>CAVRJA010000014.1:1917500-1962614 GCA_963721405.1 uncultured Acidobacteriota bacterium | reverse complement strand
GGATGATGATGCGGCCAATGCGCGCGGTCTCGAACAGCCCCATGTGGGTCCAGGTGCGCCCCGCATCAGTGGACTTGTAGATCCCGTCCCCCATCATGTCGCTGTCCCGGATTGCCCATGCCTCTCCGGTGCCGGCCCAGACGATATTGTGGTCCGAAGAGGACACGGCGAGCGCCCCGATTGCGGCTACCGGTTGATCATCGAAGATGGGAGTCCAGGTCTTGGTTCCATCGGTGGACTTCCAGATTCCGCCCGAGGCGGCCCCGGCGTAATACGTGTTCGGGTCGCCGGGAACCCCCGTGGCCGCCGCGATCCGGTTCCCGACTGCCGGGCCCATGAAGCGGAAGCGCAGTCCTTCCGGCGCCGGGGCGCCCCCGCCCTGGGATTGACGCTGCGCGGACCCGGGTGCAGTGCACAGCAACAAAATGCCAAGCAGACCCGGAACGAAGTTCCGACACCAACGATGATACGGATGCATGGTCCCCCCTAATTCTGAAATCCTGAATGGAGTTTTGGTTGCTTGCCGCCCGACCGGGAGGGCAAGGATGCGGAGTAATCGAGCACGCCCGGAGGGCGCGGCTCCGGCCTGCCCCGCAATGCGGGCAGAGAGTGCAGACTGTCTGGCCCCTGGGGCCGCGGGCGTCTCGCCCGCAAATTTCTCCTCAGGTCCAGAGTGGGCCGGAGGCCCGCGGTCCCAGGACTTCCGGCAAATCTCGCGTACCAAAATGTGTCCACGGCTCGGTCACAAAACTGCGGGGTGCGTGAAATCTGCTTCACGCACCCGGCGGTCATCGTCCTATTTCATCTTCTTTTCGAGGAAGTAAAAGGTCCGCAGATGGCCATCTTCCTCGGCGACCCAGAAGTCGATTGCCGCATAACCCTTCTTGAAATAATGCCGGAACGCCTGTCGCATCTTCCCCTGCCATTCCAGGGCCACACCGAGATTCCGGGTCTTGATTTCGGGGAGATTGTACGGCACTTCAAGCAGGACCTGGTCCGCGGTGAGGTTGAGCTTGAGCGGCGAGGAGGCGGTCATCCCCGGCGCGAGCTCTTCGAGTTGGTTCATCGCCGGGTATTTCTTCAGTTCCTTGCGCAGGTCGCGGCGCGGGGGTCCACCCTCCAGGCGTTCCTCCACCTTCGGGCTCTTCAGGTCCCAGCGGACCAGGAGTCGGTCCGTCGGCAGCCCGCGGTGCAGCGAGCTGGTGGTTTCGCCGAAGAAGTTCTCATGGTAAACAGCCGTCCACGCGCCGAGCTTTCCCAGATTGAAGTGGGCGTTCATGGGCTGCATGGGATCGAAGGTCCACGTGATTGTGTTCAGCTTGTGGCGCAGCGTCTCCTTGCGTTGCGCCGACTTCAGCCGGAAGCCGACGTCGAAGTTGCGGTAAGCCGTGCGCACCGCCAGCATGTGCGAGTGTTGCAGCAGCTCGCCGTTTTCCATCCCGAGAATGCTCCAGCAGAAGCCGGTCATTTCGCCGAGGCTATTATATGCTCCCAGCGATAGGCCGCCGTACCGGTCCGCCGCCACCATCACAGCCAACGGCACGACATCGATATCCTCGCATCGCCAGACTTCACGCTGTATGTCCATGCAGGTGTCATAGTCCGCAAGGTTCCGAAACGGGCCGATCGTGATCTTGATTTCCTCTTTCCTTTTTCGCCTGGCCGGAGCCATCGTCACTCTCCTTCTTTCAGGATCATATCATCGCGCGTAGATCAGGGCCTTTTCCCGCCTGTCAAGAAAATCACGCATTCCGGAAATCGTCTCTCTCATCACGCTTTCCGGCGACTCACCCTTTTTCAATGCGTCGAGCGCCTGCGCGCTTCCCAGCAGGCGGATGGTCTTGTCGATTTCGAATTTGTCGGCATACAGCCGGCGCAGGGCAGAAATCAAAGTCAGTCCCGTGAGCACAGAATTGAACCGGTTCCGGTCGGTCAGCACCAGGTTGACGCCGCCGCACTGCTGCCCGCGAAAGTTGCTGGCGGTGGGCGTGAAGTACAGCGGCACGAACTCGACTCCCGGCACGCCGGCCTCCGCAAGCGCCGCTGCGAGACGGCGAGGTTCGATCCAGGGCGCGCCGATTACTTCGAACGGCGTGTCTGTCCCACGGCCCACAGACACGTTGGCGCCTTCCAGCAGGCACACACCCGGGTAGAAGATCGCCTCCAGCAGGCTGCGCATGTTCGGCGAAGGATTCACCCAGAGCTGACCCGTATCACTGAAGTAGAAGCCCCGCCGCCACCCTTCCATCTCGATAACATGCAGGTCAGCCCCGATATTTTTTTCGGCGTTGACGTAGCGGGCCAGTTCACCCAACGTCATCCCGTGCCGGACGGGCAGCGGCATATAGCCCACAAACGAGGTCTTGTCGGCATCCAGCATCGGCCCTTCGACACTCAGGCCGCCGATCGGGTTTGGCCGGTCAAGGACATAAAACGGAATCTTGGCCTTGGCCGCTTCTTCCATGCAGTAGGCCATGGTTGTCGAGTAGGTGTAGAACCGGGCGCCGACATCCTGAATGTCATAAACCAACGCATCGATCTCCCGCAGGACCTCCTGACGGGGACGCATGGTTTCGCCATAGAGACTGTGCACGGGGAGCCCGGTCGCCTCATCCACCGACGACTCGACTCGCGCGTCAGCCTGCCCGCGGATTCCGTGTTCGGGGCTGAAGAGCGCAACGAGTTTGCAGGCCTTGTGCTTAAAGATCAGATCGATTGTGGGAGTCCCGTCATCGGCCAGGCCCGTGTGGTTGGTCACGAGTCCCACGCGCTTGCCTTCGAGCGGAGCAAATCCCTGACGCCTCAGAACATCGATCCCGTTGAGAACACGTGGGGTCTGATCGCCGGGAAAAGCGGTGGTCACTCCCGCACAGATCGCAAGAATTGCGGAGCAAACCATGAGCTGGAGCAAACATGATTTCATAGTTTCCTGTCCTTTGTCACGCGGGATTATACATCAGTCGCCGCCGCATCCATCAGATTTTGTAAGAACTTAGCCTGCATCGCCCGGGAGATGGCAAGGCAATTCCCGCCATTCGGGCGGCAGTGGTATAATCACCCGGCTCGCGAATGACAAACCAGGTTGTGTCGAAGGGTCATAGGAGTTGCCCCTGAACAGTGAAATCCTTGAGGAACTTCGAGCGATCGTCGGCACCGAGGATGTGCTGGTCGATCCCGAGGAGTTGTTGACCTACGAGTGTGATGGTTTTGCCCTGCATCATCACCCCCCGGATGCCGTGCTGCTTCCTTCCAGCCGGGAGGAAATCGCGCGGATCATCGAGGTGGCGCGCAAGCACAGGATCCCGTTTGTTCCGCGCGGCGCGGGCACAGGATTGAGCGGCGGCGCCTTGTCTCGGTTCGGGGGAATCCTGTTGTCGCTCACCCGCATGAAAAACATACGCGAACTCGATTTCGAGAACCGCCAGGCAGTGGTCCAGCCCGGCGTAATCAACCTCGATCTGACCAAGGCTGCGACCCCGTCCGGATACTACTTTGCTCCGGATCCCTCAAGCCAGAGTGTGAGCAGCATTGGCGGCAACGTCGCCGAAAATGCCGGCGGGCCCCACTGCTTTAAATACGGCACCACCACCAACCATGTAGTGTGTCTGGAGGTCGTCCTCCCCTCCGGGGAGACCGTCGAACTGGGCAGTCGCGCGGCTGATTGCCCGGGTTACGACTTGACCGGGATCTTCACCGGTTCCGAAGGCACGCTCGGCGTATTGACGCTTGCGGTGCTCAGGCTCAGCCGTTTGCCGCAGTCCGCCAAAGCGATGCTGGCGGCCTTCCCGTCGCTGAAGGACGCTTGCGACGCAGTCTCGAGCATCATCGCGCGCGGGATCATCCCTGCGGCGCTGGAAATGATGGACCGCCGCATGCTCCGTGCCGTGGAGACTGCCACGAGGGCCGGGCTTCCTACCGACGCCGGGGCTGTTTTGATCGTCGAGCTTGACGGATTTCTTCCCTCCCTTCAGCCGCAGGCCGACCAGGTGGCGGAGATTTGCCTCCGCTGCAATTGCCAGGAGTTGCGGGTTGCGAAGACCGAGGAAGAGAGGTTGTCACTTTGGAAAGGCCGCAAGGAGGCGTTCGGCACTGCCGGGCGAATGACGCGCGACCTTTATATGCACGACGCCGTCGTCCCGCGGCATCGCCTGAGCGAGGTCGTCACACGCATCTACGAGATCGCCGACCGGGCAGGAGTTCCCCTGGCCAGCCTCGCACATGCCGGCGACGGCAACCTTCACCCCATTCTGCTGTTCGACCGGAAAAAGGAAGGGGAAGAAGCGCGCATCCTTGCACTGGTCCGGGAAATGCTCCGTATCTGCGTCGACGCAGGGGGAACGCTGAGCGGCGAGCACGGCATCGGCAGCGAGAAGAACGAATATATGGACATGCTGTTTTCTGACGCCGATCTGGAAGCAATGCGGCGTGTGCGCGCGGCGTTCAACCCGGATGAACTCTGCAACCCGGGCAAGATTCTGCCATCCAGGCTTTCCCGTTTCAGTTGAGGCGCGCAGTGGCTGTCACTTTGATGGAGATTGACGGTGTGCAGATCGGGCAGCAAAGGACCCCTGGGTCCGAGGAAGAGCTCGCCACGGTGATGAGGGAAGCCTGCGACTCCGGCCGGTCGGTCATCCCGGTCGGGTGCGCCACCCGTCTGCACCTCGGCAATCCCCCGCGATCCGCCGATCTGGCTGTGCACACAGGCCGGTTGAACGGGATCGTGGAGTATGAGCCGGGCAACCTGACCGTGTCCGTCCTTGCCGGCACGCCGCTGCGGGACCTTCAGGCAACCCTTCGCGCACAGCACCAGTTTCTTCCCCTGGATCCGCCACATCCGGATCGTTCCTCGGTTGGCGGCATCGTTGCGTGCAATGACAGCGGGCCGATCCGCTTCCGTTATGGAACTGTCCGCGATATGCTCATCGGAACGAGGATCGTGCACGCGGACGGCAGCCGGACCAAAGCCGGCGGTAAACTGGTCAAGAACGTCACCGGCTATGACATGTGCAAACTGTATGCCGGTTCCCTGGGCACGCTGGGCATCCTGACCGAGCTAACGTTCAAGGTTCAGCCCTTGCCGGAAGCGATCGCCACGGTCTTGGTGTCTTATCCGTCGCTTCAAGCGGCGCTCGAGGCCACCCAGGCCTGCCTGCGTGCCGACCTGATGCCGGACGCAATCGAAGCCTGGAACCGGAAGGCCTACGAATCGCTGGCAGGGGAAGAGGTGGTCGCGCCATGGGTGCTCCTGGTCCGTTTCGGGGAAGCGGATGCCGCAGTCCGATGGCAGGCGGACCGCCTGCGCAAAATGGCGCCCGGAAACGGGGGGGAGGTGCTCAACGCTCTGGGTACGGAGGAATCGGAGGAGTTCTGGCATCGCGCCGCGCGCGCGCGGGAGAAAGCCGGGAGCGGAGAGGAGTTGCTGCTGAAATGCTCCGTGCTGCATCATTCTGCAGCCGACACGGGACGGCGCATGAGCGAGATGGGAGAACGGCTGAGGGCGCGCCTGCTCCTGTTCTGCCACGCCGGAACGTGCATCCTGTACGGCAAGTACGAGTGGGCCGGAGGAGAGTGCAATGCCCATGACCTTCATCATGAAATCGCCGATTTGCGCAGTCACTGCGTTTCCGCGGGCGGGCATCTGGTCGTGGAGAAGATCCGCACCGGGCTGAAGCATGGACTGGACGTGTGGGGCTACCAGGCGCCGGCGCTCGACCTGATGCGCCGGATCAAGACGCAGTTCGATCCAAAGGACATCCTGAATCCCGGCAGATTCGTGGGGGAGATTTAGCATGGCCACGCCGGCCGTGTCCGTGGAAGCGACGCGCGAAACCGCTCACCTGGATTGCATCCACTGCGGCATCTGCCTCTCGGCCTGCCCCACCTACCTCCAGGTCGGGAACGAAGCCGACTCGCCCCGCGGCCGCATCTACCTGATCAATGCCATGCAGGAAGGGCGCGTGAGCGCGGCCAGCCGCAGTTTTCAGCGACACATGCAGTTGTGCCTGGAATGCCGCGCCTGCGAGACCGCCTGCCCTTCCGGCGTGAGGTTCTCCGCCATGATGGATGCGGCGCGTGTCGAGATCCGGAAGCAGCGCAGGCTTTCGGTCATGGAAACGATGCTGCGGCGTATCGTATTTCAGACGGTGTTCCCCAGCCGGAGGCTCCTTCACATCTGTTTCCGCCTGCTCAGGTTCTATCAACGCAGCGGGCTCCGCCGCCTGGTGCGGGCGTCCGGAGTGCTGAAGCTCTTTCCCGGCGGTCTCAGCCGGATGGAATCGCTGCTTCCTGAAATCCCGAGATCCCCCAGGTATGATTTCGCGGGCATCTCTCCATCGACAACCCGCAAGCGTGTTCAGCTTTTCGAGGGTTGCGTTATGCCGGAGATCTTCGGTCCCGTGCATGAGGCGACCGTTCGTGTGCTGCAACGGAACGGGGTTTCGGTCTCCATGCCTCCCCGGCAGGCCTGCTGCGGCGCCCTGCATCTCCACGACGGCGACATGGATGCGGCACGCCGCCTGGCGCGCCGGAACATCACTGCGTTCGAAAGGGAAAGCGCCGACGCCATTGTGGTCAATGCCGCGGGGTGCGGCGCCATGCTGCGGGAATATGACCGCCTCCTGGCAGACGATCCGGCTTTCGCTCAGCGGGCGAAGGACTTCAGCGGGAAGGTGCGCGACATCAGCGAGTTTCTAGACTCCATCGGGATCGACAAGAAAATGGAGCCGATCGGCATGAAGGTCACCTACGATGACGCATGCCATCTCCTCCACGGCCAGGGCATCCGCGCGGCGCCGCGAAACCTGCTCAGGGCGATCCCCGGCCTACAGCTCGTGGAATTGAGAGATGCCGACCGCTGCTGCGGAAGCGCCGGGATTTACAACATCACACAACCTGAGATGGCGGAGCGAATCCTGGATGAAAAGATTGCCAACATCATTCGGTCGGGCGCCCAGGTCGTGGCTAGCGCCAATCCCGGCTGCCTGCTGCAGATTCAGGCTGGTCTGCGAGCCAGGAATCTGGCTGCACGGGCCGTGCACCCGATCGAGCTGCTCGACCAGGCCTATCGGCCCATTTCCGCCAGGGCCACGCGCCGCGCGAAATCGTGAGCGGCAGTCCGGTACAGTCGTCTTTTCGAAAATTCCGTTTAGCGGGTTTCCGTCGCGAAACTCGAGTTCGGCCACAGGGCACAGCGCCCCGGAGGGGCGCCAGAAAGTAGCCGGGGGCAAGCGGCGCGTTTTTCAGCGACGCACGGCCCCCGGTAGGAAGTTGCATTTAAACGAGCCCGGGCAGGGGCGAAAGGCTATGTGCGCCATAGGCTTCTGTCGCCCCTCCGGGGCTCTTCGCTGTGCAATATCCTACCGGGGGCCGGGATCTTGCGCGCCGATTGCGCTGCCGGGAAGTTTCGCGACAGAAACTGGCTATGTCGCACGATTCGTGGTTTTATACTCGATAGGAACGTGGATGAAGTGCGTGAGCACGAAGGTCCGAGTGCGCACAGACGCGTCCTGAATGCGACTTGGCCCTATACGACCCAGGGGAGGCTTGATTTGACGACGGCGCCGGAACACAAGGAAGTCTGGGTGCATTGCGATACCCTTTTCACGCCCTATCAACGGCGGCGCGACTGGCTGCTCCATATCGCGGACGGGAAGATCCGCCGGATGCTTCCCGCGGCTGAAATCGGCGGGGCCCGGCCGGCGAACCTGATTCACGAGCCGGATGCGATCGTCGCTCCTGGGTTCATTGACCTGCACGTCCACGGCGCCGCCGGTCACGACTTCATGGACGGGACGGCGGCATCGCTCCAGGCTGCATCCGCAGCACTCGCGCGCCACGGCACCAGCTCCTTCCTGGCCACCACGCTGAGCGCCGCGCACGACAGCATCGAGGCCGCCATCCGCGGCCTGGGTGATCACAGCAAGCCGGCGCTCGACGGGGCTCGCCTGATCGGCATCCACATGGAAGGCCCTTACATCAATCCCCTGCGCCGGGGCACGCATGACGCGAACTGGGTCAAAAAGGCGGAGGTGTACGAGTTCCTGCGTCTCGTCGAGCTCTCAAAGAACACCATCCGCAGGCTGACGATCGCGCCTGAGATGGATCCCGGACTCGAGCTCATCCGCAAGGCATCCGCGCTCGGGATCCAGGTTTCGCTCGGCCACTCGGACGCCACTGTGGAGGAGGCGCGGGCCGCCGTGGATGCGGGCGCAAGACACGCGACGCACACATTCAACGCCATGCGGCCCTTTCACCAGCGTGAACCCGGCATACTCGGCGCCGCCTTGACCGATGACCGTGTTTACACCGAGATCATCGCCGACGGGATTCACGTGCACGTCGCGGCCCTGCAGCTGCTTATGCGCGTAAAGGGCGTGGACCATGCGCCATTGGTAACCGACGGTTCGAGCGCAACCGACATGCCCGATGGACGCTATCCTCTGGGTGACAAGATTATCGTTGTCGAAAACGGAGTGTGCCGGGACAGCGAAGGGCGCCTGGCGGGGAGCACGCTCACGCTTGACCGTGCGGTGCGCAACCTCGTCGACTGGCTTGACGTTCCCCTGCACGAGGCGCTCACCGCCGCCAGCGCCACGCCGGCCCGCAGCATGCGCATGGGAGACCGCCGCGGGATCATCTCACCGGGCCTCGACGCCGACCTCGTGTTTCTCAACCGCGACCTCCAGGTCATCCAGACGATGGTCGCCGGCAGGGTCGTGTACCGCGCGGCTCGGTGATGTTTCAAGGGGGCGCAAGTTGGCGATTGACCCGCTGTGGCGGCCACCATAGAATCAGAAATCCGGTGAAAGGCGGCGACTGTGGAGCCCTTTCATTACAAAAACAGGCAGCTGGTCTGTGAGGATGTCCCGGTAGGAGAAATCGCACGGAAATCCGGAACGCCCTTCTACCTATACAGCCAGACGGCTCTCGAACATCAGTGGCGCGCCTTCGATGACGCGTTCGCCGGCGTTCCCCACCTCACCTGCTACGCCGTGAAGGCTAATTCCAACCTCGCCCTGCTGTCCCTGTTTCGTGCTCTTGGCGCCGGATTCGATGTTGTATCCAAAGGCGAACTGCTGCGGGCACTCGCCGCCGGCAGCGATCCGAAAAAGATCGTGTTTTCGGGTGTCGGCAAGACCTCGGATGAAATCGACTTCGGCCTGCGGCGCGGGATCCTCCAGTTCAATGTGGAATCGGCGGCCGAACTCGCGATGCTGGAGGCGCGGGCGCGGACTCTGGGGCGCGTCGCCGACATCGCGCTGCGGGTGAACCCGGACGTCGATTCCCGCACGCACCCCTCCATCTCCACCGGGGAGGCGCACCACAAATTCGGCGTCGCCGCCGAGGACGCGATGCGCCTCTATCGCAGGGCGCACAATTCCAGGCATCTCCAGGTCACGGGCCTCAGCTGCCACATCGGCTCGCAGATCACCTCGATCGAGCCGTTTCTGACTGCCTTGAGCCGCCTGAAGGCGCTCCTCCATTGCCTGCGCGAAGTGGGGATCCGGGTTCGGCATCTCGATCTCGGCGGAGGGTTGGGCATTGTCTACAGCCACGAGCGCCCGCCGCAACCCGGCGAGTACGCCCGGGAATTGTCGTCGATGGTGCAGGATCTCGACTGCAGTCTCATCCTCGAACCGGGCCGTGTGATCGTGGGCAACGCAGGCATCCTGGTGACGCGCGTGATCCTGACCAAGCAGAACGGCGGCAAGAACTTCGTGGTCGTCGATGCCGGCATGAGCGACTTGATGCGGCCCAGCCTGTACGGATCGCACCACGGCATCCAGGCAGTGGCCGGCGGCCGGCGCCGCGTCTGGAAGGCCGACGTCGTCGGGCCCATCTGCGAATCGGGAGACTATTTTGCCCGGGACCGGGAACTCCCTGTCGTTAAGGCCGGCGAGTTGCTGGCGATCATGAGCGCGGGCGCGTACGGATTCGTGCTTTCTTCCAACTACAATACACGTCCCCGCCCCGCGGAAATCCTGGTGCGCGGCCGCAGGTTCAAGACCATCCGGCGCCGTGAACGCTTCCAGGATCTTACGCGCCTCGAATCACAAAAACCGCTTTGACCGAATTCTCGCCTGTTTGCGCGTTTCATGACGGAGACTGATTAAGAAAATCAACCTGACGAGTGTGATGGTAGACGATCAGGACAAGGCGCTTAAGTTTTATACCGAGGTTTTGGGTTTCGTTCAGAAGACCGAGATTCCAGTCGGGCAATTCAATCGGAAGAGGCGACTCCTGCGCTTCGAATTCCGCGCATCGGTTTTTGGGGGGAGGCCGCCGGCCTACCGGGGCCTCCCCTGATGCAATGCGCGTGGGAAATTAGAAGTTGAAGCGCAGCACGACCTGGATCAACCTCCCGCCGGGATCCTGCTGCTGGTTCGAGTCGGTGTAGGCTGAGGACACCTGGCCGCTGGAGAGGCCGCCGATGGAGTCCACGCCATAGAAGTTGATGTTGTTGAACGCATTCAACAGTTCGCCGCGTAGTTCGAAGTTCTTCGACTCCGTAAACCGGATCCTCTTGACGAGGCTGATGTCGAAGCGTGTGAACATCGGGCCGCGGAAGTAGTGGTGCATCGGAGCGCAATCGCCGCTGACAATTTCATAGCAGCCGCGGCTGTTTGCGGGCGCGATATATCGCCCGGACGGCTCACCGTAGGTGAAGCCCATCGGGTTGCTCGCGCTGTAGTTGGACACGTTGTAGCTCGAGGCTTTGTAGGACTGGTCGATGATGTCCTGCGGATAGTAATAGATCTTCTTGCCGGCATCATCGAACCGGAGGCCGACGGCATCGCGCAATTCCTGATCGGTCATGCCGACCAGGTAGGCGCCGTCGAAGTCGAGCAGGTTGCCGGCCTGGATGCGGCCGGTGCCCTGGATTTCCCAACCGCCGATCACGCGGTCGAGCACGCCATGAGTGCTGTTCAACAGCGCCCTGCCGCTGCCGACCGGCAGTTCATAAACCCAGTTGAGCTTGAAGGCATGGGGCAACGTGCCGCCCAGACCCGTGACTCGTGGCCTGCGGAAGGAGAGCATGCTCGAACCGAAGCCTTTGGCGAACACGTAACTGGCCTGCACGAGTAACCCCTTCGCCATGCGACGGCGCAACTCCACCACCATCGAGTCATATTTGCTCCAACCGCCGTTCTGATAGATGACGGCGCTGTTCACGTAGGGGTTGACGTAGAAGAAGTTGGCCGGAAGTCCCGCCGCCAGAGCGTTCGCCCGGCGGGTTGCGTCATTTTGCAGAGTGTCGGCAAGGCTTGCAGCCGCCGGGCTGTACTGGTTCAGGTTGTTAGTGTAGGTGGCATTGGTGAAGAAGCCGCCCTGGCTGCTCCCCAGTTTGGCGGTCGTGTAACTGGCCGGATCATTCGGATCCAGCTTGCCGCCGAGGTAGGCGATTGTGATCGGCAGAGGAGAGGTGCCGGTGCCCGCGCCGTAGTAGCGGAAGTTCGTCCCCCTGCCTGCAGTGATGTTGGCATACAGGTTTTTCTGCGCCAGCCAGAACTCGTCGAGCCAACCGTTCTCGACAATGTTGAGCTCGTTGAGGTCGTAATTGGTCAGGCCCTGGAGGCTCTTGTTGCCGGCATAGCGAATCTCGAGCACCGTGTCTTTGCTTAATTCCCGCTGCATGCCGAACGACCAGGACATGGTGTACGGAGTGCGGAAATCCTGGGAAAAGGCATAGATCGAATTGGTGATCGCAGGAGTAAGCGGATACTGAGGCTCCTTCGCGAATTCGGGCGGGCCGATCAGGCTCTTGTCGCGGTACAGGACCGGATAGGACATGTTGCCGACGATCAGATTCCCGAGGTTCTGGCTGCGGCTGGCGGTGATGGTGCCGCCGGGGTTGCCGCCGAACGGGGTCACATACGTGCTGATCGACCAGCGGTTGTATGCGACCGAGAACCCGCCGCGGAGCACGGTCTGCGCGCCGCCGCCGAGGATCCTCCCCAGGATGCCTTCCCTCGCACCCGGGGTCCAGGCGAAGCCGAATGTCGGCGAGACGGTCTTGTAGTCGGGTTTATAGGCAGGGTCACCGGGGTTGAACAGATTTACCACCGACGGCACGCCGCCGGTTGCACCCGGCTTGAAGAGGCTGTTCACTCCGGAAGGCCCCCATACCTCTGCCGGCGAGGCCCACGCGAACCCGTTGTTGAGCGGGGTCCACGGCCTCTGAAGCTCCCAGCGCAGGCCATAATTCAGCGTCAGGTTGGGCTTCACGCGCCACGAATCCTGGGCAAAGATCCCCATCTCCCGCTGGTGCGAGCGCCTGACACGAGGCCCGTTGTATTCGTACTGGTTGGTTGTCTCGTTCAGAATCGCGCTGGCGCTGATGCTGGTGACCCGCGCGGTCATCATCGCGTAGATGTTCGACGCCGTGGTGATCTGGCCGCTGGTCGCTCCTGGAAAGTTCACCTTGCCATTGGTCGCGTCGAACATGACGTATGCCGGATCGTAGGCGCTGGGCAGTCCAAAGCTGACCGAAGGCAAAATGGTCTTTACCCACTGCCACCCGCCCACGTTTTCCCAGCTGCCGCCGAAGCTGAAGCTGTGCGTACCCCGGGTCCAGGTCAGCGTGTCTTCGACCGTGGTCACCGGAGCGTTGCGGCGTTCTCCGCTGTTGGTGGCGTACGCGGTGCTGATGCCGGAAAGCCCGAAGACATGGGTGCCGTAGTTGGCCACCGACCCGGTGAAGGCCGATTCATCCACGTTCGGACTCCACAACGTCGTGCCGCCGGTGAAGCCGACGCGCGCCTCATTCACGATCCTGGGTGTCAGTGTCGAGCGCAGGGCAACAGCCGAGGCAAAACGGTTGCCGCCCTGGGTGCCGTAAACCGGGAAGTCCGGGAAGATCGGATCCAGGTTGTTGAGCATGTCGACGCCGAAACCGTAGTAGGAATAGTTCCAGCTCGCCTCCAGGCGGTGGCTGTTCGTCAGGTTGAAGTCGAAGCGGGCAGTGGGGAACTTGCGGATGCCCAGCGACTTGTTTTTGAAGAGCAGGTTCTGGTACAGCGGATTGGATACAATCGGATATTCCTGGATGTTGCAGCTGGGACAGCCGGTCGAATTGCGGATATCGGCCAGCAGTTTCTGGACGGTCGGATCCCATGTCGCCGTCTGCCCGTTCTTCGCTGCAATACCGTCGGCGCCAAGCAACTTCACCGATCTCACTTCGTAAGGCGTGACGCCCTGATACAGGTACACGTAGGAGCCCTGCTCGACCAGAGGATTGTAGATCGTCCGGGTTCGGGTGCGCTGGGCGGGCAGGCGGAATTCCTCATAGTTAAAGAAGAAAAAGGCCTTGTCGCGGCCATCGAACAACTTTGGAATCGTGATCGGGCCGCCGACGCGCCCGCCGGGCTGATTGAACAGCACCCGGTCGCGCGGCGCCTTGCATTTGTCCCATTCGTTGGCCAGCTGCTCCGGTGTGCAGGCCACGCCGCGGCCGGGGTCACCCTGGTAGACGGCAGCCAGATTGCGGTTGTTGAACCAGTAGTTGGAATTGAGTGCCGGGTTGCGATGGTACTCGTAGAGGCTGCCGTGATACTCGTTGTTTCCCGAGCGGGTCACGAATCTGATCTGCACGGCGCCGGTTCCGGAACTCTCCGCCCCGGGCGTCGATGTGGAGACGGTCACTTCCTGGATGGCGTCCAGGCGAGGGCTGATATAGGTGAAGAAGTCGTTCTTCAGGTAATTGTCCTGGGTGTTTACGCCGTCAAGGGTAATGCTGAGCGCCTGGATCGGCATGCCCTCAACGGTCGAGTTGCGCGCACCGCCTGTAGTGTTTACCCCCGGCAGCATGACCAGGAAGTCCATGACGTTCCGCGTTGCCAGTGGAAGCTGCGTGATCTGGTTGACAGCCAGCGTCGTCGCAACCGTCGCGCTTTGCGACTGCACGATCTGCGCCCCGGCTTCCACGATCACGGTTTCGGTGCTGCCCCCAACGACGAGCGCAACCCGGATCGTGGCGGGCGTGCCCGCAACCAGTGTGATGTTTTTGACCTCCGCCTTTTTGAAGTTCGGCACCGTTACGGTGGCCGTGTAGACTCCAGGGCTCAAAGCCGGAATGGAGAAGGTCCCGTTCTCGGCGGTAACAGCCTTGAATTCCGCTCCAGTCGCGTCGTTCTTGACCAGAACGTCCGCCCCCGGAATTACCCCGCCTGACTGGTCGACCACTGTCCCCGTCAGCGTAGAGCTCGCACCTGCGCCCTGCGCAAAACCGTAGCAGCTGATCGCCACAATCAAAAGCGCTGCTGAAACCAGCTTCAATGCACAATGTCTCATTTGAATTCCTTGGATAGTATGGTTGAACTTCGGATCCGGATCCCTCCGACCCGGCTCCACCTCCAAATCCCCATCGAATGATCTGAGGAATGCCTGCGCAACATGATCACGATCCTCACGTACTCAGCGATGGGTAGGGTGGCCCCCATTCATTAACGGAAACGCACGTCGATGGCACAGGCAGTGCCGGAACCGCAAAAAAGAAGTCCACTGATCTGTGTTGGGCGCCATCAGACATGCACAAAACAGGGCAGTCCACTGCTCCGCATCCAGATTCCGGAGCACGTCCCTCCTCCGCCCCTTCCTAGCCAGGGAAAGTATCGGTTTATTTCGTGCGGCTAGAGTAGCCGCACGATTGTCACGATTCAAGCTTATTATTTAGGCGCTGCAAATATTTAAACGAAGATTCATTAGCCCATGGCAATGTATCAAAAGATCAACCCGCGCGGTAAATGGGCGATATGCGCCATCATTGTGGGCATTTAGCGGTGCGTTGAAGTATTCTGGCACGGCAGCAGCGGAAGATGAGCGTTTTAATCAATTGAAATCAAACTGGATCATCAGTTTATCCATGCCTAATCAATCGAATGCGCGGAAGGGTGTCCTTAGGTGTTGGGTGTCGGGTACTGGGTGTTGGAGGACCAGGTAGATCAGACGCTAAACGCCGGACATTCGCTGATTGCCCCGACAACCAAAACCCAACACCTGACACCTGCATCCAGCACCCAGCACCGGATTGTCAACGACGTCCGGGCCTCCTGCTTTGCTGGGCGAGGGCCTCCAGCGCCTTCCGGATCTCTTCATTTTGAGGGTTGATGCGCAGAACTTCCCGAAACTGGGAAATCGCCTCGTCGATTCTGCCCGCGCCTGCCAGGGAGATTCCCAGGTTGCGACGGGCAAGTTCGAAATCCGGCTTGAGGCGCACAGCCTCGGCGAAGTGGGGCAGCGCTTCGCCGGATCGGCGCTCCCGCACTAATGCGGTGCCCAGGTTGTTGTGCGCCTCCGCGAAGTCAGGCTTGAGGCGCACGGCTTCGGTCAGATGCTCGATGGCCGGGCCTGATTCTCCGCGGATCGACAAGGCAAACCCGAGATCGCCCTGCGCTTCCGCATATCCGGGATTGAGGCGCACCGCCGCGGCCAACGATTCGACGGCTTCGTCGATCCTTCCCAGCCTCAAAAGGCTCAGGCCGAGGTCGTGGTGCGCTTCCGCCGAGTCGGGTGCCAGGCGCACAGCTTCCGAGAATTGTGCGCGGGCTTCGCCGGCATTCCCCAGGCTTGCCAGTGCCCTGCCCAGATTCATGCGGGCGTCCGCGAAGCCGGGCTGGAGTCGCACGGCTTCGGCAAAATGCGTCACGGCCTCGTCGATTCTGCCTGCTCTCGCCATGGCCAGTCCCTGATTGTATTCGACCTCCCCCGCATCGGATCCAGGGGAAACCGATGGCGACCCACGGCCCGGAGCTTCGTCCTTCGCGCCCCGGTTGTGGAAAACGGAAGCCAGCACCTCCTGCGCATGGGATTCGTCCATGCCCAGGACAGCCTCCAGCTCATGCGCCCAGAGCGTTGAGCCGTTTTCCCAGTACCCGGTCTGCCTTCGCGTGATGATCGCGCATGCCAGCACCGCGAGGACGGCGAAGGCGGGCAGCACGCGGCGCCACAGGGGCCATCTCGACAGAGCATCCGGTATCCCCCATGCCAGGATGATGAATATCCCGATAAGCGGAGCATAGGAATAGCGGTCCGCCATCGCCTGCAGACCCACTTGAATCAATCCGATGACCGGGACCAGGGTTCCCAGATACCAGAACCAGCCGACGGCAACATAGGGGCGGCGCCGCGCCAGGCGCACCGCGGCCACAGTCAGGCCCGCCAGCAGGAATGCGGCGCCGACCACCTGCCACGCGGACAGAGCCGTGGGAATGGGATAGAGAACCGCGAGCCGCGCCGGCCAGAGCATCTTGCCGATATACGCGACGTAGCAGACCAGCGCATTCTCCACGCGCAGGCTCAGTGGAATCTTCTGCAGTTCCGCGACCGCGCCGCCGGCACGCTGCATCCAAATGGTCACGGCGCCCGACACCGCGGCAAGAGCAATCAGGGGGACCTTTTCCAGCACCAACGGGCGCCAGACGATCCAGCCACTCGAGAATCTCCGCCACCCCCGGAGGTTTCGATCTCCCGATCCACGCGCGGCGCGCCCCAGGGGCCAGACATCAAGCAGCAGGAACACGAAGGGGAGCGTCACCAGCATCGGCTTGGCCATCAAGCCCAGCGCAAACAGCAGGATCAAGACCAGATAGCGTCCCCGACGGGGCGCCCGCGCGTACGCGACATACGCCCCGGTCGCAAGCAACCAGAAAAGCGTGCTTAAGACATCCTTACGCTCCGCGACCCAGGCCACGGATTCGACATGGAGCGGGTGGAGGGCAAACAAACCAGCCACGAAAGCACTTCGGCCCGCGGCGCCGGTCATCCACACCAGGAGCAAGAACAGCAGGACGGCATTGGCGATATGCAGCATCAAGCTGGTGAGGTGGTGCCGGCCGGGACTCATGCCGAACAGCTGCACATCCGCCATGTGCGACAGCCAGGTGAGAGGATGCCAGTTGGCGGCATGCCCGGTCGTGAACGCCCACACGATTCCCTGCCGGGTCAAGCCGCCGGAAACCGCAGGATTTTCGCTCACATAGGCCGGATCATCGACCTCGACAAACTCGTAATTGCGCACTGGGGCATAAACCGCGGCAGTGGCCGCGATCAAGACCAGCGAGATCAGGAAAACCCGCCTGGACGCCTGCAGTTTCCTGCCCGGGCCGACAGATTCCGCAGGAGCGATCACGCGAGCCGGCCTTGAGCCGGCGTGGCGTTCCGGGTGAGTTCCTGTCCTTTCAGCCCGCTCCTTGCGGCGCCTGTCACTCATCGGATATCCTGGCGAGACCTCCCGGCAGGGACCGGCGCCCAGACCGCGACGGGCCTTGACGGGTGAGAAGGTTTGGAACGCCGGGATTGAATCCCGAAGACATCCAGGGCATGAGCCAAGTCTATCACGGATCGTCCGCAGCCCTTCCCGGCCGACAGGCACAAATCGGCAATCACAAATCAGCAGACAGAATGTAGAATGAGGCTGCCTCGAAGCCCGAAAAGATCCGGCAGCCCGCGCAGGGCTGGTGAGGAATCCGGAATGAGCAACCGCAAACAGCGAAATGCCGCCCTTTCCCCGACTGGCGCCTATGCCGGCTCGCGCACCGAGTGGGTAGTGTGCCCACTCCTGATTGTGATCACACTGGCCGTGTTCTGGCCGGTGCAGCGACACGCGTTCCTGCACTACGACGACGACGCCTACATCTATGAAAATCCCAATGTTGCCACGGGACTCAAACCCGCCAATGTGCGATGGGCGCTGACGGCCATGCACTCCTTCAACTGGCACCCGGTGACGTGGCTGTCTCACATGCTGGATGTCCAGGTTTATGGGCTCGACCCCGCGGGGCACCATCGGACGAACCTGCTGATCCATCTCGCCAACGTTCTGCTGCTTTACCTTGTTTTGCGGCGGATCACCGGCTGCGGCTGGCGGGCCGCGTTGGTCGCAGCTCTGTTTGCGGTCCATCCCCTACATGTCGAGTCGGTCGCCTGGGCGGCGGAGCGAAAAGACCTGTTGAGCACGCTCTTCATGCTCCTTGCGATCGGAGCGTACGCGCTGTACGTGGAGCGCCCGGGCGCCGCGCGCTATTTGACGCTCCTCCTCCTGTACGTTCTCGGGCTGATGTCGAAACCAATGGCGGTCACGCTGCCGTTTCTGCTGTTGCTGCTCGATTACTGGCCGCTCGCCCGTCTGGGGCCGGGCGGCAAATCTCTTTGGAAGCTGATCCGGGAAAAGTTGCCGCTCGGCGTTCTCGCCATCGCAGCGGGAATCATCACGGTCGTGGCCCAGGGCAGCGGGGGCGGGGCTGCCATCCCGGTGCTGCATCCGGCCGGGACCCGGATCGCCATTGGCGGCATCTCTTGTGTGCGTTTCCTCGCGAAGACAATCTGGCCGGTCGGGCTCGCAGTGCCTTACCCCTACCCGGATCTCCGGCACATTGTCTTGGAGGGGTTGGGGGCAGTCCTGATCCTGGTGCTGATCACGGTTGCGGCCATCAGGGCCGGAAGGAAGCGTCCTTATTTCATGGTGGGCTGGTTCTGGTACCTGGCTGCACTCCTCCCGGTGATGGGCGTGGTACAGGCCGGGGGACTGGCAACGGCTGACAGGTATACCTACACGACAATCATCGGGCTGTTTATCATCGTGGCCTGGGGAGTGCCGGACCTCCTGGAACGGCAGGCCATCCGGCAAGGCAAGCCGGTCGCCGGGATCTCGATGCTCCGTCATGCCTCGATCGCGGCGGGTTTCCTGGTAATCATTGTCCTCGCCGCAGGCGCACGCCGGCAATTGGGGTACTGGCGTGACGGCATCACTCTGTTCACGCACACCCTGTCGGTGACTGGGAACAACTATCTCGCGCACAATGGGCTGGGCGTGGCCTTTTCCGACGCCGGGGATTCCACGCAAGCCGTGGCGCAGTTTCGCAAAGCGCTGCAGATTGCGCCCAATTATGTCCGGCCCCATTACAACCTCGGCCGCGAACTTGTGAAGCAAGGCAAGCTCGAAGAGGCGGTTGCCGAGTATCGCGTCGCCCTCAGCCTCGAGCCGAACGATGCCAGGACCCATCACAATCTAGGCTACGCGCTGGGACTGCTCGGAAGAACGAAAGAGGCGATCGTTGCTTACCGCGAAGCGGTTCGCCTGCAGCCGCAATCGGGCGAGTCGCACAACGACCTCTCGGTGCTTCTTTATGCCGAAGGGCGGTACGAAGAGGCGTGGCGCGAAATCCGGCTTGCGGGGCGGAATGGCTACGAGCCGAATCCGGAGTTCCTGAAGATGCTTGCCGCCCGAATGCCCGAGCCCAGCCGTCAGCCGCAGTAGCCGGACACGCCTGGAAGGCGTGCTTTCAGCCGGCCCCCCAACAAAAGCCGCAAAGCCGAAGATCCCCAAGAACTCGAAAGCTTTTTTCTTTGGGATGCGCGCGTTAACATTCGGGGGAGTACTTGCGTCTTACCAGATGCGAGACTTCGGATGGAGAGAGCCATCGGACTATTTCATGATCTCAGGCAAAGTCCCCCGGAAACCGGAACGGCCTCCGGAGCGATCGCCGAAGACATCCGTCTCGTCGAGGCTGCGAAAAACGGGGACAGGGCCGCATTCGGCCGGCTGTACAGCAGTTTTTCGCCCATGGTGTACGGCATCCTGCTCTCGCATGTCTCGCGCCGGGATGCGGAAGACCTGGTGCATGATGTTTTTCTCGTCGCCTTGCGGCAATTGCACACTCTGCGCAAAGTCGCCGCGTTCCCGGGCTGGCTGGCGATGATCGCCCGCAACCGCGCGCGGGACCATCATCGCCGGAAGCGGGATGCGGAGGAACTTCCCGAGGGCATAGCTGCAAGCGACGATCACAGCGCAGAGGCGAGTGCGGTCCTTGCGGCGATTCGCAGCCTGCCGGAGGCGTACCGTGAAACGCTGGTCCTTCGACTGGTGGAGGGGATGACCGGCGAGGAGATCGCCGCCCGCACCGGACTGACGCCCGCCTCGGTCCGGGTCAATCTCCATCGAGGCATGAAGCAATTGCGCGAGCGACTGTGTGGAAGCAACTCCCATGAATGACGACTACCTTTGGGACGGCACCGGGAAACCGGATCCGGAAATTCAGAAGCTGGAATCATTGCTTGCGCCGATGCGCTATGCGCAACCGGCGCCGGAGTTCGAATGGCAACCGCAACCGGCCCTCAAGATCCGCCAAAGGGGATGGACTCGATGGCGAACCGCCTTCGCCTTGGCCTGTGCCCTGGCAATGATCGCGGGGTCCTGGTGGTTCCTGCATCCGGGCCCGTCCTACGAGGTGGTCAGCCTCGCCGGATCCCCCCAGATCGAGTCGGCACGCGGGGGAGGTCGCCTGGGGATCGGTCAGTGGCTGCAGACGGATGCGAATTCCAGGGCCCGGATACGGGTAGGCGATATCGGCGAGGTGGAAATCGAGCCTAAGACACGGATCCGGCTGATGGCAGCCCGGCCCACGGAACACCGCCTCATACTGCAACGCGGAACCATGCACGCCACAATCTGGGCGCCGCCCCGGCTGTTCTTCGTCGAGACCCCCTTCGCCGAGGCTGTAGATCTCGGGTGCGCTTATACACTCGAAGTGGATGAGGAAGGCGCCGGCCTGCTGCAGGTGACCTCGGGATGGGTCGCCTTCCAGCACCAGGGCCGGGAGTCGTTCGTTCCCGCAGGGGCCCTGTGCCGGACGAATCCGGGCTCCGGGCCCGGCATTCCGTACCTCGTTCACTCCCCCGCGAGGCTGCAAGCCGCTCTCCAGCGAATAGAATCCGGCCCGGATGCGGACGGAGCGAGCCTTGCCGTTGTCATGGCGGAGGCACGCAAGGAAGACGCCTTTACCCTATGGCATCTGCTCGTGCGCGCCGGCGGCGGTGACAGGTCACTTCTCTGCGACCGCCTGGCGCAACTGGTCCCGATGCCCGCCGGTGTGACGCGCGCGGGTGTTCTGGCCGGCGACCTGCGGATGCTCGACTCATGGTGGGATGCGCTCGGGTTGGGGAATACCGGCTGGTGGCGCCTGTGGGAGCGCCCATGGCGCGAGCCCGGCGATCCTCCGTCGGCTGAGCGGGCACGATGACCCGGGTTTTGCGTGATGCCGGTTGGGGCAACCAGGAAATAACGAGAAGAGATGGACGCAGACGACCGCCGGCATCGTCATAGATGACAAAATGTATCGTGACCTGACTTGAACCACGAAGACCTCCCCGAAATGCGCTGTCGCCTCCTACCTGTCGTTAACAACTCATGGGCGGCTTCCGTCTATCCCAACGGAACATAAGCTCGGGTTAGGAGGAAACAAAGATGAGATTCAGAAGCATCAAGTGTATTGCGGCCGTCCTGATGGTTGCGGTAGTCCCGTTCGCTACGGCAGGGACTCCGCTGGTCTGCTTCCCTTACGACATTGGCGATGCGCCGTCGCTCCCCTGGATCGCGGATGGCGGTACAGGCCATGCCAGGGGCGATTACGACACGGGACGACTGGTCGCGGATACTATCGCACTGCTCGGCGAGCAAACTCCCGTGATCGTTAGAATGGAAACGATCAGGCGTGCCGCACTCTACACCGGGAAGGACGATGCGGCAGGCCGGCAACTGCTGGAACGGTTGAGGGATCGTTCGCAGGCGGCAAGCGGAAGCAGCCGTGCCCTGGCTCTTTTCGATTACGGCTACCTGGTTGAAACCCTGAAGCAGGCGGTCGGCAACAAAACCCGGACGGGCGCCATCGCTGCCGCCGTTAACGGATATGATTTCATTTGCCGGGCGTCGGCGGCTCGGGGCGAGGATCCGGAAATGGAATTTGCCGCCGCGAAGGTCAGTGCGTGGCCGCGGCAGCCGGGCTATGAGACGCACTTAAAGAAGGCAGCTGCAGGAGCGAACAACGACCGGCTGCTCGCGACCAATTTGCGGCTGCAATTCCCATCCATGTCAATTCCGGGTGACTCCGGCATCCGCGCCGAGACCACACGCAAGAAGTAACGCCCCAAACGCAGCCGGAGCGTGACGCTCCGGCTGCCTGGCCTGGTGTCTATCGCGAAACTCCTGTCCCGGCAAAAATGTCTGAAAGCGCTCCTGCGGCATGGCGCCGTTGGACGTGAGCTTTGTGTTTATGCGCTTCCCGGCTGCGTAGTCGACGATGGCGGCGAAATCCTTGCGGGGCAGCGGCTCTCCTCCTCCTGAAATGCTGAGCACTGCGACTCCAAGTCGGTCGAGCACATCGATTTCACGCCTCATTCCGCCCGGGTCGAGTTCCTCAATAGGTTCCTCTGGGATGTGGCAGAATCGGCGCCGCAGATTACATCGATGCGTGATCCCAAGGTGCGCAAAGGAGGGGAGCTCGCGTGAGATCGCATTGCGCAGCGTGCGAAATTCATATTTCCAGTTCATGGCTGCCTCCCATGGTAGGGCACTGAAAGGTCTGGCACATTCCCGTGGTTCGGCGCTCCACGGCAGCTGTAGCGTTTCCGGCGTGAGTCACACACAGCTCTGGCTGAGGTGTCGCTCTTCACCCGGTAATGCGAAAGGGAGGTAAAAATCGGCTCTCGGTCATGAAAAATCCTGCGTTCTCAATGGAAATCAGATTATGGGAAAGATATCGGGGAAATGGATGACAGGGTGCAACTCTCAGCGGCAGGCCGCCGTCGCAGCACTGGCTTAGAACCAGAATTCGCGCCCTTTTTTTTGGCTCTAAGACGGTTTTATAGGGGTCAGAATTGACCTATGTCATTTACTGTCATCGTTTACCGTCGTCAGCCCCCGATTGACAGATGGTTTAGTATGGGGAAATGGCGGAGGAGTAACCAAATGAAAAGCTTTTTCTCTCTTTTTCTTGTCCTCGCGGCTCTGCTGTTTCCCTGCTCGGCTTCGGCTCAGATTTTTACCGCGGGCGTCACCGTCACTCTATTCGGAAACTTTACAGTCAAGGGAGAGCCGGGCGCCAAACTGCCCGATACTTTCTTCGTTGTCCTCTACGGAGCCGACCGGAGCGTAGTCAGCCGCCAGACGGTGACCAATGGCGGCACGTATCAGTTTCTCAATGTCGGCAACGGCGACTGGGAGATTGTCGTGGAAGCCGAGGGTGAAGATCTCGTGCGCATCCCCTTTACCTTTATGTATAACAAAAGCACCGAGGTGCGCAAAAACATCGATGTTGAATGGCGGGCAAAAACAGGGCCGGCAGCCAGCAAACCAGGGAGTATTTCCGCCAAGGATATCTACCCGCGTCAGGCCAGTAATGTGACACTGATGACGCAGGCCATGGCTGCAAACCGCAAAAAGAGCTATGGCGAGGCCGCCGGGCTTCTGAAGACGATCTTAGAGGCGGATCCCAAGGACTTTGAGGCTTGGACGGAACTGGGGAACGCCCACTTTGCACAAGGAAATCAGGGTGAGGCCGAAAAAGCATTCAAGCGAGCGCTGGAAGAGCAGCCCTCCTATCCGCTCGCGCTGCTGAATCTCGGCAAACTGAACTACAATAAGAAGAACTACGAAGCGGCCATACAGACATTGGGTTCGCTTGCCGCCGCCCACCCCGAGATGGCGGAGGCACGACGTTTCCTGGGGGAATCCTATCTGCGCGTCAAGAAGGGGTCATTGGCGGTTCGGGAATTGGAGGAGGCCGCCCGCCTTGACCCGGCCGGCCAGGCCGAGGCCCACTTGAGCCTGGCCGCATTGTATGAGGCCGCAGGCTACAAGGACCGGGCAGCCGCCGAGTACGAGAAGTTCCTGGCGAAAAGACCGGATTATCCGGAAAAGAAGAAGCTTGAAGCATACATCCGGGACAACAGGAAGCTCTGATCAATTGCAACTCCACCCGCGGCGCTGCGCGGTGCTCAAGCATCATAACCCCCACAGCATGAGTCAATTCCAGCGACCGTGATTTGCCGGCTGCCGGGAATGGTCCTCGCCTCAGGGCCACCCGAGAGGGAGATGCGGCAACATTCCCGATATTCTGTTTGACAAGCTCAGTTTTCTGGCAATAATCAAACCATCATTAGAAACGCACAAGAACCTGATGGTCGGGAGCTTCAAGCGCTGATTTCGGAATTTTGAGTGGCGTGGCGTCTCGAAACCTGGCAGGGTCGCTGCTCGAGAGGCGGGGACCGACTTCAGCGGGACTTAATCCCATACTGGGAAAATGCGAGTCCTCTAAACCGGTTAGGAGCCACTGAATAGGGAGAATTGGATATGCGCATTACGGGTTTGTCAGTTTTGTTTCTCATCTTGCTGACGCCTGTCCTTTTCGGACAAGCGTCCACCTCGCTGACGGGAGTCGTCACTGATCCGTCCGGCGGCGTTGTGCCGGGAGCCACGATCGCGATCGTGAACTCACAAACCGGCGCCCAGCGTGAAACCGTCTCGAACAATGTGGGGGCGTACACGTTCTCGCAGGTCGCGCCGGGAACGTGGAATCTGTCAGCAAAAATGACGGGATTTACAACCGCCGAAATCAAAGACATTCGACTGCAGGTCAACTCGCCTGCCACGATCAACATCAAGTTTGAGAAGGTCGGGGGCACTTCCGAAACGGTCACGGTCACGGCTTCGTCGGTGATCGTCAATACTACGGACGCCACGCTTGGCAACGCGATCACGGGTTCATCGATCTTACAGCTCCCTTCGTACGCCCGCAATGTCGTCAACCTCCTTCTGCTCCAGCCGGGCGTTACCGAGGATGGTAATGTCAATGGCGGCAAATCAGATCAAGCGAACGTAACCCTCGACGGCGTCGACATCAACGATCAAGTCAACCGCTCTGTGACTGCCCCGGTCCTGCGTGTGACGCTCGACTCGGTCCAGGAGTTCCGCACTACGACCACAAACTCGAATGCGGATCAGGGACGCGGCTCCGGCGCCGATATCGCCCTGGTAACAAAGGGCGGTTCCAACGAGTTCCACGGCTCGTTGTACGAATACAACCGGAACGAGAACTTCGTAGCCAACGATTTCTTCACCAATCGCAACATTGCGCAGGCTTACAAGCCAACGGGCGCTCCGTGCACGCCTCAGCAGATGGCCCAGGAATTTGACCAGTGCAAGGCGCCGCTGCCTGCGTTGAAAATCAACGTTTTCGGCGCCTCTTTTGGAGGCCCGATCGTCAAAAACAGACTGTTCATATTCACCAACTACGAAGGCCGGCGCGATGCGAGCGCCTCCACAATCCGCCGCACTGTCCCGACCGACGATCTGCGCAACGGAATCGTGAATTACCACGACAAGACGGGTGCGCTCAGAAATATCGGTCCGGCCGAAATCAAGCAGTATGCCGACCCGACTGGCATCGGTCTCAATCCCAACTCGCTCAAGGTATTCAACGCGTACCCGCGCTGCAACGTCGCCGGCTCGGGAGATCTACTGAACACCTGCATTTTTCAGTTTGACGCTCCGCGGCACACCAAGCAGGATACCTACATCGCAAAACTGGATTACACGATAGACCAGTCGGGCAAGCACCAGGTTTTCATCCGCGGCAACCTGCAGAATGACCACTCTGGCGGCACGCCGCAATTTCCAGGTCAACCGCCGTCGTCGGTGAGCCTAAGCAACAACAAGGGACTGGCAACCGGCTACACCTGGGTGCTTCGTCCCAACATTGTCAACGCCTTCCGGTACGGATTCACCCGGCAGGGTGGGGAAAGCACCGGGCTTCGGAATTCCCCCGTCACCACTTTCCGTGGTTACGATAACATCTTCTCATCCGGCACTGCCTCAAAGCGGACTGTTCCAGTGCACACGATCAGCGATGATTTCTCCTGGAATAAAGGAAGCCACGATCTGCGTTTTGGCGTTACGGTCCGAGCCATCTCGAACCAGACGTTGCGAAACGACACGTTCCACAGCGCCACAACGAATGCGTCCGGTCTTGCGGGCAGCGGCGCCGAACTTTACCAGAATATCCCTGGCGGGCTTTTGAGCGGCGATTCCGTCAGCTACACGTACGCCATGGCCGCGGCTCTCGGCCTGATCAGCCAAGTCAATGCCACATATAAGTACGTGGCCAATGCTGACGGGACCGCGACGGTGGTCCCCCAGGGCGGGTATGTCGCGTTGAATTTTGTAGGCGACGAGTACGAGTTCTATGCGCAGGACAGCTGGAAAATCCGGAACAACCTGACCATCACAGGAGGCGTCCGGTATTCGCTGATGCCGGCTGTTCACGAAGCCAACGGCCAGCAGACTTCCCCCAGCATCCCGCTCGCCGAATGGCTCGGAAATCGAGGCTACCTGGCCGCCCAGGGCCGCTCGCAGGCAGCGGCCGGTGACATTACATTCATCCTGGCCAGCATGCCGGGAGGGAGGCAGCTCTACCCGAATTTCAAGAACTGGTCTCCACGCCTCGGTTTTGCATATTCACCCGGCGGGAGCAGCGGGTTGGCTAAGGTTCTGTTCGGCGGAGAGGGAAAAACTTCCATTCGGGCCGGATTCGGAATGTACTACGACATGATCGGACAGCCGTTGGCAGCCAATTTCGCCAACACGATGTTCGGTCTTTCCACGTCCCTCAGCAATCCGCTCAACACCTTGGATGCATTTAATGCTCCACGATTTACAGGTTTCTACGAGATACCGACTGCCCAACTCCCGGCCGCACCCCCGGCGGGTTTCCCGGTAAAGTATCCCGTCGATGCCTTCGCGATTACCAACAGCCTCGACGATCAGCTGAAGGCGCCCTACACGATGAATATGAACTTCAGCTGGGGGCGCGATTTCGGCAAGGGGTTCTTCGTTCAGGCCTCCTACGTCGGCCGTCTCTCGCGTCACTCGCTGATCAATCGCGATGTGGCCATGCCCACCGACCTCACGGACCCGAAGTCCGGCATGACTTACTTCGAGGCCATGCAGCAAATGGGCTATTACGCCGATCACATCGATGGAGACCGCTCCACGTCCTATAAACGGATTGCTCCCATCTCCTACTTTGAAAACCTCTGGGCGGGCGCCGCGGGCGGCGGGTTTACCGCCACGCAGAATGTCACCAATTTCTACGTCCGCAGCAGCAATCAGGGGGACTTCACCAACGTCCTGCAGGCGATGGACTTCACCTGCACTACTACCGGCACCACGTTCCGTTCCGACGGCAGAGTCCGGTATCTCAATTGCTCTATTCTGGGCAAGAACGCGATGTTCTCAAACCAGTTTGGCGCGTTGTCCGCGAGAAGCTCGATCGGAAAGGGCAATTACCACGCCGCACAGCTGAGCGTGCGCAAGCGATTCACCGAAAGCCTCTCGTTCGATTTCAACTATACTCTCAGCAAGTCCATCGATCTCGCCTCGGGCAACGAAAATTCCGGTTCGTGGGGCGGTGGAGTCGTCACCAATTCGTGGAATCCAAGCGAAAGGCGTGCTGTTTCGGACTACGATACGCTGCATGCAATGAACGCCTACGGCGCATATGCGCTCCCCTTCGGCCGCGGGATGAGGTTCGGCAGCAAATGGAACGGGTTCCTGGATGCGATCTTCGGCGGTTGGCAGATTTCGGGGACATACCGGCAATCGTCCGCCACCACGACCAGCACCAGCACCGGCTCCGTGTGGCCCACCAACTGGCAACTCAGCAACCCGGCCGTGCCTACCGGATTGCCGTTCCCTACTCCGACCATCAACAAGAACGGAACGTTGTCGACCGGCAGCTTGAACGTCAGCGGGTTCGCTACTCAGGCGGATGCCATCGCAGCGATCGCTGCCTACCGGCAGAGTCTTCCCGGCGAGGGTGGATTGCGCAACGACATCCGAACCTGGGGAACTTGGAACATCGATTCCGCGCTGGCGAAATCGTTCAAAATGCCCTACAAGGAAGGGCACGCCGTTCAGATCCGGTGGGAAACCTACAACATGACCAACAGCGTGATCCTGGGCAGTCCCAGCATGAGCATGACCTCAACCTCTACTTGGGGCCGGATCTCGAGTCAGCGCAACGATCCGCGGCGGATGATGTTCGCCCTCCGCTACGACTTCTGATCCGCTGACTTTCCCGCAGTGAAAGAGGGGCAAGCCGCCATGGCTTGCCCCTCTTTGTTTCAGTAGCCGGAAAGCCGGCAACGGGACGCGCCGGCTCCATCACATAGACTCCAAGGATGCTCCCCAGAGGTCTTCGAGCTCTTGGCGGTTCTGTTTCAGGAGATAGTCAGTCAGCGTTTTCTGCCTGATTCATACAGGACAATCCTGGCCTTCAGGGCTTCCACGAGCCGGTAGTTCTTCTGCTGAGCCGCAATGGCAAGTGCCTGGCGCTCGGTCTGAACGGCTTCGGGAAATCGGCCGACTTCGGCGTAGGTCCGGCCAAGCAGATCGAGCGCCCCAGAATCCCGTCCGTCTGAGAGTCTTACCGCCTGTTCCAGATGTTGCGTCGCCTCCTCGAATCTCCCTTCGGTGGCCAGGGCAAGGCCGAGGTTTTTTTGGGCGCCGGCCGCATCAGGCTTGAGCTCGATGGCCTTTTGAAGGTGCGGGACGGCCAGCTCTATCTTGCCTTGTTGAGCGAGAATAGCCCCGAGATTGGAGTGGGCGCCGGCGTGTCCGGGATCCAGTTGCAGAGCCTTTTCGAAATACCCGATCGCTTCGTCGGGCCTTCCTCTGCCGGCCAGGGCTTCCCCAAGATTGTTGTATGCCTCAGGATAGCGGGGGCTGATTTCGAGCGCTGTCCTGTAATGCGCGATCGCTTCCTCGACTCTTCCGGTCTCCGCCAGGGCAACTCCCAGGTTGTTGTGTGCCGACGCCTCCGAAGGATTCAGCTCCAGGGCCTTCTTCCACTCAGGAATGGATGCCTCATACTGCCGATTATTGAGCAGCTCCAACGCGCTGTCCAGGACCCGGAAATAGTCGGTGGCGGGAGCGTCGATCTTCATCATTCCATCCGGAGCAATATTCACGAACTCGGGGATGTTTACGGCGCGGTTTGCTGCTGTCGCATTATCGATCAGAATGGCCGGACTGTCGTTGCCTTCTTCGTCCAGGTGGGTCAGAAACATCTGTGTGTAAGGCGACCGGCTCTTCGATGAAAATACCAGCCAGCGTCCGTTCGGCGAGAAGCTGTGCCAGGAATTCATGCGCGGGGTGTTGCACCGCATCCGTCGCGCCTGGCCACCGGCCGCCGGCACGATATAGAGCCGGCTGTCGGGGCGCATCAGCTGGCCGTTGCGGCACTGCACGTAGACGATCCAGCGGCCGTCAGGGGAGATTTTGGGAAAGCTGTTGCTCATGCCGTTGTGCGACGCACCGGTGAGGGGCTCCGGCCTGCCACCTCTGCCTTCGTTGAAGGGGATGCGGTAGAGGTCGTACTGAATCTGGGTCTCGTTTGGATCGTTCGCGTACGCGGCCGGCGTCACGCCCGGCGGGTAGGCATCCTTTGCTGCCGCCCTGGCGAATACGAGGTATTTGCCGTCGGGACTCCAGACGGCATTCGTCTGCACATAGCGCGGATCGTCCGCTCCGGGCAGCGGCTGCAGACGGCCCGCGGCGTGATTGTACCAGGCGAGAATCCCCCTCGTCGGGTAGAAGACCTGGAGGAAGCGGTAGTCCTTGAAATTAGCGACGTAGTAATTCAAAACAAGGTCTACTGGGTTTCTCCGGCGTTCGTAGTCGGACTGGTCTATTCCGGGATCGTTGATCGTGGTTATGACGGATTGCCCGTCGGGGGAAATCTGCGACATGAATCCGACCCGCAGCTTGCCGCCCAGCTTGCCCCGGAAAGTGCTCCATGCGACCACGTCCTCGTTGCGGATCGACATGTGCGGCCGGATCGGTACGATGGCGTACAGCCCTTTATCGTTTTGCGGCCCATCCACGTCTATCCCCATCGCCTTGCCGTCGCCCGAAAAGGAATGGCAGTTCGCGCAGCTGTGAATGCCCTCCATAAGCAGCCTGCTTCGGGGCTCGCCCACATTGCGCAGGCGCCAGGCAATCAACGGCACCGATTTGGCGGCCAGCGGCTTGATTACACCTTTCTCCGTCTCCGAAGGCATCAGCGGGACATCCCGGTAGAAGATCGGCGCTCCGACCGTATCTTTCGAAGTCTGGATTGCCAGCCGGCCGCGCGAAACGATCCGGTTCGGATCCCCGTCCCGGTATCCCGCGATGGTCACAGTCGCCGCACCCTTCACTGAGTTCTTCTTGATGATCGCCCAGGTGCCGTCATCCGGTGTCCATGTGTGGGCGTCGGCCTGCTCCGGCGTCAATCCTGGCGGTTCGTTCGTTGGAGAGACACAGCGCGGATCGATCTCTCCCAGACGGATTCGCTCGCCGCGCGATTCCACCCGGAGGCTGGAGGAGCCATCGGCGAAGCTCACATCAATCACCCAGGTTGTCGCGCTCTTATCCGGATCTCGCCAGAGGAATGTCGGGGGGGGAATCTCAGGCGGGAAGATCGCCCCCTCGCCCGGGTAGTCGATGGTGATCCCAGCCGGCGCCGCCGTGCCGGGGAAACGGTAGCGGGTCATCAGCCACAAGACTGCCACGGCCGCAATACTCAGCCCGGCAATCAAGAGTGTACGGACACTTGGTCGACGCAAGGGAACTCCGGTTCCGGGCGCTCGGGGATGAATGAGCGGAGTGCCCGGACATATTTCAAACTAAATTCTATAGCCGACAATGGGAATCTTCTTTCGGACAACGTCCTGCAACTCTCTTGCCGACGCGCTAGGCATGGACGATTTCGGTGGTATCTCCTGGCAGGGGCCGGCCACTCTCCCGATACTCTTCCGCGATCATTTCAAAGACGTTCTCCAACTCTGAGAGCGCGTCCTGCCTGGTGGGCATGAGGGCATAGCACCCGGAAATCGCCGGAATCTCCGCGACCCAGGATTCGTCATCCTGACGGTAAAGGACGATTTTGTAATCACTGATCATGACAAACTCCGAGTGCCAAAGTTTAACACAAATCGGTCATTAGCCGCCTTTGCTGGTATTATCGTTGATCTGTGCGCAGCACCTGGCCCGGGCGTGCGCCGGTGTGCTTGCCTTCGCGAACCACAGGGACGCCGTTTACTATGACCACCGGGATACCCTCCGGATATTGATGGGGGTCGGCGTAGGTGGCGCGATCCCTGACCGTTTCCCTGCTGAACAGGACCAAGTCCGCCGCATAGCCTATCTGTATCATTCCCCTCTTCTCGAAACCGAACTGGGATGCCGGAAGGGAGGTCATCTTCCTGACAGCTTCCTCGAGCGGGATGACTTTAAGCTCCCTGACGTAGTGCCCGAGTATCCGCGCGTTGTTCCCATATCCCCGCGGATGAGGAATGCCTTCGCCCGGAGTCAGGACACCGCTGTCCGATCCCACGGAAACCTGGGGATCGCGCATGAAGCGGGCGATGTCGTCCTCGGACATGAGGTGGTATACCATCGACGCTCCACCCTGGAGCATCATCTCGCGCGCCGCTTCGAGTTGTGCGTCGCGGGAGTCGTCACGCTTCAGCTTCATAGCAATTTCTTTCATCGACAATCCCTCCAACGACCGGTCGGCGCGATAGGACGATACGACTGCCCAGGACAGGTCCTGAAACCCCCTTTCCGCCAACAATCCCTGCATCTCGCTCTTGATCTTTTGCCAGGTCGGCGGGTCGTTGAGGCGCTGGCTGATTTGACCTCTCCCGCCTTCCAGCGCCCAAGACGGGAATCGGATGCTCAGTCCCGAGCTCGCCGCTTCATAGGCGTATTGATCGGCATGCACCTGCACACCGCGCCTTCGCGCCGCCGCCATTTTTGCCAGCACTCTCTTGCTGGCGCCCCATTGGCTGGGGCTGTCGATTTTCAGATGGGAGATCTGGACCGGACAGCGAGCCGACTCGCCGACCGTGATCGCCTCGTCGACGGCCTTGTCTATCTCCGTGCCCTCGTTGCGCAGGTGCGACGCATAGATGCCGCCGGAGGCCGCGGCGACCTTCGCCAGTTCGACGATCTCTGCCGTCTCGGCATAGGTGCCGGGGACGTATTGCAGGCCGGTGGAAAGACCGATCGCCCCTTGGGACATCGCGCGCGCGACCAGGTCCTTCATGCGAGAGAGTTCATCGGCCGTAGGAGCGCGGCGCTCGGAACCCATAACAGCCTGGCGCACGCTGTTGTGCCCCACCAGCGTGGCGAAGTTTACCGAGATTCCGGTGTCGCGGATCCTCTGGAATTCCTGCTCCACTTCCAATGTGGATCCACCGCAGTTCCCCGCCACCACGGAAGTCACCCCCATGAGAATGAAATTCTCCGCCAGGGGAGTCCGTTCGATGCCGTCCGCATGGGTGTGGGCATCGATGAACCCAGGCGCGACAATTAATCCCGACGCGTCGATCACGTCCTTGGCCTTGAGGTTGCCGAGCTTGCCGATCCGCACGATCACGCCATCTTTGATGCCGACATCGGCCGTGAACGCTCTCTTGCCGCTGCCGTCGACGACCCGTCCGTTGCGGACCAGCAGATCCAGCGGGTCCTGAGCCTGAGACGGAATCAGGCTGCAGGACAACAAACACACCATGGCAAGCGCCGTTTTCATGATCCTCCTCGCTTCTTGAAAAAGAGTTCCAATGCCGCAATTGCTCTCGATTCTAGCAGGCCTGCGTTGCAAAAAGAATGCCCATGCGCAGGCCCGACATGAGGCGCGAAGCGCCGGCAGTGAACGGGCCCGAGCGCCTGCATGGGATTCAGGCACGCTGGAATCGAGGCTTGAAGGGCCGGCACAACCAACGTAAGGTCTAGAGTCTAAGTACTCGATTTTATAAGCACGGAGACATGTTTCCGCCCGTTAGAGAAGCGCAAGTCGGGTCGGATCGGCGCTACAGCCAAACCTGCAGAGGTGCGCATCAAATTTGCCATTTGCCATTTGTTATTTGTTGTTTGTTATTGAACATTTGACGACTTGAAACCGGCTGGATTCAATGACAAATGACCAATGATCAATGCCAAATTCTGCATTGCGGCTGCGAACCATCACCGTATTTATGAATTCATGCACTAAGGTCGAAAGTCCAGGGTCTGATTTCTGAGGTCTGATGTCTGAAGTCTGAAGTGGTGTTATAATTGGCTTAATGCTGAAGGGTAACTCCAAGACTGGAGGGCCCGATGGATCCACAGGAGATTAGAAGCCGATTCACCGGCACGATCGTCGGATTTGCCGTCGGAGACGCGTTGGGTATGCCGGCCCAGTTTCTATCGCGTGAGCAGATCGTGCGCTATTACGGCAAGCCACTCGACAGTTTCACCCGCGCTCACGCAGGTCACGCGAGTGAGTTCCTCCCGCAGGGATCCTACACGGACGACACGCAAATGATGCTGGCCACCGCCGAGTGCCTGATTGAGCGCGGTGGCATGGAGCCGGCGCGGCAGGCCGATGCCTTACTCTCCTGGTATCTCAACACGGTCCCGCATCGCACGCCGATGCGGGCCAACGAACTTGCCTGCCGGCATCTCTCCATGGGAAAAGCATGGACCAAGAGCGGAGTCTTCAGCTGCGGCTGCGGGGCCGCAATCCGGATGCCCCCCGTGGGGCTTTTCCATTTCCGCAATCCTGAGGCACTGGTGCGCGCTGCTCTCGATGACTGCATCATCACGCACACAGATCCGAGAGCCAAGGCCGGGTCAGTCGCGGTCGCGTATCTCGTCGCTCGGCTGATCCAGTCGAACGAGCACACCCCGGCGGGTGATCAGGTGCTGGAGATCGCAGATTGCGTGGACGCCATCGATCCCGACATGGCCGCCATGCTGCGTTGGGTAACTCAAATGGTCCACCTGCCGCCGACGGAAGCTTTGTTCGAGATCGGGACGAGTTCCGATGCCCTTGAGGTAGTGCCCGCCGCAACGTACTGCTTCCTCAAACACCCGAGGAATTTTGCCGAGGCGGTTCTCACCGCGGTAAACGCGGGAGATGCAGCCGACTCCATCGCCGCCCTCACAGGAAGTTTTGTCGGCGCATTCGCCGGCTTCGATGCGATTCCCAGGACGTGGCGTGAGGAAATCGAAGACGCCGATGTCCTGACGGCGGTGGCAGATCAACTGGCGACCGCAGCGCTGAATTGCGGGAAGAGCGCCGCCTCAACCTGACGCTTCACGAAACGGTCGCGCTTACGGGCTGAACAGGGTGTCTGAGTGGTGATAAAGGGCCGATGGCGCTTGAAGACTTTAGACCTCAGACTTTAGACCTTAGACTTTAGACCTTAGACTTTAGATTCACGCCCCGCTCGAAACACTTGCGGCCGAAATCGACCCGGCACTGACTATGCGTTTTTCACGACGATGGATTCGAGGACGTTGGAGACATCTTCCGCCTTGTCGGTCGCTCGCTCCAGACTTTCGATGATTTCTTTGCGCTTGATCACGTCAATCGGATCCTTCACTTCTTCGAACAGGCGTCCGATCGCCAACTGAAAAAGACGATCGGCGTCGTTTTCCAGCCGGTTGATCTCGACACAACGCTCGATGACGTGGTCATTGTCATGGAGACGGCTCACCGCCGCCGAGATCTCCTTCACCTGGCTCAGCAGGACGGTGGCCATCGCCGGCAATTCGGCGACCGGCACACGGATCTGGAAGAGCACGATTCGCCCGGCCGTGGCGTCGATCAAGTCCAGCACGTCATCGAGAGCCATAGAGAGATCGTGGATATCCTCGCGATCGATCGGTGTAATGAAGGTCTTGTTCAACTCGCCGATCACCGTGTGCGTGAGATCATCCCCGAGATGCTCGAGTTCCTTGATCCTCACCGCCAGAGGCTGCAGCTCGCCGGCCGGCTCGCTGATCATCTTCTTGAGGATTTCGGCGCCTTCCAGGAGATGCACGGTCATCTGGTTGAAGATCCGGAAGAACTTCTCATCCTTCTTAAAGAGTCTGACCATTCCCTCACCCAAACGTCACTGACGTGTCATGTGCAGGGGATCCCGCGCCGGAGGCATCTGCCGGCAAGCCGGAACCAAACCAGGAAAGTTACGATCTCCCGCCGGCATGTGTCGACTTCCTTCCACTTTTGGAACGACGATTATACCATCGGAGAATTGTGATTCAACCGGCATCGCGCAACGGAACCGGAGGGAAATCCCGACGCAGAATTCCAGAGTGTGCGCAAGGTCGTGATTCAGAGCCGGAGAAAAGACGCTCCGACAACCCGAACTTGGCGAGTCGTCCCTGTTCGCATCAGGCGCAATAGCAATGCCAGAACTGCGATGCCGGGAGAAGATTCTGCAGAAAAAAATTGACCTAGGAACTCTCCCAGGTTTTTCACAAAATGTGTGGAAAACTGTGTGAAAATCGATTTTTCGACAGGCCTAATTCTTTGAAATCAGGTTGGTTCGTACCTGTTTGCTTAAAGGTTGTGCAAGACCCCCAAGGAGTCTCCGAAGGATCAGACTTCCTCGCGTCTGAAGGCTCTCAAATAAGTGTGGCAGTGCGTGAAGACTTGTGACGAAAATCCTCTCCCTCTAAAGATAAAATTCTTGTGCGACTCAAGAATTGGAAGGCCAGAGTCGGAGGAAGCGCTGCCAGAAAGATCTCGGTAGTGGAAGCATTCGACGGCAGGTTCTTTCGAAACAGAGTGCTCCGGCGCACCGGTTCGCCGGTCAGAACGGTCAATCGCCCCGATCCCAGGCGCGCCTCCAGCAACTCCTGTGAGATCTTCACACGCTCCCCTGACGGGTGGATCTGCCCGAAACTGTCCAGGACAAGCAGCCGGCTCTTACGAAGCCGAGACCAGTCACTGATGACACCATCGAACAGGTTGGTGAAATCGACAAACGTCGCACTGTCGCCAAAACGGGGAAGCAGTTCTTTCAAGACTCCCACAGCGAGATGGGTTTTCCCCACCCCTTCCGTCCCGGCGAGGAACAGTTGCCGGCCGGAGTTCAACGAATAATCGGCAAATTTCCGCGCACCGGCGAGCGCCCGCACCTGGGAAAGATTCAAGGGCGAAAAGTTGTCGAGAGTACAGTGTTCGTAGCGCCGGGGAATCCCGACGCGATCCTTTATTTCGACCAGATGCCACAAGACATGACACGCACAGCGCCGCGCGCGGGTCACGGTCGGCGACCGCATCAGTTCCCAACCGGTTCCGTGACATATCGCACAACCTTCCCTGGCCGGGATAGGCGGCACAGGGCGCCAGGCGGCGCCTGCCATGCTGTACATATCTGCCTCGCGGCTGCGGAAGTCTTATCGCTCCGAAACTTCGCCGGCACAGAGCCCCATGGAAACTCCCGCACCGAAGACCGGCAGAGTCCCTTTCTGCAGAGTGGCAAAAAGGCGGAGCCGTTCGTCCATGGTTCGTTTTTCTGCCACGGCTCGTGCCAAAAGCTTGCGCAGATCACGACTCTCGAGTTTCTTCCCCCGTACAGTCACCTGATAGATGGCGTTCATCCTCTCTCTCCTTTTCCTTTATCGATACTTGCGCATGACGGCCACGACCACCCCCTGGACCTGAACCCGGGCGGCGTCCAGCAAAAGGGGGGCGAGGACAGGGTTTGCCGGCTGCAGGCGAACCTGAGGCCCTTCGCGATAGAGTTTTTTAAGCGTGACGTTTTCGTTATCCACCAGCGCGACGACCGTCTTGCCGTCGTCTGCCTGGGGCTGAGGATCGACGACCACATAATCGCCATCTTCGATGTGTTCGTCGATCATCGATTCACCCTGAACCCGGAGCACGTAATACGTGCCCGGACCGGGCAACAGCTCTTCGGGGACGGTCATGGTTTCCGGGGTGGACACCGCCTCGATCGGCCGTCCGGCGGCGATGGAACCATATAAAGGAAGTGTCAAAGCCGGTGGCGGGTCGATCCTTTTCAGTTCGATCGACCGCGCCCGGTTGGCGTCACGGTGCAGATAGCCGCGGGCCTGGAGCGCCTCCAGATGTTTGAAAACGGCGTTAAGGGAGGCGATGTGAAAGTGCCCGGCGATCTCCTCCATGCTTGGAGAGTACCCCTCGCGATCAATGAACTCGGTGAGGTAATCGAGGATCTCTTTCTGTCGCTTGGTCAGCTTCATCGTTTTCACCTTTCCTTCACTGTTTGGAGTATAGGTGATGAAAAGGTGAATATCAACAAAAAAAAGCGGAGTTTTTTGGATCAGTATTGGATAAGGGGGAGTTTCAGGGGCATTGAGGACGCAGATAAGCGCCGGCACAGATTTCTATGTCGGCGCTTCCGCGTCCTGCCTGTTTCCCTTCACAACCCGCTGGAGGTTGCCGGACGGATCTGCCCATTACACGGGCCTGACCCGCTTCAAGTTCCAAAATTTGCATACGCGGAAAAGATCTCTGATACACTAGATCCGGGTGGCCGCTCGACCCGGGTTCTGCCTCGATGCCCGGCAGGACTTTACCGGTCCCGTCGCACGGCCGGCGATCTGATATTTTTTCAACCAGAACGAAACTTTCCGAAACGGCCTGAATCTTTCAATGTGAGTTCAGTTTGAAGAAAAATGACCTGAACCCCGGTGGCGTGGCGTTAGACACCGCTCTCTTGGCGCGCTGGATAGAACAGGCGAAGAGAGGGGACCTTGCTGCATTTCAGAACATATACGAATTGTTCTCTCGCAAGGTCCTGAATTTCGTCTACCGCATGGTTGCGTCAATTGAGGAGGCGGAAGATCTTACACAGGAGACATTTGTAACCGTCTATCAAAAGCTCGGTTCATTGAAGGACGATGCGAAATTCGAGCCATGGTTGTTCCGGATCGCACGCAATTTCGTGTACCAGAAATACCGTCGTCGCACCCCCGCCACCGTGTCGGTCGATTTGCAGGACGAAGAAGGACGGAACATAGCGGAGTTGGTGGATGAGCGCAAAGGGCCCCAGGAGGAGTTCCAAGCCAAAGAGCTCGAGCACGTCGTTCGAGAAGTCATCCTTGATCTTCCTGAAAAATACCGGGAGGTGTTTATTTTCTCAGCCATTCATCACCTGAGTTACCAGGAGATCGCGGAGATCGTCGGCCGGAGTCTTCCCAGCGTCAAGACGGACATCCACCGGGCGAGGCTCCATGTCCGGAAACGAGTTAAGGAATACTTGAAGGTGTAATATGAATTGCCGACAGTGCAGCGACGATTTGACGGCTTACATCGACGGTGAGCTCCCGGACCACATGGCGGAGCAGATCAAGGTTCATCTGAAGGAATGCCCGCCATGCGAGTCCGAATACCGGGACCTCAGGGAAGCGGGCGTCTTCATTGAATCGCACGCTGCGGCTGTGGAGCCTATCCCCGAACTGTGGAACAACCTGCGGTCCCGAATCGCCGAAATGCCGCCCCCGACCAACTCGTCCGGGTTTTTTCGGTTTCTGGTCATGAACAGGTGGGTAGGCGCAACGGCCACGGTTGCTGCCACCGTCGTGCTCGCCCTTGGAATCTGGGGTTACATGCGGTACCAGGATTCCCAGAGAAGTCTCCAGTCGTACATGAATCATTATCTGGAACAGCGTAGCCTCCTGGAACAGATCCACAGCCAGCAACTCCGCAGGGCCAGTTACGACCCCGGCGCGGACGCCGACAGAGAGGACATTGTTGTGGACAATCCGTTCGCCGTCGCGGGAAATCCGTTTGCCGGCATGCGCCCCGTGTCTCTGGACAATCCCTTCCAGACGGAGGCAAGATGAAACCTGGCACTGCTCGGTTTCAGAAGCGGTTCATGGCAGGCGCCCTGCTGGCCTTCGCGTTTCCGATCGCCGGTTCCTGCCTTCCGGTCCAGGGACCCGATCTCAGCCAGACGCGAAGCGTCGCCGAAGCCCAACACGAGATAGTCGTGATCCTGATTAAGAAAAAGGAATTCGCCAAGGCGGCGGAGGAAGCCAACAAGATCTTCAAGATGAAATGGCCTGACGATCAGGAGCCGGTGCTGCTGAAGGAGCTGCTCGGTTTTTCAGATGAGTTCCGCCACAAAATGCAGCATGAAATCGCGCTCCGCCTGCTGGACGCCAACATGACCGCATTCAAGGTCCCCCGGAACAAAGCCGCCATCTGGAAGGACAAGGGCTACATCTACAAGGAGATGGGCCAGCCTGACAAGGCTCTTGAGTGCTTCCGGGAGGCGCAGCGCCTGGAGATGGGCAAGAACTCACCAAATTGAATTGGCGTGTCATGACCACCGCAGAGACAAAAGCGGGCAAAGCAAAACCGCGTGAATTTACGAGCCTGTCGGGGCACCCCATCCGCGAGATTTACACTCCCGACGATCTGGCAGGATCTGACTTCTCACGCGACCTGGGGGAACCGGGGGAATTCCCTTTCACCCGCGGCGTCTACAGGAACATGTATCGCGGCCGGCTGTGGACCATGCGGCAGTTCGCCGGCTTCGGAACGGCTGAGGACACCAACCGTCGTTTCAAGTACCTGCTCAAGCAGGGGCAGACGGGACTTTCCGTTGCCTTCGACTACCCGACGCTGTTCGGCTATGATTCCGACAGCCCCGAATCATTCGGAGAGGTGGGCAAGTGCGGCGTCGCCATCGATTCCCTCTTGGACATGGAGGCTCTCTTCGAAGGCATCCGGCTGGACAAGGTCACCACTTCCATGACCACAAATGCCCCGGCGGCGGTCATCTGGGCGATGTACCTGGCGGCTGCCGAAAAACAGGGAGCGGCCTGGCAGGATCTTGCCGGAACCATACAGAACGATATCCTCAAGGAATACATTGCGCAGAAGACCTTCATCTATCCCCCCCGCCCGTCCATGCGCATCATCACCGACACGATGGCGTTCGCTTCCCGCCACGTTCCGCGATGGAACACGATCTCGATCAGCGGGTACCATATCCGGGAAGCCGGCTCGACGGCGATTCAGGAGCTGGCCTTCACGCTGCGCGACGGCATGGAATATGTTGAATACGGGAAGCGGGCCGGCCTCGAGGTTGATGAGTTTGCGCCGCGTCTCAGCTTCTTTTTTGACGTCCACAACGACTTTTTCGAGGAGATCGCCAAGCTCCGGGCCGCCCGCAGAATCTGGGCCCGCGTCATGAAGGAGCGCTTCGGCGCCAAAGACCTCCGTTCCATGCTTTGCCGCATACACTGCCAGACGGCCGGCGTGTCCCTCACGGCCCAGCAGCCTTACAACAACGTGGTGAGGGTCACGCTGCAGGCGCTGGCCGCCGTGCTCGGAGGAACCCAGTCGCTGCACACGAACTCCCTGGATGAGACTCTGGCGCTGCCGACCGAAAAATCCGTCACCATTGCGCTCCGGACCCAGCAGATCATTGCGCACGAGAGCGGCGTGGCCAACACGATCGATCCCCTCGGCGGCTCCTATTTTTTGGAATCCTTCACCAACGAGATGGAGGCGGCGGCAGAAAGCTACTTCGACCGCATCGACGCCCTCGGGGGGATGGTCCCGGCCATCGAGCGCGGCTACCCGCAGCGGGAGATCCAGGAGGCGTCTTACCAGTTTGCCAGGGCGGTCGAGCACAATGAGAAGATCATCGTCGGCGTCAACGAATTCGCCACGGAAGAGCAGCCGCCGGTGGACCTCCTCGTCATTGACGAATCTGTTCCCCGCCGCCAGTGCGAAAAACTGAAGACCTTGCGGGCCGAACGCAATGGAGCGCTGGTCGAGAAGAATCTCTCGGATTTGAAACGTGCGGCCGAGGGGACGGACAACCTGCTCCCCTGCATCCTCGACTGCGTCCGTTCCTATGCCACCCTGGGCGAGATCTGCGATGCGCTGCGTGTCGTCTACGGGGAATACCGGGAGCCGAGCATCTTTTAGATGCGTCCGGTCCGCCGCAGGATGATATGACCGAAAAAAAGATCCGAGTACTCGTGGCCAAGCCGGGCCTGGACGGGCATGACCGTGGAGCGAAGGTGATTGCCCGCGCTCTCCGGGACGCCGGCATGGAAGTGATCTACACGGGCTTGCGCCAGACGCCGGAGCAGATCGTGAACGCCGCGCTTCAAGAGGACGTCGACGCCATCGGCCTGTCGATCCTCTCAGGCGCGCACATGCACCTTTTCCCGCGCATTCTGGAGCTGAAGCGTGAGAAGAAGCTCGACGATGTCATGGTGTTCGCGGGCGGCATCATCCCCGATCACGACATCCCACGGCTGAAGGAAATCGGGATCGCCGAAGTTTTTCCGCCCGGGAGTTCGCTCGAGGAAATCGTCGAGTTTGTAAAGATCCACTCTCGCAAGAATTGAATCCCCGGATCGCACTCCGCACGCACAGAACCTCCGCTTCTGCGCTCTCTTCTCGCATGAAATTGGATTTCATTGTCCCTTGACTAAGCGCCCGCGAGCACTAAACTTTCGGCAGAGTGTTGGTTGACAGGTCCTCAGAAAACAGGTGTGGGGGGAGCGGCGGGGTTTATCCAAGATCTGGAGGCTTTGCATGGACAGGAAACTCTTCGGTGTTCTGGCATTGGCGGCCTTCGTGGCTCTGGCGAGCGGCGTGGTCTTCGCAAGGGCATCCAAGGTGGTCGTAGACATTCCTTTTAGTTTCATCGTGGACGGCAAGACGTACGCGGCGGGCCGTTACGAGTTCTACGAGGAATCGGCGGCAGTAGCGCATATGAGGCTCCGAAACCTCGACAGCAACGAGACGACCGCGGTGAGCATTGTGACGCGAATCAAGCAAAGCCCGGGCGAGGAAACGCACTTGGTATTCGACAAGGTCGGTGACGACTCCTATCTCTCCGAGATCCACTTCGCCGGCACCGATTGCGTTCAAGTTCGAGGAGCTCCCGGGCAACACACGCACATTTCAGTGAAGGCTTCGAAATAGTAGGCAGAGACAGCAGGTTGCACATGAATGCCGGCAACACCAGATTCGGAGCAGGGCATTCATGAGCAACAGGTGACCACGTCGTGGACACCTCGCGCGCTCCAGCTCCGCACCCTTATCGGGCGCACGTCTGGTGGCGGCCGCCGTCGATGGGCAGGCTCACACCCGTAATCCACCCGGCCTGATCCGAGGCAAGAAATACGATGGCGTTGGCGATATCTTCCGTCTGCCCGACGCGGCCGAGCGGGTGTGTCGTACGGCTGTGTTCGAGAAATCCCTGATACTTCTCCTCTCCCATGCCGCCCCGGCGGTGCAGGTCAGTCACCACGACACCGGGATCGACCGCATTGACCCGGATTCCCTTTGGCGCGAGCTCGAGAGCCGCGCAGCGGGTGAGCTGGTCGACGCCGGCTTTGCTGACACAGTAGGCGAGAACATTGGGAAAAGCCCGGATGCCGGTCACACTGCTGACGTTGACGACGCTTCCTTTGTTCTTTTCCAGATGGGGAACGGCGATTTGCATCAGGGAAAAGACCGCCTCCAGGTTGAGTTCAAACATCGTGCGCCAGTCGGCGAGGGTGGTGTTTTCGATCGTCCCGTTGGCGATCGTGCCGGCCGCGTTGACGAGGATATCGAGGCCCCCAAAGTGAGCGACTGTCTCCTCGACAATCCGCTTTCGAATCTCCTCGTTCTTCAGGTCGCCGGCGATGGCAAACGCTTCTCCTCCCGAAGCGGCGATGCGCCCCGCTTCTTCTTCCAGCGCGCTCATCTGCCTGCCTGTTAAAGCGACGCGGGCCCCATGCCGGGCCAATGCGCGTGCGGTCGCGCGGCCGATGCCGCTGCTGGCGCCGGTTACGAGTGCAATTTTATCCTTCACCATGAATGTCCCCTCTATGATTTGAGTTAACGAAGTTACGGCGTCTTAAGCGGAACCTTGGGAAAGTAGATTTTAAAACGGTCCCGGTCTGCCGTCGCCAGAGTCCAACCCATGATCTGAGCATGGGCGCCGATGAAGAAATCCGGCAGGGGAATGGAGGGGGAATCCTTGCCGGAATCCCTCTTCCGGCGGCGCCGATACAACTGGTAGGCACGCGCACTCACCTCCGCGGCGGCGACAGGAACATCGAGAACCTCGACGCCCCAGCTGCGAATGCGGTCAGCCACTCTTTTCGGCTCGGCGTCGCCCACACAGAGCTCAGCCAGGCTGACGGCGTCGATCGCAGCTCCCTCTCCTGCCACCGCATCGGCGATCGTGCGCCGTGCCCATTTGAAATAGGAAGACCTCTCATCGGAGGCGTAGATCAAAATGTTAGTGTCCAGCAGCAGCGTCAAGGTTCACGCGTAAGTTTGCGGAGTGCATTCCAATCGATTTCCGGACGGAGTGGCGCGGCAGCCATGGCGCGGAGACATTCGGCCCGGCTCATCCGAGCCTTGGGCTGCGGGCGAATGAGGCGCACCAGCAGGACTCTCCCTTCGCCCTGCAGATGCACATCGAATACATCACCGGGCTGGGCGGCCGGAATCACCACGCGCTTCTTCTTGTCGGCAGTCGATATCGCCATAGTGGGATAGTCCCACAAAACTCAAACGCAGGCAACTGCGTTTTCAATATTGGGATCTATTCCTGAGTGTGAGAGAGGAAGAAGAGAAAATGCAAAAGCCCCGGGCTTGAACACCGGGGCTTTTGATGTTTAATCCGGCGACGACCTACTCTCCCACATCGTTGCCAATGCAGTACCATCGGCGCTGGAGGGCTTAACTACCGTGTTCGGGATGGGAACGGGTGTGACCCCTCCGCTAGAGTCACCGGAAGCTCGTAAAATCTAGATTCGAGATTCGAAATTGAAAGCGTTTAATTTCGAATCTCGAATTTCGAATCTCCAATCATCAGGTCAACGACGGGCATCCGTCGGATTTCAAGCAGGGTAAATTTTATGGTCAAGCCTCACGACCGATTAGTACTGGTAAGCTCCACGCATTACTGCGCTTCCACATCCAGCCTATCACGTGGTAGTCTTCCACGGGTCTTTAGTCCCCCGAAGGGGAAGGGATATCTTATCTTAAGGTGGGTTTCACGCTTATATGCTTTCAGCGTTTATCCCGTCCGAACTTAGCTATCCAGCTATGCCGTTGGCACGACAACTGGTGCACTAGAGGTTCGTCCATCCCGGTCCTCTCGTACTAAGGATAGAACCTTGCAAATATCCTGCGCCCACCACAGATAGGGACCGAACTGTCTCGCGACGTTCTAAACCCAGCTCACGTACCGCTTTAATGGGCGAACAGCCCAACCCTTGGAACCTTCTTCAGCTCCAGGATGCGATGAGCCGACATCGAGGTGCCAAACCTTGCCGTCGATATGAACTCTTGGGCAAGATCAGCCTGTTATCCCCGGCGTACCTTTTATCCGTTGAGCGATGGCCCTTCCATACAGAACCACCGGATCACTAAGTCCTGGTTTCCCATCTGCTTGACTTGTATGTCTCGCAGTTAAGCTTGCTTATGCCTTTACACTCGATGGCTGATTTCCAAACAGCCTGAGCAAACCTTCGAGCGCCTCCGTTACAGTTTGGGAGGCGACCGCCCCAGTCAAACTACCCGTCAAGCAATGTCCCCCGCCCGGATTACGAGCGTAGGTTAGTACCTCAGAACGCTAAGAGTGGTATCTCACCGGCGGCTCCCTGCAGGCCGAAACCCACAGTTCAAAGCCTCCCACCTATTCTGCGCATAGCGCACCGAAATACATTGCTAAAGTGTAGTAAAGGTGCACGGGGTCTTTCCGTCTAGTGGCGGGTAACCGGCATCTTCACCGGTATTACAAATTCGCTGAGTCACTCGTTAAGACAGTCGTCAGATCGTTACGCCATTCGTGCAGGTCGGAACTTACCCGACAAGGAATTTCGCTACCTTAGGACCGTTATAGTTACGGCCGCCGTTCACCGGGGCTTCAATTCAGAGCTTCTCTTGCGATGACTCCTCCTTTTAACCTTCCGGCACCGGGCAGGCGTCACACCCTATACGTCGATTTTTTGTCTTCGCAGAGTGCTGTGTTTTTAGTAAACAGTCGCCTGACGCTTTTCACTGCAACCCGCCTAGGCTTCATTCGCGAGGAATTACACCAGAGCGGGCGCTCCTTCTCCCGAAGTTACGGAGCAAATTTGCCGAGTTCCTGAACGAGTGTTCTCTCAAGCGCCTTAGGATTTTCTCCTCATCTACCTGTGTCGGTTTACGGTACGGTCACCTGCATGACTGACTAGAGGTTTTTCTCGGCAGTGTGGAATCGGCTGGTTTATGCCTTACGGCTCCCCATCGCCTCTCGGAGTTAATGCCCGGTCGGATTTGCCTGGCCGGACCTCCTACAGGCTTAGCCCTCCACTTCCAATCGGAGGGACAACCTATCCTACTGCGTCACCCCATCGCTGATAACGCCACACGGGTGGTTGCCGAATGTTGACGGCATTCCCATTGTCTACGCCTTTCGGCCTCGACTTAGGGACCGACTGACCCTGGGCGGATTAACCTT
>CAVRJA010000014.1:0-1912500 GCA_963721405.1 uncultured Acidobacteriota bacterium | reverse complement strand
TGGAAATGTTTCATCTTCCGCAGCAGGACCGCGTGTCCGAGGTGCAGATCCGGGGCGGTGGGATCGAATCCCACCTTGACCTTCAACGGGATTCCGGTGCGCAGCGACTTCTCGAACTTCTGTTTCGCCTCCGCCTCGCTGATGATCTCGACCGCGCCTTTGCGCAGGTAATCCAGCTGTTCTTGTGCGCTCTTCATTTCCGTCCTTGTAGACATTGTAGCAACCGCCGGATCGCCGGCGCCCAAAGACTCCCGAGAAAATCCACGTTCTCTCTGCGTCAACTCCGCCACTGCGTCCGGGCGCCGGCTGCTTTTCATCGTCAATCCCGGTCCAGGACTGCGGCGATCGCCCGCCAATAGACATCGTGCTCCTGCTCGAGAATCCTGGCCGAGAGGGACTCTTCGGTATCGCCGTCGAGCACCTCGACGGCCCGCTGCATCAGAATCCGGCCGGTGTCGACCCCCTCGTCCACCAGGTGCACGGTGCAGCCGCTGACGCGCACGCCATGCTCGAGCGCCTGCCGTTGCGCATGAAGGCCGGGAAACGACGGCAGCAGAGCCGGATGGATGTTCAGTATCCGGCCCCGATAGGCGCGGATGAAGTCGGAGGAGAGCACCCGCATGAAACCGGCCAGACAAATCAAAGCGGGCTGGAAAGGCTCCAGCGCGGCCAGAAGGCGCCGGTCGTAATCAGTTCTCTCGGCCCCCTTTGAGGGCACGCAGACCGTGCTGAGCCCGAATTCGCAGGCCCGCGCCAAACCGGCCGCGTCCGGCACGTTGCTGATCACGCAGGCGATGGTGGCGCGCACATCCCCACGGCGGATCGCATCGTGAATAGCGACGAAATTTGACCCGCGCCCCGAGAGCAGGATGGCCAACCTCCGATTTTCTGTCATAGTCGATTTCCTCAGAGGGCAGCCGGATCAACTCCCTTCGGTGTACTGAACCGTTCCGTCTCCTGCCGAGATGCCGCCGATTTCGTGGCAGGGTTCGTTCTGTGACGCGAGACGCCCGGCCACGTGCGGCAGATCTTCCGGGGACACGACCAGGATCATGCCGATCCCCATGTTGAAAGTGCGGTACATCTCCGCCTCCTCGATGTTCCCTTCGTGCTGCAGGTAATGGAAGACCGGCAGTACCGGCCAGCTGCCCTTTCGAACCACTGCGGCCGTGCCGGGCGGCAGGATGCGGGGGAGGTTTTCCGTGATTCCGCCACCGGTGATGTGCGCCATGCCCTTCAGGACATGCGCATCAAGCAGCGGCTCCAGCAACCGGAGGTAGCTGCGATGAGGGGCAAGCAGGACGTCGGCAATCGTGGAGCCGAGTCCGGTCACAAAGTCACCGTGCCCGAATTTGAGGCGATCAAAGAAGAGCCTGCGAGCCAACGAGTATCCGTTTGTGTGCAAGCCGGCCGACGCGATTCCGAGAAGGCGGTCGCCGACCCGTATGCGCGTCCCGTCCACCAGCCGCGACCGCTCGACAACGCCGACGATGAAGCCTGCAAGGTCGTACTCGCCCGGCGCATAGAAGTCCGGCATCTCGGCAGTCTCGCCGCCGATGAGGGCGCAGCCCATTTCGCGGCACCCGCGCGCCAACCCGACGACGACCTGTTCCACTACGCCTGACTCGAGCCGGCCGCATGCGATGTAGTCGAGGAAAAAGAGCGGCCGTGCCCCCTGGACCAGGATGTCGGACACGCAGTGCGACACCAGATCGTACCCGACCGTGTTGTGAATCCCGGTCATGAATGCGATTTTGAGTTTGGTCCCCACGCCGTCGCAGCTGGAAACCAGGAGCGGCTCGATGTACCGGTCCTTATCGAGCCGGAACAGGGCGCCGAAGCTGCCGATGTCGGTCAGCACTTCGGGCGTGAAGGTCGCGCGGGCCAGCGTCCGAATGCGCCTCTTGGCTTCGGTCGCGGCATCGATGTCCACGCCGGATCCGGCGTACGTCATTTTCACAGGGTCAGATTTTTCCATGGATGAACACGGAGGTCACTGGGTTGAGGGGAGAATCTGCACCATGTCCCTGCCGAAGAGTTCTTTCTGGCGTTCTTCCTGAACCACGTCGGTCGGATAGTGGTCGGTAAAGCATGCAGAGCAGTAACTGTCGCCGTTGCCCACCGATTTCAGGAGAGATTCCAGACTCAGATATCGCAGTGAATCGGCGCCGATGAACTTTTCGATTTCCGCGACCGATTTGGACGAGGCGATCAGCTCCCGTTTGGTCGGCGTGTCGATGCCGTAATAGCACGGACCGACGATGGGCGGAGAGGTGATGCGCACATGGATCTCCTTCGCCCCGACCGCCCGGATGATGTGCACGATCTTGCGGCTGGTGGTGCCGCGCACGATCGAATCGTCGACCAGGATGATCCGCTTGTCGCGCAGGATTTCCCGCACGGGGTTCAGCTTCACCTTGACCCCGAAATTGCGGATCGACTGGCGCGGCTCGATGAAGGTCCTGCCGACGTAGTGGTTCCGGATCAGACCGAATTCCAGCGGTATGCCACTCTGCTGCGCATAGCCGAGGGCGGCCGAAACTCCCGAATCCGGCACCGGCACCACCGCATCCGCATCCACGGGGTGCTCGATCGCAAGGTACTTTCCCAGCAGCCGGCGGCTCGCATTGACATTCCTGCCGAAAACCAGGCTGTCGGGGCGGCTGAAGTAGACGTGCTCGAATATGCAGTGCGCCGGCTTCTCCCGGGGGAGAAGGAAATGGGATTCCAGGCTGTCCCCTTCCACCAGGATGATCTCGCCGGGCTCGACGTCCCGGATGTACGTGGCATCGATCAGGTCGAAGGCGCACGTTTCCGAAGCAAAGACATAGCGGCCGTCGACACGCCCCATGCAAAGCGGACGAAAACCTCTCGGATCCCTGGCGACGACCAGGAAATTCGGCGTCAGCACCACCAGGGAATAAGCTCCCTGGATCAGGTGGAGCACTTCGGAAAACGCCTCGAGGAACGTTCGCTTCCTCGAGCGGCACAGCAGGTGGAGGATCACCTCGCTGTCGCTGGTCGAATTGAAAATGGCGCCGTCGCGCTCCAGTTCACGGCGCAGGGCGGCTGCGTTGACGAGGTTGCCGTTATGAGCCAATGCGAGCGGACCGCGCCAGCTGTCGACCAGGATCGGCTGCGCATTCGCGATCGAGCTGTCGCCTGCCGTGGAGTAGCGGACATGCCCGATGGCGCTGTCGCCGCCCAGATGCTCCAGACAGGTCTCGTTGAACACCTCCGCCACGTGCCCCATCCCCTTCTGCTGGTGCAGTTTTCTGCCGTCCGAACTGACGATCCCGGCAGACTCCTGCCCACGGTGCTGCAGCGCATACAGACCCAGGTAGGTCAGGCGCGCCGCCTCCGGGTGGGAAACGATTGCGAAGATGCCGCACTCCTCGTGAAACCCAGCTTCAGACATCATGCCTCCGAAACCGATCCCTCATCATCCCGCAGTCGAGAAGAAATGAGATTCGGATCGTGTGCATTATACATAAACGGGACCCATCCTGTCCCGCCCGTCCAAAACAATTAGGTGCGGCTCTTTCAGAACGGACCGCAAGTTAAGCGAATACGCAAAGATATGCAAACCTCCAGTTCAAACAAGTGCCGCTGCTTGACCACTTATGGCCACCCCGACCTCATAAGGGGGCCGCGCGCGAAGAATTGATCAATGATCATTTGTCACTACTGTCCGGTTAAGCTCCGAAAAAGCTTCCGGAGAGGTTGTAAGTCCTTTGATGTCAATAACAGAGTTTCCCGCAAAAAATGAAATCGATTACGGCCCATTTCTGCGAATCACCAGTAATGACGCGGTTATTTGCAGATCTGCCAAAAATTAACCGGACAGTAGTGATCATTTGTCAATTATCAATTGTCATTTTCGCAGACCAAAGGCTCACCACCGACAAATGACAAATGACCATTGACAAATGATAAATGACAAATGTTTTGGGTGGGGCTCTTCCGACTGCAATCCCAACTCACATAATGGTGCGATAAATCTTCTGTCCTAAAAGAGCGGCACCCAAAACAATTAGGCGGCGACCTCAATCAGGTCCCGGCAGCCGGTAGGTCCCAGCCGCCGGACCGGACCTACTGACTGCCGGGCGCGATCTGATGAGAGTGATTATGGCGGCGGTTTTGTGTTATGTTTACGTGCGTTTTCAATGGAAGCGATAGTCTCCGAATGATAGGCCAACTCAGAGGTAAGCTCCTTCAGAAAAAGCCGAACCTTGTGCTTGTCGACGTCCAGGGAGTCGGTTATGAGGTGTCTATCCCGCTCACGAGCTTCTACGAGCTTCCCGAGGAGGGGAGCGAGGTGATGCTGAAGGTGCACACGCACGTACGGGAGGATGCCCTGGCTTTGTTCGGCTTCTGCTCCCAACGCGAGAAGGACCTGTTTCTCAAGCTGATCTCCATCAGCGGCATCGGCCCCAAACTGGCAGTTTCGATCCTGTCCGGTGCGAGAGTGGAAGAGCTGGCGCAGGCGATTGCCGAGGGGAATCTTTCGCGACTCACGGCGATCCCGGGCGTCGGGCGGAAGACGGCAGAGCGACTGGTCCTCGAACTGAAGGGCCAGATCACTCCATTCCTGCTGCCGGAACAGCGAACGGCGGCCGGGTCACGCCCCGCCGCGGACGGGCTGCATGAGGACATTCTTTCGGCCCTGGTGAATCTGGGGTATCCGAGGGCCGGCGCGGAGAAAGCGCTTTCGACCGTCCTGCGGTCCGGGATGGCCGAGCGCTCTTTCGAGGGGTTGCTGCGGCACACGCTGCAGGCGCTTGCAGGATAAGAACAACGGTCTGACGGCATACGATGAAGGAACACACTTCGGAACACACCCTCTTGAGCCCGGTCGCACGCACCGAGGAGCAGTCCTACGAGCTGAGCCTCCGTCCTCAGCATCTGAAACAGTACATCGGCCAGGACAAGGTCAAAGAGAACATCGAAATCAGCATTCATGCCGCCAGCCGGCGCAAAGAGGCGCTGGACCACGTGTTGCTGTACGGCCCGCCGGGATTGGGGAAGACAACTCTGGCGACGGTCATCGCCAATGAGATGAACGTGAACATTCGGACGACCAGCGGTCCGGTCATTGAGAAGCGTGGGGACCTGGCTGCCCTGCTGACCAACCTGAAAAAGAACGACATCCTCTTCATCGACGAAGTCCATCGACTGCATCCGGCCATCGAGGAGATTCTCTACCCGGCGATGGAAGACTTTTACATCGACATCATGATCGGGGAAGGACCGGGGGCGCGGAGCATCAAGATGCCGCTTCAGCGCTTCACCCTGATCGGCGCGACGACACGTGCAGGCCTGATCACGGCGCCGCTCCGAGCCCGGTTCGGGATCATCCATCGCCTGGAGTTTTACACCCCTGCCGAGCTCAGCATCATCGTGCGCCAGTCGGCGTCGCTCCTCGGCGTGGAAATCGACGACAGCGGCGCAAATGAAATTGCCGCCCGCTGCCGCGGGACGCCTCGCATTGCGAACCGCCTCCTTCGCCGCGTGCGCGATTATGCGGAGGTCAAGTCTGACGGCCGCATCACTCGCCCGGTGGCCATGGCGGCGCTTGCCATGATGGACGTGGACATATACGGCTTCGACGAGATCGACCGCAAGCTGATGCTCACCATCCTCGAAAAGTACAACGGCGGGCCCGTGGGGGTCGGCGCCCTTTCGGCCGCCATCAGCGAGGACGAGGACTCGATCGAGGATATCTACGAGCCCTACCTCATCCAGGTCGGCTTCCTGGATCGGACTCCGCGCGGCCGCGTCGCCACACGGAAGGCTTACGAACATTTCAAAATCCTGCCACCTTCCAACCAGAAGAACTTGTTTTGAAAGGCAAGCCATGACCGGAACCGTCGATCTCGAACCCAAGCTCCAAAGGCTGCAGCGGGCCATCGAGAACGTCGTGCTCGGAAAATCAGAACCGGTCAAACTTGCTCTCGTCGCCTTGCTGGCAGAGGGGCATCTGCTGATTGAGGATGTGCCGGGAGTGGGCAAAACGACGCTCGCCCGCTCGCTGGCCCGTGGCTTCGATTGCACGTTCCGCAGGATCCAGTTCACAAGCGACCTCCTCCCCTCCGACATCCTGGGTGTTTCCGTTTTCAATCAGATGGAGCAGGCGTTCGAGTTCCGCCGCGGCCCGATCTTCGCCAACATCGTACTGGCCGACGAAATCAACCGTACGACGCCAAAGACCCAGAGTGCTTTGCTGGAAGCCATGAGCGAAGGGAAAATCAGCGTCGACAACCACACGCACATGCTGCCCCGCCCTTTCATGGTGGTGGCCACACAGAACCCGATCGAGCACCACGGCACGTATCCCCTCCCCGAATCCCAACTCGATCGCTTCATGCTTCGCATCCGAATGGGCTATCCTGAAGTCGAAGCGGAGAAAGAGATCCTGCGCCGGCAAAACCACCGGCCGGCCGTCGAGCAGATCGAACCGGTGCTGAAGGCCGGCGACATTCTCGAAGCGCAGCGGGCTGTGACCGAAGTCCGCGTGGACGAGTCGCTGCTCGATTACATCCTGGCGATCGTCGAGGCCACGCGTCGTTCCGAGTTCCTGCTCGCCGGCGTAAGCCCGCGCGGCTCGCTGGCGCTCCATAGCGCGGCCCAGGCGATGGCTTATTATGAAGGGCGGAATTATTGCATCCCGGACGACATCAAACGCCTGGCGCTCCCGGTCCTGTCGCACAGGGTGATCGTCAGCGCCAAGTATTCGACCCCGAACAAACGCAGTGACGAATCCGAGGAAATCCTTGCTGAGATTCTTCAGAGCATCGAAGTCCCGCTCTGAGACAGACGAGGCCCCGCGGCGAGCCGCCGTCGCCCGCGAGGTCCTCCGCGGCGCCCTCCTGCTATGCGCCGCCGTGTTCCTGTCGCTGATCGCACGCGCGGCCATGGGACGCGGTGAGACGGCGCCGGCCATCGTTTTCTCGGTCGGGGCGTTCCTCGCCCTAATCTGGCTTGCGTTGGCCCCGCTCGCCCGCATGGCGCGCGAACTCGATCTGAGCCGCTGGAGCTCCCCCTTTTCATTCGGAATAACCCCTGCCGGCGGATTCTTTATTCTCACGGTTTTCCTGATCGCCCTCGGCGCTGTCAACACCAGCAATAACCTGCTCTATCTGATCCTGGCCCTGCTGCTCTCGATTACCGTGGTCTCCGGCGTCTTTGCCCGCCTGTCGCTGCGCTCGATCTTTGTCTCGCTGCAGGTGCCGGAAAACGTGTTTGAGCGGGAAAACGTGTCGATCAAGATTTCTCTTAACAACAAGAAGCGGTTTCTCACTTCGTTCTCGATACTGGCAGAGGACCTCGCCCTCCAGCGTGCGCGCCGCCGGGGGTGGTTCCGTAGATTCCTGCCGCCAAAAGCGGCGCCCGCTGCCGGCATCACGGAAGGAGCGCCGGTGCTGCATCACCCTGCCTACTTTCCCGCGATACCCGCCGGTGAATCACGTGCCGAACTGATTTCGCAGTCGTTTCCCCGTCGAGGAAAATACCACCTCGAAGGGTTACGGCTTTCCACACGATTTCCGTTCGGATTCTTCCGGCGGGGTGAGCGCGTTGCGGTGAGCGGGGAGGTGCTGGTTTACCCCTCCATCCGGGAGGTCTCGTCCGACTTTCATCTGCTTCCCTTCCTCCCGGGGAAACTCGAAGGGAAGCGCGTGGGACACGGGGAGAGCCTTTACGCGATCCGGCAGTATCGCGAGGGCGAGAGCGCGCGGCTGATCCACTGGAAGGCCACTGCCAAGACAGGCAAACTGATGGCGCGCGAGTACGCGCGCGAGGAAGAGAGTGAATTCTGCCTGATCCTCGACACGGCCATTCGTGACGAGTGGCCTGAGAATTCCCGGCAGTTCGAAAAAGCTGTCTCCATGGCCGCCGGTCTGGCGGCGCATTTTGCCCGCGAAGGGGCGGAGTTCGAATATCTCACGCCCCACGAGTACGTTCCACGCGGCACGGGTATCGAGCACCTGTATCGCATCCTCCGCTTGATGGCGGTCGTCCAATGCGAAGCGGCCCGCACCGGAGTCGGCGCCGACTTCAGCCGGGATTTTTCGGAAGGCGTGGAAGAGGATCAGTTGAGGCGCATCCTGTCCGAAAAAGTTTTCAAGATCCTGCTCACTTCGAGGCAGCGGGGAATTCTCCCGGCCCCGGTCTGGCGTTCATCCCACGTGATCTATTTCGACGAACTATGAGCTTCTCGGCGTGCTTCAAGCTGACTTCCCACATCCTGGTTGCCTCGGGATTCCTCGCTGCCGCGGCAACGGGGGAGTTTCATCCCGTTCTACTCGCATGCTTTGGCGTCATCTTTATCGCCAGCTGGTTTGTCGATACGGCACGGGTGCGGCAGAAGCTTCCGACCTGGGTGTGGTGGGGGATGCCGGCGGCGTTTCTCATCACCTTCGGCCTCGATCTGGGCCTGATGACGCGCTCGTTTCTGTTGAGCACGTTCCACTTGTTGTTTCTGACGGCATCCTGGAAGCTCCTCACGGTTGGTCGCGACCGCGATTACCTCTTTCTCTACCTCAGCAGCTTCGCCGCACTGCTTCTCGCCGCCCTGCTGACCATCAACCCGCTGTTCCTGGGCTGCTTGCTTTTGTTCCTCGCTTCGGGGACCGGCGCTTGCATCCTGTACGAAATGAAACGAAGCAGCGCCGCCGCTCAGAAAGAAGGAGGGATTCAACCGGTCGTAATTCCGCGGCGCCTGAGGGGAACCGGGTTCGAGCTGTTTTCCGGGTTTCCGTGGCGGTCCATGGCAATAATGACATTGTCGTTGACTCTTTCGATTGTCGCGATTGCGATCCCGTTGTTTTTCCTCTTGCCGCGGATATCGCTGGGAATTCCCCACCGGCCGTTCGGCCGTCCCCAGTTCATCAGCGGCTTTTCAGAAAGGGTCACGCTCGGCGAGATCGGAACCATCAAGGAATCGAACACGCTGGTCATGAAGGTCGCCGTCGATGCTCCGCCGGATAAGCTTCCGCCTGATCTGAAGTGGCGCGGGATCGCGCTGGACCATTTCGACGGCAAGGCGTGGGATCGCGGCGCCGTACCGCCCCGCACCCGGATTCCAACCCAAGCCGGGTACTTTAAGCTGCAGGATTTCGCACGGGGGACCGACATCCGGGTTCAGACGTTTTTCGCGGAACCGATCTCGTCGGACCTTGTTTTCGGCAGCTACAAAATGCTTGCGGTCTCGAGTGATCTTGGCTTGCTCGAACGCGATGCGCTCGACAACGTTTACTCCCTCTCCCCCAGGACCAGCCCGATTCGATACACAGTCGTCTCCGACGTTACCAGGCCGGACCCCAAGCTGTTCTCATCGGACTCCGGTGTGTTGCCGGGCGACGTTCAGGCCTGCTGCCTCGATCTCCCGCGCCTGGATTCACGTATTTCAACCCTCGCCCACCAGGTGACCGCGGGAGTGGCCGAACCCTATGACAAGGCGAGGGCCCTCGAGACCTACCTGCGCGGCAACTACGGCTACAGCCTCGAGCTCAAGGGAATGCCGGACAGCGCCGACCCGCTGGCGATGTTCCTGTTCGGCGTGCGCCGCGGTCACTGCGAGTATTTCGCTACGGCGATGGCGGTCATGCTCCGGCAGGTGGGAATTCCCTCCCGCCTCGTAAACGGCTTCCGGGCCGGCGACTACAATCACCTGTCCAACCATTGGACGGTTCGGCAGCACGACGCACACAGTTGGGTCGAAGCCTATTTCCCGCCATATGGCTGGGTGGAGTTCGATCCCACGCCCGGCGAGCCCGCCAGGCGGAGGCCTGCGCTGATCGAAGCCGCTACCGGCTTCCTCGATGCCCTGGATCTCTGGTGGTCAGATCACGTCGTCAATTACGACCTGCGCGACCAGTCTTCCCTGCTGCGGGCGTCGTGGACGGCCATTGAGAGCATCAAGGACCGGGGGGCAGGATTTGCGCGCAGCGCCGGCGGCAGCCTCCGCGCCCTGGCGGGCAGGATTCAGCCGGGGCGGAGCGTCTTTTCCGTCACAGGATTGGTCGTTGCCCTGATGGGAATAGCGCTGCTGGCGGCCGCGATCCTTGCACGGCGTTCCCCTGCTCTTGCGCGCAGCCTCTGGCTCGCAGTCGGTCCCGCACGGCACAGGCGCGAGCCTGAGGTCGTCGTCGGTTTTTTCAGGGAAGCACTGGAGTTGTTGGAACACAGGGGATGGGCCCGACGGCCGGACCAGACTCCACTCGAGTTTTCGTCCGAGCTCGCCGGCCGGCCGTTTGGCGATGCCCTGGCTGCCTTGACTGCCCTGTATAACCGCGTCCGTTATGGCCGGACGGCTGATCCGGATGACGTCACCCAGGCACGGCATCACCTCCGCCAGCTGCGGCAGAAGCTGTCGGAGCGGATCTCAAATCTTTGATGCGCTGACGTTGCTCGCCTTACCCCGACCGGACTGCGGTCTGGTAAACACAGCTTCTGAAGGTTCACGGACGGCAGCATAGTCTAAGACCAAGTCCAGGTCCAGGTGCACGCAGTTGTGCTAGTTAGTTTCTGTCGCGAAACTCAATCATTGTCCTGCCTGGTCCTGGACGTGGACCTGGACCTCGACCTGGACGTGGTCAGGCTTTTTTGATGTAACCTCTCGCAAATGAGGCACTTATATTGGGCCATCGGTATTTGCCGGGTCTACGTCCAGGTCCAAGTCCAAGTTCAGGTCAAGGTCAGATGACCTTGAAGTTTCGCGACAGAAACTAGTTAACATAGCGCCTAAGGGGGCTTCCCCCCCCTTGATCCAAGCCTGCGCAAAGCCTAGTATTCATTGTTTCGAGGCGAAAATCTCGGCCTCGGCCTCGGGTTCGGGAGAGTGTGCGTGGCAAAAATCGGTTTCATCAGCCTGGGGTGTCCTAAGAATCTGGTCGACACCGAGGTCATGCTCGGCTTGCTGCAGCGGGAAGGCCACACGATCACCGCCGACAACTCCGAGGCGGAAATCGTCGTCGTCAACACCTGCAGCTTCATCGAGAGTTCGAAGAGAGAATCGATCGACACCATCCTGGAAGCCGCAGAACTGAAGAAATCGGGACAATGTAAACGACTGATCGTCACCGGCTGCCTGGCTGAACGCTATTCAAACGAGATCAGGTCCGACCTGGTGGAAGTGGACGCGATTCTCGGCACCAACCAGATCAGGCAGATCGCAGACGCGGTTTCCGGGGACGCCGTCCCGCTGCCGGCATCCTTCGGCCGGAGCGATGCCGACCTGTACCTTTACGACCACACGACGCCGAGAATCCTGGCAACTCCTTCGTACACGGCCTACATTAAGATTGCTGAGGGCTGCGATCATACCTGCTCCTTTTGCATCATTCCGAAGATTCGCGGTCCGTTCCGCAGCCGGAGCATCCATTCTCTCGTTCAGGAAGCGAGGGACCTCGTAGACCGGGGAGTCAAGGAGATCACCCTCGTATCCCAGGACACGACCAGCTTCGGGACCGATCTGGGACTACAGGACGGCCTGGCTCATCTCCTGGAAGCGCTCGCCAAGGTCGACGGGCTCCGCTGGCTCCGGTTTCTCTACGTCTATCCGGACCTCGTGAGCGACAGGCTTGTCGACGTGATCACGAATCATGACCAGATCTGCAAGTACATCGACATGCCCTTGCAACACGTCAACGCCCGGATCCTCAAGGCAATGAGGCGCGGAGGCAACCGGGCCAGCCTCGAGCGGATGATCGAACGCATCAGGAGCCGGATCCCCGGAGCCACGTTCCGGACCACCATGATCGTGGGACATCCCGGGGAGAGCGAGGAAGACTTCCTTGAGCTGAAGGAGTTTTGCCGCGACCTGGAGTTCGACAGGTTGGGGGTGTTCGCCTATTCGGACGAGGAGAACACGCTCTCGTATGAGCTGACTGATAAGGTGCCCGCGCGCACCGCCGAACGGCGCCGGCGCGAGTTGATGAAGCAGCAGGTCAAAATCGCAGCGGCCAAAAATCGCAAGTTGATCGGGAAGGAGTTTCCGGCACTGCTGGAAGGGGTGTCGCAGGAAAGCGAGTTCTTGCTGCAGGGTCGCCTCGAATCCCAGGCCCCCGAAATCGATGGGGTCTGCCTCATCAACGACTCGGAGGTCGCCCCGGTCAGCGCCGGCGAGTTCAGGGTAGTGCGAATCTCGCGGGCGCTCGAGCATGACCTCCTCGGCACCATTATACGGTAAGATGCTGAGCGGCCGCGCGGCCTGGGTCGGTGCTTCCCATGAGGAATCCCTTCAGCCAAGGCTTTCCCTGTGATCTGATCATACGACTATGATGGTACGATGTCCTAAATGCGGTAAAGAGGCAAGGTTTGAAGGCAATCCATTCCGGCCTTTTTGCAGTGAGCGGTGCAAGCTCGTGGATTTTGGGGACTGGCTGTCCGGCTCTTACAGTGTCCCAGTCGCGCACGAGGAAGAAGAAGACGAAATGCCTCACCCTGAAGAGACCGATGGAGATTCATGAGAGACCGCCTCTCCCTGTTCATTGCGAGCGCATCCTACATCGGGATGATTCCGGGGGCTCCCGGAACATATGCCTCCCTGGCGACGACTCTCGTCTACTTCCTGGTCTACCGGATCTATTTCCGGATTCTGCCGGAACTTCATCTGAGCACCGTTTGCCTGATCACAGCGGCGGGCGTGTTTGCTGCCGCCCGGGTCAGTCGCAACCTGGGCAAGGAGGATCCCAGCCTGGTTGTCATCGATGAGGTTGCCGGACAACTTACGGCATTCCTCCTGTTGCCCGTCAATCTGTTCAATCTTGTTGCCGGAACTTTTCTGTTTCGTCTGTTCGACATCTGGAAACCATTTCCCATCCGCAGGCTGGAGCCGCTCAAGCACGGCGTGGGGATTATGGCGGACGACCTGTTGGCGGGGATATATGCCAACCTGCTTCTCCAGTTCGCCAATCGGTTTATTCATATGACGACATGAATCGTGACCTCACAGAACCACGGAAACCAGTCAAGAACAGTGGACCACAAAGCTGTAATTCAGACACTGCGACGAAAGGCGCTCATGAAGAGCCCATCTGGACCCCAAAGGGGCGCAGCACACCGCCATTGAGGTCTTCGTGGTCTTAAAAAAGGTCTCATTCTGATTCGTCATGCATAGTTATAATTCGACCATGGGGGTGCGGGCTGAACTATGAAAGCGGAAATCATCGCCGTAGGATCCGAACTTCTGACACCGGACCGCGTCGACACCAACTCGCTTTATCTGACCAGGAAGCTTAACGAATCCGGCTTTACGGTTCATTTGAAATGCGTCGTCGGCGACAATCTGGAAGACATCGAGAACCTGCTGCGTGCGGCACGCCGACGCTCCCGGCTGATTGTCTTGTGTGGGGGCCTCGGCCCGACCGAGGATGACCTCACGCGGGCTGCGACGGCGATGGCGCTCGGGCGTCCCCTGCGGCGGAGTACCGAGGCCCTGGAAGCGTTGCGCCGGCGATTTGCCCTGCGCGCGACCGCGATGGCCAAGATCAACGAGCGCCAGGCTGACATGGTGGAGGGCGCGGAGATGCTGAACAATCCGACGGGCACAGCCCCCGGGATGTGGATCGAAGCGGATAGCGCTTGCATCGCTCTGTTGCCCGGGCCTCCCCGGGAGATGCAGGCGATGTTTGAATCCCAGGTGATCCCCCGCCTGCTGAAGCTCGGCACACGGAGACGGCTGGAGCAGCGGTTTTTCAGCATGCAAGGACTGAGTGAATCCGAGGTGGACAGCCGGATTGCGCCGATCTATAAGAGCTATTCGGGAATTCAGACGACGATTCTGGCCTCGACTGGGGTCATTTCCCTACGGCTGCAACGCTGGCTCGATCCCGGAGAGGCGCCCTCGGACCTGGACGAGCTCGCGGGAAAAATTCGATCCGAACTAGGCGACTTCATTTTCACGACGTCCGATGAAAGACTGGAGGAAGTTGTCGGAGGTCTCCTGCGGCAATCGGGACGGTCGCTCGCCATAGCCGAATCGTGCACGGCCGGAATGATCGCAGCGGCCATTACCCGGGTTCCAGGAAGCTCGGAGTACTTCCGGGGCGGCGTCATCTGTTACAGCAATGACCTGAAAGTGGATTTATGCAGGGTACCGGCTGCGCTTCTGGAACAGCACGGCGCCGTGAGCGCCGAGGTGGCCGAAGCCCTCGCCAGCGGCATCCGCGAGGTGACTGACAGCAGCATAGGGCTTTCCGTCACAGGCATCGCCGGTCCAGGCGGAGGTTCCGAAGCGAAGCCCGTCGGCCTGGTTTACATCGGATTGGCCGATGCCGCGCGCTGCCTTCATCTGCGCCGGATCTTTGCCTCAGACCGGGAAACGGTGCGTGAGCTCTCCATGAACACGGCCCTGGGACGCCTGCGGCGGTTTCTGGTGGAGACGACACCATGAGGACGTTTATCGCTATTCCGCTTCCGGCTGAAGCACGGGCGCTGCTCGGCGAAATTCAGCAGAAGCTTCGCTCTTTTGGAGCAGATGTCAAGTGGACGGCCGCTTCCTCTATTCACCTTACCCTCAAGTTTCTCGGGGAGATCGATCCTGCCATCCTGCCCAGGTTGACGGACCTGCTGCGCGCAGGCACGGCGGCGGAGCAAGCGTTCCCGCTGAGTATCCAGGGACTGGGGGGATTCCCCAATCTGCGCGTCCCGAGAGTGATCTGGTGCGGACTGGAAGGCTCGACCGACAGGCTGGTTGCGCTTCAAAGGAAAGTAGATGCGGCGTGTGTGGCTGCCGGGTTCGCGCCTGAGGAGCGTCCTTTCCAGCCTCACCTGACTCTGGGAAGGGTCCGCGGCAAATCGAATTTGCAGCCCCTCCTGGACTATATTAAAATCGGCAGCACGTTCGAATGCGGATTCTCTGTGGATGACTTCAACGTCTATCAGAGCATCTTGCAGCCGAAGGGGGCCGTGTACACAATGCTGCAGAAGATCGAGCTGAAGGACAGCTGACTGTCATGAGATTAGAGTACCTGATCCCGTTGCTGGCCTACCTCCTGGGCTCCATCCCGTTCGGGTACATTCTTGTGAAGGCGACAATGGGGGCGGATATCCGCGAGGCAGGAAGCGGCAACATCGGCGCCACCAATGTTTTCCGCAAAAGCCGCTGGGTTGGAATTCTCACTTTCCTCCTGGATGCGGGCAAGGGTTACCTGGCGGTCCTCGCGGCGGGTTGGCTTGGCGGCGACCCGGGCTGGCAGGCAGCGGCCGCCATAGCGGCGATCCTGGGGCACTTATTCACGATATTTCTGGACTTCAAGGGTGGCAAAGGCGTGGCTACCGGTTTCGGCGCTTTTCTGGCCCTTACGCCTGCCGCGGTAGGCACGACCATGATCGTGTTTGTTCTCACGGCCGGACTCACGCGCTATGTTTCGCTTGCCTCCGTCCTTGCCACGGGGGCTTACCCACTGTGGGCATACCTGTACCACGAACCGGTCCTCATCGTTTTGGCGGCGGTGATCGGGTCGGCACTTATCGTCGGGAAGCATCATCAGAACATTCGTCGACTCCTTTCGGGCAACGAGAGCAGGTTTGCTTTTGGAGGCCGCCCCCGGTAGTCGCGTGTTGCGGAGGCCAAATGGCTATCAGCAAAGAACTCCTCGAGATTCTGGCATGTCCGCTGTGCAAGGAGGAAGTGCGCCTGACACCCGACGGCAACGGGCTCAAGTGCGTCAAGTGCCACAGGGTGTACCCAATCCGCGATGACATCCCGGTGATGCTCATCGACGAGGCCAGGATCGAAGAAGGGGAAAACTGAATCGGCCGGACCGGTCATCCGGTGCCATGACGGGGAGACATCCACTGTGCCTGAGGACATGACTGTCGGATTCGGGGGCCGGCCCGAAAGCTCACCCGACGAACGCAGGCGGCGGCTTCGCACCACGCTGGAAACCATCCCGCGAATCCTCATAATCCGCCTCCGGTCTCTCGGCGACTCCATCCTGGCGCTGCCACTCGTCGAAGCCCTTCATGCCTGGCGGCCGGATCTCGAGATCGACATTCTGTCGGAGGCGCCTTACGCAGGAGTGTTCTCCCATCATCCGGCGATACACGAAACCCTGTCGGTGAACCCCCGACATCGGTCCGGCATGGCCGGCTGGTCGCGCGCCCGTGCCTGTCTCGAGATTCGCAAACGCCGGTATCCGGCGGTAGTCAATCTCCACGGCGGGACGACTTCGGGGATTTATACCTGGATGAGCGGCGCCGGCGTCAGAATCGGCCAGCAGAAGTATCGTTATGGCTGGGCCTACAACGCCCTGATTCCCGCCCCACCTGCAGTGTGGGGGCGAACCGATCTGCACACGGTGGAAGATCAGCTTACCCTCATGCCCTGGCTGGGCCTCCCAGTGCCTGCGAAGCCAAGAGGGGAGTTGCACCTGGACAGCGGGGCGCGTTCGCGCGTGAGGGAGAGGCTGAATGTCAGCGGAGTCGGGACATCCGGCTTTGTGCTGATTCATCCGACCGCCACACTCCAGACCAAGCAATGGCCGGAGGGCAAATTCGCCGGGCTTGCAGACCGTCTCTGGGATCGTTGTTCCATCCCTGTGATCTTTACTTCGCGTGCAGACGAGGCTCAGGTACTGCTGAATGTGGGCGGGCAGGCCAGGTTTCCGCACCGTTTTTGGTCTGATCTCGGGCTTGACGATCTGTTTGGGCTCATCGCGGAGTGCCGCCTGTTCGTCGGCAACGACAGCGGCCCGACCCATGCTGCAGCCGCTCTGGGCAAGCCGTTGGTGGTGATCTGGGGCTCGTCGGACTTTCGCGTCTGGCATCCCTGGGACAGCAAATATCAAACAGTCCGCCTGGAACTGCCCTGCATGCCATGCCCCGGATACGTGTGCGCCGAGTTTGGCAAACCCAAGTGCATCCAGGAGGTGGACGTCGAGGAGGTATGGCAGGCATGCCGGCGTTCCCTCGGCGCCTAGCTTGTTTCTGTCGCGAAACTTGAGTTCGGCCACAGGGCACAGCGCCCTGGAGGGGCGCCAGAGAGTAGCCGGGGGCAAGCGGCGCGCTTTTCAGCGACGCGCGGCCCCCGGTAGGAAGTTGCATTTAAACGAGCCCCGGCAGGGGCGAAAGATTCTGTGCGCCATAGGCTTCTGTCGCCGGGGCTCTTCGCTGTGCAATATCCTGCCGAGGGCTGCGCGCTTGCCCCCGGCTACTCTCTGCGGCCCCTCCGGGGCCGAGATCTTGCGCGCCGATTGCGCTGCCAGGGAGTTTCGCGACAGAAACTAGCTTGGAGTAACGCATCAGGTGTTCAATGAGACGGGACCTATTCCCGTCGGCAGGAGAGCATATGCCGCAAACGCCACACATCGAGCGTCACTTCACAGCCTCTGAAATTGTCCGCGACGTCGTAATCGGAATGTCGGACGGGCTTACGGTTCCCTTCGCGCTCGCCGCGGGCCTTTCGGGCGCCGTTTCTGCCGCGAGCATCGTGGTCACCGCCGGATTTGCCGAAATCGCCGCCGGTTCGATCGCCATGGGATTAGGCGGATACCTCGCGGCCCGCAGCGATGCGGAACACTACGCCAGCGAAAAACTGCGCGAGCAGAACGAGGTGCGCGATATTCCAGAAGATGAAGAGAAGGAGGTGCGCGAGGTGCTGGAGAGATATGGCCTCGCGGCGGAGGAAAGCGAGCCCGTCGTAACCGCCCTGAGGCGCAATCCCCACGCCTGGGTCGATTTCATGATGCGCTTCGAACTCGGGCTGGAAAAGCCGGATCCGAGCCGGGCGCTCTGGAGCGGACTCACGATCGCGGGCGCATACATCGCAGGCGGAATGATCCCGCTCAGCCCCTACATTTTTATGATGAGCGTGCGCACGGCTCTGGCCGTTTCGGTGGCAGTCACGATCGTCGCGCTGGCGTTCTTCGGCTACGTCAAGGGCCGCTTCACCGGCGCAAAGCCCCTGCGCAGCTCGTTCCAGACCACCGTCATCGGCGGCCTGGCAGCCGCCGCCGCCTTCGGCATTGCCACGGCGATCTCGTGAGCGGTGACGGGTAGAAGACTTTAGACCTTAGACTTTAGACCTTAGACTTCGGACCTTAGACCTGAAGCCCAAAACCCAAGGAAGAGCCAAGCTATCTTCCCGCGTCGCCTTGTGCGCCCACGGGAGCATGAAGGACATTCCGAAAATTGAATTGGGTGCTGCTCTTTCAGAACATAAGATTTATTACACTATTATATTAGTTGGGATTGCAATCGGAAGAATTTGTCAATTGTGATTGATCAATGGTGATTTGTCATTTGGCAGCTTCAAACCTTTGGCCTGTGGGGTCCTGATCGAGTTCGAAGCGGGTGAAGTACCCGAGCGCAGAGCCTGCCCGCCAACATGCAGACCCGCCCCCAAATAGCTATTGATAAATAACAAATGACAATTGACAGATTCTTTTTGTTGAGTCCCACTTGCGATTGCACCTCCCCCTCGACGCATGCTTGACTCGAAGGTAGCATAGTGCTACTTTTTGCCCATGAGTCAACCTGTGAAACTTTCCGACGCCCTGGTACTCGATGCCCGGCTGGCCGGCGAAGTCCTCGAACGCTCGATCGCGGGCCAGGTGGAGTTCTGGGCCAGGCTTGGCCGGGCCGTCGAATCTTTGCTGCAAGGCGAACAGGCGCTGGCCTTGTGCCGGAGCGCTGCCGCCCGGCCGCTTTCCGCCTGCCTCGACGCGGTGGATTCTCCCGCGGGAAGACGCCGGGTTGCCGAGTACCTCCAGTCCCAACCGTATCCACACTACGAACCCGCCCCCGGTGCGCCCGGACTGCTTGTTCGCATCGAGGCCGACGGTAAACGGAAGGTGGGGCGGTTCGTCAACCGTCGGTTCAAGGCCGTTAGAACAAAACTCGCAAAGCGATGAGCCTCCTACTGGATCAGCGTCCTGTCATCGTGGCGCTGGCCGGCCCCAACGGCGCGGGCAAGACCACCTTCTTTCACGCTCACATCCAACCGGCTGCCCTGCGCTTTGTCAACCCCGACGCTCTGGCCCGGGAACTCGACCTTGATCCCCGCGCCGCTGCTCTGGTGGCCGGCGGGCTGCGCCGCGAATTGGTGAAACAGCGCGAGAGCTTCGTGTTCGAGACGGTGTTCTCCGATCCCGTTGGCGACAAGCTGACCTTTCTGAAGGAGGCCGCGCAAGCCGGTTACACGGTCGTTCTCTGCTTCATCGGAATCTCCGGGCCGGAAGTTTCCGAGGAGCGTGTGGCCATGCGTGTTTCGCAGGGCGGACATGATGTGCCGCCGGAGAAACTGATCGCTCGATACCCGCGCGCGATGACCAATCTCGAGACCGCCATCCGCGAACTCCCCCATGTGTTTATCTTTGACAATGACGATCTGCGAACCCCGTTCCGGCAGGTCGCCGTCTTCCAGAACGGCCGACGAGGAAGTCTGAACAAGCCGGCGCCCAAGTGGCTCAAGCCCCTGCTGAAGTAGCGGCTGTGATTTGACAGCACTTCTGCAGGAAGTTCTCAGGGCTTATGATCACAAATAGGTGCCTCTCTTGCAGTCCCTTTGCCGGCCAGGTAAATTCCGCATTTCGTGGCTGCTCTTATCGCTTCCCGAGATCTGAAGTACTGCTTGTTTCTCTTGGTCTGAAGTCTAAGGTCTAAGGTCTAAGGTCTGAAGTCTGCAGTTGCCGGATGCCGTCGAGAAGTTCCTCGGGGGTGACCGACGCGGTGCCCAGCTTGGCGACCACGATGCCGGCGGCGATATTCGACAGGATCGCGGCATCCAGGACCGAAAGGCCAGTCGCCAGCCCGAGCGCGATTGTGGATATGACCGTATCCCCGGCGCCGGTGACGTCGAACACCTCCCGGGCGACGGTCGGAATATGCGTCACCTTCGAATCCCCTTCGAACAGGGCCATTCCATGCTCTCCTCGAGTCACCAGCAGATGATCGATTCCGGTCAGTCGCAGGATCTTCTTACCGGCGCGTACGAGGTCTTTTTCGCTTCTGATGTTGACACCGGCCGCAGATTCCGCTTCGGAAAGGTTGGGAGTGATAATCGTAGCGGGCCGATAGGCCGCGAGGTTTTTCAACTTGGGGTCCACGCAGACGATTTTGCGGGCAGATCGGGCCAGGGGCAGGATCTTGCGCAGGAGCATGGACGAGATGAGTCCTTTGGCATAATCGGAGACGATGACTGCATCCACGGCGTCCAGAGCTGCGCGGAACCGATCGACGATTCTCCTCTGCTGTTCCGGGACCAGCGGGCTCCTGTCCTCGCGATCGGTGCGACAGACCTGCTGGTGATGGGCGATGATGCGGGTCTTGACGCTCGTCGCGCGACCTGTGCCGACGAAGATGCCTTCTTCCGGCATGCCCAGCTCGCGAACGCGGGTGCGCAACTGTTCTCCCTCGGCATCGTTCCCGACAATCGCCAGCAGATACGGTTCCCCGCCGAGGCTGTTGATGTTGGCCGCGACATTGGCCGCCCCGCCCAGGCAGATCGTCTCCCTGCGAACCTCGACCACCGGCACCGGCGCCTCCGGGCTGATCCGGCTGACGGCTCCCCAGACAAACCGGTCGAGCATGGCATCGCCGAGAACCAGGACCTTTTTCTTGCGAAAATGCCTGACTGCAGCCGCAAGGGTGTCGGGATCGCAGTTGAATCGGGTCAGTACCATGGATTGTGCGCTCTTTGCGTGCAGGACATGAGGCTCCCGCTATCGGCCCGGAATGATGATGGAAGGCTCCATCGGCCCTAATCTGGAATCCCGGGGCAAATGCCGGACGAGGAAATCGACAAAACTGAGAGTGGACGATCCGGCTTCGATGTGGCTCGCGACCACCCTCCGCAATAATTCCAGACAATCCATCGCGTCGCGCAGCCGGATGCGCCGTTGCTCGGGTTCCTTGGGATAGCGGAAGGTTTGAATCAGGGCGCTGAACCGTCTGCGCAGCCCCTCCGCCCGCAGGTTTCCCGAAGTCGTCTCGTAAATCACACCGCGATCCTCTGTGCGCAGTGCCTTCAACACGCAATCCAGCGCCTCGGCCACATCGGCGTCGGTCAGTTGCCGGTTGGAAAGCCGTTCGACCGCGATCAGCGTTTGCAGATCGGCGATCACGGATTCGAATTCCGCCAGTACCCGCGACATCTTCTCATGTTGCAGGGGATCGGAAGGCCGGAAATGGCGCATGCTCTCGAGGCTGGCTTCATGGCTCCGGCCGATCTTGAGGAATTCGCAACTTTCCGGGCAGTCGATCTCCAGGACCCGCTTTTCCCCGCAGCACTGGGCGCAAATGGTCTCATTCTTCGCCGGGCAGAATCTCTTACCCTTCCGCTGGTTGCACAGATTACATTTCATTGCCGCCTCAATCTTCGGCGCCGGAGTCCGTCCCGTGCCGAAAGGCATTTTATACCATACCCCCCGAAAGAACGAAATCCGGCCGTATTCGCGGGTGCCATCGGAAGTGAGACTCAATCCTCGCGGAATTTGGGTGAGCCTTTCAAGCTCAGCGTTTCATCGGATAAAAAGCATGCGTCGCGCAACGATTAACGACAAGAGAATTCATTAATTGTCAATGGTCAATGATCATTTGTCATTTGCCCGCTTCAAACCTTTGGCCTGTGAGGTCCTGATCGAGTTCGGAGTGGGTGAAATACCCGAGCACAGAACCTGCCCGCCAACATCCCGACCCGCCCCCAATTGACAATTGACAAATGATAATTGACAAATTCTTTTTTGTTGAATCTCACTTCCGATTGCACCCCGTATTCGCCGCATGTGAAAGGAGCGCGCGGCTCACCACAACCAGGCAGGGCCCCGGCCGCGCATCCGGCAGAATCCGTCCAGGAACTTCCTGGCCGCCGCATAGCTGGGGAATGATCTTTCGGCGCGATAGAACTCCGGGGTGTGGTGCCGTCTTCGAATTCCTGAGTCTGTCCAGTTGAACAGGGCATGCAGCATTTCATGGTAGAGAAGGTAGGCCAGGACCGGCCGCGGAACCTTGGCGGAATCGAGGACAGGACTGATCGTGATCGTGTTATGAACCGGATCATAGTGTCCGAGCCGGCTCCAGCTCCGGCGGGCCCCCCAGCCCAACTTCCGGACTTCAACCTGGCCGTTGAAATACGTCCGGTTCAGCTCAGTGTAGATCATCTCCAGCGAATGACATTTCCCCTGCGCGTCCTCGATCTGTTTCCGGCCTCGCTGAAGGCGCCGCAACTGCACGCGCTGCTCTGTCTCCGGGTTGCGCCGGAAGTCGTCATAGACGCGAAGGGCTTCGGGCGAGGGCTTGCGGCGCAAGATCTTACAAGCCAGCAGAACGGCGATGGACTCGAGAACTTCCCGGGGAGCCTGCCTGCAGTGATCGCTGATGCGGATCATCCAGGACGAACCCCTCCTGCGAATCGTGTGCGTCAGCCCGATATACGGGTAAAACTCGGCCAAGACTTCCTTGTCGCGAAAGGCCCCGGAGAATGAGCACAACGCGGAGCGGCACATCTCCTGCAGTTCAAACCCATCCGACATAATGCAGAGATCCCGGTTAAATGCAAACTCCTACGTCTTGTCCTTCAGCGCCTGCTCGAGCCTGGACACGGCTGCTTTGAGGGAATCGAGGTCAGCCTTGATTTCGGGCAGCCTGCCGAAAAGGGCGTTGAGGCGTTTGTATTCGCGAAGGGGGCGCACGGGGACCCCCCAATACACGTCGCCCCCGCGGACGATCTTGCCCGGGAGAATGCCGGCTTTTGAGCCGATCACGGCCCCGCTCCGGACGCGCACGTGGTCCCCGAATCCGACCTGCCCCCCGATGACGGCGTAATCCTCGATTACGCAGCTGCCGGAGATGCCGGTCTGAGCCGCGATGACGACACCGCGGCCGATCCGGACGTTGTGCGCGATCTGGACGAGGTTGTCGATCTTGGTGCCGGCGCCGATATGAGTGGTTCCCAAAGAGCCCCGGTCGAGGGTGGTGTTGGCGCCGATCTCTACGTCGTCCTCGATGACGATCGTGCCTGCTTGTGGGAACTTCACCTGGGCGGCGCCGTCAAAAACATACCCGAACCCGTCACTTCCAACAACGACGCCGGCGTGGAGCACGACCCGATTTCCGAGCCGCGCGCCCGGGTACAGCACTGCGTTGGGGAACAGCGTGCATTCCGACCCCACGACGCATCCTTCCCCGATCACCGCGCCGGCATGCAGGATACAGCCGCCTGCAATGCGGGCGCCGTCATGAATCACCACGAATGGGCCAATGTCGGCGTCGCCGGCGACATCCGCCTGTGAAGAAACCACTGCAGACGGATGGCGCTTTCCGCCGGCACGCCGCGGAGGCGCAAGCAGGGCTGCAGCCCGGGCGAAATCGAGCTTGGGGCGGGTGGAGAGGATGGCACTGATGCCCCCAGGCACGAGTTCGGGCGTGGCCAGGAGGCAGCCCGCGCGGATAACCCCGGCAAGAACGTCGGGCTTCGCCTCCCGTTCCAGGAACACCAGCGAGGCCTCATCCGCATTTTCCCAGCCGGTTACCTTGCTGATCCGGCGGCTGCCGTCGCCGAGGAAATCCAAGCCGAGCAGTGCCGCCAATTGAGATATCGTATGGTCCATTTTATGCAATCCGGGGAATCATGGGAGTTCACTTACACACCAGCTGCCGCGACGAGGCTGTTTCGTGTTTTTCGCGCCTTCAGTTACCAGGACATCCAGACCAGGAATCCGACTTGCCCACGGTCGCCGGCGCCGTCTCGTCCTCGCGGATGGCGCCGCCGGAGCCGGCAGGAATGCCGGGCAACTGCAGGCCGTGCGCCGTGGTCTCCAATTCCACGGCATTGCCTTTGGCATAGATCTTGTGCCGGCCTTTGGTGTTGTGCCAATCCGTCAGGGAAGCGGTCTTGTGCCTGTCCTCGATGATCTGGCGCCATCCCACGCCGGTGTTATAGGCGCAGAACGACACTTCCCCCTCCTCCGTTCCGTATGGGATCACACACATTTCCGTACGGCGGAAATCATAGGTCCAGAGATCCTGGAACAGCATCCCTTCGACGCATAACACCCGCCACGTGTCCTGATCGGAGCGCGTCTTCATGCGGTCGTTCCGGTCACTGTCGGATCTGGTAGAACTTGGTTTGAACAGGTTGAGCACCTGGGAAAGAGGGAAACCACGCGGCGCTTGTTTGGCTCTGTAATTACGCAGAACGGCGAGAGCCAGCTGGGCCGCAATCAACGCCTTGCCCCGCGCAGTGTCGGTAATGTGCGCCACATCCCGGATGAACTGTTCGTAGTCGAAGAACCTGAACAGCGGGATCCATTCATTGGTCTTGCGGTTGACCACGAGGAGGCTGAACACACCGCAATCGGGATGACTGTTGCACGCACTCCAACCCCACGACGCGTCCGGCCCCTGGAGAATATCCATCAGGCTGGTGAAGGCGCTGTAGGTGGAGAGCGGGAACCAGTCCCGCATCGGCTCCAATACCCCCTTCGATTGGGCCTTCAGGTCCTCGACCATCTGCGACAGCGGATAGCGTTGCACGCGGCGGGTCTCGTCCGCAATCTCCTCGTCCCTCCCCGAAAAAGAGATCGGCTGAAAAACCACTGTCTGAACTTTATCGATGTTCTTGACGGCGAAATCCACGATCGGGCCGACCCCGTCATTATTGACCCCGTTCACGATCGTGCTTACCAGGGTGGTTTTCATTCCAACCTGGGCCATGTTTTCAATGGCCTGCAGCTTCACATCGAGGAGGTTGGCGACACCGCGGTGCCGGTTTTTTTCGTTGGTGGTCCCGTCGAACTGCAGGTAGGTTCCGTGAAGCCCGGCCTCGCGGGCCTGGCGGGTGAATTCCCGGCTCTGCGCAAACCGGATGCCGTTTGTGGCCGCCAGAATGCGGTAAAAACCCACTTTCCTGGCGTAGGCAACAGCCTCGAGAAAGTGAGGCGAAAGCGTCGGTTCGCCGCCGGAGAACAGGATGATCATCTGCCGGCGCGGTTTGAATGACACCGCCCGATCGAGGATCCCCTTTATGATCCCGAAATCAGGCTCGTGAACGTAACCCACCTGGTTTGCGTCCATGAAACATGGGCCGCACATCATGTTGCAGCGGTTCGTAAGGTCGACCGTCAGAACTGTGCCGCGTCCGTATTTGATGGAAGAGTTCCCGTGGCGATGAAGTTTGCCGTCGTCGGCGATTTCAAAGTCCCGGCCGAAGAACAGATTCTCGATGCGGCGCGTGAAGCCGGGGTTGGTCGAAAGCACATCCTCGAAGGCGCCGTGCTTTTCACACACCTTGCGCATGAGGATGCGGCCGTCCTCTTCGATGATTTCTGCCTTGATCTCACCGGTTCCACCCTCGGCAAAAGCAGCGAGGTCCAGTTCACCCCTGGCAACACGGGCGCGTGCTTCCGGAATACAACGCGGGCAGAGTGAATCGGTCACTCTGGGGAAACCCAACGGCGGCGAGGTGCGTTGGTAGCTCTTGGGTATTTTGGCGGGGGCCCACCGCGGATGGGGAAGGTCGCCTTCCGGGAGCGTCCGGTTTAGAGCCTGGCAGGCTCGCCACAGAAGGTTCGACACTCCTGTGACCAAAGACGATCCGGCCCACGACCAGAGCGGATTCCTTCGGACTTCTTCACGGACAAAATGATCTGTGTACATGCACCCCTGCTCCGATCCGGACGATCGGCTGCCGAAGCCGGCCTGGTGACGAACCAATGCGATCTCACACAAATACCAGGAGACCAAAATTAACAACTTCCCGGCGTCCCGTCTATCGAATTCCACATGCGGGCTAGCGGCGGGTCATCTGAACGATCAGGATGATCACGACCAGGGCGAAGCCCATCAGAGTGCGGTGCTCGCGGTTTCTGACAACTCGCGACCAGAGGAATGAGGACGAGCGCCCGGACGCGGTCCGGAAACTGGGGAAAAACATCGGGACGCGCCGCGCATAGTCAAGGAACTCCTCGCCGTAGCCGTGCAGCAGTTCCTGCTCCTCCCGTTTCATGACGGGGTAGTAAAAAGCGAGGAAGAAAATCCCGAAGGGGAGAAGGAGCCAGTATCCCTGTCCGGCGAGCAGGATCCCGAACGCCATGAACAACGAACCCAGGTAAAGCGGATTGCGCGTCAATGCATAGGGTCCGTCTTTTGCGAGCGCCTTGCCCTTATCGATGGTTCCGGCCGCCCAGACTCTGATCAGGGCCCCGAGGCAGGCGACCGCGCCGCCGATCAGAAACGATCGCCTGGAGGGGTGCATGAGCAGGAGGAACACGATCCCCAGCAGCGTGCCCGCGGGCACACGTATTTTCTGAGCGATTGCTCCCCAGGAAGACATTCGCTGAATCCTATCCCCGGCTACCTCTCGGGTTCTCCCTTGCCGACGGTCGAATCGCGGGTGTAAGGCGCCGCCAGCCACTTCTTGGCTTCGTCGATTGCGCCGTTGGTATTGTCCTTGGTATTAAGAGCCTTGTTGTACTCCGCCATCGCGCGTTGTCGCTGGCCCAGGATGTCGTAGATCTTCCCGAGATAGAGATAACACCACACCTCGATCCATTTGGGGTCCTTATCGCCATTGAGGGCATCGCGAAACGTATTGGCGGAAGCCTGCAGGTTCATCTGTTCGAAAAACACCTCTGCCATCCGGAAATTAGCGATCGATCGCCTCGGGTTCAGCTTCAGGGCTTTTTCATAGGCTCGGACAGCATCGACATAGTCGCCCTTGTCTTTTGACTCGTTCCCGATCGCGAGCTGCACTTTGAACTGGAGTTCGTCGGAATCCCGCAGCAGTTTTCCGTCCGGATCGACGACGACCTGCTTCGGCCAGGTAAAAACGCTGATGTCAAACGGGGTCGACTTGCCGTTGAGTTCGACCGTGGACCGTTCGCTGTATCCTTCGCCGGAAGCCTCGATCTCGAGAGGCATGCGGAACAGGTCGCGGTCCTGTTTCACGCTCCCGGAGACCCGGAAACCGTCGCGCGTCTTGTAAACCACGTAGTCCACCTGGAAATTGGGCACGCCGGTCGTATTGATCCACTCGGCGAAGAACCAACCCATTTCTTTCCCGAAGGCCTTCTCCGCCAACCTTTGCAGGCTCGCTGTGGAACCGCCGGTCGCCGCGGATTCCTTCGCGTATTGCTTCAGCACGTCCGCAAACTTGGGGGAACCCAACATCCCATTCAGCATGTTCAGGACGGCGGCGCCCTTTCCTGCCACCACCGATTCGTAGGCATCCGTACCGTAGCCCAGGCTGATCCCATCGCGGATCGAGCTCCGGTTTTCGAACTTGAGGCCCAATACCGAAAGGTTGTCGAGCTCGTCCCGCAAGACCTCGGGGCCTCCGGCCTGCCCGAGGTAGAGCGCTGCCGAATAGTAGCTCAATCCGTCCATGAGCCACAGATCGCTGGCGCTCTGGACCCCGACCGTATCCATCCACCATTGGTAGGCGGCTCTGCGGGCCAGTTCGCGCATCGGCGGCACGGCTGCGGCTACTTCCTTGTGGGTGATGAAAACAGTGCCCAATGTCCCCGGCTGCAGGTCGAGCTTGTCGTCCACCTCGACCAGGCGGTAGTTCTTTCCGGAAGCCGACTCACCCCACTGCTGTTGGTAATACTCGAGGATTTTCGCCAGCGACTCGGCGTTCTTGCGCATGGCGTCGATGTGGTCTTCGCGAGCGAAGGTATCGATGGTCAGTTCGCCGAACTCCACCTTGCGCTCGAAATAGCGGCCCGCCACGATCGAGGCGGCCATGACGGGAAGTTTGGAAGTCCAGCCGAACGTCTCCGTGATTCCGCGGGTCTCAACCGGCAGCGGCGTCCCAGGCCCGACGGCGCTCATCCCCAGGGGAACAGTCACCTCAATCCTAGTGGCGGGGCGGTCAGTGAACGGCTTGTTGATGGGAAACCACTTGCTGGTGTAAAGGAGGTAACTGCCTTCCGTACCGATGTAAGCGCTGTTCGGGTCGCGGGAGAAGTTCCTGCTGTAGCGGTCAAGGTCAAAACCGCCCGTGTAGTCAATCTTGATCGTCGTGCTTTCCCCGGCATTCAATGCCCTGGGAAAGTGGATGGCGAGCACTCCCGGCCCGGTCTCGTCCTGGCCGAAATCGAGATTGCCTCCTTGCGCGTCCGCCACCTTGACCACGGACAGGTTCTCGCTGATCTCAAAAACGGCTACGTCGGTGCTTTCAAGCGCCTTGAAGCCGATGGTCGCAACCGCCTTCATTTCGTGGGGATCCGGATCCAGTGTCAGCTGGATGTTATAGTTCTCAACACTGATCTTGGGAAGAGCGGAAGCCTGTCTTTTCGCCTGGGCAAACAAGCCTGCGGCCAAGCTGAGAGTCAGGCCGATCATCAATACGCGTTTGCGTGTTATTTGCATCAGCACTCCCTTCCCTCCAGGGTTCGTACTACCAGTGCAGCCGCCGTGTCTGAGGCGCAACGGGACCCCAGGAGCTTGCGTATCCCGGCCAGGTCGGCCCTCATCGCTGCGGCTTTTTCCGGTTTTTCCAGGTATTCCACGGCCGCGTGGCAGAGCGTTTCGGGGTTCGCCTGCGACTGGAGGTACTCAGGGACGATTTCCGCCTTGGCAATCAAGTTTACCAGCCCCTTGTACGAACTGCGAACCAGTATGTTACCCAAATACCAGCTCACAGGCGAGATCTTGTAGGTGATCAGAAACGGGGTTCCGACCAATGCCGCCTCGAGCGTCGAAGTCCCGCACTTGACAAATGCAAAATCGGAGTTGGCCAGGATGCGTCGGGCATCGGCGGATATGATGTGGAAACAGTCCGGCGCGCCGGCTGAGCCGAACACCTTCGAGACGATTCGACCTACCTGGTCCCGGTCTATTGCGGGGGCTACCGAAACCAGGAACTGTGCCGGTAATCGGCGAAGGATCCTCCGCGATGCTTCCAGCAAGGTGGGAAGGATGTATTCCACTTCCCTCCCTCGGCTTCCCGGCAGCAACGCGACCGTTTTGAGGTCGGGATTCAGGCCGAAGTCGAGGCAAAACCGGTCACGGTCCCGATCGGCCGAAAAATCCTCCAGCAGTGGATGTCCGACAAACTCCACGTTAACACCCCGCACCCGATAAAATTCTTCCTCGAATGGAAGGATGACCAACATCCGGTCGACATAGTCTTTGACGGTCCGGATCCTTCCACGCCGCCACGCCCAAAGCTGCGGGCTGATGTAATAGATCACTTTTAGCCCCATGCGTTTCAGTCTTTTCGCCAGTCTGAGGTTGAATTCGGGAAAATCCAGCAGGACGGCAATGGCTGGGCGTCGTTTCCGGCATGCCTCCGTCAGGAGCCGGAATGTCCGATAGTAACTCCCCAGATGCTGCAGCGCTTCCCGCGGACCGATGCTCGCCAAGTCACGGATGTGGCTGAGGATCTCGACTCCGGCCTTCTGCATCTCGTCGCCGCCGGTGCCGAAAAAGGTCAGAGAATCTCCCCCGTGCAGAGCGCGGAGCTTCCTGACCAACCTGGCGCCGTAGCGATCGGCAGACGTTTCCCCGACTACCACGAGTATCGATCGCGGTCCGGAATTCGATTGAGTCACGGGCCCCCCGGGTCCTCTGCGGGCATGCATGTCCCTCCGTCCCCGAGCGGGTTGAAGGTTGTGGGATCAAGGACAGGGATGCCCAAGGCCAGTTACTTCACGATTCGCGCGTGATCCACGCGCCGCCGATCACCAGTTCATCCCGGTAAAACACGGCTGCCTGTCCGGGAGTTACAGCAAACTGAGGTGTGTCGAAATCAACCCGGACGGCGCCGCCGCCCAGCGGCGTGATCGTCGCCGGCGCTTCTGCGTGCCGGGACCTGATTTTGACATCCGCGCGCAGCGCATCTACCGGTTCCGGGATCGCGATCCAGTTGGCGCGCTCCGCTCGAAAGCCCTTCCTGGCGAGGCGGGACCGGTCCCCTACGACGACGAGCTTCTTACCCGGATGGAGATCGACCACGTACAGCGGGCTCCCGTGGGCGACGCCCAAACCGCGCCGCTGGCCGATCGTGTAGCGGTGCACACCGCGGTGGGCCCCGACGACCTCGCCGTCCGGGCTGACAATTTCGCCCGCAAGAGATTCCTCACGAGTCCCGGCCTCACGAAGGGCCTTCTCAACGAAGCTCGCATAATCCCCGTCCGATATAAAGCATATTTCCTGACTGTCCCGCTTGTCGGCCACTTCCAGCCCATACTGCCTGGCGATTCGTCGCACTTCGGTCTTTGCCATTCCTCCCAGTGGGAACATGGCCCTGGAAAGCTGCTCCTGCTTCAACTCGAACAAAAAGTAGGATTGATCTTTGTCGTGATCCAGTCCCTTCAGGAGCAGTGTTCTGCCTGTTTCCTCGTCGTGGGTGACACGGGCGTAATGCCCGGTCGCCACATGCCCGGCGTCTACGTCCTGCGCCAGCCGCATCAGGCGGTCGAATTTCATGCGGGAGTTGCAGAGGACGCACGGGGAAGGTGTCAGGCCGTTGCGATAATCCTCAACGAACGACTGCACCACCGTGCTTTCGAACTCGCGCTCGAAGTTGACGATGTAGTGAGGTATGGCGAGTCGAGCCGCAACCTGCCGCGCGTCGTACATGTCGTCGAGGGCGCAGCAGCGCCCGAACCGGCGCACATCATCCTCAGCCGTGTTCCTTCTCTGGTCATATAGCTGCATCGAAAAACCGACGACATCATAGCCCTGCTCCTTGAGAATCGCGGCAGCCGTGGAACTGTCGACGCCGCCGCTCATGGCAACCGCCACCCTGTCCCGCTTCATCTGAGTTCTGCTCCCGCCGGCAACCACAGAATGCAGGTCCTGACCAGATGCAGATCCCGGTGATTCGGGTGGATGATGTAATCGTCGATATTCCTGATCTTCTCCTGATAGGAGTTCAACAGCCGCTGGATCTCCAGGAAGACATCCGACTCGAGCGTTCTCAGGCTCTGCTCCAGGTCGGGGAGTCTAGGGTCCGCATACCGCGGCTCGAGGTCGCAGTCACCCAAAGTCAGTTCCGTCTGCAGAAACAGCTCCGCGATCCCCTCCGCAACCGCGTGCAGCCGGCTTCTTCCCTGTGTTGTCCTGCGATCCGACTCGAACTCTCCGGCCCTGACCGAGTTCAGGTACTTCTGTTCAATGCGCGCGAGGCGTCGGTTGACCACGTCGCGCATCGCGTCCAGTTCGCGGCGGAAAGATTCGTTCAACAGGTCAAGGCAACGCGCCTGAAAGTCTTCTCGGCTCTCGCCCGGAAACGAGTAATTGTTCAGGGCGAAATTGCGGAAAACCCGCACTTCCGTGTTTCGCAGGAGGTACGCCAGATACTGAGTTTCGACCCGCGACACATTTTCGGCGGTAACAAACTCCGGAAGGTTGCGAAGCTTCGCTCCTTCCGGTTTGGTTGTCAGGATGGCGGCAACATCCACCGGGCGCACCATATCGCGTGTCCAGACCATGTCTCCTTCAACGGAGACCATGTCCAGGACGTTGTTCGTTCCCAGGGTGGCGTGATATCCGGAACGGACATCGGAGAAGTCGATCCTGGCCTCAATATAGAAGCGTGGCTCATACTCCTGTTCCCGGGCAGGTGGTTCCGGCCGGAGAAACAAGTGCTTTATTCTCCCGGGATATTCTTTCTGTACAGGGAATACCTGAGAATTCAATAACATGGAGCAACTCCGCCGTTCGTTTGAACTGAAAATTCTACCACGGCGGCCGGGTAGCGGAAAGTGAAACGAGCCCGCCACAGGGGTGCAGCGATAACCGATGACAAGGCCACTGCCGGCAGTACGTTTTTGTGCCGCAAATCCGAGATGACCGGGCCGAATTCTGATACAATACTTACCCAGCCAAACCACCTATCAAAGAAGAGAACCCTATGAGAGAAAATATCGATTTCAGACTGAACGGCAGACCCACAAAACTGGAGGTTGACGGCGACCGTGCATTCTTGTGGGTGCTGCGTACCGACCTGGGGCTTACAGGAACGAAATTCGGCTGCGGAGCGAGCCTGTGCGGCGCCTGCACCGTAATCGTGAACAAGGAGGCGGTGCGTTCGTGCCAGGTTCCTGTGAGGGATGTGCGCGGCAAAGAGGTAACCACCATCGAGGGATTGGCCCAGAATGGGAAGCTGCATTCTCTGCAGACGGCCTTCGCGGACAACGGGGCATTGCAGTGCGGTTTCTGCACCTCCGGCATGATCATGACGGCCTACGGCATGTTGCTGAAGAGCCCGAAGCTCACGCGCGCCCAGATCATCGACGGCATGGAGCAGAACCTGTGCCGGTGCGGCACGCATAAACGCATTATCCAGGCAATCGAAAGTGTTGCGAAAAAGTGAGGCATATCATGGGAGATGAAAAGTCTGAGATCCTTGAAGCACCCGATTCGACGGCCGATTACGCCCTGGACCGGCGCGATTTCATTAAGCTGCTTGGCGGCGGAATCATCGTCCTTTTTACCCTTGATGTGTCGGACTTGTTCGCGCAGCGGGGCCCCAGCTATCCGACCGATTTCAACGCCTACCTGAAGATTGGGGAAGATGGCAGGGTGACCGTCTACTCAGGCAAGATCGAGATGGGACAAGGAGTGATTATCTCGCTGGCCCAGGAAGCGGCAGACGAACTGGGGGTGCCGCTGGAGTCGGTCGACATGGTCATGGGCGACACCGATCTGTGCCCGTTCGACAGCGGAACCTACGGTTCCATGTCCACCCGGTTCTTCGGCCCGGCCCTCCGTTCGGCGGCCGCCGAGGCCAAAGGGGTCCTGATCGACCTGGCTGCAGAACAACTTAAGGTGCCCAAAGGGAATCTGAGTGTGGAAAACGGGGCGGTCGTCGTCACAGCCGACAAGAAGACCAGGCTGACCTTCGGCCAGTTGACCAAAGGTCAGAAAATCACGCGCAGGCTTGAAGGCAAGGCCGTCACCAAATCGCCTTCCGAGTTCACTTTGATGGGCAAGCCCATCAAGCGCACCGATGCCGTCCTGAAAGTCACGGGAAAGGCGCAGTACGCGGGGGACATCCGGCTGCCGGGCATGCTCTATGCCCGAATCCTGCGACCGCCGGCCCATGGCGCTACCCTCAAGAGCGTAAACACATCCGCGGCTGAAAAGTTGCCGGGGGTGACCGTGGTCAACCAGGACGGTCTGGTCGCCGTCCTCCATCCGGACCCTGAGACGGCAGAGAAAGCCCTGGCCGCCATCAAGGCGGAATTCGATGTTCCCATGCCCACGGTCGACAACGTGACCATCTTCGACCACCTGGTCAAAGTCGCTCCGCAGGCACAGGAATCGGAGGCGAAAGGCGACCTCGCCGCAGGCGAGAAGGCGGCGGCGTCCGTTTTTGAAAGCAGGTTCACTACTGCCTACGGCGCGCATGCGCCGATTGAAACGCACACGGCTCTGGCGAGGGTGGAAAACGGAAAGGCCACGGTCTGGATCTCGACGCAGAGCCCGTTCCCCAATCGGAACCAGATCGCCCAGGCTCTCGGTTTTACGAACGAGAACGTGCACGTCATCACCCCCTTCGTCGGCGGCGGTTTCGGCGGCAAGAATCCAGCCCAGCAGGCGGTCGAGGCGGCCAGGCTGGCCAAGATCACGGGAAAGCCGGTCCTGGTCTTCTGGACGCGGGCGGAGGAGTTCTTCTACGACACGTTCAGGCCCGCCGGTGTCGTCAGGATCAAGTCGGGCATCGATGCCGCGGGCAAGATCTGCCTGTGGGACTACAACGTCTATGGCGCCGGTTCCAGGAGTTCCGAACAGTTTTACAGCGTGCCCAACAACGTCAAACGGGTGTACGGAGGGGGCATGGGCGGCGGCACCGCACACCCCTTTGCCACAGGCGCCTGGCGCGCGCCGGGGGCCATGATCAACGTTTTTGGACGGGAACAGCAGATCGACATCATGGCCGCCAGGGCGAAGGTCGACCCGCTGGAGTTCCGCCTGAACAACACCAGCGATCCGCGGATGCGCCTGGTTCTGCAGGCTGCCGCCGAACGGTTCGGCTGGAAAAAGGGCGCGACTCCCAGCGGCCGCGGCTTCGGAATCGCTTGCGGCATCGATGCGGAGACTTACGTTGCCCAGATTGTCACGGTGTCGGTCGACAAGGCGACCGGCAAGGTAAAGGTAAGGCGGGTTGTCTGTGCCCAGGACATGGGATTGGTCATCAACCCCGAAGGAGCGGTGATGCAGATGGAAGGCTGTATCACCATGGGGCTGGGATACACCCTGTCGGAGGACATCAGCTTTAAGGGAGGCCAGATCTTCACAACCAACTTCGACACGTATGAATTGCCTCGCTTCTCTTCACTCCCCGAGATTGAAACGATCCTGGTCAAGAGCGAGGTGCCTTTGCCCAAGGGTGGCGGCGAGCCGGCCATCGTTCCGCTCGGAGCCGCCGTCGCCAACGCGATCTTCGACATGACCGGCGCCCGGCTCTATCAATTCCCCATGACGCCGGAGAGAGTCAAAGAGGCGCTCAGGCAGGCCTAGACGGTTCTTTGAAACCACATAATTGTCCTTCGAGGTCCTGGACCTGGACTTGGGCCTGGATCTCAACTTGGACGCGGATCTGATCTTGGTCGAAGGAGCGGAAAAAGGAATGGGTGCGGCTCTTTTAGGACAGAAGATTTATCGCACTATTATATGAGTTGGGATTGCAATCGGAAGAGCATTTGTCATTTGTTATTTGTCGGTGGTGAGCCTTTGGTCTGCGAAAATGATAATCGATAATTGACAAATGATAATTGATAAATTGATAGGTGGTCAAGCAGTGGCACTTGTTTGAACTGAAGGTTTGCATATCTTTGTATATTTGCATAACTTGCGATCTGTTCTGAAAGAGCCGCACCCCAAAGGAATAAGGCCTCTCCGAAGGTCGAAGTTGCAGTCAGGCGCCAGAGCCGGATGATCGGAGTCCACGTCCAAGTCCAGGTCGAAGACCAAGCCGCAGAGCCGGGATGGAGAGGGGAACCGCGAAGCCCCAGGGGACCGCGAGGTCCCTGGGGCTTCGCGGTTTGCGTTTTGAGGGTGAGTTCAGTTGGAACTGTTGGGACAGAGAGTTCGTTGACGGGTCAGAGCGGTATAGATGTCTTTGAATTCCTGCCTGCCGTAAAAAAGACGGGATTTGACCGTGCCGACCGGGCACCGCAGAATACGCGCGATCTCGGGGATCGTGTTTCCTTCCATGTCGTGCAGGCGCACGACCATCCCCTGCTTGTTCGACATGCGGTCGAACGCCTCCTGGATGAACGCATGCAGTTCGCTCGCCGCCGCGTGCTTGAGCGGGTCGACATAGGGGGTGGGACTTGCCGCATACTCCCGCGCCGCGGCCTCTTCATCCAACGGCACGCATCGCTTGTTCCGCCCTTTCCGGATCATACCGAGGCAGACGTTCACAGTGATCTTGCTCACCCAGGTTGAAATCTTGGAGGCACCTCGAAATCGATTGAGACCGCGATAGATGTTGATCAGCGTCTCCTGGAGCGCGTCCTCAGCCCACGACTCTTCGCCCAGGATCCGGTAGGCCGTATTGAAAATCTTGCGATTGTAGAGAGCCAGCAGGGCGTTGCACGCTTCCGGATCGTCCCTCAGGCACCGACGCAACAGGCTCTGACCGACTTCTTCTTGCTCCACCTTTTCCAAAGTTTCCATAATCCCCTCACTGCATCGTCAGGCAATCACACACCCTACCCGTATGCAATGCAAGGGCCAATCTTTACCCGATCACGCTCAAGAAATAAGTCGTTTGTTTTCTGTTGATTGCGGAGATGGAAATCTCGACCCCCAAAAGCAGGGTTTGCACACATAATGGACACTAATTTGTTAACTTCCTTCAAAACACTGAAGATTAATGACTTATTACTGTCCAATCTTTAGATAGTCGAGTGTCGTCAGGAAGACAGTTCCATTCGCCGAAGTTTGTCGAGCAGGGATTGGCGGCTGATGCCGAGGGTGCGGGCAACGCGGGATTTGTTGTAGTGCAGACGTTCCATGGTTTCGCGGATGATCTCATTTTCCAGGTTTTGAACGGCGACTTTGAGGTTTCCGTCTGTCGCAGAAAGGGAGCGGAGGCGCGGCCGGATGTGATCGGAGAGGAGTTCAGGCCCGACTTCTTTTTCCGGCTCGGCAAGCAGAACGAGTCGCTCGATCTCGTTCTGCAGTTCGCGCACGTTGCCGGGCCAGGCATAGGCTTCCAGCATTCGCCGCGTTTCCGGCTTGAAGGGGCCGACCTTGCGGTTCAGTTTAACGGAAAACTGTTTCAGGAAATGCTCCGCGAGCGGGAGGATGTCTTTCGTGCGCTCCCGCAGAGGCGGGATGGTAACCGAAAAGACATTGATGCGGAAGTAGAGATCCTGGCGGAACCGTCCTGCGTCGACTTCGGCGCGCAGGTCCCGGTTGGTCGAAGCGATGAGGCGCACGTCTACCCGTTTGGGCTGGTGGAATCCGACGGGCATGATTTCGCCTTCCTGAATCACGCGCAGCAGCTTCACCTGCAACTCAGCGGGGGCCTCGCCGATCTCGTCGAGAAAGATGGCGCCCCCATCCGCCATTTCGAAGAAGCCCTTCTTTTCCTGGCTGGCGCCCGTAAAGGCGCCCTTGGCATGCCCGAAGAATTCGCTTTCGACCAGTTCCCTGGGAATCGCTCCGCAGTTCACCGGGATGAAGATGCGATCGCGGCGGTTGCTCTCGTTGTGAATGAAACGAGCGATCAGTTCCTTGCCGGTTCCGGTCTCCCCCTGGATCAGGACGGTGGTCTCCGTCCCGGTCACCCGGCGCAGCAGTTTGAGGATGTTCTCCATTTCCGAGCTGCCATGGATGATGTCCCTCGTTCGGTCCTCGAGTTCGGCTTTTTGGCGGAGGATGGTGTTTTCCGTGCGCAGGCGTTCATTGGCCGCCTGGAGTTCGGCGGCGAGGCGTTCGTTCTCGCGTTGAAGCTCGCGTTTTTCCAGGGCTTCGCGCACTGCCATGCGCAGGTCGTCGGGCACCCAGGGCTTGGTGATGTACTTGTGAACGATGCTGGTGTTGATGGCCGCGATCAGGTCGTCTACTTCCGCATACCCCGTGAGGATAATCCGCACCATGTCGGGTTGTTCCCTGCGGGCGGCATCGAGAAACTCGATCCCGCTCATATGGGGCATTTTCTGGTCGGTGATCACGGCATCGATCTGGCGGGATTTCAGGATCTCCAGAGCTTTCTCCCCGGTGTGCGCAAGGTGAACGTTGTACAGGTCCACAAAAGTCCGGTGCAGTTTCTGCAGGTTCGCGGGTTCGTCATCGATAAGAAGCAACTCGAATTTCTTCACGGCGCCGCTTTCTCCTGATTTATGGGAAGGCGCACGGTGAAGATGGTTCCGCCGCCGGTAGCGTTGGCGACAAGGATCTTCCCGTGATGCTGCTCAATGATGCCGTAACTGATGCTCAGACCCAGGCCAGTTCCCTGCCCTACCGCCTTGGTGGTGAAGAAGGGTTCAAAGATGCGCTTCAGGTTTTCGCGCGGGACGCCATGGCCATTGTCCTGGATCTCCACGGTCACCGAACTGTCCACCGCCCGCGTTCGGATCCACACATCTCCGCGGTCGCTGATGGCGTGAAACGCGTTGGAGAGCAGGTTCATGAACACCTGGCCGAGTTTCCCCGAGTATCCCTGAATCTTTGGAATCTCGCCGTATTCGCGGTGTATTTCTATGCGTTCCTTGTATTGGTTGCGGAGGAGATTGAGCGAGATCTCGATGGATGCGTGGACGTCGATTTCCGAGACTGTGTCGCTGTCCATGCGCGAGAAGGTGCGCAGGTCGGATACGATGGTATTGATCCGGCTCGCCCCTTCGGTGAAGTTGTCGATCAGGGTTGGCAGGTCCTCCTTGATGAAGTCGTAGTTGCAGCTCGCCTTCAGGCCCGTCATCCGCGCGCGGTCGTCGGGAGACAGGCTCGGCAGACTGTCATACGCCTCGAGGAGCGCCTGGAGCTTGCGTGTGTAGTCGGAAAGAAAGCCCGTATTTCCGTAAATGAAATTGAGCGGATTCTTGATCTCGTGCGCAATCCCCGCCACCAGTTGGCCGAGCGAGGCCATTTTTTCGGTCTGGACCAGCTGTTCCTGCGTATTCTGCAGATCGAGATACGCCTTCTTCAACGCCTCATGGGATCTTTCCAACTCATTCGTGCGCTGTCGGACCATGTCTTCGAGGTTGCGGTTGAGCTCTTGAAGCTGGTCTTCACGAGCTTCGAGAGATCTCGCCATGTCGTTGAACGTCGTACCAAGTGTACCGACCTCATCCGACGAGCGGATCAGCACCCGCTGGCTCAAATTCCCCTGGGCGATCGTTTGTGCAGTCTGAATCAGGTTCCGGAGCGGGACTGTGATCCCCTGGGCGACGACAAATGTAAGCACCACCACAAGCAGGGCCAGCAAAACGGTAGCCGCCGCCAGATAGGAGGTCATGTTCTTGATCGGCCGGAAAATGTCGGTCTCGTCAATGCCAACCCCGACGATCCAGCCGAATGAAGTGTTGTCGATGGGCGCCAGGCCTGAGATCTTCTTGTTGCCGGCGGGGAATTCATAGCCAAAGCTATGCTTTTTCAGCAGGATCGCGTCGTGCAGGTCTTTCAGCCCATGATCTTCGACGATCCGCGTATTGTACAGATTGCGCGAGTCTTCCGGATAGGCCGACAGAGGCTCGCTTCCGCTGCGATTCAGCCGGTACTTGTGTGCGATGATTTTGTTCGCGTCCCTGGCATACATGAACGCATAACCGGTTTTCAGGTCCCGGTTTGCGAGGTCCGATTCGACGGTGTCGAGAATGCTCTGAATGCTGGACCAGTTGATGATGCTGATCCAGACCCCGGTGATCTCCTGGGTCTGGGTGTTCCGTACCGGCTCGGAAAAAGCGATATTGTACTGCCGGCTTATGTCTCCATTCTTGTAGTCGTACAGCCGGTGGACGAGGGACGACTGGTACCAGTCGTGATGCGACGAAGAGCCCCGGATCGAACGGTCAAACAGCTCCTTCTCGCCCGGATAGTCGCCGATGCTTTCACCCATCACCATAGTGCACACCGAAGGCGACAGCCGATCCCCGAGACTGTCGATCGTGTTGATGGCGACGATCTTTCCCGTCTTGTCCACGATCGCCAGGACGTCGTATCCCTCGTGGTTGATGCAATAGTTGTTGAGCAGCCGGATGATGCCGGGCTTTTCCCGCTCGGCGAAGGTGGGATACACCAGGGAAAATGTGCCGGCCATAGACGCCACTTCAAACTCCTGGCCGCGCAGCATGTTGTCAATCTTGTCGGCAGTATCCTGCGCCTTGTTCTCCAGGGCGAGCTTGATCCGGTCCTCCGCAATCTGCTTGCTCCCGACATAGTAAGAAAACACCGAAATCCCCACCAGGGGAAGCAGCGAGAGCACGATCATCAGGATCAGAAGCTTGTTGCGCAGACTCCGGAATACCATAGGTTGTAAGCCTGTGACAGTGTTAACCTTTCCACGTACCGGCGATCTGCGTGCGTTCACGGCCGGCATGCATTCCCGGACTCACGATTGCCTGTTCATCAGAAAGGAAGCAACTCGGAAGGAAAGGGTTCATTCCCTGAAACTTTCTTCCGGCATCGGGATTCATTCTAATGGTTGATGTGCCCATGAATCACAGTGACCCGGATGCAGCGTTGATGGTTGCTTATCAGAAAGGCGACGACAGCTCATTCGATCAACTTTTGGACAAATATCACAGACCTATTGTCAATTTTATTTACAAAATTGTCAATAATGCGGGAGAGGCGGAAGAGCTTGCGCAGGAGGTTTTCCTCAGGGTTTGCCGGGCTCGTCACACCTATGAGCCGAGGGCCAGGTTTGCGGCATGGATCTATACGATTGCGACCAATCTGAGTCTGAAGGCCGCCGGCCGGAACCGGCGGATGCGATTCTGGAACCGCAATCACGATTCGCACGGAGATTCGCCCCCCGTGGAGGAGACGCTTCCCGATCCGCTGCCGGATGCCGAGCAGCGGCTCATTGCCTCTGAAATGGGGGAGGTGATCCGGCGCGCGATCCAGGCGCTGCCGCTGAATGAACGGGTGGCGATCGTGCTCCGGCGCTACGAAGAGTTGAGCTACAGGGAGATAGCGGAGATCATGGAATGCACCGAGGCTGCGGTGAAAACCTACATCCACCGCGGCAAACTCCATGTGCGCGACCGCATCCTCCCCTATCTGGAGAAAGGAAGGGCTTGAATGCACTGTGAGCGTGCCCGTCGGTTACTTTCCGAGAAAGCGTCACGGGGCTTGGGATCGCGAGATGAGCGGCGGCTGGCGGATCATCTCCTCGGCTGCTCCGGGTGTGCCGGGCTGGAAAGCCAAATGGAGCAAGCCTGGACGGCGATGGAGTGCTATCCGGCAGTGGAACCTTCTTCCGACTTTTTGCCCCGACTCAAGAACAGGCTTCGCGCCGAGCGGACGGCGCCGCCGCGGAAGGAGTGGCTTCGGCGGCCCGGCCTGGTGTGGCAGGGGATGGCACTGGCCGCAGGCCTGGTGTTATTTGCGGTCCTGATAACCAAGGGAGGGCCTCCGCGCCAGGAGGCACTCCCCGAAAGGGCGGCGGCCTCGACGGTACAGGAGCGCGATCGGTGGGATGAACAGTTCCTGGAAGACCTGGAGCAGACGCTCGCGCAATCAGACGCAGATTACCTCTCCACCTACGACGCATGGCCCGGCGTAGTGCACAAAAATGCCGGCCGCGGTCAAGGGAAGGCGAACCCCGCCGAGAAGTTGGATCACAGAAGGAAGGAAATCTCATGAGAAAGACAATCAGGTTCGTCGCGACCGGTCTGCTCGCCGGGCTCCTGTTCCCGTGGGTATGGGCGCAGGGAGGTTTAAAGGAAATGCCTCCTGGCAAGTGGTGGAACAATAAGCGCCTGATTACGGCATTGAAGCTGAGCCCTGATCAGCAATCCAGAATCGACGCCCTGTGGACACAGCACCGCCGGGGTTTGATTGACCAGAAGGCGGAACTCGAGAAACGTCAACTCGACCTTGCTGATCTCCTGGGCAAGGATTCAATCGACGAGGACGCCGCCCTGAAGGCGTTCGACCGGGTTCAGGAAGCAAGGGCCGCCCTCGAGCGCGCCACCTTTATGATGCGGATTCAGATCAAGAACCTGCTGTCTCCGGAGCAACAGCAAAGACTCGAGAGCTTTTCCGGGACGCTGCGCCAGCAGAGGGGGAAGGGGAACGTCCCCCCGGGAAAGGCGCCGCCCGCGGCAGCCGCCAAGAAGTAGTGTACGGGGTTTTAGACTTCAGACCTCGGACTTTAGACCTTCGACTTTAGACCTTAGTACTCGATTTCATAAGTACGGAGACATATTTCCGCCCGTTAGAGAAGCGCAAGTCAGGTCGGATCGGCGCTACAGCCAAACCTGCAGAGGCACGCATCGAATTTGCCATTTGTTATTTGTTATTTGTTATTGACCATTTGACGACTTGAAACTGGCTGGATATGACAAATGGCAAATGACCAATGATCAATGACAAATTCTTCGCACTCCTGCATTGCGGCTGCGATACATCACCGTATTTATGAATTCATGCGCTTAGACCTTGGGTCTCGGGATCGAGTTCGTGATCGGCCTTGAAGCTCGTGCCCACAAGGGTCTATTTTGCATGGGGGCACAGGCAGCCGCCGCGCCCGGCCCTGCTTCCCTCCAGCCGGGCTCTGGTCAACTCCTTCTCCCTGGTTGCTCCCCAGCATTTCACCACAGGCTCAGAAAATCTCGCTCACTCCAGGCGCTTCCCAGTTAGGTGGAGTAACGGCACTGGTGCGCACGACGCCGTTCCGGCTTCCGGACCAGCCCGCGGATGCGGGCCGCAGGCTGATGGGTGCGGCCGGAACGGGGGCGTGAAACCCGAATAAAAATCCCTAAGCGCCCGCTAGTGCCAAGTCGATAGGATAAATGGATTTTGCCCATGATCGCGGCGGATGAAAGGTTGGACTTGGTCCTCTATCGTGGGGGTCCGGCCTGGCGTCACCCCCCCGTTGAACCCGCATTCCATGTGGAAAGGTGAGTCTGAGATGAAATCATTTGCTCGCTTGTACCCCTCGTTGGCAATTCTGCTTCTCCTGACGGCGCCTGCGTTCGCCCAGAACCAGTACCGGTTCGAGGTGTTCGGCGCGGTCAACTTACCGAAAGACAAGGATTTCCAGATCGGCCTGCCTCAATTCTCTCCGCCTGTCAGTGGGGCGCACAAGTACTCTGAGGGCGCGCGGGGGGGCGTCCGCGTGGGAGTCGATTTCAAGAAACACTGGGGCGAGGACATCATTTATAGCTACGGCACGAATGCCACTAAAATCGTGAACTCCACCGGCGGATCAGAGTTTCCCTTCACCGTGCGCTCGCACCAGTTCGCGGTCAATGCCCTCTGGTACCCGGCGGGCCTGAATCCCGACAATAAGATCTCTCCATATCTGACGGCCGGCGGTGGCGGGACGTTTTTCGTGGTTTCGCCGGAGACCGTAAACAACGCCGCGGAGATGGGATTAGGCAAGCTGCACACGGAGAATGTCTTTGCTTTCAATGCCGGCGGCGGCATCCGTGCGCAGTTGAGCCGTCGATTCGGGTTCCGTGCCGACGCACGCGATTACATGACGCGCACTCCCAGGTTCGGCTTGCCTGAGCATTCCGACGACCCGACCGCTCTGGTGTTCCCGACGAGCGGGGTGTTCCATCAGATCGAGGTTTCGTTTGCATTTGTCTACTACTTCTAACGCGCACCGACTTGATGATGTTGTACGTCAAATCTGCCGGCTACGGAAGTACCCTCATGAATGAGGTCATGCTATGACTGACAGATCAATCACCGTAAACAGCCGAATACGGATCCTGGCCCTTTGCCTCTGCCTGGCCGCCTTGCCAGCAGGGCTTCGCGCCCAATCCGCCCCCGCTTCCCAAATCGTCTTCCCTCACTTCGTCGCATTCACGGGTGAAAGCACAGGGATCGCGATATTCAATCCGAACATTCGGGATGCGCAAGTGGCATTGACGCTGCGGGCGCCGGATGGAAGCCTGGCAGGGGGCGGGACCAACCCTGTCACTCTGACCATCCCGGCACACGGCCAGCTGGCGAAACTCGTTTCGGAGATATTCGGCTCACAGGTGAATGCGGACTCCTCCCTGATTATCACCAGTTCAACCCCGGGGCTGGTCGCATACTATCAGACGTTCGACCCTGCCGTTTCGTTTCTGGACGGGAGTGAAGGCGCGGAAGCTTCGACCAGCCTGGTTTTCCCGGTGGTCCCCGGACCGTCGGAAGGAGTTTCCGAAATCGACTTCGCGAACCCGAATTCCCGTGAAACATCTGTGGAGTTGAAACTGTGGAATTTCGACGGCCGCTCATTGGGTATCGCCACGGTCAACGTTCCCGGAAACGGGAACCTTCACGCGCTGACAACTGATCTGTTCCCGCCGGGAACGGATTTGCGCGGTCTGTCGCACATCACCGCAACCTCGAAGGCACGGAACGTTCTGTCGGTGGCACAATCGGTGTCCGGCACAAGCCTGTTCGCAGGCTTGTCCTCCCTCCCATCCTTGCAGGGTACCGTGGATATTGCGGCGCTGAATGCCGTTCCATTGACAGGGACGTCGAATTCGGGGGCCATTCCTTACTTCCGGACAGGAGGCGGCTATGCCTCGACACTCGGGCTTGTGAACGTCGAGTCAACGTCCGTGAACGTCACGGTGACGGCTGTTGCCAACAACGGCTCCAGCCTCGGCACCCGGGCAATCAGCCTCAATCCGCAGGGGGGCTTGCGGGCCCCGCTGCAGAATATCATCACCGCCCTCGGGTCGGGCGAGCAGGAAGGGTGGCTCCTCGTCCAGGCGTCCGGACGGGTTTCGGCGGCGTTGATCTACGGAAAGAACGACGCGGAGTCACTCGCCGCAGTGCCGATGCAGCGGACTCCGAAAACTGAATTCGTATTCCCGCAGATCATCCAGGGATACGGCTATCACACCGACATCACGCTGGCCAATCCCACCCCGAACACGGCCGCGGCCGACATCCGGGTGATCGGCCCCGATGGTGCGACCCTGGCCTATAACCAGGTCGCGATCGGCCCCAGCAAGAGGATTTCGTCTTCACTGTCTCAACTGATGCCGGAAGTCTCGAACCAGTGCGGCGGGATCGTGTTTGTCAGCTCGAACGAAGCCCTGTTCGCCACGGCCACAATCTGGAGCGACAGCGGCAGCATCGCCTCGAATTTCACACCGCAAGTCGCGTCGTTCACGCCTGCTCCGCTCACCAGTTTTGCAGTCACCGGCAAGGTGTTCATCAACGACAAGCCGGCGGCCGGGTTCCGGGTCGTGCTTTCGGGCCCCGGTGGAAATCTGGCAACGTCAGACGCAAACGGCGACTACGCGTTCACCAATCTGCCCGCCGGACGATACTCGATGATGGTGGACCAGTTCGGCTTTCAGTTTGTGCCGGCACAGGTCAGCTTCGAGATTACGACCGCAAACGTACGTCAGGACTTTCAGGGATTCACAGCCAACAACGCCATTCTGGTGCAGCCCGCATCCGTTCCCGTAGGCAGCGTGGACACCACGGTCACCATATTCGGCATGGATTTCAACTCGACTTCCGAGGCATTCATCAACTCGATACGGCTGCAGACCGCATTCGTGGATTCCACGCGCCTGCAGGCGATCATTCCGGCCTATCTGCTGGAATCGCCTTCGACCTACGAGCTCGCCGTGGTCACCAACGGGTCCGATGTCTCCCGCCGGTTGAGCCGCACCTATCCGCTGGTGACATTCCAGAGCAGGCCTGAGCTGACGAACGTGATTTCCTCGGGCCTTCTGGCCGAGGGAATCTCCGGAGGCGCCATCACTCTCGAGGGATCGGGATTCCTGCAGGGCGCCAAGGTTAAGGTAAACGGCCTGAGTGACGGTATACAGGTCACACTTGTCAACGAGGCGGAGATGATTGCCTACCTGCCGGCGAGTTACCTCGAGCGCGGCGGCATTTTCCCCGTGACCGTGGCAAATCCCTATCCCACGGATGCAGAATCGAACGTTCAGCTGCTGGCGGTCTACTATCCGCCGGCCGCGGTGGAAACGGTCTTGCCCAAAACCATTTCAGCCAGGCTGGAACCGAGCGCGAGCCCAGTGGACGTCGAGGTTCTGGGATACGGGTTCCGCCGAGGCGCGGTGGTTCTATTCGACGGCGCCCCGCTGGCCACTACCTACTGCGAGAACGACGCCTATTGTTTGTCGACGCACTTGTACGCCAAGATTCCGCCGGAACTGCTAAAAGTGGCGGGCTACGCGAGAATCGAGGTTCGGAACCCGGATCCCTCGCTCGGTGTGGCACAGGCGGCGTCCCTGTGCATCGAGGGGCTTCAACCCACGATCACATCGGCCCAGCCTGGATCGGCCACCCTCCTGGATCTGCCGTTCAAGTTCGACATGCCGATCATAGTGATGGGTACCAATTTCGGACCCGACACTCACATCCGTATTTACAAGGCTGAGGCTGATCCGCCTGAATTTGGAACCAGCAAACTCGAAGTATTCAGCAGCACACAACTCGTTTTCACCCCGGAGGTGATGTATCCGGATGCGCTGGGCGAATGGATCGTGGAGGTCGCGAACACTCCGCCGGGAGGAGGCATTACCGACCCGGTCAGCTTCTTCATCACCGAGGGCTCATTTGTCGCCAATCCGTTCCTGATCTCGCTCAGTCCTCAGACCGTTGCAGCCGGAGGCCCGGCTTTCACGCTGACCGTCAACGGGACCAACTTCAAACCCGGAACGGTCACTTACTTCAACATGTCGCCTCTGGTCACGACCGTCGTCAGCGACCGGCAGGTGAGAGCTCAGGTTCCTGCGTCGCTGATACGGTCGGCCGGCAGGGTGCCCATCAGCGTTGCCAATCCGGACAACGGGGGAACGTCGAATCGGTTGTTCCTGGATATCCGGTAAGAGGAGAGGTGCGGCCATGTCGGACCGTCTGTATTGCCTTCGTGTGTGCTGTTTGCCCGCAACGTTGCTCCTGCTGCTGGCGCTTCCGGGATCGTCGATGGGCCAGAGCCTCGATAAGGAACCAAACGACACGCCGGGCCAGGCGATTCAATTGAGCCTGCCCGTCAGCGCAGAATACGGCAACATAAGCTCGGACAAGGACGTCGACTTTTACAAGCTTACGGGCCGGGCCGGGACGGAAATTGTCTTCTGGGCGCATCCGAACGCCGACCTTGACGCAATCCTCGCCTTCTACGACAGCGCCGGCAGGCTCCTGGCTTACAATGATAAAGAGGCAAATCTCGGCGACGGCAGCAGCGGGGTGGAACCGATCCTGTACATCAAATTGCCTTCGGACGGCAATTTCTATGTCTCCGTGAGTTCCGCGGCCGCGTTCGGACACACTGGCGACGGCGCTGATAGCGGCAAATACACACTCTGGTCATTCCCGCGGCAATATTGGAGCGGAAGCGATGCCTACGAACCGAACGATACCCGGCTGACGGGAAAGTTCGTCACCCTTCCGTTCGATACCTACGGCGCCAACCTGGACTGCCTGGGAGATATCGACTGGTACCAGTTTGCCGCCAAGGCAGGCGAAAAAATCAGCATCGACATTGAGGCGCTCGATGCGGAAGCCCATCCTCCATGGTTGATGTCGGTATCGGCCCGAATGGGTGTTTTCGACGACGGCGGGCGCCTGCTGATGGATGTCACGGAGGGAACCGATCCGGACAACGGTTTCAGGGCCGATCCCGCAGCCAGCTTCGAGGTTCCGCGGGATGGGAAGTACTATATTGCCGTAACAACCGGCGCAGACCAGGGATACGGTTCGATCTTCACTGATCAGGCTTTTCTCGCGGATCCCTACGTGAGCAGCGCAGATCATGTAATCGGCAATTACCGGCTCCGGTTGCGCCCAAGCCAGAGCATTTACTTTCCGCAGATCGCGAACGGGTCATTTGGTTCCATCTACTTTGCCACGAGCGTGATCCTGATCAACAGCGGGGATATCGAGTCGATGGGGCAAATCTCGTTTTTCAACGCCAACGGCACACCGATGGAGATCTCGAGCCGGGAAGGGGGCGCGCCTTCCAGTTCCTTCTGGTTCCGCATTCCTCCCAAGGGCGATTTTGTGCTCAAGACCGACGGCAGCGGAATGGGCGCGTCCGGCTATGCCAAGGTGGAGTTCAGCGGTTCCATCGGGGGAAGCGCGATCTTTTCGGAGTACGACGACGCCGGCTCGTTGATAACCGAGGCAGCCGTCGGCGCTTCGACGGTGATGGACTTTTTCACATTTCCCGTAGATGTCACCGGAGACTTCAACACGGGGATCGCATTTGCGAATCCCGCCGGAACAAGACCTGTAAACATCTCCCTGAATCTGCTGGATCTCTCAGGCGTTTCGGTTGCGGAGAAGAGCGTCAGCCTGGATCCCGGCAAGCAGATGGCAATCTATGTGAGCGGCCTCGGCCAACTGTTCCCGAACCTCCGCAACTTCCGCGGAAGCCTGCAGGTGGTGGCCGATGCACCGGTTCCCTCCGTGGCGCTGCGAAGCTCACCCCGGACCTTGACCACGTTACCGGCGGTTTCCTCCAACCAGGAATGGGATCCTGTCACCCTCCATTTCCCACAGATGGCGGTCGGTCCGGCCAACAACTCCTATCGGTCGACGATTGTGCTCACCAACCCAGGCTACTTTACGGTCTCGGGCGCCATCCGGTTTACACGATCGGACGGGAATCCCATGCCGGTGAGCCTCAACTCGTCGCCAGGCGCGCCAGTCTATCCTTTCACCATTCGCCCACGGGGCACCCTTTTCCTCGAGTCCGGCCCGATGCTGTCGCAGACGAGCGGCTATGCGGTGCTCACGGCCGACCATGGCCTGGGGGGAGTGGTGGTGTTTTCCCAATATGATGCCGCCGGAAGGCTATTGACCGAGGCCGCGGTTCCGCCGGCGCCGTTGGCACAGAACTTCCTGATCTTCGCGCAATCCGACGGGAGCTACAACACCGGCGTGGCGCTCGCCAACGTCAACCAGGCAAGCTCGGTACTGAATTACCTGCTCCACGTCGATTCTGAATCCGACGACATTCTGCAATGCGGCCCCGAGGGACTGGATGCAGGGAAACACAATGCGGAAATGATCGCAGGCCCTAATCAGCTATTCCCGGCCTTTAGCGGCACGGGAGTACTCGAGGTCCGGTCCACGCTGTTGGTTCCGGCCGTGGCCCTGAGAATGACGCCGACCACCATGACGGCCGTCCCGGTAGTGCCGGTCTCCAAGTAGCGGAAATCCGGAACGGTGACAGGTCGTTAGAGCAAGCCGCGGGCACTCAGATCGGCAGCCAGCTGAGGCGGACTCACGAACTGCAGCGATTCGATCCCGAGATCGCGGGCGGCTCGGACATTGGCCTCCTGGTCATCCACGAAAAGGACCGCCGAAGCCGGCTCCTGCGTTCTCTCCAAAGCCTGAAGAAAAATCCCCGCATCCGGTTTGAGCACTCCCACTTCGTGGGAGAGGACAAAACCTTCAAAGTAGCGCAGGAACGTGAAGTTACGCAGCATGTAATCGAAATGCAGCTTGTTGGTGTTGGAGATTGCCCAGAGGCGGCTCTTCCGCGCCGCGGCGGCGAGGACTTCGTCGGGGATCAGCGGCTTATCGAAGACTGAGTTCCAGGCATCGAGGAAGGCCGGCCAGGGAATGTCGGCCCCGATGCGGCGGCAGACCTCCTGGTGGAATGCCGCCGCCTCAATCTGCCCCGTTTCGTATTTCTGGATCAACCCTTCCCCCGTCAGCACCTCCTGCAATTGCGCAGGCGCGATTCCCGAGAGGCTGTGCAGTGTCTTCGCTAGTGGATTGAAATTCAGTTCGATCAGCACCATCCCGATGTCGAGGAGCAGGAGGCGCGGCTTATCTGCGCTCATCGGCGTCTCCCCAGCGCCCAATCGACGGCCGCCTGGGCCAGCACACGCGTCGCATTTACGACCGGGTAGCTCACGCGTTCGACATTGAATGCCAGCGGAATTTCGGTGCACCCGAGAACGATGGCCCCGGCGCCGGCACGGATCAAGCCGGCCCCGATCGTCTCAAATGTATCCTGTTTCGCGCGGTCGTAGCTTCCCCCCTTGATCTGGAAAATGCCCTGTTGGATGCGTTCCTGGTCCGCATCCTGCGGCGCCAGGACATCGATGCCGTATCGCGAGAAAACGTCGCGATACACGCCGCTCAGGACGGTGCCCCGAGTCGCCAGGAGTCCGATGCTCCGGAGATCCGCCACCTGCTCCCGTGTGCTCCGGAGCGTCTCCTCGATCATATTCAGGAACGGGATGCCCACCTGGGGCTGCACCCGCGGCAGAAAGTAGTGGGCAGTGTTGCAGGGCATGGCCAGGATTCCCGCACCTGCCTTTTCCAGCGCCAATGCAGCCCGAAGCAGGCAGGGGGTCGGATCTTCACCGCCGTGCAAGATGGCGGCTGTCCGCTCGGGAACGCGCGGATCCGAATACACGAATACCGGTATGTGCTCCTGATCCCGGGTCGCGGGGGTCAAGCGAATGATTTCCTGAAAAAAGTCTGCAGTGGCTTCAGGGCCCATCCCGCCCACGATTCCGATGACACGATCCGTCATAGCGGCTCCTTTCAGAGATTAAACGTTCTCGTCCGCACCGTCGCGCGCTCGATGCGTTCCCAATCGGGGGTGTAGCCGATCCCAGGCGTCTCCTGAATGACGATTGTTCCCTCGGGAGTAACGGTGACAGGCGGCCGAATCGTGTCGTCGGCAAAATAGCGCTTGCTGGCAGACACGTCGCCGGGGAGCGTGAAGGCCGGGAGGCTCGACACGGCGATGTTGTGGGCCCTTCCGATCCCGCTCTCCAGCATGCCGCCGCACCACACGGGAATCCGGTGGCGCGAGCAATAATCGTTGATCTTGATCGCCTCGCTGTACCCGCCGACTCGCCCGAGCTTCACGTTGATGATGCGGCAACTCCCCGTCTCCACCGCCTTGCGGGCGTCTTCCGCGCTGTGAATCGACTCATCGAGACAGATGGGCGTCGCGATTTCCTTCTGCAGGGCCGCATGGTCGATGAGGTCGTCATGCGCGAGCGGCTGCTCGATCATCATCAGGCTGAACTGGTCGAGTTGGCGCAGCAGCGGAAGGTCGGCCAAGGAAAACGCGGAGTTGGCATCTGCCATCAGGGGAATGCCAGGAAACTCGGAGCGTATCTGCCGCAGCGGTTCCATCTCCCAACCCGGCTTGATCTTGATCTTGATCCGGCGATACCCCTCGGCCAGCTCCGCTCTCACCTTTTTAAGAAGAATCTCGATGCTGTCTTGAATACCGATCGAAACACCGCAGGGAATCTCATTGCGGACGCCCCCGATGTGCCGGCTGAGCGGGATCTCCTGTTGGCGCGCCTCCAGGTCCCACACGGCCGTCTCCAGGGCTGCCTTTGCCATGCGGTGTCCGCGAATCGGTTCCAGGACGTATGCGACGGCGCGCGCGTCGGTCAACTCTTTTCCCGCCAGGCGAGGCATTATGAAGTCGGAAAGGATATGCCAGGCGGTCTCGGTGGTCTCGCTGCTGTAATCCGGCTCTTCGCCGGCAGTACATTCTCCGTACCCTTGTCCCTCGCGCGTCGCGACGACGACGAGGATGATCCGGCGACGTGTAGTGCGCCCGAAACTGGTTTCGAAGTAGTGAACCAGGGGCAGCTGGATTTCGCGCAGCTGAACCGATCGTATCCTGATCATCTCTTCGCCCGCTTTGTCCGCCGGCCCCAGCCGCCTCCGCCCGGGGTTTCGACAATGATGCGCTCACCCGTCCGCACCTGGAAGCGGCACTTGGATGCCAGGCGCCGCCTGGACCGCGGCCCGGCCAGAGTCGTCCGTCCCGGCTTGCCGGCTTCGCCCCCCATGAGTCCGTACGGACTGAACCGCCTGCGGTCGGAAAGGATCGTAGCATCCGCATCGGTGAGCAGTTCGATTTCGCGCACGATGCCGTCGCCGCCTCGATAGGCGCCCTTCCCGCCGGTGCCTCGACGAAGCGAATAGCGGCGCACGCGGAAGGGAAAGGCGTACTCGAGTGCCTCGACCGGCGTGTTCAGGGTATTCGTCATGTGGGTGTGGATGCCGTTGTTGCCGTCGCGATTCGCGCACGCGCCCATGCCGCCGCCCACCGTCTCGTAATAGGAGAACACCTGCCCATCCCTCGGGTTGATGCCGCCTATGGTCAGGTTATTCATGGTTCCGCTGCTGGCGGCTGGTATGCGGTCCGGGATGGCCTCGCTGAGCGCCTTGAGAAGCACATCGACAATGCGCTGGGAGGTCTCGACATTTCCTGCCGCGACCGCAGCCGGAAAATTCGCGTCCACCACGCTCCCCTTCGGGGTCAAAATGCAGATCGGCCTCAACACGCCGGAACTGGCGGGGATCGGTTCGGGAATCAGAGCGCGTACAACATAATAGACCGCGGATTCGGTGATGGCACGGACCGCGTTGATGCTCCCCGCAACCTGCGGGTCGGTTCCTTCGAAATCGACTTCGAGCCGGCCGCCCCTCACCGTAATGCGGGCGCAGAGCCTTACCGGCCGCGAGGTAATGCCGTCATCATCCAGGTGCTCTTCCGCAGTATAGGTTCCCGCAGGAATCCGCCTCAGGAGGGCGCGAACCATGGTTTCGGCATAATCCTGGAGGTGCCCCGCGTAACCAACCGCCTCCGCGGCGCCATACCGGCTGATGATGTGCAGGAGCCGCCTTTCGCCCGTCCGGTTTGCGGCGATCTGCGCAGTAAGGTCTCCCTCCCGCTCGCGCGGAGTCCTGACGTTGGCGAGCAACAGCCGGAAGACCTCTTCGGATCGCGTCCCTTTGGAAAACAGCTTGATCGGCGGAATCCGGATCCCTTCCTGGAAAATCTCCGTGCTCAGCGGCATCGAACCCGGCGTCATGCCGCCCACGTCCGAATGGTGGGCGCGGTTGGCGACATAGAAAAGCAACCTGTCCCCGGCGTCTCCCCCCTCGAATACGGGACTGACCAGCGTTATGTCCGGTAAATGGGTTCCCCCTTCGTAGGGATCGTTCAACATCACGATGTCGCCGGGTCCCATTCTGACGGCTCTGACAGCGGCCTGAACTGACATCGGCATCGACCCCAGGTGCACGGGCATATGGTCGCCCTGCGCCACCAATTGACCGCGGCCGTCAAACACGGCGCAGGAGTAATCCCTGCGTTCCTTGATGTTCGGGGAGAAGGCAGTCCGCCGCAGCGTCACTCCCATTTCCTCGGCAGCCGAGGCGTACAGCGACTTGAAGATTTCCATCCGAATCGGATCGTATGTGCGCGAGGGCATCAGGAGGCGCCTCCACTTGAAAAAAGTCAGGCTAGCGGACACACCGCGTCTTTGCAAGGAGAGAATTGAATCCGGGTTGAAATGTCTCGGCAGGTTGCGAAACAATACAGTCGCCGGCCGATGCCGGCGGAATCGCCTTCTTGCCGAGCCGGTGCGGCCAATGTTATTCCTTTGTTTTGTTGAGCTTGACAACCAGCCAAAAACACTTCATTCACGCTGCCTTTCTGCCGATAAATATGCAGAGGCGCCGGTGTTCCAGGAGGCCGGCCCGGCGGATTGGCGGCGCGATGAGCTTTCGAGGCGCCCCCAGTGCCGGCACAAAATGGGCTGCCTTCAGGGGACCGTCTTGCTGAAAAGACTGAAAACCACGCTGGAGATGGTGAAGATTGAGCACACGCTGTTTGCATTGCCATTTGCGTTCCTGGGCGCAATTTTCGCCGCGGAGGGACTCCCGACCCCCGCGCAGATCTGGTGGATACTCGTGGCGATGCTAGGAGCGCGCAGCGCGGCAATGGCATTCAACCGTCTCGTAGACCTTCCCTACGATGTCAGGAATCCGCGTACGGCGAAGCGCGCGCTGCCGCAGAAGCAGTTGAGCAAGGGATTTGTCACCGTGTTCATCCTGGTGTCGGCATCCGTTTTTGCCCTGGCTGCCGCCATGCTGAATCCTCTGGCGCTCCGTTTGAGCCCCGTTGCCCTGCTGATCATCTTCCTGTACTCCTACATGAAGAGGTTCACATGGGGGACCCACTTTTTCCTGGGCTTGTCCCTGGCGTGCGCGCCCATAGGGGCCTGGGTGGCGATCCGGGGAGACCTGTCCGCCGTCCCGCTCTACCTCGGGCTCGCTGTGGTCCTCTGGGTGGCAGGATTCGACATCATTTACGCCTGCCAGGATGTGACCTTTGACGCGGAAGAGAGCCTTTTTTCGATCCCCCGGCGCTTCGGCGTTGCCGGCGCCCTCTGGATCTCCGGCGCCCTTCACGCGTGCATGGTCATCCTGCTCGTGTGGTTGTACTGGAGTATGAACCTGGGTGCGGTGAGTCTGGCCGGCCTCGGCCTGGTCGCCGTTCTTCTGGCTTATGAACACAGCCTGGTGAAGCCAACCGACCTCAGCCGGATCAATGCGGCATTCTTCACCATCAACGGGTGGATCAGCGTTCTTTTGTTTGTCGCAACCGGAATCGACATTCTCCAGCGCCGGGTGTCATAAATATGCCGTCTCAGATAGGCGAACTCCTCATCAAGGAGAACTTCATAACCGGCGACCAGCTCGATGCCGCCCTCAAGCATCAGCGGCAGCACGGCGGTCGTCTCGGGTCGATCCTGATCAACATGGGGTACGTCCAGGACGACGACATCACCTCGGTGCTCAGCCGCCAGTATGGCGTCCCCTCCATCAACCTGGCCTACTTTGAAATCGATTCTGCCGTAATCAAACTCATACCGGTCGAAACGGCGCAGAAGTACATGATCGTGCCGCTCAGCCGGGTGGGAAGCACGCTCACGATTGCCACCGCGGACCCGACCAACGTGTTCGCCATGGACGACATCAAGTTCATGACGGGCTTCAACGTCGAACCAGTGGTTGCGACCGAAGCCTCCATTCTCGAGGCGTTGGAAAAATATTACGGCACGCCGCATGCCATCGAGCTGAAGAAGGTCTACGAAGAAATCGCCCAGGGCGAGAAGGACAGCTTCGAGCTCGATCTGGAAGCGGCCGCGGAAGACGAGGAAAACGTATCGATTGACGAGCTGCAGCGCTCCAGCGAGGAAGCGCCCATCATCAAGCTGGTCAACCTGATCCTCTCGGAATCCCTCAAGAAGGGCGCCAGCGACATCCACGTCGAGCCCTACGAGAAGGATTTCCGCATCCGGTTCCGCATCGACGGCATCCTGTACAACATCATGAGCCCGCCGCTGCGCCTCAAGGACGCCATCACGTCCCGCGTCAAGATCATGGCGAAGATGGACATTTCCGAGAAGAGGTTGCCGCAGGATGGCCGCATCAAGATCCGCACTTCGTTCCTCGGGAAGAAAAAAGAGATCGATTACCGCGTCTCGACCCTCCCGACCCTGTTCGGCGAAAAGATCGTCCTGCGCATCCTGGACCGCGACAACCTGCCCCTGGACATGAGCCGGCTGGGATTCGAGGAATCCTCGCTGAAGCGGGTCGAGGCGGGGATCTTGAAACCGTACGGGATGGTGCTGGTCACCGGGCCGACCGGGAGCGGAAAGACCTCCACCCTGTATTCGGCCCTGAACCGGCTGAACACCCCGGAAACCAACATCATGACCGCCGAAGACCCGGTGGAATACAATTTCCGCGGCATCAACCAGGTCCAGATCAAGGAGCAGATCGGGCTCACGTTCGCCGCCGCCCTGCGCTCCTTCCTGCGCCAGGACCCGAATATCATTCTCGTAGGGGAAATCCGCGACTTCGAAACCACGGAAATTGCCATCAAGGCGGCACTGACCGGGCATCTTGTGCTGTCCACGGTTCACACGAACGATGCGCCCTCCACCATATCGCGGCTGCTCAACATGGGCATCGAGCCGTTCCTGGTGGCCACGTCGGTGCACCTGATCTGCGCCCAGCGCCTGATCCGGAAAATCTGCGCGGACTGCAAGATCGAAGTCAAGACACCGCTGCAGGCCCTGACCAACATGGGATTCACCCCTGAAGAGGCCAAGGGCATCCAGACCTACAAAGGAGAAGGCTGCAAGGTCTGCAACGGCACGGGATACAAAGGGCGCCTCGGGCTGTACGAGGTGATGGATGTCTCCGAGGAAATCCAGGAATTGATCCTGGTGGGGGCTTCCGCCCGCGAGATCAAGCGCAAGGCCGTCGAAGAGGGGATGCTCACCCTGCGGCACAGTGGGCTGCAAAAGATCAAAGCAGGGGTTACCACGCTCGACGAAGTGCTGAGAGAAACCGTGCTTAACTGAGCAGAGGAACGTCAGATGTTGACACTGGCAGAGATGCTTCACAAAGCCCTGCAGGCGGGCGCGTCCGACCTGCATTTGACAAATGGGACGCCGCCCCAGCTGCGCGTCGACGGCAAGCTCCACCCGATGGAACAGCCGGTGCTGACGCCGTCGGACACGAAGCGGCTGGCCTACAGCGTCATGACCGACACGCAGAAGCACGCGTTCGAGGAGAAGTGGGAATTCGATTTCTCGTTCGGCATCAAGGACCTGTGCCGCTTCCGCGCCAACGTCTTCACACAGCGCGGATCGGTGGCCGCGGTCTTCCGCATGATTCCGTTTGAGATCCGGAGCTTCGAAGCCCTGGGGCTCCCTCCGGTCGTGCAAAGGCTGTGCAACAAGCCTCGCGGCCTCATCCTTGTGACCGGGCCGACCGGCAGCGGCAAATCGACGACGCTGGCCGCTATGATCGACAAGATCAACCGGGAGCGTTCCGAGCACATCCTGACGATCGAAGACCCGATCGAATTCCTGCATTCGCACAAGAGCTGCATCGTGAATCAGCGCGAGGTGAACAACGACACCCATTCCTTCGCGGAAGCTCTTCGCGTCGCCCTGCGCGAGGACCCCGATGTCGTGCTGATCGGTGAAATGCGCGACCTGGAGACGGTCGAGTCGGCGCTGCGCATCGCGGAGACCGGCCACCTGACTCTGGCCACGCTGCACACCAACAGCTCCGCGTCCACCATCAACCGCATCGTGGACATTTTTCCCGCCAACCAGCAGCCGCAGATTCGGGCGCAGCTCAGCATGGTGCTCGAGGGCATTCTGTGCCAGTCTCTCATTCCGCGCACGAACGGCACCGGGCGCGCCATGGCCATGGAAATCATGATTCCGAACTCGGCCATCCGGAACCTGATCCGCGAAGACAAGATCCACCAGATTTACAGCACGATGCAGACCGGCCAGGAGAAATACGAGATGCAGACGTTCAACCAGTCCCTGGCTCACCTGGTGCTGACCCGTCAGATCGCCGAGGAAGACGCGCTGCCGAAATCCTCCAATGTAGAAGAATTGCAGGAACTGATCCGTCGCGGAGTGGGACTCAAAACATCCGCCCTCACTGCCCAGGCAGCGCGCGCGCGCCGCCCGGCTGCCGTGGAGACCGCAGGTCGGTAGTCCGGAAAGGTAGAAATGCCAGTCTATATATTTCGCGGACGCAACTTCCGCACAAACGAAACCGTTGCGGGCGAGAGATTCTCGGCAAGCTCCCAGACGCTGGCCGCTGTGCTCCGCCGCGAACAGGTCGCGCCCATTTCAATTATCGAAAAAAGAGAAAAGCGAAAACTCCTGTCGTTCCGCAAAAGCGTCTCGCAGGCCGAGGTAGCGATGTTCACCCGGCAGTTCTGCGTCATGCTCGACGCCGGCCTGCCGCTGGTGCAGTGCCTGGAGACGATGAGCCAGCAGAACCCGAACATGGCGTTTCGAGGGGTGCTCGAACATGTGCGGACCGACGTCGAGTCCGGAAGCACCCTGGCGGACGCGATGGCCCGACATCCGAAGGTGTTCGACTCGCTCTACACCAACATGGTCGCAGCCGGCGAGGCAGGCGGCATCCTGGACACAATCCTGCAGAGACTGTCCGCATTCATTGAGAAGATCGTCAAACTCAAGAAGGCCCTGCGCTCCGCGATGATTTACCCTATCGTGGTGCTGTCGATCGCCGTGGTCGTGGTCGGCATCATCCTCTGGAAGGTGATCCCTGTGTTTCGTACCCTCTTCCAGGGGTTTAACGTCGAACTCCCGCTGCTGACCCGCGCGGTGATTTCCGCCTCCGAGATCCTCGAAACCTATTTCATTTTCATGATCGCGGCGGTAGTGATGGCGGCATACGGCTGGCGTTCGTACTACAGGACCGACAACGGCCGGCACGTCATCGATCGGACCCTCCTGCGTGTCCCGGTGCTCGGGGAGGTGTTCCGGAAGATCGGAGTTGCCCGTTTCACGCGCACCCTTGCGACCCTGCTCTCCAGCGGCGTCTCCATCCTGGAAGGCCTCGACATTACGGCGCGCACGGCCGGCAATGCCATCCTGGAGGACACCGTTTACCGGATCCGGAAAAACATCGAGGAGGGCAAGACGATCGCCGAGCCGATGAAGCATTCGAGTTTCTTCCCCGCGATGGTGACCTCGATGGTTGCGGTGGGAGAATCCACGGGCGAACTGGACACCATGCTGGTCAAGATCGCCGACTACTACGAGGAAGAAGTGGACAATACGGTCGCCAGCATGATGACGATCCTCGAACCGATGTTGATGGTGGTTCTCGGCGTGATTGTGGGCGGCATCGTGATCGCGATGTATCTGCCGCTGTTTAAGCTGATCCAGACACTATCGGGCGGCTAGGTTCCAGCTGGCAGCGACCTGGATGAGCAGGACTGTGATCGACGCAGGCGAATGTCTGGGGTCTGCGTGTGGTTTGACGTCGGCTGGCACCGGGCAACGATCGTGTGATAGTCCTGAGGAGTATCGTGTCCAAGTCCTATCCGCTTGAGAAGTCAGTTCCCCATTCCTGGCTCTGCGCCATTGCGAGGCCTGGGGAGGCATTGCTGCAACGGACCGAGGCCAGCCAGCGGCTGTTCTGGCTGATCGCGGCCCGCGCCATCATCCTCTTTCTGGGACTGAACCTGGCGCGACCGCTGGGGATTCTGCCGGACCGGCTTGGTCCCTTCCCGTTCGTGGCCTTTTTCAATGTTTTTTCCGTCACCCTCGCCTTCGGCTACCTTGCCCTGTGGTGGAACGGCCGGCGCCCGGCTCTGCAACTCTGCCTGCAAATCGGGGTCGATCTCTGCACCGCGACCGTTCTGGTAGCCCTCACGCGCGGCAGCGAGAGCCCATTCGTTTCCTTCTACCTGCTGATCATCATCTATTGCGGCTTGACCCTCGGACGGAACGGCGGAGTCATCGGGGCGTCGCTCAGCACGATCCTGTATGCGGGGATCATCGCACTCAGTCGGTTGGGCGCCATCCCCGTTGCGGTCGGCACGGCGGAACTGAACGCCTTGACCTACCGCATTTCCCTGCACGTGCTCGGCTTTTTCTCCGTCGCCTTTCTGGGCGCCGACCTTTCGCAGCGCCTGCGTGCCGTCCAGGCGGAACTGAAGCGGAAGACCGACTCGCTGGAACAGCTGCAGCGTCTGACGGGAAACATAGTAAGCAGCATCCGGAGCGGGCTGCTCACCACCGATCTGAGCGGCACCATTACCCTGTTCAACAGCACGGCCGAAGAGCTGACCGAGAAGCCGCGGCGGGAGGTCGTCAACCGCTCCATCCGGTCGGTCATCGGAGACGGCCTGTGGAACAAAATCAGCGGAGCGGACCTTTTTCTGGATGCGCGCCCGTTGCGGCACGAAGAATGGCTCGTGCTGCCCAACGGTTCCCGGCGGTTCCTCGGCTATAGCGTCTCCCCTCTGCTCGACCGGGACCGGAGACTGATCGGGTACACCGTGTCGTTTCAGGACCTGACCGACATCAAGAGGCTGGAGGACCAGATTCGCGTCCGGGACAGGATGGTGGCCGTGGGGCGTATGGCCGCGGGCATCGCGCACGAAATTCGAAATCCGCTCGCCGCCATGCGCGGCTCGGTGGAACTGTTGAGTTCCCGCCTGACTCTCCCCGGCACGGACGCCCGTCTTTTCGACATCCTGATAAGGGAGAGCGACCGGCTGAACAAATTCGTCGAGGATTTTCTCACCTTCGCAAAGCCGGCGCCGTGCGCGCGGCAGCCGCTGGACCTCGCTTCCCTGCTTCAGGACTCGGTCACGCTGCTGCGGAACAGTCCGGAGGTGCGTGAGAAACACGAGATCGAACTCTGTCTCGGAGGACGGCACATCCCGATCGTCGGCGACGTCAACCGGCTCAAGCAGGTTTTCTGGAACCTGGCGCAGAATGCCCTGCGCGCCATGCCGTCCGGCGGGAAACTGACGATCGTCGCGAAGGCTGCGGAAGGCGGCGGGGCCGAAATCAGATTCCAGGACACCGGCGCGGGAATGACCGAAGAGGAAATGGCACAGTTGTTCCAGCCCTTTCATTCGGGTTTTTCCGGCGGGACCGGTCTCGGGCTCAGCATCATCTTTCAAATCGTCGAGGATCACAGGGGGAAGATCCATTTCGACAGCGAAAAAGGACGCGGAACCTGCGTCACGCTTCATTTCCCCCCGGAGTTCCTGAGCAGTCAACCGTCATAGGTCCACACGTCCATGCCTTCCATTCTTCTCGTCGACGACGAACCGAACATCATCGAAATCCTGGAGATCGTGTTGCGGGACGAAGGGATGGAAGTATATAAGGCCTCGTCGGCCCGCGCGGCTCTCGACCTCCTGCAGAAGACCGAAGTCGACATCGTGATCTCCGATATCCGCATGCCCGACATCTCGGGAGTCGAACTGCTCAAGCAGGCAAAGCAGATGGCCCCCGAAACCGTGTTCATTCTCATCACGGCCTATGCCAGCACCGACACGGCCATCGATGCCCTCCAGCACGGCGCCTACGATTACCTCACCAAGCCCTTCAAGATGGAAGAGCTCCTCAACATCGTGCGGCACTCGCTCGAGAAAAAATCACTGAAGCGTGAAGTGGCTTCCCTCAAGAGCGAAATCGAGGCGCAGCAGGGGCAGAAACTGTTCCAGGCGCTGCACCGGAGCCAGCTCGTAGGCAAGAGCCGGAAGATGCTGGGGGTCTATCGCACCATCGGCACGGTCGCCGTGGGGGAGAGCACGGTGCTTGTCACGGGAGAGAGCGGAACCGGCAAAGAGTTGGTGGCGCGCGCCATTCACCAAGCATCGGATCGCAGGGACCGCCCGTTTGTATCGATCAACTGCGGCGCTTTCCCGGAGACTCTGCTGGAAAGTGAGCTGTTCGGGTACATGAAGGGGGCATTCACCGGCGCGAACGGAAACAAAAAAGGCTTGCTGGAGGCCGCCGGGGGCGGTTCGATCTTCCTGGATGAAATCGGCGACATGACTCCCGCCATGCAGGTGAAGCTGCTCCGAGTCCTCCAGGAGCGGAAACTGAGGCCGCTGGGGGGCACCCAGGAGGTGCCGGTGGACGTGCGCGTGATCGCCGCGACCAACCAAAACCTGCAGGAGGCCATCCGCCGGGGACAATTCCGGGAAGATCTGTATTATCGAATCGCGGTCATTACCATCGACCTGCCTCCCCTTCGCGACCGAGCCGAAGACATCGATCTGCTTGCATTTCACTTCCTGAGCCAATACGCCGAAAAGAGCGGCAAGCGCGTCTTCGGCATCTCGCGCGAAGCCCTCGGCGCCCTGGAAAACTATCACTGGCCGGGAAACGTACGCGAACTCGAGAACACGCTCGAGCGCGCCATCGCCCTCGAGACTACCGAGGCGATCCAGATCGAACGTCTGCCCGACGTCGTGCGCAAGCTGCCGCCTGCGGCTGTGCGCGACTCCATCCCCCTGCCTGAGGAATCGTTTGACCTCGACCAGTTCATGCACAATCTCGAGAGGGATCTCATCAACCAGGTCCTGAAAAGCACCGAGGGAAATCAAACCGCGGCCGCGGCCTACCTCAAGGTGACCAAACCTTCCCTGCGACATCGCATCCAGGCTCTCGGGATCGATCCTACGATCTTCCGGAATAACGACTCCGGCTGCTGATCCCCCGTACACCCCGCATCCAGCCCAGCTAAACAAGAGATTTTTCGGCTCAAACCGGGGGTTGCCGGTTAGTAATGTGGGCAGATTTTTCATCTCTGGAAACGCAAAAGCCCCTGATGATTTTCAGCACCCGGGAAGTGACGCCCGGCATCACTTTTGCCGTGTGGCGAAGACTTTACGGATTAGTGCCAATAGGCCATCACACTGTATTTAAATGATTTACATTGTTTTTTCGTCCTGACCGCCCGTTGGCACGCATCATGCAGTAGTCCCAGGTGGAACGCACTCACCCCACTGCTAGGAGAGGAGAAGGAACTAGATGAAGAACCAACAGGGATTTTCACTTGTCGAATTATTGATCGTCGTCGCGATCATCGCCATCATCGCGGCCATTGCTGTCCCCAGCTTGCTGACCTCACGCATGGCCGCCAATGAAGCGGCCGGGATCCAGGGCTGCCGTACTATTGGGACCGCGGAAATCGCATTTGCATCCACCAACAATCAGCAGTACGCGGCTCTGGCCGACCTGGTTACAGGCACGTATCTGGATACTCGTTTCACATCCGGGTTCAATGGCTACACGTACGCAGCAGGAACTGTTACCGGCGCTCCTGCCAATACCGGAACCGTGCCAGATGGATTCGCGTTTGTGGGTACTCCCACTGCTGGACAGTCCCGATACACCTATGGAATCGGCGTGGACCAGGTCGTACGCTACCAGGGCTTCATTTCCCCGGCCACTGCCGCCCCGGGCGGCATGTCAGCGGGTGACGGCATCGGAAAGAAGGCTGGCGGCGGCGGTAGCTAGTAGTCATCAGTGGTCCGGCTTCGGTCGGGTCACCCTTTGGGAGGTTTCTCTGGAAAGGGCGAGGACACGATCCTCGCCCTTTCCCTTTGTGGACTTTGACTGGATTGGGGAACTCGAGAGTCTATGGCAGGAGAAGCACTTTCCGAGATTCTGGGTGTCAAAAGGCAGAGAATTCTCATCTTTGTCTTCTATTGTTCGGTCTGATTACTCCTTGAGGCATAAACAAGAGCAGAAATGCAGTAATATGGTAGTATGGTAGTGATATGGTAAAAAGTACGAAGGTCACTTTCACCCTGGATGACCCGACTATTGTGCGTCTCAATGATGCGGCCCAACGCCTGGCGATTCCGAAGAGTGAAGTCGTTCGTGAGGCCATACAGGATTATCACCTTCGCATTGGAAAGCTCAGCGAGTCCGAGCGGCGCCGCATGCTTGCCGACTTTGACCGGCTCGTGCCCCGGATTCCGGACCGGCCCGAAGCGGAAGTGAAACGTGAACTCGATGAAATCCGCAAGGCGCGGCGGCACGGGGGGCGCAGAACCGTGGCGCGACGTCGCACTTGATAGTCCTGGATACTTCCGTGCTCATCGATGCGCTCTCCGGATCCAAGCGGTCGGCTTCGGTGCTGCGGATGGCGATTGACAGGGGTGAACGCGTGCTTCTGCCGACACTGGTTCTTTATGAGTGGTCGAGAGGACCGCGCCTGGCGCAGGAACTCGAAGCCCAGGAAGCGCTGTTTCCCTCAAAAAATGCCGTTCCTTTCGGCCCCACAGAAGCCATGGAGGCATCACGGTTGTATCGGGCGATCAGGCGCCCTCGAGGGCGTGAAATCGATGTCGCCATTGCGGCCGTGGCGATCGGGAAGAACGCGGATCTCTGGACTCTGAATCCGCGTGACTTTGCCGATATACCGGGATTGAGGCTGTTCTCACTGTAGCGAATTCCTGGCGCGGTTGGGCCTGAAAAGGGTCCCGTCCGGCGGCCGGGACCTACTCCGGCCGGGACCTACTCGGCCGACCGGCGGGTCCGAGACGCAAAAACGCCGGCGGATGTCCGAACCGCTCGTATGAGAAGCCCAGACACCCGCCGGCAAGATTGTGCGTCTTGTTCTATTCGGTTACGACTTATCCGAGATCGATCTTTTTCCCTTTCAGGGCTTCCAGGCCGACAGCGCCTGAGAGCAGGTCCGCTTCCAGGTCGGGTTCCGGCTCGACGGTTTCCTCGGGTACGATTTCCTCCGTGAGCCGCACGTTGCGGTAGAACTCCATTCCGGTGCCCGCAGGAATGAGCCGCCCCATGATGACGTTTTCCTTGAGACCGCGCAGGTAGTCCACCTTGCCGCTGATGGCGGCTTCGGTGAGCACGCGTGTGGTCTCCTGGAACGACGCGGCGGAAATGAAACTGTCGGTCGAGAGCGACGCCTTGGTTATTCCGAGGAGCAGCGGGCGCCCCTTTGCGGGCTGGCCGCCGCCCGTTTCCACCCGCTCGTTTTCTTCATAGAAGCGGAACTTGTCGACCTGCTCGTCGAGCAGGAACTCGGTGTCGCCGACTTCTTCGACTTTGATCCAGCGCATCATCTGCCGCACGATCGTTTCGATGTGCTTGTCGTTGATGTTCACGCCCTGCAGCCGGTAGACCTCCTGGATCTCGTTGACCAGGTAGCTCTGCAGCTCTTTTTCACCGAGGACGCGCAGGATGTCGTGCGGGTTGCGCGGGCCGTCCATCAAGGCCTCTCCGGCCTTGACGTACTCGCCTTCCTGGACGTTGATGTGCACCCCGCGCGGGAGCAGGTATTCCTTGATCATCCCGGTCTCGTTGTGGACTTCGATCTTCCGCTGCCCGCGGAGCAGGCCGCCATACTTGATGAAGCCGTCGATCTCGGTGATCACCGCCGTCTCCTTGGGCTTGCGCGCCTCGAAGAGCTCGACGATGCGCGGGAGGCCGCCGGTGATATCTTTGGTCTTGCGCGTCTCGCGCGGGATCTTCGACAGCACACTCCCCGGGAACACCTCGTCGTTATCGGACACCCAGAGGTGGGCTTTGGACGGGAGCAGGTAGTTCTTGATGACCTTGCCCTTCTCGTTCTTGATCAGGATCTGGGGCTGGAACTTCTCGTCCGGGGACTCGGTGATGACCTGGCGTACGAGACCGGTGTTCTCGTCGCGCTCTTCCTTCACGGTCACGCCGTCGATGATGTCCTTGAACGAAATCGTGCCGCCGAACTCGGTGAGGATGGCGAAGGAGTAAGGGTCCCATTCTACCAGCACCTGGCCCGGCTTGATCCGCTGGCCCTCTTTGACCTTCAGGACCGCGCCGTAGGCGATGGAGTACCGCTCTTTCTCGCGACCCGCCTCGTCGGCGATGATCAGCGTCCCGTTCCGGTTCATAACCACGAGATTTTGGTCGCGGTTGGTCACGTGCTGGATGTTGAGGAACTTGACGATACCTTCGTTTTTGGATTCCTCGGTGGACTGCTCGTGGGTTCGGCTCGCGGTGCCGCCGATGTGGAACGTCCGCATGGTGAGCTGCGTACCCGGCTCGCCGATCGACTGCGCGGCGATGACACCCACCGCCTCGCCCATATCTACGAGATTCCCGGTGGCCAGGTTGCGGCCGTAGCACTTGACGCACACGCCGCGCTTTGCCTTGCAGGTCAGCACCGAGCGGATCTTCACCTTCTCGATGCCTGCTGCCTGAATCTCGCCCGCAAGGTCTTCCGTAATTTCCTGATTGACGCTGACGACCTGTTCGCCCGTCAGCGGGTCTTTCACATTCTCGAGCGACACGCGGCCGACGATGCGGTCGCGCAGGGGCTCGATGATCTCGCCCCCTTCGATAATGGACGTGACGTAAATCCCGTCCAGGGTCTCGCAGTCATCCAGGGAGATGATGACATCCTGGGCTACGTCCACCAGTCGTCGCGTGAGGTAGCCAGAGTCCGCCGTCTTCAAGGCGGTGTCGGCCAGCCCTTTGCGCGCGCCGTGGGTGGAGATGAAGTACTGCAACACGGTGAGCCCTTCACGGAAGTTCGCCGTGATCGGAGTTTCGATGATCTCCCCCGAGGGTTTGGCCATCAGGCCGCGCATGCCGGCCAGCTGGCGGATCTGCTGTTTGCTGCCGCGGGCCCCGGAGTCGGCCATGATAAAAATGGGGTTGAACTCGCTGCCGCTCTGGTCCTGCTGCGCCATCTTGCGGAACATTTCATCGGAGACCTTCTCCGTCACGTCCGACCAGATATCGATGATCTTGTTATAGCGTTCGCCATCGGTGATGGCGCCGTCCTGGTACTGCTTTTCCACCTCGATGACGCTTTCACGCGCCGCGTCGACCAGCTCGGTCTTGTTGTCGGGAACAATCAGATCCTCGATCCCGATCGAGATGCCGGCCTTGGTAGCGTGGAGGAAGCCGAGGTCCTTGAGGTCGTCAAGCATCTGGACAGTGGTGTCGAGCCCGAAGTTCAGGTAGCAGTAGTTGACCAGCTGCTGGAGACCTTTTCTCTTCATCAGGCCGTTGATGAAGGGCATGCCTTTCGGCAGGATCGAGTTGAAGATCAGCCGGCCGATAGTGGTGTTGATGAATTCGTTCTTCACCTCGCGCACGTCGGCGCGCATCACGGCCTGGTCGTCGTACTGCGTCGTGAGGTCCATCAGGAGGCCGCTGAACCGGTACCGGATCGGAGTCAGCCGTTCCACCATGCTGTTGTCGAGCGCGAACATGGCTTCGTCGAACGACCCGAAAATCCGCCCTTCCCCCTTCGTGGCCCGCCTGGCCTTGGTCAGATAATAGCAGCCGAGCACGATGTCCTGGCTGGGGATGGCGATCGGCTGGCCGTTGGCCGGCGAAAGGACGTTCTGAGTGCTGAGCATCAGGACCGACGCCTCAATCTGCGCCTCCGGCGACAGCGGGATATGGACGGCCATCTGGTCGCCGTCGAAGTCCGCGTTGAACGCAGTGCAGACCAGCGGCGGAATCTTGATCGCCTTGCCTTCGACCAGCACCGGCTCGAAGGCCTGGATGCCCAGGCGGTGCAGCGTCGGCGCGCGGTTGAGCAGTACCGGATGGTCCTGGATCACCTCTTCGAGGATGTCCCATACGACCGATTCCTGGCGCTCGACCATTTCCTTGGCGCCCTTGATGGTTGCGGCATGGCCTTCCTTCTCGAGCCGGTTGTAGATGAACGGCTTGAACAGCTCGAGGGCCATCTTTTTGGGCAGCCCGCACTGGTGCAGTTTGAGTTCCGGCCCGACCACGATCACCGAACGGCCGGAATAGTCCACGCGTTTGCCGAGCAGGTTCTGGCGGAACCGGCCGGACTTCCCTTTGAGCGTGTCGCTGAGAGACTTGAGCGGCCGGTTATTGGCGCCGCGCAGGACGCGGCCGCGGCGGCCGTTGTCGAACATGGCGTCGACCGCCTCCTGGAGCATCCGTTTCTCGTTGCGGATGATGACCTCGGGCGCACGCAGTTCCATGAGCTTTTTCAGGCGGTTGTTGCGGTTGATGACCCGCCGGTAGAGGTCGTTCAAATCCGAGGTGGCGAATCTCCCGCCGTCCAGAGGAACCAGCGGACGCAGTTCCGGCGGAATCACCGGAATCACGTCGAGAATCATCCATTCCGGCTTGTTGCCCGATTTCCTGAACGCGTCAACGACCTTCAGCCGCTTCGCATACTTGATCCGCTTCAGCTGGGAAGTCTCGGTCTTCATGGCGGCGCGCAGCTCGTCGGCAAGCTCTTCGACGTCCACCTGGCGCAGGAGTTCCTTGATGGCTTCCGCGCCCATCATGGCCCTGAATTTGCCCGAGAAGTCCTGAACCATGGAGCGGTACTTCTCCTCGGTGAGCAGCTCCTTCAGCTTGAGCGGGGCGTCGCCGGGGTCGATGACTACATAGGCCTCGAAGTACAGCACCCGCTCCAGATCGCGGAGGCTGATGTCGAGAAGGTGCCCGATCCGGCTGGGCAGTCCTTTAAAAAACCAGACGTGGGAACACGGGGAGGCCAGTTCAATGTGGCCCAGCCGTTCCCGGCGCACCTTGGACAGGGTGACTTCGACGCCGCATTTGTCGCAGGTCACGCCCCGGTACTTCATGCGCTTGTATTTGCCGCACAGGCACTCCCAGTCGGTGACCGGGCCGAAGATGCGGGCGCAGAAGAGACCGTCCTTTTCGGGCTTGAATGTCCGGTAGTTGATGGTCTCAGGCTTGGTAACCTCGCCGTGCGACCAGGCCCGGATTTTTTCCGGGGAGGCCAGACTGATGCGAATGCTGTCGAAATCGTTGCTCAGATCTGACTTTTCGATTGCGTCCTTAAAACTTCTCAATGGTGCTCCCCCCTAATCTTAGAGGTTTGATTCATACAATCCGTCCATGAGTCCAAGTTCGGTCACGAATTCCACAATTGCCACAAGACCTCAGACTTCAGACCTTAGACTTCAGACCCGACTGGCCGCATTTCGGTCTGAGGTCTGAAGTCTGATGTCTGAAGTCCGTTATTCCAGGGCCTCCGCCCGCCGGACTTTTTGCCGCTGGATCAACTCCACATCCAGACACAGGCTCTGCAGTTCGCGGATCAGCACGTTGAACGACTCCGGAATGCCGGGTATGAAGTGGGATTCCCCCTTCACGATGGCTTCGTAAATCTTGGTCCTCCCCTGAATGTCATCGGACTTGGCGGTCAGGAGTTCCTGAAGTATGTTGGCAGCCCCATAAGCTTCCAGGGCCCAGACTTCCATTTCTCCGAATCGCTGTCCTCCGAACTGGGCTTTTCCGCCCAGCGGCTGCTGGGTAATAAGGGAGTATGGTCCGATGCTGCGCGCGTGGATCTTGTCGTCGACCAGGTGCGACAGCTTGAGCATGTAGATGTAGCCGACGGTCACCTTCTGGTCGAACTTCTCGCCGAGCATGCCGTCGAAGAGATCAATCTTGCCGCTTTCGGGCAACCCGGCCCGCCTGAGCATCTCCTTGATCTCGGACTCGGAAGCGCCGTCGAACACGGGAGTCGAGAAATAGAGTCCGAGCGATTTTGCCGCCCAGCCGAGGTGGGTTTCGAGGATCTGGCCCACGTTCATACGGGAAGGCACACCGAGGGGATTAAGAACGATTTCCACCGGCGTCCCGTCGGGCAGATACGGCATATCCTCTTCCGGCAGGATGCGAGCGATCACGCCCTTGTTGCCGTGGCGGCCAGCCATCTTGTCGCCCACGGAGAGTTTGCGCTTCATCGCAACATACGTCTTCACCATCTTGATTACGCCGGGCGGCAGTTCGTCTCCGCGGCGCAGTTTCGCAAGCTGCTCCTCATGCAAGGTCTTGAGGATCTGAATCTGCTTGTCGGTCTTCTCTTCCAGCCGCTTTATGCCCTCGTAGACCTTTCCTTCCTTTTCGGCCTTGAAATCGTTCTTGATTTTGTTGAGTTCGGTCGAGCTGAGGCCGGTCAGCATCGACCGCGTAAGCTTGGTTTTGGCCTTCAGCAGGACTTCGCCGGAACGGCTGGTGACGTCCTCCGGGAGGTTTTCGCCCGCGAGGATGTCGACCAACTGCTTGTTGCGCTCTTCCTTGATGATGCGGATCTCGTCATTGAGATCCTTTTCCATTTTTTCCACCTGCTCGGCTTCGATCGACTTGGCCCGCTCGTCCTTGGGCACTCCTTTACGGGAAAAGATCTTTACGTCGACTACTGTCCCCTCAATGCCGGGGGGCGTCACAAGGGATGCGTCGCGCACCTCGCCGGCCTTTTCACCGAAGATGGCGCGCAGCAGTTTCTCCTCGGGCGACAGCTGGGTTTCCCCCTTGGGAGTGACTTTCCCGACCAGGACATCACCCGGCCGCACTTTGGCGCCGATGCGGATGATCCCGCTCTCGTCGAGGTCGCGGAGGCTGGCGTCGCTGACGTTGGGAATGTCCCGGGTGATTTCCTCCGGGCCAAGCTTGGTGTCGCGCGCCTCGATCTCCAGTTCCTCGATGTGGATTGATGTATAGCTGTCCTCTTTGACCAGCTTCTCACTGACCAGGATCGCGTCTTCGAAGTTGTACCCGCGCCAGGGCATGAAGGCCACGAGCACGTTGCGCCCGAGTGCGAGCTCGCCCTTGTCGGTGCAGGGACCGTCGGCCAGCACCTGCCCCCGGATGACCCGGTCCCCGCGATCCACGAGCGGAACCTGGTTGATGCAGGTGTTCTGGTTGGACCGCTTGAACTTGGTGAGGCTGTAGATATCGACTCCGGCGTCGCGCGCGCGCTTCCCGTTTTCGCTCTCACCCTCGACGCGGACGATGATGCGCGTGGCATCGACGCTGTCGATGACGCCTGTCCGTTTGCAGATTACGACGGCGCCCGAGTCCTTCGCGGTGATGTACTCCATGCCGGTCCCGATGTAGGGAGCTTCGGCCCGGAGGAGCGGCACCGCTTGGCGCTGCATGTTGGATCCCATCAGGGCGCGGTTGGCGTCGTCGTGTTCGAGGAACGGGATGAGGCTCGCGGCAACGCTCACCAGCTGCTTCGGGGAAACGTCGATGTACTGCACCTGGTCGCGCTGCACGAGCACGAAATTGCCGGAGATCCGCGCGTTCACACGCTCCTGGAGCATCTGGCCGTTTTCGTCAAGTTCGACGTTCGCCTGGGCGATGGTGTACTCTTCCGCTTCCCACGCGGTCTGGTAGAAGGAGAAAGGCTCGAACTGCGCGGCCCGTTTCCCTGCCGTCTCGGCGCGGCGGTTTTCTTTTTCAACCAGGTCGCGCTCCACTTGCTCACCCACCTTGAAGTGAGTATCGCCGGGGAACACGATCTGGACAAAGTCGAGCACCCTGCCGTTTTTCACCTTGCGATAAGAGGACTCGATAAACCCATAATCGTTGATCCGCGCGTAGCAGCTCAAGGATGAAATCAAGCCGATGTTCGGACCCTCCGGGGTCTCGATCGGGCAAATGCGCCCGTAGTGGGTCGGGTGGACGTCGCGCACTTCAAACCCGGCTCGCTCGCGGCTCAAGCCGCCCGGCCCCAGGGCCGACAGGCGCCGCTTGTGAGTGATCTCCGAGAGTGGATTGGTCTGGTCCATGAACTGGGAGAGCTGGCTGCTGCCGAAGAACTCGCGGATCGAGGCCATGACCGGCTTGGCATTGATCAGATCATGCGGCATGGCGGTGGTCATCTCCTGGTGCACGGACATCTTTTCCTTGATGGCCCGTTCCATTCTCACCAGGCCGATCCGGAACTGGTTTTCGAGGAGCTCTCCGACGGCGCGCACACGCCGGTTGCCCAGGTGATCGATGTCGTCCACGTTGCCGATGCCTTTGGGCAGTTTCAGCGAGTACCGGATGACCGCGTAGAAATCCTCCGCAACCAGCGTGCGCTGCTCCAGCGGCGTGTTCAGGCCCAGTTTGATGTTGAACTTCAGGCGCCCGACCTTGGAAAAATCATACTTGCGCGGATCGTAGAACATTCCTTCGAACAGCGCGGTGGCGGTCTCCAGCGTCGGTGGATCGCCGGGGCGCTGTTTCCGGTAGATTTCGATCAGAGCGTCCTGCTGGGACTTGATGTGGTCCTTCTTGAGGGTCTGGGAAATGGTGACCCCGGTGTCTTCCTTCTCCGGGAAGAATACCTCCACGGAGTTGATCTCGGCCTCGCTCAGGTTGTTGATCGTCTGGGATGTCACCTCGGAGTTGGGCTCGAGCAGGATCTCGCCCGTGTCGGTGTTGATCACTTCCGACAGGGAGATCGCCCCTTCCAGGCCGTCGACGTCCATCTTGATCTCGTCGACTCCGGCTTTGACGAGCTGGTTGTAGAGCCCCGCGGTGATCTTCTTCCCCTTGGCCACGAGGACCGTTTTCCCGGGGCGGTCGCGGATCTCTTCGGTTGCCTTGGAGCCGATGAGGTCCCGCGCAAGCGTGCGGTACAGGGTCTTCTCCTCCCAGCGGACCTTGACGGGCTGATAGAACGCGCGCAGGATCTCCGAGTCGCCGTTCAACCCCAGCGCGCGCACGAAAGTCGTCGCGAGGAATTTTCTCTTGCGGTCGATGCGGACGTAGAGGATGTTCTTCTGGTCGTATTCGAATTCGACCCAGGACCCGCGGTACGGGATAATCTTGGCCAGGATGAAGGTGCGGCCGGCATTCGACTCGAAAAAGACGCCCGGGGAGCGGTGCAACTGGCTCACGATCACCCGCTCCGTGCCGTTGATGATGAAGGTGCCATTCTCGGTCATCAGGGGAATGTCGCCGAAGTAGACTTCCTGCTCCTTGATGTCGCGGATGGTGCGCGCTTCGGTGTCGGTCTCCTTGTCCCACACGACGAGGCGCACGGTGACCTTCAGCGGCACGGCGAAGGTCATGCCTCGCTCCTGGCATTCCTCCACGGTGTATTTGACGTTGAGTTCAACGGCGCCGCCGCAGAATTCGCAGCGGGTGTTTTCGATCTCGTTTCTGGCGCCGCAGTGTTTGCACATGCCCCCTTCCGGGTTGTAGGGGCTGTTGATGATGTTTTTGCCGCACTCGACGCAATTGGCCCGCAGGTAGTCGAGACCCTTCAGATTGCCGCACTTGCACTGCCAGTTTCCGATCGAGTACTCGACGAATTCCAGCGAAGACGTGCCGCGAAAATCGTTGATCGGAAAAACCGAATTGAACACGGCCTGAAGCCCTACGTCTTCGCGCTCAGAGGGAAGCACGTCCATCTGCAAAAAGCGGTGGTAGGACTTCCTCTGAACTTCGATCAGGTTCGGAATGGGAATACTGGTATGGATCTTGGCAAAATCCATGCGATCCCTGTAGACGTTGGAGGTAGTGATATTGGTCATCGATTGGTTTACCTCGACAGACTTGTTAGTCTCTCAAACTTCCGTTGGGGGTACCTTGCAATTGAAATGCAGGGTAGCAGTAGTGTACCGGCGGCAGACTCTGTCATACAGCTTCTGCCTCCTGCGTTCAGTGATGGGAAGGCGGCGGGTTGCGGGTCTGCTTTCTGCCTTCTGCTATGACTGGTCCGCGGCACAGTGACCTCGTGTGATGGTGAAACGAGCTCCGAACCCAGTGAATAGTGGCGGACGCCGCGTCCTGGGCGCCGGGCGCCGGGCGGCTGATTTCCGACGGTTCGTCGCACTTCACCCGGCGCTGAGTTCTCGGCGCCCTTCATTGGGAACGCGGCCTCTTCTCGCGCAAGAGCAGAAACACTACGGGCGCTACTTGATCTCTACGGTGGCCCCGGCTTCCTCGAACTTCTTCTTGATCGATTCGGCTTCTTCCTTGCTCACGCCTTCTTTGACGGGCTTGGGGGCGCCCTCGACCAGGTCCTTGGCTTCCTTCAGCCCGAGGCTGGTTACTTCGCGCACGGCCTTGATCACGTTGATCTTCTTGTCGCCCACGGCGGCCAGGACCACGGAGAATTCGGTCTGCTCCTCGGCGGCAGGCTTGGCCTCGGCACCCGCCGCCTGGCCTCCGGCCATGGCAACGGGCATCGCTGCGGCGGCGGTGATGCCGTACTTCTCCTCCAGGCTCTTCACCAGGTCCGAAATATCCATCATCGTGGCTTGATCGATCCATGCCAAAACATCGTTCTTCGTAATTGCCATCTTTTTAACTCCCTTGAGGATTTGTAGAAATGTATTGCTAAACTCTCCGGGCTCCTATTTCTGCACCTGTTTGAGCACCAGGGCCAGATCCCTTGCCGGAGCCTTCAGAGCGCCTGCCAGCCGTTGCAGGGGCGCTTTGAGGAGGAAGACGAGCTTGCTCAGCAGAACCTCTCGCGTCGGCATCGAGGCGATAGACTGGATCTCGGACGGGGGAACGACTTTGCCCTCGATCATCGCGGCTTTGAACTGGAAGTTCGGATGAGCCTTGGTGATTTCGGTCAGGAGTTTTGCCATCCCGACGATATCGCGGCGGTGGAACGCGAAGGCCGTGGGGCCCTCCAGGTAGGCGCCGAGGGCTTCCAGCCCGGTTACCTTGGCCGCGCGCAACGCCAGGGTGTTTTTCACCACGACGTAGTTACCATCGAAATCCCGGATCTTCCGGCGCAGTTCAGTCGCGTCGACAACTTTCAGCCCGCGGTAATCGATCAGGAACAAATTGTTGACCGAGCGCAACTGCTCACTGAGAGAATCCACTACTTGCTGCTTCTCTGGTCTGTTCATAAACTTTACGAGGCCTTCAATAGTTGTGGGAGCTCTCGAAAGGATCGCTCCGGTTTTGCCGACCCGTACCCTCCCGGCTTTCGGGTTTGCAGCGTTATTGCGAGACGGCGCCCTTCAGGGGCCGGTCAGGCTTGAGCCTCCAGCGCGGTCTCATCGATCCGGATCCCCGGGCTCATCGTCGACGAGAGGATGACACTCCTGACGTACTTGCCCTTGCTGCTGGGCGGCTTGGCCCGGACGACGGCGTCGATGAGAGCCTTGGCGTTCTCGAAGAGGCTCTTCTCGTCGAACTGGATCTTGCCGCAGGGCGCGTGGATGATGCCGGTCTTGTCTACGCGGAACTCCACCTTGCCGGCTTTGATCTCCTTGATGGCCTTGCCGACATCGAAGGTCACCGTGCCGGTCTTCGGGTTCGGCATCAGGCCGCGCGGGCCAAGCACCTTGCCGAGTTTGCCGACGCTGCGCATCATGTCGGGTGTGGCGATGACGGCATCGAAGTCGATCCAGCCGCCGGCAATCTTCTCCACGAAATCGTCGCCGCCTACGTCGTCGGCGCCGGCGTCGCGCGCTTCCTTGACCTTCTCCCCGGAGGCGATCACGATGACCTTCTTGCTCTTGCCGAGGCCGTTGGGAAGCACGACGGTGCCGCGCACCATCTGGTCGGCATATTTCGGATTGACGCCCAGCCTCATGGAAACTTCGACCGTCTCATTGAACTTGGCGAACGCGATCTTCTTCAGCAGCGACACCGCTTCTTCCAGCGTATAATGCCGCGGTTCAACTGCGGCGGCGGCCTTCGTGTATTTCTTTCCAACTTTCGGCATTGAGATACCTCACTGATCCCGGGCCCGGAGCCCGGGGCTATCCCTCGACGTCCAACCCCATGCTGCGCGCGGTCCCCATGATAATATTGGCGGCGGCGTCCGGGGACGATGCATTCAGGTCGGGCATCTTGGTCTGCGCGATTTCACGAACCTGCTTCATGGTCACCTTGCCGACCTTTGTCTTGTTGGGTTCGCCCGACCCCTTGGCGATATTGGCGGCCCTCTTGAGCAGAACGGCTGCGGGAGGAGTCTTCGTCACGAACGAGTAGGTGCGGTCGCTGTAGACCGTCACTACAACCGGGATGATCAATCCCTCCTGCTTGGCGGTCTTGGCATTGAAGGCCTTGCAGAAATCCATGATGTTCAGGCCATGAGGGCCGAGCGCCGAACCGACCGGCGGCGCCGGCGTCGCTTTTCCCGCCTGCACCTGCAACTTGATGTTTGCGACAATCTTTTTCGCCATGCGAACTCCCTGTCCTCGCGCGGCCGCCTGCGGCGGCGCGCTCTACTCGCTATACCTTTTCCACCTGCTCGGATTCCAATTCCACGGGCGTCGCCCGGCCCAGGATGGTCAGCATCACCTTGAGAGTGTTGCGGTCGGGATTCACATCCTCGACCACTCCGGTAAAATCCTTGAACGGGCCATCAATGATCTTGACGGCGTCACCTTTGTCGAACGTGAACTTGGGCTTCGGCTGCTCCGCCGTCACCGACACCCGGTTGACGACTTCGTTGATCTCCTCGTCGGTCAGGGGCGTGGGCTTCTTGCCGGTGCTGATGAATCCGGTCACCTTCGGCGTGCCCCGCACGACATGCCAGGCGGTGTCTGTCATGTCCATTTCAACCAAGATGTAACCCGGGAAGGTAAGTTTCGTCGTGACCACTTTCTTCCCGCTCTTCATCTCGACCACGTCTTCGGTCGGGATGAGAATCTGGCCGATGCAGTCGCCCAGATCGTAGGCCTGGATCCGGTTCATGAGGCTTTCCGCAACCTTCCTCTCATACCCGGAGTAGGTGTGGATGATGTACCACTTCTTTTGGCCTTCCATCCGTCGATCCCTTCAGGCTAGCCGGAGAGCTTGCTGAGAATAAACCTCATGGCAGGACTGACGATGAGGTCAACCAGCGCGAGAAAAAAGCCGAAAAAAAACACCGACACGATCACCACGACCGTGGTGGAAACCAGCTCCCTGCGATTGGGCCAGGAAACATTGTGGAGTTCCTTGCGAGTCTCCCGGATGAACTCTACAAAGTTCTTGAAGAAGTTCTTGATCTTCTCTAAAAATCCGCTCATGGAATTAACTCCACGAAACCCTCGGGCGCCGCTGCCGGCCGCCCGCGGTTCGAGGGTCATGAATTTTGGCAGGCCAGGAGGGACTCGAACCCCCAACATGCGGTTTTGGAGACCGCCGCTCTACCAATTCGAGCTACTGGCCTGTACATTTCTTTCCCGGAACGCCGTGCCGCGTTACCGCGTCTCCTTGTGCACCGTGTGGGCCCGGCATCGGTTGCAGAATTTCTTAAGCTCCAGGCGCTCAGTCGTCGACTTCTTGTTCTTGGTAGACGTGTAGTTCCTGCTTTTGCACTGGGTGCATTCAAACGTGATGATGTCTCGCATCGTGTTCCGATCCGGCGCCGGCTCCTCGTTCGGGCGCGCCGGGCGCTCCGAGGGAAAGCCGCGCCTGATTTCCTATTCCAGAATTTCCGCAATGGCGCCGGCGCCCACCGTCCTGCCCCCTTCGCGGATGGCAAACCGCAACCCCTTCTCCATCGCGATCGGCGTGATCAGCTTGATCGTCAGCATTACGTTGTCGCCCGGCATCACCATCTCCGTCCCCTCGGGCAACTCCGCCACCCCCGTCACGTCCGTCGTCCGAAAGTAAAACTGCGGCCGGTACCCGTTGAAAAACGGCGTGTGCCGCCCCCCCTCTTCCTTCGACAGAATGTATACCTGACCCTTGAAGTGCGTGTGCGGCGTAATGCTCCCCGGTGCCGCGATCACCTGCCCGCGCTCCACTTCCGCCCGCTCCGTCCCGCGCAGCAACAAACCCACGTTGTCGCCCGCCATCCCTTCGTCCAGCAGCTTCTTGAACATCTCCACGCCCGTCACTACCCGCTTCAGCGTCGGCCGGATCCCCACGATCTCGATCTCTTCCCCGACCTTCACCTTCCCGCGCTCGATCCTTCCCGTCGCCACCGTCCCGCGGCCCGAGATCGTGAAGATGTCTTCCACCGGCATCAGAAACGGCAGCTCCACATCCCGCTTCGGCAACGGTACGTAACTGTCGACCGCCTCCATCAGCGTCAATAACTGCTTCTCCGCCTCCGCATCCCCTTCCAGCGCCTTCAAGGCGCTCCCGCGCACCACCGGCACCTCGTCCCCAGGAAATTCGTAGAACGTCAACAGCTCCCGCATCTCCAGTTCCACCAGGTCCAGCAGCTCCGGGTCGTCCACCATGTCGATCTTGTTCATGAACACCACGATGTACGGCACCCCTACCTGCCGCGCCAGCAGCAAGTGCTCCCGCGTCTGCGGCATCGGCCCGTCCGCCGCCGATACCACCAGAATCGCCCCGTCCATCTGCGCCGCTCCCGTGATCATGTTCTTGATGTAGTCCGCGTGCCCCGGACAGTCCACGTGCGCGTAATGACGGTTCTTCGTCGAATACTCCACGTGCGCCGTCGCAATCGTGATCCCCCGTTCCTTCTCTTCCGGCGCGTTGTCGATCGAATCAAACGACCGTACCGTGACCTTCGGATCAAACTTGTGCAATACCTGCGTGATCGCCGACGTCAGCGTCGTCTTCCCGTGGTCTATGTGCCCGATCGTCCCGATATTGACGTGCGGCTTGCTCCGATCGAATTTCTCCTTCGCCATATGTATCTCCTAGCTTAGCTACGGCCTGGACCTGATGATTGCCTCGATGTCGATGACGGTGTCAGCCAACCTGCTTCAGGTATCTTCCACCTGCGGTGCGCCTGTCTGGAGCCCACGACCAGGATCGAACTGGTGACCTCGTCCTTACCAAGGACGCGCTCTGCCGACTGAGCTACGTGGGCTGAACTCTGGAGCGGGAGACGGGACTCGAACCCGCGACCAATAGCTTGGAAGGCTATGACTCTGCCAACTGAGTTACTCCCGCTCGCTAAAAGAGTCGATGGTGGAGAGGGAAGGATTCGAACCTTCGTAGTCCCGAAGGACGCTGGGTTTACAGCCCAGTGCCATTAACCGCTCGACCACCTCTCCGAAAACCTTGTTGCGGGATTCCCGGGCCTGCTTTCGGCCCCCAGGAGTGGATCTGGAAACCAGCGGAAACCTGACACTGCTCAGGTTCCCGGCCACGTTAATCGCTACTCCCAAACAGTTGACTCTTGAAGCTCGTCCCACCCGCGCCTGGGTTTTTCGATCCGGCTCCCGCTACCGCCGCAATAGCAGAACTGCCGTTCCCGCTCTCCCTAAATGGAGCTGGCGAGAGGATTTGAACCCCCGACCCGCTGATTACAAATCAGCTGCTCTACCGACTGAGCTACGCCAGCGCTGACAAAGCTATTAGTCTAGCACTGTCTGGAATGGCCTGCAACCCAAAAATGGACACACTTCCATTACAGCAAGCCGTGCCAAGTCAACCATATAATACCTGTTTGCGGAACGCTGTCACGGCCTTTTTTCAATAATGGCAGGAGATTTCGCCGGCACGAGTCGGGTGCCGGGTGTTGGGTGCTGGGTATCAGGTGTCAGGTGTTGGTGCGGCGATGCATTAGACCGTAATTGAGCCGACAACGAGAATTTTGTTCGCGTTTGTTTCTGTCGCAAGTCTCCAGATGCCCCTCTGATTCGAGATTCGAGATTCGAGATTAATTTCGAATCTCGAATCTCGAATTTGGAATAGCAATCGGGCACGCGGGGATTTCAAGGGGCTGCGTCTCTTGGCTAGTCGTCAAACCCCGGACGCCGATCCAATGCCGCAACACAAGCACCCAACACCCGGGACCCAACACCCAGCCCCTGGCGCCCGATAAGGTCGCACACACCCCTCACTTGACCTTGCTGATACGCATCCGGGCGAGCGCCAGCCAATCTGCCGTCAGGTCGCCTTGAGGACCACCCGAGAGCTGGATTTCAAGGTACGAATCACTCTGCCCGGCGAGTTCAAACGGAACCGCCAGTGGAATCCATTGGCGATCCGAAGCGTTGCGCGCAGGGTCGAAGTAACGTTGGCACGCCTGGCGGCGCTCTCCTGCGGAGAATATGAAGATGTCCAACTGCAGACCGTCGCCGATGTCGAACACCGGTGTCACCAGCGCCTCCAGAGCATACTTGCCCGAAAGCCCGCCAAGCCCTGTGCGGACCGCGACCGGGGCCACAAGCCTGATGGCATCCTCGCGCCTGCCGTTGCGCGTTGCGGAGAAGTGCGGTATGAAGGCATCGCTGCTGCTTCGCTCCCCCGCCAGCTGGAATCGATCCGCCAGCGTTCTAGCGGCCGGCGGAGGCGCGCAGGCACTTAGAAAGAACGCGCAGCAGAGGAGGATGAAAGCGCAGATTACGATGGTCTTCTGAGTCATCTCGTTCCCGTTCTTCCCGATGCACACGCTCCGGCAAGGAGAGATTTGCCGAAGGGCTGGGGACCGCGGGCTTCCGGCCCGCGGGCGCAATCGAAAGTGGGACACGGCAAGAAAGAGCTTGTCAAACTCGTTTGCCAATTGTCATTTTCTGTTTGTTTGCGGCCAAGTGAAAATGACCATTGACCATTGACAAATGATAAATTCATTTGGGTACGGCTCTTTCAGAACGGACCGCAAGTTAAGCGAATACACAAAGATATGCAAACCTGCAGTCCAAACAAGTGCCACTGCTTGACCACCTATGGCCACCCCGATCTCATAACGGGGCCGCGCTCGAAGAATTTGTCAATTATCAATTGTCATTTTCGCAGACCAAAGGCTCACCACGGACAAATAACAAATGACCATTGACAAATGATAAATGACAAATCTTTTGGGTGGAGCTCTTCGGATTGCAATCCCAACTCATATAATGGTGCGATAAATCCTCTGTCCCAAAAGAGCCGCGCCCTCTGAGCGTGGCAGATCACTCCGGTACGATAAACGCCTCCGCGAACGCCCCCGCAGCCCGGCTGGCGCCTCGCACCGAATAACGAAACGCAAGGGTCTCTCCGCCGGCGCCGCTCGCAGGAAGCACGAGCCGGACCGGCTGCCAATCGCCGTCTTCTTTGCGCGCGCCCGGAGCCAGCACCTTGTCATATCGCGCGATGTCTTTGCCGCTCCCGTCCCGATAGAGAATCTCGAACTCAAACGTATCTTCGCCGCTCGCGGGAGCATCCGGCAGAATACCGATTTTGAGACTAAGACTCATCGCAATTCGAGCGTCCCAGGGATAAACCAGGTTTGTTTCCGGCATCGCAATCATGGCCAGCACGCCTTGTCGGACATATCCGGGCCAGGGAGCAATCCCGGAAGCGGTTTCGACGCGCGCCCAGGGAAGCCGTTCCACCAGGAAACTGATCTGCCGGATTTCGAGGATTTCCAGGCTTTCCCGTGAAAGTGAAAACGGGATGAGTCCCCACCCGGTGGAGTAGAAGCCTGCCGGAGTCGATGGGTCCATGGTGCGGAAGGGCGTCTTGACGTCGTAGGAGACGCTCGCCAACGGCATCGACATGGAGAACAGATCGGGCGGCATGTCATAGGGCAGAGCGAGTTTCGGCCTGATTACGCAACTGCCGCCGCGCACGACGGATTCATCCGCGGGAAGGGGCTTTGCGCCGATCCGCCCGAAATAATAGCGGAATCCCCATTCGCCCATGACATATGAGTCGAGCCCGGCGGACATGCGCGAGAAGGACGCCGCAGCGCGCGGATAAACGCGGGCAAACTCGAAATCCGCCTGCGCCAGGAAGAGGCCCCATGCCAGCGACAGTACCAGGCTGCCGCTCGCTACCATTGCTGAATTCAAAACAGGGTACGAATCGACGCGGTACTCCGACGTCTCGGACATTTCCAGCCGCCGGAAGAAATAAATCAGGAAGGGGGGGACGAGCGGCAGGATGTAGCGCGCCGAGCCCTCTGTAAACAGAAACAGGCAGTATGCCGCCACACCGAAATACCAGAGGACAAGGAACTGGGCTTCCGTCCGGCCGAAACAGGGGACCTCCACCTTGATGCGCCCGAATGCCTCCCGGATGAGCGTCCCCATGTGCGCGCAGACGAAAATGCCGGTCGTCAGTCCAACCACGAAGATTGCCTTGTCCACCAGTCGATAGCCCGGAACTGCGGCCTGCGCGACGATGACGCTCGCCGTCAGGGACAACCCGAGCAGCCTGCCCCTCAGACCGCGGGCGAACTTGTACAGGATGAACAACGGAAACACAATCAGCCAGCCCTGATATTCCAGCAGAGCGAGCGCCTTGGCGCCGATCACGTCGAACGCCTCGGCGTGCCGCGACTCGACATACCCGAGCGTGTCCACAATCACCAGGCGACCGTAGTGAACATAGTTCATTTCCAGCCATGCGGCCATCCCCACAAGGGGCAGGATCAATGAAACCCACCCCGACATGCGGCCCCGCTTGCGGATCTGGTAGAAGGCGAGAAGCGGAGTGAGGGCAACGGACTGGTATGCCGTGAACATGGCGGCGAACTGAAATATCGAACTGGCGGCAAGCAGGCCTCTCCGGTTCATCTCCGTGCCCCAGAGAAAGCACGCGATTGCCGCAAGCCAGAAAGCCAGTCCCGGCACATCGGTCATCAGCGTGTGTCCCATCACCAGGAACAGCGGGCACACGGCCAGAAGCAATGCCGGCCACAAGGGCCTTTCAACGAAGAGCGCGGCGAGAAAGTAAAGCGAAACGGCCGCAAGAATCGGAAAGGTCGTCGCCGCCAGGTGATAAACCCACTCCCGTCCATCCCCCTCTCCGGCAAGACTGTGCACGACAGCCAGGAAATACGCCTGCATCGGCGGATGGGAGTGCGAGGCCATGTCTTTCAGGTGCAGGCCGCCGAAATCATAGGGCATGTCGTATGGGAAGAGCGGATTCTGCCGCACTCCCCGTGCCATATCCATGTAGAAGTTGTCGTCCATATGGAAAGGCTGCGACAGAAACGGCAGGGCGCAGCCGGCAACCACCAGGACGATCAGGGCCAGGTCGCGGTGAAGTTGCATGCGGCGCAGCGCCGGATGACGGAGGATGTTGTTCATGCGCGAGCCCCCGCCGCGGACCTGGCGCCGGCGCCGCAAGATCGCCGCCGGACGCCTGGCTCGTCCTGAGCCGCGGCCTTCCCCGCCGCGTCGCGCTCGATGAAATAGAGCCGCGCGGAACTGCCGTCCGGAAGCGGGTAAAGCGCGATGAGCCTGTACACGCCTGGATTGTCGAACACAATCTGATTCAGGGCCCGGCTCCAGACCGTGGACCACGACATCCCCTGATCGCCTTCAGTCAATACGAGGTAATTGAAGCCGTCGAAGGATCGCATCCCGTTCGGTTCGGACTGGATGTGCGCCACCTTTGCCGGGTAGCCCCGGAAACGCGCAGCGAGTTGAAAATTAACCGAATTAAACCGCGGCAGGTCGGGAATCAGTGCCAGTTCCTGCGCCATTCCCTTCGCGTTCGCATCTTCCGCCATCTTGCGCAGAATCTCCTCCTGTTTCCAGTCCTCGCGCCGCGGCGGCCCGAGAATGCGGAAATAATGCTGGAGATACAGGTTCCAGTCCCAACGCAGGCTGCCGCTGTAGCCTCGGGCCAGCACCACTTCCTCGGGAAGCCGGCGCACGCCGAAACTGATCATGTAGGCTTGAAAGCCGAGAACGAGTATGAGGGTGACCTTTAGCGCCGTCGCCCACCAGGCCCGCTTCCAATCCTGCAGCCATGCTCCGGCCAGGATCAGCAAGGGCCCCAGGAGGGGCATGGTGAAGCGCGGATCCTTCGTGCGCAGAAGAGTCATTGCCAGCCAGCCGCCGAAAATCGCGGCCAGCAGAAATAACCCGTCCGTCTTCAGGCCTTTCCTCCACACCCGGATTGCGGAAACCAGCAGGACGAAAAAGAGAATCCCGAAGAGCTGGTATCCCTCGAGCAAGCGCAGATAATAAATGAGGGATTGGAAGGAAAAAACCGCAGGCTCCCCCTCCCGCGCGCCGATCCGGGCGTTCTCCACGAAATAGGGCATCAGGTTCGGAAGGTTGGGGAGATACCAGGTTCCTGCGAGCAGGACGCTGATCAGGGCTGCATCCGCAAGGTGAATCATGCGCGACCGGTCGCGCCATATCCGGGACCTGATGCAGACGTAGAGCAGAGGCACGATCAAAAAACCGGCGAAAAACCACTTCGTCAAGAGCCCCAGGGCGCACGTCAAGCCGAACAGGAGGCTGCGGGGATGAGAGGCAAACGCTTCGGTCCCGCGAAGAGCCAGCAGGCCGGCGGCGACCCACGCGGCGAGCCAGTAGTCGAGAATGGTTTCGCGGGACATCCAGATCAGGTAGGGGGTCAGCGCCGTCAGCAGGCAGGCCCAGCGGGCAGCCGCAGCCCCCGCGAGATCCTCGGCCAGTTGGTACACGGCCCACAGGAGCAGGAATGTGGCAGGAATGTTTGCGAGCGTGGCGACTTTGGAGTCCGGATGGAGGACCGCGAAACAGAACGCGATCATCAGGTGCACAAAGGGCGGATAGTTGCCGGAACGCTCCGTCAGGGTCGCACGTTGCGCCGCCGGCATCGCCTCCGGCAGATAATTGAGGGCATAGCTCTGGTGAAGGGCCATGTCCCAGACCGGGGGGCGCGTGTCCTTCCTCAGCCAGAGGAGATTCACAACCCAGAGCGCTGCCGTCAGGAACATGACAAGCAGCAATCCCACGATCCGCTGTTTCTCGGACATCAACCCGCTACCTTCGTGGCGCGTATCTGCCACCCCAGGGAGAATTCCTGCTTTCGGTCCAGCCGATCCAAATAGTACAGAAGCAGCGGCAGCAGCAACCCCAGAAGAGGCGCCAGGGGCACGAACATGATCCAGCGCCACCCCTGCTGGAAAAAACCGAGTGCATTAACGCAGCGCCGGGCACAAACCCCGAAAAATCCGCCCATCGGGCGCAACGATTCGATCCGCAGCGGCAGACCCTCAAGCAGCATGCGGATGCCGTAGCGTGTGAAGCGCAGGTAGTCGTGAGGGGCCTGATGCTCTTCCCAGAGAAACGGGACTACGAGATAAAGCGCGCCGCCCTCCTTGAGCACGCGCGCAAACTCGCCCAGCACCCGCCGGGGCGCCCGCGTGTGTTCCAGGACAACCATGCACAGGATCGTGTCCACGGCAGCCGTCTTGAGTGGAAGGTTTTCCAGGTCTCCGCGAATGTCGAGGTGCGAGTAGTCCCATTTCGGATCCCCGGCGCCAGAGTCGAGCGCCAGGTATCGCCCGCGCGTGAAATAACGTTTGTGGCGCGCTTCGCCGGCCCCGGCGTCGAGAGCCACCTGGTCGTCGGCGAGTCGGGCGGCTGCGGACCTCGCCTCCGTTTCAATGATTTCATGAACCGGGTCGAGCCGCGCGAGCAGAAAGTGCGGCAGCATCTTCTCGGCGAGCGATTTCAGTCGCGGGTCGATCAAGGCTCTCTCCCTTCCCATTCGTAAAATCAATCGCGAAGCGCCAGCTCCTTTGCCGATATCCGATATTTGCTCATCAGCGCGTAGAACTGACCGTTGCTGATCCGCTTTGCCCGATGAATCGTTTTGCGCTTGGGCAGGATTTCACCCAGGCCGCGAAGACCGGACAGGTAAGCCCGCACCATGGCCTGAAACAGGCTGGCCGCGCTGTGATCCCGCGTCACGCCCCCCGCCAGGCCCCGGCGCCGCAGGATGCTGGCAGCATGCCAGAAGAAGCGCCACAGTGTAAACAGCGGTGAGATCAGAAGCAGCGGCAAGGGAAAGAGCTTGACCGACACCCAGAACCGGTTGCGCTCGACCAGGAACGCCTTTTCCGGTGAGTACTTCCCGAGGCTGCGCGAATGCCTGTGATACACGAGGGCGGCGGGTGCAAACTTGCATTTCCACCCGCGCCAGGCGGCGCGTAATCCCAGGTCGGCATCGTCTCCATAGGCGAAAAACTGTTCGTCGAACAGCCCGATATCATCGAGCATGCTGCGCCGGTACAGCGCTGCGCAACCGTCGGGGAAAAAAGTGTCCTCCACCTGGTCGAACTGGCCGCGATCTACGTCACCCGCCCCCCGTCCCCGGTTGAGGCCATCGGGGTAAAGGAGGTGTCCGACCTTGTCGATCACCTCACGCCGGTCATAAAAGAGGATCTTCGTGGCGGCCATCCCCACTTCCGCTGCGGCCATGCACTCGACAAGCCGCGCGAGCCAGTCACGGTCCGCGACCGCATCATTGTTCAACAGTGCGACGAATTGGCCCCTCGAGGCCCGGATCCCGGCATTCACTCCCCCGGCAAAGCCGCGGTTTGAGGCGAGTTCGATCACCGTCCACCGTCCGGAACGGGTCTCGCGAAGCCATTGCCGTGATCCATCGCCGGAACCGTTGTCCACCACCACCAGTTCGGTGTCCTGATATGACTGGCCTTCCACCGAGTCGAGACACTCGCCGAGGTAGGCCATGCCATTCCAGTTGACTACGATGACCGAAATCAGCCCTTCCACACCGGGAGCCAGGGACTGCACACTTCCTCCACCGAACGCGGCAAATTTCATTTTCTGAATCGTGCAGCACCCTCAGGAACCCGGCCGATCCTTGAAGATCGCTTCATGGTAATGCCGGCTGACCACTTCGGGCAGGGTGCGAGTGAACAGGCGCGAACGGATCAAGCCGAGATGCTGGCATACGAACCGAACCATGACCATGAGCGTCTTGAACCCATATCTGGTGCTCACCCGGAAATTGACGCTCGATGCTTCCGGAAAATAACGCGCCTGCACCGCAATTTCCTGGATGGCAAACCGGAAATGCACCGCCTGGGCGATCATCTGCGAGTCGAAAACAAAATCGTCGGAATTGAGAAGAAAGGGAACGGTGGTCAGCAGCCTGCGGCTGTATGCGCGGAAGCCACTGTGGCAATCGGTGAGGCGGGTCCGGTAGACGACATTTTCCAGGATCGTCAGCGCCCGGTTTGCGATAAATTTCCAGATCGGCATCCCGCCCTTGAGCGCCTGGCCGTTCAGGATCCTCGATCCCATGACCATGTCCGCCCTGCCCTCCAGGATCGGGCGGACCAGTTCGGGGACCAGCCTTGAATCGTACTGATGATCCGGGTGCAGCATGACCACCACGTCGGCGCCTTCCTTGAGCGCCTCGAGGTAGCAGGTCTTCTGGTTTCCGCCGTAACCGCGGTTCTGCACGTGGATCACGACGGAGAGGCCCAGGGCGCGGGCGATCTCAACAGTCTGATCGCGGCTGACATCATCAACCAGGATGATCTGGTGGATCTTGTCCTTGGGAATGTCGGCATAGGTCCGCTCCAGGGTTTGAGCGGCGTTATACGCCGGCAGCACTACAACGATACTGGGAGCTCTCTGTGTCATATGTGCGAGGGGCCATCCTCAAAAATAAGCCATGCTTACCTGAACCCAGGTTGACTGCAGAATATAACCGCAGAACGCGTCGGAAGCGCACAGAAAAATAGGAAAACACACGAATAGACTGTCTCCCGTACACAGGAGTGCCGCAGCTTCGGCGCTCAATATTATTTGAACGAGTCCAGATCGCGAGGGCGTTCTCGCCGCCGGTCAGAGATTCGGCTCGGGCTCACTGCCCTGCGGGCGCCGTGCGCGGACCCAGATCGTAGCCCCGCGTCCCAACAGACTCTCGAACCAGGCGGGCGGCAGCGCAAGCATGACCATGCAGAGATAACAAAACTCGAGCGCGCCCTCGGTCACCGCACGACCCCTTTTGCCACGTCCCCGCCGCCCGATCGGATCCAGCATCGGGGCCAGGCTCGACGCCAGGGCAGCCGGATTGTCACGCAGCGAGAAATGATTTACCACTTCGGCGTCAAAGCCCGCCCGCTCGAACAGAAGCGCGAGCGCCCGAGGCGTGAAATTGATGAGGTGGCGCGGCACGTCGAAGCCGTACCAGCGCGCACCGAAAGCGCGCGCCTGCAGCGACGCGGCGTTGGGCACCTGCACGATCAGGCTGCCGCCGGGTGCGAGCAGTCCGCCGGCAAAACCGAGCGCCGCCAGCGGATCCGGGACATGTTCCAGCACGTGGAACATCGTGATGAAATCGAAGGAGAAGTCCTTCCAGGCATTGCCTCCTATGTCTCCCTGCCGCACGGGCAGGCCGTATTCGGCTTTCGCCGCGGCTACCGCGTTGGCCGACATATCCAGGCCGTGAGGATCAAACCCTCGTTTGCGAGCCAGGTGGAGGAAAGTTCCGCTGCCGCAGCCGATGTCCAGCAGCGACTCGCCGCCGACGGCGCGGGACGCGCAGCGCTGCAGGAAACGGACATGGTCCAGCGCAACGAACTCCCGGTAGCGTCGTTCCAGGCGGCTCAGAATCAGAGAGGCCCTCGTATGCCGGCTCTCCCTCCACCAGTACTGGTCCGGGTAGAACGAGCCGATGGCCGATGGTTCCGGCAACGGATGCTGGAAAATGCAGCCGCAGGACGAACACCTGTACAGCCGGAAGCGTCCCGGGGCCAGATCGAACAGCCGGTCGCGTCCGACGGCAAAGCCGGCAGCGCGGGGCGCCGCACAGACCGGGCAGGCCGGCCCGGCATCCCGGCCTCCGCCGGCGCTGTCTCCCTTCATCGGGTGTCACCCCTGGCCAATCGCCTTTGCGCCTTCAGCGGCAGAGGGCGGGCGGCTGCGCGTGAAGCGTTTCCGGAGCAGGAAGACCAGGTTGCGGTATCCGTCACGCCAGGGCTGAAGCTTGATTTCCCCCATTCGGTTCGAATAGTCGACATAGATCTCCTTGAATCCGATGCGCCGTTTCCGGATGGCCTCGATCTTGATCTCCTCGCTGAAGGCCATGCCGTCGCTGCGCAGGTCCATTTCCTTGAGGCTCTCGCGCTCGAAGATCCACATCCCGGACTGGGAGTCCCGGACCCAGCGGAAATAGAGAACCGACAGCGCCAGGCTGAGGAGCTTGTTGCCGACCCAGTGTTTCAACGACATGGCGTGCCGGTTCTTGAGCGGAAAGCGCGAAGCCGACAGGAACCGCACCTCGGAGTGGAGGAAAGCCTCCAGCAGGTAGGAGATCGCATCCACGGGATAGGAGTGGTCGCCGTCAAGGGTGACGATCACGTCACCCTGGGCCTGCATCAGGCCTGTCTTGTAGGCCCGCCCGTAGCCGCGGATCTTTTCATGCAGGACGCGGGCGCCGTAACGCCGCGCCATCTCCGCGGTCCGGTCGGTCGAATCGTTATCGACGACAATGACTTCGTCGACAAAGGACGGCATGCGCGAGAGCACTTTGACGATGCCCTCTTCCTCGTTCAGGCACGGAATGACGACGGTGACGCGGCGGTCTCGATACACGGAACGGGATGATAGCAGACCCGACGGGCGCGGGACAAACGATGAATGTACTGAACCTGGCGCAAAAAAAACTGGGGCAGCCCCGGTATCGGGACTGCCCCAGCTGATAGCAGCAGAGTGAAGCTTAGTTGTTCAGGCTTTCACCCGCAGGTACGTTTGTGATATCGCCTGCCGCAGAAGCAGTTCTGGGGGCGCCCTTGATCGCCGGATCCGGGATCACATTCGCCAGGTAGCCCTGGGCGATCTGTGCAAACGTCGTATCCGAGAGGAAGGCATAGCCGTGGCAGAACTGGAACTGGGCCTTGGCGATGACGTATCCGTGGAAGCTGGTTACGCCGGTCGGCAAAAGCTGAGACAGCAGGCCGACGAAGCTCTTCCCGGCAGCGTACGTATTCGACGTTGTCGTGGAGCCAACGAAGCCGGCATCCTTGTCGTAGAAGTAGAAAGTGATGGCGCCGATCTGATTCGGAGCCTCAAAATCTTCTCCGAACACCTCAAGGTCGCCGGTGGTGTTCGCAATCGCGATCCCGGTGTCCCAGAAGCTGTCCTTCGCAACGTAAGTATAGAGCAAGAAGCAGTTGCAGCGGACGATCGTGGCATACAGATCGAAGCTGGTGCTCGAATCCGAAGTGCTCGTCACGCCGGCTGAAGACTGATTCAGCTTCACGAACCGTGGCCGGTTGCGATTCGCAGGAGCACTACAGTTTACATCACTGGAGGAGGTGATATTCGGATACAGGGAAGCCGCGGCCAAAACAGTCCCGGTGGCGTTGAGGTTGTCGGGATCCAGTTCGATCAGCGGCTTCACATCGAAGGTTTCCAGATTGATGTCGCTGTAGCCGGTCTGATCCTCGGACATGAAGATATAGACGGCTGTCGCAACACCGTTTGAGAATGTCGTGTCGATATCAGGATCCAACTCGAGCCATGAAGTGACATGGTCGCCGTCTTCATCTTCTTCCAGTGTTTTGGCTGCATCCCATTCCGGCCACGAAATGTCGTCGACGCTGGCTGGAATCGAGTTCAGAACGAAGCGGATCTTCGTGGCGTTGGTCGGACTGCCCAACAGGTTACCAGTAGAGTCAGCGCGATTGGTAGCGATGTTGTCGTCAAAATTCACAAAGGCGCGAACGAAACCCTCAGTAACCCGGATTCTGTAGCCTGGCTCTGTGATGCTCGGAGCAAGTCCAAGGGTCGGGAAGCAGAGGAGAATGCTATCGTCGCTCACGTTGACCACCAGGCCCGGCAGCGACTTCGCCACGCGGACTGTTTCCGGGAAGAAGGTGTTGGCAGCCGGGTCGTTGATCGACTGCAGCTGGACGAACAGGTCCGTGCCGGCAACTGCGCCGTCACTGAGATCGATTCTGCCGCGAACGCCTTCCACGTGGATGAAATCGTTCGCCTGAACGGTAAGGCCGGGCGGTATGTTTATGGTAATGAACCCGCTGCAACGGCCGGTGATCGACAGGTTACTCACCGCCACGATGGTTGGCTTATCAACACCCGAATCGAAACCGGTGCTGTAGACGAGCTTGATACCGGTAGCGGTGGTATTGTCGATCTGGACCCCATTAGTGTAGATCATCCCAATCTGGGCAAATCCACCCGTTGCGGTTCCAGTCACTCCGGTTGAGAATACGACGAGGTTGAAACCACCTAGGACTTCCGAACGCCCGGTGTTGATTACCTCCGTCGGCGACGGCACGACGTCGAAGCGTACGGAACCATAGGAAGCCCCAGCAAACCCCATGAGCAGGAGGCACAGCAAACCCGCCAGCAAGGATAGCTTGCTAGCTTTCGACAAAATCATACGTTTTCTCCGTAGATAGAAATGGTTGAGGCATTGGTAACACCTACCAGACGTTCTCGCGTCCGATAGAATTCAGCTATAGCTTACTGTTTGTTTAACCTCTGGCACGTTGCAGGGATGAAATCTGTGCCGCGAAGCACGCATTGCCAGCGAATTGTGCTCCTACTGCCTTCGAACCCGACTCGCCGATTCCGGAAAAAGCCGGCGAAAAAGTGACAGAAAACAACCGTCACTTACACTCGGATCTTGCTCTCTTAAGCGGGAGCGCACAGATAACAGCGACAATGATGCATCAAATCGGGAAAAGTTGCTAGAAAATATTCAGATTTCCGGGGCTTTCTGGGCGTGGATCACACCGCGGATAGGAATATTGATGAGGGGCTCAGCGTCCAAATCGAAGCGGATCATGGGGCTGTCCCTGATCTCCCCCTCCTCCGACGCACTGCAGCGCAGCGTTACCGTCACCGCGCCGTTCGGCGCGACCTCCGACTTGTCGAGAGTAATGCTCAGCTGAGGCTCGGCCAGGTATGTTCCGATGATCTTGACCGTCCGGCCGCTGTTATTGACGATCCGGACCTGTTTTTCGACAGGCGTACCCTTGACCATCGCCCCGAAATCCACCGAGGGAGGGGTAACCATGAAATTCGGCAAGTTGTTGATCTTCAAAGTGAAAGTAACCGGCTCCGGCATGTCGCTGAACTGCACAGACACTGCTTTCGGGTTCTGCCCAAAGGGGAGGCCGAAGGTGTCGACGACGATTTCGAGGGTTCCGCTGTCGCCTGGAGCAACGGCAGGGTTGTCCTTCTTCACGGCGGTGCAGTGGCAGTCACTGTGGGCGCTCAGGATCTTGATAGGAACGGTGCCTTTGTTCGTATAATGGAACCGGAACGTCGCCTTTTCCCCCCGGTGGAGGGATTTCGGGTTTTCCGGGTCCGGCACCAGGCGGGACGGCGGGTTCCCGCCTAGAGTGGTCGTAGTCTTGGGCGGTTCACCCGGCCTTGCCACCGCGCCGGCGGCGTCGTCCTGGGCCTTGTACAGTTGCAGGAGCGGATTTTCCTTTTCGGTCCAGGGGATCTTCAGATACCACTGCCCGTCGGGAGCAAGGACCCACTGGTTTTGCAGGGGAAAGTCGGGTACGCCGTCGACTCCCGGGATCGGCACCGGAACCGGCCGCCCGACGATTGTCACCGTGTCACAAACGGTCTTGTCGGCGTTAAATGTCAGCGATTCGATCTTCCAGCGCACCACCGCACCCCTGGCTACTCTATAAATGAAGAGCTTGCGTGAATCCGGGTGTATAAAATTGGAAGCCGTCTCGTAATCGTTCCGCTGCATCGCCTCCCAGTATCCGGTCATCCGCTGGCGCAGCGTCGCCTCCACGTCAGGCGTCTGGCACGGGCTCTGGACATAGCCCCCCCATATGCCGATAATGACGGCGAAAGATATTACTGTCGTGCGACCGAATGTTCTCACGCTTGCACTGCTGGTGGGGTGCATGGCATCGCTTCTCCGGCAAAACTTTCTTGATTGAAACTGGGGCCAAAGGCCCTTGGCGAGTATACTAGACGGCATTCACGCCGGCAAGGTTGCAGATTTCTCTGGAACCTGCGGTTTTTTTGCAACTTTTTCGCTTGCAAGTCATCCTGTTTGTTGGCTTCGCGAGCGGAAAGCCTTTCACTTAGAGAGCTTCTTGACGAGCGAACAGGCTGAAACCATCCGGAAGGCTCGCGCGGGGGATCTGGATTCTTACCGTCGGATCCACGAAGAGTATGGACGGCGCATCCTCAGTTTCATCTACAAGATGGTCGACAGCCGTGAGGATGCCGAGGATCTCACGCAAAACGTTTTCCTCAGGGCGTTTCATGAATTGAGGAGCCTCCAGGACGCGGAGCGGTTCGAGTCTTGGCTTTACCGTATCGCAAGAAATGAAGTTTACCAGGCTTACAGGAAGAAGCGCGGAGAGCCTGCCATAGCGGATCCGGCGGGTCTCGAGCGGGAAGGGGAGCAAGTGGAGTTCGAGCCGGCAGACCGCCGGCCGACGCCCCAGGACAAGATGCTCCACGCGGAGTTGGGTTCGACCATCCGCGATGTGTTGCAGTCGCTTCCGCCAAAGCTCCGCGAGGTTTTTGTCTTGGCGGTGATTCACGAAAAGAGCTACGCCGAGATTTCAGAAATCGTAGGACGTTCGCTCTTGTCAGTCAAGACGGATATCTTTCGGGCCAGGCAATTTGCCCGAAAGTCCCTGGGTCAGTATCTGGAAGTTGAGTGATGAATAGAGACACCGGTCATCCTGAGGATTTCAGCCCTTATCTCGACAAGGACGTCCTCGACCCAAAGCATGAGGAAATCCGGCTCCATCTGAGTGAGTGCAGCCGCTGTCGGGATGAGGTCCGGAGATGGCAGTCTGTTGAGGCCATGTTCCGCTCCGGTGAGTCTGAAATCGAATTGCCGCCGTTCCAGTGGCAGCGGATCGCAGCCCGTCTCCAGCCACAGCCTCCCTTGGGCCTGTTGGCCCGGTTCCAGTTGCAGAGCCGGCCGTGGAAACTTGCCTGGAACATGACCCTCGGGACGCTTCTGCTGGGGGCGATGATCGTGTCGGGTCTCGAGTATCGAAAGTATTCGGAGGAAAAGCAGTTGTTGCTGGCCGTCGCCCAGTATGCAAAGGAAGAAGGGCGGCGCATTGCCGAAGACGGGAATCCATTCAGAATCGCAACGGCAGCGGAAAACAACCCATTTGCCCAATCTCACTTTGCGCAAGAGACCAAGAATTCCGCCGGCCGCAGCCAACGATAAAGAGCACTATTAGATAGAAAGGGAGTCCCCGATTATGGGTTCCGGGCTTTCCAGGGTTTTCACGGTTCGGATTTCTGTCATCATGGCACTGGCACTCCTGTGTGCCCCAATCTCTGGTTTCGCCCGGCAATCTGCGCCTCCCAATGATCAGGCACAGAACATTGACGCCGAAGCCTTCCGGATTCAGGCAGAGATGCACCACAGCCTCACGCTTCATTATTTGAAGAGTGGTGATGTTGACAAAGCTCTGGCTGAAGCGCGTCAGATTATCCAGCCACCCATTCCCCCCAAACTAGAGGTAGCGGTCGCCAACAGCATGAGCATCATCACCGATCAGCTCAAAGACCTGAAGCGATTCGACATTGCCCAAACACTGTTGGATGAGACTTTTAAGGCTACCATGCAGCTTCCCGTGCGCGTCATGATTCTCCAGAACAAGGCCCGGCTATACCTTCTCTCCGGAGAAAACGACAAGGCTATTGAGGTTTGGAAGCGCGCAAAGGATCTGGAAGCACGGATCCGTAGCTGAACTTTTTTTCTAAATCATTGAAAAATTAGCTTTACAGGATTGTCCGACTGCCTTATAAAAATAGCCGAAGTTTCCTGTGCTTTGAGACGATACGTACTGGAACGGGCTTATTTGTTAATTGCCCAGCCGAGGAGAGTTCAGGTTGATGTCCGCCAGCGGGTTCAGGAAAGCGCGGGTCCAGGCGAATAAGGCTAAGGTGTCCCGGTCGATCTTCGTTCTGGCCATGCTTCTCGGCCTTCCGGCCGCCGGCGTGTTCTGCCTGCAATGGGCGGTTCAGTTGTCTTCGCAGCCCGGCGCCCGATCCCGTGAGATGACCCAGACGTCCATGTCACCGCGGCAGGACCTCCGGTCGCAGCTGATGCGGCCCGGTCAGACCTCGAGCACATCCCCGGCATGGACGTACGCTTCTGCTCTCGTAAATGATCCATTCCCCAGCGGATATGGTTCCGGGATGATCGGGGCGCTGGCGGACCCGTTTTACGAATCGCTCGTCACAGGCGCCGGCGAGGGACGCCTGGTGCTGCAAGGCAGGAACCGCGGCGTCATGACATATGGTCCGCCCCGACCGGCGCGCCGCTCATCCAGTCTGTCCGATCGCGCCATCCTCCTGGAGATTCAGGCAGGGGTGGGGGGTTCCTTTTCAAATTTTGTAAACAATGTCTTTGGGAGTCCCCTGGGCAAGGCGGATGCAAAAGCAGCGGATCCGCGTGAGGAAAATCCATTCGCCAAGCCGGCGCAAGACGGCGCCGTCGCCCAGCCTGCGACGAAAGAGACCGGTGGGGAGCCGAAAGTGGCTTCCAAGCCTGCCGATCCGAAACCCGCCAATCCGGCGCCGGACTCGAAACAGTCAGATGCAGCACCCGCTGCTCCAATCACCCTGGCGACCACCGTTCGGCCCCAGATCATGCTTCACATGGGCGTGGACGGAACGCTCCAGGCATTCCCTGCGGCCCGGCTCAACGACCATACTTTTGAATCGGTCGAACTTGGAATACGCCAGTTTGACTTGCTGACCTTCGCCAGCCCCGCCGATATCGCCACCTCGATCAGCATGGCCGACTTCAATGGCGACGGTGTCGCGGATATCTGTTTCCTGGATTCCCGTGCCGGCATGCTGCGCTTCTTCAATGGAAATTCCGCCGGCGGTTATGCGGAAAGCACGAGAATCGACGTGGGCACCGGACCGAGATCACTCGCTGCCGGCGATTTCAATTTCGACGGGCGCACGGACATGGCGGTCTCCAACATCGGCATCGGCACGCTCACGTATATTTACCTGGGCGGCGCGGAGGATTCGCCCGCTTTTAGATCATTATGGCTCGATCGTTACCGCGATTATATCGCGGCTGCCGACACGACCGGTTCCGGGATCCTCGACCTGATCGGCATGAATTTCGCCAATGTCGCCGAAGTGCTCTCGCTCAATCCGGTCGACGGTTCGGTGTCGGGAAAGTGGTTTGAATACCGACCGGCTCTTGACTGCAGGGTCAAGACATTTGACGGCCGTACGGTTGAGCTGAATGCAGTACTACTCCAATCCAGCCTCTCCTTGAATCTCCAGAATCCCAAGAAACAGCTGACGAACGTCCTGAACGTTCAGCCAGGCGCCGGCTGCTACATCATCGTCGGCGACCTCAATTACAACAACTCCGTTTCCGTGGCCCTGGGAACTCTCAAGAAGTAGAGAGTGGGGCCGGGAACCGCTCTTGATCCTCGGTGCGTAGCCAGACTTCAGACCATGGAGTCAGGAGCCAGGAGTCAGAATGAAAAGCCGGGAGGTCGGGGAATACACGGTTTGGATTTCAGCCTCGTGAAATCAGGCTTCGACCAACAGACCTTAGACTTTAGACCTCAGACTGAAGGGGAAAATACTCATCAGGACTGGGGGGCAACCTCCCTGGCGGCCCGAGCCGGCGAGACGCCTAATGCTGCATACTTTTTCTAAAATTCCGTTCTTGCATACGAATTGCCATTTTGGCTCGTGGACTTGGACCTGGACCTGGACTTCGACGTGGACCTAGACGAGGTTGCGGCACAGGTTTCTGAGGCGTTGGGACTTAACGGCGCACCTTTAATCCCGTCCACGTCCAAGTCCAGGTCCAGGTCTATGTCCAGGTCCAAGATCCCTGCATTTTGCTCGCCCCTCTTTTTGCAAAAAGTATGCGGCATTAGGCGAGACGCCGGCGCTCCCGGCATGTCCTTCTGGCTTCTGGCTCCTGACTCCTGACTCCTGACTCCTGACTCCTGGCTCCTGGCTCCTGACTCCTGGCTCCTGACTCCTGACTCCTGGCTCCTGACTCCTGACTCCTGGCTCCTGACTCCTGACTCCTGGCTCCTGACTCCTGGCTCCTGGCTCCTGACTCCTGACTTCTGGCTCCTGGCTCCTGGCTCCTGACTCCTGGCTCCTGGATCCTGACTCCTGACTCCTGGCTCCTGACTCCTGACTCCTGACTCCTGACTCCTGACTCCTGACTCCTGACTCCTGGCTCCTGACTCCTGACTCCTGACTCCTGGCTCCTGGCTCCTGACTCCTGACTCCTGACTCCTGGCTCCTGACTCCTGGCTCCTGACTCCTCCCAAAGGCCTGAGACCTCCGACTCGCTATGAAGAAAAGCCGGAGGTCTAAAGTCTAAGGTCTAATGTCTGAGGTTTGAACTACGGTCGCTTTTTGACCGGGGGCGGCGGCACGGCCGGCTTTTCATCCTTCTTCTTGATGGGGACGGGTGGCTCTGACTTCTTTTCCTGCTTCAGGAGTCTTTCCGTGCGCTCCTTGCGGGCGTCCTGCTGGTCCTCCATGATTTCCTTCTGCTTGTCGTCGACAAACTTCCGGACATTGCGCAGTGAGTCTTTGATCTCTTCCGTCATCTCGCGGAAGCGCTCCGGGGTCTTAATCACGTGAGGAGTGATCATGATCAGCAGTTCGGAGCGGGTTGCCGACCGAGTGGTGCGGCCGAAGAGGGCACCGAGGATCGGAATCTCGGAAAGAAAGGGCACGCCGTTGCGCGCGTTGCTGTTGTTTTCGCGGATCAACCCGGCAATCGCCACGGTCTCGCCGTCTTTGACTGCCAGGGTCGTCTCGACGTTAGTCTGGTTGAAGGACGGACCGTTCGGGGTCTGGGCGCCGGCCGAACTCACCTCATGGTAGACGTAAAGCGTGACCGTACCGGACGCCGAAATCCGCGGCGTAATGAGCAGCGAGGTGCCGGTATCGCGGTAGGCGACGCCGGTCGTAGCCCCGCCTGCGGGCGCCACGTAGCTCTGCGTCGGGACGGGCACCGAGCCGCCGACGTTGATCCTGGCCGGTGTGCCGTCCAGAGCCAGGACGGATGGGGCTTCGAGGATCCGCACCTTGGTTTTCTGGCGCAGGGCGTCCAGGCTCATCAGGATCTCGCGTGCGTTCCCCACGAATGCGAAGCTCGCGGCGGAAAGCGCTCCGGTGGTGTTCGACAGGCTGCCGGTGGTGAGGTGGGTCCCGTCGGTGCGCGCCTGCAGGGTCGCCGACACGCCGAAACTGAGATCATCCGTAAGGTCGATCTCGAAAATCCGCGCGTCGATAATTGCCTGGCGCGGCAGCACATCCATGCGCTTGATGGTATCCAGAAGGTAGTTGTAGTCCGCCGAACTCGCCTGGATAATGAGCGAGTTGTTGATGTCATCGGCGACGATGCGGACGATTCCCTGCAGCCCGACAAATTGCCCGCCGTTCAACCACTGGGCGGACATGCCTCCCCCCTGGTTCAGACGAGGCCCACCGGCATTATTCTGCCCGCCAAGGATGCCCGCGCCCTGGCCATACATGCCGCCGCCGCCGCCTAACCCCTGCTGGCCGCCGCCGAACATCGAGCCGCCGGAGAAAGCCCCCCCCTGGCCCATGCTGGAGGATGCGCCGAGGGAGCGCGAGCCTGACGTACCCAGACCCGCGCCAGTCCCGGTCGTACCGCCCCGAGTGCTGCCAAGGCTCTGCTGCTGGGGGCTATACAGACCGCCGCCGCCCGTGCCGGACTGCTGATACATTCCTCCTTGCGAGTTTGCGTCACCGCCGCCGAACAGCAGCGACAGGACCATGGCAATGTTGGACGCGGTCGAGTCCTGCACCGTATAGATATAAGTCTGAACGCTCCTTCCTGTCGTCGAATCGAGGCGCTCTATCCACCGCTTTACTTCTTCCAGGGCGCGTTTGGAGTTGGCCATGACCATGATGGTGTTGATGCGGTCGAGGGAGACCATATAAATGCCGGTAGTCGCATCCTTGCCTCCGCCGAAGATTTTCTGCAAGTCCACAAGCACGTCGGCGGCGGCATTATTCTTAACCTCGACCAGATCGATCAGGTCCGCGTCCAGGTACGAGTTGTCCAGGAGATGGATGATTTCGAGCACTTTTTGAATGCTGTCGCTGTAGTCGGTCACGATCAGCATGTTCAGCCGCTCATAGGGCATGATCACCCCGCCGTCCGTCATGAACAGTTTCAGCGGCTCGATCAGGCTCGGCACGGGTATGAACTCCACGCGGATGACATGAGTAGCCAGGCGCGGAACTTCGGCTGCGGCAGCCGGCTGGGATTGCGCTTGCGGAGGCGGCGCTGCCGGTGGCTTGGCCTGCGTGGCCGGCGGTGGCGTCTGACCCGCAGCTGCAGCCGGTGGGGGTGTCTGTCCGGCTGCCGCGGCCGGAGGAGTCTGGGCGCCGGCAGCGGCGGGAGGCTTGCCGCCGTCGCCTGGCGGGACTTCATCCTTTTTCGCAGGCTCTTTATCGGGCGCCGGCTTCGCAGGCGGCGCCGGCGGAAGGTCGTTCACCACCTCCAGTCCCTCCTTCAAGCCCTGCGATATGGGAACGATCTGGTAGATCCCCTTCGACTTTACGAGCGCCGCATTGTTGTTTTTCAGGATGAGGTTAAACAGGTGCAGGATGTCCTGTTTTGGGATGGGGGAGGAGGCGTGGAGCGTGACTACTCCCTTCACGTCGGGATCGATCACGATTGGTGTGATCCCCAGCGAGTCGGCAATCTGCGTAATGAACCCATACAGGTCCTGGTTGTCGAATTCGAGTTTCATATCCCCGGACGACATGGGCGCACGCTGGACGATGGGGGGAACATGCGACGGAGTCTGGGCAGGCTGCGCCGCGGCCGGCTGCTGTGGTTGCACGCCGGCATTCTTGAGCATCTCCTGCCGGATGCGTTCCAGCGCCTTGAGCCGCTCCGCCTCGGTGATCGCTTGTTGGGAACTCTGGGACTGCGTCTGGGGCGGAGTCCCTGTCGCCGTGATGCCGCCGGTTGCGATGGCCAGAAGCGCAAGACCAGCTATCCAAGGGTACTTTTTAAACTTTTGCACGTGACTTCCTCTTGATGACAAGGTTTGTTGCCTGCTCACTTTTTTATAGGTGGCGTAGGAGGGGTCTGCTGCACCGGAAAGGCGCCGAAGGGCGAATTGATCACGACCCTCCCCTGTGAATCGATGGTCTGGTTCCACGTCCGGGGTACATCCATCTGCATGACTTCCTGCGCGCCTCTGCCGCGCCCTCCTCCCATCTGCTGAGCCGGGTTCCCCTGCTGGGTTGCCCGCCCCCCACCGCCGGGAGTGGCTGAGGATGCGCCGGGCCTTGCTGATGCAGCGGCCGTCGAAGTGACGATCGCAGGCGAAGCTCCGGCCGTACTGCCTGCCGTGCCGGGACCAAAATTCACAACCCGGGTCGCCAGAATCGGCGTCTTGCCTCCCTGTTTGGGATGTTTGGCCGGATCGTGAATCGGGATGACCTCTCTGCGCGTACCGAGCTCAAGGACCAGGCCGTCTTCCGTAATATCCGTAACGACATATCCCCGAAAAGTGTCGCCCGGCTGCAGGGTCGGGGCGCGGCGTGCGGCGCCCCCCACGTTCGGGCTCGACGGATCGATAATCGTGGCAATGCGTGAAGAGCCTGCAATTACGACCGAGGTGATGATCGGTTTGACGTCCAGCGCCGGCGTTTCCACCACGACGGGGGCTTCGGTCTTCGCTTCGAGCTTGCGCGATTCGGCAAACAGGTTCTGCGCAGGAATGATCCCGAATTCTCCTTCGCCATACTTTTTGCCCGCGGGCGAGGGCGCCAATCCGCCTGGAGCGGCTTTCTTTTTCGAAACCTGAATCTTTGCGATATCATTGTCAGCTTTGAATTTCCTGGCGGAAACGTATAGCTGCCAACCGAGCAGGCCCGCTCCCAGGAGCAGGAGCAGGTTGATCGCGATCCATTTCTTGGTCATAAACACCTCATTTCTGCCCGGGCTTCACTTGCTCCCGGGGCCTTTCTCCGGAGGTTTGGCCGCCGGCATCGGGGTGGCGACGTAGCCGACCACCTTGACCTGAGGCCTGATTTCATCCTTCTTCTGCAGCCGCGTCGATTGGATATTGAGCTCCTCCACCCGCAGAAACTTCTCATAGTTCTCGATTTCCGCCAGGAATCGCACCAGCTGATCGACAGATGCGTTTACACTGAGCTGGATGGAAATCTTCGTGATGCTGTCCTGGAGCTTCTGCTCCGGCTGCACGGTCTTGCTCTGGATCTCCACCCCACTCTGGTCGGCGATGTCCTGGAGCACCTTTTGCAGTGCCGAGGCGGCAATCGCCGGGTTGTCTCCCGGCAGGAGGCGGCTGCGATTCTGCGCCAGGCGCTGCTCGTCCTGGGCGACGCGGGCCTTGAACGCTTCTTCCTGGCTGAGTGTTTCCTTTTCCTTCAGCAGGAACTTCTTCTTGTAGTCGACCGTGGCGGACAGGCCTTCCCGACTCGGGATCCATGCCGATGCCAGATAAAACACGAGCACGAAGATCGTGATGCCCCCGCCGACGTACAAGAACATCTTTTCTCTGGTCGATATTTTCACGGCTTATCTCTCGCACTTGGCTGCAAAGGTGAATCGGTCCTTCCCGGACTGGAAGTCCCGGAAGATCGGCCCCTGTTGGGCTACATCCCTCAGCAGCTTCGAATTTTCGAGCTTCGGGACAAGATCGGTCGGGTTGCCGCTCAAGCCACTCATCTGCATCGTGCAATCGCTGTATCGGTAAGATTGGAGCCAGGTGTCGGCCGGAAGCAGGACGGTCAGTTCCTGCAGGATCTCGAGGTTCATGTCTCGACGGCTCAGGAGATCCTCGATGTACGAAACCTGTTTTTCCAGACTTTCCGCCTGCGCGCGGATGGCCTGGACTCTGGTGACCGGACCCTTGAGCGATTCGATCTGCTGATCGAGATTGCGGATCAAAATCCGTTCCTGGACCATCTGGCGGAGCCCAAGCCCGGCCAGGGCAGCGGCGACGGCAAGGCCGAAGACGATCGTCGGGATATACGCCCAGCGCTTCTGGTGCCGCCTCAGCTCGAAAGGAAGCAGATTGAGCTTCATGGGCAACCGCCGGGTTATCCCGGAATACGCGAGGCCGAGTGAAGTCGCCGCCGCCTGCAGATACGGCCTGTTCCGCACCGGCATCTCGAAGCGCAGCTTATCTCCCAGGAGTTCGCAACCCGGGACATCCTCCTTCAACTCCTGTTGGGCGCTCGCCGACTCCTCCCCGGTCATCACGATGCCGTCGATGGTCTCCTCCGGGTCGAGACGGACTTTCCCCACGGCCTCTTCGATTTCGCTCAGCAACAACTGCTTCCAGGGGGCGTTATCCTGCCTGCCGGCTTCCCGCGCGTAAACCAGAGCGCCGCCGCGCAGGACCGAGAGCTCGATGCCCGCCTGCTTCAGGTCGGCCAGGATGTAGATCTTTCCCGAACCATTGTCTTGCGTTCCCAGAAACATGTTGGCGAGCGCCACAGGCGCCGCCGTTACCGATGCGGGCCGGATGCCGAACTGGCGCATCAACTCGAGGTGGCCGTCCAGGATCGATTTCCGGATCATTACCAGGAGGATGTGCAATCGCTTGGCAGTCTGGCCGTTCCGCAGGAGCACGAAATCGTAGTACAGCTTTTCTTCTTCCGTCGGTTCGAAAGACTGCACCTGGTACAGCACGACCTGCTTGAGGTTGTCCTCTACTTCCTTCGGCAGGTCGAGGTAGCGCAGGATCACATCCCTGCGGGGAACACCGAGGATCACGTTCTCCCGGTTGATTCTTTCACGCTTGAAAAAGGCGTCGATTTCGCCGCGCACTTCCTTCGGGTCGCGTTGCCGAAAACCGGGAATGCGGGCGTGGTTCGTAAACACGCCGGCGGCAAAGTTGCTCCTGAGGCAGGAAATGAGCAAGTCATCCTGTCTGATTTCAATGCCCACGCTGGTTTTGAGATAGATCACTTTTTTCGCCTTACCAGTTTGGAACGTTCTCGTTCCAGTAGATTATCTTGTACCTGCTCGCTTCACGCGGATCGAGGCTGACGATGGCCCGAATGACCCTCCTCACTTTCGAGTTCGTGCGGTGAGCGGATGCCGAAAGGGTAAAGACGTTGGCCCGCTGCACGGAGATGTACTGGAGCGCATTCGTCCCGAGGCTCGGCGCCGCTGCTTTGTTGACCTCATCGATGCCGACGAACGGCTTCACCTGGCGCGCCTCGTAAATGGCCTGTGCCGCTGACGGGGTCATGCCGGGAATCGACATGAGCACCGGCAGCGGGGCATAGTTCACGTTGATCCGGTTCGAGGGCGAATAGACGGTGAAGTACCGCGAGAGACCGTAGCGGTCGACAATCTGCCCTTCGGGTGTTTTTTCACGGTGCCCATAGAAGTAGTCCGGCGTTACGCCGCGCACCAGCAGGAGTTCCTCCACGGTGCTCATCGTGCCGTTCCCGTTGCGCGGCAAATACGGGGGCTGCAGCGACTGGTAATAGTCGTCCTCGGCGCCGTTCGGGCGCGGGAACTTGTCTGCGTCGCGCCAGTCCATGATGGAATCGGCGATGATGTCGGCGTCAGGGCTCTGAATGCCCACGATGGCGATCAGGCTCTTGAGCTGCTCTTCCATCACGAAGTTCAAATTGACCTTCCCCGACTCGTCCTGAACCTCCACGTCGTATTCCCCGTCGCCGAACTGTCCGGTAACCCTGCCGAGATCGATCGCGTCGGGCGGCAGAGCCATCCGGTCCGCCTGTGCCCGCTGAGGCAGGTAGGTCTTTTGATAGAGCTGGTACACTGTCGAAGCGATCCCGGCCCGTGCGATATAGTAGGCATCCGTGAGATCCCGCGAATTGCGCGCCACGGCCACGTCGACGAACGTCTCGCGTGCGAAACTGAGCGCGATCACCGCCAGGATCGTCAGAACCCACAGAAGGGCGATCAAAATGACGCCGCGATTATCGGCGGATGCGCGGATCATCGGGACTGATCCTCCTTCTTTGTTGGTCGAACGGATCTACAAAATTGACGCCGGAATCAACCGGCCGGGCCGGAAACGGCACCACGATCTGCCGGCTTTGAGTCCCGCCGCTCTCGACGCGCGAGATCATCGTCATGGAAATCGCCGTGGGCAGGCGCCCCATCTCCTTGCCGTCCCAATCCTTGACCCACTGGGCGGGAGCCTCTGGGGTGCCCGGATCGAAGTATTCGAATACCAGGCTGACGAGATGGTCGAAGACCGTCGTGCCGGCCGGCTCATCCGGGTCCGATACGGCAGCCTGGCCCGGGTCCCCCCCGAGATACCGGCCTTCCCTCTCGACCAGCGCGTAATCCCCGTCGGCAGCGGGCACGACCTCATAGTTGACCACGGTCAAACCCGGATCGTCCCGGAAGCGCAGGGAGCAAAGCGAAATGAACTGGACGCCCGAGGCCGTCCCGGAAAAGATCGGGTACAGTCCCCCTCCCTCCTGAAGATTCAGCGGAGCGATCATCCCGAATGCCGACGCCATCTGCTTCTGCACCAGGTCCATCGTCGCCCGGTGCCGCTGGTTCGAATCGATGAACTCCGTGCCGCGTTTCCAGGATCCGATGCTGATGCGCAACGCCCCCCAGAGAGCGACCGCCATCACGGCGATCAGGGTCACCGAGACCAACATCTCGATGAGGGTGAAGCCACTGTCGCCCGTCCGAGTGATTGATCCAGTGCGATCTCTCATTGCGGCACCCGAGCCAGACCGTTCGCGTCGAGTGCGCTCACGACCTTCAACGTCCGGAGCTGGAAATCGGGAGTCGCGGAATTCGGCGCCATCACTTCCACGTCGTAAGACAGCACTTTGATCGGCATCTGAGCCGTCTGGGTCCCCGTCATCACCGTTTCCGGAAGCGGCATTTCTACCTCGTTGATGACGACGGCCCAGCGGGTTCCGTCTTCGAAATCGCCCCTCAGTGTCGTCGCGGCCTTGATGGAGTCGTCCAGCAGCGCCAGTTCCATCACCGCCTGCGCGTGCTCGATGGCGAGGGTGTGCATGCGCACTTTCCTGATGCTGCCGAGTGAACCGGAAATCAGGGATAATGTCAGGGACACACCGACGGCGAGAATGGTCAACGCCACCAGAACTTCCAGAAGAGTAAAGCCGGCCTCACGCTTCATGGCGTCCTTGCCCCCACTTCCGTAGCCACCCGGGCCAGGCCGGTAATCGGATCCAGCACGATTCGCAGGGTCGATCCCCGGTCCGACGTCAGGAGTACCTGCGCCTCCTCGGCGCACCCGTTGGAAAGGAAATGAATCGCCAGGGGTCCCTGCTGCTGCGGCTCTCCGTTGGCGGCGATCCCCTGGATCCTGATATCGGACGGCGGGGTGAACGACCGGGCCCCGTCACCGATCTCATCGGAAAGCGTTACCTGCTGGGTCTGGTCGTCGATTACCACCTTCATGATCTTCTGCTCCGTCACGGCAGTCTCCCGCGCCAGGCGCAGGGTGCTGATCACGTCACGCCCTACCGCGCGCAGGTGGAACGCGCTCCTGCCCCGCGACATCGAAGGAAAGGCAACCGCCATGGCCAAGGTCATGACGACCAGGACCAGCATCAATTCGAGGAGCGTAAATCCGCCGTCGCGCGTTTGCGCGCCCCCTTCAATTCCAATTCCCGACATCCGCGTTCTCACCTTCGCCGCCTTCCACCCCGTCCGGTCCGTACGAGAACAGGTCGTAGTCATTTCCGTGGTTCGATGGAATCCGGAAGACGTACGGCTTGCCCCAGGGATCCAACGGAACCTCTTTTTCCAGGTAGGGCCCCTTCCAGGCTTCGAGGTTGCCCGGGTTTCTACGCAGGGCCTCCAGCCCTTCGGTCACGGTGGGATACCGGCCGACATCGAACGAGAAAAGCTGCAGGGCGCTTTCGAGTTCCTTGATCTGAATCTTCGCGATCTGTGCCTTGCTCTGAGACAGCTTGCCGACGATCTTGGGCGCGACTACCGCCGCCAGCAGCCCCAGAATCACGAGCACGACAATGAGCTCAATCAGCGTAAAACCCTTTTCGGAAGATTTTCTTTTGTCAACAGGCATACTCCCTCCCAGGCGCCGCAGATGCGGACGGGGATTTTGCGGCGCATGGGCCGCTGTCAACCGCAGGTGGCTGTGTTCAGACGTTTGTTGAATCATAGAAATCATCACTTCCGGAGGCCGCAACATGCCCTGTAGCCGGCTCTCTGCCTCCTGTTTCAGAGCGGCACATCGTTGATGCTGAAAATGGCCAGCAGCATCGAAACGACGATGGTGCCGATGATGAGCCCCATTAAAAGGATCAGCGCGGGCTCGAAAAATGCGATCAGGTTCTTGACCGCGTTGCGGACCTCGGTGTCGTAGACCTCGGCGACCTGGATCAGCATGGTGTCGAGTTTCCCGGATTCCTCTCCCACTTCGATGAGATGCATCGCCAGCGGCGGGAACACGCCGCTCTGCTTCATCGGCTGCGCGATCCCTTCGCCTTTCTTGATCCCGTTGCGGATCGGCTCGATGGTGGTCGCGATACCCTGATTGGTCAGGATGTCCCGAACGATGTTCATTCCCTGCAGAAGCGGGACCCCGCTGTGAAGCAGAGTGCCCAGCGTCCTGGAGAACCGCGCAACTTCCACTTTGCGCACCACGGGTCCCCAGAGTGGGAGCCGGAGCAGCCATCGATCCCACTGCAGGCGTCCCTCCGGACTGGTGCGGAACCGTTTCAGGTAATAAATGATCAAAAACATCGCGACCAGGAAAAGCCACCAGTAACCCGAGAGAATGCCGCTCGCCCCGCTCAGGATCGTCATCGGCAGCGGCATGGGCACTCCCATGTCATGGAAGACAGAGGCGAATCGCGGAACTACGAACAGGGTGAGCACGCTCACGCTGCCCACGGCCACCAGCGACAGAAGGGCGGGATAGATCAACGCACTGACCACGTACGAACGGAGATTCTCGCTGGTCTCGAGGAAGACCGTCAGTCGGCCGAGTATCTCTTCCAGGACCCCGCCGACTTCGCCGGCGTGCACCATGTTGACGTACACCTTGGGAAACACTTCCGGATAAGCGCCGAGTGCTTCCGAAAAGGACTTGCCCCCTTTGACCGCCTTGAGCACATTCTGGATGACCTCGGCGAGGGCGGGGCTTTCCGCAAGCTGCCCGAGAACCGCAAGGCTCCGATCGAGCGGGAAGCCGGATTTGACCAATGTGTGCAGCTCATGGGTAAATACCAGGAGGTCCTTGCGCCGGACCCTTCTGTTCTTCCAGGGCCAGGGGATCTCGCGGTTCAGGAGCGATTTCTTCCCCGCGGCCGCCACCCGGATGGGCAGCAACCCCATTTCCTGGAGTTTCAGCGACACGGTGCCGTTGTCGGACGCTTCCATGGTCCCTTCGACTAATTTGCCTTCCATAGTCGAAGCTCTGTATGAATAAGCTGCCATAAATGCTCCGCCCCTCAGGCCTCCTGCGTGACGCGCAATACTTCGGAGATCGTTGTCACTCCATTCCTCACCTTGAGCCAGCCGTCGTCGCGGAGGGAGCGCATTCCCGACTCCAGCGCCTTCTTTCGAAGTTGTCCGGAGTCCGCCTTCCCGACCGTCAGTTTGCGCAACTCGTCGTTGACGAGCATCAGCTCATAGATGCCCACGCGCCCGACGAAACCGGTGTTGGCACAGCGCTCGCATCCCCGCCCCTCGTAAAAGCGGTGGGGCTCGTGGCCGTTGCCGCGCCTGTATCCGATCTCATCCAGCATCTCGGACACGGGGAACACCTCGACGCGGCAGTGCGGGCAGATGACGCGCACCAGCCGCTGGGCAAGCACGCCGAGCAGCGAAGATGCGATCAGGTAGTCCTCCGCCCCCATGTCCACAAGGCGGGCGATGGCGCTGGGGGCATCGTTGGTATGCAGTGTCGAGAACACCAGGTGTCCCGTCAGGGCCGCGCGGATGGCGATTTCGGCAGTCTCCAGATCGCGGATTTCGCCGACCATGATGACGTCGGGGTCCTGGCGCACGATGTGGCGCAGGCCCGACGAGAAAGTAAGGCCGATCTGAGGATTGACCTGGATCTGATTGACGCCGTCCATCTGGTATTCGACCGGATCTTCGATGGTGATGATCTTCTTGTCCGGGAGATTGATCGTGTCGAGGGCGCTGTACAGGGTGGTCGTCTTGCCGCTTCCTGTCGGCCCGGTCACCAGGAGAATGCCGTGTGGGCGGCGAATGAGTGACTCCAGATCGTGCAGCGAGTCCTCCGGGAAACCGAGACGGCGGATATCGTAGAGATCGCTGTTGCCTTTGTCGAGGATGCGCATCACCACGCTTTCCCCGTACATGGTCGGCAAGGTGGAAACACGCAGGTCGATGTCCTTCCCGAGGACCTTCAGCTTGATCCGGCCGTCCTGCGGCAGGCGTCGCTCGGCGATGTTCAGCTTGGCCATGATCTTGACGCGGCTGATGATCGCCGCTTTCAATTTCTTCGGCGGGGATTCCACATCGTAGAGGATGCCGTCGATGCGGTAGCGGACCTTGAGGTCCTTTTCGAACGGCTCTATGTGGATGTCGCTGGCCCTTCCCTCGATCGCCTTTGAAATCACGAGGTTGACCAGCCGGATGACAGGAGCCTCCGAAGCAAGGTCCTTCAACTGCTCGATGTCCTCGATCTCTTCGAGACTGTCGATGTTGCCGTCATCGATCCCTTCGATGATGCGGCCGAGGGTGGAGGCAGCCGAGCCATAAAACTTCTCGAGCACGTCCATGATCTCGCTTTCGGCCCCGAGGACCGCCTTGACCGTGAAGCCCGTGCTCTGGCGCACAAGGTCCAGGGTCCCGTCGTCCTGGGGATCCGTCATCGCCAGCGTGAGGACGTTGTTTTCCAGCGCTACCGGGACGAACTTGCACTGCTTCATGAATCGATGGGTAAGGACATTCTCCAGAACGGGGACGGCGGGATACCCTGTGCCCGTGATGGTCGGAATCTTGAGGTGTTCCGACACCACGGCGAGGCAGTCCTTCTCGGAAACGTATCCGAGATCGACGAGCAGCTTGCCGATTTTTTCCCGCGATTCAGCCTGGAGATTGAGCGCCGTGCGCAGCTCTTCCTCGTCGATGATGCCGCGTTCGAGAAACACCTGGCCGATCAGTTTGCGCGATTTGACTGCTTGGACCTTAATACTCAACGATTTTCACCCTTTGTTTTAGCTCGCTGAATCCCACCTGCTTGGTTGCCAGCCCGTCGAGGTCGCTCTTCCCGATGCTCATGATCAGGGTCTTGTTGATGTTCCCCTCATCCATGCTGATTTCCTCGAAATAGGCGACGATGGTGATGGACTCCCCTTTCTGCAGCTGGGCCAGCCTGCCCCCCTGGTTAATGAGCAGGTTCTTCAGATTCTCCTTCAGACCTTCGATGCGCTGCTTTTTCTGGTCGGTACTGATGGCCGCGGAATCAGGGAACGTCCCGAAAGGCGAGTGGATCAGGCCACGGCCGGTATTGATTATAAACTGGAACGTAAAACCATATCCCTGCAGATAAACCCCTTTCGGCTTCTGCGGCATGCCGAACGGATTGGCAATCGTTTTCATGATCACCTCGTTCAGCGCGGCTTCGAAGCCCTGGATCTCACGCGTGACCCGGGTGTAGTCGACTTTCAAGGAGCTCGTGTCCTGGGCCGCAAGCGGCAGGCAGAAGACCCCAATAGCCAGTACGCCAACCCAAACCCATCGTTTCCTGTCCTGCGTAATCACTGTTATTCCCCCTTCATGCGGTCCCGGCGGGACCGGCTAGTACTTGCTTCGGTTCTCTTTGATCTGGCGAGTGATGCTGCGATAGTCGATCGCGCGCTCCTGATCCACAGTGTCCAGCACTCGCTGCATCATCTGAAAGTTGTAGTTATCGTAAGCCGCCATGGCCCTCTCGATATATGTCTTCATCTCTTCCCTGGTGGGGGAATAGTCCGGCTGCGCGGCCGGCGCAAAGAGGCTGGTCCTGAACGCGAAACCGTTCTCGTCCCAGGTCACCTGCGCATTCGAAAGTCCGAGGAAGGCCAGCGTAACCAGTGCCGCGACCGCGGCGTACCGGACCACCCGCCAGAATGGGACTCCGAAACGGCTGGCGGAGGATTCCGCTCGAGGCACCCTCACGGGTCGCAACGGCGGCTCGTCATGCCAGACCTTCAGAGTGGCCTGGAGTTCCTTGAACTCAGCCAGCTCTTTTTGGCATCCCGGGCACGAGCGGACGTGCGCCAGCAACTCCGGACTGGCGGAGGGTGTACCCTGCTCCTGATAGAGCAAATCGACGAAGCGTTCCTGTATCTCATTGCATCGCATAGTGAAAACCCTGTAATGGCATCATGACCGGATGCCGATTCGAACCAGATTGCGCTGGACGCCGCGAAGACCGTGATACAGTCTGGACTTCGCCGTTGACAGCGGGCATTCCATTACCCGGGCGACCTCGACCAGATTCAGCCCCACATACTCCTTCAGAATAATGGCCGTGCGGTGTTCGTCGCTCAGTCCCATAAGGGCCTTCCGGATCAGGTCCCGGGTCTCCAGAGAATCCCCAGGATCGAATCCGGCCGTCATCGACATCGTGAGCTCACCATCCCCATCCTCGGAACACGGCAATTGATCGTCAAGCGACAGCTCGGGCGACCGCCTGCGCCAGCGCGTCCGGCAATGATTGAGAGTGATACGGTAGAGCCAGGTGGGGAAGTTGTCTGGGTCGCGCAGGCTCTTCGCCGACTTGAAGACAGACAGGAAGGTCTCCTGGGCAACGTCCTGGGCATCTTCCCTGTTCCCCAGGTAGCGCCACGCCAGGTTGAAAACCTTTGTTTCCCAATGCCTTACAAGTTCGGTGAACGCCTGTTCGTCGCCATTCAAGAATCTACGAATCACCTGGTCTGCCTCATGCTTCTCTGGATCTCCGCTGCAGGCCGTCATGATAGGGACGCGCGTGCCAGTCGAAAAGTCTAAAGGAAAACGGCATGCGAAAAAAGGGGACACCCGGAATTCCCATTCGATGCCCGAACGAGCCGAATGCCTCTGGAACTCCGGTATGCCCCCCGTTCAGCCTTTTCACCGGCAATGGCTATCGGCTGGTCTGAAAAGACCATTGGCCATGCCGGCATTCTCAACCTGCTCCTAGATCTCAGTGCGGTAATTGGGAGCCTCCTTGGTCACGAGTACATCGTGAACGTGGCTCTCCTTGAGTCCAAAACTTGTGATGCGGACGAACCTGCTTCGTGTCCGCAACTCTCGAATCGTCCGGCAACCGCAGTAGCCCATGCCCGCCCTGAGTCCGCCCGTGAGTTGCGGAATCATGACCTCGATGCTCCCTTTGTAGGGGACCATCCCCTCGATGCCCTCCGGGACGAGCTTTTTCTCGAGAAAGACCCCTTCCTGAGCATAGCGGTCGCGGCTTCCTGCTTTCATGGCCTCGAGAGATCCCATACCCCTGTACACCTTGTAGCTTCGGTTCTGATATAGGATCGTCTCCCCGGGGCTTTCATCGGTGCCGGCAAGCAGCGATCCGACCATGACGCAGTCGGCGCCTGCCGCCAGCGCCTTGGTGATGTCGCCTGAAAATTTGATGCCGCCGTCGGCGATGATCGGGATGCGCGCGCTTCGGGCCGCTTTGGCGCAGTTCAATATCGCCGTGATCTGGGGAACGCCGGCGCCGGTGACGACGCGCGTCGTGCAGATCGATCCCGGCCCCATCCCGACCTTGATCGCATTGGCGCCGGCGCGGATCAGTTCCCGCGTTGCCGATTCCGTCGCCACATTTCCGGCGATCACGTCGACCTCCGGCAGCTTGCGCTTGAGCTGGCTGACCGCCGATATGACCCTCGAGGAGTGGCCGTGGGCCGTGTCTACACACAGTATGTCCACTCCGGCTTTAGCCAGTACCAGCGCACGCTCCATGAAATCCCCGGTTGCCCCTACGGCCGCACCTACACGCAACCGCCCGAGATTGTCCTTGCAGGCATACGGATAGGCAATCTTCTTTTGAATATCCTTGACCGTAATGAGCCCCCGCAGCCGGTATTTATCGTCGACGACCGGGAGCTTTTCCACGCGATGGCGGTGCAGGATCGCTTTCGCCTTCTCCAGGGTGGTGCCGACCGGAACCGTAATCAAGTTCTCCTTCGTCATCAGATCCGAGATTCTCAGATCAAGCCGGGTTTCGAACCGGAGGTCCCGGTTCGTCAGGATGCCGACCAGTTTCCCTTTGGAAGTGATGGGGAGGCCTGAAATGTGATATTTCTTCATGACCTCCATTGCTTCGTGGATCTTCTGCTCAGGCGACATGGTGATCGGGTTGACGATCATCCCGCTCTCGGAGCGCTTGACCCGGTCGATCTCCTCGGCATGGGCGTCGATCGGCATGTTCTTGTGGACGATCCCAAGCCCCCCCTGTTGCGCCATGGCTATAGCCATTCGCGAGTCCGTGACGGTATCCATCGCCGCGCTGAGGAGCGGTATGTTTAACGAAATCTTCCTCGTAAGCCGGGTGGTGATGTCCGCCTCGGACGGAATGATGTCGCTTTTCGCCGGCTCCAGCAGAACGTCGTCAAAAGTGATCGCTTCTCTAAAATTCATGCTTCTAACCATGGGAATTCTTCCGATGATGTCAGGACGAATGCGTAATGGTGTCTCCGGAAAAGCCGGAGGCCTGCCTGGTAAACCGCTCAGAGCGGTCGCCGTGATCGGGAAAACCTGCTTTCAATTTTCCCGCGAGCCCGCCATTCATTGCGGCGGACACGCATTCCGCCCGCTCGCAGGATGGCTCACTTGCCGTGGCACTTCTTAAACTTCTTGCCGCTGCCGCAGGGGCAGGGGTCGTTGCGCCCGACCTTCGCCACGTCGCGCTTGTGCTGGGCGACGGTGCCGTCGCCGCCCGAGCCATAGACAAGGTTCTGTTCCTGGACCTTTCTCCGGCGCGCCTCTTCCTGCTGCTGAGCGCGCGCCTGCTGTTCCTCCGTGTTGACCGGTTCGAACAGGAACAGGTAGCGGACGGTTTCCTCTTCCCTGCGAGCGTTGAGGGCTTCGAACATTTCGAAGCTCTCCTTCTTGTACTCGATCAGCGGATCACGCTGGCCGTAACCGCGAAGTGATATGCCTTCTTTCAGGTGATCCAGGGCAAGCAGGTGGTCCTTCCACTGCATATCCAGGACCTGGAGCATGATCATTCGTTCCTGGAAGCGCATGTACTCGGAACCCAGCCTTTTTTCCTTGTCCTCGTAACTGCGTTTCAGCGTTTCGGTCAGCTTCTCGTTCAGCTCTTGAAACGAGGCTTCCTTGAAGTCAAAACCGAGAGTGTTTATGTCGAACCCGAACTGGTTGCCGGCGCTGATGCGGAGCGCTTCCAGATCCCAATCCTTCGGATCTTTCTCACGCGGGGCGTTGCGTTCGATGAGCTCTGCGAGGATATCCTCGGCCAGGTTGACGATGTACTCTTTCTGGTCGGCGCCTTCGAGCAGATCGCGGCGGATCGCATAGATCGCTTCGCGCTGCTTGTTCATGACGTCGTCGTATTCAAGCAGGTGTTTGCGGATCTCGAAGTTGCGGGCTTCCACCTGCTTCTGCGCTCTCTCGATCTGGCGCGTGATCAGCTTGCTTTCGATCGGAACCCCTTCCTCCATCCCAAGGGACTGCATGATGCCGGAGATGCGGTCGCTGGCGAAGATGCGCATCAGCTCGTCTTCCAGCGAGAGGTAGAAGCGCGACGATCCGGGATCCCCCTGCCGCCCGGCGCGGCCGCGCAGCTGGTTGTCAATGCGCCTCGCCTCGTGCCGCTCCGTCCCCAGGATGTGGAGCCCGCCGAGACTGACGACTTCTTCGTGCTCTGCCTGACAAACCGACAGCCAGTGCTCTCGAATGCGGTCATATTCCGCTTTGCTGACGGTGTCCGGGGTGAGGCTTTTCTCGCGCAGCGACTGCAGGGTGAGATACTCGGGATTGCCGCCGAGCAGGATGTCCGTGCCGCGGCCGGCCATGTTGGTCGCGATGGTCACCGACTTCTTTCGACCCGCCTGGGCGACGATCTCCGCCTCCTTGGCATGATATTTCGCGTTCAACACCACGTGCGGGACGCCGCTCCGCTTGAGCATAACGGCCAACTTTTCCGACTTTTCGATCGACACCGTCCCAACCAGCACCGGCCGGCCCAGTTCATACAGCTCCTTGATCTCTTCCACTACCGCGTTGTACTTCTCCCGTTCGGTGCGGTAAATGACGTCGGAGTACTCCGTGCGGATCAGGGTCCGGTTCGGCGGGATGACGACGACTTCCAGCTTGTAGATCTTGAAAAACTCTTCCGCTTCGGTCTCCGCCGTGCCGGTCATGCCCGCCAGTTTTTTGTACATGCGGAAATAGTTCTGGAAGGTCACCGTCGCCAGGGTCTGGTTTTCACGCTCGATCTTCACATTTTCTTTCGCTTCGAGCGCCTGATGAAGGCCATCGCTGTACCGGCGGCCAGGCATGAGGCGGCCGGTGAACTCGTCGACGATCACCACCTCCGAGTCCTTGACCATATAGTCCACATCCCGCTTGAAGAGCAGGTGAGCCTTCAAGGCCTGGTAAATGTGGTGCACCCAGTCCATGTGCTGCGGGTCGAACAGATTGCCCACGGCGAGCAGCTTTTCTGCCTTCTCGACGCCTTCTTCGGTCAGGTTGACGGTCCTTGCTTTTTCATCCACCTGAAAGTCGACGTCGCGCCGGAGTTTGGGAACGATCCGGTCGATTTTGTAGTATTTGTCGGTGGATTCTTCGGCCGGACCGGAAATGATCAGTGGGGTCCGCGCCTCGTCGATCAGGATCGAGTCCACTTCGTCGACGATCGCAAAGTTGAATCCCCGCTGGACACAGTCTGCCAGATCGTACTTCATGTTGTCGCGCAGATAGTCGAAGCCGAACTCGTTGTTGGTGCCGTAGGTAATGTCTGCCCCATAGGCGACCTTGCGCTCTTGATCCGTCAAGGGATGCTGGATGCAGCCGACAGTCAACCCCATGAAGCGGTATATCTTCCCCATCCACTCGCTGTCGCGTCCGGCCAGGTAGTCGTTGACGGTGACGACATGAACCCCCTTCCCTTCCAGGGCGTTCAGGTAGGCAGGGAGGGTTGCTACCAGGGTTTTTCCTTCCCCCGTCTTCATTTCCGAGATTTTCCCCTGGTGCAAAACCATGCCGCCGATGAGCTGCATGTCGAAATGCCTCATCGTAACTACCCGGCGGGAGGCTTCTCTGACGGCAGCAAAGGCTTCAGGGATCAAATCATCCAGCATCTCCCCGCCGGCGAGCCGCTCGCGGAATTTCGGAGTCAGCTCAGCCAACTGCACGTCCGAGAGCCGCTGCATCTCAGGCTCCAGCTCATTAATGCGCTGGACTAGAGGCCCGAGCCTCTTCAGGTCGCGTTCGTTCTTGCTGCCTACAATCTTGGTGAGGATTGTATTGAACATGCAGGATGATCTCCGGCCGGATATAAACTATTAAATCTAGCAGATGGACGCATTCCAGTCAACGAACCAGAGAATGGGAAAAGCTTTTTTTCACTTTGATTTGGCAGGAGCAAGCTATCGTCGCCTCCGGCGCCGAAATTTGAATGCGCGCTTCAGTCCCGGCAGGCGGCCGCCGCGAGTTTTTCCCCCTGGTGGGCACGGGTTTCAGCCCGTGCAGACTCTCCCAGGCGGATGTTATGACGCAGTATGGGCTTTGATCACGAAAATGGGTGGGGCCGCTTGATGGGATTCATCGGGCGGGCTGTTCGCGCCCGGCCGGGATCAGGGCCTTCCGTGTGCAACCGAAGCTTCCTGAATGTATTTCAGCGGATTGACCGGGCGGCCGCTTCTCCACAATTCAAAATGGAGATGTGGCCCTGTGGTCCTGCCCGACATGCCGACATACCCGATGATCTCGCCGCGCGCGACGTGCTGTCCGACCTGGACAACCATACGCTGCAAGTGGGCGTACCTGGTCGTCAACCCGAACTTATGGTCGATGATGATGATGTTGCCAAATCCGGCGCGCTGGCCCGCATAAATAATCGTGCCATCGGCAGGGGCGATCACCATGCGTCCCATGGGGGCCGAAATATCGATCGCACGGTGCGGTTCGCGCACAGTCGAATCAAAAGGATCCGGTCTGTCGCCATACCCGGCCGTCACGTAGCCCCTCACAGGCATTATGCTGGGTTGTGCGGCTTCCCAGAGGACATTCTCCGAGATCTGGTTGTCGAGATTTCTGTAGCTCTCTTCCAGAGAGGAGAGCTTCCTGCTATAGGAGTCCAACGTCTTTGTCAGGTTAGATGAAGCCGGCCGCGGCTGGCTGAGGGTTCCCCCGATGCCGCCGACACTCTTGTCCGACCGCATCCCTGAAAAAACCATCAGCTTGTGGGAAAGAGTCTCGAGAAAATCGATCTTTTCGCCGAGTTGAGCGGATTGCACTCTGAATGCGAGGTTTTCTGAACGGAGAATGTCGTTTTCAGAGAGGCGGCGCTCGTAGTCTACGACCCGGAAGAGCAGCTTCCCGTATTCGAACGCGCCCGCGCAGACTACGATCACCCCAACAAGCGCAAAGATGCCGATCGTCACCAACACCGAATGAGGGAGCGAAAGGCGCCGAACCTTGCCGTTCCCGTGGCTGGCAACGATAAAAAGCGTATAAAGCCTCTTCTTGAGCATTTGGATCCCTTCTCTCCAAAAGTTCAATGTCTGGCTTATGACAGACAGCAGCCCAGGAACGTCCCGCAGGCCTAGTAAGAATTTATGGGCGCATTCTATTAACCGCCTCACGGCCTGTCAACCATTTTTCTGTGCAAGAAATTGAATCTCCCCCTGGACAACAGACTTTAGACCTTAGACTTTAGACCAGAAACTGAAAATGGTTGGTGAGTCGGAATTCAGAACTCAGAAGTCAGGAGCCAGGAGCCAGGAGTCAGGAGTCAAGAGCCCGCAGGAGGGGCCGCGGGCACCGGGAGCGCCGAATCTGGATTCATCCTCCGACTCCCCGCCGGCTCTGCCTTTCAATCTGACTCCTGGCGCCTGATTCCAGTCTGTGGTCTGATGTCCGAAGTCCGATATCCGAGCGCCGAATTTGGATTCATCCATCGACTCCCCACCTGCTATGCATTTCATTCTGACTCCTGGCTCCATGGGTTGGAGGTTTGAGGTCTGAAGTCCGATGTCCGGGGCCCGAAATCCGAGCGCCGATTCGTGATTCATTCTCCGACTCCCCGCCAGCTGTACCTTTCAATCTGGCTCCTGGCTCCTGGCTCCTGACTCCTGACTCCTGGCTCCTGACTCCTGACTCCTGACTCCTGGCTCCTGACTCCATTGCCCGAAGTCCGGCTCTGGTTAGGCATTGACGTTTATCGTCGCGATAAGCATAATTATCCCATCAGTTTATTAGATGAGTTGATTTCTCATGGGGGTGAACTGGATTCGACGGGGGTCAAGAAGCAGTAGAGGCATGCCGAGTGCTCTGCGACTCGTAAAATCGCGGAAATAACATAACTGCTGACACTCAGTTAGCACTGGCCGCTTAAGCGGTCACGTCTCGCCGATCTTTCCTGCGGGATTGGATTGAGGCGTCGATTAGCAGGATAGGTGAGGATCCAGGCTCTGAGGTCCGAGCCGAAACACTACAGGGCTAGCGGCGCTTCGACCTTGCTGGTTCGATCGCGGCGTTCGCGAAACTCAACGAATCGGATACGCATGTAGGCTCTACTCGCTGAAGGCTTTCGGACGCGGGTTCGATTCCCGCCACCTCCACCAGCCTTCGCTAAAGCTCCGGCTGGCCAGCCGGAGCTTTAGCGAAGGCTGCGCGCCGTAGTCCGCCGAAGCGGAGCGCCGGCGGACGAAGGAGGGCAACACCTCCAGCTACTGCCGTTCACCCGCAACATGCCCTTTTCCAAGAGATGAAATTCACTAGTTCTGCACGTTATTATTGCGGAGTGTACTGAGTGACGAGCGACTCGACTTCAGCGAAAATCCTGATTGCAGATGATCAACCCGACGTGGTGGAAGCCCTGCGCATGCTGCTCAAAGGGGAGGGCTATCAGACCGAGGCGGCGTCGTCACCGGCCGGCGTTCTCCGGGCGCTCGAAGCCCGCGAGTTCGACGTCCTGCTTATGGATCTGAACTATACCCGCGATACCACATCCGGGCTCGAGGGCCTCGACCTCCTTTCACGCATCCAGCATATCGACAGCGGGCTCCCAGTCGTGGTCATGACTGCCTGGGGAAGCGTCGAACTGGCGGTCGAGGCCATGCGCCGCGGCGCGAGGGATTTTGTCCAGAAGCCATGGGAGAACTCGCGCCTGCTGACGATCCTGCGCACACAGATCGAACTGAGCCGGGCCATCCGGAAGGGACAGCGGCTGGAGGCGGAGAACCGGCTTTTGCGCGGCGAACCGGTCCCGAAGCTCATTGCGGATTCCGCGGTCATGAAGCCGATCCTCGACCTGATTGCCCGTGTCGGGCCCTCGGACGCAAACGTGCTTATCACAGGAGAACACGGGACCGGCAAGGAGTTGGTCTCCCAGGCCCTCCATGCGCTTTCGCCGCGCGCTGCAAAACCCATGGTCACGGTCAATGCCGGCAGTCTGTCGGAGGGTGTTTTTGAAAGCGAGCTGTTCGGACACGTGCGCGGCGCCTTCACCGACGCCAAGGCGGATCGAGTCGGCCGGTTCGAACTCGCCGAAGGCGGCACGCTGTTTCTCGACGAGATCGCCAATATGCCGCTCAATCTGCAGGCCAAGTTGCTGCGCGTCCTCGAGGCGGGCGAGTACGAGCGCGTGGGATCCTCCAAGACCCGGCGGGCGGACGTGAGAATCCTCAGCGCTACAAACGCCGATCTAAACGAAGAGGTCACAAACGGCAGGTTCCGGCAGGACCTGCTCTACCGTCTCAACACGATTGAGATCCACCTGCCGCCCTTGAGAGAGCGTGGCGCCGACATCCAGCTTCTGACCGAACATTTCCTGCGGCTTCACGCTTCCCGCTATAGAAAAGCGGTGAGCGGATTCGACAATGCCGCAAGAGAGTTGCTCCGGACGCACCGTTGGCCCGGCAACGTGCGCGAGCTCGATCACGTGGTCGAACGTGGCGTGCTCATGGCCGAGGACGATGTCGTCCGGCCTCGACACCTCTGGCTGAAGTCCGAGCACAAGTCCGACACCCAGCTCGATGAAATGAGCCTGGAGGAGGTCGAGTGCTTTCTGATACGAAAGGCCCTGGCTCGCTACGATGGAAACGTCAGCCGCGCGGCAGACGCGTTGGGCTTGAGTCGCAGCGCGCTCTACCGGCGTCTGCAACGTTTTGGGCTTTGAGGATGATCCCGATCCTCTTTCACCGGTGATGACCGATGTCGACAGCCCCTTCAGTCAACGAGTCCGCAGGCACCCCGTCGGGCAACCGGCCGGGTGAGGACAACCTGGCGAGGCGGCAGGCGGTTCCCGGCACGTCAAGTACCCGGCGCCCGGGACAGCTTCTGAGCCATGACCTCAGGATCAGCCTCATGGCGCTGGCCTCCGGCCTGCCCGCAGTTTTTGCGGCAATGCTCCTGCTCTGGACGGGAGACTACTCAGCGAAGGTGGATTGGACGCTCACGGTCGTCATTCTCGGCTTCTGGCTTGGATTCTCGTTCGCCCTTCGCAACCGGGTCATACGGCCGCTGCAGACGATTTCCAATCTGCTGGCGGCGCTCAGGGAGGGGGACTTCTCAATCCGCGCGCGCGGTTATGACCGGGCCGACACTCTCGGCAACGTCATGGGTGAAATCAACGAACTGGGAACGACCCTGCAGACTCAGCGTCTCGGTGCAGTCGAGGCGATCGCTCTCCTGGGAAAGGTCGTGGAAGAGATCGACGTAGCGGTGTTCGCCTTCGACGGCGAGAGAAACCTGAGACTGGTGAATCGTGCCGGAGAGCGGCTGCTGGCGCGGCCGCAAGAGCGCCTGGTCGGCCACGGCGCCGCCGAGCTCGGCCTGGCAGAATGCCTGGAAATCGCTGAGTCCAAGCTGCTGGAGGTTGACTTCCCCGGTGGGAGCGGGCGGTGGGAAGTCCGGCGCACCACCTTCCGCCAGGACGGACTGCCGCACCAATTGCTGGTCCTTTCCGATCTGACGCGCGCGTTACGCGAGGAAGAGCGGCAAGTCTGGAAGCGCCTCATCCGCGTCCTCGGTCACGAACTCAACAACTCGCTCGCACCAATACGATCCATCGCCGCCAGCCTTGACAACCTTCTGTCACGCGATCCTAGGCCGGATGACTGGCAGGAGGACATGCACAGGGGTCTGACGATCATAGGCAGTCGCGGCGAGGCCCTCAGCCGGTTCATGGATGGCTATTGGCGCCTGTCTCACCTGCCGCCGCCTCATCCACAGCCGCTTGACGTGCGCAGCTGGATTCAACGCGTCGCGCTATTGGAGACCAGGTTGACGGTTACGGTCATCGATGGCCCGGACCTGGTAATTCAGGCCGACGGAGATCAGTTGGACCAGCTCCTCATCAACCTGCTCCGGAACGGCGCGGATGCGGCACTTCCCACGGGCGGCGGCGTGAGCGTCGGCTGGAGCCGGACCGGGAACCAGCTTGAAGTCTGGGTGGAAGACCAGGGGCTGGGGCTCCCCGATACCGGCAATCTGTTTGTCCCCTTCTTTACCACCAAACCGCACGGTTCCGGCATCGGCCTGGTTCTGAGCCGGCAGATCGCCGAAGCGCATGGCGGTTCGCTCACACTCGCAAATCGTTCCGACACCGAAGGCTGCCGGGCCCTGTTGCGCCTTCCCATCCAGTCAGCGGCGCTGACAAAGACGCCCCGGACCAGTTAGCCACGGTGTTCGAAGACCACGGCGGAGCCCCTGTTCTCTGCGGCCTCTGCGCCTCTGTGGTCGTGTTTTGTCTTGGGCGCCGGTCGACGGCTGCCGGTTACGGCAACATGGAATTCAGCTGCCGCAGCACAGCCTCGACTGGAATGGCAGGCATGCAGGAGTGGGGGGCATCCGGATCCCCATTGCAGGCAGGACAGTTCTCTGCCTGGCGCAACACCGTCACGTGCGGTCCGGGGGGAGCCCAATGTCGCGGCAGAGTGGGACCGAACAAAACGACACTCGGTATTTGGAGTGCCGCTGCCAGGTGTGCAATGCCCGAGTCGTTGCCGACAAAAACACGGCAATGGGAAATGATCTGCGCCAGTAACTCGAGCGAAGGACGCTGAGCGAGAACAACGCAATGTCCTAAACCCTCCGCGAGGCTGCGGCCCAGGCCGGGCTCGGCGGGACCTTCGATCACCAGGAAACCGGCATCGGTGCGTAACCGCTCTGCCAGGGCTTTGAAGTGATCCAGTGGCCAGCGTTTTGCCGGGCCTCCGGCACCCGGGTGCATGGCGACCACGGGCTTCTCCGCGTCCCAACCATGTTCTCTGAGCCATTCTGCGCCGCGCTGCCGGGAAGCCGGATCGAGCTTGACCCGGGGCGGACATGTGACGGCCGGCGGTCTGAGCCAGGGCTGCAGTGAACGGGCAAAAAGATCCGCAACGTGGCGAGGCTCATCCGGTTCCGGCTTCCAGCTTGAGGCGATCACGCAAGGGTGGAGCGAGGCGAGCCGGGATGTGAACTGTTCTGACGCCGATCCGGTCCACGAAACGATCCGATCATAAAAGCGCCAGAACCGCAGATCCTCCGCGGGCAAGACCGACGAATCGTAGAGACGATGCAATGGGAGCGCAGCGAGGGAAAATGTGGTGTCGGCATAGCCGGACGCCACCGCGATGGCAAAGTCCGTGTTTGCCGCCAGGGTGATACGGGCGTCCTGAAATCGTTCCCGCAGAAGCCTGAGGGCGGGAAGCGACAGAATGATATCTCCCAGCGCTCCGGGATGAAGTACCAGGATCTCCACTATTCGATGATCATGGCATTCAGGTCGTTCAGATTGGCGATGCTGACCTGTGCCGCGACGTTGGCCGCAATCTTGGTGAAAGCGCTCCCTGCCGGGGAACCGGGATCGGCCAGAACGATGGGACTACCGCGATCGCCCCCTTCGCGGATGCCTAGAGTCAACGGAACTTCCCCCAGAAAAGGCACGTCGTATTTCCGCGCCGTAGCCTCGCCGCCGCCGTGATTGAAAATGTCGGTGCGGGTCTTGCAGTTCGGGCATTCGAAGTACGACATGTTCTCCACGATGCCCAGGATCTCGACCTTCACCTGGCGGAACATCATGATTGCTTTGCGGGCATCCTGAAGTGCGACGTCCTGAGGCGTGGTCACGACCACCGCACCCATCAGCGGGACCGTCTGCGTCAACGACAACTGCACGTCCCCGGTTCCGGGGGGCAAATCGACGAGCAAATAATCAAGCTCGCCCCAATTGACCTGGCGTACGAACTGCTGAATCACATTGTGGAGCATCGGGCCACGCCAGATCACAGGAGTGTCCTGGTCCGCCAGGAAACCCATGGACATGACCTTCACCCCAAAGTTGGAGAGCGGTTGAATCTTGTCATTGACTGCTCGGGGTTGCCCGGAAATCCCCATCATCAAAGGGATGTTGGGGCCATAGATGTCCGCGTCCAGAAGACCCACCCTGGCGCCTGCGTTTGCCAGCGCGATCGCCACGTTGGCGGTGACCGTGCTCTTCCCCACACCTCCCTTGCCGCTGCCGACGGCCACGATGTTCTTGACGCCGGGAATCTCCTGTTTTGCGGAACCGCTCCTCCCGGAGGTCACGCTGGAAGACATCGTGATCTCGACCGACTGTACGCCCTTCACCCCCAGCACAGCATCCCGGGCCTGTTCTTCCATCTGTTGTTTGACCGGGCAGGCAGGGGTGGTGAGTTCGATCGTGAAGGACACTTTCCCCTGATCCGCTCTCAGGTTTTTGACGAAGTTGAGGGCGACGATATCCCTGTGAAGATCAGGGTCCTTCACGCTGCGTAACGCTTCCTGGATGGCCTGCTCCAGGGGTGAGAGTTCAGTGCTCTTTTCCGAATGCTTTTCCATGCGGCGTAAGAATATGCCCCACCGGAGCAACTGTCAACGCACTGCGTCGCGACCCGCAGCGACTTTGGTAAGGAAAACTCAAGAGCGGCCACGAATTAACGCGAATTAACACGAACGACGCCAGAAGCGAACCGCGAAGACCTCTAAGCCCTCAAAGGTGTCAGGCATCGCGAGCCTCGGCGCCTGCGCTGCCGCTTCCTCCGCAACGGCGCAGCGCTTCGCGCTGGAGCATCTTTGGGGGAGGCACGCAGGAAAGCGCTGGCAAAGGCAGCGCCTGGCGTTCAGGTCTGGGTGCGTTTTCCTGCGTGCCTCCCCCAAAGATGCTGGCCGGAGGCCGCCGTTGCGGAGGAAGCAGCAGCGCAGGCCTTTGAGGTCTTGGAGGTCTTCGCGGTTCAGTAATTTTTCCCGGCGTTTGTGCCCACGTGCACGGTTCGTGTTAATCCGTGTTAATTCGTGGCTGATTTCCTTACCGCCGGCGCAGCAGGTAGAGCACCAGGGTCAGGAGGAGACTGAGCAGAATTGATGTGGTGATGGGAAAATAGAAAGAGAAGTTCCCGCGCTTGACCGAGATATCGCCGGGGAGCCGGCCGAGCCGGAGAAAAGTGAAGAAGTTAGAGTAGGTCAGGAGCACGCCGATGACGACGAGCGCCACGCCGATGACGATGAACAGACGGCCCATCGAGATCACAACCGGTAGGGATTCGTAAGTGAGCGCGGGCTTCCCGGCTGGCGCCTCCGAGTGTTGGTTCGGGGGAGTCACGGAGAAGAGGGCCGGAAAGCCCAGACGCTCTATCAAAGAATCTCAAGATCGCGGCTCAGTTGCAAGTCTCGAGCCGGTTGAAGAAGTACGCGGTCTCGAAGGCAGCCGTCTCCTGGGCATCAGACCCGTGAGTCGTATTGCGTTCGATGGAAATGCCGAAATCCTTGCGGATGGTCCCTGGAGCGGCTTTTGCAGGATCCGTCGCTCCCATCAGATCGCGCCAGACAAGGATAGCCCCATCGCCCTCAAGAATCATCAGGACCACCGGTCCTTCCGACATGAACGTGGTCAAGCTGGCGAAGAACGGCCTGTCTTTGTGCACGGCGTAGAATCCTTCCGCCTGCTTTTTCGACAGGTGGGTCATCTTCAGTGCCTTGACCGTCAGGCCGCGCGCCTCGATGCGGTGGATGATTTCGCCGATCAGGTTGCGCACAACCCCGTCAGGCTTGATGATGGCCAGGGTCTGCTCGATCATTTGCCCCCCTTCAAAGCCACCGCAACGGCCTCGCCGATGTCGGCCGGGCTCGTGACCACGTGCAGCCCTGCTTTCCGCATCGCGTCCATCTTCTCGACAGCCGTCCCTTTGCCGCCGGAAATGATGGCGCCGGCGTGCCCCATCCGGCGTCCCGGAGGCGCCGTCTGGCCGGCGATGAAGCCGATCACCGGCTTCTTCATGTTCTCTTTGATATAGAGGCTCGCCTCTTCTTCGGCCGTGCCGCCGATCTCACCCATCATCACTACCGCGTGAGTGTCAGGATCCGCGTTGAACATCTTGAGCGTGTCGATGAAGTTCGTGCCGATGATGGGGTCGCCGCCGATGCCGATGCAGGTCGACTGCCCGAGTCCACGGGTCGTCAACTGCCCGACTCCCTCATAGGTGAGCGTTCCACTGCGGGAAACGACGCCGACATTCCCCTCCTTGAAGATCCTGGCGGGCATGATGCCGATCTTGCATTTTCCCGGGGAAATGATGCCCGGACAGTTCGGGCCGATCAGCCGGCTCCTGGAGTGCGCGAGCATGGTCGAAACGCGGACCATGTCCAGAGTCGGCACGCCTTCCGTAATGCACACGATCAGCGGCATCTCGGCAGCGATCGCTTCCATGATGGCATCGGCCGCAAACGGGGGCGGGACGAAAATGACGGTGGCGTTGGCGCCTTCTTTCGCGATCGCCTCGGCGACCGTGTTGAAGACCGGAATGCCCTCATGGGTGGTGCCGCCTTTGCCGGGCGTCACGCCTGCGACCACTTTGGTACCATAGGCAATGCACTGCTGGGCGTGGAACGATCCTTCGCGTCCCGTGATCCCCTGCACTGCCAAACGAGTATTCTTATCAACGATTATGGACAAGGCGATTCTCCTTACTTAGACAGTGCAACGACTTTTTCCGCTGCGTCTTTCATCCCATCGGCAACCGTGAACTTGAGACCGGAGGTCTTGAGAATCTCCTGGCCCTTCTCCACGTTCGTTCCTTCGAGTCTGACCACCATGGGAACGGTGACGCCCATCGAGCGTGCCGCCTCGACAACACCGCTGGCAACTATGTCGCAGCGCATGATCCCTCCGAAGATGTTGATCATGACCGCTTTGACGTTCTTGTCAGCCAGCAGGATCTGGAAGGCATTTCGAACCTGCTCGGCGGTCGCGCCCCCTCCGACATCGAGGAAATTGGCCGGGTTGCCGCCCGCAAGTTTGATGATGTCCATCGTGGCCATGGCGAGGCCGGCGCCGTTCACCATGCAGCCGATCGTGCCATCGAGACGAATGTAGTTGATGCCGTAACGCGAAGCCTGGATCTCGAGCGGGTCTTCCTCGTAGTAATCGCGCAGTTCCAGCAGTTCCTTGTGCCGGTACAGCGCGTTGTCGTCGAAGTTGATCTTCGCATCCAGGGCGAGAAGCCTTCCATCCTCGGTCAGCAGAAAGGGATTGATTTCGACCAGCGAGGCGTCGGTTGCCTCAAAAGCCTTGTACAGGGCGGTCATGATCTTGGTCGCCGGGCGGAGCAATTCCCCGGTCAGGCCAAGGCCAAACGCCAGACGATACGCATTGAAGGACTGAAAGCCCACTCCGGGATCGATGTATTCCTTGTTGATCAGGTGGGGCGTTTCCGCGGCCACTTTCTCGATGTCCATCCCGCCTTCAGTCGAGGTCATAAATACCGGCCTCTGGCTGGCGCGATCGATGACGATGCCCAGGTAGTATTCCTTCTTGATGCGCATGCCCTCTTCAATCAGCACACGGCGCACCGTCCGTCCCTCCGGCCCGGTCTGGTGGGTCACCAGCTTCATGCCCAGAATCTGGTGGGCGAGCTTCTCCGCTTCCGCGGGGCCGTTGGCGAGTTTGACCCCGCCGCCTTTGCCGCGCCCCCCTGCGTGGATCTGCGCCTTCACTACGACGGTCCCGCCCAGCCGTGCGGCGATGTCATAGACCTCGTACGGGCTCGACGCAACTTCGCCACGGGGAATCGGAACGCCGAACTGCGCTAGAATCTTCTTTGCCTGAAATTCGTGTATCTTCACGTGACTTCCCCTTCCCTGAGCGACCCTACGCCTCTCAGGGATTCATCAACGGGTAAATAAAGAGTGCACTCTGCGGAGCCCGTAGGGAGGCCCCAGAAAAACGGGTTATTTTATTTCACGGAGAACAGACAGGCAATGGAAATCCGTCCCGCCGACCGCAGGTCCCGGCCCGAATTAGTTTCCACAGGGAGGCTATCGCATTACCCATCCTGAACCTGGACCTGGACTTGTTCCTGTCGCGAAACTCAATCATTGTCCTGCCTGGTCCTGGACGTGGACCTGGACCTGGACGTGGTCAGCCTTTCTTGATGTAACTTCTCGCGAATGCGGCACTTATATCGGGCCATAGGTATCTGCCGGGTCTACGTCCAAGTCCACGTCCAAGTCCACGTCCAAGTCCAGGTCCAAGTCTAGGTCCAGGTTAAGTGACGTTGGCGTTTCGCGACAGAAACTAGACTTGGACCTGGACGTAGACTCGGCAATAACGCATGTCCGATTCATGTGCAATTTCGCCGGAGGTTGTCAAGTAAGGTTGTCCAGGTCGAAGTTGAGGACCAGGCGGGACAATTCCCCGAGCAACAGACCGCCGGAATTGCACCTCTCGGCCAGGGCACAAGGCATCTGGCTTCAGACATCCTCTGTGTCGGTGGGGTGTTATGATAGCAGGTTCGGTGTCCGGACCGGCGTCCGACCACATTCACCCGAAACGCGGGGGGTGTTCGTGAACTACAGAACTCTGGGCAGAACTGGCTGGAAGGTTTCCGAGATCAGCTTCGGCGCATGGGCGATCGGAGGGGCGTGGGGATCGGTCAGCGACTCGGATTCGCTGGATGCGCTGCGTGCCGCGCTGGACGAGGGCGTCAACTTCATCGACACGGCGGATGTGTATGGCGACGGCCGCAGCGAGCGCCTGATCGCAAAAATCCTCAGGGAGAGGCCGGACCGCATATACGTGGCCACCAAGGCTGGCCGCCGCCTGGACCCGCATGTCGCCGCAGGGTACACGCGTGAGAATCTGACGGCCTTCATCGAACGCAGCCTCAGGAATCTCCAGGTCGAAACCGTCGACCTGGTCCAGCTTCACTGCCCGCCCACCGAGATCTACTATCGCCCCGAAGTTTTCGGTTACCTCGATGATCTGGTCCGGTCAGGAAAAATCCGCTACTACGGGGTCAGTGTCGAGAAGGTGGAAGAGGCGATCAAGGCTCTCGAATTTCCGGACGTTCAGAGCGTGCAGATCATCTTCAACATATTCCGGCAGCGGCCGGCGGATTTGTTGTTCGAGCTGGCGCAGGTGCGCCAGGTGGGCATTCTTGCACGCGTTCCTCTCGCCAGCGGCCTCCTGACCGGCAAAATGACGGCGGCCAGCACCTTCCCGAGCGACGACCACCGCAATTTCAATATCCACGGCGAGGCATTCGATGTCGGGGAAACGTTTGCCGGATTAGATTTCCGGACGGGACTTGCCGCCGTCGAACGGCTGCGCGGGCTTATGCCCGGTGACATTTCCCTGCCGCAGGCGGCCCTCCGCTGGATCCTCATGTCCGATGCCGTTACCTGCGCGATCCCCGGGGCGAAGAATCGAACTCAGGCGAAGGAGAACGCCGCCGCCTCAGCCCTGCCCCCTTTCAGCCGGCAGACCATGATGCAGATCCAGGCCCTTTACGTCGACGCCATTCGCGACCAGGTGCATCAGCGCTGGTAGCCTCCACCGCAGGATGAAAATTGGTCGCTTCGGAATCCCGGGCGTGCGACACTGCGAACCCTCGTACTTCAAGGAGGGTAGAAATGGGCGGTTTGTTTGGGGTCGCCTCGAAAAAGGACTGCGTCACCGATCTGTTTTTCGGCACCGACTATCACTCGCACCTGGGAACACGTCGCGGCGGACTGGCGGTTGTGAACGGCAGGGGAATCACACGTTACATCCACGACATCAGCAATACCCAGTTCCGCTAAAAGGAGTATTTCAATGCGATTTCGATCTCACGCGCGCGCCCGGCGCCGAAGATCTTTCCAAAGAGGGATGTCCCGAAAGTCGAGTTGGGCGACGAAAAGTTGGTGTGATTGAAGGCGTTGAACAACTGCACCCTGAACTCGAGGAGATTTCCGCTGTCGGTGATTCTCGTCGTCTTGATGAGGCTGATGTCCCAATTGCGGGTACCCGGCTCGACAAGGATATTCCGGCCGGACGAACCGAATCCGTATTGCTGTTGCGGGGCGACGAAGGCAGTGGTGTCGAACCAGTGATCGATCGAGCGCTGAGAGGAGTCCAGGACGCCCGATCCAACCCGGTCGGGCCGGTCGCCCCGGACGCCGTCGTTGTTAGGATCGCCGGACATGCGGGGAGTGAAGCGGTCGCCGCTGGCGAATGTGGTGATGCCTGACAGTCGCCAGCCTTCGAAGATCCTGCGCAGCCCGCCGGCCCATTCCAACGGGAAAAACCGTCCCCGGCCGAACGGCAGATCGAAGATATAGTTCAGGGAAAACTGGTGCTCCTCGCCTCCCGGCGCCCTCTCCGCACGCAGGTTGCGCGGGTTGGACGGCTCCTCACTGTCGTCGCTGAACTCCCGGCTCCAGTTGTAGCTCGTCTGCAGGGAAATGCCTTTCGACAGGCGCTTCATCAGACTCAGTCCAACAGAATTCTCCGACCCGGAGCCGCTTCCCGTGAGGATGTTGAAGCGCCCGTACCCGGGGTTCGGGCGGCGGTCCTGCAAGGACCCCGGCCCCGGCAACGGCACGTTTGCGATCAGGTTTTGCGGGTTGCGGGTTGATTTGTCACCCGAATAGGAGATTTCCGCATTCCAGTCGCGCAGGAATTCATACTGGATCGACAACTCCCACATCTGGAGATAGCCGTTGCGGATGTGAGGTTCGATTGTCCGGATGTTGAGTTCGGTGAGGGCCGCCGTCTGAAACGGGTTGCTTAAATTGAGATCAGGGCTGTCTTCCGGCGCCTCGGCGCGTTCTGAATAATAGAAAGGGAAATTGCGCCCGACATACTCCAAAGCGTGGTCTTCTTCCAACGGATGGTAGTGAAGCTGATAGGAACTCCGGATCACCAACCGATTGTTGCCCAGGGGACTGAAGGCGAGGCCGACGCCCGGCTCCCAGTCGTTGCGGTCATTGTAGACCGACTGGCCGGTCCCGAGTCCCGCCAGCCCCAGGCCTGCGGCTTCCGGGCTGCCGGTCACCACGATCCGGCCGTCGCCCGCAGGGTCGAACTGCAGCGGCGCGAAGGTGGCGACGTTGTCGTGCAGCGACCGGTAGAAAGGGAAATAGTTGTAAGCGAGAGAGAACGAGAGGCTGAGCCGCCCGTTGATTTTCCAGTCGTCCCGGGCAGAAAAGGTCCACGTTTTGCGTCTGAAGTCGGCGCGGTCGGAGCCGACGCCCCGCTCGGCTACGTTAGGCAAGCCGAGCAGAAAGTCGGCGAAAGCGTCGCCGGTGTACGAGCCGCTGAATTCGAAGCTTCCCCGCCGCGTGCCACCCGTGCGCGTGTTGTTGATCTGCGAGGCGCCGATCCCGGCACTGAACTCCAGATTGTGCCGGCCGCGCACGTATTCGAATGCCGGGTTAATCTCGAGATTGTTCATGAAGGCCGTCTCGGGCCAGTCACTATCACCGCCCAGGCTTGCATATCCGGAAATGTCAAAGCTCGGATACCCTTCGTCGAGGTCGTCCAGAATAGTCAGTCCGGCGATTCCCAGCGACCCCAGGAGCCCGCGTTGCCCGGATTGCGCCGACAGCTGCTGCTCCGTACGGCGGGAGAATTGGAGCCCCAGGGTTGCCACCATGCGCTCGCTGAAATCGTGGGTGAAGTCGATCGACACCTCCTGCTCGCGTCCCCGTGTAGTGGCGCCGAAGATCGGGAGCGCTTCGACCTCGACTTCATGACTGTTGCCGATATTGTAGTTGGTGAACAGCTTCGAGTTCTCACTGAACTCGTAATCAACCCTGCCGGTGAAAGAATCGGTGTTCTGGATCGAGGGCAGGCTATTGACGAAATTCCGCACCGGATCGCCGCGGTTGGGATCCGGAATCGCGGCCAGCAGTCTCCCCGCCACGGGATGGATCATCCCTTTGGGAATCTGGTTGTCGACGAAGGGGTCCCCCGTAAACGGATTTACGATCGGGCCGGAAAGTGCGCCGAAATCGCCCCCCTTCATCGCCGGCGTCGGGACGTGGGAGAGAATGGTCGAGCCTTTGTTGATGCGCAGCCCGTCATAGGTGCCGAACAGTGTCAGCCGGTCGGACGCCAGGAATCCCAGGCTGGCGCCGAACTGATTCCGTTTGTACTCGGGGAGTTGCTTGCCGACCGGGTCAAAGAAATTGCGGGCATCGAAATTGTCGTTCCGGTGAAATTCATACACCGACCCATAGACCCGTCCCCGCTTCCGTACTGAGAACGGGTTGATGATTTCGGCAAGAGAACGGATCTGGCTGCGACGGAATGCGGCGGCTTCGTCACCGAAGAGGATCCTGAATTCGTCGACCTTGGCCAATGCGGGATCGGCGGCAACCGTCACGTCCTGCTTACCTGTCCCGGCGGGTGGGTCGGGTTTCTTGACCTGGTCCTGTCCGGCAGCCGTCCCTGCAGCCAGTGCCAGTGACGATAGCACGATCCAGCGCTTCCAGGACCGTGCGCGTCCCAGGATGGGTCCCTGGTGTAAATCCGACTCAAATAACGAGCTCATCATTCACCACCATATCCTTTATGGCAAACGACGCCCGAAGGCGGGGATCTGCGCCGGGCACTTCCAGGAGTTCAAACGCTATTTTTTTTGTCGCCTTGGAGACAACCGGCACTCCGTCAACGGTTCTTGGAAAGATGAACTTGGCTCCCACGGCGTCTTCGCGCGGCGGGAAATAGGCGGCAATTGGAACTTGAGGGAACTGCTCCGTGGAAAGGAAAGCCTTGTTCCTGAGAGTCTCGGCGGTCTCCTTCTCGAAGAACCGCCGTGTCGTACTCTCCTCGTTCGGATCGTTGGACCGGAAGCCGACGGAAACGATGATCCAGTCTTCGACGTCGAGCTGCAATCCGCGCTCGACCAGAACGTCGAAGCGCCGTTTCTCATCTGCACCCAGCTTGTCATAGCCGTACTCGAGCTGTTGAATGCGGGCAAACGCTTCCCGGATCGGTCTCGCGGAGAGAAACCGCACGTAGAAGGTGTCGAAAATCTCTCTTTCCCCGGAAACGCCGCTGCCGACGCCCTCGATCACCCGAGTAAAAGTCTCGTGTCGCGCCCATGGAGAATCGTTCAGCATCTCCACCGCCCTTGAAAGAGACCACTTGGGTACCGGCTGCTCGCCGGGCGAAGCGGCGCTCAGAAATAATGGCAGAATAAGCGAAAAACAGACAGCCAATGCCCTCATCGGATCACTCCAGGTAGTTAATTTCTGTCGCGAAACTCATTCATTGTCCTGCCAGGTCCCGGACATGGACCTGAACCTCGACCTGGGCGCAGTCAGCCTTCTTTGATGTAACCTCCCGCGAATGCGGCACTTATCTCGGCCCATCGGTATTTGCCGGGTCTACGTCCACGTCCAGGTCCAAGTCCAAGTCTAGGTCCAGGCCAGGTGACCTTGGAGTTTCACGACAGAAACCGGTCAGACGTCCACCGGCGTATTACGGATTTGCCAGCACCCGTCATGCTACAAAAATGAAGATTAGAAGACAATTATAATGAGGACGCCACCCTGACTGGCAGCGCGCATCACCTCCCGCCAGTCGCCTCTTTGAATTTTGCGATGCCCCCAACCACAGGCAGCTGCAGCCTGGTGCCGTCGAGATCGACCGTCAGCTCCGTGCCGGGCTGCGGCCACAGCGTGAAGTCGCGGTCGCTCGAAAAAATCATCAGGCCGATGCGCTTGCCGGCGGGGACGATCTGGTCGTCGGGCTCCAGGTCAAATGTCATCCGGTAAAACCGGCCTGGTACGAGCGGCTTGCCGCGCGCCAGGGAGTGGTAATCCCCTCCCTTTTTGAGCGATTCGTAGTTCTGGGGATCCGCCCATCCGCGCGTGATGAGGTTCGCCGGACTGATCGGGCCGTCTGCCCACGGCAGCTCGACAAGCCACACCGACAGGTTCGCCGCCGGTTTATTCGACGCCAGCCGCAATGTGATCCTCACGGTGCCCGAGAGGTGCATCGGGGCAGCCAGTTCCGGAGTGGCGTAGAGCAGCCGGTTGGAGGACTGTTCGGCCTTCGCAAGCGCCGCCCCGCTGAACTCGACGTTGTCGATCACTTTCTCTGCGCCCTGCTTGCCCGCCGTGGCAAGGCTTAATCCGCCACGGGCCCCGCCGCCAGACTGCAGGCGCAAGGTGACAGGAGAGGCTTCGGGATTAGGGTAATCCGCATACGGCGTGGGGGGAGGCGTCGGCGCGCGGCCGCGTCCCTGGCCCGAGCCTGGAGGGGGCGCGCCGGCAGCCGGCGTGTTTTCCGGCGCGCTGGGAGCCGTCTCACGAACGATCCACGCCTTCGGATCCTCCTCGACGCCGTTCTGCACGCCGTAAAGGTAGCGGGTGAACCACTTGTTCATCATCTCCATCGGCGGCGCCCCGCCGTGGCCGCCCTGGTGGTAGTACACCTGCAGCGGCACCTTCCCCTTCAGCGCTTCGACGATCCGGACGCTGTGCTCCGGCACCACGTTCCAGTCATTGAAGGCGTGTGCCATGAGCACGGCAGCCTTGATCTTGCCGACCTTCTTCAGCAGATCTCTTTCGGCCCAGAATTGGTTGTAGTCCCCGGTCTGGCGGTCGCGTCCTCTTGCGAACAGGCCGTCGCGGTACATCTGATTGCAGCGATCACGCCGCGCGGGGTCTCCGCTGTTGATGAAATCGTAGAGGAAATCGATGTCCTCTCCGAGCCACCCCCCGGGGTGACGGATGAGGCCGTTGGTCCGGTAATAGTGGTAGTAGGAGGTATTCGGAGCGATGGGTATGATCGCCTCGAGCCCTTGCACGCCCGTGGTCGCCGCGGCCACCGGAAGGGTGCCGTTGTACGAGGTGCCGGTCATCCCGACCTTGCCCGTGGACCAGCCCGTCGCGACGACCTCTTCCGTGCCGTCGATCGTCTTGAAACCCTTGGCGCGGCCGTTCAGCCAATCGATTACTGCCTTCGGCGCCAGCTCTTCCGGCGCCGTACCCACCGTGACGCACCCCTGAGAGAGGCCGGTGCCCGGCGCCTCGGAGTGGACAACGGCAAAGCCGCGCGGGACCCAGGCGCTGACGAGCGAGGTCGAGACACTCGGACGCGCGGGTTTGAATGGGATCGCCGGCTGCGACTTGCGCGGCGGCGGCGGCGCTCCCACTTCCTGCTTCACATCCCAGAGGAATTCCCTCGGCCCGGACGTCCCTGCGAAATAAGGCGATGATTCGTAAATTACCGGAACCTTCAGCCCCTCGGTATCGGTCTGCGACGGACGCGTGACATCCACGAACACCCGATCGCGTTTGCCGTCGCCGTCTGAGTCGAATTCGGTCTCGACCCAGAGCGTCTGCTTAATCCACTTCGCGGAATCCTGAAACGCCGGCACGATCTGCGCCTGGCCGTCGACGAACACAGGACGGGCCGGCTGCGGAGGCGCCTCCTGCGCAGAAATGGAAATAAACGCCGTCAGCGCCGCAGCACCCGCCAGGAACGCCGTACCTCCAAGTTTAAAAAGTTTCATTGTATGGCCTCATTCTCTTGTATTTGCGACTTGCCCTTGCCTTACCTCCCCGCAAGGATGTCATCGATCACGCCCAGAAGGCGTGGCACAGAGTGCGGACCGTGCTCCCCCTGGGACTGCGGGCGTCTCGCCCGCAAATCTCCCCGCAAGTCCAGAGCGGGCCAGAGGCCTGCGGTCCCAGGACCTCCGGCGAATCTCGCCATGGCATGCCTTGAAAAGGATCAGATACGGCTCGCCGGAAGGCCGGAACCGACGGCGTCGCACAACCCAGGGCCGTTGTCTTATCTCTGAATAAATCCATTTCCGGGCGGGAGCAGGATAGCAGCGCTTCGCGTGGAATTCACCCGGAATTATCCCGGCCCGACGGATGAATCAGCGGATAGGGCAATCAGTGCTTGACAATTTCGTTACTTCTGCTATTCTCGAACAATGATTCCGGAGATATCAAAATGACTTCGAAGAAGGGCATCGCGTCTTCCGAACAGGTCGCCCGGTACGCCGACATGTTCGCCGCCATGGGCGCCGACGCCCGGCTGCGCATCATGAGGTTGCTTCTGTCAGCCCACCCGGAGGGAGTGATAGTCGGTGACATTCAGGCAGAATTGGGCATCCCGGGTTCCACGCTGTCACATCACCTCGAGAAGCTGAGGAACCAGGATCTGGTTCAAGTGAGGCGCAACGGCACTTTCCTCTGGTATGCCGCAAATGCCCAGGCGTTGCAGGAGATCCTGACGTTTCTGTATGCGGAATGCTGCACGCGGAACAGGGCGGTCGAGCCCGAATCTGTGGTTCGACTCTGCAAGCCACACCCGGCTTGATTTAAAGGCAAGTAAACTTTCAGGGAGATTCATCCATGGACATCAAGAAGGTTGTCAAAGAAAAGTACGGCGAGGCGGCGTTGCGGGTGATTACGGGAGCGGGCAATGCCTCCTGCGGCTGCAGTCCGTCTTCCTGCTGCGGGTCTGTCGACCCGATCACGTCCAACCTGTACGACGAGCAGCAGAAGGGCGCCTTGCCGGAAGCGGCGGTGCAGGCCTCGTTGGGTTGCGGGAACCCGACCGCCCTGGCAGAGCTCAAGCCGGGCGAAACGGTTCTGGACCTGGGCAGCGGCGGAGGCATTGACGTCCTTCTGTCGGCCCGGAGAGTCTCCCCCGGCGGCAAGGCCTATGGTCTTGACATGACTGACGAGATGCTGGCGCTTGCGCGCGAAAATCAGAAGAAAGCCGGCGTCAAGAATGTCGAGTTCCTTAAGGGCGAAATCGAAAACATCCCTCTGCCCGACAACTCTGTCGATGTGATCATTTCGAACTGTGTCATCAACCTTTCGGCCGACAAGGACCGGGCGTTGCGCGAGGCCTTCCGGGTCCTGAAGCCGGGAGGCCGGTTCGCGGTCTCCGATGTCGTCACCAGGGGTGAGGTGGATCCGGAAATCAGGAAGAGCGTTTTGCTTTGGGTAGGTTGCGTGGCCGGCGCCCTGGAAGAGAGCGAGTACCGGGAGAAGCTGGCGGCAGCCGGGTTCGAGGGCATCGACATCGAACCCACGCGGATCTTCCGGGCCGAGGATGCGGTCTCGTTTCTGAAGGATCAGATCGGGAATATCGAAGAGATCGCGCCTCAGGTGGATGAGAAGTTCATGAGTGCCTTCCTCCGCGCCCGCAAGCCGCTTTCCTGATTGCGGATTTCACGGGGAGCGTGCCCGGGCTACTGTGCGGCCAGGACGACCTCCGGCATGTCGCCGGTATCGGGGCGCAGGTGTTTCCGGAACTGCGGGCGTATGGACGCAAGCAACTCCCCCCGACTCCTTATGGGAAGCCGCTTCCCGGAATAGATTTTGCCCATGCGCTTCATCAGACTTTCGGGGAGGGCGCTTGCGAATTGAAGCAACGGCCACGTGAAGTTCGGCCCGTTGAGCCTGCGCAGTTTCCAGAGCCACAGTCCGAAAGCGCCGACCCGCCAGACATAGGGCGCCCACCACTTGAACTCGGCGGCCTTGAGGTTCATTTTCCAGCACTTCATCATCAGCTGCCACTGCAGGGGCGTGAGCTGACTCGTCTCCGTGATGCCTTCTTTCACGGCCATGCGGGTGTCGTGCAGCGGTGTGAAGATCGAGGGCACAAAAAAAGCGAAGAGTCCCCTCATCTCCGCTTCATAAATGAGATCGATGGTCGCGCTGACATCCTCGTCCGTCTCGCCCGGGTTTCCGATCATCAGGGTGGCCACTGGAAACCAGTTGTTGCGGTTCATGATCGACAGTCCTTGAATAAACACGCTTGGCCAGTCCTCGATCGGGAACGGAGCGCCCTTGCCAGGCATGATCTGCCTGGCCATCCGGACCGAGCCGGTTTCCAGACCGATCAAGGGAGACAGCACCTTCTTTCGCGAGTGCGTGCTCACGAGGGGCAGATGGATCGGGCTTTTATCCAACAAAAGGTTCGACAGCTCACGGATGAGCACCGGGTCGACGACCGCCGGTGCGATCGTGCAATGGCTGAGAACGTGCTGCTCCACACCCGGGTAGTTGACGACATCCGCAAACAGGTCCAGCAGCGCCTCGCGGTTCGGGAAATGAAACGGTGTTCCCGTCCCGACCTGTCCCCACAGGAAGAGGTCCTCGGTCGCGAGCGATACCTGCTTGTTCCCATCCCGGACATTCGCCTCGACTCCCTGCATGATCTTTTCCTTGGGCAGGCCGATCTGGGGATTCAGGTCCGGGAGGCAGAAGCTGCATCTCCTGCCGCAGCCCGTCGTCATCTCCACTACCCCGAAGGTCGTGCGCCGGCCTGGGACCAGAATGCTTTCCGAATCGCGGGGATGACTGACCTCGACCATGCGAGGCAGGTCTTCCCCTCGAATCGACCTGCGGAACAGTTCAATGGTTTCCTCGGATTCGCTTCGTCCTTCTACCACGCAGTCGACGCTCAATTCCTCGTATGAGCCGGTCTGGGAGATCTGCCACGCGCCCGAACCGCCCACAATTACCTTGAAGCGGTCACGCCAGGGACTCTCCTTCAGGCTCGAGAACAGTTCCCTGGCATAATGAGAGTTGATAGGTTGTTTCGACGAACCGAAGACCGAGGCGTAGACGCCGGCTGCGAAGGTGACGCCCAGCGGATTGTGCGTCGAGACGGCGACCACGCGCGTTCGGGGACCAACGAACCTGGGGATATCGCCGGGATAGCAGGCGACGACCTCTTCCCGCGGGAAGAAACGGAGCAACGACGATTCCAGGATGCGGACGCCGGCGGGCATATACCGGGCGGAACCGTCTTCGTTGTACTCGAGATCGCGCCATTTAGGGTATTTCCGGTTCAGCACGCCTTCCAACCACACCGGAATGGATGCCATCGCCATCTGGATGAAGAAACCGGCATGGTCGATGACTTCGGTGAGAGGGGCGGTCAGAACGAGGAGCCTGCCCCCGTCGTTCTGGCTTGTGGGCGCAGGTGACGCGTCTCCGGCGCCGGGATCTGACCTGCGATCGAAATACTCGTCTAGCCGTGAGTTCATCAGGATTCCGCTGCCGCCTCTCTGATCGGCGGACCAGAGATCAGATGTCAAAACGAATCGGGCTGACCTGGGCATCATCTGAGGCAAGCTCGTGTTCCGTTGGGCGTGCGCGGCCGGAGCAAGCCCAATCCGTGTCAGGGCGAGCCGCTCAGTTGCGCTCAGATACAGACTTGATGCACCAGCAGATTACATTGATTACGGCAGTTTGGCAAACCTGACGGCAACAAAAATCCGCGCTTGGGTTGAAGCAAACGAAGCGCCTCGTTGCGCCTTCCGCCGGTTTGCCTCTCGGTCGGCGACGCCCGGGAAATGCTCCCGCATGACGCCACGAGCGCCGGCCACATCCCGGCCCGGGTTTCTCCTGCGGCAGGCGGTCAGAACTTGGGCGGAACGGGGCCCAAAATCCCGATCGAATAAATCTCAAAAGCGACTACCACTCCGTGACGATAAGAGAGCTTAGGCCGCGAAAACCCCCGGGGGACTGTTCCGAATTGTGAGGAGGGGAGTTTGAACCTGCGGCAGGAAACGGGCGTTGTCGCCGGTGAGCGATCACGGCATTGGGAACGGCCTGTTTTGTCCGACTGAGACCGATTGACATTTACGGAAAAGATCATATGACCTCGGATAAAATTACCGCCGGACTCCTGATCCCTTCCATTGAAAGCCGCGAGTACGTTCGCACATTGACCGAAGCGACGGGGTCGATCTCGGTGGTGGTCGAGTCGGAAGACTATTGCGCGAATCCCGGCGATTCATCTGCCCGTCAATTCACCAATGCCCGGCCGGAGATCATCCTCATCGACATGGAGAACCCCGAGGCCGGCATCTCTACGCTCGAGACGCTTCACGCCGCCCTGCCGGAAACCCGCCTGTACGCCATCTCGGAGAAGACCGGTCCGAAACTGATCATCGAGGCCGTTCGCGCCGGTGCGCGCGAGTTCTTTCTCAAGCCGGTCCAGCCGCGCAGCTTGGCGCAGGCTATGGAAAGGTATCTGGCCGAAAAGCAGCGGATGTTGGAGACCAGGCGGGAGGGGAGCATCTATTGCTTTACCGCCGGGAAAGAGGGGAGCGGCGCCACCACGATGGCCATCAACGTCGCCAGCGTGCTGGCTGCCGTGCCCGGCACCCGTGTGGCGCTCATCGACCTCGACAGCCCAGGCGGGGATACGGCGATGTACCTGAAGCTGGCGCCCCAGCACAAGATCGAGGACGCCCTTTCCGCGGGCGCACGCCTCGATTCCCTCCTTTTGGACAGCTGCGTGATTCCGGCGTACGGGTTCTCCGTGCTCCTGCCGCCGAGGAAGGAATTCGGCGCGCCAAGAACGCCCGGCTCCGAGCCCCTGGCGAGGCTGCTCAAGGTCGCGGCACAGACCTATTCACACGTGGTGGTTGACCTTCCGCGCTCTTTGCCCAAGGATTACCTGCAGGTTGTCACCAAGGCAGCGGAAGTCCTGGTCGTGGTCCTGAATCCGGAACTGTCTTCCATCGCACGCACGGGGCACCTGCTCCGGCACCTGTCCGATTGCGAAGTCAACGGCAAGATCCAACTCGTCATCAATCGCAGCCGCAAATCCGATGAGATTGCCGTAGGCTGGGTAGAGAAGGCGCTCCATCACTCCATTTATTACCGGGTTCCGGATGACTCCAAGGATTCCGCGAAAGCAATCATGTCCGGCAAGCCCCTGGTGAAAAGCAGCAACTCTTCGCTGGCCTGCAGTTACGACGAACTGGCGCGCAAGCTGGCCTGCATTCCCGGCCCCAAGGGACGGCGCCGGCTGTCGGGCGCGAGTTCCGGCAGGAGCAGATGGAGGGCCGCGCTTTCCGCGATCTTCCCGTTCCTGGGCAAGCCCGCTGAGTCCAAGCGATCCGCGGCAGAACGCCGGCGAAAAGCAGGACTCTCCGAATCCCTCCTGCGCGCCAACCTGAGGGATTGAAGGAACTCCTGATCGGGAACGAAGTGGGCTACCCGATCTCGGTCGAGGCGTATCGGGACGGGTTGCCAAGGCCGTGGTTTTATCTCTGAATAAAGTGGGTGTCCACGTTCTTTTCACTATCCGTGAAATCCGTGGCGTTCTTGAAACACGCCACGGATTTCACGGATACAGATACACGCGGTCATTTGAATGTGCGATCGAATGACGCGAGGTCAACCCGGACGATCGTGTCCAAGGCGGCAATCTGCGCGTCCAGCCGGGATGAGAGTTCCTTGAAAACCTGGAGTGACGAATCAGTCGGACGCGCATCGGCGCTGCCCACCGTGCCCGCGAGCGCCGCCAGCTTGTTGTTGAGCCTGATCGGGTAATTCAGCGGGTCCTGGCTGCTCTGGTTGCGGTATTGGTAGATTTCTCCTTCCACAGCCGTCAACTTTGCAATCAATGTTTCACCTGCGGAGATCCTCGCTGCGTCCTTCGCCTTGTCCAGCTTCCCGATCCGATCCGAAATCTGAGTTTTCAATTCCCGTATCCGCACGACCGATTCATTTGCCTTGCTGAGTTTTTCCCGGATCTGCATGGCGAGCTTGAACTGCTCCTGGAGATCCGCGTCGGTTACATTCGCGAGCAGCGGGTTTTTCACGATTGCGAACGACCGGATCTCCGGCTGGCCCGCGGCGTTCAACCTCACCTGGTATTTGCCTGGAGGCGCGATCGGGCCCCGCAGGCTGCCGGCCCAGAGAATGATGCCGGGAAAACCCGTGGCGTCCGGATACCGCATATCCCAAACGAAGCGGTTCATCCCGGCCTTCGTGGAGACGGACGCCGCTGCAGCATTCCGGCCGGCTTCCTCTTCCTCACCGCCGGCGCGAACCGGTTGGTTGGGCGCCGGTTCCGCATTTGTGAATGAGCGGACCAGGGTGCCTTGCCCATCAAGAATGTCGAGCGTCACCTTCTCGGCCGGTTTCGCGAGGAAGTAATCGATGGCCACCCCCCGGCTCACCGACCGCATGGCGTCGGCGGGCGTGAACAGGTGCACGGCGGACTGTGCCAATCCCGTCTCCAGCTGTCGCAGAACGCCGATATTGTCGAGCAGGTAGAAAGATCGGCCATGGGTTGCGATCACCACGTCGTTGTCTTTGACGGCAATATCCTGGACCGAAGCCACCGGCAGGTTCAAGCGCAAGGATTGCCAGTGCGCCCCGTCATCGAACGAGATGTAGAAGCCCTGCTCGGTTCCTGCGAACAGAAGCCCGGCCCTGCGGGGATCCTCGCGGATCGCGCGTGCGAACTCGCGTGCCGGGATGCCCTCTACTATCTTTTTCCAGGTCTGGCCGTAGTCATCGGTGCGGTAGAAGTAGGGTGTCCAGTCATCCTGCTGATAGCGGTTTGCGGCCACGTAGGCGGTGCCGGGCTTGTGGGGAGACGCCTCGACAATGCTGATGCGGGCCGGAGCGGGCAGATCCGGCGGACTCACTGTCTGCCAGGATTTCCCTCCATCCCGTGTGACTGAAACTCTCCCGTCGTCCGATCCGGTCCAGATCAGGCCGGCATCCTTGGGGGAGGGGGCTATAGTGAAAATGGTGGCGTGGGTCTCGACGCCGGTCTGATCGAGGGTAATCGGCCCGCCGGAAGGTCCCATAGTCTTCGGGTCGGCAACGGTGAGGTCGCCGCTGATACGCTGCCAGGTCTGCCCCTCGTTGGTGCTGCGCCAGAGATGTTGCGACCCGACGTACAGGATGTGCGGATCCATCGGCGAAATGACGATCGGGAAGGTCCACTGGAATCGCTCGGCGATGTCCTTGGAGGAGTGGCCCATCGGATTATCGGGCCAGACGTTGACCCGACGCATCTGGCCTGTACTCCGGTCGTAGCGTGTCAACAGTCCCCCATAGCTGCCGGCATAAAACACGTTGGAATTGCGTGGATCCGCCGCGATGTACCCGCTTTCCCCGCCGCCGACATCATAGAAATCGTCGCCGGTCCCGTTGCTGGGCACGCAGGCGGTGCTGTTGTCCTGCTGCGCGCCGCAGACGTGATAGGGGATGTGGGCGGTGGTAACGACATGGTAGATCTGTGCCGTGGGATAACGCTGTCCCGTCCACGTCTCCCCGCCGTTTACCGAGACGTTCGCCCCCCCGTCGTTGCCGTTGATCATGCGCGAGGGGTCGTTCGGTGAGATCCACAGATCATGATTGTCGCCGTGGGGAACGCGGACGGTTTTGAAGGTTTTGCCGCCGTCGTCCGAGGCGTAGAATCCGGTGTTCAAGATGCAGAACCGGTCGCGGTTGCGCGGATCCGCATAGATCCGGCTGTAGTAGAACGCACGCTGGCGGAATCTGCGCTCCGCGTTGACCTTGGACCAGGTTGTGCCGGCGTCATCGGATCGGAAAATGCCGCCGTCCTCGGCTTCCACAATGGCCCAGACGCGATTCGAATCGGCGCTGGAAACCGATATGCCGATTTTGCCGAGGACGCCCTTGGGCAAGCCCGGATTGCGCGTGATCTCCGTCCATGTGTCGCCGCCGTCCGTGGTTTTGAACATCCCGCCTCCGGGACCGCCGCTGGACAAGGAGTAGGGTGTCCGGAAAACTTCCCAAATCGCAGCGTACAGCACCTGCGGATTTCCGGGGTCCATCGAGAGATCGACGGCGCCGGATTTTTCATCGCGGTACAGGATCTTCTGCCATGTTTTCCCCCCGTCGCGGGAACGGAACACTCCGCGATCCGGATTGGAGCCGAAAGGGTGGCCGAGTGCGGCCGCATACACGATCTCGGTATTCGACGGGTGGATTCGGATGCGCGCGATCGCCTGGGTCTCCTCCAGGCCGCTGTGCGCCCAGGTTGTGCCGCCATCCGTCGATTTATAGATACCGTCCCCCTGAATGATGTCACCGCGAAGTTCGGTCTCGCCGGTGCCGGCGAATACGATATCGGGATTTGACTCGGAAACGGCAACCGATCCAACCGACGATGTTCGAAGCGCCGCATCCGCCACCGGTTTCCACGTGGTTCCGCCATCCGTCGTCTTCCAAACTCCCCCGCCTGTGGCGCCGAAGTAATATTCCAATGGCCGGCTCGGGATTCCGGCCACGCCGATCGAGCGGCCGCCCCGGTTCGGGCCGATGTTCCGCCATTTCAGGCCGCTGAAAAACTGGGCGTCAAACGTGCCGGGCGACTGACGGGCAAATTCCGTCCCTGAAGTTACGGCGACCGCCGCGGCAATCGCCAACAACAGCAGCGTCATTCTCTTTCGCATGGCTGATCTCCATTCGGGAAGTTTGGTCAATAGTAGCAAATCTAAAGCATAACGTGGAAGACGCAGCCTCAATGCCATATTGACTTATGGCATTGAGGCTGGCACTGTTCGACCATGAAACCCCACAAGAAGATCACCGTGCACGTCCCCGAAGACCTGCTGCGGCGGGCGCTTGACTCGTCGGGCAAAGGGCTGACTGTCACGGTGTGGCAGGGCCTCGAGCTGGTTGCGGCCGGACGGGCCTACCGTCAGTTGCGGCAGCTGCGGGGCAAAGTGCGATTCTCTGTTGATTTGAAGGCACTCCGTGAGGATGCCTGATGCTCGCAGTCGACAGCAGTTCACTCATTCCATATCTTGCCGGAGAAGAGGGCCGCGACGTTGACGCGCTGGAGATGGCGTTGCAATCGAAACAGGCAGTGCTACAGCCGGTCGTCCTGTACTAGCTCTTGAGCGATCCTGAATTGCCCCAGCGAGTCTCCCGGGCGCTAATGGGTTTTCCGCTCCTGGCGCTGCTCGAGGGATTCTGGGAACGAGCTGGACTCCTCCGCGCCAAGGTCATTGCGCAATGCCGGAAGGGTCGACTTGCGGATGCGCTGATCGCCCAAACATGCCTGGACCATGACCTCCCCCTGATAACCCGCGACCAGGACTTCCGTCATTTCGCGCGTGTCTCCCGTTTGAAGCTGCTGCCGTGACGGAGCGCGGCTTACCATTACCTTCAAGTTCGGATCGCCATCCAGCGCATGGAAAGTTCCTTCCGACGGCAAGCGCAATCGCGAAGGTAGAGGTTGATCAGATTCTGATATGGGAGACCCGCTTTGGAGGCCAATGCCTTGAAGTAGGCGACCGTATCTCGGTCGAGCCGTATCGTAACCGGCTGCTTTAGCATCCTCACATAGGGATTCTTTCGTCCCTTCATTTTAGAAAAGTCGTAGTCTTTTCTCATCATCTATTCCCAGTAATCTCTTTGTTCGTCTTTGTCCGCTTTCCGGGCGGAAATGATTCGGATCAGCACTTCCTCTTGGCGGTAACAGTGACACACAACCAGTGTGCGGAGCCGGAAACTCAAGCCCAACGTTAAAACGGTCCTCGTTTCCGGAATGATCCGGATCGGCATAGACCATCGCATTCGCGTCGTAGAATGCCGTCTGCGCTTCCTCGAATGAGACCCCGTGTTTGCGCTTGTTTTCCCGGTTTTTGTTTTCGTCCCACTCGAACCGGAGCTCATTCATAAATTCATTGTACGTATGTTGATGTTCTGATTCAACACCTCCGCCCTGCTCTCAACTCTCGTTGGAGCCGGAATTGCAGGAGAGGGGGTGATGCACTATGGGCTGCTCGCGGACCTGCATTGTGGTAGCGCTACAGGGATTCGAACCCTGGTTTGATGGCTGAGAATCCCACTCGGGGCGATCGCGTAAATCATTGAAAATACAGCAAAAGCCTCGCAAACAAAGGCTTTGATCAGCTTCGGTGGATCCCTGATATTCCCCGATTTTCCCCGGAATTCCTCAATAATTCCCCTGCAATTTTCACTACACCGAATCCTGCTTTGAGAAAACCATTCGGAGGAGAAATGTGATCGTGCATGCTCCGTGGATCGGCGTCAGGCAGCCTCAACCGGTTCGTAATGCAGAACCAACAATTGACTTGCGTTCAGAGCCAGGCTGGCAAAGGCACGGCCGTCGTTGTCGGTGAACTCGACCTCGAATACGTCTGGAGCGAGCACTTCGACAACCGTCCCCACTTGCCCGCGATGAAGCTTGCGCGCGGGGAGATCTTCAATCAGCGCCACGACATCAAGATTCTTGATCCCTGTGCTCATTTTCATAGGCCTCTTATAGAACGTAGCAGCTCGTCAGTCTTGGAAAGTCCTCGCCCTGACGAATGATCCAGCTGCTGCGGACTGTAGCCTGGCCAGCCGGTCCGCTTGCAATAAAGTCTATCACATAACGACTTCCAAACTCATCGTGTTCAGTTGGATAGGCATCGTTTTCTCGAGCCGCCGCCAGCAGCGCTTCGCGCAGGTAGTTTGCATCATCGACGGTCAATCCAAGGGAAGCGGCAAAAACCCGGGCTTTGTGACAACCTCGCCGATGATCCGGATTCAAGCAGTAATTCCGAAGCTTGTCGATGTCCACAACTGCATGCTCCGGATTTTGAAGCTTCACGGGTCCGCTCGCTCCGCATCGTATTATCAGTAATTACTGCCTGACATTTTACTCTGAACCGGCTGATCTAGCCCGCAAAAATGGTCGTTGTTGAAGTCAGCATCTGCCGTCAGGACGAGCTTGGATCAGAGTCTTCCGCCGGGAATGCGGGCCATCAATCGCTGCCGGACGCCGGTGGGATCGCTGCGAGACTCAAATTCCAAGCGGATTTTCTCTGCTGATGTCCGGCGCCAGTCCAAGTAAGATTGAACGTCCGATGGTCGCCGCAGGTAATATCCGAGGACGTAGTACACGTCGGCAAGCGGCAAGGAGGGACACTGTTGCGCGATTTCTTCAGCCGTTGCGCCCTCCGAGAAGGCCGCGACGATGTTGTCGAGCGTCACTCGCGTCTTGGAGATCCGCACTACGCCATCAGCGCCGGTTTCAAGCGGAATTGTTTCGGTGGTTGAGATGTCAGCCTTGAAAAATTCTCTGCGTTCGAAACGTTCCGTAGCATTTTTCGTTGAGCACGATTGATTAAATAATCGCCATTCGCGCCGGTCAGCTCTCATTGTGATAGACTGCTGGCATTGCATCTTGCTGCAACCGTTGCAGATTCAAATGGACGCCCAGCCGTCGCGGGCATGAACCAGAAGGGTTGCATGGTTCGAATCGTAGCAAGGCATTTCCTCTCGACTCTGACCCTGATTCTGTTTGTTGCGTCGATCGCAGCGGCTCAGGCGCCGACGACCGGACGTCTGACCGGCACAGTGAAAGACCCGTCGGGCGCGATCATCCTGGGAGCTGCGATTGTGGCGAAGAATGCCCAGACAGGATCGGAATTCAGAGCTGTCACGAACGAGGTTGGCGTCTGGGTAATGCCCTCTGGAATCTCGGGATTCAAACGCACGGGCGAGGTTGGGGTTTTGTGGAGAATGGCGTCGAAGATGACGGCCGAAGTGCTGCCGCAGACCGCCTGCTGGCCCGTGGCCATCTCGTAGAGGACGACGCCAAAAGAGAACAGGTCGGAGCGGGCGTCGAGTTCCTCACGGGCAGCCGTTTAGGACCGCCCAAAACATCTTCCGCATTGCCGCGAAGCGGGCGAAGCTCACCGACATTTCCCCGCACGTCTGCCGCCACACATTCGCCTCGAGGTTGGCGGAAAAGGGCGTCAGCGTCCGGACGATTCAGAAGCTCGGAAGATGGGCGGATAACCGCATGGTCCAGAGATACGCCAACGTCAGCGAACGGCAGATGAAAGAAGCGATTGAAAGGCTCTCGGAAATTCCGGCCGCCAAATCCCTCCCGGAATCCCTCCAGGCTGTTTCGTAAAACCTGTAAGTCCTGGTAGCGCTACAGGGATTCGAACCCTGGTTTGATGGCTGAGAACCACCCGTCCTAGTCCCCTAGACGATAGCGCCTCCTGAGGTTCCGGCATACTATCAAACCGGCCGCTGCCCGTCAACCCGAACCGGACGAGGCACCTGGCCCGGCGAGTGTGCGGCCACCTTGATCACGACAACGGTCAGGTCGTCGCTCGGGTCCTGCCCGTGCGAGAATTCGCAGATCGCCGCGTGAAGGCTGTCCACGATCTCTTTTATCCACCCCAGGGCTGCGGCTGCCAGAACACCTTTCTACGATAATTCCCTCCCGTAGTTACTGCAAGCGGTCTCGATACTTCCGCGTCACCCTGTTGAAGCCGCACGCCAATCGGGCTAACATCACCGTTCCGCGGGGTCTGCCATTGAAGAGATATGGGGCGCTGTTCGTGATCTTCGGCTCGGCACTGTGGGGAACTGATGCCCTGTTCCGCCGTCCCCTGACCGCTTCGCTCTCCCCCGTAACGATTGTTCTGCTGGAGCATTGCCTCCTCGCCCTGGTGATGCTGCCTGTTTTGATCATATATCGGGCCGAGTTCCGGCGACTGAAGCGGCGCGACTATGCCGCACTGCTGTTCATCGCACTCGGCGGGTCGGTCGCCGCAACCAGCCTGTTCACGTTCGCTATGAAGTACGGCAACCCGAGTGTCGTCATCCTGCTCCAGAAGGCTCAGCCGCTGTTCACCGTGCTCCTGGCGCGCATCTTTCTCGGCGAGCGGCCGGCAAGGCGGTTCTGGCCTTGGTTTGCCTTGGCAATCGCCGGCGCCTACCTGATGTCGGAGCCTGACTGGAGCGCCGGGCTGCAGCTGAGCCCGGGTCACCCTATGGTGATCCTGAGCGCAATCGGCGCCGCCGCGCTGTGGGGAAGCGCCACCGTCTGCGGCCGCTACGTCGTCCCCAGGATCCCGACACTGTTTCTGACGGCTCTGCGGTTCATTTTCGCTCTGCCGGCTCTGGCCATCCTGTTCTGGCTTCAGCCCGCGGCTCAGCGCGTTCTTCCGGCCGGGATCACCCCGGTCTTGAATGTCGCCGGCATGGCGCTCATCTCCGGCCTGGCTGCGCTCCTCCTTTATTACCGGGGATTGAAGTCGATCACCGCATCCCTGGCCTCGGTCTGCGAACTTTCCTTCCCGGTGGCCGCCGTTGCCCTGAACCGAATTGTGTTGGGAGTGCACCTTTCGAGTCTGCAGCTCCTGGGGTCTGCGGTGCTGATCGCCTCCGTCACAACTCTGGCCGCGCTCAACGCCAACGAGCGGGGCCGAACCCGGCCCGATGACCCTAAGATCATTCGCTCCTAGAAATTGCCGAGACCGGCTATGCTCCGTCCGGGCCGCGACAGGGGGAAAAGTTTCTTGCCATAGGTATTGGCTCAGAATATGATTTGGGGCGGTATGGATGAGAGTAACGGCATGCAAGGAAGAGTGTTATTGGCGTCGCCACGCGGCTTTTGCGCGGGGGTGGTCAGGGCAATCGATATCGTAAACCTCGCACTCGAGCGGTACGGCCTGCCTCTCTATGTCAGGCGCGAGATTGTCCACAACAAGTACGTGGTCAATGAGTTGAGGCAAAAGGGGACGATTTTCATCGATCACCTGGACGAGGTACCACCCGGGCACAGGGTCATCTTCAGCGCCCACGGGGTCTCGCCGGAAATCCGCGCCGAGGCGATAAAGCGTGACCTGAAGGTCATCGATGCGACCTGTCCCCTGGTGACCAAGGTGCACATGGAAGCGATCAAGTACGCTCGCGACGGCTACACCATCATCCTGATCGGTCACGAAGACCACGATGAGGTCATCGGCACTCTCGGTGAGGCTCCCGAAGCGATCCGGGTGCTGTGCTCGGCTGAGGAAGTGGACCGTCTGGATGTGCCCGATCCGGAGAAGGTGGCATACCTTACGCAAACAACGTTGAGCCTGGATGACACCAAGCATATAATTGATTGTTTGCGTAGGAGATTTCCAAAGATACACGGCCCGTCGTCGGAGGACATCTGTTACGCGACGCAGAACCGGCAAGTGGTGGTTCTGGAGTTGGCAAAGAGGGCCGAGATCATTCTCGTCGTCGGGTCGGCGAACAGCTCCAATTCCTGCCGGCTTGTGGAGGTTGCCAAGAGTCAGGGGGTATCCGCCTACCTGATCGATGACATCGAGAACATCCAACCGGAGTGGCTGGAGGGAGTCCGCATCATCGGCCTTACGGCCGGAGCATCCGCGCCCGAGGGTCTGGTCGCGCGTGTGATCGATTTTCTGAAGGATGTCGGGTTCCCGGAAGTCGAGACAATCGGCGCTACCCAGGAAGACGTCGAGTTTGCGTTGCCGGTTGAACTGCGCTCGGCCCCGGTGCGCCGGTAACTCGACGACGAGCAGCAGCAGGCTGAACGGGTGGCGGCCAGCGCATACCATCTGCGACCCATGAAGCCGGCAGCGAGCAGGGGTCGCGGCACTGTTAAGCTCAAGGACTTTCCACACCATTCCAACCGGCCTGCAGTCTCACCGGGACGAAGGGTATAAGTCCGGCAGCCGCAGTACAGTAGAGGTCAGACGCTGACGATTGCGTCGCAGAAACGGTCATGGCAGACGACTTTACATTTGTCACCGGCGCAACCGGTTTCATTGGAAGCCACGTCGTTCGTCTCCTCCGCGCACGGGGGGATCGGGTGCGCATCCTCATGCGCCAATCCAGCCCGGCCAGAAATATCGAGGGATTGGGCTGCGAGATCGTCGTGGGGGATCTCAGGGAAGCATCTTCCCTGGTCCGTTGCGTGCAGGGGTGCCGTTGCGTCTACCACGTCGCCGCCGACTATCGCCTTTGGGCGCGCAATTCGCAGGAGATTTACGACTGCAATGTCGCAGGCACACGGAACCTGCTGTCGGCCTGCTGCGAAGCCGGGGTAGACAAGGTGATCTATACCAGCACAGTCGGCACGATCGGCTTGCGCCCGGCCGGTGTCCCCGGCGACGAGGAAACGCCGGTTTCACTGGACGATATGATCGGCCACTACAAGCGATCCAAGTTCATGGCCGAACAGGTGGCCATCGAGTTCGCCCATTCGGGGCTGCCGGTAGTGATCGTCAACCCGACGGCGCCGGTCGGCGCAGGAGATATCAAGCCGACGCCTACCGGAAAGATTGTCCTGGACTTCCTCCGCGGGCGCTTGCCGGCATACGTCGATACGGGTCTGAACATCGTGGCCGTGGAAGATGTCGCGCACGGGCACCTTCTTGCCGCAGAAAAGGGGAGAGTGGGAGAACGCTACATCCTCGGCGGAGAAAACCTCACTCTTCAACAAATCCTTGAAATACTCGCCCGGATGAGCGGCAGCCGCATCCCCAGGTTCCCGATGCCTTGGGTCGCGGCTTTGATCGCCGCCTATGTCAACCAGTTCTTTGTAGGGACAATTTTGCGCCGCGAGCCGACAATTCCGCTGGATGGAGTGAGGATGGCTCGCCACAAGATGTGGGTCAACTGCGACAAGGCGCGCCGGGAGCTCGGCTATAACCCGAAATCGGCGGAAGAGGCGCTCCGCGAAGCCGTGGAGTACTTTCGGACAGGGCGGCAGCCGGTCACCGCCAGAGACGGCGTGTCCAACCTGCATACGGGGGCGGCATGATCCGCGGCGGAATCACCGAGGTCGGAATACAAATGCAGAAGCTGAAGGCTGCCGTGGGGGAAGAAGATCCTCTCAATCCAACCATACCGGCGGTCATGCCCGCGGCGGTGTACCGCGGCGTGAACCGCGTGGAGATCGAGACGGTCCCAGTCCCGGAGATTTCAGACCGCGAGATGCTCGTGCGGATTCACGCGTGCGGCGTGTGCGGCACGGATCTCAAGAAGATTGAACTCGGGCTGGTCGAGCCGCCAAGAATCTTCGGGCACGAAATGGCGGGAACAGTCGTCCGCACCGGTAGATCGGTGACACAGTATGCCCTCGGGGACCGGGTGGCGGTCTGCCACCACGGGCCCTGCCGGCACTGCTTCTATTGCCGCAGGAAGCTCTTCTCGCAGTGCGAACATTACCGGCGCACGGGCACAACCGCGGGATTTACGCCCGCCGGCGGCGGCTTCGCCGCCTATGTCCGCGTGATGGACTGGATCGTGGAGCAGGGAACGATCGTGATCCCGGATCATGTGAGCTTCGAGGAAGCCAGCTTCCTCGAGCCTCTCAACACCTGCCTGAAAGCCTTGGAAACAGCGGCTCTCGAGGCGGGCGAAGTCGTGGTGGCCTTTGGGCAAGGCCCCGTCGGGCTGCTTATGATGCAGGCCGCCGTGCATGATGGCGCGCGGGTGATCGGCCTCGATTTCATCCAGCGCCGGCTCGAGATCGCGCTGGAACTGGGAGCCAGTCTGGCCCTGAATCCGAGACGGGATGACGTCCAGGCCGCCGTTTTCGGGCTCACCGAAGGTCGCGGGGCCGACCTGGCCATCGTTGCAACGGCAGATTCGCGCGTCGTCGCCAACGCGCAGAGCCTGGTTCGCAGAGGCGGGAGGGTGCTCCTGTTCGCCAATACCGTTCCGGGGGAAGTCGTGCCGGTCGATGCCTCGCGCATTTGCATGGAAGAGAAGCGCCTGATCGGGAGTTACAGCTCGTCGGTGGAGTTGGATGGGAAAACCGCTGACCTGATCTTCAACAGGAAGGTCAATGTCGCACGTCTGGTCAGCCACTGTTTTCCATTGAACAAGATCGTGGAGGCCGTCCAAATCGCGTCTCACCCCTCTGAGGAATCACTAAAGGTCATAGTGCAGCCATGAGAGATCTTATCAAGGTTACCCGGGAGAAGATGACCGCTGCTGTTCTGTACGGGAAGCGGGATGTCCGTATCGAGCAGATCCCGATCCCCCGCCCCGAAAGCGGAGAGGTCCTGGTCAGAATCAAGGCCGCCCTCACTTGCGGGACGGACTTGAAGGTCTACCGCCAGGGGTTTCATGCGCGCATGATCGTGCCCCCGTCGGTTTTCGGGCATGAGTTGGCCGGCGTTATTGAAGAGGTGGGCCCCGATGTCGAGAGCTTCACCCCCGGCATGAGGGTCGTGGCCGCCAATTCGGCCCCGTGCAACAATTGCTTTTTCTGCCAGAGGCAACTGGCCAACCTCTGCCAGGATCTTCAGTTCATTAACGGAGCCTACGCGGAATACATCAAGATCCCCGAGCGTGTCGTACGCCAGAACCTCCTGATCCTGCCCGAAAACATCAGCTTCAGCGAGGCGGCGGTCGTAGAGCCGCTCGCTTGCGTCCTGCGCGGCATCGAGGAGACCGGAATCATGGAGGGGGACACGGTCGTGGTGATCGGGCTGGGGCCCATCGGACTGATGTTCGTACAATTGCTGAAGAGCATGGGCGCCACGGTGATCGCCGCCGGCAAGCGGCCCAACCAGCTGGCGCTCGCTGCCAAAATGGGCGCCGACTTCGTCGTCGATTCCACCCACACGAATGTCGTGGAACAGGTGCGCAACTTCACGGACGGCCGGCGCGGCGCCGACGTGGTCGTGGAAGCGGTCGGTCTGAAGGAGACCTGGCAGCAGGCCATGGGCATGGTGCGCCGCGGCGGGACCATCAACCTTTTCGGCGGTTGCCCTTCCGGAACCCATATCCCGCTCGACAGCACACTCATTCATTACTCGGAGATCACCATCAAGGCAACCTTCCACCACACGCCGCGCCACATTCGGGAAGCCCTGGAAGCCATCCGGGCAGGCCAGGTGCAACCCAGGAGCATCATCACCGGCGAAGAAAAACTTACCTCTCTCGGCAGCGTCCTGGAGCGGCTGCTCAACCGGAACGGCGACCTGAAAATTGCCATCATCCCCTGATTGAACAGCCCGGTGCTGGAACCCCGTAGAGGAACAACTTGCCCTTTCACGCCCTGACCCTGATTAACTCGGAATACAGGATTCAACATTGCGGCCCGAGGCGGAGTGACGCCGACCGCCGCCGACCTTGTCCCGTGCGGGAGGGGCAATGAAGGCGGAACTCTCCGATTCCTACCGTTGCGCCGAAGAAGTGGCCCGCCGGCGCGCGCGCAATTTCTACTACTCGTTCGTTGTGCTCCCCCCGGAAAAACGGCGAGCGTTGTGCGCCGTTTACGCCTTCATGCGCTATTGCGACGACATTTCCGACGGCCTGAGCTCGCCGGGAGAGAAGCGGAAAATGCTCGGGATGTGGCGAGCGCAATTGAATGCCGCCGTGGCCGGCAAGTTCGAGGGCTCCCCGATCCTGCCGGCCTTCCACGACACGGTTCAGGCATTTTCGATCCCGCCCGACTACTTCCACTGGATCATCGATGGGGCCGAAATGGATCTGACCGTCGATCATTACGAGTCATTCGACGATCTCTACAAGTACTGCTTTAACGTCGCATCCGCTGTGGGACTGGTGTGCCTGCAGATTTTCGGCTATGCCGAGGAGCGCGCGACAAAGCTCGCCGAACAATGCGGGATCGCCTTCCAACTCACGAATATCCTGCGTGACATCAAGGAAGATGCCGCGATGGGCAGGATCTATCTGCCGGCAGAGGACCTGCGGCGGTTCGATTACCCCGTTGAAGGCCTGCGCGCGGGCGTGTTCGATGCGCGCTTCAGAAAACTCATGTCCTTCGAGGCCGGCCGGGCGGCCGAATATTACGCCCGAGCGCGCAACCTGCTTCCGCTCGTCGATGCCGCCAGCCGGCCGGCACTCTGGGCGATGATGGAGATCTACGGGCGCCTGTTGAAGAGGATCGTGCGCCGGCAATTCGACGTCTTCAGCGACGGCATCCACCTATCCTCATCGGAAAAGACGGCGATCGCCCTACGGGCTCTTGCCATGCGCTATTTGAAATTCTAGAACAGGCTGGCCAGGGACCCTGTCGCTTGAAGGAGCGCTACCTGGCGCTCGAACAACGTCCTTTCGGCTTCGACAGCTGTCAACCGTTTTTCCAGCCACTGGGCGCGGGCGCTGTCGAGATCTCGCGGGTCAATGCGGCCCGCTTCCATCAGCGTCTCGCTGATCTTGAGTTTTTCTTCGGAAGCCTCCACTTCAAGGCGCGCCAGGCCGGCGGCGCCGGCGGCGACGCGCAGGTCGCTCGCGCTCCGCTGGATGTTCAGCTTCAGGTCGGACTTCAATCGCTGCAGGCGGAGCCGGGCGACTTCGGTATCCTGACGGCTCTCCGCCACTCGCGCCGAGGTTCGAAACCCGTTGAAGATTGGAAATTGAACCGACAGGCCGAGCAGGTAGTTGTTGCGGGTGAAACGGTTGAAGTAGTCCTGGTAATTATTGGTGCGGCTGAAAAGCGCATACTGGCTGACGATCGCAAGTTGTGGGTAACGCTCGCCCTGCTCCGCCTCAAAATGGAATTCGCGTGCACGAAGCGTGGCCTCGGCTTCCCGGATCTCCGGGTGAACCTCCAGGGCTCTCTGATAGAGGGCCTCTTCGGACTGCGCCAGCAGTTCGCTGTTCAGACGGGGCGCCTCGGTGCGGATGGTCGCCTCGCCGGAGATCCCGGAAACCTCGCGCAGGCCGGCTTCGGCAACACGCACCCTCTCCCTTGCGACGAGGAGTTGCTGATCAATGTTCGCAACCGCAACCCTGGCCTGGGCCAGATCCAAAGGGCGAGCCTTACCAGCTTGCAGCAGCGCTTCGACGGCCTGCCTGCTCGTCTCTGCGGTCCGGCGCTGCTCTTCCAGAATCGGGATGGCCAACCGCGCCCCGTGCAGTTCGCTGTACAAAATGGCCGCCCTGGCCGCGAGGCCATTGCGGGCGCCTTCGGGTCCGGCCGCGCCGGCCTTGCTCCCTTCTTCCGCCTCCCGGACAAGGCTCCGATTTTTCTTGCTGAAGATCGGCTGGCTCACACCCAATTGGATGATGGATGGCGCCGCGCCTTCGATGCTCAGCGGAAAGCCGTTGTTGTAAGCCAGTCCGGTGCCGACAATGACCTGGGGCAGGTTGATCGAACGCGTCTCCCGGAGCGCTTCCACCGCCTTCACGGCTTCCGCCTGAGCCAGCAACACGTCCGGCCCCCGGGCCAGCGCCTGCCGGACCGCATCCTGAAGCGTCAGCAAGGTCCCGTTCCCGGCAGCTTGGGCCGGTGTGTCCTGCAGGGCAAATGCCGGTGACCAACCCACCAGGAGTGAAATCAGAAACGTGAGGATTCTATTCATACCGCAGCGCCTCCGTGGGATCCAGCTTTGCAGCGCGATTGGCCGGGATAAGCCCGGATGTCACACCTACAGTAAATGAGAGCATGAATGCCAGGACGATCGAGATCCAGGAAATGGGAATGTTGAGGCCGGCCAGCCAGCCGGCCGTCAGAGGAATCGCAACGCCCAGGATAATGCCGAGTCCACCACCGACGCTTGCCATGAACAGGGCTTCGGCGAGAAATTGATAGAGGATTTCGCGCCGCGTCGCCCCCAACGACATCCGGATGCCGATCTCCCGCGTCCTCTCTGTGACCGACACCAGCATGATATTCATGATTCCGATGCCGCTGATAATGAGGGAAATGGTGCCGATCAGGAAAAGGACAATGGTGATGGCAGTCGCGATCCGTCCGGCTGCGCGCAGGATTTCAGCCAGGTTCTCCACGCGGTAGGAAGTTCCCGCCCGATGCCGGGACTCGAGCAGATGCTTGATCCTTTCTGTCACCACCGGGACCGCTTCCGAGTGCTGCGCAGACGCGTAGATCTCGTCCAGCTTGTCGGAATTGTCGAATTGCTGCATCACGGTGATCGGCATGACCGCCGAATAGGTAGACACCTCCGAAGTCCCGAAGGTCTCGACCCCTTCCGTGAAAACCCCGATGGTTTCGAACTTCACACGAAAAAGTTTGATGCTCTTGCCGCGCACATCCAACGTGCCGAAAAGCCGGATGGCAAGGTCCTCCGTCAGCAGACACACCTTGTTGAAGGCGCGTTCGTCGGAATAGTCGAAGAATCTTCCGTTTAGAATTCGCAGGTTCCTGACCTTGGCGTAATCGGGAGTGGCGCCGATGACCGTGACCTCGCGCTCCTGCCCGCGCAGCACGATGCGGTCATGGTCAACCACGATCCCGGTAGCATCGGTTACGCCCGGGAGCTGCTGGACTGCGCTCAGGTCGGCGAGGGTCAGGTCGTCGGACCGCGTCTTGGCCCCCGAAACGGTTCCGCCGGCCTCGTAATAGAGGTAGACGAGGTTTGACCCGACTCCCTGGATCTGTTGCAGGATATATTCCTTGGAGGTCAGCGCGATCGTCACTACCAGGATGATCGATGCGGTGCCGATGGTCATGCCGAGCATGGTCAGGCCGGCGCGCAGCTTGTTGGCGACCAGGCTTCCATACGCAAAGGACGCGGATTCAAGCAGATTTATGGGCATGACTTGATACGCGCCAGTGCGTCTTTCGATCGCGAGAACTCCGGGTCGAAACCGAGAGACGCGGTGAATGCTTCACGGGCTTCAGGTTTGTTTCCCTGCGCCAGATAGCCCTGTCCGAGCCAATAATAGACCGTCTCGAACGGCGGGTCACCGTCGGTCAGGGGACCGGCAGCCAGGCCCTGCAACACTTTGACGGCGTCCGCGAGGTTCCGGCGCAACGAAACCTGGGACGCCGCCAGTAGCATCTGCGCTTCGCGCGTCGAGCCGTCCAGGGCCAGCGCTTTCCGCGCATTCACCTCGGCATTCTCAAAATCGCCGCGCTCCAGAAGAAATCCGGACAGGTCGACATAGGTGCCGGCGTCCTTCGGAAATTTCGAAACTGCCTCCACCAGCTCGGCTCGCGCGCGGCCCCAGTCTTTCTGATTGCCGTAGATGTCCGCGCGGGCCGTGTAGCCGAGCCGCGGCGACAGCTTTGCGATTTCCTTCGCCTGTGCTTCGGCCTTGTCCTTGCCGCCGCCGATGATGCTGGGAGCTTGCGCGTAGAATTCGAGCAGGTCAAACCGCACATCCACATCGTTCGGGCTCAACTGAGCGGCGGCCTCAAACTCCTGCCGGGTCCTCCTCGCCGAGTTGAAGGCCGCGAAGACAGATGCATGCGCCGCCTTGTTACCGTAGGCCCGGCCGAGCCACAGATGAGGCAGTCCATTCTTGGGATCGAGTTCGGCCGCTTTCCCAAATTCCCGGATCGCCTCGTCCCAGCGACGAAGTTTGAGATAAGTCTTGCCGAGCCAGATGTGCAGATTTGGATCTCTTGCGTTTTGCCGGCTCAAGTCTGTCAGGATTTCGGCGGCGCGCTGAAACTTGCCAAATTCGTAGAGCTCGATCGCAGCATCAACAGACTGAGCCTTGCCGGTCGTACAAAGAGCCATCAGCAGACTGAGCAGTATCGCGGCTTTCATTTTCCCCTGGCCCGCATTTTCATGCCCTCGGTGATCAGCAGATCGCCCGGGTCGACCACTTTGTCGCCAATAGCGAGTCCCTTGAGGATTTCGATCTGGGCACTCGTGCTGCGTCCGGTTTCAATATAACGCTTCTGCGCAGTGCCGTCAGCTATGACCCAGACGAATTCCCTCCTGCCCTCGGGATACACGAGCCCGCGCGGGAGCGAGGTTACCGACGGCCCCGCCGGCGCCTGGATCTCGACATCCACATTGATGTTGGGCAGGAGCGTCCCGCCGGGATTGTCGATGCGGCACAGAACCTCGCCCACGGAACGCGTTCCGACCGTGACGACCTGGGCAGGCAGATTCTTAACCTGCCCCTCCCACAGAGCCAGGGGGTGTGCGTCCCATCGGATCAGGACCTTTTCTCCGAGCGCGACCTGCCCGAGATCGGGTTCGTCGACGTAAGCCCGCAGATGCAGCCTCGTTAGATCCGCGAACAACCCGATCGGATCGCCGGCGTTGAGATAAGCGCCGTCTTTGACATCCAACTGGAAGAGCGTTCCGTCTGCGGGCGCCCGCACGACCAGGCGGCCCATCGTCTCCTTCAGATACTGGAGGCGTGCCCCGGCGGCATCGACTCGCGACTGGGCGCGGCGCCGGTCAAGATCGCCAAACTTTTTTTTGAGATCCGCCACCCGCGTTTCCGCAGCCTTTAGCGCCTGCTCGGCCTCGGCCAGAGAATGCCGGCTCTGATCCACCTCGAAGCGCGAGATCGCCCCGCGCGTCAGGAGCCACTCATTGCTCGCAAGCAGCTTCCTTGCATTGTCGATCGCCAGCCGGGCGCGAGTGGATTCCGCCTCCGCCTGATCCAGTTCGTCCGGGGCGGGACCGCGCTGCACGTCCCTGAGATCCAGAGCCGCGGCATCCAGGTCTGCCTGTGCGGCGGCCAGCTGTGAGGCGAGGGATGGTTCTTCCAGCCGGAGGATCGACTCGCCCTTTTTCATGCGGTCGCCCTCGCGCACCCCAATCAGGCGGCACATCCCGGCCAGGGGCGCCCGAATCTCAGTGATGTGCTCCGCTTCGACTTTGCCATTGGTGTTGATGCTGCGAAGAAGCGGCGCGGATGACACCTCGACAAGATCTACCGGGACGGATTTGGCAAAAGTCCCTGCCGACCATAGAATCGCTGCTATTACCACCAGAATCGGAACAAATACAAAAAGCAGTACGAGTGCTTTTTTCATTTTGCGCGAGTTTACCCAAAGATCATGATCCGTTCAAAACCCTCATGAAACCAGGCAATTGCATGTATCGATTAAGAATACCAGAATATTCGGCCCATCAGGATGCTTTTCGCCTGCCGGTTTGCGCAGCGCAAAATCCTTTGGGTCCGGCTCTTTTAGGACAGAAGACTTATCGCACCATTAGGTGAGTTGGGATTGCAATCGGAAGAGCCCCACCCGGAACATTTGTCATCTATCATTTGTCAATGGTCATTCGTTATTTGTCCGTGGTGAGCCTTTGGTCTGCGAAAATGACAAATGATAATTGATAAATTCTGAGGTCGGGGTGGCCATAAGTGTCAAGCAGGGGCACTTGTTTGAACTGCAGGTTTGCATATCTTTGTGTATTCGCTTAACTTGCGGTCCGTACTGAAAGAGCCGCACCTAAATCCTTTCCCGCGAGGGGCCTGCCGCGCAAGTAGGTCCCGACCGCCGAGAATGTCTCAAAACTCGCGCACCCGGCGATATGCCCTCAATTTCAGCCCTGGAAATGCTGAAGACAATAGCCCCGGGCAAGCGAAGCGTCGCCCGGGGTAAAGGACGAAGTAGAAACCGAGCCCTGGCAGGGGAGACAGAAAACATCTACAAACAAATGACTTCTGTCGCCGGGGCTTTCACCATTTGCCCAGCCTGACCGGGGGCAGCGCCGCTGCGCGGCTAGCCCCCGGCTACTCTCTCTGCGTCCCTCCAGGACGCCTGGTTTTGAGACATTCTCGCCGGACGGGACCCTGTTACAAGCGCCACCGTGCCAGTGTGCCCCAGCACCGACTGCGGCTGCGTATTCGTCGCTGCCTGATCAGTGGCGCCCGCCGGACCGCCGCACAGTTGCGCAATTCGTCGCCGATTCTCTTTACAGTCCTTGACGAGGGTTTTATGCTTCCGCACATGCTTCTGATCGCATCGGCTTTGGCGGAAGAACTGGAAACCGCATTGAACCTTTGCAGCCACAGGCAGAAGATTCGATGCCCGGGCGTTTCTGTCTGGACTGGAGTTCGCGGCAACAAAACGCTCTACCTAATGAAGGCCGGCGTCGGGCCTGCGCGCTCCGCCGCCACCCTGGAGCGGGTGCTCGCCGCCCTGCATGTCACGCGTATCCTGGTGGCCGGCTATGCCGGGGCATTGGATCCGGGCCTGAAGCAGGGCGAACTGGTAATAGGCGAGCGCGCCGATATGTTGTCGAACGAAACCTGGGGCGCCCCGCTTGGCGAGATCGGCTTGAGCGGCAGTTGGCCGCTTGCCGATGCCGCCGAACTCTGCTCCCTGGCCACGGCAGCCGGTTTGCGCGCCCGCTGCGGTGCGGTGTTGACCTCCCCGTGCATCATCGGCGCACCAGAACACAAAAGCATCCTGCACCTGAAACACCATGCGTGCGTCGTCGACATGGAAACAGCAGCCCTGGCCCGAGTTGCGACGGGCGCATCCATACCTCTGAGCTGCGTGCGAGCCATCAGCGATGAGGCGGGAGATGACTTCCTTGCGCCGTTTTCCTACGATCCCGCCGCGGGAAAGCTGCAGCGTGCTGCGAAGGCGCTGGCATCCGGAAGCTGGGGTTCCCGCTACAGCCGATGGCGCGAAAGATCCCTGGCGGCGCGACGGAATCTAAGCGGATTTCTTGTCTGTTACCTGGACCGCGGAAAATAGGGACAGTGGAGGATTCCCGTCCCCTCCTTGCAGGCTACGGCTCATTTCGTTCGAGTGGAACAAAGCGGACCGGCGGAATCGATCGGATCCGGTCGTGTTCCGCCAGAAGTGATCGATAGAGAAACTCCTGGACCCGGTTCGATTCGGCATTCGCCGCAGTAATCCGCTCGTACGTCCCATCCGGCCGGAGCAGGCGCGTCTTCTGATTATCGGCAAATTGCGCTTCCAGGGCACGAATCACCCGTTCGCGCGCCGCCGGCTGCACGATGGGGAACATCAGTTCCACCCGGCGGTCCAGGTTGCGCGGCATCCAGTCGGCGCTGGAAACATAAACTTCCGGATCCCCCCCGTTGTGAAAAACGACTGCGCGGCTGTGCTCGAGATATCGGTCCACGATCGAAATCACTCGTATCCGCTCGCTCAATCCGGAAACACCGGGGCGCAGGCAGCAGATACCACGCACGTTCAGGTCGACGGGTACGCCGGCGCAGCTCGCCGCGTACAGCTCTTCCATGATCGCCTTGTCTACCAGGGAGTTCATCTTCGCCATGATCCCGGAGCTCTGTCCGGACCGTGCCCGGTCGGCCTCCCGCCGGACCATGGTCAGAATGGACTCACGCATCCCGATCGGGGCCATGATCAGCCGGTTGAACATGGGCGGCTCGGAATACCCTGTGATCGCGTTGAAGAATCCCGACGCGTCCCGGCCGAAATCGTCGGCGGCCGTGAGCAGCCCGAAGTCGGTGTAGAGCCTGGCCGTTTTTTCGTTATAGTTCCCCGTGCCGAGGTGGACATACCGGCGAATTCCGCCCGGCTCGCGCCGCACGACCAGCGCAATCTTCGCGTGGGCTTTCAGCCCGGCGAGCCCGTAGAGCACATGCGCGCCGGCCTGCTCCAGGTCTCGCGCCCAGCCGATGTTGCGTTCCTCGTCGAAGCGCGCCGTCAGCTCGACAAGCACGGTCACCTGCCTCCCTTTCCCGGCCGCGTGGATCAAAGCTTTCAGGACGCTGGAGCCCTCTCCGCCGGTGCGGTACAGGGTCTGCTTGATCGCCAGCACGTCGGGATCCTCGGCTGCCGCCTGCAGGAATTCGACCACCGGGTCGAAGGAATCATATGGATGGTGCAGGAGTATGTCGTTGTCGCGGATGATCTCGAAGATGCCGCGTTGTTCCGTAAAGACATGAGGTAGCAGAGGGGGCTGAGGCCGGTAGTGGAGCTTCTCGTTGCCGGGCATGTCGGCCAGGCTCAGGAGCGGACGCGGGTCGAGCGGACCGCGGACCGGCTGGAGCGCCGCATCCTGCACACCCAATCCCTGCTGGATGCGCCTGAGCAGCGCCGTGCTCATTTCCTCCTGGTATTCCAGCCGGATCGTTCGCGCGGTCCGGCGCTTGTTCAGCTCGGACTCGATCATCCGCATGTAGTCCTGCCACCCCTCGTCGTCGAGTTCCACCTGGGCATCACGCGTGAGGCGGAATCCGGCTACCTCGAGGATCTCGTACCCCGAGAACAGCGACGGGAGACGCTCCCGGATCACGTCGCTCAGCCAGCAGAAGAAAAACTCATTTCCGTCCGGGAGCCTCGTCAGGCCCGGCATCCGGCCCGGCACCTGGACAACCGCCATGCGCTCCGCAGCCTCCGGCTGCTGCGAGGGACGCAGCAGCACCGCCAGGTTCACCGCGAGACCCGGCAGGTGGGGAAACGGGTGCGCATCATCGATTGCCACCGGCGTGAGGACGGGATAGACCTCGCTCTCGAAGTACCAGTCGAGGTGCTTTTGCTGCGCCGCATTCAGGCCATCCGGCCGCAAAATCCGAATATGTTCACGCTCCAGCGCAGGGAGCAATTCCTCCAGATACAGGTTCGAACTCGCTGCCCGCATTTCCCTGACCTTGTTAAACACCGACTCGAGCTGCTGCGACGGGGTCAGCCCCGACGGGTCGGGCCCGTTATCGCCTTCTTCCATGAGCCGATAGAGCGAGGCGACACGAATCATGAAGAACTCGTCCAGGTTGGAGTGGAAGATGCAGTGGAATCGGAGGCGCTCGAGGAGAGGATTGCGCGGGTCCTGCGCTTCCTCCAGCACGCGGCGGTTGAATTCCAGCCAACTCAGCTCCCGGTTGAAAAAGCGGGGTTTCGGTCCGGCGGTCATGAGGCGGCAGATCCTTCCCGCAGTACGATTTTTTTCCCGAAAACCTGGGTGAAAAAGTCGCTCCGGCTCGCCAGTGCCAGTCGTTCAATGGTAAGGTCCGTGACATTCCGCGCCAGCAGCACGACCTGGTCCGTTTCCACCGTCACTTTGAGATCGGCCAGTTTCAGGCGATGCTCCTTGTCGAGCGCGTTGGCAACCCTCAGGATCGCCCCCAGCTTGGAGACGATCATGCGCTCGTCGCGGTCCATCGCCACGAACGACGCGTGGCTCTGTTGCGGCAGCCCCCGGCGGTGATACCGGGCGATATTCGCGATGATCTCCAGCTCGCGCCGGCGCAGCCCGAACAGGTCGGACTGGGAAATGAGGTAGTAGGAGTGCTTGTGGTGGCTGCGCGAACCGACGAACAGCCCGATATCATGCAGGAGCGCAGCGACCCGGAGGTAGAGCCGGTGCGTTTCAGTCATGCGCTGCTCCCCCTTCAAACCGTCGAAGAGCAGCTCCGCTATGTCCCGCACGCGCTCCGCATGACCCTCGTCGTATTGATATTTCCTCCCGAGGCTCCGCGCCGCAGAAAGAATCTGGTGGCTGAGATTGGTAAGACGGTCTTTCTCAGCCGTCGGCATCAGGTCGAGCAGCACCCCAAGCCGGATACTCGCCTCGCTGATGATCACGCTCGGGGCCTTCGTCTCCATCAGGAGCTTCCAATACGTGAGCAGGGCGGGGACCAGGGTCTCGGCATCCAGATAGGAAAGCGAGTACTGGCGCACCAGTTTGTCGATGCTCAGTTTCGAAACCGACTCCACCAGTTCCACGAACCGGTCCCTGGGTATAACGATGACGCCATGCTCGCGATCCACTCCGGCGGCGATGCGGGCCGCCAGCCGCACGTCGCCGCCGACGGCGACAAAGTTGACCGCCTCCTGGATCGCCAGCGTGCGCCGGACGTTGGTCACGATGCTGGAGATCTGCGCCTTCAAAAGCCGCAATTCCTGGGCGTGGGAACCTGCGACGCTCCCCACGCCGGCACGCAGGCGAATGGAACCCAGCGGGAACGTCCCCGACTGCAGAAGTTCGCCGTTGCTAAGCATGGTCACATCCGCACTGCCGCCGCCGGCTTCCACCAGCAGGGTCTGTCCCTGGCTCAAGTCGGGGCCTCCGCGCAGCGATTCCAGGACGGCAGAGTACGTGAGCCGGTTCTCCTCGGAACCGTCGATCACCGACACGTCCAGGCCGGTGCTCATGAGGATGCGATCAAGGAAGGTGTCGCTGTTGGACGCTTCGCGCACGGCGCTGGTCGCGACCGACCGGTATCGGACCACCCCATAGGTGTCCATGATCTTCTTGAAATCGCGCAGCGCCTCGCAGGTCGCCCGGATCGAATCTTCGCTCACGTAGCCTTCGGTGAACGTGTCCTTTCCGAGCTGCACACCTTTTTTGAGCGAATCCAGAACGTGAAGTTTGCCCTCAGGTGTCACTTCGGCGATGTCCATCCGGATGGAGCTGGCCCCGATGTCGATGGCAGCCAGCAGATTGTTGGGCGCGTCAGTCATGGATAGCCTTCCAGTCAGGGTTCAGACCAGCTGATCTTACAGGAGTCGTTCGATTTTGTGAATCGCGCTGATCCCGGCCAGCCTGCCCCCGGCGGGCTTGCCGTCCGGGCCTGCCGGTGATACAAAGCGCCACGGGGGGATAAGCAGATGATTCTCTATATTGTAAGACATGCAATTGCCGAGGCGCAGGGTGTCACCGATGCCGAACGGGAATTGACGAAGGAAGGAATCGAGAGGATGGAGAAAGCAGCTGCAGGATTGCGTTCCCTGGGGATCGCGCCTGAAATAATACTCACCAGCCCCTACGTCCGGGCCAGGCAAACCGCAGAGATCCTCTTGGATGCATTCGGGGCGGGACCTTCCCTGAAGGTGACTCCCGCACTCGTCCCGCACGGAAACCGCGCCGAACTCTACAGGGAAATCCTCAAACAGGACGGCATCGGGGAAATCATGCTCGTCGGGCACCAGCCATCCCTGGGGAAAATCGCCGGCGAAATCGCATGGGGATCCGCCGAGCACGCCCTGGACCTCAAGAAGGGCGGCGCCTGTGCAATCGAAATCGACAAGATCACCGCGTCGCCCCGCGGCATTCTGCTCTGGCTCGTGACTCCGTCCATCCTGCGAAAAATCGCCTGATCCGCGCTACGGTTCAACACGAACCGATGCCGGGGGAATGCAGGTCCCGTCCGGCGGACGGGACCTGCTGCGGTGGCAATCGTCATTTGTAGACAAAGATCTCGAGCGCCATCTCGCTGTCGGCGCTGCCCGTATCGTACGTCACGACCGTGCGGATGCGCACTTTCACGTACTTCCCGAGGTTGGTCTTGATGGCGAAACAGAACCCTTGGGTAAAGTCCCCGGACTGGTCGCTCAAATTGATGGCATTTGTGCTGAAATTCACCACAGTCGGATCAAGGTTGGGCAAGGTGATGTTGTCGAAATCCGTCCCGCTTTTTATTCCCAGCCGTGCGATCAATGTTCCGGGCTGCGGTACCAGTTGGCGGCTTGTGCCGGTCGCACTGAGGACTACATCCCACGCAAGAGAATAGTACGAATCCGGAACGCCGTTAGTCATCGGCGTCGGGAAATAATCCACTCCCGGCAGGTCGGCATCCAGTGCAGTCCCCGGAACCATATACATTAACGTGTTGCGGCGCAGCGAGTCCAGGTATGCCGGAGTCACGGTTGCGAATTGCACCCCGCTCCAGGCGCCGTTGAAGTAGCTGTTCGACTGGACCAACGACAGGGTAGCCACCGGACCCTCGGAGGCGCCGTAGACCATGCCCTTAAATTTCGTCTTCCCGGCGAACAAGTTGCTCAGGAAATCCACTTTTTTCTTGTTCGCACCGGCATCCAACCTGACAGTCGTGTTCCCCGCGTCTATGGCGTCGCCCGACTGCGACGGATCGGTGTTTTCGCTCAGGTACAGCGTCACATTGTTGGCGGCGTCGGTGAGATTCACGATGGCAAATCCCGTATTGATGCCATTGGCGAGATCAATCTCAACCGGGAATAGAAAAGAGATCGACGGCTGCGCGACAGGCACGCTGACCGTGTCCATGATATCGTTCCCTCTCAAGACCTCGAAGTACACCGTCGTCGATACCTCACGGCTGTCGGGCCAGTATTCAGGGTGAAAATCTGGATCGGATTGGGCAACCGGCACTTCGAGGTTTCTTACGATCGCGTAGCCGGCGTTAAGCGCACCGGTCCCCAGGGTCTCGAGCCGGAGAGTCTGGGCATAGCCAAGGTTCAACGTGTAGCTGTTTACCGTTGTGGGCAGTTTCGTTACAGGGTCCTTGAGCGTGATGGGCCAGGGGGTGCCATTGGAGTTGAAAAAATAAACAGTGACCCGGGTGATCGTGGTGCCCGGATGAGGACTCAAATTCATGATGTCGAGCTTGGTCCGATACCTTGTGGTTGCATCCTGCACGCCGTCGACCACGTGCGGAATCACTTTGTCTCCGGCGGCAAGCGCCGGTACCGCGCGCAGCAGAGGAATGAGCATTATCGCGAGTATGGCTGTGGTTGTCTGTCGTCTTGTCATTGTCCCTCCTCGTTGGCCAGAGAACGAATGTGCTGGGTTACACTCGATAGGATACCCTAAACGTGTGGGAGGTTCAGTGTTTTCCGGCCAACTCCATGAAGCGAGACCCGCCTAGCGTCAAGGCCGTCATGGCAGCCGGCAACCGGTGCAACGGGGTAGAATGCAGTTTTCCCATGCGATTTCCACGCTTTCCGAGGTAGTATGTTGCGGTGAAATAAAGGTGAAACCATGAGCTCTCCCCCTTCAAAACGCAACAGCATGGCGCTTGTCGCCGTGCCCGAAGTTATCGCGGAGCTTACCTCCCGGGACCGGGCAAACGAGGTGATCACCGCCGTCCACCAGATTCCGGCGCGCGAGGCGCAATGGGCTCCGATGCCGGACTGGGTGCGGCCCGAGCTGGCGGAGGCCTATCGCACCAAAGGGGTTGTGCAACTCTACTCCCACCAGGCGGAAGCCGCCGAGGCGATACGCAGGGGGAAAAACGTCGTCATCGTGACGCCCACAGCCTCGGGCAAGACGCTTTGCTACAATCTCCCGGTTCTGAGCTCGATTCTGGAGAACCCGGACAGCCGCGCGCTCTACCTGTTTCCAACCAAGGCGCTCTCCCAGGACCAGCTTGAGGAGCTCCAGGACCTGGGACGCCGCACCGGCGACAGTTGGGGGGTGTTCACCTATGACGGCGACACCCCCGGCGATGCCCGGCGGGCGATCCGCCAGCAAGGGCACGTGGTCATCACCAATCCCGACATGCTGCACGCCGGCATCCTCCCCCACCACACGCGGTGGACCCGCCTGTTCGAAAACCTCCGTTACATCGTGATCGACGAACTTCACACCTATAGGGGCGTGTTCGGGAGCCATCTGGCCAACGTCCTGCGCCGGCTGCGGCGCATCGCCCGATTCTACGGACAGACCCCCCAGTTCATCTGCTCTTCCGCCACGATCGCGAATCCCGGGGAATTGGCCAGCCGCCTCATCGAGGAAGAAGTCGAAGTCGTGGATGCGAACGGGGCGCCCTCGGCCCAGAAACATCTCGTCTTCTACAATCCTCCCGTGGTCAACCGGTTCCTGGGCATCCGGCGCAGCTATATCAACGAGAGTTACCGCCTGGCGCAGGAGTTTCTGAAGCGCGGCCTGCAGACGATCGTATTCGCCAACAGCCGGCTGCACACGGAAGTGCTGCTGACCTATCTGAAGCAGGCCAACCCGCAGCCGCCGGGCCAGCAGGACATCATCAGGGGCTACCGCGGCGGCTACCTGCCGATAGAGAGGCGGGAGATCGAACGCGGCCTGCGCGGCGGGCAGATCCGCGGCGTCGTCGCGACCAACGCGCTGGAGCTTGGGATCGACATCGGCTCGCTCGACGTCGCCGTGATGGCGGGGTATCCCGGGACGATCGCATCGACCTGGCAGCGCGCGGGACGCGCCGGCCGGCGGAGCGGCGCGTCGTGCGCCGTGCTGGTAGCCTCTTCCCGTCCCCTGGACCAGTTCATCGTCAAGCACCCCGACTACTTTTTCGGCAGCTCTCCGGAACATGCCTACATCCAGCCGGACAACCTCGAGATCCTGGTCAACCATTTGAAATGTGCCGCCTTCGAACTTCCGCTGGCCCAGGATGAGACTTTCGGTGCGGTCGATCTGCCGCAGCTTTGCGAACGCCTGGCCGAGGCGGGTTACCTGCACCGCAGCGGCGATTACTGGCACTGGACGCAGGAGGCCTACCCCGCCGACACGATCAGCCTGAGGTCCGTCACCTCCGACAATTTCGTCATCATCGACGAGACGGACGCACCGGAAGTGATCGGTGAAATCGACTTTTCGGGGGCGCTGACCACGGTGCATCCCAAGGCGATTTACCTGCACGGCGGACAGCAATATCACGTCGAGCGGATGGAGTTCGAACAGCGCAAAGCCTTCGTCAAGCGGGTCGACGTCGACTACTATACCGATGCGATCCGTTACACGCAGATCCGCCCGCTGGATGTCGCGGAAGAAGCGTGCGTGGCCGGCCCGGCCGCTCGCGTGCACGGCGATGTTCAGGTGCGCTCGCAAGTCGTGGGTTTCAAGAAGATCAAGTTTTTCACGTCGGAGAACGTGGGCTCCGGCAAGCTCGAGCTGCCGGAAAACGAAATGCACACAACGGCCTACTGGATCACCCTTTCCCAGGAGCTGCTGGCGGCGCTTCCGTTTTCGATTTCGGAAAAGCAGGACGGGATGTTCGGCCTGCTTCACGCCCTCGAATCGATCGCCTGCCTGCTTCTCATGTGCGACCAGCGCGACCTGGGGGCCACCATCGGCGAGGGGGCCCCGCCTCCGGGCAGCGACATCGAATGGCCCGCCGCCGGCACGGATCAGACGGTGGAGTTTTTCAAGCCTACGTTATATTTGTACGATGCGTACCCGGGGGGAATCGGCCTGAGCGAACCGTTGTACCGTCTTCACGACCAGCTCGTACGCAGAACCCGGGAGCTGATCGCGGCCTGCGCCTGCGAAGGCGGCTGCCCCTCCTGCGTCGGGCCGGCCGGCGAAACCGGGGCGCGAGCCAAGGAGGTCGCCGTGGCGATTCTCAATCGCTTGTGCGCTTGACGGGCATGACATTCGACAAACTATCCCGGATCGCCGCGCTTCGGCCCCGCTCGCCCGAGGAGGTCAAGACGGCGGACAGCGCCGGCCGGCAAGAGAGGCACGCCCGCCTTGCCAGCCTGCTCGGCGCCGAACTGCGCCTCACCCCGCGCGGAAGCCACCTGGCCGTGACCTGCCGCGTCCAGGGTCCGCAATCCTGCACCATCGGTCCCCGCGCGCTGCGACTGCTCGCGCCGCATGCCCAGGATCAGGTCGCCGAGACCCGACGATGGTTGTTCCTCGACACGGAGACAACCGGCTTGTCCGGCGGCACCGGCACCTATGCGTTCCTGGTCGGCCTGGGCTGGTGGGAGGGGGATCGTTTCGTCGTCGAGCAGCTTTTCATGCGTGATCACGGGGAGGAGCCTTCCCTGCTGCTCGACCTCTCGCAACGGCTCGCCGAAAGGGAGGTGCTGGTCACCTTTAACGGCAAGAGCTTCGACTGGCCGCTGCTTGAGACGCGGTACCGGATGACCCGCGCGGCGGTCGCAAGTCCCGCGGCTCATCTGGACCTGCTCCATCCGGCACGACAGCTTTGGCGTCTGCGACTGAAATCGGTCGCCCTGTCCGAGCTGGAGCGCCAGGTGCTGCAGATCGATCGCGGCGAGGACATCCCTTCCCACACGATCCCGGCAAAGTATTTCGATTTTCTCCGCGGCGGACCCGTGGAACCGATCGTAGAGATTTTCCGCCACAACCGGATGGACCTGATAGGACTCGCGGAACTGGCGGTGAAGATCACTATGCTGATGGAGGCGCCCGATGGCGGCGATGCGGGCGAGGTGTTCGGGCTCTCGCGGATGCTGCAGCGCCGCGGCGAAGAACAGCTCGCCGCCCAGGGATATCAGCGCGCATTGACGTTCGGGCTGCCGCAGGGCGCGGATCGCGTTGCGCGGCGGGAGCTGGCGCTTATGGCAAAACGGGCGGGAGATTACCTCACTGCCAACGCCTTGTGGCAAGAGCTTCTGGGAGACTCGGTCGACGGGATCCAGGCTTACGAGCAGCTGGCCGTCTACCACGAACACCGTGCCCGCGATTCCCGGCGCGCCCTCGAATTGACGCGGGAGGCACTCATTCGCCTCCGGGAGGGCCTGCTTGCCGGGAGGATAGACCCGCACCAGCACCGCCGATGGCACGACGCCTTCCGGCACCGCCTCTCCCGCCTGGAAAAATGAGCCTCAAAACCCGGCTCAGGCAAGTTCGCGGCCGCGGGTTTCGGGGATAAACAGCGCCATAGTGCCCGCAAACAGAAACGCGACGGCGACCAGGAGGAAGGCAAAGCGGAGCCCGCGCCCGGCGCTGAGCGCCCCGATGAGGAACGGGGCCGCGGCGCTGATGCCACGCCCGATATTGTAGGTGAGGCCCTGAGCGCTGGCCCGCACTTCAGTGGGGAAAATCTCCGCCGTAATCGCACCAAAACCGCTGAAATAGCCGCTGCCGAAGAACCCGACCAGCGGGCCGATGAGCAGCAGGTAGAACGAGTCGTGGATCCCCGCATAGATCGGAACGAGCGCGGCAGCGATGAAGATGAAGCCGGCATAGGTCCTCTTGCGCCCGAACGAGTCGCTGATATATCCGAAACTCACGTACCCCAGCCAGGTCCCGACCTGCATGAAGATGATCCAGGTCGCGGTGCGGGTGATGTCTAAACCCGCACCACCGCTCTCGACTGGGAGCGACAGGTAGGGCGGGATCCAGGTAAAAAGGCCCCAGTAGGCGAACATGGTCCCGGCATTGGCCGCGGTCGTGAAGATCAGGTTCCGGCGCTGTTGCCCACGCCAGAGTGAGACGAGCCCTGCCCAGGGGGAAGGGCCGCGTTCCCGGCTGCGGGAGCGCTTCCAGATCTCGGGTTCCGGAACGCGGCGACGAATCCAGAAAGCCAGCGTCGCCGGGAGGATCCCGACCCAGAAGACCGCCCGCCAGCCGAACCTCGGCAGGACGATGCCGGTGATGGCCGCCGCCAGGCCGTAGCCAACCGCCCAGGAGCTCTGCATGACTCCCAGAGCCTTGCCCCGATGACGGGCCGGCCAGGTCTCCGCCACCAGAGCGGCGCCGCAGGCCCACTCCCCTCCCATGCCTAGCCCCAGGAGGACCCGGAAGACCGCGAGTTGGAGGACGCTTTGCGAGAACCCGCAGGCAGCGGTGAACACCGAATAGATCAGAATGGTGGCCATCATGGACCGCGCCCGCCCGATCCGGTCTGCAAGAATGCCGAAGATGACCCCGCCGAACGCGGAGGCCCCGAGCGTGAGCGAGGCCATCAGCCCCGCCGTGCCCTTGGTCATCCCAAGGTCGGTCATCATGTGCGCCAGCACCATCGAGTAGAGCATGATGTCCATGCTGTCGAGCATCCATCCCAGCGAGGCCGCCAGGAGCGAACGCTTTTGCACGACGGTGGCTTCAGTCAACCACATGAATCCCTCGCGCGATGAGGAAGGATCACTTTCCGATCAGCGGCCGCACGATCAGCTCGAGGAGAGCGCCGAACAGGGCCGAGCATGGAATCGTCAGAATCCAGGCCCACACAATATTTCGAGCGATGCCCCAACGTACTGCAGACCGACGAATCGTGGAACCGGCCCCGACGATCGCTCCAGTAATAGTGTGGGTGGTGCTGAGAGGAATGCCGAAGAGCGATAGAAACACAATCGTTACTCCGCCTCCCGTTTCAGCGCAGAAGCCGCCCACCGGCTGCAGTTTGGTCAGACGCATCCCCAAGGTCTTCACGATCCGCCACCCGCCGAGGTAGGTGCCGAAGGCTATGGCGGCATGGCAGGACAGTATGATCCAGAGGGGAACGTGGACGCTGACGCCGGATGCGGGGAGGGCTATATAATTTGTCGAAATCAACAGCGCCACGATAATTCCCATTGTTTTTTGGGCATCATTCATTCCGTGGCTGAAGCTGAAAATCGAGGCGGACACGAGCTGCCCGCGCCGGAAGACATGATCTACCTCGCGGGGAGTGGAATTCCGGAAGAGCCGGTTCATGAGCAGCATCATCCCGCGGCCCAGGACCATGCCAACCAGCGGTGCGATCACGATATAAGGAATAACTTTGAGAAACCCTTCCGGCTTTAGCGATATCAGCCCTGCCTTTGCAACCGCCGCGCCGGCAAATCCGCCGACGAGCGCATGCGACGAGCTCGACGGGAGGCCGTAATACCAAGTGATGATGTTCCAGATGATCGCACCCAGCAGGCCAAATGCCACCATGTAGGGGTCAAGAAACTGCGGGTGAACGATGTCCTTCCCAATCGTTGACGCCACCTTGGTTTCGAGCAGAAAGGCAGCAGCAAAGTTGCACGCCGCAGCTAACAAAACCGCAGCCCGTGGCGACAGCACATGAGTGGATACCACGGTCGCGATGGAGTTCGCCGCGTCGTGGAATCCGTTCAGAAAATCAAATCCCAATGCGATAACGATGACGACGATGACGAGAATCAGCTGGCTGTCCATACCCATTCCCACGCAAGTGTGCCGCCCAGGTCCTTCGCACGCGGGCGTACTTATAACAGAAGGAAGGGAGCGCAGCACAGAGGAAAATACGTGGGTAAAGAAAACACTGCCAACACGATGGGTGGCCGGATTCGCGTCAGCCCGTCTGACCGCCTCGCACGGATTAGTTCCTGCCGCGGAACTTCATGGTCATCTGACCTGGACCTAGACTTGGACTTGGACCTGGACGTGGACATAGACCCGCCAAATAACTACGGCCCGACTCGAGTGTCGCATTCGCGATAGGTTACATCAAACAAGGCTGTCCAGGTCGAGGTCCGGGTCCACGTCCAGGACCAGGAAGGGCAATTATTGAGTTTCGCGACAGACTCTAGTCAAGGGACCCAGCCCCTTGAAATCCCCGCGTGCCCGATTGCAATTCCAAATTCGAGATTCGAGATTCGAAATTAATCTCGAATCTCGAATCAGAGGGGCAGCTGGAGATTTGCGACAGAGACAAACGCGAACAAGATTCTCGTTGTCGGCTCAATAACGGTCTAATTACCCGCAAGTAGTTGTCGGGCCGCATAGGATTCCCTCACCCATCGGGCCGAAACCAGTGACCCCAAGCTTCAGCCCGGTTTCCGGGCAGGCTCCTGCGGCTGACTCGGGAACAGTCCCTGTATTGCTTGCGGCTATGCCGCGTCACGATCACTCACGTCTAGTTCAGGCGGAAGGATACCGTGACCGTGGCCATCACCGGGACCGGCTCGCTATTCAACAACGTCGGCGAATACTTCCACTGCCTGACGGCTCGGACTGTCTCGTCGATCAACAGCGGGTGGCCGCTCAACACCTTGATATCGGTAACGTTCCCCTCCTCATCCACGGTGACCTCCAGGGATACGTCACCCGATATGCGCGCGCGAAGCGCGAGGTCGGGATATGCCGGTGGGACCTTGCGGATCAGCTTGGCTTCCTGCACCTTGCCGCCGACAGGCACCGCCACGCGCTTCGGCGCCGGGGGCGGCGGAACCGGCAGCGCCGGCGCGGTCACCGTCCCAAACATGTTTCCTGCGAGACCCGCTGCACTCAAGCCGTTGCCCCGGGAGACACCCGAGCTGATTCCGACAAATCCAGGTATGTCGCCGATCGCCGGAGGTTCGTCTATCGGCGGCGAAACGCCTTTCGGGATGGCCGGGGGGGCAATATCCACGGTAGAGATCCAATGACGCCCGGCTGAAACGGCATCATCTTCCCGAACAGGCGCCGGCGGGGCCGGCGGCGGAGGAGCCGGAGGCGGCACGGGAGCGGCTATCAGGATGGTGAGCAGATCGACTCCGGGAAGGATGCGGAAAAACATCAGCGGCAGAATCACGATCAGCAGGATTCCCAGACCGTGGATGAGCATCGAGAGCAGCAGCGCCAGCAGCCGATCCGCAGCCCCGCGGCGTTTGTTTCCCTCTAGAGATTCGAACATAGTCCCTCCTTTCAACTGCCGCCGAATCATTCGGCGAGCGAGGCTTCGTCCGGAGCGGCGGCGTCACATGCGCCGCCTGTTCCTGGACTGTTTCACTGGTACGCTTGAGGTTCAGGCCGGATCCGGTTTCCTGTTTGTTTAGACACTGGGGCGCGGGCGAAGTTCCAGCGTGGCGTTGCGGGAGAAAGGAGTCTGGAGTCAGGAGCCAGGAGTCAGAATGAAAAGCTGGGCAAAGGGGGGAGTCGGTGGAGGAATCGGGGGTCGCAGATGGGACTTTGGACCTTAGACTTTAGACCTCAGATTTCAGACCTCAGATAAAAGAAGGAGTCAGGAGCGAGGAGTCCGGATGAGAAGCTGGGTATCGGGAGCGCCGTCCCGGCAGCATATGCCGGCGAGACGCCTAATGCCGCATACTTTTTGCAAAAAGAGGGGCGAGCAAAATGCAGGGATCTTGGACCTGGACATAGACCTAGACCTGGACTTGGACGTGGACGGGATTAAAGGTGCGTCGTTAAGTCCCAACGCCTCAGAAACCTGTGCCGCAACCTCGTCTAGGTCCACGTCGAAGTCCAGGTCCAGGTCCAAGTCCACGAGCCAAAATGGTAATTCGTATGCAAGAACGGAATTTTAGAAAAAGCATGCAGCATTAGGCGAAACGCCGGCGCTCCCGGCGCCCCACGATCCTCCTGACTCCTGACTTCTGGCTCCTTCCCCCGTCTTCGGACGCATTTCCCGACACTTTTTTATTGACACGCACAATTATTAGTACTAATTAAATAGCATGCGACGAAAGAGCCTGACATTGACGGAACAGGAACTCGAGATCATGAAGGTCGTCTGGGAATTCGGCGCCGCGACCGTGCGCGACGTCTACGAGACGCTGCTTGCCCGGCGCCGGATCGCTTACACGACCGTCATGACCATGATGAAGATTATGGAAGACAAGAAATATCTGAAGCGGCGGTTGCGCGGGCGCGCATACGTGTACGAGGGGACGCGTCCCAAGAAGCAGATGATCCGCGAGATGGTCAGCGAGTTCATCAACCGCGTTTTCAACGGCTCTGCCGAGCCTTTGCTCGCGCATCTTGTCGAAGACCGCCGCTTCTCGGAATCCGAGTTGAAGCATATCGCCAAAATGATCCGGGAAAACCAGTAGGGCGCAGGACCCGGCCGGCGGCGCGCGGACTGTCGGATACGCCGTTTGCAGCCCACCCGAAAGCCATGACCCCACAGATGTGGTTGGAGAACCTGGCGGCCTACAGCCTGCAGGTCGCCGTCATCATCCTGGCCGGCACAGCGCTCGTCTATCTTTTCAGGCTCAGGGCCCCGAATGTGCTGCTCGCGTTCTGGCAGTCGCTGCTTGTCATCTGCCTGCTGCTCCCGGCATTTCAGCCGTGGCGGCAGCAAATGCGGACTACGCCGCTGTCGATCTTCGAGGATAGCCTCGCGCCGGCAGTCCCGGCGCCGGACCTGGCGCCCTCAGCCGCCATCCGGGAGACGGCGCGGACCGCGCCGTTTCCTTTCTCTGCCGCGCTGGGGCTGATCCTCGGCGCCGGCGCCGCCCTGCGATTTCTCTGGTTGGCACTGGGATTGCTGCGGCTGCACATCTACAGGAACAAATCACGCCGGCTGTCGGCCCTCCCGGACTCGATTCGCGACATGCAGTGGCGGGTCGGCGTCGCTCCCGAAATCTACCTGTCCCCGGAGATCGATTCTCCAGTTACTTTTGGCTGGCGGAAACCGGCGGTCCTGTTTCCCGCATCGTTCCTGGAAATGAGCGAGAGCCTGCAGCGGCCGATCGCCTGCCATGAGCTTTTGCACGTGGAGCGACGAGACTGGCTGAACATCGTGATCGAAGACGTCCTCCGGTCCCTGCTCTGGTTCCACCCCGCCATCTGGTGGGCCGTGGGAAGAATCCACCTCAGCCGCGAGCAGGTGGTGGACCGAGAGGTCCTGCGAGTCACGGGCGAGCGTGGACCTTACCTTGAATCCCTGCTTCACATCGCTTCGTTGCGGGGCCGGCCCGCGGCTGTCCCGGCTCCACTGCTTTTAAAGGAACGCCACCTCGTACAGCGGGTGGCCCTGATGTTAAAGGAGTCGACCATGACCAGATCCAGATTGATTTTCAGCCTCACGGCGATCACCGGCCTCCTGCTCTGGACCGGCACTTACGCCGCTGCCTGGTTCCCGCTTATTACGCCGGCAGCTCCTGCTCCGGTGACTGCTCCGGCCCGCGATTCCGGGACACTTCCAACGGCGAAGGCCCAGGAACCGATGCGTGTAGGCGCCGATGTTCAGGCGTCGAAGCTGATCAGGAAAGTTGACCCGCTGTATCCGGAAGTCGCCAAAAATGCCCGCGTGTCCGGCATCGTGCTCCTGGAGGTAGACGTCAACGAGGCAGGCATCGTGAGCAATCTCAGGATTATCCGGGGGCATCCCCTGCTCGACCAGGCAGCCATGGATGCCGTAAGGCAATGGCGCTATTCGCCGACCCTGATCAACGGCGCAGCCATCCCGGTACGCACCACGGTGGCGGTCACGTTCACACTGAGCGAAACCGGAGCTGCAACAGCATCAGCGGCCAAGTTTGTGAAGCCTGCGGAAGTACCGGCTCAGGTGTCGGGAGTCGAACCCCGGCGCGTCGGCGGCAACGTCCAGGACGCCAAGCTGATCAGGAAGGTCGATCCGGTGTATCCCGAATTGGCCAGGCGGGCCAAAGTTTCCGGCATCGTCATGCTCGAAGCGAATATCAACGAGGCGGGTGAAGTGACCTCCGTACGGATCATTCGCGGTCATCCGCTGCTCGACCAGGCTGCCGTGGAGGCCGTGAAGCAGTGGCGTTACGAACCGACCTACGTCAACGGCGTCGCCGTGCCTGTGGTCGCAACCCAGACCGTAATCTTCAAATTGGGCGCCGACTCCGCCGTGACCCGCCTGAAGGTGGACGCATCCGGCAACGTGAAAGTCATCGAGGCGGATGCGCAAGGATATCTCCGGGAGATTGAAGGCCCGGTGCCATTCGACAAGATAAAAGAAGCCGGCGGCACAGCGCAGGTGGCAGTGGATGCGCAGGTGCCCTTTGCGGTTCTCCAGCAGACAATGAGTATGCTCCAGTCGCAGGGAATCCAAACACTGCAATTTGCAGGCGGCTCTCCGTATGTCTACAAGATGGGGCGTCTCTTCTACGTTGCCCCGCCGATTGGATATCAGGTCACAACCCAGACATTGGGGGCCGATCCCGCTGTCCAGGCGCCGCAACTCGGCATTGATCTGGATCAATTGGCGGCGATGGCGAAGGCTTCCGGGGGTTGGAACCTTCAGCCCGGCACCTCGGGGGTTCTGTTCTACACCGTGTTTGTGAACGAGGTGGGGGAAATTCTGGCCGTCCAGAGCGGCAGTTCGCGGATAGAGAATCCTGAGATTGCGACGGCACTTAGCCAGGCTAAGGTCATTGCGCCGGGACGGCGGGGAAACCAGCCGGTGCCGACGGCAGTCACGATTTACCTCACCGTCAAGTAGCGCCATCCAGACTAAACCAGGGCGATCGCAAAGGCCTCGAAGAACCGGTTTTCTTCGAGGCCTTTTTTTGCCTGCGCGGTTTGCATTGTCGGATCGGCCTTCCCGCGTTAGGATTGTAGGGTCGACAGGCCCCGATGAGCCGGGGTAGAAGATCAGGTTGGGATGAGGAGACACTATGACCTACATCATTGCGGAACCGTGCATCAACGTGAAAGACACTGCGTGCGTGGATGTCTGTCCCGTTGACTGCATCCACCCGAGAAAAGACGAGGCCGAGTTTGCCGGCGCCACGCAACTCTACATCAATCCCGACGAATGCATCGACTGCGGCGCCTGCGAGCCGGCCTGCCCGGTCGCTGCCATCTTCCCCGAAGAGGAAGTGCCGGAGAAGTGGAAAAGCTATATCCAGGTAAATTACGACTATTGGAAGAAGTAATCCGGATCACGAAAAGCGAACCGCGAAGACCTCGAAGACCTCAAAGACATGCCATGTCGGTTCCTCCGCAGGGGCGCAGCGCTGCGCCCCAGGGGGAAGCAACAGTGAATGGACTAAGACCTCTGCACGACTGTCACCTTTGGTCTCCGTGGTTCAAGACAGGTCACGATTCGGGTCGTCATGTCGAGTGAGCGGGTCCCCGCCCTTATTCCGGGGATGGAGACGATGACATGTTTTCCAGACTGGCATCCCGCCTTCACGGCGAAACCAATCCGCTCTACAAGCTGAGGGACGAGTTTGCGGGATCCGGCCGGCCGATCGTAGATCTGGCATCCGGCAACGTAACCGAACACGGCATCCTGTTCCCGCAGACGCTGCTGCTGGACATACTCACCGAAGCCGTCCCCAAAGCCGCCATCTACCGGCCCGATACCTTCGGCCGGCTGCAGGCGCGCGAAGCGGTCTCCCGTTATTACCTGGAGCAGGGTGCGGCACTCCCGCCGGAGCAGATTCTGCTGACTCCCGGCACCAGCTTCGCCTACTGGTACTGCTTTAAGCTGCTCGCCGACGAAGGGGACGAGATCCTCTGCCCCCGGCCGTCCTACCCACTGTTCGACTACATCGCGGCCCTGAGCGGCGTAGAGTTGACCTCCTACCGGCTGGACGAAGAGCAGCATTGGGCGATCGACATGGAAAAGCTCGAGAACAGCATTTCGACCCGCACCCGCGCCCTGGCCGTGATTTCGCCACACAATCCCACAGGGCACGTAGCCACGGCGGAGGAGCTCGAAGCGCTGGCACAACTGGCCGCCCGGCACGATCTGGCGATCATCGCCGATGAGGTGTTCAGCGAATTCTTGATGGAGCGCACCGTTTTGCCGCGGCCTGCCGGGGGGCAGGCGCCTCTGGTTTTAACCCTCAACGGATTTTCGAAAATGTTTGCCCTTCCCGGCATCAAGCTCGGCTGGATGGCGGTGTCTGGAGAATCCGGAAAGGTACGTTCCGCACTCCGCGCTCTCGAACTGATCGCCGACACATTTCTCCCGGTGAACGAAATCGTCCAGGCAGCAGTCCCGGAGATTTTCCGGGAAGGACGGACGTTCCTGGCTTCTTACAAGGGCGAGATGCGCAGCCGCTGGGAAATCATGCGGGAAATGCTGGACCGGTCGCCGCGCTGCGGCTACTGCGCGCCCGACGGCGGCTTTTACGTAACCCTGCGCCTGCAGCGGGACGAAGAGGCTGTGGCTGAATGCATCCTCCGGCACGCGGGCGCGCTGGTGCACCCCGGGTATTTTTACGATATCGATCCTCACCACCTGGTGCTCAGCTTCGCCGCAGCGCCGGAGGTACTGGGCGACGCAGTGCCGCGGATGCTCGAACATCTGTAAAACCCGGGATGAATCCGGAACTTTCGCCGGGGAGCCCTTGTGAAGCTAACGTCATTCACTGAACCCGGAAACTTTGATCCAGTCACAGGCACCGGGGTCGGCGTCGGAATCGGTATTGGCGTCGATCTGAGTCAGCGACAGCACTGGCTCCTGTTGGCACGATCCACGTTCACACCTGTTCGACGAAAGCGAGGGTACCATGAGCGAAAACCCGATCCTTGAAAACCAGGTTGCGTTGATCACCGGCGCCAGCCGCGGCATCGGCCGCGCGATCGCCGATACTCTGGCTGGCGCCGGCTGCAACGTCGCCGTTACCTCGCGCAACCGGCGGGAATGCGAGGCCGCGGCCGCGGAAATCGCCGCCAGCCATCGGGTGCGGACGATCGGGCTGCGCGCCGATGTCTCGCAGCCGGAAAGCATTCGCGATCTATTTCGTCATCTTGGAGAGTGGTCCGGCGGCCGCCTTGACATCCTGGTATGCAATGCCGGTTACCCCATGCGGCCCGAGATCTGGAACACGCCGCTGCACGCCTCGCCGGCCGACCGGATTCAGTCCTGGTACACAGAGGTGTTCGGCACCGATGCCCTGGGATCGGTCTACTGCACGTTCGAAGCCTTGCCGCTGATGATGAAGCGGCGGAGCGGGAAAATTGTTTACATCTCCTCCACCCCGGCGCTGGAAGGGTTTCAGGGCGGTCCCTACACGATGGCAAAGGCGGCGGTGCTGGGACTGATGCGGGACGTGGCGCGGGAATACGGGAAGGACAACATCCGGGCCAATGCCCTTGCGCTGGGGAACATCCAGACGCCGGCCACCTTCGAGCAGCTGGACGAGGCGTCGCGCGAGTCCCTGGCTGCGGAAGCGCCTTTGCGACGTTGGGGAACGCCCGGAGAAGTCGGTAAAGCCGCCCTGTTCCTGGCCTCCGACCTTTCCAGCTTCGTCACCGGCCAGGTCCTGGTAGTGGATGGCGGCACCGTCCGCCGCTGAGTCGAGTGTTAGGTGTTAGGTGTTGGGTGCTGGGTGTTGGGGATTGGGGGTCAGTCAACAGTCCCGGTACTCGCCGGCAAACCGACTCCCCGGATCCCCATTCTGACTCCTGACTCCTGACTCCTGACTCCGCATTTTTCGTCCAAGGTCTAAGGTCTGAAGTCCGTCATCGCCACCCGCCAGCAATACGACTGACCGGATCTTCCTGCCGCCCCCCGGTGGCGCAGGGGAGGGCGCCGAATTTGCGCGTGCGCGAGTGATAGCTCCCCAGGGCTTCCAGGAGATCGCTTTCCTCGAATTCAGGCCAGAGCCTGTGACAGAAGTGAAGCTCGGCGTAGGCCGCCTGCCAGAGCAGAAAATTGGAGAGGCGTTGTTCGCCGGCCGTACGGATGACAAGATCGGGATCTGGCACATCCCACGAGGTCAGAGTGTCGGCAAACCGCTTCTCATCGATTTCCTGGGGAGTCAGTTCCCCGCGCGCAGCCTGTCCTGCCAGCTTGCGCACTGCTTCGACAACTTCGTAGCGGGATCCGTAATCGAGCGCCAGCCGGAGATGCAGCCTGGTGCAGTTACGGGTGGCTTCTTCCACACGGGCAAGGGCGCTGGCGACGGAAGGCGGAATGCGGTCGCGTCTGCCGAATGCGGAGAGCCGGATCCCGTTTGACACCAGTTCTGCCGATTCTTCCGATAGGTAGCGCAGAAAGAGGCGGAAGAGCATGGCCACTTCCGGCTTGGGGCGTTTCCAGTTTTCGCTCGAGAAGGCAAACAGGGTCAGTACAGGAATCTCGCACCGGCACGCCGCTTCGACAGCGCGACGCACTGCTCGTGCGCCGGCCTCGTGCCCTCTCCAGCGCGGCAGGCCCCGCTGCTCAGCCCACCGCCCGTTGCCATCCATGATGATTGCCACGTGACGTATTTCGTTCATGTTTTTCTCAACTGTGTGAAGGCAATGGACTGATACCGGTCCGGAGGGAACCGGTCGCGCGACTGCGCACCTTCCCGAGATCGGGCAGGAGACCCGAGAGTTTTTCCAGATATTCTTCCAGTGCCTGTCGACCTTCGGCACTCAGGCTGTACGTGCTCTTCGGTTTCCGGTCCTCGAACCGCTTGTCGCAGATTACATACCCGGCTTCCTCCAGTTTGCGTGCCTGGACGCTGAGATTCCCGTCGGTGGTCTGCAGCAGTTCACGCAACTCGGTGAAGCTGAGCGATTCCTGGACAACCAGGGCCGACAGGATTCCCAGACGCAGCCGTTCATGGATCATCGGGTCCAGTTCGTTGGGGGTCGGACGCGATCGTCTGATTTTCTTAGCCATTGTGCCTCCAGGCTATATAGGCGCCGAATACGAGGTGCAGCCAGCCGAATCCGGCGGCAAGCCAGGCCAACCCTAGTCCCGGCGGAGATATGGCCGCGCCCGTGGCCGCAGCCAGCAGCGAAAGGCCCAGGTAGCGGACGGGGGCGACCGAAACCTGCCCGCCGTTGGTCACCGCCGCGCCATAGCAGCCTAGCCAGATGGCCGGTAACCAGTCCAGGTTTTGCGTGCGCACGGCAAGGCTGGTCAGGATGGCGCCGACGAAGAGGGCCGGGCAAAGGCTCCAGAGAAGCTTGCGCACCAGGGGGACGTGAAGGCGGGTCCGGGTCTCCCTCGTCTTGCGGTAGATGCCGTAGGAAACGATCGCGAGCGAAACGCCGAGTACGATCCCCCAGATCTGGAGCGCCAGCTTCGGCTGTGGCCCCGTGTCCCACGGGGCGCCCGTCACCAGGAGATTGACCGCCACACCGGCAAGCGCCGCAACGCCCGCCGCCATCAATCCCTTGCCGGGAACCGCCGTGAACCGGCCCGCCGCGTCCAGGGTCTTGCGGATGTACTGGAGGTTTTCATGGGCTGTTTCAGTACTGGATGGTCCCACCACAGGAGTCCTCCATCTTGGGAAGCTCACTTTTACCACGGAGTTGAATATGCAGTCAAGTACTTTATTATATAAAGTATTGATCATCACTTAGTGCATGAATTCATAAAAACGGTGATGGTTCGCTGCCGAGACAATGATTCCCGCACATTAAGCATACGGACGGCAGCTTGGTCCAGGTCCAGGACCAGGCACGTGGACTTTACGCAGCGCTTAAGGGCCGAAGTCTGTGTTTGCTGGTGGAGTTCCGCGCTTGAGGCTCACCGGCGCTACTGGGAGAAGGCAAAGCCCGCGCCCAGCTTCAGCGCGATCCGGTCGTTGATCCAGTGAGGGTCCCACCATTCCACCGGATTGACCGGCAAGCCGTCGAGGACGATGGCGAAGTGGAGGTGGTCGCCGCCGGCCAGTCCCGTTTCACCAGTCTGGGCGACTATGTCGCCCCGCGCTACTTTTTGGCCTTCCTTTACGCCGATGGTGGAAAGATGACCGTACAGGCTCATGACGCCGCACCCGTGGTCGATGATTACGGCGTTCCCGTAAATGCCGAAATACCTAGCGAGCATAACGATGCCGTCGTTGGCAGCCGGGACCGGGGCGTGCCGGGTTACGGCCAGATCATAGCCGAGGTGTGTCTGATGATCGACCACACGGCCCTGGTAGCTGTAAGTCCTGTAATCGGCAAAACCCGCCATTACCTTGCCGTTTTGAATCGAAATGAACGGCTTGTTCCAGAGGAGTTCCTTTTGCGTCTGTTTCGCGAGGTCCTTGAGTGTGTCCGCGTCTTTCTTTCGCAGGTCCTGGTTGATCTCGAGATAGTTATCGAGCAGGTTGCCGCGATCCTGGAGTTCGGGAGTCTGTGCCATGATTTCAGATACGACTTTTCCCAGGAACGCATCGGACAATTCAACCGTATCGGCCTTAAATTTCTTAGGGAAGAACTGATCGATAAACGAGGCCTCGGCGACGTTTTCTGCCGCGTCTGCGGCCACCAGGCGCGCGTCGGCGCCCTTCATATCGTAAGGTATCGCGAAGAAAGCGAATCGTTCCCCCTTGCCTCCACCGGGCAGGGGATAGCCCGGGAACCACCAGCCGCCTGCGCGCACCCCGTCCCGCACCGAGGATTCGCCGACCCGGTAGACGACGGCTTCACATCCGCCCTGGGCTGCGTAGGTCTTGGTGGAGATCACCTGAAGAGAGGGTGGGGAGAGTCGCACCGGCAGGCTGATTTCCTGTGTTACGGGATCCGGACGGCGCAACCAGGTCCCCACTCGCCCCGCGGTCACACGGATAGTGGCCTCGCCCCCCTTGAGACCGCCGAGGGTTTCACGGCCGACCACGAACTGCAGTTTGTCGGTCGCAGTCCGGGCTCCCCAGAATGCAAGGGCCGAGGGGTAGTCGTAGTTTTTCCCGGCCAGATATTCGGTCCGATCGCCCTGAACAAATTCGACCTTCACGTAACTCAGGCCCCTGCCGGGCTCGGCGATCTCGACGGCGACCGGAGTGCGTTTGCCGATCACGGGAACCGCGGGTTGGATCTTGATCAGGGGAGGCGGACCCACGCGCATAACCTCCACTCCGATCGACGCCAACACGATCACACCCGCCACGAGAAGGATCCCTCCCGGCAACATGCCTCTTCTTTCCCGGATTTCTCTCATTGCTCTCCGCCTGTTGGGGCAGCCACGTAGCTGCGACTCAAATCGTTTAACCAAAGGCCGGCCGACCTGCTGCCGAAACCGGCGACCTCGCATTGAGGACACCCATGTTAGCACATTGAAATCGACGAAAAGCGCCGAATTGCCCAGTCCACACCCGCATTTGTCCGCGATCTCCAGCCAACTCTCAGGCACCCCCTTAGTTTCCGAATCACCCGGAGATGGGATATACTAGCTTTCAATTCATGCGCGCGCAGCAGGGACGGCAGCAGCGGCAACGCCTCGGGTTCGTGGAGGATTCAGCAATGAAGATCGCTGTCGGCGGCAATCAGGTCAACTATGAGCTGAATGGCCCACCTTCTGCCCAGGTGCTCATGCTGAGCCACGCTCTTGCGACAAATCTGACGCTGTGGGACGCCCAATTGCTCGTTCTGCTTCAGGACTACCGGGTATTGCGTTACGACACCATGGGACACGGCGGCACCGATGCGCCGCCAGGTCCGTATACGCTGGATCAGTTGGCTGAACAGGCAGGAGGCCTGCTTGCGGCACTCGGGATTGAAGGGATTCACTTCCTGGGCATCTCCTTGGGTGGGATGATAGGTCAGACGCTCGCGCTGAAGATGCCCCGCCTCCTGAGGAGCCTGGTGCTCAGCAACACAACGAGCAGCATCCAGGCGGAAGCTCAGCCTCTCTGGCGGGAGCGCATTCGGATTGCCGAATCAGAGGGAATGGAACCGCTGGTCGAGCCCGCGATCGGACGGTGGTTCACTCCCCCCTTCCGCGCTGCCTATCCCGAGGTCCTCGATCGCGTCCGGAGCATGATCCGATCCACTTCGCCGACCGGCTATTCAGGCTGCTGCCACGCCATTGCGGCACTCAACCTGACCGAACGTCTCCATGACATCCGCATGCCCGTCCTGGTTATCACCAGCGAGGAGGATCTGGGCACTCCCCCGGCAATGTCGCACACGATCCACGAGAAGATTGCAGGTTCAGAATTGGCTACCCTGCGTTCAGCCTCGCACTTGTCCAACATGGAACAACCAGAGGCGTTCACCCGGACGGTCACCACTTTCCTCAAGCGGATCGCCGGGTGACGACCCGGGCTGACTGAGAAACCCCGATAGAATTCGATTGAGATTTGCCGCGGACGTCACTATCTTGCGGAGTCACGCTTCGATTCTTATCGCGCTCAAAACCGGCAGGGAGGCTGCGCCATGTGGCAACACGTATACACGCCGATCGCGGAAAGCCTCGGGATTTCCGCTCTCGTAGCCGCGATCCCGATCTTCGCCCTGTTGTATCTCCTTGGGGTCCGGCGCAAGCCGGCCTGGATTGCCGGACTGGCGGGCCTCGGGACCGCCGCGGCAGTCGCGCTGGCCGCCTACCACATGCCGACGGTCACGCTGCTGAGCGCAGTTGGATACGGCGCTGCCTTCGGATTGTTTCCGATCGGCTGGGTGGTCTTCAGCGCCATCCTGCTATACAACATCACAGTCGAGACCGGTCAGTTCGACGTGGTCAGGGATTCTGTGGCTGCATTGACCGAAGACCGGCGCCTCCAGGCCCTGCTCATCGCATTCGCGTTCGGCGCTTTTATCGAGGGGGCCGCCGGCTTCGGCACACCGGTCGCCGTTTCCGCCGCGATGTTGGCCGGACTCGGATTTCCGCCCTTTTATGCCGCGGCCATCTGCCTCCTTGCCAATACCGCACCCGTCGCCTTCGGATCGATCGGAATCCCGATCGTGACCCTGGCGGGGGTGACAGGCCTCCCGATGAATCAGCTGAGCGCGGGTGTGGGACGGATTTGCGCGCCGGTTTCGCTGATCATTCCCGCTTACCTGGTAGCCGTCATGGGCGGGATGCGTGCGCTGAGAGGGGTTCTTCCGGCAGCGGCCCTCTGCGGGGCATCGTTCGCCTGCGTGCAACTCCTGGTATCCAACCTGGTTGGCCCTCAGCTGACCGACATCCTGAGTTCACTTGCAGCCATGAGCTCGCTCGTCGTTTTCCTGTTGATATGGAAGCCCAAAGACAAGTTCCACTTAAAGGGGAACGTCGTCGCCGCGGCGCCGGCCCGGACCTATCCCGCCCCCGCAATATTGCGGGCATGGAGCCCGTACCTGCTCCTGGTACTGTGTGTCCTGCTTTGGGGGTGGGGACCCGCCCAGAGCCGGTTGAATTCCATGAACATCACGTTCGGCTGGCCCGGGCTCCACAACATAATCCAGCGCATTCCGCCGGTCGTCCCCGCACCCGTCCCCTATGGCGCCTCCTTTAATTTTAACTGGCTTTCCGCATCGGGTACGGCATGCCTGGCGGCCGCACTACTCTCGGCGCTCCTGCTGCGCATGTCTTTGAGGAGATTCGTACGGGTTGTCGGACAGACCGCCAGGCAGCTGGCACTGCCCTGCCTGACGATAGCGTCTGTCCTGGCGCTCGCCTTTCTGATGAACTACTCCGGTGCGACCTCCACGCTGGGGCTCGCGTTCGCGGCGACCGGCGCCGTGTTTCCGTTCTTCGGCGCTCTGCTCGGGTGGCTCGGGGTGTTTCTCACCGGTTCCGACACTTCTGCAAACGCGCTATTCGGCAACCTTCAAGTAGTGACAGCCGGCAGGCTCGGGCTGAATCCCGTCCTCATGGCGGCCTCCAACTCCAGTGGCGGAGTCATGGGCAAAATGATCAGCCTTCAGAGCATTGCCGTTGCAGCCGCCGCCACCGGCATGCCCTCGCAGGATGAATCAAAGCTCTTTCGCTTTACGCTGCGTCACAGCATCGCGCTCGCTTCGATCATCGGTTTTGTGACGTTGTTCTATGCGTACGTCATGCCGCAGTGGGCCCCTTAAACGGCGGGCGCTGGGGGTTGGGGCTGGGGGTTGGGGGCTGGGTGCTGGGTGCTGGGTGTCGGGTGTCAGGTGTCAGGTGTTGGTCTGTAGGGCTGGGGGTTAGGTGTTGGAGGCTTAGGGAAAGGCAGGGCCCCAAATTCCACCCTGCTTTTCCCCAATCCCCAACACCCGGCACCTGACACCCTGCTTTTCCAGGGGCTGGATGTTGGGTGCTGGGTGTTAGGTGTCGGGTGCTGGGTGCTGGGTGTCAGGTGTCAGGTGTTGGTTTGTAGGGCTGGGGGTTAGGTGTTGGAGGCTTGGGGAAAGGCAGGGCCCCAAATTCCACCCTGCTTTTCCCCAACACCCAACACCCGGCACCTGACACCCGGCTTTTCCAGGGACTGGGAATTCTGAGCGACGGGGCCTCAGATTCGAACCCTGCCTTTCCCCAACACCCAACACCCAACACCCAATCCCCGCCTTTCTAGTACATGTCGCCCATTCCGCCGCCGCCCGGAGGCATGGGAGGATTCTTCTTCTCTTCTTTGATTTCCGAAACCAGCGCTTCAGTCGTCAGCAGGAGCGCCGCGACTGACGCCGCATTCTGCAGGGCCGTGCGCGTTACTTTCGTCGGGTCGATCACGCCGGCCGATACCAGGTCTTCGTAGGTCTCGCTCTCGGCGTTGAACCCGTAATTCACGTCCGCGTTCTGGCGCACCTTCTCCGTCACCACGGCGCCTTCATGTCCGGCATTGTTCACGATCTGCCGCAGCGGCTCTTCCAGGGCACGGCGCAGGATGTTGCACCCGATGGACTCGTCCCCTTCCAGCTTCAGCTTCTCGACCGCCGACACGCAGCGGAGCAGCGCCACGCCGCCGCCAGGCACGATCCCTTCCTCGACCGCCGCTCTGGTTGCGTGCATCGCGTCTTCTACCCGCGCCTTCTTCTCCTTCAGTTCGGTCTCCGTCGCCGCTCCGACCTTGATCACCGCGACGCCGCCGACCAGCTTGGCCAGCCGTTCCTGCAGTTTCTCACGGTCGTAGTCCGATGTCGTCTCCTCGATCTGCACGCGCAACTGCTTGACGCGCCCTTCGATGTCGGAGTGCTTCCCGGCGCCTTCGATGATGGTCGTGTTGTCCTTGTCAATCGTGATCTTTTTCGCGCGACCAAGGTCCTCCATGCGCACGTTCTCGAGTTTGATCCCGAGGTCTTCCGAGATCACCTTGCCGCCGGTCAGGATCGCGATGTCTTCCAGCATCGCCTTGCGCCGGTCGCCGAATCCCGGGGCCTTCACGGCAGCCACCGACAGCGTCCCGCGCAGCTTGTTCACCACCAGCGTGGCCAGCGCCTCGCCTTCGACGTCTTCCGAGATGATCAGCAGCGGCCTTCCGCTCTTGGCGATCTGCTCCAGCACCGGCAGCAGGTCCTTCATCGAGCTGATCTTCTTCTCGTTCAGCAGGATCAGGCAGTCGTTCAACTCCGCTTCCATCCGCTCGGCGTCGGTCACAAAGTAGGGGGAAAGGTAGCCGCGATCGAACTGCATCCCTTCGACCACTTCGAGCGAGGTCTCGATCGACTTCGCCTCTTCCACCGTGATCACACCGTCCTTGCCGACCTTCTTCATCGCCTCGGCGATGATCCCTCCGATCGTCTTGTCGTTGTTCGCCGAGACCGCCCCGACCTGCGAAATCATTTCGCCTTTGACCGGCTTGCTCAGCTTCTTCAGCTCCGCAACCGCCGCCTCCACCGCCTTCTCGATTCCCCGCTTCAAGGCCATCGGGTTCGCGCCCGCCGCGACGTTTTTCACGCCCTCGCGAAAGATCGCCTGCGCCAGCACTGTCGCGGTCGTCGTCCCGTCTCCCGCCACATCCGACGTCTTGGAGGCCACTTCGCGCACCATCTGCGCGCCCATGTTCTCGATGCCTTCCTTCAGCTCGATTTCCTTCGCCACCGTTACGCCGTCTTTCGTGATCAGCGGGGACCCGAATTTCTTGTCCAGTACCACGTTCCGGCCTTTAGGCCCCAGCGTGATCTTCACTGCATCCGCCAGCTGATTCACCCCCCGCAACAAAGCCTGGCGCGACTGTTCACCATGTATGATCTCTTTGGCCATGAGTTTCTCACTCCTTTTCTCTTGTGATTCGATTCCTAAACTCAGTTGCCTCGCTTACTTCTTCTCTGTTCCGATTACGGCGAGGATTTCCTCTTCACGCATGATGACGAGTTCCTCGTCATCAATCTTGATTTCCGTACCGGCGTACTTCCCGAACAGCACCCGGTCGCCAGCTTTCACATCCATCGGCGAGCGCTTGCCGTCTTCCTGGAGCTTCCCCGGACCAACCGCCATCACTTCGCCTTCCATCGGCTTCTCCTTCGCCGTATCCGGGATGATGATCCCACCCTTGACCACTTCCTTTTCCTCGATCCGCTTCAGAAGTACCCGATCGTGTAAAGGCCTTACTCTCATAGTGTTAGTTCTCCTTTCAGTTCAAAAACACATCCTACTTTCGATTCACAATCCACTATTAGCACTCGATCATGACGAGTGCTAATAATATAAACCGAAAGTCGGACTTGTCAAATGCCGGAACCGGGAAATTACGATGCGGCTGGCGGAGCGACCCTGAGAATCAGGGATGGATGAATTCCATGGCGCGGGGGACGAGCTGGAAATAAACGGCATCCGGAACGTCGGTCTGCCAGGCGCCATTCAGTCTTGCCAACAGCACGACGCCTAGAAAGACTGCTGCGGCTCCCGCGGCGAGCCCCCAGGCGGGGAGTTTGCGCCGCCCCGGGAGCGACATCTGCAGGGCGCCTTCGGCGGGGCAGGCCGCCACACATTCCATGCACGCGGTGCATTCTGCGGACTTGACCGTGATCAGCTTGTCGACGGGCAGGAGCGCCGGGCAGGCAAGGGCGCATTTCGCACAGTCGATGCAGCGGTCGGGAGTGCGGCGGATCCTGGAAGGACCGGCCAGGGCCCCGAGCCCGAGGAGGGCGCCGTACGGGCAGAGGTACCGGCACCAGAAATTCTTGATCAGCATCGAAAGCAGGATGAGCACACCGAGCGTAATGGCGGCAGTCGCTCCCATAAATCGGAAGAAATTCAGCATCTCTACATCGGCAACTACGCCGTATGGGCTTCCGAGAAAGGCCCTGATCCCTTCGATCGACATCCCCGCCACGGCATAAACGAACAATGCCAGGAGGAGGTACTTCAGGCCGCGCAGCGGAATGTCCAGCCAGCGCGGGAGGCGCCAGTTCATTCTCAGGAACTTCCTGCCCAGTTTCCACAATCCTTCGGAGAAGGTGCCGATCGGACACAGCCAGCCGCAGAATGCCTTCCGGAACAGGATCGAAATCAAGAGGAACGCGACCAGGAGAAACATCGCCGCCGGGTGCACGCGGGGGAACTCCCCGGTAAACAGAAAATACTTGAGGTTCATCATGCCGCCGATTGGCAGCCAGCCGTCCACCCCCGGCGGACGCTGGACGCGCACGGTTCCGCCTCCGGATTCAAAATAACGGACAAACAGGAAGAACTTGACGCCAATGACGGCGTTCAGGAGCAAAAAGGCAGCCTGCAAGGCCAGCCGAAGCGCCTGTGAGTGGTCTTTGACCCGCCGGCGGATCAGTTTTTTCCGCGGGATGGCGCGAGGCGCTGTCCGAGGGGGTTCTGCTTCCAGTTCGACGGTTGTGGGCATGGTTGCCACGCTGCCTCCTACCGGGCGACCCCCGCTTCGGGAAAGATCTCATCGAGCAGGACCTTCACAGAGACGTGCAGCCGTTCGTGTGTTCCTGCTCCCATCCGTTCCACTTCGAGCCGTTCGAAATCGTTGGCGAGCCCGGCCTGTTCATTGTCCGACAGGAGGCGTTCTGCCATTACGAAGAGAACATCGTTCTCCTTGGCGATATGAGAACGCAGCAGGTAAGAGTATGCCCGCGCAGCTGCGGCCCAACGTCCGGCCGCGGCCGGGTCCCCGGACTCGTGCGCAGCGGTCGCGACGCTCATTTCGTGAATCAGCTCCCTGCCCTGATCATGTTCGTGCAGCATGACTCCCAGGGGTCCGCCCTGCCTGGGGAGTCCTTTCCCTTCGAGGAGCGGAAACAGGAATTGCTCCTCTTTTCCGTGGTGGCATTGGTCGGCGAAAACCTTGAAAAACTCCAGTAGCCCGGCCAGCGTTGCAGGCCTGACAGTTTCGCCGGTCTCGGCGCGGCGCGCGGTCTCTTCCGTAGCATCGAGCATTTTCAGGATCGCCTCGTGTTCGGATCGCAGAATTGACGTAGCGGTCTTCATCTCGAAATCTCCTTTTGCAGCTCGTCCGATTGTGAGCTCACTCCTATATAAGATATCTGGACGTCTTTGTCCAGATATATTTTCAGGAAAGGGACAACTGCCTCGAAGATCCGAATCCGGGGGTCCCACACGAATCTTTTACAGGATTGTTGAACCGGGCGCCGTGCCGTGCGAGAATCTGATGCGAAATCGAAGAGAAGGATAACTCCTGATTTTTTCGCATATAGCTGGAAACTTTTCGTGCCGGCCGGTGTCAAAATTTTGGAGGGTTATGGCCATTTGACGCGATCCGGCGGAAAAGTCTCGAAACTCCAGGGCTTTATTCAGCATCTTTTAATGCGAATAGACGAATCAGGCACCAGTTGGGCCAGGCGAAAATCTCCGCAGCAGGGTGCGGCGAAAGCTCCAGGGACGTGAGCTGGGAAATTTATAGTTGATTTGAATTTTTGTAATCCTTTAGAATGCGCGAGATCGCTGACAACGAAGGGGGTATCACCCATGAATCGAAGCCATAAATGGCTTTCCCTCGCCATCCTGGCGGGCGCGATGGTATTAGTTGCGGGATTGTGCTGGGCTCGCTCCGACGGTCATGCCCAGGCTCAGGCACAGAAGAAGGTGGTCGAGCAGCAGAAGCAGGACCCGCCGGAGGAATACACCGAGGAGGAGTACAACGCCTACGAGCAGGCTACCAAAGAGCCCGATCCGGTCAAACGCGAGGCGGCACTGATCGCGTTCATGGACAAATATCCCAAGTCCAAACTCCAGGTTTACATCGTCACGGCGTACGAGACCCTGCTCGCCGACTACTACAAGAGCGGCGACTATAAAAAACTGGAGCCGGCGGCCGAGAAGTGGCTCAAATACAAGCCCAACGATCTGAGGTGCATTGCTTTCATTACCGAATCGGCTCAGAAGACCGGGCAGGACAAGAAAGTTGTCGAGTACGGAGAGAAACTCTTTGCCCAGAAGCCTTCACCCGAAGTGGCTCTCCTCCTGTTTCAGTCCTACCAGAAAACAGGAGACAAGGCCAAGGAGTTGGAATTTGCCCAGAAGTTGATGGAGTACCCGGAATACAACGACAACTTCGAGCTGCGGATGATGTTCGTGAGCAAGTATGCAAACGAAAAGAACCTGCCCAAGGCGGCCGAATACGCCCAGCTGGCGCTGAAATCGTTTGCCCTTGCCAAGAAATCCGACAGCACGCCGGCAGCGGCCTGGGACAAGGCCTCCGTCTTCGTCCGCCGCACCTGTTACGATATCATCGGGATGAATCTGGTCGAGCAGAAGAAATACGCCGAAGCGATCCCGGAACTCGAGAAAGCGCTCAAGGTCGAGAAGTACGATTCCGGTTATTACTACATCGCGTATTCGCAGTGGATGCTCAAGGACTACGAGGATGCCTACCTCAATTTTGCCGTGGCGGATCTGCTGAAGGGGCCCATGCAGGCCCAGGCAAAGGAACATTTCGAGACCCTCTACAAGGAAGTACACAACGGCAATCTCACGGGCAGCGACAAAACCTATCGGAAAGCGCAGATCATTCTGAACGGCGGCGACCCCAACAAATAGACTGCGGACAGAGTAACCAGCACCTGTCATTGCTGAGGATCCTGTGGGTCTCGAAGGCAAGTGGAAAGCCGTCATCATCGGGGGCGTGATCATGGGTCTCGCCCCCCTCGTCCCCCTTCTCAATCTGGCCTGCTGCCTGATTCCCTTTGCCGCCGGCGTCATTGCCGTGGCCGTCTACGCCGGCGCCACACCGCCTCCCGTCCTGAAAAACAATGACGCCATAGTTCTGGGAGTCGTGTCGAGCCTCGTCGGCGCGGCCATTTATGCGGTGCTTGTCATACCGGTCGTGTTCCTGCTCGGAAACATCCTCGGCGGATTTCTGGGCCAGGTGATTCCTGATCTTGCGGACGTCCCGGCGAGGATTCAACCGCTGATCCAGAGCTTGCTTACCCATTTCGGGAGCATTCTGGTCCTGATCGTGATATTCAAGGTACTGGGCCATCTCGCCTTGTCCCTGGTCTTCGGCATCCTGGGCGGCATCACCGGCGTCGCGCTCTTCCGCCGCTCGAAGGCCTGAACGTAACGCCCTCCTCCAGCCTCCCCGGAAACTTCGTCGACAGGAGTTGCGGTTCTCAGAGCCGCGCGCGTCAGCCAGCGGATGGTCTGCGCGTCCTTCATTCGGATGGATCGAAGCGTTTGTGACCTGCGCCCCTACGGTCGCGGCTCTGACTGCCTGTCGTTTCTCAGAGTTTCGGAGGGCGGTGCTGGCGGGCCGCGTTGAGGCGGGAGATGGCTCGCAGCACGGCCAGTTCGGCGCGGGCGTAGTCCAGGTTGGGATCCTTGGAAGCCAGGCGTTTTTCAGCCCGGGTCTTGGCTTGTTCTGCGCGGTTCAGGTCGATCTCGGAGGCGGCTTCCGCCGTCTGGGCCAGAAGCACAACGCGGTCCGGAAGAACTTCGACGAACCCCCAGGAACAAAACAGGAATTCCGTCCGGCTGCCCGAACGGTAGCTGATCGTGCCGATGCCGAGTTCGGCGAGCAGCGGGGCATGTCCGGGCAAAATCCCCAGGTACCCCTGGCTGGAGGGTACCGTCACCTCCTCCACGAGGCCGTTGAAGAGCTGCTTCTCGGGGGTAACAATCACGAGCTGAATCTTTTCCGGTAGCGCCATAAATTAACTCGAAAATCAGGAGCCAGGAGTCAGAAGTCAGGAGTCAGAATTGCGATTCCTGGCTGCTGTGTCATTTCGCTTCACGCTTCCCAGCTCACCGCAGTGCCTCAGTCGTGCGTTGCATACATCCTCGAAGGGCCATCAATCAAACCCGAATCCGGGCAGTCAGCAGCTGTAACCTTGCCTACACGAACATCACTCCCGTTGACCACTCGCTCCACTTTCTTCTGACTCCTGACTCCTGACTCCTGACTACTGACTCCTGGCTCCTGACTCCTCTTTTTATGCGGCCGACAGCTGTTTGGCCTTTTCCAGGACTTCTTCTATGCCGCCGACCATGAAGAAAGCCTGTTCCGGGATATGGTCGTAGTCGCCCCGGCAAATGCCGCGGAAACTTTCGATGCTGTCCTTGATGGACAGGTATTTCCCTTTGATGCCCGTGTATTGTTCGGCGACAAAAAACGGCTGAGAAAGGAACTTCTGAATCTTTCGCGCCCGGTTGACGGTGAGCTTGTCGTCTTCGCCCAGCTCGTCGATTCCCAGAATGGCGATGATGTCCTGCAGATCCTTGTAGCGCTGCAGAATTCTCTTCACTTCGCGGGCCACGGAGTAATGTTCTTCGCCGATGACGCGCGGGTCCAGGATACGTGAAGTCGAAGCCAACGGGTCCACTGCCGGATAGATGCCCAACTCCACGATCTTGCGTTCGAGGTTGGTGGTCGCGTCGAGGTGGGAGAACGTCGTCGCCGGAGCCGGGTCCGTATAATCGTCGGCGGGCACATAGATCGCCTGGATCGACGTGATGGAGCCGTTTCTCGTGGACGTGATGCGCTCCTGGAGTTCCCCCATTTCAGTGGCCAGGTTCGGCTGGTAGCCGACGGCGGAGGGCATGCGGCCGAGGAGCGCCGAGACCTCGGATCCCGCCTGGGTAAAACGGAAGATGTTGTCGATGAACAGGAGCACGTCCTGGTGTTCGACATCGCGGAAGTATTCCGCCACCGTCAGGCCGGTCAGGCCGACGCGCAGGCGTGCGCCCGGCGGTTCCGTCATCTGGCCATAGATGAGTGCGGCCTTGTCTATGACGCCGGATTCCTTCATTTCGAGCCAGAGGTCATTCCCTTCGCGCGTGCGCTCTCCGACCCCGGCAAACACCGAATATCCGCCGTGGTGTGTGGCGATGCGGTTGATCAGTTCCATGATGATGACGGTTTTGCCTACGCCGGCGCCGCCGAACAGCCCGATCTTGCCGCCGCGGACATAGGGCTCGAGGAGGTCGATGACCTTGATGCCCGTTTCCAGCATCCGGGTCTCGGTGCTCTGCTCCTCGAACGTGGGCGCCGAGCGATGGATCGGATAGCGGGTCTCACACTGTATGCTTCCCAACTGATCCACGGGTTCCCCGATGACATTGATCACGCGGCCGAGCGTGCCGCGGCCGACAGGCACGGTGATCGGTATTCCGAGGTCGACCGCTTCCATGCCGCGCACCATTCCGTCGGTGGGCTGCATGCTCACGCAGCGGACCCGGCTTTCGCCCAGGTGCTGTTGGACCTCGGTCGTCACCTTGATATGCCCTGACGGGTCGTCCCCTTCGATGACGACACAGTTGTATATGGCCGGGAGATGCCTCTCCTCGAACTCGCAGTCGACCACGGGGCCGATTATCTGCACCACCTTGCCTTTGTTAACCATGCAATCTCCTCTCGATTGTGGCACCCGCGCCGGGGCTCGCGATATGCGCTTCGCATCGCCTCACAACCGGATTGTCCGGACCCGATCAGGATCCGGCGGCGGCTGCGCCGCTGACGACTTCGATCAGTTCCTTGGTGATCCCGGCCTGGCGCACCTTGTTGGCGTGAAGCGTCAGGCTCTCGATCATCTCGGATGCATTCCTGGTGGCCGCATCCATCGCGGTCATGCGCGCTCCCTGCTCTGATGCAGCCGCTTCCAGCAGGGCCCGGAACACCTGCGACTCCACGTGGCGGGGGAGCAGGTGATTGAAGATCTGCTGCGGAGGGTCATCGTACAGGTACTCCACCGGGTGCGCTCCTTCCAGTCCCTCGATTCTCTGGATGGGCAGGAGGGGTTCCACCACGACACGCTGTTGAACGACGGATTTGAACTCGTTATACAGGAGCCAGACCTGGTCTTTGTTACACTGGACGAATTCCTCGATGATATCGCGTGCAATCGCGGCCGCATCGGCGAAACTCGGCTTCTGCAGGATGTTGATCGTCTCGTGCCGCACCGTGTAGGTACGGCGGCGGAAGAAGTCCCTCCCGCGTTTACCGAGGATATTGAGATCCACGGCCGATTCCGGCCGTTCGGCGATGAACTCGACCGCGTGTTTCACGATGTTCGTGTTGTAGGCGCCGCAGAGCCCCTTGTCGGCCGTGATCACGACGAGCTCGATGCGGTTCCCGTCCCGGTGGGCCAGGAGAGAATGGCTCTGCTCGGGAACGCGCGCCGCCAGGCTGTTGAGCACCGACAGCATCTGCTGGGCATAGGGGCGGGCGGCAATCACGCGCTCCTGCGCCTTCCTGAGCCGGGCCGCGGAGACAAACTTCATCGCGCGGGTGATCTGCTGGATGTTCTTGGCGCTCCTGATGCGCCGCCGGATGTCTCGGATGTTGGCCATGGTTCCGCCGGGCGCCTAACCGGCAACCGCCTTTTCTGCGCCGCTTCCCCGTTCCGCCACGTATTTCTCCTTGAACTCCTTCAGGGCGGACAAAAGCTGGGAGCGCAAGTCCTCGCTCAATGCCTTCTCTTTCATGATCCGCTGCGCCAGCGTGCCCTTGGTCGATTCGATGAACTGGTGCAATTGCTTCTCAAATGTGCGGATCTCGGAAACCTGGAGATCATCGGTGAAGCCCTGGGTGCCGGCGAAAATGATCATCATTTGCCGCACGACTTCGAGAGGCTGGTACTGGTCCTGTTTCAGAATCTCGGTCAGCCGTTCGCCGCGTGCCAGCTGTGCCTGGGTAGCCTTGTCGAGGTCGGATCCGAACTGCGCGAATGCGGCCAGTTCGCGGTACTGCGCAAGCTCGAGCCGCAGCGTGCCCGCCACCTGGCGGATTGCCTTGATCTGCGCATTGCCGCCGACGCGGCTCACCGAGTTTCCCACGTTAACCGCCGGCCGGATGCCCGCGTGGAAGAGATCCCCTTCCAGAAAGATCTGGCCGTCGGTGATCGAGATGACGTTCGTCGGAATGTAAGCCGAAATGTCCCCGGCCTGGGTCTCGATAATGGGGAGCGCGGTGAGCGAACCGCCCAGCTTCTGGTCGTTCATCTTGGCGGCCCGTTCGAGCAGCCGGGAGTGCAGATAGAAAACGTCTCCCGGATACGCTTCGCGTCCAGGGGGCCGGCGCAACAGGAGTGAAATCTCGCGGTAGGCGGCCGCATGCTTCGACAGATCGTCGTAAATGACCAGGGCGTGCTTGCCGCGGTCGCGGAAATACTCGCCCATGGCGCAGCCGCTGTACGGGGCGATGTACTGCATCGTTGCGGGGTCGGACGCCGATGCCGAAACCACGATCGTCCGATCCATCACCTCATAGTCGGTAAGGGTTTTTACGACCTGAGCCACGGTAGATCGCTTCTGACCAACGGCCACGTAAATGGAAATCACGTCTGTGTTTTTCTGATTGATGATGGTGTCGATTGCGATTGCCGTCTTCCCGGTCTGCCGGTCGCCGATGATGAGCTCACGCTGGCCGCGTCCGATCGGGATCATCGCATCGATCGCCTTGATTCCGGTCTGGAGCGGTTCCTTGACCGGCTGGCGGTCGACGACCCCCGGTGCAATCCGCTCGATCGGCGAATACTCGTCACAGATTATCGGGCCACGTTCATCGAGAGGCTCCCCGAGCGCGTTCACCACCCTGCCGATCAGAGCCTCGCCGACGGGGACGCTCATGATCCGGTTGGTGCGCTTGACCACGTCCCCCTCGCCGACCAGCGTGTACTCGCCGAAGAGCACCGCCCCGACATTGTCCTCTTCCAGGTTCAGCGCGATCCCCTTCACACCGTGGGGGAAATCCAGCAGCTCGCCGGCCATCACCTTCTCGAGCCCATGAATGCGTGCGATGCCGTCGCCCACGGAGATGACGGTCCCCACCTCACTGACGACAACACTGGACTCATAATCCTTGATCTGTTCGCGCAGGATCTTGGTAATCTCGTCGGCATTGATCTGCATGCTGGGTTCCCCTTCACTGAATCCGGGCAGCCGGCGGAGGATGTCCCGCCGTGTCCGGCAAACGTCCGCTATTCCCTCGCCAGGCGCCGGCGCATCTCGTCCAACTGCGTGCGGATCGAGCCGTCGTACACCGTGCTGCCGATTTGGACGACAATTCCCGCCAGGAGGGCGGGATCATTGCTCACCGATAGGGTCACCGTATTCCCGGTGGCCCTGGCCAGGCTTGCCCGCAACTGGGCCAGCTCCTGGTCCCCCAGTGACGCGGCGGAGGTAACCCGGGCGTCCACGATCCCCTTCCGTTCGTTTACTGTCTTGATGTAGCAGTCGTAAATCTCGGCGAAATAGCGGATGCGGTGGTGATCCAGCAGCAGGCGCAGGAAATTGTGCACCGTCTGCGTCGCCGGATAGCGGACCAGCAGCCCGGCGAGCACCCGTTCCTTGGCGTCACGCGGCACGGCCGGGCTCTCGAACGCCTCCAGCAGAGCGGGCGCCTGGCGGAAAATCTCCCGATAGGTGTCCAGGTCCTTCCGCACGGCGCCATCCTCGCGCTTTTCGAGCGCCACATCCGCCAGGGACCGCGCGTAGCGGCCAAAGACCGATGATGGGATCACTGCCTGCCTCCGAGCTTGGCGACGAAGCGCGAAAACAGCCGTTTGCGGTCGTCGTCCGTCAACTCATTCCGGATCTTCTCCTTCGCCAGTTCGACCGAGAGCGCAGCGGTGTGCTCCCTCAACTCGAGCTGGGCCGCGCGCGTCATGCCGTCAATTTCGCGCCGGGCGCGCTCGACGATCTTCTGCGCGTCACGCTCGGCATCGGCAAGGAGGCGCTGATACTCTTCGCGGGCATCGCGCTCGGCGGTAGCCTTGATCTCGGCCAACTCATCCTCCAGCGAGCTCATGTGGGCATTGATCTCCGCGACCCGCTGTTCGGCGTCAAGGCGGGCCTTTTGCGCCTCGGCAAGCTGGTCCCGGATAGCCTGGGAGCGGGACGAGAAAAAATTCGCCAGCGGCTTGCGCGCGACCCACACCAGGAGGGCGACGACCAGCAGGAGGTTGAGCAGCCGGCCGGCCTCCAGCCAGATTCCCCATTTTCCCCCCGCGCCTTCCGCCGCCCAGGCTGCGCCGGGCAGCGCCAACGACGCGACTGCGGCAACAAGCAGAGTCGTCAACGCCGGTCGGGTTCGAAATTTCATGACTGTTCTCGCTGGAAAACTCCAGGACGCATGGGCTCAAGTATGCCGTCATGCGAAAGAACGAAGGCTCAAGCCGATCGCTGCAGGATCGCCGAGGCGATGCGGCCGGCCATTTCCTGGGCCTCATAACCCAGCTTGGCCTTCGCCTCGATCACTTGCGCCTGGACCGTTGCGCGCGCGTCCTGAATCGATTGCTCGGCATTCTTGCGCGCCGAGTCCAGGGCAGCGTGGCGATGAAGCAGCGCTTCCGACCGGACCCTTTCCGCCAGGCGGTACCCTTCCATCCGGGCGTTTCTGATTGTCGAATGGTACTGGTCGAACAATTCCAGGTGGCGGGCCAGGTTTTCCCGGACCTGTGCCATCAGTCCGGTCGTCCTCATTTCGCGTTCCCGCTGGACCCTGGTCACCGGCTTGAACAGAAGGAAATTCAAAGCCACTACCGTCAGGATGAAGATGATGACTGCGGGTAGGATGGACCAATCTAGACTGATCATAGAGGCAACACGCGCCCGAAATGCCTGCTTTAAATCGAGTTCTCAGCGCGCCCTGATAGTGGAAGAGCCGCGTGCAAAAGGCAGAAATTATCACAGGGCCCTACGCTCGTCAAGGAGTTTCCCCCACGCCCGGCTGGTGATATATTTGCTGGATGTTCAATCAGTTAGCTCGCATTTTTCTCGCCGGCGGCATCATGGAAGCCCTCTGGTTGCTCCTCTACCGCCTCAGCCCCCTGCGCACTCACAGCAATCTGTTCGTCGCACTCATGATAGCAATCTTTATCCTCTGCATCTGGAGTTTTTTCCGCTGTCCCATCCCGAAGGGGAACGGGGCGCTCTGGGTCCTGGGGTTTGCCCTTATCTTCCGCTTGACGGTGCTGCCGGCACCACCTGATCAGAGCGAGGATGTGTATCGTTACCTGTGGGACGGGAAGTTGTCGTCGTCGGGAGTCGATCCCTACCGTTATCCTCCGGATGCCCCCGAACTGCAGCAGTATCGCGACGAGCAGATCTACCCAATGTTGAATTCCAAGCCGTACGTGACCGCCTATCCGCCGTTGTCGCAGGCCCTCTTCCGCTTCTCTTACGAACTGTTCGGACCGGCGGTGGTCCCGATGAAAGCGATCTTCAGCCTGCTGGAGTTTTGTTCCCTGCTTGTGGCATGGCGGCTTCTGCTCCTGTTCAAGACCGGCCTGCAATCCCTCTTCCTCATGGCATGGAATCCCTTTTTCATATTCGAGTTCTCGCATTCCGGACACTCCGACAGCAGCATGATCTTTCTCGCCCTGTTGTCGATTTACCTGGCATGCCGTTCAAAAACCGTCTGGGCGATGATCGCCTATGCGGGGGCGGTTCTGGCAAAACTGCACCCTGCTCTCTGGTTCCCCGTGTACTTGCGACTATTGGGGTGGAAGGCGGGCGCCGCAGGGGCATCAGTCGCAGGCGCGGGCGTGCTCCTGGTTCTGTCCCCCGACACGTGGGGCGCCTACCTGCAGTCGCTGCGGCTGTACTACCGGCTGTTCGAGTTCAACGCAGGCATTCACTATCTCCTCAGATACATCGGGAACGAGTTTTTCGGTCAATCCTGGGACAAGGTCACAGGCCCTTATCTCGCAATTGCACTCGTCGTGATCACGGTCGTGATTGCCTGGCGCTTTCCCGTGCGTGATGCCCGCTCCCTGCTGCACGCCGGATTCTGGATCATGACGGCGGACCTGTGCCTGGCGACGACGGTCCACCCGTGGTATCTCTCGTGGGCCGCCCTGGCGCTGCCGCTCTTGCCGTACGCTTTCATGCTTTATTGGACGGGAGCCTGCTTCCTGTCCTATCTCGCCTATGGACACGACCCCGTCTATGAACCGGCGTGGGTGCTGCTCGTCGAATACCTGCCGATGTACGCTCTCATGGCCTGGGAAATCCACCGGCGGGCCCCATTGCTGGAATCACGGACTCTTAGGGTACGCTCGACTCAGGCCCGCTTGCCCTTGTGAATGAGGTCGAGAAACTCCATCCGGGTCTCGTGGTGGGTGCGGAATGTGCCGAGCATGGAACTCGTGATGGCGCGGCTGTTTTGTTTTTCGACGCCGCGCATGAGCATGCACATGTGCTGCGCTTCGATCACCACACCCACACCCAGCGGCGAGATCTTTTTCCCGATCGTCTCAGCGATCTGGGTGGTCAGGCGTTCCTGAACCTGGAGCCGGCGGCTGAATACTTCCACCAACCTGACCATCTTGCTGATGCCGATCACCTTCTTGTCGGGCAGGTACGCGATATGGACCTTGCCGAAAAAAGGAAGCAGGTGATGCTCGCACAAACTGAAAAAATCGATGTCCGAGACGATCACCATTTCGTCGTACTTCACGTCAAACAGAGCGTTGTTGAGGACTTTGTCCACGTCCTGGGAATACCCGCTGGTCAGAAAACGCAGGGCCTGGCTCACACGCTCCGGAGTCCCCTTCAGTCCATCTCTCTTTGGATCTTCCCCCACTGCGAGCAGGATTTCACGAACAAGTTCTTTCATGGGTCATCCACCTGGCCCCTGGCACGGGCTGTTGACTGATCAGTTTATACTCAAAAAATCATGTTAGGCTTCCACTGCCGCGAATGTCAAAGTCAAACGTCCCCTGCCGCCGACGGTATCCGGCAATCCATTTATTAATTGATTCGGAAAGGTTTACATTGACACGAACTCCTGCCGGCCCAACCGGCCGCGGTCGGGTATTTACAGGAGGAAATTAAATCATTAGACTTATGGAATATGCTTGACGGAAGAACCTTCATTCGACGTGTGGGTCGGGCATTTGTCGAAGCGGCAGGAGCCATGTGGACCCACGAAGTCCCCCGCGATGCGGCGGCGATTTCCTACTTCAGTCTGTTTGCGCTCTTTCCCGCCATCCTGGTCCTGTTCGCTGTGGTCGACTATTTTCTGAACATTCTGCAACTGGAGTGGAAAGCAGTAGTCGACAAGATCGTGATGCTGTTTCCCGGCTCGGGGCCCTTCTGGAAGAACAACCTCCTGCAATTCACCGATCCATCTCCCGCCCTGTTCCTGGCCTGCTTCATCGTCGTGATCTGGGGCTCCACCTGGGTGTTCACGTTCCTGGAGAACGCGCTCAACCGGGCCTGGGATGTCCCGCGGCGCAGGACTTTTTGGGAAAGCCGCGTCAGGAACATCGCCCTCCTGCTTCTGGGCGGAATCATGCTGCTGACCTCGGCAGGCATCACCGTAGTTCTGGAAGCGCAGAAGGCCCTGGCAGACCAGAGATTCGCAAGAGACCAGATCGTCGGTGCCATGTGGCGCTACATCATAGCGGGCGCCGGCTTCGGCATGGCCATCATCGTGTTCCTCTTTGTTTATAAATTGATGCCCGATCTCAAAGTCCGCTGGGGGGAAGCGATTTCGGGGGCAATTGTCGCCACCGTGCTCTGGGAGGTCGACTGGAAGATCTTTGCCAAGCTGGTGCCGACTTTCGATTCTCAAAAGGTGTACGGCACGACCGGATTCATCATCGCGCTTCTTACCTGGGTGTATGCCTCGAGCCTGATCACTCTTTACGGGGGTAACTTCTCCGCCAGGCTGCACAGGCCGGAAGGTCCTTCTAAGACTTCCGTGACGGAAGCGCCCTCTTTGGAGAGAGTCTCCGGAGACAAAAAAATCCGCATGTTCCCGCGCATCGGACAGTGAAACTCCGTGAAACTCAGCGCCTTCGATTTCCCGCTCCCCGAGCATCTGATTGCGCAGCAACCACTTCCTGAACGAGACCGGTCCCGGCTCATGGTTGTCCATCGCAGGACTGGAGAGGTGGAGCACCGTATCTTTCGGGAACTTCCGGAGATTCTGTCACCGGATGATTTCCTGGTAATCAACACCACCCGGGTCTTCCCGGCGCGGCTTTGGGCACAACGCGCCGGAAAACAGGAGCGGATCGAGATCCTGCTGGTGCGGGAGGAGGCGCCCTGCCGGTGGCTGGCCTTGGCCCGGCCCGCGCACAAAACACCCCAGGGGCAGGAACTCAGGATTGGAACTTTCCGGGCGCGAGTCAGCGAAGTCCGCGCTGAAGGCAGGCGACTCATCGAATTCCAACCCGGCACTGATCTGCGGGAAATCCTGGAGAAGCTCGGAGAGCCGCCGTTGCCCCCATATATCCGGCGGCCGGCAGGCACAGACCTTTCGAAGGACCGCACACGGTATCAGACTGTGTTCGCCAGGCAGTTCGGATCGATCGCAGCTCCTACGGCCGGGCTGCACTTCACGACGGATGTGCTCAGCCGCATTGACCGACGGGGAATCCCGATCTGCGAGATTCTCCTGCATGTGGGATACGGGACCTTCCAGCCGGTGCGCTGCCCGGAGATTGAAGACCACCGGATGGAGCCGGAGTATTTCGAAGTCGGCGAAAGGGCCGCGACGGATATCCGAAACCTCCGTTCCCAAGGAAAGCGCTTGATTGCGGTCGGCACCACCACTACGCGCGTGCTGGAATACCTTGCGAGGCGAGGGAATGTCCCGGACCGGGCGGCAACCGGCTTCTGCGATTTGTTCATCTACCCCGGATTCGAATTTAAGGCACTCTCGGGACTGCTTACGAATTTCCATCTCCCGCAATCAACTCTTTTCATGCTGGTGTGCGCCCTGGCCGGGCGCGACTTGATGCAGGACTGCTACCGGCAGGCAGTGGCGGAAAATTATCGATTTTTCAGTTATGGCGATTGTATGCTCATTGTATGAACGCTCAATCTGCCGCTATTCTTCCTCACAAGTAACTTAAAATCAATTAGATACCAGACCGACAACCACGACGGTCCCCGAATTCGCGGGAAAGGGCCGCATTTCGGATGCATTCCCGCCAAAATGAGGTGGCGCCGGCGGAACGCTTCTCATAAAATCGGGAGGCTGGGAAATGAAATATATTGTCCGCTCCGGCGTAGTAGCAAGTGATGAGGCAAGTCGAGGACTCGCAAATGAAATGTGACGTGGCGCGGATGTGGCTTTTCCGTTTGATGGATGACGAACTGTCGCCCGGAGAGCGTGAGCAGCTGGACTCTCATCTCCGCGGCTGCCCCGCATGCTCAAGAGAGTGGAAAATCCTGACAATCCCCCAGAGGATCGGGAAGTCGATTCCGGCACTGGAGCCGTCGCCCTATTTTTATGCCCGATTGAGAGCGCGCCTCCAGGCGGAGGAACAGACCATCACGATGTGGCAGATCATTCTCGGTCTGTCACGTCAGATCGTTCCTGCCCTGGCTACGATCACGCTTGTTATTGTCTCGCTGTTTGCCTACTTTGAGTATCGCGGGCCGGGTCCCGACTTATACCAGGCTTATGACAGCATCTTCATGCCGGCGGACCGCGGCAGCCGTATGGTGATAGCGGAAGAGGTTACAGACGAGAGCGTGCTTCATGCGCTGGCGGAAAAGCCGGCCGGCCCCAGCCTCATCGCACCCAATAAGTAGACACACCGGGGACCTTACATCATGAGATCCAAGACAAGCGCAGCTCTCATGCTGATCGCAATCTTTCTGCTGGGAGGCGTAGCGGGAGGTGTGTCGCACTATATCTATCAGACTCATCTCAGACCTGCCCGCGCGCAGAGACAGCGATTGATGAACCGGCACGAAATCGTCGAAGAGATGGCGCAGGCGCTTCTGCTGGATGCCGGCCAGAAAGAGAAGCTCAGGGTCATATTCCAGCAGAGCCGCGAACGGTACAACGCCCTCTCTATTCAGTTCCGCCCCCAGTATGAAAAGATCCGGTCCGATACCAACGAGGCGATTCGTGCGATTCTCAGCCCCGAGCAGAAGCAGAAGTTCGAGGAAACTCTGAAGAAAATGGACAATCGGCACCAGGATCACGTTCACGAATCCCAAGTTCCTCCCTCCAGATAACCGACCGTACCGGCTTGGCCCATTCCATTGTCCGGCCGGGAAGGAAGGTCCGTACGATATATCCAAGATTTCGGAAATATCGCGCGGATTGGCGAAACATTGTTGTCGGCACCTGAATCGCCGGAAGGGAGGCGCGAATGGCCGGCAAGTACGTTTCGGTCCAGCTTCACATCATCTGGAGCACTGTCCATCGGGAACCTTGGATATCAAGGAAATGGAAAGATGAGTTGTATGGGTATCTTGGCGTGGTTGTGCAGAACAAAGGCGGGAGACTCTTGCGCGCGGGAGGGACGGCGGATCACGTGCATGCGTGCGTCGCCATGCCGCCGACGGTCACTGTGGGAAGCCTGGTCCATGCCATGAAGTCAAATTCCTCGCGCTGGGTACAGGAAACCCATCTGAAGAGAAAAACCGTTTCCTGGCAAAAGGGGTACGGCGCGTTCGGTGTATCCAAATCTGCGGAGGCCGACGTCTGCCGGTTCATCCTCGACCAGGAGGAACATCATCGGATGTGGAGTTTCCAGGAGGAGTTTCTGAGCCTGTTGAGGCTCCACAAGATCGCCTACGATCCCCGATCTCTTTGGGACTGAGCATGGCACCAGACTCTACTCCATTCCCCCCACGGCCCGGGCGACTGTGAGCACGGAAACTCTCATGGCGCCGGCTTCCAGCAGAGCCGAGCTGGCGCTTGCCACCGTGGAACCGGTGGTCATAACGTCATCGATCAGCAGTACGCGCGCCCCCTGGATCAAAGCCGGGTGGGGGCACTGGAACGCGTGCTTCAGGTTCTGGGCCCGTTCGAGGTTTGTGAGTCCGACCTGCGGCATTGTATCGCGCGCCCGCTGCAGGGCGCGGTTGCAAAATCGCAGCCCGATGATCCGCGCCAAGGGGTGGCCGAGCAGCGCCGCCTGGTTGTAACCGCGCTCCCGCCTGCGCCTGGGATGAAGCGGCACCGGCACGACGACGTCGATCTCCTGTGGCGACCACGATTCGAGGAATGTCGAGGCCAGCAACGGCCCCAGCAGCCGCGCAACATTCTGACGGCCGTCAAATTTCAGCGCCTGGATGATGCGGCTCAGTTCCGAGCGGTAGCAGCCGAATGAGCGCGCACCGGAAAAGGGGGGCAGCGCGATTGTGCATCTGCCGCAGAGATGGACGGTCCCTTCGTCGAAACTTTGAAACGGGAGCCCGCAGGACGGGCACACAGGCCCGGCAATTCGCTGTTGGAGGGCTTTGTCCCAGCAGGCCGGGCACAGGCCGCATTCCACGGCGCGGGACACCGGGGAGCCGCAGACGAAACACGACTCGGGATACAGGAGGTTGAGGACGCCGTCCGAAATGCGGCGGATCAGGGAAGAGGGGATGTCCCGGCTTGCCGGGAGAAGCAGGCCTGGCTTCGTCATGAGATGGGGGACTGCCCGAGGTTCCCGAACCACCACAGTGCTGAAGGCGTCAGCCGGAAGAGCGGGCTGTCCCCTTGTCCGGTCAAATCCGGCGCTAATCCCGCAGCAATCCTTTTTCCTGCAAGCCCTGGCAGTGGAAGCAGTACTGGGCCCATGGCACCGCTTCAAGCCGTTTGGGCTGGATCGGCTCGCCGCAATGATCGCATAAGCCGAAAGATTCGTCCTCGATGCGATCCAGGGCCTGGTTGATCATCAGGAGCACGACCCGGTCCCCGGAGCTCTTGCCGAACATGAACTCCTTGGTATAGGACTCCACCGCCATGTCGGCCACATCCTGTATGGCAGGCTCTTTCTCGCGTCCGTAGCCCTCGGTGCGGATGACCATGTCGGTAAGGGAGAGTTTTTTCTGGATCAGTTTTTCCTTGAAATACTCCAACCGCTTATCATCCATGAACCGTCATCTCCCGACCGCCTATTTATGATACGGAATGTTCCGCAAAATGCTCAGGGCACGGTAAATCTGCTCCAGCAACAGTGCCCGGGCCATCTCGTGCGTCCAGGTCATCTTCCCGAGCGACAGCCTCAGGTCGGCCTGCTCCACATAGCCGCTGTCCATGCCGTTGGGCCCGCCAATGATGAAGGCGATCTCCCGCGTGCCCTGGAGCTGCTCGGATTCGAGCCAACGAGCGAATTCCGGGGAGGTGAACTGCCGGCCCCGCTCTTCCAGCACCACTTTTCGGCAATCAGAACCGATGAGACGCGCAAACGAGTCGCATTCCGCAGCCAGAAGGACGGGGCCCCGGAGCCCACGCCTCTTGGACAGGTCCGGGATTTCGACCGTCTCGACGGGGATCAGATGGTTCAACCTTCCCAGATATTCCGAGCACAAGGACTTTATCGGCGCATTTTGCGTTTTGCCCACCCAGCAAACCTTTATGCGCATCATCGAGGCTTGTGAACCACCTTCCCCTTCAAGAGGCGCCGAATTCTACCGGAAGCCCGTTGCCAATTCAACCACAGGAGTGAGAATGCAACATCTCAATCCCGGTTCCGGCGTCCTGGTCGCCGTCCCCGATACCAGGAGCCTCAAAACCTCCACGCCCGTTCGGCTCAGGACTTTCGTTTCCGCGCCCGGCGCACAGGAGCGGTTTCAGCCCCATCCGGCGCCAGCAGCTTGCGGACATCCAGCGCCGCTGCGTCACGCCACAGGCGTTCGAGGTCGTAGTAGGCGCGTGCCTGCCTGGAGAAAATATGGACGACGAGGCCGAAGTAATCCAGCAGGATCCACTCGGCATTTCCATAGCCTTCCACGTGAGACGGACGGTACCCGTTTGCCGCCATCTTTTCCTCCACTTCATCGGCAATCGCCTGGATCTGGCGTGAAGAGTCGCCGGAACAGAGGAGAAAATAATCGGCAAAAGAGGCAACGGCCGAGATGTCCATGGCCACGACGTCCTGGGCTTTCTTGTCATCCACTGCCTTGACCGCAATCCTCAAAGCTTTATCCATCATTCACCGTAGAGATGAAGTTTCACAATGTACTCGTGTACGGGAGCGGGCACCATGTGTTCAATGCTCTGCCCCAGAGAGGCCAATTTCCGGATCTGCGAGGCGGCAATGTCCGGAGCGCCGGCGTCGATCAGGAATATGCGACACGCCTCCGCTTCACATTCCGCCGCGATCCGTCCTTGAACCCGGGCTTCGTCGACACCCCTGAAGTCAACCACGCGGGGAGCGACTGCCGGCGTCAGCGCCGCGCGAGCTTGCAGCGCCTGCACACCCGGACGCATGACGAAAACAAAATTATAGGACATAAGCAGTGTTTCACTGTCATGCCATCCGGCCACGTCCCTCAGCGAGTCCCCCCCGGCGATAAAATACAAATCCCTGCCGGTCACGCCGAAGGCGCGCGCCAGCTTCGCCAGTGTGTCGACCGTGAAAGGGCTGGCAGGCGGCTCCGTTTCGACGAGGGAAGGCAGGAAACCTTCGCGGCCGGCGGTCGCCAGGCTCACCATCGCGTATCGGTGCGCAAAAGGGGTCAGGTCGCCGGGCGGCTTGTGCGGCGGAACCGTTGCGACGACGAACAGCACCCTGGAAAGACCGAAGGCTTCGCGGGCGCTCCGGGCAATGTGGAGGTGTCCCAGGTGGATGGGATTGAAGCTGCCGCCCAGAACTCCCAGTTTCATCGCCCCCAAGTCAGATCTCCTTGCCAGATATACCCCTGACGCCCCGGGGTGCATCATGGTCGTCCGGGTTCGAGAACAGCAGCTTTTCCAGCAGGCGGATCAATTCCCGGATACCTTCCCCGGTGACCGAAGAAATTCCCTGGAATGGTATCTTGCGCCGCGCGCACATCATGCGCAACTTCGTGAGATTGCGCGGGTCCGCCAACGCATCTACTTTCGAGGCTACCACCACTTGCCTGCGCAGCGCCAGTGTGTCGTTGAAGAGGGTCAACTCGCGAAGGATGGTCTTGTAGTCGGCGATCGGATCTCTCTCTGTCTGGCTGACATCCACCATGTGCACCAGGATTTTGGTGCGCTCCACGTGTTTGAGAAACTTGTCGCCGAGCCCATGCCCTTCGTGTGCGCCTTCGATCAGCCCGGGGATGTCCGCGACAACGAAGGTGCGGAAATCGTCGAGGGCCACCACGCCGAGGTGCGGAACCAGTGTGGTGAAAGGGTAATCTGCGATTTTGGGCTTCGCCGAACTGATCCTGGAGATCAGCGTGGATTTCCCGACGTTCGGGTACCCGACCAATCCCACGTCAGCGATGAGTTTCAGGTTGAGGGCGAGCTGGATTTCCTCCCCCGGCCAGCCCGGTTCGACGCGCCGGGGGGCTTGATTGGTCGATGTGGCAAACTGTGCGTTCCCCTTGCCTCCCCTGCCGCCTTGGGCAACGCGAATCCGTTCGCCTGGCGTGGAAAAATCGTGCAGCAGCACGTGCTCGGGCTCCTGAAACACCTGGGTGCCGCGTGGTATGAGGATCGTGATGTCGTCTCCGTCCCGGCCATGACGCTTTGATCCCTCGCCGTGGCGGCCGCGTTCGGCCTTGAACTCCCTTTTATATTGGAAGTGCAGGAGTGTGTTGACCCGATCGGAGCATTCGAGGTAGACGTCTCCCCCCTTGCCTCCGTCACCGCCGCTAGGCCCCCCGCGGGGAATGAATTTCTCGCGGCGAAAAGCCATGCAGCCATTTCCGCCGTCGCCGGCATGCACGATAATAGTGGCTCGATCGATGAACATCCGATTCTATGCTGTCCCTGCACCCGCAGTTCGGGCGTGCCGAAAACAAAAAGGACCCCGAATGGGGTCCTGCCTGCTGAATTACAATGAACCTTCGATCAGGATGGCTATGACGTTGCCTCAATGTGGACGAAACGCCCCAGACGCCCGCGGTCCTGAAACCGGACCACGCCGGTCACTTCGGCATACAGGGTGTCATCGCGGCCAATACCCACGTTGTGGCCCGGCTTCAGCTTGGATCCGCGCTGCCGGACGATGATCGTCCCGCCACTGACCATTTCGCCCGCAAACCGTTTCACTCCCAGCCTCTTCGACTGGCTGTCCCTGCCGTTTCTGGAACTTCCAACACCTTTTTTGTGTGCCATGATGCCCTCTGCCGCCTACGCCGTCGTTCCGGCCATGCTGATCTTGTCGATGTGAACCTTGGAATAGGCCTGCCGGTGTCCGCGGGTCCGGCGATATTGCTTCTTCGCCTTGTACTTGAAGACAAGCACCTTGTCCCCAAGTCCTTCCCCTTCCACGGTCCCGGTGACCGTTGCTCCCGATACCAATGGTTGCCCGATATAGGTCTGCTCGCCCGTGTTTACCAGCAGCACATCCTTGAACTCCACCGCTGAGCCGGATTCGGCTTCGAGCTTCTCAAAACGAACTACGTCCCCTTCGGCTACTCGATACTGCTTCCCACCAGTTTTGATGACGGCGTACACGGCTGCAACCTCCTGTGACAAAATGGGCATTATACGTGGAGAGTAAGCCGAAAGGCAACACAAACCGCACCCCTTCCGGCATTTTTGTTCGGTCCAAAGGCGAACCTGTCATGCCGCGGAGCCGGGAACTGTCAGGATCGAACGCCGGCGGGTCCTACCGGGGCCTAAAAATGTGTCCTGCTTCGCGATGATTTCGCCGGCTTTCCCGGCATGCCCTCCCCCGGCCCTTTCGGCGCCGGCGAATGCAGCGGGATGTCGATCTGAAAACTCGCCCCGAGGTCGGGCTCGCTCGAGACTTGAACCTGGCCCTGATGCGCTTCGATGACCCACTTCACCAGGGCCAGTCCCAGACCCGAGCCGCCGGTGTTGCGATTGCGCGCATGATCGGCGCGGTAGAGGCGATCGAAAATGTGCGGCAGGTCCTGGCTGGCGATGCCGATCCCGTCGTCCCGGACGCGGACTTGGACTCTGGCCCCGTCATGGCTCATCGAAACCCGCACTGTTCCCCCATCCCGCGAATATTTGATCGCGTTGTCCAGCAGATTGAGCATGGCGCGACGCATCCACAGGTCGTCCGCCTCCACAACGGCATCGGACAGATCCTGGACTTCGATGGTGATGTTCCGTTCCATGGCCAGCAACTGCATCTGATCGGCCAGGTCCGCCACCAGCGGCTTCAAGTTGATGGGCTTCTTCTCGAGCACCTGGGCGCCGGCTTCCACCTCGGACAATGTCAAAAGATCGTTGACGATTCTCGTCAGCCTCCCGAGTTCCTCGAGATTGCTGATCAGCACCGAACGGATATCCTCCGGGACCGTCGCCGAACGGAGGGCGATTTCGTTCTCCCCCTGCAAAATGGCCAGAGGCGTGCGCAGTTCATGCGCCACGTTGGAGTTGAATTTGCGCATCTGGTCGAACGACTCGCTTAACCGCCCTACCATCGCGTTAAACGACTGGACCAGCCTCTGGACCTCGTGCTCGCGGCGGGCGATCACGATCTGGGTATTCAGTTTTTCCGAGGTGATCTCTTCGGCGATCTTTGCCACTTCCTCGAAAGGCTTGAGCGCATGCGCGGCAAGGAACCAGCCGACCAATACGGCAATCAGCAGAACCGGGGGCACCGACCAGAAGTAGATCCGCATGTATTCGTCGAGGATAACCTGGAGTTGTTCCAACGACCGGCCGAGGTGCAGCACCACGACCTGGCCGTTTCCGGAGGGCATCATCTCGTTGATGAACCGGAATCGCCTGCCGTCGTAAGCTTCGGCGTCGCTGAAACCCGACCGGTTGTGCAGGACGCTGTCGAGGTCCTTCTCCTTCAGCATCCGCTTGATGTACCAGCCGTACATCTCCTCGCGCAAGACCCGGCCGTCCGGGTCGGTCAGGACGAAGAAGGGACGGATCGTGTCCAATGCCAGGGCGTCCGCCTGAGCAACATTCGGTATAAAGTCGAATCCGTCCGGTGTGGCGCGGATGTTGCGTGTAAAAAATTTCGCCTGGTTCTCCAGGCCGCGCTCGAAACTCCGCTCCGCACGGTAGGCGAACGTCTGGTAGCGGACAAAACCAAAGAGCACGAAAAAAATGGAAATGAAGAGGCCGTTCGTCAAACCGAGCTTGAAGCGGAGAGAGCTGACGTTCACGCTGCTGTGCTCCGGAGGGTGTACCCGACTCCGCGGACGGTCTGGATCAGCTGCTGGTCGAAGCCGCGGTCGATCTTATTTCGCAGATAATTGATGTAGACGTCGACGACGTTTGTGAAGTTGTCGAAACTGGAGTCCCAGACATTCTCGACAATCATGTTGCGCGTCACGATTTCATCCTTGTTGCGCAACAGGTACTCGAGCAGAGCAAACTCCTTGTTGGAGAGCTCGATGGTCTTGCCGCCCCGCGTGACCTTGCGTTTGAGCGGATCCAGCACCAGGTCCGCGGCGCGCAATTCGGCAGTCCCGAGCGCCACGCCCCTGCGGAGCTGCGCCTGGATCCGGGCCAGAAGCTCGGCAAACGAAAACGGCTTCACGAGGTAGTCGTCGCAACCCAGGTTCAGGCCCTGGACCCGGTCCTCGACCGCGGTCTTGGCGGTCACTGCCAGGATGGGCAGAGTGGGCTTGCGCTTGCGCAGCAGCGGGATCAGCTCCCACCCGGTGATTTTCGGCAGCATCAGATCGAGCAGCACGAGATCGTAGTCGACGGCTCGGAACTTGTCGAAGCCCTCTTCCCCGTCGGCCGCCACGTCCACCTCGTATCCGGACTGCTCCAGCCCCTTCTTGACGAAGTTGGCTACCTTGCTCTCATCTTCAATTACCAGAATTCTCATAAATAGAACCTCATTAGCGGACGGTCATCCTGCGGCGAAACTAAACATTTTACAGGTCAACCTGGAAAAATGTAACAGATTTCAGCGAAAACGCTTGCGGAATCTGAAATCAACGCCGTAGGTGCCGTCCTCATCCCGCGTCGCCACGATCGTCAGGTTCTTGGTGACGTCATATTCGAGCACGACAATCTGCTCCTTGGTGGTGGTGAGGTTCCGCGAGAAGGTGATCGTGAGATCATTAGACAGCCGTTCGCTGATCGTCACCCGGGCCGTGGGATCATTTTCAGCGCCGGCGAGGAAGGGATCGACGCGGAAGCTCTGAAGCCCGAAAATGCGTTCGACGCGCTTGCCGATCACGCCGGTCAGGCTTTCGGAGAGGATGCTTGCCGCACTCAGCCCCGTCATCTCGGCCTGGCGGCGGGGATTTTCAATTCCGGTGGAGCCTATATCTCCCGATTTGCCGGTGGTCATCAGCGACACGATGTCGACCGTCGACAGCGGCGGGTCCGACGTGACATTCAGGCGCAGGTGGTCCAGGTCGCCGTTGACGTCCAGACTCAGGCGATAACTGCGCACATCCGCTTCGGCGCGGACATCGAACACCGGGTTGATCCTGCTTCGATCCACGAAATCCGCGGATCCGTGGACGATGTCGAAGCGGTTCCCGCGGAAGAATATCGATCCCTCGGTGGCTTCGACGCGGCCAGTCACAGAAGGGTAGGCGAGGGTGCCGCGCAGGGTCAGGCTGATCCCCGCCTGTACCCGCGCAAGTTCGTTGTCGATGTATAGCCCGTTTTCAGAGCGCACCGTCACATTCAGGCGCGTGCCTGCCAACAGCGAATCTGCCACTTGCGGTCCCGAGCCCCCCGACGGCCTGCCGATCAGCTGCTCAAGCATGCTGAAGTCGCGCGAGTAATCGGCGCGCAGGACAGTCACATCCCCCGTAAGCACCAGGGCATCGGGCCCGCCCCTCAGGTTCAGTTCGGCGTCGATCGAGGACACAAAGTCTTTCGGGTAGTGGAGACGGGCCTTGCGCACGGTAGCCTGGAGGCTGACTCCGCGCAACTCGTTTATCTGATGCTCGACCGTCCCGTCCAGCCGCATCGTCCCCGAGGCGATGACCCCGGTCACCCCTTCGAGTCTGACCGAATTGCGCGAGAAAATCAGGTTGCCCCGCAGTCCTGCCAGAGGATAGGGGAGGTCCTCGTGCTCGACCCGGGCGTCTTCGAGGGCCGCCCGGCCGATCACTTCGGGTGCTTTCCAGGAACCGGTAGCGCTGACATTGAGGGCCGCGGAGCCGGAGACCCCCAGCTTGGGAACGAGCCGATCCAGGCAGATCAGGTTGAGTTTGCCGTTGAGATGCAGGTCGAGCCCGGCGCCGGTCCCGATCGGGATGTCGCCGCCGAGGGAGAGGCTGCTGCCATCGCCGGCGAGCCGGGCCTCCTCGACGCTCAATTTCTGGTTCGCCAGGGCGAACTTCATCAGGCCTTCATTGTGAAGCTCGTAGCCGTGGACCTCGAATCGGGCGCCGTCCATCGAGCCGCGATATTTCAGCTTCGAGGGTTCGGCAAAGGGCCCTTCGATCACAAGGTTCCCGTGAAGCAGGGTATTCAGGTCGTTGAAGATCGAAGGGGCGTTGTCCGCGATGATCTTGTGCACGTTCCAGTCGCGGAACTCGAGCTCGGCGCGACCCTGGTACCCGGAATCCGTCGATACGTTTGCGGAGCCCCGGAACCCGCCAAGGCCGGATTGGACGTCGAACGTCGCGGACAGGGCCCCTTCACGCAGCGTGACCGTTGCCTTGCCCTGGCCCAGATCCCACCCGGAGTACCCCAGCCCTTCCAGGTCTACGTTCGCTTTGACTTCAAGACGGTCAAGGCGCCCGTGGATTTCGCCCGAGGCGGTGGCGCGTCCCTGCAGCGCCAACCCGCTCGCGTGAACCTCCGGGATATCTGCAAACGGCAGCTGCTTGAGACGTGCGGAGAGGTTTATTTCGCGCGTGTCCAGGTTGACCTTGCCCTGGGCACTGACCGAAGCCGATCCGCGGTTCACGAGCCCGTCGGTAATGGTGAGGGCGTGGTCCTTGAGAGTGGCGGTCGCGGTAAGGAGGTCGAACGACTGTCCGTTCACAGATCCCTTCTCGACCTGGAGCCTGCCGTTCCCCTCGAGGAATCCACCCTGGTAAGAGAGCCGCCCCCGGCCGCTCAGTGGGCCGGCGATCTCGGCCCCGGGATCCACGCCCAGGTCGCGGAGCGACGCCAGGGAGAACTCGTGGATCGACCCGTCGAAGGAAACGTCGGGGGGAGCCTCGCCGCGCGGCACGTCGAATACAAATTCGCCCTCGGCCGATTGCGTCCCCCGCTGCAGCTTGAGCGCACGCAAGCGCAGGCGCGACCCGTCCCACGACGCGGTTGCGCCCAGGCTGGTGATGCTGTAAATGCGCCAGCGGGCGTTTGTCACCGTGAGCTGGCCTTCGTAGGACATGGCTGCGGTGGGGCGAATCACGATGTCGCCGTCGAGATGAAACCGGCCGGAGAGCGCGAGCAGATCCGGATAATCCGTGATCAAACCCTCCAGGGAGGCGGCAAAATTGCGCAGCAGGCTGAGAACCTCCGCAGGGCGATCCGTGTCCAGGAGAATATGGGAACGCTCCGGATCCTCCTCTTGTCCGTCGATGCGCGTGTCCGGCGAGGAGAGATTGATTTTCTTCAGATGCCAGGCGCGGTTGCGGTACCAGAACTCGATCGGCCCCCCCAGCGCCGTCTTCACTCCCGAATCGGAGACATCCGCCGGCATGCCGCGCAACCCCACGGATCCCTCCGCCGAGAGGTCCGCCGCTCCCCTGCGCCAATCGAGCGTTACGCTGGCGTCGACACTGTTGTCGAGGCTCAGCGCCTTCAGCTCCAGGACCGACGCCGCGTCACGCAGCGGGACGTTGTTGGCGGAAATCTGGAAATGGTTGAATTCGGGATCCGCGCGCGTCAGCGGCACAACCCCGGCGACCTGAAAGCTGCCGCCGCCCAGCCGGCCGTCCACATCGCGGAGGAACAGCCGGTTGTCCTGGATCTCGAACGATCCCCGGAGCGCGCGTCCGACGGTCTGCCTGTAGTAGGCGGCATCCGTGCGGAACTTGCCCGACGCATGGAACCCGCGGGCATCCCAGCCGAGGTCGCAGTTCACCGCGATGTCGCCGTGCGCCTCCTTCAGCGCCGGGGTCAAAATGGAATATTCGTCGCGGGAAAACGTGCCCGACGTGCTGATCTGGAGCGCAGGAGCGTCCCAGTCGTTCAGCGCTCCGCCACCGGCGAACCGGCTTCGCCCTTCGCGCAGCGCAAACGAATTGATCTCCAGGCCGGTAGCCAGGAGGTTGACGCTCGCATCCAGGTCGTACACAAACCTGCGTTCGCCCCACTGCAACGGGCTGTTCCTGTAAGAGATCTGCACGGCATAGCTCTGCGGGTCCGGCTGGTACGCGATGCTGCAGTTCAAGGCGTCCATCACCAGATTCAGCGGGATGCGGCGGTTGTTCCATTCCACCCAACCGTCCTGAATCGTCGCCTTGCCCGCCGCCACATCGAGTGATTTCCTCATGATGGCGCCCAGGCGCGTCGGCCCGCCCCCGGGCGCCGGAAGAATCCTCATTCTCGGCCGGATGAGATTGAGTTCCGTCAGGTCGATCTTGGGCCGCCACAGGGACGTCAGCCTGAGCGAACCGGTGATTTCGCCCACATCCAGCTCCAGGCGGCTGCCGGACTCTTTCAGGGATCTCAATTCCAGCGCGTCGACTGCAAACCTGCCCCGGAAGACGTTCAGCGAAAATCGCCCGAGTTTTACCTGCAGGCCGGTCGCCTGCTCGATGCGCTGCACCAGGGCAGCCATGATCTTCTCTTTGAAAGCAGGGGAACGCAGATAAGAAATTCCCAGCCATGCGAGCATGAGGAGGATAACGGCCGCGGCGATCAGGATGACCCTGCGCGCTTTCATGGCTGCCTCCCCTCTGATGACTGCGGCGCTACAGGGAAATACTCGATGCGCGAGTGGTTCCTGATATTTTCAATCCACTGCGTGTATTCGACGGTGACCTTGTCTTCCGTCAGAATCTCTTTGATTTTCGACGAGACTTCCTCCAGAGGCGGCGCCGCCGAGCCCGCCTTTTGCAGCTGCGGCAGAAGAGTTTCACGGTAGTACGCGGCCACTTCCGCGTCCGACACGGTCACAAACGGGCGGAAGCGGAGGTCCAGAAATCGATCGAGAAAAACGCGCAACCGGACGTAGGAAACCAGTTCCTCTTCCTTCAGTCCGAGCCGGCGGAGAAGCGCCGGGAGCCCCCCGATCTCGGCGTATGCTTCCTTCAGGTCGTCCATTTTTGCCTGGACATCGGTCTGCATCTGGCTCTGGCTCCCTTGTTCGAGCGGAAAATTCTCCAGCTCCTGGCGAACCAGTTCCAGCTCGATCAGGCCGGCGAGTTCCTCCTGTTTCGAGGACTGAACCTCTTTCTTGCCCAGCGAAAACAGGGCATAGAGGGCCCGCGCCAACTCAACGTCCCCTGCCGTGATCACCCTGCCGTTGACTGCGGCCAGCAGGCGGTCGACCTCCTCTGCGGACGATGGAACGCCTATCACCAATCCGCAAAGCAAGAAAGTCACGATCCGGAGTCTCTTCATAATATCCATCTCTAGAAGGGCGGCCCGATCGTCAGGAAGAAATGCCCCTGCTTGTATCCCAGAGAACGGAGTTGGGCTGAAAGGTTCAAATTGATTCCATAGTCGACGCGGATGGGACCGAAGGGTGTTTTCACCCTCAGCCCGATCCCCACGGTATGACTGACATCCGACAGGCGAATGGCGCTCACGCTCGTGAAGACATTGCCGCCGTCATAAAAGGCCGCCAGTTCGAGCCGGCTGACCAGCGGCACGCGCAGCTCCAGGTTGCCGATGAGCAGGGCGTTGCCTCCGATCGGTTCGTTGTTAAGACCCAAGGGCCCCGCCAGGTCGGTGTCGAACCCGCGCAGTGTGGATCCTCCGCCCGCGAAGAACCTCTCGCTGATCGGGATGCTTCGATCGCCGGCAAAGGGGTGAAGGATCCCGAAGCGCAGGGAGGAAGCCATCAGCAGCGGCCCGGTCAGCCTGCGATAGTAACTGTTCTGTGTGAATAGAGAAAAATAGTGGCCGCCCGGGAGCAGGCGCCTCGGCAGCTTCGAGGTGATGCTCAGGTCAGTGGAGGTGAAAAATCCTCTTTCGGGATCCAGGTAATTGTCGCGTGTGTCGTTCACATAAATCGCGGACACCGTCGAGAGATTGCGCGGCGTCTCTTCACGGACCAGATCGGCTGAGGCATTCGAAACCAGGACGTTGGTGAACCGGTAGCGCAACAGGCCCCAGGTGTGATCATTGATCGAGCGGCTGTATTGGTAGGCCCCGTCGACCCGCCTGACGTCGAAGCTGACTTCCTGTTTCTTGCTGCCGGAAAAGGTCAGGTATGAATCGACCGGCAGGAACCGGACCTGCGGCTGCTGGAAACTGAGGACACCGGCCTGTTCGATGGTGCTCCCTCTGAGGCTCAGGTCCACGCGCCTGCCGAGGCCTAAGAGATTCAAGTCCGACAGCGCCAGAATGCCGCGCACTTTTTCCCGCTCCTGGTACCCGAACCCATAACGGACCGTGACCGGCCTCGCCTCCTGCACCCTTACCAGGACATTCTGGTACAGCGCGTTCCCCTCGGGATTCTGAGGCGTCACCCGCACCAGTTCAAACACTCCCGTGTTGTAAAGCCCCTGCTGTGTCTCCAGCATCTTGCCCAGGCTCAGGGGATCATCGGGCTTCAGCTTTATGCGCCTGTCGATCACCCATTCCCGCGTGCGGTTCTGTCCCAGCACGATGACGTTGTCGACTCGGGAACACACGCCCTCTCTTATCTGAAATTCCACCGCAAACTTCTGTTCGGCATCGGGGCCCGCCGCTCGGTAGGCGACCTCCGGCTGCAGGTATCCGGCGTCGCTGTAAGCCGCCAGGATGATCTGGCGATCGTGTTCTGCAATCGAAGGCGAGTACGGCTGCCCTTTCTTGAGGCGCATGAGGACGGCGCCGAGACTGGGATTTCCTTCGTTGGGGGCCTCCACCTCGACGGTCTTGCCGTCAGAGCGTGTCATTTCGATCGTGACCGATTTTGTCAGCGCCTGCACTCCCTCTTCGATTTCGAATATGATCCGCAGCTTTTCCGCGCCCTGGAGCGGCTCGACTAAGGGTACCACGACGGCATTGATGTACCCTGCGGACCGATACCGGGACTGCAGCGCTTCCACGTCGGAGTCGAGCTTCGTCACGCTGTAGGCGGATTTCTGCAGGAAGCGCGCGGGCTGGATCTGAATGGATTTGAGCAGATCCTGCGCCGCATAGAGCCGGTTGCCGCGGAACAGCACCTCGCTCACCGTGACTTTGCGGCCCCGGTCCACGCTGTACCGGAGGATCCGCACACCCGAGGAGTCACGATCCTCGTGGACCGAGATCACCGCTTCCGGGTAGCCGCGATCCTCAAGATAGGTCCTGAGGTTGGCCACACCCTCATCGATCAGGTCCTGCCGCAACCCCTCCCCGGACAGGATCGGCAACAGGCGGCGCTGTTGTTCCTTGGGAACCTTGTACCCTTCTATCACGAGACGCACCTGCCCGAAATTGGAGATCGAGAATGCGAGCGCGATCGAGTTTTCGGCCTCCCGGTAGGTTTCAGACAGCACAGGCTCGGCGTCAAGAAAGCCGCGGCCGACCAGGTAATTCTTCAGCTCCTCCATCCGCTTGCGGATGCGGTCGCGCCGATACCGCTCCCCTTCCTTGACTCCCAGGCGGTCACGGATGAAGGCCAGTTCCTGATCGGGCACCCCCTGGATCGCCAGGGACCGGATCACCGAGAGGGGACCCTGCTGGACGTCAAAGACCGTGTCCACCTGTGCCCGGCTCTTGCCCGGCTGCGTATGTACCTTCACCTGTGCCTGGTAGTATCCCCTTTCGTGCATGTAATTGAGAACGGCAAGCCTGGCTGCTTCCAGCTTTTCCCCCGTGAAGCGTTCACCGGCGGGGAGGGGCATGACTTCGGAGGGGGAGCGGCCCCCAAGATCCACACTTCCCGGGAGGATGAAGCGGTTGAAATAAGTGCTGAGGCGCACCTGGAACCGCAGCAGCACTCCGTCACCATCGGCTTCGGCATCGGCGGCGATATCCGAAAAACTCCCGGTGTCATAGAGTGCCTGGATCGCACCCTTCAGGCCGGTCCTGGTGAGAACATCGGTCCCCGGCTTCAACCCGATGCTGCGATCGTAGTGAACCACCTGCAGGGGCTGATTCGTCTCCTCCCTGAATTCGATGCGGCGGATCACTTTGCCGAACAGCTCCGCGTCAGGCGCTTTCCCTGCCACAGCAGGACGCGGCGCCATCAGAGAAACTGCCAGGAAAATGGGGACGGTGAGTAAGAATCCGGGAGCTCGCATGATCTGGATTATGGATCTGCTGCCTCACACATTGAATCGAAACAGAATCACGTCGCCTTCGTGGACGACGTAGTCTTTGCCCTCCAGGCGCAACACGCCCTTGCTCCTTGCCGCCGGGAATGAGCCGTACTGGATCATGTCGTCATAGGCAACGACCTCAGCCTTAATGAAACCACGCTCAAAGTCGCTATGGATCACGCCGGCGGCCTGCTGCGCCGTGGTGTTCTTCGGGATGGTCCACGCGCGCGCTTCCGGCTCGCCGGCCGTGTAGAACGAAAACAATCCGAGCAGCGAGTACGATTCCTGGACAATTCTGGCCAGGCCGCTCGACGTCAAACCCAGGTCGTCCATGAATAACTTTGCATCCTCGTCCGGCAACGCCGCAATCTCCGCCTCTATCTTTCCACAAACCGCCGTGACGGCGACGTTTTGCCGTGCCGCATGCCGCTCCAGCCCGAATTCCGCGACCACCCCCTGGATCCTGGCAATGTCCTGCTCGCCCAGGTTCAATACGATCAGCATGGGCTTCGCGGACATGAATGTAAATCCCTTCACCCTCTTCAGCTCTTCGTCCGTCAGGGTCAGGTCGCGCAGCGGCTTCTCCTGCTCCAGGGCCTCCCGGAACCGCGTGAGCACGGCGTGTTCCAGTTCGAGATCGGAAGTCTTGGCTTTCTTCAGATCCTTGGAAACGCGCTCGAGACGCTTTTCGATGATGGCCAGATCCGAAAAAATCATCTCCAGTTCGAACAGGCCGATGTCGCGGCGTGGATCGATCGTCCCCTCGGAATGCGGAAGGTTCTCGTCCTCGAAAGCACGAACCACCTGCAGCAGTGCATCGGCGTTTTTCAGGCTTGTGAGATAGGTGCCGATCTCGCGTGACTCCTCGCCACGCGCTTCGCCGCGCGCGAGGCCGGGGAGATCGACATATTCGACAGTCGCGTAAGTCACCTTCTCGGGATGAACGATCCCGGCGAGCCGGTCCAGCCGGGAATCCGGCACCTGCGCCACTCCAATGTGCGCTTCCCCCTTGTTTCCACCCCAGGAAGAGGTGTCTACGTGTCCGCGCGTCAACAGGTTAAATATGGTGCTCTTCCCTACCAGCGGTAGTCCGACGATGCCGACCTTCACGCAATTTCCTCCTGACCCAAGCGGGGAAATATGTTAGCACGAAACCCCCAGGATTATCGGAGCCAGGAATCCGGATAAGCGATTTCGTCACCACATAGAATAGGTCCCGGCCGCCGAGAATGTCTCAGAACTCGTGCACCCGGCGATCTGCCCCCAATCCACGCCCTGGAAGGGCTGGAGACAGTAGCCCCGGGCAAGCGAAGCGCCGCCCGGTGTAAAGGACGAATGAGAAACCGAGCCCCGGCAGGGGCGGCAGAAAACATCTGCAAACAAATTACTTCTGTCGCTCCTGCCGGGGTTCTCACCATTTATCTGGCCTCACCGGGGGCAGCGCCGCTGCGCGGCTGGCCCCCGGCTACTCTCTCCGCGTCCCTCCAGGACGCCTGGTTTTGAGACATTCTCGGCGGCCGGGGACTTTTGCCTGCCACAACGGTCATCACTCACTCTCTGCTTTAAACTGCCGAGACCATAATGCTTCCATCATGATGTCATGCAACGGAACAGGGGAGGCTGCGGCGTCCCAGGGCTCTGGGCAGGAGCCGCGCGGCTCTTCTGTACTTAAATTAAAGAAAACAGATATTTTACATAATCGTCCCGGTCGGAAGCCTGCCGGCCGGAGGACCTGCCGTCGGGCCAAACCCGACCGGCAGGCACGCCTGCCCCAGCAAAATCGCTCCAAAGTGTAAATAATATCGTTATTTACTTGACATGATTTGTGAGTCGCATTATCCTGCGCCCGTGGTCCAAAGTGGCCTAAAGTGGTTTACTTAGGCGAGTCTGGATCGAATTTCCCCGGTTACAAACGTTCTTTCCGAAAGTTCATATTTGCGGTGGTTGAGGGCCCATGCTCTGGGGAAGCTGTCCCGCTAAAATCGACAATAAATTTCGCCTGAAGGTCCCGGCCAAGTTCCGCCGTGAGCTGCCTGAGACGGAAGACAGCACGTATTTCGTCACCAGCGATGACGGCAAGAGCGCCCAGATCTACCCCATCTCCGTGTGGGAGCAGATTGCCCAGAAGCTGCAGGCGCCACCGCGCATGGATCCGGCGAAGTTGAAGCTGCTCAAGTTCACGAGCTACTACGGCATGCTCGCGCAGATGGACCTTCAGGGACGCATTCTCATACCCCAAACCTTGCGGGAGGACGCCAGGATCTCCGGAGACGTCGTTGTGATGGCGAAGAACGATCACCTGGAAGTGTGGAATAACGAGACCATTCGCCAGAGCATGAAGGACGAGCCTCTCACCAATCAGGACCGGGAGAGGCTGGCGGAGCAAGGAATCTGATCCTGGCGGCAGGGAGGCATGGTGAGAGCGATCTGGCAGGCAGGCATGACATTTGACTCGATAAACGACTTCGCGCCCGAACACCTGCCCGTGATGAAGGAGGAAGTCCTCGAATTCCTCCGTTGCCGCGCGGGCGGGGTTTATGTCGATGCGACCCTGGGCCTCGGCGGGCACGCGTGGGCGATTCTCGAGAAGATTCAGCCCGGCGGGCTGTTGGTCGGCCTCGACCGCGACGAGGAATCCTTGGACCGGGCCCGGCGCCACCTTCAGCCCTATTCCGACAGCATTCGTTTGCTGCACGAGAATTTCAAGAATCTCCCGCTGGTCCTGAACAATTCGGGGATCAAACCGGTCGACGGCATCCTGGTAGACCTCGGTGTTTCCGCCTACCAGCTGCTCCTTCCGGAGCGCGGCTTCAGTTTCCAGAGCGACGACATGCTCGATATGCGCATGGACCGCTCTCAGCGCCTGACTGCGGCGGACCTGGTCAACGACCTGCCGGAAGAGCAGCTTGCGGACATCATTTTCCGCTTCGGTGAAGAACGATTCTCCCGCCGCATTGCCTCGGCGGTGGTCGCCGCGCGGGACGCGGCGCGGATCACACGCTGCTCCCAGCTCGCCGAGATCGTGAGCCGCGCAATCAGGGGCCGGGGCGCCCGCCAGATCCATCCGGCAACCCGGACTTTTCAGGCGTTGCGTATCGCCGTCAACCAGGAACTCGAAGGCCTGGAGGAGTTTTTCACCGACGCTCTCTCCTTCCTGAAACCGGGAGGGAGGCTGGTCGCCATTTCGTTTCACTCGTTGGAGGACCGCATCGTGAAGCGGTCTTTCCGCATGTTGTCCGGCAACTGTGTCTGTGATCGGCCGCCGGCACTGTGCACCTGTCCCCGGCAGGAACGCGCCCGCGTGCTCACGCCGCGGCCGGTAACGCCGGGCGACGCCGAGTTGGCCATGAATCCACGCGCCCGGAGCGCAAAGCTGCGGGCTTTGGAAAGCATCGGATAGTCGATTTGTGATCGCATCCCCTGCCCCTCACATTCGGAGGAGGCCGTAAGCCATGATGAGTGATTGGTCAAGTGGAGTCGAAACCCGGAATCATATGATCCCGTGCAAAACCGATTCACGCAGCCTTTCGGATCTGCTCGCGTGCATTCTGTGCCTTCTGACGATCGCGGGGGCCCTCGTGGGGCACCTGTGGATCCAAAAAAGGATTGTTAATCTGGGTTACGCCATACAAGGGCTCGAAGCAAAAGAACAGTCGTTGAAGAAGATTCAAGACCAACTGATCCTCCAGGAAGAGACGCTCAAGAATCCCAAGGACATCGATGCTTATGCCCGCAATGTCCTGGGTATGGAACCCATCCAGGCGAACCAGAAGATCCCGTTCACCCGGAGAATTGAGGGTGACCGGCCCGCCGGCCTGGCGTTGGCCAATCCTCAGCAGCTAAGCGTACCTCCGAGGAGGCCATCCGCGAATAACTGACGATGACCGAACGGGGAAAGCGGTCCAATCCGATGAGAATCGCGCTGGTGATCGGCGGGATTTTCCTATGGAGCGCCGTGATCCTCGGCCGCCTGGTTCAAGTGCAGGTCCTGCGTCACGAGGAATACCTGCAGCAGGCGATGAGCCAGCAGCATACGACCGACGAAGTCCCCGCCCCCCGTGGCATCATCTACGATTCCCACATGGAACCTCTGGCCCGGAATACCACGCTAAAGACCGTCATGGCCGTGCCGGGCCTCATCGAAGACAAAAAAAAGAAAGAAGTCGCAGCGGCCCTGGCTTCGATCCTGGACCTTGACGCCGCCAAGCTGCTTGACCGGATGACGAATCCGGCACGCAGGAAAAACCTGGTCGTAAAGCGCATGATCGATCCGCAGTGCGAGGGGCGAATCGAAGCGCTCAAGGTGGACGGCATCTACTTCCAGGAAGAGAGCAGGCGCGTCTATCCCGGCAAGGAACTGGCCTGCCATGTCCTGGGATTTGTAAACATGGAGGGCGTCGGGGGCGCCGGCGTGGAATCGCAATACGACAAGGAACTCAAGGGCGCTGCGGGGCAGGAAGTGCTTGAAGTGGATGCGCGCGGGCGTGCATTCCGGGCCAGAATGGCGCAGCAGCCCAGACCGGGAGACGACCTTTACCTCAGCATTGACAAGGCGATCCAGTATATCGCGGAGCGGGAGCTGAAGGACGGAGTCGAGAGCACAAACGCGAAGGGCGGCACCGCGATCGTGATGGAGTCCGACACCGGAAGGATTTTGGCCCTCGCGAACTACCCAAACTTCAATTGTAATGCGTATAATGAAGTGGAGCCTGAGTTGTTGCTCGACCGCGCAATATCGGTTTTATTCGAGCCTGGATCCACCTTCAAGGTGGTGGTGGCAACCGCCGCCCTCGAAGCGGGCCTGACGCGGCCGGACGAGCAGATTGACTGCCAGATGGGTAGAATCACCGTCGGCAGGCACGTCTTCCACGATCACAAGCCCTATGGGATCCTGACCTTTAATGAAGTCCTCGAAAAATCGTCCAACATAGGCGCAGCGAAGCTGGGGCTGCGCCTGGGCGAACAGCGGCTCTACGACGCCCTCCGCATGTTCGGGTTCGGCGCCAAGACTAGGATCGATCTGCCCGCTGAGATTGTCGGGCTGGTGCGGGACTTGAATGACTGGTCCGGGTTGTCCGTCGCGGCGATCTCGTTCGGCCAGGAGGTGGGTGTCACATCGATGCAGATGATCACGGCCATCAATACGATCGCCAACGGCGGCTTTCGTGTCCGCCCGTCGGTCGTCGATCGCGTGATCGATCAGAACGGCGACCTCATGCGGGTCAACGAGCCCGCACCGGTGCGCATCATCAAGTCCGAGACGGCCGCCGCGGTTCGCTACGCCTTCGAGGGTGTGATCCTGCGCGGAACGGCGAAAAAAGCCGCCCTGGACGGCTATCGCGCCGCGGGGAAAACCGGCACTGCCCAAAAGATCGTCGACGGCCGCTACTCCAGCAGCAAGTACGTCGCCTCCTTTATCGGCTTTGCCCCCCTTCCCAGGCCCAGGATCACGGTGCTGGTCCAGATCGACGAGCCCAAAGGGGTGATCTACGGCGGCGAGGTTTCGGCCCCCATCTTCCGTCGCATCACGCAGGGAACTCTGATGCAGCTCCGGGTCCCGACCGATCAGCCGCTGCCCTTTCAGCCCGAAAAGGCCGAACCTGTTCCGGCGGACGACTCGCAGGATTTCATTCCGAACGCGACGCCGGTGCAGCCGCTTACGGCTTCCCTGGAAGGCGGCGGCACCCTGAATCCGGACGGTTCGATCACCGTATTGTCCCCCGTGGACAGCGTGATGGTCCCCGACTTCACCGGATTGTCGAAACGGAGCGTCATCGAACGCTGCCTCGAGCTTGGCTTCATACCCCAGACCAGCGGCACTGGGACAGCGGTCTCCCAGGAGCCGGCCGCGGGCACGCTCATGGCCGCAGGCAACTCCTGCAGAATAACGTTTGGGCGCGGCAAACCGGCGATAACCAACAAACCTGCCGGAACCCGACGCAAGCCTGCCGCTTCCGCAGGCCTGCGCGCCGCTTCAGGGAGACGCTGAGGTGCGGGCGCCTATGTTACTGAGGGAACTGCACGAACTGGTGCCCGACGCAATCCTGGAAGGGGATCCGGAGATGCAGATCCTCGGCATCACATACGACTCACGGCAGGTGAAAGCCGGAGATCTCTTTGTCGCGCTCCGCGGGGAGAAGACCGACGGCGCGCTGTATCTCCGGGAAGCGATAAGCCGGGGCGCAGTCGCCCTGGCGTCGGATCACCCGCTGGCGCCGGATGGGAAGATGCCGGTACTCCAGGTTGGAGACGCCAGGAGGTTCCTCGCGGAGGCGTCGAGGGTGATCTTCGGGGATCCCGCTGCACATCTCAGGCTGGTCGCAATTACCGGGACCAACGGCAAGACGACCACGTCCTGCCTGGTGGATGCGATTTTCCGGCGGGCCGGCCTAAAGTCCTGCCTCAGCGGCACGCTGGGCATGAAAATCGGCGACCGCCCGTTCCCGAGCGCGCACACCACGCCGGAGGCGAGCGATCTGACAGCGTTTCTCAAACATGCACTCGACTCAAGCTGCACCCACGGCGCCCTGGAAGTTTCCTCCCACGCCCTGGTCTTGAAGCGGGTCTTCGGCACCCGTTTTACCGTCGGGGTCTTCTCCAATCTGACCCCGGAGCACCTTGATTTTCACGGAGACATGGAGTCCTATTACCGGGCCAAACGCCTGCTGTTCACCTCCGGCGGCGGCAACTCGCTCGACGCCTCGGTTGTCAACATCGACGACCCGTATGGACAGCGGCTCGCCGCGGAAGCGGCGGGCACAGTCCTGAGCTATGGCTTCCATGACAAGGCCGAACTCCGCGTGCTCGACAGCCGGACCCGGATTGACGGCACGGATCTGCGGCTGGCGACTCCCCGCGGCGAACTGATCGTCGCCTCCCACCTTGTGGGGCTCCCCAATGTTTACAACATGATGGCTGCCGCCGGCGCCGCCTTCAGCCTGGGGATCGAACCGCGCCTGATCCGCGAGGGAATCGAATCGCTGACGGGCGTGGCAGGGCGACTGGAAAGGGTCAGAAACGACGGGGGGTACAGCGTGATCGTTGATTACGCCCACACACCCGATGCCCTGCAAAAACTTCTCGAAACGGTCAGGCAACTCACCAGCGGACGCCTGCTGACGGTGTTCGGCTGCGGCGGGGATCGCGACCGCAAAAAGCGGCCGGTGATGGGCGCAATCGCCGCACGGCTCAGCGACTACGCGATTGCCACGTCCGACAATCCCCGTTCGGAGGATCCGGCGCAAATTCTGGCCGAAATCGAGCCGGGCCTGGCGCAGGGACCCGCTCCCTACCGGCTCCTGCCGGACCGCCGGGAGGCAATCCGGGCGGCACTGGCGCTTGCGCGCCCCGGCGACGTCGTCATCATTGCCGGGAAAGGTCACGAGGATTATCAGATGATCGGCAGCCGGGTGCTGCCTTTCGACGACCGTGGCGTAGCTCAAGATCTCATTCAGGAACTGCAGCACCTGCGAGGAGACTGAAACAGTGGCGAGCTATATCAACAATTCAACCGTGTACGATCGCAAGTACGGCGGAATCCGCCCCTCCAATGCGATCCTGATGGATCTGATTATGGCCCACATGACTGCGGCACAGGCAGAAGCCGCCACCGGGGGACACCTGGTGTCGGGACCTAGAAACACCTTGCTGACGGGAATATCGATCGACACCCGCACGCTCCGCCCATCGGACCTTTTCATTGCCATCCGCGGGACGAACAACGACGGCCACGATCACATCCAGGCCGCCCTGCAAAAAGGGGCGTCCGGAGTCGTAGTCGACCGGCGCTATCCGGTCCCGGATGACTTTCCAGGCAACAAAATCCTCCTCGCTGTGGAGGACACGCACCAGGCGCTCAAAGACCTGGCTGCCGACGTCCGTCACCAGTGGAGGGGCAGCCTGGTCGGGATCACGGGAAGCATGGGCAAAACCACGACCAAAGAGTTCCTGGCCCAGGTCCTGCAGGCGGAATTCAGCGTCTATCGCTCGCCGGGCAACTACAACAACCTGTTCGGGCTTCCCCTGGCCATTTTTGGACTCAGCCCGGAGGATCACATCGGTATATTCGAGATGGGCATGAGCGCGCCCGGCGAGATTGCGGAGATGTGCCAGATAGCCATGCCGGACGTGGGCGTGATCACCAACGTGGCCCCCGTCCACCTGCAGTTTTTCGATTCCCTGGAGGCGATCGCGCGCGCCAAAGGGGAACTGGCCGAGGGGCTTGTCTCCGGGGGAACCCTGATCTATAACGCCGACGACCCGCTGGTGTGCGGAATCGCCGGCCGTTACACGGGAGACAAGATCTCATATGGCTTCTCGGAGGCCGCCGACATCCGCGCCGAGGAAATCGACATTACCGGCCTGATGGAAACGCGATTCCGGCTGGTCTGCGACGGCACGAGCCACCGGGCGGTCATCCCTTTGTGCGGCGCCCACTACGTGATGAATACCCTGCCCGCGGTTGCCCTGGCGCGCCGCTACACGATCGAAATCGAGCAGATCGTCGAAAGCCTGCGGCATCTGCGCCAGGCGCACATGCGCGGCCAGATCCTTCACTTCAGAGAGGGATTCACCGTGATCGATGACTCCTACAATTCGAACCCGCGCGCGCTGGCACAGATGATCGAAACGCTCGCTCGCGTGCCGCACTATCCCCGGCGCATCCTGGTGGCGGGAGAAATGCTGGAGCTGGGGAAGGAATCGGAGGCGCTGCACCGCAGGTGCGGCGAGCAGGCCGCCGCAAGCGGCATCGACGTTGTCGTCGGCGTGCAGGGGGCGGCGAAGGAAATCGCGCGGGGCGCCGTCGCTGCGGGCATGCCCGATACCCAGGTCCATTTCTTCACAGAGGTGAATCCGGCCATCGACTTCATCTACCGGAAGGTGCAGCCGGGCGACCTTCTGCTCATCAAAGGATCGCGCGGGGTTCATCTCGAGAAAATGGTCAACGCTCTGCGCGCAGGATATTCGGAGATGGTCGGCTGATGCTGTACTGGCTGCTTTACTCTCTGCTACATCAGGTCATAGGCCCCTTCCGGGTGTTCCAGTATGTGACCTTCCGGACGGCCGCGGCCAGCGGCACGGCATTCGTCATTTGCCTGCTGCTCGGCCCGTGGCTGATCCGCCGGCTCAGGGAGTTTCAGATCGGCCAGCAGATTCGCGCCGACGGCCCATCCTCCCACCAGAGCAAGGCAGGCACACCCACGATGGGCGGAATCCTGATCCTGGTCGGCACGCTCTTGCCGACGCTCCTCTGGGCGAACCTGACCAACCTCTATATATGGGTCGCGGTGATCGGGACGCTCCTGTTCGGGCTGGTCGGCTTCGTCGATGACTACTCGAAGATCGTGCGCAGGAGATCACTGGGCCTGACAGGGAAGAAGAAACTTTTGTACCAGGCCGTGATCGGCCTGGGCGTGTGCGCCGCGCTCAACTATCTGACCGGACTCGGTCTGTACAGCACGAAGCTGAGCGTCCCGTTTTTCAAGAATTTCACGCCTGAGTTGAACATCTGGTATGTCGGGCCGTTTCTCCTGCCGCTGACATTCTCCGTCCTGTTTGTCATTGTCGGGGCGTCCAACACCGTCAACCTGACGGACGGCCTGGACGGCCTCGCGGCCGGCTGCGTGATCATCGCAGCATCGGCCCTGACGGTTCTGTGCTATGTGGGCGGCCACGCGAGATTCGCGGAATACCTGGACCTGATCAAGAATCCCTATGCCTCTGAGTTGACCATCTTCTGCGGCGCCATGGTCGGGGCGACGATGGGGTTCCTCTGGTACAACGCGCATCCGGCCCAGGTTTTCATGGGGGATGTCGGATCCTTGTCTTTGGGCGGGGCCATCGGCACCGTGGCGGTACTGATCAAGCAGGAACTGCTGCTTCCGATGATCGGCGGCGTGTTCGTCATCGAGGGGCTGTCGGTGATCCTCCAGGTGGCTTCGTTCCGGTTCACGGGGAAACGCATTTTCCGGATGGCGCCGATCCACCACCATTTCGAACTGGTGGGTTGGAACGAGAGCCAGGTGGTAATCCGGTTCTGGATCGCGGGCGTGGTTTTCGCACTGCTCAGCCTGTCCACACTCAAGCTCCGCTGAGGCCCGAGCCATGAATTCCGGATCGACTCCGCGCCGTGCGCGGAATCCCGGCCGTGCCGGGGCGCACCCCGGAGTGAAAGCTGTTAAAGGGAAGTTACAGAATGACAAGCATCGATCCAATCTATCGCGGACAGACCGCGCTGATCGTAGGGGCCGCACGGAGCGGGATCGCCGCGGCCGGATTCCTGCTTGAGCGGGGCGCTCGTGTCGTCCTGACCGATGCCAAGAGCGATGACGTGCTCTCAACCTCCCTGGCGCCGCTGCGCGCCCTCGCGCCAGCCGGCGGCGAACTGACCTGCGAGTTCGGCGGGCACAGGGCGGAGAGCTTCCGCTCCTGTGACTTTGTCGTCGTAAGCCCTGGCGTACCGCTGTCCCTTCCCCTTTTTGAGGAGAGCCGCAGGGCCGGCATCCCCATCCTGGCGGAAGTCGAACTGGCCTCGCGGCACCTCCGGGGAAGAATCCTCGGCATCACCGGTTCCAACGGAAAGACGACGACCACGACGCTCGTGACCGAGTTGCTCTCCGGCGCCGGTCTCCGGGCCTTTGCCGCGGGCAACATCGGCAGTCCGCTCATCAGCTTCGTGACGGCGTCGAGGCCGGATGACCTGTATGTGACGGAACTCTCCAGTTTCCAGCTGGAGAGCATCGCGACCTTCCGCCCATTCGTCGGCGCCATCCTGAACCTGACGCCGGACCACCTGGACCGCTACCGCGACTTCGCCGCCTATATCAGCGCCAAGGAACGCGTTTTCCTGAATCAGACCTCCGATGATTTCGGCGTACTCAATGCAGATGACCCGCGCACCGCGGCCCTTTCCGGGGTGATCCCTTCCGCGCCCGTGCTGTTCAGCCGCCGGAAAGAGGTAGCCCGGGGCGCGTTTGTCCGGGCGGGCCGGCTGATCTTTCGCGATGACCGCGGCGAGACCGATCTGTTCGCGGCAGCGGAAATCCGCCTGAAGGGCGCCCACAACCTGGAGAATGTGCTGGCGTCCTGTGCCATCGCCCTGCTCGCCGGCGCGGCGCCCGGAAGCCTGGCCGGGACCATCCGCGGTTTTGCCGGCGTCGAGCATCGGCTGGAGCGGGTCGCGGAGCTGGGAGGGGTCCAGTACTTCAACGATTCCAAGGCCACGAATGTCGATGCCACCATCAAGTCCCTGGAAGCGTTCCCTGGCAACATCCTGCTGATCGCCGGGGGAAGGGACAAAGGCGGGGACTTCGTGCCTCTCCGCCCTCTCGTAGCAAAGCGCGTGAAGCGCCTCATCCTCATCGGCGAGGCCTCGGGGAAAATCCGCGATGCGCTTTCGGACCTCGTCGAAACCTCGGAATCCTCCAGCATGGAGGAAGCCGTCGCCTTGGCCGGCCGCAGCGCATCGCCCGGCGACGTCGTCCTGCTCGCGCCCGCGTGCGCCAGCTTCGACATGTTTCAGAATTACGAACACCGCGGCCGGGTCTTCAAAGACGCGGTGCACGGCCTCGGCCGGAAATAGGCGGAGATAGACCATGGCATACAAAGCCAGCAGTGACCGGGCTCTGTTCCTCACCACCAGCCTGCTCGCGATTTTCGGGCTGGTGATCCTCTACAGCGCTTCCTCGGTCACGGCCGCCGACGAACAATTCGGCAAGTCGCCTTATTCCTTCCTGCTCCAGCTGATCTGGGCCGGGATGGGCTACTCGATGATGATCGCCCTGATGAACATCGATTATCACTACTGGCAGAGGGAAAGGCTGGTCAAGATCCTGCTGGTCTTGAGCGCGGCCAGCCTGCTGCTCGTGTTCGCCAGCCCCGAGGTCAACAATGCACATCGCTGGATTCGGTACGGCAGGGCTTCATTGCAGCCCTCGGAAATGGCAAAGCTGGTGATCCTCATGTTTGTCGCGGGGTATCTGCACAAGCACGAATCCGAGATCAACCTGCTGAAGGAGAGGCTGGTTCCCTGCCTGGCGGTGGTGCTGTCATTTGCCGCGGTGATCGCGATCGAACCCGATCTCGGCCAGTCCGTCTGCCTCTGCCTGATCGTGTTCGTTCTGCTCTTCATGGCCGGGCTCAAATGGAAATACATCGGCGTCGCGGCGGCCGCCGGTGCTCCGCTGGGCATCACGGTGGTGATCTGGCACTTTGGATACCAGCTCGACCGGATCCTGGTGTTTCTCAATCCATCGCTCGACCCGCTCGGCAAAGGGTGGCAGATCACACAATCCCTCACCGCTGTCGGCAGCGGCGGGGCCCTCGGGTTGGGCCTGGGAGCAGGCAAACAGAAGCTCTGGTTTCTTCCGGAAGCTCCCAGCGATTTCATCTTTGCCATCGTGGGCGAGGAACTGGGCCTGATCGGGACCAGCCTGATCTGCCTTTTATTCCTCTTCTTTTTTTATCGCGGGATCAAGATTGCCTTCAAGGCGCCGGACTCGTTCGGATTCTACCTGGCGATGGGGATCACCCTCATGGTGGCCCTGCAGGCATTCCTTAACATTTCCATGGTGCTGTCTCTCATGCCCACGAAGGGCATCGCTCTGCCGTTCATCAGCCAGGGAGGATCGTCGCTGCTCCTGAATCTGACGGCGGCGGGAATCTTGCTGAATATTTCGAACTATACGGAGAAGACGTGAGATTGCAGCGCAGTTTCGAGCCGGATGGACGGGGCGTGCGGGACCTTGAGACCCGGGATTCTTCGATGGATCCGGCGCGCGGCGATTTCCCGGTGCTGATCGCTTGACTTGGTACCTCCCATGGCATTAAATCCACACTCCGGAAATCGAATCCCCAAGTCGGCGAATATCATGATCGCCGGGGGTGGAACGGGGGGACATCTCTATCTCGGCATCGCCCTGGCCCGCGAGTTGCTCCGCCGGGACCCGGGATACGGCTTCCTGTTTGTAGGCACAAGCCGCGGCCTGGAAGCACGCATCGTTCCCCAGGAGGGATTTCGCGTCGAGTTCATCGTTTCCGCCGGGCTGAAGAAAGTGGGGACGGTGGGGGCCGCACGCAACTTTCTCCTGATTCCGCGAAGTCTGCTCCAGGCGCGGCGCCTGATCCGCGATTTTGCGCCGCAGGTCGTGGTGGGCGTGGGAGGGTATTCTTCCGGCCCGGTGGTCCTCGCGGGCTGGTGGCTGGGCAGGCCGACGCTGATTATGGAACCAAACGCCTACCCCGGTCTCGCCAACCGCTGGCTCGCGCCCGTGGTGAACCGTGTGGCGCTGGCGCTTCCCGACGCCGGCAAGTACTTCGGCCGGAAAGCCGTCGTCACCGGCATCCCGGTGCGGGAGGAGTTCCAGAAGCTCCCCAGGCACCTGCGGCGAGCGGGGGAACTGAGCCTGTTGATCTATGGCGGCAGTCAGGGGAGCCGTGCGCTGAACTCGATCGTGTGCGCTGCTCTTCCCGAGCTGAAAGGGCTGGGACCGTGTCTCCGCCTGGCGCACCAGACGGGAGAAATGGCATTAGAAGAGGTGCGCCACGCTTATCGGAATGCGGGCGTGGAGGGCGAGGTGCAGCCGTTCTTTCCGCGCATATATGAGCAGTTCGGAGAGGCGGACCTGATCCTCGCGCGCGCCGGGGCGAGCACGGTGGCGGAAGTGACGGCCGCCGGCAAGGCAGCCATTCTGGTTCCCTTCCCCGGGGCGGCCGATGACCACCAGACCCGGAACGCCCGCGCATTGGCGGAGCGCGGGGCGGCGAGGTTAATCCCGGAGGGCGATTGGCACCCGGGCCGCCTGGCACGCGAGCTCCGTCACTACATGGACCACGGCGACGAGATCGAAAAGATGGAAGAGTCTGCCCGCAGCCTGGCCAGACCTGGAGCTGCCAGGCAGATCGCGGACATGGTGGAAGAGCTGGCCGCAGGGGCCAGAGAGCCGGCGGCAGGCAGCGTACGGTAGGCGGAAGGACACGGCTTTATGTTCAGGAAGATCCAGCGGATCCACTTCGTAGGCATCGGTGGGATCGGCATGAGCGGCATTGCCGAGCTGCTGTTGAACCTCGGATATAAGGTTTCCGGCTCCGACATCAAGACCAGCGCCCTCACGCAGCGGCTCGAGGCCATGGGCGGTCGAATTTATCGGGACCACTCCGCGGCGAACGTGCACGATGCCAATGTGGTCGTCGTCTCCTCTGCCGTGCGCCCGGACAACGTCGAAATCGCAGAGGCCAAGAAGCTCCAGATCCCCGTGATCCCGAGGGCGGAAATGCTGGCAGAGCTGATGCGGCTGAAGTACAGCGTCGCGATCGCAGGGTCGCACGGCAAGACCACCACCACGTCGATGGTCGCGACCGTCCTGGTGCGCGCCGGGTGCGATCCGACCGTAGTGATCGGCGGCAGGCTGAATGCTTTCGGCAGCAATGCGAAGCTGGGCAAGGGTGAGTTCCTCGTCGCCGAGGCAGACGAAAGCGACGGCTCATTCCTCAAACTCAGCCCGACGCTGGCGGTGGTCACAAACATCGACCGGGAGCACCTCGACCACTACGCGGGTCTCGCGGACATCCAGGCTGCCTTTACGCAATTCGTCAACAAAGTGCCTTTCTACGGGGCCGCGGTTCTGTGTCTCGACGATCCGAATGTCCAGGCGATTATCCCGAGAGTCGAGCGCCGCATCGTCACCTACGGTACCAGCAACCAGGCCGACCTCGTGGCCTCCCGCGTGGAGTTTCACGAGTTTGGCTGCCGCTACCAGGCGCGTTACCAGGGCAACGCGCTCGGCGCCGTGTCATTGCAGGTGCCGGGCCAGCACGGCGTGCTCAACTCGCTCGCCGCGGTGGCCATCGGGCTGGAGCTGGACATCCCGGCAGAAACCGTGTTCGCAGCCCTGAGCTCATTCCAGAACGCCGACCGTCGCTTCCAGGTGAAGGGCGAGAGGCAGGGGGTGCTGGTGGTCGATGATTACGGGCACCATCCGACCGAGATCATCGCAACCCTCAGCGCCGCGCGCGGCGCGTCGGACAGGCGCATCGTCGCGGTGTTTCAGCCGCACCGCTACAGCCGCACCCGCGCGCTGGAGGAAGAGATTGCGCGCGCCTTCAACCATGCCGACGTCCTGATCGTTCTGCCGGTCTATGCGGCCGGCGAGGAACCGATCGAGGGCGTGTCGGCCGAGAAGCTGACCGGCCTGATCAAGAAGTATGGCCACCGCGACGTCACCTTCGCGCCGGACTTCCCTTCCGCCCTGCAGACGCTCCAGGAAAAGTTGCAGGCAGGGGATATGCTCCTGACGCTCGGCGCCGGCGACGTCTGGAAAATCGGGGAAGAGTGGCTGGCGGACAGCAACGTTTAGCGCACGGAGACAGGCAATATGGAAATCAAGACGGGCAGAAAGCTCAGGGACGCGGAAAGCCCGGAAGTGTCTGTCCCTCCCGACAGAGGCCGCGCCTCGCGCAAAAAGACGGCCCAGAAACTGCCGCACAACGGAAATCTGGCCTCCCGCCTCCTGTCGGTGCTCAGGATCCTGGGCGTGCTGAGCGCAGTTGCCCTGTCGGTCGTGGCGGTCCTTCTCGCCTATCGCTACGCGTGCACCTCGGACCTGCTCACGCTGCGCAACGTCACGATCGAAGGCTGCAGGCATTCCGATCCGGCTGCTCTGGAGTCGATCGTCCGGCGCAGCGGCCCGAATATGCTGCGCATCGATCTGACAGCCCTGCGATCCCGCCTCGAGAAAGAGCCGTGGATCCGCAGGGTCGAACTCCGAAGGATCCTTCCGTCAAGTCTGGTGATCTATGTCCAGGAGCGTGCACCGTCCGTGATCGCCGAAGTCGGCGAGGAACTGGTCCTCTTGGACAACGAAGGGGTGATCCTCGACCGATACAACCCGAACTACGGGAAGCTTGACGTGCCGGTGTTTCGCGGCCTGCGGGGGGACAGCATCGAAGCCTACAAGACGGTTCAGCAGGAAAATGCGGAGCGAGTGCGGCTCGGCATCCGGGTGCTGACGGAATTGGAAAGCGGTTCGGCCGATTACACGCGCGCCATCTCAGAGATCGATCTCTCCGACATGAGAAACGTCAAGGTCATCCTGGTGGATGATACGGCGGACATATATCTTGGCGATCGGGACTTTCTCAAGAGGTTCAGCGGGCTGATGGCGAATTACCAGGAGAATAAGTTGAACCTTGGCGAATTCATCTCAGCGGATCTGCGCTGGTATCCGGACATCACGTATCTGCCGAAACAACCCGTGAACCAGCAGGCGGCGGCCGTGGGCATGAAAGCGGCGGGCAGAAATTAATGGAGTCGGGGCGCTGTGAGTAAGAAAGATCGAATCGCTTGCGGGCTGGATGTCGGAACTGAAAAGATCTGCTGTCTGATCGCCCGAGTCCACCCGGACAATCGGCTGGAGGTGGTCGGCAGCGGATACAGCCGATCGACGGGCCTGAAAAAGGGCGTGGTCATCAACCTCGACGAGGCCGCCGAATCGATCCGCAAAGCCGCCCAGGAGGCGGAGCTGAAATCCTCGCTGTCCGCGGATTGGGTCATGGTCGGGGTTTCCGGGGACCACATCCAGAGTTTCAACTGCCACGGGGCGGTGTCGATCAGCGACAAGCATCACGAGGTCACCGGGGACGACGTGACCCAGGTTGTCCAGGCCGCCCAGACGGCCCCCATCCCCGCAGAACGGGAGATCATTCACGTCCTGCCCCAGGAGTTTTTTCTCGACAGCCGGGGTAACATCCGGGACCCGATCGGGCTCACGGGGCTTCGGCTCGATGTGGATGTGCATGTGGTCACATGCGACAGTTCCCTGATGCAGAACCTCATCCACGCGGTCAACAAGGCGCAGATGCGCGTTCGCAAGGTGGTTTTGCCGCAACTCGCGAGCGCCCAGGCGGTGCTTACACAGGACGAGAAGGACCTGGGCGTGGCCCTGATCGACGTCGGCGGGGGCACGACGGACATCGCCTTGATCACGCGCGATGCCTTGCGCTTCACGTCGGTGCTGCCTGTCGGCGGCCTGCATTTCACCCGCGATCTGGCCATCGGACTCAGGACCGCCACCGAGGAGGCGGAGCGCATAAAGAAAGAGAGTGGCAGCACCCAGGTCGACGGCATCGCCGACGACGAGATGATCGAATTCGCCGGGATCGCCACGCGCGGCACCCGAGATGTCGCAAAACGTGTCGTCTGTCAGATCCTGCGCGACCGTGCCGTCGAATTGCTGGAGATCATCAAGGACCAGATGGCCCGCTCCGGACTCCGGGATCAACTGGTTTCCGGCGCGGTTTTCACCGGCGGCGGCAGCATGCTCCACGGGATGCTGCAGCTCGCCGAGGAAATACTGGAGATGCCTGTGCGGCAGGGATTGCCGCACAACATCAAGGGCCTGACGGAGGAATTGGTCCATCCCGTTTACTCCACCGCCGTCGGGCTGACCATGTTTGCGATCCAGGAGGGCGGCGAGCGCGGCGGGAACGCCGGCAGGCCAAACACGCCCCCCAGGCTTGTCAGCAGATTCCTGTCATGGATCGGCAGTTAGAACCTCAAGTTAAAAGGAGACATGATGCAATCGGAGAAGCTGCGATTTGATGAATCAACACCACAGTTCAGTTTTGACACGGACAAGCGACCCCCTGCTCGCATCAAGGTGATCGGGATCGGCGGCGCCGGCGGCAACGCCGTCAACCGCATGATCCAGGCCAAAATCGAGGGGGTGGATTTCATTGCCGCGAACACCGACCTCCAAGCGCTGCGCAGCTCTCTGGCGCCGATCAAGCTGCAGATCGGGGAGAAGCTCACCTGCGGGCTCGGCTGCGGCGCAATCCCCGAGCGGGGACGCCAGGCCGCGCTCGAAGACACAGAACGAATCATCGAGGTGCTCGACGGCGCCGATATGGTCTTCATCACCTGCGGCATGGGCGGAGGAACCGGCACCGGAGCGGCGCCCGTGGTGGCCAGCCTGGCAACCGAGTTGAGCGCACTAACCGTGGGCGTGGTCACCAAGCCGTTCAACTTCGAAGGCCGCAAGCGGCAATCCCACGCCGAGCAGGGGATCTCCGAGCTGAAGGAGGTCGTCGATACCCTGATCACGATCCCCAACGAACGCCTGCTCTATGCGATGGGCGCTGATGCGCTGCTGGAGGACTCGTTCCGGTACGCCGACGACGTCCTTTGCCAGGCCGTCCAGGGGATCTCGGATATCATCACCATGCCCGGCGTGGTCAATGTGGACTTCGCCGACGTCAGGACAATCATGGCCGGAAGAGGGATGGCATTGATGGGGACCGGCACCGCCGAGGGGGACAACCGGGCCGTCGAGGCCGCACAACGGGCCATCGCCAGCCCACTCCTGGAGGAGACATCGATCCGCGGCGCAAGCGGCGTACTTATCAATATTACCGCCTCGCGAAATTCGCTCCGGCTCCAGGAAGTCGACGCGGCCGCGAAGATCATCGAGGAGGCGGCCAATCCGGAAGATACCATCTTCGGCGCCGTCTACGACGACGCGATGGGAGACCGGATCAAGATCACCGTGATCGCCACGGGATTCAACATCAAGACCGCCGGCGATTCGCTGCGGACCTCGAACGTGATCCCGCTCAGCTCTTCGGCAGATATAGCGGCGCGCAACCCGGGGCACGAGCACCACGCTGCTTCGGAAAGGTCGATCGATTATCGACTCGCGTCCATCAAGAACGATCTCGACGAACCGGCGTTTTTGCGCCGCCGCGCCGAGAAGTAGGATCCCGGAGCCAACGATTCCGGCGGCATGGGCCGCCGGTTCCGGCTAGCTGTCGCGAGACTCAATCATTGTCCTGCTTGGTCATGGACGAGGACTTGGACCTAGACCTGGACGTGGTCAGCCCTTCTTGATGTAACCTCCCGCGAATGCGGCTCTTATATCGGGCCATTGGTATTTGCCGGGTCTACGTCCAGGTCCAAGTCCAAGTCTAGGTCCAGGTCAGATGACCTTGGAGCTTCGCGACAGAAACTAGCCAATGCGATTCGGACACTTGCGGGCGCCGGTGGGGCGGAACAGGGAAGCCCGGCGCTCACACACCGGGTTTTCCCCGCGGACTTTAAGATTCACCGTTTGACCAGCACAAACATCCGATAATTTGCGCGCCGCGACGACGTGCCGTTCACGCTGCCCAACCGGATGGAAAAAATCCCGCTGTTCACCACTGTATAGCTCAGAGACGGATCGCGACCCTCCGGAAGTGCGTTATCAGAGTAGGCAATCTGATTGCGACTGGGATCGAACAAGGTCAGTGATGCGCGCAGTGGAGAGCCGATCGTCTCCGCGAGCAGGATCACGTGAATCGTCTGCCCCGCCAGCAGGTCGACGGCAAAATAATCCAAATCCGATGTGTTGTCCGGATAATTGGAGGTGCCGACGATTTCGACAGGCGCGGTGATCGGCTGGGCGAGAACGAAACTGCTGTTGTCTTCCGCGTCGTATGCGATATTGCGCTTCAGCTCGGTCTCGGGCTGGACAGCCAGCGAGGAATAGACGTCGTTGCCGCCGCCAAAAGCGCGCTTCAAGGCCATGATCGACACACCCACGTTGCTGCTGAACCGCACCGTCCCATGGAATGTATCCCCTCGGAATACCACATAGAACAGCTCCGCCAGAAACATCGCTTTGTGGCCGCCGCTGGGGACTTCCACCTCCTCGACGCCTACGGGTGCGCCACCCCCGCGAGGCAACAGGCTCACCGTGATCGTGGCGTCCTCGCCGCTCGGGTTGCCGATTGCGAAACCGGTGTCGGCGCCTACGCCGGCGAAAACATCCACGGTCTTGCTGAGATTGGCCTCAAAGGATACCTCCGTCGCCGGCGGCGACGGCAGCACACCCGCCTGCCACAGGATCTTCGGCTGAGATCCTGCCTCGTACATGGTGAAGGCGGATGAGGTCACGAGTGTCTGAGACGTCCGGACCACGGCCCAACCCGTCGCTAATGCGCCCGTGGTCCCCGTATAGAAGTTCACGGTTTCGTAGGGCTGCAGTGTGAAGTTGAAGGAGGTTCTGCTGCCGGTCAGCTCAGCCCGGTCGAGACTGCGGAGTTCCACCGGCCAGGCCGAGCCCGTATCCGCAAAAAAGCTCAGCGTCACGACCGTCGCGGTGCTCTGAACGTTGTTGAAGAGGAATTCACTGGTGTAATAAGTGTTACCGTTCCGCCCGTCGGCAACGTGGGGGAAATAGTAGGTCGCCATCCCCGCGAACGCCGGCGGTATGAGTCCAATCGAGAAACACCCCACAATCACACTGAACACAGCCACGATCGCATATCGGCGCCACATACCTCTCCTCCTCTCGGATAAGTAGGGAAATCCTCTTATCCTATTATTATCGTCAAAGGGAAAGAGTGGGTTGTGTCATAGCGCACAGATTGCGCACCCTGCCGCCGGCCCCGGAGAGTGCCGCCGCAACGTCCGACCACCCGCAATGCGATCGTTCTATTGAGTTTCAATCCCCTTCGCTGCGGGATTGTACGAGCCGCGCGGCGCCGGGACTCAATGTCAGGAATTGCGGATCCAGTGATTCCGACGGGTCAATGGATGGTGGGTTTTTTCTCGTCGTCGATCTTTTGCCGCAGTTCAGAATAATAGACCTCGAACTGCCGTTTGAGTTCCTCGCGTTTTCGATGCGCCTGGAAGAGTTGAAGCCGCTGCACCCAGTCGCGCCCTTTCAGGAACAGGTAACCGACCAGGATTCCGCCGAGGTGGGCGATGTTCGCCACTCCCGGCTCGGATCCGGTGATGGAAGACAGGAACGCGAGGACTCCCATGAAAATCACAAGCCACTTGACCTTCACGGGGAAGAGAAAGTAGAGGTAAACAAGCCGGTTCGGATAGAGCATCCCGTAGGCGAGCAGCAATCCGTATATGGCACCCGAAGCCCCGATCGTCAACGTCGGGCTGTTGATGCCCAAAACGAAGGAGCAAAGGCCGGCTCCGATGCCCGTGACAAAGTAATAGGTGAGGAAACGCTTCGATCCCCAGGCGCGCTCCAGGTCGTTGCCGAACATGTACAGGGTGAACATGTTGATGAAGATGTGGAAAAATCCGTCGTGCAGGAACATATAACTCACGAACTGCCAGATCATCAGGTCGTGAGTGATCCGCCATGGAATCAGGCCGAAGTACAGTTCGAGGAAATTGACGCCCGCCGCCCTGCCCAGCATCTGCAGAAGGAACACCACCACGTTGACGCCTATCAGCGCCTTGACCGTTCTGGTTACAGGGCCCCCAAAGAAAACCGAAGGGGAATCTGAGTAGTAATACGCCATCGATAGATAGTATGGGAAACCACGGGGGAATTCAACCGCCGATCGAAGCTGAAAGCGGGCGCCTTCAGGAGGCAAATATTGTAAATGCAATTAGATACAGGAATGCAGAACAAAAGGGGTCAGCAGGAACATACCGCGCCCGCGGCCGTGCGCGCCATGATAGAATGTGTTTTTTGACAACCCCACGAGAGGTGGAATATTGATGAGAACCGACGGGCGGAAATCCGATGACATGCGGGAAGTGCGGATTGAACTGGATTACACCAGGCACGCTGACGGGTCCGTTCTGATCAGCGTCGGCGATACGAGGGTGTTGTGCACCTGCACCATCGAGGACAAGGTGCCCTCCTTCCTGCTCCGCTCCAACAAGGGCTGGGTGACCGCGGAATATGGGATGATTCCCGGTTCCACCAATATCCGCTCCCCGCGCGAAGCGGCGCGGGGCAAACAATCGGGGCGCACCGTCGAAATCCAGCGCCTCATCGGCCGTTCGCTGCGCAGCGTGGTGAACCTCCCGTTGCTGGGAACGCGCAGTCTGCTGATCGATTGCGACGTAATCCAGGCCGATGGCGGCACCCGGACGGCCTCCATTACCGGCGGTTTTCTGGCGCTCGCGCTCGCGGTCAACAAGCTTCTGGAACGCAAACTTCTCGAGTATTCCCCGCTGCTCGATTTCGTCGCCGCCACCAGCGTGGGCGTCATTAGTGAAACCTCCTGCCTCGACCTGAATTATGACGAGGACTCGCGCGCCGAAGTTGATATGAACCTGGTCATGACCGGCAGCGGCCGATTCGTGGAGATCCAGGGGACCGCGGAAAAGAAGCCGTTTACCCCGGATCAACTGCACGCCCTGCTTTCCCTCGGCGCCCAGGGGATCGACCGGCTGGTCTCGGTCCAAAGGTCGGCGCTCGAGACCCGCGGCGTCGACCTTCGCCGGCTCAACTGTCTCAAGGCGAATGCGTGACCGTCCGGGCGAAAAAACCGGGGACGCCACCTGTTTTGCATTTGCTGATAGATCGCAGGATCGTGCTCAGGTCGCAAAAATAGGTCAGCGTCCCCGGTTTTCCAGTTTTCTGAGACTGAGGTCGCATGAACTCGCAAAGCACCGCAGGCAAGAGGCCGACAGTGGTCCTGGCTACTCGCAACCGGGGCAAGCTACGGGAATTCCAGGAGCTTCTCATACCTCAGGGATGGGAGGTCCTCGGCCTTTCCGATCTTGCGATCGGGAGAGACGTGGATGAGACGGGCCGATCATTCGGCGAAAACGCGCGACTGAAAGCACTCGGCTATTCCCACGATACGGGCCTTCCCGTCCTCGCCGATGACTCGGGACTCGAGGTCTTTGCCCTCGGAGGAAGGCCAGGAATCGAGTCCGCCCGTTATGCGGGATCGGGCGCTTCGGATTCCGACAGGGTGCGCAAGCTGCTGGCTGAACTTCGTGGAACCGGCGGTCCCCGTGAGGCGCGCTTCGTCTGCGCCCTCGCGATGGCGCAATCGGATGTGCTCGTCGTTGAAGCCGAAGGAGAGTGCCGTGGCATCATCGCGGATGAACCGCGCGGAGACGGGGGATTCGGTTACGATCCCGTCTTTCTGGTACCCGAACTGGGCCGCACTTTCGCCGAACTGGACGAGGACGAAAAAAACCGCGTCAGCCACCGCTTCCGCGCCGTAGCTGCGCTGATGGCGAAGCTGAGATAGGCGAACGCGGAAGCCTCTGGACTTCGGACTTTAGACATTAGACTTCAGACCAAAAGCCGGATTGGAGAAATCCGGCAGCCGGGGTCATTTTCACACGTCACTGTGGGCGGCTGAATTCATGCACAAGAGAGCCAACCCAGTGAATGGGGAGCTTAGAGGTCTTCTCAGTATCTGGAGCGCGGATCCGGAGCGCTCACGGGTGGCGCATTGTTGCGATCTGAGTTAAAATACAGCCTTCATATTGCCTTGAGTCGGGGCATAGCGCAGCCTGGTAGCGCGCCTGCCTTGGGCGCAGGAGGTCTCCAGTTCAAATCTGGATGCCCCGACCAATCCACTCAACAAATTGCAGGGTTCAAGAATTGGCATGATTGCAGATTGTGACGCTGTTTATGGCATAATCCCCTCCAACGTCTCCTGATCCACACATACAGATGCTGATTTTTCAGGGACGAGCTGCAGATCGAGAGTCGGAGTCTCGATTTCACCGTGGGCAATTATTGTGTGGTTCGGATCCTGCGATCTTTACCGCAGCGTCTTATCCTGTGTTTCCAGGATAGCTCGCAGCCGATCCGCTCCCACCTGCCGCGGATCCAGTTCGAGGCTTCGCCGGATATGAGCCAGACCCTTTTCGGGCTGTTTCAGGAAATCGAAATAGATGGCGCCAAGGTTGCGGTGAGTCAGTGCGTCCGCTTCCATCAGGCGTAGGGAGGATTCATAGGATGCTGCGGCCCGCGGATAATCCCCAATGCCGATGAAGGCGATAGCCAATTGACGCAATCGTCCGGCTTCCAGATTGCCACTTTTATCCGCGAAACGCCGCAGCAGCTCGATGGATTCCCTGTGACGTTTCAGGGAGTCCAGAACACCGGCTCGATTGATCGCAGCAGCGGCATTGTCGGGGTAAATCTCCAGAGCGTTTTGATATTCGCGTTCGGCGGCCGCGAAATCCTGCCGGGCTGCGTGAAGGTCTCCCATGATGGCGTGCGCCTTGCTGCTGTAAGGAACCGTGCGCAGCGTGGCTTCCATAAGAGTCTGGTCGTTCTTCCAATCGAAGTTCCTGGTGTAGGTCCGGATAGCCCAGGACGATACGAGAAGTAGCAACACAGCAGACCAGACAGGTCTTGCTTTCACAAATGATCTCTCATCTGAAAATGTGCCGGAGCCGTGAATCAGGGCTCCCACCGCCCAGCAGAATGCCACGGAGGGAAGATAGAGGAATCGCTCTGCCATGGTCGCACCAATCGGGATTACCAGGTTGGACACGACAGAAAGGGAGGCCAGAAAAAAGGCAAAGCACATCAGGTAAACAGGCCTTCGGCGCACCAGGAATATGGCCGTACAGGCCAGGGCTGCCAGGAGCGAAGCGCTGATCAGAAAAAGGCGATTCGATGCCTGCGCAATGACCGGCACCGCGTGATAGGAATAATCCGCCGACAGTGAAAACGGCCAGATCAGCAGCCAGACATACCTGGCCAGCACATGAATGGCCGTGAGGAGTCGCGCCTGCGTCGCCGCAAAGGCAAGCGGATTCTCCACGAACGTGGTTTCTATTGGAACCAGACTGAATTCATGGCCAAGAACTATCTGACGGATGGCAAGATAGGCCAGCGATACGGCCACGACACTCCACAGGTGGTAGTCCCGGATCACCGCGAATAACCGGGCGGAGACGCTGTCGCCGGCAGCCTTGTGGAAACTGAGCAGCGCCCATAATCCGACAAGCACGATCGCGCTCTCTTTTGAAAGTAGCCCCGCCAGGTAAAGGAGAAGTGCGGCTGAAAATGCGGGCTAGGATTCACTCCATTTCTTCCGTGATGCCCTCAGCAGCAATATAAGACTGCCGAGCACGGAAATCGCCGCCATGATCTCCGCGCGCCCGACGATATTCGCCACCGCCTCGACATGCACCGGGTGGACGGCAAACACCAAAGCAGCTATCAAGCTGCTGTGTCGATCCCGGAATATTTCTCGCCCAAGGAGGAAAACAAGCAGCACCGCTATCAGATGGAGCCCGAGATTCACGAGGTGAAACCCGAACGCTCCCTCTCCCGTAACGACGCGATTCAATGCGAGGCTCAGCACGGTCAACGGACGGTACAGGCTGTCGGTCTGCGATATTCGGTACCCTCCAGTGATGATCTCTCCAATATGGTCCAGGCCGGACGTGCGGGGATCCTCCAGTACCAGTGTCCGGTCGTCGAGCGTAAATCCATTGCCGAGCGTATTGATATTCAGGAGCGCTGCGGTGACGACGAGAATCCAAATCTGAAGCGCCGCGCGGAGACCTTGCGACCTGAGGGCCGGTTTTTTCTTTCGGGCGGTCTTCATTGCCATATGAACTCATCTGCCGCCTGTGATGGCAAGTGCGGCCGGCAACAATATTCCCGGAGACGGGTAATAATCACAAAGCGAAGTGCACACGTTTCGAGCGGCCGATCAAAGCATATCATGACTCCGATTTCCCCTTCTTTTGCCTCATATGTGATTTCCCAGGCAAAGGTCGGGCGGAGAAACGGGATTGGCGGTCACTATATTCTCAACTTGATGATAAACAGGTCATTGGCCTCTTGATCCGTCAATTGCGTGAACCCTGACTTCATCAACTGCTGATAGAGGAGTATTTCGGCAGCCGGTACAGGAAGTGTGCCCGAGAAAACCACCCAGAGTCTTCCCTGCCCAGGCTCGAGTCGTGATTGATAGTCGGCCAGTTCCGCTCCCGCCATTTCTGACGAATCTTGAAACAGGCTCATGACATCCGCGGCGGGCGTAGCCTCGGCAGCCCGTGGATACATCCGGCAATAGAATTTCCGGCCGCCACGCCGCTTGGTACAAAAGCCGTCGCTCCAGACATAATGTATCCGGGAAAGGTAGTACAGCACCGGCAGGGCGCGAAGGCCGGTAAAAACGACTACGTCGCCGTCTCGCACTTCGGAATCAAGGAACTGTGCGGTTACCCTGGGCTTCACCAGGTCGGGCACGTTGTAATAGAAATAGAGCTTCGCGCCGATCGGTATCATGAGTAGTGCCGCAATCAAGACGGCGGCCACCCATCCCTTGCTGTGGTGGACCTTTCCCAAAGCGAATCCCACCAGGAGCGGAAATGCCGGGTAGGCGAGAAAGTCGTAGCGCCCAATCGCATAGATCGGCTTGATCCATGAAACAAGCCACAGCATCAACAGGGGCGCAAGTAATAGGACCGCCAGCCAGGCTTTCCGCATGCCGACATTGGCAATGCCAAAAGCCTTGTCGCCCTTGGACAAGGCCACCAGGACCGCTAACCCGATCAGCAGAAGGATCCCCGTCAGGCGGAAGACCGAGGGGAAAATGAGATCGGCATATTGGTGCATCCACATTGGAACCAGGCCCGCCTCGCTCCCGAGGCCAAAGATTTCCAGGCTGAGCGGGACCGCAAGCAGCTTCGGAGTCCGATCCCAGATATCCTGGATCCAGGAGGTACCGACATTACTCCGGTTCGCCAAAACGAATGACCAGATCAGCCAGGGGCAGAAAACCAGGAATCCGGACGCTGCCGTCGCCAGGCAATGCATGCGTCGCATGTGATCTGCGTTATAAAACAGGATGAGCAGCATGGGAAGGAGCGCAAGCGGTGCCAGGTAATGGAGGTATAACGCAACAGACATCGCAATGCCAAAAAACAACCAATCTCGCATACGATTGGCCGCATGGGCTCTCCAAATGAATATCAATGAGAGAATCAGAAACAGATCGAGCAGCGCATAACCCCTGGCTTCCTGGCTGTAGTAAATATGGATCGGCGAGAATGCTGCCACAAAGCCCGACCAAAGCCCGACCCTGCGGTTGAAAATCTCGCTTCCGGCCCAGATCACCGCCCCTACGAACAATGCTCCGGATAGTGCCGAGAGGAATCGGAGGGAAAACTCCGTCGTGCCCGCGATCTGGACCCAGCCTCGCAGGATCAGGTAGTAAAGGGGCGGATTGTTATCGATGACCAGGCTGGCGAACCAGTTGGACAGGGTCGCGAGATAATGCGAGAATGCCTCATCCAGCCAGAGCTGCCGCGCACCCAGGTGAATCAGTCGGGCGGCAAATCCAATCCCGATCAGAACTCCGGCGACGGACCGGAATTTTGCCGCAGGAATTGGCTTCAAAACCGAATAACCGGAGGGTCTTCGCAGGGTTCTCTTTTGCGGGAGATTGGATCGATTGTTCCCGGTCTGCTTGCTATGATCCGGTTGCATCTTCCTCATGAGTTTACCGCGCGCGATGTGTCCCGCAACGGGATACCCGACTTCTGAAAATGGAGGTCAAGTGTATCCGAACATCGGCATCAGGCGCAAGCCGAACGCAGCATTCCGGGGAACACCCATTTGGAGCCCTGTTGTGCTGTTGCGGCGGCAATATGGTTTGAAGTACCGGCCGCAGATCGGACGCGGGAAGCACAAAAGACCGGCAACCGGCAGCACTCTGGCCGGCTAAACGGCAAGTGCATCGACATGCCCTTAAAGTCAGAAGTCCGAGATCCGAACATCGATTCATTCGCCGACTCCCCGCCCGCCCGGCTTTTCATGCTGACTCCTGGCTCCTGACTCCTAAGTCTCAAGTCCGAGGCCTGCATTCATAAGTCTAAAGTCCGAGGTCTGATGTCTAAATTCTGAAGCCCGCGGCCGCATGAAAACTCCGACGTTTTCCGATCCCGATGCCTGTGGCCTGTTCTAAGTGTCTGGTTTCCATGAATGACGCGTGCTTCACAAGGGCTCTGCTGTGATATTCTTCGGCGATCCCGTTGTTGGGCGTCTCTCCACTGTCTGAATCACAGAGTCTGTACAGATTCGCTGAATTGCGCGCGCGGGATTTTTCGCGTGATTCGAGCATCCGCATGAGATCTAATACAGCAGCAGTGCAAGCTCACGAGGGAGAAAAACATGAAGATCATCCTGTGTCTGCTTATGGGTACACTCATTATGGGCCTGACGGTCTCCCCGGCTCAGTCGCTTAAGCCCGTGAAAATCGCGCTCGTCAAGAATTCCTATTCCGGCTCACGCGAGGAGGCGGAGTTGTCACCCGGACCGGACGCCCTCGAGCGTGGCGGGCTCGCGGAAGTGCTGGCCAGATTGAGTTGCGACGTGGCGCCAGCACGGAATGCCCGCCTGACTGCCGAGCAAGACAAGGAATACGGCGCCTGGCAGCGCATGGGGCTCGCCAACGGCCATCTCGGCCGGATCGCGGCCGACACCCTCAGGGAAGGGCGCTTCCCGATCGGCCTGCTGGCAAACTGCAATGGTCTGATGGGCATGCTTGCGGGTTTGCAGCACTCGGGGACCACAAACCGGCCCCTGAAAGTCGGATTGGTGTGGATCGATGCCCATGCGGATTTCAACACTCCCGAGACGACATTGAGCGGGATGCTCGGCGGCATGCCCGTGGCGGTCTCGGCCGGCCTATGCTTGACCAGGCTCCGTCTCCAATCCGGGCTCGACCCGGCGCTGCCGTATAGTTACATCGTGATGGCAGGCCTGAGGGACGTGGATCCGCTCGAGCAGGAATTGCTCGACAGGCACAGGATCGAGATGATCTCTGCCGCCGAACTGCGCCAGTCCGCGCCCAGAATCCACGAGCAGATGAAGAGGCTGAGCGATCTGACCGACCTGATTTACGTGCACATCGACATGGACGTCCTCGATCCGAAGGAGGTATCCGGCCATTCCTTGACGGTGCCTGGCGGACCTACAAGTCGCGAACTCGGAGCTGCGCTCGCGATGATGTTTCAGTTCCAGAAGGCCGCCGCGCTCGGCCTCGCCTCCTATCCGGCCGGAAGCGACAGCGACAAGACCTCTCTGAAGGCAGCGTATACGCTGATCGAAGGAGCCATTCGGGGCATTCAATCGAGATAGCATGTCTCGGTCACAGGGAACCTCAGAGTCATCACTTCCCCTCACGAACGATAGGGTGATGCGCACGCTTGGACGATGGCCAACGTCTATTTTTTCAGTAACAGCACCCGGCCGAACCGCAGTTCGTTCTCGGGGCCGAATCGGTAGGAGACACTCCAGGATCCGAGCCGGTCATTCAATTTGAACATGGGTCCCACCTGAGGATTCCACTCCCCGTCCACGTGAAAGAAACCACTGGAAACTCCGACCTCGCACCAACTGCGGATCACTCTACTGGCATCGAGCGTATCGAGAACCTGGTACCGCGGAACATCCCCTGAAATGGGTTCGAAATGCCCGAAGAAAGAGTTCACTCGCCAGCCGTCCTTGTCGAACGCGACCAGCACGGCCAGCTTTACGCCGCGCTGTCCGGCTTCCTTCGCGACGACGGCGTACGTCAGGGGGGCAATCGTAAGCGACGGAATCGGCTTGAAGGCATACCCGCCTCCCATGTTGAACTCGTTGCTTCCAGGAACTCCCACGTAAAACAGGTCCACGATCGCGGAGTTGGAGAATGTGTAGTTCCAATCGAAGTAGCGGTATTTCGTATCGGCGCCGCGCGCTTCAAAATAGTGTTGAGCCATCCCCTGGCTGCCGGCCAGCCACAGCGCCAGAAGGATAACTGCCTTGAATGTGGTTTGCATGCCCCTATTGAACACCAACCTGCCGCTGGAAATCAGCCAAATTCTCGTCCTCCCCGAGTGCGCTGCGTGGCAAACCCATGGTTCACTTCTTCTGACATTAAAACTGGGGACTCAAGGAAAGTGCCAGGAAAAAATCTGCAGGAAAATGGGTATCCAGGTTCCCATCCAGGTTCCCCAGGTCCCTCAGCAGAGACGCTGTGGAAGGCAAGGGCAACCTCGGATTTTCACGGAGCGGCGTGGAATCCCCACTGTGGTTCCGCAGATCCGTTGGCGGGTCTTGTTTTTGAATTCCGTCCACTCTGCTAAAAACGGCGGGACGCGGTGCGGGTGTGCGGTAATCTTACTGCATCGGCTGCGCGCGGGTGGCGGATGATCAGGCTGGAGCATGTATCAAAACAATTCGGGAATGCAACGGCTCTGCGGGAATTCACTCTGACGGTCCCGCACGGGCAGACCGCCGTCCTTATTGGCCCCAGCGGATGCGGCAAATCAACCCTGATCAGGATCATTGCGGGCCTGGTGACGCCTGATGCCGGGCGCGTCATTATCGAGGATGAGCTGCTCACTCCCGCAAACCTCCTTCAGTTGCGGCGACGAATGGGTTACGTCATCCAGCAGGGCGGTCTTTTCCCTCACTTGACGGTGAAGGAGAACGTCGCGGTCATGGCGGGCTACCTGCATTGGCCCAAGGATGACGTACATTCCAGGATCCTGCGGCTGGCGGAATTGACCGGCTTGCCGGCCGAGGTCATGGAACGCTATCCGCTTCAGCTTTCCGGCGGACAAAGTCAGCGGGTGAGCCTGATGAGAGCCCTGATGCTTGATCCGGGCATTCTCCTGCTGGACGAGCCGCTGGCCGCGCTCGACCCATTGACGCGCTTCGAGCTGCAACGTGACCTCAGGGACATTTTCCGGACTCTGCGCAAGACGGTAGTCCTGGTCACTCATGATCTGGCGGAAGCGGCGTACTTCGGCGAATGGGTCGTGCTTATGAAAGACGGTTCGATCATGCAGCAAGGAATGATTGCGGATATGATCGGAAAGCCCGCTGACCCCTTTGTAACTCATTTCATGCAGGCCCAGCGGAGCCTGCTGGAATTGCACATCGGGGGGCCCCAATGAACCCCCGAATCGCCGTGGCCGTCGTGGCAGTTACCTGCGCCGGGCTGATGAACTGCCGGAGTCCTGACATGGTGCACATCGGGTCCAAAGAGTTTACGGAATCCGTGATTGTCGGCGAACTCGCGACCCGGCTCGCTGGCACCGCATCTTCGGACGTAAGCCATCAGAAAGCGCTCGGCGGCACGAGAGTGCTGTGGGACGCGCTTGTAAGGGGCGACATCGACCTGTACCCGGAATACACGGGCACCATCGTCCAGGAGATCTTCGCAGGCAGGCATCTCCAGACCAGGAACGAAATGGAGCAGGCGCTGGCACACCACGGCGTGCGCATGAGCGGTTCGCTTGGATTCGATGACTCGTATGCCCTGGGCATGAAGGAAGCGACTGCCGCAAAACTGAAGATCAGCGCAATTTCCGACCTGAAGAAGCACCCGGGTCTGCGCTTTGGATTCAGCAGCGAGTTTATGGACCGCAGGGACGGGTGGACCGGACTGCGAACCTATTATGGACTCCCGCAAAGTGACGTCGCCGGACTGGAACACCAGGTCGCCTACCGCGCCTTGGACCGCGGCGACATTGCCGTGACCGATTTGTATACTACCGACGCGGATGTTCTTTATTACCACCTGCGAGTGCTGAAGGACGACAGACACTTCTTCCCGGAATACACGGCGGTTCTTCTGTATCGAGAAGATCTGTTGCAGAGGGTACCCGGGCTGATGCCGCTGATCCTGCGCCTGCAGGGAGCAGTATCGCAGTCAGACATGGTCCGGATGAACGAACGTGTCAAGATCGAAAGCGTGCCTGCGGAAAAAGTGGCCTCTGATTTCGTCGCGCTGCACTTCGGAATCGAGACGCGCACGTATGGCGATTCGCCGGCTCGGCGGCTGCTGCTGCGCACCCGGCAGCACGTCTTCCTTGTTTCAGTTTCTCTCTTCGCCGCGATCGTGATTTCCATCCCGCTGGGAGTGGTCGCCTTCGAGCGCCAAGCGCTGGGGCAGGTGGTTCTGGCTGCCATTGGAGTGATCCAGACAATTCCTTCGCTCGCGCTGCTTGTCTTTATGATTCCGCTGCTGGGAATCGGGAACGTCCCCGCCATTGTGGCGCTGTTCCTCTACAGCCTGCTGCCAATTGTCAGGGGAACTCATGCAGGGCTGAAAGAGATCCCCGTGCCGGTTCGCGAATCGGCCGAAGCGCTTGGATTGCCGAGACTGGCGTCGCTGCGCCTCGTCGAGCTCCCCATCGCCTCACGCTCGATTCTCGCCGGCATCAAGACTTCCGCCATTATCAATGTGGGTACTGCCACGTTGGGGGCCCTCATCGGGGCGGGAGGCTACGGCCAGCCGATATTGACCGGAATCCGCCTCAACAACATAGCACTGATTCTCGAAGGAGCAGTACCTGCTGCACTCCTGGCCATGACCGTCCAGGGCATGTTTGATCTGCTCGAAGTGATGGTGGTGCCTAAAGGTTTGCGGCTGAAGAGCGATGCACTCCGGAATCAGTGAAGCACGGGGGCCGTATCTCCAAAATCCAAAATTTGAACAAAATTTTGGATAAGGGCTATTCCCTTGACTATGGTTTCGCCTCCATATGGTGGTGGTCTCCGCATGCCAGTGCGTTCAATATCCGATCCTGCTGCCAGCGGCCAGCTTATCGCTGGTGACGAGCCTGCAGGCGCACCGAAACGAGCAAGGCCGCGGCCCGACGTGTCCTGGGTACGAAATACCGGCTCCTGCAGCCTATGGACGCGATAAGCCCAGCAGGACACCGCAGGGCACAACACTTAGTTGCTACCTGAGTCAAGGGAATAGCCCTTTTTTGGATTTTGGAGATACGGCCCCTTGTTTCACAGAAGGACGAACCCAGCGAAACACTCGACTATCACGCGGGTGTCAGCGAGACGTCGCAGATGCTGGCGCTCGAGCCCGGCTTGGTCCGGATGGACCGGGCGCAGAAGTCGGAGATGCATTTCACACCAAAGATGGAGGAGTTGCGGAGCTTTCCAAGAAGGACCCGTCCCTGAATTCGGTATGGGACTCCCTCCTAGGTGTGCCAGCGGACACCAAGAAGGGGGGCGCCAGCCACGAGCTTTCGAGCAATGGCGTTTGGTCGCTCGACGACCCGCGCAAGGCAACGCGCGAGATTGGCGAGAAGAGGTGCAGGACCAGGTTGACCGGACCGTCCAATTCATCGAGGCGTGGAAGAGGGCTCATGTTCGCTGAAGCAACACTTCCGGTTGTCACCGGTGAATCCTGGACGGTTAGGGCGAGTATGACTCAAGTGAAAAGTTCCAGATTGGTGCTGTTATTTCCCAGAAGGCCGTTTCTTGCAACAAGGTGGGGGTGTGCCCAAAATGGGCCAATACTGGCTCCAGGCGAGCGTCACGCGGCCAATCTCGTCCGATGAGACATCAACCACATAGGGTCCAGACGGCAGCGTCTGCACGCTCCCGCTGGTATCGATGAACTTGATGGACGCGACCGATGGCAACGGTGGCCTCGGAAGATCGATCACCGAAGTTGAATAGATAAGCGATGGACTGGCCGGGAATCCGTCGAGCGTGCACTCAAATGTCTGCGTAATCAACGCGCGACGCAGAAACAGTTCAACCCGCTCCCGCGCCGCCGTTATCAGCGCAGACCATAGGCATCGTCTGAATCCGTATCGAGGCGCAAGTGCGCCTTCGCCGCAGCCAGAGTTACGGGTTCAACCTGGGAAGGCGGACAAGTTTCAGTCCCACTATTTACGCTCGGGTTGCATATTGGTCGCAGATCCGACCTGCTCCGCGAATCCCTCGCGAATCAGCATGGATTCAATCTCGCCGGGAAGCGTGAGTGTCATGCCGGGGAGCAGTTCCCAGGAAAGCAGCGGTTTAATGGGCCGCACGGCGCGACCAGGCTGGATCTCCATCGACGCGACAACCCGGAGTGATTTCACTGATCAAGAATTCAAGCAATAATAGCTAGTTTCTGTCGCGAAACTAAATGGCAGCGCAATCGGCGCGCAAGATCTCGGCCCCGGAGGGAGGGGCCGCAGAGAGTAGCCGGGGGCAAGCTCAGCCTCCGACGACGTCGGATTGAATAACCTGTGACTAGGTGCGGCCATCTGCGGTATCTTGAACTTGAATATGCGTTTATCGCTGGCAAATACTCGCTTGCACATCGTAGTCACAGGCTAGCGCGTAGCGCGCAGCCCCCGGTAGGATATTGCACAGCGAAGAGCCCCGGAGAGGCGACAGAAGCCTATGGCGCACATAGCCTTTCGCCCCTGCCGGGGCTCGTTTAAATGCAACTTCCTACCGGGGCAGCGCGTCGCTCAGAAGCGCGCCGCTAGCCCCCGGCTACTCTCTGGCTCCGGGGCGCTGTGCCCTGTGGCCGAACTCGGGTTTCGCGACAGAAACCAGGCTAGCGCTTGTCCGTTGGGTGCAGCTTATTCCACGCCTCCAGAGAGCGCTTGACTGCGGCAACGGCGGGGTTCCAGCGCAGTTCGTCTCGGCTCTCCGCAAGCATCAGCAGCCCGGTGCCGATCATGCGGACCGTCACCGCCATGTTCTCGTAATCGATCTTCTGCCAGGTGTCGGCGGGACCGTGATAGTCGGGGTACTGGTAGGTCACACATACGGTGTGGGCCGGCACGCCCAGAGCCGCAAGGGCCGCGTTGTCGCTGGCGCCGAAGTAAGCAGCGGAGTTCTTCGGGTGCTTGAAGACGGTCACTCCCGTCTGTTCGCCTGCCCGCCGGAACACCTCACCCGCATCAGTGTAGTCAAACCCGGTCAGGCTCGCCCGCCTGCGCTGATCACCCTCAGTATCGTCGGTGCGCCCCACCATCTCGATGTTGATAGCCGCCACGGTCTTTTCCAGCGGGAAGACCGGGTGTTGCGCGTAGTATCGTGATCCTACCAGGCCGCCCTCCTCACCGTGAAAGGCGATGAAGACCAGCGACCGTCGTGGTTTTTTGCGGAGAGACGCCAGCGACGCGGCCAACTCGACGACCGAGACCGTGCCGCTGCCGTTGTCGTTTGCCGAGTTCCAGATCCGGTCCGGGCCGGGCCTGGAACCCTGGCCGTCGTAGTGCGCAGTTACAAGCACGCAGGTATCGGCGAGCTTCGGGTCCGACCCGGGCAGCAGGCCGATCACGTTGTGTTGCGGCGCGTCCGTTTGCGCGGGAGGCGGTACCCGGACCGTGAAGAGCGCTCCCGTGGCCCCCGGCGGCAGCGCATCGTAAGCCGCGGCGGCCGCGTCACCGAAAAGCGCGATGACAGGAGTACCGGATGTTCCTGCCCCTCTCTGCTGAGGATCAATCAGCTGGCGGCTGGCGAAGTAATCGAGCGCCCTGCCGGGGTCCCGCCTGATTTCCACGATCAGCGCGGATTTGAACGTGCTGAGCCGGCTTCTGAAATCCGTCCAGCGAGGGAGAAAGGCGGCCCTTTCCGCCTGGCCCGCCGGTGGCGCGGGTATTTCAGTGATGATCGCCCCCGGGGCTGTGTCGGCCGTCTGTTCGGGAAACTTGCCGCCGAAGGGTACCTTGATCACCGGGGCGTCGTCGATTCGGAGTTCGCGGATGGCCGCAGTATTGCTGGCTACGGTAAGGATGAGTGCGAGTTGGCGCGCCGGCACGTCCACAACTTGTCCGCTGGTCGAGAGTCGGCACCGGTAGCCGTCGACGTTGGGCGTCAACCTCGTCCGCGGCGTGGTCTGGAAGAAGCCGTCATCCCCGACGGCGTTCAGGCCGGCGCGCCTGAACTGCGCCGCTATATATTCGGCCGCCACATCGAGCCCGGAGGTCCCGTTTCCCCGTCCTTCGAGCGCATCCGCTGACAGGAACGACCGTGATCCGGAACCGGGTAATCCCTCGCGACATACAGAGGCTCCTTTCGACAGCGATGTGCCTTCTGTGCCAAATGTTGTATAGGACCGTTTGGGGCGAGACTACCCGGAATAATCCTGGTCGTCGAGAGAATTCAGGGGACAGGCTGCGCGGCGCTCGGACGCTCACCGGTCTTCAATACGAAATGAGCGGCGAGCGTCCCCAGTTTCCGCGCGCTGGAGATCAAAAATGCGCTTCGGTTAAAACGATATCGCAAGGAGTTAAGCCTGTTCCAGGTACGCGGCGCGCTCGCCAATCTCCAGGACGACATCGAGAGCGGATTTCTTCACTCACCCGACTTGGATACCTGGGCTGTCTTTGACGAGGCCGAATTTCTGTCGGCTGCCCACACTGCCTCCGCCGGTGCCCCGAGTCTCGACCCCCTCACGTGGCTGCGGCTTTGTGGCTCGGCTGCCGGCAGTTCGCCTCCTACGATCAAAGACAGAGAAAGATTGCTCGCGCAGCCGGCCTGAAAGTTCTACCCAGGACTCTCACGAGCTCTGAAAGCTGAGATTCTGCTGGACCGCGGGAGCAATGAAGTGTCCCTCCGAGATAGGTCGTGGTGCTCGCCATTCACTCGGGAGCGCGCGCCCCTTCGGAGGGGCTGAGCCTGACCTGGCAAAACGTTGATTTCGTCCGCCGGACAATCACGATCGAGGATCGCTTTGCCAAAAACGAGGAGAAACGAGTCGTGCATCTCACCTCGATGGCGCTCCAAACGTTCAAGTCGCTCAAGCGCCGCTTCCCTGGCCCCTGGGTATTCATGAAACGTGGTTTCCGAAAGACCAGAACGTGCAAGTCCTATAGGAGCTTTCGAACAACCTTTGAAACAGCCTGCCAACATGCTAAATTGACGGGCGTTGAGCCAAACGTCAACGGCACGGGTTCGCAGGCCGATCCGTCATGTGAGGCGTTGATCTGCGACTCGTACAGGAACTTTGCGGTTGGAAGGGTCTGAATATGATTCAGCGATACGCGCATCTCAGCCAGGATCGCAAACGGCAGGCGGTTGAACTGCTCGCGGAGAATCCCCCTACGATTTTCCCTACACCTGCTCAGGAGCCCAAAAGAGCAGTTGCCGATAACTCCAATGTCGTCAACATGTGCGCCCATAGCTCAGTTGGATAGAGCATCTGCCTTCTAAGCAGAGGGTCGCAGGTTCGAATCCTGCTGGGCGTACCACCCCTCCCATATTAAGACTCATAGTTTGGGGGATTTGAAAATCACCGAATGCCGGCGTTTGATGGCCTTGCGCTGCGTCCACTGCCCCGGCCTTCGACTGGCGAGAGCCTCTCTACGTGCTCTCGAGCGGGAACGCTCGAATTTGATCCCCCAATGAGCAAAAGCCTGTGTTTCAGAATGGGGACATTTTGCGAGCGATGACTGCCGCTCAAAGCTTCTGAGGGGACGGGAGAAGGCTCGGTCGGCGCTTGAAATTTTCCCTGCCCGGCAGGTGCGGGAAATGCTATGATTTCGCCTGCTTGGACCCCGGCGGACAGCCACACGCCGGGCGCGTCTATTTTTGTGGTGAGCGTAGCTCAGTTGGTAGAGCTCTGGATTGTGGCTCCAGCGGCCGGGGGTTCGAATCCCCTCGCTCACCCCACTACTTCCGGTACTTCCATCTGCCCCTGTTCCCGGCCGCGGACCTATCCAGGAAGCGACACACCATTCAAAGCCGACCGGACCCAACCGCGGCGCGAAAACACCTCCCGGAGACGTGGCTGCCTGTGATACTCTTGCTGTCGTCAGTAGAGTGGCCGCTCGAAGGTCTGAGCCTTTGCCACAGCATGCGCGCACCCGTAGCTCAGTTGGATAGAGCGTCGGACTTCGAATCCGCAGGCCGCCCGTTCGAGTCGGGCCGGGTGCGCCATTCTTTTCAATAACTTACAGCCACTCAGTAGTCCTCCAGAAGCCTAAAATAGGCCGACTTTGCCCGTGACTTTGCTCGTGAATGGCAGAATGTATGGAACTTCGGAAGCCCAGACGTGCGTTTGCATCGGCCACGCGAAGCCCAAGGATTTCAGGTACACCCACCGCGTCGTGGGCGACAGCATGTCTCCCGAATACCTCGACGGTGACATCGTTCTGATGGACTACGCGCTGCAGCCGCGCGGTGGAGACGTCGTGGCAGCCCTAGTCGATGGGGCTGAAAGCACCCTGAAAACATACTCCCGACAGGGCGACAAAATCACCCTCACCCCGATCGAAACCAAGCGCCAGCCGCGTCACAATCCAGGGTGTCCTGGTCAAAATCGTCCGCCGCAGCGCCCGGCGCAAGCGATAAAGATACGGTCTTAGCCTCAGGATTTCTTTCACCGCCATAAGCATAGTCAGTTCGCTTTGGTCAGATTCTCAGACTTGTGCTGTGCGGCTGTTTTTTTGTGCGGATGTGTGGGGCTGGTTCTGTCCATCGCTCGCAACAAAAGGCGACGGCTATTCCGTTTTGACATGCTGTTTGTGGATGCGGCTCATCTGGCTCTTATTCATATTCGGCCTGTCAGCGTTCTAACAAGTTTCAACAGACCAAGCGAAAAACGAAAAAATCCGCGTCTTTCCCAACGGCTCTCTTCGGACCTCAAACCATCATTGTCCTTTGCGGAAGTCGCTGAAAATGCGACGCAAGCGCAAGCCGCAGTTCGCACGACTCTTCTTCAGAAGGTGTATGAAATTCACCACCTCCCGCAGTGGCTGCGAAGGGATGCCCGGAGGCTGTCGCAAAGCGCCGTTCGCGGTTGACGGGCTAGCCGGACAAGGACTGAGGTTGCTAGGAAGCGACTTCAGTACTTTGCTTGGAGGAGCGGCCTGTCTGAGCTTTATCTGGAACAGGATTGACAACCGCAGCATCCACCGTAAGTCGGCTCGGCTTATCGAATCTCTGAATTCCTATCTCAAGTACCGGAACGATCGCAGCTGGCAGAATCTCTGCCGGTGATGGACCTATATTCGCACCGCGAATCCCAAATTTTAAAAAGATCCCCCAGAGACCTTCGTGAATATCTTGCTGCTTGAGCAAAATCTCGGTCAGTTCCTTGTATTCAAACGTAATTTGCTTTGCCTCAGCCATGTGGGCTCACCTCACATCTTGTAATTTTCGCAATTCGTTTCCGTCTGTGTGTCCGCGGTCGGGCTGAAACCGGCGATGAGGCCACGCATGTTCGCGGTGTATCGGTTCGTCGACCCATAATCTCCGCGCATTGCGTCAATGATGACCACTTGTTGATTACTGAGCTTGTCGATGTCGGCGTCGAATCGTGCAGCGATCCTTTCGGCAACATCCTCAGCACCAACGCGTGAAGAGATGGCAGAAACCAGGAATTGATTTAGGCTCACACCTTCCCTGACGGCAAACTGAACGGCCTTCCGGTGAATGCTCTTGGGAAGCCTCAGAGCAACTCTCCCGTTGAATCCTTGGTTTGACAAGGGAGCCGGAATCTCTAATCCCTGTTCCTGGGCGCTTTCGATCCAATTTCGGCATGCCTCTTCAATGTTGACGTAGGCTTCCTCCGGCGTTGCCCCATCCGAAAAGCATCCAGGCAATTCCAGGATCTCGGCCGAATATCTTCCGGATTCCGGGTCTGGTATCAAGACCCGCGCATAAGGGAGATTCTTGGTAAATTCGTTTTGGTTAGTCATGACTCTCTCCGTCTCTTTCGAGCAGGCTTAAAAGGTCGCCCTCCAGCGTGTCCAAAATGTTCTCGGCGGTGCGCCTCGCCAACGATCCAGGATGATTCGGGATCGTCAATGGGAGCCAGACCTTGCCGGGATCCACAAAAGTCGGCTCTTTCCCACGTTTATCAGGTTTCCGACCCAACGAGATCGCAATGTTCGCCAGCTCCTTGTGCCTGATATTCGCCGATCTGTTTCGGAGTTGTTGGATCTTTTGCTCCAACCTCCGCAACTGTCGTCCGCTTGTCATGATATCGCATGTGATATCATTGAACAAGATCAGATGTCAACTGGAAACGCTTTACGGCTGAATTCCCATGGGAAAACCAGGCCTCTGTACCCTTTGGAGATTGTGCTCAGTTTGCATCTAAGCCGACTACTCAAAGAGGTCATCTTGTGTCCAACTCTTCGATGCGGGTCTGCGCCGGGCTCCGATCCGTTCAATCGTGTCCTTGCGGTAGCAATGCTGGCGGGGAAACGGCCGCACCCTGGGACGGGCATTCGAGGTCGCGCGGAGGTTGCGTTTCGGACTCTTTTTTGCTAACTTGTAGCCGATTTTACGAACCGTAAGTCTTGTAAATACAGTAAACGCAATAGCTACCAAGGACTTCCCAAGCTGGACTTCGCGGGTTCGATTCCCCTTTCAGATCAGAATCAGGAATGCGCTCCCACGACCTTCTTGTGCAGCTGATGATACGTACCCAGGAAATCCTCCCCTTCCGCCAACCAGCTCCTCGGACCAGCCCTCAGGACCATGATTGCCCTGCCGTCCATGCTGGTTGGTGGCACCAACTTGCATCCCGGGAGGAATCGTGCCAATTCAGCTCGCAGTTCCACCATGGCCATCAGCCAACACGCCCGGTTTCTCAGCCGATCCTTGTCAACGAGGGTGTCGCCGCTATTCTCAACCACGATCTCCGGCAATGGCCCGTGGAGGTCGTGACGCCGGAGTCGGAAGCCCGAATAGTCAGGCAGGATCTCGATGCCGTCGAGAACGATGACCTCCTTGAGGTCCATTACGCACTCGGTGAGTGTCTTCTCGATGGTAGCCGGGTTCAGCGCAAGAAACATGGTCTGGATCCTGGGTGGCGATTCCTGATCTTCCATGTGGCAGCTCACTTGAGCCGTGTGTTGATCGGCTTCAACGGAACTTCTGGTTGAGCATCGCTGCTACTCTAACACCCGCCCGTGCGAGTTGCATGCGCACGATTGTCAGAGCGAATTGATAGTAGGCCTCATCCAGCTTCGTACATGACTTCAGCAGATTCTGCGACCCAGGCTGGTGATAAAGCAGCTTTGACGCTTCCAGGCTTTCAGTGGCCCAGTCGGCCAGCGATCCCCGGGACCACGCTATCGATTTTTCCTTCGTAGCCAGCGCATTCAATTCCTGCGCCCACTGCGCTTCATCCCGGCTGTAGCGGTCGATTATCTGGCTGTCCAGGAGTCGGTGCGGGTTCGTGCCGGCATCAAACCAACGGAGCTGTAGGTCGTTGCCGCCCCGGTCGCCGTTATCGCCGACATGTACGGGCTGATGCAGGTCCTGGAGGTAGTGGACGAGAAACTTCAGGGCCTGCTGCTTCTTTTCCCTGGCCGCTTTTGGGTCCAGAAGCACCCCGCGAAAGTCCTCGAATTTTACCGACCACGTAACCTCCGGGCTGGCAGAACTTGGCGTCGTACCGGGATTCCGAGATCGGCACGTTCACGTAATGCCACGGTCCTGTGCCGGGAACTTCCCACTGGCGGTCCGCCCAGGTTGAAATCCCAGCCAGATCCTCGCCGGAATCGAGCAGGTCGCGGATCGCAGCAACCGCAGCTGGGGTCAGGCGGGAATCCCCAAGCATGGCAGAAGCATGATGGCCAAGACGACCCCAGGGCCAGAGCGATCCAGGTGCGAGCAGGACCGCCATGAATCCTGCGACTATGAATATGGAGAAGCCATAGACTTTCATATCGAGTACCTGGATCGACAGGATGGGAGCATAAGTCGGAGGTGGCAATATGAATCTGACCGGTAGAAGTGTCAGGTCGCAGTGTCGCGGAGAGCCCTATCGCGCGGCGATGGTAAATGTGGCCTTTGCGGTGGTTGTCACACCATCCCACATGTACCCGGACGCCGTAACGTTCGTCACCGTTGCTGCATAAGTCCCGGTACGGGTCCCTGTACTGCGTTTTAAGGGCGCCTTGGTCGTCCACTTTGCTTCGGCGATTCCCTGGCTGTCGCTCGCTCCTGTGGTGAGGCTGACCGTCTCCGGCCCCGTGATGGACAGGGTTACGGCAGCACCCGTGACCGACCCTGTATCCGTTACCACTCGGGCCCGGAACACCACCGCGTCCCCCTGAATAAAGGCGTCTGAGGATACGAATGCTGTCGCTTTCCTTTGCTTCACGTATTTGCCGGTCGTCAGTGAATCAATGTGACTGTGGAGCTGCGGCGGAGGCTGCGATTGCAGCACGCGGGTGGTGATCGTATTGCTGCTCGTGGCTCCCGTTGTGCTTGTCGCCCGAACCTCGATCGTATGATCCCCCTGCGCCAGGGCGCTGCTGTTCCATCCTGCCGACCACAGCTTCGGATTGGCCGCTATGTTCGTCATCGGATACCATGTCGAGGAACCGTCGATGCGGTAATCCATCTGGAATATTCCGTCAGGATCAAATGCCAGGGCGCGTATCGGGCTCGAGCCCGAAGCCGGCACGTCGTACCCGTAGGGGCTGGTCACGTTTCCGTAGTACCGATCCACCGGAGCAGTGATGAGAACTACGGGCCAGTTTCCGGCTGTGCGGGTGGTCGAGGAAATTCCGTTGCAGTCGATCGCGAATACAGAGTACTGGTTCGACGATGACTTGCCGAGGGATGCGACGTTTAGATAAAAGAAGCCCGGTTTCGCGAGCCCGGGACTGAAAAAGGCCTCGCTGGATGCGTGCGTGTGCCCGTAACCATACAACGCGCAATAATAGAAATCCATTAAGTTGAGGAATTCGTCCAGGCCGTAGTAAACATAAGTGTCCTCCGCATTTCCGGTAGGTGCCAGCGGGTGATGCCCGAATACCATGGTGAGCGCGGAGTCCTGATTGGCGGCCAACTCTGCATTGATGAAAGAGAGTTCGTTGGCATCGAGGCCCGCGTAGTCCCCGTACGGAGGTAAGATGCTAAACGCCGAACCGCTGTTATCGGCTGTGTTGATGCCCAGGAAATGGTATTTGCGGCCGGCAGGGGAAAGTTTGGTAAACGAGACCTGCGTCTTTGCCTGCACAGAGTTTGCAAGATAAAAACTGAAATCCCGATCATTGTATTGTTCGTGATTCCCGGGGAGGTCGTAGTAATCGTTCGGAGTGACGCGGCCATTTGCGATGGCCCTGTACTGATCCCATTCCTCCTGGTAAGGTCCATTCGGGTAGCCGAGGAAGTTTCCGTTTGTGGAGTCAGTCAGGTCGCCCGTGACTATGATGAAATCCGGGGCTATGACCTCTTTGGCCTGGGTCACGAGCCAGTCGAAATTATCCGTGTCCTGCGTGCCCCTCGCACCGATGTGAAGGTCGGATGTGTGGATAAACCAGATAATATCGTTAGTGGTGTCGGAGTAATACGCCCCTGGTGGATTACTCGCGGACACGGGCGCGATGATGCAGGCGAGAACGCTGATCACTGCAAAACCCAGAAGAATGAGCACTGCGGGCGATTTGCGGGTCATGGAACCTCCTGGTCTGGATGATCCTCTTGGCGTTACTTTCGTTCTCTGATCTTCTGGATGTATCCTTCCAGCTTGCGGACGGCTTCCGGGTCGTCAGTTTGGGTTTTCGCTAGCTCAAGCTGGCGGACTGCTTCGTCGAATCGCTCCAGTTCGATGTACGCGAGCGCGGTCTGCACATAAGCATCAAGGTCGCGCGGGAACAGCCGGGTGACATTCCTGTAAGATTCCGCTGCCTCTGAAAATTGTTTGCGGACGTAATACAATCTGGCGAGGTTGCGATGCGCCTCGACGAAATCGGGTTTGAGAGCGATCGCAGTTCGGAACTCTGCCGCGGCAAGATCGAACGCCCGGTCGGCTTCGCGCTGCTGCCCCTTGGGAAGCTTCTGGTAGAAGCCCTCCTTGAAATGTTCCAGGCCCTTGCGGTTGTGCGCAGCTTCAATGCCTGCCTGCCTGCCGCGCGCCTCCGGCATGGCGGACGTGATCGCGTACGCAAGGAAAGTCAAAACTAGGAATAGGAATGTGGTTCGCATGGCGGGCCTCCGTAGATCCGGGGTGTATAGCGAACATTTTCCACCAGTCAGGGCCCGCTTGGCAAGCAAGTACTGCTGATTAGGATGCGCATTCTGCGGCGAGCGTATTCCGGAGCATGCCGGGCGCAGACCTGAACCTTCGCAGGTCGGGCTGATCTGGGGCAAAAAATGTAAAAAGAACGAACAATGCCGAGTCTCTCCTTCTTCCAGAGAAATGGTCAGCAATTTCTGCTCAAACAGCACCATTCGAAAAACAAAACGGAGAAACGAGAATCTAAAAGGTGTCTAATCACGCCCGAAGCTTTCCCTTATCCAATCGACAGCTGCCGCCGTTCAGCTGGTGACCAAGTGCCCTCCCAGTTTCTGGAGTTCCGACGCGGGGATCGCGGCGCGGAGGATCCCATTGTACCTCCGCATCTGGCACGTTTGGCCGGGGTGCGTCTTTGGGTCGCGCTGCAACGCGTTCCGCAGATCTTGGAGTCTACCCGGGGACATCGCGCGGCCACTCAATAGGTCGATGGCAAGATACCCGGCCTGCGCGACGGCCGCGGTATTGCAGATCCCGGGACTGATCCAAGGCTGGAATGACAAAAGACACTGTTGCTGGGCCTGAGAGGCCCTTTGGACAACCGCGCTCTGCTGCAAGACGTTCTGTAGATTCGGGTTTTCGATGAAGAGAAACACCATCTGGGCGATGTACGCACAGCACTCGTCGTCAACGTCGGAGATGCCCCGCTTGTTCCAGTCGTTGATGGCGTGAGTGCCCTCGTGAACGATGAGGTTACGCGACGGGGAGTTCCCCACGGCGAAGTAGTTGTAATCGAAACTGAATGCCGCCATCGTGCTGGGGATGGCGTTCGACTGCACCACCTGGATGTGTCCGTTCGCGATGCACTGCGCAATCGTCGCGTAGTCCGACCCGGAGATGCGAGTCCGTCCCAGCGTGAAGTTGATGCGCCGACAGTTCGACGATCTGAGAACGTTCATGATGTCCGTTCGTACACTCATGGCAGCACTCCTGTGACTGATAGGCAATTTGATTTACTGTTCTGCGGAAAGGAAGGACAAGCTGCGTGATTGCGCTGGCCTTCCTCGGGCACGGCCCGCTGCCTGCGATCCCTCCACTGTTTCATAAGATGAATTATCTCAACTTCGGGGCTTGGGCCCTGTCAGGACGGCATTTTACTGCTGAACTGCGCCGCTGGGTACAGTTTTTGACGCTCCGACATCTCATTGCAGTGCAGATTAGTGGCTTTGCTTAGGCTCGTGGACACAGCAACAGCTTATTGCGAATTCCGAGTTAGTTTCACGACCAAGCCAAATATTTCAGAAATTCGCGAGCCTTTGCGCACGGTCAGGGAATGACGTCGAGGGATGTGATGTCGCTACGATAGTACGTGAAACTCCCTTCCGGCAGATGCCATGACACTTCCAGGTGAGCGGGTACCCGAAGGCCATGCCATTCCCTGGGATTGCCGCAGGTCGCAGACCAAGGGGTGAGAATCGTTCGTTTTCCGACGGCGCGCGGCCGCTCGGCACGCATCCCCATCGGGGCGCCGTCCTCGCCTATTTCGTGGTCCACAGTCGCGCCCGTGGCATCCATTGCATCCCGCACTCGTATCACGCGGTCGCTGACCGCGATCCACTCCAGCGTGGGATGATGAATGAGGGCCGGCGGGCAGAACACGATCGAGGCGAGGTAGCGCTGCAGTTCGCCTTTGTCGAAATCCGGACCTCTCATGTTCGCTACCGGAATCAAACCGCCGACCTTGGCGACCAGCCTGCCGTGACCATCCTCGTAAGCGTCCGTCACGGTCACGGTACGGAGCCGACCGGAGCGCATCTCCGCGGTCCAGCAAAAACTGCTCAGCCGCCCGTCGATCGTCGTTTCCGAAGTAAACGGGACCTCCCGCGCCTCCGGTGCGGATTTCATGAACCCCTGTTCCAGGATGCACACACGGTAAATCGAACGCCCGAATTCCTCGCCTCTGGGAATGCCAAATTTCCGCAACCTGTCGACAAGCACCCGCCAATCCATCTGGCCCTCCGTGTGCGAATTCATCAACCAGTATGGCACATTCCTGACTGTACCATTTATGCAGGTCCCGGTGGGCCGCCCCTGCTGCTTTGCGTTACCCAAGAATTCGTGGATTTTAGGGCAGAATGCGGGACGGATAGGAAGGCCAGCGCAATCGCTTGTCCTTCCTCGGACACGCCCCGCAGCCTGCGATCCCCCCAGTGTCTGATAAGATGAACCATTTCAACTTCTGTGGTTCGAAATCGACTGGCCAATCTCGGGCATGCTGGCTTCCGATACAGCACATTAGGTGTGATTCTTTGTGGGGGGCCGTTATACGGGGATTAATCCGGTTGGAAAAAAGAAAAAGCATGGCTGCGGAGGAGGAGTCATAGAGCGCGACGACCGTTATGCCCCCGTTGCATCTGATCGTTCAAATGATCGTTCGAATTCCGACAGACTTTGCCCGTGACTTTGCCCGCGAGGACCCAAAATAACCGGCAAATACCCAACAATTCCCAAAATAGTGAAAATGTGATCTCTTTGTAAGTCAAGCAGTTACGAGGATTATGGATGGCGGGAGTACGACTTTGAATCCGCAGGCCGCCCGTTCGAGTCGGGCCGGGTGCGCCATTCTTCTCTTTATTTCGCAATCTCCCGCAAGCACCGAACTCCGCGTCACCCTGCCGAGAATTGATCGGGTTGCCGGCGCGCGCCGACATAAGCGGCGGATCAGTGGTATGTTTTTAGGTGTTTGTCAAAGGCAGCCCGAAGGGGATGTTGCTTAAGGATGCCGGCTGAAACCACCAGAGCGGAGGTCTTCGCAGCTCACTCCTCCCCGGCAGGCAGCCCCACTTTCTCGATCGATAGGAGAATAGCATGCGTACCATGATCAGAATCAAGGTGCCTGTGGAAACCGGCAATCAGGCCGTGCAGGACGGAACCCTGCCGAAAACGATGATGGAGGCCCTCGAACGGCTCAAGCCGGAGGCGGCTTATTTTTGTGCCGATCAGGGCGTTCGAACAGCCTTGATGATCATCGACCTGCAGGATTCGTCGCAGATACCGGCCATCGCCGAGCCCTTCTTTTCGAGGCTCAACGCCTCCGTCGAGTTCCTCCCGGTGATGAACGCGGAAGACTTGAAGAAGGGGCTGGCAAAAATCAGGTAGAAGACCGACGGACCACCAGCGCACAACGGGAACCGGGTCTGAACGGGAGTGGAGGGGCGTCACCTGGGCGGGTGTACGCCCCACCGAACTGACGGCGGCGACTGGCTCGTTGCATTGAAGATCGCATTGGTTCAGACGCGCGCAATGGCAACCTGTTCCGACACCCCCCTGAGTGCCGCGCACATCTTCCCGGGCGGCAACCATCTCCTTTCGAATGGGAGCGAGTTCCTTAGAACGAGATTTCAGGGCCAAAAAACGAACTTAAGGCGGTTTTCAGGGTATCCGATTCCAGGCATGTGCAATCTGATGACTGGGTTGCCGTCGTCAGTCCCCGGCGAAATCACCTGTTCATGCGCTATACATTTATAATTCCGCAAGGAGGTCGCTTATGGGCATTAGCAAGTTTCTGCTGCCTGCTATTCAGCATTCATATCCTCCGCTACTTCCTATTTAACTCCGCGAGGAGGTCGAAATGGGAATCGGCATGTTCGATTTCCAGGCCGTGATGTCGCGCGCAGGCAGCGATCAGAATATCATGGGGCGGCGCCGTCTTACCTGCGCGACGGCAAGCATCCGCAAGTCGATAGGCTCTTCCCCAAACCTCATCGGTGATAGGCAGGTCGGGGATGCGTTGCTCATAGGCGCGAAGCAGCTTCCGGTCGGCTTCGCTGCCCACTCCGGACCATAGCTCCAGTCTAACCACAGGGCACCAGGCGGCCGCCCCGGTCTCAAGCAGTTGTTCGACCCGGGCGCGCACCGTCGGATCCCCATGGCGCCGGATCTGGTGAATCCAGCTTGAAGTGTCGACCATCTTCATGGCTTACGCCTGCGGTTTCGTGGCGCGGGCCTTCCCCGATGAGGATCGGCATCCAACGCCTCCAGGGCCTCATTGCTCATGAACGTCTCGGAAACAGCCGAATACTCCACTAGTTCCGCCATGCGTTTGCGGCGATTATAATCCATCAAAGCCGTCACGATCGCCTCGCGCTTGGTCTTCGCCTTAGCGTATTTCAGGGCATCCTTGAGTTCATTTTCAGGAATATCCACTGTCGTTTTCATGCTTCTTAAATAGCATACTTTGGAATCCTGTTCCAGCAATTCCGGCATCCATCAGATAAAGACCCTGCCTGGCGATCATTAGTAGTACCGCAGGATGCCGCCCAGTCCCGTGGTTTGCGAGGTGCACCGGGGCGCCAGGCTGACGTCAGTATCCTGATTGGCATAGAAACAACTCCAGAAAGGTCGTCGGGCGCTCTATGCCGCCGAACATCGCGAACTGGTGCCGGACCATAATCACCGCCGGGGATCGAGCATGAACTTCCGTTCGCGCCGCTACCTCGGAAAGATAGTACTTCCACCAGGAGTTGAGATCATATTTTTCGAGGAATTCCTCTCCAGTAGAGAACAACGGCCATGCAGTGACGTTTTCGGGATTGTTCGTGACGACACCGGCGGCCTGCTTCTTGCGGATGAGTTCCAGAGTGCCTCGATAAATCGAGTCCATCGGCTTCTCGTTAAAGCCCATGGAAATACGCAGGCGAGCGCCCGGAGTGGACCAGGCCCAGCGCATTACCTGGTCGGCGTAGCCCCAGCCACCGGTCGAATCGAACAGATAGATCTCCGAAAGCCGGGGAGCGCAAAGCCGGATCGCTTTCCCCATCGGCATTCCCCCTGCGCTGTATCCCGCAACACCAAGCCTGCCAAGTTTCACGCTTGGCTGATTCCGCGAGATTTCACCGTTGCCGTGCAGGAAGCGCAATGACATTTCCATCAACGAAGGCATGTCTTGGGTTTCCGACCGTCCATAGTCGTGCGCATGCGGATAAGGGATCATCAGGAGCACGGGTTTGCCGCTGCGCTGTATCGCCTGGTCGATGCCGATCCGCACGAACAAAAACTCAGTGGTCCAGTCCCCCTCGGGTTGGTCCTTTGTCGCGGGTTTATCCTTTGTAATGATGCGATCTGCTGCGTCCAGTACTCCTTGTCGAAACTCCTCTGCGTTGGGCGCCAGGAAATATCGATTGTTGCGATCCGTCATCCCGGGATGTAGTTCGCAGACTTTGGAGTGGGGATCCGTATTGGGGCGATAGTAAACAAGGGCGCCAACCTCCGGGCCGGCGAGGCTGTTCATGCGCGGTTCGCAGTAGGTGGCGAACCACATCTTGGGCTTGCCGCCAGTAAAGCCGAGTACCGTCATCCGCATCGGGTCGGCGGGCGCCGACGCTAATTCCCTGGCATGCGCGGAATGATATATTTCCGCACTCTTCTGGGGCGGCTCGCCCTGTCTGGTTCGTTCCCACTCTTGCTGCGCGCGCTCATCCCCCAGGGCCGCAAAATCGAAATAGTAGTCGGTGACGTCCAGGAAATCAGTCCAGACGTGCAGTTTCGCTACCGATCCGGCCGGTGAGCCGCTGGTAATGCAGTCGATCAGGGGATGTCGGGGCTCCGCCGGCTGGATGGGCGCGTCACCGGACCGGTTGACCAGATATTCCTGCAGCGCCCATAGCAGGACGGGGAAATCCCGCTGGATGGGAATCTTGGCCTGGGAGATGTCGCCCCGGAACCGGCGCCAGGACCTCTCCTGCGCCGAGTGCTGGAGTTTGACAGTGCCGATGACGGCAAATTCAACGCGCACGGAAGCGGCAGTGTCGGGAATTTCATAATCTGGAAATGCCCCTCCGGATCCCGGTTTTGGCGGCACCTCCACTCCTCCAGCCGAGACGTGGACCAAGGGGCGCGCATCCCTGGTAAGAAGCTCGTCGTCCTTGTTTGACCATTCAACCCTCAGCGTGATCGCCAAAATCGCATCTCCAGCGTCTGCATCTGTTACTCCTGGAATTCCACGTTACCGTGATCTGCGTCCGGCGGCGATTCCCTGGGATCATCCACTCCTTTGACGGTCAGGTCAACGACCCCTAGTTCATAGACTACACGCTCCTCCAGGCACTCCGGCAACTGTGGAGGAGGCAGTCCCGGAATCGAGAATGGCAGGTTCGAAAGAATGTCGAACGCCTTGTTCAGATCCCAATTCAGCAGTGCGTCCAGGAGATCATCGGGAACGAGCGTCCCCCACGGGAATGTCTGCGGAGGCGGCGAAAGAGGGCCGGGGCCCGATGGCTGGCTCGAACCGGTCACCCAGGCGGGAACGGCTTCCGGGGGCATCCGGAATTCGTCCCCGGGATAAATGACATCCGACGATCGTCCGGCGTATTCGGGTTGGTTCAGGCTCCAGATTTCCGGCCAGCGCGCCGCATCGCCGAGGTATCGAGCGGCGATCCTGGACAATGTGTCCCCTGACTGCACCACATAGATGTTCGGAGGCTTCCAGTTTCCTTCATCGGGGCCGGGCTGTGGGGGCGCAGGCATTTGGGGCGGCTGAGAAGTGAGCAGGTCCCATACACCGCTCAGGGTGCTTCCGGTGCCATCGGCCACGAGCCTCAGGAGCGAATCCGGCCCTCCGGAGAGCTGCCAGGGTCCGGAATCCGGCAGGCGGGCCTGTTCCCATCCCAGGTACGCCGAAAACAACGCGACATTTACCCGGGAAACAAGGAACAGGCGCTGGGGGCGATCAGCTGGGATGGATACGTTCCGGCCCAGCGTTTTTAGAGACCGGGCTTCCGAGTCCTGATCAAGACGAATGGGAGTGAACAGCAGCGGCTTGTCCAGATTCGCCATCAGATACGACAGGGCGGACGCAGTCTCCGGAACTCTGGCAGATCCGAGACCATCCGGCGTGACATCCATGTGCACATGGCCCGAATCGTCTGTGATCGCATTTTCCGTGCGGCCCGGCACCTCGAGAATCACCGGAAGGTTGGCGATCGGGCGTTCAAACTCGTCGAGTATGGTCAAGTCGTAGGAATGTGTCTGAGCGTCTGTCGTGCCGGAGGCAGATCCTGATACCGCATTCTCGGCGGAGCCGTCAGCCGTACCGCCAGGCATGCCGGAACTTTCACCGGTTTGTGATGCACTCTGGGTGGACTGACCGGATCCTGCCGGAGCTCCTGCCCCCGATCCTCCTCCGCTGCCTGATCCCACACCGCTGCCCGACCCGGCTGAATGGGAATCCTCACCGCCGGATCCCCCGCCGGCTCCTCCGCCGCCGCCGCTCCCCGATCCGCTGCCGCCTCCACCTCCGCCCCCGCCACCACCCCCGTCGTCTCCGACGAAAACGTCGGGGCTGCCTTCGATCATCTGACCGATGTTGCCGCAATGCTGGTCGGCATCGTCTTTGCGGTGCGCAGCCTTATGATTAATGAGAACGGTCGCGGAGCCTTTTTGCGCCGTCCAGGTGTTGGGACCGCAGCACGCCAAGTGGATTCCCATGTCGCCCACGCGTACGGCCGGCATGAAGTTTATGAATACGTCCGGCGAACCTTGAATCGCCGGTCCGATTCCTGGATGCGGGCATGCCGGACAGCCGTGGGCGTCACCTGTTACCCTTGATTTGTCGCCGAGTCGAGCCGCAGCCGGCATTTCGTCGCCTTCACCGTCCCAGTGTCCAAAGGGACACTGCCGCCATGTAATGATGGATAATGTTGCGGTTTCGACTCTAGCACATCCGGGATTTATTGGCGAAATCGAAAGTATGCATCCATCGCATCATAATCGGTGGCCGCGGCGCCTGCGCTGGGGATGTTTCAAACAAACACTGCACGGTAATACAAGATTCAGCCCAAAGGCATGTTGTTGAAGGGTCCGATTTGGAATCCCTTTACACCGGGGATGCGCGACGAAGCCCTGTGGCGGCCGCGCACCGTCGAACAGTTCTGATGGCACATCGAGCACAAGTTGCGTGATGGAGGATTCGCCTCCCATCCTGAAACACATGAACATGCGGCGGATTGTGAGTGGTATGCCAGGTTACTGGAAGCTGCATCGTCATAACGTGGAAAAAGGACCTACTCAGCCCGGATGATCAGCAGCGGATCGACACGCTGAGCACGAATTGCAGGTGAGACTGCCGCCGCAATGCACACGATCAGCAGACACACACTTGCCAGGAGATAGCTGCCCGGGTCGAAACGGCTGATTCCGAAGAGGAGGCTTTCCAGTGCTCGGCTGAGAATAAACGTTCCAACCAGTCCGAGTGCCAGCCCGGGAACTGCAGTCGCTACGACACGACGGGCAACAAGAATCAAGAGGTCTCTCGGCTGTGCCCCAAGGGCCAGCCGCACTCCGAACTCCTGCGAGCGCTGTGAAACCAAATACGAAATCAATCCGAATAGACTAACCCCCGCAATTGCCAGAGAAGTTCCTGCGAAAAGGGAGAGTAGGAATGTGATGAACCATCGCGATGCCAGACGATCACCCAGAGCGGTTTCCAGGGTCATGAATCTGGCAATAGGTTGTTCCGGATCCAGGTCGTGCATTGCGGCCTGGAGTGCCAATCGTGCCTGGCCCGAGCCTTGGTCGGTGCGCATGAGGATCTGCATTCGCAGATCGGGTTGTTGTGCAAGCGGTTGATACGACTCGGTGAATACCGGCTGGTCTACACCGGCCCGGCAAGTGTCTGCGACAATTCCCACGATCGTGAGCCACTGTGCATCGGGGCCGGCGCTCCCAAAGGTGAACCGCTTTCCGATCGGATCCTCGTTGGGCCAATAGCGTCTGGCGGTGGTTGCGTTAATGATGGCCACCGGCGTCGAGTCGGCACGATCCTGCGCGGTGAAGAATCTGCCTTTGAGCAGCGGAATCTTCATGACCGAAAAGAACTCCGGTATGATGCTGTCATAAGTGAGTGGCGTGCGTACTTGATCCGGGCGGCCTTCGATCGCAAAACCTGCGGAGCCGGGGAGGCGGCCTAACAACAAAGATGTGATTCCGGCCGCCGATTCGATTCCGGAGCTGTGGCGCAAACGAGTGAGAAGGCGAGCATAGAAATCGCCGGCCTCTCTATCCTTGGGATACTTCGCGCGCGGGAGCTGAACCAGTGCCATGGAGACGCGCTGCGGGTCAAGCCCGAGCCGCACACTGCCAATCCGTTGAAAGCTGTGGATCAACAAACCAGCCCCGGCAAGCAGCACCATCGCCAACGCTATCTCCCCAATCGTAAGAGCAGACCGAAACCGGCGGCTGCTGATTCTCCCCGCCAGGTTGCGGCCTGCCGATTTGAGCGCCCATACGAGATCGAGACAAGAAGCTTCGATTGCAGGGCGCAGGCCGAAAACCAGGCCGCACGCGTCCCCCTGAGGGGAAGATTTGGCTCAGCGTCCAAGTCTACCCAGGCTTCAACGTGCCGCTGTGCAGGAGGTATGTTTCCTCCTTACCCCAGGGGCCCTTGGCTCCGGCTTCGGTCCGGTGCGGGCAAGGGGCGGTGGCTGGTACGCAAAAAGCATCAGCCTCGAGCGATACTGACCGGCGCCCAGCGGCGGCTGCTGCTCGACACGTGGCGGCGGAGCCAGCTGCCGGCGAGGGACTTTGCACCGCTGATCGGCGTGACCAAACACTCGTTGTACGCCTGGAAGAAGCGATTTGATCGGGAAGGGCCGGCGGGACTGGCGGACCGGCCGCGGGGTCGAAACTGCCCGGCCCAGAGGGCTTTCAGGAAATCACGGATCGGCAGAACTTGAATCCCATCCACGATCCGGCGCCGCGGCTCGAGGGAAACGCACAGGAAACGTTTGAGTTTTTCTTCCTCGGCCAGCGCCCGCAACGATTTGAGGTCGCGGGCCGCGACGTTGGCCTTGGCTTTGACTTCAATCGCGGTATGGTCTGCGAGGATGAAATCGACCTCGAATCCCGAGGCAGAGCGCCAGAAATAGAGAGGTTCCCCATTTCCGCAGTCCCGGTGGGCAATCAACTCGTGCATGAGGAAGCTCTCCAGGGCTACCCCATATTCGGGCGTGCCTCTCCGATACGACCTGCCCTGAAGCGCGGCGGCAACACCGGTATCGAAGAGGTAATACTTGGAGGAGACCAGCGCAATGGGGCCCGGCTAGGAATCTCACAACATCTCTGCCATTACCGGTCCTATTTGTTCCGGCTACTGCGGGGCGATCATCGCTTCCCATGCTGCGCGGGACATCTTCCTCGTAGTCTCAACGACGCGCTTGCGGCCCTCGTCGTTCGCGCCGAAGTCGTCGGCCAGCAGCACCAGCACGTACTCGCGGCCGTCCGGCAGCCGTACGATGGCGGCGTCGTGCTGAACCGACGAGATCGAGCCGGTCTTGTGTGCGACAACCGCCCCCGACTGCGGGTGCAGACCCGCCGGGATCTGGTTGTTGAATTGCTGGCCTGCGAGAATCTCGAAGGCCTTTGCACGCGCCTTCAGCGAGAGCCTGGGCGAGTGAGCGGCGGCTTCCATCAACGCTCCCATGCCCTCGGCATCGGTCTCGTTGTTGAGCCCGGCTTCGTACGCCTTTGCATCCTCGACGCAGCGGCGCACCTTGACCGTCGGGGCGCCAAGCGTGTCCGTGAAGCGCTGCACGTTTCCGGGCCCCACAAGCGAGAGCACGATGTTGGTCGCCAGATTGGAGGAGCGCACGATCATCTCCCGAACCAGGAAGTCCAGCGTGGCCTTCCGGCCGAGGATCGGCATCAGCTTCGCGTCACCCTCGGGCTCCAGGCCGATCGAGAATGCCGACCCGTCCACGAGGCTCTTGAACTCGTTGACGACCGGGAGTTCATCCTCGAGCCTGAGCGAGCCTTCGTCCACGCGCCGCAGCACCTCGAGCATCACCGCGGTCTTCATCGTGCTCGCGGCGTGCATCGCCCGGCCGGCTTCGAGTCGAATCGTCGCGCCGCCCGCCAGGTCTTTGAAAAAGACGCCATAGCGGGCCCTGCCCGCAGCGGCAAGGGCGCGCAACCCCTTTTCCAGAGCGTCCCGGCCCTGCGCGGAGAGCGGGCCGGGCTTGGGCGCGCCGGGGAGTTGCGCGAGCCTTCGCGCGTAGCGGAAGCGGTCTTTGAGACGGGGGCTGTCGTCAAACCGCGTCACCTGGGTAGACGGCACGCCGTACGCGGTCGCCTGCAGCACCTGGCCGTCCCCCATCCACATGCCGAGGTGATCGATGCGGTCCTCGGTACCGAAAAACAGCAGATCCCCGGGCTGGAGTTTCTCGAAGGCGACTGCCACCAGTTTCGGCTCTCGGAAGCACATCTCCGGACAGTTGCGCTTCAGCACGACCCCGTGCTGCTGCAGCAGGCGCCACACGAGGCCGGAGCAGTCGAAGCCGAGCGGCGTGGTCCCACCCCAGGTATAGGGAGCGCCGAGGAAGCGGCGCCCGAGCGCGATCCAGTCGGCCGGAACCCCGAGGGGAAACGGCTGCTCCGGGTCTCGCAGTGCGACGTCCGCGGCCGCGACATACCCGGCCCGCTCATCGGGGAGTCGCACCTCGGCCCACTCGTGGCCGCCCGCCTCGAAGACCCGCACCATACGCATCCGTGAGCCGAGCGGCGCCGTGAGCAGCGGCCGGGCGGCGGTGAAGCTCGGCGAGCCGTAGACGTGGGCCGAAAGGGACGTCACGTGGGCAAAGCGCGCATTCTCCCCGGCGATCCCGCGCCGGATCGCGCGCTCCGGGATCCAGGCCACGTTTCCGCTCGCCATGTTCACACGTGCGAAACCGGCGGTGGACTCGACCACCTGCACTACCTCCCCCAGCACCGCCTGGTCATCAACCGGGGCGGTCACGTCGGGCCGCAGATAGAGGTCTTCCACGGCTCCGATGACGACAGCCATTTCTGGCGCCTTCGATTGCGCCCCGAGGAGAGCTGCAACCAGGAACAGCAGCGCCGGCACGAACGCCGCCGGCCGGCGAACCGGTTTGAGCAGGGATTTCCGCATAGGTCGATTCTCCCAGATGCCTTTGCCAGTCAGCATAGTCACTGCCGGAGACCGAAATGCGACAGAACATGATGACCAACGGCTGTAAGTTATTGAAAACATTAGCGGGATTTTTGCAAATTCCTAATTTTTCTCACGACCGTGGCGACGCTTGAATTCAGCCGTCGCTACGCGACGGAATCATTCGCCGCCGTGTGCACCCGGCCTTGAAAGGCCGGGCTACAATCAGACCGCCGCTACGCGGCCTCCAACAGTGTGTTGGCTTCATAAGCGACAGGAGTTGGCCCTTAACGGTTCAATGTCTGATAGTTGAGGATATCTCGTAATCCTCTTCATGAATGATCCGAGTTAACAGTAAAGATATGTTCGCGGGTTTGCCTGGTTGATTTGTTGCATGTTAGCATAATGGCAGACTCTACGGACTCAAACCCTGCTCGATGGCTCTATTGTGACGTCCTGGGTACTTCCGAGCCACAGCGTTTAGTCATGCTTGCGAGTAGTGCGGTCACCCTTGAGTCTTTCAAGGCAACTCCCGTGAGTAAGGGTAGGATCCGACAGCAAGTGAGCGGAATGAATCAGGAACGCAGCAATGGGATCGGGTGACAGTGGCCTACGGAAAGGTTAAAATAGTTTCGCGCTGGAAATCTGTCACAGGCGCCCTTAGCGATCTCATTAAGCTGCGCTGAAATCCGCATCCGCCTCGAGGCATGGAGGTCACCGATGACTGGAACCACGTCCCTCACTGATCGCGCGAAGAATCTGCGCCGGCTCGCGCAGATGATGAACACGCGGCACCGTTTTCCCTATCCCGTCACGAAAGAGCTTCTGGATTGCTTCGATGTTGCGCTCTCATCGGAGGAGATCGATTTTCTCCTCCGCATCGGGACTGAACCGTTGACGCGGCCGGAGGTGCTGGCACGAAGCGGGCTGCGGGAAGATCTTGCGGAACCTCTATTCCGACAACTCTTAAAAAAGGGTCCCCTCTCGTCCTGCGCTACGGCCGACAAAGGCGAGGTTTTCGAGCTGGCCGGCATCATGGTGGGATGGTTTGAGACCTACCTTTCCGATGGCCAGGAATCACCGGAAAAGAAGGAATTTGCTATTCGTCTGGACCGGCTGTTTCGATCGTTCGGGAAGATGAACTCTTTCCCGATGCGGACCCTGGTCAATTACAGGATGAAGTATGTGAAACCCGCCCAAAGTATCGTCTCCCCACAGGTTTCCGAGCCGCCCGGGGGCCGGACGATTCCGGTCCATCACGACGTCGAGGCGGCCCCCATGAAGGTTTATCCTGCAAAGACGGTCCTCCAGCTCATCGAAAAACACGGCGACGCAAACAGCATTGCCGTCATTCACTGTTTCTGCCGGCAGTATCACAAGTTGATCGGCGAACCATGCCGCTTCCGGCATCCTCCCGAATCCTGCGTAGTCATCGGTCCGATTGCACATCACGCAGTCACCTATGCAAGCGCGAAATACATCTCGAAACAGGATGCGAAGGCGCTGATCCAGGAACTGGAGGAGAAGGGTGCTGTCCACCAGGTCTTTCACAAAAAGGAAGATGCGGATCAGCCCGAGATCGCAATCTGTAACTGTTGCTGGGATTGTTGCGGGGTTTTCGGCTCATACAACCGCGGCATTCTGCCCTTGCGCCTCAGGTCCTACTTTGAAGCGCGACTGCCAGACGCCTCGGTTTGCAGCGGGTGCGAAATGTGCGTCGAACACTGCCCGGTTCGGGCCATCTCCATGATGTCGGGGAAAGCCGCCATCAATGCGCTGAAGTGCATCGGCTGCGGCCAGTGCGAACTTCAGTGCCCGGTAGAGTGCGTACAGCTGGTTGCCAATGAACGGGATGTGCTCCTGCCGCTGGAGAAGAGGAGCAAAGCCAGGATCATGTGCTGAGACCACCTTCGCTTTAGGAGTCGCCAATGAGCCTGCGGGTTGTACGTCTCGGAACTCCGCGCGTTCCGGGAGAAGGAATAAGGATCGGGACTGTTCGCCGCCCTCCCCGCGGCGTGCCGAAAACACAGTTCTCAGCGCAGAACTGGTACGACGTGTGGTTCCCAAACCTCGCTCCCAGCGTTGAAACCATGAAACTCGGGCTGGCAGCCGCGTCACCGGCACAATGGTCGGCGTTTGCGAAGAAGTACAAAGCCGAAATGGCCGCGCCCGGGGCGAGGCACGACCTGGATCTCCTCGCCGTGCTTTCGCACACGACCGACTTTTCGGTGGGCTGCTACTGCCAGCACGAAGACCGCTGCCACCGTTCTATCCTGAAGCAGCTTCTCATCGAAAACGGAGCCAAGGTCGAGTAGCCGGCTATCCTGAGAATCGCCATGGGATCAGGCTCCAGGATCCGGCGTTCCAGGACATTTTGTGGCGGCCGCTGAAAAAGGCCAGGCAGTGAGGGATGCCGGGCTGGACGTTTGCCGGGCAATTTGTCGGCGGGCCTGTTTTATCAGCAGTTGCCGCCTTGAGAAGATCCACGCCCCAAGCAGGAGAAGAATGACCGGGTAATCGGCGCCATGGAGGACAGCGAGTGGACCTCTGCCGACGATTTGCCATGATATGATTGTGATCCTATGAGCGCTCCCACCCGATATTATGCCGCCTGCTGTCAGACCGATTTTGCTAACCCCCCCACGCGACGGGAGATTCCCGAACGGGTGGACCGGATGCTCGAGTTGATCGACTCCGTCGTGATCGGTTATGAGCCCTTTTTCCCCGTGCGGCTCGTGGTTTTTCCCGAGTTCGCTCATGCGGCGCCCATCTACAACACGGTCCGGGAACTGGAGGAGCACCTCGCGGTTCCGGTGCCGAACGAACACACGCACCGCTACTCGCTACGGGCCCGCCACCATGGGATCTATATCCAGACCGGCACGTTTCTGGAAAAAGACGAGAACTACCCGGGCGTCGTCTTCAACACAACATGCCTGGTCGGGCCCGGAGGCGTTCTTGCCCGATATCGGAAGACCCACCCGTGGATCCCGTGGGAGGTTCATGCCAGCCCGCACGACATCCCCGGCTACGGCGAAGATCCCTTTCCGGTGGTCGATACCGAGTTGGGAAGGCTGGGGGCTGCGATCTGCTATGACTGGCTCTTCCCCGAAGCCATTCGCCAGCTGGCACTAAAGGGCGCGGAGGTGCTGATCCGGGTATCTGCCTACATGGACCCGTGGGGAACGGCGGCCCCGCTCGACTGGTGGACGCTGGTGAATCGCTGCCGGGCGCTCGAGAATATCGCCTACGTGGTGGCGGCCAACCAGGGGGCCCGCCTTGCCAATTACCCGCCGTTCAGCTGGCCCGGAGGGAGCATGGTGGTGGACTTTGACGGGCGCATCCTCGCCCAGGCCGAACCCGGCCCGGGCGAGAGGATCGTTGTGGCGCCGGTCGATATCGATACCCTTCGCGGCGAGCGGGAACGCCGTCGCGGGCATCACATGCTCTCTCAGCTGCGCACAGAGCTCTACTCCGGGTATTCCCGCCCGATCTATCCTCGCGCGGACGAAGTGTTGCCGCACTCAATCGAGGAAAACAACCGGCTGATCGAAAAGGCGAAGGCCGGAAGCCCGTCTCTGCCACGTCGCCGCGAGTGAATCGCGTCTTCCGCGATGAACAGAAGCCGGTGTGGATTGCGCCTGCCGAAAGCGTTTCGGTTTGCCGAATGGACGAATCCAGGACACAGGACGCCTCCCGGGGGCCGGACGGGCGGGCAATCGCAACTGCCGTCGCCCCGCATGAAGGCGACGGTACATCCCACAATTTGCAGTTTGCGGCCATGCCGCGCCGCATATTTCATAATTGACAGTTTGGACAGGCGTACTTAGGCTGTTTTTCAGGCGTTGAAGAGGGGGCTAGTTTTGCAGATTGGACGAACATTGAATCGACGGCCTTCAATGGCCGGGAGGTGACCGTATGGTTTCCTTGATGTCTTTGTGGGTTCCGATCCTTGTTTCGGCAGGGCTTGTGTTCGTGGCAAGTTCGATCATTCACATGGTTCTGCCTTACCACCACTCTGATTTTGGGCGGCTTCCGGCAGAGGATGAGGTCATGGCCGCACTGAGGAAATTCAAAATCCCGCCCGGAGACTACATGATGCCCTGCGCAGGCAGCCAAAAGGCGATGGGCAATCCGGAGTATATCGAAAAAATGAACCGGGGGCCGGTCGCCGTGATGACGGTGCTGCCTAGCGGCCGTCCGTCCATGGGGGCAAGTCTGGTGCAGTGGTTCGTTTATTGCCTGGTCGTGGGTCTATTTGCCGCCTACATCGCGGGGCGCGCTTTGGGGTCAGAGGCTCACTACCTGGCCGTTTTCCGATTCGCCGGCTGCACGGCCTTCCTGGGTTACAGCCTGGCTCTGTGGCAGAACTCGATCTGGTATAAGCGCAGCTGGACAATTACGCTCAAGTCCACCATCGATGGCCTTGTGTATGGCCTCCTGACCGCAGGAGTATTCGGGTGGCTCTGGCCGAGATAGAAAACCGGCGAGGTCCGCTCACTTACCGTTTGTCGCGAGCGATCGGGTACTGTCCTTGCCGGCCGGGGACAGAAGGGTAACGAGAATCGTGACGGCGAAGTTCACGACCAGGGCAACGAAACCCGCGTTCAGGTGCCACAGAGGATCGTGCTTGTCGAGCACCAGCACGAGCACCAGCGCCAGACCTGCGATCATGCCCGAGAATACGGCGGTGGCACGCACTCTCCTCCAGAACAGGCCCAGGATGACACCGGGGCAGAACTGCGAGATCCCGTCATAGCCGATCAGGAGCAGGTTCACGAGCGCGTTGGGAAGGAGAATGGCAAAGAACAAGCCGGCCGCCATGACCACCACCACCATCAACCGAGACAACCGCACCACCGACGCCTCGCTGGCGTTAGGATTGATGCCGGTCTGATAGACATTCTTGGCGATCAGTGTTGAAGCGAACAACACGAGGATCGAGGCCGGGACCATGGCGGTCACCGCGCCGGCGGCGCCGACGAATCCCATGAACCACGGTGGATAGGTCTTGTTTACGAGCGACAGGAAGGCGAAGTCGCCGTCTTTCAGTCCGGGCACGACCATCAGCGCCGTGAACCCCACAAACAGGATCAGCAGGATCGGCAGTTGGTAGAGAGGCATGATGATGGCATTGCGCTTGATCGTATCCGCGCTCCTGGCCGAGAAAACGGTGGCGAATATGTTCGGCCACATATAAAAGCCGGCGCCGGTGAGCAGCACCGTCGACATTACCCAGATTGTGTCCATACTGGACGTGGCGCCCGGAAACGCCAGGTGACCGGGATGTTCGGCGACGAGCGCGCGAAACATGCGGCCGATGCCTCCGAAGTAGATGTAAGGCACCCCCAGTCCGACCACCCCCACCGAGGCGAGCATCATGATGTCTTTGATGATCGAAACCCAGGCGCTCCCTCTGATGCCGCTGGTGTAGACGAACGCACAGGTCAGGAAGAAGGAGATCAGGATTGCGGTGTTGAAGCCGATCGATCTGTTGCTGGCTTCGGTGACGATCAGCCCCAGCCCCTTCAGCTGCAACTGCAGGTACGGAATGATGAAGATGACGCCGACGATGGCCGCAAACACGCCCAGGGAACGGCTCTGGTAACGATGGACAAAAAAGTCAGGCTGGGTGTGGAGCCCGTGCTTTTTGCCGAGACGCCATATCGTCGGCAATATAAAAAACGAGATGGTGTAGGCGAGGGTCCCGTAAATGAGGATGTAATAAGCCGGGGCGCCCCTGGAATAAGCCCAGCCGCTCGCGCCCAGGAATGTGAATGTCGTATAGATCTCACCAGCCATCAGCAGCCAGATGAGAACGATGCCGAACCGCCGGCCGCCTACCGTCCACGTCTCGAGATCCATCTTCGTGCGCCTGCCGGCGAAGATTCCAAGCAGCGAAGACAGGACGACTACTGCGAGGATGATCATCAGCGCGAGGTTCACTCTTCATCCTCCGTTTCAGGACGATTGTATTTCTTCTCGCACCGGTAAGCCGCGAACAGGGCAAGCGGCGTCAGCGCCACCCAGAGGATGATCCAGAACAGGACGAACGGAAGTCCGAGAATGAATGGATCGATTCGATTGATGAAAGGCAATGCCAGGGCCAGCGTAACGAACGGCACTGCCCCGAAAAGGAGAGCGAGCCTGGTTCCTTTCTGCATACGGACTCCCACAAAGGGTGTGAAGATCGCTCCTTCGGCCGTGGCAGGCTGCTGTTTACCTCCCTGCCGGCGTCCGTCGGCGCATTGAAGCGTCCCACTTATTTTTCACAGAACCCTACTGCGGCAGTTTCCTAAAGATCCTACAGATCCAGCGGTGCACGCGGTGGATAGAACAAACCGGTTCCACGAACATCAGGATGCATTCGCCGTGAATCACGCTGATGCCGTTATCCCGGCAATATCTGATAGCCGCATCCGAAGCAGAACCCTGCTGCATCCATACCCGTGGAATCCCGGCCCGGGAAATGTCCCGAACGACCTTATCCGTTTCGGAAGGCGGAACCACGACCACGACCCCGCCGACTTTCCCCGGCAAGGCCATCAGGCTCGGCCAACAGGGCTGGCCATCGACGGTCTCCGCCTGCGGATGAACGGGAAAGACCCGGCGCCCCTTTGCCGTCAGTTCCTTGAGCACTGCATTGCCGAACTTCTTGCCTTTGCGCGATATCCCGACAAGCGCAAGCTCCCGCTGCGCCAGAAAATCCCCGATTTGTTCCCGCGTGTCCATTTCCTCATCCCTCCGGCTCCGGTGACCTTGACTGCCAGGCTCCCAAGCCTGCCTGAGAACCGATGACTATTTCCGAGCCATCATTGTTTGGGCCGGAAGTCCAGTGCCGGCTCGTCTGCCATATCCATGATGGCCATGAAAAACAGCTGGGCCATGTCTTCCATGATCTCGGGAGTGACGAGTTCGAGGCTGTCCCGCGTGTTGTGATAGGTGGCGTAAGGAGCTCGTATCCCGTTAGCGCCGAACGTCAGCGATGGAACTCCCTTCCAGAAGAACCATGCCGAATCCTGACGCGGGCGCCCGGGGTATCCAGCCGCCCCCCCGGACAGGATCCGGTGAATGTATTTCTCGTTGGCTTTTTCAATAAACGACCAGAACGACGGGTAGGTGCGGGCGCCCGATGCCGAGATTTTGTCGCCCATTCCCGGGCCTTCCATGTTGATGAGCACGAGTGTCTTTTCGAGAGGCGCGACGGGGTGCTCCGTGTAGTACCGCGAACCCGCCACCGCCTGCTCCTCGCTGCCGAAGAAATTGAACATGACCGTGCGTTTCGGCTTAACGGCGCTCTTGGCCATTGCCTGGGCAACGCCCAGCCCGACCGCCACGGCCGTCGCATTGTCGTTGGCGCCCGGCATCAGTTCCCAGGCTTTGCCCAGGTGATCCAGATGGCCCGCGACCATGATCACTTCATCTTTGAGCATCGGATCGGTTCCGGGAATGATCCCGATGACGTTGACCCCCTTGCCGTCGGGATGATGTTCGGTGACATTTTTCAATGTCATGATTTTTCCCGTGGCGAAGGACTGGGGTTTCAGTTCCTTGCGGATCCTGGCCACCGTTTCGTTGTAGGTCCTCCCGGTTCCGGCGAAGACATCGGCAACAACCGACTGGCCGACATGGTGATAGATGAATCCTTCCCGGTAGGAGTTGTTTGGATTCACGATTGGCCCATAGTTGTAGATCATTCCCTTGGCGCCGTGGGCGACTGCATTTTCGAGTTTGTGCTGGTGGAAGGAGTAAGGGCGCCACTTGCGGAAGACCTCGTTGTCTGAGGCGCCCATCGGCGCCTCCGGATCCATGAGGACGATCTTCCCCTTGACGTCTACTCCCGCATAATCGTCATAGCCCAGGTCCGGCGCGGTGATGCCATACCCGACGTAAACGACTTCAGCGGTCACCTCGCCCGATCCTGAGGTCCCTCCGGGCAGAAACTCCTCCTCGTATTTGTACGCCTTCCTGACGACTGTGCTGTTGACCGGAATGTCCATCGTCAAGGCGCCCCCCTTGAGGACGAGGGTATAAGGATTCGGGTAGGATTGGAGATATGTTCCCTTTTCGCCTCCCGGCTGGATCCCCCAGCCCTTGAGCAGCCCAACGACCCAATCGACGCACGCGTCGTACTCGGGCGTCCCCGTCAGCCGGCCTGCATATTTCTCCGAGACCAGTTCCTTCACATAGTCGTAGAGCGTTTGACTCTGGATGAGATGCATCGCTTCCAGAAGCTTCTGTTCCTCGGTCAGCGGCGCCTGCTGGCGCACCTGTGGCTGGGCCCAGAGCGTGGCTGCCAGACTCCCGATGACAATGAAGGTTGTGACAATCCGTGGCCGTACCTTGTATAAAAACATGCGTGCCCCTCCTCGGCTGATAGTGGGATGTTCGGCCCTATCTCTAATACAAAACCTCGGCCGCCGCAAGCTCATTTCCCATGGGGGTCGGACCGACGCAAATTTAGTTCGTTCAGTGTGTTGAGGTCAACACAAGTTCAAAAACAGCGCTCAGAATCGGTTTTCGGCCCTGTTTTTTGTGTGGAAGAGGACCATTCAGATCTTGATGAACCATCGGCGACGGGAAAATACATAGGCGAAGACGAAGAAAAGCGCCACGTATGACAGGGCAAAAAGCAGAGAAGCATTCACGGGAGAGGCGGCCGGGGCAAACATTTGCTGGAATACATACGACCATCAGGGACCAGCGTGTCGATGCTGCAGCTCTTGTGCCGCCAGGCTCCGGATTCTGGAACAATCAACCGCAGGGGCTCCGGAGGCGGGAGCGGCGCTCCGATTAACGGCATCGGGAACCGCAGCGGCTTGCTGCAGGTCTTCCGCGGAGATGGCGGGGGATGCTCTCACCAGCAGCCCTTCCAGGGCGGCTGCGGCTTCGCGCACGACGTCGAGCGCCTCCGGGTATTCATTCGTGATCGTGTGATTCTCTTCGAGGATCCCGGCAAGGGGCACAGCTGCGCGCGTGTCCCCGATCTCGCCGAGCGTGCGGGCCGCCAGGCGCTGTACCGTGGCGTCGGGATGCGCCAGCATGCCGACGAGCGCTTCAACAGCAGGGCTCCCGATGGCTGCCAATGCCCGGGCAGCTGCCTCCTGGACGGCGGCGTGATTGTCCTTCAATGCGCGCAGGAGGGGCGCGATGGCAACAGTCGGTCGCAGTAACCCCAGAGCCTCCGCAGCCCGACAGCGACGACGTTCGTCCTTCGATCCGAGGGTCGTGATGAGCACGCCGACCGCCGGCCCGGCTTCCCGAACGGCTGCGGCAAAGTCATCCACCAGTACGGCTGCGGTCGCGCGCTCTTCTGCGGAGGCCGGCGAGAATTTCAGGAAATTCAGCGCGGTGGCGGCTGCCTCGCGGACATTCTTGCGCCCCGCGTCGATGATCGCGCGCAGGCCGGCGCCGGCCTGGAGTCCACCAATCTTGCGGAGGGCCTCGACGACCGCCAGCTGAACCGGCTCGTTCGGATCCTCGGCTGCGGCGCACAACGCCCCGACGGCGCGGGCCTCGCCGATCGTGCCCAACGCCACGGCAGCAGCCCGGCGCGTTTCGGAATCGCGGTGGGTAAGCGACTGGATGAGCGGGTCGAGCGCACTCGGGTCCCTGATTTCTCCGAGAGCCAGGGCGGCCTCTTTGCGTACATCGGAACGGTTGTCCGCCAGCCTTTGAATGAGCGGCACGAGTGACCGTGCGTCCCGCGCAAGCCCGAGAGCGTGCGCGACCCAACGGCGCGTTTCCTGCTCTTCGGAGTCGAGCAGGCCAAGGAGCGGGGGAGCGGCTGCAGACCCGAGCGCCCCGAGGGCGCAGGCCAACGCCTCATATTCCGCCCCTCTGGTGGAGCCGCTCTTTCCGTCGCGGGCTCCTTTGGAACGGCTTGCCAGGCCAGCCAGCGCTTTTGCCAGCGGCTCCGCCGACGCAGGGTGGCGAATCGTCGCGAGAGCGTTTATGGCTGCGAGGCGCACGGTGTCATTTTCATCCTCGAGCGCCCGGATCAGCGCCGGTACAGCCCTCTTCTGATTGGACGTCCCGAGGCGCGCCGCAGCCTCCGCCCGCACTTCCCACTTCGACGACTTGAGTTGCCACAATGTCAGCCAGAGCATGACGGTCTCTCCCACGTGCCGGCTTCACTCCTGGAATCATCCCGGCCGCAGCATTATAGGGACATGGGCGCCGGCCCTTCAACCCGCTGGAAGATAATGCCTGTCCCGGAAGGGGAATCCGCTCGATCGAAGGGCGACTGCCACCGGAAGTATATCCGCAGGTCTCCGCACCGTCCGGGCCGGATCAGTGTACAATGATCGAATGGCGGAAACGCGTCGCCAATCCATAGCCAGCGCGCTGCGGACCCGATCGATGTCCGCCATGGAACTGTCCCGTCAGGTCGGCGCACCGCTGAAGACCGTTCTGGAGGACATCGGGCATATCCGCCGGAGTCTGCCTAATGAAAAGGGCGGCGGACGCCTGGTGATTCGGGGGATGGAGTGCTGCGCATGCGGATTCCGCTTTCGGGGCAGGACGCGCCTGGGCACTCCCAGCCGCTGCCCGCGATGCAAATGCGAGCGCATCAGCGAGCCCGAGTTCAGCATCGAGGGTGTAATGGCCCCGTTGCCGAGGCAGGCCTCCAGGCTGATCGTCGTGAATCCCCAAAACAGCGTCCTCCTCTACCAGTACGAAGATGACCGGCGCAAGTGGTGGGCGACGCCCGGCGGTGGGCTGGAAGGCCGGGAATCCTTCGAGGAGGCCGCTGCTCGCGAGGCGGAGGAGGAACTCTCCCTCACCGGCAGGACCCTCACGCCTCTTTGGCGTCAGACGGTGGAGTTTACTTTTCGCGGCCAGTCGATCCGGCAAGTCGAGCGCTATTTCCTCGTGCGGCTGTCACAACATGAGGTCACGATCGTCGAAGGCATGTGCGTTGCGCATCGCCGCGAGGGCATCGTCGCCGCGCGCTGGTGGTCGCTCGCGGAGCTCGAAACGACGTCAGAGCGAGTCTTTCCCGATAACCTCTGCGGATACCTCCGGAGTCTATAGCGATGCGACGGCCGCCTTATGGACACCACGGATGGATCTGTGGTAGCCTTCACGCCGGTCAGATGACTAAACACAGAGTGTGCGCCTGTAGCTCAGATGGATTAGAGCGTCGGTCTCCGGAACCGAAGGTCGCAGGTTCGAACCCTGCCAGGCGTACCATTTTGATTTCAGCCGCTTAAAGCCAGAACAAAATCCCCCCGACAGTCAAAAGCGACCACCCATCAACATCAGTCACAGGGTGATAAGAAATGATTTCGCCTTGGAGAGGTTCGCGCCGCTGATCTTCCGCTACCTTTATTCGAGAGAAACTCGCCGTATTGTCTTGGCTTCCACTCGTAGAGCAATGGGGGGAATTGCGCGTTTTCCGGCAGGTAAAACTACCCGTACCCCTTGACTTGGGCTCGTCGTAATCGAGAGGCATGGCCGTGATGAGGGAATATAGTTACTACAGGCTGGCTGCGATGGAAGAAATACACGGCAGCGCCGGCAGGTCTGTTGACGTCTGGATCAGGTATGACATATAATCATACCGAGAGGTGGACATGTCGAAATCGAAGATTGCTATTACCCTTGAGGAAGAAACTCTGGAACGTTTAGACGAGTTGGTCGCGCAGTCTATGTTCCCAAATCGCAGCCAGGCAATTGAAGAGGCTCTTAAGGAGAAACTCTCCCGGTTGCAGCGTACCCAGCTGGCCAGGGAATGCGCCAAGCTCGATCCGATTTTCGAGCGGGCGCTTGCTGAGGAAGGTTTGTCAGAGGATATGACGCAATGGCCCGAATACTGAGGGGGGAGATCCGCTGGGCGGACCTGAACCCGGCCCGAGGAAACGAACAGGAAGGCAAGCGCCCGGTATTGATAATCAGTCACGACATTTTTAACGAGCGGTCCGGCACGGTCATTGCGGTGGCGCTGACAAGCCAGCCCCAGCGGGCAGGATTCCCCCTTACATTGGAGCTTCAATCCAAGGATCTTCCCAAGAAATCATGGGCGAAGATGAGCCAGATACGCACGCTCGCGATCGAGCGGATAGGCGCTCGGCTCGGCCGGGCGGAACCGGAAGAGCTGGCAAAAGTCGTGGAAGGAGTCATGGAAATCATTGGAGCGTAAGTGCGCGTCGGCCGACCGCAATAAGCTCCGTAGTGCGCTCAAGGATCTTTCGCCAAGGCCTGCGGATTTTTGTCCCGCGTCTTCCTTTACCGGCCATTTGCATTTTTCCCCGGCACATCCCGGCCCGGCGGCCTGATTCTGGCTCACAACGTCGGCATGGCAAGCGACTACGACAGGCTGGTCACGACGAATCCCGCGCTGGAAACCCTGTATTACATGGAAGGCGAGGGGATGAGCGTCACGTTGAAAAAGCGATAGAGCGCGCAGCATTACAGGGTCTGCTGGACAGGGCCGCGTAATCTCTCGTGATCTCGAAAATCATCACGACAGACGTCATTGGCGCCCGCACGATGCCGCCAAATACCGTTCCCGTCCCGACCAGGGCATAGGCGCCCGGCGAGGCGACGTAATTCGGCAACCAGGCATCGGCGCGTTCAGCGTTTCTCTTCATCGTGTCCCCACCTGCCATCTCCTTGTAATGAGAAGCCAGGCGATTTCAGCCAAATTCCTGTCGACGGCAGGAACAGAGCATCATGAGAATTTTGTGAAACCCTTTGCGGGCGCCCGTCACTTACCTCGCGACTGGCTGTTAAGAGGAGACCATTGGAAAGGAGCAACGGCATGAAGAAATATTCGCTGGCACTGGCGCTGGTTTTGATCGTCGCCATGATTCCGGCTGCGACAGCGCAGGACTTGCACAAGACCTACACAATCGGGTCAGGCGGTTCCGTTAAAATCCAGAATATTTCCGGCAGCATCAAGATCACCGGATACGCCGGGAACACGATCACGGTCGATGCCATGGTGGCCGGCCCGGACCGGCAGTTGCTGACGGTGGAAGACACCAGCACCGCCAACAGCATCGATTTGCGCGTACACTATCCCGAACGGTCCGGCAACACCCAGGCAAGCGTGAACTTTGAACTCCAGGTTCCGTCCATGATCGGTTACGACTTCGATGGCATCAGTTCCGTGAGCGGGGACATCGAGATCTCCGGCGTGCGCGGCAGGCTGCGGCTCAACAGCGTAAGCGGCGGAATTACCGCGACGGGGATCACCGGCACGGTCACGGCCAAGACCGTCAGCGGAAATCTGGAAGTCGAAATACCGCGCCTCGAAGGGACCGGCGACATGCAATTTTCTTCCGTGAGCGGCAATGTGAACGTCGTCGCGCCGGGGACCATAGGCGCCAACATCGAGATGTCCACCTTGAGCGGAGCCCTCGACACCAATTTCCCGATCCAGGTGCAGGAGAGGGAGTTCGGACCGGGACGCTCGGCGCGCGGCACGGTGGGGGCGCGTGCGGATTACAGCCTGCGCCTGAACACCATCTCAGGCAAAATCAGCCTGACTGCCAAGTAAGCCCGCACGAACGGAAACGGGCGCTCCCGGCTTGACCCGGCCGCGAGCGCCTGCGGGCTCATTCAAGAAGCGAAGGAAGAACAGCACAACGAGCCTGAAAACAGGTCCCAGTCTCAAGCAGGTCCCGGCCGCTGGGGCCGTCTCAAAACCAGTTTCAGTCGCGAAACTTCAAGGTCGTCTGACCCGGACTTAGACTTGGACTTGGACCTGGACGTGGACGTAGACCCGGCAAATACCTATGGCACGATATAAGTGCCACATTCGCGAGAGGTTACATCAATAACGCCCGACCACGTCCAGGTCGAGATCCAGGTCCACGTCCAGGACCAGGCAGGACAATGATCGAGTTTCGCGACAGAAACTGGTTTTGAGACATTCTTGCCGGCCGGGACCTGCTTGCGGCGGGGCCAGGGATGTGGATCACTTGCGAATGTTCCAAGACCGCGATATTTTTCAGTTGCGGGAGAACGCCTACATCGTATAAATGGACCGAAACAGGAGGAGACACAATGGAACGACGAGAATTCCTGAACGTTGTGGCGGCGGCTTCTGCCTGCACCATGGCCGCTTCCACGCTCCAGGGTGCGGAAAACCAATCCGCTGCCGGGACTCAGACCCAGAAGAAGTATGGCGTGAAAATTACAGTCCTGAAGAGAGGCTTCGAGAAGGAATTTGTCGAGATGCTCAAGACCGGACCCAAGGGCCCATGCACCCGCTTCACTGACGGCCAGGAGTTCACGATCACCTCGCAGTGGGCGATGCCCGCGAAATTCTGCGAGTGGGCATGGGCGGATATCCGGACTTATGTTCCCATGGTCCTCGGACAGGGCAACCCGATCGCGGTCTGCTGCACAGACGGATTCCGCCCGGTCTTTTTCAAGGTCGAACGGATCGATTTATAAGTCCCTGACCTCTCCGCCTGAAGGTCTCATCCGAGACGGCAATCATTGCTTCGTCAGGCCGCTGCACTACCCCGGCTCATCAGGTATACTGTATCAGCATTGCCTGAACCTCTTCGGGAGGAGGAAACAATGAAAAGAACCGTCCTGACGTGCATAGCAATATTGATCGGCGCCCTGGCCCTCGCACTGGCGCAACAAAAGCCCCCCCTCAGCCCACCCGCGCAAACCTCTGTCACCATCGCGGGCAAGGCGCTCACCATCAAGTACGCCGCACCATCCGTGCGCGGCAGGCAGATTTTCGGCGAAGGCGGGGTGATCAGCAAAGACAGCACATATCCGGTCTGGCGGGCGGGCGCGAACGCGGCTACCGCATTTCATACGGACGCGGATCTGGACATCAAGGGTCTGGCAGTCCCGAAGGGTGATTACACGATCTTCGTCCTGGTAAACACCGACCCGTGGCAACTGATCATCAATAACCAGACGGGACAGTGGGGGCTCACGTACAAACAGGATATGGACCTCGGACGCGTCCCGATGGACATGAGCAAGCCCGCTTCCCCGGTAGAGACGTACAAGATCACGCTCTCCAGCACGGGGGGCAACAATGGGAAGCTTCAGTTGGAGTGGGAAAACAAGATCGCGTCCGTTCCGTTTACGGCGAAATGACGGCGGCGGGATTGCTTCGTCGCAGTGACGCGACCGGGCGGACGTGTGCCGGGAGAGACCTGCGGGAAGAGACCCGACTGGCGCCGCGGCGGGCAGGGGTGTGGGAATGATCTCGAGATCCAGCTCAAAGTTGGGGTTGCAGCTTTTTGTATTGTCGGTTTTCCTGGTCATATTGGACCCATCCGCGCCGGCTCAAAAAAACATCGCCGGCGCCGTGCGCACCAGGCTTGCGTTGGAACGCCTCGACGTGGTCGGAAGCGTGCTGATGATCGGCGCCCATCCCGACGACGAGAATACGGGATTGCTCGCGTATCTGGCCCGGGGCCGTCACGTGCGCGCCGCCTACCTGTCCGCGACGCGCGGCGAGGGCGGCCAGAATCTCATTGGTTCGGAACAGGGCGAACTGCTCGGGTTGATCCGGACGCAGGAGTTGCTGGCAGCGCGCAGGATCGATGGCGCGGAGCAATTCTTCACACGGGCGATCGACTTCGGTTTTTCAAAATCTGCCGAGGAGACGCTGGCCAAGTGGGATCGCAATACGATTCTGGCCGACATCGTTTGGACCATACGCCGCTTCCGGCCGGACGTCCTGGTCTTCCAACACTCCGGGACGCCTGCGGACGGGCACGGGAATCATCAGGCTGTCGGCATCCTGAGCAGAGAAGCCTTCCCTGCGGCAGCTGACAAATCACGCTTTCCCGAGCAGTTGCGTTATGTGGAACCGTGGCAGGCTACCCGCGTTCTGGGTAGAGGCGCCGGGGCGGGAGGATCGATCCCGATTGACACGGGCGACTACGATCCGGTGCTTGGGTACTCCTACAGCGAAATTGCCGGCATGAGCCGCAGCATGCACAAGTCCCAGGGTATGGGCGCTCCGGAGCAGCGCGGCGCCTCCAGGGGCTCTCTGGGACTCGTTGCGGGCGAACCGGCCAAGACCGATATCTTCGATGGAATAGACATCACCTGGAATCGCTTCCCGGGTGGAACCGAGGTCGGGAAGATCCTCGATGAAGCCATCCGGACCTTTGTCCCCGAACAGCCCGAGAAGACGATTCAGCTGCTGATAAGAGCCCGCCCGCTGATCGGGGCAATCCGTGATCCGCGGGCCGCATCGAAACTCACGGAACTCGACGAAGCCATCGCCCTGTGCGCGGGGCTCTGGCTTGATGCCTCGGCGGACCGTCACGCCGTGGTGCCGGGGAGCGAACTCCAGGTCAACCTGGAGGCCATCAACCGTTCCCGGAGCACGCTGGCGCTCAAGAATGTGCGCCTGGAGGGGATGGTCGGGGCGCCGGAGTCCGATTTTGCGGGAGTCGATCTCCGCTACAACGAACCGCAGCGCCGTTCCCTCAAGGTTGCCATCCCGGCGGATCAGCCCAGCTCACAGCCGTTCTGGCTGCAGAAGCCCGGCCACGGGAGCACCTATGTCATCGAGGACCAGCGAATGGTCGGGCTGGCCGAGCCGCCCCCGATTCTCACCGCCCGCTTCCGGATCCAGGCCGGGCCGGAGGAGATCGAACTGGTGCGGCCGGTGATCCGCCGCTACGTCGATCGCGTGGAGGGAGAAACGTCCCGGCCGCTCGTGGTCGCACCGCCTGTCTCGGTCAGCATTCCGGATGCGGTCCTGATCTTTCCGGATGCGAAGGCAAAGACCGTCGAAGTGCAGGTCCGCGGAAACGTCGCCGGCGCCTCAGGCGAACTGAGGCTGGAAGCCCCGGGCGACTGGCGGATCCAGCCATCCTCGTCCGCTTTCCACATCGCGGATGTCGACGAACAGGCAAGCCTCGCTTTCACGGTAACGCCGCCCGCCGCAGCCGTCGCGGGTGAATTGCGGGCGGTCGCCAAGGTAAACGAGAGCGAGATCTCTTCCACGATGCGCGTGATCGCCTACTCCGACCTGCCGATTCAGACCATCTTTCCGCCCTCCGTCGCCAGGCTCGTACGCGCCGATATCAAGAACCTGGCAAACAGGATCGGCTATGTCATGGGCGCCGGAGACGAAGTGCCGCGGGCGCTCGAGCAACTGGGTTGCGAAGTGACGATGCTGGGAGCAGCGGACCTGGCAGGGGGAGACCTCACCCGCTTCGACGCGATCGTCACGGGCGTGCGGGCCTACAACGTGCGGGCCGACCTGCGGGCCAATCAGAAACGGTTGCTGGATTACGTGCAGCAGGGCGGGACGCTGGTGGTGCAATACAACGTGGCGGACCGCCGTTCCCCGGCCCTGGTGGGGATCGGACCCTTCCCGATTCAAGTGGGATCCGCTCGTGTCTCCGTGGAGGAAGCCCCGGTCACGACCTTGAACCCGCAGAGTCCGCTGCTCGCCGCGCCAAACATGATCGGCGAGGAGGACTTCCGAGGATGGGTCCAGGAACGCGGGCTGAACTTCGCGTCGCAGTGGGATGAAAAGTACGAACCGCTGTTCGAAGCGCACGACCCCAAGGAAGCGCCGCAAAAGGGCGGCACTCTCTACGCCCGCTATGGCAAGGGCGCGTACATCTTCACCGCCTTTTCATGGTTCCGGCAACTTCCTGCTGGTGTCCCGGGCGCGTTCCGTATCTTTGCGAACTTCTTGAGCGCGGCCAAGTCCGCCAGATGACGCGTGCGGACGCCGCCGGCAGCTGCAAACGGTCTTCATCCCCAGTCACGAGATGGATGTCAAATGGCTGAACCGTCCCACAAGACCGCGAATGATGCCGGTCGTGACCGGCGCGAGGAGCCTCCGCCTTTGTTGGGCACATGGCGGCGCCTGTATTTTGTCGTGGTCGCCTGGCTCGCTCTCCTCATTGTCGTTTTTTACCTTTTCGCCTGGAGATTTGCGCCTTGAGGCCCGCGGATTGGCTGGTGCTGTGCGGGTCGCTGGCATTCGTCGTCCTCTACGGGCTCTGGCGCGGGCGCGGGAGCAACAGCGTCAGCAAGTACCTGCTCGCAGGCAAGACCATGCCGTGGCACGCCATGGCGCTGTCGATCATGGCCACGCAGGCGAGCGCCGTTACGTTCATCTCCACGACCGGGCAATCCTATGTCGACGGCATGCGTTTCGTGCAGTTCTACTTCGGGCTGCCGCTGGCAATGGTCATTATTTCCGCAACGGCGGTGCCGATCTTCCACCGCGCCAATGTCTACACCGCATACGAGTACCTGGAGCAGCGGTTCGATATCAGGACGAGGGTCCTCGTCAGCATCATCTTCCTCATCCAGAGGGGCCTGGCCCTGGGCATCACCCTTTACGCCCCGGCAGTAGTGCTCACGGCAATCCTCGGGTGGCCGGAGCGTCAGACGACGCTCATCATTGGGGCGGTGGCGGTCCTATACACAACCCTGGGCGGAGTCAAGACGGTAGCCTGGAGTGACTTCCAGCAGATGCTGGTCATGACTGCGGGGCTGGCAGCGGCATTGACGGCGGCGCTGCTGCTGCTTCCCGGCGGCGTCTCGTTCCCGGATGCCGTCACGCTGGCCGGGGCCGCGGGCCGGCTGAACGCGGTCACTTTGAACCTGGATTGGAACGACCGGTACAACCTGTGGAGCGGATTGATCGGCGGCATGTTCCTGGCTCTCGCCTATTTCGGCTGCGACCAGTCGCAGGTGCAGCGCTACCTGACAGGCAAGTCGATCGCACAGAGCCGGCTGAGTCTCCTGTTCAACGGCATGGCTAAGGTCCCGATGCAGTTCTTCATCCTGTTCATCGGGGCGATGGTCTTCGTGTTCTACATCTATGAGAAGCCTCCGATCCTGTTTCAGCGGGCCGAACTGGCACGGATCCAGGGCTCGGCCGTGAAACCCGAGTACCAGGCCCTCGAACAACGCTACGATGCAGCATTCGAAAAACGCAAGACCGCGGCAGACCGCATCATTGAAGCCCGGAGGGCCGGCGATCCCGAGTTGCGCCGGCAAGGGGTCGAGGAATTCCGCAGCGCCCAGCGCGATCTCGACGCTGCCAGGCACGAAGGCGTCGTCCTGGTGGAAAAAGCCGGGGGTCCAGCCGGACTCGTCGACACGAATTACATCTTTCTCAGCTTCGTCACCCGCTACCTCCCATCCGGTCTCGTAGGCCTGGTTCTCGCCGTTATTTTCGGGGCCACTATGGCGTCCATCTCGGCGGAGATCAACTCTCTGGCCACGGTGAGCATGATCGACCTGTACAAACGCCACATTCGCCGGATCGCTCCGGACCGCCACTATCTGAACGTGTCGCGCGCCGCTACGGTGTTCTGGGGATGCTACGCGGTGGTCACGGCGCAGTTTGCCGGCAGGCTGGGATCCCTGGTCGAGGCGGTCAATGTCCTGGGTTCGTTTTTTTACGGCGGGATGCTCGGGGTATTCGTGCTCGCGTTTTACTTCCCCAGGGCGCGAGCCAGGGGAGCGTTCTACGGCGTACTGGCCGGGGAGGCCGTGATATTCGCCGCCTACTTTTTCACTGAGATCGCCTTCCTCTGGTACAACGTGCTCGGCTGCCTGGTCGTGATCGCCACCGGCCTTCTGATCTCCCGCCTGCAACAGGCCTCGCCCGCCACAAGGTGATGCATCCGGAGGGCAGCGGCCGCCTCCCGTTAAGGCTACGCCGTCGAGGATCACCGCAGAGACGCAGAGGACGCAGAGGAAAAGTGAAGAACATGAAAATCAGGCCACGAATTAACACGAATCAACACGAATTCTTGCGGTGATCGGGCCGCAAAAGAGCGGCCGGCCGCCCAAAACGATCTCAAGATCCGTGTCAGTCCGTGTTCATCCGTGTCCAAAATGGTCATGCAAATCCTGTGAGCTCTTCTCTGCGTCCTCTGCGACTCTGCGGTGATATTTTGTTCTGACATGCCGTTTCCGCCTGTATCTCCAGGATCTGAGCCGCATAACCTGCGGAATCTGCCGGGAAGAAAATGGTTTCCCTTTCCGGCGCAACAGGCTTATCCTCCTCGCAATCGAACCGGAACCGAAACGACAACACACGGGAGCAACCCGAGGGGGGCGCCATGAGCAGGGGAAAACTCGAGATTCTGATTCTGACCATACTGCTGTTCGGGGTTGCGGGCTGGCGTCCGCAACAGGCAACGGAGCCGATCAGGTTTGCGCACCTGGCGCATATCGCGAACGACGGGCGCATTGCTTTCACCTACCACGACGACATCTGGCTGGCCGATCCGGACGGATCGAGCGGGCGCCGGCTCACTGCGCACGTCGCCAACGATTTCGGGCCGCGCTTCTCCCCTGACGGCAAATGGATCACCTTCACCAGCAACCGGGCCGGGAACAACGACGTGTACCTGATTCCCGCGGGCGGCGGTGAACCGCGTCAACTCACGTATTACTCCGGGGACGACCAGGCACTGTATTGGACTCCCGACGGAAAGGCCGTCATCATCTCGAGCAACCGCGGGCCTGGCGCATACGGATCGCCGCTGTACCGCCTGCCGGTCGATGGCGCGCCGCCGGAACCGATGGGCATGAGCACGGCACGTCTCGGCATGATGAAGCAGGACGGCAGCATGATTGCCTTTAACCGGGCGCTACCCTCGACAGGTGCCTGGCGCAAGGCATTCAAAGGCAACTCGGCCCCCGGCATCACAGTGATGGACGTCAAGGGCGGCCAGATTGCCGAGATTACCAACACGGACATGCGTGATTACAGGAACCACGTGAATGACGTCTACCCGATGTGGGGAGCGGACGGGATGATCTACTTCTCATCCGAGCGCGACGGCATCTACAACATCTGGCGCATCCCGCCGAAGGGCGGCACGGCGCAACAGGTTACGCGCCTCAAAGAGGGCGGCGTCTTCTATCCAACGATATCCCCGGACGGCAAGCGGATCATTTTCCAGAACGACTTCGACCTCTGGACCCTCGACCTGCCGAACGGCGCACCCAGGAGGGTTTCCATCCCCCTCTCGTTTGACCCGAAGGACGGCGACCTGGAGGTCATCACATCCGACAGCCGCGCCGACGGATTCAGCCCGTCGCCCAACGGAGAATACGTGGCCGTCGATTTCCGCGGCAACATCCAGATTGTGCCGAGCGAACAGGGGATCGGGGAGAAGACTCCGGTCGCTACCACCGCGTGGCGCGAAAACAATGAGAGATATTCTCCCGACGGCAGGAAGATCGCCTACATTTCCGACGAGTCGGGGGACCAGGAGGTGTGGCTATTCGAGTTTTCAACCGGCTCGAGCCGGCGCCTCACGAGCCAGCCATCGGAAAAATCCGGCATTGTCTGGGCGGCGGATTCGCAGAAGCTGGCCTACACGGCCGACAACAGGATCTGGGAAATCGACCTCTCGAACGCTCAGCCCCAGCCGCGCGAGCTGACCAGCAACCCCGCAGGCGGATTCAACCTTCAGCAGTACTCGACGGACGGCACGTGGCTTGTTTACAGCCGGCGCGACCCGGACCAGAATTCCGAGATCTACTTGTATGATATCCGCGCGCAGAAGGAATACAACGTTACCCAAAGCCCTAATTCAGAAACCGGGGCCGTGCTGACGCCCGATGGCAAGACGGTCGTCTTCACATCCAACCGCGACAGCGCGGCCAACCAGCTCTTCGCGGTTTCCCTCGCCAGGCTCGCGGAGGACCCGAATGATCCCCTCGTGCGCGAGCGCATCCGCCGGACTGCCGCGCCTTCGGGCGGGCGTGGAGGACGCGGCGGGGGCGGGCAGGCGCTGGAAGGCGCCGGAGGCGGACCAGTGATCGGCCCGCCGGGGCTGATTGAACTGGACGGCATCGAAAAACGCGCCGTGCAGCTCACGCGCGGCAGCGCATCGGTAACCGGTTTCTTCCTGTCGACAGACGGCCGCACGGTTTACTACGCCGCCGGAGGCGGTTTCGGCGGCCGCGGAGCCGCTCCCGCACCGGCTCCCGGCCGTGGCGCTGCCCCCCCGGCCGGCGCCGACAGCCAGAACACGGGGCTGTTCGCGATCGGCATCGACGGGCGAGACGGGCGCCGCCTGGCGGGCGGCTCATACCCAGGGATGACGCCGACGGCGGACCGGCGCGCGATATTCTTCCGTGCCACAGGGGCGCGTACCGGAGCGAGCGAAGCACCGTCGGGACGCGGCGGCGGCGCACAGGGACAGGAGATTCACCGCCTGGTCCTCGCCTCGCCGCAACGCGAGGACCGCGTAGGATTTTCGCTCGAGATTCGCGTCGACCGCCGCGCCGAATGGAAGCAGATGTTCGAAGAAATGTGGCGGGTCATGAAATACCGCTACTACAACCCGGCGATGAATGGATATGACTGGGCTGCCATAAAGGCAAAATATGAGCCGTTGCTCGCCTATGCCGGCGCCAACGAGGACGTGTACGATCTCGGGAACGCCATGATCGGCGAAATGAGCAGCTCGCACACCGGCATGAGCGGCCCGCCCTCGCGCACGATGCCACGGCTGTACACCACGCGCCTGCTCGGCTTCGAACTGGAACCGTCGGAAGGCAAGTGCCGCATCAACCACATCTATCGCGACGGCCCGGCCGACAAGGAGTGGCTCAACCTCAAGGTGGGCGAATATGTGCTTGCCATCGACGGCCAGGACATCAAGGCCGGAGACAACTACTGGAAGATCCTGAGCACGACATCGAACGAGTACATCCCCGTGAAAGTGGCGAAATCTCCTGCAGGGGAAGGCGCACGGGTCGTGCGCATCGCCAGCATCACCAGCCTCGGCAACATCAAGTACGATGAGTGGGTGCTGAACAACCGCGATATCGTCGACAAGGCAACCAACGGAGAGATTGCATACGTCCACATCCGATCGATGGACCAGCCGTCGCTCGCCCGGTTCCAGAACGAGGTCAGCCGCTTTTGGAACAAAAAGGGCATCATCATCGACGTCCGGTTCAATACCGGAGGCAACATCGACGAGCCGCTGCTCGACATCATTGAACGGCGCCCTTACATGTTCACGAACTCGCGCGGCAGCGCGCCCACATGGGGCCGGCGCCCGCAGCAGGCTATCGCAGGCCCGAAGGTGATGATGATCAACCAGCGCTCCTTTTCCGACGGCGAGGCGACACCGATGGGGTTCCGGACCCTCGGCCTCGGCCGCATCGTCGGCACACCCACGGCCGGCGGCGTCATCTGGACCGGCAGCTATTCCCTGATCAACGGCGGCAGCGTGCGCACTCCCAGCCAGCTCGCCGTCACCTACGATCCGACGAAGCCGAACAACTACGGCATCAACCTGGAAAACTACGGCGTGCCGCCTGATGTCTGGGTGCAAAACACGCCCACGGACGAGGCTAAGGGGAACGATCGCGAGCTGCAGGCAGCCATCGAGGAGGTCATGCGCATGCTCAAAGCATCGCCCGGCGCCTACTCCGGACCGGGGAGGTAACAATCGATTAGATCCAGGCGACGGGCCCAAACTGTCTTGGCCCGTCGTCTTTCGGCAATTGCTTTTCCAAATGCCGATCTCGATCGCTACAGCGAAAAACGCTCACTCCCTCTCAAAGATGCCGCTCGCAGGGCGCCGCGCCGGAACACGTTTTCTCATCATTCTGAATGATTTCTGACGTGGGCGATGCTATTCTCTTGCCACTCAGGAAATGACAATTACTCTTTTCTGTCGTTGGAGGCTCAATGTCGAGGCACATTCGCCTAGTTTTGATCTGTGCGGCGCTCGCGCTTGTCGCCGCCGGCCACATATTACTCAGCCAGACGCCGGGCGGGGCGCCGGTAGCTGCGCAATTTGACCAACTGCATTTCCGCTCCATTGGACCGGCCACTATGTCCGGCCGCATCACGGATTTTGCGGTCTATGAGGCACACCCGGACATTTATTATGTCGCCACGGCTCACGGTGGGCTGTGGAAGACGGTCAACAACGCCGTCACTTTCACTCCTCAGTTTCAGGACATGGGCTTGATGTCGGTCGGAGACGTGACCATTTCACAGTCGAATCCCGACCTCGTGTGGCTCGGGACCGGCGAAGGCAACGGCCGCCAGAGCGTCTCCTGGGGAGACGGCGTCTACAAGTCCACCGATGGCGGCAAGACCTTCAAGAACATGGGTCTGCGCACGTCCTACCACATCAACCGGATCGTGATGGATCCCAACGACAACAACGTGGTGCTCGCGGCGGCGCAAGGCTCGCTCTTCGGGCCCGGTGGTGACCGCGGCGTGTTCAAGACGACCGACGGCGGCGCCACCTGGAAGCAGGTCCTGAAGGTTGACGACGACACGGGCGGCGACGACCTCGCCATGGATCCGACCAACAGCAAGATCCTGTATGCCTCCACGTATCAGCGCCGCCGCTCGCAGTGGGGCTTCAATGGGGGCGGACTCGGCAGCGGCATCTGGAAGTCGACTGACGGTGGCGACACCTGGGCCCGCATGACGGGCGGCCTGCCCAAGGGTCCGCTCGGGCGCATCGGCCTCGATGTCTACCGGAGAAGCCCGAACATTCTCTACGCCTCGATCCAGGCAGAGGATGCGGCGGGCGGAGGGCGCGGTGGCGGTGGCGGCGCCGGGGGTGGCGGCGGCAGCGCTGCTGCTTCCACTTCCCCGACCGGCCTGTACCGCTCGGATGACGCGGGTGCTTCGTGGCGAAAAATGAACTCGGTAAACCCGCGCCCGATGTACTTTTCGCAGGTTCGCGTTGATCCGAACAATCCTGACCGGGTGTATATGGGCGGAGTCGGATTGCAGATGACCGCAGACGGCGGCAAGACGATGGAGACCGACGCGGCGCAGGCTACCCACGACGATGTCCACGCCATCTGGATCGATCCTTCCGACTCGAACCACCTCATGATCGGCCATGACGGCGGCGTTTCGGTTTCGTACGACATGAGCCGCACATGGAATTTTCTCCCGAACATCCCGGTCGGGCTCTTCTACCACGTGGGCTATGACATGCAGTACCCATTCAACGTGTGCGGCGGGATGCAGGACAATTACGACTGGTGCGGCCCGAGCACCGCGAGGTTCCGCGCCGGCATCCCCGGCTACGAGTGGCAGACGGTCCAGGGCGGCGACGGCTTCGTCGCCATCATCGACCAGCGCGACTGGCGGATCGTCTACAGCGAATCCCAGGACGGCAACATGATGAGGCACAACCGGGTGACGGGCGAAGCGCGAAGCATCCGGCCGAGCCCCGACAATGTCACCCCGGCGCCCACGACTCCCGAACGCTACCGCTGGAACTGGGATACGCCGATGATTTTTTCGCCGCACGATCCCGGGACACTTTACGTGGCGGCGCAAAAAGTGTTCAAATCCACCGACCGGGGCGACAGCTGGACGGTATTGAGCCCGGACCTCACGGCAAACGGCAGTCGCGACGAGCTGATAACCATGGGGCTCAAGGGCAGCGAAATCCGCATTCAGCGGAATGACGGCATCTCCGCCTGGCCGACAATCGTTTCGCTCGCAGAGTCGCCGAAGATGCCCGGCCTTTTCTATACCGGCACGGATGACGGCGTCGTGAGCGTGTCCAAGGATGGCGGCAAAAACTGGCAGAACATTACGGACAGGCTGCCGGGCTTCCCCAAAGGCGCGTGGGTGTCCGAAGTCGTGCCGTCGCGCTATGAGGCGGGCACGGTCTATGTCACCGTGGACGCTCACCGGCTTAACGATTACGAAACCCACATCTGGGCCAGCAACGATTTCGGCGAGACCTTCCGCCCGCTGAATGCCAACCTCAAGTCCGAGGTCATCAAGACTCTGACGGAGGATCAACGCAATCCCGACGTGCTGTACCTCGGGACGGAGACGGGGATCTTCCTCACCCTCGACCGCGGTAAGAGCTGGGCGCGGCTCAAGGCGAATTTCCCGACCGTGCGGGTGGATGAGATTACTCTGCACCCGCGCGACAACGCGATGCTGGTGGCAACCCACGGGCGTTCGCTCTGGATCCTCGATCACCTCGAACCGATACAGGAGTACACGGCGGCGCAAAGCGCTGCAGCGGACGCAAAGCTCTTCACAATCGGACCGGCGCTCGAATGGAAGTCGATGGACGACAGGAATGACGAATTCTGGGGCCATCAGTACTTCATGGGCGAGAACGCGCCGTTTGAGGCCGTGATCCAGTACCAGCTCAAAAAGCCGGCGAAGGAGGTGAAGCTCAAAATCACGGATGCCCTGGGCAAGGACGTTCGTGAGCTGACCATGGCCGGGAACAAACTGCAGGCCGGCATTCAGACCGGGTGCTGGGACATGCGCCTCGACGCGATTCCGGCCATTGCCCAGGCAGGCGCGGCCGGGCAGGCCGGCGGCCGCGGGGGTGGAGCACCCGGCGGACAAACCGGCGGCCGCGGCGGCCGCGGCCCGGTGATTCCGGGTATTCCCGCGCCACTGCCGCCTGCCGGCTTTGAGCCGATGAATCCGTGCGGCGGCGGCGCCGGCGGCGGCCGTGGCGGTGGCGGCGGCTTCGGCGGTGGCGGCGGCAATGCCGGCCCGCCCGTGCCTCCCGGCACCTACAACGTAGCGCTGATGGTCGACGGGAAGACGATCGAGACCAAGCCGATCAAAGTCGCCCTTGACCAGGAAGTGCAGCTGAACGACATCCAACGCAAGCGCTATTTCGACATGCTGGCGGAATTGCACGAAATGCAACGCAAGGGTGCGCCCGTTCAACAGGCGCTCAACTCGCTGTTCACCCAGATGAATGACGTCACCGCCAAAGTGAAGGATGCACCAAGCGTCCCGGCGGCGACAAAAACGCAGTTCGAAGCCTTCACCAAGGAGTTCGACGCTGTCCGCGCCAAGTTCGGAGTACCCATGCCCACCGGCGGGGGCGGGCGCGGAGGCGGTGGCGGTGGGCCGGCAACTCCTGAAGGCGGTCGCGGAGGAGCTGCAGGAGGCGCTGCGCCCACGGCGGCCAACGTGGAAAACACGGGCGGCTTCAATCCCCCCATGCAGGGTGGATTCGGCGCCGGCGGCCGCACCCAGGGCCTGGTGAACCTCGCAGCCTCTCTGAAGGGCCAGATCATGGCGTTCTATGAGCTGCCGAGCGATTCAATCACGAAGCAGTATACCGATCTGAAGGTGGCCTTCCCCAAGGCCCTCCTCGAAGCCAATGCCGTTCTGGCCAAAGGGATGGCAATGAGCGACACGCTCAAGAAATACGGCATTACGTTGAATGCGCCCACGCCGGTCAAGTGAAGCCTTGTCCGGCATGAAGTCATAAACTGCGAAGGCCTCAAAGACCTCGAAGCAGGAATCTCCGGGGTCGATGAGGCCTTCGTGGTTTAAAGACGGTATTGTCTCAGTAGTCCCCCATACCCTCACTCTGGAAGCTGCGTTGCTCGTCACATGGCCTCAAAGGCGTTTTCCTGACGTGTCGAATCGCGGCCGCCTTTCGGTCTGCACTCAAAAGTACTTCTGGGCAATGAATGCAAGGATCATAACCAGCACGAGCAACACCAGGGCGATCAGCAGGAATCTGACCATGAACCGGTCGGCGGCTTGTGCCACCCGCTTGAATTCCGCCTTCGATACTTTGCGGGATTTCCGGGATGCCCCATCAGGCAATCCCTCGCCTGCCCGCCCGATACAGAACGCGCCCGGATCATGCTGAGTGCCACATACGGCGCAGAAACTCATAATTCCCCCATTTGCAGGAGTTTTCTTCCAGCCGCCGGCGTTTCGAATGCGCCTGGAGACTGTGCACTAATCAGATGAGAGCCTCCGGATTTTTCGGCGCTTTGATTTTATCACCATGGGACTGCGCCAAGGCCACGATTGAGGTACGCACCACAACATTTCCATGGGCCCTCAGAGGGTACGTAAGAGCTGAAGCCCGTCCCCACTGAATTCTGTGCTCCTGCCCCGACTCGCTCTTGCTCAACATCCTGACTAGGCATTCAATTAATGGCATGGAGGTTTAAGCCATGAGAGTCGGCATACTCGGGTCAGGATCAGTCGGGCAAACCCTCGGCTTGGGATTCGCCCAGCTCAACCACACGGTCATGCTCGGCACGCGTGAGCCAGCTCCCCAAAAGGCTCGTAAGCTGCTCCTGAAGTAGCTTTCGCTGTCTAAGGAAGTCAGAAAAGGGAGGAATCGATGGCGCAGGCAAGGTTCGTTGAAGTGCGGAAGGCAGGAGGAGCATTCGAGGCGGTGCAGCGGCAGGTTCCGGAGCCCCAAGCCGGTCAGGTCCGGATCCGCATCGAGGCTTGCGGGATCTGCCACAGCGATATGTTCGCGAAGGAAGGTGTTTGGCCCGGAATCGTTTACCCGCGCGTCCCCGGCCACGAGGTGGCCGGGCGAATCGACGACGTCGGGCGCGGCGTGGAGGCGTGGAAGGTCGGGGATCGAGTGGGAGTGGGGTGGCACGGCGGCCACTGCTACACCTGCCGGGCCTGCCGGGCAGGCGATTTCGTCAGTTGCGAAAACGGCCAGATCTCCGGGCTCACCATGGACGGCGGCTACGCCGAATTCATGGTCGCGCCACAGGGGGCCCTGGCCCGCATTCCCGAGGGGCTTGGCGCCGTCGAGGCGGCCCCGTTGCTCTGCGCCGGGATCACCACTTTCAATGCCCTGCGCAACAGCGGCGCGCGCAGCGGGGACCTGGTCGCAGTCCAGGGCATAGGCGGATTGGGACATCTGGCAATCCAGTTTTGCAGCAAAATGGGTTTCCGGACAGTTGCCGTCTCGAACGGGCGCGAGAAGGCGGAACTGGCGCGCAAACTGGGGGCGACCGATTACCTCGACGCTTCAGGAACGGATGCCGCAGGGCAGTTGCGCAAAATGGGCGGCGCCCATGTCATTCTCGCGACTGCGCCGAACAGCAAAATCATCGCCCCCATGGTCGGCGGGCTGGCCGGGAGAGGAAAACTGCTGATTGTCGGCGCCGCCGCGGAACCGATGCAGATTGTCCCGATGCATCTCCTGAGCGGGCGATCGATCTCCGGTTGGCCCTCGGGCAATCCCAGAGATTCGGAAGACACGATGAATTTCAGCGTGCTCACCGGCGTGCGCGCAATGGTGGAGACTTTTCCTCTCGAGAATGCATCCTCGGCTTATGACCGCATGATGGCCAACAAGGTCCGATTCCGCGCCGTCCTGACAACCGGTTCCTGATGGATACCCTCGAAATTCGGCCCCAAAGAAGGTAAAGTTAATCCCTTCCAAGGGGGACAAAGTGAGCGTCATACATCGGTTTTACCGGTTGGCCGGCAAGGACTCCGAGAATTGTTTTTACGTCGAGGTCTCGGAACCGCTCCTGGCGCACGAACTGCCGATCCTGAAGTGGTTGCTCGCAGAGACATTCGAACCCGAATGCCTGATCGACAGGTCCTTGCTTGACTCCGGCAAGGCTCAAATTGTCGAAGTCGGGCCACGGCTCAATTTCGAGACCGCATTCTCGACCAACGCCGTTGCGATCTGCAGGTTCTGCGGCCTTGACAAGGTCAAACGCCTGGAAAAATCCCGACGCTGGATACTCCCCGGAGCCGAGGACAGGGACCGGTTCGCTGCGGCCCGCCATGATCGTATGACCGAGTGCCTCTACCCGGTGCCGCTCGAAAGCTTTGAAACCGGCCTCGTCCCCGAACCGGTCAGGGCCATCCCCCTGCTCGAGAAAGGCATCGATGCCCTGCGCGACATCAATCGCGAATTGGGGCTGGGAATGGATGCCTGGGATCTCGGCTTCTACCACGACCTGTTCACAAAGACGTTCCGGCGAAATCCGACCAACGTCGAGTGCTTCCAACTCGCGCAGGCCAACAGCGAGCACTCGCGCCACTGGTTCTTCAAGGGGAAACTGCTCATCGACGGCAAAGCCGCGGGCGAGACCCTCATGGAGATCATCAAGTCGACACTGCGGGCCAACCCGTCCAACAGCGTGATCGCATTCAAGGATAATTCCAGCGCCATCAAAGGCTACAGTGTTGCCGCCATATTGCCCAGAACACCCGGCAAGTCTTCCCCCTTCGCGCTATGGAAAGGTGAATACGACATTATCTTTACTGCGGAGACGCACAACTTCCCCAGCGGGGTGGCGCCGTTTCCGGGGGCGGAGACCGGAACCGGCGGCCGCATCCGCGACGTGCACGCTACCGGCAGGGGCGCGCTGGTCATTGCCGCCACGGCCGGTTACTGCGTGGGCAATCTGAACATCCCGGGCTATCCGATCCCCGGCGAAGACGCCTCGTTCACCTATCCATCCAACCTCGCGAGTCCGCTCCAGATCCTGATCGGCGAGAGCAACGGGGCCTCCGACTACGGCAACAAGTTCGGCGAGCCCCTGATCCAGGGCTTCACCCGGACCTTCGGACTGCGGTTTCCCGGAGGCAGCCGGAGAGAGTGGATCAAGCCGATCATGTTCACCGGCGGAGTAGGACAGCTCAACGCCACGCACCTCCACAAGCGCGACCCTCAAAAGGGCATGCTCGTGCTCCAGATCGGGGGACCCGCCTACCGCATCGGAATCGGCGGCGGCGCCGCTTCGAGCATGATCCAGGGGGAGAATAAGGAGGAACTCGACTTCAGCGCCGTCCAGCGCGGCGATGCCGAGATGGAACAGAAGATGAACCGCGTCATCCGTGCCTGCGTCGAGATGGGCGACCGCAACCCGATCGTCAGCATTCATGACCAGGGAGCGGGGGGCCCGTGCAACGTGCTGACCGAACTGGTGGACCCCGCCGGCGGCCGCATCGAAATCCGCAAGATCACGCTGGGCGACAAAACCATGTCGGTGATGGAAATCTGGGGGGCCGAATACCAGGAACGGACGGCCCTGCTCCTGGACCCGGACCGGCTCGCCGAGTTCCAATCGATTTGCACCCGGGAAAAAGTGACCGGTGAACTCCTCGGCGAAGTGACGGGGGACGGTCGCATCGTGGTGCACGATGAGCGGGACGATTCCACTCCCGTCAACCTGGAACTGGCGTCCATCCTGACCAACATCCCCCAGAAGACGTTCGAACTGGCCCGCATCGGCGAATCGCGCGAGCCGTTGCGCCTTCCCCGTGATCTTTCGGTCCGGGACGCGATTAGGATGGTGTTCCGGCTCCCGTCAGTCGGATCCAAGGGCTACCTGGTGAGAAAGGTCGACCGTAGCGTCACGGGGCTCATCGCCCGCCAGCAGTGCTGCGGCCCATTGCACCTGCCCGTTGCCGATGTCGCGATCGTCGCTCAGAGCCATTTCAGCGCCACCGGCGCGGCAATCGCCATCGGGGAACAACCGCTCAAGAGTCTTGTGGACGTTCGGGCCGGGGTCCGCATGGCGATTGCGGAGGCGCTCACAAATATCGTCTGGGCGCGCATCTCCGACCTGTCCCACATCAAATGTTCGGTCAACTGGATGTGGGCCGCGAAGACCCCCGGCGAAGGGGCCGCGCTCTACGATGGCGCCCGGGCACTGCGCGACCTTATGGTCACCCTCGGGATCGCAGCCGACGGCGGCAAAGACAGCCTCTCGATGGCCGCCCGCGTGGGCGACGAAGTAGTGAAGGGCCCCGGCCAGGTGGCCATCTCCGCTTATGCCTCGGTGCCTGACATCTTGAAGGTAGTCACACCGGACATCAAGCGCCCGGGCGAAAGCCGGTTGATGTTCATCGATCTTGCCCCGGGCCAGGATCGCCTTGGGGGATCGGCGCTGGCCCAGGCGCTCAGTCAGACCGGCGACAATTCGCCGGATGTGGAAGACCCGTCTCTCCTTAGACTGGCATTCCATGCCGTACAGGAGCTGATCGCCGGAGGACGGATCCTGGCGGGGCACGACCGGAGTGACGGCGGGCTCGCCGCCGCGCTGGCGGAAATGGCCATGGCCGGCAACTGCGGCGTCAGGATCGCCTTGCGTGAGGATGCCGGCGCCCTGACGCAACTCTTCTCAGAGGAACTGGGACTGATCGTCGAGGTTTTGCCCGGGGAGGAAGGGCACGTGAGCACTGTGTTGCGCACAGCGGGTGTTCCTTTCAGGTCTATCGGGGAGACCTTGAAAGAACGCAGGGTCGTGATCGTACGCGGAGCAGAAACCGTTCTGGATGAGGCGACCTCCGACCTCCTGTCCTGGTGGGAAGAGACCAGCGACCAGATCGAGCGCCTTCAGATGAACCCGATTTGCGCGCGGGAGCAGGCAGCCCGCCATGATCGGCCAGGCCCCGCGTATCATCTCTCCTTCGCGCCCGAACCGACCCCCGAAGCCCTGCTTCTGCGCGAGCACAAGCCCAGAGTGGCGATCCTCCGCGAGGAGGGGAGCAACGGGGACCGTGAGATGACTTCCGCGTTCTATGCGGCGGGATTCGAGCCGTGGGACCTCACGATGTCGGACCTCCTGAGCGGCAAGGCCTCGCTTGACGGCTTCCGCGGCCTGGTCTTCGTCGGCGGTTTTTCCTATGCCGACGTGCTGGACAGCTCGAAAGGGTGGGCAGGAATCATCCGCTTCAACGACAGGCTCCGCGACATGTTCGAGGCCTTCTACCGGCGCCCTGACGCTTTCTCGCTCGGCGTCTGCAACGGCTGTCAGCTGATGGCGCTCCTCGGGTGGATTCCGTGGGCGGGGATCCCGGACACGAAACAGCCCAGGTTCATCCGAAACACCTCCGAGCGCTTCGAATCCCGTTGGGCAACTGTGAAGATCGTCGACAGTCCGGCCATGATGCTCAAGGGAATGGAGGGTTCGACACTCGGCATCTGGGTGGCGCATGGCGAGGGGCGCCTCTATTGCCCGGACGCCGCGATCCTGGACGAGGTGACGGAGAAGAAACTCGCCCCATGCTACTTCGTGGATGACGGGGGCGCTCCGACGGAACAATACCCGTTCAACCCGAATGGTTCGACGCGCGGCATCACGGCCTTTTGTTCGCCCGACGGAAGGCATCTGGCGCTCATGCCGCACCCGGAGCGGGCATTCCTCAAGTGGCAATGGCCATGGATGCCGGAGGCCTGGAGGCGCTCAGTGCCGGTCTCCCCCTGGCTCCGGATTTTCCAGAACGCGCGTGCATGGTGCGAGAAAACCGGAGAGAAGTAGCAGGAGTTCCGGCACGAAAAACTCCTCGCACTCGAACCGGCGCCCCGCCTCATCCATGGCCGGCACAAGAAACCGGGATATGATTTCCATAGGATCAACCCGCGCCGCCAGAGCTTCCTGCGTGACAGCGGCGGCTACCCTCGCATCACCGCTCAGGATCGCGTCATAGAGTCGCAGCAAGTCCACCATTTCGCTCCTTTCAGGTTTGCCCATCCGTTTGCCGCACCAGCGGCACACGCCGCCGGCCTGCCCGGCGCGCGTTATCTTACCACTATTCCCGGGACTTGTTGACTCAGGCACTCCGGAACGGCTCCGCAGCAGGCGTGAATCCCGATGCATTCGATTCACGCCGATGGTATGCTGCTCGGGCTCAGAAACAGGGATCGATCAACCGCACACTATGGACTCGTTCTCGAACCCGACGACAGTATTTGTCACCGGCGCGACCGGCTTCATCGGCACCAGGCTCGTGGATGCGCTGGTCCGCAAAGGGCATCGCGTTCGTGCGCTCTGCCGGTCGAGCAGCAACCTTTCCGGACTGGATCACCCGCAAGTCGAAATAGTCCGGGGCGACATTCTCGACCCTGACTCCCTCGTCCGGGGAATGGAGGGATGCTCGCAGGCCTACCACCTCGCGGCTTACGCGAGGAATTGGGCGCCCGACCGGAGAGTTTTTTTCCGTCAAAACGTCGACGGCACAAAGAACGTCCTCGAAGCCGCGAGAGCCGCGGGGCTCGGCCGCATCGTCTACACTTCCACGATTGTCGCGTTCGGCCCGACTCCGCCGGGCATGGTCGGCACGGAGGCCATGCCGCGCATGACTCCAGCCTATTTCACCGACTATGAGGAGAGCAAGACCATTGCCGAGCGGGCGGCGCTGGCTTGCGCATCAGAAGGACATCCTGTCGTCCTGGTCAACCCGACACGCGTTTACGGTCCCGGGAAATTGACCGAAGGAAATTCCGTCAGCCTTATGATCGATCAGTATGACCGCGGAAGGATGCCGGTCCTGTTGAACCGAGGACTCAATATAGGTAATTATGCCTTTGTCGACGACCTCGTAAAGGGGCACATGCTCGCGATGGAGAGAGGCAAGGTCGGGGAACGGTATATCCTCGGTGGCGAAAACGCCTTGCTCCGCCGGATCTTCGAACTGGTCGACGAAGTCAGCGGTAGACGTCATTTCCAGTTTAACCTCGCACCCCCGTTTGCCCGGCTGTATGCAAGGCTGGAACGCACCAAGGCGATCTGGTTCGGAATTTACGCGAGAATCACACCGGGTTGGATAGAGACGTTTCTGCAGGATTGGGCCTATTCCTGCGCCAAGGCGGAACGGGAGTTGGGTTACACGATCACGCCGCTGAGAGAGGGCATCCGGATCACCTATCAATGGATTCTCGCACAGCGAAAGAGCAGGAAATGAATCGATTTGACGCTTCATTATCCTTGAAGGGGGTTTTCACATCCGGGAACAGGAAACCGACGCTGATTCTCCTCCTGACGCCGGTGCTGTTGACGACGTTCAAGTACTATGGCGCCAAGAGCTTCTACCTTGCGAAGATTGCGCCGTCCCTCCACCTGCTGCCGGATCCGCAGCAGGCCGCGGCCTATTTTCATTTCTTCTCTTCGCTTCTTCTCTTCGGTGCCATCCCGCTCCTGATCGTCCGGTTTGCGTTCAGGGAGCCGTTTGCAGCATACGGGCTGCAAATCGGCGATTGGAGATTTGGCCTGAAAGCAGTAGCTGTCCTTGCGCCGGTCATGATCCTGGCCGCCTACCCGGCTTCCGGGATGCCGCAGTTCCTCGCGGAATACCCGGTGTTTGGCGGCGCCGGCGGCTCGGGCGGCGCATTCCTGGCCTATTCCGTTGCGTACCTGACGTACTATGTCGGGTGGGAGATCTTCTTCCGGGGATTCATGCAGTTCGGGTTACGAGGCGCCTTTGGCGATTGGAATGCGATCCTCGTGCAGACGGTCGCCTCCTGTCTGATACACATCGGCAAGCCGGATGGGGAGATTTTCGGGGCCATCCTCGCAGGCATCGTCTGGGGACTGGTCGCATTCCGGTCCAGGTCGATTCTGTATGTCCTGATCCTCCACTGGCTCCTGGGTACATCACTGGACTTGTTTATTGTCTCTGCCAGGTAGCGGGAGAGGAGAAGGGGCTCCAGGTGAATGGGCCCGGCTAAATCGTGCTAAAATGACAGATATCGCGGTTGTGTTGCAATATTCCCTTTGGCATCTTGATACTTCAGAGGGCGGGTGCCGCCTCGACATGAGGTTCATGGCGGCGGCATTCGAGTAAGACGACATCGCAGAGTAATGAAGGGGGCACTGGACGGGATCCGCAATGCAAGCGCTGCGTCGAACCTTGAGAAGCGACTCCCGACTTTTCCTGCTGCTGTTGGTTTACGTGTCGGCGCCTTCTTTCCCTTTCCAGAATCCAACAGATCCGCAGCGACAGAAGCCGGCAAAGACCGATTCCACCATCCGTGTCCGAGTGGGGCTGGTTCAGATCGATGTCACGGTCCTGGACAAACCCTGTCCGCATTGATGTCCTTGGCGCGGTGGCAAATCGCGACGGGAAAATCGTCGCCAGCTTTGAGATCAGCCCGCAAAAGCCCGCCTCCCCTCCGAATATGCCGAGACTCGAAAACGACCGGTTTATGTACAGCCGGTACATTTCAATGGAGCCGGGAATCTACCAGGTGCGCGTCGCGGCCTGGGATCCGAAAAACGGACGGGTGGGCAGCGCCCACCAGTGGGTCGAGTTGCTCCCGTCAGTGGTCGGGAAAATCCTGCTGGGAAGCATTTTTCTGACCGGGCAGCACTTTCCGGACCCGCCCCAAGCCAATCTGACGATCCGCGATTTCGATGTAAAGCAGATCAACAGCAAGTGCTTCTTTGCGTCCGGGGACACACCGTCATTCATCGTGCAGGTATTCAATCCGGCCGATTTTCCCCTTTTATTCCAGACCAGGATCTACCGGGGAAACCAGGTGGTGAGGCAATCAGATCCGCGACAGGCGCCGACCCAGGACCCGGCATATACGGGGCCGGCCTTCCTGGGCGGCGAATTGAAGATCGAGGGGCTTGCGGCAGGGTCTTATGTGCTGGAAGTAGTGACGACGGACCCATCAGGCCAGGTGACCGCCACGCAGCGCGTGCCGTTCTGGATACAGTGATATTCAAGGTCTGGGCAGCACCGAATTCGCCGCCGGAATCCGTGCCGCGGGTCTTGGGCGCGGTCGCGGTTATGACCAGGCCTCGGCGCATGGCCTTGCTGTCAGGATTTCTGCGGGCCGGCAGCCGGACTCGCGGAGGAGTACTTCGCGACGACAACTGTAACGTTGTCTTTGCCGCCCGCCGCCAGCGCGCGATCCACCAGCGCGCGGCAGGCGTCACCGGGCGATTCAATCCGCCCGAGAACTTCCGTGATTGACCCGTCGTCGAGCATGTCGCTCAGACCATCGGTACAGAGAAGGAGCCGGTCGCGATCGGCGAGACGGAAATGCTGTATTTCCGTGTCGACTCGATCCGAATGTCCACCGAGGACGTTTGTCAGGATGTGGCGGTACCGATGGGTTGCAAGCGCCTCGGGAGGCAGCATCCCCTGATCCACCAGCCTCTGTGCCACCGTGTGGTCGTGTGTCAGCTTGTGCAGCTGCCCCTGGCGGAACAGGTAGGCTCGTGAATCTCCGACGTGCGCGACGAAGAGATCGAGGCAGAAACTGTAGGCGACAGTCAGCGTTGTTCCCATGCCGGAGAGTTCCCGCTCGGTCTCCGCCTGCCGCATCAGCGAGGAGTGGATCTGGCTGTAGTACTCAGCGAGCCTCTCCATCAGGGCCTCTGCTTCCGTTTTGTCGATGCGCCGGCCCCATTTGGCTGTGTCGCTGACCAGTTTGACGAGCAGGCTGACTGCCAACCGGCTGGCGACCTCCCCGGCCGCGGCGCCTCCCATACCGTCCGCGGCGATCATCCCGTATCCAAACTCGTCCAGCCGGGCCGGCACGGCATCTGGAGGCACGTTCGTCATCAGGGCTTCGAGCGAGCGCCCAAGACGCGCCACGAGGTATTGGTCCTCGTTGTTCTTGCGGACTCGACCGACATCCGTAAGCGCCCCGAATTCGACTTGAACCATCGAGGCCAGGCATAGCGGCGGCCGCTGTTCCGATGCGTCCGGAGGACGGATGCCGGGTCCGGTTTCACCTTCACGTGTGTTCCGCATGGCGACCCTCCTGAGTGCCGGAGAGCTTGTCAGTGGCAAATGATGGTCATTGTCCGGCAGACGCAAGCTTGTGCCTATCTTAGCCCTGATCACTCACGAACGAAAGGTTCAACTCTTACATGAACACCGAAGAACGCCGCCTTCATTTCAACAGGCCTCTCCGAAAACTCAAAGCGCCGCATCCATGTGGGCCCGGGCTTCCGCCCGGTCTCCAGACCGCCCCCTTCGGCTGATTCCGAGACAATCCCTCATGCGGCGGGATGTCACTGGAGTCGACACGGAAGGTGCGGGCTGAAGCCCGCGGCCACATGGAATCTTCGAGGATTTCGTCTTTGGCTTTTTGTTCTCGTAATCACGCCGTTATGTATAATTCGACTTTGTTTCGAATTTGGCGAGAGTTCCCGCTCTCCCGGCGGCTTGAGGGCTCATGAACGAAAGGGAGCGTTTCCGACGCCTTTTCCTCGGCGAGCAGGTCGACCGCCCGCCGCTGCTCGAGGAAGGGGTGCGCGACGAAGTCATTGAGCGTTGGCGTGCCCAGGGACTTCCCAGGGACAAAACTCATCTGGATGTCTTTGGCCTGACACCACACGAAAATATCGGTCCCGACCTGACGCCTGACCAGGAATATTTCAATAGAATCATGAGCTTGACCACGCGCGAGTACCGGCGCGCGTTCCACGCTTCCGGCAAACGTTTTCCTGATGACTGGCCGCAGATTGTACGCCGGCTGGGAAAGCGCGACCACATCGCGTGCATCTGGGCCTATCGCGGCTTCTTTCAGGCCCTTGGCGCGGAAGACTGGCCGACACTCAGGGAAGTCCTGCGCGCGGTGGTCAAGAATCCGGCCGTCGTCCGTGAACGGATGGAAATGTACGGTGACTTCTGCGGGCGCATGCTGGAGATGGTCCTGCGTGACGTGCATCCGGAGTTTATTTACCTGAGCGAGCCGATCTCCGACAACAAGGGGCCGCTCATTTCCCCGGCAATGTACGAAGAGTTCGCCTTCCCGGCCCTGGAAAGGATTATCGCCGTTGCCAGGGCCGGCCACTGCGGGCAAATCCTGATCAGCACTTACGGTAACAGCGCGCTCCTTTTCCCCATGATGATCAAGGCGGGCGTCAACATGCTGTGGATTTCCGAGGCCGCGCAGGTTCCGGAACTCGATTATCTGAATCTGCGCCGGAAATTCGGTGCCGCGCTGGGCCTGATCGGCGGCATCCCCTTGCGCCTTTTGCGGTCTTCTGCGCCGGAAAGAATCGGCGGACAGTTGGAGGAGATTGTCGTCCCGCTGCTCAGGGCGGGGCGTTACATTCCGCTTGCCGCCGGCCGCATTCGCGAAGACATCCCCTGGCAGACTTATAGGCGCTACCGCGAGTGGCTGCAGAATCAATTTAGCGCCGGATGATTCCTCGGGGTGGGAGGAACCACGAAACACACGAAATCGAGCCGGTCGTTGAGCGTCTAGACGCCGTTTCTGCGGCTGTACTGACCGATGATGATGGAGCCGCGGCTGGGGGTGCAGATGGAATTCTTGCGGAAGCAGTTGGTCGTCCGCATGCCGCCGCCGGCAATGCGATCGATGCTCGATGTCTTGTTGATCCTGCTGCCTTACGCGGATCCGGCATGCGACGCGTGGCCGTCAGCCATGATGTACAGGATGTTGCGGAGTCCGGCGCCTGCAGCGTAACCGTCAAGCAAGCCGGCGCCCATGGCGACGCCCATCATTCCCGGGAACTGCCTGCGATCATATGGGGAAGAAGACATAGCAACTGCTCCTTTGCACATCGGGGGCGTCTTTCCAAATTCCATCACCAGAGTGCAGCAGGCGCTCAGCCAATTTTGGAAATTGGAGACACGGCCCCGTTTTGACGGCCCCGTCTTCCCCCAGAACCTCGCGCGATTTAATTGTGGATTAGAGTTCAGCTCGGAATTAACCTTGTAACTGCTTGTGGCGTCTGATGGGCTCGTTGCTGAAAAGACTTGATCCTGCCTGAGTTGCCGCCTCATCGATGTTGCTTCCAGTTTTGACGCCGTAAAGAAGCTAAAGGGGTTTCGGCATGTGATTATCGGGTTGTTGCCGCCGCGTTGCATGATTGTTTCGGAGAACAAGGATGGAATCTAATCCCTTCCCGGCCGATTCGTTGGCTGAGAGCATTGCCGTCACCCACGCGGGACGCTTGATCGGGGCCAACGAACCGTTCGCCCGGCTGCACGGCTATGAACCGGCCGAGGTCGTCGGAATGTGGCTGAGCGAGTTTTTCGCGCCCGAGGACCAGCCGAAGGCGCTGGATGATCGAGGGGAGGATCGCTTCGAGCAATATCGCGGCCGGCGCAAAGGAGGCTCGAGCTTTCCGGCCGAGGCATGCAGCCACTACTTCACAGTCGATGGCAAGTCCTTGCGCATCATTGTGGTGCGTGACATCACCGAGCAGGAAAAAGCGAGGCAACCCTTGCGCGAAAGCGAGGAGCGCTTCCGCACGATGGCCGACGACACGCCGCTGATGATCTGGGTAACCGATGTGCAAGGGCGCATTGAATTCGTCAATCGCGCCTGCTGTCAGTTCTTCGGAGTGACCCAGGAAACCATTCAGACTATCGGCTGGCAGTCGCTTGTCCATCCTGAAGACGCCTCGGCCTATGTCGACGAATTCGTGGCGTGCCTGCGCGAGCGCATGCCGTTTCACGCCCTGGCGCGTGTCCGCCGACACGACGGGGTCTGGCGGTGGGTCGAATCGTTTGGCCAGCCCCGTTTTGCGCCTTCGGGCGAATTTGTTGGCATGGTCGGAAACAGCCCGGACATCACCGAACGCAGGCAATCGGACGAGGCTTTGCGCGAAAGCGAGAAGCGGCTGGCTCGCGCGCAGAGCATTGCCCATCTGGGCAGTTGGGAACTCGACTTGATCCAAAACAAGTTGACGTGGTCGGATGAGGTCTATCGCCTGTTCGGACTGCAGCCGCAGGAATTCGGCGCGAGCTACGTCGCATTCCTGCAACGTGTGCATCCTGAGGACCGGGCTGCCGTGGATGCTGCCTATACGGGTTCGATACGCGAGGGGAAGGATTCTTACGAGATCGAGCACCGCCTCGTGCGTCGTGACGGCGAAGTGCGCTGGGTGCAGGAGAAGTGTCAGCATGCCCGGGATGAGAAGGGCAAATTTGTCGCGTCGCTGGGGATGGTTCTCGATGTCACCGAACGCAGACAGGCAGAGGAGGAATTGCGACACAGCGAAGCGCGGTTGCGCCTGCTCTCCGACACGGCCGGCCGGCTCTTGGCGAGCGAAAACCCGCAACTTCTGGTCAACGACTTGTGCCGTGAAGTCATGGACTATCTCGGCTGCGACATGTTCTTCAATTTCCTGCTGGATGAAAAAGCGCGAAGGCTGCGCCTCAATGCCTGCGCCGGAATTCCGGAGGAGGAAGCCCGAAAGATCGAATGGCTCGACTATGGAGGAACGGTTTGCGGATGCGTGGCTCGTGACGGTTCGCGAATCATTACCGAGGACGTGCAGCACACGGATGATCCCCGTGCGGAGCTGGTCAGAAGCTACGGCATTCATGCCTACTGCGCGCATCCGCTCCTCGCCCAGGGGCGGGTGATCGGGACACTTTCGTTCGGTACGAGGGCGCGGCCCACTTTCACTTCCGAAGAGGTCGAGCTGATGCGCATCGTCTCCGACCAGGTGGCCGTAGCCATGCAGCGCCTCCTGGCGCAGCAGGCGCTGCAAAGCCTCAATGAATCCCTGGAGCATCGTGTCTCCGAGCGCACGGCGGAAGTGCAGCATCTGGCCGAGCGTCTCAGGGCGCTGGCGGCAGACCTGACCCGGACGGAACAGCGCGAGCGCAAGCGCATGGCTACAATTCTGCACGATAACATTCAGCAACTGCTCGTCGGGGCGCGACTGCACATCGGGCATGGCCTCAACTTGAATCCCGAGCCGGAATGCCGCGCTTCGCTGGAATCGGCGGACGGCATCCTGCGCGAGGCGGTGGATGTGTCCAGGTCGCTGACCGTCGAGTTGTGCCCTCCGGTGCTCCGCGATGCGGGTTTGATCGCCGGTTTGGGCTGGCTGGCTCAATGGATGCGCGGGCAGCACCATTGCGATGTGGAGTTGATCTGCGACAGCCGCGCCGAACCAACGGACGAAGACGTCCGACTGTTCCTTTTCGAAGCGGTGCGCGAACTGGTTTCCAACGCGTCCAGGCATTCCGGCGTCAAGGTCGTGCATGTGAGCATGGCGCTGGAGGAAGGCAAGGGAACCCGGATCACTGTTGAGGACCACGGGAGTGGATTCGACCCGAAGGCGCTCAGGCATCGCGATTCTTCCACCATCGGATTTGGGTTGTTCTCCATCCAGCAGCGCCTCGATTACCTGGGAGGAGCAATGGAGATCGCCAGCTCCCCTGGAAAGGGAACACGTATCACGCTCCAGCTGTTGACAGACAGTGAAACGGCGGCCCTCCGGGGAGAGGATGCAGCCATTGTTGCTTTGCCAGCGGCGAAGGTCCAGTGCGGTCCTCTGCCGATCCGAGTGATGATCGTCGACGATCACAAGGTGATGCGCGATGGATTGCGGATGGTGCTGCAGTCGGCGCCCGGTCTGCTCGTGGTCGGCGAGGCCGAGAACGGCGAGGAAGCCGTCGAGAAAGCCCGCGGACTTGAGCCCCATATTATCCTGATGGATGTCAGCTTGCCGAAGATGGACGGAATCGAAGCCACAAAGATCATCTGCCGGCAATACCCTCGGATAAGGGTCATCGGCCTGTCCATGCACATCGATCCGGCAATCGCCCACAGCATGAAAGAAGCGGGGGCAGTCGCCTACCTGACCAAGGGTGAACCAATGGAAACGGTGATAACGGCGATTCGGGCGAACGCCGGGACGGATCAGCGGAAAGCGCAGGACTGAAGGAGGCGGGGCCGTGTCTCCGAATTCCAAGATCCTTCATCAGGGTGGAGCAGGCTCTATCCGATCCTGGTAATCGGAGATACCACCCCCTCATCCTACTGGGGCGAAGCGGGCGGGGCGGACAACGGCAGGGTGAGAATAACGTGCGTTCCCTCGCCGGGCGCGCCATGGACTTCCATCTGTCCTCCCAACGATTGAAGCCGGTTCCGGATGCTGAACAGTCCAAAGCCGGACTGGCCTGCTTGCTCGGCGCGTGCCTCCTGATGCACCGGATCGAATCCCGCCCCCCGATCGGTCACCTCGATGCGCAAAGTGTGCGGCTCAGGCTGGGTGACCGTGAGCGCGGCTTCGCGCACGCCGGCGTGTTTGACGACATTGAACAGAGCTTCGCGCACAGATTGAAAGAGCAGCGAGACTACGCCGGGGTCCTCCGGCCCGGCGCCTGGAGAGAGCTGCATGCTCACGGTCAGCCCGTATCTCGACTTCATCAATTCGGCCAGCCATGACAAGGCCGCCGCCAGTCCGCCCTTCAGGAGAGGCGGGGCCAGCTCGAATGTGAGGGAGCGGCATTCGCTCACCGCCTCATTGAGGGCGTCGCTGGCGCTGGCAACCGCCTGCTGAAGCTTCGAATCGGTGAGCCGAGCGCCCACGAAATCCAGATTCAGGCGGGCGGCAACGACGAGTTGCTGCAGGTGATCGTGGAGGATCTGTGAAATGCGGTTGCGCTCCTGAGCTTCGGCTCGAGTCAACTCCAGCGCCAGCGCATTGAGCCTTTGATTGGCTCGATGCAAAGCATCCTGAGCGCGTGCCCGCTCCTGGGTCTCGGCTTCCAGGCTCTGGACGGTTTGCGTAAGGACGGCAGTCCGCTCGACCACGCGGGATTCCAACTCGGCATTGCGCTGGCGCAAGGCGAGATTGAGTGCCTGTATTTGCGTCTCCGCACGCTTGCGCTCGCTGACATCGCGAACGATCGACAAGATCAGGTTGTCGCCGCCGTCATCGATCTTTCGACTGCTCACTTCCACAGGAAAGGTGCTGCCGTTATTGCGCCGGTGTTCCGTTTCGAACACAGTTGCGCCTCGAGATTCCAGTTCTTTCCAGTTCGACTCTGACACTGCAAGCCCGTCGGGCGCACACAGATCCCGCAAGTTTCGCTGCTGGATTTCCGACAGGCTATATCCATAGCTCTTCAATGCACATTCATTGGCTTCCATGACCCGGCCATCCTGATCGAGGATCAGGATGATGTCGTTGGCGTTACGCATCAGATCCGCCAATCGATTCGCGAGGGCTGAACGCTCGACCTCCGATGCCAGCTCCCTCTGCAGGAATTGCGAGGTGCGCTGCCGCCAGACCAGGCCCACAGTGAGCACGCTGATCAACAGCAATCCTCCCAGGACGGACAATTCGGTCAGAAGTTCGCGTCGCAGCGGCGCGTACAGCTCGTGCTGGCTTACCTTCGCTACCATTGCCCAGCTTGTACCCGGAATCGTGCGTCCAACCGCCACTACCGGCATGCCACGGTAGTCTACGCCCTGGAGTGGCCTGGTCTCTCCCCGGAGCACTCTGCCGGCTGGAAGATCTGGCGAAATCAATGGAATGCGCAAACTCAAGGCTGCGCCGGTCCTGAAGCGCAAATCGTTCAAATACAGCACATCATTGCCTTCGCGACGGACCAACAGAGTTTCGGCGGTCGGGCTTGGTGTCGGCCATGACTGCACCAGCGGGAACAGGAACCTCCGCGAGTCCAATTGGAGCAGCACGAACGCGATCGGTGCGGCTCGCTTCAGATCGGCTTCCTCGAAAATGGGATAGAAGATATCGAGCCGAATAGGTCCGTCGGGCTGGTCCCGATGCAAATCCGACATGATCACGTTGTCATTTTGCAGCGCTCCGTCTCGGAGAGTCCTAACTAATTCCATCGACTCGTTCGCCTGATCAGGGATCGCCAGGCGGCATTTCAACTGAGTGTCATAAATCATTGCCGCGTAGTAACGGTCGCCGCCTTTCAGGAGGCTGAGCCAATGCAAGACCTCTGAACGCCGTGAATCGGAATCGGGTTCCTCCAGGAAGCGGCGCACATCGCGGGCCGCAAAGCGGGCACGCGAGAAGAAGCGCGCATCGTCCAGCCGCTCCTCGCGCCAGGTGCTGATCTGGCGCAATTTCAGATCGGCGATCGCAGTCAACTGCTCATGCGCGGCAGCCCGCAGGTCCGCTTGTCGGGATCCGATGTACATGGCGCCGCCGACCGCCAGTACCAGGATCACCAGGACGCAAAGGATCACCAGCTTCCTGCGGAAGCCCGCTTCTGTATTGTGCTGGTTGGCTGCGCGCAGGGCGCTAACCGCTCTCCTGTTGGCCATACCTATCCGTGTGATGCAAGGCGTGCACCCATCCCCGCAGTGAGAGAATAGCCTAAAGAGCAATAAATTTCGATCAATTCCACGCGTTCTGTCTCATGGAATCAGAGGGGTTGGCAGCGGTACTTGCCGTTCTAGGGGGCCGACTCAGAGCAGAATGCGACCTGGAGCGCTATTGTTCCCAAATGGTCCCAACTTTGACGACGATAGTAGAAGCGGAGAATTTGTAGAAAGCGCTGAAAGGTCTAACTGGAGGCGCCGAGCGGATTCGAACCGCTGCATAAAGGTTTTGCAGACCTCTCCCTTACCACTTGGGTACGGCGCCTTGCGCGTGAGCTCCCAGCCGCCAACAGCGGGCGGACAGAACCAGCGGATAGATTCTATCGTCTGGTATTGCTTGTTTTCAAGGTATTTCCGGCCAGGGATTTCCGGCCCCAAACTGTCCTGGGCCGGCAGGATCAAGAGATGAGTGCGGATTGATCCCTTGCCGCGGGGAACGGAAGGGCCTGGGAGATGTCCACCCCCAGCGCGGAAGCCCAGTCGCTCTGACCGGCGATCAGGGTTTCGATGCCATCCGGATCGATGGGTTTCGAGAGGTAATACCCCTGGCCGTATTGACACCCGAGTGACTGCAGCATTCTCACCTGCATGATGTTCTCAATTCCCTCGGCGATCACTTCCCTGCCGAGGTTCTGGGCCAGACTCACGATCGCCTGGACGATTTTCCAGTTCTCCCCGTTCAGTCCCATATCGCTCACGAAGGAACGGTCTATCTTCAGCGTGGTGATCGGGAAACGGTGGAGATAGCTCAGGGAGGAATAACCGGTCCCGAAGTCATCCATGTGGATCTGGATGTTCAAGTCGCGGATTTCGGCCAATCTCCGCGCGATGGTATCGGTATCCTCCATCAAGGCGCTCTCGGTGATTTCCAGGCGCAGGCTCTTCGGGTCCAGTCCTGAACGCCGCAGAATATCCTTCAGTTCCATGACGAGACCCGAGTTCGAATAATGCTTGGCACAGAGGTTGACGTTGACGGTCAGCGGTTCTTCCGATGGAAACCGGGACTGCCATCTTGCCAGCTGCGAGCACGCCTCGCGTAGGACCCAGTGTTCCAGGGGAAGGATGAGGTCGGTAGATTCCGCATGAGCCAGAAATTCCGCCGGCAACAGCAGGCCGCCGGAGCGCTGCCAGCGCACCAGGGCCTCGAAACCTGCCATTCTGCCGGTTTTGAGACAAACGATCGGCTGATAGTGCACCTTGAATTCGCACTTCTCGAAAGCCTTCCGGAGATCGGCCTCGAGTTTGATACGGGCGACAATGGAGGCGCGCATGTCCCGGTCGAAGACTTCGCACCGGCCTTTGCCGGCGGCTTTCGCACGGTGCATCGCCGTCGTGGCATCCCGCATCATCTCCTCGGGGCAAGTGTAATCTCTGGTGCTCAGGGTGATTCCGGTGGTCGCCGTAATGTAGACGGTCTGCCCGTCGACATGGAATGGCCGCTCCATTTCGCGATGGAGCCGTGCGGCCACCTGCAAGGCATCCTTGGCGTCCTTGATCTCGTCCCGCAAAAGGACGAAATCGTAGTCCCCGCCGTGCGCCACCGTGTCCTGCGAGGACAGGCAACCCTGGATTCTCGCGGCGATCTCCTCCAGCAGGTGATCGGCAACGTGATGGCCCAGGCTGTCGTGGACCATTTTCAAGTCATCCATATCCAGCCCGATGACGGCGAAGGCATAGCTCGGCTGCCGTTTAACCCGTTTGAGCGACCGCTCCAGCCGGTCCATGAGCAGGATCCGATTCGGCAGGCCGGTCAACGGATTGTAGACTTTGCGGTCGGTGATGTCGGTCTGTGACCCGGCGAACCTGGTCGCCTTGCCGTCGGAGTTGCGCATGGCGAGTCCGCGGCAGAGCACCCACCGGTACGCTCCTGCCGCATCCAGGATCCGGTACTCGCATTCGAAATGGCTGCTCTTCCCCAGGATGTGCTCCTTGAGCTTCTCCCGGACCTGGACGGCGTCGCCGGAGTGCACCCTGCGAAGCCAATCCTCCGGCGATGAGCCCATCTGGCCGTCCTCGTATCCCAGCATTGATTTCCAGCGGGGAGAGAAATAGATCTCATTGCTGTCCAGGTTCCAGTCCCAGAGCCCGTCATTTGCGCCCTGCGTGGCCAACGAATACCGCTCCTCGCTCTCCCGCAGCCGCTTCTCCATCTCGTGTTTGTAGAGCGCAATCTCGATGTGGCCGCGCAGTTCCCACTCTTCGAACGGCTTGAGCAGGTATCCGAACGGACCGGTGACCTTCGCCCTCTGCAGGGTGGCATCGTCCGCACAGGCAGTCAGGAATATCACGGGAATATCGAGCTGGGCGTGAATGGCTTCGGCTGCCTGAACGCCGTCCATTTCCCCTTTCAGCATGATGTCCATCAGCATCAGATCCGGCCTGGCCGCCAAGGCCTGGGCGATCGCGTCCTCGCCGCAGCAGACGGCGCCGACGACCTGGTAGCCGAGGACCTGCAGGCTGTTCTTCAGGTCCATCGCCACGATCGATTCATCCTCGACGATGAGTATTCGTACCGGCTTCTTATTCATGATTTCCTCATCGTATCGGCGCCTGATTTCAGGCCTTTTGGCGAGGAATGCGGATATCGCACTGAAAACCCTCCTGGCTTCGGTAGGCGATGGCGCCTCCGAGTTGGTCGGTCAGGCTGCGCACCAGCTTGAGACCCAGTGACTCGCTGTCTTCCGGATTGGCATTTCCGGGCATGCCGATTCCGTTGTCTTCGACGGTCAACCTCAATCCCTGTCCGTTCTCTTCGGCAAACCGGATGACAATTTCACCGCTTTTTCCTTTCGGGAAAGCATATTTCAGCGAATTCGAGACCAGTTCGTTGATCATCAGCCCGCACGGGATCGCAACATCCAGGTTCATCGGCACCGAATCGATTTCCAGGTTCAAGCGGATCGCGTTGGCGCTGACCTTGTACGATCGCAGCAGATGTCCGGTCAGATTGCGCACATATCCGGCGAAGTCGATCCTGGCCAGATCGCCCGACTGGTAGAGACGCTCGTGGATCAGCGCCATCGCCTTGACCCGGTCCTGGCTTTCTTTGAACTTCTGGCTCGCCTTCGGGTCCTCGATTTCGTTGCTCTGCAGGTTCAGGAGACTGCAGATGATCTGGAGGTTGTTCTTGACCCGGTGATGGATTTCCTTGAGCAGGACCTCCTTTTCTTTGAGCGAGCCCTTGATCTGTTCTTCTGCGTGCCGGCTCACGGTGACGTCGCGGTATTGCCACAAGTGATAATGGTAGTTCTCGCCGATGGAGAGGGGCACGTAGTCGCGCATGAAGACACGGCCCTGCCACTGCAGTTCTTCGCGCATCACCGGGGTCCCGGCCTCGATGATCTCTTCAATCCTCCGTGCGAATTCGGGCGGTTGGAGGAACAGGAGCCTGGAATCGATGCCGAACAGCGACTTCGACGGAATCGGAAAACTGAACATGCTGTTGAATGCCTGATTGACGTGGGTGATATGGCGGGCTTCGTCTTCCACCACCACCCCCGATTGCAGGTGATCGATGAGGCTCGACAGCAAAACCGTCGCGGCGCGGAGCTGTTCCTCGGTCTTCTTGTGCTTGGTGATATCTTCCGCAATCCCGACGATCCGGTAGACCTGCCCGGTCTGATTGCGGATCGGGAACGCGCGGTCGCGCACCCAGCGCGTCGACTGGTCCGGCCGGACCACCCGATATTCTTCGTCGTACTCGCCCCAGGCCTGTTTGACGAGGGAATCGCAGACGCGGGAGTGATCTTCCGGGTGCACTGCTTCGAGCCATGAGACCGGCTGGCGCTGCAGGCTGGTGCAGGTTCGACCCCAGATCTCCTCGTACCCGGGGCTCACGTACTGTTTGGAATGACCGTCGGCATTCGAGATCCAGAATACCGCCTGGATATTGCCGGTCAACTGGCGGAACTGCTGCTCCACCCTGACGCTCGCAACCAGGGTCCCCAGGATCTGCCCGGCCATTTTCAGGCCATCGATCTCCGATGCCGGCCAGTCGCGCTCCGTGAAGCACTGTTCCAGGCCCAGGCATCCCCACAACTGGCGGTCGACGAACATCGGGACAATCACTGCCGACCGGACGCCCAGCGCCTCCAGCATCTCCCGTTTCTTGGCGACGATTCCTTTCGTCAGCAGCAGGCACGGCTCGCCCTGCGTCAGACGGTCCACGTGTTCTTCGATCAACTGGCCGCGCAGCAGGTTCAGGACACGCCGGTCATTTTCGTCGAGCGCCACTCCCGGCACCGACCACTCGTGCAGCCACGGATCCCCGGCCTGGCCGCCCTCCCGTGCCTTGCGTTCGGTAATGAACACCCGGGTCACAGATGTCGCATCACCCAGCCTGCGCATGACTTCCTGCAGGCCATTCTCCCATCCTCCTTTACCCAGGAATTGCTGGGCCGCATAGCTCACGGCATCAAGAATTGCATCGCGGCGCTCAATCTGTCGGTCTGTGACCCGAACCTGTGTGACACCCGCCCCGATTATGCAGGCGTTGATCAGGGCCAGCACCAGGAGCATCTGCAGGGCGCCGGACGACTCCGCAGGCAGATCCAGACGCCACGGAGCCACCAGATTGATGCCGACGAGGAACGGGATTGCGATCGAGAGCCCTTCCAGACCACGATTGACGGAAACCCAGATCAAAGGCAGGGAGAACAGCAGGAATACTGGCAATCCACCGTACACGCCTTGAACCAGGATCAGCCAGAACACCACTCCGGTTACCCCCACAAAGGAGAGTGCGAATACCGTGGCCGGCCGGTCCATTCGGTGAATCAGGAGGTATTGGCTCTGATTGCCTCGTTCCCCGTTGATCCCGACCAGGACCTTGTCGAGCCAGGGTCCCGCGTGGATCAGGAGGAATGGGGTGACGGCAAAAATGCCTGTCGCATAACCGACGAGGTTTCTCCTGAGGAACTCTATGAAAGTGGCACCCGGGCTTGGCCCGCCGTAGTCCAGGGCAGCGGCCAGGCCGGCCAGCGCCGCCGCCAGCAGCACCCCGCTAATCATAAACTTGGCGACGTCCCGGCCGTACTTCAGGTTGACCACATGGCCGGAAGATGCGTAACGGAGTATTGCCGCCGCCGCGACCTGGATGAGGGTTGTCGCCAGGCAATGCCCGGCAGCGACCGGGAACAAAAGCCCTGTCGGGTGGAACCACAGGGCATCAAGCAGTGCAGTGACGAGGACGACCGGGGAATAGCGGAGTCCGTAGGCTAACAGCAGGGCAAAACTCAATCCTGCGGGAAGGTGCACGTGGCTCACCGGCGAGGAGGGCCCGAGGGCATAAGCTCCCCAATCCAGTGCCGCGTAGAGGGCGACGAAGGAAGATGCCAGGACGACCGGACGGAGGTCGTACCCCGACCGGCGCACCGCGCCCATCTCCCCCGTCACCGGTATCGATTCGATTGCAGATACACGCATGCAGCGTTCTGTGCCTCAACCAATTGGGGCGCGAACTGCCCGAAACCGGCTGCTTTAGCCGGACATTGTCTGAATTTCGCCGAGTATGCCCTGCCCGTAAGACAACTGATTTGCGCCTATGCGCCGTCGCAGCAATGCGTCGCTCCAGGCAGGCTCAAGCTCTTCCGCTGGAATATATCGGCCGCTGCGGGTCTCATCTGTAGCTAATTGCCGCAATTCCTTTCACCACATGCGGCTGGTAAAACGATGAAGGTCCTTTTCAAGCGGGAACGGGCCAAGCCGATATCCTGCGCATGCGCAGGGAGGTCCTTCGCTGCAAAAACGAACCGGCTGCCCCGGTAGCGTACGTGGGGTCCGGGATCTCCGTGGCTTGCGCCACGCAGATCCCGGGGAAATGCAGAGGAGGGTCTACTTCGTGTTCTGAATCGGGGCGACGTCGTCGATGATCCACATGCCGCGGCCGTTGGTTGCGATCACGAGCCGGTTGTCGCGCGGATGAACCTGGAGATCCCAGACAGGGGCATTGGGCAGCCCTGATCCGAGATAACTCCACGTCTTTGCGGCATTCACAGTGACAAAAACGCCGAGATCGGTACCGAGATAGAGCACGTCGCTGCGCTTGGGATCTTCCCGGATCACATTCGTAGGTCCGCCCGGCAGATTGGCGGCGATGCTCGTCCAAGTCTTGCCGTAGTTGGTGGATTTGTAGACGTACGGGTTGAAATCGTCGTCGTGGCGGCCGATCAGCGCGATGTAGACCGTGCCGGGATCATATTTCGAAGCGACGATGCACCAGACGTGCTTGTAGTACGGCAGGCCGCCCGAGATGTCGGTCCAGTTTGCGCCGTCATCCATGGTAACGCTCACGCGCCCGTCGTCGCTGCCGGCGTAAAGGACGCCCGCCTTGAGCGGGGATTCCGACAGCGCGGTCAGCTTGGCGAAGTAGATCATGTAGGGGAGCTTCCCCTGCCTGGCCGGATCGTAATTGGTGAGATCCGGGCTGATCTGGCGCCAGGTTTCGCCCTTGTCGGTCGTCTTGTAAACGTATTGATACCCGTGATACAGCGTCGACGGATTGTGCGGCGAAATGATTGAGGCGGCGAGCCATTGCCCCCAATTCTCAGGGTTTTCGAGGCCGCCGGGCCGAAGCTGTGGGAAAATGTCTTTCCCCGTCCACTGCCCGTTGGCGTACTCGCTGCGCATGATGTGTCCGTAATAGCCGGACGCGTACTCGATGTTGGGATTGGTCGGATCGACGCTGATCAGTGTCCCCTCACCTCCAGGAGCCGACTCCCAAACAATCGCGGGGCCGCCCCGCCTGCCTCGCCCGCGCCCCTGCGGCGCCGCCGACGCCGGGGTAGGACCAACGCCGACGCCCCGATAGGTTCCGGAATCCTGGACCGAACCGTAGGCGTTGAACGGCGTGGCCATGTCCAGCGTCACGTTATAGAACTGGACCGCCCGGATTCCCTTGTAGAAATCGCGCCAGGTTTTGCCCCCATCATAGGACGCGTTGGCGCCGCCGTCATTCACTTCGACGATGTAGTCCGGATCGCTCGGATCGATCCACATGCCGTGGTGGTCGCTGTGGAGGTTCTGATACGAGACAGTCTGAAACGATTTGCCGCCGTCGGTGGACTTTCTCAAACCGACGCCCATCAGGAAGAACACATCCGGGTTGACCGGATCCACTTTGATCTGGCCGAACACCCAGCCGTAGGTTCCGCCAAAGCGCTCCATGCTCGCCAGGTATTGCTGTTTCTGCTGCGGGTCGGACGGTTCAGCCTTGCGCCAGGTTTCGCCCAGGTCGTCGGATCGATAGACTTCGGCGCCGATGATTCGCGGATATGTCATCGGTCGCCGGTAGGAGTCAAGCGCTCCCGGAGGATTCGGTCCAATGGGGGTATGGTTGTCGACGAATGCATAGACGATATCCGGCTTGGTCAGGCAGAAGTCCAGGCCGATGCGGCCGATGACCTTCCAGTTTGCCGGCAGTCCGTTGGTCAACTTCCTCCAGGTCTGGCCGCCGTCACTGGTCTTGAACAATCCATCGCCGCTGGGAACCGGATCGCTCCAGCGCTGCCGGATGCGGCGGCACATGGAGGCGATCAGGACGTTGGGATTGCGCGGATCCATGATGAGGTCGATGGCGCCGGTCTGTTCGTCGATGTAATAGACTTTCTGCCAGGTCTTTCCGCCGTCGGTGGTTTTGTAAACTCCGCGGTCGGGATTGTAGGCCCACTCGTGCCCGGTGGCGGCTACGTACACGATGTTCGGGTTGGTCGGATGGATGCGGATGCGGGCAATCGTATTCGTGTTGGCGAGACCCATGTGCTGCCAGGTTTTGCCGGCGTCGATCGATTTGTAGATGCCCGATCCGGCCATCGAGCCGCGAAAGTGGTTGGCCTCGCCTGTTCCCACCCAGATGGTATTGGGCTGCGTGTCGGGAATCGCCAAAGCCCCCATGGACATCGTCGGCATCTCATCGAAGATCGGATCCCAGGTTACGCCCGTGTTGGTGGTCTTCCACAGGCCGCCGGTCGCCGTGCCGATGTAGATGGTTTTTTTGTCTCCCTTCGGAACGGCGATGCAGGTTGCCCTGCCGGACAACTGTTCCGGGCTGGAATTGCGCCAGGTCAGATTCTTGAAGGGGGACTGAGCCTTCATGGCCTGGTGCTGTTCATACCATTTCAACCGCTGCGCTGGATCGGTATTTTCGATTTTCTTCTGGCCCTGTCCCGCTTGGAACCCGGCCGACGAAAGCGCGGCGCCTGCAAAAAGCACCGCTGCAGCAAGGAAGCCGGCGAGATACGGAGCACGATTGGTAAATCTCATCAGATCCTCCATTTCTCAATGCGCGGAGCGCGGAAATATTCATGAGTAGCGTGGACATACTACCTAAAACCGTCAACGATTGGCAACCGAGTTCCCCCGCGTGCGATAGTTTTGGCGGAAATACTTGAAAAGGCTATTGCACATTGAGTCTGGGAAGGCCGGAGCAATGCCGAGGCAGTCTCAAAGCCGATCGCACTGCCGTGGATCGCGCAGGGCGGGTTGGACGGCATCGGGAACAGGCTGGAGATTCTCCAAAAAGGCCCCCGGCTGCCGGGGGTCTTCTTACCGGGGACTGACCACGCTTATTGTTTGAGCGCCAGTGATATCCAAATTCTTAGCCCCTCAAGACACCCCCTCACAGCCAAAAAACAGGCCTGAATTTTGATTCTAACGGAGAGAGGACCGTCCGGCAAAACCGCAGGGCTGTGTGGTAATTCATCCGGAGCGGCCAGTTTTATCCGCACCCAACAGAAACCCGGTGGCTTTCGCTCGCGGATATCCGGGGAGGCGCGCTACTTCACCGGCTGCGTGGTGGATTTGAGTTCTTCGTCGATGATCTTTGCGATGTTTCCGAAGGGAACTGCTCCCTGCACGAACCTTCCGTTGATAAACAGGCCCGGCGTGCCGGAAATGCCCAGCCGCGCTCCGGCGATCAGGTCCTGGTTCACCCGGGCGGCATTCTGACCCGAGGCCAGGCACGAATTGAAGGTCTCGGTGTTGAGTTTGAGTTGGGCGGCTTTGGCCCTGAGGTCATCTTCCTTCAGCTGTCCCTGGGTCTGAAACATCAGGTCGTGCATCTCCCAGAAGCGTCCCTGGTCGCCGGCGCACAGTCCCGCCTCGGCCGCCTTTTGAGCGAAGGGGTGAATCTGGGACAGCGGAAAATTCCGGAAAACGAGGCGTACCCGGTCCCCGTATTTTTCAAGCACCTGTTGGAGCGTGGTCCGGAAGTTGGCGCAATAAGGGCATTGAAAATCGGAGAATTCAACCAGGGTCACCGGCGCCGTGGCCGGCCCTATGGACATGCTTCCCGCCGTATCAACTTTCGCGCGCAGGGGCGCCAGGGAGACGGCCGCCCCCCACGCCTGCTTGAGTTGATCGACGTAAGCGGACTTGGCGGCGTTGTAGTTCTCAGTTTTCAGGTACTGGCGGATTTGGCTGCCGATTTGCAGCAGAGGTTGATTGATTCGTGTTTTGTTAGCCTCGTAATAGGCATTGACGTCGGCGTCAGTCGGCTCCTTGACCTTTCCCTGGAGCGCCTGGTCCAGTAGCTGTGCGGCGGTGATTCCCTTTTGTGCGGCTTCCGCCTCTAAGAGTTTCCTCTCGAGGAGACGAGCCAGGTTCGTTTCCAGGATTTCGTGACGGGTGCGTTCCATCCTGGCCTCGAACTGGAGGCGATCCGCCTCCAATCGTTCCAGGTCCGCCGCGGAAAATTTCGTGAGCTCTTCCTGTGTAATCACGGCGCCCTGGAATCTTGCGACCACCGCGGGTTCCGGAACCTTCCCGGTCTGCGCTGCAACGAATGCAGGAATGAGCATGCTCATGATGCACACTCCAATAGCTGTGGATGTCCTGGGAATCATGGTAAGCACCTCTCTTTGAGCGGGACTACCCTTTTTTGCGTGCTCCTGCCAAAGGGGACGGCTGCCGGCACCTGGTCCGGCGGATAGTGTGCCTTCAAGTCCTCCATTGTGGGCTCTTTGATCTTTCCCGCCAACTCTTTTTCCAGGAGCGTGTGAGTCGTGATGCCCCGGCTCCAAGCTTCAGCGTCAAGCACTTTGTCCTCGATCACGCGCGCCAACCCCTCTGCCAGCGCCTGATGTCTGGCACGCGCGTAGTTCGCCTCGGCCTGGAGGTGCTGAAGTTCGAGGCGCTGCATCTGCTGAGCCGCCGCCTTTTTCGCCTCTTCCTCCGTAATCGTCGCACCCATTAAGGAACCGATGGTTGCAGGCTTCACCGACCTGCGGTTCTGGGCTCGAACGTGACCGGAGGTCAGGCTGAACAGGGCAAAGACCCTCAAGCATATCGCGAGCCTTACTCTCGTCATATTATCCCCGAAAATCCGTGATCGTAAAACGTTTGTGACCGGCGCGGCGAGCCAGCGCTCCGCGCCGCTACAGAAGAGCCAGAGGCCCGTCGTGCGACAACCCATCCCATAGCCAAGCCTGATGATAGGCCATCAGCAGCCCTCAAAAATGCTCAACATTGCGCATTCACGCGGAATTCATGGGCGCGGGGTCACCAAAATCCGATTGTGTGGATCCGGCGCGGGACTTTCGCTGCGTAAAGGGGGCGCCTGGAGGTTCGTTGGAGCGGGAAACGGGATTCGAACCCGCGACTTCAACCTTGGCAAGGTTGCACTCTACCACTGAGTTATTCCCGCCCCTGTTTGAGGCCCACAGATAGTAGCAAAGGGACGCGACAGGGGTCAACGGTATAAAGCCGGAACCGGCGGTTCGCTCAGGGGATCTAGAAGGCGTTGCGATAGAGCGCGATTTCCTGCCTGCCGGTGCCCGGGGCTAGCACGGCGACGATGTCGAAACGGTACGCGTACCGGCCGAGATCATAGCGAGAGATGAATTCCTCCCCCGCCAGGCGCAGGCTCTGCTGCTTCTCCCAGCCGACGAACTCCCAGGGATCGCCGAACTCACGGGATGCGCGGGTCTTGACTTCGACGAACACCAGCGTATCCCCCTCCAGCGCGATCAAATCCAATTCACCCCTCCGCGCGCGGTACCGGCGGGCGAGGATGTCAAACCCCTGCCCGATGAGGTAGAGGCAGGCGATGCGCTCCCCGTTCCGGCCTAGAAGCAGATGCGACGCCGTCATGACTATGTAGTTTTACCGGCAGGGAGGATATTTCAGAAAAATTCAATGGCGTGCGATTTCCGCAATCGGGCAGAGCAAGAGTGCGAACCTCTCGTTCCGGGTGAACGTTCCCGCTTGATTTCCGGGCATCAGTGCGCGCGTTTCCAGCGCACGCCTTCCTTCGTGTCCTCGAGCTGGATTCCCTGGGAAAGGAGCTGATCCCGGATCCGGTCCGCTTCGGCAAAGTCCCGGCGCTGCCGGGCCGCCTGCCGTTCTTCGATGCGCTTCATAATCTCCGCGTCGAGCATCTCCGGCGTCCCCCCGCGGAATATGCCCAAAACGCGGTCAAAGTCCCTGAGGAGTTCCACGGCAGCGCACGCATCCCTGCCCGCCAGCCTGCCCTGTTCGTCCCGCAGGTAAGCCGAGCGGACAAAATCGAAGACCACCGCCAGCGCGGCCGAGGTATTGAGGTCGTCGTCCATCGCCCGGATAAAATTCTGCTTCGTCTCGCTCACCAAGGCGGCGAATTCCGGATCAGGCGCCCCCGGACCGCACTTCTCCTGCATGCGTTGCAGGAAGTCTTCCAAGCGGCGGACCGAAGCCTCGGCCTGATGCAGACCGTCGGTAGTGAAGTTGAGCTGGCGGCGGTAATTGACCGACAGCAGAAGGTAGCGGATCGCTTCCGGGGCATGCCCGGTGGCGAGAAGGTCGCGCAGGGTGAAGAAGTTGCCCTTTGACTTGGCCATCTTCTCGCCCTCGACGAGGAGGAACTCGGCGTGCACCCAGTAGCGCACGAAGGGCGTCCCGGTCGCCGCTTCGCTCTGGGCAATTTCGTTCTCGTGGTGCGGGAAAATCAGGTCGACGCCTCCGCAGTGGATGTCGAAGGTGGTCCCCAGGTATTTCATGCTCATCGCCGAGCACTCGATGTGCCACCCGGGACGTCCCGGACCCAGTTGCGTTTCCCAGAAATCCTCCCCCTCTTTGGGCGCCTTCCAGAGAACGAAGTCTCTAGCATCATCCTTCTTTTCGTATTCGTCGCTGTCAACGCGCCCCGCCGCCTGCATCCCCGAAAAGTCCTTCTTGCTCAGCTTGCCGTAACCGGGAAAACTCGCGATGCTGAAATAGATCGAGCCGTCTTTCGTGTAAGTGCAGCCTTTTTCCCCGAGGCGTGTGATCAACTGAACCATTTCCGGAATGTGGTCGGTGGCGCGCGGCAGCAGCGCCGGGAGCTGGATGTGCAGCGTGCGCGCGTCCTCGATAAATGATTCCGTGTACCGGGTCGTGTACTCTTTGAGGCTCATCCCCTGGGCATGTGCGTTGCGGATGGTCTTGTCATCGACGTCGGTGATGTTCATGACGTGGATGACGTTGTAGCCGCGGTAGCGCAGATAGCGGGTCAGCAGGTCCTGAAACACGAAGGTGCGGAAATTGCCGATGTGCGCAAAGTCGTAGACCGTGGGTCCGCAGGTGTAAACGCGTGCGACGCCCTTTTCCAGAGGATGGAATTCCTCCCGCTTTCCGCTCAGCGTGTTGTAAAGCGTCAGCATAAGCGCCTCCGCAGCAAATGGTACCGCAGGTTACTATCGCCTGCGAACGGAGTCAAGAAACACACTTCCCGCGCTGTGTTTCAAACACTGCGACGAAAGGCGCTTAGGAAGGAGTCCTTTTCGACCCTGAAAGGGTCCAGCAGGAATGCCCGGGGCGCGGGCTAGCGATTCACCAACTCCATGCGGAGCAGACGCAGGTCGCCTTGAGCGCCGAGAATCGTTACCGACAGTTCCCGGACGTTTTTCAGGTCGCCGATGCGGGGCGCCTCGGTTACGACCAGGAAGCGGGGATGACGGCGGGCATAGTTCAGCAGGGACGGAGGGTCCACGAAATTTTCACCGACCCGATAACCGGTGTAATAGTTGAGCGCGTGGTGGAAAAAGCAGAAGGTGATGATCGGTTCCCCGTCCGTATCCGCGGCCAGCGCCTGACCGGCTACTTCGCGGGCTGACTGGTAGGCAGCCAGCGGGACGAACCCGACCTGCGTCACAGCCAGCACCAGCAGCAGCCCCTGCAGTACGGTGGCCAGAACTGCGCCGCGGCACCGGTCCCGGATGACAAGCCGGAACGCAACCAGCGCCGGGAGCAGCACCGTCAGGCCAAGCACCAAACCCGGCAGCCACGCGTTCCCAAAGTTCCTGGCGAGCACAAACGGGAACGCTGCGGCGGCCCCAGTCGCGAGCGCCAGGCAGGCCCATCCGCACACCCTTAGCGTCTTCCGGGAGTCCTGCTCCAAGATCGACAGGCGGTGGCCCAGCAACAAGGCAAGCGGCGGCAGGGACGGGAGGATGTAGCCGGGGAGCTTTGAGTTGGAGAGTGAAAAGAACAGGAAGGGGAACAGCGCCCAGCACGCGAGGAAGACTGTGCCCCTATCCCAGGTGCGCCAGTTGCGGAGCCAGGCGCCGAAAGAGGCTGGAACCAGAGCCAGCAGCCAGCCGCTCCATGGGAAGAACAACCCCAGCAGGACAGGCACGAAATAATAGAACGGCTGCTCGTGGTGGTGAATGTCGCTCACATAGCGGGCCAGATTGTGATTGATGAAGAAGATCGTGATGAAGGAAAATCCGTTTTCCCTGAACACCAGCCAAAACCACGGCAGCGACACGACCGCCAGGATCGCCAGGCCCCAGAAAACGTGCATCCGCGCGAGACTCCCGCCCCGCTCATCCAGCGCCCAGAAGAGGAGCACGATGCCCGCTGCCAGCAGGATCGCAACCGGCCCTTTGGCCAGCACTGCCAGGCCCAGCCAGGCATAAGCGGCGCCGGTCTGCCACACCGGGCGGCCGCCGCAGATGGCCGCGGCGGCCAGCAAGGCAAGGCCTGTGGTGAAGGCGGCGGTGAGGGGCATGTCCGGGCTTGCGCTCCGGCCATAGGCGCTGAATCCGATGGTGGTCAGGAGAATCAGCCCGGCCAGGAGTCCCTCACGGCTGGACCAGAGCTTCGAACCGAGCCACAGGACGGTCATTGCGGCCAACAGGGCACACAGAGCGGGGCCAAGACGCGCCGCCGCCTCGCCCACTCCGAAGGCGCGGTAGGCCGGGATCGTGACCCAGTAATAGAGAGGAGGCTTTTCCAGCCATGGATAGCCCTGGAGAACCGGAGTGATCCAGCGGCCCGTCTGGCTCATTTCCTCGGCGATGCGGGCATAGCGGGGTTCGTCTGCGCCGACGAAGGGGAGGGACCCAAGGCGGAAAAACAACGTGCCCAGCGCTGTCGCAATCAGCAGCAGATAAGGACCGGCGGCGCTACTCAGTATCTTCTTGGTCACGGCGGATCATCATACACCGGGACGGGAAAATAGAAAGGGTCCCGGCGCGGAGTTCGTACCCGCTATTGCCTCAAGAGCCGCGTCCCTACCCGGCCTTGCGGGCAGTCTTGGCCTTGTAATGGGTGAGTCTCTTGGCCAGAGTATTGCGATGAATACCCAGACGCTCGGAAGCCCGCGTGAGATGCCCATCATTGCGTCGGACGACTTCCGCGATGAAGCAATTTTCGAACTGCTCTACCGCCTCAGAAAACAAAATTCCCTTTTCGATCATCTCGATGCAGATGCTCTCGAGACGATCCTTGAGACGGGGCTGCAGTTTCGCCGTACCTTCCCTCATACAGAACTCCTGTCGTGGTTCCAGGACTGCAGGATCTTTTGATATTCTTCGTTGAACTTGATCTTCAATTCTTGCGGCACCAGCAAAACGGCTGCGCGGGCGCCGGCGAGCAGATACGGGGCGAATACGGACCGGGCCATGGGCTCCTGGCTCACAGGGAAAGCGATCAGGGCAAGCGCGATCACCGATGCCACCGCCCATCCCCTCAGAAAGCCGAAAATCCCTCCCATCAACCGGTCAATCCATTTCAGTGAAGCCATTTTTATGAAGCGATTCACGATGAATGCCGCGACGGCGCCGATGAGCACGCAGGTCAAAAAAATCAGGAGGAAGCCGATCAGGTTGGCGATGGCCTCGGTCTTGGTCAGATTCAGGAACCAGCGCGCGGCCACCGGGTAATACATGGCGGCGAGGATGAACCCGCCCAACAGCGCCACGAGGCTGATGATCTCTCTGACCAGACCCTTCATCAAAGCGAATCCTGTCGACACCAGGATGATGATCAGAAAAACAAGATCGAGAAATGTCCACTGGTTCCAGTGCATGCCCTATCGTCCCAATCGTTCAGGGGAATGCCGCGGCGCCTGCTGCCCGGTCCGGCTCGTGCGACGAGGCCAGCGCGTTCCGCAGCGAACGTCACTCTGACCATGCCCGGCAGCACCAGGCGCACATTCGAAACTAACAGTCTTGCCGGGCAGGTAAATACCTTATAGGAATCGGCTCATCCGAATCAACGCAATTGTGGAATTCGATTTTCGCGATCGCATTCGGTCGTCGACATTGCGACCGCCAAGGGAAGATTCACACATGGCGGAACGGACGCATACAGCGTCGCGATGCCGCATTCTCGGGGCATTGCACGGGCTGAAGCCCGTGCCCACAAGTGAGGGCGAGCGTTCTTTCGGAAGGTTATACGGATGAGGCTCGCTGTCGGTGTCGCAATCGCGATCGGTCGTCGGCTTTGGGGCCGCCATGGGAGGATTCAGACATTGCGGAGCGGACGCGCGTGCACCGTCGCGGGATGCGCACTCTCGCGGCATTGCACGGGCTGAAGCCCCGTGCCCACTAAAATAAGGATGGTTTAGGAATCATTGGCGCCGGCGGATGGAGGGCTCAGCCCAGATCGGAGCCGGTCAGCAGACGGTATGCTTCAAGATACTTGTCGGTGGTGGCCCGGACGACCGCCTCCGGGAGTTCGGGTCCCGGCGGCTGTTTGTTGAAGCTGATTTCTTCGAGGTAGTCGCGCACGTACTGCTTGTCGAACGACGGCTGTTGCCCGCCCGGCTTATAGCTCTGCAGCGGCCAGAAACGGGAGGCGTCCGGCGTCAGGATCTCATCGCATATCATGATCCTGCCGTCGTAGAGGCCGAACTCGAACTTCACGTCAGCGATGATGATTCCTTTGTCGAGCGCGTAGTCCGCCGCGCGCCGATAGATCCGGAAAGTGATCTCGCGCAACTGCGCGGCATGATCCTTGCCGATGATCCTTGCCATCTCGTCAAAAGAGATGTTGACGTCGTGACCGCTCTCCTCTTTGGTCGCCGGCGTGAATATCGGCGCCGGCAGCCGGTCGCATTCGCGCAGCCCGTTCGGCAGCCGGATGCCGCACACGGTCCCGTTTTCCCTGTACTCCTTCCAGCCGGATCCGGCCAGGTATCCCCGCGCCACGCACTCGATCGGGAAAATCTGTGCCTTCGCCACCAGCATGCTGCGCAGGCGCAGCTGATCACGATAGGGCCGCACGACGGCGGGAAACTCGTCGACCTCGGTGCTGATCAGATGGTTCGGCACAATGTCCTCCATCATGCCGAACCAGAAGCGTGAGAGCTGGGTCAGGATCGCGCCCTTCAGGGGGATCGCAGTCGGAAGCACAACATCGAAAGCGGAAATTCGGTCCGTGGCGATCATCAGGAGACGGTCATCGACCTCATAGACGTCCCGCACCTTACCGCGGCGAAAGAGTTTCAGCCCCTTCAGGTCAGTCTGCAGACAAATATCAGCCATAGGATCCTCGACAGGGTTTAAGATCTTGGATTTCAACAGCGGCGCGGGCGACGTGGCCTGCAAAGCCTGATCCGCTGTGCCGCGGTCGATTCAGCTTGCGATTGCTTCCTCGCGCCCGTGGAAATCCACGCTTACGATCTTCGACACGCCAGGCTCCTCCATGGTCACGCCATAGAGAGTCTGAGCGATTTCCATCGTCCTCTTGTTGTGCGTAATCAGCAGGAACTGGGTCTCTTTGCCCAGAGCCGAGATCAGCTCGGTAAACCGGATGACATTCGCGTCATCGAGAGGGGCATCCACTTCATCCAGGACGCAGAACGGGCTCGGCCGATAGCGGAAAATGGCGATCAGCAAGGCCAGGGCCGTGAGAGCCTTTTCGCCGCCGGAAAGCAGCAGCACGTTCTGCAGCCGCTTGCCCGGGGGCTGGGCCACGATGTCGACACCGCTCTCCAGGAGATCGCCTTCGTCCAGCAACCGCAGGTCGCACTGGCCGCCCTTGAACAGAATCTGGAATACTTCGATGAAATTCTCCCGGATGTGCGTGAACGCATCCTGGAACTGCTCCACCGATCGCCGGTTGATCTCGGAGATCGCCTTTTGCGTGTCGGCGATGGATTGCTCGATGTCGGCGCGCTGGCTGCTCAGAAACTGGTAGCGCTCCTCGAGTTCCTGGTACTCCTCGAGGGCTCTCATGTTGATGGGGCCGAATGCTTCCAACCGCTCGCGCATCTGTTCGAATGCCTGCATGACCTCGGAGTACTCCCGCTGCCAATCGGGCTCCTCAATCTGCGTCAGGATTTCCTCGAGGGGCGCGTGGAATTCCTCTTCGCAGCTTCGTTTCAGGTGCTCGAAATCGTTTTCCACGCGCGTCTTCTCGATTTCGATCGCGCTCCGCACTCCCATGGCGTTTTCGCGTTCGGCGTGCAGGCCGCGCAGCTGCTCCTCGAAGGAAGCCAGGATCTCGCGCTGGGCCGCCAGCTCCTTCTGCCGGTCCAACAGCTGGGCATCGGTCTCGCTGATCTGGCGCGACAGGCCGGCGATCTGCGCATCGGTCTCGGTGCGCGCGCGCTCGAGATCCGAGATCACGGAGAGCGCCTGCGTCTTTTCGGCCTGATTGGTCCTGCCGCGCCGGCGCACGTCCTCGAACTCCCGCGCCAGGCGCTGCAACTCGGATTCAATTCCGGACAGGCGTTCCCGTTTCACCGCGTGTGCGGAGGCGAGCGCCGCTAGAGCCTTCGACAGCGTGAAGTTCTCGGACTTGAGCGATTCCAGCCTCGCGCTCAGCTCCTGCAATTCTTCGTTGCTCACCCGGCTGCGCTGCTCGATCTCCTCGATGCCTGCGGCGGATTCGGCGCTCTTCGCTTCGAACTCCTTCTGCTCGGCCAGGAGTTGGGACAGCTCCATGCCGGCGACACTTTCCGTCTGGTCGAGCTTTCGCAGCTCCCCTTCCAGGCTCTCGATCTGATGGCCGAGAACCACTTTGTCGATGTCGAGTTTGCGCGATTCCAACCCGAGGGTCTTCAGGCTCTCGGCGGCCGCTGCCTGATCGGCTTTCAGGGCGGCGACTTCAGTGCGGGCCTTGTCGATCCTGGTGCGCAACGACGCCAGGCTTCTCGTCAGTTCCCGTTTTTCGCGCTTGAGCGCAAGGAATCCGGCCATCGACTTTCTCTCGCCGACGGCTGAGAGCGTGCCCTTCGGCGAATAGGCCTCGCCCGACAACGTCAGGTAATTCGCGTCCGACCGGGTTTCAGCCACCTTGAAAGCGGTCGGCAGGTCCGACACCATGACCGTCGAGGCGAAATCCGGCAACGCACGCTCGAACGCCTCCCGCACATCGTCGCGCATGCGCAACAGATCATCGAGATATCCGACGACGCCTTCCCCTCCCAGCGCAGGACGGGGTGATGGAGGCGCATGGCGCGTGTGGCCGTTGCGGAGCGTCATGAAGGTGCACTTGCCCGCGCCAATGCGTTTGAGCCGTTCCACGCTCTGGACGGCGTCCTCCAGCCCGCCCACGACGATGTATTGCAGTGGGTCGTTCAGGTAATCCTCCACTGCCGTCTCATAGGCAGGGTCCGTATCGAGATAGTCGGCCAGGGTCTGAGACGAGCAGGCCTGCTCCCCGGGCACCTGGGTGGAGAGGAATTTCTGAACGCCTTCGGAGTAATTGGTGCGCCGCCGCTCCACCTCTTCCAGCGAGGTGTAGCGGTGCTGCATGATGCTGTGCTCTTCCTGAAACCCGGAGAGTTCTGCGGAAACCCGATCGAGACGATTCCCCAGGTCCGCCGAGCGCGCCTCCAGTTCCCTCTGCTGCTCGAGCACCTCCTGCAACCGGGCCGCGGTCGTTCCCGCCGCGGATTGCAGCGTGCCCAGCTGTTCCTGCAGCCGGCTGCGTTCACCCGCCTTGGCTTCCCTCTCGACCTGGATCCGGTCGAGCCGGGCAGCGATCCGGGCCAGGTTTTCCTGACAACGCATTCCCTGGTTCTTCAGGTCCGAGAGCCTTCCGGCGCGGTTCAACAGAAAGGCGCGTGTCTCCTCGATCCGCCCCTCGGTTTCCCGGATGGCCTCAACGAGGACCTCGCCGCGAGCCTGGTCGCCATCGAGGGCTGCCTGTTCAACGGCAATTTCGGCCTTGAGCGCGATCGAGGACTGTCCCAGTCGCTCCTGCTCGCGCACCACCAGCTGCTCGCGCTCTCCGATCGCCGCCAGTTCCCGATCGAGTTCCCGGAGACGCTCCTCCAGGCTGCGGCACTGAATCTCCTGGCTCTGCTTCTTCCCGGCGGCGTTCCCCGCTTCGACCCGCAGGGCCGCCAGCCGGTCGCGAGTCTCATTGAGCTGCCCCTCGAAAACACGGCAGGCCTCCTGCCCGCCGGCCCGCGATTCCTCCACCCGTGCCAGGGACTGAAGTATGAGTTGTTCCTGCTCTTTGGCGGCGGCGAACCGGTCCGTGCACTGCTCGAGGTGGTTTTTCAATTCCCGGTGCTCCAGCCCCACCTTCAGCTTGTGCAGGCCGCGCAGTTCCTCGCGCAGGCGATTGTAGCGGCGCGCCTTCGCGGCCTGGCGCCTGAGCGAGTTCAGCTGCCGGGTCACCTCCTGGACGATATCATTCACGCGCAACAGGTTCTGTTGAGCCAGCTCGAGCTTCATCTCGGCCGAGTAGCGGCGGCTCTTGAAGAGCGTGATCCGGGCTGCCTCCTCAATCAGGCTTCGCCGGTCGGCAGGCTTGGAACTCAGAATCTGCCCGATCCTCCCCTGCTCGATGAGCGCATAGGAATTAGGGCCAAGCCCGGTCCCCTCGAACAATGCCTGGATGTCCTTCAAACGGCAGCGCCGCCCGTCCAGGGAATACTCGCTTTCGCCGGAACGGTAGAGCCTCCGGCCGACGGTGAATCCTTCGGGATTCAGATTCAGCGCTTCCGGGAGGTTCGGATTTTTTTTCAGGCTCAGGGAAAGGACGACCTCGGCGAAGTTCGTGGCTTTGCGGGCCTGTGTCCCGTTGAAAATCACCCCTTCCATGCGATCCGTCCGCAGGCTCTTCGCGCTTTGTTCCCCGACCACCCAGCTGATGGCATCGGCAATATTGCTCTTGCCGCAGCCGTTGGGTCCGACAATCCCCGTACAGCCCTCATGGAAGATGATCTGTGTGCGATCACAGAAGGACTTGAACCCTACAATTTCCAGTTTACGGATTTGATTCATGCGATCCCCAATGACAAATGACGGGCTTATGCCCTACTCCGGTACGGACCCGTCACCCGTCTTTCCCTCCCGACGTGTCGTGCTGCAAGCCACCGTTCCCCACCGGGCGATCACCGGCCGATGGCCGGCTTCGCCCCGCATTGATGGTTTGTACGGCCCTGATTCCGGCCGGAAAAATCGTATATTTCGAGACCCAGGTCAAATTCGCCGATGACAACAGGAATGTCTCGGCTGTTACCAGTACAGCCGCGGGGGATGAGAGCGTGATCCTGAACGTCAGGGCGCCGAGTGTCACCGAAGCGCCGATGGAAAGAGCAAAAACCCACGGTATGATTCGCCGGAACAACCTCAAAAATATGGCCTTCGCCGGAATCCGCCTGTCCATCGAAGCTCAGCTCCCCGGCACGTCGCCCGTCGATTTTGTCGTCGGGCCAAATATAGCACACGGGCGGGGGCGGGCAAGCGAAAAATCGCAAGATACTGGGTTGTTTGTGAGCAGGGATACTATATGTAGTGAATGCTATGAATTGAGATGCCGCAGGAACTCCGCAAAATCCTCCGGTGAATTGACATCCAGCAATTGGGAATCGGTAAAGCAGCCCTCCGGCGGGGTAAGCCTGCGCACACGCAATTGCGGATCTTCAGCCAGACGGACAATCCGGCTCTCGCCGGCGTCCAGATATTTCACTACCAACGGCAGGCAGTTACAGCCATAGACGGCACAGACGGGATGCAGCCTCCGGTCGGAAGTGACAGGGATGACGACATCATAACCCTCGGAGAAGTCAACCATGCGGCGCAGCAGCGCAGAAGAGACTCCGGGAAGATCGCAGGCGAGGAGCAACACCCTGGTCCGGGTGGTGTTGAGCAGTGCCGCATGCAATCCTGCGAGGGGACCCCGGCAGGGGTATTTATCCCCGATGGGAATCAGGTTCAGGAAGTCATGCGGCCCTGGATTGCCGGTTGACAGGAACACTTGGTCGGTAAGTTCGCACAGCCGGCCGGCAAGCAACTGAATGACAGGCTGATCGCCAATGCGCAGGAGGGCTTTGTCACTTCCCATTCGGCGACTCTGTCCCCCGGCCAGCAGCGCCGCAGCAAGATCGGGATAGGCTTTTGCCCTGGCAGTGGGAGCACTCATGGAAGCAAGATACCACGTTTTGCCGGGTGCAATCGGAAGTGGGACTCAACAAAAAGAATTTGTCAGTTGTCATTTGTCCATTGTCATTTGGGGGCGGGCCGGCATGTTGGCGGGCAGGGTCTGCGCTCGGGTGCTTCACCCGCTCCGAACTCGATCAGGACTCGACAGGCCAAGGGTTTCGAGCTGCCAAATGACAAATAACCATTCACCGATCACAATATGATAAATTCTTTTGTCATTAATCGTTGCGCGACGCATCCTCTTTGTCCGATGAAACGCTGAGCTTGAAAGGCTCGCCCAAATTCCGCGAGGATTGAGTCCCACTTCCGATTGCACCACGTTTTGCCCGCTGACTTGACCGCATTCGGAGGCGGGTTCTATACTTAGGAGTTGTCTTGATGGTTGGAATCTTCGCGAAGCTCCCTCTGAAAGGTGTTTCTGGCATGATAAAAAAATGGTTACTGGCGGCAGTCATCAACTTCATGCTGCCGCTGCCCTGCTACGTCTGGCCCCAATCGGATTTTTTCCGCGTCGAAGACCTCAAGCCCGGCATGAAGGGAATTGGCAGGACCTGTTACCAGGGGAGCAAGCCTGAGGAATTCCAGGTTGAGATCCTCGGCGTGATGCGTCGCGTCAATCCGGGGGCCGACGCGGTGCTGGCGCGGCTCAGCGGCGGGCCGCTGACGCAGACCGGCGTTTTTGAAGGCATGAGCGGAAGCCCGGTGTTCATCGACGGCAAGCTCCTGGGAGCCGTGGCGTTTTCCTTTCCCTTTGCCAAGGAAGCCATCGCGGGGATCACGCCGATCACCCAGATGGTCGACGCATTCACAGACGGGTTGGACCCGGAAGGGCCGGGCAAGCTCATCATGAAGAAAAGCGCCCTCTGGCAGTATCAATCGCCGAAGCCTGAGGGAACAGGCGCCAATCCGGACTTGGAGATTACCGCGCTGGATGCGAGCTGGCAGCCGTCGCTGACCCCCTTCGCCGGGCATGCACTGCAGCCGATCGCCACTCCGCTGAGCATCGGCGGAGTCAGCGCGGAAGCGTTGCGGCGTTTCGCACCGCAATTCCGCGCACTCGGTTTTTCGGTGCTGCAGGGATCGGGCGCGGCCGCAATTCAGGCGGGAGGAGCCGCTTCGAAAACCGCACAAGCAGCGGATGCCAGCCCCGTCGAGCCCGGTTCCAACCTCGTGATTCCCCTGGTCCAGGGCGACATGGATGTGTCTGCCGGAGGCACTGTCACGTACATCAATGGCAACAAGCTGTACGCATTCGGACATCCATTGTTTAATCTTGGATTCAGCCAGCTGCCGATGTACAAGGGAAAAGCAATCATTGTATTCCCGAGCCAGCAGAGTTCTTTCAAGATCCTCGAGACGACCGATCCGATCGGGACGCTTCGCCAGGACCGCGGCTTCGGCGTGTATGGCATTCTCGGCGAAAAAGCCAAGATGATTCCCATGCGCATACGCATAAATACCAGCCGCGGCGTGAAGAAGACGCTGAATTACCAGATCGTCGAGGACCGCCTGCTGACGGCTCTCCTGATCAACTTGACGGTATTCAACTCGATCAACGCGACGGAGCGGGCGATGGGCGTTTCCACCCTGAGCGTCAAGGGGAAGATCAGCCTGAAAGGGCAGGATCCGATCCAGCTCGAGAACCGGTTTTCTTCGGAAGGCAGCTCGTCGGCGGACGCCGCGCTTTCGATTGCCGCCCCGGTAAATTTTCTGCTCGCCGCCGGATACAAATCCCTGGATCTGGAAAATATCGAACTCGAGATTTCATCGGTCGAGGATGATCGAAGCGCAGTGCTGGATTCGCTGCGGATCGATCGCTCCCAGCTCCGGGCGGGAGACACGTTGCTTCTCGATGTCAGTTCCAGGAAGCCGAATGGGGAAGTGATCCGCGATAGCTATCCGTTGAAGATTCCGGCTGACATTCAACCGGGACCAATTTCCATCCTGGTGGCCGACGGAACGTCGATCATGACGATGGACGCGCGGGAACAGGGTGAGGATCTGATCCCAAGAGATCTTTCCCAGCTGGTCAAGTTCATCAACAACCTGCGCAAGAACGACCACCTCTACCTGCGGCTTTTCCGGCGGGGGCCCGGCGCCATTGTCGCTGGCGAAGGGTTGCCCGGTTTGCCCCCTTCCATCCTTTCGATCCTGAAGTCCGACCGCAGCACCGGCAGCATGAGTTCGATTCAGATTCTGCCGTTGCTGGAATACGAATTCCCGCCGAGCAACTACGTCGTGACCGGATCCAAGGAGCTGAACCTCACGATCATTCCATAACCGGGAGACAACATTGCCTTCTGCCGAGGCCGGATTACGACCCGGCTGCCCCGACGTTCCTGAATTCAACCGATGGAGCTATTGATGCGAAACAGAGGCCCGATCCTCTTGCTTTTCCTGCTGTCAATCACCTGCTTTCTTCTGGCGGTCACCCCGCAGTTCTGGGAAAACTTCACTCAGGACGATTTGCTCAAAGGAACGTTGACGCGCGTGTCCCTGAGCCCCGACGGCAAGCTCTCCCTCGCGCCAGCTTACGACCTGTACTACGACACCGGGCAGCCTTACATTTTCTCGATGGTCCGGGACAAGGCCGGAAATCTCTATCTCGGGACCGGGCATGAGGGAAAGGTCTATAAGGTGGACCCGCAAGGCAAGGGCACACTGTATTTCCAGTCAAAGGAGCTGGATGTATTTGCCCTGGCCCTCGATGCCGCGGGAACCCTTTATACCGGCACCTCGCCGGACGGAAAGGTCTACAAAGTCACCGGACCCTCGCAGGCGACCGAATTCTGCAATCCGGAAGACAAGTACATCTGGGCGCTGATGTTCGATGGAGCCGGCAACCTCTACGTCGGGACAGGAGGCAAGGGCGCCATCTTCAAAGTAACGCCGGGCGGCGAAAAATCGACTCTCTACGACCCGGACGACGCCAATATCATGTGCCTGGCGCGCGAAAGCAACGGCAACCTGCTCGCCGGCACCTCTCCGGGCGGCAAGGTGATTGAAGTCACGCCTCAAGGAAAGGGCTTCACGCTCGTCGATACTCCCATGGAGGAAATCCGCTCATTGGCCATAGACCGGTTCGGCTTGATCTATGTTGCGGCCGCAAGCTCGAAGTCCGCGGCCAGAGCCGGAGGGTCCACTGCCTCGACGCCGGCAACGTCAACCGCTCTGCCTGTGGCGGCCATCCAGGTCCTTGCGAACCTGGCGGAGAAGTCGAAGGAGGCGAAGACCTCCGTGACGGCTCCCGGGGGCGAGAAAGACTCCGACGGCTCGAAGTCATCGATCATCGCGATCGCAAAGGATGGAAGCATCGAAACGGTCTACAGCTCCGAGGACCGGATGGTTTACGACCTGCTCATCCGGAACGACGACACTCTGCTCGCGGCGACGGGAGGCAAAGGACGGCTGCTCTCGATCAACACGGCAAAACAGGTAACCGTGCTAACCGATTCCCCCGAAGATCAGATCACCCGGCTTACCATGGCAGGAGACGATGTTTTTGCCGCAGGCAGCAATCTGGGGAAGGTCTACCGCCTGCAATCCCAGCTGGCACAGAACGGCACGTTCGAATCCCGCGTCATGGATGCCAGGGTAGTTTCAGCCTGGGGAAGGATCTTGTGGCGCTACGTGAACCCTTCCGGTGGAACCCTGAAGATCTCGACCAGGTGCGGCAACACAGAGAAGCCGGACAACTCCTGGAGCGACTGGAGCCAGGCCTACGCCGCTCCAGGCCAGCAAATCACCAATCCCAAGGCACGGTACCTGCAGTGGCGCGGTGTCTTTGAACGCGGATCGAAAGGTGCCGGAGCCGATTTGCTGGAGCGGGTTCAGATTCCATACCTGCAGGAGAACCTGCGCCCCCAGGTCGTCAGCCTGACCGTGGTCCAGCCCGGCATCGCCATGCAGAAAACCCCGACGCTGCAATCAGGATCCATGGGAATCGGAATGACCTCCACGACCACAGACGGGCAATCGCTCGTCTCGCCGCGACTGCGGGGCAAGGACAGCATGCCGCTGCCGCCCCGTCAATTCATTCAGCCCGGCGCCCAGTCCTTCACCTGGAAAGCAACCGACGACAACGACGACACGCTTGAGTATTCCATCTATTTCAAGGGGGAGGGAGAATCGGACTGGAAACTCCTGGCGAAAGACCTGACCGACACTTTCTCCACGCTGGACGGGACAGCACTGCCCGACGGCGTCTACACGCTGAAAGTGGTCGCGAGCGATGCCGCCTCCAACCCTTATGGCAAGGCACTGATCGGGGAAATCATCTCCAAACCGTTCGTGATCAGCAACGCAACCCCGGCGATCACGATCACAAGCCACAAGGTCGACGGCAAGCGGGTCGAAATCCAATTCCGGGCCTCCGTCGGTGCGGGACGAATTGCCAGCGCCGAGTTTTCGATCGATGGCGGCGAATGGTTCCTTGTCTTCCCCACGGATGGGATCGCCGACTCAAAGGATGAAGACTACCTGCTGACCACCCCTGACCTCACGGCGGGAGAGCACTTGATCGGTCTGCGCGCCAGCGACGTCAACGGCAATACGGGAACAACCAAGCTCGTGGTGAAAATCCAATAAGTCAGGAGTCGGGAGTCAGGAGTCAGGAGTCAGGAGTCAGGAGTCGGGAGTCGGGAGTCAGGAGTCGGGAGTCAGGAGTCAGGAGTCGGGAGTCAGGAGTCGGGAGTCAGGAGTCGGGAGTCAGGAGTCGGGAGTCAGGAGTCAGGAGTCAGGAGTCAGGAGTCAGGAGTCAGGAGTCAGGAGTCAGGAGTCAGGAGTCAGGAGTCAGGAGTCAGGAGTCAGGAGTCAGGAGTCAGGAGTCAGGAGTCGGGAGTCGGGAGTCGGGAGTCGGGAGTCAGGAGTCAGGAGTCAGGAGTCAGGAGTCAGGAGGAGGCGCCGGGAGCGCCGGCGTATCGCCGGCTCAAGCCGCCGGGACGGCGGCGCTCCCCGCCCTCAGTTGTCAAATTTTTCTGGCGTCGGCATTTTGTCTGAAGTCTGACGTTCCACGCCTGAGGACAAAACACCGACCTATTCCCCGACACCCCGCTCGCCACGCTTTTCATTCTGACTCCAGACTCCTGACTCCTGACTCCTTTTCCCCGACTTCCTCAGCGCAGCAACCTCAGCGGCCGTCAGTGGGCGGAATTTCCCGATCTCGAGGTCTCCGATAGTGAGCGGGCCGATGGCCGTGCGCACGAGTTTCAGGACCTTGAATCCCACGGCTTCCATCATGCGGCGCACCTCCCGGTTTTTCCCTTCTTCGAGCACGACCTCGAGCCGGGTGTACTTGCCGCGATCTTCTACGCGCCGGACCGATCGCGGTTGTGCCCAATCCCCGCGCGCCATCCGGACGCCGCCCGCGAGCATCGCGACGGTCTCATCGCTCATGATTCCGTTTAATTTGACAAAATAGGTCTTGGCAATGCCGGAAGCAGGATCGAGCACAAAATTGGCAAATTCCGTGTCATTGGTCAGGAGGAGAAGCCCGGTCGAGTCCTTGTCCAGGCGTCCTACCGGTACCACCCACGGAAGCCCCGCCCCCAGGTAGTCGTAAACCGTATCGCGCTCCTGAGGGTCTCCGTGGCTGGTGATCACCCCCTTGGGCTTATAGAAGAGCAGATAGATTTTGCGCGCCCGCTTCAGGCGTTTGCCGTCCAGATGAATGACATCCTTGCCCGGGCGCACCCAGAGGCTGGAATCCTTCACTGTCCGGCCGTTTACCTTCACCCGTCCGGACCGGATCCGGTCCTGCGCCATGGTCCGGGACTCGAGCCCGAAGCGCGACAGCGCCCGGTCGAGAGTCATGACGCTCTTGCTCTTCATGGTGTGGGTGTACCACACATGAGCCGAACCGCCAAGCGCGTCGTTTCTTTCATGCAAGCGGCAAACGGTTCGCCAGTCGGTGTTCGTCCCCCCCCAGGCAGGCGCCTTGGACCTCTACCTGGACCTGGACCTGGACTTGGTCCTGGACGTAGACCTGCAATGTCTTACGAACCGCCAACGGGCGCGGCCGTGAGCCTTGCAAGGGCATCATTCCAACGTCGAGCAGGCGGGGCCGGGTTTCGGTCCGGGTCTAAGTCTAAGTCCAGGGTGGATCGCCCTTGGGAGTTTCTCTTTTCCCGGCAGAAGACAGTTGATCCGTGCCTTCCGCACGGCCAAAATGACTCTGCACCCTCAAGGGCGGTAATCCGCAACCAAAAACGGAGACGCGCATGAATCAGCTGCCACTTCAGAACATCCTCAACAAGTTCACACCGGAATATTTCGCCGAAAGGGTGGCACCGGGAGCATTCAACGTCCTGGTCATTCTCGTTCTGATGTTGATCGCCCTCAGGTCCGCGAAAATCATCTCGGGCCGCATGTTCACGGTTTTTCAGAAACGAAAGGACGACATCGAGTTCCAGAAGCGCGCCGAGACGCTCAGCTCGGTGATCAGATACATCCTCAATCTCACATTCGTTTCTGTCGCGCTGGTGATGATTCTCGGCGAGCTTCACATCAACATCGCGCCCGTGCTGGCAACGGCAGGCATTGTCGGCCTCGCTGTAGGGTTCGGGGCTCAGACTCTGGTCCAGGATGTGATCGCCGGATTCTTCATTCTTCTTGACGATCAGATTCGCGTGGGCGACGTCGTCGACATCGCCGGCAAGTCGGGAGCAGTGGAAAAGGTCGACCTGCGTATGACGGTCCTGCGGGACCTCTCAGGAAACGTCCATTACATCCGGCACGGCAAGGTCGATGTGGTGACGAATCTGACGAAGGACTATTCCAACTTTGTATTCGACATTCCGGTCGCATACCATGAAAATGTGGATGAAGTGGTGGAGGTCATCAAGGGGGTCGACGAGGAACTCAGGAGCGACCCGGCGTTCATGCATGACATCATCGCCCCGATTGAAGTGATGGGATTGGATCGGTTCGCCGAATCGGCCGTCATTATCAGGGCGCGCACAACCACCAGGCCGATCAAGCAGTGGGGCGTGGCAAGGGAATTCAACGCCAGACTGAAAAAGGCGTTAGAGGCGAAAAAAATCGAGATCCCGTTCCGCCATCTGACCGTTTACATGGGCGAGGACAAAACGGGAAATGCCCCACCCCTCCATGTAGCCTGCCGGACAGAGGGGAAAAGCGGGACCGATGGGTAGACTGCGCGGAAATGCCCCGCTCAGGTCTTGCCTGGAGAAGTACGCTATCTTATAGTGGGGACTTTGGTTGCCACACGCAGTCATCCACCGCTAACGGAGCCGGGAGCCGAAATCGGGACGATAGGAAGATCAGAGGATCTTGCGGCCTTTCAGACGCCAGCCGTCGACGGACGAACGCATGGTTGAGAAACTTCCGCTCGAAATTAACGATCCGATCCAGGTAAAAACCGGGAACGAAGAATCGTCCGCGCCGTGCGAAAGCCGCGTGCTCGAACTCGCAGCGGACGAGTTGTTGATCGGCTGGCCGACGGATTCAGGCGACCGCGTGGACATAGGCGACCGCCAGGTCCTGACAGTCTCGTTCATCCGCAACCAGGCGTTCTACGAATTCGAGGCGGTCGTTCTCGACAGAATTGACGACCCGATTGCCCTGCTGGCGATCCGACCCTCCAGTCCGCTGCGTTGCATCCAGCGGAGGCAGGACGTGAGAATCCGCGTTCCGGCGCCGGTTGAGCTCACGGCCAAGGTCGTCAGTCTCGAGAACTTCAGAGTCGCCGACAGCGATACCCGTCACATAAGGACTGTTACCCAATCCCTTAGCGCCGGCGGATTGTCGATAGAGCATCACTCGCCTGTCCTCCCCGGGACACTCTTCGAAGTTAAACTGACTCTGCCCGGCGAACACCGCCAACCGCTGTCTCTGAGCGCGCGAGTTGTTCGATGCGCCGCGATGGGAGATCCCGGCGCCGAACCCACGCTGTTTGAACTGGGGTTCGCATTTACGCGGATCTCTGAAGCCGCCCGCGCCCGGATTGTCCGGTTCGTGATCGGCTCCCAGCGCGAGGGGGTTGAGGGAGCTTAAGCTACGATCCCGCACCCGCAATCCAGGTTCGCAATCGCAAAGTCGGCGCAATAGGTCCCGGCCACCGGGACCGCTGATGGGGAATTTCCCCCGGCTGCAGTTCGGGATCTTGCGAATCCCTGGGGAATTTCACCCAATCATAGGGCGACATCAACCCTGCGTTTCATGCGAAACGGGACAGGGAATTGATGCGGTCTCAATCGGCAGGAGAGTTCGTTCCGCCGGGATTGCGCACACAGAGTATTGTGATATATGATATTGCTTCAAATTTTCAGCATGGCATTCGGGCCGGTGGCGACCGCCAGCTGCGGGTGGCGGCGCCGTATGTTTCGATGGTCAGAATCGTGCTTGTGCAATTGGTTCAAGGTTGCGCGTATCCCTGTGCCTGGATGTCTGACCGACGCTTGCGATGGATACGCTTCATCGGGTGAAGGGCAGTAGATCAAGACATGAAGTTGCTTTTTCGTCAGTGGCTTATCGTGGCCGTCCTGTGTTTTCCTGTCTGCGCAGCCGCACAGAAGGCAGAAGATTGCCTGATGTGCCACGACGACAGGGGCCTGACGACAAAGCGTGATGGCAGGACTGTCTCTCTCTACGTCGAGGGAAAGAAGTTCGCCGCGTCGGTGCACAATTCCCTTGCCTGCGTCGGTTGCCACAGCGATCTCCAGGACAAGGAACTGCCGCACGCGGAAAAGCTGGCCAAGGTCTCCTGCGGAGAGTGTCATGCCGACGAGCAGAAGCTGCATTCTGAATCACGCCATGGCCAGGTGGCCGCTCGCGGCGACCCGCTGGCGCCGCGCTGCATAGATTGCCACGGCAACCACGACATTCTCCCGGTAAAGAACCCGAATTCCCCTGTCTACCCGGCGCACATCCCGTTATTGTGCGGCAAGTGTCACAGGGAAGGGACGCCGGTCCAGCGGCAGCGCGAGATCCACGAGTCGAACATCATCGAAAACTACTCGGAAAGCATGCACGGCGATGCCCTGATCAACAAGGGGCTGGTGGTGACGGCGACGTGCGTGTCCTGCCACACCGCGCACCAGATCCTGCCCCTCACTGATGCCCGGTCTTCGATCGCGCGGAGAAACATCGCCGCGACCTGTACAAAATGCCACGCGCAGATCGAGCAGGTGCACCGGAAAGTGATCAAAGGGGAGTTGTGGGAGAAGGAGGCGCACGTTCTGCCGGCGTGCGTCGACTGCCACCAGCCGCATAAGATCCGCAAGGCCTTTTACGATCAGGGGATGGCCGACGCGGACTGCCTCCGCTGCCACGAACTCAAGGACGTGAAGTCCAGCAAAGACGGGCGTTCGCTTTATGTCGACCTCTCGGAGCTTAGCCATTCGATGCACGTGAAACAGGCGTGCAGCCAATGTCACACCGGGGTGAGCCCATCGAAGCTCCGCCCCTGTGAAACAATCACGCAGAAGGTCGACTGCGGCTCCTGCCACGTTGCGGTCATCCAGCAGTTCCAGCAGAGCACGCATGGGCAGCTCGTTGCCAAGAAGGATGCGAACGGGCCCACCTGCATCGAATGCCACGGCACCCACAGCGTTCAGGGCAAGGGTAATCCGGCATCCGCGACATTTCCCACAAATGTTCCGGTCCTGTGCGCCCGGTGCCACCGGGAAGGGCAGAAGGCAGCCGTGCGGTATACGGGTCCCGAGAAGGAAATCGTCGAGAGGTACAGGGAGAGCATTCACGGCAAGGGACTGCTCAAGAGCGGGCTGGTGGTCACGGCCATGTGCACGAACTGCCACACAGCGCACCACGTCCTTCCGCACACGGACCCGGCATCGAGCATCAACGTGAAAAACGTTCCCGCGACCTGCGGCAAGTGCCACAACGGTATCGAGGAGCAGTTCGAACGCAGCGTGCATTCGGGCAAGATTGTGAAGACCAGCGATCCGCTGCCGGTCTGCAACGACTGCCACAGCGCGCACACCATCAGGCGCACAGACGATGAGGGCTTCAAGCTCACCATCATGACGCAGTGCGGCCGGTGCCACCAAAAGATCGCACAGACCTACTTCGACACTTACCACGGGAAGGTCTCGCAGCTCGGTTATACAAAGACTGCCAAGTGCTACGACTGCCACGGCGCCCACGACATCATGCCGGTCGGGGATCCGAGGTCGCACTTGAGCCGCGCCAATGTGGTCGGCACCTGCCAGAAATGCCACCCCGGCGCCACGCGCCGTTTCGCGGGCTATCTGACGCATGCGACCCACCATGACCCGGCCAAGTATCCCTGGCTCTTCTGGACTTTCTGGGGCATGACCGGCCTGCTCATCGGGACATTCACGATCGGCGGTGCGCACACCTTGCTCTGGCTGCCGCGCGCAGTGCAGATGCGAAGGGAAAACGACCGCACACATGTCGCGGCCGGGCCCCTCGAGTACGTGCGTTTCACCCGGCTGAACCGCCTCCTTCACGCGGCCATGATCGTCAGCTTCATGAGCCTGGCGCTGACAGGGCTCACGCTGAAGTTTTCCTACACCTCCTGGGCATCCACGGTTTCCCACTTGTTGGGCGGCTTCGAATCGGCCGGCCTCATCCACCGCATGGCTGCCTCGATCATGGTCTGCGTGTTCATCGCCCACATTGTCGATCTGGTGCGGCGGAAGCAGAGGACACGCGGATCCTGGCGCAAGATGCTGTTCGGGCCGAACACGATGCTCCCGACGCGCCAGGACCTGACGCGAATTCATCGGATCGGTGAAATGGTTCCTGGGCATGGGTCAGCGCCCTCGCTACGGCCGCTGGACCTACTGGGAGAAATTCGATTACTTTGCCGTCTTCTGGGGAATCTTCGTGATCGGCTCGACGGGCATGACCCTCTGGTTCCCGGAGTTTTTCACCCGGTTCATGCCCGGCTGGTTTCTGAACGTGGCGACGATCATCCACAGCGATGAGGCCCTGCTCGCGACTGGCTTCATCTTTACGGTTCACTTCTTCAACACGCACCTGCGACCCGAGAAGTTCCCGATGGACATCGTGGTCTTTACCGGGCGCATGCCGCTTGAGGAGTTCCGCAACGACAAGCCTGCCGAGTACGAAGCGCTGGAAAAGAGCGGCGCGCTCGAGCAACACCTGGTCGAGCCCTATCCGCCGATCGTGATCAGGACGATCCGCATCTTCGCCTGGTGCGCGCTCGCCCTCGGCTTCAGCATGGTGATCTGGATCGTTTACGCAATGCTATTCGCATACCGGTAACCGGCTTCCCGGCTGGTTGCGGCGGACACGCCCGTCAACCGGCAGATGGTGGAAAAAGAATCTATGAAAGCGGTCTGTAGCTGTTGTTTGCTGGCAATCGCGCTCCTGGCTTCCCCGGCAATTCTATGCGCCCAGACGAAGGAAGACTGCCTTCAGTGTCATAACCAGCCGGGCATGTCGATGCAGAAGAAGGGGCAGGAAGTCCAGCTCTATGTCGACAACGACGTGCTCAAGAAATCGGCCCACGAGTCTCTGAACTGCGTCGACTGCCACCAGGGTTTCAATCCCTCCCAGATGCCGCACGCCAGGAACATCCAGCCGGTCCAGTGCCAGGCCTGCCACGACGTCGGAACATACGACCAGAGCATACACGGGCAAGCCCTCGGGGCGACAGGGTGCAGCGATTGCCACGGAAAACACAATATTCTGCCGCCCAAAAACCCTGACTCCCGGACGAACCGGGATCACCTGGTCAGCACGTGCGGCCGCTGCCACAAAGCTGAGGACGAGCGTTATTCCCGCTCAAAGCACGGGACCGCATTGGCCGGCGGATCCAAGGGGGCGCCCTCGTGCGCGGATTGCCATGGGGCGCACGCCATTGTCCCCATCTCCGACCCCGAGTCCGTCCTGTACAAGACGAAGGAGCCCGCAGTCTGCCTGAAGTGCCACCTCGACAATCCGCAGGTGCGCCAGCAGGTCGGTATTTCCGCAGGATTCATCGCGGACTACAAAGAGAGCATACACGGCGTGAAGCTCGCCCAGGGGGACATGAAGGCGCCTTCCTGCAGCAGCTGTCACGGCGCGCATGACATGCAGCTGGGCAGCAATCTGGCCTCGCATGTAAACAAATTCAAGGTCCCGGAGACCTGCGGCCAGTGCCACGGCGAGATCGTCAAAGTCTACTCCGAGAGCATCCATGGCGTCGCGCTGAGGGCCGGCAACCAGGAAGCTCCCAACTGCACCGATTGCCACGGGGAGCACCAGATTTTTGCCCCGTCCGATCCACGCTCCCGCGTAGCGGGGAAAAACGTGTCGGCCCGCGTCTGCGCCGTCTGCCACAACTCCGTAAGGCTGACTCAGAAATACGGGCTGGCCTCGGAACGCTTCGGCTCGTTCGAAGACAGTTATCACGGGCTGGCATCGAAGGCAGGGGCCGTGCAGGTGGCCAATTGCGCCAGCTGCCACGGTTTTCACAATATCAAGGCCTCGTCAGACCCAACTTCGACCATCAACAAGGCCAATCTCGCGACAACGTGCGGCAAGTGTCACCAGGGCGCCAACGATAACTTCACCAAGGGCGAAGTCCACCTCGTCATCGCGCCGGCGACGGAACCGATCCTCTATTGGATCAAGACGTTTTACATCGCCCTCATCGCGGTGGTCATCGGCGGCATGTTTGTTCACAACCTGCTGGACTTCATCCTCAAATCCAGGGTCCGCTTTGCAGTGCGCAGCGGGCGGATCGAGGCGGAGCACTTCGGGGCGGAACAGTACCTGCGCATGTCGTCGGCTGAACGGATCCAGCACGCGCTGCTGGCCACGTCGTTCATCACCCTCGTGATCACCGGATTCATGCTGAAGTTTCCGGATGCCTGGTGGGTAATCCCGATCCGCCAGGTGAGCGAGGGGCTGTTCGCCGTGCGCGGCATCATCCATCGGGCTGCGGGCGTAGTATTGATCGCCGTGAGCCTCTTCCATGTCTACTACATCACACGGCTTCCCCGGGGCAGGCAACTCATACGCGACCTGATGCCGAAGTTCCTAGACCTTAAAGAATTCCTGGGCATGTCCAGGTACTACCTGCACATCTCCAAATCAAAACCTCAGTTCGGGCGCTTCGCCTACATCGAGAAGGCGGAGTATTGGGCGCTCATCTGGGGCGTCATCGTGATGGGCGGCACCGGAATCATCCTCTGGTTCAACAGCTTCTTTATGGGCAAGCTCACTCTTCTCGGCTGGAACATCGCGGAAGCGGTCCATTATTACGAGGCCTGGCTTGCCACCCTGGCCATCCTCGTTTGGCATTTCTACTTCGTCATGTTCAATCCCAGCATTTATCCGCTGAACACGGCCTGCATCACGGGCAAGTTGACCGAAGAGGAAATGGCCGAGGAACATCCGCGCGAACTGGAAGCGCTCCGCCGGAAACAGGCTGAAAGAGAGTTGGCTGAAGCCGGCGAGGAACCCGCAGGCGACCGCAAAGCCTAGAATACCCCAGATCGCTAATCTTCCCGCCAATCCGTCCGAAAAGCTGTGTTAGGGCGCATGTGTGTCGCCTCAGCCGATACAGTCACCGGATCTGCCGCGAGGTTCCGGAGCAACGTCCGTGGCCGGCAGTCAGAATCCGGCAGGGGGCATGGCATAAACGTGGATCGATACGATTTGGCCGCGCGCGGCGAAAACGACGGGCTCTGGGATTGGAACCTGGCAACAGGCAGGATCCACTTTTCCCCCCGGTGGGTCTCGCTGCTGGGCCATGTTGAGCCGGAGGTCGGAAACACGCCGGAGGAATGGTTCCGGAGGATTCATCCGGATGATCTCAGTGATATCCGCTGCGGAATCGAGTCGCACCTGTCAGGGGACTCCCTTCAATTTGAAAATCAGCACCGCATGCTTCATAAGGACGGGACTTACCGTTGGATGTGCTGCCGCGGCGTGATCACGCGGGACGAAAACGGCCGGGCTGTCCGAATTGCGGGTTCTCATGCCGACATCACTGCGGAGAAGATTGTCGATCCGCTGACCGGGCTTCCGAACCGGCTATTGCTGCTGGATCGCCTGGCGCGCTCGATTGAGCGGGCCAAACGGCACAGCGACTTCCTTTTTGCGGTCCTCATCCTGGACCTGGACCGGGCCGAATCCCCTGTCGGACGGCTGGGACCGGCTGCAGGCAACCTGTTGGTGGTCGCGGCGGCGCGACGCCTGGAGACCTGTCTGCGAGCCGGAGATACGGTGGCCCGGCTGGGCCGCGACTATGTCGTGGCATGCGCCGGAGGGGACCAATTCATTGTGCTCCTCGAAGGGTTGAACGAGGTCGGCGAGGCGAAAACTGTAGCGGAACGTCTGCTCAAGGAAGTCTCGGCTCCATTCGGACTGGACGGCCGCGAAATCTTCCTTTCCGCCAGCATCGGCATTGCTCTGAGTGCCACCGGCTACCGCCTACCGGAGGAGGCTTTGCGGGATGCGGATACTGCTCTGTGCCGTGCCAGGGCTCTCGGGAAAAGCCGTTGCGAGGTCTTCGATACCGCCCTCGTGGAGTCGGCACAGTCCAGGCTTCAATTGGAAGCCGACCTGCCAGGAGCCCTGGAACGAAGGGAGTTCTCGGTCTTCTATCAGCCGATGGTTTCTTTGGCCTCGAGTCGGATTGCCGGGTTTGAGGCACTGCTACGCTGGACGCATCCCAGCCGTGGCCCGATCTCGCCGCAGGAATTCATTCCCATCGCCGAAAGGACCGGATTTATCGTTCCGCTCGGCCGATGGGTTTTGACGGAAGCCTGCCGCCAGTTGAAGGCCTGGCAGGAAAAACCGGGCATCGCCGGCGACGTCAGGATCTCTGTGAATCTCTCCGGCACCCAGTTTGCGCAGGCTTCGCTGGTGGAACAGATCCGTGATGTTCTAAAGGATATCAGACTCGATCCAACCTGCCTGATGCTGGAACTGACCGAAAGCACGGTAATGCAAAATCCGGAAACCGCCGGCAGTGCGCTCATGCAGCTTCGGGTCATGGGTGTACAGATCGGCCTCGATGATTTCGGCACAGGATACTCTTCCCTGGCCTACCTGCGCCGGTTTCCGCTGGACTTCCTGAAAATCGATTACACATTTGTCCATAGCCTCGAAACCAACCCGGACAATCAGAAGATCCTCCGCACCATCAGCAGCCTGGCACATCAACTGGGCTTGCGGGTGATCGCCGAAGGGATTGAAACCAAAACGCAGCTGGAAATGGTTCGCTCGCTCGATTGCGAGGAGGCACAGGGCTTCCTGTTTTCGAGACCGGTCAGCAGTGACAGAGCGGAGCTTTTGCTGACCGGGGACCTCCTGCAGGGATCGAACGCGGAGGGCCGGAATGTCGAGACGGTGCAGTGCGCGGCCGCCGCAGTCGGCGGCCCTGAAGCCGGTTTGCCGGTTTCTGTGCCGGATCCAAACCCGCTGGAACCCGCCGCGAAGCGGAAAAAGAACAGGTTTTCCCGGAGAAGCTGGGCGATCGTCACCGGGTTAACGGCTTTGTTGCTGACCATGCTGGGAGGTTGGCTAGCCAGGTTCGACCTCTTGACGTCGCCGCCGGTCGCCTACTCGTCTCCTCCCGGTCCCGACAAAGCAGCTAACATATTTTCCAAGGCGGCCGCTTCGGAACCGTCCGTCGAAAAGCTTGCGGTGCAGGAGGTGAAAAAACAGGCGCCGCAACTGGCGGTTCTGAAGCCGCGGCCACCTGCGCCAAAGCCGGCGAAGCAAGAGCCGGCCACCCGCGGCTATCCCGTGATCCACGACCATTTCCTGGGCAGCTGCAGCGGTGTGCTGCAAGTTTCCCGGGACACACTTTCATTTGTTTCGGAAAATGGGAAGGATAGTTTCACATTCAACTACGGCGAGTGTTTCTATAATCTCGACGGGGACCAGTTGACGGTCAACGCCGGTTCCAGGACCTACCATTTCAAACCGGCCACTGCACGCAGCAAGGAAGAAAACCTCTCCCAATTGCGGGATATCGTCCAGGGCATTTCCAGGTTTCGCCCCCCCGGCGTGGGTAAAAAGCAGAACCAGGTCGAATCAAAGGAAAACAAATAATCGACCACGCCTATTATGCTGGGCACGATGCTACCTTCGGGGTCGGGATCGGGATCGCTGTCAGTTCGCAGGATCACCGACTTCTCGTGTTTTCGAATGCCGATACCGATTGCGACCCCGATACCCATCCCGACTCGGACGATTCTTAGTACTTACTCAGTTTCACCGCGCGCACGGTACGCCGGACCGGCAGAGCCTTTCAGGGCCGTACGGCCAAAGGCCATGGTTTTAGGATGCAATAACACCTCGCGGCGTCAGCCGGCGCCATCCCGCAATTCGTGGTGACTGAGTCCATCGACGGTGATATTCTTGGCCCGCCCATAAACCATGATTACCCACGAGTGAGGTGACGAAGATGATACGAAAGGCATCATTCTGCGCCGTGCTGGCGCTGTTGCTCGTTGCAACCGCCGCGAGTGCGGCACCTGTCCGGTTGGCCCGGACCCCGGACTACCACGCCGGGAAGATTGCCTTCAGCTACCTGGGCGACATCTGGGTCGTGAATGAAGACGGCTCGAGCCCGCAGCGGGTTACCATCAATACGGCTCGTGAAGTGAATCCCCGTTTCTCACCTGACGGCCGCTGGATCGCTTTTTCTTCCAATCGCTATGGTAACAACGACGTGTTCGTTGTCGCCGTGACGGGCGGCACGCCCCGCAGGCTGACCTACCACACCGGCGCCGATGAAGTCGTTGCCTGGACGCCGGACTCCCGGAATATCGTGTTCCGCGCCTCCCGCGGGGACGGCGTTTTCCCTGGGACCGCAACCCTGTACCAGATCTCAGTCGACGGCGGGCAGGAATCGCCGTTGCCTGTGGATTGGGGGTACTGGGGCAGCTTCTCCGCAGACGGCAGGCAGTTTCTCTTCAACCGGCATCCCGCCACGTGGACGCGCAAGCACTATCGGGGCAGCTACGCGGCCGACATCTGGGTGGCCGACCTGGCGGCCAAGACTTATCGCCAGATCCTCGCCGGTGAGAATTACAATCGCTACTGGCCGATGTGGGGACCGAAGGACGAGATCTATTTCGTCGCCGACCCGCTGCCCAACGACAAGACGATCAGGCCCGGCAGCACCGAGGTGAGGAACAGCCTGAACAACCTCTACAAGATCTCGGCGAAGGGCGGCACGCAGCCCGTCCAGGTGACCAAACACACCGACGGCAACGTGTTCTCCCCCTCGATGTCGAGTGACGGGAAGGTCATTGTCTACGAGGAGAACTTCGGCATCTGGAAACTCGACGTCGCCTCGGGCAGGACCTCCGAAGTCAAGATCGACATTGTCAGCGACGAGAAGGAGAATGACTACGAGGTCGTGGCCATCAACAGCGAAGCCGACAGTTTCGACCTTTCGCCCACGGGCAGACGCGCCGTAATCTCCACGCGGAACCAGATCTTCACGATCGCGACCGATCGCGGCGACATCACCCAGATCGCCAACGACAAGGGCGCGTCGCGCAACGACTCGCCCCAGTGGTCGCCTGACGGCAAATTCATCGCCTTCATTTCCGACCGGCTGGGCCGCCAGGAGATCTACCTCACGGATGAAGAGGGGAAAAATCTCAAGAAGATCACGGATCTGGACACGGACAAGGGTCCGATCGTGTGGTCGCCTGACTCTCAGGCCCTGGTATACGGTTCGACCGACAAGAAGCTGTACTACTACAACGTCGCCGACGGCAAGACGACTGTGCTCGCATCGAGCACCATTGCGGCGCCTCGTTCGCCGGCGTTTTCGCCGGACGGCAAGTGGGTGACGATCGTAAAGCAGGATGCGACGATGCGCAGCCACGTCTACATTGCTCCCGTGACCGGCGGGGAGGAGCGCCACATCATCGATGACACGCTCGCCTTCAGCGAAGGTAGCGCGGTCTGGACCGCCGACGGCAGGTTCATCGCCTACACCACGTCGGCCGGCACCGGAGGCGGCGTGGCATCAACCGGTGGCAGGGCGCAGACCCAGATGCAGTTGATGGTGTTGCCGTTGCGGGCCCAGGACCGGGACCCGCTGAACCGTGACATCGACACCGAGGCCCAGGCACTGGCTGCCCAGGCTGCCGGCGGCGGACGCGGAGCGGGCGGAGGACGCGCGGGCGGTGCCGGCACTGGCGGCGCACAGCCGGCGGCCGTTGAAGTCAGGATCGATTGGGACGGGCTGGCCAAGCGTTCCCGGCGGCTGAACGTCCCGGGCGACACTTTCGGCGGGCTGACTCCTTCGCCGGTCGGGAGCGTGATCGGCTTCACCTCCTCTACCAGCGGTGGCGGCGCCAGGGGCGGCGCTGCCGGGGAATCGGCAAGCGGCATTTACACGGTCAACGTGGCCGACGGCAGCGGCCTGACCCGCGTACCGCCGGCAGCCCCGAGCGCCTCGGCGGCCGGAGGACGCGGCGCAGGCGGCGGTGGACGCGGCGGCGGTGGCGGCATGGCATTTACCCGTGACGGCCGCACCCTCTACTTCCGGTCCGGCCGCGGCATTTACTCCGCGTCGGTCGGCGGCGGAGGCGGGGCAGCAGCATCGGAAGTTTCCGCAACGGGACGCGGCGGACGCGGCGGCGCCGCGACGGCGGCGCCGGCAGCGGCAGCCAGCAGCGGCGGGAGCGCCCGCCAGGTGAACTTCACCATCAACATGGAGCTCGACCACAAGGCACTGCGCAAGGAGGTGTTCGAGGAGGGCTGGCGGGTCATGAAGAACCGCTTCTATGATCCGAAGATGCACGGCGCAGACTGGAACGCCGCCAAGGCAACCTACGGGGCACTCCTCGACTATCTCGTGGATCAGGAGGAGCTCCAAAACGTGATGATGATGATGATCGGCGAGCTGAATGCCTCGCACACGGGCGTCAGCGGCGGTCCCTCGTCCGCCGAACCGTCGCCGGCGCAAACACGCCATCCGGGCTTCGGGCTGGAACCCGATCCGGCCGGCTATTATCGTGTCGGATATATCTGGAAGGCGGGGCCGGTCGATCACGAATGGATGAAGCTCAAGAAGGGAGACTTCATCATCGCGGTCAATGACCAGGAACTCAAAACCGGCGACAACTACTGGAAGTACTTTACTCTGGCTGCCGGACGGAAGTTCCACTTTCTGCTCAACGACAAGTCGTCCAGGGATGGCGCATGGGAGGTGACGGTCGAGCCGTGGAACAGCGGCGCCCTGAGCAATGCCCAGTATGCCAGGTGGGTGGAAGACCGCCGGACCATGGTCGACAAGCTGAGCAACGGCGAAATCGGCTACCTGCACATCCGCGCCATGGACGCCGCTTCCCTGCGCCAGTTCACCCTTGATCTGGCCATGAACCGCACCAAGAAGGCGATCGTCATCGATCAGCGATTCAACGGCGGCGGCGGCATCGACCAGGAACTCCTGTCAATCCTCACGGGCGAGAAGTACCAGTACACCAGAGGACGGGACGCCGGTCTCGAGGTGCCGCGCCCGCTCGAGACGTTCTACGGCCCGATGGTCGTGATGCAGAACGAACGATCCGCATCCGACGCGGAGATGTTCCCGCAGGGCTTCAAGGACCTGAAGCTCGGCAAAACCATAGGCGTGCCCACAATGGGCGCAGTGATCGGCACCGGTTCGTTCACCCTCGCGGACGGCTCCAGCATTCGCACGCCGGGCTCCGGCGTCTGGACCGCCAGGGGGGAGAATATGGAGAATTTCGGCGTCCAACCCGATGTCTACATCGACAACACGCCGGAAGACTTCCTCAAAGGCCGTGACGCGCAGATCGAGAAGGCAGTCGAGGTCTTGAAAGCCGAACTGGCCGCTTCAGCAAGGAAGTATTGATGCCTTCATCAGGGGGCGGACGGGCGCCGTCCGCCCCCTGAAATGGAGTTTTTCATGCGGCCGCCACGCGGCCAACTCGTTTATGAATGATTCGGGCTATGAAGAAGAAACCGAGTCCGCTGCGCGACGTCCCGTACATGGGTGTGATTTATGTCGTGGCCGAAGCTGCAAAGCTGGGTTACGACAGCGAGCATCCGGACTGGTGCAATCTCGGCCAGGGGATGCCCGAAGTCGGCCCCCTGCCGGGAGCCCCGGAGCGGGTCAGCCGGATCGGCATTCTCCCGGACGACCATGCCTACGGCCCGGTCGCGGGCCTGTCCGAACTGCGGCAGGCGGTCGCGACCCTCTATAACCACTGGTACCGCCGCGGGAAAAAAACACAGTACACCGCCGAAAATGTCGCCATCACCGCAGGCGGTCGCCTGGCGCTCACACGCGCTGTCTGGGCCCTCGGGGAGATCAGGATCGGCTATTTCACTCCTGATTACACTGCATATGAGGACCTGCTGGGGGGCATTCCCAGAATAACCCCGATCCATATTGCATTGCCGCGCGAAGACGGATTCGCCCTTGCTCCGGAACGGCTCGAGAAAGAAGTCACGGGGCAAAGGCTCGACGCGCTTCTTGTCTCGAACCCGTGCAATCCGACCGGCCGTGTGGTGCGCGACGGCGAATTGCGCTCGTGGGTCGCGCTGGCAAGGAAACATCGAACCGCCCTGGTGATGGACGAGTTCTATTCCCATTTCGTCTGGAACGGCCCCGCCCCCGTCAGTGCGGCCGCCTTTGTCGAGGACGTGAACCGCGATCCTATCATCGTGATTGACGGCCTGACCAAGAGCTACCGCTATCCCGGGTGGCGTGTCGGCTGGACGATCGGCCCGCCGGACTGGATAGAGACATTGACGCGCGCCGGGAGCGCGCTTGACGGCGGCGCTCCGCGCTGGCTTCAGCGCGCGGCGCTGCCTCTCGTCGAGCCCGCGCATGCCGCGCAGGAAACCCAGGCGATGCGCGACGCCTTCAGACCCAAGCGGGACATGATGGTGAAGCGGCTGAAGGACATGGGCCTCATCTTCCCGCGTGATCCGGAAGGCACCTTTTACTGTTGGGGATCGGTGGAAACCTTGCCCCCGCCGCTGAACGACGGGTTCCAGTTCTTCCGCGAGGCTCTGAAAGAAAAGGTCATCACGGTGCCGGGGGAGTTTTTCGACGTCAACCCGGCAAAATTGCGCAGCGATCCGCCAAGGCTCACATCCTTCGTCAGGTTCAGCTACGGCGCGCCGATGCCGGTTGTGATGAAAGGCACCGCCCGTCTGACCGAAATGGTGCGCTGCAGGAGGCAGTGAGAGTCTGCACAACAAAAAGCGAGCCACGAAGACCCTTAAAGACTTCAGAGGTTACGAACGTGCGGGGGTTCTACGACATGCGCTGCCACCTACTCCGCAGGTGCGGTTTGTCCCCGATCGTTCATTTCTGATGCCGATCTAATTCTCCTGTGTGAGCACCCAAACCGGTCGTGTCTATTTGCCCCCCAGCCTGGCTAACTGCGTGTGCGGATCGTAGCCAAAATCGGCCGCTTTTTCTACGACCAGGGTGTCGGGCACGGTCACCGGAGGTTCGCCTTTGATTGACTTGACGAGCTCGAACGCCTTTGCCACTGCGGGTTCCTCGCCTTCGACGGCCAGCACCACGGCGCCCTCGGAGCCACCGACACCGCCCGAGCTCAGATGAGTCGCCTTCACGCCCGCCAGAACGGCCAGAGCCTGAATTTCAGTGAGAACTTCACCAAGCACAACCGGCGTAAGGCGCGCAGGCAGCCCCATGCTGTATTTGAAGTAGTACACCCCCGAGTGCCTCGCGGCATTCATGACTGACGGGATGAGTTTTTCCAGTCCCACGGGCAGAATCAGGTGTGAGCCCCGCGGGGTCACGACAGGCCAGGCCATTCCGATTGTGCCGCCCGTGAGCGAGGAAGTCAGGATGCCTGCGTTTCCCTCCGGATCAATCGCGTTGGCTCCTTTGATGAAGACATCGTCAGGCCCGAAGCTGAGGATCTCGACCTTGGAATCGGCGCCCTCAACGACCTTGCCCTTGCGGAAGACGTGGTGTGAGCAGGCCGGCAGCCCGGAATTTCCGGTGGTAATGCCCCCGCACACCATGCCGAAGGTCAGGCCCGCCTTCGGCTCAATCCGGATTCCCAGGAGTTCTTCCGTAACGTAGGCGTTGGTGACGCCCCGCCCGATGATGATCGTCCCGTGCTTCCAGGCATGCTGCACTTCCGGCAGGGCAACCGTAGCTTTGGCAAGCAATCGACGCGACTCAGATGGATTCAGCACGACAAGTGCCGCCACCCAGGACCTGCTTCCCGGTTGTTTGCCGGGCACTTCAATCTCGTAAAACATCGTCACCCTCCCAGACTGGTGGTAGGGTGGCATTCTGATCCCGCCCCGCCGCGAGGAGCAACGAAAAAGTGAATTGCGAATCAGGCAGCATGGGCTTTACGGGACGAGATAAGTCGTGATGCATCGAAATCGGCGTGCATCGCCTTCGAACCGCTGATATCCTCCTCACTGCGGCGCACCGCACTGCGGCGCACCGCGGAAGCTCAGACCGGCACGAAGGGGCTTCCCGGGCCAAAACTCCGCGCACCGGATTGTGAGGAGATGAACCGATGACCACAGCTGCATTCCCTGAATTTATCACCTACCTTCCTGAGGCGGACATCCCGTTTCCAGGCGTCCGAGGCTGGATTTCCCAGGCCCCGAATCATCAGATCATTTTCATGGACATCGAACCTATCGGTAGAGTGGCGCCACACCGTCACGGCGAGCAGTGGGGTATCGTCGTCGAAGGGGAGATGGAGTTGACGATCGAAGGTCTGACACGGAGGTATCTGCCTGGGGACTCGTATCACATCCCCGCCGACGTAGAACACTCCGCCACATTCCTGACCCGGGTGCGCGTGATCGATGTGTTCGCCGACGTGCGCCGGTACCGTGCGAGGTAGGGATCCGGGAGGCAGTCCTCACAGGAAGGTACCCTGTACGCCAGTGGCAGGCGACACGCAGCTGGCGGTCGACTCTGCATCCCGGCGCAAGAAAACCTTCGTCTTTCGGGGCTAGTTGTAGACGTTTACCCTGCTGAATGAAAGCACGAGCCGCTGGTCCACGGCTTTGCCGTTCTGACTTGCGGGCCTCCAGCCGGCCGACATGATCATGTCCGTGAATTCGCTGAGCAGCGAATCGTCCTCCGGGTAGTCGAGGATGTTCTCGACCTTCGCCGTGCCGCTGCGGTCCACGACCGCGACGACAGAGACCGTATCGTCCTGGGCCCTGCGGGCAGCATTCTCCCCCAGGTTGGCGAGATACTGGTCGTTGATCTTGGGATCACTCGAGCGGATGGTCTTCTTCGGCGTGTCCATCGGCGTCATGCCGAGATTCCTCTGAACACCGATGCCCAGTTGCAGGGAGCGCAGAGCCTGGGACAGGCTTCCGCGATCGGACAAGGACACATTGAAGCCCAGGATCGGGTTCATCGAGGAGCTGATCGCAATGAAGAGCACGAACGTAGCCATGGCGCCCACGAGCCGTGTCAGGTACCAGATTCCTTCCGTGGACCGGATCTTCGACAAACGATACTCCCACGCATGACGCAAATCCCTGCGCCAGGAATGCCGGCGAGCATTTTCAATCTTCATGTCGACCAGGCTGCGCAGGTAATCAGGCGCCTCGACCGGATGAAAATTCCTAAGTGCCTGCTGCAGCCTTTTCAAACGGGTGAATTCGAGGTCGCAGTCCGTGCAGGCTTGCAGGTGCAGAGAGACACCCGAAGCGACATCCCTCTCCAGCATCCCGTCGACAAAGCACGACAGGTGTCCACGCACCGTTTCACATCTCATAAATCAACCTCCGGCTTCCTCAACCCAGGCTGCCGTTGAGGCGACGCTTCAGCTCTTCCCGTCCGCGCGCGATGCGCGATTTCACCGTCCCGAGCGAGACGTGCAGCAACTCGGCAATCTCCTCGTAAGACATTCCTTCCACATCCCTCATGACCACCACGACCCGCTGCTGAATGGGCAGACGCCGCAAGGTGCGCTCGATTTCCAGGCGCTTTTCCTCAATCAGAAACGCTTCTTCCGGCGTGCTCGCGGCCGACTCCAGCGATTCCGAGAAGGTACGGCTGTCGTCCTTGCTTAAGTGTTCGTCCAACGATATGGTCCCGCGGCGGCGGAGCCGGTTCCACCAACGGCAACGGTTCGAGGCACGGTTGATAGCTATGCGATAAATCCAGGTCTTGAGCGACGACTCGCCCCGAAAGCGGTGGATTTTGCGATAAACCGCAAAGAACACCTCCTGCGAGACGTCCATGGCTTCTTCCCGGTCGCCCAGGATGCGCATCGTCAGGTTGAAAACCAACGACTTGTAGCGCTCGAAAATCGCATCAAACGATTCAACTCCCGCAGCGTCCCCCTTTTCCCGATCCAGGGCGACACTTTCCTTTTCATAGCTGCCGAGAGCCAGTTCTTCCGGAAAGCCCGTGCTCATGGAACCATCCGCACAATATGGTTGCTACCCTCAGCGCAAGATGTGCCTGCTATAATAGACAATATCGGGCGCCAAAAAGTTTCCAAAATCTTCAAATGCTTCTGCCTTCAGCAGTTCCGTCGGGTGCCAGGAGCCGCTCCAGCTCCATGGCAGTCAGCTTCTGGACTTTTTCCAGATACGTGGACAAGGCCATCACCTTCTCGAGTCGGGCGGCCGGGGGCGCGGCAGCCAGAAACGCCTCATAACGAGCCCGAGCCGTTGCGGCGCTCATCCCATCGGGAGCCTTCTGAATCAATGCCTGCCCCACCACATAGGTGACCATCATCGGGGAGTAATGCGCACCCACTCCATAGACGGCCAAAAAGCAAAGGCCCAGAAGTCCCAACACCGCGATTCGCTGTCTGATGGATCTGAACATTTATACAAGCAAAGTATATCAGATCCGGAGATATTCTGAGCAGCCCCTTGTGCTATAATTCCGCCGGTCATTGACATCTGCTTTCAAGCCTATGAATTGCCCAAAGTGCGGCGGTACGGAAATCAACGGCGATGGAATCTGCCTGGTCTGCGGTTTCAGGTCGGCGTCTGCGATTGCGCCCGAGGCGCCTGCGCGGCAGGAAATCGCGAGTGACGGGCAGACCGGTGCCGCGACTTCCGCTGATGTCGAGCCTGAGGCTGAACTGCCGGAATGGCGGTTGGAACTTTCGCGGCGCCTGCAGGAGCTTAGGGCGAAACGGGATGCGGTGGATGGCGGACAGGAGGGGCTTCCGATCGCACCGGTCGTGGAGACAGCCGCAGCGGGCGCTATGATCGGCGGAGGAATCGGGGAACAGACCCGGGAGGAAAAGACTCCGGTCCAGGAGGAACTGAGGCCGGTGCCTGTCAGGCCGATTGTTCCGCGAAAGCCTCGTCGCGCTCCGAGGAGCGAGCCTCGCGAAGTCAGGACCGATGAACAGGGCGCAATCCCGATCAACCCGTCCCCCGCCCCGACTGCCGGACCTGTACCTGTGATCCCGAAGCGGGTCCCGGCCGTTGTGCCGAATCCAGAGCCCGCCGCAGATGTCATCATTCGTCCTGCTGTTGCTAATTCCGGGACAACTGCCGGACGGGAAATCCAGAGACTGATCGACACGGTCCGTACCGGCCAGTCAGCCCAGACCCGGCAGGAGGAGCCGATGGAGATCCATACGCCGATTCTTCCCCCCGCCGAATCGGGCGGCGATCTCTGGCTCGACCACAGGGACGAGAAACTGATTCTCCTGACCCGGACCCTGGCTGGACTCGTGGACCTCATCATGGTGGTAGTGTGCTGCGGCGCGTTGATTTTCACCGTCGACATCCTCGAAGGCATCACCTTGATTGACTCTGTCAGCCTGATGTACTACACGCTTCTTCTGCTGGCGATTTATTTCGTTTATTCGCTTTTCTTTCTCAGCACCGCAAGGCAGACCATTGGAATGATGCTGATGGATCTGCGGGTGGTCGGAGCGCCGATCGGACCGCCCACCATGACGCAGTTGCTCGTGCGTTGCTGCGTCTTCCTGGCCGGTCTGGCAGCGGCGGGCGTCGGGCTTCTGTGGGGATGCTTCGACCGCCAATCCAGATGCCTGCACGATCTGGCGTCGGGAACGCGGGTGGAACGTATCAGCCTCTGAAGGCCGGAGAATGTCGCAGAGGTGCTTTCCCTCGTTTTCGTTTTATCGCAAGTTACTTCCGCGGCCACGTGAGCTTGCCTGCGAGGGATTCCGGCAAGCCCAGGACCAGGTAAACGCCCGTACCGCGGCGTTGAATCGAGTGATATTCGCTCCCTGCTACCATGGCGAAACCGCTGTCTGAGGCGTCTTCCTTTCGGCCCTGGGGAAACCGGCGTTCCAGCCAGTTCGAGGCCGCCGCGTAAAAGCGATCGGCGCTGTCCTGATCGTCCCAGGTGCTTTCGGCGAACACCGCGCTCCGGTCACGGCCATCCTCTTCCACCAGGATGACCTGGTCTCCCCCCCAGCCGGACGAAGCGTTCATCGCCGTTTGATCCGGCTGGTTGAGCTTCAAGAGCAGGTAGAGCGAAAACTCCCCCAGGACATTCCTGTAAACGATCTTCCAGTCCTTTCCGAGTTGTGGAGTCGGATCCTCGACCGCAACGGCTTTGGGGTTGTCCCGCTGGCCCAGATATTTTTCGGGATGCATGATCTGCTCGGTCGACGAGGGCATGTCCGCATAGACCTTGTTGACGACCGGCCAGGGAGCGTTGCCGGAACGAACTTTCTGCAGGAAGGCTGCGCCATATCCATAGGGGAACAGGAGCGATTCCTTGATGTACTCGGGAGCGCTCTTCAGCACCACGAACTGGCTGTCCATCAGGGACATCTGAGCACGCATGATGAAGGCCAGATCCGGCAACTGCACAAAACTTCTGCCCAGCGGCTCGAGGAGGTAGTCGAGCATGACGCCCGTGGCATCCCCTTCCACCAATGCCTGATGCGCGAGCGTCATGTCGTCGTTGTGGGACTTGCGGTCCCGTTTCATCATGGCATCCAGATCGAAGTATTGGTCCTGCAGCGCGTGTGTCAGTTCGTGGGCCATAACCGGTTTTTGCTGGTCCGCACTCAACCAGCCTGCCAGGAAAAAGGTCTTTTTTTCCGGGTCGTAATACCCCCCGATCTGTTCGGTAAGCAGTTTGATCGTAAAGTCGGCAAAATCCATATCTACGGGAATCAATCCCAGCTTTTTCAACACCACTCCCCCGCGTTTGAGCTCCGTCTTTTCGTACTGGTCGCTGACAAGCTCATTCAGAGCGCGGGAGATCTGCTCACGGGACTCGACGCCTTTTTTGATCGCCGCCTTCGGTTCCAGGCCGCGAATCCTCGCCACAACCGGAACAATCTCGTCGGCGACTGCGAGCAGGGTATCGGGTTTTGCGGTCTGCTGCCACAACGCACCGGCACTTCGACCAAACAGCAGAACGGGAACCAGCATCAGCGACCAGACAAGACGCAGCCGAGTTATCCTCATGAGCCCTACCCTGCCGATTTGTGGCGAAGCATTGATAAAAGAACCCGTTTCTTAAAGTGCGCCGGAATGTCGGATCCCGTCTGCAGAGTGCCTGGAGACGGCCATCCCACCGTCCGAGGAGATTGCAACCCAAACTACAGGATAATATTTGTTGGCGTACGGGCAGTCAATGTTTACCCGGCGATGTTATTAGCCAGTTTCAGTCGCGAAACTCCACGGTCATCTGACCTGGACCTGGACGTGGACTTAGACCCGGCAAATACCAATGGCCCAAATTGAGTGCCGCATTCGCTGGAGATTACATCAAAGAGGGCTGACCACGTCCAGGTCTACGTCCAAGTCCACGTCCAAGACCAAGCAGGACAATGATTGAGTTTCTAGACAGAAACTAGCTAAGCTATTGCGGGACAGGGTTTTATGTTCCCAGGCGTCCGCGCTGGAACGTGCTTTTTGAATTGATTTTCAGTATGTCACAGTGTACATTTTCGCTTTTACGATCCCCAGGGATAAGGGTGTGCCCCTCATGAACACGATTGTTCCAGTGCTGGTGATGGCGCTTCTGGCAGGCGGCATTGCCGGGTCGTTTGTGGCTCTGTCGGCACTCCTCGGCCCGAGGACGCGTACCCGGGTCAAGGACGAGCCTTTTGAATGCGGCATGCCGTCGGAAGGCATGAGTCACAAGTCAGTGAACATCCGCTTTTACCTGATGGCGTTGCTTTTCATACTGTTCGATGTCGAACTTGCCTTCCTGTTCCCCTGGGCCGTCGTGTACCGCAGCCTGGGGATATTCGGATTCGTCGAGATGTTCGTCTTTTTCCTGGTTGTTGGTGTCGGTTTTATATACGCATGGAAGACAGGTGCGCTTGAATGGGAATAAACGATCCCTCTGCAAGCTCGGGCGAGCTTCCTGAGTCGCTGGTTCTGCTCGCCGGGAGTTTCCCGGGCGAGATTCGCGGAGCGTCCGTCGTCAATGGGGACGCCGTGGCGACAGTATCCCTCGCGTCGTTGCTGCGTATCATGGAATTTCTCAAGAGCGACGCGCGGCTTTCCTTCAACGTTCTCGTGGACATCACAGCCGTTGATTATCTCGGGCGCGAACCGCGATTTGAAGTCGTGTATCACCTCCTTTCGCTATCCTTCAACAACCGGTTGCGCATCAAGGTCGGCGTTCCGGGCGACAAACCCGAACTGGCGTCGCTGACCGCGCTGTGGGGAAATGCGAATTGGCTGGAGCGCGAGGTGTGGGACATGTTCGGCATCGAATTCGAGGGGCACCCGGATTTGACGCGGATCCTGCTGTATCCCGAATTCGATGGGCATCCCTTGCGCAAGGATTACCCGATCCGCAGGCGTCAGCCGTTGATTGGCCCGAAGAACTGAGGTAGCGGTGTCTGAAAGCGAACGAATCACACTCACGATTGACGGGCAGACCGTGCAGGCGTCCAAGGGAACGGCCGTGTTGGAGGCAGCCAGGTCCATAGGCATCGAGATTCCGCACTACTGCTACCATCCGGGCCTGTCGGCGGTGGGCAGCTGCAGGATGTGCCTGGTGGAGATCGAGAAGATCCCGAAGCTGCAGCCCTCCTGCGCGACGCCGGTTTCCGAAGGAATGGTCGTGCGGACGACGACCCCGGAAACCCTGCGCAACCGGCAGTCAGTGCTGGAATTCCTGCTGCTCAACCACCCGCTGGATTGTCCCGTATGCGATCAGTCCGGCGAGTGCGAGCTGCAAAACTACTACATGGACTTCGGCTGTTACGATCCGCGCTTCAACGAAAACAAGACAAAGCGCAGGAAAGCGTGGCCGATCGGGCCGCACGTGATTCTCGACCAGGAGCGCTGCATCCTCTGCACCCGCTGCGTGCGCTTTACGCAGGAGATCTCGAAAACAGCGGAACTGGCGGTGCACCAGCGCGGCCACTTGAGCGAGATCGCCCTTTTTCCGGGGGAAGAGCTCAACAATCCCTACTCGGGCAACGTCGTGGATATCTGTCCCGTCGGCGCCCTGACCGATCGCGATTTTCGCTTCCAGTGCCGCGTCTGGTTTCTGGGAAGCACTGCTTCCATCTGTCCGGGCTGCAGCCGCGGCTGCAACATCGAAATCCACTACAACGAACGGTTCAATCCCCGGTACCACGACAAACGGGTGCACCGGCTCAAGCCCCGGTACAATGCCGAGGTGAACCGCTACTGGATGTGCGACGAGGGCCGCTACTCCTACCACGCGATCGACGCGCCGGAACGGCTCCGGATTCCTTCGCTCAAGACGGAGGGAGAGCACAAGGCCGTGGAATGGGACGAGGCGATTGCACGCACGGCGGACGCACTGAAACAGACGATGCAGAAGCATGGCCCCGAAGCCGTCGCGGTTCTTGCCTCACCGCAGATGACCAATGAAGAGCTCTTCCAGCTTCGCCGGCTTTTCAGCACCGGCTTGAAGGTGGAGAATTTCGAATTTCGCGTCCCGGTGCGCGAGCCAGGATACTCGGACGATTTTCTGATCAGGGCGGACAAGAACCCTAATACGCGGGGGGCGGAAGTGCTGGGCCTTGCGGGTGGCGGCGCCGAGGGCCTGCTCCGGTCCTGCAGCGAAGGCCGGATTCGCTTCCTGTATATCTGCCACCACGACTTGACCAGGTCCTTCGATCCGAACCTGGTCGGCGGGGCGCTGGCAAGAACGGGTTTTGTCGTGTTCATGGGGCCCTTCGATCACGCTACCGCCGCGATGGCCGATGTCAAACTGCCCGGAGCGATTTACGCCGAGAAAGCGGGGACGTTCACCAACTTCGAGGGCCGGGTTCAGCGCATTGACGCGGCCATCCCCCCGGTTGAATCGGCGTTGCCGGACCTCGAGATCCTGGCGCGGTTGGCGGCGTCCCTGGGCGTCCCGCTGACGGACGGTTCGGCCGCACAGGTGTTCCGCGACATCGGGACGAAGGTCCGCGCCTTCGAAGGAATGGATTACGACACGGTGGGTGATTGCGGTCAACTGCTCAAGTTGGGATAGACTCGCGTATGTGGCTCGACCTTCTCATCATTCTGATTAAAGCGATCTTCTTCATCAGCTGCGTGCTGACGCTCACGTCCCTGCTCACATGGCTGGAGCGAAAGCAGTCGGCCGTGATGCAGGACCGGCTCGGAGCAAACCGGGCCCCGATCCTGGGAATCCGCGCTTTCGGCCTGCCGCACATACTGGCGGACGCGCTCAAGATGTTCTTCAAGGAGGACTATGTCCCTCCCGGGGGAGACCGGCTGCTGCACACAGCGGCGCCGATCGTGGCCCTGTTTTTCGCCCTGATGAGCTTCGCCGCAATTCCGTTCGGCAATTCCATCCACATTGCCGGACGAACGGTTGAGCTGCAAGTCCTGCCTTTCAACGTGGGCCTGCTGTTCGTCTTCGCCATGATGTCGATGGGAATCTACGGGACCTTCCTGGCGGGTTTTTCATCAAACAACAAGTTTGCGTTTCTTGGCGGCCTCCGGGCATCGAGCCAGATGATCAGCTATGAAATCACCATGGGCGCGACGCTCGTCGGGTTGCTCATGATTTTCGGCACGCTCGATCTCGCAGAACTGAACCGGGCCCAGGGGGATTTGCTATGGGGATGGCTGCCCAAGTGGGGCATATTCCTCCAGCCCCTCGGTTTTCTGCTCTTCCTGGTGGCCGGATTTGCGGAAACCAAGCGCGTTCCCTTCGATCTCCCCGAAGGTGAATCCGAAATCATCGGTTACTTTCTCGAATACAGCAGCATGAAGTTCGGCGCTTTCTTCATGACTGATTTCGTCGAGACCATCCTCATTGCCGCGCTCCTGGCAACCTTGTTTCTCGGCGGCTGGCAGGTTCCGTATCTGCAGGCCGACGGTTTCCACTTCCCCGGGGGTGCCGGCTGGGCCCTCTCTTCTTTGGCCGTGACGATCCTGCAAATCGCATCGTTCGCGCTCAAGGTGGTGTTCTTCTGCTGGTTCCTCCTGCTCATACGGTGGACCTTGCCGCGCTTTCGCTATGACCAGCTGATGCACCTGGGATGGAAGATTCTGCTTCCGCTGTCCATCCTGAATATTTTTGTCACGGGAATTGTGCTGGCATTGATTCACTGAGCAGATGCTCGACCGCATTCCGCAGCCGTTCGGTGTCGGACTGATACGCGGACGTCTCCTCTCCCCGGCCGGATTCCAGCGGCTCGCCGAACACAACCTTGATCTTGTGGCGCCGGATGCGCCGGCTGTCACGCGGCCACACTTCGTATGCACCGTGAATGGCCACCGGGATCATCGGGACGCCGATTTCCCGGGCCAGGATGGCGGCTCCTTTCTTGAACTGGCCCAGTCTGCCGTCGAAGGAGCGTGCTCCCTCGGGGAAAATGCAGAGTATGCGGCCGTCACGCAGGCCGTATCCCCCCATTTTCATGGCGCGCAGCAGGTGGACGTCGGGATCGACGGGGAAGATATTGGCCAGGCGGGACACCAGCCGCATCACCGGGCCGGCGAAGAAATCCGCGGCGCCCACGAAAAAGACACGTTTGAGGATCGGAGACGGCAGGGGCGCAAGCACCGCCAGAGCATCGATGTAGCTCGCATGATTGGGGCAGATCAGAAATGCGCCCAGTCGCGGCAGGCGTTCCAGTCCTCGAGCCTCCAGGCGAAAAAGAATCCTGAAGACGAGGTAGGCCAGCCGGATTGCGGCAACCCGGACAAGCGTGGCCAAGGCCCCGGAAAATCCGGCTTTCAGCTCCGGATCCTGTGCGAGAGACTGGGCGGAGAGAATCCTGGACCAGTTCTGGCGCGGAGTCCCTGCGCCGGCGCCGGTGGATCCGGTTTGACGCTGCAGCCCGCGGACCAGGTCCCGCACGGTAAAGACTTCCGCGCCGAAGTCATCGGGAAGCGTCAGGTCCAGCAACTTCTCCAGACCCGCCAGGAGTTCTACCCGTTCCATGGAGTCGAACCCGAGATCTAGTTCGAGATTCATCCCCGGTTCAATACCCGCGTCCCGGCGATGACTTTCCCGCAGTGAAGCCAGAACCTGCCGGCCCACTGCGGATTCCATGAGGTCCCGGTCCTCCGGCGTAATCGGCTCATGGTCAGCGGCAGCATCCGGATCGCGAAGTTCGCCCCTTTCGATCCTGCTCTTCAGCTCAAGGTGCTTGATCTTGCGTGTGGTCGTCCGCGGGAGTTCCTCCTTCTGAATCTGGTAGCTCATGAGCCGCTTGTATTGCGGCAGGCGGCTGGACAGGCGGGCGATTTCATCCCGCAGGATCTCCCTGGTATTGGCCAGTTTCTTCGCCTTCAACGCATCGAAGTCGGGCACGACGACGGCGTGCACGCGCTCCGCCCCTTCGTGCCCGGGCTCGGCGACGCCCAGGACGGCGATCTCCTTTATGTACGGGCACTGTTCGTAGTGGCTTTCGATTTCGTCGGGGTAAATATTCTTGCCGTTGGGCAGGACGATGACTTCCTTTTTGCGGCCCGTTATGAAGAGGTTGCGCTTCTCATCCAGACGTCCGAGGTCTCCTGACAGAAACCATCCGTCGCGCATCACTGCGGCCGTGCCTTCCGGGTCTTTGAAATATCCCTTCATCACGACCGGACCACGGATCGCGACTTCCCCTACTCCCGCCTCTCCCGGCGCCAATATCCGGATCTCCACGCCTGGAAGCGCGGGGCCGACGGAGCCGACCACATTGTCCTCTATCCGCGTCACCGCGCATGGCCCCGTGGTTTCCGTGAGTCCGTATCCCTGCATGATCACGAATCCAAGATCATGGAATTCCTGCGCCACCTTCGGATCGAAAAAGGAACCCCCGCTGACAAAAAACCGCAATCTTGAACCGAATGCCCGATGGATCCCGCCAAGCAGACGCTTGCCGGGATTGAGGTGAAAACGCCGGAGGCACATTCGGTTCAGCCTGAGCAGGCTGCGAAATACCTTGCGTGCAAGCGGCCCCTTGCGCGCGAGTTCCTCCTCGATCCGTCCGTGGAACAGGTAAAAAAACTGCGGCACCGTCGCCACGATCGTGATGTTCGCTTCCTGCAACGCAGACAGGATCTCGGAGCGCTTCAGGGTGTCGGCAAATACGATCTGCGCTCCGCGATAAAGGGGGATCAGGAAATTCACGACGGAGGCAAAAACGTGGTGCAGGGGAAGGAGGCAAAGGAAGACGTCGTTCTCATCGACCACGCGAATGGCCTGAAGCCCCGCGGTGATGACGCTGACGATGTTTTCCTGGGTGAGCATCACCCCTTTGGGCTTGCCGGTCGTTCCCGAGGTATAAATGATCACGACGACGTCGGAGGGCCTGCTTTCGGGCAGGGATGGCGCCGGGGAGAACCTATGGCCCCATTCGATCAGGTCATGAAACGTCCGGATCGTCCCGCCGTTTGCTCCGCACGGGTCGAAACAGATGATCCGATCGCATAGCGTCGAATCGCCGACAGCTTCCTTCAGGCCGTGCAACAGGTTCCGGCTGACAAAGACCAGCCTGGAATCAGAGTCATCCAGCAGCCGGCGCCACTCGGCGGGCGAAATCTGCGGGTCGAGCGGGACGACGATCCCGCCCGCCTGAAAGATCCCCAGGTAGGCCACGACCCATTCCGGACGATTCTCGGAAAGAATGGCCGCCCGCTCCTGACGCTGCAACCCGAGGGCCGACAGGGCCAGGGCCACACCGCGCACCTGGTGATGCAGTTCCCCATAGGTAACCTGGCGGTAGCCGCCGGGGATTTTGAGACGGACAGCAATCCGCCCCGGACCGCGGCGCACGGCCTCATCGAAACGCTGGTTGTAGGTGGTGACTCCGGAGCCGGCCCCCATTCGTCCAGCATACGATATTCGCAGATGGCGGCACAAGCGGGCGATCCTGAAGAGGTGCAATCAGAAGTGAAACTCAATCCTCGCGGAATCTGGGTGAGCCTTTCAGGCTCAGCGTTTCATCGGACAAAAAGGATGCGTCGCGCAACGATTAACGACAGGCGAATCATCCGGGACTGGCTTTCCGGCACGATGCGCGGTACACTAGCCCCAAGGATTTCCAGGTAAAACTCGGGTTCTTACATTTGCTTTTTCTGCAAACCGGGGGCGGGATTATGCCGCAGAGTAACTCTGGCCCTGAACTGGAGGCCATTCTCCGAACGTTGAATCGCCTCGAGGAGAGATTGTCGCGCCTCGAAGCTCAGGCCGGCCTGGCAACACCCGGCCCGGAAACAGGGCCGCTGCAGGATGACGCCCGGCCCGGATTCGCGGCAGGGATCGAAGAAACGGGCCTGGAGTTGCGTATCGGCGAGTTCGGTCTCGCCTGGGCGGGCGGCATCGTGTTTCTCCTGGGCATAGTTTTCCTGATGACCTACACCCTCAACCAGGGACACATCCTGCTTTCCACGCTGATAGGCTACTCGGCGGGAATCGGGTTGTACCTTCTCGCCCGCGCATGGGAGAAGGGATTCCGCTATCTCTCCCGCCTGCTCGTGTGCGCGAGCCTGCTCCTCTCCTACTACACGACTATGCGGCTTCACTATTTCACGGCAGTCCCGCCGATCGAGAATCGCGCCGCGGCATTCGTCCTGCTGCTGCCATTCGCAACCCTGCCGCTGGTTCTGGCGTTGGTGAGAAAGTCGCAAGTGCTGGCGGCCCTGGCGGTGACTCTCGGGCTTGTCTCCGCTCTCCTGGCCGACAGCGTGCATGTGTCGCTGGCGCTCGTGGCCCTGGTGGCGGCACTGGCGGTAACCCTGGCGCTCAGCCGTGGCTGGTGGCGCACCCTGAACCTGACCATCGTCCTCTGCTTCCTCACCCACCTGCTGTGGCTGGTCGGCAATCCGCTTGCGGGGCACGCCCTGCGGGCCGTTGCGTCCAGTCGGTACAACCTGGCTTACCTGTTGCTTTGCGCCGGCATCTTTGCGTGGCCGACCTTCTTCTTTGACGACGAGGCACACCTGGATGCCGCCAAGGTCGGCGCCGTATTCCTCAATTGCCTGGGACTGTCCGCGATCGTTGCCCTCGCGGCGTTCGCGGTCTTTCCGAAGAGCTTTGCCGTCGCCTTCCTGGCCGCCGGCGGGGTCCTGCTTGCCGCCTCGGTCGTACAGTGGTTGAGGACCCACACTCATTTTGCCTCGGCTGCATATGCCTGCTTCGGCTTTCTTTCGCTGAGCATCGCGATCTATGGGTTCGCGGAGGTTCCCGAGGCGTTCCTCTGGCTGGCCTTGCAGAGCTTCCTGGTCGTTTCGATGGCACTCTGGTACCGGTCAAAGACGCTCGTGGTCGCGAATGCGACGATCTACCTTGGCATTCTGCTTCTGTACTGGCTCACCTCGCCGTTGTCGGACATGGTCAACTTCGCCTTTGCGCTCGTCGCGCTGGCAAGCGCCCGGGTCATGAATTGGAAGAAACAACGCCTGACGCTTCGGACCGACGGCCTGCGCAACGTCTACCTGGCGATCACCTTCGTCCTGGTGCTCTATTCCCTGTATCACGCCGTTCCCGGTTCCTATATCGCACTGTCCTGGACGGCGACCGCAGTTGGCTATTTCCTGCTCAGCCTGTTGCTGAAAAACGTGAAGTACCGGTGGATGTCACTGCTGAATCTGCTCGCAACGGTGATGTACCTGTTCCTGGTCGACCTTCCGAACCTGGATCCGAAATTTCGCGTCGTCGCCTTTTTGATCCTGGGCCTGATGGCGGTCGCCATCTCGCTTTTCTACACCCGGCTCAGGCATCCGGCGCGCAAAGGCGAAAATTGAGGATGTCTTCGCAGTAGTTTTTCCCCTGCCGGGCAGACAGGGTTCCCTAAAAGATATTTCCTTTGCCAAGGCAATGCAAATTGGATATCTTCCTATCCATAACGACTCTGCGGATCGGGCTTTAAATCATGATATCAACCGAACAACCGGCAACACGGCGCGACGTCCTGAACTATCTTCTCGGAACGGGGGCACTGGCCACATTGGCGGCCATTCTGTACCCCATCATGCGTTTTATGATTCCGCCCAGGATCGTCGAATCCTCCGCCTCCAGCGTAGTCGCAGCCAAGGTCAGCGAACTCAGGCCGAATGCCGGGAAAATATTCAAGTTCGGAAACAAGCCTGGCATTCTGATCCAGACGCCTGCAGGTGATTACCGGGCATTCAGCGCGGTCTGCACTCACCTGGACTGCACCGTGCAATACCGCCCGGACGAGAAGCTGATCTGGTGCGCGTGCCACAACGGCCGCTACGATCTTACGGGAAAGAACATCTCCGGCCCGCCGCCGCGGCCGCTTGAGGAGTTCAAAGTAAACGCGCGCGGCGACGAGATCGTGGTTTCGCGGGGGTAGCGGGATGAACGGGCGGATTTCGAAGTGGGGTGATTGGCTGGAAGAGAGGCTGGGGTGGCGCGCCGTCCAGCAGGTGATCGATCACAAGGCGGTGCCGCAGCACCGTCACACCATCTGGTATTACTTCGGCGGCATGACCCTCTTCCTTTTTGTCGTTCAGGTCTGCACCGGGATCATGCTGCTGCTGTATTACCGGCCGAGTGCCGAAAACGCCTTCGAAAGCGTGCAGTTCATCATGACCGAAGTTCAGTTCGGCTGGCTGGTGCGCTCCATTCACAGCTGGTCGGCCAACCTGATGATCGCCGCCGCATTTGTGCACATGTTCAGCACGCTGTTTCTGCGCGCCTTCCGCCGCCCCCGGGAATTGACCTGGGTCACCGGCGCGCTCCTGCTTTTCCTGTCGCTCGCGTTCGGCTTCAGCGGATACCTCCTGCCGTGGAACAAGCTGGCCTTTTTCGCGACGAAAGTCGGCACGGACATAGCCGGTGTCGTACCCCTGATCGGGCCATTTCTGCTCCGTTTTCTGCGCGGCGGCGACGAGGTGACGGGCGCCACGCTCACGCGTTTTTTCGGCTTCCACGTCGCCATTCTTCCCGCCTTTGCCACCGCGCTGGTAAGCCTCCACGTCTACCTGGTCCAGAAGCACGGGATGAGCACCCCTCTGTCGGTCGATCCCGAAGCCACACCCAAGATGAAGTTCGTTCCCGACTTCCTTTTGCGCGACCTGGTCGGCTGGCTGGCGGCAATCACCCTCCTCGCGGTGCTTGCGGCCATTTTCCCGTGGGAACTGGGGGAAAAGGCCGATCCGTTCGCCCCGGCCCCGGCCGGCATCAAACCCGAGTGGTACTTCGTCTTCATGTTTCAGACTTTGAAATACATCCCCTCCAAGATCCTCGGGATGGACGGGGAGATCATCGGCATCCTGTTTTTCGGCTTGCTCGGGCTGCTGCTCCTGGTGACGCCGTTCGTATCCTCTTCCGGACGGCCCCGGGGGCGCTCCTGGCTGCCCATCATCGGGATTCTGGCCATCGCCTACATCATCGTGCTTTCGACATTCGCTTATCGAACTTAGGGACAGCCCCATGTGGCAGCAACTATTGCTCGTTATGTTCATTGGCCAGGCGCCGGCGCCTCCGGCGGCGGCAGGCGACTTGTGCATCAAGTGCCACCTGGAGATGGGCGATGCCCTGGCGGCGCCCGTAAAACTCTCCGCGCAGGACATCCACTCCCAGAACGGGCTCACCTGCACGGCCTGTCACGGCGGCGACCCCGCCAAATCCGCGCCCGAGGAGGCCATGAACGCCCGCCAGGGCTTCGTCGGCAAACCGGCGCGCAAGCAGATCGGGCTTCTGTGCGCGAAGTGCCACAGTCGGCCGGATTTCATGCGCAAATACAACCCCCAGGCGCGGGTTGACCAGTACAGCGAATACCTCACCAGCGTGCATGGGAAAAAGAACCAGGAAGGGGATCAAAACGTAGCCACCTGCATCGACTGTCATGGCGCCCACGGGATCCGGGCGCCTAAGGACCCGAACAGCCCGGTTTATGTCACCAACGTCGCCGCCACCTGCGGCCGCTGCCACAGCGATGCAAAACTGATTTCACCGTATGACATCGCCACGAATCAACAGGAGTTGTACTCCAAGAGCGTCCACGGCGAAGCTCTGATGAAGCAGCGCGACCTGTCTGCGCCTACTTGCAACAGCTGTCACGGCAACCACGGCGCCACGCCGCCGGGCGTGGATGCGGTCGCGAATGTGTGCGGACAGTGCCATGTCACCCAATGGGACCTGTTCAACCAGAGCCCGCACCGCAAGGCGTTTGCCGAAAACAAGTGGCCAGCGTGCGTGACCTGCCACCAGAACCATGAAATCCTGCGCCCCACCGATGCCATGATCGGCGGGGAGGAGCCGGCCACCTGCGTGATTTGTCATCAGGAGGAAAGCGCGGGCTTCCGGGCAGCACTCGAGATGAAGCAGGAAATCACGAACCTGCAGGCCCGGCTGACCGCTGCCGACCAGGTCCTGGAGCGGGCCCAGCGCGCCGGCATGGAGGTCAGCGGGCCGATCTATCAGCTCGCGGAAGGCCGCAACCAACTGGTGCTCGCACGTGTCCAGGTCCACAGGTTCGCCCCCTCGACCCTTAAAAAGACGGTTTCCGCCGGGGACGTTATCGCCGCCGCCAGCGAGCAGAGCGGATGGAAGGCCTTGCAGGACCTCGCCTATCGCCGCAAGGGCATGGCCGTCTCCGCCCTGATCCTGTTAGGCATGATCGGCCTGCTGCTTCTGAAGATCCGACGGCTGAAGAACTGAAGCTGTCCCACCCCACCAGTTGATATTCGGGCGCTTCTTGATTATAAGAATAACGATCAGGCGCGCCGGACTGCCTCTGCGTCTGCAGCCAGAGCCCGGAAAGGAGATACCAGGTCATGCCGTACACTTATGAGCAACTAAAGGGAATGACGGTCGCAGAGCTCCGGGAAATAGCTGCCGGAATCGAGAACGAAGCGGTGACGGGCTACACGCAATTGAACAAGGAACATCTGCTGGCCGTGCTGTGCAAGGTCCTGAACATCGAACCCCACGCGCGTCACAAGGTGAAGGCCGCAAGCATCGATAAGGGCGCCATAAAGTCGCAAGTCAAGGCCCTGAAGGTGAAACGGGACGCTGCCGTGGAAGCCCATGACCGTGCCCAGCTCAAAATGATCAGGCGCCAGATGCACGAGTTGAGGAGAACCCTGCGCAAGGCCGCAAAGAAGCCGGCAAAGTAGGCGAAAGCACCTGGAGGCCTCGGGCCCAGAATTTCCAGAAAAATCGGATTTTGGAGATCCGGCCCCCATTCTATGGAGACGTTACCAATCGATGCGGCGTTGCCGGAAATCGTGACGGCGCTGAAATCGTCGCCCGCGCTGGTCGTGTGTGCTCCCCCCGGCGCAGGGAAAACCACGCGGGTGCCCCGTGCGCTCTTTGACGCGCGCTTCGCCGACAAGGGGGATATCCTCATTCTGGAGCCCAGGCGCCTCGCCGCACGGCTGGCGGCTGTGCGCGTGGCGACTGAATTCGGCGAGCGGCTTGGCGAGACGGTCGGTTTTTCGATCCGTTTCGAGAACGTGGCCGGCCCCCGAACCCGCATTCGTTTCCTGACGGAGGGGATTCTCTCGAGGCGGATCGTTCTCGACCCGTTGCTGTCGGGTGTATCCGTCGTCATTCTCGACGAGTTCCACGAGCGTCACCTGGCAACCGACCTCGCCCTGGCCTTTCTCCAAAGGCTGCAATCCGAGCACCGTCCAGACCTGAAGATCGTGGTCATGTCGGCAACGCTCGATGCGGCGCCTATCGCGTCCTTTCTGGGCGGCGCGCCCGTCCTGACCATCGAGGGCGCCCGCTTCAAAGTAATGCTGGAACACGAAGACCGGGAATGGGACCAGCCGCTGCATGAAAAAATCGCAGGCCGCGTCTCGGGGCTTCTGCGACAGGATCTCGACGGCGACATCCTGGTTTTCTTACCGGGCGCATCCGAGATACGCCAGGCCGCAGAGGCTCTCAAGCCGCTGGCCGCCAAGGCGGGTCTGGTAGTGCTCCCCCTGCACGGTGATCTTCCGGCTGCAGCCCAGGCCCGGGTGGTGCAGCCTGCCCAGCGGCGGAAGTTGATCCTGGCCACGAACGTCGCCGAAACCTCGGTGACGATCCCCGGAATCGCCGTGGTCATCGACTCCGGGCTCGCCCGTGTGGCCGGACACTCGGCCTGGAGCGGATTTCCCATTCTCTCTCTCGCAAAGGTGAGCCGGGCCTCAGCGACCCAGCGGGCGGGGCGCGCGGGAAGAACCCGTGACGGCCGGGTCCTGCGGCTCTACACGCGCAGGGATTTCGAGTCCAGGCCGGAGCGCGACCTGCCGGAAATCAGGCGCGCCGACCTGGCCGAGCCGATTTTGACGCTGCACGGCGCCGGGATTCGGGATATCCGCTCTTTCGCATGGTTCGAGGCGCCTGCGGAAGCCGCGACCACGGCTGCCGAAGACCTCCTGGTTCAGCTGGGCGCCCTCGAGCCGGCCGGAAGGCTGACGGAAACCGGCAGGCAGATGCTCCGCTGCCCGCTGCACCCCCGACTTGCCCGCCTCGTAGTCGAAGGGGAGAGGCGCGGAGTGCTGGAGCAGAGCTGCCTGCTGGCCTCGCTGGCCGCAGAACGCGATATCCGTCTGGACGCCCGCAGCGATTTCGGCCGCGCGGGAGCCGCATCGCAGGGAGCCCAAATAACGGCGAAGGCCGGCAGCACGGGCCCCTCTGATCTGCTCGAGCTCCTGGAGCGATTCCACGAGGCCGAAGAGGCTCGTTTCGAACCGGGCCAGGTCCTCGCGCTCGGGTTGGACGCGCGTACCGTCAGCGCCGTCGACCGCGCCGCCGGGCAGCTCGCCCGGGCCCTTGGCCGCACCCGGCGAACAGCCGCACCCCAGGATGCCGATCAAGCCCTCATGATCGCGACTCTGGCCGCATTCCCCGACCGGGTCGCCCGTCGTCGCGCCACCGGATCGAGGGATTTCCTGCTCACGGGAGGGGGCGCCGGGAAACTGGCCGAGGCAAGCGTCGTCGGCCTGGCACCCATGATCGTGGCCGTCGACGCGGAAGAGAGGACCGGCAGAAGGGGAACACGCGACAGCAGCGGCGTTATAATACGGCTCGCTTCGGCAGTGGCGCCCGAATGGCTCGCCGGGCTCTTCCCCGGCGGGATCAGCAGACGGATCGAGATTACATGGAACGAGACGGCAGGCCGAGTCGACGAAGCGAACCAGACTCTCTTCAAAGACCTTGTGCTCGAGGAGACGATCCGGCCCGCGCAGCCGTCCGCGGCAGCGACCCGGATGCTCTTCGAGCACGCATCGGCACGCGGCCTGGTCTGTTTCCGGGATGGCGGGAACGTCGCCGCCCTTCAGTCCCGGATCGCTCTCCTTGCGCACGAGTTCCCTGCTTCCGGGCTGCGAGAGGTCGATGAAGCACAGGTCGCGGCCGCTTGCGCCGATTGCTGTGCCGGAAGACGAAGCCTGGCGGAACTCGCCGAGGCTTCCTTGACGGAAGCCTTGATGGCCTCCCTGTCGCCAAAGCAGAAGGAATTGCTGCAGCGTGAAACCCCGGAGCGGATCACACTGCCCGGCGGGCGGAGAGTGCCTGTGCATTACGAAGCGGGCAGGATGCCCTGGATTGAATCGCTTCTCCAGGATTTTCTCGGCCTGAAATCGACTCCGTCGATCTGCTCGGGCAGGGTCCCGCTCACCCTCCACCTGCTCGCCCCCAATCGGCGGCTCGTCCAGGTAACCCAGGACCTGGCCGGCTTTTGGGCACGCACCTACCCCGATCTGCGCCGACAGTTGCAACGACGCTATCCCAAACACTCCTGGCCCGATATAATTTCCTAGAGATGACTGGGCGCTTGCCAGAGTCGGGTTCAGGAATGCCCTCCCAGGACCGTTCTGTCCCGGCTCACGACGTCAAGGATTCCGGAAAGGATGGCTCGTATGTCCAGACCAATGCGCACTGCAAGAGCACGTGGTTCCCCATGATCGATCTCAACCCGCAAAAGTTCATGGACATCTAGCGCGCCCGAGCGGACGACTTTCAGAAAGCAACGCAGAGGGTGTACAGCTCGGGACGATACCCTTCGCGCATAAGCGTCGGCGTATGGAAAGAGTGAGCGTTCCGGCGGCCCGGCGTTTTGGCGGAGGAGAGACGATCAGGGAAGTCCGGGAGAGGAGTTCGGCAACTGGCCGCGGTTCAGGGCCTCGAGATCGGAGCCCTGCCTTTGCTCGAACCGGTCCTTGGCCCAGATCTCGACGGCATCGATCATGCCCATCACGACGACATCTTTGTCGATGCCCGCATAGGCACGGATGGGCGCCGACAGGCGGATGCGGCCGAGCCGGTCGATCTCGCATTCCTGCGCGTTTCCCACCATATGCCGGGTCAGTTTCCGGACGGTGGGATCAAGCTGCGACATCGAACGAACCTTCCTCAGCCAGGATTCCCAGCTCGATTCGGGAAGAATCCAGACACATGGGTCAAAACCGAGCGTGACTACAACCCGCTGGCCGATCATGCTGCGGAATTTCGCAGGCAGACTCACGCGGCCCTTGGCGTCGACCGTGTGATAATAGGAACCGTGAAAGTCCAGGAAACCTTCAGCCATGTTGCAACCCGGCGCATGGGCCCCGGAGCGGGCCGAAAGCGCCTTCCCGACCGGCTAGGCGACTCGCATTTCGCCTTGCAGCGCCGATTCAACGAGTTTTGAAAGATCCTGAAGCGCGAAGGGCTTGGAAAGCACACCCAACAGGCCGTTTCGCCGGGCTTCCTCCAGCTCCGACTCAAACTGATCCACAGAACCGGAAACCAGCACCGCCTTGGCGTCCGGAGTCATCAATTTCACCTGTTGGAAGGTCGCCAGCCCGTTGATGCCCGTCATGACCAGGTCGAGGATCATGAGATCGTAGGAACGATGTGAAACGGCCTCCAGCGCTTCCTCTCCCGAAGCCTTGGCATCAACTTCGTATCCTACCCTGCTCAAAAACTCGACATACAGCTCACGGAGAAAGGGTTCGTCGTCTACGACCAGGATGTTGATGTTCATTTCAGTTCCTCCGCGGCAAAGAGAGCCGATTTTCCACATTCATCCGGGGGTGTCTCTCGCTTTGCATCCGGCCCTCGGGCCATGCTGTTTCCACTGATCGGCAGGTTTCGTCACCTCCTTTAGCATTATTTACCCCGATTTTCCACTTTTTCCCACCCACGCATCCGGGGGATTGGGTGTTGGGGCGGGGGCCGGGGATTAGGTGTTGGGTGTTAGGTGTTGGGGGAGGTGGGTGGGGAGTCGAACGCCCGGAAATTTAGGGGAAACAGAGGTTAGACGACTGGAATGGGTCAATGCCTCTGGACGCCAACACCCAAGACCCGACACCCAACACCCAGATGTGCGGTGGCGTAGCCGGGATGTCTTTGCGCAATCGGCGGTCGGTTCATCGCTCTCAATAAGAGAACGCAGGTGCTCGGGTCGTTGATTGTCCTGCGCATTCGTTTAAAAGAAAAAGCGCCGGTTGCGGGAGATCCTATAATAGGAATAGTCGTAGCCCGCCCGGTAGCCTTCTTTATATCCTTTCCTGTAGTCTCCCCGATACCGGAAGTCCCGTTGGACATAGCCGTCCCCCCGGTTGAATTCACGGGTACGGTAGTTGTACCGGCGGTGTTCCCTGAAATCAAAGCTTCCCTGCCGCATGCCGTCCCTGTATCCGTCGCTGTACCCGGCGCGGTATGCCATCACCTTAGGGTCATAGGGGCGAAAGCGGCTCTGGGAAAGGGCCAGCGCAGGTGTTGCGGCCAGGAGCACAAAAGTCCACACCATAATTCTCTTTGAAACTCTCATACGATTTCTCCTGATTGACTCCACTAGTTTAGATGCTTGCGTGCCTCGCAGGTTTCAATCAGCCATCAGGCGGGGGCAGGTTTGGGGTAGGGGGCAGGCCCTGCCGGACGGGACCTGGTGCGTCCAAATATGGCGCACACCAGCCCGGCGACTTGGACTGCCGAAATTGTGGTGTCTTTCAGCCGGGCGGGACGCGTTGGGCAGGGCTCGATTCGCGACTGGAATATGTGCTGCGGCTCATGGGGGCGGTCGGGATTGGAGGGCATAAGCGCTAAGATAAGTCGCCAACTGAAGGCGGACTTGGACCTAGACCTGGACTTGGATGTGGACTTCGACTTGGACGTGGTCGGCCTTTTTTGGTGTAACCTATCGCGAATGAGTCACTTATATCGGGTCATTGGTATTTGCCGGGTCTACGTCCACGTCCACGTCCAGGTCCAAGTCCAGGTCCAGGTCACGCAGTTGTGGTAGTCAACTTAGCGCCTGAGGGATTGGAGGGGGTCCCGTCGGTCGGGATTGTCTCAAAACCAGGCGTCCTGGAGGGACGCAGAGAGAGTAGACGGGGCGAACCGCCAGCGGCGCTGCCCCGGTTAAGCCAGGCAAATAGCAAAAGCCCCGGGGGCGACAGAAAACATCTGCAAACAAACGATTTCTGTCGTCCGCCGGGGCTCGCTGTCGAATTCGTCCTTTACCTCGGGCGGCGCTTCGTTTGCCCGGGGCTATTGAATTTCCAGCTTGTCGTTGATCATCATGTCGGCCAGCTTGAACTTGAACTTGTGGTTGTTCTCACCGATCCTCATGACCAGGGTGACTTCCTTATCTTCCGCCGTGATCGCGGGCTTCCCTTCGATATCCTGCGGGAACTGCAATGTCATGGCTCCATCGCGGCCTTTTGCCGGGATCAGGTTGGCAAGCGGGATCTTCTCGTTGTTTTTCTTCTGCAGGAACGTCTCCGTCTTGAACCTTTCCATAATCTCCGCACCTCCGCCGCCTCGCCCCCCGCCTATGGACACGCCTGTCACCAGCAGTTCGATGAACTGGGATTTGTGATTCAGGATCCTGTCCATCCCCTCCTTGGACGCGTTCGGGGCATTCAGCATCATCTGACGTACGATAGCTTCACGGATGGGCCGGGAATACCAGTTGATGATGATCTTTGGCGGGAGATTTCCGCCGCCCCCCGACCCGCCTCCTTTTGAAGTGCTGCCGATATTTACGGAGCCCGATGCCGCGAGCGGCAGCAAAGTCTGAGTCCAGGGCGAATCCTTGAGCAGTATTTTTTCAACTTCCTTGGCATTCCATTCGGTATAAGGCTTCGTCACCCAGAAATCCTCCGGACTGGCATAGGCAACGAAAACGGACAGCATAATCAGAGCAATGATAGTGACAAAAACATCCCGACGATTCGTCATCGGCACCTCCCCTTGCGCCACAATGGTCGCTTCTTTTAATCCGCCGCATTCTAGCACGATATTGGACGCCTTGGATGCAATCGGTCTGGAAAATTTCCCTTTCCCCTCCATCACAGTCGCCGGTTCATCGCATGCCCGCCTGAACGGGTGGACGCCCTCCGCAGCGACATCAAGAAGCATTATCGCACTTGCGGCAGATTCGGATATGATTTCGAGGGAAGCTGCTTGATTCCCTGTCGGCAGGATTCGGATCGTAGTCTGTGGACGCACTCGGGAGGAAAACGATGATCAGGATGTGGGTGTCGGGCGCGCTTGTCGCGCTGCTGGGCCTCGTGGCGGTGAATGTCACCCGAACAGCGGCTCAGACGGAAAAAAAGAAACAAGAGGTGATCCAGTACGTCGAAACCGAGACCGGCCGCTGGATGGTGCACGATGAAAGCCGGCCTGCACCGCCCGTGATCACGCCGGGGACGTGCGGCACGCAGGAATTGCCGGGACTGGCGCCCTCCGATGCGATCGTCCTTTTCGACGGCAGAGACCTGTCGGACTGGACCGACGACAAGGGTCAGCCCTCGAAGTGGATCGTGCGCGACGGTTACATGGAATCGGTCAAGCGTGCCGGCTACGTCAGGTCAAAACGGGAGTTCGGCTCGTGCCAGCTTCACGTCGAGTTTGCCACTCCGTCGGTAGTTACCGGAAGCAGCCAGGGGCGGGGCAACAGCGGTGTCTTTCTCCAGGGGATGTATGAGATCCAGGTTCTCGACTCGTTCGAGAACAAGACCTATCCGGACGGGCAGTGCGGGGCGCTGTACGGCCGGGCGGTCCCTCTCGTCAACGCGAGCCGCAAGCCCGGCCAATGGCAATCGTATGACGTCATCTATCACCGGCCCGTTTTCGACCAGGCCGGCAAGGTGTCAAAAAGGGCCATATTCACGGTGTTTCACAACGGCGTGCTGATCCAGGATCATGTCGAACTCACGGGCGGCACCAATTGGATCAGCGCCCATGCGATCACCGATTATGTCCCCCACGGCGACAAGGGCCCGCTTAAACTCCAGGACCACGACAACCCGGTGCGGTTCCGGAACATCTGGATCCGCGAACTGAAAGACTGAGTCAAGGCCGTGAGCACACGTATGACACCTCCGATTAAGGCGACCGTCTTCGTCGGCACAAGTCTCGATGGCTTCCTCGCCAGATCCAACGGCGACCTGGATTTTCTGCCGGTTGGAGGAGGCGAAGAGCACGGGTACACCGACTTCATGGCTGCCGTCGACACGATCGTCATCGGCCGCAACACCTATGACAAGGTCCTGACCTTCGGTAAGTGGCAATATGGCGGGAAGCGGGTCATCGTGCTCAGTACGCGGCCGATCGACATGCCGCAGGCTCGTGGAGCCGTGGTCGAGCGCATGGCGGGGAGCCCGCCGGACATCGTTGCGCAGCTGGCCGCGCGCGGCGCCAGGCATCTGTACGTGGACGGCGGGATCACGATCCAGCGGTTTCTGCAGGCCGGGCTCATTCAGCGCCTGATCATCACGCGGGTACCGGTGCTCATTGGCACGGGCATCCCGTTGTTTGGCGCATTGCTGCACGACATCAACCTCCACCACGTCAAGACGCGCCAGTACAAGAGCGGCCTGGTGCAGAGCGAGTACACTGTCGCCTGATTCAGCGCGTGATTGACGCAAAGGGGATCGCGGCGAGCGCCGCGCCGTCAGAGGTGCCGAAGTAAGCCAGCAGCGCCACGGAACCGGATGTCGTGATTGTGATCTGCCCCGTGGTTCCCGGCGCCAAACCCTGCATCCACTGATACACCAGCTTCGTCTCCTGCTCCTGAGGGTTCAGCTTCTGGCTCCACTGGCCGATCTGCTGCCCGCTGCGATCGAAGGCGGTGATCAGGATGTCCGACTGCATGCTCCCGACGTTGGCAATCGCAAGCCCCGTCCAATATCCCGTCGATTCAACGTAAAAGGGCATCGAAAAGGTTCCCGATCCGCCGGCATCGATCGCCGATGCCGCTGCGGCGCCCGTTCGGCGATCGACGGCCAGCGCGACGGCGACGACCGGCCCGTCGGGCGCTTCCAGATCGACCCATCCGGAGCCGGCGGCAGTCCCCGTCTGGAACAGATCCTCCACGACGTAACTGGCGACCGTGCGGGGATTCATGATGAAAAACGACGGGACCCCGATCTCGCTGCCGTCGTGCCTGCGCAGATGCGGATTCACACGCCTGATCGAGTCCGACGGATTGAGGAAGACGAGCCGGGTGGTATACACGCCGTTCCACTCGGTGTGCGGCTGGAAGTACCTGGTGGAGGCCGGAACCGGCCGGGCATCAAGGCTCCAGGGATCTCCGGCGCCGCTTACCTCGAGCCTGGCGGAGACGGCACTCGAGGCCTGGATCTCTGCCGACGCCGGCGCCAGGGCGCCCGTGCCGGATGGCGGCGTCACATCGGCGGTACCGCGCGCCGGGATCTTCACTTGTGCGGACTGCAGGCGCGGGCTGTCGCCGAACCTGCCGCGGAAAATCACCGCTACGTCGGCATTCGCGCTGCCGCCGAATATGCGGATCTTCCGGGTGCCGGCCTGCTCGGGCGCCAGAGGCAGCCACAGCTCCGTTCCGGCGGCGGATGCGGGGCCGATCGAATCGAGTTCGCCCGGACCTTCCGACCCGCGGAAAGAGAGCGATGCCGGCGGGGCGTCGGTCCAGAAGGCATGCATGCTGCCGTCGAACTGATGTGCTCCGGGGCCGAACCACTCGTCGTGCACAAACACTGTCTGGGTCCGCTCGGGGAGTGAGATGTAAATCGGGTTGATCAGCCCTTCCCCGGCTGCGATCCGGCCACTGGGGGTGCGGGCCTCGACCCGAACCGCCTTTGCCGTGAGAGTCGGGTTCGAGAGCGCCAGCCCCTGGTATCCGTGTTCGGTCAGAACCGGGAGCGAACTGGAGACGGTCTCGGCGGCATCCGGGAGCGGCGGGGGGAGTGGGACAGCGACGTTGTCGCCCGGGGCGTGGTTGATGACCGGTGTGAAGTCGGTCGACAGATCCATTGGGAGCGCGCCCTTATACACCATGGAAGAGACCTGCAGCAGCCCCGGATCGACCACCGTGACGTAATAGATCGCGTTTTCAGCGGTGAAGGCATCCCCTGAGCCGCTCCTTGCCCCCGCCGGTATCTGCGCCACGAAGCGGTCCCCCTGCAGGATCGCGGGGAAGCTCACGAAGTCACTGATTACGGCTCCGGTCGAATCGACACGGGTGGCCGCGTACAACGTTGCGTTAGCGCCCGCAAGACGGTCGGGCGTCTCGGCCAGGGAAATCTCGAAACGCAGTCCGCCTCCTGCTTCCGACATGGAGATTCGCGGCGTCGCGAGCGGCCTGGCGCGTCCACCGAAGGCAAAATCGAAGAATTGTCTGAGCGAGGCCGCCAGCGATATGAGGTCGGCGGCCTGGTCAAATCCGTGCGGGGCGTTCGGAATGATCCACAGCCGCTTCTCGAAATTGGGCGCCGTGCCGGCCGAGTTGATCGCCTGGAGCATCAGGTTGGCGCTGGGCAGCGGAAAGTACTGGTCGTGCGTGCCGATCAATGTCAGGACCGGCGCATATTGCCGCGGGGCATACCGGATCGGGTCAAAATAGTTCATGAACGTGATCGCGGTGGGGTCCCGGTCGATATCTTCGATGGAATTGATCGGGTCGCTGCCGTTGTACGGGATGTCCCGCGTGCCGGCATAGATGCCGTGGTAGAGCCAGCTGTTGGGGTAACGAAGCGTATGGGCCCAGCTGCCCGCGGATGCCATGATGACGGCCGCCTTCATGCGACTGTCGATGCCGTTGAGGTAAGTCGCAAAAATCCCTCCCATGGAAGCACCGATCGCGCCGAGCCGGTCCGGGTCGATGCGGTAGGGATTTCCCGGCAGCCGGGCGAGTTCCTCGAGCAGCGTCAGCGCGCGCATGCCCGCATAGCCGTAGTGATACAGGTACCCGTATTGAGGCCCTTTATCGACCGAAATCCAGGCCTGATTGTCGTCCTCGGGTCCGCCGGTGGACTGTCCGGCCCGAGGTCCATCGATATAAAGTGCCACGTACCCAAGGGCAGCCAACAGCTCAGCCACACTGGCGTCGGCTTTCCCGCCATGGCCGTGGCCGATCACGAGTGCAGGGTATGGACCCCCGAGGAGCGGGGCGGCCAGAAAACCGTGGATCGTGATTTTTTCGCCCGTGTGCTCGGCGTAGGGAGCCTTTGCATCGAAGAAACCGGCCGAGGGGTTCGAGGTGTAAAAGACGTCAGTGTAAAGGCCGTGCACGGACAATCGGTAGTCCAGCGTCCTCGGGTCGCGAATCTGCGCGAGCACTTCAGCCGTCCACAGGTCATACGGCGGAACATTCTGTTGTGCCCGCGACGGGATGCAGAACAAAAGGAAGGACAGGGCAACAGTTGGTTTGCAGGCCATTGGGGAATTCTATCAGAAATGAGGGCCGGCGCCGTTCATGTCTCTATGAGCACGATCAGTGCGGCATTATCCAGGCGGCTGGAAACGGCCCACCGGGACCATCGGCAGCACTGAGGGCAATCCCAAACGGCATATGGGCTAAGACCGTGGATTTCGCTGACCGCCGGAATTCCCGGGGGGTGTAAGATATCCTCGTGAGCCCTACGATCTTTCGCCAATTCCGGGAAAAAGGTAAGGCCTGTCCTTGATTTCCCGGTCGCATCTTTGCCTCATGGCGTTCCGATCATTTTTGTCGTCCATTCATCTTAAGTCTAGTAAGATGCCTCCCGTTCACGGATGCCGCGATCGCATCGCCGGATCCCTGAACAAACGCTGCGGGTGATAAAGCCACGTATCAGACCCAGGATTGATTCGATACGATCGATGTTTGCGGCGTTCCCCGAGAAAAGCTGACAGGAAGAGACGAACCATGCGGAAACTTTCAGACTTCATCATAACCCTGCTCCTGCTGATTGCAGGGGCGAGTGTCGCGGCGGGACAGGATCCGGTAAAAAAGCCCGACCCGGCGCCGCCGGCAAAGCAGGCAGTGGTGATTCCGGCCGATCCTGCCCTGACAAAGGTGGATGAATTCCGGATTCAGCTCGGCGAGGAAGCGGCAGCCTTTCATCGAACCCGGTCGGGGTCGCTGGCAGAGATTGTGAATCCCTTTTCAGTACGGAAGCGCGGACGGCTTTATGGTTCGTTGTACGAGTTCCACCGAAATGACAATTTCGACGCGCGCAATTTCTTCGACCCGGTGGGCGAGAAGCTCCCCGAGTACAAACGCAATCAGTTCGGCGGCAGTCTGGGATTTCTCGCGTCGGACCGGCTGACGTTGTTCGGCACTTACGACGGATTGCGCATCCACAAAGGGTCGACCATCCTCTCGCACGTCCCGACCGGCGAAATGAAAGTCGGGGATTTCAGTGGCTTTTCTGACTCGATCGTCGATCCGTTCACCGGCCAGCCTTTCCTGAACAACAAAATCCCGATAGAGCGGATCCACCCGGTGACCGCGAAGATGCTGCAACTCATCCCGGATCCGAACCGTGGAGACCCATATCGGAATTTCCTGAACAACCTCCCGTCTGTGCAGAACGGCAACACGATGACGGGGCGCGTTGATTACGAGTTCAGCCAGGATTCGAAGCTGTTCGCGAACTACAGCATCGGCACCAGCAATGAGGTGGAGGTCAACTCTCTCCCGGTTTTCGGCGCCACCACCCGGGGACGTGAGCAGCGTTTTTCGCTCGAGTACAATCACGATTTCAATGAAAACGCAGTCGCATCCCTGGGAATCAACTTCTCCCGCGAAACCGAACAGCAGCTCTCCGCCCAATCGGGGACACACGGCCTGCTGAGCTCGCTGGGAATCGCAGGGGTGTCTGTTCTGGACGATCTCGATGAGGGGTATCCGAGCTTCGACATTTCGGGGTATGCGGGTCTCGGCGGAGACACCGACTGGCCCAATACCGTTTTCTTCAACAATTTCGAGGTGAATCCGGCGTTCAATTATGTTCGCGGGCGCCACAACCTCGAATTCGGCGCCGAGATCGGGATTTTCCAGATCAACAATACGCGAACCGGGGGCACCCGACGTGGCAGCTTTGAGTTCACGGGGGATTACACCGGCGACGCGTTCGCCGATTTCCTGCTCGGCATCCCGAACGTAGCCGAGCGCGGCGTCGGTTCCGACCGGGCGGATTTCCGGCGCAAGACCTGGGTGTTCTCTGCCCGGGACGACTGGAAGCTCAACCGCAAGTTCAGCCTGTCGCTCGGGCTGAGCTACAACTACTTCCCGTTCTATCGGTCGCTGCACGACAATGTCGCCACGTTCGCCCCTCTGCAGTTCGACCCGCCGCGTGACGGCGTAATGGTCGTCACCGGGAGCGCGGAGGCGGACAGGCTCGGGTTGAGCGGGTTGGCGAGCGGGCAGGCGGTCTACAACGACCGCAACGACTGGTCTCCGGAGATCGGGCTCGCATTCAGCCCGCTCGGCAACAACCGTCTGGTGATCAGGAGTTCCTACCAGCTTCACTATGATCCGCTGGAAGAAGACCATGCGCTCGAGTATGTGGGGCGCAATTTCCCGTTCTTTTATACGGAGCGCGCCGAGGCCTCGGAGGACAATCCGGATTTGAATCTCAGCAACCCGTTTCAGAAGGCAACCCAGACCGAGCTCAACATCCGCACGATCGATCCCCACATCCGAAACGCCTATATTCAACAATGGCGCCTCACGCTGCAGTACGAATTCCTGCGCAACTGGAATGCCGAGGTTTATTACGAGGGAGAGAAATACAGCCATGCCATCAGGAACACCGTCGCCAACGTGCCGATGCCCGGCCCGGGACTCCTGCAGGACCGGCGGCCGAATCCTGCCTATGGGCAGTTCGACATCCTGACGGCGAGCGGTTCTTCCACAGAGCATACGTTGCGCCTGGACCTGAAGAAGCAGCTGTCCCGGGGAATATCGTTGCAGGCCGGCTATGCTCTGGGACGGGAATTCAACGACAGAAGCGATGAGCCGTCGAATCCGCGCAACCTCAGGGCGGAGCGCGCGCCGGAAAACGAGGCTCAACAGTTCTCGCTGAACTATATTCTCGATCTGCCTTTCGGCAGGGGACGGGCGTTCCCACTGGAATGGACGGGGAAGCTGCGAAGCCTCCTGGAAGGCTGGCGGCTTTCGGGCATCACTACGATGTCCGGCGGCGAGCCCTTCACGCCGCGCATGTCTGGGGATCCGAATAACGACGGCGTGCGCGGGGACCGGCCTGACCGGATCGGGCCGGGCGTGCTCGATTCTGCGCAGCGGTCGATCGATCACTGGTTCGACACAAGCGCCTTCGTCGCCCCCGCTTCGCAGTACGGGTTCGGCAACAGCGGCCGGAACATCCTGCTGGCGCCGGGCAGCCGAAACTGGGATATCAGCTTGATCAAGACGACACGGGTCACCGACACCGGAAACCTGCTGGAGTTCCGGGTGCAGTTGTTCAACGCCTTCAACAACACGAACTTCTCCGAACCCAATTCCAGATTCGGGACAGCCCTGTTCGGCAGGATCTTTGGCGCGGGCCGGGCCCGGGAAATCGAGATTGCGCTCAAGTACTCGTTTTAGCTCCTGAACACAATGGGAACATTCCAGCCAGGCATCGCCCCTCCTCCTTCCGGGCTTGCAAATCGCGGCGAAGAAAGTAAGATGTTGTGCGATGCGTGCCACCGCGGAGGAATGGCCGAGTGGTTGAAGGCGGCGGTCTTGAAAACCGTTAGGGGGGTGACTCCCTCGTGGGTTCGAATCCTACTTCCTCCGCCAGACACTCGCTCCAAATACAATATTTTCAATAACTTGCAAATACAGACAGATCGCCCCCATCAAAACGAACGCCCTACGATTGCCGTTACTCGGCCACCACCACGTTATCTCGTTTCATGAGGGAAGGGAATGTCGCCTACACTCCGGGTGTCGTATTCGACAGGCTGGTCCGCACGAATGGGAACATCCGAATCGAGGCGCACTCCGCAGACAGCGGCACATCCAGACTCTTCCATGCCCGCCGGTTGTTCCTGGCCGCAGGCCTCCTGGAGACCTCACGCATCATATTGACAACTCTTGGTTGCTACGATACACCGCAGGAAGTCAGGCACAGCGATATCTTCACCCTGCCGGTCATCCGCTATCGCGGTTCTTCTTCCATATTCAAAGAGAAGATGCACACACTCTGCCAGCTTGTGGCGCAAATCGAGGACGAAGCGATTTCATCTCATCCGGTACACCTGCAGTTTTACGGACACAACGACCTGTACCACCACCTGCTCTCCCGGCGGGCGGGTTGGCTTTCGCCGCTCCTGACGCCGGCACTGCGGGCGGCGGCCGCGCGCCTGTTCGTGGTTTTTGGCTACCTGCACTCGAGCGTCTCTTCTTCCATCAAGCTGACTCTGTGCGGTAACGGCAAGCCAGTGCTCCGGGTGGAAGGCTGCAGCAATCCGATGGCTGTCCGCATCAGCCGTGCCGTGGCTCTAAAACTGTCACGGAACCGGCAGCTCCTGCGCGCTCTGCCGATCCGTTCTCTATTGAAGGTTGACGTTCCCGGTGGCGGCTATCACAGCGGGGGGATCTTTCCCATGCACGACGCGCCAGCGGCCCTGCAAACCGATCGGTTGGGGACCTTGCCGGGCCTCCCTGGCGTCCACATAATCGATGCCAGCATCCTGCCGGCGGTGCCGGCCGGGACGACGGCATTCACCGTGATGGCCAATGCCCACCGCATCGCCTCTGAATGCCGGGTGTGCGATGGTTCATGACTGGTCGCCTCATCCACGTTACCGCCTTTACACCAGCCGAAAGAGCTATCTGCTTCCACTTAGACTGATATTGCGACACTCCCGATCCCGCGAATCGGCCGGCCGGCTCGAGGCAGAGATCTGCCGTCGCTTTGGAGTGCAGGCGGCGCTATGCGTGCCAATGGCTCGCACGGGACTATACCTGGCGTTGCTGGAGATGATCCGGCCGGGCCAGACCGTGGTGATGTCACCCCTGACCATCGTGGACGTCGTCAATATGGTGCTGCTGGCCGGCGGCATCCCCGTCTTTGCCGACATCAGCCGGCAATCCTGCGGCCTCGATCCCAATCTTGCCGAACAAATGACGGAGGGCAGGACCGGGGCAGTTCTCGTGACTCACCTGCACGGTATAACCGCTGGCGCCTTCGCTCTTCGGGATATGTGCCGCAGGCGCGGAGTGCCGATGATCGAGGACACGGCGCAGGCATTCGGTGCCACCGAGGGGGGACGACGGCTGGGAACCATTGGTGACCTCGGCCTCTACAGCTTCGGTTTCTATAAAAACCTGAACGCCTGGCAAGGCGGGATGCTGGTGTCTCACGATCGCCAGTTGATCGAGAGGATCCGCCGGCGGCTGGAACGGCTGCCCGAAGTGGTAACGCCGAGCCTGCTGGCCTTGAGCTTGCGGGGTTTGGCGAACGACGCGCTCACCTGGCCGCCGTTGTTCGCGACTTTTACGCACCCTGTTCTCCTATGGCGTCAAACGACGGTTGCGATTCTGTAACTACTGGATATGGCAGGTGTTGCAGCGGATGCTTTTCCCCGCCAAGTCGTAATTGTTCCAGTTCGCGTTTGACTGCTCCCCGGTGCTGAGCAGGATCCAGTTATTTCCTCCCTGTAGCAGGGATTCCTTGTGAACCCGCATGAATACTGCGTGCGCTGATGGTCTTGGCCGTGTGACTTCCTCGGAAGATGGGGGTCGCGGTCGCGGCCGCCTCGAGATGGATTCTACGGGAATCTGGAACAATCACGACTATTGTGATAAAGTTAGTCGTAACTGTTCCAGGAGGCGGCATGTCGGTTGCGACCAAGTACACATCGCGGCTCAACCAGCTCTTCCGGCGCAAGCGGGCGGCGCTGCTCGACGAACTTCGGGCGGCGCTCGGCACGGCTTCGCGGACCACGATCTTCCGTATTCTGAAGGCCGTTGGTTACTTCACCAGCTACAGTCATGCAGGGCGGTTCTATACGCTGCGGCACATCCCCAGGTTCGATCGGCTGGGCCTGTGGTCCTGGCGCGGGATCGGGTTTTCCTCCCATGGCACCCTGCGCGCAAGTTTGATCTTCCTGGTTGAGCAATCCGAGGCCGGACGGACGCACGAGGAACTTCAGCGCCAGCTCGGCCTGCGCGTGCACGACACGCTCCGGAGTCTGGTACAGGAAAGCAGCATCGCGCGGCAGCGCCTGGAGGACATCTATCTCTACCTGAGCGCGGATCCGAAGAAGGCTGCTGCACAGATGATTGCGCGGCAAAAGCTTCAGATTGCCAGCCGCGCCGCGGTTGTGCCGCCGGATCCGTTGCTGGTGATCGACGTCCTGGCGGAAGTCATCCACCATCCACGTGACGATGCGGCCGGCATCGCGGCGCGCCTCCAGGCGGCCGGGCGGGTCGTGACCGCGAAACAGGTCGACGAAGTGTTCCGTTCCTACTCGGTAAAAAAAACGGCTCGATAACGCTGGCCGAGATCGCGAGCCTGAGGCGGTCAATTCGGGAGCTGGAGCAGCGGTGCCGGAGGCGTTCGCAGAGTGTCGCCGGCACGCTGGTCGATGCAGAACCGCCGCCGGAGCGCTGTGCGTTATGCGGAGCTTCGACAAGAGTACAAAAGACATGGAAACGTACTGGCGCTACTCTCGAGCACGGCTCCTTCCGATTGCGGCAGACCGTGCGCGTTTGCGTTGCCGGCTGCCCGAGTAAACGATCGACCGGCGCCCTTGCGGCCCTGATACCCACGCGCAGCGTCGTAGGTTACGATGTCATGGTTTACGTTGGGCTCGAGCGTTTTGTGCGTTACCGGCAGCGGGAGGAAATCCGAGCCTCGCTTGCGGCCGATTACGGACTCTCGCTCTCCAGCGGCGAGATCAGCGTGTTGTCCACTCGCTTTCTCTCATATCTCGCGCGACTGCACCACGCCTCGTCCCCTGCACTCAAGGCCGCGCTGGCAGTGGATGGGGGCTGGCCGTTACAGATCGACGCCACGGGCGAAGACGGGCGCGGGACTTTGCTGGTGGCTTACACGGGTTGGCGCCAATGGGTGCTCGGCGCCTGGAAGATACCCACTGAGCGGGCCGACGCCATCCTTCCCCGGTTGCGAGAAACGGTTTTCCGTTTCGGATCGCCCTGCGCCATTGTCCGCGACTTGGGCCGCGCGATGACTGAAGCCGCCGATACTCTGGTGAAGAAGCTCGAACTCAAAATTCCGGTCTTGGCCTGTCATCTCCACTTTCTTGGCGACATCGGCAAGGATCTCCTCACCGAAGGACACGACAAACTGCGCGCACTGTTCCGCCAAGTCCGGCTGCGCAGTCAACTCCGCGCCCTGGCTCGCGAGTTGGGGCGTAATATCGGCCAGGACATCGACCGTGCTCGTACCGGATTGCGCGAATGGCAGCAGACTGGTTTGGAGCAACGCTTGCCCAAGGGTGCGGCCGGAGTGGCCACGGTGCGCGCATTGACGCAATGGGTCCTCGATTACGCTGCCGACACGCAGGGCGATCGCTTTCCTTTCGACCTGCCCTGGCTGGCCCTGTACGATCGCTGCTTGCAGGTGGTCGCCGCTCTGCGGACATTCTTGGCGGATCCCGCCGCCGATCCCGCCGTTCGCAAAGCTCTCGAGCGGCTGCGCCGCATCCTGCACCCGGTCGAGGAGGATGGCCTCGGTTTTGCTGACGTTGCCGGCAGGCTGACTCGACGGGCGGGACTCTTTGCCGAGTTGCGCAATGCACTCCGGCTGCGTGAAGGATCAAGCCACGGAAGGCGGGGCACTGCCCATCGGATTCACACCGCCGCAGAATTGAAGGACATACGCTCCGCTGTGCGAAGGCTCACCGTTTCTCTCAAGCGCCGCCGCCCCGAACGGGGTCCGGCAGGAAACTGGCGTGACGCAATCGACATCGTGCTCGCGCATCTGCAAAAGCACGGCCGTTCCCTCTGGGGTCATGCCATTCGGCTTCCACAAGCGGCTGGCGGCGGTATCCGCCTCGTCGATCGAACCAACAATGCCGTTGAAACGTACTTCCACAGACTGAAACACGGAGAACGCCGCCGCAGTGGACGCAAGGTTCTCAGCCAGGATTTCGAGAAACTCCCGCCGGCGGCAGCTCTCGCCATGAATCTCGCGCATTCCGACTACGTTTCGATTGTCTGCGGTTCGCTCGACAAGTTGCCTCAGGCTTTCTCCCGACTCGATTCCAAGACTCAGCGTGGCCGGAAGGCCGCAGTCTCGACGGTCGCGAAGATGAGCGAGCCTCAGACGGCTTCCCTCTGCAGTGCAGACCGCAAGGTCGTACGTTCTGAGGAGATGACCTGCCGGGTCATTGAAGCGGCTCAAAGAGGTTTAGAGAAGAGAGAAGTAGCGTGAGAGAGGAAATCCAACCGACTTTTGACGCCGTAGCTGTTCTCCGTTACAGCACAGTTCACAGGATTCGGATCGTCAATCGCCGTTTGGATCCGGAGTACGGCGCTTGCAGGCTGAACGCGATGCCGCCGGATTACCTGCGCTGCATGTCATCCGCGCAAACCACGCTGGCGTTGGGTGAACTGGAGCGGGTCGATTCCGATACCGCAGCACGGATCGCTCATGCCGCGAAATACCACGAGGCGCTGAGCGGACAAAGCGGCCTGATAACGCCCGGTTGGCAGGACGATTCGCCTCACATTTATACCTATTACCCGATTCAGTGCCGGGATCGAGAGACTCTCCTTGACGACGCGATGCGACGGGGGCGGGACTTCGCTGCCCAGCACCTGCGCAATTGCGCCGATCTGCCGGATTTCCGCGAGTTTTACCGGGACTGCCCCAACGCCCGCGCAGCTGCCCGCGAGCTGGTCCTGTTGCCGACCCATCCGCGCTATCCCGCCGCGGAGATCGACAGGAACATCGAGGTCGTTCTTCGTCATCTGGTAGGGGAATCACGCCCTGCCGGACACCGGCGACTTTGCTAAAATCATATGCAACCTTTGCGATCTCTGCGGTTCAGTGGACTTGTGACGCTCTGTTATCGACATTTATCGCTTATACCAAGTGAGCGGCGATTCTCCGTAAGCATCCACGGGTCGAATGACCTCATAAACACGGATGGATTCCAGGGCTGAATCGCTTCCTGCAACGGAAAACGGCAGCATACCCCAGCTCATACACCAGAATCCGGCGTGAGCACCGGCATCCAGCATGCGGACCGGAAATTTCGGGCGATAGTCGTACTTGCCGACTAAAACCGCGGCCGGTTCCTGCTCGAGGCGTACGGACATGGGGAATACGGGGACATTTCCCTCAGTCCAGTAGCATGTGCCTGCGACCGGCTCGATGCGTGCGGCGCGCAGCTGCGCGCCGAAATCAAGAACGCAATCTTGATCCTCCGTTCCTCGTTCACAAAGGCGCGCTCGGGCGAATGCGACCCAATCCGCATCGGCGTTCCCCGAGCCATCGACTTCCGCGGAGAGGATAATGCTGCCGTGTTCTCCGGCGAAATCGTCTAAAGGTATTTTCCGAACCTGCCATCGGCGTCCTCCGGCCGGAACCATATGCTCATGATTTAGAAGCCGCCTGCCGCGCGCCGTGTCAAAGCTGAGGCTGTAATCCATGCCATTGCTCTTTTCGTAGAGCGGCATGCCAATGGTGTATACAAGGTTGCTGGCCGGCGGCACGACCGCCACATCGAATACCACGCACGACGGCGCGACCAGCACGGTTGATTCGAGAGTTATCATGCCGTTGAAAAGGGTTTGATAGGGCGTCGCAAGGCTGGGAACTACGAGCAGATCACCCGGTATGGGACGGGAATCGCGCCGTCCGAGTTCTTTGTCGCTGCCATCGGATGTCGGGTGAAGCGCAACGCAAGGAAATACATTGCGCATGCAAGGAGCATGGGGAAAGCGATAAATGCCAGATGCAGGCAAAATTCCGATTGGCCTCCGATCTGCGCGGATAGCGCAAGCACATATGCGGTGAGAGGCCATGGATGTTCCGTTGACGCGAGGTCCCGTGCATAGAGACCCTCGAAATAAGCCGGCAGATCCTCCGGAAACCAGGGCGACCGAGGGACATTTCTTGCCATGAGCAGATAAATGCCGTCGTCCATGTGGAAAGCCTGCTCGAGAAACGGCGCATGCGCCGCTGCCACAAAAACCAGCAGAGCGCATAGCTTCCAGATCGAGGGTGAACGAGGAGCAGGGTTCATGTCTTCATCCGTGTGCGGTTTTCTTCGACGCCACGACGATAAGAGAGTTTCCCCAGTGACCGACCAGCAAGTTGAATGAGCGGAACAGGGCCTTAAGGGTCCATCGGCCGGGAACGGAGGTCAGTATTCTGCAGATCGACGGGCGGTTGATCACCGGGTACAGGGACCGCCTCATGAAGGGAAAATATTTCAGAGCATCGCTGCCGAACGGCAGCCAGGCCGTGTGTATGCGCCACGCGTCTAGGGTCTGAACGCAGACGAAGATTTTGCGTAATTCGCGGCGGCTGAAACGATACACATACCCGCCTGCAGGGTCCCAACTTTCTGCAAGTCCCAGGCGTGAGAGGAGGCGAACAGCAGGAGAGTCCTGACCTTCCAATATGGCAAATCCTTCCCTGGAAACACGCTCCAGTTCATACAGTCCTCTCAGGGGCCGTGCGAGGTGGTGCAGGCCGTCGCGCACGATCGCCCAGTCAAAAGAGCCGTCGGCAAAGGCAAGGGATTCGGCATCCATGCAGATCCACCGCAGCGCCGGATTGCGGATGCGTGCAGCCTCAATGGCTGCGGGAGACAGGTCAACGACGGTGACTTTGGCGCCCAGGCGCTGGAAGAAGTCAGCCTCTTCCCCATCTCCGCCGCAAAGCGAGAGAATGGTTTTGCCAGCCAGCGGCACGTGAATCATCTCGACCGCCTTGCGGAGCCTGTAGCCGTTCAGCCAGGCAATCAACGGATTGCTGTTATCGACTTGCCGGGGCTCTCCGCGATGGTAATGTTCCCTTTCGTGATATTCGACCTGGCGCCGTTTCTGGGCCTCCATCCTGTCCTTCCTATTGAACTGGCCTCTATTGGATCACATCCCACATCAGGTTGCATTCAATAACAAGACGCACTCGATCCGCTTTCTGACGCATGGAATGGCAGCGACAGCGGCTTTCTTGGAGCGCGCCTGCAAAGAAAAACAGATAAAACAGGGACAGTTTTCCAACCCTAGATGTCTGCTCTAGCGGAAAAGGCTCATAACATGACTAAGTGTGCGGGTCGGAGCAATTAGATTTTGTTAGAGGAGACCTTCAAATTGTTCCGGGGTCAGATCGCAATCACGAAGGATCTTGATTAGCAATCCCGGGCCAATGATTTCTCCGGAGTGTGTGGGAACAACCGTTACGCGGCCGTCCGCGCGTTGCAGAAAATGGTGACTCCCTTTTACCCGAATAACCACAAATCCGGCAGCGGCGAGGGCGCGGATGATTTCCTTGCCGGTCAATCTGGGGAGGCGGCTCACGATGCCACGCTGATCGTTTGGACGCCAACGAAATCGAGCGGTTCCAGGCTGTCGCCCGCTTCGAGGCAAACCTCCACAGCTTCCCGGATCCGGACCATCAATTCATCCAGGGATCGTGCCTGCGAGTGGCACCCGCGTAGCGCAGGAACAGTTCCCACATAATTTCCTTCTTCATCTCGTTCGATAATTACGCTAAATTCTCGCGTCATGGGAATTGCCTCCAATACGTATTTTAGCCTGATTGCTCTCCAATTTGGGATGAATTCGGAATCCCATGAGACACAGAACTTAATGCGCTAATTTTGCGACCGCCGCGGCGAGTTTGGAGGGTGCAAGGTGCGCATAACGCAGCGTCATTATGATATCCGAGTGGCCGAGTAGCTCTCGAACCGTGTTCAGATCTACGCCTTCCATGACCAGCTTATTGGCAAAATCATGCCGGCAATCGTGGAAGCGAAATCCAGAAATTTTGGCTTCTCTCATCAGGGTGCGCCAGGATTTGCTGATGTTATCCAAGCGGAGGTCGGTGGTCTTCATCATCGGTATGAAAGACGCGCCGCATAATCCTGCTGAGGTCTTTGCTGCTCTGTCGTCCGACATCGGACATCCATTCGCGAAGCTGCATCCCTGTTTTGAGTCCGAAATCTGCCGATCGGCTGCTTAGTTGTTCGTCTTTGAAAGGATGATCCTGCGTCAACTCTTATTCCAGACGCTGGCCGGACCAAGTCTTGGCGAAGCACACCCCAAGACCCGACAGACGGTGGAGATCGTGCCACCCACTTCCCCCGAGGCGTGGGTGTCCGGGTACCGCCCAGGCTCTTTCAGGTTCTTGCCGTAAGAACCATTTGAGGTGTACAAGAAGGAGTTCTGACGAAGCCGCGAAAATCTCAGGATAGGAGGCCTGCAATGATCGAGCCTTACCTCGTGCCACTGTTCCCGATATTGTTCCTCGCCGTTCTCTTCCGCACAGGAATGACGTTTCGGCATAAAAACATTGATATGGACGGCGAGCCTCCTATCGGCAGAACCGTTTTTTACCTGAGCAAGTATTCGATTGTTCTGGTGTGGCTCGCGATGGCTCTGCGCAGCTGGGATGTGATCCTCCCCATAGAAATGACGCAAGCGTTCAAGTGGCCCGCCCTGTTTCTCTGGATCTCGGGATTTGCCCTTTTGTTCCTGGGACGACTTGGGCTTGGCAGTTCATTCAGAATCGGATCTCCCAAAGAAGACACTCGTCTCAAGGTGGATGGACTATTCAGTCTGAGCCGCAACCCGATGTACGTGGGCGTTTACACAACACTCCTTGCTTCCGTACTCTACACCTCGAACCCGTTGATCCTCTTCGTCGCAATATTCATCATCGTGATCCACCACAGAATCGTATTGGCGGAGGAACAGTTTCTACAAAAGGTGTTTGGTGACGAGTTTTTGCGTTATTGCGGTCGCGTACGCCGGTATCTGTAACGCCTCTGGCCGCCTCCCGCCATTGCACATGCCTGGTGTCAGGGACAGAAGGTTTCACTTCTTACGCCTCTCAAGGCATCTTCCGCGCAAACAGGTAAATCCCAACCAGCGGGTAGTTTTGAGAGGTCACCAGACGATGGGTGCGTTGAATAGAGGTCAATAGCCTTCCGTCGGGATCTGCGACCGGCAGGTAAATGAGCCAGAGCCGCGGCGCCTGGCCCGCGATCTCAGGCAGGACCGCCAGTTGAGATTCGACCCAGGCGGGGCGCGACGGAGGGAGCAGCGGATAGCCCCGGCGCACGTCCCAGTCGGATGGAAGGCCGTGCAGCTTACCCGGAAAATATTGCGCGACACTCCAGAGAAGATAGGGATGATTGCCGACGACCACGTCGGTGGGCATCACATCACGCGACAGCCATGCCCCGATTTCCCGCAAGCCGTCACGACCATGCACGGGACGTTCGTAAAAAGCGACCAATCCCGCAGCCTGCACGCAGATCCAGACCGCGGCGAGCACGGCAGCCATCGTGTGTTTCCCCAATCCGGCCACGTGCGGAGCCATGCCCAGTGCCAGGGCGCACAGCACCAGGGGGAGACTCAGAGTCAGAAAACGCGGCTGGAAGAGCCACGCCCCGGTAACAGCCGACACACCCAGCAGCATGCCGATCGTGCCCAGTCCGATGACAAGACAAAGCCACGCCGGAGCCGGGTGCGGGTTGCGCCAGAGCGACCAGACCAATATTGTTCCGCAGCCGACCAGCGCGGCAGCCGACCACAGGGGAGGCCAGAACGTCTGCGGGCTCGCGGAAAACGCCAGATGCCCGGCAACGGCATACAGCTCCGCCAGGCTGACCGCATGCCGCAATTGGCGCAACTCGGACCAGCGTTCTGCTATCCGAATGAGCATCGGGACGGCCCACGGCAGCCAGATCACGGCCAGCAGGATATGCCCACCCAACCATGCCCGCAGCCCCACAGCCGGCTTGATTCCTACGTGATTCGGATTTCGAACCGCGAGCAAGCCGGCGAGGCAAAACCAGGCCAGGAGAAGCGGACCGAGGTAGTGAAGGTAGAGCAGGATCGCACCAAAGGCAAGGTAGCGGGCTCGCCCCTCCCCCGTCTGCAGCCATGAGACGCCTGCCGCTAAAGTCATCGTGGCGGCAAGCATGCTCCATGCGTACATGGTGGCTTCCTGCCCGACTTCCACCGCCATCGGAGAAACGGCCAGCAGGACGGCAGCAATCCACCCGGCGCACGTCCCACCCAGCCGCAGCCCCAGCCAATACATGGCCGCGATGCAGGCAACGGAAGGCAGGACCGAGAACAAACGCACGGCGACGTCGCCATGGCCAAAAACCGCGATCCACAAGTGAAGTCCGAGCCAGTAAAGCGGGGCGGACGGCGGTTGCGCCCAGGCAACGTGAAGCACGTCCGACGCCGAGGGGAGTCGCGCGGCCCAGACTCGCCAGGCTTCGTCTCCCCACAGTCCCCGGCTGTCGATGGCGATCAACCGCAAAGCGAGCCCGCCGCCAAGCAGGGCGGCCCAGGCGAGGCGCCGGAGTAATCTCCCATGGGAAGACTGGTTGGAGTGAAAGATCCTGACTCGATGACCGGCCCCACTGTCCTGCGGCATGGCAGCGAACGCCCCCCCCGGAAGCAGCAAATCCGCATTCACAGCTGCGATCATTCTAACATCAGCCATCGAGGATGAAGCTAAGGGCAGCCACGAATTGCACGAATTTCACCAACGACGTAATTCGTGAAATTCGTGATGATTCGTGGCTGTATTTTTTGGTGCAGTTCAGTCGAGCTTTATAGTTCTGCTCTTCCTGAGCGGCCTCGCGGGCTTCCGTAAGGCGCGCCAGGGTGTAGGCGGTCAGCGCAATCTCCAGGTCGCGCACTGCAAGGCCGTAGAACAAGTCATGCAGGATGCCTATGTCTCGGCCTACATTCACCTCGATCAGTTCGCAGGGCAGGCAAGATTTTCGACCTGGCTTACCAAGGCAGTCACTTACTAATCAGTTCATTGGCAAGTGGTCATTCCGCATCCAGAATTGAGGTCTACGCCGGGAGCGCCGGCGCCCCGCCGGCAAAAGCAATGCGCCAGCCAAAGCCCGACCCGAAAACCGCGGGCGAGAGCCTGCCCGATTTAATCGCCTCGGCAACCGCATCGCTGCAGGCCGGCGAGACGCCTAATGCTGCATACTTTTTCTAAAATTCCGTTCTTGCATACGAATTACCATTTTGGCTCGTGGACTTGGACCTGGACCTGGACTTCGACGTGGACCTGGACGAGGTTGCGTCACAGGTTTCTGAGGCGTTGGGACTTAACGGCGCACCTTTAATCCCGTCCACGTCCAAATCCAGGTCTATGTCTACGTCCAGGTCCAAGGTCCCTGCATTTTGCTCGCCCCTCTTTTTGCAAAAAGTATGCGGCATTAGGCGAGACGCCGGCGGTCCCGGCAACCGCCCCATCGCCACGCAGATCAAATCCGAGTTTCTGAGTTCAATGAACGGCGACGCAGCCGCCGCAAGGGCTCTGCGGGACGCAGTCGTTCCTGTTTCGCACCTTCGAGCCCCGGCACCGCTTAAATCACGGCTTGCTTAAGGGCAGTACTCATCTACCATTTAAACTGGGGGAGGTTGGACCGCTCGGCTTTGCTGGCATCGAATGATTCACGGATCGGCCGTCCCGACTGGAGTTGCCATATGAAACTGCGTAGACTGATTTTTCTTTTCCCTCTTTTGCTTCTCTTCCCGGCTGCTTTGTTGCTGGGCTATTCTTCCGGACCGATCCCCCGGATAACGGCCGGATTCCGCGAGGATACCTGCCATCAGTGTCACAGTGATTTCAAGCTTAATGAGGGAAGGACCATCGGCGGATTGTTTGAGATCCTGGGTGTCCCCAGGACTTACGCCCAGGGACAGTCCTACTCCATCACTGTGGTCATCGGGCAGCCAGGCCAATCCCGGTGGGGATTTGAGCTGTCCGTGCGCCATGCCAATTCCGGGAAGCAGGCAGGATCGCTGGCGCCGGGCGATGCCATGACGCAGGTAAAAGAGGCCGATGGGATCCAATACCTCGAACACACGTCGGAGGGAACGCGCAGGGGAAGCGCCGACGGGCCCGTCGAGTTTCATTTCACCTGGACGGCGCCGGATCCCTCCGGGGGCCCGGTCTTTTTCAACGCCGCGGGAAATGCCGCCGACTCCAGCGGCTCGCCGACCGGCGATTACGTCTATACGGCAGGTGCTTACAGCGCTGCCCTCGGAGCGGCGGGAAGCACGCAGGTCGCGAAGCCGACGCGGCCGGAGGCGGGCCGTGCCGAGCGGATCAGCGAAACCTCCAGGCTCGTGGATCTGCCGGTGCCGGTTGACCTGAACAAGGGCACCTTCGAGGTCTTGATACAACATCGCTTTTTTGAGTCACTGGCAGACTCCTCCCCAGGCGACGCCTTCGGGATCGATTTCGGCGCGAACATCAACCTCGGTGTGAATTACGCATTCACCAAACGCCTGAGCGGCGGGATTTCGCGCGCCAGGATCGATCAGGTCATCGCCGTCAACGCAGGCTATGAGATTCAAACCCGAAGGGATTCGTTCTGGAAAATGTCGTTCCTCGCAGGGGTCGAGGGCAGACGAAACTTCGAGAGGCAGTTCTCGCCATACATACAGCTGCCCACTTCTCTTGAATACAAGTCCCTGCGCCTGCTCCTGGCGCCGACAGTGGTATTCAACAGCCGTGACGATACCAGGGTCGCTGCGAACCCGTCTCTGGCTGTCCACCCCGGGAGTGACGAGACATTCTCGCTGGGCATCGGGACCGACATCCCCATAACGAGCAGGTTTTCCCTTGTCGGCGAATACGTTCCGCGATTGGCGGGCTTCGGCGGGTTCTCCAAGCGCCAGCCCCAGGTGGGAGGGGGCTTCCTGATCCGCACGGCGGCACACACGTTTACGGTCCTCGTATCCACGAGCCGGGACTTCACGCCGGGCAGGTACGGGGTCAACGCCGAAAACAGCGATGTCTCTCTGGGCTTCAACATTTACCGGAGGGTCAGATAAGAAGCGGAGGTCTTCCGATTAGTCTGTGGCGGCCGGATAGAACGCCGCGTCGGATCGCAGCGAGCAGATGTCTGACCACGAAACGCACGAAAGGCATCTCGTGCATTTCGATGTCAACCTGACCGTAATCAGGCACGGGACCGGCACAATGCTACACGCCAGGAAGTTTCTAGCCAACTACACCATCCTCGTGGTTGGTGACCTGGTGTCCAGGTTCCTCGCATTCTGGGCAATGATTTCGATCGCGCGGGTATTGGGGAAGGACCTCTTCGGCACCCTCGGTTTCGCTACGGCGTTCGCGGCCTACTTCGAGTTGTTCGCGCGGCAGGGTCTGGACACCTACGGCATCCAGGCAGTGGCGCACCGACCCGGAAGCGTCCGTGAGTACGCCGACACGCTCCTCGGCCTCAGGCTGACGACCAGCTGCATTGCCTTCCTCGTCCTGGGCGCAACCGCCTGGCGCCTGTCCAGGCCGGCAGAGTTGAAGCTCCTGATCGTTCTCAGCGGCCTGATGTTTTTCACGGCGGCTGTTTCCCCGCAATGGGTCTTCCAGGCGACCGAGCAGATGCGGTATGCGGCTATCGCTAGAATCATGTCGACCCTGGTTTTCGCGGCCCTGGTGTTGTCGACGGTCAAACGGCCCGGCCAGTTCTACTACGTGCCGCTGTTTCAGTTCGGGAGTGAGATCGTGGCCGTTTTCTGGCTGCTGCGCGCTTTCTCCGGCCAGTATGGTCTTCCCATGCCGAAGTTCGACTTCCACAAGTGGCGCGATGTGCTGCGCCATTCCCTCCCCATGGGGCTGGAAGGCGTTTTCGGTGTCGTGTTGTTCAACTTCGACATGCTAATGCTGGGCTTCTGGAGACCGGCCTCGGATGTGGGCGAGTACAGCGCGGCCTATAAGTTCATCAACTTTGCCTCGGCCTTCGTGTTCCTTTACAGCGCCAACCTGTTGCCGCTGGTCGCGAAAAACAGAGGCAATCCAGTCCAATTGCGTCAGGTTTCCGAGGTGCTGTTCAGGTACACCCTGCTGATCGCCGTCCCGCTGGCAGCCGGCGGCATGGTGTTGGCCCCCGGACTCATGCGCCTGGTGTTTGGGCCTGAGTTTGCGCCGGCCGCCAGGGCGCTGGAGATCCTTATGTGGGTCATACCGCTGGTGACCTGCCGGGTCGTGCTGCGCAACATCCTCCTGTCCCATGGCCTCCAGCAAACACTTGTGTGGTGCATGCTGTTCGCCGCGGCGCTCAATGCCGGCCTGAACATAATCCTCATACCACGCTATACCTACGTGGGCTCGGCCGCCGCGATGGTGACTGCGGAAGCCGTTCTGCTGCTTTTACTCCAGCTGCGTGTGGCGCAGAAAGTAGTCCGGATGCGCCTGGCGATCGACTTGTGGAAGCCGCTATTGGCGTGCGTTCCCATGGTCATGGCTGTCCTGTGGCTGCCATATGCGAACCTTGTTTTCCGCGCCGCTGCCGGGGCTATTGTCTACGTCTCTGCCGCCCGGCTGATGCGGGCCTTCACGGTCGGAGAAATTGCCGGGATCTTCAGGAACGAGGCGATCAACGCCGCGGGCAATTCCTGAGCGGACGAGGCCGGGCGATCAGGGAGCCGATCCTGCTTGTATAGCGCGTGTCGCGTGCTATTCATTATAAGGTAGAATTTTTCGCTGCCGGAGCGGCGGCAAGTCGGACTTACAGGCGGTGTCCCGGCTTCCGGCATCGCCGGCGAGGGCTGAATTCATGGGCCAGAGAGTCGCACTCGTCACGGGCATCACCGGCCAGGACGGGTCTTACCTGGCCGAGTTGCTGTTGGAAAAAGGCTACCGCGTGCACGGCTTTGTCCGGCGCGTGGCTCTCGAAGACCCGGAGCACCACTTCTGGAGAATCCGCCACATCCTCGACGACATCGAGATTCATTCGGCTTCGCTGGAGAGCTTCGCAAGTTTGTATCGCGTGATCCGGTCCGTGCAACCTGCCGAGTGCTATCACCTGGCAGCGCAGAGTTTCGTGAGTTATTCATTCGAGGACGAGTTTTCCACGCTCAACGCCAACATCAACGGCACACACTACCTCCTGGCCGCCATACACGATCTTGTGCCGGACTGCCGGTTCTATTTCGCGGGTTCGAGTGAGATGTTCGGCCGCGCCGCCGAAGTGCCGCAGAACGAGGGCACACGGTTTCACCCCCGCTCCGCGTACGGCATTTCGAAGGTGGCCGGCTTTGACCTGACCCGGAACTACCGTGAAGCTTATGGAATCCATGCCTCCAGTGGAATTCTCTACAATCACGAGTCCCCGCGCCGGGGATACGAGTTTGTCTCCCGTAAGATTACGTCGCACGTCGCGAGGATCAAACATGGCCGGGCTGGAGAGCTTCCGCTCGGCAATCTCGAGGCCAAACGGGACTGGGGCCACGCGAGGGAGTACGTAAAGGCGATGTGGCTGATGCTGCAGCAGGACGTCCCGGCCGATTATGTGGTCGCCACCGGCGAGACCCATTCGGTAGCCGAATTCGTGTCGCTGGCTTTTGCGCACGCCGGGTTGAACTATGATAGCTACGTCACCATCGATCCAAAGCTCTTTCGCCCGGCGGAAATCGACATTCTCCAGGGCGATGCCTCGCTGGCCAGGACCATCCTTGGATGGTCCCCCACGGTCACCTTCGAGCAACTGGTGCGGGAAATGGTGGAGGAGGATCTGCGGATCCACGCCGGATCACGAGAGCAGGACGTACTCCAAAGCTGCACCAACGATCGTCATTAGTTGCATCCCGGGCAGGACTGCAGACAGGGGAGGAGAAGAACGAAAAGCCTCGAGGAGAGCAGGACCTTCATCCCGGTCGGGCTGGTACTGGTGCTGGCACTCACCGCCTGGATCTTCCGGGGTGTGCTCGGAAACCCGTTTCATTTCGACGACTCTCTGTTTCTCCAGAGCCCGCAGGTTACCGAGCCCGGCAACCCCTGGTATCTCATCAAACCCACGCAAACCAGGCAACTCACCTACCTGACCTTCTACTGGAATTACCGACTCGGAACAACTTCGCCCGCCGGCTATCACCTGATCAACCTGGTCCTGCACCTGGCGAATGTGGTGGCCATCTACTGGTTCTGCCTACTCCTGGTCCGGCGCGCGAAAGAACAGATCAGCCCCCTTGTAAGACGCTGGTTGCCATTGGCGGCGGCCGGAATTTTCGGCCTGCACCCGGTACAGACCGAGGCCGTCAACTACGTATATCAGCGTTCCGTGTTACTTGCGGCTTTATGCGCGCTCCTGTCCATGAGCTGCTTTCTCCGATCGCAAACATCGCAGAGACGGAAGGCATGGCTCGCCGGGGCCGCAGTCAGTTTCTTCCTGGCTGTCGCTTCGAAGGAATCAGCGCTTGTCCTCCCCTTGATTTGGGTGGCTTTCACCTGGGCTGAATCTGCGGATTTCCGGAATTTCCGCCAGCAACTGGGTCGTTCCCGCTGGATCTGGACAGTTCTGGCGCTCGCAGCCGGCGGAGCGATCTGGACTCTCTATGTCCTTTGGCGTCGCGGCGAGAGCACTCAGGGGCTGATGCTCGGAGCCCGATGGCTTCAGTACCTCTTGGCTCAAATTCAGGTGCTGGCAACCTACTTGCGGCTGCTCCTTTTTCCGGCTGGACTCTCGATCGATCACGACTTCCGGGCAGCGCCGGCCGCGTCGATCTATTCCATGCTCTGCCTGTTGACATTTGCAGGCATCGTCGTGTTCGCAGCCCGGACGCGCAGGCAAAATCCCACGGCTTCATTTCTCGTCCTGGCATTCCTGATTTTTCTGGCTCCAACTTCTTCGATCGTACCAAGCAGAGACCTGCTTTTTGAACATCGTCTGTATCTACCGATGATCGCAGCCTCGATTTTCATGGCATGGGTGTTACTCGGAGCCATTCCTCGCATCGTGAAAACAGGCAATCAAAGGATTGCTGCTTCCCTGGTATGCGTGTGCCTGCTGCTGGGCTCTTACGCCGTGGCATCGAAGAGGCGCACCCACATCTGGGGGGACGGCGTTCGCTTGTGGGAAGATGCCGCCGCCAAGGCTCCGCTGAAGCCGAGAGTTCACTATAACCTCGGCATCGCTTATCTGGATCGGGACCGGCAGAAAGCAAAGCAGGAGTTTCAGAGGACCCTCGAACTGGATGAGACATACGCCCCGGCGCTCTATAACCTCGGATGGCTGGCACAGACGGCAAAGAACTATGACGACGCCAAAAAGTATTACAGGAGCGCCATTCAGGCAGACCCGAACACCTGGCAGGCTTATCACAACCTGGGGAATATCGACATCCTGCAAAGCCACTACCAGGACGCGCTGAAGGAATTTGCGGAAACGATTCGCCGGCGCGCGGATTATTGGCCTGCCTACTTGAACCTGGCGTTGGTCCAGTTGCAAACGGGCAACACCGCAGCCGCATCGAAGACGCTGCAGACCCTGAAACAGATGCGCTGGGATCTTCTCGAGGCAAGATATATGAGCGCATATGTGCTCGTCCGGGAGGGCAAATTCGAAGAGGCGGAAAACGATCTCCGGTTTCTGGTGGAGCACGACATGGAGGGAAGCTACGGCAGCCGCGTGGCGGAACTTCGCCGCCTGCTTCCTGCCAGGCAATGACGATCCGGGGGAAGCCGCCTCACCACCTGAGAACTCCAGTCAGTTCATCGAGGGAATTGCGGAGACAAGTCTTCGGACAAAAAGAAACCACGAAACACACGAAACCGATCTTCTGTGTTTCGTGCATTTCGTGGCCACATCATCTGCTCTTATTGGCCGGCCGAGCAGTTCGCCGACTGAACTTAATGGTCTCCTGCTGCATCTGATTGGCAGTGGTCGGCGCAAACCGGTAGGCGCCGAAACTTTCAGGCTGCGTTGATCAACGCTCCGCGGCAGCGTATGATTTTTGAATGAAGCCTGGTTCCAACTCGGGGAAGCAGGCAATCGAGGTTTAAGCAAACGCTCTATCTAACCCACGGAGGAGTCCCATCGTGAGAAGCAACCTGTTTCGAGCTGCCTGCCGATCGGGCATATTTGTGCTGGTCCTGGCGGCTGTCATCGTTCCAGCCGCACAGGCCCAGGGGCGGTTCGGCGGATCGTTCAAGGCCACACTGTCGCCGGCGCCGATTCCGAGGCAACCTGTAGCAACCCCAGGCCCGCCGGCCATGCCTGCGTTAACGATGGCGATTCTCGGCCCGGCGGCCCAGGGCGCCGCCACGACGACCAATCTCTTTGCTCAAGTCGCGATTGGCGGGGGATATACCACCGTCTTCTCCTTCGTGAACACGGGGGCCGATACCACCACCGGCAACCTGGTTTTGACTTCCGACGCCGGTGCTCCGTTGAGAGCCAACCTGTCCATTACCGGGGCCCCCGCCACGGTGGGCTCGACCTTCGCGATCTCGGTGCCCACGGGAGGATCCCAGGTGATCACCGCCGGCCCGGTGAACGCATCTGATCCGACGACTACCGGATGGGCAGCCGTAGTGGGCTCCGGGGGCACTTTGGGAGGCGTCGCGACCTTCCAGTTCGTGGTCGGCAGCGCACTTCAGACCATCGTCGGGGTCCTTTCAGGGAACGCCATCAGCGCAGCCACGGTCCCGATGAACGACGACCACACCCAGAACCGCGATACCGGCTATGCCGTTGCGAACACAGGGACGACCAACATCAACGTCAAAGTGGTCCTGGTCAATCCCGACGGGTCCGTGTTACTCTCCGACAACCCTCCGTTCTTGAATCCCCTGGCTCCGGGTAAACATGGCGCCATTTTTGTCTGGCAGGAACTGAACAACGCCAACTTCCAGTTTCAGGGATCCATGGTATTGATCGAGCAGGCCTCGCAAAGTTTCAGCGTGGTCGCGCTGGTGTTGAACAACGGGCTGTTTACGGCCATTCCGGTCATCCCGGGAAAGCCGCCCGGTATCAACTGAGACCCGCTGCAGGGCGGGCCGCAAGGACCCGCCCTGCTGTGACTCATCAGACAAGAGAACGGTAGAGTTCGAGAAAGCGAGCCGCGGCGATTTCGACCTTGTAGCAGGCCTCCACTCTTTCCCTCGCGTTCACGCCCATGCATCCCGCCTGATCAGGATTGTCCAGGAATCTGATCAGGATGTCCGCCAGCCCCTCTTCATCCCCCGCCGGGACCTGAAGTGCGGCAGCCGGGACGAACTCCGGCAGAGCGCCCACGGCGGTCCCGGCGACCGGCAACCCGCACGCCGCCGCCTCGATGAGGGCCATTCCCTGCGCTTCATGCCAGGATGATTGCGCAAAGATAGAGGCGTCGCCATAAAAGGTCGGGAGTTCGTGATGGGCGACCGGGCCGGCAAATTCGACGCCTGGCGCCAAACCAAGCTGATGCGCCAGCTTCACGAGCCGTTCCGACTCACCGCCTCCGCCGACAATCCGCAATCGAGCCGTCGGCCTCCGGCGGAGCACGCGGCCGAAGGACCGCAGCAAAACATCCTGGCCTTTCACCGGCTCGAGCGAACCCACGTTGAGTATCGTGGGAGGTCCGGCACTCCGGGGCGTGAAAGGCCATCGGCTGAGTTCGACCCCTAACGGCAGGAACTTCGGCGAAAGATGCGGAATCGTTTTGTGAGCCAGGTCCAGGAGGAACTGTGATCCCGCGGTTACCACGGGCACGCGCCGCAAAGCCCAGCGGAGTGGGATCCTGGTCCGCATCCGGCCCATCAATCCGTACCGGATTCGCGGCAGGAAGGTCAGCTCCCCGCCCGCCAGGCTGATGATCACGGGACATCGCCTCGCGAACCAGGCGGCGATCAGGCCGGGCTCATAAGCCCAGAAGGCGTGGAGCACATCGAAACGGAGACCGCGGATGACGCGGGCCGTGTCACGCCAGATTCCGGGAGTGTGGGAAGGCCCCCGGTGTCCGCCGCCAACGCTGTGCACGATCGCATTCCCGATGGGATACGTGTCCTGCCGGTATGGGTAACGCATCGCGACGATGTGCAGATCGCAGGTTGGGGCCATCGTCCGGGCCAGGTCGAGCAGGGCCGGGATGCACCAGTCATTCTCGTCACTGCTAAACCCCGGAACTACCCAGACAACTCTTAGCACGCTTTCCTCTTTTGCATAATCCCGGCAACGGTCGATGGGGCGCAATGTCGTGTCGGCGTCCGCCGGCGTCTTTCCGCCTCCCGGCTGCCTTCCTTCACACCCTGGGCCCGGGAGATTGTAAACTCCGTGAGTATCCAGGCCGGGCCCTGGATGTTCCCCACACGTGACACTGTGGCTTTGGGCCGGCCGCTCGTTGCTAATGGAACCATCATGAGGCCCGAAGACATCTGAGGTGGCCTGTCAGCTAGAGCTCGAGGCCCGTCTCGCATATGGAACAGCGTTTAAGCGGGTCCGCGAGCGTTTTGGCCATGAGTTTTTCTTTGCCGTCGAGGCGCACTGCCACCCACGGCGCCTTCGTCGCGATAAAAACCGGCGCCATGTCCGCATTTCCGATGACGGCCCGGCCGCCCATGAGGATAAGACGGATGCGCGAACGCTCCGACAGGATGCCGGCCAACGGTTCCGGCGAGCCCTTCGGAAGGACGATGAGATCCGCCGCCGCGCCCGGCCGAAGCTCGCCGGCGTCGGGCAGTCGCAGCACCGCTGCCGCATCCACCGTCACCATGCGCAGGAGATCTTCCACACGCGCCCCATGACAGCGCGCAGCATGCTTCATTTCCTCGAGGATATCCCGTCCCCCGCTCAGCCTCGAATCGGTGCCGAGGGCCACCCGGTGGACGCGGGCCATGACTGCGACATCCGCAGTTTTGCCCAGGAGGAAGTCGTTGGAGGAAGGGCACCAGACCAGCCCGCCTCCGTGTTCGAGCAGGTCGGTCATCTGCGCATTTCCCAACCCGACGCCGTGCACCAGGACCGTGTTCTGCCCGATGCAATTCCAGCGCTTCAGCCGGTCATACTCCTCCGCTGCGGCAGCGTCCGTTCCCTCGGCGGCGTGAATGATCCACGGCCAATCGACGGGGGTGCCGTGGTACTGATCTCGGACGGCCTCCCCGTCGATCAGCAGCGAGTGACTGTATCGGTAACGGTGCGGGACCCTGACCGGAAACCCGCGCCGGAGCAGGCGGTGAAAAGGGTTGTGGTGAGACACGGTGGTCGCGCCGCTGAGCAGATTCTTGATTCCGCCCAGCATCAGCCGGTCCTTGATCGGAACCGACATGGGAGCCAGGAGAAGCGGGTCGGACTTGAAACGCGGCTGAAAATCGGCAATCCACTCGCGCGCGTTGTCGTATCGATCCCGCCACTTCAAGCGGGGGAAATTGTTGAGATCCAGATGGTCGTGCGCATTGATGAATCCCGGCAAGACCAGGTCCCCTCCGAGATCCACAACCGTGTCCCCGTGCTGCGGCGGGGAATCCAGGCGATCCACCCGGTCGCCGGATACCCGGATGGAGGCGGCAGACCGACCCGGCAGGACCCGCCACGTGCGCATCCACAAAGGTGATAGGGCAGGTCGTACGGAGCCGCATGGATCAGGCCTCCTTGCGCGCGCGAATGACGAGCAGGGCCGGGCAGCCCTGCCATTTGTGCGCAAAATCGATGCGGGGCTCGCGCACCTCCTCGATCCGCATTCCCGCCGACGAGCATGCCGCCACATGATCGGCAAAGAGGTGTGTGTGGTGTGGGACCTCATACTCGCGGCTGTCCGCTGCTCGAAACGTCCGCCTCCACCCCAACCAGTAACCGACAGGGTGAAAATCGGAATAAACGAGAGTTCCTCCCGGCGTCAGAACCCTGCCGATCTCGCGCACGGCCCGGGTCAAGTCTTCGACATGGCCGACCGCCAGCCCGCAGGTCACGACATCGAAACTGGAAGCGCGCAGGCTGAGCGAAAGCAGGTCCGCGAGCACGAGATTTGAGGCGACGGCTTTAGCCTGTGTCAGCATGGGAGTGGAGAAATCCAATCCCACGACAGGCGTCGCGCCGCGCTGCATCAGCACTCTCAGATAACGGCCGCTGCCGCACGCCAGATCGAGCGCCGCATGCCCGGCCACGTCCGGCATCATCTCCAGGACAGCCTGCTCCTCGAGCGCCATCAGCCGGTTGTGGGCCCGTGGAGGGTAGTCCGGCGCCCAGAGAGCGTAGGCTTCCGCCACACTCAGTCCAGTTCGCCGCCCGAACAGACGTTTCCACCAATGTGGCATGGCTTCAGAAGCCGGCCGTTTCCGGCCGTTGATAGCGAAAGAGCTTTTGCAGCACGCGCAGCTCCAAAGGGAAGCCGTAGACCCGCACATGATAGCGCCAGAAGCTCGAAGCGCGAAGCACGAGCCGTCTGAGTCCCGTCAGCCGCTGATCCGTGGAGGTCGGGTAGTAGGCGTTCAGCACCCGTTCAAAATTCCGGATCCTGCGGCGCAGCCGTTCCTGAATCCAGGGAACTTTGGCATGCCGCCTGCTGGAAAATTCCAGCCAGTTGGGATTGACCCACTCCTCCAGGGTATCCGGGAACGCGAATCCGTCCGCCACGGCGGTATCATACAACTGGCCGTGGAGCGGCACCGGACTGTAGATGTAAATCACGATTTCACTGGCCGGGATTTATCTTCTTGACGCGGCGGATAAACTCCAGAGTCGCACTCGCGTCCGCCTCGGGATCCGGCGGGTTCCCGACCATGAACGAAAACTCCGGGATGATTCCGAACTGTCGCATCTTTGCGGCGATCTCGATCGTCTTCTCCGGGGTGAGCGTTCCCCCCTTGTCCATGCGCCGGAGCGCTTCGGCCGAGGCGGACTCGGCTCCGAGAAAAACCGATTTCAGCCCTGCGTCCCGCATGGACCGCCATGTCCGATCGGAATATTTCAGCAAAGTGTCGATCCGCCCCTCGCCCCACCAGGTAAGTCCGAGCGGCGCGATGCGCCCGGATATTTCGGCCACCCGGGCCTCGTGGGTGAAGAAATTGTTGTCGTGGAACTCGATGGCGTTGACCTGCCAGCGCTCAACATACATCTCCGCAACCTTCGCGACCCGCTCGGCCGACTGCGCGAGCCATCGCCCATTCACCATGTTTACGACTGCACAGAAATTGCATAAGAAAGGACAGCCATAACTCGAGTGATGAGGCATGGTGCGTGAGCCCAAAAACGTCCTGCGGACGTACTGCGGCATGTCGATCCTGTGGTAAGGGAACGGCGGCAGCGTATCCGGGTGCGGGATCGGAGGCAGCGGGTTTTCAACTACGGTTCCGCCCCCATCCCTGTACGCCAACCCCTTCACACCACTCACGTCCTCGCCGCTCTCAAAACGCTCGAGCAACTCCAGGAACGCCAGTTCGCCATGGCCGCGGACTACATAGTCCACTGCGGATGAATTGAGGCAGGCGGAAGCGTGGAGTGTAGGAAAATAGCCGCCCCAGACCACGAGCACCCCCGGGAATTCCTCCTTGAGCGCCCGGCTGTGAGGAAAGGCCCGCGACAGCTGCGGGCCGGGCATCACGGTGACGGCGACAACGTTTGCGCCCTGCCGCAGCGCCCCGCGGATGTCTCCCAGAGGGTCGGCCGACAGGTTGCCGTCCACGATGCTGAATTCGTATCGACCTTCCAGGACGGCCCCCAGGGCAAGGATCGACATGGGCAGGATCTTCTTGCCCGTGGAATTGCTCCTGGGATTGTAGAGAACGATCCTGGGCGTCATCGGGCCTCTCGCGGCATTACGGAGGTGCGTTCAAAATCGAGCAGGAGGTGATCCGCGAAACTGCGGACGGGCGCCCTCTCGGCCAGCATTCGTTCCAGGCGTTTCAGTAGTCGAAACAAGCCTCGCCTGCGTAGTACCACGTCTTGAAGGTACGGGGGAGGGAGAAGGACTCCCAGGCCAAGAAACCGCCGGAGTTCAAACTCCGGGGCCAGGGTTCGCCGGAGAGATCCCAGAGACGGATACCATACCTGCACCCTGCCATCTCCCACTCTGACTCCGGCGCCCCGGCGGGCCAGCCGCCGAAACGCGGTCCGCGGTTGAAGGTGGAGCAGATGCCAGAGTATCTCCCACGCACACCAGCGTCCCATGACCACGACGATGAGGTGGCCGCCCGGCTTCACGCTCCGTCCCAGCATGCAGGCCAGGGGGACCAGGTCCGGAACACAGTTAAGTCCGCCGAAGTCGGAAAAAGCCCCATCAAAGTCGAAATCCGGCCGCTTCCAGGCAGGGTCGGCCAGATCCAGCATTTCGAATTCAATCATGTGGTGCATCCCGCGCGAAGCGGCCTTCCTGGAGGCGACTTCGAGCATCGCAGGGGAGCCGTCCGTAGCCACGACGCGAACCCCATTCCTGGCCAGCCAGACGGCGTCCTCTCCGGTACCGCAATTGAGTTCCACTACCCTGGCCCCGGGCTGAACGATCGCCGCCAGGTTGCGCCAGACGATCTGCCGCAGTTCCCGGCCCAATTCGGTGTCAGTGAAGGTACTGTCATAGCGACCGGCGACCGCATCAAATTCCTGAATCGTCATGGTTGAGCCTCCAACCGCGGCATGGAACTGCTGGCGGGCGCGCCTTTCTCCTGTTCGTGCTGCGTGATCGCCATTCCCAGCCTGCCGACCGCAGAGTTCAAGGCAGCCTTGGCCAGCCGCAGGTAATCGGACCCTGAATTTCGTTCGCGCCGGAGGGCGGCCGAGCCCACCATCCAGCGGGTGACAAACGAGTAGAACCTCCGGGAATGACGTCCGCGGACACCCAGGTCGCGATCGGTCTGCAACTCCCAGGCCGCCCCGCGAAGGATCCGCTCCTGCACCGCAGCGTAGTACTCCGTGCCTTTGATCGGATATGCCACCGTGGTCAGGAACACGTCGGGGGCCGCCTGTTTGATGTGGTCGAGCGTGAGGCTCAGATCCTCCATCTCTTCCCCCTCATATCCGAGCATGATGAACATCCCGGTCTGGATACCCCGCCGCTTCAGGGCCTGCGTCATAGCCCGGACCTGTTCCACCTTCACGCCCCTCCGCATGGCGTCGAGGACCCGCTGGGAACCCGATTCCGAACCGAGCCAAAGCCTGGTACAACCCATTTCCGCCAGCCGCGCGATGACGTCTTCGTTGAGGCGGTCCGCGCGGGATATGCACTCAAAGGGTACGCGGATCCCGCGGCGCTTCAGCTCGTCGGAATATTCAGCGAGCCACGGGTGATGGATCGTAAACACGTCATCTGCGTACCAGAGCTGGTCCGGCCTGTAGCGCGCCAGGATCTGCTCAACTTCGGCGGCCACGCGTCCGGGCGATCGCCTGCGGTGCGTGTTGCCGTAGACGGCATGACTGCACCAGGTGCAGTGGTAGGGACAACCGCGCGCACAAATCAACGACACGGAGCCCATGCCGTGATGCGTCCTCCAGGCGGCGAGGTAACGGTCGATGTCGATAGCCTCGCGATCCGGGTCCGGGAGTGAATCAAGGTCCTCAACCTGCGGGCGGGCGGCGGTCCGGACAACAGATCCATCTTCGCTGCGAAAGGCGATGCCGGCAATCCCGTCGAGCTCGCGGGCGCCGCGCCCTGCCAGGGCGGGCAGCAGTTCCTCCAGCGCTGTTTCGCCCTCGCCGAAGACCACCGCGTCAGCGCCGAGAGCCAGATATTCGCCGGCATAACTGGCGGGTTCGGGCCCGCCCAATACCACAGCCGACCCGGCTGCCCTGGCCGTCCGGATCATGTCCAGGACGGCAAACTTGGTCATCAGCGTGCAGTAGATGCCGACCACCGGCGGGCGCTCCTGTTCCAGGATCGTCCGAAACCCGGCCATGGATCCGAAAGTCGCGTCGTAGACACGAACGTGAAATCCCCGTTGTTTCAGGTAGGCGGACAGGTGCAGGATCCCCAACGGCGGATACGGCTTCATGATCTTGCGCTCATGAGCGTCTTCCTGCAGAAAATATCCGTGGGTCAGTAACACATCCGGCATCCGGGTCCTCTCGTCGCCATCTTTCAGGATTGCCTCGGCGCAGGCCTCAGCCTTTCCAGCACGATTTTTTCCAGTGGGAATCCAAACCGGCGCCTGTTGATCCGCCAGCGGCTGACGGCGCGCAGAGGCCAGCGCAGCAGCCGCCGGTCACGGCCGAAGGCGAACCGCTGATAAAACTTGAATCGTTCGACCTGCTTCCAGCGCTGGTCAGTGACCCATTCGGCCCGGCCGGCGATGTAGTCGAAATCGGCCCACTCATCGAGCGACTCGGCGAACTTGTGCCCGTCGCGCACGAGTTCCTCAGCCAATCGGGTCCCGGGATACGGGCGGAAATAAAAAATCGACACTTCAAAGTCGGGGCTCATGCCGCGTAATTCCGCCGCCAGGTCCAGGGTCCGGGCGACGCTTTCGTCCGATTCGCCCGGAAACCCGACAATAAAGTTCAGGATCGCGCCGATTCCGTGGCGGGCACATTTCCGGGCGCTGTCGTATACCTGGGGAATCGAAATGTCCTTGCGGATGCGGAGGAGCGTCTCAGGCGAGCCTGATTCGACACCGATCATCACGCGTTTCAACCCTGACTGCTTACAGAGAGCCAGGATCCTGTCGTCGAGCCTGCTGCCCTGATCGGAGCGCATCGTCGCAGTCCAATTCGCGTGGAGCCCCCCCTTCAGGAAAGCCTCGGCAATTTCCGCAACACGGCCAGGGCTGGTGAAAAAGGTTTCATCCTGAAACGAGACCTCCTCGAAGCCGTAGCTCCGCTGATGGGCGGCCAGTTCGCTCGCCACGCGCTCGGGGGAGAGACCGTACCAGCCGCGCCTGTAAAGAGTCGGATCGGCGCAGAAGGAACAGCGGAAACGGCACCCCTGGGATGAGACGTAGTCGAGCTGACGCTTGCCCTTGTGTTTGAAATACGCCTCGACCGCCGCCAGGGTGTAATCGTGTGCCGGCAGTTCATTGGTGTCCCGCATCGGCCGCGGCGGATTGATTGCAGACAGCCCCTCCTCAGAACGAAAGGCGCAGCCGGGAACGCCCGCCAGGGATTTTCCATCGGCAAGCCGTTCGACCGCTTCCGCAAAGGTCGCTTCGCCCTGGCCGATCACCACCGCGTCGATTCCCTGCTCCCGCAGGCACTGCTCAGGAAAAAGCGACGGGTGCCAGCCGCCCCAGACGATGGGAATCGCGGGCCGGAGGGTCTTGATGGCCCGGGTGACGGCGAGCGCATCACGAATGGGGGCGCCGGTCAAGACCGTCATCCCCAGGCACACGGCCTGTCCGTCCAGGTGGGCAAGGAGCGCACGGACCGGCTCCGTTTCGAGCCTGCCGTCAACCACGATCACATCATATTTCGTGCGGTCGAGCGCCGACCCCACGGCAACCAGTGCCAACGGCATTGTCCAGAAGACGGCGCGCGGGTTGTACAGAATGACTTTCCGACGCATCAGATCTTCTCCGCAGCGAGGACAGTTGCTTCCGGCTGCTCCCGGAATCGTTCCAGGCGGAACCGGTGGACGCGCCAGTTCAGCCAGTGCTTCCCCGCCGAAGCAAGATTGTGCAGGCGGCCCGTCCGCCGTGAGTTCGAGGCCGGCCGTGGCGCCCCGACTCGCCTGAGCGCCCGCCGCATGCGGAACTCCTCGTGGACCGTGCGGTAGAGCACGCGGTAAAACGCCTCAGGGAACGGGCCCCGGTAGAGCATCGCGAGGTCGTCGCTGTCCGTCCAATTCTGCTTTCTCCCCAACTGGGCTCGGACACGCTCATAGAAACCGGTCCCGGGTAACGGATAAGAGACCGAGATGCCGATGTCTTCCGGCATGAGGTCGCGCACCATTCCCAGCGTAAGGTCGATGTCGGCGCGCGCCTCACCCGGATAGCCGAACTGCAGGAAGAAGCCGACCTGGATGCCGGCGCCCGCCAGAAGGCGGCGCGCATCCCTGATCTGTTCCACCGTCGTGCCTTTTTCCATGGCGTCGAGGATTCTTTGCGACCCTGACTCCGCCCCGAGCCAGACGGTTTCGCAGCCGGCTGCCTTCAGGCCGTCGACTACCGACGGTTTCACCAGGTCGGCCCGCATCTGGCATTTAAACCGCACGGTGAGCTGCTTTTCCCGGATCAGGTTTCCGAACCGCTCGACCCAGCCCGGCTTCAGCCCGAAGATGTCGTCCGCGAACCAGATATGATCCGGTTGAAACGAGCTTCTAAGAAACTCCAGTTCCGCGACGACGTTTTCGGGGGAACGGGAGTTGTACCGCTGGCCCCAGATCGGCTTCGAACACCAATTGCAGTGGTAGGGGCAGCCGCGCGTCGTCACCATATTCATCGAGAAGTAGCCGTGACGCGACCTCCAAAGGCTTCGATACCGTGGGACGTCCACAAGATCCCATGCAGGGAACGGGATCTCATCCAGCCGCGTCATGGGGGGACGGCCGGCATTGCGGCGCAGCACCCGTTCGCCGTCTCTCCAGATCAGCCCGGCCACTTCGGCGATGGGAAGCGGGTCGCGCCCCTCGAGAACATCCATCAGCCGACCAAGCGTGTCCTCTCCCTCACCCTGGATGACATAGTCCGCGCCCTGGCGCAGGTAAGCCCCGGCGTGATCCGTGGCATCTGCGCCGCAGACGATGACGGTGCAGTTCGCGCTCTGGGACGCGCTGATCATCCGGAAGACCGCCTGTCTCATGCGCAGGAGGCACATCTTGCTCAAGTAGTTGAAATTGTCCTCGTACATGACCGCGTACCGCGGCCGATGCAGCTCGAGAGCGGACGTCCACTCTTCCTCGCTTGCGGCGAGCATGGCGTCAAAGAGCGCGACGTCGTAACCGCGGTTGCGCAGGCAGGACGCCGCGTAGAGGGTGCCGAGCGGAGGATACGGCTGCATGGCCGCATGCAGCTTGCGATCAAATCGGAGGTAGTAGGACTGGCCGAAAAGAATCCGGGTCATAACACCCCCAGCAATTCGCGCGCCCCTCTATACGCCGGGCAGACACACCGTAAACACTCCTCCCTCCGGCCCTGGCGCTGCTGCCGCCTGAGGCTTCGCATTCCCGGGGCGTTCAAAGCTTCTGACATCGACCCGCCGCTGAAACGCCCCGACGCAGGGAGGAAAAAACATGGCTTGACCGACCCATCAGTCTCGATCACCACGGAGAAGCTTGGCGCGTTGCAGCGCACCGGCGGAAACGCCTGCATGCCCAGCAGGGCCGCGAAATAATCGAGCAGCAGGCGGAGTTTGGCCGGAGATTCCCGCACATAGCCGCTTTCGAATTCGCCGGCACACTCACGCTCCATCCCGTCGAGGACCCTCGCGAAGGCATCAAGATCTTCCTTCTGGAGGGCCATCGACCGGTCGAACTCCCGGCCGCGGGCGAATGCGGCGTGCGTGCTCACGTCCACCGCCAGAAAAGAGTGCTGTGTGCCTCCCCAAGAGCGAGAGAGCCGGAGCAGATCCGGAAGCTCGCGGAAGTTGGCGCGTTGCACGGTGGTCCGAAAAATTATCGGCAGTTTGCCGGCCAGCTTCTGCACCCCCTGCCGCACGAGGTCGAAGCCGTCAATCCCGCGGATCGACCGGTACGTTTCCGGATTTGAGCCGTCCAGCGACACATACAGCTCGTCAACGCAGCCCGGGAGCGCAGCCGCGTGCCTGGACAGCAGGATCCCGCTCGTAACCATGGCAACCTTCAGCCCCTCCGCCTTGAACGTGGCGGCGATTGCCGCCCACTGCGGATGCTGCAGGGGCTCCCCTCCTGAAATCAGAACGTAGCGGGTCCCAAATTTCGGCAGCTCGCCCGCCAGCTGCCGGACCAGCTCCAGTGACATTTCCTTCTGCCCGAAGCGCCAGTAGTCGCAGCAGATACACCTGGAGTTGCACTTGTCGGTGACATAAAGAACGGCTACCGGAAGCGCGTGGAGTTTCCCGGAATACAGATTTAGAAATGCACGAAAATGCATCATTGACGCCTGATTTCCATCTTCTGGCCGGCTGCGATTCCCCTTGTAATGGCTTTGTCCGCGGGAGCCCAGAAGCCGGGTGGAATGCACTGCTTCAGGATGAGACGAAGAATTGAAAAGTCGCACGAATTATGCGAATTTCGCAAACGCCTCCATTCGGGGAATTCATGAGAGGATTCGTGGCTGCTTTCCGGGGCATCGGTCAGTCGCTTACTCCCTGTTACTAGTATAAGGGCTTCAGTCGCGCTAAGGAAGGTTCGCCACCGCGTCGTTGTCTCGCGCAGCGTGGCTGCAATGGGGGATCGTTAACTGGTGAGCTTCGAGCATGGACTCGTACCGTCTTGAAATGCGGGTGCCGTGATCGTCGAAATGGCCTTTGACCTGGTCACGGTCGAGAATCACGCTCCCTCCCCACCGGGCGCTCTCCCGGGTGAATTTTCGGATCTTGCGCCGCATCTCCCAGGATTCCAATCGATCCCCCAGGCGTCCCGACAGCAGCCATTCTGCCGCCCGTTTCAAGGTCCGAATTAACCACCCGGGGCGATATTCAGGCTCTTCGTGGAGAGGACGGCCGGCATTGGGCAAATATAGTTCTGCCCAGGGATTTGCCGCGCGCATTCGCCGGTATATGTCCAATCCAAAAATCGGGACCATTTGAACGAACTCGTGCGCCACATAGACGGAGGGTGGTTCCAGGGTAAGCACGTCCTGGGACAAGACATAGTTGGGACAGAGAACAGCACCCGTGAGTTTCCCGGCGTAAACGATCCCCACTGCAAACGCGCGCGCCAGCCAGACCCTGTCGGGAGCCGTGACGAGGAAGACATCGACGTCGTCCCGGCTGTCGCTGTTGTCCATGGCGAGGGCCCCGGTCACCGCCACCATTCTGACGAAAGGCATCAGACCCAGCAGCCTGGCGTACAAACGGGCGATGCGCCAGAGCCTGCGCGAGGCTGCGGCCCTTTCGCGACGGCGATTCACAAGACTTTCGCGGCCCCGCAGCGTGACGTAACCGTCCACCTTCGCAATCTGCCCCCCAATCCAGAGCGGTGCGGACAGGGCGGCCTGAACCTGTTCCCCGCTAACGGCGTTGTCGGCGAGATAGTGGGCGACTTCCCCGGGCGTCAGCGGGTAGTCGAAGAGGTCGGAATAGACGATGGTCTTGAGGATGGCTCTTTCAATCTCTTCTCTCCTCAGGGCATCCAAAAGAGGAAGCATGAATAAATAGTAACATTCCTGTAACCCTAAGGGGGGAATCTCCATCAAATACCTGCAGCAGGCGCGGTAATGGAGTCCCGATGAAAGTCGCTCTGGTTCACGATTACCTCAATCAATATGGCGGCGCGGAGCGGGTTCTTGAAAGCCTCCTGGACATTTTCCCGGGCGCCCACATCTACACGCTGCTCTACAGCCCCGAGCGGACTTCCCAGCTTTTTCACGGTAAAGTCTATAAGACGAGCATCCTGGATTTCCCCCTGGCGAGGCGCAAACACCGGCTGTTCATCCCCTTCATGCCTGCCGCGGTCAGAAGTATCGGCATCAGGAACGAATACGACCTGATCGTCTCCGACAGCGCAGGCTATGCGAAGGGTGTGTCCCACAACGGACACACTTTCCACCTGTCGTATTGTTACACTCCGCTGCGATATGCCTGGGAGATCGACAACTACTTCACCAACCCTGTTTTCCGGACTTTCTTCAGGCCGGCGTTTGCATATCTGAGGCGCTGGGATCTCAAGGCGGCACAAAAGCCCGATGCGCTGCTGGCGGTCTCTGGCTTCATTGCGCAGAAGATCCAGAGAAACTACGGCCGCACGGCACGTGTGCTCTATCCCCCGGTCGATTACGGGAAGTTCTATTTCGACGCGAGCCTGCAACCATCCCCGGAAAATCAGGAATACTACCTCGCCGCCGGCAGGCTTATCCACTACAAGCGGTTCGAGCTCCTGGTCGAAGCCTTCCTGGAAATGGGCCTGAATCTGTGGATCGTCGGCACCGGGCCTGAGAAATCTCGCCTCAAGAGTCTGGCAGCCGGAGCCAGAAACATCCGGTTCGTCGACTTTGTGAGCGATGCTGAGTTGCACGCGCTCTACAGCGGCGCCAGGGCTTTTCTCTTTCCCCAGATGGAGGATTTCGGCCTCGTGGCCGCCGAAGCGCAGGCCTGCGGCACGCCGGTAATTTCGTTTGCGCAGGGCGGGGCCCTGGAGATCGTGCTGGACGGCCGCACAGGGATTTTCTTCAAGGAGCAGTCTGTGCCGTGCATCGTCGAGGCGGTCCGCAGGTTCGAACGCATGATCTTCGATCGCGAAGGGATCAGTCGATTGAGCCGGCGCTTCTCCAGCGAGCGATTCCGCGCAGGCATCCTGCAGGCCCTGCCTTCAGACGTCAGAGCGAAATACGACACAGATTACTCCCGCACGCCGTCGTCCGGCACCCTGGGCTCCGATCGCCGGCCTCGGGAAGCGATATGCCGATAGACGGCGGCGGTCTCGGCGGCGGCCCGGTCCCAGGAAAACTCCGCGGCACGCGCCAGTCCCGCCGCTGAAAGTTCCTCGCGCAGCGGGTTCTCAGTCACCAGCCGAAGTAAACCGTGCTCAATGTCCTCTTCGCTGGAGGGATCGACCAGCAGCGCGGCGCCTGCACCGATTTCCGCCATGGACGAACAATTGCTGGTCAACACAGGGGTGCCGCTGGCCATCGCCTCCACGATCGGCAAACCAAACCCCTCGTAGAACGAGGGAAACGCGACCGCCCGGGCAAGATTGTAGAAGGCAGGAAGATCCTCGGGAGGCACGTAACCCGGCAGCCGCACGGCGCCCCGGAGATCACTGCACTCGATCAGCTGCATCAAGGGGCGGTAGTGCCAGCCGAGTTGGCCCGCCAACACCAGCTGTTCGCCCCTTCCTCCACGCCGCAAACGGGCGAACGCCCTGACCAGGCGGGGCAGGTTTTTGCGCGGTTCCAGCGTCCCGACTGCCAGGACGAACGGGACATCCAACCGGTACTTGCGCTTCACCCGCTCCAACTCCCGGGCATCAGAAATTCTTTGAAATTCGCTGCCGGCGGCACCGTAGACGACGTGGACCCGTGCCGCGGGTACCTTCAGCACACGGACAATATCCGCCTTCGCGCTCTGTGAAATCGTTATTACGGCCGCAGCCTTCCTGACCACCGAGGGGAGAATTGATCTTACCAGAAGCACGCTTTTCCGTGGTTGCAGCCGGGGAAACAGGAAAAGGGACATGTCGTGGACCGTGACGGCAAATGGGCAGCAGAGCGACAGTGGCGCGATCGAATTGGTAAAGTGGCAAAGGCTCGGGCGCAGGCGCCGCACGATGCGGGGAAGCAGAAGCTGAATCCACAGAAACCGGTTCGGGAAGTACTGGCCGTCAGGGACGGCGACCCCCTGGGGAATCCTGACATTCCGGGGCCTGCTTGCCAGCAACGCGTAACGCATGCCATCGTCGCGAGCCACGAGCGCCTGGAGCAACTTCGCGGTGTAATTGCCTACACCCGATCGGTTGCATAACTCCAGTGCGGTCGCTTCGAACGCGACCAGACCATCTCCAACGGCAGTCATCGCGTGTCGTCCCCCTGTGCCAGGCCCAGAACCGTCCCTGCTAAAATCCAGAATTGCCCGTATGTGGGAGTGAACGCCAGGAAATAGTCCACCATGCCATGAAGGCAATACGCAGCCAACGCGATTCCGATCCCGGCCGTCAGAAGCCGGTCTTCAGGGAAATGCGCCGACCTCCAGGACTTTCTAATTCCGATCGCGACACCCGCCAAAACAGCCAGCCACGCCGCCAATCCCACAAGCCCGGAGTCTGCAAGGACCTCAAGGTAGAGATTGTTTGCGTAAACCCGGTCATCGAACGATTTCAAGCCGAGGTGCGGACCATAAAGGCGCCGAAAGTTATCCGGCCCGACACCTGAAACCGGTCGTTCCAGCCACATGCGCATTGCCGCGCGCCACAGATCGAGCCGCGCCGGCTGCGCAGGCAGCGGCAGGTCGACAGACGGGAACTCTGATAACGCCTCCCCGGAAACCGCGGGCGGGAGGACCTGCACGTCCATTTGCGCCCTGGACGGCCCAAACGTGCTGAACCAGGCAATGCCCTCCTGCAACATGTCCCACTGCAATATGTAGTTTCCGGGTTCTGCGGGAGCTATGATCCAGGGCTCCATGCGGACGCCGTCGCCCGGCGCCACATCCGATGGAATATCGGAGCGAGCGCCATTCCAGATCAGAATGCGCCCCGCCGGCAGATCCAACCAGTGGTAGCTCACCGTCGCCGCCTCCAGGCCACGGGAGCGCCATGTCAGTCTGCCGGCGTTGCGGATGAAGAGCGGCACCCTGGTCGTCTTTCCCGCTGGAATGGCCAGCCGGTCGGGAAATTCCGAGTAGATCGCCCGGTACCAGCTGGAAACGTCGCTCGTCGTCAGGCGGAGAACGAACAGCTGATCGGTAGCCGCATGGACTCCCGTCAGCAAAAAGGCCGTAACCAGGCCGGCGACGGCAAACGGTTTCAGCCGCGCGAGCGAGCCCCTGGAAACAACCACCGACAGAACCGCAACCAGGACGGCAATCATGATCCCGGCGCGGCTTGCCGCCAGCAGAATGGCCTCCGTCAGCAGGAAAAATCCGGAAGTTCCGATCCACAGCCATCGCCGGGCTGCTTGCCGCCGGCCCAGCCAGGCCGGAACGGCAAGAGCCAGCGGCAGCGCGGCTTCCCAGTACATCGAAGCGATGTTGGCATACTGAAAGGTGCCGCCGGCACGGAGGAAGCTTCCGCTCAAAGTAGGGCCGGTCTTAAAACTCTGCAGGGCCGCCGCAACCCCGGGCCACCAGACCTCCGCGCGCGCCGCGGCCGCCGACACGCTCGCCCCGGCCAGCAGCGCAAGTCCGACTAGAGCGGCCTGTCCGGGCCTGCGGACGATGTCTGCGGCCGCCCAGCAGAGTGCGCAGCCTCCCAGGCTGCGGAGTGCGAACTTGAGCGCCTCGGGCTTGTCGGCAGGAGCAAGGAGAGCCGAGCAGACCAGGACGGCGCCCCAGATCGCCACTGTCGAATGCGCCAGTGTCCACCCCCGGCACCGCCCCGTGAGCCGGCAGGCAGCCCACGCGCCGATCGCAAGGTAGGCGGCGATTTCTACACTCGTGATTCCGATGGGCCCCACCTGGAAGAGCGGGTTCTTGAGTTCAAAGGGAAGCAGGGCGCATAGCGCCAGCAGCAGCCCGAATGCGGCAGATCGAAGCGGGTCTGTTTCATGGACCGTCGGAGCCTTCCGTGTGTCCTGATTCACGAGCGTCGCCTCACAGGACCTGATGGCATCATCGAGCCCCGGCCACTTCCCGCGCGAGTCTCAGGATCGAATCGGCGGAATAGCGGGTCAGACAGTGCACATCTCCAAACCTGCAGGCAGCCTCCATACAAGCCCCGCAGGGCAGATCCTCGGAACTCACAAAGCGGCTCCGATCGCCCAACGGACGGGACCAGTCGCTGCGGGTCGATCCGAGCAACCCAACGGTCGGTATGCCGGAAACCCAGGCCAGATGGAGAAGTCCCGAATCTTCGCTGATCACGGCCGATGCGCACTGGACGACACCGAGGGCCTGGGCAAGGGTCGTCTTGCCGGTCAAATCGATCGCCCGGCGGCCCAGGTGCTCCTTGAGGTACATGGCCTTCCCGGACATCCTCTCCGTGCCCAGGAACAAAAACATCACCGCCTCGGTCCCGCACCACAGGTTTGCTAGCTCTATCCAGCGCGAAAGCGGCCAGTTCCGTGTCACCCAAAGTCCCGCCGGATTCAGGATCACCAGCCTTCCCTTCCCGCCCCAACCGTTCTCTTTGAGTATCCGGCAGGAAGAGGCCCGCACATCTTCTCTGATGTCCAGCGTGTACATGGGTTGCAGACCGGCAAAGCCGGTCCGGTGAAAAGTGTCAACCACCCGTTCCAGGGCGTGACGTGGCGAGAACCGGTCGAATTCGCCCCAGGCGCGGGGCCGTGCGATCCTGCGGATGAGCCTGCTGGCCCGGTGGCGCTGCAGATCGAGGATCACATCGTAGTGTTCGCCGCGCATCCGGGCGCCCTGGATCAGAGCCCGGCAGGCGCGTGTCCAGCGTCCATTGCCGCGCGGCATGGAATATACGTGGTCGAAAAGCCGGATGGCCTGCGGTATTTCCCGGCAGACATCCGCGGTCAGGAAGTCGATTTGCGAATCCGGGAACCGCTGCCTGAGAGCACTGCACGCCGGGAGCGTAATGACGACGTCCCCGACCGCCTGCATCCGTATGATGAGGATCTTCCCGGGTGCGTGTTTGGAAGTCCAAGGGGAGAACGAGCGCGGTTCGTCGATTTCACGAGGCATTCTGGGACGTGATCTTCAAAGTTGGAGCTTTATCGCCGCAGGCGGGGTCAGTGAAATCCCGGGAACGTGTCCGGTCCCCAAAGTTCCTCGCCGCCGAGATGCCCGCCGATTCCCCAGAGGATCGCGAGAAGCACGGCGAGCAAAACCACCAGGTGCGCGTTCGGCACCCGCCCGCGCAGCCTGGTCACGCCCAGCGCAGCCAGGATCGCGGCCACTGCCGTGCCGGAAAGTCCGAGTATCTGATGACGGAAAATGCGAGCGTTTGCGGGCAGATTGCTGACGATTATTCCGCTCTGAATATAGGGCTTCCCATCATCATTGAATCTCCCTCTTGCGGCGAAGATTCCTGTAAATACCGTGGGGAGGACAGTCACGAATGACGTGATGGCGAGGAGAGCCCAAATCAGCGTGGCTTCCTTCCTGTGCGTGATCAGCGCCGCGAGCGATGCAATCGCGCCCAGGATCGCCGTTGCGATGGGCAAGTGCGTCATTGGCGAATGATTCTGTGCGAGAAACAGCTCCATCTCCATTCCCTCCAGGCCGGAACGAGCACGTCTCCGGCAACACCACTCGCCTGAATCGATCCTGCCGCTGCCCGCGACTCACCCGGCGGTAACCGTTATCACGCCGCCTTCCACCGTCGCAGGGAATTTCTTCAGGCTCCTCTTTGCCGGACCGCTCACATAGGTGCCGTCGATCTTGTATGTCGAACCGTGGCAGGGGCACTTGATTACGGTGGGACTCTTCACCTCGACATGGCACTGCTTGTGCGGGCACACGTTGCTCATCGCATCAAACTCATCCTCCCCGGCACGGACGACAAGCACTTCGCCTTCCGGCGTGTCTTTTATAAGAACGAATCCGCCGACCTTGGCCAGATCCGGGTTGTCGGCAATCTTGACTGAGGCCAGCACCGTATCCGGCTTGTCCTGAGCGGTAAATCCGAATCTGCGCAGCGCTGCGGCGACCGCACAGATGCCCGCGATACGGGTGGCGAGGTTGCCGAAAAACATCCTTCGAGTTTGCGTCGTCTGCTTTTCTGTTTCCAAGTTCGGCTCCTTATCGCGTGAAGCGCAATTCGAATTATTGTATCAGCAGCCCGTCGTTAAGACGAATGTTGTCTCAGCGTCGGGCGGCCTGAATTTCCGTGCTGTGCTTCAGGATGACCGCAAACAGATCGCTGATCAGGCCTGGCGGCAGGCCCAGCGATGCGCCCCATTCCTGCCGTTGGAGGATCATCCGCCGCTCCCGGTCGGGATCGCTGACCGGCGTGGCCTGGTTCATTTTGAGTTCGCCGATCTTGCGCACGGCCTGCATCCGGTGGCCAAGCGCGCTGAGGATCTGCTTGTCGTGACGATCGATCACGCTTCGCAAATCGGGTTTGCGCAGTCGGGCCCGGCTGCCCGCGTCCATTTTGCGGCGTCTCAAGCAGGCCTGCTCCCACATGAGAGCGGCGCTCCCGTCCGATATCGCTTCCCGCAACTGCGCAAGGCTCTTACTGAACCTGTCGAGAGACTCCCGGATGGCCTCGCGGTTCGTGTCCAGGACGCCGCGCCACATGCCGAAATCGGAGGCCGCAAGGCGCGTCATATCGAGAAATCCGCGCCCGGCGAGGGTGTCCAGCATGGTGTGAGTCGCATCTTCGGCGTGCGCGGCGTGCATGAGGGCGACCGCGATGAGTTGGGGCAGGTGACTGACCGTGGCCATAATGCGGTCATGTTCCTGAGGGTCGATCGTGATCGGGAGCGCCAGCAGACTTTCCACCAGGTCCATCAGCGACAGCAGCGCATCGGGCGGCGTGTCCGGGTAGGGGCAGAGAAGATAAGCGCGCTCGCTGAATAAGAGCGGGTCCGCGGCCTCGACCCCCGAGCGCTCCGAGCCCGCCATGGGATGCCCGCCGATGAAGTGCACGCCGGGAGGCATCAACGCCTGCGCCCCCGCCATGATCTGTTCCTTGGTGCTCCCCACATCCGTAACGATTGCATCCGCCGACAGATAGGGGCGGATCCGCGCAAGCGTCTCCAGGATTGCCTGCACCGGCGTAGCCAGGAGCACAAACGAGCTCCCGGGCACATGTGCGTCCATTTCCTCCAGGGTTCCGACTTCGTCAGCGACTTCCGCCTCGCGTATGGCCGGCAGGTGTTCGGCCAGGTCCAGGCAGGCAACGGACAAGTCGGGCCGGCGGCGCCTGAGTGCCAGCGCGACCGACCCTCCGATCAGGCCGCACCCGATGATGGTGATTTTCCTGTTCTTCATGTTATCGGGCCCTCCCCAGCCTGCGGCCGACCGTCGTCCCGATGATCCGGCATCGGTTCATCAGCGTACCGAACTCATCGAAGGTGAGCGACTGGGGCCCGTCGGACAGGGCCTTGTCGGGATCGGGATGAACTTCCACGAGAATGCCGTCCGCACCGGCTGCCACAGCAGCCCTCGCCATCGGAACCACGAAGCGGCGGTCGCCGACACCGTGGCTGGGATCCACAATGATGGGAAGGTGCGACAGGTGCTTGATCACCGGCACTGCCGAAAGGTCCAGCGTATTGCGCGTCGCGGTCTCAAAAGTGCGGATTCCGCGTTCACAAAGGACGACGTCGCGGTTTCCGGCTGAGAGGATGTATTCCGCGCTCATCAGCCACTCCTGAATGGTGGCCGAGATTCCGCGTTTGAGCAAAACCGGTTTCTTGACCTGCCCCACCGCCGTGAGCAACGGATAATTCTGCATGTTGCGTGCCCCGATCTGGAGGAGGTCGGCGTACTGGCAGACGACTTCGATCTGCTCGATCGTCATGACCTCCGTCACGACCGCAAGATCGTGACTGTCGGCTGCCCGGCGGAGCAATTTAAGTCCTTCGAGCCCCAGGCCCTGGTAGGAGTAGGGGGACGAGCGCGGCTTGAACGCGCCGCCTCGGAGAATCCGGGCGCCGCACCTGGATACTAGTTCCGCGCTGGCCTCGATCTGGGCCTCGCTTTCCACGGCGCAGGGCCCCGCCATGACGGCAATCTCCGGGCCTCCCACCGTCGCCGTGTCTCCCACGTGCACCAGCGTGTCTTCCGGATGGAATTCCCGGCTGGCCAGCTTGTAAGGCGTCGAGACGGGAACCACGTTGCGGACCCCCGGCATAAGGGAAAAAGCACCTATGTCCAGGCGGGTCCGGTCGCCTACGACACCGAGCACGGTGTGTTCGGCGCCGTCGGAGCGGTGGACCTCCAGTCCCGCCTCCCGAATTGTCTGCTGCAATGCGTTGATCTGCGCCTCAGTCGCTCTGGTCTCACAAACGATGATCATAAATTCTCCCCTAAAATGCGAACGGCCCACCGATCCCCCTGGTGGGCCGCTCCTGCTTTCTGATGACTTGCGAAGAAAGGAAAGGGGTACCCCTCAGGGGTCGCATTCGCGCGAGCCGCGATAGTAGCAGCAATAGTAGTAGTGACGGCTCATTTCTTCTCTTGCCTCTGGGGGCATGATAACAACAATAATTCAGATTTCAACAGAATCATTCAAGCCGATCCATATTGTCACGCTGTGCGGCCTCCCGGCTATCACTGGCAATTCCTCACACGCAGAATGGCGGCTTTGGGCTGGCCGTTCGTTCCCCATAGATCCCTCATCAGGCCCGAAGGGCCGTCATTCAATAGGCCCGGCCGTCAGGCCGGGATTAGTAGCGCCGAAAAACGAGCGCCGAAGGTGCGGCACGCCATAAAATGCTTTGGTTTAAGTGCCGCGCCTTCGGCGTTCATGCTAACGAGATCCCTGTGCCCGGCCTGACGGTCTTGGCTGTCCCCTGGCGGCCCTTCGGGCCTCGAATCCATCAGTTCCGAACGATGCGCAGGTGGCGTCATCCACCCGCGTTGTCACGTGCGTCCTGAGGTCAGAGGATATCAGGCGCCCCGGGAATGGCGGGCATGCAACATTGGCAGGCGGGGCGCATCAATCCACGTTGGAGCGGGATCTTGCCCATCGTGAGCCGGGCGCTGCCTTTGCCAGAGTGAATTGCGGATCCTCCCGCGATCGAGTTTCCTGCAGCGGGAGCCCGCGCCGGCCGTCATGACGACAGCCGGGTCCCTGAGGGAGTGGGTCAAGCGTGCGCATTCTCGTTGTCGAAGACGACAAAAAGGTCGCGGGTTTCATTCAACAAGGCTTACAGCAGGAATGCCATGCCGTCGACGTGACCTACGACGGGGAAACCGGGGCCTACCAATCGGAGAATTACGGGTATGACCTGGTTATCCTGGATCTGATGTTGCCCCGTCTGCCGGGGCTGGAAGTCCTGCGGCGGATCCGCACACGCAACCCCCAGCTGCCCGTGCTGATTCTCACTGCCAAGAGCGACCTCCAGGACAAGGTGACCGGCCTGGACAGCGGCGCGGATGACTATTTGATCAAGCCGTTCGCGTATGCCGAGCTTTCCGCACGGGTCCGTGCCCTGCTGCGCCGCACCACCGCCGAGGACGTCAAACTGCGGATCGCCGACCTCGAGATGGACACTTCCACCCGCATTGTCAAGAGGGCCGGGCAGCGCATCGAGTTAAAACCCAAGGAATATGCGCTGCTTGAGTACCTCCTGCGCAACGCCGGCTGCCCCGTCACCCGGAATATGATCATCGAGCATGTGTGGGACATTCACTTCGACGCGGTAAGCAACGTCGTCGACGTGCACATCAACTGGTTGCGTAACAAAATAGACAAAGGATTCTCGCCCCCGCTCCTGCACACCCTGCGGGGAGTAGGCTATGTCCTCACGGATAATCCCGCATGAAGCCGCCCAAGCTGCGCGCCAAACTGGCACTCTTTTACGCCGCGGTATTCACCCTGCTTCTCTCTGCCGTCAGCGCCCTGTTTTACAACCTTCTTGCCTACCAGCTGGACGCGGACCTGCACTCTGAATTGAGGGAACGCGCGTCGGCTCTGCGAGGCTACCTGCGTTTCGAAGGGGGACACGCCCGGCTGGTCTACGATGTCAATGACCCGGAGGAAGCATATTTTGTCGGGAATGCCACCCGGTTCTACCAGGTCTACGACGTGGCGGCCGGCGCCATGATCGAGCGATCTCCACAAATGGAGGCGCTAGGATTTCAGTACACCCCGGAAGAGGTGAATGAACTGGTGCGCGGCCCGGACTTCACCAGGCTGGACACGGACCAGGTCGACATTGAGTTTTACAATTGCCTGGTCCACGGCACCGAGGGGCATCCCTACCTGCTGCAGGTAGGAGCCCCGCTGACCCTGCGCAATACGACCTTGCGACAGATGCTCCAGGTCACCCTGTGGCTGATTCCCTCAGGGATTCTTCTGGCACTGATGTCGGGCTGGTGGATGGCAGGCCGGGTCTTGAGGCCGCTTGAAGTGCTGAGCGCCACCGTGCGCGAAATGAGCATTGCCCAGCTCCACCGGCGTTTGCCGCTGTCCGGCACCGGCGATGAGCTGGACCAGCTGGCGAAGACGTTCAATGACATGTTCGGCCGTCTGGAAAAGGCCGTCGAACAGATGAAGGATTTTACCGCAAACATCTCCCACGAACTGCGCACACCCCTCACGGCTTTGCGCGGCGAGGCGGAAGTCACACTGGCCAGGGCCCGGACAGAAAGCGACTATCGGACGGTGCTGGAAAGCCAGTTGGAAGAGTTTGGGAAGCTGTCGAAGATGATCGATCAGATGCTGACCCTGGCCCGGGCAGAGGCGGGGCAGATCAAGATCGCGAGGGAGAGGGTCGATCTTTCGAACCTGGCAGCGTCGCTCGTCGACCAGATGGAGCCGCTCGCGTCGATCCGGGAAATTTCGCTGACGGCCGATTATGCAGGCGAGGTTTCCGTCATCGGCGATTCGGGTTGGCTGGAACGCGTCATCCTGAACCTGCTCGATAACGCAATCAAGTTCACCCCGCAGGGCGGCCACGTGACCGTCAGGGTGAGCCGCTTTAGTGGCGAGGCGGTTCTCGAGGTGCGCGACGACGGCATTGGCATTGACGCCGGGGCGCTCTCCCATATCTTCGAACGTTTCTATCGCGGGGATCCCTCGCGTTCCAAGGAACTGGACGGCGCGGGGCTCGGCCTCAGCCTCGCAGAGTGGATCGTGCAAGCACACCACGGCCGGATCTCCGTGGACAGCCTGCCCGGGAAAGGCACCATGTTTCGTGTATCGATCCCCCTTGCCTCCGCTCCTTTCTCCCCGGCAAACACTCCCCGGCAAGCCCATCAGAGAGATTAAGCGAGAAATAATCTGCGATTAATCCTGGCTTAACCGTCACCCTGCTAGTCTGTGCACTGCATTTGCAGGCATGGAGCCGTGCATGATTGAAAGGAGAAAGAGCATGAAACGAGCAGCAACACTGGTAATCGGGATCGTATTCCTGATGTCGCTGGCAGCGTTTGCCCAGGGCGGCAAGGCGAAGGCGCCGAAGGCAAAGACGGCCGTAACCCGCCAGGCGACAGGAACTGTCAGTTCCGTCGCCGCGGACAAGCTGGTCATCAGCCACAGAGTAAAGGGCAAGGACGAGGAAACCGCATTCGTCCTGAACGACCAGACCAAAAAGGAAGGGGATCTGAAGGCAGGCGAAAAGGTGACCGTCCATTACAGGGCCGAAAACGGGAGCAACGTCGCGACCATGGTCAAGGTCGCCGCAACGATGGCCAAGAGCGCCGGCAAGAGCGTCAAGAAGTAGCGGAGTCACATCCGAACTGGTGAACCTTCTGACGCCGGGGAGGACCGCGGTGATTGAATCGCGTTCCTCCCGGGTGTCTCAGAGCCGGACACCCGGGCTCGCCTCCCCTCGCTCACTCCCGCCTGTCACACTCTTCGCTGTAGGCGATCGAGGTCGCTCTTGATCAGAGGTACGCATTTGCGTAAGCTTTTTTGTGCGTATCCCGGCACATGATTCCATTCGGTGACGAATGAATGTGGGTTTGAGGAGGAACGCCGGCGGAGAAGGCCCGACGGCGAAGTTGCAGGGATGAGCGAGGATCTGCCCGCGCAATCAGGAAATGATCTCCCCTGGAAAACGCAGGCCCGGATTCACCGGCCGAGAAACAGGCAAATATAAGGGAGTAATTCGATGAATAAGAAAAACGTAATCGTAACTTTCGCCGCAACGATGTTCCTGCTGGCGATTGCCGTTGCCCCGATCGCCGCCCAGACCCAGGACGTCCTGAAGCCCGGGGAATACACGGCCAAGGTGAAGGCGCTGGTGTGCGCCGGCTGCGGCCCTCTCATCGTCAAGACCATGAAAGCGATGAAGGAAATCGACTCCGTAAGCGTGGACTCGGCCAATAAGACCGTTAAGTTCGCCGTGAAAAAGGATGCCACCCTCAAGGCGGCAGATTTGCAGAAGGCGCTCAAGGGTGCTGCCGACGCCATGGGGATGGGAGCGGATTACACCCTGTCCGATTTGAAAGCCACCAGGTAAGAATTCGCGCCACAATCAGAAGGCGGTCTAGTTAGTTTCTGTCGCGAAACTTCAAGGTCATCTGACCTGGACCTAGACTTGGACTTGGACTTGGACTTGGACCTGGACGTGGACGTAGACCCGGCAAATACCTATGGCCCGATATAAGTGACGCATTCGCGAGAGGTCACATCAAAAAAGCCTGACCACGTCCAGGTCGAGGTCCAAGTCCACGTCCAGGACCAGGCAGGACAATGATTGAGTTTCGCGACAGAAACTAGTTAAAAACGAAGAATGCATCCGGGCTGGATCAGGCCCACATTTCTTTCAAGGCCGGATTTCTGAAAAGCTGCCTGGCGAGGGCCAGGCGGCCGCGGCTGATGCGGCTCTTGACGGTTCCCTCCGGAATTCCGAGCACTTCAGCCATCTGATCGTAGTTCATCCCCTGCAGGTCATGAAGGATGACCGCTTCCTTGTTCTCCGGAGACAGGGCGCACAGCGCCTGCCGGATGAGCCGCGAGGCTTCGTCCCGCTCAAGGTTTTTCTGGGGGCTGGGCCGGGAATGATCTTCGAGATTCATCGCCTCCAGTTCCAGGCTGCCTCCGAGTTGCTGGAAACGACGCTCGCGCCGGTAGCGGTCGATGATGAGGTTTCGGGTCAGCTTCATGGCCCAGTTCTGAAAACACCCCGTTCCCGATCGGAAACTGGCGAGGTTCTGATAGATCCGTATGAAAGCCTCCTGGATCAGATCTTCTGCCTCCTCCCGCCGCCCGGTGTAGCGATAGCACAAGCGGAAAATCCGGCCGGCATGGACACGGACGATCTCTTCCCAGGCCGAATCATCCCCGCACAGGCACCGTTTCACCAGCCCATCGTCCATCGACCGCGCTTCCGCGGTGTTTGTGTCAGCCCATTTGCTCGTTCGTCGCAAGACATGCATGCCCCTCTCTACGCACAAACCGTGCCATGAGGATGCGGCGGCATGTCGGCGGAACACGATCCCATTTAAATGAAGGAAGTTACGTCTGCACACGGCCAATGACGGGCAACCGGCAGAGGGGTGGACCTACGACTGTTGCGGTGTGCGATTTTGAGACGAATGTTTCCCGCGTTCGGACACTCCCCGCCACAGGTCAGAGTCGGGGGCCGGAATTAGATCGCAAGAGCTCCAGCAAGGCAGGAAGCTAACTAGTTTCTGTCGCGAAACTCCATGGCAGCGCAATCGGCGCGCAAGATCTCGGCCCCGGAGGGGCCGCAGAGAGTAGCCGGGGGCAAGCTCAGCCTCCGACGACGTCGGATTGAGTAACCTGTGACTAGGTGCGGCCATCTGCGGTATCTTGAACTTGAATATGCGTTTATCGCTGGCAAATACTCGCTTGCACATCGTAGTCACAGATGTGGACGTAGACCCGGCAAGAACCTATGGCCCGGCCTATGTGAGGCACTCGTAAGAAGTTACATCAAACAGGGCTGTCCACGTCCAGGAAGAACAACTATTGAGTCTCGCGACGGAGGCTAACGAGGCTGGCTCTTGGCAGCGGGCTCAGTATGGATTACGACCCGGCCGAGTTGGGGAAACTCCAACCGCAGGCGGCTTTCCAGCTCCTCGGCGATGGCGTGCGCCTCCGACACGGGGCGATCCGGGTCGACAAGCAGGTGGAGCGAGAGGTATCCCCTGCCTTGTACCTTGTGCAGCTCCAGGTCCTGACACCCGCGCACAAACTCCATTTCTCCGCAGATTGCCTCGATCCGGCCGCGGTAACGGATCATTTCTGAATCCGCGGCCTCCTGGCCCCGCGCAAGCACTTCGCCGCGGGGTTCGATGTGCACGTGCACGTCCGCGACCGGCATAGGCGCATCGCCCGCGACCAGCTCGGCGCGCAGACGCGTTTCCAGCTCCGTGGCCCTCGTATGCGCCTTTTCGAGGCTAAGCTCAGGATCCACTTCCAGGTCCAGATCTATCCACATCCCGCGCGCGGTCCAGTGCGTCGTGACGTTGTGAACGGAGGCATGAGAACTCGCCGTCACCGCCTGAATGGTCTCGAGCACGCCTTCATTTTCGGCTACCGGTTGGGCATGGACGACGACGTCGGCATTGGGCGATACGCCGCGCAAAGCGTCCTGTGCCCGCTGGGTCACGTCATGGCTTTCCTCGAATGACAGGTGCCTGGGGACGTCCACATTCAGGTCGACAAAGACCTGGCTGCCGACGGTACGCACGCGCATGCGCGATATGCGTCGAACGCCGCTGACCCCGGATAATGCGGCCGCGAATGTCTCGGCCAACCCGGATGGCGCGCTGTCAAGCAGGGCATCAATGGTCCTGCGGCCGAGCTGCAGGCTCACGTACACGACGATCAGGGCGACTACCAGCGCAGCGGCCGCGTCGGCGCGCATGAATATGAATTTCGGCCCCAAGCCCTCGCCATAGCGTACGAGCAGGAGTCCGACGATCACTACGAATGAACTCCAGATGTCGGTGCTGAAATGGAGCGCATCGGCCTCAAGCGCCTGGCTGTGGTACTTGCGCGCGATGCGTGCCAGGGCCCTCGACCTCGAATAGTCGATGACGATCGAGATCGCCATCGTAAGGAAGGCCCAAAAACTGGGATCGATCTCGACCTCGACAAAAAACAGCCGCTGGATGGCCTCATAACAAATCCAGACGCAGGTCAACAGGAGAAGCAGCGTCTCGGCGAGCGCGCTCAGATTTTCCACTTTGCCGTGCCCGTACAGGTGCGACTCATCCGCGGGCCGGTCGCTGACCCGCACCGCGAGCAGCGTGATGACTGCGGCGACGAGGTCCAGACCGGAATGCGCGGCCTCCGCGAGAATCCCGAGACTTCCGGTCAGCACGCCGATGAACAGTTTTGTACCGGTGAGAAAAACCGCGGCGACGACCGAGGTTGCGGCGACAAATTTCTTCTCCCGAACCTGTTCCTGCATGTTCTTGAGTGCCACCCGATTCGGCCTTTCGTGGCGAGTGCAGCGATGGAAGCGAATCACAATTGTGACCACACCCACTGCCGGAGTCAAGCTTCCGTTGGGAAGCGATGGCCATTCCATACCAGCTGTGATAATAGAATAGGATTTCATTTCGCTTTGCGCTTTTCGTGGTGCTCCTGGGCCTCGAGGAGGCGCTCCTGAGGATGAGCATCGGGGGACAAGCATGCCTGACCAGGTTGTCGGGGCTGTGGCCGGCGCGCCGGCGGCCAACCCCTGGATGATAATTCCGTTTGCGGCCCTGCTGCTGGCAATCGTGATCGTACCGTTCATAGATCGCCAATGGTGGGAGAAGTATTATCCGCACGTTTCGATCGGCCTGGGCGCCCTCGTTTTCATTTATTATTGCGTCAAAATCGACCCCCACCGGATGTTTGACACCCTTGTGGACTACTTCAGTTTCATCACTCTGATCGGATCGCTGTTTGTGGCCGCGGGCGGGATCTTCCTGCACACGGAGCGGCACGCGACGCCGATCATAAACACGGCGTTGCTGGCGGTTGGGGCGCTGGTTTCGAACATCCTGGGCACGACCGGCGCCTCCATGCTCCTCATCCGGCCGTTCATGCGCATCAACCGGCCGCGAATCCGCGGCTATCACATCGTGTTCTTCATTTTCGTCGTGAGCAACATGGGTGGGGCGCTCACGCCCATCGGCGATCCCCCCTTGTTTCTCGGTTATCTGAACGGCGTCCCCTTCCGCTGGACTATCCTGCACCTCTGGCGCATCTGGGCAGTGGCGCTGGCGCTCACCCTGGGCGTGTTTTTCGTCATCGACAGCCGGTCGTTCCACCAGTACGTCGAGCATGAGCACCACCGTGTGAGCGGGAGCCGGTTCGAGCTGCTGGGAACGCAGAACTTTTTCTTTCTCTTCATCATACTGGCGGCGGTCTTCACGACCACCCCGGCACGTGAGATCATCATGATCGCCGCGGCAGCCGCGGCGCACCGCTTCGCAAAAAAAGAAGCTCTGCGAGCCAATGGATTCACACTCGAACCGATCAAGGAAGTGGCGATCCTCTTCGCGGGCATATTTGCCACCATGGTGCCGGTCCTGGACTGGCTGGCGGAAAACGCGGACCGCCTCGGCGTTCGCACCCCGGGCCAGTTCTACTGGTCGACCGGATTCCTCTCGAGTTTTCTGGACAACGCCCCGACCTACCTGAACTTCCTCGGCGCGGCGATGGGGCTGCAGCGTCTCGCTCTCGGCAATCCCGATCACATGGGAATCCTGCTGGAGCAACATTCCGGGTTGCTGCAGGCAATCTCGGCAGGCGCCGTCTTTTTCGGCGCCGCCACCTACATCGGGAATGGTCCGAATTTCATGGTGAAGTCGATCGCGGAGCATGCGGGGGTCAAGTGCCCATCCTTCACCCGCTACATCACTCACTACACGCTGCCGATTCTGATTCCCATCCTGGCCGTCATCTGGCTCCTTTTCTTCCGCTGACAGGATCCGGCAGCTGGGGCGGCCCGAGCGCGACCCGCAGTAACTTCAGCGGCCCCATCAACTCCGACTGGTTCCGGATCGGCGGCGGAGACGGGTTCTACTGCCAGGTGGATCCGACGGATTACAACATCGTGTACACGGAATCTCAGAACGGCTCCATGCAGCGCTACGATCTCCGGACCGGCCGGTCCACCAGCATCCAACCAAGAACAGGCGCCAGAGGACGTGGAGGCCGGGGCGGCGCCCCCAATGCCGAACTCACTCCCGAGCAGCAGGCCCAGGTGCAGGCCCTCGCCGCACAGGCGGCACAGATGGGATTCGGCGGCGGCAACAACATCGTTCCCCCGCTCCCGGCAAGCGAGCAGCTGCGCTGGTACTGGAACACACCGATCGTGTTGTCCCCGCACAATCCCAGGACGGTTTACACCGGCGGCAACCACTTCTTCAAGTCGCTTAACCGGGGCGACACCTGGATGGCCGGTCCCGACCTGACCAAAGGGATAGACCGCAAGGCGCTCCCGATCATGGGAGTGTCCGGAACCGCGGACATGTTCTCCAAGCACGACGGCTACGGGAGTTTCGGCCATATCACGACCCTGGCAGAATCAGCCGCAGTACCGGGGATCCTGTGGGCAGGAATCGACGACGGCAACGTTCAGGTGAGCCGCGACGGCGGCTTGAACTGGAAGAATGTGGCCGACAACCTTCCCGGGATCCCCAAGGACGTGTATTACCAGGTCACCCGTGTGGCCCCGTCGCACTTTGACGCCGGCACCTGCTATGTGTCCCTCGACGGGCACCGCTATGACGACATGAAGCCCTATGTATTCGTCACCCGCGATTTTGGGGCGGGGTGGAGCCTTCGGCGCCGGCGCCGGAATAGCCGCAGCCGCCGGCCGGGGCGGTGCAGCCAGAACAGAAGGAGCCGAGGCACAAGCTGCCGCCGGCAGAGGAGGAGCGGGCGCTGCGGCAGGTGCCGGAGCACAAGCTGCTGCGGGAGCCCAGGCAGCAGCCGGGGCTCGTGGCGGCACGGCCGGTCCGCAAGCCGGGGTCTTCGGCGGGGGGCGCGGCGGATTCGGCGCCGCCGTCGAACCCGGCGCCTATCGTGTCAGGCTTACGGTAGGAGACAAAGAATACTTCACCAGGGTCACGGTCGAAGCCGATCCCAACGTAAAATAGCGCAATCAAGACCGCTCGTTCCCGGAAACCAGGGGGCGAGCGGTCCCCTCATCAACGTCCTACCGTTGTCAGTGCTGACAAGTCCTGAACGCTGGAGACTATTGACGTTAGACCTCAGACTTCAGACCTGAGCAATCGATGGGTGTCCGACTTTGATCCCCTCGGAGTGAAAGTCGTTTCAGTTGTGGTTTTTCGCAGCAGTCCCTTCACCCCAGGGGCGAGGCCCGTAGGGCCGGTAGTGAATAGGCCCGGCCGTAAGGCCGGGATTCGGTTGCGCGCAAAACAGCAGCGCCGAAGGTGCGCCAGTCAGATCAGGACAGCCTCTGCGGGTTTGGCTGTAGCCCCGATCCCACTTGCGCTTCTCTGAAGGGTGGAAATACGTCTCCGTACTTATGAAATCGAGTACTTAGGGCTTCAATCAATGCTGCCGTCGCCCCCCGTCAATTCCAATGGCACGGCCCGCTGGTCTTGAATTTCAGGGTTGAGTTCGGGTGCGCTACCGAATAAGATCGCGGCAAATGGCCGAACTTTCGGGGAAGAAGGAAGCCCAACTGCGGGTCGACCGCATTTACGCCTTCCGGCGCGAGCTGGACCAACTGGCGCTCGAGGGAGCCCTCGTCCTCGACAGCGAGCAGCGGGCCCGGCTCGATGCACACCTCGACAGGACGCTGTCGGACCTCGCCGGGCGTTTCGATGTCGACGTCAACGATTCCCAGAAGAAGATGTCGCTCGCCATGCGCATCGCGTCCGCCCTCGGCGGGCTCGCCTTGTGCGCGGCTGTTTTCCTCTTCTTCTACCGGTACTGGGGCTGGCTGAATACCCCGACACAGGTGGCAATCCTCGTCACCGTGCCCATTCTCTGCCTGATCGCCGCCGAATGGGCTGCACACAGGGAAAAGACGCTTTACTACACTTCCCTGATCGTCCTGGTGGCCCTGGCCGCCTTCATCTTGAACCTCACGGTGCTCGGAAGCATTTTTAACATCGCGCCGACCGCGAACGCGTTTCTCGCGTGGGGAGCCCTGGCTGTGATCCTGGGCTATCGGCACCGCTTGCGGCTTCCGCTCGCCGGCGGGTTGATTGCGCTCGCGATATTTGTTGCCGCCGAAGCCGCCAGCCTGAGCGGAAGCCATTGGAGCGCGCTCGTCCAGCGTCCCGAAACCTTCCTCCCCGGTGCCCTGGCCATGCTGGCGATCCCCCTGCTGGCGCGTCACGAGAGGTGTCCCGGCTTTCCGGCCGTTTATCGCCTGCTCGGTCTGTTGTTGATCTTTCTTGCTCTGCTCCTCCTGGGCAACCTGGGTCAACTGAGCTTCCTCCCGCTCAGCAGAAAGGCAGCGGGAGCGATTTATCAGACGGCCGGGTTTGTCGCCGCGATTGCGGCCATCTGGGCCGGCGTCCGGAAACGCATCGCCGAATCCGTAAACCTCGGATCCGGCTTCTTTGCGATTTATCTGTTTAATCGGCTGTATGTCTGGTGGTGGGACTGGATGCCCAAGTACCTGTTCTTTCTCACCCTCGGAATCGTTGCGCTCATCCTGCTGGCGGTTTTCAGGATACTCCGGGCCCGCGGCGGGATGCTGGAGACGGCATGAAGAGGACGGGCCTGCTCGCCGCAATCCTGGTGATCCTCCTGGCTAACGGCCTCGCCCTGGTCGGCGTCGCCACCAACCGCGCCGGCGAAGCAGTCGAAACGATTGCGCTGTCCGAACGCGAGCTGCCGCTGCAGAATGTGGACCAGGAAAACTCGGGCGTGTACCTGAGACTCGAACTCTGCAGGCCCGATCTCTCCACCGGCGACCCGTCCCGGGACCTCGCCAGGCTGCAGGAGGTCGGCTTCGATCTCCGCATTCCTGCCGACACTCGAGCCATTAACCTCGCCATAATGCCCCGCACGGCGTACGTGGCCCTGGAACTGGAGGGCGATGCCTGGCGGCAGTGGCTTCAGAGGGAACAAAAGCGGTCGGAATTCGAACGGCAGCAGGATCGGATTGAGCAGCCACAGCAGGGCAGGGGCGCAATCCCCGGACGCGACCCCAGTCTGGCGCCACATCTGGCAGCCGTAGATGTGGCGAAGAGCATCCAGGAACTCCGCGGCCGTTACCCCGATCAGGGCAGATATCTCATCGTCAGGGCGATCCTGGTATTGCGGGTCGAGGACATCCAGGACCCGGCCGGCGCCACCGTGACGGGTCACAAAATCACCGGCATCGTCTCCGAAATCCTGCCATCCGTGATTCATGTTCCACTGCCGCATGCCAGGCTGCTCTCGCCGCTCAAGCCACGATCGGGACAGGAACCGCGTTACACCGTCACCCTCAAGTTTGGCCGCAAGCTGGAACCCTGGGTCGACTCCGTACGACTCCATTGATGGCATTTTCCGGCCGGCAATGCCATCCGATCGGGACCGAACAGCCAGACCTCAGTTTTTGCGGGCAGCGCCGGGAGAGGGTGCAATCAGGAGTGAGATTCAATCCTCGCGGAATTTGGGTGGGCCTTTCAAGCTCAGCGTTTAATCCGACAAAAAGGTTGCGTCGCGCAATGATTAACGACAAGAGAATTTATCAATTGTGATTGGTCAATGGTAATTTGTCATTTGGCCGCTTCAAACCTTTGGCCTGTGGGGTCCTGATCGAGTTCGAAGCGGGTGAAGTACCCGAGCGCAGAGCCTGCCAGCCAACATGCCGACCCGCCCCCAACTGACTATTGATAAATAACAATTGACAGATTCTTTTTGTTGAGTCCCTCTTCCGATTGCACCCGCCGGGCGGGTCTGCCTTGCAGGACCATTACGTTTACGTTAGGATTCAACGGTGCATTATGCGGATGGGAGTAATGTACCCTGGTTCATAAGTCCGTTTTATCGATCTGCAATGAGGTTGGAATCATGGCAAAAATCGCAAACAGTATTGTCGACCTGATCGGAAGAACGCCCCTTGTCCGGCTCAACACCCTGTCGAAGGGGTGTGTCGCGGAAATCCTGCTTAAGCTGGAGTTTTTCAATCCGGCGGGCAGCGTCAAGGACCGTATCGGGATGAGCATGGTGGAGGCGGCCGAGAAGCAGGGCCTGATTCAATCGGACACGGTCCTGATCGAGCCCACAAGCGGGAACACCGGGATCGGGCTGGCACTGGTCTGCGCGGCCAAACATTATCCGCTGGTGCTGACGATGCCCGACACGATGAGCCTGGAGCGGCGCAAGTTGCTGAAGGTATTCGGGGCGGAACTCATCCTGACCCCGGGCGTCGACGGCATGCCGGGCGCGATTCGAAAGGCCGAGCAACTGGTAGCGGACAATCCCAGGTACCTGATGCTGCAGCAGTTCAACAATCCGGCCAACCCGGATATTCATCGCCGGACAACCGCCGAGGAGATCTGGAACGACACCGACGGCAAGGTGGATATCCTGGTTGCGGGGGTGGGCACGGGGGGCACGATCACCGGCGTGGCGGAAGTCATAAAGGCCCGCAAGTCGACGTTTCGGGCAGTGGCGGTAGAACCGAAGGGTTCGCCGGTATTGTCCGGCGGCAAGCCGGGTCCGCACAAGATTGCGGGCATCGGCGCCGGATTCATCCCGAAGGTGCTGCGCACCGAGCTGATCGACGAGGTCATCCAGGTCGACCATGAGGAATCGGGCGAGATCGCCCGGCGCGCGGCGCGAGAGGAGGGCCTGGCCATCGGCATCTCATCCGGCGCCGCACTGGTGGCGGCGCTGCAGGTTGCCCGGCGCCCGGAAAACACGGGGAAGCAGATCGTAGTGATCATCCCTTCGAATGCCGAACGCTATTTGAGCACCTGGTTGTTCGAAGGCCAGGCGACAGGGGGCGCCAATGGCTGAAATCGGGGCGGGTCGGGAGGAAATGGCGTCGATAGTGGAGGAGCTGAGCGGCTATTCCGGTAAGTTTGCCGCGCTGAGCAAACGGCCTGCCTGCACATATCCGCTGCCGTCCAGAAGCGCGGTCTCCAATATTGCGGAAGACCTCCGGTCGGTCTTGTTCCCGGGATACTTCGGAAGCTCCGAGGCCAGCGGCGACAACGTGCGCTTCCATGTCGGCGCCACGCTCGACTTCGTGTCCCGCGACCTGGAAGAGCAGATCCGGCGCGCGATCTGTTTTGCCTGTGCGGATCAGGCGGCGATCAGCAACTGTGGGCGGCAGGCTGCGGATGCGACCACCAGGTTCCTCGAGCACTTGCCTGCTATCCAGCGGGTTCTCACAGAAGATGTGACCGCGGCCTATGAGGGCGACCCGGCCTGCACATCTCCCGACGAAGCGATTCTCGCGTATCCCGGAATTTACGCCCTCACGTTTTACCGCATCGCCCACGACCTGTTTGAACTCGAAGTGCCGCTGCTGCCCCGCATCATCACCGAGATCGCTCACAGCGCCACGGGCATCGACATTCACCCCGGCGCCAGAATCGGCCAGCGCTTTTTCATCGATCACGGAACGGGGGTGGTGATCGGCGCGACCTGCATCATCGGCGAGCGGGTCCGCATCTACCAGGGCGTCACGCTGGGCGCCAAGAGCTTCCAGCTCGACGAGGAAGGCCGCCTCGTTAAAGGAGTCCCCAGGCATCCGATCATCGAAGACGACGTCGTTATCTATTCGGGCGCGACGATCCTGGGAAGAATCACCATCGGGCGCGGTTCCGTCATCGGCGGCAACGTCTGGTTGACCAATGGCGTGCCGCCGGACAGCCGCGTGACGCAGGGAAACGCCCGCTACGACACCTTCCACGCCGGCTCGGGCATTTAAGACCAGACATTAGACTTTAGACCTTAGACCTTAGACCTTAGACTTTAGACCTTAGACCGCATTGAGCGCGGGCTCCGGCCTGATGTTGATCTGATGTCTTTAGTCTCAGGTCTAAAGTCTAATGTCTAATGTCGCTCTCCTGGCGCGGCTTCTTTTTCCTTGAATCCCGGGCACGATTAAATTAGCTTGCTATCGGTCGGAGGCGGGAGTGTAAAGTGAGCCCGCAACCGGCGACAGAGCGATCAAACCCACACATGAGCGTCCCTCAAGTCTGGACCGTCCTTGGAACGATCCGGCATTCGAAACGGAGTGGCTCCATGAGAAGCCTGAAAGTCAAAGATCTGCGGTACGGCGCAATTCTTGTGATTTTTATATTCTTCACCGGGATCTTCTCGATTTCTGCCCGCACGCCCCAGGCAGCGGCGCAGGACCCTGAGGGACCGGATTCCTGCACCAGCATTATGGTGGGCCGTCTCGCAACCACGGACGGTTCCGTGATCACATGTCACACTTGCGACGGAAACTACCGGAACTGGCTGAATATCGTGCCTCACAGGACGCACCCGAAGGGCGCGACCAACAAGATCTACTGGGGCACACTGCACACCGAAACCGTCGACGACATGAGGGGCAAGATCCTCAAGGGAGAAATCCCCGAGGTCGATGAGACCTTCGCCTACCTGAATGTCGCCTACCCGGCCATGAATGAAAAACAGCTGGCCATCGGCGAAACCACCATCGGCGGCCGGCGCGAGCTGGTAAACGACGACGGGCTGTTCCTGATCGAAGAGTTGGAGCGCATCGCGCTCGAACGGACCGCGACGGCCAGGGACGCCCTCAAGCTCATCGGCGACCTGGTAAAGCAGTACGGCTACGGCGACAGCGGCGAGTGCATCACCATCGCCGATAAGAAAGAGGTCTGGATGCTCGAGATCATGGGCGGCGGACCGACCCAGCCCGGCGCGGTCTGGGCGGCGGTGCGCGTCCCCGACGACGAGGTCGGCGTTTCCGCCAACATCCCCAGGATCAGCGAGATCAACCTCAAGGACCCTGACCATTACATGGCCTCCGACAACGTTTATTCGTTGGCCGAGCAGATGGGGTGGTGGAAACAGGGCGAGACGTTCAAATTCTGGAAGGCCTACAGCGGCAGGAGGCCTTTTTCGGATCGCGAGTTTTATATTCTGAGCACCCTGGCGCCGTCCCTGAATCTCAAGAAGGACGCCGAGGAACTGCCGTTCACCGTCAAGCCGGCCACAAAGCTCTCGGTAAAGGACATCATGAAGTACTACCGGGAGACTTATGAAGGGACCGACATGGACGCGACAAAGAACCTGCTGGTCCCGAGACGCGGCGGCAGGGGCGCTGCCGCTGCCACCGACACCCAGGATATGATCAAGAGCCCGGTTGCCAGCGCCTGGATGGGCGGCGACCTGATCACTCTGCTCAATACCCTGAAACCGGGGACGGTGCAACTGCCGCGCACGATCGCCATTTCCGGATGCGCTTACTCGCAGATCATCCAGGTGCGCGGCTGGATGCCGGACGAGATCGGCGCGGTCGCGTGGTTCTCATTCGACAATCCGGCACAGAGCCCGAGAATCCCGATCTTCTCGGGCGTGCTCTCGCTGCCCAAGAGCTTTGAGGTGGATTCCCAGAAGAAGTACCGCACGGATTCCGCCAGCTGGGCTTTCCGGAAGACCAACCGCCTGGCCACGATCAAGTGGGGAACGACCCGCAAGATCGTCGAGGGGGCGGTGGGGGAACTTGAGACCAGAGCGTTCGACGAACTGCCGGCGATAGAAAAGGTCGCCCTGGACATGCTCAAGAGTGATTCGTCCGAGCAGGGACGCAGGAAATGCCAGGATTTCATCACTCGTTACTCCAACGACTTCGCCCGTGCCGCGATCGATAAGTGGAACGAGCTGGGCGACACTTTCTGGGGCATGTTCGCCCGCGGCTTCTGAAACGGCAGGTGTTGGGTGTTAGGTGCTGGGTGTTGGGAATCAGCTGGTGGGTTGTGGGTGCAGCCCGCCAACTGAAATCCAACACCTGACACCCAACACCTGACACCCAGCACCCGATCCCTGGCACCCAACACCCAGCATAGCGATGCGCACACTGCTGACCTGCCTGATGCTGTTTTTGCTTTACCTCGTGTGGGAGCGGGTCGCTCTCAGCCGGGCGCAACGCCGCATTCCTCTGCGAATCGCGGTCACGGGCACACGTGGCAAATCGAGCGTGGTGCGCATCCTCGCCTCCATCCTCAAAGAAGACGGCCGGAGAGTCATCGCCAAAACCACCGGGTCGCAAGCGGTGATCCTGATGCCCGACGGCCGCCAGGTCGAACTCGACCGGAGTGTCACCCCGTCGATTCTGGAACAGAAACGGCTGATCCGCGAGGCAGTTCGGGCGAAGGCCGACTGCCTGGTCGCGGAGGTCATGAGTATCCGCCCCGAAAACCACTTCGTGGAATCACAACAACTCCTGCGACCGAACCTGGTAGCCATCACCAACGTGCGCAGGGACCACACGGAACTCATGGGCGGGACGCTTGGGCAAATCGCCTCAGTGTTGAGTCTCGACATCTGCGCGCGATCCGCGGTGTTTCTGCCTGCAATGGAGGACCGTGCCGAGTTTCGAGCCGAAGCGCAACGCCGCGGTGCGACCGTGACCGTGGTCGGCGACGGCGCATCGTCGACGCTCTTGAAAGAGGCGCCCGGGCTGCGGGAGCTCGAATTCGACGAGAACCTCGACCTGGTCTGCGCCATCGCCACTCACCTCGGCGTCAACCGACCTGCTATTCTGGAAGGCATACGCCATGCGCGGCACGATATCGGACGCCTGCGAGTCTGGCGGTACGACACCCCGGAGCCGACACGCACTCTCTTTCTGGTCAATGCGTTTGCAGCCAATGATCCCGAATCGACTCTGCAGGTGCTCGACAAAGTCGCAGGCATGCTCCCGACGGAGTCAGGCAAAGTCGTGGGCGTCCTCAATCTCCGTGCCGACCGCGCAGCGAGAACCATGCAATGGATTTCCGCGTTGAAGGGGGGCGGGCTGCAGCGATTCAGCAGGCTGTATATAACCGGGGACTATCCTCGAGCCGTCCAGCGGCGGTTGCCCGGCTCGCTGGTGCTCAAGGCCGGCTCGCCTGAACGGATGACAGGCGTTGTCTGCGCGGAGTCGCCGGAATCATCCGTCATATTCGGTTTCGGCAATGTGAAGGGCGCCGGCATAAGCCTGGCGGAGTACTGGCAGAGTGTCGGAGAGCTGTATAGCCGCTGATCGGCGGCTTCGGGTCATAGAGTTCCGCGGCCTGAACGAGTTTGCCTGGACCGGTTTCTGTTGCGAAACGCCATGAGTGTTTTTCATGGGCCTGGACTTGGACCTGGACCTGGACCTGGACCTGGACCTGGACTTGGACTTGGACCTGGACTTGGACATGCGTGTTCGATGTAACCTTTGGCGCATGCGGCACATGAATCGGGCCATACGATCTTGCCGGGTCTACGTCCAGGTCCAGGTCCAGGTCCAAGTCTACGACCAGGTTCAGGTCGGGTGATGCGATAGTTTCGCGACAGAGACTGAACCAGGACCTGGGGTCCGGTTCCCGGTATTCCGGCGCAAGGTACGGGCATCAGCGATTTTCCCGTGGCAGGCATCATGGAATACGAAACATCATTTCTGGGCTTGCTCGTTTCCCTGCTTTTCATAGGCATAACCGGGATCTACCCGGGTGGCGTGATCGTGCCCAGCTACCTCGCGCTCTATATGAATTCCCCGGGACGCATCCTGGGAACGCTGCTGGTGTCCCTCCTGACCGTCTTCTGCTTCAAACTCGCCTCGAACTACCTGATCCTCTTTGGCACCCGGAGATTCGTATTCATGGTTTTTGTCGCCGGCTTCTGGACGCTCTTGTGGCTGCGGTTCTTTCCCGGGCTGCTCCCCTCCTCTCTCGAGTTCCGGGTGATCGGCTGGGTTGTCCCCGGATTGATCGCCAATAACCTCGAAAGGCAGGGAATCCTGGTCACGACCGCCTCGCTGGCGACGGTGACGGTAGCAGCCTACTTCCTGGCCCAGTTGCTGCGCCTGGTCTGGGGATAAGGATGCGTGACTCGATTCCGGAAAATGCAGGCGCCGGCCATCTACGATGGAGGGATCGGTTTTTGGACCGCAAAACCCGTATCGTGATTGCAGGCTTGATCAGTCTGGCCGCGTTCTGGGCCGTTCAGCGCCTGCCTTCGGGCGCCATTCCACGCAATGCCGACGCCATGGTCCGGGCAGGACAGATCATGGAGCGGGCCATCCAGGCGGTAAGACTCCAGCGGGACAGGCCCGAAACTTCGATCGATCTTCGGCTCGATCCCAACAGAACGGGCTTGATCGGTCCGGAGGCTTCCCCGCTGACTACCACCCTCGGCGAGTTGGAGGCCAAGAGGACTACGACCAACCCGAACGTGGCCGGCCTCATCGTGCACCTGCTCGACCAGGCCGGCGTCAAACCCGGTGACACCGTCGCGATCGGCAGTTCCGGTTCCTTCCCTGCCCTGCTGGTCGCATCGCTGGCGGCCGCTAAGGCGATGGACGTCCACGCTGTCGCCATCCTGTCGCTTGGGGCTTCCTCCTACGGCGCCACCAATCCCGACTTCACCCTGCTCGACATCTACGGCCTCCTGCGGCGGGAGGGCATCTGCAGCCTGCCGCCGGCAGCGGTGTCTCTCGGAGGCGAAAAAGACACGGGATCCGATCTCGACAGTAATGCCCGGGACCGGATGATACAGAAGATCCGGGCCGCGGGAGTGCCCTTCATCGAGGAACCCGATCTGGGGAAAAACGCAGCCACGCGAATGCGGATCTATCGGGATGCCGCATCGGGCAGGATTGCAGCGTTCATCAACACCGGCGGCGCCTATTCGAACCTCGGGACAAGCCGCCTGGCGCTGGACTTACGCCCGGGTCTGAACACCGGGATATCCCTGCCGCCGGCGGCGGAGCGGGGCGTCCTATTCGAAATGGCGGCGGCGAAAGTTCCGGTGATCCATCTCCTGTTCATCAAGGGGCTGGTGATGAGGTTCGGCCTCCCATGGGACCCGTTTCCGCTGCCGAGGCCCGGCGTGATCCGCCCGCCCGGCGCCGCGGGGTACGCCGGTTTCTGGTTGATTGCCGTTGCCTATTTCGCCCTGCTTCTGATCCTGGCGGCGGTCCGCGTATAAAATGCTTGATTGCGCCGCCGGGGATCATTACTGTGGTGCCCGTAATCAGTGGGAAATTATGAAATAGTCGATCCGCGGATGCCCCGGACTGCTCCGGCCATTGACCGGTCTTCCTCCGGGCCCGGCCGCGGATTCGCAGCACGGAGCATACCCATCATGAAAACGCATTCCAGGCTGATATCCGTAACCGCGGCTTTTTCGCTGCTTCTCCTCCTGGCGCCGGCAGCGACCACAGGCGCACAGCAAAAGGCGGCCCCCGCCGCAACGCCGGGACCGAAGGCAAGCCTGCCGGTCCTGCTGACTTCGTGCGGCCAGAGCCCGGGCCCGACCAGTTTCGACATCTTCCTCAAAAGGCTGAAGATGGATTATGTCTACAAGCTCGATGCAACGGCGGCCGATCTTAACCGGCCCGGGGCGCCGTTCAAGTCGGTGATCATCGTGACGGGGGCGAGTTTGAAAGGCATGGGCGCGGCCGGAGTCTCGATCGAAGATGAGCTGGCGAGAGTCAGGACCCTGATCGCCGCTGCGAAAAAACAGAACATCAAGGTCATCGGGGCGCATATCGAGGGGATGGCCCGGCGCGCCCAGGGCGCTTCGCCGGGGGACAATTCAGACGAGCTCACCATTGACGCCGTTTGTCCGCTTTCGTCTCTCCTGATCGTCAAGAAGGAAGGGGATGATGACGGCCGTTTCACCACAATCTCCAAGGACAAGAATATTCCCATGATCTCGTATGTAAAGAACATGGAACTGGAAGGCGTCCTCAGAGATCTTTTCGCCAAATAGGCCACAGCGATGAGCATGTACTCGTATGCCGAGATGGTCCTCGGCGTCATGGTGGCGGTGTATGTCCTGGCGAGGCTGTTTACGCCGTCCACCGAGCTGTCGATGCTCGCAGCCGCGATTGCAGGGGCCCTGGCGGGCGGATACGGAATCCCCCCGCGGCACATTGCCGAGGGGGCGATCACCTATCTCGACATCAACCTGATCTTCGTCACGGCGACACTCTTCATGAACATCCTGAAGGAGGCCGGGGGAGTCGCCTTCACCGTGCGCGCCATCCTGCGACGGTTCCACACGACCAGGCCGCTGCTGCTGATCCTGCTCTCGATCATCCTGTTGATCCCGGGGGCGCTGACGGGCGCGGGGAGCGTGACGGTCCTGATCGTCGGCGGCATGGTCGCCACGGTTCTCCACTACATGGGCGTCCCGAAGATCAAGGCATCCGCCATCATATTCCTGATCGCGGGATTGAGCGCAGCGGCGCCTCCCGTGAGCTTGTGGGCCATGCTGGCGGCCGCCGGCACAAATATGCCCTACGTCGGTTTTTTCTGGCCGCTGCTGATTCCTTGCGTGATCTGCGCGATCCTGACGATCTTTATCCTCGGCTGGAAAGGAACGAAAACCGACATCGTCAAGGCCCTCGAAGAACTGCCGGAACCGCCCGAGAAAATGAACTGGTACCGGGTGCTCCTGCCCTTCGCGATCTTCCTAGGCATGATCTTTCTTTATCGCGGTCTGCCCTTTTCAACGCCGATTGTCGGCCTCCCGATGATGTTTCTCCTGGCCGCGGCCGCATCCTGCCTGTTGTCGCCGATAAGGCTGAATCTGTTCAAGATCTCGCGGGAGACGATCGAACAACTGCTGCCCCTGATTGCGACCTTGACCTGCGCCGGCATCCTGGTGCAGATCATGACGCTGACGGGCGTGCGCGGGCTGCTGGCGGTGACTGCCGTGACCTTGCCGCTCACGGTCGTGTTCTTTACACTGTTCCTCGTGCTCCCGGTGTCGGAATCGGTCCTGATGTACGCGGCCGCGCCGGTTCTCGGCGTGCCGCTGGTGCTTCTGTTCAACACGACCGGCTTGAATCCGATCGTGGCGCTGGCGGGCATGAGCATCATCTGGCCCCTCGGCGATGCGCTGCCGCCGACGGCGATCATCGGCCGGCTGACGGTGGAGGTCGTGGGCTACAGGGATTCCTATGCGCAGTTCCTCAAGTACTGCCTGGTCCCGGCACTGATCATCATGATTCTGGGCACCCTGATGGTGGTATACAGCAGCAAGCTGGCATTCCTGACCGGCTTGTGATGAAGGGAAGCACTTCGTGGACCGGCTTCTCCGCGGTTTCGGAGGAACTCGCCGGCAGCCGCGGGTGCGAGTGAGTCCGGTGAAGGTCCCCGGCCAGCTTGTCCAGGGTACCGGGAGGAGAAGGCAATGTTGGGTTTGCTGACGAATCTCATCACGATCGTTTATTACGCGCTCGTGGCCTACGTGGCCGTCATACTTGTGTATGGCTTTGCAAAGTCGAAAAGCTGGGAAAAGGAAGCGCTTTACCTCGTCGTCCTGATCCCGTTTCTGCTTCGGCTCTTCAGGCTGAAGTGAGCCCCTTATGAGCGACCGGAAGTTTTACATCCGCAAAGGCGTGTTCGGCGTACTCGGGCTGATCCTGTTGGTGGCCTCCGGGATCGACTTTTACCGGAGCCGGCACATGAGGGAGCCGGTCGTGCTTGGCCCCGGCGTGGCCGCTGTCAGAACCCTCGGGGAGTATTTCGCCGGCGTGCGCGGCACGACCAACGACTGCAATGTTTATTTCTTCGACGGCAAGGAGCCCGGCGCCACTTTGCTGGTGCTCGGAGGAACTCATCCGGAAGAGCCGGCGGGGCGGATGGCAGCCTGGATCCTGGCGGAAAATGCCGTTATGGAAAAGGGCCGCATGATCGTTGTCCCGAGCGCGAACCGAAGCGCCACCACCGTGACCCGTGTCAGCGGAGCGTATCCGCCTGATTTTACGATTCCGACTGCATGGGGAGGCCAGAAGTTCCGCATGGGGGATCGCTGGAGCAACCCGTTGGATCAATGGCCCGATCCGGAGGTCTTCATACATTATCCGAGCCGGCAGAACCTCGCCTACATGGACATTCGCAACCTGAACCGCACCTGGCCGGGGAGGCCGGACGGCACGCTCACGGAAAGAACGTGCTTCGCCCTCATGGAGCTGATCCGGAATGAAAGAGTGGATCTGGTGATCGACCTCCACGAGGCGGAACTCCAGTATCCCGTCATCAGCACGATCGTGGCCCATGAAAAGGGCCTGGAAGTGGCGACCATGGCATCCATGGTGATCAGCGACGAAGGAGGATTCAGGATCGGCACGGAATTCTCCCCCAAGAACCTCCACGGGTTGTCGCATCGCGAGGTGGGCGATTTTTCGCAGGCGGCTTCCCTGCTGGTCGAGGCGCCCGAACCGTTCCTGGATGCCATCCGCGGACGAACCTCGCGGGAGTTGCTTCTTACCGGCCAGGACGAGTTCGTCGTCAAGGCCGGTCAGCATGGCCTGCTCCACGAGAAAATCGACGCCAAGGGATGGCCGCTCGACGTCCGGGTCGGCAGGCACACCTCAACGATGCTCGGCATCATGCAGAGCTGGAGCGACGCCCATCCGGACAAGCAGCTCGTCTGCCGGGATCTGCCGGCATATGCGGAAGTCATCGCGAAAGGAACCGGCTTTTATCTGCACGATCCGGCCAAGGCCGCTCCCGGCCGCCTCGCCTTCGAGTAGCCCCGGCCGCAGTAGGTCCCGGCCGCCGGACGGGACCAGACGCCCTCGAAAACCCTGATTGCACCGCACTTCGCAGCAGACTGCCGAAGCCGCGCTGCCTTCCGGCCGGGGGCGACCCATCGGGCAGCGCCGGAATCGCGAATGGAATGCGTGCCGCGGGTCTTGGACGTGGGTGGGACCATAAAAGGTCCTGTCCGGCGGCCGGGACCTACTCCGGGTCAAATCACGACGCGGGGAATGAGGGGATTGATCCGGGAGACCACCTCATAGTTTATGGTGCCGATCTTGCCGGCGAGGGTCTCGGCCGACACGGAGTCCTTTTCCTGCCGCCCGAGAAGTACGGTTTCGTCCTCCAGCGCCACGCCGGGTATGTTGGTGACATCAGCCATGATCATGTTCATGCACACCCGGCCTCTCACCGGCGCGCGGCGCCCGCGAATGAGCACATAGCCGATGCTCGACAGCCTGCGATCGTAGCCCTCGTAGTAGCCGACCGGGAGCACGGCCAGCCGCGTGTCCTGCGTCGCCAGGTCCGTGCAACCGTACCCGATGGCGGATCCCGGCCGGACATTCTTGATCTGGGCGATGCGCGTTTTCCAGGTGAGGACCGGCGCCAGTTCGTTCAGCGCAATCCCGGCCTGCAGTGCGCTGATTTTCGTTTCCTTGGAAGGCCACAGTCCGTAAATGCCGATCCCAACCCGGGCCAGGTTGAACAGGGTCCGGGGAAACAGGATGGCAGCCGCAGTGCAGGCGGTGTGTTTGATGGCGACTGGAATGCCGTTGTCCTCGAGGAGTTGGCATGCCTCGTGAAAATTGTTCAGCTGTTGTTCGGCAAAGTGGTGTTCGGTGACGTCTTCGATGTTGGCGTAATGAGTGGACAGGCCCTCCAGCTCGAGGTACGGATATTTCCGGACAGTTTGCGCCAGGTGCAGCAGGTCCGGTCCCCAGACTCCCTGGCGGTTGGTCCCGGTCTCCACTTTGAGGTGCAGACGGGCAGTCCGCTTCTGACGTCCGGCAATTGCGCCCAGGCAATCCACGGTCTCGTAATTGTAAACCGTCAATCGCACATCCAGCATGACCGCTTCTTCCAGCAGGGCAAGGGGGACGTAGGCGAGACAGATCATGGGCGCCTGCACTCCGGCGGTCCTGAGGGCCGCCGCCTCCTCCAGAGAGTTCACGGCCAGCCAGTCGGCTCCGGCCTCCAGGACGACTCGCGAGGCTTCGCGAAGCCCGTGGCCATAAGCGTTGGCTTTGACGACAGCGGCCAGCTTGACGCCGGGACCGATGTGGTCCTTGAAACGCGCGACGTTGCCGGCCAATGCCTGCCGGCTGATCTCAACCCAACTCACCCAACGATCATGATTCATGCGGATAACTATAGATTACGGCAGGGCACAGATCCACAGCAGTCGGTACCGCGGGCTTCAGCCCGCACCTTCTGTGTCGACTCCAGTGCCATCCCGCCGCATGAGGGGTTTTTGCGGAATCAGCCGTAGGGTTCATTTAGGAGACCGGGCTGAAGCCCGGGGCCACAAGAATGCAGTACTTGAGGTTTCCGCAAAGGCGCAGAGGTCGCAAAAGAGACGGTGACTCACACGGGGGTTTTTCGCAAGCCGTTGCGGCACGCGGCTTTGCCGGCGGCCCGGGTCTGTTCGAGCACGAAGAGGTTCGGCTGGGCGCCCGAGCGCGGGGGGTGGTCCAGGTGGTATTGGATGGCGCGGTGCCGCACCCAACCGAATCGCGCCCCTGCGAGGCGGAGCCGGTATTCGAGTTCCGTGTCTTCCCCGCCATAGCCGACAAAGTCCTCGTTGAATCCGTTGATCTCCTCGAGAAGCGCTCTCTCCAGTGAGAAATTGCAGCCGAGCAGAGTCGGCTCCTTGTAGTTGACCCAGCCGTGCACAATCCTGTTTTTCAGCAGGATCCCCTCGTCCCAGTGCCCGCCATGACCGAACAGCGCCTTGAGCAGTCTGACCGGTGTGAGGTGTTCGAGTTCCCCGGACAGGACCTGTTCCAGAGTCAGGCTCTCGCTGATTTCTCTGCTCAGGTTCACGCGCCGGCCGCAAAGGACAGTGGCGGACTTGCGGTGGCGAGAGTGAGCCTCGACAAAATATCGGTGAGGAATGCAATCGGCGTCGGCAAAAACCAGGTACGGGGCTGAAGTCTCGCGCACCGCCAGGTTCAGGACCCTGCTCCTGCGAAAGCCCTCGTCCGACTGCGACACGTATCGGGTTTGGAAGGGGACAGACCGGGAGTATTTCTCGATCAGTGCATGGACCTCGGGCCCTGACCCGTCGTCGGCGATGCACAATTCGAAATCACTCGTCGTTTGGCGGGAGTATCCTGCCAGAACGAGTTCCAGGGAACGCACCGCGTTGTAAACGGGTATCACGACCGAATTCGGCGGACTCATCTCGTTAGATTTCGGAAGCAGCGGAGGGGGAGCATCCGGCGGATGCTCCCTCAACCGAAGATCGGGGCCCGTTTCACTTATTTCGACCTGCCCGGAGCGAAGTGGTAGCAGTAGAACGCACCCAGGACCAGGAGCAATCCGCCCCACCAGATCGCGGGGCGGAGATGGGCCATGATAACCTCGTGCTCGGGCGGCACGAAAAGCTCGTAAAGGCCGGTGCCGAAAATGAGAATCCCATAGATAAACAGTAGGATCCCGATGAAGAACCATATGGAAATGAAATGCGACCGATCACTCATGGCGAACCCTACCAGAAGATGATTTGAAGTGCCAAAAATACGCCGGCGATGACAACAGCCCAGAAAATGGGGCGTTTGTACAAGGGCAGGTGGGCCGATGACGGCATCTTGGTCAGGCCGTAGACCAGGCCTTCCATTTCTTTGTCAGGCTTGGGCTTGGTCAGCAGGCTGACCACCACGGTCACGACCACGCAGACAATCCACGACCACAGGGCGCGGTACATGTTCTCGGCCATGTCTTTGGCGTTCGGGGAGAGCGCGATGTATTTCAGCGCGGTGGGATCCATCTTCACCCACGCCCACATGCCGATCGAGGATGCGGTCCCGGCCAGCAGCCCCCAGAATCCGCCCTGCGGCGTGGCGCGCTTCCAGAGCATGCCCAGCAGAACGGTGCCGAACAGGGGGGCAATGAAGAAGCTGAACAGCGCCTGGACATAATCCATGATGCTCTTGAACTGCATGACCAGATAGGCGGTGCCGATGCTGACAAGCACCCCGAGGATCGTGCACCAACGGCCGACCTTCACGAAATGCGCGTCGCTCTTGACTTTTTTCAGCATCGGCCTGTAGATATCGTAGGTCCAGACAGTCGCGAACGCGCTCACGTTGCCCGCCATCCCGGACATGAAGCCGGCGATCAGCGCCGTGATGCCCAGTCCCAGGAGCCCCGGTCCGCAGTAGCGCGCCAGCATGATCGGCAACACCTCGTTGTAACTGTGTCCGCCCGTGGCTATCGCCTCGGCTTCCGGGAGCAGCTTCATCGGCAGCACGGCCAGGCCGAGCAGCCCGGGCAAAATCACGATGAAGGGCACCATCATCTTGAATGCCGAACCGATGATCGGCGCGAGTTGAGCCGAGCGCATGTCTTTTGCCGAAAGAACGCGCTGCACGACCAGAAAGTCGGTTGTCCAATAGCCGAAGGAAATCACCCAGCCCAGGCCGAGGACAATTCCCGTCCAGTGGATCCCCATGGGATTGTCCGTGAAAGAGCCCATCGTGCTCCAGAGGTGGGTATAGTCCGTGCGCGCGAGATTTTCGGAAATGCGCTTGACCATCCCATCCCAGCCGCCGGCTTCGATCAGGCCGATGATGGGAATCAGCAGCGCTCCGGCCCAGATCAGGATGAACTGCAGCACCTCGTTCAGGATTGCCGACAGCAAGCCGCCGAGGCACACATAAATGGCCACGGTGAGCGAGGACACCCAGATGCTGAAATTGATGTCCCAGCCAAGCACCACCTTCATGACGAGCGCCATGGAGTACATGTTGATGCCGCTCATCAATACGGTCATAAACCCGAATGAAACCGCCGACAGCGCCCGCGATGGCTCGCCGAAACGGAGCTTCAGGTACCCGGGCACCGAGTGCGTCTTGGATATGTAATAAAAGGGCATCATGACAATGCCCAGGAAGAGCATCGCAGGGATGGCCCCGATCCAGTACCAGTGAGTGGCAAGAATGCCGTACTGATAGGCGGCCGCCGCCCAACCCATCAATTCGAGGGACCCCAGGTTGGCCGACAGAAAACTGAGTCCGGCAATCCAGGCCGTCATTTCGCGCCCGGCCATGAAGAAGTCTTCGCCGGTCTTGGTGAACTTCTTCAGGTAAAACCCGATGCCGAGCACAAAACAGAAGTACAAAATAATGATCACCAGGTCGATCGTGCTGAGGGTCAGGAGCCGTGACGGCACTGCAGCCGACAGCAGCGGATGTTGGAAACAGTAGCTAAGCATGCGCCTCCTACGTGAAGGGAGTTTCGCCGGACGTACCCGCGCATTTTACACATATCCGGCTAATCCTAGGAGCAAAAATGCAAAAAACTGCCCCGCGCGGCCGGGCCGCGAGACAAGACCACATCGCATGAGGGCTTTTTGCGGAACCAGCCGTCGGGTTCAGTTTTGAGACCGGCTGAATCCCGTGCCCACATGAGAAACAAGGCCTCCATGTGGGGACGGGCTGAAGCCCGTCCGATGCGGCCCATCGAGTCGCCCTGACGATTATCCGGATGGTGCTACTTACCGGGTCAGGTCGTCCGTTTGCGCATGGGCGCGGGCTTCAGTCCGCAACTCCTGGGCGCCTTTCGTTGCGGGGCTTGGATCACGTTTATCGGGCGCAGTAGGCTTGCCCGATCCCGGCAGTGTGATATCATCCGGTTTCTCTCGCCGCGTGAAACTTTGAGGCCGGCTCTGAGCTGAAACCCTGGTTATCTCGGGCAAGCAAAACCCATGGAAATGGAATCCCCATCCCCCAATCTGCCGGCCCGGGACGCCGACCGGGATCGCCGGTCGCCCGGCGCCGACCCGCCGCAGAATCAGGATCGCCGGGTCCGGCGCGCGCCGATGCAGCGCGTCTTCACGTATGTTCAGGGAAAGGAGACCGTGCTGTGGTGGTTGCACAGCACCTATGCGCTGCTGTTCGGCCTGCTGGTAATGTGGATCGGGTCCAAGAACTACACCTATCTGCGGGTGATCGTCTTCCACATCGGCTTTATCTGGTTGAGCAGTCTTTTTCTTCCGGCTCTGGTACACCGGTCCTGGCTTTCCCCGAAATGGCAGGAGCGGGTCCGCCTGGGGATCAATTACTTCAACAAGAATTTTTACCAGCAGCTCCTTTTTTTTCTCCTCCCGATCTATTACGCCAGCACGACCATCGGGTCGAGGAATGCCCCGTTCCTCGGGCTGCTGGCGGTGTCAGCGGTCCTTTCGACGATGGACATCGTGTATGACCGGTATCTCTCCGTACGCTGGCAGTTGACTGCCGTCTTTTTCATGTTCAATGTGTTTGCCTCGGTCAACGTGATGCTCCCCGTCCTGTGGTCGGTCAGCAATCGCTGGGCCATGTATGCAAGCGGCCTGCTGGCGCTTGGGGGCTTCGCCAGCATGCTGTACAAGCTCTCCGGCCTTCAGGGGAGCTCGGCTAAATCGCTTTTTATCGGGGCCGCCCTCCTCATGCTGCTGATCGTCACGGTGCTCCCCCCCTTCATACCCCCCGCCCCTCTGCGACTCGCAAACGTCGAATTCGGCCGGGCCATCAGTTCCCTGCAGATCGTCACACCGCTCGACAGGCTGCCGTCGGGCCCGGGAAAAATCGTGGCGCTAACGGCCGTCCAGGCTCCCATGGGACTCGAGGAGCGTGTCCGGCACAAATGGCGCCTCGACGGGAGGGTCGTATACGCATCTGACTACTACTCCGTGACTGGCGGGCGCAAAGAAGGCTATCGCATCTGGACGCAGGTCACATGGAAAAAGGGCCTACAGGGCCAGGTATTGACCGTTGATATCGAAACGAGGAACGGCCAGTTGATCGGCCGTGCGACGCTCAAAGCGGAACCGTGAACCCGGAGTGAGAGCCGATGAAATCAGAGCCGACTTTATCCGCGGAAGCTTCTCCTGGACTCGCGCGCCGGCTTGGCCCGTTTGACGCCACGATGATCGTGATGGGCGGCATCATCGGCTCAGGCATCTTCATGAATCCCTACGTGGTCGCCCGCCAGGTGCATTCGCCGGCCCTGATCCTGGGGGTCTGGGTTTTCGGCGGAATCATCGCGCTTGCCGGCGCATTCGTCTGGGCCGAGCTTTCCGCGCGGCGGCCGCAGGTCGGCGGACAATATGCTTACATGCGCGAGGCCTTTCATCCACTGGTGGCATTTCTCTACGGGTGGGTCCTGCTGCTGGTGATCCAGACGGGTGGAATGGCTGCTGTGGCGGTCACCTTTGCCCGGTACTTCATCGAGCTCACCGGCGCTCCGATGGCCGACTGGCTGGTCGCGACGCTGGCACTCGCGTTGCTGACCATCATCAACTGTCTCGGAGTCAAAGAAGGCAGCACGGTCCAGAGCTTGTTGATGGTTCTGAAGATCGCGGCGATTGCCGCGCTGATCGCGTGCGGCCTGTTCGTCGCGGGCAAGCCTGACGAGGCGCCGGTCCTTGCCGGCCCGGTGCTCGACCGCCCGGTGTCTTTCGACCTCTTGACCGCTTTCGGTGCGGCCATGGTGCCCGTCCTGTTCGCATACGGAGGCTGGCAGACTTCCTGTTTCATCGCCGGCGAGGTGAAAGATCCGCGCAGGAACATGCCGCGCGGGCTGATGATCGGAGTCGCCGGGGTGGTGGCTCTTTATCTCGGGGTGAACTTCGTGTGCGTGCGAGTGCTGGGACCCGCGGGCCTCGCCGCGACGACCACGCCTGCCTCCGACGTGATGAGGTCCGCCCTGGGGGTGACGGGATCGAAGTTGATCGCCGCCGGCATCGCCATCTCCACCCTCGGGTTTTTGAGCCAGAGCATGCTGACGGCGCCGCGCGTCTACTTTGCCATGGCCGGGGACGGGCTGTTCTTCAGGAGCGTCGGCTGGATCCACCCGCGCACGCGTGTGCCGGCGGTCGCCATCGTCCTGCAGGGCGTGTGCGCCGTCATCATCGCGCTGTCGGGACGATACGAGCAGATCCTGAACTACGTCGTTTCCATGGATTTCATTTTCTTCGGCCTGAGCGCGGCCTGTGTTTTTTCGCTGCGTCGCCGCGACGCTATCGCCGGCGCCTCGTCCGGGTACAACATTCCCGGCCACCCGGTCACCACGGCTCTCTTCGTCGCCGTCTGCTGGCTGGTCGTAATCAACACAATCTACAAATACCCCGCCAACACAGCCATTGGACTGGCGATCCTGATCGCCGGCATTCCTGTTTATTTCTTCTGGCGATGGAGAAAATCCCGATGAGCAAAAGGCCACGAGTCGCCCATTCCGAGTACATGGAGTGGTCAAAGACACGGTCCCACCTGCGCTTCAACCTCGCGATCAGCGGAATGGTGCACTACCCGCTGAGCGATCTCGGGGCCCGCCTGGAAGACATCGAGATCAGCGGCCCGAGCGTCTACGGCTATGAACCGCTCCAGCGTGCTCTGGCGCAGAAGTGCGGGGTATCCCCCGACTGCGTCGTGGCCGCCGTGGGGACATCGCTGGCCAATCATCTGGCCATGGCGGCGGTCGTCGAACCCGGGGACGAGGTCCTGATCGAGCAGCCGGCCTATGATCCGCTGGTGTCACTCGCCGGCTACCTGGGCGCACGCGTCCAGCGCTTCCTGCGCCGCGCGGACGATGGTTTCGCGCTCAATCCGGAAGAAATCGCGCGAAATGTCACGCCAAGGACAAAATTGATCGTGGTAACCAACCTGCACAACCCGACAAGCGCTTTCACTGGCGACATCGTTCTCGAACAGATCGGCGGAATCGCAGAACGCGCCGGCGCGCGCGTCCTGGTCGACGAGGTTTACCTCGAGGTGCTTTCCGTGCACGGATCGCCCGCCCGCTCCGCCGTTCATCTCGGGGACCGGTTCATTGTCACCAGCAGCCTCACGAAGGCCTATGGCCTGAGCGGGCTTCGCTGCGGCTGGATCCTGGCTGAGCCCGGACTGGCCCGCAGAATCTGGCGCCTGAACGATCTGTTCGGCGTCATACCGGCGCACCCTGCGGAGAGATTGAGCGTCGTGGCCCTGGCCCGCTTGGATCAGGTCGCCGCGCGCGCCCGTGCCCTGTTGGAGCGGAATCGCCCGCTTCTCGACAGGTTCCTCGATTCGAGGACCGACCTGGAGTGCGTCCGCCCGCAGTACGGCACGGTGGTTTTTCCAAGGTGGAAGGGCGGCGATGTGGAAAGGCTCTGCGTGCTGCTTCGGGAAAAGTACGAGACGGCGGTAGTCCCAGGAAGGTTTTTCGAGATGCCCGATCACTTCCGGGTGGGGATCGCGTGCGAGACCGGGACGCTGGCTGCCGGCCTCGAGCGCCTCGGCGCCGCTCTCGACGAGATCGGATGAATTCAGCGGCGCGTGATGTAGTAGTGCACCGCTGGGGTGATCAGGAGCGAAAGCACCATCGAGGCCGCGATGCCGCCGATGACGGCGATCGCAAGCGGCTGGAGCATCTGCGACCCGGCGCCCAGCGCGAGCGACAGCGGGATCATCCCGGCAATGGTTGCCAGCGCCGTCATCAGGATCGGCCGCAGACGGCGTTCACCGGCCGCAAGCATCGCAGCCTCCGCCGGGAGGCCATCCTTCAGAAACTTCTGGTCTGCGTCAAGCAGCAGAATCCCGTTCTTGGCCACGATCCCGATCACCATGATGAGCCCCATGAACGAGGAAATGTTGAAGCTCGTTCCTGTGATCAACAGTGCCAGAAACACCCCCGACGTGGACAGCAGAGCGGATGCCAGGATGGCCAGCGGAGCGGCGAAGTCGCCGAACTCGAACAGCAGGACAACAAAAACCAGCAGGATGGCGAGTACCAGTACCATCACCAGATCGCGAAACGAGCGCTGCTGTTCGGCAAACGCGCCACCGTACTCAACCCGGATCTCGGGAGGAATGTGCAGTTTCGCAATGGCCTCCTGGACCTGGGCAATCCCGCTGCCGAGATTCAGTCCCTCGAGCCGGGCCGTCACCGCCATATCGGGCTGCAGGTTGTCCCTCCGGATCTCGAGTTGCCCCGGCAGCTCGGTAACCCGCGCCAGCGAGCCAAGCGTGGCCTTTTGACCTGTGGCACTACCCAGGACCGTGTCCTGCATGGCTTCCAGGGAAGCCCGCGTCGACGCGGGGAAGCGCACCCGTATGGGGTAGGCGCGATCGCCGGTCACGACGGGCGTTGCCGCTTCCTGCCCCTGCATAATCGCGGCGGCGTTGATTTGCACTTCTTCAGGCGTGAAGCCGGCCCGCGCGGCAACCGCGGGATCCACCTGGAATACGGCTGCCGGCCCGCTGATCGTGTTGTCGATCCCGTTCGAGCACGTCCACGACGCCAGGGATCTTGCCGATCTCCTCCGCCACCTTCGGCGCCCATTCGCGCAGCAACGCCGGATTCTGGCAGAAAAGCTTGATCTCGACCGGCTCCGGGGCACTCGTCAGATCGCCGATCATGTCCTGCAGCAGCTGCACGAATTCCACCTCGAGCATCGGGTACCTGGCAGCGATTTGTTCACGCAGATCCGAGGTGACTTCGTCAACGCTGCGGCTGCGATCCCTCTTCAGCTTGACCGCAAAATCGCCGGTGTTTGCCTCGGTCACGGCAATGAGACCCAGCTCCAGGCCCGTGCGTCGCGACGTGCTCTCCACTTCAGGCATGTCCCGCAGCATCTCCTCGACCCCCGTGAGCACCCGGTTGGTCTCCTCGAGGGACGAGCCCGACGGCATCCAATAGTCGAGGATAAAACCGCCTTCATCCATCCCCGGAAGCAGATCCGTCCCAAGGGCGCGATAGCAATAGAAGGAAGCCACCACCAGAACCAGGCACGAGAAACCGACCATCCAGGGATGTTTAAGCGTGCCGCGCAACGCAAATTTGTAGGCGCGCAGCGGCCCGGCCAGGAATCTGGAACCTTCGCCGGGTCCCGAGCTCTTCGCGCTGCCTGAACCGGTCAAGGGCTCTCCTGCAGGAGATCCGGAGGAAGCCTTGCCGCCGCGTTTTCGAATCAGGTAGTGGCTGAGCGTCGGCGTCCAGGTGAGAGCCAGGACGAGGGAAGTCAAAAGCGCCATGCCCACCGTCACCGCCAGGGAACGGAAAAACACGCCGGTGACGCCGGTGATCGAAATCAAGGGCAGAAACACCACGATCGGAGTGAACGTCGAGCCCAGCAGCGGCACCCTGATCTCGCGCAGGGCGCTGCGAATCGCATCGGCGCGGCTCTTCCCCGAGTCACGGTGCGTGATGATGTTCTCCACCACGACGATGGCGTCGTCAATGACCAGGCCGACTGCGGCCGCCAATCCTCCCAGCGTCATCAGGTTGAAGCTCTCTCCCAGGACGCGCAGCGCGATGAAGGTCACGGCGATCGTGGCCGGAATCACCAGGCCGGCAACCAGCGAAGTGCCCCAGTCGCGCAGGAACAGCACCAGGATCAGCGAGGCGAGCACAAGGCCGATCAGGATGGCGTCGCGCACGCTGCTGATCGAGTCGTTCACGATCTCCGACTGATCGTAAAATGAGTTCAGCTCGAATTCCACGCGGAAGCGTGCGGCGGATCTGCTCGATTTCGTCGTGCACTTCATTGGCGACCGTGACCGTGTTGCCGATCGGCTGGCGATAGATGCTCATCAGCACGGACGGCTTTGCATTTGCGGTAACGATTGTGTACACGGTCTTGAAGGACGGCTTCACCGTCGCGATGTCGCCGATGCGCACCGGGATTCCGGCCGGTGTGGTCTTGACGACGATGTCCGCGATCTCCTCCGGATTGTGAGCCTGGCCGCTTACCAGGCCCAGCACCAGCTGGTGATTGCGCTCCATCATGCCGGGAGAGTCGATCATGTTGGTGGCCTTCAGGGTATCGAGTAGGCCCGGGATCGTGACCGAGGTCTGCAGCAGCTTGGCCGGGTCCGGCGTAATCTCGAATTCCGGCTCCTGGCCCCCCTGCACCACGACCATCGAGACGCCGCTCAGGCGATTCAGCCTGGGCCTGAGCTCATAGGTAGCGAGTTCCCAGATTTTCGTCTGCGGGACGGTATCCGAGGTCAGGCTGTATCCCATGATCGGGAAGGCGGCAAACGTCAGCCGGTTGGAGGTGATCTTGGCGGTTTGGCGGCAGTGTGGACCGGATTTCCGCCAGGGCCGCATTCACCAGGTTGAGCGTCTGGAACATGTCCACTTGCCAGGAAAAGAACAGGCTCACTTCGGCTGTTCCGCGGCTGGTGATCGAGCGGACGGCTTCCAGTCCCTGGACCGAGTTGACGGCTTCCTCGATCGGGCGCGTCACGGTCACAAGCATCTGGTCGATCGGCGCCACGCCATTGTCGACGCCGATGACGACGCGCGGGAAGTCCGTCGACGGAAACACCGCCACCGGAATGGTGAACGCCAGGTAGATTCCGACTCCCGACGCAGGTGAGGATCAGGAAGATGATCGGCTTGGAATGGCGTGCGGTCCAGTGCTCCGCTGGCGGCGCTTCTGTAACATGAGATTGTGAGCTATTGATGTTCAGTCATTTTTGTCGGTCTTTTCGCCTGCCTTCGCGCCGGCTTTCTCAATCCGCACTTTCGCTTTGTCCTCCAACCCAAGCCCGCCGACGACGATCACCTGTTCGCCCGGCTCGAGTCCCTTGAGCACCTGTACTTTGTCCGCTTCCCGGATCCCGATCTCGATCTTGCGTTCATGGGCGAGGGAATCGGTGCCGACCACCATCACCGTGCTGGTGTCCGGGTCCGATGGAAGAATCGCGGCCAACGGGATCACGATGGCGTCTGCGACCGTTTCGGCCACGATCGAAACCTGGACCGAAACGCCGGGCTTGAAGTTCGCCCCGGGTTGGGCGCCTCAACCCAGACTTCCGCTGTCGTGCTGTTGGGATCCAGCGCCGGACTGACCACGGTGACCTTTCCGCGGAGTTCCGCGGCCCCGTCCGAGGCAATGATCGTCGCAGGATTGCCGACCTTGAGGAAGGACAACTGACCCGCGGGAACATTGGCGCGGGCGATCACGCGGGAAACATCCATCACCGTCAGCAAGGGAGTGCCGGGACCGGCCATCTCACCGGCATAGAGCGGCCTCTCGGTGACGACGCCGTCGATCGGGCTGTAGATTCTGGAATACTCCAGCTGGGCCTCAGTTCCCTGGTAGCGGCCTTTGGCGGCTTCCCACTGCGCCTGGGCCTGCCGGGTGTCCGCGTCTCTTCCGACCTTCTCCAGCGTCTCGAGATGTTTTACGGCGACCTCGTACTGGCTGCGCGCCTGGACGTAGGCGACATTGGCTTCATCCACCTGCCTGCGCGGCAGCGCTCCCTGCTGCAGAAGCTCCTTCCGGCTTTCATACATCTTCTGCGCCGCATCGAGCGCCTCCTTGGTCGACTGCACATCCGACTGCGCCTTGGAGATTTCTTCCGGCAAGGTTGCCGCCGTGATGCTGCGGTAACTGGCTTCCGCCTGGTCGACCGCTCCCTTGGCCTCGAGGCTGGCAGCGGTCAGATCCCGGTTTTCGAGCACCGCCAGCAGCTGCCCCTTGCGGACATGGGATCCCCGGTTGACATAAAACGTCTGCACCGGTGCGCTGATCTTCGACATGATGCTCGCCTGGTCGAAGGGGTACAGGATCCCCTGCGCCCTGATGATCCGCTGCATCGGGACGCGTTCGACGAGAGCCATCTGGACCGGGGCTTCCGATTCCGCTTCCGTCGGCTCGTTCTGTGAGCAACCGGCGGCTAGAAGGAGGACCCCCAACGCCGCGGCAGACTTGGATTTTGAGTGCGCATGATGGTTCAGCATAGGCTAAATGGTCCCTGTGAGCGTTTGGATGTCGGCGAGCGCCAGGCGATAGCGCGAGAGCCCGTCATCATAGGCATTGCGGGCCTCCGCCAGAGTCGATTGGGCATCCACGACTTCGAGCACCGTCACCTCTCCCGCTTCATACCGCAGGTTGACGAGACGGAGACTCTCCGTGGAAGCGTCCACCGTTTGCTTCAGCAAGTCGAGTTGAGCCAGCGAGGTTTGCGCCTCGAAGTAGAGAGAATGAAGCGTCGATATCAGCAGTTTCCGGGAGAGTTCGAGATCCAGCTGCGCCTGCCGGCGCCGCATGTCGGCCTGGCGCACTTTGCTCCTGGTGGCCCACCAGTCCCAGACCGGGAGATTCAACGTGGCCTGGGCGGACGAACCGAGGCGGTTGATGCCGTCGGCATCGTGGGCGGCAAATTGATTGGCGTTGATGCCGAAGAAATAGTCGAAGTTGAGCGACGGCAGATAGCCGGCCCTTGCTATCTTGACGCCATAGTCCTCCTGGCGAACGCTTTCTTCCGCTGCGCGCAGTTCCGGGCTTTTCTCCCTGGCCCGGGATTCAATCTCCGCGTACGCAGGCAACGAGCCCAATGTATCGAGATCGTCCACGAGGTCGAAATCCAGCCGGTAGTCGGGAAACATCAACACCGCGAGCGCGATCTTGGTCCTTTCACCGGCGAGCCGGGCTTCCTGGACTTCACGCTGCCGCTGCTGCAGAACCAGCTGCGCCTTCAGGGTGTCCGAGTGCGCGACTTCCCCTCCCGTTTCCAGCTTTGCCGTCACATCCACGAAGCGCCGTGCCTCCTCGAGCGCCTTTTGGGCGTTGACGGAGCGCCGCTGCGCAGCCACGGCCTCGTAGTAACCCTGAACAACCGTGGCGACGAGCCCGCGTTCAACGATGTCCCGCTTGGCCGCCGCCAGGGATTGCGCCGCGACCGTGCGCCGGTACTCCATCAGCCGCTCCGGGGAAAACAATTCCTGATGAATCTGCGCCTGGCTGCTGTAAACGTGCACGCCGTCGTTGGCAATAAAGATCCCGGGCTCGGTGCCATTCCCCTGCGTATAGATGTACTGGTTGAAATAATTCAGAGAGGGGAGAAGTGCCGACCTGGCCTGGGTGCGGTCTTCACCCGCGAGGTCGACGCTGATGGCAGCGGATTGAAGCTGCTGGCTGTTATCGCGGGCCCGCCGCAGAGCGTCCCTCAAGTCGATCGTAACGGCGCCCTGCCGGGCGGCAGTGAGAGTCGGCAGAACGCAGCAGAGTGCGATCGTCGATATCAGAATCCTCTTAGCGGGTACGAGGTGCATACAGCTCCTTGGGTTGGATAGTCAGGTCGATGCGCGAGCCTTCCTGAAGTCCGGATGCTGCAAATCGCCCAACGACGACCCGCCGACCGGGCCGCCTCGGTGGCAGGTAACCTATCACAGTCCCGTAAAATGAACCAGCAGGCAAACCATGCTCTCGTGGATCGGCGATTCAGGCATTAACGAGCCCAAAAGGGACGGAACAGGAAAGCCCAGGGCGTGAGCCTATGGCGACGAAATGCCGGTGAAGGACACGACAATCCCAACGTTTCAAAAGAGTTCCATTTGACAACAGGTTCATACTCTACCACATTGATTTCGCTGTTCTGAGTTGAACGGCTTGCTCGAGACTGCAAAATACGCCGTTTTTTTGAGGTTTTACGTCATCTTCCTGCATGAAAATTACTGCGATCAAGGCACAATGTGATAATGTAATAACCATGATTTTACAATAGGTTGTTACATTACCATAATGGGAGGTGGCACATTGCGAACTTCTCAGTTCACCCTGAACGACGTAATTGCATCCTTTGCTCAGAAGCAAGTCCTTACCAAAACTGAACTGCTGCAGGAGCATGGTTGTTCGCCCATGACTCTCTGGCGCCTGCTCCGGCAGGCGGGCTATTCGACCAGCTACAACCACAACGCCAAGTACTACACGCTGACGGCGATTCCCCGGTTTGATGATCACGGACTGTGGAGTTATCAAGACATTCACTTCAGCAAGTGGGGGACGCTTCCGGAAACCATGGTTGCCGTCATTGAGCAAAGCGCCCGGGGGATGACGGCGCGCGAGGTAGCGGAGCTTTTGCATGTCCAAAATGCGAAGCCGTTGCTCGCCAAGTTGGCTCTCAAGCAACGGCTCGGCCGCGACACCCGGGACCGCTCCTTCGTCTACTTGGCGTCGGAGCCGAGCCGGCAGGAGCAGCAGTTGCGAAAGCGTAACGAGCAGGCACTACCGCGGGCGTTGCCGGAGCCGCAGCAGATCATTGCCCTGTTGGTTGAGATGATTCGGCATCCGCAGCAGACGCCTCGGCAGTGGGCCGAACACTTGGCTCGGCGCGACGTGCACCTGGAGATGCAAGATATTAAGGCTGTGGTGGAGCACTATCACCTGACCGTAAAAAAAGGGCTCTTGAATACTTGAAAGTGCGCGGCCAACTGCTCCAAAGCGCAACCGTGCCATCATCGGCGACGACCCGGCTGCCCGTGCATTATCCGCTGGAGGTAGCTAGCTGGAAAACCGTTTGCGACGACTGTCAAGTGCGGCTGCGGCGTCAACGCACCTCGATCCATTATCCAATTGGGCTTTTGCTCGGCCAGCCTCGGGTCCATTTGGTTCAGAAGCAATGTCCGGTTTGTCGCCGAATCTTTCGTGCCGAGGAGTACCCGGAGCTGGTGCCTCCCCACGGGAATCATGCCTTTGACTTGGTCGTGGAAGTAGGCCTGGCCAGCTTCCTGCGACACCGGCAAAATGGCGAAATCGGACAAGAACTTCGCGCGCGTTGGGGATTACAGCTCCCCTGCTCGACCATCCGAGAACAGGCGCAGTCGTTCTTGGATTACCTTGCCGCCGCTCATCAGGCTCACGTTCCGGAATTGCGCGAGCGCTTGCAGAAGGACGGCGGCTATGTCCTGCACGTGGACGGCACGTGTGAAGCCGGCACGGAAATCATATTCAACGCCGTGGCCGGGAATCGCGGCTGGACGCTGGCGGGCTGTAAGATGGCCACCGAAGACACTGCCCAAATCCAGAGCTTGCTGCGGCGCTGTGTGGAATCGTTCGGCCCGCCGCTGGCGCTGGTGCGGGATTTAAGCCCTCAAATCGAGGCCGCGCACCAGCAGGTCATGCCAGGCGTTCCCGACCTGATTTGCCACTACCATTTTCTGGAGAACGTGGGCACGAAGCTATGCGAAAAGCATCACAGCAGACTCATCGCCTGCCTGCGCCGTCTGAAGATCCGGCCCGCCTTGGGTTCGCTACGACACGATCTGGTGCGGCACGCCAAACAAAAGGGCTGCTTTACGCCCGCTCAGATCGAGCAGCTCCTCACAGCGCCCGAGCAAACTACCGATCTCGATCCTGCTCAAAGACGATGGGCCTTGGCTTACCTGCTTCTCTGTTGGCTGGAAGACTATGGAGCAGATTTGCAGGGAGAGTATTTCCCGTTCGACTTGCCCAGCCTGGCGCTCTATCGCCGCTATCGCACTGCGCACGCCTGGCTGGTCCAGACAATGGCTGCGACCGATTCGCCCGGCCAGGAGTTCCCGACTCTGGAGACGATTCGGCGCCACTTGGCGCCAGTCGTGGAAGACAAGGAACTGGTAACGGTCGCAGCGCGTCTCGAAAAGGCTGAGAGCTTGTTTAACGAACTACGCGATGTACTCCGATTGACCAGTGATGGCCACCGTCCGCTTTTGCATCAACGGCCCGTGCCTGACGGGCCGGCCCAAGCTCGGCAAAGGGAGGAACATCTCCAAGAGTGGATGCGTCAGCTGAAGCAGCGGCAGGTGTCAGAAAGCGACACTGATCGGGCGACTGACTTGGCAATCGTCCTGGATTACCTGCAGAAATATCATCGCAAACTGGTCGGCCATGTGATTGTCTTGAATGGCCTTCAGCAGCCATTCGTCGTGCAGCGCACTAACAATCCCTCAGAACACACCTTCGGAAGAAAGAAACAGGGACTACGGCGCAAGCTCGGCACCAAGAACCTGGCGCGGTACGTGCAGGCCATGCGCCCGGAGGAGTTCCTGGTCGATAACCTGCGCGATCCCGACTACCTGCAGATCGTCTGCGGCGGCAACTTAGACAACCTCACCTCGTCATTCGCCCAAAACTGGCAAAAGGGCCGAGATATCCGCTCATCGCGCAAAGCAAGAACGACCAACCACCCAATCCCCGCAAAAAGAAAATGCCTGCGCGAGGATGGGTTCCTTGCTAAGCTCAGACGCGCGATCGTTGCCGTTACGCAACCACTCACGACGAAGGGCGCTGAAGCGTGACCTTCACCGGCATTTCGTCGCCATAGGCTTGCGCCCTGGGCTTTCCTGCTGGACCCTTTCAGGGTCCTAATTGGACTACCTGTGGGTAACTGTTGTCGCAGTGTGTAAGTCAAAGCTCCTGGGTTCCGGTGAGGCAGGCACCCGTCGCAGCCAACACCTCAAACTGCGATGCTACTTCCCTTCCAATCCATATACGAGGACTTTGAAGGAATTCGGCACCGCCTGCGGACGCGCCGCCTTGCCGGGTGGAGCGCCGGCCGGCGGGGCGGCCGGTGTCTGATATTCCACGGCCGCAAGATAAACCTTGTGCGTTTTCGGGTCGAGCGTCATAGTCCGGGAGCCTCTGGCGGTTTCGAGAGTCTGTACGACCGTCAGTTTGTCAGGGGTTTCCTCCCGGGCGATGGTGACGCTCCCGGCCTGGCCGCAGGATGCAAAGGCCAGCTTCGTACCGGGGTCAAAACGGTTGGCATCCACTCCGGCGCCGATTGGCACCGTGGCGACGACCTTTCCCGAGACACTGTCCATCATGACCATCAGGTTGTCGCATCCGATGAAGAGGCGGTGGTTTGCCAGATCGATCGCCATGCCAGAGCCGCCTTCCCCCGGGGCCGTCGGCCACTGGGCGACAATCTCATGCGTCTTGATGTCAATGGCAATCACGAGGTTCTTGCTGTCGATGTTGTTGTAAACGCGTCCCGCCTTGGTGTCAACCACGGCAAACTCAGGGGTCCCGGGCAGCGGGACGGTTGTCACTACCGTGCCTGATTTTGCACTGAATACGGTGGCCGAGGGCGCATTTCGATCGCGGTTGAAAGTGTACACTTCCTGCACTCCCGGTACGTACAGGATCCCATCCGGGTTCGGGCCCGTATCCACCTTGGACTTTGTCTGCAGAGTCTTGAGATCGACGATGCTGGACTTATTCTCCCGGCCGTTGCTCGAGAAACCCAGGCCCAACTCCGGCGCAATGGCAAAGCCGTGGACTCCGGGCGTGTCTGTGATTTCTCCGACCACTTCGTCCTTGTCGATATCAATCACCACAATTTTGGTTCCATGGGTGACATAAACCCTTCGGCCAACCTCGTCGGTTGCGGCATAGTCCCAGCCGCCTTCGGCGCCGACACCAATAGTCTTCAGATATTTGTACCGTCCCGTTGCCGGGACCGTGGTTTGAGTGACGGCAACTCCTCCCATTGCCGACAAAATGACCGCGACACACAAACAAACCGTTCTGTGCATTGAAAACCTCCCGCCTTGTGTACCGACAATTGCCACCCTAGAGTCGGCGATATTGCGACTCCCTTTTATTCCCTACGCCACAGCATGACATTAGTTTCATCCCATCGCCCGTTGCACTCGGGAATCTGCCGATCTGCTCGTTGGCAAACAGACATTTTGGAGATGATTTCTTGGGGATAGAGGAATCACGGAATGCACGAAGTCGGTTTCGTGGATTTCGTGGTTTCCACACATGTTCCCGATTGTCGACCGCCTCGGGTTCTGGGAGACCGGTTCGTTCCTGTGATAGACTCTGGAAGCATGACACGGGAGAATCAGCCGGCAGGTCGCGGATCGTCCAGGATCCTGGTCGTCAGGGTGGGAGCCCTTGGGGACACGCTGATGGTGACGCCCTTGCTTCGGCATTTGCGCGCCCGTCAACCAGAGACGGAACTGGACTTCCTCTGTTCCGGCCCGGCCGCCCCGCTCCTGGAGTTGAATCCTCAGGTGTCGAAGCTCTTCCCGCTCCGCAGCCGGAATGTCCCCTGGTTCCTTTCCATTGAGAAGCGCCGGCTGGTGGACCGCCTGCACGCCCGCGATTACGATCTGGCTATCCTGCTGGAGAGCGCCCCCCGTTACCGCCTGCTCCTGGAGCGGGCACGGCTGCGCCGGATCAGAAGCTTCGCGGAAACGGCGTTCGACCCGGCCCTCCACGCCATCGTCAACAATCTGCGCGTGGCAGGGATCGACGGCGTCGAGCCTGACGATCTCGATATGGATCTATCCTTGGGACCGGACGACGAGAGGGCGGCTGCCCGTCTGCTGGAAGGCCTGGCAAGCCCGCGGATCGGCGTGCACATCGGGTGGGGCCCGCAGGGGAGGAAGAAGAACCAGGCGCAAAGATTACGCGGGTGGAGCCTTGCCAACTTTGTCCAGTTGATCCGCCGGATATTGATTTACAGCGAGGCAGGTGTAGTCCTGACAGGATCCGCTGAAGACGCGCGCGACACGGAAATCCTCTGCCGGACGATGGCCGGCGGCAGAGTCCGTTCGATCGCAGGCAAAACCAAGGTTCGTGAACTTGCCTCCGTCATCAAGAGCCTGGACCTGCTCATATCGGTGGATTCGGGGCCGTGCCACATGGCCGCGGCGTTGGGGACGCCGCTGGTCGTGCTTTGGGGACCCGGCAGACTGGAACAGACAAGGCCGATCTCGAGCTTTACCCCGATCCGCGTGCTGCGCCACGCCGTTCCCTGTGCTCCCTGCCAGAGCACTCCTCTCCAGAAGACGTGCCGGCGCAACCTCTGCATGGAACGGATCACACCCGAGGAAGTGATCGCCGCCGCACAAAGCCTGTTGCCCTCGCTGATACCCAAAACGTAACCGGCTGCACCTGAGCAACACGCGCCGGCCGACCTATGACAGAGTCGCGCGCGTCGGCAAGCGGGTGGTTTCTGGTTTCTCCTGCGGAGGGGCTTTGAGTATATGATCCGTTCCCTGACGGTCACGGCACTTGAGGCGGGTCAGAGCTTGGCTGGGCCTCTATCCGGAGAGGTCGTCAGTTTTCGGAGCAGCTTGCGGCCGGGCCAATACAGGAGAGCGAGCAGCATCAGCGCGACGGCGGCCGCCACGATCGGCAACGCGATTGAAAGGAGCGACAGGCCGAGCGATCCCCCGGCCTCGGCAGTCGACACAACGGGATTGCCAAATCCGGCGGTTGCGGCCGTGGAGGTCAGTCTCGTCAGGCTCGTGACCGCCTGAAAAGTCCCCGCAATACCGCCTCCCGCGATGATCGCGAGCGCCCAACGCAGAAACGGGCTCAGGCCCACCACCGTCGAAGCCATAACGACAATCCCGGCAACGACGGAAACCGGCGTCGCGATCACGTCCAGCAAATGGTCTACCCAGGGAATATAGTAACCGGCAATTTCCAGGACTGTGGCGACTGCGAAGGTCACAACGGCAGGCAGGGACCCGATCCACTCGAAGCCCGCCGAAAGTGTCAGGTGCCCGGAATAAGAGGCAATGCTCATCACCAGCAGGGGCACAAATATCCTGAAGCCGCATGCGGCGCTCAAGCCGATTCCCAAGAGAATGCTCAGCAGAGTCTCAGCGTTCATGAAGTCGACCCAGGAAATTGCCTGCTTCATTATAAGCCCCCGGCACAGCGCACTGAAGCTTATCTTCTGGCCGGCTGATCCTGACCGAATCCGTATGCCGGCGGCCATTTCCAGGCTTCCCGGAAACTTCCCTCCCGCGACCGGCGGCGTCTCGCCGGCAAAAGCAATGCGCCTCCCAAAGCCCATCCCGGAAACCGCGGGCGTAAGCCTGCCCGATTCAATCGCTTTGGCAATCGCACGGCGGATGCCGGCGAGACGCCGGCGCTCCCGGCAGCCGCCCCGTCGCCACGCCAATCAGAACCGGGTTTCTGATCTCAATGAAATGAACGGTGGCACGCCACCACAAGGGCTCTCCTGATCGATTCCCCATCCGATGCATGCGGCCGGATCTCTGTGATAATATTCACGCCGAGCACCTCAGCCTGCCGTCGATTGCCGTGTCCCATGGGAGGTCCCGTGAAAAAAACCTGTTTGATGATGATTATCCTGATCCTAACGCTCGTTTGCCCCGCCGCAACCCTTGCCGCCGGGGCGCCCCAGGAACTGCGGGTCGCCGGCCTGACCTCCCCGGTGGAGATCATCAGGGACCGGTGGGGAATCGCGCACATATACGCGGCGAACGAAGCCGACCTCTTTTTCGCCCAGGGATACACCGCGGCACGAGACCGTCTTTTCCAGTTCGAGATCTGGAGACGCCAGGCTTCCGGCACGACTGCGGAGATTCTGGGACGAAGGGAACTGAAGCGCGACACGGGGACCCGGCTGCATCAATTTCGCGGCGACTTGAAGCAGGAGCTGAACTTCTACCACCCGCACGGGGAGTTGATCATCGGCTCGTTTGTCAACGGCATCAACGCCCACATTGCCGAGACCGAGCGCGATCCGAAACTTCTCCCCCTGGAGTTTCGACTCCTCGGGATCAAGCCGGGCAAGTGGACACCGGAAATTGTGATCTCCCGGCACCAGGGGCTGCTCGGGAACATTTCGCAGGAACTCAACTTCGGGCGGGCAGTGGCGCTCCTTGGCGCAGACGCTGTGAAGGGCTGGTCCTGGTTCCGTCCCGGCGAGCCCTTGCTGGCGCTGGATCCGGCGATCGACGGCTCGTTACTCTCAGCCGACATCCTCGACATCTATTCGGCTTTCCGCGGAACTCTCAGGTTCACTCCCGAGGACATTGTCCCGACGGGGCGTGGCGACAGCAGTGATCTTGCCCGCCTCGCGTCATCTGTCCCTGACGAATTCGAGATGGCGGGCAATCCAGGGGAGATCGGGAGCAACAACTGGGTGGTTGGAGGGAAACGAACGCTGACCGGGTATCCGCTGATGGCCAACGACCCTCATCGCGCCCAGCAGGTTCCTTCGCTTCGTTACTGGGTGCACCTGGTGGCGCCCGGTTGGAATGTCATCGGAGGCGGCGAACCGGTCCTGCCCGGCGTTTCCATCGGCCACAACGAATTCGGGGCTTGGGGGATCACGATTTTCGGCCAGGACTGTGAAGATCTCTATGTGTACGAAACCAATCCCGCGAATCCACTGCAATATCGTTACCGGGGCAAATGGGAAGACATGAAGGTGATCAAGGACTCAATCCCCGTGAAGGGGGAGGCGGCTGTGGACGTGGAGTTGAAATACACCCGGCATGGTCCCGTTCTTTACGAGGATCGCGCCCACAACAAGGCCTACGCCCTCCGGGCCGCCTGGATGGACATCGGCTCGGCGCCCTACCTCGCCAGCCTGCGGATGGATCAGGCGAAGAATTGGGAGGAGTTTCGTGAGGCCTGCAGTTACAGCCGGATCCCTGCGGAAAATATGGTCTGGGCCGACAAGGAGAAAAACATCGGCTACCAGGCAGTAGGGGTTTCCCCGATCCGGCCCAACTGGAGCGGCCTGGTGCCCGTTCCGGGAGATGGGCGCTATGAGTGGGCCGGTTATCTGCCGATCAGGCAACTCCCGCACCTCCTGAATCCCGACAACGGCTACATCCGGTCGGCCAACAACTATATGGTCCCCGACCGCTATCCGGACACCAAAGCCCTGCATTATACCTGGGGCGATGAAATGAGGGCGGTGCGCATCGACGAGGTCCTGGGCACGGGCCGGATGAACACCGTCGTGGACATGATGAAGCTGCAGCAGGACGAACTGTCGATCCCCGCGCGCAATCTCGTGCCGTTGCTTCACGATCTGGACATCAGCGACCCGGCGGCCGCCAAGGCGCGAGACATGCTTTTGGGCTGGGACTTCGTTCTTGGGAAAGATTCGATTCCAGCCGGCATTTACGCGGCCTGGGAACGTCGCCTCCAGACCGATGCGCGCGACGTCCTCTTGCCGGAAAACGCCCGCCGCCTGTTGGGGAGCGCCAATCTGAAGAGGTTGATCGACTGGCTGGCCGCACCCGACGGCCGTTTCGGCCAGGACCCGATTGCGGGCAGGGATGCTGTATTGATTCGGAGCCTCGGCGAAGCCGTCGCCGACCTTGTGCGGCAGCTTGGCCAGGATATGAGCAAGTGGCAGTATGGCCAGGAGAAATACCACCACGTCCTGATCAACCATCCTCTGAGCGCCGCTGTGAACGCCGGCTTGCGCGCAAGGCTCAGCGTAGGACCTCTCCCTCGTGGAGGGTATGCCTTGACTGTGAACGCAACCGGCAACGGCAACAACCAGACTTCGGGAGCTTCGTTCCGCATCATCGCCGACACGGAAAACTGGGACAATTCCGTGGGCACAAACACTCCCGGCCAGAGTGGAAACCCGGAAAGTCCCCATTACCGGGACCTGTTCGAGATGTGGGCGCAAGGGAAATACTTCCCGGTATTATTCAGCCGCGCCAAGGTCGAATCGGTGGCGGAAGATAAGCAGATCCTGTCGCCCGCGCGTTGACGGGTTCGCCGTCCGCGTGGACCAACACGCACAGCGACATCAGTGACGGACAAAAACAGCGAACCGCGACCCTATTCAGAGCCGCGACCGTAAGGGAGCGGGTGATAAGGGCAGGACCTCATCAACACAGGAAACCGGCGGCCGATCCGCTTGCTTACACGTGCGGCTATGAATACAGCCGCGAGTGCCCGCGCCGTTCCATCAACTCGTCAGCCCGCCCCTGGCGGCAAGCGCGCGGATGTGATGGGGCAACAGGCATGCATAGATGGAGAAGCAGAACGGAGTGGGGACGCCCGCTTCCCTGCCGAAGCGCACCACGGTTCCTACGAGCGCTTCGACTTCAAGGCGGTTCCCCTTTTCCAGATCATGGGCCAATGAGGACCGCATGTCGGGGTGCTGGTTCCGGACGAATGCGAGCGTGCGCTCTATAGAGTCGGCGGGCAAAACCACACCTCTTGCCGATGCAACGGCGTAAATCTCCTCCATCACGCCCCGATAGAAATCCGCCGTGGCCTGACAACCGAGGATCTCGCCTATGCCGAGCCGCGTCATTGCGGTGACACCCCCCTGGGCGCAGATGAACAGGAATTTCTGCCAGAGATCAACCTGGATGTTGGTCGAGACATCTGTCTGGACGCTCGCGGTCCTGAAAGCCCGAAGGATGCCTTCCGTGCGGGTCGTCAGGCGCCCGTCCAGTTCGCCGAAACGAAGAGTGCGCGGGCCCGCCGTCTGGTTGATGATCCCGGGCGCGCTTACTGTGGACAGAACGTGGACGACGCCAGCCAGGATGTGTCCGGCCCCCACGATTCGCGCCAGTTTATCTTCGTTGTCCACGCCATTCTGAACGCAGAGGACCGCGGTATCAGGACCCGTGATGGGAAGGATCTGCCTCGCGGCCTCTTCCGTATCGTAGGACTTCACACTGAACAGCACGAGATCCACCGGTCCGATTTCCGCAGGATCCCGCGTCGCTTTCGGCCGCACATGAAAATCGCCGGCGGCGCTTCGCACCTGTAGCCCGTTCTCCAGGATGGCAGCTAAATGCGCGCCCCGGGCGATCAGCGTCACGTCCTCACCGGCAGCGCACAACCGCCCGCCGTAATAGCCGCCCACGCCTCCCGCCCCCATCACGGCGATCTTCATGTTTCCCTCCCGACAGTCCCTTCCACACGCTCGAAGTTCATTTGCCCCGCCCGGACCCGGGGCCGCAAGTATCCGGACTTATACCACCCGCCTGGGGAGATCTTCAAGGAGCCGGGGCGGTCACGAGTGCGCAAATTGCCGTTGTTCCGCCGGGATGATTGCGCTAAAACTCTCATGTCGCCGTCACGAAACAGCGGAGTTCGACCGATGGATTGCAGATGAGCCTTCCCGAGCGAAAGCCGGTTCTCCGGGCACTTGCCCTTCTATTTTTGATTTCCTTCCAGGCTTCGGCACAAAAGGGGCAAAAGCAACAGCAGCCCAGATTCAATGTCCAGGTCAACCTCGTATCCCTGGACGTCGAGGTATTGGATCAGCAGGGCAATCCTGTTCCGGGCCTGGTCAGGCAGGACTTTGCCGTGAAAGAGGACGGCAAGCCGGTGGAGATCACGAATTTCGCCTGGCAGGCCGACAGACCCGTCAGCCTGGCCATGGTTCTGGACACGAGCGCGATTGCCTCCGAGAAGCTGATTGTCTGCAAGCGGTTCATCATAGATCTCGCTCATACGCTTGCGCGCGCCGACGACCTCTGCCTGTACTCCTTCGACTCGAGGGATGCCTATCTCGAACAGGGCTTCACATCGGATCGCGGCCTCCTCGTGGAAGCCCTCGACAACATCAATGTCCTGTCAGGAGGATCAGGCGGGATCTTAAGTGAGCTTTTTGGCAGGCAACCGCTGACGGGACTCGCCATCGACCTGGCCATCGGCAAGCTTCGCGCGACAAACAACGGGAAGAAGGCGCTGCTGGTGATTTCCAACCGCTTTCGCGGACTGGGGCCCGCCACGGTTGAGCATGTCCAACGATCCGGCTGCACCCTGTTGACGCTGGGCTTCAGCAATCAAGCAGCCCTCCTGATCACCCTCGGGGGCGACAAAGTCAGCAGGAACCAGCTGATGAGAGAGTCCGGAGGGCGTCAGTTTTCCGCGGAAACCGAAGACATCCACGGCGTATGCCAAAAGATCGCGTTTTCGTTGAAGAACTACTATGCCCTCGCATACCTGACTGAAATCAGCCCCGCCGAAACAAAACCGCGGCGGATCGAAGTGTCGCTGCCCGGCAAGAATTACACGATCAATTACAGGCGCACCTACTCGGCGCAATGACCGGGAAGAATCTGGAAAGAACCTGGACACCCACCAAAGATACAAAATAGAGTGGGTGTCCACGTTTCCCCTCTTTTAATTACTGCCGGATTCCAGGATGGCATTCACGATGAATCGCTTCGGCGCACGACCAACGTAGTGGAACGGATCGGTGCACGAGATCGGGCATACTCTCGGCCTGGCTCACTGCACCAGGGCAGGCTGTCTCATGCAGAATGCCGCAGGCAGCTTCGCCACTTGCGATCATGAATATGACCTCTGCTCCCATTGCCGAAGCCTGCTGGCCTCCAGAGGTTTCGATCTCCTGGAAAATCCGCGCATCCCCTGGCAGAAACCCTAAAATCCCGATGACGGGCGACCTGCCATCGAGGCTTTGCGGAGCACCGGGGACTGGCGACGATAACTCACATATGGTGTTGTTTCTTACTCAGTAGCGCAACGCATCCGCGAGATCGGCATCCGGGCGCCTCTCGGAGCTCAGCGGAAAGACATCACGCAGCTCGTGGTTGGCGAGGGATTCAAGATCGCGACGATCGGATCAGGCATGGGGCTGGTGCTGGCGTTGTCAGCCACCAAGTTCACCTCCAGCTTTGTATCAGTTCCCCGATCAACATTGAGGTTTCGCGACAACCGGAAAAGAAATCGAATCGCGGACGGGCACTCAGAGCGTAGGCATGCGGACTGCTGCGTCGGCCGGATGCGTCGGCTCTGCCTTGGGCGGCTCGGGAGTGAAATCCTCGCCAGGATTGATGAACTTGTCGCTTTCGAAGTTGTACTGTTTGTCGTAGAGCTGGCGGTATCGCCCGTTGGCCGCGAGCAATTCCTGATGAGTCCCGCGTTCCACGATTTCGCCTTCCTCCAGCACCAGGATCTGGTCGGCGCTGCGGATCGTGGAAAGCCTGTGGGCGATCACGAATGTCGTGCGTCCGTGCCGCAACCGGCGCAGGCCGTCCTGGATCATGGCTTCGCTTTCGCTGTCGAGGCTCGATGTCGCCTCGTCGAGGATCAGGATTCGCGGATCGGCCAGGATGGCGCGAGCGATGCCGATCCGCTGTCGCTGGCCGCCGGAGAGTTTGACGCCGCGCTCGCCGACCAGCGTGTCGTATTTCTTCTCGAATCCTTCGATGAACTCGTCGCAGTGCGCGATGCGGGCGGCCTCACGGATCTCCTCCTGCGAAGACCTCGGGCGGGAGAACCGTATGTTGTCGGCGACGGTGCCGTCGAACAGGAAATTCTCCTGCATGACGGCGCCCAGGTGCGACCGGTAATCCCGCAGCCGCACAGCCCGCAGGTTGACGCCGTCGATCGTAATCCTCCCGTTGAGGGGGTGATTGAATGCCATCACCAGGCCGATGAGCGTGCTCTTCCCCGAACCGCTCGAGCCCACCAGGGCGGTCGTCGAACCGGCCGGCGCGCGTAGAGAAATATCCTTCAGCACCATCGCGCCCCCGTTGTAGGCGAAGCTGACGTTTTCGAAAACGATTTCGCCGTTCACTGCAGGCAGGGATTTCCTCGCCTTGTCGTCGTCGTCTTCGGTGGTCATGACCCGGAGCTCGTTGATGCGGTCGAGGCCCGCAAACGCCTCGGTGATCTGAGTGCCGATCGAGGCGATCTGTACCAGCGGGAAAGCCATCAGTCCGGTGAAAAACGTGTACATCACCAGGTCGCCCAGCGTCATTGTCCCCGCCGACAGGGCGCGCCCGCCGATCAGAATGACGACCACGCCGACCGCCCCGACGACAACACTGGAGAAGGCCTGCGTCGCCGAAACAGCGGTGATCGACCTGGCGACGTTCCGGAACAGGCGATGGACGCCGTGAGTGAAGACAATCTGCTCCCGCTTTTCGGCGATATACGACTTGACGATGCGGATGCCGCCCAGCGATTCCGCAAGGCGTCCGGTGACCTCCGCATTCAGCTTTCCACGCTCGCGAAAGAGGGGGCGCAGTTTTTTGAATGCGAACGCCATGATGCCGCCGAAGCACAACAGGACCAGGACAGTCAGCAGCGTCATCTCCCAGTTGAGGTAGAACAGAACTCCCATGGCGATCACGCCGGTGACGATGGAGCCGGTCAGCTGGACCAGCCCGGTGCCCACTAGGTTCCGGATGCCCTCGGCATCGGTCATGATCCGCGAAATGAGCACTCCGGTCTGAGTGGAGTCGAAATACTGCACCGGAAGCCGCAGGACGTGGGCCTCGATGCTGCGCCGCATGTTGGTGATCGCGTGCTGGGCGGCTACACCGAGGACTTGAGAAAGAGAAAACGAGGTCGCCGCATCGATCAGAGTCGCCACGCCCGCAGCCAGGGCCACCAGCGGCAGCATCTCGTAGCGCTGCTTTCCGATGACCTCATCAATCAGATACTTCGAACTCGCAGGCAGAACCAGCCCCGCCAGACGCCCGATCAGCATGAGCAGCAGCCCCAGCGCCAGGCGTGCACGATGCTCTGCGACCAGGCGGCGCGCCTCACTCAGCGCCGCCGACCAGCGAATCTTCTTCTTCTCCGCCAACTCCGGCCCTCCATCGGCTTCAACACGCAGGGCAACCCGCCCGGCTGATCCCAGGCCCCGTGGCGCCCCCGCGTGACTGATTATGGTAGTACCTTTCCCCCCGGCAGCGAAGCCCGAATCGACCGCCTCAGTGCATGATTTCATAAATTGGCTAACGTATTTTTCAGGGTCCGCACCAGTGCCTAAACTTCAGGGCTCGATTTTGGCTGGGCCCCCTTCCCAGGGCTCACGCCCTGGTCGTTCCTGATCCGCCCCTTTGGGGCTCGCCACCGTCTGAATCGCAGGTTCAGGCAAAAGCCCCGATCCCGTCCCGCCGGCTTGATGTGTCTTCAAGAGAAAGACGCAGCGCCAGAAAAACGTCAGGCCGGCGCCGCTCAGAATGCCGGCAAATACGTCGATTGCGTAGTGATAGCGACAGTAGACGGTGGCGGTCATCAGGCTGATGCCGAGGATCCCATAGACAAGGAAAGTCTTCGGCGGCAGGTAGCGGAACGCGAAGTACATCACCAGCAGCGCGACGGCCACGTGCGAGCTCGGAAAGGCGGCGCCTCCCAGTTCGAATCGATTCATGAGCGCTGTCATGAGGTTAGGGAACAACCCGCGAGTTGCGGCCGCCGACTCGCCGAAAACGCGCGGTCCGGTCACCGGGAGGAGGATGAAAATGATGTAGTGTACATAGAAGGTGTTGCACAGTGTGAACATGAACTCACGGAACGGGAGCAGGTCTCTGCGAAAGTAAAGAATCACGCCCAGCGACAAAAACATCAGGTAATAGCTGAAGTATGCGAAGTACATGTATTCCCCGAACCACCACTGGGGAAATCGCTCCGCGAACGCCAGGGCCGGTTGTAACCCGAAGATTCTGAATTCCATGCGCTGAAACAGCGGGTCGAGAAACTCAGTGAAGATGACGCGGTTCATTCGCTCCGTCTGAGTGTAGGCCGCGAAGAAAAAGGCCATCGGGTACAGGTTCCGGAAGAACCGGAGCAGGACGTGAGATCGCTCTGTAACGCGGGGAATCCCGAAAACAATCAGGGCGATCATCCCGAGATTCACAAGGATCAGCCGGTTCCACTGAGGCAGGTGCGGGGAAAAGCAGAGCAGCAGCAAAACCACGATGAGATTGTAGACCAGGGTGGACTTGTCTACCAGGTTCAGACGCCCGGCCATCACAGCCATTTTTCCTTTCTGTACCAGGCGAGTGTCTCCTTGATGCCCTGTTCCAGCGAATACCGGGGATGGAATCCCAGATCGGCCCGGATGAGCCGCGAAGAGCAGGTCCAGGCGTTCTGCAAAAACTCCTTCACCTTCTGGGAATTCAGGACTGCGGTCTTCCCGGATATGGATGAGACGAAGTCGCCGGTCACTCCTGCCAACCGGGCGAGGGCCGCGGGCACGCGGATGCGTGTGGCGTTTGCCCCCATTTCGCCATCGATGGCATCGGCCAGGCTGGCCCATGTCTGAACGCAGCCGTCTTCCACCAGGTATGATTTCCCCGCCGATTCGTCACTGACCAGGGTGGCAGCTATGGCTTCCGCCAGGTCCTTGACGTAAATCAGGGAGAGAGATCGCGGGCCACTCCCGAGCAGGGGCATGATCCCGCGCGCGGAAAGCTTGAAGTAGACCAGCAGGTCGGCGTCGCGCGGTCCGTATACAACCGGGGGGATCACGATGCTCACGGGGAGATCGCCCATGAATGACTCGGCCAGTCGATGCCCGGCAAGCTTGCTGATGCCGTAATCGCTTACCGGGTGCGGAGCGCTTTCCTCCGTAACGGGGATTCCGTCGACGGCAGGCCCGATTGCGGCCAGGCTGCTGACGTGCACCACTTTGACAATACCGCGTCCGGAGTTCTTGACCGCCGCAAGCAGGTTGCGGGAGCCGTTTTCATTGACGTCCCGAAAGGCCTGCAGGGAGGCCGCCCTGGTCAGACCTGCGCAGTGTACAACCGCATCGACGCCCTCGAGGGACCCGGGCAGCGTCTCGGGCAGAGTAACATCCCCGAGAGCCAGTTCCGGGGCCATTGGCGCGATGAACTGCAGGCGGCGCTTATCGCGAACGAGACAACGTACCGCGATGCCGCGCGACAGGAGGGCGCCGACCACGTGACCCCCGACAAATCCCGAAGCCCCTGTAACGAGCACTTTTCGCATGGTCCCAGACGTCTAGAGCGGGAAATCGTAAAGGCGATATTTCTTATAGATCGTAAACCCGAGATTCTGCAGGATCCGGTTCATCACATGGTTGTTTTCGAGGACCCACGACATCTCCCCGCGCCGGATTCCTTTCGCCAACGCACGCCGATAGGTTTCGTAATAGAAGCAACTGTCAATTCCCATATGCCGGAATTTTTTGATCACCCCCATGGTAATGATCCGGGCAGCGTCGATCCTGCGCTTGTAATAGAAAAACTTCAAAATCCCGAACGGGAGCAGCCTGCCGTTGAGCCGGATCAGGACCTGGTTGAAGTCGGGCAGCGCCAGCGAGAATCCTGCGGTTTCGCCGTCTGCCTCGGCGATCAGGCACAGATCCGGGTCGACGATCTGTTTGAGGCTCCCGGCCAGGTGCGTGAATTCATCGCCCGTCATCGCCACGGCGCCCCAGTTCTCTTGCCAGGCCGAGGTGTAAACAGCGTGAACTCTCTTGAGTTCGGCATCGAAATCCTTCATCCGCAGCGGCCGGACGCTGAACCTATGTCTCCGGCTGATGATGTCGGCTCCTCTCTCCATCCGTGCCGGGATCATCCCGGGCTTTGCTTCGCCATAATATGCCAGAAGGTCCATGACTTTCTTGAAGCCATGCCCTTCGACCAGCCGCTCATAGTAGGGCGGGTTGTAAGGCATCATGATCGTCGGGGGAGAGTCGAAGCCCTGGACCAGCAAGCCGATGTCATCGTTCACGCTCATGTTCTCCGGGCCTCTCGCGACGGTCATGCCGTGCGACCGGAGGAAGTCTGTGGCCCGGTCAAAGAGGGCGTCCGCCACAGCCTGGTCATCGACACACTCGAACAGGCCGAAAAAACCGGCCTTTTCGTTGTGCGCGCGCAGATGATTGAAATTGACGATGGCCGCGATGCGTCCCAGGTCGTTCCCGGCTTCGTCGGCAGCCATGAAGAGCTTGACGCCGGCATGGTCGAAAAACGGGTTTTTCCGGGGATTCAGGAACTCCCTTCGCTCGATGATGAGCGGCGGCACCCAATTCGGGTCGTCCCTGTAGATCTTCCAGGGAAACTTGATGAAGCGGTCGATTTCTGCCGGCGTTACGACCTCGCGAATGAGCATGGCACCCAGCCGGTTCAGGGGATGACGCCGAGGTTCTTTCCAACCCGGTCGAACTTATCAAGCGCGCGGTCGATTTGCTCGAACGTATGTGTCGCCATGAGGCTCACTCGCAGGAGCGAATGCCCGGGCTCAACGGCGGGAGACAGAACCGGATTCACGAACACACCCTCGTCCTGCAATCCCCGGCACAGCTGCAGGCACTTCAAATCGTCGCCCACGGCCACCGGCAGAATGGGAGTGGTGGAATTGCCCAGATCATAACCCAAACCCTTGAGACCGTTGGCCATGCGGTGAGTGTTGTCCCAGAGCTTCCGGATCCGCTCGGGTTCGGACTGAATGATGTCGAGCGCCGCCATGACGGCCGCGACGTTCGCCGGCGACGGGCTGGCACTGAAGATGAGGGCCCTCGAGTTGTGCTTGAGATAGGAGATAGTTACGTTGTCGGAGGCCACGAAGCCTCCCAGCGAGGCGAGCGATTTGCTGAACGTCCCCATGATCAGGTCCACCTTGTTGGTAAGCCCGAAATGAGAGGCGGTCCCGCTCCCTTTTTCACCGAGCACGCCGATCCCGTGAGCGTCATCGATCATGACCATTGCATTGTACTTATCAGCCAGCCTTACCGTCGCGGGCAGGTCGATAATGTCTCCATCCATGCTGAAGACACCGTCCGCCACGATCAGTTTTCCCTTCTCGATGGGAACCTGAAGCAGAGCCTCCTCGAGCCCGGCCATGTTGTTGTGTTTGAACCGCAGAGTCTTTCCGTAACTCAGCCGGGCGCCGTCCACGATGCTCGCGTGATCCAATTTGTCCAGCAGGACATAATCGTCGCGCCCGACCAGAGCGGATATCACGCCCTGGTTGACCTGGAAGCCGGTGGAATAGAGGAGCGAGCCTTCCTTGCCGACGAACCTGGCGATCTTGGCTTCACACTCGATATGGATATCGAGCGTGCCGTTGAGAAATCGCGATCCCGCACAGCCCGTGCCGTATTTCGCAACCGCCTTGGCCGCGGCTTCCTTGACTCTCGGGTCATTGGTGAGTCCCATGTAGCTGTTGGACCCGAACATCAGGAGCCGCTTGCCTTGAATGGACACCTCGGTGTCCTGTTCAGACTCGATCGGTCTGAAATATGGATAAAGCCCCGTGGCGATGACTCTCTCCGCGTCCTTGTAGTCCCGGATCTTCTTCTTGATTTGATTGACGGCCCCGTTCGTTTCGAATTCACTACGTGCCAGGCTAGATCGCATAGATATTCCTTGATTCAGGCCTCCGATCCTACAACGTGCCAAAGATACTATTAAGTGCGTAGCTGGCGGTTCGCACGGACGACCGCAAGTGATGGGATACTATCCTACAGATCCGGCGTTTGTCTATGCTGCATTTCATTTTAAGGGCACTCGGAAACGGACGGGAACCGTTCATTGAATGAGCAGTTTCACACCCAGGATTACGAGAATGGCTCCGGTTGTTATTCCCATGGCCCGGCGCACTCGTGGGCGTGCCGTGCGCTCGCTGAGCGCCCCCACCACCAGCGCATAAGCAGAAAGCCAGATCAGGCTCATGGTCACGTGCGTACCGGCCAGCAGCAGGAATCGCTGAAAGAACGAGTCCGAGCTCCGGATGAACTGCGGCAGGAGCAGCGTATAAAAGAGAATCACCGAGGGATTCAGGAAGTTGGTCATCATCCCCCGGACGATCGCGGAGGACCGGACGCCGCCGGCCGGCCCGGACCGCTCCAGCTCAGGCCGGCCCGGCAAAGGGGCCGTTCGCCACAGGAGGCGCAAGCCGAGCCAGGTCAGGTAGATTGCCCCGCCGAAGCTCACGGCCCGAAGCAACGGCGGCCACCGTGCGAAGGCCGCAGACAAACCCAGCATGGAGGCCAGCGCGAGGGACGAGTTGGCGATGTTCACCCCCAGCACAGTCAACAGGGCGGCGAAACGGCCCCGCTGGAGGGCCATTTCCGTAACTACGGCCATCGAGGCGCCCGGACTGATCACGAGCGCAGCGGCCATGACCGCAAATGCTCTGAACCCGGAATCAAACATGCTGGCAGGCTGCTTTCAGTCCGTTGGTCGCGGCCAGTTTTGAAACCACGAAGACCACGAAGACCTTCTCAAAGGCATGCCCAGTCATCTTCGAGGTCTTCGAGGTCTTTGCGGTTCAGTTTACTTGCCCCGTCCTTATGTCGCCGGGTGGGGCCGGGAGTTCATTCGTGGCGCGCTCCCGGTCCGCTTCCACGGCCGCCGGCAGGGCCCGGCATCAGGGGAGGAGCGGGCGGCACGTAGCTCCAGTTCAGGATTGAGTTGAAAATCAGGTTGAATTCGCCGTGATTCTGCCAGCGGTAGATCGGATTGTTGGCAAACAGAATCACGCGGCCCTTGCCGTTGCATGCCATCGGCAGGTCTGCGGCGAACGGTTTCTGCCGGAGCTGGTCGGCGCCGACCATCAACCCGCTCAGGACCGACGGATCGGAACCCACGTAGCGCGCAAGGATGTTGGCCTGGTCGGCAACGCCTACCCGCAGGACCGTCCCGCCGACATATTTGATCGGGATCATCTTGTCGGAGTACCCGTAAAAAATCGGGTGCTCAGGCCTCGAGATCTCTGCCTGCACGATCGGGCTTTTAGCGGTGATTCCCGTGACCTGCTCGGCATCCACCGTCCGGGCCCACCCGAATTCGATCGGAAACCGGATCGCGCCGCTCGCGGCGATCAACGTCCCCCCCGCTTCCAGGAATTTCGTGAATGCTTCGACCCCTTCCTTGCCTAAGCCGCCCGACATGTCCGCTGTTTCGCCGTACATCCCCAGGAACCTGTACTTGTCACTCTTCTGATAGGGCTGCGGGCGTGCAGCCGGCGACTGCAGGACCGATTGCCGGTTGATTTCCTGCGCAGCCATCAGGATGACATCGTACTTGTCACGCAGGTTTCCCGGTCTCACCTGCTCTTTGTAAATAAGATCATACGGGACGCCGAAATTATCGAAGGTGAGCCTATACCACCCGAGATTCTGGGTGTTGCTCCATTGCGAATAGACCGCAATGCGCGGCGCATCGGCGTCGTGCATCGGAACCTGCGGTTCGGCGGAAAGCGCGGCTGCCGTCAGCCCGTATTCCTCGACCGCGGCCCGCGCCGCGGCATCCACAGGGCCCGTGATCACGAACGATCCTGCGGGGAACTCCACTCCCTCCGCCTCGAAGGTCTTTTCCGCGATCTTCATCGGAACGTTCTTCAGCTTGTAGCGGAACGAGATCATGTTGTTGGAGCCGTAATGCGCTACGGCGAGTCCGGCTGAACCCTGACCCATGATCTTCCCCGTCAACACGACCCTCGTCACCGGGGTCGTCGGAACTCTCAGGATAGACGGGTCCGATATCTCCTTCACATCCACCAGCATCAGGAGCCCCATAGTCCAGCCGCTGTCGTCGTAAGTAGTCAGCCGCGGATCCGGATAGACCTGTTTTTCGAGCAGGTTCTTGGCCAGCCGTCCGTACGGCTGGTCCCGCTTGATGATGTAGGACCCGGCCGGGAACGTGCTGGCGCCGGCCTTGAAGTCTCCCGTCGTCTGGCCCACCTCGATCCCCTGGATCCGCAGGATACGGACAAGCTCCGCGGCTTTCGTCAGGTCCCGTTGCGCGGGAATCACATATCCAAACGGCGCCTTGCTCTTTCCCTCCTCTATCGAGTTGCGTGTCTTGACATAGAAGTTCTCGACGATGATGGCGGGAGACATGGAAGTCAGCTGCAAAGACGACAAGACGCCGGTTTCCATATAGTTGGTATTGTCGCGCCGGCTGAAACTGGCAGTGGCATTCGGCGGCACCGGGATGCCGCGGTACCACTCACGATCCTGCGTGCCGCCGCGACCTGTCGGCTGGCTGCCGCCGCGCCCGCCGCCGCGCTCCCCGGTCGCCGGTGGTGCCGGGATCGCGCCGGTTTGAGTCGTTGTTCCCCGCCCGCCGCGTCCCTCGGGAGCCTGGGCCGCACCGGTTTCACCACCGCGGCCGCTGCCGCCGCGCGTGCCCCCGGCCTGCGCGCCCGGTGCGGCAGCCGCCGCGCCACCACGCCCGGCCGCATCGCCACGACCGCCGCCACGTGCAGTTGCCCCCCTGCCGGCTGCAGCCTCGCCCCGAGCGCCGCCTCCTCTCGCCTCCCCGGCTTCGGTGCCTCCCCTGGCGCCCGGCCCGCCGTCACGGCCGGACTGTGTCTCATACATTCTCATTATGCCGTTGTGATTGTAGGCAACCGATCCGAGGTAACCCGGAGACCAGCCGTCCATGAATGAGTGTGTATACACTCCGGGCATGCCCCACTTGGTCATCTGCGCCACTTCCCAGTCGGAAAACCACGGCAATTCGAAGAAGAGAAGCGGATCGAGGTTGGGGTTCTGCGGCGGTCCGCCGCTGTACGTGTACAGCAGCGACATCGACTCGTGCAGGTCATGCATGATCGGGGGGTGCGCCGTGAAATACCAGTCCGTGAGCACGCGCATCTGCCGCAGCGCGATGTTGATGTCGCGATTGTTGTCGTGATAGACGTACTTGCCCCAGTACGGGAGGCTCCCAATACCGCCGCCGGACCCGCCCGCGCGCCCTGCGTCCGGCGCGCCGGCTTGTCCCGTCCCCTCTGCGCCTCCGGCCGCCTGAGACACTTCCAGGCCTCGATAGAACCAGTCGACGACGCGATCGCGCCCGTCCGCGTCCGCCACCGGCGTGATGGACAGGTACACGTTGTCTCGGATTCGCTCGATCAATGGCGACGTTTCGGTCGCGACCCTGTAGGCGAGTTCCATCAGCATCTCCGAAGAACCGGTCTCGCCGCTGTGGAGGCCGCCGATCACGTGGTAATCCGGTTTCGTCGTCGCTATCAGCCGACGGATCTCGTCCTCGGATAAACCGCGCGGATCCGCGATCTTGGCCAGGTTGTCGCGGTTTTGCTGCAGGGCCCTGATGTTGTCCTCCGAGGAAACCCAAACAACCACCATTTCGCGGCCCTCGTCGGACCTGCCGATGCTCTCCACCTTGACCCGCGGTGTGGCCGCCTCCAGGGCATGGTAGAACTTCAGCATGTCGGAATAGTAGGTCAGTTTCTGCGGAGCGCCGATGTAATAGCCGAGCACCGTCTTCGGCGTCGCAATCCCCTCGACAAGCGGCAGATGGTCCACGAGCGGGCTGCCGTATCGCGGATCGCCCGTCCACTCCTTGTACAGCTTGGCGAACTCTTCGTCCTGGGTTTGCTTCGCGTCCCGTGTCTCGGTAATCTGCTGGGCCGGTGTGATAACGACGGCCAGAAACAGGACGCAAACTCCGGGCAGCGTGGTCCAGATACGTCGTAGGGCGGCGCCTTTAAATCTCATTACCTGAACTCCTTGAACAGTGATTGCAGGTTGTCGTTTTTTCTGGGGGAAAACATAACACGGGCAGGGGAGAAGAAGATCAAGAATTCACTCGACAATCAATGAGGTCCCGGCGAAGGAGACGGGGAGATGCTCACCTGGGCGTTGGGAGCTGGGGGCCGGGAGCCGGGCTGAAGAGGCTGTCCAACGGTTGATTGCGGGCTGACCAGGCCCGAAGGGCCGGCAGTGAGTAGGCCCGACAGTAAGGCCGGGATGAGGATAACGCGGAAATGAGCGCCGAAGGCAGGGCACTAAATGCATGGGAATGCACTGGATGTGCCGGCCCTTCAGGCCTCGCATTCCAGAGTACCTGAACCCCGCGCTTGCGCGCAGCGCTACTCACTCCCGGCGCTTTGCGCCTCTTCTCAGCGTGCATGTCAACCGTTGGACACCCACTGAAACCCGAAGCCACAGGAATGCCGCGCTTTAAGTTTCCGGGGAGCCCTTGCGGCAGCTGCGCCGCCGTTCATTGAAAACAGAAACTCATGGGAGCGAAGGTTCCGACGAGCAACCGATCAGCCCCGCGAGGGGCGGCAAGATAGTAGCCGGGGGCTAGCCGCGAAGCGGCGCCGCCCCCGGTCAGGGAGGAAAAGAAAATGCGCCCTGGAAGGGCGCCGGAATGCCGATGCCCTGCCGGAGAGGTCCGGTTCATTAAATCGGGAACGACGCGGAGTGAGCGGCGTTTTCTGCCGCCCCTTCAGGGCTTGGTTGCTCTTTTCGCCTTGACCCCGGGCTGCGCTTCGCTTGCCCGGGGCTATTGTCTGACGCCACTCCGTGGCTGAAGCAGATCCATGCAGTGGCGCCGGCAGACAGCTCCCGGGAGGGAAGTTTCCGGTGAGGCGTTCCCTGGCAGTCGTGATTGTGAGCCAGCGATCGGCGGGCTGCTTTGCAATCCCGGAAAGCCTGCAGGGCAGGCTCTCCGGGATATTTCAGGACTCGGGCGCGAGGCGGCGGGCAGCTAGCTTCCGACCTTGAATGCGATGGATCCCATGGTCTTGTCCCACATCATCGCGAGCTTTCCGCCGTCTGCGGTCATGTCGATGAAGGCGATGGTGAATTGATCCATGGAATACGGCAATGGTTCGACGCGCATCGGGGCCCGCAAGACATCCTTGTCTGGCGTGTACCCGTACGAACCCCAGAGTTCGGCCTTGTTGCTCGGATCGTATTTCAGCTGCACGGGCCAGGTGGAGAAGATCAGCGTCCACTCTTTGGGGTGCAATTCCACGAATACGTCATATTCCCCTGCCGGCAGCGTCTTGCCGTCGAAGATCAGCGGGACCTCTGTCTTGATCCGGGTCGTCTGGTTTGCGCCCGCCCGCCAGACCGGGGACCCGTCATTCATTTTTTTGCCGTAGTCTGCACCGGCGCCGAACAGGTTCTGGCGCTGGCGTATGATGGGCCGTCCGTAAGTGATTTCAATCCATTTGCCGCCCTGGTAAACGGGGCCGTTCTTGCCCTCCACATACTTTCCGCCAACCTGAGTTGCCGCCGTTCCCGGCGGGCTTGCCGGTCTCTGGCCTTGCCCCAGGAGCAGGCCGCCGGCGATCATGATCATTCCGGCAGCCGTCGCTAAACTGCGAAGTTTCATGTCTCCCTCCTTGCCAATGGTATCGCTATGCCTGCCCGACCAATCAGAAACAGGCTGTTGATATCAGTGCCGGTCGGTAGGAAATCGCTTTTCCACAATGCTGAAGCGTACCGCCATTCCGGCCTCAGTCAAAGTAAATAGATAGGTTCGTAATCACGAGGATGTGGCAGGAGGCTGATGCGGCGGCTGGATTCCATCGGTCAAGGCTCCTTGCCAGCGCGCGATCAGAGCGGAGGACAGGCAATGGCCGGCGGCATTGACGGCCGTACGCGGCATGTCCATCAGCGGATCGATGCCGAGCAGCATCCCCACGCCCGCACCGACCACTTCAGGAGACAACCCGATCGAGGGTAAGGCTGCGGCAATCACAACCAGCGACGCGCGGGGGACTGCCGCGATACCCTTGCTGACCAGAAACAGGGTTCCAAACAGTACCATCTGATCGTGCCAGGTGTAAGGGATGCCGAAAGCCTGGAGGATGAAGAGCGAAGCCGTTCCGAGAAAGACGGTGCTCCCGGAAGAATTGAAGTTCAACCCGGTCCCGATCGCGAAGGACGAAATCGAGCGCGGAACCCCGAAGGCTTCCATGTTCTCCATCGCCTTGGGCAGCGCCGCCGAACCCGAGGCAGTGGCGAAAGCGATGGCGAAAGGCTCCTTCGAGGCGCGATACAGTTTGCCAACCGGGATCCGGAAGAAGAGGGCCAGCAGGGGGAAGAGCGCGAGCAGGAGCAGTGCCAGGCCGATATACACGGCAGCAATCAGGCGCACGAAACCCGCTCCAACCGCCAGTCCCTGCTGGCTTGCCAGCGCGGCAGCCGCCCCGAACACTCCAATGGGCGCGGTCATCATCACGATGTCCGTAAACCGGTACATGATCTGCGCCAGGGATCTGCACAGCTCGAGGACCGGCTCTGCCGCCTTGCCTGCCGACGCCACCGCCACGGCAAAAATTACGGAGAACACGACGATCTGCAGGACATCGCCGCGCGCCATCGCGTCCGCGATGCTGCGCGGGAAAAGTCGAATCCAGAACGATTCGGCGGGCGGCGCCCCGATGTCGGCTGCGACCTTTGCCGCTGCCCCCGTGATTCCCAGCCCCGGCTGCATCAGGTTCCCCAGCGCGAATGAAATTGCGAGCGCCAGGGTCGTAACCACCATGAAAAGTCCGAACGTCTGCAGCGCAAGGCTCCCCAGCTTGCGCAGTCCCCCCTGGCCGGCAATGCCGACCACCAGCGTGGCGAATATCAGGGGGGCGATGATCACCAGGACGAGGCGGATGAAGATCGTGGCGAGAATCTGAAGCGACGACCCCGTCGACGGCCAGCGCCAGCCGACAAGTATCCCCAGGGCGAGGGCCACAAGAATCTGAGCCGTCAGGGTGCGCTTTATCCAGGTCATGTATGCCGGCCGATTCTACTACATCGGACCGCGGAACCGCGAAATATACGCAACCGGAATCGCTGCTACACGCCCCCTGCCGGGATCGGCTCCACGATCACGGCAGTCCCGTAACAGAGGACTTCAGTCACTCCCTGGAGGACGTCCGTCGCGTCGTACCGGATGCCGATGACGGCATTCGCGCCCATTTCCGCGGCATGTTGAACCATCATGTCGAAAGCCTCGGCCCGCGCTTTCTCGCACAGTTCGGTGAACAGCGAAATATTGCCGCCGACCAGCGTCTGGAGCGAACCGCCGATCGTCCCGAAGATCGACCGCGAACGCACGGTGATTCCACGAACCACGCCGAGACTGACCGTAACTCTGTGGCCGACAACGTCGAATGTGGTAGACGTCTGTAACTGGAACAACGGCCGCCGTGCTTCCCCCTGTTCCTGCGGAGTCATGGTTTCCCAGCACTCATTGCAGATGGATGGCGCTTTGAAGTAGTAGGCGGACGGATACTCTTTCCCGCATCTGCGGCAATGCATACTAGCCTCCTGGTTGAGTTGTTTCCTTTAAGTCACCGCGGGCGCCGACCAAACAAGCCGGAATCCCCGGGTCCGGCGACCGGCAGGGCCTGCTATCGCGGCAGGTACTTTTTCGGGAACCTGGCCACCACACAATAATTCGGGTCCACGACGTTTCCGATGCGCGACGTACCCAGCTGAGACACAAGCTGGAACGCCTCCCACTTGTCAAATCCGTATTCGCGGGTCAACCACTGCACCATTTCCACGTGCGCGATGCGGAAGGCATCCATCAGCGGGCGGACGCTGCCTGTCGTCATGATGTAGTCGTTGTTCTCTATCCTGGGCCACTGGATTTTCTTGTTCTTGATGAGGTCGAATTGGAAGGTAACGTCCATGGCAGTCTCGAGTCCGGACCCGCAGATTTCTCCGTCCCCCTGCAACGCGTGGCCGTCGCCAAAATAAAAAAGGGCGCCCGGGTGAAAAACGGGCAGATAGACGGTGGCGCCCTCCTTGATATCCGGAACGTCCAGGTTGCCGCCAAATTCGCCGGGCCACAAGCCGCCCCAGCTTTCTTCGCCCGGGGGGGCGGTGGCAACTCGACCCAGCATCGGGTCGAGCGCTACCGTGATCGACCTGGTGCGGCTCTTCGGAAGGTCCAGAGTCCCGGTCATCGTTTTCAGGTCCAGTTTCCATACATAGCGCTGGGGCGGGGCCGGATCATTCAGCATCGGAGTCGACTTGTTCGCCGTCAAGGCGCCCAAAGCCTGCCCTTGCGTCGAAACAGCCGTATCGTGGTTCGGCGTCAGTTTCAGGATTTTGACCACCAGCGTGTCCTCCGGTGTGGCACCCTCGATCTCGATGGGACCCACCTCTCCCGGCCACGCGCCGCCGGCCCGTTCGTACCATTCCCCCCAGAGCGTGTTCGTCACCAGGACATCTCCGGGTTTCACCTTGAAAACGGGGGCCCGCCTGGCGAACGTAGGGTATCCCTTTTGCGGCACAAACTTGAGGGTCTCGGCAAAAAGTAGACAAGGGATCATGAGAACGCACAGCCCAAGCATCGTCTGCAATCCCACTGATCGAATCATCGGATTCCTCCGGGAAAAGGCTCATGCTGCAGAGAGCCGGTATCTTCCATTTCTACCGGTCGGCTATGCGGTGAGCAAGCAAAATCGCTACGGTGGCGAAGCAAGTAGCGTCGGACATGAATCGCAAGTGTTCCGCCCGTGCCGGAACAGCCCGCACCCATGGGGAATGCGCAGGGAACGCCCTGCGACCGCCGCAGGAGCGATCGCGCTCCTCGGCCAGGAAGTTTCACTCGGGTCGGTTCTATCTCACCAAATTTTCCGGAACGGATGTAGGTTTCCCCGCAGGCAGGTTCCGGCCGCCGAGCCTGTCTCAAAACTCGCGCGCCCGGCGATGTTCCCTCAATTCCAGCCCTGGAAGGGCTGGAGACAATAGCCCCGGGCAAGCGAAGCGCCGCCCGGGGTAAAGGACGAAGGAGGAATCTAGCCCCGGCAGGGGCGACAGAAAACCTCTGCAAACAAATGACTTCTGTCGCCGGGGCTCTTACCACTTGCCTGGCGGTCCGGGGGCAGCGCCGCTGCGCGGCTAGCCCCCCGGCTACTTTCTCTGCGCCCCTTCAGGACGCCGGGACCTACTTGTCGGGACCTTTGCGAAAGATCCCGAAGAGCCGGCGCAAGATGCTCTTCTTTGGCTTGTCGGCTTTGTTCTCCGGTTGGGCGCCGTCCATAGGACTTTGCATAACTGGCGTTTGCTGCGCTTGCGTCTGTATCTCGGGCACGGCGGGAGCGCGCGGCACTGCCGGCAGCGTCGCGAGGCCGGAGCCGGAAGAGGGATTCTTCCGGACCAGCTGGGAGATCCACGTGACGGGTGACAGGTCCGCCCAGCGAAAGCCGTCATGGAGGCGGCACGCTTCGGTCGGCTCTGTTCCTGCGATGAAAAAGTCCTGCTCCGTCTGCGGGCACCCGGCAGCCAGCATGCCGGTCGTCGGGTCGACGGTCGATGGCTCGACTCCCTCCGGAGGGGTAAAGGAACGCGGCGCCCGGTAGCCGGGCAGCCGGATCGCCTGTTTCATGAATTCCGCCCAGATGAGTGCGGCGGAACTGCCGCCCGCAAGGCCGAGTTCCCTGTTGTCGTCGTAACCCACCCAGACAACGCACAGGAGGTTCGAGGTGTAGCCGGCGAACCACCCGTCATTGGACGTGCCGGTCTTGCCCGCTGCTGGCGCCGTGAACCCGAGGGTTCTCACGTTCGCGCCTGTGCCGTGGTCGACGGCCTCCTCGAGGATGCTGGTCACCAGAAACGCAACCCTCGGATCCAGCGCCGCGCGCTCCTGCCGGGCGGGTCCCGGCGCCATCGACCTGCCCGCGCTGTCCATCCGGCTGATGAACCATGGCTCAATCTGGTTCCCCGCGCGCGCAAAGACGGTATAGGCGGAGACGACCTCCAGTGGCGTCATCTCATACGCCCCAAGAGCGAGCGAGGGCGTGGGCTCAATGCGCAACCCCGGTACTAACAGACGCATCAGCTTCGCGATCTTGCCGTAACCCACGCTGTCGGCGACACGGACCGTGGCTACGTTCATCGATTGCGTCAGCGCCTCGCTCAGGGTAACCGTCCCGTGGTACTCCTGCCCGTAGTTGTTCGGCGAGTATGCCTTGCCGTCAATCATGAAGGTGGCAGGCTCGTCGTCGACCAGGCTTGCAGGGGTGAGCACCGGGCTGGCGCCGTTGAGCGCCGTGTTGAAGGCAGTCGCATAGACGAATGGCTTGAAAACGGAACCGGGCTGGCGGCTCGCCAGCGCATGGTTCAGCTGGCTCTGGCTGTAATCGCGTCCTCCGACCAGGGCGCGGATCTCTCCCGTACCCACGTCTACAGCCACCAAAGCAGCCTGCAGCGGCGGCGCCTCCTGCCGCGCCTGTCTCCGCCGGGCCCTCCGGGCCGAGGCCAGCCGAGCTTCGATCCGCCGCAGTCCGGCGCCCACGGCCTCTGCAGCAGCATCCTGCAGAGTTCCGTCCAGAGTGGTGTAAATGCGCAGAGCGGCAGCTTGCGGCAGGGGCTCCGCGGAATCCTCGAGCACGTGGTCCCGGACCATGTCCACAAAGAAGGGCGCCGGCCCGGCCTCCATGGGCCCCCTCACGAAACGCAAGGGCGTCCTGCGGCAGATTTCGGCCTCTTCCGGGGCGACCTTGTTGGCCGCGACGAGGAGGTTCAGGACGCGATCTCTGGCCTCCTCTGCCCTCTCGGGCCTGACTTCAGGCGAGGAGTAATAGTTCGGCGCCCGGATGATCCCCGCCAGGAAACAGATCTCACCCAGGAAGCAGTCTTGAATGTCCTTGCCGAAATAAGACCTCGCCCCCTCGCCAAACCCGTGAACCGCGAAACTGCCGCGGTTGCCCAAATAGACCTCGTTGGCGTACAGCTCGAATATCTGTTCTTTGGTAAAACGTCGCTCCAGCAGCACGGCCATGAATGTTTCGGCCAGCTTGCGCCGCCACTGGCGCCGTGTGTCGAAGAAGAAGCTGCGGGCCAGTTGCATGGTCAATGTGCTTCCGCCCTGGGCCTTCTCCCAGTGCAGGAGGTCGACCCGGGCTGCGCCGAGCACGCGGATGGGATCGATCCCCGGATGCTCGAAAAAGCGCTTGTCCTCCGCGGACAACACAGCATCGATCAGCCGCCCGGGCAGGTCTGCAAAACGAAGGGCACGGCGTTTTTCGCGCGCGTCGTCGAAGAAGTTGGCCAGGAGTTCAGGTTCGATTTCAGCGGTAGAGATGCCAGCATCGGAAGGGAAAGCAGTGAGGCGGGAAATCCGGCCACCAGAGAACTCAACGCTCAGCGCATTCTGAGAAGCGAAATAGGAGTCCCCGCCGGGCCTGATTTCCAGGGCGGCCGGCAGAAGGCGGACCTCGCCCCGGATTCCGGGAGCGCCAGGCTTCCCATATCCGGAATGTCCGAGGTACCGGACGATTGCATCCCGTGATGCGGCTTGCCCGGCCTCAATCCGGCGTGGAGCAGTGAATATTCCGCCCGATTGCGCCAGGATCGGCCCGGCAAGATGCTGATCGATCAGCCGGTTGAACTTGAAGAAATAATAACCGATCACGGCGGAGCAGATGAGCAGAGAGCACAATCCGGCGGCCAAAAGCGTTTTGGCGGCACGCCCTGACCAGGCACGGCTAAGGATGTTTCTCAACGTCAAGAACATGCCCCGAGCCCTCACCCCTCCACTCGATCGCTCCGGCCGGACTCTCCCCCTTTGAGAGAGTCCCCGGTAATCGACGCAAGGTCTGTGCCAGGGCTAGTCGTCATTGCATTCTATTGTTTTTAAATCGCTTGCGGGATCGACTCCGGAAATAGGGGTTCCTCGCTACCAACACTTGTCGGGAAAATATCCTGGGTGCGGGGGGGGGTCCTCCGGAATCATTCGTGGACCAGTCGTTTGCCCAAGTCGACCGCCTGGGTCATCAGGTCGGCATTGCCGCGAACCTCACCGGCTTTGGAACCGGCGCCATAGACCATGCCGACGATCTCTGCGCCGACATAATGAAAGGAGTCCTGGAAGGCCCGCAAGGCGTTGACCGCGCCGGATCTGAACGGGTCCGCGTCCGCATAGGTCAGGATTATGCCGATGCTTTTGCCGCGAAGCCCGTAGCCTTCCTCGCCTCCCAGCGCATAGAGCCTGTCCATGAACAGTTTGGTCTGAGCGCCGATGGTGAACCAGTAGACCGGCCCGGAGATCAGGATCGCATCTGCCGCCTTCAGCTTGGGGTACAGGATCTGCATGTCGTCTGCCTGGCTGCAGGTTTCAGACCCTTCCTGGCGGCAATACTCGCAGGCCCGGCAGGCGTGGATGTCCATGTCATCCAGGTGAAAATATTCCACCCGCGCGCCATCTTCCTGAGCGCCCCGAACAGCCTCCATCGCCAGAGTCGAACTGTTCCCCTTTTTGCGCGGGCTCCCCATGACAACCAGCAAGCTCTTCTTTGTCATCATTGCTCCTCTCACAGACTACGGCACGATTGCGGAGTGACATCATATCATCGAGTAAGACAGGGCAACAGGCCGCACAATCGCCTGCGAGCCGCCCGACAGAGGGGCCACGTGATTTCGAGTTTGGCAGGCAGATAACCGTTCATCGGAATTTGCTGCATGGGACATTTGCCTGTAGTACGGTATGCTCCGTCATTGGAAGATCATCAGGAGGCGACAACATGAAGCGGAAAGCAACTGCGGTATGGGCCGGCGGCTTAAAGGACGGCAAGGGTGCGCTCAGCACCGACAGCGGCGTCCTGGAGCGGGCTCAATATTCCTTCAGCACGCGATTCGAGAACGGGATCGGCACCAATCCCGAGGAACTGCTCGCGGCGGCGCACGCCGGCTGCTTTACGATGGCGCTCTCGGGGCAACTCTCCGCGGCGGGCATGACGGCAGCAAAACTCGAAACCACGGCCACCATCACTCTCGACAAGACCGACAGCGGGTTTGCCATCACGAGGAGTCATCTCGACCTTGTGGCTCAGATTCCCGGCGGAGACCGGGAGAAATTCGAACTGGCCGTAAAGGCCGCTGAGACCGGCTGCCCGGTATCCAGGCTCTTCAAGGCTGAAATCACAGTGAGCGCGCGCCTCGAGTCTTAACCCGAATCATTCAGCAGCGCGTGGGCCGCGTAGCGGCCGCACGAATGTAGGCCGGGCTACAATCAAACCGCCGCTACGCGGCTTGCAACAGCATGATTGAACTGGGAGTTCTTATATGAAACAGGTTCTTATCGTGACGCTCGTTGGGGTGCTGCTTGTGGCGGCTCCCGCCGGTTCCTTCGGCCAGGGCACGACAGCCGACTATCAGCGCGCCAACGGGCTCCGCGCAAAGTATGACGCGCTGGCCATCAATGTCGCCGGCCCCGTAAGCTGGATCGAGAACTCCAGCCGCTTCTGGTACCGGAAGTCGGTGGCCGGCGGGAGTGAATTTATCGTGGTCGACGCGGTGAACCGGCAAAAACAGCCGGCGTTCGACCAAGAAAAACTGGCCGCGGCCCTTTCCAGGGAAACGCGCAACAGCTACAACGGCCTCACACTGCCCTTCACGACGTTCAGCTTTGCGGACAACCAGCGTGCAATACAGGTTGCCATAGACGGCGCTCAGTGGCGTTGCACGCTGTCCGACTACGCGTGCCGGCGACTCGAGGGGGCGGCTGCCGGCGGCGGACGGGGCGGCCGAGGCGGTGGAGGTCCCGGTGGCGCGCAACCCCAGCAGGCTCGCCGGCTTTCTCCCGACGGCAAATGGGAGGCGCTGATTCAGAACTACAACGTGGCGATCCGGATGGCGGGCTCGCAGCCGGTCACGATGCTCAGCTTCGACGGTTCCGAAGGGTGCTACTACGACCTCCGGTCGATCCAGTGGTCCCCGGATTCAAGGAAACTGGCCGCCTACCGCGTGATCCCCGGATACCGGCGCGAGGTGCACTACGTCGTGTCTTCACCCGAAGATCAGCTGCAGCCAAAACAATCGACGCTCGTCTACGCCAAGCCGGGGGATGTGCTCGATGTCGAGCAGCCGGTGATGTTCCAGATCGAGCCCCGGCAGCAGCACATAGTCGACCGGACGTTGTTTCCCAACGCGTATGACATGTCGCCGCTCGTCTGGCGCAGGGACAGCTCGGCAGTGACGTTTGAGTACAACCAGCGGGGCCACGAGTTGTACCGCGTCGTCGAGATTGACGCCGCCGGCGGCAAGGCCCGCGCTGTCATTACCGAGCAGCCGAAGACGTTCTTCTGCTATTCGAGCAAGAAGTACCGTTACGACGTCAATGACGGGAAGGAGATTGTCTGGATGTCGGAGCGCGACGGCTGGAACCACCTCTACCTCTTCGACGGCGTGTCCGGAAGCTCCACCCAGATTACGAAAGGCGACTGGGTCGTCCGCAGCGTCGTCAAGACCAGCGATGAATCGCGACAGATCTGGTTCAGCGCGAGCGGGATGTATCCGGGCAAGGACCCCTATTTCGTTCACTACTACAGGATCAACCTCGACGGCACAGGGCTGACGCCCCTGACCGAAGCGGACGCCAATCATTCGGTAAGCTTTTCTCCCGACATGAAGTTTTACGTCGACACTTACTCGCGCGTGGATCTGGCGCCCGTCCTGGAGCTCCGCCAGGCATCCGACGGCAAACAAATCATGGAACTGGAACGCGGGGACCTCAGCGGACTCGCGAAGGCAGGGTGGAGAGCCGCCGGAATCGTTCACCGCGCCCGGCCGCGACGGCAAGACCGATATCTGGGGTGTAATCTACCGGCCTACGAACTTCGATCCGTCGAAGAAGTACCCTGTCATCGAAAGCATCTACGCCGGGCCACACTCCTCGTTCGTGCCGAAGTCGTTCCAGGCCTTCAACCCGATGCAGGCGCAAGCTGAAATCGGCTTCATTGTCGTCCAGATCGACGGCATGGGAACTTCGAACCGCTCGAAGGCATTTCACGACGTAGCCTGGAAGAACATCGGCGACGCCGGCTTCCCGGATCGCATTCTCTGGCACAAAGCGGTCGCCGCCAGGTACTCCTACTACGACATCACCCGCGTCGGCATCTACGGCGGATCGGCGGGCGGCCAGAACGCGTTGGGCGGCCTGCTGTTTCATCCCGAATTCTACAAGGTGGCGGTGTCATACGCCGGCTGCCACGACAACCGCATGGACAAGATCTGGTGGAACGAGCAGTGGATGGGCTGGCCGATCGGTCCGCACTACTCAGCATCGTCCAATGTCGACAATGCGTACCGGCTCCAGGGCAGATTTGTTGCTCGTGGTCGGCGAGCTGGATACAAACGTGGATCCGTCCTCTACCATGCAGGTGGTGAACCAGCTGATCAAGCACAACAAGGAGTTCGACCTGCTGGTGGTCCCCGGCGGCGAGCACGGCGCGGGCCGCTCGGGTGAGACTGGGCCATACGGAGAGCACAAAAGATTCGACTTCTTCGTGCGCCACCTGATCGGCGTGAATCCGCCGGCATGGCAGGCGCCCGAGACCAGCTAGTTTCTGTCCCGAAACTCCAAGGTCATCTGACCTGGACCTAGACTTGGACTTGGATCTGGACGTGGACGTAGACCCTGCAAGAACCTATGACCCGATAAAGGCGCCGCATTCGCGAGAGGTTACATCAAAAAAGGCTGACCATGTCCAGGTCGAGGTCCAAGTCCACGTCCAAGTCCAGGTTCAGGATGGGTGATGTGATAGTTTCGCAACAGAGACCAGCTGGTTGACAAGACGTTCGGTTAGCGGAAGTTTGCCATGAGCATGATGTCGCTGCCGCTCTGGTCGAGCAGGGTGAAGAGCAAGGATCTCCCGTCAGGCGAGACCGCCAGGCCGGGCTCTGACCGGACGATCGGCTTATCGAGTCTCGCAAGTTGGGACACCTTGCCGGAGGCAAAATCGTAAAACTCGATCATCGGATGCGACGGGGTGGTCGCCGTGGCGAAGTAGATCCCCTTCCCGACCACCGACCAGAGCCGCCAGGCGCCCGCACCGTCACGGTCGAACAGCAGCTTTTCCTCGCCGCCGCCTGTCGGGACCTGCCAGATGCCTGGAACATTTCTCCCTTTTGCGAAGTAGAACGTCTTGCCATCGACAGACTCGAAACCCTCGAAGCCGCCCTGGCGTGTCACCTGAACGGGGGCGCCTCCTGCGGCCGGAACCTTCCACACCTGCATGCTGCCGCTCTGCGTGGAGCCGAAGTATATCCACTGGCTGTTCCGCGACCAGCTCGGGGCGACGTTTTCCGCCTGGTTCTGCGTCAGCGGAAGATACGGGCCCCCCTCCACGCTCACCACATAGATGTCGGCATTGCCGGCCTGGCCGGTGTTACTCGAACGGGAATCGAACGCGATCCGGCGGCCGTCGAAGGACCAACGCGGGGTGCCCGTGAGATAGGGTCCGCGGCTGACCAGCTGAGTGGCATTCGCACCGTCCCGGTCACAGGTCCAGATGCCGAAGTCGCCGGTTCGATTCGAGGCGAAGACTATCTTACTACCATCCGGAGAGTAGTCGGGACCATTGTCGAAGAGGGTAGAGGCGATCAATCGGGTCAAGGCAGGTTCGTGCCCGGTCGAATCGATTTCGAGCCGCCAGATGTTCAAATCGTCCCGGGTTTCAGTATAAGCAAGGTAGTTCCCTCGTGGCGAGATGGACGGGCTCATCACGCTTTGTCCGCTCGCGGTCGGCAGTCGCGTCGGTTCCCCTCCGGCGACCGGGATGCGCCAGAGATTGTGGATGCTGGTCCCGCGCCGGGAGGCGAACACGATTTCGCGCCCATCGGCAGTAAAGGCATGCCCGACAATCGACGAATTGTCGAAGGTGAGCCGGCGCGTCGGGCCTCCCGGCAAATCCATGACGTAAAGATCGGTCGTCGCCAGGCTGGTTGTGCGTATGAACGCGAGGAGTTTGCCGTCCGGTGAGAATGCCGGGTAGGAATCGCCAAAAATTCCGTCCGGCGGGGAAGTCACTTTGCGTTTTTCCCCCGTCTCAATCGAGAAGAAACAGATGCTGAAAGGCGCTTCCGGCGCGCTCTTGTCTGCTGATGCCAGAAACCTACCGTCCGGTGAGTAATATTGACTGTTCCCGGAAGACGAACTCTGATAGTTGGAGACCTCCGCGATCTTACGTTCGGGCCCGCCCAATGCCGGGATCACATAATAAGCACTGCTCTCGGCGGATTGCCGGAGGAAGGCGATTTGATGTCCGTCGGGCGACCACGCCGGTCGGCTGTCGGCTGCCGGGTCCGTCGTCAGGCGAAGCGGTTGGCCCACTTCGAGGCTCTTGACATAAATATCGCGATTGTCGCCGCTCTCGCCATCCCATACGAAGGCAATCTGCTTTCCATCCGGCGAAAAGGCCGGGTGCGTTTCCCTGCCGGGATAGCTGGTGAAGGGAATGATCTTGAGGTCGGAGGCGTTAGGAGCGGCCCGATGGTCGGAGACGACAGTAAAGAGCGCATAGCCGATCGAGAGCAACGCCGCTAAGACAGCCACTGCCCAGCCTACGATAGTCGTCGAGGATCGCGTCCGGGCCGGAAGTGTCTCGCCTCGGGCCACGGCAGGGAGATCTCCTGCGTCCGGCGCCTTGTGATCTTCGGGCGCCAGTTCCGCCTTCGCCGTCCGGCTGTTCGCCAGGCCGGCAACCGGGCTGGATTGAGGAGTCTCCTCCAATGTCTCCTTAACCGCCATGACGAAGCGATAGCCGCGCTTCGGGATCGTTTCTATGAACCGCTCCGATTCCTCCTCTCCCAGGATCTTTCTCAAATAGGAGATATTCTTGGCCAGGTTGACTTCTTCAACAAAAGTATCCGGCCAGACCTTCCTGATCAGCTCTTCCTTGTCGACCACGTGGCCGCCCGCTTCCACCAGAGCCAGCAAAGTCGCGAAGGCCTTAGGGGTTAGAGGAACGTGATTTCCGTCACGTAAGAGGATGCCATCCATCACATCCAGGTGAAAGGAACTAAATTCGTAGAAGTGCCTACCAGGTTGTTTCATAACGAGTTACGTTTGACGACCCCACTATACCAGAATTTTCCCAGAATTTTCCCAAGAGATCGAAAAGACATGGGACCAGCGCCAGGATCATAATCCGCAACCGCACGGGACATTCCTGACATTTTTCCGCGGCTCGGCGCAGCTCGTTGTCTGACCAAACAGTCGGGCAAAGGGCAGGTGGCGCTTCTGCCCTGCGTGTTTGTTTTGTATAACAAGTTTTTCGCATAGAAACGGGAAGCTATGCGGAGATCCGGTCCGGAAATCAGGAGGAGCACGTTGAAGGGCGTGCGACACTCCAAACCAGCCGCAGCAAAGGATCTGCAGGCCGTGGGATTGGGCTGCTATCCCACCTGAACATCTATCCTGGCACCTTGATTAGCTGATTCAGTGTACCCAGGTAGGATCAGGAGCGGTGACTTTCTGCTCCATATGTTAAGGAGGCAATATCTTGAGTAGAGAAAAGAACGATTCGACCAGAAGACGCCTTATGTGCGTTCCGATCGTTGTGCTGGCCCTCATTTGCTTTACCTCAGTGAGCGCCCTCGCACAATCTGACAGCTCTCAGATTTCGGGATTTGTCAAAGACCCATCGGGGGCGGTAATTCCCGGTGTAAAGGTGACAGTGAAAGCGGAAGGCAGGGGCCTCGAGCGCTCCGCGGTCACGGACCAGCGAGGCTATTATGTCATCACGCCCTTGCCTCCCGGAACTTACACCGTTGTGGTTGAACATTCCGGATTCAAGATCTCGGAAACCACCGGCAAGAAGCTCGATCCCGGAATCCCGGCGGCGCTTGATGTCACGCTTCAGGTCGGCGGCTCCAATGAAACCGTGACCGTGACCGCCAACACGGCGACAGTGCAGACGGAATCCGCGACGGTCGGCAAGCTGGTGGAAGGAAAACAGCTCGAATATCTTGGCCTGAACGGGCGCAACCCGATCTTTCTGGCGGGGCTCATGCCGGGTGTGAATACCGACCTGGCCGGCAACAACTACGGAACGAGCACGGCGCCGAGCATGAACGGATCGGCGTACAGCATGATCTTCTTTGACGGCGTCGTCGGGCAGCGCACCCGCTCGAACGGGGCCACCACCACCTGGAGCATCGGCGCCGCCGACATGGATTCGACGCAGGAAGTCCAGGTCCTGTCGGCCAATTTCAGCGCCGAGTACGGGCGTACTTCCGGCGGCCAGATCCGCATCGTCACAAAGGGCGGCTCCAGCCAGTTTCACGGCAACGTGTATGATTACGTTCGCAACTCAGCCCTGAACGCCAACTCGTGGAGCCGGAACAACTCAACCCTCCAGGTCACGGCGCCCTGTTCGGATCCGGCGAATCGCGCCGCATCGTATTGCCGCCCCAGCCCATTCCGCTATAATCAGTACGGCTGGAATCTGAGCGGCCCCGTGCTGCTGCCGTTTACCAATTTCAACCGGGACCGCAGCAAACTTTTCTGGATGTTCAGCCAGGAGTGGGTGCACTCCCGCAGCGGTTCGACCAGCAACATGACCGTGGCGACAGAGAAGATGAGGCAGGGGGATTTCAGCGAACTGCTCGATCCCACCAACCGGTTTTTTCAAAGGGCGATCTACCTGAAAGATCCGTTGAAGACCGGGAAATGCACTGCCACAGACACCTCCGCCTGCTTCAGCTATAACGGCGTCGTGAACTACATCCCACCCAACCGGCAAAGCCCCAATGGAATGGCATTTATCAAGGCATTTCCGGTGGACCAGGGTTTTATCCGGCCGTACCCCTCGTCGACGAATTGGACCAGCGGCGAGCTTGCAGGCGGAACCGATCAGGGCAAGACCACGATCGCGGTGGATTATATCCCCACGATGGCTCATTCGATTCGCGTCCGCGGACAGTTTTTCAATTCGAAGCCGCCATCCGGGGTCACCGACTACCGCAACAAGTTCTATACCTGGCCCTGTGCGGACTGTAACACCTGGCGTGACCGTCCCAACCGGTGGATCTCCATCAACTGGATCTGGTCATTGTCGTCCACCTGGATCAACGAGGCGCTTGCAGCCGCCAGCCATGACTTCGTAGACAACATCCTCGACCTCAACGGTCAAGCATGGGATAGAACTCAGTTCGGGATCAATTACCCCTACATCTTCCCGGCAAACGAGAAGGAAGTCCCCAACAAGATCCCGACGGTCAGCGGCGTAGGCGGGATCAACACGCCAAGTTCCACACCCTATCCGGCGACTTCCTCGGGCCCAGTCTGGCAGTTTTCGGATAACATGAGCGTGATCCGGGGCAAGCACACGATCAAGTTCGGCGTCTACCTGGAAAAATCCGGGGAGAACGACAAAGACCAGATCATCATCGGCGCCGCTCCCGGGAGCACCAATAACCAGAACGGACAGTTCCAGTTCAGCGACAACACGCTGAACGGAACCGGAAACTCGCTGGGAAATATGGCCATCGGCATGTTCAATACTTACGCCGAGGTCGGGGCGCGTTCCTACACTCCCTTCCGCAGCTGGGACATTGAGTGGTTTTTCCAGGACGCATGGAAGGTCACCCAGAAACTGCGCCTGGAATTGGGCCTGAGGCACAGCCTGATCCAGCCTTACCACAGCCTTTGGGGCAATATGGCGAACTTCGACCCCAGCCTGTATGATTTCCAAAATGCAGCCACGGTGGATCCCAAGACCGGCTACGTCACCGGCACCCTGGAACAACGCTACAACGGCATGTTGTTCGCCGGCTCAGGCTGGCCGGATGCGGCGAAGGGACCGGGACGAGTCAATGTCGCCAACTCGGGCCAGTTCGACTTCCTTTTCCGCCCCGGGACACCCGATGGTTTCAATACGATGCGCAAGCGGGATCTTCAGCCGCGTTTCGGGATTGCCTACGCCTTCACCAAGAAGACCGTACTGCGAGGGGGCATCGGACGATTCATCAATCGCACGGGAGTCAGCGACCAGATCTTTCTGGGCGGCAACCCACCGCTGCAGCCCGCGATCTCTGTAAGCAACGGAATCGTCGACAATCCGGGGTCGGGAGGATCCAGTAACAATTACCCACTAAATCCCACGATCCTGGGAAAGGACTTCCCGAACTCGGAATCCTGGGCCTGGAACACCACCTTCCAGCGGGAACTTCCATTTTCAACCACCATCGAACTCGCCTACGTCGGGCGCAAGAGCCTGCGCAACCAGCGTATCATGAACAATATCAACCAGCTTCAGCCCGGGGCGATTTACGATCCGGCCAACTATCTGCCCGGCACAAAGACGATCGCCAACCTGGATTCGCTGCGTCCATACAAGGGCTATGGCCTGTTGAAGATGGCGGTCAACAACCAGAACGCCATTTACCACAGTCTGCAGATCCAGGCAAACCGCCGGTTCGCCAAAGGACTGAGCTTCGGCCTGTCCTATACGTATGCCAAATCCCGTGACAACGGAACCCTGACGAGCGTCTACGATTGGGATCCTAACTATATGTGGGGACCCTGGTCGCCGTCCCACAACCTTGTCATCAATGCAATTTACGAGATCCCGTTCCTGCGGAATCGCACCAGCCTGCTCGGGAAAGTCCTGGGCGGGTGGTCCATAACATCGATCTCCCGAATCGAACGGGGGAGCGGCATGGTCAGTTTTACCGACCCGTACGACGACCTGGGAATCGGCACCGGCGGCGGGACACAGTACATGATCCTGACCGGCGATCCGTTCCTGCCCAAGGACCAGCGGGGATACGGCCTGGAAAACTACTTCTTCAATCCCAAAAATCCCGACGGCTCGGCGATCGTGGCGCGGCCCGTTCAGGGTACATACTGCAAGACCGGCTGCGCCCGGGGAATCCAGGTGGGAGACCCCTGGGGCCAGAGTCACAATCTGTCGCTCTCGAAAGATTTCAGGATTCGCGAGACCCAGAGGATCACCTTCCGCATGGAAGCCTACAACTGGCCGAACCATCCCGATTGGAGCGGACCGGACACCAACTGGCGGTCATCGACGTTCGGGCAGGTAACCGGCAAGAGCAGCAACACCCGCGAAATGCAGGTTTCGCTGCGCTTCTCATTCTAACCACGCGGTCGGCACCGTTTGAACGCCCAGGTTTGCGCCCCAGGCGCAGACCTGGGCTGTCGAAGGAGAAAAACGCATGATACGAAATTGGAAACGGTTGCTTTTGTTGCTGCCGGCGTGCCTGTTGATGTTTGCCGGCGTTCGCGGCCAGACCGCGAAACCAGCCGCCGCTCAGGACCAGGCGGCAAAGCCGGCCGTCCAGGCCGCCGCGGCGGCCGTCAGGACTGCTGCGCCGGATCTGTCGAAACAGCCGACACTGTACGTAGTCGGCTACGCGCATCTGGACACGGAGTGGCGCTGGGACTACGTCACCACGATCAAGGACTACCTGCCGAAGACCATGCGGCTCAATTTCGAATGGTTCAGGAAATACCCGCACTACGTCTTTAATTTCAGCGGCTCCAACCGCTACCGCATGATCAAGGAGTATTACCCGGCCGATTACGAACTGATCAAAAAATACGTTGCGGCCGGACGCTGGTTCCCGTCAGGGTCGTCCGTAGAGGAAAATGACGTCAACTCCCCGTCGGCCGAATCGATCATCCGGCAGGTCCTCTACGGCAAGCAATACTTCCGTCGCGAATTCGGAAAGACCAGCGCGGAATACATGCTGCCCGACTGTTTCGGCTTCCCCGCATCCCTGCCGACCATACTGGCGCACTGCGGGATCAAGGGCTTCTCCACTCAGAAGCTGTCTTCGAGCTGGCAGCCGGCAGCCAACGTGGGCGGCCCCGATTCTCCGGAAAAAACACCGCCGGGGATTCCCTTCAACGTCGGCGTCTGGGAAGGACCGGACGGCAGTTATGTGGTCGCGGCGCTGAATCCGGGCGGGTATGGAAGCCAGGTGAACACCGACCTCAGCAAGAGCCCGCCACCCCCTCCGCCACCGGATCCGAATCAACCCAGGCGGGGCGGCGGTGCAACGAACTGGCCCGCGCGGATCGAAATCAACGGGCAGTTGACGGGCGCATACGCCGACTACATGTACTATGGCACGGGTGACACCGGCGGGTCGGCAAACGAATCCTCCATAAAACTGATGGAAGCGATCGTCACCAGGAGCAAGGCCGTCATTCCTCCCCCGGGACAGGGGCGCGGGCAACAGCAGGTGGCGCCTCCTCCGCCATCGGCGCCGGTTCAGGTCGGCGATGGCCCGGTGAAGGTCATTTCCGCGGCCTCCGACCAGCTGTTTCTGGATCTCAAGCCCGAACACATCGCGAAGATGCCGCGGTACAAGGGCGACCTCGAGTTGATCAACCATTCCGCGGGTTCCATCACCTCACAGGCGCACATGAAGCGCTGGAACCGCAGGAATGAAGTGCTCGCCGACGCGGCCGAGAAGGCGTCCGTCGCCGCCGAACTTCTGGGCGGCCGGCCGTACCCGCTCCAGCGGCTCAATGACGCCTGGACCCTGGTTATGGGCGGGCAATTCCACGACATCATCCCCGGCACGTCGATACCAAAGGCCTACGAGTACGCGTGGAACGACGAAATTCTGGCCATGAACCAGTTCGCCGGCGTGCTCACGAGCGCCACTGAAGCGGTTGCCTCCGGCATGGATACACAGGCCAAAGGCACTCCGATCGTGGTTTACAACCCGCTGTCGATCGCGCGCGAAGACCTGGTGGAAGCTACAGTCACTTTCCCCAATGGCGTTCCCAGGGCGGTCCGGGTTCTCGGACCGGACGGAAACGAGACGCCGGCACAGATCATCGGCGGGAAGGACGGGGCCGCGAAGGTGCTGTTCGTGGCCAAAATGCCTCCGGCCGGCTACGCGGTCTTTGACGTTCAGCCTGCGGATGCGGCTGCAGCTTCGTCCCTCCGGGTGACTCAATCAACGCTCGAAAATGCTCGCTACAGCATCCGGATCGCGCAGAACGGCGACGTCGCCAGCATCATGGACAAGGTCATCAACAAGGAACTGCTCTCGGCGCCGATGCAGCTGGCGATCATCCTCGACAACCCGAGGAACTGGCCCGCCTGGAACATGGACTTCGAGGACGAGCGGCGGGCGCCGCGGACGATCGTCGGCGGACCGGCGCAGATGCGCATCGTCGAAAACGGTCCGGCGCGCGTGGCGGTCGAAATCGCCCGCGAGGCGGAAGGGTCCAAGTTTGTGCAGACGATCCGGCTCTCGGCCGGGGACGCCGGCAACCGCGTCGAGATCGGCCACGTCATGGACTGGAATACCAAGGAGGGCAACCTCAAGGCCGTCTTCCCGTTGAGCGCGTCGAATCTGAACGCGACCTACAACTGGGATATCGGCACCATCCAGCGCCCCACGGAACATGAACGCCAGTTCGAGGTTGCATCCCATCAGTGGGTCGACCTCACCGACAACAGCGGGGCGTACGGCGTAACCATCCTCACCGACAGCAAGAACGCTTCCGACAAGTTCGACGACCACACGCTTCGCCTGACCCTGGTGCGCACCCCCGGGACCCGCGGCGGATATCCCGACCAGGGGACCCAGGATCTCGGTCACCACGAATTCGTGTATGGGCTCGCCGGCCATGCCGGCGACTTCCGCCAGGGACAGACCGATTGGCAGGCCTTGCGCCTTAACCAGCCGCTGATCGCCTTCCAGAGCGCGAGCCACGCCGGATCGCTCGGCAAGAGCTTCTCGCTTATGAAGGTCAGCAACAGCAGGATCCGCGTGCTGGCATTCAAGAAGGCAGAGGCGGCCCGGGACGAGTACATCGTCCGCCTCGTCGAAATGGACGGCAAGGCGGCGCCGAACGTCAGCGTCTCGTTCGCGTTCCCGGCGATCGCGGCCCGTGAAGTGAACGGCGCCGAGGAACCGGTCGGACCGGCCACCCTCGACAAGGGCGCGCTGGTGACCTCATTCAAGACTTTCCAGCCGCGCACGTTTGCCGTGAAATTCGGCCCCGTGGCTGCAAAAGTGGCAGCCGTGGCCTCACAACCGGTCAAGCTGACCTACGACTTCGCAGTCGCCACCCCGGATGGCCGTCCCGGCACCGGCTACTTCGACAACCAGGGCCGCGCCCTGCCTCAGGAGATGCTCCCGGCCGAAATTACCTACGCCGGAACCCGGTTCAGCCTGCCCCGCGCCGGGTATGGAACACACAATGCCGTGATTCCCCGCGGCCAGCAGATCGCGCTGCCGGCGGGCAAGTTCACCCGCCTGTATCTGCTTGCGGCAGCCACCGGGGGAGACATTCCGGCAACGTTCCAGATCGGCGATAAAACCGTCGACCTGACGATTCAGGATTGGAGCGGGTACATCGGCCTGTGGGACAACCGCGTGTGGAATATCAGGCAGGAGCCGGTACCTCCGCCGACGCCGGAACAGCTGGCGCAGCAGCAGGCACGGGGCGGCGGCGCCGGCCGCGGTGGCGCTGGCCGCGGCGGCGCGCAGGGCCCGCGCATGCGCACGGTCGAAGAAATGGTTGGGCTGACGCCGGGCTTTATCAAATCATCCTCCGTGGCCTGGTTCGCCTCGCATCGTCACGCATCGGACGGCGCCAACGAGCCGTACGCCTATTCCTATCTCTACGCCTACGCCATCGACATACCGGCGGGGGCAACGACCTTGACTTTGCCGTACAACGAGAGAATCCGCATCATGGCGATCACCGTCACGAACGAGAGCGGGCAAGTCCGCCCGGCGCAAGTTCTGACCGATTACCTGGAGCGGTAGGTAAACCGCAACATTCGGGGGACAGGCTGCGAGTTCGTCCGCTGAGACGCCTGTCCTCCGAATCTCGTTCAAACCCGCCTCGCCGGCTAAATCGGCAGTTGAGTAGCCCGTCTTTCGAAATCTATAATCTGGCAATGACACCGGTGCTTGAGACCGGGCGGCTTTGGCTTCGTCCGTTGGCGCTCGAGGATGCTTTTCAGGCCCAGATCCTTTTCCCGCAATGGGAAATCGTGCGCTACCTGACGAAAGAGGTGCCCTGGCCCTACCCGCCCGACGGTGCGCATACCTACTACCGCGACGTAGCTCTCCCTGCGGTCAAACGTGGCGATGCCTGGCATTGGACGCTTCGGCTGAAGAGCGCACCCGACCGGATGATCGGCAGCATCAGCCTGATGAAAGGCAAGGACGAAAACCGCGGCTTCTGGCTCGGCCTGCCGTGGCAGGGACAGGGTCTGATGAGCGAAGCCTGCGAAGCAGTGACCGACTTCTGGTTCAACACGCTGAATTTTCCGGTGATGCGCGCAGCCAAGGCGATCGCGAATGCCGCATCGCGCCGCATCTCTGAGCGGAGCGGAATGCGCGTCGTGGCCAAGGGAGACCGGGAGTATGTCTGCGGCCGCCTGCCGGCGGAAATCTGGGAGATTACCGCCGACGAGTGGAACTCGCGCATGCGCAGTACGTGATTCAGTCACAGCAACTTCGTAGACTCTGTTGCTCCGGGCTTCAGCGGGTGTCCAACGGTTGATTCGGGGTTCACCAGGCGAGAAGGGCCGGCATTCGATAGGCCCGGCCGTCAGACCGGGATAAGAGTGGCGCAGAGTTGAGCGCGGCACAAGAGTGCCTGCCGGAACGCAAAAAGGAAATTGACAGACCACCTCAGATGTCTTCGGGCCTGGAAACCGGCCGTACATCGACCGTTGGACACCCTCTGAACCCCGCGGCCACATGACAACTACCGACAAGCGCTGCATGCCTTTTTGTTCTCCCGGGAGCGGGAGTGGGCAATGCTAGACAAGGACGGGCTGCTCAGGGAAGAGCTGAGCGGCGACGATTTGCACCCCAATGCAAAGGGCTATGTAATTATGGCGCCGCTGGCGGAGGCGGCGATCGCCCGCGCACTGAAATGATCCGAGGGGCTCGCACATTGCCGGCGCTCCATGGGAAAAACTCGAACGCGGATACTGACCATCCACCCGCTCGATGATCTGGTCCGCAGTTTCCGGGAAATCCCGGGAGACGAGCGGCAATAATCGTTGTCATTGGTTCCAGGACAGTCCATGATAGCAGGAGAGTATTGATTTCTGAGGGAGACAGGCCTTGAAGAACTTTCGATTTACGATCGTATTCGCATCCGTGTTGGTCTGCTTTACCGCTATGGCCCGTGCACAGGGCTTTGATGCCTATTTCGGCATGGGTTCGGCGCGCGACGGCTCGACCCACCAGCTGGTCGACCTCCTCGGCACCGGGAATCCAGGGCCGACAACCGCCCTGGGCGGCGTCTTCGGCACATTCGGGGGCGGCGTGATGATCAAGCCGAGCTTTGGCGTCGGGATGGAAGTCTCCCTCCGCTTTGCGCAAGGAGATTATGCGAACACGGGGTATCGTCCGATATTTTACGACTTCAACGGACTCTGGACGCCGACGCTTGGTTCCAGCCGCATCGTGCCGGAACTCCAGGGAGGTCTTGGCGGCGTGAACATGCGGTTTTACGGCGGCACGCAGTACTATGATTACTACTCGGGACGGTATACCGACTTTGCCGGGAGCATCAATCACTTTCAGCTGCACGCCGGCGCCGGGCTGCGAATCTACATCAAGGAGAACATCTTCCTGCGCCCTACCTTTGACTATCACTGGGTAAGGAATTTCAATGAATTCAACGGCAACTCGGTGCTGAGGTACAGCATTGCCATCGGCTTCAGCAGCAGCACCCGGTAATCCCAGCCGGAAGGCCCCGCACAGACGGGCGCGGTGGAAGTGTCCCGTGCCCGGCCTCCCGCTACTACCCTTCGGCGCTTGTCGTCGGCCGAGTCAGAACCGCAAGTTTTGACTATTGCTTTGGCGCATCTCATTCTTAATGCTTCATGGGTCCAGCCCTCGATCGCCCGAACCGCGGCGGCGACCGCAAAAGTTATGCCTCCGGCTCGGTGCATCGCAGCGCCGGTTTGAGCGTCTTTTGTAGAATCGCTTCAATGTCCAAGTTCCACTTTCCTTACATATCGCTGCTGGTTTTCGCCAGAAGCAGCCGAATTGGGACCTCCGGGAAGAGCGGCCCTGCTAGTTTGAATTATGCGACGTCGCGTCATTTCGACTTCAAAAGCGCTTTTACATTGCTCTGAACGTACTTCGCGAAATCTTCGATATCTCCGACATGGTCCCAGATCTTCTCCAGATTGCGCCATTCCACCTGTTTCCCGTCCTTGAAGCGCACGATCACGAGCGAACTCGTATGAAGGCGGAATTCTTCCGCGAAATGCCGGTTTTCAGGCGTCTGCATGTTTATGGCCTGCCATTCGATTTTGCCGCTTTTTAGTTCGCCGGGAAATCCGGCCCGGAGAGCGAACTCGGAATATTCCTCCATCCTCATACACGTCGCGCAACGGATAGTATTGTGGAAATAATAGACCGTTACCTTTGTGCTTTCGGCGCTATCGATCGTACCATTGGTTTGAGCGCCGGTTACATCGAATCTTGAGGCGCAATCCACTCGGGCATCGCACCTGCTCGCTCGCGGAAATATTGATGCTGAGGAAGCGCACCCAAATAGAATCATCAACAGCAAGCAGGTCCTTCGTGCCATATCAGTCGCTCACCCGACGGATCGCCCGATCCCTCGTCACATAGCGCTCCGACGCAGCAAATAAACTCCAGCTGCAAAGACCAGAAGCCCGCAAAATCTCCTGAGCCATTTGAGGGCTGTGCGGCTCTCGCTCCAGCCCAAATACTTCTCCACGGCCTGAGTCAAGGTTCCGGCCGCGACGATCACCCCGCAGTGGCCTAGAGCAAATGCGCCGAGAAGACCCAGGCCGCCGCCCGGATTGCTGCCGGCCTTCGCCAGGACCACTCCCAGCACCGGCGCCAGAAAGGCAAATGTGCACGGGCCCAGGCCGAGACCGAACAGAGACCCGAAAACAAGCGCTCCCGTCGCTCCCCGAAACCGCGTCGGCATATTGGGCCCGTTCCATGTAAGCGGCAACAGGTCCATCAGGTAAAAGCCGAACAGGAGAAACACCAGAGCCACAGCTCCGTTCCCGACCCTTCCCAGGTCCCCCAGAAGGCTGCCGGCGGCGGCGGTGACCGCGCCGATCAGGACGATGGACGACAGTATGCCCAACGAAAACAGGAGTGACAGCTGGAACACCTTCCTGGCGCCGTTCTTCGCCTCCGACGACAGGAAACCGATCAACAGCGGAATCCCGGCAAGGTGGCAGGGGCTCAACAGGATGCTGATGATGCCCCAAAGGAACGCGCCGAGCAAGGCGAACAGGAACGATTGCGAGAGTGCCGCTGTCAAGTGTGTAAGCAGATCTTCAACCATGCGGCCCTATTCCTTCAGCCCCCGCGCGCGCAACAGGCTCTCAATTTCGGCAAGCGGATAAAAACCTTCGTGGCGGTGAAACTCGCGTCCGTTCTGATCCAGAAAAACCTGCGTGGGAATGACCTGGATGCCGTATGTTTTGGCCGGGTTGTCATCCTTCCATACGTCATAGAACACAACCCGGATCTGGTCGCCGAACTTCTTTTCCAGGTCGCGCATGACCGGCTGCATCGCCCGGCAGGGGATGCAGTTAACCGAGCCGAGCTCCACAAATGTGACCAGGGCTTTGGAAGCGGGCGGCGGTACTGTTTTTTCCGCAGATCTCTTCGGCATCCCGCCCTCATAGTAAACCGCCAGAAGTACCACCGCGGCAAGCGCCAATGCCAGGAATCTCTTCATGCATTTCCTTTCGATTCGGAGGGGGCCCAGGGGCGCCGGGACGGGGATTCCTCGCATATAGCCATGATATTTGCAGTTCCTCTGATGCTCATGATCTCGACGGCTCTCCTGCATTCACCCCGCCGGCAAAGAGAGCGTCGATGCGGCGGCGCAGTTCGTCGCGCGTGCGCCGGAACGCAGCAAGGCGCTCCCGTTCCGATCCCTGGATGGAGCCCGGATCGGGAAGGCCCCAGTGAAGACGCATCACCCGCCCGACAAAAATCGGGCATTCCTCCTCGGCGCACAGAGTGATGACCGTGTCGATCCCGTCCGGCGGGATCTCAGAGACTGCCTTGGCCCGATGCCCTGAAATGTCGACGCCGATCTCGCTGAGGACGGCAACCGCCTCGGGACGGACACTTGTCGGGCGGGACCCGGCAGACTCTATCCGGACACAGGCGGGCGCCAGCGAACGCGCAATCCCTTCCGCCATCTGGCTGCGAGCTGAGTTGGCTGCGCAGAGAAACAGGATGCCCTCGGGCTTCAACTCCCGGAGAATCGCAGCTTCGAGCATCCATTCGGGCGGCGCCCCTTCGCCCGAGTAAGTCCGGCAGCACAAGGACCCCTGACCGGTGCTTCTCCGCTCGATGTCCTCGCCGTTCACACGCACCGAGGGGGATCCGAGAAAGCCCAGCGCAACCGCCTTTTCCGGAGTGTCGACCTCGATCCTGTCCACGGATGCGCCGGGAGCGAGACGGCCAACAACTTCCGTGACGAGCGCCATGGCCCCTCCGGCATGTGGACAGCCTTCAAACACCAGCACCTCAACCTTCATCGGAACGTTCCTTTCGTCCGGCCCTCTGACTTCCTGCGGCTTGCGATCGGGCCGGCATTCCCCTTCGCACATTCTCTCCGGCGTAATACTTGCGGCCGAGCCAAAGCGCGACATTGACCAGCCCGATCATTACGGGCACTTCCACGAGCGGACCGATCACCGCGGCGAAGGCGCCGCCGTGATTAATGCCAAAGGTCGCGATGGCGACCGCGATCGCCAACTCGAAATTATTCGAGGCGGCGGTAAACGAGAGCGTCGTCGCCTGCCCGTAAGTCGCGCCCACCCTCCGGCTCATGAAGAAGGAAATGAAGAACATCAGCACGAAGTAAACGAGGAGCGGGATGGCGATGCGCACGACGTCGAACGGCAGTTGCACGATGTATTCGCCCTTGAGAGAGAACATCACGACGATCGTGAACAAAAGAGCGATCAGCGTGATCGGACTGATCTTCGGGATGAACTTCGTGTGGTACCACTCCTTGCTCTTGAGCGAGATCAGCGCAAACCGCGTGAGGACGCCGGCCAGGAACGGTATGCCCAGGTAGATGAAGACGCTCTTCGCGATTTCACCGATGGTGATATCGACCGTCACCCCTTTGAGTCCGAACCAGGTCGGCAGGACCGTGATGAAGACATAGGCATACACGGAGAAGAACAGCACCTGGAAAATGGAATTGAATGCAACCAGGCCGGCGCAATACTCGGTGTCGCCTTTGGCGAGGTCGTTCCAGACGATGACCATGGCGATGCAGCGCGCCAGCCCGATCATGATCAGCCCGACCATGTACTCCGGCTTGTCGGGTAAGAAAAGAACCGCAAGCCCGAACATGAGAAACGGACCCACAATCCAGTTTTGGACCAGAGAAAGGCCGAGCACCTTGAGGTTGCGGAAGACCGGCCCCATCTCCTCATACCGGACCTTGGCCAGCGGCGGGTACATCATCAGGATGAGGCCGATGGCGATCGGAATGGAGGTTGTGCCGACGCTGAACCGGTTGAGGAAGGGGACGATCCCCGGCAGCAGGTAGCCCCCACCTACGCCGATCGCCATGGCGAGAAAGATCCACACGGTCAGGTAACGGTCGAGAAGAGAAAGCCGGCTGGCGACCCCGCCGGGGACATTCCGAGATTTGGCCATTATGGCCGTCCTCCAGGCAGCGCGCTCCCAGGCGCTGCGACGCCGATGATCTGCCCCGGTCTGGCGGCAGATTTCCCGACACAGCGCGGCTCCCCGCCCTTTCGGCGAAGCCATGCAGACAGAGCCTTGCGCAACCGCGCGGCATCAGCCTGGCGTGCCAGATGAGTGCGCAGCATCCCCAGGAGATCCTTCGCCAATCCGTGCGGCAAAGGACGGAGCGCATAGTAAACCCACAGCCCTTCGCGCCGGTCCGTGACCAGGCCGGCCCGAAAGAGGATCCGCAGGTGCCGCGACGCCTTCGACTGGGTGATTCCGAGCACCTCGATGAAGTCGCAGACGCAAAGCTCTCTATGATGGAACAGGAGCCAGAGAATCTCGAGCCTGGCTTCATCGGCAAGGACCTTGAAAAACGCAGCCGTCTCTTTCATGCTTTCCCTTTCAAGTGCGATGCATTTATATAACCGGATTTACGGTTATAGTCAAGAGGAGATCAGAAAGCGCGTTCACAATCACGGCTGCACGGAGCGCTCTTGGGAGATGAGATGAATGTCGAGTCCTTATACCGATCCTCAACCTATTCGTGTGCATTGAGGGAAAAATCGTTGTCCCAGCCAACTTTTTGCGAGCGGGCGATGAAGCGGGGGGAGTCTCATTTCGGAGACTTCAACGCCTCCTGAATGGCCTCGACCGCTCTGAATGGATCCGGGAGCACCTGACCGTTTACGAAAACCGTCGGCATGAGCCGAACCCCTCGAACGGCGGCGCCCGCGGTAAACTGGCTTACCCATCCATTGTACGTCCCGTCGTTCACGCAGGCGGCGAAGGCCGGGCTCTCGATCCCAACCTGTCGGCCGAACTGTATCAGTTGCTCCAGGGTGAGACCTCCGGAGATTCCTGCGGTCTGGTTGGCGAATAGGTAGTCGTGGTAAGGCCAGAATGCGCCGTGGTCGCCCGCGCATATCGCCGCGTTCGCCGCGACCAGCGCCCCCGGCTTCGTGAGGACCGGGTAGTAGGCAAGCCGGACTTTCCCCTGATCAACCAGCTTGCGGATCTCCGGCTCGAGCTTCTTCTGGAACTCTGCGCAGCGCTCGCACTCGAAGTCACCATACTCCTCCACGAGCACCAGGGCGCTCTCCGCGCCAATTACTTCCGAGCCTCCCGGCCCGAGGGCATGCGCCGGCCGCTTCACGCTTCCCGTCTCGCGGTCTGCACGCTGCGACTGGATGAAATAGCCGATCCCCCCAAGAACAGCCAGCGCACCGATGATCACCGCCGGGTGACTCCACCATGGGCGGCCGCGATCGCCCCGGCGCCGGGCCGCGCGGTTCAGGCCCCGGCCCGGCTCTTTTGAGTTCCGGTTCATCTGGTTGGTTCGGGTCTGTGATTTTGCCAAAGCAATCTCCTTCCGAACGCAATGAAACTGTCGGGCCGGGCCATAAGCCAGACGGCCATTGCCGCAAAACCCGCGTCACGCGCGATCTCCAATCCGTATGTCCGCCATGTCGCCGACGGATCGGCGCCGCCCCCGCCGAAGCAGCCGCACGCGATCTGCAGACCCCGCGCCCACGCGGAACCGACGCCCCCAATGAACGTCAGGAGGAATGCGAGTGACAGCACGGCGGCGATCCTGGTGGCGACGCCGAGGGCCAGGAGGGCTGCGAGCCCGATCTCGATGAACGGCAACCCCCACGCCACCGGCTTCACAAAGTTCTCGGGCACGATCTCATACGCCCGGACGGCGATCACGGCCATCGTCGGGTCGGCCGCCTTCGACAGCCCGGCCCACAGCCACACGCCCGCCAGCACGAACCGGCAGGTCGTCGAGACCCGCCTGGGCCAGACCATCCGTCGGGTCATGGGTCGATCCGGAGCCTCCACTTCGATCCTATTCATCGTTGCCCCCAAACGGCCGTGACAGGCTCAGGCACCTCTCGAAAACGTACAGCCGCTTCGGACCGGCATCAGCAGTGCTTGGCTCATAAATGGCCGCTCTCCTTATCAGGTTCCCTGGGCAGATCGCCTCGTGGACTGGAGTTGGAAAGTGATCAGAATCATTACGAATAATGGTTTGACTCCAGAAGTCCTCGATGCGGAGCGACCTCACACTTTGTTGCACGCCGACTCATCTATTCGCATCTCGAGAATATCTTATCCGCCTTGACGGCACTACTCCTGGAACAGCACTCCTCGAAGAGAAAGCCCAGCAGTTCCTGCAGAGCCTCAGTGTTTGCAGAATACCGCAGGCAGGTGTGTTCTCTGTGGACCTCGACCAATCCCACAGTCTTGAGTTTCTCGAGGTGGTGCGAGAGGGTGGAACCCGGAATTCCGAGCCCGGCCTGTATGTCCATCACGATCATACCCTCGGGGTGTGCCGACACGAGAAGCCGCATGATCCGAAGCCGCGGCTCGGTTCCCATGGCGGACAACATCCGCGCATAGCGCGATACATCAGCGTCTTTGGTTTTCATGAACTCTTCCCCATCGAGTAGCGCATCGGGCAAGGCCATCGAACGCTGCTCAGCCGCAGCATCCGGATCCCGAAGTCGGGCCGCGCGTGGAGCAACAGTTGGCAGGGTCAAAGACTTGCAGCGAAATGGCAGCCGTCCGCTCGGCGGCGTCCGGTTTGCGGGCGCGAATGAATGCACTGGCGAACTTGCCATCCACTTCCGGCGCGATTGAATCTGCGTCCAGGTCGGCGCCTTTCAGGAACCCTCGCGCGTCCTCCGCCCGATAAATCCTGGTCGGCTCGAGTTCGATGTGCTCGAATCCCGCGGCCGCGAGCTTCGCACGATACTCGTTCTCCTCCAAGGCCCCGGCGACACAGCCTACCCAGAGTTCGAGATTCTTCCGAATCCCGGCAGGAATCTCGCCGCGTACAACCACGTCCGAAACCGCGAGCCGCCCCCCGGGCTTCAGCACCCGGAAGGCTTCCCTGAGCACCCGATCTTTATCGGCCGAGAGATTGATGACGCAATTTGAGATGATTACGTCGACTGAGTTTTCGGGCAGTGGGATGTTTTCGATCTCCCCTTTCAGAAACTCCACGTTATCGATCCCCGCTTTTTGCTTGTTTTCGCGTGCCAGGGCGAGCATTTCATCCGTCATGTCGAGGCCGTAGGCCTTGCCGGTCGGGCCCACTCGCCGGGCTGACAGCAGAACGTCGATTCCTCCGCCGGACCCGAGATCGAGCACGATCTCGCCGGGGCTCAACTGGGCCAGGGCGGTGGGATTCCCGCATCCTAGCGACGCGAGCACCGCTTTTTCCGGAAGCGTGGCGGTCTCATCGGCGGCATAGTGCCCCTTGGTGATCGGATCTTCTTCCCCGAACGCGCTCGCTGCGCTGCAGCAACCGCCACTGCCTGCCTTCACGCGGACCGCCGCCTGACCATACTTCTCTTTCACAATCTCTTTGATGTCGTTTGATTCCATCGTGTTGGCCTCCGCTCCTAGAATTCAGCGCTAAGCGCAGAAATTGAATCACTCAGTGACAACTACCGGCCTCTTCCCATGGCGGCAGGCGCACTGGCTGCGAAACACAAACTGGGCTGCGATCAGATCCTGCGGCATTTCTATTATAATAGAAATACCAAAATCGTCAACCATATATTACAAGGATTTTGGCGGTAATCCGGCAGCCTTGGCCCTAGTCTGACTTCCCGGTCGGGGCCATCGATCATCACCCGCAGCAACCATAATCAATTGAATCAGTGATGCCGTGCAGGCTTCTGGCTCACACCGGGCGGGTCGGCGGCTAAGCAGAGATCTCTTCTGCGGCCCGGCCTCGATTCCGCCCAAAACGCGTTGCCTAAGGTCAATGCCAAGCTCCAGGGACGGCAGGGCTGTCGAAAGGGAGATATCAACATAGGGGTGGGGGATTCTATTCCTGTACATTTGGGGTTATTAAGCCGGTGTTGAACCAGTAATCAGTCGCTTGGATTGGCTCCCTTCCTATCCTTCCCTACCGTCAATTCTCCCGACAAATCTGCCGGTTCGTGTCAATTGACCCTCCACATGGCCAAATCGCGCGGAGATCACTTCCATTGGGAAGCGGGCACAACAAGGAACGATTGATCGTATCCTAAAGATAAATAAACACATGTAACTAGATTTGCCAGGATTTAATCATCTGGTCGTTTATTTGCATATTCTTCTAAGCGAATAGAAGGAGTACTCCATGCTTCCTGGTCGATTGGATGAAGTACTGAGAGCCGCAGCGGATCCTACTCGCCTGCGTCTTCTAAATCTTTTGCGCCTTGGCAGCATCTGTGTCTGCGATCTGCAGGCGGTGCTGCGGATTCCACAGACGACGGTCTCCCGTCACCTGGCTGCATTGAGACATGCCGGGCTGGTGACCGACCAGCGGAAAGGGGCGCGGATCGTATATTCTCTCACCCTTGCAGTGACCACCCCGAGCCTGGCACTGCGCGATCTTCTGGACAGCTGCTGCCCGGAGGATGCTGTGATGCGGGCGGACACTGTTCGTTTTCGTGAAGCGGTCGCCGACGGCACGTGCCGACTGGAAACGCCGGGCAGTGCGGCCCCTTCGCCTGAAGCGCAACTGGCGGGAAATCCGGCCTGAGAATCAGGTCTGGGTAAGAACTCAAAGGTCGTGGATATGCTGGAAGTGACAGTTGACAAGTTTATCTTTCGGATACCCGAAACGCTCCTCTTCAGTGATGCAGGAATCTGGGTGGCTTTGGAAGGCTCACGCGCACGCCTCGGGCTCTCCGATTTTGGCCAGCAGGTAAACGGCGACATCGCCTTTGTCAACGTCGTGGCTGCCGGCACCGATTTGAGAGTCGGGGCCGAGTTCGGGAGCATTGAAACGGTCAAGGTGAACCTGGGCCTGCCATCTCCCGTGACGGGGAGGATCGCAGAGGTTAATCAGCTGCTTGAGACTTCCCCGGAGGCCATCAACCAGGATCCCTACGAAAAAGGATGGATGGTGGTGATGGAACTTCTCGACTGGGAGAAGGACAAATTGGGTCTCTTGGACGCGCCGCGCTATCTCATGCGGGTGAAGGAGCAAGCGGAATCGGAGTTGAAGAAATGACGCGCAAAGCCCTGATCGTACCCTGCAGCGGCATCGGCAAAACCTATGGGACCGTCGCGCGCGAAAGCGCGTATGCGGTTACGGAAGACCTTCGCCCGCAAAGCACCCGACTCGTGCCGCTTGCCCTGGTGGTCCTCGGCGACGAGGAAGTCCGGCAAGATCTGGCCGGATCTCCCGCCATCGCCATCGACGGCTGCAAGCTTGCCTGTGCCGCCAAGGTGATCGCCGAATCGGGCGGGACCGTGGCGCATGCCATCCAGGTGCTGGACGTCTACCGCAACCACCGCGAGCTGAAGCCTTCGGGGATTGCGGAATTAAACGGGGCGGGACACGAACTTGCGAAGGTCCTGGCCGAAGAGGTGTCGGGTCTCGTCGATCGAATCGATGCGGAGGAACCAAATGCCTGAACTCCCCAAGCGAAAAGTCGGTCTCGTGTCGTGTTCGGGCGAAGAAATCGCCGAGGGGACTGTGACCCGCCTCGCCACGCTCAAGGTCCTGGAAACCTTGCGGCCGGACGAAACAGTCACGATCTGCCTTCCGCTGTTCCTTGCGGGCGGCGAAGGTGATCGGGCGTTCGCCCGTTACTACCCGACGATTGCGATCGACGGTTGTGAGAAGCGCTGCGCCGCCCGGGGCACGGAGGCGTACAGCTCGAAACCGGCTGCCGGCATCGTGGTGAGCGAACTGTGCCCCGCCGCCCAAGGTAAACTCGGGACCGGGAGGCGCCTGAACACGGCAGGCATGGAAACGATGAACGCGGTTGCGGATGAGATTGCCCGGCACGTCGACCGGTTGCTCGGCCGTCGCCGTGACAGGGGCAGCCACGAATCCGTTGTTGACGGTTCCGCCGTTCAGGAAAAAGCGCCCGGTGGCGCCGCCTGCTCGTGCGGCTCAGGGATACCGGTAAAAGATCTCGAGATTGAAGGGCGAAAGGTCAAGGTCCTCGCCTTGCCGCTGATTTTCGAGATGTTCCACAACGACGGGAAACCGGCAACTGAAGCAACGGCGGCGGAGATGCTCGAGACCGTCCGTCTCTATAATCAGGTCCCCACGGGCGAAGAAGCCTCCTGGAAGCTGGCTCTGGGTCGAGCATACGCTGCTTACTGCGCGGAGGTCGGTTGATGTCGCGCACGGCCACTTATCACACGGAGGTCAGATGGACGGGAGAACACTGGGGCCGCATACGGATGGGGAACGGTCCCGAGATGGATTTCTCCGCGCCACCGGACGCGCATGGCCACGCCGGAGTGCTCACTCCCGAAGACGCCTTCGTGGCGGCTGCCAATACCTGCGTCATGATGATGTTCATCTGGGCGTCGGAACGCTTCAAGCTGGACCTCGTGTCCTATGACTGCCGCGCAGAGGGCGCCAAGCTGATCGAGCTTGACCGGACGGAGATCTTCACGCGAGTCGTGCTGCGTCCCCGGATCGTTGTGCGCGCGGCTGCGCCTGAACGGGAAGCCGTGCTCAAGCGCGTCGAGAGGGCCATCAAGAGCGCCGTGAAGTACAGCCTCGTGGCGAACTCCATCAAATCGGAGATCGTCGTTGAGCCAAAAATCGACATCGACGTTCAGGCTGATGCTGCCGACGGTCTGTCGGGCAAAAGTTGAGGGATTTGTATGCAAAACCCGAGAATTGTTCCTTATAGGAGAATGCCATGATTTCGATCAAAGTGCTGGGCCCTGGATGCAACAACTGTGTCAGGGTCGGGGATGTCGCTCGCCAGGCCGTCAACAGCCTGGGCGCGGAGGCCGCCATCATGAAGGTCACGGACTTCGCGGAGATTCGCAAGTACCACATCCTTGCCACGCCGGGTCTCGTGATCAATGAAAAGGTCGTGTGTGCGGGGCGCATCCCCACGGCTGCCGAGGTCACGACGTGGTTGACGAACGAAATGGCTGCAGAGCAGTAGGCAGTTCGAGAGCGGTTTGAACAGATTGCTGTCTGGGAAGTGTCTGCGCATGCAACTGCCGGAAGCAGGTGTCTGATGGGCGAAGGTGGCCGAATCTCCCTCGAGAACGGGGGGATGGAAGTGCAATCATCCCAAAATGAGGCAGTCGAGCCCCGCGAGAGGAATATTCTTGTCAAGGCAGATGGGGAAGGCCGCTTGTCCATCCCCACTGCCCTTGCCAGGAAGCTCGGCCTTGAACCCGGAGCCGAGTTGGAGTTGTTGTCCGCCGGCGGACGAACAGAAATCCGGCCCAACATCCACAGCCTGGCGCGGGTCTACATCGAGCCGACGGCGCGATGCAACCTGGCCTGCAGCATATGCATCCGAAACAGCTGGAAAGAATCGCTCGGAGACATGGACCGCGCGCTCTTTGACCGGCTCGCGACACAGCTCCGCCAATTTCCTCATCTGGATTCAGTCATGTTCGGGGGATTCGGGGAGCCGACCGCCCATCCGGACATCCTTCACATGATACGCGCCACCAAAGAGCCGGCGGTCAGGGTGGAAATGACCACGAACGGGACCCGTCTCGACGAGACGTTGATTGCCGGATTGATGGACGCCGGCCTCGACAGGCTCTGGGTCTCGCTGGACGCCGTCACGGAAGGGAGTTACGACGATATCAGGCGGGGTGCCAGTTTTGACGACATCATGGCCACCCTTCGACGCCTCAGGGAGATGAATCGGCGCGGCCCGCGCAGAATCGATGTCGGCATCGCCTTTGTGGTCATGAAGCAGAATATCGACGACCTCAGAAAAATCGACAGGCTGACCGAGGCGGCAGGGGCGCGGTTTGTTTCTATCAGCAATCTCCTGCCGTACACCGAGGCAATGGTCCAGAAGATGGTGTGCAACCTCGCCCTCAGGCTCGAGACCTTTGCCAAGGCATCGGGCCGGACTGAGATCAGCCTGCCGCGGCTCGACTTCAACGATCGCACGAAGGAAGCCATTTTCAGCCTGCTCCGAACCTTCGACAACCTGAGCCTGATGGGGAACCCCATTGGAGCGCCGACCGAATCATGTCGGTTTGTCAGAGACCGATGTACGTTCGTCCGCTGGGACGGCAAGGTCAGTCCGTGCATGGGACTGCTCCACACGCACAAGACCTATCTCAACGGAATGGAGAGAACCATCTCCGCGTATAGTCTTGGCGATGTCGGCGCCGGCCGCCTCCACGCGATTTGGAATTCGGACGAATACTCTCGCTTCCGGGAGAAGGTTCGGGACTTCCCATTTTCACCCTGTCACCTGTGCGGCGGGTGCTCATTGCTTGAAAAGAACGAGGAGGACTGCGGCGGAAATACTTTCCCGACCTGCGGCGGTTGCCTTTGGGCTCAGGGCATCATTCAGTGCCCGTGACCGGTGAGTGTTCCCGGCAGGTATTGAACACCCTCGCGAGTGGAGCTAGGCTTGATAGTGGCGGGATGCGCCAAACCTTGACGGCCTTTCCCCAGCGAAGGTCCTCGCGAGGCAAAGGGGGCACACTCCCGGATCGGTATGACGAATCTTCGTCGTCGCGAGCGTGGCCGCTGGGGAGCTTCGCTCGCGACGTGATCGAAGGAGATCGTGATGCCAAAACAGAAGGACCTCAAGCGGATCATCCGCTCCCGCATGCGCAAAACGGGCGAATCGTACACAGCCGCCCACCTGCACATCGTCCGAAAGAAAGAAACCACACCCGACTACGCAACTCTCGCAGGCGTCAGCGACGATGCATTGCAGAAGTCGACCGGACGCACCTGGGCGGAGTGGGTCGACACTCTTGATGCCGTCGGCGCGGCTGAAATGCCGCACCGGCAGATTGCCAGACATGTACTGTCGCTGGGCACTTCCAGTTGGTGGAGCCAGACGGTTACCGTCGGATACGAACGGATTCGCGGCCTGCGCGAGAGGGGACAACTCTGCACCGGCGAATATGAAGCTACCAAAAGCCGGACCTTCCCCGTTCCAGTCGAGGAACTCTACAAAGCCTTCGCCGAGGCACGGCTGCGCGCGCGGTGGCTGCCGGCAAGGCCGAAGGTAAAAACCGCCTATCCCGGGAAGAGAATTCGCGTGGTCTGGGAAGACGACACGCTCGTGGAGTTTAGTTTCACCGCGAAAGGGAGTAACCGGAGCGCGGTCGCGATCCAGCATCTGAAGCTGACCGACAAGCCGGCCGCCGAGCAGATGAAACTCTGGTGGGCCGACCGGCTCCGCGATCTTTCGGAAATTCTCGCCTGACACAGACAGTGCGAGCTGAAGCCCGCGGCCACATGAAAACTTCGGCAATCGCTGCATTCTGGCGGCCCCGAGCTTCAGCCCGGTCTCCATGCTGATCCCTACGGCTGATTCCGCAACAATCCCTCATGCGGTCGGATGTCATCGGAGTCGACACAGAGGGTGCGGGCTGAAGCCTGCGGCCACATGAAAACCTCAAACTTGGATCAATGTTTCTGATTTCAATGATCGACATGCACCTCACAAGGGCTCTTCGTTAAAAAGCTCCAAGATTGCAGTTGACTACCGCCTGCGTAGTTTTACTCTTTTAATAAGGTTCTTGATGCGCAGACAACTGGCATCGCTACAGCTTCTTCCCTGACCACACCCAAACGGTCAGGAGCTTGTATCACTCGGGTGCATCGGAACGGAAGGATCGACGTCCTTCCAGGCGGGGACCGCAAGGAAACTGGAAAATCGAAGGAGGAGCTATGTGTCGCTTTGGGTTGCGAGGATTCGCGCTATGGAAGCTTGCTGTGCTTTTGCTGTTTACGACATCCTTAGCGGGCGCTCAGGTTACTACTACTGCTCTGCGAGGCCTGGTGAAGGACCCGTCCGGCGCCGTGATACCGGGCGTCGCTCTGTCGCTGAAAGACGCGGCCACGGGCATCGAAAAAACCTCAATCAGCGGGGAAGACGGTTCGTACCTTTTCCCCAACCTGTCGCAGGGAGTATATCGGCTGACTGCCGTGATGCCGGGCTTTAAGACGGCCGCCTACGACTCGATCGTGGTAAGCGCAGGACGAACGACCGATCTGACCGTCAGCCTGGCGATCGGCGCCGTCAGCACCACAGTGGAGGTGACGACGGCGGCCGCACAACTGGAAACGACGTCGAACACGATCAGCACCACGATTCGGAACACGAGCATTCAGAACCTCCCGTACAGCGGCCGCGATACGCTGAATTTCGCTCTGTTTACGCCGGGCGCCATGTCCGCCGGCAGCGATCGCAACAGCACGTTTGACGGCCTGCCTAACGCCTCGCTGAACATCACCATCGACGGGATGAACAACAACTCGCAGAGGTTCAAGAGCGGCGGCACCAGCTTTTTTCAATTTGCCCCGGCGCGTCTTGATGCCATGGAGGAAGTCACGGTGACGACCAGCGGCATGGGGGCCGAATCGTCCGGACAGGGCGCCATGCAGATCCAATTCGTTACCAAGCGCGGCACCGACAAGTATCATTTCCGTGTCCTGGAGCAGTTCCACAATGAATGGCTGAACGCCAACTCGCACATGAACAAACTGCGCGGAATCCCCAAGACCAAGACACGCCAAAATTTTGCCGTCGGCAGCGTCGGGGGGCCGGCGCTCCCGTTCCTACACTATTTCAAGGATAAGCTGTTCTTCTTCGCCTATCTCGAAGCCAATCCGCAACCGGGAACCTCGACACAATCCAACACCATGGTGCAGCCGGAAGTGCTGGCGGGCAACTATACGTTCCTAGCCACGGACGGAACCAGGAAGACGCTGAACGCGCTGGATATTGCCAGGCAAAATGGATTTCCGAGCGCAATCGATCCTACGACCAAGGGCATGCTGGATCGAGTCATGGCGACCACGTCGACTCCGGGCGTGACCTTCGAACCGGTTCAGGCGTATCCCTTCGAACAGACCATGAGGTGGCCCTACAGCTTCTACACCAGGCATTACTACCCGACCGTTCGTCTCGATTATCAGCCGACTGAGAAGGTGGCATGGCATGGCAGCTGGAACTATCGCAACTCGTACTTCACCGGCACACCCCCTTACCCCGGTGATGATGCAGCCCAATACTCATGGGCCGGCGACAACAAGACAGATACGTGGGCCCTCAGCAATACCGTGGATTGGACGATATCGCCGAACATGGTGAACAGCTTCACGTTCGGTAACCAGATGAACTGGGAGTTGTTTTACAGCGGATTCGACATTCACCAGTGGTCCTCCCTGGGCGACCGCAGAATCAACTTGCCCTTCGTGAGCGCATTCATCCCGAATTTCCCTACCGATGACCGCAACAACCCGGTGTGGGAATGGAAGGACAGCCTGAACTGGGTAAAGGGCAGACACACTCTCAGGCTGGGCGGATCGGTGCTGCACACCAGCTTCTGGTCCCAGTATCACGGCAACTACTCGGGCGTTCTGAATTACAACCTTGGCGTCAGGACCGACGATCCGGTGTACAACGTTCTGCGGAACGCCATTATCGGCGCAGGCGCCAGCACGAACACGAACGACATCGGCAATTTCATGAGCATCTATGCGATGCTCACCGGCAGGCTGACTGGAATCAGCGGTACCGCGAACGTGAATCCGGACACCCTGAACTTCGAGAAGTTCGCCCCGATTCCGAGCTACTTTGGCTTTACCACGGTGGGGCTGTACGCTCAGGACTCGTTCCGCTGGACGCCGCACTTTACCCTGAACTACGGGCTGCGCTGGCAGCTGGACGGCGCCATTCACGGCACGGTGCCGATCTATGCCAGTCCCTCGGACGGCAGTTTCTGGGGTCCCTCGACCGGTAATTTTCATCCGGGTGAGCTCGGCGGAAACCTGAACCCGGCATTCATCCAGGACAGCAGCCCATACAGGCACGACTTTGTGAATCCCGCCCCCAATGTCGGCTTCGCCTGGAATCCAATGGTAGAAGGAGGTTTTCTGAGGAAGCTCCTCGGAAACGACAAGACCGTAATCCGAAGCAGCTTCGGCTTGACCTTCTATAACGAGGGCCTGAACTCCTTTTCCAACTACATCACGGGAAATCCGGGCTCGACTCAGTCGATTAACGCCACGGCCAACATCGACTTTGCGCCGGGCCAGCTCTTTCTCTCTGGGCCGGAGCCGACGTTTTCGACCAACCCATCCTCGTTCAGCTTTCCCATACCGCTGTCACGATTTGTCCTCAACGGCGGCACGAGCATCAATGCGTTCAATCCGGACATGAAGTCGCCCTACACGACGAACTGGATGTTCGGCATCCAGCGCGAACTGGCCAAGGGATTGATCCTGGACGTACGCTACGTGGGCAACAAGTCCACCCACATGTGGCACCAACAGAACCTGAACGAGATAAATACCGTCGAAAACGGCTTCCTGCAGGAGTTCGTGAACGCGAGGAATAACCTCGCGATCAACCAGGCCGCGGGCGTACAGAGCTTCGCCAACCGTGGCCTGCCCGGGCAGGTGCCGCTGCCGATCTTCGAGGCCGCCTTCGGCGCCAACGGCTCGCAACCCGCGCTGTCGAACGGCTCGGGATTCGGCAACACTTCCTACATTCAGACGATCAGCTTCGGGGCCGCAGGCAGCATGGCTGGGACGCTTGGGAGCACGACCGGTCCCAGCCTGTATTGCCGGCTCGTGGGCGCCAATTTTGCTCCCTGTGCCTCACTTGGATACACGACGGCGACCGCGTTCCCGATGAACTTCTTCAAGGCGAACCCGTACGCCAACAACCTGAACTACCAGGATTCCAACGGAGACAACAACTACAACGCGCTGCAGATCCAGTTGACCCGGTCCCTGGGTCGCGGATTGATGGGGAACGTCGCTTATACCTGGGGCCACGGGATAGGGGACCAGTCAAACGTGACCGGCCAGGGCGCCGAGAGCACCTGGACTACGCTGCGCGATGCCCACTTGAGTTACGCCGACACGCCGTTTGACCACCGCCACAGCGTGATCGGTTATTGGACTTACGACCTGCCCTTCGGAAATGGCCGCCGGCTCAGCACCTCGAGCCGTCTCCTGGACCGGCTCGTCAGCAACTGGACGCTCGGCGGCATTCACAGGTTCATATCGGGCGCCCCTCTCTACCTCACAGGCGGCCGCGCCACGTTCAACAATGTGGCGGATGGCGGAGTCATCTTCGGCAATGGCCTCACTGCCGATCAGCTCATCCAGCGCCTGGACACGGTCGTCGGGGGTTACGACTCTGCCTGCCAGTGTTTCCATACGGACGTGGCGAGTCTCCAACTGGCCAACGGTGCGGTTGACCCGAACTACTTTCGACCCGGGGACGTCCCCGGCATGATTGGCTACCGGACCATGTATCGGGGAAAGTGGACCTACCAATTCGACCTGAGCCTGAATAAGGAGTTCCGGTTGACCGAGCGCGTCAACATGGGATTCAAGGCCGTGGCGCTCAACTTCCTCAACCACCCGTGGCGGACCGGTTACGGCAACACTACGACGACCGGCACGACGTTTGGCCAGATGAGCTCATTCGCCGGCCCGCGCAATATCCAGATCCGCGCGTATATTGATTTCTAGCACATCCGCGTGTGCGCGGATAACATTGGCCGGCGAGGGAGGGGAGGCTGCGTTTCCCCTCCCTCCCGCCAGTCGCCCCAAAGCCGGTTGGGGTTTGTCATCGAAGCAAATGATCGGTACTGTGTATGAGTGAACTGAACTTACTCAAAGCGGAGGCGGCTATGCAGCAGCGTGCGACCGGAGTCAATCCTTCGGAAGAAACGATAAAGATTGGTTCCTTGGGGATCCGGTTTCTCCTCACGGGTGATGATTCCAACGGCAGCGCATCCGTATTCGAGGTCCTCGTCCCAGCCGGGCAGAAGCTGGCGGCACCCGCCCACAAGAATGACGCCTACGAGGAGATCCTCTACGGGATCGAGGGCGTCCTCACCTGGACTGTGGACGGCACGCCGATCGAGGTTGGTCCCGGGCAGGCGCTGTGCATCCCCCGGGGCGCAGTGCATCGCTTCGATAACTTCGGCAGCGAAGATGTGAAACAGCTCGCCGTCATATCCCCTGCAATCATGGGCCCCGTTTACTTCCGCGAGGCTGCCGGAGTCATCGCCGCCGCCGCAGGCGGCCCGCCCGATCGCGAGAAGATGGCGGACATCTTCAAGCGTCATGGCATGACGGTAGCCGTCCCCCCGCCCGCCAAGTGAGGGGCAGTCCCGTGGGGCCGTCCTCTGGCATTCCGTTCCCGGTTTCAAAATCCCGCCTGAACTGCCTGCGGCCGCGACCTGCAGAGGCTTGCAGAAGGCCACCGCGCTCGCCCAGGTGCGTAGCCGGGAACCCGTGCGGGCGGGCAATCGAGCACCAGGGTGCTGACCTCGCCTGAACATCCAGACGCGCCGGCCGTCCACCGCTTCACAAACCAAAATGACATTTTGAAATTGAATTTCTCCAAATACATTTGACTATCCCACAGAGCTAGCAAATGATTATGAGCGGGGATTCAGACGTTTGAGCCTGCTGTGTGTCTGATCACGGGTGACGGGAAAGGCACAACGGATATCGTGGGGAAACCAGCCCACAAGCAATAAGGAGGCAAACCATGTTGCGCATAAACGACGAAGCTCCCAATTTCACTGCCGAAACGTCGCAGGGAAGAATCAACTTCCACGAATGGATCGGCAATGGCTGGGCCATCCTGTTCTCTCATCCAAAGGACTTCACACCGGTGTGCACCACGGAGCTGGGTTACATGGCCGGGCTGCAGCCGGAATTCGAAAAGCGCAATTGCAGGATCATCGGGCTGAGCGTCGACCCGGTAAACAGCCACACCAGGTGGGCCGCCGACATCGAAGAGACGCAGGGGCACAAGGTGAATTACCCCATGATCGGGGACCCGGAGCTCAAGGTGGCCAAGCTTTATGACATGCTGCCTGCCGACGCCGGTGATATCTCCGAAGGCCGTACTGCGGCCACAAACGCCACCGTGCGTACCGTGTTCGTGATCGGTCCGGACAAGAAGATCAAGCTGATGCTCAGCTACCCGATGAGCACGGGCCGCAACTTCGACGAAGTCTTGCGCGTTCTCGATTCAATCCAACTCACGGCCGCGTTTAAGGTAGCCACGCCGGTGAACTGGAATCAGGGCGACGATGTGATCATCCTGCCGTCTGTGTCGGACGAAGAGGCCAGACAGAACTTTCCAGGCGGCTGGAAGGCACCCCGTCCTTACTTGCGGATAGTTCCCCAGCCGAGATAGGCATCTTGCCGGTTCGTTGGAGCCGCGGACAAGCCGTTCTATTTAACCAGCCGCGCCGGGAAGTGACTGCAGGCGGGTGCTGCCCATGAGGCGGAGCCTTGCGGCGCGTGTGGTTTTGAGAATTTCTGAGATTGTGTCATCCGGGGAAGATCCCGATCACGTACGCGAGGCGCAGGTGCGCCTGGCCCGCGTCAGAGTCGAGAACGTGGCCGGATACCTGGGCGGAGGCTGTTTCCGGATGGATCAGGAACGGCTTCGAGTTCGAATATATTCCCCAGCTCTCGGTTCAGAAACTCGTCGAACTGCGCGAACAGGAACCGCACCGTGTCGCCCTGCTGGACGTGCGTGAGCCGGGAGAGAGACGCGCCTTAACCCTGCCTTAACCCGGATAATTCATGGAGAGGATTACGAGATGTCCTCAACTGTCAAACATGGAAGCGTTAAGGGCCAGCTCTTCTCGCTTTTGAAACCAACACGCTGTTGCAAGCCGCGTAGCGGCAGTCTGATTGTAGCCCGGCCTTTCAAGGCCGGGAGCGCACGGCGACGAATGATTCCGTCGCGCAGCGACGGCTGAATTCAAGCGTCGGTGCGCGACGCATCGGGAGCAGCCGACCGGATGCGGGCCTTGAAAGGCCGGCCTACATTCGTGCGGCCGCTACGCGGCCCATGCGCTGGTGAATTATTCAGGTTAAGGTTGCATCCTGGATTACCGATTACTTCCGAACCGTGTACCGGGCCGGATTCATGCCGGCTTCTTTCATCGCTTTTTCCACTTCCTCTACCGACTTTGGGGCCGCTGCGGTGATCACTTCATACCCGGTGGGCGTGACGATGACATCATCTTCGATGCGGACGCCGAGATTCTCCGCCGGGATGTACAGGCCGGGTTCGATCGTGATCACTATGCCTGGCTTCAGAATCCCTGTTGTCAGCCCCCCTCCGAGATCGTGGACATCGAGTCCGATCGAGTGACTGAGACCGTGCGTGTAGTATTGACGCAGCCCGCTCTTGTCCTTGATCAGGCCGACCCGTATCAATCCCTCGGCGAGGATCTCGTTCACCCGCGCATTGATAACCGCCATATTCACGTCCGGGCCAACCAGTTTGATCGCTTCTTCGTTGGCCTTCAGCACAATCTCGTAGATGTCCCGCTGGCGTGGGGTGAATGTGCCGCTGATCGGGATGGTACGCGTGATATCGGCCGTGTAGCGGTTGTACTCCGCGCCAATGTCGAGCACGACCACATCGCCCGGTTCCGTCTTTCGTGTATTCTCGCTCCAATGCAGGATGCAGGAGTTTTTGCCCGATCCGACGATCGTCGAGAAGCCGGGTCGGGAGGCGCCATTGAATGTGAAGACGTGTTCGATGATCGACTGGATCTGATATTCGAACAGGCCGGTTTTCGCCGACCGCATTGCTTCCCGTGTGGCGGCGGCAGTGATTTCCGCCGCCGACTTCAGCGCAGCGAGCTCATCGGCTGACTTAATGAGCCGAAGGGCGCCGAAGAGCGGCGCCGCGGCCTTCACCGTAAAGGCGGCTCCCCGATCGCGCGCCGCCTTGAACCATTGCTCATCTGCGGACAGTGGTGTGCTCAGGTTGCGCGCCCGCGGCAGATCGACGTAGACGGTTCCCGTCGTCGTAAGAAGTGCGGTGTCATACGCCTGTTGGAAATCGGATGCCAGACGCACGTTGGTGAATCCCGGACGGGAAGGCGGCGCCTTGGGGAGTGACGCGGTCCCGCCGGGTGCCGGGAGATCCGGCGCCGCGGGAGGTACAAAGAGAGTTTCGAGACGCCCCCCAATCATGGCCCCCCCGCTTGGACGGGCAGTCGAAGGTCCTTCTCCCGCCGTCGTGTCGCGGCGTGCCGAGAACAGGAGAAGGGACACTCCAGGCTCATTAATGCCCGTCAGATAATAAAGATTGCCTTCCTGGCGGAAGGCGGATTCCGCAGGAGGGACGCCGCTTCGAAGCACAAGGAGGCTGCCCGGATCCATGGCCTCACGAATCGCCTGGCGGCGCTTCTGGAATTCGTCCAGGGATTGTCCCTGCAAGGGTCCGGCCGTGACGGCCGCCAACAGCAATAACACAAGGGTGCGATACCGACACCACCGGGTGTTCATAACGTGCCTCCCGCCTGTCAAATTGGACTCATCTTACCTCTCAGTCGCGGGAGTGTATGACGGCGGAATGTCTCACGCAAGTGGATAGATCTTCCAAGATGGGGGGATAATGGAAGCCCAGATGATCCAGGAACTCCATAAGCAGCGCTTAGAGGGAGATCAGTCCGCTCAAGGGCCGGAACAAGATGCTGAATAACTTGCCATTTGCGACCAATTCCGTGCAAGAATGGCCGGCCTGACGGATCTATGTTACGAAGTGAAAATCGCTGCGCGAAACATTGGACGAGCACATGAAGCCGCGACGAGCACATCGCGACCGCCCCATGGGTGCGCGCAAGGCGGGCGCTGCAACGAGAGCCGTCGTCCCTGACAAGCTTCGCGCATCCGCCCCCGGATGGATTGCCTCCCGTTCGGTGCTCGGATCCGTCACCATTCTGATCGCGATCACATTGGCCGTCTACGGGCCCCTGCGACACTACGACTTTGTGTCGTTCGACGACCCGTTCTATGTGAGGGACAATCCTTATGTCGCCGGAGGCTTGACCGGCCAGGGCATCGCCTGGGCTTTCACGGCGGCGCACGCCGGTTACTGGATACCCTTGACGTGGCTGTCGTACATGGTCGACGTGCATGTGGCCGGTGTGAACGCAGGCGCGCACCATGTCGCGAATGTCCTCCTTCATATTGTCAACACTCTGTTGTTGTTCGCGCTTCTCCGAAGCGTGACCGGAGCTACCGGCCGAAGCCTGTTGGTTGCAGCTCTCTTTGCCGTGCATCCGCTCCACGTCGAATCGGTCGCCTGGGTGACTGAGCGCAAGGACGTGCTGAGCACGTTGTTCCTCCTGCTGGCGTTATGGTCCTATATCCGTTATGTCCGGCGACCGTCCATTTGGCGTTACGCCATGGTCGTGGTGTGGTTCGTCTGCGGCCTGATGGCCAAGCCGATGGTCGTCACACTTCCCCTGCTGCTACTGCTCAGTCGACATCTGGCCCCTGGCCCGCGTTCCGCTTGGGCGCCACCCTGCAAACCCCGACCACGCGGCCGCGTCGCAACTGACGTGGATGTCGGTGGTACGCGAGAAGATACTGCTGATGGCCGTGGCTGCCGCGGCGGGTGTCGTCACCTTGCTCGCACAAAACCAGGCCGGAGCGGTCGCGGACAAGGAGTTGCTCGGTCCCATGACGCGTGTCGCAACAGCCGTGACCGCGTATGCGACCTATATCTGGAAAATGTTCTGGCCGGCCGATCTGGCAGCCTTCTATCCGTATCAAACCCTTTTCAGGCCATGGGCCGCGGGCGGTGCGCTCGTCATTTTGATCGGGATCTCAATCCTGGCTTTCCGGCTGCGCCGTTACCCATATGTGGCTGTGGGATGGTTGTGGTACCTCGTTTCGCTCGCTCCAGTGGCCGGGTTCATCCAAGTCGGCGATCAGTCGAGCGCGGATCGATTTACGTACGTGCCGCTCATCGGGCTGTTCCTCGTCGTTTCCTGGGGCGCGCCGGCGATACTACCGACCAGACAGCGCGTCGTCGGCGCCCTTGCCGTGTCGGCTGTTGCCGCCTGTGCAGTAGTGGCAAGCGGTCAAGTCAAGACGTGGAAGAACGACGACACCCTCTGGAGGCACGCACTCGATGTAGTTCCCGACAACTTCATGGCTCACAATTTCCTTGGCCGGCGCCTCTATGATCAAGGCCAGACAATGCAGGCGGCAGATCATTTCTCCGAAACGGTTCGCCTGGCGCCCATGTTCGCGGACGGTCACAATAACCTGGGATTGGTTCTCCTGGACCAAGGCCGGCTGGACGACGCCGTCGAGCAGTTCCGGCAGGCGATCAGGCTCAAGCCCACGGCGGAGGAGCTCAACGCGCTGGGCACGGCTCTCGCCCGGCGTGGGGATCTTGACGAGGCGTTGGCACGCGGGCTCGAAGCGATCGCACTCAAGCCGGACTTCGCGGAGGCGCACTATGACGTCGGCCTGACACTGGCCAGAAGCAGGAGACTTGACGAGGCTCTCCGCTACTATGCCAACGCTCTTCGATTGAGACCGGATCTTGCGGTTGTCCATCAATCGATGGGCGAAGCGCTGGCCCAACTCGGCCGGTTGGACGAAGCCATAGTGGCGTATCGGGAAGCCTTGCGGCTCGATCCTGCATTCTCTGACGCTCACTACCACCTCGGTGTCGCCTTACAGGCGCAGGACTACGTCGAAGAGGCAGTCGCGCAATTCACGGAGGCCGTGCAGCTCGCACCGGACCGGGCGGACATCCACAACGATCTCGGATTCGCCCTGGCGTTGCTCGGCAGGTTCGATGAGGCCATCCCGCATTTCACCGAGGCGACCCGTCTCGCTCCGAACTACGTGCAGGCGCATCTCAATTTCGGCCTTGCCCTGGCAAGCATCGGCAGACTCCAGGAGGCAGCCGACCGGTTTATGACCGTGTTGCGCCTTGACCCGAAAAATGACGACGCGCTTCGGGCGCTGGCCCGGCTCCAGAAGCGCTGATATGGATAGCTTTGCTGCGGGTGTGATCATCTCTGCCCGGTGGTGATATCCGCATCTTCCCCCTCGCCTCCCTCGATCCCATCCCGCCCGAAGGTGAAGAGGTCATACGCGCCATGTTGGCCAGGGCAACGATAGATGAAAGGCCGGTTCCAAGGGTCGTTGAGAATGTCGGGCCTGGTGAGATATGGCCCCTTCCAGGATTTCAAGTCGCCGGAAGCCCCTACGAGGGCCTCAAGTCCTTCCCTTGTCGTCGGAAAGCGGCCGGCGTCGAACGAGAATAGCCGCAGCGCTGTCTCGAGTTCGCTCATCCGGACTCTTGCGGCCTGAGAGTTCCTCTGATGACGGGTGGGAGTCCATAGCTTTGGCGTCAACAGGAAAAGGGCAATGACGGCGATGAAGCCTACGAACAGAAACGACAAGGCTGTGGTGCGTCTTTGAGCTTTTATAATCCCTCCGGCCGGGTCGGCGGGCAGCGCGGAATGGCACCGATTCTGAAGGCGTCAGCTTTACTCGGGCTCTGGCGACCGGAACGAAATGGGGCGCAGGATCATTTCGGCGCCACGGTAAATAGCTCGATTCCCTTTCCCTTGGACTTCAGATTGCGGCTGTACTTCTTGTCTTTCGCGTTGTTCCAGTGTTCGTGCACGCCGAGGCTGCCGATTTCCCTGCCGTCGGGTTTGTAGGCGCCAAAGGCGCCGTTGGTGCCGCGGGCAGCTTCGATCATGTAGTCGTCACTGTTGACGACCGACCCCTTGGGGTAGGCCTTGGCGCCGCTGAAGCCGAGATCGAAGCCCCATTCGGCGTGGAGAAAGTCAAGGCCGACCGAGTCGATGGCGACGGGGTCCTGCGAGAGGAAGAGGCTCGCCGACCATTCGTTATTGAAGAGATTTTTCCAGCGGTCATTTTCTGTGACCCGGCCGACATTGGTGTAAGTGCCATAGAGACCGTCAAGCAGATACAGCATGGTTTTGCCGCCGAGATTGGGGGCTCCCATGAGATCCACATACGCGCTGTAGCTGCCGATGGGATGGGCGTATTCGTTGGCCACATCGGCGTGGCCGCGGGAGGGATACTGAATGGTGCCAAAGTGATTCTTGGCGCACAGCGTCACACCGGAGATTTCATGGCCCTTGAGCAGCGCCAGATTGATGAGATAGGTGGCGTCGACGACGGCCTGGGGCAAGGAATTGCCGAGTCTGACGTCCGGTGAGGTGTACGTAATCGCATTGGCCACCCATTGCGGCGCTTCGCGGCCGTTGGCGCCGGTTCGATCCATGAACCGCACCTCCGGAAATTCCGCGTGCAGCGGATCGTAGATGCGGTTCGGAATCACGCGGCTGGCATCGTAGATCACGATGTTCTTCTGCGGGATCCTGGCGGCGATAACAAGTTGTTCCAGCAGGGCGCGGATCATGGGTGGCGGAGCGTCCTTGTCGTTGTCCACGTCCTCGACACGCGACGAGTTATTGAGATTGACCTTGACGGCAATCAGTTCCCCGATGGCATATCCTTTGTCGCCACGGCCGTGAGTCTTGTTGTAGTAACGAAACAATTTGTCCCACGCGGCGGCTTCGCTGCGGGCGCCGGCCAGGGCGCGAAGGGATTTGGCGAGCATGCCGTTGAGGACGTCCTGGTCGATGTTCTTATCGTCCCACCATGGCCCGGTCTTGCCGTCCCAGGATGTCGCGCGGAGGTCGCGGATCCAGGTGACGCGTCCGGGGAAGATGCCCTTGGCATCGCCGATGGGCGAATTGGGCGGGTCGGATGGGGTCCAGAAGGCGGGTTGCTCGGAGGCGATCTGAGCGGCGGTCTGGGCGGTGACGCTCAGGTTCTGCTGCAGGAAAAGCCCCGCGCCGGCTGTCATCATCAGGACGGCCGCGACGCCCCAGATGCGGCGAAGCGCGAGGGCGGATGCGGTCAGGCCGCTGACCAGGCTGACTACGAAGGCGGAGGCGATAGGAAAGGCGGCGCGCTGGCAAGGGTAGAAAGCGCGGCTGGGTTTCTCGATGACGCGGAGCAGGAACCAGATCAAGGCCGCCAGCCCTGCGAGTTGAAAGAGCCGTCCCTCCCACGTTCGTGCCCCGAGGTTGCGAAATATACGCATGACATCTCCTTAAAAAAAGTATCTCCACGATCTCGGATCAAGCCTGCGAGGCAGGAGCGCGCCGAGGTGCATGGTCAGTCCGTAGACCGAGACGCCGGTGGCGGCGCTCAAGTCTTCCGGACGGGATCCCTCTTCCGCATCGAAGAGAGTGGCGAAGGCGGATTGGAATGAGCGGCGCAGCGATCGTCCCCTTGAGCGACGATCTGCGTGACCTTTTCATTCCTCCTCCAGCACGCCATCGGTTTTGGAAGACAAGATCTTAGCAGATGATTGACCATTTCACGATGCTTTTGGATGGGGGCGAACTAGGGATGGCTCGTGACCCGGTGCACTCCGTCGTTTTCATTGGTGATAAGGATGCGTCATGTCAACTGCGACCCGCCACTTGCCGCGATTCCCCTCTCCGGGACTGGCCAGAGGCTGTTTAACGCACCGTCCGAAAGTGTGCGGAGCCAGGCGAAAAGGCGTGCTTGTCCGACGCAACCCACGAGGGATGCGCTGCATAAGGCAGAAGCTCTTCAGTCCGTGGGATTACGGCTTTCATGGTACCTTGAAATCCCGGTTGTCATAACCGAATTTTCAAGAACGACCTGTGGTTCCCCATAACTCCGGCCGGCCGGCAGCGGCAGGTTCGAATCGATCTGTCTCACCGCTTCCCGAGCCGCGCCGACGACACTCGAAGATATTATCATCCATCGCGAAATATTTCGAAGGCTGGCGAAACTACAGGGTTGCGATGAGAACGCAAACGGTTTCGATGGCCCTGCTGATCGGACTTGTGACCCTGCCCCCACTGTTTCTGTGGCAGACGCGCAATTCCCTGAAACGGTTTGAGGGATTGCATCCGGGGGATGCCTTCCCCTTCGCAAGAGTGCAGACGAACTTCGGAGAAACCGTCGAGACATCTTCCTGGCTGGGCACGCCGACTCTGCTGGTCGTTTTCAACCCCGGCTGCCGCCCCTGCCGGCAGGAGATTCGCAACCTTAGCTCGATCGCACCCAAGTTCCCGGACGTGAAGATTGCGCTTCTCTCCACGAAGACCGACGTGGGCTCATTTCAGGCTTCGTTCCCGATTTACGTGGATCGCGAGGGCATCTTGCTGGCCAGGGTTCAGCGGCTCGTCACACCGGCTCTCTATTGGATCGGGGAATCGGGAACGGTTCGCTATGCGCGCATCGGCGAGCGTGATGCCGCACACGAAGAGAAACTTTTCCGCAGGTTTCAGACCGTAGAGAAATGATTTAGCGCACCCCCAGGTCGAAGCGAAGCCTGGGACTGGAATGTGAGGTTGGCTTGAGGACGCGCAGGCTTTTATTTTCCGGCACGATTCTGATCCTGGCCGCGGCGGGCGCCTTCTGGCTTTGCCTGGATATCGCCCGCGGCACGGAATACCTCGGCAGAGAAGGGGTGTTCTTTCAGCGCGGCTCCAGCGATTGCGGCGGCGCGGTTCTCAAGATGATATTAGATCGCAAAGGTATCAAGGCGGACTATGCAGAGATCCTGCGGCGCCTTCAGACATGCGCCCTGGGCACGGCCATGCTGAACATGCTGGATCTCGCCAGGAAAGAGGGACTCCACTGTGAGGGGTGGCGACTGGCGGCCCGTGATCTCCCGTTGATCCCGCTGCCTGCCGTCCTGCTCTTGCGCAGGAACCACTTCGTGGTGCTGGACTCCATGGATCGTAACCACGTCCTGCTCCTCGATCCGGCGCGCGGCAGGCTTCGCGTCTCCCGGCGCAAGTTATTGTCGTCGTGGCATGGAGAGACTCTGTTGTTCTACAAACCGGGAGAGGTTCCGGATCGGCTGGGTTGCTGGTTCGTTGCACTCCCAATTCAAAGAAAGGAAATGACTCCATGAAAGCTTTGACTTCTTCTGTGCTGATCCTGTCGGTGCTTATGTTGGCGGGATCGGCGTCCACTCTGCCCGCATCGAGCTCGCCCATGACGGCAGCCCAGTTGGCCGCCGCCTCGGGTGCGGGCATCTGGGGCGGGTTGGCATGCGGGATTGCCGCCGGCGCGACCATTGTCGGCGGCGCGGCGATCATTACTGCGGCCGGCGGCGGGACGACGGTGGGGCTCGGCCTGGCATTCGCCACCTCGGCGGCCTTGCACGTCGACGTCATCTGCGCCTTGCTTGACTGAGGCCTGCTTTCGGCGCGGCCGTACCAGGAACATCATCACTTTATCGCCCAAAAGGAGGAATCATGTCGATCACTCGACGTCGTTCAAAAAACATCGTGCTCGCATCTCTCCTGATGCCGGTTCTGTTCATCAGCCTGTTCCACGGGCTGCAGCCGGGGCCTTCGATGCTCTTATCGGCGCATGACCTGGCGGGAATTTTCGGCGCAGGATTCTGGAGCGATCCCTGCACCTGGGATGGATTTGCCGCAGGAATTACCGGAGTTTTGTGCGGCACGGGAAATCTCGGCGCGTGCGGCGGAGCAGTGCTTGCCATCTGGAAAGCAATCAAATTGGACAACTGCTTCTCCTGATCAGCCACATTGTGCTCCGACCGCGGCGGGGCACAAGGAATGGATGCCATGTGTTGTCTTCTATCACTGCTGCGCTATCGTTTGCTGCACGAAGGCCGGCAAGCCGTTCGGGGAACGGCTTCGCGCAGGCTCAGGTTCCTGCTCATGATTCTGGCGCCGGTGTTCGGCGCGATCGTTGTCGGCGGATATTTTGAGTTCCTGATTCAATCCGATTCGATGCTGTTGCACGCCGGCGATCCGGGGCCGGCGAAAGTTCTCGAAACCAGCATGCTGGTTACGGGGGCGATCGCTTTCCTCATCATGCTCATGGAAACACTCCAGCAGTGCTGGTTTGCCCACGACGGCGAATTGCTGGCGATGGCGCCCGTTTCGGTTCATACCGCCATTGCCTACCGTTTTCTTCTTGCGTCCCTGCGCGGGGCGCCCTGGACCGCGTTGTTTCTCCTGCTGCCGGTCCTGACGGCGTTTGCGTTTCCTCAGGCGCGGTTCGGCATGAAGCTGCTGATCGTGTTTCTCATGGTGCTGTATTGGGTCTGGCTGGCGGCAGCGGCGCTGTGTGCGGCCACCCTCTTTCTGGCAGTTTCGAATCGGCTGGGTCTGGGTCGTCACGGTCTGTATGGAGCCGTCTACCTGCTCGAAATCATCCTGATGTCTTATCTGATTCTCCGCCTGCTGACTCCGTCGGGCTGGCTGGAGTTTGCAGGCAAGTTTTATCCCCCAGGATGGTTCGCCCTGTTCCCGCCGCATCAAGTGGCAGCCATGACGGTCCGCGTTCTTGCGGGCGGGGTTTCGGCGCTCGCGGCGCAGGCGGCCGCGCTGACCCTGAGCCTGGTGTGCCCCCCGATACTGTGCTATTTCGCCGCCTTGAGACTCTGGCATCGGGCGTCGCACCCCGTAGCGGCGGCAAATCCCGCAGGCAGAGCTTCACAGCCGCGCATGTCTTCCCAGCGTTTTTCCACGAGCCGGTCATGGGCGATCTTTCAGAAGGACCTCAGAGATCTGCTCCGGAATCCGGCCTATCGAAACGCGCTGATCGCCACCTCCCTGTTGCTTTTGATCGGAATATGGGCGCAGTCGCGGAAAGCTTCCTCTTCGAGACTGCCGATGATGACGCTGCCGCTTATCTGCTATGCGCCCCTCCTGGTAAGCGCTCGTGCGGCCAGCCAGGAATTCAGGCTGCTCGAACTCTACAAGCTCGTATTGCCTTGCCGCAGCAGCCTGCTGGATGCCAAACTGCAGGCCCACAGCCTGGTCAACCTTGCTGCTGCGCTGGCAGCCTCGCTCCCCTTCTTTTTCCTGCTCAAACCGGGATTCCAGATGTCCGCAGTTCTCTGTTTCACCGGCGAGGCGGTCCTGTGCGTGCCCGTGCTCACGGCGCTTGCCCTGGCGCTGGGGACCTATTTCCCCGATCTGTCGTCTGGTCCGGGCATGCTCGGCGTCAGGATGAAAGGGCTGGCGGTGTACATCCTTCTCGTGTCGGTCCTGTACAGCCTTTTGCTCAATCGGATGCCGGCGGCGGCAGGGCTGTACTTTGTCTTTCTCACCGGGATTTCCTCCGCCTTGTTTCTGGGCGCCCGCAGGCGCCTTTACGCTCTCATTGAATGGAGGCCCCGTTGATCCGATTGACGCAGGTCACGAAGCGGTTCGGCGGCAAAGATGTGTTGAAGCAGCTGGATCTCACTCTCGAGCGCGGCGAAATCGTCGGGCTTATCGGCCACAACGGCGCCGGCAAGACAACAACCCTCCGGCTCATGGCAGGCATCCTGGATCCAAGCGAGGGCACGATTCAACGGCCGCGCAACTTCAGGTCCGAGATGGGCTATCTTCCGGACGAGCCTTTCGCCTTTGACTATTTGACCGGGGAGGAGATGCTCCATTTCATCGCCAGCCTCTATCGGCTGCCCAGGGGAGCGGTTCAGGAGAAAATCCGATACTACCTCCGGCTTTTCGAGCTCGACAGTCAGGCGAGCCGCATGATCAAGACATACTCCCGGGGCATGAAGCGCAAGACGGCCCTGATAGGGTCGTTGCTGAACGAACCGGCTTACTGGCTGCTGGATGAGCCGACCGAGTCGCTCGATCCTCTGGCGATCCGCATTCTCAAGAATCTGATCCGGAGCGCGCGTGCGGAGAACCGTGGTGTCGTGATCTCCACCCACCAGCTCACGCTGGCGGAGACTTTGTGCGATCGCCTGGTGATATTGAACCGGGGAAGCATCGTGTTCGGCGGAAGCATGGACGAGCTGCGTGCAAACGCCGCCGGCAATGCCTCTCTTGAAGACATTTATTTCAGCCTGGTGTCGACATGGTGAAACGTTCGAATTGGCTGGCAGCGCGCGCCTCGACTCTGTTCGAGGTGATGCACGCGCCTGAGACGGCGTTCACGCGCACCTTGGAAGGCCCGAGTTACCTGGTGCCGTTCTGTCTGCTGGGGGCGTGCTTCGTCATTCTGGCATTTCTTCAGGCGCCGCTTACCGTGCAGTGGGCGCAGCGACAGATGCAGGCATCGGGCGCACATCCGGATCAGGTTGCCGCCGCGCTTGCCGTGATGTCAAAGTCGTTGCGCTGGGGCGCCGCAGCCGTGCCGCTGGTGCTTTTTCTCAAGTGGTTCCTATTTGCCGGCACGATCTGGCTGACGTCCCAGCTCTTCCTCGCAGACATCGGCTACTCCCGCGTCCTGAGCATTGTCGCTTATTCGTATCCGCCTATCCTTCTCCGGGACGCGGTCATCCTGTTCATTCTCCGGATGCAGGGGGATGCAGCGCTCAGTCAGCCCGACGCCATGAATGCCGCCCTAGGACTGAACCTGCTCCTGCCGCACCTGCAACTGCCGTGGTCCATGCTCGCCGGCAACATCAACCTGTTCGAGTGCTGGTACGTGATCCTGCTTGCGTCAGGGCTGAGCAGGGCGGCAGATTTCCGTTGGCGGAAGGCGCTGACCCTGGTGCTGGCGAACTGGCTGTTCGCGCTCCTCCTGCAGTTCGGGCTGGTCTCGCTGAGCCTCTCCGTGCGCGCAAGCCTGACCCGTTAGGGGGCGTCGCATCGTGGCGTGCGTCGGCCCGACGCGCCCCCTCCTGCGCAATTGACATTCTCTGAGTTGCTGTCACCGCCCTTTCTGTGGGCCATATCCATCCCGCCATAGCCGGGATCGCGAAATGGCCAACAGCACTCCGATCTGCTCCGGCTGCAACCGTCCGGGTCCGGGCCACGACAATGGATAAGAAAGACAAGTTGTCGTTTTGGCTCTGGATCTCCTCCTCCCCTGGATTTCGACGCCTGCAGATAACCGCTAACCGGAGCGCATATGCCGGCGGCAAAGAGTCCGCGCGCGACCGTGTTCTGACAGAAGCGGAGATCAAGCAGGCGTGGTCCGCACTCGACGGCATGCGTGAGGGCGACCAGGCTCACCGGAAGTATCGGATGCTTTCCGCGGCAACCCTGAAACTGCGACTTCTGACGGCTCAGCGGGGCGAGGAAGCAATGGGGATGCAATGGGGCGAACGGAGGCAAACAGAGAGCGCCGCAGTCATGTTTTTCCAGGAGTTGGCGACTGTTGTATGAATCCAAGCAACCACTGCAAGTTGCACGAGGTACGATGGTCGTCTCCGGCCACCTTGCCGGTTTTCGAAACCAAAAACCTCCTGGTTGCGCCGATCATGTCGGCAGTCTTATTCAGGCGCTCCATGTCGGTATTGGTCGGGAATGTGGTAAGTTTGACTTCCAATGCCGCATTGCCGTGGGCCGATCAGCCCCACCGCCGGGCTTGAAGCCAGCCTGTCCTGAACGAGGGATCGCAGAAGTCGGGAAATCATGATTTGCATTATAAGATTTATTTCCTATTTTGCAAGAACTGCCGACTTAACGGCACTGGAATGCCGTGCAGGCGCGATGACGACATGCATCATCCAGACGCTATGCAGCCGCAGCAGTCACGACTGATGGAGAGTTGCGAATTGAGTCCGGCACCGTATCATTACAGGCAACTTATGCCGCACAAGCACAAGCAAATCGTGCTGTACCGATGCAAGCGGATAGGGCCTTTGCCATAAAACCATTCAAAACCTGGCGCCACCGGCTCGCGGTAGCCTGCCGCGCAATGGGGCCACAGCGAGGCCCAACAATCTCAAAAAGCGCGCACCAGCCCGTCCCCGCTCGCCGCGCGCAAAAGCGCAGCTTTTCCAGCAAGATAGCCCAGGCCTCATCATCAGCGGGTGGCAGTGATGCGTTGAACCTCGATTCTCATTTCCATGTCCTCGTTTTGGATGGCATCTATGTGATGGACGGCAAACACGACGGTCTGCAGTATCGTGAACGGCATGCTCCTCGCGCCGCTGCCGTTCCCCGATCCGGACCGCCTCGTCAGGTTGGAGGAGGTACGTCTCGAGCGTCCATCGGACGGGGTTCCGGCCTCGTACTTGAATTTCCGCGATTGGCAGGAACGGAGCGCCTCGGAAGGAGAGATGGCGGGCATCTGCACCCGCAGCCTGATCTTGTCCGAGGGCGAGCAGACCCAGCGCGAGCCCGCAGGGCTCGTGACGTGGAACTTGTTCTCACTGCTCGGCATTCACGCAGTCGTCGGACGCGAATTCCGGGAACAGGATGACCAGGTCGGGGCGGCGCCCGTCGTGCTGCTTGGCGAAGGCCTCTGGCTCGATCGGTTCGGGAGCGACCCGTCGGTGGTCGGGCGGTCGATCCTCGTCGACGGCAGGCCTCACACGGTTGTGGCCGTCATACCGCGTTTCACACATCCCGCCGGGACCGTTGCGCTCAGGCCGCCTCTGGATCCCTCTGACACCCTCCGAGCATGACAGCCGACGGGATGCGCGTTCCGTTGCCGTCGTCGCGCGCCTCGCTACAGGGGTCGGCGCGGACCGCGCGGCGGTGCACCTGGCAGGGGTCGCACGAGCCCTGGAGACTGCGCATTCGGAAAACCGGGGGTGGGGAATTCGCGTTCAGCCGCTCGCGACGTCGGTGTCGGCAATCACCCGCGCGATGCTCGTGCTGATGACGGGCGCCGTCAGCATCGTGCTGCTCATCGCTTGCGCCAACGTCGGCAACCTGACGCTGGCGCGAGCGACCAGGCGCCGGCGTGAGATCGCGGTTCGGACGGCACTCGGAGCGTCGCCGCACCGGATCGTGCGTCACCTGCTGACCGAGAGCCTCATCGTCGGCCTGATCAGCGCGCCGGCGGGACTGATCATCGCGTCGTGGGCCATACGCCTGTTGCTCCGCTCGGCGCCCGAGAGCGACAACTTTTCGCTTCCGATCGACGCACGTGTCTTCGGATTTACTGCCAGCCTCGCGATTCTCACAAGCCTTCTGATCGGATAGGCGCCGGCGCTTCATACCGTCCGGGGCGCGACGCGGGATGCGCTGACCGCGGCGAGTGCGAACGCGACGACGGGGCGCAGGCAGAACCGGTTGCGAAACGCGCTCGTTATCGGCGAGGTCGCGCTGTCGCTCATCCTGCTCGTCGGCGCATCGCTGTTCGGCCGACCGATGGATCCGAAGTTGACATAAGGCCCAAACCCGGAAGGTGACGCGAACAAGTACGGCAAGTGCGAGACAGGCCGCGATGGCCGGAATGCCCGAAGGGAGTCGGGCCCTTCAGCGTTCCACTGCAGGCTTTTTCTGGTCTTCAGGACGGACGGGGGCCTTCCACTCTTTCCCCAGGACGTACTTCTGCATCCACGCAATCTCTTCGACATCCCGGATCCGCGCGTGATGAGGTTCGCGGAACCCATGGGGTTCGCGTGGGAAACGCAGGAACTTTACCGGCACGTTGCGGTCTTTGAGACCGATGTAGAACATCATGCTCTGTCCGATGGTATCGGTGGTGTCGTTTTCCCCGTGGAAAAGAATGGTAGGAGTTTTCACATTCGCGATGTGCGTATAACTCGACTGCTCCCGATAGCGCGCCGGGTTTTCCCATGGGGTGCCGCCGATGTACCACAGCTGCACATCGTGGTTGAATCCCATCGCATACTCGGACGTCCAGTCCGAAACCATGGCCCCGAGACTTGCGGCTTTGAACCGGTCGGTTTGGCTGATGGTCCAGCCGCCGAGAATTCCTCCGTAACTCCACCCTTTGATGCCCATCCTGTCGGGGTCGACAATGCCTTTGGCGATCAGCATATCCACGCCGGTCATGAGATCCTGGTAGTCGCCGCCGCCGATATCCTTTATGTTGCCGCGCAGAAGGGCGTCACTGTAGCCGCTGGAACCGCGCACGTTCGGGGACAGCGACGCAAATCCCATGCCGGCGTAGATGTGATTACTGGGGGTGAAGCCAAAGGAAAACACGCCGGCGGGCCCGCCGTGCACATTCAAAACGAGCGGTACACGGGTCCCTTCCTTGTAGCCCACGGGATAACTCAGGATCCCTTCGATCTCGGTGCCGTCCTTGCTTTTCCACTTCACCAGCTCTGCTCTGGCCAGAGCCAGGCGCGCGATCTGCGGATTGGCGTTTGTGAGCTGTTTTTTTTGGCCGGTGCGCAGGTCGATCAAACAGATGTCGCCGGGCGTCACTGGCTCCGAATAAGTGCCTGCCCCCACGGTCAGATCACGGCTGTAGCTTCCGGCGTTCAAGACGCCTCTTTCCTTCGTGATCTGCGTGACCTGGCTGGTGGCAAGATCGAGGCGATAGACGTTTCGGAACGGGCCGTTGCCGCCGTCAAAAAGAACGGACTTCTGGTCTGGGTTCCACTCGAAACCGGAGACTCCGCCTTCGAACGAGCCGGACGCAAGCCGGATCTGCCGTGTTGCCACGTCCAGGATCCAGAGCTTGTTGTTGCGCAATTCCCAGTCGGTCGTCCCAGCGGCGGCAAAGGCAAGCAGTTTCCCGTCCGGGGACCAGCGCGGCTGGCTCTCCGGCGCGCGGTTGCTGGTGAGCCGCGTCAGCGCTCCGGTAGCGACATCGACAAGGGCGATTTCCGAGAGATTTCCCGAATTGCGCGCGTTCTCCGTGCGGTACGTAATCGCAATCGTGGCCCCATCGGGAGAAGGATCGTAACTGCCGATAATCATCTTATCCTTGGTAATCTGGCGCTCCTTTTTCGACGCGACGTCGAAGATCCAGAGCTCATTCCACTGCCCGCGGCCCTGGCCGTTCGGCCCTTCATCCACGGCAATCGCGTCGTCGCCGCCTTTTTCCGCGCCCTTCTGGTCCTGGCTCCGGATCTCGTTGGCCAGGAATAACAACGACTTCCCGTCTTCAGACCACCGGAACGAGCTAAGCCCGTCCTTGTGATCTGTCAGCTTCACCGCCTCGCCCCCGTTGCTCCGGATGAGGTAAATCTGCCGTCCGGCGCCGTCCGGCCCGGTCGTCCCCCGGCTCGAGACAAACGCGAGCGTCTTGCTGTCGGGGGACCATGCGGGTGCGGAATCGTTGTCGCCCGAGAGAAACTGGAACGGTTCTCCTCCATCCGCCGAGATCATGAAAAAGCGGGACTCCCGCTTGTTGTCTTTCCATTTGAGTTCGGAGCGTGAGTACAGGACCCAGCTGCCGTCCGGCGAGATCTGCGGATTGGACACCTGGATCATGTCAAGGGCGTCATCCACCGTCATGACGCGGTTCGGTTCCTGCGCCGGTGCCGTGGACAACGCGATCAAAAGAACTGCTGCAACGATGGTGAAAAGCCGTGAAGCCATGAAATCCCTCCCTGAGAAGATGGGCCATTGTACAACAGCAGGCAGTCAAAAAACCAAACGCATGGTTTCACTCTCGCGTAGGCAGATTGCGGTCCCTTTTCCGGTTGCTGCCGCCGTCCTTCTGCACCTGGTTTCCTGGTGCAGAGAATTCCCCGGCAATGTCGTAACCGGGGCGTGCAAGATGTTTATGCCTTAGCCTCTTGTGGTTGCCAAAAACTCCGTAATGATTCCAATCGTTGCGCTTGCAGCTTCGCGCTGGTATCGTCCTGAGCCATGCCTGACATGCTGATTTCAACATTCGCCGCCCTCGCGTCCGCATTCCGAACGCGTGCTTCTCTGCAACTGGAAATCCTGGCCCTCCGCCACCAGCTCGTCGTCCTGCAAAGAACCAACAGGAAACGCCGCCTCCTGCTTGGAGCTTCGGATCGGTTCCTATGGGTTCTCCTCTCCCGGTTCTGGCCCAAATGGCGTAATTGCCTCCTGTTCGTCAAGCCGGATACTGTCATTGCCTGGCATCGAAAAGGATTCCGGCTTTATTGGAAGTGGAAAAGTCCAAAGAGCCGCACAATGCCGGATCGGGAGAAAAAGACGGCTCGGAATCGCCTGGCAGATTTCTTGAAGGAACTCGGGGAGGCACCTGATGAAACGAAAAAATCCAAAGGCCGGTAATTACGTGACCGCGAAGACGCCGGATGAGTTAGGCCGGATTCTCGGGCTCACTCCCGGCGATATCGCTCTGATGAAATACAAGGCGGAGCTTTCGACGCTCGCGGTTCGGGCGATTGAAGGATCCGGATTGCCCATCAATGAGATTGTGAAGAGATCCGGCGTAGCCCGATCCAAAGTATCCGCCGTTCGAAACGGGGCGACCGTTTCCATCTCCTGTGATCTGCTCGTCAAAATCATAGGCGCCACAGGAATCCAGCTTCAGCCCAACGCGGCATGATGATTCTCTCTTGAATGTGTAGGTACAGTTCCCTGCTCCCGCATCCTGTCGTCTTCCGCCAAACTAAGCCTGCTGACGATATACGCAGCGCCAATTTGGGCGCAGGCCGTCGGCGGGGCGGAGAGGGTGCGGCCTGTGGCGGGCGATCCTGGCATTTCGTCGATGGTCGTGATGGATCAGCCCGAGTTCAGGGTGCTGCGCGATTACGCCGAGCCGGGCGCGACCCGCCGCCTGCACTCGCACGACGATGTGAAGTGGATAGTGTTTATCCTGGTGACCGGCCAACTGCTGCTGACGATCGAGGGTGAAGCGCCGGTCGAGGCAACGCAGGGACAGGCGATTAACCTCAAAGGCAGCACCAAACACACTTTCAAGAATACCGGCCCGATGACGGCAACAATTGTCGAGGTGTTCGGCAAAGCCCAGAAGTAGTCATACTTTCCCCTCGGGTTGCCGAGTGAGGCTCGATCCTATACTCTATACTGTGAGCGTGAGGACAAAAGCATGAGCGACACCGAAAAGACACCTTGTAGGAATTGCCAGGGAACAGGCAAATGCTTGAGGTGCGGCGGTACGGGCAACGTAGTGCAAAACGTGCCTGCTCCCATCGTCGTGGTCGGCGGCGAGGTTCGTGGCAAATCGCAATCCTCCAGAATGTGCAGCACCTGCTACGGCAGCGGAGTCTGCCAGTCTTGTAAAGGCTCCAGGAACGCCTGATCGGACAAATCCGCCGGGGAAGATGATTGCTGCGCCAGCAGTCCAACGTTGGACTTCGCGCGGTTCGCACTCGGTTTCATAGCGCTGCTTCTCCTGATGAACAGACTGTTGCTGAGGGAGTCACTGACAGCACCGGGAAAGGGGCGGTTCTTGCATTGATGCCCGATTTCAGCCTCAGCGGAAGACACGGACCAATGTGCGTCCATGATTGTGGGGTTTGATCCGTTCCTTCCGCTGCCCTCGTAACAGGGCCGTAACGACCCAGTGAACAAGAAATATGTCTGGAACGCCTTTGGAAGCGACGGCAGCAACAGCGTGGTTACCTATACTATTGAGGGCAACACGGTAACCTATTCGGGAACCATTACGATGGGAGACAAACCGTACAAGATGAAAGGAACCGCCGTCTTCGCAACAGATTTCATGAGTTTCGTAGAAAAGCGGGAGATATCTATCGATGGTAGGACTTGGATGCCCACATTTGAGTCCAAAAGTATCAAGAGCAAGTCCGCGCCTAGATAGGGGCCGGTTCCATATTCTCTGTACCCATGCCGCCTGAAACCATATGTCTCCCGCGCAACACCACCGACTCTAAACACGGACACCACGCCCACCAGGTCCAACCCCCTGGACGGTAACATTGCACGTCACTGGGGCGGTTGTTGAATGGGCGGCGTCCATCCTCCTGCGCCACAGGACAGGAAATAAGCACTGCTCTCCAAGACAGCAATAGGCTACAATTTTTCGGAAGGTGGCAAGGGGTCGTAGCTGGCTCTGGATTCAGAGGGACCGCGAACTTCACCGGTAATCCAGTCAGCTTTCTAATAGAGGTCAAAATCAGAAAGGGAAAAACTATGCGAAGCATCGTAGCAAAGGTGTTTATCGGCATGGCGATCACAGCCATCGCGGCGTTTGGGGCTGACAGTTCGGTCGGAACCTGGAAGTACAATGCCGCCAAATCCAAAACCACGAGCACAAACCCGACCAAGAGCCAAACCGATGTGCGGGAGGCCACTCCTGACGGTGGTGTGACGATAACAAGGACGGGAGAACTGGCGGACGGTACGCCCACCAATTACAGCTTCACATACAAGTACGATGGCAAAGAATATCCGGTCACAGGAGCCCCGTTTGACGTCATTTCCGTCAAACGGATAGACGACTATAGTTGGAGCTGGGACGTAAAAAAGACGGGTGGAAAGTACCATGTGACGGGTCGCAATGTGATTTCCAAGGATGGCAAAACGATGACGCAGACTTCCAAAGGCAGCGATGCCGAGGGCAGGCCTATGGTCTCAACAATTATCTTCGACAGGCAGTAGAAACTGCAAAGGGGCATTCCGGAGGCCGGGATGCCCCTTTGAACACCCATCCACTCCAGCATCTGATCCGACCGAGGCTACTCGGGCACCTTCCTTGCCGATGACGCGTCCGCCGCCAAGGCCGAGATGGCACTGTCCCCAGCCTTGATGCACCCTCCTGCTTCACAAACCCAACATGTTGGACTCGAATGCGGGGCTCGGCGCAGCGACATTTCGGCCACCGGCCTGCCATTGACCGGTACTGCCAGCAGATTTGTCTCCCTGAAGCGTGACAGAGAGCTACCTCGGCACCTTCCCGGCGGGGCGTTGGATCCGGCCAGATTGGAGAACTGAACACACATCCCCCAGGACGAGAAACAAAACGCGATACCCCGCAACGTCATCCCACCGGGATTGGCCGAACCGGTGCCATAGTCTAACGTTGGACTGGCGAGCGGGATGCTTCCCGGCAGGAAGGTCTCTTGCCTGATCCTGCGGATACACGGCCGGTCTGGGCTGTTGGAAGAGCAGCGGTTTCTCAACGGCATCAACTCCCGGCGATGTCCCATCTCAGGTATCCGCCTGCAATCCCCAATGCTACGGATGTAGTGATGCCCGTAGGGCTGTGGGGCATAATCCCCCCCTCGGTTCGCGGCAATCTCGCTCTTGGCCCAAACTATTGAGAAATCTAGCAGATCTTTGGCGCACGGCATTCCCATCCGGGACCTTATGAACAAACCGCCTCCCCGTACTTGACCTGACACACGCATAAGGAGGCTATGGGAAGGAACTCAAGTAGGGCATGGGCTTTTACCAAGACGGGACCGCAACCGCTTCTCCGCCGGACCGGCAAGAAGTATGCTGAGCATGAGCGCGCTCAGGAGACCTACAGCCAGTGGTTGTCCGGTTTTAGCGAGGAGGAAATTGCCCGTTTCTTCGACATCGATGTGGTGGACGTCCTCCGCGATGTGCAGCATGTGCAACAAACCTCGCCGGTCAGAACAGTTCTAGAACATCTGAATGACCGCAATCGTCTGCTGATTCAAATGGATAAGAAGGCCAAGCTGGTGTGTCGTTTTTTGTCCGGCTCAGTAGAGCCTTCCCACCGAGAACCTCCCGGCGGCCCGGATTCTGCATCCCGGCTCCCGCTGATTTCGCAGACCTCGGATGGCGCGGGCCACTACGCGATCGACCTCGGAGCGCCGCTCCTGGGATATGTGATCGTGCGCAGGGAAGGGTATGCGGGAATCTCGGACAGGCTCGATTTCCGGAACTCAGGGACAATGACCCGGAATTACGTCCTGCGCGCCGCGCCGGCATGCGCCGAAGGGCACATTTACGACAAGCAGAGGAAGCCGATCCCGGGCGCCAACATCGGTGCCTGGATAGATCAGAATCGCAACAAGACAGCTCTGGATACTTCTTCGCTTCTCGAAATGTCGGCGATTTCGGACTCCTCCGGCGGATATTCGATTCGCGGCGTTCCCGAAGGGAACGGGAGCATCGGCGTGAGGCGACGCGGGTTCCTTGGCGACGCCGTGAACTGGTACCCCGGCCCGGGGACCCTGCACCCGCCAGGATTTTTCGCTGGAACGCTCCCATGTGGTCTCGAGGGGGTGTTATGTCAACTTCCGGGCAAGTCGGACAGTAATCCAGGGAAATGCAGTCGGAATCACGTGCCCGCGAGGATTGTAACCCCAAAAGGGCAGTTGGGATGCGGGATTTTTCGACAACTCTTCTATAGGGTCGCATAATTCGGCCCCAATCCAGATGTCGGGGCGCACGGCGATGATTGCGGTCACGACGCCGGCGCTTTTCGGGGACCTCCTGGTTGGTATCGCTGGCGATGACGGTGGCGGGCATGCCCCCGGTTTTCTTGCAGTCGTTAGCCGTCCACGCGCAGCGCCTCCGTCGGTTCGAGGCGCAATGCACGGCGTGTCGGTCCCACACACGCGAGCAGACACACGCCGAACATCAGGGCGGAATAACCGGCGATGCCTGCGCACTGGGCGGGCCTCAACCCTTCAAAGGAAGCCGCCCCGGAGATCCACATCACAAGCGCCGCGCCCACGAGCGCGCCCACTGTGACCTGCGCCAGCGGCCGAGCGAAGACGGCGAGCATGACGCGGCGAGGGTCGCCGCCGAGCGCGACACGAATGCCGATCTCGCGGGTGCGCCGGGCGACCGTGAACGACATCACGGAGTAGATCCCCGCGAGTGACAGGGTCAACGCCATCGCGCTGACGATAAGCAGAAGGCGGAACCAGAAGTTGATGAACTCGATCTCCGTATCGTTGAGGCGGGTCATCGGCTGCACCGCGTCGAGCCGAAGCGTAGGATCGATGCTGGTGGCGAGGGCATAGAGGCGCGGCCCAAACGACGCGGCGTCACCCTTCACGTGGATCGCGACCTTCGCCGGATAGAGGGCCCAGAACGCTACCGGATGATAGATGCCCGCGACCTTGGGATCACCGTCCTCCGGGGCTGTGCCCAGGTCGCGCACCACGCCTACGATCTCGTACCATGCGGGCGGCGCGAGGTTCGCCGGCCACGCGAACTTGTGCCCGGCGTTCCCCTCCAGTGTCTGAGACATGCCCTCGATGGAGCGGCCCTCGAAGCGGACGTACCGCAGGCGCCGGCCGATCGCATTCCTGCCGCCCAGCACCAGGCGAACGAACGATTCGTTGACGATCACAGGACCTCCGGCCACGCTCTCCTCAGGCGCTCGGGGGGCGCCGCCGCCGGCCTCGTGCTCGGACGGAGTGAAGCGGCGTCCTCGGTGTATCGGCGCCTCGAACACGTCGAAGAAGGACAACCCCACCGAGGCGGCGCTCACGCGGTACGCCGGCCAGTCCATAGGCATAGGCGCGGCTCCTCCGGCATCGACCTCGATCAGACGATGGTCGTGGTACATCCGTGGGAGCACGTCGGCGAACGTCACCCCGGCCACCGCCGGGTCGGCCGTCAGCCGCCGCTCCAGCTCCACCATGCACCGGCGAAAGCGCGAGCGGAACGCCTCCGGCGATGCGTCCAGCGCTGCGGCCGAAGGATCCATCTTGACCCGCGCCGTCAGGTACTCTTCATCCCGGACTCCGACATCGAGGTTCCGGATCTGAACGGCGTCGCGGCGCACGGCGTGGGTGACGATGGGGAATGCGATGGTCACCGCGACCTGAACCACGATGATCGCCGTCCACACGCCGCCGAACCGCAGCACGCCGCCGCCGGCCGTCGCGGCCTTGAGCCGCATCCCCAGTCCGTGCGTCACCTTGAGCCCGGGGATGACGCCGGCGATCGCTGCGGCGAGGACCGTGAGCAGAATCGTGTAGAGCACCGTAACCGGCGACAGCCGGTCGCCGAACCAGAACGGGAGATTGCCCGCGCCGAAGATCTCCGCTTCCGCGACCGAGACCGCCCATCGCAGCAGATAGCGCACGGCAGCGAGCCCCAGCACCGCCGCGAGACTGCCGAGCACGAGCGCCTCGGCGAAGAGCTGGGTGACGATGCGCCACCGGCTCGCGCCGAGCGCGGCGCGCACGGCGATCTCCCTCTCGCGGGTCGCTGCGCGCGCGAACATGAGAAGCGCGACGTTGGCGCAGACGAGAACGAGCAGCAGGATGACCGGCAGGTTCACGGACATCGCAACGGCATAGCTCCAACCCGAGACATCGATGATCGACTTGGGGTAAGGCATCAGCTGCGGCCGGATATGCTCGTGCGTGTCGGGAAACTCGGCGGAGAGGCGGCGGCCGACGGCCGCAAGCTCGGCCTGTGCCTGCCTGAACGCGACGCCGTCGGCCAGCCGGCCGAAGACATTGATCCAGGTCCCCTTGCGGCGCTCGACGTTTGCAAGGCTGAGGGACAGCGGAGTCCACAGCTCGTGCGATACCGGGAAGGCGAAGCCCTCGGGCATGACACCCACAACCGTCGCGTTGCTTCCGGCGATGCGCAGCGTCCGGCCGACGATGTCTGCTTCTCCATGAAAGAGCGACTGCCACAGTCCGTAGCCGATGACGGCGACCGGCGGTGCGCCGGGAAGCTCGTCCGCATCCATGAGCGTGCGTCCGTGAAGCGGCGCCACGCGCGCGACGCGGAATCCCGAGGCGCTCATCTCCACCACGTCGACCGCCTCGGCGCGGCCGTCGGGAGCGATCACGTTCCGTTTGCGCTCGCGGAATGCGCCGATGTCCCGAATGGCCTTCAGCTCACCGCGCCAGACGACGAAGTCATAGGACGCCTGTTCCTCGACTCCCATGGCGGCGGTGTGCCAGAGCCGTATTCCGACGATACGATCGCCTTCGTCGAGCGGGAGCGTCTGGTGGAGAAGCTGGTGAACCAGCTCGAACGTGCCGGCGCCAACCGCGATGGCGAAGGCGAGCGCCAGGCCACCGACAAGCGTCAGCCCCGGATACCGGACGAGCATGCGGAAACCGAGCTTGAGATCCAGCCATGAAATACGAATCGAATCGGCGTGGCGCAGTCCGCGTGCTTCGCGACCGACGTCCAGGTAGTAGTCGGTGCTGCCGAACTCGAGCCGCGCGCGGCGCGCCGCATCGGCCGGCGAGAGGCCGCGGCGAACCAGATCCGCGACGCGGAGCTCGAGGTGGTGGCGGAATTCCTCGCTCATTTCAGCGGCGACGTCTGACGGATTACGAACGCCTCGCCAGAGTGATCGGACGCGGGCCGGCAGGCCACGGATCATACGAGTTCCTCCGGCGTGGCGGCGAGCGACCGCGCGATGGCCTCCGCGAGGCGATTCCAGCTGGCAGTCTCCTGCCCGAGCCGGCGGCGGCCGGCGACGGTCAGTCGGTAGTATTTCGCCCTCCGGTTGTTCTCGGATGTCCCCCACTCGCTGTCGATCAATCCCTGGTGCTCGAGGCGGTACAGCGCGGGGTAAAGCGCGCCCTGCTGGATCAGTAGAGCGCCGCCGGAGATCTGCTCGATGCGCAGGAGCACGCCGTAGCCGTGCAGCTTGCCGAGCGAGACGGCCTTGAGGATGAGGAGGTCGAGTGTACCGGGAAGAACGTCAGCCTGGGCAGCCATGCAGTCTCCTATGTTACTTAGGGGAAGCATATGGCGGCTTTCCTAAGCTGTCAAGGAGAAAGCGGTGCTCTTCCGAGTGATCGCGGCACGCGTGACGGCTCCGTAGCGATGGGCGCTGGAAGGATTGCCGAAGTGCTGCTCGGCCTATGGATAAGAAGGACAAGCTGGTGTGTCGTTTTTTGTCCGGCTCAGTAGAGCCTTCCCACCGAGGTGCTGATAACGGGTGATATGTAAACTCAGGGGCCTGCGGCCCCCCCAGTCAGCATTTTACTGCTGAACTGGATTCCTGAATTCGGTTCTTGACGCGCCCATGCTAATTGCAACCCGGGCACCTACCCGCTGAACACCGCATTTATGACGCGGCACCTGACGGAAGAGGAAATGGCGGAAGAACACCCGCGGGAACTGGAAGAGATCCTCGCCGCACAGGAGCAGGAATCGACCGAGGCCGACGAGCACCGGTCGGAGCCGGCATTCTGATCCACCTTGAAGATGGTCTGTGCCCGCCTTAAATCGGGCAGGTCTGATCCCCTGTCGTGTAGTAGACCTTCTCGAAATCGACCGTCGCTTTGTAGGGGGCTGTCCTCAGGTCCTCGATCGAGACGTTCCGCACGGCCACGTCGATCTCTTCCCCGTTTCCGACAAGAAACGTCTCGATCGTTTTGTTCTTCCGGTTCTCCTCGATCGTTGCGTTCGCGAGCCGGCTGTCGAGGTAATAGAGCGATTCGGCATAGTCCTCCCTGACCGTGGCCCGGCGGCGGCTATAGTGCTTCGTCACGAACTGGATCAGGAAGTAGCGGATCTCCGCGTCCCGGGGTTTGTACTCGAGACTGCCGTAGCGGATCGCCTCGGCGCGGCCGGCTTCGTCGATCCGGATCACGAGCGGCTTGTAGTTCTGCAGCGTTCGCAGCGAGCGCAGGTTGAGAAAAAGCAGCCCGAGAGTGACCAGGGACAGGGCCAGCAAGGCCACTCTCAGGTAGTTATTCGTCACCAGCGCCGACCCGAACTCGCCCAGGTACGCCCGCCTGGCTTCGAGATACTCTTTGGCTGGAACCGGCATCATCTCGGGAGTTTTCATTGTGAGTTTTCCCCTAAGTGAGCATCCTCGGCAGAGCAGTGTCCCCGGAGCGGCCAGTGAAAATCGCGTTCACCAGCGACGGGATCTTGAGGACTCCGTAGACGAACGATGAAAGCAAAAAGACGAGCGGCACGAACAGCCACGCGACCTTCAGGGAGTCAAACGGCGGCGGGTGTATGTCGAGAAAATGGATCAGGAGCTGCCCGAAGACGAACACGAACGCGTGGGCCACCACCTGGTAGAAGCTGTACTGTATAAACGCCCGGAACCAGCCCCAGAAGAGCCACTCGAGTTTCGGAACGATGAAAAACGGGATGAAGACCGGGCCCACCAGGACGATGACCGCCATGGCGACGTAGCCGTACGATATCACCGCCAGCACCGCCACCTGCGCCAGGATGATCGCCGACATCGTGATGAAGTAGCGCAGGATCTGGATGCCGTCGAGAAGCGAAGGCGACTCCATCGTCGAATATACGGCCACCAGCCGCTCCTGAATCTCGCCGAGGGAGCCCGCCTCGAGACGGTTGCTCAGAAATACCGCCTGATCGATGATCAGGTCCTTGAATGCCCTGCCAAAGCCGGGAATCGGGGTGTCGTAATAGGTGATCATCGCTTAATTTTTCGCCGCGCAGAACTTTGCCGGCATCCTTGAAGATCCCGATAAACGCCTCGCGGGTCCCTTGCATCGACCACCGGGCAAATTTTCGCAGATAGGCATGAGAAACCAGGATTCACGAACCGCACCAGCCGATCGAGGCCGGCGCCGAATCCTAAGCACCCCACTCGTCGTACTTTTGGCACTCCTACCACCTGAAAACCGTGGGATAGCCCGAGGGGGTAACGAATCTCGCTATCTTGTAAGTGATTGTAATTAAGGCAGTTAGTAGTATTTGGTGGCGGAGATGGGGGGATTCGAACCCCGGGTTCGCCGGGCGTAAGTCTATGCAGTATCAATACTTACGATCACAGCGATTTTATTGGGTTTTGCACTGAGTGTGGTATCGCCTGGATCGGCATGGTACGGGATGGAGTGGTAGCAAAGTGGTAGCAGACTCCCACTCCATCCAGGCCAGCCGGTTCCGGATCCCAGTCCAACGGTAGACACTGCGCGAGCGTCAGATTGAAACACTGGTGATGCCATTCTTAGCCGTGGAACGCCAATTGGGCCGCGCCGCGAAACTGGCGTCCCCAACGGGATTCGAACCCGTGTTGCCGCATTGAAAGGGCTCAGCTCCCATTATTACCGATAACTACAATGTGCGACAGACCCGCTAATCATGAGGGTCTCAGCCACTACCGATTGCTACCGACTTGCATCCATTTCGACCGATTTTCAGCCTTTCGCGCCACCCTGGCGTTACCGACCCCTCCCCCTGTCCCCCCACTTTACCACCCTTCGCGGGTTCGCCCTCTAATCATGTTGGGAAACGAGCGCCTGCCGTCCCTTGAAAAAAAGCGCAAGCACGGAACAGCTGCATGATCCCTGTTTCTGCCGTGATGCGGGCCTGGCGGGATGCCGGATCCGCCACGCTTTAGGTCTTTTTATTTCCATTCCAGAGACAGGTGAGCGGACTTTACTCCCGAGCGGCGGCGTGATAAATTCCAAGACAAAGGGAGGGTGGATTCATCATTGCGCCGGGAGAGAAGAAGAGACGACATCTCTCTATAAGAGACTCGGGGGTATTTACAGCATCGTCGCCGACGTGATGCCAGCAGGCTAGAGCAGGCCGATGCCTGGGAAAAGCGCCTCGCGCGAGTGGCCAATGCCGTGTATCCCTGGCGCGATTCGAACGCGCGACTCTATGAAAGTCCACATTGTCCAACAAGGAGAGTGCCTGTCAAGTCTTGCGGCGCGTTACGGGCTTGCGGGCTGGAAACAACTTCATGAGCATCCTGCGAACGCGGAACTGAGGAAGCAGCGGCCCAATCCCAACGTCCTTGCCCCAGGGGACAAAGTGGTGGTGCCGAACCGCGAGCCGCCAAAGTCCCTTTCGGCCGTGACGGGGCTCACGCACATAATCTGGGTGAAGCTCCGGATGGTAAAGCTGCGCATTGCGCTCGTCGACAGGTTGGGAAGCCCGTACGAGGGCAAGCGGTTCATCGTGACCTCCGGTTCGCGTGAGATCACAGGGACAACAGCGCCGGGGGGGATGGTTGAGGTTGAGGTGCCGGCGACGGAGTCCACGGCGCGGTTGCGCGCGTGGCTCGTCGATGACCGCGAGGGTGTGCCTCCGACTATCGATCGGGATCTTGCGATCGGTCACATCGATCCAATCGATACAAACTCCGGTTTGCAGGGGCGGCTGTCGAACCTCGGTTACGGGTGCCCAATCACGAACGAAAACGACACCCACGTGGATGAACAGCTGCTTTCCGCTGCGCGCTCCTTTCGCGCGAAGCACGGCCTTCCGCAAGTCGAGCAGCCGGAAGAGAGTTCCGAGGTGTCCGAAGCTGACGAAGCGACCAAGGCATACGCCGAGCGACTGCTCGACGCCGTTTTCCGGAAGAAGCTGCTCGCGGTTTACGAATCGAGTGATTCCTCATGACCACAAAGTTTCGAAAGGTATCGGCCAAGCGGCTCCGGCCCGTAATCAAAAAGCCTCGCCCCGCGCCCAAGAAACCCGCTAAGGGCGGAGATTCGAAGACGCCGGTCACGCGTGTCGGCGACGGCATGGGTCACCACGACACCATCTCGGCTAAGGTCTTGTACCTGCTCGTCGATCAGCCGAAGGAACCACAGGATTCCGTCGTCCTTGATCACGGATCTCAAGTTTTACCAATGATGTTCACCACGGATGCGCAGCCTCTTTACGATACGACCCTCGTCTTCGTTCTATTGTTCGAGCATGTGGCCGATGGGGGCAAGTTCACACTCAAGCTCCAGCGCGGCGATCCATCATCGGTCGTCGAGCTCTTTACCGATGTCGAGTCCAAGGTTCTCCTGCTCGACGACCTCGACCTGATCTTCGACGCCAAGACCCTGCAATCCAAAGACGTCCACAGCAACAAGCGGGTACTCGATTACACGACGGTGAGACCGCGACCGCCTTATGACGACGCGGATCTAGACCAGAAGGCAGCTCCCCATTCGTCCCTTGGGGGCGGGGATTAGGAGGATCGGCGATGGAGACGCTCGAGCACGCGTACGACGCCGCTATCGCGGTACTGACGGCGCCGGTAAGCTTCGTCGAGTGGACGACGCTGAAGGTGGAAAGTTTCGCCACGCCCGATCCCACGATCAGCGACGACTGGAGCCCTGTCGGCGTGTCGATGCACTATGGCTCGCAGGAGTACGAATGGGAGCCGACGCGCGCGATCGAAGGGGAACGCTACATCTACGTGTTCTCCCGACGCGCGTGGGCCAAAGGCACACCGACGTTCGTCGAGGAGCTGCATCTCAGGGCCGATGGCCAGATCGAAGTGGCGAAGCTGGACGCGCGGCGATACGATCGCGCACTCGACGGCAAGGACTCACCGATCCCGGAGAAGCCGCAGTGGATCAAGGTCGGCACCACGATGCGATTCGCACGTCGCTTGCGCGGGTCGCGCATGCTCCACTGGTTCTTCGCGAGCCGCATTCCGCTCTCGCGCCGCTTTGTCGAAGAGCTGCGTCTGAGCGTCGCGCTCTGGGTGCCGGCCACGACGTTCGATGATTACGCGTTCCAACCGCCGAGCACGTCGGAACCGAACGTGACCCCTCCCTCGACGTTCGGGCAATGGGATCCCAACGTCGTCACCGACCAAGGGCCGGGGGCGCTGCAGGTCCCGGTGCTCGATCCGCTGACGATCGCATTGCACCTCCACCTCCTGGCATCGTCCGCAGCCGACGATCTGTATGACTATCTGACGGTCGACGAACGCCGGAGCGCGGTGGCGCTCGAGCACGTCGAGAAGCGCCAGCAGAAGCTGGTGCTCGGCTATGTAGTGCAATTGGTGTTGAAGAACTACAACACGAGCTACGGCCATGAGATGCACGATGTGGCGGAGCGGACCGACAAGTTCGTTCGACAGTACTGGGAACAGGTCAACCACCGGATCCAGGAGAACGAGCGCTGGTGGTTCTATCTGTCGAACTGGTTGAAGTCCGAACCGATCCAGTTCCTCGCCCGCACGCACCACGAACACCCCGACAAGCACTGGCTGAGCTTCCTCTTGCCCATCCTGCTCTGCCTCGTTGGTGCCAACAGCTCCGTGCCCGGGCGCGAGCTGCTGAAGGAGCTCATCGAGGACCGCAAGCGTTTCAAGTGGTTCCGGCGGGAGGTGCTCCCCGGATACCACGATGAATACGACGAGGACGAGAAGGCTGCCAAGTATCAGATACCGCGCAAATTCGCGCTCGCAGTGCTCGAGACATTGAAAGAGCTTGCGCCGCTCTTCGTCGAGCTGGGAGGCACGGAGGAAATGTTTCGTGTCTTGGCCGCGTACGGCAAATTCAACATCTGGATCATGGTCGACGGCACGATGCAGATCACCGATCCGCACAAGGCCGCCGAGGCGTACGCGCAGTCCGCCAAGAAGCTGGGATTCAAGGTGACGAACGCGGACGAACTCGTCGAGGAGTGGAAAGAGATCACCTACCACCCGCACAAGACCAAGATGTTGAAGCTGGCGGCCATCGTCGAGCTCCTCGACCTCGCGTTGTCGCTCCGCCAGTTCCTAAAGGAACGTTCGAACGTAAACAGCCTTACCTTGGGACGCTCGATGGCAGACACGTCGGCGCTGGTGCTTGAGTTCGCCCACGGGACGAAGGGCAAGCTCCTCGGGGCGTTGTTCAAAGCGAGGGGGGGCATCGTTGTGGTTGCCGGCGTCCTGGAGATCGTTGTCGGCACGATCGAAGCAGAGCATGCTGCGCATAAGCACGACTACGTAGGCAAAACTTCCGCGGAAATTACCATTACCGGTGCGGCGATCTCCACGGCAGGATACCTTGGCGCCGTCGCTCTCGGAATTTCGGCCACACCGTTCGTCGTCGCGGGGCTGATCGTGATGGGCGTCGGGGCAATCGTCGGCCTGTTCAAGGACACACCGATGGACACGTTCTTGAAGTTTTGCGCTTTCGGTGACGACGGCGGGGGGGGCGAGATCGTTCCTGGACTGGAGGAGATGAAGGAGGGCGAGTACGGCCAGCAGCTCGAGGTCCTGATCAACCTCATCTGCGCTTTTCAGGTCGAGCGGGCGGACAAGGTGCGGATCGACGGCGACCCGCGCGTAGCGCGCTTCACCATGGGATGGTTCACCGAGAAGTCGTACATGGACGTCGATTACGAGGACGAGTGGTTTGTCGGCACTCGGGTGGGCGGCATCCCCGCTCTCAACAAACGGGTGAGCTTCGGCCCCACCGGCGTTCGACTAACCACCGAACACACATTCGACCTGTACCTATCCACAGCCCCGGAATTCGAACCGTTTAAGGACGCCCACGTTGGGTTCAAGGCTCATTTCAGCGCGCAGCTGCACGTAGTCTTCGATGAGTTCAAGATCGTCGTTCCACCTAAGAAGCGGGAGCTGTGGATCGAGCTGAGATAGGAAGCGGGCGAATCCTGGGACTGCCTTCTCCTTCGCTCAACTGGCTCGGCATCCCGATCTTGGGTTTTCGCAGCTCTATACCCTGCCCGCTAGTGCCTCTTTCTACGCTTGGCCCGGCCTCGCGACCGCACACCCTGGACTCGGGGTCAAACGCAGTGAGCATGGTCCTTCCCTTGCACCTGTGACTGCGGCCACAAGGAAGATAAATCCCGCAGGCGGGATCCTGCAATCAGGCGTGGGCGCGTCAAAAACCGAATTCAGGAGTCCAGTTCAGCAGTAAAATGCTGACTGGAGGGGCCGCAAGCCCCTGAGTTTACATATCACCCGTTGTCAGCATCCCGGCGGGAAGGCTCTAATGAGCCGGACAAAAAAAGACACACCAGCTTGTCCTTCTTAGTTAGCATTACTGCCAATTCTCTAGACAATTGATCCGCCACTTGCCTCCTGTCATCCTATCCTAGCCGTCGATTCTCGGAACAGTCTGAGCCATGCTGTCGCACTGGCGACCTCATGCGCCGGTTCCCTCCAATCCGTCCAACTGCACTCTTAACCTCGACCGTTCGCAAGTCATGCTGGGGGACAACGGGCTCGAAGTCCTGGGTTTTGGTTCGGCCCGGGCTGTGAGCGACATGCGCGAATCGCAGTTCGCGACAAGCCACAATGAGGCAGTACCCCTCGGCACATTCGTCCAGGACGTCGTTGCCTGGCCCGGATACATCGGCACTGGCGTTGCATCGTCCTGGCTGCTGTTCGACAATAACACCTTTGCCCATGTGAACGCCCTCCTCGTGGTTCCCGGCGTGTTCGCAGCAGACGTGAAGTGCCTAGCGGTGAACACTGATGAGCCCGGGGCGCCCCGGGTCCGAGAAGAGGAACATTGCGTACTCGGGCCGTATCCTCGGGGCACCGAAAGGCGTCCTTCTTGTTCAGCTACATCCAAAAAATTTGGGGATGGAAGGGGCCGCTTGAACTGACTATCAGTTAAGCTATTTATGTTCAAGCGCTTACCGGAGTCTGTGGCGTCCCATACTGGACGATTTCTGCAACTGGGTCATGCAGGCTGCCTAACCCGGCATGGGGGCCTTCGGCAGCCGTTTGAGGACGGCGAGGTCACGATCAGCCGTGTCTTGATTTCGTTGACCTTCTCGGCCCGGTTCATGCTTGCCGCCGCAATGAATGCGTGCCCGTACGGCGGAAGCAAAACGACAGCGGTCGTGGGAATCGCCAAGAAAAGATTTTCTGCGGTAGCGACTTCAGGAAGCAAAGTTGCGTCCTAAGGCCCGGATGACCCATCCCGTAACAAGTGCATGTTAGATTTGAGGAACTCGTCACATGCTGCTTTCCGTTCCGAGGATTGAGGACGAGGTTTTCCAGTGCGAAATGGTACCTTTGTGGAACCTTTGTTGGAGATTCGGAAAATATTTTGTCTAATGAATTCTGCTAAGCTATTGATTTTACAGGAGCCAGCGCCCGGACTTGAACCGGGGACCTACTGATTACGAATCATACGTACCGTCGAATTGTGTTTTACAGAGGTGACAAGAGAGTGCAGAAAGGTGCTTCGACTTGCTACCCATGTGCTACCCAATGAGGATTTTGATGAGTAACGTGTTGCCGTAAGTCCTTTGTTTTATGGTGGGCCCAGCAGGACTCGAACCTGCGACCCGCTGATTATGAGTCAGCTGCTCTAACCAACTGAGCTATGGGCCCATTAATCTCTTAGCGGCAGATGCGGTGCCGGCTGGCAAAAAAACTGACGGGGAATTATTCGCAAGTATTTCGACGGCCTCTCCGAGGCGCTCCTCGCTCAGTCGAAGATATCGTCGAATCATCTGCGGTTCCTCCCGTCCCCCCGGGGTCTGCAGCGTCCGATCCCTGCGCCCTGCATCCCCAACCGGCTTGCGAAAGCAGGCCGGACGGTGTGCGGGGTGACGTCGGCTAGGTTAGCATGCCTACAGACATTTTCAAAGGCCGTTCGGATCGATTGGAATGGCTGGCCCGTCGTCCGACTGAGGAGTATTCACTCGCTCCGGGATGTGGCCTTAGGCCCGGTCAGCGCATCGACCAGCTTGCGATTGATCGGTATCGCGTCTGCCGGCTTGCCCTCGGCTGGAGTGTGCAAGGAACTCATATTTCCCAAGGGTTTGGGGGGCACATTCAAGCATCGGCGAGAGTGGCGGGACGAATCCGCGAAGCAACGCCTCCACATCCGAAGTTGCCTGGATCGCATCCGAGGGCTCATGCTCGAGCAACTACCCGCATTAAGGCAGAGCGACGAGATTTTGACATCTACGTCTCTGAGAAAGTTTCTTGTTCCCGTGAACGATAAGCTCCTCAGAACTGGAGGAACCAAGGACTATGCGATCACTGCAATGGATTGTCCTCTTCACGATAGCGACATTCTCAGGCAATGCCCAGGTGCGCGAATCCGGCTCTCCCGCGGCGCAACATGTGATGAAATATGTACGCACTAGCGTAAAGGATCCCGGGATCAATAATATCGAGGCCGTGAATTTTCTGATTCCGGCAGGGTGGAAGACCGAAGGCGGCATCCGATGGTATCCCAACAACAGCATTCTTGCTTGCCTGGAGCTGAGCATCACGGATCCCGAGACCGGGGCGACGATCCAGGTTCTGCCTTCGCAAAACTTCACCTGGCTCACGCAACCGATAGTTTCGATGCCCCCGGGGACGAATTATCTCGGCAATATCGTTATGCAACCAACCAGGGAAGTGCCGCAGTTCATCCGGTCGTATTATTTCCCAAGAGAGCTGCGCCGGTTGCAGAATGCGCGCCTGGTTGCCAGCGAGGAACTGCCCGGAGTCGCCGAGGAGATCTCACGGGCAAATCGAGGGTTGATGACTGCCAAAGCTGCCTGGGCCCGATACGAGTATCAGATCGGTTCCCAGGTGTGGGAAGAAGTCGTCTCCTGCACGCTCACGTATGTCAATACCCCGATCTCGGTCATCTGGTCGGTGCAATCCGCCTGCTCGTTCCGCGCGCCGAAGGGGCAACTCGATCGCATGATGCCGATCATGAATACGACGGTAGGCACCTGCCGGCTGAGCCTGGATTGGTTTGCCGGTTATATGTACGTGTCACAGCTATTTCAGGAGAGAATGGCTCAGGGGATCCGGAACGCCAAGGCGCTCAGTGATACGGTTACTGCCAACGGCGAAGCGATCCGCGAGATGTTCCGAGAATCTTACCGCCTGCACTCGGAATCGCAGGACCGGATCTCTCAGCGCTTCAGCGAGCACATCCGCGGCGTCGAAACCTACAACGATCCTCACAAAGGATATCCGGTGCAGCTGCCAAGCGGCTATCACGACGCCTGGGTAAACGGAAAGGGAGAATATATCCTGTCGAACGATGCCAATTTCAACCCCAATGTCGCAGACACGGCCGGTTGGACCCGGATGAGCCGACAGGCCGATAAAAAGTAAAGAATGAGACACGACCCGGTCCCGTTTCATCCCTTCGAACAGGGTCCAGGGATTGGAATTCATATCCTTGAGAAATTTCCCCAGATCTCTTTGTCCTGGTGATCGCGAGCCGGTCAGCTGCGACTTCGGTTTCCCCTTCCGCCATCCGCTCCGGCGCTGCGGCCTGACAGGGAAACGGAAATTACAGGCAGGGTCCGGAGATTACCGGAGATTATTGCTTAAGAGTCGTGCTATCCTGACGCCGCTTTGCTCTTTGGTTTTAACCGTCTGCCTGCCCGGAATACCGGCTCGTCGTGGTGTTCTTATGGCCTTAGACCGGCCCACGCCGTGCGCCAATGTCGAAGGAGTGCATAAAGGGGGATAAATGACTGCATCGCAAACGGAGAAACGCGATTCCGGAATCGCACTGCTCGGCCCGTTGCCCTGGGGTACCCACTTCTGTCAGTTCTACCAGACGAAGGAGGACATGATCGATATCGTGGTCCCGTATTTTCGCGCCGGCCTGGCGGGTAACGAGCTCTGTATTTGGGTTACTTCGGACTTCCTGACCAAAGAGGAAGCCTTGGCTGCCATGGAGAAGAGCATTCCCGGTTTCTCCGCCTATAGGGAGAAGGGTCAGATTGAGGTATTCCCGTATACGGACTGGTATCTCAAGGGCGGGATATTCGACCTGAAGCGCACGCTCAACATGTGGATGGAAAAGCACGACCATGCACTCGCGAGCGGCTACGCGGGGCTGCGGGTGAGCGGCACGCCCTACTGGATCGACAACAAAAAGGACTGGGATGACTTTGCCTGCTACGAAGCCGAGATCAACAACGTGATCGGCGGGACGAAGCTCCTTGTGCTCTGCACGTATGCCATCCATAAATGCGGCGTGATGGAAATCCTGGACGTCGTCAAGAACCACGAGTTCGCTCTGGCCATGAACCAGGGGCAGTGGCAGATCGTCAACATGCCGGTCTCCCAATGCGGCGTCCGCACCTGAGATCCAAATTCAAGCAGCGACCGCGGCCAAGATATTCAGCAAGAGGCTCGGCAGCAAGATGAGTGCACTGCAATTTGACACCAGGAAATCCGGCATTCCGTCCGTCGGCGACCTGCCATGGGGGAGCCACCTCGCGCAGTTCTACGATTCCAAGCAGGACCTTCTCGAGGTCCTTGTCCCCTATTTCAAAGCAGGATTGGAGAACAACGAGTTCTGTCTGTGGGCGGTTCAGGCGCCGCTCAACGTCGAAGAAGCACAGGTCGCGCTTCGCGAGACCTTTCCCAGGCTTCCGGAGCGTATGGAGGCCGGACAAATCGAGATCGTGGCCGAGCCGCAACCGTCGAGCCCGAATTTGGATCCGCTGGGAACGATCGTGGCCGGAGTCGACCAGTCGGTCCTCAGGAGCTTTGACGGCCTGAGACTGGCGCGCCCCGCTTTTCAGGAAGAAAGCGGCGCGCGCCGTTTTTCCGTGCACGACCAGGAGACCCTCGCAGCCCTCCACCTGATCGCGATCTTCCTCTATCCCCGCAGACAATTCGATGCCGTCGGTTTGATGGAAGTGGTGACGCAACACCGGCTGACGCTGGTCCGCGGCACCGACCGCTGGGAGATCCTCGAGAGCTCGGCGGCGCTGGGCGTCAAGGACGAGCTCAGGAGGACGCAAGAGAAACTCCACACGCTGTTCGACAACATGTCGGAAGGGTTTGCTCTCCACCGCATCGTCCTGGATGCTGCCGGAAAACCCTGCGACTACATTTTCCTCGAAATCAACGAAGCCTTCTCCCGGCTCACGGGACTCGAAGCAGGCCGGATTATCGGTAAACGCGTCAGGGCTGTGCTGCCCGGCATCGAAAACGACCCTGCCGACTGGATTGGAAAATATGGAGCGGTGGCGCTCGCCGGCCGGCCGATCCAATTCGAGAGTCACGCAGCCGCTTTGCAACGGTGGTACTCCATCTCCGCATTCAGCCCGCGCAAGGGATTCTTCGCCTGCACGTTCGCCGACATCACCGAGCGCAAGCGCGCCGAGGAAGAGCGCCGTAGCCTCTCGGATCGCCTCGCAGTCACACTCCGGAGCATCGGCGATGCCGTTCTCTCGTCCGACGCCGAAGGGCGGATCACGTTCCTCAATCCGGTGGCTGCCGCCTTGACCGGATGGGCAGAGAAGGAAGCCCTGGGCCGGCCCATCACCGAGGTATTCCGGATAGCCGACGAGTTTTCCGGAGAACCGGGAGAGGATATTGTCGGCCGGACGATGCGCGAAAAGCGTATTGTGGCCCTGGCCAACCATACCGTCCTCATTTCAAAAGAGGGACAGAAAATCCCGATCGAGGACAGTGCCGCGCCGATTCTCGCCGCGGATGGCCAGATCGCCGGCGCCGTACTCGTGTTTCACGACGTGACGGCAAAGCGTCGAGCTCAGGCGGCGCTGCAGCAGGCGCGCGATGAGCTGGAGAATCGGGTGGCGGAACGCACCGATCAGCTGCGGCGCGCCAATATCCAGCTCGAGGCGCGGGCGGCGCAACTGAGGACCCTGACCGGCGAACTCACTCTGACGGAGCAGCGCGAACGGCGACGCATCGCTCAGCTCCTGCACGACGGCCTGCAGCAGCTTCTCGTCGGAGCGAAATTCCGGGTGAGCAGCCTCGAACGGTCCTCGAGTGAAACGGTCGGCGTCGCATGCACCGCGATCAACTCGCTGCTCGATGAGGCCATCCAGGCTTCTCGTACGCTGACGGCCGAAATCAGCCCGCCCATCCTGTACGAGGAGGGATTGGTTCCGGCGCTTCGGTGGCTCGTGAACTGGATTGCAGACAAGCACGGCCTGATCGCGGACTTGAGCAGTGAGACCGTCCCGGCGCGTCTGGCCGAGGACATGGTCGTCCACCTGTTTGAGTCCGTCCGCGAGATCCTGTTCAACATCGTCAAGCATGCCTCCACCGACCGAGCCCATATCGATGTCCGCTGCAGCGATGGAAAACTCCAGATCTCGATTGCCGACCAGGGGTTGGGTTTTGATCCGGGTTCCTTACGCTCCTCCGGAGGATCCGCCGGTGGCTTCGGGCTGTTCAGCATCCGCGAACGTCTCGGCTCGCTCGGTGGTGAACTGGACATCGCCAGCTCTCCAGGCAAGGGAACGCGGGTGACGCTGAGTGCCCCGGCCATATTCGTGGCGTCTCCGGAGCACGACCTGGTGAAACATATCCACCTTCTGATCGTGGACGATCATCCCGTCATGCGCGATGGGCTGACGCGCCTGTTCTCCCAGGAGCCGGGCATCGAGGTCGTCGCCGAGGCCTCCGACGGCCGGGCTGCGGTCGATCTGGCATCGAAGCTGGTTCCGGACGTGATCCTGATGGACGTCAACATGTCCGGATTGAGCGGAATCGAGGCGACTCGCTTGATCCTCGAGCGTCACCCCCAAGTGAAGGTTGTCGGCCTGTCCATGCTGGACAATGAGGATGTGGTTCAGGCGATGCTGACCGCAGGTGCTTCCGCGCACCTCAGCAAGAGCGATTCCACGGAGGAAATCGTGAAGGCAGTGCGGGCCAGTGTGCAGTCACCTCGTTCCGCGCCGCCTCCTCCGGCCTTGAAACTGCGGGCCGCGCAGGGACAATCCCTTCGTTCGCGACGCAGGACGCAATGACATGCGGGACCGTGGGCGCCGGCCACAGCCGTATCCGCGCATCCTGCCCTGCGGATACGAAGAACCTCCCGTCCTTCGTGAATTGAACAGCCTGTGCGTGCCGCCCGTGAGTATCAATCACCGCCGCTTCTGAAGCCATTCTCCCTCCTACGCCACAAGTTCAGATTCATTGGGAGTCGGCGGAAGGGTCGGGCTGCGCGATCAACAACAAAAAAATGGATAGGAAGCATAAGCTGTTGAGCACTGTGTCCCCCGATCCAGAATGCAAAGGATTGGGTCAGGCAGCGGTCGGTGCCGTAGGGATCTTGGCCAGCTCGTCTGCGAGCCGCTCTTCCGCATGCCACAGATCATAAGCCTGCTGCATCCGAAGCCACAGGCCAGGCCCATTGCCGCAAAACTTGCCGAGGCGCACGGCCATGTCCGGTGTCACCCCTGCGTCGCCCGCAAGAATGCGGTGAAGGGTCTGCCGCGAAACCCGCAGTTTGCGCGCCGCCTCGCTTACAGAGATACCCAGTGCCGGAAGCACGTCTTCCCTGAGCAGTTCTCCAGGATGCGTCGGCTTTCTGCGCGGCCGCGTATTTACTACATACTCACGGGTCATAGCGTCTTCTCCTTCAATGGTACTGCTCCAGGTCAACACGATAGGCATCGCCATCTGCCCATTCGAAGGTGATGCACCATGGGCCGTTGACATGCAGGCTGTAACGCGTGGGCTTTCCCTGCAGCCGGTGGAATTGCATCCCGGGCAGATGAAGATCCGCCAGCACATTCGCCTGATCCAGGGCGTCCAGGCGTCTCAGAGCTCGCGCTTGCAGGTCAGGCCGCACCTTGGCGCTCGTGCCGGTTTGAGAAAGCGTCCTGAGTCCAGCGTGCCTGAAGCTTCTGATCACCGTACCATTGTAAAGCAATGCTTGACACGTGTAAAGGCTTGAGTTACAGATCCTCCCGTTGAGATGGAAGCCCAGATGATCCAGGAACTCCTCGAAGCGAATGGAATGATTTCAATCCTGGCTTTCCGGCTGCGCCGGCACCCATATGTGGCTGTGGGATGGCTCTGGTACCTCGTTTCGCTCGCTCCAGTGGCCGGGTTCATCCAAGGCGCAGCACTCAGACCAAAGCGTTTCACAGAGTGCCGCGCCTTCGGCGCTCAATTCTCGGCCACTCTTATCCCGGCCTCACGGCCGGGCCTATTCACTGCCGGCCCTTCGGGCCTCAACCCGGATCACGTTCAACTCGGGCATGGAGCGCAAAACCTGCGAACCAGCGCCGAAGGCGCGGCAGTGCATAGGCCCGGCCGTGAGGCCGGGATCAGGAACGTCGGCACCAGGAGCACCGAAGGTGCGGCACCAGAGTGTGCCCGCCTGGATGCAAAAAAGGAAATCGATAGACCACCTCAGATGTCTTCGGGCCTCACGAGGACTCCATGAGGAACGAGCGGCTGGCCCCAGCCCCACAGTGTCACCTGTGGGGTACAGCGAGGGCCGAGCCGGAGGATGACTCGAATTATTTACGGCACGGTCGAATTTGTTCATCCTGCGGGAATATCTGAGCCCCTGCTGGGCCGCAACGAGACAGCGGATTTTACTCGAACTGGGCGGCTCCACGGGGTTCCGAGGCTGTTTCGGATTTTCGCGGACCACGGGTTTTATAAGGGAAAAGGTCACGCTTCCGGCGTTTGACGCGTGCGGCGCCACATGAGATTGGTGCCATACAGCACATAGCCGACGACAAGGGCGACGGCGGCGGCCATGAGGTCTCTCCCCGGACTCTGCGTCAGCAGCCACACGCAGAGCACAATGGCAAGCACCGGAATCGTCGCTCCCCCCTTCAGCTTGAACCGTTCCGGCGCGTCGGGATACTTCTTTCGCAGGACCGGTATGGCTAAGCAGGTAAGCGCATAGGGAATGATCCTCGCGACCGCGCTGATCTTGAGCATTCCTTCGAATGTGCCGCTCAAAGCCAATCCCAGCGTGAGCGCGCCAAACAGGAAGATCGACAAATAAGGTGTCCGGTACCGGGCATGCACCGCCGCCAGCCAGGACGGCAGCAGCCCGTCCTCGGCAAGGGCATACGTCAACCGTGGGGAAACCAGTGTGATCCCGCTGAGGTTCCCTGAAATGGAAGCCAGGACGGCCAGCCCGATCAGGGTGCCCCCGACCGGTCCCAGGAAAACGGCGCTGGCATCGACCACGGCGGTCCTGGACTGGGCTAGGCCGGGGAGCGTTCCCACGCAGACGTATTGAATGCCCGCATATAGCGCGGCGGCGGTCAGCAAGGCGGTGATCATGGCCACCGGAAGATCCCGCTTCGGGGATTTCGCCTCCCCGGCGGGAATGGCTGCAAATTCAAACCCGCTGTACGCGTACAGGTACAGCAATACCGCCTGGGCAAAGCTTGCGTGCGAAGGGCGGAAACTGGTGTCGACGAGCCGCGGATCGACGAAGAACAGTCCAACGACGACAAAGGCTGCTATGGGCGCCAGCTTCGCGATCGCCAGCACGTCCCCGAGCAGCGCGCCCTGGCGAATGCCGCGGTAGTTGATCCACGTCAGGATGCCGGTCACCCCGATCAGAATCGCCGCGCGGGGCGATCCCTGGCCGCACGCCGGGACGAAGTAGGCAACCGATGAAACCATCAGGTTCGAGTTGGCGGCGAAGGCGGTTGCGCGCGTGAGCCACATCATCCACCCGCCCGCCAATCCGACCGTGCTGCCGAAAGCCTCGCGCGCATACAGGTAAGGGCCGCCGGTTCCCACGAACAGCGTAGCGGCCTCCGCGAAGCAGAGGACGATGAGCATCACGATCGCGCCGGACAGAAGGCAGGCCAGCGGGCTCCAGGCCCCGGTGAGCGCGGCGACACTGGCCGGAAGGCCGAAGATCGAAGTGCCGACAACTCCGTTAATGGCCAGAGCGATCAGGTCCCAGCGGCCGACCGCGCGAATCAGTTTGTTGTTTCCCGACAACAAACGGGTTTTCATCGACTCTCCGGAAACTTAAGTCGCTGCATTCCTGCATTCATACGGCCCCGGGCTTCAGCCCGACCTCTATGCTGATCCCTACGGCTGATTCCGCAAGTATCCCTCATCCTGCCGGATGGCACTGGAGTCGACACAGAAGGTGCGGGCTGAAGCCCGCGGCCACATGAAAACTCCGACCTTCGGGAGGAGACCATGGATCCTCGGGATCGGTATCGGAATCGAGGTCGGCATTTACTTCCAACAGGCGCCAGCACAGCAGTTGACTGAAATCGACCCTTCTGCCGACCCCGACGCTTGGGCCTGAATCAGAGTTTCCGATATCAACATAAAGATGCGCACGTCACAAGGGCTCTGCGTTGAGGATGCCCTTCGATTAAGGAGCGCGTGACTACCGGCAACACCGGAGGCTCGCATGGTGACCCGCCCAAAGCAGCCGGTATCTCACGCTCAGTTCAATTCCTGTCTTGGACACGGAAGAACGCCGATGGGCGCCGACAGATGAATTTCCTGCCGCGCGCAGCGGCAGGCGAATCCCCGCGGATAAGATCAACCCCCGTAATAAGGAACCCATCCCTGCCCGAGGGTTGAAGCTAATCCCGCATGGCGGTGCCTTCGAGAAACGCTTTCAGCATGCGGCTGCGCGAAGGATGGCGCAGCTTGCGCAGCGCTTTGGCTTCGATCTGCCGGATGCGCTCGCGGGTGACCGAGAAACGCTGGCCCACCTCTTCGAGCGTGTGCTCGCTGCCGTCGCCGAGGCCGAAGCGCATCTTGATGACCTGCTCCTCGCGCGGCGTCAACGTCTTCAGCACCGATTCGGTCTGCTCCTTGAGGTTGATGTTGATCACCGCCTCCGCCGGCGAGACGACCGCGCGGTCCTCGATGAAGTCGCCCAGGTGGCTGTCTTCCTCTTCCCCGATCGGGGTTTCGAGGCTGATCGGCTCCTGCGCGATCTTCAGGATCTTGCGCACCTTGCTCACCGGGAAGTCCATCTTCTTGGCGATTTCCTCGCTGGTCGGCTCCCGGCCGTATTCCTGCACCAGGCTGCGCGACGTCCGGATGAGCTTGTTGATCGTCTCGATCATGTGCACCGGGATGCGGATCGTACGCGCCTGGTCGGCGATGGCTCGTGTGATCGCCTGCCGGATCCACCATGTGGCATATGTGGAGAACTTGTAGCCCCGGCGGTACTCGAACTTGTCCACCGCCTTCATCAGGCCGATGTTCCCTTCCTGGATCAGGTCCAGAAACTGCAGCCCGCGGTTGGTGTACTTTTTTGCGATCGACACCACCAGTCTCAGGTTCGCTTCAACCAGTTCCTTCTTGGCGATGTCCGCTTCCAGTTCGCCGGCCTTGATCGTGGCCAATGTCCGCTTTGAGGTCGGGAATGGCGGCGAAAGCCTCTTCCTCGATGCTCCGGATCCGCGCCTCGTGGTGCTTGATCTGCTTCTTGATCGACTTGGCGTCTTCGAGCCGGCGCGGTCGCTTCCAGGCTGCGGTTCAGCCTCTGGACCTCCTGCTCCAGGGCGAGAACTTCGTCAACGGTGTCCTTGATCACACCGACGAGCCGCTCGTGCTGGGCAGAGTTGAGTTCCAGGGCGCGCACCTTCCAGGCGATGGGAATGCGGTATCGGGCCAGCATCGACAGGTACTTCTTGTGCTGGCGCGTCCCCTTGCGGCATGCCGAAAGCTTGGAACGCATGCGGTTGGCCTGCCGTTCGTGCCTGCGGATGCTCTCGAGCACTTCGAGCACGGCAGCCTTCTTCTCCTCAAGCCGCTCGTCGGTCAGTTCGTCATCGTTGAACACGATGACGTCGCGGATGAAGATCAACTGCTTCTTCAGGCGGTCGGCGACGTTCAGCAGCTCGCGCACCACCAGCGGGGATCGGGACAGCGCCTTCAGCACGACCTTCTGGCCGTGTTCGATGCGCTTGGCGATCTCGACTTCCCCCTCGCGGCTCAGCAACGGGACGGTCCCCATCTCGCGCAGGTACATGCGCACCGGGTCGTTGGTCTTGTCCAGCGTGATCGCGCCGAAGTCGAACTCGCCTTCTTCGGCATCTTCACCCTGCTTGTCGTCCTTTTTCCCCTCGTCCTGGAACTTCTGCTCCGAGTCGATGACCTCGATGCCTGCGGAGCCGAAAAGAGAGAAGATGCTGTCAAGTTCGTCCGAAGAGCAGATTCCCTCCGGCAACAGGTCGTTGACCTCATCGTAGAGCAAGTAGCCGCGCTCCTTGCCCATCAGGATTAACTCCTTCACCTCATCGTATTTTTCTTCGATAGACAATCCCGCTGTCTCCTTTCCGGCTATTTCCTGGACAGGCTGATCAGTTCACGATCGACGTGAACCCGCTCCTCGATAAGCTGGTTGAGTACTTTATCGTCGTTCCGGTCGGCCGCTTCAGCGATTCTCGAGAGGATATCCCGCTTTTTGGATTCCAGTCTCATAATACGCAGCGCGCTGAGAAAACTTTCAGCTGTTTCGCGCGAAAAATCCTCAGGCAGGTCTTCCATCTGGAGCTGGGCCAGCATGAGCTGTTCGGCCTCGCCGGCAAATTGCCGGTGAAGATGCTCAAACGTGGAGGTCACTCCCTGCCCGAGCCCTTCCAGAATCGCCCGGAATAACTTCTCGGCCGCGAGACCTTCGAAGTCCTCCGGCGCGCACAGCGGAACAATCTGCGGCTGGAGCGCTGAGTGGTTGAGCAATAACTGGAGGAGCCGCTTTTCCGCGAACTTCATAGCGCCCACCGATGCCAGTGGGGCCTCCGGCAACCGCGCCTTTTTTTGCTGCGCTGCCCGCTTGACTTCCGCGAGAAGCTGCTGATCCTCGATTTTCAACTTTCGCGCAAAGCGAAATACGTAATCCGACCTCTCCACGGCATTGGGAATCTTTGCCAAATACGGCAGGACTGCATTCATTACCTGGATCTTGCTCTTCGGGTCGTCCAGGTTCCGCTGGCCCTGCACCGCTGTCTGCAGCACAAAGTCGAGATACGGAGCAGCGCGCTGCAGCCTGCTGAGATATTCCTGCGCGCCTGCGCTGCGGACAAACGCGTCCGGGTCCTGCCCAGCGGGCAATCTGAATACCCGGACCCGAAAATCCTCCTCAAGGAAAAGGTCGAGTGATCTCTGTGTTGCCGCAAGCCCTGCGGAGTCAGGGTCGTAACTAACAACCACCTCGCGAGTATAACGTCCCAGCAGCTTTACTTGTTGGGGAGTAAGACTCGTACCGAGCGAGGCGACAACGTTCTCTATCCCGTGCTGGAAAGGGATCATGAAGTCCATGTATCCCTCCACCAGGACGGCAAAGTCCATTTTCTGGATTCCACCACGGGCATAGCTTAACCCGTAGAGATTCCGGCTCTTATTATAGAGCTTCGTTTCCGGGGAATTCAAATACTTCGGCTGGCGGTCGCCGAGGGCCCGGCCGCCGAACGCAATAATCCGGCCGCGGGCATCAGTGATCGGAAACATGATCCGGCCCCGGAAGGCATCATAGTGACGGCTGCCGTCATCGGACCGTTTCGCCAGGCCGCATTCCTCTAAAGTGTTTATTAAGAATCCTTTACGCTGTAGTCTCCCGATCAGCTCAGTCCCGGCCGCCGGCGAATACCCGAGCCGGAACCTGTCGATCGTTTCGCGGGTGACCCCCCGGCCCGTCAGATAGCCCAGCGGCGAGCGCCCCTCCTCCGAATCGAGAATCGCCCTGTGAAAAATCTGGCACGCCTCCTCCATCGCTTTGCGCAGTGTCTCCGTGTCGCTCCCGGCAGCCGGCTGCTCCCGCGTCGCCGCCTGCGGAAGCGCGATGCCGTACTTTTCTGCAATTGAGCGCACGGCTTCGGGAAACGAGATCTGCTCGACCAGGCTCACGAACTTGAAGATGTCTCCCCCGACCCCGCACCCGAAACAGTGAAATATCTGTTTGTCTTCGTTGACGTTAAAGGAAGGTGTTTTCTCGGTGTGAAACGGGCAGCGGGCCACGTGGTTCTGCCCACGCTTTCTCAACGCGACATATTCGGAAATCAGCGTAACAATGTTGACGGAGTTGCGCACTTCGTCAAGCACGCTGTCGGAATACAGAGGCATACTCAACCGCTCAGATCTGCGAATCCTAAAATAATAGCAGAGTGAAAGGGAAAAACCAGTACCAGAAGGAAGACTTCAGACTTCAGACTTCAGACTTCAGACCTCAGACTCTATACATTGGACGCATGAAACCGGAAAAGCGAGGAAGGATGAAATAGCCGGAGAAAGAACTGCGCACGTCCCTATTCTGACTCCCGATCTTTGCCTTTGGTCTTCAGTCTGAAGTCTGAGGTCTGAAGTCTGTTCTTCAGGGGCGTTTGCGGTTGATCAGGGAGGCCACGAAACCGGCGCCGAAACCATTGTCGATGTTTACTACGGTCACGTTTGAGGAACAGCTGTTGAGCATCGCCAGCAGCGCGGTCAGTCCGCCGAACGCGCTGCCATAGCCTACGCTGCAGGGGACGGCAATCACGGGAACGCTTACCATCCCGCCCACGACGCTTGGCAACGCACCTTCCATGCCTGCAACCACGATGAGGACCCGCGCAGACGACAGCGATTCGCGGACGCTCAGCAGGCGGTGGATGCCGGCGACGCCGACGTCGAAGGTGGTCTCCACTTCGTTACCCATCACACGCGCGGTCAACGCCGCTTCTTCCGCGATTGGGATATCGGAGGTCCCCGCGCACACCACGTGGATCACGCCGTCGCCGTAAGTCGTGTCGTCCTGGACTACCGCGGCAGCCTGCGCCGCTTCATGATAGCGTGCTTTCCTGGTGACTCGCCGCACCGCGGAAAAGACCTCGGGCGTGCAGCGCGTGATCAGGATGTTGGACTTCTGCGGCAGCAGGCTGCGCACGATGGCAGCCACGTGCTGCGGCTTCTTTTTCATCCCGAATATGACTTCCGGGAAGCCCTGCCGCAATGTGCGGTGGTGATCGACGCGCGCGAAGCCCAGGTTTTCGAAGGGAAACGACTCGAGGCGCTTGACTCCATCCAGCGGTGTCATCACGCCCTTTTGCACCTGTTCGAAGAGAGTGAGAAGGTCTTTTTTGTGCATCGCTCGCCCCTCTTCCTGCAAAGACTACGCGGCATTGGCCGGGACGGCGGCGGTCCCGGCCCTGCCCAGGCAGCATAAGACGCCGGGGAGCTGAAGCGGGCGCCAACGGCATGATCCGACTCAGCAGGCCCGAGGTCTCGGATTGCTCAATGGTTGAAGTGGCGGCCGCCGCCACCACCACTACCGCCGCCGTGAGGCCTGCGTTCCCGGTCCCGGCCCCCGCGATCGCGGCCGCCACCGCCGCCGCCATACGGCCGGTCTCCGCGGCGCGGCGGACGAGAGCTGGGCTCAGCCGGAGGCAGACCCGCCGCTTCGCGCAGGACGGCCTTGCGGCTCAGGCGGATCTTGTTCGGCGGCTCGATGCTGAGCACCTTGACGAGGATCTGCTCGCCGAGTTTGAGTTCGGAGTTGATATCCTCGACACGGTAGTCGGCCACTTCCGATATGTGAAGCAATCCTTCCGTGCCGGGGAAGATCTCGACGAACGCGCCAAAATCGACCAGCCGGGTGATCGTGCCGAGGTAAGTCTTGCCGATCTCGGCTTCCATGACCAGGTCCTCAATCATCCGGATCGCCTTCTGGGCCGAATCGGTATCGGTCGAGGCGATGTTTACCTTGCCGTCATCCTCTATGTCGATGCGGACGCCCGTCTGTTCGGTGATCCCACGAATGACTTTGCCGCCGGTGCCGATAACGGCGCCGATCTTATCTTTCGGAATCTGGATGGTGATGATGCGCGGCGCATACGGAGAAATCTCCGTGCGCGGCGTCTTCAGGGCTTCGGCCATGCGCCCCAGGAGGTAAAGGCGCCCCTCCCTGGCCTGCGCGAGGGCCTCGGCCATGATCTCGCGGGTGATGCCGCCGATCTTGATGTCCATCTGCAGGCCGGTAATCCCCTTTTCGGTTCCGGCGACCTTGAAGTCCATGTCGCCGTAATGATCTTCGGCCCCGGCAATGTCGGTCAGGATCGCGTACTTGTCGCCTTCCTTCACCAGTCCCATGGCGACACCGGCCACCGGGCTGGAGATCGGCACGCCGGCATCCATGAGGGCCAGAATGCCGCCGCAGACGGTGGCCATCGAAGACGACCCGTTGCTCTCGAGAATGTCCGATACCACGCGCACCGTGTAGGGGAACGCATCTTCACTTGGCATGACGGGCAAGCAGGCTTCTCTCGGCGAGCGCACCGTGGCCGATTTCCCGCCGCCCGGGACCGCGCAGCGGCTTCACCTCGCCGACGCTGAAGGGGGGGAAATTGTAGTGCAGCATGAATCGTTTGAACGATTCACCCTCGAGCGTGTCCATGCGCTGCTCGTCGTCGGCAGTCCCGAGCGTCGCCGTCACCAGGGCCTGGGTTTCACCCCTTGTGAACAGCGCGGATCCGTGGGTTCGCGGCAGCAGCCCGACCTCGATGCGGATCGGGCGAATTTCGCTGAATCGGCTTCCGTCCGGCCGGACCCGGTCTGCCAGAATCTCCCTGCGAAAAATCTTTTCCATGATGTGCTGGAAAATCGACGCCGCCTGCGCCCGGCGCTCGGCTTCCTCTTCCGGAACCGTGTTCTCGATTTCCTTCTGGATCTCATCCAGTCTGCGGTAGCTGTCGAGCTTGCCCTTGATGTGCAGCGCGTCGGAGATCGCCTGCGCATAGGCCTTCTCAATGCGGGCATATTCGGCCTCATTCAGGACCGGCTTGACCACTTCGCGCTTTACCGGCTGGATCTTTTCGTACAGTTCCTTTTGCAGCGCGATCAGCTTGCGGATGTTTTCATGGGCGAAGTTGAGAGCCTCGACCATGGTCTCTTCCGTGATCTCATGCGCCCCCGCTTCGACCATGACGATCGCGTCCTCAGTCCCGGCGACGATCAGGTTGAGAGCGCTTTCCTTCAGCTTGGTGAAAGGTGGGTTGGCCACCAACTGGCCGTCCATCAGGCCGACGCGCACACCGGCGATCGGGTTGAAAAACGGGATCGGGGAACAATACAGGGCAGCTGAAGCGCCGGTGATGCTCATGACGTCCGGGTCGTTTTCCTTGTCGGCCGACAATACCAGGGCAATCACCTGGACTTCGCTGCAATAGCCCTCGGGAAACAACGGCCGCAACGGGCGATCGATCAGGCGGGAGGTGAGGATCTCCTTTTCCGTCGGCCTTCCCTCGCGTTTGAAAAACCCACCGGGAATCTTGCCGGCAGCGTAGGTGTTCTCGCGGTAATCCACCGTGAGCGGAAAAAAATCGACCCCTTCCCGGGGGTCCTTGAGGGCGCAAGCCGTGGCGAGCACGACCGTGTCGCCGTACGCGACATACGCCGCGCCATCGGCCTGTGTGGCCACTTTTCCCATTTCGATGCTGAATTCCAACCCACCAATTTCAGTGGAAACTCTGTGGTTCATAAGTACTCCTTTTCGTTCGCACTGCACTGCAGCGCCTGCATTTCGGTGGGTTAGGAGGATCAGGAATTATGATTACGAGTCACGGGTTAGGGGCTGCCGCCCGAGAGGCGCAGCCGCTAACTCATAACTCATAATCCGTTCCCACCGACATTCTTCATTTATTCCTGGCCGGGCACGAAACGATTTTCGCGCCGGCGCGACCGCCTGCTCGCCTAAGACATGGAAATAAAGGACAAACCGGCCCAAATTGCAGCATTAGGCCGGCGATGGCATGGGGCTGAATTGATGAGTTTGCGACCATGCCTCGATTCCTTTTCCGTGACGTTCCGTGAGGCGATGCGAGACTGGGGAGGGCGGGTCTGAGACCTGTTCCGACCGCTTGCACGCGGGACCGGCACAGCAATTGTGCACTCTACTTTCGCATTCCGAGCCGTTCGATTACGATCCGGTAGCGATTGACATCCTTTGACTTGAGGTAATCGAGGAGCCTCCGCCTTTTGCCTACCATTTTCAGCAGTCCCCTGCGGGAGTGGTGATCCTTGGCATGAACCTTGAAATGGCCGGTCAGGTAGGCGATCCGTTCGCTCAGAATGGCAATCTGAACTTCAGGCGACCCAGTATCCGTGTTGTGGGTGCGGTAGGCATCAACAATCTGACTCTTCTTTTCCCTTGTGAGCGACAAGGCATCCTCCTGAAAATCCAATAAATACAATCGCTGATGGTATCACAGCGAGCTGATCGCTGCAAATGAAAAGAACTCCTTCCCTGCACACGGATTAACGACGGCTTGCGGCGCTTTCTGTCCAGCGGCGGCCCAGGGCCGCGGCGTCCTCGCGGGCGCGCTGCAGGGCATCGTACGGTCCGGCATAGACAACGTACCACGACCGGCCATCGGCTGTCTCCTGAAGGTTTACGAATCCGGAGTAACCGTTGGATTGCAGTTGGGCGAGGGCGTCGGCGGCGTTGTCGCGGGTCTTCAGAGAATGTATCTGGAGGATGTATCGGTCTCCGGCTTTCGCCGGATCCGTTTCCGGCAGCGGTTCCATCGTGCGCAGCACAACGATCCCGGCAGGCTTGAAGTCCGGCGGTGCGGCAGGCAGGGACGGCGACGGCGCCCGCTTTGGCGCCGCAGATGAGACTTCGTCGGGCTCGATCGCCTGGAACTTCACCGCGGCGGCCGGCGCCTGCAGCGGAGAGGCCGTTGCAGCGCTGACGCCCAGTGCCGGCAATGATCCGCGCCACTTCCAGGCAAACAGTGCGATAAGCGTCAGAACCACCAATGCCAGGATCGGAATCATCACCCTTGCCGGGAGTGCAAATCGAACGCGGGCCGCACCCTCGCTCCCATGGAGGACTCTGGCGGCCTTGCGCACGATCCTGGGGGTGATGACACGCGTCCGCTCGCTATACCCCGCCAGGAGCGACCGGTCGCAGATGATGTTGATCAGCCGTGGGTACCCTTTCGAATAGGAATAAATGCAGCGCAGCGCCCCCCGGCTGAAACCGACGCTGCGCCCGGATCCGGCCACGGACAGGCGGTGCTCGATGTACTGCAGCATGTCCTTTCGCGAGAGGGGCTTCAAGGCATAACGGATGGTGATCCGCTGATTCAGTTGCCGCAGTTCCGGCAGGTGCAGCTTTTTTTCAAACTCGAGTTGGCCCACGAATATGATCTGGAGCAGCTTCTTCTTGGCCGTTTCCAGGTTGGAGAGGATGCGCAACTGTTCCAGGAGAGCCGGCGACAGGTTCTGTGCCTCGTCGATAATGAGGATGTTGAATACATTCCTCTCGGCGCCATCCAGAAGAAAGAAATTGAGCTCGTCGATGAGTTCCTTCTTCGTCATTCCCTGCATCCAGCTCGGGTCGTAAGGAAGCGCTGGATCCGTTGCATCCTGCGGAGGCCCGTGGCGCCGCGATCGAATCCCGAAATCCTGGAGGATCGCCTTCAGCATGTCCTCTTCGGTGAGCAGGGGGTTCAGTATCAACGCCGTGCGAACACTCTTGTCCAGCCTTCCAAGCAGCGCCCAGCAGAGGGTGGTCTTGCCCGTACCGACATCTCCGACTATGGTCGTGAACCCTTCCAGCCTCTTGATTCCATAGATGATATTGTCGAACGCCCCACGGAAATGCTCGTTCTCGAAGAGGAACTCTGGATCCGGGGTGAGGTTGAATGGCTTTTCTTTCAACCCGTAGTATTTTTCGTACATGGCCAGCCTTATGGTCGATCTGATACGGCTCTTTGCGCACCAGTACCCTGACTCGTAGAGAGTCCCGTTTCCACGCCGACGCGTCTTCCCGATCAGAACAGCGGGACCGGGAGCACGGGCATCAGGAAATTGAAGCCCGCGTCGTTCACCAGCGCGAAGCTGTATAAAGGCTTATCGGATCGAACCCGCAAGTTGCTCACTAAACTTAGATCGGAATTCTGGAACAGGCTGTTGAGGTAGGCCGCGATCCTGGACTTGGGCGCCAGGGTCAGGGGGTCGGATGTCTTCACGATGTTCCCGTCTTTGTCCCAGAGCTCGAACACTACATGCGCGGCCTCGGAACCGCTGTTAAGCAGCGCCAGGCCGGTGTAGTAACCTTCGCTTTGGGCCACGGTGGGGAAAATGAACTGTGACAGAGGAGTGCCGGAGAGTTCGTAGCTGGCGACGAAGTTGTCCGCATCCCCGTGGAAAGTGACTGTGCCGACGATGCTGTCCTGTGTGCTCTCGACTTCGAGCCATCCGGCCGCGCTTTGAGCCGCGGGATCGGAGAAAAGGTTGACCAGGTCATCCTTCAGTTGCTCGCCCCGTTTGAAATGCTTCTGGTAGGGCTCGCCGATCACAATGCCGTCCGGGCCGTGGAGCGTGACAGTGACGTCCGCCTCGGCGGTATTCGCATTGATCAGGTTCAGCGTCGTTCGCCATCCCGGCACGGTTGCGAACTGAGGCGAGAAAACCCTGGTCACTCCCGCATAACTGCTCAAGTCGATGCCTGTGATCGCCTCGATCGACGCGGCGTTGTTGTAAATCTCGGAGAAGTTCAATCCCGCGGGGGCATTCATGTACAGGTACCCCTCCGTTTCGACGCTGGTCCTGGGGAAGAGATCGGGTAGAGCCTGGCCTAATCGGGCATTTCCAGAGATGGGTTGACTCGTGAGGACGTCGATCACGGTACCGTCGTGCGCGACACGCTGCATGTCGAATGTCATCTGGTAGTAGGTCGCGTTCAACGTGCTGAGGTTAACCTCCTGATCGCCGGTGCGATCGATTTCCGGCAGGATAGCTTCCGTCACCCGCCTGGTCTCGAGAGCGAGGCCGCTCAGGTACGACAGGTCTTTCTTTCCGATGGACAGATAGCCGGTAACTTCCGGCTGATCGGCATAAATCGCGATCCAGCCGGTGCGTTCTCCATTCGGAGCGTTGTTATCGTCGAAGTTGAACAGTTCCGCAATGGTGATGGAGATCTGCTGATTGGGCTCGAGCGTGTACTTTACCGGGTTGGTGACGCCCTCTTCCTGGTTCAGTTCGCCAAAGTCCTGCATGGCAAACACGGTGACGACGTTCTGCTTGGATGAAAGGTTGATCAGACTGAGGCCCGTGAAAGTGTCGGGGGAGCTGAGGAACCTTGCGGCCGCAATCCTGGTAGTCGGAGTGAACAGATCCAGATTGCCGCTGATGAACTCCAGGGCTACGATCGATTTGCCGTCGTTTGTGACCGCCATGGAGGCAGGCTGCTCCAGCAGCGTGTCGGGATTGTCTCCGATCAGGATTTGATCGAGTATCGCGCCATTCTCGAGATCTATCTGGAATATCACGTCGTGGGCCGACGCGGCATAGTAGCCGTACCTCGAGTCCGGGGAGAAGGCGACATTGGCGGAGCCGATGGCATCTCCGCTTGCCCCTTGAAATTCCTGCAGTTTGTCGAAATCGTCCGTCGGGATCACGGTGATGCTGAACATGTTCATGATCACCCAATTCTTGCCGTCCGGTGTGATGCCGGTAAAGCCCGGTCCCGGGCCGGTGTCGCCGGTTTTCAGAAGGGTCCCGTTGGCAGCATCGAAGAGGAACACCCGTTCCTTGTAAAGAACATTGTTCTGGCCACGGCTGGCCATGATCCCCGTCTTGCCGTCCGGCGCCAGGACGGGCTTATTGAAAATGGTGAAAACGACCACATCCGTGGTGGGATTCGGGTTTTTCAGCGAAGCTCTCTTTGTCATCGTCGCAGTGTCGGCGAACACCAGCTCCGGTGTTCCGGGATCCGTATCGACGACGATCAATGTGGCACTGTCCGGGGTAACCGTGATCTGGGCGGGAAACCGCATTCCTTTGAGGCGCGTGATCTCATGGCCGTCCAGCATCGAAAACTTGATGACCTCGCCCGTTCCGGTGGACGAAACGTAGCCGATATTGCCGTCCGGGGACAGGGTAATGATGCCGCCGAAACCGAAACTCGCGTTGGCGAATGTATAGGTGGCCACCAGGCCGGACGGGTTCGAATTCATGTCAACGATGAAAATCCGGTTGTCGAGCACCGAGACGATCGCCAGCCTGTTGTTGTCCGGCAGCGGGGTGGCATAAAAAGGCCTGCCACCGGTGGTGATGCGGTTCAGCACTTCGCCGGTCGCGACGGAAAACTCCAGAACGACGCCTGAACCGGTATACGCGACAAATCCGCGCGCGCTGTCGCTGGTGAGGACGATGTTCGGAGAGATGTTGTCGGTCGAATCCGCGTTCACGTCGAAAACGAGGGGATTCGTGGCGCCATCCGGATTCGGCTGAACTTTGCCGTAGAGGCGGATTTGGGCCCAGGCTTGCCCTGAGAGCCCCGCCATGGCCAGGCTGAACGCCAGGATGATTACCAATTTGCGAAAACGGAAGTTACCAAACATCTCTTACTCCATACCTGCATATGTTTTAGCGCACATTTTGACGGCACGATAAACTCGTTATGTTACCACCACCGCTCACTCATGCACCAGACCTATTCGGCTTCTGCCTGGATTCAGACAGGGGAATCAGGCACTCCGCCGCGCACGAAAGACAATGCATTCACTTCGTCGCCCGCGACCCGGCGAATCCGGTCCAGCAACTCCGGTTTCATGCTCGATAACGCCATCATCCAGGCGCCGTCGGGCACTTCCACGACAAGTTCCGGACCGCGCAGCGCCAGCGGCCGGCAGACGCCGGCGATCTTCTGTCCCAGAATCCCCGGCCAGGCGCCCTGCAGGCAGGCGACCACCCATTCGCCGTGAAACGGCGTCTCACGGAAAAGAGAGAAAAGAACGTTCGAGACTGATTCCATTTGATTATGATTACTGACCGCGCATCGTCCCCCGGCAGGCCAGACAGGTCATTTCCCGGGGGCGATCCACCTCTGTCTGGGCTTTGCGTACCAATCAGGGGCCTGTATGCTTTATATTCAGACGCTCCGCGCCGGGCCAGGGTTGCGGTATTTCTTGCCGGCGTCCTGGCCAGGGTCCGATCGACGCCCTTGAATTAACCCGGTTAAAGTACCAGAGAGCTCAAACGATGACAACATCGACAGCATCCGGCCGGACACTCATCCTGGCATCTTCGTCGCCGCGCCGACGCGAGCTCCTCAATGCGCTCGGCATCAAGCCTGTTATCGACCCGAGCAGCCTGCCCGAACCCGATCGCAGGTCCGGGGAGTCGGCGGCAGCTTTTACAGTTCGCGCAGCCCGGATCAAGGCGCGTGAGGTGGCCGGCCGTCACCCGTCCGGGTTGATTATTGGCGCAGATACGATAGTCCTGGTCGCGGACCGATTCCTGGGGAAACCGCTCTCCCGGGATGACGCCGCCGGGATGCTCCGCAGTCTCAGTTCGCGCTGGCATGAAGTGCTCACGGGCCTATGCGTGATCGATCGCGCCACGGGACGTAACGGCGCCGCGCACAGCTGCTCGCGTGTGCATTTCCGAAGCCTGTCCAAGGGGGATATCGATTGGTACCTTTCGACCGGCGAGTATGAGGACAAGGCAGGGGCGTACGCCATTCAGGGTTATGCCTCGGTCTTTATCGACCGCATCGAGGGCTGCTACTTCAACATCGTCGGGTTTCCGATCTTTACATTCGCACAGCTGTGCCGCCGCCTGGGCCTACCCTTGTTTTCACAGGCCAACAGCAAAGCCGCGGGCGGCGGAAATCGTGACACATGAATCATTCTGACTTCTGACTCCTGGCTCCTGACTCCTAATTCCACTTGAGTTTTTCGCGCAGGAGCTTGAAAAACGTGGAGCCTGTGGCCTGAATGACTCGAATGGAGGAACCGGCCTTTTCGAAACGGACATAATCTCCCTGTGTCAGGGGCATCCCGACCTGTCCGTCCACGGTCAGCATCACATCCGCGCCGTGGCGCAGGCAAAATCCTACAGGCGCGCGGTCCGGTACTACCACCGGCCGATTGGAAAGGGTGTGGGGACAGATGGGGGTGATGATGAAGGCGCCCAGGGTGGGGTAGAGGATCGGGCCGCCGGCAGACATCGAGTACGCCGTCGACCCGGTGGGGGTCGAGATAATCAAGCCGTCCGCGCGCGTGATCGTCACCAGCTCCGAGTTCACCCACACTTCCACTTCGACGATCCGGGCGAGCGCTCCTTTGTTGATGACGGCGTCATTCAGGGCCAGGTATTGGGCCATCTGCTTGTCCTTCCGCAGCACCTTCACATCGAGGAGCACACGCTCCTCCAGCCGGTAATTCCCGGAGAGCAGGCGCTCGAACGCCGCGTGCATCTCCTCCAGTTTGACTTCCGCGAGGAACCCGAGCGACCCGAGATTGATGCCGAGGAGCGGAACGCCGCTCCCGCCGACCAGCCGGGCGGCATAGAGGAACGTGCCGTCGCCGCCGAAGACCGCGACCGCGTCGACATGGGCGGCCAGATCCTCGGGCGCCGCGACGAGCCTGGAGGGCGGATATTGGCGCCCCGCTTCCTGATCGAGCACCACTTCGACTCCTCGCGCCTGGAGCCAGGGAATGATCTCGGTCACGTATTCGCGGACATGCGGGTCATGACGCTTTAAAACCAGGCCGATCCTGCGCACAGGAGAATTCATGCTTTTGATGATAGATCATGAATGAGCTGCAGGTGCAGCAAAAATTCCTGATTTCCCTTGGCGCCCTGGACCGGGGAGCGAAACCGGCCGCGAGGAGCGAAGCCGGCCGAGGCCGCCGCCTGTTCCACGGCTGCCAGGGCCGTGAGCTGTTTCCTCTCATCGCGCACGATCCCTCCCTTGCCGACTTCCCCTTTGCCGACTTCGAACTGGGGTTTGACGAGCGCGACGACGTCCACGCTGCCGGCATAGGCCGGAGCCGGGGAGGAAAGCCTCTCTTTGAGCGCGCCTGCCAGCGGCGGAAAAACTTTTGTCAGCGAGATGAATGAGAGATCTGCCGTGACCAGCGACACTGCTTCCGGCAGGTCCTGGGCCGTGATGTAGCGGACGTTGTAGCGGTCATGAACGATGACGCGAGGGTCCGAGCGCAGTTTCCAATCGAGTTGGCCGGCGCCGACATCGTACGCGTGAACGGCGCGGGCGCCGCCCTGCAGGAGGCAGTCGGTGAACCCGCCCGTCGATGCGCCCAGATCGGCACAGACGCGGCCGGCGACCTCTATCTGAAAGTGATCCAGGGCCGCACGGAGCTTTCCCCCGGCCCTGCTCACGAAAGGCATTTCTCCCAGGAGGCGGACGACGGCTTCCGGATCGACCATTCGCCCGGCCTTGTCGACCTTTTGCTCGTTCACCAGAACCTGGCCCGCGAGGAGGAGGGCCTGGGCCTTGTGCCGGCTCTCGACCAAGCCCAGGTCGACCAGCAACTGGTCGATGCGCCGCCGGGTCGGTGTCATGGAATCACGCTGTCCTGCTGAAGACGAATTGCGCCAATTCGCGCAGCGGCTCGGCGCGGTCTCCCAGGTTTCGAATCTCGTCTACGGCGGAGGCGATCAGTTCCCGGGCCTTGTGGCGTGAAGCTTCAATCCCGTAGAGTGCTGGATAGGTGGCCTTTTTGACCTTTTGGTCCTTGCCCGGCGTTTTCCCGAGCTCGGCGCTGCTGGAAGTCATATCGAGGATGTCGTCGATGACCTGGAAGGCCAGGCCGAGGTTGCGTCCGAATTCCGTCAGCGCCTGCAGCTGGGCTGCGTCGGCCCCTGCGGCGAGGGCGCCGCACCGGGTGCAGGCTGTCAGCAGTGCTCCCGTCTTCGAACGGTGAATGTATTCGAGCACCGGCGCGCTGACCGGCTTCCCTTCGGATTCCAGGTCCGCTACCTGGCCGCCGATCATCCCTTCCACCGTGCCGGTCGCCCAGGCGATCTCCCGGATGATGGCAACCCTGGTCGCGTCCGCAACGTTCGGCAGCTCTGCGAACACCTGGTACGCGCGGGTCATCAGGGCGTCCCCCGCAAGAATGGCGATCGCGTCCCCGAACACTTTGTGGCAGGTTGGAAGTCCTCGTCTGAGGTCATCGTTGTCCAGGGCGGGAAGGTCGTCGTGGATCAGGGAGTAGGTGTGCATCATCTCGATGCCGGCGCCGAGATGGAGCAGGGCGTCGCGAGCGCCGCCAAGGCTTTCGCCCGAGGCCACCACCAGGATCGGCCGCACACGCTTGCCCCCGGCAAACACCGAGTAGCGCATGGCACGATGAATCGTGGGCGGAGCCTCGCTTTCCGTCGGGAGGAGCCCCTCCAGTTCACGGTCTACCTCACACTTGATCTCTCGCAGGTACTGGTCGATATCCATGGAGCAGTCTCGCGGCGGTTTGGCCCGGCCGAATCACTTCCGTGTTTCGTTTCCCTCGACGGTAAAGGGGGTTTCGACCATGGAGCCGTCCGCGCCCTTGATCAGCGTTTCCACCTTGCGCTCGGCCTCTTCCAGCTTGGCGTTGCAGTAGCGGCTGATCTTCACACCCTGCTCGAAGAGCTCCAGGGCCTTGTCCAGGGCGAGGTCGCCTCCTTCCAGCTGCAGGACGATCTCCTCGAGCTGTTTCAGGCTGCTCTCAAAATCCTTCATCGTCATTTCCAATAGGCACCTCCGCGCGCCGTGCGCGAAATGCGGCCGCGCCGCTTTGCGCACGCTGCCGTCAGGTCTTGAGCTGTTCGACGCGGCAGCCGATTTCGCCTCGCGCCAGGGTCACATCGACACGGTCCCCGGGAGCAACCAGGGCCGCGTCCCGCAATATTGTCCCATGCCCGTCGCGGCAGATGGAATATCCGCGCTCGAGAATCGCCAGCGGGCTGAGCGCGTTCAAACGGCCCATCTCGAGATCCAGGCGCGATCGCCGGCGCTGCAGCAAGGCCCTGGCCGCCGATTGCAGGCGGCTCTGCCTCCCGGCGAGCAACTCCCGGTTCCGCGCGATCGCCTGGCGCAGGTCGACCTTTATCAGCCGCAACTGCAGTACGCGCTCGCGGTGCCGCACCGCCGTAAGGTAACGCATCATGGTCTGCGTGGCTTTGAGGCCCGCTTCGTCGAACCGCTGCTGCAGTTCGCGGACCTTGTTGGGCGCGACGTTGAACGCACGATTGTGGGCCAGCCGCTGCAGCGCGGTTCTGCGCCGCTCCACGAGCAGGCGCATCGCCTGCAGGGTGCGCCTGGCCAGCGAATCCACAGTCGCCAGCAGGTCTTCCCTCGCCCCGGACACCATTTCCGCCGCGGCAGACGGGGTCGGGGCGCGCAGGTCGGCCGCAAAGTCCGCGATCGTGAAATCCACCTCATGCCCAACGGCGGAGATGACCGGTTTCTCTGAATCATAGATCGCCCGGGCGACGATCTCTTCGTTAAACGCCCACAGATCCTCCATGGAACCGCCGCCCCGGGTCACCACGATGACGTCGATGTCGCTGCGGGTGTTGAAGTACTTTACTCCGGCCGCAATCTCCTCCGCGGCGCCCGCGCCCTGCACCCTGGCGGGATAAACGAGCACGTCGAGCGAGGCGTTGCGCCGGTTGAGGATTCGCAGCATGTCCTGGATCGCGGCGCCCGTGGGCGATGTGACCACGCCCACCTTCCGGGGAAGCATCGGGAGACGGATCTTGTGCGCGTCATCGAACAGCCCCTCGTTCCGGAGCTTCTGCTTGAGCTGCTCGAAGGCCAGCTGCAGAGAGCCGACGCCCACCGGCTCCATAGTTTCGGCCAGGAGCTGGTAATCGCCGCGGGGCTCATACACGCTCAGACGCCCCCGGACGAGCACCTCGAGCCCGTCTTCCGGGCGGAACTTGAGGTAGATGTTGTTGTTCCTGAAACACGCGGCTTTCAGCTGCGCCCGGTCATCCTTGAGGCTGAAGTACATGTGACCGGAGGAGTGATGCTTGAAGTTGGAGATTTCCCCTTTGACCCACAACACGCCGAACTTCTCTAGAGCCTGTTTGATCTCGGCGGTCGCTTCGTAAACGGTATAGATTTTTCGCTGAGCCGGGAAATCCACGCCTCATGTTTATCATGAAGGCGGTCGTTTCTCAATTTGCGATTTGCGGATTTCAGAAATCGTATTTTCGTTCCGTTCGATCCGGGAGATTACCGGGACGGCGGAAGAAACCTGCTAGGAGTGCGCCAGCGCAAGGGACGCGCCGTTCGAGGGCTGGCCGTCAAGCCGGATCAGCCGGATGTTGCCGTTGATCATGTCTTTGAGCCGCTGCCAGATCTCGTCTGTGCGGCGCCAGTCGGTGATAATGATCGCGTCCGGCGCCTTCGAGGCAATCTGCGAAATGTCGAGGACCGAGCAGCCGCACCACTTCCGCCCGGCGCCGGGATTCTCGTCGCACACGCCCACCACGTTCACCCCGGTTTGCTCCAGGGCATGGAATACCAGTTGGGCCAGGTGGCCGCCGCCATACAGGACGACAGACCGGATCGGGCTTTGGCTGAGGATCCGCTTGCGCAGGCGTTCCTTCGCCTGTGCGAACCTGTCGATCGCATCCCCGGTGAATTCCGACTCGATTGCGGCAATCTGGGCCCGGCCGGAGCTGGTGAGATGGTAGGAGACGCTCTTTGAACTCTTGCGCCGGTATTCGATCAAACCGGCGTCGCACAGCTCTTTCATATAGTTGTTGACCATGGCCACAGACAGGCCACAACTTCGCGCCAGCACGGCCTGCGTCAGGTTTGGATCCTCAGCCAGCATGCTGAGGATCTGAAGCTGATTCATCCTGGGGGAACAAATGAAAAGCATTTCCGGTGCATTGGATCGCATAGTGTTCACTCAATGAATGTTCATCTTCCGCCGGTATCCGGCGTGGCACGCACTTAACATATCGGCCGGACCCGCGGGGGCTTTACACAAGCTGAACAATGACCGGCGCCGCGATACTATCGGCTTTTCAAGTTTGCGGGGGCGGCGTATCCTGTTCTGGATTCCCGGCAGCGGTTAGGGCTGTAGCGAATGACAATCATGAGAAGATATACCGAGAAGCACGCGAAATCAGGAATCGACGCGGTTCTCCCCGCGATCGAGTGTTGGGAAAACCAGTATCCCGGCTATCAGATTCGGATACACATTCCGGAATACACGGCCATGTGTCCCAAGACCGGGCTCCCGGATTTCGGCACCCTCGAGGTCTTGTACACCCCGGACCGCTGGTGCCTGGAACTGAAGTCGCTCAAGGAATATGTGACCGCCTATCGTAACCTGGGAATCTTTTACGAAAATGCGGTCAATCGCATCCTGCGTGACCTGGTGGCGGCGTGCCGGCCTGTCAAGATGACGGTGCGTGGCGAGTTTACGCCGCGTGGCGGCCTCCAGAGCGCCGTCGAGGCCGCCTACAACCGCCCCAGCAGCCGCAAGAAACGCTGACGTTTGTATGTCTGAACACAAGCACACGAATTCGCTGATTCACGAAACGAGCCCGTATCTTCTCCAACATGCCCACAACCCGGTGCGTTGGCACCCGTGGTCAGAGGAGGCCCTGCGAAAGGCCAGGGAGGAAGACAAGCCCATCCTGTTGAGCATCGGCTACTCCGCCTGCCACTGGTGCCACGTGATGGAACGCGAGTCGTTCGAGAACGAAGAGATCGCCGCGTTGATGAACGAGTCTTTTGTGAACATCAAGGTGGACCGGGAGGAGCGGCCCGACCTGGACGCCATTTACATGCAGGCGGTCCAGATGATGACCGGCAGGGGCGGTTGGCCGATGACCGTTTTTCTCACTCCAGACCAGGTTCCCTTTTACGGCGGCACTTATTTCCCGCCGGAGGAGCGCCACGGAATGCCGGGCTTCCCGCGTGTGCTTCGCAGCGTCGCCCGGGCGTATCACGAGAGGAAAACCGAAATCGGCAGAGATGCGGCGACGATCGTCCGCGAACTGCAAAACAGCAACAATGTCGGCCGCGAAGGAGGTGATCTGGACGCCGGGGTTCTCGGTGATGCGGCCTCGCTCCTGCTCACCGATTACGATGCGCAGAACGGCGGATTCGGAACGGCGCCGAAGTTCCCCCAGGCCATGGCCCTGGAATTTATTCTGCGCTCATACGCGCGCACGGGGACCCGGCGCATGTTGGAAGCGGTGGAGGAAACGCTTCAGAAAATGGCCTGCGGCGGCATCTACGACCAGCTGGGTGGAGGCTTTCACCGCTACTCCGTGGATCCGCAATGGCTGGTCCCGCACTTCGAAAAGATGCTCTACGACAACGCCTTGCTGAGCCGGCTGTACCTGGGCGCTTTCCTGCTTACCGGCAACCCGCTTTACCGGCGGATCGTCGAAGAGACCCTCGATTATGTGCTGCGCGATATGACCAGCCCGGACGGGGGATTCTATTCGACGCAGGATGCCGACAGCGAGGGGGAAGAGGGCAAGTTCTACACCTGGCGCCTGCGCGAGGTGGAACGTCTGCTCGGAGGCGATCGCGCCGAGTTGTTTTGCCGCTATTACGGAATTGCCGAGGAGGGGGCTCTCGAGGGCAAGAATATCCTTCACGTTCCACGATCGGCGGCCCTCGTCGCCCGGTTGAACGACGTTTCCGAAGAGGAACTGGAAAGACAACTCGAGCACGGGAGAAAGATGCTCCGGGCTGCGCGCGAGACACGGGTCCGTCCGGCGCGCGATGAAAAAATCATCGCGGCCTGGAACGGGCTCATGCTGAAGAGTTTTGCCGAAGCCGCTCAAGCCCTTGATCGCGAGGATTACCGTGCCGCGGCGGTGCGTTGTGCCGGATTCCTCCTGTCAAACCTCAGGCACGGGGGGCGGCTGCTCCATTGCTGCACTGGCGGTCAGGCAAGAATCGGCGCATTCCTGGAGGACTACGCCTGCGTCGCCGACGGGCTACTGTCTCTTTACGAATCCACTTTTGACCCGCGATGGCTGCAGGAAGCTGCCGGTCTTGCCGAAATCCTCCTCGACAAGTTCCGTGATCCCAACGGGATCGGATTCTTCCTCACCTCCACGGAACACGAGACTCTCATCCACCGTCCGAAGGACTTCTACGACAACGCAACCCCTTCGGGAAATTCCGTGGCAGCGCACGTGCTCCTGCGGCTGGCGGCGTTCACCGGCGAGACCCGCTGGTCCCGACCCGTCGGATCCCTCTTGGGAGCTAGGGGGTCGGTCATGGGGCAGCACCCGGCGGCGTTCGGCAATCTGCTGTGCGCACTTGACTTCGCGCTGTCGGGCGTGCTCGAGATTGCTGTGGTCGGAGACCCGGTGGAAGCGGCAACGCGGGAATTGTTGCGCGAGGTGTTCCGCCGTTACTTGCCCAACAAAGTCGTGGTCTGCGGCAGGGACTCCGAAATGCACTTGCTGAGGAGCCGGAAGGAGGTCGCGGGCCGACCGGCCGTCTATGTCTGCCGCAACAATGCCTGCCAGCCCCCGGTCACGACTGCCTCGGACCTGGCGGGGCTGCTGAAATCGGCGATCGCTGAAAGCAAGACGCCTGTGCCGCGGCCGGTCGAATGACCGCCGCAACGCAGGCATTTTGCATTCTGCCCGCAACGTCGCAGAGAATCCGGATCGCCGGCAAGGCGCCGGGAGCGCCCTGGGGAGCTCGCCGTCCCTTTGAAGCAGCCTACTTGCTCTTCACCATGTCCCCGACCTTGAAGCCTGAGCCGGAGAGCACCTTGGCCACTGCGGAGCTCTCGTCGACTTCGGTCACCTGGATTTCGCCCACAGCGTTGGTCACCTTGCGCAGTACTTTGCCTGTCGACGGATCCTTGATCTCGCGGGCGACTCTCTCAACCGCCAGTTTCATCCCCACGGACACGCCCGCGCTCTTTCCGACATTGATGATGATCGTATCGCCGGCGGCATCGGCCACCAGCCCTTCGACGGTGACCGTCGTCCCCTCCACTTTTCCCGCCTGCCCGATCAGCTGGGCCGTGAGGTCCTCCACCGCCGAGCGTGTGGCCTCACCGAGGATAGTGTCCTGGAAGTTGCTGCTCCCCATGTCAATCCCGCCGGCGCCGTAACCGCCGCCGCCGCCACCACCGCCGCCGAGCAGCAGACCGGAACGTTTGGACGTCCCTTTGCCGGAAGCCACAGCCATGATTTCGCCGGTGTTGACGTCGACGAGCCGGGCGTCGATCACCACGTTCGCCTTGCCCGACTTGGTGCCGACCTTGCCACCGCCGAATCCGCCCAGTTTCCCGACAATTCCCCCGACGTTGAGGGACTTATCCTCGAGGCCGAACTGGGTAATCGACCCGACCACGATGGCATTTACCCCCAGGACCTTGCCGATCTTGGCCGCGCTGGTCGGATTGGCCCGGTCCGAGTTGGAGAAATTCTGCTCCTGGAGAATGACATCCAGCTTCTTGCGCTCGATGACGGAAAACGTCCCGTCCTTGACCAGGTTGGTGACCACCAGGTCGGCAATTCCCTTCCCGATATCCCAGTTCCCGGACCACCAATGCTGGACCGTCCCGAAGTCGAAGTCCAGGAGCGCCACCCGCTTCTTGGCTTGAGGCGCCGGGATGGAAACGCTGCCCATCAGCATGAACACCAGGCAGAGTAAGGCGAGGCGATGCAGTTTCATGGTTCCCCCCTCTTCAATGCAGGACCGCTACGATTGGCCCCGTTTCGCGTTTGCCGAAATCCAATTTCTCATAGTCATTTCAGTTTAGGCCACATCCTGTTTTGATTGCAATGTTATCGGACGCAGCACCGTAAAAGATAAGAAATGGCACACGCTGCTGGGAATGCCGCAAATGATTATCGAGGCAGCACAGTGCCCGGACCGGAAGGGGTTTTGTCAGGGCTCTGGACTCTGGAGCGGGCCAAATGATAGGATGCTGTAATCTTTTGCGAGGGTGTCCGATCCGGTGACAGGAGTCACTCCGGCAGCGGAGCGCTCCCGGGAGCGAACTAATGGCCTGGTTCAAGAAGCAGAATTCGCCGCTACCCGCATCCAAAGAGGAGGACAAGACTGTCCGCACCGAGGGCCTGTTCACAAAGTGCGAGGGCTGTCGCGTCATCATTTGGAAGAAGGACCTGGAGGCCAACGATCGAGTCTGCCCTAAGTGCAATTATCACGCCAAGATCGGGGCTCGAGACCGCCTCCGGATCCTTTTTGACGATGGCGCCTACGAAATGCAGGACCAGAACATCATTTCGACGGACCCGCTGAAGTTCACCGACCGGCAGCCATATGCTCAAAAACTGCTGTCGGCCCGTGCGGCCACCAAACTGAATGACGCCGTGATCAACGCACGGGGCAAACTCGGCGGCAGGCCTACTTTGATTTCCGCGATGGAGTACGGCTTTATCGGCGGCTCGATGGGATCGGTCATGGGCGAGATGCTGACGCTTGCCGTGGAGAGGGCGGCTCGGGACCGGCTGCCGATCATCATAGTTTCCGCATCCGGCGGGGCGCGCATGCACGAGGGCACTTTCTCATTGATGCAGATGGCCAAGGTCAGTGCCGCGCTGGTCCGCCTCGATGACGCCCGGGTGCCTTTCATCTCACTGCTCACGGACCCGACCACGGGCGGCGTTACGGCCAGTTACGCCATGCTGGGGGATTTGAACATTGCGGAACCCGGCGCCCTGATCGGTTTCGCGGGTCCGCGAGTCATCGAACAGACGATTCGCCAGAAGCTGCCCAAGGGATTCCAGCGGTCTGAATTCCTCATGGCTCACGGCATGCTCGACGCCATCGTCGATCGCCGCGATTTGCGCGAATACCTCATCAACGCTTTGAACTTTTTCCTCGCCTAACCTTGAAATATAAGGAAATCTCAGAATTACTGGCACACCGCGGAAATGAGGTACGTGGTATCAACCTCGGCCTGCACCGCATAGCCACGGTCATGGAGGCCATGGGCAGCCCCCATAAGAAATATGCGGTCCTTCACATTGCCGGCACCAACGGAAAAGGGAGCGTGGCAGCCATGTCAGAGGCCGTCCTCCGTGCCGCGGGCTGGAAGACCGGCCTCTATACATCGCCCCACCTTGAAAAACTCGAGGAGCGGATCCGGGTCTCGGGCCGAAACATCCCTTCCGGAAAACTCTCGGTGCGGGCGACGGAGGTCTTCGAAAAAGAGGAGGAGCTGCACGCCGGCCGCCGGCTTGACATTCGTCTGACCTATTTTGAGTTCCTGACTGCCTGCGCGTTTCTTCACTTCGCGGAGGAAAGGGTCGAGGTGGCCGTCGTCGAGGTAGGGCTCGGCGGCAGGCTGGACGCGACCAATATTGTTTCTCCCCAGGCTTGCATCATCACCGGGGTCGCGCTCGATCACCAGGACCTGCTCGGCGCCACGCTGGCGAAGATCGCAGGGGAAAAGGCAGGAATCATAAAGCCGGGGGTTCCAGTGATCTCGGGCTGCCGGGCGCCGGAAGCCAGACAGGTGGTGAGCGCTCAGGCTCGCCTCGCGGAGGCGCCCCTGCTGGATATTGACAAGGACTGCCGGACCCGGGTTGTCGGGGAACGCGGCGCCTCGGTAACGATCGACCTGAAGACGCCCAAGCGCCTGTACCGGCGCCTGCCGCTGGCATTGGCCGGTCTGCACCAGGCCCGCAATGCGGCTCTCGCCATCGCCGGCGTGGAGTTACTCGCAGATTTCCCGGTGACGATCGCCGATGTCCGGCGAGGGCTCGGCCGCACCCGTTGGCCGGGGAGACTCGATGAATATCGCGCCCGCCGGAGGACGCTGCTCGAGGGCGCCCACAATCCCGAAGGGGCAAGGGCGCTGCGCAATCACCTGATTCGGTGCGAGTACTGCGACATCCACCTGGTCTTCGGAGCGTTGAATGACAAGGACATCGCCAGAATGGGAGGGCTGCTTTTTTCGCTTGCCCGGAGCGTTCACCTTACGCCAGTCGCCAATCCGCGCTCGGCCGAACCGGCAAGCATCGCTGCGGCATTTCCCCGGTTCCAGGCGCGGATGCGCCTCCACCCTGATGCGCGCACCGCGTTGTCCGCCGCCTGGAACGAATGCGCGCGAGGCGGGCTGGTTGTGGTAACGGGTTCGCTCTACCTGGTCGGGGAGTTGCTTTCAGTCGTCCGAAGAGCGGCTTCACGACGCACCTGAGGACCCCTATTCCAGACTCAGCAGGAATTCGCCTGTGTTGACCGCGACTCCCGGGGACACGCCGATCTTGCGTACGATGCCTTTTTTGGGGGCACGGATCTCGTTCTGCATCTTCATCGCTTCCAGAACCAGCAGACCCTGGTCACAGTCGACCGCCTCCCCTACTTTCACCAGGACGCGAACCACCTTGCCGGGCATCTCGGCTTTCAGCCGCTGAAGCCCGCTCTGGCCACCCTCCACTTTATGAGACAAGCCCAGGCGCCGCGCGTCCTCGACCTGCAGCGTGTGCGATCCTTTGCGCCCGGCCACGGAACAGCCGTCCTCGGTCAGGTCGATGATGAAGTCGTAGACGCGGCCGTCGAGGATAAGGGAATACCGGCCGTTCGAGATCCGGACCCAATCGATCGGGACTGCGCGCCCGTCGACGGCCACGTTTTTGACACCGCCGGCAGCCGTCACTTCCACCGTCACATGACATTCGCTGCTCTCTATTTTCAGAATCACGAATCCCTCTGGAAACGGGAGGTTCCCCCGCTTGGCGCCATCTGGCGTCTAGAATCTCCATCCGTGGCGGGGCCGGGCGCCACCGGCACGGCCGGACATTTTCCACGCACTTTCGGCCGCGCGCGTCGTTTGCGGTTTGCCGTTCCGCGCCGAATCCGCGTAGGCAAGAGCGGCCGCCACGGAAGCTGCCATCAGCGAGTCATCCGAGAGTCTGGGCTTGGGCCGGCGCCGCATAAACTCTTCGATGAAATTCGTCGACAACCGGCCGGCGGCAAATTCGGGATCGGAGAGCAGCGCGTCGAAAAACCCGAGATTGGTCTGAATCCCGAGAATGCGGTACTCCCCGATGGCCCGACGCATCCGCGCAATAGCTTGATCCCTGTCGGCGCCGTAGGTTATGAGCTTAGCCAGCAGCGGATCGTAGTGAATTGGCACGTCCCATCCCGGGTAGACGCCGGATTCGAGCCGCACTCCCGGGCCGGCCGGCTCGACCAGCTCGCGAATGATTCCGGGGGAGGGGAAGAAATTGCGTTCCGGATCTTCGGCATAAATCCGGCACTCCATGGCCCAGCCGCGCAACTGGACGTCCTCCTGCCGGATATCGAGCTTCTCCCCGGCCGCGATCAGCAGCTGATATTTGACGAGGTCGAGTCCGGTGACAACTTCTGTGACCGGATGCTCCACCTGGAGCCTCGTGTTCATTTCGAGAAAATAGAATTTCCGTTCGTCGTCCAGGAGGAACTCCACGGTCCCCGCGTTTTCATATTTTGCCTCCCTGATGACCCGCAGCGCGGCCTCGCCCATCTGGCGGCGCAGAGCTTCATCCAGCGCAGGGCTCGGGCACTCTTCGATCACTTTCTGGTGCCTGCGCTGCACGGAGCATTCCCGCTCACCCAGGTAGACGGTGTTCCCATATCGATCCGCCAGCACCTGGATTTCTACGTGGCGCGGGCGAGTGATGTATTTTTCGAGATAGACCGATGGGTCGCCAAAGGCGTTCTGCGCCTCGGAGCCGGCCGCCGCGAAATCCTCGGCCATGTGCGCCTCATCCGTGACCAGGCGCATCCCCTTGCCGCCACCCCCCTCCGCCGCCTTGAGCATCACCGGGTAGCCGATCTGCCTTGCCTCGATCAGCGCCTCTTCGATCGATTTCAATGCCCGGTAGGTGCCAGGCACGATCGGGACGCCCGATTGCCGGAGCACCCGGCGCGCGCCGGTCTTGCTTCCCATCAGGCGCATCGATTCGGCCGAGGGCCCCACAAAGGAGATGCCGGCTTCGACGCACGCCCGAGGGAACCGGGGATTCTCCGCAAGGAATCCGTAGCCAGGATGGATGGCATCCGCACCGCAACGCCGCGCGACATCGAGGATCCTGCCGACGGCCAGGTAACTTTCCGAGGAAGGTGCAGGCCCGAGGAGATACGCTTCATCCGCCAGACGGACATGCAGGGCGGCGCGATCCGCTTCGGAAAAGACGGCCACGGGGGCAATCCCCATGTCACGACAGGCGCGGATGATGCGGACGGCGATCTCGCCGCGGTTGGCGATGAGCACTTTCTTGAACATGCAGAACCCCGAGGCCTTGGACTATGCCCACCCGGATCGGAATCATCGACCCGCGTGCCGGCTTGCACCCGATTCCGGCTACCCACCCGATATTCGAATCCATCCTCTTTCCCGCCCGAGTGTCGGGCGGGAACGACGGCAGCATCAGAGGGGGATGTTGCCGTGCTTGCGGGGAGGATTGGAATCCCGCTTGTTTTCGAGCATGCGCAAGCCCGTGATCAGTTTGCGACGGGTGACGCGCGGCTCGATGATTTCGTCAATATAGCCGCGTTCCGCGGCGATATAGGGCGACGCAAACTTGGAACGGAACTCTTCCACCTTTCCCGCACGAAATCCGCCCGGATCCTCCGCCGCTTTGAGCTCGCTGCGATAGAGGATGTTCACGGCCCCTTCCGGGCCCATCACCGCGATCTCGGCCGTGGGAAACGCATAATTGAGATCGGTCCGGATGTGCTTCGAGGCCATCACGCAATAGGCGCCGCCGTATGCCTTGCGCGTGATCACCGTGATTTTCGGGACGGTCGCCTCCGCGAAGGCAAACAGCAGTTTGGCCCCGTGTTTGATGATGCCGCCGAACTCCTGTGCGGTGCCCGGCAGGAAGCCCGGCACGTCCTCGAAGGTGACCAGGGGGATGTTGAAAGCGTCGCAGAAGCGGACAAAACGCGCTCCTTTCACGGATGCCGAAATGTCGAGGGTCCCGGCAAGAAACGCCGGCTGATTGGCGACTACGCCGACGGGGCGCCCATCCAGCCGGGCGAATCCCACCACGATGTTTCTGGCGAAGTGCTTGTGCACTTCGAAAAAATGGCGGTCGTCCACTACGGCCGTGACGACATCGCGGATATCGTATGGGAGGTTGGGGTCCACCGGCACGATCGTGTTGAGTTTTTCATCTTCGCGATCCCACGGGTCGGCGGTTTGCCGGACGGGCGGGTCTTCCATGTTATTGGAGGGGAGGAAAGCCAGCAGTTCGCGAATGGCGGCGAGGCATTCCCGGTCGTCCGTCACGGCAAAGTGGGCGACGCCGCTGGTGCTGTTGTGAGTCATGGCGCCGCCCAGTTCGTTCATGGTCACTTCTTCGTGGGTTACGGTCTTGATGACATCCGGCCCGGTCACGAACATGTAGCTGGTATCCTTGACCATCAGGATGAAATCAGTGATCGCCGGGGAATAGACCGCACCGCCGGCGCACGGTCCCATGATCGCCGAAATCTGCGGGATCACGCCGCTCGCCAGCGTGTTGCGCAGGAATATGTCGGCGTATCCGGCAAGGCTCAGCACCCCCTCCTGAATCCTGGCGCCGCCCGAGTCGTTGAGCCCGATGATGGGCGCACCCATCTTCATGGCCAGATCCATGACTTTGCAGATCTTCTCGGCATAGGTCTCGCTGAGGCTGCCGCCGAACACGGTGAAGTCCTGGGCGAAGACGTACGCCAGCCGCCCATCGATGCGGCCGTAGCCCGTAACTACTCCGTCGCCGGGGACCTTCTGTTCCGCCATGCCGAAGTCGAGGCAACGGTGTTCGACAAACTTGTCCAGCTCTTCGAAGCTGCCTTCATCCAGAAGCAGAAGGACTCGCTCCCTGGCCGTCAGTTTGCCGGCATCGTGCTGCCGCTTGAGCCGCTCGGCGCCACCGCCCGCTTCAGCCCTGCGATTCAGCTCTTCCAGCTCATTCAATTTCCCGGAAATGTCCATAGTCCGTCAAAGGCACAATGAAACGACCAAGGCCTCAAAGTGTTGCCGGGCGCGGCGCTACAAGGTCCGCGCGGCTTTCACCTCGCACATCGTCAGGAGCGCACCGCCTGCCTGACGGCTTCCCAGTCCTTCATAAACCGCTCCAGGCCGGCATCGGTGAGCGGATGATGCAACAGCTGCATGAGCACCTTGTAGGGCAGGGTCACGACGTCCGCGCCCAGCAGAGCCGCCTCGCGAATGTGGAGCGGATGACGGCAGCTGGCGACGAGGATCTGAGTCGAAAAGCTGTAGTTGGCGAAGATCTGCACCAGGTCGGCGATCAGGTCCATGCCGACCTCGCTGATGTCGTCAAGTCGTCCCACAAACGGCGACACGTAAGTGGCGCCGAGCCTGGCGGCCACGAGTGCCTGATTCGCACTGAAGATCAGGGTTACATTCGTGCGAATGCCCTCGCCATGAAGCTGCTTGAGCGCTTTCATGCCGGCCTTGGTCATCGGAATCTTGATCACGATGTTTTCGTGGACCCCGGCGAGGTCATGCGCCTCGCGCACCATGCCTTCGCTGTCCGTGCTCAGAACCTCGGCGCTGATGGGGCCGTTCACTATGCCGGCGATCTCACGCAGCACCTCCTTGAAGTTCCGCTTTTCTTTGGCCACCAGGGAGGGGTTGGTGGTCACCCCGTCGATCAAACCGTAATCCGCCGCGTCCCGAATCTCGTCAATACTCGCAGTATCCAAAAAGAACTTCATCCCGGCGCTCCATTCCAAATTTGAGAATTATAACAGACGGCCGACAATCCACGCGCCAACTCCGCGCAAAAGCATCAGGCCGAAGCCAAACTTGAAAACCCGAACCACGAAGGTCTCGAAGACCGCGAAGACAAAAAACTTCGAGGTCTTCGAGGTCTTTGTGGTTCCAATGACATTGTCACGTTACAGGTTCAGGCAACCGGGTTGCGCAGAATGCCGATGCCCTCTACTTCCACTTCGACTATGTCGCCCGTTTTCAGCGGGCCGACGCCCGCCGGCGTTCCAGTCGCAATCAGGTCACCGGGGCACAGGGTCATGATACCCGACAGAAAACGGATCAACTGCCTCACCGGGAACAGGAGCTCGCCCGTGCTGGCCTGCTGGCGGGTCTCCCCATTCACCCGGCCGGAAACCAGGACATTGGTGGGGTCGAGTTCCGTTTCGATCCAGGGGCCGAAGGGGCAGAATGTATCGAAGCCCTTGCCGCGCGTGAACTGCACGTCTTTCTTCTGCAAATCCCTGGCGGTGACGTCGTTTACGCACGAATAGCCAAGTACGTAATCCAGGGGATCGACTCCTTCGGGAATATTTCTGGCAATCCTGCCGATGACCACGCCCAACTCCGCTTCATGATCCACGCGCCTCGATGCGGCCGGGAGGAGGATCGGGTCGGAAGGAGAGATGACGGCGCTTGGCGGCTTGAGGAAAATCAGGGGCTCCTCATCAGGCGGAGCGTTGCCGAGTTCCCTGGCGTGTGCCATATAGTTGCGGCCGATGCCGATGATCTTGCTCGGCGCCAATGGCGCGAGCAGGCGGACTTCCGCGAGCGGGAGCGTCAGATCGGTGGGCTCGAGCGCTCCGGGCAATTCGCCGCGGCATACTCTGACGACCTGGTCTTCGACCCGGCCGCAGCCGGTTTTCCCCTGGTAACTGTAACGACAAAGTTTCATTGAACCTCCACTGTCGTGATTGCCGGCCGGCTCACGTTCCCGTGCGTATCCACAGCCACGACATTGTATTCGAATTTCTTCCCCGGCACGACCTGCTGGTCGCGGAAACTCAAGGTATTGATCAACTGCTCCTGAAGCGGGACGTTTTCCGCACTCCCATCTTCCCTGCGAGAGACCCGGTAGCCGGCAACGTCGGCATCTTCCGGCGGGCTCCACAGCAACGTCACCACGCCCTTCTCCACCACGGACGTCAGGTTTTTCGGGCTGCCAGGCGGGAAGGTATCCCGCGCCGGAACGGCGAGCAGGCCCGAAGGGTCGCTTTCGGCGCAGGGGTTCTCCCTGCTGGCAACCACGCTTACGGCATAATAGTAGGTCTTGTCGAACTCGAAATCGCGGTCCTGGTACTCGGGCCGGGGAATCGGCTCGGGATTGAGCGGGGCGGCTGCCGGCGTTTTCGGGTCTTCGGTCCGATAGAGATTGTACCCTGTGATCCTCGGCGGGACCGAACCGTCGAAGTTCTTGTCGGGCGCGTCCCAGGTCAGCCGGATGTAGTCCCGAAAGAGCCCGAACGCCAGACCGGCCGGCGCCGACGGGAGGGCGAGCGGCGCCACGAACACCTGGTTGCTGAGGCCGGCCGTCTGGTTACGCAGGTTTATGAACCTGACCGCATAGTGGAATCCGCTCTTATAAAGCGACGCCGGATCAGAGCCCCCCAGTCTGTCCTGGAAAACAAGTCTGTTGCCCACAAGGTACTTGGGGACTTGCGCTGCGGGAACGTTGAGAATCTCCCGGGCGCCGGCCAGAAAGATGTCTTCCGGGATCGGGCTCGCGTTCGTCCGGTCGCCGATCAGCCGGGATATCTCAATCCGGTCGAGTGTCGTGACGCGCGAACCGTTGGTATTTTCCGCGGGCTGCGAAACCGTCAGCTGAATCCTGTTTGAGTACTGGCGCGCCTCGAGGTCGATTGCGGGCTTGGGCACCAGGAGTTGCGGTGGTTGAGGTTCGCCGAGCTTGGCGCAGGCAGCCAGACCGGACAGGAAGAGAAGACCCGCGAATTGCAGGGCGAGGCGGCGGTGAGATTCCATCACAGGATATACCTGCTGGTGTCCTTATCGTCCACGATGCGGCTGAGTTTCCGGCGCACAAAGTCCGCGTCGATACGCACCATTTTATTCTTGATCTCGCTTCCCCGGTACAGGATGTCTTCCAGCAGCGCCTCCATGATCGTGTGCAGCCGGCGCGCGCCGATGTTCTCGGAGCTGTCGTTGACGACCGAGGCCATGCGCGCCACCTCGCGGACGGCATCGGCATCGAATCGGAGCCTGATCCCTTCGGTCTTCAACAGCGCGACGTACTGTTTGATCAGGGCGTTCTTGGGTTCCGTCAGGATGCGTACGAAGTCCTCGCCGGTCAACGGCTTCATCTCGACGCGGATCGGAAAGCGTCCTTGAATCTCCGGGATGAGGTCGGACGGCTTGGAAACATGAAATGCGCCCGCCGCGATGAACAGGATGTGGTCGGTGCGGATCATGCCGTACCGCGTGCTGATGTTGGTTCCTTCCACGATGGGCAGGATGTCGCGCTGCACGCCTTCGCGGCTGACGTCCGGCCCGTGGCCGCTCTCGCGCCCGGCGATCTTGTCGATTTCATCCAGGAAGATGATCCCGTTTTCCTCGACCCGCTCCACTGCGATCCGTGCGATCTGATCCATATCGATCAGCTTCTGTTCCTCGTCCTGCTCGATGTAGTCCAGTGCCTCGTCCACGCTCATACGGCGTTTCTTGGGCTTCCCCTCCATCATCCCCGAGAGCAGGTCCTTCATGTTGAACTGGACCTCTTCCATGCTTGCGCCCTCAAAGACCTGGAACGCAAACGGGCTCATGGGATGTTCGCGCACCTCCATTTCGATGATGCGGTGGTTCAGCCTTCCCGCGCGCAACTGTCTGCGCAGCTTCTCCCTTGAACGCTCAACCAGGTCGAGATCGTTGCCGGCGTCGCCGGAACTCTCCTCGCCGGGCATCGGCTGGAGGCCGGACAGGAGCAGGTCGAGCACGCGCTCCTCGGCATTCCGCTCGGCGGTGTCCGCGACTTCCGCCAGACGTTCCATGCGAATCATGTCAACCGCCGTTTCCGCCAGATCGCGGATCATCGACTCCACGTCGCGGCCGACATAACCCACCTCGGTGAACTTGGTGGCCTCGACCTTGAGGAACGGCGAATTCGCCAGGCGTGCGAGCCGGCGCGCGATCTCGGTTTTGCCCACGCCGGTGGGGCCAATCATGATGATGTTCTTTGGCGCGACTTCTTCCGCCATCTCCGGATCCAGTTTCTGACGCCGGACGCGATTGCGCAGCGCGATCGCGACGGCCTTCTTGGCCTCTTGTTGCCCGACCACATACCGGTCGAGCTCGCCGACGATTTCACGGGGCGACATCTCATCAAGCCCTCGGGCAGGGGTCACGTGACGTTTTCGCACTGGCTGCAGATTCCTTTCCCGCACTTCGGCGGCCAAAACCCCGGGGGCCTGGAAACCCGGCGGGTGTCGCTCAACCCGCGGAGACGCCGGATCGCCGGCCCGGATGATCTACAAACTACGCTCTCATGAGTGTCCAAGCCCGCTTATGACCTCCTCAGGCAAAGACGCCGGAGGCGGTTTCGGAAGAGGTGCTGTGAAGAGCCCGCCTTACCGGCGCTTCCGGACGGCTTTTGCCGGCTTCAGCTCTTCCACGATGATTTCTCCATTGGTGAAGATGCAGACCTCGCTTGCGATCCTGACCGATTCGAAGGCGATTTCCCTGGCGGTCATTTTGGTGTGCCGAAGCAGCGCCCGGGCTGCAGACAGCGCATAGCTCCCACCGGAACCCACTGCCAGAATTCCGTCATCCGGTTCGATGACATCGCCGGTTCCGGAGAGCAGGTACGTCGTCCTGCCATCTGTGGCCAGGAGGAAGGCCTCGAGATGGCGCAAAGCCCGGTCCATCCGCCATTCCTGGGCCAAATCCACCGCAGCACGGTTGAGGTTGCCGCGAAACTGTTCGAGCTTCGCCTCGAGCCGGGAGAAGAGCGCGAACGAGTCTGCGGTCGCGCCCGCGAAGCCGACGAGGATGAGGTTGTTGTGCAGGCGCCGGATCTTCTTCGCGCTGGACTTGATCACCGTGTCCCCGAGGGTTACCTGGCCATCACCTGCCATGGCAGTCTCGTTCCCACGCCTGACAAGCAGGATGGTGGTCCCGTGAAATGAAGCACTTGGCGGAATCATGAGGGGGAGTATAGACACCCCTTCGAATAGGTGTCAAGCAAGCTGACTCACCTGGAACACCGTCAATGGCGGCCGCTTGCCTGGCGAGCCGGTCAAAGAGACAGGCCCTGTACATTCCCACATTGCCGGCACAGGATGACGTGAGTCGTGAGCTGCTGTGGAACCACGAAGCCCTCGAAGACCGCAAGCGTCAGGCGGTTCGCTGTTTTAGTCTCGCACTCGTGTTGCGCTGTCTCATTACGGGGGAGTCGGAATCCACGCGTCCATCGGGTGGGATGGCGAGATTTGGCTGCGGCCGGGCGCCGGTTTTGTGCTTAAATTGACCTTGCCCGGCCGGCGGCTTCCCTCCGGAGTTTCCGGCCGCGTGCGGTTGATTGGCGGACAATTTCTCCGGTGAATGATTTGAAATGACAAAACATCTCTACTACAACGACTCCTATCTGACCGATTTTACCGCGACCGTCGTCGAGCAATTCGATGTGGACGGAAAGCCGGCCGTCGTCCTGGACCAGACAGCATTCTATCCTGATTCCGGGGGCCAGCCATGCGACACGGGAACCCTCGAAGGGGCACGTGTGGAGGGGGTGCGGGAGGATGCTTCCGGGAAAATAATCCACATTCTCGATTCACAGCCGGCCGCGCGGACAGTGCACGGCAAGATCGAATGGCAGCGGCGATTCGATCACATGCAGCAGCACACGGGGCAGCACATCCTCTCCCAGGCATTCCTCTCCGTGAGCCGGGCGAACACTCTTTCATTCCACCTCGGACAGGAAATATCCACCATCGATCTCGATCTGGCACAGGCGGACCCGGCGGTTCTGGACGCCGTCGAACAGGTGTCGGCCCGCATCATTTTCGAGGACCGGCCCGTTCACGTTCTGAATGTGAGCCGGGAGGAACTTAGCGCCCTGGGGGTGCGCAAGGACTCGCAGAGGGAGGGTGAAATCCGGGTGATCGACATCGACGGCTTTGACCGCTCCCCCTGTGGCGGCACGCACGTGCGCCGCTGTGGAGAGGTAGGGGTGGTGTTTATCCTCGGCAGCGAGCGCTATAAGGGAGGGGTTCGGATTGAATTCGTGTGTGGCGGCAGAGTGCTGAGGGCGTTTCGAAAAGACCACGAGACACTGACGGAGCTTGGGAAGCTCTATTCGTCGCATCCGCATCAACTTGTGGGCGTGCTGGAAAAATTTCTGACCGAGCGGGCGGCTGTCCTGCGAGAAAAAGCGCACCTGGAGGACCAAATCCTCGAAATGGAAGCACAGGAGTTGCGATCCCATGCCGATAAGATAGATGGGCTGGCAGCAGTTTGTCAGAGCTACGGCGATCGTAAGATCGAGAGCCTGAAGGTATTAGCCCAGAAATTGACGGCTTCGGCCGGGACGGTTGTCATTCTGTGGTCGGTTCGGGATACCGCACAGGTAGTCGTGGCGCGCAGTGCGGACGTTCCGGGGGATTGCGGAGCGGCCGTCAAGCTGGCGGCCGGAACCTACGGCGGCAAGGGGGGCGGGCGGCCGGAACTGGCACAGGCCGGCAACATCGCCGTGCCCGCTCTCGAGCAATGGTCGCAGGCGCTCCTGAACCATTTTCGGACTCTTCGGCATGATGCGAATTAGATCCGCCCCAATGAAGAATATGCTTGCGACCGTGGACTGCCGGAGGGCAGCCAAATGAGCACGGGAACGAAAGAACGACGTGATGTCCCGGCCGCAGCGGGTCCGCTTACACTGACGGACGCCGCCACCATGGCGACTTCCATCCACGGCTCCCTCATCCTGGCCGACATTCTGCGTGCCTGCCGGCGCTTGCTGCGGGAACATTTCTGCCTTGGCCGTCTGAGCATCGTGAAGTACCGCGGCAACGAATCGACCGCGACGCTCTATTCCCTGGACGAGGCCGGGGATGCGCCCTTGATCGGGCCGAAGGTCATCGCCCTCGAGAACTCCCGCCTGAAACGCTGTGTCCTCGACCACCAGCAGCGCGTCGTCCGCCTGAACGACGGCGCCGGGCAGGATGCAATCGAAAAACGCCACCTGTTGGACGGCAGCGCGGGGTCCGTCCTGTACTCCCCGCTGATGCTTCGTGGAAGATTCAAAGGCGTGCTGGTCCTCTCCCTGCCGAAGGAAAGCCGCCTCGATCCGGAGCATGTCGATCTTCTTTCCTACATGACGGACCATCTCGCCCTCGCGATTGAAAACTCCGACATGCACTACCTGGAGGTCCGTCGGGGCCGCGTGCTCTCGATGGTCAGCGAGATCGCCAAGCAGGCCGTCCTCGTCGATGATCTCGCAGCATTCCTGGGTGCGGCGGCGGAGTTGATACGGATCAGCCTCGACTATCTGGAAGTCCAAATCTGGACCGGGGGACATGGCCAGGAGGGTCTCACCCGCGCCGCGTTTGCCTGCCGGACGGCGGCCGCCGCCGATCCCGGTCTTCCTCCCATGGTGGAGGATTGCGCCCGGCGCAACAGGATCCTGTGCAACAACAACCTGGATGCAAAACCCGATATCGAGTCCGGCTCCGAGTTGACGATGCCGATCCGCCTGCGCGGCAGGCTGCTCGGCGTTCTCTTCCTGAAGAGCGACCGCCTCGACGCCTTTCCGGCCGAGGACCTGGACACGATCGAAGGCATCGCGTCGCTCATCGCATCCGCCTGTGACAACCTGCGCTCACTCGAGCACGTGCAGGAATCAAACGAGTACATGCACGCGATCCTGGAATCCGCCAAGAAACTCGCTGTGCTCTCCGCGGACACCATGGGCTATGTGAGAACGAGCAGCATTGGGGCGGAGCCGATCTTTCGACTGTCGCGATCCGAGATCGTCGGTAAGGACATCCTGACGCTCTTCACCGACCCGCGGTTCCGACGGGAGTTGGCCGCCTATATCACCAACATCGAAAAGTCGACCCTCGAACGGATCAAGCTCTCGCAACAGGCAGGGGATTCCATCCTGTACCTGAACGTCTCGCTCCAGCGGGTGTTCGACCCGGAAAAAAGACCTTTGGGATTCCTCTGCATCGTTCAGGACGTCACGGAAAACGTGCTCCTCGAGCAGCGACTCGAAGCGCTGTCGATCACCGATGAGCTGACCGGCCTCTTCAATCGCCGCCGCTTTTTCACCGCCATCAGCAACGAGATGGAGCGGTGCCATCGTTTCAGGCGGAGCATTTCTCTCTGCTTTTTCGATCTGGACCGGTTCAAAGAGTTCAACGACACGCACGGCCACCTCAAAGGGGATCAAGCATTGAGAGAGGCTGCGCAAATGACGCTGGGCCTGGTGCGGTCCAGCGTCGACACGTGCTATCGCTACGGCGGGGACGAGTTCACGATCATCATGCCGGAGACCACGATCGACAAGGCTCACGCGGTCGCCGAACGCATCCGGGAGCAGTTGAGCCGTCATTTCCAGAGTGAAATCACGGCGAGCATCGGCATCGCCTCGTCCGTTGAGGCTCTTGAAGCGGAGTATCTGGTGGAGAAGGCCGACCAGGCCATGTACAGCGCGAAATCGCTCGGCGGGAACCGCACCATCCTTGCGGAGTGAGATCCGGCGAAGGCCGGCATGAGAGTGCCGCGGCCAGGCCCTTCAGCGCCGCGGCGCCGGCGAGCGTGTCCCGATCGTTTCCAGCTTCACCGCCTGCCAGTCGTCCCTGAAATTCGGGGAACCGAGGTTGATCCGGTTCACCTTTAACACCAGGTTTTCAAAGGCCATACTTGTCAGCGGGGCAAGCTTGAGATCCTCCTGGCCCAGTTGGACGATCACCCCGACAAACTCCTTCTCCGAGCCGAAATCGCCCTGCAGGCGGACCCCGAAGGAGGAACGCGTCCGCAATGTAAGGGATGCAATCACGAGCGGCTCCTTAGGATCGCCCGTATCCACCAAGAAGGACCGGCCGGGGACCTTGCGGGTCTCCAGCACGACCCGGATCTGTTTTGCGGCGAGGGTCCTGGTGTCCTCCGTCATCGAGACGAAGTTGAGCAGCGGGACGCCGGGGGCGACCACTTCCATGGTAAAGATGTAATCGCGATCCACGAAGGCAAAGTAGGAGCTCTTTTCGAGTTCGCCGGCAACCTCGCCCTTGCCTTGGCCGGCCGCACCCGCCTGCGGGATCTGAGTCAACAGGGCAAGGCAAATCATCCTCAGAATTCGCATGGATACCTTCTTCGTGCGCCCGCGCCGCACCGGAAGCGTCATGACCTCCCGCCACCCGCCGGCCACACCCCACCGGATGTTAATTCAATTCACATCTGATACGATAGCAATTTGGGGCGATAAATGCGAGAGGACGCCCCGGGAGGGGTGCAATCGGAAGTGGGACGCAACAAAAAGAATTTGTCAATTGTCATTTGTCAATTGTCATTCGGGGGCGGGTCGGCATGTTGGCGCGGGAGGATTTGATTCGAATGGAAACCTCGTCGGCCGGCATAGGCAAGCCGTTGGGGTATCGCTCTATGCCGTGCATTGTGCCGGTCATTCTGGCCGCGGGGGATTCTTCGCGGATGGGATACCCCAAGGCGCTCCTCCCGCTCGGCGGCGAAACGTTTCTGACTCATATTCTCAGCACGCTGAAGGCCGTCGAAATGCCGGATGCGCGGATCGTGCTGGGCATGCACGCAGCGCAGATCCGGCCGCTGCTTTTGGGCCGACCGGTCCGCGTCCTGGTCAATCCTGATCCCGCCCGCGGCCAGGGATCATCCATGAAGCTCGCGGCGGAAAGCCTGCCGCCCGAATGTGAGGGCTGCCTGATCTGGCCGGTCGATCATCCGCTGATTTCGGAGGATCTGTTGCGGCGCCTGGTACGGGCATTCAAGGAGTCGGCAGCGCCGCTCGCTATGCCGCGCTGCGGTGGAAGGGCCGGGCATCCGGCGATCTTCGGTCGCGAGTTGATCCGGGACTTGTTGGCCGCGCATCCCGGCCTCAACCTCAAGCCCCTTGTGTCCCGATACAAGGCAGGCGCGGCCTGGCTGACGACGGACGAGTCCGGCGCCGTCGACGATGTCGACACGCCGGACGACTATTTCAGGCTGACGGGAGAGACTCTGGAATCGGCGCTGTCACACCGGCAAAGGGACGACGCGACGGATGGTTGACGGATCGCCTGGTTCCACACCCGGATCCGGCAACCGCCTGGATTGCCTCAGGCTTTTTCAGGCCTCGGATCCAGCCTCTCTTTGGCAGGGAGCAGCCGGGGCAGCATCAGGTCCATCCGCCGCAGGCCCTGGAAAACAGAACCGAGCCCGGTATAAAGATAGCCGAACTGGAACATGAACAGGAACGGAATGATGCCGTAGATGCCCATGCTGAACGCATAATAATTCATGTAGGTGAAATACACGCCGAAAGCCAGTTCGATCAGCGGCACAACGCCCATCCGTCCGCGATACTTTTTCTTTTTCCACTCGCCCTTGTTGCCTTCGACGGAAAACTTCGGCGTGCGCACAAATGCACTCTTGTGACCGACGGCGCCCTCCAGCACCGACTTGGCCACAACCACGGTCATGCCGATGCCGATCGCCATTACCCCGGGGAGGTAGAGAATCCTCCTGTACCAGTCCCGGTGCAGCAATTTCTGCGCGGCGATGTAAAAGCAGTTGACGCTTGCGAAGGAGAGGGCAAACAGCGGCAGGTCGATCGTGACAAGCTCGAACCAGCCCTGGTTGAAGCGGACAAGCATCGCGGGGAAAAGCAGCAGTTCCAGGAGCAGCATCAGGGGATAGGCAACATTGCCGGTGAGGTGATACCAGGCTTCCATCTTCTCGGCCGGTCTCAGATCGCTTGACAGCAGCTTGGGAAGCACTTTCTTGCCGGTTTGCATGGCGCCCTTCGCCCAGCGGCACTGCTGCGCCTTGAATGAATTGATCTCGACCGGCAATTCGGCCGGCACCGGAAGGTCCGGCAGGAATATGAATTTCCAGCCCTTCATCTGGGCCCGGTAACTCAGGTCAAGGTCCTCGGTCAGGGTGTCATGCTCCCAGCCGCCGGCCTCGACGATGGCCTGCCGGCGCAGGATTCCCGCCGTGCCGTTGAAATTGAAAAACCGTCCGCTCAAAAAGCGGGTGTTGCTCTCCATCATGAAGTGGCCGTCGAGAAGAATCGCCTGGGACTTCGTCAGGAAGGAATAATCCCGGTTGATGTGCTCCCAGCGCCCCTGGACGAGACCGATTTTCGGGTCGGTAAAATAGTGGATCGTCTTCTGCAGGTAATCTGCCTGCGGCACGAAATCGGCGTCGAATATGGCGATGAACTCGCCCTTGGCGGTTTTCAGCCCGTTCTCGAGGGCGCCTGCCTTGAAACCAGCCCGGTTATCCCGATGAATGTAATGAATGTCGATGCCTCGCAGCGACCACTCTTCGGCCAGCGCCCTCGCGATCTGCTGCGTTTCATCAGTGGAATCATCCAGCAACTGGACCTCGAACCGGTCCCTCGGGTAATCGAACGCGCAAACTGCGTCCACCACCCGCTTTACGACGTACATTTCGTTGTAGAAGGGGAGCTGTACCGTTACGCGCGGCAATTCCTGGAAGCGTTCCCTGATGACTGCAGCGCGGTTGCGGTTCCGGCGGTGGAGCCAGACCAGCAGATAGCGGTGGAACCCATAAAAACTGAGGATCGCCAGGATCGCAAAATAGGCGAACACGATCGCCTTGTCGAATGTCTCCATCTGGTACAGATAGGAGAGATTCCCGGGTGCGTCGAGAATCTTGGACCACAGGAACTTTTCATAGGCCGAAGCCCCGGACCAGAAGGATGGCATAAGTTTCCTCGTGTCGAGGCGCAAGTATAGGTAGGCTGATGCCGTAGGTTGTCATCAGATTGTCCGGGATTGTAACCAATTGTAGCGCCCCCCCTAACGGCAGGTGCTGGGTGTCAGGTGTTGGGTGCTGGGTGTTGGGTGCTGGTGTCAGGTGTCAGGTGTTGGGTGTTGGGTGCTGGTGTCAAGTGGCAGGTGCTGGATGTCAGGTTTTGGGTGTCGGATGCTGGGTATTAGTTGGTTTCTGTCGCGAAGCTCAATAAAGGTCCTTCTTGGTCCTGGACGTGGACCTGGACCTCGACATGGATGTGGACAGCCTTGTTTGATGCGACCTTTCGCGAATGCGGCACTTAAATCGGGCCATAGGTTCTTGCCGATCCAGGTCCCCGTCCAGGTCCAAATCAGATAACTGTGGAGTTTCGCGACAGAAACTCGTCAGGCGGGTCCACTTTCACCCATTTTTTCGTAATTCTAATCATTCTCAACGGCTCGGCACTAACCCACCAATCCCTAACACCCAACACCCAGCACCTGACACCCAGCCCTGACACCCAACACCTGACACCCAACACCTGACACCCAGCACCTGGCACCTGCCGTCAGGGGCTGCGCAGGAGGATGCGGGCGCGATAGATCCATTCACGGTTTTCCTTGCGGAAGAAACGGGGGTTGGTGCGTGCCTGGGACAGGATCGTATTGAGATGAACCGTCATGTCGTCGATCTTGCCTGTCCGGCGCAGGGCGGCCGCCAGCCAGTAACGCCCTTCCGGGTCGGAGCCGCGGCGATCGAGGAAGAACTGGAGAAACTCGATTGCCTTGTCGGTCCGTCCGGTGTGCAGGTACCCCTTCCCCACCTCCCTGAAGATGTCTCCCAACCCGTATTCGGAACTCAGCCGGTAGGTGGCTTCGTACTCCTCCGTTGCCTTCGGCCAGTCTCCGCTGGCTTCGTACACTCTCCCCATGAAATAGTGGTAATCAGGGTCTTGCGGATCGATGGACACTGCCTGCTCAAAGTAACCCTGGGCGGCGTCCAGGTGGCGCTGCTGGTAATGGAGCAGGCCGAGCTGGTAGTGGGCGTCGGCGTCCCGCGGGTTGATCGTCAGGCTGCGCAGATGCTGCTGAAAGCTGCGGATGGACCCTTTCACCGCCACCAGCTCGCGAAAGCGCAGGATGAAGACATACAGGAAGGGCAACAGGATAAAAAAGGGGAGGGCCAGCAGGAATCGGGTGAGCACGAAGAAGACGGGGAAACTGAACCAGGACAGTGCGAACACGCCGAGCGCAGCAGCCGGTGGGATGTAGTCCATCTCTTTGATGGCCCAGACGGTGTATGCCACCATCGACACCAGAAGCCAGGCCATACCCACGCTGACGCCGAAGTCGCCGACCACCAGAAACTGTGGCGCCAGCCACTGGACCGGCGCCGCGACCAGGAACAACAAGCCCCACATTGGAAGCAGGGCCGACAGATGGCTGGTGTACTCGGCCCGCGACAGGGAAAAGCCGAGCCCGTCGCCGGCTACCGTATTGCTCAGGGCGATGAGCGCCGGCACATAAACCAGCGAAAGGAACAGGATCGTCTGAAGCAGGTTGCTGGCGAGAAAGGACTCAAGGAAGCTGATCGGCTCCCTGACATACGGCGAATTGTCCAGCACCGCATACACCGAGTCCCGGACGAGAACGAACGCCAGGAAACCGATTACGAGGCAGAGGAAAGCCGGGACGACGCTTCGCCTCGCCGCCAGCGCTCGCAGTGACCGGGAACGGAAAGCAAGTGTGCCTAAGAGGTCGCGAAGGAATGTCATGGGCTCAGCTGGTACCCGACACCGTAAATGGTCAGGATGTGTTTCGGGTTGCGATAATCCACCTCGATTTTCTTCCTGAGTTTCACGATGAAGTTGTCGACCGTCCGGTTTGACGGATAGCTCTCCGTCCCCCAGACCTTGTCGAGAATTTCATCCCTGGAAACAGGCCGGTTGGCGTTGGCATGGAGGAGTTTGAAAAGTTCGACTTCGTAGTGAGACAGCGAGTGTTCCCTGGCGCCGCGCCGGACGCTGAAGTGCTTCACGTCGACGCGGCTGGCCCCCACCTGGATTACTTCCACGTCCTGCGCGTATTGAATGCTCCTGCGCAGCAACGCCATAACCCGTGCCAGGAGTTCACCGACGCTGAATGGCTTGGTGAGGTAGTCGTCGGCGCCGACCTTGAGCCCGCGTATCTTGTCGTAGTCCTGGGCCTTGGCGGTGAGCATGATGATCGGGGTATTGATCTTTTGCCGGCGGATCTGGTCGCAGACCTGGCAGCCGCTGATGTCTGGCAGCATCACATCCAGGATTATGCAGTCGGGATTTTCCCGGGCGACGCATTGCAGCCCCGCCTTCCCGCTGGCGGCCGTGGTCACCTGGTACCCTTCGAATTCCAGGATGTCCTTGAGCCCCCGGGCCATTTCGGGTTCGTCTTCCACAACCAGGATTTTCTGCATTCAGCTCTTCCTCGATAATCAGACCGCGCACATTTCTGAAATTGCGTGAAGGCGATGGACCGGCCCAGCGCCACCGTGCAGGCCCGGCGATTGACCGGGAAATCAATTTGTACTCGCCGCAACGGGTTCCGCTCGAATCGGGATCTTCAGGGTAAAGGTGCTCCCCCGGCCGATCTCGCTCTCGACCAGGATCTCGCCGCCATGCATTTCCGCGACCTGCCTTGTAATGGTAAGCCCGATCCCGCTGCCGCGAATCTTCCTGATGCCGGCGCTGCTGCCGCGGAAAAACTTGTCGAAGATCCTCTGCCGTTCGGCTTCCGGGATGCCCATGCCTTCGTCTTTGACCGCCAACTCGACAAACCCGTCGCTCCGGCTGACGCTGACGACCACCTGTTTTTTTTCGCTCGAGTACTTGACCGCGTTATCCAGCAGGTTGAAAAGCGCCATGCTGATCGCCGTCGGATCGATGATCGTGTCCGGAACATCACCCTCCACGCGGGTGATCAGCTCGAATCCCTCCTTCTGCATCTGATACCGGTATGCCTCCAGCTCCTTGACCACCAACTGCGCGACATTTGCTTTTTCGAAATGCAGGCTGTGACGCTCGCGCTCGAGGCGCGCGAAATCGAGGAGATTGGCCACCAGGCGGCTCATGCGGTCACTCTCGCTGTGGATGATGCCGTAATACTCCCGCCTGGCGTCCTCGTTCTTGACCCGGTTGGTCACCAGGATTTCGCTGAACATGCGGATCAGCGAAAGTGGAGTCTTCAACTCATGGCTGACGTTGCTGATGAAATCCTCCTTGAGCTGAGTCAGCTGCCGTTCCCTGCGCCCGACCACATAAATGATTGCCAGGCTGAGAAATATCATGATCATGCTCATGAGGGTGAGGAACAGGTTGACGCGGCGCTGGTTCCGGGCATTCTGTTCCATTTCGGTATAATTGCGCGGCACAACCTGGAGCAGCCATTTGTAGAGCGTGGTCGGGAAGCGGGTTTCCCAGAAGTATTTGGCGTTTCGCGAAATGGATACCGCATTGGGAAGGATTCCCACGTTGTCGAAGTCGACGACGCTCACATTGAAATCGGGCTGCAGATCACGCAGATACCGGCCCAAAATCGCGAGTGTCTTCTCGAGGTTGATCTCGAAAAAAATCAGGTAACGCTCTCCCCGGCGGTCTTCCTTCAGCACGTAGGATGCGAACCGGTAATTGTCGGCGCGCTCCTTGTGCAGGTGATTGGTCTGGTTGACCACCAGGGCGCTGCGGCTGATCTCTTTGAAGCTGGTGCGAAACTTGTCCCAGGAGTTTGCGATCCCCTTCGAGTAAGGCGGATAGAGCGGATAGCTGCTGTCGAGCCGGAAGATGAAAACCTGGTCGACGTTGTAATCTCCCTTCTTGATGAGATCGACGGAAGCCGGCCAGGTCACGGGCTCGTCGATGTCGATCGTGCCGGAGATGATGTTGTCGTTGTCGATGATCTTCTGCTCGATCCGGTCTACGGTCTGGGTCGCCAGTTTGATCGTGCTCTGCGTGATGGTCGTATCGACGAGGTAGTCCTTCCCCGCCCAAAGAACGTTGCTGAACGAGCTCAGGACGATCGTCGACACGGCGATCAGACCGATCGCAATTGCCATTGCCGTTGTGTTGTACTGGAACGACCTTTTCATCGGGCCCTTATTCTAGCATGCGCGAAATTCAGGATGGGGCCGATTTGCTGCAGTCAGGATGGCACAAACCTTCTTTGTCGCTGCCTCATGCCTGCCTTTCGGTCGGGAAAATGACGTTTCGCCAACCGCCGGCTACCAGGGCCGCGAGGTTTACGATCACCTGGGGCCACATCCAGAACGCAGGATAGGCCAGGTATCTTGGCACCCAGCGCGGGTCGTATTTCTCCTTGAACAGCCGGATGCCCCTGAAATTGTACCAATGCTCGCCATGCTGGAACAGGATGTTTGCCAGGCGCTCCCCGAGGTGCGCCTGCCGGACCGCCCCTACTGTGGCCAGAGGAGCCATGCCGAGATTGAAGGTCCTGTAACCCAGCGACTTTCCCCATTCGAAGAGTCTCAGGAACAGCAGGTCCATGACACCGTTCGGACATTCCGGGGCATACCGCATCAGGTCCACGGAAAATTCTTCATGATTCGAGCCGGGCAGGACATTGGCGAATGCTACGGCCTTTCCCTCACGATTGCGCACGAGCGCGCAAGGAAATCGTGACAGGTACCCTGCGTCAAAAAAGCCGAGCGAGAACTGTTTCTCTCTTGCTTTCTTGCTGTGCAGCCAGGCTTCGGAAACAGCGTTCAGCTCCGGCAGCACCCCGGGGACCTCCGCCGCCGGCAGCACCTGGAAGCAGTAGCCGTCGTTGCGGAAGCGATTGAGTACGTTGCGCATGGCCTTGCCTTTGTTGCCCTGGATTGTGAATTGTTCCAGGTCGACAATCGCCTCCTCGCCGAGTTTGAAAAACGAGTAGCCGAAATCGTGAAGCACCGGCAGCCAATGCGCCGAGATCTGGTAGAAAACGAGCGTCCTGTCCAGCTCCGCAGCCCTTTGCAGAAGAGAGGTCAGGCACTTTCTCTCCATTCCCGGTTCGATGGTCGGGTCTGTAAACACGGCCATGTAACGGCCGACCGTCCGGTAAAGGCAGAAGCCTCTTTCTTCGATGAACAGGATCGATTTATCCCCGCTGGCCGCCAGCTGGGCGCTGGTCCCTTTGCCCAGCCGTTCGTGGATGGACAGGGCCCGATCGATGTCCTCCTGCGAGGGCGGAACATAGCGATGAGGAATCCTCATGATCAAATAGACCGCGACCAGGAGGCCGAACAGGAGCAGGATGCCCAGCGTGCGGAGGAATCGGGCTGCCTCGGCAGAGTGGCGGAACGTGATCCAGAGGTCACTGGAATACTGATTTGCGTGGTAGGAAGCAATGCCCGCGGCTGCGAAGAAAAAAACCGCGAGGGCAATGGGCGCCAGAATCGCGATCGCGGTGCCGCCCGTACGGCTGGGCAGGCTGAACAGACGGGCATGCGTCCAGAGAAGGGCCGCGGTCAGAATGAAAATGGTTGCCTCTTCGTAATCAAGGCCCTTGAGAATGCTCCCGGCAGCCCCGGCGATCAGAAGGGCCAGCGTCGTTCGATACGCGTTGCGGTACCCTTTCATCAAGCCGCGGGCGAGCACGAACAGGAAGAGTCCGAACAGAGCGCTGGCGACGTGGGATGTTTCGAGCACGGCCAGCGGGACGACTTCCTCCAGAATCCGCATGCGGTGAGTCAGCCCCGGTGTCGCCGAACTGATGAGCATGATGAATCCCGACAGGAGTACCATCAGCGACACAAACCAGCGTGCCGGACCGGCCCAGCGCACCTTGCCGTGCACGCCGCGGCGCAGCAGCAGAAATGTCGCGGCGGACCAGGGGAGCAGGTAGTAAATCACGCGATAGCCCGCCAGTGCGGCCGCACCCTTTTCGACAAACTCGTGCAGGGCCGACAGCCAGAAGGCATCGGCGCTCCCCAATCCGCCGGGGATCATGCTCGCCAGCCCGATACCCTGCCCCAGGAAAAAAAGCCGGCCGATTTGTTGAGGGGGCAGGAGGATGCCCGCGGAATGCATGACGGCGGCGAAGGCGAGAAACGCCAGCAGCCAGTCGAATGCCCCCAGCAGGAACAACAGGGGCCAGCGTACACCGGTATCGCGGACCCAAACCGGGAGTCTTCTCCACTGCTGCAGCCTGCCGGCCAACAGACCACCCAGGACTGCCGCCGGAAACACGATGCCGGCCTTCAGCGCCAGTGATTCCCATCCGGCCTGGGGCAATAACACCAGGCTGACGATGATCCACAAAATCAGTCCGCTGCCGAAGCCGACGGCGATCGCGACGATTGCCTGCCGCAGCAACTTGAAACTTGTTCCAAAGGGACGATAGAGCCAGAAACGAATGGCAGGTCCGGCAAGGGGACCCAGGGTCAGAAAATTGCTCCAGGCGAAGGCGAGCGTCCCGATCCACCAGCGCTCGCGCGGGCGCACCTGCGCACCACGGAGACAGATGACGTCGTAAAGGCCCATCACGGCAAAATTGGCGATCGTGATCAGCCCCGCAATCACCAGCCAGAGCGGGTCCATCCGGCGAGAAGCAAGGCGAACCTCGCGGTACTGGACATGCCGCAGGTCCGACCAGGTGACCGCGAGAACAATGGCAACCACCACGAATGGCCAGATCCAGCGCATGTTCGACAACAGCCAGAGCACGAACGGGTGTCGCGCCGGCCGGGCCGATGGCGGAGCGTCGCCGGTCTGCAGATTGAATTCCTGAAGAGTATCTGGCCTGGTTACCAAATGGGTCCTTCTCCGGGTGAGAATGCCCACTGCGAGGCTATGATACACCGACAGTTACAGCTATTCCATCCCAGGGGCGAAGGGTGGGAACACGACAAACGCCGGGAGACCGGCGATGTTAGCTTGGGAATCGATCGGGAGCGGGACTTGAATCCCTACCTGAGGGCAGCCTGCGCCTGCGGGTTGGTGCCGACGGCCGGCTTCGCGGGCGCGCTCCCGCCAGATTGCTTGCCGAGCAATGCGATGTCGCCGACGCCGGAGCGCTTGGCGATGTCCAGGATCTGAAATACGTAACCGTAATTCAGCCCTGCGTCACCACGGATGAACATGTTCTTGTCGGCGCGGCCGTTGAAAACCGCAAACAACGTCGCCTGGAGATCTTCGAAGGCAACGGGGCGCGTATTGAGGCGGATCTCGTGATTCAGGTCGATATCGAGGACCACCGAATCGTTCTTCATTTCCTTCTGCGGCTGAACCGGAGCCGGCTTGGGCACCCTCACCTGCTGATCATATTTCTTGAGAGGAGATGCAACCATGAAAATGATCAGGAGTACGAGAAGAATATCAATATACGGCGTGATGTTGATATCTGACTTGTACCCTTTACTCCCCAACCCGATTGCCATAAGCACTCTCTCCAACGCAAAACGCCAGTGCGGGCCGTCCTCAATAGAGGCGGAATGTAACCTCAATATTGGCCTGAACGTCGACCGGCACGCCACGGAAGGTCCCGGGCTTGAATTTCCATTTGGTGGCTATCGTGTTGATCGCGGACTCGTCAAGGCCGTAGCCGAGGCCCTTGATGACCTTAAAGCTGTCGACGCTTCCGTTTGCCCGAATGATCGCCTGAAGCACGACAACTCCCTCAGTTCGGGCCTTGCGAGCATCTTCCGTGTAGGCAGGCAGGGGCTCGAAGATGGGAACCGGAGGCGTCACGCCGTTGCCGGCAATGTACGGTCCGACACCGCTGCCAATGCCTCCGCCTGAACCGCCGCCATAGCCGCCGCCATCACCCGGGCCGACACCCGGGCCGCGGCCCGGCCCGGCGCCGGTACCCGTACCCGTCCCGATCCCGCCGCCACTGCCCGGCCCGGAGGACGCACGATCGCTCGGGGGAGCGGTAATATCGCCGATGGGCAGGGACAAATCCGTCGGGAAATCAATCGGCATCTGCACGCTTGCCTTGGCATCCAGCGGATTTTCCGAAGGCATCAACGGCTTCGGCTGGCCTGGGTCGGGCGGCATGAACTGAACTCTCGCTTGATCCGGCATGCGGCCACCGGAAGGCGGCAATTTCTCATTTTTCCCGCCTCCGCCTCCGCCACCGCCGTCCCGGCCGTCACCCTCGAACGGGAGGAACATGGGCGTATTGATGAAGACGACCGGATCAGGCTTGGGTATCGAATCGGCAGGCTTATACAGGGCAAGGAAAACAGCGATTCCCGCGATCATCGCATGAATCAGGATCGACGCGACGCCCGCTTCCATCCTGCGCGTGCGCATCGCCTGCCGCTCTTCCACCAACTCCTTCTGGTCCGACCACAATGAGGGAATGAACAGGGCCGTGCGATAATCCGTGAACAGGTCTTTCAGCAGTTCTTTCCAGTCGAGAGGGGCGCTTTCCTCAGGCGCTTCTACGTAGTGAAACAGGGAAGCACGGGTTCGGGGGGCTTTCCAGTCTTCCTTAAAGGAACGGATCGGGTGGCGTAGAAGGTTCCAGTCCATTTCTGAGAACAGGCTAGGTTCGGGCTCCTCCTTTATGTAATGGAACAGCGAAGCCCGCGTAGGAGGACTCCCCGAGGCCCAGTCCTTCAGCCTCTGCAGCGCCGATCGTTGGTCTGAATTCATTGCCGGCATATCAAACGCTCCTTTAGGTCCACAGTCTGTCGGAACCTTCACCCCCCCGGGAGGTTCCGATGAGGCCTCCTGCGGACGACGAACCCTTCCATCGTGGAGCCTGGACCAAGCCCTACTACTAAGATGCGGCCCTGATCAAAAAGTGTCAACAGAAGGACCAGAAAACGGTAATCGCGTCATCAGGGCTCAAAAAAACGCAGTTACCGGCCGGACATTCGGATCGCCGGACAGGTTCCCGGCTCGTTGATTCTTAGTATATACCAAAACATATACGAAAACGTGGATACCGGAGTTGCGAAATGTCTTGATCCTCGTCTCTGACCAGGACGCGGCCCGAGGCACGGCAAGATGAGTCTTAGCCATCCGGCGACGAATAACTGAGAGCCACCGTGACAGCATCCCGGCGGTGCGAACCTGGCGCGCCGGACAACCGGAACTGCCGTCACGAATTACGGGCGCAACCATCACCGGAAGACAGCCGGGTAAAGAAGCGAGCGACAATGCTGCCTAACCCTTCCGTTCACGAAAGAGAAGGATAGCATCCGGCCCCGACCCCGTCCAGTGCCCAGTATCACAATGGCTAAGCTTCCCCGAATCCGCGCCGGGCGGAGTATCCCCACGATATGCATCCACCCGGCTGCCCGAGTTGCGAAACTTCAGCATCGTCCTTTCTGGACCTGGACTTAGACCTGGACCTGGACGTGGACGTGGACGTGGACCTGCACTTGAACAGGACCCGCGGCACTGGTTCAAGTGCCTAACATGAAAGAGTTTAGGCCCCAAAAAGCTGTCCACGTCCAGGTCCGCGTTTAAGTCCACGTCCACGTCCAGGTTGCGGCTGGGGATAGGTGATTCGAAGGTCTAGCGAAGAAACTGGCAGATGTAATGTCGGCAATGACTTAGCGCAGCCAGGGTACTGTTGGAGTCACCTGGACGGGATATGCCCCGCCCACACAGGGATGCCGCCCTGAGGAGGAATGCTTTCGGGAATTGGCCGGCGCACGGAAGAGCTGCTGCGAACGGTCATTCAACGACTCCTTCATCCGGCGTGGGCTGCCCGCTCGCGTCCTTTCGCGGATGAGCCGGATCGGATGCGCATGCCGTAAAACGAGCGGTGCACAAAGACAAGCGCAATCAGAAAGAACACGCCGGTGAGAAGCCGTGTGAACACCGGGCTGACTTCAGCCGTCATCTCGACTCCCAGTTCGACGGCCAGCAGTCCGAACAGGGTCGTGAACTTGATGACCGGATTCATGGCGACCGACGACGTGTCCTTGAATGGGTCGCCAACGGTGTCCCCCACCACGGTAGCCGCATGGAGCGCGGTACCTCTCTCGCCCAGGACCACCTCGACGATCTTCTTGGCATTGTCCCAGGCGCCACCCGCATTGGCCATGAAGATCGCCTGAAACAGACCGAACAGTGCGATCGAGATCAGGTAGCCGATGAAGAAATAGGGCTCGAAAAAGGCAAAGGCGAGGGTGGAGAAGAAAACCGTCAGAAAGATGTTGAACATGCCTCGCTGCGCGTACTGCGTGCAGATCTCAACCACCTTTTTGCTGTCGGCAACCGACGCTTTTTCGATCCCTTCGAGCTGGATGTTGGCCTTGATGAACTCCACGGCGCGGTATGCGCCCGTCGTCACCGCCTGGGTCGAGGCGCCGGTAAACCAGTAGATCATCGCACCGCCCACGATCAGGCCGAGCAGGAATGGGGGGTGCAGCAACGAGAGTTTTTCGACGTTGTGCTGCAGGCCTTCCGTCAGCAGGATGATCGTGGAGAAAATCATCGTCGTCGCCCCGACCACGGCCGTGCCTATAAGCACGGGCTTGGCTGTGGCCTTGAATGTGTTCCCGGCTCCGTCATTGTCCTCGAGCAGGTGTTTGGCGTGTTCGAAGTCGGCGTCGAAGCCGTAGTCTCTCTTGAGTTCTTCCTGGATCCCGGGCATCTGTTCGATCACGGAGAGTTCAAAGACGGACTGCGCGTTATCCGTGACCGGCCCGTAGGAATCGACGGCGATGGTCACGGGACCCATGCCCAGAAACCCGAACGCCACCAGGCCGAAGGCAAAAACAGGCGCAGCGATCATCAAAGCACCCACCCCAAGGCTGGATATGTAATAGGCAATCCCCATGAGCGCGACGATGGCAATTCCCAGCCAATAGGAACTGAAGTTGCCGGCCACGAATCCCGAGAGAATGTTCAGCGAAGCGCCCCCTTCCCGCGAGGAGGTCACAACTTCGCGGACATGTGCCGAATGCGTCGAGGTGAATACCTTGACCAGTTCCGGAATGATAGCCCCCGCGAGCGTGCCGCAAGTGATAATGGTCGAAAGCTTCCACCAGAGGCTGCCGTCACCCAGATCCGAGATAAGATGATAAGAGACAAGGTAAGTCAGCAGCACGGAGACCGCGGAGGTGATCCACACGAGCGAGGTCAACGGCGATTCGAAGTTCATGGTTCCGGCGTTTTCGTATCGATGCCTGGCAATTGCCTGGTTGATCAGGTAGGAAAGCCCGCTGGCGACAATCATCATGATGCGCATGACAAATATCCACACCAGCAGCTTGATCTGCGTGATCTCCTGGGGGACGGCGAGAAGGATGAAGGTGATCAGCGCGACGCCGGTCACGCCGTAGGTCTCGAACCCGTCTGCGGTCGGACCGACTGAGTCCCCGGCGTTGTCCCCGGTGCAGTCAGCGATTACGCCCGGGTTGCGCGCGTCATCCTCCTTGATGTTGAAGACGAGCTTCATCAGGTCCGACCCGATGTCGGCGATCTTCGTGAAAATGCCGCCGGCGATGCGAAGCGCAGCCGCACCGAGCGATTCCCCGATGGCAAAGCCGATGAAGCACGACCCGGCATAGTCGCCCGGGATGAACAGCAGAATGCAGAGCATCATGAAAAGCTCGACGCTGATCAGCAGCATCCCGATGCTCATGCCGGATTTGAGCGGGATGGTAAAAAGCGGAAATGGCCTGCCCTGGAGGCTGGCAAAAGCCGTGCGTGAGTTGGCAAAAGTATTGACGCGGATCCCGAACCACGCCACGCCGTAGCTGCCCGCAATCCCGATCAGGCTGAAGATCACGATGATGATGACTTTGGACGCCTCGAAATGCCGAAGGAATCCGAAATATAGGACCATGATGGTGCCGATGAAGGCTTCCAGGATCAAAATGAATTTGCCCTGGGTGACGAGGTACGTCTTGCAGGTTTCGTAGATCAGCTCCGAGATCTCCCGCATGGATCCGTGAACCGGGAGGTTCTTGAGCTGCCTGTAGATCACCAATCCGAAGACCAGTCCCAGGAGGCACATCAGCAACCCGGCCTGAAGCAGCGTGCGGGCATTGATGCCCCCGAAGTCGACCTGGCTCAAGTCTGGGAGCTTGAGGCTGGCTTCGCCGCCGCTGTGCGGCATCGCCACCGGCTGGTTCTGGGCCGGAACTTGTGCCAGGGAGATCGGCCCGGCCACTGCTGTCGTTAGAAGGAACACTGCAACCAGGGCGCTTGCGCGGCGTATCGAGGGCCACACGGTCATGCTTCGTGCCAATCGAGGCAGAATGTGCATCTAGTTACTCCTCCCAACACAGACACAAAGACTCCAGGCAAAGATCATACCATTAGAATTTGCGAACCCGGCTGCAGGAGGGGCAAAAAGATTCACCAAACCTGACACGCCTTTGCCCAAGCGAGCGGCCCCGAGCTAAAACGCCGGCGGGCCGAAATCCGCGGCCACATGTGACACTAGTCTCGTTCCTGCCGCCAAGCTCCACACTCGTCCGACCTAGATCTGGACTTGGACCTGGACGTGGACGCAGACCCGGCAAGAACCTATGGCCCTATCTTATCTAAGTGCCGAATTCGCGAAAGGCTGCATCAATCAAGGCTGTCCACGTCCATGTCGAGGTCCACGTCAACGTCCAGGACCAGGAAGGACAATGATTGAGTTTCGCGACAGAAACTCGTCTAGCGGATAGCCGGCGTGTATCCGGGGACAACCGGAATCACCGACATGGACCCGAGGCTGGTCAACCCCTGGCTGATCGACAATGCAACGGCAACGAATTCAGAACCGGAACCTTCGGGCAGCAGGATCATGGTTCCCTTGAAGGTCGCGAGCTGTGGAAGGTATTCGTCCAGGAACTTGGCAACCTGCCTGCCGGCGGACAGAGGATTCAACTCCGGAGGCACCAGGGTATTGCCGACCTGATGGCCGTTTTCATCCAGGACGATGATCTGCACGCGAATGTCGAAAGAGTTCGGGTTGGCGACGGCAAAGCCGGCCCTGCGCCCGCGGGTGGCGTCGTTGTCCACGGGAATGGTCCCGGAACCAATCGGCTGCGCTGCCAGGACTCCGGCGATCGAAGTCACCAGGTTTCCCTGCGTCGTCTGGAAGCTGGCCACACCGCTCAACAGACCCTTGGTGCTATCGACGCGGGCCCAACCGGTCTTGGTTGTAGAACTGCCGCTGGGCGCCGTGGCGGTGATGATCGTGATGCCCCCGGCGGGCACCACCAACGGGAACTGCGACGCCGAAGTCGGAGCACTGGAACCTGCCGCTCCGGACACGACAAGCGGATTTCCCGATGTATCGGTGAGTGTCAGCGAGCCGAGGTCAGTCTCAGCTCCAGTGTTCATCAGCGTGAACACCGTTGTGTAGCCTCCGCCCGCGGCAACCTGGGGAAAATAGAAATTGGAAAACTCACGGATGGCGAATGCCCTGGGGTCTGAAGCCCCGCCGCCCGGAGCATCCTCGAATACAGTGACCTGTGCGGTGCCGACCGAGGCGATGTCTTCCTCTGTGATCAGGGCCTGGAGAGTAGCTTCGTCAAGTATGTAGGTCTCTCTGTCTTCCCCGTTCCAGCGGACGACAGATTGCTCGGAGAAATTGTCCCCATAAACGGTCAGGTTGAAGGCGTGTCCACCGGCGACCGCGGACGAAGGGCTGAGCCCCGTGATGATCGGATTCGGATGCGTGGTGATGATCGTAAAGGTCAGTGCATTCGAGGCCGGGCTGCCCGGGTTAATCACTGTGATCGACACGGTTCCGGGGTTCACGAGGTCGGAGGCGGTTATGCTTGCCTCCAGGTCCCCATTGTTCACGAAGGCTGTGATGCGACTGGAACCGTCCCACTGTACGATCGCGCCGGGCGCAAATCCCGAGCCGAGAACGGTCAGCGTGAAAGCGGGGCTGCCGGCCCGTGCTGAAGACGGGAAAAGCTGGGTCGCAACGGGTGCTGCGGTCTGCGCGGCTGCGGTTCCCACAAACAGGATTGTTCCGAGAACCATCATCAGCAAAAACTTGCCGAAAATCCACAAATGCCGTCTCTGACGATTCATGATAACTTTGTCCTTTCCATAAAGTGGCACGGCCAGGACAGATCCGATTGCATCTGCCGACTCTGCGCGCCAATTCTTTCTTGATAGAGTTGGACGTCTCCGTACCGGTGATCTTAGACCCTCGGATTTCATCCTCCGGTCCATCTCATCGCTTGGGGGGAACGGCCGGCAGCCTGGCCCTTGATCGGAGGAGAAGCTCCCGCCGATTCGCCGACGGCCGCCATTCTGAACCAACGAGGGCGGCATTTCAAGCCTGCATCCTCATCCGGCAAAAACCATCCTGCAGATAAACACGGCGGCAATCAGGCTGACGATATCGGCGAGCAGGCCGCAGACCACGGCGTGGCGCGCCTTCTTGACGCCAACCGATCCAAAATAGACCGCCAGGACATAGAAGGTAGTCTCTGTGCTGGCGTACGCCGTCGCGCCCAGGCGGGCAAGGAATGAGTCCGGACCGTGAGTTTTTATCAACTCGGTCACGATTCCCATCGAACCGCTCCCCGAAAGGGGTCTCATGATGGCCAGGGGCAGGATCTCCGCGGGGAGGCCGATCAGGCGCAGCACCGGATCCAGCCATCGCGACAGGATGTCGATGGCCCCGGCGCCGCGCAGCATGCCGACCGCCACCAGAATCGCCACCAGGTAGGGGATGATGCGAACGCCCACCTGGAACCCTTCCTTGGCGCCTTCAACGAAACTCTCGTAAACCTTCACTCCCTTGATCGCGCCATACACAGGAATGAAAAGCAGGAATGCAGGAATGGCCCAGATTGAAAGCAGTGAAATGGCGCGTGCGATCATGGCTTTCCCCCTTCCCTGGAAAGTCGCTCAACCGAGAAGATCTTCAACCGCTCCAGAACCTTCGCGGTCGTAACGCCTGCAATGAGCGCACACAGGGTGGAGGCGAAAGCGGTCCCGATGATCGCGGTCGGATCCTTGGAACCGGCCGCTGCCATGATACTGATCATCGAGGCCGGGATAATCTGCAGACCCGCCGTGTTTATGGTGAGAAACAGGCACATGGCGTTGGTCGCGATCCCTGGATGCCGGTTGAGCTTCTCCAGATCTTCCATGGCCTTCAGACCGAGAGGAGTCGCCGCATTGCTGAGCCCGAGCATGTTCGCCGCAATGTTCATCGCCATGCTGCCCATCGCAGGATGGTCGTGAGGGACCTCGGAGAAGATGCGCTTCATCACCGGGGATATGGCACGCCCGAGAAGGGACATAAGTCCCGCATTCTCGGCAATCTTCATGATTCCAAGCCACAGAGCCATGACCCCTATGAGTCCGATGGCAATCGTCACCGAGTTGCCGGCAGAATCGATGGCCGCCTTGGTGACATTTTCGATTTTACCGTTGATTCCCCCCAGCACTACGGCAACAATAATCAGGCCAAGCCAGATATAGTTGAGCATGGTTGCCCTTACAGGTTGGATGGTTGTTTTGGCATCGTTCTGATTTTCGCAAGCTCATTTCGGAATCTGGATTTCCAGTTCTTCGCCCCGCAATCTGTACTGCATCCGGCGGGATCCGGAAATCCAGAATGAATGGACTGAATTATATATTCCAGTCGCGTCTTTCGTATGGATATTCCTGTCACCCGCCCGAAAGCCTTGAAACCGGGGGATACTATAGCTATCGTCGCTCCAGCGGGCCCTGTCGCCCAGCGGGATGACTTTCATCGCGGACTGGCGGCGTTGGAGCGGATGGGATTCCGGGTCCGTTATGAGGAGCGCATATTTCACACCCTGCGGTACCTCGCGGGTGCGGATGCGGAGCGGGCTGAGGAACTCATGCATTCGTTCGAGGACCCGGAAGTCCAGGCCATAGTTTCACTTCGAGGCGGGTACGGGTGCTCCCGGCTGCTGGCGTTCCTCGATCCTGAACGCCTGGCGGGCCATTGCAAGATCTTCATGGGTTTCAGTGATTTAACCACGATGCACCTGTTTTTTCGGCGTCGTTTCGGCTGGGTGACGTTCCACGGCCCGATGGCGACCTCACCGGCGTTGGGGAATATCGGGGAAAAGCCAAAGGAGCACCTGCTGTCGATCTGGACCGACCCGGAATACCTGGCATCGTATTCGTTTCCCGACCTGGAGACATGGGCGCCGGGTACCGCCGAGGGGGAACTGATCGGCGGTTGCCTGTCCCTGATTGCGGCCAGTCTTGGGACGCCCTACGAATTGGACACAAAAGAAAAAATTCTCTTCATCGAGGACTTGGGGGAGCCCCCCTACCGGATCGACCGCATGCTGACCCAGCTCCGGCTTGCCAACAAGCTCGACGGAATTGCCGGCCTCTTGCTCGGCAGTTTTCAGGATTGCGAGCCGACGGGTGAGCCCTACACCCTTGAAGAGACTCTCAGAGACTTGCTGAAAGATCTGCAAGTACCTGTAATTGCTAAGTTTCCATCAGGCCACGGAACCGACAACTGGGTCCTTCCCCTGGGGACACGGGTCCGCCTGGATGCCTCCGGCCGCCTCATCCAGTGCCTGCAGAGCGCCGTTGATCGGTAGGCGGGTAATTCCCGGGCGGGCGGGATTGCTGCGCCGGCAAGGATCGCGATTCTCAGCCTTACGACCGGGGACGGAGATTAGGCTTTACTCCTCCCTCAATTGCTGATAAACTCCACAGTTGCAACAGAGTATTCCTCGGTGGCCTGCGTGACGCCATTTTTTGAAGATTCAGATGTCTGGCAGCAACTTAGCTTTAAATTATGACTAATTTGCCCATAAAACTTCGAGGCCCCCTCCTTAAGCTTCAGAGAGCCAGGGCGAAGTACTATGCATTGCTGCAGCAACATTTTGAGGGCAACCTACTGATCAGCGAAACCTGGTCTGTGATGGCACATGACCTGGAGGCGCAGGCAGAGAGCCTGAAGAAACTCCCGGTTTCTTTCTGGGTGGCCTTAAAAAAGCAGGAGAAGGAGCTCGCTCGCGCCACCGAGCTCAGTCTGGATTCGGAGCCGAACGGGTCCGCCACCTCACTCCGGGAATGCCTGACGCAGACGCTGGGCCTGGAGGAACCAATCATCCTTAAGATCTATGCACCGCTGATCCGTACGCTGCGCTCGGTATGGTCGGATCGCTCCGTCGACTTTTACGTAATGGTCAAGGCGCACATCGCCCGCATCGAGCGTCTGGTTCAATCCTATTCCGGAGATCCGGCCCTGGGCCAGCGTTGCGCGGTCCTGTCCCAGACTTTTGAAAAGGAAGTCCAGGAACCCGCGGCAGTTGAAGCCACTCCCAGGAAGCCGGCGCACAAGAAGGCAGTTTCCTCAAAGAAGTCCGGCAGACCGGCGGCGATGCGCCGCGCCGTCGTCGCATCCAGCAAGAAGCCGTCTCGCGTCCTCGGCAAGCTGACCAAGCGTGCCAAGCCTTTGGTAAGTAAGATCGATATCCCCCGAAGGCGCGCGCATCGCTGACGGCATGCGTTTGGCAACTTCCCTCGAAGATTGATTTTTCAACCGCGATTCCTCATACTTTGTTCGGCGCCGCGAGCGTGGTGTCTTCCGAAGTTATTGAATTGAGGAGGTTTTTTTAATTGCCAAAGGATCCTACCCCCAGCTGGCCGAACCCCGATGAACTGCGGCGAGACATGGAGGAGTTTTTCACGAAGAAGTACGGGGATCGAGTGCAACTCGGGGTTCTGACTGCGCAGCCGGATCAGGCCAGAACCGCTGAGGAGGGGACCGAGTCCAAAGAGGCTCCGCTGGACCTCCATTTCGACCACCTGCCCCGCGACATAAAGAATTATCTCGACCGTTTTGTAATCAGGCAGGATGCCGCGAAAAAGGTTCTCGCCACCGCAATTTGCGATCACTATAACCATATCAAGCACTGCTCGAGCCAGGAGCGCTGCAGGGAGTACTCCAAGCAGAATATCGTCATGCTTGGGCCTACGGGGGTCGGCAAAACCTACCTTGTGCGCACGGTCGCCGACCTTATCGGGGTTCCTTTCGTAAAAGCGGACGCCACAAAATTTTCCGAAACCGGATACGTCGGCGGCGATGTGGAGGACCTGGTTCGGGAGCTGGTTCAAAAGGCGGACGGGAATATCCGGTTGGCAGAATACGGCATTATCTATCTGGACGAGATCGACAAGATCGCCACGCCAGCCAACGTACTTGGAAGGGACGTGAGCGGCGGCGGCGTCCAGCGCGGCCTGCTGAAGCTGATGGAAGAGACCGAGGTCAGCCTGCGCTCGCCCTTCGACCTGACATCCCAATTGCAGGCAGCGATAGAGTTTCAGTCCAAGGGGAAGGTCAGCCGGTCGGTCATCAATACCCGTCACATTCTGTTCATTGTCAGCGGAGCATTCAATGGACTGACGCCGATCATCCGCAAGCGCGTCGGCGCGCAGAGTATCGGATTTGTCGGACGGACTGCATCCTCTCTGCAGGACGAAGACTATATGTCGCTCGTGAAAAGCACCGATTTCATAGAATATGGATTCGAATCGGAATTCGTCGGCCGCCTCCCCGTGGTCGTAACCTGTCTCGAGTTGGGAGTCGAGGAGCTGTTTCAGATTCTCAAGCACTCAGAAGGATCGATCATCCGGCAGTATGTCCAGGCGTTTGACGCCTATGGGATCGAGCTCGTGTTCACCGACGAGGGACTGCACCGTCTTGCGGAAAAGGCCTATCTGGAACAGACCGGGGCTCGCAGCCTCGTCAGTGTTTGCGAGCGGACATTCCGGGAGTTCAAGTATCACCTGCCGCACACGGCCGTGCGCAGGCTGGAGGTGACCGCCGAACTGGTCGACGATCCGCTCAAGGTCCTGGAACGGGTTCAGGAAGATTCCACTCACGTTCATCAGGAAGAATTGGCTCGAAGAGCCGACCGGATCGCCGAGCAGTGGTCCGAAAAGAACGGCATCGAAATCCACCTTCGGCCCGAGGCGGCGCAAATGCTGGCGCAAAGGGCTATTGAAAGCGGAAAGCGAATCGAGGACGTCTTTTCCGAAACATTCAAAAACTATGAGCACGGCCTGGACCTGATCCGCAAGACCAGGGGGGTAAGTCACTTCGAAATCGGTGCGGACGTAATTCGTGACCCGTCGGCCACATTGGACAACTGGATCCGCGCATACTATATCCGGGACCCGGACTGAGCGTGGTTCCTGCCTTCGGTTCGGCCCGAGTCGCAGTCATTCGCAGAAGGAGCGACCATGAAGGTGATCAAGATAGCTCAGGTGCCGCCACCCGCTGTCTCTGTCACGGCCACCGTGAAGGAGGCCGTTCCCATTATGGGGAACGAGAACGGCTGCGCCCTCGCAGTAATGGACGGGGAACGCCTGGCGGGCACGCTTTCCAAGGACGATGTGCTCAAACGCGTGGTTGCCGCCGGTCTCAATCCGGAAACCACCCGCGTCGGCGAGGTGATGAACACTCGCTTCGAAACCATCACCGCCGACACCGGAACCGACGAGGCCCTCAAGCTGATGTTCACCCGCCGCCGCTGCTATTTCCCGGTCGTCGATGAACAGGGAGCTCTCAAAGGTTGGCTGGCCCTCTGCCACCTCTTCCAGAACCACGTGGAGGACCTGGGGCGGGAACTCGATGCGCTCGAATCCTACCTCTCGGCAGACGGTCCGGGCGGCTAGTCCATTGGGTCTTTTCTCACCGGTCTGTTCATCGGCATAGAGCTCTGTTGTCGGCTCTTCATGATTTTTCTTGACCGGGCCCGGGATCATTCCCGGTCAGAGTCAGGATATGGCTTCCTCCCTGGTTTATTGCGATGAGCGCCTGGTGGTGATCAACAAGCCGCCGGGGCTCAGTCTGGTCACGAGCCATCGCGATCCGCAAGCGGCTGCAGGCCGTCTGCTCGACTCGCTTTCTCCGGAGACGAGGGAGGCCTGGGGGCTCCTGGCGGCATCCTTGCGGCTCGTCCACCGCCTGGATGCCGGGACCACGGGACTCGTGCTTCTGGCCCGCGACGTGGACACACACCGCGAACTCGTGGGATTCCTCAACCGGCGGCTCATGTCCAAGACTTACCTGGCCCTGGTCTGGGGACATCCGGCGCCTCCCTCGGGAAACTACGAATGGCCGCTGGGGCCGGACCGCCGCGATCGGAGACGGATGAAGGCGGACCCGGATGGCCGTCCCTCCCTCAGCCGTTACCAGACTCTCGCCAGGGGCCCGCACGTTTCCCTCCTGGCACTCCACCCTGTGACGGGCCGAACCCATCAACTCCGGGTTCACCTTGCCCATGCCGGACACTGGATCGTGGGAGACGACCTGTACGGCGGTTCGCGCCATCGCGGGGTAAGGGAAACACGGCTTCGTGCCGTGCTCAACCCGCCACACATCCTGCTGCACTCCTGGCGCATCGAACTGCCTGCTGCCCCCAGGCTCCAGCCGAGTCGTTTCGAAGCCCCGCTGCCGCCCGCCTTCGACGCTGCCCTGGAAAAACTGGAGATGACCGGGGCGCTACTGTTGTGACCGGTAGCGTCGGCCCTGCCACGTGCCCCGCATCGTCAGCGTGCGCTCGATATCGGATTGGATCTCGGCCTTGGTCTTGCCCCAATGGGGACCAAGCAGGTGTTTTTCCGGCGCAAGCCCGAAGAGCCTTTCCACGCAGATGGAGGGATTCAGAAACTCGAGGAATTCGACCACCAGGGCCAGGTACTGTTCGTATCCGAGAAGCGGGAAGGGGTGTTGCAGAAATTCCTGTGCCAGCGCCGTGTGGCGCACCACATGAAGGTGATGAATTTTCAGAAAATCGAGTCCGACATCGGAGATCTCGCCGGCCGTGGCAAGCATCTCCTCGCGGCTCTCCCAAGGGAAGCCGAGGATCAGGTGCGCGCCGATGTGGATGCCGCGGCCGCGTGTTTGCCGCACCGCCTCCGTCCAGCAGGCAAAGTCGTGGCCCCGATTGATGCGGGCCAGAGTCGAGTCGTAGATGGATTCGAGTCCGTATTCCAGGGTGACGAAGAAGGCCCTGGCCAGTTCTTCAAACCACGCAATTTTCCGTACGTCGATGCAGTCGGGCCGCGTGCCCACCGCAATGCCCACGATTTCCGAATGGCCTGTGGCGCTTTCGTACAGTGGGATCAACTTCTCCAGGGGGGCGTACGTGTTGCTGAAGGGCTGGAAATAGACGACGAACTTCTGGGCGCGATACCGTTGCTTCAGGTACGCCATACCGGTCTCGATCTGGCTGGGGATCGGGTCGACGCGACGCGCCGTTGCCGGCCGGAAGGCGTCGTTGTTGCAGTAGGTGCAGCCGCCGGAACCGACGGTCCCGTCGCGGTTGGGGCACGAAAAGCCCGCATCGACGACGATCTTGTAGACGCGGCATCCGAACCTTTCCTTCAGGTAGGCGCCGTATGAATAATATCGATTTCCCCCGGGAAACGGCCCGGGCAAGGATTGATCTGATCCGGATCGCATGACAGCCGGATTATACCGCACGCTCACACAGCCGGCTGCCTGCGGGAATGGGAATTCCCCAATCTCTACGATCTCCGATACAGCCGGGGGTGACAGCAGCACGCTAAGGATCGGAGTGAGTTTCTTTCGGACAACAAAAAAGGGCAGCTTTCGCTGCCCTTATTAAAAATCGGAGTCTGTTCGCCGGCGGTCAGATCTTAATGCGTTCGCCGTCTTTGGGGCAGATCCAGTACATTCCGCCCGGAACCTGGCGATACTTGACAACTCGGGTGGCAACCATGCCGACGCCGCAAGCGGGGCACGGTTTCTCGTAGCTCGTACCCTTGTCACCCATGCTCGCCCGGGCTGTCTTCGAAAGTTTCTCTGCCATTTTCCTCAGCCTCCTTTCATATAATTGCAGTACCGCAAAAGGCTGAATAATACGCGCTTTTGGAACGATGTCAATGCCTTTGAAAAACAATCTTCGGGAAACCGTGAAAAGCGGTCACGAGGGCGAAGAGCTCAAAGGAAGAGCGGGATAGAGGGGGCGCGCCCCTGGCCGCGCCCCTTCTCCGAAGACATGGAAGGCTAGAAGTTGATGCGGGCGACCAGTTGGACCAACCGTCCCCCGGGATCCTGACTGTTGGACACGTCCCGATAGGCTGATGTGATCTGGCCGCAGGTCGCACTGTTGCTGGCACAGGTCACGCCGAAAAAGTTAGTGTTGTTGAACGCGTTCAGGAACTCGCCTCTCAGTTCAAAGCTCGTCCGCTCGGTGAAACGGACCCTCTTGATAAGGCTCAGATCGAAACGCGTGAATATGGGCCCTTTGACGCGCGTTTCCACCGGAGCGCATTGACCGTCGTAGATCTCGATGCAGTCCGCGGAATTCGCGGGAGCGACGTAGCGTCCGCTTGGCGGCCCGAGGGCGCCGTAGCCGGTCGCGGAAGTCGCGCTCACGCTGAACGCCTTGATCGTGTTGTCGATCACGTCCTTCGGCAGCGCGTAGATGATCCTGGCCGCATCGTCGAAGTGAAGCCCGTACATTTCCTGCAGGTCCTGCCGGTTCATCCCGACCAGCCTGACATTGCCGAAGTCCAGCAGATCGCCGCTCTGAATGCGGCCGGTGCCATGGAGTTCCCAACCGCCAATGATCCTGTCGAGCACGCCGCCGGCATTGGCAAAGAGCATCTTCCCCTTTCCAAACGGCATCTCGTATACCCAATTCAACTTGAACGCATGGGTCAGCGCGTCTCCCAGGGTGTTGACCCTCGCTGCTCGGAACGAAACACGGGAAGAGCTGAATGACTTTGCCCAGACATAACTGGATTGCACAAGCAATCCCTTCGACAGGCGGCGGCGCAATTCAACCTGCATTGCATCGTACCGGTTGTATCCGCCGTTGCCCGTGTAATTGGCCCCGCCCGTCAGCCCCGGATTGGCCAGGAAAAAGTTGGCCGGCAGCCCCGCGGCGAGAGCATTCGCGCGGCGGGTTGCGTCACTCCATAGATTGTCGGCATAGGTGAACGCATTGGGATTCATCGCTGCCAGGGGATTGACGAATGTGGTGCTCGAGAACAGCGATGAGGTGTACTTGGACGAATCACCGGCTTGCGACGCCGGCAATCCGCTGAAGTAGGCAAGGGTGATCGGCAACGGTGAGGTGCCCGTGTTCGGCCCGTAGTACTTGAAGTTGTTCCCGCGTTTGGCGGCCATGTTCGCCTGCAGGTTCGCCATCGCCAGTTTGAATTCGTCGAGCATCCGGTTTTCCACGACGTTGGTCTCGTTGATATCGTATTCGGTCGGCCCTGCGAGGTTGCGCGTGCCCACATAGCGCACCTCGACGACCGTGTCCTTGGTGATCTCGCGCTGGATGCCGAACGTCCAGGATTGCGTGTACGGAGTGTTCTTATTCGGATCGTAGATATTGACCGAATTGGTGACCGCTCCGATCATCGGGAAACTCGGAGCGTCTGGGAATGGAGCCGGACCGAGGCGGCCGCTTTCCTTGAGCAAAACCGGCAGCTTGTCATTCCCGACATTGGTGACCAGATTCCCCAACGTCATGCTGCGGGTGGCGTTGACGAAACTGCCCGGATTGGCCGCGAACAGGCTCTGTATCTCCGCCATGCCGTAACGGTTGTAGGCTATCGAGTAGCCGCCTCGAAGCACCGTCTTTCCGTCGGAGCCGAAAATGCGGGCGATCCATGGATTGCCGGATCTCGGGGTCCAGGCGAACCCGAAGCTGGGCGCAAAGTTGAGCTTGTCGAGGTTGTAGGCCTTGGTGCCTTCCTTGTACAGGACAAACTGGGTGTCCCGGCCTGTCATTGTGCCGGGCTTGAATAGGTTGCCGTACCCCGAGATCCCGTACAGATCCGAAATGTCGGCGGTTGTGTAGGCGTCGTTGAGCGGAACGAAGGGAAGCTGCAGCTCATAGCGCAACCCGTAGGTGAGCGTCAGGTCCGGCTTCATCCTCCACGAGTCCGCGGCGAAGAGCCCGAACTCCCGCATGCGGCCTCGATTGACGCGGGGCCCGAGGTAGGCGTACTTGTTCGTCTGTTCACCAACGTAAGCATCCGCAGTCACGGCGGTGACACGCCCCGTCAGAACCGCATAGATGTTTTGTGCCCGCGTAAGGTCGGCCGATGCGGCCCCCTGGAAGTTGCTGGTATTGAACATGCCGATTGCGGGATCGGTGCTGTTGACGCCGAAAGTGATTAGGGGCACTACGCGTGCCTGGCTCCAGGTCCAGAGCCCGATGTTGGTGAAACTGCCGCCAAAACTGAGGCTGTGCGAACCTCGAACCCAACTGACCGTTTCTTCGATCACCTGCGTCGGTGTGTTGCGCCGGCTGGGGTTGTTGGTAGTATAGGCGTTGGTGATGCCCGCCGCACTGAGGCCGAGCGCGAACCCTGCCTGGTTGGCCAACGAACCACTGAAAACGGCGGGGCTCAGTTCAGGCCGGAAAAGCGAAGATCCGCCGGACAGTCCGAACCGCAATTCGTTGACCAGAGTCGGCGTCACGGTCGAACGCAAGGCACCGCCGCCGATGAAACGGTGAGAAACGTAAGTGCCGAAATTCGGAAAATCCGGAAAGGCCGGATCGTTGCTGTTGAGGATATCCGGCGTGCGGATGTTCTTGGTGTAATTGTAAGTGACTTCCAAACGGTGCTTGCTTGTCAGGTTGAAGTCGAAGCGGGCCGTCGGGAAATGGTTGATCACCAGGCCCGTATTGGTGAAGGTAAACCGCTGCAGATTGGGATCGCTCAACTGCTGGATCCCGCCCGTCCCGGATGTTGAGGTGCGGATGTCGGACAACAGCTTTCCGATGACCGGATCGATCGCGGAAGTCTGCCCATTGGCGGCCGCGAGGGCGAGCAGGTCTACAGACCTGATGCCGCTCGACGTATTGTACTGGAAGGCGCCCTGCTGGGTCAGCGGATTCAGGATCGTCCTTTGCCGGGCGATTGCATTGGGCTGGCGGAATTCCTCAAAGTTGAAAAAGAAAAACGCCTTGTCCCGGCCGTTAAAAAGCTTGGGAAACACGATCGGGCCGCCGAGCCTGCCGCCGAACTGGTTGAGTTTTACCGGGTCCCGCGGCGCCTTGCCGGTTACCGGGTCTGGGTCCTTATCGCGATTGTTGAACCAGTAGTTGGAGTTGAGCACCTGGTTGCGATGATATTCATAGAGGCTGCCGCGGAAGTCGTTGCTCCCCTGGCGCGTGGTGAACTTGATCTGGACTGCGCCCTGCCCCGCACTCTCGGCTCCGGGCGTGGCCGTGGACACGGTGACTTCCTCGACGGCGTCCAGGCGCGGGCTGACGCGCACGAAAAACTCCGTGCTCTTGTTGTAATTGTCCTGCGCATTGACGCCGTCAATAGTGATATTGACTGCGGCTTGCGGCAATCCCATGAACGTGGCATCGCGCGTGATTCCCGCCGTGTTGACACCCGGCAGGAAGACAACGAAGTCGAGAGCATTCCGGGTGGAAAGCGGCAGGTTCATGATCTGGTTGACACCCATGGAGGTGGAGATGTTCGCGGATGTCGTCTGAACAATCTCGGCTCCCCCGGTCACCACGACCGTTTCCGTCGGGCTGCCAAGGTTGAGGACCACCCTGAGGTTGGCAGGCGTTCCCGCCTCTACTGTGACCTTTTCCACCACCGCCTGCTTGAAGCCTGACATGGTGACGGTCACTCTATATGTCCCTACGGACACTGCTGGGACGGTGAATGAGCCGTTTGCAGCAGTAATCGCGGTAAATTCCGTGCTGGTAGCGACGCTCTTGACCAGGACCGAGGCGCCGGGAACGATAGCCCCCGATTGATCGACGACCACACCCGTAATCGATGAGGTCATGCCGCCGCCTTGCCCATATGCCGATGCGCCGATCAGCGAAAAGAGGAACATCGCCGCCAGCGACCTTTTAAAGCAGTGTCTCATATCGGGCTCCTTACATAAGAGATGTTTGGTTCTTGAAATCAAGTCGGAAACGCCTGGACTCCGCGACCGCGAACCCGATGCGCCGAATCGAGTGCACAGCACTGTTTCCGCAAAAGCGCAGCGCCCGCCGCAGATGAGTCCATGGCAAAAACAGCCGTTGGGACCGACGCTTCCACGGCGCGATCCTCGTCGAGAACCTGAATTGTGGTTGGGTTAGCCAGGGGAACCCGGCCCGCGTCAGGGGAGGTGCTTCGGCTCCGGCAAGCCCGGAACGCGACCCTTCGCCGCCCCTGCAAATGCCCGGCAAACCAACTAGCTGAGATATGGAATCAATAACCAGCGCTCACGCTCGCTCCGGAGCGTGTGCGAAGATGATAGCCATCCGACCTCTACCTGGCAAGATAAATCTTAGGATCATGCCATATTCATTTCTGTAATTCTTAGAGAGACACGGCTGCAGTAAGGAGACGGTAGCCTGCGTCGCAGATCTTCCCCCGAAATTCCTCATTCTTACTCGATACGAAACGTGCAGGAAAACAGCTGGGAGTTGCCGGCAGGGCAAGTCAGTATATGCGTAATAAATTCTTTTTAATTTTTATGATTACTCAGGTTGCATAGCATTAATTCGAGAACTTCGGCTACGAGCTTCGCAATCTCCTGATTCATGGCAATGCCGGTGCCAGCGAAATCGCCCATTGGCGGTTCGGACAGTCCGTCTTCGAGGTTTGCGGGTATAATTGCTCTTTCATTCCGGCAGCAGGAGGCAGGGCATGTTTACCAGATTGCTCTCGTTTGTCGCTCTCACGGTTTCGCTCATGCCGGCAATGCTGCCGGCCCAGGATCTGCAAGGCCAGGCCAGGCAGCTGGCCACCAATCTTTTTTCGCGTCAGTTTGACCAGGTGGCGGCGCAGTTTGATGAAAAAATGTCGGCTGCCATTCCACCCGACAAGATGGGCTCGATCCTGGATTCGCTCCAGGCGCAGGCCGGCCGGTTCCGCTCGATCACAGGAACCCGTCCGGAAGAGTTGGCGGGATATCGCATCGTGTACGTAACCTGTCAATTCGAGAAGGCCGCTCTGGACCTCCGGCTGGTCTACGATGGGAAAGGCCGGGTCGCCGGCATGTTTTTCGCTCCGAGCCAGCCGAGTGTGGACTGGAGCGCTCCCGCTTATGCCAGGCCAGGCGCCTTCGATGAGCGCGAGATGGTCGTGGTCTCCGGCACGGTTCGGCTGCCGGCGTCTCTCTCCTTGCCAAAGGGGGAAGGCCCGTTCCCTGTCGTGGTCCTGGTCCACGGATCAGGTCCGCAGGACAGGGACGAGACCATCGGACAAAACAAGCCTTTCAAGGATCTTGCCTGGGGGCTCGCGAGCCGGGGCGTAGCGGTGTTGCGCTACACCAAGCGCACGCTGCTCATGGCCGAGTCCAAAACGTCTCTCCCCTCGGTTTTTACCGTCAAGGAAGAGACGGTGGACGACGCCCTCGCGGCGGTGGCGCAATTGGCAGGGATGAGCGGGATCGACCCCAAGCGCATTTATGTGCTGGGCCATAGCCTCGGCGGAATGCTCGCGCCGCGCATCGCCGCCGGCAACAGGCAAATCGCCGGCATCGTGATCATGGCCGGAACCACGAGGCCTCTCGAGCAGGTGATCGTGGAGCAACTCAAGTACCTCGCGGGCCTGCCGGGAAACAATACAGCCGAGGCGAGCAAGCAGATCCAGGCCGCCGAGCAGGCGGCCAAGATGATTCAGGACCCTGCTCTGACGCCGACGGCCACGATCAACCTGGTCGGATCGCGCATTCCCGGTTCCTATTTCCTGGATCTCCGCAATTACCGTCCCGGCGAGGCCGCCGCGGAACTGAAAATCCCGATGCTCGTCCTGCAGGGAGAGAGGGATTACCAGGTAACCATGAAAGATCTCGAGGGATGGAAGCAGGCTCTCGAAGGTCACGCCGGCGTGTCGTTCAAGGTATACCCGGGCCTCACCCATCTCTTCATGCCTAGTGCCGCGCCCGGCAGCGGCCCGGGAACGCCAAGCGACTACTCGAAGCCGGGCCACGTGGTCGATGCCGTGATTGCGGATATCGAGTCGTGGATCCAGGCGAATCCTTCGATGCACAAGTGATCACGCTCCACGTGAAGTCAGACGGGGAGTTCGATTTCGGCGCCGGTGCGGATCAGCAGCAGATAGGCGGATTTCACCGGGACTCCGAGGGCCTTCAGCGCGTCCACGTAGGCATGGATTTGACCGGCGTACTTGTTCGCGAAAAACAGCGCCGGCTCGGCCTCGGCGGGAATCCGGTCGGTCTTGTAGTCGACCAGCACCCAACCGCCGCCCTCCTGGAATAGAAGATCGATCTTTCCTTCCTCCAGCTCGGCCTTTTCCGGGCCGAGAGGGCGAATGTACGGAAGCTCGCGCCAGACCTGGCCGCCGGAGATCAGGCAGCACCGGACACGCTCCAGCAGCGGTGATGCCAGGCATCCCCGCAGCATGTCTCCGATGAGCCGGGTTCCGGCCCGGTCGAGCCTTTGCCGCGCACCGGAGTCACCCGCCAGCCGTTCGATGTCAGGAGTGCCTTTCAGATCCATCGCAGACATCGCCTCGTGGAATGCGACACCGATGCGCGCGGCGCGGTCCCGGGCAAAATCGGGGGCGGCTTCCTCTTCCGCTCCCTCTTCCTCCGCAGCCGTTGCCGTGTGGAATCCGCGTGCCTGTGGCGTATCCGACAACAGCCGGCGCAACTTGCCGTATTGATCGGCCAGGGCTTCTTCCCAGGCCTTCGCCGGAGATGTTCCGCCGGCCTTGTGATCCCCCGCCCCGGCGCCCAGGGCAGCCGCGTCGAGGTAGCGCGCCGGCGGGTTCTCCCGGCCGTGCATATGCAAGAGGAAATCTGCCAGCGGTTTCAACCTCGTCGGCTCGAAGGCCGGCTGCCACAAATCCGATCCTGGAAGCCGGCGGCCGCGTGTGTGCACGCTGAGCACCAGGTGGTCGCGCGCCCGCGTCAGCGCTACATACAGCAGGCGGACCAGTTCGGCTTCCTCCCGTTCCTTCTCCTCGTCGGCCAGTGCCGCCCATGCGGGAGTCTGCAGCCCCGTCTCCTTCGCACCGGCACGGAGTGCGAACGTACCGCGGCCATGCGCGTCGGCAAGAAAATCAGCCTGGCGGCTCAACCGCCGGATTCCGAGGCCGGCAACGATCACGATCGGAAAGTCGAGTCCTTTCGCGCGGTGAATCGACAGGATTCTCACGGCGTCGCTGTGCTCTTCCATGACGCGGCTTTCGCTTTCGGCAATCCCCTCCTCGTCCATGCCGCCGACAAGGTCCACTACCTCGGAAAAAGTAGCGTCCTGCTGCAGCGACCGCAGCGTGCGCACGAGCTTGTTGAGGTTGGCCAGGGACTGCACGCCCCGCAATGCCAGGACCTCGCGCGCACCCGTCTGTTGGAGGAGCGACTCGAGCGTCTCCGACGCCATCCGTTCGTGCCTCCGCAAGTGCAGCTCGTGAAGGATGCGGAACGCCCTGCGCAGCTGCGAGCCGTCCGGAGCTTCGTTCCGGTAGTCGAGCTCCACGCCGTCGATCCTGGCCCGCAACAGGTCTTCGTCGGAGATGCCGAAAAAGATCGACCGCAGCGCCCCGTAGAGAGCGACCGTGTCGTTGGGATTCGAAACTGCGCGCAGGACCGTGATCGCGGAGGAGACTTCGCTGCGGGCGTAGTAGAACTTGCCTCCTTCCAGCACGTAGGGAATGCCGGCGTCACGCAGCGCCTCCTCCAGGGCGTCCGCGTGGGTCAGGACCGGCAGCAGGATAGCAATGTCCCGAAAGCCAGGGGGCCGCCATGCCTGGCTCCGTCCCGCCTGGACTTCCCAAACGGCGTCGCCGCGCATGGTGGCGATCAGTCCCGCGATTCGCTTCGCTTCGATCTTGTAGTAATCCGGGCCCGATCCGGCCGGGCGGCCGTCCTCCATCCGGTCCCCCAGGAGGTGCACGCAGGGATGTCCCGCTCTCCCGGGACGATCGCCCTGGCCGCCGAAAGCCAGGTAATCCGGCTGGTACGGTTTGCTCCCCGCTCTCGACATGGCGTCGCGGAACGCTTCGTCCACGAATCCGAGGATGGGGGGAACCGATCGGAAGTTCGTGGTCAACTCGAGCCGCTCCAGCCCCAGCTTGCCCATGTATTCGGGCGCCGACACCTCCAGGTACGTTTCGATGTCGGCGCCCCGGAACCTGTAGATCGACTGTTTGGGGTCGCCGACGACAAACAGCCGTCCCGGGGCGATGGCCCCGGTCCCGGGATCGGAAGCCTCTTCTCCGCCGCCGGTGAGCAGCGACACGATTTCCCACTGGATCGGGTCGGTGTCCTGGAACTCGTCCACGAGCAACGCCGAGTATCTTTTCTGGAATTCGGAACGGGCCGCCCGGCTGGTGCGCAGCAGGTCGCGCATGCAGTCCAGCATATCGTCGAAATCGAGGAGGCCGTCGGCGCGCTTGCGCGCATCCCACTTCGGGAGAAATTCGTCGATGACCAGGCGCAGCACCCCATCCAGGGCGCGCTGGACTGGAAACAAACGGTACTGGGCGCCGTATTCAACGACGCTCTTCACGTAGTCCCTCACTTCCTCTACGGTGTCCTTTCCTCCCTGCCAATTTCCCGCCGCCCCTTTGCCGCCGGGTTTGGAGGGAAGCGCCTGGCGCGATGGGTCGGTTGCCCACGCAAGCGCAGCGTCCAGATGGGGCAACAGCTTGTCCTCCATGAGTCGCACCCTGGCCAGCAATTCCCGCCCGGAACGCAGTAATTCCTCCAGGTGTCGCCGCGTCTCCTCCTCCGCGGGCGGCGCCGGAAGTCTCAGCTTCCGAATGGTCCCGGCGTGAAGCCTGATCGTGCGCGCTACAGCCTGCAGAGGTTCCAGCCCGAGTCCCGCGCGCAGCGCCGATTCAAGCGGCGCCCTGCGCGCTTGAATGGCTTCGTGGAGCCACGTATCCCAAACCTCCTGGAACAGGAGTTCGCTCTGAACGTCGTCGAGCGCCGTGAAGCGGGGGTCGAGGCCCGCCTCGATCGGCCTTTCTTTCAGGAGAGATACCGCGAATGCGTGGAAAGTGGAGATGGTCGCGCTTTCCAGGTCAACCAGCGCCTCGCTGGCGCGGCGCCCCAAATCGCCGCCTGCCATGGCTTTGGCCTCGAATTCCTGCCGCAGGCGGATTTTCATTTCCCCCGCAGCCTTCTCCGTAAACGTGATGGCACATATGCGCGCGAGCGGGAGCGGCGCCCTCTCGGGGCCATGCTCGAGCACACAGTGGAGAATCCGCCGGATCAGGAGAGTGGTTTTACCCGTGCCGGCCGAAGCTTCGACCACAAATGAACGATCGGTTTCTTCGATCGCGCGCCGGCGCTGTCCGGAATCGGCCGTCATTCTTCCTCCTCCACTACGCCGTCAATCATCTGGAGGCGCGAGAAGCGCGCCACCGCCGGGTCCGAGGCTTTAGCGGCTTGCCTTTGTTCGCGATCTTTGCCGCAAATCAGCAGGAAGTCGCAAAACCTGCAGTGCCCGTCGGGGCGGACGCTGCCGCGCGCGCGCGCGAAAAACGTACCGGCGTCGATGCCGTCGCGGATGATCGCCAGCATCTCGGGAAGCCGCTCGAGCGCAGCGCGCAGCTCGTCGTCCCGGTAGCCGCACGGCACAGGCTCACCCTCGCGGGACTGAAGATGCAGGTACTCGGCTTCCACATCCCTGACGGCCGAGAGATCCTCCATCACCGATATCGCGCCGCGGTAAACGGCGAGTTGGATCCGCTCGCCGGCCATGAGGGGAGTCCGGTTCCTGCCGCTCATCGATTTCGGCAGAGCTCCCGTCTTGTAGTCAATGATCCGTGCGTGCCGTCCGTCGGGGGACAGGTCAATCCGGTCAATGCGGCCGCGGAACTCAAATGGAACCCGCGAATCCTGCAGTCGAAAAGGCGGTGAATCGGACTCACCGGGGAAGGAACCGAAACATCGCTCCACCCAGACCGGCTGAAATCCCGATCCGGCGCGTTCCGTTTCGAACCGGAGCCATTCGTTGAGCATGTCCACCAGCCGGTCGCGTTCGATCTCCCACAGGAGATCCGGCATCGCCGCCGGCCGGCCTTCCTCCAGAGCGTGATGCGCCCGCCTGGCAAGCTCCTGCTGCAACACGGCCAGGGGGGCGCCGGCAAAACCGCGGACATCCCGGACAAAATCCTCGAGCACTGCGTGCACGATCTGGCCACGGACCAGCGGGTCCAGCCCTTCGACCGGCTCTTCCTCCTCCCACTTCTCCAACTCCAGCACGCGCCTCAGGTAGGAGAAATAGGGGCAGCGGGCATACTCTTCGACCCGGCTGGCCGACAGCTGGGCGCCTCCGCCGAGGAGCTTGCCTGCCGCCCACGATCGGAGCGAAGGGTCCAGGATGCTGCCGTCAAACCTGGTCAGCTTGCGCAGCCAGCGCGCCTGGTCGTAAGCCATCGGTCCGCCAAGCAACTGCGGCTCCACGCGCGCGACGGCCTCCAGCGCCGCACGCATGGAGGCGGGGTCTTCCGTAATCAGCCCGAGCCGGATTTCCCCCTCATCGACCGGGACTCGGCCTTTGCCCGGCCCCGGCGCATCCAGGCTGACCGAGCGCATTCCGGGCACATTCCCGGGAGTCAGGTCACTCAGAGCAACTGCCGCGCCTAGCGCCGCGGCGGCGCTGCGGAGAAAGAACTGCGAGGGGATTCGTTCACGGTCGGACGCCTCATCCAGGCGGGACGTCATCAGTACAAGCCGCCTTTCTGCGGAGCGCACGGCCACGTCGAAGAGGAGCCTCTCCTCTTCGACACGGAGAGATTTCAGAGGCAGCCGGGGCGGGCGGCCGATCAGCGGGCGTTCCGTATCCAGCAGGAGCGGGTCCTGGCGCAGGCGGGCGGGAAAACGCCCCTCATCCAGCCCCGGGATAATCACCAGCGGGAAACGAAGGCCGCGCGCCGCAGCCGCCGGCAACAGGTTCACCCCGCGGCGCTGAAAGCGTCCTTCCGGAAAGGAAAGGCCTGCGAGCTCCTCAGAAAGTGCGGCAATCAGCCGGACGCGCGTGACCTTGCGACCGGCAGCCGGATCGCCGGGAAGTTCACCCAGGGCACGTAAATCGTCGAAAACGTTTGAAAATTCCGGCCAGTCCGCAGCCCGGCCCAGCAGCGGCTCGAGCCTCGATTGCAGCAGGTCCGCCCACTCCCGCCACATGCACGCTTCCGGCCAGCCGCCAGCCGCGGAACGCAAGGCAGCCCAACCCTTCCACAACGACAAAGCAACGTCCACGCGCCGACGCGCCCCTTCGACTGAGGGCGACAGAAGATCATCGCCATCCTCTTCCGCCTGCTCTGTGGATGCGGCGTCTGCTTCTGCACGCCGCAACCGGACACGCGCCTCCGGGACGAGTGCGGCGCATCCCGTCTCCCAGGAATCGCAACCGGCAAGGAAGCGCGCGTCCTTGACGAGGGAGCGCCAGCGGGGCACGTCCCAGTCAACCGCCTGGGCAGCCGGCAGCGCCGCGGCAACCAGTTCCATCGCGGTGAGAACGGCGCGCCTGGAAAACGTCTCCCCTTCCAGCCCGGCTATGGCGAGCACCGCCCGGGCCAGGGGGCGCTGCGCGAAGGCGCTGCCGCCCTGCACGAAATAGGGGATCGAGCGCAGTCGGAAGGCTTCGGCCAGAACCGGCACCTCTTCGTCGGGCCGTCTGAGAATAACCGCAGCCTCGTAAAACCCGGTGATCACACCGTCATTCAGGGCGCCAAGCACCTCCCGAATCACCTCTACCGCAATGCGAGACTCGCCTGGAACCGATACCAGGGCGTAGGAGCCGTCCGCCTTCAGCGGGACCGAGTATGCCGGATCCGCCTGCACTTCAGGGGGTGCAAACATGCGGTTCGCTAATTTGCCGAGGCTGTCGGTCCTTTCTGCAGGCGGCAAAGCCAGTGGGGCCACGCCAAGTTCGTCCGCACGCGACTCGAGAAAGTGCGAGGCAAAGCGCGACGCCGATTCGCCCGTAAACGGGATCAGGTAGGTCAGATCGATGCTCCCCTGGAGCGCGCGCAACAGATCGGCCTGCGTGCCGGTCACGTCATAGATGCCGTAGACCAGGAGGGCCCGAGTGCCAAGGATGTCGCCGGCATGCGGCGCCGAAGAAATCGCCCGCCCGAAATCGTCGGTGACTTCATGGAATGACGCAACGCGCTCCTTGAACCGGCGGTAGATGTCCGCAAGGCCGAAGAGGTGACCGACACGGTCCGGAGTCAGGTCCCGGAACTGAGACAGCGCCTTTTCCAGGGCATCGGGGGTGACTCCGGCATCCCTCAAATCTCGGAAAGTGTCCAGCAGGGCGGCATGGAAGCCGCCATAGCCGGCCACTCGGAGGAACGGCGCAGGCGTGCTCTCGTCGAGAATGGCGTCGAGCAGGAGCGAAGCTCCGAGGTGCGGCAGTCGCGGCCTGGCGTTCCCTGCCTGCGCTCCGGAACCGAGTTTTGCCACCAGGTCCGGGAACGTGTAAAAACACACGTTGGCCACTGCGCGCCTGCGATCCGCCAGCCGTCCTTTCAGATACGTGGCAAGGATGTTCGAACCGGTCAGCACGGCCACCGGGGCCAGCGTGTCGCCGGCCTGCTGCTCCAGGACCAGGTCGATCAGCCGCGCCTCGAGTGCAGCGAAGGCGCCCGTATAGATGCGATGTGCCATAGACCTCATGCCGCCGTGAAGCGGTTGATTGTAGCCCCGATAGTCTCGAGCCAGGAAACGTTTTTCACCGGCGGGGAAAGTTGATATAATTAAATGCTTGATTATGAAACGGATACGGGAAACACTGCGAAGCTTCCTCGACACGCGTTCAATTTCATTCCGGCTCTATCTGATCATAATCCCTGCCACCGTGCTTTCGATCCTGCTGATCAGCTATGTCGACAGCAGCGTCGCCTCCCGCCTGCTCGAGGACAAGGTCACCCGCAACACGACTACGCTCGCAAACCGCCTGGCGGTGGATCTCTCCAGGAGCCAGACACCGCTGCCGGCCGAAGTCCTGGGGCAGTGGCTCAGGCAATTGCAGGAAACCAACTCATTCACCACACGCATCGAAGTCTTTAAACTGGAGAATGGAATCCTCACCCGGATCTCGACCACCTCCGGTTCGACGGCCCAGCCGACGACGATCGACGAGCTGATCGCTGTTCAGCAATCACAGACGGCCATCCTGCACCCCTACAACGACCGCGAACGCACCTTGAAAGTGATTGTTCCCTTCCAAAACGCGTTCACTCTGACTGCCGGCTGCGTGAGCGTAAGCAGTTCGCTGCGCCAGGCAGACGACGTGCTCGAAGTGCATCACAAGATCGATATCTTCCTGATTCCGGCGTCAGTGCTTTCGCTCGTCCTGTTGCTGCACTATCTCTTCGCACGCGGGCTGACCGGGCGCATCGAACGGCTTGGACTCGCGATGACCGAAGCCAGGAGCGGGGCGTTCGAGAAGCGCGCCCCGGTGGACCGGCACGATGAGCTCGGGGTGATCGCGCAGCTCTTTAATGAAACCATGGAGGAAATCGAGCGCGCCTCGAATGAGAGAGGCCGCCTGATGGAGGAACTGAAGGACTTCAATGCTCAGTTGCGGGTGCGGGTACAGGAGGCGACCGGGGACCTTTCCTCCGCGAACAGCAGGCTCAGCGAGGTCAACCAGGACCTGATCGACACGCAGCGCCGCCTGACGCGCTACGAGCGCATGGCTGTCGCCGGCCAGATGGCTGCCGCGTTCGCCCATGAAGTCGGCTCCCCGCTCAGCGCCATCTCCACCCACCTGGAGCTGATGGCCGAAGAGCGCAGCTGCAGCGAGGAATCACTCAGGCGGGTCCGCCTCATCCAGGAGCAGATGAACCGGATCACGGGCTTTGTCGAGGACCTGTTATCGGAGACGCGCGCCGCCTCCCGGGCCTTCGGCCGGGTCCGGCTGAACGACATCCTGCAACAGCTTTTTATGTTTCTGGTGCAGCACTTCGAGAGGCACCAGATCGTCCTGGAAAACCGGCTCCAATCGGACCTGCCCGACATCGAAGCCAATGGGCAGCAACTCCAGCAGGTGTTCCTCAACCTGCTGAACAACGCCGCCGATGCCATGCCGGGCGGCGGCACGATTCGCGTTGAGACAGGGACGGAAAAGGACCACGGCGGGCGGAATATCGTCTGGGCTACGGTTTCCGACAGCGGCGTGGGCATGTCGCGCGAGGAGCAGCAGCGGGTTTTCGAGCCCTTCTTTTCTACCAAGGATTTTCGCCGGGGCACCGGCCTGGGGCTGAGCATCGCAGCCCGGATCATCCGGCAGCATGACGGCACAATCGAGTTGGAAAGCGAACCGGGAAAAGGGACCACCTTCAAGATCTGCTTCCCGGCGCTCGCCGCCGACAGAAACATGCCCGAGGAGGTGACGACACGGTGAACGAGGCCCCGGACACGGCTGGAAGGATCCTGATCGTCGACGATGACGCTGCTTCGCTCTCCTCGCTGGGAGAAGCCATGACGAGGGAAGGCTACCAGGTCACCCTCGCGGGGAGCGGCGTGGAGGCCGTCCGCCTGGCGCAGGAACAGGAGTTCGACGTCGTCATCACGGACCTGCGCATGCGCGATGTCGATGGGCTGCAGGTGCTGCGCACGTTCAAAGCCCTGCGGCCGGAGACCGTGCTCATCGTCATGACCGGATTCGCCTCCATGGAAACGGTCGTCGATGCCATGTCGGCGGGCGCGTACGATTACATTTCCAAGCCGTTCCGGCTGGATCAAATGCGCCTCAAGGTGCGCCACTCGCTCCAGTACTCGAAGCTGCTGCACGAAAACAGGGACCTTCGCGAGAAAGCCCAGAGCCGCGACCTTCAAGGGGAGATCGTAGGGTCCAGCCCGGTGATGGTCGAAGTGTTCAAGACAATCGCCAAGGTCGCGCCGAGCGACGCGACTGTCCTCATCCAGGGGGAGAGCGGCACCGGCAAGGAACTGGTGGCCCGTTCGATCCACCGCCTGGGCAGCCGGAGGGAGAAGCCGTTCCAGGCGGTCAATTGCGCGGCCGTCGCCGAAACGCTCCTCGAAAGCGAGCTGTTCGGCTACGTCAAGGGCGCGTTTACGGGCGCGACCGCTTCCAAGCGCGGCCTATTCGAAGCCGCCAACCGGGGAACGGTGTTCCTGGATGAAATCGGGGACACGACCCAGGCTCTGCAGTCGAAGCTGCTGCGCGTTCTCGAATCGGGCGAAGTCATGCCGGTAGGCAGTACGACCGCCGGCCATGTCGACGTGCGTGTCATATCCGCAACCCACCGCGACCTCACGGATCTCGTGGCTCAGAAAAAATTCCGCGAGGATCTGTATTACCGCCTGAAGGTCGTGACCATCGAACTCCCCCCCTTGCGGGAGAGAATCACCGACCTGCCGTTGTTGTTCGATTTTTTTCTGAAGAAATACTCCACAAGGCAGGGGAAGACGCTGGCGGTGCATCCCGAGGTCATTGCTTTTCTCGAGGCCTATTCCTGGCCCGGCAATGTCCGGGAGTTGGAAAATGTCGTCGAACGCGCCATAGCGCTGAACACCTCCGGAGTTTTCGCCCTGGAGGACCTCCCGGAGGAAATGAAGAGCGCCAGAAGAAAACAGCCGCAGCCGCGCGATGGCGCCTGGCCGACACTGGCGGAGATGGAGGACCGCTACATCCAGGAGGTCATCGAAGCCACCCAAGGAAACATCTCCCATGCCGCGGAAATTCTGGGCATCGACCGCCGCACCCTCTACCGGAGAATGGAGAGCAAGTCCAAACAGGAGTAGGTCCCGGCCGGGACTCCGCTGCCTTTTTGCCACAGGGCCTGCAAAAGCGTCACAACTCCATTAAAGGCATTTTTAACTGGAACTTACAGGAGGCACCGGCCCGGCGCCAACAACAACGCGACAGAAAAGCAAGATCGACCCGCCAGCGAATGCTGTCTCTAACTGCAAATCTATGAAATGTTTACAACCAAACAGCGGGTGTGGCACGCCTTCTGCATTTATCGATCCCGGCGTCGCAAAAGAAGTCGGCGCAGGAGTTATAGGGATAGGAAACGGAGGGAAAACACGTTCACACTAAAGAAGGTCTTTCAGGGGAAGGGGCTGATGCAGCCCGGGTTTGGCCGCGGGTTCGCCCTCGGCCTTGCGATGGTGCTGGTGATTCTGGGGGGTGCGCTGGGCTTCCGGACGGCCTACGACATGGGGGCATCCAGTGCAACTACCACCGCGGCGATCGCCAGTGTGAATGCGCCCGAGCAACTGAGCCGCGGTTTTGAAGCGGTGGCGAAAGAAGTCCAGGGCGCCGTGGTCAACATCAACACCGAACAGATCATTCACAACGCCGCTGCCGGCATGGAGGACCCGTTCAGAGAGTTCTTCGGCGGCCAGGATCCGTTCGGATTCAATTTCCGGCAGATGCCGCGGGATCTGAAGCAGAAGAGCCTGGGATCGGGTTTCCTGGTGGACTCGAGCGGATACATCCTGACGAACAACCACGTGGTTGAGAACGCGTCCTCGATCAAAGTCAAGCTCGATAACGGCCGCGTCGTGGATGCAAAGGTCGTGGGGACGGATCCGCAGACGGACATCGCCGTTCTGAAGATCGCAGGTTCGGGCTACCCGACGATGCGTTTGGGGAACTCCGACCAGGTCCAGGTCGGCGATTGGGTGCTTGCCTTCGGCAGCCCGTTCGGCCTGCAGAAAACCATGACTGCCGGGATCATCAGCGCCACGGGGCGCGTGATCGGCGCCGGCCCGTACGACAACTTCCTGCAGACGGATGCCGCCATCAATCCGGGAAACAGCGGCGGCCCTCTGGTCAACCTCAGCGGTGAAGTGGTCGGCATCAACACGATGATCGCCAGCGACAGCGGGGGCTTCCAGGGAATCGGGTTCGCAATTCCGGTGTCGATGGCAAACAAGGTTTACGGCCAGCTCGTCAAGACCGGCAAAGTCACGCGCGGCTGGCTCGGGGTGACGATTCAGAGCATGACCCCGGAACTGGCCAAGAGCTTCAACCTGAGCCCCGACAAGGGCGCGCTGGTGGCGGATGTCACTGCAAACAGCCCGGCAGCCAAGGCCGGCGTGCAGACGGGAGACGTGGTCCTGGAGTACAACGGCAGGGAGATCCACAGCTCCAACGACCTGTCGCTCGCGGTCGCTGATACCAAGGTGGGCCAACCGGCAAATCTGAAGATTCTGCGCAACGGCAAGGAGATGAACCTGCAGGTAAGCGTCGGGGAAAGACCGGCGGACCTGGCCCAGGCTTTCCAGTCCTCGGGCGCACAAGAACACGGGAAGTTGGGAGTCACGGTGGAGAACATCACTCCCGAAGTCGCTCGCGAAATGCACCTTGCGGCGACCGTGGGGGCGCTGGTGACCGAAGTCAGGCCAGGCAGCCCCGCGGATGAAGCGGGTGTCCAGCCCGGCGATGTCATCAAGGGGGTCAACAGCACGAATGTGACCGGTGCTGCCGACGTCGTGGCCGCCACCCGCAACCTCAAGAGCGGGGATGCGGTAAGGCTGCGGCTCGTTCGGAACGGCCAGTCGATGTTCGTCGCATTCGAATTGTCCTGACGATTCCGCCGGAGCGCGGTCCGGGTGAATGCGTCGTGACCGGGCGGGGGCCTGCGATGGAACGCCAGCCCCGCCCCGTTTGTGAGGGCCGTGTCCCCCATTCCGATTCGAGCGATCGGAACTGGGCTCGGGGGGCATGGCCCTCACTCCCGTTCAGGATGAATCTGAAGGCTGCCACGAAGGATGCGGAGCAGCTCGGATAGATTTTCCAGGCGGTGGCCTGCGTTGCAGCCGGGGTGTCTTCCCCTGCGGTCCAGGAGCGCTGCGTGCATGCCGGCGGCCGTTGCGCCCTCGACGTCCTCGCGGAGAGAGTCGCCGACGTGGATTGCCCGGGGCGCGGACACATGCATAGCTGCGAGCGCCCGGCGGAATATCCCGGGGTCGGGTTTGGCCGATCCGGCGTGCCAGGAGACTACGACCCGCTCGAAGAAGGAGTCGATGCCGAGATTTGCCAGCACGTCGAAGAGACGCGAATCGAAGTTGGACAGGACCGCCAGGCGATATCCGCTCGAGCGCAAACGCTCCAGTATGGGAGGCGTGCCCGGATCGATCGCCCAGGCCTGCACGCCCCGGAACGCCTCGAAAACATCGTCGAAGTAGTCGCGCAATGCCTCGGGCGGCATCCTTCCCGAGAACACCCGGCGGACCAGATCCATCCACCAGGCCTTCTCCTCGCGGAATCCTGGTGATGGTCCCGGCGCCATTCCCTCGAGGGATTTCGCGTTGAAAGCGGCGCGGAATTCCGCCTCCACCTCCGCCGGGTCAGTCACAAGGCCGTGGCGGGCGGCGATCCGGCTGTAGATTGCTCCGACCGATCCCCGGACCTCAAAAAGGGTTCCGACTGCATCGAAGAAAATTGCATCCACATCAAGTTGCGAAGTTTCCATGGCACACGTCCTGAAATGACGGGATCCAGCTCAAGCGGTTGAATTTCCCGCGCGGTCTTCGAGGCCGAGGATGCGCGGCGATCCGCTGGTGAAAATCAGTCGGCACTCCCGTCCCCTTTCTGGTATCGTTTAGCACTTATGAAGCGATCGCCGCTAGCGATAATTTTCTTGACGGTATTTATCGACCTGGTCGGCTTCGGAATCGTCCTGCCGCTGCTTCCCTACTATGCGGAGTCGTTCAAAGCCTCTTCCCTCATGATCGGCATGTTGTCGACCAGCTATTCGCTGATGCAGTTCCTGTTCACTCCCGTATGGGGGCGACTGTCGGACCGTTACGGACGCCGGCCGATGATCCTGCTCAGCCTCGGCGGCTCCTGCATCGGGTTCCTGATCTTCGGCCTGGCGGGGACGCTGACTTCCCTTTTCATCGGGCGCATGGTGGCCGGAATCGCCGGGGCGATCATCCCGACCACGAATGCCTACATCGCCGACGTCACCACCCCGGAAGGGAGAGCCAAGGGAATGGGGATGGTCGGCGCGGCATTCGGGCTCGGCTTTATTCTCGGCCCGGCGATCGGCGGCTTGCTGGCCCCTTATGGTTATGACAAGCCGGTGCTGCTCGCCTCGGCTATGGCAGGCCTCAATCTCGTTTTTGCCTGGTTCAAGCTGCCCGAATCGCTGACTGACGAAAACCGTCACCGTGCCCAGGGCCGCCGGTTTGATCTGAAAACCCTGGGCAATGCACTGTCGCACCCGCGGATTGCGCCTTTGCTGATGATGTACCTGGTCGTGGTCTTCGCATTCTCCAACATGGAGGCGACCTTCGGGCTGTTGAACGAGCATCGCTACGGTCTGTCGGCGCGCCAGACAGGGTATCTTTTCACTCTTATCGGGTTTCTGATGAGCGTGATGCAGGGCGTTCTGCTGGGCCGCCTCGTGCGCCGCCTGGGAGAGAAACGCCTCATCATGCTGGGGACGTTCAGCATGATCTTCGGCCTGGGACTGATGCCTTTTACCCCGAACATCCCCGTGTACTGCCTGATTTTGACCCTGGTGTCTTTCGGGGCGGGAATCAACAATCCTTCGATTACGGCGCTGATTTCCAAGTCCAGCGGCGTCGATGAGCAGGGCGGCATCATGGGCATCGCGCAATCCGTCGCCAGCCTGGGGCGGATTCTGGGGCCCACGTGGGGAGGCTACGTATTCGATGCCTTCGGCATCGGCTGGCCGTTTGTCACCGCCGGCATGTTCATGGCAATCGCATTCATCCTGAGCCTGGTCAGCCTCAGAAAAGCCTGAGAGCGGGGACTGACACCGGCAATGGCGCCTTGCCCGAGACGATCCTCCATGCAATCCTTTGTGAGAGCGCCGGACGGTGCAAATCTCGGGAGGTGCGCATATGAGCAAGGTTGTTTCGACGGGTGAAGCACAATGGCCTGCCCTGCCTCTGGCGGAGTGGCAAGCCACCTACGACACTCTCCACATGTGGACTCAGATTGTCGGGAAAGTCCGCCTGGCGTTGAGCCCGAAGCTGAACCACTGGTGGGACGTGGCTCTCTACGTCAACCCGCGCGGGCTTACGACTTCAGCCATCCCCTATGATTCGGGGATCTTCGAAATCCAATTCGACTTCCTTGAGCACCAGCTGGTCATTGAAACCAGTAAGGATCAAACCGCGCTCCTCCCCTTGGCGGCTATGCCGGTTGCCGAGTTTTACAGGGAGTTTCGGGCCAGGATGGATTCGCTCGGCATCCAGTTCAAGATCCTGGCCAGACCGGCGGAAGTGCCGGATCCCATCCCTTTCGAGGAGGACTACAAGCACGCTTCCTATGATGCAGAGTATGCCGGGCGATTCTGGAGGGTGCTGACGAGTGTGGACACCGTCTTCAAGGAGTTCCGGTCGAGGTTCATCGGCAAGAGCAGCCCCGTACATTTCTTCTGGGGCAGCTTCGATCTGGCTGTGACACGATTCTCCGGGCGCCGGGCGCCCGAGCGTCCGGGAGCGGATTCGATTACGCGAGAGGCATACTCGCACGAAGTGATCAGCGCCGGCTTCTGGCCGGGCGGGGGCGAGATTGCCGCACCGGCGTTCTATGCGTACGCCGCGCCGGAACCGCCCGGATATCCGAACGCGTCCATCCGTCCGGGCCAGGCTTTCTACCACAAGGGCATGTCGGAGTATTTGCTGATGTACGACGATGTCCGCAATTCCGCGTCTCCGAAGGATACGCTGCTCGAATTCCTGCAGAGCGCCTATGAATCAGGGGCGGAACTTGCTCACTGGGATCGCAGCGCGCTTGAACGCGATGCGCGCTAGGCTGCTTCAAGGGGGAAAAGAACATGCCGAGCGAATGCCGGCACATGGACCAGATAAAAATCACCACGACCCGCGAACACGTGTGCGGGGAGTGTGTGAAGACGGGAGATTCCTGGGTTCACCTGCGGCTGTGCTTGTCCTGTGGACATGTCGGGTGCTGTGACTCGTCCAAGAACAAGCACGCGACCAGGCACTTCCGTCAATCCGGCCACCCGCTCATCCGTTCCATTGAACCAGGCGAAGGCTGGACCTGGTGCTATCTCGATGAACGTATGGTAGCGGGGGACTGACGACCGCGAACGAAGGTCATTCGTAGCGGAGGGCTTCCACCGGATCGAGGTGCGCTGCCTTGGCTGCCGGGTAGATGCCGAAGATCAGGCCGACCGAAACGGATACCAGGAACGCCAGCAGGATGGAATTCAGGGTCACGATCGTCGACCAGCCCGCCATCATGGCCACGAGCCGCGAGATGCCGAAGCCGCCGGCGATGCCGAGGAGGCCGCCGACGAAGGAGATCAGGATCGCTTCCACCAGGAACTGGCGCAATACGTCGGACCGGCGTGCCCCCACGGCACGGCGCACCCCGATCTCGTGCGTGCGCTCCAGGATGCTGGCCAGCATGATGTTCATGATGCCGATCCCCCCGACCAGGAGCGATATGGAAGCGATCGCGACCATGACCATCTCGAAAATCTGCTTTGTCCGCTTCTGCTCGGCCAGCAGCTGCGCGGGGATCACCAGGGTGAAATCGCCTGCATCACGGTGCGACGAATTCAAAATGCCGCGCACGATGCCGGCGATGGCGGTGCTGTCGCCTGCTTTTTCCACCTGCAGGTACAGGCCGTCGATCTCGTCCTTGAGGTAGCTCATCCTGTCTTCGAGGCGATAGGTGACGCTCTCGAGCGGCGCATAGATGACGTTGTTCAGGTCCTGCGCCTTCAAGCCGGTGAGTTCGCTTTGAGCGGTGAGCCGGGGGCCGATGATGCCGATCACGCTGAACCACTGCTCGTTGATCTTTATGAATTGGCCAACGGCCTCCTTCTGGGGAAAAAGATTCCCCTTGGCGCCCTCGCCCAGGACGCAGACCGGGGACCCGAATTCATTGTCACGTTCATCGAAGAACCTTCCTGCGACCACCCGCAGCCCGGCGATGTCCCGATATACGGGGGACACGCCATAAACGACCGGCATGTCCCGCGTCGGTTTGGGCAGCATGCCGGAGGGCGTGACGCGCTTGCGGGGGCTCGTTTCGGTCAATCCCGCGACGTTGGCGCGGATTACCCGGAGATCCTGGCGTGTCAGGCCGGGCGAGATTTTGCGCAGGCGCGCGAGTTCGGTCGAATCCGGAATGTCCCTGGCTTCGATGATGAGATTGCGCACGCCAAGCTGCTCGATGACGGCCAGCACCTGCTGCTGGGCGCCGGCGCCGATCGACAGCATCGAAACCACGGCGGCGACACCGAAGATCATGCCGAGCATGGTCAGGAACGAACGGAGCTTGCGCAGGCCCAGGTTCTGCAGAGCCAGCCGGATGTCCGGCAGCAACTGCCTGGCCCGTCGCGGCCTGTAGTTCATCGCTGCGCCTGTGTCTTTGCCGGTCATCGCGACGCTCCTCCGAGGATCGAGCCGAGCGGGCCGGCTTTCGGCCCGGCGTCCGCCTGGCGCAGGTTTGGATCGAGCAGTGCCACCTCTGTGCCTTCGGCCAATCCATCGATGGCAGCGCGGCTCTCGGTCAGGTACTTTATCTGGATTTCGCGAGCCTCCCAGTTTCCGGGGGAACCTCTCAAATAGACCACAGGCTTGCCCGCTTTGCTGAACAATGCCTGTCGCGGCAGGGATAGGGTGTCGCCCGCGTTTGTTCCGCGCACTTCTATGCGTGCGCTGGCGCCGGGATTCATCCTCATGTTCCCGGCGTCGAATTCAAAAGTGGCGTCGAATGACTTGATGCCCGCATAGTAATCGGCTGCTGTCTGGGTTGAAGTGGATGCCATCCCGGCCAGGAACTTGACCTTGCCGGGGAAAGCGGACGTGGGGTATGAGTCCACGTGGACATCGATCGGCTGGCCCGGACGCAGGTTGCCGCGGTCGATCTCCGCCACTTTGGACGCCACCTCCATCCGCTGCACGTCCTGGATCTGCGCGATCGTCATGCCCGGCGAGGCCTGATCGCCTTCCTTGTATTCAGTCGTATTCTCGTATATGCCGCCGCCGCTCGACATCATGACGATCCCGTAACTCTGAGCCATCACGACGATCCCGCTGATCGGGGCGCGCAGTTTCATGTTGTCGATGTTCTGCTGAGCGAGTTTCATCTGCATCATGGCTCTCGACCGGTTCACGTTCTGCATCGCCAGGTCGGCCTGATCCGAGCTCGCGCGCGACTTCACGTCACGCTCCATCTGTTCCAGCCGGCGTTTGGCCTCAGAGAGGCTGATGACGTTCTTCCGGGCTTCGATGGCGCTCAGGAGGTCGTTCTCCTTGATGCGGAGCTCGGCGCGGCGCACGTTGAAGCGCGCCCCGAGCAGGGACACGTTGTCCTGGGCCTTGCGCACGGCGATGTCGGCCTGCATTTTCCTGATCTGCTGTTCCGCCTCCTCCAGCTGCGACTGGGCCTGCTCGAGGTTGTATTCCTGCTCGACGGGATCGAATTCGACCACCACGTCGCCCTGGTTCACAAATGTGCCGGTGCCGGCCGCATGGATAATCTGCAGCATGCCCCCGACCGGCGGCGCCATCACCATGGCAACGTTCGATGGTCGAATCTCCCCCAGGGTGTAGATCCTGGTTTCCAGGGGACCTCGTGTCACCCGGGCGATGGGAATATCGGCGGCGGCGGTTGGCTTCAATTTCGAAACAATGGGCACCGCGGCAAATACCGCCGCGCCGAGCACTGCCACGGTAACCATCAGCGAAATCTTTCCGCGCAGTTTCATCATCGGTTCTCGCTCCTTGCCGGCGATACCCGGCGACGCTATTTCACGGATTCCTTACCCAAAGTCGGGTCTTTCAGGGCTATCCGCTCCCCCGGCTTCAGGCCGTGCGCAATCAATGCCTGACCATCCCCCTGCCGGGCCACCTCGATGGTTCGTTCTTCAAATCGGCCGCCGGTCAGGACATACGCCACCGCCCTGGCGTTCTTTTCGAAGATGGCCTCCGAGGGGATCAGGATCGAATTCGGCAGGCGGAGGACAGCGATGCGCACGGTCGCGCTCATTCCCGGACGCAACCTCGGATCCGGCTGCTCCAGGAGGATCGTCATGTCAAACTTCTTGCTCAGCAGGCTGGCGATGTCTATCCTGGCAATCGTCCCGATGACGCCCACCCGTCCTTTCAGTTCCTTGTCAGGCACGGCATCCACTCTCATGGTAGCAGGCTGATCCAGATCCAGCTTCCCGCGGTCGGCCTCATCGACCGGGGCATTGACCTGGACCGTCGACAGGTCCGGAAGTTCCGCAATCGCTGCGCCGGGATAGGCGCGGTCCCCTTCTTTGAAAATCGGGACCGTGCTGGTGCCGGTCGCGCGCGCACGCGAATTCGGCTGCATCATGATCAGCCCGTCCACCGGCGTCGTCAGGGTCAGAGCCGCCATTCTCTGCTGAGCCTGCTCGAGATCGAGATTGGCCTTCTCACGCTTCCGCAGGATTCCGGCAAGATCTGCTTCTGCCCCGACGCGGTTGGAGGCGATCTGCTGTTCGACTTCGAGCAGCTTCATTTTTGCTTTGCCGAGAGCCAGGCGGTTCTTCTCGTTTTCGGCGGCGGCGACGACCGGCCCCTTGCTGGCATCGAGGGTGGCCCTTTCAACGCCGAATTCGGCCATCACCTTGTCGGTGATACTCTGCTCGTCGCGAAGCAGCTGCTGGGCCTTGATGCGGGCGATCTGGGCATCCAGCTGTCTCAAGGTGGAGCGGGACTGATCAACGGTGCGCTGGAGGCTCGTGGGATCGAACTCGACGACGACGTCCCCTTTCTTTACCAGGGTGCCATCCTTGCACAGCTTGAGGATCTGCAGGTCGCCTGCGTTGAAAGGGGCATTGATGAAGGTCGAAGAGCGGGCTCTGACCTCCCCGCGCACCTGGACATACTCCACGAAATCGCCCAGCTTGACCACCGCATCGGGTATGTTCGGGGCTTCCGCTTTTCTCCACGGGCCGTAAAGGAAAATCCCCGCTGCAATCAACGCCAGCAGCATCAGGACGTATGCCAGGCGACGGAAGTTCGATCTCCTGCCCATGTTGTGATGCCTCCAGCTCATTTCACCGGCGGACGGCGGCTGCCGGCCGGATTCAGTTGGGGATTGCGGGCGACCACGGTTCCTTCCTCGAGCCCCGACACGATCACGGCCTCGTAGTTGTCTATGGCGCCGATTTCAACGGGCCGCATCGCCGGTTTCCCGTCTTGGCGGACCTCAACCAGCGTCTGACCGTCCCGCACCACGATCGCCTCCCTGGGCACGACCAGGGCCCCTTTCAGATCCTGCACCTGCACATCCGCGGCCGCGCTCAGGTCCGGAAGAAGCTTGGGATGGGTTTTATTTATAACGAGGTAAGCCGTAAAAAAGCGTATCTGCTTGGAGCCGGAACCTGCCATGCCGACGGAACCGATGCGAGTGAAGGTTGCAGGAAAGAACAGATCCGGATAGGCGTCCAGCCGCACCTCCGCGGACTGGCCCGGCTGAAGGTACGACAGGTCAACCTGGTTGACGCGGGCGCGCACCTGCATCGCCGACGGGTTCACCACTTTCAGGATGGTAGAACCCGGCCGCACCTCGTCCCCTTCCTGGGGATCCACATACCGGGAGGATCTGTATACCGGGGTCAGCACCACGAGCCCCTCGAGAGGGGACTTGATGGACATCTTCTCGATGTTGGCCTGGGCATACTCCATTGCCTTACGGGAGCGGTCGCGCTGGATCTCCAGGATGCGCAGGTCTGCCGCTTCGGCGTCACGCTTGAGCGCCAGGGTGTCGTTGAGGAGCTTCAGGCGCGCTTCGGCCTCCGCGAGGTTCTGCTTGTTGATCTCCGCCTCGGTCGCGGAGATCAGGTCGTTGCTGCGCATGTCGACGAGCGCCGTCTGGACATCGACTTCCGCGCCCTTGAGGTCGGTATCATCCCTCGCGCGCGCGACCGCCTGGTCCGCCTGCCGCCGCTTGATCTGCTGGACAAGATCCTCATACTCCGCCTGGCGGTCCATGACGGTCTTGACCTGGTTCTGGCGGTCAAATTCCACCAGGACGTCCCCCTCTCGAACGCGGGTGCCGTTCTTGATCAGTTTCGTGATCAGCATGGTCATGGCGCTCTGTCCCGCCAGCCGGGGCGCGAGCACGGAGTAGGATCGCACCGCTTCCACCGTGCCTTGAAGCCGGATCTTGCGGTAGAAATCCTTGCGTTCGACACGCACGGAATCGGCGCCTGCGTCGGCGCCCGCAGATGCGCGCGGTGTCACCCGGTCGCAGCCTGACGAGGCCAGGAGCGCGACGGCCGCCCAGACGGCAGGCAGCAGCGCGCGGGAGTTCCAGCCCGAGCCCGGCCTTATTCTGCGCACGGAGATTTCACCGGCGCCGGTTCGGGGACGGATTGCCCGAGGAACTCGAGGCGAGTTTACACGGACCATAGCCATGGCATCCCTCGCAGGAATATTGCTGTCCGTTATCGCGGATGGAGGCAGTGCAAGGGAAACACACTGCAAGCGAATTGCACGTTTGATCCCCCCTTTAGACGCCGCACGGCGCCATAAGGTTCAAATATTATTGCTGGAATTTAGTTCTAATTATTTAGTACGAAACAAAATTGATTTCAACGGGAAAATACGAGGGTAATCGGCAGGTATTTCGTTTTCCGGCACGCGACCGGACGATCTTCATTTCTTGAGCATGTGGATTTCCGTACCGCCACGCTTGAAGCGCACTTCATCCATCAGTTGGTTGATCAGGAAGATGCCGCGGCCGTGCGCCGCGAAAATCCGTTCGCCCTCGATGGGACTGGGGATTGAACCGGGATCGAAGCCCTGGCCCGGGTCCCGGACGACGATCAGGATTCCGCGCGACTGGTCACAGGAAGCAGTGACTTGCACCATCTTGCTGGGGTCCTGCCTGGCGCCATGGATTACGGCGTTGGTCAACGCCTCCCGCAGGGCGAGCCGGACCTCGAATTCCTTGCCGGCAATGCAGCTGGTTTCGTTCGCAAGGGCGAGTATCCGCTCCACCACCGGCGTGATGGCGCTGATTTCGGCGGCAAACGTCACGTCGAGGCGCAGAAGGAGCCGATCACTCTCAAATTGGCAGGAGTCGGATGCATCATCTGATGTCATTCGTGCCGGCGCCCTTTGCATTCACCAGGATTTCGATGCACAGAAACGACCGAATCTTGTGGAAGTTTAGCACGTTCGCAGCGAGGCTCGTGAGTGCGAAATTGTCGGTTGCGGCCCAATCGCCGTAAAGCAGGATCGCCTCCCTGCCGCCGGATCCCGGCACTGTTACTTGATTTCCGGCCCTCCCGCTCCTAACATTTGAAAAGGGCGCAGTTCGCTGTTGCTGGTAGCGAACGATCCGCCGGAAATTCTGAACACCTGCCGGCCGGCTGTCGTCCTATGATCATTGCATGGCAGGGTGATCTATCCGGCATCGGAACGCTGCCATCCAGACTGGGAGAGGCTCATGAAAATCAAATATTTATTTGCTGCATTTATGCTGCCTGTAATGTTTGGCACGATTGCGTTTGCGGATCAGATTATTCTCAAGAACGGCCAAAGATACTCGGGCAAATTCTTGCGGGGCGACGCCTACGTCGTCGAATTCCGCATCCTTGACCGGGTCCAGAGCTTCAATACGGCGGAGGTCGGTCAGATCATCTTCCAGGAGCCTGAACTCGCCACGCCCGCGCCGACGCCCACCGCCGCCGCTCGTGCGGCGCAACCGGCGGCACAGGCGACGGCAAAACCCCAGCCGGCTGCGACACAGCCCGTCGTGCAACCGGCTGCCGTTCCCGTTCCCGCGGTCGGAGATGCCACGGTAACGTTTCCCGAGGGCACGGCTTTGACAATCCGCACCACCGCCCCGATCGACACTGACCGCAACAAGGTCGGCGACGAGTTTGACGCCGTACTTGACGAACCGCTGATGTCGGGCAATCAGGTGATCGTTCCGAGAGGCACGGAGGTCAAAGGAACAATCGCCTATGCCAGGGCGTCGGGAAAGCTCACGGGCCAATCGGAACTGATCCTCGAGCTCACTTCGCTGAAGGTCAACGGCAAGAGTTACGTTGTCCGCACCTCGGACTATAGCGAGGTGGGCGCCAACCGGTCCACCCAGACAGCCAAGACAGTCGGCGGAGTTGCGGCACTCGGCGCCATCATAGGAGCGGTCGCCGGCGGCGGCAAAGGGGCGGCAGTAGGCGCGGCCACGGGTGCTGCGGTCGGAACCGGAGTACAGGTCCTGACAAAAGGACAGATCATCAAAGTGCCGGCAGAAACGCTGCTCCAATTCAAACTGGAACACGCGCTGGTTCTCGACCGCCAATAGGGCGCTGACTCCGACGCGGAGACGGAATCGGCGGGGGGCCGCGGGCTTCCGGGCCGGCCGTTCGCGGCACAGCTTGACCGCATTGAAACCCCTTCCGCAAAGGCCGGAGTTCCATACCCGGTTTCTGCCGCGTAACTCGAGTTCGGCCACAGCGCACAGCGCCCCAGTGGGGCGCCAGAGAGTAGCCGGGGGCAAGCGGCGCGCTTTTCAGCGACGCGCGGCCCCCGGTAGGAAGTTGCATTTAAACAAGCCCCGGCAGGGGCGAAAGACTATGTGCGCCATAGGCTTCTGTCGCCCCTCCGGGGCTCTTCGCCGTGAAATATCCTACCGGGGGCTGCGCGTTGCGCGCTTGCCCCCGGCTACTCTCTGCGGCCCCTCCGGGGCCGACATCTTGCGCGCCGATTTCGCTGCCAGGGAGTTTCGCGACAGAAACTAACTCAGTGAGTCCTTCCTTCGAAATTGATGGAGTAGACCGATCAGCGGGATCGGGCTGAATCCTGTCCCTACGGGAATCCGTTCTTTCACATGTGGGCATGGGCTTCGGCCCGTGCGGCTCTTCCAGTCGGATGACTTAGCCCGGAATGAACCACCATCCTGGGAATCGGCGGGGCAGACCGAACGGCAGCATTGGACGGGAGGAAGCCCGTCCCCACATGGAGACTTCATCTTCTCTTTTTCACAAGTGGGCGCGGACTACAGCCCTTCCCCACGCGATTTTTCACACTGGGCACGGACTTCAGCATGTGAGGTGTGCGGCGATTCGTTTCGGCTTGCCGCACGGATACCCGCCTGATATAAGTAGCCTGTTCACCGCGCCGGCGGAAGAAGCCTTGCCGAGGGTGTCAATTTCGAGGAGCGGCCGTGATTGTCGAGAGTCTGAATGCCAGGCACGCATTTTCTGCCCTGGCTGAGCTGGATGAGTCCGTCTTTCCGCTTGACCGTGCCGCGTTGTCGATCGGGCTGGAAGAATATCCCTCACTCGACATCAATTCTTATCTTCGCAAATTGGACACGCTCGCGGCCCGCACGGAAGTGCTCGCGGGAAGGGACCGCTCCCCCGGCAACCTCCTGGAATGCCTCAACGAGGCCCTGTTCGTGCAGGAAGCTCTGCGGGGCAACGCCGATGACTACTACGATCCTCGCAACAGCTACCTGAACGAGGTGCTGGATCGCAAGCAGGGGATTCCCATTTCGCTCTCGGTGATCTTCATGGAGGTTGCACGCCGCATCGATTTCCCAGTCCATGGCGTGGGCTTCCCCGGGCATTTCATTGTCAAGTGCATGTCAAACGAACGGGAGACGCTCATCGACCCATTCAACAACGGGCGGGTGCTCACGGTGGAAGACTGCCAGGAGTTGCTGGACCGTGTCTACGGCGGCTCCGTCCCGGTGCAACCGGCTTTCCTGTACCCGATGGAGAAAAGGTCCATCATCAGCCGCATGCTGTTCAACCTCAAGGGCATCTATTACCAGCGCGAGGAGCACTTCAAGGCCCTTTCGGTCGTGGACCGGATTCTCCTGATCAATCCGGGAATCCTGTCGGAAATCCGCGATCGCGGCCTGCTCTACATGCAGACCAGCCTCTTCTCCAAGGCGCTCGCCGACCTGGAGCACTACCTCAAACACGCCAGTTCCCCGGAAGACTCCGCTTACATCGAAGCGCACATCAAGACCCTCCGGGGTGTCGTCGCCTGCACCAATTGAAGGCCGGGAAGGTCACGGATCCTGCGGCAGGGGCAACGAGAGCACGCTGCCGGACCGGAATACGCCGCCGCAGTCCACTTCCAATGGAGTTGCAGGTTGCAGAAACGGCCTTTTCAGGATCGCCAGCGCCAGGGGCTTGTCCAGGCGCGGGGACCGGATAGCGGAAGTCACCTCACCGATCCTCGTCCCCTGGGAACGAACCTCGGCCCCTTTGGCGGGGATTTCTGGGGCCTCGATCGCGATGCCTCCCAATCCGCGGTCCAGGTGGCCGCGGTGAGTGATTCGCGCGACAATTTCCTGACCTCGATAGCACCCTTTGGTCATGCTGATTGCCGACTCGAGCCCCACCTCCATAGGCAGGGTCCGGTCGTCCATGTCGATCCCATACCAGGGAATCCCCGCTTCGGTCCGGATCCAATTCAAGGCCGTGATGCCGGCGGGCCGGACTTTTTCGCTTTCCACCAGGCGTCTCCACACCTCCTCCAACACCGCCCGGGGCAGCCAAAGATCATAACCTGCCCGTCCCGTGCGGTCCTGACGAACTACGACCCGGTTCCCCTCGCGCCCGCCGATTATGAGGTGGTCGAACGGCCGCAGCATCGTGAGCGAGGTTTCTACCGTACGTTCCATGATCTGCCCTGATTCAGGCCCCTGCAGCGAAATCACGCCGTACCGGTCGGTGAAATCCTCCAGGTCCACCTTGTCGCTGACGATGTGCTTCTGGAGTGTGGCCAGGACCTGGGCGTTCGTGCCGGGCGGGCACTCCAGCCAGTATTCATCGGCGAAGGTGTGAATCCACAGGTCGGATTCCATGTGCCCCTGGCGTGTCAGAAGAGCCGCGTAGCAGCCTGATCCCGGCCCGAGCTTCCGGACGTCGTTCGTGAGCATGCTGTTCAGGTAGCGGAGCCTGTCTTTTCCCGAGGCACGCAGTTTGCCGAGGAAGCATAAATCCACAACCGCAGTCCCGTGACGAAGCGCGTCGTATTCGGCGAGCGGATCGCCGAATCGCGCGGCTGCCTCCCAGCCGCCGAAAGGCTCGAACTTCGCGCCGGCGCCGGTCTCGAGTTCATGCAACGGAGTGACTCTCGACATCAGGGGAACCTCCAAAACTGAATTCTAGCGGGCGCAATGCGGTGATACAATTTGTCGTCCACCCCGGCGGCGCTGTGCTGCTGGGGAGCGCGCGGCCTTCCGGGCTGAATCGACCGGCAGGAGATCCGTGCAGGTTGCGTTCGCGTACAGGTCGGGTTTGCGCTTTTTGCACGATCAAAAAGTGGTGGCGTCAGATGGTTCCTTTTGAAAAACATGTTTTCGTTTGCACCGGTGGCAAAGTGTGCCCCGTCGAAGGCGGGTCCATCGCCGTGCACACCCGCCTGAAGGAATTGGTGAGGCAGGCGGGCCTCGAATCTTCCATACGGATCAATCATGCCGGCTGCATGGGCCAGTGTGGAAACGGGCCCATGGTCGTAGTGTATCCCGACAACGTCTGGTATTGCGCGGTGAGGGTGGAAGACGCCGACCAGATTTTCACGGAGCACCTGCTGCAAGGGATGCCCGTGGAACGCCTCATTTATCACCCGCTGCAACCCGGCCTCAACAAAAGAAAATAGCTGTATGCCCCTGGGTGACATAAGCCGGCTGAAGCCCGTCCCCGCTGGAGAATGATGCCTCCTCACGAAATGGTTCCGGCCAGGGCGATGATCGCCCGCATGAGCTTGAACTTTGGCCCCTCCCGTCCAAGGACGGTAACTGCGCTGTTCGATCTGGCCGGATCTTAACCCGAATCATTCATGAACGAAAGGCTCAACTCTGTTCTCGAAGGCGGGCCAATCGCCTTGCGTTTGGATGCGAATTTGTTTAGGCTGATCCAACTGTCACTATCTCAAAAGGATATTTCATGAGCCAGCCCCCCGCGACGGTCTCCTCCTTCCACCCCTCGACACGGCTGTACCGTTTCACCCTGCTGCTGTTCGTCAGCATGCTGACCTTCGGCTCCTATTTCGCCTATGACTCGATCGGCGCAATAGAGAATATCCTGATCCAGGCGCTCGGCCTCACCACGGGGACCATCGGCAGCCTTTATTCCGCCTATTCGATCGCCGCCATCGCGATCGTCTTCTTCGGCGGCGTCATCACCGACCGGTTGGGCACGAGACGGGCCTCTTTTCTTTTTTCCCTGCTGGTGACGCTGGGAGCGCTGATCGTGGCCCTGGCCCAGTCTTCCTGGATGCTTTTCGCCGGGCGTCTCGTCTTCGGCGCCGGGTCGGAATCGCTGGTCGTAGCCCAGCTGGCGATCCTGTCGAAGTGGTTCAAGGGGAGAGAGCTGGCTCTTTCGTTCGGGGTCGCGCTCACCATCAGCCGCCTGGGGACGCTCTTTTCCTTCAACACCGAGGCGCTGATCGCGAACTACTTCGGCAACTTCCGCTCCGCCCTGTGGGCCGCGTTTTTTCTGTGCGTACTCTCTCTGCTCTGCAACCTGGTCTCCAATGCCATGGATCGCAGGGGCGAAGTTCTGCTGAAAATAAAGACAGAGGGGGCGGGCGATAAGATCGTATTTGCCGACGTGCGCGCCTTTACGAACACCTATTGGTATGTGACGCTGCTGTGCCTGACGTTCTATTCCGCCATTTTCCCCTTCACGGCGCTCTCCACGAACCTGATCGCCACCAAGTGGGGAATCCCGGATATTCAGCCGGGCGGGGGCGGCTTTATCTACCAGGCGTTTTTCAACCTGTTCCACATGTTCACCACCGCCCCGGGTATCACCAGCATCCCGATCTTCGCCTCCATGCTGTTCGCGCCGTTCGCGGGCCGCCTGGTGGACCGCATCGGCAGGCGCGCCTCGCTGATGATCCTCGGGTCCGCACTGCTGATCGTCAGCCACCTCGTTCTCGGCCTGACCCAACTAGATCCGCGGCTCCCGATGATCCTGCTCGGCAGCGCCTTCGTGCTGGTCCCCGCGGCCATGTGGCCGTCGATCCCGCTGCTGGTGGCCAAGGAGAAAGTGGGCACGGCGTTCGGATTGACGACGATGATCCAGAACATGGGGCTGGCCCTGTTCCCTTACCTGAACGGGCTGCTGGCCCACCAAACCAGTTCCTACACCAGCTCCCAGCTCATGTTCGCTTCCCTGGGACTGGCGGGGCTGGTGTTTGCCCTCCTGCTCAAGCGGGCTGATGCGGTTCGCGGCAGCGTCCTGGAGCGCCCGGAAGAGAAGACGCAGTAAGCCTGGAAAGCTGGAGAGACAGGAAGCGCAGGCCGAGCACAACCGCCGATGCCGCGAGGAAATATCCCTTCCACTGCAGCATGCCGTTGCTCAGGCCCAGCACCGCAACCCAGATGATATCCAAGCCTGCGTCGGTTCCGAGACTGCGATCCGAGAAAAACAGTGCGGCATAAAACCCGAGACCGGCAGCCAGGATCGCCAACGCGCCGGCCACGCGCCGGCCCGGACTCCGCCCCCGTTCGACGGTCGCCCAGACCAGCGCAGGGAGAGCCAGAAACGTCGTGGCCCAGTAGGGGCTGAACAGCAGGGCAATCAGAACGACTGCCAGGAGGAAGAAACTCAGCACCGTCCTGGAGGCGCCGAACGAGCGAGGCTGGCCGCGCGTCAGGTATCGCGTCAGGAAATGAAGGCCGGTCCCGACGACGGCCGCCCCACCCACAATTGCTGCGACCACGCCCCAGGCGGGATTCTCCAGCATCGGGTCTTTCAGCGGGCCCGGATAGAGGCTGTTCTGCGGCAAAAGCCTCATGAGCCGGCAGAAGAGGATCATGGAGTACATCAGGCCGAACGGCGCCAGCCACGATAGGAAAAAGGCCGCCTCGCGCAGCGTCGCCTCCGCGGTCAGGGAGCGGCGATAGCGCAGCCAGCCAAAATAGAGTACGACCAGGAAGGGCAGGAAAGCGAGACATTGCAGCAGGGTCATGGCGCGTCCGGAAACGAACGTGTCGTTACGCCAGCGGAAGGCGGTGCCGGCAGCAGCCGGGATCGCGGGCAGCTCGTCGATCGAGCGCAGGATGCGTTCCGCCGCGGCGCCGTATTGCCCGACGCTCGCCGCCTTCAGGTTGGCGATGGTGTCTGCCGCAGAATGGTACACTTCCCGCACCCGTGCCTCATCGACGGATTCGCTTCCGAGGTTGATCGCGGGGATGCCTGCCATCAAAAAGGGCCCCTGGTCCGTCCGCGAGAGTTCGATGGCGCGCTGCAGGTCCTCCTGAAACCCGGATGCGGCCAGCACCGGCAGTCCCTGCGCCGCGGCGGCCCGGAATGCAATCCGGCGCAGCCACGCGGGAGAGAACCCGCCTCGCTGCCCTTCCGAATCGAGCCGGAATGCGGCCATGTCCCCGATGGTCACCCCATCGAGGGACAGAACGGCGGCGATGCGGCTGCGTTCGGGATAACTGGCTACGATGTCCGCCGCTCCGAGCATGCCCCATTCCTCGCCGTCCGTGGCAATGAGCAGCACGCTGCGGCGGAGTGATGCGGCCGCAAACACCCGCCCCAGTTCCAGCAACACGCCCACACCGGCGCCGTCGTCCATCGCCCCCTCGACCGTCGTGCGCGCCGTATCGTAATGCGCCACCGCGGCCAGGATTTCCGGGACCGTGCCGGCCCGGAAGGCCAGGATGTTCCTGCCCACCTGGCGGCGCCCGGCGATCAGCGCATCGAAGTGCCGGAAGCTGACCTGGTATCCGAGCCGGCTCAGCTTGCCCTGGATGAAACCCGTGGCCTGTCGAGCTTCCAGGCTCCCCAGGACCCGTTTGGGATTCTGCGTCACGAACTCCCGCGCGGTCTGGTAGGCTTGCTCCCCGTCGAAGGAGAGCGGCGCAACGGACACGGGCAGATCGTCTCTGCCGTTGCTTCCCCAGTATGGCGCGCTCAGCCAACATAGGACAACTGCAGCCGTAATTCCGACTGCGATCCTGATCTGTCCCGGACTCATAGATGTTCCCGATGCAAAGTCTAACACAACCTCCCTGGACCTTAGACATCGGACCTCAGACTTCAGACTCGAAAAAAATAGAGCCTGGACGCCGTAATCAAAAAATCTCACCGCAGACCTCTTGCGACGGGGCGTCGTTCATTGAAATGAGAAACGCTGATTCCGGCACAGTCCTCCTCCCGAAGGTCGGAGTCATCATGTAGCCTCGGGCTTCAGAGGGTGTCCATCGATGAAGTGAAGCTTGTACGCCGGCACGACTTGAAGGCGGTTGTCGATCGCGGCGGTGGGAATTTGGTTCGCAGGGGTGCTATGATGCGGCAGTCGATTCAAAATGCCACAAGGGAGCAAGCAATGAGCAAATATATCCTGGCAGTCTGCACCGCGTCGGTGCTCGCATTGGGATTTCAGCAGCAACAGCAGCGCACTCCGCTGGAAACCACCAAGTCGCGCATAGAGGCGATTACAAGATCGATCAATGCCAAGTGGGGGATCTACATTAAATCGATCGAGACCGGGGAGGAGATCGCGATCAACGCGGACGATCAGATGGACACCATGTCCGTGATCAAGATCCCTCTCATGGTGGAGGCCTATCGCCAGGACGCAGAGGGGAAGATCAAACTGTCCGAGACCCACACACTCAAGGAGGCCGAGAAGCAGCCGGGAACCGGCATCCTGCAGCGCTGGGCCGAGGAGACGGTGATGACCTACAAGGACATCATCGACCTCATGATCATCGTCAGCGACAACACGGCCACCGATCTCATGTATCAGAAAGTCGGCGGCATCGAAGCGGTCAACAAGCTGATGGACTCGTACGGATTCGACAAGATCCGCGCGACCGGTCTTGCAGCCGACTGGTTCAAGGCCCTGAGAGCCACGAACGCTGAGGCATTCCACCGCGAGGGCAAGCACCCGTTCGGACTGGCAACTCCCCGCCAGATGGGGCTCCTGCTCGAGAAGATCGAAAAGGGGGAGGCCGTCAGCAAGGAGGCGAGCCAGCAGATGCTGCGCCACATGCGCGGCCAGCTCTATGCCACCCGCATCCCGCGGTATCTCTCCTACACCGGCTTCGGCCGCGCCCCGCACAAGACCGGCGATTTCCTGCCCTACATCGGCAACGACGTCGGCGTGCTCGAAACCGGCGACAAGCGCGTCGTCGTGGCGATCTTCACGGCCAACCATTTCGGCATGGGGACGATGCTCGAGGACGCCGTCGGCAGGATCACGGAACAGGCAGCAGTCTATTTCGGCAACAGGTGACGCTCATGATCGATCAACCGATGAATCTGGAATTGGTCTGGGATGGCGGGCTTCGTTTTACCGCAAACGCCGGCGGCAACAACACGCGCCTGGACGGCGACCGCCAGGCCGCCAGTTCGCCGATGGAACTGCTCCTCGCTTCTCTGGCCGGCTGCATGGCGATCGACCTGGTCCACATCCTCGGCCGGATGCGGACTCCACCCCAATCGGTGCGCGCGCGGGTCGAGGGCACGAGGGCAGAGTCTAACCCGCGGCGCTTCACGAGGGTCGGCCTGCACTTCGATATCACAGGGGCATGCATCGAACCTGCCTCCGTCGAACGGGCCATCAAACTGTCGCGGGAGACTTACTGTTCCGTGTATGCCAGCCTCAGACCCGACATGGAACTGGACATCACCTACAATCTGGCCGCATGACTAACGATGACGGCGCAGGAGACCACGCGCGCCCGGATGCCAAGGACTTCTTTACCGCAATCACTCTTGCGCCGGGATCCGTACAGGTGCATCAAGACGCACGGCTAATCAAAAGAGATTTGCTCTGCGTCCTCTGCGCCTTAGCGGTGAGTTTTTTGCTGGCGGCGTCACGACTGCTGGTTTGCCGGCTTGACGATGCGCATCTTCATGAAGGCCAGGCCCGACAGGAGCTTGGGGTAAAAGTCCGTAGACCTCAATGGCATGCGCTCGCCCAGCAGCGCGATGCGTTGGACCTGTTCCACCGTCGTCGGATTCAGGAAGAACGCCGCCCGGGCGGCGCCCGCGTCGACCCGATGAACGCACGCTTCTCGTTCGCGCGCGAACTCCACCTGGTCCTGCTCCGCCGCCAGGTCCTCGCGGATGCCCAGCAGCCGCGCCAGGATCACGTGATGCAGAATGCTCACATCGAGTTTCCTGTAAGCTTCCGCATGGGCCATCATGAGCGGGACAACCGCCGACTCTCTCCGGAGCCGCAGCAGCGTGAACTTGCCCTTGGTGTAAAAGCCGAATGCGTGACTGCTGTCCCGGCTCGTCTCCATTCGTTGCCACAGATCGGAGGCAGTCGGACACGATTCCGCTTCAAAGTACTTCTCGGCCGCGCCGAGAAATGCCCGGCGGTCAAATCCCGGCACGTTGACGATCACGCGGTGAGTCGGCAGGATCGTGATGCCACCGTCGGCGCTGTTGAAGCAGGCCACCACCCGATGGTGGTAAGATTCCGTGGCCGCGGGCTTCCATCCCAGCTCCTCGCACTCCCTCTTATAGCTGAGGGCGGCCTCATATCGATGGTGCCCGTCGGCGATGAAGAGCTCTTCCGGGACCATCGCATCCTGAATCTGCCGGATCGTTTTCGGGTCGCTGAGGGACCAGAGCCGGTGCACGACCCCGAACTCGTCCTTCACTTTCAATTCAGGCGCCCGCCGGGACGTTGCCTCCTCCAGAATCCGGTTTACCCTGAGCTTGTCCTCCGTATAGATCATGAAGATCATATCTTCGTTGCATTCGGTGCTGCGCAACAGACGGAGCCGGTCCAGCCTCGAGGAGGCCAGAGTGCCTTCGTGCGGCAGGACGCCGGCCGCGGAACGCTGCAGGTCCAGGAGCGAGACGAAGCCCTTGCGCAGCAGGTGTTCCCCCTCAAAGTCGTACTGCAGGTAGTAGGCATAAATGGAAGGGAGAGCGTCCTGGACCAGGGCGCCTTGGTCGATCCACGCCTGGAGCGCGCGGGCAGCTTCGGGATAGTTCGTGTCGGGGTTGTCGAGCTGTTCGAGGCCTTTGGTCACCCGCACGACATTGTAGAGGGAGCGACGGTAGTACTCCTTCCGCATCTCAGGCGAGATCTTGTCGTAGGGCTGCGTGACCGCGAGCGCCGGGTCGCCAGCGACTGCGGAGCTGTAACGGTACGCTTGAAACGGGAACAGGTGCGCCATGTCAGGCCCTCCTGCGATCAGCGCAACAAACCCTCCAGCTGTATGCTACTCTCGGTCTTGGAATCCCGGTACTTGATAATGATCGGCGTATAAACAGACAGCTGCTGCGCCTTCGCCCACCCCAGGCTCAGGGCGCGGGATCCCGGAACAACCACCGCTTCGGACGGAATCTCTAGCGGCCGGTCCTTTTCCCTGCGGTACACGGTCTCCTTGACCATGTCATACACCGGCGTGCCGCCGGTCAGGATCGTCCCGGCGGCCAGAACCGCGGCTTCGTGGACAATGGCGCCCTCGAAGATCCCGCAGTTGCCGCCCACCAGGACATCGTCCTCGACGATCACCGGAAGCGCTCCTACCGGCTCCAGAACGCCGCCGATCTGGCTTCCCGCACTCACGTGGACGCGCTTGCCAATCTGCGCGCAGGAGCCGACCAGAGCGTGCGAGTCGATCATCGTGTCGTCGTCGACGTAGGCGCCGACGTTGATGTACATCGGGGGCATGCAGGTGACGCCCCGCCCAAGATGAACGCCGTCACGAATGGAGGACCCGCCGGGCACGACCCTGACCCCTTCGTCGATCGCGAGTCGCCTGAGCGGAAAGGTGTTCTTGTCGAAATAGCGGAAGTCATCGTTGATGGAGAAATCGCGCAGAACCCCCATGCGGAAGCCGAGCAGGATTCCCTGCTTCACCCATGGGTTGACAGTCCAACCACGCTCGTATGGCGAGGCCGCGCGCACTTCCCCCGTGTTGAGCAGATGCTTGAACTGCGCAAGCAGCTCGAAGTGCTCCGGTGAGAATCCACCCTCCGGCGGATTCTCGAAGAGACCGGCGATTTGCTGCTCCAGGTCGTGGCTCATTTCGGCACCAGCTGAAAGTCCGACAGGACGCCGGCAAGCCGCGCCCGCGCGATATCTCCCATTTTGACCAGGGGCAATCGGTAGACTTCGGATATCTTTCCCATCATCGCCAGGGCGGCCTTCACGGGGATCGGATTGGTCTCGATGAAGTTGGCCTTGATCAGTGGATGGAGCCGGCGGTTCCAGACGCGTGCGTCGTCGCAGCGCCCTTCCAGGCAGGCGTGACAGAACTTTGCCGTCATCCCCGGCACCTCGTTGGCAACCACCGAGATCATGCCGCACCCCCCGAGCGCGATAATGGGCAGAGTCAGCGCATCGTCGCCGCTGAACACACGAAAGCCTTCGGGGGCACGGTTGCAGATGTCGGCGACCTGGGAGATGTCGCCGCTGGCTTCTTTCACCCCGAGGATGCCGGGGATTTCGGCCAGCCGCAGCTGCGTGTCGGGCTGGATGTTGCACCCCGTCCGGGACGGAACGTTGTAGAGGATCACCGGCATCCGCGTGGCCTTCGCAATCGCGTGGAAGTGCGCATAGAGCCCTTCCTGCGTCGGCCGGTTGTAGTACGGCGCCACCGACAGGATCGCATCGATCCCTTCGTCCTCCAGCAGCCGCGCCAGATCGATGACGTGATTCGTATTGTTGCCGCCTGCGCCCGCCACGACCGGGACGCGGCCGGCTGCCGCCGCAACCGTGACCCGGATGACGTCCAGGTATTCTTCCTGGGTCAGCGTGGGGCATTCACCGGTCGTTCCGCAGGGCACCAGGAAGTCGATCCCTTCCTGGATCTGCCAGGATATCAGCTCGGCCAGCGCGTCGCGATCGAAGCTGCCGTCGGGCCGGAAAGGCGTGACCAGCGCGGTGCCGCATCCCCTGATCGCTTCCGTCCTGCTCATCGGCCGCCTCTGCCGTCACCACGAGGGCGCCGGCGCCCCTTCCGCGGGTCGAACATCCCGCATTGTTCATTCGATCCCAAGAATACGGGGAAATACGTCATAAAATTCGTACATTCCTTTCTTGCCCACAATCCACTGAGCCGCCAGGAGCGCCCCCTCAGCCAGGCCCTGCCGGTTGCGCACGCGGTGCTCGAGGAGAATCATGTCGGACTCGCTGTCGAACCCTACCTGGTGATTGCCGGGAATGAACCCGGCGCGCGTGCTGGCGATCCGAAGATCTTTGCCCGGATAGTGTGGCGAGACAATCTTCCGGATGCTGAGCGCGGTCCCGGAAGGGGCGTCCTTCTTGGTCCGGTGATGCTGCTCGGCCAGGAACGGATCGTACTGCGGGAGTTTCGCCATCAACTGGGCGGCGCGAGCGACGATGCCGTAGAACAGGTTCATCCCCACGGAGAAATTCGATCCGTGGATCATGCCGATGTCCGACTCGCGCACGAGGGCTGCGACCCGGTCGAAATTCTCCGCCCAGCCGGTGGTGCCGACCACCAGGTTGATGCCCAGCCGCGCCACGGCCTCGACGTTGGGCAGGACGGCATCAGGCTGCGAAAATTCGAGGGCGACATCGACCCCTTTCATGGAGGCGGTGCTGATTCCCCGTCCTTGCGTGTTGTTGAACATGTCCAGCTTCGGCCCGATCTCCCAGCCCTCGGAAAGAGCCAGGGCCTCCACCAGCTTACCCATCTTGCCGTAGCCGAGGAGTGCAATCTTCACGCGGACCTCCTGTGCGGAGAAAACTCCCTGTTTTTATTATGGCACCCACGTAAGATGAAATCTCCCCCCAAAAGCGCCGTCCCTGGACTTGGACCTGGTCCTGGTCTTGGACGCAGACCTGGACCTCGACTCTCAGCCTTCAGCCCTGTTTGCTCATTCCGGAGCGTTTTGACGCCGGAACAGGCCGGTCCCGATCGCCCAGTCCCGGTCCAGGTCCAAGTCCATTTGGAGCTGGAGGCCCCGGCCGGGGCCTACTCCAGGTAGCCCTGCGCCTTGAGAAGTTCGGCGTTCAGGATCGAAGCGCCGGCGGCGCCGCGGATGGTGTTATGGCCGAGAAGAGTAAACTTGACATCAAGCACCGGGCAGGGGCGGATGCGCCCGACGACGGCAGCCATGCCGCCGGCAAGGCCGACATCGAATCGGGGCTGCGGCCGGTCCGGCGCGCTGGTTACCAGGATCGGGTGTTCGGGAGCGCTCGGGAGGCGCAACCGTTGAGGCGGGCCGGAAAAAACGCGGAGCGCTTTGGCAATCTCCTCGACCGGGGCTTTGCGGGCAAACTTCAGCGACACAGATTCTGTGTGGCCGTCTTCAACGGCAACCCGGTTGCACTGTGCGCTCACCCGGAAGTCTGCAGGATTGACTTTTTCCCCATCGAACCGGCCCAGGATCTTCCGAGTTTCGACCTCCATTTTTTCTTCCTCGCCGTCGATGTAAGGGATCACGTTGCCGAGGATGTCGAGCGAGGGCACACCTGGATAGCCGGCGCCGGAGATCGCCTGCATCGTCACTACCATCACCTCCTCCACAGTGAAAGCCGCGTGCAGGGGCCCGAGAACCATGGCAAGGAACATGGTCGAGCAATTGGAATTGGTGACGATGCAGCCGCGCCACCCGCGGTTCTTTTTCTGTCGCGGGATCAGCCCCAGGTGATCGGCGTTGACCTCCGGGATGATCAGGGGAACGTCCGGGTCAAGGCGGTGGTTTTTGGAATTGCTGAGCACGAGGTAACCAGCCGCCGCGAAACTCTCTTCAATCGGGCCGGCGACAGCGGAATCCAGGCCGGAAAAGACGATTCGACAACCCAGATCGGGAGTGCACGGCCGCAGATCGAGCCGCCGGACGGCATCCGGGATCGGCGCAGCCTGTTTCCAGGCCGCGGCCTCTTCGTACGGCTTCCCGACCGACCTTTCCGAAGCAGCCAGTTCTGTCACACGGAACCAGGGATGGCCGGCCAGAAGCCTGATGAACTTCTGCCCCACCGTTCCCGTGGCCCCGAGAATACCCACCGGGATTTTCGCATCCATTGCATCCAGTCCCCATAAAAAGAACAGGGACTACGGCTGGATTGCGCGCGTAGCCCCTGATTCCATGCATAAGAGCTGTCAGAGGACTAGAAAGTCTTGTCCGGGTGCAGTGCTTTTGCTTTCGCCAGAAGCTGGTCCTTGGTTTCCTGGTGATTCGGGTCTTCGATGCAGGACTCGACGGGGCAGACAGAGACGCACTGCTTTTCGTCGTGAAAGCCCACGCACTCCGTGCACTTTTCGGCGACAATATAGTAGTACTCGTCCGAGAGAGCAGGGTGGTTCTGGCCGTTTAACTCGTACTCCTCACCGCCGGCGTAGATCGCTTTGTTTGGGCACTCGGGTTCGCAAGCGCCGCAATTGATGCAGTCCTCGTTGATGATGTAAGACATGTTGTTAAGTCCTCCGCAAATTGATTTTGATTTACTTCAAAACGAGCAATCTCCCGGTGGCACTCAAGATTTCCGCCCGGCGATTCGGACAGACGAGCCTTAACCGCGATTGGTCCTGAAGTTATCGCACGATAATTTAGTTGTTTTTGAACCAAATTCAAGCGCGAAATGAAATTGTAGATCATCCTGTGCGGAAATCAATGACGGATTTGGCCTCCGGCCGGGTACCGGAGCCCGCCCCTGTAGGGGACCACTCCTTCGATCATTTTCAACAGGTGCACCTATGTCTCGGCCCCCTCGGATCGTGCTTTCGCCGCGACGATATATTGCGACCAGTAGTTCTTGGACCAGAACGCTGACAACCTTCCAAAAGCATCCCGATCGGCCGTCGCAAAATGGGCCATAAGTTCTTCTTCGACAAAAGGGAACCGGACGAAACCGGTCTGCTCGATAAAAAAACCCGCCTCGACAAGCTTCTTCAATACGACTTCACGATCGGGCAGCTCATCATGTGAGAAATCGTCACGGTAATTCGAGATGATTAGATCAATCCCAACCGCCTCCAGCTCGCCTCTGCTTGGCAGCCCCAGCGCACAGGGAGAAGGCCACTCGAGATAGAGCCGCCCGGCGAGCGGGAGTCTGCCACTGCACCAGGCGATAAAATCGGCGCGATTCTTTATGTGCTCGAGGAAATGAGAACAATAAATGGCGCTAAAATCCACGCCTGGAAATCTCGGTTTTTCCTCGGGCCAGTGACCCAGCTCATATCCGTCGAGGTAATCATAATTTTGTCCCTTCTCGAGGCCGTAGGCGTAAACCTTGACATCCGTCCTCGAGGGCGCCGGCCATTTCCTGAGGATGTGAAGTGACCCATCTCCTGCCCCCACATCCAGGACGCAGGAATCGAAGGGGAGTGTCTTGATGAAAATGATCCTCGGGTGCATAAGGTGGAGCAGTTCCTGGATTTCCGATTCCCTCAAGTGGGCCTTGCGCCGTGCGTGGAACCAGTCCTTGATTTCCTCTGTTGTCTGCAGAATCTGCGGCGTGCCGAAAAGCTCCTCAAGGCTCATTGGATCTCCTTTGAGTGATGGTCGATCCAGCCCTTCCCTCTTGAACTGTCGAAACATTATTCACATTAATGGCCCCAGTCAATCCCGCAAACAGAGCCGCACAAGGCAGGGCGTGCCTTCTGGCCGGGTAATTGCCTCAACCGAAGGCTATGTATGACACGCGTCGGTCGACTCGGCATCTTGTGGGGCAAGTACCTCCTGGCAGTCGCACAGTAACCCGCAATCGACTGATCCGCTCGCGCGCCCTCTTTTCCGTTTGGGCGTCACGGGACTGATGCGGTATATTCACGCTCTTATCATTGGGGTTCGGGATTCGGGTCATGAAGCCGCAAATGCAGGCAGGACAGCTTTTTCGGGCAGCGAAAGAGGCGCTGCGCGCCGCCGCGACCGAAGCGCCGGAACATGAGAGCGGCGGCGGCATCCACTGGCTCGTCCTGATCCTGGCGATGGCGGCCTCTGCGTGGGCGGCCGTACGCCTCGGGCAGGATGTGAACTTCGATGTCCTCAACTATCACTATTACGACGGCTTCGCATTCCTCCACAAGCCGTTCAGCTACGATTTTGCTCCGGCCCAGGTGCAGAGCTTTTTCAACCCGCTGATGCACGCCCTCTCCTACCTGCTGCTATCGAGCTTGCCGGGCAAGATGGCGGCTGTCGTGTTGGGGGCAGTACAGGGGATAAATTGCTATCTCGTTTTTCAGATCTCAGAGACACTGTTCCGCCGCTGGCGTGCTTTCTACCGGCACATCCTTAGTTTGGGAAATGCGGCCGCCGGCTTCTATGGTGCGGCCAGCCTCACGGAGCTCGGCACGACGTTTGGAGACAATCTTGTCAGCATAATGACGCTGATCGGGCTGTTGCTGCTGCTCCGCTGGCTCTCGGCTGACGCGGATCGGCCGCAGAAATCCCGGTTCTTGCCCGCCTGCGCCGGTGCAATAATAGGAATCGCCTTCGGCCTCAAACTCACGGTCGTCACTTATGTCACCGGTGTCTCCTTGGCCCTGCTTGCAGTCTTGCTGGTCCGGCGCAACCGGACAAAGTCACTCGTTGCCTTCTACGGCTGTCTGGCGCTTGGCTTCCTGGCCGCGTACGGGTTCTGGGGCGCGCACCTGTACAGCGATTTTCGAAATCCTGTTTTCCCGTATTTGAACAGCGTCTTCCGGTCCCCTTACTATGCACCGGAAAACACGATGGATACCAGGTTCCTTCCCAGAAACCTGGAGCAGACGCTCTTTTATCCGTTTTTCCTTGCCCGGAAGAACCACCTGGCCAGCGAGATTCAGTTCCGGGACGTCAGACTCGCGCTCTGTTATGCGGCCGTTATCCTGCTGGCGGGATTCGGACTTCTGCGGCGTTTCGGGCGTGCTGCGGCGCCGCGGGACCGAAGCGTCGGCCCTGAGCCGGATCCAAACCTCCTGTTCCTGACTCTCTTTTTAGCAATTTCCTATCTGGCCTGGCAGCAGCTCTTCTCCATCTACCGTTACCTTGCAGCTCTGGAGCTGCTCGCGCCGACGTTTCTCGCACTCGCACTCGCCCGTTTGATTCACAGCAGGTTTCTCGTCCTGGGGCTGTCGCTCCTCCTGAACATGGGCATTTGCCGTAGTGTGATCCCCGCCGATTTCGGCCGCCAGAAATTTGACGACGGCTTTCTGAGAGTCCGGGTACCGCCGGTCCCGGGCATCGACAGAAGCGTGATCCTGATGGTAAACGACGAGCCGACATCCTATGTGATCCCGTCCTTTCCGCGGACCACGCGCTTCGTCAGAATCTCCTCCAATTTTCTCAGCCCCGGGCAGAACCGGAAGCTGGAGGAGATCATCACCGGCATGCTTGCTCCCTACGATGACTCCAGGACCTTCGCATACCTTGCCGACACCGGCGAAAAAGAGATCGCCCGGGCCGACCTTGCTTTTTACAGCAAGGAGATGGACGACCGCTCGTGCTGGGAGATCGACTCCAGCACCGGCAACAAGGGATACCTTTGCCGCACACGTACCCTTGTCCGACCGGAAACGCAGCCGGCGCCCGCCCCCCCACCAAAATCCGCTCCGTCTCCGGTTACCGTGCCCTCTCCCGCAACGGTGCCAATCCCCCCTGCTCCACGCGCCCCGGCGTTTGTGAAGCAGCCGCAAGTCAGGCTCGAGGTGATCCCTTCGGAGATCCAGGCCGGGCGCGACACCGTTCAGTATCACGTCATAGGCCTGAAGGCCAAGGCTGTGGACATCCTGTATTCGATCGACGGGAAGCAGATGCCGCCGATCAGAAAATGGGCGCTGCCGGCGCAGAACATCATTCGGATATTTGCCAACGGCGGTACCAGGCGAGGCCTGTATCACTTCATCGGCATCCGTGATTCGGCCGCGGTCGATCTCAATCAGTGGATCGAGTTGGACGTGTACGCCACGGTCAGGTAATGTGGGTAGGAATGAAATGCTAGCAAAGGCAAGAATAGCGACGCCGATAGTCCTGATCTTGCTGTCTCTCCTATTGATGCTTCAAGCGACGAGCGTCTATAACGCCGACATCGGGCTGCCTAATGACGCACTCTGGGATTTCGCCCCGGCTGTGGGCATGCTCCAGGCAGCATCCCAATCACCGTCTCTGGAGATCCTGGTATTCGGATACCCCCTTCCCCTTGTAAGCGGCCCCTACTCAGGCGCCTGGAAGATCTGGATCTTGGCTCCCCTGTTGATGTTGTTCGGAACATCGTCCTCGACCGTTCTTGTCTTGAACGTCCTCTTCGGGCTTCTATACCTGCTGGCACTGTATTGGGCGCTACTGCCCTCGGTAGGTGCCAATTGGGCTCAGCTTGTTTTCCTGATCCCCCTTGTCGACGCAAACTATGTGCTCACCGTGCCATTGGATAACGGGATTTTTCTCACCCAGTGCGTGTTCATATGCCTGACGCTGGGGGCACTTTTCAGGTTTTACTCAGACTGCCGGCAAGAACATCTCTGGATGGCTTGGTTCTTCAACGGCTGCCTGCTCGCCCAGAAACTCACCTCCATCCCGATCGTGCTGGGAATTGCAGCCGTCACCAGCGGCCTTTCCTACCGGCGCTTCCGGCGGGTGGCACGAGAGCAGGGTGTCACGCGCGCGCTCACCCATTTCGTTGCGCTTCCAGCGGCGGCTTTCGTTTTGCCTCTGATTCCGCACCTGATTTATTTCCATCAATCTGGACTCAAAGACCTGTTCACCATGACCTCTGATGGCCGCCGCGGGGCCTACTTCACCGGCCTGGGTCACTGCTTCGCCTTTTTCTCCAGAATGTTTGACGGAGCGGATTGGTATCAGAGGATCACTCTGGCGCCCGAAGCCGATGCCGCTACAGCTCCGGTCCTGGCGACAGTTGGCTTTGCACTCATCGCCGGTTCTTCGCTCATCTATTTGATGATGGGCGGCAAGAAGGGGTACGGCCGACACACGGCCGTCTTGGTTGCCATCGGCTTATGCAGCTTCCTTTTCTATCCCGCCTTCAAGGGACTGGACCGGCCGTGGCACTATTATGTTCTGTCCCCCATGTTTTATTTCGGTCTGGTCACAGGTCTTGCGCACGTGGTTACGAGCTGCATCGCCCGGTGTAAGCGATACGCGCCCCTTATCGTCACCACGTGTGCAGTGGCCGTGACTATAGGCGTCGGTTTAGGCGCAGCCCATAGCCTGCACGTGCTGGCGAGGATCCATGCAGTGAAGGGCGTGTGCACGACTTCTCCCGGGATCAACGAGTTTTACCACCGTATCGCGAGATCGAACGTCCGAACTGTTTACACTGTCAATTACTCCCTGGCCTATCCCATTTATGTATATTCCAGAGGATCGATTCAAACGGAGGAAATGGCGTGGACCGATCTGACAGACGAGAACATTGAGGATGCCCTCCAGAGGATTGAATCGGATCCGGAGGCGGCGATTGCCTACCGGTACTGTGGGGACAAGAGTGTGGAACCAGACTGGATTCAATGGTTAAACCGGGAACCCGGCATCTCAGAAGTCATCGGGAAAGTGAAGTCGGAAGCCGAGAATCTGACTGTCACGCGCGATCGCGACGACAGGCAGACCGAATTTGTCTTGATTCGTCGAAACCGCCGCGCCGCCGCTCGTCCGACTCCTCCCGCAAAAACTGAAACGCCGGGAGTGGGGCGCCGCTGACCAGCCCGAGCCCGGAATGTGGCTGTGTGTCTTGCGCCCGCGCCTCCGGGGTGGCAGAAGAAATAAAGGACGCCGCACAGCATCAAATTGGCGTGTTTGGCGCTATCCGCCCCTGCGGCCGGTCACCCCAACTGCATGCTTCCACCTCCACTCTCCCGGGATATTCCCCCTGGGGCAGGCCAGGTCGGCGGGATCATGGACACCATGCCCGATGCAATCCCATTTCTATTCCACCACCAGACGTGCGTTCACGGAAATCCAAGCGTTCGTGGGGAGCGTTCCGGATCTGCGGATTCCAATGATGTGATACACGCCCTTCCGAGTTGTAGAGGCGACAAACATCATGATCCGGTCATGGTCGTCCATTCTCCAGTCAAGGATGGGAGGCTGCAGCTCGTCGTCAATTTTGTAGAGCATGTCAATCTCGCCGGTCTTCAATCCTTCGATCCTGTACACAACCGTGTCGGTACCGGCTCTTAACCTGGATGGCGTTGCCGTAAGACGCACCCCTGGCTGAGGCGTCAGCACAGGCGGTTCCGCGGATGGCGGCGGCGCAGTTCTCAAAAGCGCCTCCACCTCGGCAGTGCGGTCCTCGATGATGTTCTGCGCTGCCCCTCCCAACCGGCCTCCATTGCCTCTCTCCCCGATCTCAAAGAAATAGAAACGGCCGCCGCCCTGCCGCTGTTCCCGCACTACAATCTCCTCACTATTGGAGGCACTGTAGGATCTGATCCCCCATCCTCCATATAGCAGCCTGGGCATATATTCGACATAAAGTTCAGGATTCGGTATGTCGTCGGGCATGCCTCGGAAGTAGAAGCGTGCGTTGTCGGGCACGGTGGGATACCACCTCCGCAGGCAACTCACGATCTCGCCGGCGATGGACCTCTGGTTGGCGTACGATGCCCGGATATAGCCCGCATACTTCGAATCTGTTTTCAAATATTGGAGGCACATCAACACGAGCGCGGCATAGGCCAGCGTGGCGCCGACGTATCTTCCGCGTTTCTGCACCCGGAGCAGGGAGTGGCCGGCCAGACCAACCAGGGTCACGATCAGGCTGTACAACGGGGTGTAGAGGTAGATTTGCGCGCGTGAATTGACGAGGAAGATGACGGGCAGCAAAGCGAGAACAAAGGTCGCCAGCGTGTACCAGAGCACTCGTTGACGCAGCAGTGCAGCCCAGACAAATGCAATCCCGAAGCCGAGACCGATGAGGGTCGTTCCCTGAAACACCCGGTGGTTGAAGGTCACGAACGACAGATAGAACTCCATCCCCTCCCGGAAGGCCCTGTAGCTCAGGTCCAGGTAGTACGGATGGGTGGGAACAGAGTTGAGCCCCCAGGCGGAGTTCCTGGTATAGAAGACCACGAACAGAATCGCAATGACATGAAACGGCCATTGTTTGCGCAGGATCCGTGCCAGCGTGGATTTGAGCATGCCCAGGTTTCGCCATGCCGTCCAATCCATGGCGGCGATTTCATAGGCCAAAATGGACGGAGCGAACATCACGCCCACTTCCTTGGAACGCGTGCACATGAAGAAGCACAAGAGTGCGCCAAGCTTCGCGGTGGAGCTTTCCTTCTCACGGTCATGGAGATACAGGAGCAGGGCGGCGGTCCACCAAAAGAAGGCCAGACTGTCGTATATGACATTGAACGAGTAAACGTTGTTGGCCACATTGAAGTTCACCGCCCAGGCCGACGACGCGAGTGCCGCCAGCCATGTATTCCGAAGGAGCCGCCTGGCCAGGAAGAATCCAAGCAGCGCGTTGATGAGGTGCAGGCCAAACAGGAGCGCAATGTAAGGGGCGGGCGAGACACCGAAGCAACGATAGAAAAGGATGTATAGCAGGTTCCCGAGAGGGCGGTTGTCATAGCTGTTGTTCGGGGCCAGAAAGCCCTTGAGACGCGTCCCGAGGGAGAAATCTCCGCTCCGGGCGATGTTCATGTAGTCATCGCCGAACAGCGCTGGATTCAGGAACGCGTCCCGGTAGTGCCAGAGTACCACGCCCGTAAGGAACAGACATAATATGACTTCCACCCGATACTTGACTGGCGCCGAGATCTTTGTGCTGGAGACGTTTCTCAATTCCCTGCCCCATTTATTTGCAATCTGTGAGTGCACGAGCCATTGCCACACTACGCCCTGCCGGTGCCCTCGCCATCTGAGCTTGTTCTAGTGCCGTGTAAAGCCAGCCCTTCATCCGGGGCGGCGGTCAACATCCTGCAGAGTTGTTCCTGCGGTAAACGGCAATAGCGTCATGCAAAACCTCCAGCAGCGCAGATGTATGGTTCTCCAGGTTGAAAGTCCGGCTCGACCATTCCCGCGCGCTCTCGCCCATCACCTTTACAAGTGACCGATTGCAGTAAAGAATCTCCAGTTTTCCAGCCAGGTCTCCGGCATTTCCCGGGCGGTAGAGAAATCCGGTGATCCCATCCTGTATCAATTCGCTGGTCGCGGCGCGGTCCGCCCCTACAACCGGTTTTCCCAGCTTCATGGCTTCGACCGTCACCCTCCCGAATGCTTCGCTCCGGGAGCAGACCACGGCGGCATGAGCCCGTGCGACGTGGGAATGCGGATCTTCGGTGAAACCCACATAACGGATCCGTTCCTCGACACCCTGCTCCTTCGCCAGCCGGCGCAGGAAGTCCCCGTATTCCCGGTTTTCGTTCCCGATAAGCGACAGGCGGACATCCATCCCTTTCCCGGCCAGCAGGGCCAGCGCCCGCACGGCGTCTTTCTGCCCCTTCCCGGCACAAACTCGCCCGACCAGGCACAGGTCGAACGGGTTCCGCTCGGACGCGATGTTCTCCGGCAACGTCCGAATTTCCACCGCGTAATAGATCAGACGCAGCTTGGGTTCAGATATGACATGCCGGAACTTATCAAAAACAGCCTGCGAGTTCACGAGGACTCTTTCCGACAGCCTGTCGATAAGGCGCAGGCTCAGGGTGGAGCCGAAGTCGAATTTCAGACCATGATCCTCGAGGCCGAACTCGTGAATGTACCAGACGTGGGCGATGCCGGCGCGACGGGCGGCAAACGCGCCCACCGGTACCGCCAGGGTATTGCTGATTACGACATCGGGCCGGATCCGGCGCAGGACGGCGGAGAGCCGATGCGTGGCGGCCAGGTTTTGCCAGAGCCGCCGGACGGGCAACCGGAAGTGCGCGTGCAGCCACCAACGGTATGGAATTACCGTAACAGGCACACCGATTTCCCCGAGGCGCTCCGAGAGCCTGCCCGCGCCGGGAACGACGACGTTCAGTTCACAGCCTCTGGCGGCGAGCCCTTTGACCCCCTCCCACAGGCAGAGTTCCGCCCCGGCGGCCAAGCCTTCACTGTGAGAGACCCAGACGATTTTCATTTTTCCGCTGATCCAATCTCAGGCTTGCCGCTCATCGTCTTGTTCCGCCCGCCAACTTTAGGGGCAACGGGACATGGGGGTCAAGGGGCAGCGGAGCGAATGGACCAACAAACCCTTCTTACCCCAATCCGACTTTCGACTTGGACCTGGACTTGGACCTGGACGTAGACCTAGACCTGGACGGCGCTTTTCCAGTTGCACATCCTTGAAAGCAATACTTCGGGTCTACGTCCAGGTCCACGTCGAGGTCCAGGTCCAGGTCCAGGTCCAGGAACTGCCGAGGGGCTGATTCGCAGCTCCAGGAATCAGCGGCCGGGTTTTTGTGCCACAGCAAAGATGGAAAGGCCGAAGGGGAACCGGAACCTGGCGCCGCGGAGCATAGCCGCCTCGGCCTCGAGAATCGCCAGCAGGGATCGGTTCATCCACCCGGCTCCCCGCGTTGCCGGGCGGACGTCGGATCCGGCGGGAGCCAGGCCGGCCCTCTTGCACAGCCGCCAGACGGCTGCTCCAGGAAAAAGCAGACTGTTGGCATAGGTTACGCGCAATGGCCGGAATCCGCAATCGAGCAAGAGGCCGCGGAGTTCCCTCTCGCCGTAACGGTGCCTTGTGGAAACCCCGGCATCGTGGCTGCTCCGGAGCCACTCATAGGCCGGCACGCGCACGATGATCCTTCCCTCTGGTCTCAGCACCCGAATGCACTCGCGCAAAGCCAGGACACGGGAATTGTCGTCCTCCACCTCGGATAGGACATCGAAGGAAACAACCAGGTCGAAGCACTCTCCGCTGAATGGGAGCACCGCCACGTCGGCACGCACCAGATCCCGCTCCCCCCGGCCCCGGCAGAAACTCAAACCGTGAGCATGGCAATCGACTCCCGTCACGCGGGCGCCGTAGTGCTCCCGGAACCATCCCATGGCATAGCCCGTGCCGCAGCCGGCGTCCAGTACTTGCGGAACACGGGGCAGCGAGGACGGCGGCAAAAGAGAAAGAACGACAGCTCGCATCCCCGCGTACCACCAGTGGCGGTCCTCCTCCTCGTACATGTGGAGGTATTCTTGATCGTCCATAGTCTACTTCTGGAAGAACCGGCGCACGGTCTCGATGACGAACCGCTGCTCGGTCCCGGTGAGCTCCGGATTGAGCGGCAGCGAGAAGACCTCGCGCGCGGCTCTTTCCGCGACCGGAAACTCCTGTCCCGGAAGAACGAAGCGTGACAGTGCCGGCTGCCGGGACAGCGGAACGAGGTAGTGTACCAGAGTCTCGATACCGTGGTCCGACAGATAACGGCGCAACTCTTCCCTCCGCGGCGTGCGCACCGGGTAGAGGTGGCGATTGGGTTCGAGCGCAGGCCGCACCGGCAGCAATTCGAGCTCCAGGTCTGCAAAGGCTTCGTCGTACGCGCGCGCCATGCGTCTACGCGTGTCGTTCCCCGCTTCCAGGATTTCCAGTTTGAGTCGGAGCACGGCAGCCTGGATCTCGTCGAGACGCGAGTTGCAGCCCGGCAATTCATGGTAATAGGTGCGGCTCTGCCCGCCGTGCCGGAGTTTTCTCACGCGCCGGCAGATTTCTTCGTCGCTGGTCACCACCATTCCGGCATCGCCGAGGGCGCCGAGGTTTTTGGTCGGATAGAAGCTGAAGCCGGCGGCAAGGCCGAGGGTGCCGAGGGCGTTTCCATCCAGCCGGGAGCCGTGCGCCTGGCAGGCGTCTTCGATGACGATCAATCGGTGGCGCCGCGCCAGTTCGCCAATCTGCCGCATATCGCAGGCGTGCCCGTAGAGGTGGACCGGGAGAATAGCGCGGGTCCGCTCCCCTAAGCATGTCTCAATGCAGCGGGGATCGATCTGGAGCGTCGCAGGATCGATGTCCGCAAAGCGGGGAATCGCGCCCGCCCGGAGGATGGCCAGGGCGCTGAAGGCTGCCGACAGGACGGAAGTGACGACCTCGTCTCCCTCCCCGGGGCGAACCGCTTCCGAGGCTTCGAGCGCCAGGCTGAGGGCGTCGGTGCCGGAACCGACGCCGGCGGCGAACGGAACGTTGAGGTAGCGGGCAAACTCCTGCTCCAGCGCCTCCAGTTCGGGACCGAGGATGTACCAGCCCCGCTCCAGGACCCGGGCGATGGCCCGCTCCAGTTCGGTCCGGTGCCGTTCAGACTCGCGCTTGAGCTCGAGAAAAGGGACGCGCATGGCTCTCATGCCTTCAGGTACATGTGCCGGCGCTTCTCGAAAAACTCCAGCGTGCGCGACAGGCCTTCGCGCAATTCAACCCGGGGGCGCCAGTCCAATTCCGCTTGAATGCGGGCTGAGGAGCCGTAATAGCTGCCGATGTCAATCCTGCGGTGCTCTTCCGGAAAGGGCGCGATGCGATATCGCCCCTTGCCGGAAATCGCAATCATCATCTCGACGATTTCCAGCAAGGACACCGGCTGCGGTCCCGCCAGGTTGTAGACCCGGCCGGGCGCGTCCGGGTGTGAGCCGGCAAGCAAGAGCGCGTCGACAACGCAATCGACATAGGTCAAATCCCGGATCTGAGTTCCACCGCCGAAGAGTACGATCTCGTCATCACAGAGGATCTGATGGATGAACCATCCGATAAACCCCTGGCGGGAATGCCGGATGAGCTGGCGGGGGCCATAGGTGTTGGTCAGGCGCAAGGAGCAGGTCTCCAGCCCATGCGCCTGCCGGTAGATCCGGTGATACGACTCCCCTGCATATTTGTTTACGCCGTTGATGTCGAGCGGCAGGATCGGATGCTCCTCATCCACCGGCAGGCGTTGCGGCCGGCCGTAGCACTGCCTCGTGCTGCTGAAAACTACGCGAGCGCGCGGGTTGTGGGCGCGACAGGTTTCCAGAAGGCTGAGATGCGCTTCGGCGTTTGCCTGGAGATCCTGTAAGGGATGGTGCATCGAATCGATGTGACTGATTTGGCCGGCGAGATTGAAAACGACGTCCACGTCGCGGACGGTTTCGCGCAATTTCGCAGCATCCCGCATGTCGAATGTGTGGACTTCAGCGGGCCTGACGATTCCGTCCAGGTTCCAGGGGTTTCCACCGCAAGCGGGATGAAGTGAATCCACAATGCGGATTTTCGCCCGGCTGCACGCAGCCAGGCGATGCGCCATGTTACTGCCGATAAAACCGAGGCCCCCAGTAATGAGGACTGTTTTATGGTCATAGGCGGGCAGCCTGTCCATCATCACCATCGCTCAATATGTGTAGCCAGGGAGGACTTCCATATGCGCCCGGTTCCGCCTGCCTGGCGGCAGCATCACAGGGATTGGCCGGGAACACCGGCCTTCGGCACTTTGACTTTCAAATCAGCCACGGGCGAAGGGCGCGAAAAGATGGGGCGCACCACCAGTTTCCACCAGGCGCCGATCAGCTGAACAAAAACCCTGCGCAGGTGCCTGAACCGGAAAAACTGGCTGCTTCCGTGATACCGGTGGTAATGATGCACCGGGATTTCGATGGTCCGACAGCCGCTATCCTGAAACCTCTTCATCATTTCGACACAAATCACACCGCTGTCACAGGTCAGCTGGGTGTGTGCCAAAAGCCCCCGGCGGAACAGCCGGAAATCGCAGTCCGGGTCCCGGACCTTCAGATGAAACAGCACCCTCATCAGACGCTGATAGACGCCACCGGCAATGATCCGGTGCCTCGGATCGGATCGCGTGATCTTGTATCCGTTGGCGAGATCCACCTGTTCACCGAATACACCGAGCAGGAGGGGCAACTCCTCCACATCGTACTGGCCGTCCCCATCGGTGTAGAAGATCAGGTCCTTCGAGCAGTTGGCGAATCCGGTGATCAGGGCGGCGCCGTACCCCCGGTTGACGCCATGGTGGATGACTTTGAGAAACGGATATTCCGTCGCCAGCGTGCGCAGCAGATCCCCCGTCCCGTCGACCGACCCATCGTTCACCACCACGATCTCGAAGTTATCGGTCAGTCTTGGCAACAGCCAGGCCATCGTGTGGATGATCTTGCCGATGGAGCCGACATCGTTGTAGGCTGGAAAGAACGCGGAGATGGAATACGGGCGCCCATTCATCTTTAAAACCCCGAACCGGGAAAATTGTTGCTGATTTTCATCGTTTTTTTAACATAATACGCCGGACAAAGGTAATAAAATTAGAGCGTTCTTAACCTCAGAGGGCCTGCTCCGGGTCGGGCAGCGGATGGGTGCCGGGGTCGCGTGACAAATCGATTTCGTTCTAAACTGGCGCAACCAGCCGCTGATAAGTCCCTCCATCCCCGGGAGTTTGCCGGCATCGAAACGATTGCCCTGGCAATCCTCGTTGTTGCCGAATTGTGGCTTTTCTCGGGGGCATTCCGCAAGTTCTTCACCCACGACAGCCTCTTCTACATGATACACGTGCCCCGTTCGTGGGGGCAGTTCCTTTCTTTTCTGCTGGGCCCTTCCGATGAGAGTTCTTACCGCCCTCTGAACCTCGGGTTCATAGCCCTCGTCCGGCCATTCCTCGGCGTGGATCCGCACCCGTATCATTGGATCCCGATCGTTTTCCACGTGGTGAACACGCTGCTTTTCTATTTCCTGGCAAAGCGGATTCTGGCATCGTCCGCCGCCGCCTTCGCGGCCGCAGGATTTTGGGGCCTGCACGCGGTGGCCGGGTGGATCACCTACGACATCACCTACCTCTCGGACTTTCTCCTCGGATTCCTTCTCCTGAGTTCGCTCCTGCTTGGCGTCGAGGGAAGCCTGCGGAGATCCCGCACGCTGCAGGCGGCTTCGATCGTGTTTTTCGTGCTCACGCTGCTCACAAAGGAAGCGGCGACCACGTTTCCCCTCGCTTTGTGGATTTGCCTCGGTCTGGCGGAACTGCGCGCTTCCGGGGACCCGGCCTCGGCAAGGCGGATCGTACAGGCCTTCCGCAAGACATTTCCGCTGACGGCCGTTGCGCTCATCATCTCGTTCGCCTTCGCAATTCTGTTCGTGCACTGGTTTCGCGCCGGGCTGATCTATTCCCAAGGCACTCAGGCAGCCTACAATATCGACCCGTGGTCGAATCCGCTGGCAAAGGCCAAGTACCTTTATTGGGCCCTGAACCTCCCTGATGCGCTGAGCATCGCCAATCCTGCCAGAAATCGCGCTCTGGCACTCGCCGCCATGGGTTTCGTGCTCCTGATTTGGGGGTTCGACATCCTGCGCCGCCGCATCAAGCTGTCGGTCATTGAATGGATGGGGATCATCTGGTTCGCCGGGCTCAACGTACCCTCCCTGCTCTTGTCGAGCCGCCTGGCAAAATGGTACCTGTATCTCCCCTTGTTGGGGCTTGCGCTCGCGTTCGGCGCATTTGTCGATAGCATGCGAACCCTTGTGCCGGCGAAGCTCCGGACGATTGCCGGGCCGGTTTTCGCGGGACTCCTGCTGGTCCCGGTTCTGATATCGTCTTCGGTTCAGACCCGAAGCTATATCGTTTCCTCGGATTCGGCATTCCAGTCGGATGTGTTGCAGGGCTGTCTAAGGGACTTTCGGGCGCAGCACCCGACTCTCCCGCCGAACGCCACGCTCTTCTTTCTTCCGGCGTTCGACGAGCATATCTCGGGACTGCTTTCTTCGCCGCCCATAGACCGCGGGGAGCTGTTCGAGTTGTACTACCCGGGCACTCGTGTCCAGGCAAAGTTCGGCCATAAGGGGGAGCGGCTCCCGGACAATCTAGGGAATCGGTCCGATGTGTTCGTGCTTCAGTACCTCGACGGGCATCTTTACGACGTCACCGGATTTTTCAGGACCGGCGGCAAGATGACTCTTTTCCTGCTGCCCACCGCCGAAGGAAAGGCAGCCCCACTTCTGGAGAAGGAACCCGCGGGGGGCAGGAAGACCTTCGCGGAATATGTGCAAATGTCGATCGCGGACGAAGGCGCCCGGCTGCCGGAAGACTATCGCGCACGAGAGGACATCTGGATTTTGCAGTACATGAACGGACGTTTCACCGACGTGACCGGCTACTACAGGGGAAGGCACGCTGAAAACGCAGCCCGCGTCATAAAGGGACTCGAGGGATTGCAGTACAGCGTAAGCAGAGACGAATACTATCCGGACTACGAACATTTCGGAACCCCGACCGGCGCGCCCGTTTTCTTCCCGACTCCGGAAAAAGACATACTCACCCAGGTCGGCGGCTCGACCGTGGTAAGTCCGCTCCATCGACTTGCACCCAATTCAAGCCTGGTATTCGATGTCTCTTGGATGTTCGATCAGGGGGACGGAGGCTGGGCGGAAGCGCTTTTGCGTTCGCAGGGGCGTGAGTACGTTCTCTACCGCGAGCACATGACGGTGGATCCGGCAAGACGGAGCCTGCTGTGGCGGGAGGTACGCGTCGATCTGCAGCGCTTCGCGAACGAGGAAGCGGAGCTGATCTTGAAATGTTACAACGACAAGGGCAGAAACACAGTGGCCGATTGGCTCAACTGGCGCGACATCGCGATTGAAAGCAAATAACTCTTCCCCGCGCAGGCCAGGTAACAGCCTCGAAGCAGGCAGGCGACGAGGGACGATCGGTGAGGCCGATCGTCCCCCGATGCCCGGTGGGGCTCACTTGATCCCGAGATCGCTGCGAAGCACGAAGCTGAACTTGTCTTCCGTTCCAAACTTCACGTTGTCTCCCTTGGTGGCGAGAACGGTGGCTGTGCCGGCGCCGCCGCCGACTGCCGCCCCGATCGCCGCGCCTTTGCCGCCGCCGGCAATTGCCCCGATGATCGCTCCCGCCGCCGCCCCGATGCCGATCTTGGTGGCGTCTTTCTTGGTCGACTTCTCGGCTTCGAAGGCAAGTGTATTCGTCTGGATCGGATAGGCGGTTTGGCCGACTTCGATCTCGGTCAGGGCAATTGACATGGCGGCACGCCCTTCCACACGCCCGGGCTGCTTAACATCAATCATCTTCCCCTTCACCGCGCTTCCCTTGGGGACGACAACCTTGCCGTCCACTTCGAGGTCCTGGGCGAGAGTTCCCCTGAAGATGTCACCGGTCTTGTTGTCCGCTGAACTTATTGGAGCCTCCAGGCGGATCTCAAAGCGCGTGCCGGAGGGGATCAGGGTTATTTTCGGGGCCGGCGGAGGCAGTGCAGCGGGCTGCGCTTCCGTGAGGGGCTTCGGAGCAGGGGGCACCACGGCAGCAGGCTTCGCTTCGCCTGCCGCGCTCACGGGAAGTTCAGCCGCTTTCGGCGCCGCTTTCGCCTGCTTGGGCGCGGTCGATGCGCGGCGCGGGGCCGCCTTCGCTGGTTCCGCGGGCGGCGGCGCAACCGCTTCTCTGGGAGCGGGCTCGGCGGGCGGAGCTGCCGCAGGCTGGGCGGCAGGTTGCTGGGCCGCCGGCTGTTGCGTCTGAGCGGGTTCTCTCGTATCCCGGCTGCAGGCAATGATGCCGACGAGTAGTAATCCGGAAACTATGACTGCGAATCGTCGAAACATAAGCTCCCTCCTCGACTAGTGATGTCTTTACAGATGACCTCGCCCAGGCTAAGTTTCAACCCCGGTCTTACTATTATCCCCCTTTTCTGGCCGCGGGTGGTGCCGGATTACACAAATTCGGCGAAAAACCTCTCCTCAGGAAAGCATTCACCTTCAATGCTTTCCGTGATCCGGCAGACTGCCGGCGGCCTGCGCGGAATATTGATTGCAACGGTCGCATGAAACTCCTATTTTGGGGTGGTTCAATCCTGATCTTCACTTACGCCGCTCCTGATTGAGTGCGCTGTGGCAAAATCTCCGGACGGCAGTATTCCGGGTTGAGGGTCGGCGCGGCGCTGCTGCTGAAAGCTATAGGTGGGAGCAAATGAAGTCTGCAACCTGGATTTTCTGCGGTCTGCTGGTCGCGGCTTCCTTTGGCATCGCGCAGGAGAAACCGGTCGTCATTCGAGCCGGCACCCTGCTGGATGGCAAAGGGGGAATGCGGAGCAACGTCGCCGTTCAGATTGAAGGCGGGCGCATAACAAAGGTCGACGCCGGATCGGCGGGCACGACAATCACCTACGACCTGAAGGGACTGACCCTCATGCCGGGCTGGATCGACACACATGTCCACCTGGATTGGCACTTCGGTCTCGACGGGCGCTATGCCACGCGGGACAGCGCCACGCTGACGATGGCGTGCGCGGCCGAGAATGCGTTCGCCACCCTGATGGCCGGTTTCACGACGGTCCAATCCGTCGGCTCCAGCCTCGACAAGGACCTGCGCGACGTGATCGCTCGCGGCGTCCTGCCCGGGCCGAGGATCCTGACCTCACTGGCGGCGCTGACCAGCGCGAAAATGACCCCGGACCAGATCCGCGACTATGTCCGGCGCACGGCCGAGAACGGGGCCGACTTGATCAAGATCTTCGCCTCCAGGAGCATCCGCGACGGCGGCGGCCAGACCCTGAGCGCCGAGCAGATCCAGGCCGCCTGCTCGGAAGCGAAGAAACTGGGGTTGCGCACCCTGGTGCATGCCTACGCGGAACAGAGAAAGCGATGGAGCCGGTCCGGAGTTCTGATGCTCTGGATTGGCCATTCTCGGGAGGTGCTATGAAAATGTTTCGTGGTTTCTTTGTCATTCTTGCTTTGGGATCGAGCATCGTCCTGGGCGCCGCGGCACAGGCGCAGGCCCCAGCCGCCGCAGCTAAAGCCCCGATCAGGATCGGTGTCGCCACGTTTTCGCATGAGACCTGCACCTTTTGCCCATCCCCGACCGGAGTGGCGGAGTGGGAGTACTACGGCCCTCCGATGACGGGGGACGATGTGCTCAGATCGGGTGGATACATCAGGGGCTTTGTCGATGCCGCCCGCGAGTATGACGGCGTGCAACTCGTCGGCATCTACTCGCCGCGCGACGCCAAGGGCGGATCGTCGGGCAGCTGGGTCACCAAGGAGGCGTTCGACAAATATTCGAAGGGAATGGCGGAAAACATGAAGCGGGCCGGCCGTCTGGACGGCGTCTACCTGGCGCTGCACGGCGCCATGGCAGTCACCGGCGTCCCCAAGCCGGAAGCCGAACTCGTGCGGCGCCTGCGCCAGGAGGTCGGGCAGATCCCGATCTTCGTCACGCTCGACCTTCACGCCAACGAGGACAAGGAGCTGTCGGACGCCGCCAATGCCGTCTTCATCATCAAGCGTTACCCGCACTACGACGTGGCCCTGCAGGGCGAGCGCGCCGCGCGCATCATGATCCGCACCATCCGCGGCGCCTACAAACCGGTGATGGCCACGCGCAAGCCGGGAATCATCACTCCCAGCGTTTTCCAGGGCACGGACATGTCCCCGTCGATGGAGATCATGGAACGCGCGCGCAAGTGGGAAGAGAGGACCAGGGACGTCTATGTCTCGGTCGCCTATGGTTTTGCCTATGCCGACGTGCCGGACGTCGGCGCCACCGTCATGGTTGTGACCAACAACAACCCGAAGCTGGCAAATGAAATCGCCGACGACATGTCCGGCTACATCTGGAGGATCCGCGAGCAGTTTGCCGGCAAAAAGCTCCCCAAGACGAAGGAGGGAGTGGCGCAGGCAATCGCCTCCGCCCGGTCGGGCAAGAAGCCCGTCGTAATCGCCGACCATTCCGACCGCACAGGCAACTCGACGCATATCCTGGAAGAACTCATCCGCCAGGGCGGCCGGAACTTCTGCATCACCACGCTTGCCGACGAAAAGGCCGTCAATGAGATCGCCTCGAAAAACAAGGCCGGGGACACCGTCACTGTCAGCGTGGGAGGCTATGCAGATCAATACGCTGGCAATCCGGTCAAAATCACCGGTACGGTGGACTTCCTCGGAAAATACGGGCGCTTCGAGAAAGTGGTCGTGCTCCGCTTTGGGGAAAACAACCGCGTCATCCTGACGCCGCTGCTGCATGAAGCCACCGACAGCTCGATCTTCCAGCCGTTGGGGATAAAGCTCGCGGACCTCGACATCATCGTGCTGAAATCACGCGTTCACTTCCGGCGCGGTTATTATGAAAATGGCCTGGCCGGCGACATTATCGTAGTGGATGCTCCCGGACTCGGCCCTGCGGATCTATCCACAATTCCGTACAAGAACATTCCAAAGAACCTCTATCCCCTGGTGAGGTAGCACCCGCCGGTGCGACAAACAGAGTCGCGAGCGTAGGCGAACGGGCGCTCGAAAGCCCGTGCTCAATGCTTTCGCGGGATCAAATCAACCCGCTTGCTGACGCGCGCGGCTCCGTCATGCGTGCCGGGTCAGGTACGGGCGATAGCGCCTGGGGGACCGACCTGCGCAGATAGAAGACCTCCGCGACATACGCCGCGGTCAGGGCGATCATGGCGGTGGCGGCGCCGGGAGTGCGGACGAAAATCCCGATCACCACGAGCATGGCGGTGATGACCAGGTTCAAGCCCATGCCCCTGTAGACCACGCGCGTGGAGTGAGCCGCCATGTGCAGGCCACGCAGCCAGCTATGAATCGAGTTGATCAGAGGAAGCGCAACTCCCAGCACCATCCCGGGGATGACGAATCGTGAGAGGTGTGCCGGCAGCCCCGCGATATAGTAAAGATAGGCCCCCGACAGGGGGGTCACCACCAGCAGGAGCATGGCGATCGAGGAAGCAACGCCGGTGCGCCGGCAAAACATGCGCACCGCGCCCTTGAGGCGCTGCTCGTTGGCGAGGGCGATCACCGCTTCGGGCAGCGCGAATGACGGACTGCGGAACATCGACAGGATCCCCCAGATTACCGGCCAGGCCGCGAGGTTTGCTTCCGGGTCGGGCATGCGGGCGAGTGCGGCGCCGATGAGCGGCTGCGCGAGCAGAGTCAGCAGCGAGGTCGCTGCGAGCGGGGCGTGGTATCGGAACACATCCCGGACGCCCAGCGCGCGCGGGCCTTGTTCCTCCACGCCATCGAGGATCCGGCGCACCGTCGGCCGGACCACCCAGGCGGCGAACGACGCCTCCACGATTACTCCTGCCATGAGCGCGATCGAGCCGACATAGACGCCAGGCAGTTTCGTAAATATTGCCAGGAGGATTCCCGTCCCTCCCGAGGAGACAAGCCGGACGATTGTGCCATATCCGATGGAACGTGTCCGCCCATGCCGGATCATGACTCCCTGGTAGAAGCGGCGCACGCCGATCGCTGCCGTCCACAGGGTCATGATCGCGAGGCCCGGGCGCGCCGCCGCGGCAATCTCCGGAGGAATTCCCATCAGCGTGCGCACGACAAAATCGAACAGCGGGGTGAACGCGATAAGCAGTGCGACGATCGTGGCGGCCACGTTCGTCAGGATCATGAAACGGCGCAGAGTAAGGTAGTTGTGGCGGCTTGTGGCGAGCGCCGTGGTCGTGGCGAGCAGCATGATGACCGGGCTCTCGACGGCGATTTCCAGGCTCATGACGATGCCGAAAGCGGCCAGTTGCGTCTGCATCTCGGGCAATCGGGCAATCGCGGCCTGAAGCACCGGCACCTCCGCGCACATCAGCAGCCAGCTGGCTGCGAGCGGCATCCAGAAAAGGAAAATCTGGCGCTGGGTCGACACGGATGCGGGTAAAGTCAAGATTCCTCCGAATGCAAACCAGGAAGATTCTCATAAATCCCGGCTTCCACCAAACAACTTCTGAAGCTGACGTTGGAACTGCACTTTAAAAGCCGATCGCAGTCGCAATCTGCTTTTGGCATCCCAACCACCATCGACGGACTGGCCTCGATTGCGGAATCGCCCTACCCGCATCGTCGCCATGAGCACGGCCGGCGGCGGGGGCGCTTTTTTTGATTGCGCAGGACCCGCTCTCGGCAGGATCATTACACTTCCGCTCCGACAGACAGCTGTGGTTGTGGTCGGCAATTATTTGCGGCATACAGGTATCCTAACAACCTTTTCTTAGCAGGGAGATAAAACCGTGGCGGCAAACGAACTCAAAAAGACTCCATTGAACAAGTGGCATCGCGAACACGGGGCAAAGATGGTGGACTTCGGCGGGTGGGACATGCCGGTCCAGTACGAAACCGGAATCATCCAGGAACACCTGGCCACCCGCAAGTTCGGTGGGCTTTTTGATGTGAGCCACATGGGCCGGTTCAGGTTCAAAGGGACGAACCGGATCCCGTTTTTGCAGCACGTGCTCTCCAACAACGCGGAAGCGCTCGAGCCGTGGCAGGCGCAATACACCCTGGTCCCGAACGAAAATGGGGGCCTGGTCGACGACGCATATCTTTACCGGTTTGGGGAAAGCGACTACCTGCTGGTAGTGAATGCCTCCAATGCCGAAAAAGACTGGCGGCATTTCCAGCAGCACCTCGCCGGCTTTCCGGGGATGATTCTCGAAAACCACTCCGACAAGCTGGCCATGATTGCCTTCCAGGGACCGTTGGCGGGCCAGATCATCGAGGAGCTGATGGAGGGTGGCGAGCTTCCCAAGCCGTTCCGCAACGCCCTGTCGAAGATCACCCTGGCGGGCACGGAAATCCTGATCGGGCGAACCGGCTACACAGCGGAGCCGATCTGCCTCGAGCTCTTCGTTCCCGCTGAACGCAGCGAGCTTGTCTGGTCGACGCTGTATGAGGCAGGCAAGGACCGGGGCGTGCTCCCCATCGGGCTCGGTGCTCGTGACACGCTGCGCCTGGAAGGCGGCCTGCCGCTCTACGGCCATGAGTTCGGCGTCGATGCGGAGGGGAAGGAATTCCCGGCGTTCTCGTTTCCTCTGACCGGCATTGCCGTGAGTTTCTCAGAACGCAAGAAGAACTTCATCGGACGCGAGGCGCTGGCGCGCCAGTTTGAAAAGGTGAAAGAACTGATGGAAGGGCGTTATCAGCCGTCAGAGCCGCTCCCGCGCCGGACGCGACCGGTGGCCATTCTGGACAAAGGGGTGGCGCGCCAGGGCGACCAGGTATTCATCGGGGAAAAGAAAGTGGGAGTCATCACCAGCGGCACCGTAGCCCCCTACTGCAAGCTCGAGGGCGAAGGCGCCACGATGAGAGTCACCGGGGAAAGCGAGCGCAGGGCAATCGCCATGGCGTACCTGGACGCAGACCTGATGCCCGACCAGGAGGTCGAAGTGCTCGTTCGCGACCGCCGGTTGAAGGCTTTGATCGTTCGCTGGCACGGCAAGTCGGAGGCGCCCCCCTATTTCCGCCCGATCCCGGCCGGCTGGCACAAGCCGGATCGTGAACCGGCCATTGGCAAAGGCATCGAAAAAGCCGGTCTCCTGCTGAAGAAGGCGCTCGATAACCACGAATGGCGGCAGCATCGCTGCGTCAACCTGATCCCGTCGGAAATGAGCCCTACGCCGCTCGTGCGCATGCTCCAGGTATCGGACCCTGTCGGCCGATACGCCGAGCATCGTGAATTTTCGGCGTTTCTCGACCAGGAGGTCTTCTACTACCAGGGGACGGATTTCATCGCCTGGGTGGAGGATCGCCTGATTGCCGAAATGGCGGAATTCCTGGGATGCCCGCTGGTCGAGGCGCGGGCAATCAGCGGCCAGATGGCTAACATGACCGTTTTCAGCGCCATGGTGGATTACAGGAACAGGGTTGACCGCCGCCGCGAGCCCGAACGCATCCGCTGCGCCATGAACAACCACATCACCTATGGCGGGCACTTGAGCGCCCAACCGATGGGCGCGCTCCGCGATTACATCGCCAAGGATCCCGTCACCGAGCGTTTTGCCGTGACGAACTTCCCCGTGCGCCGCGACAATCCGTTCCGGTTGGATGTGGCGGAAACGGCAAAAATCCTGGAGCAGGTCAATCCGGAAATCATCATCTTCGGCAAGAGCATGGTGCTTCATCCCGAACCGGTGGCTGAAATCCGGAAGCTGGTTCAGGACAGGAAAGAGCGCCCGATCATTATGTACGACATGGCTCACGTGCTCGGCCTGATCGGGCCGCATTTCCAGGAGCCGTTCAAGGACGGCGCCGATATCGTAACCGGCTCCACGCACAAGACCTTTTTCGGTACGCAGCGCGGCGTAGTCGGGATGAATGTCCGCGAAGACGCACCCGAGTTCGAACTGTGGAACGCGATACGCCGCCGCGCGTTCCCCGGCATGACCAGCAACCACCACCTGGGCTCCCTGCTGGGGCTCCTCATGGCGGCCATCGAAATGAACGCTTTCAAGGGGAGCTATCAGCCTCAGGTCATCGCCAACGCCAAAGCCTTCGCCTGCGCCTTGAAGGACGAGGGCCTCGAGGTGCTCGGAGATCCGGCTGTTCACTTCACCGAAACGCACCAGGTGATCGTCAAGGTCGGCTACGCCCACGGCTGCGACATCGCGCGCAGGCTCGAGCAGAACAACATCGTCGTCAACTACCAGGCGATCCAGAGCGACGAGAGCTTCACCGCCAGCTCGGCGCTGCGGCTCGGAGTTTCCGAAATGACGCGCTTCGGCATGAAGGAAAAGGACTTCCGCACATTTGCCGCGCTCTTCTCTGATGCGGTCAAAGGAAAGAACGTGGCGGAAGAAGTGGCGAAGTTCCGTCAGAACTTCCTCCAACTGCAATTCTGCTTCGACGAGAAGGATCTGAAAGGGCAGAGAGAGAAACTGCTGGCGACCTTTTAGACAGTAAGCACTCTACCGCCCTCAGGGCTCACGCGCTGGGTTTTCCTGCTCCGCCACTTCGCCGCTTGAGCAAAGGATTTGGCAAGTTTGCCAAGAGCAAGATGTTGGACGTCCGCCCCAGGACTGCAATTTCGAGAGGACATACGACGCCTGGAACAGCCTATTCCTGCTGAAGCGCTTCTTGAGCGAACCACGGAATATTCGAGAGATACGAAATCGGTTTCGTGATTTTGGCGTGTCTCGTGGTTGCCAGTGGCGGGGCGCCCGCGGCCACGAATTTCCTTGTGGCGTCATCCCTATTGAGATAGAAGATACGGTTATCGAGTGTGTGCGGGTGTATTTGAATTCAAGTCCGTCTCCGGATTGCCTGACTGCGTCGTCGAATGCGGATCGAGGTGAGCGCCTATGATCCCCGATAGCATTTCCCATTTCCGCATATTCGAAAAACTTGGCGGCGGAGGCATGGGAGAAGTTTATCGGGCCGAGGACACCAGGCTGGGCCGCAACCTGGCCTTGAAGTTCCTGCCGGATTCCTTTTCCAGAGACCCGTTCGCAGTGGAACGGTTCAGGCGCGAGGCGCGAACCGCCTCATCCCTGAACCATCCGCACATCTGCACCATTTACGAAATCGACGAGTCCGAGGGCCGTCAGTTCATCGCGATGGAGTTGCTTGACGGGCGGACCCTGGGGGAGTGCATTGCCGGCAAGCCGCTGGAACCCGCCCAGGCATTGGACTACGCGGTCCAGATCGCGGACGCGCTCGCCGCCGCGCACGACAAAGGCATCATTCACCGCGATATCAAGCCCGCCAACATCTTCATCACGCAGCGCGGAGAGGCGAAAGTTCTCGACTTCGGCCTGGCCAAGCTGGCACAGGACTACCAGCGGGCCGCAGGCGGGGGCAAACCGGCTGCCACGGAGCAGGCCACGCTCGATGATCCGCAGCTCACCAGCCCCGGCGCGGCCGTCGGGACCGTGGCGTACATGTCGCCCGAGCAGGCGCGTGGCGAGGAGGTCGACGGCCGCTCAGACATTTTCTCCCTGGGGGCGGTGCTGTATGAAATGACGACGGGCCGGCTTCCGTTTCCCGGACCGGGTCTCGCGCTCACGTTTGATGCCATTCTCAATAAAGCCCCCGCGCCGGTCCGGCACTTGAATCCGGCTCTGCCCCCTTCCCTGGAAATGGTCATCCAGAAGGCCATGGAGAAGGACCGCGGCAAGCGCTACCAGTCGGCTAAGGAACTGCTCGACGACCTGCGCAGCGTGCAGTCGGGACAGGAGCAGCCGCGCGTCCGGTCCCGGCGCCGGCTTCGTTGGGCCATTGTGGCCCTGCTGGCGATCCTCCTGGTTCTGTTTATTCCTTTCGGCCGGCAGACGATCGACCTCATCCGCGGCCCGCGGCTGCCTGCGCTGAAATCGCTGGCCGTGGTGCCCTTCACCTACAACGGAGATGATCCCGGGTATAGGCCCATCGCCGACGGACTGGTTGAGATGATCACCAACAGGCTCAGCCAACTCGAGAAGTTTCAGGGAGCGCTCTCGGTCGTGTCCGCTGCCGATGTCCGGAGCCGCGGCGTCGCGAGCGCCGCGGAGGCCGGACGCACTTTCAACGTCACCCTGGCCATTACCGGAAGCCTGCAGTGCTCCAGGAACGTCGCCCGCCTCTTCTTAAACCTTGTGGACACCAAGACTTCCCTTCAGGTGGAGTCCAGGATGATCGAAGGGAACGTGAATGATCCCCTGGATCTCCAGGACAAGAGCATTTATCAGCTCGCGGAAATGCTCGAGCTCCAATTGAAGCCGGAAGCATTCTCGGTGCTCGCCGCGGGACGGTCCGCCGTTCAGGACGCGTCCACGTTATACGTGAAAGGCCGGGGCTACCTGCAGCGCTACGATTTGCCGGAGCAGCTGGACGACGCCATTCTCAGCTTCGAGCAGGCGATCGTGAAGGACCCGCGCTTTGCCCTGGCCTATGCGGGCCTGGCAGAGGCGTGCCTGCATAAATACGCCATCGGCAAGGAGAGCAGCTGGCTCGAGCTTGCGGAAGCAAGAAGCGACCGGGCCCTGGAACTGGATGCGTCCCTGGCTCCCGTCCATGTAACCCGAGGGCTGATATACAACGCGAGGGGCCGTTACCAGGGCGCCATCGGAGAGTTCCAGCATGCGCTCCAGATCGACTCGCGCAGCTCCGAAGCCATGGTCGGACTGGCAAAGGCATACGAAGGCGACAGCCAGCTCCCGCTGGCTGAAGACACCTATAAGAAGGCGATCGAACTCAGGCCCACGCTCTGGCCCGGCTACAACAAGCTCGGGATTTTCTATTACGACCACGGCCGGTATGCGGAGGCTGCCGTCCAGTTTCAGAAGGTGGTTGATCTGGCGCCCGGCAGCATCTGGGGATACAGCAACCTCGGGGGAACCTTGATCAACCTGGAACGCTTTTCGGAGGCCCGCGATGCGTTCCTCAAGGTGCTGGAGATCGCGCCGGACTTTGGCGCCTTGTCGAACCTCGGCACGATCGACTTCGAGGAGGGACGGTTTGCCGAAGCCGCGCAAAAGTACGAGAAGGCGATCCAGGAAAACAGCCAGTCCTACACCCTGTGGGGCAACCTGGCGGCAGCCCAGTACTGGGCGCCCGGCCAAAGGGAAAAGGCGCTGGAGAGTTACAAAAAGGCCGCGCAGATGGTCGGCGAGGCCCTGAGGCAAAACCCCAGGGATGTAGATGATCTGTGCCATCTCGCCCTCTATGAGGCCATGATCGGGGAGCGGGCCGCTTCCCTGACGACGCTCAAACAGGCATTGACACTGGCGCCCGATAACGTCGAGGTGCTCTTCCGCGCTACACTCGTATACGAACACTTCGGCGAGCGCGTGCAGGCGCTTCAGTGGCTGGAAAAGGCCCTGGGAAAAGGCTTCGCCCGCTCACGGGTCGAGCGCTCCCCGGAGCTGCGTGAATTGCGGGCCGATCCCCGCTACCTGCGTTTGAAGAGTAACAGATGAAGGGTTTGGCAAAAAACCTTAAACGAATCTGCAAACTTAGGAGACTGCAATGGAAATGCTACCAGATCCACCCGCCCGGCGCCCCGTGGTCATTTATCACGAAAATTGTGCCGCCAGAGCTGTTCCCCCCTGCGTGGTTGCAGCCCCGGGGGACACGATTGTCTTTGAATCTATCAACGTGGAGGGCATCATTTTCCTCCCCGAAATGGAGAGGATTGCCCGTGACCCCGTCAAGGGTGCGGGCACAATCCTACTTCCCAGAGGCCAATCGAGGGATTTCCCCATATCAGAGACAGCCGTTAAGGGCGTCTATCCTTATTCGGTTTATTGCAGGGAAGCCAGGAGGTTTGCCGTAGGCAATTCGGATCCAACAATCATCATCCGCGGGCGAGACGGAGGCTAAAGCAGGTTTTCATGGTCCTTTGGCGGGCTAGAAGATGTCGCCGAGGGCAAAATGGATCGTGCCGCGAGGGTCAAGCAACCGGATCGGGGAAGATGCGCCCTGGATGAGCCGGTCAAGGCGCAGCGGATTCCAGGAAAAGATCAGGCGGCCGGGCTGGTGAATCACCGGCAGCTGCAACCGCAATTCCCCTCCCACGGAGGCGCGGAGCAGCCGGTTCGATTCGGCAATCAGCGTCGAGGCCCTGTCATGACGGGCACTTTCAGGGGAGAGTCCGCTCCAACCGAAGTCGACGAATGCAGCCGCGCTCAGCGGACCCTGTATCGGGACTCGGTATTCGGCTGAGAGTCCGAGCACGGTGTCCGCCCCGATCGGGCTTGGCGACGACTGGCCGGCGGCAGGATAGGCCCACGTCGTCAACCCGCCGCGCCTGAATCCGCGCACGATTTCATCTCCCGGATAGAAACGCCGGTCGAGCGTAAGCAGCACATTGTTCCGAGGACGTGTAATCGCTCCCTGGAAGCGGACCGCGAACGAGTTTCGCCCATGCGTCAGAGGATCGTCCAGGTAGTGTGAGAAGCGGATGGACTGGGAAGCGGTGTCGACCGATCGCAGGAAGGTAGTGCCGCCCCAGGAATTGGCGAAAGCAAACCGGGCGCCTCTCGCCGCAGGCCCCGCTCCCCTCGTCGAATCGAAGGCGAGGAAGGGGGAGAGCTCGGTTCTCCTCTGGATGCCGGATTGCGCGCCGACGCCGTTTGAGGCATCTTCGGAATAAGAGAGCCGCTCGAACCGGCTGCCGAGACCCACCTGCAACCTGGAAGATACCGGGTAGGCGCCCGACAAGCCCACTCCCGTGGAGCGCTGTCGGAGAAGGTGCACGAAATCACCCCCGGTCGGCACGACGCTCGCCACATTGAAATTCGTTATCCGATGAAAGGCCGACAGCCCCAAGGTGAACGGAAGCCCGAGGAATCGGTTCCCGACGATGTTGAGCAGCGTGTTGGATTGTGCCGCCCCGCCATCCATCTCAAGCGAAAGCGATTCTCCCAGGCCCAGCAGATCGAATGCGCTGTACAGAATCCCGAGATAACCTCCCCCGATTCCGCCGGTTCCGCCCGTGCCGAAGATCCCCTGCCGGTCCTTTTCCTTGACCTTGAAAGTAATGTCGAGCAGCCCGGACTCTTCGTTCATCTCGAGCGCCACATCGGCACGCCGGATCTCCTGGATTATCCCGCTGCGGTTAAGCCGGTTGATGCTCTGGTCGAGCTTGGCCGAGTCGAAGATCTCCCCCTCGCGGGGAATCACTTCGCGGCGCAGGAACTTTTCCCTGAGTCTGGTATTGCCCTGGAAGTTGATCTTCCCGATGGCAACCGGATCCCCGGCGAAAACCCGATAGACGGCGCCGACTGTGCAGGCTGAATCGTCGATGTTCTGTTCGAGCTGCGCCTGCGCCAGCGCGTATCCGGAATGCCCCAGGGCATCCACGATCTTCTGGCGTGTCGCCTCCAGCACGGAATAGTCATATGCTCCGGGAACCGGGACGGCGGCGATGAGCGCCGCCACATCGGCGCGCGCCGATCTGGCATTCCCCTCGAAGGAGACCGACACAAGTTGAAATCGGGGCCCTTCTGTGATCGGAATCAGGATCGACAACTTCTGCCTGGTTCCACCCAGAATCGGGAAGGGCGGCCACCAATGTCCGGTGAAATCCTCCGCCACGATCTGCGGCTGGCCGACTCTGACGGCTGCGAATCCCCGTGATTGATAATAGCGCCGCAGATTCGCGATGTCCGACGCTGCGTTTTGCGGCACATAGGCGCCCCGGTTCAGCCACGGCGCCAATCGCGAGGCGGGCCGCGTAAACTGAATCTGTTTCGCCAGGTCGCCCGACTTGACCGAACGGTTCCCGCTGAAGCGCACTTCTCCGATCTCCAGACGCGGGCCGGGATTGATGCTGAGACGCACTCGGGCGGTGCTCTGCTTTTCCGGTTCCGTGGAGACTGTCACCTCCGCCAACGGATACTTCCGGGTCCGAAAATACGAGCGGACCTTATTCACGGCCTTGTTCGCCGCCGCGGGTTGGAATGGAGCCGCAGGCTGGATCATCAGCTTGTCCTGCTGCAGCAACTGCCGGATCCGATCTTCCTGGGCGCGCTCGACACCATCGATTACAAACTCCGACACGACCGGCTGCTCCTGTACCTTGTAGATGACATTGATACTACCGTCGGCCTGCTCCTGTGTCTGAATGTCAAGCGATTGAAACCGGCCCAGCGCATAGAGTTGGCGCAGGTCGCCGCGGATCCGGATCTCGTCGTAAGCCTGGCCTGCGGCCGCGGAGACGTAATGGAGGATGGTGGCCGTCGGAACCCGCACGTTTCCCGATACCCGGACACTGTGGATTGTCGGTTTTGCGGGGGCCTGGGGAAATGACTGCGGGCAGGCGACAAAAAGCAGTCCGGCTAAAGCAGGTCGAATCTTCATCACAAGCAAACCCCATACTTATACTCCGCCTGAGCCCGCCGGTTCCACAAAATCGCCCGCTTCCTGCCAGTCGCAAAATGGCGGTATTTTCTCTCTGAGGACCCTGTTTCGCCTCGAATAAAACGATGAACCACGGGGACTGACCCGAGTGGCACAAAGACAAGGGAATATTTTGGCACAAACCTGGACGTGGACCTGGACATGGACGATGCTGCCCGAGGCGCACTTTCACGAACCTGACATTTCGCAAATCGTCGCGGGCGATGCATCATCCCCATCCATGACCAGAACCACGTCCACGAGGAGGTCCACGTCCACGTTTTTGCCGGAACCACTTCTTATTCTTCGAGCCGTTCGGGACTGACCCCTCCCTTCGCCGCCCCCGTCCGGGATCGGTCCAAGCCCGGCCCCGAACTCCCAAACATTGATGTAACTCACTTGTTTTCTATGGGTTTCAAGGCTATATTGAGCTTGACTCTACTTGGCAAGAATGTTAGATTCCGCTTGCGCCTATCCGTTTTTAGAATGAGTATCAAGGGAGCCGGATGCGTTCCACAATTGCAGGAAAAGCGGCTCTGACTGAAGATCGCCGGGAAGTCGGAGGTTGCATTGCGGCAATCAACTGCCGTCTCAAGACCGTTGTTGCCGGCGGGAGTCCCGTGCCGTCCCTCCAAGACAGGATCGGGATGACAGGAAGTTCCGAAGATCGACGCGCCTCGGGAATGGATTTCAGTGACTTTGTTCATTCAAAGCCAGTAAAGGCCCGGGTGGTTCCGACGAAAAACTGACAATAGGCCGAGAGAGTCATCGTTTGGCCCGTTCGCGGGCTTCGGAATTCAGATAGAGTGGAGGTTTACCCTATGTACCCCGAGGAGAACCTGTACACCAAGGATCACGAGTGGATTCACGTCCAAGGAGAGGTGGGAATTGTAGGCATTACGGACTACGCCCAGCACGAACTCGGGGATGTAGTCTACGTGGACCTTCCCGAAGTGGGTGATGTCTTCGAAGCCGCCGAACCGTTCGGCTCAGTCGAATCGGTCAAGGCGGTTTCGGAAGTGTTCAGCCCTGTAAGCGGCGAGGTTCTCGAAGTCAACTCGAAGCTCGAAGACACGCCCGAACTCGTCAATGAGTCCCCTCATCAGAAAGCCTGGATGATCAAGATCCGCATCTCAAATCAGGAGGAACTCAAGGAGATGCTCAGCGCGGAAGAATACGAGGAATATCTCCAGGAACTCGCCGGCAGCTGATCGCGCTCTTCAGACCACCCAGGGGCAAAAAATCGCCGCCCCCCGGACGTTGCGCTGTGGACACAGCAGCCCGGGCGGGCGGCATAATTGCTTCTTCCCTGTTACATCCAACCCTTTCCTAAGCTCCAGCGCACTTCTGCATCTTTGCAGGCGGCAGAATGCAGATCAGGTGGCGGTCGCCATAGACGTTGTCGATGCGCCCTACCGGAGGCCAGAACTTGCTTTCACTGGTCGAAGCACTCGGGTAGGCCGCCTGCTGACGAGTGTATGGGTGGCGCCACTCGTCGGTCAGCAGCGCCTTTGCAGTGTGCGGCGCATTTTTCAACAGGTTGTCCTTCGGGTCCATTTCCCCCTGCTCGATCGCCTCGATCTCCTTCCTGATGGCGATCATCGCCTCGCAGAATCGGTCCAGCTCTTCCTTCGATTCGCTTTCGGTCGGCTCTACCATCATCGTTCCGGCGACCGGAAATGAGACCGTGGGAGCGTGAATACCGTAATCCATGAGGCGTTTGGCGACGTCATCCACTTCGATGCCGGCGCTCTTCTTCAGCTGCCGAAGATCGAGAATGCATTCGTGGGCAATCATCCCATGCACGCCCTTATAGAGAACCGGGTAGAACGGGTCCAGCCTCTTTGCAATGTAGTTGGCATTCAGGATGGCATAACGCGTGGCCTCGGTCAGCCCATCCGGGCCCATCAGCGCGATGTAAACCCATGAGATCGGCAGCACGCTCGGGCTCCCATAGGGGGCGGCGGAAACCGGCCCGACGCCCTTCGCCCCGCCGGCCGCAAGCAGCGGGTGGGAAGGAAGGAACGGACCGAGATGCGACGCCACAGCGATCGGCCCCATTCCCGGCCCGCCGCCGCCGTGCGGGATGGCGAAGGTCTTGTGCAGGTTGAGGTGGCACACATCCGCACCGATGTCCGCCGGACGGCACAAGCCGACCTGGGCGTTCATGTTGGCGCCGTCCATGTAGACCTGCCCACCGTAAGCATGCACGGTGGCGCAGATCTCCTTGATCGCCTCTTCGAACACGCCGTGAGTCGAGGGATAGGTGACCATCAAGGCCCCGAGATCGCCGGCGTGGGCATCTGCCTTCGCCTTGAGGTCTGCAAGATCGATGTTGCCCAGTTCGTCGCAATCCACGACCACGACCTTGAAGCCGGCCATGATCGCACTTGCCGGGTTGGTTCCGTGGGCGGAGTGCGGTATCAGGCAGATATTGCGGCGCCCCTCGCCCCGGCTCTGCAGATACTTCCGAATCACCAGCAGGCCTGTAAATTCACCCTGCGCCCCGGAGTTCGGCTGCAGCGAAACGTCCGCGAAACCGGTGATTTCTTTCAACGACTGTTCAAGCTGCTGAAACAGCGCCCGGTAGCCGGCCGCCTGGTCCACAGGCGCAAACGGATGGATCCTGCCGAACTCGGGCCAGCTTACGGGAAACATCTCCGCCGTCGCGTTGAGCTTCATCGTGCAGGAACCGAGAGGGATCATCGAGGAAGTCAGGGATAGATCCCTGGCTTCGAGCCGCCGCATGTACCGCAGAAGCTCTGTCTCGGAGTGGTAGCGGTTGAAGACCGGGTTGGTCAGGAAGGCGCTCGTGCGTGCGAAGGGCTGAGGATACGAGGCATCTAGAGTCTCGGCAAGGCGCTCAATGTCCGGCGCCCGCAGGCCCTTGTCCCCGCCGAAAACCGCGAACAGGTCTTCGAGGTCCCCCACCGAAACGGTCTCATCGAGGCTGATTCCGACCGCCGTGTCGCCCAACGCGCGCAGGTTTATGCGCTTCGCAAGCGCGGCGTCCAGGATCTCGCACTGTCGTTGCCCGCCCAACTCCACGCGCAACGTGTCAAAGCAGAGCGCGGGCCCGATCGCGTAGCCGAGGCGTTTCAGGCCGTCGGCCAGGATGGATGTCATCAGGTGAACGCGCCTTGCGATCTTCCGGAGCCCGCAGGGACCGTGGTAGACCGCGTACATGCTCGCCATGACCGCCAGCAGGACCTGGGCAGTGCAGATGTTGCTCGTCGCCTTCTCGCGCCGGATGTGCTGTTCCCGCGTCTGCAGGGCCAGCCGCAGGGCATCGTTCCCCTGGGTGTCCTTGGACACGCCGACAATACGCCCCGGCATGGCGCGTTTGTACTCGTCGCGCGCCGACAGGTATGCAGCGTGCGGTCCGCCATAGCCCAGCGGCACGCCAAAACGTTGGCTCGAGCCCACCGCGATGTCGGCGCCGAACTCCCCAGGCGACCGGAGCAGCGCCAGGCAAAGCAGGTCGGCCGCCACCGTCACCAGCGCTCCAGCAGCGTGGGCACGCTCTACGAAAGCGCCGTAATCACATACCGCACCGTCTGTGGCAGGATACTGCACGAGGACGCCGAACACCGGAACTGCAAAATCGAAGCTTTCGTGATCGCCGACGATCACTTCAATCCCCTTCGCCTCGGCTCGCGTCTTCACCACTGCGATGGTCTGCGGATGGCATTTCTCCGAAACAAAAAAGTGGTTCCGCTCCTCCTTGCTCAGCGCGTAGCACATGTTCATCGCTTCGGCTGCGGCGGTCGCCTCATCCAGCAGGGACGCATTCGCGAACGGCAGGCCGGTCAGATCCGAGATCATGGTCTGGAAATTGAGCAGCGCCTCCAGGCGTCCCTGGGAGATTTCCGGCTGATAGGGCGTGTACTGCGTATACCATCCCGGATTTTCGAGGATGTTGCGCTGAATCACGGGCGGAGTGACGCAGTCGTAATAACCCATTCCGATGTATGACCGGAAAACCTTGTTGCCGGCAGCCAGTTTGCGAAGCGCCTCCAGGGCCTCGTACTCGCTTCGGGCTGGTTCAAGCTTGAGCGGAGCTTTCAGTCGGATTGGCTCAGGCACTGTTTTGTCGACCATCGCATCCAGGGACGGGATGCCCAGCACTTCCAGCATGGCCTGGCAATCCCGCTCGCTCGGGCCGATGTGGCGATGAACGAATGTCCCTGCATCGCTGATCAGACGGCGGGCAGAGGTTTTTGAGGGGCGCGTAGTGTTATCGGTAGTCATAATCCACCATTGTGAATGAAAGGATAGTTACGATTACTAGCACACAGGGGCGTAACTATACAATGTTCGTCCCTCTCAATGCTAGTGCAAGCTGACGCCCGGGGGTGTGGCGGCGCATGGTGATACCCATGCCAACCGACAGGAAATAAGCATCTTAGCGTCACACAAGGCGAGCGGGAAGCCGGTCCTGGGGCCGCGGTCCCGGGTAAATTGGGTCGCGGGAGGATTGCCCTCGCCTGGCGCATCCCGCGGTGTCAGCTCTGAATAAACTGAGGCCTCGAATCGCACGTGCGCCACCGTCGCAACCTCTCCGGGAGCGCATGACCGCCAGCGCACGCGCTAAAGCCGCTACACGTTTGCACTCTTAAAGGTCTTCGCGGGGTTCACAGACCTTGTTTTTTCCACCGGACGATCCCCTGCTTACCGGAATGGACTTTGTCCGGTTCGAGCTGGTCTTAGCTTTCGTTGGAGGGCGCAAAGCCGGAAGTGCCGTGGATCCATCGGAAGATAGAATCGGCCCGTTCCTCGTGCCGGCGGCGGCGCGCGCGCAGATCCTCCAGGTTCCGGCTCATAACAAGGTAAACGTCCTCCATGAGCCGGTGTTTGTCGGCGTGGCTGTAACGCGTCACATCGATGGGCGAGTCGATCTTGATTCGTATGATCACGCCCGGATTGACCTGCAGCGTCTTCGGAAGAATCACACGATGGCTCCCCTCGAGAGTAACCGGGACCAGCGGCACGCCGGTACGCAGCGCGAGGGCGAACGCTCCGCTGTGAAACCTGCCGATGTCGCCGGTTCTGCTGCGCGTCCCCTCCGGAAAGGCGATGGCGTTTACTCCGTCATGGATGATTTTCGCTGCCCGGATGATGCTCTTCGCTGCTTCGCGGGGGTTTTCGCGGTCGATCGGGATATACCCGGACCGCCGCATGTGCCAACCCATGAACGGAATCGTGAACAGGGACTTCTTGGCCACCCAGCGGAACTGTATCGGGAGACAGGCGGCAAGCGAGAGGATGTCGTGCAACCCGCTGTGGTTGGCTACGAGCAGCTGCGGGCGCGACAAATCGATGTTCTGCAGGCCATCGATCTCGACTCGGGCGCGGCTCAGCCAGAGATTGTCGCGCGACCACCTGCGCATGCAGAAATGCTGGAGGCGGCCGCTCCCGGAAAACAGACTCGCCAGCACCGACACCGTGGCCCAGAACGCAGTGCTCAGGCCGCAACCGATCCAGCACCAGAGGGTATAGAGTTTTGCCTTGAAATGTCCCATGGAACGCATCGGCCGAAGGTGCTCCCCGATGTTCCCGGACTTGCGCAGTGCTGAGGATGCGTTCGGGGCGCATGATTTGGCTTCAGCACGTACTAATATGCTGAATCCCTTCGTCAAGTCAACGGGTATCGCCGCGGCCTTTCCGCTGCCTCGGCCTGGACTTGGACGACACCGGGGACGCAAACCAACCTGTTTCCGCCATGAGCGCGATCATGCAGGCAAGAGGTCCAGGTCGAACCCCAAGTCCGCGACTTAGGCTGGTTTCTGTCGCGAAACGTCAAAGTCATTTGACCTGGACCTAGACTTGGACCTGGACCTGGACGTGGACTTAGACCCGGCAAATACCCATGACCAGATATAAGTGCCGCATTCGCGAGAGGTTACACCAAAAGAGGCTGACCACGTCCAGGTCGAGGTCCAGGTCCACGTCCAGGACCAGGAAGGAAAATGATCGAGCTTCGAGACAGAGACTAGGCTGGTGGCATCGAATGTCACGCTGAATTGTGTGGGAGTGCCGGGCGCTCTGCCGATCCCCGGCCCCTGCGTGCCTGGCAAGTTTCTGCTTGTTCCCCATGTTGGAATATCTTATAAATCAAGCCTTACCCGCGCCGTCGTTCGCTCATCCATCGGCACGCACTTCACCGGGGGGCAGGACACAACCGATGTTCAAGACACTCTTTATTCTGGCACTCGCGATCATTTCCGGCTTTTACATCATTGCCTGGACGCTCATCGCCCGCAAGAACCGGCGCTCGGCTCGAGCCGCGGGCGGCTCTGCCGTGGAACCGGTGGTGCCGTCCCCATTCCAGGCGTTTATCGGGTTCTTCGCCAACTTCCTGGACACCCTGGGAATCGGGTCATTCGCCACTACGACATCGATTTTCAAACTGGGCCGGATAGTGCCCGACGAACTGGTGCCCGGCACCCTGAACGTGGGGCACGCACTCCCCACCATCACTGAGGTGGGCTTTTACATCACAATTGTGCAGGTTGACATCCGCACACTGCTGACTCTGATCGTTGCGGCCGTTCTCGGCTCGTGGTTCGGAGCGGGGATCGTGTCGCACTGGCCGCGGCGCAAGATCCAGATCGGGATGGGACTTGCTCTCCTGGCGCTGGCAGGGCTGATGCTGATGAGCCAGCTGAAGCTCGTTCCGCTCGGCGGCGAAAGCCTGGGTTTGGGTGGTGGTCTGCTGCTGGTCGGCGCGTTGGGCAATTTTGCCCTGGGGGCGCTGATGACCATCGGCATCGGCCTCTACGCGCCCTGCATGGTGCTGGTCTATCTGCTGGGCATGCAGCCGCTGGCCGCTTTCCCGATCATGATGGGAAGTTGCGCGTTCCTGATGCCGATCGGTAGCATTCAGTTTATCCGCAACAACCGTTACAGCCTGAGGGCCGCACTCGGTCTGACGCTGGGTGGAATTCCCGGCGTGCTCCTTGCGGCTAAAATCGTAAAGAGTTTGCCGCTCGAGTACGTAGTTTGGCTGGTGGTGATTGTGGTTGTTTACACCGCGACCCGAATGCTCCGCTCCGCCCGGACAGAGAGATCCACGGCCATCGCTGCGCAAACGGTAAAGTAAAGGCAGGCATCGCGCGATAATTGCGAAGGCCTCAAGGGATTGCAGGAGATCCTTTGAGGCCTTTGTCATTTCCTGGTTCCGGCATCAGGCTAGTGTTCCAGCTTGAAGCCAACCTTCAGCGTGACCTGGAACTCGTCGACCTTTCCGTCCTTGATGTGGCCGCGCTGCTCTATCACTTCGAACCAGGCCAGTTGCCGCACCGTTTTGGACGCCTCCGCAATCGCCACCCTGGTCGCTTCGGCATAGCTGACAGGCGACGTTCCGACTATTTCGCTGATCTTGTATGTTCCCGGCATGTCATCCTCCGTTGGCTTGAACAGAATCCCGTCACCGGAACATTATATACGATGATCGTTGTTGACGCCGCTTTACCTGGCGGCGCCGTCGGCGGCAGGTTGCGCCTGGAGGAAGACCGTCGGACGGAAAAGCAGCCAACCCAAGGGCCATTGGCTGATGGCCTCCCGACCGCCGATCTGGTCCCGGCTGACGACGATCTCATTGGTCAGCTCGCCGAGAAGATGGCGGTTTTCCGGCAATACCAGATATTGCGAAGATCCAAGTGAGATCGGGGCAATGGAGTCGTCCGTCCGGTATTCGGAAGCGATATAGCGCTCATCCCAAGCCTGTCCATTTATGTAGAGTTTCCCTTTGACCAGCGCGACCGTGTCACCCGGAAGTCCGACGATCCGGCCGACGATGCGGTTGCCCTCTTCCCAGGAAAATACGGACCGGGCCCCGACGGCCACCGAAGGCTGCGGCTCCTTTTCCCGTGGGGTCGGGTTTTTGCGCTGGAAGGCGACGATTTCGAACCGTTCGGGGCTCCTCAGGAGATAGGCCAGCCGGTCGATGTGGACCGAAATCCTCGTGTCCGAAGATGGGCTCGAAGCCGGATCGGCGGTAAAAAAGCGCAGGATCCTGCCGGCAATGATCGGCTGGAGGTAGACGAGGTCAACCTTGACCTGCCGCACGATCCACGTTGAGGCGAACGCGGGCACGACCATCAGCGCCGATCCCAGGAAAAAAGCGCATACGATTTTGAAATCGCGCATCTTGTAGACGAAGCGGAGGGCCAGGACCACGAGAATCAGGTTCCACACGAACAGCGCGATCCCCAGCGCGACCATGACGCTCACGGCGGCGACCCGGAAGTTGCGCATGAAATTCCCTATCGCGTCCGGCATCATCAGAAAAATTACGGTCGCCAGCAAAATCGCGAGCAAAGCGGGAACGCCGGTGTATCCGAACACCGCGAGCAGATCGGCAAAGAAGCCCCGGCTTTCCTGCGCCGGTCGGCGCCCCTGGAAGATTCTTGCGGAAATGTGAATCAGGTACAGCTTCAGAAAGATCGCGGCCACGGCCGCGATCAGCGGGAGAATGAGTGAATAGCCGGGAAAGGGCTCGCGCCTGAAATAGATGCCGCCTGCAAAGTCGAATGAGATGTAGAGCGGGAGGATGAGGAGAACCAGGGATCCCCAGACGGCGCCTCGTTCCTTTATGACAGCAAACCGGCGGCCGGGCGATGTGACCACGAGGCGGATATCCGTCAGGAACTCACCCAGGCTCAATCTTTCGTGGTTGCCCATGCGGCACTCGCTCCTAGAAAACCTGCCTCAGAATCTCGAATACTTCGCTGGCGCCGGGAAGAATCCGGTCCAGGCGGAAGGTGCTGATGGTTCGCTCCAGCGCAAATGCGACGGCAACGGCGATGTAGGCCAGCGTCGGCAGCGGATTCTCCAGGGCGTAGTTCCAGGCCGACTGCAGGATCCCGAGAAAAGACGAGATCATTCCTCCGCGCCGGCCGCCTGCATAATCCTGTCGGTATTGAGCCAGCAACTGCGCCTGCTGGGCCTGCCAGATCCGGTCTGGAACCACCGGAACGGCCCATGCCTGGATTTTCCCGACCAGGTCGCCGTACTCGGCGAAAACGGCATCGCATTCGCCGCACTCGAGCAGGTGAGCGGCTATTTCCGCCTTCATGCCGGGCGTTTCTTCCCCCAGAAAATGGAGGAGCAGTTCTTCTTCAGTATAATGGCGTGTCCGGGGCCGTCTCATCGGACTCCTCCCGTTCTTCGCACCGCACGCCGCACCGCCTGGGTCGCGCGAAACAGTGATGTCTTCACCGTACCGAGGCTGCAATCTTCCATATCTGCGATCTCATCGAGCTTCAGGTCCTGGAAATAACGCAGTAAGAAAACCTTCTTCTGGAGCTCCGGCAGGTCGTCGACACAGCGCCGGATAAGTTCGATGCTTTCCTTCTTTTCCAGCGCGCCATACGGCGTGAGGATGGCATCGCCGACCGGGCGCTCCCGGGCTGGCTCGCGATCGGACGCCTCCGAGGGCTGCGTCTCGGGGCGCCGGCGGCGAACACGCCAGCGGTCGATGGCGTGATTGGCCGCCAACCGGTAGAGCCACGTAGAAAACTTCGCCTTGCGTGCATCCCAGTCTGACAGGGACCGGTACAGTTTGACGAAGACTTCCTGGGTTGCATCCTGCGCCTCGGCGGCATCCTGGATGATCCTGTACACCGTCGAGTGGATCCGATGACGATAGCGATCGTGCAGCTGGGAGAAAGCATCTTCCTCCCCTTCCAGGATGTTCGCGACCAGATCTTCGTCGGATTGAGGGCTCACCATTGCGTCCAGACTCCGCGAGATCACGGTCCGATTCCCACCACGATCTAATCTACGCTGTGCAATGCCCCTAGGTTGACAGGATTATGCCCTGTCACGCCGTCATTCTGCAACTTCGGTGACGACATTGATTCCTGTTTGCACTCTCGCGCCGCTTGCAGGTAGGATTGTGCCATGGATCTGTTGCCGAAATCAGAGGCTTCCGGGCGGTTCGTCCGGCTGCAGCGTTGGATGCAGGATCATGAAGTCGATGCGGTCTTCATCTTTCAAAACGTCGATCTCTACTACTTCGCCGGCACCCTGCAGTCAGGCGTGCTTTGCCTGCCGCCTTCCGGCGACCCGCTCTACCTGGTGCAGAAGAGCGTGACCCGCGCGCGGATCGAATCCGCCTGGGAAAATGTCCTCCCGTTCCCGGGCTTCAAGAAGCTGCCGGAGTGGCTCGCCGGCGAAGGCTTTCGGCAGTTGCGCAGGATCGGCATCGAAACCGACGTCCTGCCGGCAATCCTCTATCTGCGGTTGCGCGAGCTTTTCCCCGAAGTGGAATTCGTCGATGCCTCGGATGGCATTCGCCGCATCCGGATGGTCAAGTCAGCGTACGAGGTGGACCGGATCCGCCGCGCAGCAGCAATGCTCCGTCTCGCCTTCGAGCGGTTGCCCCTGTGGATCCGGCAGGGTGCAGCCGAAATCGAGATCGCCGCGCAGCTCGAGGGTTTCCTTCGCAGCCGGGGGCATTCGGGGATCGTCCGCATGCGCGGCTTCAACAGCCAGATCGGATACGGCACAATTTCGGGCGGCGCCAGCGCCAGTTATCCGACTCATTTCCCCGGCCCCGTGGGTTCAGTCGGCCTCAGCCCGGCGGCCCCGGGAGGCGCGGGCGAGCACAGGCTGGCCTGCGGCGAGACCCTGGTGGTCGACATCGTCGGCGCCTATGGAGGCTATATTGCCGATAAAACCAGGGTATTTGCAGTCGGCGAACCGCCCCGCGACATGGCCGAAGCGCACCGTTTCGCACTGGACCTGAACCACGAGATCGAGTTGATGCTGAAACCGGGCACCTTGAGCTCAGGGATTTATCAATATGCGCTGGGACGCGTGAGGGCGAGCCCTTACGCCAACGGTTTCATGGGCCTCGGCGACAGCCAGGTCCGATTCGTCGGCCACGGGGTCGGACTCGAACTGGACGAATTGCCGGTATTGGCGGGCGGTTTCGACATCCCGCTGGAACCAGGGATGACAATCGCAATCGAACCGAAGATCTTTTTCCCCGAAAGGGGAGGCGTTGGCATTGAGAATACGTACCTGGTGACCGAATCCGGTTTCGAGAATCTGACCGTCTTCCCCGAGGAAATCATCTCAATCCCGGAAGACTGAAGCGGACAGGGAGCGGCGTCCAACGGGGAGGGATCAGAGGCACGGATTCTTTTTATCTTTTTGCAGGCGGCGCGGATCCTGATTTCGGTTTTCAAGGAGACTCTGATGGAAATCCCAGGCATGCGGGCGATCGGGCACATTCGCAGCCCTTACCGGAACACCAAAGAGATTCCGAAGGGGCTGGGCACACGGCACGAAGCGGAAGGGAGTCTCGAGGTGCTCCCCGAGTTTGAGCCCGGCTTAAAGGATATCGAGGGCTATTCCCACCTTTACGTGATCTGGGTGTTTCACCAGTCCGAGGGGTACGAACTCATCGGCACACCACCCTCCGATAACCTGCCCCACGGAGTTTTCAGCACCCGTTCTCCACGGCGGCCAAATCCGATCGGCCTGTCCGTGGTGGAACTGGTGCGCCGCGAAGGGACATCTCTGTTTCTGCGCGGCGTGGACATGCTGGACGGGACCCCGGTTCTCGACATCAAACCTTACACTTCGAGCATTCCGGAGGAGAAGTTGCGCCGGGGCTGGCTCGCCGAAGCGGAAAAACGCTCTCAGGAGACTTGACGCCGCCCATGTCCTCAACCGTGCTCAAGCCCAGTGCGCCGGCGAAGTCCGCCGGCCCGCGCACCGTCGAAAAACTCAAGTACTGGTTCGTTTCCCTGGCGGGCTACTGGGCCATCCGCCTCATCGGCAGCACACTGCGCTGGCAGATTGAAGGACAGGAAAACCTGCAGTCCATACACACGGCCGACAAGAACGCGATCTTTACCTTCTGGCACGGACGGATTTTCATGGGGACCTATCTATTCCGGAATCGCGGCATCGTCGTGATGACCAGCACGAACCGGGACGGCGAATATATCGCCCGCGTGATCAAGCGGTTCGGCTACGGCGCGGCCCGGGGATCGAGCACGCGGGGCGGGAAACGGGCCCTGGTGGAGATGATCCGCGAACTGCGCAGAAAGCACGACGTCGCATTCACCATCGATGGCCCGAGAGGACCCCGCTACGTCGCCAAGGCCGGCGCTGTCTGGATCGCTTCGAAGACGGGGGATGCCATTTTCCCATTTCACATCGCTCCGGAAAAGCGGTGGGTCCTTGACAGCTGGGACCAATTCCAGATTCCCAAGCCGTTCTCGCGCGTCCTGGTGCTGATGGGCGCCCCGATGTACGTAAAGGAGAACGCGTCCGAACCGGAACTGGAGCAATCGCAGCGGTCCCTCCAGCGGACGCTGGAAGACCTGCTGCGACGAGGCGACTCGTATTGGGAAAGACGAGGAGAAGATGCGAGAACCCTCCGGAAATAGCTCTATACGACGCAACACCCTGTGCCGAATCGCCGGCTTGCTGCTGCTTGCGTTTGCCGTCGTGCCGGCAGGGAAACCACTCCGGTCTCAGGGCGGAACTCTGCCTCCGGATGCGACCCGCTGCGACCCGGACATCCCGATCAGCATCGAGCTGATCCCGCTCAATCAACCGGCCGTGGGCCGGTCCACGCGGTTCCGTGTGAGGGTGGATTCCAGTCTCGACCCCGACATGGTGCGGGATATCCGGCTCATATACGACATCCCGGGAAGGGTCCGGGCGACCACGCCGGCAGGGGCCTCGTCCCAAGTCCTGCGCAAATCGGGCCGGACCGAGACGGACCTGGCGGTTGTGCTCCCGGACCAGGCGCGCTACCCGATCAGGGCGCGAGTGGTCGTGCGCCTGGCCGATGGCAAGGTCCTGTCTCAAACGGCCGTGAATTGGGCCGGAGTCGCCTCCGGTGACGCGCCGGCCGGAATGCTCGGCCGCATCGTCAGGCCGGACGGCTCGGGAATTCGCGTCTATCGCGGCGAAACCGTGAAAGAACCGCGATGAAAATGCCGGTCTGCCGGACAATTCGCGCACTGCTCACGCTGGCACTCGGACTGGTACCCGCGTCGTCCGCTTTCGCCGCCTATACGGTCATAGGAAAGTTCGTTTATGAGGACCGGGAATTCGACCTCGACGGTTTTACGGGAGCCGTGACGCTGCGGCCCATCCGTTTCGCCGATGTGCGCATCCTGGCCAACGGTTTTACGATCGCCCAGGGCGCCACCGCGGCTGACGGCGAATTTGCGATTGGCGTCACGGACGTCGTGCCGTCGCTGAGCGCCGTGTGCGTGACTTCGTCGGAACAGACGCCCCCGCTGCTGCTGAACGTCCGGGTCGCCAACAACGATTTCACCTTCGGCGACTTCTACTCGGTCAGCTCGGCGACATTTTCCACTGTCGGAAATTCCGGGATCATCGCCGTAGGCACCACTGTAGCCAAATCCGACACGGATGTGGGCAAAGCCTTCAATATCTGGGATGTCCTGGTCGACGGCAAAGAGTTCGTCGGCTCGTCCCAGGCCAATGGCAGCCTTCCCGGCGTCAGTTTGACGGCGATCTGGAGGGAGACCCACAACCGGACGGGTTCGTTCTTCAGCGATGGCCGCGACAAGTACATCTACGTGGGTTCGATCTCGCCTTACAACGACACGGTCATTGCCCATGAATTCGGGCACTACATAGACGCGGTTTTTTCCCGATCGAACAGCCCCGGCGGGAGCCACGTTCTCGGGGATAACACGCAGGATATCCGCCTTTCCTGGGCGGAGGGCCTGGCAACCTTTCTCGGCAGCAGCATCAGGGCATTCAAAGGGTATCCGCGTCCCGACATCTACGTGAGCACCGACGGGACCAACCTCTCGTTCTCCTACGAAATCGAATCGCTTTCGGGAAGCACCAGCATCGCCAGCAAGGCAGGAAGCACCAACGAAATTGCGGTAACCGCCGCGCTGTGGGACATCGTCGACGGTCCCGGCGTTGACGACGGCACTCCGGGTATGGACGACGACCCGATTCAGAGGCCGGTCGGGGAGGTCTGGCGTGACCTTACGCAATACATGCCGTCCGTAACCGGTCATGACTTGAGTGTCGAAGACTTCTGGGACGGATGGTTTGTGGTGCGCAATGGCGGGCTCCTGACGGACCTGCAGGCTGTTTTCGCAGGGATCAACGGAATTGAGTTCCTCCCCGACCCGCTCGAGGCCGACGATGCGGCCGCCGGCGCCCTGTTCACCGGCGCCGGCCGGATTCCCCCACTGCTCGGCGGCGAACGGGTCCTGATCAACGAAGTGGACGTAGGCAGAGTGGATGCGGTGGAGCTTTACAATGCCGGCAACAGCGAAGTGGACCTGGCCGGCTGGAAAGTGGTCGGCAGCGCTCGGGGTTTCCCGACAGCCACTTTTGTCCTGCCCCCGTTCAAGCTGGCTGCGGGTGCGTTCGTGACGCTGTCCGAAGCCGCCGGCGCTTACACGGACATGACCCTGTATTTCGGGGAGAACATTTCGTGGGCCAATGACTCCGACGGTGCTTGCTCACTTTACGACAGATGGGGCGCCGGCGAGGATTTCGTCCGCTGGGGGGATTCGACGGAACCGCGGCCCCCGAACACCGGCTTTGGCGGCGCCAATCCGCCGGCACCGTCCGCCGGCAAGGACCTGTGCCGGGATTTCGGTTCCACCGATTCGGACTCAGGAAGCGACTGGTCCGGACAGACCCCTTCGCTGGGCACGTACAACCTGAACGGAAATACGCTCCACCACACGCACTACCCGGCCGGGGACGTCGACTTCGCCGCGTTTGCCGCCACGGCCGGCGCCGAATACACGATTGAGACTTTCAATCTCGCCAACGGCGCTGTCACCGTCCTGGACATACTGGCCGCTGACGGCGCGACAGTGCTCCAGTCGGCCGGCGGGCAGCCGGGGCAATCGAAAAGCGCCCGGCTTCGCTGGATCGCCCCGTCTGCCGGCAGGTACTTCGTCCGGTCGCGGCGCTCCGACGAACCTTCAAATCTGGCCCGGTACGGCTCTTACGACCTCCGGATCGTCACGCGCGCGCCGCTGCTTGTCGGCAAAGGCACGGAAGGGTGGTTCGACACGGTTGCCGCCGCAATCGAAGCTGCAACATCGGGCGATACCATTGAAATTCAGGACAGCAGCGTCTACCGCGAGAATCTTACGATTGCCGGCAAGAACCTGACTGTGAGGGCGGCCCGCGGCCAGAGCCCCATCGTGGACGGCGGGGGAGATCCCGCCTTGCCCGCGCTGGAACTCAATGCGCCGCGGATCCGGATCGAGGGAATCAGGGTCATGCGCGGGTCGCCTGACTTCCACATCTCGGGCGGGGCTGCCACGATCACGAATGCGGTGGTGTACCTGGGCGGACAGGCCGGCAGCCCCTCCGAGGGAATCCGGGTCGAGGGTCCCGGAGCGAGCGCGCTCCTGATGCACTGCACCGTTGCGGGCAACACCGGCGCGGGCGTGGCTGTGCTGAAAGGCGGCTCGGTGCGCATCCTCAATTCGATCCTGGCCGGGAACCTGCTGGCCGATCTTTTTGTGGAGCAGACAGCAGCCGGGGTTACCGTGACGCATACGCTGATCGAGTCGGCCGCTTCGGCGGTCGTGGACGGGAATCTGGCCGGGGACCCTCGGTTTGCGGATCGCTGGAATTTCGATTACCACCTTTTGGGGAATTCCCCTGCCATAGACGCCGGGGACGGCGCGGCGGCCGAATTGCCGGCGCTGGACGCCAGCGGCCTCGCACGCAGCCTGGACGGCCACCGCGACGGCTCGGGCGCGCCGGACATGGGGGCCTATGAGTTTCTGCCCCAGGAAGCGCTCATTTCCACGTCCTTGTTTCCGCAGGTGGCCCTGGGAGGCGGATACCGGACGACGCTGGTCGCCCTGAACCCGGCCGGCCAGGACGCACAGGTTCGATTGGATGTGGCCGGGGCCGGAGGCAAGCCGGTGTCTGAAGCCGTGCTGAGTTTGCCCGGCAGCCAGCCGGCACTTACCATCGCACCGCTTGGAATGGCGAGCCTGGAAGCCGGCGCTCCGGGAAACACCATTTCCGGTTACGCCCGGTTCCGCGGCTCCCGCGCGCTAAACGGCGCCGCACTGTTCCAGCTGATCCGCGGGGATCGCGTCGCCGGCGAAGCCGGAGTGGGTCCCGCGCCGCAATCGAGACATTTCACCATTTATGTCGACAACACCGGCAATGCGCGTTCGGGATACGCGATCGCCAACCCAAACGATGCAGAGGCAAACATTACCCTGACGCTGCGCAACGCCGATGGCGGCAGAGTTGCCGCAGCCATGCAAAAGCTCGCCGCAGGCGGACATATGGCCGAGTTCGCCTACGAGCGATTCGTTCAGGCCGGCATGGGATTCGAGGGGTCCCTCGATTTCGAGAGCGACCTTGCTTTGTGCGCCGTGGCCCTCCGGTACGACAACGAGGCGCAGGACGTTTTTTCCACCATCCCCGTACTGGCTGACGGGTTGTCCTCCGCCCTCTATTTCCCCCAGATTGCCGACGGGGCTGGGTATCGGACCAATCTCGTGTTCGTCAATCCGAACGATACTGCCGTCCCTGTCCGAATCGAGTTCATCGACGGAAATGGTTCCCAACTGCGCCTGCCCCTCGGCGGGAGTTTAAAGACCGGTGAGAGCTTCTCGATTCCGGCGAAAGGCGCAAGGTCGTTTCGCACCGATGGGACAGCATCCGAACTCCGCACCGGCTGGGTCCGGGTCGCAGCCGGAAGCCTCATTGGCGGTACGGCGATCATCCAGACTCTTGCGGGGTCGAAGATTGTCGCCGAAGCGGGCGTGGCAGCGTCACCTTCGGGGAGACTATCTCTGAGCTACATGGAGAGTCGCGGCTACTCGGCTTCCGGTGTGGCGATCTGTAATCCCAATGCACAGGCGGTTCCGCTTACGCTGCAGCTGCGCAACTCCGCCGGCGAGATCGTAGCCGCCCGGAGCCTCCTCCTCCCCGGCATGGGACAGGTCGCGCGCTTTTTCACCGAGTGGTTCCCTATCGGGTTTGACGAATTCGCGGGCACGTTGCAAGTCCAGTCCGAAGTTCCAGTAGCCGCCGTCGCGTTGCGCTACGACAACCCGCCGGGGGATGTGTTCGCGACGCTGCCGGTCGCCATCATCCGATAGCCGGAGGACAAAAAGGCCACGAATTGCGCGAATGACTTTTCGTGAAATTCGTGCAATTCGTGGCGGTCTTTTGGTGATTCCTTACGGCACGGAAACGGGATCTAGGAATTCGGGATTTTGAGCACCTGCCCGACTCTGATCTTGTTCGGGTCGGTGAGCTGGTCTTTGTTGGCCTCGAAAATCTTCGTGTAGGCATTTGCATTGCCCAGGAAATCCTTCGCGATTTTCGAGAGAGTGTCCCCAGGCTGGACGGTGTAGGTCCTGGCCCCAGGCGCCGCAGCGGCCGCCGGCTCAGGGGGCGCCAGGGTCGGATCAATCATGATTTCGCAGGTCAAATCGCTGTAGCCTGGATCCACAAGCTTGATCTGGTTCCAGATGGCATTCTTCAGATCCTGTGTCCCGGCAGACGCTTTGAGGAACAGCTTGTTTTCCTGCACGTGGAGGTTGTGCATCCGCAGGCCCTTCTGTTCCACCAGCCGAAGTACCGACTGATACTTTGATTTGAGTTCTTCCAGACGATCCATAACTTCTCCTTTCATACAATCAGGTCGAGATTGGGATGTCACGGAACCGGCCGACGATCGTGATTGCCGCCGGCGCCGGGCCGAACACTTGCGAATATTCGGAATGATTACTTGTTGAACAGTTTCGAAGCCATGCCGAGAATGCCGTCGAGCGGGGAACCATCCTGGTTGGTGTCGAGAAACTGGCCGAGCATCCCCAGCAATCCGCCTTGTGCGGGCGCGCCGCCCGCCTGAGCCCCGGCGCTTGCCCTCTGCTTGCTCAGGGCGCCCATCGCCATGGCGGCAACTACCGGCAACATCTTTTTGAGCACATCCTCCCCGATGCCAGTCTGTGCGGCGGCATTGCGGGCGACTCCGCGGCTGACGTCCTTGCTGCCGAGAATGTGTCCGAGTATGCCGTTGCCGTCCTGGATCGTCTGTTCGTTCGCAAGGGTCTCGGGGCTATCGAGGTAGCGCTCATGTCCTCCGGACGAAAGTGCTCCCAGCAGGCTTTCCAGTCCACCCGGGGCCGAGGCATTACGGGCCAGGCCCTGGCCGAGCGCGGGCAGCAGGTTGGAAATCGCAGACGCAGCCTGATCCTCTCCCAGGCCAAAGCTCTGGGAAAGCTGCCGAACCGCGCTGCCGCCGCCGGAATTCAATAGCATTTTCAAGAGTTCCATAGTTCCTCTTCAAATACATCTTGAGCTTGAATACAAGCATGGACCCTCCTTCGGATCATTGCAACGATAATGGCGGCATGCGAGCCGGGGTCCGGAGGGACAGTGCAGCACGACCCGTTGTCTGAACTGCAGCGTGAATCCCGGACTCCTTTTGCCGCTGGGGGGCCTGTGCTAGGATAGGGTTCTTCCGGCGGAGGTAGCCTCAACGCGCGGGCAATAACATCCCTGCAGCAGAACGTCGGACAGATTCAGAGGGAACTAAGGAACCTGCTCGGGGAGATGGCGGCGTCGATCGCCCAGGCAAACTCGTTCAGTGAGCAGATGCGCGCGTCGAAGTGATCGATGCCGGCGCACTGTACTCTCGACTCCGATTGAGGCCTCATTGCCAAGGGGGGAGGCGCCTCCCCTGCGGGCCGTCGATATCAGGTGGTTTAGAGCCTATGGCCATCGATTCGATTGTTGCAGGCCGCCCGGCGGCAGGATGAGAGAGGGCGCTGTCCGCGATGCGAGATGTCACTATCATTGTTAAGACGTTTGAACGACCGCAGTGTCTGGAACGGCTGCTCGATTCCATCGGCCGTGCGGGCTGGCAAGGACCGGTATTGATCGGCGACGACAGCCGCCGCCCTTACCGGGATCCGATTCTCGCCAGGTATGGCGGGCTGGTAACCGAATACGTCTGCATGCCTTTTGATATCGGCTTGTCGGCCGGACGCAATCTGCTCCTGAAAAAAGTCACCACGCCCTTTTTCGTGTTGTGCGACGACGACTTTGTCTTCGATGCGCGGACTGATATGAACCGATTCCGGGAGCTGCTCGAATCGGCCGGGCTGGACCTGATCGGTGGAGTCTACTATGACCGGATGGCGCCGAGCTGGCGGGGCGCGGCCGCTGCGCTCGCACGACTCGACTGGTGGCGTCTGTGTCTCCGCCTGGGCATCGAGATCCCGCGGAAGACATTCTTCAACTTTGCGCCCTGCGGCTTGAATCAGTGGCGGCTCACGGACATTCCCTATACCCCGCCGGTCGTGCGCGCCGATTTTGTGAGCAACTTCTACCTTGCCCGGACAGACCGGTTTATCGAGACGATCGGCGGATGGGAGAATTCGTTGAAGATGGGCGAGCATCAGCACTTCTTCTTCAAGGCCAGGAGAGCCGGGCTCCGCGTCGGGCACACGGAAGAAGTCGGCGTGCTGCACCTGATGGAACTGCCGCCGTTTTACAGCAAGTTCCGCGACAGGGAGTACTCGATGCGTCCGAAGATCTTCGCGGATGCGACACCAGAACAACGTTTGCGGCGGACTCTCGAGCGATGGCGGCTCATCTGCAGGCGACGGACGGCAAGCGGGAAGGAACGTCTTCCGGCCAAAGGCGGCGAATCACCCCGGCATTGAATCGACTCTTACGGATCCGCCCGAATGAACGACTGGCAAACCATCCGCTTGCTTACGCGCGCGGCTCTGTGATCGGGTTGCAGGTTACTTGAATGGCCGGCGCGGAGTGGTTTCGAAAGAGGAGCGAGAGTAACTGCCGAGGCGACGGACCACCTGCTGAGGCAGGGTTGCCTTGGCGCAGCATGCTGCGGTGACCAGCCAGTTGCGACGATCCCGGACCCAGCCAGCCGGCGAGCGGAACAATCCTGAAGCCAGCAGGCGAAGTCCGCGGAGCGGCACGCCGGTTTCGTAGGCCAGGTACGCGAAATATCGGCTCATGTTCAGGCGCGCGGTCGCTTCACAGCGGTGGAAGCGATCGGGGCTCGAAGCAGCCATCTTCGCCAGGAGCCTGTCCCACTCGGCTGCCATTTCATGCAATCGCCTGGACATCTGGCTTCCGTGGCGGCGGTAGTACGTCCACTGGCCGGAATCTCCCAGGATCCCCGCGCCAGGAGTGAGCGAAATCCGAAGGAAGAGGTCCAGGTCGTACATGAATCGAAAGCTGGGGTCGCAACCGCCTGCTGCCAGCGCCGCCTCCCGCCGTAGTGCGACCGAAGAGGTGTTGCCGATCACGAAGTCGCACATGAGCGTTTCGAAATCGACCGGGCCGTCCCAGACGCGGCGCGGCAGCGGCAGGATATCGCCGGAAGGGCCGATGTAGGCGGTTGCCGAGAAGGTCAGGACTATTGAGGGGTCCCGACCGAGAATTTCCACCTGTGCCGCGAGTTTGCCCGGGCTCCAAAGATCGTCCTGATCGAGGAAGGCGACCAGGGGCGCGCGGGCATGGAGAAGGCCGGTCTGCGTGGCCGAGGAAGCGCCCTGGTTCGGTTGTTCGACGCAGACGATTCGGGGATCGACGTGCCGGACGGCATCGACGCAGCCGTCGGTGGAACCGTCATCGACAAGGATGAGCTCGAAGCCGCCAAGCGTCTGAGCGAGAGCCGATTCGACAGAGGCCTTCAGCAGGCTGCCGCCGTTGTGGACGGTCATCACGATGCTCGCGGCAGGAACTGAGCGAATCATCCGACGACCTCGGAGACAAGGCGGGCAAGGGTTGCGACGGCCGGCTCAGCCATCATGCCGCGGGGGCAAAAATCGATCCCAACGACCGAGACTTTGCCTGTGGCGAAGCCTCTCCATCCCATCCAGGGCGGATTTGGCCGGAGACCGCGGACGCGGATCATGGTGATGGGGCCGGCATAGGGGCCTGGCCGGTAATTGGACGCCGCAAGCCGGCGTAACAGGGCGGTCTCAGACCCGCCCGAGGCCGCAGAACCGCGCAGGCGGCGCAGTTCCGTTTCCTCCCGATGGCCGGCGACTAACGCCCGGGCGCGCTCGCTCAGGTACATGGCGGCGTCGCGCCACTTCAATTCCCACAGAGTCTTCACATGGGCTTGCGCCCGTTCATAGATCATGCCGCTCCGCGCGGCCGCGCATGACAGCGGTCCGAGGCCCTCCTGCCATTGAGGGTTTAAAGTGTCCATCAGGATCAGGGATCGAACCGCGGCGCCGCGCTGCTCCATCTGCCGGGCAAGTTCATAGGCGGTGACGCCCCCGAAACAGATGCCGGCGAGGTGGATTGGCCGTCTCTGAAAACACTCAACGAGCGCATCCGCATAATGAGCCGCAAAAGTCCGGACGTTCCAGGCGTCTCCCGGAAATGCCGACGGGTGAGGCGCCTCGAGGGCGTAGGCAGGCTGATCGTCGCCGAGCAGCCGGGACAGGCGCGAGATGCCGACCAGGATGCCGTCGTGGCCGGGGATGCAAACCAGGGGCGCCTTCGAACCCTCGTTGCGAAGCGCCACGATAGGGCCGGCGGTGGACCGGGCCGCTCGATGACGATCTACCTCGCGGGCCAGCGAGGCGATCGTGCCCTGCTCAAGAAAATCGGCGAAGGAAATGTCCGCGCCGGTCGCCTCACGGACCGAGCTCAGCATGCGCGCGGCCAGAAGCGAGTCACCGCCGAGCGAGGAAAATGTGTCGAGGGTTCCGAGGCGGCCGCACCTCAACATGCCCTGCCAGATTGCACAGATCTGATCTTCGAGCGGAGATTCAGGAGCCCTGTATTCGGCGGCAGGCTGAAGGGTGTCGATGGCTCCGATGCCCAACTTGGCGGCAAGACCGATCCGCTGCGGCTTGCCCGTGGGCCCCTTCGGGATTTCCGGGAGAATGCGGATCAGGCGGGGAACCTTGAACGGGGCCAGACGAGCTGCAGCGAACTGGCGCAGGCTGGATTCAGTGACAGTCGCGGCCGGAGCAAGGACGACCGCGGCGCCGATCTCTTCCCCGAGTTGGGTGTGAGGTATGGCGAACGTCAGAGCCTGCTTCACCTCCGGGTGGTCGAGCAGAACTTCGTCGACTTCGCGCGGTGAGATCTTCTCGCCACCCCTGTTGATGAGCTCTTTGAGACGGCCGGTCAGGAAGAGAAAGCCGTCCGGGTCGATCCAGCCCTGGTCGCCGGTGCGGAACCAACCGTGTATGAACGCGGCTTGATTGGCCTGGGGATTGTCGAGATAGCCGGGCATGACGTTGGGCCCACGAATGACTACCTCGCCTGTGGCGCCGCGGTCGAGAAGGTTGCCTGATGAGTCCATGACGGCGACCTCCGGTCCCGCCTGCGGCCCGACGGATCCGGGCTTGCGCGAAGCCGGGGGAAGTGGGTTGCAGGCCATCTGATGGGCGGCTTCCGTCATGCCGTAGGCTTCAACGACCGGCGCATGGAAGGCGGCTTCAAGCTCGTGCAGGACCTGAGGGGGCAGGGCCGACGAGGACGACCGGATGAAGCGCATCGGGCGTGCGGTGATGATGCCGGCGTGCTCCTTCACTTTGGCGAGGATTCCCATGTGCATGGTGGGAACGGCGGTGTACCAGCTGGGCGAGAACTCGTCGAGCCACCGGAAAAAACCGGAGCTGTAGACGCCGTCCGTGCAGACGACACTGCCGCCTGTGCCGAGCGAGGAGAGCACGGCGGCTGCCAGTCCGTGGATGTGGAACAGCGGCATGATGTTCAGGCAGCGGTCCTCGGGGCCGAGCGCCAGGGTGGCAGCAATATGCCCGGCGGAGGCACAGAGGTTCCGGTGGAGCAGCGGAACGAGCTTTGGTTTCGAAGTTGTGCCGGAGGTGTGAAGCAGCAGCGCGCTGTCGTCCTCCGATGGGGGCCCGTCGTCACAGGTGGCGCGCGCGTCCGCGGATTCGAAACGGCAGGACGAGCCTTCGGCCACCAGCCGGATCACGGGCAGACTCAACCTGCTCGCCGCGGTCCAGGCAGGGGAGGCGGGCGGGTGGCTGGTGACGACGAACCGGGCGCCGAGATCGCGGAGATAGAACTCGAGTTCCTCGGTCTTGTAGGCAGGATTCAGCGGGGCACAGCCGCAGGCCGAGGCGATATAGAGGAAAGAAGTGGCCGCGGCCGGCCCGTTGCCCGTGATCAGGGCCAGGCGGTCTGTACGGGCGACGCCGACGGAGCGGAGCTGCGCATAAGCCGATTGCATGTGGGCGAGAAGGTCCGCATACGCCAGTGGAGCGTGGCCCGGGGCGAGAATGGCGGGTTCGTTTGGTCTCAAACCGGCCTGGCGGCGAATGAGATCGCCGACAGTCAGATCGAGACTGTTGCGGGGGACCTTCGTGTCCAGAGAACAAGCGCTCTTCATAACCAATCCACGATTGCGCGACAAGACGGCAAATCACCGGCGATCGCAGGTCCGGGTCTGGAAAGCCTCAACATTGAGCCGGATTGTTCCTTTAAGGCAGCCGGATGCATGTCCATGAAGCCGGCCGATGTCAGGATTATCCCTCCTCCCGCCTCCCTGCCTTGTGACTCACAAGAGTGTTTAGTTTAAGGTGGGGGAAGCGGGAGAATCAACTGATCTGTAATGCGAGAAGTTGCCACAGCCGGGAAGGTCCGTAATCGGCGGTCTTTGCGGGACTCAGCCACACGGAAGGAAGAACCCAGAAAAACCGAAGAACCTCAACGAATTACACGAATCCCCCTTGCGGGGTTCGTGAAATTCACGACTGCTGTTTTGGGGGCACGGGTCCAACACCTGCAAAAAAAAATCGCCGCGTTGCTCAGTCCACGCCTGCTGAGAGATGGTATGCTACCTCCCATCAAACCACGGAAGCGCGTGCACTAACCGTGGAAAACCCGGCCCAGGGACGCCTGGGCCTTATTCGGGAGGGAGGATGCATGCGATGGACAAGAGGTGGGCGAAGCAGGGACCTTGAAGATGTGAGGGATCAGACAGGGGGTGGACGGAGCTTCCGTCCGGGCGGCGTGCCCATCGGAATAGGCGGAATCGTCATCCTGCTGCTGCTGAGTTGGGTTTTCAAGCGGGATTTCCTGTCGCTGTTGGATACAGGCTCGGCCGGAGTCGGGGACACGACCTACAGCCAGCCGGATCCTGCACGCACGGCAGCCGAGGAACCGATGGTCCAGTTTGTCTCTTTCGTACTGGACGACACGCAGAGCACCTGGAGGCAAACTCTCCCGTCGATGGGCGCTCAGTACCGCAACGCCAAGCTGGTGCTTTTTCGTGATTTCATAGACTCAGGCTGCGGTGGGGCGGGGGCATCCAGCGGCCCCTTCTACTGTCCGGGGGACGAAAAGGTCTATATCGACCTCGGATTTTTTGACGAGTTGAAGCGGCGCTTCGGGGCCCCGGGAGAGTTCGCCCAAGCCTATGTCCTGGCACACGAAATAGGGCACCACGTGCAGAATATTCTGGGGATTGAGGAGCAGGTGCGACAACAGCAGCGGGCACACCCGGACCAGGCAAACGAACTCTCGGTGCGTATGGAACTGCAGGCGGATTGCCTGGCAGGAGTCTGGGGTCATTCGACGGCGCAGCGCGACATCCTGGAGCAGGGGGATGTAGAGTCGGGTCTGGGGGCGGCGGCCGCTGTCGGGGACGACCGCCTGCAACGCATGTCGTCGGGCCGCGTCAGCCCCGAATCCTTCACCCATGGCACATCGGCGCAACGCGTGGAGTGGTTCAAACGCGGCTTCAACGGGGGCAGTGTCGCAGCCTGCGACACGTTCAAATAAGAGCGCTCAAGTGGGAGCTCACGGTTCGCAAGATTCGTGACGATCGGCGTTACTGTGTCCCGGATGAAATTGCCATCTGAGGGCGAACGCAGGCCCGGATGGCGGCAACCACGGCGTCGGATGGTCCACTCTTGTTCAGGTAGGCGACGGCGCCGGCCTGGAGCAATGCAGCCGCCCGTTCGGCCTCCTCAAACATGGACAGGCCGATGATTCGAATCTCCGGGAGCTCCGTGTGAATGATCCGGGTGGCTTCGATGCCGCTCATACCGGGCATGCTGACGTCCATGAGAACGACATCCGGCAGGATTTCGTGCGCCAGGTCGATGGCAGCCACTCCGTCGGACGCCTCCCCGGCAATCTCCAGGTCCTGCTCTTCCTGGAGCAGCCGTGATATCCTTGACTGCCTCCCGCACATCTTTCTCCCGGTCCGCGCGGTCCAGCAGCGCCAGCCGGAACTTCGCGCCGACCAGCAGTTGCTGGAGTCCGTCGTGCAGCACCTGGGCCAACCGCTGGCGTTCGCGTCTGGGGACTGGGGGCTGGGGGCTAGGGGTTCAGGGTCAGGTATTAGGACGGGGAGTCGGGGACGCGGGGCATTGCCATGAAGCCCGACCTCCTACGCCAGTCACACAATTTTCCGGTCACCTGACACTAGTCCCTAACTCGAGCCTCTTCCCCCCTGTTTCCAACCCCCAACCCCTAATCCCCAGGACCCAACCCCTAATCCCCAGGACCCGGCCCCCGCCTTCAAGAATGTAGGATATTCCAATGGCAAACGTAGGGAAATCCAACATGTCCATAGGGGGCGGCACTGCATTAGATTACTGTAAGCTCTCTATCTTCAGATATATAAATCGGATGCGGATAGGATTAGCCTCCGCGTCGCGAGGCATGGAACTTGCTTCATAGTTGGTGGGAGGGCGACTGCTTAGGTTGGTCTCCTCCTACGGATGGCATAGCGAGCCCCTTACAGCAATTTCAGCATGGGAGGAGGGCAAGTACCCCCTGCCTCTCCCGCGATGAAATCATCTGCCTGGTCAACACGCTTTTTGCCGCCGTGGCGCGCCGGGAAGCATGCATGATCCGACAGACCACAGATGCACGAGATCGCCCGTGCCGTGCCTGGCGGGACGCGAAATGCGCCGATCGGAAATTCCTAAGGGAGGATGAGATCGATGGATCTCCAGACGACAATCAGATATCAGCGGGACACGGAGCCCGAGTGGCCGCACGAGATCAGCAGGCTGCCCGGATGCGAGAAGCTCCTTTCCTGCATCCAGTGCGGGACCTGTTCCGGCTCCTGTCCACTGTCCATCTACATGGATTACACCCCGCGCAGGATCATCAACCTGGTCAGGGAGGGCTTTCGCGACGAGGCTCTGGCGTCGCAGACGATCTGGCTGTGCGCTTCCTGTTATGCCTGTGCCGTTCACTGCCCCCAGAAGATCCAGATCACGGACGTCATGTACACCCTGAAGCGCGAAGCCATCCGCAGGCGCCTCTATCCGAAACGGTTTGCCATACCGGTCCTGGCACGCGAGTTCCACAAGATGGTGGCGAACCGCGGCCGCAGCTCAGAGTTGTGGCTGGTCATGTTCATGGCGCTCAAATCGAATCCGATGATCCTGCTCTCCATGATCGGGACGGGCTGGCACCTCTTCCGAACCGGCCGGATGAGCCTGCGCAGGGAAAAGATCAACCGGGTGCATGAGCTGCCCCGTGAGCACAAGAAGGGGATGGAGGTCGCCTAATGTCGACGAGCGCGTATTCGTATTTTCCCGGCTGCTCCCTCAAGGGTACCGGCCGTGCCTATGAAGAGAGCCTCCTGACATTGTTCCGCCTGCTGGACGTGAAGGTGAAGGAGCTCGATGACTGGAATTGCTGCGGTGCGACCTCGTACATGTCGGTCGACGAGTTGTCCGCGTTCGAATTATCGGCGCGAAATCTGGCGCTGGCACAGAATTCGGGCAACTACCAGCTGATGGCGCCCTGCGCGGCGTGCTACCTGGTGCTGAGGAAAACCCAGGATTACGTGCTGCGCTACCCCGAGATCCGCGAACACGTGAGCGCGAACCTGAAGGCGGCGAATCTGCCTCTTGCAGATACGGTCGTGACGCGCCATCCGCTCGAGATTCTCTACAACGACGTCGGCCTGGACCGCATCCGCTCCAAGGTTGTCCGGAAATGGAAGGGCGGCCCGATTGCCTGTTATTACGGCTGTCAGGCGGTCCGGCCCTATTCGGAAGTGGATTCCCCTCAGAATCCGAACCGCATGGACGAACTGCTCGGCGCCGTCGGCATTCCGACGGTGAGCTGGGCCCTGAAGACCAAGTGCTGCGGCGGGTCGTTGACGGGGACCATTCCGCCCGTGGGCGTGCGTCTGAATTACATCCTCCTGAAGGAGGCGGCGCGCAAGGGCGCCGAGGCTCTGGTCACTCTCTGCCCCCTGTGCCAGTTCAACCTGGATGCCTACCAGTCGGTGATGCGCAAGCAGACGAAAGAAAAACTCGATCTCCCCATCCTCTATTTCACACAGCTGCTGGGTTGGGCCCTGGGCGGGGAGCCCGGGGCTCTGGGCCTGCATCGATCCATATCGGGCATGGATACCGTGAAGAAGTGGTTTACCGCGAAGGAGGCTGCGGCTCATGTCTAACACGAATGGTACGGCGCGCATTGGCGTCTATGTCTGCCACTGCGGCACGAACATCGCAGGAACAGTCGACGTAAAGGCGGTGGCGGATTTCGCGGCGGGGCTGCAGGGCGTTGCGGTCGCACGCGAATACAAATACATGTGCTCCGATCCGGGGCAGGAGCTGATCAACTCGGATGTGCGCGAGCACAAGCTGAATCGCATCGTGGTGTGCTCCTGTTCTCCGCTGCTGCACGAGCACACATTCCGCGCGGCCGTCGAGAAGAGCGGGCTGAATCCCTACTTCATGCACATGGTCAATATCCGCGAGCACGACTCCTGGGTGCACTCGGACCGGAAGGCGGCCGCCACCGACAAGGCCAAGGACCTCGTCCGCGCCGCGGTGCGCCGGGTCCGCTATCACAAACCACTGGAGAAGGGGCGCGTCTCGATCGACCCGAACGTCCTGGTGGTGGGCGGGGGCATCGCGGGAATCCACGCCGCGCTTACGATGGCGAATGCCGGCAAGCACGTCTACCTGGTCGAGCGCGACGCCACCATCGGCGGGCACATGGCGAAGTTCGACAAGACGTTCCCGACGCTGGACTGCGCCGCCTGCATCCTGACGCCCAAGATGACCTCGGTCAAAGCCCACCCGAACATCACCCTGTGGACGCTTTCGGAAGTCACCGCGGTCGAGGGCTACGTCGGCAACTATGAAGTCACAGTGACGCGTCATCCCCGTTACGTGAACGAGGACCTGTGTGCCGGCTGCATGCAGTGCGTCGAGGCCTGCGTTTACAAGCAGCCTCGCTTCGACGACGAATTCAACGTCGGCCTCGGCAAGCGCAAGCCGGTCTACATCCCCTTCCCGCAGGCCGTGCCCCAGATCGTCCGGATCGACCCGGAGACCTGCATCGAGTTCAAGAAGGGCACCTGCAAGAAGACGTGTGTGGAGGCCTGCGGCGACCGTCATGCCATCGACTTCAAGCAGCGGGATGAAGTCGTCAAGGTCAAGGTCGGGAACGTCGTGCTCGCCACCGGTTTCCAGACGTTCGATCCGAACCGACTCCCGTATTACGGGTATGGCAGCTATCCGAACATTTATACATCGCTCGAGGTGGAACGGCTGGTCAACGCTTCCGGCCCGACCGGCGGCGACGTCCTGTTGCGGGACGGCACGCATCCGAAGAGCGTCGGCATCATCCACTGTGTCGGTTCGCGCGACGAGAACACGAACAAATGGTGCTCGCGCGTCTGCTGCATGTATTCGCTGAAGCTCGCCCACCTGATCCAGGAGCACACGGAGGCGGAGATTTTCAACTTCTACATAGACATGCGCACTCCCGGGAAGGGCTTCGAGGAGTTCTATCAGCGCATGCTGAAAGAGGGCGTTCATTTCATTCGCGGCCGTGTGGCGGAGGTGACCGATTGGGCGCTCGACAAGTCGGAGGAAGGCAAGCTGGTCATCCGTGTCGAGGACACTCTGAGCGCCTTCGTGCGCAGGATCCCGGTCGATATGGTCGTATTGTCCGTGGGCATGGAACCCCGCAAGGACGCGGTGGAAGTGCGGCGCCTGTTCAATATCAGCTGCGGCAGCGAAGGCTTCTTCACGGAACGGCATCCGAAACTGGCCCCGGTCTCCACCTTCACGGACGGTGTCTTCCTGGCCGGCTGCTGCCAGGGTCCCAAGGACATCCCGGACACGGTGGCGCAGGCGGGGGCCGCAGCCTCGGAAGTGCTGGCTTCGATCGACGCCGGATCGATCGAGATCGAACCGAACACGGCGTACGTCGTGGAGGAGGCGTGTTCCGGCTGTCGCACCTGCATCGGGCTCTGCCCCTATCATGCGATCTCGTTCGTGGAGGAGAACAAGAAGGCTGCCGTCAACCCGGTGCTCTGCAAAGGTTGCGGGACCTGCGTGGCCGGCTGTCCTTCCGGTTCATTGAGGCAGAACCTGTTCGAAGATGAGCAGATTTTCGAGGAGATCGAGGGAGTGCTTGACTATGCCTGAGGAAAAATTCGAACCGAAAATTGTCGCCTTTTTCTGCAACTGGTGCACCTACATGGCCGCGGATTCGGCCGGCATTTCGCGCATGAAATACGCACCCAACGCGCGTGTGGTGCGCCTGATGTGTTCCGGACGCATTGATCCGCAGTTTATCCTCGAGGCCTTCGCCAAGGGGGCGGACGGCGTCCTGATCGGCGGCTGCCATCCCGGGGACTGCCATTACCAGGAAGGAAACTACAAGACCCTGCGGCGCGTGAATCTTCTGAAGCGCGTGCTCAACGAGATGGGGATCGAGGAGGACCGGTTCCGTCTCGAGTGGATATCCGCGGCCGAGGCGGACCGGCTCAGAACCACTATGAACGATATGGTCGAAAAAGTCAGGGCGCTCGGGCCGCTGCGCCTGGCGACCGCCGAAGCCGTCGGTGAGGAGGTGGCTGTCCGATGAGCGACAAACCGAAAGTTGCTTTCTACTGGTGTGCCGCCTGCGGCGGCTGCGAGGAAACGGTCGTCGACCTCGAAGAAAAGATATTGGACGTGGCCGCGGCGGTCGACATCGTCTTCTGGCCGGTGGCCCTCGATTTCAAGCGAAAGGATGTGGAAGCGCTGCCGGACGGCGCCATCACGGCAACGTTTCTGAACGGCGCCATCCGCACGACCGAGCAGGAGGAAATGGCCCACCTGCTGCGCAGGAAGTCACAGATTCTCATCGCCTTCGGCGCCTGCTCCCAGCTCGGCGGCATACCGGGGCTCGCGAACCTGTGGGACCGTCACGCTTTGCTCGCGACGGCTTACCTCGAGGCCCCCAGCACGGTTAATCCCGCGGGCACAACTCCCCAGGCAAGTTATCCTCACAGCGGCGGCGAGAGCGTGACTCTGCCGGTCCTGTTCGACACCGTCAAGACGCTGGCCCAGACCGTGTCTGTCGATTACTTCGTTCCCGGCTGCCCGCCGACACCCAAGATCCTTCTCGAGGCGGTGCAGAAGTTGCTCAACGGCAGTCTGCCGGAGAAGGGGGCGGTGCTGGCGCCGGACACGGCGCTTTGCGAGGAATGCCCGCGCAAGGACACGCGCCCGGAAAAGCTGGCGGTCAAGGAGTGGAAGCGGCCGCACGAGATCCTGATCGATCCCGACAAGTGCCTGCTCACGCAGGGGCTCCTGTGCCTGGGTTCGGCGACTCGCGGAGGCTGCGAGGCGCAATGCACGAAGGGGAACATGCCCTGCTCGGGCTGCTTTGGGCCGACGAGCCGGGTCAGGGACTTCGGCGCCAAAGCGCTGTCTGCCCTGGCCTCGATCGTCGACGCCAACGACGAAGCCGAGATCGGAAGAATTCTGGCGCAGATTCCCGACCCGGTGGGCACTCTCTACCGCTACAGCCTGGCCGCTTCGCCGTTGCGCAGAAAAAAACTGGAGGGTACCAAAGATGCCTGATTTGATGCAGAGGAGAATCCTAATTGACCCCATCACCCGCCTGGAGGGCCACGGCAAGATCGACATCCTTCTGAACGATCAGGGGAATGTCGATCGCGCCTACTTCCAGGTGCCCGAGCTGAGGGGGTTCGAAAAATTTGCGGAAGGCAGGCTGGCGGAAGACATGCCTCAGATCACCTCCCGCATCTGCGGCGTCTGCCCGATGGCCCACCACATGGCGGGCACCAAGGCTCTCGACAGCCTTTACAGGATTGCCCCGCCGCCCGCCGCCCGCAAGATCAGAGAGATGGTTTACAGCACCTTTATGGTCGAGGATCATGCCCTGCACTTCTATTTCCTGGGCGGGCCGGACTTCGTCGTGGGACCAATGGCCCCGGCTGCGGAGAGAAACGTCCTGGGCGTGATTGCCAAGGTCGGTCTCGAAGTGGGCAAACGGGTCATTGACATGCGCCGCAAGCTGCGCGCGCTGATCTCCCTCACCGGGGGAAAAGTCGTCCACCCTGTGTTCGGCCTCCCCGGAGGCGTGGCCAAGCGGGTCACGCCTGAAGACAAGAGCCTGTTCCAGAGTGTGGCCGCCGAGGCGGTGGAGTTCGCCAAATTCACGCTGCAGATCTTCAATGACGTCGTGATCAAGAATTCCGACTACGTGAACCTGATCTTCTCGGACGCCTATACCCACCGCACTCATTACATGGGCATGGTGGATGCGAACAACCACGTCAATTTCTACGAGGGGTCGCTGCGCGTCGTGTCCCCGGAAGGCCAGGAATGGGCGAAGTTCAAGGCGGACCAGTATCTCGACTACGTGGCGGAACATGTCGAGCCCTGGAGCTATATGAAGTTCTGTTACCTCAAGCCCAAAGGCTGGAAAGGCTTCGTGGACGGCGCCGACAGCGGCATCTATTGCGTGGCGCCGCTCGCGCGCCTGAACGCGGCCGACGGCATGGCGACTCCGCTGGCGCAAGCAGCCTACCAGCAGTACTTCGCCACGCTGGGCGCGAAACCGGTGCACCACACGCTGGCCAACCACTGGGCGCGCCTGGTCGAACTGCTCTACGCGGCCGAACGCATGAAACAGCTGGCGGACGACCCCGAGATCACCGAAACCAACGTGCGCAACCTGCCCCGGGATGTGCCGAGCGAAGGTTTTGGGGTCGTGGAAGCGCCCCGTGGCACTCTTTTCCATCACTATAAGACCGATGAGCATGGCCGGATCACAAAAGCGAACCTGATCGTCGCCACCCAGAACAACGCGGCACGCATCGCCATGAGCGTCGACAAGGCCGCCAAGGGGTTGATTTCGCGCGACAACATCTCCGAGGGAGTGCTGAACATGGTGGAGATGGCCTTCCGCGCCTACGATCCCTGCAACGGCTGCGCCACCCATTCCTTGCCGGGGAACATGCCCCTGATGGTGTGCGTCCGCGATCGGGAAGGGACCATCGTCGGGACGCTGCAGCGGGACAGTGACGGCACGATCCGCAGGAATGCCGGGTGACATGACGACCCGTGTCTTGTGCCTGGGCAACGCGCTTCTGGCGGATGACGCCTTCGGGATCGTGGTTGCGGAGCAATTGCGCCGCGGGCGGCCCGACCTCGAGGTCCGCGAGTCCTCGACCTCCGGTTTCGATCTTCTGGACGATACTCTGGGCGCCGGCCGCTTGATCGTGGTTGACATCGTGCAGAGCGGGGCGCTGGCGCCCGGAACGATCTCCATCTTCCGGGAAGGGGAGGTGCGGACCGTTCCGGGCGGATCGCCCCATTACGTGGGGCTGTTTGAGGCTCTGCGCCTGGGCAGGGCGCTCGGGCTCGCGGTCCCGGACGAAGTCATGATCATCGCAGTCGAGCCCGCCGACTGCCGCACCGTGGGCGGGGCGATGCACGCTTCGGTGCGTGCGGCCGTGGGTGAGGTCATGCGCATCATCGAAACCCAGGCAGCCGGATAAGACCGGCCCTATATCTCCGAGTTTTCTGCGTCCCTGGCGGCAAGGCTTTTGTACTTTTTCAGCTTGTCGTACAGCGTGGAGCGGTCGATGCCCAACTGGGCGGCGGCCCTCGTGACATTGCCCCCGGTACGGTCCAGCGCCGCCAGGATCACCTCCCGCTCCGCTTCGAACAGAGTCATATTCGAGGGCGCCACCCAGCTTTGTTTCTCCGGCAGGCCTCGATTCAGGAATGCGAAAGATTCGCTGCGGAGCACCTTGCCTTTGCACGTGACCATCGCCCGCTCGATCGCATTCTCCAGCTCCCGGACATTGCCGGGCCAGTCGTAGTCCAGGAGCAGTTTCAAGGCGTCCTCGTTGATGTCGGTCACGTCCTTGCGCAGTTCGGGGGAGAGTCGCTCGATGAAGCTTTGCGCCAGCAGCGGTATGTCTTCGCGGCGCATCCGGAGCGGCGGGATGCGAATGTTGATCACGTTGAGCCGGTAATAGAGATCGTCGCGAAACCTCCCGCCGTGAACCGCTTCCTCGAGGTTCACATTCGTGGCGGCAATGACGCGCACGTCCACCTGGATCTCGGTCGAGCCGCCGACCCGGTACAGGCGGCGTTCCTGGAGCACACGCAGAAGGTCCATCTGAAGCTTCGGGGAGATGTCGCCGATCTCGTCGAGGAAGATAGTCCCGCCGTTTGCCAGCTCGAACTTTCCCTTTTTCTGCGCGGATGCCCCCGTAAAGGAGCCCTTCTCGTGGCCGAACAGTTCGGATTCGAGCAGGGACTCCGCCAGCGCGGCGCAGGACACGCCGACAAACGGTTTCGAGGCTCGTTCACCCGAGTAATGAACTGCCCGCGCGATCATCTCCTTTCCGGTGCCGCTCTCCCCCTCGATGAGCACCGTGCTGCGCAGGCTGGCCACCTCCCGAATGAGATCGAAGATCTCGTGCATCTTCGAGTTCTTGCTGAGCATGTCCTGGAAGGAATACTGGCGCGTGAGCTTTTTGCGCAGGATGACGTTCTCGCGCTGGAGACTCTTCACATTGATGATCCGGCTCACGTGCAGGGAGATTTCCTCGGGGCTGAAAGGCTTCACAATGTATTCCTGGGCCCCTTCCTTCATGGCGGTGATCGCCGTGTCGACCGTGGCGTAGGCGGTGATGATGATGATCGACGCGTCCGTGTGAATCTTCCGGATCTCCGTCATGGTCTCGATCCCGTCCATCCCGCCGGGCATCTTCAGGTCGATGAAGCAGATCGCGTACTCCTTCTTCCGCGCCATTTCGACCGCTTCGCGCCCCGAGGCTGCCTGGTCGACGGAATAACCGTCCCTCGCCAGCCAGGCGGCCAGGGATGCCCGCAGGACCGCCTCATCATCTGCGACCAGGATTTCCCACCGTCTTTTCATCGATCTTCTTCCTCGCTGCAGGCCGGCAGCAACATCGTGACTGAGGCGCCCTCACCCGGCCGGCTCTTCACCTCAATCGAACCCCGGCAGGCCTCCACGATCCTGCGCGCAATCGTCAGGCCGAGACCCAGGTTTTCCGGCCGCTCCTTCGTGGTGAAGAAGGGATCGAATACTCTCGGCAACTGATCCGGCACGATGCCCCGACCCGTATCCAGGACTTCCATGACGACGGCGCGGCGGTCCTGATTGAGACGCGTGCCGATCGTGACCCGGCGGCATTCGCACCCCTCCACGGCCTCCACCGCATTCACGATCAGGTGAAGCAACGCTTGCTGCATCTGCGTGCCGTCACAGAAGACCCGGGGCAGATCGTCCCTGAGCGCCAGGAGGGATTCTACATCTTCGGTCTTGAGCAGGTGGGATGCCAGAGACAGCGTCTGCCTGACGATCCTGTTCAGGTGGAGCCGGCCCGGGCCGGTGCCGGACGCACGGACAAACGCCAGCATTTCCGATGCGATTCGCCCGGCGCGCGTCGTTTCACCGATGACCTGTGACAGGTAGCCGCGGAACTCCGTCCCCCGCTCCGCAGGGATAGCGTCCTCCTTGAGGAGGCATTGCATCAATGTGGCCAGGTTCACGGCGGCTGAGATCGGGTTGATGATTTCATGCGCAATAGGCGCCGCAAGCCGGGAGACCAGAAGGCACCGGTTGCTTCGCAGGATGCGATCCATCACCGCGTCGGGAAACCGAGGCCTGGCTTCGGCGTCCGGCAGCAATCCTCCACGCGCCGTCGGGTCCTGAGCGGAACGGGCCCCGGTCGTTGCGCGTTGCGACGCGCTCGCCCCGCGTTTCCGCTTTGACTCCGCCATGTTTCCTTTTGCCTTTTCCATCGCAAGACCATGATTATAAACCCATAAACCGATCCCACTTAGGACAAAGGTGCGCGGCCCGCACGCAGACCCGCAGCCACTCTCCGCGGCGATTCATTCTGGTCGAGGCAAAGGGGGAGCATCTGACTTTCCGGGCGCAGTCCGAAGGATCTGGCGATGCCCGGCGGTTCAGGCCGGCTCACCTTTCATTTTAAGCAGCAGGAGTATCAACTGCCGGTCGCGGGCGTTGACGCAAGAGCGGTCGCAGACGCTGAGGTTTTCCGGATAACGGCAGTGTTGATTGCAGGTGTCGCTGCCGAACAGGTTCGGCAAATCGAGTGCCTGCGGGGACTCAGGAAGAATGTGCCGCAGCCTCCTGGCCAAAATCGATGTCGAGCTGCCGCAGCGGTGTTCGAAAATCAGCAGGTTGGCGTCCGGCAGGCCCGGAGAGGCCTGAAAACCGATGAGGCGGATCCCCCGATCGAGGGCGAAATCGCGCCAGTGCTTCCAGAACTGCCCGCAGGAACCGCATCGTTGGAAGAACTGGTCGGAGTTACAATTTTCCGCCGGAGTGTTCATGGTGAACGGATCATACTCCAGAGGGCATGTCGGGACCTACCACGAATTCCGGACACCGGCATCCGGGCGACACCCTGCCTTTCAAGGTGCCGGAACCGGCAAATCCCACGCAAAGCTCTGCATATTTAATATCATTTTCACTTCCCGTCCGGTGCTGCGGGCGGAAAGGACCGGGCCGGCGGCTGCTTCTGACCAGGGACGCCGGACTTCGAGAATCCGCAAGATATGACGGCCCGAACGTCGTCCGGCGCAACAACTTTGCGGCGTTTGAGATCCCGTGAGGGGGATCTTCTCATTCCTCTCGCGATCCGTGGAGGCGTGGCAGCCGATTCGCTTGACACTCCGTCCGCATTTGGTGTAAGTCTGTTTTCGTTTATACCAGATCAACGGTCATCCTATCAACCGTCATGCGGAGGGCGTGATGACAACAGGGGAGAAGATCCTCATCGTTGATGACGATGCGGACTTTCGAGCTTCACTTACCGAATTGCTTGAATCCGAGGGATACACCGTCCTTTGTGCCGCGAGCGCCCGTGAGGGTTTGTCGAAAATCGTCAGCGACTCGCCGGACCTCATAGTTTTGGACATCATCATGGAATATGAAACCGCAGGATACGAAGTAAATCAGGCAGTCAAGTTTCGCGACGAGTACATACTGAAGAAGAACATTCCTATACTCATGGTGTCCTCGATTCAGTTCGACCCCGCCACTCTTTACAGCAGGGCTTCGGAAGTGGCGATGATCACACCTGACGCTTACCTGACAAAACCGCTGGACATTCCGGGGTTCCTCGACCGGGTGAGGAGTCTGCTCGCGACACGTGAAAGGCGGTCATCCGCCACGTTGAAGATGCCGGGCTAGATGAAAAGCCGTCGTCGATTTCACCGATTTTGCCAACCGCATCTGGAGGGGATCTCGCTCCGCCCGCAGCGCCAGGGGCGGTGAGCAGGAATCGCCTTTAGCGGCGAAGCTTCCTTTCCTGATCTGTGGGTGATCGAAGAGGCTTTTTCAAGCCAAGATGAGGGAGCATATGGCATTGCCAAACCCATCCCAGCCGAATCCGCCGGGAGAAAACCTGGTTCTCGTGATTGACGATGACGAGATTATGCGTCTCTCGTGCGAACAGATTCTCAGGAAGGCCGGCTACCGCGTGGAGACATTCGGCTCGGGCCGCGACGGCATCCGCAGGCTCGAGGAGGTCAATCCCCAGATCCTCGTGGTAGACATCAAGATGCCCGAGCTGAACGGTTTCGAGGTTATCGACATCGTCCGCAAGATAAACCCCGACCTGGTAATTGTGGTGATCACCGGCTACGCCACAATCGAGACCGCGGTCGATGCGATGAAGGCAGGCGCCTATGATTTCCTGCCCAAGCCTTTTACGCCAAACGAGTTGAGGTTGATAGTAGACCGCGGTCTGGAGCGCTGGCGGTTGATCAAGGAAACAGAGCGCTTGCGCCGCGAGAAGGATGAGGTTGAGCGCAGGTTCATCACGCTGGTCTCGCATCAACTCAAGAGTCCGCTTGTGGCCGTCAAACAGTATCTCGACGTCTTGCTCCACTCGTCTCAGAACCAATTGCCGGAAAAGGCCGGCGAGTGGGTCAGCCGCTCTCAGGCGCGGCTCGCGGAGATGCTGACGCTCATACAGGATTGGCTGGCTCTCTCCAAGATCGAGCGCGGCGCCTTTTGCGATCGCTCCGCAAGCAGCCGGCTTGCCCCGATAGTGGATGAAATTGTCGAGGGTCAGCGGCTGCTGCCCGCGGCCGCCGGCATAACCATCGCCGTGGAGATCCCGCCGAACCTCACCCCGGTGTGTGGTGATCGTGACAGCATCGGCATGCTTCTGGGCAACCTGGTGGGCAATGCCGTCAAATACAACCGTCCGGGGGGATCGGTTTCCATCCGCGCTTCTTTGAACGGGGGACGGATCACACTGGAGGTGAGCGATACCGGCGTCGGCATTCCGCAAGAATGCATGCCGCGCCTGTTTGAAGAGTTCTTTCGGGTAAGGTCGGAAAAAACGCAGGACATTCCCGGGACCGGACTCGGTTTGGTCATCTGCAGGAGAATCGTTGCCGAGATTGGCGGGTCCATCGAGGTGAACAGCGAGGAAAGCCGCGGCACCACCGTCCTCGTTCACCTTTCCGCGGCGGAAGAGCGGGCAGAGAGTAATTCTCAATCATAGGGACCGGTTGGAAGCAGAGCACCTGAGGCGAATGTGAGCTGGGCTTGAAGTGAGGATGCCCGATTGCGGGACCATATGATCAAACCTCTCAGGGACTTGTCGCTGAGGGAGAAGATCACAATCAGTTTCGTGCTGATTGTCCTCTGCGGAACTGCTGTCTCGACCCTGATCGGGTCTCGAATCATCACCAGCGCAATGCGCAACGAGGCGCTCAAACGGGTGCGGCAGGGCCTCGAGGCGGCGAGGATGGTGTATGCCGCGCGGCTGGAGAGTGTCCGCAAGGCGGTCACTTGGGCGGCAAGCGCGGAGCAACTGGCAGCAGCCTGCCATTCCCAGGACCCGAAGCGCCTTCGGGAAACCCTGGGCACGCTGCAGAAGGAAAACAATCTCGATTTTCTCACCTTCGTGGATGCAAAGAGCGGAAGTGTTTTTCGCGGCGCCGCAGGCAGTTCTGTTTCCTCTCCAGCCGGAACGGTGTCGTACTCGAGCCTGCTGGCCGAAGCCCGGGCAGGAAATGTTGTGGCCAGCACCGAGATTCTAAGCGGCGAGGAACTGCACCAGGAGTCTCCGACTCTGGCACAACAGGCGCGATTCCAGTTTGTCCCCGTGCCCATGGCTACGCCGGATTCGCGGACCGGGGTGGCCTCGGGCCTGGTTCTTTTGGCGATCGCGCCGGTAGTGACAGACTCCGGGCCCGCCGGAGTGCTCTACGGCGGCGTTCTGCTGAATCGAAACTTCGAGCTGGTAGGTGAGATCAATCGCGTCATATTTGGCGTGGATCAGTCCGCCGGCCTGGACATCGGATCCGTCACGATTTTTATGGACGATGTCAGGGTGGCCACGACGGTGATGAAGGACCCCAACCAGCGCGCCGTCGGCACCCGGGTGTCGGCCGAAGTGGCTCAAACGGTATTGCGTCAGGGGGAGCGTTGGTACGGCCGCGCCTATGTGGTCAACGACTATCGAATTGCCGCCTATGAGCCCCTCCGCAGCCGTGCCGGCAAGGTTCTCGGCATGCTTTATGTGGGAATGCAGGAAGAGCCCTTTCTTGCGGTCCGCACCGACATGATGCTCACCTTCCTGGTTGTGGCGGCAATCGGCGTCCTGGTGGTATTGGGATTGACGTACATCATCACCCGCAGCATGATCCAGCCGCTTGAAGCAATTGTCGCGGCCAGCAACCGAATCGCGGACGGAGATTTCGAGCACAGCAACATCCACGCCTCCTCGCACGATGAGATCGGCCACCTTGCCGACCGCTTCAATAAGATGGTGGCCAGCATCATCACCATGAAGAGCGAACTGGAGGAGTGGGGCCGAACCCTGGAAGAGAAGGTCAAACAGCGCACCGAAGAACTCGTCGTAGTGCAGAACCAGATGGCCCAATCCGCCAAGTTGGCCTCACTTGGAAGGCTATCGGCGGGCGTCGCCCACGAGATCAACAATCCACTGGGAGGAATCCTGACATTCAGCATGCTGGCGCTGGAGGAGTGCAATGAGGGAAATCCGATGCGTCAGAATCTGGAAATCATCATCAAGCAGACCATGCGCTGCCGTGATACGGTCAAGAGCCTGCTCGATTTCGCACGACAGTCCGCGGCTTCACCCTCGCTCACGGATATCAACGAGGTGGTCGACAGGACCTTGTCCCTCCTCCAGAAGCAGTCGATCTTCCAGAACGTCCGGACAGTGCGGAAGTTCAGGCCGGATCATCTGCAGGCGCTCATCGATCCGGGGCAACTGCAGCAGGTGGTGGTCAATATCGCGCTGAACGCGGTCGATGCCATGGAGGAGTCGGGCACGCTTACCGTCGAAACCGGAATTGACGAGCATGCTCGTGAGGTTGTGATCCGGTTCGGCGACACCGGCAAGGGCATCCCGGACGAGATCCTGAGTTTGATATTTGAACCGTTCTTTACCACGAAGAAGGTGGGCGGAGGAACCGGCCTGGGTCTCTCGATCGTCCACGGCATCGTCACGCGGGCCGGCGGCAAGGTGGAAGCCTCGAGTACGGCCAAAGGCGCTACTTTCACTGTCAGGCTGCCCATTGCTCGCGAGGTCAGGGATGGCAGTGCAAAACAGGAGCAAGAGGGCGGCGGTGATCGGGCTGGGCAATCCGTTGCTCGGGGATGACTGCAGCCGGAGATAGAATGTTCGATAGAAAGAGGCAAATCTCAGAATGAACCTGCCCGGGGTGGCAGCGTGGAGTGAAAATTATGGGAAATGACAGTGACACAGACAGGGCGAACGTCGAGGCGGCAGTGCTGCAGCAATTCGGCTTGCGCTGGGCGGTTCTCGGCGCGTGGCGGGATGCGCTGAAGCTGCGGAGCGTGGGCATCCCCGGCGACGTGGATCTCCTGCTGGAAGGCGCGCGCACCAAGATTGCGTCCGGATGCTTTTCGGTGTGCTCGGTGGGCTGCGACCTCTCGCAGGTCGAGGGGGCGTTGACCACGGCCGACAGTTCGACGAACCACAACTGGGTGGAATTCTGGATCGACCTGCTGGGCCTGGCCATGTCGAACGGCCCGGAGGTTGAACGCATTCTGAAGGTGCCGGCCGTCAAGGCACGTTACAGGAATTGCGGCTTGACCGAATGTCGCTGCTGAAAAACGGTGGCCGGAGAGTGCGAGCCGGCAGCGTCACCCGCAGAATCTCGCGCAGGCGCGCATTGTTGTTGCATCCGAATGACGGATGCTTATAATGCCACTAGTGTGCACTCCCAGGCGCACGTTTTGAATACCTTGCACCCGCATGAATGAAGGCCTTTGGCTCTGACGGCATGCGGCACCAACCTGATGGTGATTCTCCTTGGAGGAGTGAGGTATGAAAATCGGCGTTTTCATTGGGAGAAGCCTTCCTGAACACGGCATCAATTTCCAGGCAATCGCAAATTACGCAGCCAATCTACCCGGGGTTGAGAAGGTCCGGCTTCTGGGGTTCCGCCCACGGCTGGATGCCGGGGCGCTCGCCGAAGAAATCCGCAACGAGAAATTTGAGCGGATTGTTCTCGCCGGGGACGCGCCGGGGTATTTCAAACCCGCCTTCACGCACGCGATGACCCTGGCTGGGGGAAATCCCGACGAGGTCCGGCTGGCGTCGTTCCGCGAACACGGGGCCGCATCCGGCGACACGATGGAACGCGACAAGGCGATATTGGCTTGCGCGGTCCACGGTGTGCCCTTCCCTCTTGTGGCCGTGCCGAAGTCAACCACGGTCAATCCCGCCACATTGATCATTGGCGGCGGCGTGGCCGGAATTCAGGCCGCCCTGGAGATCGCCGACGGGGGCAAACAGGTCTACCTGATCGAGCGGACGGGAACCATCGGCGGCCACATGGCGATGTTCGACAAGACCTTCCCCACGCTCGACTGTGCCGCCTGCATCCTCACGCCGAAAATGGTCGCGGTGGGCATTCACGACATGATCGAGCTGGTGACCAACGCCGAGGTGCAGCAGGTCAGCGGCAATCCGGGGGCCTACAAGGTGAAGGTCCTCAAGAAGGCGCGGTATGTGGACTCCGACTCCTGCGTGGCCTGCAACGCGTGCTCCGCGATCTGCCCGGTCCCGGTCTGGAGCGAGTTCGACGCAAAACTGACGCACCGCAAAGCCATCTACATCCCGTTTCCGCAGGCAGTGCCGAACTCATACCTCGTCGACCCCGCGACCTGCACCTATATCCAGACTGCGGGGAAGAAGTGCGGAGCGTGCCTGAAGAAGTGCCCCAAGGAATGCATCAATCTTGACGCGAAGGACCAGATCGTCGAATACGAGGTCGGCAACATCATTCTCGCGACGGGTTTTGACCTCTTCGACGCTCAGCGTGTCGAGCGCTACGGTTACGGCAAGCTGCCTAACGTGATGACATCCATCGAGTTCGAGCGCATGACCAATGCCTCGGGTCCGACCGGCGGCAAGATTGTCGTCAAGACCAAGAAGCTCAACAAGCGCACCAAAGTCGAGGAGTGGATCGCCGACCCCGAGGCGCCCCCCCCGAAGAGCGTGGCCATCATCCACTGCGTCGGCTCCCGCGACGAAAACTACAACCGTTACTGCTCGCGGGTATGCTGCATGTATTCGCTCAAGTTCGCGCACCTGGTGCGTGAAAAGCTGCCCGAAGCCTCCTGCTACGAGTTCTATATCGACATGCGCGCCTTCGGAAAAGGGTATGAGGAATTCATGGAGCGGATCAAGTCGGAGGGGACCCACATCATCAGGGGCCGCACGGCGCAGATCCACGAAGTCGACGGACAGATGGTCATCAAGGGCGAGGACATGGTCGACGAGCGGCTGATCGAGTTGCCGGCCGACCTGGTGGTCCTTGCCGTGGGCGTCGTCCCCTCCCGGGGAACCCTCGACGTGGCCAACATGCTCGGAGTCCCTCGTGACTCGGACGGCTGGTTTTCAGAGCTCAACTACAACGGGGACCCCACGTGCACGGAACGGGGCGGCATCTTCGTCGCCGGCATGTGTCAAGGGCCCAAGGACATCCCCGACACGGTGGCCCAGGCTTCCGCGGTTGCGGCCGGAGTCCTGCGCAGCATCGCCAGCGGTCGCGGCATGGGCCACATGAGCAGCGTGAAGCTCAGCGAAATCGAGGCCCGGGCCGCGCAGATGGAAGCGAATCCAATCCACGTTCGGTGAGGTATGTATGGCGATCCGAGTGAATCCCAAGCTGATCAACGAAATTGAGAAGTACGGGGCTGAGGACGTCCAGAATTGTTACCACTGCGGCAACTGTTCCGCCGTCTGCAGTCACGCGGACATGAACTTCGTCTTTCCGCGGAGGCCCATGCGCCTGCTGCAGATGGGCCTCGAAAAGCGCATCGAGAGTTCGCTCGACCCGTGGCTCTGTTATTACTGCGGCCAGTGCTCCGTCCAGTGCCCGCGGGGAGCAGAGCCGGGCGAAACCATGATGAGCCTGCGCCGCTGGCTCACTGCCCGTTACGACTTCACCGGGATCTCGCGCCTGTTCTACCGGTCCTGGAAAGCCGAACTCGCCGCCGTCGCGCTCGTCGCGGTTCTCACGGCGGCCGGCTTCCTGATGTACGGCTTCTCCTACGGCGACATCCACGTCTACGACGGCCCCAATGCGTTCCTGCCGAGCGCTGCCGTCCACATTTTCGACTGGACGATGGCCATCCTGCTCGCCGCGCTTCTGGCGATCAACGCGGGGCGGATGTGGTGGTTTACCACCGGGCGCAACGAACGCATCCGGGCGCCGTTCCTGTTGTACCTGGAGAAACTCTACACATTGCCGCTGCATTTCTTCACGCAGAAGCGCTACGCCCTCTGCGACACCAAGCGGCCGTGGGTAGTGCACATGGGGCTTGTCTTCAGCTATCTGAGCCTGCTGGTGCTCATCATGTTCTTCCTGGAAGAGATGCAGGCAGGCCCCGGGATCCGCTGGTCGGTGCACGGGCTCGGTTATGCAGCAGCCCTGGGCTTGCTCCTGACGGTGAGCTGGATGGTCTACGGCCGCATCAGGAAGAGCGAAGTCCATTTCCAGCATTCACACGAATCGGACTGGATCTTTCTGCTCATGCTCCTGTCCGTCACTCTCACGGGTGTGCTCCAGCACCTTCTGCACCGCAGCGGCGCCGCCGAGGCCGCCAACATCGCGTATGTCGTGCACCTGGCGCTCGTCGTGCCGATGCTGACACTCGAAGTTCCTTTCAGCAAGTGGGCGCATCTCGCCTACCGGCCGCTCGGGATGTATCTGGCGCAGATTCACAGCGCTGCGTTGGAGCGGACGAAGGCTCTCGCTCCCCAAACGGAACCTATGAAGATGGCATCATGATGAGGTCAGCCATGGGACAGCTCAAGATCGGCGTCTATGTCTGCAATTGCGGCACCAACATCGCGCACATCGTGGATCCGGATGCAGTCAGGGAAACTGCGGCCCAGCTCCCCGACGTGGTCATCGCGCGTTCGTACCGTTACATGTGCTCCAACCCCGGGCAGGAGATGATCATCAAGGACATCCAGGAGCTCGGGCTCAACCGCGTCGTGGTCTCCGCGTGCAGCCCTCGCATGCATGAGCGGACGTTCCGGGCCGCCTGCAAAGCGGGCGGACTCAACCCTTACCTCTGCGATATGGCCAACATTCGCGAACAGTGCAGCTGGGTCCACGCGGACAGGCTGATGGCCACAGAAAAGGCCGTCGGCCTGACGAGGGCGGCGGTGAACCGTGTCCGCTGGCAGGAGCCCCTCGATGGCCTGACCGCCGAGATGTGCGCGAGCACGCTGGTCCTCGGCGCCGGCATCGCCGGGCTGACCGCGGCGCTCGAGCTGGCCCTGGCGGGCCATCCGGTCTACCTGGTCGAAAAGACCGACAGGCTGGGGGGGAACCTGGCGCGCGTGGATTTGACTGCGCCCTACCTGGACTCGGCCCGGGACTTGCTGACGGAACGGCTCGAGCACCTGCGCGAAAACCCCAACATCAAGGTGATGCTCAACTCCGAGCTGAAGAATCTTTCCGGTTTCATCGGCAACTTCTCGGCTACGGTCGGGACTCACAACGGACACGAGCCGCCCGAAGAAAAGACCTTCCATGTGGGCAACGTGATCGTGGCAACCGGCTACCGTGAGTTTGACGCCAGCCGCGTCACGCATTACGGCTACGGGAAGCTGCCGGACGTCATCACGTCATTCGAATTCGAGCAGATGCTGCGCGCCGGCCGGATCCAGACGAAGAGCGGTCGCGCGCCGCAGTACGTGGCGATCATCCACTGCGTCGGCTCCCGCAGCCGGGAGTTCCACGGCTATTGTTCGCGCGTCTGTTGCATGACAGCGCTCAAGTATGCGCACGAGATCAAGAGCGCGCTGCCGGAAAGCCACGTCTGCGATGTCTACATCGACATGCACGCGTTCGGCAAGGGCTGCGAAGATTTTTACAGAACGAGCTCCGAAGTCAAGACGCTGTTCCTGATGTACGGAAAGAACGAGCATCCTGTCATCCGCAAGGCCGATCCCAAGGACGATTGCGGAATGCTGATCGAGGTGGACGAGAAGCTGTCCGGCGAGCGCGTCGAGATCCCCGCCGATCTCGTGATCCTGATGGTCGGCATGGAGGCGCGCCCCGACGCCCTCGAGGTGGCCCGCCTGGTAAACATCAGCGCCGACAAGGACGGCTGGTTCATCGAGAGCCACCCCAAACTCGACCCGGTAGCCACGACCACGGACGGCATTTACATCGCCGGCACCTGCGCCGCTCCCAAGGACATTCCGGACTCAGTGGCGCAGGCCCGCGCCGCGGCGGGGCGGATCATGGCCAGGATCGCCAAAGGCAAGATCGAGATTGACGGCGTTTTCGCCGAAGTCAATGAGGACCGTTGTTCGGGCTGCCGGATGTGCAACGAATTGTGTCCCTACAGCGCGATCGAGTTCGATGCGGACAAGAGACGAAGCCACGTGATCCCGGCTGCGTGCAAAGCCTGCGGGGCCTGCGTGGCGGCGTGCCCGTCGGGCGCGATCAAAGGACGTCATTTCACGGACCAGCAAATCTGCGCGCAGATCGAAGGGGTATTGGCATGAGCTATGAACCCAAGATCGTCGGTTTTCTGTGCAATTGGTGCTCCTACACCGGAGCTGACCTGGCGGGCACGAGCCGGATCCAGTATCCTCCGAACATCCGCATCATCCGCGTCATGTGCTCCGCCCGCATCGACCCTACGTTCGTCGTGGACGCCCTCGCCAAAGGCGCCGACGGCGTGCTGATTTGCGGCTGTCATCCCGGCGACTGCCACTATTCCGAGGGCAACTACAAGGCGATGCGCCGTTTTCCGCTTCTGAAGAAACTGCTCGAATCCTATGGGGTCGAGGACGACCGGGTGCGCCAGACGTGGGTGAGCGCCAGCGAGGGCCAGAGATTCGCCGACGTGGTCACGGACATGACCGAACGAGTGCGGGCCCTCGGACCGAGCCGCATCCACGCGGCATTGCTAGCCGATCAGCGGGAGAGGTGAGCTGTGACCGACAAAAAGAAGCTTCAGATTGCTCTCTATTGGGGCGCGGCCTGCGGGGGATGCGACGTCGCCGTCCTGGACACGAATGAGTTCGTCCTCGATATCGCCGCCGCCGCCGACATCCGGTTCTGGCCCATAGCCACGGACGGAAAATACAAGGACCTCGACGCCATGGCGGATGGCGAGCTGGACCTGACGCTCTTTAACGGCGCCGTTCGCAACAGCGAGAACGAACACGTGGCCAAGTTGCTGCGCCAAAAGAGCGGCATTCTCGTGGCCTTCGGCGCGTGCGCCTGCATGGGAGGCGTTCCGGGCCTGGCAAACTTGACCAGCCGCGACGAAATTCTTACGACTGCCTATCTGAACAACGCCTCGATCGAACCGGGAAACCGCACCGTCCCTTATGTCGAGACCGACCTGGACGGCATGAAGCTGGAGATTCCGGCGTTCTACAAGCGGGTGTACAAGCTCGCGGATATCGTGGACGTCGATTACTTCGTGCCCGGCTGCCCGCCCGCGCCGGACCAGATCAAGAACGTGATTCTGGCCGTGGTCAACGGGGAGCTGCCGGCCAGGAAATCCGTAGTGGGCGCCTCCGATCGGACCCTGTGCGACGACTGCAAGCGCTCAAAGACCGAAAAGAAGACCAAGCGCTTTGTGCGCCCCTTCGAAATCATCCAGGATCCGGAAAAATGTCTGATGGAACAGGGGATTCTCTGCATGGGCTCGGCGACCCGTTCCGGCTGCGGCGTTCGCTGTCCCAACAGCAACCAGGGTTGCCGCGGCTGCTACGGGCCTGCGCCGGGCGTCGCGGACCAGGGGACGAAGTTTTTGAGTGCGATCGCTTCGATCATCGACAGCAAGGATCCGGCCGAGATCGATGAGATCATCAGCCGCTTGCCCGATTTCGCCGGCTATGCATACAGGTTCGGCATGCCGGCCTCGACTCTGCAAAGGAGCCATCGCTCATGACCCACACGATCAAGATTGATCCGATCACCCGCCTCGAGGGGCACGGCAAGGTCGAGATTTTTTTGCAGGATGACGGCTCGGTGAAGGACTGCTTCTTCCAGATTCCCGAGTTGCGCGGCTTTGAGCGGTTCGTGGTGGGCCGCCCGATCGAGGAGCTGCCCCGCATCGTCACGCGCATCTGCGGTGTCTGCCCCGCCAGCCACCATATGGCCAGTGCCAAGGCCGTGGACGGCTGCTTTGGCAATGAAGTCGCCCCCGTGGCGCACAAGCTGCGCGACATGTACTACCACGCGCACTACATCCACAGCCACATCGCGCACTTCTACGCGCTCGCTGCGCCCGATTTCGTCTGCGGACCGGACTCCGATCCCGCGACACGCAATATCCTTGGCGTGGTAGCGAAGGTCGGCCTTGAGATCGGGAAGCAGGTGATCGGCGCCCGGGCGCTGGCCCAGAGGATTCAACAGATCATGGGAGGCCGGTCCACTCACCTGGTCTGGTGTCTGCCCGGCGGCGTGTCGAAAGGACTCTCGAAGGAAGAGCTCGAAGAAATCAAACCGATGGTCAAAGTGCTGTCGGGTTTTGCTGACTTCTCTCTGCAGCTGTTTCGGAATGTCGTCCTGGGCAACAAGGCCTATGTCGACCTGATCCTGAACGGTCCTTATACGCTCGACGTCCAGAACATGGGTCTGGTCGACGAAAACAACGCTGTCACCTTTTATGACGGCCAGGTCCGCGTGGTTGATTTCCAGGGCAACGAGATCCTCAGGTACCAGCCGGCCGAGTATTTCGAGAATGTGGCGGAGCACGTCGAACCCTGGACCTACCTCAAGTTTCCCTATCTCAGGAAACGGGGATGGAAGGGCTTCCGGGAGGGCATCGATTCCAGCATCTACTGCGCCTCCCCTCTGGCCCGTCTGAACGTTGCCGACCGTATGGCCACGCCGAGGGCGCAGGCAGCCTTCGAGGAAATGTATGCCACGCTCGGCGGGCATCCGTGCAAGGCGCTGATGGCAAATCATTGGGCGCGGCTCGTCGAGATGGTCCAAAACGCCGAAATGCTGGAACGCTATTGCGCCGATCCTGAAATCACCAGCGACAAGTTCCGGGTGGTCCCGCAGCGCATCACCGGCGAGGGCATCGGGATTGTCGAGGCCATGCGCGGCACGCTCACCCATCACTACACCTGCGACAGCGACGGCCTCTGCACGAGCGCGAATCTCATCGTCGGGACCACCAACAACAATGCCCCCATCCAGATGGTCACCAAAAAAGTGGCGCAGGCATTGATCACGCCGGGCAGGGAGCCCGACCAGGGGATCCTGAACATGATCGAAATGGCCTTCCGCGCCTTCGACCCCTGTTACAGCTGCGCCACCCACTCGCTGCCCGGCCAGATGCCGCTCGAAGTCAATGTTTATAAGGCGGGAGACCTCTACCGCCGCTTCCGGCGATGAAGACACTGCTCCTGGGCATGGGTAACCCGATCCTGTGTGACGACGCGGTAGGCGTGCGCCTCGCACAGGACTTCAAGGCGAAGCTGGCCCACATTCCGGAACTCGATGTGATCGAGGACTGCGCCGTCGGCGGGCTCAATCTCCTCGATCTGTTCGCCGGTTACGACCGCGTCATTATTCTGGACTCCCTGTGGACGGCCGGGGTTCCCGGCGCGTGGTGCAGCTTCACCGCATCGGCGTTGAGCGAGACCATCCACCTGACCAACATCCACGACGCCAATTTTGCGACCGCCCTTGCGCTTGGCCGCTCCCTGGGTATGGCGCTGCCGGAACCGGCGAACATTTACATCTTTGGCGTAGAGGTCAAGGAGAATCGATCCTTTTCCGAGAGCATGACGCCGGAACTGGAAGCAAGCTACCCCGGCTATTCCGCGGCCATATTCTCCGCAGTCGAGAAACTTCTGCGAACCTAGAAACTCCCCGCGCCTTTTGCGTTGGTTGCATTGCGGGCGCGGATTATCTATGATCTAGCGTTTCCTGCATGGTCGCGAAAGGAGGGATAGGAGTATTCGCAGCAAGAGCCGATCCAAACCTGCAGCAACTCGCGTGCCGAAGATCGCCCGCCGGCCGCGAGCCGGCGCCGAGCCCCGCCAACTGAGCCTTGTCGCCGTGGGCAAGGAGGACCTCGAATCCCCGCCGCGGGAAAAGGCGGGCGCCGTGCCGGGCCCGGCCCGGGCCGCGAAGGCAGCGGGCGGCGAGGGACCTCCCCCGGCGCTTCCGGACAGCGAGCCGGCTGCCCGCGCGCACGAATCCGGCCGCCGTGAAACAGCGGAGAGCATGGCTGCGCGGCAGCGCGAGATTTCGGTTTCGGAGTTCTTCACCAAGAACCGCCACCTCCTGGGGTTCGATAATCCGCAGAAGGCGCTCCTTACGGCCATCAAGGAGGCTGTCGACAATTCCCTGGACGCCTGCGAGGAGGCGGGGATCCTGCCGGTTCTCAAGGTCGACATTCAGCAGCTGGCCGAGGACCGCTTCCGCATCGCGGTCGAGGACAATGGTCCGGGAATCGTCAAGGCCCAGGTGCCGAAGATTTTCGGCAAACTGCTGTACGGTTCGAAATTTCACACCTTGAAGCAGGCGCGCGGCCAGCAGGGGATCGGCATTTCAGCCGCCGGGATGTACGGCCTGCTCACGACAGGAAAATCCGTGGTCGTCCTCTCCCGCACCGGGCAGGGCAAGCCGGCGCACTATTACGAAATCCAGATCGACACGCGCAAGAACGCGCCGCAGATCATCGTCGACGAGGTCCGGGACTGGGAACCGCCGCACGGCACGCGGGTTGAAATCGAACTGGTCGGAACCTACAAGAAAGGCCGTCATTCGGTCGACGACTATGTCCGCCAGACCGCCATCGCCAATCCGCACTGCGAGATCTTCTACTCCTTCCCGGGCGATGAGGCGCCGCAGCACTTCCCGCGTGCGACGCAGACCCTGCCGCCTGAGCCTCGTGAGATCAAGCCTCATCCGTACGGCGTCGAGTTGGGCGCGCTCATCAAGATGCTGAAGGAGACGCGCGCCCGCAACCTCGCCGGCGCGATGCAGCACGATTTTTCGCGCGTAAGTTCCAGGGTGGCAGGTGAAATCTGCCAGGCGGCGCAACTGCGGCCGTCGGCCAACCCGCATTCCATCGCGGTCAACGAGGCGGAGCGCCTGTACAAGGCCATCAACAGCGTCAAGATCATGAGCCCGCCGACCAGCTGTCTTTCGCCCATCGGCGAGGAGCAGATACTGTCGGGAATGAGGAATGAAATCCACGCCGCGTTCTTTACCGCGATTACCCGCTCACCGGCCGTCTACCGGGGCAATCCGTTCCAGATCGAAGTCGGGATGGGTTACGGCGGAGAGTTGCCCTCCGATGATCTGGTCGACGTGCTGCGGTTTGCCAACCGCGTCCCGCTGCAGTATCAGCAATCCGCCTGCGCGATCACGAAGGCGGTTCTCAGCATCGATTGGCGAAGTTACGGCCTGTCGATGGCGAAGGGCGCCCTGCCGGCAGGCCCGATGGTGCTTTTTGTCCACATAGCCTCGGTCTGGGTCCCATTCACCTCGGAAAGCAAGGAGGCCATCGCCGCCTACCCCGAGATCATGAAGGAACTCCGATTGGCACTGCAGGATTGCGGCCGGAAATTGGGCGCTCACATCCGGGCACACCGGCGCGAAGCGGAAGAGGAAAAGAAGAAATCGTATATCGAACGCTACATTCCGCACATCGGCATCGCCCTGCGCGAGATCCTGGATCTGCCGGAAAAGATCGAGGCGGAGCTGGTGACGACACTGCGGGAGGTCCTGGAGCGCAGCCGGATGCCCCACTAGGTCTGTTCGGGAGCAGGTTCTCATGCCCAAGAAAAAGACGCCGGTCCCCGTTATGGCCGGCACGGTAAACAAGGATGTGCTGAAAGCCATCAAGAGCTCGGCGCTGGACATCGAAAAAAAAATACTGGCCCGAAAAAAGCCGACCATGAAGTTCCCGGTGCGCTCCCTGAGCAACGTGAAGTACCACCCGGACCGGGGATACTTCGAAATCGCCGGCCAGAAAAAGGAGCGGACGCTGACGGTCAACACGGTCAAGACCTTTGCCCAGACCCTGCGCATGATCGCGCTCTCGAAGGACCTGGTGGAAAACGACGACATCGCGACCAAACGGGAAGCCTACTACGTTTCCAAGAACTGGGAGGACGCGCGCTTCCTCGAGCAGCCCGAGTCGGATACGGTCATGGACGACGTCGAGGCCTACTTTTCGGTCAACCGTGAGCAGCTCGGATTCATCCCGGAGGAAAAGGGGGGCGATGTCGCCGGCCGCCTGGTGGTGCTCGACAGAGACCGGGACACGGGCCGGGTCCTGCGCATCGACTGCACCCGCTTCGGCACCGGCGCCTACAGCATCCCGATCACCGTAGAACACCTGCAGTTCGAGACGAAGGCCGACTTCATCCTGGTGATTGAGACGGCCGGAATGTTCCAACGGCTGGTGAAACACAATTACTGGAAGAAGGCCAACTGCATCCTCATCAGCATGGGAGGCGTCCCGACGCGGGCCTGCCGCCGGTTCATCCGCAGGCTGGCCGATTTTCAAAAAATCCCCGTGTATGTTTTCGTTGACGGCGACCCGTACGGAATCACGAATATTTACCGCACCCTCAAGGTCGGGTCGGGCAATGCAGCCCATTTGAACGAGTTCTTCTGCGTGCCCCAGGCCACGTTCCTCGGGATCACGCCGCAGGACATCATCGACTACAAACTGCCGACCCACCCGCTTAAAGATGTAGACATTAAGCGCGCGCGCGATGCGATCAAGAACGACCCGTTCATCCGGCACCACAAGTCCTGGGTGTCCGCCATGGAGCAGCTTCTGAAGATGGGCGTGCGCGCCGAACAGCAGGCGCTTGCCAAGCACGGCCTGAACTATGTGATCGATCACTATCTCCCGGAGAAGCTGAGCCACCCGGACCGGTTTCTCCCCTGACAGCCGATGCCGCAAACCCGGAGTAAGAGCCAGTCCTCCCGGCGGCAGCAGCCCGTGCCTGCTGGAAACGCACTGAACCTGTTCTTTCAACAGGAGCGGGCCGGCCTTTCTTTCCGGGTCGTGGTGGCGCCGTTGCTGGCTTTCGTCGCCATCATATCCTTCTCCCAGACCGGATCGGTCGATCTCTGGTGGCATCTCAAGACCGGCGAATGGATCTGGCGGCAACACGCAATTCCGTCAACGGATCCATTCTCATTTTCGGCGGCTGGGCAGCCCTGGATCGCCCACGAGTGGCTCTTCGGAGTGCTCGCGTTCCTGGTCCATCAGGCCGCGGGACTGACCGGCCTTGCCGTGATGAAATCCCTGTCCGTGGCCGGCCTGCTTGCCCTGGCCGCGTGGACGGCCCGAGTGCGCGATGCGTCCGCCGCAATGACAACGCTCGTGCTCGCAGCCTGTTATGCCGTGGCACGGCTCCGATTTGCTGAGCGTCCGGAACTGATATCGCTACCCATCGCGATGACGTTTCTCCTGGTCTATGAAAAGAGCAGGGAGAAGCCGCGGCTTCTGCTGTTGCTCCCCGCGCTGCAACTCCTGTGGGTGAATGTACACGGCGGCACGGCAGTGCTCGGCTGGGGGCTGGCCGGTTCGTTCCTGATCGACCGGGCCTGGCAATTGCGCAGGCAAGGCACTGCCTGGCAGCGAATCCCGTTTCACACCGATCTCACGTGGCGCCTCTGGACACTTGTGGCCGTGATCGCCGTGTCCTTCCTGAATCCCGCCGCCTACCGGACGCTGGCGTATGGGATCCTGCGCGCGGAAAGTCCCCTCAATATCCAGGAGTTCCGGTCTTTCGGTGCCAATGTGGCCCTCGGCTTCGACCTGGCCACCGGGTTGTTCATCGCCTTTGCAGCCGCGACCGCAGCCCTCTTCGCGCTTCGGCCTCGCAGCGTCCGGACGTACGAATGGCTGCTGTTCTCCGCTCTGCTGATCCTGGCCGCATTTTTCTTCCGCTTCCGCTCACTGTTCGTATTCCTGCTGGCGCCATCCCTGGCCTGGCAGCTGAGCCGGGGGAAATGGCTCGGCCGCTTGCGCTGGTGGCTTCCGGCGTTGGCAACCCTCGCCCTCCTCGCCCGGGTCGCCGCCATCGAACGCAACTCCTACACCTATCGCTTCGGCGCCGGCATTCACACGGGGATTCTGCCGGTCGAGGCGGCGGAGTTCGTCATGAAAAGCGGCTTAAAAGGCAGGATGTTCAACTCGTACGGTTTCGGCGGTTACTTCATTTGGAGGCTCGGGCCGGAAACCAGGGTATTCATCGATGGACGGGAAGACGTTTACGTGAAACCGGGAATTGCGGCTGATTACTCCAATGCCTTCCAATCCGCTCAAAGCTGGCAGGAGCTGGTGTCCAGGTACGGGTTCGACTACGCAGTCATTACCTATCCGGAGCAGCCGCCGTCATCACCTCAGGCCAGCCTGGACGCGCTTGCATTCCCCAGGTCCGGCTGGGCGCTGGTCTATTTCGACGATCTCGCCGTCATTTACGTCCGGCGCAATGGAACCAACGAGGGGGTTATCCGGCAAAACGAAATCAAGCTGATCCAGCCACTGCAGCTGTCCGGTTACCTGGATGGCATAATCCGTGACCCGGCGGCACAGCGCCAATTCCTGGAGGAGATGGGCGCCAACCTACGGGAACACCCGGCATCGTTTCGGGCTCACTTCCTCATGGGCATGTTCTCGGTAAAGCAGGGACAGGATTTTGCCCAAGCCATCCGGGAATTTCAACTGGCATCCGCCGTCAACCCGGAATACGTGCCCGCGTACCTTAACCTCGGCGCCATCTACCTGGGCCTGGGACGTCTCACGGAAGCCAGGCAGGCATACGCGCGGGTCCTCGGGATCGAAAACAACCCAACCGCGGCACAGCAACTGAAACGGATCCAGGGCATGCGCTGACTTGATGCCCGGCGTTCCTGCTTGTGTGAATCCTCTTTCCTGGGGACTCCCGCCTCAACTCGGTGTCCCCAGGCCAGCAGAGGAGATTGCAGGCAGATTCTTTAGGTGGGACTATCGGCAGAGATCGTACGTCTCTAATCTAGCTCCAGCGGAATTTGGCGGGTACTAGGCAAAACCCCAGTTCGCTATGGAATTATCCCCGATACACCCTTGCCCGTCGCGGGCTTCTTGAGATCCGGCATTCAGAAGTCACAGGCTAGGATGTCGTTTCCCCGGCGAATCACTTCCCTGGCATAATCGGTCCATATACCCTGTCCCCAGTATCGATAACAGCTGGTCTGGGAAACGAGCAGATAGAGCAGGGCGTTGCGGTACCGGTGGCTGTTTTTGTCCACCGGCTTGCCCTCAGTCTTCTCGTGGAAGCGGGCGCTCAGTTCGTTCAGGGGGTCCATCACATTGGCATAGTTTTTCACCCAGCTGAGGTTATTGGTCCACGATCCCCCCTCCATGTGAAAACGGTGATCGCTTGCCTTGGCTTCGGCGATCGCCCTGGCGACCTGCTCCGGAGTAGGACTCGTGCCGGCACGGCTCCAGATGGTGTGCTGGTGGATCGGCTGGATCGGGTCAAAATCGTCTGCGGACAATCCTTTTGCCGCGAGCATTTCGAGGTATTCGGTGCCGTTGAGGCCGACGACTCCTTCGGAACCGGTTTCATACCAGACGCGCATGTAGTTTCCGGGGAACTCGTTCATCATGACGCCGCCGTTTTCGCCGTCGCTGATCTGCATCACGAGCGGCGGAACGGTCTTCCCCTTCAGGCTTCGCGGATTCTGGCTGCGAGCTTCAGCGTACGGTTGCATTTGGCCGACGAGTTTCGTGTCGGATCCCTGCGTCTTGATGAGCGCCGTGATCGAGGTTTCCTCCCCCCTAAAATTGCGCGCAACCAGGCGCCGGGGCAGGTACCGATCGCGCAACCCGCTCCCGTCGACCTCCTCGACGGAGTGCTCCTGAACGAGCAGCCAACCGTAGCCGCAATCGCGCAGTGCCTTCACGTACTCGTAACAGACATCCGGGTGATTGGGCAGGCTCATCTCCGGCGGAGAGAATCCCCGGACTCGTCCGAGCGCTTCCCAACCGAAAATCGCGGCGAAATGGTGCTGCCAGGCGCGGATGTGCAGTTTGAGATCCGGGATCGGCGTGGAGGGTGCGACGGCGTGCCCCCAGAAAGTACCGAGCCACTCGGCGAACGGCCAATAGCGATCACCGGCCGCGATCGACTTCAGGTTGTCCAGGATGTCGCCACGCCCCATTTGCCGGAGGCCGAACAGCAGGCATCCCGAGTAATCGAGCATGACCCGCGGTTGCCGGCCCGCATCCACCAGCTCGCGGATGAAATCCGCCGTGCGCCCGTAGCACCAGGCGAATGCGGGAGCGTCATGGTTTCCATGAATGTGCTGATTTTCCACCATGTGCTGAAGATTGCCGATCAGGCTGCCTGTCCGAACGTCATTTCCGCCGATGATCAAGGGTTGATGCATGTGCAGGCCGACGGCGAATGCGGCCTGGATCCGATCCGGGCGTAACTGTATGCGCGACAAAAACACCGGCTCCTGCCGGCTGGTCACGGTTTCGACCTGGTTTTCCCAACCGGCGACGTTGGGCAGGCCGTCGATGATTTCGGGAATGGGACTGAAGGACATACTCGATACTCCTGAATCTATTCAGTTTTGAGGGGGGCGCCGATCATCGCAGCCGTAGACTCTATAGTCCAGGCTTGGGAAGATGTTGTCCTGCGATTCAAGTTCGGCCAACCACCCCTCCTCCTGCGCCGTAGTACCCCGGGTGAGATGATCGTAGAGCCTGTGGAACCTGAGCAAGTGGTCCTTCGTGCGCTGCACGGCGTAGGGAACCACGGTATGGCGGGACATGATAAAGGCCCAATCGCTCGATTGGGCCAGCAGCAATTCGCGCGCGGCCTGATTGAGCGCACGCTCCTCGACACCCTCGGATGCGGGAAACCGGCAAGCCAGATCCTCCATTCGGTCCGCCGCCTCATGCAAGTGACGGTAGATCCAGTCGTTGGAACCATTGAGCCAGGCGCTGCTGTAACCCTGATACCCCCAACTCGACGCGCTTGGGATCGAAGCCTGGTTCACCGGGTATTCCGCAAGGTACTCCGAGAGAAGAATCGGCCGCAGTTCGCGCCGGCTGCCCTCGATTCGGCGAAACAGGGCATCCAGCCAATCCGGCCCTTCGAACCACCAGTGGCCGAACAGCTCGGCGTCGTAGAGCGATACGATGATCGGTTTCCTGTCGAACCGCACCTGCAGCTCCGCCACCTGCCTCTGCCGGCTCGCCAGGAAATTGTCGGCATGCAGGGCCGCTTTTTCGCGGGCTCTCTCCGAAACGTAGGGTTCTTTCTCTCCGGCAGTCCCGGTGATACGGTAGTACTTGATGCCCGTGTTGACTCGGATGCCGTCTTTGTGAACGTAGGGCTTGATATATTCGAAATCGAGATCGTAGCCGATATCACGATAAAACTCGCGGTAGTCAAAATCCCCTGGGTACCCTTCGATCGAACTCCAGACTTGCTTTGCGGATTCCGGGTCGCGCCCGAAGGCAGCGATGCCGCCCGGACAACAGACGGGCGCATAGACGCCGCGCCTGGCCCGGCTGCCGGCGTTTTCAATGGCGTGCGAATCCACAAAAAAGTAGCGTAGTCCGGCCTCCTTCAGCACCTCCTCCAGGCCCGGATAGAACCCGCATTCCGGGAGCCAGATGCCGGCCGGCTTGCAACCGAATGCTTCGACGTATTGTTTAACCCCGAGCAGGACCTGGGCCCGCACCGCACGGGGATTCACTCTCAGGAGCGGCAGGAAACCGTGAGTCGCGGCCGAGGCCACGATCTCCAGCCTGCCCTCTTCCTGGAGGCTCCGGAATGCGCCCACAAGATCCGTCTTCCAACGATTCGTGTAATCGAATCGCACCTTCAAAAACCGGTTGCGATACATGACCGACACGCCGTTAAACCCCGGCATGTGGCGGGTGCGCTCGACTTCGTGTTCCGCCAGTTCGCACAAACCGTCCAGGTAGCGTGCATACCGGCGACGGAGCAAGTCATCATTGAGCATGGTAATCAGCGTTGGGGTGAGTGAAAGCGTCAACCGGAAATCGATGCCGTCTTCCGTGAGCGATTCCAGCATCCAGAGCAGCGGGACGTAGGATTCGGTGATCGCTTCGTAGAGCCAGTGCTCCTCGAGAAAATCCTCATGCTCCGGATGGCGGACAAACGGGAGATGCGCGTGCAATACGATGGCAAGGTAACCGGGGCTCATAAACCTCCATCCAGCACCCGAGGGCTGAAGAATTGTACGCGGCAGCCATTCGCAGTGCAACCTCCTCCGGCGCCGGGGATGGGCGCTGGGTGCTGGGTTTCGGGTGTTGGGGATTGGGGATTAGTGGCCGGGTGCTGGGTAATAGGTGGCGGATATCGGGTGATGACGGTGGTGCGATATCTTTGACGTCTAAAGTCTCCTATGCCGCCGTTCTAACACCCAACACCTAACACCCAACACCCGGCACCCAGTCCCCCATCCCCGCCTCATTCCGGGGGTGCTTTGGGGCGGGAAGAATGGCGGCCTCGTTGGATCGGCGGTTCGCCTCGCAGCAGGCGCCTTCCCAGGCCGAAACTGCCGGCGTCATGCGAGGACGGTAATCTCGGTGCGGCGAGCTGGGGCTCGGGAAGTGCAGGCTCCGGATGGACGCCGGACGGAGGGGAGCCAGGTTCAGCGCCGTGCGCGGGCTCAGGAACGGCTGCCGGTACGGAAAGTTCCACGGCAGGATCGGATTGTGGGTGCGAGGCAATGGAAGCCGGTTCTGGTGCAGATACATGTTCGGCCTCACCCGGCGCATCGTCGGAGCGATCCGGCACACCGTCCACTGCGAGCCAGCGGGGCTCGGACTCCGGCGCCGGGCCCGAGGGGGGAACCCGGATCCTATTCGAGCGGCAGACGGGGACAAATTGGCCCGCAGCGGACACGAGGCCGAACTCAGCAAAATAGGATTTGCCGCCGTCCCAGAGATTGACGTACCAGTTCCCGGCTTCCAGGTCGACAAACAGATCGAAATAACTTGCCTCGGCGGATTCCGGTTTGACTCCCGTGAGGTCATAAAAACGCAGGATCCACTGTGCCTCGGCACCCAGCAGGTCCACGGCTGCCGCGCAATCCGCTGTCGTGACTTCCCAATAGGCATAAACCCAACACGGCTCAACCTCCAGCAAAGTAAGCCTCGTGCGGCCGTAATTTTGAGGCAGCTCTGCAGGCGGCCGAGGTTCGGCCCGGCTCGAGGAGACGGCCTCAAGCCCCGCAACGAGTTGCGCCTTGGTCAGACGGAACTGCGGGAGAATCCCAGCCTTCTTGGCCAGATTGACGAGTTGCCTGCGAGACATGCTCCGTAAATCGATTCTCTCCATGCGCCCTGCGTGAAGCCGTTCTGCACTGAAAGCCTGGGATCTGCGGCCGGCATGGCCGCGCCCGCCCAGTTTAGCCCGCCTCATGCCAGAGTCAACGCGATTTTGGATTTGGAATGCGGATTTTGCTGTCGCCAGGATCCCCGGTGCGCAGGCGGCAGAGAGCCAGGGCCTCCTGGCGGGGTGACGATCAACGGCAGCAAACGTTTTTGCGTCTGCTGCGGATTCATCGGAATGCGATCGGCGTTCATCCGCCCCCTGGCGCAGAGCGGAGCAGTCTTACTATGGAGTCCCCGGGCAGAAATTCCGGTCAGGACCGGTAGCATTGAATCGTCATGTCGGCGATTCGATCCCAGGTGAACGTGGTTTCCGCGGCAATCCTGCCATTGCGTCCCATCCACCGGGCCCACTCAAAGTTTGTGAACAGCCGTCCCAGCCCCCAACCGATCGAGTCGACGCGTGGGTAGACTTTCAGGCCGTTCACCTCATGCCAGATGAACTCGTTTGGTCCGCCGTTCATCGACACGACTACGGGCTTGCCAGCTGCCCAGGCCTCAAGCACGGTGATGCCGAAGGGTTCATTCCGGCTCGGAACGCAGACCGCATCCGCCGCCCGGTAGAGATCAAGCAACTCTTGACCGTTGCGATATCCGAGAAACCGGGTCGCGTGGGCAATTCCCAGTTGATGCGCCCTGTGCTCGAGGCCGGGACGCATGTTCCCGTCGCCGGCAAAAACAAACTTTGTGTTTCCGTAGTACCGAAGCAAGTGAGCGGCCGCTTCGAGCAGAAGGTCGGGGCCTTTCTGGATTGTGAGGCGGCCGACAAACAACACTGTCGGGTCCACCGGTCTGATGCCGTACCGGATCTTGACGCCTCCGGGGTCGAGATATCCGTCGTACTTGTGAACCGGCACGCCGTTGTAAATCATCCAGCACTTCCAGTCGGGCAGGTTGTACATCCACATCAACTCCCCTTTGAGCGCCCCGCTGACGGCGATGACGCGGTCGGCACAGTAAGTGCCGTGTCGCTCGTGGTCGCGTATGCTCGCCGAGGCGCCTCCCCAGAAGTTGTTTCCGCAACGGCCATACTCAGTCGAGTGCATCGTCAGCACCGCCCGGTGGTCCGGTCGCCCCTGTTTGATCCAGACCATGGTGTTGGACGCAAGCCAATCGTGGGCGTGCACGACATCGAAATGCCCGATATGATCCTCCGTTTGAAGGAAATGCCAGACAAAGGAGCGGCACATGTCCTGCATCTCCTCTATGAGGTTCGAACTGAACCGGAAGGCACAGTAGTGGTACCAGACCCCGTCGATGTTGCGAACACTGCTCCCGCCCATCCCTGGCCGGGTAAAAACATGAACCTCGTGCCCCTGCCGCTGGATCGCCGCCGCCAATTCCGTGACGTGGGCTGCGATTCCGCCCACCGATATGGAATGAAGGGATTCCCACGAGAACATGGCAATCCGCATACAAGCGCCTTCCTGTGCCTGAGGTTCGTCCGATTGGCCGCCGCGTTAGTTTTAAACGAATGCTATGACTTGAGACTTGGCGGCCACCCGCAGCCGATGATGCTTGCCCGATGCTTGTGCTTATCGAACCCAGAAATTTCCGCCGGAGTGTCTCCGGTTGAATCACCGATCCCCTGTCCTGGTCTGGCGGAGAAGGTCGGGGCCGGAGCAGATGACTGAGCGAGTGAGGCTCGTCGCTGATGGATCCAAGCAGAACTATGGCCTTGATTTTTCGGGTGGCGCGCCGCGCGTTACTTCGAACCGCCGGTCCTACAATCAGCTTGCTGCGGAATATCCAAACCAGTACAACAAAAGTCGATTCTCTGCTTGTTCCGGTACTATCCCGTTTTCGATCCCTGGAACCTGTTACACCCACCCCAGTAATGTCTAGAACTGCTCGGCGCCCCTGGCGTATCCTGCTCGGTCGTTGCCTGCGGCAAACCGGTCGAATTTCGCGCTAAAACGCCTGCGCCGGGGGGCGCGCTTGGGAAAGCGCTGCTCCATCGACATGTTCCTGCCACGATTCACAGCAATGGTCGAATCTAATATCTCACCGCAAATTATACATACAAAGGCCATTAGGCGATCGAACCCCCTGGTGTCCCTCAACTCCATCCGGTACATCAGACCGTTACAGCGATGACATTTCATTATGCCTCCCGCTCCCTCAGCTGCATCCCCGAAGCCCAAACGGGGGGCCAAACCGTAGTAGCGCGGTTCGCCCCCATGCTTGGAGGATTTGTGCTGCGGAATTGGCAAAGGTGGGACAGCTTGCGGATTACCATAGTGGTCTGAGTGTAGTCGGCGCCGGGAGGGCGCATAACTAGGCAATTCCCTTGCTGCCGGGGAAATAATCCCTAGGAGAGGATTGGCACACCGGGGCGGAATTTCTGGGTTACCACCCTCGTGCCGGGGCCTTCCTGGCCGAAAACACGGGCGGCGGATCCACCGGCGGGGACCGCCGCGCTGCGGATCAGCTTTTGATCCAGGTAGCAGCGGAAAGCGGGTATAATGCAGACTCTCTTATTTGGACGGCCCGGAAGGGCAGTTGCGATATATCAAGCCGTGAAAGGGGTTTTCATGCGAGGATCCTTCGGATCAGGCACACTTTTGCTGGTATCAATCCTGAGCTTGACTCTGGCGGGGTGTGGCCGTCAGGCGGACCCCGAACAGGCGGATGCCAGACTGCAGGTCGTGGCCAGCGTTCTGCCGATGGCCGATTTCGCCCGCCAGGTCGGCGGAGATCGGGTGCGAGTGGAAGTGCTGATACCGGCAGGAGCCAGCCCTCACACCTACGACCTCACCCCGGCACAGATGAAAGCGGTGGCGCGCGCGCGCGTGCTGATCCTCAACGGCGTCGGGCTCGAATTCTGGGCCGACAAGGTCGTCTCGTCCGCAGGAAATCCGAACTTAGTTGTCGTCACGGCCAGTGATGGCCTGAAGATCATTGCGGGAGACGCGGATGAACCGGGCGGAAACCCGCATACCTGGCTCAGCCCGGTCAACGCTATGCGCCAGGTTGAAAAAATATGCGGCGCACTGATTCAGGTTGATCCCGCCGGGTCCGGGATTTACCGGGCCAATGCCGATCGCTTTCAGCGGGAATTGCGCGCCCTGGACGAAGAAATCCGCGCGGCAGTGGCAGGATTCTCAACCCGGAAGTTCATCGCCTTCCATGCGGCGTGGTCGTATTTCGCCGCCGACTACGGGCTGGAGGAAACAGCTGTCGTCGAGCGGCGTCCCGGGCAGGAGCCTTCGCCCGCGGAAATCGCCGACATAATCCGCAAGTCTAAGGAAATCAAGGCAAAGGCGATTTTCGCCGAGCCCCAGTTTTCTTCCAAGGCCGCGGAAGCAATCGCCGAGGAATGCGGCGCCCGGGTGTTGTTTCTGAATCCCATTGGAATTCCGCCAGAGAATCGATATCTCGACCTAATGCGCTACAACCTCGGCCAGATCGGCCTGGCGATGCGTTGACGAACTTGCCGGCGTAAAGGGGCCGGCCGCAATGGATCATACCGAGCCAATCATCGCACTGGAACACGTAAGCGTGACCTACCAGGACCTTGTGGCGCTCGACGACGTCAGCCTGGCGGTACCCTCCGGGAGCTTCCTGGCCATCATCGGACCGAACGGCGCCGGCAAGACTACCTTGCTCCAGGTCATTCTGGGTCTGGTGCGCCCGGCCGGCGGCACGGTGAGGGTTTTTGGCAAGAGTCCTTCGGACCTGAACGGGGAGAGACGGCGCATCGGCTATGTCCCGCAGATCATGTCGGTCGATTTGAACTTCCCTGTCAGCGTCGGCGAGATGGTGCTGATGGGCCGCTATGGGCGGATCGGCCTGCTGCGGCGGCCGTCGGCAACGGACCGCGCCGCGGCGCTCAACGCCATGAAGCGCGTGGGGATCGCCGACCTGGCCGACCGGCCCATCCGTCGCCTGTCGGGCGGACAGAGGCAGCGTGCGTTTCTGGCGCGCGCCCTGGCCAACGAGCCGGATCTGCTTCTGCTCGACGAGCCGACGACGGGCGTGGACGTGACCTCGAGCGAGAGCCTGTACGAACTGCTGAGAATGCTCCACGCAGGCGGCATCACCATGCTGGTTGTCTCGCACGACGTCGGCGTGGTCGCCTCCTACGTGGAAGGGGTGGTCTGCATCAATCGCCGCCTGGTTGCGCACGGACGTCCCGCCGAGGTGCTGGGCTCCGACGAGCTTTCGAAGATGTACGGCTGCGAGGCGATGTTCTTCCATCATGGGCGGGTGCCTCACCTGGTAGTGGAAAGAAAAGAATGACGGAGATCCTCGGCTATCATTTCATGCAGCGCGCGCTCGTGGCCGGCACTTTGATCGGCATCGTGTGCGCCATCATCGGCACATACGTCGTGCTGAAAGGGCTGTCGTTTATCGGGGCCGGGATCGCCCACGCCAGCTTTGGGGGCGTGGCTCTGGGCTTTGTTCTGAAGCTCAATCCCGTCCTGACCGCTGTGATCTTCTGCATGGGCACGGCCTGGGGCATCGGGCTCGTGGCCCGCAGGGGCCGGGTCAAGGAGGACACCGCCGTCGGCGTTTTCTTCGCCTCCACGATGGCCCTGGGCATTCTGCTGATCGGTCTGATGCAGGGCTATAACGTCGACCTGTTCGGCTACCTGTTCGGAAACATCCTGGCCGTAAGCGGAGCGGATGTGTGGATCATCGCCGGCCTGAGCGCGACCGTGCTTCTGCTGGTGCTGCTGTTTTTCAAGGAACTGCTGTTTGTGACGTTCGACTCCGAGATGGCTTCGGTCACCGGCGTGCCGGCGACCCGGATCTATTTTCTGCTGATCAGCCTGATCGCGCTCACGGTGGTTCTTTCCATCAAAGTGGTGGGGATCGTGCTTGTATCGGCGCTGCTGGTGACACCCGCGGCTGCGGCCTATCAGCTCACGGAGGATTTCCGGCGCATGATGGCGCTGTCGATGCTCATCGGCGTGAGCAGCACCGTTGGAGGACTGCTGCTTTCCTTCCAGCTGAACACCGCCTCCGGCGCAACAATTGTGCTGCTGGCGACGGTGCTCTTCTTTGCAGCGGCGCTCGTCTCGCCGCGGCGCAGGCGGAGGCATCACGCCGTGCCGGCAACCCCCTAGACGAGCAGTTTTCTCTCCTTCGCGGCTCTTTCGAGATCGTCACGGAATTTGGGGTGGGCGATGCGAATCAGCGCATCGGCTCTTTCCCTCAGGTTTTTCCCGAACAGGTTGACGGCGCCGAACTCGGTCACGACGTAGTGCACGTCGGCCCGGCTGGTCACCACGCCGGCGCCCGGTTTGAGGCAGGGCACAATGCGGGACATTTCGCCATTTTTGGCTGTGGCGGGAATGGCGATGATGGGGCGGCCCCCCTTGGAGCGGGCGGCGCCGCGGATGAAGTCCACCTGGCCGCCGAATCCGGAGTAGATGAGGCTCAAGCCCCGTTGGGATGCGGGATTTTTCGACAACTCTTCTATTGGCCGGCGCTTTGTCGGCCCGTGTCGAGCACAGGCTGGTGTGTGCTGCGGGAACCGTCGAGACACACACCGGCCTGAACCGCGGAAGATCAAGCAGGTCAAACCGCGAGAAGCCGCCTGGACGACAAGAGGTGTTCGATATTGCCGCCGATGTTCACGTCGTTGCGACAAACGGCCTTGCACTCGCCGCACGACGCGCAAGGCGTCAGCCCTTTGCCGGTTCCGACGCACGCGAGTGTCGAACGCGCGAGTTCCACGTTGGCGTATTGCACCGCGTACATGTGCGAGCGCATCAGGGTCGGGATATCAACGCCCTTCGGGCAGTCGCCGCGGCACTCGCCACACTGCTGACGGAACTGCGCCTGCGCCACAACGGCCCTATCGCCGAGAAACGTCTTCTCGTCGGCGGTGTATTCCAGACTGGACGCGACGGTAATGTTCTGGTCCAACTGGTCGTGCGCCGTAACGCCAGGAATCGCCGTCGTGATTGACTCGTTGTGCAGCACCCACTTCAGCAGCGCGGTCTGGCTGTGAGGCGGAAGTGCCTTCGGTAACGCCCGGTCCGGCCGCGCCAGTCCGCCCGCCTGCGTCTTCATGGCCACGATTCCCATGCCCGACTTGGCCGCTTGATCGATGGCGTCGAGCAGCGCCTTGTTGGACGCCATCGTGAAGTTGATCGGGACAAGGCCCACGTCGAAGAGGCCGAGGCGAACCGCCTCGGGCAGCACCACGGCCCCCTGGTGCGTGGAAACCCCGATGAACCTGGTCAGATGAGGGAAGGCAATATCGTGGTATGTGCAAGCGCGAGGATACTACGAGTCCTGCGTAGTCGGAGACCCCAGGCACGCCAGGAAACTTCATGCGCGAGAACCGGGAGACCTCGGTCACGTCCGCCCGCTATGAGCAATTTTGACCAGACGTGTGTGCAATATTGAATATGCACGTCAATGCCCTCAGAGTAATCCTTTGGTTATGGATTGCGTAACGTCGGTCAGCAATCGGGTCCCCCTCCAATAGCCAGGGTTCATTCTCCCCCCTCACTGGTGAGGAAGCTGGCCATCGCATCCATGTATTGGTGTTGGCTCAAGCTTTCTGGTTCCTTTCTACTGGATCTGAGTTTGAGTCGGAAAGAAACGCGCATGGCAAGGCCAAGGATTCGGGTTTTGTTGGCTGACGACTCCGCAATGCTGCGACGGTTTTTGGTGGAATTCCTGGGAACATTCCCCGATATAGAAATTGCGGGCGAGGCACCCAATGGTAAAGTGGCCGTCGAATTGACAAAACAGCTCGTTCCGGATGTGGTCATTATGGACATCAACATGCCGGAAATGAACGGCATCGAGGCGACTCGGGACATCCGTATTTCTCTTCCCCAGGTCAGCGTAGTCGGGCTATCCATGGCCGATGATGCATATTGCCGCAATGCGATGCGACGGGCGGGCGCTGCGGACTTCGTCAGCAAGCTCAAACTCTCAGATAAGCTGATCGCAGCCATTCGTAGGTGCGTTCGGGCAGGGCACAACGAGGTTGAGTTCGCCCAAGAGGTTGATTTGGCCCAATAGGAAGCGATTGCTCCGCGTGAGTCACGCGGTCCGTCCAGGAGCGCAGGGCACACTTCCGCCAGGCAACAGCAGTCCGGTAAGCTCAGGCGCCTGGACCGCCTCAGCCGGCCGCATCCGGGCCCCGACCGGCATCGGCAACGCCGGCAATCTCATCATCGTACTGGAGCGATCGCCCCGCAGGACGCGGAGGCGGGCGCTCGGGCCGGTCCCACAGCTTCAGGTGACGGAGGACTTTTTCGATGACCGGAGCGTCGCCGATCAGGCTGATGATCTTAAGTGGTCCGGAGCATCGGGGACAGACGAGGGGGTCAGCTTCGTAGACCTTTAATCAACCGGGCCCACGACAGCCTGCGGCCGCACTCGAACTCCTCGGCGCCGCCGGAATCATCCCGGAACACCCGCTGCGCTTAAGCTACAAAACCACCGGTCACGCGGTTGGCAAGTGGAAACCGGACATATGGATTTTGCGGCAATCAGGATGCAACGTGGAATCCGCGGCCGTGCTGAGTGGCGCCGGGGATTCCCATATGTTGTCATCGTGTGCAATTTCGTATGCTACTTTTTTGACGGTTGCCCGATTTTCACCAGGACGACGCTGTGCCGTGGAACTTCCGCTGCGAACTGATTACGAAAACTGCCCATGTTCTTTTGTAGCCACAGATCGCGTACCGGCGCGTTTCCGGTTATGCCGAGCTCGGAAAACCTGGCCGTTACAACAGTCTTTTCCGGTCCGCGGTTGAACATTCCGACGGCCATGGTCCCATCCGCGAGCGGCCGGGCCCAGATTTCAGTCCTGCCGTCTCCGGAAATGCGGCCGGCAGGCCGGCCAAGAGGATCCTGGTTGACTTCCAGGACTTCCCGGTTTCCGAGGAGATCGGCGGTGAAGCTGTCCATCTGCGACATGTCGGCTCCGATCAACATCGGCGCAGCCTGGAGGCTCCACAGGGCGATGTGGGTGAGTTGCTCATTGGGGGTAAGTCTGGTGTCACGCAGATCGCGACCCCATCCGACCTTGCCGACCACCAGCATGTCGGTATCGTTCCAGTGACCCGGGCCTGCGTATTTTTCGCGCCCGGTCTGGGCGAAACCGATCCCGGACATGCTCGACCACGTATCGGTAATGTCCCCGGTCATGCGCCAGAGATTGCCCCCGACTTCTTCACCCCATTCCCAAACGTTCCCCGCGCCGTACTGGCAGAGGCTGTACACGATATCCCGGTTAAGATTGTCGAGAGCCGCGCGCATCACCAGATATGGCTTCTTGCGGTCGTCGAGAGTGGGCTTGGGAGCGATTTCGCTGTACGAGCACCAGTCGTACTTCAGATAATCGAAGCCCCATTTGGCGTAGGTCTGCGCATCATGCTCTTCGTGCTGCCAGCTGCCGGCATATTTCTGCTGGCACGTTCGGGGGCCGGGCGAGGAGTAGATGCCGATCTTGAGCCCCTTGGCGTGAACATAGTCGGCAAGGGCCTTCATGTCCGGGAATTTTGCGTTGGAAGTGATTTCGCCGTTTGGGGCGCGCGGCCCCTCCCAAGCGTCATCGATATTGATGAACTGGTATCCCTGCGCAGCCAATCCGCTGGCTACCAGGGCATCGGCCGCCGCGCGCACCTTGGCATCGTCGACGATGCCGCCCCAAACGTTCCAGGAATTCCACCCCAGCGGCGGTGTCTGCGCCAGCGCCTTCTTGCCCGCGACGATGGTGAGGGATCCCGTGGCTTTTCCCTTGGGCCCAGTCACACTCAGGGACACAACGGTGCGGCCTTCATTTTTAAGGGCACCCGAGATGATTCCAGTTTTGGCGTCCAGGGTCAGGCCGTCCGGAAGATTTTTGGCTGCAAACGTCAACGGCCCATCGCCGGAAGCCGGGATCAGGAAGAGAAACGGCCTGCCCGGCGTTCCGCCTGTCACTCGCGGAGAATTCAGCGTGACCTGCGGGGTACGGCTCGGCGCGATTGCCGGAGCCTGCTCGACCGGCATCTGCATGGTTTCAGGGCGCAGTTCCGTTCCATTTTCCATGATGATCATGGCGCCACCCCAATCGGCTGAATCATCCCGCGTGCCGTCGCCGCCATCGCCGACGGCAAGAACCAGGCGCCTTGCCCCCTTCAGATCCACCGATAGCAGCTTCGGGGCGTCGCCGCTCTTCATGATCCCCGAGTCTGCAGCCTTCCTGCCGTCGACCCAGACATCGAAGGTCACAGAGCCCTGTCCCGCCTTGCGTTCGTCGTCGATTCCCACCATCACCACGAAGCGAGCCGCAACGCCCTTCAGATCCACGGCCAGATCCGAATTGGGCTGCAGCGGCACGGTGTGAGGGTACACAATGCCGCCCAATGCAAATGTGAGCGGCGCCGGCGGTGTTGTTTGCCCCCGCGCGGCGCGCGGGCGGCGAATCGCGGCCTTGCTGAGATCAAGGGCGTCGACCCAAACAGCGTTTGCCGGCGCGTCTGTTTTCTGCAGCGCCTCAGCGTCCTGTGCCCTGGCCTGCCTCGAACCTGTGATCCCCGCGAATACAACCACTGCACTAAGGATGACTAAATATCTCACGATTTTCATGCAAGTGTCCCCTTGCCCCTTGATAACTGGGGTTACGCGCCATTCTAGTCGCAGGAAGTGGAGCGATCAAACAAAATGCATCGAGAAGGAGCGGACTGGGTCTTGTCGGGTTGGCCGATGGCAAATGGTGTAAAACTTCGTGCATTTATAACCTGAATTTCATGGCTCCCGTTTTATTGCCTGATTCAGGTAATTGTAGTGGTTGCCGTTCAAAGTTGAGGTAAGCGGGCGTGAAGTGGTGTTACGTAGATAACCAAGTGACGATAAATGCAAATCCATTCTTCCGAGATATCCGTTGTATGCTTCCCGGTCCAATCGGGCCATCCGTTCCGGATCTGAGGCGAAAACCTCGGGCAGGATTTTCGTCTCTTGAGGATGATGGATGAGAATGATAGGTAATTGCTTTCGAGGAACTGAGAGAGGATGGCGTATGTGCACGGAGAGGGACGCGGAAATATTGCCGATTTGAGCTGCGGTCGTACTTGAAGCACAGGCGCAGCATCTTCGGGATGGTGACGACGTACTGCCGGACGGGGAGGTCGCCCAGAACTTCCTCATCCACATGCTCGGCGAAGAGAAGGGCGCTCGAACACCGCCTCCGGCGCAACAATTGTGCTGCTGGCGACGGTGCTCTTCTTTGCAGCGGCGCTCGTCTCGCCGCGGCGCAGGCGGAGGCATCACCCCGTGCCGGCAACCCCCTAGGCGAGCAGTTTTCTCTCCTTCGCGGCTCTTTCGAGATCGTCACGGAATTTGGGGTGGGCGATGCGAATCAGCGCCTCGGCTCTTTCCCTCAGGTTTTTCCCGAACAGGTTGACGGCGCCGAACTCGGTCACGACGTAGTGCACGTCCGCCCGGCTGGTCACCACGCCGGCGCCCGGTTTGAGGCAGGGCACAATGCGGGACATTTCGCCATTTTTGGCTGTGGCGGGAATGGCGATGATGGGGCGGCCCCCCTTGGAGCGGGCGGCGCCGCGGATGAAGTCCACCTGGCCGCCGAATCCGGAGTAGATGTAGGTCCCGACAGAATCCGAACACACCTGTCCCGTGAAATCAACTTCGATGGCGGAGTTGATGGCAACCATGTTTTCGTTCTGGCTGATGATGAACGGGTCGTTGACGTATTCGCCGGGATGGGATTCGATCAGAGGATTGTTGTTCAGGAAGCTGTAAAGCTCCTCGCTTCCCAGCGCGAAGGTGATGACCACTTTGCCCTGATGGATCGTCTTTTGACTTCCCGTCACCACGCCGCGCTGGATGGCGCGCATCGCGCGGTCGGAGATCATCTCGCTGTGGATGCCGAGTTCCAGGTTCCCTTCCATGCTCTCGTAGATTGCGTCCGGAATTCCGCCGATACCCATCTGCACCGTCGAGGTAGGCCTGATCAGGGGCACGACGTGGCTGGCGATCGCGCGCTCGACTTCGGAAGCGGGCTTGACCTGCAAGGTCGGCAGGGATTCCGTAAACTCGACGATCGCCTGCACCCTGTTTACGTGGATGAACGAGTCCCCAAGGACGCGGGGCATCTTTTCGTTGACCTGCACGATCACTGTTCTGGCAATCTGGCAGGCCGCCTTCGAGGCCAGTGTCTCCACGCCGAGGCTCATGAAGCCGTGTTCGTCCGGAGGAGATGTCTGCACCATCGCGACATCCAGGGGAATGACTCCGTCCCGGAACAGCCGGGGGATCTGGTGCAGGAATACGGGCACATAGTCCGCGCGCCCGTCGTTGACGGCTTCGCGATCCGCTGGCCCCACAAACAGCGAATTGTGGCGAAAGTGCCCTTTCATGTCTTCCGTCGACAGCGGATCTTGCCCTAACATCAGGACATGGTTGAGTTGCACATTCTGCAGTTCATCACGGCGGTCCGCAAGAGCACGAATCAGAGCTTTCGGAATGGCGGCGTTGCCGCCGTAATAGACCCGGTCGCCGCACTTGATCGCCTGCAGAGCTTCTACCGGGCTCTTGAGCTTGGATTTGTAGTCGTCCAGCCAGTTCATGTGTCTCCGCCTGTATAAAATCCGGAATTCAAAGGATTAAGAGTGCTTCAACCACACCTGACCGTTCGCAATTGCCTGCGTCACATCAGTTGCTGCAACGGGACCGCGGGGATGCCCAGGGTCTTCCCTGCCCTTTCATTTACCAGTTTCCCCTTGTACATATAGACCCCCGCGGCCAGCCCTGGATCGGCCCGCAGGGCGCCGTCGAGCCCCTTCCCACTCAACTCGTTGAGGTAGGAGATCGAAGCGTTGGCGAGCGCGCGGGATGCCGTGCGAGCGATATTGGCGGTCATATTTGGAACGCAATAGTGCACGACCCCATGAATAACGAATGTGGGGCGATCCAGTGTCGTTGGGCGACTGGTCTCTATGCAGCCTCCCTGGTCGATAGCCACGTCGATGATCACGCTCCCCGGCTTCATTGCCTTGACCATCGCCTCAGTGACGACAAATGGCGCACGCGCCCCGGGGATGAGCACGGATCCGATAACAACATCCGCAATGGAAGTGTATTTGTCGAGTACGTCAACCTCTCCCAGGACGGTGACGACCTGCCCCCTGAACTCGCGGTTCAGCGCCCGCAACTTGGCGAGGTCTGCATCCACGATGATCACATGGGCTCCGTTCGCCAGTGCCTGGCGAGCAGCCGTGCTTCCCACGGTGCCCGCGCCGAGCACCAGGACAGTCGCCGGCGGCACTCCGGCGACACTTCCGATCAACACTCCCCGGCCGCCGGCCTCATTTTGCAGATAGTGCGCCGCCACCTGGACCGCCATCTGGCCGGCCATCTCGCTGAACGGGACCAGCACCGGAAGGCGGTGGTTGCCGTCCCGGATGATTTCATATCCGATGAGGGTGGCTTCGAGATCCATCAGCCGTGACGCCATTTCGCGCGGTGCGACTGCCAGATGCAGGAACCCGCAAATGATCGCCCCGGGCTTCAGCAGTGCAAGGTCCTCGGGCGAAAACAGACTGACGCGGCAGACCATGTCGGCACGCTTGTACACTTCCTCGGAGTCGTAGACGATCTGGGCCCCGGCCGTCTCGTAGTCGCGGTCCGAAAAGTGGGCGGTAAGGCCGGCATCCTTTTCGATCAGCACCATGTGGCCCTGCTGTCGCAAACGCGCCGCAGCCCGCGGCGTGAGTCCGACCCGATGCTCGTGTCTGTGAATTTCTCTCGGCACGCCAACAATCATGACCTGTCTCCTCATTCTCGTATGCGGCGGGCACATTCGGATGCGCGCACGAAGCCGACTGTGTTTAACCGCGGGCCATGGAGCTTGCCGGCCCGGAGGCCACGGTCGCCGGCGCCCGAGGCATGGGGTGTCCTGCCGTCCTGCCTATTTTGCTTTCAGCTGGTTCGCCACTTTCTGGGTCGCCTTCTGGATTTCCTCCGGATCCCCCAGGTAATAGCTCCGGATGGGCGTAAGATCTTCCTTCAGCTCATACACGAGCGGGATTCCCGTGGGAATGTTGAGGTCCACAATGGCCTCCTCGGTGATGTTATCGAGATGCTTCACCAGTGCGCGCAGGCTGTTGCCGTGCGCTGCGATCAGCACCCGGTCCCCGCTCCGGACTGCCGGTGCGATCGTCTCCTCCCAGTAGGGCACGAAGCGCGCGACGGTATCCTTAAGGCACTCGGTAAAAGGGACCTGATCCGGCTGGAGGCTTGCGTACCGCCGGTCTCGGCCCGGGTAGCGCTCGTCATCAGGAGTCAGCGACGGCGGGCGCACGCTGTAACTCCGGCGCCAGAGTTTCGTTTGCGCTTCCCCGTGCAACGCCGCAATCTCCGCCTTGTTCAGCCCCTGCAAGGCGCCATAGTGACGCTCATTGAGCCGCCAACTGCGATAGACCGGCACCCACATCAGGTCCATTTCCTCGAGAACGATCCAAAGCGTCTTGATGGCGCGTTTCAGCACGGAGGTGTAGGCAACATCAAAGGTGTATCCTTCACGAGCCAGTACGCGACCCGCCTCGTGAGCCTCTTCCATCCCCTTTTCGCTGAGGCCGACGTCCGTCCACCCGGTAAAACGGTTTTCCATATTCCAGGTGCTTTCGCCGTGCCGGAGCAGTACGAGTTTCTTCATCCTTGAGTCTCCTCATTAGTTGTCAGGCAGCTAATATTATCACGATCAGTTCGAAGCCCGCGCATTCGTAGGGTGTCCGCCCGATGATTTGCAGGCTGGAGAGGTCAGCCGATTTCGCCCGCAAAACCGTGGGAGAGTGCATACCTCGTCAACTCTGCCGTCGAATGGAGTCCGAGCTTCCGCATCAAACCCGACTTGTGGAATTCCACCGTTTTTATGGAGATGCTGATGATCTCTGCAATCTCCTTGTTCGTGTGCCCTTCGGCGACGAGTTGCAGCACTTCCCGCTGGCGGTGGCTGAGATTGCCTGCGTAGGTTTTGCATGGGGAGGCCTTCAATCTCTGGCGGCGGCCGAGAATGGGGTCGATGACTTCCTTGACGACGAGCGGAGTCACATAAAACCTTCCCCTCACCACTTGTTGGATCGCAAATACCACCTCCCACGTCGCCGAACTCTTCAACAGGTAGGCCGAGGCTCCGGCACGGAATGCCGCCGTCACATAAGACCTTTCCGCGTGCCTGGTGAGAAAAACGACTTTGGCGTCGGGCTGGGATTTTCTCAGCTGCCGTGCGGCTTCCAGACCATTCAGCAGAGGCATGGAGATGTCGAGAAGGACAACATCGGGCATGAGCCTCTCCGCCGCCTCAAGCAGCGAGCGCCCATCACTGACCATTCCGACAAGGTCGAAATCGGCGGTGAGAAGCCTCTTCAACCCCTCGAGGACTAGAGGGTGGCGGTCGGCCAGCAAGACACGGGTTCGCATCATCGCTGGCTCTCCTCAAGCACCAACCGGGCCGTCATATCGCGACCTCCGCGGGTGCGGCAGCCCTGCGAACCTGTGGCCGCACGCCCATCCAGACCAAGCCGGCGGCCAAATGCGGATCCCGGTTGCGCGAATCAGTCTGAAGCGCCTTGAGGAACCCGCTTCAGCAGGAAGAGCCGCAGAGAAGACAAGCGGCTGCATCTCCATCATCGTGCTGTAATGAATCCCAGTATATCATTCTGCAGACGGAAGATGGCGGGAAAACTCAGGGCGGCGGCAAGTGGTGGCCGGAGGACTCGCTGCAGGCAGTCATGACGACATAGTCCGTGACCAGGATTGGACTCATGAAGACCGCGAAGAAATGCCCTATCGCATCACTCCCATAAAATTTGAAGGCTTCGTGGTTCGTTGTTTTCGTCCCGTACTTATGCCGCTGCCTGGCAAGACGGAGCAAGGATCCGCAGGGACGGTGTGTTGAGCATCCGCACGCGCGATGCCGGATGCTCAGTTGCCTTTGGTTACGATCCCCCGCACCGAGATCTTCAGTTCGGGTTTCTTCACGCTTGTCGTCTTGATGACGATGTTGCCAAAGTGGTATCCCTCGGGAGCAGTCGCCTTCTGGACAGCCACGATCTTGAACTGCTTGCCGTTGCTTCCGGTCACAGGTTCCATCTTTACCGTGACATTTTCGTCCGTGGACACGGCACTCAGAAGTTTGATCTGCTTGTCCTGCGGCAGAGTGATCGTGATTTCCTTGGTGACTTCCTTGCCCCGCGCGACGCTGCCGAAAAAGAGGGCAGGCTCGGAGAGAGAGAACTCAGGCTCGACGATACCGTTGATCGTCAGGACGACTTGTGATTGCTTTGGATCATTGGAGGTTACGGTTACAGTCTTGGTGATCTCAGACACCCCAAGATCCTTCGTTTCGATCTTGACCTCGATCTCACCGCTCTGGCCCGGCTCGATCTTGTTTTTCGACAGCAATGCCGAAGTGCATCCGCACGACGCGTCTACGCTGATGATTTCGAGCGTCGCATTCCCCTTGTTCGTGAACTTGAAGACGTCCCGGATCATATCGCCTTCCGGTATTTTGCCGACGTTGTGGGTTATGCTGTCGAAGGCGATGTTGGGGCCCTTCCCCTGGGCAGCGAGTGGAGGCATGGCAACGGCCAAAACAATAAGGATGAGGAATAAGAGTCGTTTCATTCTCAACTCCGAGCCGGGTGATTGCCGAAAGTGCTACGATCGCCGGAATTATACCACGCTGAGTACGGAATACTATGGCGGCCTCTGCGCTGGGGCTTCCTGCTTCGCGCCTGCGGGGGTCGTAACATGCCGATCTGCAGGTCGTACCGGATCGCGCTTGATCGCTCCCGGCGAATCAGATTATAGTTCGGCTCCTCTTGATCAGCTTTGCCCCCGGGTAATTCGGCCGGGGCTGTTGTTGCCTGCCGGAGCAGCGTGGCATGAGTTCAGCGGGATTGACCAAAGCGGTTATCCTGGCTCGCGGCCTTGGGACGCGGATGCGCCGCCTCAGCCCTGGAACAGCATCCATTGATCCGATCCAGGCCAGGATCGCCGACACCGGGCTCAAGGCCATGATCCCGGTGGGCCGACCGTTTCTCGATTACGTCTTGAGCGGTCTGGCGGATGCCGGGTATGGCGAGGTCTGCCTGGTCGTCGGTCCCGAACACGGGATGATCCGGGATTACTACGAACGGCGGTGTGTTCCTGAGCGGATCCGGATCACATTCGCCATTCAGGAACGGCCGCTGGGTACGGCCGACGCCGTCGCTGCGGCGGAACGCTTCGTGGCCGGGGATCACTTCCTCATGCTCAACTCCGACAATTACTATCCGACCGCCGCCTGCATCGCGCTTCGCCTCCTGGGTCAGCCCGGACTCGCAGCATTCGAGCGCGAGCGCCTTGCCCGGGAGGCAGACATCGGCATCGAACGCATCTGGCAGTTTGCGGTAGTGACCTCCCATCCGGATGGAACGCTGGAGCGCATCATCGAGAAACCGGATGAAGCGGTTCTCCAGGCGCTGGGGCCGGAGATATATGTGAGCATGAACTGCTGGGCGTTCGGGCCGGCGATCTTCCGCGCCTGTGCCGCAATCGTGCCGTCGCCCCGGGGCGAACTCGAATTGACGGATGCGGTTCAGTTCGCGATCAACCGCCTCGGCGAGCGCTTTCGGATGTTGCGCTTCAGCGCCGGGGTGCTTGACCTGTCGAACCGTTCCGACATCGCCACGGTTGCCGGGAAGCTCCGGGGGATCGAGGTGAATCTGTGAACCGCTACGGGCAGCGGCTCGTGAAGGCCGGCATGAGCCCCGGTGAGGCCGAAGCAAAAAGTGATTTGTTCGAGAAGGCCGCGCGCGCGCTCCCGGGAACTTCAACGCCCGACAGCCTCAGGGCATTCTTTGTCCCCGGACGGGTGGAGGTGCTGGGCAAGCACACCGATTATGCCGGGGGCCGCAGCCTGCTTTGCGCGGTTGAACGCGGTTTTTGCCTGGTTGCCCGCGCGCGACAGGATGCGCAGGTCCACATCGTCAACGCCAGAACTCATGCCCGCTGCAGGATGGCTATGGATCCGGAACTGCACCCGGCAGAGCGGGGATGGTCCAACTACCCCGGCGTGGCGGTGCGGCGCCTCGCGCGCAACTTCCCATCCTCGAGGCGGGGCGCCGACTTAGCCTTCGTCAGCGACCTGCCGGCGGCATCCGGGATGAGCAGCTCCAGTGCTTTCATTGTCGCGGTCTTCCTCGCCCTGGCCGATATCAATGCACTCGCGGAATCTGCTCCCTACCGCCGGGAGATCCGCAACCTGGAAGATCTGGCCGGCTACCTGGGTACCGTCGAGAATGGGGCGAGCTTCGGCAAGCTTGCCGGCGATCGGGGGGTCGGGACATTCGGCGGCAGCGAGGATCACACCGCGATCCTGTGCAGCCGGGCCGGAGAACTCAAGCAATACAGGTTTTGCCCGATCCGGCACGAACGCACCGTGCCCCTGCCGGAGGCCTTCGTCCTCACCATCGGAGTGAGCGGCGTCATTGCCATGAAGACCGGCACGGCGCGCATAAAGTACAACCGCGCTTCCCTGGCCGCCCGGGAGATCCTGGGCCTCTGGAACTCCGCCACCGGAAGAGCCGACCCCACCCTCGAAGCAGCAGCAGACCATTCTCTGGAGGCTCCCGACCGGATCCGCGCCGTGCTGCGCGCCGCGGCGGACAGTGCCTTGACCGCCCGGACTCTCTCCGACCGATTCGAGCAATTCCTCCAGGAGAGCACACGCATCATCCCGGCCGCAACCGACGCTCTTGCCGCCGGCGACATGGCGCGCTTCGGCGCGCTGGTGGATGCCTCCCAGCAGGGAGCGGAAACCCTTCTGGGGAACCAGGTTCCCGAGACGATTGCCCTTGCCCGTTCGGCCCGGTCGCTCGGCGCGGTCGCCGCCTCCGCCTTCGGGGCCGGTTTTGGAGGCAGCGTTTGGGCACTGGTGCCCGCGGCTATCGCGGAGGAATTCGAATCCCGATGGGCAGCCTCCTACCGGAACGAGTTCCCCGACAGGGAAAATGCGTATTTTTTTCCCACCCGGCCTGGCCCCCCCGCCCTCCGGCTGTAACAGCGTGTCCAACGGTTCATCCGGGCATGATCAGCCCTGAATCAACCTCTGGCCCTCCTCAGAAAGCAAACATCTTGCGCCCCGTGTGCGGAGAATCACCGTTTGCGAACTGCATCTGGACTTAGCTTTGTGGGTAAGATCTAATAAATAGAGGCGAGCGACGTCAAATCAGGGAGGCGAAGGACCATGATCCTGTATTTGTCCATTTCAGCCATCCTGGTTGCGGGATTCTTCTCAGTCCGGCGAACTCTTCCCAGAGAGACCACGTTGACGCTGTCCGCGACGATCGACCGTCCGGCAAGTTCCGTCTTTAAGATCATTGAGGATGCAGAACGGGCGATTGATTGGCGGGGGCGTCCCCACTGGCTGCCGGCGCCGCTGCGCCTCTCGATGCTCTCCTGCTGGGGAGAACCCGTCCCCGCGAACCGACGCGCCGGAACCAGCACCCGCAGCCATGCGGAGGAGATCAGGATCCGGTGCCTCCAGGACCGCGAATTGGAATACAGCCGCATCCGTCGAAACGGTCTCAGTTATGAATCCACATTCCGCCTCCTGCCGGCGGACGGCCAATGCCACCTGACCTGGCAAATGCGTTATCAGGCACACCGGCTGGCGGACATTCTGGGACGGACCAGAATCGCGACAGCCTCGCTCGAAAGCATGGCAAATTCGCTCGAGTTCATCGACCGCCTCGCACGCAGCCGCCAGGAAACCGACGCTTCGCACGGTCACATTTACGATGCCCGCAGAGGGCAGGTCCCCGCCGCCTGACACCCCCGGAGAATCGCAGTCGCAAAGACGTCGGCGGCCAGCGCGCCGATGACGCCGATATTGGAGGGAGTGCATTCGATGGGGTGCTGCCCTGTGGCCAGGGCAAAGATCGCGTCGCCGTCGGCAGGGGTGTGTGACGGGTAGATGCAGCGCGCAAGGGCGTCCTGAGCCATCTGGGCAACCCTGGCGCAGGCAGCTTTGTCGAGAGCAGCATTCGTTGCCACAACGCCGATCACCGTGTTGCCGCCGGGCGGGGGTTCCGGACGATAGCCGCGCCGCAGTTGCGCGACGCTGTCCATGAAGCCGCTACCGTCACTTTTCCTGGCCCCTGCCACCATTTTGCCCAAGGCCGGGTCCCACACGTCGCCCAGACAATTGACCGCCGCGAGGCCGGCGACGCGCAGTCCGTCCGCCCGGCACCAGGCCCAGGAACCCAGGCCTCCCCGCATCGCCCGTTCGGGGCCGAACATCTTGCCGACTGTGCAACCCGCACCCGCGCCGACACTCCCCTCGGACACCGGATCAACACTCGCCGTCCGGGCCGCTTCATAGCCCGCATGCGCGTCGGGCCTGATCCTCGGGTCGCCAAGGTTCAAATCGAAGAGTATGGCCCCGCAGACGATGGGTACGATGACATCCCTTGCCCTGTAACCGAGGCCCTGCTCCTCCAGGTACCGTGAAATCCCCGCCCCGACATCCAGGCCGAACGCACTGCCGCCGGACAAAAAAACAGCGTTGACCCGGTCCACAGTGTTTTCCGGCCGCAGCAGATCCGTTTCGCGGGTCCCGGGGGCGCCTCCCCGCACATCCACTCCGGCGACAAACGGTGTCCGTGACGTGATCACGGTGCATCCGGTCGGACGTTCGGAAAAGGTGTAGTGGCCTACAAGGATCCCCTCCACGTCCGTCAACGAGGGCCTGCGCGTTTCCACCGACTCGCCACTCGATTGCATGTCGATTCCTGGCCTCCTCGAGCCCAAAACTCTTTTCTGAGCCTGAACGTACTATGATATAAGCTCCAGATTGAGCCATCAAGCATCGCACCGGCGGATGGCACGGGTGGGCTTCATGCAGAGCTTCGACTGGACAGATCCCGGTTTCTGGCTGGCGCTCCTTGCCGCACTGTTCGCGTCGGCGTGTTTCATCCGGTGGCTGATTACCGGGGCGAGGAAGTCCCGCTAGATGGCTTCCCCAGGGGCCCGTTCCCGCCGGCCCGCTACATTTTGCACGAGTGCTTTGCTACAATCGTGTCCAACGTGGAGGTTGCCCTATGCTTAAAGAAGGAAGTAAGGCGCCTGAGTTTTCTCTCCAGGACGACCATGGAAAGACAGTAAGCCTGAGCGATTACGCCGGCAAAAAGGCGGTGGTTCTTTTTGCGTTCCCCAAGGCCGACACACCGGGTTGAACCCGGGAAGCGTCCGGGTTCCGGGACGCAATCAACCAGTTCAATAAGATGGGCGCCGCGGTTCTGGGCATCAGCGGCGACGATGTCGCCAAACAGGCGAGGTTCCGAGACAAGTACGGTCTGAACATGCCTCTTCTGTCGGACCCCGACAAGAAAGTGCTCACGACATACGGCATTTTCAAGAAGAAGCTGCTGTACGGAAAATCATTTCTGGGAATCGAGCGTATGACTTTCATCATCGGGAAAGACGGGGTCATCAAGAAGATCTTCCCGAAAGTGAAAGTCGACGGACACGTCGAAGAAGTCCTCGAGGCGCTAGCAAGCCTCGAACCATGACGACATAGAGCGTGATCATTGCAGGCGTCGCGAAGACCTCAAAGACATGCGCTGCCGCCTCCTCAGAAGGAACGCGGCGCCTGCCGCCAATAAGGTCTTTGAGGTCTTAACCTGAATAATTTACCAGCGCGTGGGCCGCGTAGCGGCCGCACGAATGTAGGCTGGCCTTTCAAGGCCGGCATCCGGTCGGCTGCTACCGATGCGTCGCGTAGGTCGTGAGAAAATATTCAAAAAATGACGATTTCACGGCTGTAAGTTATTGAAAACATTAGCGCGATTTTTGCAAATTCCTAGTTTTTCTCACGACCGTAGCGACGCTTGAATTCAGCCGTCGCTACGGTCGTGAGAAAAAATCCCAAAATCGGCCATTTTGCGGCTGTAAGTCATTGAAATCATTAGGGTGATTTTTGCAAAATTCTATTTTTTCTCACGACCTACGCGACGGAATCATTCGCGGCCGTGTGCACCCGGCCTTGAAAGGCCGGGCTACTGTCAAACCGCCGCTACGCGGCTTCCAACAGTGTGTTGGTTTCAAAAGCGAGAGGAGTTGGCCCTTAACGGTTCAATGTCTGACAGTTGAGGATATCTCGTAACCCGCTTCATGAATTATCCGGATGAATGGTCCGCCGGTGTTGACCCGTGTTTGTATCGCCACGTGTCAGACCGCCCTGCGGGCGTCCAGGAGAGGGAAGGGACCGCATGCAACAGTATCTGGATCTCCTCGGAGAAGTGCTGAACGATGGGGCCAGGAAGGATGACAGGACCGGGACCGGGACGCTGAGCGTTTTCGGCCGCCAGATGCGCTTTGATCTCGCAGAGGGCTTCCCGATCCTGACGACCAAGCGGCTTTTTCTCAAAGGAGTCATCCACGAACTGCTGTGGTTCCTGCAGGGCGACACGAATGTCAGGTATCTCAAAGAGCACGGCGTTCACATCTGGGATGCCTGGGCGGACGAAAACGGCGACCTTGGACCCGTTTACGGCGCCCAATGGCGGCGATGGGAAGCTTCAGGCGGCCAGTCCATCGATCAGGTTGCCAACCTCATCCGGCAGCTCAAGACCAACCCGGACAGCCGCAGACTCCTCGTCAGCGCCTGGAACGTTGGCGAGATCGACGCCATGCGGCTGCCCCCGTGCCACTGCCTGTTCCAGTTCTACGTGGCGAATCAAAGGCTCTCCTGCCAGCTCTACCAGCGAAGCGCAGATCTCTTCCTCGGGGTTCCGTTCAACATCGCCTCGTACGCTCTGTTGACGATGATGATCGCCCATGTCACCGGCCTCCACCCGGGCGAATTCATCCACACGTTCGGGGACGTGCACATATACCTGAACCACACGGAGCAGGTGCGGATTCAGCTTTCGAGGCAGCCGCGGCCGCTGCCGAAAATGTCGTTGAACAAAAATGTCGCCTCGATCTTCGACTTCAGATATGAGGACTTCACGCTGACCGGATACGACCCTTATCCGTCGATTCCGGCGCCTATTGCCGTCTGAACGGAACGCCCTTACAGCAACAAGCTCACCTGCGGTGCTCCCAACGGGAGGGGAACTTGGTTTTTGGCACGCATGTCGATCTTTCGGCTATGTTATTGATACGAATCAACATCGACCGAAAACCTTGATTCAAGTTCCTTAGGAGCCCTTCGGCGCCTGGAGTGCGCGCTTGCCCCGCGGTTGCGACAGATGTCGGAGTCCTGCCGTGCCCCGACGCGGCGGCACATCCACCCACGTGATTGCGTCACCCTGTTGTGGGATTCTCATCAGGCCCGGGTTCGCGGAGTGCGAATTCAATCTCTTCGAGAACCGCCGGATCCCCTTCCTGGCTCCGCGCTTGCCAAAGGGCCGTCAGGGCCTCCGTGGACCCGATCTGTCCGAGCGCCCAGGCGGCATGTCCGCGCACAAGAGTGCTGGCATCCCCAAGGGCGCGCACAAGGGCCGGAACCGCCTCCGCTTTGCGCGAATTCCCCAAGGCGACAACCACATTGCGGACAAAGCCGTCGCGCTTCGCCCGGCGCACCGGGCTGTTCCGGAAGCCGTCGCTGAATTCCTCGGCGCTGGTCAGGGCCAGGCGCGCGAGGTCGGCCGGTTCGTTGCCCGCCTGCGGCAGGAACGCGGGCTCGGTCGTGGGTACGGCAAACCGGTTCCAGGGACACACCTCCTGGCAATCGTCGCAGCCAAAGACACGGTTGCCGATCAGCGGCCTTAAATTCCTGGGAATGGATCCCTTCAGCTCGATTGTCAGGTAGGAAATGCAGCGCCTGGCATCGACCACGTAGGGCGCGACGATGGCCCCCGTCGGGCATGCCTGGATGCAGCGGCTGCAGGTGCCGCAATGATCCCGCTCCTTGATGTCGTAATCCAATTCGAGGTTGAGCAGAATCACCCCGACGAAAAACCAGGAGCCTTCCTCGCGCGTGATGAGATTGGAGTGCTTCCCCATCCAGCCGAGGCCGGAGTGCGCCCCCCAGACTTTCTCCATCGCCGGGCCGGTATCCGCATAAAACAGCCCGCGTGCCCTGGGGTCTTTCTGAAGGATGAAATCCAGGAGCGAACTCATCCGCCCACTCATCACGGGGTGATAATCGGCGCCCCGGGCATACTTGCTGATCCTGCCCTGAAGCGGGTTGCCCGAAGGTTCGCCGTCAGAGTAGTAGTTCATGGCAAGCACGAGGATCGAGCGGATATCGTTCATGACCAGCGCCGGATCCTTGCGCTTGCCCGACTGGCGCACGAGGTAGTCCATTTCCCCCTGCATGCCCTCAGCCAGCCAGCTGTCGAAATGTCGGCTCCACGGAAGCGGCGCTGCCGCCACAACCCCCATTTTGAAGAACCCGAGACGCCGCGCCTCTTCCCTTATGCATTCGGTCAGGGATCGATTGGCCATTTCAGACGACACCCCCTGCACCATTTTGGCACATTTCCAGACCATACGCCCTGGTATCGGGTGCCGGGTCTTGGGTGTTGGGTGTTGGGTGTTGGGTGCCGGGTGTTGGGTGCCGGGTGTTGGGTGCCGGGGGTCGGGTGCTGGGTGTTGGCTTGGGGGCGACCATCTGAAGTCTAATGCCTGATGTCTGATGTCTGATGTCTGATGTCTGATATTCATACTCTCCAGCAATCCGACTTCTCAGCCCCACCCCCGACCAACAACTCCAACACCTAACACCTGACACCCAACACCTAACACCCAACACCCAACACCTAACACCCAACACCCAGCACCTAACACCCAACACCCGCGCAAAGCGCTGCTCTGGCAAAACCGGGGCAGGCGGGCTACAATCTCCAAATTGAGCGGCGGGAGACCTCATGCGGGAAGGGAATGTGTGCGGGCAGGCTGAGATTCAGGAAATAGCCGAACGCCTCTATGCGGGCGAGCGCCTCAGTTTCGACGACGGGCTGGTCCTGTACCGGCAGGCCGAACTCGAGGAACTGGGCCGCATGGCCGACTTCGTACGCCGGCGCAAGCATCCGGAGCCGACTGTGACCTACATCGTCGGCCGCAACATCAACTATACCAATGTGTGCTGGGTGCGCTGCAGCTTCTGCGCCTTCTACCGGCCTCCCGGTTCGGAGGAAGGGTACGTACTGCCGCGCGAGGTGATTTTCCTAAAGATCCGGGAAATGGTGGAGGCGGGGGGCATTGAGATTCTCATTCAAGGCGGCCTGAATCCCAGACTGAAGATCGAATATTACGAGGACCTGTTCCGGGACATCAAACGGCACTTCAAGGTGCACATCCACGGCCTGTCACCCACCGAGATCCTGTACATATCCCACCTGTCGAGATTGACGCTCCCGGAAACCGTCTCCCGGTTGCGAGCCGCCGGCCTCGATACCATTCCCGGCGCCGGCGGGGAGATCCTGGCGGATGAAGTCCGGAAGCAGATCGCCCCGCACAAGGAAAGCACCTCTGAGTGGCTCGACGTCATGCGCGTCGCTCATTCCCTGGGAATGAGGACTTCGGCAACCATGATGTACGGATCGGTGGAGCGCGCGGAGCATCGTCTGGAACATCTGCTGCGCGTCCGTGAACTGCAGGATGAAACGGGCGGATTCACCGCATTCATTCCCTGGAATTACCAGCCGGGAGGAACCGAACTCGGCGGCGAGAAAACCGGCGGCCTCGAGTATCTGAGAATGATTTCCCTCTCCCGCATCCTCCTTGACAACATCGACAATCTCCAGGCGTCCTGGGTCACCCAGGGAGCCGAGATCGCCCGTATTTCTCTGAATTACGGCGTCAACGATTTCGGCAGCACCATGTTTGAGGAGCACGTCGTGGCGGCAGCCGGGACTACCTTCTGCATGGATGAAACCGAACTGAGACGGCAGGTGACCGAAGCCGGATATGTTCCACACCGCCGCAACACTTACTATCAGCTGATCGATTAACACTCCGTATCCGGTCCCATCCTCCTTCCGGACAGTAGCGCTCGCATCCTGCCAAGTATCATCGCAGAACCGTTGTGCCGGGTGCGTTCTTCATGGAAACCGGAAACTTTGATTCAGGCCCAAGCTCGGCGGGGGGCGCTTGAGCAAGTGGTCCCGCCGCGGTACCTTGTGAGAAGGGGCTGCCGTCCTCCGGAGCGACTCGAGGTATGTTGGAATTCCTGTGGCTGATTCCCATCCTGCCGTTCGTGAGCTTTCTCTTCCTGGCTCTGTTTGGCCGCCGGCTGTCACGACCCGGGATTGCAGCCGTCGGCGCCGGATTCGCCGGCGCATCCGCCTTGCTTGCGCTTTTGGTCTCGACTGCATTCATCCTCTCCCCCCCGCAGGGGCATTATTACGCTCAGACCCTCTGGAAATGGATGTCCGTGGCAGGGTTCGCCCCAGACATTTCGCTTTACCTCGATCCGCTGGCGGTCATTTTCACGATCGTCATCACGTTCGTGGGATTCCTCATCCTCCTGTATTCCATCGCATTCATGTCCGGGGAGGAAGGCTACAGCCGCTTCTTCGCCTACATGAACCTGTTTATCGGATCCATGCTCTGCCTCGTGCTGGCCGATAACCTGCTCTTTCTTTACCTGGGCTGGGAGGGAGTCGGCCTGTGCAGCTACCTGCTGATCGGCTTCTGGTACCAGGATCCGGTCAACGGACATGCCGCCCGGAAGGCGTTTGTCGTGACGCGCGCGGGCGACGCTGCCATGGCCGTCGGCCTCTTCCTGCTTTTTCACCAGCTTGGAACGCTCGACATCAGGGACATGCTGGCGCGGGCGCTCCAGCAGTGGCAGCCGGGCTCGACCGTCGCGCTCACGGCCTCCCTGCTGCTGCTCGGCGGAGCGGTCGGAAAATCCGCTCAACTGCCTCTCCAGACCTGGCTGCCGGACGCGATGGCGGGGCCGACGCCCGTGAGCGCCCTGATCCACGCAGCAACGATGGTGACCGCGGGTGTCTACATCATCGCCCGCACTCACACCTTGTTCGAACTTGCCCCGGCCGCATTGACGGCCGTGGCGGTGGTCGGATCATTGACCATGCTGATCTCGGGATTCAGCGGCCTTGTGCAGACCGACATCAAGCGGGTGCTGGCGTACTCCACCATCAGCCAGATCGGTTACATGTTTCTCGCCCTGGGAGTCGGAGCCTGGTCCGCCGCCGTATTTCACTTCATGACCCACGCCTTCTTTAAGGCCCTCCTTTTTCTCAGCGCCGGGGCCGTGATCCTTTCGCTGCACCACGAGCACAACATTCTCAAGATGGGCGGACTTCGGAGGCAGCTTCCCGTTACTTTCTGGACATTTCTGATCGGCGCAGGCTCTCTGGCCGCTTTCCCGCTCATCACGGCGGGTTTTTACAGCAAGGATTCGATCATCTGGTACGCCTGGTCGAGCACCACGGGCGGACCCTGGCTGTATGCGGCGGCGCTCGCCGGCACGCTGATCACCGCACTCTACACATTCCGTCTGGTCTTCCTTGTCTTCTTCGGCGAAGCCGGGGGCACAGTCAGCCACAAGCCAGGCCGGCTGCTCGAACTGCCTTTGGTGGCCCTGGCGGTGCTGTCCGTCATCGGCGGTTTCGTCGATCTTCCGGAAAACTTCGGTAGATTTGCGCCGCTCGCCGACTTTTTGGGCCACACGCTTCCCGTCGTCAAGACGCGCGCCGAAACAGCCGGCCAGGAGAGCGGATTTCAGGCGATTTCCATTGCCGTCTCCCTCGCCGGGATCCTGCTGGCTTACATCTTCTATCTGCGCAGACGTGACCTTGCCGAAACGCTTGCGCGTAATCCCGTCGGCAGCGTCGCCCGCCGGTTCCTGTCGTGCGGGTGGGGATTTGACTGGTTGTACGACCGGCTGCTGGTGCTGCCGTACGCGTCGATTTCGCGCATCAACCGGAACGATTTCATCGACCGCGCATACGGCGGGATTGCGTGGGCTGCAAGTCTCTTTCACAAAGGCCTCAGCGCCACGGAAACAGGAAACATGAGGCTGTATGCGGCAGTGATAGCGGCCGGGGCCGTGATTGCGGTCGCACTGGCGGTGTTTCTGTGACCCACCCTTCGTTGCTTCCCTGGATCATCGTCATTTACTTCCTTGGCGGCCTCGCCTCGTGGGCCTCGGGACGACTGGGCCCGCGGTGGCCGCGGTCGGTGGCGCTCGTTGTCCTCCTGGCGCAGCTGGGTCTGATGCTGGTGATCTGGGGCGGGCCTGTCCGGCCGGTCGAGGCGGCCGGAGGCGGGAGATGGCTCTTGCTCTTCAGGTCCCCCTGGATTCCACAGTTCGGCATCAGCATCATTTTCGGCATCGACGGCATCACGCTCCTGCTCCTGCTCCTTTCTGATCTTCTGGGCCTGGTCGCCGTGGTCGCATCCTGGAACTCGATTCAGAAGTGGGTCGGCTTTTTCCATTTCAACCTGTTGTGGTGCATCTCGGCCTTCGCCAGTATTTTCATGGCCCTGGATCTGTTCCTGTTCTACGTTTCCTGGGAAGTCATGCTGGTTCCTCTCTATTTCCTGATCGCCGTTTGGGGTTACGAGGAACGGCGTGTCTATGCCGCGATCAAGTTCTTCATCTTCACGCAGGTGAGCGGGCTGCTCATGCTTGTGTCGATCCTCGGGCTTTATTTCGTGCACGGCCGTGCGGCCGGGGTCTTCACGTTCGACTACTTCGAGCTGCTCTCGACGCCGATCCCCGAGGGCACCGCGTTCCTCCTGATGCTGGGGTTCTTTGCCGCTTTCGCCGTCAAGCTGCCCGTAGTGCCGCTCCACACCTGGCTGCCGGACGCGCATACCGAAGGCCCGACCGCCGCCAGCGTCATTCTGGCCGGGCTGGTTCTGAAAGTCGGCGCCTACGGATTCCTGCGATTCCTGTTTCCCCTGTTCCCGGGGCCCGCTCTCGAACTGGCTCCGTTCGCGATGACATTGGGCGTCGTCAGCATCCTATACGGCGCCAGCCTGTGCTTCGCCCAGCGGGACGCGAAACGCCTGGTGGCCTATTCGAGCATCAGCCACATGGGCTTCGTGCTCCTCGGAATCTTCGCCTGGAACCAATGGTCGCTGCAGGGAACGATGATCATCATGCTCGCGCACGGTCTCAGCACCGGAGGGTTGTTTGTGCTGGTCGGGGATCTGTCGGAACGCATCCATACACGGGATATGGACCGGATGGGAGGGTTGTGGTCTTCCATGCCGCGAATGGGGGCAGCGGGGCTGGTCCTGGCCCTGGCGTCCCTCGGGCTTCCCGGATTGGGAAACTTCGTCGGTGAGTTCCTCGTGCTGATGGGAACTTTCCGGGTGAGTGTCCCGCTGGTTTCGGTGGCAACGCTGGGCTTCGTTGTCGCCACGGTCTATTCACTCTGGATCATACAACGGGTGTTTCATGGCCCGCCGGCCCCGGTAGGCGGTGAGCATTGGAAGCTGTATGACACGACCGCGCGAGAAGGGGCTGTCCTTTTCGGATTGATCGCGATTCTGCTTTGGCTGGGATTATTTCCGCAAGCCGCACTCAACACGTCAAGTGGGGCGTTCGAGGAGCTTCAGAAGATCTCGGGGATTTCGCGGCAATCGGCCGACATCCCGAGCCCGCGCAATCAGGCAACTGCGGCGGCAAAGGAGAAATAGCAGCGGCGCGCGTGCGCAACGGCCGGCGTTATGCATGGCGGCACGAGCGCCGGCAAGAACAGCGAACCACGAAGACCTCGAAGACCTCAAAGGCATGCGCTATCGCCTTTGAGGTCTTCGCGGTTCCCCTGAACTTCACGATTCATGTCGTCGTGCTGCGGTTCAGTGGCGGGATTTTCCCGCTCGGCGCCGGACTCCGGCGGCCAAAAAGTGAAACGCGTGGACTTCCATGTCGGCGCGCCCACCGACAAAACTGACCCCTTCGCGTTCGAGGAGCAGGCGCTGCTGCTCTCCCGCCCGGTCCGGCAGAAGTATCCGGCCTCCGCTGCCGAGCACACGCTGCCACGGAATGCCCTGGGCATCCGCTAATCGCAGCGCCCATGCCACCTGCCGGGCGGTGCCCGGGAAGCCCGATGCCTTGGCTACCTCGCCATAGGTCGCGACCTTCCCTCTTGGAATGCGGCAAACCGTTTTGCGGACGGCATCGAAATATCCCGTGTTCACCCTGGCTCGCGGCATGTCGATTTCACCGTTTCACTGATACCCAGAGCCCGTCGCCGATGGGAACGATAATGCTCTGGAGTCCGGTTTGCGCCGCCATGATCTCGTTGAAGCGGCGCATGCTCTCGACATTGGGATCGGTCGAGCCTTTTTCGAGAACCGCCCCGAAGGCGAAAGCATTGTCAGCCATGATCAGCCCGCCCGCGCGCACGATGCGCAGTGCCTGCTCAAGGTATCGCGGGTAGCCGGCCTTGTCGGCATCGATGAAAAAAGCATCAGCCGACCCGGCCTTGAATTTGGGAAGAATGTCGTCGCCTGCGCCCCGAAAGAGCCGGATCCTGCCGGCGACGTCGGAACGGCCGATCCACTGTTCGGCGAAGTCCGCGTGCTTTCCCGAGATTTCGATGGTCCGCAGGTGACCGTCGCCAGGCAGAGCGCGCGCCATCCAGACCGCGGAGCATCCGGCCAACGTCCCCACCTCCACGACTTCCCTGGCGCCGATCAGCCGGAGCAGGATCTGCATGAAGCTTCCCAGTTCGGGAGCAATCGAGATTGCCGGCAGTCCGGCCTCGAGAGCCTCGCGATTCAATGCGCGCAGAAAATCGTCCTCCGGCATCGTGAATCGTGCAACGTAGCTTTTGAAATCGTCCTGCATAACATCCCCTGCAAAAATCATCCTCATCAACCTGCCACGTAATAGTATCGTGTGCGCCCCCGCTAATTCGAGCCGGTTGCTGAGGGCCGGGTGTTGGGTGTCAGGTGTTGGGTGTTTACTTCTGAGGTCTGAAGTCTGAGGTCTAATGCGACGGTTCGTCGGCAAATCGACTACCCCAACCCCCAGCACCCAACACCCAAGACCCAACACCCGGCACCCGGCAAGCGGCGTCCGCTACGATGCAAGATCCTAGTCCCTGCCGTTGCGGACGCGGGGGAGTTGTTCAAAACGGGCGGTGAAGTGGCGCAGAAACGGTGTCTGGTGCGTGATCCGGTAGCCGGGAATCGATTCACGGCGGGCGTAAACGTCCAGAATGATCTCGACGACGTAGTCGATATGGCTCTGCGTGTAGACCCGCCGGGGGATGGCGAGGCGCACGAGCTCCATAGCGGCCGGCACCTCCCGGCCGGTTTCGGCGTCCCGACGGCCAAACATCACGGATCCGATTTCCACCGAGCGGATGCCGCCTGTCCGATAAAGCTCACAGCAGAGCGCCTGCCCCGGGTATTGGGACGGGGGGATGTGCGGCAGCATGGCCTTGGCGTCGATATAGATCGCATGTCCCCCGGGAGGTTGCACGATCGGGACCCCGCGCTCGGCGATGTGGTTGCCGAGGTAGCTCGTGGAGGCGATCCGGTAATTCAGGTAGTCCTCCTGCATGATTTCTTTGAGGCCGATGGCGATGGCATCCAGGTCCCGTCCCGCCAGTCCCCCGTAGGTGGGAAAGCCTTCGGTCAGGATCAGCAGCTCTTTTTCCTGCTCCGCAAGTTTGGCGTTGTTCGTGCACAGGAATCCTCCGATGTTGGCCATTCCGTCCTTCTTGGCCGACATGGTGCACCCGTCGGCATAGGAAAACATCTCGCGCACGATTTCCTGGACGCTCCTGGTTTCAAAACCCGGTTCGCGCAGCTTGATGAAGTAGGCGTTCTCGGCAAAGCGGCAGGCATCGATGTAGAAGGGGATGTCGAAGCCGTGCGCGATTTCGCTCACCTCACGAATGTTCCGCATGGAAACCGGCTGACCACCGCCCGAGTTGTTGGTGATAGTGAGCATTACGAGGGGAATCCGTTCCCGGCCGCATTCCCGGATGACGCTCTTCAGTGCCTCCAGGCTCATGTTGCCCTTGAACGGGTGAATCACCGACGGCTCTTTGCCCTCGGGAATGACCAGGTCCAGCGCCTTGGCGTCGCGGTACTCTATGTTGGCACGAGTCGTGTCGAAGTGAGTGTTGCTGGGGATGACGTCCCCCGGGTGACATGTGAGGCTGAACAGGATCCGCTCCGCCGCGCGCCCCTGGTGCGTCGGGATGACGTAGGAGAAACCGAATACTTCCCGGACGGTTTCTTCAAAATGAAACCACGAACGGCTCCCCGCATAGGCTTCGTCGCCGTCCATCATGGCGGCCCACTGAGCGGCGCTCATGGCGGCGGTCCCGCTGTCGGTCAGCAGGTCGATCAACACGTCCTCTGCCGGGATGAGGAACAGATTGTACCCGGCCTTGCGCAGCATTTCCTCGCGTTCTTCGAGAGTCGTCACCCGGATGCGCTCGACCACCTTGATCTTGAATGGCTCAATGATTGTTTTCATGCAAGCTCCTTCCGGGAAATCGCCCGGCTCTCGATGCCGCCCGCGGCGGATAGCCGGCCCTCAACTGAGTAACGCAGGCAACAGAAGCTCGAATTCTATCAGGAGTTGTCCGAAACTGTGAAAAAGAAGGAGCGCACGCCGTGCCTGTTGTCGTCGCCTCGCGGCGGATCGAACGATGCATCCCGGGATTAGAAGCCTCTGAATCATGCCTCGGATGCCGCTTTGTCATTGTTTTCACATGGCCTGTGCCCTAAGATCGTTCCGCCGGAAAACCGGAGGGTGTGTGTGATCGGAAGGACCATCTCTCATTACAGGATCGTCGAGAAGCTGGGCGGCGGCGGGATGGGTGTCGTTTATCGCGCCGAAGACGTCCGCCTCGGACGCACCGTGGCTTGCAAGTTCCTGCCCAAGGAGCTTGCCGGAGACGAACAGGCGCTGAAACGCTTCCAGCGCGAAGCGCTTGCCGTGTCCGCCCTGAATCACCCGCACATCTGCACCCTCTACGATATCTGTGACGCAGACGGCCAGCCATTCATGGTCATGGAGTTGCTCGAGGGCCGGTCCCTGGACCACATGATCGAGGGCAAGCCGCTGGACATCGATTCCATCCTCGAGATCGGCATCCAGATTGCCGACGCACTGAACGCCGCCCATGCCAAGGGGATCGTGCACCGCGACATCAAGCCGGCGAACATCTTCGTGACAGCCCAGGGACAGGTCAAGGTGCTGGACTTCGGGCTGGCGAAGCTGGGAATGCCGGTGTGGCCCCGCGCCAAGCTGGCGGAGGAGTGCACACCACAGCCCGAGGAAGCGCTCCTGACATCGCCGGGAATGCCGGTAGGGACTGCGGCCTACATGTCGCCTGAACAGGTGCGCGGCGAAGAGACGGACGCCCGCAGCGATATCTTCTCGCTGGGGGTGGTGCTCTATCAGATGGCGGCGGGCCGCCCGCCGTTTGAGGGGCCGACGTGCGGCGTCATCTTCGAAGCGATCCTGAATCGCGCCCCGATCGCCCCGCGCATCTGGAATCCGGCGCTGCCGGCAGCGCTGGAGACCGTCATTCAGACGGCTCTGGAAAAGGACCTGCAGTCCAGATATCAGAGCGCTGCCGTGTTGCGGGCCGACCTCAAGAACCTGAAACTGGCGAGAGACTCCGGGCGTCTGGCGGCCGAATCCCCGATGATCCCGGCGAGTGCAGCCGGCGTCGAGCCCGGGGATTCCTCGCCCGTCCGTGCCGGCGAAAAGACGCGGGTGCCGCAAAAGTCGCGGAAAGTCCTGCGCGTGGCACTCTGGACGGGCGCTGCGATGCTCATGGTGACAGCCGGCTACATGTTCTTTTCCGTGAGCACCGACTATTTCCCCTGCATTGTCATAAAGGAGTTCCGCGTTGACCCGGATGTGCTGAACCCCGGTCTTGTCGAATTCGCGCTCAAGCGCACACTGTCGCAATTTACGGAGGTCACCGCCTACGATCAGCGGGAGTTCGGGCAGGCGTTGCGGCTCGAGAAGAGCGCGCGCAAGTCACAGGCCGGCAAAGGTGGCGGCCCGGGAGCCGTGGACAAGTTCCTGAGCAGGTCCGACGCTGTCCGCGACCCCGCACTGTCTGTATCGGCGGAACTCAGCCAGTCGATGGGCGCCCTGGAACTCAGAGTCAGCCTGAACAACCGCGGGCGGTCCGAATCCTTTGTCAGCCGTTACCGGGGCGTCGACCAGTTGATCACCAGCGGCGTGGACGACCTCGTCTGGCGCATCCTGCGGTCCTATGACCCCTCCCTGGAAAGCAGGCTGGCGGCCAAGCCGGAGAGTTACCGTCCCGCCGTGCGCCTCCTGTCCCACAACCTGGACGCGCTGCGCCATTACTGGCGCGGTGCGCTGGCGTGGACCCATCTCGACATGGCATTGGCGGAGCGCGAATTCCGCTCCGTCATCGACATCGATCCCACATTTGCGCTCGCGCACCTGCTGCTCGGCGAAGTGCGCGTCTTTCAAAACCAGTGGACTGCGGCACAGGCGGAAATCCAGATCGCGCAGGCACAGTCCGGCTCGTTGACGGAGGCCGACCGCCTGCGCATCAACGCGCTGCTCGCGCGCGTCTCAGGAAGGATCTTCGATGAGCGGGTCCAACTCGAGAAACTGATCGGGCTGCAACCGCACCGGGTGGAATATGTGTTTGAGCTCGCAGAATCCTATTTCCACACCGCCGACGTGCGGGAAGCAATCGCCAAGTACCAGGAAACCCTGGCACTCGATGACAGCTATGCCCTCGCCTACAACCATCTGGGGTATTGCTACGCATGGGAGGGGGATCACGCCCGCGCGCAGCAGGTCCTGACACGGTATCTCGAGATCGACCCGTCCACGAATGCCTACGACAGCCTTGGCGACGCGTACATGCTTGCGGGAGATTATGACCAGGCCGAGGCGATGAAATCAAAGGCCGCCGAACAGGATTCGAGCCTGTACTACGTCAAGCGCAGCCTGGTTTTCATCGACATCTTCCGCGGCCGCAACCGCTCGGCGGAGCAGAAGCTCGCACAACTTCTGGTCCAGGGGATGGCCGACGTGGAGAAAGCCAGATTTTACGCCGTTCTGGCATACCACCACTACCGCCTCGGCGAATCGAATCCGGCTCTGCAGGCGTGCGAGCAGGGGCTTGCCCTATTGAAGGATGGCCGCGACAACCTCAGCGACGCGCCCCACGACGAGCTGGTATGGCTCAAGGGGCTGATCGAGCTGCAGCGCAAAAACCTGCCGGCAGCCAACGCGGCGCTGGCGCAACTGCGCACGATGCTGGACGAGGGCTCCATTACAGCCATGAATTACAAGCCCGCTTACAAGCACTGGCTGCACCTCCTCGCCCGCATACGGGCCGAAGAGGGAAAGAGCAGCGAAGCCCTCCTTGCCATCAAGGACCTGGAGTATGTGAAGGACCGGCTCGGCTACTGGAGCACTCCGTACGACTATGCATTCATGATGGACAGCATCGGCGAAATCCTCGAAAGGCTCCCCTCTCCTCAGGAAGCCGAACGGGCCTATGGCGACGCCCTCGCCTACAATCCTCATTTCGCCCTGGCCCACTTCCACCTCGCCAGGATGCTGCTCGGAGCGGGCCGCACCATCGAAGCGGAGCGCGAAATCAGGCAGTTTCGGGAACTGTGGGCGACGGCCGACACCGACGCTCCTGAGATGGTGGCGGCAGACAAGATGCTGCGCGCGCTCGCTTCAATCCAGCGGCAATAGGAGCCGGGGCCTACTTTGCTTCCGGAGTTGCCTTCACGCCCTTCACCCAGAGGTAGTAGCACGGAATTCCCAAGGCGATGGTCACCAGTGCGGCAGTCGATGCGAGCGGCCGATTGATGTAGGCAACAATCATCAGCGCCAGGCTGCTGACCAGGTAGAACACGGGAACAACGGGATACCCCCAGGCCTTCGCCGCAGATGCATCGCCTATCCCCTTCCTGCGCGCCAGGAACAATCCCAATACCGAAAGCCAGGGGAAGACACCCAGGGCGAAGCCGACGTAGAACGCCAACTGCTCAAAGGTCCCCAGGACGACCATCAAAACCGCAACCGTTCCCTGCAGAAGGATCGATGTCCCGGGCACTCCGTAACGCGGGTGAAGTCTGGCCGCCAGTGGAAAGAAGAGCCGGTCCTTGGCCATCGCGTAGTAGACACGCGGTCCGAGGATAATAAACGCGCTCAAGGAGGACAGGAGCGCAAGGCCGGTAATGAATCCCAGCATGCCTCCGATCCAGCTCCCGAAGGCCCGCACTGCGGCGACTTCGACAACCGGGATGGTCCCGGCAAGTTCCGAATAGGGGACGGACTTGAGTACGAATACGTTGACCGCCAGGTAGAGGACGATCACGATCCCTGTCCCGGCAAGCAGCGACAAAGGCAGGGTTCGCCGTGGTTCCTTCAATTCCCCCGCGATGTACGCACTGGCATTCCATCCGCTGTATGCGAACATCACCAGCATCATCGCAGTTCCCAAAGCAATTCCTTTGATCGAGCCGCCGGCGTCGACGCTGAAGACGGATCCTTGCCAATCGCCCACCATCAAGCCGACGGAGGCAAGGCCGAGGACTATGGCGATCTTGACGCCTGTGAGAATGTTCTGGACGATCGATCCGACGCGCACGCCCAGATAGTGAACGACCGTCAGCACCAGGATAATGGCCACCGCGCCCGCTTTCTTGCTCAGCGATATCCCGGCAGGGGACATCGGCGGCAGGACTTTCTGGAACCCGGGGAAAATGTATTCCGCGAAGCCCAGGGCCGAAGCGGCAATCGGCGCGGAGAATCCCACCAGAAAGCTGGTCCAGCCGGTCAGGAAGCCGAGCGCCGGGTGATATATTTTTTTGAGGTAAACATATTCGCCACCCTCTTCGGGCATGCGCGTGGCCAGCTCCGCGTAGCAGAGAGCGCCGCAAACCGCGATCACTCCGCCCAGGATCCAGCACGCGATGACATATCCGGCGCCGGGCACCTGGGCGGCGACAATCCCCGAGGTCGTAAATATGCCGGCGCCGATCATGTTCGCGACCACAATGCTGGTGGCTGTTAACGGCCCTATTCTCCTGCTTACCTGCCCCTCAACGCCTGCGTCCGCATCCACTGGCCCCATCCGCTCCCCCCAGGTTGTCCCTGATATTGCGCATTGCGACGGCATGCACATTGTGCGACCGACGATGCAGTGGACTGTTTCTCCCGCAGCGCCGGCAAGGCGTCTATAATATGTGTGCGATGGCTAAAAGGAAAGAACGATGCTCATCCAACCGCCAATTCCGGGAAGATCCGGCCATTCGCCTTCGTACGGGCGACCCGGCATCTGGCTTTCGCTCCGCCGGGACACGAGGCCGACTCGCTCCCGGGTCGCGCCTGGGGAACCCTTTGAACCGTGATGAGGCCAGGGACCGGGAACTCGACATCACGTGCAGTTTCTGTGGCACAGTTGCCGCCAAGGCGCGAAAGATGATCGCGGGACCTCATGTCTATATCTGCGACCGATGCATCCTCGATGCGACGGCGGCCTTCTTGGAGGAGCCGGTCGGCACCGCCGGGACTTTCTGCCTGCCCTCTGAGCCCGCTCAAAACTGCGGCTTCTGCTCCAAGGGCCCGGACGAAGTATGGAAAATCCTGTCAAAGTCCGGCCACAATGTCTGCAGCGAATGCATCGAGGTGTGCCTGGCCATTATGCAGGACGATGTCCTGACCGATGCTGCAGCAGCTGAGCAGATGTCCAGACTGGAAGAGCAGAACCGCCGGTCGGAAAAACCGGCACGAAGTCTCTGGAAGAGGTTCTTTCACGCGTAATGGCTATCCGAGTGAACCGACTTCCTTCTCGACTTCCTCGAGAATCTCGCACGACTTGACCAGGGCCTTCATGGCGTTGTGGTCCGGATAGAGCGGCCGGTCCGTGTCGAGATGCTCGACGTGCCGGCGGACGACCTCACGGGCCTTTCGGACGCCCGTCCCCGGGCTGAATTCGCGGAAATCAAGCGCCTGTGCGGCGCCCATGAACTCGATCCCGAGAATCCCATACGCGTTGTCCAGGATCTGGCCGTTCTTGATCGCCGTGTTCATGCCCATGGACACGAAGTCTTCCTGATCGGCGGCGGCGGGTATGGAGCCGATGGATGCCGGAGCTGACAAGATGCGCTGTTCGACGATCAGGCTGTCCGCCGTGTATTGACTGAGCATCAGTCCGGAAAACATCCCCGCCCCTTTGGTGAGAAACGCCGGCAAGCCGACACTCAGCGCCGGGTTGGTGAGCCGGTTCAGCCGCCTTTCCGAAAGGACGCAGACCATGGTCACAGCGGCGCCGATCAGGTCCATCGGCAGGGAGACGGGAGTGCCCTGGAAGTTCGCCCCGGTCAGGGTCAGCCTCGCCTCCGGCAGAAAGATCGGGTTGTCGCCCACGCCGTTGAGTTCGATTTCGACCTGTTTGACGGCATAGGCGACCGCATCGTGCGCCGCCCCGATCACCTGGGGAGTCGATCTCATCGAGTATGCATCCTGGACTTTGGTCTTGATCTTGCCCGCGAGCAGATCGCTCCCCTGGATGCATTTGATGATGGCCGCGGCGCTGCGCACCGCCCCCGGGAAGCCGCGCAATTGATGCAACCGGGTGTCGTACGGCTTCAGATTGGCAATGAGCGCTTCGAGCGTCATGGCGCATGCAATTTCGGCCTGCTTCAACCAGCGGTTGATATCGTAAAGATGGATGCCGCTCATGGCGGTCAGCAGATTGGACCCGTTGATGGTAGCCAGTCCGTCGCGCGCCTGAAGTCCGGGCACAGCGATGCCGGCGCGTTCGAGCGCCGCTCTCCCCTGCAGGCGTTCTCCCTTGTAGTACGCTTCCCCTTCGCCCATCATCAGCAGCGCAAGCTGAGCCATGGGAGCAAGGTCGCCGCACGCCCCCACGGACCCTTTCTGACAGACAACCGGCGTAACGCCCTGGTTCAGCATCTGTACCAGGGTCTGCGTGATTTCCGGCCTGCACCCCGAATTGCCGTGGGCGTGGACGTTGATTCTTCCGGCCATGGCGGCGCGCACATACTCGACCGGCGCCGGATCGCCGATGCCGGCGGCGTGGTTATAGATCAGATACCTCTGGAACTGCTGCACCTGCTCGTCGTTCAAGACCACTTCGGAAAACTCGCCGATGCCGGTATTGACGCCGTACATGATCTCGTGCGCTTGAACCTTTTCCTCGAGCATGGCCCGGCAGACCTTGATGCGTTCCAGCGCCGCCGGATCCAGTTCGACCTTTTCTCCGTGCCGGCCAATGCGCACCAGCTTCTCAATGGTTAGCGATGATCCGTCCAATAGGATTGCCATCAATCGTGCCTTTCATAAATAGAGTCTCGTCAATCAGAAAAGGGGCCAAACCGCAGAAGCCGCATCACGGCTCGAACGTGCGGAAACGGCGGCAGTCCCGATTCAGGGGTCGTATTATATCCCCTAGCTCCTCCCCGCCGCGCACAAATAAAACCGGCAGATCACCCTCCCGGTCCCCCGGCGATTTTACCGGGCTCTTGGCCTTAGTAATGCATCAACGCGCGGGCCGCGTAGCGGCCGAAGGGACGCGGCCATCCTGCAGGGAGAGACGAGGACGCAGGCGCTTACTGAAGGGCGGATACGATGCACTCGAGCGCCGAATGGATATCCGCCAGCAGCTGAGAACTCGAAGCAGCCGCCACGGCGGCGCAGAAGAGCCCGCAGAGGCAGGTGCCCAGGGCGAAATTGCCCAACCGGGTGTCTGTCGCCGGACGATGGGTGCAGTGTGAGGCAAGTTGGGTCAAGCGGAGCACGCGCGAAGCAATGCCCCCGAGATCGTTGGACACGAGTGAAATTCCGGCCGGCACGGCGGGTGAGGAACCCTTGGGAACAAGGCGGGCCACCTTCACCAGTGCCGAAGCAAGATCCAGGGCTGCCGCGGCCCCGCCCCTGGCCGCCCGTTCATCTGCCGCCGATTCCACCGCCTCAACCCAGGCCCTGTCCATTGAGCGCCCCAGCGGAATGTGCGTAAGGACGTTCCGGCACACGAGCAGCAGTGCGTGCTTCAGATTATCGCCTGCTACCAGGTGCCCGTTCTCATGGGCAACGGCGGCGGCAATCTCATCTCCGCTGAGGGACCGGAAGACCCGGTCCGCAATGAACAACCTCGGCCTGAAAGCGCCGACGACGGCGATGACCGGAAACGGGTGCACGATCCGGAAAGCCGGGATACGGATGTCGCGTATCCGGACGGGGACGGCGTGCTCCTTCCACTTCCTGATCAGCCGCCGTGTCGCGAGACCCGCCGATATCCCGTGCCAGACCGAAAAACCGATTCCGCACAGCGACAGGGCAGCGAGCAGCCCCAGCGGCGAAGTGACGATCTCGGTCGTCTGACGTGGCTCATGGGCCACATAGGCCGGAATGAAGAACCCTCCGACACAGAGGACTGACATGAGACCCGGCAGGATCCGCAGCAGGAACAGGACTTGTGCACGAGCCGTGCCCGACCAACGGGCGGCCGACCCCGAGATGCCGCGCCAGAAAACAGCCGCGAGCAATGAAAAAACGCTGTTGATCACCAGCAAACCGGAAAGCGACAGGCAGATTCCCAGCAGATGGTACATGGCATCCTTCAGCGCTTGTGCCGCATCTCTTGTTTCTTCTCTCTGATCAATCGATCGAGAGCATCCAGGGAAGCCCGGTCGTGCTCACTTACGGTGTCCACGATGCATTCTAGCAAAGGCCCGACACCGTCCGTCGCACGTCCGATCAGTCCATCGATCAGGTCCCTGGCGATGCCCTGTTCGAATTCACGCGGCGAAACCCGGGGCGAATACAGAAACATCCTCCCGGCTTTGTGCCGGCTGAGCACCCCTTTCTTATAGAGGCGGTGCAGCGTGGTCATGAGGGTCGTGTAGGCAATTCGCTCTTCGAATGCCTGATACGCGTCGCGCACGCTGATCTCGCCGCGTTGCCACGTCAGGTTCATCACTTCGCGCTCGAGTTCCCCCAAGGCATGATCGACTACCTCACGCGGCCGCTTGAATCCCCGAAGAGTGAATGCCGGTATCTTCATATAGCATCGGGCCCCGAATGCAGTCTGGATAACAGATTGCCCGGATCTGCGTCAATGCCTATTTCTGCGATCCCTTCCATGGCTGCCCGGTTACCAGTTCGCGGATGATGGCGGCGGCACGTTCGATATCGGCGCGGGTAATTCCACGATACGTCACAAAACGCACGATCGTGCCCATGCCCGGCAGTCCCTTGACGCCGTGCGGATCCAGGTGGCGGGCGAAGGTGACGGCATCGATGCCGAGGGGTTTCACGTCCACGTTGACAATGTCGGTCTGGACCGATTCCAGGTTGATGGACAGTCCGGGGACCGCGTGAAGGCTGGTCGCCAACAGCCGCGCGTTTTCGTGATCCTCAGCCAGCCTTTCTACCATCTTGCGCAGTGCAATCAGCCCCGGGGCCGCGATGATGCCGGCCTGACGCATTGCCCCGCCCAGGGAGCGGCGGATCTTGCGGGCGCGCTCGCAGAAGGCCCGGTCCCCGGCAAGCAATGATCCCACGGGCGCCGACAGCCCTTTCGACAGGCAGATGCTTACCGAATCGACGCACCTTGTCAGGTGGCGGGCGTCAGTTTTCAAAGCCACCGCCGCGTTGAACAGGCGCGCGCCGTCCAGGTGTACAGGGAGGCCCGCCGCATGCGCGATAGCGCAGCACGAATCCACGTGTTCCGGCGCGATGACGGTTCCGCCGGCCATGTTGTGGGTGTTCTCGAGACAAACCAGCCCGCGTGACGGGAATCCGGCGCCAGCCCGGCGCGCGGCCACTGCCAGCGGTTCCAACTGCATGGCGCCCAGGCGCCCGGGAACGGGCAGAACCAGCAGCCCGCAGGCGGCTGCAATGCCGCCGAACTCAAGCCCATAAAGGTGGGCGCTCTCTTCGACTACGGCCGCGCCTCCGGGCTCGGTGTGCGTCCGCATGGCGATCAGGTTAGACATCGTGCCGCTCACAGTCAGAAGCGCCGCCTCTTTGCCCAGCATCCCGGCAGCCAGACTCTCCAATTCCAGGACGGTCGGGTCGCCGTCGCGGGAGTCGTCTCCCAGAACGGCTGTCTGGATGCTGCGGAGCATTTCCTCGGTGGGCGCACTCAGCGTGTCGCTGCGCAAATCGATCGGGTGATTGGTCACGGGCTACCTCCATCGGTACGTGTGTCGGATCGCGCCCCAAGATAGAGGTTTTTCAGTACCCAAATCAAGGTTTCTGTTTTCAATAAACGGCGGCGAGGCCCGGCGACCGAACGGCAAAAAGAATTGACATATGTTGAAAATCAGGGAAAATGTCATCGGCATCAGGAGTGATCCGGTCCGTAACGACCGGGTCTGGCAACCGGGCTGGGAGACGCCACGGTGCCTGGAGCGGCTGCGCTCGATGTGCGGAAGAGAAACTCCGAAACCAAGTCTCCTCGGAATATGACCGTCCTGATGCTGCAGTGGACGGTCTCTTTATTTCCGGCTCCTGATGCATGCCAAATCACTCAAAGGAGCATGCATCGATGTCGAAGACACTCGAAGACGTAGCGCCAACCTCTCCGTTCGATTCCTCCACGGCCCTGCATACTTTTTCCTCCGAATCCGTCACGGAAGGCCACCCCGACAAGGTCTGCGATTACATCGCCGACTCCATTCTCGACGGCTACCTGGCACAGGACAAGCAGAGCCGGGTGGCCTGCGAGGTGTTGTGCAAGAACGACAGGGTCGTTCTCGCGGGAGAGATCACCTCCAACGCGGTCGTAAACCATGAGGAAGTCGTCCGTCAGGCCATTCGCGAGATCGGATATACCGATCCTGGCGAGGCGTTCAACTCCAGCGGCGTGCAGGTGCATCAATTCCTCACCCGGCAGGCCGGAGAAATTGCCCAGGGCGTGGAAAGCGACAAGTCCCTCTGCGGGGAGCAGGGAGCGGGCGATCAAGGCATCATGTTCGGCTACGCCACGAATGAGACCCCCGAGCTCATGCCGCTGCCCATCCTTCTGGCACACCGTCTCGCCGCCGGCCTGGCTCAGGATCGGCGCAGCGGGAGTTTTCCCTGGCTGCGGCCCGACGGCAAGAGCCAGGTTTCGGTCGTTTACCAGGGGAACACTCCGGTCAGGGTTTCCGACGTCCTGATATCCACGCAGCATTCTGCTGACGTCGACAGGGAAAACATCTGCCGCTACGTGGCCGAGGTCCTGGCGCCGCGGGTTCTTGGCGAGTGGTGCAATCCGGCCATCCGCTTCCTGGTGAATCCCACGGGAAGCTTTGTGCACGGCGGCCCTTCCACGGACTGCGGAGTGACCGGCCGCAAAATCATCGTCGACTCTTATGGTGGCTCAGGAAGGCACGGCGGCGGCGCATTCAGCGGCAAAGACCCGTCCAAGGTCGACCGCAGCGGCGCCTATTTCTGCCGCCACATCGCCCGGCAGATCGTCCAGACCGGGCTCTCCAGCAAGGCGGAGGTCCAGGTTGCCTATGCAATCGGCATGTCGCAACCCATCTCCGTCAAGGTGGATACCTTCGGTACGGGGGACGCTGCGGCGGCGGCCGAATACGTCAAAAAGAACTTCGATTTCCGTCCGGCCCGAATCATCGAACGACTGGATCTCCTGCGTCCGATTTTCCGGCAGACAACCAATTACGGTCACTTCGGCAGGCCCGGTTTGCCCTGGGAAGGCTAGTTGGCCGAGTGCAACCCGACGTACTCGATTATTCTTGAGATGCACGTGACCGCGTCTTCGACCGGAATCTCCAGCGCGTCGGCGATTTCGGTCACCGTCCGTCCGTTGGCCATCATGCTCATCACATCCTGGTCCTGAGCGGACAACACGATCGGGGACGCGGACTTGACCGCCCCATTGATGAACGGGCGCAGCATGTCCCTGACGATCATGGGACTGACGTATGGCTTGCCCCCGAGGACCATCCGTATCGCCAGAATAAGCTCGGTGGCCGCCGACCGCTTGAGAAGATAGCCGGCGCCCCCGGCGTGGAACGCCTCGGTTGCATACATCGGGTCGGTGTGCATGGTGAGAAAGATGATCTTGCAGTCGGGCACGAGAGACCGTAATTGCCGCGCCGCCTCAAACCCGTTCATGATGGGCATGGAAATATCGAGCAGGATGAGATCGGGATGCAGCCGCTCCGCGGCATCCACTGCTGCCCGGCCGTCCTCCACGGCCCCCACCACTTCGCCGTAGCCGACCAATAGCCGCTGGAGCCCTTCAAGCATCAGCCGGTGGTCATCGGCAAGTAGAATTCGGGGAGACGTCATAGGGTGTTTCCCTTGCGGCTCGCCAAACCAGATAGGGGGATATGCGAAGGCCCACGATCTTCAGGCATTCTCCCGACCTGCCGCAGCACTGGACGGCGTTCACCCGAATCTCCGACGCAGCTTTGGAGGGACTCGTAAAAGCAATTCCAAACCATGCTCATGAAACGGCCCGGGCCATATCTCCAGATTTGTTCAGCCCCGGATGAAACGATGCTGGTCGCGGCAAGTACTTCGGAAAGTTCGTGTGCACCCGAGTCGGGGCGGCATTAACGCTCTAAACTCAGTATTGTCTAACGCCGGACCTTACTCAAGAATGAAATCGCGTGGGCGGCCCGTTCTGTTCCTGCCCGCCGGTCACGCCGGGTAGCGGGGCCGGCAAGCATCCGCCGAGGCGGCTCCCGGGGGATCGCCCGTAGATCGCGATACCCGGCTCTCTGTCGCCGGACAGCCGTTGGCGGACCGGCCCTGGTTTTTCAAAGATCCCTGTGCCACCGGGCCGTCGCAAATTTGTCTTCCGGTGCGTATTTCAGATCGAGCGTTCCCCCGAAATCACGCTGGATCGCCTTCCCGATCCTGGCGATCAGGTGCTCCGTAGTGGCAGACACGACTATCTGGCTCTTTTCCTCCTTGATGCTGATAATTCGCTCCAATGGACGTTCGGCCAAGGTTTGTTTTTCGACGTTGTGAATGCGGTTCAGCAGCTCCTGCCTGTGGCCGGCGGCAAAGCTTCCGCCCAGCTGTACCACTCCACCGGCCTGTCCGGCGCGGATCTGAAGACACGCCGGGCACAGTTTTGACTGCGTGGAATGCCCGGCGTCTGGAGCTTTCCATTTCCAGACTCCCTCCTGAAACAGGAGGCCGCATCCGGGGCATTTCGTGTCCGATGGGTATTTCTCGGAGCGCCCGAACGGACTCTCGAGGTCAACTCGCTTGTCCTGGTGGAATGTGTCGCCCACCCGAAACCGTCTTGCCATGTGATTTCTCCCTGGCTATGCAGCCCGCTTGGTTGCAGTCGACACGGCGGTCTGGAAGTGCCCGACCTGGCACTCAGACAAACAGAACGTTCGAAATCCACAGGGTACAAATACTCGCGCACCAGAATTCCCGTCTGCTCATTTGGTCACAACTGCTCCCCGGCCCGGCACGGTAGCTGAATCCCGGCCACCGGGATTGACGGTCGACGGTCCACACGAACTGATGTGGCAGTGCAAAGGGTGCGTTGGAGCGATACTCGAAGGGGCAGAAACGCCATATCGACCCGTACATTGATTCCTTAGATTTTATCCCTCTTTTGCCAAACGAGCCAGCGATTCATTGCCTGAATCGACCGGCGTTCCGGAGGGTCGACATGCCGCCGGCTTTGCGCTACATTTACATTTCACTGATTGTCGTCCCCTTTCAGCCTCCAGGAGGATTTCATCGATGTCGTGGCCGCAAACCAACAGGATTTTGCTGCTGCCGGCGCTGGCACTGACGCTTCTGGGTCTTGGGGCGCCGGAGAGGACGGAAAGTGCCCAGGCTCCTTCGGAGGAACTGACGAAGGGGCCCATCGTCCAGAACGTGCAGAAGGATCGCGCCACGCTTACCTGGGTGACGCGAAAGGATGCAGGCCAATACAAAAAGCTCAGCGGCGGATCGGACCTGCCCCTCACGGAGGAGATTTATCACCGGCTGGAATTAACGAAACTCGAGCCCGGCACGCGCTATGAATACCGCCTGAGCCAGTACGCGCCAGATGTGACAGGGACCTTCACCACGGCCCCGGCAGACAATGAGGCCCCCTTCTTCTTCATCGTGTTCGGGGACACGCGCACGCGCCACGACGTGCACAGGAAGGTCGCGGAACGCATCCTCCAGGATCGGCCGGACTTCGTGCTGCACACGGGGGATCTCGTTGCCAACGGCGCCACGATGGCACAGTGGGATGTTTTTTTCGACATCGAGAAAAACCTCCTCCGCAACGTCCCGTTTTACCCGTCTCCCGGCAACCACGAACAGAACACACCGGTGTTCTTCAAGTATTTCGATTTCCCCAACGGCGATGGGCACCACTACTCGTTCGATTGGGGCGGCGCTCACTTTGCCGCGATCGACTCGAACAAGATCGGGACCAACGACGAGGAAAAGACCGCATTCCTTCAAGCTCAGTTGGATTGGCTGCAGGCTGACCTGGCCTCCACCAGGAAACCGCTGGTCTTCGTTTGGCTTCACGAGCCTCCGTTCACCGGTGTGGGGGAGCGCAAAGAGTCTTCCGCCAAGCTGGCTGCGAAGCTGGAACCGGTGCTGATCCATGGGAGAGTTGCCGCGGTGTTCAGCGGCCACGATCACAACTATCAACATCACGTGCATGCCGGGATCGACTACGTGGTGACGGGCGGGGGCGGCGCACCTCTCTATAACCTCAGCCCCACCCCTGAGACCATGGTAAAAGGGATCGTTTCGGAAAACTACGTGCGCGTTCACGTCAAAGGGACGTCGGCACAGCTCGACGCGGTCGACCTCGAAGGGAAAAGCCTAGATTCCTTCGAAGTAAAGGCACGCCCCGGAATCGGGCAGTGACCCCTGCGGTGGGTGCCGGATATCGGGTAGTCGGGTTGACGGCGAATGGGGGCACCAGACTTTAGACTTTAGACTTTAGACTCTAGACATCAGACTTCAGACTTCAGACATCAGACCCAGACTTCAGGGGGCAGCCCCACTAGACCCAACACCCAACACCTGACACCCAACACCCAGCACCCAGCTACTGGCGGGAGTACTTCACTTGTCCGCCCACGATCGTATAGGTCACCACTGTCGTGGGAATTTCGGCCTCGGGAATCGTCAGAATGTCTTTGGACAAAACGGTGATATCCGCCAGCTTTCCAGGGACAAGGGAACCTTTGATATTCTCCTCGAAACCTGAGAACGCTGCATTCAAGGTGTAGGATTTCAGCGCCTCCTCCCGGCTCATACGCTGGTCCGGAAAGAATACGGAGTCGTCCTTCAGCCTGCGGGACACCGAGGCGTAGTAGCACGCGATGGGATTTACATCCTCAACGGGTGCGTCGGTTCCATTGCTGACGATCGCGCCCGACTTCATCAGCTTTTGCCAGACATAGGCGCCCTCTTCGGCGCGAGCGGCGCCGAGCCGGGTCAGAACGTATGGCGCATCGGAAGTGCAGTGGATTGCCTGCATGGCGGCGATCACGCCGAGGGCGCCGAAGCGCGGGATGTCGGCGGCGTTCAGATGCTGGGCATGCTCTATGCGCCAGCGCAGGTCCTTTTTGTCCGCGTGGGACTTGAACGCGGCTTCATACACGTTCAGGGTTTCGCGGTTGGCCCGGTCGCCGATCGCATGAGTGCAGAGCTGGAATCCGGTCGCGATGGCGATGCGGGCGGTTTCGGCGAGATCTCCGACGGGATAGGTGTTCAGGCCCGTGTTGCCGGCAAGATCCGCATAGGGCTCGAGCAACCATGCCGTGCGCGACCCGAGCGCTCCGTCGATGAGGCGTTTGATCGCGCGCACGGTCAGGTGCTTATTGCCATACTCGATCATTTTGTACTTCGCGAGGTTTTGCTCCAGGCTTGCGTTGTCTTCCTGGACCATCACCCAGAGCCGCAAGTCGAGTTTGCCCTCATCTGCCAGCTTTTTGTACAGATCGATGGTACTGAATGGCTGACCCGCATCATAAAAGGAAGTGACGCCTTTGGACAGGCAATCCTGGGCGGCAAGTTCAACCACTGCGCGCGCATCGGCTTCGGCCTCGGCCGGACTGCGCCGGGCGAGAGCCTCGATCATTCCGCGCCGCGGCAATTCGGATGCGGTCTCGCGGAAAACACCGATGGGGTTGCCTTTTGCATCCCGGAGGATGTCGCCTCCCGGCGGATTCGGCGTGGCCCTGGTGATCCCCGCCATCGCCATCGCTTTGGCATTGGCGATTGTGGCGTGCCCGCTGGCGTGAGTCAGGAGCACCGGGTTGTCGGGCGAAACCTTGCTGAGAGCGTCATGGGTCGGGAAGCGTTCGACATTCGGTGATGGCGTCTTGTTCCACTTCTCCTGGTGCCATCCCCGGCCCAGGATGTACTCGTTGGGCCTGGCTTTCTTTACCGCATCCGCGACCATGGCGACGATCTCGTCCCAATTCGCGGCGCGGGTGAGATCGAGCTCCCTCCTGGTTTCGCCCAGGCTGGTGAAGTGGGCATGGCTCTCGATCAGGCCCGGCACGGCCAACTTCCCCTCCAGGTCGATCACGCGCGTTGATGGCCCGATGTAGGGCCGAATCTCCTCTTCGGTTCCGACGGCCGCTATGGTATCGCCGCGGACGGCCATCGCGCGCGCCTCCGGTTTTGCCGGATCGACGGTCGCGATCTTCCCGTTGTGCAACACGAGGTCGGCCGGTTCGACTCTCGGCCCGCATGCCGATGACGCGACAGCCAGGAACAGACCCGCAAACAGAAGCCCACGCCCTTCCCACGATCTCACGTTCATAGCGCCTTCCTCCGGATGATCCCAGTCATTGGCGCGTATCTTACAGCAGGAAAACCTCCCGCCGTTCAAGAAAACAGCGCGCACCAAAAAGGGATCGCGAGACGGTGGGATACCCACGCCAGGCTGGAGTCGTCCGGCGGTCAGCCTTCGTGCCGGAGATAGATCGCCGCCAGGGGCGGAAGCGTGAGCGAAAGGCTCTGTTCCCTGCCGTGAGCTTTCTTGTGGATGGTTTCATTGCCGCCGAGGTTTCCCGAGCCGCTTCCACCATAGGCCACGGAATCGCTGTTCAGGATCTCGCGCCAGAATCCCGGCTGCGGAACACCGAGGAGATAGTTGTGACGCGGCACCGGCGTGAAATTGCAGACTGCCAATAGCACACGGCCTTCCGGTTCCTGAGCTCTGCGCAGGAAGGCCAGCACGCTGGAATCGGCATCATGGCAGTCGATCCATTCAAACCCTGCGGGATGGTGGTCCAGCTGGTGGAGCGCCGGCTCCTCGCGGTAGAGCCGGTTCAGATCGGACACACACTCCTGCAGACCCTGGTGGTTTGCATACTGAAGCAGGTCCCAATCGAGTCCGCGTTCGTGCCACCACTCAGCCCATTGTCCGAATTCAGCGCCCATGAAGAGGAGCTTCTTCCCGGGCTGGGCGTACATATAGGCCAGCAGCAGGCGCAGGTTTGCGAATTTCCGCCAGTCGTCCCCGGGCATCTTGCCGAGCAGTGACTTCTTGCCGTGCACTACTTCGTCGTGGGAAAGAGGCAGGACGAAGTTCTCCGTAAACGCATAGATCGCGCGGAAGGTCAGCTCATCCTGGTGGAAGCGGCGAAAAACGGGGTCCTTCGACATGTACTCGAGCGTGTCGTGCATCCAGCCCATGTCCCACTTAAGGCCGAAACCCAGGCCGCCGACATAGTTGGGCCTGGAGACCATCGGCCAGGCCGTCGATTCCTCGGCGATGGTCTGCACGTCGGGGTAGTTTTTGTAGACCTGTTCGTTCAGGTTGCGCAAGAACCGAATCGCATCCAGATTTTCGCGCCCGCCATACTGGTTGGGAATCCACTCGCCTGCCTTCCTCGAATAGTCCAGATATAGCATCGAAGCGACCGCATCTACGCGAAGACCATCCGCGTGGTACGCCTCCAGCCAGAAGAGTGCACTGCTGATGAGGAAGCTGCAGATTTCGTTGCGCCCGTAATTGAAGACCAGGGTGTCCCAATCGCGATGCACGCCCTGGCGCGGATCGGAATGCTCGTAAAGATGCGTGCCGTCGAAATAGCCGAGGCCGTGCTCATCCATGGGGAAATGCGAGGGGACCCAATCGAGGATCACGCCGATGCCGTTCTGGTGGAGATGGTCGATGAACCACATGAGGTCCTGGGGATCGCCGTACCGCCGTGTGGGTGCGAAATAGGACGCCGTCTGGTAGCCCCAGGAACCATAGAACGGATGCTCCATGACGGGCAGGAGCTCGACGTGAGTAAAACCCATCTTCTTGACGTACGAGCTGAGCTCGACGGCAAGCTCTCTGTAAGTCAGAAAACGGCCCTGGTCCCCGGCAGGACGGCGCCAGGAGCCCAGGTGAACCTCGTAGACCGCGAGGGGGCGATTGAGCGCCTGTTCCGCGCCCCGTGTCGAAATCCATTCGGAGTCATTCCACTCGTATTCCAGCTCCCATGCGACCGATGCGGTTCCGGGCGGCGCCTCGGTCGCGTTTGCGCAAGGGTCAGACTTATCGACGCGGTACAGGTTGTATCGCGATTCGATGTGGTACTTGTAGAGCGCCCCTTTGGATACGCCGGGCAGGAAGCCCTCCCAGATGCCGGATTGACCCTTCTGAGTCAAAGGGGATGCGGTCCGGTTCCATTCGTTGAAGTCGCCGACGACGGACACACGCTCCGCGTTGGGCGCCCACACCGCGAACCGTGCGCCATCAATGGCGCCGTCGCTGCAGAGATGGCAACCGAGCTTATTGTAGAGCCGGTAGTGCGTCCCCTCGTTGAACATGTGCAGGTCATCATCACTGAGGAAGATGTTTTTCCCGTTCATCTGGACTCCTCGCATCGTCCTGTCGGATCACCTGCCGTCTTTCCATGATGCCCGCGGCGGCGGCCTGAAAACGATGTGAAAGGCAAACTCGAACAACTGTACCAGAACCGCATCCTATCCATGTCGACATAAATCGTATCCCTTGCGGAAGCCAGAAAGAGCGCAGATCCGTGCGGGGCAGACGTACCGCGTGTCGAACCGGTAATTGGGAGGATATTGTCAGGGGATTGCCTTCACAATTTCAAGCTCGGCCCGGTGATATCATGAGTCATGGGCGCCGCCGGAATCCTGGCAGGACTCACAGCTGCGAGTGTTGGGAGGCAGTCCGGTTGAAGTCACGCTGACGGGTTTCGGCGCTCATGCTCCGCTCCCTCACGGTCGCGGCTCTGTTGCGGCCGGAGAGCCAGCAGCCGGCCGGCAAGGTCGCCGGCATGCCTGGCCATCTCCACCAGCCGCAGGGCGCGGACGCGCCGGGGATCGCCGGGATCGAGGCACTCCGTGAGCAGGGTGCCGCAGTCGCCCAGGGGAGCAACCAGATCCGCAAATGCCTGCACGGCCGCTGTCGCGAGCTCCGATTCGGGCGCCGCCTGCTGCCGCGCCTCCGCGGCCCTGAGAGCCCCTTCGAGCGCCTGGCGTGCTGCCCGTTGTCCTTCTGTCTCCCGGCGCAAGGCGTCGAGTTCCGTCCGCCCGGTCCGGTACTCCTCGGCCAGCCGTGACAACCTGGTTTCAGAGGCGCGAAGACCTTCTTCGAGGGAAGCCCTGGATGCTTTTTGACGCTCCAGCTCTTCCTGCAAGCCCCGCCACTCGGCGCGCTCGGCCTGCTGCTCTTCCAGGAGGCCGTTCCGCCGCTCTTCGGCAGCGCGCAGCATGTCTTCCAGGGCCACGCGTGCCGCGCGTTGATGCTCCAGTTCCTCCCGCAAACGCTCCCACTCCGCCTGTGCCGGGCGAAGCTCTTCGAGAAGCTTCGCCTGGTTCGCCTCCGATGAAGACAATGCCTGTTCGAGGCTCTCCATTTTGGCCTCGAGGTCGCGCCGCTGACTCTCCAATTTCCGGCGCTCCCTGGCCCAGGCAGCGGAGTCGGCTTGCCTCGCTTCCTCGATGCCGGAAAACCGCGCCTGCAAACCCTCCGACTCCCTGGCGAGCGCGGCACGGGCCGATTCGGCTGCCGCATGCCTGAGTGCCAGACCATCCCGCTGCGCCTCCCAGCCAGCCCGTTCCTCCTGGGCCCTGGACACCGCCTCGCGATGTTGCGACTGCAACGACCGCAGCTCCTCCTCGAGCGCCTTGAGGCGTCGTTCCAACTGATCGCGCGCCGTACGCCATTCGGCCGATTCAAGCTTGTAACGCTCTTCGAGAAGGGCCACCTCCGATTGGCCGGCGGCAAGAGCCCGCTCGAGCCCGGCCTGGCGTTCTTCGCCAAGGAGGCGCCGCTGTTCCAGGTCGACACGATCCTTATCCCAGGCTGAACGTTCGGCCAGGTGGTTCACTTCAAGCTCCGTGCAGCGCTCCTCCATGATCTGCAGGGCGGCTTCCAGCGACGCGCGTCGGGTTTCCATTTCCAGCCGGGTGTCCGCAAGTACGCTGTTCACCCGTTCCAGCTCCGCACGCGCGCTCTCGAGCCTGCCACGCTCGACTCGAAGCGCCTCCTCCAGCTCGGTAAGACGTGTTCCCTGGTCGCGAGCAGCTGCCTCGAGCAAGGCTCTCCGTTCTTCGACTGCGCGGCGCTGCTGCTCCTGACTTTGGCGCGACGCTTCCCATTCAGAGCGTTCACCCTCGTGATTGGCCTCGAGATCCGCAAGGCGGGCTTCCGTTGAGAGAAGGGCTTCTTCCAAAGACCTGCACCGCGTTTCCGATTCCGCGCGCACGCTGGCAAGCGTTGCCCGTCCTCGCTCCAATTCTGCACGCGCCTCATCCAGGTCGGCCATTTCCGTCCGGCGCTGCTCAGCCAGTTGAAACTGCTGCGCCTGCAGGTCGCGCACGGCGGTTTCGAACGAAGCCCGCTGAGCTTCGCTGTCGCATAGCCTCTGCTCCAACTCCCGGCGCGCGGCCTCATGGCCTGTCTGCTCAGCCAGGCGCTGCTCTTCCAGTTCGGTGATGCGGGCCTCAAGCAGGCTTTGCCGGCTTTCCGTCCCGGCGAGTGTCCCCTCAAGCTCCGCACGGAATCGCTCCAATTCCGCCCGTGCCGCATCCAACTCGGCACGCTCCGCACGGCGCTGTTCCCCGAGTTCTGCCTGATGCGCCACCGATTCGCGCAACGCCGATTCGAGCGACGCCCTCTGCTCCTCGTCGTCCCGGAGCTTCTGCTCCAATTCCCGGCGCGTATTCTCATAGCCGGATTGCTCAGCGAGCCGCTTCTGTTCCAGTTCGGCGAGACTTGCTTCGAGCAGGCCGTGCCGTTTCTCCATCTCCGTGCGTGTCTCAACCTGCCCGGCGCGGAGACGCTCCAATTCCGCCCGTGCGCCATCCAACTCGGCACGCTCCGCACGACGCTGTTCCTCGAGTTCCGCCTGATGCGCCTCCGATTCGCGCAGCGCCGATTCGAGCGACGTCCTCTGCTCCTCGTCGTCCCGGAGCTTCTGCTCCAATGCCCGGCGCGTATTCTCATAGCCGGATTGCTCAGCGAGCCGCTTCTGTTCCAGTTCGGCGAAACTTGCTGCCAGCAGGCCGTGCCGTTTTTCCATCTCCGTGCGTGTCTCAACCTGCTCGGCGCGGAGACGCTCCAATTCCGCCCGTGCGCCATCCAATTCGACACGCTCCTCACGGCGCTGTTCCTCGAATTCCGCCTGATGCGCCTCCGATTCGCGCAGCGCCGATTCGAGCGACGCCCTCTGCCCCTCGCCGTCCCGGAGCTTCTGCTCCAATTCCCGGCGCGTATTCTCATAGCCGGATTGCTCAGCGAGGCGCTCCTGTTCCAGTTCGGCGAAACTTGCTTCGAGCAGGCCGTGCCGTTTCTCCATCTCCGTGCGTGTCTCAACCTGCTCGGCGCGGAGACGCTCCAATTCCGCCCGTGCGCCATCCAATTCGACACGCTCCTCACGGCGCTGTTCCTCGAATTCCGCCTGATGCGCCTGCAATTCGCGCAGCGCCGCCTCGAGCGACGCCCTTCGTTCCTCGTCATCCCGGAGCTTCTGTTCCAGGTCGGCATAGCTTGCTGCCAGCAGGCCGTGCCGTTTCTCCATCTCCTTGAACGACTCCGTCTGCCCGGCGCGGAGACGCCCCAATTCCGCCCGTGAGCCATCCAACTCGGCACGCTCCGCACGACGCTGTTCCTCGAGTTCCGCCTGATGCGCCTCCGATTCGCGCAGCGCCGATTCGAGCGACGCCCTCTGCTCCTCGTCGTCCCGGAGCTTCTGCTCCAATTCCCGGCGCGTATTCTCATAGCCGGATTGCTCAGCGAGGCGCTTCTGTTCCAGTTCGGCGAAACTTGCTTCGAGCAGGCCGTGCCGTTTCTCCATCTCCGTGCGTGTCTCAACCTGCCCGGCGCGGAGACGCTCCAATTCCGCCCGTGCGCCATCCAATTCGACACGCTCCACACGGCGCTGTTCCTCGGATTCCGCCTGATGCGCCTGCAATTCGCGCAGCGCCGCCTCGAGCGACGCCCTTCGTTCCTCGTCATCCCGGAGCTTCTGTTCCAGGTCGGCATAGCTTGCTGCCAGCAGGCCGTGCCGTTTCTCCATCTCCGTGCGTGTCTCAACCTGCTCGGCGCGGAGACGCTCCAATTCCGCCCGTGCGCCATCCAACTCGGCACGCTCCGCACGACGCTGTTCCTCGAATTCCGCCTGATGCGCCTCCGATTCGCGCAACGCCGATTCGAGCGACGCCCTCTGCCCCTCGTCGTCCCGGAGCTTCTGCTCCAATTCCCGGCGCGTATTCTCATAGCCGGATTGCTCAGCGAGGCGCTTCTGTTCCAGTTCGGCGAAACTTGCTTCGAGCAGGCCGTGCCGTTTTTCCATCTCCGTGCGTGTCTCAACCTGCTCGGCGCGGAGACGCTCCAATTCCGCCCGTGCGCCGTCCAACTCGGCACGCTCCGCACGGCGCTGTTCCTCGAATTCCGCCTGATGCGCCTCCGATTCGCGCAACGCCGATTCGAGCGACGCCCTCTGCCCCTCGTCGTCCCGGAGCTTCTGCTCCAATTCCCGGCGCGTATTCTCATAGCCGGATTGCTCAGCGAGCCGCTTCTGTTCCAGTTCGGCGAAACTTGCTTCGAGCAGGCCGTGCCGTTTCTCCATCTCCGTGCGTGTCTCAACCTGCCCGGCGCGGAGACGCTCCAATTCCGCCCGTGCGCCATCCAATTCGACACGCTCCACACGGCGCTGTTCCTCGGATTCCGCCTGATGCGCCTGCAATTCGCGCAACGCCGATTCGAGCGACGCCCTCTGCCCCTCGCCGTCCCGGAGCTTCTGCTCCAATTCCCGGCGCGTATTCTCATAGCCGGATTGCTCAGCGAGGCGCTCCTGTTCCAGTTCGGCGAAACTTGCTTCGAGCAGGCCGTGCCGTTTCTCCATCTCCGTGCGTGTCTCAACCTGCTCGGCGCGGAGACGCTCCAATTCCGCCCGTGCGCCATCCAATTCGACACGCTCCTCACGGCGCTGTTCCTCGAATTCCGCCTGATGCGCCTGCAATTCGCGCAGCGCCGATTCGAGCGACGCCCTCTGTTCTTCGCCGTCTCGGAGCTTCTGTCCCAACTCCCTGCGTGCATCCTCGTGGGACGACTGCTCTGCGACTCGCTCCTTTTCCAGCTCGGCGGCACGCGCCTGCAGCACGCTCCACTGCGCTTCCATCTCAGAGCGCGCGCGTTTGAGATCATCGCGCTCCGACTGGTGCCGGGTCTCGAGTTGGGCGTACCTGGATTCCAGTTCGTGCAAGGACTCTTCCAGAGAGACTCGCCTCGCCTCTGCCTCCGCGTATCCGCTTTCGAATTCGACACGACGGCGATCAAATTCCGCGCGAGCTCGTTCCAATTCGGCGCGCTCTGACTGGAGCTGTTCGGCAAGTCCGGCGCAGCGGGTCTCGAGGCTGCGGGTTGTTTCCTCGAGCGACGCGCGCTGCTCTTCGCCGGCGTTCAGCAGCTTTTCCAGTTTCCGGCGCGATCCTTCCCATGCCGACTCCCCGGCAGCGAGCCTCTCCCCGATATCGGCGTGACAGGTCTGGAGCGCGAGAAGATCGTTCCGCAGGGAAGCGGCACGGGCCTCCGCGTCCGAACCCGCAGCGCGAGATTCGGCAAGATGACCTTCCAGCTCGGTCCGCATGGCGTCAGCCTCGGCGCGTTCCGCCTGCCGCAGCTCCTGCAGTTCGGCGCGCCGAGCTTCCATATCGCGCAAGGTCTCTTCGAGCGCCGCGCGTCTTTCGAGGCCTTCCTTTGCCTGGCTCTCGAATGCCTGCCGCGCCTGCTCCCATTCCTCGCGCGCGGCGCGATTCGATTCGATTAACAGTGACTGCCCGGTTTCAGCGGCTCGCAACGCCTCTTCGAGAGCGGTCCGCTGCCACTCCATTTCCTGGCGCACGGCCTGCCATTCCTCCGCTTCGGCCTTGTGCCGGCCTTCGGCTTCTGTAAGGCTCGAGGCGGAGGCGCGCGCCGCGTCGAGGAGAGCAGCGCGCTCGTCCTCATACTTCTTGCGCTCCGCGGCCCAACGCTCCTCCATGGCGCGTTTTTCCGACTCGAGGCCGGCTCGTTCCGTCTCCAGTGCCCGGACCGCTTCCGCCATGGCGGCGCGCTGGCGCTCGAGTTCTTGCCGTTCTATCTCCCATTCTTCCGGTTTCTGTGAGGCGACCTCCAGGATCGTTCGGGATCCCGAAACCTGGGACGGTTCATGCCGCTCGCCGTTGCCGGCGCTCGCGGCCATGCCCTGGTGATGGATGCCTGATGCCCTCTCCGGCGCGAGAGTGTCTGTCCCCGGGCCCTGACCTGCATCACGGGAAAGGCTGTGGATCACGCCCAGGGCGGTCGTCAAATTCTCGGATTCCCGGCGGAGCGGGACGGCGCGCAACTGAAGCCGGCGTGTAACCCCGTCAAATCCATCCCAGTCGAACTCGATTTCCCCCTTCTCCCCGGCACAGACACGGCTCAAGAAAGAGCGCAGTCGATCCTGGTGTTTGGGCCCGGCAAGGGAGAAGAAGTTCTTTCCGACGATCTGTTCGAGGCGTGTCGCCCCGACGAGGGAAAGCCCCGCTCTGTTCATGGCCTGAATGTTGCCGTCAGATGCCAGGAGGGTGACGCACTCGGGAACGGTCTCGACGATCAGCCGCAGGCGCGCTTCGGTCGAACGCAGTGAGAGCTTCTCGCGGAGCAGGTCGCGGCGATGGATCGCGTTTTCCAGGGCGGGAATCATGCGCTGAAAATAGTCGCCCGTCTTGACGATGCACTCGGCGGCGCCCAGTTTGAGCGCCTGGACTGCGGTCTCGTCTTTTTCTGGATCGATCAAGAGAATCACAGGCAGATCGGGGGCGCCGGTCGTGATCTCCTTCAGGGAGCGGAGCACGTTCAATCCCGGGGACGAGTCTTCCAGCACGACGGCATCATATGCCGGAGCGCCGCCCGTGACAGGCAGTATCGGGCAGGATCCGTCGCGATCCATGATTGCCGGGTGAAGCGTGATGTGGGGCGAGCGGGAAAAGTGACGCCTGGCGCCTTCCACATCCCCCGCGAAAAGCACCTGCAGAGGATGAACCCGCCGCTCGGCTTCCGTGCGCCGCCGCTCGATTGCCCGCTGCAACAGGCCCGGGAGGATGCGTACGAAATTGCGCCTCTTTACGACATAGTCATCCGCGCCCGCTATCAGCGCTTCCAGCGGGGGATCCTGATCGGCGGGCCCGCTCATGACGAGGACCGCCAGCGGCAAATCCAGATCGCGGATGCGCTTGATCAGGAGAAGGTCATCGCCGCCGGCAGGCAGGAGATCGAGCAGGACAGCGTCCACGCGTTCGGAGGAGGTGGCCCGTGCAAAAGCGTCGTCGCAAGTGGGCGAAATGTTGATGTGAATGTGCGGAGCCGCCTTGCGCACTTCATGCTCGATGAAGTCGGCATCCCTTATGTGTCCTGTCACCAACAAGACATTCATAGTCATGATCCAGGCTAGATCGGATATCCTGCTAAAACTCTATGATACCGCAAGTGCCGGCCTCCAGCGCCCGGGAATCGCCGGGATCAGTCAATCGACAGGCGCCGTGCGATGTCGATCCACAATGCGGCCGGGACTTGCTCTCCGCACGGCTCCGGGTTACCAGCTGTTGAGCCCGAAAATCTGGCGAAGGTCGGGCCCCGATGACGGGATATTGGCTGTAACATTGAGGGCGGCCGGTTCGCTTTCCACTGTCGGGGCGGCTATACCTTCGGGCAGGCTCGCGGCGGCCTTACTTTCCAGCGCTTCCGCGGCATCCTGTGCCGCGTCTTGCTGAGGCGCGGTCTCGTTGAGGATTACAGGGAAGGGCTCATCGAACATTACGGCGGATTCGTACATCAGAACTTGACCCCGAAGTGCGGAGGCTCTGGACCGGATCACCTTACCCCGGAGAAGGAACACCGCATCCGCTGCAACCAGGCGGATACATATGCTCGACCCTGGCATCATTCGCGCATCGGTTTCCAGGAGCGCGCCGCCTCGCGAGACGTTGATCAATTGCACCTCGGGCCCGGCCAATAGCCTGGCGCCCTTCATTGCCGGTATAACGGAAGGCGGCAGTCGCGGTTCCCTGCGGCGCTCCGCGCCTTTGTGCTTATCCCGTGCGCGATCCTTGGGGTTCGTCATTCTGTTTGCCTTTCCGCGCGCCCTGTCCGACGTTGCCCACAACCCGTCCGGGCACTCAGGCGGCTCCCAGCAGGAAAGATCGGCAAATTCCGCAAAATGATTAGCAATAGAGACACTTTGCGGTTTCCTCGGATCGGGCAATATTGTTTGCTTCCGAGCACGGCAGTTATAGTATGGTTCCCGGGGGCATGGACGCTCCCACCACTTCGAACTCAAACAGCTTTCGACGTTTATTCAAGGAGTGTCGATGAAGAAGGTCCTCATCGCCGGCCTGTTTCTGGCAGTCTCGCAGGCCGCCCTCGCCCAGGCTTCCGCTCAGAAGCCTCCGGCCCCGGCCCGCAGTTCGGAGAGGCCTTTTTTCGGGCGCTTTGGTTTTGTCTCGCTCTACCAGCGCTCGGCCAATCCCTCCCATGTCGTCCTTTTTGTGTCCGGAGACGGGGGATGGAACAAAGGGGTCGTGGATATGGCTCAGGAGCTTTCCGCCCTGGACACCCTGGTCGTCGGGATAGATATCACTCACTATTTAAAAGAGTTATCGGTATCCAAAGAGTCGTGCGTCTACCCGGCGGCAGACTTTGAGGCACTTAGCCAGTTCATACAAAAAAAACTGGGGCTGCCTCGGTACGAGTCCCCCATCCTGGTCGGATATTCCTCCGGCGCTACCCTTGTTTATGCCCTGTTGGCTGAGGCGCCGGCGGGAACATTCCGGGGCGCCGTCAGCCTGGGTTTCTGTCCTGACCTCGCACTGCAAAAGCCGCTTTGCCGGGGAGACGGACTTGAATGGAAGCCCAATCCGAAAGGCAAGGGTGTGATTTTCCTTCCGGCGCCAAAGCTCAAGGTTCCATGGGTAGCCCTGCAGGGGGCAGAGGACGAGGTCTGCAACCCACAAGAAACCCAAGGTTACGTGAAATCGGTCGGCAATGGGGAAATCATCATGTTACCCAAGGTGGGCCACGGGTTTTCGGTGCCTAAGAACTGGATGAGCCAGTTCAAACAGGCGTTTTCGTCGCTGACTGCCAAACCGGGACCGGCCGGCGCCGTCGCAGCGCCGGAAGTGGGAAATCTCCCCCTGGTGGAACTTGCGGCAACAGCCCCTTTCACCGATACCCTCGCAGTGTTCATTTCCGGCGATGGCGGTTGGGCCGGAATCGACCGACAGGTGAGTACCGAGCTCGCTGCCCGCGGTGTGGCTGTCGTCGGACTCGACTCCCTGCGCTATTTCTGGAAGAAACGGAGCCCTGACGAAGCGGCGCAGGACCTGCGGCGCATTCTCCAGCGCTACTTCCCGGTCTGGAAGAAAAGCAGGGCGCTGTTGATCGGTTACTCGCAGGGCGCCGATGTGCTGCCGTTCATGACAAGCCGCCTGCCAAAGGATCTTCTGGCACAGGTGCAACTCGTTGCGCTGCTCGGCCCGAGCCGGACGGCGGATTTCGAGTTCCATCTGACCGATTGGCTCGGGATCACTTCAGGTGAGCCTTCCCTGCCGGTCTTGCCGGAAGTGCAGAAATTGCGAGGGATGAGGATCCTCTGTTTTTCCGGCGACGAGGAGAGGGATTCTTTGTGCGAGCTCCTGGGGCCGAGCCTGGCGGAGAGCATCGTTTTGAAAGGCGGACATCATTTCGGCGGCGACTACAAGTCGATCGCCGAAACCATCCTGAAACAGGCCCGGCTGCCGGCTGCCGAATCCCGGCCAAAGTGACTGCGATCCCAAGCCGATTCCCGGCAGGCGCCAACACCTAATCGTCAAGCGACCGCTGGTTGGTTTCCTTCATCGGCAGCATCAGGGCCAGGCCGATGGCGCCATAGAGCATGATGTAGTAAGCGGGCGCCAACGGGTGCCCCAGGCGCTCGATCAGCCACGTCGACACCAGCGGCGCGGACCCGCCGGCCAGCGCCAGAGTGATGCTGTACGCGAAGCTCATTGAGGTGACCCGCGTCTTCAAGGGAAAGATCTCCACGACCATTGCGCCTTGCATCCCCAGGGCCATGCCCAACGGCACCGCCAGCAGAATCTGTCCGGCCAGGAACTGCGCCGGGGATCCGAACATCATCCATTGCAATGCAAAATAGATGAATGCCATGGTCGCGACGGTCAGAGTCAGCATCAGCTTGCGCCTGCCCACGCGGTCGGACAGCCAGCCGCCAAGCGGCTTCGACATCAATACCACAAACAGGCTCAGGACGGTCGCCAGCAGAAAAGTTTCGCCCCCCGCTCCCATCAGGCTCTTTCTTCGTTCTACGGCATAGGTAAACGTGAAGTAATAGGCGGCGTTCGTCATCCCGACGATGCCGAACGTCTGCACGATCGGCAGCCAATCGGAAACCAGCGACGGGAGGAGCGGCGGCCGGATGGCGGCGGCCTTGAGGCCGGCCTCGGTTTCGCTGATCTTCCGTCGCAGGAAATACCCCACTATGCAAAAAAGGACGCTGCCTATGAATGGTATCCGCCAACCCCAGGCTGAAACCTCCTCCACGCTCATCAAGCTGTTGACGACCCATGCGCTTCCCGATCCGAGGATGAACCCGAGTGTCGTCCCGGCCGCCGTGGAACTGCTCACCAGGCCGCGGGTGAGCGGCGAGGCCTTTTCCGTTGTATAGACCATCGAGCCGGTGAATTCTCCGCCCAGCGAGAAGCCTTGGATGAGCCGCATCGTGACCAGAAGGAGAGGGGCGGCAACGCCGATCTGGGCGAAGGTGGGGAGCAGGCCCAAAATCAGCGTGGCCCCTCCCATCAGCGCGATTGACAGTGTCAGCAAGGCGCGGCGGCCGATCCGGTCCCCGACCTGGCCGAGCACCAGGCTGCCGAAGGGTCGCGCCAGGAAGCCCAGACCGAACACGGCGAACGTGAGCAGCTGCTGGGCCGCGTGGTCCGATTGCGGGAAAAACTGTTTGCCGATATCGCTTGCAAAGTAGCCATAGACAGCGAAGTCGAACCACTCGAGCACGTTGCCGATCAGTCCTGCCAGAACCGTGCGGAGCTCGGACTGGTGGGGCGCCGCCATCGCCGCGCCACTTGCGGAAACCTCGTCAATCGGAGCCGGTTTGGTGCCTGCAGCCATTTGTCCCCCTTGGGAAAAATCGCATTCTATCCCAATGGCGATGGTTCGGCCAAACTAAAAGGCTCGTTGTCCGCCGGATCATCCGTATGCGGGGGAAGTCCTGGAGGTGTTTCGCTTGTGCCCTGGCAGAATATGGGCTCAGAGGATCTTGCGCAGCGTGGTCAGGCTCACGTTGGCCCCGCAGAGCACTACCACATTTGTTTGACCGCTCCGGAGACCGGTCTTCATCATTCCCGCCAGCGCCGCCCCCGCGGCGCCCTCGATGAGCTGGTGGTGCGACTCGATGAACGACTTCATCGCGTCGGCGATCTCATCCTCGGATACCGTCACACACTCATCGATCAGCGCGCGGCACAGCTCGAAGGTGATGGCCCCGGGCTCGACTCCGCCTGCGGTTCCGTCAGAAAGCGTCTCCTTGGATTCCAGCTCGAGGAGGTGTCCGGCCTTCAAGGACTCGATCATGACGCACGAGTTCTCCGGCGAGCAGGCGATGACCCGAACGCCGGGGCGAACCGCCTTGAGATAGCACGCTGTCCCGGAGATCAGGCCGCCGCCGCCCAGGGACACGAAGACATTGTCCACCACCGGCAGGCAGCGTGCGATCTCGATGCCGATGGTCCCCTGGCCCGCCACGACCTCGAAATCGTTGTAGGGGGAGATGTAGGTCAGCCCGGCCTCCCGCGCGTGCTCGCGGCCCGCTATTTCGGCTTCCACGCTGTCCTTGCCGTGAAAGCGCGCCTCGGCGCCGAGCCCCTCCATCGCTTCGACCTTGGTGCGGTCGGCGTTCGAGGGCAAGTAGATGATGCTGCGGATTCCGAACTTCCCGGCGGCAAACGCCACGGCCGCGCCGTGATTGCCGGTGGAGGCCGCAACGACTCCCTTCGCCCGCTGCGTTTCCGGGAGGCCGAAAATCCTGTTCATCGCGCCGCGGATCTTGAAAGAGCCGGTGTGCTGCAGGTTTTCCATTTTGAGGTAAACGTCGGTTCCGGTCGCGCAACTGAGCGGGATCGAACGATCGAGCGGCGTCTCACGGATTAAACCGCGTATTCTCGTTTCGGCGCGTAGAATTTCGTTCAGCAATTCCATCGCAATTCCCAATGCTCTAGGTGCGTGATGCCCGGCAACAGAGGCGCCGGACAAAAGAGCGAACCGCGAAGACCTTCTTCAAAGGTCAGAGGCGCGGAAAGGTTTAGGCACACGGCGGACGCTATCCGGAATGCCCGCTTTCCTGACGGCCTCCGGTGCTCTCCCACAGATTGCTTATGACATAAAGCAGTGCAAGTCCACTCACGACGCTCACACAGAGAAGCATAAAGGCATAGTTCAGGCGCCCATAGAGGAAATTGCCCACCGTAAACAGGGCGGACCAGATCACCGTGCACCCCGCTACCCAACCGAGCAGGGCCATCGGGATGTTTTGGCCCGTCGCTTTCGCCTCGTCCATAGATATTCCCGCTGCCTCGCGGATGTGCGTCCACCCCGGGCCGAACGGCCGCACCTTCCGGTAAAACTCCACCAGCGTTTTCTGGTCGGTCTCCGGCCCGACGAAGGCGGTAACCAGCCAGCAGACGGTGGTAAAGGCGATGGTGATCATCAGGCTGACATGCGTGCTGAAGTGCACCCCGTTCTTGTTGAGGATCAACAGGGCCGCGGAAACAGCGAAAGAACTCATCATCGCCACCACTTCGCTCCAGGCGTTGACGCGCCACCAGAACCAGCGGACGAGGTAGAGCAGGCCGGTGCCTGCCCCCACCTGCAGGATGATATCGAATGCATCCTTGGCCGTATCCAGCAGGTACACGGTGCCCGACGCGCAAAAGAACAGCATCACCGTGACCAGCCGCCCGACGAGCACGTAGTGCTTTTCGGTTTCGTCCTTGCGCAGGAAACGCCGGTAGAAATCGTGCACGAGGTAGGACGCGCCCCAGTTGAGGTGCGTCAGTATCGTCGAGGAGTTGGCCGCGATCAGGCCTCCGACCATCAGCCCGATGAAGCCGACGGGCAGGAACTTCAGCATCGCCGGATAGGCGATGTCGTGTCCGATCAGGCTCGGCTCGAGATTGGGAAACGCCTTCTGAATGTCCGACAGTTGCGGATAGACGATCAGCGAACAGAGCCCCACCAGGATCCAGGGCCAGGGGCGCAGCACGTAATGGGCAATATTGAAGAACAGCACGGCGCCCAGGGAATCCCGCTCTGATTTCGAGGCCAGCATGCGCTGGGCGATGTAACTGCCTCCGCCGGGCTCCGCCCCGGGATACCAGACCGCCCACCACTGGACCGCGATCGGCATGATGAAAACCGCCACCGCCATGTCCCAGTTGTTGCTGAAATCCGGAAGGATATCGAGATAATTCAGACCTCCCGGCCCTTTCAGCGAGGAGAGCTTGTCCACCAATCCGCTCAGCCCGCCGACCTGAGGCAGGCTGACCGCGAAGTAGGCTGCGGCGATTACGGCGGTCATCTTGATGAAGAACTGGACCATGTCGATGACCAGAACTCCCCACAGGCCGGAGTGGGTGGCGAACACCACGTTGAGAGTGCCCACAATCAGGAGAGTCTGCCAGCGGTCAAGCCCGAAGAGCACGCCGGCGATCTTGCACGCCGCGAGGTTCACGGTCGCCATGATCATGCAGTTGAAGAACAGCCCGAGGTAGATCGATCGGAATCCGCGGACAAAGCCGGCTGCCTTGCCCGAATATCGAATCTCGTAAAATTCCAGGTCCGTCATGACGCCTGAGCGCCGCCACAGGCGGGCGTAGAAAAAAACCGTCGCCACGCCGGTCAGCGTGAACGCCCACCAGACCCAGTTCCCCGCAACCCCGTTGCGGCGCACGATGTCGGTCACAAGGTTCGGCGTGTCGCTGCTGAACGTGGTCGCCACCATCGACAGGCCCGCCAACCACCAGGGAACCGATCGCCCGGAGACGAAGAACTCAGACGTGTTCTTGCCCGCCCTCTTGCCGAAAAACAGCGCGGGGAAAAAACAGATGACGAGAGTCAAAGCAACAATCAGCCAGTCAATGAGGGCAAGGTGCACGTTCGGGTCCTTTCGCCGGCGTCACGGGTGCGTTGCACGGAACCTGGTAGACACTCCGGTGAAGCGTGATTGAGGATTTTTAACCAGAGAGCAACAGCGTGGCAAGCGAAATCCCGACACTGCCGCTTAGGCCTTGCAAGCTGCGCGGGCCTTCACTATTCTGACTATCCGGTTTCCTATCGAAAGGGGACACGCGATGGTGTGGATGAAAGTAGCCGATGCGCTCCGCTCAAAGCCCGGGACTCCGTTGACTGTCAAGGGGTGGGTTCGGAATCGCCGCGATTCCAAGGCGGACGGAGGACTGTCATTCCTCACGGTCCACGACGGCACCTGTCAGGATGCGGTCCAGGTCGTCGCACGCCGCGACCTGCCCAATTACGAGAGCGAAGTTGTGCGGCTCTCCACCGGCTGCGCCGTCGAGGCGGACGGGACGCTCGTCGCATCCCAGGGGAGCGGGCAGGCCGTTGAGCTTGCCGCGACCGCGGTCAGGGTTGTCGGCTGGGTGGATACGCCCGATACTTACCCGATCAGCCCCAAGCGGCACAGTTTTGAATACCTGCGCGAAGTCGCGCACCTGCGCGCCCGCACCAACACGTTCGGCGCCATGGCCAGAGTGCGCCACACGCTGGCTGTGGGCATTCACCGTTTTTTCGACGAGCGCGGCTTTTTCTACGTCCACACCCCGATCATCACGGCCTCGGACACGGAAGGGGCGGGCCAGATGTTCCGCGTGAGCACTCTCGACCTCATGAACCTCCCGCGGACCGATTCGGGGGCAGTCGATTTCGGGCAGGATTTCTTCGGGCGCGAGGCGCGCCTCACGGTATCGGGCCAGCTCAGCGTGGAGACCTACTGCTGCGCCCTGACGCGGGTCTACACGTTCGGCCCCACCTTCCGCGCGGAAAACAGCAACACCAGCCGCCACCTCTCCGAGTTCTGGATGATCGAACCGGAGATCGCATTCGCCGACCTCTCGGACAACGCCCAACTTGCCGAGGACATGCTGAAGTATCTCTTCGATGACCTCCTGACCCGGCGCGCCGACGACATGGCCTTCTTCGACCTCCGCGTCGAAAAGGGCGCAGTGGACCGGTTGAAGCACATCATCGGGTCCACATTCCGAAGGCTGAGCTACACGGAAGCCGTCGAAATCCTCAGGAAGTCGGGCCGGTCCTTCGAATACCCCGTGGAATGGGGCTCCGATCTGCAAAGCGAACACGAGCGCTACCTCACCGAGGAGTACTTCAGGCAGCCCGTCATCCTGATGAATTACCCGAAGAAAATCAAAGCCTTCTACATGCGCATGAACGACGACGACAAGACCGTTGCCGCCATGGACGTGCTTGTCCCCAAGATCGGCGAGATCATCGGCGGATCGCAGCGCGAGGAGCGTCTGGATGTCCTGGACCGGCGCATCGACGAAATGGGGCTCAAGAAGGAGGACTACTGGTGGTACCGGGACCTGAGGCGATACGGCACCGTTCCCCACGCCGGCTTCGGCCTCGGTTTCGAGCGCCTGATCCTGTTCTGCACCGGGATGACCAACATCCGCGACGTCATACCGTTCCCGCGCGCACCAAAGCAGGCCGAGTTCTAGTTCTCCCCAGCGGCGATTTCCGGGCCCGGAGACAAGGCCCGAAGGGCCGCTGGCAAATAGCCCCGGCCATGAGGCAGGGGTCTGGATCTCCGATTGAATTGAGCGCTGAAGCTGCAGCACAGGATTGCGCCTGTCAGCATGCCAAACAGGAATTGGCAGACCACCTCAGATGCCTTCGGGCCTCCATCAACGCTCCCCTTGCAGCAAGACGCGAATCTCAATGCCTGATCTGGACAAACCTGAAACAGGCATGCCCGGGGCCCGCGCCCCGGGCCTTCCTGTCGCCCCTGTCAGGATCCCGAATGGACTCCCTGATGAGCACCTTCCGTCGCCGTATCTGAACCACAGCGCCCTGCATGGTCCGGGTTCGCATTTGCCGGGTGCCGGGTTATACTTACGTGTTCTTTCTCCCGGCTCATGTGGAGCAGTTTTGCCGGAGGGGATCGGGGCTTTATTGAGACCGGGATCTGGAGCGTGAGCAGATGTCATCGGATCATTTCCAGGCAGGGGGCGACAAGCGGGACCAGTTCATCGCGGAGGCCCGGCGCGAGCAGGAACGCCGGATGCAGGGCTACCGGGAACGGGCGCTCAAGTTGTTTCCCCCGGTTTGCGGACGTTGCGGCCGCGAGTTCGAAGGAAAGAGGTTGCGGGAACTCACCGTCCATCACAAAGACCACGACCACGACAACAACCCGCCCGACGGGAGCAACTGGGAGTTGCTCTGCGTTTATTGCCACGAAAACGAGCACTCCCGCTACTCCGTTGCCGAGTGGTCCGACTCGCCCACTCCCGGCAGCGAGCAGAAGCCGGTTTCCACCTATAAGCCCTTCGCCGGGCTCGATTCACTGCTGAAGGAGAAGAAGTAAGGGCGAATCGAGCATCCTGCGGGGCCGGCGACGGAATCGGGGTCGTATCGGAATCGCTACCCGCTCGGATTGGATTTAAATCTGAGGTTCATCGCCTGATCACGATCTCGAAGGACGATGCCGATTGCGATCGCGATTCCGACCCCGATACCGATGATCCTTCGCTCTTGAATCAGGATTGAAACGGCGCCCACGGCGCGCCCGCCGGGGAACTGTTAAACCCAGAGGGCAGGCTTCATAGAGCGACGGTTTTTACGGGCCCCTCTCAGGCCACACTCGAGGCAAAACATGAATATCCAGCAGGCTGTCGACCGCATTTTCCCATCTGAAACCGGCATACCCGCGAGGTTCTGCTTCCCGCGAATGCTGGAACAGCGGGAATATCTTTCCGACGGAGAGATCCGGCAATGGGACGGCCCGGCACAGGAGGTGCTGTCTCCGGTCTGCATCACCACGGCCTCAGGGCCCGTTCCGAAAAAGATCGGAAGCTACCCTCTCCTGACCGAGAAGGAGACCCTCGAAGCGCTCGATGCCGCGGTGCGGGCGTACGATCACGGCCGGGGGGAGTGGCCGACCCACTCCGTGGAGGGGAGGATCGAGCATGTCCAGCAGTTTGCCTTCCGGATGAAAGAGAGGAGGAACGAGGTCGTCAGCCTCCTGATGTGGGAGATCGGGAAAACACTGAAGGAGTCGGAGAAGGAGTTCGACCGGACAGTCGATTACATCGTCGGCACGATCAACGCGCTCAAGGAAGCCGACCGGATCGGCTCGCGGTTCTCGATCGAACAGGGAATCATCGGACAGATAAGGCGTGCCCCATTGGGAGTGGTGCTGTGCATGGGACCGTTCAACTATCCGCTGAACGAGACCTTCACCACGCTGATCCCCGCGTTGATCATGGGCAACACCGTGGTGTTCAAGCCCCCGAAACTGGGCGTCCTGCTTCACCATCCGCTTCTGCAGGCGTTCCAGGAATCGTTTCCCAGGGGCGTGGTCAACACCGTCTTCGGTTCGGGACAGAAAATCATAGGCCCCGTGATGTCCTCGGGCAAGATCGACGTCCTCGCATTCATCGGGTCGAGCCGGGTCGCCGACATCCTCAAGAAACAGCACCCCAAGCCGCACCGGCTCCGCTGCGTTCTCGGCCTGGACGCGAAGAACGCGGGCATCGTCCTTCCCGACGCCGACCTGGACAACGCAGTCGACGAGTGCCTGACCGGTTCCCTGTCTTACAACGGGCAACGCTGCACTGCATTGAAGATCCTGTTCGTGCACAACAACGTGCTCGATGAGTTTCTCTCGCGCTTCACAAAGTCCGTCGCGGCGCTCCGCATCGGCATGCCGTGGGAGGACGGTGTCAGCATCACCCCGCTGCCGGAACATGGAAAGATCGAGTACCTCACCCAACTGGTCGAGGATGCCGTCAAGGGCGGCGCGAAAGTGGTCAACGAAGGAGGCGGCTCGACCAATCGGACATTTTTCTACCCCGCGGTCCTGTGCCCCGTCACTCCGTCCATGAGGGCTTACCGTGAGGAACAGTTCGGGCCGCTGATCCCGATCGTGCCGTATGACGATCTGAGCACTCCCCTCGACTACGTCATAACGTCGGACTACGGCCAGCAGGTCAGCATCTTCGGCAGGGATCCAAAAACAATCGCCAGGCTTATCGATCCCCTGGTCAACCAGGTCTGCAGGGTCAACCTCAACAGCCAGTGCCAGAGGGGGCCGGACACCTTTCCATTCACCGGCAGGAAGGACTCGGCCGAAGGGACCCTCTCGGTGTCCGATGCCTTGCGGGTATTCTCAATCCGGACGCTGGTTGCGGCAAAAGGGAGCGACCTCAACAGGGAAATCGTCTCGACGATCGTGCGCGGGCGCGAGTCCAATTTCCTGTCAACCGACTATATCCTGTGATCATTGGGGGGCGAAGCGGCCCGGCCCGGAGGACGATGCCCTCGTTTCAGGCCCACACGTGCTGCACGACGATCCTGGCGCCGATCGCCAGCAGGATGAATCCGCCCAGTATCTCGACGCGCCGGCCCCAGATGGATCCGATTTGCCGGCCCAGCGCCATTCCCGTAACCGTAAAGCCGGCCGCGACGATGCCGATGACCACCGCCGGCCCGAGAATCGCCGAACCGATGAGAGCCAGGGTAAGGCCGACCGCCAGCGCGTCAATGCTCGTAGCGACCGACAACATCACGAGTTCCCAACCCGAAGTCGGGTCACTCGAGGATCCTGCCTCTCCGTCGCGGCCGCCTATGGCGCTCCAGATCATCTTGCCGCCAACGAAGGCCAGCAGCCCGAATGCCACCCAGTGGTCGTAGTCTGCAATGTACTTCTGGACCGCCTTGCCCGCCGCCCAGCCGACCGTCGGCATGATCGCCTGGAAAAGGCCAAAATGGAACGAGAGGCGGAACACATGCCTTTTCGTGAGGGGTTTTACCGTTAGCCCGGTAACGATCGCCACGGCGAAGGCATCCATGGCAAGGGCCACTGCAAGTGCCAGAAGGCTTAACCAGCCCATATCCGTTCCGCTCCAGCCGACCCGGGACACGCCCCGGGAATCGACGTCGACACGCGCGTCAAACGCTTTGAAATGTAAGCGGCTCCGGTTCCAGTGCCCGGTCCCAGCCTAATGCAACCCCGGCTCGAGGCCCGCCGACAGTCCCCAGAGAAAATACGCCTGAAAACTGGAGACGCCAAGCTATTTGGGTTCGGCTCTTTTAAGACAGAAGATCTGTCGCACCAATATATGAGTTGGGATTGCAATCGGAAGAACCCCGCCCCAGTTTCAACAAGACTCTATTTTTCATGTGGGCACGGGCTTCAGCCCGTTCCGAGCATGGCGACGTGATCGTCCGCCGACCACCCTCGTGTTAGTCCCCTTTTTCTCCCAAACTACTGCCTTCATAGGATGGGCAGGTATGCTCCTAAGGTGATAGTTTATCGCTTTCCAATCATTAGGTTATTTTAATTAGTTTATTGTAATATGTGCGCCTGTGGGTTTTTTGAACAGCTGGCAATCGCACAATTGCAGGAATTGAAGTCTGCCGCTGCGGATCCGTACCGGTACCGATGGGAACCAGCCAGCGGCGATCTCAATCCGAGCCGTTTGTCGAGCTCGATCGAGTCAAACAGATGGAAGCTGAACAGCCTCGTCAGGGAGCCGAAAAACCTAGTTCCGACGGATTCCGAACACGACTCCGCAGGGCGGGGACTTTCCTGCGCGCGCGGCGGCTGTTTCTGATTGGGGCCGGCCTCGTCCTGTTGACAATCGGTGTGTACTTCCCAGCGCTCGATTCTCTGATGGTAGCGGATGACTTTCGCATTGTCGGGCAATTGGGTTTCGAGGACGCCGTCCGGTCGTTGCACGACACCGTCGGCTACGGGCGCAACGAGTACCGCCCCGCGATCGCGTTCTCGTATGCCGTCAGCAACTGGCTCTGGGACGGCGATCTCCGCGGCTATCACCTCGAAAGCATCCTTTTTCACGCGATCAATGTGACCCTGCTCTTCGCCGGACTCCTGCTGGTGACACGTTCGGCCGCCGTTTCAGGCATGGCGGCCGCGGTCTTCGCCGTGCACCCGATTCACGATTCGCGCGTCGTTTGGATCGCGGCAAGGGACAGCCTCCTGAGCACGCTGTTCACGTTCCTGGCCTTGATCGCCTATGCGCGGGCCCGCGTCGGAAGGGCCGGCAGTGCGGAGCCGTCGGCCGCGTCCGCGAGGGTTCTCATCGGGCTTTCGACCGGATTTTTCGCATTGAGCCTCGTTTGCTACGAGGGGGCGGCGGTGGTTCCGGCCATCATGGCCGGGATGGAGCTGTTCCTCTTCGCGCAGCCGTCTCAGGGGCTTCTGAGCAGGATGCGGACGGCGTCGGCGAAGACGCTCCCGCACACAATTACGCTCCTGGTCTACCTGGCCTGGTGGGCGCTCCTCTTCCGCGGGAACGTCGGGCAATACGAGCTGTCGTACGCCGCGGGCAACGTCTTGCGGAACTATTACAGCCTGTTTTATCAGCTCTTTCACGGCAACGCCCATCTCGCGGGCCTCCTCTATTTCATGCTTCTGGTTCTCGCCTTCCTCCTGCCGCGCCAGCACCGCCCGCTTGCCGGATTCTCGATCCTGTTCATGCTGATCGCGTTCCTTCCTTTTGTGATCATTGAAGGCTTCGCGCGCCGCTTTGCCTATGCCAGCGCAGCCGGGTATGCGGCGCTCATCGCCCTCCTGATATACGCCTGCGCGATCCGGAAACCGGCGGCTGCGAGGTCCGCGATCCGGTTCATCTCACGGCCGCTCGCGGCGTTGATTTTCATCGTGCTTGCAGGCTACTACGCCGTCGATCTGCGCGCCCGGATCTCCGATTGGAAAACCGCGGGGGAGATCGCCGACAGCATCCCGCGTCAAATCAAGGCGCTTTATCCGGACCTGCCGGACGGCTCGAAGCTGGTGCTGGCCCGGATCCCGCACACGTACGGTCACGCGTACGTTTACCCGCTCGGCCTACGATCTTCGGTCGCGCGGTTCTATCCCGGGCGCAATCTCCAGGTGATCTACGGTCCCGGCGATCTGAAGGCGGTCGTGGAGTATGCCGAACTGGAGGGTCCGGATATCTACTATTTCAATTATTTCCCGGGCAAGCAGGGCATCGAGGAGGTCGTCGACTTTCAGAAATAAGCCGCGTCTGCGTACGCGCGGAGGTCAGACGACGATTTTCTTGCGGACGGCATAGAGGACAATTTCGGCCGTGCTGTGGAGATTCAATCTCTGCATCAGGTTCGCCCTGTGGGTTTCGACGGTGTAGACGCTCAGTCCGAGAATCGTGGCCACTTCCTTGTTCGACTTTCCCTCGGCCAGCAGCTGCAGGATCTCCTTCTCCCGCTCGGTCAAGAGGTCGTAGGAATCCTCGAGGCCTCGCTGCTGAAGCTGGCGCATGTAATCCTCCAGCAGAGCCTGCGCAATCTGGGGGCTGAAGGACGGCTTTCCCTGAGCGACGGTCTGTACGGCACGGACCACGTCCGTCTCGGCCGAGTCCTTGAGCAGGTATCCCCTGGCGCCTGCGGTCAGGATGCGCACCAGGTACCCCTCGTCCGCGTGCATGCTTAAAATGATGACGCCGATCCCGGGATTGCGCTTGATGATCTGCGCCGTGGCATCAATCCCGTTCAACAGCGGCATCGCAATGTCCATGATCACGATCGTGGGATTCAGCTCCTCGGCCAGACGCACCGCTTCCCTGCCGTCCTTCGCCTCCCCCACCACCTCCATGTCGGCCTGGCGCTCCAGCAGGAAGCGGAGCCCCTTTCTGACAACACCGTGATCGTCAGCCAGCAGGATCTTTATGTTGCTCATATTATCCAAAATAATACTTGCACCCCAGGCGCAAAGTCACCCGTTATCGTGGACTGCCCTTGATTCGGACCGTCACCGTGTCTGAACCATCGGGATTGCGTTTGGTAGGTCTTTGTCCCGAAACTACTGCCTTTGGAGGATGGACGCGGCGGGGACAGCGGCTTATGATACCGGGAGCGAGGCACGATTCAGCTCGATCGCGACGAGCAATCGGTTGCCTGTGCTTATGGTTTCTCCCCAGGGAGAGGGATGCTCGACACCTGCATCCCTCTCCCATTTTCATGTGAACCAGCAAAATTGAATTGGGTGCGGCTCTTTTGGGACAGAAGATTCGTCGCACCATATATGGGTTGGGATTGCAATCCGAAGAGCTCCACCCAAAAGATTTGTCATTTATCATTTGTCAATGGTTATTTGTCATTTGGCTGTTGTGAGCCTTTGGCCTGTGAAAATGACAATTGAAAATTGACAAATGATAATTGATCCGCAAACTCGGCTCGCATGAGTTTCTGATTTCAACAAACGTCGCCGTCGTCGCAACGGCTCCCCGGCGAAGGATTGCCGTGTTCCTCTCCCGGCCCTACTTCGTCATCGCTCCCACGAGCTGCGCGATCGCTGCCAGTGTCGTTTGAGCGGCGTTCAGGCCGAGACGGAAATCCTTGTCTGAAAAAGTCGTAAACACGTCGATCGGCTGGTGCCAGGTCGGGTCCCATCCCATTCCCACCTGGCTCAGGCGTTCCGCCTCGCGCAGGCTGATGGCCGCGACGATGTCCTGGAAGGCAGCCGAGTCAGTGTTGCTCATGCGGTTGCCGACGACCGCCGGGTAGTCCGTCGCGTAACGGTCGTTGGCGTTCTTGAACTGCCAGGCCAGTTCCTGGGCCTGGGCCGCCATCTTCGCCGTGGCGGCAAACTCGATATTCACGTCGGCCTCGACCCGCTGCTCCACGGGCACTTTTCCGTCGGTGCCGGGCATGCCGTGGTCGAACATCATCATGTCGTGCTGGACCATCCCGAGCCACTTCGGTTCCGGGTACTTGCCCGAGTTGGGCGGATCCTCTTTTCCCTGCAGCGCCGCGCGCTGCTGCACATAGGCCCGCGCGCCGTTGAGGCCCGTCTCCTCATTGTTCCAGAGGACGAAGCGGATCGACCGGTCGGTCTGGACGTCGGGAGCGCTGAAGATGCGCGCCAGTTCCATCACCAGGGCCGTGCCCGATGCGTTATCGTTCGCGCCTTCACTGTAACCGAGGCCGTCCATGTGGCCGGCGACGATGTACATCTCGTCCGGGTGGGTCGTGCCGATCTTCGTGCAATAGACCTCTTCGCGCAGTCCCGGAGTCGACGGCTGCATGTCGAGTTCGCGAAGCTTCAGATCGGGTTGCTTTGTAGGGTCGTTGTTCACGCCGGTAGGGGCACGGTTCCCTTTGACGGGATTTCCGCCTCCCCGGCCTCGCCCCTGCGTCGCGGCCGCCTGGCCTCCCGCTGCACCGGCGCCGGCCTGCCGGCCCGCCGCTCCAGCACCAGCGCCTGCCTGTCCCCCCGCCGCAACGGCGCCAGCCTGACCGCCGGCTGCAGCGGCACCGGCCAGTCCTTCTGCCGCGACGGCGCCACCCCGGCCGCCTCCCGCTGCCGCCCCGGCGCCGCGGCCGCTTTGGCCCGCCCCGCCGGAACGGGCCGGGGGAGTATAATCGTACTTGATCCTCCCGATGTCGGAGCAGCCATAACTTTTCAGCTGCGTCTCGATCCAGTCATTCGCGGCCCGATTCCGGTCCGTGCCCTGGCGACGATCGCCGAACTGGGTCAGCCCCTTGATGGTGGCCTTGTACTTCTCGAGGTCGAGCCGGCCCACCAGCGTGCGCACCGGGTCAACCACGGCTGGACCGGCGCCGGCCTGCGCAGTCGAACCAGATTGTGCCTGAAACGGCGCGGGCCGGGCCATGCCGTGAAAGGCAGACATCCAAAGAACCAGCACCCCGTATACTGCCCATTTCCTTTGTTTCACATATCCTCCAATCTGGTGAAGATTTCCCAATTTCCCGACCGTCGCCATCAATGACCTTCAAGCCCGGCAGGACAGGAGTTTCGCGATGGAAACCAGTCTAACACCAATTCACTGTATTTTTCTCCCGTCTCGAAAAGGATTGGCGCAGTTTCCCCTTGTGGTCCCGGATCAGGAACCCTTAATATGCGCGCAACTGTACCCTGCAAGGGCCCAGTCGTGGCCTGTACGCCCGGCCGCCCGGAGGAGGAAATCATGACAACGGGTTGGATGCGGAGACTTGGAGTTTCCTGCGTTGTGTTTGTTATCGTGGTTGTGCTGCCGCCTGTCGGCAGCACGATTGCCCAGAGCCAGAAAACCGCGGTGAAACCCGCTGCGGTTCAGGTGATTGACGAAGAGTACACGGCGAAAATCAAGGAGTACACTCGGGATCCGCGCATCCTGACGGAGCTTGTGGATCACCTGCCCGCGTCGGCGACGGTGCCGACGCCGTTGAAGGCCCTCGGCAGGGTCCCCGGCACGCCCGACGAACTCACTTACTATAAGGACATCAAGGGCTACTTCGAGACCCTGGCCAAGGCGGCGCCGGGACGCTCGAGGCTTTTTACGATCGGCAAGAGCGAGGAAGGCCGCGACATGATCGTCCTGGCCATCGCCGACGAGTCGACCATCAAGACGCTCGACAACTACAAGAAGATCCTGGCCGACCTGACCGATCCGCGGAAATTGACGGACGCCCAGGCGCAACAGCTCATCGCGACCGGGAAGCCCATCTACTGGGCGACCGGCAACCTGCACACCGGTGAAACGGGAAGCGCCGAGATGCAGCTCGAGCTCGCCTACCGGCTGATCGTCGAGGAGACGCCGTTCGTCCGGAACATCCGCAACAACGTCATTGTCTTCCTCACTCCCGTCGTCGAGGTCGACGGCCGCGAGAAGGTCGTGGACAACCTGTACTACCAGAAGAAGACCGGCAAACGGATGCCGCTCATCTGGTGGGGTCAGTACGTGGCGCACGACAACAACCGCGACGGCCTGGGCCTGGGCTTGAAGCTCACCCAGAACGTGCTCCGCACCTATCTCGAGTGGCATCCCACCGTGATGCACGACCTTCATGAATCCATGGATTACCTTTACGCGTCGACAGGCGCCGGGCCATACAACACGGCCGTCGATCCGGTGCTGACGAACGAGTGGTGGCAGATCGCGGAATACGAGGTCGCCGAGATGACCAAGCGCGGTGTGCCCGGCGTCTGGACCGGTTCGTTCTACGACGGCTGGACGCCCAACTACCTGTTCTGGATCGCCAACCTGCACAACTCAATCGGCCGGTTCTATGAAACCGAGAGTTACGGCCCGGCAAACCGCGAGGTCGTCACCCAGAGCAGCAAGGAATGGTACAGGCCGAATCCCCCGCTGCCGCGCATTAACTGGGGCCCGCGCAACAACGTAAACATTCAGCAGTCAGCGCTGCTCCTGGCGCTGCAGTTCACGGCGAAGAACCGCGAAATGCTCCTGGAGAACTATTACCTGAAAAACAAACGCGCCGTCGCCCTGGGCAAGGACGGCCCGCTGTATGCCTGGTTGATTCCGGCCGGCCAGCGCCGCCGCGGCGAAGCCGCCGCCCTGGTAAACCTGCTGCGGCAGGAAGGCATCGAGGTGCACAAGGCAGACAGCGGGTTTACCGCCGGCAACGTGCAGGTGGCGGCGGGAGACTACATCGTCCGGATGGACCAGCCGTACAGCCGCTGCGCCGTGAATTTCCTCGACACCCAGTTCTTCTCGCCGGCCAACCCGAGCCCGTACGACGACACCGGCTGGTCGCTCCCGCTGCTGCGCAACGTAAAAGTGTCGAAGATCGAGGACAAGGCTGCGCTCAGCCAGCCGATGACGCCGCTCACGGCCGACGCGAAGATACCGGGCACGATCAACGGGACCGGCAGCGTAGTCATCGTCGATCACAACGGCGACACCAGCCTGGCACAGTTCCGTTTCGCTAACAGGAACGTGAAGATGCAGGCGGCCGAAGAGGCCTTCGAGGCTGCCGGGCGCCAGTTCAACGCCGGCGCGATCATCATTCCGGGCGCCGATCGCACGGCGCTGGAGCCGTCGATCAGGGAGTACGGCCTGGCGGCTTATGCGGTCGCGTCGGCGCCGTCCGTGAAGATGCACGAGATGGCGGCGCCGAGAATCGCCTACGTGCACTCCTGGTCAAACACCCAAAACGAGGGCTGGGTGCGCATGACGTTCGATAAAATGAAGATCCCCTACGCATATATCGGCGACACGAAGCTGCGCGAGCCGGATCTGCGTCAGAAGTACGACGTGATCATCTTCCCGCACGTCGGCGGAACTTCTGAATCGCAGGTGAACGGCGTGCAGGGACCCGAACCGATCCCGTACAAGAAGACGGACCTGACTCCCAACCTTGGGGTCCAGGATTCGGCCGACGATATCCGCGGAGGCATGGGATTCGAAGGGCTCATCAACCTGATGAAATTCGTGCAGGAGGGAGGCCTGCTCATCACCGAGGGCTCGACGTCGACCATTTTCCCCGAGTATCACCTGGTCAGCGGAGTCTCCGTCGAACAGCCGACGGGCCTCTTTGCGCGCGGTGTCGTGATGAAATCCCAGTTCGTGGACAGGAATAGCCCGATTGCCTACGGCTACGACAGCAACAACCTCGCGGTCTACTTCAGCTCCGGCCCCGTGCTCAGCGCGGGCGGAGGGTTCGGCGGCGGATTCGGTGGCGGGGGGCGGGGCGGCGCCCAGATTCCCGGCGTCGGCATGAATCTGAATCCGAATGCCGTCCAGCCGACGTTGACGACACTCGACGGACCTCCGCCGGCGCCGGCAGGCGGTCGCGGCGGGGCGCCCGGCGCGCCGGAAGGCGGCGGACGCGGCGGTGGCGGCCGGGGTGGCGCGGGCGGCGGCGATCAAGCGACGCGGCCGCGCGTGATCCTGCGTTTCCCGACCGATCCGAACGACATGCTGCTCAGCGGCGGCCTCGCCGGCCAGCAGGCGCTCGTCGGCCGCGCGCTGGTTATCGATGCGCCGCTGGGCAAAGGCCACGTCGTCATGTTTGCCAATCGTCCGTTCTGGCGTTACCAGACGTTCGGCAGCTTTAACCTGGCATTCAATGCCATCCTGAACTGGGACCACCTCGACGCCGGCGCCGCGCAGCCCGCCGCCGGTACAAGGGAGCCGCAATAGCGCTCAGGTCAGTCGCCTGTCTCCGACGCGGAAGAACGCCGGCGACGAATCCCGGTGTCGGCGTTTTTCCGTGTCCCGAGACCCGTCTGCAGGGTCCTGTTCCCAAATACCGTTGACAATTGAATCTTGAGGGCCTGGCACCCTGCCGGTCAGGCAGGCAAAGGACGGTGAAAGGAAGGAGTCATGCACGCCAAAACTGCTGCCGCGATGTTGCTGCTGTCGTGTGTCGCCGTGTGCTGGGGCTATGGTTCGGCTGGCCAAGGCGGGACTCGGCTTTGGGTGCTCCGCGCTCCAGGCGAGATGGCGGAATATGAAACCTCAACCTGGGCCGTGCTCAAAACCGTCAGGGTCCCGGCCGAATTCCTGAAGGATCCCGATAGCCTGCAAGTCAACCGCAAGGGCCAGATCCTGTTCTGTTCGGATCCGGCCGTACAGTTCGGCAATCCTGAGCAGCATTTCCCGCTCGGCAAAGTCTGGTTGTGGAACGGCCGGACAGCCGCCTCGTTCGATCGCGGAGCGACTCCGAAACCCGCGCCGGAAGGTGGCAAGAAAGTTTCTGTCGAGAGCACCCGCCGATGGGCCCTGTCCGCCGATGGGGGACAGCTCTACATTTTTGAAAACGAGTTCAGGACAACCAGAGACGAGGATGGCGCCGAAGTCTCGGTGGCGACGACTTATCACGCCTGGCAGGCCAACCTGGCCGGGGAGAGCCGTTCGCAGATTGCGGCGTTTACCTTCCCGCCCTGCGCGTGCGGCACCGGCGTGTGTTCAGAGGCCTGTCCCGAGGGAGGTTTCTGGTTTCCCGATGAAGGTGTGGATGATTTTTTCATCGTGAACCATTGGATACCGGGACAGATCGGCGCAACGTACCAGTCGAGCCTTCTGTACCGGAAATCGGCTGGAAAGTGGTTCCCGCGCAAACTCGACGCGGCGCTGGAGGCCGTGCTGGACACGGCACAGAGCGGCGCCCTCATCATCCATGCGCTCTCCGATGGGGGCTGCTGCGGATGGGACAACGAAGGCAACGATCAGACGATGCTCGCCGGCGGCGGCAGGAACATCGTGATCTTCGACGAGCGGCAGAGGTACGCCAATCCGAACTATGATGTCACCTTTTATACTTCCGGCGCCAGGCTCTCTCCGGACGCCTCTTATGCCGCCATGAGCATCATGTCCACCGCGCTGCCGGACGCCGAAATCCGCTTGTCCGAAAGCGGCAAAGCCAATCCAACCGAACTCGCGCGCATCCGCCAATCCATGAGCGAACTGCCCGGGGTCGAGGTGCTCAGAGTGGGGGACCCTCAGAGGCGCTCCGCCTGGCTGCCGCATACGACCTTGGCAGGTTGGCTGAATGAGAGGGAGCTTCTCGTCATCGAGAACGGCGACCTGGTTGCGTTCGACGTGAGGACAGGCGCCCGCAGGAAAGCGCCGATCAAGTTGGCAAAGGGATCTCACCTGTTCTTGCGATAGGTTTGGACCCACGGCTGTGAGGGATCGGGATTCTTTGCCGGCAACCAGCGGTCGCTCAACAACGCGCTGAGCTCGACGTACGCAAACGTTTCATCGATTAAATTTCTCGATGCCAGCCAGTTCAGCGGCAGCAGCCGGACCATGCAGATGAGCCTGAAGTTCATCTTCCAGGCGCGCGCCGACTGCTCAAATTGAACGAGGGAAGAGGCCCGGATGGCGCCTTCCCGCCTTTCAGGTCTGGAGGTCGGACCGAATTTCAAGCGCTTGAAATTGCCGTCATTATATTCGTCAGGCGCGGCTAACGACAGCCGAATCCGCAGGACTGGATCGGACATCGGGACTCCGCAACCCGGGCGGTTGTCCGGAAGCCGATCAGTCCCGGCCTTGCGCTTCGAGCGCCGAGAGCGCCGTCAGGTTGACGGTGCCGAACGTCGCGCAGCTCGCCAGGCCGTTCGCTGCCGTGACTTCGATCCGTCCGCCGGTCACGCTCCTTCCCGCGAGTCCGGGAAACAGGTCTGTAAGCACGCGCGCAGATCTTCCCCCGGCGGGGATGGAAAAGTCGCCGGAAACCACGGAGTGGCCCGAGCCGTCGAAGACCTCGATGCGCACGACGGAATCGCTCCCCCCCGGATTGGCCACGGCAATTCCCGTATAGTAGGTGGAATCTGAGGCGACCTGGCTGTAAACCAGCCGCTTGCGCAGGATCGAGACGAGCGGGACGGTTGTTGAAAAAACCCGGTTTCCTGGGTCCGAAAAAGTGACACTCCCCGCAAGCAGGGGGCCGCTGCTTCGAATCTCGACGGATCCCTGCACCATCGACGTCCCGAAGTCCCCGAAAAAGGCGGGGTCGGAGACGAGAATCCTGCCCATGGCCGCGATCGGCACCAACCGTGGCGTCCCCACCACGGTTCCGTTTTCGCTAAAGAGCCGGATGGTGACGTTTCCCGGCGCCAAATCGAGATTGGTGACCGATAGGACGGATGTATACCCGCCCCCCATCACGTATTGCGGCGCGTACAGGACGGTCCCCCCTGCTGTTGCATCCTGCGCGCCGGCGGCTTGGGGAGGCTGGGCAGGCTTTTCCAGAAACTCGAGCGCTGCCGCCCCCTGGCTTGCGGAGGCACGGAGGTAATCGTCGGGACGGAAATCGAGGCCGGGAAAAAGCCCGGCGACTGTCGTCACGAGCATCTCGTGCGGCCCCAGCGACCGTGATGAGACGGCTCGCGCGTCGCCACCCGCGGAAAAGGCCCTGATGACTACGGTGCCCGGGGTTGCGCGCGGATTGGCGAGATAGATTTTCCAGGACGACGAGGGAACGACGCCGGACAACAGGAAGTCGTTGAGCGGGACGGGGGCGCCCGTGGCGCCTCCAAGGAAAGAGAGGCGCGCATCGAATGCGAGGAAAGAGGAGGCGAGCCGCACGGTGCTGCTTTCCAGCCTGACCCACCCCGTCCTGTCGAGTGCGCGGATCCCCGAACCGAAGATCTGCGATTCCAGACGGGCCAATTGCGCGGAACCGGGCAGATCGACCGTAACCGGGTTCGAAATCCCAGTTCCCTGGATCAGCGCGCCGCTAGAGTCGTAGGCAGTGAAGGTCAGCGAGGCGGCCGCGGTGTCGAGATTCGCCGCCGCGAAACCGGTGAACTGATCCTCCCCGGCGGCGGAGCCATTCGTGCTCAGCAGGCGGGGAAAGTAGTAGGCAGGCCGGGCGGGTGCGTCCGGGTTGACAAACCTGTGCACGGTTCCGCCGAGCCCGACCACATAAATTTCTCCGTCTTCGTCTTCGCCGAAGGACGAGATGTTCAGGTCGGTGTCGAGCAGCAGGGTGCCGGTCCCCGATTGAACCGTAAAAATCTCCCCGCTGCAAAAGTCGGCATAGACATAAGTCCCCTGGGGCAAACTGTCCTGCCGGCCACGGTAGGCGTACCCTCCCGTGACCGAGCACTTGCCGCCGTCGTGTCCGTACTGAGTGATCGGTGGAATGAAGCCCGGCGCATTGCAGGGAGCAGGACCGAGGTCCGTACAGCGCGTCCCCTCCAGGACACGCCATCCGTAGTTTCCGCCGGCGATGATGATGTCGATTTCTTCCACGAGCCCCTGGCCAACGTCTCCCGCATACATCTTCCCGTTCGCCCGGTCGAATGAGAACCTCCATGGATTGCGCAGTCCCAGCGCAAATATTTCAGGACGGGCTGAGGTCGACCCTGCAAACGGGTTCGAGGGAGGAATGCCATAGGGCAGTCCCCCGTCGGATCGGTCCACGTCGATGCGCAGGATCTTGCCGAGCAGTTCCTGCAAATTTTGCGCCCGATTCTCGGGATCATTTCCCGATCCGCCATCGCCCATGCCTATGTAGAGGTAACCGTCGGGGCCGAATTCAACCATGCCTCCGTTGTGATTGGTGTAGGGCTGCGGAATTGTCAGCAGAACTCGCTCCGATGTGTCGGCCACGTCGGGATTCGCCGACGAAACCCGGTATTCGGCAATCACGGTGGCGCCGTCCGGCTTCCTGGTATAGTCGAGGAAAAACCGCCCGTTTTCCGAAAACCGAGGATGGAATGCGAGGCCGAGAAGGCCCTGTTCCCCACCGGCGAGCACACGATCGGAAATGTCCAGGAATACCTTCGGGACCGAACCGCCCGGGGGAAGGACCTTGATCCGGCCCGGCTGCTCCAAAATGAAGAGCCGCCGGGAAGCGTCGTGCGCACTGGAGACGAATACCGGCTGGTCGAGGCCATCCAGAACCGGCTGGAGAATGGTCCTCTGCTGTGCGGCAGCAGCCGGAGCCATCTGCCTGTTGGCAACGAAGAAGGCCGCGAACAGGATCTGGCATGCCAACAGGAGTGCCCGGGCGCGCGACATTCGCCACGCCCCTGTTCCACAGCGAGCCCGGCGCTTCCGACGGCACGATTTTCGGCGATGGATCGGGGAACGCAGAATCATACTTCATTTCCCTCCAACAAAAAGTGTACCGCAGCAACAAGGTCAATGGCCGTCATTTTGCGGATTCAGGCCTGCAGCGCACATCGATCCTGTTTTTAAGATGACATTCCGCAATTTTGACTTCCCGGGATCTATCAGGCAGCTCCCGCATGGTTCCCGAACTCGGGACGAAGGATGGAATCGGACGTCATCTTCGGCTCGTACCGTACGTCCAGCGCCACCCGGACGTTGCTCTTGGAGACATTCGACCAGGCGCAATGCACCGTGGCGGCGCTGTAAGCGACGATATCGCCGGGATGGACAGGCCCGGTCGCCCAGATGACATCCCGCGGGACGTCAATTCCCTGCAAATTGTCCTTGTGACGCCAGAACTTCTTGTGGGATCCCGGCACGACGGCCAGCGGCCCAAGCTCGAGCGGCGTGTCGACCAGAGGGAACCAGACGCTCCACATTCGCGCGCAGGAGGGGAGGTAAAACGTGTCCTGATGCGGAAGGGTTGTGTGCTCAGGATTTCCCGGCAGCTTGACCCAGCACTGGTTCATGGTGGCCACGGCGGCAGCCTCTCCGTATACGGTCGCGAGAATACGCATGATCCCCTCGTCGAGTACGAGAGTGCGAAATCCCACGTGGGTGCAAACCTGCCTCTGCAGTTCTATGAACCGCGGATCATCCCACCCGCGGCCGCCGAAGCAGGCTCCCGGCCTGACATCCTGGAATGGATGGTTTCCCGGGTTCGGCTCCGTCCACCCATAGGCGGCAGACAAGTCGCTTTCGAAAGCGCGTACCGGATCGATTAAGTTCGCGGGGATCAAACCTGCAAAGTAGAGATAGCCCGACTCCTCGGCCCTGGCGCGGATGAGTCCCGGATCGCTGAGGAGACTCGTCGCATCCTCGAACGGCGTCAAAGAATAGTGCTCGGGCAGCAGCAACATGCCTGGGGCTCACAGTCGACAACATCAGTTTACCAGATCCACGGCATTGAATTCCTCCCCTGGATTCGTGTTGTGCGCGTCCGATGCCCGGGTTGCGATCAGCCGGACGTTTCATTAGACTGTGCGTCTGTCAACGGAGGACATCTATGCAATTTAGAATCAGGCGGCAGGGAGTGCCTGTTCACCACAACCAGCCTTGTGGTACTGGCGCTGCCAGCAGTGCTGGCTCGGCGGCACGATCTACCAGATGCAGTCACGGGTGCGCTGAAGATGCGTTTCATTGGAGTCAATCTGGAAACAAATCTACAGAGCTTGAGTCATTGAGCTTCCGTCTGTGATTTGTAAGTGCGTGATTCCAATGGAGGCAGGTCCCGTTTCCACACACTTCTCAATACCCCGAGCGCGATTGGCAGGGCCCCAGCCAGGAGGAAAACGGTATCTCCCACGATGCGCACCCATTCCAGCTTATGGTAAGCACCGCTCATAAGAAACGTCAGGCGGCGCGCGTGCCAGTACCCATTGGCGACGGAATCCCAGAGCTGGATCACGCCGCCGGGGAACAGATCCAGGATGATCATCAGCGCCAGGCCTGCATTAAGACCCCAGAAGCCCACCCGGATGAACTTCTCCGTTCCCTTCCAGGCGGTGTCGGATTGCATGGCCCTCAAGCAGAAGACCAGCACCGCCAGTGCCAACATGCCAAAGACACCGAATAGCGCGGCATGGCCGTGATTGGGGGTGAGCGTGGTGCCCACCTCGAAGTAGGACACGATCGGCAGGTTGATCAGAAAACCGAAAACGCCTGCGCCGACGAAGTTCCAGACACCCACGGCCATGAGGAAATAAATGGCCCAATTCTGGCCCCGGGTCAGATCATGGCCGCACGTGGAACACTGCGCCCTCCTCAGCTTGATAAAGTCCCAGGCGTCCAGCGTCAGCAGCGTGAGAGGCACGACTTCCAGAGCGGAGAAGCATGCCGCCAGACCCATGTTGAGCGTTCCTTGTCCCGTGAAGTACCAGTGGTGTCCCGTACCTATGATTCCGCCGCTGAGGTAAAGAATTGCGTCTAGGTAAATCAGGCGCGTGGCGGTTTTCGTGCTGACGACACCCATCTGGTGGAACATGATCGCTACCAGCACCGTCGCGAAGAGTTCAAAGAACCCCTCCACCCAGAGGTGAATGATCCAGAACCGCCAGTTGTCGATAACAGCGAAGTTGGTGTGAGGTCCATAGAAAAGGGCGGGCAGGTAGAAGACCGGGATCGCCACAGCCGCGTACAGAAAAAGTGATGAGAGTTCACGCATTTTGGGGCTCTTGATGGCGGGCTTCAGCGCCCGAAACATCAGAAACAGCCAGAAGAGGAGGCCGACCGCAAGCAGGAACTGCCAGAGCCGCCCGAGGTCCAGATACTCGGAACCCTGGTGGCCAAACCAGAACCAGAGCTGTCCCAACTTGTCGTTGATGCCAAGGGACTCGCCGGCCAGGCTTCCGACGACGACCACCACCAGCGCTCCGAGAAGTGCGTAAACGCCGGATCGCTGGCCCTTGGGCTCTCCGCCACCAACCCACGCAGCCAGAAAAAGGCCGCCGCCCACCCAGGCCGTTGCGATCCAGAAGATGGCGAGTTGAAGGTGCCAGGTGCGCGCCAGGGTATAGGGCAGCATGCGGCCTATGTCAAACCCGTAAAAGCCGCCCGGCTCCACACGATAGTGGGCGAGCACACCTCCCAGGAATGCCTGCGCAAGGAACAAAAGAGCCACGATGGCGAAGAAACTTCCGGTAGCCCACTGACTGGGCGTGAGCTTCAGAGCAAGGGGAGCGGAGTGCGTGATATGGGCGCCACCACCCTCGCCCTTCCAACCCAGGTAGTCGAACTTGCCCACGATGAAGAGGATCAAACCCAGCCCCGACAGGAGGGTGATGAGACTCAATGCGCTCCAGACATAGGTCTCGGTGGAAGGACGGTTTCCCGCGATGGGCTCGTAGGGCCAGTTGTTGGTGTACGAATAGTTTTTCCCAGGGCGATTCGCCGTCGTGGCCCAGGCTGCCCAGGCGAAGTAAGCGGTCAGAGCCTTGACCTCTTCCGGGTCCTGAATATATCTCTCCGGCAGGCCGGGAGCGGCGTCCTTCCTGCTGAAGTACTCGCTCCATTCGGAGAGTTGAGTGCGGTAGGCGTCCACTTCGCCTGACGAAAGCCGGAGCGTTTGCGAGGCTGCGTCGTACCGGTTCTCCTTGAGCCCCGTCACTGTCCGCGCAGACGCGACGCTCTGCTCGTCCGGCGAGAGCCGGGCAAACGGCTTCCCGTACTTCTCGATCGCAATTTCGTCCCGGGTAATCTCGCTGAGCCTGTGCAGATATTCCGCGCTGTAATCAGGGCCCAGATACGCCCCATGACCCCAGAGGCTTCCGTGCTCCATGAGGCCGTATTTGAGGAAAACCTCCTGTCCTGTTTGAATATCAGCCCCTGTAAAAACCACAGTTCCCGCGCCATCTGTAACGCTCTCAGGGATTGGGGGAGCGTTTTTATAGGTCAGAACCGTCACCACGGACAGAACCGAAAAACCAACAATCATCACCAGGATCGCCGCGTGTTTCCACCATGGAGAGAGACTCGAAGCGTCTGCGGAGGTATCGATCATGTTTTGCCCCCTTCAATATTTGCTTGTATTGTACTGGTTCGCCCAAGGTCTGCTTCCAGAAAAATAGGGACGCCAACCTGTTTCGCAGGTTCCCGATCCAGACCAACAAGGCGCAATGCCTCGAATTAGCCTGGATTATTCATGAAGAGGATTACGAGATGTCCTCAACGGTTCAGACCTTGAACCGTCAAGGGCCAACTCTTCTCGCTTATGAAACCAACACACTGTTGGAAGCCGCGTAGCGGCGGTTTGATTGGTGCCCGGCCATTCAAGGCCGGAAGCACACGGCGGCGAATGGTTCCGTCGCGCAGGTCGTGAGAAATATTAGGAATTTGCAAAAATCGCGCTAATGTTTTCAATAACTTACAGCCGTGAAATCGTCATTTTTTTGAATATTTTCTCACGACCTACGCGACGTATCGGGAGCAGCCGACCGGGCGCCGGCCTTGAAAGGCCGGCCTACTTTCGTGCGGCCGCTACGCGGCCAACTCGTTCACGAATTATTCGGGCTAGCGACCGGTCAATTGCTCCAGGTTTTCGGGGTACCGGGCCCCTGGCACCGGGATTTTTGAGGCAGCGCTACCGATCTCACGGAGATCATCGGACGTAAGTTCGACTGCAACTGCTCCGATGTTCTCGTCCAGCCCAGGCCTACCCACATCCTCTCCCCCTTGGGATCAAGTTTGAACCCGAACTTGGTGGCGATCACCACCTGCTCACGCAAGGGAAAGAGGGCTTCGCTCACGAGTTCCTCGTTTGTGAACGGGCCGTAAACTTCAGCAGTATCGAAGAATGTGACGCCCCGTTCGACGGCTGCCCGAAGCAGTGAGATCCTCTCCTGCTTGTCCGCAGGCGGACCGTAGGAAAAACTCATTCCCATGCAGCCGAGCCCGATAGCCGAGACCGCCAGGTTGTCACTTCCAAGTTTGCGTTTCTGCATTTCTTCCCCTGAATTTTTCTCTCATGACTGTTTAGACCGGACTGCAAAGCGGATTCACCGAAGGGATGCCATGTCGATGACAAACCGGTACTTGACCTCGCTCTTCAGCAGGCGTTCGTACGCTTCATTGATCTGCTGGATCCTGATCAGTTCGATGTCGGCGGTGATCCCCTTGTCGCCGCAGAAATCCAGCATCTCCTGGGTCTCGCGAATGCCGCCGATCGACGAACCCGCCAGATGGCGGCGCTTGATGATCAAGCCGAACGAAGCCACCGCGAGCGGCTTCGATGGCGCGCCGACCAGCGTCATCGTGCCGTTCAGCCTGAGCAGTTGAAGATAAGCGTTCAGATCATGGTTCGCGGAAACCGCATCCAGGATAAAATCAAAACTGCCGGCATGCTTCTGCATCGCGGCGTTGTCCGTGGACACGATCACTTCATCGGCGCCGAGACGGACAGCATCGGCAGCTTTATGCGGCGACGTGGTGAATAGCGCGGCGTGAGCGCCGAATGCCTTGGCGAACTTGAGCCCCATGTGGCCTAATCCGCCCAAGCCGACAATTCCCACTTTCTGTCCTTTACCCACGTGCCAATGGCGCAGCGGGGAATATGTGGTAATGCCCGCGCAGAGCAGCGGCGCGGCGCCGGCCGGATTGAGCCCGTTGGGAACCCGCAGCACATACGCCCCGTCGACGACAATGCTGTCTGAATAGCCGCCGTGGGTGACGCCGCCAAGTATCTTATCCTCGCTCTGGTAGGTCAAAGTCATACCCTTCTCGCAATACTGCTCCTCGCCGGCGAGACAGCTGGAACACTTGCGGCAGGAATCGACCATGCAGCCCACTGCGGCGATATCCCCTTCCTTGAATTTCCTGACCGCGCTGCCGACCTTCACCACGCGCCCGACAATCTCGTGGCCCGGAACACAGGGATAAACGGTCGGCATGAAGGCGCTCCATTCATTGCGCACCATGTGCAGATCCGAATGGCAGACACCGCAATACAGGATTTCGATCTGGACGTCCTCCGGTCGGGGAGTGCGCCGCTGAACCGTAAACGGGCTAAGTCCCGAAGTTGCGCTCTGCGCCGCGAATGCCTTCGAGGGAAATGTGACGGGATGGGAAATTCCTCTTTCTGGTTTTACCTCTGTTTCGGCCATTTTGTCCTCCAAACTTCGCTCTTAATTTTCAGTTTACGCGCGACGTTTGCCTTATGCACTGGCAGAACACGCCAATCAACGACGAAAGCGGCGAGCGGAGCGGAGGCATACAGGCCCAGGCCCGACTCCGGTGAAGGCAATGAGGACCAAAATACAATGTCCCGATTGTGGGTCAATAGATCGAAGATCAGAAGGAAACCAGGGACGCTTGCCCGGTAACGAGGTTCGGACTGCCTCTCTGCCATGGAATTGGGGAGCGCCCCTGGTTTTGTGGCGCCGACCAGGAGGTGGGACGGTGACGAATGTTACTTCTCCCGCGACTTGAACGCCGAGCGCAGCTTGTCGGCGAGTGTCCCGAAGCCCTCGGCGGGAGGAGCCTTGCGTTCCGCCCACTCGCGCACTTCCTCGGCCTCGCGCGCTTCCATGACCGCCTTCGCGCTCAGACGAATGCGCCGGCCCGACGGATCGACCTCCAGCACGATGACCTCGACGTCCGCCCCGACCGGAAAGGCCCGCTGGACATCGCCTTCCTTCGCGACGCCGGTTTCGCTCAATGGGATGAGACCGGTACGCCCGGGGGCCAGGAAGACGAACACGCCGAATTTCTCGTGTCGCTCGACCTTTCCCGTCAGGCGCGCGCCCGGAGCGATGCCAGGCCGGGCTCCCGTAGCCGCCTGCTCGGGCCGCGCCAAGCCTTCCTGAACGAGTGCCACGCCGATCCGCTTCTGCTCGAGGTCGATGGATAGAATCTCGAATGTGCCCGTCATCCCCGGAGCGACCTGAGCCGACCAGCCTCCCGATCGACCGGTCGGCGCGAAGCTGGAAGCATGGGCCAGCCCTTCGATGCCCGGCTCGAGCTCCACGAATGCGCCGAATTCCGCGACGCGCGTGACACGGCCGGGCCGCAGCTGGCCCACTTCGTACACGTCGCGCGCCCTCGACCACGGATCGGCAGAGAGCTGCTTCAACCCGAGCGAGATCTTCTGCTTGTCCTCGTCCACGCGCAGAACCTTGACCGTGATCTCCTCGCCCGCCTTGACGATCTCCGCAGGGGCCGACACGCGGGACCACGACATCTCGGACACGTGGAGCAGGCCCTGGACACCTGCGCCGAGATCGACGAACGCACCGAACTCGCGGACGGAGGTGACCCGGCCGGTCATGACGGCGCCGGGGACGATCTTGTCGCGGACCTCGGCGGCGTTCGCACGCTGCTCCTCCTCGAGGAGCGCGCGCCGGGAGACGACGATGTTCGAGCCGCCTTCCTTGTACTCGATGATCCGGAATTGGTAGACATTCCCTTCGTGCGCCGACGCGTCCGCGCCGCGCACGTCGATCTGGGAAATCGGGCAGAACGCGCGCTGGCGGCCGATGCGCACCTCGTAGCCGCCCTTTACCTCCCGTTCGACCTTCCCTTCCACCGGCAGTCCGCTGTGAAAGGCGTCTTCGAACTGCCGATCGCTCGCGGCCGCTCCCGCCAGCCTTCGGGAGAGCGTCAGCCCGCCCGTCGTCGACACCACCATCGCCTGAATGTAATCTCCCAGCGCGACTTCGATTTCGCCGTCGGCGTTCTTCAGTTCGTCGATCGCAATGACCGCCTCGCCTTTTCCTCCGACGTCGACCAGAGCCACCTCCGGGCCTAGCGAGACAATCCTGCCCTCAACGATTTCGCCTTTCTCGAGGCGCCTGGCCTGGAGAGAAGCCTCGAACATCGCGGCAAAGTCTTCCTCGGGATCACTCACGGCAAACTCCTCGACATGATTGGTATTCGACCGCCGGCGCTCATTCCCTGGCGCGTGCACGAACGGAAACCCAGCGATTGTACCAGCAGGACCAAATCATAAGAAGAGGGAACTCAATGACCCCCGCCAGCAGCAACCAGGTCGGTTCCGGCTCTTGGCAGGGCTTTCGGAGGCGGTCCTTGCGCTCCCCACACAGTCGCGAATTGCAGGACAGCCAAGCGGTACGCTCCGCTCTTTATTTTAAAATTGTGCCTGTTGGGCAGTTCACCCGATATGCGCCAGCAGTCTGAAGCGTGATAACATGCCTTCTCCGGGGCATCTGGAATCCGCCTTCGAATGAGCCTCACTGACAGTTCTTACCGACACACAGATTCTTGCTGAAAAACGGCATGACGTAGTTCTGAAAGCGAACCCCCATAGCGCTGGTGTGCGTGCCGGAGTAGATTTCGAACGTGTGGACGACGCCGTAGGTGTCGAGAATATCGTGCAGCTTGGCCGTATCGACCCGCAATCCGTCCTGGTCGCCGACGTCCATGGCGATGGCCTGGTACTGTTTCAAATTGCCGATATACTGATCGACAAACGCCAGAATAGCGTTGGCAGTCCATTTGGCGGCTACATCCTGCTGGACTTGGCCGTCCTTGGTCGGCATATCGAGATAAAGGGGCGGTTTCTTGGGATTCGGCGACCACGCGGCGGCGGATGCGAGTTGAATGGCGAGGCCGGGCGCCTTGGCTGCTTCCGCGGGCGTCTTGGCCGCTTCCAAGGCCGCTTCGCCAGCGGCATTGCCCCGGCCGGCTGCCCGGGGGGACATACAGCATGGGCTCATGATATACAGGCTGCCGAAGACATCGGGATGTTTCATGCCAATCCGGCTGGCGCCGTATCCGCCCATGGAGTGGCCGACAAGCCCCCGGCTGGTCCGCTTCGCGATCGTCCGGTAATGGGCGTCAATATAGGCGACGACATCACGCGCAATGAAGTTTTCAAAGTCCCCTGTCGTCACGGAGCTCGAATACATCGAGCCGTTGTAGACGTTTTTCGAGTCGGGCAGCACCACGATCATTTCCTGAGATCCTTGCGCAAAAGCGCCTTCGATCGTTTGCGGCACGTGGATCTCCTGAGACCATTGCGATGCGCCGACGGAATAACCATGAAGGGCGTATACAACAGGATACCGGCGCGACTTTTCCTTGGCATAGCTGGGCGGCAGAAAGATGATGACATCGCGATCGACGTTGTCGCCTGACAGATTGCCTTCCAAGGCCTTGCCGTGAACCTTGATGTGCTCCACCGTTGCCGGCTTGGCGCCGGGCACGAGCGGAGGCACGTTGGTCTTTACCTGGGCCGAGGCCATCGTTGCCAACCCAAGAGATATCATCAGCACGAAAAAAACAGTGGTTCTTGTCATCAAATAGCTCCCTTTAATTCCATGCAACAGATTGGAAAAAGTGGCTGCCTGCGGATGCGGCGTACTCTCATTCATTGCGGTCGTGCGCGCCCCAACCTGGAGCCGAAGAAGAAGCCGGCCGGCAGAAGGATCAGGTTTGAGGCCCAGAACCACGCCGGGTATGGCAACATGGCCATGTTGGCTACCGCGAGGGCGAGCAGGATCAAGCCGACCGCGATGCCATGTGCGGCTTTCCTTTTCGTCCCGAGGCGCGTGGCCACCCACGAACTCGCAAGCGTGCCGAGCCCCCAACCCAGAGAGGCAAGCATCAGGACTCCCGCCGGATATCGGGCAACATGCGCCCGGCACGTTTCGAGGTCAGTGGGATCCGCCCCCGGCGGAAACGGATGGAGAACGGAACTCATCCACTCCACGCCGATGACAAAGACGAGGGCGACAAGGAGACCGGCGAGAACAGCACCCGTACTTCGAAGAATCACGCCCACTGTTCCACCTCCATTTTGCCGCTACCCTACCACAGGTGCCGCCATTTCCACGAGCCCGATTGAGGGACGCGGTCCAATCGGCGAAGCATAGGGACATCTCAGGATAGAGCGCGGCGGCCCTGGATGCGCGAAGCGACACGAAGGCGATGCCGGTCATCGTCGAGGAGGAGCGACAAAGCAGACAGGGCCGCCCCGCCGGCGCCCGAAGCGCTGGTGGGCATGAGAATCCCAGTATGGATATGGACCTCTATAAAAAGCGGATCTTTATTGATGCAACATGCTTGGCGCCCACCAGCAGACGTTAGCGTCATTGTGTCCACGAGCGCTTAGTACGGCATTTTGCAATTACGGTAACGAATTCTCGTTCGTGTGCGGGCGGGCTTAGGAGATGTCAACGGCTGATTGGCTTCCGTCCGGGGTGGGGCCGAGGCAGCCTGGGACCTCGCGCGTCTCGCGCGCCAGACCCTGGAAAGCACAAGAGGTTCTGAGGTGCCAAAACACGATGTGGGCGGAACTCCCGCGGTCCCAGGACCGCCAACCGTTGTACATCCATTGGCGTCACACCCCTTGCAGATTGCGCTGGTTGCTGCAAGTGATTACAATCCGGTTCTCGGAGAACCAGGAGGATTGGAAATATGAAAACGAGAACCAATCTTGTGCTGATGCTCGCACTGGCGCTCACGCTGATCGGCGCCACGTTGATGATGACCACACAGTCCGGGGCGGGACGCAATGCTCCTCCGCCCGGGCCGAACGGCCCATGTGACATCTACGCCGCCGCCGGCGACCCCTGCGTGGCCGCCCACAGCACCACGCGCGCGCTGTACGCCTCCTACAACGGCCCGCTCTACCAGGTTCTGCGCCAGTCGGACCTCAAGACCCTGGACATCGGCGTCGTCCGGACCGCCGCGTCTCTTTTGCCGGATGCGGGCGGATACGCCGACGCGGCCGCGCAGGACGCGTTCTGCGCCAACACGTACTGCTGGATCACCACCATCTACGACCAATCCCCCAAGCACAGCGACCTCGTTCAGGCGCCCCGCGGCGGATTCAGCGGCCCGGCCATGGGCGGGTTCAACAACCTCCCGATCGCCGACATGGCGCCGATCACGATCATGGGGCACAAGGCCTACGGCGTCTTCATCGAGCCGGGCATGGGCCTGCGCCAGAACGACGCGAAGGGCACCGCGGTCGACGACCAGGCGGAGGGGCAGTACTGGGTCATCAGCGGCCACCACTACAATTCCGGCTGCTGCTTCGATTACGGCAACGCCGAGATCGACAGCCGCGACGACGGCAACGGCACCATGGAAACCACCTACTACGGCAACGCCACCGGCTGGTATCGCGGGATTCCCCCCGGCCCGTGGGTCATGACCGACCAGGAGAACAACCTTGTCGGTTGCGTCAACCCGGACGGGTCCAGATTCTGCGGAAACCTGCCGAGCATCACCTGGCGATTCGTGACCGCGATCGCCAAGGGCGAACCGCACCGCTGGACCTCCATGGGCGGCGACGCGCAGCGCGGCACCCTGGCGGTCATGTTCGACGGACCGCGCGTCGACTTCACCTATGACCCGATGCGCAAGCAGGGGGCCATCCTCCTCGGCAACGGCGGCGACAACAGCAACGGCTCGCAGGGCACCTTCTATGAAGGCGCGATGACGGCCGCAGGCACCTTCCCGACCGACGCCACCGACCAGCTCGTGCAGGCCAACGTCGTGGCCGCCGGGTACGACGTGCCGCGCCTCGGCCTGGCGCCGGCGTCGGCAACTGCCGCTCCGCCGGGATTACAGACCTTCTCACCGGGGTCCTCGCAGGACACCACCATTACGTTCACGAATACCACGGGGGCGCCCGCGGCGGACGTCCAGTTTAGCATTTCCGTGCCCGACAAGCAGTGGACCTCCGTCTTTCCGCGCACCCCCCTGAAGAGAGTGATGATCCCTGGCACGGTCGCCCCGGGAGCGAGCCTGAGCGCGACCTTCCAGGTTACTTCTGGGTCTCAGGTTTTCAATGGCGACTTGGTCGGCGAAGCATTATGGACGAACCGGACGACAGGCAGGACGCAATCTGAAACCACGGTCGAGAAGGTGCGGAACGTCAGCCCGATCAAGATCAACGAGTTTCGCATCAGCGCCGGCTCTCCCGCCAACCCGACGGACTCGTTCATCGAGCTCTACAACGCCGGCGCCAGCGCCGTCGACATCTCCAACTGGACCCTGACCGGGCACCCGACCCAGCAGCCCGTCTTCTCGTCGGTGAAGATCCCGGCCGGTACGAAGCTCGCGGCTCGCGGTTTTTACCTCCTCGGCCTCTCCACGTCCGGGCTGGCGGCCTCCGCGCGCGCGGGCGATGCCGCCATCCACGTCAGAAGCACGGCCGGCATGAAGGCCGGCGATACGATCAGCATCGACACCGGCTCCAGCGTGGAGACCCGCAGGATCGCAAGCATCGGGACGGCGGCCGGCAACAGTACGACGCTGTGGCAGCCCCTCCCCGACGGTCCGGTGATCACGATCCCCGCCGGCGCGACCAGCGTTCCGGTCACGAACGTGACGGGCTTCGTCGGCGGCGAGAAGATCGGCATCGGCCATGGCGCCACCTACCCGACCGTCGCAAAAGCCCTGGAGCGGTACGAGGTGGTCACGGTCACCGCGGTCGGCAAGCCGGGCACGCAGGCCTTCCTGGGGGCGGACGCGCCCGCCGACGCAACCAACATCAAGGTGACGTCCGTCGCCAACATCACGGCCGGTGACAGGATCAGGCTGGACATCGACAGCGTCGGCCATGGCATCGAGACCGTCACGGTCACGCGCGTCGGCACGCAGTCGAGCCGCACGGCGCTCGCGGCTGATGCGACCGCCGGCGCGACCAATATCAGAGTCCGCAACGTGAACGGTTTCGTTGTGGGCGACCGGCTGGCCATCGGCACGCCCGCGAACCGGGAAACGGTTGCCATTACCGCCGTCGGCACCGCGGGTCCGACCGGCGCCGGCGTCGACTTTACGCCGGCCCTCGCCAGGGCGCATCCCAGCCGCGAGGACGTGGTCGCTCAGGGAACGGGCCTCGACCTGGCCGCCCCGCTGCGGTTCAACCATGCGGCCAACCTCCCCTTCAGCGTCAGGGGAACGGGGATCAGCTTTCAGCTGGCGACGGCCTTTGCCCACTCGAGCAACGAGCCCGTTCAGCCGCTCGGCGCCGGCATCACGCTCGACAGCCCCCTGGCCAGGGACCACGCGATCGACGCGGTTGTGCGTGACGCCGCGGTCACGACCGCGGGCTACCAGGGGAATCCGGCGCCCAACCAGTGGTTCGGGGGCCCTGCCCTGTCCACCAGCGCCGGCAACATGGTGCTGCGCGACGCCGCAGGCATGGTCGTCGACAGCCTAAACTACGGCCTCCTCGTCGACCCCTGGGCCTCCGAGGGTTACCAGGCAACCTCCGGAGCAGGCGAGAGCGGCTGCCGCGTGACATCGCCCGGCACGGGCGGTCGAGGTTTCGGCGGGCCGGGCGCACCGGCCGCGACCATGCCCCACAGGAGCGCGGGCCGCTTCCCGGACGGCCTCGACACCGACAGCAACTGCACCGATTTCCTGGTGCAGTCCGCCAGCACCCTCGCGGCCGCTTCGGCCGCCGGCGCGAACAATATCAAAGTCGCCGGCGTGGCGGACTTCAGCGCCGGCCAGACGATTATGATTGATACAGGCGAGAACCTCGAGGCCGCCGTCATCGCGACGGTCGGCACGGCAGGCGCCACGACAGTGGGTTCCGCCACCGCCGTGGGCGCGACCGTGATCCCGGTCGCCGGCGGGATGGGCTTTACCGCCGGCCAGACCATCACCATCGACAGCGGCGCGAACCAGGAGACGGCGGTTGTCGCCGCCACCACCGGCGGCGGCAGAGGCGGCTCAGGCGGCGCCACAATCACCGTCGCCGCGCCGCTCACTTTAGCGCACGCGGCCGGCGCGCAGGTCTCCGGCACCGGCATCACCCTCACCGCTGCGCTGGCCCGGGCCCATGCCGCCGGGGCGCAGCTCGCCGGCAGCGTTCCCACCCCCGGCGCGCCCAACCAGTATTACAGGAAGGGGGTAAGCGCGAAAAAGTAGCCGCGCGCGCCGCTTTCAGCCGGCTCTAGAGCAGGCGCAACCAATCTGACCTGGCTCCCTGGTCGATCTTTTGCTTCTTCAGGATATCGAGCCACGGATCAATCAGGTAGACCTTGTCACGATTATGTTGCCGCCATGACAAGTAGAAATCATGCAAAGCACCTGGTTCAAGAGTTATCCGGGTTAGGTTTGCATCGGGGCATGGGTAATTGTTTAGCCATTATTAAACCGCACTTGTCCGTGCCCCGGAGAGGCCTGAGAAGATAGCCGGGGGCAAGCGGCGCGCTTCTCAGCACCGCACGGCCCCCGGGCAGGAAGTTGCTTCCAAACAAGCCCCGGCGGCAGACCGTTATTCGGCAATAGCTTCTGTCGCCCTTCCGGGGCTTCCCGCTATGTGATTGCCCATCCGGGGGCTGCGCAGCGCCAAAACCGCGCTGCTTGCCCCCGGCTAAGATCTGGCGCCCTTTCAGGGCGGGGGCTAAACAGTTGCGGGCATCGCGGTTTATGATTCACAACGCCTCCTATCTGGATTCTGTCGCGACACTCCACTCCAAGCCCGTGGCGGACAGAGAGTAGCCGGGGGCAAGCGGCGCGCTTCTCAGCACCGCGCGGCCCCCGGGCAGGAAGTTCCTTCCAAACAAGCCCCGGCGGCAGACCGTTATTCGGCAATAGCTTCTGTCGCCCTCCAGGGCTTCCCGCTATGTGATTGCCTATCCGGGGGCTGCGCAGCGCCAAAACCGCGCTGCTTGCCCCCGGCTAAGATCTGGCGCCCTTTCAGGGCGGGGGCTAAACAGTTGTGGTTTAAGCCGTCATTGCCTGATCCAGACGACCATCTCGCCCCGGCCGCGGTTAGCCCAGGCAAAATAGGGTATTGCGACGATCTGCCGCGGCGCGCCATCCTGTCCTGAAATCGTAGCGGCCAGCGTCTCAACGCCGCCCAGGAGGTCCGCCCGATATGCCGGAGTGAAGCCGGCCGCAAGCGGCACATTCAGGTCGAGCACCTTCCCGCCGTTGTCCACGCCCTCGATCGCAAAGAGGATCGGGCCGCGTTGGATGGCCGCCTTGCCGGCATCATCCTTGATTCCGGGGTTCCCAAGCACGCGGCGCACGGGCATCGGGAGCGTGATTCCGGCGCGGACGGAACGAAGCGCGTTCCCGGATTTCGAGATCACGACATCGGCGCGCGGGCTGCACCAGCCGGGTGCGGTGGCCGAACTCGTCACGTCCGCCAGGGTTACATTCACCGGATCGGTCGATGGCGTCGCAAAAGAGTACAGATCGGTGCCGAACACGGACGGGCCGACCCACTGCGGGACGCGCAGCTTGAGCGGAAACTGCACGGGACGGTCCGCGGTGATCACAAATCCCACCTTTCCGTCCCATGGATAGTTCGTCGTCTGGACGACGTGGACCTTCGCGCCCTTGATCGTCACGTCGGCTTCGCTGTTCACGTAGAGGTTGACGTAGAGCGCATTGCCGTCCGTAGCGTAGATGAGCCCCGGCAGTTGCGCGATGAGCCGCGAGAGATTCGCGGGGCAGCAGGCCACGTCCATATAGGCGGTTCGCTGGGCGCGCCCCGACGACTCGAGCGGATTCTGATAAAAGAAAGTGTCGCCCTGCACCGACACGCCCGACAGGAGCCCGTTATAGAGCGTCTGCTCCAGCGCGTCGAGATACTTTGCCTCGCCGGTGCGCAGAAACATCCGGTGGCCCCAGAGCACGGCGCCCACCGACGCGCATGTCTCGGCGTAGGCGTTGGCATTCGGCAACTGATAATCGGCGCCGAACGCTTCGGTGCCGCCGACCGATCCCAGGCCGCCCGTGAGATAGGCGCGCTTCGAGTACACGTCCTGCCACAGGCGGTCTACGGCGCGGCCGTATGCCGCGTCCTTCAGCATGGCCGCGATATCGGTCATCGCATTGTAGAGGTACATGGCGCGCACCGCGTGCCCGTGCGCCGTCGTCTGATCGACCACCGGCCGGTCGTCCTGCCGGTAGGCGCGGTCGTTATAGAGCAGCCAGCTCTTTTCAGTGTAGTCCTGCGAGGCGTGATGGTCCGTGCCGCGCACGTCGAGGAAGAATTTCGCCTCGTCGAGAAATCTTCGATCCGCGGTCGCCTGGTACAGGCGGACGAGCGCCATTTCGACGACCTCGTGTCCGGGCGCATCCCGCCGCGCCGTCGCTCCGAACGTTTTCACGACGAGATCGGCTTCCTTGACAGCAACGTCGAGGAGCGTGCGCTTTCCCGTCGCCTGGTAGTGCGCGACAGCCGCCTCAAACAGATGACCGGCGTTGTAGAGCTCATGGCTGCCGGTGTTCTCGTACTGCCAGCGTTCCGTGCCGACCCCTGCCGCCGGCTTGGCCGGATTGATCGTGCGTGCCGGAAACACGTAACCGTCCGGCTGCTGGCACTTGGCGATGAGCGCGATAAGGTCGTCCACCTGCTTCGCGAGGGCGGGATCCGGATGCGAGACGAGCGAGTACGACGCGGCTTCGACGACCTTGTAAACGTCGGTGTCGTTGAACCGGCGGCCGAGGTAGTCGCCGGTCATCAGGCCTGCCCCTTTTCGCAGATTGTCCACCCGGCCCGTCTTTTCGTTCTGCTGCATGATGTGCGGTATCGTAACCGCGCGGTTCGTTTCCATCTTCTGCTGCCAGAAACCGCCCGTCACCCGCGCGTTCGCAAGCGGCACGGGCCGAAGCGGATAGGCCGGCCCCGGCGGCATGGACGCGGGCAGCAGAGCCACCGACGCCGCTGCCGTAAGTACTGCAAGATGCACTCGGTTCATCGCTTTGATCCCTTTCCCGTCTCCCGTCGTGCGAAATTCAGTCCGGATCACACAAGTTCAATTGTGCAGATCTTCTGATCGACGAGGCCGTGCGGCAGGAAGACGTCATACATGAGATTCTCCGTCAAATTGCCAATCTTATATGTATTTCCATAAAGCAGAACAAGGGGAAATCGGCGGTGCGAGCCCAACATTTTGCTGAGGCCGAGCAGGCCGAGCTTCGCGCGCACGATTTCCAAAAGGCGGTGCGGCTCTACCAGGAAGCCTTGAATCAAAAACCGGGAAAAACCGGAAAAACCGGGGACGCTCACCGGTTTTCACCTGACTCTGATGTTGAGAGCCGACTTCGCATCGGTTTGTCTGCCGGGAGGCGGTATTCGCTGTGCAGGATGGTGACCTTCTCCCAAAACGTCCTCTCGACTTCGAGTGCAACCACGCGGCAGACCGGGGCCGCAAACAGAGCCGGGAACTCCTCTGCAACCCAAAGTGTGACGGTGTTGCCCCCGATAGGGCGCTGGTCCGTCAGGACGCCGGGTTCGAGCTTGGCCTGGGGGTGTGCGTACCCGGGCCGGCGCGGCTCGGTCGTGGGATATTGAAACGTTAGCTCGGGCCATTGCGTCTGCTCGTCGACCTTGAAGGCGAGGCAGGTGCCGCCGTCCTGCTTCGGGCCAAGAATATGCTGAATTGCCTGTTCGAGCATGGGCCGGACCTCCTGGTCCACCGCGGCAGCGCATACGTCGTTGAGCTTCTTGCAGCGCTTCTGGAACTGAGAACGGGACCGGGCGGCGTCCGGCCGGTTCTCTCCGCCGAAGCCCAGCCAGTCGGGATCGACGGATAGATCGATGTCCTCGGAGAACCGTCTGATGATGCCGAAAACTCTCGACAACGATGTGCCGCCCTTGAAAACGAACTTCTCCGCGAGTGATGTGGTCGAAAAAGAAGGTGAAGCGAGAAGCATACCCAAAAGTCTTTCTCCACAATGAGGCGCGTCAAGCCGCGCCGGTTGGCGACCTCCTGGAAATACGGCAAGCGCTGATCAAGGGTGAGCTACGAGTATCCTGCGCAATCCAATGCTCGATTGCGTCCCATCTGTTTCGCTCCGTTTATAGATGATGTCGTGTACGTAATACGCTGATCTTGGCGGTAACTTCGTGCTGAATTTCGTTCAACCACTTCAATGTTCCACTTTGCCCGCAGGCAGTTCATCCAAAGACCAAACCTCTCGTGCTGCAATTGTTAGATTGTGGGCAAGAGATTCGTTAAAGGCCTGCCGCTGTTCGTCGGTCAACATTTCCATTTCTTGCAGATATCTCATTTTCTTTTTGAGCACCTGACGTCTGAGCTCAGCGGCGGCGCCTCATTTGCGCCGTCCGCTGGAGCGAATAGTTAGACGACCTGTCTTTCATTAATTCTGCCTGCCGCTGTCCAAGTCCTTGCGACACGATGGAAACCACTAAGGTATTGAGGGACACACCTTCAATTTTTGCTCTGGCGATGAGTTGGGCATGAAGGGAGCGAGGAACACGCTGCACGAAACGTCCGCTTACGTCCGAAAAAGGCATTGGTAATTTATCACCGAACTCGCGCGCAACTGCAAGCCATGACTCAAGTGCGTCGCGACCATTGTTGATAGCTTCCTCGGGAGTCCCTCCGTCAGAACAACAACCCGGAAGATCGGGAAATGTGATGGAGTATCCGCCTCCTTCGTCTTTGGAAAGAGGGCGTATCTCAAACGGATAATCAATTCGAGCCGTTTTCATTCTGAAACTCCGTATTCGATCAAGCGAACAAATTTCTTAACATAAACCGGCTTGATTGGGCGATGTGCCGGCACGCTCAACATCGCACCGTTGGTGTGGCGAAAAATGACATGGCTTCCGCCCGGCTGGCGGAATGCTATATTTTTGGCCTCTGCTACTGATTTGAGACTCTCGATTCGCCAATCTCGTGGATTGGCCTTCATTTTTTTGAGAATCTTCTCAGCCTGTGTCACAATGGGTATGATACTACCGGTGACACTAGGCTGCAAGAGATGAAGTCTGTCGTTTAACTTAAAATATACAGAACTTGCGAAATGATTGGCCGCGCGGAGGGCGTCGGTGTATCTGGGGCCTCTGCCGGCCGGAATCGGCACGTCTGACTGAAAAAACTCAAGATCAGCCAGGCCGGGGCCGCCCCCTTAATCGGATACGCCGCGGATCCCATCCGGCGAATCGAATACAGACGGGCGAGAGAGCGCCGCTGCGGCCCTTCGCGCCGATACAGCTCGCCGAACAGGCGCGTTCGCGGCCATCATCACCTGTCCAGCGGACTCAAAACCCCGAGAGGTCAGTACCTCGTGCCCTGCATGCGCCAGCCGGTCCCCGCGTGTTGCGGCATCGCCCAGGCCCCCTTGGCGGCCGAGGATCCCTCCGGCAGCGTTGTCGCCGAAGCGCCGGCGCAATACAGGCCCAGGCATCCCGAACCAACGGCGTTAGGACCACTTCGACCGTTACATCCGTATTAATCATGATGCGAGCGGGCTGGCGCTCCAAAAACAAACAGCTTCGGATTCGCGAAGCTCCTGTTCGACTGTCGTCGTGAAGATGGTGGGCATCACGCACACCATGCTCTCGATTCCAGAGACCATGGTTTTTGCGAACGAGAAGATCTTATGCTCAGCTGCGCATAAGATCTTGTGGATGGCGTGCGCCAACCGTAGTCCGGGTCCAGGACTGTTGCATCATTCAGATCGAGGCAGCCAATATGCGAGTGGCGACTACCAGAAGCTGTTAAAGGCCCGCGGCATAATTTGCAGCATGAGCCGCAAGGGCAATTGCTGGGACAATGCCGTCATGGAGAGCTTCTTTGGCACTCTCAAAACGGAACTGGTATACCATCGAAATTACGAAACCCGGCAGGAGGCACAGTCAGAGATCTTTGACTACATTGAAGTGTTTTATAACCGTCAGCGGCTTCACTCGGCCCTGGGTTACCGTAGCCCAGTCGAGTATGAACAGTCAGATAAAGCCGCTTAACCCCGTGTCAACCGTTTCGGGGAAGTTTCAAGACAACGGGATTGATCACAAGTACGGAAGCCTCCGCCTCAGTGCTGGTTGCGCAAATTGCCTGCAACGGCTCGGGCAATCGGGAACTAGCCCATTGCTTCGAACGATTTCCGAAGCAGCAAGCACGCTTCATCCAGGCCATGGAAATGAAATCGTACTTTTGGGGGAAGGAGGTATTATTAAGGCTTCTTGCACACTGGCAAGGGATGCGCACGATCCCGGCAGATTCGCTCCGTGCTGAATTTGCCGCCGGATGCGTGCGGCGAAGGGGTACAGGTGGAATGAAGCACGGGTCAGCGCAATACGGCATGGAAATGATGTTGCCGTATACCAGGGGAGTGAGCGGGAAGCCTGTGAATGGTTCTCCCGCAGCACCGCTTTCGCAACTCGAGGTGCTGGTGGTCGACTGCCAGGCCACGGCCGCCGCTCCGCGCGGTCATCTCCTCGAGCTCGGGTGGGCGCGAGCAGGCGCGGCGCTCACCAACCTGCGCACGTGCCTCATCGTACTACCGAAGCGGGAGCGAGTGCCGCCGGCCGTTGTGCGGATCACAGGCATCTCCGACCGCATGATGCGGAAGGGCGTCGAGGCACAGGCGGCCTGGCGCCAGTTGTCCGACCATGCCTCGATCCTCGCTCAGCAGCCGGCGCCGACGGTGATCCACTTCGCCCGGTTTGAGCTGCCGTTTCTCAGTGCGCTGGCCGGCGGCGCGGTTCCGCTCGACCTGGTTTGCACCCATGAGATCGCCCGGCGTCTCTTGCCCGATCTGCCCCGTTGCAGCCTGCGTGCCCTCACGGGGTACTTTGGCCGGGCCGTCGGCGAACTGCGCCGCAGCGCGGACCACGTGGAGGCCACAGCCTTCATCTGGCGTGAGCTGGTGCGTCTTCTCGAAGCGGAAGGAGTAACGACATGGAGCGCGCTTCACGAGTGGCTGGCCGCGCCCGTCGTCCCGGCGAGGAGTTCGCGCCGCGTCTGGCCGATGCCGCGGAACGTGCGGCTTTCGTTGCCCGACGCCCCAGGCGTGTATCGCATGCTCCGGACGAGCGGGGACATTCTTTACGTCGGCAAGGCGTCCTCCCTCCATCATCGGGTGAACAGCTATTTCAGGAAGCAGGCCGGCGTCCCCGAACGGATGCTCGAGATGCTCTCGCAGGCGCGCGCCATCTCGTACGAAGTCACCCCTAGTGCGCTGGAGGCTGCGCTCTTCGAGTCTGATGAAATCAAGCGGCACCGGCCGCCCTACAATATCGCGCTCACCGTCAAGGACCGTGCCGTCTGGTTCGCCTCGGCGGACCTCAGGGCGCGCAGCACGCGGCCGTCGAGGCGGCATCCGGTCGGACCGTTTCCCTCGGCTGAGGTGCTCGACCAGTTCGAGGCGCTCACCCGCGCGGACCCCGCCGCCCTGGGTCCCGGCCGATGGGGTCCGGATGCGGCTACGTTTGACGCCGGCTATGCGCGGCTGTGCGCCGCTCACCCCGAGTTGTCGCGCTCCGACCTCAGCACGCATGCCAGGCTGCTCCGTCTGGGCACACGTCTCTGGCGTGAGGGGCGCCGGGACCGCGACGGGGAGGACGAGGCCGATGGAACCGGCCAGGGAATCGCCTCGTGGACGCCCGAGCTCGTGCAGGTATCGCTGGAGTGGGTCGCATTGCGTGCGGCGCTCGCGCGGCGCCGCGTGATCTGGCTGACACGGCTGGTCGATGCCGCGGTGTTGTGGAGCGAGCACGGCGCCACCGGCGCCCGGCTGATCGTCATCGACAACGGCGAGATCGTCCTCAAAACCGCCGCCGATCCGGGCGCGACGCCCCCGGTGCCGCCGGGACATTCGCACTCGGCGGATGCGCGTCGTGAGGCTATCAGCCTGGAGTGCTTCGATCGTCTGCGAGTATTGAGCAGCGAACTCAAGCGCCTGGTTGCGGTGGGCGCTCCGGTCGCAATCCGATTCGGCGCCGCACCGGCGCTTGCCGGCTCCCCGCTCGCACGTGTGCTTTCCTGGGTCTGACATGCGCGTGCTTTTCGTTTCGGACACCCATCTCGGTTTCGACCTCCCCAGCCGCCCGCGCGTCGTCCGGCGCCGCAGGGGGGAGGATTTCTTTCAGAACTTCGAACGCGCGCTCGAGCCCGCACGCACCGGCGAGGCGGATGTGGTGGTCCACGGCGGCGACCTGCTGTACCGAAGCCGCGTACCGGCCTGGCTGGTGGAGGCGGCACTCGCGCCGCTCAAGCGCCTCGCGTTGTCCGGAGTGCCGGTCGTGCTCGTGCCCGGAAATCATGAACGGGCACGCATACCTTATCCGTTGCTTGCAATGCACCGGCACCTGCATATCTTCGACCGGCCGCGAAGCTTCGTACTCGAGGCCCGTGGAGTTCGTGCCGCGTTCATCGGATTCCCCTATACGAACGAGATCCGCCATAGGTTTCCCGAAACATACATTGCCGCAAGCCGCGACTCGTTAGGAGCCGACGTCCGGGTGCTTTGCCTCCATCAATGCATCGAGGGCGCGACGTGCGGCCCGGGCAACTTCACGTTCCGCCTCGGCGCCGATGTGATCCGCGCCGCCGACGTGCCGCGAGACGCAGTCGTAGTGTTGAGCGGACACATTCACCGCCATCAGGTGCTGCAACTGCCGGACCGGCCACCGGTCATTTATGCGGGTTCGGTCGAGCGGACGTCATTCGCCGAAGCGCCCGAAACAAAAGGATTCGTCGTGCTTCATCTTACAGGAGCCGGTCTCGACAGGTTCGAGTTTCGGCCGCTTTCTGCGCGCGCAATGGTAATCAGGACCATCTCGTTCGACGGCGCCGAAACGCCGGAAGTCCACGCCCGGCTTTCGGCAGCCATCGAATCGACCCCGGACGATGCCGTCGTGCAGGTGCGGGTGATCGGGGCGATCCCCTCGGTCCTCAACGCCGCGATGCTGCGGTCGGTTGCCGGCGCGCGCACGGTAACGATGGCGTTTCGCCAGTAAATAGTGTCAGGCCTGGAGAACTCAGTTCTTATATATAGCGACATAAAAAAATGCGCCCGATCCTGCCAGTCGAGATGGCTCAGATCGACTATCCGGATATAGGCCTCGTTGATGAGAGCTGAAAGACCGGTGTGATTAGCAATAGCTAAACAATTACCGATCCTCCGACAAATAGGGGATTGGAGATTCTTTTCCCGCTCACGAAGGCCCGGAAAGAGCGTCATTGCTTCTTGATCTGCAGGTTCTGGATGAAGTAGCTGAGCTGGACGCGGTTTTGCACATGCAGTTTTTTGTAGCTGTTGTAGCTGTGCTTTTTCACGGTATCCACCGAGATGCAGAGCCGGTCGGCGATCTCCTTGTTGCTGAGCCCTTTCATGATCAGTTCCACGATCTCGGTTTCACGGGCCGAGATGCCGAATGGGGTCAGCACGGCCTTCAGGTCCCGTCGGGGCTCCTGAAAAGGCCGGTCGAGGGCATGCCGGCGCAGGAAGCTGCCCAGATAGATCAAAGAAGGGGATGGAGCAAGGACCTGGCAAGCAGAAATGATGTAATCGTCGAATCCCTCCGCAAGAGGAATTCTCACGGAAAGATCGAATAAGATAAAGCCTGCAGTCAGCAGCAAAACGAAAATCCGCAGCGACCGCCTCTTCGACAAGTCCTCTGTTCTTCTCAGCCTGATCAGGGCAGCCAGAATCCAGCCGTAGATCGAGGCGCTCTTGAACAGGAAGAAAAGCATTCCCATGACTCGCGCGACGTCCGACGTGGGATCGTGCAGCGGCTCGTTCGCCAATGCAATCCCGACAGCCAGTGCAGCCCAAATCACAACGAAAATGATCTTATAGATCTTTGTCAGCGGACTCCCGGAGAGTTGTGCCAGGAAGGAGGAAATAAAGTAAAGGCTGACGGCCATTATGATGATGAACAGGGGATCTGCGGACTGCGTAAACTGATTCCACGTTCCGGCCGGAAGAAATTTGGGTGCGAGGACCATCTGAAAGATCGAAAACAGTACGTAAGCGTTCCAGGAGACCAGGAAAAACGTGTAAGAGTGCAGGTACGGCAGGCCGTAGCTGGACTGCAGGAAATAGGCCCTCCGGACCATAAGGCCGCCGATCGCGGCAACGGCGAAAAAATACAGAATATGCGGAGTATACATCGTCCCTTTTTAGCAGAATGAGCTCAGAAAATACACAGCTGCCTAATCGTTTACCTCGAAGGCCGGACTGGCCCTGATCTCACGGAGCTCTCCCGCGCAGGAACCGCTGCTCAAAAAGTGGTATCCGGCCAGGAAATCGCTACATAGAAGGTTGCATATATCATTTTCCCACTTCTTCGTAATTGCCGCCCTGTTAATCCTTGACGTCTAACCTCTCGAGCAGGGAACGATTCGCGAACCCGGCGTCGAAGAGTCCGGGTTCGCCGGATGCAAGGTTTCCATGCCGCAGACTTCAAATCTCAAAATGAGGGAGCAACGACGATGACAAACCTATGCCAATTACTGATTCTCGCGCTTTTTTCGCTGGGGCTTCAGGCGCAAAAGCCCGCGGATACCGAACAAATATGGAAGGACTTCCTGACATACTTCCGCACCGCTACCTTGGAAGGCAATCCGGTGCAGGCCTATATGGCAGAACTTCAAAAGAGGGGGGTTTCGCCCGAGGAGAGCCGGCGTCAATCCGCAACCGTTATGCGGCTCCTGGGCGAACGAACGGAGGGAGTTGCACTTCTTTACGACAGGATGTATTCCAAGCCGTTCTCCGGGAATCCGGAGATGGACGGATTCCTCGGCGAGCCGAGTGCCATTCTGATCGATGCGGCCAAGGGACTGAAGCCCGCCGCCGCGTTGGATGCCGCGATGGGCCAGGGCCGCAACGCCCTGTACCTTGCCCATGCGGGCTGGAATGTCACCGGTTTTGACATTTCCGAAAAGGGGTTGTCCCTTGCCCGCGCAAATGCCGAAAAAAAGGGCCTGCACATCAATACCGTCAAAGCCAGCTACGACCAATTCGATTTTGGCACGGATAAATGGGACTTGATCGTCATGACTTACGCCTGGGCGCCCGTGTCGGATCCGGCTTTCGTTCGCAAGATCCAGTCCTCTTTGCGAAAAGGGGGAAAGGTAGTTTTCGAGCACTTCATCCGCGACGCCGATCACCCATATCCGGACTTCATCCAGGCGCTGGCGTCTGGTCAGTTGAAGACCTGCTTCAGTGGTTTCCAGATCGAACGCTACGAGGAATTTGACGGGATCGGAGAGTGGGGCGGGCCCGGGTCCCGACTCGTTCTCATGATTGCCCGCAAGTAGCCGACCGGGTCGGACCGAAGCAAATGCCCTGTTTTTGAGGATTTGCCGGCAATGATCGGCTTGAAAGAGGCTTTAGGTTTTGTTTTCGACCTCCTTTTCAACAGCAGGCCGACCGCGGCGGAGGTGAGCGCCACAGATGCGGTTCCGATCCTGAACCGCATCTGTGGCGCGACGGGCACCCGGTTGTCGAGATCCGCCCAGCCGAAGCCTTCGGCCCACACGAGCTCGCCACCGACACCGACCGCCACCGAAAGCCCGGGCAGGTTTTGCCCGGTGAGTCCGGCAAGGACGATCTGCCGCCCCTGCTCCATGGCGTCCGTCTATTCTCGTGGCGGACTTGCATGTGTAACGGATGGCGCGCTCTGCAGGTCCGGGTGCAGGGGCGTCGCAGTGGTGCTCATGTACGTATGAACCCCCAGGATCGCGGCGAGCGGCACGCCGACTGCCAGGATGATCAGCGAAAGTAAGGTTTGGATCCGGATCTTTGGCACGTTTCCTCTGGTGCACTATCAGCTCTTGTCCTTTACCGTGCGGACGTTGTCGTCCGTCTCCCAGTCGATCAGCAGGTGGTACGGGTCGATGCCGGCACGGTCGGGCTTGCGCGGCACCGTCACAGTGATCCTCTGCGTACCGGTGCGGATGCGGTGCTTCTGAGCGTAGAGCGGCTCGCCTGACTCTTCGCCCACCCCGGCGGGGGCGAAGACTCCGACCTCCACCCAGTCATCCATGGGCGCCTCGGTCTCTACGCCTGCCTCATCGACCACCACCTTGCGCGCCTGTATGTCGAGCGCCACCTGCCAGGCGCCTGCTTCGGTCTGCTCCGCCGTGGCTCGCCCGGTCTCGAGCTCCCAGAAGGTGTTCGCCTCAAAGAGGTCGTGCAGCAGGTACTGGAGCGAGTCCGGCGTGACCGCCTGAAGCTCCCGATAGAGATCGAGGGAGGTCAGCAGGGGAGGCGCCCCCGAACGATGCTTCGCGAGCAAGCGACGGAGTGCTTCGTTCACCCGCTCCTCGCCGATGTACTCGCTCAGCGCATACATCGCGAAGGGCCCCTTGCGGTAGGCAGCGTACGGGTCGGCGGCCCGAAGCAACGGGACAGCAGCGCGTGTCGGCGGGATGTCGTCCGCCGTCCGTAACCGGCTCAGGAGCCGGCGCAGATGCTCGTGGCCGTAGGTTTTCTCCACGACCTGGTACCCGGAATACGACGCGAGGGTCTCGGACAGCAGCCCGGCTCCTTCGACGCGGGCGGCGAGTCCGCTGCCCCACCACTGGTGCGCTACCTCGTGTGCCACCACGTAGAATGGGAGATCGAGGCCCTGCGGACCGTCCTCCGGATTCAGGAGGGAAAATCCCTCTTGAAATGCGATCATGCCGGCTTCGGCGTGCATACCCATGCCGTGGCCGGGATGCTCGACGAGACTGATGTGGCGGTACGGGTATGGACCGAACTGTTTGGTGTAGTGGTTCAGCGACGCTCGTACGCTTCGGAGCATGCGGTCCAGGTTCGCGGTGTGCCCCGGATGATGGTAGATCCGGATCGCGACCACCTGCCCTGGGCCGGCCGCAGGGTCATTCCACTCAGCTTCATGCACCGCGTAGCCGGCGGAGAAGAAGGCGTACTCATTCCCGATGGGGGCATCTGTCGAATAGCGGAAGTAGCGACGCCCGCCTTCCATCCACGTCCGGCGCAGCGCCCCCGGCGCGACGGCGATCTGATCTTCGTCCGTACCCACGACGGCTTCGAAGGCGATCCGCTCCTTGCCGGTCTCGTCCTGGCGCGCTTCAACGTCGTAGAGAGAGGGGGTGGCCGGGCGCGGAGGGAGCCCGTGCGCCCGCCGGTCCCCGGCATCGGTGAGTTCGCGGTTCGCCTGGTAGCCGATGGCGGGCAACCAATCCTGATTCGTGAAGAAGGTGCCGTTCGCGACGACCGAGGCGTCGACCGGCAGGTCTCCGTCGTTACGGAAGCCACGCGGTTCGAAACGCACCTCGAAGCCGAGCTCAAGCGAGTCGCCTGGCTGGAGCGGCCGCTCCAGGGCGTAGATCCGGTGGCCGCGATCCTCGTCCGCGAGCACGAGAGCCGCCGGTCGGTCGAAGGCCACCGCTCCGGTCTCGACTTCCGGAGCAGTGGCCAGGTGGATCGAGTCTATGGCCACTGCATTGCTGTTCACGAGGATGTAGGTGCCGCGGATCTCCGCCTTCCGCTGATCGGGATAGATCTCCACGTGCAGGCTGGTACCCGTGAGCCGGGGCTGCGGGATACCCTGGTACCGCCTGTAGCGCCGCTCGTACTCAACGCGCCGCTCCATCCTGCCGGAGGCGGTGGCGTGCTCATTCAGCACGTTCGTGTTGTAGAAGATGAAACCGCCCGAAACGAGGATGAGCCCCACCGCCGCCGCGGCAGCCCAGGCCGTCGGATGCGTGAAGCGCCGGCGTGCGATTTGAAGGCGCACCCCGAGGCCCCCCTCCCTGCCGCGCGCCCAGAGCAGCCTCGCCACCACCGCGAGCAGCAGCGCCCACGCGGTCCAGTAGAGCTTGAACCAGAGCCAGGGCCCGAGCGACGCGCCGAAGCCGCGCATGTCCGTGTATGCCCACCCCGGATCGGATCCATACAAGAGCAGCCTGGGCCCGATCCCGGTCGCGGAGGCGAAGATCATGAGCACACAGGCGATGACTGTCACCAGGTGGCCGACCTGCTTCTGATTCACCACGACGTGCATCACGAGGGCCAGCAAGGCGAGGAGGAGGTAGTCGGCGAGCTGAATCCCGAAAAGGATCTGCAGGTACGGCCTGATCTCGATATCGGGATAACCCATGCCCACCTGAACGAGCATCACGGCCGTCATCCGGACAGCCATGCACGCGACGAGCACGAGACCGAGTCCGAAGAACTTGCCCAGGAAGAGGACCCATTCCGGCGCCGGCGTAGCGTCAACGATCTCGCTCACGCCCGCTCCACGTTCTCGCCAGACCAGTTGGCCGGACCAGAAAACGATGAGCAGCGGGATGATGAAGTAGGCGGGGGGGACGTCGGGGAATATCAGGTTGTGCAGGACATAATCGGCTCTAGGGAGCAGCGGAACGCCCATGAAGTGCAACCCCTCGAGCACTGAGAGAACAGCGAGTATCGCGACGACCGTCAGGAGGACGAGCCCGCTCCAGCTCGTCAAGATCTTCCGGAACGATGTCCATGCGATGGCGAGCGTCTGGCGCGCGTGGGTTGCGAAGCCGAACGTTCGCCGGACCTGTGGCACGGAGATCGGAGTGCTCCTCACGATCCCGGCGCCCGCAGGCGTCGGGGCGTGCGCATCGCGTCGTCGCATAATGCGACTCCACCGCGTGGTCGCGGTAGGATGACTCAAGCGAAAGCGGAAGTGGGTGAACGCGAGTGTGCCCAGAGCGATGCCGATCCACAGGAGGCGGTTCACAAGCCACGGGCCCTCCAGCGCGATCAGGCGCGTATTCAACTCGCTCGGTGTCCATCTGTTCGTCAGGTCGTCGTAGGCGATGACGCCGAGCGGATCCAGCAGCTGCCCCGCTTCCCGGCCTAGGAGAGAGACAACGAAGGCTGTGACCAGGACGAGTAGGCCGCCGAGGTAGCTCGCAATGGCGCGACGGCTGAGTGCCGCGAACGAGAACTGGATCGCCGTGATGACGAAGGCGTTCGGCAACGCAATGAGGGCGTAGGCGGTGAGGTAGGCCGCCGGCCGGAACGGACCGCGGATCCCGGCCTCCACCTCAGGCGAGTAGACGGCGAGCAGGATGCCCGCCGGCACGGCGAGCAGGATCAAGGCATTGAGGACGAAGGCAGCGAGGAACCGTCCCCCCAGGTAGTCGGCCTTGCTGACGGGGGCGGTGTAGCTGAGGGGATGCATCCCCGTCTCCGCGTCCCGCGCGGCCGCGTCCCCGGCTACGTAGGCGGCCACCAGAACCCATAGCAGGCAGCCGACTACCGTGCGGGCCGCGATGACGAACGGCGCACCGAGGAAGTGATCGCCGTTACGCGCGTCGGCGAGGAAGCTGTCTGTCGACTGCACGAACGCAAAAAAACCCACGATGGCGAAGTAGAGCCAGGTCGAGACACGGCGCACCTGGCAGGCCAGCTCGAAGCGGAAGATCTCCCGGAACTTCATGACGCCACCGCCGGATCCGGCTGCTCGCGGCGCCGGCCCATGTGACCCGCCATCGTGCTGAAGTAGACGTCTTCAAGGTCCGGCTCGGCGGGCTCGAAGCCGGGGCCAGGCGCCGCGTCGCCGTAGACATGCACGACGGTGCGGCCCGCGAGGAGCTTGGTCGAGATGACGGTGTGCTCCCGCTCCACCTCGGGGAGCGCGCTGCGCTCGATCACACGACGCCAGATCCGCCCCTTCAACCCGGCGACGGCGCCGAGCGGCCCGGCCTCAAGCAGAATCTTCCCTTGGTCGATGATTGCCATCCTGGTGCACAGCTCACTCACGTCCTCGACGATGTGAGTGGAGAGGAGGACGATGCTGTTCTCGCCCAGTTCGCTCAGCAGGTTGAGAAAGCGCACCCGCTCGGCCGGGTCGAGGCCGGCCGTCGGTTCGTCCACGATCATCAGCTTCGGATTGCCCAGGAGCGCCACGGCGACGCCGAAGCGCTGCCGCATGCCGCCCGAGTAGCCGCCCAGCTTCTGCTTGCGTACCTCCCACAGGTTCGTCTGCCGGAGAAGCGCCTCTACGACCTCTTTGCGTGCCCGACGCTCGGCAATGCCTTTTAGCACCGCGAAGTGATCGAGCAGGTTCTCCGCGCTCACCTTCGGATAAACGCCGAACTCCTGCGGCAGGTAGCCGAGCGACTTGCGCACTTCATCCGCCTGGTTCAGCACGTCGATGTCGCCGAGGCGGATGCTGCCTGCATCGGCCTCCTGCAACGTGGCCAGAATCCGCATGAGCGTGGACTTGCCGGCGCCGTTGGGGCCCAGCAGCCCGTACATTCCTGCCGGAATCGTGAGGGTCACGTCCTTCAGCGCCTGCACGCCGTTGGCATAGGTCTTGGATATGCCTCGAATGTGCAACTCCATGGCTGGCTCAGTCTTCATACGAACAACCTCCCACAGGATCAGTTCGAGGCGCCGATCCCCGTCCAGCCGCAAGGGCCGGTGCGGAGAATCCTGCCGGATGCACTTGAACAACGGCGGAAAGATAATAACGACGATAGTCAGCCACACGTCATAGACGCGCCTGTAATCCGTCCGGCCACCGTTCGAGACCCGTGAACGATCCGCCGCCCTCTCAGAAAGGCATCGCGGACCACATCATCGCAGAGTACTCTACAACGTAAAGTGCGCACTCCACAACCAAAAATGTTGCTTGAGAAAATCCCGACGTCAAAAACCAAAGATCGGCTTGACTGAACCTTTGGACGACAAATATAGGTTTGGCTGCGAGCTACCACCCGCAGAGCAAGTGGCTTCGGAAGCCCCCCGGAGGGGGGCAAGACAGTAGCCCCGGGTTCGCTTCGCTCACCCCCGGCTACTGTCTTCCGCCCCTCCGGGGCTGGCATAGATTTCATATGCGAGGCGATTTTCATGGTTCAGCCGCAAATCTACGCCGGAACGGCAGAGCCCTTTCGAGTCGCACCGCCAGAGGCGGTGGCCTCAAGAGAATCAAATCATCGAAAGGATCTCCGAAACAGATTGGTATTCCTGATTTTATGGGGAAGATTCGGAATCCTGGTCTTTCCCCGTAGCTTTGGGCAGCGGGTGGTGCGGCATGGTCGGAGGGATTCCGGATTCGCCGTTGCGGGTGACCGGTTCCGCGTCAGCTTGCGCTTGCATTCATGATTCATCCCACGCGCGCTTGAGTCCTGCGACGTCGATCTTGATCATGGTCATCATCGCGGCCATGGCTTTCTGCACCTTGATGGGGTCGGGGTCGCTCAGCATCTCCATGAGCAGCTTTGGATTGACTTGCCATGACAAGCCGAACTTGTCGGTGAGCCAACCGCATGCGATTTCCTGACCCCCTTCGGTGAGTTTGTTCCAGTAGGTGTCGATTTCCTCCTGCGTCTCGCACTGCACGGAAATGGAGAATCCTTGCGAGAAGGAGAATTGCGGGCCTCCATTGAGCGCAACGAATTCGCGGCCGTCCAATTCGAACGACACGGTCATCACGCTGCCTTCCGGCGCGGGTGCGCCTTCGGGATATCGCGTGATGCTGGTGATGCGCGAGTTGGGAAAAATCGAGGTGTAGAATTTTGCGGCCTCTTCAGCCTGATCTTTGAACGTGAGAAAGCTGATGATCTGTGGCATGGAAACAAAGTCTACCATTGAACCTGCTGAGATTGAAGTGACTTCCAGATCCCTCCGCCATGACTGATCAAAAACCGGAAAAACCGCGGACGCTCACCGGTTTTCACCTGACTTTCGTGTTGATGGTGTTCTTGGCAGTATCCATCCGAAAAGCGGCGGGCGTCCCTGGTTCTTTCCCCAGACCTGACCCCAGCTGCTTGATTCAAGAAAGGCGGAACGATATTTCGATGCTCACGCGCACCTTGGCCGGCTTGCCGTCTTTCGTTCCCGGGCGGAAACGCCATTGGGACTTCACCGCATTAAGGGCGGCTTCGTCGAGGCCATATCCGAGGCCGCGTATAACCTTCACGCTGCCCACGCCGCCATCCTCGTTTATCACTACCTGCAGTACCACCAGCCCCTCGATTTTCGCCGCCTTTGCCTCCGGCGTATACTGCGGAATGGGATTGCTTGTTACCTGAGGCGCCTGGATTCCGGTAGCTTTCACACTATAGATTGTCTCGCCCGTTAACCGGTCCCGGCTCGTGTACGTATCGGAAGGTGGAGGCGGCGGAGGGGGCGGCGGAGGGGGAGGAGGAACCAATTGACCATCGCGCATCTTTTCGAGCTTGCGCCATTGCTCGGCGGTCATCACGCGCCTCATGCCGAGCGTCATTTCGGAATTTTCGCTGTCGAGGGCCAGGCGTGCCGCTGTAACCGCCTGCTTCTGTATGGAGATGGCCGGCTCATCCAGGCGCTCCGCAGCCAGAAGAGATCGCAGTTTGTCCTCCTCGATCCGGACCCGGTCCCGGAGCTTCGCCAGGTTGGGCTGATGGTCGAGAAACACGGCTTCTATCTTGGACACCTGCTCTTCCGTGAGCGCAATCGCATTCGCTGCCGCGGAATTCTTCCACCATTTTGCCTGAACCTTGGGAGGTGGGGGCGGTGGCGGCGGCGCTTCCTGCACGGCGGGTGCCGCAGGGACCGGCGGCGCCGGTGGAATTTCCTGTGCAATCACTGACAATGAAACCTGCAGAACCATCATACCTACTAAGACCAGCCACTTTTTCATAAAAGACTCCCTTTCCGAAGAATTTCCGCGTTCGCTGCATCCTGGTGCAACGACCGGCTCTACTTCCCCTGCTGGGATTCCGGCAGACTGCCATCCGGGCGCGTCTCGGACTCGGCGCTCATGTCATGTGCCAGGAGCAACGCGGGTTCCCACGCCAGCGAAGTCGGCGCGCAGAGGATGCGGTCGACGTCAGCCAACAGCTCCTGATCGTACCCCCCGGCAATGTCCGGCACGGGCAACGCCTGCGGCACCTCAATTCTCAGTCCGATCACGACCAGGATGATGACGGCTGCCACGCCCCATGCGAGCGCGTGTCTGGACCGGAACGCCGGCTGTCGTCGCCCGACTCCGGCCATCACTGCCAGGCGCTGCCGTTCCCAAAAACCGTCGTCGCGCCGTGCCGCATCGCGGGCAGCGGTCCGATACTCCTTCAGGACGCGCGCCATGTCCTGATCAATACCTTCTTCCAATTCTTCCGGTTCCATTTTGACAACCTGCTTATATTGCCGCCGATTGAGTCCGGTGATTTCCACCGTCTAACCATTCCCGTTCAACAATCCACGCTTGACTGATTGGATTGCATTCGACAGATGGACCCGCACCGTGGCTTCTTTCAGCCGCATGATTTCCGCGATTTCCTGAATCGACATCTCCTCGGCAAACCGCAGATGGAACACTGCTTTCTGCCGCTGCGGCAGACGCTCGGCTGCACGCCAGACAGCTCTTGCCTGCTCATCAGCCACAACCGCTTCTTCCTGGGTAAGCCCGTTGGCTGCGAGCAGATGCGTGTCGCTTGCTTTCCCCCCGAGCATGCGCTTCCAGAAGGCGCGGCGCCGGCTGCGCTGCTGGTCATGCGCCAGATTGATCGCGATGCGCACCAGCCAGGTGCCTACGGCTGCCTCTCCGCGAAACGCGGCGCGATGCTTGTAGGCTCGGAGAAAGCACTCCTGAGTCAAGGAATCCGCTTCGTCCGGATCGCGCAGAAGGAGATACAGGATCCGGTAAAGCCGCCGCTGGTGCCGGCGCACGATATCCTCGAAAACCTCTTCAAAGGTCAACTTCGCTGTGGCAGCCGCGGACTGCATCATCACCATCGGCGCATCGCTCACTGGTCCATACCCCGCACTCTATTTCTATTGGACGAAATAATCCCGCGGATGTTTAGAGGAAATTTCGGATGAGGCTGTCCGCGGCGAGCGTCCCGGGTATTTATAGCATGCGCAATTCGGCCGCGAACGTTTCCGGGTTGACCACGCAGGATTGGTAGAGACTCTCATCCAGCAGGTAACTATGAGGCAACCTGACAACCTGCTCACGACGGCAATTGGGAGCATTTCGACCTGGCCATACTTTATGATACAGAGTAAAGGAAAGAATTACTTCGAAGCTCGGGCTCAAGGATACCTGTTTGAAATCGTCGGGATTGTGAACGACATCCACCACCCCGGATTGGACACGCAAGTCGATCCCTTCTTCCGTAACTGCTTTGGCTTTCGCTGTCTGAATCACAGAAATCTCCAAATTGGGCTGGCATAGCGTTGCCATCTTTTGGTATGGTACCATTTTGTCTGATAGAGGTTGCGGCGGCCATGAGTAGCCAGGTGAGCGGTTCCGATGAGCTTCGGACGCCCGGCGAAAGGGGCCGGCAGTAGTCCGCCGAAACCTCCGGTGCGAGCGCACGCCCGGGAGTTGGGGGGTACGGATAAGGCCGACCCACTGTCATCCGACGAGTCTACGCCGGATGGAGCGCTATCGGGACCGAAGACCGCACGACACCTCTTCTTTCCCTTCCTCCATCCTTTATAGAAAAACCCATGCCGGGCCACAATACCGTGCGCGGCGCGGCGGGCGCGGCCGTCCTGAATGCGGAGCCTATGCTGTCAGAGGGGATGCTGGGGTTGCCATGATTGTGATGAAGTTCGGCGGATCTTCTGTGGAGTCTGCTGCCGCGATCGAACGTGTGGCCGAAATCGTTAAAGCACGGCTTGAGCGCAAACCGGTCGTGGTGATTTCAGCCATGGGCAGGACGACCAACCGGCTGCTGGCGATCGCCTCAGCCGCAATCGGCGGGGAACGACGGGACGCCATCGCGCAGCTCGAGGAACTGCGCAAGTATCATTCGGATGAAGCGCAACAGGTCGTGGCGGCCTCGGACCGCCAGGATCTTGACCTCGTGCTGGCGGAGCACTTCCGGGAGCTGCAGGATCTGGTGAGAGGCCTGGCGTTGCTGGGGGAACTGACACCCCGTTCGATCGACGCGATCTCTGCGTACGGCGAGCGGCTATCAAGCCGCATTCTGGCGCTGGCCCTGCGCCGTTTCGGCATTCCTGCGGCACACCTGGATGCACGGAAAGTAATTGTGACGGATCGCCATCACACTGCCGCTGTTCCGCTGTACCATGAGACTTACGCAAGGCTGGCCGCATCCCTGCCGCCCCTGGCGGTCTCCGGCGTCGTAGTGATGGGTGGTTTTATCGGTTCGACGGAAGACGGAGTGACATCCACGCTCGGCCGAGGAGGATCCGACTTCACTGCATCGATTGTGGGAGCAGGCATCGGCGCAGAAGAAATCCAGATCTGGACCGACGTTGACGGCATGCTGACTGCAGACCCGACCATATTCCATGGCTGTCACAAGGTGAAAAACATTTCATTCGCAGAGGCAGCCGAACTTGCTTATTTCGGGGCAAAAGTCCTTCATCCGACGACGCTGCTGCCGGCAATTGAGAAAAACATTCCCGTGTCGATCCTGAACTCGCGGCGACCGGAGGCACCCGGGACGCGGATTATTGCCGAGCCGGTGCCGTGCACCAACATTGCCAAGTCGATCGCCTGCAAGCGGAACATCACCCTGGTCAACATCTCGTCGACGCGCATGCTGATGGCCTACGGCTTCCTGAAACGCATTTTTGAAGTGTTCGACCGCTTCGAAACTGCGGTAGATATGATTTCAACGTCCGAGGTAAGTGTCTCCCTGACAGTCGACAATCCTTCCAGTCTCAAGTCGATCTGCGAGGAACTCCGGCAGTTTGCCGAAGTGACGATCGAGGAGGGACAGGCAATCGTCTGCGTGGTCGGCGACAACATCCGGCGCACACCGGGAGTCGCGGGCCGTGTGTTTCACGCGCTCAACGGCACCAACACGCGCATGATCTCGCAGGGTGCGTCAAAAAGAAACCTGAGCCTGGTGGTGGCGGAATCCGACCTGGCGAAAGCGGTCGAATGTCTCCACCGCGAGCTTTTTCAACAGTTGGATCCCAACGTATTCGAGTAACACCATGAAAATCGCACTGCTGGCTACGGCAAGATGGGACGCATGCTCGAACAACTCGCGCCCCAGTATCGCGCAGAGATCGAGCTCAAGCTCGACGAGTTCAATAACGCCAGATTCGAAGGGATCACCGCTGAGAATCTCCGCGTGATCGACATCGTGTTTTCCTGGAGGAGGTGTCCCCTGTTTAACGGATGCGGCACTGCGCTGGTCACTCCGTTTACCTGCGAGGGCGTGCTTGATGAGCCGACCCTGCGCAAATTGATCCGCCGCCAGGTTGCGGAAGGCATCAACTTCCTGGTCCCCTGCGGCACTACGGGTGAGAACCCGACGCTGACGCGCGCCGAACATTTGCGAGTTGTCGAGATCACGCTGGAGGAGACGCGGCGCCGAGTGCCCGTTCTGGCAGGGTGCGGAGGTTTTAACACCGCTGAAGTAATCGCCCTGGCGCACGAGCTGGAGCAACTGGGCGCTGACGGCCTGCTCTCCGTCACTCCCTACTACAACAAACCGACGCAGGAGGGTCTTTACCGGCACTACAGATTGATCGCAGCGGAGACTCGGTTGCCGATCGTTGTCTATAGTGTTCAGGGGCGTACGGGTGTAAACGTTGAGCCGGCGACGCTGGTGCGCCTGGCACAGATTCCAAATATCGTCGGTGTGAAAGAAGCTTCGGGCAATATCGGGCAGATGGCCTCGATCATCGCCAGAGTTCCTTCCGACTTTCTGGTCTTGAGCGGCGACGACGCAATCACGCTTCCCTTGATCGCTCTGGGCGGCAAAGGCGTAATCTCCGTGGTGTCCAATGAAATCCCCGGTCCGATGACCGAGCTGACCCAAGCCTGTTTGCGCAGTGATTTCGCCCGTGCCCGCGAACTCCAGATGCGCTACCTCCCTCTGATGGAGATCAACTTCATTGAATCGAATCCGATCCCAGTCAAAGCCATCATGGGGCTGATGGGCCTGCTAGAGCCGAACTATCGGTTGCCGATGATTCCTCCCAGCCAGGAGAACTTGAGAAAAATGGCGGCCGTCCTGGATCAGATCGGCATTTCCAGTATGCGGAGCGTGTCCCTTCCAGGCTGACATCGAAAAGCTGTTCGGTGGCCACTGCGGTGGTTACGAGGGCGCCGTGGTGAAGTAGAGAGCGGTACCGGGCACAGGCACGATTCTCAATCGCTCGACTCCCGTATACGATCTGGTCCGTGAAACGGTCCACCGCGCCTGTGAAAACGAGCCGCTGATCATTCCAGAAGAGGCGGTCGTTGTGGCAGGCTCGCGTGCGATCACCCGAGGCAAGGGCAAAGAGTGGAGAGTCGCACTCTACACCCCCATCATCGTAAAATATCGCGATGCCAAGACCGACTCCAAAATCCAGCTGGAGGACCTGCTGCGCTGATTGTTCAGAGCGCAAGGCCGGCGCATGCCTGCAGACCAGGGAAATTCAATGGGTGTTAGATGACGGCAAGTTTGCCTGAAATAGGATGGGTGAGTATGTCCAACACCGGGAGGTAAACATAAATGCAGATCAATGATTACCTGGAGCGAATCCTCACCGCGCAGGTTTATGACGTGGCGATCGAAACTCGGCTTGAAGTCGCGCCGCGCCTGTCGGAGCGGCTGGACAATATCCTGCTGCTCAAGCGCGAGGACATGCAGCCGGTCTTCTCCTTCAAACTGCGCGGCGCGTACAACAAGATGATCCGCCTCAGTCCACAGGAGCGCCGGTGCGGTGTGATTGCGGCCTCCGCGGGCAATCACGCACAGGGGGTAGCCCTTGCGGCGCGGACGCTCGGTTGTGAAGCCATGATCGTGATGCCCGCGACTACGCCGCACATTAAGATTAACGCCGTAAGGAAGCTCGGCGCGCGTGTCGTCCTGCACGGCGACTCCTACGATGAGGCCTGTACCCATGCCCTTCGATTGGCCGAAACGGAGCAGCGCACCTTGGTTCATGCATACGATGATCCCGATGTCATTGCAGGACAAGGAACCATCGGGATGGAAATCCTGCGTCAGCACAATAAACCGCTGCACTCGGTTTTTGTGCCCGTGGGCGGCGGCGGTTTGATTGCCGGCGTGGCGGCTTACATCAAGCGGCTCCGCCCGGAGATCAAGATCATCGGCGTCGAACCCGTGGATGCGGCCGCCATGCACGCCTCTCTGAAAAAGGGCGAACGAGTGCGATTGCCGCATGTGGGACTGTTCGCCGACGGCGTGGCCGTGAAGATCCCGGGCGAAATCACTTTCCGACTCTGCCAGCAACTGGTGGATGACATCGTGCTGGTGGACACCGATGCCATCTGCGCCGCGATCAAAGACGTTTTTGAAGATACACGATCAATCCTTGAGCCTGCAGGGGCTTTGAGCGTGGCAGGAGCCAAAGCCTATGCGGCACAAGAAAATATTCACGGGAAAGTGCTGGTGGCCATCGCCTCCGGCGCCAACATGAATTTCGACCGCCTCCGTCACGTCTCCGAGAGGGCCGAACTGGGGGAGGAACGCGAGGCGATCCTGGCGGTCTCGATTCCTGAGCGCCCGGGGAGCTTCAAGGCGTTTTGTTCCCTGTTGGGTCCGCGGAACATCACCGAATTCAACTACCGGTATGCCGACTCCCGGCAAGCGCAGGTGTTCGCCGGCATCGAGGTCCAGAGCCGGGATGAGGTCACGGCCATCATCGAAAAACTTCGCGCGCACGGCCTGGAGGCGCTTGACTTCACGGATAACGAATTGGCCAAGCTGCATGTCCGGCACATGGTCGGCGGCCGGGCGCCTCAGGCCGAGCACGAGATCCTGTATCGTTTCGAGTTCCCCGAGCGGCCGGGAGCGCTCATGAAGTTTCTCAGCAGCATGAGTCACGATTGGAACATAAGCTTGTTCCACTATCGTAATCACGGCGCGGATTACGGGCGCGTGCTGGTCGGCATCCAAGTGCACCCTTCCGAGATGGTGGCGTTCCAGGAATTTCTGGACAAGCTCGGCTATACCTATTGCGAGGAGAGCGCCAATTCGGCCTATCGATTGTTTTTGAGCTGAGGCCGTGCTGGTGGGGGCAGAACACAAAAACTGATGTAGGAGTCCTGTGCTGTGCAATAAAACCTCAACAAAACGGCAGCGATGCCGCTGGCATTCTTCGCCGTTGTTCTCATCAGAGAGAACCAAAGCACGGTCAGGGATTCGCATGGGCGACCGCGTTTGCGGCGACTCTTGAACACACACTTGCGCTCATGATTCGGCACCCATTGCCCGGCATCAGTATCCGATTCAGGCGGCGAACTTCTCGAGCCGGTATTCGTGATGGAGGCCCCCAAGAATCGCTTTGACCTCGCCCGAGATCCCTGTGCGTCGCCAATAATCCGTAAGGCAGCAAATTCAAGCAGTTAACGCGGGTGCTGGGGTGCACCGCTATGCAGTTACCAAGGTATACGACCGGCACAGCTACGACAAGGAAAAACAGGAAGCGCTCAATGCCTGGGGCGCTCGGCTCTTCCGAATTGTAAGCGACCTGGAATTGGTCGGGGTGAAAAACGACGAGGCATAGGATGCTGACTGCGACGCTCCTCCTTCAGCAATGAGGCGCCGAGATATTTCACGCCTCAATGTTGCGCATAAACGTTCAAAAAACTTGAACCATTATGTAGATCGGAGACAAGCCGAACGAAAATCACCGCACCACTTTGGACAGCAACCGATGTCTCCCATCATTCCTGGCGGTTTGGCAGCCAAAATGACTGAGTTCAGACCACACCAGAGATTTTCGAAAAAAGGTTCCAATCAGCCGGGGAAAAAGGTTTAAAATAGCCGGGCATGTAACTTAAAATCAGCCGGACATCAAACTTAAAATCAGCCGGCTGCAGCCGATGGCGATAGCGATATGGAAACTCATAAATTATACCCCCGCTTCGCTTCAAAACGCTTGAAGGAGGCTCTTGCCGACACGCCCGTCGTTCTCATTCATGGTCCGCGCCAGTCAGGAAAGACCACGCTTGCCCGGGGATTAGGCGAACCGCTCGGATATTCCTATTTCACCTTCGACAATCCTGCCCTCACGCATGCCGCCGAGGCTGATCCGATCGGCTTTGTGGATGATCTGCCTGAGCGGGCGATCCTTGATGAAGTCCAGCGCGTTCCCGGGCTTTTTTCGGCCCTTAAGATCGCAGTCGATCGTCGACGCGTGCCGGGCAGATTCCTCCTCACCGGATCTGCCAACGTTCTGCTTGTGCCGAAACTCTCGGAATCTCTCGCCGGACGGATGGAGGTCCTTCGCATTCATCCGCTGGCGCAATGTGAAATCGCTGGCAAGGAGTCCGGCTTTATCGATGGTCTTTTCGCCGCATCATTCAAAATAGCAAAGGTCGAGCGTCTCGGAAGATCACTCCCGGAACTCGTGGCTGCCGGCGGCTACCCCGAAGTGCTTGTTCGTCCAAATTCCAAAAGGCGCTCCGCATGGTATCGCGAATATATAGACGCTTTAACGCAGCGGGATGTGCGCGAACTGGCTCGCATCCGGTCTCTCGACGTTTTGCCGCCGCTCCTGGAACGCGCCGCAGCACAATCCTCGTGCCTGTTCAACATAAACGAACTTGCATCTCCGTTCCAGTTGAGCTATCCGACCATTCGCGAATATATCACGCTGCTGGAACGGGTTTTTCTGATTGAAGAACTCCGCCCCTGGCACTCCAATCGCATCAGCCGTTTGATCAAGACTCCCAAACTACATCTGGGCGACGCCGGGCTCGCCTGCGCTCTTTTGGGCCTCGACGCGGCGGGACTTGCAAAAGACAGAGCCGTACTCGGCATGCTGCTTGAGACGTTTGCATTCCAGGAGCTTCGACGGCAAGCAAGCTGGCATGAGGATGACATCCGCTTCCATCATTTCCGCGACCGGGACGGCTTCGAGGTCGACATCGTCATGGAACGCCGGGGCCATGAGCTCGCGGGCGTCGAGGTGAAGGCTTCGGCGACCGTCACTTCGGCTGACTTCCGCGGGCTGCGCAAGCTGAAAGACGCCGCGGGCAGCCGTTTCAACGCGGGAGTGGTGCTTTACGACGGCGAAGCCATTGCAGGATTTGGCGACCGAATGTATGCCGTGCCGATCCGCCTGTTATGGGAGCTGAGATGATGGCGAAAGAGACGAACGGAAGGCCGGCGCCCTTCTCTTGCGAGATAGGAGAAGAGGTGGTCGAAGCTTTGAAGTTAGATCTGGTAGGGCCCTAGCTCAGCTAGCTCGACCATGGGGGGGACACGCACGATATAGGCCCCCCGGAGGCGGCTGGACGGAGGGGCTCCGGCTGACCGGTGAATCTCAATCAGCCGATCTTTGCGATCGCATGATTTATCTGCGCGCAAAACTGATGGCCCATGTCAAAGGGCGATCAGGAGATGCGGACGTTTCCCAGCCGGAATTATGTTCAGCGAGGGGAGTTCCAAGGAATGGCTATGAAATGTTTTAGAAAGCAAGCTTCTCGATTACTTCTTTCAGCACGATATTGGTGACTCTAATGGTGTTGTTACGCCGTAGGCCGACTCAGCTCTGCACCATGTTCCTCCCACTCAGGAAAGCTCCGCCGGTTGGAACCCCAGTGGAACCCCAGAGCGATCTTGAGTTTTTGGTGATTTCGCTAAGTGTTTGATTCTTTTGGAGCCAGCGCCCGGACTTGAACCGGGGACCTACTGATTACGAATCAGTTGCTCTACCAACTGAGCTACGCTGGCCCAATCGTGCTGATGCTTGTACCATGTTTGACGGCAACGGTCAAGAAAGCGCGGGCAAGATCCGGCTGACGCCGGGTTCGGCCGCATCCCAGCTTGCCGGTTGGTAAATACAGGACGATCATGGGACCGGTCTCCGCCTTGGCGATGTTGTCGGCGAGACAATGCGTAGGTCTGCCTGCCCGGATGAAATGTCGGGCAGTTCCGTGATTCCATTTTTGGGAGAGAGCGGTCATGGCTATCCCCGATTCCCTTCGCGGTTTGGCCGGAGACTGGACGGCGACGTATCGCCTCTACGAGGCGGCTTCTGTTGCGGCGCAGGAGCCGGCGTCCACGGTTTCCGTCACTCCGGCGGCCGGCGGCAGATTCCTCCGCATCGACTACACTTGGACCTATCAGAACAAGCCTCAGGAAGGCTCCCTGCTGATCGGCTGCGACGGGACAGGAAAACCGGCGCACGCCGTCTGGATCGACTCCTGGCATATGAGCGACGCGTTCATGATCATCAAGGGCCTGATCACCACCGCCCAGGCCCTTGATGTTCGCGGGTCGTACCCCGCGCCGCCCGGGCCTGACTGGGGGTGGCGCACCGTGATCGAGCCCCGCGGCCCAAATGTCTTCGACATGGTCATGTGGAACATCACGCCGGATGGACGGGAGGAGATTGCTGTGGAAGCGGAATATTCACGAATACGCAAAGAGTATGAACCCGGAGTCCGGGATTAATCGAGGACTGCCGGGACCCACTCCTTAACAAAGACTCTTTACAGCGGGAGCGACTCGTCCGAAACTAGGGCCTTACACCGTCAACGCGTTCCATTTGCTGTCCTTCACGCGCGGGGAGGAACGTTCATGCACGAATCGACGAGTGCCCGGTCGCTGCTGTGGAAGACGGAAGACTACTGGGCCGTGTGGCTCGGACTCGGAATCATTCTCCTGAGCATCATCCTTTACGCCGTCGGCCGTGCCGATCTTCTCGCCGGGTTCGCCGTCAAACAGCCCGCAGACTGGACGGAATTGGCTCCGGTGGCGCGGCACCTGGGGGCCACCTGGCCATGGTACCTGCTCCTGTTCGCGGCGTTCGCCTCGGTGTTCAGCATCAGCGTGGCCGTGATGGGACGGAAGGCGCCTGAATACCTGCGCGGATTTTCCATCCTTTTCGCCGCGTCCGTTCTCATCCTGATCCTGTCGAGCTCGAAGATTGCGCACGCCTACAATCTCGAGGCGCCGCTCCTGGCGCTGATCCTGGGCCTCATTGCGGGCAACATCCTGAAGCTGCCCTCCTGGTTCGACGCCGCATTGCGCACGGAATACTACATCAAGACCGGCATTGTCCTCCTCGGGGCGACGCTGCCGCTGACCCTCATCGTATCTGCCGGCCCGATCGCCTTCCTGCAGGCCACGATTGTCTCCGTGGTCACCTGGCTCACGATCTATTTCTCCGCCACGCGGCTGTTCAGGCAGGAGCCCGAGTTCGGCGCCGTCCTGGGCGCGGCCGGCGCGGTATGCGGGGTCAGCGCGTCAATCGCTGTCGGCGCTTCGGTTCGCGCCCGGAAAGAGCACATCGCAATGGCCATTTCGGTCGTGACCCTGTGGGCGATTGTGATGATCTTCTTCATCCCGCTGGCTTCCAGGGCCATGAACCTGCCGACGGCTGTCGCGGGCGCCTGGGTGGGAACCTCCGAATTCGCCGACGCCGCCGGCCTGGCGGCAGCCCAGGCTTACGCGCCGCCGATGCCGGAACCGCTCTCTGTCGCTGTCCGCATGGTGTCTGAGGGCACGGCGAAACCGGAGCACGTGGCCCTCGTTCAGGACCAGCGGCAGCTGTATGACAACGAAAACGCCATCCGCGCCTTCACCCTGATGAAGGTCATCGGCCGCGACATCTGGATCGGCATCTGGTGCTTCATTCTGTCCATCGTGGCCGTGACCGTCTGGGAGCGCAGGAAGCCGGGGGCCCAGCCGGGCCGCGTCGGGGCGGGCGTCATCTGGGAGCGATTCCCCAAGTTCGTCCTGGGATTCGTGGCCGCGTCCATCCTCATGACGCTGATCGTCGAGGCCTATGGCGGTCAGGCGAGCGCGGATTATGAGGGGCTTGAAAAAGGATTGATCGCGCCCATCAAGACCTTGCGCACCTGGACGTTCGTGTTCACGTTTTTGTGCATCGGGCTCACGACCCGGTTCCGTGAGCTGGCGAAATGCGGCTGGAATTCCTTCTGGGCTTTCAGCATCGGCGTACTGGTGAACGTCCCGCTCGGATTTTTCCTGTCAAATGTCGCGTTCCGGGATTTCTGGCTGACTCTGAAGTAACGAGTGCGGCGCCATCTGCGCGCGGGTCGTAGCGAGAACTCCTGGGCGGACGCCCGTTCCGGCACTATTTTTAGAAAATCTCACGTTGATCGCGGCTGGCGGTTTACAATAGCGACCGTGATCGGCTTGAGTCCCGGCGGCAGTGGCGGATGGGACGAAATCGATACGAACCCCACAGCTCATCGGCCCGCTCCGCCGCCAAGTGCCGGGCAGCGACCACCATCGTGCACATACCAAGACCACTTGAGCCTGGTCCTTTTAGCGCACTGGTCCCCCCCGCCCCGGAATAACGCGGGTGCGGTGTCTGGGAGTCCCATGGCAATGCGGGAAAGAAGTGTCCGGGGCACAGGAGGGCCCAGCCAATGGCAATTCGGTCCGCAGAGCAAATCAAGAAAGACGCACGCCGCGGCGTTCTCCACCACAAGAGCGAAAGTTTAAAGACGGTGATCGAGGGGCTGGAGGCATACCACCAGCCTACAGGAGATAAGCAATTGAAATTACTCGCGTTGCATAACGCGATCACCGATTGGAGGTGGTGGAATCCTCACGAATTTCGCGACCGGCACGGCAACGACCTGCAGATGGAGGTGGAACGGGAACTCGGCGCCAAGATCCCCACAAAAGGCATGGAAGACGGCGACATCCTCTTTCGATACGTTACCAGGGCGGGCGGAGCCTCATTCTCAGTCCTTTTGTGGGTGAATGTGGTCCCATGCAAGGGGTGATCACGATGGGACAGGGGCTGCAGGAATTGCAGGGAGTCGGCAAGGGCCAGTCATTCTGCCCTTCGGGCCTGGTCAGACGCAAATCGACCGCTGGGCACCCTGTTGTCCCCGAGAATGGCCGCCAACGCCTCCGACTCCGACTTGTAGAGGTCAAGCACCGTGTCGAGCCGCGTCATTCTCAAAACGTCCAGGACCTTCTCCGACAAGTTGCAGAGCCGCACGCGGCCGCCCGCCTGGCGCACCGAAAGGTGCGAGCGGATGAGCCGCCCGATGTCTCTCGAGTCCACATACGGAACATGCTTCAGGTCGACGACGATCTGCAACGAACCTTCCTGCACCAGCTGGTCGATGCGCTCCTTCAGAATCGACTCCATCTCGCCCTTCAACCCGTGCTCCACCGTCAGGATGGTTACGCCGTCAATTTGTTGTTCCTTCAATTCTATGGAAGTCATAAATCCCGATCGAAATCAGATGGAATGTCCGGTGTCCCGGATACCATCTTGCGGCGAGCGACGCGAGCCGGCATCCGCGAGTACCGTCTCCACTTCTACGCAGAGCCGCACCGCGCCAGTCCGCGCAGCCGGCCGACCACTTCCGAGAGGATCCCGACGGCAGAGTCGATTTCCTCGGGCGTGTTGTGATAACAGAGGCTGAAGCGCAGCGATCCCTGCACGACCTCCGGGCGCAGCCCCATGCCCATCAGAACGTGCGACGGCTCCAGCGACCCGGAAGAGCAAGCCGAACCGGTCGACACGGCCAATCCTGCCAGATCCAGCGCGATGACGGCGGCTTCCCCCTCGAGCCCTTCAAACGCGAGGTTTGCGATGTTCGGCAGGCGGTGCTGCGGGGTTCCGTTTGTCCGCACCGCCGTGATCCGGTTCTTGGATTCAGTCTCGAGCCGGTCGCGCAGTGCGGCGACGCGCGTCCCCAGCTCGGGCAGCCGCTGAAGCGCGAGCCGCGCGGCCGCGCCGAACCCGACAACGGCAGGCACGTTTTCCGTGCCCGCCCGGCGCCGTCGCTCATGAGAGCCGCCGGTCATGAAGGGCGCCAGCTTGACGCCCCCGCGAATGTACAGGGCGCCCACTCCTTTCGGCGCATGCAGCTTGTGCCCCGACAGCGACAGCAGGTCAACGCCCAGGCTCGCGACGCTGACCGGGATTTTGCCTGCGGACTGAACCGCGTCCGCGTGGAGCAGGATACCGCGCTCCCGCGACAGCCGGCTGATCTCCTCGATGGGCTGGAGGACGCCGGTTTCGTTGTTGGCGTGCATGATCGAAATCAGGATCGTGCGGTCGTTGATGGACTTCGCCACGAGCTCCGGATCAACCCGCCCCGAGGCGTCCGCCGGCAGGTAGGCGACCTCGGCGCCTGCCGATTCCAACTGCTTGCAGGTGGCCAGCACAGCGGGATGTTCGATCCTGGAAGTAATGATGTGATTGCCGGCGCGATAGCCGCTGCGCCAGACGCCCCACAGCGCCATATTGTCCGACTCGGTGCCGCCCGACGTGAAGACCACATCGCGGCTGTCGGCGCCGATGAGCCTGGCCACTTCCCTGCGCGCATCCTCAACCGCGGCGCGTGCTTCCTGGCCGAAGATGTGGGTCGAACTCGCGTTGCCGAAGCGTTCCCGCAGATAGGGCAGCATCTCCTCCAGCACCTGGTCGTCGATACGCGTTGTCGCGCTGTTGTCGAGATAGATGTGCGCCTTCAAGGCGACTCCTCTTCTGCCTGACCTGGCCTCCGCGCCCGTGTCCGGGCGCTCAGCCGCTCTTTGACCGAATTGCCAGTTATCGTACCCGCGAGAGCCGATAAACCACACTTACGACAAACCATATCGAAGGGCGCAGATCGAGTCAAGGCCGGTCCCAGAAACCGCGTGTTTTCATGCATCATGTTTTCCGAAAGTCCGTGGTAAGATTCGGCTCAGCCTGGATGGTCTATGCCAAATCCAACACGACTGATCACGCTCTTGACTGATTTCGGCTTGCGCGACCATTTCGTCGCCGCGATGAAGGGGGTCATGCTCGGGGTGAATCCCGACCTCACGTTCATCGACATCAGCCATCTCATCCCGCGCCACGATATCCACAGCGGTGCTTTCGTCCTGTCACAGGCCTACTACCACTTTCCTCCCGGCACGATCCACCTGGCGGTGGTCGATCCCGGAGTCGGGACCATGCGCAAGGGCCTGGCGGTGTCCGCAGGCGGGTACTTTTTCGTCGCGCCCGACAACGGGATTCTCACCCATGTGTTCAACCGTGAGGATGGCCGCACGGTGCACGAGATCACCGCGGACCACTACTTTCACAAGCCGGTGTCGTCGACATTCCACGGCCGCGACATCTTCGCGCCGATTGCGGCTTATATCAGCCGGGACATTCCTCTCCGGCAGTTCGGCCCCCAGCTGGAACAGCCCGTCTGCCTGAAACTCCCCGGTGTGACACGGGTGAGAGACGCGCTTGTCCAGGGGGCGGTTCTTGCGGTCGACGCCTTCGGCAACCTGATCACCAACCTGACTCCCGAGGATATCCCCGTCTACGGCGCCACGGGACGCGGATGCCGGATGGTTGCAGGCAAACAGGAAATCACGATCTTCCGGCGAACGTTTGGTGAAGGCACACCCGGGGAGTTGTTCGTGATCCCCGGCTCCAGCGGCTATCTCGAAATCGTGAAGCGCGATGGGTCCGCTGTGGACGAGCTCGACTTGGGCCCGGGCTCGCCGGTCGGAGTCATTTTCGAATAAGCGGCGCCCCATTCCTCCAGCCTATGAGATCAGGATCCCAGGGCTCACTCTTCCAATCTCCCCCGCGCGACGCCTCGCTTCGAGTGGGGCCGGCCGGCTGGAACTATAAAGACTGGGAAGGGATCGTCTACCCCAAGGCAGCAGGCAAGTCGTTCGACCCGCTGGCCTATCTGGCGGAGTACTTCGACACCATCGAAATCAACAGCTCGTTCTATGCTCCTCCCAGGCCGCGCGATGCGGCCTCCTGGGCGCAGCGTGTGAAAAATAATCCCCGATTTCGATTCACCGCAAAAGCCTGGCAACGGCTTTCCCACGAGCGGGAAGATCCCGCGGGACCGCGGCTCGCCGCCGATGCCGAACTCGTGCGCCGTTCCATGACCCCGCTGGCCGAAGCAGGCGTTCTGGGGGCGCTTCTGCTGCAGTTCCCCTGGAGTTTCCGGCACACGGAAGCGAACCTCGCGTATCTCGAGACGATGTTCCGTCTGCTGGACGGTTTCCCACTCGCGGTGGAGGTCCGTCACGGATCCTGGAACGAGGAAGGGTTTTACGGATTTCTGCGCGAGCACCGGGTCGCGTTCTGCAACGTGGATCAACCCGTGATCGGCGATTCCATGAGCCTGTCGGGGCGCGTGACCGCGTCCGTCGCCTACCTGCGGCTGCACGGGCGCAACTACCAGAACTGGTTCAAGGAGGACGCGGGGCGCGACGCCCGCTACGATTACCTGTACAGCCAGGCGGAGATCGGCGAGGTTGCCGGCCGGGTCCGCGCGATGAAGCAGACCGCCAAGGAGACCTACGCGATCACGAACAATCACTTCCGCGGCCAGGCCGTTGTCAACGCAATCGAAATCCTCGAGGAGCTGGATTCCCAGCCGCCCACGGTCCCGCCGTTGCTGGCGGAGGCGTACCCGCATTTGAAGAGGTAGATGCCCTCACCTGGAGTCGGGGCGGGATTCGGGGTAAGCTGCGGGTTGAGTTTTGCCTAGACACCCGAGGACCTGCGATGATATATAACTTCGCGCTCCAGAACATCGGGGCGGGCCGCTTCCGCATGCCGGGGTAGCTCAGTCGGTAGAGCAACGGACTGAAAATCCGTGTGTCGACGGTTCAATTCCGCCCCCCGGCACCAGTTCCAAATCCGCGTCCGTCAAGGCCTTGCGGGCATTCAACAACCTCTAGAACCAGTCCGAAAACGCTTCAAAATACCCCTGTTGTGTCCCAGGCTGTGCCCGCGAGAATCTCAGCACTGCCAACTCCAACCAACTGCAGCCAAGAAGCAGGCCAAATTGAATATTGTTCTCGGATAGGGTCGTTCTCACCCAGCAGAAATGTGCCACCTCTGCAAACGACTCATGCCGGGCGAAGGCACGATATATCGTGGATTGACGGAATAGGCAAAACGGAGACCGTGAGCAATTGTGAACAGACGTGCAATGCGTCAGATGCCATCATCTGCTGTACTGTTCCTGGAGAGAGTGGCGGATCTGTGAAACGCCTGAACGTCTTGCATGGCAGAAATGAGAGACCATAAAGATATGTCAAACACAGGTGAGAGACGAGAAATCACTGCACGCGTGAATGCGAAGGAAGCGGAAACCGTTCAGCAGTCTCAGAAGCTGGTGGCGAAAACAAAGCAGCTCTCCGCAAGCGGGGACGCGAAGAGCCTGGCGCGAAGTGCCAGAGCACTGAAGGGCCGATCTCGTCGACGTACGGCGTGATACCCGGTTTCGTCGGGCCGATGGTGAAGGGCCGCGCGAAATCGAAGAGCATCGCCGCGACCAAGAAGCCCCATGCGAAGGTTGGCGAAATTCATTCATTGAGCAGCCACTGTTCGGCACTCGATTCTGGCGCTCTGGGGAGGTATCTATGGTGACACGTAAACTGCGGAATGACGAGGCTCAGATCGACGAACTTGGAAGCGATCCGGAGGAGGCAGGTTCTGACAGCGCCGGGCAATCGGGTGATGCCCAGGGGCTTTCGCAAGTTGCGGACGCTGATGAGGAGAGCGTTGAAGAACTCGCCGAGACGGATCAGGCATACGAGGCCGGGATCGTGGAAGGTCTCGAGGATGCTGCCGACCACCCCGAAAGGGCCGTACGCCCGCGTGAGAACAAGGGCCGGTAGCTGGCATTCCGCCGGAGCGAAAATCGGAATTTGTGTCGTAGCCTGACTCGGGAATCCACAGTTCGTCGGGATTGGCAGTACTACCTGCGAAGTGCACTCGCCGTGTCACCAACTCCATGACAAAGAGCAGGTATAAGGTGACCAACCCGCCCTTGGTCCAGACTTCGATCGTCGTGAAGTCGACGCAGGCTGGGACATCCCAAAGGGCCTGTACGAGCGGAAAGCAAAGGTCAAAATGCGGGCTATCCGGGCGCTTGCCTACAGATGGATCCCAACAAACTACCGCTGCTGGCACGATCAGGTGCCATATAATGAGCGGACGCACCTGGAATCGCTGCGGCAGAAGCGACAAAACTGGCTGGCATCTCTGCCTGACAGCGAATTCTTAAACATTGAGGATTAGACAATCTCAGATGTCTATCCACACAGTATTTGGGCTAGTATCGGCTATCAACCGGTCCGCCTGTACGGTTTGGTTTTGCCTGAACCACGCCCTATGCTTCCGGATCAAGGTTGCCCCACTATGAGGCGAGTGAAAATCGAGGTGATTGTCAATGCCAGTTCGGGCGCTGGTAATAGAGCAGATGTCCAGCAGCTCCTGGCCGGAGCTTTCAAAGCGATTGGAGTGGATGCGCGAATCTTGTTGGCTGGCAACGGGGTTGAGCTTGTCAAGCTCGCGCGGAGCGCCGCTCGGAGTGATGCTGAAAGAGTTGTGGCGGGGGGTGGAGACGGTACGATCAACTTAGTCGCCGCGGCAATCATCGATTCCGACAAGACGCTGGGAGTCTTGCCGTTTGGGACCATAAACCACTTCGCCAAGGACCTGGATATCCCACTCGATCTTGAAGCCGCGGTCGAAACAATAGTCGCGGGCCACACAGCCAGAGTTGATGTAGGCGACGTCAATGGCCGCATCTTCTTGAATAATTCGAGCTTGGGACTATATCCGAGCATCATTCACGAGCGTGTGAAGCAGCAGCGACTCGGTTGGGGCAAGTTGCCGGCGTATGTCTGGGCGGCGCTCGAGGTGCTGCGCCGGTATCCGTTTCTGGAGATTGGCCTGGGCGTTGACGGGAAAGAGTTGACCGGTCGCACGCCCTTTGTTTTTGTCGGCAACAACGCATACGAAATGGAGGGGCTCAACATCGGCAGCCGCGCATGTCTCGACAAGGGCGAACTCAGTCTTTACACAACTAACCGCACCGGACGACTGGGCTTGATCCGGCTGGCGCTATGTGCGCTACTCGGCAGCCTTCGTCAGGAAAGAGATTTCCTGGCCTTCACGACGAAAGACCTTTGGATCGGAACAAAACACAAGCGTGTCCGTGTGGCGTTCGATGGCGAAGTAACCATCATGGAGCCGCCGCTTCATTATCGCGTACGGCCAGGGGCGCTACGCGTGCTGGCGCCCGCCAACAATCAGACACACTGACGAGCGAAGGTGAGAGTTCAAAAGCGTGAACTCTCAGCTTGGCCAGACTGCGAGGCAGCTAGTGCGCTCGATAGTTCATCTGTCCGACATCCATTTTGGCCGCGTCAACCACCGAGTCATCTCTCCGTTGATTGAGGCGATCACAAAGATCACTCCCGATCTGGTAGCCGTGTCGGGAGATTTGACGCAGCGTGCTCGCTCACATCAGTTCAAGGAAGCGTGTGCTTTTCTCGATCGCTTGCCCAAACCTCAGATTGTCGTGCCGGGTAACCATGACGTGCCGCTCCATAATGTGGCCGCTCGGTTCCTTCAACCGCTGCGCAAATTCCGCCGCTATATCACAGACGATCTGCGACCGTTTTACTATGACGACGAGATTGCGGTCCTGGGCGTCAACACCGCGCGCTCGCTGACGATCAAAGGGGGACGCATCAACGAGGAACAGGTCGCGTGGATGAGTGAGCGGCTGTGTGCTTGCGATCCCGGGGTTGTAAAGATTGTAGTCACCCATCATCCCTTTGATTTGCCGGAAGGTTATGACGAACGCAACCTGGTAGGACGCGCGCGCATGGCTATGGTAGCGCTCGCAAGGTGCGGAGTGGACCTGTTTCTTGCAGGTCACCACCACTTGAGTCACACAGCGCACAGCGCTACTCGCTACAAAATCAAAGGCCACTCCGCGCTCGTGGTGCAGGCAGGAACTGCTGTGTCCGCTCGTGGTCGCGGCGAAGAAAACTCCTTCAACGTCCTTAGGATCGATCGGCCGGAGATCGGTGTTGAACGTTTCGAGTGGCAGCCAGAGCGCGGGGAGTTTGGTCTGGTGTTGAGTGAACGGTTTCAGCACACGTCAGACGGCTGGGTCCAACTCTTTAATTGACGGGACGGCTCATGATGACTACTCCACCAATTGCCGTCAATCCCTTCGGCCGGGAAGCTGAGTCGCGCGGCTTCATTCGCTGGATACCCGGTCTTATAATGGTGCGAACCTATCAACGCACATGGCTTGCCAAGGATTGTGCCGCCGGACTGGTGCTCACCGCTATCCTTGTCCCGGTTGGCATGGGCTACGCCGAGGCCGCGGGCTTGCCTGCAATTTACGGTCTCTACGCTACCATCGTGCCTATGACCGCCTATGCCATATTCGGGCCGAGCCGGATCCTGGTGTTGGGACCGGACTCATCACTCGCTGCAATCATCGCTGCGACGGTTTTGCCGCTGGCTGCCGGTAGCGCAGATCGTGCCGTGGCGCTCGCGGGCATGCTCGCAATCTTATCCGGCGCGTTGTGCATGCTGGCAGGCCTGGCGAGGCTCGGCTTCGTCGCCGACCTGGTCTCGAAACCCATCCGCTATGGCTATCTGAATGGTATCGCACTGACCGTGCTCGTAGGCCAGTTGCCCAAGATTTTCGGGTTCTCTGTCAGAGGCGAGGACTTCATTCACGAATCCAACAGCCTCATTCACGGCATCCTGAACCGGCAAGCCAATTGGGCGGCTTTCGGGATCGGTACTGCATGTCTGGTCGTGATCCTCAGCTTCAAGCGATGGTTGCCCAAAATACCAGGCGTGTTGGTTTCCGTGGTCGGCTCAATGACTGTGGTGGGACTATTCGACTTGCCAATGAAGACAGGCATTTCGGTGGTTGTGAGGCTGCCGCAAGGCCTCCCGGCTTTCCAGGTCCCGGTCGTTTTCCCCCACGAAATCGGCGCCTTGTTTGCCGGCGCCGCTGCAATTGCGCTGGTATCCTTCGCCGACATGAGTGTGTTGTCGCGCGCCTTCGCACTCCGGGGCGGCTACAAAGTGGATAGTAACCAGGAGCTCATCGCGCTCGGCGCGGCGAACGTAGCTGCCGGATTCTTTCACGGCTTCTCCGTCAGCAGCAGCGCGTCACGTACGCCGGTTGCCGAATCGGCAGGGGCAAAATCCCAGCTCACCGGCGTTGTGGGCGCCATATGCATCGCCATGTTACTGATGTTTGCGCCGATGTTGCTGCAGAACCTCCCCGCCGCCGCTCTGGGCGCAGTGGTTATTTCCGCCTGCATATCGCTGGTGGAGATTTCCGGCGTTCGACGCCTGTATCAATTCCGGCGCAGCGAGTTCTTGCTGTCAATCGTATGCTTTCTCGGTGTTGCGCTGGTCGGTGTGATTCAGGGAATCTTCGTCGCCGTGGGGTTGGCCTTTCTAGCTTTCATCTGGCGCGCATGGCGTCCTTATGACGCAGTGCTGGGTCGTGTGGACGGCCTGAAGGGTTATCACGACATCACGCGACATCCGGAGGCGAAGCGTATCCCCGGATTGGTGTTGTTCCGGTGGGATGCGCCGCTGTTCTTCGCCAACGCAGGTGTTTTCCACGAACATGTTTTGCAGGCGATCGCGGACGCCCCCACACCGGTAAAGTGGGTTGTCGTTGCGGCTGAACCCGTCACGGATATCGACATTACAGCCGGAGAAACGCTGGCCGAACTCGACGTGGAGCTGCACAAGGCGGGCATGGAACTCTGCTTTGCGGAAATGAAAGGCCCGGTAAAGGATCAGCTTAAACGCTATGGTCTTTTCACCAAACTCGGCACGGAAAACTTCTTTCCTACAATTGGACAGGCCGTCGATCGATACTTGGAAGTGCACCGGGTTGAGTGGCAGGATTGGGATGATGTGACACTTTGATGCTGTATGGGATTTTTGCAGACGACACGCGACTACCCGACATCTCATTCATGAATGGAGACAGACCCCGGGTACACCTCTCTGGAACGCAGAAAACGCGGATGGCTAAAAACCATCCGCGTCTAAAAGATAAGGTGCTGCGGGGAGCGATCTTGTTCGATCACCCGGGACCTATTTGAATGCAAAACCCATGATGACGGGCAGCACGATCGCACCTGCCATGCCGATCATTGCCCATAATAAGAGCATGGCTAGAATCCGTCGCATCGTAGTCTCACCTCGCGGATGAATCCTCAGTATTTTCCGCCCCATCACCAACAGAAACTGCCTGGGTAAGCTTGGCGTCGTGCCGCGCCCCGCGGGCTGTAAATCTGCCCCGGGTGGTTGACCGCTCCAGTCGATTTGTTGAATTATCTCACTCGCGTGCAAGCACGGAAAGCGTCTCGTCCTCTCACGCGGGTTACAAACATCCGACGTTGTCCTGATCTGCGACTTCAACCGGTAGCGCTCAACCCCTCGTGCTCATCGATATCGGTCTGCCCCCCGACCCGGCATACAAGACCCGAGCAGAGCGCCTTGGTACCAGGCCAAGCTGTTCCTTATAGTGCATGAAGCAACCAGGGCAGAATGTGTGTGAAAGCGAGAGATCCTGTTCCTGAAGTCCGTATCTGCTCAGGTGTGCTTTCAGGCTGTACCAGGCGCCATCCCCTGCGATATCGTCACGCGCCTCGCCGCACACACAGCAAACGCAGACCAATTGCTTTCCTTCACACTGCCGCAGAACTTTTGCCATGGCTGCCTCCCGCATCACCCACCTGGGAGAAGAAATCGACCCTTGCTCCCTACCTTATAAGGCAGCCTTCCCCGCATGGGAACTAGGCAAGTGCCCAGTTAACATGGGGGAAAATCCCTTGGATTTCCGGGCCAGGAGAGCAATTTGGATGAGGCAACGGGCGGTGGAGGCTGGTGTTCCCTGCCCAAACACAGGCTTCGATTGACGCGGCACTCGCACGGGATGGATAATCTAGGTTGTTCTCGCAAACTGCAAAAAACGCTACCACGCTCGTGAAGAGGGCGGCCCTGATCGCAAAGAGCAAACGCACGTCGCGGCGCGTCCGCGGCGCAGAACACGTGGCCAGGGCGACGTCGGATGCCCCGGATCGGGCGCCTGAACCGGCAACGGGCCCGGAGGATAACCGCATTCCCTTCATCCGGGATTCCGAAGAAGAGGATCCGCTGCAAATGGAGCCTTTTCCCGTCGTCGCTGTCGGTGCTTCCGCCGGAGGATTGGAGGCGTTCACGCGGCTCCTGCAACACCTTCCCGCCGACACAGGAATGGCTTTCGTCTTTGTCCAGCATCTTTCTCCTCAGCATCCCAGCATGTTGGCCTCGTTGTTATCGCGCACGACCGCGATGCCGGTCATGGAGGTCCAACACGGCACGCGGGTTCAGCCCGACCATGTCTATATCATCCCGCCCAACACCCTGATGAGCATTGCGGACGAAGTTCTGGACCTCAAGCCTCGCCCGGAGGAACGGAGCGCACCCAGGCCGATCGATTACTTCTTCCGCTCCCTGGCGGTGGACCAGAAAGGAATTGCGATCGGGGTGGTCTTGTCCGGCGCGGATTCCGATGGGGCTTTGGGCCTGCAGGCGATTCGGGGAGCGGAGAACCAGGTCGTCAACGTCTCGCCGGAACGGCAGGCGCGCTTTTTTGCGCGCGTGGAGACCGGCTTCCAGGTCCTTAAGCCGGTTCGTGAAATGTGCATATCGAACCTCTCGAGTTTGAGCAGGAGTGCCCTGGATCGGGCGGGAGGACAGTATTGATCCATGCACGCAGGATCATTCCCGAGGGCGAAAATCAGATCCTCGTCCTGGTGGAGGACATCACCGCTCAGAAACGAGCAGAACGCGTTCTGGTCGCAGAACAGCGACGGCTGCAGCGCAGTGTACAGGTTGGTGCAACGGCCTTGCACGAAAGTGAAGCAGCTTTGCTGCGCACCCACGAGGAGCTGCGCGCATTGACAGCAGGCCTGCTCAACACCCAGGAGGAAGAGCGCCGCCGCGTGTCCAGGGAGCTGCATGACGACTTGAGCCAGAAGGTGGCCAAGTTGCAGTTTGATGTGGAGACGCTCGAACAACAGCTTCCTCCCGAGCTGATGGACGGGAAGCGGCGGTTGCTTAAGTTGATCTTCCTTACCATGCATGCGGACTCCGATTACGTGGCGGAAGCATTTCGGGCAGGAGCCATGGGATACCTCTTGAAGCGCGCGGCGGCTTCCGAGTTGAAGATCGCCATCCGCGAGGTGTTGAAGGGCCATCATATTATGTAAGCCCGCTCGTGACCCGGAACGCCCTGGAGCTGCTGATTTCGTCCGCTAAACCGGGAGACAAGCCCTCGGACCGCCTGACTCCGCGCCAGCGAGAGGTTCTGCAGTTGGTGGCCGAAGGGCGGAGCCGCAAGGAAATTGCGTCCACCTTGAACATTTCCATAAAGACGGTGGAGTTTCATAAGGCGACACTTGCCCGGGAGCTCAACTTGCACACCGTTGCGGATTTCACTCGCTATGCGATCGAGCATCGCATCATCGCCGCCGAACGCTCTTCGTAACGCCAGATCCGATCGAAAACCACATCGTCTCCGACGAGTGCCGGTCCTAAATTGCCAGGCTCCTTTCCCTTGAAAACTAGGCGACTGCCCAGTTCGCAATCAACGTCTTAGAACATATGATTGATATGGGTAAATAGCCAAGAATCGATCCCTTGCCATTTAGGGGATTGGTCTATGGTTTGCAGAAAGGAGACAGTCATGGCCGAAAAGAAAAGTCAGCCTGTCGATTGGGAGGCCATGCTCTCCGGAATCTCCCAGGGGAAAACCGTCAAGGAATACAGCGCAAACCGCAACGTTTTCCGGCAAGGAGATCCCGCCGATTCCGTGTTTTTCCTCCGACGCGGGTCTGTGAAGCTCACCGTCATATCCAACCAGGGCAAGGAAGCGATTGTGGCTATTCTGAACGCCGGCGATTTCTTTGGAGAGGGATGCCTTGCAGGACAACCGCTGCGCATGGCGGCAGCTAACGCGTCGACAGACTGCACGATTATCCGGATCGAGAAGCAGAAGCTGGTTAGCCTGCTCCACGATCAGCATGCCATCGCCGAAGTTTTCGTCTCCCATCTGCTTTCCCGCAACATCCGATATGAAGCGGATCTGGTCGATCAACTTTTCAACTCGAGTGAAAAGCGTCTGGCCCGGATTCTATTGCTGCTTTCTCATTTCGGCAAGGAAAGCAGATCCGAACCTGTGCTTCCCATTGTCAGTCAGAGTGATCTGGCACAAATGATAGGCACTACCCGGTCGCGAGTCAGTCATTTCATGAATAAGTTCAGGGAGCATGGCTTTATCAATTACGCCGACAGCGGCGGGTTGACGGTCAACAACAGCCTCCTGAGCGTAGTCCTGCATGACTAGATTCGATGCCCAAAAGCGAACCTGGCGCCTCCTCCGCTGCCGGCAATGTCAGAACTCTCAGCTCCTGCGCGGTCCACTCGCAGAACCGGAGAAGCCGGCGGGGACAGCTCATAAATGAGCGGCCAATATGGTCAAAGAGACCAGTCTTTCGGGGTTTCAGCAGACGAAATTGGCCAGCTTGTCGGATTTGGGTTCCCAGACACGCCGCTCCGGCGACCCTGCACGCGGCTACGTCACGTGGCTAAAGTGTCGGCTTCTCTACCGGGATCATAAGTCGGATTACTTTATTTCCATGAAAGGAAAAAACGATGAGCATACAGAGGAGTATGAGAAGCGATCGAGCCGCTTGGACTGCGAGCTTTTTCCTGTTGGTGTCATGTTTCACGGTGGCAGGTCTTGCCCAAGTTACCAAAGGGAAGCAGGACCTGGAGGCAATCCATGGCCGGCTTGCCAAGGAGGTCCGTCACGAACTCGTCATGCTCCCGTATTACTCGGTCTTCGACAACCTTACATTCACAATCGAGGGGGTCGATGGCGTGGTCCTGATGGGACAGGTGGTGAAGCCCACTCTCAAACAAGACGCGGAGAATGTCGTACGCAATATCGAAGGGGCCAGCAAGGTCGTGAACAAGATTGAAGTCCTGCCTCTGTCGCCCAATGATGACCGCATCCGGCTGGCCGCCTTCCGGGCGATCTACTCCCGACAGGGATTGGATCGCTACGCACTGAGCGCCGTTCCGTCGATTCACATCATTGTGAAGAACGGAAATATCACGTTGGAAGGCGTGGCAGCGAACCAGCCGGACAAGGACCTCGCGGGCATCGCTGCCAAACAGGTCTCCGGAGCTTTCAGCGTCACCAACAATCTGAGACTCGAATCCAAGTGATCCCTCCTGGTTTACGGTCTGCAGGAGGAACTTCGCCCCCGGTCTGTTGGCAATTGCGAATCGTTGGACGGTTCCCGACGCAGGATGGCATGCTTGTTGTTTCGGGCTTCGAGCAGGGAGGGTGCCCGGTGGTTACACCTTCGTTGCCCCGTTGCTCGCCGTGATCCCCGGACACCGTATCTGGACAGCAATGCTCTACGGCATCAAGAGTCGGTTGGATTCGGGTGTCTCTGACGCCACTCTTCTCTTTCGTGATCCCGAATGGTTTCGGTTTTAAAGCCATGGTATCGCAGTGAATTATCGCCTGCGGATCTGCAGAAAAATTTCTTCTGGACAATTTTCTATTGCAGGGGGAATCCGACGGGTGTAGCCTGCTGTAAGCGTTGAACGTTTTCGCTCAAGATCAGAGCTCAGCTCGCGCAATAACCGCCCACGGCACTCTCTTTCCGACGCAATACGTGGCAAAGCACACCCACGGGAGTGTGCGATGGAATTCCGAAAGCGATTTTGTACATCGACAACCACCAAGAGCATCGCACTTCACCTAACGCGGTGTGCCAGACCCCTATGCCAAGCCGGTGATCGCGGCTTGTAAAAGTTGTGGAGCCTCCCCCAGGAGATCCGAACCCATCCCAGGGGTAAGGAGAAAACCCATGGCGCACAACGGCGATGAATATGAGATCAGAATTATTTACGAGGACGGAACTGTGGAACTGAGCGGGTGGATGAATAGCACAGAGCAGGTTACTCACGCGATGGCTTCGGTCCACAGTTCACAAGGCAAAGCTTACTGGCTTCTGGTACGCAGGGAAGATCAGATCATACTGGAATGTCCCATTACGGATATCCCGCCTCCACGATGCAGCCCGCACGACTCCCACTATCTTGTGAGAGTGCGGTCCAGGGACCGGTACGCTTCGGGCTCTTGAGCGTCATGGCATACGCAACTGGAAGCCAATAACGGCCCGCCGATTCGCCTGAGAGGTCTTTCAGGGCGGCAGCGTTGCGCCACCTTCATGGCATCGTACATGGCGATCTTGGCCATCTGCGCGGGTGGGTGAGTGCACCGGACCCCCGGCGTGAGAGCGGTGTGCCGCGGCCACCCGTTAATCGGAGAGGGAGCGTGCGTCCCGGTGCCAGGGATATTTCTTGCGAAGAAGATTCGCTAAGCTTCTCTGAGGATTGAAGAGGATGCGATAAAAAACCTTTTTTTTCTTGCTGTCGGTCCGCGCTTCCAGCCTTTTAACCCAATGCGTATCCAGCCAGTCCTCGAGAACAATCATGCCCAATCCCGCTGTAGGCGTAACAACCAAGTCGACGAATCCCCCGGTTCCTTTCTTCTTGCCGACGTTTCCAATCGTCGCTTCGCTAATAGGGCCCAGTTCGAACTGAGTGCTGTAAAGCGCGGACCAGCCAAGGGCGCGAAGACGGCTTTGCCAATACTGGCTAGACCACTCGAATTCCAATGCTTTTCCAGAGGGGTCATTCTGGATGCAGATAAATCCGGCCACGCCTCCTTGCATCGGGTGGGCAATGTAGCTTGTGAGCGCAGAGTCCCCATCATCCCAGCCCTGAATGCCCTGGATAGAACTATACCAATCGGGGAAAAACCGCCCTCCAAGTTCTCGACGAGTCTTGTCTTGCGTCAATCGTAAACCGTGCTCGATGCCAAGAAAGTAGAAAGACTGGATGGCCGCAGCCTTCCAGTCAAACTTGGTCGAAGGCGTCGCGATCGTTTGGCGCCCAGAGCCAGCGCTCCCTGAAACGGCATCCGCCTGCGGATCTGTCCTGGTCTGGGCAGATCCCTGTTCCAGCGAGGCAAAAATGATTAGCGACAACAACCAACACCGCATGTCCCGCATCTCCACCTCCACTCTAAATTGCCTTCCCAAAAGCCACTTGAAGGTATTGTAGCGTAACCGCAAACTACGATTAGGTTCAGGAACGGTCTTCGGTTACATGCGACATTGGCCACCTTTCCAGCCACACTTCCCAGATCGGGACTTCTGGGGCGTCAGGGGAGATTTCACTTTTCCAAGAAGGGCGCTCGTCGGCCACTGGACCGGCGCATGGTGGGGCGATGCACATTGCATCTGTCCGATTCCCTGTCTCGGATCCGCTCCCCCGTTGTTGAAGCGACGGCCCTTTCAACATGCGTTCCTCCCGCTACGGTTCGCTTGTGTGCGTTCGCGCTGGCTCGCAGGCGTGATCACGGATCATTTTAGCACCGCCGGCCCCCCTCGAGGCCCTTCTCGATGTCCTTGACGGATTCGCCCCAGCTCATGTTGACTATGCGCACGCCGTGGCGCTTGAAAAACGATATGTTATCGGTAATGGCCCCTGCCATTCGCTCGCTGAGCTCGCGCGACGCGGAGGGATCGGGAATCATCTTGTGATCGAACGTGACTCGGGCAGTGACCAGCTGGCAGCTTTTGGAGAATCTCCTGTATCGAATAAGATCTGCAAGACCGAAATTGCTTGACAAATCACATTAGCCTGAATGAAGATTCAACATAGTTGAAACCTAAGAAACTTTGTTGAAGAGTGACCGTGGTGGCTTTGCCGGGACGAGGAGTTTCAGGCAGCATTGGGAGATGATGCCTTCGAAGCGACTCCAACCAGTGGGGCTGGAGTTCCGGGGGACCGGTATATATTCCCAAACTCATCGACGGACGCAACCGCGTGTTCTTCTTCGTCGTTTACGAGGGAATCCGCGATTCGAAGCCGGTCTCAGGCAGTTCGACGGTACCAACGGAGAAGATGCGGCAAGGTGACTTTTCGGAGTTGCTGGCACTGGGACCCAATTATCAGATCTACGATCCCACAACCGGCGTTCGAGAGGGATCCCGCATCCGCCGGAAGCCGTTCCTCAACAATATCATACCCACGAACCGCCTCAATCCCATCGCTCTGAAATATTTGCAGTTCTATCCTCTGCCCAATCGTCCCGGTACCGTCGACGGCGAGGATAATTATTTCTCCCCAACCAACGTCGAAAGGGGGAAGTTTGCTTCCTTCCTGAGCCGGTTCGACATCAACATCAGCGACCGGCACAAGATGTTCACCAATTTTCGCTGGAACGAGGGCGACAACCTGCGGGGAAATGCGCTCGGGGGCGAACCGGACGGGGTCACGGCATTCAACGGCACGTTTCGGACTAACTGGGGCGCGATGATCGACGATGTATATGCCTTCTCGTCCACTCTGGTCCTGAACACACGTCTGAACTGGACTCGATTCGAAGAACCAAGACCCAACTTCAGCGTGGGTTTCGATGCTACTACGCTGGGCTTCCCGCAATACATCATGACCAATTCAACTCAGCCCATTCTGCCGGTCGCCAGTCCTACCGGATACGAGACCATCGGCAGCGGTGGTGGAAACACTCTGCCTTCCGACGTCATCCAGATCTTCTCGAGCGCGAGCAGGATCGCCGGCAGACATACCCTGAAAATGGGTGTCGACCTGAGACAATACCGCGAAAGTACAACAGTCTTTGGCAACTCATCCGGAAGCTACTCCTTTTCCACAAACTGGACGCGGGGACCGTTGGATAACTCGTCGGCCGCGCCGATGGGACAGGGGCTCGCATCCTTTCTCCTCGGTCTTCCCACCGGCGGGAGCTACGACGTAAACACTTCTCGCACGAATCAGGCCAATTACTATTCGCTCTTCATCCAGGACGACATCCGGATGCGCAATCTGACAGTCAACCTGGGGCTCCGTTACGAGTGGGACGCACCGACCACGGAACGATACAACCGGTCGGTAAACGGCTTTGATTTCACTGCGCCAAATCCAATCAACGCGGCGGCCAGCGCAGCCTACGACTTGAAGCCGATTCCGGAGATTCCGGCGGGCCAGTTCAAAGCGATGGGCGGGTTGACCTACGCCAGCGAGGCGAACCGCGAACTCTACCAGACCAACGGTTACTTCAGCCCGCGACTGGGGATCTCGTGGAAACCGGGATTTCTGGGAGGAAAGACGGTAATTCGGACCGGAGGCGGAGTGTTCATATTCCCCTTGCTCACACGGGGCGTGGATCTGACTGGATTTAACCAGAGTAACGCCTACGTTGCGAGCCTGGACGGGTACCTCACTCCCGCCACGACTCTCAGCAACCCGTTTCCAAACGGGATTCTAAAGGGAATGGGTTCGGCCCTGGGCCTGGCGACCTATCTCGGCAAATCGGTTTCCTTCTATAATCCACGGCCGCTGAATCCCTATTCGATGCGCTGGAATCTCAGCATCCAGCATGAGCTGGCCTCTAATCTCGTTATGGAGCTGGCCTATACAGGCAACCATGCCGTGCATCTCCCGATAGACAGGCAACTCAACTTCGTTCCGCGGCAATACTTGAGCACATCGCCCACCCGAGACCAGGCGGTAATCAATTTCCTGACAGCCAACGTGGCCAATCCCTTCGCCGGCCTGATTCCGGGGACGACGCTGGACGGCAGCGTCGTGGCGCGGAGTCAGTTGTTGCTGCCCTACCCCCAGTTCACGGGCGTCACGAGCTCAGGGCGTGAACGAAGGCAGCTCTTACTTCCACGAGTTCGCCGCGCGCATGGAAAAGCGCTTTTCCAGAGGTTTCTCCTTGCTTGCCAATTACAGCTTTTCTAAGCTGATAGAGAAGCGAATCCGACTGAACGACTCGGATCCTTTTCTCACGAAGCGCCTCGCACAGGAAGACAGGGCGCACGTGATCGTGATCAGCAGCAGTTGGGAGCTGCCGTTCGGGAAAGGCAGAGCATTTTGGAGCGATGCCAGCGGGATTCTCAATGCCTTCATCGGCGGATGGACCACCACGGCTATCTTTAACAAGGCGTCCGGGCAGCCCGCAGTTTGGGGAAACGTCATTTACCTGGGCGGCGACTTGAACTGGGATCCCAGAAACATCGATCACGTGTTCGACACCACTCGGTTCAACACGAACTCCTCCCAACAGTTGGCTTCGAATATCCGAACATTCCCATCCACACTAGGGAACTACCGATATGACGGCATCAACAATGTCGACGCTGCCCTGTCCAAGAGCTTTTCGGTGTGCAACGAAGCCCGACTGCAATTTCGGTTCGAGGCATTCAATGCGTTTAACCACCCGTTGTTCAGCTCTTCTTTCAATCCGCCGAACATGAGCCCGACCTCATCGGCTTTCGGAACGTCGAGAACACAAAGAAACCTGCAACGTAGAATCCAGATGGCCCTCCGCCTGGTCTGGTAAAGGAGAAGAACCCGTAGGTGCAGTGCGTCTGATGCTTCTATATCTTCGATGACTTGTGCACGGGAATTCAGTCCCTTGCAGTTGTCCATGGGTAAGGTAACGTCAGGCGCACTGCAGCGGTCCGAGGAGAGTTTTATGGCGGGATGACGCCGGAGCAGTGCGGGCGATGTTCTGAGCATTGTTCCCCATTTGGCAGGCCTAAGTGAAGCGGTGATTTTGCCGGGAGGTGACGATGGGTGGTGGAAGACGCGCTGAAAAACGAGGAGAGGTAGACGGTGCGACGAGCGTCGGTCGCCGGGATTTCCTGCAACGAATAGCGGCCATACCCGCTCTTACCGGGTTGGCAGCGGCGGGCACCGGGCAGCCCGCCCAGGCCGAGCAGCATGCTCAGCCGGCCGCCAGTGCGGCTGAGCCGTTCAACGCCATCCAGATGGACCCGCAGTCGATGCTCGACGAGGGCATCGATCATTGCCTGGATCTGATCCGGGAAACCGCGGCGATCAATGTCGTGATGGTCTATAGCCACACATACCACTCCAACCTGCGCAAGCCGCTCCAGACCCTGGCGCCGGACCACGGGGTGCCGCTCCGCGACCGGAGCACACGCAATCTGCCATCCGTTTGGGTGAAGCATCACGATCAATATTTCAAGGGCACGCCCCTGCGCCATCAGCGGCCGGACAAGAGCTTCGATCACGCCGATCGCGACCTGCTGGCCGAAGCCACGGCTCCTGCCCGCAAGCGGGGGATGAAGCTCTACGCGCGCATCCTGGAAGGAACCGGCCGGCTTCCCGCTCAATCTATCGAGGGGTATTCGACGGTGGCGACGCGCGACATGTACGGCCGTCCCACGACCGTGGCGTGCTGGAACCACCCGGATTACCGGGCCTTCTGGACGGGCACTGTGGAGGACCTGTTCCGGTCTTACGACCTGGATGGACTTCAGTGGGGAGCCGAACGGCAGGGGCCCCTGATGAATACCATTTTCCTGCCCCGAACGAACGCGGTCCCGTTTTGCTTTTGTGACCACTGCCGGGCGCGGGGCCGGGCCAAGGGCGTTGATCCCGAGCGCGCCAGGACCGGCTACGAACAGCTGTACACCTACATGCAAGGGCTGATCGCGGGCGGGACAAGACCTGCCGACGGAGTATTTGCCGGATTCCTGCGAATCCTGCTGCGGTATCCGGAGATTCTGGGCTGGGAATATCAGTTCCGGTTGGCCCGGGAAGAAATGCAGCAGGCCATCTACCAAACGGTGAAGAGCATCAAGCCCGGTGCTGAGGTGGGCTGGCACGTCAATCACCAGCCGTCCAGCTGGGACCTTGTCTACCGGGCCCAGCTCTCCTATGCGGAAATGGCGCCCTATTCAGACTTCGTGAAGTTCATCGCTTACCATGACATCATGGGTCCGCGCATCCGCCGGTGGTACCTCGATCCTCTGCAGAAGACGATTTTGGGTGAGCTGCCGCTCGAGCAGTCGCTGGACCTTTATTACGACTTGTTTGGGTATGATAAAAATGTGGAGCCGAATCTGAACCAGCTCGAGACGACCGGTTTCTCGCCGGATTACGTCTACCGCGAGACCAAACGCAGCGTCGCTTCGGCTGAAGGCAAGACCAAGATCTATACAGGCATTGGATTCGACGTACCGTGGGGTTCGAATACATTTCCGCCAACCGCCGACCCGGAAAAGATCTATGAAGCGGTTCACAAATCCTTTGAGGCGGGCGCCGCCGGCATTGTGGTGTCGCGCGAATACGAGGAGATGCGTCTCCCGAACCTCAGGGCAGTCGGGCGTGCAATCCGCGAGATTGCCAGGAAACGGACGGGGAAAGGCGCCTGAATGAAGGGACAGCCTGATTGATGCCTAATGCTTCGCGGACTGGAGGATGGCCATGAAGTCAAATGATCTGAACCGTCGTGAATTTCTTCTGGGGATGGCGGGAGTTTCCGTGCTCCCCGGTGTCGTGGAACCAGGGCAGCCTCAGAGTGCCGCGAGAAGTGCCGGCGGATCGGGCGCTGGGCAGTCAATGCCGTTCAACGGCATCCAGATGGGTCCGCACACGATGCTGGATGAGGGAATTGAGCCCTGCCTTGATCTGATCCAGGAGACTGCGGCCATCAATGCGGTATTCACTTACAGCCATTCGTTTCATGCCGATCTGCGCAAGCCTGCCAACGCTCTGGCAACCGATCACGGCAAACCGCCTCGGGTGAATCGCAGCCCGCTCCCCTCCGTATGGGTTCGGCATCACGCTTCCTATTTCAAGAACACCCGCTTGCGAGTCCGGCCGACTGATCCGGGCCTCGAATATGCCAACCGGGACCTTTTCGCCGAGATGGTTGAACCGGCGCGCCGCCGGGGCATGAAAGTGTACGCCCGAATCCTCGAAAGCTCCGGGAACTCGATCGAGAATTTTGCCGACATAGTGACGACCGACGTGTATGGCAACCGCACGCGCGTTGGATGCTGGACGAATCCCGATTACAAAAACTTCTGGTCCGCCCTCGTGGAAGACATGTTCCGCAGTTACGATCTTGACGGATTTCAGTGGGGTGCAGAGCGCATGGGACCGCTCATGAACGTCATCCTGCCTTGGAACGACAGGCCGCCGACCTGTTTCTGCGAGCATTGCGTCGCACGCGGCAAAGCGAAGGGCATCGATCCCGACCGCGCGCGGGAAGGCTACACAAAGCTGTTTGAATACGTGCGCAAGCTGACGGCTGGGGATCCCAAACCCGCCGAGGGAGTCTTCACGATTTTCCTGCGACACCTGATCCGTTATCCGGAAATCCTCTCATGGCAATACCAGTACCGCCTCTCCCGCGAGGAGGTCATGAAGGGAATGTATGATACGATCAAAGCAATCAAGCCCGCCGCGCAAGTCGGCTGGCACATCGATCATCAACCTTCCAGCTGGGATCTCGTCTATCGCGCCGAGATGAGCTACGAGGAGATGGCTCCCTACTCCGATTTCATCAAGCTGATCCTGTACCATGCGGTACTCGGCGGGCGCATCCGCTCCTGGTACCTCGACCGCTTCAAAAAGACCATTTTAGGCGAGCTTTCGCTCGAGCAGTCGCTGGCGCTCTATTACGACTTGTTCGGATACGACAAAAACGTCGAACCGACGGTGGACGACCTTGCTCGCAAGGGTTTCTCCCCCGACTATGTCTATCGCGAAACCAGGCGCAGCGTGGCCTCGGCAAACGGCAAAGCGAAGATCTATTCGGGGATCGGGTTCGATGTGCCCGGAAGTCCCCCCGAGGATCCGGAAAAGATTTACCAGGCAACCTTGAAGGCGTTCGAAGCCGGTGCCGGCGGCATTGTCGTTTCCCGCGAATATGAGGAAATGCACGTTCCCAATCTGCGAGCCGTGGGCCGTGCCATCCGCGAGATTGCCAAGAAGACGGGTTAGCGCTCCGAAGACTCCTGGTAGCCGCGAAATCCGGCCGCGAATCGGGCCCGGGATTTCACTGATCTGTTGACAGTAGCCTGTTCAGCGGAAAGGCAGTTCCATGTGGCAGCACGCGTATACTCCGATTGCCGGAAACCTGGGAATCTCTGCTCTGATTGCGGCCCTGCCCATCTTCACACTGCTCTATTTTTTGGGAGTGAGAAAAAAGCCCGCCTGGATAGCGAGTTTACTGGGTGTCTTGAGCGCCGTCCTCGTAGCCTCGCTTGCATACCAAATGCCGGGCGGCATTATGCTAAGCGCGATCGCTTTCGGCGCGGCCTTCGGTCTGTTCCCGATCTGCTGGGTCGTTTTCAATGCTATCCTTCTCTACCGGATCACGGTCGAAACGGGGCAATTTGACATCGTACGGGATTCGATAGCGGCCTTGACCGAGGACCGGCGTCTTCAGGCTCTCCTGATTGCCTTTGCCTTCGGCGCCTTCATCGAAGGAGCTGCGGGATTCGGAACACCGGTTGCCGTGGCCTCCGCCATGTTGGCGGGATTAGGATTCCCTCCCTTTTATGCCGCCGCCATCTGTCTGCTGGCGAATACGGCACCGGTGGCGTTTGGATCGATCGGAATACCGGTCCTTACCCTGGCTGGAGTAACAGGTTTGCCGATTGATCGCCTGAGCGCGGGTGTTGGCAGGATCTGCGCCCCGATCTCCGTGATCATCCCTACTTACTTGATCTTGATCATGTCCGGGAGGCGTGGTCTCCGAGGCGTACTGCCGGCAGCAGTACTTTGCGGCGTCTCCTTCGCCAGTGTACAGTTTCTGGTTTCCAATATGTTGGGTCCGCAGCTGACGGACATCTTGAGCTCACTCGCCGCGATGGCAACCCTTGTGGTGCTTTTCATGATATGGAAGCCCAAGGACCGATTCCAGCTGCAAGGCAGCATTGTCTCCACAGCAGCCTCTCATGCCCATTCACGGTTGAAACTGCTGCGTGCCTGGGGGCCTTATCTGCTCCTGGTGCTTTGTGTCCTCCTTTGGGGATGGGGCCCGATCCAGAGCCGATTAAATGCCTTCAATGTGAGTTTTTTTTGGCCCGGACTTCACAATTCTGTTCTGCGCATGCCCCCGGTGGTTCCGACACCTGTCCCCTATGCTGCAGCCTTCAACCTGAACTGGCTCTCGGCTTCTGGCACAGCGTGCCTGGTAGCGGCCGTCCTTTCGGCCCTCCTTCTTGGCATGTCTCTGCATGATATAAGCCGCGTGGTGCGGCAGACAGCGAAGCAATTGGCGCTTCCCATTCTCACGATCAGCTCCGTCCTTGCCCTGGCTTTCCTGATGAATTACTCTGGAGCGACTGTCACGCTGGGCCTCGCCTTCGCTGCCACTGGTGCTTTGTTTCCCTTTTTCAGCGCCTTGCTCGGGTGGCTGGGCGTATTCCTTACCGGCTCGGACACCTCCGCGAACGCGCTCTTTGGAAATCTTCAAGTTGTAACCGCCGGCCGGCTTGGTCTTGATCCTGTCCTGATGGCGGCCTCTAATTCCAGCGGCGGAGTCATGGGGAAGATGATCAGCCTTCAGAGTATCGCTGTCGCTGCTGCCGCGACGGGGATGAAGCCGGAAGAGGAGTCGCGCCTTTTCCGATTTACTCTCCGACACAGCATCATTCTCGCATCCGCAATTGGTCTGATTACAGTACTGTATGCCTATGTTTTGCCATGGTGGGCGCCGTGAGGATCCAGCTTCAGCATAAAAGTCTTCCGGTCTGCGCGGAAGGTGTACCAGCAGTGACGACCGGCGTGAGATAGATACGGTCGATGAAGTCAGATTTTGACCCGGGCATGCGCTGCGGGGAATTGCATTGATAAATGTAACGCGGCAGCAGTGGTATTTTTGCCTTGCGATTACCCAAGTTGATTGCCGCTTTTGTCTTTAAATGTCGCCAACCAGTTTCCTGTCGCAGGAGGAGTCACTGATGAAAAAAGTATCGAGCAAGGTCACAGAATCGACGTCACCGAATGCCGCTCAAATGGAACGGCGCAATTTTATCCAAAAGGCGGCTGCCTTCGTCGCGGCAGCAGAATTGGGCCTCGGCGGGTCTGTCCGGGCCAGTGGCCAGACAGTGGCGAATGTTCAACAATCCGGGGCCGCAGGGTCCGCGCCGCACACGGTCCCAACCGCGCCTCGCAACAATCTCGTCGGCGTTCAGATGGGCCCGCATACACTGCTCGACGAAGGCATCGAGCACGTCATGGATCTGCTGCAGGAGACCGCGGCTGTCAATGCGATGTTCGTTTACTGTCATGCATACGGCGGGGATCTGCGAAAACCGATCGAGTGGCTGGCGAAAGATCATGGTGTGCCGCCAAAGGATCAGCGCAGCCGGAATCTGCCTCTCGTCTATGTCAAGCAGCACGATCAGTATTTCAAAGACACGACCCTCCGCCACCCCAAGGTGGATGCCAGCTTCGATTACCATGACCGCGATCTGTTCGCGGAACTGGTCGCGCCGGCGCGCAAACGCGGCATCAAAATCTACCCGCGCATCCTCGAAGCCGGGCCGCGCGGAATCGAGAACTTTGACAAAGTCACAACCGTTACCGCCGGTGGGGTCCGCACCCAAACCGGTTGCTGGAATCACCCCGAATACAGGGCTTTCTGGAACGCCACGGTTGAAGACCTGTTCCGCAGTTACGACGTAGACGGCTTCCAGTGGGGAGCAGAACGCCAGAGTCCATTTGTGAGACTGCTGACCAGCGGGAGCGAATCGGGCGCCTCGTGCTTCTGCGAACACTGCAAGGCGCGCGGAAAGGCCCACGGCATTGACGCCGATCGCGCGGCCAAGGGTTTCACAGAGCTGGTAGCTTATATCCGGGGCCTGCGCGACGGCGCGCTCAAGCCGGCCGATGGCAAGTTCGCGGGATTCCTGCGCATTATGATCCGCTATCCTGAGATCATTGCCTGGGAGTATCAATATCGCCTGGCAAAGGAAGAGGTGATGAAGGGGATGTACGATACGATCAAAAAAATCAAGCCGGCGGCGCCAGTGGGCTGGCACATCGATCACTGGGCAATCAGCATGAATCCCGTTTATCGCGCCGAAATGAGTTACGCCGAAATGGCGCCGTGGTCCGATTTCCTCAAGGTGGTTGTGTATCACGCGGCCCTGGGCCCGCGCACGGCCAGCTACCTCGGCAGCATGCAGCGCGGCATCATGGGTGACGTGCCGATCGAGGAATTGTTCAACCTGCATTACGATCTGCTGGGTTATGACAAGACGACCGAGCCGAATGCGAGCGAGGCGAATCGAAAGGGATTCTCGCCGGAATATGTCTATCGCGAAACGAAACACAGCGTGGCCAGCCTGGCCGGCGCGGGCAATGCCTCGGGGAAAACAAAGATCTATCCCGGCATCGCGTTCAACCTGCCCAGCAGCCCACCGGACGATCCCGATACAATTTATCAGTGTGTCCTGAGAGCCTACGAAGCGGGCGCAGACGGCATTGTCGCCTCCAGGGAGTATGAAGAGATGACGGTGCCCAACCTGAAAGGCGTTGGCCGCGCCGTCCGAGAACTGAAAAAGGCGGTATGAGCGACCCGGCAGCGCACGCCTCGCGAAGAGAATAATGCAGGTCAGAGGCGGGGGATGTATCCGGGCCGCCGGACAGCTCGCGACGAAGCGCCTGCTGCTGGTTGTGGCCGGCGTCGCCGGCAAGAGCGTACCCGCCGCTCTGCTGATGGCCACGTTTCATGCCAGGCTGCGCACGCTTGCCGCAAATCCGATGCCGCTGGTAGAACTGGTCTCCAGCGTGAACCGCTACACCTGCGCGCACGGCCTCAGGGGCCTGCGTTTCACGACAGCGTTTCTCTCAGATTTGGATACGACGACCGGAAAACTTCTGATGGAGATCCGGCGTTTGCAGGCCAAGACTGCCCCTAGCCTGGATTCTGTCGCGAAACTCAATAATTGTCCTTCCTGATCCTGGACCTGGACCTCGACAGGGGCCTGGACAGCCTTGTTTGATGTAATCTTTCGCGAAAGCGGCACTCAAATCGGGCCATAGGTTCTTGCCGGGTCTAAGTCCAAGTCCAGGTCCAAGTCCAGGTCCAGGTCAGATGACCAGGGAGTTTCGCGACAGAAACTAGCCTAAGGGGTTGATGCAGCGTAGAGTTAGTTAAGAACCAAGTGCGTCAAGATGTTTTTGCCGCGCAACGCTGATGCAGATCTTCGCATGAAGAGGAGAGACTATGAAAATCATGGTTGTTTGGAAAACCGTCCCCGGCAAATATAGAACCGCCGTTGAAGAATTCCTCCGCGGAGGCGCCCCGGTACCAGCCGAAGCGAAGACCGTGGGTCGCTGGCACACGCCGGGCTCCACCCTCGGCTGGCACCTGATAGAAACCAATGACCTGCAGGTGATCGCTCAGCATGTGGCGGGATGGGCAGATATTCTGGAATGCGAAGTCTATCCAGTCATTGAGGACGCCCAGGCAGGAGCTGCTGCAAGAAAGACGTTTGGCAAGTAGCCATCGGGCGTTGCCATTCTGAGATTCGCATCATCAGCGTGGAGCTGAAGAATGGAATCTCCCGGGTTGGCAATTCAAGTACGGCAAACAATGGTGGGTTCACACCCTTGATTGCTGCCATCGAGCAGAAGGATGCTGCCGGGGTTCAACTGCTGCTCGAGAGGGGGCGGATGCCAGTCTTGCCAACCGTAAGGGCAAGAAACCCCTGGTTCTCACTGCGGAGCAACCCGCCATCGTTGAGTTGCTGAAGAAATCCGGGGCTATGGAATGATGTCCCTTCGCTCACCCCATTTGAGCAGGTGAGGGCGGCGCCAGCCCCATGCGACGGACGAGGTCGGCGTAGCGCGGATCCGACCGAAGGGGATCGAACAGGGGAAACCCCGTGAGGAGCCAGAACAGTTTGTCATCCCGGAGCCGGTAGGCCGTTTCCAGCCAATCGAGAGCAGTATCGGCGTCGCCGAGACCTGCATAGATTATCACGAAGGCGATCGGCGGAGCGTTACCTTGAGTAAAAAGCTGATCGAGTTCCCGGAGCAGACACCCGGCTTCATCCCTCCGGCCAAGGCGGCCGTAGATATGCCCCAGAAAGGCGAGAGAGAGGGCTTCGCGAGAAAGGCTAAGAGCCTTCTCAAACAAGGCAACCGCTTCCACGCTCCGGCGCCGGCACCATGCCGTCCACCCGAGCACAAAGTGTGCGTGAAGGGAATCCGGGAACGATTCGATGGTCAGTCTGGCCTGCGCCTCCGCCTTTCCATACTGGCGTGCGGAGAGATATATCCAGGCGGCAGCTGTGTTCGGGAGGAGCGAAGAGGGATCGAGCATCAAGGCATACTGAATTTCGGTTGTCGCCTCAGAAGGCCGCCCGACATGGCTTAGAAATATCGCGTAGAACGTGTGGGCGTCCGGATTGCTTGGGCTCAGTTCCATGGCGCGCCGGAACTCTCGTTCGGAAGCGGCCAGGTCCCAATCGAGCACCCACGTCACCATGCCAAGATCCACATGGGCCAAATCCAGGTTGTCATCGATGGCAAGAGCGTTCAATGCCATCTGCTTCGCGCTTGGGTACGTCTCGCGGATCGGAGCGTGCCCCCAATAACCAAGGGCGATAAGACAGGCGGCATGCTCTGCGAGCCCCAGGGCAAAATCAGGAGCCTTGACGGTGATCTCCCGAAAGTACTGGAGCGCTCTCCCGATCCCTTCCGCGCTCATCTTGCCCCAGTCGGAGTGGGCCTTCAAATAGGCTTCGATTATTTCCGGCGCCACCGGACGTGCCGGAACCGGAGCCGGCGTCACGGCGCCTGCAGGTCTCAACGCTGTGGCGACACATGCGGCAATCGCCCGCGCCACGTCGCGCTGCGTGGTCAAGACGGCGGACATGTCGCAGTCGTAGCTCTGGGCCCACGCATGGCGCTCGGGCTCCATCAGAATCAACTGAGCCGTCAGACGAACCTGATTGCCCTCATGCAAGACCGCTCCTTCAACAACGCCATCCACTCTGAGGTCGCGGGCGATCTCATCCAGCTTCCGGCTGCTTCCTTTCAGATGGAGTACGGATTGCCTTGAGATCACCCGCACCGCCGGGATCCGGGCAAGTTCGGTGATGAGCGCATCGGTGACACCATCGGCGAAGTACTCTCGCGCGGGATCGCCGTTCAGGTTCGCAAAGGGCAACACCGCCAATGTGGGTTCCACAAACGGCCGGTGGCGCCTGACTGTCGCGATAAAACGATAGCCGCGGCGCGGAAGCGTCTCGACATAACGGGGGGCCTGCGCTTTGTCCGACAGAACGGACCGGATGCGGTTCACACAGTAATCCAGGCCGATGTCATAATCCACGAACGTAGACTCGCCCCATAAGTGGCGCCGGATATCCTCACGGCTGACCAGCTTGCCTGCCTGGCTGACCAGGAGGCACAGGACACGGAGGGGTTGCGGCTGGAGCTTCAGGATCCTGCCGGACTTCCACAGCTCACCGGTCTCCAGGTCAAGCTCAAACGCGCCGAAACTTACCCGAGCGGAAGTCAGCATCATGGCACCGGAATTATAGACTGTTAATTCCTCAAGTCTAATCTTTCCATCAGGTTGGGCGCAAAGGAAAAATTAAGCCGGATTCCAGCCGTTGTCCATGGCCAGGAGACCGCCCATTCCTTACCATGAGCGACAGAAACGAGCCTGTCGAATATGTGCACTCTGAATCGTTTCTCAAGATCTTTCGCGGCGGCCCTGGTCGTCGCTGCGTTGTCCCTTTAGTGGATCACGCTGCCAGCGGTGCTTTGTCCAGGGGAACGTTCATGTCCAGGTCCACAACGCCAGCCGGCCTTAACGAGAGCGACGCAACAAAACAAACCGAGGTCTCATTTGGGGAGGAAAATATGAGGAGCATTAAGAGGAGCATCCTGCTTTTTGCGGTGGCGGCAACGCTAGCTCTGGTTTCGGGCCAAGCTGCCGAGAAGACAATGGTCACTGGAACCGAGATGTTCGATCCCTTTAACTTGTTCCAGAATGGGACAATTGGTCAGATCATGTCGCCCGGCACTATCGATTGCCCGGGGAATTTGGCGACAGGCGACCCAATGCAACCCTGCCCTGCCGGGAGCCGAATCCAAACTCGAGGACTTATCGTTCAGGATAGGTGGGAGTCGAGCGATCCGCGAGCCACCGGCAACAATACCGTCGAACACAATGCAGCCTTCGATGCCGACGGCACTGGACAAGCCTGGGGAACGTTCTCCCTGGCTGTCGATACCGGGGGCGTTTGGCAAGGAACGTGGAACGCAACACGGTCTTTTGTCGAGGATCATTGGGTTAGTTCATTGAGGGCTGTTGGCCACGGACGTGGCGGATCTGTTGAAGGCTTAGTTCTTAAACTCGATGCTCAGATCGTCACTTATACACCCATGCCAATTGCATATATCGGAACTTTCTCGGGAACCATCCTCGATCCACACGAGAAGTGAAGTGTCTGAAGACACTATTATTTTCTTACCGATTTACCTATCATCGTTCATTAGACGCTCCTGCCTTGATTTGGTTTATGGTTCCGCAACAACCCTATCATGGTAGGGGCGTCTCTTCCTAAAGCCGTATCCTCTTCCCGCCTGGTGGAACGACGTCAGGCTGTGGGGAAACGCAAACTGGCAAGGGATACCCAGGCCCGACGGTCAGCTTCGGTCTGGGAGTGGCCTGATTCTCTGTTCTATTCCGCAGTCAGAATTGCCCTGGGCATGGCGCTTCGGCCACAGTTCCGCCGGTTGCTCCGTTTTTCCGGGCGCCCGAAAAAGATCAGGCGACGGGATTACTTCCCGATGCGAATGCCCTGACAGAAGGAATACTTGATGCCATCCAGGTTGATCCCCATGCCGTAAAACTCTTTGCCTTCGTTGAGAAATAGGCCCCTCTCTTGGAGCGTGCCGGCGTCCTTGATGCTGAGTGTTGCGGCGAACGAGCAATCAGGGTTGACACTGATGTTTCCCCACGCGGGCCGGGCGTCGATTTGCTGCTGGAGCATCCCGGGGAAGTGGTCACTCGCGATGAGCTGGTCCAGCGGCTTTGGCCCGACAAGGTATTCGTCGATTTCGACAACGGCCTCAATATCGCCGTCGCCCGGCTGCGCACAGTGCTGGGCGATTCGGCGGAGCATCCTCGCTTTATCGAGACGCTGCCGAGACGAGGGTATCGCTTCATCGCCGGCATATGGCGGCTTCCTGTCACAGACGCCCCGGAGCCGGATCGAAGGCTGAGGCTCGCGGTGCTTCCGTTCCTGAATTTGACCGGCGATCCGGCGCAGGAGTATTTCAGTGACGCGATGACCGACGAAATCATCACCGACCTGGCGAGCCTGGCGCCGGAGCACCTGTCGGTGATCGCCCGCACTTCGGCCATGCACTACAAAGGCAGCCGCAAGGACGTGGCGCGGATCGGCCGTGAGTTGAGCGTGGACTACATCGTCGAGGGATCGCTGCGCCGCGCTGAAGAGCAGATCACGATCAACGTTCAACTCATAGAGACCGGACGGCAGGCGCACATGTTTGCGCGACGGTATCAGGCGAAGCTGCGCGACGTTTTTGCCATGCAGCGCTCCATCGCTCATGATATCGCCAGCAATATTCCGCCGATTGCGGGCCGGTTGCGCGGAAAGCCGGACACAAGAAAGCCGACGGAAAGCCTCGCGGCCTACAACGAGTACATAAGGGGCCGCTACGAAATGTGGAAGTGGACTCCGGAGGGGGTAGCGAAAGCCAAGGAGCACTTCGAAGCGGCGCTCGCTCACGATCCGAACTTCGCGCTGGCGTGCGACGGCCTCGCCAATCTCTATGGGTACCTGGGTTATTGGGGATTTCTGCCGCCGGACGAAACGGAGCCGCTGCGGAGGTTTTATGGCCTGCGGGCATTCGAACTCGATCCCACCCTGGCCGAACCGCGCACCCATGTCGCTTACCGTCCTCAGAAATGCCGCCACGACGAAGCCTATTCCTATAATTGGGTGGAAGCCGAGAGGGAGATGGCACATGCGCGGGACCTGAATCCGAATTCGCCCCTGATTCGGGTGAGGCACGCCGCGGTTCTGCTGACGCTCGGTCGAACTGAACAGGCCATAACAGAGCTGGAATGTGCACTCGAATCCGATCCATTGTCCCTCGAGGTCCGATTCTGGTTCGTGCTCGTGCTGTTCCTGGGTCGCAGATATGACAGAGCATTGGCGGTTGCGAGGCAGTTCATCGAACTTGAACCGGCGCACCATTTAGGACAGTTCATGCTCGGCCTGGTCTACCTGGGAATGGAAAGTTACGAGGATAGCGTGGCCGCACTCCGGCGTGCAGCCGAGCTTTCCGATGACTTCCCTTTCATGCTCGGGTGGCTCGGCCTTGCGTTGGGCCTGGGCGGACACGCAGCCGAAGCCAGGATTATTCTCGACCGGCTTCGCGCGATCGCTGTTGAACGCGTTGTGCTGCCGACGAGTTTTGCCTGGATCCACCTCGGGCTCGGCGAGATCGACGATGCGTTTCTCTGCCTGGAGCGGGCGGTATATCGGAACGACGAGTGGGTCCATGCGCTAAAGGGCTACCCGTTCCTGACTCCTTTCCGCTCCGACCCGCGGTTTCATAAACTTGCGCGCATGATGAACCTGTAGCCATGATCGGCCACTCGACATGGCGCGGCGTCAGGAAGCTGTTCGCGACCTTCTGAAGGCCCTTTCCTGTGAATGCAGCGTATTCAGCCTGCCGCAGTCTTGGGTAGCCGCAAAGAGCCGGCTGACCGCGCCTCAGGGATGCTTCTTTGTGGCGGCCTCCATCTTCAGCTGGCCCTCGTAGACGAGCTTCATGGTCTCTTTTGCCGTTGCCTGTGCTTTTAGTAGTTCGCCCTGGTCGATCTCGGTATTCAGCCTTTCAACCTGTTGCTCCAACCGCTGGCAGCACTCCTCAAGGCTCTTTCGCATGGGACCAGACAGGCGAGCGGCCACCAGGTCGCTTCTGAGACCTGTGTGACGGATATTGATCTCGTTCCGCGCTTGGGTTACCTCCTGCAGAATCACCTCGCGTTTGTCCCTGGCGATTTGACCTGCCTTGACAAAGCGGCTCTTCGCCGTGATGAGCAAGGGGGCGGCCTGACCATACTTCTGCTGGGAAAGCAGCGCCTGTGCATCGTCCCAAGCCTGCTTTGCATCCTGCCAGTTACCGGCAGCGAATACTTCCGGTTGGTTCTTAAGAGCCTCGTCCATCGCTGCCTGCGCCTGCTTGAGCTGTTCCCCGGGATAGGAGGCACAGCCAATGCAGATCAGCGCAAGCAGAGCACCAGACACGAAGAAACATCGTGGTACGTAAGTCATACCAGCCTCCGTGGTAAGTGTTGCTGGACCCGTGGCGGCAGTGCCGCCAACCGGGCTTTGGAATCGAAACAATCAGTGGATAAACCGTGTATGGTGGGATTATAAGCCTATTTTGGCTCAATATCCTCTAGAACCTGACTCCGGGGCCTGCGGGTCCTGCTGCCGGCTTGTGATAGAATCGCCGGGTGGACATCGATCAGCTTGCGGCCGAAGCCCAAACCAGAATCGGCGCCCTTCGCCCTCGCGTCCTTCGCAAGGCCAACGGCGTTCTCCCGCATGATTACATGGTCCCCAACGGAGTCTACGAGGAGCAGTGGGACTGGGACGCGTTCTTCGTCGGCCTCCATCTGATCTCGGCCAACCGGGCTGACGGGGTCTATCTTAAGAATTGGTGCCTGAACTTTCTCCAGTTCACCGAGCCGGACGGCCAGACGCCGGGTGGAATCCGGCCGTGGGCCGGCCGCGACGCCCGTCTCTACCACATCAAACCATTGATGGGACAGGCCGCTTACTATGCCTCCATCGCAATTGGAGACTTCGGCTGGGTTGTCCCCGTCTGGGAGAAAATGAAATCCTGTCTGACCTACCGCGAGCGGAAAATGAGCGACTCCGCCACCGGCTTAGTCAAATGGTGGGACAGCATGGAATCGGGCGCGGACAACAATGCTTCCCTGGTCCGGCGCTTCCACAACAGCATGGCTGGGGCCGATGTCAACGGCTTCACGGTCCTCGATTACCGGGCGGCTGCCCTGGTTGCCGGCCGGATCGGGCAATCCGCGGATGCGGATGCGTTCCTCGCAAAAGCCCGCCGCCTCACCGAAGCCGTCAACACCCATCTCTGGGACCCGTCCGCCGGGGCATTTTTCACTTATGACACAGTGGAGAGAGCGCTCATCCGCTGCCACACTTACAGCAACATGATCGCACTTTGGGCCCGGCTGGCGCCTCGTGAGCAAGGGCGGCAAATGATCGAACGTTACGTCCTCGATGCGCACAAACTCTGGGCGCCCCACGGCGTCCGCTCCCTGGCAGCTGATGAACCACTCTACAATAACGCGAACGTACTCAAGCCTTATTCCAACTGGCAGGGCCCGATCTGGCCGCACGCCAACTGGATGGTCATGCACGCCCTGCTTCATTACGGATACCCCGATGCCGCCCTGGAGTTAGCCGCGCGGATAACGCGCCTGTGCCTGGACGACCTGGCTCAAAACGGCATGATGCATGAGAACTACGATGCCGACACGGGCGCTCCGCTGGCCGCGCCCGATTTCATCAGCTGGAACCTCCTTGTGGCTCAAATGATCGAGGAGGCCCAAAACGGTGTATTCAAGCCCGACCCGTCTCAAACCATCTGGAAATGACAACCCTGGGGTAACCACGCGATGGTTGGCCACAGGATTGCGTCCGGGGGAAGGATGCCGACATATCTCGTTGCCGCGCGGGAAGTCTGTGCGGCAGCCGGCGTTCCGCCATCACTATGCCGCGGTCGCCGTCCTGTGCTGGTCGAACGACCGCACGAGGTCATACTCGCGGCCCATCAACTTTCTCATTCGATCGTGAAGTTCCCTCACGCGATCGAGATCCCACTCAAATGATGCGATCTGGTCAGACAGATCCAGGAATTCGACTGCCAACTCGTCGCGTGCCGACTGGTACCCGGCCAGAGCTTTTTCCGTTCCGGTGACGACTGCGTTCGCGAGCAATTCGGCGTCGCGCAGGGCATCGGTCATGCCGTGCGCGGTGATGGGATCTTTGAAGCAGCCGGCGTCTCCGACCAACGCCCAGCCGGCGCCCCACGGCTTGCGAATGAATCCCGGCCGCCCGGGAAAGGGGCGCAGCTTGCCTGCACGCTCGAGGGGTGCGGCTGCCGCCGCAAGATCCCGGCCGGCTTCGCCGAGCACCGACCAGAACATGGAATCCAGGCCGGTGTGCCGTCCGGATTCATAGCGCCCCGGCGGCATGCCGACGAATAGGCATGCCATGCCGTCGTTCGTGGGAATCGCACCGGCGGCGACGTCTTTTCCGTAGTACCAGTGGGTTCCGTCGAGACGGAGGCCGCGCCAGTATCCATAGAGAACCGATGCCGGCCGGTTCGTGCGTCGCAGGACCTCCGCCCTGACGGCCCGGGCCACACCCGAGCGCATGCCATCCGCGCCGATCACGATGTCCGACTCGACCGGATGCGTCGCACCGCTGGAGTCGACGAGGTCGGTGCCGCACACCCTTCCTTTCTTATCGCGGATGACGCCCCGCACGTGCGCGCCGTAGACAATCCGCGCGCCGGAATCGCCCGCGGCGTCGGCAAGCGCCGCGTCCAGGACTGTGCGGCGTGGTGCGTAAAGCGCATGCACACCGTCGCGCTCCTTGATGGGCACTTCAATCGCTTCGTCCCGGTAATGGAACGTCGTCTTTTGGACATCCGGTGTTCCGGCGGCGATGATCCGATCGAGCACGCCCCAGCGGCGGAGCTGGAGCACGCCGGGCCGCATCAATGCGTGGGTCGACAGCGTATCGCTGCCACGCCGGCTCTTTTCGACGGCAAGCACCCGCATTCCGGCGCGGGCCAGCAGCATCGCCGTGGCGGCGCCGGCAAGGCGGGCGCCCACGACGATCGCGTCATAACGGGATTCAATGGTGTTACCGCTGTTCATGATTCTTCTCCTTCGAGCTTATTCTTCAAGCCACCGCCGCGCGGCGGCGGATCATCCGGTTCTGAATGTGATCCGCCAGTTCGACGGCATCCGTGCCGACACCGTCGAGAAAGCTCGAGTTGCGGCGGCGCATGAAGTGCAACCCGAGAGCGTACAGACCGGGCACGGCGGTAATGCCGCCGTCGTGCTCCAGTTCGCCGCCCGCGTCGAGCACGGGCAAGCGCAGCCAGGGATATTCGCGGCGATATCCGGTCGCCCACAGCACGGTGCCTATGCCTTCCGTCGCGAGATCGAGCACGCGCGGCGCATCGGGCACCTGGACGCGACGCGGCCGCTCTTCAGGAGGAAAGCGCTTTTCCAATCCTGCATGTTCGATAAAAAGATCCATGCGGTCGAGCTGTTGGCCCATCTTCATCTCGGAATGACCGATCGATGCGATAAGGTCGTCTGCCAGGCAGACGCTGCGGCCTGACATGCCGGTCATGCGTCCCACAATGCGCACCCCCTGCAGCCGCAGCACTTCGAGATCGAGCGAGCGATGGTCGTCGCTTCCGATGAGCTGCAGCGAGGGCTGCCCCCGCGACGCGCCGATGTCCCAGGCCTGGCGTGTGGTCTCGGAGAGCACGCCCATGGCGTCGAACCACGCCATGATGTCCCGGCCACGATAGCTGCGGGGCATACGGGTATGACGCCCGACCGCGAGTGTCACCGGCCGACCCGAGTTTGCGAGCTCGGATGCGAGTTGAAGGCCGGTGGCTGCCGCGCCCACGACGAGGACGCCGCCTTCGCGCAGTTGCGCGGGATTGCGATAATTCTCGGGAACAACCTGATCGATGCCGGATGCAAGAGACATCGCCATCGGCGGCACGTTGGGCCGGTCGCAGTGGCCCGTCGCGATCACCACGTTCGGAGTCCGCCACACCCCGAGGCTGGTCTGCACGTGGAATCCGGCCGGGGCGCGCTCCACAGCCTCCACTGTGACTTCACTGTAAACCGGAGCGGAGAAGGAGCGCGCGTAGCCCTCGAGAAAGTCGATCACCTCGGACCTCGTCATGAAACCGTCCCGGTCGGAGCCCTGATATGACCAGCCGGGAAGCCTGCTCTGCCAGCGCGGCGTAAGCAGGCGCAGCGAATCCCATCGTTCGCTTCTCCAGCGCTCAGCGATGCGGCCGCGCTCGAGGACCACGTGGTCGATGCCGCGATCCGCGAGGCTCCGGCTCATCGCCAGCCCCGCCTGGCCGCCGCCGATGATGATCGCGTCTGTGCGTTTCATGACAACCCCCTTGTTGCCCATCACAGGAATTTCCAACGGTTTTGTCGTCCCGCCGGCGAGCCTTGGTCGATTTTCAGGCTGCGTCCACCGTGATGGAAACGGGCACGCCGTTGGTCACCACGTCGTATGCGGCGGAGCGTTTGCGTGACTGCTCAATGACCTGCCGGAGTTTCTCCGCCGGCGCATCACCCTTGATCCTGAAGTTCACACGGATGCCCTGGTAACCGTTGCGTACCTTGTCCGAAAGGCCGAGGAGCCCCTGCAGGTCGATGTCGCCCTCGACGGTCGACTCCACCTCGTAGAGGGTGATTCCCCGGGCGGCGGCGATGTTGCCGATGCCTGCCATCAGGCACGCCGCAAGCGCGTGCAGGAGGTACTCAACCGGCGTCGGCCCCTGGTCCCGCCCGACGAGCACCGCCGGATGATCGGCATCGCAAACGGTTTCCTTTTCGTGCATGCGCTCCTCACCCGCACCGTAAAAAGACTGGATGCGGCTGCGGCTGTGCGTGCCCTGCTGCCAGCGGTTTGTGACGCGGAATTGAAACCTGGCCAGTTCCGGCTGCGCAGCGACCGCATTGATGGTGGCAAACAGGGTTGGCGTATCGACCCCATTTCTGGGTTCGGGCATTTTTTTCTCCTTCATGGCGACTGACATTTTCATTTCCCCTTTTTTCTCTGGTTTCCTCTCGACGGCCGCCATCGGCCGCCGATGACATCGTTATTGCAACCGGCGTGCCACAAAGGCCGAAATCATTAACACATTTATTTACAGCTACTTGCGGCATCGGTGCCGCTGGGGAAGGTCGACGACTTTTCGTCGTCGACGAAAAGTCGTCGCGGGAAGCGGCGAAAAGTCGCCGAGGATGCGGCAAGGCGGCGCCCGGGCTGATGGTATTATTGGTGCATGTGCGGCGAATCCGTGAACAGACGGATCGACGAAGAAACGGCCCTGCGGGCGGTCGTGGAAGGCACCGCCTCGGCTACCGGCGAGGATTTCTACAGGGCTCTGGTCAAAAACCTCGCGAAGGCGCTTGATACGCGCGGCGCCTGGGTAACGGTCTACGACGAAGTGAAAGGGCGGCTGCGTGCCCTCGCCTTTTACTTCGCCGGGCAGTGGGTGGACAATTTCGAGTACTCGATCGTCGGAACCGCATGCGAAACCGCGGTCCGGGAGAAGCGTCTCATCCACATTCCCGACCGGGTGCTCGATCTGTACCCCGGGGCCAAGGATCCCCAAATGGCCGGCGTGGTGAGTTATCTTGGCGTTCCGATCCTCGATGACCGCAGCAAAGTTCTGGGCCACCTTGCCGTCGTCGACGACCGGCCTATGCCGGACGAAAAACGTCTGGTAGCTCTCTTCATGATATTTGCAGCGCGCGCGTCGGCCGAGATGCAGCGGCTGCAGCTTGAATCGGCGGTGCGCGAGCGCGAGGAGAAACTCAGGCGCCTCATCAACGGCGCGATGGATGCGATCATCGAGCTCGACCAGAATCTCACGATCACAATGATGAATCCGGCGGCGGAAAAGCTGTCTGGAGGCGCGGCTACCCGGTTTCGTGGGCAGCGCGTGGAGCACCTGCTGGGAGTTGATGCGACCCGGCAGCTGGATGAGCTTGCCCGTGAGCTCGAGAGGCTCACAGACGGGGCGCGTCACCTCTGGATCCCGGGCCCGTTCCTGGCTAAGCCGCACGGCGGCGTCTCCTTCTACGCAGAGGCGACCCTGTCGAGGTACGAAGCACTCGGACAACCCTTCTTTACCCTGATCCTCCGCAATGTGGAGGACCGGGTGCGCGCCGAGCGGCGGATCGCGACCCTGAGCGCGCAGGCCCAATACCTGCGTGCCGAGATCGAGGAGGATCGCGGCTTTGATGAGATCGTGGGCAAGAGTGCCGTCCTGCGCGCTACGCTCCAGGCCGTGGCGCAGGTGGCCCATACCGACGCGACGGTTCTGCTTCTGGGCGAAACCGGAACGGGCAAGGAGCTGTTCGCGCGGGCAATTCACAATCGAAGCCGGCGACGGGAGGCTCCTCTGATCAAGGTGAACTGCGCGGCGATCCCTGCGGCGCTCATCGAGAGCGAGTTCTTCGGCCACGAGAAGGGCGCCTTCACCGGCGCGACGCAACGTCGTGACGGCCGCTTTGCGCTCGCCGACGGCGGCACCATCTTACTGGACGAAATCGGAGAGCTGCCGCTGGAACTGCAGGGGAAGCTGCTGCGCATCCTGCAGGAGGGCGAGTTCGAACCTGTGGGTGGCTCAAAGACTCGTCGAGTCGACGTGCGCGTGCTCGCTGCCACCAACCGTGATCTGGAACGCGAGATCAAGGATGGGACATTCCGCGAGGATCTCTACTACAGACTGAGCGTGTTCCCGCTGCGTCTTCCTCCGCTGCGCGAGCGCGGAGACGATGTCGTAATCATCGCGGAGAGCATCATAGAGAATCTGTCGCGGCGCATGGGCCGCCGCGTGGAGCCGTTGTCGCCCCCAGCTGCGGCCATCTTGAAGGCATATCCCTGGCCAGGCAACGTGCGCGAACTCCGCAACGTCATCGAGCGGTCGCTCATCACGTCGGGGGATGCCCCGTTGCGCTTCGACCACCTGCTGCCGATGCCGGAATCCGCGACCTCATACACGTTCACGGCAGCCGCTGCCCCCTCGTCCCCGGAAATCATGGATGAGCAGCGGCGGCGCGAAATCGAACGCGCGAATATGATCGCCGCACTGGAACAGAAGGCCTGGTGTGTGGGCGGTGACAACGGGGCCGCACGACTCCTCGGAATCAGCCCCTCGACGTTCAAGTCGCGCATGAAGGCGCTCGGCATCAAACGCCCGGGCTAGGGGCGGACCCGGAGATCCGCGGGCGCACCCTGGGACATGCCGGGCGGCTCACCAGCGGGAGCCTGATCTCGCGCTCTATCGGGTGAGCGCCCTGGAATCCGAAGGCATCGGTTATTCCAGGCGCGCTCGAATCGATGTCAGATAGCTCAGGCTAAAAGTTCCTCAAATCCGGGGTAATTCCCAGTACGAATCTTCATTCGTCTAAAATAGGATAAAATTTGGAATCGTGTGATTTCCTGAGGGCCAAATGAGTAGCGTCACCAGCCCTCAGAAGTTGAAGTTGATGAGAGGTCGTACCTGGCTTCGGATTCCAGAGGAACCGCCCGGTTCACCTGAATGAGATTCAGCCATTCCGGCTGCAACCCTGCCGGCTCTTATCGTGAAGGTCATGCTTGCTGTCCAGTCCTGCGAGGGATAAGCGGGTAGCTTCCCGGCCCCCAAAAGTGACCCTGAAATCGGGGCGCTGAAAATCCAGACCTAATCGGTGCTTCGAAGCTGGAAAACGACCTCCGCGAAATTGTTGCCACCACCGTATGGGAACAGGTTAGCGACCATCCGTGGTTTTTGTGTCTTCAAAGGAGACAGCTTATGCGTAAAGTGTTGATCATGTTTGTCTTGTCAGGTCTCGCGTCCATCCCGGCCCTGGGCCAGGACCCGGCAAAAGTAGCCCCCAGGCAATGCAAAGTCGCGTTTGAGAACGAGTATGTGCGTGTTCTGCATTGGACCCTCGGCCCGCACGACAAAATCCCCATGCACCAGCACCCGGCTCTGGTGACAGTTACGCTTTCGGACGGCAAGACCGCCTATACATCTCCCGACGGAAAAACAAGAGAAGTCGAGAGCAAGGCCGGCCAAGCGAGTTGGAACGATCCGGAAAAACATTCCAGCGAGAATCTAAGTGATAAGCAGGGAGAGAGCTTTCAAATAGAACTTAAGCAAAAGCCCACAGCCGCCATGACGGCCATCCCAGCCTCCGAAGATGCCGTCAATGTGGACCCGAAGCATTACCAGGTAGAATTCCAGAATGACCGCGTCCGCGTCCTGCGCATCAAGTATGGACCGAACGAAAAGTCCGTCATGCATTCACATCCTGCGAACGTCGCCGTTTTTCTTACGGCGGGAACATCGATATTCACCTTTCCGGATGGCAAGAAGAGCACGACCAAAATCAAAGCGGGGCAGGTGGAATGGGGGGGCAAAGAGACACACCTGCCGGAAAATGCGGGAAGCAGGCCGTTCGAATTGATTCTGGTTGAATTGAAATAGCTCAAGCGAAGGGCTCGAAGCGGCGCGAGCGCGAATCCTCCCTGGGAAGACTCGATCACCTCCTTCCCAATAGCGATGGAATAGAGGAAGAAGCTGGTGGACAATGGGTGTTGGGAGGGGATCTCTATGCAACATCCTTCCAGCACTTTTCCTGTGTTCAGACGATCGGGGCAAAACGATGAAACGTGATGGCAACGTCGAAGCACCGATTGCCCGGCGCAGGGCCGCGCCCGGCCGGATTGAAGAGGTGATGCGCGAGTCCGGGATTTCGCAGTCCCCGGCCCGTCTTTTTCTCCTGACCGCCGCTGCGATCTGCATCACCGAGATCGTCGTGATGTTGGTTCTTTTTCGTCTGCCCGTACTTCCGGAGTGGACTTGGGCCCTCATCGACGGCTTTCTGTTGACCGTCCTGCTCTTTCCGATGCTCTATTTTTTTATGTTTCGTCCCATGAAGGCGTCGATCGGCGACCTGTCCCGAACGCAGTTGAGGCTGCAGGCGGAAATCGCCGAACGAAAACAGATGGAGAAGGTGCTGCTCGAATCGGAGAAGGAGCTTCGAAACCTCTCCGCCGAGCTGCTCGCGACCCAGGACAGGGAGAGGAGACGGATTTCGAAGGAGCTGCACGAGGAATTGGGGCAGTCTCTCGCCGCGGTAAAGCTCGGCTTACGATCAATCAAGAGAAACTGGCGCCGCGCAAAGCCGGAAATTCGGGAGGAATGGGAACTGAACATGAATGCGATCGACCAGGCAATAGAGGATGTCAGGCGCATCTCCCGCGCCCTGAGCCCGTCGATCGTGGAAGAAATCGGTCTTTCGGCCGCCCTCCAACGGCACGTGAGCGGCCTGATGAAAAACAGCGCCATCAAGGCCTCTCTCGACTTGATGAATGTCGATTATGCCTTTTCGCAGAAATCACAAATGACCATCTGTCGAATCCTCCAGGAAGCCCTCACCAACGTCGAGGAGCATTCCGAAGCCACTCATGTGACAGTGGCGATTCGTCAGGAAGAAGGTCGTTTTTTGTTCGACGTGGAGGACAACGGGAGGGGCTTCGACCCCGAGCAGCTGGCAACGAATTCCGGGGTTCGGAAAGGGCTCGGATTCGCCACGATGAAGGAGGGGGCGCAGATGGCCGGGGGAACGCTCGAAATCTGGAGCGAAGAGGGGAATGGCACCCGGATCACGCTGACGGTTCCGATCGAATCGGCGGCAGATACCTTCCTTAAAGGCAGGACCGGGCACATCGAATCGGGAGGGGCCGGGACAACGCATCACTGAAATACGCCGTGTTGTTTCGTGGTTTTGATCGGTGGCGGTATTCCGGAGATCAAGACCCGCACAGAAATACTGGCCGCGGATTTATTTGAGATTCACGCATTATGCATCTGACTGATCTTTAGACCTCTCGTTTCAGAACCGTCGCGACCAGGTGGCCCTCGAGTCTTGCGGCCGTCAGTTCACCTTTGCCGACATCGATGCCAGGAGCAGAATGGCGCACCTCCTGGATCAGCGGGGCCTGCGCCCCGGCGAGCCGCCTTCCGGGCGATCTACTCCCAACAGGGATTGGATCGCTATGCACTGAGCGCCGTGTCTTCGATTCACATCATTGTGAAGAACGGAAATATCACGTTGGAAGGCGTGGTGGCGAACCAGACGGACAAGGACCTGGCGGGCATCACTGCCAAACAGGTCCCCGGAACATTCAGCGTCACTAACAATCTTGCGCTGGAATCCAAGTGACCCCTCCGGAAACCGCGGACGCCCTATATTGCAGACCGTGGATGGACGGATTTACCGCGCTCAGTCTGGGAAATAGGGTGGCGTCCCCGGGTTCAATCACGATCAGGGCAGCACTATGAGACACCTGAAGAGCAGCCTGCTTGCGATTCTCGTCTTGTTTACCGTCTATCCGTCACTCGGGGGCGAAGTGACTGGCGGTTCGATCCAGGCGCCCGAAATCGACGCACGGAAGATCATCGATCGCATTGACCGGCTTCTCAGAGGAGATTCATCGATCGGAACGATGGAGATGTCCGTGGTCACGAGCCGCTGGCGCCGTGACATGACTCTGGCCCTCTGGTCCGAGGGAACGGACAAAGTCCTGGTGAAGGTCCTGGCGCCGAAAAAGGAAGCAGGGACTGCGACCCTGAAGTCCGGCTCCGACATCTGGAATTATCTGCCGAAGATCGACCGCACCATCCGGATCCCGACTTCGATGATGATGGCCTCGTGGATGGGCTCCCACTACACCAACGACGACCTGGTGAAGGAAAGCCGGCTGGTGCGTGATTATGATATAAAGCTCTCATTCGATGGCGTGCGCGATGGTCAGGAGATTTACGAATTCACCCTGACCCCCCTGCCGCGGGCGCCGGTCGTCTGGGGGCGCATCGTCACGGAAGTCCGTCAGAAGGATCTGATGCCCTTGCAGTCGAAGTACTACGCGGAAGACGGCCGGCTCAAGCGCACCCTGGCGTTTTCCCGGTTTCGCGAGATGGGAGGCAGGTTGGTCCCGACCGTGATGCACATGACGCCGGAAGACAAGCCGGGGGAGTATACTGAAATACGATATACCGAACTCAAATTCGACGTGCCGCTGCCGCCGGACACGTTTTCCCTGGCAGCCTTGCGCAAATAGGAAGAGATGAGCGCGCTCTGGATCGCACTCCGGTTGGGCTGGCGCAACCTCTGGCGGAATCCGCGCCGCAGCCTGATCACGCTGGCGGCTATTGCGGCAGCCTATGCCTTCCTCATCGGCATGATCGGCCTGATGGAAGGGCTCAAGAACCAGCTGCTCCGCAACGGCACCCGTCTCCAGCTGGGCGACTTTCAGATCCACGAGAGCAACTATCTCCCGGACCGAAACATCAACGACACCATCGGCGCGGATGAGGGGGTCGATCTCCAGGCAGTCCTGGCCCGCATCTCCACGCAGCCCGAGGTCGAGGGCCTCTCCGCCAGGGTCTATGGATTCGGCCTGCTTTCCACGGGGTCCTTTTCGTCCGGGGCCCAGATCCTCGGAGTCGATCCCGCGGCGGAGCTGTCGGTGACCACTCTCCTTCGCGGCCTCCGGCCCGGAAGCAGCCTTCCGGCGGGCGGCGCGCGCGGATTGATCCTCGGCCAGGCACTGGCGGAGGAGATCCACGCCCAACCCGGTGAGGAGGTGGCGGTAGTGACGCAGGCCGCCGACGGCACCCTGGGCAACGACCTGTTCCATGTCGTCGGCATTCTGCGCACCGGCTTGAGCTACCAGGACCGGTCGCTTGCGGTGACTCACAGGAGCGATCTGCAGGAACTGCTGGCGCTGGCTCCCGGCCGCATCCACGAAGTGGCCGGGCGGATCCGTGACCCACTCCTCGCCGACAGGGTGTGCGCTCGTCTGAACGGCGCCGGCCTGCTGCCACCGCACACGAAGGCGCAGAGTTGGGGGGAACTGTCGCCCCAGTTGCGGGACTATGTGAAATTGAGCGAAAGCACGAACGGCCTGATGATATTCCTGGTGGCTTTGTTCGCGGCCTTCGGCGTGCTTAACACGACGATGATGGCCGTCTTCGAGAGGACCCGCGAGATCGGCATGCTGGGCTCGCTGGGCATGCGCCCGGCGCTGATCCTTCTCACCATCCTCCTGGAGAGCCTGTTCCTCGGCTTGCTGGGCCTGGCCGGAGGCTTCGGGATCGGGGCATTGATCATGTCCTATCTCACGACTCACGGGTGGGATCTGAGCCAGTGGGTCGGCGAGGTCTCCATGCTGGGCACACGAATGGATCCCATTCTGAAGGGCGCATGGTCGTGGGGGCAGGTGGGCTGGGCGGCGGCCGGATTGATTGCCGCTACTTTGCTCGCTGCTTTTCTGCCCGCGCGCCGCGTCGCCTGGATGCAGCCGGTAGCCGCTCTGGCCGCCCCGACGGAAGGTTGAGACACTGTGGGCATCCTGTTGACGATCGCATGGAGAAACATCTGGCGGCACACGCGGCGCACACTCCTGACCGTGTTCACGGTGGCTCTCGGGCTGATGCTCCTGTTGCTCAGCATCGGCCTCGGCGACGGCGGCCACTACCAGATGATCGAGAGTTCCGTCCGGTTCGGCTCCGGCCACGTGGTGATTCAGGCGCCCGGGTACCAGCAGTCACGGGGCGTGGCGAAATATGTCGACAACGGCGCGCAACACCGCGCATTGGCATGGCTTGATTCGGCGGGCGACCGCTTCGGAATCCAGACCGTGCTCCGGCGGGTCTTCGGGTCAGGCCTGGCGGCTTCCGCAGAGGATTCCGCCGGGGTGCAGATGATCGGCATCCAGCCGGCCCTGGAAAGAAGTGTTTCCCGCTTCGCCGAGAAGCTCACCGCAGGTAAGTTCCCCGAGTCGGACGATTCCGAAGAAGTGGTGATCGGCAGCGGAGTTGCGCGCAGGCTGGCGCTGAAACCGGGGGACAAGCTCGTCCTCACCGCACAGGAGGTCGGCGGGGCGGAGCTTCAGTCGATTCTGGTCCGCGTCGGCGGCATCATGCGGACGGGAATAGAGGAAGTGGACGAAGCGGCCGTCCTCCTGCCGCTCGTGACTGCCCAGCGCTTCCTCGGGACGGGAGCAGGCGTGCATCAGATCGCCGTGCTGCTCAAAGACAGCCGTCTGGCGGAGCCGCTGGCGCGGCTCGCGCAGGAACGGCTCCCGGGCCTCGAAGTGCTGACCTGGGCACAGGCGATGCCCGAGCTCAATGATTTCATCCGCATCGACGACGCCGGCAACTACCTGTTCAACACCGTCTTTTTCGTCCTGATTGCCTTCCTGGTGTTGAATACGCTGCTCATGTCCGTCCTGGAACGAAAACGTGAATTTGCGTTGCTTGATGCTCTCGGGCTCACGCCCGATCGCCGTTTTTCCATGATCATGCTGGAGGCGGGCTTTGTGGCCCTGCTGTCGGCGGCGGCCGGTGCTGCGCTCGGGCTGCTGGGCCATCTCTACTTTGCCGTCCACGGACTGCCCATAGACTGGTTCTACACGGGCGAGGTTTCCGCGGCGGGAGTCGCGTTCGATCCTGTGATCTACTCCAATCTGTCGGAGAAGAGGATCCTCGGTTGCATCGGTCTGGTCTTTGTCCTGACACTTCTGCTGGCTCTGGTTCCCGCGCGGCGGGCAGCGCGGCCGACGGATGCCTGTCTTCTGGGGCGTGCCTGATGCCTGAAAACGAGTATGTCGTGAAACTGGAAAGCGTCTCCCGCGTGTACCACCAGGGCGACCAGACGGTCCACGCTCTCGATCACGTCAGCCTGCGCATCCACCAGGGTGAAATGGTGGTCGTGGCAGGGCCGTCCGGATCGGGCAAGACCACCCTGCTCAATATTGCCGGCGGGCTGGACCGGCCCACGGAAGGAAAAGTCTGGCTCAAGGAGCATGAGTTGACCACCATGAACCGCCGGGCACTGGCGCAGCTCCGGCTGCAAGCGATCAGTTTCGTGTTCCAGGCTTACAACCTGATCCCCGTGCTGAGCGCGGAGGAAAACGCCGAGTTCATCCTCCTGCTCCGCGGCGTGCCTGCAGCGGCGAGACGGGCTAAAGTGCGGGAGGTGCTGAACGCTGTGGGGCTGCAGGGGCTCGAGGACCGGCGCCCGCACCAGCTCTCCGGCGGCCAGCAGCAGCGTGTTGCCGTGGCCCGGGCCATCGTCGCCGAACCGGCGCTGGTCCTGGCGGACGAACCCACGGCGAACCTGGACAGCGCGTCGGCAGCCGCGTTGCTCGAGCTGATGGTGCGGTTGAACCGGGAACTTGGAACCACTTTCCTGTTCTCGACGCACGACCCGCGCGTCATGCGGCGCGCACGCCGCGTGATCAGGATGATGGACGGCCGCATCGAGAGTGACGAAAACATTCCGGAGGATGAGCAGGCATAATGCACTCGAGGGTGAGCCGCTGTCTGAAGATCGCCGGTCTGCTGCTGGCCGCCGTCGCGGCACGGCATCCGCCCGAGCTGCAGGCGCAGCAACTCACGTGGGGGACATCCGTGCGCGGCTACGGATTCCTGCGGGTCGAGCACGCGCAGGGCGCCACACGGCGGGATACCGAATTCTCAATCTTCCGCCTGACAACCGGCCTCGAGCTCACGCCCGGGATCAAGCTCGAGAGCCATGCGATCGGCAGCCTGCTTTCGCCGCCGTTCTCCGTCGCCGCGCGCACGGCGACCTCCGACACCTTCCACTACCTCCCTTTGCAGCACTCATGGACGAGTGGGGAAAACGCAAACTGGAATGCCGGCTTCGACCGGCTGAACCTCCAATTCGACCTCAAGCCCGTCCGGATCGTCGTGGGCCGCCAACCCATATCCTGGGGGGTCTCCTATTTCTGGCCGGGGATGGATCTCTTCGCTCCGTTCTCTCCCGAGCGCATCGACCGTGACTACAAGCCCGGCGTGGACGCCGTCCGATTCACGATTCCCATGGGATCCTATTCGGAGATCGACGTCGTCGGGGCATCCCTCGGTTCTGCACCCTCGAAGGATTGGGCCGCCGGCGCGCTTGCGCGAATTCATGCGGGGCGTGTCGATCTCGGATTCATGGGGGGCAAGTTCCACCGCGACACCGTGGCCGGGGGATTTTTTACATCGTCGCTGGCCGGCACCGGACTGCGCGGGGAGCTGACATGGACCCATGCGGGAGACCCGGAAGATCAGGCCCGCGACCGGGCGGACTTCTGGCGGGGCACGCTCGGCGCCGACCGGCAGTTGGCCCCTACGGTTACCCTGACGCTGGAACTGGCCTGGAACGGATATGGAGCGGCGGATCCTTCCGAATACTATTCCCTGGTCGCGGCCGACAGGATTCTGCGCGGGGAGATCAACGGCCTCGGGAGGGTCTATGCCGGCGTGGCCACGACCTGGCAATTCCATCCGCTCTGGGTATTTGCCAACACGCTGCTCGTCAACGGAAACGACCCTTCCGCCCTCTGGCTGCCCACATTCACCTGGTCGACGGGAAACAACTCCGATATTCTCCTCGGGGCGCAGCTCGGTATCGGCAGCCGCCACGCCCCCGGACAAATCCCGCGCAGCGAATACGGTTCGATTCCGGCCACCCTCTTCGCCGGCTTCAAGAAATACTTCTGAATACCCCTGGCAGTGCTTCGCGAGGGAGAAGTCGCATCCGGCGATGCGATCGAGTACGCAAGTCCCCCCGACAACGGATTGACGATCGCAGACATCGTCAATCTCTACACGTCGAATGCCGAAAACCAGGACCTGCTCCGCCGCACCAGCGAGCTCGGCGCTCTGCCGGACGGCTGGAAAGACTACTTCCGCAAGCGACTGTGGGACGCAGACGCCTGATCGAACCTCACCGCCGGGGCCTTGAAGCGGGCGGCTTCGCTTCAGCCCGCACCCGGTTTCTCCGTGATGATCCTCTTCAGAAGCGCGTTCAGTTCGTCCAGTGGTTTCGGCATGCCGGGAAACATCGCACGATACTTGAGTGCGATCCTGCTGAATGCACAAATGAAATCCGAGACACGATAGGGATCGGCATCGCCTGGATCGTAACCGATCGAAACCGGACACACCCGGCAGGAGTTCACATAGGGGCAGTCAACGCACTTGCCGTAAGAGGAATATCTCCTCTCCATGCCGCCGAACAATTCCGATTTTGCGATCGCAGCCCTATATGCAGCGCGCTGTGCCTGGAGAGTCCCGTCCTGCAGGTACCCCATTCTGAGGGGAGCCAGCTGATGCTGGAGAAGTCCTGGCGGCAAGTCCTGGTAAGATTCCGCGAACATGGCGCACCCGTATACCTGCCCGGTCGCATCAACGACCACCGTCTTGCCGCTCACCGCGCTGCAACTTCCGTGTCCACTCATGACGTCGCTGTCATCCTGCCATTTTCGGAATAACGTCAGCGGCACCTCCCCCGTCTTCTCAAGATGGCGCATGCTGTCGTCGTAGACCCGCCGGAACTGGACGTCGAGGATCTGAATCCCTTCTTTAGTCCACCCGGGAGATGGCGTGAGACTGGGAGAAATGCCGATTTCCGTCACGCCTTTCCCGAGCAGGTAGCGGATGGACTCCGCCAGGAAGCAAACCGTGTCCGGGATCTGAGTCGTAACGATCCGCAATCTCCGGCTGAACAGACCCGGCTGCTTTGCGCGCAATCTGTCCAGGAGACTGTTCAACGCCGTGAAGGAACCGGCGCACCGGTACTCCTGTGCGTTCGCAATCCCGTCAAAGCTCAGTTGGACTCCGAACCGATGTTCGTCGAGAAACTGTGCGATCTCATGCGTGAGCAGGAGCCCGTTTGTGCTGATTTCAAATCTTGCGCGCGTAGCGTACGACGTATTCGCGCTTACATACTCGAACGCCTTCTGGAGCAGCGCCCACTCGAGAAGGGGTTCTCCGCCGGTAAACAGGAGTGTGATGTTGTGTGAACCGGACCCGAAAACGAGGTCAATCGAGTCCCTCAAGACGTCCCACGGCAGGCTTACGGTCTTCTTTGCAGTCTGATAGCAGTAAGCGCAACGCAGATTGCATTGTGCAGTCAGGATGAAGATCAGGTTGTGGACTTCCTCGGCGTTCGCCACTCTCCGATGAGGGGCGCCGGAGGATCCTTCAGGCATCTTCAAATCTCTGGGTCGCCATCAGCGGGCAATCACCCATCTGAGCGATTCTGACCCTTCAGGCAGGCTCGGCTCTTCCATGGGATGAGCTCTCAGATGTTCGATGGCATTCTCCAGATTAGTGCGAAATTTCTCCAGGTCCGCTGTGCTCGGCTCAGATTGATCATCAGGAGCCGCCATACAAACCCTCGCAATCGACCACGGCCAAGGTTGCCCCAGTACCCTGAGTGCTGCCAGGCCTCCCCTGTCGATCTGATCGCGCAGGTACACCAGATCGTCTACCCTGATTTTCTTCATTGGAACCCTCCTGTTTAAAAGACGCCTTTTGTGGCTTTCAACATCCAGATATGGCCTGATACATCCTCCTTCGTAAACACCAGCCATTTACCGTCCGCGGAAACATCGAACAGCCCGTTGGCCTGGACTCCGCCAAACTCGATCTCGGGAAGAAAAGGGGTGGAAACGCCTGTCGCGACGGACACTCTGCGGATCGTGACTTTATCGTTCGCCCAGGCGGCGCTGACGAGAAGGTCGCCCGTGTCCGGGTCCCATACGACCCGCTTGGCAGTTACACCTTTTACGATTGGTCGCGGCGGGGCGCTGCCGTTACTCGGAACGATCCATGCCTCCGACTGACTTCCCCGCGACTCCATGTAGGCCAGCATTCCCCCATCGGGCGACCAGGAAGGAGCATAAGCAATTGCATCCGAAGCTGCGACCTTGCGGAAGGCGCCGTCACGGCTGCCGTTTACCACACGGGCAGTGCGTATTTCCGAGCCCGCGCCGCTCTTCGTGGCGAAGGCGATCATGGATCCATCCGGCGACCAGGCCGGGGTCACACTCATGGGTGGCTCCTCGGTAAGCTGGATCGGATTCCCGCCGGACGAGGGAATGCTGAGAATTTCCCGTTTGTTGTTGAGTATCCGGAGGCAAGTGATCCATTTCCCATCGGGCGAAATGGCGGGTTGGGACAGATTCCCTTCGAGTCGCGCCAGCAGATTGGGCACGTCCGCCGGCCGGCCGTTTTCCAGCTTCTGCATCCAAAGCGTGACGTCAAAGCCTGAACGGATCGAGATAAACACCACCAGGGAACCATCTCTGGAAATCGAGGGCATGAACCATTGGCGCCCCGGTACGAAGGTCCTCGCACCTGAACGCCTGTCGACAACTGCAATCCCTCGCTCCGTGCTGTCGGTGGCATACACAAGCCGCGTGCCATCCCTGGAGATGCTCGGGTGGCTCTCTTGCGCAGTGCCGGCAGTCACCCGCTCGGAAGCCCCTCCATCGGAACTGATCCGCCAGATTGCCCGTGCGCCGCCCAGATAAGAAGAGTAATAGATACGGCTGCCGTCTGGAGACCAGCACGGATCGTCCTTATATTGTCCGTCGAACGTCAGCTGCCTCAGGCTGCCGCCCGAGGCGTCTACGATCCACAACTCCTGCCGGTCTACATAGCAGATCCGGCGGCTGTCCCGCGACCAGGCAGGATTGCCGGCAGAAACAGGCTCGCCGGGGCGATTGGTAAGCATATTGATTTTCTCAGGATTGTTCAACGGCGCCACGGCGATGCCGAATCCGCTCGGTGTTATCCGATCAAACGCAATCCTGGTGTGATCCGGCGATATCGCCGGGTAAATGGCATTTTCAATCAGTGGCGTCGCCCCTCCGCCGAGGGGGCCGGTCTTCCAGATTCCCGGCCTGCCATTCCGGTCAGAGAAAAAAGCAATGGCGCTGCCGTCCGGATACCACACAGCCTGGCCGTCTTCGGCCGGATCGGTCGTGATCTGCTGTTGTCCCCTCCCGTCAATATCCGTCACATACATATCGGAGTTGCCGGATGCATTGGACGAGAATGCGACCCGGTTGCCGTCCGGTGATATTTCAGGTTCGCCCTCCCAGCTTGAGCTGCTGGTTATCTGACTGACTACAAACTCAGGCAGCCGTTGGCCGGCAGCCGCATCTGTCCATAATCGCCATAGGGAGAATGCCGCCAGCGCCGCGACAGTAAGGAGGAGCACCGCCAACCCGGCATTCCTGGCTCTCCCGGACAGAGATCCGCCTCGATTCGGCAACCGCGCGATCCACCGTTCCTGACTGATCTGGTCGAGCGCGGCCTTGACGTCGGCCATCGCCTGGAATCGTTCTCCTGGTTCTTTTCTCAGACAGCGTCGCACAACCGACTGAAGACCGGCGGGGACTCTGGCGTCGAGAGGCTGTGGCTCATCCTTGATGATAGCCGCGACCGTAGCGATGGCCGAGTCTCCAATGAACGGATGCCGGCCGGAAATCATCTCGTACACTACGGAGCCGAAGCTGAATATGTCCGAGCGCCAGTCAACGACTTTTCCCAATGCCTGTTCCGGCGACATGTAGTCCGCAGTGCCGATGATCCTCCCCGTGGCTGTGACGGTGTTGTCGCTGACGGTTGAATCTTCGGCGGGCCTCTCTCTCGAGAGCTTCGCCAGGCCGAAGTCGAGAACTTTTACCGAGCCGGTGGAGGTGATCATGATGTTCGAGGGTTTCAGGTCGCGGTGGACAATGCCCTTTGCATGCGCCAGAGCGAGCGCGTCTGCAACCTGAACGGCGCATCTCAACGCATCGTCCAGAGGGAGGCCTTCTTCTCCGATCAGTTGGTCCAGCCTGCTCCCTTCAATCCACTCCATGGCGATGAAGTCAACATCGTCCGAGCGGTCGACATCGTAGACGGTTACGATATTGGGATGGCTGATCTGCGCGAGTGCTCGGGCTTCGATCAGGAAGCGCCGGCGCGCATCCGTGTCCTGGAGGACACGCGTGGCCAGGACCTTGATCGCCACCGCCCTCCGCAGTTTTGCATCTTGCGCCCGATAGACGGCACCCATGCCGCCGCGGCCCCGAAAACTTTCTATTACATAGCCCGCGACGCGGGTTCCCGGGGAAAGCAGGGGCGCGTTGTAGTTAAAAAAATCCGCCGCCAGTGCTCCCAGTTCATTGCTGTGCGCCTCGAAAAAGCCGCCCTCGCGATCCATTGCAATCATGGATTCGACCTCGCGCCTCAATTCCCGGTTTCCCGCACAGGCCTGATCGAGGTAAGCGTTCAGATCGGCGGGCGGCTGGTTCAGCAGCGGCTCGAGGATGCGCATGATCTGTTGCCAGCGTTCGGCGTCCATGCCGTCCACCTGCCAGTCTGTGTGCAAAGCCCCCGCTTCCAGGCTGCGCCAAACTCGCCTGCCGGGAAGGGGTCGCCCAGATACCATCGGCTGCCGGCGTAAGTAGTGAGAATTTGTGAGTCGACTGTCTCCATTGTAAACGAATCGTCAATTACGGGCTAGAAGATATGAGGGGTTCACTCTCGGAGCAATATACCGAGGGAAATCCGCCGTGAGTGGTGCGGCTGACGGCTACGTCTCTTCCGGCGGCTTCAGGGCGTGGAAACTGCGATAGATCAGCAGATCGTAAGCGATCTTGAGTCCGCCTGCCAGAAAGAATGGAGTCGAAATGAAGGCAGTCTGCAGCAATGCGCCCGTGAGCCAGGGGGACCAGGCCGCGCCGATCGATCGGGCGATCGTTGTGACGCCCGAGGCGGCGGAGCGCTCGTCGGGGGCGACAACGGCCATCGTGTACGATTGCCGCGTGGGCACATCCATCTGCGAAATCGAGAATCGCGCCAGGAGGACGGCCACTGCCAGCGGCAGATTGGGCATCAGCGGCACGAACATCAGCAGTATGTTGGATGGGATGTGCGTCAAGACCATCGTCTTAATCAGTCCGATGCGATCCGCGATGCGCGCCGCAGTGAGCGCCGAAATCCCGGCCAGGACGTTGGCGCCGAAAAAGACGCCGCCAAGCACGGCCGGTTCGACGCCCCAGCGCATCCGGAACCAATAGGCGAGCAGGGACTGCACGATGAAACCGCCGGCAAAAGCGTCCAGCGCGAACAACGCCGACAGCTTGACCACTACCGTCCGTGACCGGTGCAGGCCTAATCTGCGCGGCAGAATCGCCTTCTGTACAGCCTCGATGTGCGCCGACAGGCGGCTGAACAGCAGCACCAGCACAAAACCCACAAGCGAATATCCGACGACCACAACACGGTAACTCTCCAGAGGAGTGTAGCCGACAGCCTGGAGCACTTGCACCAGCCCGCCGCTCGCCAAAGCCCCGGTCGCGGTCGCAAACGAACCGACCAGGTTGTACCAGGCAAAGACACGGGTGCGATGACGGTCCGGGAGGATCTCCGACAGGGCGGCCTGTTCGATGGAGAGAAAAGGTCCGATCTCATTGCCGCTCGGGCTGATGACTCCGATAATCGCCGCGACAACCAGCACGACAAATTCCGCCGTGAGCGCAAACAGGATGCCGGCGAAAATCATCAGAAACGCGCCGAGCAGAAGCATGCGTCTGCGGCCGATCCGGTCGGCGGAGGTGGTGATCCAAAGCGAAATGCCCGCATCCCCGAGGAGCGTGAAGGTGAAAAGTCCGCCGATGGCGGCTTCGCTCAATCCCAGCTCGGCAAGGTAGAGAGCCAGGATAACGGAAAGAAACCCGTAGGCGAACAATCTCACGATACGGGTGACAAACAGGATGATTGCGTCGGGGGCCAGGGTGCGTGTGCCGGTGACTGAGGGGGCCGGAGACATAACGTCGGTTATCGTAACAGAATCAGCAGGTCCTCGCGGCGGTTTCCGGCACGATGCGACGCTCGAGTGGGCTTGAGGCTTCGCGCCTTTCCCGATGCAGCGCGACTACGAGGGTGTCCAACGGTTGATAGGCAAGCCGCGAGGAGGCGCGCATTGCCACATCAGCCTCATCCCGGCCGCCGAGCCCGTCTCAAAACTCGTGCTCCCGGCGATATGCCCTCAATTCCAGCCCTGGAAGGGCCGGAGACAGTAGCCCCGGGAAAGCGAAGCGCCGCCCGGGATAAAGGACGAAGGAGGAATCGAGCCCCGGCAGGGGCGACAGAAAACATCTGCAAACAAATGACTTCTGTCGCCCCTGCCGGGGCTCTCACCACTTGCCTGGCCTGTCCGGGGGCGGCGCCGCTGAGCGGCTCGCCCCCGGCTACTCTCTCTGCGTCCCTCCAGGACGCCTGGTTTTGAGACATTCTCGCCGGACGGGACCGCGGACTTCCGACAACCGCCGTCACTCCCCCTTTGTCCGGCAATGCCGAAAATGTGCTGCCTTCCAGCCGGGCGTGATGCTCCGGGCATCGCCGAATGCGCGGCAGGAAGCCGGGCATCGCTTTTTGGATCCGGTCGGGATTGTGAGGGGTCCCGTCCGGCGGCCGGGACGTACTCGGACGGGACCTGCTCTTGCGACAGAGCTTGTTCGAGCCTCACCGCTTGACCACCGTGATCGTGACCTGCGACGGATATTGCTTCGAGTGGTGGACTGCATTGTGCGCGACGACCCCATTGGCCTCGTCGTAGTTGTTGCCGCCGGTGTTCATGTTCCGGTCGAAACGCGGGAAGTTGCTGCTGGACACTTCGATGCGGATCCGGTGCCCGGCTTCGAAGTAGTTGCTCGTCGTCAACGGCTGCAGCGCCACCTTGTAGACCTTGCCCGCTTCCATCCACACCGGGGGCTTGTCGTAACCGTCGCGGTAGCGGAGCCGCTGGATCGTCTCGTCCAGGTTGTAGGCCGGGCCGCCGGGATCTACATCGATCAGCTTTACCGTGAAATCGGTGTCCCTGGCATCCGACGACGTGTAGAGCGTCACCTCGATCGGGCCGCTCACTTCGATCCCCTCCTTAAGAGGTGCTGTTGTGTAAACCAGGATGTCAGGGCGCGTTTCCATCTGGCGCTGGTCAAACGCTCCGCCGGAGACCGCATTGCCCGTGCAGCAGACGTTGCCGCCGAACGATGGGACAGGGTTCATGGGATCGTAGGTGAAGCTGTCCGGATTGTCCGACGCAGGCGGCGTTGGAGCCAGGGTGCCGTCGCCGTCGAGAGTGTTCGCCTTGCCGCCGCTTGACAGGAAAAAGGTCATCGGTTGCGCTCCCTGTGGCGGCCATGTGTCCGACGTCTGCCACTTGTTGATCCCCATCGTGTAATAGCGGACTCTGGGCATGGTCTCCAGCACGTGATTGTCCTCTCCTTTGAGGAAGTGGTCGAACCAACCGTAAGTCAGCGCGTCATAGTCGAGCCGGGCATCGCCCATGCTGCGCTCGCCGACGATCGTGTTCTCGGAGGCGCGCTTGTATCCGCAGTGCAGTGTCGGCGCAATCACGGCGTACTGTTGGTTTGCGATCTCCGGCTTTGCCGTCCTGCGCACATGGTTGTAGGCGGCCAGGTTCGGGCCCACGGAGACGTCGTACCACGACATGAACCAGAATCCCGGAACGTTGACCGGCATGTTGTCGTGCCACAGGCCTCCCCGGTACCACGCCGGATCGTTCGGCGTCCGCCGGATCATCGCACCGCCGGTGTCGACGGGCATCGGGTCGGCAAAAATTCCTTGAGGGCCGTCGACAGCCTTGATGATGTCCATCACGGGCAGGTGCCGCAGCGCCTGCGACCAGTCGACCGGCGGCAACTGCTGTGCCAGGTCAAACGACTTCGACACGCGGATGAGATCCTCCTGCGACGTGTCCGGAGGGAACATCGGCCGCACCTGGTTCTGCTCTCCATAAAGCCATGCAATGAAAAGCATCTGGACCGCGCCGCCGCGATACCAGTTTCCCTGCTCGTAGTACGGGGCCACCCTTCCCACGCCTGCGCCGAATCCCTGCGGGATCATTGCCGCGTACGCCGGGTTGCCGAGGGCGGCGACTCCCAGTTGCCATTCGGCGGTCGAGGAGCACCCGATGGTGCCGACTTTGCCGTTGGACCACGGCTGCCGGGCTATCCATGAGATGGCGTCGCCGCCGTCGCTGCGCGGCGGGCCGAGAATATCGTAGTTGCCTTCGGAGAAAAAGTGACCGCGTTCGTTCATCAGGACATAGGCATACCCGCGCTTCACCGCATCCAGCTGGGTGCTCATATCGCCCGGCGCGCCGTTGCGCACATCCCAGTAGTTGAAGTTATAGGGCGTGCGGACGAAGATCGCGGGGTATTTCCTGGAGGCGTCCTTCGGGCGGTAGACGTCCGTCGCCATAAGCTTGCCGTCACGCATCGGCACCATGAGCTTGCGCTCGATGACGGCAATCGATTCCAGGGCCTGCTCGGTTGCGTTCCTCTGCGCGGCGAGCTCCGGGCTTCGGCCGCCGCGTCCCTGCGCCGGGGCGTGCGGAGGCGCCAATGCGACCAATGCCAGGGCGAGAATCGAAAGGGACATAACGAAGTTCCGCATCCGCATATTCCATGACGATACACGAGGACGGCGCGTCGAGCGCTTGACGGCAGCTTGCGCCGCGCCGGAATTCGGTGATGACTCTAGGGGGTGAAGTAGCCTCCTGGTTCCAAACATCGTACTTTTCCTCCCGCTTCGGAATTGTTTGCCCATTTCAATCCGTGTCTTGATAATTTCCCCGTAGCTTTGTTGCTATATATGATAACCCCACCCGGTACCCGGTGTACGCTTATTGGCAGAAAACGTGGGCAAAAACAGAATCTGAGGCCGGTTTCTGAGGCCGTTTTTCCCTCTATTGCGGCAGTCGTTGGACTTGCCTCGGTCCGGCCCCGAAGAAAATAAAGACTTGCGATTGGGTTGGAGTGGCGCTAGCTTCGAGGTTGAAAAGCACTCAAAGGAAGGTGATCATGCATCGATCCTCTGGTGGGCACTCCAACCGGATGGCTGCCCTGGTGATGTGTGCTCCTCTGATTTTGGCGGCCGCAACTCTCGGAGCAACCTCCGGAGGAAACCCCCTGGCGCCGCAGGCGAAGCCGGCTCCGCTGCGCAAAATCGACGAACAACTCATGGAAGCGGTGTCCGCGGGCGGCGCCACCAGGGTCGCCGACCTGATCGCCAAGGGAGCGAACGTCAATGCGCGTAACGAGGCCGGTGAAACGCCGCTGCATCTGGCACAAACCCGGCGGATCGCGGAACTGCTTCTGGCGAAGGGCGCGGACCATCGCCTGAAGAACGACGATTTTCTGATGACCCCCATATTCAATGCCTCGCTGGAGGTGGTGGAACTGCTGATCTCCAGAGGAGCGAATGTGAACGCCAAGGCAAAAGACGGCATCACGCCGTTGGGTTGGGCATGCTACTGGGACTCGTTCGACAGGGTCAAGCTGCTGGTGGCCAAAGGAGCCGATCTCAATGCGGGCGCCGGTTCCGCCAAGACGCCGCTGCACATTGCCGCGAACTGGGGCAAACTGCCGTTCGTCGAGTTTCTGATCTCCAAGGGAGCCAATGTCAACGCCGTCGACGAATCCGGCTGGACCCCGCTGCACTGGGCCGCTTTCGAAGGGGGTTCGGAAGCGGCCGGGCTCCTGATCGCGAAAGGTGCGGACAAAGATGCCAGGACGGGCAAGTCCTGGGGCATCTTTCCCGAGTCTTCTACGCCGCTCGACGTGGCCACCCGGGCCAAAGCCGGCGAAATGGTGATGTTTCTCAAGAGCAGAGGGTGCCGGAGCGGCAAAGACATCAGGCAGCAGGGAGACATATAGGGCGAACCGCCCCAGCTCAAGAACAGCGGGGATCTATGTCCGGCGACGAGATGCTCCACAGTGAGAAAGAAAATTCCGCCATGAGAGCCCATCGGAGACCGCTGGTCGTGCTCTGGCTCATCCTGGCCGGCCTCCTGGTGATTTACGGAATCAGCTTCCTGGTTGCCCTGAAAACAAACATCTCTCTGCTGGGAATGCTGGGCCTGCAGCCGACGAGTCCCCTCTATGAAAGCCCGTGGTTGTTTTTCCTGTTCGCCGCCGAGATCCATCCGGGTTACTTCGGTGGTTCGATGCTGGATGTCGCCGGCCTGTCGCTGAAAGTCGCGTGGCTCGCCGCAGTCCTCCTCGGCGCAGTCCTGCTGTACCGTGCACAAACCTCGGTTCCGCCCGGAGGAGTATTTATCGAACGCTGGCGTCTGCAGGCGTCAAGATGGGTGATTGTCTGCGTCGCCGCCCTGCTCACGGCCGGTGTGCTGTCGGTTCTTTTCGAGGTTCTCGGGCTCTGGAAGAGGCTTGCCCTCCAGCAGGACTCGCGGATGGAGCAGGGCGCGCCATATTGGCTCTGGTGGCTGGCGGTGGCCGTCGCCGTTGCCGCCTGGTACGGGGCATTCGGGAAGTCGGCGACTCATTCCGACACCTTCCACCGGTGGGCACGACGTCTCGCCGCCCTGGCGGCATTGTCGCTCCTCGTTGGAGTGATTGCGCTCTTGCTCCATTCGGTCAGGCCTGAGCCCACTCAAGGCCGGTACTACGGCATCCCCGGATTCAAGGTGGGCCGGGAACAGAACTACGAGTACGGCACCTATTACGGCATGATTGCGGGCACGACGGCATTCCTGCTGGCGTTCGCGCAGCTTTCATTCGTGCTGCTCTCGGCGCGGATTCGCCCCAGCTCCTGGCGCCAGCTGTAATTCCCCTCATCACTTGTACCAATACGGCGTCATTTTGGCCCATTTGCTGTCGGGGTACTTCTGGTGCAGCAGCTCGAATGCCTGGCGCGAATACCTCCCGCTGCCGTCATCATTGCAGCCGTAGCGCGTGGCCTTGACCACCAGGTGCAGCGCCTCGGGCACTCGGGCGTCCCCGGGGTTCCGGGCAGCCCAGGAGATCACGATCCTGCCGAAATAGCTGGGGGCAGTTTCGACCTCCGCCAGTTTTCCCCACTCGGCGAGCAGCGCCGCTTTCTCCGCTGAATCCAGGAATTGGGGGAATTCCGCCGGTTCAGGCCTCCTCTTTGCCGCGGCGCGCCGGGGGCCACCGGAGTCATACTCAAACAAGTAGCTTCTGCGGCCCCGTGTAGGTTGGTCCAGGTCGCCGCCGATGCCGAATCCGCACCACCAGTTTTCCTGGAAGTCGTCGATTCCGGCAAGCCGCGCGCGCCTGGGAATGCCACTCTGGACGAACGGACTGACGCCCGGAAAGTGCATCATGAGCATCGCCGCAGCGAACTGCCGGGACTCAGGACCGGTTGCGGAGCTCCACGCCTGGAGTTCCGGCTTCAGCTCCGGATAGCTGAGCACCAGGTCGGCGGCGAGCGCGCCGGCGGTGTCATCCTCCGAGAGCAAAACAGCCCGCACCCATGCGGCAAGGATCAGCTGTTTCCGCAGGTGAGCAGGCAGTGCCTTGGTGGCGATTGCCCGGCGCAGGACGGGCAGGGACATGGCTTCGTTGAATACCCTGGCGGAATCGCGATCGAACCATGCCAGCAGGTATGGGTCGGGTTTTCCCTCCCCCGGCCACAGGTTCTCGATGCGGCTCACAGTTCGCGGCGCCGATTGGAGAAACTCTTCGAGATTCCTCGCCAGGCGCATGCGCTGGGCCAAAAACAGATTAAGGGAAGAGCGCGCCGGCAATGCCCGCAGCCCGGGCAGGATGCCGTCGAGGGTCTTGCGGGCCTCATCGTTTTTTCCCGCTTCCAGCAGCAACCGGATGCGATGGTATTGAACCGTTGGGAAGGCGGGCGAATCCTGCGTGAGCTTCGCGGCGGCGGCTAGAACCTTCGAGGATTCCGGGTGTCCCGCACTGATCTTGCCGATCGCGCAGAGCAGCCAGGCGCTGCCGCCGGTCGCCTCCCACTTGCCGAGCGCATGGTCCAGGTCGTCCTTACCCTGGCGTTGCATTGTCAGGATCCAGTCGGTCATGTCGTCCGTCTGGTGGATGCCGGCCGACAGGGGGGCGCTGTACGCACGGTCCATCAGGTACTCGTAGTCGGTCAGGTTCTGCCCGAACCCGCTTGCGGCAGCCGGATCTTTCAGCTTGTTCGCAAGCATGCGGACCTGTTCAAGTGGGTGAAGCCGCAAGGCGATGAAATCCGTCAATCGGCTTGCCCTGGGATGGAGGTCGCGAAGCCGGTTGTCCTGAAGGATCGTTTTCAGTTGCTGCTCTGCCTGGGCCAGCAGCTGCAGATCGACCTTCCCTTCCTGCGCGGGGACCGTCGCCTGGCGAATGAGACAGCGGGCCTCCAGGTAGGAAGCCATCCGGCTGTGCGGCGATTCGGGTTCGGCCGCAATCTCCCTGAAACGGCGCGCCGCCTCGTCATAGTTCATCGCATAGAAATAAGCCGCGGCGATCTGATACTCCAGGTCGTACTTCAGCACTTGCGGCAGAGGTTCTTTTGGCTCAGCCGGGACCGCCGCACCCTCATGACAGTTCGCGAAGACCGCATCCTGTGCAGCCACCCAGGCCTTGATGCCCGGATGTGCCGCACCGAAGGCCGCGATGCGCGTCTCGAGCGTCCCGCGCGCATTCCGGAACGCATCGTCTGAGCAATTCACGAACGACTGCCAGCTCGAGTTCTTCGGTCGCCGATAAACCTCGATCCTGGGAGGCGCGCCGGGACCGGCAACTTTGCCCCTGGCATCGAGCCATTCCTTCACTGCAGGGCTGGCCCACGAAAGCTCCGATCCGGCAGCGCCTGGTTCCGCGGCCGCCGCAGGCGCAGGCGCGAACGCATTCTGCTCCACGAGCGAGAGCGGCTGCCCCGACAGGCAGCGGTACGCGACGACCAGATATCTGCGCCAGTAGGTCGGCTGCAACACCCCGAGACGGCCCCGGGCGAAGTCTTTCAGGGGCGAATCCGGGCGCACCCTGTCGGTGAACACCGCCTCCGGGAAAAACGGTCCGCAGCCGGGCAGATCTGTGGTTTGAAAAACCACGGCCGCCAAAATGACGCCGGCGAGCACCGCCTGTTTTGACTTCATCGCGCCTCCCTTGCATAACGCAAAACCACGTCCACCGACTCTCTGGTCCAGGGCCGGGGATTGAAGGCATAGATCCTTCGTCCTCCGGGTGCGATCTTCGGAAGCTCGTCCACGGCTACCCCCAGGCTGAAGCGGGATTTGGCCACCCGAAAATCGTTGCCGTCCTCTAAATAGGTTTTTGTTTCTCCAGAACCTGCACCCATGCGGAAAAGCATCGGAATCGCCTCCGTGACGGGCAAATTGGAGATCCAGTCATCATGGATGCACCAGGACGCCAGCGCGGTCATCGATAACCGGATTCCCGGCGGCATCCGCTGAGGCAGCTCCGTCAGCAACTCACGATAGAAAGTGCGTTCCGAAACCGTGGCGTCAAAATCGATCTGGAGGCCGATGGAAGGGTTGGCACCGGCCGACTCGAGGATCTGGCGAACCACTTCCCTGCGGACTTCATCCGTGAGGGATGCGGCTACTGTTTCGATGCGGACGACGGTTATGGCAGCGATTCCCTCAGGCAGCCGTATCGGCTGCAACCGCGGGCGCGCGGAAACATGCGAGCCCTCCACCACCAGCGTTTTGGCCAGGACGGCCACGCCTGCCTCGCGGGGGTCGAGAAACTCCAGGTTTTCAGGCCGCTCCCAGGCCCAGAGAAACACCCGGGGAAATCCCGCCAGCGGATCGCCAAGGAGGTAAGGGCGTCCCCACTGCCATGCGGCCGGCACAAAGTTGCCAGCCACGACAAGCAGCAGCACCCCAGCCAAACCGATCCAAAACCTCCGGCCGCGTCGCACGCTGATCGCCTTACAGAACCGGTTGATGATTCAAGTCACGCAGTGTTCCAACTATACCGCTTGCCATCCGGCATGGACAGCGGATTTCAAGCACGTCGAATCCCCCGCCGCCGATTCCGGTGTATAATCCCCGTGCTTCAGGCAATAACGCATTCAATCTGGATAATCCTCCGTCAAGGCGAGTCGGTCTTGCTGATGGAGCGCACGATTATGGACGAGTTGCAGCCCGGCATTGAGATCAGGCCCCCGGTAGAGCTTGAAATCAACACCAACCACAGGTACAAAGCGGACGAAATGGGGGTGATCGAGTTCCGGATCCGAAATCAAGGCGGCCGGCTCCTGAGATCGCTGGAGCTCGTCGTCGATTGTCCCTGCGAAATAGCCAGAACCAAGACCGTTTCGCTGAGCAGCCTTGCGCCGCGGTCGGAGAAAAAGCCTTCTTTCCGGTTTGAGCCTGCGCGAGGCGGCGAGGCGCTGCTGGAGATCGAAGTCAGGACCGAGGATGAGAACCGGCTGCCGCTGGTATTTCACGGGCAGACGAGCGTCACCATTTCATCCAGGAACGAAGGCACGTCTTCCCACACCAGCTTCACGCTCGACATTCACGACATTGAGAAGTTCATGGGGAATGACCTGAGTGAGTTGCTGGGAGGCGCCGGGAAGAGCCGGGAAATAAATCCCGAGCGTCTGCACGAACGGATGGAGCGGAAGGAACCCTTCTGGATGAGGGTCGATCTCGATCTGGATGAGCCGGAAACTGCGCGCCGGCGCACGGCGTTGAGGCAGATCCTGACCCCGCCGGCCGGTCAAATGCCGGCTCGCACCATGCGCGCGCTGCTGGAATCCCTCGACGCATCGTCCCCTCGACGCATTTTTGTCTACTCGATGCCTGAAGTGCGCTTTGGCCGCGAACCCAGGATCAACGACGCCGTCCTTCGTTTTCTTCCCGATTTTTTCAACGATCCGAGGAGCAGGACCATCAGCGGCGAACAGTTCGTCGTCCGGTACCGCGAAGGGGAATGCGCGCTGACCATGGCGGAGAAGGGGCACGCCCTTATGGCCGTGAATGGGAAGCTCGTCCGGGAATCGGAAGAGGTTCCGCTCGCCGGCGCGGCCGAAATCAAAATAGGAACCTGTGAATTTCAGCTGAAGCTCTCCTGCGCGCCGCGCACCGAAGATGCGCAATGGAGGCGCACCCGCGAGGAAATCCAGCGTTTCGATCCCGGCAGCAGCCCCTTCGATTCCTCGCGGTGGGACGTGGTGGGCTTCTCCCGGCCGGCAAATGGCCCGGAAGAGGAATACCTCTGGCTCCTGCGCAAGATGGATTTGGGATGGGAATCGGGAGCAGCCCCGGGACTGCAGTTGGGAAGGCCGGCGGCTCCTCGCGCCCGCCTGTCCTATTGGAATGGCCGCTATTACCTGGAAAGCCTGGGGGCGGAAGGTGAGATCAAGGCAGGGGCTGCCGTGCTGCCGGCCGGCAAAATATTGTGCCTGGGTGCGGAGACCGAGATTTCTTTCGGACCGTGGCCGTTTCGTTGGATATTGCTCTGAACCTTTCAGCGGGGAACCAGCCGGATCAATCATCGGTCGCCGGACGCATCGTGACCGTTCCTTCGTGGGGGCGGCAAGATCAGCCATGAGAGACTACCTGTCGCGAATCGCGGGCGCAGTGCTGCTGGTCAGCGCATTTCTGCTCCTGCTCCTGGCTCCGCCGAAAGGGCAATTCAGCGCGCTTAACTTTTTCGCGTTTCTGATCTGCCTGGTTTTGGGATATTTCCTGGCTGCCGGCTATGTCGGCACTCATCCCGTGGCGGCGAGGCGTCGCCGCGAGGCCCGGTTGGCTGGCTCATCCCGGCCGGTTCCCCCCTGCAAGATACCCGCGGAAACCTTCCCGATCACAAATCACTCCAAGGGCCGCATCCTGATTATCAGCCTGTGCGCCATACTGGGACTCTCGTTGCTCGTGTCCGGCACCCTCGTCGCCCGTGCTTTTTCGGCCGGACGGGGCTCGATCGGCCTGCCCTTCTATCTCGCGGCGGCCCTCTGCTTCTGGTGCCCGCTGCGGCAGTGGAGCATGTACGTGAGGGTGGATCCCCAGGGCATCACGGCCCGGTCATACTTTCGTACGGTGAGTATGAAGTGGGAAGATGTTGTGGCCCTGATCGCCCGCGAGCATCACGTCTTCTTGCCGGGAGCGCGCTCCGTGGGGACGATCGGACAACTGGGCACAATTTATTCCGTCTATTCCCGAAATACCAGAATCGACTTCACGCATCAAGTGCCGGGCGCGGACCGGCTGATCTCGATCCTGGGCGCTGCCACGGGGTTGGAGTGGCAGTGAGGGTTTCGCTGCCGACGCCGTTACGGACGCTAATGCCACGCTAGTCCGCAAAACCGGCAAAGATGGTCGTAATAGTGGCCCTGGTCCTTACAGCAGAAGGTCAGACAAGACGGACAGGGGACGGAGCATTTTTCCGTCCCCTCATCTTTGATTCGGTTCCTCGATCCCCGGGTGGAAGCCTTCTGGAGTTTGCCCATGACGGACTCCTCCAGCTTTGACATTCTTCCTTCGACTTCCGCTTCAATCCCGCCCGGCTTCTTTTTGGGAGTGTCCACCTCTGCACCTCCTTCTGATATCGGAGACAGCATCGCTTTCTCTACCGAAGTCTGGGTCTCGCCACTGCATGCCCATCCGCTTCAATGGCGATCTTTAGACAAATTCGTCCGGAATCGTGCGCGACCACGCACGATTGTAGCTCACACGGCGCCATCGAGATAGAAAAACGTCCGGGCCGGCAGTCACATTGAATTTTCTTGTGTCCCACGTGTTTTCCCATCCCGGCTTCAATCAGATTGATCTGCCCTCCGATTATGGATCAGTGATCGGTGCGAGAAACCAGGCGCTCGTCGCCCGCCGCAAACACGACGTCGAGTGGGTCGGCAAACACGAGGCCCAGATGGGCGCGATGGATCCTTGGGCAAGGCATGAGGTGCTTTATGCCGGGTCGGTGTTGCCTCGCGGTGAACTCGCCAGATTGTCGACCGCCGCACAGGCCGGAGGATCGATCCTGGAGCGGTCGGTCGCTTTGTATGTCTGTCATCCTGCGACCGGAGATCCACGCAGGCTTCCGGGAGGGCACGGGTTTCCGGCCCGGACAATTACCCGTCCTGCGGCGACAAGCCGGCGGCAAACGTTCCGGACAACGTGAAACTGATGGAGGAGATCGAGGAACTGACGCTTCAGCTCGCGGAACAGGCAAAGACTATCCGGGAACAGCAGGCGGCCATCCTGGAAAATAAGACGGCGCTGGATCACAGAAAAAGCATGATGATAATTGCTGTTGCTCGTGGTAGGGTGATCCAAACACCGGAAGACGTGAGGCGCCGACTGCCGTGGCATCTGCTGTTGCGGGATGCGGCGGTCGCGCGCGTGGCTCCGGCGATCGCAGCCGCTGCCTCTTCAAAGCGAAGGAGGGGGCGATGGTTCTCAGTTTTTGCCCGGTGAAACACAGGTGCCCCGAGGGGGACGAGGGCGAGTGCAGCCAGATTCTGGGCCACTTCGGAAAGCATCTCTGCAAGAAATGCCTTTCCTTTTTCGGCTCACAGGAGGCAGGCCCTTCCGCGCGTTCTCAGCCCGCGGCGCCCGTTTCACAGGCAGTCGGCAGAGGCGCGGGGCCCGCGGATACGGCTGCCGATTCAAACATCCCTCCCAGGCAGCCGGCATCTCAGGCCTTTGCCCGGATGAAACAGTCCCAGCCTGCCCTTGGGGCGGAACAGGCCCAGCCCGGCCAGTTCCCGCTCTCCGGCATCTGGAATTCGCAGGTCCAGACGCAATACGGCATCATGAGGACCGAGCTGATTCTCGACGACGCAAAAAAGTTCTCGCAGCAGGCTTTCCTCGGGTATCTGATGACTTATGACGTGGGAACGTATCAGACCGGCGACGGCTACATCCACTTCGTCGTTCAGGACCATGAGCCCAAGGTGTACAACGGGCAGAAAATGACCTGGATTACCAGCTGGACCTACTTCTATACCGTCGTGGATGACAACACGATGGTCTTTGAGGACCGAATTGCACACAGCCGCTGGACAGTGAATCGCGGATCCTGGGAATAGAAGCAGACTCCGGTGAGTAACTATTTCGCGGCAATCCCTGCAAAGTTCAGATTCGCGATCAGCCATTTGGGCAGGTCAGAGACGCTCTTGCCGCCGCTTTTCAGAAATCGCGCCATCCGCTCCGGATATCTTCTTGCCGGAAACATGAAATCGAGCGGGTTCTCAAACGCAATCCGGCGAAGCCTCTCTTCCCCCAATCGCAGGAACGGCTTCACATATTCGGTCTCCTTCCAGGTGTGGCGCGTCATAGACCAGTCGGTGCCGAAAAGCACCCTGTCCCCCAGAATCCGGTCGTTGTCGATGATCCTGGCCAGAGCTTCGAAGTACGCCGGGCTGGTCCGGGCCTCCAGCGCGTGTTTGTTGTACGCAAGGTCGGTGTACACGCCGGGGTAAGTGCGTATCAGCTCGCGTATCCCGTTCGACCATGACTTCGGATCATCGATGCGCTCGAGATCCTGCCCGAAGTGAGCCAGATCGAGATAGAGATTCGGGTGTTTCTTCAGAACCCCGGCCCAACTGCCCGGTCTGGTGAACTCGGCGCGCACCGCCTTGTCTTTCATGATGTCGGCGCTGTACGCTCCTCCGGGTGAACAGTGCGTCGTCATCGGTACCCGGTGGTTTTCGCAGTAGGCGTAGATCTTGGACAGTTCTTCGTTTGTCTGTGGATCATTGTAGACCGAATCGGGATCGGGATGATAACCGAGGGCCGGATACATTTTTACTCCGAGGAAACCCTGCTCCTCGAGGCAGCGAATCAACGAATCCGACGCCCGATTGCGCCTCGGGTCCACCATTACGAACGGGATGATTGCCCCGAGATGCTCCAGAGAGATCTCCGAGACAATCCTGGTCTGAAAATTGAAAGGAAACTGCGGGGATTCGGTGAAGGCCGCACCGCCTACGTCCATGATGAGAGGGACGGCCAGCTGGATGTCGGCCGAAGCCATCTCCTGCCGGAGCCGCCTGGCAACTTCGCGGATGTCCATTCTCATCAGATCATAGAGCTCATAAAGCCAGCGAAGGTTCGTCCGAGGAGTGAACACCGCTACGAGTCGAACAATCGGCCTCGAGCCGCCATTCCGGAGCATCCATTCCAGGACGTGCGACCTTGTCTTAAAGCAGGTGGGCGAAACAAACTGATAGTTGAGCAGGTGACAGTGTACATTGACCAGTTTTATCATTATGGCCCCTTTCATCCCGGCCAAATCTATTACCGGTCGATCTACTTCCCCCGATTCACCTCGATCACTTGACCGCTGTCCGAGCGTGCGGGCGGAACTTCCACCGCCGGGCCCCATATTACACCGTATCGCGGGTGCCGTCGTGGGAGAAAGACATTCCGGACAATGGCGGGCGCATACGGTCAAGGCGCAGATATTAAATATCACCGCAGAGCCCTTGCGGCGGGTGCGTCGTAAACCGCTTTCTGCTTGACGGTTTGCCTGCGTTGAACCTATAAAGATTAGGCAGCAAGATTGATTCCCGGCATCTCACTCAAATCCGTTGGTGCAACAATGCGCCTCCTGTCAGGATTGAGCTGCACCCGACCGATTGCAAAAACAAACACATCCGCATTGTTTGTATTCGTGCGCATACGGAAAGGCACGATCCCCGCAGTCCCGGTGCATCCATCCTTCGTGCGAGCGTGACCATGGTGCAGCTGCGAATCATGGACCCGTTGTATTCATTCCTGGGCAGGTCATTGGTCAAGCCCATTCTCTACTTCGGGTTGGGCCTTTCCATGTTCTACCAGGGATATCACCTGATTGCCCCGGCAGAAGATGGCCGGGGATTCATGCAACGGAATCTCGCCGAGAGGCTGTGTGCAAAGGTCGCAGGAGACTTGCCGAAAAAGGAAGGGGTCCCCAGCCTCGCAGTCCTCGAGCTCGCCGGTGACCGGCAGGGCAATGTCACCAAGCTGCTGCGGGAAAAGATCGCCGCTTCCGGCGAGTTCCGGGTCCTGGAGGAGCCGTTTCTGGGAAAGCTGTTGCGCGAGTTCGGCGGCCAGGGCATCTCCGTCACCCGGCTTGAAGACGCAGTCGCTGCCGCACGCCGGATCGGCGTCGACCTGGTCCTGTTTGGCGAGATTCCTGAATACGATGTGAAGGAGAGAACAGGCACGCTCAAGCTGGAACTGCGCGTCGCGGAGCGCGCGACCGGCCAGGCGATCTTCGCCCAGACGTTTGCGGAAGAAATGGGCGGCAGCCTGATCCTGAGTTCCTACTGGCGCGCACGCATCGCGGACAGCTCCAAAGGACGCAGGATTTTCGTCTGGATCGTTTTTGCGCTGCTGCTGCCTCTGCTGACGATCCCGCTGATCCGCCGGCTGATCTCCGAGGAGTCGAACATCCTGAACCTGGCAACCCTTCTCGGCTACACTATCGTGGACATGCTGTTGGCTCTTCTGTTGACCGGCTTCTGGATCCCGACGATCTGGACCGCCGGCATCCTGATCCTCGCCCTGGCGGGAAGCGGTTACTACAACTATCGCATTGCAAGTATCGTGGAAAGGATGAGTCATTAGGAGGGGGAAAGGAAGGTCCCATGAGTCTCTTCAAGTCCAAGGAGGAACGGCGCATCGAACGGAACATTCAGATCCGGAAGGCCGTCACTCAGATCAAACGCCAGATCGCTGCCAATACCAAGCACGAATCCGACTACATCGAGAAGGCAAAACGGGCCAAAAAGCTCGGCTGGAACAATCAATACGAGTTCCTCAAGAAGGCAATCAAGAAGACGGCGACGATCAAGGTCCGGCTCGAGCGGCAGATGCTTGCCCTCGAGTCCGCCGTGCAGATCAAAGAACAGGCGGAGGGCCACTTTGAGTTCGCCAACGCGATGAACTCGCTCTCGAAGTCAATTTCCGAGGTCTTTGGCGCGACGGACATGGCCAAGACGCAGGTCAACTTCGAGAAGGCGATGTCTCAGGCGGAGAACCTCGAAGAGCGGGTAGACACATTCCTGGAGATGACATCCGAATCGATGTTCGACTACGAAGGCAGTTCCGAGGGCCAGCTGGTGAGCGACGCCGACATCGACAAGATGCTTGAGGAAGAGGTCGCTCACGAGGAACGATCAGGCATCGACGAAGAGATCGACAAGGATCTTTCGGCGATCCAGAAGGAGATTGAAAAGAGCGGCAAGTAAAGTGGCAACGGCGCCGACGTTTCCGGTTGACGGCACGAGGAATCTCTATGCAGTTCCTGTTGGATCAATACGGAAAGAACAGGGATCAGGGCCTTGATTACCTTAAGATCGGAGATCACCCGCAGGCCCGGTATCACTTGTTGATGGCCGCCAGATACCTGCTCAAGGCCGCCCTGGAATCGGAAAATGAGCTGAAAAAGATCCGGCAGCAGAAGGCCCGCCATCTGTGCGATCTCGCCATGTCGCTCAAAGGCAGGAAATCCCCTCCCGGGACGGCGCCGGCGGCCTCTCCCGAACGGGCCGGCTCAGGCAAAGACCCGGATGCCGACCTCACCCCGGAAAACAAATGGATCGTTTCCGAAAAACCCGATGTTCGCTTCGACCAGATCGCCGGGCTGAACGAGGTCAAGGAAGCCATCAACCTCAGGGTCATCTACCCGTTCCGTCATCCCGAAGCCGCAACCCGCTTCAAGAAGAAAGCCGGGGGAGGGATTCTGCTCTACGGCCCGCCGGGCACGGGGAAGACGATGATCGCCAAAGCCATCGCCACCGAGTTGGATGCCCAGTTCCTGAACGTGAAGAGCTCCAACATCATGTCGCAGTGGGTAGGTGTGGCCGAACAGAACCTCGCGCGCCTGTTTGAGGTCGCCCGCCGTTACCCCATATCAGTGATATTCCTTGACGAAACGGAAGCCCTGGTCGGCAAGCGGGGCGGGCAGTCGACGGTGATGAACCGCGTCGTCCCCGAGTTCCTCTCGCAGGTGGACGGCCTCGATCCCAAGACGAACTGCATTCTGCTCATGGGCGCCACTAACCGGCCGTGGGACATGGATGAGGCTGCGATGCGCACCGGGCGCTTCGGAGAGAAGTTCTATGTCGGCCTTCCGGATGCCGCCGCCCGGGAGCAGATACTTCAGTTCAATCTCGACGGCATCCCCATGGAACCGTCCGTCGATTACCGTGTCCTGGCGGAGAAACTGGCCGGGTACAGCGGCGCCGACATCGCGGGCGTCTGCACCAAGGCGACCGATCTTCCGTTCCGCCGGCAGATCGGATCCGGCGCCGAGACGATTCTGACGCTCGAGGATCTGGAAACTGCCATTCGGGAGGTGCCGCCGTCGGTCAGCGAGTCCATGCTGGAGCGCTACCGGAAATTCGCCGAAGGGAGCTGAGGCCTGATGGAAACACTGGACCGACACCTCGACGCCGTGGCCACACGCATGGGAGGGTTCCTGCGCGAATTCGGCAATCCGCGCGTCCACCTGGGCTCGGCCGCCCGCTTCAGCGCCGAATTCAGGAGGCTCATGGCCCTGCCCGCCATCCATGCGCCCGGCGGGAAGCGGATGATATCCTACTCCGAGGCCGCGGAGTCCTTCCGGGCGCCATCGGCCGAAGCGGGCAGCGCCAGGCCTGCGGACCCTGTGACGACGATGGTCCGGGGATTGAGCCGGGCAGCCGTTCCCCACGGCGCCATCCGCGGTGAGCTGCCCATGGAAACGCTTCGGAAGGATCTTGCAACGCTCCTTCGCCACCCTGCCCTGCTCTTCTACCTTTCGATTTCCAATCGCGAGGCGTTTTTCGCCAGGCTGGCGGAAATCGCGGCCCGTGACGGATTCCCCCTGGCAACGGTCGAGGGCCGGCCGCAAGCTTCCGGGATTCCGTGCCGTTCCTGCGGGTCGGCCTTGCCTTCGCCGCAGCAGGACCGGGCTTTGAAGTGCACGAAGTGCGGGCAGTCCTATGAGAGCGTCCGCATGCTGCCCATGGTGTCCGGCGTGGTCGCCCTGGTTTCCTTTGAAATGCTGCGCCGGATCGTCGCTCTGGATCTGGTGGAGAGTTATCAGGAGGAAGGGAAGGTTGTGCCTCTGAGGCACGGGAGCAAAATGCCGTGAACAATGCAGTCGATGCGAAGATTCATTCGTTCCTGGTGCAGTCGCTGGAAGCGAGGCGGCGCCAGGTCATTGCTCAGCAAGCCGAGGCCGCCCTGCGTTTCGAGGTGATCGACGAACGCATCGAGGAGCGTGAATACGACGAGAAGGAACGGCTGCGCGTCGACCGTGTCATCAACCGCAGGGTAATCCGGGGCGACGCTTACGAACGTTATTCGACCGTGGTCTCCGGGCTTCGCGGACAGGGCGTCGGTGAAATGGCCCTGGCCTCGAGGTTGCAGGAGCACCTGGATTCCGACCTCCGTGACATCGCCGCCCCGGAAAATGTCCGCAACGATCCCGGCGGATCGATGCGCTGCTATTCCGACCTGGTGCCCGCTGAAAAGTGGCCCGCGGTCCTGTGCATGTCGCAGGATCCGGGCGCGATGGAGAAGCTCAAGAGCCGCCTGGTCTCCCAGGGGTTCGCCCTTCTGCCGGCAGAGCTCCTGGAGCAGTTCGGCATCGTAAAGCTCACCTGCCCGCCGGAGATGAGTTTCGTGCGCGAGATTGCCGGCCTGCCCGAGGCGGGGATCGTCGCCGATCCGCTGACCCCCGTAACGGCGCCCGCTCCAATGGCGGTCACCACCATGATGGTGGAAAGCCGGGAGATCCTCGGAGTCACTCCCGACATCATGGCGCAATTCGGCCAGGACGTCACACTCGCCGTGCTCGACACCGGCGTCGACCGCAGCCACCCGGCACTCTCCAGGATATCCCACGAGGACTATCAAGATTTCACCCTCAGCGGGGAGGAAGACGTCGACGGGCATGGGACCCACGTTGCCTCCATCGCAGCCGGCGACGACACGACCCTCGGGGGCAGGTATTCGGGAATCGCGCCGCGCTGCCGCCTGATCGCCGGCAAGGTTTTATCCCCCGGTAGGGCCGGCAATCTCGAATCGATTCTCCGGGGCATGGCGTGGGCCGTTGTAGAGAAGAAGGCCGACATCCTGAGCCTCTCGCTGGGAGAGATGGATACGACGCCGAACGGACAATCGATCTGGTCAAAGGCCTGCGCCGAAGCCTTCCGCAAGGGGACCGTGGTGTGCGTGGCCGCCGGCAACCCGATGCCGTCCTACCCGGAGTCGATCTGCGTCCCCGCGGACTGCCCTACCGCCGTGACGGTGGGCGCCATAGACAAGAATAGACTCCTGGCAGCGTTTTCCGCTCAGGGGAGCGCAAATCCCGAATCACCGTTATTCGGCAAGCCCAACTGTGTGGGACCCGGCGTGGATGTGGTCGCCGCCAGATCCTCCACAGCCGGCTATGACGCATCCGAAGTGGTGGACAAGAGCCACGTGCGCCTCTCGGGCACCAGCATGGCAACGCCGGCGATCGCTGGCTGCCTGGTGCTGCTCAAATCAATCCTGCGCTCACTCGGCTGGGAACCGACTCCCGCCGACCTGGTCGACCTTTTTTATTTCGCATGCCGTCCCCTGAAAGGCCCCGACGGCCAGGAGTATGCCAGTGACATGCAGGTGGGACATGGACTGGTGAACATGACGGAAGCCGGCCGGGAAGCGCAGCGCCGCGCCCCGGCGCACATCCACTCGTCGCGAGCCGCCGCTCCGGCGCCCGCGGAGGTGAGATCCGTGCCTGCGGTGGACGAGCCGGAAGTTGTTCCGGCCCGGGCCGCGCCCGCGGCGCCCGTGGGCTTCGAGCCCGATGTCTGTTATCGATGCGGAAAGCGCTACCTGACAAAAGTCGGCGTGTTTTCGCCGGTCTGGGAATGCCGCGAATGCGGCGCCCCGATATGCCGGATCTGCTGGCAACTCGGCCACCGCTCATGCGAGAGACACAAAGAGAACGCCTCCACGCCCGAAATGTCCCCGGCGCCGGCGCCCAGGGCTTCGGGCGCCGCGGCAGCGAGGGACCCGGTCTTTCTTCCGTCGCAGGCGGCTGCTTCCACGAGGCCGGGCCTCACGGCGGAGGGATTCCCCCGCATGACGACGCACGATCTCCGGTCCCAGCCCCCTCCGATGGCGCCGGTTCCCTGCTGGGGCGACACCTTCATCAATCGGTTTGATCTCAAGGTGCGAGACGCGGGACGCGTGATACACCCATGGAGCGGGGAAGAATTCGAAATAGACCCGAAATCGCAGGGCCAGTCCTTCCGCAGATCATTCGGCGGCGTGACCCAGTTTGCCCTGGCTGCCGGACTGTTAAAGAAGAACCGCTTCATCCTGGCTGCCGTCAGGCGGGACCTCGAGGCTCTCGCACCAGGCGGGGCAGGCCTCCAGGGTGCGGATAGCATCCTGCAGGAAATCATGGGCCCCGGCGGCCTGGCTTTCACGGACCAGGACTTCTATTGCGTCGGGATCTTCTCCCCCACGGGGTGGCCGGAAGACTGGAAGAGGCACGCCGAGGCGCGCGGCAACGCGCTGTTCTACCTGGTCGAAAAAGGCGAAGGTACATCCTGGATCGTGTTTGGCCACGAAAGCCCCCTCCGTGACCTGTTCGATCCGGAGACCTGCGGGGAGAAGAGGGTCCGCGCCGAAAAGGCGCTGTCGGATCACCCCAGGCTGGCATTGCCGGGGGAATCGGTGACGATGGCTTCCTTCCTGGCCGAGCACAATCTGGATCGCCAGTCGGCAGCGGCCGCCGTTCAAGTCGCCGGCGGACGCTTTCAGATTCTCGATCACAAAGGGAAGACTTACATCCAAAGATCTATCCGGTAGGAGGAATCATGTCTGTGATGGAAAAACTGAGAAGCCTGTTCCAGCGAACGGATCTGCCGGACGAAACGCGCCGGCTCTACCAGGATGCGGCGAGCCCGAGAGATCTCATCAAGGGATTGGAAACGCTTCGCGCGCAGAACGAGATCGAGCTGCGCGAAAACGAGGAGCAACTGATCGGCCTCGAAAAGGCCGTCACCGCGGAAGAAAACTCGATCCGGCGGGGCGAACTCACGCCGACGGAAGAGACCATCATCCTGCGGCGGATCGAGCGGCTGGAAAAGCAGCGCGCCAACCTCGGGAAACAGGTGTTGATCTACAACGAAAACGTAAACCTGCACCTGAACCTCATCGCCAAGATCCAGGAAATGGAGGCCATGCGATCCCGCGGCGTCGGGGAAGACCAGATCGACCGCATGGTAGATGAGGTGGAAGGCCACGTCGAAGAGTACAAGAGGGTAAGCCTGGCGGCAGAGAGTGGATCGAACATGAGCACCGCCGTGGACGAGTCCGCCGAACGCCGCAGACTGGAAGAGATCAAGAAGCGCATCGTGGGCAGGAAAGAAGAGCCCGGCATAAAGGCCGGGGAGGAGCCGTTGAAAAACCGGAAGAGCCTGGAGAATTAAACCGGATCCATCTCCGTTGACAAAGGAGTGAGAGTCATGAATCTGCTAGACAAATTGTTCAGCAAGTCGCCCAATGCGGCGGATATCCGTGTTCAGCTCAAGGAGATCGAGCGCGATCAGAAAAAGAAGCGGCGCGACCTCGATGTCATGGAGCAGCGCAAGCAGCAGAAGGTAAAGGAGGCGGTCGTCGCCAAGAAGGGGGGCAAACAGGAGGTGTTGCGGGATATTTTCCGGGAGATGAGGCAGGTGGAAATCGACAACGGATACGTCAACAGCGACCTGCGGCGCCTCTCCCTGGCCAAGACGGCACTCACTTCCTTCCTGCGAAAAATGGAGATGCTGGAGAAAAAGAAGGATCGCAAGAGCCTTCAAAACCTGATCGTGCGCTTCAAAGACAGCTCCATCCAGAAGGCCATCGACTCCGCCGAGGTCGACGACGACACCTTCAACGACATGCTGGAGGAGATTCTGGGTGAGGAGGAACTGGGAGTCACTCAGGGAAAAGTAAAAGAGGACGTAGGCTTTGCCGACTTCGACAAAGCCATCGGAGACATGGCGAAGGCGGAGGAGACCGGAACCGACGATGAGGACCTGTCCCGATTCCACGAGGAGATCGACAAAGCCATCAAAGCCGAAAAGATCAGCGATGACGACTAATCCCACAGTCTGGAGAATCAAGTCATGGATGTCGACCTGAGCGGTCCCCTCAAGGTGTCTCTCGATAAAACTCTGGCCGAGGCCCGGGCGCTGGAATCGCAGAACAAGGGCGCCGAAGCCTCCGCAACCTATACGAAGGCGGCCAAGCTGATGAGAAGCTATGCCGACTACGCGCTGACGCGTGAGGATCAGATGCGTCGAAGGCAGAAGTCCCGCCAGTATCTCGAGATTGCAGAAGCGTTGAAAGCCGGCAAGCGAAGAGTGCTCCCGTCTGCGCCGCCATCACAGGGGCCGGGCGACAAGGTGCGGGAGCGCGCTCCAGAGGATGACGAGCAGCAGTACACGAACGAAATCGCGTCGCTGATTCATCGCAGCAAGGTGACGTGGGATAAGATCGGGGGCCTCGAGGCCACCAAGCGGGAGATCAAGTTCACTTACGGCCTGGCGCTTGCGCAGAAGCCCGAAAACGTGAAGCTCTCGGGCTGGCGCAGAATGCTCTTCTACGGCCCCCCGGGAACGGGCAAGACCCTGCTCGCGGCGGCTACGAGCAACGGCCTGGGTGCGACCTTCTTCAACGTAAAGGCCAGCAACCTGCTCTCCAAATACTTCGGCGAGTCGTCCAAGCTGGTCACGGCACTCTTCAACGCCGCGCGCAGCGAAGCCGACGAGGGATTCGCGGTCATTTTTGTGGATGAAGTCGAGTCGCTGTGCCTGGCGCGCGGAGAGGGCTCGGAGAGCGGGGCGGAGCGGAGGATGCTCTCCACCATTCTCTCGGAACTCGACGGGCTGGCGGACAAGGGCGAGGACCGGTTCGTGCTCACGATCGCCGCCACCAACGCGCCCTGGGATCTGGATGACGCGATTCTCAGCCGCTTTCAGAAGCGCGTCTATATCCCGCTGCCGGACGCCGAAGCACGCAAGGCGATTCTGGAGATCCAGTTGCTGAAGGAGGGGCATGCGCTGGACTACCCGCTTCAGGAAGTAGTGCGCAACACGGAGTGGTTCAGCGGACGGGATCTGGAGCGGCTGGCGAACCAGGCTGTAAACGTGATGGTCGAGGAGCTGAACGGGCAGATTCCGCACTGCGTCGATGCGGGCCGGGAGGCGATCGAAAGCTACAGGCTCAGAATCCGTCCGTTGCAGAAAAAGGATTTCGACGAGGCTTTCCGGCGCGTCCGGATCGACACCGAAAAGCTGAAAAAGCTGGTGCTGCGGTTCCGGGAGTTCGCAGACAGCAACTGACGCTCCGATAGCGGGCACGGATCACCTTTTCATGGAGTTCACTATGGACTCGTGGTGGCTGGATCAGCTCCAGGATCTCTGGCTCAAGCTCAAGCAGAATCTCCCGCTCGCAATCGCAACTACGATTGCGATGAGCCTGATACTCGGCTTTTGGAGAAAACTCGTCCACCTCATCAAACGGACCGCGGGGATGGTCGAGGCGCCGGGAGAACCGTTTCGCCCCTCGTTGCCCGAAGGCGATGTGATCCGCACATTCAAACTGGACAAGTCTCAGCCTGGATTTACCGTCGACTGGGGATGGCGCGCCGTGGTGCTGGATGCCGGAGTTATCCAGCGCGAACTGGAACCCGGGCAATACGGACGCCGGGATGTGGCAAAAATGATCGCCTCCATGGGCCTGGGGGAGAACGCGCGCGCCATCGTCTGGCGCAACGCCGAGTTTCCTGTGGTGCTCCAATTGAGAGATCTTTTCGCCCGCGACCATCAGCCGATGCAGCTGGAAATCCGCCCGGTTTTCAAGATCGATTCCTCGCGTCTCACGGCCTCCACCCTGAATGAAATCTCCTTCTCGCCGGAACAGATCGCGGAAAATGTCGCCTCAAGAGTATCCCTTCCCGCCCGGCAGTGGGTTTCGTCCATGAATGCGGAGGAGGCCTACCAGCATCCGGACGAACAGGCCAAATGGAGCGGGCAGGCGCTGCAATGGCTTCAGGACGCTTTGAGAGGATCCGTATGCGATGTGTTGCAGGTAACCAGCCTGAGACTGTTCAGCCCCGTGCTTGACCAGCTCTTCCGGGAGTACGGGGACCTTGCCCTGGAGAATGAAGCCGCGAGACGGGAAGTGGAGCGCAACAAGGTGCGCGGCGCCCTCCGGCAGGCGGTCCTGGCGGGAAAACTGGAAGAGATACGCGACCAGGCCGAACACGAAGCTGCCGTGCGCGCCATCGAGCAGGAACGCACGCTCAAGGGAAAAGCGCTGCGGCAGGAACTCGTACAGGCAGAGCTGAATGTCCTGGAGGAGAAACTCCGGGTGTGGAAGCGCAAACACGAACTGTTGCTGGAGGCGTTGGATCCTGCAAACGGGGGAACACAGGGCCCCGTCGACATCACCCAGCGCATGAACGAGATTTTTCGCCGCAACGCCGTGGAAGCCGCAGATTCCCCATTTTCGGCGCACGAACGCGAACAGATACGCGCGTACCTGCAATCCTATGGCGGCAAATCGGTCCGGCCTGACGAGCTCCTGTCGGCGATCTCAAAGGAGGGTGACGTTCCCTGCTCTCTGTTTGACCCGTTGACGCGGATCCGCGGACCGCACACGCTGCGCGTCGGGGAGGGCTGGAAGATCTTCGACGGCGACAGCCTGTGGCAGATCCGCCTGACCAGGATCACCACGCGGCGCCACGGTTTCCTGTGGCAGCACGAATCGCCCGCCACGGTCCATTTCGAGATGCGCGGCTCGCCGGACAACCGCCGTTTCGAGCAGGATATCGCCTTGCAGGATTCGTTCCGCCTGCAGGTGGGTCCGCACGAGATTCCCATCCAATATGCCGGCGGCACGGCCAGCCGGATCTCGTTGCGGATAGCCCGGCCGGCCGGAAGCGAACAGGTGCCTACGTGATGCAACCGCCGCAACGTGCGGCACGAAGCCTCACTGATGAGGAGGTTCAGATTCTCTTAGCAATCTTCGCCGTTATCATCGCAATCCAGGCGAAATCCCTATCGGCGACCGATTTGGAGGCATGCCATGGTTCCCCTATTTCAGGTTGAGTGTCCCAAATGCAATGCCAGAAACAAGCAGGGCTCGCGCTACTGCGGCAACTGTGGCGAGCGCCTGCCCGGATCAGAGCTCAAATGCAGCAGCTGCGGCGCCACGGTCCCTGCAGACAGGACGTATTGCGGCAACTGCGGCAAGCCCCTTTCTGAAAGCGCAGCCCCCAGACTGACGGGGAACCGGTGGGCCCGCCGGGTTGAAGACTTCGCCACAAGGGTCGAGGTCGACGATGTGGAGGGGCTCTTCAAGAGGGGCCTCGTCGTGGAAGCCGGCACCCGGGCGATCTTTTTCGTAAACGGCGCCTGTTCCGGGATCCTCGACCCCGGCAGATACGACATGGGGGGGGTGCTGCAGCGAATCCAGAATATCTTCAATTACAAGACCACGACGGCCGTGCTCGTGGATACGGGCGACGTGGAACTGCAGTTCTCGCTCGCAGGCCTGACGACTCGTGATCCCATCAGGCTGGAGGCGGAGTGCAGGCTGGTCGTCCAGATGGACAATCCCACCCTGTTTTTCGAGAACATGATGAAGGGGCGGCAGAACTACTCGCTGAACGAGCTGAATGGTTTCCTCGAAGGGGAGTTGCGCAACTGCCTGATGGAGTTCGTGGGCAGCAGGTCGGTCCAGGAGCTGTCGACAAGCCTGGCGGTCAAGCAGCAGATGGAGCAGGGAGTGGCGCAGCATCTCGCAACCACTTTCGACAGGAAGGGACTGTCGTTCATTCAGATCCGGATTTTCGATTTCCGGCACCCGCGGCTGGACGCGCTCAACGACAAGAGGGAAGAGTACTGGCTGAACGCCCAGGACCTGGAAACCAAGCTCGCCGGCGAGGGTTCCCAGACAGGACTGGATCGCAGGCTGCTGGACCAGGAGACGGCCAAGGCGCTCATGCAGCTGGAGGTGTACGAGGATCGTGCCCGGGTGTTCGAGCGCATGCGGAAGGCAGTCTCATCCAATGAAATGAACCAGGTGACCAACGAGGTGGAGCTGGAAAAGTTCCTGCAGTCCATCGACAAGGACAAGCTCCTGCGCGCCGAGGAAATGCGCGTCCTGACCCAGGATTTCGGCGAAAAGAAGGAGGATCACGATCTGGCAAGGGCGCATTTGATTCAGCGTTTGAAGGTCGAGCAGGACACGGACCTCGCGCGTGCCGCGCTGGCGGGCAAGATTTCCCTCAACCAGACGGTCGCCGGATCCGTCCGCGCCGAGGAGATGGCGCAGCTGGAGCATGAACTGGCCGCGCAGCGCAAAGAGGTGGAGATGCGCCAGGCATCGGAGTGGGCGAAGATCCAGCAGGATGTGGCCGCGAAGCAGCTCGAAGCGGAAACGGCGATCAGGCTCGGAAAGACGAAAAAGGAAACGGAGATCGAACTCGAAAGGAAGGAACATTTATCTCAGATCGAGCTCGATGCGATCGAAGCCCAGAAAGCCATCGAAATCCTGAAGCAGATGAAGCAGACCAAGAGGGAGGAAGCGGACTGGGATACGGACCGCACCGTGCGCGAGCAGGCGGCCAGGTCGGAAATCGCCATGAGAGAGGAGTCGCAACGGCACGCCCAGGAACTCGCCAGGATCCAGGCGCTCTCGAACCTGTCGGCGGAAGCGTTGATCGCGGCGGCCCCCGCGGACCGTGCCGCCATGCTGGCCGACCTGAAGCGCGCCGAAAATCTGCGAGGCCTGTCCGAGGAGCAGATTCTTGCCATGGCCGCCGATAAGAGCCCGGAAGTCGCTAAGGCCTTCCAGGAGAAATTCCGGGGCGCCACCGCGGCGGAGGTTCAGAAAGCCTACGACCGCATGCTGGCCATAAAGGACCAGGGCTTCGCCGATCTCAAGGATATGAGCCGCGAGTATGCGCACATGATGCAGGAGATGTACAACCGCGGCATGGACACCCAGCGCGACACGGCCACGGCTGCCGCTCGTTCCGCCCAGCCCGGAACCATGGTGATCACCCCGGGCTCAGGCGTGATTCAGACCGCCGGCATGTCCCAAACCGGCGCCGGCTCGGTGGTCGTCTGTCCCAAGTGCCATCTGAAAACCATGGAGGGAAACAAGTTCTGTGACAACTGCGGCCACAAGTTTTATGAGTAGCCAGGGTGTTGCACGACAACATGAGTCGTTGACTATTGGAGAACCTCCAAGCCTCAAAGACTCGAAGACCTCAAAGGCGGGGGCTGTCGCTTCCTCCGCAGGGGCAGCCTTGCTCTAAGGCTCTCCACACCGGCCGTCTTTGAGGTCTTTGAGTCTTCGTGGTTCGTTCTTTTTGTCATTCACCCGTGTCGCCGGGTGGAGCACATGTCAGACTAACGGGGGATCCGTAATGCCAAACTGGAATTGTCCAAAGTGCCACGCCGAGAATGACCCGGCCGGCAAGTTCTGTGTTTCCTGCGGCGAACCGCGCCCCAAACAGGCTCCACCCCAGACTTCCGGGATGCCTTCGGGAGCTCCGGAGAGCGCACTTCCCGGCGCAGGCGGCAGCGCGCTCGATAAGCTGCGAAGCGGCCGTGACAGCTCCTTCCAGCAGAGCCGCGCCGCGCTCAGACAATTCAGAGCCGGCTTGCCGACCCTGTCCGACCTGAGCCGCGAAATGCCGAAACTCGACACCACATTCAAGGCAACGCCGGCTTTTAGGCGAGTCACGACCCACAACCTCGAACTCCAGGTTCAGCCGCTGCCCCGCCTCAATTATGCACTCGCGCACTGCGGCATGCCGCTCATCCCGTCTCTGACCATCCGCAACCTCTCCAGCGAGGCCGCGAACGACGTGCTGATCAAAGCCTGGGTGGCCACCGATTACGGCGAGCCCTGGCAGAAAACGCTGCCGTCCATCCCGCCCGGACAGAGCCACGTCCAGACGAAGATCGTCGTCCCTCTGACAAAGTCCCGTCTGCAGGAAGTGCGCGAGGCCGAGAAAGCCAATCTCAGGATCGATGTCTTCACCGAGGGGAATCTCCAGATTTCGGAGACCTATCCCCTGGAGGTCCTGGCGTACAACGAGTGGTACTACCACCCCGAGGCCCAGGAAATCATGGCCTGCTTCGTTCAACCCAATTCAGAGTCCGTGGAGCAGATCGTGTCGCTCGTCCGCGACCGGCTGAAGAAAGAGTACCGGGAGACGGCGCTCGACGGCTATCAGTCCGGGGATCCCAAGAAGGTGACACAGATGCTCGAAGCCCTCTTCCTCACCCTGCAGATGGATCTGCAGCTCACCTACATCAATCCGCCGCCGAGTTTCGAGATGCCGGAAATTCTGCCAGACGGAAGCAATACGCTTTCCCAGAAAGTCTTTTTCCCGGAACAGATCCTCAAGCACCGCCGGGGCACCTGCCTGGACCTGGCGCTGCTGTGCGCGGCCTGCGTGGAACGCATGGGATTGAATCCGCTTGTTTTTCTGCTCCGCGGGCACGCGTTCTTCGGCGCCTGGCTTGTGGAACAGAATTGTCCTGTGGCCGCCGTCACGAATCCCGAGGCCGTGGAGAAACTGGTTTCCAGCGGCGCATGGCTGCCGCTGAATTCCACCACCTTCACGCTGACACCTCTGAAAAAATTCAAAGATTGTATTGATGAGGCGAAGTACTGCCTGAGCGATCCGGATCGGCTCATGTGCGCCATCGATGTGTTGTCCGCCCGGAACGAAGGCTTCAAGCCCGTCCCGCCGATGGTGATGAGGGCCAACACAACATAGCAAACCGGCTGCGGCGGCAGAGGACCGAAGAATCGCGGATTTTCCAGTTTCACCGATTGCAGGCGCCCGGTCATGACCGATACACGATATTGCCCTCAATGCGGAGCGGAATGCGGCGGAGAAGATCGCTTCTGCTGCTCCTGCAGGGCCGAACTGCGGCCCACGACCCCACGAACCGGCGGCGGTATGCGAGCCGGCCGGGACGGACCGGGACCCGTGGATGCGCTCGCCTCGTCGGCAACTGAGTTGGGATTGCAAACAGGTTCCATGCTGTCGGGCCGATACAAGATTGTCCGGGAGTTGGGCGCCGGAGGCATGGGACGAGTGTACCTGGCCGAGGACCAGAAGCTCGGAATGCCGGTCGCCGTCAAGGTGCTGCGCGACATCCTGAGGCAGGACCCGGGCTCCGTCAGGAGGCTGATTTCCGAAGCCAAGGCCTCCATCACACTCGCGCACCCGAACATCATCCGCCTGCACAATTTCGAGGACGGGGAAACGGCGAAGTTCCTCGTCATGGAATATGTGGAAGGCGAAACCCTCGCCCACAGAATCGCCCGCGAAGGGAGAATCCCCGAGGAAGAATCGCGGTGCCTCTCCATAGAGATCTGCAAAGGCCTGGAACACGCTCATTCGAAGAAAGTCATTCACCGTGATCTGAAGCCGGGGAACGTCCTGCTGGGCAATGACGGCTCGGTCAGACTCGCGGATTTCGGGATCGCGCGCGTCTGCCGCGACTCGGTGTCGCGCCTGACCTCGCAACAGGACTCGGGAACTCTCCTGTATATGTCACCCGAACAGCTGGATGGCGAGAGCCGGGAAGCAAGCGACATATACTCGTTCGGCATCATGCTCTACGAGATGCTCTCCGGGGACCCCCCATTCACTACGGGCGAGATCACGGCTCAGATCCGTTACAAGGCCCCGAAAGAGATCGAGGGGCTGTCTCCCCTGATGCGCCGCATCGTCATGAAATGCCTGGAAAAGAAGCCGGAGGACCGCTTTGCCAGCGCGCGCGAGCTCTGCAAGGAACTCGCCGGCACTACCGCCACAGCGGCGATGGCCGCGATCCCGGTGCCGGGTGCAGAAGAGGCCGAACGCGCGCTCATGAAAGCGGGACACAGGCAGGCTGAAGATGCGGGAGAGTCGTGGGTCAATGATATTGTCTCACGGGCAAGGCTCATGTTCCGGGAGGAGAGAATTCAGGATGCCCGGAACTTGCTGCTACAGGCCCTGCAGCAGCATCCGGACCATCCCCGGTTGACGGCGTGCCTCGCTGAGGCTCGCGGGAGGATGAGCCGGGAACAGGCGCCGGGCGCGGCGCCACTCATGAATGAACCCGGCCCCCGTCCGAGGCCGGTGAAGAAAATCATCGTGCTTTCAGGCGCAGCCCTCCTGATCGTGGTGATATTCGCGTACATCCTGTCTCAATCGGCCGGTACCGGGGCCAAGTACTCTCCCCCGCCGGGCATTCCTCCCCCGGTGATCACTCCTCCACCGCCGGCAATGGATCTCGGAGGCGCGTGGTCTTATACGGTCGCCCCGACCAACGTGAGGGGGCTGATGCAGATCACCGGCGCGAACAGTCGTTTGCAGTTGAGTTGCCTAGCTGCTTATTCGGGGATCGCGCTCGACGGCCTGCTTCATAGTCGAATCGTCGAGCAGTACGATTGTGAGGGCAGCCTGAATGGACGCACCCTGACCGCAACCTGCTCCCGGGGCAGTTATCAGGCGGATGGATATTCCCTTCCTCCGCCAATCCCGGCAAATCTCACTCTCGAAGTATCACCCGACGGTCGCCACATGACCGGCCAGGTTCAAAACCCCCTGGGCTGGGGCACGGTCTCGGCACAGAAGAATTAGGGTCCACGGTCCGAACGAAAACAGTTGCCTGCGCGTCAGCAGGTGCTGTAGGTTAGGGGCAACCACATCCGATTGCGGACACAACCATGTTCTGCAACTACTGCCGTGCGAGTAATCCGGACGACGGCCGCTTCTGTTCCTGCTGTGGCCGCGACCTCACCCCAACCCCGGTGACCTCTGAACCGCAGGATCCGCTGAGGTCCGCTCCCACCGAGATGACCCTGCCTCCGGGCACGATGCTGCTGAATCGCTACCGGATCCTCCGGGAACTGGGAGTGGGCGGCATGGGACGGGTGTATCTTGCCCACGACGAGAAACTGGAGATGCCGGTCGCCATCAAGGTCCTGCGGGATCTCCTGAGTCGTGATCCGGGGTCCGTTCGCCGGCTGATTGCCGAAGCGAAGCACTCCATGATGCTTTCGCATGCCAATGTGGTGCGGGTGCACAATTTCGAGGACGCGCCGACCGTCAAGTTTCTCGTCATGGAGTATGTGGAAGGCGAATCGCTGGCCCACCTCCTGGCCAGGAAGGGCAAACTCCCCGAGGAAGAAACCCGCGCGATCGCGATCGAGATCTGCAAGGGACTACAGCACGCGCACCAGAAGAGGATCGTCCACCGGGACCTCAAGCCGGGAAACATCCTGATCGGGAAAGACGGGTCCATCAAGATCGCAGACTTCGGCATCGCGCGGCTGTGCCGCGATTCGATGTCGCGGCTCACCTCGCAGCAGGACTCGGGAACCCTGCTCTACATGTCGCCGGAGCAGCTCGACGGCGAGAGCGGAGAAGCGAGTGACCTGTACTCGCTGGGTGTCGTTCTCTATGAGATGCTTTCCGGAGACCCGCCTTTTATCACCGGCGAGATCACCGCACAGATCCGCCACAAGACGCCTCGCGAGATCCTGGATGCATCCGACGGGATCAGACGCATCGTCATGAAATGCATCGAGAAGAAACCCGAAAACCGCTTTCACAGCCTCCAGGAACTCCTCGACGAGCTGCAGCGCAAGGAAGACGACAGCCGGCAGCCGGAACTGGCGCCGACTCTGGCCTTGTTGAAGTTGCGCGGGACGAAGGCGTTCGACGAAGGCAGGTACGCCGACGCTATCGCCAACTGGGAAGAAGCGCTGTCCCTGAAACCAGGCGACGCCGCCTTGAATGACGCGCTTGCCCTGGCGCGACAGCGGCAGACCGATGTTGAAAAGAAGGAGGCCTCCAGGCGCCGCGCGGAAGAGGAGGCGGAAAGGAAGGAAACGGCGCGCAGGGAATCAGAGCGACAGCAGGCCGAGGCAGTGAAGAAGCAATGGGCCGAGACGGTCTTGATCCACGCCGATTCCCTGCTGACACAGGGAAAATATCAGGAAGCCGAGAACTACCTGGTGCAGTCCCTGCAGGCCGACCCGAACCAGACCATGCTTTCGCAGGCGCTTGCCAGGTGTCGGGAGGCGATGAAGAAAAGGCAAGAGCCTCCGAAAGCCGAGATTTTCCGGGAAGCTCTTCCCAAGCCGCGCGGTTCATGGAAGACCGCATTGCTCATTCTGGGCTCCGCGGTCGTTCTCGCAGTTCCTTCCGCCTATTGGATTTTCAACGAGTATGCGAACGACTCGAGTTCGAGCACCGTTCCCCAATCTACCCCCGGCAGCTCCGGCAGCGATTCGCAGAGCGGCGCCGGGTCCGCCGCCGCACCGCCGGAGTCTCCGAAAGCGAGTGCGGGGAGCGCTACAGGCACCGCTGCCAGTTCTGCCGTCCGAAGGCAAGAGCCTGTCCCGGAGAGCCGAAGCAAAGCCGTGGCCGAAAAGCCCACGGACAAAATCCCCGGTTGGGAAGATCTCGGCAGCCGGAAGGACGCGGCCAACCATATCGCCGATGGGTTTGAGAAATTCATGAATCCCGACGATCCACCCGCGAACCCGGCTCTGGGCACAACCTGGAAATCGCCTGACGGCAGCACCATGGCCTGGATCCCGCCAGGGACGTTTCTTATGGGCAGCCCCGCCATGGAGTATGGGCACACACAATACGAAGAGCCCGTACACAGCCTGAGCTTCACAAGAGGCTTTTGGATAGACACGATGGAAGTCACAAACAGCGCCTTCCAGGCGTTCGTCCTTGCCAACCCCCAATGGCAGAAGGGGAGCGCGAGGATTGGCCCCTACGTGGACGGCAACTACCTGAAAACCTGGATGGGGAACCTGTATCCTGCGGAAACGGAGTTCCACCCGGTCCGGGATGTAAGCTGGCACGCAGCACTGGCCTACGCACGGTGGGTCGGGAAGCGGCTGCCGCTGGAGGCCGAATGGGAGTATGCCTGTCGCGCCGGAACGACAAGCGCTTACTGGTGGGGCCCGTTGTTCAACCCGAATTTTGGAGTCAACAGCCCCACCGGCACCCTCCCGACAGGGAATGCTATGCGACGGAATGCGTGGGGATTGTACGACATGTCGGGCAACGTCGCGGAATGGACGTCCGGCCTGTTTGCGGCCTACCCATACCGGGGCGACGACGGGAGGGAAAATCTGCAGGCCGGCGGCACAAGGACGGTTCGCGGCGGAGCGTGGAATGACGACCCGAGAATGTTGCGCTCCGCGTGGCGAGGCGGATCCGTGCCTACCTTGTGCTCATCACAGGTGGGATTCCGATGCGTCCGTTAGGTCAGGCGTAAGACTGGGGACGCTCCTGTTTTGCATTTAGCGATAGACCGCAGGATCATATTCAGGTCGCAAAATAGGGCGTCCGGTTTTGTCCTCGGTTTCGCCCAGTTTTGGCCCTTAAGGTGGCGTTATCGTCCGGCGCCGAGTCGCTGCAGAAGCATGCCGGCGATCTGGCGCGCATCACTGGCGCCCCTTCCCCCATCCATCAGTTGTGGAGGCTTCGGCTTGCTGACGACGGTGACCGACGATCCGTCCGGAAGCGGTCGAATCGTGGCCGATATGATCTGCCCGATGCTTTTCCAGGTGAGGCCGGTTTTTCCGGTGACCGTCTGCGATTGAGGATCCGGCCTCACGTCCGTTGCCCCGAAGGACTGAAGGACCTCGCACACGACGGACATCAAATCCGGCCCCTGCGCATTGGTCCAGATCACTCCCTCGCTGAGAAGCCGCGCCGCCGGGCGCATTGGGGGCGCCTGTTCCTGCTGTCCGTGCGCCCAGGCGTCCTGCTGTTGCGGTCCAGCCGTACGCCCTGTTCCCTCTCTCGATCCTCTGTCGCTCCCGGCCTCGACCCTATCCAGGTTCTCCCCCATGCCGCCCCGCTCCACTTCCACGTTGCGGCTCGACTCATCTGATCTCTTGCTCTCCGTCTCACGGCGCTTTCGTTCCGGCGCGGCGCAATCCCGGCACCAGTTCGACGCGGTGTCCCGGTGGCGGAGGCATATGTAATCCCGGTTGCAGCGAAGGCAGCGGAAGCTGGCGCGCAATTCCGGATATTCGCCGCAAACGGGACAGATCGTCTGCGGAGGGCCCGAAGGCTGAGTCGGCGGTATGCCGATGATGATGTTGCCGGTGCTGGCCCCACCAAACGACGCGTTGGAGGTGTGAGTAGAGCCGTCTATGTTTCCCCGGAGAATTCCGATGTCGCCCCCGCGGTAACCACCGCCGGCGGTTTCCCGGGGAGCGGCTGTCCCCTTCGTGTCCAGGGGACAGCCGCACGCAGGGCAGTATCTGGCCGCGGCGCCCAAAGCCGCACCGCATTTCGGGCACGCCCGTTCCTTGTCAAAACGAGCGCCGCAGCTATTGCAGTAGAGGCCGTCGCCTCCCTCTTCGTTGCACTTTTTGCAGATAGTCATGGGAAAGACCTCCGCCGGCCATTCTCAACCTGTTGGCCCCGGTCCGACAAGCCCCAAATCCCGGGATCCCGGCGCTCAGTTCCAGGACCTTCCGCAATGCGGGCAATGATGGGGCTCGAAGTGTCCCACCGGCGACCGGTCGCAGGTGTACAGGCACTCACAGGAAGCATTGCAGAAGGACTCTTCCCCTGCAACTTTGGTCCTACGCCCCTGGCTGCTGCCCATGGTTTTCTGCAGATTGCCCGCAAGGGAATTATTCAGCTTGGAGAGCTGGTCGTCGAGTTCCTTTCCCATCTTCTTCAGATCGTCGTCCAAGGCGCTCACGGATGCACCTCCTTCCTCGGGACCATTTTAATTCATACAATGTTGGATATTTAAAGATTATCCGCACGGGAAGGTCATGGACGACACAGTGATCGCGCTTGATCGATGTTGATAGACGGGGCCGGGAGTGGTAGGGTGTTGGCTATAATTCACCGAAAGCCCAAGTTATGATCGATCAGCCGCGTGAACGGTTTCACTTCGTGCAGATTGAGGCCGGAGTGTCGTAGGGAGGTCATTCGACGGAAGGGGAGTGGAATATGAGCCTGCCCCGATGCAAGAGCAGACACAAATGCGTGGAAGGCGGTGAAGGCGAGTGCACTCAACCTGATGGTCACTATGGCCGGCACCTGTGCAGCAGTTGCCTCGCTTTATTCACAAGCGGTGAAGCCATCCGTCCCAAACCTCCGGAGGAATCTGCAGCTTCGGAACCGGCGAGAGCCCGGCGGAAAGAATCCCACCCGGAGACGGGCCACCGTTATCAACATGTCGCAGGCGAGGTCGTAGAACCGGCGGCGAAGCGCTGTGAGCACTCCGCCGCCGAACTCTGTCCGGAGTGCACGTCTGAAAACTGTCCCGACATCGTTGAAACGTGTCCAGGTTGTCACAATAGAATTGACGAGAGTATCGACGTGTGCGCGTTTTGCGGAGGCCCGCTGTGTTCCAGTTGCAGAGAGGCGTCTGAAAGAGGAGGTGTGCCATGCCGGTAGGCGAGAGTGGAAGGGATGCGCCCCATTACGGGGGAAAGAGCGTACCGAATAATGTGCCGAAGTGCGAGGCAATACACCTGTGCGCCGGCGGCGTGCAGGGCGTGTGTGATTCCGCCCAGGGTCACGGCGGCAGGCACACGTGCGAAAGCTGCCAGGAATTGTTCAGTGTGGCGGGCGAGCCCGGGAGCGACTGGTGCCTGACCCCTTGCCCGCGCTGCGACACCAGGTGCCGGCGCCGGATAAAGCACACCGGCCGGCACGTATGCGACTACGACCACTCCTGGGGCGGCCAGGAAATGACGGCCGCGGGCGTGCGCGCCATGGAGGAGCCGGACGAGGATTTTTCTCTGCCGCTGCCGCCTCCGAAAGGCATCTCCAGCCCTTCTGCCTCTCGGCAGGGTGTGCGCGCCATGGAGGAGCCGGACGCGGATTTTTCTCTGCCGGTACCGCCTCTGAGGGGCATCTCCGGGTCCTCTGCCTATCGGCCGCAGGATGCGGGCGACGGGGTGGACCATTGGCACTGCGCGCACTGCAACACCCAGATCCCGCTGAATTCCTCGGTGTGTTCGATCTGCCGGTACAAGATCTGCAACAGCTGCAGCGAGGTCACCTGCCCCAAGACCGCGGCTGTACGGCCGCGGGGGGGATCCGCCGGGACCGGCCACCGACACTGCGCGCACTGCGGCGTGCAGATTCCGTGAGAGAGTGGGACGAGTAGCAGGGCACGGATCTGCACGGATATGCACGGATCCAGTCATGCCGGCATCACGCATGGACCGATCCGTGCATATCCGTGCAGATCCGTGCCCCATTGCGGTGATCTGTTCGAAAGGCTCACCACATGCTGCGATTCAGAAGAGCATGCTCGATTCTGGTGATCGTTGTTTCCTGCAGTTCATTCCCGCGAAATACCCCGACCGGCCGAGATATGAAAAACTGTGCAAGGAAATGGCGGAAATGATCGTGGCCATCCAGCCGAAGGACGGCCTCTGGCGCCCGAGCCTGCTGGACCCGGGGAGTGATCCTGAGCCGGAAACCAGCAGAGCCTAAAAGAACTTATGATCTTTAGTCTTTGAGGATCTCGCGGTTCTGAAAGCCGTGGATCTCTTTCAGGACGGCGGCGTAGTCGTGCAGCGTGCGTTCGCCGTCGCCGGAAAAGGCAGAGCCGTGCATCAGGGCAAGGATGCGCGGTTTCAGATCAGCCAATGACTGAATCGTCTGGTCCGTGCGCGGCGTGTAAGGTAAGTCGTTGGCAAGCGGCCCGGAGAGGTTTTCCAGAATCGAAGCTCGCGCGCGGCCAACGATGTCGGAGCTCGTGACCGGTTCCGGATCGCCCGGGTGGAACAGGAGATCCGAACACAGCAGGATCTGCTCCCGCTCTTCAAAAAACAGGCCTCCGTCCCATCCGTGGGGAACGTGAGGCGTGGCCAGGAACCGCAGCCGATGCTCGCCGGTTTCCACGATTTCTCCATGGCTGAGCGGGCGCGCCGGCCGAATTACGAAGTCGCCAATCGTAACGACGGCCCCGATAAAACTGCAGATGGCCTGGGCCGAGGGAGCCAGTTCAAGCCAGTCGTTCATGGCGCCGCACTCGTCGGATTCCAGGTGGCTGAATCCGATCCAACGCAGCGCAGCGGGGTCCATCACCGAGGCGATTGAGTCCCGGGACGATGTGAAATTCATCTTGAAGCCGGTGTGCATTAAGAACGGTTCGTCGTCGTTGATCAGGAATTGGTTTACCGCGATTTCAAATTCAGGCAGGAAGGTCGAAACGCGATACACGTTCTTTGCGATTTCAGTTACCGTAGTGGCCATTCCCGTTCCTCCGTAAGTGAATGCAAAGCGACTCTTTTCAGGGTATCGCTTTGCCGGCATCTAAGAAAGCTGCATTACGGGTGATTTCGGAGGAGCGGGCCGCGGCCGGGTCAGTCGAACTCTTTCCGGGGGGCAGCCTGATCCGGGCCTACTGTGCCGGCCACGATGCCGGCAGCGTAGTAGTTTTCGCCGCGGATCGGTGTTTCGGCCAGGCGCCGCAGGAGTGCGATCTGGCCGATGTGGGTCAGGGCGTCGGCAACCGGTCCCTGAAAGAGCCGTTCCGGTTCTGACTCGAGGGGGGCATCGGAAGCCAGGTAGTCGTCGAAGGCTTTGAGTCCTCCGAAGAATCTGCCGCACTCGCATTCCCAGGCGCCCGGCAGAAGTGCTTGTGAAAAAATGAGAATCCCGGCGCAAAACGTAACAATACTCTTCATCCTACGGTCCTCACTGATTACCGGGGGGATTTGTTTCGTTGTCGAAATTGCACTGCAATTCCAGACTAGATACCACGCGTATCCGGCGACCGCAAGGACATTGAAGCGGCTGGGAGGGTGGGAGTGTTGAGCCGCCTGTCCCCGAAATTGCCGGCCTGGCCAGCGAGGAAGCGACGGCGCACTTCTTCGGTTCTTCACGCCGCACACCGATAATAATACATGGGACGCGGAGCTCGGTCGCGGCTCGGACAGAAATGCTCATCCGCTGAAATGGATCGGGCTCTACGGAAACTATATTGGCGCATGGGATTTACATCAACCCGCAGTTGCCTTAGACTTGGAGGAAAAGCGGAGTGAAAACTGTGGGTGCAGTCGAAATGGGGCGCTGGTCGCGGGAACAATTCGAAAAGATGATCGGGACGGGCATCTTCTCCCCGGGCAGGCGCGCCGAGCTCATCGATGGGGAAATCTTCAGCATGACTCCGCAGAAGCGACAGCACGCTGCGGCGATCCGGGCGGTCGAAGAGGCCCTGAGAGCCGCTTTCCATACAGGGTTTGATGTGCAGGTCCAACTCCCCCTTGCCCTGGATGCCGCCTCGGAACCTGAGCCGGACTTGTCCGTTATTCAAGGATCATGGCGCGACTACCGTGAAGCCCATCCTGCCTCGGCGGTGCTTGTAGTCGAGGTCGCCGACACCTCGCTCGAATACGACCGCGACCGCAAAGGGAGTCTGTACGCCCGCGCCGGTATTGCGGATTACTGGATCGTGAACCTGCCGGCCGGGCGCATCGAAGTCAACCGCGACCCGGCCCCGTCAGACAATGCGCTCTACGGTTGGAGTTACCGCACGGCAGATCACTATGGGCCGGGCCAAAACCTGGCGCCGCTCGCCGCCCCCGAAACCACCATCGCCGTCACCGACCTTCTCCCCTGAGGGAATCGTCCAAATCCCGGGAACCACGAAAAACACGAAACAGGCTTCGTGATTTTCGTGTGTTTCGTGGTTCCTCCGGGTCCGGATGCTAGCCCGCGGGCTGAATGTTCTGGTTGACGCGGAAGAAGTTGGCCGGATCGTACTTATTCTTGATTGCGGCCAGACGGCCGTAATTGTCGCGGAATGCCGCCTTCACCCGTTCCTGCCCTTCCTCCATCATGAAGTTCACGTATGCGCCCCCGGCCGAGTAGGGATGCAGCGCGTCAAAGTAATCCTTGCACCACTTCGTGATCAGTTCCTTTTTCGCCGGGTCGGGGTCGATGCCCACGATCACGAGCGCCCAGTTGGCGTCGCGGTAACTGAACGCCGTGTCGTTCTTTCCCACCTGGTGCGCGGCCCCGTCGATGGGATAGATGTGCGCGGTGGAGAGCTCAGTCGGCAGGCGCAAGGCGTGCTCGAGATGCCCGGCGATGGCCTTGTCGCTCAGCTCCTTGACAAAGTCGGCGCGCCAGTACCACTGCAGCCCCGGCGGCATGAGCGGATCGAACAGGCTCTGGAGCACGGGGAAGGGCATGGGACCTACGTGGTCCAGGGCGGGCTTGCCGACCGAGCGCATCGGCCTGGTGACCTTTTCGACCTTTTCAGGCGACGCCGTCGAGCACCAGATGATGGCGCACATCTTCTTACCATGCAGGTTTTCGGGAAACAGCGGTACCGGAGGGACGGTCAAAAACGCAATGAACCCGGATACGTCTTCGGGCGCCTCGAGGATGAACTCCCGGTAAGCTCTCATGACTTCCGGCGTCTGCTCGAGGGGCCAGAACGTCGGCCCGGCGTTCACCATCTTCACCGGGTGGAGGCGGAACTGGAAGGAAGTGACCACGCCGAAATTGCCGCCGCCCCCGCGCACTGCCCAGTAGAGGTCGGGATTCTGCTTCTCGTTCGCAGTCACAAAGCTCCCGTCCGCAAGCACCATGTCCACTTCCAGAAGGTTGTCGATGGCCAGACCGTAAGTCCGGGTCAGGTGGCCGATTCCGCCCCCCAGGGTCAACCCTGCTACGCCCGTGGTGGAAACCGTTCCGCCGGGCGTTGCCATCCCGAAGGCATGAGTGGCGTGATCCATGTCGCCCCCGGTGCATCCGGGCGCCACCCGCACGGTGCGCGCCACGGGATCGACGCGGACGCCTCTCATCCGCGACAGGTCGATCACCAGGCCGTCGTCGCAGATTCCCAACCCGCCGCCGTTGTGGCCGCCGCCGCGTATCGCCGTCAGCAGGCCATTCTCGCGGCCGAAGTCCACGGCCGCCATGACGTCGGCCACATCCACGCAGCGCGCGATCAGACTCGGGCGCTTATTGATCATGGCGTTGTACACCTTGCGCGCATCGTCGTACGAAGTTTCGCCAGGCTGGATGAGTTCTCCTCTAAATCGTGTTCGCAGTTGCTCCACAGGCAGGGAAGGCATGAAATCCTCCTTAAACTTGGTTTTGAAACACCCGGTTAGCTAATTTGAATCCACCCCCATTGAACTAAGTATTCCATCCGCCTCTGCCTTGGTAAAGCGCGTCTTTCAACCGCCCTTACGGGCCGGATTCATCCGCATAGGCGATCAGCATTCCTCCACGACGGAGATCCGACAAAACCCGTCGCTAGAACTGACCGACCAGGTTGCCGCATCAGGTGCCGCCGTCATGGGCTCCCCGGGACAAGCGGGTGCAGTTGAGGTGAAATTTGCGACCCCGAAGCTCCCACTCACGTCGCTGTGAATTGCCCCTTGGGAAGCACAGGCACACCTTCCTTCACCGCGGCCATGCGCAGGTTCTTATCGAGCGTCGCGAGCGCCACCCCGCGGCGCATTGCGAGCTCGAGGTAGGCCGCATCATAGCTGGTTAACTTGTGCTTCCGCCCCAGCGCGATCGTTGCCGTGCTGGCATAGCGTCCCGTTTCCGTATCCGATTCAATGGCCAGTTTGCTGAGCAGGGCGAGAAATTCCGAGGACTCGGCAGCCTTCTTTTTCCGGGAGGCTTCGGCGGCCAGCAGCACATTGGTGACTTCCAGCAACCAGTGCTGCGGCACCACCGCCACATTGCCGCCAGCGAGCGTGCCCAGCAGCTTGTCGGTTTCAGGCGAAGCATCATGATCGAAAAACCATGTCATGGCGACGGAACAATCCAATGCAAATGTCACCTGCGCCCCGCATTCTTCATGGCAAGAATTTCTTGGGTTGTAAGGGTCACCGGATTGCGGGCGCGGAGAGTCCGCAGCGCCTCAACGGCACGCATTGCCTCTGCCTGGCTCGGGCGTCGGGCAGGCACGAGTCTTGCAATGGCGTGATCATGACGCGTGATGGTAATTTCTTCGCCTTGCGCCACCCGGTCGATGAGTTCCGACAGTTTATTTTTGGCTTCTGCGAGTCCGACGGTTGCATCCTTCATGGGCTGCTCCTCAGTTATGGCTAGCTATAATCTAGCTTAACACGGAGCGGGGAGAAACTCCACAATTAAGGAAGAGAGCCGGCCCCATGAAGATCCGCATGAGAACATGTCAATCGCAGGCGACAGAAGAGTCGGGCGTCGCCGGGTTCAAGTCCAGGTCCACGTCCAGGTCTGGGGCCAGGATGGAGGATGGGGTAGCTTCGTCAGGGAGGCTAGTTTGGTGATTTAATTTCGGTGCGATCGTCTATAATGCTCGTCCAGCAACAAGGAACCGCATGAAACCGGCCGGCACCGATATCTCGGCGTCTTCCCGCAAGAGCCTGCAGGCTGCCCTGACCCTGGCGGCATTGCATCTGCTGTTTGCCGCCTTTTTCGCACTCGGGCAGAACGCGTTCCGGGATCTGCGATCCTCCATCCTCAGCGGCGCAGCCATGGCCTTCTCCGGCGCGATCCTGTTCCTGATTTTTTACACCGGCCGCGTTTATACCTGGCGCAGGGTGTTCTTTGTCACTTATGCGATCGCCTTCGCCATATCGTTCGTCTGGCAGACCATGGGGGACCGGGGGCACATGTGGCTGCTGGACGCGGAAACGCTGAGCTCCCAGGCCCCGATGTGCCACATGGTGGTCCCGATGCTCCTGCTGCCCATGCTCTTCACGCAGGAGATCGTCTTCCCGACCGCGCTCGCGAACGCAGGATTCATGCTGCTCATGGTCGGTGTTATCGGCCTGATCTACGGGCGGGCGTTCTGCTCCTGGGGCTGCTTCTTCGGCGGGCAGGACGAGCTGTTTTCTTCGCTGCCGCGCGCCAGGCGATGGAAAATCAAGACGCTCAAACCGCTCGTGCGCTACTTCTCCTGCGGCCTGCTGGCGTTCATCATCCTGCACTCCTTCGCGACGATGAGCCCGACCTACTGCTTCTGGCTCTGCCCGTTCAAGACCAGCAGCGAGTTCATCGAGGTGAATTCATTCATCCGGGTGATCCAGGTCCTCCTGTTCGTGAGTCTACTGCTCGCCGGTGTTCGTTCCCCTGGTCGCGAGTGAGAATCAGCCCGTGTGGACCGGCACGGCGCGGACCGTGGGGCTGTTCCTGCTGGGAAGGCTCGCCGGGTACACGCTGGTTGGAACGGCCACGGGATTCGTGGGCACCCTGATCATCGGAAGCATCAGCGTATCGGCATGGGGAGCGCTGCGCATTGTCATGGGCATCCTGATGATTGCTTCCGGATGGATAGGCGGCCTTTCCACCCCTAAATGGTGCGCCCTGCGGGGCAAGTCCAGGATGTCGTTCTGGCTCCCGGGCACCCTTGGATTGCTGACCGGTTTGAACCTGTGCCCCCCCTTCGCCGCAGCCATCGCCGGGGCTGCAGCCACGGGATCGATGCAGAGCGCCGTCTTCTACTTCTGGTCCTTCTTCGCAGGAACCGCGATCTATTTCATCCCCTTCACGTTCATGAGCCCACTTACCAGGCGGGAACCATTCCGGCAGGTCGCGCGCGTCTGCCTTCTGCTTGCCGGGATGTGGCTGGTGCTGGAAGGCCTGATGACGGTTTCATAGCGTCGAGACAGCCTCCAGGTTCATCAGCGATCGCAGTCCTCGCCCGAAGCAGCGCCAGGAATCACCAGATCCCCAGCCTGTGCCCGGAAACTACAACGGTCAAAGTAGATAATCCCGTCACAGGGCCTGCAGGAGAGCGGCCGTGAGTTCCTGGTGGGTGAGGGCGATGGAATTTCCCTTCATACTGCTCGTGCCTGATGCTTTTTCCACCAGCGGCTCGACATCGGTCTGCCCGATGCCGCAGGAGCGAAGGCGAGGGATGGAAAGCTCTGTGCACAGACCGCGCACGAAAGCCAGCCCGTCTTCCGGCTCCGCATCCGGTTTTCCTACGAGCGTGGCGGCCACCCTCTGATATCTGGCCAGGCATTCGCTTCCCGGGGCGCGCTCCCTCAGGGCGCGGATGTTCGCCTCCATTCCGGGGCCGAGCAGGATCGCACAGGTCGCCCCGTGCGGCGCCCCGAACATCCCCCCGATGGGCGCGGCGAAACCGTGAACGACGCCGAGACCCGCATTGGCCAGGGCAATCCCGCCCAGGAGGCTCGCCAGCGCCATGTCGGCCCGGGCGGACGCGTCCCTGCCCTCCAGATAAGCGCGGCGCAGGGACCGGCTGACGCGCCGCATGCCCTCGAGGCACAAGGCATCGGTGATCGGATTGCTGCGCAGCGAAACGTATGGCTCGATCAACTGCGTCAGAGCATCCAGGCCGGTGCCGGCAGTAATCGCGGGCGGCACGTCAAAAGTGAGTTCCGGATCCACGATGGCCAGCCTCGGCAGCATCATGGGGCTGCGCATACTGGCCTTCGTCCGGTGTTCCGGGGAAGCCAGCACCGCATTGCGCGTGACCTCGGACCCGGTGCCGGCAGTCGTAGGAACGGCGATGAACGGAGCCGGAGGCTGCGAAATCGTGCGCCCCTTGCCGACCACTTCCAGGTACTCGGCCGGCGCGCCTTCGTTGGTCATCAGCGCGGCGATGGCCTTGCCGGCGTCGATCACGCTCCCCCCGCCGATCGCGATCACCAGGTCGCATCCCGCGGCGAGCGCGAGCTCGCGGCCTTCCCGCACCAGCGAAGTGTCGGGTTCCCTTCCGACGGCATAAGCAGTCACTGAGACGCCGTGGTCCTGAAGGTCCTCCGCGACATGCCGGCAACGTTCCGGGGATGAACCGGTCACCAGAAACGCCCGCCGCCCCATCTCCTGGGCTGCCGCCGCGGCTTCCTTGACCGTCCCGGCGCCGAACACGATACGAGTTGCCGTGGCAAATTCGAACCGCATTGCGGATCACCACCCATCGTCTAGGGGGAACAGGTTGTCAAAGCTCACGCTGGTCCGCGGTTCCGCCATCATGGGAGCAACCGTGTCGCGCCACTTCGCGTAGTGTGCAGTGAGCTTGTGCTGCGCCGGAGCTTCCGGAGTTCGGTACACCTCCACGAGGATGAATCGGGAGGGGTCGCCGGATTGCCGGAGCACATCGAAGCGGGCGATTCCCTCCTCCTGGACGCTGTGGCGGGCGTTCTCGATCGTGGCCGATTTGAACGCCTCCAGGTGTTCGGGCTTCACGTGAACGTGCACGTGGACAATGTTCATCGATTCCTCCTCCCGGGACGCGGTTCCTCTCATTCATCCCCAGCCAATTTATAGCCCTCCGGCCGAGCCTTGCCAAGCGCTATACTGTGTTCCTCGAGGCAAGACGGTTTGAGAGTCGGGCCGCTCCCGGGCAGCGGTTGCGTGATCGGGAGGAGGAGCGGTTTTCACAACCCCCCAGACAGTTTTCTCCCGCAGGAAGGGCTTATGCGGAACCCATGGTTGCTTGCCATAGCAGGAACAGCGGGGGCTCTGGTTGCGCCGGCAGGTTTGAAACCAGGCATGCCCGCCGAAGCATTGGATCTCAGGGCCGGACTCTCGAGCCTGGTTCAGTCCGAGCTCGATTTTTCAAAGGCGGCTGCTGAGCAGGGGATCCGGAAGGCTTTTCTGGCGTTCCTGGCCGAAGGAAGCATCGTCTTTCGCCCGGGACCCGTTGACGGCAGGAAGTTGTACTCGGAGAGCACGGAATCCGGCGGCATTCTGTCATGGTACCCGGCGGTCGCGGACATTTCGCGCACGGGAGACTTTGGTTATACGACCGGGCCGTATGAGTTCCGTAGCGGGAAAACCGGTAACCCGGTGCAGCACGGGAACTATGCCTCTGTCTGGCGCAAACAGCCGGGCGGAAAATGGCAGGTGATCCTGGATGCCGGAGCACCGAATCCTCCGCCGGATTCGCGGCCGCCTGCCTGGAAACTGCCCGCTGAATTCAAGCCTCTATCTTCACCACGTGCGGGAACCTCAGATCCGGAAGCGGAACGCAGGCAACTGCTCGAGACAGACCGCGGATTCTCTGCCCAATCCAAATCAGAGGGGGTGGAGCGCGCCTATGCGACATACCTCGCGGACCATGCGCGGCTGCTGCGCCAGAACCTGGCCCCGGCGTTGGGCAAGCCCGCAATCATCGCCCGGCTGGAGCGGCGGAAAGGAGCGTGGACCTGGGAGCCGGCTGCAGCCGTGGTCGCTCCTGGCGCTGATCTCGGTTACACGCACGGAGTGCTCGCCGTCTCCGCCGGCGCAGGCGCCCTGCCCGGCGATGGCAAATACTATTACGCGAGGTTCTGGAAACGAGACGCGGCCGGAGTCTGGAAGGTTACGCTCGATGTGGCGCAGCCTCTTCCCCCGCCTGAGGGCAGGCGCTGAGCGCCGGGTGCCGGGAATCAGGTGCCGGGTGCTGAGTGTTGGGTTCTGGGGGTTGGGGGCAGGTTTCTGTCGCGAAACTCCCTGGCAGCGCAATCGGCGCGCAAGATCTCGGCCCCGGAGGGGCCGCAGAGAATAGCCGGGGGCAAGCGCGTAGCGCGCAGCCCCCGGTAGGATATCGCACAGCGAGGAGCCCCGGCGACAGAAGCCTATGGCGCACATAGCCTTTCGCCCCTGCCGGGGCTCGTTTAAATGCAACTTCCTACCGGGGGCCGCGCGTCGCTGAAAAGCGCGCCGCTTGCCCCCGGCTACTCTCTGGCGCCCCTCCTGGGCGCTCGGCCCTGTGGTCGAACTCAAGTTTCGCGACAGAAACCAGTTAAAGGTCTAGAGGTCGGGAGGGAGAGACAGTATATGATTGGCACCTCGAATCGAATCACGTTGACGTTAGCCACTCTGAGCCTGCTTGCTGTCGGTCCAGGGCTTGGCCAATCTGCGGACGTGGTCCGGGTCGAGTGGACTGCTCTCCCTTCGTCGATTGTGGAGAAGAGTCCGGATCTGCGGACCGGATACCTGGTTGTCCCTGAGCGCCGTTTCCCGGCGAGGAGCATTCGCGAGATCAAGCTTCCCTTCATCATCATGAAAAGCCGGTCCCAGGCGCCCAGCCCGGACCCGGTCCTCGTGTCCGCAGGCGGCCCGGGGGGAAGCATCCTCGGCCGGGCGCGGAACCGCAGCCGCAATCCCCTCCTCGAGGACCGCGACATTATTCTCCTGGAGCAGCGAGGCACCCTTTTTGCCGATCCCTCCCTGACGGCCCCGCGCATCGCGGAGGCGCTCCGCTCGGGATGGGGCCACCGCCTAAACGGTGACCCTGACCCGGCCGTGGTCAAGCAGGCCTTGCTGGAGACCTTGCACGAGTATGAGTCCAAGGGGATCGACCCGGCCGGCTATACAACCAGGGAAAGTGCCGCAGACATCGCCGATCTCCGGAAACTGCTGGGCATCAAATCCTGGAATCTCTATGGCAGTTCCTACAGCACCAAGCTGATGCTGAGCGTGCTGAGGGACAGGCCGGACGGGGTGCGATCCGCTATTCTCGATTCGGTCCTGACCCTGGAGTCAAACTGGGACGAGTCCGCCCCTGCCATCATCGTCGACGTCTTTCAAAGACTGATTGCCGCGGCGCGGGAAAATGAGCAACTTCGGCTGAAGCTGAACGGCTTCGAAGACCGGTGGAGACGTTGCCTGGAAGCGGCCAACCTGCAGCCGGTGGTGCTCGCGCTGAAAAACCCGATCGACGGGAAGCCCTTGTCAGTGCGGCTCGACGGGGCCGGCATCATGAATTGCGTCTATGCAGGCCTCGAGGATCCAGGTTTCATCCCGCGCCTGCCGCTGCTCCTCGACACGGCCAGCCGCGGCGACTCGGCGGTCCTGGCGCCGCTGGCCGAATCCTATCTCGCCTCGTCCCAGGGATTCGCCTGGGGCGTGCGGCTTGCGGTCTGGTGCAATGAAGAATTCCCCTTCGAGCGTTTGGAGCGGATCCTGAAGCCGGCGGGACTGCCGGCCGAACTGGCCAGGTTTGTCCAGGCGGCCGTGCCGCTCGAGGCTCTGCAGGTCTGGCCACAGGGCAAGCCTCGAGCCGCCGAGAATGAGCCGGTCCGCAGCAACACGCCCGCCCTCATCGCTGCCGGTGAATTCGATCCCGATACTCCCGTCAGCTGGTCACGGACGACGGCGGCGCACCTGCCTGGTTCACAACTTGTGGTATTCGCCGGAATGACGCACGTTCCCCTGTTCGCGCACCCGGAGGCGAACCGCATCCTCAGGGAATTCCTGTCGGATCCCAAACGCAAAGTCGATCCCGGAAAGACCGGCGTCCGCCGGCCCTTCGCTACTTCTTTTCTCCGTGCTCCCGCGGGGCATATTCGCCGTTCTGCGTGATCAGCTCTTTGTATGGGCTGTTCCAGCTCTTCAGGAAGATCTCCGCCAGCTTGCCCGCCAGTTGCCGGCTCGCACAAACGATGCCCAGGTTGCGGGAACCGTAATAGTAGCTCCTCTCACAGTTGCTCGTCCCAAGCCAGAACTTCTTGCCGTCGGCGACCATGTATTTGCAGTGCTCCACGCGCGCGAACGAAATGTAACCGCCGGTCCACTCGGGGATCGCGGTGAATGTCACCTCGACGTTGGGGATGGCGGCCAGTTCCTTCAGGGCGGATACCGCGGGGGATCCCTTTTCCCAGTCCGACACGATCATCCGGACCTTCACACCGCGCTTCGCGGCGCGCCGGATCGCATCGTCGATGGCAGCATACCTGTCGCCCTGCCGGCCGAGGGGGGAGTAGGAGAGGAACTGCAGTGTCAGGGCACGCTGCGCCCCGTCCATCAGGGCGACCATGGCCCGTTCGTCCCACAACGCGGAGTCCGGGATCCAGTTAAGAGGGCTGAACGTCGGGAACAGAACGGCCACATCTCCCGCAGTCCCGGCGACACGGATGGACGTCCCGTATGTCTTGCGGGGAAGGGAGAAGGCTTTGATTTCTTCGGGTTTGAGTGACGCGAGGCGCCAATCAAGATTGGAAACATCCCCGTAGGCAGTAGCGACCTGACCGTTGTTGATCCGCAAGCCGAGTTCGTGGATGTGGTCCAGCGCGCGCCAGTCGAAGTTCTGGCTGTGGAAGAACAAATTACACGAACAAGGGCGACAAAAACCACGCAATTCGGGAGTTGAGTAGCCTGTCCCCCGAATTAGAAGAGCTTCAGTTGGGTGTCGTCGCCGATTACGCGGTTGAAGTCGAGATCGAGGAGGGCCAGCACCGGCTCCGACACCGCCCTGACCTGCTTTTGCACGTAGTGTTCGTAATCGATCGCCGAACGACGCTCGTCCGCCGGTTCGGGTCCTTTGACGGTTATGACATAGGCAACCACGGAGCCTTGCCTGCCGGACGACTTGCGGGCCGCGGCGACGTGCGGCGGAGTAGAGGCGACATAGGCGTCGAGGTCTTTCCGGACCGCCTTGCGGTAAATCAGCTGATCATCGAATCGTCCGGCGCGCAGGCCTTTCACGATCTCGCGCAGGAACTCGATCACGGGGCGGTCGGTGAACAGGCGCAGATAAATTTCGCGCTGGATCCGCCGGGCCAGGCCGGTCCAGTCGCGCCGAACGGCTTCCATGCCGGTGAATACCACTTCCTCCCTGCCGTTATCCTCCACGAGGCCGGCATATCGCTTTCTGGCGCCGGCGGTGCCGTGGCGGACGGCGGGAAGCAGGAACCGGAGGAACATTTTTTCGAACCGGAGTTCCAGACGGCTCTCCACCCGCCACGTGCTGCGGATGTGCTCGGACAGATCCCGGTTGAGACGGGAGGCAAGGCGCGGACCCAGGCTGCGAGCTTCCCCGCGGTCTTCCAGCCCGGAGAGGGCGAACAGGCTGTCCGTGTCGCCATAGAGCACCTTGTAGCCGTAACTTTCGAGCCGGTTCCTGGACCACAGGAGCAGTTCACGCCCGAATCCGGTGATGGCGTTGGCCAGCGCGGGCGAAGCGAATCTGCAGGCCGGTGTTCCGAGCACTCCGTAGAACGAGTTCATCAGGATCTTGATGGCATGGCCGGCGACCTTATCCCCCGCCGCCACCGCTTTGGCGCGCCGGGGAACCAGATCATCCAGGATCGCCGGCAGGATGCCCTTGCTCCGGCGGAAAGCCGCGCCGTTTGGGGCGACGATCGGGTCGTCGCCGGGTTGGGGCGAAGGCAGGTAGCCCAGCGGATCGATCTGAAAGGTCCGGATGATGCTCGGGTACAGGCTTCTGAAGTCGAAAACGAGAACGTTGCGGTACAGGCCGGGGAGCGGGTCGAGCACGTGCCCGCCGCTGGTCGGCGTGTCCCATGGACCCGATGGGTCGGTCGTCGGCGCCACCACGCCCCGGCTCGACAGGGCCGAGAGATAGAGAAAATCAAAGGACGCGATGCTGGCAGCGACACGGTCCGGAGGCATGCCCGTGAGGCGGCTGCGCTCAACGGCCAGTTGCACCAGGTTCAGCTCGTCCAGGATTTCCAGCACCAGGCGGGCATCGTTGAGATTGTATTCGACCAGTCGCGCCCGGTCCTCCTTGAACATCCTGACAATTTCAGCGGAGCGGTCGTGGCCGGTGACGGTCTTTCCCTTGCCGAGGATCTCCCGCGCGGCCGCATCCAGCGAGTAGCTCTCGAGGCGGATAAAGGCCCCGCGCAGCAACTCGATTCCGTCCAGCACGATTCTTCCCGTGACGATCGCCTGGTTCCGGGCACGAGCAAAGTTCGAAGACCGCAGGCGCAACGGCTCTGGACCTCGCCCGATTGCGATCGGGACTGCCAGGCGTTCGCCGATTCTCGCGAGCACGGCGAGGTCGAAGTCGACGACGTTCCAGCCGGTGATGACGTCGGGGTCCAGTTCGCTCACGCGGCGCACGAATGCCTCGAGAAGCGCTTTCTCGCTCGCAAACGGAACCGCTCCCGGAGCGGTCGAGTAGCCCTTCGGAGTGAAGAGCATCACTTCGGCAACGCCGCAGCCGGCGAGGGCGATCGAGAGAAGGCGATCGGCCTGCGGGTTGGTCTCGATATCGAAGGACAGGATTGAGAGACGGGGCGACCAGTCGGCCGGGCGCAGTTCGGGATTCTCGAAGACGGCGCCCACACCCGCGCCCTCGTCCCTTACGGAATTCCCGTCGATTTCGAGTGCGCCGCGGATCCCGCGGTCAATGAGATAGCGCGTGGCAAACGGGACGTCCGCTTCAAAACACTCGATGCCGCTCGCCGCCAGCTTTTCCCTCAGCGGCGGAATTTCGCGGGGCTCTCGGGCCGCGACCCGGACGGCAGGTTCGCCCCGGAGCGTATTCCGCAAATTTTCGCCTTCGACGATGTGCGCCCCCAGCGCCCGCACGCGCTCCGCGTCGTCCCGCCGGACATGGAAGTAAGGCAGTTGCCGCATGTCCCGGATCAGGAAGGATTGGCCCGATTCCAGCTTGCCGTAAACCAGCACGACCGGCTTGCCGCCTTCGATCCTGTATGTGCTCTGGAGAACAAACCCCCGCTGCATCCGCCGCTCCTGTACCACCAATATTACCAAGGATCATCGCCGCGGAGGCGCCGGGTGTTGGGTGCCGGGTGTCAGGTGTTGGGGGACAGGGGTTGGGGAGTCGGACCAGCTTGAGATACGGGGATTAGATGGTCGACGCGAGGCGTCGGGCTGATGAGGGGTAGGCAACGGTTGAGATGCAAGCTGGGGGGATGCGCGAAGCGCCGGCATTGAAGCGCCCCGCGCGTCAGCGCGGGGTTCGGGCACGCTGGAGAGCGAGGCCTGAAGGGCCGGCACATTCAATGCACTTCCGGACATTTTGTGCCGCACCTTCGGCGCTAATTGCCTCGTTATCCTTATCCCGGCCTGACGGCCGGGCCTATGCACTGCCGGCCCTTCGGGCCTCGTCAGACGTGGATCAACCATTCGACACACTCTTATGCCCCCAACACCCAACACCCGGCACCAAGCACCCAACACCCGGCACCCAACACCCAGCACCTGATCCCCGGCACCCGACACCCGAGCGGGCGGGCGGACCGGGGCGCAGATGTGGTAGCATTGGAATGCAGGCGGCGTCTTCGCGGCGCCTCAGGGGGGACGGTTGTGCGGAAAACGCTGTCGGCGGCAATGACCATCCTGCTTCTGGCTTGTTCCTCGGAAGCCGCCGAAGTGATCCGCGGCAAATGGCAGAAAGTCGACCTGATGTCTTCCGGGACCCCTATAATCCTGAAGGCGGCCAATGGCGAACGGATGGAGTGCACCTACATCAGTTCCGACCGGGAAATGCTGCTGGTCGTGGATACGAGCGGGAACCCGAGGCGCATCCGCAAATCCGAGGTGGAGAGCATTACCGCCGAGAAGTATGAAGACCGCCTGTTCAACGGGGCGGTCATCGGCCTGTCTGCGGGAGTCGCCGCCGCCCTCCTGGCTGCCGCCGCCTCGCCGGAGATCAACCACCGCGACAGGGCGGGTTTCATCGCATTCGGCAGCGTCCTGTTCGGCCTGGCGGGCATGTGCGTCGGCACTCTTGTGGATTCACACCACAAGGGACGCGAGCTGATATACCTCGCACCTAACGCGGCCGAAAAGCTCCCCGTTCCGTAACCTCAGAACCGCACGCGGTAGTGCGCCGTCACGCTGCGTCCGGGTCCATCCACGCCCCAACCGGGAGCGCGATGGCTCTTGTCCCCAATGTTCTTGAATTCGAGCGTGATTTCGTGCCTTTCTTTGAAGGCAAGACCGCCGCGCAGGCTGATCAGGCCGTACCCGGGGATCGCCGTAAACAACGGGGCCGAAGAGGCGCTCCCAAGGACGCGGTTCTGCACCTGGGCCAGCGTTTCGCCGGTGGCGATCAGCGTGCCGCCGCTGGAACCGCACTTCCCATCCGCACCCGGCGTTGTCAGACCGTAGACGCAGGCGCCGCGGCGGAAGAAATTCTGGATGTTCGTTCGTGAACGGGCGGCGCCGGTGCGCCGGTCCGAAAGATCGAGTGAGGAGAGGCGGTCCTGCCTGCCCGCAAGCGTCGAGTAGGCTTCGACCCAATAGCGCTTGCCCGCCGGCTGGAAGCGCAGACGCACCAGGCCGCTCTGCGGCGGCAGGCCCCCGCCTCCCAGGTTTGGCGGCTGGCCGGTCGCTTTGTCTTCCGCGCGCACATAGCTGTAATTTCCGCCAAGCGACCACGAGTCGTTCAGGCGGATTTCCAGGGAATATTCGGCGCCGTACAACCGCGTCCCGCCGAAGTTGGCCTGTACCAGCACGGGGGAAGAGGAAAGTGGCACAAAGACCGCTCCGCTGGCGCTCTGGCGCTCGATCACCTGGCTGCCCAGGCGAAGGCCGACTGCCCCGGAGGGCAGAATCAGAGTCTGCCGCACAATTGTATTGCCGTACTCGATCAGGAAACCGGTCAAGTCCGTCTCGAAGCGCCGGTTGCGGAAGCGAAGGCCCACCTCATAGTTGTTGCTGATTTCCGACCGCAGCGGCTCCACCGCGATGCCGGTCGAAACGGCGCTGTCGTCCGCGCTGGTGCCGATCGTCGCGCCGAGTCCCGCGACGTCGCTGGTGGCCACCTGGTAACCCACGCCGACCAGGCCGGTCGAGCCGAGGCTCGTGATGTTGGGGGCGCGGAAGCCGCGACTGTAGTTTGCCGCCAGGTTGAACCCGTCAGTCAGCGTCAACACCATTCCGATGCGGCCCGAAAAATCGGCGACGCGCAGGGAATCGTCGGGGAAGAGCGGCTGCCCGTTCACCAGCGGACTGTTTTCGGCCCTGGACAGATACGAGCCGACGTTGTATCGCAACGCCCCGCTCAACCGCAGACGCTTCGGAATCAGGTCGAAGGCGTCCTGGGCATAGGCTCCCGCCAGGATGTAGCGCGCCCCATTAGGCACACGGGGCCTCACCAGCGTGACTGCGCCGGTGGACGGGTCGAATGAGTACGAGGGCGCATTCACGTGATCGCGATAAAAATCACCCCCGAACAGGAAGCTGTTGCGCCCGAACGACTGCTTGTCGACATAGAAGCTGGCCCCATAGGTGCTGGTGCGTTCCTTATCGTGGGTGATGGCGGCCAGCGGGTTGCCGTTGCCGCCTTGATTGACGCGCTCCTCGCGCTGGCTGTTGTAGGAGGCGGTCGCGGTGAAGCTGTCGAAGAAACCCGCCCGCAGCTTGTAGTAGCGTCCGTAAACGAAATCGAGCATCAGGTTGCGCAGATCGGCCACCAGGTTGCCGTCCCCTCCCAGCAACTGGTCGTATCGCTTGCCGCCGTCCTGCTGGCCACGCTGGTAATGAAAGCTGATGTTCTGGTCCGACGTGGGCATAAAATTCAGTTTGATCGTTCCGCCGTATTGCGTGAACGCCGTGTCGGGCAGCCTGGACGATCCCATGACGTTGGAAGAGAGGCCCAGAAATCGCGTGATTGCAGAGTGGCCGTCGATGCCGCCCCCGGGGCGCAGCGTGTTGACGCGACGGCCCGTAACATTGGCCAGGATGCCCAGCCGCCGGGTGCCGTAAGTCACGAGCGTGTTGCCCCCGCTCGAGAGATCGGCGCTGTTGAAGAAGGTGTTGACCTCCCCATGGACCTCCGGCTGTGCAAAACCGAGCGCCGGCTGCCTGGTAAGGAGTTGCACGGTGCCGCCGAGCGAGTCCGATCCATACTGGGCGGTGTTGGGACCGCGCAAAACTTCCACGGCATCCAGGCTGGTCGCATCGTTGAGATTGAAGAAGGTGTTGATGCCGCCCCGCTGTGTGGAATTCGTGTACCGCACCCCATCGATGTAGACGCCGACCTCGGTCAGGCCGCGGACCATTACCGAGCCGATCGTCGGGCTGGTGCGCTGAAGCGAAATGCCGACTTCCTCGTCCGCGACCTGGGCAAGAACGGCCGTGGTGCGTTGCGCCAGGACGGTATCCGGGATCACATTGACCTGCTGCGTAACCAGGTCCTTGTCCCTGGCGGCGCCGGTTTCGGCCGTGACGGTGATCAGCTCAGTGATTTGCCGCACCGAGAGAATAATCGCCAGGTCGACCGGGTTGCCTGCCGTGACGGCCACCGCCCGTCGTTCAGGAGTGAATCCTTCGCGGGACACCAGAATTTCATAGGCGCCGGTCGGCACGTCCTCGATGCGGAACTTCCCTTCCCCATCGGTCTCCGTCGCCCGCAGCGTCGCCTGGCTGGAATTGAGCAGAAAAACCTTTGCGCGTGAGACGAGCGCGTTACTGAGGTCTTTCACCGTCCCCGTGATGGTTCCCCGCGGCGCCTGCGTGCGTTCCTGCGCCAGGCTGGAGGATAGCGGTTGAACCGATAACGTGATCAGAAGCAAAAAAGGAAAATATAGCTGCCGGACTATGAGACGCATGCGTATTTCCGCTCCGTTCAGAGGTTCACATTGTGCGCGATACCCTGCCAAACCTACTGTGATCTGCCGGGGGTTGCGGCAGAAGACTGCAAACACCCCCCAGCATAGGTTTGACGGGCATCTACTACCAGACTTCGTAGATGGTTCGGCTGCATCATGGCCGGGGGGGTAAGAAGTTCAATCGCGGAAACTCTGATCTGGATGCGAGCGACGGCAAGGTATCGGGCCAGGACCGGGATGGCAAACAGAACCGCGACCGTGAGGGAGCGGGTCATAAACGCTTCGATCCATTCGCATGACGGGCTGGCGAACCACCCGCTTGCTGACGCCCGCGGCTGTGAAACGCAATCACTGTCGGGGCAGTTTCCGGAGAGGTTAAGTTTCCGAAGAGGATCTTCGACCGTGCCGGGCGGTCATTTGTCGAGATCGTTGAGATATCGCTCGAGTTCGCGGCAGACGTCCCTCGACCGCGATTTGGTCCGTCTCCACACGACTGCCAAAAACGCGGTCACGACGCCGGATCTCCCCAACAGGTCGAGGGCGTTCTCCCGGGGAGTCACCGCATTCGGGCCGAAGACAGCCACCAGCAGGGCGCATGCCGCAAGGACATACATGAGCCCCTGAGTATAACGCTCGAACCGGAGCCGGTTTTCCGCGAGGCGGTGTTCCCGCCTGATATAGTCGAGCATCGAGGTCGTCGACGGTTCCCCGAACCGTTTGGCCAGGAGCGCCAACCCTGTGGCGCCATCCACCACCAGCGCCAGCGCCAGCAGCCAGGCGGCGATTCGGCCCGAGAGGGAGGGCAGGACCATCAATGACCCGCCGATCGCAACCAGGGCGAAGAGCAGGCTGAAGATGAGCCGCGAAAGCTCTTCGGACCTTTGCAGATCGTGGATCGCGGTCGTACGCAGAAACCGGCGGGACCTCGAGATCATTGCCGGCGAGGAGAGGGAGTGCCCTTCCACGGAACGATTCTGCCATGCCGCTTTGAATCCTTCGAGTTCCATGATCAACCTCCGCAGTAGCGCTGCGCAAAAGTTTTTTTGAGGCGGTTAATGGACACGCCCACGTGGCTCTTGGTCAGGCCGGTGACCTCGGAAATCTCGCAATAGGTGAGATCCTCGAGGTACAGCAGGAATACCGCCCGATCGATCTCCGACAGCGACCCGAGAAACTCCTCCAGGATCAGGACTTCATTTCCCGGGTCGGACGGGGCGACCGGCTCCGGGACCGATTCGGCCGCGGGCCGGAACGCCGGCGCGACACGACGGCCATTTTTCCTGCGAAAGGTGATCGCCGTGTTCAGCGCGACCCTGTAGACCCAGGTGGACTGCGCGGACCTGCCCTGGAAACCGTCGAGCCCCCGCCACATCTGGAGCAGGATTTCCTGGCAGAGGTCCTGGCACTCGTCGGCATGGGCATAACTCCGGGCGATGGCCAGAATACGGCGTTGATTCGCCGCAACCACATCCTGGAACAGCGCCTCTTTTGTCCCGTCCCCGGCCACGTGATTCTCCCGTCGCTATATATATTAGTCGCCGGCAAACGCCCAAAATTACGGCATAGGAAGAATGATCCTGGAGGTCTTTGCTTCCGGCGCGCCCTGGAGCTTGTGATCCGGCAATGATCCAGGCGCCACAGCTCCTGCTCGCGCAGATTGCCATGCGGGAGAGCGACTTTGACGAAGCGGTGGCGTACCTGCGCGGATACCTGAGATATCACCCGAATTCGTCGAATGCAGGCTACGTGACGAGAACGATCGCCATGCTTGCCGGCAACGGCATTTCCTCAGGCAATCGGGTATGCAAGTGAGGTGTGCCTGTCTAGTGCACGACCGCTCAGCCGGCAGCACTCCTAGATGCCCCCGAACGGGTCCTCAGGGCCGGCGCCGAAGTAGTTAATGACGCTCACGGAGCGCGCCAGCCTGGCCGGCATGTCTTTGGTGTCAAGCACGTGTCCGGGGCATCCCAGCCGGGCGCAAACGTGAATCTTGTTCTTGCCGCCCGGAAGCAGGAGCACCACGCCCTTTTCGGATCCGCATCCTTTCTGCGCACAGGAGTACGGTTCCATCATCTCCGCATTGCAGTAAGGACAATGAATTTCGACGTAGACCGCCCCCTTTTCGGAAATCCGCGGAATAAAACTGAAGAGTTTCGAGTGACTGCCCCAGAAGGCATCGACAAACAGAAAGCCCGATTGCTGGTTTACGACCGCCTGCAGCTTGATCGACGACTCGCCGTGAATCCGAACGCTATCGACGATCAGGTTATGCCCATTGGGACAGAATAGAGACTCGACCAACAGATAATCGTGTCCCTGCTTGTTGACCAACCGGAATCCTCTTGGAATTGCCCGGATGAACTCATCCGGAATTTTTTTTGCAGTCAGCTTCATCGATTCTCCGAAACGAATAGGGTGATCCTGCCTGTGCCGCGACACGCTCTGAGCAACAGCACTGACGGGCCTTCGGCTTCAAATAAAAGCGAATGCCGGTTGCCCGTGCTGACGGGGAGTCGGCGGTTGTTATCCGCTCCCTTACGGTCGCGGCTCTGAGACGGGTGCCGGTCCGGTGAGGGCGCGGGGCGGCGGTAGGTGCGGACCTACTGGCCGGGATCGTCGGCGGACGGGCCATAGATACACGGCACCTTGCCGCCCATCGGCCGCAAATATGTGCTCAACTGCCCCCGGTGGTGAATGGCGTCAAACAGAAAGCCCCAGACCATTTGGGAAAGTGTGTCTTCCCAGACGCCACCGCCGCCCATCAAAAACCGAACCTTCTTTTCCCACGCCGCTTTGTCAAGACGTTCCAGGCTTGCGTTAACCGCGGCGGAGTCGCGCTCGAAGGACTCGACGATCGTGTCGAGATCCGCAGGCGGCGACGAGTCTTTCCATTCCACTTCTCCCGTGTTGATCAGCGAGAGCAGGGCTGCCTCCTCCACCGCCAACAACCATGCCAGGTCGATTGCCGTCCGAGCCTTGGGATCGGGCCGGTAATCGCTTCGCCCTTCGGGGATCGCCTTGAGAACACGGAGAAACACCGGCCGCTCGGCCTTTCGACGATCGACGCAAAATTCGAGGTTGCTCATCACGCCTCCTCCTTCGCTAAACTAGTAAAGACTCCATCATAGACTGGGGGTCGGACCCAGGCAAGACGAATCACTGCACCAGATAGGCCAAAAATTGCCTTCTCGGGAGGCCTCAGTCCTTATTTTTGCCCTGTCTATTTTGAAAAGAAGGATGGGGTGACTCCGACATCGCCAGCCAGCAACTCGAGCATCGTTGAACGCAAAAAAAGGGCCAAAAATCAATTCTGAGGCCTGTTCAGGGTCCAGGTTTTCAGGTAAATGATGAAAACATTAGATTTGATTCGGTCCGACCCCGAAACAAATAATGCTTGACATGTGAAATCATTGTGATATTGTTGTGATATCATTTATGGAGGATCAACCATGCTGCGGGAAAAGGAAATAAAGGGATTGTCGGGTTGGTTGATGTTGCTGGTGCTCATTGTGTTCGCCATCGCGCAGATTGCGATGCTGATCTCCGTGATCGAATCGGAGGAAGCGCTCTTCATCGTCGTGCGCTTGGTCGTGCTGTTCATTACGATCGTGTGCTTTGCCGGCCTGGCGGTGGTGAATCCAAATGAAGCAAAGGTAGTACAGCTGTTCGGCAGATACAAAGGATCGCTGAAAGAGCAGGGTCTCCGGTGGGTGAACCCGCTGACCTCGCGCCGGAGGGTGTCGCTCCGGGTGCGCAACTTTGAGAGCAGCAAGCTCAAGGTCAACGATCATGACGGCAACCCTATTGAAATAGCGGCGGTCGTCGTCTGGCGCGTGGTCGAGACCGCAGAAGCGGTATTTCATGTGAACGACTATGAAAACTTCGTCCACGTGCAGAGCGAGTCCGCCGTGCGCAACCTGGCCACGTCGTACCCTTACGACGCCCACGTGGAGGGCCAGATGTCCCTGCGCATGTCTGCGGGGGAGATTTCGCACAAACTGCGCCAGGAAATCCAGGACCGGTTGTCCCAGGCCGGTGTGGAAGTCATCGAAGCCCGCATCAGCCACCTGGCCTACGCGCCGGAGATCGCCAGCGCCATGTTGCGCCGGCAGCAGGCCAGTGCCGTAATCGCCGCACGTCAAAAGATCGTAGAAGGCGCCGTGGGCATGGTCGAGATGGCATTGGACCTGCTCAATTCAAAACAGGTGGTGCAGCTCGACGAGGAGCGCAAGGCGGCCATGGTAAGCAACCTGCTGGTCGTGCTCTGCAGCGACCGGGATGCACAACCGGTCGTCAACGCGGGCACGCTGTATCAATAACGAAAACCCAATGCCGCATGCCGGATGAATCATGGCACAACGAAAAGCCTTTTTACTGCGGCTCGATCCTGAAACTCACGAAGCCCTGCAGCACTGGGCCGATGCAGAGATGCGCAGCCTGAACGCGCAGATCGAGTTCCTGCTGCGGGCTTCGCTTCGTCAGGCGGGCCGGTTGCGTGCGGCGCCCGGCCCGCCGTCAGGGGAAGACGATTCCGGCACGACGCCAAGCGTGGAGGAGTAGGGCCATGGACGTGCGCGATCAGCTCTTCGAATTGCTGCAAACCTGGAAGGCTCCGGAGGGTCTCGATCATTCCAGGCCGCGCGAGGTGATCCTCACCCGCTCGGGGAAGGCGTTGGTGTGGCTTTCAATTGCCCTCTTCGCCGGGGCGCTGGCGGCGACAACCGGCCTCAGCCTCCTGGCCCGTCGCCAGGCAGAGTCCAACCGCCTGCTTCAGGAACAGGGAGTAGTCGCGGAAGGGATCGTCACCAAACTGTGGCGGGGCAGGGATGATAAGAAATCGCCTTACATAGCGTACAGCTTTGCCAGCGAGTCGGGGATCCATACACGGGAAGTGAAGGTCTCCCTCGCGATGTGGAAGCAGCTCCGGGTCGGATCTTCGATCCCGATTCGCTATGTCCTCGCACGCCCTGAGCTGAACCGTCCTGAGGCCTCCAGGAGCGGGATCCTGCCGCCATGGGTTCCATTGTCAGTGGGCGGCGTGCTGGCATTTTTCTCCTTTCTGGCGACGGTGCCGCTGCGCGGCCAGCGACGGCTCCTGTCGGAGGGGCGCCCTGCCCCTGCAGTCGTGACCCGACATGGAGAACTGGAGCGCGGGCAGCACGGAAACAAGCTCGGCCGGAAATACTTTTATGAGTTCCTCTTACTCAGCGGCGCAGCTGCGCAGGGGAAGGCCGGACCGGTCAAAGATCCTCCCGAGGTCGGGCGGACGATCACCGTGATTTATGACCCTGAAAAGCCGGGCAGAAACGCCCCGTACCCGCTGTCTCTCGTCACGCCCGCCTACGGGCCATCGCCAACAGACCGGCAGTAATCGACCGGGCGTGGCTTTGACCTGCCCGCCAGGATCAGCGCAGCTGAAACGAAATATTGATCGTGGCCTGCACATCCACGGGCGCGCCGTTCAGCTGTCCGGGCCTGAATCTCCAATGGTTGGCAATCGTGTTCAGCGCGGATTCATCCAGCCCGTGTCCCATGCCGTGGATCACCTTGAGGCTGCCGACGCTCCCATCCTTGCGGATCAGGGCCTGAATCGTGACGATACCGGCAACGCCCGACTTCCGCGCTTCATCGGTGTATGCGGGCGCGGGCTGATCGATGGGAAGCGGTGCGGTGACACCGGAACCTACCTGATAGGTCACGCCGCCTGAACCTGTTCCCTTTCCACTTGCGCCGCTGCGCGTCACCGGTTCCGGAGCCTCGACGGGACCCGCAACCGTTCCGGGCTCGCTCTCGACTTCGACGCGCGCCCGCGGGCCGCCCCACTGCATTCGGCTGAACTCTTCCGTGGTGAGCAACTCAAAATAATTGGAGGCAGGATGATACGTGGCCTCGAGGCGGCCCCGGTATGGTTTCAGACTCTCCTCGATTTGAGGCGGAAGGTTGTTCTGCCAGGCTACTCGGCCGGTGGACCTGTCGAGCCGGTCAATCTCCTCCTTCAGCGTGCCACGCCACTTCCCGGATTCCTCGTCTTTGATGCTCTCCAGCTGATTCTCAAGCAGGCGCAGCATCACGCGCCGGTACTGCAGGTGCACGCTTTCCGGAGTGAAGGCAGGATCGTCACCGGACGAGCGATTGCGCCCCCGCAGGCGGGCATCCGCCAGAATCGCAGGCCCATCGTTGGGGGCGTGACCGAGCCACGAATGGTAGGCAATGGAGTAAATGTAGGCGTATTCGCCGAGGCTCATCCGCTTGTCGAGCAGGATCCGGTTGCGCCGGTTCACGTACTCGCCGATCGGGACGATCACATTGCTCAGTCCGTTCAGGGTGCGGAGAACCGTCCCAAAGGAGGGCTGCCGCTGGTCCAGTATGCCGACATCAAGCCCTGAAAAAGCAGTGTCCAGGCGGGACTGGTCTTCCCGGAGCGCATCGCGCACCGAAAGGAACGACTCCATCCGGTCCGGAACGATCGCGCCGTCCGCAGGCGGAACATAAGCATCCGGTGCGCCGAGCGTGGCGACGATCTCCCGCCGGCTGTCGGAAGCCTCCTGCAGCGGTTGGAACTTGCCGCGGACGTAAACAATGGCGCCGGTCACCAGGCCGACAACCACCAGGACAATCACTGCGCAGCCGATCCCACAGCCGATGAGCCACTTCTGAGCCGTCGTAGCCATGCGTCCCCCGCCGGGTGAATTCGTTATTTGTCCAGAATCGCCGGTTGATCAATGAGCGATTTTACACCCAGGGACACGGATGGACACGGATTAACACGGATTTTGTGACCTTATTTACAAGCCGGCTTCTATCCTGCGACCAGAATTGGGTTGAGCCGTCTCCTGGTCAGTATGTTTTTCCTCTGCGTCCCCAGCGTCTCCAGGGATCGCTTGCGAATTCGTTCGAATTCGGGTAGCTTCGTATTTCTTCCGGGTCCACCCGAATGAATGAATCCAGCAAAAAGAGGCTCTCCATGAAACTGCCATCGCTGATTCTCCTCCCGATCGCCATGCTGTTCGTTCTGGCAGCGGCGCCTGCCGCCGCAACCGCGGATCCTCAAGATTCCCGCGGCGCTGCCGGTCCGACCGCTCATCCCGACGGCAACAAGGCTTTCGAACACATCCGGTTTCTGGCCTCCGACGCGCTGAAAGGCCGGAGGTCGGGTACGGCCGAATATCGCAAAGCCGCGGAATACGTCGCCGGAAAGTTCAAGGAACTCGGGCTCCAGCCGGCGGGCGACAAGGGAAGCTGGTTTCAGGAAGTGGAGATCAAGAACTATCAGGAGTTCGTGCAGCCGCTCCGCCTAGAGATCACCTCGCCCCGCCGCCGTTCCTACTTCCCCGGCAGCGGCCGCGACTTTCAGCCGGTCGCCGGCACGGGGTCCGGGACTGTCAAAGGCAGGCTGGCGTTCGCCGGATACGGCGTGGTCTCGGACAAGGCCGGGTGGAACGACTATGAAGGCCTGGATGCCCGGGGCCGGATCATCATGATCCTGCCCGGCGTTCCCGCCGGCTTTGACGCCGACGAACGGAACCGCTGGACACTGGAGGAGAAGGTCAAGGCTGCCGTGGAGCGCGGCGCGATCGGCTTGATCCTGATGGATCCGGCCGTTGCGGGTCAGCGGCTCACTACGCTGCAGCGCCAGGCCGGATCCATCCAGAAAAAAGGCGCCTGCCCGCCGGGCTTCATCGTTGTGCGCGCCGCCCGCGGCTTCTGCGACGACGCGTTTTACGTGGCCGGAAAGAGCTGGCGGTATTACGCCAGCCGCATGATGCGCGAAAAAAGGCCCTGTCCCCTGGCGGTCGACACCGCCGCCCTGATGGAGGTGCACGCCATCCTGGACGACCGCACCGCCCCGAACGTGGTCGGCGTCCTGCCGGGAGTGGATCCCACGTTCAGAGATGAAATCATTGTGTTTGGCGGCCATCTCGATCACCTCGGGGTGGGCGTGGACGGGTTCACTTACAACGGCGCGGATGACAATGCCACCTCGATCGCCACGATCCTCGAAGTCCTTCGCGTGCTCAAGGCAAACAATTTCAAACCCCGCCGCACGCTGGTATTCGGCGCCTGGATGGGGGAGGAATTGGGATTGAGAGGATCGGCCTGGTACACCGACCACCCTTCGTTCCCGCTCGAAAAAACAGCTCTCTATATGAACATCGACATGGTGGGCGCCGGAGACACCGATCTCTGGGTCGGAGGCCTCTATGAATTTCCCGATCTGTTCAACCTCATCCGTCAGGGTTTGGACCCGGAACTGCAGAAAAAGATGAACGCGCGCCTGCAATACAAGGGATCCGACCACACTTCGTTCGAGCGCAAGGGAATCCCCGCCATCAGCCTGAGATCCGGAGCTCCACTGACGCCGGAACTCGACGACAAACACCCCGAATATCACCAGCCGGGCGACAAAGCCGAATACATCCGGCCGGAACTGCTCCAGGAGGCCGCTGAATACCATTGCCAGGTGATCAACAAGCTGGCCAACACGGACAAGAAGCTCGTCGATCCCGGTTATTTCACCGGCTACATCCAGCGCGACGCGACGGTCATCGACATGCACTGCGACACCATCAGCCGCTATATCGCCGGCGAAGACCTGAAGCAGGATCTCCCCACCGGCCACATCGACATCCCCAAGCTCAAGCGGGGATCGGTTGATCTGCAGGTGTTCGCATCTTACGTGGCCGTGCCGAGGACGGACGCCGACAAGATGGCGGCCGCGAAGCGCGCATTCGACCAGATCGACGCGACCCACAGGCTGATTGCCGAAAACCCGAACGACCTGGCGCTGGTCCTGCAGCCGGGGGAGGTGGCGCCTCTGAAGGAATCGAACAAGACCGGCATCCTGATCGCCATCGAGGGCGGATACGCGATCGAAAACGACCTCAGCCTGCTCCGCTCGTTCTACAGGGCGGGCGTGCGGCTCATGACGCTTACGCACTGGAACCGGACGGACTGGGCCGACGCATCCGGCGACGAGAAGGCCGAGCTCGGCGGGCTCACCCCGTTCGGCGAGCAGGTCGTCGGGGAAATGAACAGATTGGGCATGATCATCGACGTCTCGCACGCGCACGACGAAACGTTCTGGGACGTGCTGCGCGTCTCGACGAAGCCGGTCGTCGCCTCGCACTCCTGCGCGCGCGGCCTTTCCGACCACTTCCGCAATCTCTCGGACGATATGCTGAAGGCGCTGGCGAAAAACGGCGGTGTCGTCGGGATCAATTTTGCCGTGGGATTCCTGAATGCCGACATCGATAAGAAACAGAACGAAATCCTGGCTGAGCTCGGCAAAAAGTACGGCTTGCCTGAAAATCCGCTGACGTGGGATAAGGCAGACCCGGAAACGCGCTCCCGGGTCCTGGAAGAAACACGCCGGCGCATGAGCCAGTACGCGGGCATGGTCGACGTCAAGACCGTCGTGAATCACATCGACCATGTGGTGAAGGTCACGGGAAGCGCGGACTACGTCGGCCTGGGATCGGACTTCGACGGCATCGAAACGACTCCCAAAGGCCTCGAAAACATCGGCAAGATCGGGGCGATCACGGAAGAGTTGCGGGCGCGCGGTTACCAGGAAAGCGACATCCGGAAAATCCTGGGGGAAAACTTCCTGCGCGTCTTCCGAGCCGTATCCCAGAACCCATCATGAGCCTGCATCGGGGAATTCCGGGCTACTCGATTTTCTTCTTTCCCGGCTCGGTTTCGTAGTTCTTCTTTTTCCATTCCTGGATGGGACAGAATTCCGCCGTCTTGAACCCGGCCCGTTCCGCGAGCTTCGCAGCCTGCGAGCTCCTCCGGCCGGTGTTTCAAGTGAAGACGAGGATCGTTTCCTTGGGAATCTCCTCGAGACGGGCGCCGAGTTCTTCGAGGGGAATGTGGATCGCGCCCTTGATCGTTTCTTTTCGGTACTGTTCCTCGTCCCGGACGTCGATGATGATCATCTTCGCCTTTTCCGCGATCAGCTTCCGGAGCTCATTGGGCGCCATTTCCTTTGCCCCGATCGCCCTGCCGGCCTGAGGATCAACTGCGGCCTGCGACTTGCCTGCTTCCTGCCTGCCGGGCCGCGCAGTTGCAGGTCCGGTAAACAGCAGGGCCGCCGCACCGCAAATCAGCGACATCCCGAAGAGTCTCCTCATTTTCACCTCCTGTATAAAATTGTATCTCATTTGATCCTTAAAAAAAGGCAGCTGCAAATTCGGGGGGATACAATACGCGGGACAGGCTGCGCAGCTCCCAAACCGGCGAGCCGAATCTGGCAACCTATTCCATGATTCGGGAGTTGCGTTGTCTTCAGTTTCCTGTGGCTGCTTTTTGGCGTATGATCCGCGGGTTACCGTAATCCCGGAATCGTCCGATCACCCGGACCATGCCCCAGGCGGTCCTTATCATAGGCAGGGCAGCAGGCGCCGGGCCGATTCCGGAGCAGGGGGAGCGACATTCCCACCGCATGACGGATCAAGATCAAGCAACTCGAGTCAGGAGACGCACAGATGAAGAAATTCCATCCTATTGGATTCACATTCCTTGCGGCGATTCTGATGATCGCCGTTTCTGCCGGAGGATTCCAGGCGGGCTCGCAGGCGCAAAGCCAGGCGAAGCCTGCGCAACAGACCACGGGCGAGAAGAAAGCGCTAACCATCGAAGAATACGGCCGCTGGCGCTCGATCGCTTCGACCGCTCTCTCCGATGACGGAAGATGGGCCTCCTATATTTTCAGGCCTCGCGAGGGCGACGCGAATCTGTACGTCAAGCAGCTCGATGGCGACAAACTGTACACGATCGCGATCGGGTCGCAGGGCGCCGGCGGGCGCGGCGCCGGAGCGCCGGGCGCAGGCGGTCCCGGCGGAGGGGGCGGCGGCGGACCGCAGTTCTCCGACGACTCCCGCTGGATCGCCTATTTCGTGAATCCTCCCGAGCGCGCCGCCGGGGCCGGCGGCCGGGGCGGGGCCGGACGCGGTTCCGGCGCCGGTAGCGGCGCCCAGGCGCCCACGGGCCGGGGCGCCACAGCTCAGACACCGGCAGGGCGGGGCGGAGCACCGGCCACGTCCACCGCAGCGCCTGCCGCGGCGCCGGCGCGCAAACTCGAACTGCTCAACCTCGCCAGCGGCGAGAAGATTTCGTGGGAGAACGTCGCTTCCTTCACCTTCTCCGAGGGCGCCAAAATCCTCGTGATCAAGCGGCCGAAGCTCGACCGCGAGGCAACGCACAACGGCACGGACATGATCATCCATCAGTTCGACCGGGGGGTGGACGAACTGTTCGGCAGCACCGGCGAATTCGCCATCAACAAGGGCGGCACGATTCTCGCCTTCACGACCGACGCCGCCGACATGACCGGCAACGGCGTCGGCGCGCTCTACCTGGGCACAGGGATTCGCCGCACGCTGGACAGCGGCAAGGCACTGTACGAGAGACTGGCATGGAACGAAGAGGGCACGGCGCTCGCCCTGCTCAAGGGGGCAAAGAAGACGGGATCTGTCGAGCGTGAGAACAGCCTCCTGGCCTTCAAGGGGATGGCCGGGGAACCCGAATGTTTCGAGTTCAAGTCGACGGATGCAACCGATTTCCCCAAGGACATGGTCATCAGCGAGAAGGGGGCCCTGTCCTGGAGCCAGGACCTGAGCAAGGTGTTCTTCAGCATCAAGGAACAGGAGAAGGAGCCCGAGAGGCGGCCCGCCGATGCTCCTGCGATCGCCAACGTGGACATCTGGCACTGGAAAGACGACCGCATCCAGGCACAGCAGATGGTCCGGGCCAACACGGACCGGAACTTCACTTACAGAGCCGACTACAATCCTGCCACCAGGAAGTTCGTCCGGCTTACCGACGAAAGGATGCGGACGATTCAGCTCACGCAGAACGAGGCCTGGGGCATCGGCAGCGACGATCGCAGCTACGCCTCAGACTGGGAAGAGACCAGGACCGACTACTACCGGGTCAATACGACCACCGGCGAGCGGACGCTGATGTTCAAGGCACAGGGACAGACATTCGGCCTGTCCCCCGATTCGAAGCATTTCCTGTACTGGAAAGACGGGCACGTCTGGGACTACGTTCTGGACACCGGCGAGACCAGGAATCTCACGCAGAAGGCTACGGTCAGCTTCGTCGACAAGGATTACGACCATCCCGGAGTCAAGCCTTCCTACGGCGTCGCAGGGTACTCAAAGGACGGACTCGGCGTCGTGATCAATCACAAGTACGACGTCTTTCTGCAGGCCTACGACGGATCGCCCGCGGTAAACCTGACCGGAGGGCTGGGAACGCGCGAGGAAATCCGCTTCCGCTATCAGCCGCTGGAGGGAGAAGGCGATCAGCCTTCCGCCACACGAGAGGACCCGGAGGAATCACCTGACGCGGATCTCAGGCAGGGGCCCGGCGGAGGCGGGCGGCGCGGGCAGGACAGGACCATTGACTTTTCCAAGCCCGTCCTTCTCAGCGCCTACGGCGATTGGACCAAGAAAGCCGGATACTACGAACTCAACGCCAAGGAACTCAAGAAGCTGATTTATGAAGACGGGGCTTTCGGCGGATTGACCAAGGCCAAAAAGGCCGACCGGCTGCTCTACACCCAGGGAACATTCGTCGAGTTCCCCGATTACTGGATGACGGATACGAAGTTCTCCACTCCCAAGCGGATGACCGACGCCAATCCGCAGCAGTCCGAGTACAAATGGGGGCACCGCATCCTGTTCGAGTTCAAGAACAAGAGCGGCGTCAGACTGCAGGGCACGCTCGCGATTCCCGACGATTACAGGCAGGGGCAGAAATTGCCCATGCTCGTCAATTTCTACGAGAAGAACTCCCAGAACCTGCACGCGTACCAGGCGCCCAACTACGCATCGAGCCCGCAGTTCGCGGGATTCGTAAGCCAGGGCTACCTGGTCATGCAGCCCGACATTCACTACAACACGCGCACTTCGCATTCGGACATGCTCGAGTGCGTCGAGGCGGCAATCCAGAAGGTCATCGACATGGGGTATGCCGACCCGAAGCGGGTCGGACTGCACGGGCACAGCTACAGCGGCCAGGGCTCCGCGTTCATTTCGACCCAGTCAAAGATGTTCGCGGCCATCGTGGCCGGGGCCGCTGCGAGCGACCTGGTGAGCGATTTCAACCAGATATGGAAGACGAGCGGCACCAACCAGCACCGTTACGACATTTACGGCCAGGGCCGGTTCGGCACAAATCCCTACGATGACCTGCAGTTGTACATCGACCAGTCCGCGGTCTTCCACGCGCGGACGATGAACACCCCGCTGCTCCTGCTTCACGGCACGGACGACGGATCGGTGGAGTGGCTGCAGGCGATCGAGTTCTACAACGCCCTGCGCTTCAACAAGAAGAACGTGATCCTGCTGTCGTACCCGGGGGAGGCGCACGGCTTGCGCCAGATTCAAAACCAGAAGGACTTCCTGGTGCGCATCCAGCAGTTTTACGACCACTACCTCAAGGACAAGCCGGCGCCCGACTGGATGGCCAACGGCGTGCCCTTTCTTAATAAGGCCAAGTAGGCATTGGGGGCAGGGGCTGAGCGTTAGGTGTCAGGTGTCAGGTGTTAGGTGTTGGGTGTCAGGAGTCGACCGGCTAGGAACGGGGGAATTAGACCTTGGTTGCCGGAGATCGAGCCAATGTCCCCACACCCGACACCCAACACCTAACACCTGGCACCCGACACCCGGCACCTGGCACCCGACACCCGTCGCCCGGCACCCGATACCTAACACCTGACACCCGGCACCCGGCACCCGGCGCGTGGGCAGGCGGTGAATTTGCTTGTCCCGGCGGCACTGCCGCGTTACAAATCTATGGAAGCCCGAACACCCCGGGTTCGATGCAGCACCCTTAAGCAGCAAGACAACGGAGGAAGACGACCATGGGAGCCTATCTGCAAGGGGAATTCTGCTGGTATGAGTTGGGAACCCGCGACATTAGCGTCGCGCTGAAGTTTTACACTGAATTGATGAGCTGGGAGACACGCGATCACGACATGGGCGAGGGCTGGATTTATCACATCTTCTTATCGGGAGACCATGAGGTCGGCGCCGGCTACCAGATGTTCGGGCCTCAATTCGAAGGCGTGCCCTCGCATTGGATGCCCTATGTCTGGGTCGACGATGTGGACGCGGCGGCCTCCAAGGCAACCGAACTCGGGGGGAGGATTCTCGCACCTCCGGCCGACATCACGAACGTGGGACGCATGGCGTTCCTGGAAGATCCGCAGGGGGCCCACTTCGCGGTTTACAACGGCACGGAAAATCAGGGAGCAGCCCGCCTGGCGCCCAAGCCGGGTTCCTTCTCCTGGACCGAGCTGATGACCCCGAGTGCGGAGGGGGCGCGACGGTTTTACTGCCAGTTGCTGGGATGGACGTTTTCCGAGGTGCCGATGGGCCCGGGAATGACTTACACCGTGTTCCAGGTTGGGGACAAGCCGTCCGCCGGCATGATGCAGATGGAAGGCCCGCAGTTCCAGGGGGTGCCGCCAAACTGGCTGTCCTATCTTTCCGTGGCGGACTGCGATGCGGCGAAGGCGCGTGCCGTGGAGCTGGGAGCGAAGGTTCTCGTGCCGCCCCAGGATGTGCCGAAGACCGGACGATTCTCCATCCTCGAGGATCCCGCCGGGGCGGCATTTGCGGTCATCGCATTTCTGCCCATGTGAAGATCGATCTCTGAGCATCGCTTGAAGGAACGCGACCAGGCGGCTACCGCCCCTCTGTCAGTTCGCGGTAAGTCCTGAACTTTCCGTTCGAATATCCTTGCAGCAGTTCGTCCACCGGCTGTACGAGGGAGGCGCTGGCGTAGCCCGGCATCCACTGAGGGAGGGGGCCGCCGACGAATACGGAGCGGATGATCAGGCTCTTGCTTGTGTGCGGCAGCCGCGAAAGGTTGTCGATGAATTTCGAGAACGTCCCGGCTCGGAACAGGTAGAACTCGACGTTCGAAGCATAGATCGCCGACAGCCGGTCGCCGCGTTCAGTCATCATCCGGCCGACCTCGACCAGCGCCGACGGCCCGCTCAAGTCGCCCACTACGGGGATAACCAGATCGCGCTGCTGCAGGGAACGGATGAAAAGGAAATCGTCCTCGGAGGCCAGGAAATTCCAGCGGCGCCCCTGGCGGTCGGTCTCGAGGAGGAGGTCCCCATAGGTCGGGTAGTAGCTGCGCGACCCACGCCCGGTGGTCTCGAACTTCAGAAGCAGTCCGGCGGCGATGAACCGGCGATGATAGCGGTCGATGGTGTCAAAGTCGGCCGCGGACAGCGGGACGCCGAATCCCTTGATCGCGGCATCCACCCTGGCGCGCAACTCGGCGACGGCTTGCGCGGAGGAGGGGGTGTCCTCGATGTAATCGGCGAGGCGCTCGATGCCGGCGCTGCGCCAGCCATCCGCGCTGCCGGGTACAGGACGCCCGAAAAGCCGGCTCAGGTATGCGATCCGCGTGTCCGACAGCCGGAACAGCGCTTTGAAAAGCAGGTGCAGCAGGAGATTGTCGCGACGCACATCAACAATAAACGCGATCGACGGGCGCACCCGGGCAATATAGGAAAAATTCTGATCGGGGCCGACGCCGAGGTATCCGCCTCCGGAAAACCCTGCTTCCCGCAAGGCAGGGACCACGTGCAGGTACGACTTCTCGTTTGAGATCAGATTGTCGGTGTCGAAATAGCCGCCGGGTTCCGACAGCCGGGCGATTCTGGCAGCGAAGCTCGAGGACGCCTGGCCGCGCCCGGAGACTGCAGCTGAGGCAGCGAGCAGCACCAGGGCCGCAACCCTGAGAATTCGCCGTTGTCCGCAAGGCCTTGCTCGACTTCCCATGGAACCCGTCACCCGATCAGAGATCCTCCCGAACCGGCTGTCCCATTCCCGCCCGGCAACGAGCCGCCGGCCCGGATCCATACGTCACATAAATGATACACCGGCGCCCATCCGACGTCTGCCGGACTGCGGTCCGCGTCCAGGTCTAAGTTCAGGTCCACGTCCAGCTCCAGGCCCGATGTTCGGCGTCTACCCTTTGGCGCCGCTATACCCCGGCCCCAATCCCCAACCCCCAGCCCCCAACACCCAATCGCGACCCGTTCACTTTTTCATTGACACGGTGACTTTCAATCGTATAATGGTTTCGATATTTGGAAACATATAAACTTAGAGAACGATGATGACAAAAGACAAGCGTGCGGCAAGGAGGATCTTTGAACTGCAGTGCGAGATCTGCAAGTCGATGGCGCACCCCGTGCGGCTCGAGATCGTCGACCTGCTCAACCAGCGCGAGATGTCCGCGGCGGCCCTGCTGGACACGCTGCAGATCTCCAAGGCCAACCTGTCGAAGCACATGACCATCATGATGCAGGTCGGCATCGTGGACGCCACCCGGGACGGGCGGCAGGTCAGTTACAGGCTCACGCACCCGGAGATTCACGAAGCCTGCCGGATCATGCGCTCGATCCTGTACCAGAGGTTGAAGCAGGGGGAGAAGCTGGCCGCCGCCATCGGCTCGCCCAAGGGCTATTGACCCGAGTCACTCACCAGTCACTTGCCGGATAAAGCGATGAAAAACATGCCCCGAGTAACACTCTTGTTTCCGGTCCTGCTCCTTCTGGCCGCGTCCGGACCCCGGCTGGCCGCCCAGGACAAGCTCACGCTCGAGCAGGCGGTGCGCAAGGCGCTCGAAAACAACCCCGACCTGGCCGTCGACGCGCCCGCGCGGGCGGCGGCGACTTCCGGCCTGGCAGCCAGCCGGGCCGGCTACCTGCCGCGCATCGACGTGGAGCAGTCGGTTCTGGGAGGGAACAATCCCGTCTACGTGTTCGGCACGCTGCTGACTCAGCGGCACTTCACGGCGGACAACTTCGCCCTCCCCTCCCTGAACGCCCCCGGCGCACAGCAGAACCTCCAGACGCGGCTCCTGGCTCAGCAGAACATCTGGGACTTCGGGCGCACCCGCCGGCAGACCGAAACCGCGCGGCTCGGGGTCGAGATGGCGGACCTGGGGCACGAGGAGCACGTGCGTCAGACCGTTCTGGCAGTGATCGAAGCCTACTACGCCGTTTCGCTCGCGGGCGAATCGCTCGAAGCGGCCCGGGCGGCGATGACTTCCTCCGAAGCCATGGTGCAGCAGGCCCGGGCGCGGGTGGACAGCGGCCTGGCCGTCGAGGCCGACCTGCTCCGCGGCCAGGTGTACCTGGCGTCGGCGAAGCAGCAGGAGATCCAGGCGCGCGGCCGGCAGGAATTGGCCCGGGCGGAGTTGAACCGCCTGATGGGAGCGCCGCTCGACCAGGCGCAGGGCGAGACGGCCCCGCTGGCGCGCGCTGCCTACACGCTCCCCTCGGAGGACGTGTTGCTCGCCGAACTGCGCAAGCGGCGCCCCGATTACCAGCGGCTCCAGGCCGAGGTCCGGCAGGCGGAGCTGGAGGTGCGCGGCAAGCAGGCCCAGTTTCTGCCGACCCTGGGCGCATTCGCGTCGTGGGAGGCGGACAACCCGTCCTTCAAGGAAGCCGGCGGCAGCAACTGGACCGCGGGCCTGACGCTGCGGTGGAACGTGTACGCGGGCGGCGGCGACGCGGCGCTGCTGCGCGCGGCGCGCCAGCGCCTGGAGCAGAAGCAGCTCGAGCTCAGGGCGATGGAATCGGCCATGGAAATGGAAGTGCACGGGGCCCTGATCCAGGTGCGATCGGCCGAACAGCAGGTGCTCGCGATGCAGACGGCCGAGGCGCAGAGCCAGGAGAGCCTGCGCATCCTGCGCAACCGTTACGAAGCGGGTCTCGCCACCATGACCGACCTGCTTTCGGCGGAGACCGCGCGCAGCGCAGCGAGCATGGCCCTGGCTGCGGCGATCTACGACCACCGGCTCAGCTTCGCGAAAGTGGAGTTCGCGGCCGGCGTCCTGGGTCCGAACTCCGCGGCCATAAGATGATTCTCAAACCTTCCTTGCAGCAATGGGGTGAGTCAGACATGCGAAACTTCTATTCAGCACTTCCGATCTTAGCGGGCGCTCTGCTGTTTGCCGCCTGCAGCGGGCCGACTCAAACCGCCGCTCCGGCGAAGCCCGTTCAGGCGGAGGTCATCACCGTGCAGAGTGAAACCGTGCCCGCCGTCATGGAAGTCCCCGGCAGCGTGCAATCACGGGACCGGGTCGTGCTTTCATCGCAGATCAACGGGTTCGTTCGTGAAGTCCGGGCGCGCGCGGGGGAAACAGTGCAGGCGGGAGAGGTCCTGGTAACCCTGGATGCGAGGGATGCCGAGAGCCAGAGAGAGGGCGCAAAGGCCAGCATGGCGGAAGCGCAGGCCTCGCTTGCCGAAGCCGGGAAAGGGGCGCAGATGGCGCAGAGCATGCGGACTGCGGCCCAGTCGTCCGTAGACCTGGCCAATAGCACGTTCGCGCGCTATCAGAAACTTTCGGCGAGCCGTTCGGTTGCGCCGCAGGAGCTGGACGAGGTGCGCGCACGGCGCGACGCGGCGGCCGCGGACCTGGCGGCAAAAGAGGCCATGGCGGCGGCGTCGGAAGACCGTCTCCGCCAGGTCGAAGCCCGCATCGCCCAGGCCAGCGCCCAGTTGAGCCGCGCGGACGTCTATGTCGGCTGGACCGTGGTCAAGGCGCCTTCGTCCGGCAGAGTCGTGGAGCGCAGCGTCGATCCCGGCAGCGCCATTTTCCCCGGGGGTTCCCTGATCACCCTTGAATCGATTGCACGTCCGCAGGTTTTAGCGAGCCTGCCCGCGACGGATGCGGGCCACTTGCGCAACGGCCTCGAGGTCACGGTCCGCATCCCGGACCAGGCGCAGGCTTCGGTACAGGGCCGCGTCGCCGAGATCATTCCCTTCTCCGATCCCGGCAGCCACACCGTCCAGTTCAAAGTGGACCTGCCGTCCGGATTTGCGGCGGTCTCGGGCAGCTATGTCACCGTCCAGATCCCCAGAGGGAGCCGGCAGGCTGCTCCTGGTGCCCCGGCAGGCAGTCCGTGAAAACGGGCAGCTGACGGGCGTCTTTGTCGCAGACAGCGCATCCCAGGCGCGCTTCCGGCTCGTCAAGACCACTCCCTATGATGCCGGGAGGGCCGAGATCCTCGCAGGAATCGAGCCCGGAGAACGGATCGTCGCAAAACTCACCGATCAGATCACGGATGGTGTTTCTCTGGAGATCCGGTAATGAGCAGACCGCAGGTAGCAGGCAGACTCGCGCATGCGTTTATCAATTCGAAGCTCACGCCCCTGATCCTGATCGCTTCGATCGCCATGGGTACGGCCGCCGTGATTTTCCTGCCCAGGGAGGAAGAGCCGCAGATCATCGTGCCCATGATCGATGTCTTCGTGGCGCTGCCCGGCGCGTCGGCGAAGGAAGTCGAAACCCGGGTCACGAAACCGATGGAGCGGCTGCTCTGGGAAATCCCCGGAGTGGAGTATATCTACAGCACTTCGAGCCCGGGCGCGGCCGTGGCGATCGTGCGCTTCTACGTGGGGGAGGACGAGGAAAAGAGCATCGTGCGGCTCAACCAGAAGATGCTCGCCAACTTCGACCTGATCCCGCCCGGCGCCTCGCAGCCGCTGATCAAACCGCGTTCCATCGACGACGTCCCCTTCCTGGCGTTGACCCTCTGGAGCAACCAGATGGACGGCTTCCAGATAAGGCGCGCCGCCGCCGAGCTGCGCAACGACCTGCAGCAGATCCCGGACATCTCCGCGACCCAGCTCATCGGCGGGCAGCGGCGCGAGCTCCTGGTCGAATTCGACCCGGTTCAGATGGCGGCTTTCGGCATCGGCGTTACCCAGGTCAGGGGCCTGCTGCAGCTGGAAAATCGTGAAGCCGATGCCGGCACACTGATCTCCGGAAACGCGGCCGTCGCGGTCCACCTCGACGGCTACCTGCGTTCCGCCGACGACCTGGCCAGCCTGGTGGTGGGCATTCACAACGACATGCCCGTCTACCTCCGCGACGTCGCCCGGATCATGGACGGCCCGGAAGAACCGAAAGACTACGTCCTGTTCACGCCGGGACCGGCAGCCGCAACCAAGGGGATTCGCGTCGAGGCAGGGCATGCGCAAACGCCGGCCGGAGAGCAGGCATCCGCCCGGTTCCCGGCGACCGGGCTGAGCCCCGCGGTGACGATTTCCTTCGCCAAGCGCAAGGGGAAGAATGCCGTGGCGCTTTCGGAGGCGGTGCTGAAGCGGGCCGAAGCGTTCCGGGCCAGGTACTTCCCTTCGAACCTGGAGATGACGGTCACGCGCAACTACGGGGAGACCGCGGCGGAGAAGTCGAACGAACTCCTGCTGCACATGATGATCGCGATCCTTTCAGTCACGCTGCTGATCTGGCTGATCCTCGGGTTCCGGGAAGCCGGGGTCGTGGCGGTGGCGATCCCGGTCACGCTGGCCCTGACCCTGGTCGTCTTCCTCCTCTACGGGTACACGCTGAACCGCATCACGCTGTTCGCCCTGATCTTCTCCATCGGCATCCTGGTGGACGACGCCATCGTCGTGATTGAGAACATCGTGCGCCACAGGCGCCTTCCGCAGAACCGGGACAAACGATTCATCGACGTGGCCGTCGAAGCAGTCGACGAGGTCGGCAATCCCACCATCCTCGCGACCTTCACCGTGATTGCCGCCATTCTGCCCATGGCGATGGTGCGCGGGCTGATGGGGCCCTACATGCGTCCCATCCCGATCGGGGCGTCGGCAGCCATGATCTTTTCCCTGCTGGTGGCCTTTGTCATCACCCCCTGGGCGGCGTCGAAATTTTTCAGAGGCGGGGGAGGCTCACATTACGAAGCCGGCGAAGGTGAGACCTGGAGCACGCGGCTCTACCGCAGGTTCATGGGGTCTCTCCTGTCAAAAAGCAGAAACCAGTGGGGATTCCTCGCGCTGGTCTCCACGCTCCTCGTGATCGCGATGAGCCTGGTCTATTTCCGCCTGGTCATCGTCAAGATGCTCCCGTTTGACAACAAGAGCGAGTTCCAGATCATCGTCGACATGCCCGAGGGGACCAGCCTGGAGAAGACGGCCGCCGTCACGCGCGATCTTGCCGCCCAGCTCGCCCAGGTGCCGGAGATTACCGATCTGGAGACCTATATAGGGACCGCGTCCCCGTTCAATTTCAACGGCCTCGTGCGCCACTACTACCTGCGCCAGGGGCCGAACGTCGCCGATATCCAGGTAAACCTGACGTCCAAGGGGGACCGTTCCGCACAGAGCCATGCGATCGCGCTCAGGACCAGGGCGCTGCTGGACCCCGTCGCCAGGCGTTATGGCGCCCGGATAAAGGTCGCGGAAGTTCCGCCGGGTCCGCCGGTGCTCCAGACCCTGGTCGCCGAGGTCTACGGGCCCGACTATGATCGCCAGATTTCACTCGCCAGGGAGATCCGCGACACCCTGGACAAGACCCCCGGCGTCGTCGACGTCGACTGGTATGTGGAAGACCCGCAGCCGGAGATACGCTTCCGGGTGGACCGGCTGAAGGCTTCGCTGGCCGGCGTTTCACTGGCCGAAATTCAGCAGACCGTACAGCTGGGGCTGAGCGGAGCGGAAGTGGGGCTCGCGCACCTGCCGCGCGAAGCGGAAGACGTGGCGCTGAATCTACGCCTGCCTCTGGCGGAGCGCAGCCGCATGGAGGAACTCAACAACCTGCGCATCGCTTCTTCCACGGGGCGCCTGGTGCCTCTGGCCGAATTGGGAACCTGGGAAAAATCCGTCCGTGACGTGAGCATTTATCACAAGAATCTCATGCCCGTCGTCTACGTCACCGCCGATGTAGCCGGCAGGGAGGAGAGCCCGGTCTACCCGATCCTGCGATTGGATTCGGAGTTGACGTCCAAGCCGCTCCCGGAAGGGTACCGTCTGCAGACGTTTACCGCTCAACAGCCTGCGGACAGCGACAAGCTGGCGATGAAATGGGATGGGGAATGGCACATCACGTATGAGGTCTTCCGTGACCTCGGGCTGGCTTTCGCCGCGGTGCTCGTCCTGATCTATATCCTGGTGGTGGCCTGGTTCCAGAGTTTCAAGACTCCCCTGGTCATCATGGCCGCGATTCCCTTCTCTCTGGTGGGCATCCTGCCGGGACACTGGATCATGGGGGCGTTCTTCACGGCAACTTCGATGATCGGGTTCATCGCGGGCGCAGGAATCGTGGTCCGGAATTCGATCATCCTGGTGGATTTCATCGAGTTGCGGCTCAGGATGGGCGAACCCTTGAGACAAGCGGTCGTGGACGCCGGCGCAGTCCGCTTCCGGCCGATGATGCTGACTGCGGCCGCGGTCGTGGTCGGGTCCGCCGTCATCCTGTTCGACCCGATCTTCCAGGGCCTGGCCATCTCGCTGATGGCCGGAGAGGTGGCATCGCTGCTGCTGAGCCGGATGACGGTCCCGGTCCTGTTCTACATGATGCGTCAGCGCGAACTCAGACATAGCCCTTCACCGGCTGCGCCTGCGGCCCTTTCAGGAGGACAAGCATGACTGCTAGTGGTGCCCGCAACGGCCGGGTAACCACCGGCAAACTGAAGCGTCTACATCATCGGGCGGACAATGCCCGGGTTTTTGAGGAGTGCACAAATGAGCATGGAAAGATGGATTCGTTTGATTGCCGGGTCTTTCGTATTGATCAGCCTGGCCCTGGCGCATTGGGTCAATCCGCTCTGGCTCTGGTTTACGGCATTCGTCGGAGCGAATCTTTTCCAGTCGGCGCTTACGCGCTGGTGCCTTATGGAGAATATTCTCCAGAAGATCGGGCTGGCCAAGAAGACATGCTAGACAGGCCCACAAGCCAGCCACCAGGACCCGGAGGCTCGAGGCAGGCCACATGCGCTACCGGCGATTTGACCGGGGGACCTCCGGCACCCTATAATCTTCTTAACTTTGCTCCCCTTGAGCAACGTAACGGAGGGATCTCGATGCCGGGAGAAAGTCGCTCACTCCGAGACCGGCCGCGGGGCGCCAGTGCCGCACGATCTCCGAAATCGCGGACGCCATGAATCCTACGGCGAAATGGCAGAATGTGGTCCACTCCATCCTCCGGGCCATAGTGGACAATCTGGGGTACAAGGGAGCGCTGGTGCGCCTGGTCGATGCCGAGCGTCGCACACTGGTGCTGACAGGCGCGGTCGGACTCAGCGACACCTACCTGGACAGAGGTCCCGTTGAGATCGAAAAGAGCGAACTGGACCGCGAGGTTCTCGCCGGATGCGTTGTCGACATCGCCGACGCGTGCAGCGATCCCCGCTTCCAATTTCATCACCAGGCGGCAGCCGAGGGAATCGGCAGCCTTCTGGCTGCGCCGCTCGCCCTCAGGGACCGGGTGATCGGCGTCCTGCGGGTGTTTTCGGCCGAATCAAGGACGGCGAACGAGCAGGAAAAGCACTTTCTGCAGGCGGCGGCCAGGCTTACCGCACGGGCGTTGATCGAGGCGCAACACATGGAGGCTTTGCGCAGCATCTCCGTGCAGATCAGCTCGTCGGTCGGGCTGCAGGAAGTTCTCACCGCCATCCTGCGCCGTACCGTCGACGAACTCAACTACAAGGGTGGAATCATCCGGCTGCTCGATTCGACCGGGAGGCATCTCGAACTGGTCGCCGCCACCGGCCTCAGCCAGGTATATCTGAACAAGGGCGAAGTCGCCGTCGAACGAAGCGCGGTTGACCAGACGGTGCTCAGGGGAGAGCCAGTCACCATCACGGATGTCGCCACGGGAATCGGCTTTCAGTATCCCCGGGAGGTGCTTGAGGAGGGGATACAATCCGCGCACGCCCTACCGCTGACCGTCCCGGACCGGACTCACGGGGGGGCCAGGGTCATCGGGGTAATGAGGGTGTATTCCGCCCAGCCGCACCGGTTCAGCGAGGATGAGATCGCTTTTATCCAGGCGATCGCGAGCCTGGGCGCAATCGCAATTGAAAACGCGCAGCTCTACGATGAAAGCAAACGGAAGGCCGATCGTTTGCGGCCCGACGAGGAAGGCTGGCAGCCGATCGAAGAGCGTTAAAGCGGCCAGAAGAGGGGAATCAGAATCATCACAAGCACGAAGATGATCCCGGTCAGGTACCCTCCGACCCGCGCATAATCGCCAAACTTGTATCCTCCAGGACCCATAATCAGCACGTTGGCAGGGTGGCTGACAGGAGTCAGAAAGGCACAGGAGACGCCGAGTATGACGGCCATAAGCAGCGGATAGGCGCTGATGTGCAGTTGATCTGCGGCGCTCAGCGCGACCGGTGCGATCAAAACCACGGTGGCAGCGCCGGACAAGACCTGTGCCAGAAGCATCGGAATCAGGAAGAATCCGGCCAGAACTGCAAAATGCCCCAGCGGAGCAAACGCGTGCAACAGGTAGTGGGAGATCAGCACCGCAGCTCCGCTCTTATCAAGCGCAGCTCCCATCGAGAGCATGCCCCCGATCATGACCACCGCCTTCCACTCGATTGCCTGGTAGGCCTCTTCCATTTTCACGGCGCCTGACAGAATCATTACCAGGGCGCCGGCCAGGGATGCCGCCGCGATTCCCAATGTACCCAAGCCTGCCAGAACGAGCATAAGCGCCAGGCCTGTCACTGCCCACGGAGCCATTTCGCGGCGGACCGCTTCCTCGGCGCAATCGGGTTCTTCGACCACGATGAAGTTTCTCTCGGCCCGCAACAACTTCAGGCGCGGGCGCGCCCCCTGCACCAGCAACGAATCGCCGAAACGCAGCGGCAGGTCCTGCAGGCTGCGCTCGACGGGTTTGCCGTCCCGCAGGAGGGCAAGCACCGCCAGCGAGAATTTCTCGCGAAACTGGATGTCCCGTAGAGACTTGCCGACAATGTCGGCATGGGGGGAGATGACAATTTCGGCCACGCCGATGTCCCGATCGGCGAGTTCTATGCGCGACATCGGGCCGGAAGGCGTAAACACGAGTCCGAGGCCCTCCTGCGTCTGCTGGAGGACTCCCGCCTCGCCTTCAATAATCAACCCGTCACCGGCGCGCAGGACTTCATCGCGGCCAGGTACCAGCTTGATCCGGCCTCCCCGGAGAATGCCGAGCAGGTTGAGATTGTAGGTTTCGTCCAACCGGTTTTCGGCGACGGTCTTGCCGTCCAGCGGCGATCCCGCCAGAATGCGAGCTTCCATCACCTGCTCCGGCAAGTGGTAGAGTTTTGCCAGATCTTCCGGGAAGTCGTCGAACCGGCGTGATCTCCTTCGGGGGATAATCGGGCAGGAGTTTCCGCCCCAGGGTCGCCATGAATACGATCCCCGCGATGGTCAGAATGCTGCCGATGCGGAAGAATTCCCAGAGGCTGAACGGCTCCAGCCCTTTCTGGCGCAACGCGCTGTTGGCCAGCAGGTTGACGGTAGTGAACAGAGTCGCCATGCCGCCGAGCAGCGTGCCGAAAGAGAGCGGGATCAATAGCATTGAAGAGCGGATTCGAGTCTGTCGAGCGATGCCTGTCAGACCGGGGAGAAGCACCGACGCGGAAGCAATGTTGTTCATGACCAATGAGAGCGTGGCGGAGGCAGCCATGGTCAACGCAATCAGCCTTCCTTCGCTGTTGCCGGCAGTGCGCAGAAGGTACTTGCCGATCCAGGCGGCAATGCCCGTGTTCGTCACGCCTGTGGTCACGAGGAAAATGGCGGCAATCGTGACGACGGCGGGATTGCCGAACCCAGCCAGCGCATCGGCGGCATCCAGGGTACCGCTGAGGATCAGAGCCATTACCGTCAACATCGCAACAACATCCGGACCGTACTTGCCGGTGATGAACATAATCACCGCACCCGCCAGGATGCCCAGAACCACGCCGATTTCGAGGCTCATCAATTCCGAGAATAGGAGCTATGCGTCGGGCAGGCAAGAAGTTTATCGAGTCGCCCCTCCGCAGGCGCAAAACTGAGATTGATTCTGAGTAACGGCGACGGCGCAATCACGATCGGAGATCGAGATCGTGACCGCATTCGGTGGAACCAATCGAAAACCGATGGCGATCGCAATCGGTTGTCGGCAGTGAACTTCTCAAACGCCGATCGCGATGGTGGTTGCGGCACCGACAGCGAAGATTGGCTCTTCCGGGTGACCGGCGGAGTTGCAGGCGGTTCTGGAGATCAGTGGAATGGGAGCGGATGATGCCCTGTTCATACTCGCGCATCCAGGCTCGAGGGCCAATCATGCGGTTCCGGGTTGACACTTCTGGTAGTATTTGATGCCCGTTTTTGAGAGAACAGGGATATAGAAAGAGGTTAGGCAAGTGATCAGCGACCTGAAACGCGTACGGAACATCGGAATCAGCGCCCACATCGATTCCGGCAAGACCACTCTGACCGAGCGCATCCTTTATTACACCCAGAGGATCCGCGTCATGCACGACGTCAAGGGAAAGGACGGCGTGGGGGCGACCATGGACTCGATGGAGCTCGAGCGCGAGCGCGGGATCACCATCGCCTCGGCCGCCACGTACTGCGAGTGGGGGGACCACTTCATCAACATCATCGACACCCCGGGGCACGTCGATTTCACGATCGAGGTCGAGCGCTCTTTGCGCGTCCTCGACGGGGCGGTGCTCGTGCTCTGCGGCGTCGCCGGCGTGCAGTCCCAGTCGCTCACCGTCGACCGGCAGATGCGCCGCTACAACGTTCCTCGCGTTGCTTTCATCAACAAGCTGGATCGTTCCGGAGCCAACCCGTTCCGGGTCGTCGAACAGCTGCGCGAAAAGCTCAAGCACAACGCCGTCCTCATGCAGATCCCGATCGGCCTCGAGGCGCAGTTCGAGGGGGTCGTGGACCTCGTGACCATGAAGGCCTGCTACTTCGACGGGGCGAACGGCGAGATCCGCCGTGTGGAGGACATCCCTGCCGCGCTGCTCGAGCAGGCCAAAGAGAAACGCCAGGAGATGCTCGAGGCCGTCTCCATGTTTTCCGATGAGCTCCTCGAGGCGGTCCTCGAGGAAAAGGTCGCTCCGGACCTCATTTATGCGGCGGCGCGCAAGGGAACCATTTCACTGAAATTGACACCCGTGTTTCTCGGCTCAGCTTACAGGAACAAGGGAGTCCAACCGCTCCTGGATGCCGTGACCGACTACCTGCCCAGTCCGCTGGAAGTAGTCAATGAAGCGCTCGACCTCGACGAGGATGAAGCAAGGGTCGCGGTGGTCCCGGACCCTGCAAAGCCGCTCGTGGCGCTCGCCTTCAAACTGGAGGAGACCCGCTTTGGCCAGCTCACCTACATCCGGCTCTACCAGGGGTCGCTCAAGAAGGGGGACAGCATCATCAACCGCCGGACGGGCAAGGACGTGCGCGTCGGGCGGCTCGTGCGCATGCACGCCGGCGAAATGGAGGACATCACGGAGTCGTGCGGGGGAGACATCGTCGCCCTGTTCGGAATCGACTGCGCCTCGGGCGACACCTTCACGTCGGCAAAAATCAATGTCGCGATGACGTCCATGCACGTGCCGGATCCGGTGATCCACCTGACGATCAAGCCCAAAGACCGGAAGATGCAGGCCAACCTGGCCAAGGCGCTCAACCGGTTCACCAAGGAGGACCCGACATTCAAGACCCGGGTTGACGACGAATCGGGCGAGACGATCATTTCCGGGATGGGAGAACTGCACCTGGACGTTTACGTGGAGCGCATGAGGCGCGAGTACGGGGCCGAGGTCGAAACCGGCGCCCCGCAGGTCGCTTACCGCGAGGCGATCAGCCAGCGCGCCGAGTTCAACTACACCCACAAGAAACAAACGGGCGGTTCCGGCCAGTACGGCCGCATCGCGGGAACCATCGAGCCCCTGGAAACCGGCGACTTCGAATTCGTGGACGAGATTACCGGCGGGGCCATTCCGAGGGAATTCATCCCCTCGGTTGAAAAAGGCTTCCGCTCCATGTTGAGAAAAGGCCGGATGATCGGGTTTCCCGTCACCGGTCTTCGAGTCGTCATCAACGATGGCGCCTCGCACGCGGTCGATTCCTCGGACAATGCCTTCCAGGCCGCAGCCCGCGGCGCGTTTCGCGAGGTCTATCATCGCGCCAGGCCGCAGATCCTGGAGCCGCTCATGAAGGTCTCCGTCGAGGGCCCGATCGAGTTTCAGGGCGCGTTTGTGCGCACGATCATGCAGCGCCGCGGTATGATCGTCGGCACTGCCGAATCCGAGGGATTTGCGCGCGTCGATGCCGACGTCCCGCTCTCGGAGATGTTCGGCTACTCCACCGATCTGAGATCTTCGAGCCAGGGGAAGGCCGAATTCACGATGGAGTTCAACCGCTACGTCCCCGTGCCGGCCGAGGTCTCGAAGGACCTGATCAAGAAATTCGGCACCGGGCTGGACGACGACGAAGAGTAAGCGATTCAAGGGGAGGCACACCATGCACAGCAAGGAACTGAATGAAAGAAGCCCGCTGCGGCTCCTCGAGCAGTCGATTCACGGCGGCCTGGGCCGCGGGAACCTGGGAGTCGTCGCAGCCCCGGCTGGCGTCGGAAAAACCGCATTCCTGGTCGGGGTCGCATTGGATGACCTGATGCGCGGGCGCAAGGTCCTCCACGTCGCCGTGGACGAGCCGGTCGAAAAGATCCGCGACTACTACGATGAGATCTTCATGGACCTGGCAAGGAGCTCGAACCTCGAAGACGCCTGCAACGAACGGCTCAAAATGGAGCGCAACCGGAACATCCACACCTATCGCGGCAACACCTTTTCCGTCGCAAGACTCAGAGAGGCGATCGCATTCCTGCGGACCCACATGCAGTTTTCCCCCGAGTCCCTGATCATCGAAGGATTCAATTTTGAAAAGACGACGGTCGAGGAACTCGAGGGCTTGCGCCAGGTCGCGCGCGAGATCAACGGCGAGCTCTGGATGTCCGCCGTCACCGCTCTTCAGCCGGCGACGGGCGAACATGGAATACCGGCGCCAGTGGCGCGCGTAGCCGGCGCGTTCGATGTGATTCTGTCGATGCGGCCCGGGCGCGGAGTCGTGCATCTCCACCTCCTGAAAGATCACGACAATCCCGAAGTTTCCGCCAGCCGCGTTGCCCTTGATCCCACGACGCTGCTCCTGATCAGCGAGTAAGAGGCCCGGTCAGCCCTGGCATCGGCCCTGAGAGACTTGTCCGGCGCCACCGTACTGGAATGCTGGGTCGACTCCAACCACCCTTCGATCGCTTGCTAGTTATTTGGCTATATAATAGTATCGTGAGCAAACATCCGTTGGGAGCTGGTTAAATGGTCGACCGCATGCATCTGTCCGACCAGGCGCTGGACCTGGTCGCCATGCGCTTCCGCTCGCTGGGAGAGCCGATGCGCCTGTAAATCCTTCGTCTCCTGGAGGGGGGTGAGATGAGCGTCGGCCGGCTCGTGGAAAAGCTGCAATCCAGCCAGGCCAACGTCAGCAAGCACTTGAAGGTCCTGGTGGACGCAGGTGTGCTTTCGCGGCGGGTGCAGGGCACGTCAGCGTTCTATTCGATCGCCGACCCGGTCATCCTCAGGATCTGCGACACGGTCTGCAACGGTCTGGGCGAAACCCTCAAGGCACAGGCAGAAAGTTTCGGCTTCAAGGTGTCGCCAGACAGCGACAAATGATCGCCTCGCCTCCCGGCTCTGCTATTTCTTTACCACATTGACGTAATAGAGGTCGGTAGCGACCTCAAAATCATCCTTCTTCAAATCCGATTTCAGCGTCTTCCAGTCCGCGGTGGGCCGGATGAGTTGCCAGGCGCCTTTCTTCCCCACCTTCACCGGCATGTCGAATCCCTTCTCGTCCGTGTTCCAGCGGTAGGAGACGCTGCCCTCTTCCTGGAACTGCAGTTCCAGCGCCGGGAGGCTGGTATGCCGGAGGTACTGGTCAAAAACCGGCGTCAGGTTCATCCCGGTTTTCTGGTTGAAGAAACTCACGACGTCGGCCGTTGCAATGTCCTGGTACCTGAAGCGGCCGTAGAAATCACGCACGAGTTTCCACCACCGGGCGTCGTTGTCGACGACGCTGCGAAGAGTGTTGAGGAACAGCGCCCCCTTGAAATACATGTCCTGCGGCGGATTGGCGTTGACTCCGCACTGCGTGATGATCGGCTGCTGGTTTCTGACCTTTGATTTGTAGCCGTTGATGTATTTCAGGGCGTCTTCGTAGCCGAACATGTATTCGACGTACACGGCCTCCGCATAGGTGCCCCAGCCTTCATGGATCCACTCGTCGCAGACATCTGCCGCGGTGACGCTGTTGCCGAACCACTCGTGCGCACTTTCGTGAATGATGATGAAGTCGAACTTCATGCTGACGCCGACGCCGGTCCAGTCCCGTTCGAGGTACCCGTTTGAAAACCGGTTTCCATAAGTGACGGCGCTTTGATGTTCCATCCCCGAATACGGGACCTGGATAAGCTTGTAGCCGTCCTTCTGAAAAGGGTACTCGCCAAAGTATTTCTCAAAGCACTTCATCATCGTTTTGGCCTGGGGAAACTGTTTCCCGGCCTTCTCCAGATCCTCCGGCAGGCAATAGAAGTCGAGTTTCTGACCGTCCACGCTGTCGCTGAAATGAGTGTAGTTCCCGATATTGAGCGACACGCAGTAGTTGTTGATGGGGTAGTGGATGGACCAGTCCCAGCGCGTGTACCCGTCGCCGAGGTCGGTCTTGCCCACGAACTGGCCGTTGGACACGTCCACGAGACCGTTCGGGACAGCCACGCTGAGGCGCATCGATTCCACTTCATCGCGCTGCTGGTCTTTGTTCGGCCACCAGACGCTGGCGCCGATCCCCTGGCAGGCGGTGTTGATCCAGTCGTGCCCGGATGCGTCCTTCCGGAAGGCGATGCCTCCGAACCGCCCGGTTTCCGAGGGACTGCCCGAGTAATGGAAATCGACCGCGTACACGGCGCCTTTTTTGAGCGTCTGGGGAAAGTCGACAAACACGGCGCCGAATTGGCGCTCGTATTTCAGCTCGGTGGCGTCGAGCAAAATCTTGTCGACGTTCAGGTTGGCGAACAAGTCAAGCTGGATGCGGGTATCGTCCTTCAGCATCCTGAATCGAATCCTGTTCTGCCCGCTGATGTATTTCTTGACGGGGTCGACTCGAATACTCAGGTCATAGGAAAGCAGGTCGTTGTTGGTCCGGTAGGGGCCATCGGCGCCGCGAAGGATGTCAGCAGCGGTCGGAGTTCTTTGCGGCGCCTGCGCGAACCCGAATGTCGTCAGCAGCATCAAACCGGCAACCGCTAATTTGGGCAAATGCGTTCCGAACATCGTTTTCCCTCAAGAGTGGTTAAAAACTGCTCATCCCCGGGACGACTGATCCGCCGTAGCGTAACATGGCTGGACGGAGCCGCAACCAAGAAACTGAACCACGAAATACACGAAAACAATACACCGCTACATAATTGCAGGACCAAAAAAACGAACCACAAAGCTCTCAAAGACCTAAAAGAAAAAGGGTGCGGCTCTTTTAGGACAGAAGAATTATCGCACCAGTTATATGAGCTGGGATTGCATTCGGAAGATCCCCAGCCAAAAAATTTGTCATTTATGATTTCTCAATGGTCATTTGTCATTTGTCCGTTGTGGGCCTTTGGTCTGTGAAAATGACAATTGATAATTGACAAATGATAATTGATAAATTCTTCGCGCGCGGCCCCCTTATGAAATTGGGGTGGCTATAGGTGGTCAAGCAGTGGCACTTGTTTGAACTGCAGGTTTGCATATCTTTGTGTATTTGCTTAACTTGCGGTCCGTTCTGAAAGAGACGCACCCAAAGAAAAAATGACCTGTAGGTCTTTGCGGTCTTCGCGGTTCAATCTCTTCGGTAGGCAGAAGGGTCTTGGGCGCCGATCGTTCTTGGACCGTCAGCGGCCGGGGGACTGCTGCATCTGGTGCTCCTTGGGGGGCTCGGCGCCGAGGAGCCACTTCACGAAGTAGTCCCAGCGGCGGCGCATCATGTACGAGGACGCGGTCCCATAGCCGTGGTTCTGGTTGGGAAGCATCAGCAGGTCGAAATCCTTGTTCGCCTTGATCAGCGCATCCACCACCATCAGCGTCTGATAGGGCGGGACGTTGGTGTCCATCGTTCCGTGAGCAAGGAGCAGGTGACCCTTGAGATTCCCCGCAAAATTCTGGTTCGCCTCGATGGCGTAGTTATCGGTGCCATCCGCGTTTCGGACCACCAATCCCTGATACCGCTCGCCCCAGTCGTCCTCGTTGACCCGCTGGTCGTGATTCCCGGACTCGGCGATGCCGACCTTGAAGAAGTCTGGAAAGCGGAACATGGCCGTGGTCGTAGCGAAGCCACCGCCGGAGTGGCCCCAGATGCCGACGCGGTCGATATCGATATAGGGATACCTCTGCGCGAGCTCCTTCATTCCCGCGATCTGGTCCGGGATTGTGTTGTCACGGCCCATGGCCCCGTAATAAGCGTCCTGGAACGCCTTCGACCGGCCGGGAGTCCCCATGCCGTCGATCGTGACGACGATGAAACCGAGTTCCGCGAGCGCCTGCCTGTCGCCGCGCGCGGCGCTGAAGGAACGACTGCCGGTGCTGCCGGTTTGCGGCCCGGGATAGACGTTGTTGATGATCGGATACTTCCTCGTGGAATCGATCCTGGTCGGCTGGAACATCAGCCCGTAGAGTTCGGTCTTTCCGTCATTCGCCGTCACTTTGATGGGAACCGGCGGCTTCCACCCTGTGGCAAGCAGCTTTGAGATGTCCGCCTTCTCGAGGGGCATGACCACCTCTCCGTTCCCATCCCGCAGCACGACCGCCGGGGGAACATCGGGTTTTGAGAAGGTGTCGACCAGGTAACGGCCTGAGGGCGAAAGCTGGATTGCGTGATCGCCGCTGTCAGGAGTGAGCATCACGAGGTTCTTCCCGTCCAGGCCGATGCGATAGTAGTGGCGGAAATACGGATCCTCTCCCTTCTCACGGCCCTGAGCGGCAAACCAGACGATCCGGTTCTTCTCGTCCAGCCGGACAATCTGCATGACAGGGCCTTCCCCGGCTGTAATCCGGTTCTTGAGTTTCCCATCCGACAGGTTGTGGAGATAGAGGTGTCCCCAGTTGTCCTGCTCGGAGTACCAGATGAATTCATTCGTAGACCAGAGCACCTGGCACTGGGAGCGCGACTCGTACTGCGTCGCCACCTTCTCGTTGAAGACCGTGCGCACGGCCCCGGTCGCGGCGTCGGCTACTCGGAGCACTGCTTCCTTGTGGTCGCGCGACGTGGAAATGAATGCCAGCCGGGAGGCGTCCGGGCTCCATTGCAGATCGCGCAGGCTGAAGTTGTCGCCGAGGGTAGCGCGGTGGTAGTCGGGCGGCATCTGCAGTCGCGTGACGTGCCCGCTGTCCACCTCGATGATGACCCGGTGCAGCATCGCCATGATGGCATCGCCTGGAAGGGGGAATTTCGAAACGCGGAGCGACGGGTGGCCGACCGGGTTGACCGGTGTGCTTACCAGGTACATCTCGCCGACCTCGCGCTCGTCCTGCTGATACGTGGCGATCTTTTTGGAATCGGGGGACCACAGGACAATCGCGCGGTCGCTGCTGCTCCACCCGGCGTTGTCGGTGGCGTAGCCGAAGTACTTCACGCCGTCGGCGGTCAGCGGCTTCTCCTGGCCGGTCGCCACGTCACGCACCCAGAGGTTCCAGTCGCGAATGAAGACCGCCCGCTTCCCGTCCGGGGAGGTTGCGGCGTTACCCATGGCGCCGCGTCCCCCGCCTCCGCCCCGGCCGCCGGGAGCGGCACCGCGCGTTGGGACCGCTGCGCCCGTGGAATTGCATCTGGCGCCGGCGACATCGCACGACCAGCGTCGCGACCCTGCGTTGAATGAAATGGTGTTTCCGTCGGCCGAGATTTCGAACGATTCCAGGGGAAGCCGGTTGGCGTCGAATTTCTCGCCCGCGCCCGCTGACAGCACCGTCGCGATCTTGCTGTGGTCAAAAGCGGGCCCACGCGTCTGCCTCGCGGGATCAACCAGAATGATCCCGGCTCCGGCAAGAGTCGTGCTGCGATACCAGAAGCGCTCGTCCGGAAGCCAGGTTGCGGAGACGCTGCCGCCAACGACGAGCGGCGTGACGGCGGGCGCCAGAAATTTCTCGGCGCGCGCGTAATCGGCACTCGTCAGAGCGCGCGGCTGCTGCGCCGGAACCGGTATCACACCGGCTATCACTGCAGTCAGAACCAAGGGCAGAAGTATCGGTCGCATTTTCATCCCCCTTTATGAGTGTTGACCAGCAGGATCAAGGTATCACCAAATCCGGATCGCAGAACAAAATATCACAGCAGAGCCCTTGTGACGGCACGGTGAATTTGTTCTACCTCCTAATAAGACGACAGCCGTCGACGGCCACGTCCACGAGCACGTGCACGTCAAGGTCCACGTGCTCGAAAATGCAGATCTGCCTTGAATAAATAGTTGCTAATTCGACCCCGTGGACAGTTAGAGATCTGTGGAGGCGAGAATATGCTCAGCTACCAAAAGCTTGACGTCTATCAATGCTCGATTCAGTTCATTATGAAATTTGAGTGCAAGGAATGGAAAGCGTCCAAAAATTATCTGCATTCGCGTCCACGAGCACGTGCTCGCCAACGTTGACGTTGCCGTTGACGTGCACGTGCTCGTGGACGTGGTCGGCCTTTTCATCGTGAAAGAGAACAAATTTACCCTGCTTGTGACGGGTACGTCATTTGACTAAGCCCTGGTCGGGCGGTAGATTGAATTCAGGTGAGTCAGTTACTCGGGTAGTGGTGCATGGATCAGGAAGGAGCGATGGATGAGCAAGATACGGCTGTTGGCCGGCACACGCAAGGGCGCGTTTGTCCTGACATCGGATGGCTCCCGCAAGGAGTGGGAAGTGAGCGGTCCCCACTTTGCAGGCTGGGAGATCTATCACCTCAAGGGATCGCCCGCCGATCCGAACCGGTTGTATGCGTCGCAGACGAGCGGCTGGTTCGGGCAAGTGATCCAGCGTTCCGACGACGGCGGCAAAACATGGGAAACGGTCGGAAACAAATTCGAGTACGACGGCGTCCCCGGAACTCACCAGTGGTATGACGGCACGCCCCATCCCTGGGAGTTCAAGCGGGTCTGGCACCTCGAACCGTCGCTCACTGACCCGGAGACAGTGTACGCCGGGATCGAAGACGCAGCTCTGTTCCGTTCGACCGACGGCGGTCTGACATGGCTGGAACTCCCCGGCTTGCGCCGCCATGACTCGGGATCCCGCTGGCAGCCGGGCGCAGGCGGGATGTGCCTGCACACGATCCTTCTGGACCCGCGCAATGCCGGCCGGATGTTCATCGCGATCTCGGCCGCAGGCGCCTTCCGCTCCGACGACGCCGGCAAGACATGGCGGCCGATCAACCGCGGACTGAAGTCGGAATACATCCCCGACCCGAATGCCGAAATAGGTCACTGCGTTCACCGCATCGCGCTGCACCGGTCGCGTCCGGACGTGTTGTTCATGCAGAAGCACTGGGACGTCATGCGCAGCGACAACGCAGGCGAGTCGTGGCAGGAAGTCAGCGGGAACCTGCCGACCGATTTCGGGTTTGTGATCGACGTTCACGCCCACGAACCTGACACCGTCTATGTAGTGCCGATCAAGAGCGACTCGGAGCACTACCCACTGGAGGGGAAGCTCCGTGTATACAGAAGCAGGACAGGCGGGAACGAGTGGGAGGAACTCGCCAGGGGTTTGCCGCAGCGCGACTGCTACGTCAACGTGCTGCGGGATGCGATGGCCGTCGACTCGCTTGAGCCGTGCGGCGTGTATTTCGGCACCACCGGCGGGCAGGTCTACGCGTCGGCCGACGCGGGAGACAACTGGGCGCCCATCGTCCGCGATCTTCCGGCTGTGCTCTCGGTCGAGGTCCAGACGCTGTCATGATACGAGTCGTGCTCCCGGCACACCTGCGGACTCTGGGGCGCATCGAGGGCGAGGTAATGCTCGACGTCAAGGGCCCGGCCACGCAGCGCTCGGTCCTCAATGCGCTCGAAGCCCGCTATCCGATGCTGCGGGGAACGATCCGCGACAACCTCACGCAGCAGCGACGGCCGTTTCTGAGGTTCTTCGCCTGCGAGCAGGATCTGTCCCACGTCCCGCCGGATGCCCTGCTGCCCGAGGTGGTCGCGATGGGGAATGAGCCCTTCATCATCATCGGCGCCATCGCCGGCGGCTGAGTCGCGGCCGCAAGTAGGTCCCGGCCGCCGGGACCGTCTCAATACTCATGCACCCGGCGATATGCTCTCGATTCCAGCCCTGGAAGGGCTGAAGACAGTAGCCCCGGGCAAGCGAAGCGCCGCCCGGGGTAATGGACGAAGGAGAAACCGAGCCCCGGCAGGGGCGGCAGAAAACATATGCAAACAAATGACTTCTGTCGCCCGGGGCTCTCACCATTTGCCCGGCCTGACCGGGGGCAGCGCCCGTTTTTGAGAAGGTCTTCACGGTTCCCCAAGACTCCACGATTTGTGTCGTCAGGTGCACATCAGGAGGGCATTGGGTCCGGCAAGAGCGGTTGCTGAGTGCGGGTCAGTTCGTCCAGTGTGCGGGAAAGCAGGAGGAGCTGGAACAGGGCGCCGATCAGGACGGCTTTCGAGGGGCCGGCAGCTTCCTTGGAGCAGAGCGGCATGAACAGCCTGTCAAGCATGCGGCGCCGCTCTTCTGATGCCAGCTCGGGATTCTTCTCCTGCGACCAGTCCCAGAGCTCCTGGTAAAGGAACCAGGACGCGCAGGAGCACACGGCGCCGAGGCTTTCTTCCCAGGCCCGGACATGCTGGCGAGTCGCCAGGACCATCAGCCCCTCGCTCAGGAACCCGCTGAGCAGCGACCGCGCAAGGCTCCTGGCGTCCTTCGCCTCAAAGAACCGGTCGACCACCACCCCCGTGATGCTCCCGATGTCGAGCTTTGACGCAAGCTCGCTGTAATGCCGCGACGTGGATCCGGTCAGGACGCTCTGCAGGAACCGCTGGTACTCTTCGAGGACCCGCCACACGCGAGCGCCGGGCGTCACGCCGGCCTCGAGCAGGTCGGCCCTCAGCCGCCACAGGGCCTCCGGTGTCGGGTGGGTCAATGTGCCGGTCAACCCTTCGCGCAGTGACATATCCTCTGTGTGCCCCTCTTTCGATGAACCGAACTGAAAGCGAAATTATCTGCTGAAATGTCGTTACGCCGCAACGATTAAGATTGGAGGAGTCCGGATGGGGCAGCCATGATGGATTTCCACTTCGAAAATAAGAAGGAGATAGCCATGTCGGTCGGAAGCGGCCTGCTCGGCGACCAGGCGTACTCCACGGTCTTCCTCAACTCCAGGATCAAACAGCTGGTCCCGGAATTCCATTGCTCGATTCCCTTCGAACAAGGCATCGCCGGGACCATTGCCTTCCTCGACGCGCACCCCGAAAGGCAATAGACGGACCGCAACGCCGCCATCGAAGAAATCCTGCGCGCCTGGAAACTGGCTATGGCGGCAGCCGGACAGGACCTCGGGTGATTCCGCCACGGACCTCACCTGTCGTCAGAATTGCCCGGACCGTGCGGACATTCCGGGATGATTCTTGTTGCCCCTCAACGCAGAATGTACGAGAATCATCGTTTCAAAATTAACTGGACGATCGTTGGCTGCCCCATCTGTTCTGGCGGTCCGGCCGCGTGTAGGAAATCGGTTTTTGCTTTTTCATCGTGAAAACCTGGCGTCCGGTCCCCGGCTGATTGAGGCGCCGACACCCTGAGGCGGCCAGAACCATTTAAGAAGCAGATTGCTGCCGGAGCATGTGGCGACCGGTTGAATGCATCTTCAAAGGCTGACCGCAACAGAGTGCGTATGGATATCCGTCAGGGTCTCACAAACTCGGTATACAGGGGTGTAGCCAGACTCACAGGCCGCGTCCTGGGCGCATCCCGCCTGGTCGAGAGTGTTTTTGTGCACCGCAGCGTCGCGGCCGGCGAAATATCCTTCGGCAAGAGCGACATTGATCTCGTGCTGGTCGTCCGGCAGCCCGCTCCGGCATCCGCGGACGGTCCGGAGTTGGCATCGCTGTATGAAAATGTCCGCCGGATCCGGCGTTTCAATCCGGCAATCGGGCACATGGCGGTTCAAGATCCGAGCGGAATCCGGAAGGCGGTCGAAGCGGATACCTATCTCGGCTCTCTTGATCGCCGGAGTTCGCTCCTGCTCTACGGCAAACCGGTCCACTTCCCTGAGATGGCCGTGCGAAAGGAGGATGCTCTTCGGCGATTCGCCTTCTGGCAGGACAGTTTCCTTTCGACCGCAATCAGGCACGGAGACGCCCGGAACCTCCGGAAGATTGCGTCGGACATGTGGAACGCATACGCCGTGGCGTCGGGCATGCTTGCGATCCCGTTCACGACGAGAAGTCAGGCGGAGTCGCATTGGAGCGCGCACGAAAACTCCCATTCTTCGGAAGAGGTGCGCAGCAATCCCGAACGCAGCCCGTTCCACGGATTCCGGCTGGCGATGCGGTTGCACGGCGAACTGTTGCCCGCCTTGAAGCCGATGTCGGATCCGATGGTTTTCCGGGCGCGCATGGCGCCGCGATTCCGGGAACGCCTGATGGTCGTCGTGCCCGGACCCGACTCGCCAGTCCCCGCCGAGGCACTCGAACGCGGTTCCTTCCTGACCACTCCGGAGTTGCTGCATTTGTATGTTCACTACGTGAATCCGTTCTGTCACTGGATCCTGCCACGGGAACTGACGGAGTTGGGGCTTCAACCTCCGACGCCTGAAGAATTCGCGAGGGCGTGCCTGTTTTACGGGCACAGCCACACGACGCGGAATCCCGGTTTCATGCACCAGGACACGACGGCGCCGCACACGACGGTTGCGCTGCTGGAGCATGCCCTGGCCCATCTGCGGATCGGGGAGATTCCGCCCCCGATGCCGCCGGGCGAAGTGGACGAGCTGCATCGGCGGAGAACCTCTGTCGAGGACTATTTCCGGAGGGATTTCGGCGGCCTCTATCATCGTACGGAGGAACTGTGGGCACAACTGCAGGAACTGGGAACACGGACTCCCATCATCCGTCTCCGGCAGGCACCTTCTGCAAAGCCGGGGATTCGCCTGACGGCTGATCATTCAATTCCGTTGGTACGTTGACATGGCATCCTCACCAATCAAGAGCCTGACGGTGTTCTGCATTTCGTTCGGCGGCCCCGGCGACATCCATCCGATGGCCGCGCTGGCAGACGGTTTGCGACGGCGCGGGCACCGGATCATCTTCATATCAAATCCCCTGTTCGAATCGCTGGCCCGGGATCTCGATCTGGAATTCGCCGGATTCGGCTCCGCGCAGCACCTGGCTCATTCCATGCAGGACGCCACTCGCACCTCCTGCGGTAAAGGGAAAGCCGGCATCGCCCCGGGCAGGTGGCTTGTCCAGGGGGTCGACCGCTGGCGCCGACGGAGCCGCGGCGTTCTCAACTCGATGCGCTGGGTTTACGAGAGGATCGAGAAGGACTACCGGTCCGGGGATAGTGTGATTGTGGCCCGCGGCAATGTATTCGGCGCCCGCATCGCACAAGAGAAACTGGGGATCCCGCTTGCCACGGTTCATCTTCAGCCCGCCATGCTGCGCAGCGAATACGACGCGCCGGGACTGCCCCTCCCCGATGGCGAGAGTCTGTGGCTGCGGCTGTCCCGGCGGACTCTGTGGGGGGCCATCGACCGGTATGGCGACCTGCTCCTGCGGCCGGAAACAAACGCCTTCCGCTCGGAACTCGGCCTCGCCCCCGTGCGGCGTCTGTTCTCCAAATGGGTCCATTCTCCGGACCTGGTCCTCGGGTTGTTTCCCGAATGGTTCGCCCCGCCTCGACCGGACTGGCCGCCCGCCACCCGCCTGGTGGGCTTTCCACTGTTTGATGAGCGCGGCAGGCGGGCAATCCCGGCTGAATTGGCGCCGTTTCTCGCGGGCGGGGCTGCCCCCGTGATCTTCACGGCCGGCTCCTTCCACCGGAATGCGGGACGGTTCTTCCGGGTCTCTGCGAATACCTGCCGCAACCTGGCGATCCGAGGGCTGTTCCTCTGCCCCGCAGGCGAAAACATCCCGCCAGATCTGCCCGCGGGCGTCCTTCATCTCCCCTATGTTCCCTTGAGCATCGTTCTGCCCCGTGCGGCCGCAATCGTGCATCACGGCGGCATAGGTACGACCGGCCTGGCTCTCGCGGCCGGCATCCCGCAACTCGCTGTCCCTTTCAACGACGACCAATCGGACAATGCGGCGCGCCTGGAGCGGATTGGCGCAGGGATGAAGATGCCCCTGGCGGCTTATCACGATGGAGCAGCTCCTGACCGCCTCCGGTCCTTGCTGGCATCCCGGAGCATCGCATCGGCGTGCCGGTCTTTCGCCTCGAGAGTGCGGGCCGGGGAAGCCGTCGAGGAGGCCACCCGCCTGATCGAGAATCTAGGAACCCGTCACAGCGGCCGACGGCCAGGGGGAGCATGAAGATCAGGACACAAATGCACACGGATCAGCACGGATCCCGCACAGGCCCGGACTGAACGACAACCACAAACGCAGGATCCTTACCCTACTCCAGGAAGTACCGGCATTGGTTGGTGTCGACTCTGAACCCGCTCAAAGACTGTTTCCGGCTCCAGACAGATCCCGTCCGCTGTCGGAGCCGCTCAAAAGCGATCGCCGGGTCAACGGAAAAGCCGATGGGAGATGTCGCGTCGTTGCGCGGACTGGAAGTCGGGAGCGAGAGCTCCGCCCCGGGATCGCGCAGCAACAAGCCGGCATCCCGGGGCGGGGTTTACACCTGGTATACGGGGAATTCATCCGCTTGCGCGGCGCTGAGAACCTTCGCCCTGTCCGGGCCGAGGGACACCCTTTTCCGGATCTCGGTCCAATCTTCAGGCGGAATCTGCAGGAAAACCTCCGCAATCCGCGGATCGAACTGCGTGCCTGAACACCGTATGATCTCAGCGCGCGCAGCCGCGTAGTTGTTGGCCTTTCGATAGGGCCGGTCCGAAGTGATGGCGTCGTAACAATCGACTACCGAAAAGATGCGGGCCCCCAGGGGGATGTTTTCTCCGCTCAGACCGCGTGGATAGCCCGATCCGTCGAACCTCTCCTGATGCGCGAGCACGATTTCCGCCGCTTTACGAAGGACCTGCAGCCCGCCGACAATCCAATGCCCGACCGTAGGATGTTTCCGCATTTCGTCCCACTCGGCTGCCGTCAGGCGGCCTGGTTTCAGCAGGATGTTGTCGGAAACGCCGATCTTTCCGATGTCGTGGAGAAGTGCGCCGCGGGCGATATCCACCATCAGTGAGACGTCGACCCCCATCGCCCGTGCCAGGTGAAGGCTGTATTCGCTTACGCGCTTGGAGTGCGCCTGGGTTTCATGCTCCCGCACATCCAGTGCCGCGACCAGCGCTTCCAGCGCCGCCGCCGACATGTCCTGCAGATGATCGAAAGTGCTGCGGAGTTCGAGTGTCTGCGTCCTCACCACTTCTTCGAGGTGCGAAACATGCCTTTTCTGAAGCATCTCCCGATCGTGGCGTTCCAGAGCCTTGCGGACGGCTTCCCCGATCTGGTCGAGTCGAAAAGGCTTCAAAACATAGTCAAGCGCCCCCATCTGCATCGCCGACACCGCAAGCGAGACATCGTTGCAGCCCGTCAGCAGCAACACCCCGACATCCTGATGCCTGGCGCTGATTGCCTCGAGCAATTCGAGGCCGCTCATGGCCGGCATGCGCAAGTCTGAGAGGACGAGATCGTATGAATTCGAGGACAGTTCACTCAGCGCGTCTTGTGCGCTGCTGGTGACGCGTGTCTGGTATCCGCGCGAGTGCAGCAACGTGTCCAATAGCCGGCGAATGGGCTCTTCATCGTCGACGATCAGGATGGACCTCTTATTTTCCGTGCCCAATTGCGATCTCACCGAAAATCCAGAGAATCTCCCGCGGGACAAATGTCCCCGGGACCGGCCTCTTCATCAATACAGGTCTTATCGGCAGTCCTGCAGTTATCATTATCGGCTTCCGGACGGGCCGGCCTGGATTTATCAGTAATTCGACAGGAGGGTTTGCGCCATCTGCACCAGCGCCCGGATTCTGAGACTGTCGTTATCCAGGGCACGCGCGGTGCGCAGCGCTTCGCCGAAATCGCTCACGGCCATCTGGCCGATCAGCGCGGTCTCAAAATCGTCGGATTGGCGGTAGGCCCTGGCGTTCTGCGGTTGAGGATTCGCCTGCTCGTTGTTCTTCTCCTCCTCTCTCAGATCACGCGCCAGGCTCATGCCCTGCTTCAGAAGGCCGGAATCTACCTCCCCCTCGCAGGTGCGCATCGCCGAGATCAGATTCCTGAAGTTGGCGGCGCGCTGCTGGAGATTGTCGAACTGCGGCAGCAACCCGCGGGCAACCTGGAGGGCGATTGAACTGAGGTCCGGATCCGGGTAGTTGGCGATCTGCGCCAGGGAGATCAGACTCGAAAAGTGCTCCTTCTTTCGGTAGGCGTCCTCAAGCTTGCGGCGGACCATCTCCGGATTGTTCTCCGCTTTGCCCCGCAGGCTCTGAAACAGCTGGTTGGGATTGGGCGGCGCGTCGGACTCCGCGGCACTCTCCGGTCGGGCAGGCGCATTGGCCGCCGCGATGCGGGCCATGTCCGACGCGGCTGCCGAATAGGAGAGCACCTGCGGGCCGGATGAGAGTCCGCCTCTACCGGGGCCGAGGACGTTGTCGAGTCCGCCCAACTGGTCGAGCTTGCTTCTGATCCCGGGAACGGAATCCAGAAGCTTCAATGCCAGCTCCGGACGGTTGTAGAGGCCGCGAACGACGTTCAATGCCGATGTTTCGGCGGCACTGAGCCACACCCGCTGCTCGCCGGACTGCATGATCGTTCCCTGGTCCGCGTCCGAACTCTGGCCGGTCAGCATCTGCTGATAGGCATCGAACGCTTCGAGCATGCGCTCCGGATAAAGCCGGGCCAGGCCGCTCAGGAAGCCTTCATAATCGTAGCGCTGCCCGGGCGCCACGGTCCGCTTGCCCATATCCGCGATTGCCTGATCGAGCACCGCCCTCGCCTTATCGTTCTGACTTGAATTGATGAGAGACTGGGCTACCTGGATCCGGAGTGCAAGCGGCAGCGTGGACGCCTTTTGCGGCTGCTGCAGCTGCTCGTACACCAGGTCCGGACTCGAATAGACCGACTGACTTATCAGCCGGTTCATGAGTTCGTTCTGGAACTGAGCCAGCGCCTGTTCGCCCGGGCTCCCGAATTTTGCCGACGGCGCGGGCCAGAGCTGCGCAATCTGCTGGGCGTGCTCCGGGTCTACCTCGTTGAGCGAACTCAGCAACTGCTGCGCCCGGTTCGTGTAACTGCGATACAAATCGAGAGTCTCGGCCGCCTGGGCATGACTCGACAGGTCGAAGATCATCGAGCCGATCGTTTCGCGCGCTTTTTTGCGGTCAATTTGTATCCACAGGCCGGCAAGGGACCCCAAATACCCATAGTCGTTCATTTCATCCGAATCCGCCCGCAGTGCCAGATCGGTCGCTTCTTTCAGCGCGGCGCGCGCGTTGACAAGCCGGTCGACCGTGATGTGCAACCGGTACGCGGTACGCTTGAGATCCTGCGGTCTGACGAGTTCCACCCCGGAGCTCTTTTCCTGCGGGTAAGCGGACAGGCCGGGCACGGCGATGCACAGGAGGAGAAAAAGGGTTCGTCGGCTTTTCATGATGAGCCTCACAGAAAGGGTGCTGATCATTTGACGCCGCAGAAGGCCAAAGGTTCACAATTTATTGAATCAGTAAGAATGGTACTGAGAGGTTTCAGCCGTTTTCGGGGTGGTTCTCTGCAGATCCCTTGACACATCGTGTCCCTTCGGGTATCAAGGACTTTCCGGTTGTCGTGCCGGGAAGAACTCCCAGCCCTGATTCCATTATCTTCGCGGCCCGCCGGCCGCATCGAGTGAGAATATGTCCAAAATCCATCCCTTCCAAGCCCTCAGGCCGTTGCCGGCGAACGTGGAACAGGTTTCTGCCGTACCTTACGACGTTGTCAACAAAGAGGAGGCGCGGGCGCTGGCGTCGGGCAACCCGTTGAGCTTCCTCCATGTTTCGCGCGCCGAAATCAATCTTCCCGCATCGACGGATCCATACTCGGAATCCGTGTATCAGCATGCCGCCGAACGGTTCGCCAGCTTGCGCGCGGCTGCGCCCCTCATCGTGGAAGATGCGCCTTCCGTCTATTTTTACCGTCTGCGCATGGGGAACCATCAGCAGATCGGAGTGGCGGCATGTTATTCGATCGATGAATACGACAAAGAACTCATCAAGAAGCACGAGCGCACGCGCCGGGACAAGGAAGACGATCGCACACGCCACATCAGCACGCTGCGCGCGCAGACCGGCCCGGTGTTCCTGGTCTACCGCGCTTCCATGGCGATCGACGCCGTAGCGGACCGGGTGACGGCCACCGCACCCTTGTTCGATTTCGAAGCTGTGGACAAGGTACGGCACACGGTCTGGCAGGTAACCGGCCAGTATCTCGCGACCCTGGTCGGGGCCTTCGACGATCTCCCCTGCCTGTACATTGCAGATGGCCATCATCGCGCCGCCAGCGCCGCCCGCACCAGGAAGTACCTCGCCGGGAAGGCGCCCGGCGTCGCACACGAAGAAGCCGACTGGATGCTGGCCGTCGCATTTCCGGACAACCAGACGAGGATTCTGCCTTATAATCGCACTATCAAGGATCTGGCAGGACACACCCCGGCATCCCTCCTCGCCGCGCTCAAGTCTGCCGTCCAGGTGGGCGACGGTGTCCCGAGCCCGGTGAAACAAGGAGAAGTGTCGATGTACCTTGACGGACGCTGGTATACGCTCTACTTGAAGGGACAGGCGGGAACCGCCGGGATCGGCGGCACCCTCGACGTAAGCCTTTTGCAGAATCAGGTGCTTGCACCAGTGTTAAAGATCGGCGATCCCCGCACGGACAAGCGGATCGACTTTGTGGGCGGCATTCGCGGCACCGGCGAACTCGAGAAACTGGTAAACCAGGGGAAGGCGGCAGTCGCATTTTCCCTATTCCCCGTGAGCGTCGACGACCTGATGGGGATCGCCGACGCGGGTGAGATCATGCCCCCCAAGTCGACGTGGTTTGAGCCCAAGTTGCGGGACGGCCTTCTCATCCATCTCATATAAACGGGCCGCGGACAACCGCCGGCCAAGGAGATACTTTTATGAAAGTACTGGTTGCCGACAAGTTCGAGAAGAGCGGGATTGAAGGGTTAAAAGCGGCCGGTTGTGAAGTAATCTACGAACCCGACCTCAAGGAAGCTGCTTTGACCGAGGCCGTCGGCAGGACCGGCGCCGATGTCCTGGTCGTTCGTTCCACGCAAGTCACCGAGCCGATGCTCGATGCCGGCCACCTCGGCCTGATTGTACGCGCGGGCGCCGGATACAACACTATCGACGTAAAAGCGGCATCCAAACGCGGCATTTACGTTTCCAACTGCCCCGGAAAGAACTCCGTAGCGGTCGCGGAACTCGCCTTCGGGCTGATCCTCGCCCTGGACCGGCGCATCGCGGATAATGTCGCCGAACTTCAACGCGGCAAGTGGAACAAGAAGGAATACTCGAAGGGCAAAGGGGTCTACGGCAGGACGCTGGGCCTGCTTGGTTTCGGCAACATCGGCCAGGAAATGGCCAAGCGGGCACAGGCATTCGGCATGAACCTCGTGATCTGGAGCGAGATCGGGGTGGCCATCGATCGCGACGGCATCCCGATCGACCTGCCTATTCTCGTCCGCTTCCGTCCCGCTTCGGGCTCACTCATCGAACCGCTCATCCAGGTGGCTCAGTCGCCGGCCGAAGTGGCTGAGAAGTGCGATATCCTGAGCGTCCACCTGGCCGCCAACGCCATGACCAAAGGGATCGTCAACGCCGACGTCCTCGGACGCTTGAAGCCGGGAAGCTATTTCATCAACACGGCGCGCCACGACGTGGTCGACTACAAGGCGCTCGAGCAGGTCGTCAAGGAAAAGAATATCCGGGCAGCGGTCGATGTCTATCCGGGCGAGCCCGCGAGCGGCACCGCGGACTTCGATTTCCCCATGTCCAGGCTGCCGGGGGTGTGCTGCACACACCACATCGGCGCCTCGACCGATCAGGCCCAGGAGGCGATCGCGGCCGAGACCGTTCGCATCGTCAAGACCTACAAGGAAAAGGGAACGGTCCCGAACGTCGTAAACCTTGCCGCCCGCACTCCGGCGAGTCATTCGTTGATCGTCCGCCACCTCGACAAGCCGGGGGTGCTGGCAAGCGTCTTCGGGCGGTTGAAGGATCTGGCGATCAATGCGCAGGAGACCGAGAACATCATCTTCGACGGCGCACAGGCGGCCATCGCGCGCATCAACCTGGACAGCGCCCCCACGAAGGAATTGCTGGACGGGATCAGAAGCGCCTGCCCGGACATCCTCGACATGCACGTCGTGGAGCTCAATCCGCGCAAGTGATGCCGTACCTGATGGCTGGACCGTGAACGGCTGGAGTTATCTTATAAACCCGAACTGTTACTAAGGAGCAAATCATGGGAACCACCACACGAATCTTCAATTTCGCTGCCGGACCCGCCGTCCTTCCGCTTCCGGTTCTCGAAGAAGCGCAGCGCGACCTCGTGGCGCTGCCCGGCGTCGGCATGTCGGTCCTCGAAATCAGCCATCGCTCCAAGACTTTCGAGGCGATCATCCAGGAGTGCGAAGCGAACATCCGCAAGCTCGCCAGGATCCCGGCCGACTACCACGTGCTGTTCCTGCAGGGAGGCGCCACGCTCCAGTTCTCGATGGTGCCGATGAACATGCTGGCTCCGGGGGAGACGGCCGACTACATCATCACCGGCTCCTGGTCGAAAAAGGCGCTTAAGGAGGCGAAGAAGGCCGGAAACATCAACGTCGCCTTCACCAGCGAGGCCGAAAATTTCACGCGCGCGCCGGCACAGGGTGAGCTGAAGTTGACGCCGAACGCGGCATTTGTCCACATGACCAGCAACGAGACAATCCACGGCATTGAGTTCTCGTCGCTTCCCGATGTGGGCAACGTGCCGCTCGTCGTCGACACCTCGTCACACATGCTCAGCCGTCCGCTCGACATCTCCAGGTACGCCATGATCTACGCCGGCGCGCAGAAAAACATTGGGCCGGCCGGCTGCACGCTCGTCATCCTGCGCGACGACATGCTGAAAAAGGCCCAGGCCAACCCGGCATACGAGAAACTGCCGATCATGCTTCAGTACGGCCCGCACGTCGCGGACAAGTCGCTGCACAACACGCCGCCGGCATTCGCCATCTATATCATGAGCCTGGTGAGCCGCTGGCTGCTCAACCTCGGCGGCCTGGCCGAGATGGAGAAGATCAACATCCGCAAGGCAGGCAAGATCTACGCGGAGATCGACCGGACGGGCTTCTATCGCGGCCACGCCAGAAAGGAAGACCGATCCCGGATGAACGTCACCTTCCGCCTCCCCAACGAGGAACTCGAGGCGAAGTTCGTGAAGGATTCCAAGGCTGCCGGAATGGACGGCCTCAAAGGCCACCGTTCCGTCGGCGGGCTCCGCGCGTCGATTTACAACGCCTTCCCTGAAGCGGGCGTGGACGCCCTGGTAGACTTCATGAAGGACTTCGAGAAGAAGAACGGGTAACACCGGGACCCGGTCCGCATTAGAATAGTCTTGGATAGTGTGACTGTGCTATGCTGCCGGTTAAGCGGCGGAGAAAACCATGAACAGATACGCTATCCATGTCTATTGCGACGAGTGTGCTGCTCCCCATCCGATGGGCGTATCCGTTGTGTTGAGTGACGGCCCAGCGGAAAAGACCAGTATTTCAACTCACTATGCAGGCAAGACGGTGCCCGCAATTCTCACTCTGATGCTGCGCAACCCGGTGAAGTGTCCGAAGACGGGCAAAGTATTCCAACAGGGGGACAGCAACCACATCTACATCGCACCGATTGTCGGTTGAGCCGCACGGATCGTGCGGCTCATCGAACTCATGAATGTCTGCAACTCAGGGCGCCGTCTCACCGGTGCGCATCTCAGTTGCCGATCAGCCTGACGATTTGCCTTTCCAGTGCGTCTCCGATCAGATCTGTGCCCGCAGCCACGATCCGGCCGGTCTTGTCGACCAGGATGGCCTTCGGAATCTCCGGGACCTCAAAGTAATCCGTGCTGTTGCTTCCGACCCGGAATTCATCCTTGCCGATGAAACCGTGCTGCCAGGGCATCCGCCACCTCTTGGCGCGGAATTTCTGAACGTCCTCGGGCACGGCATCGAAGGACAGGCTCAAGATCTCGAAATCCCTCTTTCCGTATCTCCCATAGATCCTGTGCAGATTCTCCATTTCGGCGACGCACGGAACACACCAGGTCGCCCAGAATTCGACGAGGTAGCTCTTGCCTTTGAACGTCTCGTTGGTGAGCGTCTTGTACGAATCGTCCAACGACGTGAACGAGAACTCCGGCATCATCTTCCCCGCCGCGATGCGCAGTTCCGGGGGCCGTGACTTGACTCGTTGCCCCGGCAGCAGGTCGCTGAATTCCGTGGTCAGGCGCTGGTAGTATTCCCTGGCCCGCTCCAGGTTCAGCGTGGCCCGAGCATCTCCGTACGCCTGCTCCAGAGCCAGGGCTCTTACCTCGCGCGATGGGTGGCGGGTTACAAGCTCCTGGAAATAACTGGCGTTTGCATCGACCCCGCCCGCCAGTTTGATCGACTCGTACAGGAGATACCAGGGCGACAATTCCCATATTGGTGAATCCGGCGGCACGATCGCCAGCGCCTGCCTGGCCGTTTCCGGCTCGATCTCCCGGGCCCGCAGGTGCTTCAGGTCGAGCAGGCTGAGGAAAAGCATTTGGCGAATGACCGGGGCTTTCTCGGTCTCGAGCCGCCCCTTCAATTCGGCCGCGGTCTTCGACCAGTCGTAAGCGAAATCTCTGGGATTTTTCCCGAACGAGGTGTATTCGGCCAGGGCCCTGGAATACGCTTCCTGCCGCTTCCGCATGTCCTGCTCGAGGACCGCGACGCGCGCCGTTTCCGAATCGGTGTCGCCGAAAAAGACTCCCGGTTCGACGGTGCTGTGCGGAAGCCTGGCCGCGTCGAACACGATTCTGACCTTGCCGTTCCGGACCGCCAGGCGCGAGACATAGTTGCCGGCAGGATCCGTGTCCAGATCGTCGTACAACGTTCCCGGGACCGAGCGCGTGCTCCCTTTCACCAGCCCGATCAGCCGGTAGCCGGTCGTGGGGCCTTCGAGGTTCCCCAGTTCGGCGGCATACGTTCCGTCCGTCTGCTTGACCATGAGCACGTACCCGGAGTTACGCGACCACCGGTTGAAGTCCCCGACGACCATGATCTCCTTGAAATCGGTCGCCCATTCAAACGGCGCGAGCCGGGCATCGACCTTGACCTGGGTCGGCTGCTGAATCAGCAGGGCCACGGAATAGGAGTTATGCTGAACGCCCGTGAAGCTCAACCTGACAACGCCGGTCTGCGTGGTGGTCACGGTGAAGGCGCCGTCGGCGTCCGCCTGGATCCGCCTGGGCGCGTCGGACCGGTCGGGTTCGTAGACATCGACTCGAGCCAGCCCCGGCGCCCGGTTGCCGACGCCGCTGATTTTCCCCGTGATCACCGAATGCGGTCCGGTAGCCGCGGGCTCCCGGCGGCCGCAGGAAACGGTCAGTCCGAACATGCAGAACATCAGCACCGACTTCTTCATCCCGGATGCTCCTCCGAAGCGCATCGTATCGATCAGTTCACTGGTTGGTGGACGCCTTGCCTGACCTGGTCTCGCACAATGAGGAGCCAGGGATCAGGAGAATAACGAAGAGGCCCCGTAACCACCTCCAGTAGTCGATAGTCACGTGCACGGCTGCGTCTCCTGTCTTCTTGAAGGTGAATGTCCTCATGGCCATGACCTGATCAGTATATGCAGCCGCCTTCGCAACACAAGTGTCTAACCTGGGTACTTCGTGAACCAGGGATAGCATTCCAGGCGGCAGGATCACTCCGGAGTCGACACCGACGGTGCGGGCTGAAGTCCGCGGCCACATGAAATCCTCATGGATACGGTCACCATCTTTGTGGCCCCGACGACTGATTCCGGGAGCGCCCCCTATTCGCGGCGGCCCGGCTGCAGGGTTTCGACCAGGGACTGCCCGGCTTTCATGATGTGGTCCTGAGCGAGCGCGCACGCCTGGTCCACATCGCAGCAGCGGCAGAGTTCGAGGATCTTCCGATGTTCCTCAATCGTGACGAGCCGTTCCTCGGCTTGCCGCAGATGGATGCGTACATAGCGGTCGGACCTGTTGTGAATGGCCTGGATGAGGGAAATAAACCGGGGGCGGTTCGCTGCGCCATAGAGGGCCAGGTGAAACTGCAGGTTCAGGTCGCCCCATGTGCCGATGTCGGCGTCGCGGTTCAGCGCTGACTCAAACTCAGCCAGGATCATGCCTGCGCGCGCCAGCTCCCCATCGGTCAGATGCGGGATAGCGTATCGCAATACATGGGACTCGAGCACTGCGCGGATCTCGAACAACTCCTTGACTTCCTCAAACGAAAGCGCGGCCACGACGGCGCCGTAGTGATCGACGATCTTGATCAGGCCCTCGGCCTCCAGCTGCCGCAGGGCTTCGCGCACCGGCGTCCGGCTCACCCGGAGCTCCTGGGCAATTTCATGCTGACGCAGCTGCTGCCCTTCGCCGAGTTCGCCCTGAAGGATCTTTTCCCGGAGCGCCCTGGCGACGGCCGAGGTGAGAGACTCACGCGAGATTGCAGTGGCGGCATCGCCGAGTTTTATGGCCGGCCGTCCAGTTTCGCCTTTGGATCGCATGTTCGCACCTGCGTAAAAAGGGTTAGGCCTGATGCTTGGTAGACGTGAATTACCTTCTGATCTTGTCGAGACCAAAGCAACGGGAGACGGTCGCAGGATCCCGTACGGGACCGGGCGAATTCTGTTGCGTTCCGATCCCCGTGAACGGCAGGTCCGCGCGCACGTCCCTCGGCGGCCTTGAGGCCCGGATTTGCCTCCGTGAGAGTGATTCCGCTGTAAACCTAAGATAATTCTAAGGATAAGATATACGGAGCATTTAAGTCAAGGAATTTGACGGGCGAGGCGGCAGCAATCGCCTTGGCCCTATAGGCTTTCCTGCGCCGTACGGGCGATGATTTCTTCCTGATGGTAAATGTCCAGGTCGACGAAGTAATCGCTGTAGCCGGCGACGCGCACCAGCAGGTCGCGGTAGTTATCCGGGTGCTTCTGTGCATCGCGCAGCGTTTCGGCATCCACGACGTTGAACTGGATGTGATGGCCGTCGAGCCGGAAATAAGTGCGGATCAGCGAGGCCATCTTGCTGATGCCCTCTTCCCCCGCCAGCACGCTCGGCAGGAATTTCTGATTCAACAGCGTGCCGCCTGACTTGAACTGATCCATCTTGCCCAGCGACCGGATAACGGCGGTCGGCCCGCGACGATCCGCACCGTGAGAGGGCGAGGTGCCGTCCGATTCTGGCATGCCGGCTAACCGGCCGTTTGCGGATGCGCCGAGCTTCTTGCCGAAGTAGATGTGGCAGGTGGTGGAAAGCATATCGAGATGGTAAGCCGTCCCTTTGGTGTTCGGCTTCCCGTCGATCGTGTCAAAAAGAGTCGCATAGATGCGCTGCATGATGGCATCGGCGCTGTCGTCGTCATTGCCGAAGGCCGGCGTCTTGTTGACCAGCGTCAGGCGCAGTGGCTCCTCGTCCTTGAAGTTCTTGCGCAGCGCGGCGAGCAGCCGGTCCATCTTGATCGTCTTATCTCCGAACACGTGCCTCTTGAGCGCCGACATGCTGTCGGTGACCGTGCCGATCCCCACACACTGGATGAAATTCGTGTTATAGCGCGGTCCGCCGTCGTAATAGTCCTTCCCTTTCCGGATGCAATCATTGATCAACACGGACAGGAATGTGGCCGGAGCCCCGGTGGCAAACATCCTTTCGATGTAGTTGTTGATCCGGATCTTGAGGTCCACGACAAATGAGAGCTGCCTGGTGAAGGCCTGGTAGAGATCTTCGAAACTCGTAAAACTCCGAGGATCGCCGGTCTTCGGGCTGATCTGCTTCCCGGTCAGCGGATCCACGCCGTCATTGAGCGCCAACTCGAGCACCTTGGGAACATTCAGATACCCGGTCAGCACATAGGCTTCCTTCCCGAAGCATCCGGTCTCGATGCAGCCGCTGCAGCCGCCCTCCCGGGCGTCTTCCACCGTCTTTCCCATGCGCACCTGCTCGGTGACCACCTCGTCCGCATTAAAGACGGACGGGTACCCGTATCCTTTGCGAATCACGCGGCACGCCGCCTTCAGGAAATTGTCGGGGGTCTTGCGGCTCAATTGAATGTTGGCCTGCGGCTGCAGCAGGTGCAGCTCATCGATCACCTCGAGAATGAGAAAGGAAACATCGTTGACGGCATCGCTGCCGTCACGTTTCAAGCCGCCGAGATTGATGTTGGTGAAGTCGTTGTATGTCCCGCTTTCGGCCGCAGTGACCCCGACCTTCGGCGGGGCGGGGTGGTTGTTGAACTTGATCCACAGGCAGGAGATCAGCTCTTTCGCCTGCTCGCGGGTAAGGGTCCCCTCTTGCATCTCCTTCTCGTAGAAGGGGTAGAGGTGCTGATCCAGGTGGCCCGGGTTCATCGCGTCCCACCCGTTCAGCTCGGTGATCGTGCCCAGGTGAATGAACCAGTACATCTGAAGGGCTTCCCACAAGTCGCGCGGCGCATGCGCCGGCACCCATCGGCAGACTGCGGCGATCCGGAGCAGCTCCTTTCTCCTCGCCGTGTCGGTCTCCTCCACTGCCATTTTTTCCGCCAGGTCCGCGTGCCGTTCGGCGAAAATGATGGCGGCGTCGCAGGAGTAGTCCATCCCTTTCAGCTCTTCCGCCTTGTCCGTGGCCTCCGGGTCCTTCAGGTAGTCCAGCCCTGCCAGGCTCTCGGCTATTTCCCGTTTGAAGTCGAGCATCCCTTTCTGATAAATCGTGCCGTCGAGAGTCGTGTGTCCCGGCGCCCGCTGTTCCATGAACTCCGTGTACATGCCCGCTTCATAGCAATCCTTCCATTCCTGCGGGATGCTGCTGAACACCTTGGAGCGCATGCTGCGGTTCAGCCAGTACGGGATCACCTTGGTGCGGTAGACCTCGATGCTCTCCGGGGAGACCGCAAACGAAGTCATCTGTCTCGAGTTGAGAATCTCGAGATCCTGCACGGTGTGGCAGTTCAATTCGGGGTAGGTCGACACCGACTTTGGAAACGGTCCGCGCTCCCCGACAATCAGCTCCCCGGGACCGATGTAGACGGTCTTCTTCTCGCACTGATACTTGAAGTGGAGGCCCCTCATCACCGGCACGGAGTACTTCCCCTCGTTCTCGAGGTAAAAGTCGGTCAGCAGTTCGGCCCGCTCGTGCGAGACGGACGGTCTGGCTTCATGACTGGATTGTCTGAGCTTGCGGACACGTTCGTTCATAATCATTCCCTCCGATAGTCACGCACAAACCGTAGCTGCTGAGCAGCGAAGCGATCTCCTGCATATGAGCGGGATCGGGAGCCTGGAGCCTGCCCAATCGAACTGTGTAACCGAAACGCTTGTACTTGCTGCTGGCGACATCATGATACGGCAACAGGTCGACATGGCACAACCGGTGCAGCTTCTGCAGGAACGCCCCTGTGCGTTCCACGTTTTCCCGATCGTCGTTCACACCCGGAATCAGGGGGATGCGAACCCGGATGGCCGCGTCACGGCACGCGAGGGCTTTGAGGTTTTCGAGGATCGGCTCGTTGCTCACTCCCGTGTATTTCCGGTGCACCTCGGGATTCATGTGTTTCAGATCATAAAGAAAGAGGTTGGTCTTCGCGGCAACGCGGAGCAGCACTTCCCTGCCTGCATAGCCGCAGGTGTCGACCGCCCGGTGGATCTCCAGCCGCTCGCAGGCTTCCAGCAGCTCGAGAAGGAAGGCCGGTTGCATCAACGGCTCCCCCCCTGAAAAGGTGACCCCTCCGCCGGACTCATCGTAAAAGGAGATGTCCTTCTTTACTTCCGCCATAACCTCCCCGACGGTCATCGTCCGGCCCACGAGCTCGCGGGCATCCGCCGGGCACACGTCCGCGCACTCAAAGCATGCCCGGCACAGGGCGGAATCGGTGTCGATCCCATCGTCGGACATGGATATGGCGTGACTCGGGCAGCGCCCCACGCAGGTCCCGCAGCGGATGCAACGATTCGGCCGCATCGAGATCATCGGCTCGGGGGACATGCTCTCCGGATTGTGACACCACCAGCAGCTCAGCGGGCATCCCTTCAGAAACACCGTGGTCCGGATGCCGGGCCCGTCGTGGATGGCATAGCGGCTGATGTTGAATACAGTTCCGGCGTTCAAGCGATTCCTTCCCACAGCTCCCGAGAAGCCAGTTCACGATTATGCCAAACCAGAAGTTTAGCATATGGCGGCCTCCCCTTGAACCCCCCGATCCGCTTTCCAGCGATTCGGACACTGGAGAGGCACGAGGACTACTTGGAGATTTCGAGGACCTCAACTTCGTAGACCAGGGTGATGTTCGGCGAGATGTGGAAACGTTTTCTCCCTGGTACTTCCCGGGCGTAATACCCCGAGGTGCCGTATCCCTGGCCGGGGGGGACGATCAGAACCCTCTTTTCACCCTTCTTCATCCCGGAAACCGCCGCATCGAATCCGCGGTTCACCAGGGCTTTGCCGGCCACGAACTCGAACGGCTCGGGGGTGTCGCCGAAGTATGGCATCCCTCCGTCGGCTGTGCTGACGAAGCTGATCCCTTTCAGGTATCTGCCGGCATACGAAACTTTCATCCGGTCCCCGGCGGCGGGCGATTCGCCTGCGCCCTCGCGGAGGACGACATACCTGACTCCATTGTCGAGGGTTTGTGCCCGCGGCCAGGTGCGCCGGATCATCTTTGCCTCATCGGCTGATTTCCGAGCGTCGGCCTGCCGGACGCGCACCTCGGCCGCCGCGACCAGCTTGTGGAACGATTCGGTCGTCGGCCTGAATTTTTCAGCCGCGGCACCGACCCGGACGATCCTGACCGACTTCACCTCGTCCCCCTGGGCGATAGAAAAGACGACATCCATCCCCTGCACTACGTGTCCGAACACGGTGTAATCGCCGTTCAGATACGAGCGGTCTCCCAGCGTGATGCACCACTGGCTGGCGTTCGTGTGCGGCCCGGCGTTTGCCATGTTGAGATTGCCCGCCCTGTCGTGATTCAGCTCCGGCAGACGGATCTCATTGGGGAACTGATAGCCGGGCCCCTCTGTCTTGCCGTTAGCCGGGATGCCTGTTTGGATCACGTGTCCGGCGACCACGCGGTGAAACTTCGTGCCGTCGAAATAGGGCCTCCCTCGAGGAAACGCGCTGTTCTCAATCGTGCCCTCCGCCAGCCCGACAAAGTTTGCGACCGTCATCGGTGTCCTCTTGTACTCGAGCTGCAGCACGATCATTCCCTTGTTCGTCGACACCTCTGCGTACAGTCCGTCCGGATATTTCTTTGACTGGCTCTGAGCGTAAAGCGCCGCAGCCATCGCCACAATCAACATCAGCGAACGGAAGTGTATTTTGGGCATACAACGCTCCTCACCGAATCCTATGTCAAAACTCCATAACTGCACCGTCACTGAGGCTCTTGGGTTTTCGCTGCGCGGCCCTCTATTGCAGTCGCCGCGGCAACCAGACCGCCATTTCGCTCCGCCGGCGATTCGCCCACGCGTAATAGTACGGCGTAGAATGGGCCAAGTCTGGAAAATTCGATATCTTGAGCAGAAACCTGAATTCTCCAGAGCTTACCCCTTGCCCCTCCAGACCTCGGCGTTTTGTGCCCGCGCTCACCGATTTGCGCAGGAATCCGGGATTATCCTCGTCCCATGGGTATGACTCGAATTGGAGTGTCCCTGAAGTGTCTCAGCCTGGTGAAACGGGCGCTGACGGTAATCGCCGTCACCGCCGCTGCCGCAGGTGCTCAGTCGATTCGCATGGCCGGCCCTGACACCACCTACCCGCGATCAACACTCGCGCGCGAAATGGTTTCGACGCACAACGCTGTAAGGGCCGATGTAAATGTGGCCCCCCTCCAGTGGTCGGACAAGTTGGCTGCCATCTCCCAGAAATGGGCCGATACGCTCGTGGCGAGACGTCAATTCTCGCACTCCGATTCTGAATACGGCGAGAACCTGTTTGCGATCGCGGGTGGTTCCGTCACCCCGGCGACGGTCGTCGGGCATTGGGCATCGGAGTCACGGAATTTCGACTATCGTGCGAACGCCTGCCGCGGGTTGTGCGGCCATTACACCCAGATTGTCTGGCGTGAATCCAGGAAAGTCGGCTGCGCCGTGGCACGCGGCGGCGGGCGCGAGGTCTGGGTCTGCAACTACGATCCCCCGGGCAACTGGCTAGGCCAGCGCCCCTACTAAACCGGGTAAAGGTAAACCGGGTAAACCTGGGACTGACGACGCTAACTCACTGCAAGAAAATCATTTCCACCCCTTTATGTCCCCTAAAACGCCCCCTGGCGCCAAAAAACAGGCCCGATTTTCGAGTCTAAGAAGGTATCATGCCTTCGATTCTCCAGAAGGAGCGAGCCCGCATGATGAAGACATGGATTCCTGCAATCGTACTGTTTGCCGGTTTCGCCGCAGCCCAGGACCGGCCGAAGCCTGAGCAGATCTTCGAGCATACCAAACTCGAGGTCGTGGTCCCGGATTTTCCGGCCGAAGGATTGCTCCTGGACATCGGAGGAGGAGGAGAAGGCGTCATCGGCCAGCTCAAGGGTAAACAGGTCGTAGCCGTTGACTTGATCAAACGGGAATTGGAGGATGCACCCGGCGAACCGCTGCTCAAGATCGTGATGGATGCCCGCGACCTGAAGTTTCTCGACAATACTTTCGCCACGGCCACCGTGTTTTTCACTTTCATGTACATCGATCCGCAGGATCACGAGAAAGTCTTCCAGGAGATCCATCGGGTGCTGAAGCCGGGAGGCCGATTGTTGATTTGGGATGTTGTTTTCCCGAAGAAGACAGACCCGCGCCAGCTCTTCGTTCATTACCCTCTCCACATCAAGCTCCCAAGCACGGAAATCAATACGGGATATGGAGTGCGGTTCGCCGAGGGGCAGGGACAGGACCACTTCAATGCCCTGGCAAAGAAGACCGGTTTTCAATGGGTATCGCGCAAGGACGATCCGGGCTGGTTCCTGATCGAACTCAAGAAGTGATCTCGAGAGAATTCCCCCTACTTCCGGCGCACCAGGGCTTCAATGCTTCCGGCGGCACCGCAGGTCACGCCGCGCTGCATTCGAATCGCGAGCACTTCCGCCAAGACCGCTGAACCTCTCGCACCGACCACGCCTCCGCCCCCTGAAACCGATCCGGATCCGGCGCCGCCTGCCCGCGCCACTCCGCCCGCTATGCCGCCGCCTCGCCCTCCACCGCCCATGCCGCCCGCCGCGCTCTGAATCGCCGCGGGGATTTCCGGCACGGTGTCGACCAGAAGCCAGAGGCCGGCCTTCGCGCCACCCTCCAGAACCGGCTCGCTGCAGAGCAACTCGTAGTTGCTTCCATTCCAATGAAACCTGATGGAGTTGCCGTCTATCACCCCCGCATTGACAAACTCATAGCCTTCCTGGGGCTGCGTGGACAGGATGAAGCGCTGGGGGGAATTCAGGGAGAAGAACACGAACTTGCCGGTACACCCGCCATTCACGGTTGCGGTCAGCTTTCCGTCGACGATCACGTCGAATCCGAACGCCCAGATGGTTGTGGTGTCGGGTGCTCTCGTGAGGGCAGCCGCCTGGGCCTCCAGCGGGGTTTCGTTCCTGCTCATGATGCGGTTCGAGGACGCCACCTTGATGAGGTCAAAGATCCGGGTTCCCGTCTGGGGATTGGTGAGCAGGTCGATCGAGATCGTGTCGCCGTCTTCGATCTTCTGAGGCGGCGGCGACTGGGACGGTGAGAGACTGAGGGCCGGCTGCACTGGAGCCTTGCTGCTTTCAGGAGATGCTCCCCGGGCCTGAGGCGAAGCCATTCCTCTGACTCCCCCCGCAACTCCTCCCCCGCCTCCCCTCGCAACCGCCACGCCGCCCATGCCGCCGGCCTGAAACTTCTCCAGGCCTTCCTGGCTGAGGGGTCTCACCGCAACCATGAACTGGCTGGTGCTGGGAATGGCCTCGACCGTAAAGTCGTAGCCGAAAAACAAGGATCCGTCCCTGTTGAAGATCCAGCGGTGGACCGCGTCCTTCTCAACAAGAGTACGGGCCTGGACAAGGGGCTGTTCGCCTTCCGAACTGGTTGCAGTTGTGAAGGATATGAGTATCTTGTTCAAGGTCACCCGTGACCGCACACCCACCTGCTGATATCCAAACGCGGTGCACGCAATGGCCATAAACAGGGCCGCAAACAATCGCAGTCTAGCGTTCATTTCGGTTTTCTCCTTTGATGATTTGAATTCGAAACTCGGATACCGGCTTGAATCCTGAAAGATCCATGGGCGGTTTCTCGCTTTCCTTTTCCGCCATCGAGTAGAGTGCCCGCCGGCCCAAAGCGTCGGAGGCCGGCGCAGGCAGGTACACGACACGGGTCACCACTTTATCTTTCACCACCGGCACTTCCACCACCCTCTCGGGCATAGATGTGACCTGTGCGGCCGGGAAGAGATGACTTCGCACAATCACTCCTCCCGAGACGACCTGCAAAACCAGCAGCAAGGCAAGCAGCGGAGCCGGCAGCCGCACAGATCCGGTCCAGCGCGACCATCCCCTGCGCCTGGACCGGGAATAAGCCTCCGCAACCCGCGCGTCGACAGAGGGCGGCGGGTCAGGCACTTGCCACTCTTTCAGGAGTTCCTTGAAGTCCTTTCCCATCTATTCGTCCTCCATGGATTGCGGGTCCGTCTTTCCATTCAGGTAAGGGGCAAGCATCCTTCTGAGGTTGGCCCTGGCGCGATGCAGCCGCGCCTTCACCGTGCCGACGTCGGCGTTTACGACGGCGGCGATTTCAGCCAGGGGCAGGTCTTCATATTCACAAAGCAGGAGAACTTCCCTCTGCAAGGGAGGCAACCGGCCGATGGCGGTCCTGACGACGTCGCACAACTCACTGCCGAGAAGAAGGTCGAGCGGACCGGCAGAAGCCTCCAGATCCTCCGGCACCTCCACGGACAACTCGTTATCGGGATCCCGCAGATGCTTGAAGGCCAGGTTGCGCGCCGCCCCATAGAGATAGGTGCGGAGGGATGCCCGCTTCGGGTCGAACCGGTGGAAATTGGCGATCACCGACGCAAAACAGTCGTGCATGACGTCTTCCGCGGCCGGCTGGGAACCCAGCAGCCGGTAGGCGAAGCCGAAAATCCCCTTGCGAAATCGCTCGTACAACAGCAGGAAGGCGGCTTGTTCGCCGTCCCTCGCACGTCGGACCAGTTCCGAGTCGTTCATGGTTGCGCGCCACACCCTCCGATGACTCGAAGGTGATCGTCATGCCAGAAATGACCTGCTGTCTTGATGGCCGGAGCAATCCGATCTTCGTTTCGCCGCCGGATGCGCCTTCAGGCCTCAAGCACCCGCTAGTTAATTATTACCTCGTCGATCCCAAAAGATACTCCGTGTGCCCGCCCTATGACATTTTCTGAGGAAGATTGGAAGCGGATGACTGGCGGGCAAATCCAAGAGCTCCGGCTGGTGAACGACCGATAACCCGGTCACGGCGGTATCAGAGCCGCGACCGTCAGATCGCGGATGACAGCCGCCTGATCCCGCAGCATGAACGCCCGTCCCACAACCGGGTCGACGCAGTTCGCCTGTGAATTAAAGGGATTAATGCACCTGACCGCGACTATTTCACAGCCGCAATCCGCAGAAAGCGCGTGACGAGCGCCGGGACTCATCCGCACACACGGCTGGCAAGGCTTATCCGCTCAGGCCTGCGATCAGTGCCATCACCAGGATGGTCCCGAGAAACCCGGCCAGTAGCGCCACCGCTTTCCAGTTGCCGAAATTGATGGTGTAGCCGAAACCGAAGCGGTGCTCCACGAAAATCGAGGGATCGTCGCGGTTGACATAGAACGAGCCCAGCACCCAGTGCCGGTTGTCCGCCAGCCCGTCCGTGAGCGGTGCGTTGCCCGCCGAACGCTCCAGGCGCGCCCCGCCCTGGCCAAAATGAAATGCCAGGTAGAGCGTGCCTCCGATTGCGAGGGCGACCAGCCCAAAACCAAACGCCATCGCGAACGGCGACAGACCCGCCGCCAGCCCGAGTCCCACACGGATCGAACTGATCGACATGAAAGTCAACATCGCCGTGACGAGCAGCGCGATACCGCCCATGAAACGCGCGACCGCCTGCCGGAAGCGCCGTTGCGCATCGGCTGAAACTTGCGTCTGGGGAAAGCGGACGGCCCGTTTGGCCCGGGCAATGAAGAATACCATCCCACTCAGACCGACGCCCATGACGAGTGTGAGGAGCGGCAGGAGCATGACGGTCGCGAAGGATTTCGGCCGCCACGCGTCCGGCTTCCCGCTCGGCCCGAAGTGCGTGGGGACCCGGGCCGGCAGATCGGGGTAGTGCAAGGCCGCGTAGCCCACGGCGATGCCGCCTGCCACCAGGGCCAGGATCAAAACCAGGATCGACAGGGTCGCAGGAGGTGCCGGCTCTTGCAGCAAGGCCACGCCAGCCGGCGTCGCCGGGGCAGCCAGGGAACGCGCACGAAAATATGCCCGCAAGAACAGCAGCATGCAGCCGGTGATGAGCACGAGCGGTGCCAGGGGCGCCAGCATCGGGTTGGGGAAATTCAAGATCAGCGCAAGCGACAGGCAGGCGCCTGCGACCGTCCAGACGGTGATGCCGACCTGCCAGCCCCTGACGATCCGGCGCGCTTCCTCGCCATCCCAACGCTCCTCGCCGACATAGACACCGAACAGCAGGCCACGCCGGGCGATGCGCGGGTACAGGAGGAACAATCCTCCGATGAACAGCGCTTCCAGTAACGTCATGATAACGAGTCCGTTCGTGGTCATCATCTGCCTCGCATTCACTTGTGCCCGCCGGCCGCAAGGCCGGCCAGTTCGCGTTCGACTCGCCGCCGCAGCTCTTCGATGCTCAAACCTACCTGCCGCATCCGCGCCAGCACAGATCCCAATTCGCCTGCCAGACCGGCAATCGTACTTTCGTCGGTCACCTGGCCGGGCGGAGCGACAACTGCCCCCGCACGGTCACGAATCACGACGAATCCCTCCTCCTCGAGGATACGGTAGGCACGCGCCACCGTGTTGAGGTTTACCCCGAGGTCGGACGCCATTGTACGGACGGAAGGCAGTATCATGCCCGCGGGCAGTTGGCCGGAGGCGATCTGGGCCCGCACCTGCCGCGCGATCTGGACGTAGACCGGCTCCACTGAGTTCCAGTCCACCACAATCAGGGGAAACGCCAATCGATCCATGTCTGTACTGTATACCATTTGCTATACAGTGTCAAGAAGCGTCATGCTACCATTGGCTCTGGCGGCGCACCTGGAGGGGGCGGAGGGTCAATGCCGCATAGTTCCTGCAAAAAGAGGGGCGAGCAAAGTGCAAAAAACCTGGACCTGGACCTGGATGTGGACATGGACGTGGACGGGACTAAACGTGTACCGCTAAATCCCCGCAGTTCAGAAACCTGTGCCGCGACCACGTCTAGGTCCACGTCGAAGTCCAGGTCCAAGTCCAGGTCCACGCACCCAAACGGAAAATCGCACGCAAAAACGGAATTTCAGAAAAACTATGCGGCATTGGGCTGCGGGTGGCGCTTGTGGGCGCCGATCATCAGGGCGCAGCCGGCAATGACTCCGAGACCTCCCAGCCACTGCAGAGCGCTCAGACGCTCGCCGAAGATCAGTGCGGCGCCGACGAACGTCACAAACGGCGTCGCCATCTCCGCTCCACTCTCGATGATGACGCCCAGGTGGCCCAGGACGTAATACATCAGCACATGGCCGAGTGAAATCCCGATGGCAGCGGAAAGGACAATCAGGCCCAGGGTACTTGCGTCCTGGTTCGCCAGGTCGGAAACCCTGCCGAAGGCGAACATCAGGACGGTGAGAATTCCGGCGGTATACAGGCTGATCACCGCAAAACTGCGATGCGGCGGGTGCCCGCGCATGTATTTGCGGACCGATACGCCATAGAATCCCCAGGCCGCGGCATCACCGAAGAGTATGAGCAGACCCGGGACCGATGCCATGGCTTGCCGCAGTGAGCCCCAGAAGAGAGCGACGATGCCTGCGATGCAGATCGCACCACCGGCCCAGAACAGGCGGGAAACAACGAGGCGGCGCTCCTCTGGCAAGAGCCACAGGCTTCCGGCCAGGGCAAACAGAAACGAAGCGCGCATGCCGAATCCCATGATGCTGGCGGGAACAAAGTAGGGGATAAGAGCAAAACCCGCCTGGCTGACGCTGTTGACCAGAGAAGGGACCACGGCGTTGCGCCACAGGTTCGAGCGTCCGGCCTCCGAATCCGCAGCTCGCCGCAACCAGGGCAAAAGCAAGAGAGCGCCCACCAGGTAACGCACTCCGTTCACCGTCCACGCATCCATGTAGGTGGTGAAGTGCTTCAGGAAGAGAGGAATGCTGCCCCAGGCCAGGACTGCCGCCATGAGCGCGGGCACTGCGGGTGAAGGCTTCTTTATCATCAGGGCTGGCATTATGCCAGAATCTGGGGGGCCAGTCACCAGTGTCCCTGGAGTTAAACTGGTGACTGGCCCCATCTTGACGGAGGACGTCGTGCGTAATATCCCGGCCACTAAGTTTAAGGCGCAATGCCTGGAATTGATGAATCGCGTCGCCGAGTGCAGCGAGAGCTATGTGATCACTAAACGCGGCAAACCGGTTGCAAAGCTTGTTCCGATAAAACGAAAAGCTAAGGACAGCATCTTCGGATGGCTGCGTTCCGTGGGATCGGTCGAGGGCGATATCGAGAATCCAGGTATCGCATCGGAAGATTGGGGGGGCCCAGGAAGCTGGGACAAGCCGATCGCGGCCGACAAGCCGCGGACAACCCGTCGCTGAATACACTATAGGAGCTAGTCAAGAGACGCAGCCCCTTGAAATCCCCGCGTGCCCGATTGCTATTTCAAATTCGAGATTCGAGATTCGAAATTAATCTCGAATCTCGAATCTCGAATCAGAGGGGCAACTGGAGATTTGCGACAGAGACAAACGCGAACAAAATTCTCGTTGCCGGCTCAATAACGGTCTAATGGAGCCACCGTGGTCCTCCTTGATACTCACGCGATCATCCTGCTCGCCCTGAAACCCCGAAGGACTGTCCAGGGCCGCCCACAGGGCAATTGCGCGAGCCATGGCAGGCAACGGCGCCGGCATCGCTTCGATCACGTTGTGGGAGATCGCCTTGTTGATCGACGCAGGCCGTGTTGTCGTGCGGGGATCGACCGAAGCGTTCCTGAGGCTTATGGTGCAGCGCCCGGGGTTGTTCGTCCTGGATCTAAGTCCGGAAATCGCCGCTCTTGCGTTTCAATTCCCCGCGGATTTTCCAGGCGATCCGGCAGACCGGATTATCGCCGCAACCGCCCGCGCTCACGGATTGCCGTTGGTAACGAAAGACCGGCGCCTGCAGGACTGCGCCCTGTTTCGGACGATCTGGTAAACAAAAATTCGGGTCGACAGTATTTCATCTTCTGCATTGCGTCTGAGCTCACAGACAGGCCCGAGACAGCCAGGAAGGCCGTGGCCCATCACCCCTTTTTCTGTATTGGTGAAAGCCTGAAGAGCCCGGCGCCGTGAACCGGGATCATGGCCTCGAAGGCCTTCTCTCTTGCTCCGAGATCCTTCTTCTGCCAGAGGTCTCTCACCAGGCACGGACCGGACAATCCCAAATCGTCGAAAGCCACTTCGATGAGCGCAGGCGCATCATCGGCAATGTTGAACAGGGCCAGGTACTTTGATTCCGAGCCGGGGACGCCGGCGACCCAGGCGATCCGGTTGCCGCGCGCGAACAGTTCGCGATTGCCGGTGCTCCTCTGGTTGACGGCAAGCACCTCTTCGTTGGTCAACAGGGCAAGTGTGAACTCGTCGTTGCTTGGCAGATCGCCCCCCATCATCAGCGGCGAACGGAAGATACACCACAGAGACATCAACGAATACTGCTCATCACGGGTCAAGCGGGTCCGGCGGTCGTCGCCCCGCTCGGCGCGGATTCCGATTCGTCCGAGCGGCAGCATATCCGCATCGGGCCAGGAGTCCGGGCCTGCGTACGGGGCCCACCTGCGGCACAGTTCGAACTGGCCCTTCAGGTCTTGCCAGCGGTCCCAGAAGTCATTCGAGATGCGCCAGAGTTGCGAATTCGCCCTCAGGTGCTCCACCCGGCTGAAATCGGCGGGTCCCGGAGAGAGGCTCAACACGATCGGCCTCCCGCACTTCCTGATGGCGCGGCTGAGCGCCTCGATCTCGCCGGCATGATACGGCGAACTCATGTCGTCCGCCTTGATGTAGTCGACACCCCAGGACGCATAGAGCGCCAGGATTGAATCATAGTAGTCCTGGCCACCGGGTTTGGCGGCGTCGACGCCGTACATGTCGGTGAGCCAGGCGCACACGCTGCCCTGGTCGGCGATCTCGCGCGCCTTGACCTTGCTGCGATAGACCGGCAGGTTGTTTCTGACCGCCTGGCGCGGGATGCCGCGCACGATGTGCAGCCCGAACCTGAGACCTTTGCCGTGCACATAGTCGGCGAGCGGCTTGAATCCTTTGCCTCCGGCTGACGACGGGAAGCGGTTCTGTGCGGGAAGCAGACGTCCGAACTCATCCATCACGAGTTCGGCATCTTTGCGATAGCCGTGGGGCCCCGCTTTCGGTTCGTACCATTGGATGTCCACAACCACGTATTTCCATCCGGAACGCGCCATGTTCTTCGCCATGTAGTCGGCGTTGGCCTTCACCTCGTCCTCGGTCACGGACGGGCCATAGCAGTCCCAGCTGTTCCACCCCATCGGCGGCGTCGGCGCAACCGCAGTCAGGCCGGGTGCGGAGCCTCCCCGCGCATTCGCAAAGTTCAGCAGAATCGAGACTGACAGAATGGCGAACATCGACATTATTGGTTTTTGCATGTCTGAACAATCCTGCACCGGGCGCCGGGCCCGTACAAGCGTCAATAGTCGGCCACAGAACTATCTCCGAGGCGCCACTTACTCCGGGTCTCCTTCCTCCATCATCGGCTCTTCAAGCGTTTCACGCGCCGCTCGCAGGTCTTTGGCAGCTACCTGAAGCTTAAGCCCGGCGTTCGCACCCGCGACATGGCCGAATCCCCAGGTGGAGCCGCTCGCCAGCCGGTCGGGATCCAGAAGCTTGTCGTCCGCATCAAGCAGCACGCTCGGGATTCCGCCCGATGCGAGCAGTCCCCGGGCGAGCAGCGCTTCCGACACCTCATTACACTCGACTACCGTGACGGGATCGACAAGCCTGATTTCTTCCGCTTCAATGTCGACCGCACTTTCCGGTTCGAGGTTCATGCCGCGGCGATCCATTTCGTCTTTCAATGCCTGGCGCGCCGCGTCGGTCAACGAATCCAGATCTTCCGCGAGATCCTCCAGTTCGCCGTCGACCATTTCCGCATACAAGGCCGCAAGCCGCATCCGTTCCTGCCCGAAATCCATGACGTCCTCCGCATGTGCCGACAAGCGCATTGTAGAACCTTCGATCCCCCGAAACACACGAAATCAGTTGGGTGCGGCTCTTTCTGAACCGACCGCAAGTTAAGCAAATATACAGAGATATGCAAACCTGCAGTTCAAACAAGTGCCACTACATGACCACATATGGCCACCCGATCTCATAAGAATTTGTCAATTGTCATTTGTCAATTGTCATTTTCACAGGCCAAAGGTTCACAACGGCCAAATGACAAATAACCACTGACAAATGATAAATGACAAATTCCTTGGCGGTGGGACTCATACGATTGCAATCCCAACTCATAGAATAGTGCGATAAATCTTCTGTCCTACAGGAGCCGCACCCAGATCATTTCGTGTCTTGCGTGGTTCCCTCCCATGCCATCCCTGAGTGTCCCCCATCGTGGCTTGCGTTTCTTTGCGGGGATCGATATAAACACTGCTGATGGTCTCCAGAAACAGCAGGAAATCGTGGCTACTGGCGTCGATATTGCTGCTCGCGACGCTGGCGGCCTATCACCCGGCCTGGCACGGCGGCATGGTCTGGGACGACGACGACCATGTCACCCGTCCCGAGCTTCGCTCCGTGGAAGGCCTCTATCGCATCTGGTTCGAGGTCGGGGCCACGGTACAGTACTACCCTCTCCTGCACAGCGCCTTCTGGCTCGAGCACAGGCTGTTCGGAGACGGCACGTTCGGATACCACCTGGTCAACATCCTGCTCCATTTCCTGGCGGCGTGGATGGCAGCGATCATCCTGCGCCGCATGGCCGTGCCCGGCGCATGGCTCGCCGCGGCCATATTCGCGCTTCACCCGGTGCACGTCGAATCGGTTGCCTGGATCACGGAGCTCAAGAACACGCTTTCGGCCGTATTCTATCTCGGCGCCGTCATGCTATACCTGCGGTTTGACGAGAGCCGGAACAAGGGCCACTATCTCGGCGCCCTCGGTTTGTTCGCGCTGGCCATGCTGAGCAAGACGGTGACGGGCACGCTTCCGGGAGCGCTGCTTGTGATCCTGTGGTGGCAGCGCGGACGCCTGTCCTGGAAGCGCCACGTGCTGCCGCTCGTGCCTTTCTTTGTGCTCGGAGCGGGCGGGGGCATAATTACGGCCTGGTGGGAGGTGGAATTCAACCGGGTCACCGGACCCGATTTCCAGTTTACCGTCGTGGAGCGGATTCTGATCGCGAGCCGGGCCGTGTGGTTTCATCTTTCCAAGTTGTTCTGGCCGGCGAATCTGAATTTTATCTATCCGCGATGGCAGGTCGATGCTCATGCCGTGTGGCAATACTTGTACCCGATCTCGGGAGCTGCGTTGTTATCGGTGCTGTGGGTGCTCCGGCGCCGGTCGCGGGCTCCGGTGGCCGCCTTCCTGTTCTTCTGTGGAACCCTGTTCCCCGTGCTCGGTTTTTTCAACCTCTACACGTTTCGTTATTCATTCGCGGCCAACCACTATCAATACCTGGCGAGTCTGGGGATCATCGCCCTGGTTGCGGCCGGCGCGGTGCTGGCGGTCGACAAGATCGGCCTTCGCCCGGCCGGCAAGCCGCTTGCCTTCGCGCTGCTGGCAGTCCTCTCGATCCTGACCTGGAAGCAGAGCGGCGAATACGTCAATGCCGAGACTCTCTATCGCGCGACCCTGAGCCGCGATCCGTCGAGCTGGATGGCGCACACGAACCTGAGCGCGCTGCTGCTCGGCAGCAACCTCGAGGAGGCGGTAGCGCACGCCCGGGAGGCGTTGCGGCTCAAACCCGGCCACGCCCCAGCGCTCAACAACCTTGGCCTCGCGCTGCAGAGGCTGGGACGTCTCGAAGAAGCGCGGGCGGAATTCACGGAAGCCCTGCGGACCGATCCGGACTACGCCCAGGCTCACAACAACCTGGGTTACCTCCTGCAGGAATCAGGGCGGTTCGAAGAGGCGATGGCGCAATACCGCGAGGCGTTGAGAATTTCCTGGGACTATCCCGAGGCTCACTACAATATGGGCAACGCACTGCAATTGACCGGGCGCCTTGCGGACGCGGTGGCTCAGTATCGCGAGACCCTGCAATTCGCGCCGGATTTCACCCCCGGCCATTACAATCTGGGGATCGCCTTGCAGCGGCTGGGACGCGCCGAAGAGGCCGCGAGCGAATACCGGGAGGCGATACGGCTCGAGCCGAACCTTGCCGAGGCGTACAACAACCTGGGGCTGGTCATGCAGCAGCTCGGCAGGATCGAGGAAGCCTTGACCGACTACACGCGGGCCGTGCGCCTGAAGCCCGGCTTCGCCGTGGCCCACAACAACAGGGCCAAAGCGTTGGAAGAGCTGGGCCGCGTCGACGAGGCGATTGCGGAATGCACGGAAGCGCTGCGAATTCTCCCGGATTACCCGGAAGCCCACGTGAACCTGGGTGTGGCGTTGGAGAAGACCGGACGTCCCGATGAGGCAATCGCACATTATAAGGAAGCTCTGCGTCTCCGCCCCGATCTCGCCGAAGCCCGCAGCCGGTTGCTGCGCCTGACGAAGTAAATCTCACCGCCAGTCATGGATGATCCCAGGCCCGAAGGGCCGGCAGTGCGTAGGCCCGGCCGTGAGGCCGGGATAAAGATAAGCCGGAAATGAGCGCCGCAGACGCGGCACAAGACACCCTGTGTCGACACAATTGTGTGATCCCGCCGCGTGGGGAACTTTCCCAGAGTCAGCCGTAGGGGTTTGTATGGCGACCGGGCTGAAGCCCGGGGCCACAGGTTTTAGCAAGCAACGAGGGCTTACTTTGTTTCGTGGTTCCATAAAAAAAGCGCTCCGGCCCGAAGGCCGGAGCGCCTTGATTAGATCGGGTTTACTGATCTTCCGGCTAGAAGTTCAGGTACGCCTTGATCTGGACGTTGCGCGGGCTGGCAAACGAGCTCACCTGGCCAAAACCGGTGCCGGTGATGCTCGTGCTTCCCATGCCTGTCCGCCACGGGTGATTGAGTACGTTGGTTGCAGTAGCCTTGATACCGAAGGTGACCCGCTCGGTGATGCGGATGTCCTTGTTCAGGCTCATGTCGAACTGGTAATTCCATCGTGCCCGATACTCGGAGTTATAACCGATCACGCCCGGCGTGTCGCCCGGCCGGTAGTAGCGCGGATCAACTGCCTGGTTCGGCAGCTGAATGTCGGCAACGTTGGTGTGGAAACACTGGCAGCCGCTGTCGTAGCCGCCGACAACGGTATCGAGACGGTTACGGAGCTCCTGAAGGCTCATGCCGTTGTCGAAGATGATGCCGCCGTCCGCCCATTGATTGAACGTGGAACGGCCGCCTCCCAGGTACACCGGGCCGCCGGAGATGAACTTGTGGATGCCGCCGAGGGTCCAGTTGCTGAAGATCCGATCGAGAACACCGTTCGAGAAGCTCAACATGCGCCCTCTGCCCACGGGCAGCTCGTACAACCAGTACCCCGTGATGCTGTGGCGATGGTCGAACGAAGTATCCCCGTAGCTCAACTCTGCATTTCGCAGAGTGATGTAGGTGGATTCAGCACTCTGACCGGTTACGTTCCCCTGGGTTCCCATGGTGTGGCTCCAGGTGTACGACACGCTTCCCTGCAGACCGCGGCTCAAGGACCGGGTCAACTGGATTTGCAGGCCGTTGTAATTGTTGTCGGCGTTCGAGTCCAGGTAATTGAGGTTGGTGACGAAAGGATTCGCCTTGAAGTAGTTGATCGGATACGGGGTGGTACCGGTGAAGCCCCGGTCCGAGCAGCCAGAGAACTTGCCTCCCACCATCCGGCAGAAGTACTGCGAGCTGGTCGTGCTTGACAGCGTGTTGGCCAGGCTGCCTGCAGATCCCTGACTGATCGTCTGAATCCAGGAAGTATTCCCGAACCCGTTGCTGTTGGTGAGTGCCGGCTGGCTGCCGCTGGCGCCCAGGATGGTTTCGAAGAACGGCAGCGGGACCTGGCCGGGCAGGTTGCGGTTGGCGAAACTCTGCACGCCGGCAGCCTGGTTGATCGCCAGGTTACTGCGGGCATTGACAAATTCCCCCAGGAAGCCGTTTTCGATGATGTTGATTTCCTGCAGACTCTGATAGTGCCACATGTGCGTCGACTTGTTGCCGACGTAGCGCACGTCCAGCAACAGACCCTTGGCCAGCTCGCGCTGGATCCCGAAGGTCCAGTTGGACGTGTAGGGCGACTTCAGGTCCGAGTTGAACGCCCTGGGGCTGATGCCGCCGTTGAGAATGTATTGCGACAGCGGAATCGGGAAGGAAAACGTCGCCGGGTTCACGGACATGGGAGGATCCGGCATGCTGAGAAGCTGGGTCCCCGGAGCGAAATTAACGTTTGCCGTGGCATTGACGCTCTGAGTGGCGCCAGGGTTGTTTACCAGGTTGTTGGAAATGGTGTTCATGCCTTCGTTGTAGAAGGTCATGCCGAAACTGGTGCGAATCACGGTCTTGTCGTTTCCGAAGATTTTGCTCAGGATGCCGCTTTCAAATCGCGGATTCCAGGCAAAACCGATGTTGGGCGCCGGATTGACGAGGTCAGCCTTGTAGGGATTGCTGTTCTGGATGAACTTCGGATCCATAGTGCCGCCCAGAACGCCCGGTTGGTAATTGCCGAGCGAGGGTCCCCAGAGACTCCCCTGCTCGAGCTGGGAATATGTCGGGATCGTGCCGTGATAGGAACCATCCAATTGCCACCGCAGCCCAAAATTCAGCGTGAAGCTCGGCGTCCAGCGGAAGGAGTCCTGCGCATACAGACCGACCGTGGTAAACGCGAAGTTCGTCCACTGCGGGTTGAACTTCTCGAACTGCTGAGTACTGGGATTGACCTGATTGGTGCCGCCGATGCCGCTGATCCTGCCGGTAAGCATCGCGTAGAGGTTCAGGAAGTTGTCCCTGTCGGTGTTGTTGGAAGTGCTTGCGCCGGCAGCGATGATCGCGTTGCGCATGTTGTTGTAAATCGGATCGTCCGATCGGACACTCATGCTGTAGGTAAGCACGCCATCACTGCTGCCGTCAAACAGCGACCACATCGAGGTGTTCAGGAACGAACCGCCGATTTTGATCGAGTGTCTGCCCCGCATCCAGCTCAGGTTGTCCTTTATTTCCCACACCGGGTTGTTCCGGTTGTCGGCGCCGGTGGTCTGGATCATCTCGGTTACCAGGGGGAGGTTGATGATGCGGTCGCCCTGATCGGCCCACTGATGGGGGCTGAAGCCGGTGCCGAATATCTCCCAGCTCATCTGGTTGCCGAAGGTGAAACTGTTCACCATTTTCGGACTCACGGTCCAGTCGACCGTGTTGCCCAGAATCCAGGTATCCGTCTTGTTGTCGCCTAACCAGGAAAACTGGGCGGCATCGTCGCCCGGGTACGGAGGAGCGCCTGCAAAAGAGGCCTTCCGGTAATTCCAGGTCCCGTGCCAGGTGACGCTCGGCTTGATCTGGTAGTCCACACGCACAGTGGGATAGTACGTCGACTGGGTATAGCTGTAATTCCACCTCATGGTCCGAAAGAGGGGAGTCTGCACATTCGGGACGAAGGTGACGCCCGGGGTCTGTTCGGTTGCCCAGATGCGGTTCAGCATCGATTTTACGGTCGGATCGACCGTTGTCGGGTAGCCATACTGACGGGCTATGTCGAAAACGTTCACCGTTTTCGTAGCGCCAGCGGTGGTGATGAAGGTGAAGTTGCCGTCCAGCGCCTCGTGCTGCAGCATGCTTTCGGAATCGGTGGTGCTGGTGGGCTGGGGATTGGCTTCGAAATAGGCGAAGATGAAAAGCCTGTCCTTGAAATAAGGAATGAAGGGGAGCAGAGGTCCGCCCACGCTGCCGGCGATGAAATTCTGCCGCGTCTTGGGTTTCCTGATGCCGCGCAGGCCGTTCATGTACGAAGTCGCGTTCAGGTAATCGTTATGGAACTGCTCCAGAAGCTGGAATTTGTAACGGTCAGTGCCGCGCTTGGTGACGAACTGGATCGCCATGGCGCCCTGACCGGCAGTCTCGGCGCCCATGCCGGCGGTCGAAACCGTGACCTCCTCCATTGCATCCAGGCGCGTCGGAGCGAAGCCGAAGAAGCTGGTGCCGCCGCTCTTGAATCGCTGGGAGAATTGTTGTTCACGCCGTCGATCGTGATGTTCAGGGATGCGTTGGGCAGGCCGTCGAACGTGCTGTTGCGATCGGAGCCGACCGACTGCGCGCCCGGCATCAGCAGCGCGAAATTGAGCGTTTCGCGGCCGGACATCGGCAGGGCCTTGATGCTGGTGTTCTGAATGGTCGTGCTGATGGTGGTCGAAGTCGTTTCCAGCTGCACGCCGGCAGCCGTCACCTCGACCGTGGTGGTAATGTTGCCGACTTTCATGCTGACCGGAAGGTCGGTAATGCGGCCGGTATTGATGATCACGCCGCCGACCACGGCCTTCTGAAACCCGGCTATCTCTGCGGTCAATTCATAAGTACCGCCGATCAGGCTGGGAAAAGTGTAGGCGCCGTCTTCGCCGGAGACCGTGGTTTTCACGAGACCGGTCGCAGTGTCTTTCAGGGTAAGCTGGACATTGGGAATCACGCCGCCGGACGGGTCCTTCACAAGGCCGCGCAACGCCGTGGTTGAAGTCTGAGCGCTCGCAAATGAAGCTGAGAATACGAGTATCCCAGCTAACATGAAAACTGCAAGTGCCCGTGGTACAGAGCGAACCATATTCGCCTCCTAACAATATGAATCTCGGGATCCCTTATTTAGTAGTGCTGTTCCTTCTCTCTTCCCGGCGCCGAGCAAGACCCTTCAGAGACTGATGCCAGCAGCCCTTTCACTCCCAGACCAGGAGTCAGAGGTTTCCTCTTCGAAAACTGTAAGTGACAGCGTGCCGATTCTAAGCAACCAGTCCCTGGTAAGTCAATGAATTACATAATTAACATTCATTAATCTTGAGAGGTGCGGGAACCGCCAAGAGCACAAAGACCTACAGGCCGGATCTCTCACCTTTACGGTCCATGAATTCATCGTGATTCGCTCTTTCTGTCTCTGAATTTCAATTTCTGCAGCAGTTGATGCAACTCCCGAACTCGCAAGCTCGAGTCCGGCGACCCATCTCATGATCCGGGAGTTTCCCAGCCCATCCCCCGAGTTTTGCAGCATGAGTTTTTGGTTGCGGCTATCTCGAGCCGTGCTATCCTCGCCTCCGTTATCTCAGGGGCATACCTCGATAGGAGGCGATCATGGTTCGGGATTATGGAATCACGCTGTTGTTGCTCGTCATAGTCGCTCCGTTGTGGGCTCAGAACCAGGATGAGACCTTTGCCGGGCCGCACATCGACAAGCTCATCGGTGAGGGGAAATACCAGGACGCCTACGACTTCATCAAGGCTGGAGCGCTGAAGAACGAGGCGCAACAGCGGGTTTCCGCGACGTACTACGCCGGTTTCGGCAAGTTTTTCCTCGAAGTCGGAAAGCCGAAAGACGCGGGCGAAGCGCTCAGGATCGCGGACACGGCTTCCGGCCAGTCGGGCGAGTCCACACATTTCAGCCTGCGCGAGCAGGCGGCCTATCAAATGGCCCAGGGCGACTATTCCGCCGCGGCCTCCACAGCCGCGAAAGCCTACCGGGAGTCCAGCTACCGAAGAGTCAGGGACATCGTTCTGGAGTATTGCCGCGGCCTCGAGGCATTGGCGCGCCTCCGGTCCGGCGACCTTCCGCGGGCGGAGAAACTCATCCGCGATGCGCTGCGGAGCATTCCGAAGGACAATGACTCCGAACCGCTCTTTGCGCCACGCGTGCTCTTCGCCGGGTGCATCATCGAGAGTCATGCCGGAAAATTCCAGGAAGCGCAGGAACTATGCCGCCGGGGTCTGGAAGTGGTGGAGAAAAAGAAAATCGACAGCCGCGATGTGTCTCTCGCCCATCTGGCGCTGGCGGAGTCCTATTTCCTCAGCGGCGACCTGACGCGCAGTCATGAAATGGCCGAAAAATCGATGGAGCACACCGCCCGGATGTTCCAACCGAAACACCAGGACACGGTGAGCGCCCTGGACCTCCTGGCTCGCGTGGACATGAAAGCAGCAAAACCAGCCGAAGCGATCGCCCACGCCAAGGCCGCGGTCGAAATGGCGACTGAAATCTTTGGCGCAGGAGCCGGCGGCACGAAAGGCCCGATGCAGACCCTCCAGGCAGTAAGCAAGGCGGACGTTAAATAAATGGACTTCAGCACAATGCAGATATTCGGCAGGAAGATTGCACCCGGACCGGCAGTATTTGATGACGGGCGGGTACGAGTTGACGCCAACATCGAGACGGTTGGACGCGGCTACAAGGTCACCGGCACAATCCGAGGACGCGCGGCAAGGATCGAGGTCCTCCGCTGCCCTGCACCCGCGGATTTTCTGATGAACAACTGGCAATCCTGGGGCCCGACGCAGAAAATGGCGCCCGGGGAGAGGCTGGGAGGGATTGAAGAGCGGATGGCGAATTACAGCCGCTATGTTTTTACCCCCGTGCCGGATACCTTTCTCAAAAGCCTCGTGAGCGATTATTTTGTCGCCTGGGACGGCGGGCTGGCGGGTTTTCTGACCTCAAAAATCGCCCATCCATTCTTTGAAATCGGGGCCGACGGGATCACAGGGTGCCTCGACTATTTCGGCATCGGGCTTGAAGACCCGGTCCCGCTGGAACCGCTGCTCATTCTCGAGGGCGCTCCCGTCGAGTCGCTCCTGGAACGCTATGCGGACTTGGTCGCGGGCGGGAACCGGCCGCGGGTCGCGGCGGCCAATCCGGTGGGCTGGTCCAGCTGGTACCACTATTTCACAAACCTGCATCCGTCCGACGTCGAGAAGAACCTGAAAATCGCCCGCGCGGGTTTCCCGTTCGAAGTCTTTCAGATCGACGACGGCTTCGAAGCCGACATCGGAGACTGGCTGCAGACCAAGGCGGGCTTCGGCTCGCTCGAGGACCTGGCCCGGGTCATCCGGAATGCCGGATACCGGGCTGGAATCTGGACGGCGCCGTTCAGCGCCTCGGAGACCTCGGAACTCTTCCGGCAGCACCCCGACTGGATGGTGTCGGAAGCCGGGCGTGCGAAACTCTGCTACAGGAACTGGCACAGGAACATCTATGCCCTGGACACAACGAATCCCGGTGTCCAGAACTGGCTCCATGAGACGTTCACGCGGCTGAAGAGCATGGGATTCGATTATTTCAAAATCGATTTCCTGTTTTCGGCTGCGATGCCGGGCCTGCGATCACAGCGTGTCAGCCCGGTCCAGGCCTATCGCAGAGGGCTCGACGTCATCCGCCGCGCCGTCGGCGACAGTTTCGTCCTCGGCTGCGGCGCACCGCTGCTGCCGGCGATCGGTTTTGTGGACGGGATGAGGATCGGCGAGGACACGGCGCCCTTTTGGAACTCTGGAATGACCGCAATCCAGGGGCCGAACGCCTACATTGCCCTGAAGAACTGCTTCCTTCGCGCGTTCATGCACAGGCGATGGTGGCTCAACGACCCGGACTGCCTGCTGCTCAGAAGAAGTGACATCGAGCTGAAAGCGCATGAGCGGGAGCTTTATGCGCGGACGGCCGGGGCGCTCGACAACATGATCATCGAAAGCGACGATTTGGAGCTGGTGGATGAATGGGGAAGGGCCTTGCTTGAAGAGGCGATCCGCCTCAGAGGGGGCGAAGTCCGCGTGCGGGGACTCCTGGGGGACGATCTGTTTCTGATCGAGTCCCGGGGCGGGCCTTCCGGGAGCTTTCGTTACGCCGCCAACCTCGCCGACCTATCGCAGCAATGGGAAGGCCGCGATATCGCGCCTCGCAGCGGCATCTTCGTCTGACCTCACCGCAAAGCCCTCAAAGGCCGGGACCACGAGAATGCTGCGCGTGCTGGAGAATTCTTCCTGTGGCCTCGGGCTTCAGCCCGTCTGCATTTCGTGCAGTTGGTTGCGATCCCGCCGCACTGGAGAATGCGGCGGGATCTTGCCGTCAGCGCTCCGGTTTGGGCGGGGGCAGGCGGTTCCAATCCGGCGGCTCCACGCCCAGCAGGTTGTGAACGAAATAGTCCTGCAGGAAATGCTGGCTGATGCCGCCGGCGCCGTGGTTGAGGCCCGGGACCATCAGCATTTCGAATTGCTTGTTGGCCTTGACCAGCGCGTTCACGACCTGGTAGGTGGAAGACGGGTCTACGTTCGTGTCCATCTCGGGAACGATCAGCAGAACTTTCCCCTGCAGGCGGTACGCATTGTCCACGTTCGATGACGCCGCGTACTCCGGCCCGAGCGGCCAGCCCATCCACTGCTCGTTCCACCACATCTTGTCCATGCGGTTGTCGTGGCAGCCGCTGTTGGTCACGGCGACCTTGTAGAATTCCGGGTGGAACAGCATGCCGCCCATCGAATTCTGCCCGCCGGCCGACGTCCCGTAAATTCCGACGCGGGTGATGTCGTACCAGGGATATTTTTTCGCCACCGCCTGATGCCAGAGGATGCGATCGGGGAAACCGGCGTCGCCGATGTTCTTCCAGGCGACGTCGTGGAAGGCCTTCGACCGGTTGCTGGTGCCCATGCCGTCGATCTGGACCCAGATGAAGCCGAGTTCCGCCAGCGCCTGGCCGGAACCGGTCCAGGTTTTGGGCACGAAGGACCCTTGCGGCCCGGCGTAGATGCTCTCAACCACCGGGTATTTCTTCGCGGGATCGAAATTGGTCGGCCGCATGATGACGCCCCAGATGTCGGTCGTGCCGTCACGGCCTTTGGCCACGAAGACTTCAGGCATCTTGAAACCCGCGGCGACGAGCGCCGAGGCATCGCCCTTTTCGAGCTCCATGATCACCTTCTGGTCCTCGGTGCGGCGCAGCTGCGCGACCGGCGGAAGGTCGATACGCGACCAGCTGTCAATGTAGTACTTCCGGTCCGGGGAGAATGTCACGGTGTGGTTGCCGTCGGCGTCGGTGAACCTGGTGAGGCCGGCGCCGTCGAAGTTGATGCGGCAATATTGAGTGAAGTAGGGATCCTGCCCGGGAACCAGGCCGCCGGCGTAAAACCAGATCTGCCGTGTTTTTTCATCGACGCGGTCCACGCCGCGCACCAGCCATTCGCCTTTCGTGATCTGGTTCTTGACCGCGCCGGTGACGCCGTCATACAGATACAGATGTTCCCAGCCGTCGCGTTCCGAGGCCCAGATGATCTCCTTGCCGTCGTTCACGTCAAGGCGATACTTCCGCCCGGCCGAAAGGCCGGAACCGAGATTATTGTAGTAGATGAACGTCTTGCTCTCTTCCGAGATTACTGCACGCGCCTTGCCAGTCTGTGCGTCCACTTCGATGATGCGGTACACCTGGTGGCCGCGCTGGTTGTATTCGAAAGTGAAAGCACGGTTGTCGTTTCGCCAGACCGGGGGCGTGATGCTGAAGGCGTTCGGGAACAGCGCCGGATCGATCTCGGTTTCCTTCTTGGTCGCGACATCGAACAGCACGGGGCACGCAATGTCGAGGGTGTCGCCGGGTTTGGCGTAGACATTGACCGAGTGTTTCGGCTGCAGCTGATCCGTGGGCGAGGATTCCACGTAGTGCACCTCGCGCCGGTAACCCGGACGGGTGTGATAGGCGGCCAGCTTCCTGGAATCCTTTGACCAGGCAAGGGAACGGAAGGTGTAGTAATTCCCTTCGGAGCCGTCGAAGCTCAGCGGTTTCGCCGGTTCTCTCGAGCCTGCCGGCCGCAGGAAGACGTTGAAGTTCTGAATCAGGGCTTCCCATTTGCCGTCGAATGAACCGCAGATCTGCGGCTCCGCGGGCCCGGGGACGACCGCGCCGGGTCCGGCACCACGTCCGCCGGCGCCGCGACCCTGACCTTGTCCTGCGGCCTGGCTCTGCGGACGCGGGGCACAGCCTGACGGCCCGCCCCGGCCGGGGCCGCCCTGACCGGCGTCCTGTTGCGGAGGAGGCTCATACTCGAGACCATCCACTGGATCCCCGCCCACTTCCATCGGGAACGGAAGCAGGTCGTCTTCCACATCAACCTCGGGCGCGCCGCCACGGCCGCCGCGGCCGCCTGCCGCAGGCTGCGGTATGGCGGCGCCCTTGGTGCAGACGTAATCGGTCAACGTGCACTTGTACATGAAGCCGGCAGCGCCGAACTCGATGGTCTGCTCGTTATTGGAGAAGACCAGGGGACTGGCGGAAGGCCCGCCGCCCGCGAATCCAGCTCTTCCGCCGCCGCCGCCCCGGCCGCCTGCCGCAGGGGCAAACGGCAAAGTCACCGCGGTGTATTTGCCGCCTGACGCCGCATTAATGGCCGCCGCGAGTTTCGCATGGTCGAAAGCAGGTTTTTTCGTCGCAGCATCGGCATCTACCAGAACGAATTCGTTGCCGCCTTTGACCGATCTGGAATACCAGAGATGGCTGGTGCCGGAGATCCAGTTCGCAGTGCCCGGAACGCCGACGACCAGGCCCTGAAACTTGTTTCGCAGGTCTTGTGCGCGCTGATAATCGGCCAACGTTCCTTGCGCCTGTGCCAGACAGGGCAGAAGCGCCCCGAGGGCCAGTATTAACACAACCCGTCGGCAGGCGGGTAATCGTCGCTTCGCAAACTTCATATTTCCTCCTGGGTAACCAAAGAATTAACACTTGGCGGGAAATTGCAGGCTGTTCGGGGGACGCAAGCCACCCGCCCCGAAAGATGATTGCAATTCCGCAGGCAAACATCGCATGCGCCGGTCATGATCATAAGCTCATCGCAGCGATTTATCAGAACACAGTCAGAACCAAGATAGTTCAGGAGTTTCCTTTTAGCTCGTAGCCGCGGATTCTATACCAGAAACACTGCGGCACAACAGGTAATTCCCGGTACCCGGCAGAAACCGCGAAATGCACGCCCCGGCACTTCCGGAGGCAAATTGTGCCGCCGGAGATCCCGGGAGCGCCGGCGCTCCCGGGACTGCGTTCCGAAGCTGACCGTAATTCGCATGTTGAGGTATCTGCCACTCGAATTCAATTTTTCGTGTGTCTTGTGAGTTTCGTGGTTGAAACATGAGATTGATTTGGGCTTTCGGAATGAACCTTTCAGCGGATATTATAATCTCCTTGTTCGAAGCACGTTCCAATGCCGTCGAGGGCAACGATGGGATTCATCCGTAATCTCGTCCCGGGAATAGTACTCGCTGCTTGTTTTGCGATGAGTCCGTTTCCCTGCGCATCGTAGAATCAGCCCGTGACACAAAACCAGCGCCCCGGTCCCCCGGGGACCTATCGCGTCCGCGTCCGGCTGGTTCCCGTCGATGTAATCGTCACCGACGATCGAGGCCGGCCCGTGACCGATCTGAAGCAGGAGGACTTTGAAGTTTTCGAGAACGGGCGCCCGCAGCAGATACTGCATTTCGTGGTGCAGAAACTCACGGCAGCTGCACCCGAGTCCGTGCAACCCACGACGTTGCCGCAGGGTCAAACAGCAGACCTGGCGCCACAGACTGCAAGGACATTCCTGATCATGATGGGCCGCGGCCGGTTTCAGACGCCGTTTCGGAGCGTGGATGCCCTGGTCCGGTTTGTGCGCAGTGAACTCCTGCCGCAGGACCGGGTGGCCCTGTTTGCCTACAATCGTGCGACTGCCTTCACCACCGATCACGAACGGATCGCGCAGGTGCTCGAGCGCTACGGGGTGCTGCACGAGAAGATCGAGTCCTGGCTGGAAATGCGCATGCGCGGCCTGGCGGCCATATACGGCAGCAAGGAAATCCCCGCTTCGTTCCAGGCCGAGATCGACAAGATCTTCACGATCCCCGCGGCAGCAGATTCGTTGAGGCCGACTCCTGTAGTCATGAGGGATGCAACCACGATGGCTAAGGACGCGCGCACGGTCACCGAGCAGGCGCTCATTCCGGCAACGAATCCGAGCCGGAATCAATTCACGCAGCTCGAATCAGACGCGATCACCGATCTCCCGTTCGAAGAGTATGCCTCGACCTATGCGTCGACTCACCAGGATGTGCAGAACATCTTCACGTGCATCGAATACATGCGCTATATGGAGGGGGAGAAGCGACTGCTCTTTTTTTCTCCCGACGGGCTTTTTTTGCCGCGATTGGAGCAGGACAGGAGCATTGCCAGCATCGCCAACGACGCCCGCGTCGCCATCGACACATTCCAGACGGGGGGCCTGTATCCCACCAGAAGCTCGAGCAGGACCTTCGCCGTCTCGAGCCTGAGCTTCGTCTCCCAGCTCACCGGCGGCCGGGCCGCGATTTATCAGGACGTCGGCAAGGCGCTCACAAGACTCAATGAGACCACGCGCGTCGAATATCTGCTGGGGTATTACCCGCAGGATGAGAAATGGGACGGGAAATACCGCAGGATCAACGTGAAGGTCAACCGGCCGAACGTGAGGGTTTCTTTCCGTCAAGGTTACTACGCGCAGGAAACGCTCCAGCCTTACAACCGCGAGGAGTTCCTGGCCTACAGCCGCATCACGGCCGCGGCTACTTACAACTCCGATCTGGCGGATTTGCCCTTTACGATCGGCACAACACAAGGATTGGATCCGCTCGGGCCGCCCCAGATCAGGGTAGATCTGCTGATTGACGCGGAAAGAGTCGGCCTCAAGGATGCCGATGGCCTTCACACCGGCAAGCTGTACACCGCCATTTTCTATGCGGATGCCAAAGGGAAGATGATCGATCTTGTCTGGGGCGCCGTGGACCTCAATTTTACCGAAGACAGGCGTCAATTGGCCCTGAAGACCGGGATCCCGGTGCCTATCATGGTCCCGTACAAAGTGCCGAAGCAGATCCTCAAGGTGGTCATCTACGACACAGGGAGCGGTCGCGTAGGCAGCAAACTGGTCAAAATGCGCTGACCATGCTCAGTAGGTCCCGGCCGCCGGACTATCGTTCCGAAATTCGGTTGGCCTCAATAGTGCTTGAATGGCCAAGCACGATTTAGGCAGCCGCCCGATCTCGATGTTGGCAATGGGTGTCGCAGGCGGCAACCAGATTTTCAATAAACTGGTCATCATGAAGGCAGCTATAAGGTGGTCGGCCCCGGAGTTGAGGATTTTTGAGTTCCTTCCATTTGTAAAAGGGCCCTGCCTCACGACTGGCTTCCGCCAGTTTAGCGGGAAGTTTTTCAAGACTGCCGTCCAGCAGCAGTTGTATGTAGGTGGGGTTATGGAGGTTTAAGACAAAGAGGTACTCCTGGGGCAAGGACACAAAATCGAGCGTGAGGCTGCTGCGGCCGTGCGCCTGTCGGCGGGGCCGTTTCAAACTGCGCCAATCTCTTTCCAATGCGTTGGTCGTTCGATGCCACGGCTGGGGTTGGCTGGGCAGTTTGTCGGGCAGCAAACACGGCCAATACCTTTCCAGGTGAGTCAGAACGATTTGGACCAAGGGGTGGTCCGGGTCGTTTTCCTCTTTGGCCTGCTCTCGCAGTTCGCAACGCAAAGTGGTCAAAGCCGTCTTGATTGCGTTCTGCTCTCCGCTCGGCGACTCACGCACTCGATGCAGGTTTTGGATGTCTTCGGCCGTCATCCGCAATGCGGTGCGCAGCCGGGAGAACATTGCGCAAGCCCGCTCGTAGGAATCGGCGATGGCCACAATCTCTGGATCATTGCGGTAACGGTGCAGTTCCTGCTGGAAACTGAACAGTACCGGACGCGCCTGTCGAGCTACAGCAGGACGGGACAATAGATCGTCGACCGCTCGGCTGGCCCGCACCAGCCGACGGTGCAGGTAGAGTGTGTACGGATCGAAGGGAAAACCGCGATGCTGTCCGTCGCTGCGATAATCCAGAATCCAAAAGTGAAATGCCAGGAGTACTTCACGGCCCAACGTGTCGTTGAACTCAACGCCTGTCGCTCTCCCCTGCAGGAGATCGCGCAGCATCAACTGGGCGGACGAATCCACCTGATGGCGGAGTGAGTCGGCCTGACGGCGCCGTTGCTTTTTCAACTGGAACTGCACCTGCAGGAGGCGCATCCGTCTGCAAAGAGCCGCTTGCGGCTCATCATAGAGGTCTTTCCCGACGTCACTCGTGAAGTGGTAATGGCAAACGTCATGCGGAACTCCTGGAAGGGCCTGATCGCACGCTTTGCTCATCTGACCGCTCAAGTCATGCAAGATACGGTCGGGGGAGCCATAAAGCCCAGCAGCCTGCCGAAGGCAAAGCGCAATGTCTTCTGCGTTTTCGCTGGGAATCTTTGCGCCATCCAGCATGATGTCATCCGCGGCGTTTTTGATGCCCAGGAAAACCGGAGTCCCCGGTTCCAGAGTGCCATCCAACAACCAGATTACCGGGCGGTGACCATTCAGATGCCGGCGCAGCAGCGGAGCGGCTTTCCTGTGCAGGTGTCCCAGGTAGAAGAGGAATCTTTGCTGCTGGTCCCAAATGCTGCTTCTCGGAATGATCAGCTTGGGCGTCTGCTTGATCAGCTCCTGCCCAATATCCTTCAGGCTTCGCCCGTGGAGATAGCTTTCCACGCCCACATAGGAGATCAGATCAAACGAATAACGTCCACCCTGAGCCACGATGTCTGCTAGTTGCATCGAGCGCTGGATGAACGGAGCCTCAGGCTGGCCTTGCTGGCGGATGGTCTCCCGCGCTTGGAAAGGGCCGTGCTGCAGGCTTATTACCGTACGGCAAACAACCTTCTGAACCAGGCTGGGTAGCCCAGCCGCGCCGGCGCCATCGGTCTCCATCGCAGGATCGAATTTGAGAGACAAGCCGTCCGATAAATCGGCCGATTCCCAGATCTGATCCACCGCCCGGCTACGGATGAGATCGATCAGTTCCTTCACTATCAGGGGTGGCGTTTTTTTTTGATGCCGTAATGGTCCAGCACTCGATGCACTTGTCCGGCGGTGACGTGGGCGCCCCCAGCCTGAAGCGAACGCGCCAGATGACTCGCATCATCGTCGGACAGAAGTATCATCGCCCGGAGAATCGCAATCACCTGCAATGCCGAGCACCCAAGAGGCAACTCAGCCGTACTCCCACTGGATTCTCGTTGAACCTGGCGCTGCCTTGCTTCAAGCTGCTGCGCCCGCACCCCCGGGTCGGTCGCCAGATACACAGCGCGGCGCCCTGGGAGTCTTTCGCTTTGGATTTGGCCTCTGTGGGCCAGAGCGGAAACCAAATTGGCTGCCTTGGTCTGAAGTCGATCTTCCAGTTCTTGCACCGTCAGACCCGCCGGCGCCGCCGTCACCAGGGCTACGATCGTTGCCGGCAGGGTTCGGTAGCGGGAAAAACGGACGTCCCGGTAGCCCCACAATCCCCAATCATCGAATTCAGGGACATCCCGGAGCACGTAGTAGGAAGCGTTGTAGTTGTAACTGGCGTAGTAGCCGAATTCCTTTAGAGCCCGCACGACCGTCATATGGGAAACCTCAAACTCGTGCCGGATCTGTTTCATGGTAGCGACCGTCACCTTGCGGAGCCATCCGATGATCTTTTGTTCGCAGGCAGTGAGCATAAGGGCCTCGCGTTATTGTATGTAATTATATCTTACGAGATATGTAGAATACAATAACATTTCCAGGGAAATATGCCTGATCGATCCGCCAAAAATCCAGCAAAACGGGGGTTTTGTTATGTCGGACGGGTTAGAGTATGTGAATTGTGCGAATAGCCTAAATCTAAGACCTTATATCCCTAACGGATACAACCAACCGAATTTCGGAACGATAGGCCGCCGGACGGGACCCTTATCAAACGCAACGTTCCGCTCTCGCAAATGCTGCAATCCTCGAATACAATGTCCTGCATGAAAGTCCAGGTCCACGAGGATACCGGGCAGAAATCCGACGCATGGCAGAGAGCCCGGCTCTATGGAATCGATACCGCCCGGCTCGCGTTTCTCCTGACCCTATCACCCGCGGAGAGATTGCACCGGCACGACATCGTGCGCCCTCTCATCAACGCCGCGCGGCAGGCCGGAATTCAATATTATGGCTTCGACCCTCGACTTGCTGGAAAGGCTGAATAAGCACGCGGTCGAATATGTGCTTGTGGGCGGTGTCGCCGCCGTGGTGCATGGATCGCAGCTGGTAACCGGGGATGTGGACATCTGCGCACCGCTCGATGCTCCCAATCTGGCAAGAATAGTGGCCGCCTTATCTGATCTGCAGACAAAATTTCGCATGACTCCGGATCGCCGGCCCCTTCCCCTGGAACCCGAGGAGCTGGCGGGCTTCAAGAACCTCTATCTGGAAACCGACCTGGGCCAGTTGGACATCCTCTCGGAAATCGCCGGAGTGGGAGACTACAGCGCGGTTGCCTTGCACACGGTCACGCTGGACCTGGGCGGAACCACTTGCAGGGTCCTCGACCTGGATGCCCTGATATTGTCCAAAAAAGCCCTGGGCCGCCCGCGCGATCTTCAGGCAGTCATCGAACTCGAGGCCATTCGACAGGGCATAAGATCGAACGAACGCTGAGAGACAGTCTCCTGAGCAAGATAGTCGTGCTCTGAGTTCGGGGGACAGGCTACGCAACTCCCGAATTCCTCCCGCCAATGCGTCCGATCCACCGGGCAATTCGGGAGTTGCGTAGCCTGTCCCCCGAACAAAAAAAGGACCAGGCCCCTTGGTGAGGGCCTGGTCCAACTACTCGGTTAACAGGGCGGGCTTAGAACGAAAATCTCAATCGGAATTCGATCACCCGCGGATTGCCGCCTCCAGTGGTTGTAGCCCAACCGCTGTTGCGAATGCCGCCGCCTGCCGATCCTCTGAAGACCGGGTGGTTGAAGGCGTTCAGGAACTGCGCCTGGAATTGGATCCTCGACCGTTCCGTAACGGCGGTATCCTTTGTCAGGCTGAGGTCACAATCGATCCCGCCGGGACCGTAGAGATAGATCGCCGGCACGTACGTCCCGGGCGTAGTGTTGGCAGTAATGAAGTTGGTATTTGCGCCGACTCCGGTTGTCCGGAACTTGGGATCGATCATCGTCACAAAATTCTCGCCGGTCTTGTAGACTCCGACGGCATCCTGAAGTTGTTCTCTGGTGACGCCGTTGAGAATGACGCCGCTGTCGGCGAGGTTGTTGAACGTGCTGTAGCCGCCCGTCAGGCGCGACGCAGCCCCGGTCCGGTAGGTAATGATCGTGCCTACCGCCCAGCCGCCGAGGATCTTGTCGACCGGGCCTTTCCCTTTCAGCCACGTCCTGCCGGTCCCGAAAGGCAGGTCCACGGTTCCGGCAATGTTGGCGACGTGACGCAGGTCGTACAGCGTCGGTCCGTAGCTCTCGCGGAGATTGCGCAGGGTGTACTGGGTGTAAGAACCGGTCCAGTCGTTCGGTGTCGAGACGCCCAGCGTGTGGCTCCAGGTGTAGTTGGCATCGAACTGGATGCCGGACCAGAAGCGCTGGCGGAAATCAATCTGCAGGGAGTTGTAGTTGGACCAGCCGGGATCGGACATCACAAGGGACGGGATTCCCGACGCATAGGGGTTTGCCTGGAAGAAATTGATCGGGTAGCCGTTGCCCGCATTCGTGTAACCTTCGTTTACGCAGGGCCCGAAAGAGGTTCCCATGAGGTTGCAGAAGTACGGCAGCCCGGTGATGGAACTGGCCAAAGCACCCACTGCACCGGTGTTGAGTCGTGTGATAAAGGAACCGCTCCTGAACTGGCTGGCCGTTTGCGAGCCGGTTTTGCTGCCCGTAAAAGCCGCAGTCAGGATCGGCACCGGGACGGTGCCGGCCGCGGGGTTGAGGTTGGCGAACGAATTCCCATTGATAGCCAGGTTCTTCTGGGCGTTCTTGAATTCCTGGAGGAACCCGTTCTCGAACACGTTCACTTCGTTCAAGTTGAGCTGGATCCACTGCTTCAGTGTGCGGTTCCCGTTGTAGCGGATTTCCAAGGCGCGGGATGTGCCCAGCTTCCGCTGAATCCCGATTGTCCAGCTCATCGTGTACGGCTGCGAGATTTGGTCATCGAATCCGTTCGAGCCGTTGTCGAACTGGCCATTGTGGAACGTGAACGTCGCCATGGAAGAAACCTTTTGGTAACTCTCCGGCAGGAGTATGTACTCAGGATACTTCTGCCCTACGGACACACTTCCCGGAGTAAAGGCGCCCTTCCCAACGGGCCCCTCCTGGGCCGTGGTCGAGTAGAATTGGTAGAAAAACGAGCCGTAGTTGGACGCGGTGTTCCAGAAATACTGGTACGGCACGGTAAAGCGGCGCAACGAGAAGCTGGTGCGGATCACCGTTTCGTCGTTTCCCAGCAGTTTCCGGAGAAAACCATCGTCAAACTTCGGTGTCCAGGCAATTCCCAGGGACGGCTGCGGCGTAACATACCAGCCGGCCCAAGTGGACGGACGCACATCGAGCGATGGATTCATGTTGCCGGTGAGCACGCCGGGCTTGAACAGGTTGCCGATGCCGGATGGGCCGTACAGGGACGACAGGTCGGCGCTGTGATACGCCCCCCCCTTGTCGTAGCTGGGAGCAGTGAAGTCCCAACGCAAGCCGGCATTGAGGGTCAGGTTCGGCCGCAAGTGCCAGGTATCCTGGGCGAACACTCCCCCTCCCCTGGCCACCTCGTTCAGATTGTAGGCTAGCGCACGCTGCTGGATATAATTCCCGGTCTTCGCATCGTACGGAAACGATCCCTGGATATTGGAGATCCGTCCGGTCAGCAGAGCGTAGAGGCCTTGCGCATCGCCCTGCTGGGTGGTATTTGCAAACGGCAGCGGCTGATAGCTGCCGGCATTGCTCAACGCGTTAAGGGCGGGATCGCCTTCGACCAGTCCGAGATCGGTGTTGGTGAGCTCGGGCGGGTTCCAATAGTGATCCTGTTCCCGGTAGAACGTGAATCCGAAGCTGAGCGAGTGCGCTCCCTTCTGCCAGTTCACAGTGTCCCCGAAGTTGAAAATTGGATAAAAGGTGGTAATGGGGGTCCGGTATTGCATAGGGGTAGTCACCAACGGCCAAAATACGTTTTCGGCTACGGTCTTGTAGTCCGGATTCGCGTTGGGATCGTACTTGGTCGCGTTGTACAGATAACCGAACCGGAATGAGTTGATCAGGGTAGGCGAAACCGTCCAGTCAATCCCGAGCGAGTTGGTGACGTTGTTGGTGAAGGTTCCGCTGGCGGTATTGGCAAAGTCGTCGCCGGGGAAATAAGCGGCATTGGTGGTCGGCCGGTTCTGTTTGGTCCAGTTGACGGCCAGGTTCACGCGCCAGCTCGGGGTAGGGGTGTAATCCACCCGGAAGGTCGGATAGTAATAGGTTCGCGGGTCCCTGTTGAGCCAGCTGAGATTGTTGACGATCGGGTCGGTGGTAGTGGTCACGCTCCCACCGCTGACCGACTTGTTGATGCGCGCCATCTGGGCGGCGATTACGGCGTTCGTCGTGCCCGGCAGCGTAGCGTCGTAAGACTTCGCCACATTGAACACGTTCACAATGCGGGTCTGCCCGTCCGTGCCGACATAGGTGAAATTCCCCTGCTGCGCGGACGTGGTGAGTATGTCGGCGCCGGTGGTGCCGCCGCCCGGCTGCCGCGCGGTGGACAGGCTGAAGAAGAAGAAGAGCTTGTCCCTGAAGATCGGGCCGCTGGCGCTGCCGCCGAACTCGTTCAGCTTGAATTCCGCCTTCGGGAGCCCCCTCCAGTTGTTGCTCCAGGAGTTGGCGTTCAGGTTATCATTGCGGTGGTCCCAGAAGAGCTGGCCGTGATACTCGTTGGTCCCGCGCTTCGTGATGAAGTTGGATTGCATGGCGGACATGCCGAAGCCCTGGTTCTCGTCCATCTGGTCGGTCTGCACCGTCATCTCTTCGATGTTCTCCAGCCGGACTTGAACGGCCGGCGTGGAGTTGCCACCGAACTTCATCCGGCTCGTGCTGCCGATCACGCCGTCCACGTTGTTGCCCTGGGCCATCGACGGCAGGCCGTTCCACGTGCCCGTAAACCCGGGTACGATGCGCGACAGACCCGAGATGTCGCGGCCTTGGAGGGGCAGGCCCTCGATCTGCTTCAGATCGATGACCGCGCTGATGGCGACCGAGGTCGCTTCCACAACCGGCGCCACAGCATCCACCGTAACGGTCTCGGTCGGCGAACCGATCACCAAAGTTGTTACGATGTCCGTACCCTTGGTCGACGAAACGGTCACCTCATCGTAGACCGTATTTCGGAACCCCTGGTTGGAAACCGACAGCTTGTACTTCCCTGGCGGCAGGTTGACAAAGGTAAAGGCGCCGGCGCTCTGGGTAGTGGCCGTACGCACTTGGTTTGTAGCCAGATCAACGAGCTCGAGCGTGGCGCCCTGCACGATGGCCTGCTGTTGATCGAGCACCGTGACGTTGATTCGCCCACGGGTCTCCTGTCCCCACACAGGCGTCGTCAGGCCTATCAGAATAAGGCCAATCGTGATGCACAACATGGTTCTATTGAAAAGGCAATGCGGCATTGAGCCTCCTTTTCCGCGGCAAATGGGGTGATCAGTAATCGCGGAGCGGACACCGGGGGATCGGGGAAAACTCGCAGTATTGCCGGTTACGGTGGACAAAAACGACCGCTGCGAGACCCGGATGCAAGCGCTTACATCCAACACGATCTCCTGCGCTGCCGCTTATCACGAGCATACGAGCGGTCGAAAATGTAGTCAAGACCTTTTTGGCGTCCGGGCTGAAGCCCGGAGGCACAAGAATGCAGTGCCTTTAAGTTTCCGGAGTGACAAATGGGAACACGGGAGGGAGGCGGGGGCGCGGAGCTGCGCAAAAAAAAGGACCAGGCCCGCACGTGCGGGCCTGGTCCAGGTATTCGGTTAGCGGGGCGGGCTTAGAACGAAAGCCTCAGCCGGAATTCGATCACCCGCGAGCTCCCACCGCTGGTGGTCGTTCCCCAACCGGATGAATTGACGCCACCGGGGGTGCCTCGGAAGGTCGGGTGGTTGAACGCGTTCAGGAACTGCGCCTGGAACGAGAGCCTCGTCCGTTCCGTGACCCTCGCTTCCTTGTTCAGGCTCATGTCGAGGTCCCAGGAGCCGGGACCGTAAATGATGAACGGGGCCTCGATCGTACCGGGCGTGGTGTTGGGCTTGAAGTAGGCCGGGTTGGCCAAATTGCCCGAACGGAACTTGGGATCGATCAACGTCACGTACGGGTCGCCGGTCTTGTAAACGCCGATTGCGTCCTGGATCTCCTCTCGGGTGACACCGGTGAGGATGACGCCGCCGTCGGCGAGGTTGTTGAATGTCCGGTAGCCGCCGGTAATGCGGCCCATGCCTCCGCTCCGCATCGTGAGGATCGTGCCGACCGTCCAGCCGCCGAGCACTTTGTCGAGCGGGCCCTTCTGGTTCAAGAACGTCCTTCCGTTCCCGAACGGCAGATCGACCGTCCCGGAGATGTTGGCGACGTGCCGCATGTCATAACCGGTCGGCCCATAGCTCAACCGGAGATCGCGCAGCGTGACCGCTGAATACGCGCCGGTCCAATCGGTGCCCGAGCCGACAGCCAGGTTCTTGCTCCAGGTGTAGTTGGCGTTGAACTGCAGGCCGTGCCAAAAGCGCTGGCGGAAGTCGACCTGCAATGCGTGGTAAGTGGAATAGCCCGGATCCGACATCACCGTTGCCGGGATGCCGCTCGCATACGGGTTCGCCTGGAAGAAATTGATGGGGTAACCCCCTCCCTGCATCGTGTAGCCCTGGGCCGCACAGGGACCGAACGCAGCCCCGACGAGATTGCAGAAGTACGGAACCGCACCCAACCCCGTGAGCGTTGATGCCATGGAACCGGCCGCCCCGGTATTGAGGTTGGTAATGAAGGAACTGCGCTTGAACTCGGCGCTCGTCTGCGCACCCGTCCTGCTGCCCGTGAAAGCCGCCGTCATGATCGGAACCGGCACGGTGCCCTTGGAGGGATTGAGATTGGCGAACGAGTTCCCCGAGCCGTTGGCGGCGTTGATTGCCAGGTTCTGTTGGGCATTCTTGAACTCGTCGAGAAAGCCGTTCTCGAGGGTGTTGACCTCGTTTATGTTCAGCGAGAGCCAACCATGGACGGTACGGTTTCCGGTGTAGCGAACTTCCAAGGCGCGCGACTCGCCCAGCTTTTGCTGGATGTTGAAGGTCCAGCTCATCGTGTACGGCTGCGAGAGGTTGTAATCCATTCCGTTGATGCCGTTCGTCATCTGAGCGTTGTTGAACGTGAACCTGGCGGCCGGGATGGACTTCTCGTAAGTCTCAGGGGCGTACGCGAAGGTAGGATACGGGCTTCCGACGAACAGGCTGCCCGGAGCAAAACTCCCCGGAGCGGTGCTGTTCCGTGCGGTTGCCGTGTAGAACTGGTAGTAGAACGCGCCGTAATCGGTCGCGTTGTTCCAGAAATACTGATACGGCACCGTGTAGTTGCGGAGCGAGAAGCTGGAGCGGATCACGGTGTTGCCGTCGCCCAGAATCCTGCTCAGGAAGCTGTCCCCGAACTTCGGGCTCCAGGCGATCCCCAGCGACGGCTGCGGCGAAACGTACCAGGAGTTGTAAGGCTGCGGACGCTCGTCGATCGTCGGATTGAGGTTGCCGTTGAGCTCGCCTGGTTTGAACAGGTTGGCAACGGCGGTAGGCCCGTAGATCGACGTCAGGTCGGCGTTGTGGTACATACCGTTCAGGTCGACGCTGGCCGCGGTGAAGTCCCAGCGGAATCCGGCGTTGATGGTCAGGTTCGGCCGGAAGCGGAACCCGTCCTGGATGAAAAATCCGCCCGCCTTGGCGAGCTCATTCAGGTCGAAGTGCTGCAGGCGCTGCGGATCGTACTTGCCCGTGGCTTTGTCATACTTGAGCATTCCCTGAATATAGGTGATGCGCCCGGTCAGCTGGGCGTAAAGGTCGCGCGCGTCCCCCATCTGGCTGGTGTTTGCGCCCGGCAGGGGCTGATAGCTGCCGGAGTTGGTCAAGGCATTGTAAGCGGGATCTCCGTCGTCGACCCCCATGCTGATTTCCGTGGCTTCGGGAGTATTCCAGTATTTATCCTGCTCCCGATACGCAGAGAATCCGAAACTAAGGGTGTGCCGTCCTTTTTGCCAGTTGATGGTATCGGCGAGAGTCCACACGGGATAAAACGTGGAGATCGGGTAAGTCCAATTGTCCGGCGAGGTCCCGGCGTACGGCCAGTACACTGATTCCGGGTGCGAGCTCCAATCTCCCTCGGTCCAGGGATTCCATCCCGCCGGATACAGGTACCCCATTCGGAAGGAGTTGAGCAGCGTGTTCGTCGCGGTCCAGTCTACTCCCAGCGAAGTCGTGACGTTGTTGGACTTGGACCCAGAGGTCATCGGGAGGAACTCGTCGCCCGGGTACGGCGGAGATCCGGAGGTCAACCTGTTGTTCTTCGTCTGGTTCGCGGCCAGGCTGATGCGCCATTTGGAATGAGGCGTGTAATCGACGCGGAATGTCGGGAACCATGATGACCTCGGATCCGGCCGCAGCCAGGCGACACCGTTGACGTTCGGGTCCGACGTGCTGGGCGTGATGGTCGAACCGGCGATGGCCTGGTTGATGCGCGCCATCTGGGATGCAATCACGCTGTTCGTCGTGCCCTGCAGCGAAGGATCATATGCCTTCGCGATCTGGAACAAGTTGACCGTGCGAGTCTGAGTGCCCACGAGATACGAGAAATTCCCTGCCTGCGCGGACGGCGTCAACACAGAGGCGCCTGCTTGCGATTGCCCCGGCTGCCTCGAGGTCGAGAGGCTGAAAAAGAAGAAGAGCTTGTCCCTGAACACGGGGCCGCCGATGTTGGCGCCGAAATCGTTCAGCTTGTACTCGGCCCTGGTGATACCCCTCCTGTTGTTGTTCCAGCCGTTGGCGTTCAGGTTGTCGTTGCGGTGGTCCCAGTAAGCCTGGCCGTGCCAGTCGTTGGTCCCGCGCTTGGTGGTATAGGTGCTCTGCATGGTTGCCATGCCGAAGCCCTGGTTCATGTCCATCTGGTCGGTCTGCACCGTCATCTCTTCGATGTTTTCCAGGCGGACGCTGACGCTCGGGCTGGAGTTGCCGCCGAATTTCATGCGGCTGGTGCTGCTGATGACGCCATCGATGTTGTTTCCCTGGGCGCTCGTCGGCAGACCGTTCCATGTGCCTGTGTACCCGGGTACGATGCGCGACAGCTGCCCGATATCGCGGCCCGACAGGGGCAGGGTGTCGATGTGCTTCATATCGATGGTCGTGGCGATGGCGACCGAGGTCGACTCGACGATCGGCGCCACAGCTAGCACGGTAACGGTCTCGGTGGGCGCGCCCACCTGCAAAGTCGTGACGATGTCGGTGACCTTCGCCGCTGAGACGGTCACCTCGTCGTAAATCGTATTTCGGAAACCTTTATTCGCAACCGTCAGCCGGAATTTGCCGACTGGAAGGCTGCTAAAGGAATAAGTGCCGGCGGTCGTGGTAGTCGCGTTGCGCACCTCGTTGGTCGCCAGGTCGACGAGTTCAAGACTCGCGCCCTGCACAACTCCCGCCTGCGCATCGAGTACGGTAACGTTGACTCGTCCGCGCGTTTCCTGTGCCCCCAAGGGCACCGTGATGGCCATCAGACCAATCACAATGCACAACAAACTCTTTTCTAAAAACCGACGCGACATGAAGTCTCCTTTCAACATATCAACATAGGCAGCGCAATCCGTGTGGCGGGGCGAACTCGAGAGAGCGAACGTAAGATGCCTGATAGGGACCGGCGAAAACCGACCGCCACGACGTCAGGGGTCGTTGATGCGACCGCATGCATGTAAATCTCCTGAGCGATTTTCGCAGCGAGCATACGAGGGCTCGGTTCTGGCGTCAAGCTATTTCTTGCGTTCCTTTAGTTAATATTCCAAAGTCCCATCCTGGCTGCGTGACGGGACGGCCTTTTCCCCTTGTTTCCCCTCCCTCCAGCGCTTAGAATCAGCGGTCTTGAGCTGACTTGAGAGGCGCTATCCGTGATCCCGATTGTGAACTTTTTGCGGCGTGGGTGGCTCGTTCTGCCGGTGATTGCCTGCGCAGCCACGCTCTTAAGCCGGGCTCTTCCGCCCGCCACGGCGATCTTCACCGACATTGCGCCTGCTGCCGGCATCACCTTCGTGCACGACAACGCCTGGACGCCCGAGAAGTATCTGATAGAGAGCATGGGCGCCGGCTGCGCGTGGATCGACTACGACCAGGACGGCTTCATGGACCTCTACCTGGTCAACAGTGCGGCCACCAGGGTTTACACCCCGAAACAGCCGCTGCGCGGCGCGCTCTACCGCAACAGGGGGGATGGCACTTTCGCCGACGTGACGGCATCCGCCGGCGTCGGCGCCGAGGGCTTGTTCGGCATGGGGGTGGCTGTAGGCGATTACGACAATGACGGCTTCCCGGACCTGTATGTGCTCGGATACGACCGGTGCATCCTGTATCACAACGACGGCAAAGGCACATTTACCGATGTCACGGCGCGCGCAAAAGTCGAAAACCGCGGGCTCTGGGCCTCGAGCGCGGCCTGGTTCGATTACGACAAGGACGGCCGCCTGGATCTGGTCGTCGCGAACTACGTCGACTGGTCCCCCGAACGCAATTTTTATTGCGGCGACCGGGGCCCTAACATGCGCAGTTACTGTCACCCGAATGTCTTCCACGGCCAACCCGCCAGGCTGTACCACAACAACGGCGACGGCACGTTCTCAGACGCCAGCCAATCTTCCGGCGTAGGTCCCAAGGCGGCGAACGGGCTGGGCGTGGTGACCTTCGACTACAACAACGACGGCTGGCAGGATATTTTCATCTCCAATGACGCGCAACCCAACCACCTTTTCCACAACAAGGGCGACGGCACGTTTCGCGAAGTCGGTTACCTTGCGGGGGCGGCAGTGAGCGGCGACGGTCAGATGGAAGCAGGCATGGGGGTGGATGCGGCCGACACCACGAATACGGGCCGGTTGGACGTGTACATCACGCATCTCGACATGCAGCTCAACCGCTTCTACCGGAATATGGGCGACGGGAGTTTCACCGATGCCACGTTGTCCTCCAAGGTCGGCTACGACACGTACCAGGTGAGCGGTTTCGGCACCAGATTCCTCGACTACGACAACGACGGCCTGTGCGACCTGTTCGTGGCCAACGGTCACGTGATGGACAACGTGCAGCTGTACCACCCGGATACGACCTACGCGGAACCCAAGCAGATGTTCCGCAACATAGGCCGAGGCAGGTTCGAGAACGTGAGCGACAAGCTGGGACCGGACATGCAAAAGCCGTACGTGAGCCGCGGCGCCGCATCGGGTGATTTCGACAATGACGGCGACCTGGACATTCTCGTCAGCAACGGCGGCCAAAGACCGCAGCTCCTGCGCAACGACGGTGGAAACTCAAATCACTGGCTGGAAATTCTACTCATCGGAACTAAATCCAATCGCGACGGCGTGGGCACGAGTGTGAAAGTGACCGCCGGCGATCTCGTCAAGTACGAACAGAGAAAAGGCGGAATGAGTTACCAGTCGGCCCAGGATCCAAGACTGCACTTCGGGCTGGGAGCGCATGCGCAGGCTGATGCGATCGAGATCACGTGGCCCAGCGGTACGGTCACAAAGCTCGAGAAACTGAAAAGCGACCAGATCATCACGGTCAAAGAGGGCGTAGGTCTGGTGGACCGTCCCTTTCCCCGCATTCAAGCAAAGTGATAATTCAGGCCCCAATTTTCTGCCTGACGCCCGGACGGACTCTCAACTATTTCTTCTTTGTTACGGGATTGGCCACATAGCCGGCCTTGCGGTCGCCCGGCGCATTTCGGATTCTCTCTATTTCTTCCTTGTTCAGCTTGTCCAGAATGGCGAGCATCTCTTCGGCCCGCGCCGTATCGCCCCGTTTGCGGTAGGCGGCGGCCAGGTTGGAATAGACGGCGGAGTTTTTCGGCTCCAGCTCCCGGGCCACATTCAGGTGCACGATAGCGTCGTCCGTGCGGCCATCCATCAGGTATAGCTTGCCGAGTGACATCCGCGCGCTCGCATAGGTGGGACTCAGCGCGACGGCCTGCTCCAGGGCGGCGCGGGCCTCCTCAAATTCAGGACTGCCGGCTTCGACGCCGGAAAGCACTACCGCCTCGCCATAGAGCGCAAGCAGCATGAAGTGCTGTTTCCCTTTGAGGATGCCCTCGCGGGCGATGCGCACGGCTTCGTCCACGTTGCTCTCGAAGATGCTCTTCTGCGCCGCAGCGATGTAAGCGACATCACTCCCCGGCGCCAGTTTGGGCACTCTTTCGAGTTCCTTCATGGCATCCTCGACAAAGTCCATTTGCCCGAGCAGAATGCCATGCTCAAACACCAGGGAGGCTGAGCGCGGCAACCGCTTCAATCCCATTTCCACGACCCGGAGTCCCATGTCGAGGTAGCCGTGGCCCATGCACGACTCGACGATGTAGAGATAGGTCTTCTCGCTGTCGGGCGCCAGGCGGGACGCCCGCTGGAAGGCAGCGAAGGCCTCCTCCGGCTTCCCCTGGCCCAGCAACGCCTGGGTCAACAGGTTCTCGAGGTTCGCGTTGTTGATCCCGTTTGACCGCAGTTCGTTCAGCAGCGCAATGGCCGGCTCGTACTGCCCCGTGCCGACATAACAGAGAGCCAGGTTGAAGCCGAGGGCGAATGCGTCGCGGACCTGCCCTTGCGCAGCCACGAAGTGGGGAATGGCTTCACCAAACTTCCCGCCTTTCGTGAGCGCAATTCCTTTTTGCAGCTCGGCTTCGGCGGCGGCGTTGCCGCGGCCGGACTGGCTTCTCTGGGCGTATGCCGGCGCCGCCGCGCCTGCCAGGGCAACCCAGACCACGGCGGTGATCAGCGCCAGCCGCACAAGAGCCAACCTGGTCAGTTTCTGTCGCGGGCCCCGGTTTCTGTCCTCGACGGGTCCTGGACTTAGACTTAGACCTGGACGTGGAAGTGGACCTGGACGTGGACAGTCCTTTGAGAAGTAGCCCTTTGCAGCGGATAAAATTGGTTGAAGGACGATCGGTCTTCGAACATCCAGGTCTAGGTCCAAGTCCAGGTCCAGGTCTAGGTCCAGGTCAATAACGGAGATGTTGGCGGTTTCGCAACAAAACCTCGTTACACCCATTTCCCCTCCCCTTCGACGATGGTGATGTAGCGATCGGCAGGCGGATTGGCGAAGCGCTCGATCTTGATTGAGGGCGGGGGCCATTTTACTTCAATCCAATCCACTTTGGTTCGCGGGCCCAGGCCGAGCACGACTCGCGGGTCATGCGATGACAGAAACCCACCGCGGCCGACAAGCCAGCGGTGGCGCTGGAAGTCTCCCGACCGGTACGTGATCTTCGCGCCAATGGCGTCCGGGTTGGCTTTGCGGCCCCTGAGGCGCACGCCGAGCCAATGGTTCTGCCTGCCGGCATTGTTCCGAAGCAGGATCGGCGCTCCGTCGTTGATCGAGATCAGCAGATCCACCGAGCCGTTGTTGTCGAAATCACCGAGCGCCAGCCCGCGCGCGCCGATGTCCTTGGCAAAGATAGGCCCGCTTTGTGCGCTGACGTTTTGCCAGCGTCCCCCCGCGTTGTGAAAGAGAATCATCGGCTCATTATATTTCACATCGGGGATGCGCTGTTGTACGACCGTGTCGACGTGCGCATTGCACAGAACCAGGTCGATGTCGCCGTCGTTATCGTAATCGAAAAGCCGGCTCCCCATGCCGCTCATGAGAATGGTGGCCGCGCCGATGCCGGAAGGGATCGACAGGTCATCGAAGGTCTCCGTTTTCAGATTCCGATAGAGCGAGAACATCTCGTGATCCACGTTGGTGTTGAAGAGGTCGATCCAGCCGTCCTGGTCGAAGTCGGCGGCGTCAACACACATGCCTGAGCGGGCGACTCCCATGGCATTGTAGGCGACGCCGCCGAGCGCGCCGATGTCTTCGAATTTCCCCTTGCGGTTGGCAAAGAGGAAGTTGGGGAGTTTGTCGTTGGAAACGAACAGATCCATCCAGCCGTCGTTGTTGATGTCCGCGGCCACGACCCCCCAGGCCTTGGCCTCTTTGAGGATTCCCGCTTCACGGCTGACGTCGGTGAAGGTGCCGTCGCCGTTGTTGTGGAAGAGCCGGCATGGCAATCCCGGATAGGCGGTCGGCATGCAGTAGGCGCGCAGGGCCGGGGTGCCGCAATAAACGTTTTTGGGCTTGCTGAATTCAAGGAAACCACAGAGGAACAGGTCGAGGCGGCCGTCGTTGTTGTAGTCGAACCAGACGGCGCTGGTGGTCCAGCCGGGCGCAGCCACGCCTGCTTTCTCCGTCACGTCGGTGAAGGTGCCGTCGCCGTTGTTGTGATAGAGGACGTTGCGCGGGTACTGCGTGACGTACAGGTCGGGCAACCCGTCGCCGTCGTAATCCCCGACCGCGACGCCCATCCCGTAGGCGGTGCCGAAGGCGCCGGAGCGTTCGGTGACATCGGTGAAGGTGCCGTCGCGGTTGTTGTGGTACAGGGCGTTGCGGAGCGGCTGGGGCGGATCGTAGAAGTCGCACTTGCCGCTGTTCACCAGGTAAATGTCCATCCACCCGTCGTTGTCGTAATCGATCCACGCACAGCCGGCGCCGAGCGATTCGGGCACGTACATTTCCGGGGTGAGTCCCGCGACATGAACCCAGTGAATTCCGGTTGCGGAGGGGGGAATCTCTTCGAACGCCGGCGGCGCCAGCTGCGCGGAGAATGCATCCCAGACTTCGCGGGGCAACACCGCCGCCAGCCCGGCCTGGCCGAGCCGCTGAAGGAAACGGCGGCGCGATCTGGAGCAGGATCGCATTCGGATTGACGCATCCATGACAGAGGTCACCGGGGCACTCGTGGTTCCGGCGCCCGGCGCACACCCGATTTTGCGAGGGCTTCCTGTTGAAGTTTCAATTCGCGGTCCGCGGCCGCCTTGTTGCCGGTGCGGGAGTAAGCCTGGGCAAGCTGATAATGTCCTGCCGGGTCGTCAGGTACGCCTTTGGCATAGCGCTCCAGCGGTGCGATGGCCTCGGAGTATTTGCCCGCCGCATTGAGCGACATGCCGAGGGCGAAATAGGCCTCGAGGAAGCCGGCATCCATTTGTGAGGCTCGTGTGAACAGCCGGATGGCTTCGTCCCATGAGCCGGCTCGCCGCGCGATTTCGCCCAGCACGAACACGGCCGCGGCGCTCTTGGGATTGATCTCGAGCTCCGCCTCCAGTTCCTTTTTCGCCTCCGCAGCGGCCTCGGCGCCCGGCGACGTATCGAGCAGGATGCTCGCGATGCGGAAGTGAACGCCGGCGAATTTGGGATCCTGCGCCAGGATACTGCGGTAAGCCTCGATCGCCTCCTTCCACATCTGCTTCGACTCAAGCGCCTCCGCATTGAGCCTGCCCACCTGCGGCGACTTGGGGAACCGCTCCGCGAGTTCCTTAGCGGAGCGATCCGCGAACTGTGCGAAAATGCGGGCAGCCGTGTAGAGCACCTCCGGATCATCCGGGAAATCCCGGCGCAGCAACACCAGCGCGTTCATGACCGCAGCCGGGTCGTTGACGCTCATCCCGCAGTTGACGACGGCAAAGGCGGCGTGATAACGAAGCTGCTTGTCCGGCAAGCCTTGCGTATTGCGCTTCAGAACCGGCAGGGCCTCCGCGCACCGGCCGCTTTCCGCCTGGCTCAAAGCCTGTCGGATGGACGCCGCAGGGTCGGACGCCTGGGCTTTTTTCGCGGCAACCTGGGCATTCGATCCCGTGGCAGCCACACTGCAGGCGAGCACGACCGTTACAATCGCGGGCAGGAACCTCAACATCGCCGATCCTCGAGCGCCATGGATCCCGGCGCATCTTCAACCAAGACTTAGAACATCATTCTAGGATACAGTTTAAAGCGTTCGCAAGAATATCTCACAGGATCGGGCGCGCCTTGCACGTTTGCCTCTGTCAAAATACCAAGGCGCTCCTTGGATACGAAAAGCAGATCCGGCTGAACCACGCTGATTTCTGAAAGCACGACGTCGCATGGCGCATAATAGATCTCGAAACTGGACCCGGAACAACGCCGTCGGGTCGCATATTCATGAATGATCCGGGTTGATAACCGTGGTCTGATCTCTTTCTGTTTCTGATATACTGAATCACCTGGAAATTCAGCGACCCTCATATGAGAACCAGCCGGAAGATGCTGAAAAGCAGGTTTGACCATTTGCTGCGAGAACTGCAGAAAGCGTTGTGTGCATTCTATGGCCGGCGCCTGATTTCGGTCGTGATATTTGGTTCAGTAGGCAGAGGAAAACCGCACTCCGAATCCGATATCGACATCCTGATCATAGCCGACCCGCTGCCGAATGGCCGCATGCGCCGCGTCGAGGAATTCCGCGCCGTCCGTGAGGAGCTTGGCTCGCTGATGAACGAGATGGGCAAGGAAGGCATCTTCACGACCCTGGCACCGATATTCAAGACGCCTGCCGAAATCAGCCGCGGATCCCTGCTGTTCCTGGACATGATTGACGACGGCAGGATTCTCTACGATCGCCGCGGCTTTTGGAAAAGCTTCATCAGCGATTTCCAGCAGCGGCTGCGTCGTCTCGGCGCTCGAAAGATCGTCGTAGGCGAGCGATGGTACTGGGATTTAAAGCCCGATTACCGCCCGGGAGAGATATTTGAGATATGACGAACTCCTCGTTGGCCAAGAGTTACCTTAAGAAAGTGGTCGGAACCCACCGAAAACGGGGACGTTCACATAGTGCAAATAGGGGTGCATTCCATCCCCTATTTCTTATTTCCTATTTCCCTCCAGCGTGTCATTCATCTCTTTCTGAGGGGGCCGGCAGGCTCCGTCCGGAAATCGAAGCGATAACTCGGCGCATCACGGCCCGAGACCTGCCGCGTATTCACATCGAGCCGGTACTGCAGGTAGGGCCCCTCCTGCGGATAGGTTTCCCCACCCATGTAAGGGTAGCCGCGCATGGCGTGAAAGGGCAGCGGCTCGACCGAGTAACCGTGCGCCGCGTAAAAATCCATATCCTTCGCGAACCCATCCGCATAGAAGAGGTAGTCGCGCGTCCATCCCGCCGGCAGGGGCGCCAGCGCCGAGGAATCAAACTCCAGCCGCACCTCATCACCGGAACCAAAGATCACAAAACGGTCATCTGCGTTTGTCAGCAACCTGAGTGCGTCGCCGTAGCGTGTGTAATTGCCGGCGTGCCGCGCGTAGGGCCCGGTGCTGCTGACTTCTTCATACACGTAGCGGATATCGGCCGACGGATCGCCGCGCACTTCGCGCGGATAGCCGCGGAATCCGAGGGCAGCGCCGGCGAGCGGCACCTCGGTCAGCCGGGCGAGATTCGCTTCGGGTGTGGTGTCCAGCAGAATTTGATCCCAGTAGACTTTCAGGTTCGTCAATAGCCGCACCCGCTTTGTGCCCGCGGGCAGCCGCCCGGTCACGTCCGCAACCATGGTGCGTGCCAGGCCGGCGGGGAAGCCAAGGTCGTCCACGACGCGGATCCAGCGCCCGGCGGCGTCCTGCGCCTCGAGATAGGGCGGGATTGCCCGGATTCCGGCCTGGTGCGCGGCATAGACCGAGGTGGCGGTAAAGTAGTCGGTAAAACCGTGCAGGAGAAACCGCAGAGGCTTCGCCGGATCCCATGCCCCAAGCTCGAGTTCGATCCCGTGCAGTTCGGCAAACCCCGTGAAGGGGAGCGAACGGAACCCCGTGACGTAGCGGCGGTCGCGGGCGCGCAAATCGCTCCGGACGTCGCGCCCGTGGTCGTCCCAGGCGCCCGAAGGCAGGCGCGCCCCACGGCTGGCAATGACCTGAAAGTCGGGGAACGGCGGCACACTGGCAAATCGCTCATTGGGATAGATCCCGACATCCGAGGGATGGTCCACGGCGATGAGCCGCGCGTTGTCGAGGTAGACCACCTCTTCCATCGGTTCGAGCAGGCGCAGGCTCAGCCGGCCTTGCCGCGCACGGAGGCTGTCCCCGGCCACCTTCACATACTCGGTCGGGTCGGGAGTATTGCGCTCGCCTGGCGCCACCCAGTGACCGACGATTCCCGGGCCGATCAAATCGGAAATGAAGTCGTAACGAGCGCCGTTCCAGGCGAACAGAATGGGACACGAGCTGCCGCGGCGGTCATTCTCCGTGACCTGGTTCGGACGGCCCGCAGCCAGTTGCACTTCATCCTGTAGAACGCCCGTCGGCCAAAGCAGCCGCACGATCTCCGCTTCCTTGACGTCCCCGAGGCCTGCCAGAATCTCGGGCGCGTTCTGTCCCAGGTAGCCGGAGGATGACTGCACTTCGAACTTCTGATAGAGCGGGCCCGCGAAGACCTCTACTTTTGTGCCGATGGAGCTCTTGTTGTCGGCCAGCGCCTTGAGCGAGAGCCGCAGCCAGTTATTCCTGTTCCCGCCGTCGTTGCGCAACAGCACCGGCGGGCCGCCATCCTGCGTGACGAGCAAGTCGGCGTCGCCGTCGCCATCGTAATCGCCCGTGATCAGCGTGCCTGGATTGACGAGGTTCACTTTGTCGAGGCCGACTGCTGTGGTCAGTTCCCGGAATCCGGCACTCCCTTCGTTTCGCAGCAGGACGATCCGGGATTTCGATCCCGAGGCCCCGACCGCGGCCAGGTCGATGCGCCCGTCGTTGTCATAGTCGAACGCCACAAGGCCCCATCCGCCGGTCAGGTTGAGCTTCGGAAGCGGTACGGCCTCCAGCCGTTTGCCCTCGATGTTCCGCCATAGGCTCAATCCCGGAGACCCGTCATGCGTGAAGGCTGAGTCGATCCAGCCGTCTTTGTCGAAGTCGAAAGCCACGACACCCCGGGTGGCTGCCCCGGGCGAACCGCCAAAGAGCGCGGTGACAAGAAATCTCCCTTCGCGGGGATTCCGGAGCAATGACGGCCCTCCCTTGGCGCGAGTCACGATCAAGTCCACGGCCCGGTCGTTGTCGAAATCCGTTGCAATGACCACCTGGGCATCCGCAACTTCACCCGGCACCGTCTCCGACGAAATGTCGGTGAATTTGCCGTTGCCGTTGTTCCTCAAGAGCCTGGGCCCCCCGGCAAACGAGGTGAGGTACAGGTCGAGGTCGCCGTCGTGATCGTAGTCGAGCAGGGTCACGGCAAACGGCCGGGCGGCAACCGCGCGGAGCCCGGAGGCGTCGGTGACATCACGGAACGTTCCTTTGCCCTCGTTGCGGAACAGCCGGAGGCCCGATTCCAGGGCAACGACGACATCCGTCCAGCCGTCGTTGTCGTAGTCGCCGGCGACACAGCTGTAAGCACGGGCGGGAATGGCAAGCCCGGCGCCACCGGTCGCATCGACAAAGCGGCTGCCGGCGTTTCGATAGAGAGCGGTCGTTCCGTCCGCACCGCCATTCAGCAGCAACAAATCGGCCCGGGTATCGTTGTCATAATCGAGGAAGCAGCTCCCCGAACGGGACGATCCGGGCGCCGGTTTTCCGGCACGGACAGGGAGCAGTCCCGATTCGGCCCCCGGCACGGGAACGAACTTGACCGCGATCGGCGCGGCCGCGGCGCCCGCTGGAAGCCGCACGTCCTCGGCAAGCGAATACTTGCCCTGGTCGCCGTAGGTCGTTCCGATCGGCGCTCCGAGCTTTTCCTCCGTGAGCTTCTGGAAGCGGTCCAGGTACTTGCGCGCTTCCTCGCTGTTACCCAGGCGCTGGTAGGAATTCGCCAGGCCGAATTGCGCAGAGACGTGGAACGGATTGAGTTCGAGCGCCCGCCGGTAGCTCGCGACGGCGAGTTTAAGTTGTCCGGCACTCTGGTGGAGAGCCCCCAGGAAATATTGCGTGTCGGCATCGTTGGGATCGAGCCGGGCGACCCGGCCGAATGCGTCCAGAGCCTGTTCCGTCTCGTCGAGTTTCCTGTACAGCAAGCCGAGGTTGAACCAGACGCGCGGGTTATCCGGCTGCTTCCCGGCTACCGCAACGAGCACGCTCCTTGCCGGCTCGAGCCGCTGGAGGTCGAGCAGCGCGATCCCCTCGTTCAGGCGGGCTGCGGACAGGTTGGGGTCGAGCGCGCGAGACTGTTCGAAGTTCTTCAACGCGGCCTCAGAGCGCCGCTGGTTCATGTAAGCGGCCCCGAGGTTGTTCAGCCGCACGGCTGCCGCAGTTTTTTCTCGATCCGTTTGGGCGCTCTTCCCCTGCGACTGCAGGGCAAGGGTTGCTGCAGCGAGGCCCAGCACCAACGCTGAAGCAAAGACAAACCCACCATGGAACTTTGCTCTGCTGCTCCTCCGAATCAGGCCACGCATCGGCGATCTCCTTGCCTACTTATTCACGCGTTCCCAGCGGCCGTTCCTGATGGTAAGGATGACGGGGTCTCTGACATTGCCGCGCAGCGAATTGAATTCGGTTTTTCCGGCGATGCCGTCGTAGGACCTCCGCGCAAGTTCATCGCGAATCCGCATCCTGTTCAATCCCGCGGTCCCGATGGTATTGGCGACGAGGAGCGCCGCATCGTAGGAAAGGAAGGCAATCGGCGTGGGGGGCACGCCCGCGAGGTCTCTAAACCGCGCGCTGAACTCGAGCAGTCTCGGATCCTGCCGGCTCAGGTCGTAGGGCGCGGCAACCACCAGGTCTCCCAGCAACTCGGAATCAACGGTGATCTCCGCAGCTGCAAGCGAAGCGGGGCCGAGCACCTGGGTCTTTATGCCCGCCGCCCGAATGGCGCGGAGCAAATCGAGGGAGGGTCCCGGGCTGCCCCAAATGATTAGCGCATCGGATTCCACGCCCATGAGGCGCGGGATCACCGCTTCGGGACTGCCCGCAGGGAACTGCCAGTGAGCATCCAGACGGATGTGCTTCCGGTCCGCCGCTTCCCGGAGCCGCAGGAAGCCCGTGTATCCGTCGCGCTGCGCTTCGGTTAGAGCAACCACGTGTTTGCGTCCCTGTCTCCGGGCGTAGTCGAGCAGCAGCTCCGCCTGGCGGCTGTCGGCCGGTGCGCATCGAAAAACCCACGGCACGTTCGCATAGTCGATCGACACGTCCGAGGCGGACGGCGTGACCACCGGGACCCAGGCCTTGGAGACGACCAGTTCGGCGATGTGAGTGCGCAAGCCGTCCAGGCCGCCGATGATCGTCCAGACATTATCTTCGTAGGCCAGATCGACAACCTGCTTCGCCGCCATTCCCCACGGACCATCATCGGGCCGGAACACCATTTCGTAGGGGATCCCCTTGTACCCTCCCGTCCGGTTCATCTCGTCCAGGGCCATCCGGACGCCGGTGCGCATCTGCAGCCCTTCGGCATCCTTCCCCGGTCCCAGCACGCCGATCCGAACCGATATCAACCCCACAGGGTCCGGCGCCTCGCGTCCGGGACCATAGAATCCTGACCCGGCTTTGCTGAAGTCGAAATACGGTTGTTGCGACCCCTGGGCGATCAGCGGCAAGACCGCCAGGATCATCCAAACCCACATTTGTTTATCCTTGATTCGAGATTCGGATTCGAAATTCGGGATTCGTACCAAATCTCGAATCTCGAATTAATTAGAACGTTCGATTCATCTTGGGAATGCCGAAAACAAACTTCCCGCCCTTCACAGTGGCGGCAGTAACCGGCCTGCGATTGGTCAATGCCTCGTCCAGATCGATGGGCCCGGAGACCCCGTCCCAGTGGCGCATTTCGGCCATGACATCGCGAATGCGGTACCGGTTCAGACCCGCTTTCCGGATCGCTTCGACGGTCATCATAGTCCCGTCATAGGAGTGGACGGCGTAGCAATCCGGCGCGGTGTGATACCGTTCCTCGTAACGCTTCCTGAACTCCGCGTACTTCGGGTTCCGGGCTTCCGGATCGAAGGGATACATCGCCACGACTCCCTCGGCCGCCTTTCCTGCCGCCTTGAGGAAATCGGGGTGTACGATGCGCTCACATGCAAAAATAGGGAATTTCATCCCCCGATCCCGGATCTGCTTCACGAGCGCACCGGCCGGTTCGGCATCGGCCCAAAGAACTACAGCGTCCGGCTGCACTTTTTCAAGACGATCCAGCTGGATCTCGAAGTCCGGGTTTACATTCTCGTAGTTGGGCTCGTAATTGGTCTCGATCGGGGCAGGCTTCCCGAGTTTGATGGAAGCCTTCTTGAATTGCGTCACACCGATGCGCCCGTATCGATTGCTGGCCCGGAGGATCGCGACGCTGTTCAGCCCCAGTTGTTTGTACACGTAATAAGCGATCGTGTAGGTCATCTGCCGGTCATCCGGAATCACGCGGACGACCCAGGGTATCTTGGTCTCCACCAGGGTCGCATCCGTGTCGGCCACGTTCATCATTGGAATGTCCGTCCTCAGCGCAACCCGGATCGCGATGTGAGTGTTCGCACCGTCGACGGTTCCGATGATGGCCCAGACTTTGTCGTCGTAGGACAGGGAGACGACCTCGTTGGCGGAAGCTCCCCAAAGCCCGGTGTCGTTTTTTACCACAGCCTCAAACCGCTTGCCTTTATAACCCCCGGCGGCGTTGGCATCGTCGAGCGCCATCAGCATCCCGTGGAGCACGGATTGGCCGATGTAGGTTTCGTAGCTTCGAGTGATCGGGGCGATTACTCCGATCTTGACCGTCTCGACCTCAGGATCAGGCTTGTCGCGCCCCGGCCCCCAGAACATGACGGGAGAGTCGCTCGGAACCCAGTAATTTTTGTAGGGCTCCTTGACATACTTCGCGAAGGGCTTGAGATCCTCGGGCGTGTTTCCGTAAATAGGCTCCGGCTTCTTCTTTTCGTCGGACGTTTTCTGGTCCGGCGGCTTTGTTGGAGCTGTCTGTCCCCCCAATGCAAACAACAGGCTGCAGGTGAGCAGTCCCAGGACCGCCAGGAACCGAAGCATCCAATGTTTAGTCATGAGTTACTCCCTCAAGCATCCTTCGCGCTTTAATCATTGACCACCCGCTATTGAAGCTGCCCTCGGGATCGGCATCGCCACCGGCTCGAAGTAGATCCCAATTCTATGATCCATCGGTCTTGTCACGGTCTCGAATGCCGATTCCGACTGCGATCCCGATTCCGATCCCGACCCCGTGGATTACCGCCCCGCAAGGGTCCCGTGGCTTACCCCCTTTGAGGTGGCTACCCACACGTCGTCCCCTTGAAAATCGACGCCGTAGATGTGGTTGTTGGCAAGGCCATGTTCCAGCTTTATTGTTTCCAGGAGCTTGCTGTCGTCGTAGATTTTCGCCACCCAACCCTTCGTGCCTTCGATCGGCTCGGACGGGGAGACCTGCTTCTTGTTCCAGGCGGGGTCAGCAGGAGTGTAAGTCACCCAGCGGTTCGTGTCTCCGTTGACGGCGCTGAGCCCTTTGTCGGTGCATACCCAGGCGACACGGCCCCTGGCCTTGACGAAGTTGATGAAGTTGCTGGCCAGCCCGGAGTCGTGATCCATGTAGCCGCGCCAATTCCCTGCCGTCGTACCGGCTCATGCCGAAATAGGTGGAAACCCAGAGAATCTTCTCCACATAGCTGACGCTCGTCGTGATGACATGGATGAGCCCGTCATCGCGAAAAACGTCGTATTCCATTTCCCCGTCGGGATCCAGCCACGATCGCCAGGCCTGTGTGGCCACGTCGAACTCCAGGACGCCGCCGCCCCACAGCGCCGCATAGACCCGGCCGTCTCCGTATGTGACGGCGTATCCCCAGGGTTCGTGCTGAGGAGAGTTCGCCGGGGTGTAAATATCCCACTTCTTTTCGGGCACCCGGAAGCGCGCCGTCCCGGCTGTGGTGGCAGTCCAGACGTTCTGGTTCTCGACGCAGACGCCGAACACGACGTCGTTCGGCAGCCCGCTGTTGAACTGCGTGAAGTTTTCGAAACGGCCGGCCGAGAAGTGCGACAATCCCTTCATCGTCCCCGCCCAGATGTCTCCGCTGGCCGGATCGAGGGCCAGGCTCAGAACGGCGGGATGAGCCAGCCCGTCCTTTACTCCGTAGTAGCGCCACTTGCCATTTTCGTAGCAGGCCAGACCGCTGTCGGTGCCGGCCCATATGCGGGCCCCTTCGACCAGGATTGAGAAAACCTTGTCTGACGGCAGGCCGTCTTCCTTGTGGAACGACTCCCAGTGCCTGTAAACCCTGGGAAGGGGCTCCTCGGCGGCCACCGCAGCAAGCGCTGCGAAAAGCAGGATACCCGGCAGCAGTTTTTTCATTTCGCGTCTCCCAATCCATTCGAAATTCGAGATTCGAAATTGACAAACTCGAATCTCGAATTTCGAATCTTTAATGCATATGGGCAATCTTCTTGTAGAACTCGTCGAAATCGAACGGCTTCCTGTTCAAGAACGCGTGCGAGGGTTTGGGCTTGTGGCAGTCCAAGCATACTTCTTTTGTCGGCATTCTCAATCCCAGAGAGATGGCTTTCTGTTTGTCCTTCATGATCTCTGCGGTCGCGTATCTTTCCCCCGGGCCGTGACAGGTCTCGCACTGGACCCCTTCCTCGACGTGAAACGTGGGCAGCCGGAATTCCGGAGGGGTGTCTGCGGCCGTCCCGTGGCACTTCAGGCAGATCGCGCTATACTGCTGACTCGACGCCGTCACGTTGAATTGCGACTTTACCCTGTCGGCTTTTTCGCTCATCCCCAGCATCACCCAGGTGCGGGCGTGCCTGGTGCCCAGCCATTTCTTGTACTCCCGCACGTGGCATGTTCCGCAGACTTCATTGCCCACGTATTTCGCGCCGGGACGTGTGATGGAATCCAGGTCTTCAATCTTCAGCCGGTAAGCCCCTTCAGTGGATTTGGCGAACAGTGACGCGAAGAGATCCCGGTCAGGCACCGGCTCGGCGACCCACAAAGTCTTGGTGTACTCGATCAGGTCGTTCAGGTTTTCCTTCGCCATGTCGTTGGTGACGCCGTGAGTGTCGCCCGGATTGAAGACGGTCCAGATTTCTTCCAGCGAATAGCAGCGGCCGTCGTGCAGGAACGGCGAAGTGTCGTAGACGTCCCCCAGTTGAGGCGTATCGAACTCTCCGGTGATGTCTGTGTATGCCTGAGTTCCGACGTCGTGGGACATGCGGTCGGTGTAATGGGGCGCCGGATGGCAGGTGATGCATCGGTTGGCCACCGGGATATAGCGACCGTCCTTGGTGTAAGCCCGCTCGAAGGCTGCCTTGCCTCTCCTCTGGAACTCGTTCAGCCGCCCGTCCTTGCTTGCGTAGCGACTCTTCTTTAGCGAAAGCGATTCGATAAAATGGACCGTCGCTTCGAGGTCATCCTTCTCAAAACCGTGGGAGCGGAAGAACAGCTGGGCGGCTCTGGGTCCGTCCTGGCGTTGCAGCGTCGGGTTGGTTCCTGACCACTTGAAGGGTCCGGTGTCCGCTATGCCTCTCATCGTCCTGTTTTCGACCAGATTCTGCCCGATTCCGTCTCCCGGCCCGACGATGTCGTAGACCAGTCCGTCGAGGCTATTCTCGGGGTGGCACGTGTTGCAGCTCAACTGTTTCTGAAAACTGATGCTGCTGTAGTTGAAGAGCCTGGCACCCTTGCGCAACTCCGTTTCGATCACGGGTCCTCCCAGGTTGATCGCCCCGGCAACCCGGTTGCTCCCGGCATCGACGACCTGGATGGAATCGGAGAGCCGGTTCGCGACGTAAATCCAGCGGCCGTCCGGCGAGGCCACGATGTCTTTGGGATTGCTCCCGGTCGGGACGCGCCCCAGGACGTATTCGGAGCTGAGTCCCAGATTCCGCGCGTTGAGGCTGATGGCTTCGTCCGACAGCCCGATCTTTCCGTCACGCGCCTGCAAAAGCCCCGCCACTTTTCTCATGTCTATCACAGTGACTGCATTCACGCCGCTCGATGTGACATAGAGCCTCTGGCCATCCGGCGAAAAGGCGACGCCGAACGGATCGGCATAATAAAGGTTCGCTTCATCCAGAAGGAAATAAGCCACCCTTCCCTGCGCCCCGGTTTCGGCGACGGCAAATCCGTGAGTAACCATCCAGCCCTGGTATACCTGTGTTTCCGGAAGGAGGTTTTTGGGCAGTTCCAGGGCCACCACGACGAAGCGGTTATCCGGGGAAACGGCAAGATTCTGCCCCACGAGGGTAGAAAACAGCGGACGTCTCCCGGCTACAACCTGGCGCTCTGCATCGATGACCGTGAGTTCGAGGATCGGAGGCGTCCGAAAGGGGACGGGGTTCGAGAACTGGTTAGACACGTACAGGAACCGGTGGTCCGGAGAGAATGCCATGCCGAAGGGTGAATGGCCCGCCTCCAGCCTTTTGATCTCCTTGAGACCGGCAGTGTCGATCACGGACACGTCATCGGTGCCCAGGTTCGAAACGAACAGGGTCCTTCCGGTCTCATCCGTAATCAGGTCGTGGGGATCGTCGCCCACGGGGATCGTCCCGATGACCGCCATGCGCCCGAGATCCACAACCGCGACGTTGTCGTCCCAGCGGTTGCTGACGTAGAGACGGCTCTCGTCGGGGCTGAGCGCAACACCGAACGGGCTTTGCCCCGTCTTCACATTGCTTACAGCCCTGCGGGCGCCGGTGTCCACCACCAGCACCTCGCCGCTGTTTTCGCAGGCAACGAAAAGCCGGCGGCCGTCTCTGGTCAGCGCCATTTGAATCGGCGACTTGTAGAGAGCGTCCTCCGGTTCGGCATAAATTGCCCGCCTGCTTCCTTCGCGGGACTGCCCGGACGAATCGCCGGGAAGGAGATGGGAGGCTGCCGCCAGCAACAGCGTTGCGACACCCGATAAAAGGATACGTGACTGACTTATCATTTCAGGTAATCGCTCTATAAGGCGCGGCACTCTTATTTCTTCTGCTTGAGAACATAGGGCACGGCTTTTCTCACCGCGTCCGAAACCCGGTTTTCGGGCGCCAGCTCCTTGTTCTCGTGACATCCGATGCAACCGCGGCTCGTTCCCCGCCGGACCCAGATCCACCTGGGCATGGTTTCCAGGACATTCCCCTTCTCCCCCAGGAGTTGCAGCAGAAATGGGGTGTCGGCCGGCACTTCCACGAAAAACGACCCATCCGGCTCGACGGGCGCTTCGCCCAGAAAGCGCGTTCCCGCTTCAGGAAGAGACTGCGGTGAGGCCCTCCTTGGTTCTGTGGCGGAAACAGGCGAACCCCCGACAAATCTCACCCGCTTTACTGCGCCCTCTGGGATCGCCTTGACCTCGGGCACGTCCGAATCGTAAACGCTCAGGCAGTGCAGATGACCCCAGGTGAGGGAATCGATGACGGCGCTGATCAGTCCCTGCGGCTCCGGTCTTGGCACGACCGGCTGCGCATCCAGGTCCTCCCATTTCGGGTCGTCGTAAATCTGCTCTCCCGGCGCCCCCTTTTCAAGATCGAACGAGTAGATGCCGTAGCTTTCCTTTCCGGAAGAAAATGAAACGACGAGCGTGCCGTCGGGGGAAGCATGCGGATACAGATACTGTCCTGTTCCCCGGCTCAGCAATTCATAGCTGTGGAGGGGGCGTCGAAATGAGACCCTGGCCAGCCGCCCGCCATTGTCCGTCGGATTGGCAGATTCCACGAACACCAGCATCCGGTCCGGCGTCTCACAGGCCATCGTCTTGAACTGCGCTCCCTGGCCGGTCCCGCAAAAGAGGTTCAGGCCGCTGCCATCCCAGTTGGCGGCCAGCAGCGGAAATTTCTGCGCGGTGTCGGCGTACTTCTGCCTGCTGGTGAACAACACCCTGCCATCGTGAAGCACGGTTGGTGAAAAATCGTTCGAAAGGTTGAAGGTCGTCCGCCAGGTCACAGATCCCCGACCGGCGATGGGCTCCAGGTTCATGGCGTAGAGTGATGTGGCAAGCTCCGGAGTTCCTTCCTGGTAAGTCCCGGCCGCATCCGAAACGAATGTCATCCATCGCACCTTGTCGGCGAATTCCGGTGGCGTGATCGAGCTCATCGCAAGGTATTCGGGTTCGCGGCAGTTGCCGAAGTCCCTGGTGATCTGCCGCTTGTTCCTGCCGTCGGGATCCATCTCCCAGATATCCCACTTGTCCTGTGCCGCGCGCTTTCCGGAGAACAGGATCCGTTTCCCGTCGAAGGAGACGGAAGGATCCGCTGCGGCTGCGAATTCGGGGGTGAGGACGGCAGGAGCCCCGTGACGCGCCATAAGAACGATGCGGCTGCCAACGCCGGCGGCTCCGTTCAAGAGAAACCGCCCGGTCGGGCCGCCGTGCAATTTCGCGTGGAACGGCGCCTGGGTAAAAACCATGTAGGAATTCAATTGGCTGGAGATAACCGGCATTCCAGGCTGAAACGCCACCAGGAGGAAGGCAACGGCGGCAAAGCGCTGCTTCATTGTTCGACTACCGTGAGGAACTGGTTTGCCATCACATCTTTCAGCGTTTGGGTCTTCCCGCTGGGCCACTTGATGGTCACTTCGTCCACCTTGACGCGCTGGCCGAGCCCGAAGTGGAGCCTGGGGTCGTTCTGGGAGAGATAGCTGCTCGCGGACATTTTCTCCGCCACCTGGGTGAAGTCTCCTGAGCGGACGATCACCCTCGCACCCACGCCGTCCTTGTTGCTTTTTGTGCCGACCAGTTTCAGCGCAAGCCAGTTGTTTCGGTTGCCTCCGTCATTTCTGAGGAGAACTGATGTCTGGTCGATGTTCAGCACGAAGAAATCCAGGTCTCCGTCATTGTCGAAATCGCCGGTAGCCAGGCCGCGGCCTACGCTTCTCGTGTCGAAATAGGAACCGGCGGATCTGGAAACGTCGACGAAAACGCGCTGTCCAGACGGTCCGGCGACATTTCTCATGAGAAGCTGCTCCTGCTTCTCCGAAAGTCGGTGGCCATCTCCGTTGGCAATGACGAGGTCCTGCCATGTGTCGTTGTCGAAGTCCATGAAATCGCCGCCCCAGGACCAGAACTGGGCGCTGACCCGCGCCACGCCCGTCGGGACGGATATTTCCTCGAAAAGCCCGCGGCCCAGGTTTCGGAAGATCCCGATGTAGTTCATGGCCGGCACCACGAGGTCGAGCTTGCCGTCGCCGTCGTAGTCGGCGAAATCCCCGCCCATGGACGCGACCGCGTTGCCGTGCTGGCCGAACGCCGCGCCACACTCGATTCCGGCCTCTGTGAATGTGCCATTTCCGTTGTTGTGATACATGTAGTTCTGCATGGCATCGTTGGCGACGAAGATGTCAGGCCAGCCGTCGTTGTCATAGTCCGCCGACAGGACCCCCATGGCCCGGCCCTTCTTATTTATGCCCGCCTTCGCGCTGACGTCGGTGAAGGTCCCGTCGTGGTTGTTGTGATAGAGAACCGACAACTGTCCGGGGTAAGCCAGAGGGCCGGGATACACGTCCGCCTCGTAGAAAAGCCGGTACTTGGTGTCGAACTCGAGATAGTTGCCGACGAACAGGTCGAGGTATCCGTCCTTGTCATAATCGATCCAGTTGGCGCCCACGCTCCACTGACCGCAAGCGACGCCGGCCTTTGTCGTGACGTCGGCGAACGTGCCGTCGCCGTTGTTGTGATAGAGGATGTTCTTGCCGTAGTTCGTCACATAGATGTCCGGATGGCCGTCGTTGTCGAAGTCGCCCACCGCGACTCCCATGCCGTACCCGGAAGCTCCCGCCCCCGATTTCTCCGTAACGTCCTCGAAGGTTGCGTTGCCCTTATTCCGATAGAGGCGGCTGGGGGTTCGAACGGACTTGAAAGGGAAATCCGCATCGCTGATGCCCTTGAGATAGCTGCCGTTCACGGCGTAGATGTCCATGAGGCCGTCACCATCGAAGTCCAGAAACGCGCAGCCCGAGCCGGTGGCTTCGAGGATGTTGCTGATCTCGTCGTCTCCCAGGCAATGCTCGAATGAGATCCCAGCTTGCTTCGTGATGTCGCTGAACACCGGCAGGACAGGTTTCTCTTGAGCGGCGGTGAAAGCCACGAGCAGCAGAGACAGAAGCTCCAAACAGACCGTTCTCATGGTCTCCTCTTCGCACAAAAAGCAGGCATTGTCAAGAATCTACGGCCGCTCCCGGGGGCAAATACCTGGGGGAACAGGACATCGGCGGGGATCCCGGCATCGGACCAGGCGCAGTGTCCGAACGGACGCAACGTCCGCCCAAGGAGATTCAGGATGCGGGCTCACCTTCTTCGCCGCTTTGCCGGGGGGGACCACGCGTCGAGGCAGACGCTCACCACCCGGCCGGCGCGCCGCCGTGCGGATCGCGCGTGTTTTTCCTTGTAGAACGAGTGCGGGGTGATGTCCTCACTCCCGTAAAACGCAAGCTCCCGGTCCCGGCGCAAGTCCCGGGAGGTCTCCATCAGTTCCTCGAGAGCCTCGCGCACCGCCTGCGGAAAGAGGGCGCTGTTCTCCTCGAGCACTTCGCTGACATCGTGCACGCGCGGCACTTCGACATCATGGTGGCGCAGCAGTCCTTTGAGCGCCAATTCGACAACTTCCTGGCACTCGCGCACGACATCGGCCCACATGCCCTCCGCGAGCAGGGTGTCCACGGCCTTGAGCCGGCCGCTGGCCCTGGTCAGGTAATCGTTTGCGAGATCCAGGTTTCTCATGCACCCCCCGCCGGCGCTGAATTTTCGCCGGCTTGGCCGGAATGCACCCAGTACGGATGTCCGTGGGTGATCTTTCTCTGGACTGTGCCGGCGGCTACGAGATCTCGCACATGCGACAGGAAGCGGCTCAGTTGCAGGTCCCGGTCATAGAGGACGATGCCGTCGAGCGCCACCTCAAACCACAGCCCGCCTATGCGCTCCTTCTCCCGGGGAATCCGCACAAAGAGCGGGGCCACTTCGCACCCGTCGAACTCGTGAATTTGCCAGCGCGAATAGACGTCGCGGTCAAGCCTTACCCTCCTGCTCAGGACAACCAGCAGGTCGATGTCGGAGTTCGCGGTTTGCCGGCCGCGGGCGAACGAGCCGAAAAGGACGAGCCCTTCGATTTCGCCCCCCCAGGTTTCGACCACCTTTGCCGTGAGGTCATCCAGGGGCGTGATCCGGCGGGAAGGGCCCGCGGCAACGGTCGAGGCGCCGGGACTGGAGGCCACGGGAGCATCGCCGGCTCTCCTGCTGAGGAGGGCGTGGCAGTGTTTATTGAGCGACAAGTCCGTCGCGCGGGCTTCCTGTTTCAGCCGCTGATGCAGGGACGACGGAATGCGCAGCACCAGTGTGGCTCGAGACGGTTTCACGGAACGATGCTATCATGCTAGTGGAATGATAGCAAACGTTTTTGGAGGTGCCTTTGCGCTGTGCAGCATCCGTCCCTACCGCTTCCCTGCACGGATCGCGACCCGGCACTGGTTTTCGGAGTTCAGGTTGATCAGGGCGATGAACGTGCGGCCCTGGTACGTTCCGATTGTGCCCGACTGTGAAACGGAGGACACCTCCCATCCGGCAGGCAGCAGGACGGTGTTGCGGAGCCCGTGCAGAGTGCGGTCGAATATGAGATTCCCGCCTTCCAGCCGGTAGGCCGCGTCGCGCAACGTGCCCGTGATCCTGATGTGCGCGCTCTGCTTGTCGTCCATAACCGGCACATCCAGCTTGACCGACAGGCCGTTTCCGTCCTTCACCGGCGTGAACGCTTTCGCGGTATCGAGATCGACGACCCTCAGATCCGTCAGTGGCAGGTAGGCCAGCGAGTCCAGGATGGCCTTGGCGCCCTTGCGGTAATCGCTGTAGCTCTGATCCACCTTCATGCTGTGGGTATCGGGCTCATTCAGGTCATACAGGGTCCGGATGTCGTCAAAGAACATGTCGGTCGATTTCACAGGCGCAAACTTCGCCATGGTCTTGCGCGCGTGAATCGTCACCGGGTTGCTCTGCCCGCTCGGGTTGGCGAACATCAGCTTCAACCTGCCATCGGCGAGCGTCCCCAACTGGGCGGCGACGTTCGACGAAATGAAGGCGAATCCCCGGGGGAGAATCACCCCCAGCCGGTAGCCGGAAAGGCTGCGAACCCAGACGATGTCCTCGCCGTTCATCATGTACGTGCGGGGGTCCTTGTAGGTCTTGAAGATCAGCACCCGGCCGATGCCGCCCTCTGGAACCGGGAATGGAAGCGTTGCATGAATCGCATGGGTCTCGGGATCATTCGGCGCCTGGAGATAGGTGAACTTCAGAGGTTTTCCCGTCCGGGGATCGTACACCTCGACGTCGGATCCTTCGCTGCCGCCGCGAGTGGCGTTGACCAGCTCGGTGGCGCCGGTCCGGGTCTCTTCAGGAAGAAATCGGATCCGGAACTGCTCCGTGCCCGGCTCGAGGATCGCGTATTCGGTGTAGGCATCCTGCGTGAACAATCGTGTGAGCGGCGCCGAGGGCCTCAGCGAGCCATCTGGATTCGTGCCCCCCGTGAAGCGGTTGCCGCGCGCCTGTTGTGCGGCGCCCGGTGTTTGGGAAGTCATCCATGCAGCGGCGAGCGCGCCGGCCAGCGCCAATGTGATCCAGAGTGCCTGCTCCCGTGCCGATCGGTTCATTGCCATCCCCCCTATGTCACGTTCAGAATCGTCTCATTCCCGAGTGCCCTCAAAAGGGTTGCGAACCTTGAGAAAGTCAAATTTCCTGAAATCGCGGTCATTCGTATATGAGTGATCGATCCCGTGTTGTCGCAAGAGAGCCGCCAAACAAAGCCTCAGGCTTCGGCCTCGCCGGTCTTAGTGGAGGCTTCGGAGCACCCGCAGTAGGCGGAACCCATCGCGCATAGCTGGTCGAGTGTGGCGGAAAAAAGCTCGAAGAGCTGCTTGAGGCGGTCCAGATCCTGAATTGCACCGACCGCCTGAAACCTCACTTCGTCGTTGGCTTCCCCTTTGGATTCGCCTTCGTTCTTGACGATCTCAAACCGCACGTCCGGCTGCTTCGAGAGCAGTTCTCGAATCTTCTTGTTGGTGAAGAGCCGCCGCAGAAGCTCCTTGTCGTTTCCCTTGATGACGAACTTTTTGTCGAATTCGGGGAAACCTACCTCCACGTCCTGCATGCCGATCAGCCTGCCGAGCTCCGCGAAGACACCTGAGCGAAAGACCAGAAAGCTGAATCCGTCCTGATTGGCAAACGGCGCGCGCAGGCGGGTGGTGAATCGGTTCGCTCCGCCAAAGGGGACCTCTTGTGCGTCCAGGGTCACCGTCCATTCTCCGATTTTGGCCTGCACTTTGTCCCCGTGCCAGAATCCGCCTTCGACGTAGCGGGCGCCGATCTCCTTGGAGAGCTGCCGCCAGATGTCCTCTTTGCTGGGTCCGAAAACCTCCCGATAGATGGCCATTTCCTCTCCTCCCTCAACTCAGGCGCCCCCTTCTCCCAGGCAGTGGCGCCCCGGCTATTTTGCAATTCAGGGACTCCGGAAGCATCCCGTCCGATCATAAGCCAAAACACTGCAAAATACAGGGAAATCGGGCCGTCCCACTTGCCGACCTCCTGTCGTAATTCGGGGGAAATGACTTGTTGCGTTGGCGAGAGTCCGGCAGAATCGAAAGCATCCATCCGGCATCCGGACCACGCCGGAGGTCCTGTGATTATCGGGAGAACTGAAAAAGGCGATGGAAGCCGGATTCGAGATCGCCCGAACCGAGACGTTTCTCGCCCGCGAAAATATATTCATTCTCCGGGTCAAGTCCTTCTGAAGTTCCGCATCCAGCACCACGGGAAGGACGAAGCTTGGAACAGACCAGCAGGACAATGCGGCGCGGGTCAGAGATCGAGGAACTCCTTTAGGGCAGCGGTCACCTTTTCAGCCAGGGCGTCGGGCAGCAGCCCCAGTTCCTTGTAGAAAAGTGAATTGTCCCAGGCAAGGATCTGGTCCACCAGGACTTCGCTATCGCGCTCCAGACCGCAGGTTCTCTTAGGAATGCGGACCCGCAGTGGAAATGCGTCCTGCTGCAACACCTTGGTAGTAAGCGGAAGGACGACTGTGCTCTCCAGCCCCGCCTCACCGAATTCAGACGGCTGGATCGCCAGGCAGGGACGCTGCTTGCCCGGCTTTGTCCCGATTCGCGGCTCGAGGTCGACGACATAAAGATGCCAGCGGCGCGGGAGCAATTTCAGGTCCTCTTCAGTCTGGAATGCGATTGAAATTCCGCGTTCACCTCACGGCTGGTCCTGGTCACCAGCGCTGCGGCTCGTTTCCAACGCCTGATTCGTTCCCTTCGTTCGGCTTCCTTTTCGAGCAGGTCGATTCCGGCCCTGAGGACATCTACTTTGCGCTGTATCCCCAGCCTCCGCTTGAGGCACTCGATCCGACGCTCGTCCTCTTCCTGAATCATCAACGGTTTGCCCATATAAATCTCCGGATATACATGAAAATATATCACAGGATAGCGGTCAGCGGATCCCGCAAAGCGAATCAAAGTGCGACTGAAGATTGTAATGGCAGGGCCGGGAGGTGTTTTCCCCGGGCAATCGAAATGTTCCATTGACCTCAATATGGTGAAGACCGGATATAATGCCACTGCACTTTTAAAGAACCGGAGTCACAGGAAAAAAATTAATGCTGTAAATTGGCGAGGGCAACTCATGAAACGAACTCTACTGAAAATCGCCGGAATCTCCATCGTGGCACTTGCGGCGGCCGCCTGCACGAAAACCGTCACGCGCAAGTCCGACTACCTGGTCCGGCCCGTGGCCTATAAGAACGTGCAGATCAGCGACGGCTTCTGGACGCCGCGACTCGAGAACAACCGCAACGTCTCGATTCCAGGCCTGATGGCTCGTTTCGACAAGGCGGGCCGCAACCCGGAACTGCGCCTTCTCGAGGCGGCGTGCTATGTCTACGCCAAAAATCCCGACCCGGCGCTCAAGTCCCGGATCGACGGCTATCTCGACAAGGCCATCGAGCGCATCCGCAGCCGGAAGCAGATCTGGTCCAGCGAAGGGGACGGGGACTTTTTTGCGGCCGGAAACTTCCTCGAACTCGGGGTCGCCTATTACGAAGCCACGGGAAGCCGCAAGGTCCTCGATGTCGCCATCGAGATCGCCGACGACCTCGATGCCGTTTTCGGCCCTGACAAGCGGCACGACATTTCGAATCACGAGGGGGTCAAGATCGGGCTGCTCCGCCTGTATCGCTGCACGGGCAACGACCGGTATCTGAGGCTGGCCCAGTTTTTCCTCGATGCGCGCGGCAACCCGGCGGGCCGCTCGATCCTCTATGGACCGTACGCCCAGGATCACGAACCGGTGAAATCCCAGACCCGCGCGATCGGCCACGCCGTGCGCGCCACCTACCTCTACACCCCGCTTACGGATATCGCCGCGCTGACCGCCGATCCCGGCTACGCCCAGGCAGATGAACGCATCTGGGAGGACGCCGTCTCCAGGCGGACCTATCTGACGGGAGGCATCGGCTCCTACCGTGACGAGGAGGATTACGGTGACGACTACGACCTTCCCAATCTCAGCGCCTGGAATGAAATCTGCGCCGCCTATGGCAACACGCTGTGGAACCAGCGGCTGTTCCTGTTGAAGCAGGACGCCAGATACATCGATGTCATGGAGCGCACGCTCTACAATGCCTTCCTGGCCGGTGTATCCATCGGTGGGGACACCTATTTGTACCAGGCGCCTCTGAAGACCTACGGCAGTTTTGCCCGGCAGGCCTGGTTCGGGCCCAACTGTTGCCCGCCGAATCTCGCGCGACTCCTGCCGCAACTGGGCGGTTTTATCTATGCCCAGGACGATCGGAGCCTGTATGTGAACCTTTTCATCGGCAGCATGGCCGAGATGCGGTTAAAGGACACTCCGCTGACGGTAACGCAGGAAACCGGGTATCCGTGGGACGGGGCCGTGACGATTACCGTCCAGCCTCAGGCGCCCCAAACCTTTGCCATGTTCGTGCGCATCCCCGGCTGGGCCCGCAACCAGCCGATGCCCGGTTCCCTCTACCGTTACCTCCCGGTCCAGGAACAGCCGGTCTCGCTCTCCATCAATGGCAACACCGCCACTTATGCGTTGGAGAACGGCTATGCCCGCATCGAACGGGAGTGGAAAGCCGGCGATACCGTCCGGCTCAATTTCCCGATGCCGGTCCGGCGGGTGGTTGCGGCGGACCAGGTCGCGGAGGATCGCGGCATGGTGGCGCTGGAGCGCGGTCCGCTCGTCTACTGCGCCGAACAGGCCGATAATCCGGGCGGCGTCTTCAATCTCACGCTTCCTGAATCAGCCGACCTCCAGTTTGTATACCGCGCGGACCTCCTGGGCGGCATCGGCGAAATCGCGGGAAAGGCGGTCGCCTTGAAACGCGGGCCGGATCGCAGGTCGGTCGTGAAAGAAGAGAGAGACTTCGCGGCGATTCCCTATTACGCCTTTGGAAACCGGCTTCCGGGCGAGATGTCGGTCTGGCTGGCAGCCGACGCGTCAAAAGCCAGGATTGCCCCGCTCTCGACCATCGCCTCCACGAGCCGTGCTACTTCCTCGTGCGGCAACGGAACGGTCGCCGAGAATTACCCCGGCAATCAGCCGCCCACGATTGAACGCCGGTTCTACCCAAGTTCCCAGGACGGCAGCGGCGACATCAGCGCCATCTACGACCAGGTGGCGCCGGTGAATTCCGAAGACGGCTCTTCACCATTCCTGAGACTGCACCCCCAGTCCGGAGACAGCGCGTGGGTTCAGTATGATTTCGCCAAACCGGCGCGGGTCTCATCGATCGAGGTCTATTGGAAGGACGACAAGCAGGTGTGCGTCCTGCCCAGGAGTTGGCGGCTGCTGTACAAGGAAGGTAACGACTGGAAGCCCGTTGTTACCTCCGACCCCTACGCCGTAGCCGGGGATCAATTCAACAAGGTCTCCTTCCAGCCGGTAACCACCTCCGGCCTTCGCCTCGAAATTCAGCTGCAGGGGAAGGTGTACAAGAAGGGCGCCCTCGGGCCGCCCGACGGCAACTACATGACCCAGGACCTGACCTGGTTCGAAACCGGCATCGTCGAGTGGCGCGTAAACCCGGCCGCCGCCCGCTGACCGCCCGCCTGTTTTGGACGCGGAGGAAAGCGTAATGCGAATTCCCGTGTGAGTAATCCAGGTTAGAGGTCGTCACGGTCCTGGTCTTTCGGTGCCGCGCAACGTGGTCACTCCCTCACCAGGCGCAGGATTCCAAACTTTTCGGGGTGATGCGGATTCCAGATGCCGGGAGGCTGCCATCCGAGGAAGTCGCGGTTCGGGACCTCGCCGTCCTGGCGATAGAGGTTGATGCGCATTTCATTCCCCGCCTTCGCCGGGCGTTTGTCCACCGCGGCGATCGGGATTCGCATTTCGCCGTACCAGATCTTCTTTTTCTCATCGATCCGGGCTCTGACCTTCATCCCAGAGTTCCAGTTCTGTTCGCCGTTGAATCCCGGCTTGTCCCTCGTGGAGTCGATATCCAGGTCGAGAAACTCCCCCTGAGGAGACATCTGGAATTCCCGATAGCGGTTGGTGTGCTCAAAATCCGCTCCCAGGTAAACCTCAAAGCAATCCTTTTCCCAAAGCCGGTAAGTCTCGTTCGTGATGTCCGGGTCCGGCTTCAGCGTGAGTTTCTGGTACGGGCCGATGAAGAGGAAATAGACGTGTTCGGTGGTCCAACGGGAGCGGACTTCGGCCCGAAACTCGGGCATGACGGGTCCCAGGACGCTCTTTTCGATCGTCACCCCCCGGATCCCCTTCCAGAAAGCCGAATCCGGGTCGGCAGTCGGTTCCACAGCCTTGTCCGCAAAGTAGGACAGGAAGATGCCCTTGTCCTGGGACTGAGCCATCGAGGCGAATAACAGAACGAGACAAGCAATTCTTGCCATGCTTCAATCTCCCTATCGTTTTCCGACTTCTTCGAGGCGCAGGAGCACACTCTGATTCGGCGCCAGTTTCAGCGGGAACTCGGTGACGCCGTCCGCGAGGACTCGGTCTTCGAGCAGGTCGACGACACGTGATTTACCCGGCAGCCGGACCGTGCGCGAGCCGCCCGCGGGCGCATAGATGCCGAGGAAGTTGCGGTTTGCCGTCACCACATCCCCGGCAGCGCTGTAGATGTGGCAGCCGGCCGCGCGGGCGATGCCGCGCAGCAGAGCGGCAGGAAGTATCGGCGCGCTGGAATAGACCGACGTCCAGCCCTGCTGCTTCTTGACGACCAGTCCGGGCTTGTCGAGTCCCGCGAGCTTGCCGAGCGTGGTGGCGCCCCGGTCGTCACCGTAGAAGCGCGGGTTGATCCGGAATCCCGGGAGGTCGCGCCGGAGGGACGGATCCCTCGGATCTTTGAGGTAGACCTGGTGGTCGTACCACCGCTTGATGTTTTCGACATTGACGTCGGTGCCGTAAACAAAACCTCGGGGCAGCGATTTCGTAAATTCGTGGTTGTAGGCTGTGATTTCGACTCGCAGTTCGCCAGGCGTGTCATTTTCGGCAAGGCGTATGCCCGTGAGCGCCCTCATGTTTTCGACCGACAGGTTGTCGCCGATGTAACCGGGAGCGTACACCCAGACGGCGGTGGCGCCGTTGCGTTTCAGGCGGGCGTGGATCGCGGTCCGCTGCTCCGGGGTCACCCGGAACGTATTCAGGAAGATGTAGAGCTTGTAGTCTCGCAGCTTCGGGTTGCCGATGTCGGCGAGAAGGTAGGCATCCCATGGCGCCCCGATGAACGCGAACTCCCACTGCTTTTGCGCAGTGAGCAAAGCGTTGAACAGCGGCTCGCCGTCCCCGCAGTAGGTGAAGCTGGCTTCATCCAGGATGACGGCGATATCTGAGTTTGAGCGCTTGTCGGCCTCGAGAAACCGCTCATCAATCCGTTTCATCTCTCCGAGAAGCTGAAGGATCTGATCATCGTGGTACGTCCCTCCGTGCAGGTCCGTCCACCACATGCCGAATCCCTTGGCCAAGGCATACGCGTAGTCGCGAACCTGCAGGCCCCTGGTTTCTTCAAAGTTCGCAGGATTGCGGAGGGAATCGCCCCATCGCCACTGCCGCTGGAACAGGTGAGTCTCGGTGTCCACCTCGTTGAAGTAGAGCTTGCCGTGGAGCGCCACCGATTCGGGGAGCGTCTGCGAGTTGTTGGGACCTCCGATCTGCTTGTTGTCGTACGTATAGCAGCTCGCAATGAAATCGACGTCGGGCGAGTCGAGGACCTTCGCCAGCCCGAGATGCCCGCTGTGAACGGCGCTCAGGTTGGGAAAGTTGCACCAGAGGTAGCCGTAGAAGGCGCCCACGATCTTCTTGCGCTGCGTCAGCTCCTTAACCCACCCTGCGTTCTCGAGGAGCACGTCCGCCACGGTTTCGTTGAAAAAAGAGAAGAAATCAGGCACGCGCAGGCTGATCGCAGGATCGAAGAAAATGCCGTGATTCGTGCTGTAGCGTTCCACCTCATTCGGCGGCATCGCTGATTCAAACGTGACTTCCAGGTCGCCCCAGGCCCGGCGCAACCGATCCACCGTGCCGTATTTCTTCTTGAGCCAGGTTCGGAACAAGGCCCGGGACGGAGGGCTGTAGTCTTCGACGCCGAACTTCGTGGGCGGCGGGGCCCCGGGCCTCACCTCCCAGAACGAGTTGAACGTCAGCCACTCGCCGCCGAATCCGTTGCCGACCTGGTAACCGACGATGTGGTCGCCGTACCTGCCCTCAACGTGGCTGATGAACGCGATCATCGCCTTGTGCGACAGCTCGCGGTACTTCTCCGAGGCGAGCGAGGGATGGCACGGCTGGCCGAACATGCCGGCGGGGCTGCCGTCGTCGCGCATGGTGATTTCGTCGGGGAACTGCTTGCACCACCAGGGTCCCGGCGTGAGCAGGACTCGGGGCAGGAAGAGGGTCTTCGAATCGATCTTGAGATACGCGTCGAGCTTGTCGTCGATCCGGGCAAAATCATATTGCTCCGGGCCGCTCCAGTCAAACCGCAGATAAATGTCGAAGATCGAAATCCCAGCCTTGCGGAAGTCGTTGAAGTCCGCGGGGCCGGGCCTGTACGGGGAGGCCAGAACCTGGCTGGTCAGCACACCGTTCACGTAGAGAGCCGGCATCCCGTTGAGGTTTCTGACTTCGCTCGTCAATCCGGCGGCGGGCAGATTTGCCGTCAGCGACGCGAGGGCCGAAAGCGCGAACAAAAGCCTGTGCGGTGCTCCTCCCATGCTGCCTCCCAAGCGGTCCAAATAGCAGAAATCTTCGAATGCATGAGGCTTCAGCTTCCATCATACGCAATCTGCTGTCAATCCCGGCAAGCGAGCAATTTCGTGGCCGCGGGGTGAACTTGCGTGCGGGCTTCTCAATCCGCTTTACCTCAGCCGCACTCCCGGGCTTGCTCGGAGCACTTTCGGACCTGTTACATATGGAAGGGATTGGTCCGATGCCGCTACGTTTTGTGGTTTTGAAATTCCAGAGGCCAGAGTCTTCATTCCGCCCGGCAGGTTCCGGCGGTGGGACCCCGATCTCCGGCTATCGCACCATTTTGGCTCCTGTGATGCGGTCGCCGAGCTCGATGTGATCTACGACTTCCAGGCCGCGGATGACGCGGCCGAGCGCCGTGAAGTCTCCCTCGTTGTGCGGCTGGGGAGTACTGCCCAGCGTGTAGCCCGGCCGGCCGGTGTCGAGGCCCGAGGACGCCCAGCTCAGATTGCCGCGTGTGAGACCCCGGCGATTGACCTCATCCCGGAGGGGTGCATCGCTTCCGATGGCGCGCTGCTGTGCGACGAAGTTGGGGACGACGCGGCCGAATTCTGTGCCCACAATCGTTCCGGAAGTCACGACACCCTGGAGATATTCGACGCCCATCGGTGCGTCGCCCGGGTACAGCTCGATCTCGACGGCGCCGCGCGGCGTCTCGAGAATCACGCGGGGCTTCGGCCGACCGTTATAGTCGGGCACAATCCATTGCTCAACGATCCGGCGGTACTCGGCGTCACTCTTCACGAGCCTGGACGGCGCCCCCGCCCGGCCTCGTCCGCCACCGCCGCCCCCGCGGGATGCAGGCGCCAGGCCTTGCGTAGCCGGATCCGCCGCGAGTGCCTCCAGCTTTGCGCGCCCGGCCGCGCTCGCACGCAACGCCTGCGCGGCCGCTGTCCGCGCAACGATGTTCTGATCACGTAACAGGACCACGGCAGGATCGACTGCCGCCTCGGGCGCGAGAGACGCAAGCGGTATGAGCGCCGTGACTCGCACCGACAGCGGCCGAGCCGGCGCCATGGCGGCCACAAGCTTCGGCACAACGACATCCTTGCGCGCCTGGAAGCGGCCCAGCGATTCGGCCGCCGACACTGAAAGCCATGTGTCCGGTGAATCGAGCATGGCGGCCACAACCGCAAACGACTCGTCGTCGTCGTAGGCCGAGAGCGTGCGCAGGGCCTCCGTGCGGACGCGGCGGTCCGGGTCCTTCACTGCCTCGCGGAGACGCGCCGAGGTCGCCGCGCGACTTGTCGCGGACCTATCGACGATCGCCGGCGCCAGTCCGCGCACGGCCCAGAAGCGCACCTCGCCGGATGGGTCTTTGCTGAGCTGGAGCAGTTGAGGAACAGCCGCCGGATCGCGCGGGCGGAAAAGCGCCCACGCGGCCCGCCACCGCACCTCGACGTTGGTTGCCGTCGTCCAGCGCACAACCGGCGCGATGTCGCCGGACGTCGTGAAGCGCCCGATCGATAGCAGCGCTTCGCCGACGACGGGTGCGGTCGCTGCCGTGGCGGGCGCTTCGTTCAGGAATTTCGACAGCGCGGCCAGGGCCTCCGCCGATCGGATCTTGCCCAAGGCTCGGGCGGCCTCAAAGGCCACAGCCTGGGGAGCCTTCCCCGACGTCAGCATCTCACTCAGCCAGGGCACGGCCTCGGAGCTCTTCAGCTGCCCCGCCGCGAAGGCGACGCTTGCCACGACCTCGGTGTCAGGGTCGCCTCGCAAGGGCGTCAAAAGCGCCCGGCTCCGGGGATCGACGATCCGCCCGACCGTTACCACCGCGCGCCGGCGCACTTCCGGGTGCGTGGACTGGAGGATCTTCGAGAGCGCCGCCTCATCGAATTGCCGCGTATCTTCAAGTTTCACCAGTTGAGTGATGGCATCGATGTCGGTGGAGCTGAACGCCCGCCGCTTCGTCTCCTGGGCTCTTGGCACAGCCGACGAAACGGTCAACACAAAGGAAACAGCCAACAGCAAGGCAATCGGTCGTCGCATGGAAAAGAGAACTCCTGACTCAAAGCACGGCCCGTTTGTGAGCAGTCGCTTCTGTGGACAGGCCGAAAATAGCACAGATTGTTCCGAAGGAGCTGCGGAAATGAATACCCGATCCGATTCTTCGAGCCGTTCGGCAGATGGGAAGCTGGAATCTCCAACGCCTGCCGGCGAAGCAGGCTCAGGCACGTCGCCGGGAGAACCTCGGTGCATTCTCGCCGATTGGTTTGGGTACTGGCCTATCTACCTGCTGTAAGGTATCTTTTTTAGAGTGCTCACGCCTGACGGAAGGCTTCTGATCATGCGGACCTGTCATCGAGGATTCGGCATCATTTTTCCTGTGGTCTGCAAGTCAGGAGGTCGGACATGTCGGGAAAGTCATCAGCGCAATCGAAGCCGGATGGCTCTCGAAGCCATCGGAGTGCACTCTGCGGCGCCGTATTGATAATCAGCGCCCTCTGGATTGGCCGGCCCGAGGCCTTTGGCCAAGGTTGAGTGGCCGCAAGACAGACGGCGCCCGTGATTGGCGCCCTATGCGGTGGTGAATCTGACGGGACCCTGCCGGGAGGCTCTGCCCCGCGCGGGATTGAGCTGACTATCTCGTACCGGCACCAGACTTCCTTCCGGCATTTTGTCGGCACCGTGGAGCAGAAGCAACGCGAGATTCTCGGCACCCAGATATTCAATCACTACCATCTATTTGACATCGCGGTGGCGTATCACCTGACTCCGCGATGGACCCTGACCGGCAGCCTGCCGATCCTGAGCGCCGACCGCGATCAGCTCTACCCGCCGCGTGGTGTCTACAGCGTCGATGGGATCGGCGACATGACGCTCGGCTCGCGCTACCTCCTCTTCCGCCAGGAATCTGGAGGGAACGTATCGCTCGGTTTCAGCCTCAAGTTCCCCACCGGAAAGGACAACGCGACCTCCGTGGCGGTCGCCGCCAACGGGCAGACCATTGTCGCCACCGCCGATCAGTCGATTCAAGCCGGTGATGGCGGCTTCGGCTTCGTGTTGGAATCGCAGGCCTATCAACCGGTCCCCGGACGGAACATGCTCTACTTCTCCGGAACCTGGCTGTTCAATCCCCGAAATACGAATGGGATTCCGACTTTCCGCACGCGGCGCTACGAAGAGGTGATGTCCGTGACTGATCAGTACCTGTTCCGGAGCGGGATTTCGCGTCCGGTGCCGAAGCTGCATGGCCTGGTCGCAAGCTTTGGCGGGCGGATCGAAGGCGTTCCGGTGCGCGACGCTTTCGGCCGCAGCGATGGGTTCCGGCGGCCGGGCTACGCCATTTCGCTGGATCCCGGCCTACTGTTCTTACATGGACGCCACATTGTCTCATTCAACATCCCCTGGGCAGTACGGCGGAACCGCAGGCGCAGCACCAGCGACATCCTGAACAACACTCACGGGGATGCGGCCTTCGCCGACTACGCCCTTCTCTTGAGTTACACCAGGCGATTCTGACCACGCCCAGGACCAGGTCCACGCCCAGGACCAGGCAGGACAAGAATTGAGTTTCGCGACAGAAACTAGTTAGTGGGTTTCCACGTTCTTCCCACCAGGTTCCCACTTGGTGGCGTCGACGTTCCCATGGGAATGAGGTGGCTGACACTCTTTGGTGGGTCTCTGCGTTTCCTCAGCGGCGGGATCTCAGTTCGGGCCCGCCGGCCGTTATCAGCCCCTTCGCCTCGCTGACGACGACCTCCTGGTTCGCCCGAATATTCCTGAGGCTGGTCCGCACACCGCTGGGCCAGTCTATTTGCAGCGATGTGACCTCCCGGTCTCGACCCAGGCCGAATGTGAGCGACAGGTCGCTTTGGGAGCAATAGCTGGAACCGCTGCGCACCATGTCCCATTGTTTGCCCGAGGCGCTTTCGATGCTGACAAAGGCGCCGATCCCGTCCCGGTTGGACTGAGTGCCTGCGGTCTTCACGCGCAACCAGTTGTTTTGATTGCCTCCGTCGTTGCGGAAGAGTGTGGCCGGCCCGTGATTGGTTGTAACCAGAAGATCGAGATCCCCGTCACGGTCGTAGTCGCCGTAGGCGGCGCCGCGGGCGACAACGGCGCGGTTCAGATCCGGCCCCAGCAGTGAGGTCACTTCATCAAAGCGGCGTCCGCCGAGGTTTCGGAAAACAAGCGGCGGCTGACGGTACCGCACTCGGGGCTGGACGCGCCCGATCTCCTCGTCGATGTGTCCGTTGGCTACGAATATGTCGGGAAAACCGTCGAGATCATAATCCAGGAAGAAGACCGCGAAGGCAAGTGTCAGGAGGCTGGCGCGCCCCACGGTGGAGGTCGGCGCCTCATCGACAAAGAAGTCGTTCCCCTCGTTGTGATAGAGCCCGACCATCTGGTTGGAGAAATTGCCGACTACAAGGTGAGGCAATCCGGACCGGTCGTAATCGGAGGCATCGACCCCCATGGCGCCGCGGGCGATCCCTTCTTCACTGAAGGCGACGCCCGCGCGAAGCCCTTCGTCTTTGAAAGTGCCGTCGCCGTGGTTGCGGTAAAGCTTGTTCGGTTGAGTGTCATTGGCAACGAAGATATCGGGCCATCCGTCCCGGTTGAAGTCCTGTACGACGACCCCGAGGGATTTGGAGGTGGGATCATAGATGCCGCTGCTCACGGTTGCGTCCGTGAATCGGCCGCCGCCCATGTTGTGGAAGAGCCTGCAAGAGACCCCCTTGTAGGATTCCGGTGTGCAGTACGATTTCGAGATCCCATCCAGGGAGCACCACAGGTCCAACTCCGGGCTCCAGCGCACGTAATTGGCCACGAACAAATCGAGTTTCCCGTCGCGGTCATAATCAAGCCAGGCGGCACTGGTGCCGAAGTCGTTGTTGCGCACTCCGCTTTGTGCCGTCACATCCCGGAAGTGGAAAGAACCCAGGTTACGGAACAGGCGGTCTCCCTCGAGGGCCGTGATATAGACATCATCGCGCCCATCATTGTCATAATCGCCGATAGCGACTCCCATGCCATACATCTCGACATCGAGGCCGCTTCCGGCGGTGACATCTGTAAACGTCCCGTCCCGGTTGTTGCGATAGAGGGCGTGCAGAGACCGGCGTCCACCCGGAGACCAGTTCTTGCCGTTGATCAGCAAAATGTCCAGCCAGCCGTCGCCGTCGGCGTCAAAGAATGCGCAACCCGATCCAAGCGTCTCCGGAAGGTACTTCTTCCCGCTCCTGCCGCTATTGTGGACGAAGTGGATTCCGGCCCCGGCAGTGACATTTTCGAAACGCACCTCACGGATCGAGGGCGCCAGGACCGCCACGGACAGAATCGCAGATGTCAGCATCCGTGTGAAGATCATCGCCGCTCACGGGTTGGATTGGATGCGGCGATCTCTGCCGGCGGAATACCGTAGTGATCATGGATCTGCAGCCGCTCGTTGTTGTCTTCCGGTTTGATCAGCCGCCGGGTCAGCGTGATGGACTGCGAGGCTTCCTCCGCCTTGAAGCGCAGGAACAGCTTCTCTTCCCGGCCGGCGTTTATCGAGTCACCGAGCCCGCGATAGCAGAGCATGGCCGTGTAATGCATCTGCAGATCTTCCGGATCGACGTCGCAGACTCGCTTCAAGACATCGAGCGCCCCGGCATATTCCCGTTTCAGGAACAGCAGACGCGCCGTCTGATTCAGCGCGACACGGTCCCGGGGGTACGCCTCGACTACACGGCGCAGAGAGGCAAGCGCGGCATCGTAATCCCCGTCGGCCTTCTGGATCTGGGCGTTGAAGAAATGGGTGCGCGCCAGGCCGGGGTTGAGATGCAGAGCCTTCTCGATGTACGGCCGGGCCGCGCCGGTTTCGCCCTCCTGGATCAACGCTCGCGCGACGTTGAGCCAGCCGTCCGGCCAGGCGGGCGCCGCCTCCGTCACCTTGCCGAACGCATAGATGCTCCCCTTCAGATCTCCCTGCAGGAGCATGCCGATTCCCCAGTCGTTCCAGCGCTCATAGTCTGCCTGATCCATCTTCGGGGCCCATCGGCCGGCGCCGCCGACGTCAAGCTTCAGCTCATCCTGGGCAAGCGTCACAATCGGCAGGTCCGGGATCCTGTCCTTGATCTTGCCGGAGACATTGCGTGGAATGTCGGCGGCATCGAATGTGTACTCCAGGCTATTGTGTCCCGGACCCAGCAGCGAGGCATCCTGGCCCGGTTTCACTTTTCCTGCATAGGCGAACTGGGTGTAATAATGGCTGAATTTGCGGTAGTTCAGCTTCGCCGTCAACGTGATGGGCCCGCGCGAGTCCGGCGGCACCTGCATGAGGAAATGGGCTACGTCGGCGGCGCCCGGGGGAATCAGGCGCACATACAGCAGGCTCCGCGTCTGAAACGCGTTCCGCTTGTTGATCGGATTCCCGTCCCCGTCGAGCTGGAACGAGCGGTAAAAGTGTGCGCCGGGTTCCACGGGGCCCGTGCCACCGTTTTCCACTGCGCCGCTCCAAAAAATAATCTTGCCGCCCGCATCCTTTGCCTGGAACTCGAGCCAGACATCGAAGGCATCGACAGTGCCGCCCGGAAAGAAGTGGCCTATTTTTCGTGTCCGCACCACCACGTCCACCCGGACCGTTGAACCGGGAACCAGAACAGCCCCGGCTTTCTCCAACGGCGCTGCGACCTTGCCCACTTCACGGATGAAGGCATCGCCGGACGGCTCGGCCTCTTCGCCGACGGCGAACGAGGACATGAGTTGAGGACTGTGTGCGGACGGTCGTGCAGAAATCCTGGAGAGCATGGACGCGTCGACCGGCGACATCGCGAAGATGTCCACGGTAATAAAGCCGGAACGAAGAAAGTCCCGAGTGACCCGCATCTGTTCCGCATCGCGATTCACGTAGGCCAGCGCCGTATTGGCTCCCGGAAAGCGGTGTGAATGCACCTTGCCGCCGTGGTTGCCGGGATCTGCCGACTCGACCAGGGGCATATGACAATCCGCGCAGGTCGATGATTGGGACGGGTAATAGAAGGAACGGGCCCCCTGGCCCGAAACGCCGCTTGCCTGCCAGGCGTCGTATTCGTTGAAGCCGCGCACCCAGCGATAGGCGTTTACCGGAACGTCCAAGTGGACTTTATGGCAGGACGAGCAGAACTCGGAAGCGTCCGCGCGCATGAAGGGCTTCATGAAAGTTCTGCGGTGGGGTTCCGGCTCCATGAACGTCAGAAAGCGATCCAGCCGCCGCACAACCGGGTTCTTGCTGGCAGCGATGTCATGAAGCTTGGGATATTCGAAAACAAAGTCGCCATTGCCCACGGATCCGCTCACGTGAACGATGGAGTGGCACGACACGCAGGAGAGACCCGCGCGCGCCTCGGGTGCATCAAGATACTCCCTGGCCGGCCGCTCAAACATGCCGCTGAACAGCAACGCGTGGTCGTGGCAGCCTGCGCACCACTTGCTGGGGCGCACTCCGACGGCCTCCTGCATGTATTCAACGGATTTGCGGTAGAACTGGTTGTTGAAAGATGCAAAGTGGTGCGCCGACGAGTTCCATTGCTCGTAAATATCCTTGTGGCACTCGCCGCACGCCTCGGGCTCCATAAAGTAGTCGGCCGGGATCATTTTGCCGGATGTCGTTCTCGTAGGCGAAGGGAAGAAGGGAGTCGATGGTCCTGCTCCCTCATCCTCCATGCTGGCGGGCACCCGTGCGGAGTTGCGAATGCGGCCAATTGCCTGGGGGATGGCGCCGGGAACAACCGATACGACTAACGCGCCCAGCGCAAGCAGAACCAGGGAACCGGAAAATGCGCGATGGATAGTCTTCCATCCGCCACCATGGAGTCGAGCCTGTCGCCGCAGGAAAAGACCCAAGGACGCCGTCCCAAATGCCGCGGCGCCGATGTGTCCCAGAAGCGCCCAGCGGTGGGCGGTCAGGTTGTACTCCACGATCAGATAGGCGGCGAGGAGCGTGGACAGGGCAAAGAAGACCGTAGCGATCCACGCTCCCCTGCGGAAATCCTCATCCCGTACCATGAGAAGTACACAAAGCACCGCCAGGACGGCGCCGAGCACAATGTGCACGAGCACATTGGCCATGTAGAAGATGGAGGCGGTAGCCCAGAGCCCAAGGTAAACGCTATTCCAGAGCAGAAGAATCAGGCAAACGCCTGCAAGCCGCCGAATATTTTGCAAGGTATCTCACCCGAGCCATGAATGGATTGGGAGTGTTGGATCCTGCATTCACTTTGTGTCATCGCGATGAAGAGGTTCAGCTCCTTACCGAATACTTGACCTGTTGAACCCTTCCGGCGAACAAAGGCTGGACCAGGCCTTGAGAAATGACCTGGTCCAGCCGCGCCATTCGATGGGCCTCCTTAGAAAGAAAATCTCAACCGGAATTCGATTACTCGCGAATTGTTCGATGCTCCTGTAGTGGTCGCCCAACCACTTCCACGAACGCCGCCGCCAGCCGAACCTCGGAAAATCGGGTGATTGAAGGCGTTCAGGAATTGTGCCTGGAACTGGATCCTGGACCGTTCCGTTACGGCGGTATCCTTTGTGAGGCTGAGGTCACATTCGAACCCGCCAGGGCCATAGATCCAGGTCGTACCCGCGAACGTCCCGGGCGTAGTGTTGGCCGTAATGAAGCTCGTATTGGCGCCGACATTGACTGTCCTGAACTTCGGATCGATCATCGTCACGTAATTGTCGCCGGTTTTGTAGACTCCGACGGCATTCTGGAGTTCATCTCTGGTGACGCCGTTGAGAATCACGCCGCCGTCGCCGATGTTGTTGAATGTGCTGTAGCCGCCGGTCAGGCGCGCAGGGGCACCGGAACGGTAGGTCATGATCGTGCCGACCGACCAGCCGCCGAAGACCTTATCCACCGGGCCGGTTCCTCTCAACCACATCCTGCCGGTCCCGAACGGAAGGTCCACGGTCCCGGCGACGTTGGCGACGTGACGCAGGTCGTACAACGTCGGCCCGTAGCTCTGCCGGAGGTCGCGCAAGGTATAAGCCGGGTACGCGCCGGTCCAGTCGTTCGGCGTGGCGACACCCAGAGTGTGGCTCCAGGTGTAGTTGGCGTCGAACTGAACGCCGTGCCAGAAGCGCTGGCGGAGGTCAACCTGCAGGGAGTGATAGTTGGAGTAGCCTGCGTCAGTCATCACAAGCGACGGGATCCCTGATGCAAAAGGATTCGCCTGGAATAAATTGATCGGGTAGCCCCCGCCCGCACCGGTGTAACCGGCGTTGGTCGCGCAGGGCCCGAATGAGGCGCCCACCAGGTTGCAGAAGTACGGCAGAGTGGTGAGCGTATTGGCCAAGGCGCCGACTGCCCCGGTATTTAGCCGGGTGATGAAGCTGCCGCTCCTGAAATTGCTGTTCGTCTGCGAGCCATCCCTGCTGCCCGTGAAAGCCGCCGTTAACATCGGCACCGGCACGGTCCCGGCCGCAGGATTGAGGTTGGCGAACGAGTTGCCATTGATAGCCAGGTTCTTCTGGGCGTTTGTGAACTCCTGGAGGAACCCGTTCTCGAACACGTTCACTTCGTTCAAATCCTGCTGGATCCATTGCTTCAGGGTGCGGTTTCCGTTGTAGCGGATTTCCAGGGCGCGCGATTCGCCCAGCTTGCGCTGAATCCCGAACGTCCAGCTCATCGTGTACGGCTGCGAGATGGTGTCATTGAATCCATTCGAGCCGTTGTTAAACTGGCCATTGTTGAACGTGAAGAGGGCCATGGGAGCAGACTTGAGGTACTGCTCCGGCAGGAGCAGGTACTCAGGATATGTTTGCCCAAGCGACAGGCTGCCCGGAGCAAAGCTGCCGGGTCCGGTGACACCTTCCCGAGCCGTGGTCGTGTAGAACTGGTAGAAAAACGAGCCATAGTTGGACGCGGTGTTCCAGAAATACTGGTACGGCACCGAAAAGCGGCGCAGCGAAAAGCTGGTGCGGATCACCGTGTTGTCGTTTCCCAGCAGTTTCCGGAGAAACCCATCGTCAAACTTCGGGGTCCAGGCAATTCCCAGGGACGGCTGCGGCGTAACATACCAGCCGGCCCAGGTCGACGGACGCACTTCGAGCGTCGGGTTCATGTTGCCCGTGAGCACGCCGGGTTTGAACAGGTTGCCGATGCCGGAAGGGCCATACAGGGACGACAGGTCGGCGCTGTGATATGCCCCGCCCTTGTCGTAGCTTGGTGCGGTGAAGTCCCAACGGAAGCCCAGGTTGAAGGTCAGGTTCGGCCGGAAGCGCCAGGTGTCCTGCGTGAACACCCCCCCTCCTTTTCCGACTTCGTTCAGATTGTAGGCAAGGGCCCGCTGCTGAATATAATCCCCGGTTTTCGGATCGTACGGGTATGACCCCTCGATGTCGGAGATGCGCCCGGTAAGCATGGCGTAGAGGTTTTGCGCCTCGCCCTGCTGGTCCGTGGACGCGAAGGGCAATGGATTGTAGCTGCCGGCATTCGACAGGGCATCCAGAGCCGGATCGCCCTGGGCCAATCCGAGACTGGTATTGGTAAGCTCGGGCGGATTCCAATAATGGTCCTGTTCCCGATAGAACGTGAATCCGAAGCTCAGCGAGTGTTTTGCCTTCTGCCAGCTCACCGTGTCCCCGAAGTTGAACGTGGGGTAGTACGTGGTGATCGGCGTTCTGTAAGTCATGGGGCTGGTCCCCAACGGCCAAAATACGTTTTCGGCTACGGTCTTGTAGGCCGGATCCGCATTGGGATCGTACTTGGTGGCGTTATACAGAAAACCGAACCGGAATGAGTTGATCAGCGTAGGCGAAACCGTCCAATCAATCCCAACCGCGTTGGTAGCGTTATTCGTGAAGCTTCCACTCTGGGTATTGGCAAAGTCTTCGCCGGGGAAATAAGCAGCATTGGAGTTCGGCTGGTTCACCTTGGTCCAGTTTACAGCCAGGTTCACACGCCAATTCTGGGTGGGCGTGTAGTCAACGCGGAAGGTCGGAAACCACCTGACGATCGGGTTCAGCCCGAGCCAGTTGACGGAATTGACAATCGGGTCGGTGGTGGTGGCCACGCTGCCCTGGGTGACCGACTGGTTGATGCGCGTCATCTGAGTGGCGATTACGCTGTTGATGGTGTTCGGCAGCGAAGCATTGAAACTCTTAGCCGTGTTGAGCACGTTCACCGTGTGGCTCTGGCCGTCCGTGCCGACATAGGTGAAATTCCCCGCCTGCGCGGCTGGAGTGATGAAGGAGCTGCTCAGGGAGCTGGAGCCCGGCTGCCGCGCGGTGGAGAGGCTGAAAAAGAAGAAAAGCTTGTCCCTGAAGACCGGGCCGCCGACGCTGCCGCCGAACTCGTTCAGCTTGAACTCCCCCTTCCCGACGCCCCTGGCGTTGTTCCTCCAGGAGTTGGCGTTCAGGTTGTCATTGCGGTGGTCCCAGAAAACCTGGCCGTGGTACTCGTTGGTCCCGCGGCGCGTGATGAAGTTGGACTGCATGGCGGCCATGCCGAAGCCCTGGTTCTCATCCAGCTGGTCGGTCTGTACCGTCATCTCCTCGATGTTTTCCAGCCGAACCTGAACGGCCGGCGTGGAGTTGCCGCCGAACTTCATCCGGCTCGAACTGCCGATCACGCCGTCCACGTTGTTTCCCTGGGCGATCGACGGCAGGCCATTCCACGTGCCCGTATAGCCGGGCACGATTCGTGACAGTTGCGAGATATCGCGGCCGACGATGGGCAGGCCCTCGATCTGCTTCAGATCGATGACCGCACCGATGGCAACCGTGGTTGCCTCCACGACCGGCGCCACGGCATTCACCGTGACGACCTCAGTCGGCGAACCAACCTGCAGTATTGTCTGGATGTCGGTCACTTTGGTTGCCGAAACGGTCACCTCATTGATGACCGTATTTCGGAACCCCAGGTTGGAAACCGTCAGCTTGTACTTCCCTGGCGGCAAATTGACAAAAGTGTAGGTGCCACCGCTCTGGGTTGTGGCTGAACGCACCTCGTTGGTCGCCAGATCGACGAGCTCAAGGGTGGCGCCCTGCACTATAGCCTGTTGTGGATCGAGGACGGTGACATTGATTCGTCCCCGCGTTTCCTGTCCCGACGCTGGCGCGGCCAGCACCAACAACATCAGGCTGATCGCGACGTGTAAGACAGTTCTTTCAAAAGACTTATCCGGCATAGAACTTCCCTTTCAGAAGGAAATCGTGGAACACGCAAAACGGTATTCTTTCCAGGGAGGAAGAGAGGATTCGCAAGTGGCGAATCCGACTGACAGACCGCCGAGTGGGCTACTCCGGCGCATTGAGTTGCCATAAAGATCGGCATGGAAGCACCCGCGCCTATTGGACAAAAAATACCGTCTGGGAGAAGGTTCAGTCAAGACCCATTTCTTAAGAAATCTACGAAACTACTCAGCCGGTCTGCCGGAAGGCGGTGCTCCAGGTAAAATCAAGGGTCCTGTGGGGTACACCCAGCACCAAGCGATACGAGCTATGACAACTTTGGGGGTCGGTATCGGCGGGGTATCGCCCTTGGTGTACGCTTGATCTCAATCCTGGGCTTTCGGGTCCAGTATCAGTTCGAACCAGGATCCCGAATGCGACCCCGGCCCCGACCCCGGGCAGTTTCCACCCTTGCGGCCGCAATGTGACAGCTCGAGGGAACGGCGGAACTGCTCAGGGTCCCACGGCCCGATGCCGTGGTTTCACCGTGAAATGACTCCTGCGAGGAACTGCGGGGCCGTTCACCTTACCCTCCATTCGATGATGCCGCATTCGCGCCAGACCATGTCACGGGTCAGGAAGAAGGCGTCAGGGGGCCCGATGTCACCGGCCTTGTAAGAGATTTTCTGGGGCTCGACCTCCAGGCGGATGGCGGTTGTGGTTACGGCATCGAAGGCTATCGTGTTGAAGCGATCCTTGGCCACGCCGTACGCGCCCTTCACGTTGACCGGTTCCCAGCGTCCATCGACCTTATAAAGAATGCGCCAGGAAACGGGCGGCCGGCAGAAGCGCCGGTCATCGACCCAATAGACCTGGGCGGATGAGACGCGGGCCGGCCGCTTGAATTCGTAATCGATCCAGGCGGGCTGGCCTTCCGTCGGGCGGAGGCGAAAGTACCGGTACGACTCGTCGGCCGAGGAAATAGGCTCGACGCCGTCGTACACCGCAGAGAGGTCGTCGTTCTGGTCGTTGTAGCCGGTCCATTTTTTGTCGACGGCGCCGCCGGCCGCGACCAGCGCTATGGGCTCCGGCGGCACAGGATTGATCCAGGCTTTCTCCGGGCTGCGCGCAAGCCAGACGGCCATTTCGCCCATCCCCCGGTTGGCCCAGGCGAAATACGGGACGGCGACCAGGTCGTGGGGCTTCATCTCGACGGCTGTCCCGTCGGCTGCTCGTCGTGCGGCCAGGACCTTGCCTGTGACTGCCTGCATGCCACCAAAGAGGTTCGGCCGGAATTCGGTCGTCAGGACCGCGCTGTCGGGGACGACTATATTGAGGGCGTGCCCGCCGTTGTCCGGCCACTCGGCGCAGTACACCAGCGGGCCGCGCTGGAGCGCGACCCGCCCGGCGTCGTCGAGCACGCGGCGGTCGGATTCCACACGGCGCACCGGCATGGGCAAGACGAGGTCGAGAACGTCACCCGCCCGCCACTCCCTTTCGACCCGGGCGAATCCTTTGTCGATTCGCAGCTCGATCGGGCGCCCGTTGAGCGCCAGCCGCGGAGCTTCGCCGCGCTCTTTCGATTGGCTATAGAGGCCCCCGTACCAGGATTCGTTCCGCGCCCATCCCGGAATCCGCACATGGAGCGGGAAACGGGCGGGCCGTTCTGGTTCGACCCGGATGCGCACCGCCCCGTCCCACGGGTAGCGCGTCTCCTGGACAATCTTCACGGCCGTATCGCCGGCCTGCACCTCGGCCCGGCTGCCGACGAACAGGTCTACGTAAATTCCTCCATTGCCCGTGGCATAGATGTAGTTGCCGATGGACGCGAGAAGGCGGACGACATTGGGAGGGCAGCAAGGCGTGTTGATCCAGTCGAAGCGCTCGTAGTCGCCGTAGGAAACGAGCGGGTTTTGATAGAAGAACCGGTCCCCTTTTTGCGACACGCCGACCAAAAAGCCGTTGTACAGGACGCGCTCCATGAGATCGAGATAGCGGGCATCCCCTTGGAGCAGGAACATCCGGTGGTTCCACACGACGTTTCCATACGCAGCGCAGGTCTCGTTCCAGGCGCTCAGGTTGGGCAGCTCGTAGGGAGCGCCGAACTGCTCGTGGAAGCGGATCGATCCGATGCCGCCCGTAACATAGGTCTTGCGCGACACCATGTCGTTCCAGATTCTGTTGGAGGCCCTGGTGTAACGAGCGTCCCCGGTCAGCGCGGCCAGGTCGGTCAGGGAAATATAGAGGAACATCGCGCGCACCGCATGGCCGACGGCCTCGTCCTGTTCTACCACGGGCATGTGATCCTGCGCATAGGTCCGGTCACGGGCGTATTCGCCCTGGCGCGGATAATCCTCGCGGCCTCGCTCATCGAGAAAGAACCGGGAGACGCGCAGGTATTTTTGGTCGCCGGTCAGGCGATAGAGCCGGAGCAGGCCGATCTTCTGGCCCTCGTGCCCCGAGATGTAGGTCTTCTTGCCGGGGCCGAATGCAGCGGCGATCGTATCTGCCAGCTTGATCGCGGCGTCCAGCATGCGGCGTTTTCCGGTGGCCTCGAAATAGGCGACGGCAGCCTCATAGAAGTGGCCGGAAACCCGGATCGCCTTGTCGGGATCGGCCGCGCGGGGGCCCATAGAGGAGGCGAGTCTCTCGATCTGTCCGTCGATGTAGGCTTCCAGTGCTGCGTCACGGCCCCTGGCCAGCATGTAGGCCGCGGCTTCGATGAGTTTCGGGCTGTCGAAGCTCGAAGACTGTTCGAGCTTCTTGAAGCAGTGCCAGATGGAGACCCTCTGGTTCGTCCCCATCCTCGGAGCCCAGAAGTCATCGTTGACATCCACCCGCGTCAGCGGAACCGGTTCGATGCGGGTGCCCGGCCCGCCGGAGTTCGGCGCCACGCCGGCAGCCAGCCAGGCAGTACACAACAAGATGGCAACGATCGACAGGACGAAAAGGTTCTTCATGGCTCTCCCCTCGATGCGGGTGATGCACCAATTAGTTCTTAAGTGCGACATATGAGCTATTCCACATCGGGCGGTCGAGTCAATCGAAAATGTATCGCGTAAGAGGGCATCCGGGCGGGAGTAGCAGAAACTCCGGAGGAAAGCGACTTCACCGGCATCCAGGAACGGATCCGCGCCTGGCAGAAAGAGACGATGACGGCGGCTGTCGCGCCCACCGGGACGGCGGAAGGAGAGCTGCAGGCTGCCTCGATCGGCAATGGCACATTATTGGCTAACAAAACTCGTTGACAGCACAGCAGAATCTGACTTAGTTTACCCGCATAGTCTTATTTATTAATCTTAACATATTATAGTTTAGCAAATATTTGCCGCTCGGATGCGGCTGGACAAGGACGCCCAACGGTTGATTCGGGGACCACGATGCCCCTCGGGCCGGCAGTGCCTAGGCCCGGCCGTCAGCCCGGGACAAGGACCAGGTGGAAATGAGCGCCGAAAGCTCGGCACGAAATGCCCGTGAGCGCATCGTAGGTGCGGGCTCTTCGTGCCTCGCTTACCGGCGTGATGAAACATCGCGCTGACGCGCGGGGCTATCCACTCCCGCTTCGCGTCTCATCCCGGCTTGCATATCAACCGTCGGACACCCTCGGGGGCTCGATTTCACGCGACCTTGTTTACAGCGCACTTGAGTGCGATTTGCCGCCGCGCAGGCAGGCGCGGGTGGCGAGATTCAAAACCCTCTGCCAGGCTTGTCAACAGGAAATGAAAGGTGGCGAATATGAGAGGCGTATTGATCCGAGTGCAGATCCTGCTGCTCTTTTCCCTTTTTGCCGGCGTCGCGCACGCGCAAAAGTCGACCGGCGAAATCAAAGGCAGGGTGATGGACCCGAGCAACGCCGTTGTCCCACGGGCGACCGTGACGGCGAAGGATCTGGCGACGAACCTTGTCTTTACGGCGACGACGGGAGCGGACGGCAGTTACCTGATCCCGAACCTGCTTCCCGGAACCTATGACGTATCGGTAACGGCATCCGGCTTCCAGACATCAGTGGTCCCCGGAGTGATAGTGGCCACGGGACGCGCTGCGGATCTCCCGGTCAAACTCACGATCGGCGCGATCACTCAGACGGTGGAAGTAACCGGCACGGTAGCGATGCTCGAGGTGACCTCCAACCAGGTTGCCGCCACCATACGCAACGAATACATCAAGGACCTGCCGCTTTCCGGCCGCGACACCCTTCAGTTCGCGACGCTGACACCGGGCTATGCGGGAGGCACTTTCAACGGCCTGTTCCAGGCCGCATTGAACATCAGTCTGGACGGAACGAATGTCAACGACACGCGCAACAAGAGCGGCAGCGGCTTCAATTCGCTGGTGCCGCTGCGGCTGGATGCCATCGAGGAGGTCACAGTCTCGACCACGGGCCTCGAAGCCGACTCCGGCGCCGGCGGTGCGATGACGATCCAGTTCGCCACGCGCCGGGGCACCAGCCAGTACCACGGCAGTATCTATGAGCAATTCAGGAATGACGCCCTGAACGCCAACGAATTCTTCAACAACATGCGGGGCCTGCCCAAGTCTCGTGTGCGGATGAACGACTTCGGCGGCAGCCTCGGCGGCCCGCTCAAGATACCGTTCGCCCCGTTTCTGAAGGACAAGCTGTTTTTCTTCGTCAATTATGAAGATGCTCCCAGGCCGGGATCGACCAACCGGAGCGCGACTCTGCTGACGTCCGAGGCGCAGAGCGGGATCCTCCGCTTCGTTGGGACCGACGGAGCCCAACACACGGTCAATGTGCTGCAACTCGCCGGCGGGGCCGGGTATCCGGGCACGATCGACCCGACAGTGGCGAACGTCCTTAAGGTCATCAACGGCACAGTCGGCCAGGGATCGGTGCTACCGAGCAGCAGCAACCTATATCAGCAGTCCCTGAACTGGAAGATCGACACCGGGTCCCGAGACATGTACCCGACCGCGCGCCTGGACTATCAGATCCGGGACAACCTGGCGTGGCACGGCTCCTGGAACCTCCAGCACAATCACGTCGACCCGACCGGCTCCTCCTACCCGGGCATTCCGGGTCAGGCGGGCGAGAGCAAATCCACGCGCTACGCCCTGTCGAACGGCGTCGACTGGACCCTCACGCCGAGGATCTTCAACTCCGTGAAGTTCGGGATCCAGAGCAGCGTCTCGGGGAGTAACATCGGCAACGACGTGCGCCAGTGGTCGGTGCAGGGGGACAAGCGCATCAGCTTCGGCATGGGCATCAGCTCGTTCATTCCCAACGCGACGCCGCTTATCCGTACCAATCCGGCCTACACTCTCTCCGACGATTTGAGCTGGATGAAGGGCAAGCACACCATGAAGTTCGGCGGCCGGGTGCTGTATACGCGCTTCTACGAAAGCGATTACTACCAGTACTCCGGTGTGTTGAACTACTCGCTCGGCGTATCCAGCAACGACCCGGTCCAGTCGGTGTTCACCGCGGCCAACATCCCGTTCATCCGCACGCAGGACGTGAGCACGGCGGCACAGTTGTACGCCACGCTCACCGGGCGTGTGTCCAGCATTCAGGGCTATGAGAACATCGACGAGAAAACCAGGCAGTACGCCAAGTTCGCTCCCCTGGTCTACCGCGAGAACTACCGCTCGTGGGGCCTCTACTTCCAGGATTCCTACAGGGTGCACCCGCGCCTGACCCTGAACTACGGCATCCGCTGGGAGTTCACCGGCGTCATGACCAACACCAACAACACTTTCATGTCGCCGACCATCGATGACGTGATGGCGCCTTCCAAAGCCAATTTCCAGCCGGGCGTCTTCGACGCGAATCGCATCCCGGTGATCGGGCAACGGTCGGTCACCTACTCATCCGACAGGGTCAACCCGGCGCCGAACTTCGGCATAGCGTGGAGTCCCAACGCGACGGGCTTCCTGGGAAAGATCCTCGGCGAGGACAAGACCGTCATCCGCAGCAGCTACAGCATCAACTACTTCGACGAGGGGCTGAACGGCTACTACTGGATCAATACCAACGCCGGCAACTGGCGGTCGGTCTCGGCCCAGCCGGGCGCCGAGTATGCGCCGGGCCTGACGCTGCAGTCGCCGGACCCAACGTTCCTGGTAGCACCGAAGGCATTTACCCCGCCGTTCTCCGAATACCAGTTCGCGTTCCAGAACTACAACGTCGGCACCACCGCGGGCAAGAGGAACGGCGAGGGCGAGCTCCCCACCATGCGCAATCCGTACGTGCAGAGCTGGAACCTCAGCATCCAGCGCGAGATCATGCGGGACACCGTGCTCGAGGTGCGCTACGTGGGCAACAAGAGCACTCACAAATGGCACCTCTACGGGGTTCAGGAGGTCAACATCTTCGAAAACGGCTTCCTGAAGGAGTTCATCAACGCCCAAAACAACCTTGCCATCAACAAGGCAGCCGGCGTCAACAGCTTCCAGAATCGTGGACTTGCCGGACAGGTAGCGCTTCCAATCTTCGAAGCTGCGTTCGGCGCCCGGGGGACCCAGCCGGCAATAAACTCCAACTGGACGAGCAATACCTTCATTAACCCGCTCCTGCAGGGAAATGCAGGCTCCGCAGCCAACACTCTCACCGGATCCAGGAGTCCCACCTACTACTGCCGTCTCGTGGGAAGCAATTTCGGCCCGTGCGCGGATCGAGGGTACACGGCGCCGGGACCCTACCCGATCAACTTCTTCGTTCCGAACCCGTACGTCGGCGACCTCACAATCACCGACGACAACTCGTGGTCGACCTATCACGGCTTGCAGATCGACTTGCGGCGCAGGCTGCGGAACGGTCTCACCCTGACGGCCAACTACGCCTTTTCAAAGGGCCTGAGCGATATGCAGGCCACGGGGAGCAGCGTCAATTCCCAGTACTACAAGACAATTCGCAACTTTGCCTTGGACAAGGCCCCGATGCCATCCGACATCCGGCACACGCTTTCACTCTACGGAACGTACAGCCTTCCGATCGGAAAGGGCCGGTATTTTGCCGTCACCAACTCCCTGCTCGACCGCGTTGTCGGAGGCTGGACGATCTCAGGAATCATGCGCCTTACTTCAGGCAGCCCGAGCTCGCTCACCAGCGGCCAGCGCACATTCAACCAGAGTGCGGAGTCCGGCGTCGTCCTGAACGGTCTCACCGTGAAGCAGGTCCAGGATATGATGCAGGTCTTCAGGAACGGCCCGACGGGCACGACGCTCTCGAGTGCGGACCCGTCGCTCGTCGGCGCGGACGGCCGTGCCAACCCGCAGTACCTGGCGCTGGCGTCTACTCCGGGGCAGTTCGGCCAGTTCATCTACATTTATGGGCCGAACTATCTCAGCGCCGACATGTCGGTCAACAAGGACATGCGCATCACCGAACGCCTGAGCTTCACTCTCCAGGCGGAGGCGTTGAATTTCCTGAACCACCCGGTCTTCGGGTTCGGCAGCCTCTCCATCAACTCCACCTCGTTCGGCCAGCTCAGCAGCAGCCGAGTGGGCGCACGGAACATCCAGATCCGCGCCTACCTGAGGTGGTGAAAGGGAGGGGGACAGTCACACGCCGGCGTCCCCAGGGACACTTGCGTATGACTGTCCCCTGCTTCAGCTAAGAAAAGAAAGAAGCCGGGGCTGGAAATTCTCAAGGTTGGGGAATACTACCGGCAGCAAGTGGGATGGGACTCCGAACCAGGCCGCCAGGGTGGCCCCATACTGGTCGATGGAGGTCGTCGGAATCCAGCGGCCCTCGTTCCCCGCGTCGTCCGGTCCGCCCAGGTCCAGCACGGGAAATTCGCCGTACATTTCGCCGCCGTTCACCGCGGCCCCCATCACGAAGTGGTGGCTGCCCCAGGCATGATCGGTTCCACCATTGGTGTTCGGTTGCAGCGTCCTGCCGAAATCGGACTCGGTGAACGTAACCACCTTTGCGCCTTCCGGAAGCGCCTGCAGGGTTTGATGAAACACCGCCAGGGCAGGGGCAAGCTGCCCGAACAGCTGGTTTTGATCGGCCAGTTGATTGGTGTGCGTGTCAAAACCTCCGATCGAGCAGAAAAAGATCTGGCGGCTCATGCCTATCTGGCTGCTGATCTGGATCAGGCGGGCCACCTGCTGCAATTGGCCGCCGATGGATGTTGCAGGAAAGGAAAACGGCAGCGGACTTGCCCCGGCAAGCGCCTTGGCGAGCTGACCGGAATCATCCAGGCCGTTTTTCATGGTCCGGCTGGCTTCCTGAATGAGGGTGGCGCCGGAGTCGAGTGTCAACAATTCCTGCAAGGCTCCCATTCGCGCTTGAGATGCCGCGGAATTGTCAAATCCTTTCAATCCCAGAGGCCTGTTTGGAATAACGGATCCGGCCCGCGTTTGCTCTCCCGTTCCCATGATGGAGTTGCCGCTCACGGAAATGAAAGTCGGCAGCGTGGAGGGAGCGCTCTTCTTCATCAGGTTGATTTGATCCGCCACACGTCCGCCCCATCCCGAGGTGGCGTAGCCATTCGTAACCGCCGTCTGCCACTGTGTCTGCTGGTCGGAATGGGAGAACAGGTTTCTAGGGACGGGAACCCTGCTTGCAAGGAAGTCCGCGCGAGTCAAGGGCGCCACCAGCGATCCCACGTTCGCCACGATCGCCAGATTCCCGGACGCAAAAACCGGCTCGAGATCCTTCAACTGCGAGTGAAATCCGAAACTACCCTGAGATCTGGTCTGAACACTCATCAGATTGGATTCGGACAGCGCAAGATTCTGGCGGATTCTGGAATACTGGGAGTATCCGATCGAATCGATCGGCACGATCATGTTGTTGCTGTCGTTGCCGCCGAATAGAAAAATGCAGACCAGGGCTCTGTAATCGGAGGCGGTTTCCGATTGCGCAAAGGCACTGAGCAAACCGAAACGGCTCAGGCGCGCCGCAAGACCGAGGCTGCTGACGGAAAAGGCCACCCGGCAAAAATCTCTTCGCGTGCATCTCATCTTTATCTCCGTCCTTGGGAATCTTGTTTGCCCAATGTTCAGCGGGCCTTGGCAAAAACGGGAGATCTCCCGAGCTGAAGGGGCGGTTTTGACCTGCCCGGTTATCGTTGCACCTGATATTGCGAGGAGGAACAGATCAGATAGACAGCGGCCTGCACTTTGGCTTTGGCGGTTGGCGCGACGTCGATCGCGTTCTTGATCGCCTGCCTCATGTTGTCGGGCATTCTTCCCCACATCAGCCAATCACCCAACAGGTCCAGCATCCTGTCCGCATCCGGCTGCCCCATAAAGGGCGCGAGATCTACAGCGACGCCCGCTATCCTCCCATAGATCAGATTGTTGACGAAATCCGCCCGGACCATCGCCGTGGCGGGACTGAAGATCTGGAATTCGGGGGCGTTGATCGTCGTCGCCGGTATCTCGTAGTCCGGTGCGAAGTAGTTGAAGACCGTCGGCGGGAAATAGATGCTCTGACCCATCTCCGATCCCGCGGGAGCCAGGCCGTTTTCCGAACTCAGTGTCGCGTTTAGAGCCCGCAGCAGGCCGTTGATAAACAGGACCGGTTCACGTAAGTGGCCTTCGCCCGGGGCGGCGGCGTCACCGTTGTCGCCCACGCGGGCCTCAGGATCGAGAAGAATAGCCTTGATGACGGCTTTCATGTCACCCCGAGCCGTGGCTGCCCGGGTGTCATTCCTCCTCTGCAGCAATTGAATATTCCCACGACCGGGACGGGGACGAGCACCGCCGTCGAACACGCGCGCCACGCGGTGGACATACGCCGGACTTGGGTTGCTGGTGACCAGATGCTGGATCAGCTGGCGGCAAATGAAGGGCCCGACGTTGGGATGCATGAAAACGTTGTTCAACGCATCATTTAGATCCTGTTGCGCATCCTGCTTTGGGGGAAGCGTCACACCGTTGAGAAGCGCCTTCGAGTCGGTATCGTGATTGGTGTTCCACGGAACCATGGGTTCGTTCCAGTTCGCGGGATTATGGGCGCGTGGCGTGGCGCCGGGCGCGGGAGCGTAAGTCCAACCTGTAAAAGCGCGGGCGAAGCCCTCGATGTTTTCCTGCGAAAATGTATCGACAGGATTTCCGGAATCGTCCCGGATGACGGCGCCATCCTTGGACAATTCAACCAGGCCGATGGTGAACAACTGCATGAACTCCCGCGCGTAGTTCTCGTTGGCTCCCTTGCCGGTTTTGGGGTTCGGCTTGTCATTGTTGACCATGTCCAGGTAGTAGCCCATTGCGGGACTGAGGGTGACGTCGTACATTACGTCGGAGTAATCGGCGAAGGCGTCTTTTTGGAGCACCTGCAGGTAATTCACCATGGCGGCGGCTTCCTTGACCTTGACTCCGGATACAACCCAGATCTGGTTCAAGGCGAACATAACCCGCTGGCGCAACTGATCCCCGCCGTAGATAGCATTATAGAAGAACTGGTCCTGGACAGGACGCATGGGGATTCTGCCGTTGGCTGCAGGCGGCGGAATAGTGATCGGAGACATCGGGGCCAGGAACTGCTCTTCGATATACCGGTCGAAACCCACATCCTGGACGTGGGCTACCGTTGCCGGCGTCGGCCCCCAGCTTGCCTGCTGCAGGAAACGTGCCGCTGCAATGGCGCTCGGCTTCTCGCCGCTCTGCGACCCGGCGCCGGTGGCGCACAAAACCAGCATGAAAATCAAGACGCGGGAAGAGACACGTGCAGCACTGGTACCGTTCCGAATCATGCTTCCTACACCCCTATTGGATCATCCTGCCCGCAACTTCCTTAGTCAAGGTCCCGGTCCTCCTCGGGATCAGGCCGACCAAAGTTGCGTTAGCCGCAGGATAAAGCGTCCTGCAGGGCCAAAAAACCGTTTTTGAACGCGATCTTTGGGCTTACTGCCACGGATCGATTTGAACCGAAAATTCCGAGTTATTCAGCGGCTTACTTGCTTTGTTTTCCGTAGCGAAGTATTGTCGGATGAACACAAAGCCCCGCTGAAAGGAGCCGTCATGGATCGAAGGGAATTCCTGCAGAGTCTCGCGGCGGCCGCCGCGAGCTTAGAGAAGCTGTCCGGCGCCGGAAACGCGACGGAGACCGTTCAGGCCGCGGCCGGGAAGCCCGCCGACATCGAAGGGCACACCCTCGTCTGCGAGTTCAAGTTGAACGCGATCACGTGGAAGGTCTACGAGGACCTGCGCACCCACGACGGTGTCCTCACCTTTGTCTCGTCGGCCGGCGCAAACCGCGTCTTCGCAAAAAGCGCCGAGGCCGCGTTTGCCGAAGCGAGTCCCCGCTACCTCGGGTTGGACATGAAGGACATCGGGTTGTCCGGCGCCGATCTCCTCGCCGACAAGCTGCTCGCGGGGGGCGGCGATCCCGATCCGGTCATGGTGAAATCGGCGGCGCCCCCGCAGGGATCGGCCACCGGGGGCGGTCAGGGAGGGGCAGCGCCGCGAGCGCGATGGGACGCGTTCGTCGGGACCAAAGAAGCCTCCGATACCATGATGGTCTACGTTGCCGGCAACACCAGGACCTATCACCCATCCCAATACCTCTCCGAACTGCGCAAACCGGAAGCGGCCCAGAAACGGTTCGACGGCCTGCTCGGAGGATGGATGCCTGCCGTCCGCAAAGTGATTCCGGTGTCGGACAGTTCCTACGGCGAGATCGTCGTGTTCGGAGACGTCGAAGCCAAGGACAGGTTCATCGTTCAAACCTGGCACCGCACGGCGCTGATCGAGAACGGCAAAATGACCAAGGTCTTCTACGGCCACAGCTACCCGGCCTTTCCGCCCGCCCGCCTGGACCCCAAACCGGAGGAGTACTACCGTGCCTTGCTGGTGTTCGCTGATTACTGGGACCGGCTGCTTAAGGATTTCGCGCCGGCCACGCTGCCGGACAATTCCTGGATCGACATGTCGAAGCACTATTTTGCCAAGGAATTGATGGTGCGCCCGGGCGGCATTTACCCGAAGTATGGCGCCGTGGACCGGGATTACTACGGTTCCGAATACGACGGTTTCCAGGACATCTTCACGAGCGGAGTGCACGTCAACCTGGAGTGGGGGCGCTTCGATGTCGCCCGCCAGTTCATCGACAACTATTTCACCGATTTCGTCGACGCCAAGGGGGTCAACAACATGCGCGGCCCTGAGACTGCGCAATTCGGGATGACGCTGTCGCTGCTTGCGCGCTACTTCAACTACACCCGCGACAGCGCACTGATCCTCAAACACAGGGCGAAGATCCAGGCAACGGCCAAGCTCCTTGCCGACATGCACGACCTGAGCTTGAAGCTGCCGCAGGACGATCCCGGCTACGGCCTGATCCACGGCTGGAGCGAATCGGATGCCTGCCTTGCCGCAACCCCTGAAGTCTGGTGGAAACCCTATTACGCCAACAACGCCTTCTCCGCGCGAGGGCTCACAGACATTGCCAGGGCGTGGCTGGACATCAACGGCATCAAGCCTGTCCCGGGTATGAAGGAACAAGCCCAGGCGTGGCTGAAGCGAAGCCAGGTCCTCCGGGATGCCACGGTTACCAGCATGGAGAAAAACATCTGGAAGGACAAGACTCCGCCCTACGTCCCGCCGATGCCCGGAACGAAGCTGATGTTTCGAGACGCACTGGCACAGGAGCGGCCCAGCCCGCAACAGTGGCCGCACCGCCTCTATGCCGAACTGGTGCATGCCGACGTGCTGCCGGCGAATCTCGCCAACATGGTCCTGGACACGATGCGCGCCTACGGCGCCACCACCCTCGGCGTCCTCGCCAACGTGAGCACAGCTCGCCCCACGGGCCGCTCCATCCTCGGATTTATCGCATACGGGCACGCCCTGATGCTGCTCCGTCTTGACCGCATCGAGGAATACCTGCTCTTCCTCTACTCGCACCGCTACCACGACCACACCCGGGGCGGCTGGGTCGCAGGCGAGGTTTCCGGCATTACGGGAGGCACCGCGCTTTTTTGCATCCCGGCCCAACAGACCATCCCGATCATGGTGCGCTGGATGCTGGTGCTTGAAGACTCCGACGAAGACCGCCTCTATTTCGCCAAGGGTGTGCCGCGCGACTGGGTGGCATCCGGCAAGCCGATCCGCATCAACCAGGCCCCCACGCGCTGGGGCAGAGTCAGCCTTGACCTGCAGGCGAATCCGTCGTCGAACAGCGTCGTCGCCAAGGTGGAACTGGCACGAGCCGGCGCTCCGAAGGAGATTCACGTAAAGTTGCGCGTCCCGGCGCGGAACCCAGTAAAAGCCGCCACCGTCAACGGCCGGTCTGCCACACTCGGCGGCCCGCATAACGACACCGTGATCATCCGCACGGGCGCCGAGAAGCAATTCGAGGTAGTCGGCCAATTGAAGTAGGGGCTGGGGGCTGGGGGTTAGTGGCTGGGGGTCAGGTCTTAGTCTGAAGTCCATGGTCTAAAGTCCATGGTCTAAAGTCTATGGTCTAAAGTCTATGGTCTAAAGTCTAAGGTCTAAAGTCTAAGGTCTAAAGTCTTCAGTCTGAGGTCTGAGGTCTGAAGTCCCTTTTTTGAAAGGAGCGGAGCATGAGGAGAGCAACAATCTTAGCGGGGATCCTTGTTGCCGTGCAGATCGCTTTTTCGGCAGGATCATTTCTTCCGGCGGCTAAAGTGAAAGTTCAGGACAAAGTGCCGCTCAGGGCCGCGCCGTTCAATCTCGAGGATGTGCGCCTCCTGGATGGTCCGTTCCGCGACGCCATGCTGCGTGACCAGAAGTATCTATTAGAACTCGATTCGGACCGCCTGTTGCACAACTTCCGGGTAACAGCAGGGCTCCCGTCCACCGCCCAGCCGTTAGGGGGATGGGAGGAACCGACCGGCGAACTGCGCGGCCACACCGTGGGTCACTATCTGTCCGCCTGCGCGATGATGTATGCGAGCACGGGCGATGCCCGGTTCAAGAACAAGGCCGACGCCATGGTCGCCGAGTTGGCCAAGGTGCAGCAGGCCATGCCGGCAAAGGGCTTCCATCAGGGTTACCTGTCCGCGTACCCGGAGGAGTTCTTCGATCGCGTCGACAAGCGCGTGCAGGTGTGGGCGCCTTATTACACGCTGCATAAGATCATGGCCGGCCTCCTCGACATGTACCTGTACTGCGACAACCGGCAGGCTCTCGACGTCGTCACGCGGATGGCCGACTGGGTCAAGTTCCGCGTCGACCGGCTCACCGACGAGCAGCAGCAGGCCGCGCTGGAAACCGAGTACGGCGGCATGAACGAGGTGCTGGCGAACATCTATTCGGCGACCGGCAACCCGGAATACCTGCGGATTGCCTACAAATTCAATCACAAGGCACTTTTTGACCAGTGGGCCGCCGGGGTCGACAACCTGGATACGCCCCGCCGTTTGCACGGAAACACGCAGTTTCCCAAAGTGATCGGCGCCGCGCGCGAGTATGAACTTACCGGGGAGCAACGCTACTACGACATCGCGAAGTTCTTCTGGGACCGCGTGGCGCTGCACCGCTCCTTCGTCATCGGCGGCAACACCGACGGCGAGAGCTTCTTCCCCATCGACCAGTTCTCAAAGCACCTGGGCCCTTCCAGCACCGAGACGTGCAACACGTACAACATGCTCAAGCTGACGCGTCACATGTTCGCGCTCGATCCGTCCACTGAGAAAATGGACTTTTACGAACGCGGCCTGTTCAACCACATCCTGGCTTCTCAGGATTCCGATACCGGCATGATGTGCTACTACGTGCCGCTGCGGCCCGGCGCGTTCAAGACCTACTCGACGCCGGACAAGTCCTTCTGGTGCTGTGTTGGGACAGGCATGGAAAATCCGTCGAAGTACGGCGACACCATCTACTTCCATGACGATCAGTCTCTCTACCTCAACCTCTTCATCGCCTCGCAGCTGACCTGGAAGGAAAAGGGACTCGTAGTGCGCCAGGAGACGAAATTCCCGGAGCAGGACACAACGCAGCTGACGCTGCAATGCAGCAAGCCGGTGCGCTTGACGCTGAAGGTGCGGGTTCCCTTGTGGGCGCAGTCGGGAATAACCCTGGCGGTCAACGGCAGGAACGAGCAAATGACTGCGAAGCCCGGAACGTATGTGCCGGTCGAGCGCGAATGGAAGTCCGGAGACACGTTGCAGGTCCGACTGCCGATGAGCCTGCACATGGAAAAGATGCCGGACGACCCGAGCGTGGTCGCCTTGCTGTACGGGCCGATCGTGCTCGCAGGCGATCTCGGGAGAGAGGGACTGACGCCGGAGACTCGGTACGGTCCGAGCGCACCCCAGCTCGGCCGAGTGCAGCCGGCCGTCGTACCCGCGTTCGTGGGAAACGCAAACGATGTGCTGGCGAAAGTAAAGCCGGTGGCGGGTGTGCCGCTTCACTTTCAGACGAGTGGCCTCGCCCAGCCAAAAGATGTGTCCCTCGTCCCGTTTTACAAGGCTTCCGATATCCGATACTCAGTCTACTGGAAGGTCTACTCGCCGGAAGAGTGGGCAAAGAGAAAAGCCGGCATTGCCGCCGCGGAATCACATCGAGCCGAGATCGAGCGCCGGACGCTGGATGCCGTCAACATCAACGACCCGCAGAGCGAGGCTGCCCACAACCTGCAGCAGCAGAACTCGCCGAATACGGGAGTCTTCCAGGGCAAAAGGGTGCGCGAGGCCCGCAACGGCGGCTGGTTCAGCTACGACCTCAAGGTGCTGCCCGACAAGCCGATGCTCCTGGTCTGCACTTTTATCGGCAGCGAAGGGCGCCGGCGCGCCTTCGACATCCTGGTCGACGGCGAGAAGGTCGCCACGGAACAGCTCGAAATTCACCCTACCGAACTCTTTGATAAGGAGTACAAACTGCCGGAGCAACTCACGCGCGGCAAACAGAAGATCACCGTGAAATTCCAGGCATTGCCCAATTCGACGGCGGGCCAGGTGTTCGACGTGCGCATCGCGCAATGAGGGCCGGGGGCAATCAAGGAGTCAGGAGCCGGGAGTCAGGAGTCAGAATGGGATGCTTCGTTTAAGCCCGTGGCCCCGGGGCCTTCAGCCCGGTCTCCAAACAGGCCCCTCCGGCTGACTCTTGGACATTTCATCAGGCGGCGGGATCAGACACCAGGGTCGATACCGACGCTGCGGGCTGAAGCCCGCCGCTACATGAAATCCGCCGACAAGCGCAGCATTCTTGTGGGCCCGGGCTTCAGCCCGGTTTCCAAGCAGCCCACCCGGCTGATTCCGAAAGAGCGTCCCGTACGACAGATTACCGCTCAAGCAGACACCGACGGTGCGGGCTGAAGCCCGCCGCCACATGCAGCAGGCGCCGGACGGGATTTTTCGTGTAATTCGTGTGTTTCGTGGCTAATCTTAGGGACCTATGCGCTACTCGAATCTATTTGGAAAGACTCTGCGTGAGGCACCCAAAAATGCGGGTCCGGTCAGCCTGCAGCTGCTCCTGCGCGCCGGCTTTCTCAAAGCCGCCGGCCCGGGGGCCTTCCTCCTGTTGCCGCTCGCAAGGCGCGTAATCAGGCACATGGACTTCATCATTGAGACCGAGGCCGCGGCGCGGGGCATACAACTGCTGGAAACGCCGCCTCCGCCGACCGGCAACGCAAAGGATCACGCAGCCGGTGCGGATTTGAAGCGCGTCCTGGCCGGCTGCCGGCCTCAAATCCGGCAGCAGTATCCGATGGCTGCACAGCACGAAGAGGACCTTTGCCTGCTGGCAGGAAATCTCCCGATGTCCTACAAGGAGCTCCCGCTCCTCCTCGGGGCCCGCCAGTGGAAATACCGCGAGGCAGGCCGCGGGCAGGGATCGCTGGTGCTGGCCCGCCGGTTCCCCGCCCATGTCTCCTATGCCTTCGACACCGACGAGGCGAACGCCCGGATGGGTTCCCACCTTTTGCGCGAGGTCTGCCAGGTATCGTTCCGGCAGATGGGCCTGGATTTCGTCTCCGTGAACAACCAACCGGGTTCGCCGGAATCCCCCGACTCAGAGGAATTTGTCGCGCTTACCGACTCCGGGGATGAGGCGATGGTCCTGTGCGACACCTGCGATTATACGGCCGCCCTCGAACGGGCGCAGTCGCGAGTCCCGAGGTTTGAGCAGCAGGAAGCCCCCCTGCTCATGGAAGCGGTGTACGGTCCAGGCATCGTGGGGACGGCGGAACTGGCCGCCTTTGTCGGGATCCCGGTTGAAAAGACGACCAAGACGCTCCTGTTTCAAGCCGATGAATCCGTGGTCGCCGTGTGTGTCCGCGGGGAGTACGACGTCAGCGAGACCAAACTCGCCGAACGGCTCGGATGCCGGGAGCTGAAGCTCGCGCCCGCGGCGGTGGTCAAGGACTTGACGGGTGCCGACGTCGGGTATGCGGGTCCGGTCGGTCTGCCGAAAGCCATAAGCATCGTCTGGGACCTGTCGACGGAAGGCAGGATCAATTTCGAGGGGGGCGCCAACCGGTCTGACTACCACGACATCAATGTGAACTTCGGCCGGGACTTGCCGGCGCCGGAGGAATTCGTCGACGTGCGCATGGCAAGAGAGGGCGAAGCGTGCGCCCGGTGCGGGAAGGGGCGCCTCGTCACGCGCAAAGGAATCCGGCTGGGCCATGTGTCACGACTGGGCACGATGTATTCAAAGGAACTCAAGGCGGTCTTTGCCGCCGGCGCCGGGAAAAACGAGCTGATGATGCTGACCTGTTGCGGCATCGACCTGATGCGGGTGCTGTCTGCAATCGTCGAACGTCACAACGACAAGAAAGGGATCGTCTGGCCCAGGCGCATCGCTCCGTTCACGGTTCTGCTTATTTCCCTGCCCGGAGCGGACGACCGCGCGCGGGTGCTGTACGACGGGTTGATCCAGGAGAAGATCGATGTGCTGTGGGACGATCGCGACACGCCCGCCGGGGCCAGGTTCGGGGATGCGGATCTCATCGGGATCCCGGTCCGTCTGGTGGTTTCCCCGCGCACCGGAGAAAATGTGGAGTGGAAGGAACGCAATCGCGATGCCGCCGAGATTATACCGTTCGATGAAGCAATCCGTCGATTGCACGCCTGATAGGAGAGATGCCATGAAATCCAGGTCTGCAGCCGTACTCATACTCCTGTTCGCTTTCGGAGCGGCCGCACTTGCCCGGCAGCGTCCCGAATGGGACGATCCTGCGGTCATCCACCAGAACACCCTGACGCCGCACGCCACTATGACGGCATACCCGTCGGCGCAATTGGCGATCACTGGCGACCGCACAAAATCCCCTTGGTTTCAGTCGCTCAATGGCAGATGGAAGTTCCGATATTCTCCAAATCCGGCTGCCAGGCCGGCGGGATTTTATCGCACTGAATACAACGACGCCGCGTGGGCCGGCATCGCCGTGCCCGGCAACTGGGAGATGCAGGGATTCGGAATTCCCATTTACAGCAATTCTGCCTACCCGTTCGCCTATGACCGGAACAACCCGCGCGCGCCGCAGGAAGACAACCCGGTCGGGTCATACCGCACGACCTTCTCCATCCCCGCATCCTGGGCCGGCAGGCAGGTGTACCTGCACTTCGCCGGGATTGATTCGGCGTTCTATGCCTGGGTGAACGGCCAGAAAGTGGGCTACAGCGAGGACAGCCGGACCCCGGCCGAATTCAATATCACTTCCTTCCTCAAACCGGCAGGCAATGTGCTCGCAGTGGAAGTCTACCGCTGGAGCGACGGCTCCTACCTGGAAGACCAGGACATGTTCCGGATGAGCGGAATCTTCCGCGATGTCTTCCTCTGGAGTTCGGCTGCGCAGCACCTGCGCGACTTCGAAGTGCAGACGGATCTTGACGCGAATTACCGCGACGCGGTCTTGAATGTAAAAGCTATGGTCAGCAATGCCGCGGGCGCCATAAATGCCTCGGTGCAATTCGAGCTGTTCAACGCGGCCGGCAAGCCCCTGTTCGCGCCCCAGACGAAATCGGCCCGGCTGCCGGCAGGCGGCGAATCCGCGGTCGAGTTTTCCGTGCCCGTCGGCAATCCGGACAAGTGGTCGGCGGAGGCGCCGGTCCTGTACCAGGCGCTGCTCACGCTGAAGGGCGCATCCGGCACGGTCCTGGAGGTCGTGCCCATGAACGTCGGATTCAGGAAAGTGGAGATCAAAAGCGGCCGGATCCTGGTCAACGGCCGTCCGGCCCTGTTCAAGGGAGTAAACCGGCACGAGCACAGCCCGGACACGGGACACTACGTCGAGCTGAAGTGGATGATTAAAGACATCGAGTTGATGAAGCAGAACAACGTCAATGCCGTGCGCACGTCGCACTACCCGAACACCTCGGAATGGTACGACCTGTGCGACCGCTTCGGGATCTACCTGATCGACGAGGCGAACATCGAATCCCACGCTTACGGCGCCAGCGCTCAAAACCGGCTGGCCAACGACCCCGCCTGGACGGCTGCGCACCTCGACCGGATCGAGCGCATGATCGAGCGCGACAAGAACCATCCATCGGTGGTCATCTGGTCGCTCGGCAATGAGGCCGGCGACGGCACGAACTTCGCCGCCTCCTACCAATGGATCAAGAAGCGCGACCTCTCGCGTCCCGTCCACTACGAAGGCTCCGCGAGCCGCGGCGGCACGAACTCCGATATCAACTCCTTCATGTATCCTCCGCCGGGCCGGATGGCCGAGCGCGCCAATGCCAAACCGGACGTGCCTCTGCTGCTGTGCGAGTACTCGCACGCGATGGGCAACAGCAGCGGCGGATTGAAGGAATACTGGGACCTGTTCTACTCGGACAGCAACATGCGCGGCGCCTTCGTTTGGGATTGGGTCGACCAGGGAATCCGACAGCCCGTTCCTGCTGAGTTTCGCAGCTCGACCGACCACAAGACTTTCTTCGCCTACGGCGGCTGGTGGGAGGACAGGGTCGGCGTGCGCAACGACGTCAACTTCTGCCAGAACGGACTCGTAGGCGCCGACCGAACGCCGCACCCGGGCCTGAAGGCAATCAAGTATGTCTACCGCTACATCCATGCGTCGCCGGTCGATCTCGCCGCCGGCAGAATCAACGTGAAGAGCTGGTTCGATTTTATCAACGCGAAAGAGCTTGCGGAAGGTTTCTGGGAAATCGCCGCGAATGGAAAAAACATCGCGTCGGGAAGGTTACCCGAGCTTGACATCGCACCGGGCCAAGAGAAAGAAATCTCCCTGACCCTCCCCGCGCTCAGGGCCGAGCCCGGCGTCGAGTACTGGCTGAACCTGAGCTTCGCTACCAGGACCGATACCTCCTGGGCAAAGAAGGGGCATGAGCTGGCGTGGGAACAGTGGAAGCTTCCGGTGGAGGCGCCTCCGACCGCAACTGAAGCCGCACAGATGCCGCCGCTGCAGATGACTCGGTCCGGGAACCAGGTGATCTTCACCGGAAAGGAGTTTGCGCTCATCTTCGACCAGCTGGGCGGAACCATCGCCAGCTACAGCTACAAGGGTGTGAAACTCCTGGACCGCGGGCCGATCCCTGATTTCTGGAGGGCCTGGACGGACAATGATTTCGGCGCCTGGAAATCGGTCGGCAATGCGGCCCGGAAGGACCCGGCGCTGGACATTGTCGCCTGGCGCAATGCCGGCGCGACGTGGAGCGTTAGAGAGACCCAGGTGAGCCCGCCGAATGCCGGCCTGGCTCAGGTGACCGTGCAAGCCGATATGCCTCTGGTGGGCGCAAAATACACGGTGGTCTACACAATCTCCGGAAACGGCGACGTCGTGGTCGAAGGATCTTATCAGCCCGGGGCCCAGAAGGTGGCGATGATGCCGCGGTTCGGCATGGAGCTCATCGTGAGCCCCGGTTTCGAAAAGATGACGTGGTACGGTCGCGGCCCCGCAGAGACTTACATCGACCGCCAGTTTGAACGCATCGGCGAGTATTCTTCGACCGTCGCCGGGGAGTGGGTGGACTACTCGCGTCCCCAGGAAAACGGCAACAAGACCGACGTTCGTTGGTTGGCACTCACCAACGAGAAAGGAGTCGGATTGCTGGCCGTGGGCGCCCCGGCTCTGAGCGTGGCAGCCGCTCACGTCACCAAAGGCGACATCGAACGGACGGAATACTCGTTCCAGCTGCCGCGCCGCGCGGAGACGTATCTCAACCTGGATCTCAGGCAGATGGGCGCCGGCGGGATCGACAGCTGGAGCCGGAACGCCTACCCGATGGAGCAGTATCGCATACCGGCGGACCAGCAGTATTCCTACAAATACCGCCTCAGCCCGATCTCCGGCGACTTCACCGCCAAGACCAGAGAACCTTTCTGAAAAATCGAACCACGAAGACCTCAAAGACCTCGAAGAATATAACTTCTTTGAGGTCTTTGTGGTTCCTATCTGGTGCTGAAGCGGTAGATGATGGTGTTTTTGTACGTCTCACCGGGCTTCAGGACGACCGAGGGGAACTTCGGCTTATTCGGCGAATCGGGATAGTGCTGCGGTTCCATGCAGAATCCGTCACGGAACTGGTATACCCAGCCGCCTTTGCCTTTGAGCGTCCCATCCAGGAAATTACCCGAGTAAAACTGCAGGGCCGGCTCGGTGGAGAGCACTTCCATCACACGGCCCGTCGTCGGCTCATAGACGCGGGCCATGAGGCCGAGTTCGCCCGCATTCTTGTTGATGACCCAGTTGTGGTCATACCCCTTGCCGAGCTTCAGCTGCTCGTCGTCCTGGTTGATGCGGGCGCCGATCGTATTGGGCGTTGTGAAATCAAACGGCGTGCCCTTCACCGGGCGCAGTTCGCCGGTCGGGATCAGTCCGCTGTCCACAGGTGTGGTAGTGTCGCCGTTGATCATCACCTCGTGACCGAGGATGTCTCCCTTGCCCGCCAGATTGAAATAAGAGTGGTGGGTGAGATTCACCACGGTCTCCTTGTCCGTCGTGGCGGTGAATTCAACCTTCAGGCCATTATCGTTGGTGAGCGTGTAGACGGCGGTGACGTTGAGATTGCCGGGATAGCCTTCCTCGCCGTCCTTGCTCAGGTAATGCAGCTCCAGCGCCGGTTCCGCTCCCTCCAGTGGCCGGGCTTCCCAAATGACCTTGTCGAATCCTTTGACGCCGCCGTGCAGGTGATTGGCGCCGTTGTTGGCGGCCAGTTGGTACACCTTGCCGCCCAGGGAGAATCTGGCTTTGCCAATGCGGTTCCCGTACCGCCCGATCAGGGCGCCGAAGTAGGGGTTGCTCTTGGCAAATTCGGGGCTGAGATAACCATCGAGCGAGTCGAATCCCAGAACCACGTCGCCGAGCTGGCCGTTGCGGTCGGGGACTTTCAGGGATACGACGATGCCGCCGTAGTTGGTGATTTTAGCCTCGAGACCTTTCGCATTGCGCAACGTGTAAATATCCACCGGTATACCCTCCTTCGTGCCGAAAGGCTCTTTGCTGATATTGCTTGCGGGTTGAGGCTGAGACTGGGTTTGAGGCTGAGGTTCGGGCGCCGAAGTGCATCCGATGAAGCAGGCGACGCATAGGGCACCGACCAGAATCGTCGAGATTATTGGCTTTGACATGGTTTGGCTCTATTGGATGGCTGGGTTATTTGTCATGTTCGGTTGATTTGACCGTCACAGTGGATGAGTTTTTTTGACCGTAATAGGCATTGCGGCCGTGCTTCCGGAGGAAGTGCTTGTCGAGCAGCGCGCGCTGCATCGGCCCGATCGAAGGCTGGAGACGGCGCGTCTCGCCGGCGAGCAGAGCGATGTGCTCGAGGATGATGGCGTGGTCGACCGCATGCTCGATCGAGTCGCCCCACGTGAATGGCCCGTGGCTGGCGACGAGCACGGCAGGCAAGGCCTGCGGGTCCAGCCGGGCAAAGCGTTCCACGATTACCTTCCCGGTGTTCGCTTCATAATCGGCGCGGATTTCGCCGGGCCTCATGAGGCGCGTGCACGGCACGGGACCGTGCCAGTAATCGGCGTGGGTCGTGCCGAGTGCCGGGATCTCGCAGCGGGCCTGCGCCCACGCCGTGGCGTGGAGGCTGTGAGTGTGCACGATGCCGCCTATCTCACGGAATGCCCGGTACAGGACCAGGTGAGTAGGAGTATCGGAACTGGGGTTGAGGCCGCCTTCGACCACTTTGCCGGTCTTCAGCGAGACCACGACCATGTGCTCGGGCCGCATCCCGCCGTAGGAGACTCCCGACGGCTTGATGACGACGTGTCCGCCGGCACGGTCGATCGCGCTGGCGTTGCCGAACGTCTGAATCACCAATCCCGCGTTGACCAGTTCGAGATTGGCGGCGCACACCCTCTGCTTCAGTTCTTCCAACATTATTTATCCAACCACGAAATACACAACGTGGCCGCGGGCCGCTTCCGGCAGACTCGAGACCGCATCTCCGTCAGCCGCGCTGCCAGTTCAACGCTCCCCACACCCTCAAGTGTCGCCCCGGAGCCAGAGAGCAGCCGGGGGCAAGCCGCCCAGCGGCGCGGCTCCCGGTCAGAAACAAAAGGCAACAAGCCCTCCTAAGGGCAGCAGATAGGAATCCGGGGCCGCCAGGATCTGCCGCCCCTTCAGGGCTTGTATGTCACCCGTTACTCTCCGGGGGCTGCGCGGCTACGCCGCTTGCCCCCGGCTACTTTCTCGATGCCCCTCCAGGGCATCCAGTCCGGCACTCTGAAACTTCCTTCTGGTATTTCGTGGTTTCTCCTATTTGCGCGCGCGGTTTCGGACTTCGAGAAGTTCTTTCATCACGTCGTACAGGTTGCCGTTCCAGGTCCTGGTGCCGAACGCGTCGTGCAGCTTTCGGTAGAGGGCATAGAGTTCGCGGTAGATCTCGTGCGCCTTCGGGTTCGGCTTGAAGACGCGCGGTTTGAGCCCGGTCATGGCCTTCTGTGCCGCGGCGTAATCCGGGTACGCCGCCGGCGACGACGGCGCCGGCGATGGCCGCGCCCAGCGCGCAGGTCTGCGCCGAGCGGGAGATCTTCATCGGCCGGCCGGTCACGTCGGCGTAGATCTGCATGACCAGCGGGTTCTTCTCCGCGATGCCGCCGCAGTTGACGATCTGCTCCACCTTCACGCCGTATTCCTCGAAGCGGTTGATGATCGTCAGCGCGCCGAAGGCCGTGGCCTCGATCAGCGCGCGGTAGATCTCGGCGGGCGTCGTGTAGAGCGTCTGCCCGAGCAGCAGGCCGGTCAGCCGCTGATCGACCAGGATCGTGCGGTTGCCGTTGTTCCAGTCCAGCGCCAGCAGGCCCGATTCGCCCGGCGCCAGCTTCGCGGCCGCCGCCGATGAGTGCCTCGTGCGAGCCGGCCTTCGGGCGCCGCCGGGCTGGATGTAGTTCACGAACCAGTTGAAGATGTCGCCGACCGCCGACTGGCCCGCCTCCAGGCCGTAGTAGCCGGGCAGGATGCTGCCCGGGACGATGCCGCACAGGCCGGGGATGTCGGCCAGCTCCTGTCCCACCGGCACGACCATCATGTCGCAGGTGCTGGTGCCGATGATCTTGACCAGCGTGCCCGGCGCGATGCCGGCGCCGACGCCGCCCAGGTGCGCGTCGAACGCGCCGACGGCCACGGGGATGCCGGCGGGCAAGCCCGTGCGCCCTGGCCCACTCCGCCGTCAGCCCGCCGGCCGCGTGGTCGACCGCGTGCGCCTGTCGCGGCAGGCGGGCGCGCAGCTCGCCCAGCTTCGGATCGAGTTGCGCCAGGAACTCCGCGTCCGGATAGCCGCCCCAGGCGTCGTTGTACATCGCCTTGTGCCCGGCGGCGCAGACGCCGACGGTCAGCTTGATCGGGCGCCTCCGTGCCGGTCAGCATCGCGGGGATCCAGTCGGCGCATTCGACCCAGGTGTAGGCGGCGTCGAAGACCTCCGGGCTGGTCCGCAGGCAGTGGAGGATCTTGCTGAAGAACCATTCGCTGCTGTACGTGCCGCCGCACTTGGCCAGGTACTGCGGGCGGATCTTCCCCGCCAGCGCGGTGATCTCCGCGGCCTCGGCCACGCCGGTGTGGTCCTTCCACAGCCAGGCCATGGCGGCGGGGTTGCTGGCGAACTTCTTCTGGAAGGCGAGCGGCCGGCCGTCGCGGTCGACCGGCAGCGGCGTGCTGCCGGTCGTGTCGACGCCGATGCCGATCACCTGTTCCGGCTTGAAGCCGCGGACGCTCTTCTGCGCCTCCGCGGAGGGCCTTCCGGATGGTCACCTCGGCGCCCTTGGCATAGTCGGCGGGATGCTGCCGGGCGAGGTTCGGATCGCGGGACAGGATGACGCCGGCTTCGCCGTGCTCGTAGTCCCAGACGGCCGTGGCCACCTCGCGCCCGTTGGCGACGTTGACGATCAGGGTGCGGACCGAGTTGGTGCCGTAGTCCAGACCGATGACGTATTTTGCGCTCATAGGAATCCGTAAGGTGGTTGAGGTTCAGTTTTCAATCATGACTTTGGTCACATTGTCGTGGTACCCGGTGTTGAGCTGGAACGCTTCCGCGGCGCGCTGTAAAGGAAACCGGTGGCTGACGAGGCCGCGCAGGTCCACGAGACCGCACCCGGCAAGGCGAAGGGCGCGCGGGTAGACATGCTTCATGCGGCGGCTCATCAGGATCGTGAGGCCCTTGCGCCGCGCGGTGGAATGCTTCATCGCCAGCCGGTCGTCCGATGGAATGCCCACGAGAACGACGCAACCGCCGGGGCGCGCGATCTCCGCGGCCTGCTCCACCGATTCCCCGCCCCAGGCGGCTTCAATGACCGCGTCGACGCCCAGCCCGCCGCTCTGATCCAGAATGATCCGCCCGGCATCCTCTGCGGCACAGTCGATCGGGATGCCGCCGAGCTTACCCGCCAGAGCCAGCCGCCACGGCAGCCGGTCGGTAATAAAAATGCGCTCTGCACCGGCAAGCTTCGCCACCTGCAGGATCAGCAACCCGATCGGCCCGGCGCCCAGGATCGCCGTATTCGTGGCTACGCGCACGCGCGCCAGGTCGACGGCGTGGATGGCAACGCCCAGCGGTTCCAGCAGAGCCGCAGTCTCATCATCGATCGTATCCGGCACCGGAAAACAGCTGCGCGCGGGCATGTGCATCCACTGGCAAAGGCTCCCGCCGTCCGGATAGTTCCCGCAGAAATGCAGGCGGCGGCATAGGTTCGGATGGCCGGTCCGGCACAGTTCGCAGCGCCCGCACGGCTGCGCCGGGTCCACGGCAACACGCGCGCCGGGCCTGACGGGCTCGAAATTCCCATCGAGCGAGTCGGCGCCGGCTTCCTCGACCACCGCCGAAAATTCGTGGCCGAGCACCAGTGGCCCCTCGGCCTTCGTGTCGCCAATGCGGGCATCCAGATAGGAATGCAGATCACTGCCGCACAGGCCGGTCGCCCTGACGCGGAGCAGCACCTGGCTCCGCCCGGGCGCCCCCGGGTGAGGCACTTCTTCCACTCTCAGGTCCGACGGCCCATGCAGGAGCGCGGCGAGCATGCGGTCGGGATAAGATGTGCCTGGTCGGGCCATCAGGTCCAAACCACGAAAATCACGAAACACGTTGAAAACCGGGCGGAATCAGCCTGACGCGGGTCCCGCCCGCCGCTGCAGTTTGCGCACATCTCGTGCGTTTCGTGGAGTCTCCTCAGTTTACGCGTGGTGGTAGACTTCCCAGCCGAGGTACTTGGTCAACGCTTCCTTCACTCCCAGCGCCACGCTCGACGGATTCACGGCGACATGGTGCTCGAAGCCGTTCTCACAGATGTGCGCCAGCAGTTTCTGGAAATTCGGGATCTTCACAACCCCGTATCCGCCGAAAGTCGAAAGGGGATCGTTCGTCAGCGCGCCTTCCCCGATGTAGGCGCGTATCCTGCCACCGGCGTCGTCCGTGCTGACCCGAAGATAGGTGAACGGCGATGCCTTCACCCGGCCGACCACAGTGCCGTAGGTGTTCTCCTTGCCCACCGTGCCGGCGATAATTGCCTGATAGTCCATGGCGGGTTTCGACTTGCCGGTGTTCACGAACAGGTCTTTCGGCAGGTTGCTGCAGTGAAAGATCACGCCTTTGTCCGGGTCATCCCCGTAGTTATTGTTCCAATCCACCAGGGCGCTCGGCTTGCCGCTGCCCTTCGCCATGGCCACCATGGCCACAGTACCCATGATGTCCGTTTCGCAGGCGCTGCTTACGAGCATGTTGCTCATCATGCTCATCAGCGTGCAGGGGACCACTCCGAAGAACTCCTCCATGGCGGTCCAGCACTGGACGGCGGTCGCATCCAACCGGGTCTGCTTCATCCAGGCGTCGACCGCGACGCCGAACTTCGCCATTTTCATCAGCGCGGCTTGAGGCACGTGCTGCGTGGTGACGTAGTTGTTGATCTCGGTCAGCTTGGCCTGCACGGGAGCATCGCTGTCCTTCATTTTGTCGACCCAGCCGAACAACTCGTACAGGTCGAGCGTCTCGACGCTGATACCGGCCTGCTCGAGCAGCTTCTCGCTGTAGCGGACAGTGGTGAAGTTGGGGGGGCGCGACCCCAGGGCCCCGATGCGGAGGTTTTTCAATCCCTTCAACACCCGGCAGGTCACCATGAAGTCGGCAAGGTCCTGCTCGAAACTCCGGTTGTCCGGGTTGACCGTGTGCAGGCGTGTGAGCGTGAACGGGATGCCGTACTGGCGGAGGTTGTTGCACACCGACATCTTGCCGCAGAAACTGTCGCGGCGGTCGCGGATCGTCATGCTCTTCGGGTCGTCATTGAAGGCCTGCACCAGCACGGGCACCTTGAGACCGGACCACCGGATCGCGTTCGCGACGGCGCGCTCGTCGCCGAAATTCGGGAGAGTCACAAGGATGCCGTCGACGCGGTCGGCATTCTGCCTGAACAGATCGGCGCACTGTTGCGCGTCTTCCATCGACTCCACCGAGCCGAACTTTCTCGCCGTTTCCGGCAGGATGACCGCCTCGATGCCGGAATATTCCAGGGCACGCAAAATCTCCTTGCGCCCCGAGTCGCACAGCCGATCAGGAAAGAATCCACGATTTCCAATAATGATGCCTAGAGTTCCCATAATTTTGACCGTTCTTTATATGTCATTCGTTATAGCTCAACCAACCGCCGAAAGCCTTGTACCGCAATGATGGGGTCGGCGCCACATCACCTTTTATCATTTCCTTATCCATCGGCAGCACCAGTCGGTCTATCCCTACCGCGACCAGGCCTGCCGTGCGCCGCCGCGGCGCCCCCTCGACACTCACATCGCCGAAGCGCGCCCAGATCGAGCCCTTCACAATCGCACGAGACAAGTATTCCATCACCGCCGGCGGCAGTTCCGTCAGAGTCCCCGTGATTATGACACGGCGCAGTCCCATGACGTTGAGCGCGCCGGAAATCACCACGGCTGTCGCTTCCAGCGTGTCGGCCAGCCACGGACAAATGCCTTGCTCCTCAATGCTGCGCACGAGGGAATCCCATGTGTGGGCGACTCCGGGCTGAGCGGCGGCGAGGCTCTGCAGCAGCCCGCCCATGGAAACGAGAGTCTCGATGCAGCCCGTAGCGCCGCAACCGCATTTGCGCCGGTTGCCGATCACGCTGATGTGCCCCAGCTCGCCGCTGAGCGGGAGCGGGTTCGTGTACAGCCTTCCCGCAACGATGGCAGCGCCGCCGACACCTTCGCCAAAATCCACCAGGAGGAAGTCCTCCTCCTTCTGGTCCACACATTGGTGCCCCAACGCCAGGGCACGCTCTTCCTGCACCAATGCGACCTGTGCAGGCCAAACCCGCTGCACCAGCCCCGGGATCTCCGCGGTCTCCGTCCAGTGCAGATTCGGCGAAAATATCACCCGCCCGGCGGGCTCATCCACAATGCCCGGCACGCTCACCAACACCCCCCAAAAATCCTTCTGCGGCAGCTTGTCGGCCGCAATCCGCAGCTGGTGTACCCAACCCTCGGCGGTTGAGGGGGTCTTCACCTGGACTGCCCAGCGATCCTCGGAATCCACGCCAACCGGCAGTGCGGCCAGGTTGGTCTCGCTCACTCCCAGCTGAATCGCCAAAAAGCGCGCCTGGCTCCGGTTCAGCCGCAAGATCCTTCCCGGACGCCCGATCCTGCCTTTTACATCTCCCGCCTTGCGGGCGGCATGCGCCGACGCGTCTTCGTCGACCTCTTCCAACACACCCAGGCGGAGCAGGTCGTCGGCGATCTTGCCCGCCGTCGGCTGGCTCAATCCAAGCGACTTGGCAAGATTGGCACGCGAAGCCTGGCCGACACGCTGCAAGCGCCCAAGCAAAGCACGCTTGTTGATACGCCCCATCTTGGCCGGAATAAGTACCATGGCAATTAGTTAATTAACCAAACTATTATTTCCGTTATTGGTCTCTCGTGTCAACCAAAACCGACTCTTTCTTTCTTGCTGTGACTGATTACGCTAATGCAGGATTTCTGATGATGCGACTGTTCGAAATCCCGCCCTATTATAAAGGATTAAGGGGATTTTTAGCGACGTGATTTTGGAGAAATCGAAATTCCCTGGCAGGCCGGAGCTTGCCGGTCTGCGGAGCTGACAGACGAGTTTTCCGTTCATGGGTCGCCGGCCGGCGCTTGTTGAATGACCGCTGATTTAGTAAAGAGAGTGATCCCATCCATTGGGCACATGCCTTGCATCGCCGGCGGCACCGTCAGCGGGTGCGGGACATGGCGCAGGCTGAAGCCCGTGCCCCCTTGAAATTACGACTTTCGGACGAACATCGCTTTCGGTGTCGCAGTCGCAATCGCCTGCGCAATCGCGATCGGAGGCCGGCTTTCAGTTCGCTACGGCCACTGCTGCGCGCCATCCCTCCTAAAGACAACCTTTCCGCCGGCGATCGTGAAATCCACCCTGTCCTTCATGATTTCCTCTTTGGGCACGGTCATCAGGTCCCTTTCCAGGATGACTACGTCCGCAAGGTACCCCGCCTTGAGCATTCCTTTGCGGCCTTCCATGAACTCGGCGTAGGCCGACTCCAGCGTGTACAGCTCGATCGTCTTTTCCATCGTGAGGATCTGGTCCGGGAACCAGCCGGGACCTGGTTCTCCCTTGCGGTCTTTGCGCGTGACCGCGGCATAGAGTCCCTCCAGCGGATCGAGCGGCTCCACCGCGTAATCGGTGCCGAAAGCGACATGCGCTCCCGTATCGAGCAGTTTGCGCCAGACATAGGCGCCTATTTTGCAGCGCTCCGGGCCGAGGCGCTTTTCCGCGAAGCGTTTGTCTGTGATGCAGTGAGTCGGCTGCATCGAGGCGATGACCCCCAGTTGTGCGAACCGTGGAATATCCTGGGCCGAAAGTATCTGGGCGTGTTCACTGCGGTGCCGGCTGTCTCTCTTTCCGTTGACCGCCTGCGCTTTCTGGAAGGCGTTCAGAATCCAGTTGTTGGCCTTGTCCCCGATGGAGTGTATGCCGATCTGAAATCCCCTGGCATCGGCGGCGATGATTCTGCGCTCCAGCTCTTCATAGGACATCTGGGGCAGCCCCGTCTTGTCCGGCTCATCGGCAAATGGCTGGAAGAGCAGGGCCGTGCCCGACCCGAGCGTTCCATCGATGTATCCCTTGAGATACCCGAAACGGATCCAATCCCCACTGGACGGATATTTCTTTCTGAGTTCCTCGTAGGCTGCCAGCTGCTTCGGATTTTCGGTGAGATTTCCCCCGATGTACACCCGGGCCGTGAGTCTGCCGCTATCAAGAAATTTCTGATAAAGGTCAAGATTGCCGCCGGGCGGCAGCTGGATGGAGGTTACCCCGAGTCGGGCGGCCATTTCCAGGGCTCCCTGCAATCCCTTCACGGTCCGCGCTTCCTCCTCTGCAGGAGTCCTTTGCACACGCACCGCCCCATACTTCAGCAGCCGCTGGGCGGTTTCCTTGAATATGCCCGTCGGTTCGCCCGTTTTCGGGTCGCGCTGGATTTCGCCCCCGGGCGGGTCCGGCGTTTCCCTGTTGATGCCGGAGTTTCTGATCACGAAACTGTTGACCAGAACGGAATGCCCGTCCGCCCGGCTCAGCGCCACGGGATTGTCGGGTGCGACCTGGTCCAGCAGCTCCTTGGTCGGCCACTGCCGGTCGGCAAACATCTCGTGTTCCCACCTCCCCCCGCGGATCATTTCGCCGGGTTTCACCTCGCGCACCCTCGTCGCCACTCGTTCGGTGATGATCCTGGGGTTCGTGATGTAACGGAGATCAATGTAGTCGGGATCCAGCGGACCAAAGTGGGCATGGGCGTCGTTGAATCCGGGGAGGACCAGCCGGCCCCGGGCGTCGATGACGGTGGTGATCCCCGGTTGGACGTACCGGTCGATCGCCTGGTTCGAGGCCACGGCGATGATCTTGTCTCCTTTGATCGCGACAGCCTCGGCGCGTGGATTGGCCTTGTCGATGGTGACGGCCTTTGCGTTCCTGATCACGAGATCGGCGGGAACCACGGCGTCGCGTTGGCGCGCGACTCCGGCAGAAAAAATGCAGGTCAACAGTACGACAGCAATACCACCCGAGAACACTCCGGCGACTCTCATGACCTTCCTCCTTTGTGGCTGGACCTTTCCGATGGGGGCATCATAAGTCAGATTCGGCCCGGGGAAGAACTGAAAAGCAGCCACGAACACCACGATTGATCACGAACGCCCTCAAAAGGGATTCGTGAAAACTCGTGTCATTCGTGGTTGCCTTGCCTTGGAGAGGACACAGGCAGAAAGCCGAGGAGGCAGTCACTTTACTGTGACCTTCTTGCTCCCCAAGCGGTCGGCCTGCAAATCGCAGGCGACGACCTTGATCACGGAGGGTGAACCCCGAATCCAGGCAGAGTGAGTGATGCCCGAACTCAGGACCTGCTTGTAGGCATCTTCAGTCAACTGAAGGTCCAGGACTCTCCAATCCGTGGAGAAATAGACCCCGTCGGACAGGGCCGAGAAGACGGCCACGCAAAGCCGTGCCGTGAGCTTCCCGTAGGACAGCTTGAACTCCACCTTTGCCGGATCGATGCGCACGTCGACCCTGGTCCGCAGGCGCCCGGTAATGCCGGTTCCCGGGGCCGTCGTGATTTCGAGAGGGATCGCCTTCTGTTCGGCCATGTCCGCAGCGGCGATTGCAATCCGTTCATACACCGCCGATTCCACTCGCGCTCCGGGCGGAACTGTCTTGAATTCCGGCGCCGCGGGGCTGGATGGCCGAGGCGTCCCGTCATAGTAGCCGCTGCGTGCGTGGAGCCGGCAATCCGGGCAGAGTTCTGCGTTCCTGAGCCTGACTGAAAGCGTATGGAACGATGCATCTTTTTTGGCAGCGGCCGGGTCGAACCCGAGCGTGTACTGGTCTCTCAGACTGGAGACGCTCTGATTGAGAGCATCGGACAGCGACCTGCGAGTCCCGACATCCAAAAACTGTCCGCCCGAATCGACGGCAACGCGGCGAACGGCGTCGGATTCGGCATAGAGAGCTCCCGAGCCGCGGGTTTCGATGGCATATACGGTCACCCCGTCTTCCAGAAGCTCCCGGAGCGCGCTCTTCCATGTCTGTCCCCAGCTGATGATCTGACCGTTGTCCGAAATCAGGATGATCGCGCGCCGGCGATCGGCGGCACTCCCGCTGAGATAGCGGGCGGCGACGAAGAGAGCGTCCCAGATGTTTGTGGTTCCCATCGAAGAGATGGCCACGAGCCTCCGGACAATCTGGGCGGGATCCTGGGTGAGCTCGCTGAGCCGGGCCGGAAAGGTGCTGAATCCGAAAAGCACGACCTGGTCGTCCGGTTTCAGGGAGCCGAGTGCGGTGCGCGCGGCACTCTGCAGCTCTCGCGAGTAGGCGGCAAGGCTGCCGCTGGTGTCGACGACCAGGGCTACGTTGAGTGGAATCTGACCGTGAGAGTAGTAAATCACCTTCTGGGGGGCTTCGTTGTCATAGACGACAAAGTCCTCCGCCGTCAAATCTCGCGCCGGAGTTCCGTACACGGTGACATCGACCGGGACGAGATTGACATTGACCTTGATCGTGAAATCGCCCCTGGGAACGACCTGCTCCTGACCGGGCTTCCCGCCGCCGGCGGGAATCGACCATCCCCCCGGCGCCGCCGTGCACAATATTGCTGCCAGGGAAATCGCCCGGACAAATCGAAGTGACCTTCCCATAGCTTCGACCTGAAGAATCATCCGGTTCGCTGCTCACCAGATCGGCTCGCCGGGTTCGCTTCATCGCCCAGTAACGTTGGACGCCGTTGTGCCAGCCACCAGAAGGCGCAGATAACCAGGGCATGGTCGATGGCGCCGGAGGCGATGCTTCCCGGGATCTCGCGCAGTGGGAGCGTCGCCACTTCGATATCCTCGCCGTGATCCGGCTCAGGCTCCCGGACTCTGAGGCAATTCTCAAACAGGAGCGTGTGGCAGTGATTGTCCAGAATTGCGGGATTGGGCGACACGACGCCGAGGTTCACCGGACCTTCACCGGCGTAACCTGTTTCTTCCAGGAGTTCGCGTTGCGCAGCCTGTGCCGCCGTCTCTCCCTTGTCCACCATCCCACCCGGGATCTCCAGTGTGAATTCGCGCGTGCCGTGCCGGAACTGGCGGACGAGGACGACTTCCTGACCGGGTGTCAGGGCCACGACATTGACCCAGTCACCGGCTTCGAGCACGCTGATGCTGCGGTTGACGCCCGTGCGCGGCGAGCGTGTCCGCAGGCGGAGCAGCCTGAAGATTCCCATGTCTGCGATCAGTTCGGGATCATCGTGAGGCCAGGGTTTCAATGCCATAATTCTCCCATGATCAGGACCTCATCGTGGACTGCCGGGAAGCGAGTTGCCCGCACGCGGCGTTGACATCCCAGCCGCCGCTATAGCGTTTGCGGACGCTGAGCCCGGATTCGCGCAGCACCTTCCGGAATGCCGTTTCGCGGCCTTCATCCGTTCGCCCGAAGCGCGCACGGGCAGGCGCGATTACCGGGTTGTATGGAACGATGCTGAGCTGAGGCCGGATGCCTGTTTTCTCGAAAAGACGGCGGCCGCAATCGGCGAGGGCGCCGGCATCGGCCTCGGTGTCGTTGACTCCTGCCAGGAGCGTCACCGCCCACAGCGGAGCCAGCCGGGTGACGCGCACATGCTCGGCGACGGCGTCGAGGACGGCCTCAAGCGGATAAACGCGATCGACAGGCATGATCTTCCGCCGCACCTCGGGCCGGGCACTGCCGATTGAAATCGCCAGTCTGACTTTCGGCGCTTCACAGGCGATCCGGCGAATGCCCGCGGGGAGCCCGGCCGTGCAGACGGTAATGGCACGCCCGTCGATCGCCTGAGCGCTCGACTCGCATAGAACGCGAATGGCGGCAATCACGGGTTCCACGTTTGCCAGCGGTTCCCCCATCCCCTGAAACACGACGCCGTGCACACGCTCACGCTGCGACCTGTCCAGCCCCCGGCGCACCTCGCGCACCTGTTCGACGATCTCCCAAACCTCCAGATTGCGCCCCAATCCCATCTGTCCGGTGGCGCAGAAAATGCATCCCAGGCCGCACCCGGCCTGTGAGCTGACACAAACGGAAAACCGTCCGCTGCGTTCGAGTGGAATCCGGACCGTCTCGATGCCGCAGCCATCCGCGGTGAGGAGCGCGTATTTCACAAAGGGATCGACCTTGCTTCGATGGACCGCGGAGACTTCGAGTCTTGGCATGACTCCGGCAGCGCGCACGGCTTCCAGGCTGGTGCGGCGGACCATTTTGACGGACCGCGGCAAGCTATCGGTGCGGTGGACGGCGCCAACGATTTTCCGGGCTTCCTCGATAGAAATCCCCTGGACCGCATCACGAAGAGCCGAGGGCGTCATGGCCTGCAGGTAAATCATCGATCCCCGATATCAGCGGCCGTCGGATCGACGGAACACGCGATTGTCTTTGTCCCCAAAGGTCATGGAACCGGCGTTCGCCGGGCGCTGCATAAGAACAAGGCAATACAAAGCTGGCATAGGTCCGTGCGATGCCCTCATTCGAGCGCTCCGGATTGTATGAGCCACATCGGTTATCGCCGGCTTCCGATGCGTGTTCCCGCATGCGAACCGGTGGACTCCGCCCAGGAACATCCGTTGCCGATCATCAGATGATACCCACAGGCCGGAGGAATACCACACATTTCTCGCCCCGGAATCCAGGCACCGTTGCCAGCTTTCTCGAAACGAAATGGTCATCTGACTAGGACCTGGACGTAGACGTGGACCCGGACATAGACGTGGACTTGGATCTCGACATGCATGCGGCAAGCATCCGGACGGCCAGCTGTGTTTCACGGTTGCTCCTGACTCCAGCCTTGATCATGTTTTCCTTGCCATCTCCGCCGCGGAAAGCTATCCTCGCCCCCACTGGAATAATCTCGGTTTGAGTGACATTTCTTGGCGAATGCAAAACACCCTGCATCTTGCGTATCAGGAGGAACCTTACATGCATACCTTTGTTCGATCCCGGTATCTCAACCGGAAGGGGCTGATGCTCGGCCTTGCCCTCGGCCTGCTGGTCCTGGCTTTGCTGCCGGCCAGCTACACGGCGGAAAATAACCAGGCAGTCAGGGCGAACTATACTCTGGCATCCCAGTGGACCTCGCAGAAGGTCGGCAAGCTGGTGTTCGACACCTCGGTGACACCGCGGTGGCTCGAGACCGGAGACCGGTTCTGGTACACCTATCAGACACCCCAGGGGCGAAACTTCTACCTGGTAGATCCGGCCAAAAGATCCAAAACACCCCTGTTCGACAATGCCAAGATGGCTGCCATGCTGACCGCCATCACCCGCATTCCGTACGACTCTCAGCACCTGCCTTTCTCGACGATCACGCGGTTTGTCAAGAAGGACACCGCCTTCCAATTCCAGTTTACCGTGCCGATAGACGCGGATATCGTCACCACCAAGAAGGTGGACCCGCAAGCGGTAAAGACGGAACAAACCACGCAGACCGGCCAGACAGGACAGACGGGCCAAACCGGCCAGAGAGGCCAGAGGGGCCAGGGACGAGGCGGGGCGGGACAAGCGCCGGCTGCCCCCCGGACCAAGACCCTCCATTTCGAATATGACCTGGCCACGGGAAAAGTCCAGCTCCTCGAAGACTGGAAAGACCCGGAGCAACGAAAGAACTGGGCTTCCGTCTCGCCGGACGGCAAGACCGTCCTCTTTGCCCGCAATCACAACCTCTACATGATGGATGACGTCAACTTCGAAAAGGCCAAGAAGGACGAGAACGACAAGTCAATCGTGGAAGTCCAGCTGACCACGGACGGAGAGGATCATTACAGCTTCGGCGGCCGCGGCGGCAGAGGGGGTGGGGATCAGCAGCAGCAGCAACAGCAACAGCAGCAACAGCAGCAACAGGAAGAGGGCACGACTACGCAAGAACAGGGGGGGCGGGGCACAAATGCCCGGACCGGAGCCATTCCCGTCAGCTGGTCCAAGGACTCGAAGAAGTTCGGCCTTACACGCACGGACGACAGGAAAGTCGCCGATCTCTGGGTGATCAACACGCTCGCCAATCCGCGGCCGACGCTGAATTCCTATCGTTACGCCATGCCCGGCGAGACCAATTACCCGCAGAGGGAGATGCTGGCGTTCGACCGCGACACCAAGGCGCGGGTGAAGATCAAGGGTGAGGGCTTCAAGGACCAGGGCATCTCGATGCTGAACGCGCGCGTTCCACCACAGTATGGAGAGCCCCCCACATACGGCACTCCTCAGACCTGGTTCACCGATGCTCTCGACAGGATCTACTTCACCCGCATCAGCCGCGACCAGCACAGGGTGGACATTTGCGTGGCCAATCCCGACACCGGAGAGGTCAAAACGCTCGTCGAAGAACGGCTGAACACCTACATTGAAACCAAGCAGCCGCGCCTCATCAACAACGGCCAGGAGTTTCTCTGGTGGTCGGAGCGCGACGGGTGGGGCCACTATTATCTCTACGACATCAACGGGACGCTGAAGAACCAGATTGACGCGGGCGAGTTCGTCGCCGACGCCGTCCAGGGCATCGACGAGAAGAGCCGCGTTTTGTACTTCACGGCCCTGGGCCGCGAGCCGGGGGAAGATCCCTACTACGCACATCTTTACAGGATCAATCTCGATGGCACGGGCATGAAGCTGCTCGATCCCGGGGACGCGACTCACACCGTAAGCATGGGTGAATCGGCCAAATGCTTCGTCGACAACTCCGCTCGAGTCAACGCTGCCCCTCGCTCTGTGCTGTACGACAATGCCGGCAACCTCCTGATCGACCTCGAGACGACCGACGTCAAACCCCTCCTGGAACACGGGTTCAAATTCCCGGAGCCCTTCAAGGTCAAGGCGGACGACGGCATTACCGACATCTATGGGGTCATGTACAAGCCGTTCGATTTTGACCCCAACAAGAAGTACCCGATCATCCTGTACGTCTATCCAGGCCCACAAACCGAAAGCGTCACCAAGAATTTCGCGGCGACGCGGAGTTACAGCTCATTCCTCGCCCAGTTCGGATTCATCGTGATCGAAGTGGGAAACCGGGGAGGAAACCCGCAGCGTTCCAAGTGGTACCACAACTACAGCTACGGCGAGCAGATCAGCTTCCGCGACTATGGCCTGGCCGACAAGAAGGCCACAGTCGAGCAGCTGTCGCACCGGTTTGCGTTCATCGACATCGACAAAGTCGGGATCTGGGGGCACTCGGGCGGCGGTTTCATGTCCGCTGCAGCCATGCTGGTGTACCCCGATTTCTTCAAAGTGGCGTGGTCGGAGTCTGGCAATCACGAAAACAACATTTACAACGCGCCCTGGAGCGAGAAAAACCACGGCATCAAGGAGATCAAGGACAAGGACGGCAACGTCACCTTTGAATACACCATGGATAAAAACTCGGAATTGGCCAAGAACCTCAAGGGCCATCTGATGCTCACCACCGGCGACTACGACAACAATGTCCACCCGGCCAATACTATGCGGCTGGCCGACGCCCTGATCAAGGCCAACAAGCGCTTCGACATGATGATCTTCCCCGGGCAGCCGCACTCGTACGGTCCCGACTCGGAATACTGCAACTGGATCCGGGCCGACTATTTCTGCAAGTGGCTCCTCGGAGACTTCTCGAGCAACGTCGACCTTGTCGAACTTGCCAGGGAAAGGGAGCAGAACGGCAAACAGGAGGAAACAACCGGCCGGGGCCGCGGCCGCGGAGGTAATCAATAAGGCCAGGAGTACAGAACCACGAAGGACGCGAAAAACACGAAACTCTCTTCGTGTAGTTCGTGTCTTTCGTGGTTCTAATTTGCGCTCGGGTTGCTGCCGCTGTTGGCCATTTCCACGACGGACAGGAAGATCAGCCGCGCCAGGTCGGCCATGATATCCGGGAAAATGATGTTGATGGAATCATGCGTGGTGTGATAGGTGGCATAGGGGAGTGGAGTGCCTCCGGAAACTCCCAGTGAAATCGTCGGCACGCCGGCCCAGATGAACTGGGCGGCGTCCGGGCGCGGCCGCGCCAGGTTGGCGTTAAACCCGCCCTTAATGAGCGGGCGGTGGATGAACTTGCGGTTGTTGCGGTCGAGAAACTCCCACAGATACGGATAGTTGCTCGCGCTTCCTGCCGAAATGCGTTCCCCACGACCGACAGTTTCCAGGTTGAAGAAGCCCTTGACCTTGTCGTTCGGCATCAGCGGGTGGGCGAGGTAGTACTCCGAGCCCTTCACCCCCTGCTCCTCCGCCGCGAAAAGTATAAAGATGACTGAGCGCTTGAGAGGGATCGAGGATCTCCCGAGCGCCTCTGCGATCCCCAGGGTCACGGCCACGGTGGATGCGTTGTCGTTTGCTCCCGGCGCGCGGGGAAGACAAGAAAGTTGAAAGTTCTTGACCCAAGTCAAGGACTTGCAGCGAAACTTCCGGTATTGTCTACTTTGATATCCACTGGGGAGAGCAGCCATGATGAGGAAAATCATCAAGATCGACGAGGGTAAGTGCAATGGGTGCGGCATGTGCATTCCAGGTTGCCCGGAGGGCGCGTTGCAGGTAATTGAGGGCAAGGCCAGGTTGGTCGGCGACCTCTTCTGCGATGGTCTGGGAGCGTGCCTGGGCCAGTGTCCCGAGGGCGCCATCACGATCGAAGAGCGCGAAGCTACCCCTTATGACGAGCGCACGGTCATTGCGGGCATCGCCGTGCAAGGCCAGGCTGTGATAGAGGCGCACCTCAAGCACCTGCGGGAACACAAGCAGGATATTTACCTCCGCCAGGCGCTCGACTACTTGCACCGTCAGGGGATCGCAACGCAGCCGCAGCGCGGGATTGATCACCCCGCCGCTCTGCACACCGGCTCCTGCCCCGGGTCGAGGGCTGTCAGCTTCGCCCCGGCAGGCGAGAGCGCGGGGCCCCGGACTTCCGGCGCCAGCCCTTCCCGGCTGACACACTGGCCCGTACAGCTTCACCTGATTTCACCGCATGCGCCGCACTTCCGCGACTCGGACCTGCTCCTGGCGGCCGACTGTGTGGCCTTCGCGATGGGCGGATTCCACGAGGATTACCTTAAGGGCCGGACCCTCGCAATCGCATGCCCGAAGCTGGACAGCGGGCAGGAGGTTTATCTCGACAAGCTGATCAGTCTCATCGACGACGCCGGACTGAAGTCCTTGACGGTTATGATCATGCAGGTTCCCTGCTGCGCGGGACTCCTGCATCTGGCGCGCAGGGCCATGGAGCGCGCCGTCAGAAAAGTCCCGATCCGCTTCCTCGTCGTCGGGTTGCGCGGGGAGATTCTGCAGGAAGGGACTGAAAGCGGGGCTTAGGTGTTGGGTGTTGGGGGTTAGGGGTTGGGGCCCAGGGGTTTGCGATTAGAAAATGATTGGTCTGAAGTCTAATGTCTGCTGTACCTCTCGTAATCGGCATGCTTGCATTCGGCTTACCGGTTCTGATAGGATAACCGATGCTTCAGTGAGTTGTCGGCTCTTCGACTAAGGTCCCTAAGGTAGTAGCAATGCATAAAGTCCCATTTGGCGAGTCACTGAGAATCATTGCACGCGGGTCGCGAAATTGGTTCGCTGAGCGGCCGATTGTAGTGTCTTTTGAAGTTACGGATTCCTGCACCTGCTATTGCAGGCATTGCGACCACGGCGGGCCGAAGGACAACTCGCGGAACCTCAAACCGAAAGACTACCGGCGATACATGAACGTGCTGCGCCCCAGTGTGGTGCAGGTATCGGGCGGCGAGCCCCTCATGCGGCCCGATCTGGTGGAGATCGTCCGCAACATCAAGAGTCCGACAGGGCTCCCCTACACCATCCTCGTGTCCAACTGGTCCCTCATGACCAAGGAGCGGTACCTGGCGATGCGCGAGGCGGGTATCAATCAGTTTTCCGTCAGTCTCGATTTTCCCGATGAACGCCATGACGAATTCCGGCAATGCAAGGGCCTTTACAGGCACCTGAGCGAGATCATGCCGGAACTGGCCTCCCTGGGGCACGACGACATCGTTCTCAACAACTGCATCACCAGCGAGAACGTCACGGAAATCAATGGCATCGCCGACAAGGCGCGCGATTGGGGGGTCAACGTCAGTTACAGTGCCTATTCGCCGCGCCGCACCGGTTGTCGCGATTATTTCCTGAACTCGCCGGAGCAGCTGGCTGTTCTCAAAGCGGAACTGGATCGGATCAAGTCGCGGATGGACGAATCGAAATGGGTCGCCAATTCGGCCAGCACTCTGGATTCGACCCGGGCTTATTTTGAGAAAGGGAGCGCTCCTGGGTGCAAGGCCGGCCTCCGTTTCCTGGTAGTGACCAGCGACGGGGCCCTGCAGCCATGCTCGATGCAGTTCAAGCGGTACCCGCTGCACGATCAGTCACGGATGATCCGCGAGTTCACCGAGCACAACAATTGCGACGAGTGTTACGTTTCCATTCGATCCTATCTGGATAAGAGTTTTCCGCAGCTTCTGAGGGAAAACGTCGCCGGTTTCTTCTCCTTCAAGTCCCGGTCCAACTCCTGCTGAGCACGCCCTGCCGGGGCACTGGCGCCGGCCCAAGCGACCGGCGCGCCGCAGCACCCGCCCTTGCACACGCAAACCCTGCCGGGCAGCCACTAAGCCATTGGCTTGGAATAAGTTGAGTCTCCAGTGGAATCTCGATCACTACCAGCGCGTCTGGTTGTGCCAGAAATACAGCAAACCAGCCCCGATAGTCCCGGGAATGGACGTGATAAGCAGGAACTCGCGCACGGCCGGAATCCCGGCCAGGAAGATCAACAGCGTAGCCGTCATGAAAAGCAGTCCCGCGGCGCCTTCGACCGGTATCTTGTCGATCCGGATCCCCTGGTGAAAATCGACGTTTTGAAGCTGTGGCCTGTTCATGCCTAATAGTACGGATTCCGGCTGCGAAAAGTTTCCAAAGATTCATCCGATGGCCGGGGTAGAGGATAATGGTATCGGCTGGTATCGGGAAAGCGATGTACGAGAAGGCTGTAGGACAACCCGGCGTCTGGATCGTATCCTCACAGCAGTGGCCACGCGCCCTGCTCCGTGCCGAACTGATCGAAGGTGATTACGACGCGATTGGGTTTCGCTCCTTCGAAGAAGCTCTGATCGCACTCGCTCGCGCAACCCGTGAGCCTCCGAAAGCAGTGATTCTCGACCTGACCGATCAGCAGGTCACCCGTTCCCAGCTGTCCGCCCTTTCTGAAGCGAGGATCCCGACGATTCTCCTGGGCGGCGCCCCGGATCTTCAGGATCCTCAACTAAGCGAGTTTTCGTGGGCTGGTATCTTGCGACGGCCCTATATGATAAGGGAAGTCGTGGCACTGGTTGAAAGGATTGCGCCGCTGCCGGGCTGAGTCTAGGAGGCCGTTTCTTGTCGCCGGCAGAGGGTGCGGGAGCGCGCAACCGGTTTACATATCTCTGTGTATTTGCTTAACTTGCGGTCCGTTCTGAAAGAGCCGCACCCAATTCGACAATAGTCCCTCCTGGACTTGGACTTGGACCTGGTCCTGGTCCTGGACCTTGTCAATATTGTTCGATGTGACCTTTGGCGGATGCAGCCGTGGATCACGGTGGTACTTTGACGGCGCGACCACGACCAGGTCCACGTCCAGGTCCAGGACCACGTCCAGGTCCAGGTTCGGAATGGGGGATTCGGTGAGGTCAGGCTGGCGGTTCCCTCAGGGTCGCGGGCGTTGCTTGCGCGCCTGGTAGGTGCGGGTCAATTCCATGAAAATGCCCACGTCGCGGTCGAGGTCGGTCTGCGTGCCGTCGAAGAAAAAATTACGGATCGGGATGTCGTCGTGGTCCGCGCTGACTTTCGGATAGATTGCTTCCGTGACAATGCCGTTCATACAGGAAAACGGTGAAATGTCGACGACGCCGTCGCATCCCTGGTGGTAATGAAACACCGCCTTGCCCACGCTCAGGGTCATTTCCCCAAGAGCGCCGTAATGGGGGAGGTAAGGCTCGGAATACTCGAATATCTTCTCGACGCTCGGTTCCTCGTACCCCTTGAAATCCTTCTCGAAAACCTGATAGAGGCGATGCTCGTCCTTGTGCTGGATGTGGTTCTTGATCTGCGCGATAAGCATGGCCTTGGAGAATGTCTGTCCCGACTGGTGCAGCCGTTTCTTGTGCTCGAGGTTGGTGTACCATACCCACTCGACGATGTGCGCGAGGGTGCACTCACCGCCGAACTCTTCTATTTTCCGTATGGTAAAGTCATTGGTAAACGGGGTGAGCCGGCAGAAGATTTCCCCGACAACCCCGATCAGGGGACGCGTGCGTTGGTTCCGCAGTGGGATCCGATGAAATTCCGCCCGCGCGCCGGCAAGGGCATCCACCAGTTCCCTCATCCGCTGTTCGGTTGGAATGCCCTGCCGTTCGATGACACGTTCGACGGCGGCGATGGACTGCATGTGAACCGCGTCGGCATCCCCCGGGTTGACCTCATAGGGACGGGTCTTGTGCAGCATTTTGCGCAGAGCGTCGGAGGCGATGAGTCCTCGGAGGGCGTTCCGCTGCAACTCGTTCACCTGGTCGCCCATCTCCTTGTAACCGTCGCGGCTCGAGGGAGAAAACACCATGACATCCTGGAGACCGATGTCCCGAAGGACCTTTTGCAGGTATGGGGCGTACTGTCCGAAGCGGCAGGGTCCGTCGGCCGTAGGCATGAAAAAGGCTGTCTTTTCCGGCGCGAAGTCCGGTTGCTCGATGATCTTGAGAAAGTTGCCGAGGGTGACCCGGGCAGGCAGGCATTCTTCCCCGGAGGTATATCGTCCGCCCAGTTCGAGGGTGTGGGGGTCGGAATCGGGACAGATCTGGGCGTCGATTCCCACGCTGCGGAAGGCCGCCGCAAAGGCGATGGCGCCGCCCTTGCTCATCTGCGGCACATAGACCTTTCTTCCCTTTATGGATTGCTTGCGCCCGTGGGCAATTCCTGTTCGGTCGAACCCCATCTACGCAGTACTCCTTTACTGTCCAGATACGCCTCACAGCGGGTCAGCATGCCGGCATCGTTGTTGTGCCCGTCAAACTGCAGTGTGAGGAAGGGCCTTCCCGAAACCTCGGTGATGAAGTGTTTGATGTAGGAATCAGGCCCGCACTTGAAGTTGGTGATGTAGACGATATGCAATTGAGGCTTGTCCTGGACGAAGGCGGCAGCCGCAAGAATCTTGCTGCCGTAACTCCAGAACATGTTTTCGTTGTACTGGCTGGCGTCGAAGTTCTCCAGATCGAGGAAATCAAGGCCGAGGACATTCGCCCCATAGTACTTGCGCATCTTGGTGCCGATGTCCAGGTTGATTCCCTTGTCGTAAATGTTGTAGGGGCGGCCCAGCAGGAGGATGCCGTGTTCATTCTGCCGGGAGATGCTCGCCATCGCAGCGGCGCCGGCCTTGAGCAGGTCGCTGCGGAATCTATCCATTGCGGCAAATCCGCGCTCGACCGCCTGTTCGACCTGACGCGAACTGCAGCGGATCCCCGCCTGGTTGAGCGACTCCCGGATCGCGCGCGCGACCGACCGGTTCCCAAGATTGAACCAGATGGTGGGTGCCAGGATGCGGTTCCTGTGATCGGCGATAAATGGCGCGACACGAGTAATGAAGGGGAGCGTCTGGTTCCAGGGGCAGAAGAACGACGGCTTGTCCGTCGGGGATCCCGGCGCTGAGATGTAATTCGGCACCAGGATGAAATCGGTCTGTTTTTCGATCAGCCAGCGAATGTGGCCATGCGCGACCTGGATCGGGAAACAGGGCTCGGATACCACCGATTCGAGTCCGAGCTTCACGATCTGGTTTGTGGTCGGCTCCGACAGCAGCACACGGATGCCGAGTTCGCGGAAGATATTGAACCAGAACGGCGCCCATTCGTATGTGGACATGCACAATGGGATTCCCACGACCGGCCCGTCGCCTGCCTCGGGATCGTACTCGGCCATCAGCAGGCCGCGGCGATACTCCATCAGGTTTTCAATTACCGGTTCGTGCTCGCACTTGACGGCCTTCCGATAGCGTTCGGAGCACTTGTCGCCCCAGTAAGTCTGCTCACCTTCCACGGTGAAACGCTGCATCTGGCAGAAGTTGGTGCATCCTTTGCAGGTAAACTCGAAGATGTCGTAATTTACCTTGTCGAGGTCGAAGCCGCGGAAAGAGCTCTCGTGCCTGCCGTCGGCCATTTTGTCCCTGGCAAGCAATGCCACCCCGAGCGCACCCATGACGCCATTGAACGGCGGCACGATGATCCGCTTGCCGAGAATCGATGAGAAAGCGGCCGCGACGGCATCATTGTACGCTGTCCCGCCCTGGAAGAAGATTACCTCGCCGATCCGGCGTCCACGCACCACGCGATTGATGTAGTTGGTGGCCACCGAATACGCCAGGCCGGCTACGATACGCTCCAGCGAGGCGCCGCGCTGCAGGTAGCTGTTTACGTCGCGCTCCATGAAAACAGTGCACCGTTCGCCGAGCCGGATCGGTTCCTCGCTCGACAGAGCGATGCGCGCGAAATCGTTTTCAATGCGGATGCCCAGTTCCTTCGCGCGTTCCTCGAGGAAACTCCCCGTGCCCGCCGCGCAGGCCTCATTCATGGCAAAATCGACGACAATTCCCTCTTCGAGGCTGATAAACTTGGCGTCCTGCCCGCCGATTTCGAAAATAGTATCCACCCCCAGGCCGAGGATGGTGCGATCGATGAAGGCGGCGCCGGTTTTGTGGGCCGTAATCTCGTCGTTGACCGTGTCCGCGCCGACCAGTTCGCCGATCAGCTCGCGGCCGGAGCCGGTGGTGCCCACGCCGCGAATCCGGATCTTGCCGCCCAGATCGCGCTCGATTTCGTGCAGGCCCCGGCTGACAACCTCGATCGGGCGCCCGTCCGTCCGCAGGTAAATCTCCTTGAGCACGTTGCGTTCGGCGTCGATCACTACGAGGTTGGTGCTGACCGAACCGATGTCGATGCCGAGGAATGCCTCGCGGACAGGTTCGATCTCGTCCGGAGAGAGCGCAGTCATGCGGTTCCGGAGCAGAACCACGTTCTCCATGGAAAGCCTCGGCGAACTCGGGATCTGCACCAATTTCGCCGATTGTTCAAGACTGAAAGCCGGCCGTTCCCGGCCCTCCGAGCGCGCAGCCTCCTCGGCCAGCACGGCGCAGCCGATTGCGCCAAAGGCGTCGTGATTTTGGGGCACAAGCAGTGATCCGGGCTGCCAGCCGAAGGCCGACTCGATGGCTTGCACGACCCCGCGGTTGGCCGCCACACCACCGACGAAACAGACTTCGGGGACGATTTTCTTTCCCCTGGTGATTGCGCTCTTGAAGTTGCGGGCAACCGCATCGCAAAGCCCTTTGAGGATCTCCTCGGGAGTAAACCCCTTCTGCTGGGCGTGGATCATGTCGCTTTTGGCGAAGACCGAACAGCGGCCGGCGATCTGCGCCGCGCGAGGGGTGGCGAGGACAATGTCCCCGATCTCTTCGACTTTGAAGCGCAACCTGCCCGCCTGCTGGTCCAGAAACCCGCCAGTTCCGGCAGCACAATCGCCGTTGGTCTGGTAGTCGGCGATGCCGAGGTGGCGCTCCTTGCCATGGCGTTCGAAACGGATGTACTTCGAATTCTCGCCCCCCATTTCGAACAAGGTAAGCACGTTCGGCTGCAGGAGTTCCACCGCCTTGCACAGGGCTCGGAACTCATTCTGCCTGCTGACGCCAAACTCGGAGTTGAGCAGCTTCGCCCCGCTCCCGGCGCCGGAAACCTCTCCCAGCGAGGACCGGTCCACCAGCGCCACCAGGATCTCGATCAATTCCCGGGCTTGCTTCAGGGGATTCCCGGCGATGCGCTCGTAACGCGTGACCGCCAGCCGGCAATTCTCAACGGCAGGCAGGGGTACCCGCCGACCCGATTGAAACAAGGGATGGGTGGAGAGCTTCTCGAAAAACGGCGCGTCCGCCGGGTCGCGGGAAAAAAGGGCCGCCTTGACGCTGACGGACCCGAGGTCGATTCCAATGTATATTGCCATAGACAGGTATTTCCACTCGTTTCAATCGCGGCCGCGTGAAATAGTGAACCCGGAAAGCACCAAAGCGGAGATGCACCGGCATCTCCGCTCTGGAATTGATGCGATAAACTTTGGCCTAGCAGACTTCCTGGCCTTTTTCTTTCCGGCGCCGGCGGTATTCCTCCATCGGAATGGAAAACTGCTCTTCCATGGCCGTGCGGTGGACGAGGCCGCCGTTGTAAGCACAGAAGGGAATGATCCGGCCCGACGGCGTGGCGTAGTGGATGGTGCAGCGGCGTACCCGTTCCAACTCGTAATTGTAGGCATCCATGAAGTGCATTCCTGCCACTAGCAGGGTCTTGTTCGTGTAGGTGCCATCCTTTGCGCCGCGACCGGTCTCCTTATCGAAGAAACCGTCCAGAGTCTGGAGAAAACGGGTGAAATCGAGACCGGCGGGCGCCTTGTCCTTCTTGTAGTACTTCTGCAGTTGGAAGAATGCATTCATCTGGGCAAAGCGCTTGAAACGACTGGCCCTGGACTTGGCAGCCTGAATCTCGACCTCCTTGAACATCCCTTCGATATCGGTAAACCGGGTAATCGGGGTTGCCTTCCCGGTGCTCTGCTCGATAAACAAGTATGTTCCCAGGGAGCAGTGCGGATGGCAGGTTATGTGCACGGTGTCGGCGCCGCGCACGGCGCTGATGATTTTCGAGATCGGCTGCACAAAACTCAGAGGGTACCAGTCGTCCTTCGAGGCGATCCCCGTCTGCTCTTCAATGCAGCGGACCAGGTCCGGCAGCGTGAACCGGAGCTTCAGCCGCTCTTCGTGGCTGATCCTGCCTGTGATGGCAACCGGTTGATAGCTGATGCCGCTCGAAACATCGATGTTGTCGAGGGCGAACCGGAGAATCTTGCCGACCTGGTCCTCGTTGATTCCACCCGCGATCGTCGGCACGTAGACAATCTTGATCCCTGCCTTCCGGACCGCCTCCACGGTCTTCAGCTTGTACTCGAGCAGGTTCCGGCCACGGGTCTGCCGGTAGACACGATCCTCCACCCCGTCGAATTGGAGATAGATCGTGTGGAGCCCGGCTTCGGCGGCACGCATCGTAAAATCCGGATCCGCGAACTTGATCCCGTTCGAGGCAACCTGGATGTGGCTGAAGCCCATCTCTTTCGCACCGCGGAGGATCTCGAGGAAATCAGGATGGATGGTCGGCTCGCCGCCTGAAAACTGGACCAGGCGGCCGGCGACCGGCTGCTCTGCCCGGTAAAGACGGAGCATGTCCATGATCTGCTCTTTGCTGGGCTCGTAGACTTTCCCCGAAACGTTTGCGTTGGCAAAGCAGATAGGACAGGTCAGGTTGCACCGGTTCGTGAGGTCGATGTTGCCAAGCGCAGTGTGGCTGGTATGGTTCTGGCAGATGCCGCAGTCACGTGGGCAGACTTCGCTGGTTGTGAACGGGTTGGACAGACCCTTGCCGTCGCCGAACTCCCATTTTTCCGCTTTGAGGTAAAGCTCAACGTCCGACCAGTACAAGTCCTTATAGTATCCGTGTTGGGGGCAGGTCTTTTCCATAAAGACTTTGCCGTCCTCCGCATACAGGCGGGCCAGGATCACTTTTCCACATTCGGGATCCGGGCAGATCGACTCGACCTGCTTAGGCAGACCTTTGGTAATGTTGTTGGTAGGCGCACCGCTGTATGTCGTGTTCACCGGTTGCCGGGCTATTTCCTTATCCACTGTTGCCATTTCTGGACAGACCTCCATTTCCGGTACATTTATAGGCAATTGTCCCGGAGTAGTAAACCCTTATCTTAATCCACTCCCCGGGTGGGCTGGCAAGTGTTCCCAGCCAAAACGCTGGATATTCCCGAGTCTAAGTGCTACGCTCGGCTCCTTCGAAAGTCCGAACGGCGAGTTGCCCGATATTCGTAGGTTGAAATTCTACCAGCCCGGCCACAAAAGTGCGAGGTTCGATCGTGAAAAAATCGTTTCTTTTTTTGATTCTTATAGTTGCCTGTACTTCGGTTGCCGCGCCTCCGGAGCTGCTCGATGAACCCTTCGAGCGAGCCTATCGCGCCTGGGACGGGGGGGACTATGTCGCGGCCCTGAGCGGGTTCGAGGCCATCCTGAAGGGAACTGACGGCGACCGCTGGCTGGAACAAATCGCCCTCATTACGGGCGAGCTGTATCCCGACCTGGAACTCACGAACGACGGCCGCGCCCCCCGGTTCAGCCCATCGGGACGCTTTGCGGCCTATGAATGCGGGACTCGTCCTGCTGTCGTGACCCGCATCCTCAACGTCGACCGGCAGCCGCAGCAAATTGCCGAAGTCCGGGGCGAGAACCTGGTTTTCTCTCCTGCGGGTGACCTGGCCGCCTTTTACCGGGTCAAGGACACGCCGGAAATCGCGGCTTTGCGTAAGGAGATCGAGGGCCTCACCAAAGCCGCGACCCCGGACAGGCAGGCGCTGTCGGCAAGGCAACGGCAACTGTCGTCGCTCGAGTCACGAAGCATGGATCTCCTCTTGCTCAACCTTGCCGCCGGCAAAGAGCAGCGGCTGGACGACGACGGACTCCTGAAGGCGGGATTGGCTTTCAGCGCCGACGGTCGCGAAGTCTACTTTGCCGGAGTCCGGGAGAGCGACTCCGACTCGAACCAGGTCTATGCGGTTCCTGAAACCGGCAAGCCGCGTCAGCTCACCAACGGGCCCGGATTCAAGACCGGTCCGGTTGCGGTCCCGGGCGGCAGATATCTGATCTACACGATCGCTCCCCAGTCCCCGTTCCCTCGAGCCGATGCCGGCGGCCAGCCGACCGGGCGTGGCAGTCGGGGCGGCCAGCCGGCGGCAGGTGATGCAGCCGGGCGCGGCGGGGCAGCCGGCGGCCGTGGAGGCGCGGGTGGCCCGCAGGGGCGGCGAGTGGAGTTTGCAGTGTTCAACCTCACCGATGGCAAGGCGGCCAGCTTCACGGGCTCGGCCGCCCCTTCGATTTCAGCCGACGGCTCCGCACTCCTTTTCCTGAGCAGCACAGGCGGCGAGAACAGCATTCAAGTCCTCAGACTGAGCGAACCGCTCAGCCCAGCAGCAGTCAAGAAATCCCAGGAGAGAATCGGGTCGGCTGCCCTGTCCCCGGACGGCTCACGGATTGCCTTCGAGACACCCTGGACACGCAACAAGAATACGGAAATCTACAGCATCAAGTCCGACGGCACCGGCGAGGTCCGTGTCTCTCGCGAGATTCAGCCCGATTGGGGGCCCCGGTTCTTGTCCGGCAATCGGATACTTGCTATCAAGGGCGAGCGCCGCCATGCGAGATCCTATATCTATGATCTCGATACGATGAAGAACATCAAGCTCTTCCACAACAACACCGTCCGAACGATTGCCCCGGAGTACGAATGGGCAGCCAATCCGGCCGGAAACCTGATCCTGGTCGTGGCCGAGCGCGACGGCGACACGATCTCCCCCGAGCGGGGCGTATATCTGCTCGATCTCAACAAGAAGATCACCAGGAATGCGTTGCTTGCCCGGATTCAGGCCAACCTCGAGTCCGAACAGGCGCTGCGCACGGCCGGCGAGGCGATGTACCGTCCGATCGCGGGCAACGTCAGAGCGATCACCGAACAGGTATCCAACACCAAGCTTTACGAATATCAGGATGCCCTTTTTGATTTCGACACCAAGGCCATCGGCCAGCCGGGCAATAAGCTCGCCGGGGACTATATCTACAACACTTTCACATCCTTCGGATATCAGCCGGAGTATCAGTGGTTCGATGCGAGGGGCAACATCCGGACAGCAAACGTCCTCGCCACCCTGAAGGGCGCCGAAAATCCCGAATTGGTCTATGTGCTCGCCAGCCACTATGATTCCGTCCCGGCCGGTCCGGGCGGAGATGACAACTCGACCGGCATCGCCGTGCTGCTCGAAAGTGCGCGGATCCTGGCAAAGACGCCGATGCCGGCGACGATCATCTTCGCGGCCTTCACCGGCGAGGAAGCCGGCGACTTGGGGAGCCACGAATTCGTCCGCCAGGCCCAGGAGAAGAAGGTACAGTTTCTGGGGGCGCTGAACAACGACATGATCGGTTGGACCAACGATCACCGGCTGGATAACACCATCCGATATGCGAACGACGGCATGCGCGACCTGCAGCACGCGGCGGCATTCCTGTTTTCCCGCATGGTCACCTATGATGCTCGTTACTATAAATCGACCGATGCCGCGGCCTTTTACGACGGCTACGGCGATATTGTCGCCGGGCTCGGCTCCTATCCTGTGCTGGGGAATCCTTACTATCACCAGGCGACCGATCTGCTCGAAACCGTCAACCAGCAACTCGTGGCCGAGGCAACCAAGATGAGCGCCGCCTCGATCATGTTGCTCGCCTCAAGCCCCGGCCGGGTGAAAGACGTGAAGGCCAACGGCATGAAGGGGGATACGCTGGAGGTTTCGTGGACACCCAGCCCGGAAAAGGGTGTAGTCTCCTACACCGTTGTTTACGGGCCGGAGAGCAATCCCACGGCTAAGACTATGACGGTCAAGACTCCGAACGCCCGTATAGCCGGCCTGAAGAAGGGGGAGACACTGCATGTGGCCGTGAAGGCAGTCAACGCCCGCGGGCTGTCCGGGTGGGATTGGGCGCGAACCACCTTTAAATGGTGAAACTTGTCTGCTGAACAACCCGGGGAGCTTAAAAGACAAAAACGGGAGCAAAAATCTTATGGGTACGGCTCTTTTAGGAGAGAAGGTTTATCGCACCAGTATATGAGTTGGGATTGCAATCGGAAGAGCCCCACCCCAAAAAATTTGTCATTTTCCGGCGTTGCGCTTGTTCCATTCTGCGTCGGTCATGACTGTTTCAATGGTGACGGTCCCCTTCAGGGCAGCAATGTGCTTCTTGGTGGCATCCTGCTTGGCCTTGCGTTCGAGGAAGTTCCTGATGTCCGGCGTCACCTTGACCAGAGGCGTCTTGCCCGCCGGCTTCAGTTCAATGACTTTGATCAGGTGAAGTCCGTACTCACTCTCCACGATTGACGTGAGCGTTCCGGGCTTTGCCGCGAACGCCGCGTCTTCCAGCGCCGGCAGCATTTGCCCCCGAGCGAAAAACCCAAGATCGCCAGAGCTCGTCGCACTGGATTTGTCGTCGGAGTTCTTGGTGGCGGCCTCGGCAAACGTGATCTTCTGACCCTCGATGTCGGCGCGGATCCCCTCGAGTTTCCTGCGCGCTTCGGCTCTCTGCTCGGGTGACGCGGTCTTGTCCACCTTCAGGAATATGTGGGCGGCGTGGACCTGTTCCGGCTCCTCGAAGTGCTTCGGGTTGTCGTCATAAAACTTTTGGATTTCAGCATCGGTGGCGGCCGGCACATCTTTGAGCACCATGTCGAGCACCTGCTGATAGACCACGTTGCTCTCGATCGAATTGCGAAGAGCCGCTTCGGTCAATCCCTGTTGCAGCAGCGCTTTCTGGTACGCGTCCTCGGTCTGGAATTGTCCTCTAACCGACTTGAAGGTTTCCTCGACTTTTGCCTTGTCCGCGACGATGTTCTTTCCCTTGGCCTCATTCCGCAGCAGGATGCCGCCGATCAGCGTATCCAGAGCATCTTTGTAAAAAGCTGTGTTCTTCTGCTGCACCATTTGCGGGTCAGCCTGCGGGTTGCGCGCCAACTGGTTGATCACGTCCAGGACCTGTTTTTCCGTAATGGCCTCGCCCAGAACTTTGGCAACCACAGGATCAGGGGTGGCAACCGGCAGAGTCGCCACAGCTTTGGGGTCCTGACTGGTTTTTGCCGCCGATCCCGTCAATGGAAGGAATGCAAACAAGGAAAAGATCAAGACCAGGGAAGGTCGTATCATCGAATTAAGGTCTCCCGGTGAAAGTCTCAAACGTCGCGATCAATCGCATGGAACGCGTCCGCGTATCGTTTGGTTCAATCGATCGGAGGTCGAATGAAGGCAAGTGGGTACGCGAAAGTACCAGCACTATTGTCAATGAACGGCCCCGATTAATCAAGGCAGCCGCAGCAATTTTCCGTCATGGGGAATCACTCCGCGCCCGCGCCCCTCGTGAGTTTGCGCCCCGGCGGTACCCAGCCGGGGCGCAGATTCGCTGTGGCGCGAAGGATACGGTCTCAATTGTCCCTTAGCCTGCGGATACCGCTCGCTCTCCGGAACCTTCCCTCCCGGGAGCTGTCTGCCGTCGCCACTGCATGGATCTGCTTCAGCCACGGAGTGGCGTCAGACAGTAGCCCCGGGCAAGCGAAGAAGCTGTGAAAAAATCAAGAAATCGCCATTTGTTCCCCTCTAAGTCGTTGAAAGCAATAGGAGGCGCAAATAGAAAATGTGATTTTTTCACAGCTTCGAAGCGCAGCCCGGGGTCAGGGCGAAAAGAGCAACCAAGCCCTGAAGGGGCGGCAGAAAACGGCGCTCACTCCGCGTCGTTCCCAATTGAATGAACCGGACTTCTCCGGCAGCGCAGCGGATTTCTCGCGCCCTTCCAGGGCGCATTCTCTTTTCCTCTCTGACCGGGGGCTGCGCCGCTTCGCGGCTTGCCCCCGGCTACTGTCTTGCCGCCCCTCGCGGGGCTGACGGGGTGCTTTTCGGAAACCTGGCGCCCATGAGTTTCTGTCTTCAATGAACGGTGGCGCGCCACCACAAGGGCTTTCCGATTAAAGGAGGGCCTTGACCGCGGCGAGGGCGCGTTCGTAATCGGGATGGCTTGCCACCTCGGGCACATATTCCACATACCGGATGGTGTCCTTGTCATCCACGACAAAGATAGCGCGGCTGGACAAGTGCAGCTCTTTGATCAGCGTCCCGTACGACTGGCTGAATGACCGGTCGTAATAATCGGAGACTACCTTGACTTTGTCGATGCCGGCCGCGCCGCACCAGCGCTTCTGGGCAAACGGGAGGTCGGCGCTGACGGTGACGATTTCGACTTTGTCCCCGAGTTTGGCCGCTTCCACATTGAAGCGGCGCGTTTCCGCATCACACACCGGGGTGTCCAGAGAGGGAACCGCGCTGAACAGCCGGATCTTGCCCTTCGTATCCGCGAGGGTGAACGGCTTAAGCTCCTGGGTGCACACAGCAAAGGACGGGGCCTTGTCACCGGCCCGCAGTTCCGGGCCGATCAGCGTGAGAGGGTTTCCTTGAAACGTGGTTCCGTTCGGTCGTTCCATTGCCATAAATAATACCTCCTGAAATTCAGTCTTCGATTGTCAGCGATTACAGATGCCTGGCTGCGTCCGGCAGTCCAGTCATCCGGCGCCGGTAGGGAATGAAATGAGGTGCGGGGTCCAGCTATTCCCCGCCCATAAAAGGATACGCAAAACTCCGCGGCGGCACAAAATTCTCTTTTATCGCGCGTGGCGATGTCCACTTCAACAGGCTGAACATGGAGCCCACTTTGTCGTTGGTCCCGGACCCCCGGCCGCCGCCGAACGGCTGCTGGCCCACCACGGCCCCCGTCGGTTTGTCATTGATATAAAAGTTGCCTGCTGCATGGCGCAGTCGCCGGGTCATTTTGAGGATGACGCTGCGGTCGGCGCAGAAGATGGAACCCGTGAGCGCGTAGGGGCTGGTGGTATCGCAAATCTCGAGGGCTTCGTCGAATTTGGCCTCGTCATAGACGTAGATCGTGAGCACGGGCCCGAAGATCTCTTCCGACATGAGCTTGAAACGGGGATTTTCCGTATGGACTACCGTGGGCTGGATGAAATAGCCCCGCGCGATTTCGCCCTTCCCGCCGCAGAGAATCCTGGCTTCGCGCGACTCCTTGGCGTAATTGATGTAGCCCATGATCGTGTCATACGCCGGCCGGTCGATGACGGCGTTCATGAAGTTGCGGAAATCGGTCGGATCCCCCATCCGGATCTCCGCGACCTGGCCCAGCAGCCGATCCCTCACCCGCGGCCAGAGCGAGTTGGGGATGTAAGCGCGCGAAGCCGCGGAGCACTTCTGCCCCTGGTATTCGAAGGCGCCACGCACCAGCGCGGTCGCCAATGAGTCGACATCCGCCGAGGCGTGCGCGAACACGAAGTCCTTCCCGCCGGTCTCGCCGACGATCCGCGGATAACTCCGGTACCGGCCGATATTCCGGCTCATTCCTTCCCAGATCGCGTTGAAGCTGCTGTTCGAACCCGTGAAGTAGACTCCGGAAAAGTCAGGGCTGCCGATGACCGGGTCCCCTACCTTGCCGCCACGTCCCGGAATGAAGTTGACGACTCCCGGGGGAAGTCCGGCAGCTTCCATCAGCTTCATCATATAGTAGGAGGACAAAACCGCCGAAGAAGCCGGTTTCCACAGCACCACGTTCCCCATCATGGCCGGAGCGGTCGACAGGTTCCCTCCGGTGGAGGTGAAATTGAAGGGGGTAACCGCGAACACGAATCCCTCGAGAGGACGGTAGTCGACATAGTTCCAGATCTTCGGGGAACTATCCGGTTGCTGCTCGTAGATGCCACACATGAAGGCGGCGTTGAAGCGCAGGAAATCGATCATCTCGCAGGCCGCATCAATCTCCGCCTGGTAGACGGTCTTCGACTGATTGAGCATCGTGGCAGCGTTAAGCGTATCGCGCCACGGGCCCGCCAGAAGTTCGGCGGCTTTGAGAAATACCGCGGCACGGGTTTCCCACGGCATCTCGGACCAGGTTTGCCAGGCGCTTCGCGCTGCCGTGACAGCCATGTCCACCTCTTTCGGACCGGCCTGGTGGAAGATGGCCAGAAGACGGCCGTGGTCGTGGGGGCACACAGCCTTCGCCGTCGAGCTTGTGCGGATCTCCTTGCCGCCTATGATGAGCGGGATTTCGATCTCCCGGCTGAGCATTTCCCGGAGTTTCGCTTTGAGCGAGCCCCTCTCCGGCGAATCGGGAGCATAGTCAAGCACCGGCTCGTTCGTGGGTTTCGGAATTCGCAAAATACTGTTTGACACTTTACTGCCTCCATTATCAGGATACGGCCCGCCAGACAGTTGGGCAAGGCCGGGAGGCTGTCAGGCTTGAATGGAGCATTACTTGGGGAAGTAGCCTTCCCGGGCATGAATACGTAGGCGGTTGACGCCCTTGACCGCAAGTTGGATCGTGCGCCAGCGGGGATCGGTTGCGGGAGGAGCGACATACCCCAGCATGTATCCCTGCCGGAGGTTGTCTGTGATCATCGCAAAAACGCTGTCAAAGTCGGACGACTTCCTGACCTGGTAGGCCCGGCCCCCGGTCGACACCCCGATTGTCGCCAGCAGCTTGAGCAGTTCGGGATCCTTCAGTGCCTCGCCCTGGGCGATCGCATAAATCGGGATTCCCAGGCTCCTGGTCCGCCGCACCACCGCCGACGAGTACAGGTAACTCGAGTTGTCCTGACCGTCCGTAAAAACGATGACGGCCTTCTTGCCTTTCTCTATCATCAGATCCGTCAGGACGGCATCCAGCGAATCGAAGAGGGCGGTCGCCCCGTAAGCCATCGTCCCCAAAACAGCGCGTTTGGCGGCAGCTTTTTCCTGCGAGAGGGCGGAGATGCGGCGAACCGTGGTGTTGAAGGTGTAGACGGCGAACCAGTCGTTCTCTCGGAAAGCATCGATAAGGCTCAGGACGGCGGCTTTCAGGGAAGGCATGACATTTTCCATGCTTCCGGTGCAGTCGAGCAGGATGGCGCACTTGACTCCGCTGCTCACGGGCTCGAAGAGGGCAATCGGTTGCACCTCGCCGTTGTCGCGAATCTCGAACTGGTCGGGCTGAAGCCCACTGACGAAGCGTCCCTTGCGATCGGTGATCGTGGCGTGTATCTCGACAAAGCGCACATCAGCCTTGAAGACCGCGGATGTCTCCTGCGATCTCGCGGCGGGAATTGGAATCCCGGCAGCAAGGAGAATCACCGCGATAAGAATCACGAGCAGCAGGGTAAATCGCATCACCGGCCTCGCATCACTTTCCCGACAAGTTGTTCGTTGATCCCCAGGAAGGCAGACTGGAGGGAATGCCAGTCGCCGGGATAGGAGGGGTGCACATCCGCCAACAATTTCACGGCCAGCGGCTCGGCGACAGCCCCGAGAAGAGCCGCAGGCAGACCGGCACGATCGAAGGACGCGGCCAGCTGGAGCTTGTATTCGCCGGAACGCGCGGCCAGCCTGTCGGGAAGCATGGACCCTTCGTAATACTCGTAGGGGGGCATTCGAACCAGGTGGGGGTGGCTGCAGCCCAGCAACGGACGGAGATCCTGGCCAAACCAGCGCAGGCGGGACGGGTCGACGATATCCTGGAGAGAGCGCAGGGCCTGCAGTGTGGGGGAGAGCGGGGTGCCGTCTCTTATCGACCGCGTGAACCCGTCGCCAAGAAAGTACAGGTCGCTGAGCGTCACTTGCCGCCAGGCTTCGTTCCAATCGCGATGCTCCAGGGCACGCAGGAGCCTCGCCAGCCGCGCCGGGGAGAGAAGCCCCTGTGCTGCGGACGCCAGGCCGGCACGGGCAGTTCCGTCGACAGCTGCATCCAGGATCCATTCACGGGCCGCGAGCACGCTGAGACCGATCCAGCGAAGCTCGACATCGCGCAGCAATTGCCAGCGCGTGTCGCGAAGTGAACCGAGGATGGCGGCCCCCGGGAACTCGGCCGATTCGCCGACCCTGCGGAGCGTAGCCATGCTGACCCTCCCGGCGGTAGGGCCGAAATCGGCGAATCCCCCGACGACAAAGCTCCCGAAGCTTTGCCCACTTACAAGGTCGGGGTCGAGAAACCTACCTGACTTCCCTTCCGATGAATCGAGGCTGGCGAATCGGTGCTTGCGTAAGAAAAGCGGGTCTTCGCGAACCAGCGCATCCTCCGGGCTGAGATACAGAGCGTACACGACACCTGTCAGTGCCAACCGAACCTGTGGATTCAACAGGCCCAGCAGTTTTCTCGCCAGGACTGGCAGTTTTTCGGGATCCGCCTGGTCCGCCAGAACCGCTTGCATCTTCCGCACCGTCCGGCGCGGCCCCGATGCATCCAGGTCCGACAGCAAATCCCGGATAGTCGAGTTGATCGAGATATCGGGAGGAAGGGCAACTGTCGGCAACTCGCCTATGTATTTGTCAAGCACGGCTACCTGCTGCACAGCCCCGGCGGGATCATCAGCGATCCGCTGAGCCGCATCACACAGCGTAAAAAGAACCTGCAGGCTCGGCACCTTCTGCAGGTCCAGGACTTCCCGATAGCCGTGCCGGCGGTCCTCCACCCCGTCGACGTCATACCTCATGGCGCCTATCCGGACGGTGACAGGCTGGGGCGGACCCAGGAGTAGATCCCGAATGGCTTCGTCGGGACCGGCGTTGTCCGGGAAGGCATTGCCCAGGATTTCCCGCAGTGTGCGGAGGGAAGCGTCGGCAAAAGCCTCTGGGGCGGCAGCTTCCAGGAAGCGTTCGCAGAGCCTGCGGAGCTCGAACTCTGCCTGATCATCCGTGAGCCTCCCGGCCTCGGACAGGACCGCGATGAATTTGGCGAGCGCCTCCCACTCGCCGACCACGTCATTTCGCAGGAGCGGGCGAAGGTCTCTGAATCGCTGCTCCAGTTGCAGCAGCTTCCGCAAATCTCCCCCCGTAAATGCAGGGATCGAGGCAAGGTATGGCAGAACCGGGGTGAGCTCGGCATAACCCTCCGCCAGCAGTTGCGCGGAAGCCGGATCGAGCGCCTGCTTCCGATGCGCGTCGATATGGGCGACTGCCAGAAAGGCCGCCAGCCCCGATCCTCCATTCTGGCCGTGCCTCGACTCGTTTTTCGCAAGCCTCAGAAGGACGGCATCCTCCACGCCGGGTGTGGCGACTCGGGGACTCTCCTCCGAAAGCGGCGCCAGCGAAATCGGCGCCACCCTCTCCATCTGGCCGGATCTCGCCCTGGTCTCTATCCAGATCGCTACGCTGCCGGGGAACACGACCTGACCTTCTGCATTGATGGGCACCTGTGCCAGCAGGTCCAGAAGAAAAATGGTCCGGCGCCTCAGGCTCATTCCTGCAGGCTGAAGGAATGAGTCTCTGAATTGAACATAAAATCCGGCGGTTCGTGCATGCGACGCCGTGAAAAAACGCTGACGTGCGGAATCAAGCTGCATCAGGCCGGCATAGAAAGCGAGCAGTTTGCCGGCATCTTTCCGGAACAGCGCTCCAATAAATGCCGCGGGAAAGGCCGGCGAGGCCCCAGCGAGGCTCTGCCAGGTCGCTTCTGCCTTCTCCCCTCCCGGGACGACGACGCGCCCGTCCCTGATCAGGATTGCGGATGAGAAGTGAAAGAGCGTGACAGAGTAGTTTTCCGCCAGGGTCTTCAACCCGACGGCCCGCCTGATCTGCAGCGCGGTGTCGCTTTCGAGCGCCGAGAGGCTGACATAGAGCCGGGCAAGACCGGGATTGGATGCAAGGGCTTCGGCGACACCGCCGGGCAGAGCGCCCCTGCTGTCAGCGGCCTCCATCCAGGCTGATTCGCCGAACAGGATCGGGACTTTTTCGTCGACGATTTCCAGGTCAAAGGGCCTGCCCGACTGGAGCGCGTCCTGCATGCCGACAACATCGATCCCGAGCGCAGTGGAGGTCAGCTGTTTTCGGGCGGCCGAACTCCCGTCCGACAGCCTGATCGCCGTCCTCTCTTCGGAAACTTCCGCATGCCACCCAAGCAAGTCGAGGACTTTTTCTGTGCGAAGACGGCTCTTGCTGTTCTCCATCGACAGGTGAACCACCACGCGACGGCCCTCTCGAACCCCGAAGCTTTCAAGGGCGCCCAGCCGGTTGAAATAGTCCGACACACGATCGCGGAAGGCGGATGCCGTCACGGGGTCCCACCCCACCTGGACAATGCAGCGGCTGAATGCCAGGAGGAAATCCTCGCTGCTTTTTGTGCCGTGGATCCCCCCCAGACGGAGAAGGGCGCCATATCCGCCCGGAACGGTGGCTTCATCTGCAGTTTCGGAGCGGGACCGCTGGAATTGGGCCGCATACGCTCCGAATCCGTGAAGCGCCAGGCGCGCACCAAACCATTCGGCATGTGCCGAGTCGCCATCCCGCAATGAAACCTGCAATCCTCGTTTGAGCAGCGCCGGGTAGTCCGCCGGCAGTGATGCCTCCTTTTCGCAGGCCTCAACCAGCTGCTGGTAGGCTTCTCCCGCACAAACTCCAAACTGATCCTCAGTCGCGGCATGACGCCGGAGCAGGACGAGATCCTCCGATGCCGATGCTCCGTGTGCCAGGGTGCGCCGCGCTTCATACCAAAGTCCGAGCCTTTCCTGCAAGGTGGCGATCTCCATGAGAATGCGCGCGGAATCACTTGTGCCGGGCGGGTCGGCAACGGCAGAGTTCTGTCGGGGAGAACGGCGGTTCGCAGCGCCGAATGGAGCGGCTGGGGTCGCATATGCCACGCACGCCATAATCCCAATGCCGAGTAAAGAGGTGAGTCGCATGGCATTCCTTCAAGCGAAGCAGGCTGGAGCGGACAGAGAAAATTCTCTCTTCGCGGGTCCCCGTCGGGACCGCAGCACCCGAGTTACTTGAAATCATATCTTCGGTGGGAGGCTTGGGCAAGATTTTGAGGCAGTCCCGGCAGGCTGACAACGGGCCTCGAGACAATTCCAGTTTACCGGTCACTCCAACGAATGCCGGTATGGGCTTGTTTGGCAAAACTTAGACGGTTACCGACTGCGGCCTTAGTTCGGGGGGGGAAGAGCGATCCGCAATGGCCTCAAAGGCGATGGGGCGCCGCGGTTTTAGTATGCACCCTGTCGCTTCCTCCACCGCTCCGGAAATTTCCCCGGGATTCGCGCGCCGCGGCGATGGCCTCCCGGGAGCGCCGGCGGTCCCGGGGTCGTTTGCGCGGCACAACTTCAGCACGCATGGTTCCACTTCATCTCCCATGGGCGCCGGGAGCGCCGGCGTCCCGCCGGCTCTTTCAGCTCCTGGTCCTGTGAAGCGGTTCAAACGCGACTCCAGACCCACAATCTGCCGGAGAGACGCCGGCGGTCCCGGCAACCGCCCCGTCGCCACGCCAATCAAAGCCGGGTTTCTGATTTCAATGAACGGCGACGCAGCCGCCGCAAGGGCTCTCTGGAAACTTCCCCGGTTTATTTCTGTGATCAGGAGTGTAAGCCCGCGCCATTCAGCGATCCCTGGGGCCGGATTTCATCTGATTCTCACGGGCGGGGCCGGCTTTGAGCGGTCCTCGTAAGGTCGCAGGTTCCACTCGAAAAACACCCAGGTGCGGTTCCACGAATCGATTTGCGCCGGGGAATCCACCCGTTGGAGGGTCTGCGAGTCGACACGCCTGCTGAATGCGTGTCCGACGCTGCCTCCCCAGGGCGCGGGATCGACATAGGTCTTCGTTTCCGCCAGGTCAGGCTTGCGCGATCGCAGCGCGTCGACTATCTGCTGGTCCTCGACATAATTCACGTCTTCGTCGTTCGTAGCCACGTGCACCAGCAGCGGAACCTGCAGTTTGTCCACCTGGTAAAGCGGCGACCGCTGGATGTAGATGTCGCGCTTCTCAAACGGCAATCCCTGGATGCCTTTTTGCGTCGAGAAGCTTCTCTGGTAGCCTGGCCCTTTGTAGGACAGGCGGAACACCAGGTTTGTCACGGGTACAATCGCGGCACCCGCCTTCAAAGGGTGCTTATCCCGGAAAACCGACATCAGCGTGATGTAGCCACCGTGGCTCCAGCCCATCATGCCCAGACGGTCCAGGTCCACGTGCGGCAACGTCTTTAAATAGTCTACGGCCGAAAGCACGTCGTCGACCTCAGCGCCGCCGTAGTCAATGGCCTGATGATGCTGTTCCCCATAACCGGTGCTGCCCCGGTACTCCGGGCAGATGATCACGTAACCACGCTCGACCGCCTCCTTGACAAACGGGAACATCGTGAGGCCCCAGTTGCCGTGCACGCCGCCGTGGACCCAGATCATCGCCGCATGACCCTTGGGGCCCCGCTTCTCGATCGGCTGGAAAAGGTAGGCCGGTATCATCATGCCGTCGACGCTGCTCCGGTAGGTGATCTTCTGGTAATCGATGATTCCCTTGCAGAGCTCAGGATATCGGAGATCGCCCTTGGCCTTGGCGTCCATGTCTGCCTGGTAGTTGGTGCCGGGCGTGTGGTCCTTCGGATCTTTAGAAACGTAGAGTTGAGCCGCGCGCTGCGGGTCGACTACAACGGTCGGCCGCTGCGACTGTGCGGGCGGCGCTCCTTTCTGCTGGTCCTGCTTTTGAGGCGGAGCACTTTGCTGCGGCGTTTGGGCCGCGGTTGTGACGATCAGAGCCAGGAACGCAATGGATGTGATCCCGATCGTTAGAGCGGATATTCGACGTACGGAGTTCATTGTGCCTCCAAGTCCACGTCCAGGCGGAAGTCCAGTTCCTGAACGGATGGTGATTGAGTTTCGGAACATGGACTATCCGGTCCATGTCAACTCAACTGTTACAATCAAGAAGCAGGAAAAGGGTGTCTCCTGCGGCGGCAATCATACGACAGGAAGGCGCCGTCCTGTCAGCAAAAGAGACACTGGAACTGTGTGAGAGACAGGCACGAGCCCTTCAGACCTTTGCGATTCTGCCGGTTTCCTCCACTTCGTAACCGCCCATCGAGAGCACTTGATCCTTGAAGCGGGATGATCGGATGATCTCAAGCAGAAGCCGGACGCGCGAGTCTTCGAGCAACCCGGCCGGCATGACAAGGTCGTAGCGCTCCCGCGTGACCGGGACGAAATCAAGATCCAGAGCCCTGGCTGCTGCCAGGACGCCAAGGCCGGCGTCTGCCCGGCCCGAGGCCACCGCCATGGCGACGCTCATATGGGTGTACTCTTCGTTCCGGTATCCCGAAACCCTTCCGGGATCGATGCCTGCCTTCTGCAATTCGTAATCGAGCAGGATGCGTGTGCCAGATCCGGCCTGCCGGTTGATGATCGATATGTCGGAGCGCATCAAGTCCGGGATTCCCTGTATGTTTTTGGGATTGCCTCTGGAGAGCATCAAGCCCTGCCAGCGGTGCACGAGGGTCAGGAGCGTCACTTCCTTGTTTGGCAGAACCCGGCGAACGTAGGAGCGGTTGTAGTCGCCAGTCTCCGTGTCCAGAAGGTGAGCTCCGGCAAAGTGGGCAATGCCTTTGTTGATCGCCAGCAGACCTCCCAGGCTGCCGACATTGCTCGAGGAAATTGTGATCTGCCCTTCCGATTCTTCGCGGAGCATGCTCGCCAGCAAATCGATCGTCAGGTCGTGCGAGCCGATTGCCAGCAGCCGGCCACCGAGTGCGTGTGCGGGGGTGAGAAGTTCGACCTGGACTTTCTCCCCCTCGGAGTAACCGCTGACTTCGGAAGGAATCCGCAGAATTCCGTCTGCGCGGACAAGCGAGGTCATCACACCCGCCCCGGCTGCCAGCGGAATTGCGACTATGCGCTCGCCTACATTCCCCAGGATGACCCGGACATGCTCTTCCAAGCCGGGTTTGGACGGGAGCTTCCTCCCCACGAAGGCTTCGACCTGAGCCGGTTCCGGCGGCTGGATGCCTTGCATCCGGTAAAGGAGCGGGCGGACAAACTCACGGAAGGAAATCACGGCGGACACCGGGTAGCCGGGGACTCCCACTACCGGCCGGTCCTTCACGGCCGCAAGCAAGGTGGGTTTGCCCGGCATGACCGTCACACCATGAACCAGCAGTTCCCCCATTTCCGCCAGCAGCGACGGGGTGTAGTCCTCGGTTCCTGCGGACGATCCCGCGATGATCAGGATGAGATCACATCCGGCTTCCACCCCTGAGTTCACTGCCTCCCGGATCCTCCCGGGGTCGTCGGGAATCGCCTGCCGCAGGTCGGATTCGGCGCCGCACTCAGCGATCATGGAGGCGAGGACCTGACCATTGACTTCCAGGATGGCCCCGGCCTGGAGTGGATCGGCCGCCTCTTCCGGTTGCACAATTTCACTCCCGGTTGGGAGAATGAGCACGCGCGGCTTCCGGAAAACTTCCACCGACAGGACTCCGGCAGCGAGGAGCACACCCTGGTCGATAGGCCGGATCTGGTGGTGGGCGGGCAGGAGTATTTCGCCTTTGACGATATCTTCTCCCGCTTTGCGCACGTTCTGCCAGGGATAGGCGGCTTCACGGATTTCAAAGCCGTCGCTGGAAGTTTCGACGCTTTCGATCATGACGACTGCATCGGTGCCGTCGGGTAGGGCCGCGCCGGTATTGACTTGGGTCGCCCCTGCACCGGCTTGCAGCAGGATCGGGCTCTCCGGCAGCGCCTGATACGTGGTCGAGGCTCGGACAGCCACCCCGTCCATGGCAGCCGAGTGATAGGCAGGCACGGACCTGGCTGCCTTTACCTGCGCGGCCAGGAAGCGGCCCAATGCCTGCCGAACCGGCACGGACTCCGGCCTCACGAGAAGGTCCCTGAAGCGCGAGTAAAGGATTTTCTTGGCTTCCTCAAGCGTCTTCAGGTTGCGGTAGACCTGCCGTCGACGTTTCATGCAGACCTTCCTCTCCCTACGGGCAAATGACGTCCACCACTGCCCCCCGGGCAATACCCTCCGCCTGCATCGGCACCACCATCAGTCCGTCGGCTTTGACCAGGGAGGAAAGCATCCCCGATTTGCCGAAGACCGGATGCGCGACGAGCCCATCCGCTTCAACCTCCAGACGAATCCGGACGAACTCCTCCAGACCGATTGTGGAGTGGATGGACGTGGCCAATATCGCTTTCGTGGAGAGCCCGAGGGGACCCTTTTTGAGGGCGCCTCCCTGGAGATACCTGAGAAATGGCGCCAGAAAAACCTGCGCGACGATCAGGGCTGAAACCGGGTGACCGGGCAAGCCGAAAATCGCTTTGCCGTTATGGCGTGCCAGGAGCGTGGGCTTTCCCGGCCGGACAGCCACGCCGTGCACCAGAACCTCGGCGCCTGGCAGGCCTTCTACTACATCCACCATCAGGTCCCGCGTGCCCACGGAACTGCCGCCCGAAAGCACGACGACATCTGACCGCGACAGGCCTTCTTCCAGGGCGCGGCGGAGCCTCCCGGCATCGTCGGAAACAATCTCAAAGGCGGCCGGCTCGCCACCCAGCGTCCTCACCAGTGCCGACACTGAATGGAGATTCGCGTCGCGAATCTGACCCGGCCGGGGTTTTTGTTCGATCGGGACCACCTCATCCCCCGTGGAAATGACAGCGACCTGGGGTCGCCGGCCCGTTCGGATCTCCGTGATCCCCAGGGCGGCCAGGAGTCCGAGTTCCTGCGGCCGCAATACCCGCCCGGCAGGAATAATGGGATCGCCGGATCTTACGTCTTCGCCTTTCTCCAGCACGTTGGCATGAACAGTGACTGGCCGCGTTATCTCGATGCTGTTCCCGCCCGCCGGATTCGTGTACTCCACCATGACCACGGCATCGGTTCCAGGGGGAAGAAAACCGCCCGTGGGAATCTGGGCCGCCTGTCCTGTCCGGACGGCAAGATCCGGGATCGTCCCCATCTCGACTGCACCCGCCAATTCCAGGAGCGCGGGAATCGAGTCCGAGGCGCCGAATGTATCCCCGGCCCGCACAGCGAATCCGTCAACGGTCGAGCGCGCCCGCTCGGGCAGGTCTTCCGAAGCAACGGCATCCTCTGCCAGGATCCTGTTAAGAGACGCGTCCAACGAAATGGTTTCCGCGGGAAGGCGGTCGAACCGGGCAAGCCGCTGGATGAACTCGTCGGGGGTTATCAGGCGTAGAAACTCGGCCACGGCATCCTCCTGACGCAGTAAACCGCATAGCCCTCCATAACCTCGTGACCGGCTTCGGGGGCGCTTGTGGAAGGATGTTTCGCATCGGCTGTCATGCCTTGCGATTATCGCGCCTGTCTGCAGGCACCGTCAAGGCAACGGTCTTTGTGGGTGCGATTCAAGCGTGCTGTGATATAAATTCGCACGGGTTCGAAAATGAAAATCATCGCGGTTGTCGGCAGCTCCGGAAGCGGCAAGACGCGGCTCATTGCTCGCCTGATCCCCGAATTGAAAAAAAGGGGACTGGCCGTGGCCGTGGTCAAGCACTGCAGCCACGGGTACGACCTCGGGGGCGATCACAAGGATTCGTCGAAGTACCTCCTCGCCGGCGCGGATGGCGTGGCACTCTGCGGCCCCGGACGGACTGCTGTCCTGCGGGAAGAATATTGCGAGTCCCGGCCGTCGGCGGTCGCCCGCACTGAGTTCGGCAGGGCGGACATCGTCCTCATCGAGGGGGGCCGGGGCGATCCCGGTCTGCAGAAGATCGAAGTGCTGCGGGAGGGCCATTCCGACGGCCTCAGGACGCCCTCCGCCGAGTTGGTTGCCGTGGTCGCCGATCATCCCATATCGTGCGGCCGGCCGCTCTTTCACCCGGACCAGACAAAGGAAATTGCCGATTGGCTGGTCCCGCATCTGGGACTCGAAGACCTCTAAGGCTGCAAGAGCGCAGCGGTCTTAGCGCGTGCGCCCAGGCTTCGAGGTCTTCGTAGTTCGCTCTTTTTCTATCGCACTCATTTCCCGGCATAGAGATCGATGATGCGCTCGATCGCGCGCCGGCACACGGCGCAAAATCCTACTTCGTCCCGCGTGAACATGATGCAGTCGACCTGCGAGCGGTAGTAGCCCCGGGCCTGGTACATTGCCCCTTCGAATGCGCCCACTTTGCCCGCATTCGGACTCGATCCGAGCAACTTCGTGGATCGCTCCCGCTCTTCGCGGAAGAGCGCTTCCATCTCCGGTTCCGGACGCTTCTGCGAACGAATTTCCACGCGCCGGCTCTGGATCTCCTTCTGTTCCGCCTCGAACGCTTCCTTGGGCCATGGGGTCGGCAGCGGAGTGCCCGGCCGGATCAGGTCCGTCCACCGGCGACCCTGTGCGTCGGCCGTAACGTTCGGTTCCCACGGTTCGGGCCGGGCCGCCGGGCCCGTGTATGCGACCGCCGAGGTGTAATACTCGTCCGCCAGGCCCGCGAAGTGGTGTCCGAATTCGTGAACAAAAATGTAAGGGGTGAAGGCGTTGTCCGCGGCCACGGTGGCATACAGATTGAAGATGCCGCCGCCTCCATACTTCCGGTCATTGACGATGATTTCGATGAATTCGTACGGGGCGGCTGCGGCCGCCTCGCGCACGCGCTTGTTGTCGAACGTGAGCACATACCGCTCCGAGCCGAATGCGTCGTAACTCGCGCGCAGCGCGGACCGTCGGTACACGCCGTCGGAAAGGCGCGAGATCCCGCTCTCCTCGGAAGGCGTATCCACGGCCCAGATATTGAAATCGGCCTTGCGTTCCTTGAACGGCGACGCGGCCATGAGCAGTTCCGCCATGCGCTTGGCGTCCCGGTGCCATTTGTCCATTTCAGCGGCGGTGTAACCGTCCCCCATGAGGAGCAGGTCGACCTTGTCCCGTGGTTCGCCGTTTTTCATCACAGCCCACACGCCGGCCTGCGGCACGGTCGAGCGGTCCACCTCCGCGCTTGCCGGATCGACGATCAGGGTCCAGACCTCGCGGAAGGCGTTGCCCGCTCCCCTTTTCTTGAGCACGACCTGAAAGGCCGCCGCAGGGACTGGAAACCGCAGAGACTCGTGGAAGGTGTGGGTTGATTCCGCGGCTTCCCCGGTTGTCTCCCATTCGCCATAAATACTGGCGAATCCCCGAGAGTAGAGAACGCGGTTGCTCCCGCGATCGATGATCTCAAAATAATACTTTCCAAGGTTGGTGTCGTCGATCGCACGATTCAATGGGCCCGGCCACGAACCTTCGAGAACAATGCCGTCGAGGGCGAATCGTTCTTCCGTGGCATTGCCCGTATGGAAGTAATCCAGCCGCATGGTCCGGGGAGTGGTATCCGCAGCGGCGAGAAGCCCGGCAAAGAGCGTTATCATGGTCGCAATCATCGCGCACCTCCAGAATCGAACCCCGTTATCCGCAACCGTGTCCTTCCGAAAGCCATTCTAACCCGAAAACCGCAACGGCGAAGACCGCGAAGATCGCGCAAAAGGATTTCCGGAGTCCGTCGCGATCCGTGCGTGGCGACATAAGCGATGGAGGCGCCGGTACGATACTTCCCGTGATGAGAGTCCGGCAGGGATTGGATGCTGACTTCTTTTTTCCTTGTCGGCAGGACAGGTCACGAACCTCTATGGGGTCAAGAACGAGGAGACCACGCGCCACCCGGACATCTGGCTGTGTAAGAAACCGCATAAACCCTGGCCTGCCCTGTGGATAGATCTGCAGCACTTCGGCTAGAATAGTTTCTGTCGCGAAACTCCACGGTCATCTGACCTGGACTTAGACTTGGACTTGGACTTGGACCTGGACTTGGACGTAGACCCGGCAAATGCCAGTGGCCCGATATAAGTGCCGCATTCTCTGGAGGTTACATCAAAATGGCTGACCACGTCCAGATCCAGGTCCAAGTCCACGTCCATGACCAAGCAGGACAATGATTGAGTTTCGCGACAGAAACTAGAATATGGTGCCTCACCAGGGCGGCGGGTCCGCCGCCCTTCATTTGAATAAAGGAAGCCGATGGCGGTAATAGGAGGTGATAAGGAGTGCACAGGCGTGGATGATGCCCAGTTGATGGCTGCTGTTCAGCATGGGGATCCGGCGGCTTTTCGGATCCTGGTTGAAAAGTACAAGCGGAAGGCCTACTACCTTGCGCTCAAGCTGGTCGGCAACTCCGATGACGCCTACGACCTGTCCCAGGAAGCATTCATACGCGTCTACAACGCGCGGCGCCGCTATGATCGAGGACGCCCGTTTTACGCCTGGTTTTACGCCATTCTCAGCAATCTCGCCAAAAACCACCTCAGAAAAAGATCGGTCCGGTTCGAATACGCCGCGCAGATAAGAGGCGAGTCGGACCAGGCGCCGGATGACAGCGGGGCGCCGGATTGCATCGTGGAAGCAGACGAAGCCAGGAAGGCGCTCTGGGCCGCCATCGAAAAACTGTCCTACGATCACCGCGAAATCATAATTCTGCGCCACTTTGAAGATATGCCTTACGAAGATATTGCGAAGCTGCTCGGAATTCCTGTCGGGAGCGTGATGTCGCGCCTGTATTACGCGCGGAAAAAACTCCGGGAGCTTTTGGGGGAAGCCTATGAAGGATGAAGAGATCCAGGCATTGATGATGAAAGTGGTCGATGGGGTCGCTTCCCCGGAAGAGGAGAGATCGCTGGCAGAAGCCATCCGGGAGGATGAGAAGTGGAAGGACGAGCTTAAGGCGTTCCGGCATATCAAGGAAGTAACCGATCAAATCCGTTTCAAGGAGCTGCCGGACACGTACTGGTCCGGATATTGGACCGGCGTCTACCGTCGTCTGGAACGCGGTCTCGGCTGGTTGCTGACGTCCCTCGGCGTTATGTTCCTGCTTGCTTTTGCCGGATACAAAGGATTGACTGGGTTATACTCTGACCCGAATCTGCCTCTCGTCGTCAAGATAGGCGTTACCCTTGCCGGACTGGGAATAATCATCATGACGGTCTCCGTTTTGCGCGAGCGGCTTTTTGCGAGAAAACACGAACGCTATGAGAAAGAGGTTGAGCGATGATACTCACCACCTCGGATGATGTTCCCGGCAGGCGAATTATCAAGACCCTTGGCTTGGTTCGCGGAAGCACGATCCGGGCCCGGAGTCTCGGGCGCAATTTCATGGCGGCGCTGCGCGCGTCCGTGGGCGGAGAAATCGTCGAGCACACAAAAATGATCGCCGAAGCCCGCGAGCAGGCCCTGGACCGCATGATCGCCGAAGCGGAGAAAGCCGGCGCCAACGCGATCGTTGCCGTCCGATTCGGCACCACCGAAACAATGAAACTGGCCGCGGAGATCCTCGTCTACGGCACAGCCGTTATCATCGAGTGAAGCGGCCTCCGGCCGGATCGTAACAACTCCCCAAGATGCCGTTGCAGCATGCCCTCCGGATCGACGTCGATGCCCTCTTCACCGCAGAGCCGTTGCGGCGGCTGTGTCGCCGTTCATTGAAATCAGAAACCCGGTTCTGATTGGCGTCGAGACACGGCGGTTGCCGGGACCGCCGGCGTCTCGCCTAATGCTGCATACTTTTTCTAAAATTCCGTTCTTGCATACGAATTTCCATTTTGGCTCGTGGACTTGGACCTGGACCTGGACTTCGAAGTGGACCTAGACGAGGTTGCGGCACAGGTTTCTGAGGCGTTGGGACTTAACGGCGCACCTTTAATCCCGTCCACGTCCAAGTCCAGGTCCAGGTCTATGTCCAGGTCCAAGAAGCAGACACGGCGAAGGCACAGGCTGTGCCCCATAAACGCTGAAAACTCGAACCGCGAAGACCGCGAAGACCGCAAAGAAGCCGATGACACCGCAACGCGGCATGAGTTCGGCAGATATCTTCGCGCTCTTTGCGGTCTTCGCGGTTCGTTTTGTTTTTGCGCCTTATGTCTACCTACCAATGAACTGATTACTAACGGAGCACCTTTAATCACGTCCACGTCCAAGTCCAGGTCTATGTCTATGTCCAGGTCCAAGATCCCTGCATTTTGCTCGCCCCTCTTTTTGCAAAAAGTATGCGGCATTAGGCGTCTCGCCGGCCTGCTGCGATGCGATTGCCGAAGCGATTGAATCGGGCAGGCTCGCGCCCACGGTTTTCAGGATGGGCTTTTGATAGCGCATTGCTTTTGCCGGCGAGACGCCGGCGCCCCCGGGAGGCCATTCCCACGGCGCGCGAATCCCGGGGAAGTTTCCGAAGAGCCGTTGAGACGGGTTCGTCATTCGTCGGCGCCAGAGACTTCGATAAATCATTGGATGCGCACCTGTTCGAGGCGCCGGCACAGAACAGACAGGCAAACCCGAATCGGCCGCTGCCGGTGAATAAAAGTCACGGGCGGCTGTAATACTGGGTAACAAGCCGTGGAAGCGGGTGCTTCACGGGTGATTAAGGGCTAAACAGCCGTCTTGGGGAGAGGATAAACCATGGCATTCAGCGGCGCGGCAAACATCAGGACGAATTTGGGATTCGGTATGACGATTCACGCCATGCGGGGACTGGAGGCGCCTGTCGACTCGTCTCGTCCTGAGAGTCAGCGGCGCCGTGAACGGGATCTGCAAAAGGAGCGGGTGCGCACGCGGGCAAAAACTGATCTTGCATGCGGTGCGCAGGAGAGTCCGCTGGCGGATGAGATTCTCGTCGAGCGCAGTCTCCGGGGGGATGAGGAGGCTTTCCGCCTACTGTACGAGCGCTACCGGCTCCAGGTGTACACCACGATGGCACGCATCCTGCGGGATCGCATTGATGCGCAGGATGCCACGCAGGAAGTATTCATCAAAGTCTATCGTGCGCTGTCCGGTTGGAACCCGGGCCGGGCAAGGTTCTCCACCTGGATTTACCGGCTGGCCGCCAACCACGCCATCGATTGCTGGCGCGCACGGCGCCGCCGTGCGGAAATCGGGCTGGCCGAAGCGGAGAGCGCCGTGGAGTCGAAGTCGCAGGAACGCGCGAAATTCGGGGCCGGCGCGTGCCTCGCCGACCGCGTCCTGGAGGAACGGGAGAAGGTCGCCGGCATCCGCAGATGCTTGAGGGATATGTCGACGATGCAGAAAAGGATTTTTGTCCTTCGCCATGTGCAGGGATTGAAGCTGCGGGAGATCTCGGCAAGAGAGGGAACCACGCTCGGGACGGTGAAGGGATCACTGCACCGGGCAATCCGCCTGGTGCGGCAACGGCTGCGGATGCCTGAAGCCTGCGGGCAAAAGCACCTGGCGCTTCTGGCCGGGACGGCATCGGGTAATTGACGCTTAGGTAGGTGGATCCCAAGTAAGGCTGCGATGGCGCGCGTGAAGGGGTCAGCTCAACCGCTTCTCGGTCTGAGCGACTCTGCCGGAATCATAAACCGGTTCTTCCACCTTCAATCCCGCGATAAATTCGTTCCCGTGAGGATTGCAATATACCAATTCACCCATAAAGCTGGTATCTCCCCACTCGACCTTGACCGCGGCCCCTTCGGGCAGCGTGCGGCTCAAGATGATGCTCAGACCATGAGCCGAGAGGTTCGCCAGCCTCCCTTTGATAGAGGAGCCGGGAGTGTTCAGGCAGGTTACCTTCACGGTCATGTCGGTCCGGAAACGCACGCGGCTTCGCTTGTTCATATGCGATGAATCGGCCCTTTGCCAGCAATACCTTAGCGGAAATTTCCGCTTGGAAGGGTCGGTCCGACCCCATTTGACAAGGGGACAGGCTGTGGCATGGTTTGAATCAGTTTCTGTCGCAAAGCTTGAGAAGATTGCCCGCTTGGCATTTCTGACCGTCCGTGATGCGGGGATCGGCGAGTGAGACTCAAAAGCAGTTGTCACCCTCCTGGGATCCCCGGAGCAGACGGCCACAGTCAACATCAGGCCTGCGACCGGGAAGCTGGCGGGCATCAAGGGGCAGCCTGCAAGGCGGTGGCGGAGCTGATTCGTTGTTTTCTCCTATTCCGGATGGAGCAAATCGGCACCAACCCCTTTTTCGCTCGCTAATGGGTTATGTACTGGTAGCGCACATAACCGGTCCAATCTGTGCACGCGCCTGCAACTCCCAAGCCTTGTTATAGTTAGATCCAAGCGGGCAGCATGATTGGCAGGTTATGTGGCATACATGTGAATTTTAGTCCTCTCTCCATGGCCAAATCCGCTGCTTCACCAGTTTGTCACCTCACTTTTCAAGGTGGGAGAGGGCAGTCAATGTAGTTGACGTTGATCACTCCCGGCACCTCGCCCCACTTTTCGGTTATCTGACGCCCTTTTCACATCCTGTCGGCGGTTTCGAAGGCAGGCCGACTGTGACATCTGGATTGCGGCAGCGGACTGACCGGAAATCGACCGGAACTCCTCGCAGATGTGATTCAAGGCAAGTCTATTCGGACTGTCCGCCGCCCACCGGCTATCCATGTCAGAATGGCTTGACCAGCCAGGGTTGGATGGCGACGCCGCTGCCGACTACCGCGGAACATCCATTGGCACCGGGCCCGCCAGAGCACTTCCACCAGTTCGCAGCAGCATTGATCGCGGCTGTGCCGATGTTGTCGATGCCGACATTCCCGAGCAGCGAGTTGAAACGCACCTCAACCGCGCCTGGTGCGTTGACTGCGATGTCAATCCCTTCCCCCTTGATGATGTTCTGCGAGAGCACGATTCCGGTCAACGGAACAACTGGGCTGAAGACCGAAATGCCTGTGGGGACCGTAGTCCCGGGATCACTGTCCGGCCCGTTGCCCGAAATCTGGTTGCCGACTACGAGATGGCCGTTCAGGCTCTGGAAGGGGGCATGGGTATGGAACGCGACGCCGGGCAGTGCATTGCCCGTAAGGATGTTGTTCGCTATCACGTTGTTGTTGTTCTGAGCGCCCGGCGGACCCGCGAAGATGCCTACCCCGGCCCCCTCGCCGGTTGACAGGCCGTTTCGAGCCGAAGTATTTCCGATGATGGTATTGTGGTAAATGCCTACCGACGGATCGGTGGGCCCGAGATTGAAGTGATGTGAAGCGATGGTGATCCCGCAATCGAAGGGATTGTCCGACACCACGTTTCCCGAGATCAGGTTGTCATGGTTTGGGCCAGTGTCGTCGCTGATCAGGATCCCGCCCGCATTGCGTTCTACCAGGTTGTCGGCAACCGTCGAGTGATGGACACCGCTAAGGTGAATGCCCTCACCGCAATCGAAACCCTCGCCAGCCTCGAAATATGAGGGCAACCCGGGGCAGACGGGCCCGCCCGGGGCAAAGGGCTGCAGGTTCGCGTCGTTGCCTGTGACGTGGTTGTTGGAGATCGTCACTTCCGAGGCGTCAGTCGCCAGGATGCCCTGCAGGTTGGCGTTGCGAACGGTGAATCCACTGACGATCACGTGAATCAGACTTGGATTAGCGTGGCCATCGACGTTGACCCCGTTATCCAACCCGGTGGCGTCGATGATCGTGTTTTCGGAACTTTCGCCGAGAAGGGAAAGCGGGATGCCGATCACGACGTCTTCGTGATAGATCCCCTTGGCGACACGAATAACATCACCGCTGGCGGCAGAAGCCACAGCGGAGTTGATGGTCTTAAAACATCCGTTCTTGCCGGACGCGTCAACGCACAAATCGGCAGCCCAGACGGCAGAGCAACCGACAACCAACAATACGCCCAAGCCGAGCGGTCTCAAAAAACGTGAAGCAATCATCTTGATCCTCCTTGAAACAAATTACCATTGTGCGGGAGCCTCGGAGGTTACGCAAGGTGACCCGGGAATAGTCCTGGGGATTGGATCGTTTGCCCGATCCTGTGCCGTTTTCAGCCACCCGACGGGTTTGCTCACACCTATGCGTCAAGGGAGCCACAGCCGTCGCCGATGCGGCAAAAGCTCGCTGACCCTAAAGGTGGGATTTGGCGGGGATAAGCCCGTGAATAACTGCAATGGCTACGCTAGAAAACCCGAGCGGGCCGAATCACTTGTCCGGTTTACTGTACACTTGGTTCATTACCTTTGAGCCGCGGCAGGCATCGCAGTCATGGTTTCTTGTGACGGTGGCCAAAGAGCGTCTTCGACCACGGGCGCGATTGGAGCGAAGTAAGGAATCGCAAGTGCCGGTTCGGTAGAGGAGTTGGGATTAATGCGGCTAAACAGGCCCGTGGGCAGCGAGAGAGTCGGTGGAATCGCGAACTTCAGGAGAGCCAGCATCAGCAGCGCATGGCGCAGAGCAGGTGAGACCCGACGGCCGAGCGATACCACGGTGAGAACCAGCAGTGCCAGCCCGACTGCCTGCAGTGTCGCACTCGTCATGTAACGGAACCAGGTCTCAGCACTGGAGTTGACGAACTCGATCATGCCGTCCACCCATTACATATTCAATAGTGCTACGGTTCCTCACTTCCTGCGCGCTTTCGCCTTGAGGTCTGCGACCAGCTGTTCCAGTTCTTGGAGTTGCTTCTGGTCCGGTGGCTTGGTCTCGAACACCGACGCCACAAGCTGCATGCTGTCGCCGCCGAACACGCGATGCAGAAAGCGGTGAAGCACGTTTCGGTATACCTTGCCGGCCGTTCCGGTCACGCTGTACACAAAGGCCTTCCCGACTGGCCCCTTGGTTTTGGTGACCAGATTCTTCGATTCCAGCCGGGTGAGCAAAGTAACCACCGACCCGTGAGCCCTAGGACGGAATGGGAGCATTGTCTCGCGGATCTGCCGCGCAGTCGACATGCCCAACCGTTTCAGGCACGCCAGGACTTCGAGTTCCGCAGTCGGAATTTCTGTTCCGCTCATAGGAGTGTCTCGCTGGATTGTAAATTGCAGAAGCACGGTGACCAGCTTGTTTTTAGACCGCTGTCTGAATTTTGTCAAGAGAATTATTGACGCTTGTCTATTTGTGAGTCTGTTGTGTAGAGATTAGAATGGTTCCGGGCGGTCAACGCATACTCGAACAAGTCCCCACGCCCTGAAGCAAGCAGGATTTGTTCAACCGTCTGCCAGTGATTGTCAACGTTTCGCAATGAGGATCAAGCCGGCCAGTCCGAACACACCGCACACTCGGCTCATCCAGTCCAGCCGGCCAACGGGCGCGCCCGAAAGAGCGGCCTCCCGGAGTTCCGGATGCTCTGCGGCGAGTTGCACCAGCGATTGATCGCCATAGGCCTTTCCTTCGAGCCCGTAGACGACGGTGCGGTGGGCGCGCAGGGCATCGAGAATTGCTTCCGCGCTGTTGTCACGCGCGAAGACGTACGTGCGGCACATGCCCAAGCGGCCCAGGCCATGGAAATCCGAGGAACCGATAGCGGCCACCGGCGCGCGCGTCGCGAACTCCTCCAGCTCGCGCTGGTAGTCCGGGCGTCCAGAAATCAGCGGATGGCATATCTCCGCCCCGTCCAGCAGCTGCATTGCAGCCCGGTCGTAGGCTGGCCAGTAAGACCGCAATGGATGCGCGGCAATCGCAACTCCGCCCTGCCGATGCACATCGTCGATCTGGCCGGCTACGTTCTGACGCCAGTTCACGACCGTGTCCGTCCCCACCGCTATCAGGTGATGTCCGGGCGCGATGATTTCTTGCCCCGCCAGAACGGTGGGGCCTCTCACGAGGCCGGCGAACCATCGGCCGAGCTTGCTGTCGGAGATCTGATTGTGTCCTGTGATTGCTATTGCATCGAGCCCCTGTCGTTCAGCTTCCAGGACGAGCCCCCAGGGCGTCAATGCACCGTCGCTCCAGGTCGAACTGTGCATGTGGAAGTCAGCGGCGAGGACGCGATAGCCGCCGATCGCGAGGCCTGGATTGATCCTGGGCCGATCGGCTATTGTGCCCGTTGCGATGGCAAGCAATAAGAGGATGATAGAGACGAGCCGGCATGCGATCATAACTTTATCCGCGCTGCAAATTCAGGCAATATCTCGGACCAGATTCTTTGTTGACATACATAGAGCTGCTATGCATAATGCCCCAGGTAAAGTTTGGGATTCGAGATATCGCCGCCCCAATACCAGGTGAACCATGGAGATCAACAAGGATCTGATTGCCGCTTCCTCGACCCCAATGGTTTTGGCGATTCTAGCCGAGGGGGACAGCTACGGCTACGCCATCATCCAGCGGGTCCGGGAGTTGTCTCGCGGGCACCTTGAGTGGACGGATGGGATGCTCTACCCCGTTTTGCATCGGCTCGAGCGGCTCGGCCACGTCGAGGCGCGGTGGGAAATTGCGGAGAGCGGCCGTCGTCGCAAGTACTACCGGATCACCTCCCGGGGACGGAATCAGCTCGATCATGAACGCCGGCAATGGCAGGCAGTGGATGGCGCGTTGCGGGGCATCTGGCAGGTGCTCTCCGTGGTAGTCCCGCCGCCCGCTGAAATAATGCCAGAGGAGGCCTGAACAATGCCGAATCCGGATCAGGCGATTTCACTCGAGGAGCAGATCGATCACTGGAGGAGCTATCTCCGCCGCCGTCAGGCGATCCACTCGGTCGATGTGGCAGAGTTGGAAGATCATCTGCGCGAGCAGGTCACGGGACTGATGAATGCGGGCCTTGCCGCGGACGAAGCTTTCCTGGTGGCGGTCAAGCGCATGGGTGAGCTCGACGCGCTCTCAAGAGAGTTCGCATGCGAGCACTCGGAGCGCCTCTGGAAGCAGCTCGTCGTCTCTGCGGATGCCGCGGAGCGAGCGCCGTGGGGCGGGACCGATGCTCTCGTCGCGGTCTGCTTTGCGGTGGCCGCGGCCATGGCCATCAAGGTGCCGGCGCTCTTCGGGCTGCAATTGGATGAGCACCGGCCTGATGACGTCGCCTTCTACACACGCAATCTGAGTCTCTTCGTGCTGCCCCTCCTGACTGGCTATTTTCTTTGGAAGAGACGGCTCGATACACGCACCATCTCCTGGTTGACGGCGGGCTTCCTCGCAGCGGGCGTTTTCGCCAACGTCTATCCCTTCACCCCGAGGGGCAGTACTGAAATTCTTTCGGCGCTGCACCTGCCGATCGCGCTCTGGTTGGTTGTGGGCATCGCCTACGCCGGCGGCCGCTGGAGCCAGGTGGCGGGCCGCATGGATTTCATTCGCTTTTCGGGCGAGCTGTCCATCTACTATGTCCTGATTGCCCTGGGCGGCGGCATTCTCATGGCGTTCATGGCGATGCTCTTCAGATCCATCGGAATCAATATCGGGCCGTTCTTCGGGTCATGGTTGCTGCCGTGCGGAGGGGCCGGGGCCGTCTTGATCGCATCCTGGCTGGTGGAAGCGAAGCAAAGCGTGATCGAAAACATGGCGCCGGTGTTGACGCGTCTCTTCACACCGCTGTTCGCCGCCATGCTGATCACGTTTCTGATTGCGGTGCTGTGGACCGGACACGGAGTCGATATCCAGCGGAATGTGCTCATCGCCTTCGACCTGCTCCTGGCGGCGGTCATCGGTCTACTGCTCTATTCAATTTCCGCACGCGACCCCCTGGCGCCCCCGGGCCCCTTCGACACATTGCAGGTCGTTCTTGTGATCAGTGCGCTTCTGGCCGACACGGTCGCGTTGTGGGCGATCGCTGCGCGCATTACCGAGTTTGGTTTCAGCCCGAATCGCGTAGCCGCCCTGGGCGAAAACGTGATTCTCCTGGTCAATCTTGCGTGGTCCGCCGTGCTCTACATACGGTTTCTGAGAGGGCGCGGATCGTTCACGCGCATCGAACGCTGGCAGACGACCTATCTGCCGGTCTACGCCGCCTGGGCGGTGACCGTCGTGATTGTCTTCCCTCCGGTGTTCGGCTGGATCTGACCGGGGCTCCGCACCGGCTTGCGGAACAAAAACAATGACTTGCGTTCGGTTCTGTTGGTCGACACGTGACAATTACAAAATTATGTTAAATCTTATCCATTCAGCGAAGATTCAACAATCCGCAAGGAAACACTATGAAAGCTAAACTTTTATTTATAGCGTTACTGACACTGGCATCTCTTACTGCAGGATATGCGCAGACGCTGGACAAAGCGAAACTCGACCAGCTTTTCGATCGGATCCTCGAAAAGAACAAGGGGATGGGCAGCCTGACCATCGCCAAAGACGGGAACGTTCTTTACACACGCTCCTTCGGCTACAGCCAGATCACCGGAACCGAAAAGAAACCTCTCACTGCGGCGACGAAATACCGGATATCCTCGATCACAAAGGTGTATACGGCAGTGATGGTCTTTCAGCTCGTCGAGGAAGGGAAACTCAAGCTGACCGACACACTCGACAAATTCTTCCCGCAGATTCCGAACGCCAGCAGAATCACCATCGCGCAGATGCTCAGCCATCGCAGCGGTATCCCTGCTCTTCAGCCCGACGTTGGGTGGTATCTGCAACCGAAAACAAAAGACGAAATCGTCGCGGCTATCGCCAAAGGACAACCGGAGTTTGAGCCGGACACCAAGACCGCTTACAGCAATACGGGCTATAACCTTTTGGGTTACGTCGTCGAAAAGGCAGGCGGCAAACCCTATCCGGATGCATTGAAGGAAAGAATCACTTCGAAGATCGGCCTCAAGGATACCTACGTCGGCATCGGAAAGGGGGATCCCGGCAAAAACGAGGCCATTGCCTATAAGTATATTGGCGGCTGGCGAGAGGGAAACGAACCCGATTTAAGCATTCCCGGCGGCGGGGGCTCGATCCTTTCAACACCCAAGGACATGACGATATTCATCAAGGCCCTGTTCGACCTGAAACTGGTTTCTCAGGATAGCCTCAAGCAGATGACAACGATGAGGGACGGCGAGGGCATGGGAATGACAACCTTCAAATTCGCCGGCAGAACCCTTTACGGGGAAACCGGCGGGAGCGGCAGTTCCGGAGCATGGCTGAATTACTTTCCTGAAGAAAAGCTGGCGCTCGCCTATACGACGAACATGAAGATGTACCCGGTGAAGAACATCGTGAGCGGCGTTTTCGACATTTACTGGAATCGCCCGTTTCAGCTTCCCACCCTTGAGGGCGTCAACGTCAGCCCGGAAGTTCTGGAGCGATACGTCGGGGTTTACTCGATCCCAGGTACTCCCGCGAAGATGACGGTCACCCTGGATGGCGCGACGCTTTACATCAGGGCTGGGAGTGAGCAATCCGGCGTGCCGCTCGAAGCGACAGCAGAAGACAAATTCACGATCGGTCCCGGTGTCTCTTTCGAATTCGACGCCGAGAAAGGCCTCCTGACGATCAAACGAGCCAATGGGGACAGGGTCTTCACGAAGGAAAAGTAACCGCTCGTTATCCACGTTGTCCCGAAGTCCCGATCTGGGAAGTTGCGAACCCGCTGTGTTGAATCAGGGGCGGTTGGCCGGTTTCCCGTACATAACCGGATAGCGACAAGCATGTCCCCGGGCACATGGCATTGCCGCTGTAAAGCACGGTAGCGGCCGACCTGATTTCGGTCTTTCTCCCAGTACGATCCGCTGAAACCTCGAACGGAGAATCCTGTCGGTGAGATGATTCCCGGCAAAATCCAAAATGTGCCCGGGATTCAAAATCGTCTGGCCTGTCAACGTGGATGCATGCCTTACCTGCAAAAAAAGATTGGCGATCCAAAGCCGGCGCGATATGGTAGCGTCGGATGGATGGAGTGGGGCGAGCAGGACGCGCAGCGTGCGTCGCGCGAAGGTACCGCTCTCGGATCCTCTCGCCGGTAATGCCGCGGAGGCCGCGTCCCTGTTCGCTGGATACTCCGGATAACCATGCAATGAGTCAAAGGGCGGATCCCGACCGGCCGGGCGCCGGCCAGAGGGTCCGCGTCGTAGATGTTCGACCATGGGCAGGGCGAGCCCCGAAATGGAGGGTGGCAAGATGGACGAGAAGCTGAGCAGACGCGATTTCCTGGGTACGATGGGCTCTGCGGCAGCGGCCTCGGCCGCGTTGACGCCGCTGGCCCGGAACGTGCCGGCAGCGCAAAGCACACGAGGCGCGGCGGCGAGCCTGGACAAGACGACCCCCAACAAGAAGGTGCTTCTCGAGCCCTTTGATTACGCCGGCGTCACCCTGCGCCAGAGCCGCTGGCAGAGCCAGGCCTCGGCCGGCCGCGATTTCTACCTGGGTCTCTCCAATGACGACATCCTGCACGGCTATCGCGTGGCGGCCGGCATGGCCGACGCTCCCGGCAGGGCCCTTGGCGGCTGGGCCAGCCCCAACTCCAACACCGTCTTCGGCCAGTGGCTCCAGTCCATGGCGCGCATGCAGCGCGCGTACGGCGACAAGGACATGCTGGAGAAGGCCAACATCCTGGTCAGCGAATACGCCAAGTGCTGGCCGGGCATGTCCAGCGGCGCGGCGCGCGGCGGCGGACGCGGCGGCGGCGCGACCGGCGGCCTGAGCCATTATCCCTATGAGAAGCTGGTCGGCGGCCTGCTCGACATGCACCACTATGGCGGCCACCCCGAAGCCCTGGCGCTGTGCGACAAGATCACCGAAGCCGCCGTGCCGGCCTTCAATCGCGACCGCGTGCCGGCCAATCGCGAGCCCTGGGAACTGCACTCCGGCCGCCCCGGCGAGTGGTACACGATGGCGGAGAACCTTTACCGCGCCTACCAGCTTACCGGCAAGTCGATGTACAGAGAGTTCGCGGACGTCTGGCTCTATCCGGCCTATTGGGACAAATTCGCCGGGACGGCCGACCCCAAGGACGCCCAGGGCGTTCACGCTTACAGCCACTGCAACAGCTTCTCGAGCGCGGCACTGGCCTACGACGTGACGGGCGACGAGAAGTATCTGCGCATCATGAAGAATTTCTACGATTGGATGCAGAAGCGCCAGACCTATGCCACCGGCGGGTACGGCCCGGACGAGCGCTTCGTTTACTCCGACGGCGCCCTGGGCGATTCGCTGGAAATCTACTCGGCGAGCTTCGAATGCCCCTGCTGCTCATGGGCGGCGATCAAGCTCGCGAAATACCTGATGATGTACACCGGCGAGGCGCGCTATGGCGACTGGATCGAGCGGCTGCTGTACAACGGCGTCGGCGCGGCACTGCAGATCAAGGATCGCGGCACGCACATGTACTACATGGATTACCACCTCGGCTCGGACCTGAAATATTACTCGCGGAACGCGTTCACCTGCTGCTCGGGCACGTATTTTCAGAACATCACCGAGTATTCAAACCTCGTTTATTTCAAGGACGCCAAGAGCCTCTGCGTCAACCTTTACCTGCCCTCGGAGGTGGAGTGGAAGGGCTCGTCGGGCATCGTCAGAGTGGTGCAGACGACGCAGTATCCCGAAGCCGATACCGTCACTCTCAAGCTGACGATGGAGCAGCCGGCGACGTTCGATCTCAAACTGCGCGTCCCGGGCTGGTCGAAGGGCATGGCCATCAGGATCAACGGGCAGGCGCAAATGGCCGACGTCAAGCCGGGCCAGTGGGCTGCGGTCAGCCGCGAGTGGAAGCCGGGCGACACGGTGGAGATCACGATCCCGCTGCACTTCCGCCGCGTGCCGATCGACGAACAGCATCCCAATCGCATCGCCATCGTGCGCGGGCCGGCGGTTTACGGCCAGGAGGATCCGCACAAGTGGCTGTCGGATATCCCGGCGAGCGACGACGAACTGGACAGGCTGATGAAACCTCTGGCGAACGACCCGGCCATCTTCCAGATCGACAACGAGCCGGTGGTGTCGCAGCGCAACGCCTTCAAGCCGTTCTATCGCTTCGTCGAGCTGGAGCGCTACCGCATGTATTTCGATCCCAAGCACCGCCGCGTGCTGTGGTAAGAGCCTCGTGGGATGCGGCGGCTCGCGCTCATCTGGCTCCGGGCCCGAACTTCCGACTGCCGGACTCCGGGAATCCATGGCTCGAGGATGCCCGACTGCAGGAGCTCTTCCATTGCGTCGTGGCGCCTTGGAACCTTTGCGATTGAATCCGGAAGTGGGCAGGCCGCGCCCTGAAACGCGCGGCCTGCCCCTTTGATCCTACCGGCCGAGATTGTCCGCTTCAACAACGATCGGCTCGTAGAAATCCTTGCCGTTGATGGTGATCTTTGCCACGTAGGTGCCCGGCTCCACCCGTTGCCCGCCGCCGCCTCCACGTCCACCGCCTCCTCCACGTCCACCGCCTCCTCCTGCGCCCGCTCCCTGCGGCGGTGCGGCGCTGAAGTTCCACCGCACGCGGTTGATGCCGGCGACCTTCGTCCCTGTCAGCTCACGGACAGTCCTGCCGGTGTTGTCCATGATGACGATCTTCACGTCATCCTGCGGCGCCGACTTCAAATAGTAGCTGATGGCGGTTCCGTCAGGAGGATTCGTGCCGCGGAAGTGTTTGGCGCCCCCGACGCCGCGGCTCATCATCGTGTCGCTGATCCACTGGACATTGGGGCGCACATCAAACACATAAGCGTCGGCGGCCATCACGGCATCCGAGAGCTGCTGCAGCGGCGTGATGTCGTCGATGATCCAGATGCTCCTGCCATGGGTGCCGACGATCAGGTCGTTGTCGCGCGGGTGCACCAGGATATCGTCGATGCGGACATAAGGCAGCCCGCTCATGAACCTCTTCCACTCCCTGCCGCCGTTCAGTGAAATGTAGAATGCGTACTCGGTCCCGAGGTAGAGCAGGTTGCGGTTCCTGGGATCCTCGCGGATCACGTTTACATTCCCTTCGGGGAGGTTGCTTGCGATAGACGTCCAGCTGGCGCCGTAGTCGCGCGTGACGAACACGTACGGCTTGTGATCGTCGGTGCGATGGCCGTCGAAGGTGACGTAGCAGGTCCCACCGTCGAAGTGCGACGCTTCCACGCGCGACACGTGTGTCTCAGCGGGCACGCCGCGCACCGCGTCGACGACGTTTTTCCAGGTTGCGCCGCCGTCGCGGCTTACCTGAAGGTTGCCGTCATTGGTCCCGACCCACACTACCCCGGGACCCGCCGCAGACTCCGAGATTGTGATGATATTGCTGTAGGAGGCTGCGCCGTCGTGTTTCTCGGCCATCGGGGCGGTGCCGGGGACGCCCATGATCGGCCTGTCGTTGCGGCCGATGTTCCTCGTCAAATCCGGCGATGCAAAATAAGTGTCGCCCCTGTCAGGCGATCGGAACAGGCGGTCGCCACCCAGGTAAACGATGTCCGAGTCGTGCGGCGAGAGGATGAACGGCGTGTTCCAGTAGAACCTGTAAGCGGTGCCCGGAGGAGGAGGCGGGATGATGTTGCCGAACGCGCTCCCACCCCGGCCGCCCGCCTGCTGCGGCGCCGCGCCGGCATCGGGTGCGCCGGCACCCCGCTGTCCGGCCTCGCCGGCCTGCTGTGCCGGCGGCGCTTGCGGCGGTCGCGGCCGGATGCTCTGGCTGCGGCCGGCGCGCAGATCGTACCGGCTCGTGCTGCCGTCCTGCGATTCGGAGTAGCCGATCGTCCAGTCGTTCGGGTCGTTCTGCGTGTAGAACCCGTCGCCGCCGCCGATCCGGTACCAGTCGGTGTTGAGGCTCTGGCCGCCCCTTACGGCGCTGGGACCGCACCAGCTCCCGTTGTCCTGCAGGCCGCCGCACACGTAGTACGGTTTGCGCATGTCGGCGCTGATGGCGTAGAACTGCCCGACCGCCATCGTGGTGATATCTTCCCAGGTGTCCCCCTGGTCGTAGCTGAAGTCAAGTCCGCCATCGTTCCCGATCAGCAGGTGGTTGCTGTTGTGGGGGTCGATCAGGAACGCGTGGTGGTCGCCGTGACCTTCGCCGCCCAGGGTGCGGAATGTCTTGCCGCCGTCCGTAGACTTATAGGCGCTGGCGCCCATCGTATAAACGATCTGGTCGTTGTTCGGATCGACGCGGATCTGGCTGTAATACATCGGACGGTTGTCGTTGTTACTCAGAAACTGCCAGGACTTGCCCCCGTCGTCCGAACGCCAGACGCCGCTCTTGTTCGGATCGGGCGGCGCCTGCTGCCCGCCCCGGCCGCCGCCACCGCCGCCACCGCCGCCGCGCTGGCCCGGTTGCACCAGGGTGCCGTCATCATTGACGCCGGCGCCCGTGCCGCCGCTCGGCCCCACCTCAATCTGCGCGAACACGACGTTGGGCTTGGTCCGGCAGATGTCGAGGCCGATCCTGCCGATGATCGGATTGTTCGGCAGCCCGTTGCCGGCCAGCCGCGTCCAGGTCTTCCCTGCGTCCGTGGTCCTCCAGATCGCGCTCCCGGGCCCGCCGCCGTTGAATCCCCAGGGCACACGCCGCCGCTGGTAGGATGCCGCAAACAGGTTGTTCGGATTGGACGGATCCATCACGACATCGATGAAGCCGGTGTCGTTATCGATGAATTTCGTGTTCGTCCACGTCTTCCCACCGTCGGTCGTCTTGTAGAGGCCCCGTTCGGCGTTCGGGCCGAAAAGGTGTCCCACCGCCGCTACATAAGCGATGTTCGGGTCCTTGGGATGAACGAGGATCCGGCCGATGCTTTGAGTCTCCTTCAGGCCGGTGTATTCGAAATTCTTGCCGCCATCTACCGACTTGTAGATGCCCGCTCCGAAGGACGAACTCTGGCGGTTGTTCGGCTCCCCCGTGCCGACATAAATCACGTCGGGGTTGGACTGGCTGATCCCGATGTCGCCGATCGAGGAAACGACGTAGGTATCGAAAATCGGGGTCCAGGTGGTACCGTTGTTGATGGTTTTCCAGATCCCGCCCGTGGCATACCCCAGGTATATGATCGACGGGTTGCTCTCGACCATCTCAATGTCATCGACGCGACCGCTCATCACTGCCGGGCCGATGGACCGCCAGACAAACGGCTTGAGCAGCGGCTCGTCAGACTGGTTAATCGGTGGCTGGGCTGGAGGGGCCGCAGTCTGCGGTCCCTGGGCAATCGTGCCCGGAGCGGCTACTGCCATCACCAGCACGAGCAGGGCTATAAGGCGCACTACCAGGTTTTTGGGCATTTCGGTTCCCTCGAGCAGGCCGTGCTTCGGCCCGCGAATATCGGACAACTGAAGTCCGCGGTCAGCCGGTCCTGTCGGCCGCCGGCTGATCGTCAAAAAGTGCATGCCGGTTCCATCGCGGCTATGCAACGCTCTTCAGACTTGAAGTTCATCAGCGCATCCCAATGGGGGAATTATTCTGAAGATACGAAACGGGATGCAGGATTTCAATGGAATTTTTGCTGGGACCGCCAATGCAGCCGCCCGAAAGGACTGTAGTCTTCCCGCACTGTTCCCCAGGCACGCTCACTCAGGTAAGGTCCCCAGCGCTTCCAGTGCGCGATGCGCTCACGCGATTCCTGAAGCCTGATTTCCTCGCGAGTCATTTTACCCTCCTGTCTGAGTCGCCGCCGTGGGACGACGGCCAAATGAGGCAGCCAGGGCCAGATCTTCCACCGCGCAGCGCAGGATCTCGGCCACGCTCCACGCCTGCGCGATGCAGCCCTTCGGTCCGTGCGGCGGGTCTCCGTCGAAAATCTCCGAGACTGTTCCAAGGCCCGCATCCTGAAGGTGCTCGCGCATTCCTGCAAGCAGAGCCGATGCTTCTTCCCGCGGGCCGCACGCTTCTCCTCCGGCGCGAACGCGCGCCGTCAGGTATGGTCCCAGGAGCCAGGGCCAGACGGTCCCCTGGTGGTAAGCCGCATCCCTCTCGGCCGGCCCGCCGTGATACCTGCCCCGGTAGTCGGGATCTTCCGGAGACAGGCTGCGCAGGCCGACGGGCGTCAGCAGGTGTCGCGTCGCCGTGTCGACCACCTGGCGCATCCTGTCCTGCGGGAGCATCGAGAAAGGAAGGCTTGCGGCAAAAATTTGATTCGGACGGATCGCCGGGTCCCTTGTGTCCGCGCTGATGCAGTCATACAGGCACTGCTTCTCGGAATTCCAGAATTTCTCATTGAAGCTGCGGCTCGCTTTCCGTGCCTGCCATGATTGCCGCTGTGCGTTCTCCGCATCCCCCAGTTTGTTGGCCAGATGCTCCATCACGCGCAGTGCGTTGTACCAGAGCGCCTGGATCTCCACCGGCTTGCCGTGCCTCGGGGTCACCACCCAGTCGCCGACCTTCGCATCCATCCAGGTCAGTTGGACGCCGGGAACGCCCGAGCTGAGCAGGCCGTCTCCGTCGACACCGATGCCGTACCGCGTCCCCCGGAAATGCCACTGAAGGATGTCCAAGAGGGTTCGGTACAGCCGGTCGCGGACAAACGCATAGTCCGAAGTTCGCGTCACGTAACTGTAAACGGCCTGGAAGAACCAGAGGGTCGCGTCGACTGTATTGTATTCCGGCGCCTCCCCGGCATCGGGGAACCGGTTCGGCAGCATGCCCTGGTCGCAGTGCTGCGCAAACGCGAGCAGGATTTGTCTTGCCTGCGCGAAGCGGCCGGGGATCACCGTCAGTCCGGGGAGTGAAATCATGGTATCCCGCCCCCAGTCCGTAAACCAGTGATACCCGGCCATGACCGTATGATTCTCCCCGCGGCGCACCAGGAACTGGTCGGCGGCGCACACCAGGTCGCACACCAGCCTGTCCGACCCCTCCCACCCCTCGAGGAGTCGCTCGCGACGGCTGATTTCAGCGACGATCAGTTCTTCCATGCGACTCGCGTCGCACCGCGAGGTCGAAGCCACAAGGGCGGCCTGGCTCCGGCCAAGATCAAACCGCAACCCGAACGGATTGTAGAGATCTTCCTGGCAGTCGAGCCCGCGCTCGCGCTCTTCCCCGTATTCCAGGTTGTAATACCAGGCGCCCCCAGCCAGCACTTGCCCGCCATTGTGATTGAGAAACAGCGTGGGCAGCCCGGCATAGGGAGTGATAGCCAGGCTGCCGTCGGACCGTTGAATCTCCCCGTCCAGAGCCGCATTGGCCCTGGTCAGGCTGTGATAGTCGCGGAAGGCGATGAGAGAACGGAGTTCCAGATGCACCGCGGGTCCCGGACTTTGCAGCAGCCGGTATCGCACCGCCGTCGAATTCTCCCCCTGCACCATGAATACGGTTTTCTCTACGATCGCCCCGCCGGCACTGTAGAGGAAGACGGGCAGCGGCTCGAGACGAAACTCCATCAGGTAGCGATGGCCTTGCGGATTTACGGCGCCAGGGTAATCGTTACAGGAAAGATCGAAGGAGGCGTCGCCTACCCACAGCCGTTCTTCCAGCTTGCTCAGCAACAGCATGCGTCCGACGGGAGGCCGGGTCGCGGCCGTCAACAGCCCGTGGTAGCGGCGCGTGTTCATGCCGGTGATGGTCGCGGAAGCAAATCCGCCGATGCCGTTGGTCACCAGCCACTCTTTCCGCCTGGCCAGGCCAAGATCAGAACAGATGTCCCGGTCAAACCGCATGACCCACCTCCATTCGTTTTTTCAGTGTCTGGCGAGGCTCACAGGAAGCCCCCGGCCGAGGGCAATGTCTAAAACAAGGTCCCGGCCGGCGGCCGGGGCCTACTCAAAGCCCGGCGGCTCTTGTTCACTCCCCGCCATCGGCGCCGTTCACTTCGCAGAATACCTTGATGGCCTCCTTGGCGGTAGTCAGTTTCTCGAACAGGTCCCTGTAATTTTAGAGGCTGCGGACGCGATGAGTGAGGAGGCGGCGCAGCCAGCCCGGATACTCGGCCTCGGCCTGGGCAATGCCCCTTTTCACCACCATTGCCGGTTCCAGCAGCACGCCTGCGGAGGCTAGCCCCTTCGGCACCTTGACGATGAATTCGGGCGGGTGATAAACGCCGGGACCCATCCGATTAGAGGACCCGCAAACCACCCGCTTGCCGACGCGCGCGGCACTGAGCCGCAGCCGGGTCGGGGATTTACCGCAGAACGATTCGGCGATACAATGCGACTCCACAACAGTATTGTCACCGATCAGACGCGCCCCCGGCGCATCAGGAATCGAGTGACTCCGTCAAAGGAGACGACATGAGAACCAGGTCCAGGGCCGCTTCCTCTTTTGCAGTAATCCTATTCGTCGCCGCGTTTGCCTACGGACACAAACCTCAGGGGACGATGGCGTTCACCGTCTCCATGGAGCAGCCGGCCAATCACACTTTTCACGTGACCTTCCGCTGCTCGGGCCTCAGAGGCGCGGCGCAGGAGTTCAGGATGCCTGCCTGGTCGCCCGGGTATTACGGGATCCGGGACTTCGCCAAAAACGTGCAGAATTTCCGCGCCGAGGACGGCAAGGGGATTGAACTCAAGTGGGAAAAGGCGGCCAATGCCTGGAAGGTGCAAACCGGCAATACGCCCCTCCTCAACCTGGCTTACGACGTGACGGCCACATCCACGTTCGTAACCGATCCTTACCTGGGAGAAGACCGCGGCTACATCGTGGGCACGGGGGTCTTCCTGTACGTGCCCGGCCAGATCAGGCACCCCGTGACTGTCGAAATCAAGCTGAACCCGAACTGGAAATCGATAGCAACCGGCCTCGATCCGGCCTCGCCGAAAAATCCGAATGTGCTGGCGGCGCCCGATTTCGACGTCCTGTATGACAGCCCGATCCTGATGGGCAACCTGGAATCGCTGCCGTCGTTCGAAATCAAGGGCGTCCCGCACTATTTCATCGGCCACAAGCTCGGGAACAATTTCAACGTGGACCAGTTCATGAGGAACCTGAAGGCCGTGGTCGGGCAGGGGATCGCTGTCATTGGAGAAATCCCGTACAAGCATTACACGTTCCTGGGGATCGGCGCCGGCGCCGGCGGCATCGAACACCTGAACTCCACGACCGTCCCGTTCACCGGCAGCCCGAAACTGGACACGCACGAGGGGACGGTCCGCCAGATGAATTTCCTGGGGCACGAATATTTCCACAACTACAACGTGAAGCGCATCCGCCCCGTCGCCCTCGGGCCGTTCGATTATGACAAGCCCAACCTGACCAACATGCTCTGGGTCTCCGAGGGATTCACCTCATATTACGCCAACCTGATGGCGGCCCGCGCCGGAATCATGAGCCAGGAGGAACTCCTCGACAGCTTTCGCCGGGAAATCGCAGCCTATGAAAACAGCACCGGCCGCCTGTTCCAGTCCGCGACGCAGTCGAGCTGGGATTCCTGGACCCAGGGGCCGTTCGGGGGCCGTGGCGGCCGCGCCGCAATCGTCAAGTCAATCTCTTATTACAGCAAAGGCGACGCGCTGGGATTGCTGCTCGATCTCAAGATCCGGCACGAGACGAGAAACAGGAAGTCGCTCGACACCGTCATGCGTACTCTTTATCAGAAGTACTACAAGCAGCTCAAACGCGGTTGGACGGACCAGGAGTTTCGCGACGTCTGCGAACAAACCGCCGGTGTTGCGCTGGGGGAGATTTTCGACTACGCCTCGACGACGATGGAAATCGATTACGACAAGTACCTCAATTACGCAGGGCTTGAACTCGAAAGGCCCGTGCCGCTGCCCGATGCCTGGCTGGGCGCGATCGTAGAAGACATCGACGGCAGACTGATCGTTTCCGCTGTAGAACCCGATTCGCCCGCGAAAAGGGCCTTCCTGGTCGAGAAAGATGAAATCAGCGCCATCGACGGCAACAAAGCAGACGCACAGGCCTTCAGCGCCTCGATTGCCGGCAAAAGGCCGGGAGACAAGATCACGCTCGCACTCCGGCGCGCCGGCACCAACGTCGAGGCGCTGGTCGAACTCGGGCACAAAATGCAGCGAAGCTTCAGGATTGTCCCGGTTGCCAACCCGGATGTCCTTCAATCTGAGACGCTTAAAGACCTGATGAAGGCAAGATAAACGGCCCGGGCGCGCCTCAAATCCCGTGAACTTTTTCGCGCGGTTTCCCGTTTGTATTACCAGCAGCTCCCCCTATTGGATCGAGGCGGACATGGGAGACCTACTGCAGGACTTCCGGTATGGATCAAGAGTTCTCGCCAGGAATCGTGGTTTTGCCGTCACCGCGGTATTGATTCTGTCGCTGAGCACCGGCGCCGTCGCCACCATCTTCAGCGTCGTCAACGCCATGCTTTTCCGGCCGCTGCCATACAAGGATGCCGACCGGATCACATTTGTGCTCGGGGGCAAGGAGCGGCTGCAGAATTGGGGGCCGGTTTCCGCCGCCGATTTTTCCGATTGGAAAAATCAGAACCGGGTGTTCGAAGAAATGGCTATATTTTCGCCCGAGTCCGTCAATCTCTCCGGCGGGAGCGATCCGGAACGTATTTCCGCGGCCCGGGTGGCGTCCGAGCTGATGCCGCTGCTCGGCATTCAACCGTCGCTGGGCCGGTCGTTTCTTGCGGAGGAGCATGCACCGGGCCAGAATCGTGTCGTTCTCCTGAGCCAGGGCCTGTGGAAACGGCGCTTCGGCTCGAATCCGGATCTCGCCGGGAGCAGCCTTACGATCGACGGGGCGGCCCACCGTGTAGCCGGCGTTCTGCCGCAGGGACTCAAGCTTGTCTTCATCATGGGCTTCGAACCCGACGTGCTGCTCCCGCTCCTGCCGAACGCCTCGGAAAACCGGGGCCTGCGGCAGTATGGGGCCATCGGGCGCCTGGCGCCTGGCGTGTCGCTTGGGAGAGCGGGCGCCGAGCTCGCCGCCATTGCCGGCCGCCTGCAGCAAAGGCACCCAGAAACCAACGCCGGTTGGACGGTCCGCGTCGACACGCTGCGCGGGACCGTGGACCCCCTCGCCTACATTTTGCTGGTGGTGCTGGTCGGCTCGGTCGTCGGCATCGCCTGCACAAATGTTGCCAATCTCCTGCTCGCCAGAGGCTCTGCGAGGGACAAGGAAATTGCGGTCCGCTCGGCCTTGGGTGCGAGCCGGATGCGCCTTGCGCGCCAGCTCATAACCGAAAGCCTGCTGCTGTCATTTGCGGGTTGTTTCCTTGGCATAATTCTGTCGTTCTGGGCGTGCAGGCTCATCACGACGTATGCGGCCGGCACCAATGCCGGCATGCTGGAACTCGGGATCGACGGCAGAGTCGTCGGCTGCGTACTGCTGCTTTTCCTGTTGACGAGTGTGTCCGTGGGACTGGTTCCCGCGCTCCAGGTGTCCAGAGGGAACCCGAATGAGACGTTGCGGCAGGCTGGATTGAGCTCACAGAGCGCCCCGGCCAGGCGCCGGCTCAGAAACGCCCTGGTCATATCCGAGATCGCACTCTCGCTGCTGCTCCTGATGGGGGCCGGGCTCGCGATAAAGAGCTGGCTCCGCCTGTGGCAGGTAGATCCCGGCTTCCGCCCCCAGGGCGTGCTCACATTGGCCCTGGCCCTTCCGGACGCGGAATTCAGCGAACAGGCACAGGTGGCCTTCGTCCAGGAGTTGCTGGACCGGCTGGCCAACCGAACGTACGCACAGTCTGCCGCCGTCACCAGCGCGCCGCCCACCATGGGCACGAGCAGGCCGTTCACAATCGAGGAGCGGCCCAAACCGGCCCCGGGTGAGGAGCCGGCAGCGCGAATCACCATTGCCAGCCCCGGCTACTTCAGCACACTCGCAATTCCCTTGAAGAAGGGACGGGGATTCACCGTCGAGGACACGGCAAACGCCATGCAGATCGCGGTTATTAACGAGGCGATGGCGCGCAGGTTTTGGGGGGACGGCGACCCCGTAGGCTCACGAATCCGGATGAACGGCGATGTCCGCACCATTGTCGGAGTAGCCGGCGATGTGCGCAGCGTGCCCCTGGGTCTCAAACCCTATCCCGACATCTACGTTCCCTTCCTGCAGTCTCCCACCGGCCGCATGGTCCTTGTGGTCCGGGCATCGGGCTCCAACCCCGGGGCGATCGCGGCAGACATCAAGAAGGAAGTTCAGGCCATGCAGCCCGGCCAACCGGCCTCTCAATTCCGCACGATGGAGGAAGTCATGTCGGGCAACCTGGGGGTCATCAGGCTCGGCACCTCTTTGTTGGGCATCGTAGCGGTGGGATCTCTGGTGCTGGCCGCCATCGGCCTTTACGGTGTCATGGCCTATGCGGTGTCGCGGCGAACGGGAGAGATCGGAATCCGCATGGCTCTTGGCGCCCGTGCTGTGGATGTCATGAAGATGATCCTCGGGCAGGGGTTGGCACTGGTTCTGTTGGCCGTAGTCCCTGGAATCGCAGGCTCCCTGGCGTTGGGAAGGCTCCTCGCCAATCGGATCTACGGGGTAAGCCCTGTCGAGCCTGCGATTCTCGGCGGGGCGCTCCTGCTCATAGTGGCGGTCTCGCTGGGGGCCTGCTATGTCCCGGCACGCCGTGCCACGCATGTGGATCCGATCACGGCTCTGCGCAGCGAGTAGGCTTCGGCTGCCGGCCGACCGGATGGAGGAATCTGCTTTCTCCACGATTGCCGCCCCGCCGCATTTCGGTCTGGCTCGATCGCTCCCGGCCTTGCTACAATTGCTGCATCATCTGGGAGAAACGAGGAGGTCGAATGAAGAGACTCTTTTTGCTCGTCGCCGTTCTGGCTGCCACGGTCGCCCTGGCGGCGCCGGTGTGCGAAATGACGGGGCAGCCGGCGCATTCGCCCCAGCAGGGCAATGCGGGACAGAAGCCGGATTCCAAGGCGCCACCCAACATCGCCGGGAAGTGGGTCATGACCCTGGAGATGTCGATGGGTACGGCAACACCGGCGCTTGAGCTGAAGCAGGACGGCGAGAAAATCAGCGGGACCTACACCGGCCGCTATGGGACGTTCCCGCTGAAAGGCACGCTCTCCGGGACTGCTGTTGTCTTCTCGTTCACGATGACGGCAGAGGGGGAGTCGGTCGATATGAGCTTCACGGGCGAGGTGGCCGCGGACGCTCAGACCATGAAGGGGAACGCTTCCCTGGGCGGCATGGGGGAAGCGACCTGGAGCGCCAAGAAGGATAAGGCCGCCGGCGAATAGCAAAATCAGTTTCTACATGAAAACGCTGCAGCGCGCCAAGGGACTCGCCAGTGACCTCGTAGTGACGCAAAAAGGCAACACCGTCACGCTGTGGTCAGCATCGGGAATTCGCCACACCGTCCTCGATCTCGGAGCCCCGCACCTGCCCGGCCTCGAGTATGCACGGAACATCCTCCTCTCGCTTGTCTTCAGTCCCCAAGCCCGGTCGTTTCTGCTTTTGGGCCTGGGCGGCGGGTCGATCTTCCACATGTTGCACGCCGCCCGGCCGACGGCGCAGATCGACGCGGTCGAAATCGATCCGGCAGTCCCGGACCTGGCGCGCAAGTTTTTCCGTATCGGGGACTGTCCTCAATTCCGGATCTATGTCGAGGACGCCGCCGGATATCTAGCCCGTTGCGAGAAAATGTACGACATCATCATCCTGGATGCGTACCTCGGGGAAATCCTCCCGCCGCAGTGCGCCAGCCCGGTGTTTTTTCAGAACGCTCGTCAAAGACTGACGGGCGAAGGATTGCTTGCAGTCAACTGGCTGCGCGGCGATCCGGATCAGTACCGTCGTGTCGTGTCGAATATAGGGTCGGCTGTGGGACGCCCATGGGTGCTGCACGGTTACCGTTCACGAAACACGCTGCTGTTCGCGCCGCTGCGGGAACATGACCGCAGGGATTTGGTGGCGGGCGCAGAACAGCTCGAGCGTGAACTGCCCTTCGCGCGCGCGGTTGTACGGCTCGCGCGCCGCCTGCAACCTCATCCCGTGGATGCGGCCTGATTGTGTTCCTTCTCGAATGGCATTTGGTCACACTGGGAATACGCCGGAAGAATCAGCGCGGTTTTCCGGGATTTCCCGAGGCGGGAGCCGGCTGCTTATCCGGGCCGGCGAGGCTGGCGGCGAGACCGTGTGACAGCACCTGGCGCTCGGCATCGGAGAGCCGCGCCCGCGGATGCATCAGGAGGTAATCCCAGGGCGGCATGTCGCGTTCCGCGACCACCTTTGCGGCGTCCCCTGCCCTCCTTTGCGGGCGTTGCCATTCTGTGAAGTTGAGAAGAGACCGGGCTCCATCGACATCATTCTGTACCAGCCAGGAGGCAGGGGCAACGAGGCTGTACCAGGGCCAGCGGGTCTCGTTGCTGTGGCAGTCGAAACAGGCGCGCCTGGCCAGCGCCTGGGTTTCAGGCCGGTCCCACCGCGGTTCCTGGCCTGCCGGAGGGTTTGTGTGGTTGCGACCATAGGGGATAAACTGAATCAGGACAAGCGCTGCGACAATCTTGATGGCGAGGCGTTTCATCGGTCACCCTTGCGATCGGTATCGGCTCCCTGACAGAACCGCCTCGGCGAGTGTTCAATCGCCGCCAGCTGCTTCCGGTAGCGCAGTGCCCGGGGCTGTCGGCCTTCCGGGGCTCTTTTTTCCTTGCCGGCACACCGTTCGCCGCCGGGAACTCTCCCGGAAGATGAGTGTGGTTCAGCCAAACCGGATCAGCCGCCGGAATAGATCGGTGAGATCGCAACCTGGTCGCCGTCGGTGAGTGTGTCCTGCGGAGCTACGGCTTTTCCATTGCGGGTCAAGATCTTCGGGCGCTCTTCCGAAATTGCGAGCAGGCCAAGAAGCGCGCCGGCCGTGGTAGCGGCCGGCACGTCCAGGACTTTCTCACTAAAACCGGCATCGTAAATCAGCGGGCCGATCAGCTTGATCTTAATTTTCATGTCAGTGTGGCGAACCTCTCCGCTTCCGCCGCCTCCGCCTCGAGACCAAGTTTTTTCAGAGTGTCCTTCGTCGGAATTCCCCGCCTGTCATATCCGCGCATATCGTAATAATGCTGGAGGAGCCCGTCATACTTGCCGGCATCGAGCACCTGCCCGGCGATCGGTCCATCCTGATCGGCATTGGCCGGGTCGAACCAGACCGCCGGCGGGTAGTCACCCTCGCGGCTGGCGTTGGGGAATTCGCGGAGATAGTTCAACTTGATCATGGCGTACAGCCGGTCGGCTGTGGTCCACATATCGTCCAAACCCCAGTTCAGGCCGGTGATGGTGTTGAAGTACTTCGGGTAATTGTCGATCGACCATCCCAACTCGATCCAGGGGAAACGGCAAGCCACGAGAAACTCGAACATCCCTCCGCGGATGCGCTGCAGCTCGATCACCTTGGCCGCTTTCTCGGGCCCGTAGGATTCGCGGGTCGTGTTCTTGATCTCGAACGTGATGATCCAGGCCTCGCGGTGGTGGGCGCCGATCGGCGAAACGCCGAACGCCAGTGCCTGGCCCGGGATGAATTTGCAGTTGTAGGCGGCGACCTCGAGCCCCTTTACCTGCATGGCATAGGCTACGGAATTGTGTCCGAATTCGCGCGCCATGCGCAGCGAGCCGTCCGCAAGCAGGTTGCCGACTTTGCCCTCGCGGCAGGCTGCCATCCGCAGGAGTTCCTTGGCGCGTTCGGCATCGCCGAACTTGAAATCGCCGCTCACCGCCCCCTGGTCAATGGCATCTGCGTAGAAACTGAGCACGCAGCCGGCCGACATCGTGTCCAGACCGTACTCATCGCACAGGTAGTTCAGCGACCCGACCTGGTCGAGATCGAAAATCTCGAGATTCGAGCCGAGTAGGGCGATGTTCTCATAGTCGAGTTCCGCCTCGCGGTGCTCGTGGTCATGGATCGTGATCCCGCAGCGCATCGTGCAGTTTGGGCAGCCGTAGGTGGCAACCCGCGCGTTATTGAGCCTCTCCCCGTCGATCCGCCATGAATCCGCATGATGGGTCAGGCGGAAATTCCGCACCGGCAGGCCGGCTACTTCATTGCAGAATTGAAGCACGCCGGTCGTGCTTTGCTTGGACCAGCCTGAATCCTGGTCAATCTTGTGGACCTTTTTCAGGTCGCCGATCCCCAATGCCTTCATGGCCACGGGATCGGCCTGCGGGATGGGGTGGGTTCCCTTGACGACGATGGCCTTGAGCAGTTTGGAACCCATGACCGCGCCCATACCGGGGCGGCCGCCTGCGCGCCCTTCGAGGCTGCGAATGATGGCGTAGCGGTTCATGTTTTCGCCGCCCTGCCCGATGGTCAGGACGCCTACCCCCAGACCGTACTTGCCGTAGATCCAGTCGTTGGCAGCGTAACTCCCCTGCCCCCAGAGCCCATCTGCGGGGAGAAACTCGACCTTGTCGTCCTCCACGTAGACCACGGTCGGGCGTTCGGCCTTTCCTTCGACGATCATTGCGTCATATCCCGCCTTCCGGAGATGATCGGACATGCGAGTGCCCAGGTTGCCGTCACCATAGAAGCCGGTCAGAGGCGATTTGGCGGCCACTACGCATTTCCCGGTGTTCGGCGCGGGGATGCCGGCAATCGGCCCCAAAGCCGCGATCAGCTTGTTGTCGGGACCGAGTGGGTCGGTTCCCGGCGGAACCTCGTCATAGAGGATCTTCGAAGCAAAACCCCGTCCACCCACCCACTTGTGGGCGAACTCTTCGCTGAACGGCTCTTTTTTATGAGTTTTTGTGGTCAGATTGACCCGGAGAATATTGCCTGTCCATCCGTACATTAGAAACCCCCTGCATTTACATTATGATTCCAGCCTGCGCCCTTCGGCTCCAAACCGAAACAATTGAATATCATCGCAAGCATTGTAAGTCAATTGACTGCCCCCGAGCTACCTTAAAGGCGGGGGCTGGGTGGCGGGTGCCGGGTGTTAGGCGTTGGGTTTCGGGTGCTGGGTTGGGGGCTGAGGGATGGGTGTTGCGGGTCGGGGGCAGGACACTGTAGGGCAGCGGGGGCTGGGGGTTAGGTGTTGGATGCCGGATGCAGGGCTGGGGGCCGGTCCAGTTTCAGGTTTTCGAGCTTGAGTCCCGGCATCGCCCGGATATTGGATTTTGGAGATACGGCCCCGTGGTCGCGGCCCCGTGGTCGCGGAACTCCTGACTCCTGGCTCCTGACTCCTCACTTGCCACTCGTGTCTGAGATCCGATGCCCGCAATCCAAAGTCTAAAGTCTAAGGTCTAAGGTCTGATGTCCGACGTCCGCCTTCAAAGCACGGCGTCGGCAACCAACAGCGCCATGACGCACAGGGCATAGATATTGATCGACCGGAAGGTGGGAAAGAAGGACTGTGTGCCGGGCCGCGGAAGGACCAGCCTGGTGGCTTCCCACGCGAGCCAGAAGCCGCACGCGACGAGTCCCATGTTGATCCACGGCGACGAGGTCAGGCCGTAGACCGCGAGCAGGAAGCTCGAGACGAAAGTGGTCAGCATCCAGATGAAGGTCAGGCCGGCGAGCTGCCGCCGGCTGAAGAGCTTCGTCAGCGAAGGGAGACCCGCGCGTTCGTAATCGCGGCCGAAACTGAAAAGCAGGAGCCAGAAGTGGGGCACCTGCCAGATAAAGAAGAAGAACGACAGCGCTAGCACACGCGGATCGAACGGATCTCCGCCCGCGGCGGTCCATCCGATGGCCGGAGGCAGGGCGCCGATCAGCGCGCCCGGAACAGCCGCGAAGGCCCAGACCCGCTTCAGGTAGGTGTAGACGCCGTTGTACCAGGCGACGGCGAAGAGGCCGATCAGAGCGGAAGCCGGATTGTGAACAAACCAGAGCAACAGAAAACCTGCAGCATCGAGGAACACTGCGAGGGCAAGCGCCGACGCCGGCTTCATGACACCGGAGGGGATCGGCCGGCGTCGCGTTCTCTCCATGCGCGCGTCGATCTCGCGATCCTGAAACTGATTCATGGCGCAGGCGCCCATGGCCAGCAACAGCACGCCGATGGAAGAGGTAATGATCCCCGCGTTTACCGTGTGGCAGAAGACGACGTATCCCGTTGAGCCTGACAGCGTCGAAAGCATGGATATTCTGAACTTCGTGAGGTCCGCCAGCACGTGGAACGGCCGGGATGAGAGCAGGCCGGGTCGCATGGAGACTATGGATACCCGTGGCCCCGGCGTCGCGGCGCTGGTGACGAGTGTGGCGGTCTTCATTTCAGATTCCTGATGAACTCCACAACCTGGCTCAGTTCGGCGTCTGTCAGCGTGACCGGAGGCATGGCCGGCGGGTACCCTTTCACGGTCTCCGCGCTCGGCTCCCGAATCGCCTGGGCCAGGCGGGATTCGTCGACGACGACCTCCCTTTCCGTTCCGTTCCGGGCCTTGATTATTTCCCTCTGCCCGTACAGGCCCTTGAAGGTAGGGCCGACCATGACGCGGCCATCGGTCGAATGGCAGGTCAGGCAGGACTTCTCCTCCAGCAGGGCGATCACGGGATTCTGCGGCGCGGGCGCGGCGGCCGCCGATGCCTTGGCCGAACCCGGAAACGGGACGTCTTCATCCCCGAAATACCAGGCCTCGAAATCGGACACCGGGACCACCACGACCTTCGAAAGCATGTTCGCGTGGTTGACACCGCAGATGACGGTGCACTCGATGTCGAAGGTTCCGAGCTGCGTCGGAATGAACCAGGTGTAGTTTTCTTTCCCGGGTACGACGTCCTCCTTGATGCGGAAGGCGGGGATGTAGAAGCCGTGGATAACATCCAGGGAGTGGAGCTCCACCTTCACGGGCTTGTTGAGCGCCAGCAGCAGTTCGGTCGTGTACTTGCCGTTCGGGTATGTGAAGGACCATGCCCACTGGCGAGCGGTGACGTTGATGATCATGGCATCCCGCGGCACGCTGCGTTCGTAGTCGAAATTCGTCCACCCGAAATAAAACATCCCCAGAAACAGGATCGTGGGAATTGCCGTCCAGGTAATTTCGAGCCAGGTGTTCCCCTCGATGTCGACCCCCTTCGGGTGGCGCTTCCGGTTGTACTTGATGACGAAGTACACCATGAGGAAGGTGATGCCGACCAGAAAAACCACGCAAAGCGCCACGATGAAGAGAAAGACCGAGTCGACTTTGCCGGCGGCAGTCGATGCTTGCTGGAAAAATTGCATGGCCTCTCACCTGAACGAAAGATCGATGAATATCAGACCAATGAACAAAGTAAGCGTCGCGAGCGCCACCAAAACCATGCTCTTCAGGAACGGCTTCTCGTATTTCAGGTGCATGAAATAAAAGAAAACCAGCCCGGCCTTGAGCGGCGTCAGCGTGAGCAGGGCGGCCACGGACAGGGCTTCGTGAAAGACCGTGCTGACAAACACCAGCAGGGCCGTGAGAAAGAGCAGGAGCAGCCAGACCTTGATGAAGGTCTGGTAGGGAACTATGTGGCCATGTTCTTCTGCTCGTTCCATGTGACGCACCCTCAGGCGGCAAGATATAAGAGCGGCAACAGGAATATCCAGATTACGTCCACCAGGTGCCAGTAGAGTCCGGCATTTTCGAGCTTGGTGAAATCGGCGCTTGTGATCCTGTTGCTGTGGACAAACTTCAGCATCACCGACAACACGACGATCCCGGCCAGGACATGAAGGCCGTGAAGGCCGGTCATGGAGTAGTAGAGCCCGTAGAAGATCTTCTCGCCGTCGGGGAGCTTGAGCAACGCCGGCCCGTTCGGATAGATGCCGCGGCGGATCTCATCACTCCACTCGACGTACTTGTTTACCAGGAACAGGGCCGCGAACCCGATGGTAGCCGCCAGGCACAGCATGGTCAGTTTCCGGTTGCCCTTCTGAATGGCGGTGATCGCGATGGCCACCGTGAGGCTGCTCGTCAGCAGGATGACCGTATTGGCGACGCCGATGAACGTGTTGAGATGCTGGCCGCCGGTATGAAAATCGAGCGGGTATTTTGCCCGGTATGCCGAGTAAAGAAGGAACAACCCGCCGAAAAGGAGGATCTCTGTGAACAGGAACAGCCACATCCCGAGCTTGGCGCCCTCACGATCCTTGTGCACAGGGTGCGGCATGGCCGGGATACTGCTCATTTTGCGCCCTCCGGATTGAATCGATAGGGGCCGTGAGTGATCACCGGTATCTCCTCGAAGTTTTCCAGCGGCGGCGGCGATGGGACCTGCCACTCGAGCGTCACGCCTCCCCATGGATTCGCCTCGGCTTTCTGGCCTTTAAAGAGCGCGACGAAGAGATTCGCGAAAAACAGGATGAGACCGGCCGCCATGATGAATCCCCCGATCGAGGCGATGACGTGACCGGTGTGAAACTGGGGCAGGTGGGTGTAGTAGCGTCTCGGCATGCCCATGTAGCCGAGAACCAGCATGCCGCCGTAGAGCATGTTGAAGCCGATGAAGATCGGAATCCACGAGATCTTGGCCACGGCCTCGTTGTACATCTTCCCGAACATCTTGGGAAACCAGTACAGAAGGGCGGCAAAAAATCCCATGCCGGTGCCGCCGAACATCACGTAGTGGAAGTGTCCCACGATCCAATAGGTATCGTGCAGGTGCACGTTGACGTTGAGCGCGCCCTGGATGAGACCCGTCAGCCCACCGATGGAAAACAGGAAAACGAACGTGAGCGCGAACAGCATGGGCGACTTGAGCTCGATGGAGCCTTTATACAGGGTCGCCGTCCAGTTGAACACCTTGATGGCGCTCGGGACCGCCACCAGGAACGTAAAGAGCGAAAACATCAGGTTGGCCGAATCGCTCATGCCGCTCGTGAACATGTGGTGCCCCCAGACGAGCGAGCCCAGCACCGCGATGCCCATCGAGGAGTAGGCAATGGCCTTGTAGCCGAATATCGACCGGTGGGCAAACGTAGGGATGATTTCCGTGACGGCGCCCATGGCCGGGAGAATCATGACGTAGACTGCGGGGTGGGAGTAAATCCAGAACAGGTGCTGGTACAGGAGAGGGTCTCCCCCCTTGGTCGGGTCGAAGACGCCGATCCCGAATATGCGTTCGGCGATCACGAGCAGGAACGTTATGCCGATGATGGGGGTCGCAAGCACCTGGACCCACGCGGTCGCATACAGCGCCCAGATAAAGAGGGGCATGCGAAGCCACGACATTCCCGGCGCCCGCATCCGATGCACCGTCGTGACGAAGTTGATGCCCGTCAGGATCGAGGAGAATCCCAGGACAAACGCCGCGAAGACTCCCAGCAGGATATTGGTCCCGGTCCGAAGGCTGAACGGCACATAAAAGGTCCAGCCTGCGTCTGGCGGGCCGTTGCCCGTGAACAGCGAGGTCAGCGCGAGCAACGCGCCGGTGACGAAAAAATACCAGGACATCAGGTTCAACCGCGGGAAGGCCACGTCGCGTGCGCCGATCATGATCGGCAGGCAGAAGTTCCCGAACACCGCCGAGGCCCCGGGAAGCACGAACATGAAGATCATGATCACGCCGTGCACGGTAAAGAATGCATTGTAGGTCGACGCAGAGAACAGGGGTGGATTGACGGTAAGCTGTTCAATCCTCATAAGGACACCCAGCACCATCGCCATGAGGAACATGGTGACCATCGTGGCTAGGTAGAGGATGCCGATCCGCTTGTGATCCGTGGAAAGGATCCATGCCAGGATTCCCCTCCGGCCGCCCGCTTCCAGGAAGCTGGGCGCCGCAGGTACTGCCGCAACATGAGCCGCGCTTGTCATTCCGACTCCCTCGTCTTATGTTCGCTGCGCCGCGACCTTCCTTTCAAAAGATACACCACGAACGCGCCCGCAAGGACAAGGATGACGGTCCCCATGATACGAGTCACATCGAGCACGTATTGCCGGCCCTGAGGATCGTAGCTGTAGCAGAAGGCCAGGATCCTTGAAATGGAAGGACGCACCTGCCCCGCAGCGGCCTCCTGGACCGCCAGTTGCACCTCCGCCGGCAAAAACGTGATCCCATACATGTACCGGCTCACGAGGCCTTCGGGAGTGAGCAGGATGACGGCGCCGGGGTGGACAAACTGCGCTCCCACCGCGCGATATTGGAAGCCAACGGAATCGGCCACCTGCCTTGTGCTCTGCGCATCTCCTGTGAGGAAGCGCCAGGCAGCCGGCGGCACCGGCCGCTTCATCAGCTTCAAATAGTTGATCTGTTTCTGGTGCGCGACTTCGGGCGTGTCGCTGGGATCAAAGCTCACGGTGATCACCTGGAAGTCCTTGCCCGGCTGGATCCCGATTTCGTTGAGCACGTCCGCCACGCCGTTCAACAGCGGAGTACAGATCCCGGTGCACCGGAAATAGTTGAGCGTGAGAATCGTGGGCTTGTCGACCAGCTGCCGCAAGGTGACGTCGGCGCCGTGTTCGTCCTTGAGTACGGCGTCGAGCGCCGCCTGCGCCCCGAGTTTTTCATCGATGCCGACTTCCGGCGTGGCCTGTGCCCGGAGCGCATTCGCTGCACCCGATGCCCAGGTCAACGCCAGGAATAGTAGGACGTAAGTCTTTTTCATAGCTTATTTCTGCCCGACCTGCTCTTTCTGCGGCGACATCTTCATGAGTTCCGCCTGGAGCTCCTGCCACTCCTCGGCGCTCAGGGTCGCCGCACTCTCGGAAAACCCGTTTGCGGGCGCCCCGGATAGAATGCTCGCCGCAAGCTCCTTGGGGCCGGCCATCCAGGCTACGGACCCGGCAAGCGTCTGAGCCGCGCGCGCCGGATCCAGGATGATCCTGCGGAAAACCTCGGCGCCGGGAGTGTGGTCATCCGCCGCCACGGCCAGCGGCAGAGGGGCGCTGTACTCCTGTTCCAGCTTAGCCATTGCCATGCTCACCGGGATCTTGTTGGGAGTCTTCTCCCCCGGCGCCGCCAGCTCCTTGGAAAGCGCGTCCATCGCCTCCTGGGAACCTGTCCCGTGCGGGAATGCGCCGAGGCTCTGCACGAAATGGGAAAGCGCCATGCGATTCTTCTTGGACAGGTAATCGAACGGGTTCATGGAGGATCCCGGAATGCCCGTACTCACCGTTTTAAAGATGCCCGGCAGGTCGGAGCCGTTTTTCCACCCATCGGGGCTGGTAAAGTTGCGCGGCCGCGGATTCATGGTCGACGCGGCAGGACCGTCACCGCGACCCTGTTCGCCGTGACATGGGGTGCAATTGCGCTCGAACAGATCCTTCCCCTTGGCGATCAGGTCCGGGGTCGTCGCGATCAGGGCCTTGGGATCCACGGGCGGAATCACTTTACCCCGCTCGGGTGGAAACTCCGCCGGGTCCAGCCATCCCGGTTCGCCGACCGCCGGATTTACCGGCGTCGCGGCCTCCGGCTTGTTGGCGTTCCTGAGTCCAGGCACGACGATGCTGGCAAAAAGTGCGGCGACCATGAGGGCCGACACGATGATCGCCAGCGTCGACAACAGCCGGTTGAGTTCCTCCGCATCGACGTATTTTTCGATCATAGTCGGAACTCCAGGCCCTGCCGCAGGAACGGATCGCCGACGGGCATGTCTGCGCCCTTGCTCATCGCGCGCCTGATCCAGAGCAGCCCGGCCGAAATGAAAAACGCCGCAAATGAGAGTTCAGGCCAGCTGATGACGAGGCCGATGCCGAGAACGGGAAAGATCATCCAGTACAGGTCGAGCCAGTGTGCGGCCAGCATCAGCGTCGCGACCCAGAAGAGCCGCTTCGGTTCGCTCTTGGCGTCTCGTGGGATGAGGACAAAGAACGGCACGAAAAAGTGAAACACTGCGAGCGTAAACACCAGCGGGCCCCAGAGCCCCCCCAGCCGCTCCCGGTACCAGAAGACCTCCTCCGGCATGTTGGCGTACCACATGAGCAGGTACTGGGCGAAGCCGATGTAGGCCCAGAACACGACGAATGCGAAAAGGAATCCGCCCAGGTTGTAGACGTGGTCGGGCGTAACGCCGGGGAGCCGGCCCCGAGCCATCAGATAATTGACCATAAGCGTTGTGGCCGCCAGGCCCGACAGGAATGTGCCGGCGAACACGTATACCCCCAAGACGTCGCTGTACCATGCCGGTTCCAGGCTCGAGATCCAGTCGAAGGCGACCAGCGTGATCGTGATCCCGAAAATGACCATGAAGAGCGGGGCGAAGCGCCGGGCGCGCACATTGAAACGGGGGTCCCCGTCGCGATCCTGGCGAAGGGAGCCGCTTACGAAGATCCGGTAGGCCAGGATCCACAGGCCGATGCTGGCAATCACGCGCACGCTGAAAAATGGAACGTTGAGCCAGACGGCCTTGCCGGCAATGACCGGATCCTTCAGGATTTCAGGATCGGTCCATGGATAGAGCGAAGGCAGAGAAAACAGCGCCACAAAGGCCGCGGGCGCCATCAGGATGGTCAGTCCGGAGAGGCGTTCCGGTACGCGGCGCAGGGGGACGCTCCACCTGGCGCCGACGACGTGCTCCAGGGCTACGATGAACATGCAGCCCAGGCCGATCGTCAACAGGAACACAAACCAGAGAATCCAGTTCACCCAGAAGCGTTCCCATCCGGCGAAGAAGCCGGTGGCAACAACGCCCGCCAGGCCCGCGGCCGTTCCCACCGCCAGTATCTTTGTGGCGCCGCTTCCGCTCACTTTGCCGCCTCCTTCGGAATGTCGGCGTCCTGGGCGTTGAGCGCCCTCTGCAGCACCCGGACGTAGTGCACGACGGACCACCGCTCGTCCTCGGTCAGATCCGCCGCATATGAAGGCATCGCGTTCTTTCCCTTCATGATGACGTAATAGATCAGGCCGTCGGGATTATTCCGGATCTTCTCGGCGACAAGGTTGGCAGGTTTTGCGCCATAGGCAGCCGTTAGCGAGGGCACGCCGTTGCCAAGGATGCCGTGGCACACCGAGCAGTAAGTATTGAATTCCTGCCGGCCCGTTTCCAGCACTTTTTGAGTCCTGGGCAACGGATTCCCCAGGAGGGAGGCCTCCGCTTCATTCCTGATCATGAAAGGCATCTGGCCCCGGGCGACGGTCCCGGCAACGGGCATGCGCATGCCGGATCCATCCGGGAAGAAGGCGTCTTCGCGCTGCGCGTCGAGCCGCGGCTGGTCGAGCATGTGCACCACGGGAATGGAGACCGGAAAGAGCTTGACGGCCCAGTATGTGATGTAGCCCGCCCCAAGGCAGGCGATCCCGATGCCGATGACCACCCTCATGAGAAAATTAGGGGAGACCGGACCGAGCGGCGCGGGCTCTTCGAGGACTTCGATCGTCTTCGCCCCCGCCTCCCGCAGCGTTTTTGTGATCGCATCGACGTCCAGCGCCTGTCCGTCAGCCTCTACGGCAAGCGCGAACTTGTCGCGCGTGATGTGCGGCATCGACTTTGAGCGCAGCATCGGGTGGCGGAAAAATGGGAGCCGGTTCAGGAGGAACAGCATTCCCAGGCCGGAGGTGAAACACGCGAACAGGACCGTCACCTCGAACATGATGGGCACGAAGGCCTGCCAGGAAAAAACAGGTTTGCCCGCCGTCACCAGCGGATAGTCCGCCCCTTCCGTCCACAACTCAAAGGCCAGGGCGGAAATCGCACCGATCAGGCCCATGATGAATACCATGCCTCCGACCGGGGACTTCCTGAGCCCAAGCGCCTCTTCCATGCCATGGATCGGGTACGGCGTGTACGCATCGAGGCGAGCGGTCACGCGCTTCTTCACGACGGGGATGGCCTCCATCAACTGCTGCGAGCTGTCGAACAGACCCAGGACCGAAAAGGCGCGGTTACTCATGGGCGCCTCCCGCGTGCACGGGCTGCGACCCGGGAATCACGCTCTTCATCTCGGTGGTGGCGATGACCGGGAGCGCCCGGGCAAACAGCAGCACCAGCGTGAAAAACAGTCCGAAGGAGCCCGCCAGGATTCCGAAATCCACGATCGTCGGCTTGTAGACCGCCCAGGCGGAGGGCATGTAATCCTGGTGGAGCGAACTGACGATGATCACGAATCGCTCAAACCACATGCCCGCGGTCACTGCGAGGGCGACGAAGATCATCGTGAAATAGTTTCGGCGGAAGCGGCGTACCCACAGAATCTGGGGGATGATGATATTGCAGGTGATCGTCAGCCAGCCTGCCCACCAATACGTCCCGGCGATGTATTCCCAGAAGGTGTGGTGGATGTATTTGTTCATGCTGTACCAGGCGGTGAATCCTTCCATCAGGTAGGCGTATCCCATCAGGCAGGAGCAGGTCAGGATGATCTTGTTCATCACCTCCAGGTGGTACATGGTGATGAGGTTCTTCAGGTTCATCGTCTCGCGCACCAGCACCAGGGCCATCACCACCATGGCAAAGCCCGCGAAGATCGCACCGGTCACGAAATACGGCGGGAAAATCGTCATATGCCAGCCGGGGACGAGGGACACGGCAAAGTCGAACGAGACGACGCTGTGAACCGATAGCACCAGGCCAGTGGCCAGCCCGGCGATAATCAGGTAGGCACGCTCGAAATGACGCCAGTGCGACGCGGACCCGCGCCATCCCAGGGCGAACATCGAGTAGAAAAACTTGCGGATCCTGCTCTTTGTGCGATCTCTCAGCGAGGCGAAATCCGGCATGAGGCCCAGGTACCAGAACAGCAGCGAAACGCTGAAGTAGGTGCTGACGGCGAACACGTCCCATATGAGGGGGGAGCGAAAGTTCGGCCAGATGGCGCGCTGGTTGGGGTAAGGGAAAAGCCAGAATGCAAGCCACGGCCTCCCCACGTGAATCACCGGGAAAATCCCCGCAACCATGACCGCAAAAATGGTCATAGCCTCCGCAAACCTGGAAATGGAGTTTCTCCAGCGCGCCCTGAAGAGTAGCAAAATCGCAGAAATCAGGGTCCCCGCGTGCCCGATGCCTATCCAGAATACGAAATTGGTGATGTCGAATGCCCACGCCGCAGGGATGTTATTTCCCCAGGCGCCGATGCCGACTACGAATGTGTATCCGATGAGGGCAAATCCAATCAGCGCGAATGCCGAGGTAAATCCGAACGCAATGAACCAGGCCCGCGGCGGCTTGCGCTCTACATGGGCCAGCACCTGATCGTCGAGCGCTCCGGCGCTGACCTCGCCGACCGTGACGGGCGGGGTCCTCAGGACCTCCGGCAGCAACTCCTCAGGCATTGTAGCGGCGTCGGACTTCATGCTTTGCCCTTTGCGCTCACGGGATTGGAAATGTCGGCGAGATAGGTCACCGACGGCTTGATACCCAGTTCAGTGAGCATTTTGTAGCCACGATTGAGTCTGGACATCTTCGAAACCATGCTCTGCGGGTCGTTGATGTCGCCGAACACTATCGCCTCCGCCGGGCATGCTGCGGCGCAGGCGGGCCGGATTTCGCCATCGCGGATCGGACGGCCTTCGACCTTCGCCCTCAGTTTTCCGTCCTCGATGCGCTGGATGCAGAACGAGCACTTCTCCATGACGCCGCGAGGCCGCACGGTCACTTCGGGATTGAAGACCAGCCTCTCCGGATCCTTCTTCATCGAAGTGTAGTCGAAGAAATTGAACCGCCGGACCTTGAAGGGGCAGTTGTTCGAGCAGTAGCGGGTGCCGACGCAGCGGTTGTAGGCCATCTGGTTGAGGCCGTCCGGGCTGTGGGTCGTGGCGTTGACCGGGCACACGATCTCGCACGGCGCGTCATCGCAATGCTGGCAGGGAACAGGCTGATGGAGCACGGAGGGATTTCGCGGATCGCCCTCGTAGTAACGGTCGATCCGGATCCAATGCATTTCCCTACTCTTCGCGACGCGCTCAGGCCCGACGACGGGGACGTTGTTCTCCGACTGGCAGGCGATGACGACAGGCGCTGCATCCGACACAGGCCGACAAGTCGATCGCCATGCTCCACTTGTGCCCGCCGAACTGCTGCGCCGGGATCAGCGAAACCAGTCCTTCCGCATCCTTCTTTAAGCCCTCTGCTCCAGCCAGGCCGGCATACTCCGCCAGCGTCCAGGAGCGGGCGAGGTCACGCCCTTCCATGCGGAAGTGCTCCTGCGTCCGCGGAACCGTCTGCTGCCTGCCGGTGCGGGCGATCACCACGTCGCCGCGCAGCCACGGGGAGGAGGATGACGGGTCGGTCAGCGCAAAGGCGTTCACCCCGACGCCCGCGGCCACGTTGCCGGTGCGTCGCCCGAAGCCGAAACACAGGCTCGCCACGCCCGGCGCCTGGCCCGGCTGGATGATCACGGGCACTTCCAGGCTTGCGGCCCCCGCAGCCAGCGTGACCACATCCTCATCCTTGAGCCCCAGCCGTTCGGCATCCGCGATCGATATCAGGAGCGGATTCCCCCAGGTCGCTTTGGTCACCGGATTGGGAAGTTCGTTGAGCCAGCCGTTGTTCGCATAGCGCCCGTCGAATACCGACGCGTCCGGGAGCAGCATCAATTCCAGCCCGCCGGCAGCACCACGGCGCTCCGCGGCCGCGCTCAAGGCTTCGCTGACAGCCGCCGCTCGCAGAGTGCGCGGCGGACGCGGTTTGGCGACGACGGCTAGGACGCCGTCGTGCAGCGCCGCATTCCAAAACTCTTCGAAGGCCACGGGGCTCCCGGCCGGATAAACTTCCCGCTGCCACCGGTCCTTCAGATACTCGTGAAAGGTCCGTGGCGCGTTTACTCCCAGCGAGGGCAGCCACGAAAGCAGGATGTCCTCCCCCTGCCGGGTGTTGTGGATCGCCCCGATCACAGGCTGGCGCAGGCTCAACGCGTCCGCGGCGGGTTCGAAATCCCCCCAGGCCTCCAGCCAGTGATGTTCGGGAAGCCGCCAGAGGCAATCCAGTCCGGTTTCATCCTCGTACAGGCCGATCCGTACACACGCCGATATCTTCGACACGGCGCTCTTCCATGCGGAAAGTTCCGGATAGGAGTACGCGGGATTCGTTCCCCAGAAAATGGCGGCTGCGAATGTCCCCTGTGCCGCCTCGTGCAGAAGGTCGCGAAGACCGGCGAGCGACAAGACCTCCGGGCCGGCGGCGGCGAGAGTCGTGTCGACGGTGAAGCCTTCCGCCCCGAGCATGGAGTTCAACAAGCGGCACGCCACGTGCGCTTCCCGGGGCAGGGCGGGCCCGGCGAGAGCCAGCGACGACTTCCCCGCCCTTTTCAGATCCGCAGCCAGGGCGCTGAGCGTGGCCGCGCCCACCCCGAGATCCCCGGCCAGAACATCGACGGCAAACGGCTTCAGACCCTCCGCGCTCACTCCCTGCGGCAGCGGCACCCCGAGCTCTTCGTTCAGGAGGCGCGCCAGGGCAAACGTCAACGCCGCGATCCTGGACGGCCGGACCTGCAGGCGCTGGTCCGCGTTGGCACCGGTGAGAGTCAGGCCGCCTTCGATGACCCAGAGGCGGTTCATGGCATCCCCCGGCCCGGAGATGCCGCGCCGGGCGGCAAAATCCCGGATCAGGTCTGCCGCATTCGCATCGGCGCCCAGAAAATCGGCCTGCAGCGAAAGGACAACGTCAGCACGGTCGAAGCGGAGTCTCGGCAGGGTGAACTCGCCGAAGAGTGCGCGGTCGGCAAGGATCTCCGGGTAAGAGACCGCCGGTTCCCAGGCAGCGTGGCGCAGTGTGGGGATCGCTTTCTGCAAGTCTCCGATCAGCGCCCTGCGCGTCGGCGAAACGACCGCGCCGGTGAGAAGAAGCACGGGCTTCCCCGCATCGCGCGCGCCCCTGAGGATGCGCCCGATTTCTTCCGCGGCCTTGTCCCAGGTGGAAGGGGAGCCTGCGGCGGAGGGCCGGCGCAGGCGATCGGGGTCGTACAGCCCCAGCAGATCCGCGACGGCACGTAGGCCCGCTTTTCCGCGAGAGATGGGGTGCTCCGCGTTTCCTTCGATGTGGATGGGCCGCCCCTCGCGCGTCTTCACCAAGACGCCATCGGTGTGGAACCCCTCCTGGTATGTGCTGGCATAGTAAACAGCGACACCCGGGATGGTCCCGCCGGGCCTCTTCGTGTAGGGGACGATCGTTCCCCTGTCGATTCGGCTGCAGGCGGATGCGCCGAGAGCCAGCGCGGCCGAGGCGGACGCAAGGCTCAGGAACCGGCGTCTTGAAATCCCATCTGCGGGAATCCCGAAAGGAAGATCCGCGCCGGGAGGAAATTCCTCGAAACGCCGCAGCGGCGACTCTTCTGCACGGTCCTGCGCGGCAAGCTCGGCGAGTGAACGATAGCGGCGCGGCTTCTCAGGCAACGGCCCCTTGTCTCTCAAGTCCTCATCCATCATGCTAAGTCCTATCCTGCCCGCCTATCGGTGGCACGCGTTGCAGTTTTCAGGCCCTTGCTTGATTGCGGAATCCGCGGGCAGCGCGTTTTGCGGATCCCGATGGCATCCGAGACAATTGCTCATGCGCATTGACATGTTCTGATAGACAACGTCCATGTCCTGCACTTCGCCATGGCATGTCTGGCAAAGGATGCCGGCGCTTACGTGCGGCCGATGGTCGAAGAAGACGTAATCCGGCATTGTGTGGATTCTCTTCCATTTCAACGGCTCGCCTGAAGCATAGATGGCGGCGAGTTGTTTGATGTAGGGGCTGTCCTTTTTTGTGACTGTGTGGCAGTTCATGCATTTTTCGACCGGGGGAATCCCGGCTACGCGCGACTTGAGCGCGCCGGAGTGGCAATAAAGGCAGGGAATCCTGAGAATGCCTGCGTGAAGCTTGTGCGAATACGGGATGGGCTGCCGTGGCTGGTAGCCGCGCACATAGCGGTCGGGCTGGGTGTACCAGCCGACGCCGAGCACCGTAATCAGTACCGCTGCCGCAGCCACCGGCAATATGAATCGCGAGTAATTTACCAGGTCCCGGCCTGATTCTCTCCAGAGGCTCATCCGGCTGTCTTCCCGGCACTCGGTGTGCCTTCGAACCCGGCGCGCGGGCAGGCTGGGAGCGCGGCGGCGATTGCAGGTATCTTATTTGCGACTCAAACGGTCCTTATCAAACATCCTAACCTGTAAAAAAGCACATCTACACTCTACCAGCACCATTGCGCTATGACCAGACTCTGCCCGCTCCTCGTTCAGTGACACCAGGCATGCTTGCCGCGCGACGGTCCCCAAAAGTTATCTTCCGACACGGGCGCTGCTATGTCAACAGGGGCACAACAATTCAGGGCATTGAGTTCCTGGGGAGCGCGGGCGCATTTCAGTTTTCCCCGAGGAGCACGACAATCTGGGCGGGGAGCAGGCGGGATTCGTAGACATCCGAAACGCTCGCCCGCCCTCCCTCCACCGAGACTTCCATTAATTCGCGCGGCTGCCCGAGGAGGTCTCGGACAGGGTCGATTCTGACCGCCTGAGATTCCCACACGTTGGTGTTCAGAACGACCAGAACGCCTGGGCCGGGTGCGCGCCCACGCCTGATATTTCCGCCATGCGGTTTCCCGGGTGTTCAGCGTATATTGTTATTGTTTTTCAGGTAACGGGCGCACCCGCATCGGGATGAACGTTCCTGAAGAATCCTGTTTGGAATATTCAGCGTGGAGAGGTGATCTATGGCCATTAATAATGAAGATATCGCGGCAGAACTCGGCAGGCTCCGCGCCGAAAACGAGGCGCTCAGAGAAATTGTCCGGCTTCGCGCCGATACCGAAGAACTCAGAAAAGCGGCGTCGCAAGGACTCAGTATGAAAGTCAGCGCCAAGGGCGGCCTGTCGGTATACGGACTCGGCCGGTTTCCGGTGACGCTTTACAAGGAGCAGTGGCACAGGCTTCTCGCCCTCGCGGATGAACTCCGCGAATTCATGCAGAAAAACGAAGACAAGTTCAGATCCAGAAGCTGAACCTCAAAAACCTCAAAGAGATAACATCCTGGAGATCGTCGAACGGCCGTGCCGAGCTTTGCCGGCTCGTCTGTCCGTTGCGAAATCCGGGGGGAAAGGGGCCGGGCGTGCGGAATTCATACAGCGAATGTGTGGAATCCGAACAAGGCGGGGATTGATCGATGAAGTAAGCTGTTTGTTCTCATAGAATTGGTAGTGGCACGCCGATTGCACTTATCTTTTTCGTGTGGCACGAACTGAATTGCGAAGAAGACCGGGAATTGATACGGCGCTGCCAAGCAGGTGACGAATCCGCGTTTGAATGCCTGGTGAAGAAATACCAACGCGACCTGCTTCACATCGTCTCCTGGAACGTGGGAAGCGCGGCCGAGGCCGAGGACATCGTCCAGGAGGTACTCTGCAAGGTCTATTTTTCACTGCGCAAGTTCGACAATGAACGGCCCTTCTATCCCTGGCTGCGGCGCGTAGCAATCAATCAGTGTTTTGACGAGCTGCGGCGTGTGCGCCGCCGTAAGATCCTGAGATTCACTGAACTCAGCGAGCAGGAAGCGCGCACACTCGAGCGGTTCATGGCCAACCATCAGGAGGATCTGTCGAACACCTCCTCCAGGAGTGCCGACGAGCTGCGATCGCTGATGCAGAAAATCCTGGAGCGCCTCCCTGAGAAACAGAAAATGGCCCTCGTGCTCCGCGACCTCAAGCAAGTCTCCTACGAGGAGATGGCTGATATCATGAAGTGCTCGAAGCAGGCCGTGCGCCTCAAGGTGTTCCGGGCGAGGGCCCGGCTGCGCACGCAGATCATGAGAGCGCTGCGCCGTCGCGAGAAGCTCAGCCGCGGCACAGACGATATCGTGTTCCACCAGGCCCGATTTGCGCGGGGCGAAGCCGAAGCCTGAACCTGGAGGAAGTCTACTCTTTCTGCTCGCCGCTGGTTTCTACGTGCTCCACCTCAATGGAACAGTCCTTCAGCAACGCTACGATAGCCCCGATGGCCGCCAGGACGGGTGCAAGCATGGTGCCGACGACGCCCACCGTCACGGGAAATTCCGCGACGGAGCGGTCCCCCTGTTTGATGACGATCCGGCGGACGTTGCCTTCGTGCACGATGCGCCTGACGCCCTCGAGCAGTTCTCCCCCCTCGACTTTAACTGATTCCCACCAGGTGCGTTCCGGCATGGATCTCCTCCCCACATTGAAGCTGAGGGCTCGTTCAAGAGTGTGTGTTCCTCCGCTCGCGAACCCAGATTTGCAGCTGCCAACCCGGAACCAGAGACCCGGACAGAATACCACGAGACGCCGCTAACGCTGCCTCCGGTTCCGGCGGGCGCCGGCACGGTGAGAAACCTGTTTCTTGTGCCAACGCTTGTTGATGTTTTCCCGGCCCATTTCTTTCAGGCGCCTGATCCCTTTTGACAAGCCCAGGCGATACCCCTTGAAGACGATCGAGGACACGGTCCGGCCCAGCACCCTCGCAATTTCCGAATTGCTCTGGGTGCGATAGAGGCGTTTCAGGGTCAGGACTTCCTCCTTGCTCCACCGTGGGCGCTTGCGGGAGCGCATGGCGGAAGGCCGTCTCTTGATTCCCCGGTTAGCTGGTGCGGATTTTGACATAACGACCCCTTAAGTAGGAACTTGCTTGTTAAAAGCGTATCCCCTTGCCGATCCTTATTCAATCCCTGATGAAACCTTTTCCCATTCCCCTCGAAGGGGCTCTCGAAGCACGGGGCCGTGCTACAATTTCGTCTGGATGCGAGCCATGGAACTGCGATTTCCGCCCAACCTGCGCGTCGGCACATCGAGCTGGAGCACGAAAGACTGGTGCGGCACTTTCTACCCCGAGTCGATCGAACCTGCCGACATGATTGCCGAGTATGCCCGGCAACTCTCCACGGTGGAGATTGACTCCACCTGGTATCGGATGCCCAGCCGGTCCATGGTCGACGCCTGGAACGCGCGCACGCCGGCGGGTTTTGTCTTCTCGGCCAAGGTGCCGCGCGTGATCAGCCACGAAAAGTACCTCGAAGACTGCGCGGCGGAAGTGAACGAGTTCGTCTCGGCCATGTCGCGGCTAGGGGACAAACTCGGCCCGCTGGTGCTGCAGTTTCCCTATGTGGCCAAGGGAAAGGATCCGGAAGAGTACGCTACCGGCGCGCAGTTCCTTGCCCGCCTGAAGAAGTTTGCCGGCCTGCTTCCGGCCGGGTTTCAATGGGCGATCGAGATCCGCAACTCGAAGTGGGTGCGGCCCGAACTGCTCGATGCCCTGCACCAGCGCGGTATCTCGCTGGTCTTCATCGACTACTACACCATGGACCCGCTGCCCAAGCTGGCGCATCGCCGGGAGGTCTTCACTGCTCCTTTCGTCTATATCCGGTTCCTCGGGAACCACAAGGAGATGGACGCCGCCGTCCAGCGCGCCCGCGCCGAAGGCACGCGAAAGTCCGACTGGGACAGCCTGCTGGTGGATCGTACCGGTCCGATGCGCTACTGGATCCCGGCCATCCGGGACCTCGCCGCACGGGACGTTCCGATCTATGTCTATTTCAACAATCACTTCGCGGGCTACGCGCCCGGGTCCGTGGAGCTGTTTTCCCGCCTGTGGAACGAGGACGGGGGGAGTGGTCCGCCGCAACCCTGATCTTCCGGGCAAATCCCAGGCCCGGCCGGGAACTCACCGGGTTTGACAAGTCCGGCAGCTGGTTGTGAAGGAACACCAGCATGGCGCATGAGTGCGCCGAGGGACGCCGGCGCGGGAATATTTTGCTGCATGATATAGTCGACGGGGCGGGGACGACGTCCTGGAATCAGGGTGGACGCATCCCGGAGGGCAGATGGCGATCGGCCCATCGATATGGAACAAGCCAAAGACGAAGCGGTTCCAGGACCTGCTGCTTGCCTGGTACCGGCGTCACAAGCGCCGTCTTCCATGGCGCAGCAACCGGACACCTTACCGGGTCTGGGTCGCGGAGATCATGCTACAGCAAACGCGGGTCCAGGCGGCAATCCCCTTCTATGACCGTTTCCTCGCACGATTCCCCACGCTGGAGTCCCTGGCGGCAGCTTCGGAAGAGGATGTCCTCGAGCTCTGGGCCGGCCTTGGTTACTACCAGCGCGCCCGTAATCTCAGGAAGGCGGCAAAACAGATCGTCGAAGAGCAGGGCGGAAAATTTCCCCACAATGTGGAGGAAATCCGGCTGCTTCCGGGGGTGGGGCGTTACACCGCCGGCGCGATCTACTCCATCGCCTTTAATCGGCCCGAGCCGCTGGTGGACGGAAACGTCCGCCGTGTCATATACCGCACGCACGGCGTCGCCGAGGCTCCGGAAGAGTTCTTTTGGGAGCAGGCGGAGGCATGGCTGGCGCAAGAGGATCCGTCCGATTTCAATCAGGCGGTCATGGAACTCGGCGCCTTGATCTGCGTCCCCTCCCGTCCGATCTGCGGCGAATGTCCCGTTGAAACGCTGTGCTGCACGGGCCGTGCGGGATGGGTTCCCCCCGCCCGCGCGAGGCTTGCGACGGCCCGGGAGGCGGTCGAAATGGTTCTGCTGGTCCTCGCATGCGAAGGAAGATTCGTTCTCATGCGAAAGCCGGAGGCGGGCTTTATCCCGGGGGAGTGGGGATTACCCGGACGGATCGTGCGGGACGCTGAATCGCCTCGCTTCTGCGCCGGAAGGCTGATGCGCGGCATCCTCGGAGAGGTCCCGCCATTTCGCGAATGCCGGCCGGTGCGCCACGCGATCACGCACCGTGACATCCTGGCTCACGTCTACTGTGCGGAAGTCAATGCGCCCCCACCCGATTTCGCCCCTCGCAGCAACTTCCGCTGGCACTCCCGCGGCGACCTCGCACGCATCCTGACCTCCTCCCTCTACCGCAAAGCACTCGCGGGAGCGCCGGGGTGTGACAGTAGTTCCGGATGACCTTCGAATCCGACGCCGCAACGGAAGTCTCGCGAATGGGGGCCGTATCTCCAAATTCCAAAATTTCGGTGTTCCGCAAAAATTGGAATTCGGAGATACGGCCCCGATTGACTAAAACTGGCTGTTGCCGGAACTGTCCCGGGGCGCGACAACCAACACACCCCCGCGCGCACAACCGGGTTCAGGAAAGTGCTGCCCGACGTACCGTTCAACCGGGCGGTCAAGGGATCGCCGCGCGGAGTAAAGAAGTCCAGGCGCACAATCGCATCGAACCGGCCGGTATTGATCAGGGTGATTTGCGTTGGACACCCGCTTACGTGCGTTTTTCGACCAGGGAACCCTTATCGAGAAACTGGCTCGTCTTGGCAAATGCGGCGGCCCTGGGATCGTGAGTCACGAGCAGGATGGTCTTGTTGAATTGTCTGTTGAGTCCCTGCAGCACCTTCATCACCTCGGCGGCGGAATCCGCGTCGAGGTCTCCCGTGGGTTCGTCGGCCAGAACGAAGGTGGGATCGGTGACGATTGCGCGCGCGATCGCGACCCTTTGCTCCTGCCCGCCGGACAGCTGGCGCGGATAATGATCGGCGCGATCGGTCAGTCCCACGAGCTTGAGCGCGGTCGTCACGTGTTCGCGCCTCTCCCTCCGGTTCAGGGAAGTCAACAGCAGCGGCAGCTCCACGTTCCCGAAGGCCGTCAGCACCGGGATCAGGTTGAAATGCTGGAAGACGAACCCGACGTGCTGGTTGCGCCAGGTGGCGAGCTGGTCCTCCGTCATCGAAAGAAGGTCGTCGTTCAGCACGCGCAACCGCCCGCCGGATGGGCGGTCGATTCCGGCCACGATATTGAGCAGCGTGCTTTTCCCGGAACCTGACGGCCCCATGAGGCTGAAGAAATCCCCCTCGAAGATCTTGAGGTGGATGTCGCGCAGCACGGGAATCTCGACGCTGTCCCGCCGGAACGTCTTGCTGAGGCCCGTCATTTCGATCAGCGGTTCGGCCATGATCTCAACCCTTTCGGCGCCTAGTCTCTCATCACGTCGATGAGCCTCACCCGGGCGGCCCGGCGCGCTGGCAGATAGCCACCCAGGATTCCGACCGCGACGGCGAACGCCAGCCCCCGCAGGAGAATTCCGGATGTCAGTTTGAAATGAAAAAACACTTCGCTGAAAGTCTCAAAATTAGCGGTCGCCGCGGAAATCCCGTTCATCGGCAGCGACAGGACGCAGCCGAGTATCCCGCCCAGCAGCCCGAGAACCACCGATTCGAACAGGAACGACACGAGGATGTTCCGCCTCCGGAAGCCGATCGCACGCAGGGTGGCGATCTCGCGGGAACGGGACATGACCGAGCCGTACATCATGTTCATGCCGGCGAAACAAGCGCCGATCCCCATGATGACGGCGATGAAATTGCCGAGCAACTTGATGCCGACGGAGGCCGACGACTGTTCGGAAAAGTACTTCTTCTGCGGGATCGCCTGCAGATTGATTCTCCGGTCATCCGCGACGCGCCGGCGTATCTCTTCGGATGCGGATTCGTTCTCCACGCGCAGCAAAATCGAAGAGTAGATGGGACGATCCCAGTCCTGCGCCACGGCGCTGTAATCGGTCCAGACCTCGGAATCATAGGCGGTCCCGCCGGCATCGAAGATCCCCACCACGTGGAAGTCGCTGCGTCCGAAGTGAACGGTCGCCCCGGGCGTCAGGTTCTGGAAGCGCTGGGACAATGCCCGGCTGGCGACCAACTCGTACAACCCGCTTCGGAACATCCGCCCCTCGACGATTTTCGCCTCGGGGCGCAGGACCAGGGACTGCTCTGAGGTGCCCCGGAGGATGATGTTCGAGTTTTCGCCGTCGAGGCGGGTGTGATTGATGTTCACGACAATTTCTCCGACGGCCAGCGGTTCCTGATCCCGGCCCCGGGCGACGCCGGGGAGGTAGCGTACCACCTGGAACAATTCGCGCCCGAAGTAGCTGTTCGTTTCATTCAGCGACCCCTGGCGGATGACGATCAACTGGTTGTCGTTGCCGGATTCGACAAAAGTGGCCTCGAGGCCGGTGGCCAGCGCCGTCATGGTAATGAATATGGCAACCGTCAGACCGATGCCGAAAATGGCCATGGCGCTTCCGGTCCGGCGTGCCCAGAGGCTTCCCAGGTTATATCGAAGCGGAATCTTCACTCCGTCTGCTCCCGTCTTGCGCCGCGGCGCCGGTCAATCCACGCCCCGCAGCGCATCCACCACCCGGCGGCGCGAGGCCTGCCAGGCCGGGACGCCTGCTGCAAGAACGCCGACCAGGATGCCGATGGCGATGCACAGCGCCACGGTCCCGGCGGTCACGTCGAAGCGCTGCACAAAACCCGCCGTAAATGACGAAATCCTGAATCTCGAGAATATCGCTTTTGCCCCCAGGGAGCCGATCAGGGCGCCGGTCACCGAAAGCAGCGTCGACTCTCCGACGAGAAGAAAGAGAATCTGGACCTTCCGAAAGCCCAACGCCTTCAGAATGCCGATCTCGCGCACCCGTTCGCGGATCGACATAGCCATGGTGTTGGCGGCCACCAGCACGATCGTGAAGATCACCACCGATGAAATCGCGGTGATCAGCAGGCGGACGTTTCCCATCATGGCGAGGAACCCGAGCACGAACGCCTTTTCGGTCTCCGTCTTGGTGGGGGCGGTGCTGTTGCGGAACAACTCGTCTACCTGCGCGGCGACCGCCGGCACCTCCTCGGCGGATCGCACCCGGATCGAGTAGGTTCCTGTGAAGTCGCTGCCGACGAAGCCGACGATCTTCATCCCCTCGTTGAAATATTCCCAGTGGAAAAAGAGGCTGCTGCCGTCATCGGAACCGGCGCTGTAGATGCCGCGGACCGTGAGCTCCGGATCGAATTCGAAGAGCGCGCCTGTGAGATTCACCCTGTCCCCGACCTTCCATCCGAAGCGCTCGGCGAGGTTGTCTCCCACCAGGGCGCCTGTGCGATCGGCCACGAAAGCCTCCTTTTGGCTCTCGGGCACCTGCATGTCCGCATTCACGTCAAAGAATTGACTGGTGTCGACGGCAAACTGCGGGAAGAAATTTTTCGGGTCCTTGTAGACGCCGCCAAACCACATCTCCCCGACGACCGCCGAAACCCCGTTCACCTGCGCGATTTTGGCCCGGTATGAGATCGGGAGCGTGTTGGCCAGGGAGACCTTGTGGCGGGTGATCAGGCGCAGAGCCGACTCGGGCGTCGACGGCGGGCTCTCCAACTCGGTCAGAACCGTCCGCAACGTGGTCACCAGGAACAGAGAGACGGCGATGCTGGTGACGGTCAGGATCGTGCGCCGCCGGTTGCGCAGCAGGTTCTTCAGAAGGAACTGCAAAAACTTCATATCAGGAGCAGCCGCTGGTCTCGCCGCAGTTCATGCACTTGTAGCAGGCGCCGTTGCGCACCATGATGCTCCCGCAGGCGGCGCAAGTCGGCGCATCGTCGAGCGCATACATATTCTTGAGACCATTCAGGGGATCCTGGCTTCCGGCCGTGGGGGCGGCGGCAGGGACCTCTCCCGGCGCCCGCTCGCGGACGTGCACTCCCGCCTGAAGCTGCTCCTCGGGCGGCAGGAACTTGGAAGCCAGCCACCGGAAAATATAGTCCACAATCGATTTCGCATACGGGACTTCCTGATTTCCGGTGTGCCCGGACGGCTCGAAACGCACGTGTGCGAACTTGTCGATGAGCACCCGGAGCGGAACCCCGTACTGGAGCGCAAGCGAGATCGCGGTGGCAAAGGAATCCATCAGTCCCGAGATCGTGCTCCCTTCCTTGGCCATAACCAGGAAGATCTCGCCCGGCTGGCCGTCGTCATACATCCCCACGGTGATATAGCCTTCGTGGCCGCCGATCGTGAACTTATGGGTGATCGCGCGCCGCTCCGACGGCAGTTTGCGCCGGACCGGCCGGAATGCGGGTTCGGCCGGCTGGGCAGCCGACTTCCCCTTGCCCGCCGTCATCGGCTGTGTGCACTTGGAGTTGTCCCGGTAGATGGCGATGGCCTTCACTCCAAGTTTCCAGGCCTGCCTGTACGTTTCCATGATCTCCTCCACCGTGACATGCTCCGGCACATTCACGGTCTTGGAGATGGCGCCGGAAATGAACGGCTGAACCGCGCTCATCATCTTGATGTGGCCCATGTAGTGAATCGAGCGGGTGCCGCGCTGCGCTTTGAACGCGCAGTCGAACACGGCGAGGTGCTCCGGCTTTACGGACGGCGCCCCCTCGATGGCGCCGGTCTCGTTGATGTACTTCGCGATCGCTTCGACCTGGTCTTCCTGATACCCGAGCTTCGCGAGGGCCGCCGGAACCGTCTGGTTCACGATCTTCATTACCCCGCCCCCGACCAGCTTCTTGAACTTCACCAGCGCGAGATCCGGCTCCACGCCGGTCGTGTCGCAATCCATCATGAACCCGATGGTGCCCGTCGGCGCCAGGACCGTGGCCTGGGCATTCCGATAACCGTGCACCGTCCCTTCCAGGACAGCGAGGTCCCATGACTCCTGCGCCGCCTGCAGCAGTTCCTTGGGCACATGCTTGGGGTTGATCTTCTGCAGCGTGTTGCGGTGCATGCGCATGACTTCAAGAAACGGATCCCGGTTTTTGACATATTCCGGGAACGGGCCAAGCACCGTTGCGATGCGCGCCGACTGAAGATAGGCTTCGCCCGTCATCACCGCCGTGATTGCCGCAGCGAAATCCCGCCCCTCATCGCTGTCGTACGCCAGGCCGTTGTACATGAGAAGCGCGCCCAGGTTCGCATACCCCAATCCCAGCGGACGGTAATTGATGCTGTTGACGGTGATCTTTTCAGTCGGATAGCTGGCATTGCCGACTATGAATTCCTGGGCGGAAATCACGATATCGACGGCCTTGCGAAAGCTTACCGCATCGAACTCCCCGGTCCGCGTGACAAACTTCATCAGGTTGAACGAGGCCAGATTGCAGGCGGAGTCGTCCAGAAACATGTACTCGGAGCAGGGATTCGAAGCATTGATGCGCCCTGAGTTTTTGCACGTGTGCCACTTGTTGATCGTCGTGTCGAACTGCATGCCAGGATCGCCGCAGATGTGCGCGGAAGCGGCGATCTTCTTCATCAACTCGCGCGCCTTGTACCGGTGAACTACCTCTCCCGTCCGCCGTTCCTTCGTTTCCCACGTCCCGCTCCCTTCCACGGAATGCATGAATTCGTCCGCGACCCGGACGCTGTTGTTCGCGTTCTGGAAAAAGATGCTGGAGTAGGCCTCTCCATCCACTGCACTGTTGTACCCCGCTTCAATCAGGACCCAGGCCTTCTTCTCTTCCTTGGCCTTGCACTCGATGAACTCCTCGATGTCGGGATGGTCAATGTTGAGGATCACCATTTTCGCCGCGCGGCGAGTCTTACCGCCGCTCTTGATCACGCCGGCGAAGGCGTCGAATCCCTTCATGAAGCTGACCGGACCTGAAGCGATCCCACCGCGCGAGAGCCGTGCCCGGGACGAACGAAGCGGCGACAGGTTGGTTCCGGTGCCCGAACCCCACTTGAAGAGCCGGCCCTCGGTCCGCGCCAGGTCCAGGATCGAATCCATCGTGTCCTCGACCGAGTTGATGAAGCAGGCCGAGCACTGCGGCTTCGGCTCGATGCCGCAGTTGAACCACACCGGGGAGTTAAACGAGACGTACTGATGCAACAACAAATACGCGAGCTCGTCGCTGAAAATGCGCGCATCCGCTTCCGACGCGAAATATCCCCCCTTCCGCCCCCAATCCGTAAGCGCGTTCACCACCCGGCTCACCAGTTGCCGGACGCTGCGCTCCCGTTCCGGGGCGCCCAACTGCCCGTGGAAATACTTCGAGACCACGATGTTGGTCGCCATCTGCGACCACGCCTTGGGGATCTCTACGTCGTCCTGCTGAAAGAGGACGTCCCCCTTTTCGTTCGAGATCGTCGCTGTCCTCGTTTCCCACTCTATTTCATCGTAAGGAGACACGCCCTCGCGAGTGAAGTGGCGAGGAAACTCAATACCCGCCGCGGCTGCTTTCTGCGCCTCAGTCGCGCATCTTACCGCAACCCCTTTTTCAGAGGGCAATGCCGTGTTGCTTTCCATCCCAACCTCCCAGATTTTCATGAATCGATTGCTCAAGCTCGAGTGTAGGACCCGATTCAGCGAAGCTCTCTCCAGAAATCCGGAAACCTCCGGACAGTGTGGAGGGTGATTTCATCTTTTACACAATCGCCGAGACATCGTCAATCAAAAACATCTCTACATATTGTATATCTGATCGCAAATAACCACAATATATGGGGTTTAGTTTCAAAACGGCGCTCACTGCCTCATTTATCGAGACTTGCAGACGCAACCCTTGCGGCAGGATACGGCGACGCCTTCAGCAGGCTGCCGGGGAGCCTCGCCGGCAGATTAGGTCCTTTCAAGCAGATCGTTTGATCGGACAAAGAAAGAAGGATGCGTCGCGCAACGATTGACGACAAAAGAATTTGTCAATGGTCAATGGTCATTTGTCATTTGGCAGCTTGAAACCCTTGGCCTGTGGGGTCCTGATCGAGTTCGGAGCGGGTCTAGTGCCCGAGCGCAGAACCTGCCCGCCAACATGCCGACCCGCCCCCAAATGACAATTGACAAATTCTCTTTGTTGAGTCCCCCCTCCAATTGCACCCAGATCCCGAGTCTGTTTGACAATGAGCGGCGCCTCATCCAGAATGGCGGCGGATGCAGGGATACAGCCGCGAAAATCGATGAACCGATATCTCGTATTCGACATAGAAACCAGGGTCGACAAATCGCTGGTCAAACGGATCTACGACCCGGAAAATGCCCTCACCACGGATCAGGCATACGACAAAGCGCGCGATCAGATTCTGGAAAACAGCGGCCAGCAGAGCGACTTTTTCCCGATCCCGTTTCACATTCCCATCGCGATCGCCACGCTTCAGGCAGACGATCATTACCGGATCCGATCACTGGGTTGCCTGGGCATCGATCGTTTTTCAGAGCCGGAACTGGTGTCCCGATTCTGGCAGGTGTTTGACAATAGTTCGACGCTGGTAACTTTCAATGGCCGCGGCTTCGATCTCCCGGTCCTTGAAATCCAGGCGCTGAAACACGGACTGTCTCTGCCCCGCTACTTTGCCGCGGGGGAATCGAGAGGGACCTACCGCGGAAGCCGTTACAGCGACGCCTTCCACATCGACCTCTGCGATTTTCTCTCGAACTTCGGCGCCGCCCAGCGCCGCGGTTCCCTGGATGTGCTGGCTCGTCTGGCCGGTCTTCCCGGAAAATACTCGATCGCCGGGGAGGACGTCGAATATCTCTACCGCCAGGGACGCCTGAAAGAGATCAACCAATACTGCACGACGGACGCGCTGCAGACTTTTCTGCTGTTTCTGCGCGTGGAACTCCTGCGGGGCAAGATCGATGCCGAGGGCTATCGTTCGATTCTCGCCGCGGCACGGGAAGACCTTGCCCAGCGCGCTGCAAGCGCCGGCCCCGAAAACTTTCTGCTTGATTTCCTCCACCGCTGGCCCGAGCCCGCCGCTACCCCCTGAGCTTCCCGGGATCCACATCCGATGCGCATGCTAAATTCGTATGTTTGGAGCAATCGGCCGGCCGCTATTCGCGGCATGCCTGAATGAACTGGCGAAGAAGGCGCACGGTCCGCGGCAAATCCGCCTTCTGCACCAGGATATGATCGCTGGACAGGGTGGAGATCGGTACGACGCCGATATTCGACTCGGCGAGAACATTTCCGATGGCGGCCATATAGCCCGGCACAACCATGGAGATCTTGTGGTCGAAGGCGATGATCTTAACCGGGCCCGTGACATGGTGTTTGTCGAAGATGCTCTGCATCCTCAACCACTTCCGTCGCGCCACGATCAGGGTGATTTCTTTTGGTTCCCGCAGGAACAGGGCGAAACGGGTAGTGGCGGGACGGTACCACTCCCCAGGGATGGGTTTGCTGTCCAGGGGCAGCTGGATAACGAAATAGTCTTCCGGCAACACGGAAAGCTTGGTGCGGACGAGTAGCTCTTTCAGTTCAGCAGTCAACACGGCCATGGGCGCCTCGAGAAATGTTGGGGATTCCGATAATGGCTCGTCAGTATGTATCACAGTCTCCTTCAGGGAACAAGTGCCGAGCCTGGAGTCCGCCGTGTAATCACGAGACGTCACTTTGCCCGAAGGCTTCGCCGCCGTGTCGAATTTGCTTACAACCGGGATTGAAGGGTTTTGTCCGGAGCAAATTGTTTATTTTCAATGGGATGCAAACCACGCAACCGGCTGGGTACACCGGCATCGGTTGCGAATGTCGGGAATCATTACACAATCCACCGATCGAGTCCGGTCGGCAGACCATTCTGCTCACAGCCATCAAATAGTTCCGACGGATTAAGTCCCTTTTTTTCAAGGGATTCTCGCATCACGCTCCGATCCCTCGAGCTTGTGGCGTGGTAGGGAATGCAAATTGCTTTTACCGAAACGGCAAAGCCTAACGCCGGTTCCACCTAGGTTCTGCTGCCGGCGAACGGCTTTCGCGTTTTATAGAATATCCCCTCACCTGCAGTAAATGGAGCGCCCGCGGATCCCGTTACCGCGAGCGCTCTTTTTTTGTTCTGCAGGGCGCCCCCGATAGATCGAGCACTCAGTGTAGGGGGGCATGCTTGAAGCTTTTTTCACCTGCGCGAATGGGGACGGGTAGCCGGTTCTCATCGGGAGGAATGGGGCAGCTGTAGTGGTCGCTGTAAGCGCAAAAAGGATTGTAGGCCCGATTGAAATCCAGATCGTAGATGCCCGAAGTGTTCTCGGGCAGGTCTATGTAACGGCCGGCCGCATAAGTCTCCTTGCCTGAGGTCGTATCCCGGAAAGGGATAAACAGGACCGGTTGGCCGGAATTATCCCCGTCGTCCATTCGATAGGACTGCAAACGGCACACCTGTCCCTCGGTGGTGAATTCAAAGTAGCCGTAGCGCAAGCCATCCCGGATCTCGCCGGTGTTGGTCGCCAGTTTTATGCGTTCCGGGACCGGATACCGGTTGAAATTAAGATGGAAACGGAGCGCCGGGTTGACCGGGAAATAGTCGAGACCCCGAAACAGTTCCCTGTCCTTCTCGGGGAGCGGCGATTGACCGCTTGACTTGAAAGCCTGATCTCTTTCCTTCCTCGCCTCAAGCAGCGAGCCGTCCACCGAAGAAGGAGGCGCGGCAGCGGGACCGCAAGCCTGGAACAAGGCGGCCGCGGCGGCCAGACAGCACGCCAGCGCCCGAACTGAGAAAGTGATGTTATGGGGCCTCCGCATAGAGACGATTATACGGGGTCGCGGCGGGAGGCGCAGGATATTTTCGAAATCTCCCTTCGAGCGCTCAAAACGCCGCTCAGGCGGAGGGCGCCGGCGTCCGCCGGTGAAGACGATCGAAGAAAAAACACGAAACTTTGAAAATAAGGCAACTTTTTCTCCGCGTTCTTCGTCCTACTAGTTACCCATTCAGTAACCTCCTTCGTGAGCGGCGGAGTGGGACAACGCCTTTCCGTTCCGCCGCTTTACACACTTCACCCCCCCAACCCCCAGCCGGAGATGCGCATAGGGTATGATTCGTCAAAAATTTGCATCTGAACTATTTTTCCATCCGACACATCCAATTGGATAGTACTTGTGATTTCATCGTACTCCATGCTACCCTGAGATGGGTTTGTGCGACCAAAATGCCGCAGAAAGCGAGAAAATCGCCATGATTAAAATCGCGAAGATCATCGCAGCGCTCTGTCTGATGACTGTGCCTCTGATGGCACAGCGGGGAACCACAGCGTCGTCCGGCGACCGTGGTGGCACCTCGAGCAGCACCGCCACGGCTTCCGCTTCAAGTTCTTCGGTTTCCTCGGGATCGGATCGCGGTGTAAGTTCCTCGTCTGGTTCCTATGGCTCTGCCAGATTCTCCGACTACTCGGGGGGCGCCTCCACGCGTGGCTATTCGGCGCCTGCGCCCAGGCTCGTAGGGAGTTCGTTCATTTCCTACGGCATGTACCGGGATTTTCAGAGTTTTCTGTTCAATCTCCGGAGCTTGTACCTCTTCAACTACGACACGTCTCGCTTCATGCGCAACTATGAACCGCTGGTGACGCCTCAGTTCGCAGTGATGGCGGCTCGGAGACCTCTATACCTGAGCATGCAGCTGATGACCGTCGTGGACGAACTGTCAGCTCTTCTGGACGATGCCAAGGCCGGGAAACCGGTGAACAAGAAAGAGATCGAAGCCAACACGCGGCAGATTCGAATTCTGGCCAAAGCGATCCGAACCGACTCTTCACTCGGATTTGTCGATCGCCGGGAGAGCAAGGATCTGTTAAAGGGAGTTGATGTGAATCAGCTCGGAGTCGGCGCGATTGACCAGTTGCGGGAAATCGTGATTGACCTCAACACTCAGTTGAAAAGCCTGACCCAGGAGTCGCAGACCGCCACGATTTCAGTGGACTATCTCACGAAACCGTCGTTCGTGTCGCTTTCCAGGAGTATTGAAAAGCTGAGCCAGGTGATTGAGCGCTCGGCGGGCCGGATATAATCGGCGGCACCGCAATTTCGTAACTGCATCTTCTCCTCCTGTATCCGATTTCCGTCCCGGATTGCACCCTTTTCAAGGCCATCCGGGACGGAAAGTCGGGCGCTCCAGGCCGGCCGCATCAGGATTGGCAGCATTTCCAAAGCTCAGAAATCTAAGGTAATGCCGCCAATTTACCGATGTGCCCTTCAGCAGAGAAAATTGATTTGACACGTTTCAGGGCTTTCGGTATATTCGCGAAGACTATATCTTTTTTATTTAGAACGATTAGGAGCCACACATGCCCTCCGGTCAGGAATTCGCAAGCCGGCTGCGGGATGAAACTCGTCGAACGCTGGCCGCGCATTTAGCAAGCTTCGAGGGGGAGTTCCGAACCCTCCAGGCCCGCCTCTCCACATCGCTTTCTTCCGTTGAGCAGCTGGCCCGGCGGTTGGAGCCGGTCGCGGAGGTCGATACCTCGCCCCTGGAAAAAGTCCTTGCAGACGCTCTGGCGGGAGTCTCCGAAGAAAGCGTGCGCAGCCGGGGCGAGGAAAATTCATTCCTGGCCCATTTCGCGCACGAAATGCGTCGCAAGGAGACCCAGGAGGAGATCCTGAGCCTGCTGCTGGATGGCGCGCACCGGCATGCGCCGCGGGTGCTCCTGTTCGTTGTCCGTGGAAATCAGTTCATCGGGTGGTCTTCCCGGGGATTCGATGACGAAACGGCGCAGAAACTCGACCAGTGCACCCTTGGTGTGCCGGACAGCTCCCTGCTGCGGGAAACGCTCGAAGCTGATGGTTTGGCGACCGCAAACGATCTTTCTCGTGAAGCAATGCTATCCCGGCTGTTGCCCGACAGCGTACAGGGGCCGTGGCACGCCTTCCCCTTGAAGGCGATTCAGCGCCCCGTGGCCGTGCTGCTGGCGCTGGCCGCCGACGGGCGCGTCTGCGACCTGGAATCTCTTTGCATCTTGATGGATCTGACCGGGCTCTGCATCGAAAACACAGCGCTCAGAATTTTGCATGAAATGAGGGCCGAAACGCCGGCTCCGGCGCCCGCCACTGTGCCGGTCCCGGTTTCGGGCGTCAGCACCGCCAGTCCGGCCGCGGAACCGGAGCTGGCAGCCGATGCGGTTGCACCGGCGCAGGTGATCGCACCGCCTGAACAGGAGATGGAAGCGGCCTCCGGCGCCCAGCAGCCGGTGGAATGCAGAGTCGAAGAGCCACAGCCCGTGGCCGAGGCGACGGTTCAGGACGTGCCGGTAGTTACGGAAGTCGTTGCTGCTGCGGCGCCGGCCGAGACCGTTGAGAGCGTTCAGGCAGAGGCCGCCCCGCCGGCGGAAGAAGCGGCCGCGGAGGCGCAGGTAGAAGAGACGGTCCAGGAAACCGGCGCCGCCGTTGCCGAGGAAACTCAGGCGCCCTTCCCCGAAAAGGCGGAGACGCCCAAGACCGCGGTCCTGCGGGAGGTTCAACCGCTCACTGAAGAAGAAAAGCTCCATGCGGACGCAAAGCGGTTTGCACGCTTGTTGGCAACGGAGATAAAGCTCTATAACGAACAGCGCGTCCAGGAAGGGCGCGCGAACAGGGACATCTATGTGCGGCTCAAACGGGATATCGACCGGAGCCGGGACATGTATGAGAAGCGCGTTTCACCATCAGTCTCCCGGAAAATCGATTATTTCCACGATGAAATAATTCGAGTCCTCGGTGACAACGACCCTTCAACACTAGGAAGCGACTATCCGGGTCCTCGCGTCGAGAGTTAGACGGACTTGAAGCAGTTCCGAGTAATAACAGGGCTGAACCGCCCTGCATATTCAACCATCCAAACCGCCTGGCCGCTCTTTGTTCTGGCTGTCACGGTCCTGATCACGACGTTGTCCCCTGCTGCGGTCGACATGGGGAATGGTTTGTCCGCGCAGATTCCGAGCTCGCTGGACCCTCTTGTCTGGAAATACCCGCCCGCGCTCCAGGCCGCGCTGGATGCCTTCGGCAGAGGGATGGAACATTTTGCCGGCGGTCGTTATGCAGCGGCGCTGGCCGCGATGCCGGACGATTCCTCGGCAGCCTCCACTGCGGTGGAGGATTACATCCTGTTCTACAGGGCCAGCTCCTGCCTGGAGACAAGCAAGGAAAAGGACGCGCTGAGCTCCTTCCGCGCCCTCCAGCACCGCCATGCCGAATCTCCGGTCCTGCAGGAGGCAATCCTCGGCGAGGCCAGGGCGCTGCTCCAGCTGCATGATGCTTCGGCAGCCCTGACAATCCTGAACGGCGGAAAGGTCAGGAAAGACGCGGAAGCCTCGCTGCTGCGCGCCCAGGCCCTCGAGGAGGCCGGCAAGCGGGCCGATGCCATTCAAGTCTATCTCCACGTTTATTCGGACTTCGTTCAATCCGCCCAGGCTGCCGCCGCGGAACGGCGCCTGCGGTCGATCAGCCCTGCCTTCGTCACCAAGGGGGAAAACAGGGATGCACTGTTGAACCGCAGCGATAATCTGATCCGCGCCGGACGGAACCAGGAGGCGAGAACACTGCTGCTGAAGCTGGCAGCCACCCGCACCACCGGGCTGAAAGCGGAGAGACTTTCCCTCTTGTTGGGGGATGCAGACACCAACCTCAACCGGCTGCCCGAGGCCATGCGTTATCTGCGCCGGGTTTCGGATCCGTCCCTGGCTGCACAGGCGAACTACCTTGTCGGGGTCTGCCAGCGGGGGCAGAGAAACGAAGCGGCATTTCTGGAAGCGCAAGACCGCGCCCTGAAGCAATACCCGCAGTCCGAGTATACGGAGAAGCTCCTTTACTCTGTCGCCACTTTCTATGAGTTGGACAATCAGCGGGAACCTGCCCGGGAGGCTTACCAGGCCATCGTCCGCGGGTTTCCCAAAGGCGAGTATTTCGAGCGGGCACTGTGGAAGCTGGCTCTGTTTTCCTACTTCGAAAAGCGCTATGACGAGGCTCTGAGGGGATTCTGGCAATGCCTGCTCGCCAACCCGAGCACGGCGGCTGCGAGCGCGCCCCTATACTGGATGGGCCGCTGCTGCGAGCGGTTCGGAGACATGCGAAAGGCGGCCTATTTCCTCGACCGCACCCAGGCCCTGGCCAACAACAGCTACTACGGGCAGCGGGCACGGGAAGCACTTGCCTCATTGAAGCCGGACGGTTCGCCCACGGCTCCTGATCTTTCAGGCCTTGATTTCGAGCAGGTGCGCCAGCGGCTGGACGCCATTCAACAGGATCCAGTGCCCAGCCCGCTCTCCCAGCCCTCCGGGCCGGCGGTCATGAACATCGAACGGGCCCGGCAGCTTGCGGCCGCCGGGTTGTTCGACCTGGCATCGTCCGAGCTGAGCCGGAGATGCGCTCAAAACGGAAGTGACAAGGCCGTTTGCTTTGCCCTGTCGCGGATCTACGCGAGCAGGGAAAATTATTTCGGTTCAATTTCCACCATGCGCCGCGCCTATCCCAATTACGTCGACCTTCAGTCCGCAGCGCTCCCGGAGCAGTTCTGGGATCTCCTGTACCCGGTCTGCCACTACAACATCGTCACGCAACAGGCTTCCCGCAACGACCTGGAATCTGATCTCATCCTGGCGCTGATCCGGCAGGAATCGTCGTTCCAGGCATCCGCCCGTTCCAAGGCCAATGCGCGCGGGCTGATGCAGGTGCTCCCCACCACCGGCCGCACGCTCGCGCGCCAGGCCGGGATCACGAAGTACTCCGTCGGCAGGCTCTACACTCCGGAAACCAATATTGCGCTGGGCACGCGCTACCTGGCTTCGCTCCTTCAGCGCTACGGCGGCAAAGTAGAATTGGCCCTGGCTGCCTACAACGCCGGCAACGGCAGGGTCGATCGCTGGCTGCAGCAGTTTGGCGACGTAGACATGGCGGAGTTCGTCGAGCGCATTCCATTCAGCGAAACCCGCAGTTATGTCAAGCAGGTCTTGACCAACAAAGCTCACTACCATCTTCGAACGGCTCAGAGCGCCGTTTCTGCCTTCAACCGCGGCAATGAATGAATGTGCCGGCACTGCTGGATCTCAGCGGAACGCCCTATATAATGATGCTGTGTTCGAATCAAGACCGTGATGGGGCCGCTTTGGCTATCGGACGCAGGCTCCGAACGGTGGCCTGCCTGCAGAAGAATGCAACCGGGTCCGGTTAGGGTCCGCCGACGTGTGGCGAAAAGAGAATTCGGAAGAAGACAGGGAACTGGTCCGCCGATGCCAGAAAGGCGATGACGGCGCATTCGAGGAGTTGGTGCGGAAGTACCAGCAGACCCTCTTCAACCTCGTATATCACAACATGGGCCGCCGTGGCGAGGTCGAAGACGTCACCCAGAAGATCTTCACCAAGGTGTATTTTTCGTTGCCGAAGTTCGACAACGACCGGCCCTTCTTCCCCTGGGTCTACCGCATTGCCGTCAACCAGTGTTACGACGAGTTGAGACGCGCGCGCCGGCGCAGATCCCTGGCCTTTTCCGAACTCAACCTCCAGGACTCCGAAAGCATCGAGAGGCTGATACGGCACGAAGATCTGACTGAAGTGCCGGTCGAGGAACGGCAGGAGATGTACGACCTGCTCCAAAAAATGCTGGATCGGCTGCCGGAGAAGCAGCGGAATGCCATCGTGTTACGCGACCTGGAGGAGGTTCCGTACGAAAAGATGGCCGAACTGATGAAATGCACGGAGCAGGCGGCACGGCTTAAGGTCTTTCGCGCCAGGATGCGGCTGCGCGACCTGATGCTGAAGGCGATGAAGAAACAGGAACGGACGCAATCGAATCCTTGACGGCGTCGCGGGTCCCGACAGCGTTTGTCGTCACGGTCGGGATAGTTCAGATCAGACTGCAGATCTCGCGGGCGATTTCGTCGGCGCTTCTGCCGGCCACCATGACGTGAAGTGCGGATTCGGCATAGAATGGCCGGCGGCGTTCCAGCAATCCGGCCATCTCCTGCCGCGCCGCGAAGAGGGGGCGCACGGCAGCCTCGGCACAGCACCGTTCGAAAAGCAGCTCCAGCGGCGCATCGAGCCAGACGCTGACGCCCGTCCGGGCGACGATCTCCCGGTTTTCCACGCTGCAGAATGTTCCGCCACCGAGCGCGACGACTGCATCCGTCAAACCGCTCGTATGCGCCAGTTCCTCGGTTTCAAGGGCGCGAAACCGGGCTTCGCCGTAATACCGGAATATCTCCGGGATCGTCATCGCCGCGCGTTTTTCGATCTCACGGTCGAGATCGAAGAACGGCCGCCGGAGCATTTCAGCCAGTCGCTCTCCTACCGCGCTTTTGCCCGCGCCCATAAATCCGACCAGGTATACGACCGAAGTGCTCATAGGAGCTGAGATCCATTCACAGGACAGCGGATTCCCAGTTTCCGTCTGCCGTCTTCCGACATGCGACCCCTCAGTCCGGTTGGCGGAGGCCGGCGAGCGCCTCGTAGAATCCCGGGAAACTCACGTCGGCACATTCGGCGCGATGAACGCGCGTCTGGCCGTCGGCAACCAGCCCCGCCACAGTGAACGCCATCGCAATCCGGTGATCGCCCAGGGTCTCGATATCGGCCGCACGCAGGCGTTGTCCGCCCACGACGGCAAGCCCGTCGGGATGCTCTTCCAGTTCCGCCCCCATGGCGCGGAGATTGGAACAGATGGCGGCGATCCGGTCGCTCTCCTTGATGCGAAGCTCGCGGGCGTCGCTGATTTCGAGGCCCCCGGCCTGCGAGCCCAGTATCGACAGCACAGGGATCTCATCGATCAGCGCCGCAGCCAGCCCCGCCCGGATCGGGGGCAACTGCTTCCCCAGGAGGTTCGGATCATACCTGATGCGCAGATCGCCACGCGCTTCCCCTGCGCGATTCGTCTCGTTTTCCAGGGACACGTTGACACCGGCGCCGCTCAGGTAATCGATCAGGATCCGGCGGGTCGGATTCAGTCCCACTCCCGGCAACAGCACATCGGATCCGGGCACGAGCGCTGCGGCCACCATGAAAAAAGCGGCCCCGGAAAGGTCTGCCGGGACGTCGAGACGAAGCGCTCTCAGGTCGGGCTCGGGCTCGACCTCGATCCAGTTTTCCTGCCGCCGGATCGTGGCGCCGAACTGTGTCAGGGCGATTTCCGTGTGGTCCCGGGTCGCCACTTTTTCTTCTACGGATGTGGCGCCTTTCGCATACAGGCCGGCGAACAGAATGCAGGACTTGACTTGAGCGCTGGCCACCGGGAGCGAGTATCGGATCCCGCGGAGGCTGCCCCCGTAAATGCAGAGCGGCGGAAGCCCGCCTCCCTCCGACTCGATCCGTGCGCCCATGAGGCTGAGAGGCTGAATGATCCTGCCCATGGGGCGTCGCGACAGCGATTCGTCCCCGGCGAGAACAGACTGGAAGGGCTGCCCTGTCAGGATCCCCGACAGCAACCGGAGAGTTGTACCGGAATTTCCCGCATCCAGGGGGCCGGCCGGCGCCTGCAGACCATGGATTCCCGCGCCTGAAATATGAATGGCCTCCTCGCCGACACGGATCTTCACACCCAGGCCGCCCAGGCAGCGCAGCGTGCTCCGGCAATCCTGGCTGCCGGCAAAATTCCTGATTTCCGATTCACCCCGGGCCAGGGCCGCCAGCATGGCATAGCGGTGTGAGATGGACTTGTCCCCCGGGCACTGCACAACACCCCGCAGGAAGGAGCCGGCCTGAACTTTGCGAATCATGATGCGCCCCCGGGATTAACCCGAGATTTTCAACAGCCTGTTTTGGCAACTCATGGAAACCGTGAGATCGGACGGGGGAAAACGCCGCGGGATGCACTGCCGGCGGCATCCGAAGGCAGCTTTCTTCCGTGTCCAGAAACAGAGTCGAACCTCTCGATCATGAATCACCCGAACCCAGATATTCCATTTCCATTTTCTTGAGCTTCTTGACCCGGTCGCGCAGGGCGGCCGCTTTTTCGAACTCGAACTGCCGGGCGGCTTCCCGCATCTCCTCCTCCAGGAGCCGGATTTTTTGCTCCAGGTCCCCGGGAGAAGAGTACGGCTTGGTTTCTTCGGCGATTTCGGGCGCCTCGTAGTAATCCCCTTCATAGATCCGTATCATCTCCGGATCAAGCGGTTTGATCACGGATTGAGGAACGATCCGGTTTTCCTCGTTGTACAGACGCTGGGTTTCGCGGCGACGGTTGGTTTCCTGGATAGCGGCCTCCATCGAACCGGTGACCACGTCAGCAAAAAGGACCGCCTTGCCATTGATGTGCCGCGCCGCCCGGCCCATGGTCTGGATCAGAGAGGTAGCCGAACGAAGGAATCCCTCCTTGTCGGCGTCCAGAATGGCCACAAGGGAGACTTCGGGAAGATCCAGCCCTTCCCGCAACAGGTTGATCCCGATCAGGGCGTCGAACTCGCCGGCGCGCAGGGCGCGCAGGATCTGGACCCGCTCCAGGGTTTCGATCTCGGAGTGAAGGTAGCGGACGCGCAAACCGAGTTCCGTATAGTAATCCGCAAGGTCCTCGGCCATCCGCTTGGTCAGCGTCGTGACCAGCACTCGTTCGTTGCGTTCGGCCCGCAATCGAATCTCCTCCATCAGGTTCTCCACCTGGCCGGCCACGGGGCGGATCTCTACCTCCGGATCGGTGAGTCCGGTCGGACGGATGATCTGTTCGACCACCACGCCGCCGGACTTGGTCAGCTCGTAAGGCCCGGGAGTCGCCGAGACATACACCACCTGGTTCACACGCTGCTCAAACTCCTGGTAACTCAAGGGCCGGTTGTCCAGCGCCGACGGCAGGCGGAATCCATACTTTACCAGGTTTTCCTTGCGGGAACGGTCCCCGAAGTACATGCCGCGCACCTGGGGCACGGTCGCGTGGCTCTCGTCGACGAAAAGCATCCAGTCGTGGGGGAAGTAGTCGAGCAACGTAGGGGGCGGCTCCCCCGGCCTGCGTCCGGTGAGGTGGCGGGAGTAGTTCTCAATCCCCCGGCAATAGCCGAGTTCTTTCATCATCTCGAGATCGAAGAGGGTGCGCTGCTCTACCCGGTGGGCCTCCAGTTCCTTCCCTTCCTTCATCAGATGGGTGTGCCACTCCTCGAGCTCTTCCTTGATGGTGTCGATGGCTTGCAGCAGCTGCCCGCGCGGCTGAACGTAATGCGACTTGGGATAGACAGGCAGCCTTTCGTGCTTTTTCAACGTGCGGCCTGTAACCGGATCGATTTGGGCGATCGAGTCGATCTCGTCTCCGAACATCTCGATGCGGATGGCGTAATCCTCATACGTGGGATACACCTCCACCACGTCGCCCCGCGCCCGGAAGTGCCCCCGTTCCAGTTCGAAATCCTGGCGCGTGAACTGCATCTCGACCAGGCGCCGCAAGATCTCGTCCCGCTTGATGCGCTGTCCTTTTTCGAGGAAGAGGAGCATGCCGTAATACGCTTCGGGGGAACCCAGACCGTATATGCACGAGACGCTCGCCACGATGATGCAGTCCCGGCGCTCGAAAAGCGACCGCGTGGCCGAGTGCCGCAGCTGGTCGATCTCGTCGTTGATCAGAGCGTCTTTTTCGATATATGTGTCCGTGGCGGCAATGTAGGCTTCCGGCTGGTAGTAATCGTAATAGGAGACGAAATACTCGACGGCGTTGTCGGGAAAAAACGTCTTGAATTCCCGGTAGAGTTGCGCGGCCAGCGTCTTGTTGTGCGCCAGGACCAATGCGGGGCGCTTCAGCTTCTCGATCACCTTTGCCATGGTGAAAGTCTTCCCCGAACCGGTAACCCCAAGCAGGACCTGGTGCTTGTCGCCGTCTTCGAGACCGCGCGCCAGCGTCTCGATCGCGGCAGCCTGGTCGCCCCTGGGCACAAACCCGGTGCTGATCTCGAATTTCGAGGAGTGAATGAGCGCCTTCCCGTAAGGGATGTTGGAATAGGAAAGCTCGCTGTCGTCCGATGAAGACTTCTTTGCCATGGTGTCGATTATGCGGAGGGCGGTTCCAGAACTGTCTCCCGTTGTCCCGCCGAAACATGTATTATACCAACCTCGGCCGCAAAGACCTCGGGGACCACAAAGAAATCTGTGATTCAGGCATCGCTTCGGAAGGGGCTCCTGAGGCGGGCCGATTGCGACACTGAGAGGGTCTGACCCGGTTTTCGAGAGCCATGAACACGACGACCATCGAAAAAGTGCTGCGCGTCTTGCGGCGGGAAATCCGGAAGTGGAAGGTGCCCGCAGTAGGGGTTGTCGCGGACCAGGCGTCCGACCGTCCGTTTGAAACCCTGGTCAGCACGATCCTCTCGCTGCGCACCAAAGACGCCGTTACGGAGCGGGCCTCGCACCGGCTCCTGTCGCGCGCTTCGACACCCGGCGACATAGCCTCGCTCTCCATCCCTGATATCGAGGAGTTGATATACCCGGTCGGCTTCTATCACACCAAAGCCCGCAACATCAAGGAGTGTTGCCGGATCCTGTTGGGTGAATTTCACGGTCGGGTGCCCCGGAAGATGGAAGAACTGCTGAAGCTCCCAGGTGTCGGTAGAAAGACAGCCAATCTGGTCCTTACGGTGGGATTCGGCGATTACGGCATCTGTGTCGACACTCACGTGCACCGGATCTCCAACCGGTGGGGTTACGCCAAAACCAGGACTCCGGAACAGACTGAATTCGCCTTGCGCCGCAAACTCCCCAAGAAACACTGGAAGACCTACAACGATCTGCTCGTGACCTTCGGTCAAAATCTGTGCGTGCCCATTTCACCGTGGTGCAGCGGCTGTCCTGTTGAAAAATATTGCGAACGTGTGGGCGTGCACAGGAATCGTTGAACCTCATGTGGTATCATTTATAGTTTGCAGCAAAACACTTAGAGAGGGTATGCCGGCTTGACCGACAAAGCATTTATCCGCAATTTTTCAGTCATTGCTCACATCGACCATGGCAAGTCGACCCTTGCCGATCGCCTGCTGGAATTGACCGGGGCCCTCACCAAGAGGGAAATGTCCGACCAGGTTTTGGACGCCATGGACCTCGAGCGCGAGCGCGGGATCACGATCAAGGCCCACTCGGTACGTCTGAATTACGATGGGGAAGACGGCAACAAATATGTTTTGAACCTCATCGACACCCCCGGACACGTGGATTTCTCCTACGAGGTTTCGCGCAGTCTCTCCGCATGCGAGGGCGCCCTGTTGATCGTGGACGCCTCCCAGGGGGTGGAAGCACAGACGCTGGCGAACACATACCTGGCGCTGGACCACCACCTGGAAATCGTCCCCGTCATCAACAAAATCGACCTCCCCAGCGCCGACGTTGAGCGCACGAAGGAGCAGATCGAGAACATCATCGGGCTGGATGCGAAAAATGCCATCCTGGCCAGCGCCAAAGAAGGAACCGGAATCGAGGAAATACTCGAGTCGATCGTCCATCACATTCCGCCGCCCAGCGGCGAATATGGGAAGCCGCTCAAGGCGCTGATTTTCGACTCCTGGTTCGACCCCTACCGAGGCGTGATTGTTCTGGTCCGCGTCGTCGACGGCACACTCCGCCAGGGGATGAAAATCCGGCTTATGGCTACTCAGCAGGCGTTCACCGTCGAGCAGGTGGGCGTAATCACTCCCAAGTTCCAGGCAGTCGAAGAACTGTCGGTGGGGGAGGTGGGATATGTCGCCGCGGGCATAAAAAGGATTGCCGACAGCAAGATCGGCGACACGATCACCGAGGATGCGCGCCCGACGACGGAGCCGTTTCCCGGCTTCCAGGAAGTGAAGCCAATGGTGTTTTCGGGCCTCTACCCGACCGATAATGCCCAGTACGAGGACTTGCGCGACGCCCTGGAAAAACTCCAGCTCAATGATTCGTCGTTCTTCTACGAACCGGACACGTCTGGAGCGCTGGGATTCGGCTTCCGCTGCGGCTTTCTTGGGCTGCTTCACATGGAAATCGTTCAGGAGCGGCTCGAGCGGGAATTCAACCTTTCGCTGATCACGACCGCCCCCGGCGTGCGCTATCGGATCACGGACAGAAACGGCGAAGTGATGGAGATCCACAACCCTTCCAAGCTTCCGCCCTCCGGCGATATCCAGAAGTTTGAGGAGCCGATGATCACGGCCATGATCCTGTCTCACAGCGACTTTGTCGGTCCGATCCTGAAGCTGGCGGAGGAAAAGCGCGGCGTGCAGAAGGGATTCGAGTACGTCACCACCAACAGGGTCCTCATCACCTACGAACTCCCCCTGGGCGAGATCGTGCTCGACTTCTATGACCGCCTGAAGTCCGTCTCCCGAGGGTACGCGTCCCTGGACTACCACTTTTCAGGCTACAAGGAGTCCCGGCTGGTGAAGCTCGACATCCTGGTAAGCGGGGAACCGGTCGACGCTCTCTCCCTCATCATCCACCAGGACAACGCGCTGCTGCGGGGACGCCTGCTGGCCGCAAAGATGAAAGAGCTGATCCCCCGCCAGATGTTCGAAGTGGTGATCCAGGCGGCCATCGGCAGCAAGGTGATCGCCCGCGAAGTGGTAAGACCGATGCGCAAGAACGTGATCGCGAAGTGCTACGGCGGAGATATCACCCGAAAACGGAAGCTCCTGGAAAAGCAGAAGGAAGGCAAGAAACGGATGAAGAAGCTGGGGAAGGTCGAAATCCCCCAGGAAGCTTTCCTCGCAGTGCTCAAGGTCGAATGACGGCAGGTAGAAATCGCTGCCCCGATCCCGCCTCGTCCCTGAGTGACCGAAAGCCCTTTAAGAGTGCGTCATCTCTCGGTGTAATCCTCCCCGAAATTCCTGCGCATTTTTGACCGGAAATCATGGTAGCAGGGCGACCAATCCGCACTGCAATTAGGCGTGGCTGTGCCCGAAAGGCCGAGTGGAGCGGCGAATCTGCCCTGCAATAAGGCTTAGGTGCACAAAAAATCCATCACCAGCGACACGCATCAGCGGTAAAATGGCGTTTTGCGAGGCACAAGCCGTCGAAGTCAACATATCGCGTTTTATCAGTAGCCGGTGGGAGGGCCTGACGCGGACCGATCAGAACCGATGGGAATCAATCAACCAGCCAATCCTTCCTGTCCTGCATGGGAATCAATGCGTTCAGTCGCCGCGCAGCGCTATGAAAACGTCTTCGGGTGTAATGTTGTTCTTTTGCGCTATGAGGCCGACATTCAGGGAGAGGTTTTCGACGACAACTCCCCGCCGCCGGGCATTGGCCAGCGCCTGTGCCGGCTCGATAGCCGCCGCCTGACAGAAGGCGATCAGCGTCAGCATGTCGGCGTCCAGTACAGGCGGAGGCACGCGCACCGTGAACAACCCGTCTTTGAATTGTGCTCGAAGCGTGTTCACCTTCGAGAATCCCGGCCACTGTTCGACAGCGCCGACGAGAACCACGACGGTGACAACGATGGCGGCAACCGTCTCTTTGCAGAATGGCAGGTGTGTTCCCGAATCAAACACCAGGGCAGCTTTGCTTTTCAAGTAGGAAACAAGCGAACGAAAATTGTACCAGAGATGAACGAGGCACGAGACGATGAACAGAATCACCGACCCGCTGTGGGCCGACTCCCATTGCTTTTTGTCCATGCCGGCAAGCGTCCAGCTCGTCCAGCGCGCCAGGCTCCCTTCGGGCCGAACGTATAGGGCAATTCCCGACACGAGGGCCACCAGAAATGAGGAGAACACCACCAGCGTAACAAAACTTCGAAATCGAAATCCTGAGGATTGAATATGCATCGTCCATCCGTTGAAAAGCGGTTACCGGCATACCCGGACACAAACTCCCCTACTCTCGCTTTGATCCGGCAAGTATAGAGGTCGAGGCCAATTACTACCAGGGTGCGTAGATCCCAAACAGAGATCGAGCTTTGGTGAACCTTGTCAAAACTCCGTCCGCATTGAAAACATTGACATTACAGGCATCGGTGGGCAGGCTTGTGAGTCATGATCGAAGCACTGTTTCTCCTGGTTTCATTGATACGATCCGGGCTTAAGAATCGAACTGAGCTGGCCCTTGAAAATCTGGCTCGGCGGCAACAACTGGCCATTTTGAATCGCAGAGGGCCACAGCGGCGACCGCGGCAAAGAGATCGGCTTTTCTGGGCATGGCCCTCCACAGGGTTTGGCAGAGATGGGGAGAATGCCTCATCGTGGTCAAGCCGGATACGGTCGTCCGGTGGCACTGTGTTTTTGTATGGTGTCGCCGGTTGATGTACATGGGAGGCATAACATGGAGGTGTCGTCCTGGGACGTCTGACGACCAGGCTCGACGACCGACTTCTGAGGAAGCCCGGCGCGCCATGGCTACGCGCACCAGGCGCGAGACGATTGAGGCGGCGTTGCGGGACGTGGTTCGGCGGGCGCCCGCCCGCAAGGCGTTGGAGCACAAAGGATCGCTCGACCTCGGATTTTCCCGCGCGGAACTGCTCCGCAGGAGGAAGGAATCGTGAAGCTGATCGACAGCTCCGGCTGGGTGGATTACTACCGTCCGGACGGCGATTCAAGGATCCAGGCGGCAGTGGCGGAAGCGATCGAGGCGGACGAGGCGGCGACCTGTGGCATGGTGCGGGTTGAAATCCTCTGCTACATCGACCCAGAGGACGAGTTTGACGAGCTGAATGTCTTGATCCACGGCATCGACGAGCGGTCGGTGGCAGACGCGCCCCGATTTCCCGATATCGTGGACGCGATGCACACGCGCCTTGCCGGCCATGTCGTCGTGTCGCACGGGGCCGATGCGAGAAATCTGCCATGGTCTTGGGAGGGAAACGTACAAGGGATGATTATCAAATTTCTTGTCGAGCAAGGGTATCGGATCAGTAGAGCGGCAAGCACCTTGGATCGCGAGCACGGCAGGGACATCGAAGCCATTTCGCCTGACGGCCGGAAGCTGTGGCTGACCGTGAGAGGCTATCCGGAGAAAAGCCCGCATACCCAGGAGCGGCATTGGTTCGTCGAGTGCCTCTTCGATGTGGCTTTGTACCGTGGGGAGAGCGCAACAGCAAATCTGGGAATTGGCCTGCCAGATGGCTTTGCGACGTACTTGAACCTTGTGAAGCGTATTACGTGGTTGAAGGCAGCTGCGGGATTCCGTTTCTATTGGGTGGGGCCAAACGGAAGCGTCAGGCTGGAGTAACCGATCCGGCGCCCGGGGGCTTGTGTTTGTCCGATCGGGACCGCATCAACTCCGCCTGCGAGAGTATTTCGAAAGCAAGATGCCTTGCCTGTCGAAGGTCCTCCTTGTCCCGTTCCGCGCCCGGATGTGCGCCGCCTGATTTGCGTAGGGCATTCAGATCGCGAAAAGCGCCGCGCAACTCGTTGCACCATGGCTTAGTCTGGACGTAAGCGATCAGACGGTCGAACTCTTCCGACGGACAGCCGGGCACAGTTGTGCGACCGACTTCCTTTGCTCATCGATAATAAAAGAGTTCTTCAAGTTAATGTGTCCGGCGGAAACGGCCGATTAGTTTTCCAAGGGCCGTACCCAGAGGGAATAATTATGCGACCGATCACTCGTGTCATTTTCAGAATGAAAGAATCCGACGGCAAAGGGCAGCTGGGCTGTCTCATTTTTATCGTCCTCGCCGGTGCGGCAATCCTGGTCGGCGTCCGAGTCGGCCCCCCCTACTTCGCGTACAAGAGCCTGGAAGCGGACATCAAAACCGAGGTCAGCCGGGCGGGGGCGCGCTTCTTCAGCGATGAGGCTGTGATTCAAAATGTCCTGGATGTAGCGAAGAAAAACGAAATCAGTCTCAAGAGGGAAGATATCAAAGTGGAGCGCAGTGCAGGACAGATACACCTTGTCGTCCACTACACGGTGCCGGTGGATCTGGTCGTCACCCAGCACACCTTCGACTTCAACATCAAAGCCTCGAGTTTTGTGGGGACTCTTTAAAACCTTCGCTGCCGGGCCCGTTCTGGAACAGCGTAGCATGCCACCTGTCGAGGACACTTCGGCCGCCGTCACCCGTCGGCTCTCGGGCCCTGAAACGCTTGCACCCTGGATAATGAAGGCCTAATATAGGATTCAATGTCGGCACTTCGACGTGTGCATATGCGGAGTGGTGGTCGCCCTCCCCGGCTTGGCTTGTGCGTGTGGCGTTTCAACCGCCCGGCGCTGTTCCTGTTCCTTCTTGCCGTCGCCGCAGGGTGCAGGCCGGCCGTGGTCCGGGTTCCCATCACCCCGGAAGACGCACGGCGGGCGAATCTCGCCTCCGGCGAAGGGGATGTCGCATTTGCGCGCAGGGATTATTATGCCGCTCTGATCAAATACCTGGAAGCTTCGCGGCTGAATCCCAACAGCGAATACATTTTTAACAAGATGGGAATCACGTATTCGCGCCTTCGCGATTACCCCAGGGCGATGGAGGCCTTCAACCGCTCCATCGGCCTCAATTCAAAATATGCCTTCTCCTACAACAACCTGGGCTCCGTTTATTTCGCACAGAACAATAAGAAGAAAGCCGAGAGCTACTTCCGCCGAGCCATCGGACTCAAGAACGACGAGGCATCCTTCCACGTGAACCTCGGGACACTCTATTTCGAGAGCAAGCGGGGTGCAAAGGGACTCGAAGAGTGGCGAAAGGCTCTCGCGCTCGATCCGGATATCATGAAGAAGACCGAGGGTCTCAGTGTGTCGGCCGCCAGCTCTCAGAAGAACGCCTCGGAAACAAATTACCTCATGGCGCGCCTCTTCGCATCGATGGGCAACGCCGAAGTTGCAGTGCAAAAACTGCAAGTGGCGCTCACCAACGGTTTCACGGACCTCGAGGCCCTCAACAAGGAACACGACTTCGATCCGATACGAAAAGACGAAAAGTTCATCGCGTTCATGAAATACGCCACCCAGCTCCTGAAGCTCTGAACCATCCGGGGTCACAGGTCGCTGCGGGTCTTAGGGGACAATTCCACAAGCCAGGCGGCAAGCAGCGGGATGAGGATCTCATGGTGTCCTGTGAGTGCGATTCCCCTTCCGCCGGCCCTGACAGGCCGCGTCAGGACGTTTTCCCGCGGCCGATAATGCTGAAAGAAGTCGAGATTTGCCGTCGTGAAGTCCTTAAGCTCATCACCGCTGTTCCTCACCAGGGCGACGCACTTGAGAAAGACCTCCGGCAGGGTCACGGCGGACCCGCAATTCAGGTAGACACCGCCGCCGTTCAGGCCGGCAACCAGGCTGGCGAACAGCCGGAAATCGCGATGCGATCCTTCCCCCAGCCGGGCGGGGGCGCACGCGGGGTGATTGTGGGTGATGTCAGCCCCGATGGTGACGTGTACGGTCACGGGGATGCGACGCAGATAGGCTTGCAGCACGAGGCTGAACTCCCCGAAGGGCGGGCGGAAAGAATCGAGGCGCCGGCCTACGGATTCCCCGATGCCGAGGCCGGCCGCAGCCCCCTCGCTGATTGCCCGATTGATGCCGTTGCCCGTTTCCTCCGCCATGCCGAACGCGCCCTGTTCGAGTTGGGACTCCACATCCTCGCTGGTGGATCCTCCGAGGGCGATTTCAAAGTCGTGGATGACCCCTGCCCCGTTCAGCGCAATCCCCGAAACGAGGCCGCGATCCATCAGGTCGATCAGGATCGGGCTCAGGCCGGTCTTGATGACGTGCCCCCCCAATCCCCACAGAATCGGCTTTGCGGCCGCCCGCGCCTCGATGATAGCCTGGGCCAGGTCCCGCAGCCCTTGTGCGCCGAGAATCCCCGGCAGGCCGTCCAGAAAATCGGAGATCGACCCGCCTTTCGTGTGGGGACGGCCGAAGCGGCTCAGGTTAACCTTGCTGGGACGATCCTTCAGGGCATAGGTGCGGATGCGGCTCAAATCGAAGGGTCGAACCGTGTATTTGGACATGAGCAGCTATAGGCCTTTCAGGTTATCGTCGACCAGTTCGCACAGGATGTGCCCGACCATGATATGGACTTCCTGAACCCTCGCAGCCGCCGTGTGAGGAACATGGATGTGATATTGAACGCATGCCCCGAGTTTCCCCCCGTCGCTTCCGGTGAGGCCGACCGTGACCAGGCCCATCTCCCGGGCCACCGACGTAGCGAGGCAGACGTTTTCGGAGTTTCCGCTTGTCGAAATGCCCAGCGAAAGGTCTCCCGGACGACCCAGGGCGGCCACCTGCCGGGCAAAGATCTGGCTGTAACCATAGTCGTTGCCAAGAGACGTCAAGATCGATGTGTCGGTCGTCAGGGCAATGGCCGCCAAAGGGCGACGTTCGCGGGAAAACCGGCCCACCCACTCGGCCGCGATGTGCTGGGCGTCGGCGGCGCTGCCGCCGTTCCCGAACAGAAGGACTTTGTTGCCGTTTTCGAGTGCCCGGCAGATTTCGCGCGCCACGGCGGCGATTTTTTCCGCATTGGCGGCAAAAAACGACTCCTTGAGCCGCAGGCTGTCGGCAACCACGCTTCGGATCCGGTCGATCATGGCCTCAAAGATCAGCCAGCGGCTGCATTCAAGTCAAGAACTATGTGCCGGGGGAATTGTGTGCCGGCGAGTTCCGGGCGCCGCCGACGACGGGGGCCCGGGGTCTCGAGCCGGCCTTTTTCAGGACGGTCCGGAGAGCCTGGCCGGTGGCGGAGGACTTGGCTTTGGCGATCTCTTCCGGGGTGCCGGCGGCAATAATCCGGCCCCCTCCTTCCCCGCCCTCCGGTCCGAGATCGATAACCCAGTCCGCCATCTTGATGACATCCAGGTTGTGTTCGATCACGATGACAGTGTTCCCGAGATCGACGAGGCTGCTCAGGATGTCGATCAGCTTCTTCACGTCGTGAAAGTGCAGACCGGTTGTGGGCTCATCCAGGATATACAACGTTTTTCCCGTGGCCCTGCGGCTCAGCTCACGCGAGAGCTTTACCCGCTGCGCTTCTCCGCCGGACAAAGTCGTCGCCGATTGCCCCAGCTGAACATACCCGAGGCCGACGTTGTTGAGCGTTTCCAGTTTCTGGGCAATGGCCGGTATGTTCTCCAGGAGCGGGTAGGCATCGCTGATGTTCATTTGCAGGAGATCCGCGATCGAATATCCCTTGTATTTGACGGCGAGCGTCTCCCGGTTGTAGCGCCTTCCGTGGCAGGTTTCGCAGAGGACATGTACCTCCGGCAGAAAACTCATCTCGATGCGGCGCAGCCCCTCTCCCTGGCACGTCTCGCACCGTCCTCCCTTGACGTTGAAACTGAATCGGCCGGGCTTGTACCCGCGCATGCGGGATTCGGGAAGGAGTGCAAAGAGATCGCGGATGTGTGTGAAGAGCCCGGTATAAGTTGCCGGGTTGGAACGGGGGGTTCTGCCGATGGGAGATTGATCGATCTCGATGACCTTGTCCAGGTATTCGATTCCCAGAATCTCGTCATGAGCGCCCGGATCGGTCAGCGCGCGATGTAATTTGCGGGACAGGGCCTTATACAGGATGTCGTCAACCAGCGAGGACTTTCCGGACCCGGAGACACCCGTCACACAGAGGAACAGGCCGAGTGGGAATTCGACAGACAGATTCTGCAGGTTGTTGTGCCGGGCGCCTTTGATCAGGAGCCGTTTGCCGTTCCCTTTTCGCCGGGTGCGCGGGGATTCGATGCGAAGTTCGCCGCTCAAGTACCTGCCTGTGAGCGATTCAGGCTGCTGCTCCACTTCGTCGAGAGTCCCGGCCGCAACCACCTTGCCCCCGGAATTGCCCGCGCCGGGCCCCAGATCCACGATGTGGTCGGCGCTTCGGATTGTCTCTTCGTCGTGCTCGACCACGATGATCGTATTCCCCAGGTCGCGCAGTTCCGTAAGGGTGTCGAGGAGCCGCCGGTTGTCACGCGCATGCAGCCCGATCGACGGTTCGTCCAGTACGTAGAGCACGCCTCTGAGTTTCGACCCGATCTGCGTGGCGAGTCGGATGCGCTGGCCTTCGCCGCCGGAGAGTGTGGAAACGGGCCGATCCAGGGCAAGATAGCTCACCCCGACATTCATGAGAAACTCCAGCCGCTCATTAATCTCCTTGAGGACCTGGGCCGCGATCTTCTGCTCGCGTGGCGTCAGCGTGAGCCGGCGGAACGCTTCCAGGGTCCTGGAGAGCGGCAACCGGGCAAAATCATCGATCCCCATGCCATCCAGTTTGACGGCCCGGCTTTCCGGACGCAGCCGCGCGCCGCCGCAGGCGGGGCATGCCTGCGGTGAAAAGAGCAAACTTACCTCTTCCTGAAGGCGGGGGTTTTCGTCGTCTCCCCGGATCTCCTCCAGCCACTGCGATATGCCGCGAAACTCAGAGGTGAAGCGGTAATCCCCGTAGACATAGGTAAGGGGCTCGGGGCTGCCCCAAAAGTAAGCTTGTTGAGCTTTGGCGGGGAGTTTCGCGAACGGCACCGATTCCCCGCACTTAAAATTTCCCGCGATCGTGAGCAGCGCCCCACGAAGGTAGGCTGAGATCCTCTTGCTCTCTATGGGGAACTGTATCTCCGAAATCGGCTTGCTCAAGTCCGGGATGATCTTGGCCGGATTGAGCACCATCCGGATCCCCATGCCGTCGCACTCCGGGCAGGCGCCGTATTTTGAGTTGAATGAAAACGATCGGGGTTCCAGGGCAGGGATGTTGACGCCGCAGTTGATGCAGGCCTGGCGCTCCGAAAACAGTTTCTCCTCCAGTTCAAGCGCCGAAACCGTCACCAGTCCTTCCGCCAACTCCATGGCCGCCTTCACCGACATTTCCAGACGGTGACGGATGCCGGGCCGGATCAGGACGCGGTCCACGACGACCTCTACGGTGTGGGCGCGGTTCTTGACAATCTGGATCTCCTCCTCGAAGTCGTAAATCCGGCCGTCCACCCGGACCCGTACAAACCCTTTCTTGACATACTTTTCGAAGAGTTTCTTGAACTCGCCTTTTCGCCCGCGGACGACGGGCGCCAGGATCATCACCCGTGTCTCCGGCGGATAGGACAGGATCGAATCGACGATCTGGTCCAGGGTCTGATGCGTGATCGGTTGGCCGCAGAGGTGGCAGTGAGGCTTGCCGATGGAGGCAAACAGCAGGCGCATGTAATCGTAAATCTCCGTCACGGTTCCGACGGTGGAGCGCGGGCTGCGGCTGGTGGTCTTCTGCTCGATGCTTATGGCCGGCGAGAGTCCTTCCACGCTGTCGACATCCGGTTTTTCCATCTGTTCGAGGAATTGGCGTGCAAAGGCTGACAGGGACTCGATATAACGCCGTTGACCCTCGGCGTAAATCGTGTCAAACGCAAGACTGGATTTCCCGGAGCCGGAAAGTCCCGTCACGACGGTCAGCTTCCGGCGCGGGATCTCCAGATCGATGTTCTTCAGGTTATGCTGGCGCGCTCCGCGCACCACAATATTCTCTAGCATCACAAGCCAAAATCATTATTGTACGTTCCGGCTGCGACACAGGTCAACTGGTGACAAACACCGTTGAAATGTGGACACCGGATCGGGTATCGTGAAATAGCTCGGAAAATGCGAAGCCGAACGGCCCAGTCCTTCCCGGCGCGGGAAGGAGATTAAAAGCAGGAGCAAGAATCTGGGATCGGAGCACGTTTCAAATCCACTCTATTCAAGGAAGATCCTATGATCCGGAAACAAGATGCACTTGATTACCATTCGCAGGGAAGGCGCGGCAAAATCGAAGTGATCGCGACCAAACCCTGCCAGACCCAACGTGACCTCTCACTCGCCTACACCCCCGGGGTGGCCGAGCCATGCCTTGAAATCGAGAAAAATCCGGAGGATGTCTACCGCTACACCTCCAAAGGCAACCTCGTGGCGGTCATAAGCAATGGAACCGCGGTCCTCGGCCTGGGCAACATCGGACCCATGGCAGGCAAGCCGGTCATGGAAGGGAAAGGTGTGCTTTTCAAACGCTTCGCGGACGTCGACGTCTTCGACATCGAGCTGAACTCGCTTGATCCGGACGACATTGTGAAGGCCGTGATGATGCTGGAACCGACTTTCGGCGGCATCAACCTGGAAGACATCAAGGCGCCGGAGTGCTTCTACATCGAGGAGACTCTCAAGGCCCGGATGAACATCCCGGTGTTCCACGACGACCAGCACGGTACGGCCATCATCAGCGGAGCGGCTCTGCTGAACGCGCTCGAAATCGTGAACAAGAAGATCGGGAATATCCGGGTGGTGTTCTCGGGAGCCGGAGCGGCCGGAATCGCCTGCGCGAAGCTCTACGAACGTCTTGGAGTGAAGCGGGAGAACATCCTCCTGGTAGACACCAAGGGGGTGGTCTATCAGGGACGCACGGAGGGCATGTCTCCCTATAAAGAGTATTTTGCCGTCGAAACGAAGGCGCGCACGCTTGCGGATGCCATGAAAGGCGCCGACGTTTTCTGCGGCGTTTCCGCCAAAGGGGTTGTCAGCAAGGACATGGTGCGTTCCATGGCCGACAACCCGGTCGTTTTCGCCATGGCGAATCCGGACCCTGAGATAACCTACGATGACGCCCTGGCCGCCCGGCCGGATGTCATCATGGCCACGGGACGCTCGGATTTCCCCAACCAGGTCAACAATGTGCTCGGCTTTCCTTTCATTTTCCGCGGCGCCCTCGACGTGCGTGCGAAGGCCATCAACGATGAGATGAAGATCGCCGCCTGTATGGCGCTGGCAAATCTCGCCAAGCAGGACGTGCCGGATTCGGTGATTCGCGCTTATGGCGGAAAGAAGATCGGGTTCGGGCGGGAGTACATTATTCCGAAGCCATTCGATCCGCGTGTCCTGTTGTGGGAGGCTCCTGCGGTGGCCAAAGCCGCGGTGGAGTCCGGCGTGGCGCGCCAGCCGATCACCGATTTTGAGGCTTACAGGGATGCGCTCGAGGCCCGGCTGGGCAAATCGCGCGAGGTCATGAGAGTCATCATCCACAAGGCACAATCGGCCCCCAAGCGGATCGTCTTCCCGGAAGGCGAGGAGGAGAAGATCCTGCGGGCGGCTCAAATCATCATCGACGATAAGATTGCCAGGCCTATTCTGCTCGGGAACGCCCGCATTATTGAGCAGAACATCGCGGAAGCGGGACTGGACCTGAAGGGCGCCGAAATCATCGATCCAACCAGGTCTTCAAAGCTCAAGGATTACGCCGACGCCTATTATCATAACCGCCAGCGCCGCGGAGTGACGCCTTACCATGCCGAACGAAAAATGAAATCAGCCAACGTCTTCGGCATGATGATGGTCCAGAGCGGGGATGCCGACGGCCTGATCTCGGGGCTGACCCAGCATTACCCGGAGACCCTGAAGCCGGCTCTCGAGATCATCGGCAAAAAGGACGGAGTGCGCAAGATCGCCGGCCTCTACATGATGGTATTCAAACACGAGACCGTATTCATCGGAGACGCGACCGTCAACATCGAACCGACTGCCGAGGATCTCGCTGAAATCGCCCTGTTGACCGCGGAGAAAGTCAAACAGTTCGACATCGAACCGCGCATCGCCATGCTTTCGTTCAGCAACTTCGGGGGCACCAAGCATCCGCTTGCCGAGAAAGTCGTCCGCGCGGTGGAACTCGTCAGAAGGGCCGCTCCGGATCTGATGATCGACGGCGAGATGCAGGCCGACACTGCCGTGACGCCCGAAATCATCAACGAGGTCTACCCCTTCAGCATGCTGAAGGCTCCGGCAAATGTTCTGATCTGCCCGGACCTGACGTCGGCGAACATCGCCTACAAGCTGCTCGCCCGCCTCGGCGGCGCAACCGCTATCGGGCCCATGCTGATGGGGATCCGGAAACCGGTGTATCTGCTGATTCCCGGAAACGACGTCAACGACATCGTCAATACTGCCGCGCTGGCGGTCTGCGACGCGCAATTTGCGTCGCGCAAAATCGCTACCGCCGAGGGAGCCTCAGGGCGCGCCTAGGACTGGGTGTTGGGTGTTGGGTGCTGGGTGTTGGGTGCCATCGGGGGATCTCAATCGTTGCTCGCGGCACATTTGGCGAATCGCCCCAACACCTGACACCCGGCACCTGACACCTGTCTGGGGGCAGCGCTCCGGTTCAGCGCACCATCACGCGCCGTATCCGGCTGCGGCGACGCGCGGACCTGATCGGTTGCAGCAACTCGGGGGAGGTGCTGCGATTCCCGGCAATGACCGGATCGACGATTTCACCGCAGAGGAGGCAGACCAATCCTGCCGCACGACCCTGCGCTCGCCTGTCACGTAATTCAAAGGGGTACATCAGACCATTGCATCGCTGGCACTTCATAAGATCCCACCCATTCTCACACCCGCTCTTGGCAGTCGAACCAACCATTGAATTCGATTTGCTCTCCGCCACCATCCGATAGGAATTCGGGCGTCGGCGGCATACGCGGTTGCATAAATCGGGTGGAGTCTAACAAGTGGATTGGGGGGAAATAACTGGGTCATTTCCTAGTCGGATCGGGGTAAAACCCTGCAAGGCAGCCTCTGCCGCATACGAATTCTCCGGCATGTTCGGCGCTGTTGTCGGCTAACTCGTTTTCTTTTGGGGAGTACGGCGATTCGGTGCGGGGCGGTGATTGCGTTCCTGGTAATCTTCAGAGGAGGCGGGATCCAGCTCCCAACGCTTTATGTCCCGGTGTCTCAATTTCTCCGCCTTATGGAGCGGCTCGTTGTCTTCGTAGACGACGCCCGAGGCGAATCCCAGCTCGTCGACGACGTCCTGCTCGGGAGTAGGGTTTGAGCCGCCGACGGTCTCCTCACGACCTACGCGACGCATTTGGGTTGTCAGGCCTCGTGCCGGCCTTGAAAGGCAGGCCTACTTTCGTGCGGCCGCTACGCGGTCAGATCTTCGTGAAATATTCGGGCTAAGGCCGGAGTTCAGGACGACTGGGTATGGAGTTCAGAGACGGGAACAATTCCGGTCCTCACACCGGTGAATTGCAGGCACGACGGGAGGTGGGCCAGATGTCCGACATGATCAAGCCCGGGCGCGAAGGCAATCCTCGAGCGTGGCATGCTCTGACCGCAGCGGAAGTGTGTGCGCAGCTGGAATCGGACGGCCTGGCCGGCCTTGACGCCCCCGAAGCGGCCAGGCGCCTCTCCACCTACGGACCGAACCGGCTGCACGAGGCAAAAGAGGTCCGCATCTGGGAGATCTTCTTTGAAGAAGCCTGTGAGCCGATGATCCTGCTGCTTATCGTCACCGGCGTCCTGTATGCCTTGTGGGGCGGCCTCCGCGACGCGCTCACCATTCTGGGAGTGATCCTCGTCCTGGTGTGGGTGGAGATCTATAACGAATATCGCGCCAAGAGGGCAATCGCCGCGCTGCGCAAATTGTCGGCTCCCGCCGCAGTCGTTCGCCGCAATGGCCAACTCCGGGAAATCCCTGCCGATGCGGTCGTCCCCGGGGACGTCATCCTCATCGAAGCGGGCAAGCGCGTCCCTGCCGATGCCCGCCTGCTGGAAGCCTATGGACTCGAGGCGGATGAATCGGTGCTCACGGGCGAGTCGGCGCCTATCGAGAAAGACGCCTCCGTCGTATACCCGGAAGCAACTCTGCCGGCCGATCGTCACAATCTCGTATTCGCCGGGACCACGATCACGAGAGGCCGGGGAGAGGCAGTGGCATTCGCCACCGGCGCCGTTACTGAACTGGGGCATACTGCCAGGCTGACCGCTGAAGTCAAGGAACCGCGCACCCCCCTCCAAATGACGATGAGGGAACTCACGCGCTGGATGGTCTGGTTCGCCCTCGGCTTCAGCACGCTGGTTGCACTGCTCGGCTGGCTGCGGAGCGGACAGCCGTTGCAGCTGATGCTGCTGACCGGTCTCTCGATGGCTTTCGCGACAATCCCCGAGGAGCTCCCGATCATTATCACGATGGTGCTGGCACTGGGTTCGCACCGCCTTTCCAGGCAAAGAGCAATCGTCAAGCGGCTGCATGCCGCCGAAACGCTGGGATCGGTCACCACCATCGTCACCGACAAAACAGGGACGCTGACACGGAATCGAATGGAGCTGAACCTTCTGGAGCCTGAGAGTTCCCGCAGGCACATCCTCGAACTCGGTGTGCTGTGCAGCAGCGCCAGCGAAAGCGACGGGGACTTCCTCGGGGACCCCCTTGAAACGGCGCTGCTCCGGGCCGCGGCCAAGGAGGGGCTGGACATCGGCACCGTGCGCTCGGAGCACCCGTTGCGCGACGCCTACACTCCGGACGGGAGTCGCAAGAGGATGTCGGTGGTATACGAACGGGATGGCCGTCTGGCCTGCGCCGTCAAGGGTGCACCGGAGGCCGTGCTGCCACGCTGTGACCGCATGATGGCCAAGGGGATAGAACAGCCGATGGACGAGCCCGCCCGGCGACCTTTTCTTGAACGGGCCTCCTCCATGGCCGGAGACGGATTGCGAGTGATCGCGTTCGGGGAAAAGCTCGTCTCCGGAGGCCGGCCCACTCAGGAAAACGCCGAATCAGACCTGTTGTTTGTCGGTTTGGCGGGCCTGGCCGATCCCCCGCGGCCGGAGGTCAAGGCCGCCATCGAGTCCTGCAAGTCCGCCGGGATTCGCCCGGTGCTCGTCACGGGCGATCACCCTTCCACGGCGCGTGCTGTGGCAAGACAGATCGCCTTCGGGAACGGGAGTCGCCTGCTCACGGGGCAGGATCTTGCCGGACTCCCCGATGCATCTCTTAAACAGGAAATGAACCAGGTCTCCATCTTCGCCCGGACCAATCCGGAAGATAAGCTGCGCCTCGTGCGGGCATTTCAGGAACAGGGAGAAGTTGTGGCCGTCACCGGCGACGGGGTGAACGACGCTCCCGCGCTCGCAGCAGCAGACATCGGCATCGCCATGGGTGAAACCGGAAGCGACGTCGCCCGTGAGGCGGCGGACATCGTCCTGGCCGACGACAACTTCGCAACCATAGTGACCGCCATCGAGCAGGGCCGTCTCATCTTTGCCAACCTGAGGAAAGGAGTGCGCTATTACCTGGCCTGCAAGCTTGCCCTGATCGGCAGTACCCTGCTCCCGGCGCTGCTCCAGGCGCCGGTCCCGTTTACTCCCATCCAGATCATCCTCATGGAACTGTTCATGGATCTGGCCGCGGCGGCGGCATTCGTCGTTGAACGCCCGGAATCCCGTCTCATGAGCCTGCCTCCCCGGAACCCAGAGTCCCGGTTCATGGATCGGGACATGGTCGCAGGCATCGTCCGCGCTGCCGTGGGATTGTTTGCGGCCGTTGCCTTCGCATACCTGTTCAGCTGGTTCCGGGGAAGAGCGCTGGCCGAAGCCCAGAGCATAGCCTTTGTCACCTGGCTGGCCGGCCACGTGTTCCTGGCCTTCAACCTGCGCTCGGATCATGAGTCCCTTGTGCGGCTGGGATTGTTCAGCAATCGGCTGATGGCCCTCTGGGCTGTCGCGGCGTTGACGTTCAGCTTCCTGGCCACGCAGATGCCCGCGGCACAGGCAGTGTTCAAGACCGCCGCCCTCTCAGACCAGGATTGGGTCCTGGCCATCGGTGCCGCAGCCGCCGGGACTTTCTGGATGGAAGTTTCCAAGTGGTTCTTGAACGCTCGCGGCGGCAGGCCGCAGGTCCGGTAGCGGCGCGTGCGTCTGATCCGGCGAGCGGCAGCCCGGTTATCTCGTTTCTGTCGCGAAACTCCCTCTTAAGTTCGAGCGAGTGTCGGATTGCCGGCCCCGGAGGGGCGCTGTGCCCTGTGGCCGAATGCGAGTTTCGCGACAGAATGTAGCTAGGGAGTTCGCGGCCCGGCCGACTCGACAAGCGTCTGATAATCCCTTGGGGACAGCGTGGGGAGACGCAGCAGAAACCCGACCACCGACCAGATCTGACTGTCATCGTAGGAGGGTGAGAATGCCGGCATCCCGCTCATCTTGATCCCGTTCTGCACGATCCAGAATGACTCAGACGGAGTCCAGTCGTGCACTACCTGCACCAGGTCGGGCGCCGCCGGATTCAGTCCCTTCGCGAACGCAGCCCGCTCCACGCCGGGAGCTCCGTGACAGGACTCGCAGGATGTGTGGTAATACCCGGATCCGCGAGCGATCAGGGAGGGATCCGTCAGAGCCGGCGCTTGTATTGCTTCGGCCCGGCGCCTGACTGAGTTGTCCATGGTGGTGTTTGCGATCCAACGCACGAGCCTGGTGTGCGGATCTGTGGCGCTCACGTTATAGATTCCGAGGTAAATGAAGAAGACGTACGCCACGGCCAGGAGAAGCACGATGATGGCAAGAGCGGCTGCGATTCGCATAGGCCTCCTATCCGGCACCCCAGCCCACGATTGTAGCATGCAACGTGCGCTCAAAGGCGGTGCGACGAAGGTCTTCCCGCCGGCGCCAGTTTCCGTCCAGCCGGCGTAAGCTCCGGCCGCTCAAACGGTTCCCGTACTCTTGAGTACGACACCGCCGCCTCCCGGCAGAGCGTGAGCTTGACTTATTTCTGCCCTTGGCCTACAAATGAGCTACTCTCGATCAGTCAGCCAAGGAGCACGTCATGATCTGGAAAAAATCTGATGCTGAAGAACCGGCGGTTCCCTCGCAACCTCCGCCGCCCCCGCTGCCTGCCGCGCGGAACCAACCCCAGGCCTCAAGGGAGCGCGCATTGATCGGCCCCTCGATCGAATTTAAGGGCAACCTCACAGGCGGCGAAGACCTGTTTATCGAAGGGCGGATCGAAGGGAGAATAGAACTGCGGCAGCACAGCGTCACCGTAGGCAAGAGCGGACGCGTGAAGGCGGACATTTACGGCCGGACGATCGTCGTCCAGGGGGAAGTTGACGGCAACCTTTTCGGGGAAGAGCAAATCATCCTCCGACAGGCGAGCACGGTGCGCGGGAACCTGCAAGCTCCGCGCATAACCCTGGAGGATGGCTCTCAATTCAAGGGAAGCATCGACATGGTCGCCAAGCCGGTGATAGAAGTGCCTCCACGGCAGAGCGGCGGGCCGGAGCCCCGGCCGGCCACGCCGCAGCTCCCGAAACAGGAAAAGACAGCGGAAAGGAGTTGATTTCCTCCGGCCCCGACGAGCTGTGACAGGCAGCCGTCATGGAGGAGATTTTCATCGCCCTGGTTTCAAGATGACTCGGATCGCCTCACAGGATTCCCAACATGAACCCGCAGTGTACCGGTCTCTCGGGCTGAACGCGCTGCTCGCCTCACTCGCGAGCGACCGCAAGTACTTCATTCTCGATCTCGGGCCCGCTCTGGGAGTGAATGTCGATTTCTGGTCGCGCCTGAACTGCCGGCTGCACATCGAGGACTTCTATCACAGCTACGTCGAACGGAAAGCATCCGGCACGGAAGAGTCGACGGAAGCGATCCTTGCCGAACTGCTTCCCTTCAGCGAGGATACGCGCTTTGACATCATCCTCGCGTGGGATCTGTTCAATTACCTGGATCTCGAAGAACTCGAGGCTTTGGTCCAACGGCTGGCCCGCTGGTGCCATCCAGGAACCCTGCTTTTTGCGCTCCTCTCGTCTCAGCCCACGATCCCCGCGAAACCCACGCTGTTTAAAATCGTCGACAGCGAACGGATGATGTACCAGACCGCCACCAGCGAAATGCGGCCGTGCCCACGCCATCAACCGAGAGATATCGCCAAGCTCATGGCACGATTCAATGTGTCCAGTTCGTTCCTCATGCGTCACGGAATACAGGAGTATATGTTCTCCTACAGCGAAGGAATGAACCGGTAGGAAGGTGCGGTCCCCACGGATGGACATCGCTGTCGGTGTCGCTGTCGCAATCGCAATCGGCTTCTGGTGAGTCGCTAACTGGTGTCTGTCGCGAAACTGCAGGTTCATCTGACCTGGACCTAGACTTGGACCTGGACCTGGACATAGACCCGGCAAATACCGATGTCCCGATATAAGTTCCGAATTCGCGATAGGATACATCGAAAAAGGCTGACCATGTCCAGGTCGAAGTCCAGGTCCACGTCCAGGACCAGGAAGGACAATCATTGAGTTTCGCGACAGGAACTGAGTAAGGGGCGATTGCGATAGGGAAAAGAGCGACTAAGACCGGCACAGACACCGGCACTTTTCGCGTCGATTATTCTGGCTTTATTTGGAAAAATCCTCGCGGCCGCAGGCTGGAAATGCCTGCGGCCGCGATCTTTCTGAATGGCTCAGTGCACCGAGCAGGAAATGCAGGGATCGTACGAACGAACCAGCATCGAGCACAGCAGGGTCAGCTGTTCGTCGGTCATGCCGTCGACGGCAAAATGCCTTGCCAAGGCCGGCATGTCGAGGTGGATATTGGCATTATTCTGGGTCGTCGGAATAATGCAGTTGGCACGCACGATATGTCCTTCCTTATCGTACTCGTAGTGGTGGTAGAGGATGCCGCGCGGCACCTCGACCGCTCCAACTCCTTCGCCGGCCCTGGGCGAAACCTGTGCCATTGTCTCGGCCGGCCCGTCCTGAACCAACTCATCGATCAGCCGGATCGCATCGTGCGTAACATGCACGCATTCGACGAGCTGGGCGACGTTGTTCATGAACGGGTTGTGGCACACAGGCGTGAGCCCGAAGGCAGCGGCTGTTTTGGCTGCCTCAGGGTGCAGCAGCCTGTGATTGTTGTTGAAGCGGGCCAGAGCGCCCACGGCGAACGAAGGACGGGACAGGCGGCACCACTTGGAGGTGTTGCGCTTGTCGACGTACTCGTTGGTCATCTTGCGGTAGTCATTCTCGGCATGATCGACGCCGTCGGTCGAAACCAGGCGGCCGCCGATCCAGGGATACTCAGTCTCGCCCTTGAGCGCGACGAACTCCGTCTCGCGCTCGAAGGCCGGGATCTTGAAGGTGCTGAGAAGCTCTGCGGTCGCGTTGATGTCCGCAAAGGACCGGCTGAGCTGGTCCCGCATGGCGAGCAACCGTTCCCGCGAGGGCATCATCGCGACTCCGCCGACCTGCAGAGAGACCGGGTGAGTGGTGCGCCCGGCGACCAGGTCGCAAAGACGGTTGCCGATCAGCTTGAGCCGGGCGGCCAGGCGCACCACCTCCGGCTTGCTCTCAAGCAGCGGCAGGGCGCTGGGGAGGCCGACGAAGTCGGGTGCAGCCAGGAAGAACAGGTGCAGCCAATGGCTCTGCAGCGTCTCGCCATGCTTCGCGAGCAGACGCAGTTTTTCGGCTGACGCGGGGATGGTCACTCCGAGTGCCGCTTCGGTGGCGCGAATGCTGGCGAGACAATGCCCGATCGAGCAAATGCCGCAGATGCGTGCGGTCAGGATGCCGGCGGTGGAGTAGTGTTTCCCTTTGAGCATCACTTCGAAGTAGCGGGGAGTCTCGACCACATCCCAGCGCGCTTCCTTGACCTCGCCGTCCTTGACGACCGACTCGAATGTTGCCGTGTCCTTCGACACGGGTCAGGTGATGGACATCTACGTCAAGGTTTATTTTCATTTTGCCACCTCGAAAGCACCGAAAAAGTTCATACGTTCGGAAATCTCCCGGTCGCCGAAGCCCCTGGCCTTGGCGAGCGCGAAGAATTCCTCGTAGTTGGGATCTGCGGCGGGGCCGCGGCATCCCCAGCATCCCAATCCTCCGGCCGGGCAGGGGGCGTCGCAGCCGGCCCTGGTGATCGAGCCAAGGCAGAGCTGCCCGTGTTCGAAACGGCACACCGTGTAGCGCTGCTTGCACTCGAGGCAAACCGGGTAGGCCGGGAAGCTGTAGGGAACGTCCCAGATCACGTGCTGGACGATTCGTTCCACTTCTGCTTTGGACACCGGGCAGCCGGGGATTTCCAGGTCCACTTTGACCACGTCCTTGATGGGGCGCGTCGGCATCGTGTCTTTGGGATCGTTGCCGTACACTTCCCGATTCGCCTCGTCCAGATTGTAGGCGTTCTTGAGCTTGGCAACGCCGCCGAAGCAGGCGCAACTGCCGAGCGCGACCAGCACCTTGGATTTCGCCCGAACGGAGCGCAGGCGCTCCACCTCGTCGGCGCGCGTGATCGCGCCCTCGATCAGGGCGATGTCGTAGTCGTCCTTCATCCGCGGTGGAAACCTCGCGGAAACTGACGATCCTGATGGCGCTCAGGAACTCGGCCAGTGTTTCCTCCTTGTTGGCCAGCTGCAGCTCGCAACCTTCGCAACTGGTGAAATCGAAGACGGCGATCCGCGGCCGGCTGGGTTCTATACCTAAATATTTCATCGCTCCACCTCTCAGATCGCTTCCTTGAGGTTCATCACCGTCCAGAAGTCGAAAACCGGACCGTCCATGCAGACATAGGTCGATCCCACGTTGCAGCGGCAGCACTTGCCCATTCCGCAGTGCATGCGGCGTTCCAGGGACACGAACATCCGGTCCAGGGGCATGCCCATCCTGCCCAGCATCTTGCACACGAACTTGAACATCACCGGCGGGCCGCAGACGATGGCATAGTGTCGTCCATGGGCACATCGATGTTTTCGAGCAGCTTGGTGACCAGGCCGACCGGGCCCTTCCACGCGGTGTCGGGCTTCTCCACGATGAGGGACAGGTTTACGCCGTCGACGCGCCGCCACTGCTCGTACTGGTAATCGAACAGCAGCTGGCTCGGGTCCGGAGTGCCGTACAGGATGTGCACCTGCCGGAAGTCGGACCGATTCTCGGTCACGTAGAAAATCGGCGCCCGCAGCGGCGCCAGCCCCAGTCCGCCCGCGATCAGCAGGATGTTGTGACCCTTCATCTTTTCCATCGGGAAGTAGGTGCCGAACGGCCCGCGGATCCCGACCCTGGCGCCGGGCTTGGCCTTGCTGCAGAACGTTGGTCACCACGCCCGCCTGCCGGATGCACAGCTCGATGAATCCCTTCTGGGAATTCGAGCCGGAGATCGAGATCGGGACCTCGCCGAAGCCGGGCACCTCCAGCATCACGAACTGCCCCGGCTGGAACGAGAACCGCTCCCGTTCGGCATTGTCGAGTATCCGAATGTGGAACAGCTTCTCCTTTTCGGTCAGACGGATCACACTCGAGATCTCCGACTTGAAGGTCTGGTCCACGTGCTTGAGATGGGCCTTGTTGTTGAAATCAAGGGGTTCTTTGATCTCGTCTTCGCGAGTCACGTCATAAGGATGCATCAAGATCATCATATTTGCTCCTCCTCCGCCTGCAGGTCGCGGATAATGTCAGGCGGATTGATCCCGGCCAGGCAGACCCGGCCGCAGCGCCCGCACCCGACGCACTTGGGCTCGTCGTACTCCTCCACGAAGCCGCGGTGCTGATGGTAGTAGCGATACTTCAGGCGGGTCTCCCGCTTGGGCCGGAAGTTGTGGCCGCCCGCCACCTGGGCGAAATCCACCAGGTTGCAGGAGTATAATTGTTTGACCTTGGCGCCTTCGGTGAAATCCATCGAGACGCGCTCGCTGACCCCGTAGCAGTAGCACGTCGGACACACCATCGCGCAGCTTCCGCAGCTGAGGCACTTGGCGCCCCACCTTTTCCAGACATCCGATTCGAATTCAATGTCCAGGAGCCTCGGCAGCTGCTGCACGTCCAGGTTCGGCCCGAAACCGGATGCGATGCGCTTGCGGACCGCGAGGTACTCGGAGGTATCCTGCTCGGCCACGTCCCGCACCTGGACTTTGTGGAGGATGGAGAATCCGCGTTCCGAGTCGATCGCAACGAAGTAGCGATCGCCCAGATCGGTAAGGAACAGGTCGAAGCCGCGATTGACCGTGTCGGTCCCCAGTGACCGGCAGAACGCGCCCTGGCATGGGTCGTGGTCGATCCCGACGATAAAGGTGTTCTTGCGCCTGGATATGTAATAAGGGCTTGGGAAGAATTCCCGCGCCATCACCTTGTCCAGCTTGAGCAACGCGTTGATGTCGCAGGCATGGAGTCCGATGATTGCCCGGGGCTGGAGTCGGTAGGAAATCTTCTGGGTCCAGTCGGTTTTCCTGAAAGTGTAGGTCGACAGGTTCTCCTTGTAAGGCAGGAAGTAGGTCTTGGCGGGAAACTCGGTGGTCTCGTAGTTGAGATCGAGTTCGTCAAAGCTACTCACCGGCAAGTACTGGTGAATCGGCTTGCCGTCCTGGTTGGTGTCGATCCGTTTGGGCCCGATGACTTCATTCGACTTCAGAATGATGTCAACCAACCTGTGGAACTCGTTTTTATCAAGTATTTTGAATAACATGGTCACTCCTCAGCGCGCCTAGATATCAGAGATTCAGACACGCCGCAAGGAAATTGCTCCAGGTCGGAAAACGCGGATTGTGCGTGCGAACCCGCGCCCTTCGCAGCCAGGAATTTCATTTGAATCCCGGCCCGAAAACTACTAGCCTAGAGCGCTCGAGAGATAACCTCCGGATTGTTGCGCAATGAGTATTTATTATACTCCAAGGATATAGACATGAAAAGGCGACGCTTCCCTTCCCTGACAGTCCAGATTCTGGTTGGACTCGTGATCGGCATTCTCCTCGGCTGGGTCCAGCCGGGCTGGGGCCAATCCTTAAAACCGATGGCGGACATCTTCCTGCGCATGATCAAGATGATTATTGCCCCGCTGATCTTCTCCACCCTGGTGATCGGCATCGCGGGCACGGGAGATTTCAAGAAAGTCGGGCGCATCGGGCTGAAAGCAATCATTTATTTCGAAATCGCCACAACCGTCGCCCTCCTGATCGGGCTCGTGACGGTCAACTTGTTCAAGCCGGGACAGTATATCCCACAAAGGGCCGCCCAGGTCGACACGAGCGCCCAGCCCGCAGCTGGTATTTCGCAAGGCGCCCCGCAGGCCGCGCCCGGCGCCCAGTCGACGAAAAGTCTGGTGGAGTCACATAAGTCCAGCGGCGAATTCCTGGTGAACGTGTTCCCGACGAGCGTCGTCGATGCCATGGCGAGAGGCGATATCCTTCAACTGGTGATCTTCTCGATCTTCTTCGGGCTCGCACTGGCGGCCATAGGCGAGAAGGGGCAGCCGCTCCTTTCGGTCCTGAACACCCTGGCCGAGACCATGTTCCGTTTCACCGATTTTGTGATGAAGTTCGCGCCTCTGGGGGTATTTGCAGCGATCGCGTACACAGTCGGCAATTCGGGACTCGGGGTACTGGTAGGGTATGGGAGCCTGGTGCTCTGTTTTTACGGCGCACTGGTGTTCTTTATCTTCGTGGTGCTGTACCTGGTATGCGCCATCATCCGGGTTCCGTTCCTGCGATTGTTCAAGGCTATCCGCGAACCATTTACCATCGCCTTCACCACCGCATCGAGTGAAGCTGCGCTCCCCACGGCGATGGAAACGATGGAGCGCTTCGGTTGCCCGCGCGACATCGTCGGCTTTGTCCTCCCCACCGGGTACAGCTTCAATCTCGACGGGGCTACGCTCTACCTGTCGCTCGCGTCGATTTTCATCGCGCAGGCATACGGAATTCCGCTCGATATCAAAACCCAGGTCGCAATGATGCTGACGTTGATGCTCACGTCGAAGGGCGTCGCGGGCGTGCCGCGCGCATCCCTGGTGATTCTCGCGGGCACGGTTGCCAGCTTCAACCTGCCGATGGAAGGGGTCGCTCTTCTTCTCGGCATCGACCAGATTCTCGACATGGGCCGCACGGCAACGAACGTCACGGGCAACTGCGTCGCGACGGCCGTCGTGGCACGGTGGGAAGGCGTGCTCGACGACAAGAAGATGATGGCGTTCGAGGGAGGCCGGGCCGCAAACGCCGCAGCAGGCAAGTGAGCCTACTCAGCCGTAACATGTGAAGCGGCCACATCGAATCTCTGATGTGATCAGCATTCCTGTGGCCCCCGGCTTCAGCCCGGTCTCCAAGCAGCCCTCTACGGCTGATTCCGTAACAGCACCCCATGCGGCATAGTCCCCCCCAAGTCGTTGCCGACGGTGCGGGCTGAAGCCCGCGGCCACATGGAATCTCTGATTAGCGCGGCTGGCGAGCGCAAACATGATCCGAAGCAGTTCTCCTGACTCCTGACTCCTGACTCCAGACTCCTGACTCCAGACTCCAGACTCCAGACTCCTGACTCCCTCAAAACCAGCCGGATCACCCAGCCCGAATCACGGATGTCGTATCGCAACCGTTAATGCTGTCACCGGCTCACGTAACGAACCGAATCGAGCACTTTCTGGAATACCCGCCGATATTCGTTGTACGCGGGCTCGGGTGCTACACCAATGAAGTAGACCAAGCCGTCGGGGCGCAGCACGGTGACGAGCCAGTCGGTTTCCGTGCCCCCGACGGGCGAATCGTTGCGCAGCGTGGTCGACAGTGCTTTTTCTCCCCCGACCCGCGTCTGGGCGCTCGTCCCGCTCACACGCATATTCGGGTTCGAGCGCTGCAAATCAGCGATCAGTTGATCGGTCGCTTCCTTGAGATCGAACCGGCCGGACTGCCCCGCGTTGGGAGCGAAAACGGAGAGAATCATTCCGTAGGCCAGAGACTCGCCCTGGCTGGTCGCCACGGTTCCATGGTCAGGGGCAAGGGTCGTAGACTGATCGCTTCCACTCCTACCCCAGTTGTCGGGATAACGCAGCTGCAGCAGGTCATTCGAATAGTCGGTCAGGCGGCTCGAGGGTTTCGGAGGAGTTTCGGCGCCGGGCTGGGTAGTCCCCGGCTGTGCGGACGCCGTTTGTGATCCTCCGGCTGCAGGTTTCGGCTGCGGCAGCCTGCGGACATAATCCCGGACCTGGTGGAAGCCGGGCAAGTCGGTCGCCGCGCCTGGCTGGGTGCCGCCGAGCCGGCTGATTTCTTCGTTGATTTTTTCCATCCGGTTTTCCGGATTCGGATGGCTGTTGAAGAACTGGGGAGTCCGGCTCCCTCCTTCCGCCGTCAGCTTTTCGAAGAACTGCTCCATGGCGCGCGGATCGTAGCCGCAGTCATACAGGATCTGCGTCCCCATGATATCTGCCTGGTTTTCGGCGTCGCGCGAGTACTTGAGGAGCACGGAATCGAGCGTGAAGCCGGCGCCGATTTTCGCCAAAACCGTGCCGACAGAGTTGCTGCCGAGACCTCCCAGGAGCACCAGGGGAGCCTGCGCGATATAGGCTTTGCTGGCCTGGTTCGTACCATGCCGCAGTGCCACATGCGCGATCTCATGCCCGATGACGCCGGCCAGCTGAGCTTCGTCGTCGGCAGCTTCGATGGTGCCGCGATTCACGAACAGAAAGCCGCCCGGAAGCGCAAAGGCGTTTATGCTCATGTCATTGACTGCCTTGAACTGGTACGGGTACTTGGCGCCGGGAGCTTTGGCGGCCAGGCGAAGGCCGAGTTGAGTCAGGTAATCGTTAACCCTGCGGTCATTGAGCATCGGGAGTTTCTTTTCCGCATCGACCGCTGCCTGTTTCCCGACCTCGACATCCTGGTCCGGCGAAAACAGGTTCCACCCGGGCTTCAGCTGGGTTCGCTGGGCAAACGCAGCCGAGGCCAGGATCAACGACAGAGCTGCAACCGGAACACTGATCCGGCCTGCAGCGATCCTGTTCTTCGAATGATGCATCGGATCTCTCATGACTCCTCCCCTGATGAAAGAGAGCCTCATCACCACTATATCCATATTCTAGCGGCCGCATCGGTGCGGAGGAAGCCGGATGTCATTGCGCATCGTGGTGACGCTTGACGCGGGAAATGTTCCGGCGCATCCGGCAGCGGGTCTCAAAGTCGGAAGGAGGAGGCTATTTTTTGTCCGGAGGGCCGGAGAGCCTGGGCAGCTGGACAGTCCTGCTGAGTTCGACTCCCTTGCGCAGGAGCCGCAAAATCACTCGGCTGCCCCAGCCGTGCTCCTTGATCTGGTCATAGAAGGTTTGGGGATTTCCAAGTTTCACGCCGTCTACTTCCAGGATGACGTCTCCCGCCACGACGCCCGCCCTGTCAAAAGCGGTCTGCTTGTTCACGGAGGCTACGAAAAGACCGGCCTGGTACGGAATCTGGAGGAAGTCAGCCAATTCTGGTGAGAGAGGTATGATTTCGATCCCGAGTGATGTCTGGGTGACAGCCCCGCGCGTGGTAAGCTGGGATCCGGGGAGGGAAATCACGTCCTGCAACTCGATGTCCCGCCTCTCGGCAGGATCCTGAGGTTTGCGCGCACTGATCACGGCAGTTACATTCATCGGCGTTCCTTGTCGCAGGACTTCGATGTCCGCGTTGGAGCCGACGGGGGTGTTCTGGATCATCTGGATGAGCTTGAGTTCGTCCCGAATCGGAGTTCCGTTCCACTTCGTCATGACGTCCCCTGCCTGCAGTCCTGCCTTGTCCGCCGGGCTGTCTTTTTCGACTTTGGAGATCGTCACACCGGACTTTGATTCAGTATCTGAGGTTGAATATACGCCAAGCCACCCGGTTTGAATGTCACCGTCCGCTTTGATGATCTTGTTAGCAGACCTGAGCATCTGCGCCAGGGTGAGAATACTGACGTCAAAACGAGGCTCCGGGGCAGACTCCCGGGTGGGCTGTTCCGCAACGAGCCCGATGACCTGGTTTTGGGAATTGAACAGCGGGGCGCCGACTACGCTGAGGGGCCGGTTGATCTGAATGGCCCATCCCGGGCCTGATTGATCCCCGGTGGAACTCACGGACAAAACCTGAGCAGTTTCGAATTCGGAAATCCGGGAACCACTCAACACGGGTATGACTACCGTGGCGCCGTCCTTGATATCGCACTTTTCGCAAAGCGGCGTCCTCTTGAGCAAGCGCCCCGGACCCTGGACGACCGCAACTCTCACGCTCTGGTCGATTCCGATCAGTCTTCCGGAGTGCTTTTGTCCCAGGGAGTCGATGATTTCAATGCGGAGGTTGCGCGCGTGAATGTCGACCCATCGATAGCCCAGGAACGTCAGCACATGGCCCTTGTCATCGAGCACGATGCCGGTTGACGGAAACAACTCGATGATTTTAGGTTGGTAGGGGATCACCCTTCCGGCGACCACGACCTGCTCGGGAGCACCGAGCATCTCCGTGGTGATGTTGACGTGAACCAGGCCTTGCTCCGGCCGCTTGAGCTTTTTCTCCTGCGCGCCCACGGCCGGACACACAAAGGCAAGCGCGATCCCGAGCATCAAAATGCGGGAACAGCGCGCTGTCGACTCACGTTTGGCTGCAGGCATGGTCGCTTCTAATGACTCACGTTCCGGATAAAGTACTCCCGCGACGGCTGGTCCAGCCGCATGCGGATGGTCCTGGGCAATCTCATGATAAGCTGCCGGTCCCCTGAGACCGGCACGAGGAATTCCACAAACTCGGAGTCCGCGGGATCTGCAAACGGCGTGGTCCACGTATCCCGGCCGGCGCGGCCCACCCCTTCCAAGCCGGATGCTGATGCACGCTGCGGAGTGGCATTGGTCAGATCGTGGGCGCCCTCCGGCGTCGAACCGGCTTCATTCACGGTCATGCCGGGATCGGCTTCCATCCGGGGGGATACCGGGCTCTCCACAGAGGCACCTGGCTGCAACTGTTGATTCAATCCGGGTCGGAGATGGATATAGGAAACCGTGCCTACGATGAAGACAGTGATCAGCGCCGTGACGCTCGCAACTCGCCACGAAAATCCTTCGAAACCGTACAACCACCAGCTTTGACGTTGCCAGAAGCGGCGCGGAGGCTGTTCGTTCCTGATCCTCGCAAGCAGCGACGCCTCGAAATCAGGCGGCGCCACGACCCGACTGAGTTCGTGAGCCATCTGGCGCAGGCGCAGCGCTTCATTGACATCCTTCTCGCAGGCGTAGCACTGCTTCGCGTGCCGTTCCATACCGAAACGGCCCGGAAAATCCAGCCCGCCTTCCAGGTAATCTTCCAATCTTCGGTGAAACGTACGGCAGTCCATAATGGCTATCTACATGTAATGTTCCAGCTTGCGCTGGAGAAGTTCACGGGCCCGGTGCAGCCGGGACTTGATCGTTCCGGTCGAGCACTTGAGGATCTGGGCGATGGTTTCGTAGGGAAGTTCCTGCACCTCTTTCATGATGAACGCAGTGCGGTATTTCTCGGGGAGGGACCGGATCGCATCGCCGAGGACCTGGCCGCTCTCCTTTCGTAACATTTCGTCCCTTGGCCCGCGCCGCACGTCGGAAATCTGCATCTCCGGCCGGTCGCTCTCACTCGTCCGGCTGCTGTCCCAAACGTTGTTGTAAAACACCTGGCCGCGCCGCTTGCGATAGCGCATCTCATCGATGGCCAGGTTGGTCGCGATGCGGTAAAGCCACGTGGAAAACTGGTAGATGTTGCTGTACCTGCCGATGTTCTTGTAGACGCGCAGGAAGGTTTCCTGCGCCAGATCGGCGGCCACGTCGTAATTGCCCACCATCAGGTTCAGATAGTTCGTCAGGGCATCCTTGTACTTGGTCACCAGCGAGGTGAAGGCGGCGTCGTTTCCAGCGATGAATTCGCGGACGAGATTATTGTCAGTGCCAGGGACCGACTGCTGCAGGCCAAGCTCCAGCTCTTCCATCGGCAGCACTTCCCCTTGCGCCTCAACCATCCCATCCCTCTTCCCCGGTTTCCACAATGCCATATGCTTACACGATTGGATGCACTTCGGGTTCCCGAATTATTTCGTTTCGATCCAGTTTTCGCCCGAACCGATCCCGACCCGCAACGGCACCTTCAAGGCGACGGCATGCTCCATTTCGTGCCGCACCATCCGTTGAACTTCCTCCACTTCCTTTGCCGGGCTCTCCAGGACGAGTTCGTCATGCACCTGAAGTAAGATTCTAGTCGATAGCCCCTTGTCTTGTAAAGCCTTATGGATCCTGATCATAGCGATCTTGATGATGTCGGCGGCCGTCCCCTGGATCGGGCTGTTTACCGCGGTCCGTTCGGCGAATTGGCGCGCGGCGTAATCCCTGCTGTGAATGTCGGGGATCGGTCGGATCCGGCCGAAAAGCGTCCGGGCCACACCGGTACGGCGCACCTCTTCGATGGTCCGGTCGAGCCAGCCGCGCACTCCCTTATAGCGTTCGAAGTATGCGTCGATGAACGCCTGCGCATCCTCGCGGGAGATGCCCAGCCGTCGGGCCAGGCCGAACGCCGACAGTCCGTAAACAATTCCGAAATTGATGACTTTGGCCCGACGGCGGCACTCGGCTTTGTTCGCCCTTTGGGTATCGCTGAACACCTCACGGGCAGTCCGCTCGTGGATGTCCTCGTCGTGAAGGAATGCATCAATCAGCACCGGGTCTTCGGAAAGGTGAGCCAGCACGCGGAGTTCTACCTGGGAATAATCCGCCGAGATGAGCCGGTTCCCCTTCTCGGGTACGAAAGCAGTCCGAATGCGGCGCCCCAGGTCTGACCGAATCGGGATGTTCTGCAAATTCGGGTCCGAGCTGGAGAGCCGTCCCGTCGCCGCTCCCGTCTGGTTGAAGGAGGTGTGCACCCTGCCGGTCGAAGGATTGATCAGCGTAGGCAGAATGTCGACGTAAGTCGACTTCAACTTCGAAAGCTGGCGGTAATCGAGAATCAGCTGCGGCAGGTCGTACGACTCCGCCAATTCTTCCAACACCCCCTGGTCGGTGCTGTATCCCTTCGTCTTGCGCGTCTTCTTGAGCATGGGCAGATGGAGCTTCTCGAAGAGGATTTCCCCGAGCTGTTTGGGCGAGTTGATGTTGAACTCGACCCCTGCAGCCTCGTAAATGCGGTGCGTCAGACCGGCGAGCTGCTCCTCCATTTCCGTGGAGAGCACTTTCAGCATGGCGGGATCCACCTTTACCCCGGCACGCTCCATGTCGGCCAGCACCGGCACAAGCGGCAACTCCACGTCACGGTAGAGGCCGCCGACTCCTAGGGTTTCCAGTTGCGGCGCAAGCGTTTCATAGAGCCGGCGCAGGGCATCCAACTCGAGGCCGAGCGTTTGGGCCACCTGGTCTTGTGCCCTCTCCGCGAGCAGGCCGGGGGCCTCGATCCTCGCATCCGGGAGTGAGAGATGCAGTCTCTCGAGCGCCCACTTCTGGAGGGAGTAATCCCCAAGGTGCGGGGCAGTCAGAAACGCCATCAGCATCACATCCTCGGCAGCCGCGGCCAGGTGCACCCCGCGATGTTCCTGCGCCAACCGGCAGAGCTTGGCGTCCCAGCAGACCACGGTCAGCGCCGGGTTGCGCACGATGCGATCCCATTTGCGCGCGATCTCCTCGTTTCGCAAATCGAACAGAACCGGGCCTTCGGCGCCTGCGCTCACACACGCGAATTCGGCCGCCTTGTGAGTTCTGGCGCCGGCCTGCAGCCTCAACGCCAGGTACACGCGAGGCTGATCGACCAGGTGTGCAAAAAACCGCTCCTCATCCTCCCCGACGAGCCATTCCGCCTTCGGCGTTTCTTTGGGCGTGTCGTCAAGAAACTCGCTCATCAGGGACTTGAACTCGAATTCGGCTGAGAGTTCGAAAACCGCCTTCCGGTCCGGCGGGCTGAGCACGAGGGCGTCCAGATCCAGTTCGAGCGGGAGATCACGGCTGATCGTGGCGAGTTCGCGGCTGACACGGATAAGTTCCGCGTTGTCGCGCAGGCTTTGCTGGTAGGTCTTCTTCTTGACCTTTTCCCAGTTTTTCAGACAGTCTTCCACCGTCCCGAAAGTCTGGATCAGTTCCTTGGCCCCCTTCTCACCGATCCCGGGCGCTCCCGGAATATTGTCGGAACTGTCGCCCCAAAGCCCGAGCAGGTCCGGGATCTGTTCGGGCGTAACTCCCATTTTTTCAATAACTTTTTGAGTATCGATCAGCAGGTTGTCCTTCATCGCGTCCAGCAGAAACACCCGGTCGTTGACAAGCTGCATCATGTCTTTGTCGCTGGTGACGAGCACGGAGGTCAGTCCGGCTTCGGCAGCCTTGTATGCCAGCGTCCCGAGGACATCGTCCGCTTCGTATCCGGGGTATGCTATGACCGGGACGCGAAAAGCATCACATACTTTGCGGATGTAAGGGACCTGCAGTGCCAGATCCTCCGGCATCGGCTTTCGAGTGGCTTTGTAGGCTTCGAACTTCTCGTGCCGGACCGTCGGGCCCTCCAGGTCGAAGGCGACCCCGATGTAGTCAGGCTTAGCGTCCTCGATCAGTTTGCGCAGCATCGAGATAAACCCATAGATCGCATTTGTCGGAAATCCCTTGGAGTTGCTCAGCCTGGGTATGGCATAGTAAGCACGATAGATATGCGACATCCCATCGATCAGATACAAACGCTTCCCGCTCACGTTGATTTCCTCGTTTCCGATGATGCGCTCAGAACCATGCCCGCCACCGGCGGCGGGCGATTTCATTTCGGGTTGAGACAATGCGGCATTGTAACATGAAGCACAGTAGTCCCCTGGAGGATACTATCTGTTCCATCCTCGCGGAGTGCCGGCGCATCGCGATCGTCGGCCTGTCCGAAAAGCCCTGGCGTGACAGCAACCGCATCGCTCGCTACCTACTGGACCAGGGGTACGACGTCGTCCCGGTGACGCCGGCAGCGCCCGAGATCCTCGGAATCAAATGTTACCCGGATCTCGCCTCAGTTCCAGGCCCCGTGGAGCTGGTGAACATTTTCCGCCGTCCCGAACACATCCCGGCAATCGTTGACATGGCGATCCGGTCGGGAGTCAGAGCCATCTGGATGCAGCTGGGACTGGCCGACGAGGTCTCGGCGGCGCGCGCACGCGATTCCGGACTCCGCGTCGTAATGGATTCCTGCATCATGGTAGAACACCGGCGCCATTTCGGCAGACAACCCGACTGAAAGATCGACTGGAGAAAATAATGGGAAAAGCGCAGAACCCGGAGACCGCTGTTATCCGCCACGAAGTGCTCTATCGCGGCAAGGTGGTCGACCTGACTGTCGACACCATACGCCTGGAATCGGGACGCAGCGCGATCCGCGAGGTTGTGACTCACCCCGGAGGAGTCGTCGCGGTGCCGGTGATGAACGACGGGAGACTGCTGCTGGTCCGCCAATTCCGTTATCCGCTTCAGAAGTACATCCTCGAGTTTCCGGCCGGGAAGCTCGACAGCAACCAGTCGCCACTCGACACGATGAAGCGGGAACTCGAAGAGGAAGCCGGCTACACGGCCGGCGCGATGCGGCATGAATTCTCCTTCCATACCTCGCCCGGGTTCTGCAATGAAATCATCCACCTCTTTCTGGCAACAGAATTGACCCCTGTCGTTCAACGCCTCGAAGAGGGTGAGCACATCACCGTCGAGTGTTATTCCCCGGAAGAATGCATGACGATGATCTCGACAGGCGAAATCGCCGATGGGAAGACCATCCTGGGGCTGCTCTGGTTCCTGTACCGATCCCCAACCGCGCGGAAGTAAAATATCCTCCGGCAGAGCCGGAGGCTTTATGGTTGCGGGCCCCTCAAAGGGGCCTGATCGCAACCAAAGCCGTCAACGGCTACGTCTACGAGCACGTGCACGTCAACGATCACGGTCTTCGTCGACGTTGACGGAAACGTTGACGTGCTCGTGCACGTGGACGTCTTTTTCAAATCCAACAAAGGAGTGAAACACACTCCAGAAAATGTCAAACTCCTACTGCCACCCCGGCACAGCCGGGGGATCTCCCTACGGAATAGGCCCTGTCGCAAAGCGCATGGTTCTCCGACCTGGACCTGCAATCAGAATCTTTGATATAAACACGAGTTTCGCGACAGAAAACAAATGGTTCCTTTGGATCCTGGGCGCCGGGATCCGGAGTGCTTGATTTCTCCAGAATCCTTGTGATTCCAAACTTTTGTAGTGAAGATACCACGCCTTTCGGCCGATTTAGAGGTAGTCAGCGATCCATAGGAAGGGCCCAGATTTCCGGAGTTTACGATCGTGAATTGCCCCAAGTGCGGTTTCGTTCAGGAAGAGCGAGTCGACTGCATCAAATGCGGCGTGGTTTTCGCAAAGTTCTACGCCCTGCGCGCTTCGGAGACCCCGGCTTCGCTCACACCGCCGGAGCCGCCGCACGGCGGCACCGGCTTTGTCGAGGAAACTCACATCCCGGAGCTCACCGACCTGTTTGAGGTCCGACAGGGCCTGCGGGATCTGCAGCAGCGCTTCAACGACCTGGAATTCGAGCGGGCGGAACGCAGGCAGATCCGAGGCGACATTCGCGCCCTGGAAGCACGGATCCAGGAGAATCTCGCACGGATGGCGACTCGCCAGGAGGAGATAGACAAGCAGGTCAATGCGCTGGCATCCAAACCGGCCGCGCCAACGCTGCAGGATCTGGACGCACTCAGGCTGGAGGTGCGCGCCATCAACGCCGAGTTGCTTCAGAAGAACCTCGAACGCATCGAGAGCAGACTCCTGACCCATGCCGAGAAGCTCAGCGCTGTGACCGATACCGGATTTCTCGAGCTGATTCCCACACTGGAGGGACGGCTTACCGCACTGGAAAGCAGGATCGCCGGCCTGGCGGACGGGATGGCCACGGCCCATCCCGAGGTTGACAAGGCCCAATTGGACGATTTGAGGGCCTCGCTTCAAAACGTCACGGTTCGCTATGCTGAAATCGGCGGACTCAAAAAGAATCACCTCGTGCTGCGCGACATGATCGAATCGCTTCAGCAAACCACGGAAGGCTTCAGGAATGAGGCCGTTGCCGGCAATTCCGCCAAGATCGCCGAGCTCGAAAAAGAGGTTCTGGCGCTGCGGGCCGAGGTTCGGAGAGCCTATCAGCGTGTGGAGAACCTGGAAACCACAGGGCTGCAGATCAAGCAGCCGCTCGGGCTGGATCCCCTGAAAGAAATCTCCTCTCTAAGAGAAGAACTCGCGACCGCCGGCAGGATTCGTGCGGCCGAACACGATCGGATTCAGTCCGAGGTGGGCGCGCTCCAAGGAAAGGTCAGCGAGACTCTTCAGACTCTGACTGCACTCCCCGAAAAGCTGGAGTCCTTCTCTTCCCAGATACGACGCCTGGATCAACAGTACCAGCCCTTGACGGCGGGCCTCGCAGCGGTCACCGGAGCTATTGACGGGACGCCGCAGATGATTGCGGACCTCAGCCGGGACCTGACGACTTTGCAGGAGGGCTTTACTCAGCTGCAGGTAAGAGTGCAGGCGATGCAGGAAGGACTCGTTCCCCAGGCTCCGTCGTTGGCAGATCCCGGATTGCCGGGCAAGACCGACATGACCATGATCCGGGACAACCTGGACGAGATCCGCCGTTTCATGACGACCCTATCTCAAAAGATACGCTGACGGTCACGCTCTCTTTACCTTATATTGCTGAAACAGCTTAAATTCCCGAAGTTTTCCCGGGCGATTGTGATACACTGTTCGGGTGACCCCTGGCCAAAATTTTGAGGGAATGTCATGAAGAAAATCGCCGCCGGTTCCGATGTCGAGGCCTATTGCACAAAGTGCAAAATGGTTTTGGCCCACACTGTGGTTTCCATGCAGGGCGCAAAGCCCCGTCGCGTCAAGTGCAACACCTGCAAAGGGGAGCACAACTTTCGGGCAGAGAAGCCCCAGGCCAAGACTGCCGTCAAGAAGGCAGTGAAAGCCAAGTCGCCCACCAAACGGACCCGGCAAAGCTGGACTGAGGTCATGCAGGAAGCCTCCGGGAGACCCCACAAGCCCTACAGCATGTCGGGCAGTTTCGGCGAAGGCGACTGGATCGAGCACAGCACGTTCGGATTGGGCTGCGTCCAGTCCTTCACGCCCCCCAACAAAATCACCGTTCGTTTTGCAGATACCACGAAAATGCTCGTCTGCAATCGGAGTTAGGTGAAACTCGCGAGCCCCTCTGAAACAAACCTCCTCGAAGCGATTCGAGCCCTGGTCCCGGGTGCGCCCAACCGGACCCTGCGGCTGATGCTGCAGCATGGGCGCGTCCGGATCAACGGCGAGACTACAAAGGTCGCCTCGCAGCGCGTCGCCCCCGGAGACGTGGTCGAAATTGTGGACCAGGGGGAGTCCGGGCCGCCGGTACGGGGTCTCCAGATCGTGTATGAGGATAAAGACCTCCTTCTCGTTGAAAAGCCGTCCGGACTGTTGACGGTGGCAACCAAACATGAACAGGAACGGACTGCCTACGCCTACCTCCGCCAGCACCTGAAGGAACGCGATCCGAGGCAGCGGCTGTTCATCGTCCACCGCCTCGACAAGTTCGCCAGCGGCGTGCTCGTGTTCGCCAAATCGGAGTCCATCAAGGCCAGGCTGCAGGCCTTGTTCAGCAGCCACAACATCCAGCGCAAGTATTGGGCAATCGTCGAGGGCCGCGTGCAAAAAGACCGGGGCACAATCCGGAGCTATCTGGCCGAAAACCGGGCGGGACGCATGCATTCGACCGAGGACGCGAGGGAAGGGAAAATGGCGGTGACCCACTTCCGTGTCCTGCGCCGCTTTGCCCAGTTGACCGCCCTGGAAGTGACACTGGAGACCGGCAGAAAAAACCAGATCCGCGCTCACATGGCGGAACTGGGTCACCCGATCATCGGGGACCGGAGCTACGGCAGCGAACTGAACCCGATAGGCCGGCTCGGCCTGCATGCTTTTCTGCTCGGTTTCAAGCACCCGACGCTCGGGACTCCCGTCAATCACGTCACCAGGATCCCGCCCGAGTTCGCGCGCTATCTCCGGCAGGCGAAATCGCGATAGCCCAACAGCGATCGCATCACACACCCATCGAGAGAAACCGCCGCTTAACGGCGGCGGCGGGCGGGCCTGCAGCGGCTTTCGAAATCAAAAAGATCCTGGTCCAGGAGATGCGATGGGATCACCTTCGCGAGGGCGGCAAGCATCGATTCCCGAATCCCCGGGATTTCCTTTTCCAGTTCGGATATCAGCCGGCTGACCCGCTTCCGCTTCAGGTTTTCCTGCGACCCGCACAGGTTGCAGGGAATGATCGGAAATTCACTCTGCACGGCATATGCGGCAATATCCGACTCCCAGCAGTATGCCATTGGACGGATCACCGTGTTCCGCCCGTCCTCGCTCCGCAAGACCGGCGGCATCGCTTTGATCGAACCGTTGAAAAACAGGTTGAGCAGCAGCGTCTGCAGGATGTCGTCGGCGTGATGCCCCAGGGCGATCTTCGTGCATCCCTCCTCGACCGCAATGTTGTAAAGCGCACCGCGACGAAGCCGTGAGCAAAGGGAGCAGGTTGTCTTTCCCAGCGGAATCCGGTCACGGACGATTGCGTAGGTATCCCGCTGCACAATCCGGTAGGGCACGCCCTCCCCGGCAAGGTAATCCTCCATTTCATGCGCCGGGAATCCGGGTTGCCGCTGGTCAAGACACACCGCCGTCAGATCGAACCGGATCGGCGCCCGTGCCTGCAAGTCCTTCAGCAAGCTGAGAAGCGTGAAGCTGTCCTTGCCGCCGCTGAGGCAGACCATAATGCGGTCGCCGGCGGCAATCATCCGATAGTCCGCGATCGCCTTCCCCACACGATGAAGCAGCTTTTTCCTGAGCTTCTTGTCTGCACCCACGCGGAACTCTCCAGAAGCGGATTGTATCAAAGGCAGAGAAAGCGGGCAGCAAAAGTTCAAGGCAAGCCGATGGGCGTGGCCACAAATCCCTTTCACCGGCACCGGCGCCGCCAGAGGTTTGCGGCAGCTAACATCGCTGACTTATTCAACACTGACTGTTGAAAAACTATACGAGACTTAAATTTAATCATTTCAATATTTTGCCGCAAAAAGTGGACATGGTGGAGAATCATTGTTGATTTATTAAACATCCGACTCGTCAGACATCTCATCAAAGGATGGGATTGGTGAATGCAAACTATTGTATTAAAACGTTTTATCAGTCCATTCTCGAAAAGGGTCGATCTGGCACAGATCTTTCATGCAGGTTTGGGAATGGCCTTTGTGAGGAACTAGTCTTCGTGTGAGTCAGAAACTTTGACCTGAAACCGAGTGATAGCGAGGTTCGGGCCGAAAACGGGATGGCAGACTAGACCGCAAACCGGGCAGGGAGTGGCAGCATGGCGGGATTCTACGTAGTCCTGACGATCGTCCTCTTTCTTTGCGTCGACCTTGTCGTGATGAGGGTCCGGGCCAGGCGCGCGGCTTTGGCATCGGGGGACGGAAAGGCGCTGACCACCGTCTCCTTTCAGCACAGGGCACCGGAAGGGGTTTTGTTTGCCCGATCGCACACCTGGATCGACCTGCTCTCTTCGGGCCACGCACGGCTGGGATTGGATGATTTTCTGGCGGGTCTCCTGGTGGGAGCGGAAATTACGCTGGTCAAGAACGAGGCAGACCAGGTCGAGAAGGGGGAACCACTGCTTGTCCTGGCGCAAAACGGAAGGGCGCTCGCGGTGCGCTCTCCAATCAGCGGTGAGGTTGTCGCGCTGAACAGGTCGTTTGAAGGGAAGCCGGGCCTGGAACGCTCGGACAGTCTTGTCGACGGCTGGGCGTACACGATCCGGCCCGGCAGGCCGGATGAATTTCGCGCGCTCCTGACTGGAACCGAGACCCGGTCATGGATGTCGGGTGAGATGCAAAGATTGCGCGATTTTTTCTCAGTGGCGTCGAATGGCGTGCTCAGGCCCGAGGCGGCGCTGGATGGGGGAATTCCGGCCGCGGGCGCGATGCTGCGTCTCGGACCCGGGGAGTGGAGGCAATTCGAAAATGAGTTCCTCCAGGTCCGCGAGCGGGCGCGGACGGCAAGTCAATGATTCCCGGCCGTCGCACACGGCAATGAGGGGCTGGTGCGGTTTCGGTCGCAGTCCGATGAGTCGAATGGGGATGCGCACATGGATTCTTCGAAGAAGTTTCAACTGATCCCGGCGGATGAGGAGTGTTGCGTCTGGATGACGGCCGGAGTGGTGGACTACCAGCTTTGCCCCAGAATGCTCGACTGCAAAAACTGCTCGCTGGATACGGTCATCCGGCGACGCTTCCCGGGGCGCCCCGCGGCCGAGGATGATGTCGCGGAATCGCCGGCTTTCACCGGAGGGCGGGAACAGCCTGATGAAGGATTCCTGTACAGCCGCAACCACTGGTGGGTGCGCGAAACAGCACGGGGGCGAGTGCGGCTCGGCATCGAGACCGACCTCGCGCATGCGCTGCTGGGCTTGAACACCATGGTCTTGCCCTCGCTGGAACAACGTGTGCAGCAGGGCCGGACGTGTGCCTGGGTAGTGATGGGGGGTGCGACGATGCCGTTGCAGTCGCCGGTCGGTGGCGTAGTCCGCGCCGTCAACCACGAATGGATCGACAAGCCCCACGAGATCATCTCACACCCCGTCGGCAGCGGCTGGCTTTGTGAGCTGGAGACCGATGTGGAAGCTGCCGGGATGGATGCACTGATGGCTGCGGACGAGGCGAGCGAGCGATATGCCGCCGACCGCGCCCGTTTCGCTGCATCCCTGGCCGGGGGACGGCGCGGCAGGAGGCGGGTTCCGGGGGCCGCCATGGCCGACGGCGGCGAGCAGCTTGGGAATCAGGCAGACATGCTTCACCCGGGCCGGTATCTCGAATTGGTGCGCCAAGCCTTCTGTGGGACCCGGTGCTGAAGGGCGTCGGGCAGCTTGTTGCGGATCTTGCGACACCGGCTCGGGTGTGCGATCCCTTGCCTCCAGCCGCTTCTGAATCAACCCACCAGGCCCGGCTTGTTCATTCGCAAACTGAGCCGGAACCGCTGCGGTTCAGTGCCGCGCGTGTCGGCAAGCGGCTGGTTTGTCCGTCCTTGATCCGGATGGATATGAGCGTTTATCACCCACTCGCTCACGGTTGCGGCTCTGTTTGCGTCATCCTGGCGCCGCAGCAGATCTGTCGGAACGCACCTTTAGCCCGAACCCTGCAAACGATTCATGCAGCGGCTGAATTCGTGGTAGGATTCGCACATTTATGCGATATGTTGACACCTTAACCTTCCGGGTGCTGGCGGGATCCTGCCTGCTTCTGATTGCCCTTTTCGGCCTGTACACCTACTTCGCCGTGAATTTCCACAATGAGCAAATGATGGCCCAGGTGCTGGAAAACGCCACCCTGGTGAGCAACATCATCAAAAACTCGACCCACTACAGCATGTTGCAGAATCAGAGCAAAGAGGTCGAGGAGATCATCGACAGTATCGGCCGCGAACCGGGCGTTGAGGGCATCCGGATCTATAACAAACGTGGCGTGATTATCTTCTCCACCAACAAGGCGGAGGAGGGGAGCGTTGTGAACACGGCCAACGAGGCCTGCGATGTGTGTCATGATCGCGCCAAACCCCTCCAATCCGTCCCCGGGGAGCCCAACCGCATATTCACGGGAGCTCAGGGATATCGTATGCTGGGCCACATAAATCCCGTCCGCAATGAGCCGGCATGTTACGGCTGCCATCCCCCGGATCAGACGGTCCTGGGTGTGCTTGACGTGCGCATGTCGCTGCAGCTTGTCGACGCTGACATCGCCCGGGCGCGACGGAAGCTGATCTTGTCGGCGGTATTCGGCACCCTGGTCGTGTTGATCGCGTCCGGCCTGTTCCTGTCGGTGACCGTCCACCGGCCAGTCCAGAAACTGATCGAGGGGACCAGGCAGATTTCCGCGGGCCACCTCGACTACAGGATTCCGCTCGCAACCAGGGACGAGATTGGGCAGCTCGCCGGCGCATTCAACGATATGGCGGCAGTCCTTCAGCGCGCCGAACAGGAGAACAGGCTCTGGTCACAGACCCTCGAAAAGAGGGTCGAAGAAAAAACGGCGGAGCTGAAGCAGATTCACGACGAGATTCTGCAGATCGAGAAGATGGCTTCTCTGGGGAAACTGTCGGCCACCGTGGCCCACGAGCTCAACAACCCGCTGGCCGGGATCCTGAATTATTCCAAGCTGATCTCGAAGAGGCTCAAACGGGTGGGGTCGGCGCCGGAGATTCAATCGACGTTGGCGGACCTGGAGCTGATCATCAGTGAGGTGCAGCGCTGCGGAAACATCGTCAAGAACCTGCTCCTGTTTTCCAGGCGCCGCGTCGCGGAGTTCAGCCTGGTCCCGGTCGCCGGGATCGTGGACAAGACAGTACGCTTGATGCAGCATCACTTCAGGATTTCCAATGTGAACTTCCGCTTTGAGATCGCCGATCCGGAGACGACGCTGCTGTGCGACGAAAACCAGATCCAGCAGGCGCTGATGGCGCTGTTTGTCAACGCGGTGGAAGCCATGCCCGACGGGGGGGATCTGAACCTTACCGTGACCAAGGACGAGGCCGGCGGGGTGCGGTTTGTCGTGGCAGACACCGGCACGGGCATCGCCCCTGAGGATATTCCGCATCTTTTCGAACCCTTCTTCTCCTCCAAAAAAGAGGGAAAGGGGGTAGGCTTGGGCCTGTCGGTCGTTTACGGTATCCTGGAACGCCATGACGCTCTGGTCTCCGTGCAATCCGAGCTGGGCAAGGGAACCGCATTCACGCTCAAGTTTCCGCCGGATGGAAAACGCGATTCCGAAGTCGAGGGCAGCGCAACAATCACATGAATCACCCGCCGGGTGCAGGGGCATTATGAACAATCGGACATCGATCCTGATAGTTGACGACGAGAAAATTGTGCGGGAATCACTCACCAAGTGGTTCCTCGAGGACGGGTTTCACGTTGGCGCCGCCGAAAATGCCCCGGCGGCGATCCGTCAGATCCAGGGACAGCGGTGGGACATCATTTTGCTCGACATCAAGATGCCGGGGATGGACGGCATGGAGCTCCAGCAGCGGGTCCGAGAGATCGACCCGCTGGCCGCGGTCATTTTCATCACAGCCCACGCCTCGGTCGACACCGCAGTCCAGGCGTTGAAGGCCGGGGCCTTCGACTACGTCACCAAGCCGGTTGATCCCGACTACCTGTCCCACGTGATCCGCAATGCGATCAAACAGCGTGCTCTCATGCAGGAAAACCTCAAGCTCAAGGAGCAGATCGCCGAGTTTCCCAGGCTTGATGAGATTATCGGGGAATCCCCGGCGATGCGGAAAGTGTTCGAGTTGATCGAAACCGTCGCCAGGACGGATACGACCGTCATGATCCGCGGGGAGAGCGGCACGGGCAAGGAATTGATCGCCCGCGCCATCCACAGCAACAGCGAACGCCGCTACTTCCCGATCGTAACCATCAACTGCGGCGCTATGACGGAAGGCATCCTCGAGAGCGAACTCTTCGGGCATGAGCGCGGAGCCTTCACAGGGGCGCAATACCGGCGCAAGGGAAAGCTCGAGCTGGCCGATCAGGGGACCCTGTTCCTGGACGAGATCGGCAATGTCGCCATGAAGACGCAGATGGACCTTTTGCGTGTGCTCGAGACCAAACAGTTTGCCCGCGTCGGCGGCAATGAGATCATCAAGGTCGATTTCCGGATCATCTGTGCCACCCACATGGACCTCGAGAGGGCGGTTCAGGAGAGCACTTTCCGCGAGGATTTCTATTACCGCCTGAATGTCTTTGCCATCGTCGTGCCCCCTCTCCGGGAACGCAAGTCGGACATCCCGCTTCTGGTCAATTATTTCGTCCAGAAATATGCCCGCGCCATGGCCAAGCCGATCGCTTCGATCTCGCCGGAGGCGATGGACGTCCTGGTGCGCTACAACTGGCCCGGGAACGTGAGAGAACTGGAGAACGCAATCGAGCGTGCCCTGGTGGCGGGGAAGCCGCCCGCGATCACACCCGAGGACCTGCCGTTCCGCCTGTCTGAAAAGAACAGCCTGCCGCACACCGGCTCGCTCGCGGCGGTTGAAAAGGCGCACATCACGAATGTTCTCGAACAGAACAACTGGAACATTTCGAGGTCGGCAGAAGTCCTCGAGATCGACCGTGTGACTCTATACAACAAAATTCACAAGTACGGCTTGAGGAAACCGTAGGGGTCTCACGTGATCCAAATTCTGAACGGTTCTTTTCTCGGGCATGCAAGTTTGCTCCCAGCCTCACGCCGGCTCGAGGAGATCTTCGCGGTTCCAGTCGAGCTGAGCCGCGCGGAACTCGATCTGCGGGCCGCACAAGACTCCTCGCGGCGGCAGACTCACTCCACTCATCTCCTCGCCCAGATACTGGAGGGGGCGCGCCAACCGGACGACAAGCGGATCGCGATCGTGGATGCGGATCTGTTCGTCCCCGTCCTGACCTTCGTTTTCGGGGAAGCGCAGCTGGGCGGTTCCGCTGCGGTTGTGTCCACGCACCGGCTTTCGAATCAGTTCTATGGTCTGGCCCGCAACGACGGAGTCATGCTCGTCCGCCTGGAGAAGGAGATGGTGCACGAACTGGGGCACACGTTCGGCCTCTGCCACTGCCGGCAGTTCGAATGCGTCATGCGGGCCTCTACCTATGTCGAAGAAATCGACCTCAAGCACGCCTGCCCGTGCGATGCCTGTGCGGCAAGTCTGAACCGCCAGTTCCCCGCTTTGGCTACATAGCATCGTGGCTCCCTGGCCGCCCGCCGCATAAGCCCGGCATAAGAGGTATCATTACCAACGGTCAGGAGAGTCGCTATGAACGGGTCTACGCCATCTTTTTTTGCACGCCTTCGTCTCGCATTCGGCGCCTTCTTCCGTATCATCGCAGATCCTTCGGTCGCGATCAGAGCCGAACAACTCGGCGCCAGCCGGCCGATCGCGACTCCGCCAGCCGCGCCTTCGTTCGAGAAGGCGCTCCCCGATGCGGCGCTTCAGCTGCTCGGGCTGCTGCAGCAGGAGGGCCGGTTTATCGACTTTCTGGAGGAAGATGTCGCGTCATTCGCCGACGCGGATGTGGGCGCTGCGGCGCGCGTCGTCCATGCGGGATGCCGCAAGGTCGTGCACGATCTGTTTACCATCGTTCCGGTCCGTAACGAGCCCGAGGGGAGCCGGATCACTCTTCAGGCCGGATTTGACCCTTCATCGATTCGGCTGACGGGCAACGTTGTCGGCAAGCCGCCCTTCAGCGGCAGCCTTGTCCACCGCGGCTGGCGCGCGACGCATGTCCGGCTGCCGCAGGTGGCGGCAGGTCACGACACGAAGATTCTGGCATCGGCGGAGGTGGAGCTGTGAGCGCTCCGCATTACTCCGTCGGAATCGATCTCGGGACTACCAATTGCGCTGTTTCCTGCGTGGATCTCCATCAGGACGATGCGCGAACCGCGACCGTAGAGGTCGTTCCGATCCCTCAACTGACGATGCCGGGAACCGTCGAGGAACGCCCCCTGCTCCCTTCATTTCTGTATCTTCCGCACCGGGACGAACTTTCGGAAGCGGACCTGGCGCTCCCCTGGTCGGAGCGATGCCGCTACGCCGTGGGGGAAATCGCACGCAGCCGGGGCGCCTCCACCCCGATCCGGCTGGTATCGAGCGCAAAAAGCTGGCTCGGGCACACCGGTGTCGACCGGCGCGCTCCCATCCTTCCTCCCGGAGCGTCCCCGGACGTGGAGCAGGTTTCTCCCCTGCTGGCGTCGGTACGCTATCTCGAACACCTGCGCGATGCCTGGAATCACGGACACCCGACGGAGATGCTCGAACAGCAGAACATCGTCCTCACGGTGCCTGCATCCTTCGATCCCGCCGCCCGGGAGCTGACCGCGGAAGCGGCAGGCATCGCCGGGTTCGAAAACCTGGTGCTCCTGGAGGAGCCCCAGGCTGCCTTTTACAACTGGATTCAAACAAGTGGAGAAGACTGGCGCAAACAGGTGACGGTGGGGGACGTCATTCTGGTCATCGATGTGGGCGGAGGAACGACGGATCTGTCGGTGATTGCGGTCAGCGACCGCGAGGGATCCTTGGAATTGCGGCGGATTGCAGTTGGAGATCATATCCTGCTCGGCGGCGACAACATGGATCTCGCGCTTGCGCATGCGGTCAAGACGAAACTGGCGCAGGCCGGGGCGCAACTGGACGCATGGCAGCTCCAGGCGCTGACCCACGGGTGCCGTACCGCAAAGGAAGCCCTGCTGGCGGATGCGAAAACCAAGTCGTTTCCCGTGGTCGTGCCCGGGCGCGGCTCGAAGCTCATCGGCAAAACCATGCGCACGGAACTGACCCGCGCCGAAGTGGCGCAAACTCTCGTCGAGGGATTCTTCCCGCATGTTGCGGCTGCGGCGCGTCCCGAATCAAGGGCGCGATCGGCGCTTACGCGCCTGGGCCTGCCCTACGCGCAGGACCCGGGCATCACCCGCCACCTGGCGGCATTTCTTGCGCGCCAGGCCGGGGCGGTCGCGGATCCCGAACCTCCGGGAAGCCTGAAAAACGACGACGATTTCATGCGCCCGACCGCAGTGTTGTTCAACGGCGGGGTTTTCAAGGCGCCCATCCTTGCGCAGCGCATATTCGCAACCCTGAACGGTTGGTTGACGGCTGCCGGCGCGCCGGCCGCGCGCTGGTTGCAGGGCGCGGACCTTGACCTCGCGGTGGCAAAGGGCGCGGCCTACTACGGCTTCGTGCGCCGCGGCCGCGGCGTTCGGATTCGCGGCGGGACGGCGCGCGCCTTTTACGTGGGCATTGAGAGTGCGATGCCCGCCGTTCCGGGAATCGAGCCCCCGATACAAGCCCTCTGTGTCGCCCCGTTCGGAATGGAGGAAGGGACAGAGGCGGAACTGCCTGCGCAGGAGTTCGGGTTGGTAGTGGGGCAGCCCGTACGTTTCCGGTTCTTTGGCTCCTCGGTGCGCCGGCAGGACGAAGTGGGAACTCTGCTCGAGTCCTGGTCGCCCGAGGAAATGGAAGAGTTGGATGGGATCGAGGCCACCCTCCCGGCGGATCGGCACCCGGCAGGAGAGGTCGTGCCGGTGAAGCTGCACGCCAGAGTCACCGAAGTAGGCACCCTGAAACTGGAAGCGGCGCCCCGCGGCGGCGCCGAACGCTGGGGGGTCGAGTTCGACGTTCGCGGATCCCGCGCCGGGTAGCAGGGCAGGCGCCTATGGGACGGTTCCTCGTCGGCATCGATCTGGGAACGACGCACACGGTTGTGGCCTATGCCGATCTGCAGGCAGGCGCCAATGCCGCGCCGGTTCTGTTCGAGATCGAGCAGCTCGTCGCGCCCGGGGAGGTCGCCCCGGCAGCCATGCTGCCATCCCTGAGGTACCACCACGCTGCCGAAGAACTCGCCGGGCACGACACGCGGCTCCCCTGGTCCGACCCCGACTTCACAATGCGTTTTCCTTCCGCAGTCATCGGCGAATTGGCGCGCGAACTCGGCTCCCGTGTGCCCGGACGCCTGGTTGCGAGCGCAAAGAGCTGGCTCTCGCATCCTGCCGTCGACCGCACCGAGCCAATCCTGCCTTGGGGAGCGCCTGATGAGATTCCCAGGATTTCGCCTTTGCATGCGAGCGCCAGCTACCTTGCACATGTGCGGGCGGCCTGGAACCATCGATTTCCAGCGGAGCCGCTGCAGAACCAGGAAATCATCGTGACCATTCCCGCCTCGTTCGATGAGGCCGCCCGCGCCCTAACCCTCGAAGCGGCGCGCATTGCCGGGCTGGTCCGCATCCGGCTCGTCGAAGAACCGCAAGCCGCCTTCTACGACTGGCTTGCGCGCAATCGTGACCGCCTGGGGCCGGCCCTCGATCCCATCAGGCTCGTACTCGTGTGCGACGTCGGAGGCGGCACCACGGACTTCACCCTCATCCAATCGCAGATCAAGGAAGGGCGCCCGAAGCTGACGCGCATAGGCATCGGCGATCATCTCATGCTGGGTGGAGACAATATGGACCTCGCTCTCGCCCATCTGGCCCAGGGGCGGATGATGACGGCAGGGGCGAAGCTCAGCGCGGCGAGCCTGTCCCAGTTGATCCTGCAGTGCCGGTCGGCCAAAGAACGGCTGCTTTCCCCCGATGCGCCGGAGCGCACATCGGTGACGGTGCTGGGCGCCGGGGCCAAACTCATCGCGTCGGCACGATCCGCGGAATTGAAACGCGAAGAGGTGCAGCAGATGCTTGTGGAGGGCTTCTTCCCGCGGGTTGCCCCCGACGAAACGCCCAGCCGCGTGCGGGGCGGCATCGTGGAATTCGGACTGCCTTATGTCGCCGATCCGGCCGTCACCCGGCACCTGGCGGCGTTCCTCGTACGCTATGCGCATGATGCCCGGGAGGCGCTTGGGTTAAACGAGAGCCCCGCGTTCCCGGTCCCGGATGCCGTGCTGCTGAACGGCGGCGTGTTTCGCAGCGCAGTGCTGTCCAGGCGCGTCGTCGATCTGCTCACGGACTGGCGCGGCGCCCAAGTGACGGAGCTGCAGAATGAAGATCCGCACCTGGCCGTGGCCCGCGGCGCCGTCGCCTACGGATTGGCGCGGTATGGCCGCGGGCCGCGGATTGCAGGGGGTTCCGCGCGCGCGTATTTCCTGCTGTTGGGCGCGGAAGAAGAACGGCCGCGCCGCGGCGTTTGCGTCCTCCCGCGCGGCGCCGAAGAGGGGCGGGAAATCCGCCTCGAAGGACGCACGTTCCTGCTGCGCCTGGGACAGCCGGTCAGGTTTCACCTGGTTTCCTCCATCGGGGACGTTGTGTACCGCCCGGGAGATCTCGTCGAAATCGATGAGCATCGCTTTCACGCGCTGCCGCCGGTGGCAGCCGAGCTGCGCGAACAAGGGGAGCAGAAGGAAGTCCCGGTGCACCTCGCGGCGTTGCTGAGCGAACTCGGTACGCTCGAAATGAACTGTGTGGCCGAGGGCCAATCCGGGGAACGGTGGCATCTCGAGTTTCAGCTGCGGGGCGGCGCCAGGGCGGCGCTCGCGGCTGCAGGGGATCTGCACTCACGGTTCGGGGAGGCGACGCGCGCCATTGAGCGTGTCTTCGGCGCACGGGCCAGGGATGTGCGCGACCACGAAGTAAAAGGCCTGAGGCGCGAGCTCGAAACCATCCTCGGCGATCGCGAGACCTGGGAACCACCGCTGCTGAGGGAAATGTTCGCGACCGTCTGGAACGGAGTGCGGCATCGGCGCCGGTCGCCGGATCATGAACGCGTTTGGTGCAACCTGGCGGGTTACTGCCTCCGTCCCGGTTACGGCTACCCTCTCGACGATTGGCGTGTCCGGCAACTCTGGTCGATTTACGGGCAGGCGGTGCATTATGCCGCCGAGGCGCGCGTCTGGTCGGAATGGTGGACGATGTGGCGCCGCGTCGCCGGCGGATTGGACCGGCAGGCGCACGAACGACTATGGGAGGATATTGCTCTCGGCCAGGAGCCGGCGCCGGGAAAGAAACGGCGCCAGGCATCAAACAGGCAGGCCCAGGATGACAGGGCGCGCCTGGCGGGAGTGTTGGAGCGTCTGCCTGCGGAACGCAAGACCGCAGCGGGCGACGTTTTGCTGGCCAGAGTCAGAAAACCTGCGGCATCCAATCAGAGCTGGTGGGCCATCGGGCGCATCGGGGCCCGCGTGCCGTTCTATGGAAATGCATCCAATGTCGTGCCGGAGGCCGTGGCTGAGAGGTGGCTCGACCAGGCATTGCGGGCCGACTGGAAATCCAATCCGTCCGCCGCGTTCGCGGCCACCCTCCTTGCGCGCCTGAGTCCCGACGCGGACCGAAACGTGGATGCGGGCCTGCGCAAGCGCGTGGCGAGCCAACTGCGTGCGTCAGGCGCGCCGCCAAACTGGGTCCGTATGGTGGAAGAAACCGTCGAGCTCGGTGAAACCGAGGAACAGGAAATCTTCGGCGAATCCCTCCCCCCCGGCCTCCGCCTGCTGTGAGAAATACCGCGCACGCAATTGGATGCTGCAAAATGGCGAAAACCGCCGATCCCCCCGATATCCCTCCCATCGGCCATCGATGGAAGTTGACAGCCTTTCATCGCACATAGGATCTAGCTGTCCGGCAGCGCCGGCGGCCAACAAAATGTTAGAGCAGATCGTAGAGGGCGGCATGCCCCTGCAAGCCGAAACCTGCCCCAGGGAGTCTACCGGCCCCGCGATGCCCGGGCCTCCCCGCTCTACCGCCTGGTCGAGGACCACTTTGACGAGCTCGAGCGCGTCTGGGACGAGCGCTACGAACGGGAGTATGGATTCTGGCGTCCCGTCGTACGGAGCGTCGTCGAACAGTTCCTCGATTGTGGAGACTTAAGGTGCGGTTTCGCCCGGCTTTGGTGCTCGACCTGCCGCAAAGACCTTTTGTTGCCCTATAGTTGCCGCCGAAGGTGTTTCTGCCCCTCATGCCATCAGAAGCGCTCCCTGCTCTTTGCCGAATATGCCGACCACCGCGAGAACGAGGCCATGCATCCCCAAGATGCTCCGTCTCTGCTTCAAGTACGACCGCAAGCTCCTCGGCCTGTCGAGGAGAGTGCTTCTACGCCTCCGTCAAGGATCACTTCGAGGAAGGAAAAGGCGCAACCTCGATGTTCGAGGACGAGTATGCAAAGCACCGGCATTGGCACAAGCTGACATATGAAGATGCTGACCTGGAGCGTGCCGTTGAAGAAGCAGCAGTCTGGGCGGAGAAATTCGTCGCCGAGTTCGCCGACTACCAGTTGGCCAAGCTGCCTTGGCTCAAAACATAGCGATGTGGCACGGAAGGATACGGGGCAACCGGTTAACGTGCTTTAAATTCCGAATTCTGTGGCGACCCCAAGAAGAGATATGTTACCAGTTTTGGTTCACACAACTTAACAAAGTTGGGCCGCTATGAGATACCTGGAGCGCTTTCAGCAAAATCTCGTTAACCCGGCATGGGCGCAGATTGTCGAGCGCGAGCCTCTGATCGCGTCCCAATCCTAAGGCCTTTGTTTTTGCCGTTTCCCTCGGCGTCAATGGAAGCGCAAGAAATCTCTCCTCTCGATTTGGCCCAACCCCGTACCCAGGCGGCAATGAGTTCTAATATCTATGCAACTATGCGGCAGTTTTGCGAACACGCAGCTCCGCCCTGTGGCCAGTCGCAGAAAGGACACGTATCAACAAGTCCGTTGAAATACCCTGTGTATTAGCGTTCGCAATCGCGGTCACTCGGGTACGCGATGTTCCGGCTCGTTTTGCAATTTCGGCGTGCGTTAGGTTCCCATTTTGAATGATTCGCACGACCGCAGAAGTCAGTTCAGAGCGAAACTCCATCTCGCCGGTTTCCGCTTTGGACAGACCCAATGCTTTGCCAAGGTCTTCCGCCGAACTTGCTCTGACAGGCTTATTCGATCTTCGCACTTAAAACCTCCTGCAGTCTTCGCCGCCCAAGGTCGATTTCCCGCATGGGCGTTTTCTGCGATTTTTTCAAAAACGCGTGAAAAACCAGGATCGCATCGCCCTTGCTTGTCGCATAAAAAACGCGCACCGTCACAGTGGCATCTTTGACCCGCAGCTCCCTCACTCCAGGCGCAACAGTCGGCATGGGCCTGCTGAGAGGCATTCCTGCAGCGATTCCTCTCTGCAAATCTCGAAGAGCTTCACCGATCTGCCGACGAATCGGGACGGTCTGTGTCCGAATGAACTCGAGTACCCTCGGGTGAAAATCGATCGGCTTCACGTGTTTATGATGTCTCAAATCAGAGACATTAGCAAGGAAATAATCCCATGAACTGCGGTCGGAGAGAATCGAAAATCCCTTCTGCAGTCAGGTGTAGGCGCATCAAAAAACCGAATTAGGAATCCAGTGCAGCGGCAAAATGCCGACTAAGGGGTGCGCAGGCCCCTCAGTTTACATATCGGGCCCCGAATACCAGATCGTCGATGCTCAGGGCAACGTCCTGAAGCGGGATTGGCGGCGTTGACGAAATTCGAACTCGCGACCTCAGACGAAATCTCCCGGTTCGACGTCGTCGTAGCCGGGCATCTTGATATCGGCTCTGGACTGCTGGTGCCAGCACGCGGCGTCCCAGATCTCCGTTTCGCCGCGGGCGCGGGGATCGCCCGTCCGTTCCATCCAATCCAGGAGTTCGGCCCGCATCTTTGCCAACGTCCCGGCGTGGGCTTTGTCGCCGGCAACATTGGTCATCTGGTCGGGGTCGCGGCGCAGGTCGTAGAGCTCCTCGGCGGGCCGGCGGTCGAGGGCGAGCTTGCGGAAGCGGACGTACTTCGGCTCGTTCTTGTGATCGACCAGGAAGTATTTCGCCGGGCCTTCATCGCAATCGACGTAGCCCTTCGGAGTCCCTCGCGGCCTGCTCAAGAACGGGTGTCCCGCGGGAAAGAGTTCGGGCCGAAAATTCCTGACATAGAGATACTCGGCGGTCCGAAGGGCCCGCACAGGGTAACTCTTTCCGTCCGGGTGGCACCAGGTGTGCCGCTCCCTCTCTGTAAAAACCCGATCCCGTCGAGGATCGATCCGGCCGCTCTTGCCAGAGGCGAAAAGGGGCATCAGGCTCTTCCCCGTCATTTCTTCGGGAACGCGCATTCCCGCGGCTTCCAGGAAGGTCGGGGCAAAGTCGGTGAAGCTCACGAAATCGGCGACCCGCCGGCCGGCCCGGATCTTTGACGGCCAGCAGACCGCGAGCGGAACCCTGGTCCCGGCGTCATAGAGGTGGGCCTTCGCCCGCGGAAAGGGCAACCCGTTGTCGCCGGTCATAACCACCATCGTGTTCTCGAGATCGCCCATCGCCTCGACCTTTTCGAGGAGCCCGCCCGCTTCCGTATCGAATCTCTTGATTTCGGCGTAGTAATCGGCCAAGTCCCGCCGGACATCCGGAACATCAGGGAGATAGGCCGGGACCTTCACCCGCGATGGATCGAGCTTGTAGTCCAGCGCAAGCTGGGGATTGTAATTGCGATGGGGATCGTTGCTCCCAAACCAGAAGCAAAACGGCGCCCCCGCGGGACGTTTCACCAGGAACTCATCGAAATCATTGTATCGTTCGCCCGCGGGATTGATCGGCCGTCCTTCGTGGATTCCGGGCCCCCAGCCCTTGCGAGTGCATCCGACGTGATACCCGCTCGCGGCAAGCAAATCCGTATAAAGCGCCGGAATCGACCGCCAGTTGCTGGACAGGTTGAGGGCGTCCCCGAGCCGATGCGGGGTCTGGCCGGTCAAGATTGCCGCCCGGGAGGCGGTGCAGGACGGCGTGGCCACGAAAGCGTTGGTAAACAAGACCCCGCGTTCGACAACGCTATCGAATGTCTTAGTCTCGATAAACCTGTCGCCCAACACCGAAGCCTGGTCCGCGCCGCCCCAGTCGTCCGCCAGCAGGAAAAGGATATTAGGCCGGACGCCGGCCCGTACTGCACCACTTCGGGATGCGACTCCCGCGCGACCCGTCTTCCGGCCCATGAGCATGGCGATCAATCCCGCTAAAAATTCCCGGCGTTTCGTTGTATTCATTGAGTCCTCGTTCTCATCATCGGCACTGACCAGCAGGCCTCGTCGCGAGCGCCCCGGACTTCATCAGCGGCCGGTCGAGCCGGGCCTTGGAAAGACGCGGGTGCGACGGGCCCAGGCATCCCACATCCCGGTCATAGGTTCAACGATCCCGGGGTTTTGGGCGGCCAGATCCGTCATTTCGGTTCGGTCGGCGATCATGTCATAGAGCTCCCACGCGCCCTGGGCGCCGCGCGCGACCAGCTTCCACCGGGGGGTAATTACGGCCCGGTTCCCTTCGTGCTCGCAGTAGATCGCTTCACGATCCAGTGCCTTGTCGGCGAACGCGGGAACGAGGCTCTTTCCTTCCATAGGCTGAATCTGGCGGCCGGCGCGCTCGGCCGGGTACGCCGCACCGCTCACGTCCACGCACGTGGACATGATATCGATGATGTGGCCCGGCTGTCGGCGCAGGTCGCCACGTCCCTTGATCCCGGCCGGCCAGTTCATGATGAGCGGAGTGGCGATGCCTCCCTCGTGCGTCCAGTGCTTGAAGAGCCGGAACGGAGTGTTGGAGACGTTCGCCCACGGATACCCATAGCTCTGGTACGTGTCCGCGGGGCCGGGCATCACGCTGGGATTATTGAAAAACCGCACGGGTTTTCCGTCGCGGGTGGTCTTGCGTGCCACCCGCTCCTTGCCTTCGAGAAGGTAATTTCCCCAGCTCGGGGTCAGCTCCTCGTGGCAGCCGCCGTTGTCTGAAAGGAAAAAGATGAGTGTGTTTTCGCGCGCACCCGTTTGTTCGAGTGCGCCGAGGATCCGGCCGACGCCTTGATCGAGACGATCGATCTGGGCCGCATAGACTTCCATCCGGCGGAGCTGCCACGCCTTATCGGGGGCAGTCTCCCATGCGGGAACATTGCCGTCTCGCGGGCTCAGCCGCCATATCTCGCGAACGATTCCCATCTCGATCATGCGGCGGCGCCGTTCCGAACGCAGAACGTCCCAGCCCTGGTCGAAACGGCCGCGAATGCGGGCGATGTCCTCCTCGAGCGCGTGAAGAGGCCAGTGAGGCGCAGTAAAGGCGGCATAAAGGAAGAAGGGCTTGTCCGGCCGGTTGCGGCGATGGTCGCGGATGTAGCTGACCGCGTGGTCGGCAATTCCGTCGGTGTAATAGAAATTTGCCGGCGGCTCGATCCTGGTGTTGTCTCCGGTCAGGGTATCGGGCTCGAAATAGCTTGCCGCACCTGTGATTGTGCCAAAATAGCGGTCGAATCCGCGTTGCAGCGGCCAATTGTGCTTTGGCCCGTCGTCACCGATGAATCGGGTCACGTGCCACTTGCCTGCCATGTAAGTCCCGTAGCCCGCGCCTTTCAGCACTTCCGCGATCGTTACGCAGCGATCGTTGAGATCGCCGCGGTATCCGTCCACCCCCTGGTCGTTCATCATGTCGCCGATGCCTGCCTGGTGCGGGTAAAGACCTGTGAGCAGGCTGGCCCGCGACGGACAGCAGCGGGAGGCATTATGGAAATGAGTGAACCGCAGGCCTCCTTGCGCCAGCCGGTCGATATTGGGTGTGCGCATCTCGCCGCCGAAACAGGCAATATCCGAGTAGCCCATGTCGTCGGCGAGAATCAGGAGTATGTTGGGCCTGCTCGCTTTTGCTGCGGAGAATGCCGGGTCAAGGCGCCCCAGCGGGTTTCCTGCGGCCACCATGCCAGCGGCGCACGCCCCGGCCGAGCGCAGAAATGCTCGGCGGTCAATGAGCTTGCGAGAATTCATCGCTCCCTCACAATAGGCCTCAGCTCCGAAGCCCCATCCTATCACAAGAAGGAGAAAGCGGATGTGCGGCTTGTCCGGTCCCACGGCATCCCTCCGCAGCCGTAACCGTCCGCAGGCCAATCCGGCCCTGCGCGTGCCGCAATTTTGCTAAATGATTCCGTGAAATGTGCCGGTCTTGAACCCGTGCGGACCCACTCAGCTCTATGTCGATCTTCCTGTTTGAGTCTTCGAAAAAAAACCCGTTGCTTGAGTAATCATCGAGAGATTGTTAGAGTGCGCCTGATTCGCGGTACGGAGACCCGGCAAGACGGGGAAATCGATCCATGAAGCTAAAGCCGTTGCATTCCATTCTCATTAAGCCATCAGGGCCGAACTGCAACATGGCATGCATTTACTGTTTCTACCGCAAAAAGGCCGATCTTTTCCCGGACAAGCCGACGCATCGGATGACTGATGAGATCCTGGAAGAGACGGTGAAACAGGCCATGGAGCAGGGCGGTGAGTCCATCTCTTTCGGATGGCAAGGGGGCGAGCCCACCCTTATGGGATTGGATTTCTTCCGGAATGCCGTATCGTATCAGCAGCGCTACGGCCGCGGCCAGACTGTCGGCAACGGGCTTCAAACCAACGGAATTCTTATCGACCGGAAATGGGCAGCATTTCTCCGTGAATACAACTTCCTGGTCGGCCTGTCGCTTGAGGGACCGGAGCATATCCATGACCGGTACCGTCTCGACTGCGGCGGCAAGGGTACTTGGGCGCAGGTTGCCGACCGCGCTGGACTGCTCCTCGATGCCGGCGTGGCCGTTAACTCCCTTGTCGTCATCAACGATCATGCGGTGCACTTTCCGGATGAGATCTACAATTACCACAAGAAAATCGGCATAACCCACCTGCAGTTCATTCCGTGCCTTGAGCCCGATCCCCTGCTGGTGAATGCGCGGGCTTCGTTTTCGGCCCCCGTTGAGGAGTACGGGCGGTTTCTGGCCAGGGTGTTCGATCTGTGGCTGGCGGATTTCCGGGCTGGAAAACCGACTACCTCTATCCGTTTTTTCGATTCGGTGTTTTACGCCTATGTCGGACTCACTCCGCCGGACTGCACCCTGCTGCCCGACTGCGGAGTCTATGTCGTGGTCGAACACAATGGCGACGTGTATTCATGCGACTTTTTCGTCGAGCCCCGATGGAGATTGGGGAATGTGTTCGAGGGCAGCCTTGCCGGAATGCTGAACTCAGAGCAGCAGGCTTTGTTCGGCAGGCTCAAGTCTTCGCTGGCCGCCGACTGCCTGCGGTGCCACTGGCTCCCTTATTGCCGCGGAGGCTGTCCGAAGGACCGCCGGTTCAATTCCAGGGATCCGAAACTCGATCATTTCTGCGCATCTTACAAAATCTTTTTCGCTCATGCGCACGGACGGCTGCAGAGCCTGGCCGAGGAATGGAAGAAGGCACAGGCAAGGACCGCCGGGCAGCCTCGCCCGTTTCCAGCCGATTCCGCGCCGAAGCCCGGCCGCAACGATTCCTGCCCGTGCGGGAGCGGCCTGAAATATAAGAAGTGCTGCGGCTGAGTTGGAGGCCCTGACGACGCGCCCGCAGGGATGAAGGGGCAAGATCCAGAACCGGCAGGCGTCAAAATGCGATCCGCTCTACCTCATTCAACGTAATTTCCCCCGTGCGGCCGCACGCAATTAGGTGTGGCTGTGCCCGAAAGGCCGAGTGGAGCTACTAATCTGCCCTGCAATAAGACTCATTTGGGTGAGCTTCGATATTGGCATTAGAATCTCCTTTCTCAGACGTTTCATGCGACTCAGATTCGGGAACGACCATCGGCCTAAGAGCGGCGGAAGGCGCCAGGATTCCGTGATATCTCAGGGGCCGCCTCGTCCTCTAGATTTGCCGTCACGAATGGCGCCCAGCACGTCTGCAGCAAAGCGTCTACCAGCGCCCATTCAGGCCCTCCTCCTTTGCAGAAGAACATGGATCTTCGCGCCTCTGCCGGTCTCAAGGTAATTGCCGGGGCGGCAGCAGGCAGCCGCAAACCGCCGGCCGCTCATGTGAAATGGCGGCGCATGGGTTCTGCCTGTCAACTGATCATCGACTCTTATAGACCCCCGCACGGTCCCATTTGGCAACTGTGTCAAGGATGAGTTCGGCAACACGGTCGTTGACCTTCTGGAAATATTCGCGCGCCTGGGCCGGATCGAACGTCGGATAGCCCTGCCCCTTTTCATAGAGTCCGATCGAGGAGGTCACGGGAACGGCGAAATAGGCACCCGCTGGCGCATTGGGAGAAGCCATATCGGGATTGTACCGTTCGGGGTGGATGTGGTTGGGCACGATCGCCTGCACGTACGCCGTCTCATTGTTGCCCGCATGGCCGCCGTTCTGCTTGAACACCGATTTGGTGATGTCGTCTGCCAGGGTCCACCAGTTTACCACCAGGATGCGGACCCGCTCCCGAATTGCGACTTTGGTGGCTGCGGTGTTCAGGGCGCCGGAGTTGCCCCCGTGTCCGTTGAGAACGATGATGTTTTCGAACCCTTTTTCGGCCAAGTTGCGGAAGATGTCCTCCACGAACAAGCCGTAAGCCTCGGCAGAAATCGAGACCGCGCCGGGGAACGCCTTCATCGAGTCGGTCATGCCGTAGTTCAGGGGCGGGGCGATCAACGCGTTCACGCGCCCCGCGATTTCGCGCGCCATGGCTTCCGGGGCGAGATTGTCGGTCCCGCTGGGAATGACGCCGTGCGGTTCGAGCGATCCGGTAGGCAGCAGGACCGTCCGGATCCCCGGCACGAGTTCGCTGAACTCCTGCCAACAGAGCAGGTTCATTTCGCGGCTCGTGGGCGCTTTCGCCGCGCCGGCGGCCGGTTTCGGGGCTTGGGCAAACGCAAACCCCGCGGCAAGGCTCATCATCATCAAAGCTGACGCCAGAACATGCGCTCTCTTCATCGTGACCTCCTTTTGCATGCCGCCCATTAAATGCGATTCGCCGGCCATTTTCAATTGATCGTGGAATCGAGGGAAGTTCGTCGAGGGAAAGGCCTCAGGGCAAAGAGGCACGCTTGCGGTGCGGCCGGCAGGGACGAAATGCGAAGGTCGTTCTCGCGCGGATGAATGAGGAGGTCGATGGCTCGTTTGTTCCCATGCCGTGCCCGGATCCTGTCTGCCTCATGGAGCTGTTCCGCCATAAGCTCGTCAAGCTGCTCCCTGTAGGAACCAGATGCGACGCGGGTCCTCGAACTCGGGTGGAAGCCGGCCGCAGGCAGAAGATTTCGCGCGAATATTTGGCTCAATCCGGGCAAGGGCCGTTAGATGTGTTGCAGGGATTTTCTCCAGTCTGCCTATTCCGGGCACGGCCTGGTACCCGTCCGGGGGCGCGCATATCGCCGGCGTCGTTCCATGAAGCTCATCTTCGATCGAGGCACCCTTCTGATTCGCGGGAACCCGGCGGAGGCGGGAAGCCTCCCCGGGATTGTCTGGGATCCACGCGTCCGGGCCTGGCGAGCGCCGGCCTGTCGTCACGTGGAATTGGCCGGCGAGCTCGTGCGGCGATATCACGATTTCCAGGATGAAGTCCGCCCGCAGCTCGCGAGCCCGCCGTCGATTCCGTGTCCGGACCTGCGCCCGTATCAAGCCGCCGCAGTATCGGCTTGGGAACTCGCGGGCCGCAGAGGCATGATTGCGCTCCCGACAGGCGCCGGCAAAACCCGTGCCGCCACAGCCGCCATGGCCAGAACCGGTCTGCGCACGCTGTGTCTTGTCCCCACGCGGGTGCTGATGGCGCAGTGGGTCGGGATGCTGGGCGACGCGGCTCTCGGTCCAATTGGCGAGTACGGCGACGGCCGCCGATTCGAGCATCCCATCACCGTAGCCACTTATGCGAGCGCGCTGTGCAACGTAGAGACTCTCGGCAACCGGTTTGACATGCTTGTCATCGACGAAGTTCACCACTTCGGCGCGGGCGCCGGAGACGAAGCTCTCGAGATGTGCACCGCCGCGGCCCGGCTTGGGCTCAGCGCCACACTGCCGGGGGACCCGGTCCGGCGCGCCCGCCTCGACGCGCTCGTCGGCCCCGAAGTCTATCGGGCAAGCGTCGAGGAACTGGCCGGGCGCTACCTGGCGGCGTTCCAGCTGGTCACCATTACAGTCGGGCTTGCCCCCGCCGAACGACAGGCCTACGACGCCGAGCTGTCGGTGTTCCGCCCCGTCTGCCGCGCGTTTTTCAAGTCGGCGCCCGCCGCCTCATGGTCCGAATTCGTGTCGGCGGCAGGCAGGAGCGACGAAGGGCGGCGGGCGCTGGCGGCCTGGCGGCGCTCCCGAAGCATTGTCGGCTACGGCATAGCGAAGCGCGGCATCCTCCATGACCTGCTGCTGAGGCATCGGGATCACCGCATTCTCGTCTTTGCGGCGGACAACGACACGGCGTACGCAGTGGCTCGAGAGCACCTCATTCAACCGATCACCTGCGACATCGGACCCAGGGAGCGGAAGCGGGCGCTCCAGCGATTCTCCAGCGGGGAACTGCGCATCCTGGTGAGCGCGCGCGTGCTGAACGAGGGCATCGACGTGCCGGCCGCCGACATCGCCATCGTGGTCGGCGGCAGCCAGGGCTCGCGGGAATACATCCAGCGCGTAGGGCGGGTACTCAGGCCCTCGGCCGGAAAACAGGCCGTGGTCTACGACCTCGTTACGCTCGGCACCTTCGAGGTGCGGCGCGCCGATCAGCACCGGAGGGCGCTTGCTTCCGGCTGAGCGCATCCAGGTCCGGATCGTGGGATCCGAGGCGGTGCCCGTCTGGCTGGGCGCGGAGGATCACCCGTGGCTGCGCGCCTTGATCGATGACTTCGCCAGGCTCGACGGCCGCCCATACCGCGAGGCCGCTGCCTTCCTGCGTGAACCGTCGCGTGCGCCTGCGCCTGCAGGCAAGCGACGGATGGCGGTCTGGGTGCTCCAGGACCTGTGCACGCGCGACCGGCCGCCCCTCGATGCCAGCGCGCTGCGCGATGCGGTCGCCGTCGAGGCGCAACAGGCCCGGGATGCCGACCGGTTCGATCGATCGGCCGTCCTGGCAGCAGGCGCCGAGCGCCTCGGGCTCTCTGCCGCGGCGGCCGACGAGCACCTGTTTGCGGATCTTCCCGGAGAGCGGCGCCTCCGCTCTCCCGATCCTCTCCCGGATCCGCACACACTCGCGACACGCACCAACCTCGCCCTGGCGCAAGGCCTGCTCCGGCTCGCGTCAGAGGTTACCATCGAGATTTACGGCGGCGCCCGCGCGATCGTCAGGCAGGTGAGGCTCAGGCGCCTTCTCTGCACCGTGCGTCGCGCCAAGTTTGAGGGAGTGAGCCTCGACATTTCTGGGCCGTTCTCGCTTTTTCGACATACGATGATGTACGGTCGCGCGCTGGCGTCGATCCTCCCTTTGCTCCCCTGGTGCAAACGCTTTGAACTCGTCGCCCGCTGCATGGTGCGCGGCCGGGAGGTAAGCGTTCACCTTCGTCCGGGCGATCCCATTGCCGTCGGCGAGCCGCCCCGGGAATACGACAGCCGCCTCGAAGAGCGCTTTGCCCGCGAGTTTGCCCGCGCCACCCTGGATTGGGACCTGGTTCGCGAGCCCGAGCCTGTCGACGCCGGCGGAACCCTCGTGTTCCCGGATTTTGCCCTGGTTCACCGCCGGGACACCGCGAAGCGGTTGCTGCTGGAAATCGTGGGTTTCTGGACGCCCGACTACCTGCGCGAGAAGCTCGACCGGTTGCGCGCCATGCCCCACGTCCCGATGGTGCTCTGCATCGATCGCAACCTGAATTGCAGTGCCGGCGACTTGCCGGAGCATGCACGCATTGTGTGGTTTCAAAAGCGGATTGAACCCTCCGCGGTGATCGCCGCAATCGAAGATACGACGACCACCACTGAAACTCATGTGGAACGGCTTGCGCTCGGCGACCTGTTCCTCGACTGGGCCGGGCGATGCGCGGCTGCGGCGCCGGTTCATCGTCGGCTATCGGCGCTTGCCGTCGGCGACGCCGTTCGATTGCGGAAAGACGGGCAGCGCATCGCGATCGAAGCCGAGGGTGAAACCATCGCGATGCTCTCGCGCCAGGGATGCGCGCGTTGGGAATCGAAACTCGACCAGGTGGTTTCCGCGAAACTGCTGGAGAAGGTGGTGCGACAAGCGGCGCAATCGGCTCGCCAATGGCGCGACGGGCTGCACTCCGAGCACTGGACCGTCCCCATCGTGGAGGTGACATTGGCGGCCGTACCCGCGGACCCGCCTCCCGCTGTGAAAAAACGGGAATCCGGCCCGCGCTGATCCCAGAGGGCCGGTTGCCTGCGGCAGATCAAACTGGAAAATCGAAGGATCGCACCGCCCATGAGCAGTGCGCGTATGCGGCGCTCCTGCATCGAAGAAAGGACTTTGCGTATCGGGTTCGGGATCAAGCGATCCTCCCGGCATCAGGTAGGAATGCAGGGGTCTAGCCGTTTCGCGCCAGCGCTGTGCCGGAGTGAGGCGATACCATTCTGCCCACTCTTCGCCCACCAGCTCTTCCATGGAAAACATGATGACAATAGACAAATGATAATTGACAAATTCTTTTTGTTGAGTCCCACTTCCGATTGCACCACTCACGGCGGATGGATGTCCGTGTGCCGGTCGTTTAATTCAGCCGGCGTGGACTCCGGGCCGAGTTTATAGGGGAGGTAATTCTCGCCGGGGAAAAACTCAACCGTTTCATTCTGAACAATTAAGTCTCACAGGGGCGAGCCATGGGCCCGCCCCTGGATCCACTCCGTGCCGCGTTACCGGTACAGGATGTAGTTCTGCGCGGGCAGCGGCTTGATTTGGAAATTTTGAATTGGCCCGACGTTGGTGACCGCGTCCCCCTTTTTCAAGCCGAGTTGGGCTGAATACCGGCCCGTGCCGAGCTGGGAACCGCCTCGGCCTCCGCCGCGTCCGCCCTGGCCGAAGGCAGCCGCACCCTGGGCTCCGCGACCTTGCTGGGCTGCCGCGCCGGCCTGGCCACCGCGACCTTGCTGGGCTGCCGCGTCAGCCTGGCCCCCGCGACCTTGCTGGGCTGCCGCGCCGGCCTGGCCGCCGCGACCTTGCTGGGACTCGGCGCCTGCCTGGCCGCCTCGACCCTGCTGGGCCCCAGCCTGCTGTGCAGGCGGATCTCCCCGCAGATCCCACTCGACCCGCTTCAGGCCTGCCTTCTTGTCGAGTGCCATCTGTCGCACCTGGTTCCCCTGGGTATTCCGGATCGTAAGCACGAGATCGGTGCCCTCCGGCAGGGTTTCACGAATGTAATAGGTGAACACGGCACCGCCGGGCGGATTCCTGGTGGTGTAGTTGCCGCCCAGGGTGGCCACGCCGGCCGCGCCGGCATTGGCAACGCCCCAGGGCTGGAACTGGTAGACATGGCGCAGCGGGAAGAGCCGGACATCCTCGGCCAGCGCCTTGGCGCTTACCTCGCGCAGCGGGCTGTAGTCGTCGAGGATCCAGAATCCGTTGCCGAAGGTAGCCATCACGACATCGTTCTCTCGCCGCTGGAGCTCGATGTCGCGCACCTGGGTCGGCGGCATGCCGCCGCGCAGCTGTGTCCAGTGGCTCCCGCCGTCCACAGTGAAGAACAACCCGAATTCGGTTCCCGCGAAAAGCAGGTCGCCGTCGACGTGGTCCTGGGCAACCGCCCAAACGTCGTGGAGCGGCGGCAGGTCGCCCGAGATGTTCTTCCAGGTGCGGCCGCGATCGTCGCTCCTGACGAGGTACGGCTTGTAATCGCCGACCTGCCAGTTGTTGAGCACGACGAAGATGACGTCCGCATCACGCGGCGATGCGGCGACATCGGAAACGTACGTCCACTTGGGCACACCGGGAAAATCCTCGATCTTGCGCCAGTTCGCGCCGCCGTCCTCGGTGATCTGCACCAGGCCGTCATCGGTTCCGACAATGATCATGCCTTCGAGCAACGGCGATTCATCGATGGAAACAATGTTGCTGAGCGGCGTCGTCGACTCGTGGAAGGCGATCGAATCCTCGGGCCAGACCTTGCCCATGATGGGCAGTGTGCGATAGTCGAGGTTGCGGCTCAGATCGGGGCTGATCCGCGTCCACGTGTCACCGCGGTCGTCGGAACGGTAGACGAAATTGGACGCCCAGTACAGCCGTGTGTTCGAATGAGCGCTGGTGATGTACGGCGCATCCCAGTTTACCCTGTCGCCCATTCCACCACCGCGACCGCCGCCACCGCGACCCGCAGCTGCGGCGCCCTGAGCGGCAGCATCGGCACCCCGGCCGGCAGCCGTGGCATCGGCGCCCCTTCCCTCGGGTGCGGGCGGCGGGCTCAGATTCAGCGTATTATTGGGTTGTGGCCGGATACCCGTCCCCCGGCCGGTACGCCGGTCGAACCGGGCAATCCCACCGCTTTGTGAAGAAGCATAGATGATATTCGGATCCCCGCGATCGTGGCGGCTCTGGAAGCCGTCGCCTCCGAGGGTCATATACCAGTCGCTGGTCCGGATGCCGGTCAGATGAGTGGTGCGCGACGGTCCGCACATCGAGAAGTTGTCCTGCGTGCCGCCGCAGACGGTGTAAAACGGCTCTTCATTGCCGGCGGAGACCCGGTAGAACTGGGTGACCGGCAGGTTGGCGAACAGGCGCCAGGTGTCGCCGTCATCGTACGTCTCGTAGGCGCCGCCGTCGTTGCCGATGAGGATGTGTTTTGGATCCTTGGGATCGAAGACGACCTCATGATGGTCGACGTGCACGTTGAAGGCGCCGCTGACGCCCATGTCCCGCGTGCTGTTCTCGATGCCGACGTTGGTCCAGGTGCGCCCGCCGTCGCGGCTCCACTGGAAATTGACGTTGACCGACCAGATCGTGTCGGGATGCCCCGGATCGACGGTGATTTCACTGTAGTAGGCAGGTCCGCCCCCACGATAATCCGACATCCGCGTCCACGAATTCCCGTTGTCGTCGGAGCGGTAGAATCCCCGCGCGTTGTCCGCGGTCGGCGCAGGCGGCAAGGGTGCCTGCGCGGCCGGCGCTTCGCCTCGGCCGCGAGCCGGTGGTTCCGCTGCCGCGGCCATCGGCGGCTCTTCGCCGCGCCCACGGGCGCCGCCGGGCATCTTCGCGTCGATCAGCGCGTAGACTCGTCCTTTGACCTTGGGATCGGTCGCCAGCGCGATCCGGCCGACCTCGGCGGGAGGCAGCCCGTTCTTCAGCTTGTCCCAGGTCTTGCCCCCGTTGGTTGTCCGGAACACGCCGCCGTCCGGACCGCCCCCGATCATCTGACCGACATGGCGGCGGCGCTGGTACGTGCCGGCAAATACCGTATCCGGATTGGTCGGGTCAAAGGCGATGTCGGTCACGCCGGTGTCGTCATTGATAAACAACGACCGGGTCCATGTTTTGCCGCCGTCGGTCGTCTTATACAGCCCCCGGTCCCCGCCGGCCGAGAACAGCGGGCCCTGCGATGCAACCCAGACCACGTCCGAGTTGCGCGGATCGATCAGGATCTTGCCGATGTGCTCGGACTTCTCCAGGCCGACTCGCGACCAGGTCTTGCCCGCGTCCGTCGACTTGTAGAGCCCCGTGCCGAAATGAGCACTTCGCTGGCTGCCGTTCTCACCGGTGCCGAGCCACACGACTTTCGAGTTCTTCGGATCGACGACGACGCAGCACAGCGAGAAGGCTTCGATCTCGCCCGGCCGCGGGAAAATCTGGGTGAACGTGAATCCCCGGTTGACCGACTTCCACAGGCCGCCGAACGAGGACGCCACGTAGTATGTGTTCGAGTCATTCGGATCGATTTCGATGTCAGCCACGCGGCCGGTAACCAGCGCTGGACCAAGGCCTCGGACTTCCATCGCCGAGAACATGTCAGCCGTCAGCTTCTCGGAGCCCGTCTGTTGGCCCGTGACGACGCCGACCGCCGCGAACAACGCTGCAATTGCTGCAAGAACCACCACTCGTCTCATGGATTCATCTCCCGGAAACACTGTATGGGGAAGCCGGTCTCGGACTTCCCTTCTTTTGCGACCGGCGCAGATGACGGCGCCTGCGCGCATTAGTTCTCATAGGGCTCCTCCGACCCTCGCGAGCCCCAAGTGACTGCAATAACGCCCTGTCCTAGTGAGCCGGATGTTCCCTTATCCACGATTTCCCCGCGGTATTGCAAGAAGAATCAGATCAAACTCTGCGCAGTCCCGACTTCCTCACTGCAGGACCTCCTTCCCCGAGCCCTTCTAAATATCGGATCGTATGTTCGGAAATGTACGTTCTCCGGCCGGGCACGGTTCGGAGCGCGGATATGGCGGTGCACCGCGACTCACAGCGGATAGATGTCCGGGCGCCTGTCGCGGATGAAATGCCGGCGGGCGGAGCACTCCTCCAAAAGGCTGAAATCGAGATCGGCGAGGAGTATGTGATCAGTCCCGGCCGGCGCCCGGGCTATGACCCTTCCCAAAGGATCCGTGACAAAGGACTCTCCCGCGAAGGTGAGGCATTCCTCCGGCCCGACGCGATTTGCCAGCGCCGTGAAGTACCCGTTCTGGAATCCGGCCACCTGCAGTTCCGCCTCGAAGACCCCGGCAGGCCACTCGCTGACCGATCCCGCCTGGGGCACGACAACGACCTCGGCGCCTTTCAGGCCCAGAGCCCGCATGTACTCGGGGAAATGCCGGTCGTAGCAAATCGCCACCCCCAGCTTCCCGATCGAGGTCGCAAAGACGGTGGCGCCATGATCGCCGGGATGATAGAAGTCCGTCTCCCGGAAGCAGGGGCCGTCGATGATGTGAATCATGCGAGTTACGCCCAGCAGTCTGCCGTCCGCATCGAGAACCGGGGAAGAGTCGTAGCTGTATTGGCCATCCTGCTCATACAGGTTGAGCACGACCACCACGCCCAGCTTCCGGGCCAATCCGGCAAATTTTTCGGTGAGCGACCCGGGGATGATTTCGGCCCAGGGAGGCGGCTGCTCGCTGCGCCTGCGCTGCGGGAAGAAACGCTGGAAGGCCAGTTCCGGAAATACTGCCAGCCGGGCCCCTTGTGCCGCCGCAGTTTCGAGGGCGAGGATTCCCCTCCGGATGTTCTCTTCCCGGTCAGGGCCTGCATGTTGTTGAATCAGTGCGATCTTCATGTCGATGCTCCCAGTATGAATGTTGAGCCCGCAGCCCCCAAAATGCTGCGAATTGCACGAATTGTCACGAACGACGCCCAGCGGGCTTCTGCTATGCCCTGAGGGCCAGCGCCTCAGGTCCAGTCCAAAAGCCATTCTGGACGCGTCCTTTCTTCCCCAATCCAGGAGGTGTTGGAATACCGCCCGGCCGGCGCCTGGATTCGGATTATCGCACAGCTTACTTTGCGGCGGGATGCGAACTAAAGTTGCCCCGGCGAGGCCGGGACCTGTATATTGACGCGAAGCGGCCGTGGAAACGCACAGGCGGGCTGTGGCCACGAGCGGGAGGTTGTGCGGATGCCGGGCATGGAACGCTCAAACGGATATGGATGCTGACAGGATGGAAACTTCGTCAACGACGATGCCGCCCGAATTCACCTGGATAGCTACACCGGGTTCATACCAGCACATGATGGAAACCCTCATGCCCGCGTCCCGCATCGCAATCGACATCGAAGCCGACAGCCTCTATCACTACTTCGAAAAAGTGTGCCTGATTCAGATCTCGTCCGACGTCGAGACATTCGTTCTTGATCCCCTGGCCGTGCGGGATTTGAGCGCGCTCGGCCCGATGATGGAAGACCCGGAAGTCGAGAAGGTGTTTCATGCGGCCAATTACGACACTTTTTGCCTGCGCCGGGATTACGGCTTTGTATTCAAGAACCTGTTTGACACCCACATCGCCGCCCAGCTGATGGGATACGAACAACTCGGGCTGGATGCGCTGCTGGAGAAGATTTTGGGCATCGCTCATTCCAAGCGCCGCCAGCGGGACGACTGGTCCCGCCGCCCGCTCGCGCCTGAGCAGCTCGAATATGCCGCCATGGACACCCACCACCTGTTGCAGCTTCGGGACCTCCTTGAAGGAGAACTGGTCGAAAAAGGGCGCCTGTCCTGGGCGCTGGAGGAGTTCAACGCGCTGGCCGAACTGCAGACGGAAGAACGCCAGTTCGATCCGGAAGGGTTCCGGCGCATAAAGGGGAGCAAGAAGGTCCCGCTGAAGGAACTTGTCGTGCTGCGGGCGCTTTACCTGCTGCGTGATCGATATGCCCGCGAAATGGATGTTCCTCCGTTCAAGGTCGTGAACAATTCGGTGTTGATCGAACTCGCGCACAATCCTCCTCGATCTGCGAGCGAAATGTTTAAACGGCCGGGAATCTCATTCCGTGTGGCGCGCAGGTTTGCCGGAGAGATTTATCGAACCATCGAAAAGGCACGCTCGGAAGATCCGTCGTCGCTCGCCCTGCCGGCACGTTCCACCGGAAGGCCCACTTCCCGGGAGGCAAAGGCGCGCCTGGAGGACCTCAGGCACTGGCGCCAGGCAAGGGCAGAGGAATTGAAGCTGCATGTCGGAGTTGTCTTTCCGGGCACCTCCTTGGAGATTCTGGCCGCAACCCCGCCGGCAGACATGCAGGCTCTCGAACAAGTCCCCGGCATGCGCCGATGGCGCGCTCGCGAATTCGGCGAGGAGATCCTGCGAGTCCTCCACCCTCACCCATCGGAATAGAACAGCGTCGCAGGGCTCACTCACGTCCAACTCAACCAAGCATTTGAACCAGTGTGACTCCCCGGAAACTTACAGAGCTGCATTCCTGCATTCATGTGGCCCCGGGCTTCAGAGGGTGTCCATCGATGAAGTGAGGCCTGGCAGAATCCAAGCACGAGCAGGTCACGGCCTCCCGAATCGGATTCCTGCTTCCTCGGTTTTGCGGCAGCCCAATTCGGGGGGCCGGTCCAACAGGAAAGCCCAAGGCGTGAGCCCTGGGGACCGGCGAAGAGAAAAGGACCAGCCCTGCAGCGGCACAGACTGTGTCGCACTTAGGAGGGCTCGTTTCGCGGACGCCCATTTCCCAGGGCTCACGCCCTGGGCTTTCCTGTTCCGCCCCTTCGGGCCTGATTCCAGTTGGAACCAACCGTTGGACACCCTCTGAAGCCCGCTTTCCAGGCAAACCCCTACGACTGACTCCGGCACAGTTACACGCGCGGCGGAATTTCACCAGAGCGGATACCGCCGTTGCGGGCTGAAGCCCGCGGCCACATGAAAACTTCCACGTTTTCCGATCGCGGTGCCTGTGCCCAGATCAAAGTTTTTGTTTTCAATGAACGGCGACGCAGCCACCGCAAGGGCTTCCCGGAAACCTGGCTACCGGAGTTGCCTGCGGCGCCACGCCATGGCACGGATCTGCTTAAGCCACGAAGTGGCGTCAGACCGTAGTTCCTGGTGTAGAATGGGTGCATGATCCACACCGTGCAGCGCAAGACCCGCTGGCTCTATCACCCGGTGACCATTTTTCTCTCGATGCAGGTCCTCTGGGTGCTGCTGATTGTGATCTGGGTGCGCTGGTATTTCGAGAAGCACGCTCAATTGCGGCAGATGGCGGAACGGCTCACCGCGCAGACGGAAGTGGAACGTATGGGATGGCTTCCGCTGCTGGAGGGGGGGATCCTGCTGACGCTGATCCTGGCGGGCGCGACGGTCATCTTCATCTACTGGAACAAGCAGCACCGTTTGAACCTGATGCAGCGCGCGTTCGTGTCAAACGTCACGCACGAGCTGAAATCCCCGGTCGCTTCGATTCAACTGGCCCTCGAGACAATGGCTCTGCGCCAACTCTCCCCCGAGCAGCTGCAGTCGTACCTGTCCATGATGCTCGACGACACGGAACGGCTCGCAACGCTGATCGACCGGATTCTGGGCGCGGCGCGCATGGAAAAACAGCGCGACCGATATCATCGCCAGGTGGTCAGCATGAGACACTTTGTGGAGGCGGTGCTGGAACAGGACCGGCATCTTTTCGAGAAAGACGGCCACGAGGTGGTCCTCGAAAAGGGAGGGGACGCGCGTGTCGCGATCGATCACGCGGCCATGCACACCGCACTTGGAAACCTGATCGAAAATGCGGCACGGTATTCGCCGCGGGGCTCCAAGATCCGGCTGCGACTGCACCGGGACCTTCGCAGCTGCCGGCTGGATGTCATCGACAGCGGAGTCGGGATCGAAAAGAAGGATCTGAAGAATATATTCAAGCTGTTCTGGCGCGGCGAGGAGAGCCGCGCATCCGGGACGGGACTGGGCCTATATATCGTCCGGCACATCGTGAGGGATCACAAGGGCAAAGTCTGGGCATCCAGCCCGGGCCCGGCTCGCGGTTCCACCTTCAGCGTCAGCCTTCCACGCGTGCGCCGTTATTGGGGCGCCACGGCCCGCAAGAACCTTCGCACCCAGACGGAAGGACGATGGTGAGGTCCAATGAACCCCGAAACCACTTCCACCAGGCCGCTGATCCTGCTTGTCGAAGACGAAATCAACCTGGCCCGGCCGCTGCATTTCAACCTCGAGCAGGAAGGCTACCGGGTGCGCGCCACATCCAGCGGCAGGGAGGCTCTCCAGTGGCTGTCGAGCGAGCGATTCGACCTGATCATCCTCGACATCATGATTGAAGAGATGGACGGCTTCGAAGTTGCCCGCCGCGTGCGCCAAACGGATCAGAAACTGCCGATCCTGATGCTCACGGCGCGCACGGCCGAAGCGGATCGCATTCATGGGCTCGAGATCGGCGCCGACGATTACCTCGTGAAGCCGTTTCACCTGCGCGAACTGCTGTTGCGCGTGCGGCGCATGCTGCAGCGCAGTTGCTGGTACGCCGAGCCTTCGGAACCCGACCGGGTTGTCTCCATTGCCGGATTCACAGTAAATTTCGACCAGCTGACCGCCTCGGGGCCGCAAGGCAAGCTGGAGTTGACGGCGCTCGAGGCCCGCCTCCTGGAGGTGCTGGTGTCGCAGCCCGGATGCATCCTGTCACGCGCTGAACTGCTGGAAAAAGTCTGGGGGTATCACTCGGACGTGGAAACGCGAACCGTCGACAACTTCATCATGCGCTTGCGGAAGTATTTCGAACCCGAACCGGATCACCCGCGCTATTTCATCAGCATCCGTGGCCAGGGCTACATGTACCGAGGAGACCAGCAGGGATTGGGCAAACAGGGTCCTGGCTAACGCCTCAGGCGAGCTGGTTTCCCGGGCATCGCACGGCGGGGGTTCCGGCCGCATCCGGCGGCGGCCGCCGCCGGCGTCTCGCCGGCGTGGCGGACCATATAGGTGTCCAGGGAAAGACCGAGCACGTATCCGGCCTTCCTCAGCCTGGCGCAATAGTCGGCCTCGTCGGCGCCTGACGATGAGGCCACGAGCGGGCCCGCCTCGCTGACCGCGCGGCGCCGGAGCACGGCGCAGAAAAATCCAAGCGTCCCTTCGGTGAGTATCCCGGCCCGATGGAAATGGTATTGCAGGATCCGGTTTCGTTCGTGAACGTCCTCGGTGAAGAAACGCGGCATCGAAGGAACAAACTTTTCCCGCACGGGGCCGACACCTTGCCAGTTGTGCTCACTTGAATTCAGGGGTCCAACGGCGGCAATGCGGGGATGGGTGTTCAGAAAGGCGATCATGTTCCCCAGCCAGCCGTGCGCGAGCTCAAGGTCGTTGCTCAGGAAAACGAGATAGGGATTTGCGCCCAGCTGAATGCCCTGGTTGATGGCGCCGGCCCAGCCGCGATTCACACGGTTGCGGACGACCGTGATGTCGCGCGTATAGATCTTTTGAATGTCCACGGTCTCGTCCGTCGAGGCATTGTCGAGAATGTAGATGTGGTAAGGGTAGTCGGTGTGGCGGTAGATGCCCTCCAGCAGATTCCTGGTGAAGGGATAGTTGTTGCGTGCCGGGATGAGGATGTCTGCTGCTCCGTCGTGTGAACCGTCTTGCATGGCCCGATCCTGTGATTCTGGAATGTAGCGTATCTTGCAGCCCAGAGATACATATCGGCCACAGGGCCGAAATCTGAATAATTTGGTGCAGGTGAAAAGGCGGGCGGCTGCGTGCGCATATCGTCCCGGATCCGAATAGGCGCACGCTGGGATGCTTTCGGAAAAATGTGATGGCCGCGGCGTTCTGGCGGAGGCGGACAGGCGATACTCTGTTTAGGTGCGGGACCGGCGCTTCAACTCAAAGACAGCACCTTTGTCTTGCATAGACCTCCGGATGGGGAGGCTCCTGGGTCACTTCCGCGGATGTCCCATCGCGAAATATCTTGAGCGCCCGGTACAGCCTGCGTTCGCAGTATTGAAGGATCTGGTTTACTTCGCTCTGCGGCATGCCCATCGTTCGCGAGACATCTTCCACGGATCGGCCGCCGTAATGAATCTCAATGAATATCCGCCGTTGAACCTCGGGCATGGAATTCAATGTTTCCACGATCGCCTGCGACAGCATATTGCGTGACGGTTCGATTCTCAATCCGGCGGTTGCCATAACGTTCTCCCATTTCCTTGCTCTAACCGTTCCAACTTGTAATACTGTCTTAGACGCAAATTGGTTCGAAAAAGTTTTCTCAAGATTTAGCGTGTCTCTCCGATGTAGCTAGTAGGACGACTGCGGGGGACTTATGAAAACTTGCGATTTCGAGAAGCTGGTTTCGTTCCTGGATAAGCAGTTAGACGTCAATGCAAAGCTGGAAGTTCTCGACCACCTGGATCATTGTGAGATCTGTCGCGAGGCCGTGTACCACATCTCGCGCGACCGGGATGCCGACTTGTTCATTTACCGCCCTTTGAAGTCGGACAAGGCCCTGGCTAGGTGACACCGGGTGGATCCGGCCTTTCATTCACTCACTTTGCAGCGTAGTAACCGTTGCGAGCCCGAATCTTGATACCCGGCACTTTGCATCGGACTTCGATTTTGCGAAAGCTCCCATCCCGTTTCTGATTCGTCGATCGGTAGGCCAGGTTGTATTGTCCCTGCAGATCCTGGCTGATGGAGCGGAACGCTGCCCGAATCTCCTCCAACCTGGCATGCGGGGAGAAGAAACTTCCCCCGGTTTGCTCGGCAAACTTCCTGAGCACGCCAAAGCTGTCCATCACGTCGCCGCGCACACCGATCCCGTAGATGAGCACATCGTCTCTTTGGGCCGCCTCGATAGCTTCACTGTCTTTGACTTTGCTGGAAGTATCGGTGCCGTCCGTAATTACGACAATCACCTTACGGCCGGTCTCCTGTTTGAGCTTTTCGTTTACCGCCAGGTAGATGGCATCGTAAAGGGCCGTGCTGTTCCCCGCCCTCATCGAGTCGAGCGCGGCGACCAGACGGTCCAGGTCTTCCGTAAAGTCCTGAACCAGGTTCACATCGGAGTCAAACTGGATGATCAGGGCGAGGTCCTTGTTTTTCCGGAGCACATCTTTAAAGAATTCGGCAGCCGTTCGCTTTTCATAATCGAGCTTGGACTTGACGCTGCCGCTGGTGTCCACCAGGAGGGCGACCGTAAGCGGGATTTCCGATCCTCTTGTCCAGTCATTGAAAAACTCGATCTGCTGGGGCTTCCTGTCTTCCCAGACCTGAAAGTCATCGGCCTTGAGCCCACTGACGGTCTTGCCAGTGCGGTCGACAGCCGTAAACACGACATTCACCAGCGCCACCTCGGTCCGGATCGTGGTTTGAGATTGCCGAACAGGTTCCTGATTGGTCTGCGCCCAGACCGCAAACGACAAAAGAACCAGTGTTGCTGACAATCCTGCTCTCAAACGCATCTAACCCCCTCCGGCGCAGTGGATCCTTATCCATGGGAGGCGGGAAAACCCTAGAAGTTTCACAAAATTCGGGTCATTGCGTCCATCAGGCCGGAAAACGGCGCAAAAAAGGAAGGCCTCCTTTCGCCGGGGCGGTGCGACGGGTTTCTCAGGCACCCTCGCGGATGAAGAGGATCCGCGAGCAGCTGTCGCATGCGTGGATCTCCTCTGTCCGGAACAGTTCCGCAAGCACCTGGGGCCTGATGCGGACATGGCAGGCAGAGCAGAGCTCCTCTTTCGCTTCCGCTAGTGCGATCCCTCTGCGCAAATCGGCGATGCGCCGGTAACGAGCCAGCAGATCCCGGTCGATCCGGCTCTCCAAATCGCTTTTCTCTCCGGAAAGCCGTTCGACTTGGGATTCAAGGGCCGGGACTGCCTCGGCAGCCTGCCGGACTTGTGCCTCGAACTCGTCCTGTTTCGACTTGAGCTGTTTCGCTGCCAGGGCCAGCCCTCGCTCCATATCTTCCACTTTCTCCATGATTTCGAGGATTCCATCCTCGGCAGATCGAATCTGCTCCTCTGCGATTTGGATTTCATGGAGCATGGCGGTGTATTCCTTGTTGGTTTTCACCGCCATGAGTTGGTCCTTCAGCCGCGAGAGTTTTGTCCGCATGAGTTCGACGTCGCTTTCACGTGTGCGGCGTTGTTTGACCAGATCGCTGCTCAGCGCCACGCGTGTCTGGTGGACTTCGGTCATGCGCTGAAGCTCGTCGTGAAAAACCTGGGTTTTAGCGGGGATCTCGGTGATCTGTTTCCTCAAGGCGGCGATTTTCTGGTCGATATCCTGCAGGGCGATCAGGTTGCGGAGATCGGGATTCACCTGCAAGCCCCCTCCGCGTCCCTCCGGGCGGAAGAAGACGCTGACAGGCGGCATCCGGAACACGCCGGATGGCCGGGAGATCGTCGCTTGAATGAGTCCATCGCTTTTGTACGCATCGTCAATGGGAATGGTACTATATCCAACTGCCATCCGGCTGTCAACGCATTCGAAACCTTGTATACAATCCAGATGATATGACGAGAGACGCTCAGAGGAGGTACAATCGAGACCCGGAAAGGGCTCTGTCTTTATCACAGAAACCGCGAGCCGGAGCCTGGTGGGAACTGTTTGAATTCGTTCCAGGGCCAGCCGGCTCTCCTCCGGTCAGCGGACTTCGGGAGAGATTATGCGCGCAGTCATCCAGAGAGTGGATCGAGCCAGGGTCGTGGTGGACGGCAAGGAAATCTCGAGCATCGGCAAAGGCATCCTGGCGCTGGCGGCCATCGCCCGGGAAGATGCGCGGGCGGACCTGGAGTGGGTGGCCCGAAAGATAGCGGAGCTGAGAATATTCGATGACGCCAAGGGGAAGCTGAACCTGAGCCTTAAGGATGTTGGCGGCGAGCTCCTGATAGTCTCCCAGTTCACTTTGTACGGCGACTGCCGGAAGGGTCGCCGCCCGTCTTATTCGGACGCGGCTCCCCCTGACCAGGCGCAGGCCCTCTATGACGAATTCGTGCGCATCGCGCGCCAGTGGGTTGCCGGGGCGCAATCCGGCCAGTTCCAGGCTGTTATGCAGGTGGAACTGGTGAATTCGGGCCCGGTCACCCTGATCATCGAGAGCCCGGCCCGCCACCCCGGCGTCGGTTCCGTGTAATCCCTAGAGGCACGAAAACGGAAGGGGTGACACCTGCGGGCGCCCGGAACACAATTCCGCGGGCAGTTGTCAATCACACACCTTTCATGTAACCTCCATTCGTCCGCCGGTGAGCCCTTGTGACGCGCGGGTCATTCATTGAAACCAGAAACATCGACTTGGGCACAGGCGTCGGAGCCGGGGCCGGAATCGGTATCGGGATCAATCTCTGTCAGCAATTGCGCTGGCCCATGTCGGCCGCAAATTCCGACCCCGATTCCGATAGCGACCCCGAGAATCTATGTTTTCTCCCGAGGGATGTTTCCAGGAGGAGCCGTGGTGATCGGAGAGCGCCAGAACCTGCTCATTGATGCCGACGACACGCTCTGGGAAAACAACATCTATTTCGAGCGGGTCATCCACCGGACTATCGGGTTGCTGGAGGAGGCCGGAGCGGACTCGAGCCGTTTCAGAGAGGTTCTCGACGAGACGGAGCGCAAGCGTATACCCTTGAACGGGTATGGCACGGTGAACTTCACCCACTCTCTGGTCGAGACTTTCCGGAAATTCCTCCCCGCCGGCGCCAACCCGTCACTCCCCGCCCAGGTGGAGCGAATGTCCCTGGCCATACTCGATCGACCGCTGGAGTTGATGGAGGGGGTTCCCGAGACGCTGGCCTACCTTTCGGGGAGGCACTCGCTCTTTCTCGTCACCAAGGGAGATCCCACAGAGCAGTCGCGCAAGATCCGGGCGTCGAATCTTGAGGGCTATTTCAAGGCAGCCGAAATCCTGGATGAAAAGAATGCGCAGGCCTATGCCCGTCTGATGACCCGGCACAATTGGGCGCCATCGCGCACCTGGATGATTGGAAATAGTCCGCGGTCGGATATCAATCCGGCCCTCGCGGCAGGACTGAGTGCCGTCTACATCCCTCACGTGCACACCTGGACCCTGGAGCACGAAAACCCGGCGGATCATCCGAACCTGGTCAAACTCGAGAAGTTTTCAGATCTAAGTCATCACTTTTAGGGACCGCCCGGAAGCACTATCCACTCCAGCCCCGCGCGGCGGTGGCGCGCCCCTCCTCCGGCCTTCGGCTTGATTTGGGGACGCTGACTTCCGTAACATGGGGCCGGGAGAAGATCCGAACGGTGGAGTCGAGGTCCCGGACCCACTGCACAATGGCCGAGAGCCGATGCTTACATTCATTTTGCGCCTTCTGACTTTTGTCTGGATGCTCTGGATCCTGCGCCGGATTCTCGGGCTTTTTGTCGGGAGACCAGCAAAAACCGCAGGGCCCGAACCGAAATCCGACCTGACCCAGGACACGGTCAAAGACCCGGTTTGCGGGATGTACCTGGACCCAAGGCTCGCGATCCGGGGGCAGGGACGCGACGGAGACATCTTTTTCTGCTCGGAGGAGTGCCGCAACAAGTATGCCGGAAGCCCGCGCCGGACATCGACGGCAGGATAGTGCCAAGGATTCTGCTGAAACCGCGGGCGTGTCACAAAAACCTCCCGTAAGGGAAGCTTTGGAGGGCTGCCCCCCGCCCTGACGATAATTTCCCTGTTGAATTGCGCCCGGACGCAAATATAATGGCGTGGTTTGCGGGTCTTTTATGGATAAGCGGCTGCCGCCAATCTGGAAGTACTAGAATTGGAAAAAACACCTCCCGGTAAGTCCTCCCGGTTTTCCGAAGAACTCATCCAGGATTGCCTTCTGATCATGGAATCAGGAGACGCTGAGGATTTGTTCGAAATCATTCCGCGCATCGGGGTCCTGCGGGATCCCCGGTTTCACGCACCTCTGATCGAAATGCTCTCGCGCAAAGACATCAAGCGCGGCGAGTTCGCCGCCTATGCCATGGGCGCGATGGGAAACCGCGAGTTTCTGGGGCCCCTGAAGCACGCGTTCCTGGAAGCCCAAAAGCTGAAGGGATTTGGCGCTCAGGATTTCCTGATTGCAGTGATCGAAGCGATCGGCGCCATCGGGGACGATGCTGCGGTTGAGTTTTTTCTGCCGATCCTGAAGGGTCACGAGGCCGCCGGCCACGTGCGGATGCTGAAGTGGATCCTGGAATCGCTCGGCACGATTGCGCAGCAGGGCGGCGCTCGCTCGCTCGACGCGTTGCTTGAGATGACCGGGCACAGAAACCCGGAACTGCGCGCCCAGGCGCTGTCGGAGCTGTCGGTTGCCTTCTGGCACCGGCCCAACGAAATCGCCGACGCTACTTTGAAGAGGATTCATGCTTTGACGACTGACAAGAACGCGATGGTCGCTGAATCCGCGGTAGCTGCGTTGCAGAGTCTGGCCGACGTAGGCTGCCGGCGCGCAGAACAACTCTTCTCAAACCAGGACACATAGGCGGATAGCCGTCTCCAGTGGGAAATCGAGAAATCCGCCCCGCTCGCCGAAGGGGCGGCCGGCGAGTCAGTGCTCCGCCCGCCCCTTCCGGGTCAGACTTACTTCTTTAATGTGGTGATGAGCTGCTTGGCAACTTCCAGGTTCGTCGCATCCTTGCCGATCTGCAGGTACTTCTCCAGATTCTGGACGGCCTCTTTGATGGTGTTCTGATCGCCGGAGAGGCAGAGCCCAAGCTGATAGTAGGCTTCCGCGTAGTTGGGGTCGGCTGTGATCGCCTGGCGGAACGCCTCGGCGGCCTCCTTGGCCTGCCCGCTGTTCACGAGTGTGGCGCCGAGATTGTAGAAGTTCTGCGCTGCCGCACCGGGATTGAGGGCTGCAGCCTTCTGGAACATCTCTTTCGATTCGGCCGTCTTCCCCATTTTCCCAAGGACCACGCCGAGGTTGGTGACCAGCGCGGCGTCGTCGGGCTTCAGGGCAACGGCCTTCTGATAGGTTTCCAGCGCTATTTCATTCTCTCCGTTCTTGAAATAGGCATCCGCAAGGTTCGCCAGCACGTACACCTCATCCGGCGCATTCTCCAGAGCCTTCTTGAACTCGACGATCGCCTCGGGATACTTCCCCTGGGTCGAAAGCGCCAGCCCGGCATCGAAAGCCGCCTTGATTTCACCCGCCATCTTGCTGCGTTCTTTCATCTTTTCCGCTTCTTTTTTGAGCTTTTCCTGCTCCTCGGGCGTCAGCTCGAACGGCAGCTTCAGAGTGGAATCACCGGCGGTCAGCTTGAAGTTGACCGGCGTATAGGACAATCCCGGCTGAATGTTTTCCTGGTATGAGGGCATGTAGCCATCCGCCCGGCATACAATGCGATAGCTGCCGGTCGGGATGTTCATGTAAATCCATTCCCCCTTCTTGTCGGTCTTGGTTGACAGCTCGCGCTTGCTTCCCATCCCCAGGATCGTGATCTTGGCGTTCTGGACGGGTTCGTTGGTCTCGTTGGTCACTTTGCCGCCGAGAACGCGGTTCTGAGCGAATGTCACCTCAGTCAGGGAAAGGGTAAGCGTCAGTGTGCATGCCAGCAGAAAAAACGGAAACAGGCCAGGCTTGCGAAACGGGCTAAACATATTACCTCCTTGCAGAGCCTACATATGAAAACAATGACCCAAAATCTCAGGCCGCCATTGTATGACCGCGTCTTACAGCGTGTCAACAGACGAAGCCGCCCAGCAGCCTCGTTGTTTTTGCGGCAATTTTCCTTGCTTTCGCTGGTTAAGAGTATTTGCCTGGCAGAAAGTTGCACAAGTCGGAGAGATTGTGCGTCAATGGGGCGGGGGGCAGGCTTCTCAGAAACGTCGCGCCATAGCTCTTGGTCACTATCCGCTTGTCGAGCAGCGCCAGGATGCCGCGATCGGACCGGCTGCGGATGAGCCTTCCCATGCCCTGCTTCAGCAGAATGACGGCTTCGGGAATCTGGTACTCGTAGAATGCGTTGCCGCCGGTTTCATTCAGGTGCCGGATGCGCGCCGCCACAACAGGGTCGCTCGGGACCGAAAAGGGGAGCTTGTCGATCACCACACAGCTCAGTTGCTCCCCCTGGACATCCACACCTTGCCAGAAGCTGGCGGTGGCGAACAAGACGGCGTTGGGCGTTTCCCGGAAGGCTTCGAGCAAGCCGCTCTTGCTCTTTTCGCCCTGGACGAATAAGGGATATGGAAGCCGAGGCTGCAACGAGCGGTAGATTGTCTCCATCTGGGCATAGCTGGTGAACAGAACGAAGGCGCGGCCGCGGCTGGCCTCAAGAATCCGCTCCAGCTCTACGCATGCCTGGTCGGCCCACCCCGCCTCGCGCGGTTCGGGTATTTGCCGAGGCACATAGAGGATGGCCTGGCGTGTGAAGTCGAAATGCGAATCGAGGATGAGCTCTTCACATTCCTGCAGGCCCAGGCGCGAACGGATGAATTGAAAGTTGCCTCCCGTCGAGAGTGTTGCCGAAGTCAGAACCGCCGTGTCCACCCGCGAGAACAGCCGGTCTGCCAGCAGCGAAGCGACGCGGATCGGCGATGCCCACAGGAAGACGCCACGGGCGCGCACTTCGTACCAGTAGACATGTTCGGTCGAATCCGACTCCATGATCACGGCAAGCTCGTCGTGCAACTCGACGCAGCGGCGCTGGAGTGCATCGACGGCATCACTGCGGCTGGGCAGTCCCTCGAGCGCCGACTCCATGACCGCCAATTCGACCAACAGCCTGCGATACGGTTCTACAGGCGGCGCACCACTCTGCGGCCCCCGCCGTATCTCGAAGCCATCTCCCAGTTCCCGCAGCGGGAATCGGCCTTCCCCTCCCCGAAATGCGCCGAAGAATTCCGCGGAGAGCGCGGAGAGCTTTGCAACCTTATCCTGCAGAAAGGTCGAGAAGGCGCCCGACTCAGTCAATGCGCGTGCAGTATCGCGCGCGAACTCGTCGATCCGGAAGCTGCTGACCATGGTCCCGAAGTACTGAGTGACGATGTCTTCCAGCTCGTGCGCCTCGTCAAAAACCACGACCGAGTAGTCGGGAAGGACAGCTCCGAAGTCCCCCTGGCGCAGCGCGAGGTCGGCGAAGAAGAGGTGGTGGTTCACGATGACGATGTCCGATTCCAAGGCGCGCTGGCGCACTTTGGTGACGAAGCAGGCCTCGAAGTCGGGACATTTCTGACCGGTGCAGGTCTCGCGGCGCGCGTCAAGATGGCGCCACAGCAGAAAGTCGTCCGGCAGTTCCTTCAGCTCGGCCCGGTCGCCGGTCCCTGTTATCCGCACCCATTTCCGGATGGTCTCGAGGTACTCAGGGTCGTGGCGGGAAAAGAGGTATCCCTCTCCTTGAATTTCGCCCAGTTTCTTCAGGCACAGGTAGTTGCTGCGTCCCTTGACATAGCAGACGGAGAGCTTGCGGCCGAGGGCCTTTTCGAGAAAGGGGACATCTTTAAAGAATATCTGTTCCTGGAGGTTCTTGGTGCCCGTCGAAATTATGACCCGCCTGCTGCTGGAAATGCACGGCAGCAGGTAGGCAAGCGTCTTGCCGGTGCCGGTGCCGGCTTCGACGCACAGGTGGCGCCGGTCGTCGATGGCCTTCCCGACGGCCTGCGCCATCCTGATCTGCCCCGGGCGATACTCGTAATTCGGGTGGGCACGGGAAACCAGCCCCGTCGGCCCCAGGATGTCGCTCAGCTCGGCTGGTGAAATCATTGGATGACCGCGATTCCCTTTCGGCTCGCCGCAGACATTGCGGGGAACGCAGACTCGAAATCCTCCGGGGCCCGACCCTCCATCCGCCGCCGTGGCGCCGGGCAGCGCCTCCGGGTCAGGGCAGATCGCCGGGCAGGGCCGCTCTGCATGGACCCGCTAACCATGCGGCGCTGCCTACTGCAGTTCCGGATAGAGCGGGAATTTTGCGGTGAGCGCGAGAACTTCCTCACGCACTCTGCGGAGGATTTCACTATCGGCAGGCGCGTGCAGCACCCGGCTGATCAGGCGTCCTATCGTTCGCATCTCCGCCTCTTTCATGCCGCGGGTGGTCACTGCGGGCGTCCCGATCCGAATGCCGCTCGTCACAATGAGATTGTTCTTCTCGAAGGGAATGGCGTTTTTGTTGACGGTGATGCTTGCCTTTTCGAGCGCCTGCTCCGCGTCTCTGCCCGTGATTCCTTTGCTGAACACGTCCACCAGCATCAGGTGGTTGTCAGTTCCGCCTGAAACGAGCCGGAATCCCTCGGCAACCAGTGTTTCGGCCAGGACCTGCGCGTTGGCGAGCACCTGGCGCTGGTATTCACGGAAAGCGGGCTGAAGCGCTTCCTGCAGGCAGACGGCCTTGCCGGCGATGACGTGCATCAGCGGCCCGCCCTGCGTGCCGGGAAATACCGCTTTGTCGAGGTCCTTGGCAAACTGCTCGCGGCACATAATCAGGCCGCCTCGCGGTCCACGGAGTGTCTTGTGGGTGGATGTGGTGACGAAGTCAGTGTGCGGGAATGGGCTCGGGTGCAGGCCCGCCGCCACCGGCCCCGCCACATGAGCAATGTCGGCGAGACTGCAGGCGCCCACCGAGCGTGCGATCTCGGATATGCGCCCGTAGTCCCAGACGCGCGGATAGGCGCTCGCGCCGCAGACGATCATCCGCGGCCTGTGCTCCTGGGCAAGTCGGGCGATCTCATCGTAATCAAGACGTTCGGTTTCGGGCCGCACGCCGTAGGACTGGACGCGGTACAGCTTGCCGGAAAGATTGAGAGGATGCCCGTGTGTGAGGTGTCCGCCATGGGCCAGGCTCATCCCCAGGATCGTATCTCCCGGCTTGCAGACCGCCATGTACACGGCGACGTTCGCCTGTGTCCCGGAGTGAGCCTGCGCGTTGACGTGCTCGGCGCCAAAGAGCTTTCGGGCCCGCTCCTGGACAAGGGTCTCAACCTGGTCCATGAATTCGCATCCACCGTAATAACGCTTCCCCGGATAACCTTCCGCGTATTTATTGGTGAAGATGGAGCCCGTCGCCTCGAGAACCGCCTGACTGACAAAATTCTCGGAGGCGATGAGTTCGAGCGTATGGTTCTGCCTCCGCGTTTCATTCGCGATCGCGTCTGCGACCGCTGGATCCACATCATGAAGCGTCGTCATTGTATGTCCTGCCTATTCGCTTTCGGATTTCGGATTGCTAGTTTCGACGAGGGCTGAAGCTGACAGCAAAATCCCGGGAATCGAAAATCGCGACGTGTCAGTTTACAACAGGTTTCGGCAAGTCGGAAGCTTGAAAGGCGCACCCCAAATTCCGCGAGGATTGAGTCTCACTCCTGATTGCACCTCCCCGTTTGGGCTTGACTGCTGTGCCGGCTCCCCTAGAATTAACCGTCTGAACTATTTTCCTCGGTCAAGGAGCACGACATGCGCTGGTCAAAGACATTCATCCCGACTCTCCGGGACAACCCTGCTGACGCGGAGGTTCCTTCCCACCAACTCCTGATTCGCGCCGGCTTCATCCGCCAGCTCGCGGCGGGGATCTATTCCTATCTCCCGCTTGGGCAGCGCACGATGCTCAAAGTCATGAGCATCATCCGCGAAGAGCTCGATGCGGCCGGGGCGCAGGAATATTTCCTGCCGGCGCTCCATCCGGCCGACCTCTGGCAGGAGACGGGCCGCTGGAACGACATGGGCGACAATATGTTCCGGCTTAAGGACCGCGCCGGCCGCGACCTTTGCCTGGGCATGACTCACGAGGAGGTCTTCACCGACATCGCGCGCAAGGAGTTGCGCTCCTACAAGGACTTGCCGCAGATCTGGTACCAGATTCAGACCAAGTTTCGGGACGAGGCCCGTCCGAAGTCCGGCTTATTGCGGCTGCGCCAGTTCATCATGAAGGACTCTTATTCGTTCGATGTGGACCTGGAAGGGCTCGACCGCAGCTATAGCCTGCATCACGACGTTTATTGCCGGATCTTCACGCGCTGCGGCCTGAAGTTCGTGGTCGTCGAGGCCAGTTCCGGCGCGATGGGCGGCAGCCAGTCCGAAGAATTCATGGTGCGGACCGACGCGGGGGAGGATTTTGTCGCATCCTGCGAATGCGGCTATTCCGCCAACCTCGAGCGGGCCACATCGAAGCTGGAACCGGTCGCGGACACCACGCCGGCCGGAGAGCCGAAGGAAGTTCACACTCCCGGCCGGAAGACCATCGCCGAAATCGCCGATTTCCTCAAGGTCCCTCCCACGCACCAGATCAAGTCGCTGATCTATGTCGTCAATGAGAAGCCTCACCTCTTCCTGTTGCGCGGAGACCATCAGCTGAACGAAGCCAAGGTGATGGCCACGGTGGGAACCGTTCAGGTGCGTCCAGCCCATCCCGAGGAAATCCGCGCGGCGTTCGGGGCGGACGCAGGCAGCCTTGGCCCGGTGGGTGCGACCGGCATGCCGGTCTATGCGGACCACGAGCTCCAGGGGCGCCGGAACATGACCTGCGGCGCGAATAAGAACGACTACCACCTCCAGGGAGTCACCCCCGGCGTGCATTTTCAGCCCGTCTGGGCCGATCTCAGAACCGTCGAAAAGGGAGAAGGCTGCGTCCAGTGCGGCCGGCCCCTCGATGTTTACCGGGCGGCCGAGGTCGGTCACATTTTCAAACTGGGCACGAAATACTCCCAGAGCATGGGCGCCATGGTGCTCACGGCGGACGGCAAGCAGGTTCCCATCGTCATGGGGAGCTACGGCATCGGCCTGGAGCGGATCATCACGTCGGCGATCGAGCTCTTCCACGACAACGACGGAATCAGCTGGCCTGTCTCGATCGCGCCGTTTTCCGTCATCATCACGCCGGTCACCTATAAAGAGGACATGAAGGCCGCAGCAGACAGGCTCTACGATGAGCTGCGCGCAGGCGGCGTCGATGTTCTGCTCGATGACCGCGCCGAGCGCCCCGGCGTCAAATTCAAGGACGCGGACTTGATCGGGATACCGTTCCGCATCGTGATCGGACCCGAAAAACTCAAGCAGGGGAAAGTGGAGTTTTTTGTTCGCGCTACCAAACAGACCGAGCTGGTAGATCTGAACTCGATCGTATCGCTGGTGCGTAGCCGCATCGCCGGGAAATGACCGACGCGATCGCTCCAAACCACTCAGTTGGTTTCTGCCGCGAAGCTCCATGGCAGCGCAATCGGCGCGCAAGATCTCGGCCCCGGAGGGGCCGCAGAGAGTAGCCGGGGGCAAGCGCGCAGCACGCAGCCCCCGGTATGATATTGCACAGTGAAGAGCCCCGGCGGGGCGACAGAAGCCTATGGCGCACATATCCTTTCGCCCCTGCCGGGGCTAATTTAAATGCAATTTCCTACCGGCGTTGCGCGTCGCTGAAAAGCGCGCCGCTTGTCCCCGGCTACTCTCTGGCGCCCCTGGGGCGCTGTGCCCTGCGGCCGAACTCGAGTTTCGCGACAGAAACTAGTTGCTTGATTCACTCGGGGAAGCCATGGCATGATGGCAGCCAATCCACGCCGTAAGTCCCCTCATCGCGCAACGTTGGCTAGTGGAGGGTCCGCATGCCTGAGCTGAAAATGAAAAACACTGTACTGGAACATAAGAAGCGGGCGGATAATCACGCCCGGGCCGCCATCATCACTCTTTCGAGTTCCCGGTCCCTGAACGACGACCAGTCGGGAGATATGATCCAGAAGTTGCTGGAGGACAATGGCCATACTGTGGCCATTCGAAAGTTGATTTCGGATAACCGCACTGTGCTGCGCGCGACGCTTCGCGAGCTGGCAAGACAGAAGGATGTGAACATCATCATCACCACCGGGGGTACGGGGATCGCGGCCACGGACATCACCATCGAGACTGTCAGGGGCATGCTCGAGAAGGAGTTGCCGGGATTCAACTCCCTGTTCATGCTGTTGAGCTATCCGCAGGCAAAGAGCGCCTCCATGCTTTCGCGCGCGATGGCAGGCACACTGAAGGGGAAGGGTGTCTTTTGTCTGCCGGGCAGCCCGCGAGCCTGCAAGCTGGCGACGGAGGCTCTGATCATCCCTGAGATCGGGCATATGATGACGCTTTTGGGGAGTTAGGAATCAACTTGCCGCGTCCTTGTCGCCTGTTCCTTTTCGATCTCGACGGCACCCTGATCGATTCCAAAGAAGATATCGCCCGTGCCGCCAACGCCGCCCTGACCGGTTTGGGGCACCACCCTCTCTCGGTGCCTGACCTGCTCCCCTTCGTTGGTGACGGCATCAATGCACTCATCCACAGAGTCTTGCTCAATGCCGGCGGCACCGAGCCCGACAGCCACCGGATCGCCGCCGGTGTGGAGCTCATGCTTCAGGCATACAACCGGCATATCTGCGACTCGACCCGACTCTACCCCGGGGTTCGCGAGACACTCGACCGTCTCCACTGGGCCAGGTTTGGCCTGATCACCAACAAGCCAGAGGCCTTGACCCGGCGTCTCCTTCAGGTCTTCGATCTCGCGGACCGCTTCTCGCTGGTGCTTGGGGGAGACAGCCTTCCGCAGCGCAAGCCCGACCCCGCCCCCCTCCTCGAAGCCATGGAGCGCACCGGCATCCCTCCCGTCGAAACGGTCATGGTCGGCGACAGCCGCACCGATGTTCTGGCCGGCAAGGCCGCTGGCGTCACAACCTGCGGAGTGTCGTACGGCTTCCGCAGCCGCGAAGAGCTCGTGGCTGCCGGGTGCGACCTGATCATCGAAGAATTTTCCGGACTCCTGCAAGTATTTTGTTCACCCGCCGCCGGCGGGCCGAAGTGAGAATGGCATTGTGTAGGGCAGTGGCTGCAGCGGGGTGTTCCTGCAATTTCAGGGCGGCTCCGTCGGAGATCCTCGGGCAACTCTCAAGGCACGCACGGTGAACCGCTCGAAGCAAACGGCCATGGAGAAGTCAAATCTGGAATTCCGCGGCGAATTCCTCAATGCCTTTAACAGGGTAAATTTCAACGGCACTTCGTGCGCCGGCGCCAGCCAGACATGCGGTCAGGTGACCGGGCAGCAAGGCGGGCCGAGAGTCATCCAGCTGGTCCTGCGCATAAACTTCTGGCGCTTCCTTCCCGATGGCGAGGGGCACGGCATGCCGTGCCCCTCCCTCACAGACCTCTCTGAGCCGCTATTTTTTCACCGGTTTGACAGTGACGCTGGTAACGAATCGCTTGAACTTTTCGTAGGTGATGGTTTCTTCCACGCGCACGCGGCGGGCGGTAGGCCTGGTGAACTCGATCACGCTGTCCGCATGGCTCCACACGGGGAACCAGTATTTCTTGTCCACCAGCTGCCGGATCGTCTCGAACTCCGGAAACTGCGGGCTGTCCTTCTGGGGGACGACCTTTCCCACGGTCCGCACAATCTGCAGGTCGGTGTCGTCAATCCATATCTTCCCCTGGAAATAGAGCTTGCCGTCCGCGATCGACTTCGGCTTGACCGCAAAAACGTAGGTGTCCAGCTCATCGACGCGCTCTTTGCCGGCATAACTCAGGTCATAAAACGGGAGGTCCTTGCTGGTCAGAACAAAGGGCTGATAGTTGGTGACGACGTCCTGGTCCTCGTCCGTCCACATCACGCTTCGCAGATACCCGCTTCTCTGGACAAGCTTGACCGCGCGGCTGCCATTGTCGAGAAAAACAACCTCAAAGACCAGGGTCATGGATTCATCGGAGGGCGCCCCATCGTCAGTGAGGATTTTCACGGTGGCCACCTGCCGATAGTAATATTGGCCCCAAGCCTCCCGGAACTGGGTTTCCTTGGCGGTAAATGCCTTGATGATTTCTTCAGGCTGAAGCTCTTTTTTGGCGGGCTTCTGGTCCTCTTTTTGCGCCGCCAACAGCCCGGCGAAAACCAGAATCACGACGACGGCCGCAAATCTTGCCCTCACCATTTTCCCTCCCAATTACCGGGGTAAGGCCGTTACTATTGGGATGCACGACTTCCGGGCTTGCGCGGGATAGCCCGCGCAAGCCAACCTAATATTAGCGGCCTGACACCAGAGATGTCTATGCTGAACAATGTCGTAATCATCCTAGTCGGTTCGAAATACTCGGGCAACGTCGGCGCCGTTGCCAGAGCAATGCATAACATGGGTTTGAGCCATCTGCGTCTCGCGGCGCCTGAATGCGTCATCGACGAGGACGCAATCCGGATGGCGCGTTCCGCCAACCCGGTGCTCGAGTCGGTCCGCACCTTCCGATCGCTGGCCGGCGCCCTACGCGGCATCCGGCTGGTCGTAGGCACGACCGGCAAGAGCGGAGGCAACCGGGAGCAGACATTCAGTGCCCGCACCCTCGTTCCGACGATTCTCTCGCATGCGTCACGCCGGAAGGCGGGCATCGTTTTCGGCCCGGAGGACACCGGCCTGGTCGATGATGACCTGCTTCGCTGCCAGCTGCTTCTGCGAATTCCAACTCAATCGCGTGCCCACAGCATTAACCTGGCGCAGGCCGTGATGATCGTCAGCTATGAACTCTTCCTCGGCCACCTGGAGTGCGAACCCGCCCGCGTCCCGGTTCTGGCTGCGGTCGAACAGATCGAGGCGATGTACGAACAATTGGAGGCGGCCCTGAGAACCATCGGGTTCCTCCACGATGAGAACGCGCGCCACATGATGTTCCGAATGCGCCGCCTGCTTGGACGCACCGGCCTGGAGCACTCCGATGTGGGCATTCTGCGCGGGATCGCGCGCCAGATCGCCTGGTTCGGCAGCAGGCACAAAATCGGCTGAGCCGTGGGGACTGGCCGATGCTCCCGCCTGAACAATGAAACCGGAGGCTCTTGAACCTCGCCATATGTCCACTTCACCAATGTCTCCCTGCCGTCCGAGGCGTCCCCGACGATCTATGCTAAAATTGCGCCTCCCATCGGCGCCAGGTTTCAGCTTCAGCCGCAGGTAACATGAGTCCAATCATGCTCAACTCCAAACTCACCGGATCGGCCGTCAAGTCCCCCCCTCTTGCCAGGGCTGCCCATCTTGCCGTTGAAAGGCGGCCCCGCATGGCCGGGACCCGGGTTGACCTGCTGATGCTGAGTGTGTCGTTGATATGGGGCATGAATTTTGCGGTCATGAAGAGCATGTACACGTATTTCAATCCCTTCGCGTTCACATGCCTCCGTTTCCTTCTGGCTTCCTCGACGCTGTTCTTCGCCTTGAAGCTGCGCGGGATTTCCCTACGCATCGAGTTGTCCGACCTCCCTGCCATCGCCGGCCTGGGAATCCTGGCCAATACTCTGTATCAGATGCTTTTTGTGGCCGGATTGTCTCAAACCAAGGCAGGCAACGCAGCCCTTCTCACGGCGGCTTCGCCCATCTTCGCCTATTTCACCGGTGTCATTCTGAAGCGGGAGTGGTACAGCCACCGGGTGCTGGCGGGCATTCTCCTGTCCTTTGCCGGTGTCGGCATCATCGTGTTGTTGGGATCAAAGGAGGTGGCGCTCGGCGCCAACTGGCAGGGGGATCTAATGATTCTCGGTTCGGCAGTATGCTGGGGCTGGTATACCGGCGCCACGGCCCGCCTGGTCGTCAAGTATGGCGCTCTTCGCCTGACGCTTTGGCTGATGCTGACGGGGACGCTGATGATGATCCCGCCGCTGCTCCCCTCGCTGCTGCGCCAGGACTGGGCTTCCATCCCGGCCGTCGGCTGGCTGGGTTTCTTCTATTCCACTTTCCTGTCCATCGTTTACAGCTACCTGATCTGGTCGTTCGCCTTGCAGCAGGTGGGAGTCTCGCGCACGGCGATCTATTCCAATCTGACCCCGATGGTCGCCCTGCTGGGAGGCTGGTTGCTGCTGGGAGAACGGCCGGTGCCGGCGCAGTTTGCTGGAATCGTGCTTATCCTCGGAGGAGTTTTTATCGTGAAATCGAAAAAACCCTCGCCGCGCCTGCCCTCCGCTGCAGATTGACTCCCTGGTTTCTGTCGCGAAACGCAATCATTGTCCTGCCTGGTCCTGGACGTGGTCACAATTTCTTGATGTAACTTCTCGCGAATGCGGCACTTATATCGGGCCATAGGAGTTTGTCAGGTCTACGTCCACGTCCAGGTCCAAGTCCAGGTCCAGGTTAAATGACCTTGGAGGTTCGCAACAGAAACTACCTGGCAGCGAAACCGGGCAACTGGTCGCTCGGCAGCCGAAACCCGGGCTGCCCCTTCAGCTTCTCCCAGGAAATGCCGTAGGAGTCGAGGAGCAGCTTGTCTCCCGTCGGGACCTGCAACTTTCCAGCCGTATCCGTATATTGAAACAGCGCCAACCGGTAAGGCTTCCCGGACACCTGTCCCCCCTCGCGTTCATAAAAATACACGTCCTCGAAGGTCCCGACCTGGGCGCCGGATCGATCGAATACCGGCAAGCCGCGGAGAGAATCGGACGGGAGGTACTTGAGTACCGGGTTTGTCAGCGGCAGCAGTGCCTGTACATTCTTGACCTGGAAGACCTTTTCGAATGTCAGGGCTTGCTTTTCGAGCGACTTCTCGACGGCAGCGGCAAAATCACCCGCGGCCACGTTCGGCGGCCGAAGCTCGGTTAGTTGCCGGGAAAACTCTTCCCAGTTCAGAAGCGCGATCGCGCGCGACATGCACTTATTGATATCCTGCCACTTCAGCATGTGGGCCTTGCCGGTGGTCGAGACTTTGCAGGGCAGTCTTGCGGAGGCCGCCTGATAGGCGGAGGCGACGACGGCATCGATCTTCTCCAGGACCTCCTTCGGCAGTTCGGCGGCGGGAGCCGCCCGGGAGGATCCCAGCATCAACAACACCATGAAAGAGATTTTCAGTATCACGGGCATAAGATCACCTCAATTGCAGGTCGCAGTAAAGCCGCGAATCCGGATGAGTCCCGAACGAATTGCTCAACTCCGTTCCGGGGCGCAGGAAGATGCCAGTTGCGGGCGCCCGCCGGGGTTCTTCCGCGTCCGGTCTCTCGATCTGTCCAGAGTGTCCAAACCCGTTTCATGAATATTTCGGGTCAGGGTAGGCGGCCCGAGAGTTTCCGGATGGCCATTTCGGCCGAAGCCGCCACGCTGGGATCCGGATCCCGCAGGAGCGGCCGGAGGTTCTTGATGTTCGCAGTGTCCCCGAGCTGGGAGACCGCCATGATTGCGCTCTGTCTCACGCCCGGGTGGCTGTCCTTGAGGGCCGTCAGGATCTGCGGCAACACCTCGCGAGTGCCGAGGCCGGCAAATGCTTCAATCGCGGCCACCCTGACTTCCGGCTCAGGATCAGAAAGTGCCAGCTTGAGTGCCGGGATCGTCGCCGGTCCATTGGAGGCGACGAGGACTTCGATGGCTTTCTGCCGCGCCATTACGTCTGTGCTCTCCGCCAGAACGGTCAGAGCCGCGTCAGGGCTGTCGATGACATCGGTACCGCGCTTGGTGATGGCTCCCGTTCCGATGTACTGCAGGCTCGGCGCCCCCGACTTGGGATTCCGCGAGATGATGCGGACGAAGGTAATCAGGTTCTGCCCTGATTCGTCGCGGGAATAGTAGCTCATGGAATTGGCGTTGGCTGTCAGCCGCTGGACGGCCTCCGGCAAACCTACACGGAAGAAGCTGATTGAAACCAGCGGATTCTCCTGGGATTCGATCTGAAAGATGATTCCGGTCCGTGCCGCCAGCTCTGCCAGCACCTGCTGCAGAGGCGTGACCCGGATTTCCGCAGTCAGTTCCTGCCCCTCCAGCCGCATCCGCATCATTGGGGGCTCTGTGGTCCGTTTTGGCTGGGTCATCGGGATGGGACGATTCGCTCGCCCGCCCTGGGCGAAGGCCGGCAGGGCGCCGGCCAGCATCCCAAACCAGGGCAGCAGGCAAAGGCATCGCCGGATCGCAACCGAGCGTTTCGATATCATTCCTGCCCTGCCTCCACTGAATCGCGGATCTTCATGAATTTTTCGAAGCGGTACATGGTAAACAGATTGCGCAGTTTTGCATTTGGGTTGATGAGCACGACTTCGCCGTTCCGTTCACGCACGAGCTTGAACAAACGCAAAATCTCGCCCACGCCGGAGCTGTCCATGAACGGAACATCCCGAAAATCGATGACGACCTGGTTTACGCCCTGTTCCAGCACCTTGTCGAGCCGGCTTTGCAGCTGCGGACAGTGCTCGAAAGTTATCTTGTCCTTGATCCTGACGATGCGGCGATCGCCGCTTGATTCCACTTGGATGTCCATTCGTATCAGCCAGAATACTTGCACATTTTTCAAATCGGGGCAAGCGTCGCGCAGTTGCCGAAGGAATCAATGCAACTTCCTGGCGTCACGGCGCATCAGTCTGAGGTAGAGGAAACCACATGGTGATTTTTGTGGTGCATCGCCACGCCGCGGGGCGAAGCCACTTCGATCTGCGTTTGATCCAGGATGATCGGGTGCGCTCCTGGTCCCTGCTGAAGGAACCGCCCTGCCGAGTCGGGGAAACGCGGCTTGCAATTGAGAGGGAGGGGTTGTCGCCGGAGGATGTCAGCCGCCCGATCATCGAGGAAGAGGCGTTCGGCCCCGGGCGGGCACGAGTGTGGGACAAGGGGGAAGTGGTGGTCCGCTCAGTATCGCCGAATCGCCTGCTGCTGGTTTTCACCGGCGACAAGATGGCCGGGCGGTACGAATTGCGGCGAATGCGATGGTATCCCGGAAACCGTTGGCTGCTCGAAAAATCTGGACCCGCGGACGCCAATTTGACTTGACAGGATATCCCAATTCATTAGAACCTGACTTCTACTTTGCAGCATGAAGGGGCCTAGATCGCAGGTCGGCGCAGGGTGGCGATGGACCATCGATAGAAATACAAATGTCACGTGGTCTAATTTTGCAGGAGTGATGCTTATGACCAGTTCTCGGAGCAAGAAGGCTTTATTGGTGATTCTCGCAGTCTGCCTTGGCGTTTTCGTTGGGCATGTTCAATTTGCCGGCGCGCGGATGCTGGGCGTGGCAGCGCCTCAGAGAGACGAAATCCCTCCGGACTCGGATTACATGTTCCGCAAGGATTCCGTGGCGATCGATGCGATCAAAGCCAAGGAAACGGATCCGCAGAGACGTGCGGATGCCCTGCTGGCCTGGGCGAAGGAGCACCCGAAGGCCATCAGGGCGGTTGCCTACGCCGCTGCGTATTATGGTGAGGTGGTGGCGGGCGTTCTGAAAGCCGGCGACGCCCAGAAGGCGCTTGCCATGATCCAAGCCTTCCAGGCCGCTGCGCCGGGCAATGCAACCCTCATCTCGTTACAGATGAATGCTTACTACCAGGCCAAGAACTACGCCAAGGCTGCGGAGATCGGCGAGAAGCTCTACGCGGATAAGCCTTCCCTCGACATGGCGAACGCCCTGTACGGTCTGTACGTGACCCTGAACAATCCCGACAAGATCCTGGCCTACGGCGAAAAGCTGGTCACGGACATCCCCATCGACAAATCCTACAGTGTTGCCCTGCAGCTGGCTCAGATACACATGCAGCGGAAAAACAGCGAAAAGGCGCTTCATTATCTTACGGAAGTGATGACGGTCTACGGCGACAAGGTGCCGGCGGGAGTCCAGGAACCGGCCTGGAATGCAACGCGTGCGTTTGCCTACAGCATGCTGGCGGCGGAGAGCTACACGAAGAAGGATTTTCCGAAGGCCATTGAGCTGTACGAGAAGGTAACCGGGTTCGCCCCGAAGGGCGAGGAAGCCTGCACTGCCTGGTACTACATCGGAATGGCAAAGTGGCAGGGCAAGGACCAGAAGGGGGCGATCGAGCCTTTCGCCAAGGCGTTTGTCCTCGGCAAGGCGCAATCCGCCAAGGCCAAAGAGAACCTGGACAATCTCTGGAAGGCGGAGCACAACGGCACTCTCGATGGTCTGGACGCTGTGATCGCCAAGGCCAAGAGTGATTTGGGAATCGGCTAGCACGATCTCATCGGGCTACGGGGAGAACCGTTGCGGTCGGCGCAGCGGTTCTCCTGCGATCGCGCTTAAATCCCACAAGATCTGGACTTTCACGTTTCTTTGCGTTATCTTTCAATTCTACTACGCCGGCGTAATCCAGCTTCTCCTGCATTGGCAACCACACTCATTACGCATCGGCATTTACTTCCAACAGGAGTCCCATGGCTGAGAAGGAATCCAAGCCGACAAGTCCGCCAGAAGATCGGAAGATATCAATTCAGGAAGCGTTGGACAAGGAGGGCGAACAGCTTCACATCAGCGAACTGCAAGCCCTGAACATCAAAGACCTCACCAAGATCGCCAGAAAATACAAGATCGCCGACATAGGGAAATTGACCAAGCAGGACCTGATTTTTGCGATCCTGCAGGCACAGGCGGAAAAACACGGGCTCATCTTCTCGGAAGGAGTGCTGGAAGTGCTTCCCGAGGGGTACGGCTTCCTGCGATCGCCGGACTACAGTTACCTGCCGGGTCCGGACGACATCTACATCTCGCCTTCCCAGATCCGAAAATTCGATTTGCGCACTGGAGATATCGTCTCGGGGCAGATCCGGATGCCGAACGAGGGGGAGCGCTACCTCGCGCTGGTTAAAGTCGACGCCGTCAATTTCGAACCCCCGGAGGAGGCGCGCCACCGGATATTCTACGATAACCTCACCCCGCTCTACCCGCACGACAGGATCCGGCTCGAGACCGCCCGCGACAATCTCTCCGCCCGCGTCATGGACATCTTTACGCCCATCGGCAAGGGCCAGCGCGGTTTGATCGTCTCGCCTCCGCGCGCCGGGAAGACGATGATCCTGCAGAATCTGGCGAACTCCATCAGCACCAACCACCCGGAAATCTATCTCATCGTGCTGCTGATCGACGAACGGCCGGAAGAAGTCACCGACATGGAACGATCCGTGAAGGGCGAGGTCATCAGCTCCACGTTCGATGAGCCGGCTTCGCGCCACGTGCAGGTGGCTGAAATCGTCATGGAAAAGGCCAAGCGCCTGGTCGAACACAAAAAGGATGTAGTGATCCTTCTCGACAGCATCACCCGCCTGGCGCGCGCCTACAACACGATCGTGCCTTCCAGCGGGAAAGTTCTCTCGGGCGGCGTGGATGCCAACGCGCTGGAAAAGCCCAAACGGTTCTTCGGCGCCGCACGCAAGATCGAAGAGGGAGGAAGCCTCACGATCATGGCCACCGCCCTGGTCGACACCGGCAGCCGCATGGACGATGTCATCTTCGAGGAGTTCAAGGGAACCGGCAACATGGAGATCATCCTCGACCGCAAGCTGGTCGACAAGCGCATCTTCCCTGCCATCGACATCAACCGTTCCGGCACACGCAAGGAAGAGTTGCTGGTCGAAGCCACCGATCTGAACAAGATCTGGATTCTGCGCAAGGTGCTCAATCCGCTGTCCATCGACGAAGCCATGGACCTGCTGCTCGACAAGTTGCGCAAGTCCGACACCAATTCCGAATTCCTCAATTCCCTCAACAAGGGCTGAGAATCGGCGACAGGCGAATGCGTCCCCGATCCGCCCGGGCCGGCCCGTCATGGCGGAAACTTCGGGGTCGGGGGATCGAGCCGCCTGTCGCTGCGTTAGAAAGGGCGCATGGATCTGGCCGCGCACATAGAGGAAATCAATCAGAAGGTCCGTGATGAAAGTGTTTTCGTCCGGCAATTGGTCGACGAGGTGCACCGCGTCATTGTCGGGCAGAAGTACATGGTTGAGCGGCTCCTGATCGGCCTGCTGACGCGAGGCCACATCCTTCTCGAAGGCGTGCCCGGCCTGGCCAAAACGCTCGCCGTCAAAACGTTGTCCTCGGCCGTCGACACGAAGTTCCAACGCATTCAGTTCACACCGGACCTGCTCCCTGCCGACCTGATCGGAACGATGATATTCAACCCGAAAGAGGGGGCCTTCCACCCGAGGAAAGGACCGATTTTCTCGAACATCCTGCTCGCCGATGAGATCAATCGCGCTCCGGCGAAGGTTCAGAGCGCTCTGCTGGAAGCGATGCAGGAACGGCAGGTCACAATCGGCGACACCACTTACCCGCTGGAGGAGCCTTTCCTCGTCCTTGCGACGCAAAATCCAATCGAGCAGGAAGGCACGTACCCTCTGCCGGAAGCCCAGATCGACCGATTCATGCTCAAGCTGAAGATCGATTACCCCGACATCAAGGAGGAGCGCCAGATCCTGGACCTGATGTCCCGAGACGAGGCCATCCGGATCGACAAGGTGGTGAGTCCCGCAGATATCCTGCGCGTCCGCCGGGTAGTCAAGGACGTCTACATGGACGAGCGGATCAAGGACTACATCGTTCAACTCGTGTTCGCTTCGCGCAGGCCGCAGGATTTCAAGATTGATCTGAAGGACCTCATCCAGTTCGGGGCCTCCCCGCGGGCGACCATCTTTCTGGCGCAGGCCGCACGCGCTCATGCCTTCATCAAGGGACGAGGGTATGTCACCCCCGAAGACGTCAAAGCCATCGGAATGGATGTGCTCCGGCACCGGATCATTCTGACCTACGAGGCCGAAGCGGAAGAGGTCACCACAGAATCCATCGTCAGCCGGATCTTCGATGCGGTACAAGTACCCTGATTCTGCCGCCGCAAACGACCGGCAGGCCTGACAATTGAAATGCTGCCTAAAGAGATCGTCCGCAAGATTCGACGCATTCAGATCTCGACCAGCCGGCTCGTAAACGAGTCCCTGGCAGGAGAGTACCACTCCGTGTTCAAGGGGCGAGGCATGGAGTTCGACGAGGTTCGGGAGTATCAGCACGGCGACGACATCCGCACCATCGACTGGAATGTGACCTCGCGAACGGGACATCCATTCGTGAAACGCTTCGTCGAGGAACGAGAGCTCACCGTGATGCTGCTGGTGGACGCCAGCGCCTCCGGCGCCTTCGGATCGTCCGGGAAGAGCAAGGGGGAAGTGGCAGCCGAAATCTCCGCTTTGCTCGCCTTTTCCGCGATCAAAAACAACGATCGGGTGGGCGCCATCCTTTTCACAGACCGTGTGGAAAAGTTTATCCCGCCACGCCGGGGGAGCACGCACGTTCTGCGCGTGATCCGGGAACTGCTCTTTTACCGGCCTGAGCGTTACGGGACAAGGATCGAGCAGGCGCTCCGGCACCTGAACCTTGTCGTTCGCAAGCGCGCCGTGGTCTTCCTGATCACAGACCTGCTCGACCAGGGTTTCGAGCAGCCTCTCAAGGTGGCCAACCGGAAGCACGACATGGTAATCATTCAGATCGTGGATCCGCGTGAGCGGGAACTTCCTGCCGTGGGCATCCTGGAAATCCAGGACGCGGAAACCGGCGAGGTCGCACGGGTCGACACTTCTCTCGCCAGGGTCCGGGAAATGTACCGCGGGAATTGGGAGCGTAATCATCGTGAACAGCTCAGGCTGTTCCAGTCGAATCGGATGGATCACGTCCTGATCAACGCCGCAGAGTCCTATGACGTGCCGCTCGTGCGTTTTTTTGAGGAACGCGCGCGGAAATACCGTTGACGGCGCTGGATTTTCGACGATCGAGTCCGGCAGTCAAATTCGAACTTTGCAGGTCCGGCGTCGTAACAGGAACCATGATGTCGATGATGAGTCGAATCAGCACAGTGCCACGCGTAGGCGCCCGACGGCTCCTGATCGTCGCTTTGCTCTCGCTCTCGCTTCCGGCATCGCTCGCGGTACGACAAAGCACCCCGCCCGCGCAGGCTCTGCCCGGAGTCGAGGTCAGGATCCAGGCGGAACCGCTTCAAGCCACGGTCGGCGATCCGATCCAAATCGACCTGGATGTCACCCTGCCGCACGGTTTTCGGCTTCAATTCCCGGCGCTGCCGCCGGAACTGGGGGATTTTACGGTTCTGGATGTGGATCCAGGACCGTCCGTCCCATCCATGCCAGCGCCAGGCAAAGCAACTGCCCCGGTTCCCGGAAGGTCCGCGGGATCGCAGGAATCCGGAACCGGCCGCCACCAGGTCCGCATTGTGGTCGCCGCCTACAAGCCGGGAGAGTTCGATTTTCCACCACTTACTCTCACATTGAAGGACCCCGAAGGGAGAGAATTTCAGGTTTCGAGCCCGGCAGTCAAAATTCTCATCGAGAGCGTGCTCGAGCATGAAGAGCCGGACCTGAGGGATCTCAAGCGGCAGGCCCAGATCGAGGAACCCGGCAGCTGGCTTTGGTGGACGGCGCTGGGCCTGCCGGTCCTGGCGCTCTTGCTGCTCCTCGTTCGCCGGCGGTTGAAGCGCCACCCGGAACTCGCGCAAAGAACTGCGGCCCGTCCTGAGGCGGACCCGTTGGACGTTGCCGAATCCGAGCTGAAGGCTCTCATCCTGCGGGGCCTCCCGGAAAAGGGAATGGCCAAGGAGTTTTACGTTCAGTTGTCCGAGATCGTGAAAAGAGCGCTGGAGAGCAGTTACGAAACCCAAACCGTCGAAAAGACCACGACGGAGATAGTCGGTGCCCTTGCCGGCGCTTCCGCGACCGGCCGCCCATACCCTGACCCGGAGAATCTCGAGCGCATCGAAACACTCCTGCTTTCGTGCGACATGGTCAAGTTTGCGCGCTACGTTCCTTCCCCGGCTGAAAAGGAGACCGCAGTGCAGCAGGCTTTCCAGGTTTTCACCGATTGCAGGTCGAGGCGGCAGGGTTCCCACTCGGGGGTGGCGCCGGTCGCAGGAGTTTCCTGATGCTGCACTTCGCGGACCCCTGGTTTCTTCTCCTCCTCTTGATCATTCCTCTCCTGATCTGGCGCCATGGCCGGCGTCAGAGGCAGGGGGAAGGAAGTCTCCGGTTCGCCTCTACGGTAGCCCTGGAGGGAGTGCGGCCCCCGTGGACGGTCCGGTTCCGGCACTTGCTGTTCGGCATGTACATGTTGGCGCTGGCACTCTGCATTGTGGGACTGGCCCGGCCCCAAGAGGGGACGGAAGAGGAGGAAGTGCTGACCGAAGGCGTCGATATCATCGTGGCCCTGGACGCGTCCGGCAGCATGGCCGCCGAGGATTTCGAACCGCGCAACCGGCTCTTCGTGGCCAAGCTGGTCGTACAGCAGTTTGTCGAGGGGCTGAAGCACGATCGCGTCGGACTGATTGTATTTGCCGGGAAAGCGTTTACCCGGTGCCCGTTGACCCTGGATTACGGGGTCCTGCTCAACGTTCTCGACGAGGTCCAACTCGGCACGATCGAGGATGGGACCGCCATCGGGAATGCGCTTGCCACCTGCTTGAACCGGCTGCGCGAGAGCAGGGCGAAGAGCAAGGTGATTATCCTGGTCACCGACGGCGTCAACAATCGCGGCGAGATCCAGCCGCTGGATGCAGCCGAAATCGCCCGAACCCTCGGCGTAAAGGTATATACCGTCGGCATCGGCAGCCATGGCACAGCCCGAATTCCGATCAAGGATCCCAACTATGGTCAGGTTTATGTGAACATGCAGGTCGAGATCGATGAAGCTTCGCTGACCCGCATCGCCGAGATGACCGGAGGAATCTATTACCGGGCCACCGACAAACCTTCCCTGGAAAAGATCTTCCAGGAGATCGGGCGGCTGGAAAAAACCAGGATCGAGGTTAAGTCGTACACCCACTACGATGAACGTTTCTTCGATCTTCTGGCGCCGGCCCTGGGACTGGCGCTCATCGCTGTGATTGCCGGCAGCACCCGTTTCGCCAAGGCGCCTTAGGAACCGTGATGCATTTTTTCTACCCGCAGTACCTCAACATGCTCTGGGCAGTTCCGGTCCTGATCGCCTTTTTGATGTGGTCGATCCGTCGCAGGCGCCGCCGCCTGGAAAGGTTTGTCTCCCCCGAGATTGTCGCGCGGCTCACCGGGGGATTCAGCCGGCGGAAAGCCGTGGCGCGTGCCCTGCTCCTCGCCGGTTTTTTTTCTTTTGCGATCCTTGCCCTGGCGCGTCCGCGGTGGGGATTGCGCCAGGAAACCGTGCAGCGCCGCGGCGTCGATGTCATCGCGGCCCTCGACACGTCCTATAGCATGAATGCGGAGGACGTGGCGCCAAACCGGCTCCAGAAAGCCAAGAGCGAAATCCGCGGTCTGATCGGGCGGCTCAGGGGGGACCGTATAGGCCTGGTTGCTTTTGCAGGCTCGGCAGCTGTGCAGTGCCCACTCACCCTGGATTATGGGGCCGCCTCGCTGTTTCTCGACGTGGCGAACACCGAGGTCATTCCCGACCCCGGGACATCACTGGCGGCGGCAATCAAGACGGCCACGTCGGCCTTCATCGCAAAGGAGAAGAAATACAAGGTGCTCGTCATATTCACCGATGGCGAGGACCTCGAGGGGCAGGTCCAGACTGCGGCCGAGAGAGCTAAAGAGGCAGGGGTCATCATTTATGCGGTCGGTGTGGGATCTCCCGACGGGAGACCCATACCGGTTCGGGACCAGAAAGGCGATATAGTAGAATATCGCAAGGACGCCGATGGCCAGGTCGTGGTCAGCAGGCTGGATGAGCGGTCGCTGGCCGAAATTGCGACCGAGACCGGCGGGATGTACTTTCGCGCGAGTACTTCCGAAAGCGAGTTGGACCAGATCTATGAGGAGGTGTCGCGCATGGAGAAGAAGCAACTGGAGTCGAGGTTGTACCAGAACCTCGAGGACCAGTTCCAGGTTCCGCTCGCCCTGGCAGTCTTCTGCCTGACGGCGGCAGCGTGGATCACCGAGCGGCGCAGACCGGGAAAGGGTTGGCTGGCACGCATTTATTCCGGGACCCGATCCGCGAGGGGTGACGTATAACGGGTTAGGGTGAAACAGCAAGCGGCAACAGGCTTCCGTTGCGTGAAGAGGAGTCAGGAGTCAGGAGTCAGAAGTTAATTATTTCCTGTCGAGAAACTCCATGGCCACCTGACCTGGACCTGGACGTGGACGTAGACCCGGCAAGAACCTATGGCACGACATCAGTGACGCATTCGCAAGAAGTAACATCAGACAAGACTGTCCACGTCCAGGTCCAGATCCACGTCCAGGACCAAGACGGGCAATTATTGAGTTTCGCGACAGAAAATAATCAGGTGTTACGGCATTCTGTGGGGCAAGAGCTATGAAAAGATGCCTGGTGGCTATATCGCTGGCCATGGCCACATGCTGGGTTCTGCAGGTCGAATCGGCGTGGGCCGAAAGCGCGGGATCGAAAAACAAGGAGGGGAACCGGCTGTTCGAGAAGGGCCAGTATCAAGACGCCGAGAAGGCATATCTCGAAGCCCAGGCGAAGATGCCGGGACGTCCGGAACTCTCCTATAATCTGGGCAATTCCCTGATCAAGCAGAAGAAATTTACCCAGGCTCTGCAGGCTCTTCGCCAGGCGGCCGGCCGGGGGAATACGGGCTTGCAGGTCAACAGCTGGTACAACACCGGCAATGCCCTCTTCGACATGCGCAGTTACAAGGATGCAGCCCAAGCCTATATCCAGGCGCTGCGTCTGAATCCCGGCGACCGGGACGCGAAGCACAACCTGGAGCTCTCACTGAGGAAGATGCAGGAACAAGAGCAGGAACAGCAACAGCAGGGACAGGGAGAGAAACAGGAGTCGAGCCAATCGAAACCCCAGACCGCGGGCCAGGACGAGGGAAAGGACAAAGACCAGCCCAGACCGGAGGGAAAGCAAGAGCAGTCAGCCACGAATCCACCGGGCCAGAAGCCCGCAAATCCGCAACCCAGCCAATCGGAACGTCCGGAAGGGGCTTTCAGCAAGGAACGTGCCCTGCAGATTCTGGACGCCCTGCAAAACCAGGAACTGGCCGAACAGCGCCGGCTCCTTGAACGCCAGGTGAGAAAGAAGGCAAATGGCAGGGATTGGTAGGAAGGGGAAGCTGCCCGGAATGCGGCGCCTCGATTCGGGGCACGCTGTTCCGTCACCCGAATCCAGGTAATTCGGAGATCGATGACGAACCTACGACGGAATCAGGCTTTGTTGGGTCCTCTTCTGGCGGTCGTGCTGTTCCTGTGCTCAGGGCTTCCCGCACCGGCTCAAAACCAGGATCTTCAGGTGACCGCTACAGTCAGCAACGACACCGTCGGAGTGCAGGACCAGTTCGAACTCAGCATCACGATCACAGGCGGCGAGAGCGGACAGGCACAGACACCGAAGCTTCCACGTTTCCAGGGTTTTCGGGTGGTTGCCGGACCAAGCCTTAGCAGTCAATTTCAATGGGTCAACGGCCGGTCGACGAGCTCGAAGAGCTTTATTTACACATTGTTATCGGAAAAGGAGGGCCAATATACACTCGATCCCGTTGAAGTGACGGTCGGGACCACGAGTTACCGCACGCAACCGATCGCCGTGCGGGTCACCTCCGCAACCCGCAGATCACCGGCGCCCTCCCGCATCCTGCCCGCCAATCCTTTGATCGACGACCCAGGCGCCCTGAGCCGCACCCAGCCTTCCGCCGGAGACGTGTACGTGACCGCCGAGATTGACCGTGCGGCGGCCTATCCGGGACAGCAGGTGACCTTGACCTATCACCTGTACACGCTTATCAACGTGACCGGACTGCAACTTCAGGAAAATCCGCCGCTCACCGGTTTCTGGGTCGAGAATCTCGAAGTCGAGAGCAAACCTGCCGGCACGAGCCGGATCATCAACGGCAGGGAATACCTGGACTACGTGATCAAGAAGCAGGCGTTGTTCGCCAATACCCCCGGCAGGCTGAGGATCCCTTCCTCGACGTTCGCTGTGTCTGTCCGGACTGCCGGTGACTTCTTCGGAATTTTCGGGCAATCGGAGACCGTTTATAGGAAGACGAAAGAAATCGCATTGGATGTCAAACCACTGCCCCCGCAAAACCGCCCGGCAGATTTCAACAATGCGGTCGGATCGTTCGCAATCACCTCTGAACTGAGCAAATCCGAGGCGCAGACGGGGGATGCGGTGGCGCTACGGATAAAACTCGCGGGCATGGGTAATCTCAAAGAAATCCCGGATCCGTTCGTTCCGCCTATGCCTGATCTTACAATCTACTCATCCAAACGGGAGGATAACCTGCATGCGGTCACCGGAGACCAGATTGGAGGAGAAAAGGTCTGGGAATACGTGATCGTTCCGAAGGCGCCGGGGGCCCATTCTATCCCCGCTCTTTCATTTTCCTTTTTCGATCCGGAACGCGATGCATACCAGACCGTAACCACCGCCTCCATTCCCTTGAAAGTGACGCGCGGATCGGACACGGGAACTACGATTGCCGGCCTTTCCGGAATCAGCAAGCAGAATCTGACCCGCCAGGGTACGGACATCAACTTCATCAAGCTGTCGGATCAGGAGTTGGCGCCGCGGCAGGCGCCGTTTTACTATTCGCCCTGGTTTTACATCGCTGCCGTGATATCGGTGCTGTTCAACGTCGGCGCTTTCCTGGTTCAACGGGAACAGGCGCGACAGTCGGGAAATGTTGTCCTGGCTAGAAGCCGCAAGGCCAGGCGTACGGCATTGAGGAGATTGCGCGCGGCCGAGAAGTCAGGCAGGCCGGAGCCGCACCGCTTTTACGACGAAGCATCTTCTGCGCTGGCCGGTTACCTCGGCGACAAACTCAACCTTCCCGGAATCGCTGTCACTGCAGACACGCTCGAACGCTGCCTGCTCGAAAGATCGATTGATCCCCGTGCCGTGAAGGAGACAGTGGCAACCCTGCAGGAGTGCGATTTCGGCCGGTTCGTTTCCGCCTCGCCTGCTCCTGAGAGGAAAAAAGACCTCGCGCGCCGCATCCGCGGAGTCATCGATGCCCTGGAGCAGTCCGGGCTATGAAACAAAAATCTTCGATCCTGTATTGTGTCCTGGCCGTGTTGCTTTGGGGCGCCGGCGGCGGTGTGGGGATTGCGCAGTCGCTCGGAACCGTCCTCAACCAGGGAAACGCTCACTACCAGAGCGGCGATTTCGCGGCTGCGGAGCGGTCCTATCGCCTGCTTCTCGATCAGAGAGTCGACAGCGGTATCGTCTACTACAATCTGGGCAACGCCTGTTTCAAACAGAAGAAACTCGGGGAAGCCATCTATTACTGGGAAAAAGCGCGCCGCAGGCTGCCGGGGGATACCGATGTCCTGGAAAACCTCCAGCTGGCAAACCTGCTGATCGTCGACAGGATCGATGTTCCCGAGGACCCGCTCCCGGTTCGGATATTGTCGAGGGCAGCGCATTATTTCACCATCGCCCAGGAGAGCAGGATCGTGCTTGCCCTGTTTGTCATCGCCAACGCCCTGTTCGGCTTACATGTCATGATGCGAAAGCCCCGCGTCGCATTCTGTACTTTGACGGGAAGTTTGACCGCCGCGTTGCTGCTGCTCCTTTTTGCCGGCTCACTGGCCTGGAAGGTCTATCAGCAGGACCACAGACGGGAAGGCGTGATCGTCGAGCAGAAAGTCGACATCCGCAGCGGACCCGGGATTGAAAATGTCACCGTCGTAACGGTTCACGAGGGGATCGTCGTGCAGGTCCGGGGCGAAAGCAATGGCTGGTACCAGATCAGCCTGCCGAACGGGTGGAATGGTTGGCTCCCAGGGGCGTCGGTCCGCATCCTCTGAAACGCCCGGAAGCAGACAGTGCGATCGCCTGAGCCGGCAGGCCTGCCGTGTGATTTCAGTCGGGGATCCTGTTTTGGTTGCCGCAGCTACTGAAAGGCGGATAATATCCCTTTATGCATGAGAAGACGGCTGCCGTCGTGATCATCGGGAACGAGATCCTCACCGGCAAGACCCGGGATGCGAACGCCAGCTTTCTCATTGAGGAACTGCACAGGCTGGGCGTCGCCCTGCGCCGCATTGCGGTGGTGCCCGATGACGTGAGGGAAATTGCCGACGAAGTGGGCGCATGCACGTCAAAATTCGATTATGTTTTCACCTCGGGCGGCGTCGGGCCCACCCACGATGATGTTACGATCGAGGCGGTAGCCAGGGCCTTCGGGCGGCCGGTCGTGCGCAATCCGAACCTGGTCTCCGTGATCCGCGAATTCTTCGGCAGCAATACGGACGAAGCCCGGCTGCGCATGGCCGACGCGCCGGAAGGCTCGGAGCTGATTTACTCCGCAACGACAAATTGGCCTGTGCTAGCCACCGAAAATGTCTACATCCTGCCGGGCGTCCCTGAAATATTCCGCGCCAAGTTCGTGGCGATCCGCGAGCGCTTTCGCGCCGCGCCCTATCACACCAGGCTGGTCTTCACCAATGAGGATGAATTCGACCTCGCCCCCCGCCTGAACCAGGTGGCGTGCCTGAGCCCGGGAGTTGCCATCGGCTCCTACCCGAATTTCGAGCCAGGCGAATACCGGGTCAAGATCACAGTCGAGGGAAACGAGGCGGAAGCCGTCGAGAGAGCCGGCGCCCTGCTGATCAAACTTCTGGACCCTGCCGCAGTCGTTCGTACCGAATAGCCGGAAGCACCCTCCAGAACGCCACGGGATTCCTCAAGCGCTGTTGCGAAGCCTCAATTCGGCGGGGTAGGGATTCAGGTAGACCTGGTCCAGAATCCAGGGGATCGGGTGGCGACGCAGATGGTGCGAGAACAGGGTTAGCGGCACAACCAGGGGCGCCAGCCCGTTCCGATAGTTTTCGATGCTCGCCACGAGTTCGGCTTTGTCGGTTTCATCAAGCTCCCGCTTCAGGAAACCGAGAACATGGAACAAAACGTTGGCGTGCTTTTTCCTGGTGGCAGGCACACGGAGTGATTCCATGAGAAGCCGGCCGTAGCCTTCCAGTATCTCCGCCGGTTTACGGCCGCCGGCCCGGGCCACGAATTGCCCCAGCCTGCGGTAATGACCGTCGCTGTGTGACGAAAGGGTCAGTTTGTGCCTGGTGTGAAAGCCGACGAGATCGCGCGCGCGCGGTCTTGTGTTCACGAATTCCTGCCACCGATGCCATGCGAACACACGCTCCACGAAGTTCTCTCGAATTTCGGTGTCGCGCAGGCGGCCTTCCTCCTCCACCGGCAGCGAGCTGAATTGCCGCAGCAGCATCCCGGCGTAGATCCCGCTCCCGGTTCGCTGAGCCGTGCCGCTCGAACCATACACGCGCACTCGCTCCATGCCGCACGACGGCGAGTCTTTTTTGAGGATGTACCCGCAAAGACCCAGGCCGGAAAGTTCTTCCAATCGCCGTGCTGCCCAGGATTTCATCGCCTCTGTGTGATCGATTCCGGATTTTACCCCGATCAAACGCGGGTTTTCGGCCTTTCCCGCCAGGTGCACGCTTTCCCGCGGAGCGCCCAGCCCGAGCTCCATTTCGGGACAAACGGGCGCCCATTCAAAGTATTTTCCCAGGGTCTCCGTGATCAGCGTGTCGAGTTTGTGCCCGCCGTCGAAACGGACCTTCCGGCCGAGAAGGCAGCTGCTGATCCCCACCCGGATTAGGGGCTTCGTGTCCATTTTGTCCGTCCTGCCCCTCAGGGGCGTTTGTCCATCGCCAGGACCGATCTGTAGAGGACTTCGCAACCGGCGGCTGCGTCCTCCCAACGCGTCAACTCCTTGGGAGAATGGCTTATGCCGCCCACCGACGGGACGAAGATCATCCCCATCGGGGCAATGCGGGCCAGCATCTGGGCATCATGACCCGCGCCGGAAGGGAGGCTGAGCGATTTCGCCCCCGTGGCCGCTGCTTCCTGCGCAATGATCTCGCGCACCCACGGCGAGGCCGGCGCCGGCTGATGAGTGCTGGTCGGCTGCATGCGGATATCGGTCCCGCTGGAAGAGGCGATTTCCGAGGCGCGAGCCCGGATGCGGCGGAATATGCCTTCGATCTTTTCCAGCGCGAGATCCCTCAGCTCGATGACGAGTTCGACCTGGCCCGGAATGATGTTGGGAACGTCGGGGTGAACGGCGAGTTTGCCCACAGTCCCCACCTGGCGCCCAGGCTCCCTCATGGTCTCTTCCTGAACCGCAACGACCAGGCGCGATGCCGCGACCAGGGCGTCACGCCGGCCCGGCATCGGAGTGGTTCCCGCGTGATTGGCCTGTCCGGTGATCACTACCCGGTAGCGGACAATTCCGACGATCCCCTCAACCACGCCGATCGGGATTCGGGCCTTTTCGAGTATGCCCCCTTGCTCGATGTGCAGTTCCAGGTAAGCGGCCACCTCCCCCGGTTTGCGCACGGCCTCCCGTATTCGCGACAAGTCGCCTCCAACCGCTGCGACCGCGTCGCGAATGTGCATCCCCTGCTCGTCCTTTTCGTCCAGTTCCCCGCGCTCGAATTCTCCCAGGATTGCGCGGGAACCGAACAGGCCACGGCCGTAGTGCACGCCTTCCTCGTTCGACCAGATCGCGCACTCCACCGGATGGCGCAGCTCCACCTTCCGTTCCGCCAGTGTCTGAATGACTTCGATGGCGGCAAGCGAGCCTAGGGATCCATCGAAAACGCCCCCTTCCGGAACGGTGTCGATGTGTGAACCGAACAATATCGGCGGGAGTTTTTCTTTCCCTTCGCGCCTGCCGAAAATCGATCCGGCGGCGTCCACGCGGGCCCTGAGTCCGGCCGCAGGCATCAGCGATTCCATCACGAATCGCCGGGCTTCGACATCCGGCGGAGTCCAGGCCACCCGGGTCACTCCGCCCTGCGGGTCGCGTCCGAATCGGGCGAGCGCCTCCAGGTTCGCACGCAATCTTACCGGGTTGATGGAGAAGTCGAGCGGCGCAACCGCGGCGCGGGAGGCGAAAGCCTCAGGGATTCGGAATGCTCCGGCGGCGCCGGCCGCGGAAGCCATCAACAGGCGATTGAATTCTCTCCGGTTCATATCGATCGCTCCTTGTCTTCCCCGCCGATGAGATACCGGCGCAGAAATCGCGCTGAGGAACGCGGGATCACGGCGGCGACCCGGATGCCGTCGCCTTCGTATACTTCCCTGAGAATCCTGCCCTGGTCGTGAAGGCGCGATAGCACGCCTGCCCTGCTGTATGGGATTTTCAGCTCCACTTCGGTGGCGAATGATTCGAGTTCCTCCGTGATTTCCTTGGTCATCGCCGTCAATCCCGCGCGGGTCCGGGCCGAAACCGCGACGGTCCGGTGGCCCGGCAGCGCCGGCACTTCTCCGGTCGTTCCGGCCGGCAACAGGTCGATCTTATTGCAGACCGCGATCGTGGGCGTTTTTGCGACCCCGAGCTCCTCGAGCACGTCGTCGACAGCTTTCGCCTGATCCCGCCAGTTGGGATTGCTCACATCGATCACGTGCAGAAGCAGGTTCGCTTCCCGCACTTCTTCCAGCGTGGCGCGAAAAGCGGCCACGATGTCGTGGGGGAGTTTGCGCACGAAGCCCACGGTATCGGAAAGCACGATTTCGAGTCGATTCGGCAATACGACCCGGCGCAGCAACGGGTCGAGAGTGGCGAAGAGACGGCTGCTTTCCTCGGTGCCCGCCTGGGTCAGGGCATTAAACAAGGTCGACTTGCCGGCGTTGGTGTATCCCACCAGGGCGACGATCGGCACAGGCACTCCCTGACGACGGGCGCGCTGAAGCTTCCTCGTCGTGCGCACCTGCTCCAATTCCCGGCGCAGGCGCGCAATCCGGCTGCGGATCCGCCGCCGGTCCATTTCCAGTTTGGTCTCACCCGGACCGCGGGTGCCGATGCCGCCGCCCAATCGCGACAACAGCGTGCCTTTCCCCGTCAGGCGAGGCAGGAGGTAGTTCAGCTGGGCCAGTTCCACCTGCAGCTGGCCCTCACGCGTGCGCGCGCGGCGGGCAAAAATGTCCAGGATCAGCTGGGTCCGGTCCAGGATCTTGCATCCGATCTTGTTTTCGAGGTTGCGCTGCTGCCCGGGAGTCAATTCCTCGTCGAAGATTATGAGGTCAAGATCCTCGGCCTCGGTGCGCAGGCGCAGCTCTTCCGCCTTGCCGCGGCCGATGAGCATGGCCGGGTCCGGCGCAAGACGCTCCTGGAGCACGCGCTCGACGACGATCGCTCCGGCGGCGTTCGCAAGCGCCTCGAGCTCGACAAGCGCCTCCTCGGCCTGTGCCCGTTGCCGCCTGTTGAAATAGCAGCCGACGAGTCCCGCCCGCTCCGCCCGGTTTCCCGTTTCAATTGCCTTGCTGTGACCCTGGCGAATGCTTCTACCCCCCGAAATCGTTAATGCCGTCGCTCATGATTCGAAGTCACGGTTCGGCCACGCCGTCATTGACAAGCAGGCCGTCTTTTGTCCATGATCGCTCCCGGAGGATCCCAGTGTCGATCATGCTCCGCGAAATTGCCGAACAGCCGGAGGCGCTCGATCGCACCCTGCGAGCCGAGTTGCCGCGGATGCGGCGCATTGCCTCGTTCCTGAAGGCGCGCGATCTTCGCCTCATCGTCCTGGTCGCCCGGGGCACCTCCGACAACGCCGCCCTTTTCGGCCGCTATCTGTTGGAGATCAGCACCGGGATCCCGGTCTCGCTCTCCGCCCCCTCGGTGCATACCCTGTATCGTCGCGGGCTCAGGCTCCGCGACGCCCTCGTTGTCGGCATCAGCCAGTCCGGCGAGGGGTCCGACATCAACACCGTCCTGGAGAGCTGCAAAAAAAGCGGGGCGCACGTGCTCGCCATCACCAACCACCGCCGCTCCAGCATGGCGGGGATCGCCGACGAGATTTTTGTCACCCGTGCCGGTGCGGAGCGAAGCGTCGCCGCCACCAAAACCTATACCTGCCAGCTGATGCTTCTCCACATGCTGGCCGGCACGCTGAGCGGCGGCGACTGCGAGGCGCTCTATCATATTCCCGGCCATGCCGGAGCTGCGCTCGAACTGGCCCCCGCGATCGAGTCTATCATCGAAAGGTACCGGTTCATGAACCATTGCGCCGTGGTCGGCCGCGGCCTGAACTACGCCAACGCTTACGAACTGGCCATCAAACTGATGGAGACCTGCTACATCATGGCCGAGCGCTTCTCCGCCGCGGATTTCATGCACGGCCCCATCGCCATGGTGCAGCGGGATTTCCCGGTGATACTCTTCGCCCCGCCCGGCAGGGTCTTCCGCGATACGTGTTCGCTCATTTCGCGGCTGAAAGAGCTTCAGGCCGACACGCTGGTCATTTCGAGCGAGAAGAGCGCGCTGAAGCTGGCCGGATGCGGAATCCGGATGCCGGTCCGGGTTCCTGACCTTTACTCCGCGATTCCGTACATCATCCCCGGTCAGATTTTCGCGGAAAGGCTGTCGCGACTAAAGGGCCTGAGCCCTGACCGCCCGCGCAGCCTGACTAAAATTACAAAAACTCTCTGACAGGTCAGCGCAGTGCTCTACCCGGGAAATCATTCGGCCGGTTCGGGCGGCGGAGCCGCATCCGGCGGTGCGGCGGGATGGCCTGTCCGGTCGAAGCCGCCCAATCCCCGGCAATTCTGGCATTTGCCACTGCCGTGGGGAAAGCATGAGGTGCACTGTTTCCCCTTCTGCAACGCCAGCCTTCCGGTGCCCCTGCAGACGTGGCAGATACCGGCGCCTTTGCAATGTGCGCATTTTTTATATTCTTCCGTCACGGAGTCAACCCTGCTTTCCTTTGCCGCTCAGCCTGCCATTCTGGCAGTGAGGGCAGAAATAAGTGCTGCGATTTGCCTGCCGCATACGGCGGATTGTCGCACGACACCGCCGGCATTTCTCTCCTTCTCTTTGAAAGACGAGGAGGAAGTCCTGGTGTTCCCCGTATTCCCCGTCCGAATCCATGAAGTCCGAAAAAGTCGTGCCGCGATGCTCGATGGCGGACCGTAGGATCGCCCTGACCGCGCGGGCCAGCGCGCCGGCATCCCTCTTCATAAGCGTGTGGCAGCGCCGTGCCGGGTGCAAACGTGCGCGAAACAGCGCTTCGCAAGCATAAATGTTGCCGAGGCCCGCGATCCTGTGCTGGTCGAGAAGAAACGACTTGAGCTCTCTGCGGCTTTTCCTGAGCTCCAGCCACAACCAGTCCGGGGTGAATTCCGCCGCCAAGGGGTCCCTGCCAAGCACCTTTATCTCTGGAATATCCGCAAGCTGCGGGACTTCGCTGACATCCAGCAACCCGAAGCGGCGCGGGTCGCAGAACTGCAACTCGGCCCCATCGGCGAATCGAATCGTCGCGTGAGTGTGCCTCGGACGCTCCGCCCGGCCGGCCCAGTAAATAAGGCGCCCCGACATCCCGAGGTGGATCAGCCAGAAGGCGGGCGGGTCGGTCTCCAGGATCAGGTACTTCCCCATGCGATGGATCGTGCGAATGGAGCGGCCCTGCAGCGTCGAGGAGAAGTTGACGGGAACCGGACGGCGCAGCGATTTGCCGGACAGAGTGATACCGGTAATGATTTTCCCGGTGATCGCAGTGCGGAGCTTTCGGGCGATGGTCTCCACCTCAGGCAGTTCAGGCATGGCGCTCTAGCAGGATGATGGATGCGGCAAGACATCCATGAATGAAGAAACCGAAAAAACCGCCTGCCCCAGGCCGGGATTGCCGTACCCCGGCGGGGCGGGGAGATTGTACTTCGCGTGCGTGTCGCGATACGCGCGCAGCAGGCGGACGTGGTATTCGAGCGGTGCTCCCCGGCGGTCCCGGCCCAGCACGCTGAGAGGTTCGGGACACCAGGTGGTGAAACGCGGCGATATTCCACGCCTCATGAAAAAGTCGAGCCCTTCGCTCGTGGAAGCGATGGCTTCGTCCACCGTGGCGAAACCGGTGGGCCCGGCCATTTCGATTCCGGCCACGAAGTTCGGTATCACGTGCTCGGGACCGAATACCTCGGCCGCATCCAGGATCCGGCGAATCCACTGCTCGCGGCCGATGTAGCGCGCTTTCCCGGCGCACAGAGTCTCGAACAGATTCTTGTCCCACACCTCGTAGTTAGGATGATAGATCTGCACCCCCGCATCGTGAAGCCTCTGCACATCATCCCTCGGAAGGGCCTGGACCACCACCTTGCTGATCCACTTCCGAGGAAACCGCTTCTCAATGGCTTCGGGATATTGCACGTAGAAGTCAATTTCCGATTTGCCTTCCAGCTTCGAGGTGATGCTTCCACCTGTGACCGTGTACGCCTTGCTCTCGCTGTCCGTGGCAGTAATAATCTCGAGTGCTTCGAGTATTTCCTCGACGGACTTTACGGATGTGTAGGGTCGGCCGGCTTTTCTCTGCTGCCGATAGTTTTCGTTGATGTCGCAAAACCGGCACTCTTCCTGCGCCCCGAAATACTGGCACAGCCGGAACACGGTCAAGTACAGCAGGTAGCCCCATTCAATCGTCGGGGCGATATCGGTGATCGGCTTGCCGTTTGCGAGCGTGCGCGCGTAATAAGCGGGGGAATGCTGCAACTCGACGCCGGCAATCGGGTGGCCGTCGAGCTTGAGAACGAGCTTACCGTCGTCTGATTCGACGCAGTACGGAGAAACCGGGTTGAGGCGGACGGAAACGATCACCGGTTTGAAGTCAAACGCCCCCCCTGTCAAGCGGACTTCTTCGGGCGCCTTGGTGTTTTCCCCCTGGTCCATCCCCGAGATCGGGACCATGTCAAACGAGAAGATGAAGTACGCCTTGCGCTTGTAGTTGGCGGCCACTTCGAGGGCATCCCGGGACCACGCCATGCCGCGCCGGAGAAGATCCTCCTTGAAGATCACCTCGACGGGGAGATCAGGGTAACTTTGCGCCAGGCACTCGACCTGTCCCAGGGCCGGCATCTGATTCTCAGGAATCGCTTGCATTCACATAATCTACCACACGCGATCACAGGTCGTCGGATGAACCCATGCCCCCGGTGTCGTCTTCGCCGCCTGTCTTGCCTGAAGCAACTTCCTGCGCCGCCTCTTCGGCGATCTGGTCGAAATCCTCGCCCACGTCTTCGCCCATTTCCTTGCCCATCTTCTTCATCCAGCGGGCCACGCTGGCAGGGTCGTTTTCGTCCAATCCGGCGAGGCTCGTCGGATCAGCCAGCGACTCGAGGCGCTGTTCTTCCGACTTCGGCGACGAAAAGCGCGAGAAAAGTTGTTCCAAATCCTTGCTCCGGCAAAACTTGCAGACGGGCTGAAAGCTTGCGGGCGAGAGCACAAGGAAACTCATCTTGCGTTTGCAGTCGTGACAGGAATACTCGTAAATTGGCATAGTTTACCAATAGGATCCCAATTGAAATCAGCCAATTGACCTAATCCAACCACGACGAGTATAGCGCGCGAAAGTTTGCCCTTTCAAGCAGCTCGGTTGAGCCTAATTCAGGGTGCTTGCCGCCATCCGGTCCGCGATTGCTATCACAGTACTATGCAGCAGCTGAAGTCTGTTGTCCGTCGATTGAAATCCGAATGTCGACTCCTTCCACGACTTCCCGTCCGGCTCTTCATTCTGACTTCTGACTCCTGGCTTCTGACTCCTGCGTCTGTAGTCTAAGGTCTAATCTCCGATGTCCGCCCAATCGAAGCCCCAAACCCGTCACCCTTACTTCCCGGCACGGTCGGGCCCGCGGCGGAATGCGCCGCTCTTGCCGCCGCTTTTTTCCAGCAATCGTATGCGTTCGATGGTCGCCCCTCTTTCGACCGCCTTGACCATGTCGTAAAGAGTGAGTGCGGCAACGGCGGCTGCGGTCAGGGCCTCCATCTCGACACCGGTCTCGCCAACACACGTGACGGTCGACTCGAACCGCACCCCTCCTCTACCCACCTCGGTTCTCACGTCCACGTGGGTAAGCAGGAGCGGGTGGCACAGCGGCACCAGTTCAGGCGTCTTTTTGGCTCCCATAATCCCGGCAAGCCGCGCCGTGCCCAGCGCGTCCCCTTTCGGCAATCGGCCGTCTGCGATTAGGCCCATGGTTTCAGGCGAAATCCTGACAAAGGACTCCGCCACGGCACGACGCCTGGCAGCGGGCTTGTCCGAAACATCGACCATGCGGGCCTGTCCTTCGGCATTGATGTGGGAGAGTTTTTTTTCGCGCACTCATCGACTCCGTCTGAGAAAATCGGGCAACAGGAGGGCCTCGACCCGCTCCCCGCCGGCCAGCGAATCGCGATCGGCAGGGAAGATCAAGAGCGCGTTGGAACGTGAAAAGCTGATGATGTCGCCGGAGCCGTTCCATGGCAGGGGCTCGATTCTCCAGGAGTCCCCGACCCACGAGGCCGTGGCGGGCATGTAGGAAGTCCTTCCCGGAAGCTGCGTGATTGCACTCGATAGCGCGCCCGCGACGCGGGCCAGGTCCGGACTGGCGAAGCCGCACAGGCGCCCGATGGCAGGGCGGACGAAGGTTTCGAACGAAACGAACGAAGAAACGGGGTTTCCCGGCAAGCCGAAAACCACGCCATCGCCTTTCCGCGCAAAAACAGTCGGCTTTCCAGGCCGGATCGCCACCTGGCTGAAGAGAATCCGGATCCCGAGTTCCTGCAGGATCGTCTTCACGAAATCGTACTTGCCGACAGACGCCCCCCCGGAGACGATCAGAATATCGTTCTCCATGGCCGCTGCCACCCTGCGGCGCAGCTCCGACGGTTCATCCGGAACGATCCCGAGGTAATGGGGCTCGACGCCGAGGAACCGGAGTTGAGCGATGAGTGAATAGGCGTTGGAGTTTCGGATCTGTCCGCCGCGCGGCGAGCCCTCCACTTCGATCAACTCGTCTCCCGTGGCTAGCACGGCAACGCCTGGCCGGCGCCAGACGGGAACCTGGGTACGTCCGAACGTCGCCAGCACGGCAATTTCCGCTGGGCCGATAACGCGGCCGGGTTCGAGAACGATCCTTCCTGCCGACGCTTCGCGCCCGCGCCGCACGACGTTCTCCCAAGGTTCCAGAGCCTTCAGGATGGTGACACGCTTCCCATCCTCAGAAAGGCGGGCGTGCTCCAACATCTGCACGGCATCAGCGCCGGTGGGCACTGCCGCGCCGGTCATGATGGCCATCGCCTGTCCCGGACCGATACTGGAGGAAATGTCGCTGCCGGCGCGCAGCACTCCGGTCAACTCCAATTCAACCGGGGCGCCGGCCGCATCGCTCACCCGCAGGGCATAGCCGTCCATCGCGGCACGGTCAAACGGGGGAATGTCCATGCCGGCCGTAAGCTCCTCGGCGAGGACGCGGCCCAGAGCCGCCTGGAAATGGACCTCTTCCTTTCGGCAAGCGGGGAGGTTTTCGAGGATCACCCTCTGTGCTTCTTCAATGCTGATCATCGCCATCACACGCTTTTTCATCTTCCGGAGATGATTCCGAAAACTTCTTCAAACCTTCCGCGAATGATTTCAGGCGATGCTCGACGAGATGGTTCAGGGTGCCTTCCGGATACTGGCCGTTCGACCTCGCTCCTGCCGGCATCCCGGTCAGGATTTCGATGCCTTCGCCGATCGACTTTACGGCATAGATGTGGAACTTGCCCTGCCGTACGGCATCGATGACATCCTCGCGCAGCATCAGATTCTTCGCGTTCTGCACGGGGATCATGACTCCTTGATGTCCGGTCAATCCCCTGCTCTTGCAGACGTCGAAGAATCCCTCGATCTTCTGGTTCACCCCCCCGATCGGCTGGACGTCGCCATGCTGGTTGACGGAGCCGGTAACGGCGATTCCCTGCTTGATGGGGACGTTTGCGAGGCTGGAAAGCAGGGCGTACAGTTCCGTCGAAGAGGCGCTGTCGCCGTCCACCCCCTCATAGGATTGTTCGAAGCAGATGCTCGCCGACAGCGAGAGGGGGCGTTCCTGGGCAAAACACGCGCCGAGATATCCGCCCAGGATCAGCACTCCCTTATCGTAAATCCGGCCGCTCATTTTCGACTCGCGCTCGATATCCAGGACTCCCCTCTTGCCCATGAATGTCTTCACCGTGATCCGCGACGGCTTGCCGAACCGGATGTCCCCGAGGTCCAGGACCGCGAGTCCGTTGACCTGCCCCACCGCGTCGCCGGCCACGTCGACCATGATGGTCCCCTCGGTGATGAACTCGCGCACCCGTTCTTCGATCAGGTTGGACCGGTAGCACTTCTCCTCGACAGCCCGGTGCACATGCTCCTCCGAAACAGTCTGGCGCCCGTCCCGGCTCGCCCAATAGCTCGCCTCGCGCACGATGTCGGCAATGTCGCTGAAGCGCGCGGAGAGCTTTTTCTGATCGTCCACCAGGCGCGCTCCATACTCAATGACTTCGGCAACACCGGAGGGATCGAAGTGCAGCAGCTTTTCATGATGGCAGCGGTTGCTGATGAAGGATGCGTAACTCATCAGGGACTTCTTGTCCCGATCCATTTGGGAGTCGAAGTCCGCCTTCACCTTGAAGATCTTCCGGAAATCCTCGTCCTGTTCGTACAGGAGGTGATAAATCATCTGATTTCCGATCATGATGACCTTGACGTTCGTGGGGATGGGGCTCGGGCGCATCCCGGCGACCGGTACAAGCCCGAACTGCACGTTCAGGTCCTCGATCCGGACCTCCTTGTTTTTCACGGTGCGCTTGAGGCTTTCCCATACACCGTAGTTCAGCAGCACATCGTGAGCATTGATGACGAGGAATCCCCCGTTCGCCTTGATGTAGGCGCCGGCCTGAATCATCGTAAAGTCGGTCTGCTGGGTCCCCAGTTGAGTCACACGGTCGATGCGGCCGAACATGTTGTAGTAGGTCGGGTTCGTCTCGATGACCACGGGCGCTCCGTGGACGTCGGTGTTGTTGACGACGATGTTCACTTTGTATTTGAGGAACGGGTCGACGGCAGGCTCCAGACTCAGCTTGGGAGTGGCAGCGGATTCCTGCTTCTGGCCGTCCTCCGTAAAGTCGTCGAGGTGCGTGAGCACGTGGTCCTGCACATCTTTGAGATAAGACAGGACATTGGGCGACTGGACGTGCAGGTCTCTCATGACCTCGATCCGTGTGCCGACCACGTACATCCCGACACGCCGGTTCAGTTCGTTGATCCGGTCGCGGCTTGCCTTGTTGATGTCGCGCACCTGGCGCAGGAACAGGTTGATTTCCTGCTGAAACGCTTCCCGCCGCGTTTCGATGTCGGTCTTCGCCGCCTCGCCAAGGGCCTCGTACTGCTCCGGGCCGACGGGTTTGTCGTCAATGATGGGGACGAGGGATACGCCCATTTTCGATATTTCGAGCAAGAAACCGGTGCCGCGCGCCTTTTCCGAAAGTTGATTGAAGAGGGACTGTTGCAGGTTTTGATTTTCATGGAGCAGCGCGTGCACACTCTGTTCGTATTCTTTGCTCTCGAAGGCTTTGGGGATCTCGGCTTTGAGCTGGCGCACAAGCTCGTCCATCCCGGCCTTCAGCGCCTTTGCCCTTCCGGCGGGGAGATTCAGGATCGTGGGCGAGTTAGGATCGCGGAAGTTGAAGACGAAACACCAGTCGTCGGGCCTGGGCCGGGTGGTGGCGATCTCTTCCAGGAATTGTTTGATGACCGTGGTTTTCCCGGTTCCGGTCAGGCCGCTGACATAGATGTTGTAACCCGGGGAAAGGATACCGAGTCCGAAGCGAATCGCCCGAATCGGCCGCTCCTGCTCCACGAGTCCTTTGAGCGGAGGTATGTCGGCCGTGGTCTGAAAAGGAAATTCGGAGTAATCGCATTGCCAGCGCAGCTGTTCTGCGGATAATTCGTAGGGTAGCAAGTTCATCTCACTCCTCGTATGTGGAAAGACCGGATGATTCAGCGCTTATAGCCGATCATGCGCAGAAATTCCTTTCTTTTCAAGACGTCGGCATCCGTCTCGACTCCTTTGGGAGGGGCGCCGTCGACGACCCCCAGGATTCCACGGCCGTCCCCGGTCTCCGCAATGATTGCCTGCACCGGATTGGCGGTCGCACAGTATATGTTGCACACCTCGGGGCAGGACTTCACCGCATTCAATACATTGATCGGGAACGCATCCTTCAGGATGATCACGAAAGCGTGGCCCGCCCCGAGAATCATGGCGTCTTCCGCGGCCACGCTTTTCAGCGTTTCGTCATTCCCCTCCACCCGGACCAGGCAAGGGCCTGAAGCTTCACAGAAGGCAATCCCGAACTTGGCATGGGGGCAACTTGTGGTTATGATCTCGTACAGATCCTCGGCCGTCTTGATGAAGTGGGTTTGACCCAGGATAATATTGCAATCCTCGGGGATCGATGGTTTTACGATTATCAGTTCCATTGCATTCACCCCTAATGGCACGTCCGGTTTGGACCGATTGTTGTTACGTGGTTCAAAGCGTCGGGGGTAGGGGCGGCACATCGGTCGCGCCTACGACGAATAGCTGCTTTCATTTCCCGCCGCTGCGGGATTTTCCGGGCGACGCCCTTCAACTGTCGCACGCGAACAGGATTCGACGTGGATTCTAGCATGCATTTTCGGCGGCAGAAAACCTCAAACGACGGAGAGTGACCAGCATGTGCGGAATCGTCGGCTACATCGGTTCTAAACCCCCCGTGCCAATTCTGTTGCAGGGGCTGCGCAAACTGGAGTACCGGGGCTACGATTCCGCAGGCATCGCGGTGGTGTCGGGCCAGGAGGTCGAGATCCGCCGGTCTACCGGCAAGCTCGTGAACCTGATCCGGTCCGTCGAGGGAAATCCCATGCATGGATCCTTCGGCATCGGCCACACGCGGTGGGCTACGCACGGGCGCCCCACCGAAGAAAACGCACACCCACATCGCGACTGTTCCGGGAAGATCGTGGTCGTACACAACGGCATTATCGAAAACTACCTCGAACTGAAGGCGCGCCTGCAGGAGAAAGGTCACCGGTTCGTCACGGAAACCGATACGGAGATCATCGCTCACCTCGTCGAATCCCTCATGCCCGGGAGCTCGCTCCCGGAAGCGGTGCGCCGGGCGGCGCTGCAGTTGCAGGGGAGTTTCGCCGTCTGCGTAATCTCGGCGGACACGCCCCAGACGATCGTCGCCGCGCGCAGCGGCCCTCCGCTGGCAATCGGGTTGGGCGACGGAGAAAACCTGGTCGCGTCCGACGTCCCTGCGCTGCTCGACCACACCCAGACGGTGTACTTCCTGGGCGACGGCGAGATGGCGACCCTGAAGCCCGAAGGGGTCCGCGTCGAAAACTTCAAGGGCGAGCCTGTTTCATTCTCCCCACACAGGATCACGTGGACTCCCGCAATGGCTGAAAAAGGGGGCTACAGGCATTTCATGCTCAAGGAGATTCATGAGCAGCCGCGTGCCATCAAGGACACCATCGCAGGCCGTGTTTCGCTCGATTCCGGACGCGTATTCCTCCAGGAGGCGAACCTTTCGGAGGAAGTTCTGAGCAACATCGACCGGATCCACATCGTGGCATGTGGCACTTCCTGGCATGCCGCTCTGGTCGGCAAATATCTGCTGGAGGAATTGGCTCGCATTCCCGTGGAAGTGGACTACGGGTCGGAATTCCGCTACCGGGATCCGATCCTGGACGAACGCTCCCTGGTGGTGGCCATAAGCCAGTCGGGAGAGACAGCCGACACGCTTGCGGCAGTGCGGGAGGCGAAAGCCAAGGGCGCCCGCGTCCTCGCGATCTGCAACGTGGTCGGCAGCATGCTGTCGCGGGAAAGCGACGGCATCCTGTACACGCGCAGCGGGCCGGAGATCGGCGTCGCTTCAACCAAGGCATTCACCACCCAGCTCGTGGTGCTCTTTCTGCTGGCGCTGCACATGGCGCAGGTACGCGGCAAGGTGACGGCGGAGCAGACGTCGCTGTTGCTGGCCGATCTCATGCGGGTCCCGCACTGCGTGGAGCAGTTGTTGGCATCCAGCGGCCTGTACGAAAAAATCGCCTCCGTTCTGTTCCGGCGTTACAACTTCCTCTACCTCGGGCGCGGCATCCACTTCCCTATCGCGCTGGAGGGCGCACTGAAACTCAAGGAGATCTCCTACATCCACGCCGAAGGTTATCCCGCGGGTGAGATGAAACACGGACCCAACGCCCTGATCGACGGGGACCTTCCGGTCGTGGCCCTGGCGGCCAGGGATGCCTCCAATCCCAAGTCGATCCTGCGTTACGAAAAAATGCTGAGCAACATCCAGGAGGTGCGTGCTCGGGACGGGATCGTGATCATCGTCGCCACCGAAGGCGACGCCAACGTTTCCCAACTCTCGCACCACGTCATCCCCGTACCGCAAATATCGGATTACCTGATCCCCATGCTGCTGGTGGTCCCGCTCCAGCTGCTTGCCTACCACATCGCCGTGCTGCGCGGCTGCGACGTCGACCAACCGCGAAACCTCGCAAAAAGCGTGACCGTGGAGTAAGCTGTCCGCGGAAATGTTTCGCAGACGCTCAGGAGAGAATGGATCATGAGGAAGCCGCCGATTGTCCTGGGGATCGCGGGGGGAACCGGGTCCGGCAAAACTACGCTCGCTGCTGCTATTGTCAGCCGCCTGGGCAACGGGAACGCCGCAATCATCGATCAGGATGCCTACTATCTCGACCACCCGGGGTTGACTCACGACGAACTCTCACATCTCAACTTCGACCACCCCGATTCCCTGGATTGGGACCTGCTCAGGCATCACGTGCGCGAATTGCGCGACAACCGGCCGATCGAGAAGCCGGTCTATGATTTTCGCACCCACAGCCGGCGGCACGAAACCGTCGCAATCGCTCCTTGCCCGGTGATCATCCTGGAGGGGATCCTGATCCTCGAGGATCAGGAACTGTGCGGCCTGCTGGACCTGAAGATTTTTGTCGACGCCGAACCGGACGTCCGCTTGATCCGCCGCCTTCAGCGGGACGTTCGGGAGCGGGGCCGTTCCCTCGATTCGGTAATCCATCAATACCTGCACACTGTCCGTCCGATGCACCTGCAGTTTGTCGAGCCGTCAAAATCTCACGCGGACATTATCGTGCCCGAGGGGGGGCACAACGAGGCATCCCTTTCTTCCATTCTCGCCCGCATCAGGATCGCAGGCGTTGCAGTCGGGTCGCCGGTGTGATGCAATGGAAGACGGAACGGATCTTTCCTTGCTCGACCCGGATGCTGTTCTCCAGTTCCGCAAGGGCATCCACGAATTCAACTCGGGAATGTTTTTCGAGTGTCACGAAACTCTCGAAGATGTGTGGCACGGCATCCGCGGCCCGGCCCGCGATTTTTTCCAGGGGCTGATCCAGATCGCAGTGGGCTTTTATCATCTCGGCACACAGAATTTGAGAGGCGGACAAAGCCAGCTCGAGAAGGGATTACACAGGCTTGAAGGTTACCGAAGCCCATATATGGGAGTCGAGCTGGACGAATTTCGCCGCGGCGCCGCGGAATGGCTCGAAAGAGTCCGCTCAGGCGGTGAAATAAGCGGTCACGTTCGCGACCTGCCGAAGATTCGCTTTACAGCCTGAAAGCGGACATCAGACAATTCGGATGCGGAAGATGCATCGGCTGCCGCCGCGCAGAACCGACTCTTCGACCTCCGCTTTCACCGGCCGGCGCAGCACGACCGAGTAGATTGCTTCCTGCCAGCCGAGCGTGCAATTGCAGAAGTCCCTATGGGTCACGCCCTGTTTTACAAAAGGGCAGGTGCATTGGCTCGCTTTGTCGACGATCCGGACCGTGCCGGCTTTTTCGTCGTACTCTGCTTTTTCCACCCAGCGCTTCTGGATGTACTCCAGAAAACCGTTGATATTGCCTTCATATTTCAATGCCAGATCCCGGTAGGACCCGGAGCATTCACGGCCGAGGGCGCGCAGGACCTTCTGTTTGGCGGGCGGATCCAGTGTCTGGTCGAGGATATTCAGCAGCCGGGCAAATCGTTCCTGGACGGCGTTCAGTTTCCACTTCAACTCGTCCTTTTCCGGATCGCCTGGAGGCTTGGTACCGGCGGACTGAGCCTGGGACGCATCCAGTGGCGAAATCTCCTGCGCCGCGCAGGAGCACAGGCCGATCGTGCAGCATTTCAGAAAGTCTTTTCTCTTCATTTCAAATCCTGATTTGGGACGCGGAGCATATTAGGAAGCAAGCGACTTTCGCCAGCAACATCCCCCATCCTGCCATCCCAGGGCCGTCCTGTCTATTTCGAACTGCACACGGGGTGCAATCGGAAGCGGGACTCAACGAAAAGAATTTGTCAATTGTCATTTGTCAATTGTCATTTGGGGGCGGGCCGGCATGTTGGCGGGCAGGTTCTGCGCTCGGGTACATCACCCACTCCAAACTTGATCCTGACCTCACAGGCCAAAGGTCTGAAGCGGCCAAATGACAAATGACCATTGACCAATCACAATTGATAAACTCTGTCGTTGCGCGACGCATCCTGTCATTCGCCAAAACCCCCGCGGCGTTGAAACGATTGATATTCTACGATCCAATGCCAGACACTCTGCAGTCATGATTCTGACCATTTTGCGGCTGTACTTGTTTATCCCAAGCACCTTCAGGCTGGGTTCTGACCTCGCGTTGGAAAACCTGGCTCATCGTCAGAAACTTGCCGTTCTGAAGCGACAGCTCCGTCGCCCGAAACTTCGCTGGTCTGACCGGTTCTTTTGGTTGCTCCTGTCCCGATCCTGGCACAGTTGGAAAGATGCGCTCCAACTCGTGAGGCCCGATCCCGTTCTTCGATGGCATCGAAAGCGTTTTAGCATCTTGACGTCATAGCGTCATAGCGTTAGACTCTGGGTCGGAGGATGTGTCCCATGAAAAACGCCGCGACCCGTTCAACGATCTACTTTGAGCCTGACCTGCATCGTGCACTGCGGTTAAAGGCTGCGCACACCCACCGCTCGCTTTCCCACCTGGTAAACCAGGCAGTCCGGCAGGCTTTCCAGGAGGACCAGGAGGATCTGGCCGCATTCGAGGATCGCGTGAACGAACCTCTGATAAGCTATGAAGAACTCCTGAAGGACCTCAAGAAGCATGGGAAGATATAGAATTGTTTTCCGCAAATCCGTTGCCAAGGATTTGCGTCGAGTTCCGAATCGTGACCTGCAGAGAATTCTGGCTACAATTGAGTCCTTGTCAGAAGAGCCTCGGCCTTCCGGAATCGATAAGCTTTCAGGAGAAGAAAAGTACCGGGTGCGGCAAGGAAACTATCGGATCATTTACGAGATCGACGACGACGAAGTAATCGTGATAGTTGTGAAGGTCGGTCATCGAAAAGATGTGTATCGGCGCAGCCAGCATCGCGCTGCAGCGGCCGCGAAGAGGCCGCGCCCTTGAGCGCTGGCGTTAGGCGGACGGGAGTGTCGGATGGGTGACCTGAAGGCAGACCGGTGGCGGCACGGTGGATCAGCGACGTTGAGCGCGTGTTTTCGGCTGCTGGGCTCACTGCTGGGCGGCATCATCGCGTTCGCAGTCTGGCTTGTCGCCGTCCTGGTCCGCATGCCGCGTCCGCCGGCGCCGCCATCATTCGCAGTCACGCTCACCGCTCCTGTCGTGACGGCCGCTGGCTTCGGCCTCGGCATGCTTGTCGCGGAGCGCCTCGCGCGGCGTCGCCAAAGCGGATTTCGCGGGGCATACCTGTGGTCTTTTGTTGGAGGCACAATCGGGACCGTGGCTATGTTTCCCCTCGGAGGGATGATGGCCGGAATTGGTTTGTTTGTCCTTGGAACAGCAGCCCTACTCATTCGGGAGCTCCTGTACCTGAGGTACCAGCTGACTGGCCGCGGACATTTCTGACTGTCCGGAAACACTCTCTGCGCATCTCGCTGGCGCAAGACTGACGGTTCATTGCTGAAGTTCCAAAATAGTTGCATCTGATGGAGGCTTGGCTGTACAGGAGGGCGCCGGACGGGAAGTCGTGGAAGGAGTCGATGTTCGGATTTCAATCGACGGACATCAGACTTCAGGAGTTATACGGAAACTCCATTCGGGACACCCGGATGTTGTATTTTTCGAGGTAGGGGAAGACACTCTCATAGGGCACATCCAGCGGGGTCAGTACGCCCGTCTTGGCCAGCTTCCCCTGCAGGATCAGCTGCGCTCCCCGGCTCAAGGTAAAGCCCACGTTCCGCTGCATCGCGGTGAGACCCGTTGCCGGATCGCGCGTGTCGACCAGCTGATAGATAATCTGGGTCCGTTTCCCGGAGCGCATTCCCCTGGCGTCCACACGGATGAGAGTCATGTCCAGATCGTCGTTCCCATAATGGAATTGTTGCTGTGAACCTAAGAGTTCGGTGGTGAACTGGAGCGGTGAAACGGAACTGACGCCTATGCGCAGCGGGCGATCGTCCAGAAAGCCGCACTTGACCATGGTGTTCCAGAAGGCACAGTGGCCGGGCAGGCGGCACGTGTATCGGCCCATTTCACGGATTGATTCCCGGACGCCGAAAAGTTCGGCATAGCGCACGGCGTCCCCGTTGGGGAAGCACTCGAGCGGCGCTCCCACCTGCTCGATCTCCAGTATGTGACAGTTTTCCTGTTCGAAGATTCTGTCCGCTCCCAGATTCACTACCTGCCCGCCAGAGATCAACCTTGCCGGGCGCCGGTATGTCTTCATGACTCCCGCGATCGACCATGAAAATCTGTACTGCAGAGGGTTGCCGCGGGCATTCGGGTGGGGAATTCCGGCGCCGTACATGTGCACTTCCTCGACCTTGTCCAACTCGCTGATGGCTCTTGCGCCGAGGATAAGATCAAGCCCCGGATCCAGGCCGAACTCTGTCAATATCGTCAGGCGCTTTGCTTTGGCCATGCGATCGATCTGCCCGATCTGATCCCTGGCAAGCTGGATGCGGCCGGCGTCCGTTTCGCCCGGATTCAGATAATACATGCTGCTTACCAGGCTGACGCCGCACTCGACGGCCAGCCTGCCCACCGGCAGCGAGAAAACCGAAGGCAAGGCCTCCACGACAACATCGACGTCCCGCATGCAGCGGGACAGGCTTTCCTCGTCCGACACGTCAAGAAGCCTGCCGTTGACCTTTTCCTGCGGATATCCGGCAAGGTGTCTCTGAAAATCCGGCTGAGTGTCGATGACCTCGATCCGGGAAACATCGTCACAGTTCGCCAGATCATGGAGCACCGCCTTCCCCTGCATTCCGAATCCCAAAAGGAGAACACTCTTGATTGTTGCCATTTTTGTTCCTCTTGTCGAAATCATCCGCCCGCCAATTCCTATCACGGACATTGACCGTAACCAAAGCAGAAAAACGGATGGCTGATAGAGAAGGCGCAAAGACAGCGCCGCGAGCGTAGGCGAGCGGGTGCGTGAAGACCAGGCCGCCGCAATCCATGTACCCGCTCGCTTACGCTCGCGGCTCAGTTATGTGTCGGTGAGGCGAGTTCCAGGTTTCCCGGCCCAATGGTAGTAGAACGGAAGCGAGCAGAGGAGAAGGGCGAGACCGACGATGGCGTTGCGCGCGTCCTCTAGCAGCGTATTGCAGAGAAACCAGCCGGTCACGGCCACAAAGAGGAGTGTGGCATACGGGTATCCCCACGCCTTGTAGGGCCTTGCCGCGCCGGGCATTTTCCGCCGCAGGACGATCACCGAAAGAGCGGTAAGCGCATAGAATCCCCACGAGCCGAAAACGACATACGAGGTGATCTGCTCATACGTGCCGCTGAGCGTCAGCAATGCGCCCCAGATCCCCAGCGTAACGACCGCCACGGCCGGCGTATGAAACCGTGGATGCACCCGCCCGAAACTGCGGAAGAAAAGCCCGTCAGCGCCCGCGGCGTAAATGCAGCGCGGCCCGCCCAGAACGCAGCCGTGCATGGCGCCGAAGGTCGAGCACAGGATGCCCCCGACAATCAACAGTGTACCGAAGGGGCCGAGCACAGCCCCCGCGACATCTGCAGCAATCCGGGGCGATGCGGCCACCGACTGAAACGGGAGGACGTAGCAGTAAGCCAGATTGGCCGCGACATAAAGGCCAATCACTCCGAGTGTGCCGATGATCAGGGAAAGCGGAATATTCCGCTGGGGATCCTTCATTTCGCCGGCGGTCAGCGTCACGGTGATCCAGCCGTCGTAGGCCCACAGCACGGATATCATGGATAGGCCAAGCCCTGCGGTCAAATCGCCGGTCCACTGATCTGGCCACAAGGGTAGCCAGTTCGCCGTGGAGCCCTTCCTCGAAAAACCAACCGCTAGAACCAAACCCGCCAGCGCGCACACCTTGGCGGCCGTGAAGAGGTTCATCACCCACCCTCCGAGCTTCACCCCACGGACATTGATCCAGGTGACTGACGCGATGGCCGCCATGGCCACGAGCTGAATCCATCCGACGTCGAACGCCATCGGGTGGCCGTAAATCGACCAGCGGCAGGAAAGAAACGGATTTTGAGCTGATAATTCCGGAATGAAATGTCCCATGTAGGTCGAAAATGCGACCGCCAGGGCGGCGACGGACCCGGCAGTGTTGATGAAATAGTGGTTCCAACTGAACAGGAAGGCCCAAACGGAGCCGAAGCTATGCCTGAGATACACGTAGGGACCGCCGGCCTGCGGCAGCACCGAACTGAGTTCCGCCAGAGTCAGAGCCCCAAACAATATCAGCGAGCCGCCAAGGATCCACACGAGGAGAATCGGGCCAAGCGCATGCAGGTGGCCGGCGATGGCGGCCGGCACGATAAAGATGCCGGACCCGATGATCATCCCCATCTGGATGGAGATTCCCTCGCGCAATCCGAGCGCCCGCAAGAGTTGCGGCTGTGTGGGTTGACCCTGCATGACAGATGCCATTAGTAAATTTCTGGCGCGAAACTCAATGATTGCCCTACCTGGTCCTGGACGTGGACCTGGACCTCGACCCGGACGTGGACAGCCTTGTTTGATGTAAATTTTTTTTAATGCGGCACTCATGTCGGGCCATAGGTTTTTGCCGGGTCCACGTCCAGGTCCAAGTCCAGGTCTAGGTCCAGGTCAGATGACCATGGTGTTTCGCGACAGGAATTAGGTAGTAGCCGTTCGAATCCTCCTCCTCTGGGGGATCGGTTATTTCTTCAGAACCAGCGTGGTGTACTGATCGAGGTATCTCTCCCTCAGAAGCGCGCACCCGGCCCGAACGAATCTCGTCTTGACCTCGTAGGTGTCGCCGTACTGCATGCCGGACAGCAGAATGTAACCACCGGGGGCCAGAAGGCAGGTGATCGCATCAACGATTCCGAGGAGAATATCTCCATAGAGATTCGCCAGGATCAGATCAAAAAGCACCTTCCCGACGGCTTCGATGTCGCCCTGAACAGGAGTGATCGCATCCTCCATTCCGTTCAGTCTTATGGTGCTCTTTGTTGTGGCAATCGCATCGGCGCTGGGGTCGAGCGCCAGGACCGAACGCGCCCCCAACCGGACGGCTGCGACGGAGAGGATGCCTGTGCCGGATCCCAGATCCAATACCCGAGCAGTCGGGCGGATAGGAATTCTTTCGAGTTCCTCCAGGCAGCTGCAGGTGGTTTCGTGTTCGCCGGAGCCAAAGGCGCGGCCATGCGCAAGAATCACCGGCATCCGCTCACTGGAACCGATATCTTCCGAAACCCGCGCCACAATGAGTCTTTCCCCGGCCAGCAGGCTCATCGCGTCATCAAGCCCCAACACGAGTATGTGGATACACTCTTCATCCTGTCGGTTCCTTCAGCACGAGATCGACATTCTCTCCGATGCCGGAGATATCCGTATTCCGACGGCTCCGCAACACAGTCCTGATGCGACGATGTTATGGGGATCCACTCCTGCCAAGGCATTGCCTTTGTATCCCTGGACCAACCAGGGAGCAAGCAAAAAGAGACAAAGGGCACGGGAACGGCTCTCCGCGGGACGAGGCAACCTCGCACTTTATGGACGCCGCGGCTCTTGTGGTCTTGCGCCCAATGTGTGAAGATAGCGGTTTCAACGATTCCCCCCGATCATGCAGAAAGGTCCGGAGCGGCGGATGCCGTTGCCGGGAACAGGGTGAAAATCATGAGCAGGATTTCCCGACGCCAGTTTTTCCAGGCATCGTCAAGCCTCGCTGCGGGAGCCGCCATCCCTCGCGACACGTCGGTCCTGGCGGCTCAGCAGGCGGCCAGGCCGAGGATTCAGCGCTTCAAACCCTTCGGCAAGACCGGATGGAAGGTCAGCGACATTTCCGGGGGTTCCGGCCAGAACGAACCGGGGGTCGTCGACTATCTTTTCGAGTGCGGCATCAACCTCATCGACACGGGATTTCAGTATCGGGGTCACGAGGAAATCGTCGGCAGGGCGCTGCCCAAGTGGCGCGACAAGGTCTTCGTCGTGGACAAGTGGGACCCCCCGCTGGTGACGGCCACGGTCACCAAAGCCGCCCTGCTGGAGGCGCTCGACGTCTCCCTCAAGCGGCTCAACACCACCTACATCGACTGCATGATGATCCACTCCATCGGCCACCCCAGGTATGGGGGCATGGAGCGCATCCAGAATCCCGCGATTTATGAAGCCTGGGACGAAGCCAAGAAGTCGGGGAAAATCCGCTTCACCGGCGCCTCCAGCCACAGCGTCAACCTGATCAAGGAAATCGGCTGGGGCATCGACAACGGCCGTTTCGACGTCATCCTGATCGGCGCGAATTTCCTGACCCAGGGGGTCGAACCGCTGCTCAAGAAGGCCCGGGCCAAGGGCGTCGCGACCATCGCGATGAAAACGATGACCCTTTACCAGTCGGACCTGAATATCCGCGCGTTGCAGGACCAGCACACGAACGCCAGGCAGGCGGTCCTCAAGTGGATCCTGGCATCGGACTTGTTCGACACCATGGTCGTCAGCATGCGCAATTATGACGCGGTCGCCGAATACCTTGCCGTGTCCGGCACCACCGCCTTGACGAGCAGAGACAAAAAGCATCTGGAAACACTCGAGGCGGCGATCGGCACGAGCTATTGCCGTCCGGGGTGCGACGGCTGTTACGGCGCCTGCCCGCAGGGTGTGCCGATCTGGGATATCCTGCGCTACAAGATGTATTTTGAAAATTACGGGGACCAGAAATTCGCAATGGAGCGGTATGCGCGGATCCCTGCGGCCAGCTCCGCAGCCTCCTGCGCCGGGTGCGGCGCCCCATGCGAGGCGTCGTGCCGGTATCGTCTGCCGGTGCGCAACCGCCTCCTTGAGGCGCATGCCCAGCTCACCCTCGCCCTGACGGGCCCGGAGGTGGAATCATGAGCGCAAGAAAACTCGCACTGGCACTGGCCGCATCGCTGTTCTGCGTGGCGCTCGCCGGCTTCTCCCGGCAAGACCTGTCGCCCCGCGAGATTCTCGACCGGTCGGTCAAGGCGCACGGTGGCGCCATGCTTACCGCGTGGAATACCATGACCATCAAGGGGACGGTCGACATGTTCGACGGCATCACCTTCCGGGCCGCGTACCGCTTGTTCGCCAAGGCGCCGGGGAGGCTGCGGGTCGAAAAGGACATGACCGTCATCCGCGGCGGGCGCGCCTTTTATGATTACTTTCTGAACAACGGCCGGGCGTGGAGCCGGAGAAACCTCGTCGTCTCGCAGGGCAACCTGGAGGAACTGAACCGCTGGCTGAACCAGTGCTATGGGATCGCCTATTACGCTGGCAAAGCCGATTCGTGGTCCCGGCTGGAAGACGCAGTGGTGGAGTGGAAGGAGAAGCCTGATCTGCAATCGACGGCGTACAAGACCGTCGCCACGAGGCCGGCCTATGTCATAACCGCCACCATCGGCAAGAACACCGTGAGCCTGTACATCGACAAGGAGAATTTTCACTTCCTGCAGGAAGTCTCCGGTAGGAGCAGGCGCATATTCTGGGATTTCAGGAAATTCGGCGCGGTGACGATGCCGTCGAGAATTCTCGAGGTGGTTTCCGGCTCGCAGGGCGAGCAGATGACGCCCTATTCGTACGAAAGCGTGGAGTTCAACGCGACGATCGAAGACTGGCTGTTCGCGGAGGACATGCCTTCCGTCGGCGCCGTCAAGAAGTGAGCGCCTCGCCCCCAGTCGTCACCGCGCTCTCCCCGGAAACTTCCCCCCCCAGCAGCTGTCTGCCGGCGCCATTGCCTGGATCTGCTTCAGCCACGGAGTGGCGTCAGACAATAGCCCCGGGCAAGCAAAGCGCAGCCCGGGGTCAGGGCGAAAAGAGCAACCAAGCCCTGAAGGGGCGGCAGAAAACGCCGCTCACTCCGCGTCGTTCCCAATTGAATGAACCGGACCTCTCCGGCAGGGCATCGGCGTTCCGGCGCCCTTCCAGGGCGCATTTTCTTTTCCTCCCTGACCGGGGGCGGCGCCGCTTCGCGGCTAGCCTGTGACTACGCCGTACCCAAAGTCCGACCCGAAAACAGCGGGCAAGAGCCTGCGCGATTCAATCGCTTCGGCAACCGCATCGCAGCAGGCCAGCGTCCCGCCGGCTCTTTCAGCTCCTGGTCCTGTGAAGCGGTTCAAACGCGACTCCAGACCCACAATCTGCCGGCGAGACGCCTAATGCCGCATACTTTTTGCAAAAAGAGGGGCGAGCAAAATGCAGGGATCTTGGACCTGGACATAGACCTGGACCTGGACTTGGACGTGGACGTGATTAAAGGTGCGCCGTTAAGTCCCAACGCCTCAGAAACCTGTGCCGCAACCTCGTCTAGGTCCACGTCGAAGTCCAGGTCCAGGTCCAAGTCCACGAGCCAAAATGGTAATTCGTATGCAAGAACGGAATTTTAGAAAAAGTATGCAGCATTAGGCGAGACGCCGGCGGTCCCGGCAACCGCCCCGTCGCCACAGCGATCAAATCCGAGTTTCTGAGTTCAATGAACGGCGACGCAACCGCCGCGATGGATCTGCGGTGCGATCACGGGGCTTTCAGGCTTCCCGGTAAAACCAGGCGCCGGCGATCGCCGCGATGGGGACTTCAAAGAATCCCCATGTCATGCCGATCAACAGCAGGCGGAACGGGAAAACGCCTATGGCCATTCCGGAAACCGACGACCAGGCGTAGGCAAGCGCCCAAACTATCAGTCCTGCGCAGATGGCAGTGCCCGGCCCCGCGCCAAGGCGCGGACGAATCGCGGCATACACCCAGGTCATCAGGATGCCGAGCACGAAGCAGAGCACGATGGAAGTTGCTGTCGCAATTCCGCTCAACGGCGGTCGGTTGAGGCTCTTGAGCGCATCACTCCAGCCGTTATCCAGGATAAAGGTGTTCAGCAGGATTTCACCGGCGTTGATGATCAATCCGGCGACGAGGCCGCCCAGTACGACGCGTCCATAATTGATTTTCCCCACGGAACCCTCCTCAGGGAGTGAAAATAGAAAATCGCCTGCCCGGTATGGGCATCGTGAAACCGGATTCAAATGGGGTGATGCTGGGGGCACTCTATCACAAGTCGGTCGAAGTTCGACACGATCTCCGTTCACGGGGATCATGCTTCGTAGCGTCCTTCGCGGCCTGAACCGCAAAAATCCCCTCGTGTCCATTTTGGTTGATTGCGGGCATAGCCTGGTGGTTAACTCATAAGGGGCAAATGTAGCGACCAGGTTCAATCCAGGAAAGGACATCCTTAATATGTTTCCTCGTGAGATCTACATCCGACGCAGAGAAGTTCTCAGAAAATCAGTGAAATCGGGGCTCCTGCTGTTCCTCGGCAACGAAGAAAGCCCGATGAACTATCCGGCGAACCAGTATCAGTTCCGCCAGGACAGCTCATTTCTCTATTACTGGGGCCTCGATGATCCTGGGCTGGCTGCCGTTCTCGAGATCGACAGCGGAATCGAAACGGTTTTCGGCGATGACCCGACCGTCGCCGATATTGTATGGACCGGCCCGCAGCCTCTGCTCCGCGACAAGGCGGAGTCGGTCGGCGTGAGCCGGGCGCTGCCGATGGCGCAATTGAAGGAAACCATCACGGCGGCAATGCGAAAGGGGCAGGCCATTCACTATCTCCCCCCTTACCGCCCGGACAACGTTCTGAAGATCGAGAGGTTGCTTGGGATTCATCCCTCCTTTGCGAAGGAATACGCCTCGGCAGAATTCACCAAGGCGGTCGTGGAGCAGCGCTCCATAAAGGCGCCGGAGGAGATCGCTGAAATCGAGAAGGCGATCAACATCACTTACGAAATGCAGACTTACGCCATGCGGGCCGCGCGCGCCGGACTGGTCGAACGTGAAATCGCAGGCGGCATGCACGGGCTGGCCCTGGCGGGAGGCGGGAACCTCGCCTTCCCGATCATCTTTTCGATCCATGGGGAGACGCTGCACAATCACCATCACGACAACGTGATGCAGAACGGCAACATCGTCGTCAACGACTGCGGCGCGGAGTCGGGATTGCACTATTCCGGCGACCTTACGCGCACGTTCCCCGTCAGCGGGAAGTTCACGCCTCGCCAGAAGGATGTCTACAGCATTGTCCTCGATGCGCAGCTGAAGGCCCTCGGTGCGATCAAGCCCGGAGTCCCGCACCGCGACGTCCACCTGCTGGCATCCCGGACCCTCGCGGACGGGCTCAAGCAGCTCGGCCTGATGAAGGGGGACTTGGATCAGGCGGTGGCTCAAGGGGCGCACGCCATGTTCTTCCAGTGCGGCCTGGGCCACATGATGGGGCTCGACGTTCATGACATGGAGGACCTCGGCGAGCAATACGTCGGCTATGACGGGATGCAGCGGAGCCCGCAATTCGGCATCTGCTACCTGCGCCTGGCCAAACCTCTCCGTCCGGGATTCGTGATCACCGTCGAGCCGGGCATCTATTTCATCCCCGCGCTTATCGACCAGTGGAAGGCCGAACGTAAGCACGAGCAGTTCATCGACTACGCGGCGCTCGAGCAGTATCGGGACTTCGGCGGGATACGCATCGAGGATGATGTCGTGGTGACCGAGTCCGGGTACCGGTTGCTCGGCAAACCGGTGCCGAAAACGGTGGCAGACGTCGAGGCAACCTGCGTGCGTTAGCAGATCGGGGCCGCAGATCGGGGCCGTATCTCCAAATTCCAAAAAAGAGAATCACTCTTCACCACAAGGACAGTGAGGCAATACTATTACCAATCAGTTCACAGATATGTGGACATTCTATTGCACGGGAACGCCGGCCCCGAATGCAGTTGGATCCTTGAGTAGAAGCACGAAATACACGAAAAACACGAAATTTTCGTATATTTCGTGGTTGCATCCATGCTGTCTGGTTCCCCGTAGTCCGTCTGCTTACCATGGAACGGACTAGTATGTGTAGGTGCGGAGCCGACAGTACTATCCACCAAGACCTCCAAAAACTGGACTTCGGAGATAGGGACCTCTCACCTCTGGAGCCTCCCGATTTCCGTCGTATGAGGTATACTCGGCGGCATGCAGGGGCGGGTCGAGCTTCGCGACTACCAGCGGCAGTGCCTGACCGCGATCTATGAGCGTTACAAGGCGGGGGCGCGCCGCCAGCTCGTCTGCCTGCCGACCGGCACCGGCAAAACCGTGATCTTCGCCCGCTTCCCCTCGTTTTTCCGCATGAAGCGGCGGATGCTCGTCCTGGCCCACCGCGCGGAGCTGCTCAACCAGGCGCGCGACAAGCTCCTTGCGGCCAATCCGGACCTGAACGTGGAGATCGAGCAGGCCGAGCGCAGCGCCTCCGACGGCTGCGACGTGGTCGTCGCCTCGGTCCCGACCCTCGGGCGGCGCGCCTCGCGGCGCCTCGCCGGGCTTGACCCGGACCAGTTTTCCATCGTCGTAATCGACGAGGCGCACCACGCCACCGCCGACACGTACCAACGTATCGTCGAGTACCTCGGGCTCAAGAAACCTGACACCCAAAAGCTTCTGGTCGGCTTTACCGCGACGCCCAAGCGCAGCGACGGGATCGGGCTCGACGCCATCTTCGACGAGATCTCCTTCTCCCGCACGATTCCGGAGATGATGCATGCCGGGTACCTGGCGCCGGTGGCCGGGTACCGGGTCGAGACCGACATCGATCTGTCGCGGGTCAAGACCAGCATGGGGGATTTCGTGGTTTCGCAGTTGTCCGACGCGGTCAACATTGAGAGCCGCAACGCCCTGGTAGTCAAGGCGTTTCGCGAGCTGGTGCCGGAGCGGCGGACCCTGGTCTTCGGCGTCGATGTCGCCCACGCGCACGCGCTGGCGGCGGCCTTCAATCACTATGGCATCCATGCGGCGCCGGTCACGGGCGACACCCCGCCGGATGAACGGAGCCGGACGCTCGCGGCGTTTTCCGCCGGGCAACTCCAGGTGCTGACGAACTGCATGGTACTGACCGAAGGGTACGACGAACCGGCGGTGGACGGGATCATTCTGGCACGTCCCACAAAGTCGACGCTGCTTTACACGCAGATGATCGGCCGCGGCACGAGGCTGCACCCCGGGAAGACCGATGTGACCGTCGTGGACGTGGTCGACAATTCGAGCAAGCACCGCCTGGTCACATTGCCGTCGCTGTTCGGCCTCGAAGGGTCATTCAATCTCAAGGGCAGGACGACGATGGAAGTGGAGCGCGCGATGCGCTGGGTCGAAGCAAACCGGCCGTGGGTTCAGACCGACCTGGCGACCGATCTCGATGACCTGCGGCTGCGCTGCACCCGCGTGAACCTGGTGGATTTGCGCCTTCCCGAGGACCTCGAGGGGATCGCGCGGTTTGCATGGGCGACGGTCGGACGGAACACGTATCGTCTTGGGCTGGGCCAGGGGGAGTATCTGACCTGCGCACTGACGCTGCTGCAACGCTGGGAAGTCGTGCTTGGTTCGCGCGATCCCGAGGCCAACGGCAGCGTCGCCGCCGCGGAGCGCCAGCTCGCGGCCGCGATCGCGAAGGCGGAGCAGTATGTCAGGACGGCACGCCCGCGCGCGCTCGACCTGGTGAATCTGCGGGCATCGTGGCGCCGCCTCCCGGCGACCGAAAAACAGCTCGAGCGGCTCAAACGGGCCCACCTGATTACCCCGCCCAAGATCAGCCGCGGTCAGGCCAGCCACCTGATCGCCATGCTCCCCACTTAGGGGCCGTATCTCCAAAATCCAAAAAAAAGAATCACTCTGCCCCAGATGAAGGAAATCGGGGCCGTATCTCCAATTTCCAAAAATGCCATTACGCGTTGGTGCGGAGCCGGCAGGGGAGCACCACACCCAAGGGCACGACTTTCCCCGAGAATGGCCTTAAAAAACATTGACCAATATGGCACCAAGGCCGTTAGACAGGTGAGCATGATGATGCGGGCCTGTCAATTGAACCTCGTACCGAATCGCATGGATCGAAAATGTCCAGAGCGCTGAGAGTCGAATTCCCGGGCGCTATCTATCATATGATGGCGCGCGGTGTTGCCCGCATGCCTGTCTTCCTGGATGACAATGACCGACTCGCGCTCCTTCGGGAGATTGAGGCTCAAGTCCGGCTCGGCGTGCTCATTGTTCACGCGCTTTGCCTGATGCTCAACCACATTCACCTTTTGTGCGAAACGCCTTGTGCAGGCATGGGGCGAATCATGCATGACATTCTCGGCAATTATGCCTCCAGCTTCAATCGTCAGCATGATCGCGTGGGGCATCTCTGGCAGGGGCGGTACAAAGCCATTCTGGTCCAGGATGGAATCTACCTGCTCCGGTGTTCAAAATACATACACCTGAATCCCTTCAATGCAGGCATCGACACGGCAGACTTCTGCTATCCCTGGTCGAGCTTCGGAACATATATGGGTCAGGCAAGTACGGTACCGTGGGTGTGTACCAACCGGATTCTTGGCAACTTTACCAGCCCTGACCAATATAGGTCATTCCTGGAGAGACAAATAGAGGAGTCTGCGAACCCTTTCGAATTGGCTACCGGTGGCATTGCCTATGGCGATGCGGGCTTCGTGTACCAAATCTGCCAGCGGGTGAAACAGGCTGGCTCGCAAGACGACCGGCCCGCCATCCGTTTGCTTCAGAAGGCTGCCACAGTGCCATCCATCGACACGGTACGCACGGCGGTAGAGGCTGCTTTCCCAGATGTGTCGCAATGTCAAACCCGGCGGTACCTTGTCTGGGCGCTCCACTCCTATACCTGGTTGAAGGGATGTGAGATCGGCCCTGCGGTAGGTTTGAAACGGTCTGCCATAAGCGAGATCCTCCGAAGCGTCGAATCGATCAGACTGGAGGACAGACAAACTGCTACGCGTTTGGCGGCAGTCGCGGAACAACTTGAGCACACTTCTCCAGGCCTCGTTTCGCCGGTTCGGCAGATTGTGCCAGTCTGAAACAGATCCTGAGCCGGCTGCCACTCGAAACTCCTGCCGGCATTATAGCCACGCAAGGGGAGCTGTTGCCCGCTCACCCGACACATGAAGATACAGTTCCTCCAAAGTGTGGCATGCATGGCCATCCGAAGTAATAGGCAAATCTTGGATTAGCGGTGTAATATCCCCTTCCCAGATTAGCTTGCCGGGCTTTTTAATAATGGCTACCCGGTTGCAGAGACGCTCGACATTATTTAGCACGTGCGTAGTCATAAAAACGGTCCGGCCCTGCAAAAGCATACGAACCAACAATTCTTTCATTACCGCGACTCCCGCTGGATCGATGGACTCAAATGGTTCATCAAGGAAGAGGACATCGGGAGTGGCTATAATTGCTGCAGCAAAGGCAACTCGTTTGCGCATTCCGGAACTGAATTCAGCAAGCGGTTTCTTTCCCTGGCCGGAAAGTTCCATGGCCGCCAAAAGCTCCATTGTGCGCGAGCGCGCCGTTATCTCATCAAGCCCGTACATGCGCGCCTGGAATGAAAGAAACTCGTGAGCATAGAGCGCTTCGAAAAGACCCAGGTTCTCAGGCATGACGCCAATTCGCCTTTTCAATTCAACGGCATCGCCATTGAACGGCTTATCTAGCAAATTGATGGCCCCTGAAGTAGGATCCAGCAATCCGGTAAGGCAGCCGATAGTGGTGCTTTTGCCGGCGCCATTGGGTCCCAGAAAACCGAAAAATGATCCCGCCGGGATTGTGAGTGAAAGATCCTCAACCGCTATCGTTTTGCCGTATTGCTTGCGCAAGTTTTTGATTTCAATGGCATTCATTGCCGATCAGTATCCTCTTTCAATGGCGGTCAGCATAGTCTCGCGCCGCTTGACGAAAACTGCGGCACCCACATGTACCGTGATGACATAAAATGTCAGGGATATGGCTGAGATTAGTACCGCCACCCACCAACGATCCAGAACAGTTTGCGTACCCAATTGTTCCAAAATGAAAGGGATCCCCATCCAGACCACAATGAAACTCATCATCAGGAGATTGGCGGCCAAGGGCAGCCTGTGACCTACAGTCGCTTTGAATGGAATGGCTCGCGGCGAAAGCAATGAGGTCCAAATCCCTAACCCCTGGAAAAGAAATAGACCGCCGCAACCTCCTGAAATCAAAATTACTATCATCTCGGCTTTGATGGGGATGGGGGCAAATGCAATCCATATTGCCAACGATACCGGGATGATCGCTATGCCAAGGAGTAGCGGAACCAGAGCTGTTGCCAAGAGGACCTTTACCGGTTGAACGGGCAGCAGAAAATATCGGCGGAATCCGGAGCCATCAAACCCGAAAACATTCAATGTCATGGCGCCCATTGACGCGGCTCCGATCATGCTGATGATCCCAATCGCCAGGAAAAAACTCCTTGGAGGATCAAGGAAGGCCGTCACCATCAAAACAACCGCGAACGGATAGCTGAGACGAGTCTGTGGGCTGCGCACATAATACCGTAGAGTCTTGCAGACCAAGGGCGCCAGATCAGGGCCAAAGTACGCCGCCAATCTTTCGCTGGCGCTATCCCAGCTCGCGTGAGCTTCGGTTATTGTTCTTGATGTTGCCGATTTGCGCTCAAGTAGAGAGAGCGTGGCAGCAAGAACGAAACACCAGGCCAGCAAATAAAGTGTCCAGCCAGAGGCGGAAACAACTGAAGAGCCCGTTGCGGCGGCGGCGGCAAATGGGGGCAAAAACCGCAACAGATAAATGATATTGATCAATTGTCGGGAATACAGATGCAGCATCGGGCCTGCAAATGCCGGGGCCATAAAGAACGGCGCAACTGCCAATAATAAAATTAATGAACCAGTTCGAGCCGACATGACACGCTCGATTAGCGACGATAAGACACGAGCGGCCAGATAATTATTTACCGATAAAAGAACAGCTGCCAGCATCGCGATCCAAAAAGAAGCAGCACCAAACAGCACAAGTCCGCCCATAATTCCCAGGTAGAGAACGAGGACCAGAATCCAGAAGGGATCGAGGAAGGCCGATAGATGGCGGGCAACGAGACGCAAAAATGGTGAAACGGGATAGCGACGCAGGGCTCTATCGGAAAAGGCAGAATTGATCCCAAAGCCCAATACGACGGCCGCAAGAGATGACATTAGAAAACAAACGCAAAGAATCGTGCCGACCGCCAATTCAGTGTGGCCGGAGCGAATTAATGCCACCGATGTTCCGAGCCCTCCCAGAGCAAGCATTGCCAGCACCGGGAACAAAATCAGATATCCAACGATAAAGAGGATAATCCGTCCGCTTTTCAGCCTTGCCTGGGCCCAAAGCAAGCGATAGCGCAATCCAAGGAGATGAGGAAACGGATGCATCCATGTGTGAAAAACGCTCTCTCCCATTTTGAGTCTCCAAAAGAATAATGTGCCTATTCCTTAGGATTCTGCCCTGCATGAAGCGCCCTCACGAGCTTTTGGGAATAACCGGAAAGTGCCACATCACCTCTGGCGGTCAAGCGACACAAGGTCAGCGGCCGCCTGCCCTTGAACGTCTTTTCGATCTTTACATAGCCAGCCTCTTCCAGCTTTATGAGATGACTCGAGAGGTTGCCCTGCGTCAGTTCGCACTCGCGCTGAAGGTAGAGAAAATCCGCTTGGCCGGCGCCCTGCAGGATCAGCATGATCATGAGACGCGCCGGTTCGTGGATCAGCCGGTCAAGTTTCGCCACCTCCCGGAGCAGAGGATTCATCAGCGGCCCTCACCACCTGCATCTGGACGGGGGTAAGCACGGAGGTAACGAACAAAGGTCCAGCTTCCCACCCCTAGCAGCCAGGCGCCGCCGATGACCATTGGCATAAACCAGCAGACCGCCGGCCCCATATGCAGAATGGGAGCGAGAACGCCGCCCAGGGCAATCGGCAGTACGGCCGGAAGGGAGTAAGGGTGTATGCCATCCCGGTTCCAGAAAAAAACTCCTGTTGCGATACCGGCCATGACAAAAGGTAGGCTCCAAGGAGTATCAAAAAACTGCTGGATGGGACACCCGATAACGAATAAAAACACCGTGTGGCTGCGGAATGTGGAAATATTTTCATCCACACGCGTTCCGAAGGTATGAATCTTTGCCAGCGAGTCGGTTTTGCCTGGAAAGTCCACAGGCGGACGAACATAACCCGTCCGCGGATAGGTTACCCGGGCTTTCAGAGCATCCAGGACGCGGCGATGCATGATGAACATGACCAGAACAAGCAGATACGAAAGCATCACCCCAACTGGCAGCCACACCTCCCATCCATGAGGATTCCCTCGCGCCGTCGCCCAGACGGCCAGAAGGCCGAAGAGGAGTAAAGGCAGACCGAATGCCATTTCCGGCAATCCGTCCACGAACCAATAGGCGGCTGCGCGCCTGCCCGGCGGAGTAATTGGCATAGACATATGGTTGTCAACGCAATTGAGTTTGCTACACAAACTATATATTGTCAAACAAAATATCGACTTTTGTCATGTATGGTGAATTTTCTCATACGTTGATCAAATGAGATATTTCTGCAGGTTGGAGTCAGAAAAACCATCCGCTCCAAACATTCTTCCTTCAGACTTCGCATGAAACCGCTCGATGTGGGCACTCAAATTCGGCGATTGCGGTGCCAGGCGGACCGGATTCACTTCGGCGGCTTTCAGTGTTCCGCGAAACGCAACACCTGGTCAACGCGTCCAGGGCAGTTGCTGAAGGTCGAGCGCAAGTCTAATCCGGGGAGGAGTTCAGCCCGAACCACGAGATTCGGCAAAAATCGGAATTTGGAGATACGGCCCCCCTTGGGATTTCGCTTGTTCCTTCGGCGCTCTTGGGATAAAAACACTCCTCGTCAGCATGATAGACGTCGGCTCAATCCATCATCATCCCGCTTAGAAGGAGAGGGACATGTCGATTTATGTTATCTGCATTCTGCTCTATCTCCTCGGCCTTACCGTGCTCAATTTCATCCGCTCCAGGCGTGTCAAGAGCCAGGAGCAGTTCATGCTCGCCGACCGCAGCCTGAAATGGCAGGTCATGGTCTTCACGCTCATCTGCACGTGGATCGGCTCCGGCACGTTCATCAGCGGCGCCGAGTTTGCCTCCAAGGCCGGCTTCTCCGCCCTTTGGCTTGCCGGCGGCGCCTGGGTGGGCATCATCATCATCTACTTTCTGGCGGCGAAGATCCGCACCTTCGGCCAGTACACGGTGGGCGACGTCCTTGAAGTCCGGTACGGTCCGGCTGCGCGCATTGTGGGAGCCATAGCACTCATCCTGTCCTTCATCTCCATCGTCTCCTACCAGTTCGTGGCGGGCGGATTCATCCTGAACGTGATCACGGATGGCAAGGTCTCCGAGTCGACGGGGACGATGCTGGCAGCCATCTTCGTCATCCTTTTCACGACTCTCGGCGGGATGGTCGCCATCGCCTATACGGATCTTCCCAACGGGATCGTGATCGTCCTTGCCTGCCTGCTGGCGACGCCCTTCGTCGTCATAGCTGCCGGCGGCTTTTCCGGGGCCGAGGCGGTGCTCGATCCGGGATATTTTTCCGTCGTCAACACCCAGTTCGGCGCCCATCCCTGGCTTAAAGCGATCGGATATTTCCTCTCGACCATGTTCCTGCTCCTGGGCGTTCAGAGCATGTACCAGAAGTTCTACAGCGCGAAATCCGCCAAGGATGCCAAGAAGGCCGTCGCCTGGTGGACAATCGGAACCATCTTCGTCGAGACCGTCGTCGTGGTCATCGCCGTCTTCGGTTTCAGCCTGCTGAAAAACCAGATCGACTTGAGCCTCCCCAAAGCCGGCGGCAAAGTGGTTCTCATGGCAGCCCGCCAGCTGGTGCCGGTCCCGGTCGGGATCCTCCTGCTCGGCGCGGCCTGCGCCGTGGTCCTCTCGACGGGCATGAACTACCTGCTCTCTCCGTCGACAACACTCATGCGCGACATCTACCAGCGCTTCATGAAAAAGGACACCGATCAGAAAAACATGGTTGCCATGCAGAAGGTCCTGGTCGTCATCATCGGCGTGATCGCTTACCTGCTTGCGACCCAGCTCACGAGCGTGCTCGAAATGAGCCTGTTCGCCTATACGATCTACGGTGTCGCCATTACGCCGGCCCTGCTCGCCGCTCTGGCCTGGAAGCGGGTCACCAAAGCCGGCGGCCTCGCTTCGATCATCTCGGGAACGGTCGTCTGCCTGTTCTTCTTCATCGCCTCCAAGGTTCTGCCCCCTCAAATGGCGCCCGAAGGCGATCCCTGGGGCATACCACTGATATATCCGTCGCTGATTGCGTCCCTGGCGGCTCTAGTCATCGTCAGTTACCTGACGCCCAAGCCTACGAAGGCGGAGGTCGAGAAGTTCTTCCCCGAGCGGGAAGCGGTGACAAAGTAGAGATCATTGCTCGTCTCAATGGAAGTCATGACACTGCCGCGGAGGAACGCGCGTCGTTTCCGGGCGCCGTTTTCGTTCCTCCGCGTATTTTTTTGTCTCCCGAGGTGTTACCAAACTGTCGCAGCCCGGTGGGAAGACAGGCGGCAAGGCACTGTGTGCCCGCGCAGTCTCGGTATTCAGCTCCTTGACTTTGGAGCGGGCATGTAATAAACGTAGCATACCCGGGTGTAACTCATATTCAACCCTGTTATTCCCAGGTTCTGATCGACCAAATGCAGATTCACGTCAGAGGAGAGCCTTATTTATGGCATCAAGAAATCCCGACCAAAGCAGAAGACAGTTTCTGTCGCAGACATCCTTCGCAATGGCAGCCGCAGGAGTTACAGCAGTACCTCGCTCCTGGCTGCCCCGGCAGCAGCCGGCGGCGCCGGCAAAGGGCAAGCCGATTATCCAGCGCACCCTCGGCCGCACCGGCATCAAGGTGCCGGTCGTCAGCATGGGCGTCATGAACGCCAACAACCCTGAGGTGATCAAGCAGGCCTACGAAGCGGGCGTGCGGCTTTTCGATACGGCGCTGGGCTACCAAGGTGGAAGAAACGAGGAAATGGTAGGGAGCGTGTTCGCCCAGCTCGGCGTCCGCGACAAGGTCGTCATCGAAACCAAGATTCCTGTCCCGCGGGGGATGACCACCGGAATCAAGGACAAGATTCTCAGCGATTTTGCAGGGTGCCTGAAACGGCTCCAGACGAGCTACGTGGATATCCTGATGATGCATCAGCCGTCTGTTGAGGCGATGAACAACCCGGAAATCGTTGCGGCGCTCAGAGAGGCGAAGCAACAAAAGACGGCGAAGTTTATCGGCGTTTCCCAGCACGCAGGCCAGGCCGGAACCCTGAACAGCGCGGCCGAAACCGGGATTTACGACGTTGTTCTGGTTGGGTTTAATTTCACCAACGCCGCGGATCAGAATTTCCTTCAGGCGATCAAGAACGCCTCGGCAAAGGGCGTCGCCGTCATTGCCATGAAGACGCAGACCGGCGGCCGCAACCGCAACGCGGGCCCCCTCAACCAGACCGCCATGCTCAAGTGGGTGCTCCAGCATCCGGAAATATCTACGGCCATCCCCGGCTATACGACCTTCGATCAGCTCAACGAGAGCTTTTCTGTCGCCACCGGCCTGGATTACACCAACGAAGAGAAGACGTGGCTGGCGGACAAAAATGTCATGCTCGCTTTGGACTTCTGCCAGCAGTGCGGCAGCTGCCTCGGGACCTGCCCGAAGGGCGTCGACGTCCCGACGCTCATGCGCACACACATGTACGCAGCCAACTACACGAACTTCGATCAGGCAAGGCGAACCCTCGAGGAGATCCCGGCGAATGCCGGCCTGCACAACTGCTCCGACTGCTCCGACTGCTCCGCTCGTTGCGCCAATCGCGTCAGGATCGGCGATCGGATCTCGGAACTGAAGCTGATCTACGCCTAGCTTCAGAGGAGGACTCGCCTCATGACATCGCCTGCTCCGGGCGTCCCGGCGGCTAACTAGTCAAGGGGAGCAGCCCCTTGAAATCCCCGCGTGCCCGATTGCTATTCCAAATTCGAGATTCGAGATTCGAAACTAATCTCGAATCTCGAATCAGATGGGCAGCTGGAGATTTGCGACAGAACAAACGCGAACAAGATTCTCGTTGTCGGCTCAATAACGGTCTAAGCAAGACGCCAGGACGACCGGAACCCGTTCCTCCAATTAATTGATTCAGTTTCCGTTCCCCGGCGCTCGCACTATGCCCGGTTCCAAGAAGAGGCCGAACTCGGCGATTGCCGGACACGCTGCGGATTTCGTAATCCGGAGGCGCACCTTTGTGGTCGTAATCGGCTTGCCGCGCACCAGCCGGCAGGCGCCGATCGCGCTCCCCTTCGCAAACTCACCCCACGCGCCGTCCTGCCATTCGTCAAGCGCCCAATCATCCACGCGCTGTCCCAGCCGGATGGCTTCGCGCAGACGCACGACATTGAATGTGACCGGCTTCTTGAGCTCCATCACGGCTTCGGGCGTAGTGGCGCCGTCGTCCGTCGCCCAATAGGTCTCCCGGTTTCCGTCGAGCAGGTTTGCCGGTCCGAAGGCGCGTCTGTCGTTGCCGCGGACGTTGCTCGGAATCACCTTCGCGTTTTTTGCCAGATTGGCGTCAAACGTCGCTCTGAGCAAGGCGCCGAAGCCCTCCAGAGACTTGACGTCGGTTTCGTGAATGAGGCCGCGGCGGTCGGGAGGGACATTCAGCAGCATGGTCGCACCGCGCCCGACGCTGATGAAGTAGTGATGGAACAGGTCTTCCGGAGTCCGGACTCTGGCATCCTCCGCAGGGTGGTGAAACCAGCCGGGCCGGATCGAGAAATCGACTTCCGCCGGCAGCCAGAACTTGCCGTCCCGATGCCCGTTGACCCCTTCTTTGTAAATCGTAGCTCCGGGGACTGGCACCTTGCCGTCAGGCGCTCGCGGCGTGTAGGTGGCCCAGCAGGGATCGCCGGCAACGCCGCTCTCGTTGCCGACCCAGCGGGTGTCGGGGCCGACATCACTGAAGATGCAGGCGCCGGGCTGGAGTTCGCGGATGAGAGCCCAGGTGTTGGCCCAGTCATAGTAGGTTGTGCGGTCGATGTTCCGACGCTCGCGCGCGCCGCCGTAGAAGCCGTCCCCGCCGTTGGCGCCGTCGAGCCATACGGTGAATATGGGACCGTAGTTCGTCAGCAGCTCGCGCAGCTGATTGCGGTAGTAGGCGATGTATTCAGGTTTGCCGTAGTCCTTGTGGTTGCGATCCCAAGGCGAAAGATAGACGCCGAATTTGAGGCCGTGCCGCCGGCAGGCATCGGAAACTTCCTGGACCACGTCCCCCTTGCCGCCGCGCCACGGGCTGTTTTTCACCGAATGCTCCGTGTATCTTGACGGCCACAGGCAAAACCCGTCATGGTGCTTGCAGGTGAGGATGATGCCGCCGAGGCCGCCCGCCTTGAAGACACGCGCGATCCGGTCGGCGTCGAAGCCGGTCGGATTAAACACGCTCTCCGGTTCGTCGCCATAGCCCCATTCCCTGTCCGTGAACGTGTTCACCGTGAAATGCATGAAGCCGTAAAGCTCCAGGTTTTCCAGCTGTACCTGCCGTTCAGCGGGAACCGCTCCATATGGCTTCGGGGGCGGTACGGCGCCCGCGCGCAATTGCACGGAGGCAGCCAGAAGCATGACAAGTGCCGGCAGTCGTATCCTCATCGTTTGCCTCCATGCCCGTACAAGATCCAATATGGGTTGGAATCTATCTGCAAATCACAACATACACGAGAACTCTTCATACGCCTATCGGATCAATCCTCTCCATGTGAGACAGGAAATGCAACCCGTTACTGAGGCGGCGGGATCCTGCCGCCTCATAGGATCTTTGATAAATGCGGAATTCTTGCGGCCCCGGCTTTCAGGCCGGTCTCGAAACATGCCCTTATGGCTGCCCCCAGAACAGCATCTCATGCGGCACGCTCACGCCTGAGTCGACGCAGACAGTTGCGGGCTGACGCCCGCGGCCACGTGAAAACTTCTCGTTACATGCGCAAAACTTTGGTGTCGCAAGGCTTCAGCCCGTTCATTCCCCACCGGTCTCCGCTCGGTGCACATTTGACTTTTTCTCTTGTATCTTGCTGATAATACAGTTGTTAGAAACTCACTAATCAGGATTGGATCAGCATAGTTTCCAACTATGGAAACTATGAAGATTTTTCTGATAATCAACAACTGTCGCAGCGCAGGACAGATATCCTGTGGATTTCCTGTGCATGAAAGATTTCTAAAAATTTCCTGTTGACGAGTTTGACGGCTTCCACTAAATTGCATATAGGTCGCTGTGATTTGCGAGACCTTGAACACCGGCAGATGAGTGACGGACGGGCTTAACAGGTTTGTTCGTTGCACTAGGAAGCTGGAGCCAATCGGACGAAATACACCGCTGATTGGCGTTGCCGGAAGAGATATCCGGCAACTGGTCGCACCTTCTGGCTGATTCTCGATCCCGGGCAACGGGAAAGGGACTTCCGAAAGGGTCGGGTCAAGGAAGCGGAATCACGGCGGCCATTTTTTTTTGGCTGCCGTCTTTCCTGCAGGATTCCCCTGGATCGATCTCCTTCTATTTCTTTCGCATTTCCAGTTCGTCGTTCTTCCGCGTACTGTTTCCCTCCTTGCCTCCCACCACTGCGGGCGTCCCGTCTGCATCGATTTGGCATTATCGGTAGAAAAACAGCACCTTCGGGACTGCCGTTCCATCCCTTGACTCGAGGATGTCTTTCGACACGACGAGGTAGTCGGCCCGGGTCTGCCAGACGATGGAGCAGATCGCGGCGGGGTCTCCCTTTAAGTGGTAGCTGGAGATGGCCAGGCGAGGCCGAAAGCGTCTGATGACGTTTCTGGCGCCTTGCAGTGCTTTTTGTTCCGACCCCTCGATGTCCAGCTTGATGAAATCGAGTCGTTGCAGCTTCAGGCTGTCCGCCAGGGCGTCGAGTGTCGTCACCTCGATGGCTTCATCCTTCCCCGCATTCTGCGGGATCACGATGCTGTGCGAGTCGCCCACCTTGGCAAGGTGAAGCGAGAGCTTGCCGGCCGCATCCAGAACGCCCTTCGGGATCAGCCAGACCTTCCCCGCCTTTAGCTCCTGCGCGAAGTTGCGCTGAAACGCGGCGAGGTTGGCCTGCTCAGGTTCAATGGCGACTACCAGGCTCGCCCCTTCATTCAGAGCGACGCGCGTAAAACCGCCGATGTGTGCGCCGCAATCGATGACCACATCTCCCGGGCGAACGTGGACCATGGGGTGGTAGTAAACCTTCTCTACAGCCTGTTCCCACTGGAGATGCCGGATGACATCCTGGCCGGGGGCGGGGATCCAGAGGCGTCCGAGCATGGTCTGCCACAACTCGAGGCCCGCCCGGGGATCAACTTCGACGCGGACAGCCGGCTTTTCGCCTGGTGAAAGCGGCGGCGTCACTTCCTGAGAGCGGGCAGCCAAACAGATGGAAGCCCCGAGAACGGAGATCAGAAACCAGGTAAGTTTTCTCATGCGGCCCACGCTGATGGATGGCCGGGTCTTTGAGCCTCGGTGAGCGTCACGCGTCTGGACACCGGGCCCCGGGGATACAAATATTACCAATCCTTGGACACCCACTGACTGAATATTTGGACATCGACTGACAGAATCCTCGGAGGGAATTCTTGGACACCCACTGAAAACCGCACACCGAAGGACCAAACATGGACAAGCGAATGGTTCCATCATGCGCCGGAACGCCACTCGGCGCATGCGGGCGTGGCTATTTGATATTGGCAATGAATTCGGTGACGATTTTCTTGCCTGCGTCCTCGGAGGGAACGCCGAGGGCCACCACGATGTTTTTGCCCGCGCGCGTCGCGGTCACAACGCCGTAGAAGCTATCCTTCCCGGAGAAGCCGTTTTCTCCCGGCGCTTTCAGGTCCTTGACCTCTTTCCCGCCGGCGGAAAGAAACTGTCGGTAGCGCGCCAGGGCCTCCTGGGCAGCGGCCGCACTGTCCAGCGACACGAGCACCATCTTGAACTCTTTATCCCCTGCCTTGTATTTCGCCTCGAAACCGTTGCTGAAGTAACTCTGGGCGAGCACGTCCTTAGGAATGTACACGATGGTGTGCGGCACTTGATTCGCCTTGGGAAAGTAGGAAGCCTCCACGGGTTCCGCCCCCGGGTCCTTGACTTTGGCGGCGACGGCCGCGGCGAGTTTGGTCATCTCCTGCTTGAGGGCGTCTTTCTCGTCGAATGTGGTGATTTTCACGTAGTAGGGGCCGGTCCAGAAGTTCACAGACGTGCCCCCCGAATAGCCCTCATTGCCGACTTTCAGGAAAGGGTATTCAGGATTCCTTTCCTGAGTGTAGATCCCGAAGGCGTTGAGGGGATCTTTCATCTGATAAACGTCGATCACCGCCTGGAAGCTGCTTCCTTCCTGCGCATAGTCGGCACTCACCACCTCCTCGAATCCATACGCCAGGTAGCCGTCCGCCGCTCCGTCGATGAACTCCCACAGGTTGCCGGCTTTGAACGAGCGCGGAGCTTGTGACATCGCCCAGCCAGGCACCTCGTTCCTGGCGGGGAGCAAGCCTGATAGTTGCGGCGATACATCAGACGCGCCAACGGGGGCGGTGCTCTTGGGCTCCACTTTAGGGGCGTTTTCCTCTTTGCTGCAGGAAACGAAGGCGAGGCCGGCAAAAAGGAGACAAATCTTGGCGATTGTTTTCATGAGAAACCTCTCGGACAAGGGTGGAGCGTGTTTGTATCATCGATACGCGCCGCTTTCCAGGCGGATCTGGTTGCTTCGCGAGCGCGTCTCCCCGATGTTCGTCACATATACAGCCGGCCGGTCCTGAACCGGGCAGACATTTTCGCAAATGCCGCAGCCGACGCACCGGTCGACGTCCACCCGGGGACGCTGCACGGTCACGGTGGCGCCGTCGCGGCGGGGGACAGTCTCGGACTGGACCCAGATGGCTTTGGGAGATGTCGGGCAGAATTCTTCGCAGACGATGCACGGAGTGGCCATCGCCCATGGCAGGCACCTGCCCTGGTCGTAGAAGGCGGTGCCGATCTTTACGGGCTTAGGGCCGCGCTTAGGCGTTCCCTCGCTGTCGGAATCCGCCTTGCCGAGCTTTTCCGCTTCGGTCAGCTTCCAGATCGCGCCTGTGGGACAGACCTGGCTGCACAAAACGCAGCTGTACTCGCAGTAGCCGACCCGCATCTTCAGCATCGGTGTCCACAATCCCTCGATGCCGCTCTCGAACATGGCAGGCTGGATGGCGTTTGTCGGACAGACTTTCATGCACTCGCCGCATCGGATGCACCGGGCCAGGAATTCAGTTTCCTCGAGCGATCCCGGCGGGCGTATGACTCCGGCATTGTAATCCTTGGCCAGCCCGGTGCTGGCCCTCATCACCGGGAGCACGACCAGGCCCGCAGCCACGCTCTCCAGGGCCCGTCGGCGTTTCAGGTCGGGCAAGGGGTTGACGGAGTCGGTCTTCGGGAAGAATTTGAAGCGGATGACGTCCTCCGGGCAAGCCACCTCGCAATTGAAACAGAGATGGCATTCCGCCTGCCGCCACGGCACTTTCCCCTGGGGATCGCACGCCCCCTGGCAATGGAGCAGGCACCGGTTGCAGTCGTCACACTTGCTATGGTCCTTTTCCATCCCGAAGATGGACACGCGCGAAAGCAGACCCATGAAAGCGCCCAGCGGGCAGATCCCTCGGCACCAGAATCGGGTGACGACGCGGTTCAGAATCGCAACTCCGAGGAAAATCGCCCCGAGCAGGAAACCGAAGTGGTAGTACTGCGGCTTGAAGCTCAACAGACTTGAGCCGAACAATCGATACCCCGCGTCGGCAATGGACTGCAATCCCCCAATGTTGGTCCCGTAAAGAAAATCGAGACTGGCCCTCAACCCGAAATTGAGTGCGGGAAGGATCGACACCGACAGCGAACGCACCAGGAACGGGATGGGGTCCAGGATGCCCGTCTGCAGCGAGGTGAACAGCGACATCGCGACCAGGCCGAACAGCAGGTAGTACTTAGTGGACATCCATTTTTTGTAGTGGTTGGCGTCAACCCGCCTTTTGCCCTTGCGTTCCGGCTTGTAGCTCGAGAAAAAGTGATTCAGCGTGCCGAGCGGGCAGACCCATCCGCAGAAAAACCTGCCTACCAGGATCGTGCCCGCGATGATTACGAGCGCCCAGATGACCTTCCCATAGATGGCGTGTGTCGAGATGGCCGTCGAGAAGGCAACCAGCGGGTCCATTTCCAGGAAAATGCTGACCGGGTAGCTGAGACGGATTGCGTCGATTTCACCGCGCGCGAATGTGCCCCGGAATTCCGTTTGGAACAGCAGGAACAGGAACAGTCCCAAAAAGACGACTTGCGATACCCTCCGCAGCCACTTCAGCCACCTTCTGGGCTTGCGTCTCCCTGAGATTTCCGGGCCTGCGGCAGGGGGGGGGCTATTCGAGGCTGACATGCTTCACCTGCAATTCCGAGTAATTCCTGTTTCCCAGGCCGCGCTGGTGCCCGATCGTGAGGTAGGGGATCTGATCGGCATTCAGGCCCAGGAATGTGGCGCCGAAGGCGTCGATTGCAATCGGGTCGACGCCGGCCACCACGGTCTTCATGAGCTTGACGTCGTTCAGATTACCGCCCTGGGGCCCGTTCGCCATCAGGACACGGTAGGCATCGAGGACCGTCAGGGTGGGCCTCAGAAATGTCGCCAGGTCGGCGATGCCGAGATCGATGTTCTGGTGCAGCTGGTTGCGCCGGCCGCCGAGTATGCCGTACCAGTTCTTCATGCCCATGGTCACGCGCGACAGGTTGTGGTGCTTCACGATCGGCATGTTGATGATCTTGTCGGCCTCTATGATGGGCGTGTAGATCGGCCAGACGGTCAACAACTCCCCGTTTATGCGGTAATCGCGGAACTTGCGTTCCTCGGGGAGGAGCACGGTGGCGCCCACCGACTGGGCCGCGCTGGCGATTCCGCTGCGCAGGAAACACCGCCGGGGGTCGTTGCAGGACACATCTGTCACCACGACTTTCTTGGCGCCCGCTTCGAAACACAGCTGTGCGACGGCCTTCACCAGCTCAGGGTTCGTGTTGGCCGCCTGCTGCGGCACGCGGTCCCACCCGATGTTGGGTTTCAGGACAACGACGTCCCCCCTCGATACGAACTTCTGCATTCCGCCCAGAGCCGCCAGTGCCGCGGCGGCGAGCGAGGCCGGAGTGCCGCCGGTCACCACCGCCATGCTTGGGAGATCGTTCCCGATGTCTACTCGGAAATTTCTCACCTGGGATGCCGTGATTTCCTGGCCGGGGTGGCTGCTGCGCGAGCGGAGCCAGAAACCCAAACCGCCCGCAGCCGCGACGCCGAGACCAGCCAAGGACGATCGCTTCAGGAAATCACGACGGTCAATAGCCTCTTCCTGCATCTTCTTTGATCACTTTCGACAACCGGGTCACGCCGGTGAGTGAACCGCCTGCACCACGCTTGAGAACCTCGGAGGGAAAACAGTGCTGTTCACCCTGGGTTTCTAGGGGGGCCGTTGCGGGTATTGCGCTCTAACGGGCCTTGTCCCGGCCAGTTCAGTCCGGCACACGGTGCGCCTGAAGATGATAGGGAATTGCCCGGCGATTGTAAACGGCAATTGGCAGACGAAATGGGCTCGGGCAGGACCGGGTGTTCCCGCCCGCGCCGGAATCACTGCTATAAATCAGGCGCGCAGCAGGGTCAGGAACTGGTCGATCAGGCTCGAAGGAAAAACACCGCCGGCTTCGAGCACGGCACGATGCCGCGCCATCAGTTCGGCGATTTCCGGGAAGGAGGCCGGAAGCCGCTGTCCATCGGCCGGCCTACCCTCCTGCGTAGCGGCCTGCGAACTGGAGGTACGTGAAAGCAGGCCGGTAAGGTCCGGGGTCGAGCGTCCGGCCAGCATCGCCTGGGCAACGCCTGCCAGAAGCAGGTGCGGATGCGCGGAACCGTCAGGCAGCCGGAACTCGATGGTGGGCGGGCTGACCACGCGCCCCGCGGCCGTGGTGGCCGTAATGGGGAGCCTCACGAGGGCGTGGCGGTCGTAGGCGCCCCAGGTTATGCCCATGGGAGCTTCTTTTGCCTGGCTGAGGCGGATGAACGAGCCGGCACTGCGGTTGCCGAACGCCATGAGCGCCGTTCCGAACTGAACCAGGCCGGCGACCAGCCATTCTCCCGACGCGCTCAGCCCGGATCCTTTGTCAGAGCGTCCGCAGTGTTTCCCGTCAACCATCGGCGAGAGATGGAAGTGAAGACCGGACCCCGCATGCCCTTTTCGGAGGATCGGATCGAAACTGCAGCGCATTCCATGCTGGTGCACAAGATTGCGCAGCACCCACTGCGTCAGGGCGACACCCTCGGCAGCATCAGGCAAGGGGGCGAGCGCCAATTCCACCTCGTGTTGCTCCCAGATCATGTCATCGGCCTCGCTCGCGGCGATGTAACCGACTTCGCTGTGGCCATACTTGATGGGCACGCCGATCTCGGCGAGCATCACCAGCGCCCTCCTGCGCAATGCCTGGCCAAAGACGAAAGGCGAACTGGCGTGATAGCCACGCTCGTCCGCGCCGTAGATGTCTGTCTCGGCTGCGTGCTTCCCCAGAAAGTATTCCACTTCGCCCAGCGCCCAGAGGTCGACTCCGGCCTCGGCCAGCAATCGTTCGTGGCCCCTTCGGACGATCGCGTCAGGCGACTCCGGCAGCGGGCTGCCATCTCTCCCGAAATGCTGGCACATCAGAACCAGGGTCGGACATTGGGAGAAGGGGTCCAGAAACGCGCTGTCGATACGGGGCCGGAGGAGCATGTCAGAGGCCCCGGCGCGGATACCTCTGCCGATGAACAGGCTGGAGCCGTCGGCTCTCTCCCCGCCTTCGAGGATGTCCTGAAGATGCTGGAGGTCGCGCGGCACGAAATCGAGCGTCTTGAGCCATCCATCCCCGCCTACATGCATCAAGCTCACGAGGCGGATGCACTTTGTGCGGATGAGGTCAATCAGATCCTGGGATGTCCAGCAAGCGGCGGGCTTCCCGATCATCCGCTCGAGAGTTCGCGCCGGAAGGGCTCCGTTCACAGAATCTTCCGCTTCGCTGGAAACAACTCTCGACTGGTTGTCGCAAGAATCCATAATGTCAGATCAGTCCTCCTGCAGCCCATTCCAGCTCATGCAACAAGGCATGGAGCGAACCACCGGCCGTGCCAGTCTAGCACGGCCGCCGCTCTGCGAGTCAACCATTTCGACAGCGGGGTCAAACCGACGCAAGGCTAATGCGATCAACAAATACGAAAAAAATCAGGCTCTGAAAGACCCCTTGTCCTCGAATTTTGACCCTCTTTTTCTCTAATAGGCGGTATGTCCTGTAAACTGGTACCGGTTGAAGAGAACTCACCCATCCATGTCGCGGGTTCTTTTCACTCAGGTTGGTGCGGTCCCTAGCGCTGCAGGGTGTGCGTCCCCACCAGCCCCGCAATTCCAATGATGACCACCAGCACCAGGACTACGGCCTGGATGATGAGCACGATCAACGCAAAAATCCCGACGAATTTCCAGAACGACTTCTGATTTCTCAGCGCAATCTCGATCCCATTGACCGGCTCGGTCCCGAGCGCCTTTTGGATGCCATTCGCATACCGGAACAGGAACACATTCGGAATGATATAGAGGATCCCAATCGCCAGGTAGAGAAGGCCGAACAGGACCAATGGCACGCCTGCGAGAGGCGTGCTGGCGATTGATCCCATCATGCCGGCGCCCAGCGCCAGAAAGATTCCGAACAGGACGATTATGCCGGTGAAGAAAAATCCCAGGACAGAGAGAAACCGGACCCATGGTTTGGTCTGTCTGAGAGACTGGATCATGGACGGGGTGATTGCCGGTGTCGCCGGCAGCTGTTCCCCAACTAACGGCGAATTTGGAATTGAGCTCATGTCATCTCCTCGAACTTGCAGAGCGATCTGATCTTAGAGTGTAGGTGCGAAAGGGTTCGCTTGACTTTCACGATCTCCTTCCGATACCGGCCGTCGTGTCTGGTGTTCGCGGGGCCGTTCCCGATGCTGTATTGACTGGTGAGTTCCTGGGCAGTGGCATCGAAACTGGGTCCCGGAACCGCTGCTTTCGAGACGTCAGACTGGATTTCCCGCTCGACCCGCTGCCCCGTTTTGTTGAGCAGTACAGGGATTCCGCCTCACCGTCCTCGACACCCTGGCAGCCGGAAGGCGCCGATCCTGGTCGAGTAGCTGGTTGCGGCCTTCTTGATGTAATCGCCGACGTACCAGATCGTGCAGTCGTCGCTCGGGTCTATCGCAGTTTGCGTGTAGTCCTCCCAGCGCATGGCGTTCTGCGAGTCCTCGCCGTCGACGAGCACCGTCTCGCGAAGCGTCAGCTGGCCGGGCGGGTCGCCGGCCAGCCGCGCCGCGAAACGCTGCCCCGCGAAATTCGGCGTCCCGCCGAACGAGTAGCCGATTCCGATGTTGCCCAGGCGATCGATGGCCGGACTCGCCATCCACCTGAAAAACCCGTCGGGCGCGTACGTGCCCTGCTGGTGCAGACTCACCTTGCGGCTCTTGTCAACCCGGAATTCGTACCAGCGGACGCCGCCGGCGCCGGCCGTGGTATTGACCGAGTGGACGGCCACGATCGACTCGCGGCTGCCCACCTTCCGGTAGACAAGCCGGGACATGATTTTGTCGCCCTGGGAGTCGAGCCGCCGGTCCGTGCCGGGCTGCGGTACGCAGTTGGTGAGCTGCCCGTCGCACAGATAGTGGTAGGGCGCGACCGCGATCTTGTCCGGGCCTGATACCTTGGTGTTCGCTGGATTCTTCCAATCGACGTGGAACTGCCAGACGTCGATCGTGCCGGCCTCGAACATCTTGTCCAGCTGCGTGCCGCCGGCGGCCATCATGATGTTGGGCGCGCCGGCAGGCGGCAACCCCTTGCCGTCGATGTCGGCGTTGTTGAGGAAGTTCACGTTGTGAATGATGACGCACTGTTCGGTGGCGGGCTCTCCCTTCAGCATTCGTTCACGATCAGCGACGCACGCATGCTTTTCGGTCGCAATTGATTCCGAGATGCGGTTGTCGCCTGTGCTGGTCGGAATGTAATATCCATCGGGCCAGATCGCCGGCCGCGGATAGTCCGGGAAAATCGGGCGCAGGAATTCGTAACGATAGTACGCCCCGAAAGGGTCGGGGCCCGTGCTCACCGCATAGCACATGGCGTACGGACCCTGCGGAGCCTCCTGGCTGCGGCCTCCCCCCGGCGGGACGCCCCGTCCCCGCTGGGCTGCCTGGGTGTCATCCGTGGTCGCGGCCGGCGGCTGGAAAAGCTCGGCAGCCTTGCCGGGCTGTCCCGGCCGGCCAGGCGGACTGAGATAGGCCTGCCCGGCGGCAGTCCACATTCCGGGCTGATCCGGCCTGGCGGCAGCGCGCCTGAAGATCGGCATCACGATGAGCCAGCGGTCGGCAAGCTGGTCATAGCGGACGACGGCATCGCCGTTGTTTGTAGATTCGCACGTGCCGCCGAAGCCCTTGAAAACGTTGTTCGTCGGGACAGGACCATAGAGGACCTTCCCGGTGGTCTCGAATTTCTTGCCTTTCTTCGTGAAGATCGCCATCCGCGAATTCACGGTCTGGACGACATGGTCGGGGCCGACGGCGAGGCTGTTGTCGGAGGGATTGCGGACTGTTGCGGATCCCTGCGGGCCCACGAATCCCACGCCGAGACCGTCGAAGCTGGCGACGAGGGTGGCGGGCGGTTTCGCGCCCGGCGATCTCTGCTCGACCGCGCCGGCGCCCGGCGGCGTCGTGATCACAGGCGGCACGACCGGCTGCCCGGGCCTTCCCTGCTCGCCGTCCGGCCCGGTCACTCTGGCGTTCTCAGCAACGTCTGCGCCCGGCCGGCCCACATGGCTGCTTTCGCCCGCTCGATCTGCAATATCCGGCGTCCGCAATGGAAGCGAGACATCGTGGGCTGCGGCGGGATTGACGGTTACGGGATTCGTCGCCCCCGGCGCCCGAGGAGGACTTGCGCTGAGGGCGAACAAAAGCGCCCCAAAGATAAGGATGACAGCAATGCCCCGGAATGCGCGCATCATGTTCTTCATAGGGTGCCTCATGTAAATCGGAACCGGGACCGCAGTCCTTCGCGTGGGCAAAACCGGACGGTTTCCCCCGGCGCCGGCGGTATCAAAGTGTTCTGCATCCGGCTTGCGGCTCCTTTGGGAGTCCTCCCGTGAAGGCCTACAGCACCGGAATTTTTCTTATAAGCATTTCTTCCTCAGACTACAAGTGGAATCGAACGGCCCCCGAGCGGAACCGGGTTCAGATTGCTCCACACGACAGGCGCCGGGTTGACGCTCGCTCGATCTCAGAAATTCACTGGCTCCAAACAATGGGGCCAATAATCGAATCTGAGCGCTGTCTGCGCGCCTGTTGTTTCTATAACTAACTTATTTTCTTATATTTACTTCGGTTCTCCCCACCCTCCCAAGATTGCATTGCAGCAAAAGTATAAAACGTGGTGTACTAGGAATAGGGAGACTGGGAGCCTATGAATGGAGTCGCAGAAGAATTGCAGGGTGCCGGCAAAATCATTCACGACGGAATCGAAATGGGAGAGGTGACGTATTCGATTCACGTCATCAGCGCGGGCACTAGAGGGTGGTTGTATCCGTACGCCCGGTTTCAGCAACGTGGATATCTGAAGCTCTACGATTTGTTGAACAGGCCTATAACCCTCGTCCTTGAGGACGGACGTCGTTGGGATTGCCGAATCAGCAGCCTTGACGGCACTGTAGTAGCGGCAGGCGACTGGCCGGCAATGGGAAAAAGCTAAAACCGGCGCCTCTTGATCGGCAACTTGATGGAGTACTGGACACCCACTTATGTAGTATCCGGATCATTCGGTATCTGGACACCCACTCATGCTCCGAGAAAAAGGAGTTCTGGGAGGAATTTTGGGTACCCATTTTTTCACACATTCCTCAGACTCAGCCCCACAAACGATATTTGGGGATTGAGGAAAGGACAGGTAACAAGCGGGCGGAACGCATCCAATGGATCAGACTGGTAGGGCAGTTGCCAGCAGGCGTGGAGGACATCCTCGAACCGATGCCGAAAGCCGTGGGGCGAGTTGAAAAGAAATGCAGATCTGCGGAAGAACGGGCTCCTGGGCGTTGCGTCAGGCAATTCGAGGCGGTGGGAATCCAAAGGCGATGCGCGCCGCGCTGGCGCCCTGAAACCAGCGCCTGCCAAGACGGTCCGCAAAGTCACGCAGGCTGGAAACCAGCCCGGCGGCGAGGCGGAATTGGGAGCCAAAGCGGGAAACGGTGTCAAGCCACCCCTCCGGCCTGGCGCCGATCCGAAGCAGGATCGGCGCAAGATCGGCATCGATGGCTCCCCGTTTGTCCGACCGCATCATCCGTCCCGACTTGTCCACCAGATCGAAATACTCGGCTGCAGTCATACTCAAAATTCCGCGCCGTTCAGAATCGGATTGAATTGGACAAAGCCAGCGGCCAGAAAACGCTGAGTCATCAGAGGATTTCGCCATGGCGGCAAGGTGGCCGGCAAGGGTATTCGAAACCTCGGTGGTATTTTCCGTCATTAGTGTGCCATTGCCGACCGACGTAGCCTGCAGGTCTGGTGCCGCCGCCTCGCCGGGCGCGACAGCCGCCGTCAGCGTCTCTTTCTGCCAGGCACGGATCCGTTCCTGGATGCTGGTGAAGTCGCTTTCCTCCGGGGTTTCTGCTACTCCCGCCCGGACGAGATTAAGGTCCACATACACCATGCAGGAGGCGATGGCCGCTTCGTCGAGCAGCGCCTGGCATTTGAACCGCGATTCCCAGAACCGGCCCTTGACCCCATCCTCCTTGTTGGCAGCCCGAGCGATGAATTCGTTCAGCCGGCCCATAAACCAGCTCAGACTGCACAGGCGTTTGCGCAGCTGTGCGATGCGCTCCGGACAATCTGCCAAAGCGTCGATTTCTTCCTCGGTAGGCAGAACAGGAACGCCCTTGGCGTCGCGATGCCGAGGGAAGAGTGTCAGCCAGCGGCTTGCGACTTCCCGATCCGACCATTTGGCGGCGATGTCGGGACGGGTCCGCAAAATGGTGTGGTAGTGAGTCTCCATGACGGCGTAAGCGCAGACTTCAATGGCGAAGATGGCCGCAAGATACCGCAACCTGTCGACCAACCATGCCTTGCGGTGGGAGAAGTCCCGGAGTGTCACAGGGTCGAATCCGCACAGGAACGCCCGGCGGACGCACCGGCTGAAACAGTGATACACCCCTTCCTGCCCTTCCTCGACGTAGGCGCTGCGTGGCAAACCCATGGTCTCCCTCCTTATGACAGTACTAACTGGAAACTCATGAAAAGTGCCAAGAAAAAATCTGCAGAAAAATGGGTGTCCAAGTTTGACAGCAGAAAGATGGGTGTCCACATTTTCCCTTCCTCCACATTTTCCCTTCCACCACGATTTCCGGTTTTCGGCTTGCTTCCGTGGGGGGAGGCGAGATACAAAAGACCCTACATTGACATGGACTTGGGCGGCGCATCGGCAAATGCCACGACGATGCGACCCGCGATACCTCGCCTGCGAAGTTTCAGGCAGATCCGCGATTCAACCGCATTTCTAGAAGGAGCCGGTAATTATGAAAAAGGCATGTCCGAAAATCATCGGCAGCATTCTGCTGATCGCGCTGTCGGCGCTTCTCCTCGCCTCCGATCTGGGCGCGCAGGCACTTTCGCCTGATGTTCTCAAGGCCTTCAGTTTCCGCAACATCGGCCCAACCCGCCAGAGCGGACGATTCGTCGATTTTGCGGTTCCGGAACTCGAGCCGACCACCATCTACGCGGCTACGGGTTCAGGTGGACTGTGGAAGTCCATGAACAACGGCATATCCTGGGAATCAATCTTCGACAACCAGCCCGTCATTTCGATCGGCGACGTGGCCGTCGCACCCTCCGATTCCGACTTAATATGGGTCGGCACCGGCGAAGCGACGACTTCCCGCAGCACCTATTGGGGGGATGGAGTCTATAAATCCACGGACGCCGGAAAGACATGGTCAAATACAGGTCTAAAGGAAAGTCACCACGTCGGCAGGATTGTCGTGGACCCGAAAAATCCGGACATTGTTTTCGTCGCGGCGCTCGGGCACCTGTACAGCGAGAACCCGGACCGCGGCCTTTACAAGACCAGCGACGGCGGCAAGACATGGACCAAGTCGCTCGACATAAAGGTCGGCGACCGCGCCATCGGCGCGTGCGACGTCGTGATGGACCCGAGGAACCCCAAGGTGCTCTATGCCGCAACGTACGACAAGGAGCGCAAGCCCTGGACGTTCAACCTCGGTGGGCCGGGGAGCGGCATTTATAAGACCGTCGACGCCGGCGCCACCTGGACGAAACTCACCAACGGGCTGCCGGGCGGAATGCTCGGCCGCATCGGCCTCGACGTCGCTTTGAATAATCCGGATATCGTTTACGCCAACATCGAAAACGCGAACAAGCCGGGCATGTCCGACGCAGACCGGCTGGCCGAACTGCGCGCAGGCAAGTCGAGCGCAGGGATGGTCGGCGAGGAGGTGTACCGGAGCGACGACGCCGGCAAGACGTGGCGCAAGGTGAGCCCCGAGAAGCAGACGATCGGCGGCGGCCCCGGCTACTATTACATGCAGATCCGCGTCGACCCCAACGACGTCAACCACGTTTACGTGCTGAGCGTCGGGGTGCTGCACTCGACGGATGCCGGCAAGACATGGAGTTCCCCGTTCCGGTTCGGCGGCGACAACCACGGAATGTGGATCGACCCGAAGAACTCGAATCACATCCTCCTCGGCTATGATCATGGCTTGGGAGTCACCTGGGACGGCGGCAAGAACTGGTACCACCCGGACGAACTGCCGCTCGCACAGCTCTATCAGGTCGGCTACGACATGCAGTACCCGTATAACGTCTATGGCGGTCTCCAGGACAACGGTTCCGTGCGCGGGCCGAGTTCCAAACGCGGCGGCAGCCCGATCGTGTTCGAAGACTGGCAGACCGTAGGCGGCGGGGACGGTTTCTACAACGTGCTCGACCTCGTCACCAACCGCTACCTGTATAACGAGTCGCAGTTCGGTTCCCTCAGCCGGACCGACCTCTACACCGGCGAATCCAAGAGTATTACCCTGCGCGATCCGGCGCTGCGCCACAACTGGTCGTCTCCGGTTCTTGTCTCGCCCCACGATCCTGCCGTCATCTATCACGCGGCAAACAAGCTGCTGAAATCGCCCACACGGGGTGACACCTGGGTAGAGGCCAGCCCCGATTTGACGACCAACGACCCGGCCAAAATGCCGACCGGAAAGGGCGGCGACGGTAACATCGAGTACTGCACCATCACGGCGCTCGACGAGTCGCCGATCGTCCGAGGACTCGTCTGGGTCGGCACCGACGACGGCAATCTGTGGGTCACGAAGAACATCGACGACATGAAGGCCTGGACCAGGCTCAACGACAATATCAAGGGCAACCCGGGATACTGGGTCAGCCACGTCGTCGCCTCGAAGCACCAGCCGGGAACCGCCTACGTAACTTACACCGGGTTGCGGCATGACGACTTCCGGCCCTTTATTTATAAGACCACGGACTTCGGCCAGACATGGGCGCCCATCGTCGGCAACCTGCCGAACCAGTCCGTGAACGTCGTCATCGAGGACCCGAAAAATCCCAATCTGCTGTTTGCCGGCGTCGACTTCGCTCTTTATGTCACCATCGACGGCGGCAAGATCTGGACCGAAATGAAAGGAATCCCGACGCAGCCGGTGCACGATCTCGAGATCCATCCGCGGGAAAACGAGCTGATCGTGGCCACGCACGGCCGCGGATTTTTCATCGCCGACATCACACCGCTTCAGGAACTCGACCAGCAGGTGTTGGGGCAGGACATCTATCTCTTTGACGTCAAACCCGCGGTCAAGTGGGTGACGCGCACTAATCCGGTGTCGGCAACCACCAATTTCAGAGCTCCCAGCGCGCCCAACGGCATAGTGATCAGTTACTACCAGAAGGCGCCGGCGCCGGGCGAGGTTATGGTCCAGGTTCTCCAGGGAGCTCGCGTCGTTGCGGAAACCAAAGGACCGAACACCGCAGGACTGAACCAGGTGCTGTGGAACCTGCGCCTCAACGAGATCAGGCTCACGCAGGCGCCTGCAGGCGGCCGTGGCGGCCGTGGTGGTAGCGGTGGCGGAGGGTTCGGCGGCCGCGGCGGCGGAGCGGCGGCGGCCATCCCCACGTTTGGCGGCGCCATCGCCGCCAATCCAGGGGATTACATCATCGTCGTCCGCGCGGGCGGCAAAACGATGATCCAGAAGACCCAGATTCTGGAGGATGCCTGGTTTGACAAGAAGTTTTAATAGCCATTGAGCATGGATCGGGATGCGGTGGCCGGCCATCGCATCCCGGCTCACAGGAAACCTGTCGTTACCATGACAGGAAGGTAGGGGGACGATTTGCCGCAAGGCGGCGGGTCCCCTTTTTTTGTGCAGGTCAGTCGGAAATGTACCCGTGCCGCATCGCATACTGCGTAAGTTCGGCAGTCGTGCGTATGCCCAGGGCTTCCATGAGGTTGTATTTGTGGAATTCCACCGTCTTGGTGGAAACTTTGAGGACGGCGGCGATTTCTTTGTTGGAATGCCCCTCCGCCACCAACTGGAGGACCTCCCGCTGGCGCGGAGTCAGGCGACTGTGCAGCTTTTCGGGCTGTTCGGATGGATCGAGAAATGACTCCATCATGTCTTTGGTTACAAGCGGGGTCACATAGGTGCGGCCCCTCAGAACCTCCTGGATGGCGGTGACCAGCTCGGTAGCCGCGGACCGTTTGATCAGATATCCGGACGCGCCCACGCGAAAAGCCTCTTTGACGTATGCGATATCCCCGTGCATGGTAAGGAAAATGAGCTTGGATTGCGGGACGACTTTCTTCAGCTGGCGGGCGGCCTCTATGCCGTTGAGCAGCGGCATGGAAATGTCCAACATGATGACATCGGGCTTGAGCTGCTCGGCAACTTCCACCAACGAGCGCCCATCCTCAACAGTGCCGACCAGATCGAAATCGGATTCCAGCAGGCTGCGCAACCCCGCCAGTATCACCGTGTGATCGTCTGCCAATAACACTCGCGCGCGATTCATCTCCCCCCTCATACTGCAAGACTGCTCGATGCAGCAACTCGGAAAGCGGGACCGCAAATCGGAACGCAACGCCGGCCAGGAGCGTTTGGCCCGTTCTTATCCTGATACAGGATATCATAATCACCGTTCCAGAAGGAAAATGCTTTACGCCTGCAGAGCGGGAGCGCATACCGTGTAGCAGGTATTTTATAAGCCGCCATGCCCTGTTACGCTGATTCGTTAAAAGCCTGCTCGCTGTGCCGCGCGCCAGCGACGGCAGAAAGGTGATCCCCTTGAGCGCTTCCGCCCAGCCGGCCCTCTGGCCGCTCGCGGTCTACTTCGCCGCAACTCTTCTCCTGACCGGAGGAATGATCCTGCTTTCCTATTTCCTCGGACCCCGTCACCAGGGAAAGGAGACCGGCCAACCCTATGAATCCGGGATTGTTTCGACAGGAACCGCGCAGGGGCGCCTGTCCGTCCAGTACTATCTCGTCGCGATGTTCTTCGTGATCTTCGATCTCGAAGCGGTTTTCATCCTCGCTTGGGCTGTCTCTTATCGCCACGTGGGCTGGGCAGGATTCATTGAGGTGGCGGTGTTTATCGGGTTCCTGATGGCGACGCTGGCTTACTTGTGGCGTTTGGGCGCTCTCGACGTGCGCCCTCGCGGGCGAACCTGAGAAAGGCACGTGCCTCATGAACTGGTGGTTGAGCAAGACGCCGGGCCCGGCGGCGGCACCTCTCGATTCACGCTGGTCGAGATCGAGCCCGGCCGCGGACGCGGCCTCCTCCATCCCTGAAATCGGCGACGGATCCCTCCACGAAGTGGCGAAGCGGAGCGTCCTGTTGTCGCGTCTGGAGGACATGATCGCGTGGGGACGCAAGAACTCGATCTGGCCCTTCAACTTCGGACTCTCGTGCTGCTACGTGGAGATGGCGACCAGCATCACCAGCAAGTACGATCTCGCGCGTTTCGGCGCTGAGGTGATCCGCGGCTCTCCGCGCGAGGCCGATCTTATGGTGATCGCCGGCACTCCTTTCATCAAGATGGCGCCGATCATCCGCCGCCTCTACGACCAGATGATGGAGCCCCGCTGGGTAATCTCGATGGGCTCATGCGCCAATTCCGGCGGGATGTACGATATTTACAGTGTGGTCCAGGGGGTGGACAAGTTCATGCCGGTCGACGTTTATGTCCCCGGTTGCCCGCCGCGTCCTGACGCTTTCCTGGAAGGATTGCTGCTCCTGCAGAAAGCGGTGGGCAACGAGCGCCGGCCGCTCAGCTGGATGCTGGGCGAGGGACGCATCGAACGAGGTGAATTGCCTTCCCAACGCGATTTGAAGCGGGATGACCGGCGGAAGGCCGCTGCGCTGAGATCTCCCGACGAAACCTGATTCGGGAGCCGGCAAGCGCCGTCAAGAAGGATTGCCTTGAACAAAACGGCAAATACAACAACGCATGGCGGATCGAGGCTCGTGCAGCCTTCCGATTCCGCAACCCGCAACCCAAAATTCGAGTTCGGGACGACGGGTGTCCACAAAGAATTGACGGACCGGTTCAAGGACGCCGTGGTAACGGTCCAGCCGACGATCGACCTGATTCCCACCTTGTGGGTCGCCAAGGACCGTCTTGTCGGGGTGCTCCGCTATCTCAAGGAGGAGGCGGCCAATCCGTACCAAATGCTCTACGACCTGACGGCGATCGACGAGCGGACCCGCCGGCAGCGGGAGGGGCAGCCCGCCGGCGATTTTACCGTCGTCTACCACTTGCTTTCCTGCAACCGCAATGAGGACGTACGCATCAAGGTCGCGCTCCAGGGGGAGTCTCCTTCGATCCAGTCCATCACCAGCCTGTGGCCCGCGGCCGACTGGTACGAGCGGGAGGTGTGGGACATGTTCGGGATCCGTTTTGAAGGGCATCCCCACCTGCGGCGCATCCTCATGCCGCCCACCTGGGAAGGATACCCATTGCGAAAGGACCACCCTGCCCGCGGCACCGAAATGGAACCCTTCCAGCTCCCAGATGAAAAGCAGGAGCGGGAGCAGGAAGCTCTCCAATTCCGCCCGGAGGATTGGGGGCTGACGCGTCAAAGCGACGAAACCGACTTCATGTTCCTCAATGTCGGGCCGCAGCACCCCGGCACCCACGGCATCCTCCGCATCGTCCTCCAACTCGACGGCGAAGTGATTGTCGATGCCGTGCCCGACATCGGCTACCACCACCGCGGCGCAGAAAAGATGGGAGAGCGCCAGTCCTGGCACACTTTCATTCCATACACCGACCGCGTCGACTACCTCGGCGGGGTCATGAACAACCTCGCTTACGTCCTGGCCGTGGAAAGGCTGGCCGGGATGGATGTGCCGGACCGGGCGAAGGTGATCCGGGTCATGATGGCCGAGTTTTTCCGGCTGGCGAGCCACCTCGTCTGGTACGGCACCTTTGCCCAGGACGTCGGCGCCCTCTCGCCCGTCTTCTACATGTTCACCGATCGGGAGCGGATCCTCGAGTTGGTCGAGGCCATCTGCGGAGCGCGCATGCACCCCAACTGGTTCCGCATCGGCGGCGTGGCCCAGGACCTCCCCAAAGGCTGGGACCGGATGGTGCGCGCCTTTCTCGAGTATCTGCCGCGGCGGCTTGCCGAGTACGACAAGCTCGTCATGCAGAACCGGATTTTCAAGGCCCGCACGTGCGGGATCGGGCGCTATGACACGGCGGAGGCCATTGAATGGGGTGTGACCGGCCCCGGGCTGCGCGCGACCGGATTCGAGTGGGACTTCCGCAAGAAGCGCCCGTACTCCGGCTACGATCAATTCGAGTTCGACATCCCAACCGCCCGGCACGGAGACTGCTACGACCGTGGTGTCGTGCGCGTCGAAGAGATGCGGCAGAGCCTGCGCATCATCCGCCAGTGCCTCGACAACATGCCTTCCGGGCCGTACAAGTCGGATCACCCGCTGGCAACGCCGCCGCTGAAAGAGCGCACCATGCACGACATCGAAACCCTGATCACCCATTTTCTGAGCGTGAGCTGGGGGCCGGTGATCCCGCCCGGGGAGGCATTTTTCGGCATCGAAGCGACCAAAGGGAACAACGGGTACTACCTCGTGAGCGACGGCAACACGATGTCGTACCGGACGCGCATCCGCGCGCCGTCGTTCCCTCATCTGCAGATGGTCCCGCTGCTGAGCCGCGGCGCCATGGTCCCCGACCTGCTGGCAATTCTCGGCAGCATCGATTTTGTGCTGGCCGACGTGGATCGATGAGGAGGAGACCCTTGTTGAGCGAGGATGAAGTCCGGGAGATCGAATCCGTGCTCGAACACTACGAGCAGAAACAGGCGGCCTGCATTGACGCTCTGAAAATCGTCCAGCGGCGCCGGGGATGGGTGTCGGACGAGAGCCTCCGGGACCTCGCTGCAATCCTCGAGATGTCACCCGAGGAACTCGACGGCGTGGCCACGTTCTACAATCTCATCTTCCGGAGACCGGTGGGGAAAAACGTAATCCTCGTCTGCGACAGCGTCAGCTGCTGGATCATGGGATACCAGGGCCTTCGAGATCGCCTCCGTTCCCGGCTCGGAATCGACATGGGACAGACGAGCGCCGACGGCAGGTTCACGCTCCTGCCGGTAGTCTGCCTGGGCGCCTGCGACCACGCCCCGGCGATGTTGATCAATGACGTGCTTTATCCAGATCTGGATCCGGAGAAGATCGACCGGATACTCGAGGACTATCGATGATGGAAAAGCCGCTCACCGCCGGCATCCGCGCGGGAGCCGAACCTCCCGACCTGAAGGCCTATGAACGGGCGGGAGGCTACCAGGCAGTTCGCAAGGCTCTGGCGCGCATGACGCCGCAGGAAGTGACCGACGTCGTCAAACGCTCCGGCCTCAAAGGACGCGGCGGAGCAGGCTTCCCCACCGGTCTGAAATGGAGTTTCGTCCCGATGGGACCTGATGCCCCGGCCCGCAAGTACGTCGTGCTCAATGCCGACGAGATGGAACCGGGAACCTTTAAGGACCGCCATCTGCTCGAGGGAAACCCCCACCAGGTGATCGAAGGGATGATCGCGGCAGCCTACGCCGTCCAGGCAGGCACAGGTTACATATTCCTGCGCTGGGAGTACAAGACCGCCGAAGCCCGGCTGCGCAAAGCCATCGCTGAGGCGGGAGAGGCCGGCTACCTGGGCGCCAAAATTCTCGGGAGCGGCTTCCGGTTCGACCTGCATCTACACACGAGCGCCGGCCGCTATATGTGCGGAGAAGAAACCGGACTGCTCAACGCCCTGGAGGGAAAGCGCGCCAACCCGAGAGCCAAGCCGCCGTTCCCGCAAGTCAGCGGCCTCTGGGGCAAGCCCACGATCGTGAACAACGTGGAGACGCTCTGCAACGTGCCTCATATCGTGAACAACGGCGCCGAGTGGTTCCGCAGCTTGAGCCGCACCGACGACGGCGGAACGAAACTCTATGGTGTGAGCGGCAAGGTCCGGCGGCCCGGCCTGTGGGAACTCCCCATGGGCGTGACCTTGCGGGAGGTCCTGGATGAGCACGCGGGCGGCATGCGCGAAGGCATCAAGTTCCGGGGAGTGCTGCCCGGCGGCGCTTCCACCGACTTTCTCGTGGAACAACACCTGGACGTAAAACTCGACTTCAATGCGGTTCAGGCGGCGGGCAGCCGGCTCGGCACGGGAACCATGATCGTGCTCGACGACAAGACGTGCCCGGTCGGCATGGTTTTAAACCTGGAACATTTTTTCGCCCAGGAATCTTGCGGATGGTGCACACCATGCTGGGGCGGGCTGCAGTTTGTCGAGCATCTGCTCCAGGGGCTGGAAGACGGCGACGGCCGTGAGGGCGATCTGGCAATCCTCGAGTCGCATACGCGACTGCTCGGCCCCGGCCACACTTACTGCGCGCTTGCCCCGGGCGCAATGGAGCCGTTGCAGAGCGCGCTCAAGTATTTTCGGGACGATTTTGAGCGGCACGTAACGGAAAAACGATGTCCATGGAAACAATGAGAACTGAACCGCAGTGCCCTTGTGACGGCTGCGCCACCGTTCATTGGAATCAGAAACCCGGTTCTGGTTGGTGTGGCGACGGGGCGGTTGCCGGGACCGCCGGCGGGACGCCGGCCTGCTGCGATGCGGTTGCCGAAGCGATTCAATCGGGCAGGCTCTCGCCCAGGGTTTTCGTGAACTGCTTTTGCCGGCGAGACGCCTAATGCCGCATACTTTTTGCATAAAGAGGGGCGAGCAAAATGCAGGGATCTTGGACCTGGACATAGACATAGGCCTGGACTTGGACGTGGACGGGATTAAAGGTGCGCCGTTAAGTCCCAACGCCTCAGAAACCTGTGCCGCAACCTCGTCTAGGTCCACGTCGAGATCCAGGTCCAAGTCCACGAGCCAAAATGGTAATTCGTATGCAAGAACGGAATTTTAGAAAAAGTATGCAGCATTAGGCGAGACGCCGGCGCTCCCGGGAGGGAAGTTTCCGGAGAAAGAGACACACGAGACTGTGTAGGGGGAGGTAACAGGTGGCGACGATTTACGTGGACGGCAAAGCCTACGGGGTCGATCCCGGCCGGAACCTGCTGCACGTCTGCCTGGAACTCGGTCTGGACCTTCCCTACTTCTGCTGGCATCCGGAACTGGGTTCCGTGGGCGCCTGCCGCCAGTGCGCCGTGAAGCAGTTTAGGGACGAACACGACAGTCAGGGCAAGCTCGTCATGGCCTGCATGACCCCGGCCGCGGAAGGCACACGGATCGCCATCGAGGACCCCGAGGCACGCGAGTTCCGCGCGTCCGTCATCGAGTGGCTGATGATGAGCCACCCCCACGACTGCCCCATCTGCGACGAAGGGGGCGAGTGCCACCTGCAGGATATGACCGTGATGACGGGCCACGATTACCGGCGGTACCGCGGGCTGAAGCGCACGTTCCGCAACCAGGACCTCGGGCCGTTCGTCAATCACGAAATGAACCGCTGCATCCAGTGCTACCGCTGCGTCCGCTTCTATAACGACTACGCGGGCGGGCGCGACTTCGGCGCCTACATGCTCCGCAATCAGGTGTATTTCGGCCGGCAGTCGGACGGTGTGCTCGAGAGTGAATTCAGCGGCAACCTGGTGGAGGTGTGCCCTACCGGGGTGTTTACCGACAAGTCGCTCAAACGGCACTACACGCGAAAATGGGACATGCAGACCGCGCCGTCGGTCTGCGTCCACTGCGGCATCGGATGCAACACCATTCCGGGCGAGCGTTACGGCGAACTGCGCCGCATCCGCAACCGTTACAACGGCGAGGTCAACCGCTACTTTCTGTGCGACCGCGGCCGCTTTGGATACGAGTTTGTCAACAGCCCGAAGAGGATCCGCCGGCCGCTTGTCAGCCGCGGCCCCGGAGGCCCGGCGGAAACCGCCGGCAAACAGGAAGCCCTGGACAGCGTGGTTCAAATCCTTAATCAGAGTGCCGGCATCCTCGGCATCGGATCGCCGCGGGCATCGCTCGAAGCCAACTTCGCCCTCAAGACCCTCGTCGGGCCGGAGAACTTCCACCTCGGGCTGTCCGACGAGGAGTACGACCTCACGGCCCTCGCGCTCGAGATCCTGCGCAACGGGCCGGCGCGTTCCCCGTCTCTTCACGATGTCATGCGGGCTGACGCCGTCCTGGTGCTGGGAGAGGACCCGACGAACAGCGCGCCCATGCTTGCGCTTGCGCTGCGCCAGTCGGCGCGCCGGCAGCCGATGGAGAGCGTGCGCCAACAGAAGATTCCCGAGTGGCAGGACGCCGCGATGCGCGAGGCGGTCCAGAAGGCCAAGGGGCCGGTCTTCATCGCCACGCCGTGCGACACCCGGCTGGATGACCTGGCCAAGGGCAGATATCACGGCGCTCCGGACGACCTCGCACGCCTCGGGTTCGCAGTCGCCCGGGTCCTGAACGCTGCCTCGCCGGAAGTCGCCGGCCTGCCGGAGGAAACGCTCCAACTGGCCGCGCAAATCGCGGCGGACCTGAAGTCGGCCCGCAAACCTCTGATCGTCAGCGGCATCAGTCTGGGCAGCACCGCGATTTTAAAGGCTGCGGCCAATGTGGCCTGGGCCCTCAGGAAGGAGGGCCAAGACGCAGACATCAGCGTGGTAGTGCCGGAATGCAACACGTTGGGACTCGGTCTGCTGGGCGGTGCCAGGCTGAGCGGAGCGCTCGACCGGCTGCGCCAGGGGAAAGCCGACACCCTGCTGGTGCTGGAAAACGACCTCTACCGGCGCACCGACGCCGCAACCGTCACTGCCCTCATCAGCAGCGCCAAACATCTGATCGTAATCGATTCGCTTGCCAACGACACGACCGCGGGAGCCGGGGTAGTGCTGCCGGCTGCGACCTTCGCCGAAAGCAGCGGAACGTTCGTCAACAACGAAGGGAGGGCGCAGCGCTTCTACCGGGTGTTTGCGCCCGGCGATGCTGTAGAGGACAGCTGGCGCTGGCTGCAGGAAATCATGAATCAGGCGCAACCCGCCGCGAACACGGCCTGGCGGAACCTGGACGATGTCATTGCAGCGCTGGCCAGGACGGTCCCGGTATTCGGCGGCCTGCCCGACATTGCGCCACCCGCCGATTTTCGTATCGCGGGACAGAAAATCGCACGCCAGCCCCACCGTTCGAGCGGCCGAACGGCCGAGCTGGCAAACGTCGCCGTCAGCGAGCCGAAGCCGCCGGATGATCCCGACGCCCCGATGACGTACACCATGGAGGGTTACCAGGAACAGCCGCCTGCGGCCCTCGTTCGTGAGTTCTGGGCGCCCGGCTGGAATTCCATTCAGTCCGTCAACAAGTTCCAAAGCGAGATCGGGGGCCCGCTGCGCGGCGGTGATGCGGGCCGGCGATTGATCGAGCCCGTGCCGGAGGGCGTGGTTTCTTTCTTTCGCGACGCCCCGCCGGCATTCCGGAGCCGGACGGGCGAGGTTCTGGTCGTACCGTTCGATCACATATTCGGGTCTGAAGAGCTGAGCGCGCTGTCACTCGGGATCGCGGAGTTGGCGCCGCAGCCGTACCTCGCGCTCAACCCGGCGGACGCACAGGCTCTGGCGTTGGGCGAGGGCGTCGAGGCGCAAGTTGACTTTGCTGCAACACGGCACAAGTTGCCCGTGAAGCTTGTCCCGTCTCTGCCGGCCGGTGTCGCCGGCATTCCCCGGGGGCTTCCCGGCTGGCGGGGACCGCGGGGCCCGGCGTGGGCACGGATTTCCGCGGTTTCCCGAAACGGGTGGACCGGGATGTCCGGGGTGGAATAGCAAAATGACCGAAATCCTGTGGCCAATTTTGACACTCTCCGGCGTGCTGGTTGCGGTTCTGACCTTCGCGGCCGGGCTGATCTGGGTCGAGCGCCGCATGCTGGGAATCTGGCAGGACCGCTGGGGGCCCAACCGGGTCGGGCCTTTTGGCCTGTTCCAGGTCCTGGCGGACATGATCAAGCTCTTCTTCAAAGAGGACTGGATCCCGCCGTTCGCCGACAAACCGGTCTTTGTTCTGGCCCCTGCCGTCATCATGATCACGGTGCTGATGACCTTCGCCGTGATTCCGTTCGGACCCCGGATTTCGGTTGTGAATCTCAATGTGGGCCTGCTCTTCTTCCTGGGCATGTCGTCGCTCGGGGCCTACAGCGTGGCCCTGGCCGGCTGGTCATCCAACAACAAGTACGCCCTCATCGGCGGCCTCCGAAGCGTAGCACAGATGCTGAGCTACGAGGTTTTCATGGGATTGTCGCTGATGGGGGTCGTACTGCTTGCCGGGTCATTCGACCTCGCCGACATCGTCCGGGCGCAGCAGCATCTGTGGTTCTGCGTTCCGCAGGCTGTCGGGCTGGTCATCTTCCTGATCGCCGGCTTCGCGGAAACACACCGCCTCCCGTTCGATCTGCCCGAAGCCGAGGCTGAGCTTGTCGCCGGCTATCACACCGAGTATTCGGGGATGAAATTCGGCATGTTCTTCGTCGGCGAGTACCTCGGGATCACGCTGATTTCAGCCCTGATCACGACACTGTTCTTCGGCGGCTGGCTGGGACCTGTGCTGCCGGGACCGGTCTGGTTTCTTATCAAGACTTTCTTTTTCATACTTGGATTCATTCTCGTGCGGGCGACCCTTCCGCGCCCTCGTTACGACCAGCTCATGGCATTCGGGTGGAAGGTGTTGTTGCCGCTGTCCCTGTTGAACCTGCTGGCCACGGGCGCCATCGCGCTCGCGCTCCGGCGCTAGGAGACCAGCCGTGCTCAGTCTGCTTCGATCGGTATGGGCGGTGCTCACGCACACATTCCGCAAGCGCGAGACGATCGAGTATCCGGAGACCAAGGCTTACCTGGCTCCGAGGTGGCGCGGCCGCATCATCCTGTCCCGCGACCCGGATGGTCAGGAGCGTTGCGTCGCCTGCTACCTGTGCGCGGTCGTGTGCCCCGTCGAATGCATCGCGCTGCAGGCGGCCGAAGACGAGCATCAAAGGCGCTATCCGGAGTTCTTCCGCATCAACTTCTCGCGCTGCATCTTCTGCGGCTTCTGCGAGGAAGCCTGCCCGACCTACGCAATTCAGCTGACGCCCGATTTCGAAATGAGCGAGTACAGGCGCCAGAACCTGGTCTACGAGAAGGAGGATCTGCTGATCGACGGGCCCGGCAAGTACCCGGGATATAACTTCTACCGGGTTGCCGGACTGGCTATCGGAGGCAAGGACAAAGGGGAGGCCGAAAACGAGGCGCCGCCGACGGACCTGCACTCGCTGCTGCCGTGACGAAATTGCGAATGAGGGGAGATCGATGCACATCGCCTTTTACGTTTCGGGCGCAATCGCGGTTTTCGCCGCCGCCATGGCGTTGACCCGGCTCAACGCCGTGCACGCCCTGCTGTACCTGATTGTATCGCTTCTCGCGGTTGCCGTCGTGTTTTTCGCCTTGGGCGCGCCTTTCATTGCGGCACTCGAGGTCGTCATATACGCTGGAGCGATCATGGTCTTATTCGTGTTTGTGATTATGATTCTCAACCTGGGCCCCAGGGCCATTGAACAGGAACACCGGTGGCTGAGTCCGGGAATGTGGGTTGGACCTTCGATCCTGGCCTCCTTACTGCTCGCGGAGCTTTTCTACGTCTTTCTGAGCGGCCGGTCCGATCTGTCCTCCGCCGGGGCGGTCCAGCCGCAGGAGGTCGGGGCGATGCTTTTCGGCCCGTACTTGCTGGGAGTGGAACTTTCCTCCATGCTCCTGATGGCGGGGCTGGTAGGTGCATATCATCTGGGCCGGCGCGGCAGGTCGCCGGGCGCCAATTCCGGCATGGAGCGATAGGACGATGGCTTCTGTGCCGATGGAACATGGGCTGATCCTGGCCGGGATCCTGTTCGCCCTGGGACTCATGGGAGTCATCGCACGACGTAACCTGGTGTTTGTCCTGATGTCGATCGAAGTAATGCTGAACGCGGCAGGGTTGGCCTTCATAGTTGCCGGCGCCCGCTGGGGACAGGGCGACGGTCAGGTGATGTTCCTCTTCATTCTGGCCACGGCGGCGGCGGAAGTGTCGGTGGGCCTGGCGCTGATACTCCAGGTGTACCGGCGGCTCAAGACGCTTGACTCGGCAGCCGCCGGCAGGATGAAAGGGTGATGCGGGATCGTGGATGCTAATCGACGGGTCCGCGCCTGAATTGATTTTCGGGGTAAGCTGTGACTTGGAACGACCTGATTGCTCTCATGCCTTTGATGGTGATTGCCGGCGGGGCAGTGCTGGTGATGCTGGCCATCGCGGTCCAAAGGAGCCATAGAGCAGCATTCGGTCTGACTCTGGCTGTTTTCCTGGCCGGCCTGGCTGCCCTTCCGCTGACTGCGCAGGTCTCTCCCCGGCAGGTCACTTTCCTTCTGGTGCTGGACGGGTATACGCGCTTTTATTTCTGCCTGCTGTTCGCGGCGGGTATCGCCGTGACCTTGATGTCGTATGCATACCTCGAGAGGCACGGCGGCGAACGCGAGGAGTTCTACGTGATGCTCCTCCTGGCCACACTGGGGGCCTGCGTCCTGGCAGCCAGCACCCATTTCGCATCCCTTCTTCTCGGGCTGGAGATTCTGAGCGTTTCGCTTTACGTGCTGATCGGTTACCCGCACACCAGGGAGCGGAGCATCGAAGCCGCCGTGAAATATCTTGTCCTGGCCGCGATTGCCGCGGCTTTCCTGTTTTTCGGTATGGCGCTCATCTATGCGGATCTCGGGACCATGGAACTGTCGCGCATGAGCCAACTGCTGATCGCCCGCGCCGGCGCGCCCGGGACCCTATTGGTAGCGGGAATCGCGCTCGTGATCGTCGGCATCGGGTTCAAACTTGCGGTCGTGCCCTTTCACATGTGGACGCCGGATATTTACGAGGGAGCGCCGGCGCCCGCGACCGCGTTCATCGCCACCGCCTCGAAAGGGGGCATGTTCGCGCTGATGGTACGCTACCTCACCCAAATGCAGGTGGCTCGCCACGGCGCTTTTTTCATGCTCTTCGCCCTGATCGCGATCGCATCCATGCTTGCCGGCAACCTGCTGGCATTGCGGCAGAATAACGTGAAGCGGCTCCTGGCCTACTCGTCCATCGCCAACTGGGGTTATCTGCTGGTGGCCTTTCTCGCCGGAGGGCCCGGGGTGTTCGTCGCGGTGGCTTACTATCTCGTGGCATACTTCGCGGCCATCCTGTGCGCCTTCGGAATCGTGAGCGTCTTGTCCGACCGGGACGGGGAAGCCGAAAACCTCACCGACTACCAGGGCCTGTACCGGCGCCGTCCCTGGCTGGCCGCAATCTTCACGATCGCGCTCCTGTCGTTGGCCGGCATCCCGCTGACGGCGGGCTTTGTCGCAAAGTTCTATATCCTGTCAGCCGGCGTCGATGCGGCCCTCTGGTCCCTGGTCCTGATCCTCGTGGGAAGCAGCGGGATCGGCCTGTACTACTATCTCCGGGTCGTCGTCGCCATGTCTCAAGGGCCCAACTCAGAAAAGGGCACCTCCCTGCCGCCGGGCACGCTGACCTCTGGCGCAATGCTGGCGGCGCTCACGGCAATCCTGATCTGGCTTGGAACATACCCCGCCCCGATCCTCCGCTGGCTGCAGACCGCCGCAAACCTCTAACCCGACTTTGACAACTCGACCCAGTTTTCCCCTTTTTTGGCCGTTTTCGGGTCTGTAAGCCTTTTGTTTGCAGTACGGCTTTTCTCGAAAGCCGCTGTAGTGAAGACCTACCCTCTTGACCCCTCCATCGGCGTATGGACAATGGCGTTATGTTTCTCCGCTATACGCAGCGAAAGAAGGACGGGAAGCTGCACCGGTACTGGAGCATCGCTGAGAATCACCGTGGCGAAGGCAAACGAGTGGTTCAGCGGCAGGTGCTGTACCTCGGCGAGATTAACGACAGCCAGCAGGCCGCCTGGTGCCGAAGCATCGAAGTGTTCGAGTCAGGTACCGGCCGCTGGCGTCAGGTAGCGCTTTTCCCCGAAGATCGGGAAGCACCGGAACTGGCACATGAGGTGGTGCATGTGCGCCTGGATCAGCTGCAGCTACGGCGGCCACGGCAATGGGGGGCATGCTGGTTGGCTGGTGAGTTGTGGCATCAACTGCGGTTGGACGAGTTTTGGCGCGAGCGGCTGCGGCCGAGTCGCGAAGGGACAGACTGGCTGGACGTACTGAAGATCCTTGTGAGCTATCGCTTGATCGATCCCGGCAGTGAGTGGCGGCTGCACCGCGAGTGGTACCACCGCTCGGCCATGCGTGACTTGCTGGGCCGGACGGGTGACACCCTCGAGTTGCAGTCGCTGTATCGATGTCTGGACAAGCTGGTGGAACACAAGCGCGGGCTGTTCAGTTTTCTTACCGAGCGGTGGCGAGATCTATTCGAGGTGGGATACGAAGTTTTGCTCTATGACCTGACTAGCACTTATTTCGAATGCGATCCTCCGGGACATGGGAAGCGACGACACGGTTACAGCCGGGACAAACGTCCGGACTGCGTGCAGGTGGTGATCGCACTGGTGATCACGCCGGAGGGATTTCCTGTGGCGTATGAAGTGATGCCTGGAAACACGAGCGACAAGACGACTCTGAAAGCATTTCTGGAAAAGATCGAAGACCAGTACGGCAAGGCGAATCGGGTTTGGGTGATGGATCGCGGAATCCCGACCGAGGATATTCTGCGTGAGATGCGGAAGGCAACCACTCCAACATTCTACTTGGTCGGGACGCAACGAGGGCGGCTGACGAAACTGGAAAAAGAGTTTCTCAAACTGCCGTGGGCGCGAGTGAAGGACTCGCTGGAGGTGAAACTGTTGCCTCAAGAGGGGGAGCTGTACATCCTGGCCCGCAGCGAGGGTCGAAGGAAAAAAGAGCGTGCCATGCGCCGGCGCCGGCTCAAACAATTGTGGAAGCGTCTCCATGAGTTGCAGCGGCAGAAACTCACGCGCGACGAATTGCTGTTGAAGCTCGGCGCCGCCAAAGCAGAAGCGGGCAAGGCCTATCGTCTCGTGGAAGTTCAGGTGCCCAAGGCCGAGGAAACCGTCAGCGCCGAGACATTCACTTTTTCGTTGCGAAAAGAAAAGCTTCGAGCGGCCTTGCGCACTGAAGGCGATTATCTACTGCGCTCGAACCTCTCCGCTGAAGACCCGGCAATTCTGTGGCAACGCTACATTCAGCTGACGGAGATCGAGGCGGCGTTTCGCAATCTCAAGAGTGATCTGGCAGTCCGGCCCATTCACCATCAAAAAGATCCACGCATCGAGGCACACATCTTCGTTGCGTTCCTGGCCTACTGTCTGTATGTCACCTTGCAGCAGCGGCTGAGAGCATTAGCGCCCGGGCTCACCAGCAGAGCCGTGATCGAGAAGATGACTGCCATCCAGATGATTGACGTTCACCTGCCAACCACGGATGGCAGAATGCTCATTCTCTCCCGATACACACAGCCGGAGCCGGACCATCAGTTGCTGCTGCAGCGCCTCCATCTGGCGCTGCCTGCGCAGCCACCTCCAAGAATCTCTCAACAGGGCGAAAACGATGCCTCCGAGCCCATAGCCTTGTAGTGAAGACCTATGGGTTCCTTGAACGTAGAATCAATGATTTACGCAGATTTTGAGCCCCAGTTGTCAAAGTCGGGCTAATTCCAGGGATTTCACCCGAGGGCAATCGGAGTCGGACCATTTCCCAAATCAATGAGCAGCTTGGTCACACAACTGTCCGGTTAAGCTCTGAAAATGCCTCTTATGAGGCTGTAAGTCCTTTGATATCAACAACGGATTTTTGTATAAAAATGAAGTCGATTACAGCCCAAATCTGCGAATCACCAGTAATGATGCGGTTCCTTGCGGTTCAGCCAATAATGAACCGGACAGTGGTAGCTTGGTCACTATGTTAATTGACGCGTCTGCAAGTCCGCTTATGGAGCGTAGGCCCATGCCTTTGATGAGCATTCCAACGATTTGGCCGCGCTTTCCTACTTGTAAACTATTCATAAAATAGATGTTAGCTGACTTTTCCCCATTCATCAAACATGAGAGTCAGTTTGACTTTAGGTGTAATTTAGGTGAAAATGCAAATTGGGAGAATTTCTTTGGGAGAATTGATGTATGCTACAGCACCGAAGAAAAGCGACTATGAAAAAGAAAAGGGTCGTACCACTTTTCTCCCTGAGGATCAAGGTTCAAGGGGTTCCGAGCGGACACGTTTCTGTCCCAGATTTGCTCACTCTTTGCGAGGAAGCACAACGTGCGGTTACACGCCAAGCAGAGGCGCTTGAAGGAAGAAAAACACTACATCCAGGCCCCACAAGCGATTTCATTAAACAAGAGTGCACACTGGAGTTGATCGGCCTCAGAAAGGGCAGTACCACTCTTCAGTTTAGCCTTGCAAACCCGCAACAGAGATTGCCACTACCCAACTACCGTGATATCGGCCCAGAAGTTGTCCATGAACTCGCATCGACAATAAAGGCCCTTGGCGTGCATCGCAAGCCTGCCGACACAAGGAAGGCCGAGAGCAGAGTTTTTGATGAGGGCGTGCTTAATAGCCTCTACAAACTTGGAAGTGTTGTAGAAGGGGAGAAGCCGAAGACGCTGGAATTAATCGCTCCTAAAATGGGGGGCCAACCACGAATATCAGTAAAGATAGAAAAGTCCACAAGAGAAAATATTGCCAAACGCTTAAGTCGGCCCAGAAAGGCCCACGTGCAAGTCGATGGGACCCTTGATATGGCAGATTTTAAAACCGGGGACAAACGGTGTCGCATCGACCCGCCGATTGGCCCCTCCATAGTCTGCGCCTTTGACGATGAATTGGAGGAAAGGATTTATACTTTACTTCGCAGGCCAGTCAGGGTTTCTGGCGTGGCAACAATTGTTCCGCAGACTGGGAAGGTTGAGTCGCTTAGAATCGACAATCTTGATCCGCTACCATCGCTGGCGCTCGGGGAGGGCAGCTTCTTTGTTTCACATTCACTTGAACAACTCGCAGATTTGCAGAACGTGGGGCCCATCAAAAATTCAAAGGTCCTCGTTGGTGGTATTCCCGACTCTGAAGACTTGGATGAGTTTCTGCGAGAAATCTACGAATCAAGAAGGTAGGCCAATACGTCGATTGAGAGTGTATTGCTAGATACAGATGTTTTTTCATACCTGATGAAGTCAGGTGACCCGAGAGGAGATGTTTACCGGAAGCATACAGATGGCAAATTGATTGCCATTTCATTTGTAACCGTCGGCGAGCTGTGGTTTGGGGCGTATAAGCGAAAGTGGGGAGCAGCGAAGATCAATAACCTCAAGCAGCGATTGCAGTCTGCGGTGATAGTTCCGTACGAATACAAGATCTGTGAAACGTATGCGGAATTGAAGACGCGCCTTGAGTCTGATGGACTTGGAACCACTGGCAGGGATAACGATCTGTGGATAGCGGCGTGTGCCGTACGTCATTCAATACCGCTTGTTAGCAACAACCGAAAACATTTCGAGGGCATTCCTGGTCTTGTCCTTATTTCAGAGGCTCCTGCAGCACGTCTGTCAATAGCCCAGGGAAAATTGTTTGAGGAATCGGGGAAAGAGCAGCCTGCCTCGGAAGGGCCTATCTCCACCGACTCTGAGCCGCCCCCATAGCGATCTCTTTCCGCTTCTGCGCAGAGAGCATCTTAGCGCGCGCCCTACCGCCCTTGAGTCCTCCAGCACGACCCCGTTTCGGTGGATTCTTCTTGAATTCAGAAAGGGTATCCTCAACTTCGCCCGTAGCAATGTCCACGACGAGCTTTGCAAGCTGTGCAGGATCGCGCGGCCTTTTTGGTCCTGGTTTTTCCATGCTTTCAGTATCGCATGATCAGGCACCATTTTTCTAGCCGCCTAAAATCGAAACTGAGACACTACCCATTTCCTCGCTCCCTTGTGCGCAGCGGCGATCATTATGTATACACTTCTTCGCTGCTGATGACCTGCCCCGTGGCGATTCTTTGCTCGAGTTTAACCCACAGAGAGGGAAAACATCAGGGGGATAATAGCGCTGCCAACCATCCATCCAAGCGCTTGTGTTAACGCCGCAAAATGGCACTGTATTCTCAGCAAAGGGACGGCGTTAATTAGCCAGCTCCGCGGCGACTCGTTCCAAAAACCTCAGTTGAATACCCAGGGAATCCGACACATCCGCACTGCTGATGGCGTTGCGATGATAGCCCTCCAGCACGAGCGTCGCAAAAGTTCTGCCCACAGCGGATACCACCTTGGTCTCAATTGGAGGGCCGCCTTCACTCGCCGCCGGTTCGAACCATCGGTGTTGCCAGGCAGTTCTCTTGGCGCGATAAAGTTCAGGCGATATGCGTCGGAGGGTAAGCAGGCGCCTCAAAATCGCATCGGGACTGGATTTGATGCGATTTGCCAGACGCCGGAGGGTTTCATTGTCTCCTTCCAGGGCACCTGGATATTTGGCTGTTTCCGTAAGGAACTCGAGTTTTGGCATGATCGCGGCAGCCGCGAAACGATTGCTCACTCTCTCCAGTACGCGGTCCTCTGGAAGCATTTGTCCCTCCATCGGACTGGTCTTGTGTCCGCCAGCCGCCAGCAAAACATGAGAGAATTCATGGATGAGCGTGAAGATCCGTCCATGAGGAGCGTCGGCGTTATTCAGGAGGATCACAGGCAGAGGACTGTTTGGAATGCTCGTGCCGCGCATTTCGCTCAGGTCCACCTTACCGGCCTGGAAGACTAATACACCCTGGCGCTCTACCGCGTCCCGCCATTCCTTCAGCGCCACATAAGCACTCGGCCACTCAAGTTGCGTTGCCCAATTAATACCGAGAAGTTCTCGGATACGCCTGCCTACGGTTTCCGGATCTTCGTCAGGGTGCGCGCCTGAACGGATTGCGGGAAGGGGTTCGCCCATGAATTCCAACAAATCACGGGCAGTCTCGCGACGGAACAGAGCGGTCCGCAAGGCCAGGCGCAGATGCGGAGACTCGGCCTCTGAGCTAATGCCCGGGAGACGTCTGAATTCGCGCTGGGCTTCGAAGCCTTCCGGCGGCGACGGCAGATAAAAAACGGCAATCGGCCGCTTGTAGACTTCTCCCAGCTTCCTCAGTTGTGCAATTGTAGGACGTCCACTGTCTTGCTCCCAGCCTCGCAGAAGTTCCACATCCAGATGGGACTTTTCGGCGGCTTCTTCAACTCGCAATCCTGCACTCTCTCTTGCCCACACAAGGAGTGACGGATTGATCAAAGCTGGAATGCCATGTGCCATGTCTGCAAGTTATCCTAAGTGCCGGGACCACTTCAACTCTTTCTCCGAGGTTTCAGCGATCGCCACTGCTGGGGCAAGCCTTCCCGGAACTTTGAAGTGCCGCCTACATCGGAACAAGTTCTGTTCATTCAGAGGTCCGGGATCCTTATCAAGTCAATTGGCAGAAGTAATGATGCTATCGGAGTCTTGCAGCATTTCTGCGGGCGAGGTCGTTGAGGTCTCCCAGGATATCCTCGATTTGTTCCAGGGCGGCGCGCAGGTCGTCGGCGATTTCCTGGGCCAGGATGTTCGGGTCGGGCAGGCTGGCCGAGTCCTCCAGGCTCTCGTCTCTGAGCCAGAAAAGGTCGAGGCTCACTTTGTCGCGGGCGATGATTTCGTCATACGTGTACGGGCGCCAGCGTCCTTCGGGGTTCTTTTTCGTGCACGTCGCGGCGCGTTTTTGGCGCTCGCCGGGGCGGTAGCAGGCGACGAAATCATCGAGATCGGCGCGCGCCAGGCGGCGGGTTTTCAGAGTGAAATGCTTGTTCGTGCGCAGATCGTAGACCCAGAGCGTCTTCGTCCACGGCGCCTTTGCGCCGGGCTTGCGGTCGAAGAATAGAACATTTGCCTTGACGCCCTGGGCGTAGAAGATGCCGGTCGGCAGCCGCAGCAGCGTGTGGACTTCGCACTCCTGCAGGAGTTTGCGCCGAACCACTTCGCCGGCGCCGCCTTCGAACAGCACGTTGTCGGGCACCACAATTGCTGCTCGCCCCTGGATCTTAAGCAGACTCTTGACGTGCTGGACGAAATTTAATTGCTTGTTGCTCGTCGTGGTCCAGAAGTCGGGCCGGCTGTAGCTGATCGTCTCCCGTTCGGTTTCCCCTTCGCCGTTGATGACCGTGATGCTCGATTTCTTTCCGAAGGGAGGATTGGTAACCACCACGTCGGCATGGTCCTTCGGCTCGTTGCGCAGCGCATCATCGGTGACGATCGGCGGCTCGCGGCGATCGTCGTCCGGCCCGATGCCGTGCAGGAAGAGGTTCATCGCGCACAGGCGCGAGACGCCGTCGACGAGCTCGACGCCGCGCAGGGCGTCGAAGCGCAGGTGCCGCTTCTGGTCGCGGTCAAGTCGATACTTCTGCGCGAGGTACTCGTGGGCCGCGAGCAGGAAGCCGCCGGTGCCGCAAGCGGGATCGGCGACGACTTCGCCCGGGCGCGGCTGGACGCAGTCGACGATCGCACGGATGAGCGGTCGCGGCGTGAAGTACTGTCCCGCCCCCCCTTTCACATCCTGTGCGTTTTTCTCGAGCAGCCCCTCGTAAGCCTCCGACTTCACGTCGGCGCCCATCGACGACCATTCCTCCTTGCCGATCAGTTCCACGATCAGCTGGCGCAGCTTGGCCGGGTCCTGGATCTTGTTCTGCGCCTTGCGGAAGATCAGGCCGAGCATGCCGCCCGACTGCCCCAGCTTATTGAGCGTCTCACGGTAATGCTTCTCCAGCCGCACCCCTTCCATCGTCGTATCCGCGAGATCTGACCACCGGTAGCCCTGCGGAATCGCCTGCTTTTGCCCGGTAAGCACCGCGCGCTCATCGGCCATTTTCAGGAACAGCAGAAATGTCAGCTGCTCCAGGTAGTCCTGATACGAGAGCCCGTCGTCCCGCAGGACGTTGCAATACGACCAGAGCTTGCCGACAATACGGTTCGAAACCTCACTCATGCTTCTTTCCTATTAACGCGATTCCCTCGCTGGCCATTGGTTGCAGCAGGCTGGATCTTGGCCCTCTCAGCACAAATTCGCTCTATCAACACGGATGCGGGTTCGTCAGCCTGATCCTGATCTGCCAACCGGCCCTCGAATGCCCAGCGGAGAATTGACTGACGAACTCGAAGGCAGTGTAAATGATTTCTGGCTATGAGAGCTGATACAGAAGCGGATAAAGACAATAATCGTTCAACTTCCAATGAAATTCGCCTTTGCTCTGCTAAAGGAGGTAACGGAAGCGACATTTGGCGGAAAAGCGTGAGCCCCATGCGTGGTCTTCCCACCCCATGAATAATGTCATCAGTGCGTTTCCGAGTCGGGACCGCATTGAGGACAATAGCGATATACGCTGCATCGGCCAAGAGTGGATCAACAGAGAACCTCAGGCAATCTGCTTTGACAATTGCTGGGCCAAGCCATGCAGGCACGAGGCATGCGCGTGGAAGTTCAGTCCCAAGGGAAGCCACTATAACGTCTCCCGCACTCACCGATGCTTACGGAGCTCTTGATAATGTTCGGGAGAAATATGTGCACGAGAGTCAATAAATTCCCCGTCCCCGACATTCTGAAGACGGATTACTCTCGGACCGCTATCGGTATAGTGAGCGGTCTTGAGATGGGATCCGAAAGGCCCGTCCATAAGTGCATTGGCTAACTGATCTACCGTTGACAAACACCATCCTTCCGGAAGATCAGGCAGGATGCTTGAATCGGGAACATTTCGATGTCCATATTTCTTCCGGGCACCCGATAGGTTCGATTTGCTGTCACGTTCAGCGAGGATGCGGTCGAGGAGGACCGATGCGGGTTCATAACCGCGTCCCTCGGCGCGGGCAAGTTCGGCTTCGGTGGGCACGAGCCGTCCCTCAACAGCCGCCTTCAGGACGGAAGCCCGGTAGCGTTTCAGGTTGCGCTGGACCCGTTTCAGCAACATGACCGCTTCATCGAGCCGGGAAAAGTGATCCTCAATAGCGGCGACGATTCGGTGTTGCTCAGCCAGGGGCGGAATAGGCATTGTGTGGCGACGCACATCCTGCGGCCGGATTGCAGGATAGACGACGCCCTGCAGTCCTTTACATACATCCAGTACGAATTCTTGGCTACGGACTCGGTAGAAAAGCCATTCAGGCAGAATTGTAATAGGCCGGAGCACATCAAAACCTGTTGATGCAACAGACCCGTCAAGCGCACTCGAAATAAGGGATACAGCGTTGAGATTCGGCCGAGTCATGGAAACGAGCACATCTCCTCGTCGCACCCATTGTCTGGCTCGCGTCGGAGCATTTGATCCAGTAACGCGATCAATTTCTCCAATGGCTTTCGTCTCGCGGTCGATGGATCCAATGTCGATATAAGGAACCGGTTTGTTTCCAGGCTCGGCTTGCGGCACCTTGAGCTCGCAGAAATCTCCAATCTGGGCAACTTCCCAGTTTAATGGAAGCCGACAATCTTGCTTTGGAGAAGAAGGGGTGGAACTCATGCTGCCAGCACCTCATTCAATTCCTTAAGCAGCGGTGACAACTCGGTGCCAAACACCTGCGTTGCCCGCCCCAAACCGCCTTCTTCCGCAAACGGCGCGAAATCGAAATCTTCGACTTCGATTTCGAGGCTGGTGGCGATGTGGTCGCGGATCATTTCCAGCCAGCGGATCTGCTGATCGGTGAATTGCCGTCCCTGATTGACCTGCTGAGCCAGCCAGTTCTGAAAGCGGCCGCGCACCTGGTCGGCATAGGGGATCAGCTCGTCCTGTTGATGAAGCGCGAAGCGGACGAGCGAGACCATGTCGGTGAGCAGACAACCCGAGGATGCGCTCCGCACCTTGTCCTTCTCGAGCGTCACGTAGGCGCGCCAGAGAATGTCGGGAGTCCAGGCGCGCGGCGGCGCCTTGATGGCTTCGGCCAGCGCCTTGATGTCGCGGTAGCGGAGCCGTTTCGTGTAGGGCTGAGAGTAGAAGAACTGCAGCGCGTCGATCTCGTCCTTGTTCTCGCGGATATACGCTTCGAACGAAGCTGTGAGAGCGCGGGCCTTCTCCTTGGCTTCGTCGCCGGCGCCCGCGAAGATCAACTGGTCCTTCGAGACCTCGTCGATCACCTGCTCCAGCTGCGCCTTGAGGTCGAGAATCAGGCTGCGGATGGCCGGGCTGGCGGCCAGCGGCTTGACGGCTTGCTTCAGCAAATCCTCTGCGGCCTGGTCCAGTTGGGCATCGGTGGGCTGCTGGTTGCCGGCCAGGCCGTATCGGACGCGCGCCTGCGCGAGCTGACGGTCGGGATCCAGGGCCTCGATGATGCCGCGGCTCAGGGTCCCGAGATCCGCTCCGTCCGAGACTTTCCGGACGCGCTCCTTTTCCTCCGGACCGCATTCCTTGTCGAGGCGTGCGAGGCGGCTTGCGAGGGACGAGAGCACGTCCGGGTCCGTGCCTCCCATCGCGACATGTTCCAGAAGTGTTTTCAAGGAGACGGACTTCTGGCGCTCGAGGGGCTGAGTGTCGTCCAGCTCGTGGCCGACGATGCCTACGCAATCCACGATGACAAAGTGCGTCTTGGCTGCCGCGTCGGGAGTAACGGCGCGCAGCTCGGTCGAGTCGATGATGCGCACGCCGCGTCCCTTCATCTGTTCGAACAGGACCCGGCTCCTGACGGTGCGCAGGAAGATCACGATCTCGACGGGCCGGATGTCGGTGCCGGTGGCGATCATGTCGACCGTGACCGCGATGCGCGGATCGTAGGAGTTGCGGAAGTCCTGGATCAGGTCGGCGGGTTTCGCGCCGGTCGTCTTGTAGGTGATCTTCTGACAGAACGAATTGCCGCGGCCGAATTCCTCCCGGACGATCTCGACGATGTCCTCGGCGTGCGAGTCGTCCTTGGCGAACACGAGGGTCTTCGGCACCTCCTTGCGGCCCGGGAAGAGGTCGGTGAAAAGCCGGTCGCGGAACGTGCGCGCGATCAGCCGGATCTGATCCCGGGCGACGACGGCGCGGTCGAGAGCCTCGGCGTCGTAGGTCAGATCGTCGTCCAGGGCCTGCCAGCGGAGGGCGCGCGTGCGCCGGTCGCGATAGCCGACCATGGCGCCGTTTTCAGCCTGGACCGTCGAGCCCTGTTCCGTGATTCTCGTGCGGATGTGATAAACCTCGAAGTCGACGTTGACGCCGTCGGCCACGGCCTCCTCGTGCCGGTATTCCATCACGAGGTTCTGGTTGAAAAAGCCGAAGGTGTGCTTGGCCGGCGTCGCGGTCAATCCGACGAGGAACGCATCAAAATAGTCGAGCACCTGGCGCCAGAGCGTGTAGATCGAGCGGTGGCACTCATCGATGAAGATCACGTCGAAGTACTCGGGAGGGTACGTTCTGCTGTAAACGACCGGGAGCGGCTCCTTGAAGGCCGCGTCGCCCGTGCCCCAGCGCGATTCCTCCTCCAGAGCCGGATCATAATCGGGCTCACCCTTTAACATCGAGTAGAGCCGCTGCACGGTGGTGATCACAACCTGTGTTGAGGCGCCGATGCAATTGGTTTTCAGGCGCTGGATTTTATCGAGCTCGGCAAATTTGCGGTGGTCGTCGGGCGTGCGGAAGTTCAGGAATTCCTTCTCGGCCTGTTCGCCCAGGTTTTTCCGGTCGACGAGAAACAGGACGCGGCGCGCGCCGCCGAATTTGATCAGGCGATAGGCCGCGGTGACCGCCATGATGGTCTTGCCCGAACCGGTCGCCATCTGGATCAGGGTGCGCGGCCTGTTTTGGGCCAGGGAGTGCTCGAGGTTGATGATCGCGCGGAGTTGGTTCGGGTACAGAGAAGCTTTTTCGACCGGAGGCATGGCCCGCAGGCGCGCCCGCAAAGTTGAGGGCTTGGTATCGTCGGCAGCCGTGAAGAATCCGCCGGACTTGACCCACCCATCGAGTGTGTCGGCCGAGATCCATTCGGCAAACGTGTCCGGCTGATGGACTGCAAAGACCGGACGGCTGCGCGGATCGGGGTCCAGGAGATTTGTAAAACGCGTTTCGGCGCCGGTGCTCTGATAGAGAAACGGTAGCGGTGTTATAGGCGGATTGAGCGTCGGAGGCAGGCCCGAAGCGTACTTTGCCGACTGAATCTCGACGCCGGTCAGTGTGTGGCCGGCAGGCTTGGCTTCGAGCACGCCGACGGCTTTCGAATCGACGAAAAGCATGTAGTCCGCGAACCCATGGCCGGTTTTCAGAGGAAACTCGCGCACGGCGACGCCACGCGCGGCATACAGATTGATCTGGTCACGGTGCTGCACGATCCAGCCTGCAGCCTCGAGCGCATCGTCGATCTGCTCGCGTGCCTTCTGCTCAGGCTTCTCCATTGGAGAGGTCATGCCCTTCCTGCCTCCTGAAAAACCGCTCGTGCTTGGTGGCGATTCTCGCTCAACTCACCTTTGATGCCAAGCCAAAACCAGAAAGATCCCTCTCAGATTCAGATCTGGTGAATCTGCTGACATAATTCTTATCTGCAACGGAAAGCAACGGATGTACTCTGCAGACTGCCCTCCACAGATTATTTTGCGATTACGAAGGCACAACCGCGATGTCCGAAGCTACGTGTGGGACATTCCCTGTGACGTGATCTATCAGAAACCAGGAAGGACGCATTCCTGAAGACGTGGATCCGGGGGTGCGACTGCGGTCAGGCCGCTTATTCGCCTGTCCTTCAACGCGGCTGGCCTCTTCATTGCTCTACGGCGTGAGCGCGACCGACCCTCTGATGTTCGTCGTGATCATGATTCTATAGATGGCAGTGGCCCTGTTCGCCAACTAACGGCTTGCTCGCGGCGCAACTCCACACCTCGGAATTTCCACAAATTTGCAGATAATTCGGGAGTTGCGTAGCCTGTCCCCCGAACCCGTGCCGCGACTGGAAGTGTCTTCTAGAAGTGCAGTGCGATACCTGCCATCGGGATCACATGATGCCTGCCGGCGCCGCTGTCGGAATCGGGGCCGCCGACGAAATCGCGGGTTTCGAAACGCAGGCTGAATCCGCGACTCAGCCTAAAATCGATGCCGCCGCCAACATCGAAGACACCAGCCACCGTGCAGTGGGTGACCACACGATTGGAAGTACTCGGATCCAGCTCGTAGCGTCGAAAAGTGCCGAAGCCCCCGCCGAGCAGCGCGTGAAATGACAGTCTATCGGTTACCGGAACCTTGAAACGGATCCCTGGAGTAAAATAATTTGTAATCAGCCGGCTTGAGAACGCCATGCCGTCCGCGGCTGCATTCCCGGGAAAGTTAAAAGTAAGAGGAACTTCGAGGTACAGATATCCCGCCGTCGTTGATAAAAGCTGATGCCCGAAACCGTGTTGAAGCGCCAGACCGGAACGGGTCGAAATCGAGATAGTGGAACCTGGAAGATCCTGCGAGGTTCCTCCCACCCAACCGACCAGAATGAACAGATCCTTGTTCTGCGGGCCCTGCGCAAAAGCTGCGCCGCAGCCCAACGTCAATATGCAGCTGATCGTGACGGCAACGGTTCGCATCGTCTTCTCTCCCGGCTACCTGGACTCCACACGGCTGTTCAGGCACATGGTAGGCCAGGATTCATATCTGTGGCCACAGCTTTCCCATGACCGGTCGGATTCCCTGATGAGCGGCGCACTCCAGGAAGATCGGAAGGAATACCATTTGTCGCCGCGCTGAGACCGCTCAACCGGGAAACCTGCCCTCTAATGGGAAGTTGTTGTGATTCATCGAACCCCAACTTAAACTGAGGCAGCATCGAGTGAAATATCAGCGGATCCACTTTTGGGACCTGTCATGCATCGAATCGCAGCCATCATCATCGCAGCCTCAATGCTGGTCGCCCAGTCAGCCGGGGCGGAGGCGGATTCCTGGAACAAGATCCGCTATGTTGCAGGAACGATCGAAGCGAAAGTGAATCCCTACGACTACAACACCACCCTCACGGTGAGTCGCGACGAAATCGTGCTGGCCTTCTCGCCGCGGCCGACGGTGCGTCTCGAGCCTTCCCAGGTGGTGTCAATCAGCTACGGCATACAAGCGCAGCAGCGCGTAAAAACCGTCCTGGAGAGTTCTGCTGCCAAGCAGGGGAAGAAATCCGCGCTAGTACCCCCTGACCCACCCGGCCTGTTCGGATTTTTGCGTCCCAAAGATAAACTTGTCGGGATTGTCTTCAAGAACCAGGATGGAAGTGCCGGCGCCGTTCTCTTCCAGACGCTTCCTGGATATTATTTGGCGATTCTGGGGGCCTTGAGTATGGTGACCGGCAAGCCGATCGAAATGGCCAAATAATCAGCGTCCAGAGACAGCGCATGCTCGGTTACAAGCTCCTCTACCTCGCTTCGCTCGTCACTTTCACATTTGGTGCGCTCACGTTCTCGGTGCTCACACTCCTTTATTGGGGCAGGCGCGGAACAGCCCATGAAGGCGGTCGGCGGGGGATTTTTTCGCTCTTCACGGTAGTTTGTGCCGCAGCCTTTCTAACCAATCTGCTTCTTCAAATCATTACGGCTCATAATCCGGATTTCCTCTGGACCAGCGCCCTGGCCACCGCACTGCAACTCGTGACCGGTCTTCTGCCACCGCTGATCTTTCATATCATCTATCAGGAAGAGGCCGCGCACCTGCCGTTCCGGCGCCTCTGGCTATGGGTGCTGCCGGCGCTCTACGCGGTCTCCGCCCTGGTGGCCCTGGTACACAGCTTCGGCGGCGCTGGACTTCTCGCTGTCGGATGGCTCGAGACAGTCGACGAACTGCCGGTCCTGGTTCTGGCAACGGCAGGATTTCTGGGTCTCGCAGTGCTGAGCCTGTCCCGGCGCAGTCTGTCGGGCGCAGACCGGCGCCATCGCCATTGGATCCGCATTCTCCTGCTGCTGGCGCTGGTCGTCGCACTCCTGGACTGGCTGCAGCCCGGCCCTTGGGTTGCTCTTCTGCCTGATTACCTGGTGCTCGGCTTTTTCTGTGTGACCTTGTATTATCGAGAACGCCCCATTTTCTTTGATCTGCTCATCAAGAAGGGGGCTTTTTTCGGCATCCAGGCGATGGAACTGTCGAGCCGGCTCGAACCCGACCTGATCCTGCTCGATATCCAGATGCCCGGCTGCAGCGGGATCGACGTCGCCGCCTGCCTGCCGGAGCCGCGACCCCGCCTCATCTTCTGCACTGCCTATGACCGGCACGCGGTCGACGCTTTCGAATTGAATGCCGTCGATTACCTGCTGAAACCGATTAGCCGGGCCCGGCTGGGGGAGGCGCTTGCCCGCGTCCGCTCGCTGGTGGCAAACTCCGGGAAATCGGCGCTCGACCTTGCCGTGCGCAGCCGGCCCACCGGCGCCGTACGATTCCTTGTGCGCAGCGGCAACCATTATGAGGTCGTCGGCGAGGCTCTCGTGCTCTATTTCGCATCCGAGGGCGGTCTGACCAAACTGGTCGCCGACAAGACTCAATACTGGATGGACCCGACCCTGAACGATCTGGAACAGCGTCTCGATCCGGGGCGATTCTTCCGCATTTCACGGGCCGCCATCATAAGTCTCAACGCCGTATCGCAGGTCCACCCCCTGCCCGGAGGTTCGGGTGACGTAGTGCTGAAGAACGGCAGCCGCCTGGAGGTAAGCCGGCGCCGTTTTCGCGACCTCCTGCAGTATCTCGCCGGCTCATTCCCGATCCTGTGAATCCATTTCTCGGCCTCGTTTTTACGATAACATTCTGAATCTATTTGATTTGCCCGGGTCCGACGCCGAACTCCAACTCTGCTGGCAGGCCGTGCCCACTTCTGCTAGGATTGCTTCGCCATGGACATCCTTTCCAACCTGAATCCGCAGCAACGCCTTGCCGTCGAGCATGGATGCGGGCCGGCGCTGGTGCTCGCAGGGGCCGGCAGTGGAAAGACACGGACCATCGCCTACCGCATCGCTTACCTGATCCGGAATGGCGCTGCACGCCCCGAGAATATCCTCGCGGTCACCTTTACCAACAAGGCGGCCAAGGAGATGCGCGAGCGGGTCCATGCGTTGCTGGGACCGACGCGCACCGCTGAGCCGCTGATCACCACCTTCCACTCATTCTGCGTGCGGCTGCTGCGCCGGGAAATCGAGCGCCTCGGGTACAAGCGCGACTTCTCGATCTACGACACGGACGACCAGCGGCGTTTGATGAAACAGATTCTGGAAGACGAGCACCGGCGGGAAAAGGACCTGCCGCCGCGCGAAATCCTCAGCCGCATCAGCTACGCCAAGAATCACAAAGTCCCTTTTTCCACATTTCCCCATCGTTTTCCGTCGGAGGCGGCCGAAGACATCGCCCACCTCTATCAGGTTTACGACCAGCGCCTGCGCAAGGCCAATGCCCTCGATTTCGACGACCTGCTGCTGAAAACGACGGAACTCCTCGAGAAGGCGCCGGAAGTCCGCGACTATTACAGTGACTGGTACCGGTATTTCCTGGTTGATGAATACCAGGACACCAACCGCCCGCAATACGACTTGATGCGCCTGCTGACGGCAAAGCACAAAAACATTTTTGTGGTCGGGGACGAGGACCAGTCGATCTACAAGTTCCGGGGGGCGAATATTCAGAACATCCTGAAATTCGAAAAGGACTTTCCCGGGGCCAGGGTCATCAAGCTGGAACAGAACTACCGCTCCACTCAGACCATCCTGGACGTCGCCGGAGCGGTCGTGGCCAACAACACGGAGCGCAAGGGAAAAGTGCTCTGGACTGAAAACGCTCGCGGCGACGTCGCCACTTGTCACAGAAGCCAGTCCGCCCGCATGGAATCCGAGTGGGTCACGCACGAGGTACGGGAAATTCTGCGCGAGAGCCCGGACTGCCACATTGCAGTCCTGTACCGGACCAACGCGCTGTCACGCAATTTCGAGGATTCTCTCCTGCAGTGGGGAATCCCTTATGTTGTGGTGGGGAGCGTCGGGTTTTTCAACCGGATGGAAGTCAAGGACATGCTGGCCTACCTGCGTATCGTCTACAATCCGGAGGACGATATCGCGCTGTTGCGCATCATCAGCACACCCCCGCGGGGCATAGGCGGCACAACCATCGAGCAGCTGACCAAAACCGCCGTCGACCAGGGAGTGCCGATTTCGCAGGTGTTGCGCGAGATGGCCCGCGATCCTCAACGGGCGGGCCGGGCTCACCGCCCGCTCGCGCGGTTCCAGGAGCTGCTCGACGCGTGGATCTCCAAGGCGCCAGGCGCATCAACCGGCGACATGCTTGAAGAAATAATGAACCAGACCGCCTACCGGCAGATGCTGGAGGCGAGGGAGACCCACCAGGAAGCCGTGGACCGCGTCGCCAACATCGAGGAACTCATCCGCGCCGCCCGCGAATCCGAGGAACGGGGCGAAACTGTGTTCGAGTTCCTGGACCGCGCATCCCTGTCCTCCGAACTGGATCAGTTCGACCCGAACGCGCGCGTCGCTCTGCTCACCGTACACAGCGCCAAAGGCCTCGAGTTCGACGTCGTGTTCCTCGCCGGGCTGGAAGAAGGGCTGTTCCCCCACATTCAATCCATGGATTCCAAGGAGGATCTCGAGGAGGAACGCCGCCTCTGCTATGTCGGTATGAGTCGGGCGCGACGCAAATTATTCCTGACCTGGACGCCGTTCCGCCGCAATTTCGGCTCCGACGCCGGAATGCCATCCTTGCCCTCGCGCTTCCTGAAGGAAGTTCCCGCACACCTCGTAGAAGGACTCGACACCGAATTGAGCTGCATCTCGGAAAAGGAGGAGCGCTACCGGAGCCGGTTCGATGATGATGAGGAGGACGAGGATGCGGACGATTATGAGCCCCGGGCGGATCGCCTCGAGGAGAAAAACGCGGGGCAACCTCGTTCGCTGGCAGAACTGCGCGCTTACGTGGGGAAGAAGAACGCTGCCTCGTCCAAAACGTCGGCCGCGGGAGGAAGATTACTGCTGGCCGGGACCCGGGTGCGTCACGCGCAGTTCGGCGACGGCATCATTTTAAGTCGCGAGCGCGTCGGAAATGATGTTAAGTTGACGGTCACCTTCAGCCGCGTCGGCAAAAAGACGCTGATGGAGAGATACGCGAAACTGCAGGCTTTGTAGCCGGTGTTCACGAAGGTATCCAGTCTCCGGAATACGTCCGGGGGGACTCGACCATGCATACGGACTCACAGGAATACCGTGCGGAAGCCATATTGCGCGACGGAAGATCGATCAGCATTCGCGCCCTGCGCCTCGACGACCAGCATGGGCTGCTCGGCCTCTTCGCGCAGTTGAGTCCACGGTCTGTTTATTTCCGCTTCTTCCGCTTCAAGAAATGGCTCAACGAAAGCGAGCTGGCGCAGTTCACCGACCTGGACCCCGACCGCGAGGCCGCGCTCGTCGCCACGATTTCCGATGGGGACGGCGAACACATCATCGGCGTGGGGCGCTACTCCGCGCTGGACGAATCGGACCGGCCGATACATGCCGAAGTGGCGTTCGCGGTCGCCGATGCGTTCCAGGCAAAGGGAGTCGGGACCCTGCTTCTCGAGCACCTGGCGGGGATTGCGCGCTGCCACGGCATCACGGAATTCCGCGCCAACGTTCTCGAGGAAAACAGCCTGATGATCCAGGTCTTCTCCTGCATCGGATTCCGAGTAGAACGCAGCCAGGACTCCGGCGTGATTCATTTTTCATTTCCCACGGAATTGACCGATGACTTCGTGGCGGCGCAAACCAGGCGGGAGAGGATGGCCGCAGCCGAGAGCGTCCGGCCCTTCCTGAATCCCCGGTCCATCGCCCTCGTGGGTGCTTCACGCAAGCACGGGACGATCGGCGCAGCGCTGCTGGCCAACCTGAGACGCTGCGGCTACCGGGGCCGGCTGTACCCGGTCAACCCGGGAGCCGCCGAAATCGACGGCATCCCTGCCTTTCCTTCCGTGGGCGCCATACCGTCGTCCGTGGACATGGCCCTGATCGCCGTTCCCGCCCCCGCAGTGGAGGGATCGATTGCAGAGTGCGCGCGCGCCGGCGTACGCAGCGTCGTGGTGATATCCGCCGGCTTCGGCGAAGTCTCCGCGGAGGGAAGGCAGACGGAAAAGCGCTTGAGGCAGCTCGCGCGCTCCTCGGGCATGCGCCTGGTCGGGCCCAACTGCATGGGGGTGATCAACACCGATCCGGACATATCGATGAACGCCAACTTCGCGCCCGTGTGGCCCCCGGCCGGGAAAATAGGCCTGTTGTCCCAGAGCGGCGCCCTTGGTTATGCCCTGCTCGATCTCATCGGACGCATGGACATGGGAGTCTCGACGTTCGTCTCCGTCGGCAACAAGGCCGATGTCTCCGGCAACGATGTGCTCTCCTACTGGGCGGAAGATCCGCGCACTTCGGTCATCCTCCTGTACCTGGAGAGTTTCGGCAATGGGCGACGCTTTGCGCGCCTCGTGCCGGAGATATCGCAACGCAAGCCGATCGTGGCGATCAAGGCCGGCCGCTCCGCCGCCGGAACACGAGCTGCCTCCAGTCATTCGGCGGCGCTGGCCAGTTCCGACGTCGCGGTGGACGCGCTTTTCCGGAAAACGGGAATCATCCGGGCGCAGACCGTGGAGCAGTTCCTGGACATCACCCGACTGCTCTCGAGCCAGCCGCTGCCGTCGGGCCCGCGGGTGGGGGCGATCACCAACGCCGGCGGCCCGGGTGTTCTGCTGGCAGACGCATGTGAGGCGCACGGCCTGATCTTGCCGGAGTACGCGCCGGAAACGAAGGAAAAGCTGCGCGCGTTTCTCCCGATGCAGGCAGGACTGGCCAACCCCATCGACATGATCGCTTCCGCGACACCCGAGCAGTACTCGCGCGCGATCGAGGTTGCGGCCGCCGATCCCAATGTCGATTCGCTGATCATTATCTACCTGCCGCCGAGGCTCCACTCGCCGGAGGAAATGCTGGAGGCGATCCAGAAGGCCATCGATCGCGTGCCCGACGAAAAACCGGTTCTCGCGGTCCTGATGTCCGTGGAAGGACTGCCGCCGCTCGTCTGCGCAGGCCCGCACGGCAGGATTCCGTCCTATGGATTCCCGGATAATGCTGCGGTGGCGCTCTCGGCCGCGCACAGGTACGCGTCGTGGCGCCGGCGGCCGAAGAGCGACCGTTGGATCCTGGACGCGAAGGCAAAAGACGAGATTCGCTCCATAATCAACCGCGCCCTCGCCGGAGCCGTCGGGCCCGTCTGGCTCCAACCGGCCGACCTGGCCCGCGTCCTGCGCGCGGCGGGGATCGAGTTCGCCGCCGCCGAGGTGGTCAGCCTGGAGGAAGCGCCGGCAGTCGCGGAGCGCATGGGGTATCCCCTGGTCGCGAAGGTGCAGGCCGAAACCGTGATCCACAAGAGCGACGTCGGCGGGGTGCTGCTCGGCCTGAAGTCTCGCGAAGAAGTCGCAGGCGCGGTGGTAACGCTGTCCGGGCGCATGCGATCCATGGGCGTGAACCTGAAGCGTGTGCTGCTGCAGCGCGAGGTCCGCGGGAGCCTCGAGGGTTTTGTGGGGGTAACGGCGGATCCCTCCTTCGGTCCGATGCTGGTGTGCGGTCTCGGGGGCGTGCTGGTGGAGGCGATCAAGGACGTGGCCTTCTGCCAGCCGCCGGTGAGCGCGTTCGAGGCGGGCGAGATGCTCCGGTCGCTGCGCACGGGCATGCTCCTGGATGGTTACCGCGGAGCGCCCGCCGGAGACCGTGAAGCCCTGATCCAGGTAATAGAGAGAGTCTCTGCCCTGGTCGAGATTGTTCCCGAATTGCAGGATCTTGACCTGAATCCCGTCAAAGTGCTTGAACCCGGCAGCGGAGCGGTGGTCGTGGATGGACGCATGAGAATCGGCGCATGAGGTTCACCGGGCCGGTCTGGCTCCATGTGCTCCGGGCATTCCGAGGCAACGAATCGAGTAAGGAGTGTGCTGCATGTCATTGTTCCGCAGGAAGCCGCTGGACCAATTGCTCGACGAGCGAGGCGACGAAGAGCATGGCCTAAAAAAAACTCTCACGGCCGTCGACCTCATGGCTCTCGGCATCGGGGGGATCATCGGAGCGGGAATCTTCGCAACGCTGGGCTCGGCCACTTCCGGCGGCAGCGGATTGCCGCCCGCCGGACCCGGCGTCACCGTGTCGATCCTGCTGACGGCGATTGCGTGCGGCTTTTGCGCGCTTTGCTATGCAGAATTCGCCAGCCTCGTGCCCATCGCAGGCTCGGCTTACACGTACAGCTATGCCACTCTGGGCGAGCTGGTCGCCTGGATCATCGGATGGGACCTCATCCTGGAGTATGCCGTCGGAAACATCGCCGTGGCGATTTCATGGGCGGCATACTTCCGGCAGCTGATGATGGGCTTCGGAATAGAAATCCCGGCCTGGATGGCCGCCGATTATCGTTCTGCGGCGACCGCCGCAAAGGCGGCGGCCGCCGGCGGCGTGGCCTCGCTCAGCCCGGAAGCAAGCATCGCCTACCAGGCGCACATCTCTCACCCGGTAGTGTTCGGCCTCCCGATCATCTTCAACCTGCTGGCCGTCGTCATCGTCGCGGCGATCACCTGGCTGTTGGTAAGAGGTGTCAAGGAGTCGGCGCGGTTTAACAACGTCATCGTCGTGCTCAAGGTGATCACCCTGCTGTTTTTCATCGGCGTGGGCGCCACATTTGTGAAGCCGGCGAACTGGCATCCCTTTTTCCCCGGGGGACTCCATGGGGTCTGGACCGGGGCCTCGCTGATCTTTTTCGCCTACATCGGCTTCGATGCCGTGTCGACCGCGGCCGAGGAATGCAAAAACCCGGGCCGCGACATGCCGCGGGGCATCATCGGGTCGCTCGTGATTTGCACCATCCTGTATGTGGCTGCCGGCATAGTCCTGACCGGCATGATCCCGTTCTCCAAACTGGCAGGTGCGGCCGACCCGCTGGCCGCCGCCCTCCACTACGTCCAGCAGGATTGGGCCGCCGGATTGCTCGCTTTAGGCGCCGTGATCGCCATGACCGCGGTGCTGCTGGTGTTCCAGCTGGGCCAACCCCGCATCCTGATGAGCATGTCGCGCGACGGCCTCCTCGGGCCGTGGTTCCGGAAGATCCACCCGCGCTACCGGACGCCCCACGTGACGACGATCCTGACCGGGATTTTTGTGGCTTTCTTCGCGGCGATCGCCAACATCGATGAGATCGTGCAGCTCACCAACATCGGCACGCTGTTCGCTTTCGCGCTGGTCTGCATCGGAATCCTGATCCTGCGCAAGAGGGAACCGGACCGCCCACGCAAGTTCCGGGTGCCGTTCGTACCCCTGATTCCCTTGCTGGGCATTGCCATGTGCATATTCCTGATGTCCGGGCTGCCCCTTATGACCTGGATCCGTTTCGTGCTCTGGCTGGCGGCCGGGCTGGTGATCTACTTCCTCTACGGCATTCGCAAGAGCAGGCTTGCCCGGGGTCAGTAGCCCCCCGGAAACAGGCGAGAGCGGTCACATGACCTCATGGCCGCTCCCGGTGAGCGCCTGGATGGCTTCGGAAATCGAACTCTCCTTCACCAGCACGTAATCGGTGTTGAACGTCGAGACGGCGAAGATGCTTACGCCCGCCCTGGCCAGGGGGTCGGCGATTGACAGCAGGATGCCGGTCAGACTGAAATCCAGAGGTCCTTCCACCATCAGGCAGCGCCAACCAGGCTCCGCAGTGACGGCATCGGGCACCAGAGACTCCTCGCACACGATCGACAGTTCGTTCGGCGTGCGGGTTACGGAACGAAAGGCGCCGGACATCGCCCAGTGAGGCAATTCGGTGTCCGGCCACAACCGGCAGACGGCAAAACGCTCGGGCAGGAATTTCAGTTTCAGTCCCATGGTCAACTTCCTCCGGCATCCCGGACATCAAACTCCTGGCGGGCAGTCACTCATCAAACATGGGGCGGAATAACACGGGCGAAAGGACTCTCACCACCGGGAACTCCTGGAACACTCAGGCAATCATCCCCGTATTTCCTCACGTCTGATGTTGCCGCCCGTAAGACGTTTGTTTTCTTTTCTGGACGATTCCCGGACTGCAGTGCCGGGTTGACATCGACCGGCCGTCAGCCGCGGGTATCGCGATGCCCGCGCATTCCCCCCTCGCCTGTCCCGTCCAGGCACTGCAGCTCGAATGCCTCGGCAAAATCTTCTCGCAGGTCCAGCTCGACGGCGCTCTGGCGGTTGACCTCCAGAATCCGCTCGTCGAGGCCGTATCCGCGCGTGTTCAGATTACGCTGCTGTTGTGACCGGTGCGTACGGAGCAATTCTCCTTTCCAAACCGCCAATTCCGGTCCGAAAGCGTGGTACAAGTCCATCCGCATCGAGATTGTCTTGGGATCCTGGTTTAAGCAGGCCAGCAACGTCAACTTCTCCTCCCGCACACTCCAGAGGAGAAATTCGTATGTTCGCCGATGTCCCGTATTCGGGTCGTGACCGTGCGGCAGGAAAACGATGTCCGGCCGCTTCAAGGCGAGATACGTCGATACGAGTTCCCTGTTGGCGGCGTTGTCTTCAGGATGCCCGCTGTCGTCTTCGGCAGACCGGAGGAAAGCCAGCCGGCTATCGGGCAGACCGAAAATCCGGCAACTCTCCCGCTGTTCACATTCCCTCAATTTCGCCTTCGCAGGCGGCGTGAAGGCGCCGGCGAATCCGTCTTCGACGCCGCTCGCGCCGGACGTCACCACGGCGACGTCAACCCCGTTCCCGTTCTCCTTGAAGAAGCGTATCGTGACCGCAACAGCATCAAAATCATCCGGGTGCGGCGCCAGGACGACCAAGCGCAGAGACGACGGAATGTGGAGGGTTTGAAGCGAAAGCGGGCGATCGCGCCGGAGCCAGCCGGCTACTTCCTCATTCATGATGGGTCAGACCTGGATTTCGGGCTGGGGTCATCGTCACTTTTTGGCGCGTTTTGGGGTATGAAACCCGCTGCGAAGAGCGCGGAACGAGCCCGCGGTTCGGCAAGCGGGCTGACATAAAAAAACGCCCCCACCCTTCGAGAACTGAAGAAGACACCCCCGGTGTAATGTTCCGGCACGACGGCGTAGTCCACCGAACCTGCGTCGAGCGCGGCCTCCACGGCACGCGCTTCCTTCAGACGCCTCGCCATGTAGATCAGTACAAGCTCTTCATCGCCAAAATACTCCGGTTCCCTCAGCATATCTCTCTTCGGGGATTGACGACGCTGACACACTGATGACACATGATTTAATTGTATTTAAGGCCGTTCTTGCAGCCTCTGCTCCAAACTTATTCAAATTCCTGCTGTCATTTGGCGTCGTCGGTCCCCACTTTTCGGGTGGCGGTCCAGCTGGCGGAGGATCCGTTGGCGCTGTCTGTGCCCTGCATTGTGTCGCCTTTGACGTGGCCGGTGTAAACCGCAGTGCCGGCCCTAAACGTGATCTGATCCCCGCTCATTTTGGCGTCGGATAGGGAGACACTCTTGCCCCCCGTGGTGAGTGTGCCACTCAGCATCTGGAACTCTTGGGTCAGATCCAGTTCGCCGCCTTTGAGCTGCCACTTGCCGCCGACCTTGGCCGGCACGATCCACAACATGGCGGTGCACCAGGTCGTGCATCCTTCCTCCACCGTCTCAGTCTGGTCGGGCGTCCAGTCTTCCATCGAAAAGCTGTTTGACACAACCCGCGTGCCCGGCTTCATGTCGAGGAGCTTTGGACGCAATTTCAGGTTAATTTCAGGCAGCAGGAACATGGTGACCACAGTCGCCTGCGAAAAATCAGTTTCGAACAGGTCGGCCTTCATGAATTTCACCTTCGCAGTTACGCCCTCTTTGGCTGCGTTGGCGATCGACAGTTCCACCATGTCGGGATTGTATTCGATCCCCAGGGCCCGAGCCCCTCTCTTGGCGGCCGTAATGACGGTCCGCCCGTCGCCCGATCCCAGGTCGACCACGTAGTCCTGAGCCGTGACTTTCGCCATGTCGAGCATTTTGTCGACAAGCGCCTGAGACGTCGGCACCCACACCACATCCTTCCCGGGCTGCCCCACTTCAGGTTGGAATGGCTTCGTCTGGGTTGCCTGCTGGGCCTGTTGCGACTGCAGACAAACGCCGCTGGCAAGGGCCGACATGCAAAACATCATCACCAACAACCTGATCACACGCGATCCACGCATTTGAGACCTCCTCACGATTTCACATGATCTCCGCACAAACTTGTATCGTACTCCGAGCCGGACCATCCGGCTATTGTTTTGGAGACTGCAGAACACTGGCTCCTGTTTTTCCCGGGGTAGCGACCAGGCTGCGCAACCTGCCCAGGTTCATCAGGTCGAATTTCAGATCCTCTCCCTTCGGCGTTTCCAGGATCTTAGGAACGGACTCGAACCGGCGGTCGTTGACCAGGCAGCGAAAGCCTTCCAATCCGATGCATCCCTCTCCGATGTGCGTGTGGCGGTCGACGCGGCACCCCAGCGGCTTGCGGCAGTCGTTCAGGTGGAAGGCGCGGATTTTGTCGAGACCGATAAGCCGGTCGAATTCACGCAGGGTTTTCCGGTACCCGGCCGGGGTGCTGATGTCGTAACCTGCGGCGAAAAGGTGGCACGTGTCGAGGCAAAATCCGATGCGGGCCTGGTCGCCCACCCGGTCCAGTATGCCGGCAAGTTGTTCAAATCTGTGGCCGACGGAACTCCCCTGCCCCGCAGTGTTTTCGAGGAGAGCCGCGACCGGCGCGGGAACAAGGTCGAGCGCCTCGTTCAGTCCCGCGGCAACAGCCGCAATCCCTCTTTCCTCACCCCCGCCGGTATGCGCGCCCGGGTGCAGGACGACCGCAGGAATGCCGAGGAAGTTGGCGCGTGCCAGCTCTTCGACAAATGCGGCCACCGACCTTCGATGCAGCCCTCGATCCGGCGAGGCCAGGTTGATCAGATAGCTGCTGTGAGCCACGACGGGCGCGATCCTGCTCTGCGTCTGGGCTTCCACATACAACCTCCTGTCCTCGTCGCTCAGCGCTTTCGCTTTCCATTGATTGCTGTTTTTCAGAAAGACCTGGAGCGTCCGGCAGCCTGCCTGGCGGCCTCGTTCGAATGCGCGGTGGATGCCGCCCGCAATCGACATGTGTGCGCCGACCAGAAGTTCACGTCTCATAGATTCTCCCCAGGCTATGATATCATTGGGAACCAAACCGGGACTCAGGATGCTATGGCCAACCACTCCATACTTTTGATGGGAATGAGCAATCCGGAGGTGGCGATGAGGGAATTTGCCGGCGCCGGCCATCGCGTATCCACCGTGCCCGGCCTGGCTCAAGGGATCGAGAGCCTGGACAACGCCGACCTTGATCTTGTCTACCTCCAACCCGGGAGCGACGAAAGGGCGATTGAAGAACTCCGCCAGGTTCTGACGCACCAGCCTAATCTGGCGGTAGTACTGGTCTGCGCCAAACCGTCGACTCCCCTGACACTCGAAGCCTGGCGCAACGGCGCCGCGGATATCCTCTTCCAGCCACTGACGCCCGAAGCTTTACAGCAGAGCCTGAACCGGGCTTCGAGCCGCACTCCGGCCAGGGCCCTGGCAGGAAATGAAGTCATTCAGGCGAGATTCCGGTACTTCGACGATGCAGGAAAGGAGCAGTGGATCGCAATCGTCCCGCCCCGATTCACGATCGGGCGCGGCTCGAACAACGACCTGGTCCTCGCCAAGATGAATGTTTCCCGCGCGCAGGCTGAAGTCATCCTGCAGGACACCGACTATCTGCTGCGCGATCTCGGCAGCAAACACGGCACGTTCGTAAACGGAACACGGATCGAGCAGGCAGTGCTGAGTCATGGAGACCGCATCCGGGTCGGCGGGCTGCAGGGTCAGGTCCTCACCTTTCACAAAGGGGATCTGCTGCAATCCCTGCTTGCGGGCACCGGGTCCAAAGCGGATTCCGGGATATCCGTTCATGGTTTCCGCGAAATGGGGATGCTGCTGTCGACCTTCCACGCCCTCAGTTCGATCCCGCTCCTCGATGACCTGCTGAACCTCGTGGTAGACAATGCGATCGAAGTGACGGGCGCGGAGCGCGGTTTCATCATGCTCAAGGAATCGGACGGCAACCTGAGCTTCCGCTGCGCGCGCAATGCCCACAAGCAGCCGCTCGACGGGTCCTCGTTCCAGACCAGCCGGCGCGTTCCCGACGAGGTCTTTCACACGGGCCGGCGGATCGTGATCAATGACCTCGATCTGAACCGCGAATCCGAGGACCACAGCTCCACCCGGAGATTAGGAGTGAGGAGCATCTCGTGCGTGCCTCTCCGCTATGTCCCGTTTCGCGACTCCGGCGGGCTTTCCCAGCTCGGAGCGATCGAGACCATCGGGGTTCTCTACGTGGACAGCGCCAACATCGGCGGCGGACTGTCTCAGGGTCAGATCGAAGAAGCGCTGGACACTCTCGCCAGCGAAGCCGCGATGGCGATCCAGCATGCCCGGCTGTACAAGGAATCGCAGGTCAAGCGCAAGCTGGAAGAGGAACTCGCCATCGCGCGCGAGATTCAGCAGGCCCTCCTCCCCCCGAGCGGCAAAATCCTGCACTTCATGAATGCCTGCAGTGTGAACCTGCCGTGCCGCGAGGTCGGCGGCGACTATTTCGATTACTTCGACATGGACCAGGGGAGGCTTGGCTTCGCAGTCGGCGACGTCGCAGGAAAAGGGATGCCGGCCGCCCTGCTGGCCGCGATGCTCCAGGGCATCTTCTGCGCCCAGACCCTGCTGAATCTCCCCCTTCCGAGCATGATCGCAAACGTCAATTGCAGCCTGGCCAGGCGCGGAACCGGAAGCCGGTTCGTGACCTTCTTTTTCGGAATCCTCGACGCCGAAGGAAACTGCACTTACACCAATGCAGGCCACAATCCCCCGATCCTGATCCGGCCAGATGGATCCATGCGTGAACTTACCGAAGGAGGCATGGTTCTCGGGCTGTTCCCTCTAGCCGAGTATGAAGCCCGAACCGTAACGATGGAACCGGGCGACCACCTGGTTCTCTTCACCGATGGTCTGCTGGAGGCACGCAACACGACGGGGGAGGAGTTCGGCGAAGAAAGAGTTCGCGACCTGTTGAGAAAGAACGCAAAGGCATCTTCCGACGTGATCCTGGGCCGCCTGCAGGAAGAACTCGCTTCATTCTCGGCGAACGCACCTCAGCACGACGACATCACTATGATGGTCCTGGGTTTCCGCGAGACAGTCGTTTAGCAGGCCGCACGGCACATGGATCTTCCGGGCTAGAAAGTTTGTATCGCGGAACTCCGTGTTAACCTGACCTGGACCTAGACTTGGACTTGGACCTGGACGTGGACGTAGACCCGGCAAATACCCATGACCAGATATAAGTGCCGCATTCGCAAAATGAACCATCAAACAAGGCTGACCACGTCCAAGTCGAGGTCCAGGTCCACCTCCAGGACCAGGCAGGACGATGATTGAGATTCGCGACAGAAACTATATGACGGTGCCGCTCGGGACTATGGATCCCTTCGGCGCCACGATGATCCCATCCCGAATGTGGTAGATGAGCTCGTCCCTCTCCTGCTGATTGTGCGCGTTGATGATCGAGACGTTGTCGCCGATGCGCACATTCTTGTCGATGATGGCATTGATGATGGTGCAGTGGCTCCCGATCCCGATGTTGGGGATCCCGCGCGCGGCGTTCCCCGCAATCTCATCGACGGTCTCATAGCTGTCGGCGCCCATGATGATCGAACTCTTGATCGTCGTCCCGGTTCCGATACGGCTTCGGATGCCGACGAGGGACCGGGTAATGTCCGCCCCGTTCAGGATGCACCCATCCGCGATCACGGACTGATGGAGCGTGCAGTTGTTCAGCTTCGAGCTCGGAAGATTCCGGGGGTGAGTGTAGAACGGCCGCTGCGCGTCATAGAAGTTGAACCGCGGGGAGTTTACGGTGAGCGCCAGGTTGGCCTCATAAAAAGACCGGATCGTCCCGATATCGGTCCAATAGCCGTCGAAGACATGCGCGAACACTTTGGCTTTTCCGAACGCTTCGGGAATCAGATCCTTGCCGAAGTCGAGTGCGCTCGATTTAGTCAGCAGGTCGATCAGGTACTCCTTCTGAAACAGATAGATCCCCATGTTCGCCAGAAATTCGCGGCCGGCGCCGGCAAGCCGGAGATTCGGCAACGGGCAGCGCAGGTCCGGCAGGTGCTCAGGCCCCGGTTTCTCGTGGAAGGCGATGACACGCCCGTCATCCTGGACTTTCATGATGCCGAGGCCGGCGGTTTCCGCAGCGGTCACTGCAATTCCTGCCACGGTAATCTCGGCGCCCCGATCGTGATGGGTTTGGATGAGTTCGCGGAAGTCCATCTGATACAGCTGGTCGCCGGAGAGGACCAGGACGTACCTCGAATCGTAAGGGGCGAAATGCTTGATGCTCTGCCGCACGGCGTCGGCCGTCCCCTGAAACCAGTTCGGGTTGTCCGGCGTCTGCTCTGCGGCCAGGATGTCGACGAAGCCGCCGCTGAACATGTCGAACTTATAGGTCTGGACGATGTGCCTGTTGAGCGACGCCGAGTTGAACTGGGTCAACACGAATATGTGACTGATGCCGGAATTGAGGCAATTGCTGACCGGGATATCGATGATGCGGTACTTCCCGCCCAATGGGACGGCCGGTTTGCTGCGGAACTTCGTGAGCGGGTAGAGCCGTTGGCCGCGGCCGCCGCCCAGCACCAGTGCGAGTACATCCAACATGATTGTCCCTTTCACATAGGTCAGCCGATTATAACAGGTTCGTGCCGGTCAACCCGCCGGCGTACGGCAGTCCGAGATCATAGCTCCCCGGAAGCCGTCGGAGCGTAAGGCCGAACCCGGCAGGCGTGGCTCAGTGCGCGGGCAGCCGCTTTGAAGATTGCCTCGAATGCCGGCAAGCCGTCGCCATAGAGGAGTTCGATGTGGAGATTGAGCCGCGCCTGCGCCACGAAGTTTCGCCAGAACCGCTCGATCACGCCGGCGTCGGCGCCGCTCAGATGCGGGACGGACGCCCGAACGTGATACACCAGGCATGGAGGCCCCGAAATATCCACGACGGCGCGGGCCAGGTGCTCGTTCACAGGCGCGTAGGATTGGCCATAGCGGGGGATCCCTTTGCGCTCGCCGAGCGCGTTGTCCAGTGCAAGGCCCAGACAGAGCGCGACATCGACTGCCGACTCGAGCGGGTCTGGTTCGGTCCCCTTGCAGCGAATCTCCAGGTCAAATGCAGCCTGGCGGGCAAACAGGATCAGCATTTGATCGAGGAACGGGAAACCGGTCTGGACGGTGCCGCCCCCTTTCCCGTCCAGGTTCAGGACGACTTTCACCTCCACGCGTTCTGTCGTACGGGTGACGCTGGCCTTACGCTCGCTCATGTGCCCCCACGTCCATCACCTTTGCGGTATATCTGGTTCGCTGCCTTTGTCCCTCACTTCTGTCGTTGTGTTCACTTGCGGGAAGATCCCGGCAGGGATCCGCCGTCGACCGCTCCCTACCGCTCGCCGGTCCCTGTATTCTCCGGGCTGACGGCCGCCTTCAAGGCCTCCTCCATGACTCCGTCGGGTGGAGGAGTCCCGCACCACAGGCACTGCTGTTTCCAGGCCTGTCCGAGGAACATCTCGGTGCCCGATATGGTTTTGCAGCCGCGCCGCGCCGCTTCCGTCAGCAGCCGAGTCGCCGCAGGGTTGTAAACGAGGTCGTAGACCCACTCGCCCGTTAGCGCCGCCGCGTCCACGGGGGACCTGCCGGCTTCGGGGTACATTCCGACCGGGGTGGCGTTGACCATGAGATCCCAACGCAGGCTGTTGAGCCGCTCCCAGCCCGCACACTCCACGTGAAACTTTTCGGCCAGCACTCGGGCCTTTTCCCCATCGCGCGCGACGACGCACACGCCGGCGCCCTCGGAGCAGAGGGCATAAATCACCGCCCGCGCGGCGCCGCCGGCGCCCAGCACGACCGCACGCAGTTTTCCGGGGTGAACGCGCCGCTTGAGGGGGCGGAGGAATCCTTCGACATCGGTGTTTTCCCCATGCCAGCGTCCGTTTTTCAGGATAATCGTATTGACCGCCCCGGTCTGCTCGGCCGCGACCGACAGGCTGTACGCATGCGCGTGGGCTGCCCTTTTGTATGGAATGGTAACGGCGACTCCCTGGAGCGGGCACGAAGCGTGGAACTGGAGGAAGTCGTCGAACGAGGAGGCCTCCAGCGGGAGGAACACCGCATCGTCACCTCGCGCGGCAAAAGCCGCACTGTGAATGCGGGGGGACAGCGTGTGCCCCAATGGCTTCCCCAGCACGCCATACAGCCGCGTGGCTTCCGATATCTCCCGCACGCGATACTGCTTTGTCAGGACATCGGCGGGCACCTGGCCGTCGGCGGTTGCCTCCCCGCCGGGCAGGCTGGCAAAAGTCATCCAGGATCCCCACAGCGGACCCAGGACCCGGCTGGGCAGCCCCTCGCGACCCATGGCCAGCGCGCACAGGCTGAGGTTCCGCTCCCGGGCGCGATCCAGCAGCCGGGCGATCCGCAAGGTGTCCCCTAGCCCGTCCGCTGTCGTGGCGATCTTGAGAACTCCGGCGCCCGACGCCGACATGGCGTCGAGCAGGGATTCCAGGTCCTCCTGAGTTTTCTGGAAGTCGTGGTGGGAGAGAATCACCCTCTGGCGCGGCACGCTTTGCAGGATCACCTGCCACGAGGCGGAATACTCCACGTCTACATAGTCCGCCCCAGCCTGCGCCGCTTTCAGGATCGTCTCCAGGCGCCGGCGCTCTGAGCCATCGAAGGCCCCTCCTTCCTCTCGCGATCGGAGCGTGAAGATCCAAGGGCGGATTTTGGTACGGAACAAAAGGCCGAGGTCGAGGTCTGCGATGAAATCGGCGCGGATCTCCACCAGGTCCGCCCAGTCCGCCGCGCGCGCAGCTGCTTCAGCGGCAGTCCGGGTCGTGGATTCGCGGATGGAAACACAGATTTGGGCGCACATGTTTCAGGACCTTGATTTTACCCGAACGGCAGTGGAAAGCGCAAAGCCGGGAATCCCGGCGCCCGGTCGATCTTGTTCATTCCGGCACAAATCGTGACCCGATCTGGAACCACGAAGACCTCAAAGACCTCAAAGACATGCACAGTACTCAAACACTTTCACGCCTATCGCCTTTGAGGTCTTCGAGGTCTTTGTGGTTCGCTGTCATTGTCCCGCACTTTTTTCGCAGTATGCACGATGCCGGCACGAGTACAGTCATCACCTGGATGCCGGGTGCAGCTTCCTGGCGGCCACAAATGAAAGGCCATGTTCGGTCAGGGCCCGGGCCGTCCTGTTGGTGGCGTCGAATTTGTCCAGGAAATTCTGCAGCAGGTGGTTCCAGTCCCCGGATTCGATGACTTCCGTCTTGTCACGGAAATAGTCCAGGATGTCCGAGGAGTGTTCCCGGGTCTGTTCCACTTCCGGATCTCCGCCTTCGTGCTTGGCAGAAATGTTGGCGACGTGGTCCGCAATCTCCATCAGCTCCTGGCGGCGATTGTAGGGCTGGCGCACGATGCTCCGGTACGTCTCCGTGATGTGGTGTTCGAAGCGGACGATATCTTCCAGTCCAAGCGCCTTCCGGAACTGCGCCGTGATCTCCATGGACTCGTTGTTGACCGAGTTGCTCCAGTTGAATCCGATCAACGGCGTGCTCCCGTCGCTGCGTGCGAAAAGCCTGGCTCCGATCAGCGTCCACAGCGCGGCATAAGGGTTGTCGTTGCCCATGAACACGGAGATCTTGAACTCGATGTCGATGCCCAGCCGATAGAGGAAATATCCGGCAAGAACCGTGCCCGGATTGATGTTGAGCACCTGGCGCACGCCGTAATTCGTGTAGTAGTAGAGCAGCTCGTCGACCCATTGCAGCACGTGATCGTTCGGCTGGCCAACGCCTCCGAAGTAACCGGTAATGGTCGCCGGGCCGCCCAGATGGACGTTGGAACCGTCGGTTCCCTTCGTGTCCAGGGTCTCGACAAAGCTCGAACCGATGATATCCATGGCGGCGATAAAGGCAGGCAGATCCCCGTCCGCCTCCTGCTCCTTCATCTTGCGCACCCGGATCAGCCGCCCCGGCATCAGTGAACCCTGCTCGATGGCCCGCTCGGCCGCCGCGATCACCCAAGGGAAATACTGGGCCGCGCTGATCTCCAGAGTCACGGCAGAGTCGTCCTTGAACTGCATGGACGCGGCCTTGTCACCGAGAATTTTTTTCCGGTACTCCCGGATGCCGACGAACGCCCCGCGGTCCCGCTGCGCCTCGAGCCAGCGCAACGGCTCGAGGAATTCGGGCTTTACCTCCCCGACGCGCCGCAGTAAAGCCGGCAACTCGCCTGCCTGCGCCGCCTTGCGATTGATTTCCGCAGAAGTACCGTACCGGCCCACAACAGCGAGCAAGTCCTTGACGACCCGCATCCCGGGATCCGTCAGAATGGCGTTGATCTCGTTCAAACGTTCCTGCGGAATCTTCAACAGTTGCTGGATCTGCTCATCCATGGAAACTCTCCCTGAAGCCTCGCCTCCCGAAGACCCGGGAGGACAGCAGTTCAAATATGATTGCGCTCGGGTTGCGGACGTTGGATTCTACCATCAACACAGGTCAACTGTCGCTCAGCCTTTTACACGCAATTTTGGTTTCCCTTTTTCCGCGGGTTGCCGCCATAATGAGGCTTGCGCCAACCTTCACTGAAGCATCTGGGAGGAGCTATGACTGAAAGAAAGCCGACGTCTCTGCCGTCTCTATTCAAGAAAGTCGCCGAAGGGCAACCGATCTCCATGCTTACCTGCTATGACTTCCCGACCGCCGTGATGCAGGATCGCGCCGGCATCGACATCATCCTCGTGGGCGACAGCCTGGGGATGACTATGTTGGGCTATGACAGCACGCTGCCGGTCACCATGGCTGACATGATCCGGCATGCGCAGGCCGTTCGCCGGGGTTCCCCGAACGCCTGGTTGATCGGGGACATGCCATACATGACGTATCAGCCAAGCATCGAAACCGCCATTCGCAACGCGGGTCGCTTTATGGCGGAAGCCGGCTGCAACGCAGTCAAGCTCGAAGGAGGCATCGAAATGGCGGACCGAATCGCGGCTCTGGTCCGCTCGGGAATTCCGACGATGGGCCACCTGGGACTGACCCCCCAGAGCGCCAGCGCGCTTGGAGGCTTCCGCGTGCAGGGGAAGGGCGCGCTGCAGGCGAAAAAGATCGTGGACGACGCAAGGGCCCTGGAGGAAGCCGGCGCCTACTCGATTCTGCTCGAAATGGTGCCCGACCGCGTGTGCAAGGTGATCACCGAACGGGCCAGGAACTGCTTCATCATCAGCCTCGGTTCCGGCCCGGACGCCCACGGGCAGCTCCTGATCTATCACGACATGTTCGCGCTCTACCCCAAGTTCAAGCCCCGGATGGCCAAAGTGTTCGCCGATGCCGGCAAGGTCATCCAGGGGGGTCTCGAACAGTATGTCAAGGAAGTCACGGAACGCAGCTTCCCTCAGCCCGAGAACTGGTTCCAGATGACCGACGAGGAGTATCAGCATTTCTGTGAACTGCTGAAAAAGTAAGGCTGCGCGGGCGAGGCGCCCGGAGGAGGAACGAGGGAATGGTGTGCGACGCCACTATGATGGCAGACTGGCAGATTGCCCGCACAGCGGAGCAGAATATGCCTTCCCCGGCCGCATGGAGAGAGCGGCTGGGGCTGCAGGCGGATGAAATTCTGCCGATGGGAAGAGTCTGCAAGCTCAATTTCCTGAAAATCATGGAGCGTCTCAAGGATCGCCCGGACGGCAAGTTCGTCGAGGTGACGGCCATTACGCCGACCCCCTTGGGGGAAGGCAAGACCACCACGTCGCTCGGTTTGATGCAGGGCATGGGGCGGCTGGGCAAGAACGTCGGCGGCTGCCTGCGCCAGCCCTCGGGCGGCCCCACGATGAACATCAAGGGGACGGCTGCCGGCGGCGGCAACGCCCTCCTGATCCCGATGACGGAGTTTTCCCTGGGACTCACCGGGGACCTCAACGACGTTCAGAACGCGCACAACCTGGCCATGGTGGCGCTCACGGCCCGGATGCAGCACGAGAGGAACTACGGCGACGGCCAACTCCAGAAACTGAGCAAGATGCGCCGCCTGGACATCGATCCCACGCGCGTAGAGTTCAGCTGGGTGATCGACTTCTGCGCGCAAGCCCTGCGCAACATCATCATCGGCATCGGGGGCAGGAACGACGGCTTCATGATGAGGTCCCAGTTCAACATCATCCCCAGCTCCGAGCTCATGGCAATCCTCGCGATCGTTCGCGACCTGGCCGACCTCAGGGAACGCCTCGCGAACATCACTCTGGCTTTCGACCGCAACGGCAAGCCAGTCACCACGGGCGATCTCGACGTGGCGGGCGCCATGTGCGCCTGGATGCGAAACACCATCAATCCCACGCTGTGCAGCACCGCCGAATATCAGCCCTGCATGGTTCACGCCGGGCCGTTCGCCAACATCGCCGTCGGCCAGTCATCGATCATCGGCGACCGCGTCGGTCTGAAGCTGTTCGACTATCACATCACCGAAAGCGGGTTCGGCGCCGACATCGGGTTTGAAAAGTTCTGGAACGTGAAGTGCCGCTATGCCGGCATGACGCCGAGCACGTCGGTCCTCACGGCCACGATCCGCGCCCTGAAGATGCACGGCAACGGCCCTGCGGTTGTCCCCGGGCTCCCGCTCCCCCTGGAGTATACCCGCGAGAACCTGGACCTGTTGGAAAAGGGGATGGCCAACCTGATCCACCACATCGGCATCATACGGAAAGCGGGGATCAACCCCGTGGTGTGCATCAACCGGTTCGCCGCCGACACCAGGGATGAGATAGCCATGGTGCGCAGGGCGGCGGAGGCCGCAGGAGCCCGCTGTGCCGTTTCCGACCAATGGGCCAGGGGAGGCGAAGGGGCCATAGAACTGGCCGAAGCCGTGATCGAGGCCTGCAACGACAGGAGTGACTTCCGTTATCTCTACCCGTTGGAGAGGAAACTGAGGGAGCGGGTCGAGACGATCGCCCAGGAGGTATACGGCGCCGATGGCGTGGCCTGGACGCCCGAAGCCAAGGCAAAGGCCGAAATGTTCGAATCTGATCCGAAATATTCCGATTACGCCACGCTGATGGTGAAAACACACCTGAGCTTGAGCCATGATCCGGCACTCAAGGGCGTCCCAAAAGGTTGGATCCTCCCGATTCGCGACGTCCTGATCTTCTCCGGCGCCAGGTTTCTCTGCCCGCTGGCCGGGACCATCAGCCTGATGCCCGGGACTGGGTCGAACCCGGGCTTCCGCCGCGTGGATGTGGATGTCAAAACCGGAGAGGTGACCGGCTTGTTCTGACGCGCACGAACCCGCGCCGGCGCTTTCCGGCCGATATGGGGAAGGAGGGGTCATGTTTATTGAGAAGGCTTATCTCTTTCAGGGGATGACCTCGGAGTTCATGGAGGAGATCTCAAAGAGCCTGACTCACGAAGCACACGCGGCCGGGGATACTCTCTTCAAGGCCGGCGATCCGGCGGAGGACCTGTACGTGATCGAGCGCGGCAGATTACGGCTGAGTGCCGGCGATCGCGGCATCGTCACCCATATCGTGGAGAAGGAGGGGGACGCCCTGGGCTGGTCGAGCCTCGTGGGGCGTGAGGTCTACTCGAGCACTGCCGAATGCCTCACGGACGTAACGGTGGTCAGAATCAGCAGAGAAACGCTCAACGGCATTTTCGACCGCTATCCGGCTTGCGGACTGATCCTGTTCCGGCGCCTGGCGAGATTGCTTGGCGAGCGCCTGGTGGAGAGCCACCAACAGATCACGGCCGCACACGGCAGCAAAGAGCCGACCCGCTACGGGTACGGCGGTTGAGCGCCGACCTCGGCATGGTAACGGCAGGACGCGGTTTTCGGGCCCCGGAGGGGCCGTCAGAGAGTGGCCGGGGGCATGCGAGCAGCGCGCAGCCCCCGGTAGGCGACCAGATCAGAGGAGCCCCGGCGGGGCGAAAGACGTTTGTTCATAGGGTTTGTCCGTCGCCCCTTCATGGCTCGGAAGCTCTGCACTCCGTTACCCCGGGCTGCGTCTCCGATCGTCCGGGCTGCTTGTCCGACTGCCACTTGCGGGGCAGAGAGCGACAGGCTGGAGGCGATTCGCGACAGAAACTAGACACTGATAGGAGGGAACAGTGCTGATTATCGGGGAGCGCATCAATGCGACGCGCAAGCGCGTCGGAGAAGCGGTCACAAAGAGGGACGCGGGATTCATCGAGGGCGAGGCACTCAAGCAGGCGGAAGCCGGGGCGCACATGCTGGACGTAAACGGCGGGATTGCCGGCCAGGAAGTGGCGAACCTTGCGTGGCTCGTCGAGACCGTGCAGCAGGTCGTGGAGGTACCGCTCTGCCTGGACAGCGCGGACCCGGAAGCCCTGCGGCAGGCATTGCCGCTGTGCCGGCAGACGCCGATGATCAATTCGATCACTGCTGATCCGGAGCGCTTCGACGCGATTCTCCCCCTGGTCAAGCAGCACGGTGCCAAGGTAATCGCGCTCTGCCTGTCGGCGGCTGCCCCTCCGAAGGGGCTCGAGGACCGCGTGGCCATCGCGACCGGCCTGGTGGAGCGCCTGTCCGCCGGAGGGATTCCCCACGACAACATCTACGTCGACCCCTGTGTGTTTCCCGTCAGCACGGGTTCGGAGCACGGCCCGGCCGTGCTCGACGCCATTGGCCGGATCAGGCGCCAATGCCCCGGCGTTCATACCAGCTGCGGAGTCAGCAATGTTTCTTACGGGCTCCCGGCCCGCAAACTGTTGAACGAGGTCTTTCTGCTGATGCTCCTGGGGCGCGGGATGGATGCCGCGATCATAGATCCCACCGATCCGGGGCTGATCGCCAGGATCAAGGCCGCGGAAGCGCTCGGCGGGCGCGACGCGTACTGCAAGGCCTATCTGCAGGCGTTCCGGGAAGGCAAGCTCGAGCCGCCCAAACCTCAGTAATATCGGGTGCGCGTTGTATGGAAGACAACAGGAACATCGTCTTGATCGCCTGCGCCGTGTTTCGCGACGCATTGTCCCAGGGTCTCGGCGATCCCCGCATCCCGGTGATCTACATGGACTATGGCCTGCATCTCACGCCGCGGAAGATGCGGGCCGCGATCCAGGAGCAGATCGACGCGCTCAAGGAGCCGCACCGCGTGCTGATCGGCTTCGGGTTGTGCGGCAACGGACTGTCCGGCTTGAAGTCGCGGCAGCACACGCTTCTCATTCCCCGGGTGGATGACTGCGTTTCGCTGTTCCTGGGATCGCGCGCCGCCTACCTCGAAGAATTCCACGCGAATCCGGCAACATACTACCTCACCCCGGGATGGATCGAATCCGAAGGCGAGCCCTGGAGCGAGCATCGGAAGTGCTGTGACAAGTATGGCCCGGACAAGGCGGCATCGATCTCGGATGCCATGTACGGCAAGTACCGAAGGCTCTGCTTCGTCGCCTTCACGCCCCGGGACCTGGAGCGCTATCGCCCGCGGGCTTTGCAGATAGCCGCGTTCTGCCGGGAGCGCTGGGGTTGGGAATACCAGGAACGCGTGGGGTCGGATGCGCTCATCCGCCGTCTGTTCGAAATCGGCCGAAGGGGCGATTCCGCCGCCTGCGCCGGCATCGATGAATTTGTCGTCATTCAACCAGAAGAGGAAGTGCGGCAGGAGCAGTTCATGCTGAGCCTTATGGCACTTCAGAAAGAATGAATTCTATGTACTACCTGTACAACCAAGTGAAGGAAATGACCCCGATGGAGCGGATGACCGCGGCCCTCTCCGGACAGAAGACCGACCGGGTCCCGGTGCACATGTATCCGCGCTGGGCCCCGCTCGAGTATCTGGGATTGAATTTCCTCCAGTCCTGGGAAGTCCCGGATCTGTACGTCAAGGCTCAGATCGTCGGCCAGGAGAGATTCCAGTACGACTGCGTCATCGATTACGACATGATGGGCCCGGTGGAGGAAGCTCTCGGCACCGTGTTGAAATACCCGGAAGACGATGTCCCCATGGTCAAAGAACCCGCGATCAAGACCAAAGAGGACATGCGGAAGATCAACTGGAAAGTCGATCCCAGGAAAGACGCCAACATGCCCAAGGTCCTCTATGTCATCCGCAGGCTCAAGGAGGAGCTGATCAAGAGGGGCGGAGGGAAACAGCACGTGCCCATCATGACATGGGGAAGCTGCCCGTCCAGGACCGTCGGCTGCCTGCTCGGCTTCCAGAAATGGTTTACGACCGTCGTCCGCGACCCGGCATGGGCGCAGGAGCTCATGGAGCTGGCTCTTGATCCCTGGCTGGAAATGGTCAAAGCGGAGGTGCAGGCCGGCGCCGACATGGTCTGGGTCAACGATCCGGTATCCTCGGCAGACTGCATCTCGCGAGACACTTACGAGAAGCTCACTCAGCCCATGGAGAGAAAATTCATCGAGGCAATCCGCAAGGAAACCGGAGTGCCGATAGTCTTCCACCCCTGCGGCAACTGGCATGACCGGCTGGATCTGGTGGCGCAGAATCAGGCTGACGCCTATTTCCTCGGCCCGATGGACATCCGCCTGTGCGTGGAAAAAATCACCGAGCAGAACAAGGCCGGTAAGGCGCGCGCCAAAGCCATCAACGGCAACCTGGGAGCCACAACCCAGTGCGTCACCGACAAAAAAGTGCCGGTGCCTTACGCCACGACGCTGGCGGCCGGCACTCCCGACGCCATTGAAGCGGAATGCAACGAGGTGATCCGGGCCGTCGAGGAAGGCGGCTTGCGCAGCATCCTCGGCCCCAACTGCTGGACGCCGCCCGGAACACCATTCGTGAATATCGATACGGTCGTCTACGCCGCGAGGAAGCACGGCCGGCCGGCGTGAAAATCCGGCGACAGGCGCGTCTGAACGCGCGCCCGTGCCAGTGAACAGGAATTGAGAATCTCAGGGGAGGATGAAATGGCACCCACCGATGACATCATGGAAAGCATCAAGCTCAGCATCGTGAACATGGACGATCAGAAGGCCGTCGAGCTGACCCGGCGGGCTTTGGCCGATCATGCGGCCGAAGATATTTTGAACCACGCACTCATCCCGGCCATGGAAATCGTCGGAGACGAATACGAACAGGGGAAGAAGTTCATCCCCGAAATGCTCATGGCCGCGGAGGCCATGACGGCCTCTCTTGAACTCCTGAAGCCGGAGCTGGCCCGGTCCGAGGCAAAGAAGGCCGGCAGGGTGGTCATGGGAACCGTCGAAGGCGACGTTCACGATATCGGCCAGCGAATGGTCTGCATCATGCTGGAAGGGGCGGGATTCGAGGTCACCAGCCTGGGGGCCGACGTCCCGGTCGGCGAGTTTGTCAGCGCAGTGAAGACCAAGGCCCCGGACATCCTGGGATTGTCGGCGCTCCTGACCACGACGGCGCCGCGCATGAAGGGAGTCATCGAAGCCCTCCAGAAGGAGGGATTGCGGGACAAGGTGAAGGTGATGGTCGGCGGCGCCATCCTGAATCAGCGGCTCGCCGACGAATACGGAGCCGACGGCTACGCCCCGGATGCCGCCTCCGCCACGCGCCTGGCGCGCTCACTGATAAGCGCCCCGCACAACTAGGTTACCGTCCCCGCTCGCTGAAGCCCCTGCCCATTGAACCTGATCCTGTGGGGATGGGGCTTCAGCCCGTCCAAAGATTCCAAAGTACCCGCTTGAGCGTCTGATTTGCTGCATGGGTGGCTGACATCTCCGTGCGATATCATGCACTGCCGCCGGGGCGTATTTTCCTGGCATTGCGAGCTGGTCCGAGATCTAGCCTGAATTTGCAGCGTGGGTACGACTATGATCGCAGGCAGGCGCCCCACGCACGAGTTGAATCATATGTCAGCTTGAAGCTATGGATCGATCCTGCGACAGGAAAATCAACCAAAGCCGTTGTCCTGAGGGGCCATCTTCTGCTCAACGAGGGCGCCGTCAAAGCCGGCAAAACTTCGAACGCCAGTGCATCCAGGCACGATTCTGAAACTGGATCTGGTCGAACCACTGGGCATGAGCATCAACCAGCTGGCGAAGGAGCTCCGGGTTCCGGCCAACCGACTGAGTCAGATTGTCCGGGGTAAACGAGTAATCACTGCTGATACCTCATTGCGCTTGGCGCGATACTTTGGTTTTTCGCCCGAATATTGGCTCAATATCCAATCTCATTACGACCTGGAGGTCATCCGCCGCCACTCCATTGCGAAGATCGAGAGAGAGATCAGGCCTCGCGAGGCAGCTTAGCAGCGCTGCCAGGCTGAGCGCCCGGGAAAAAGCGGCGGCCGCTCGCTCTGCGAGGGGGGATTTGGCCGGTATCCCCACCATACGGCCAGGATCCCTCTTCCCATGGTCATCGGGACCGCAACCAACATAAACTTCAACTATCTACATCACTCGGATATTGAAATAATCGTTGCTCAATTGCGAATTGACCTCGGTATAGTATGATCGCTTTGGAACGTCGGCGGCGGAAATGTACGGAAGCGGACTTACGACCGCGATTTGTTTTCAGAATAGGACAACGTCCGTGAATAACTGCATTTAATAGGATTAAATCAAGAAGTGGCTGCTGAATGAAATTATGCTTCCCCTCACTTCTTGGCAGGGGCCTGCAGTGTGATGGCGCCCACATTCAGAGGATCATCGCTGCGCCCTACCGGAATTTCCGGGACCACGATTTCCTTCGTGAACCTGTCAGGTGCCGACGCGACACCCGGCTGGGGCATTTCGGACCGCGCCATAATGACCGACAGTGTATATGTCCCCGCGGGGATGTCCTCGAGCCGGAACGAGCCGTCCGGTTCGAGGCGAATCATGTAACTTCGCTCCAAACGCATCCGGGCAACATACGCTTCCGATTGCATCCATTCCCGGTACGCAGCCGCATCGGTCGGCTTGGGGATGTTTTCGTCCGGCAGCTTCAATGACAGGCTCGCCGACCCGATTTTGGGAGCGGGATTCGGATCCGACCCGGGAAAAACGAACCAGCCGACAATCGGCCTGCCGGTTCCGCCGATTTTGATCGAAATGGCTTCTCCGGATCGTGCGATCGCATCCGCAGACTGGTACGTACTGCCGGTCGCCCTGATCCGGTACTCCCCTGGGGGCACAGTCGCGAATTCAAACCTGCCTTGACTGTCCGATGTCGTCCGCAAAGTCACTCGGAGATCCATAGAATACATCGAGGTCAGTGAGGACAAGGCCAACGGCTGATTTGCTCCCGGTTTGCGGCCAACCATCAGGACACCCTGGATCCGGCCCCACGGATGCAGCGTAACGTCGCCGGAGGACGAGAGTTTCTCCGCCGGCAAGGCGGCAAATCCTCCCTCGTGCACTGCGTAAAGCGTGTGCGGCTGGGGAATTGGTTTCAAGGAGTATTTCCCGGAAGCGTCGGCTTCCGCCGCGGCCGAATTCGCGCCGCCCGGACCCGAGAAACATCGGATCGCCCGGATACTGTCCATCATCATCGGGCCGCCGCCAGCGCTCGAAGTGGTCCCGGCCGTGTTACTCCCGCCGCAAAGAAAGAGGTTGGCGCCGGAAGCCGGATTGCCATTCGGCAACAAGACATGACCCGATAATCCGTTGCCGCGGACCAGGGACAGTTCGAAATACCGGTTACCCTGCTTCCCCTCGACTGACTGGGAGGCATCGGGCAGATACCCATCGGCTTCGACCAGGATGCCGTAATTCGGCGGCGGCATCACACGCCCGCCGACAGTTGCGGGCGCAGACCGCACCTGCAACGTCATGGTAAATTCCCCGGCTTTTCCGTCCACCGATCTGAAAATCATCTGCGAGTTCACAAGCGCGGACACCTTGAAGTTGTCGATCGGCATTTTGGTTTTGGCGTCGGTCACTTTCCCGGAAATAGTCAGCTCTGAACTTTTTGTCAGGCGAATCTCATGCTCCCTGGCAGGCTCCAGAACCAGCGAAGTGCCGTCATAGCCGGCGGCGGATATGACATATGAGAGCGGCTTTGCCGGTGCCGAATCCCATAGAAATCTCCCGTTATCTTCCGTCTTTCCCGACCACGAGAACGGTTGATTTCTCCCGAGCACGGGATTGCCGGTGCGGACGGTTGCGTTCGGAATCGGATTTCCGTTTTCGTCGACCACGCGGCCGCTGACAAGTTCCCCCCTTTTCAAGCGAAACTCGATAAGGGGCAAGCCGGGCACGACTTTCACGGCACGCTCTTCGGGAGCAAACCCCTTCGCCTCCGCATAGAGCATAATCTCGCCGGGTCCGGCAATCCTGAGGGCAAATTGCCCGTTAGCGTCAGTCCTGGCGGGTTCGAGCATCCAATCTTGGAATCGGCTCGAGCGGCTATCCCAGTGGACGATTTCACCTCCTTCGATTCCCCGGCCGGCTTCATCCACTACTCTGCCTGCCACCACCAGGCCGTTTTTCATTACCAGGACAGCTTTGCCATCTTTCAGATCGCCGATGGAGGCATGTTCGATGGGTGTGGTCCCAATGGTGGGCGTCCCTGTGAGGTTGCTGGTGTCGAATTTGATGCTGGCGCGTTCCGGATGGTCCAACGTCAGCTGAATCCTGTCCGGATCGGGCACGAGTTCCGTTGAGATCCACTTGCCCGACCTGTCGGTCCGGGTGTAGGTCCAGGAGTCATAACCCTCGGGATTCTGCAGGTTCTGTTTCGAATCGAGGATCTCATTCCAGGCATATATCGAGAGCTTTACGTTTTCCAGGGGCTGGCCGGATTCGTCACGAACGTAGCCTCCGATGGAAGAACCCTTGTCGAGCTTGAAGACATATTCCTGCGGTACGTTCTCGCCTTGAGGTAACCGCAGATGGCGCGCGACGAACCCTTCCGCCCTTATCGTGATCAATGCCGGCGGCTTTGGCGTCGGAATCGCGCACCGTCCGTCGCTGTCCGTGTGCGGGGCTTCGGCCAGAACCGCGTCCTTGACGGCCTCGGCAGCTGCAAGCAGAACGGCGGCATTGGGCACGGGCCGCCCGGTGACTCTTTCGATCACACGGACCTGAATCTCCGTCGCCGGGATTCCGTCGGATATCGGCGAAGTTGAGAAATTCGGCGCGCCGGCATTCGCAGGAAGAGGCATCGACGTATTGGACGCCGTTAAACCGCTCTTTTGCTCTCCGGCCGCAGAAGCGGGATTCTGCACACTCGAGCGTTTCCGAATCCCAGGCAGGAAAAGCAGCGCCAACAGGATCACAATAATAATGCCCGTCCAGGCAAGCCTGGGCGCGGTGATCAGTTTGCTGGTCATGATGCGCTTCAACCTCCTTCGCAGCGGATGGGACTCATCAATATAAGCGAGCGCGGCACCATTCAGGGCGCAGCCGGATGCAACCCGCGCCGCCTGCAAAAGTGTGTCGCAGTATGTCTCACCCGAAGCCAGGCCGGAGGCCACCACGAGATCGTCGCAGCAGTCCTCACGCACGCTGCGGATCTTCCGGGAAAGGACCCAGTAGACCGGATTGAACCACCAGATCGCGGCAATCGGGACTTGCAGCCAGCTGAGCCATAGATCCCATCTCCGCTGATGCGCCAGTTCATGTCCGAGGATCACCTTCAACTCTTCAGGTGCGAGCGTCTCGACGAGGGTTTGCGGCAGCAGCACGACCGGTTTCCAGGCGCCAAAAGTCATCGGAGAGTGGTTCGTCGTGGAGATCAGCAGCCTTGGTTTGCGGGGTAGCTTCATCTCGCCGCACAGATCTTCAAACACGAGCAGCAAGCCTTCATGGGTCGCCAATTCAGCGCGTGCTGCCAGCCGCCGCAGCCGTAACTTTTCGACAATCACGATTCCAATAAACACCAGGGCGCCGAGAATGTGGCAGAGCATCAGCCAGTTCTTCATGGTGAGCTCTGGCTTTGCCGCTAAAGGGGCAAGCGGCGCTCTGGCCTGTCGGTTCAAGGCGTGGGATGCGCCGGTAATTGGCTGAGGAGAAGTTTTCGACGGCGCTTCCGGCGGCCAGAGAACTTCATCTACAATGAGTGCAATCGGCGGCACATAGGGAACCGACCGCAAGATGTGAGGAGACGGATCCGGATTCAATTGGCTGAAAATCCCGCTGGGCAACGACAGCGTCGGCGGCACCGCAAATTTGAGCAAAGCGATCATCAGCAGCGCGTGACGCAATGCCGGAGACCGGCGGCGCAAGAGCCCGGTTACCGCCAGAATGGCCAATGCCAGCAGGACCGCCTGCAGCGTCGCGCTCGTCATCGTCCGGAACCACGTTTCTGCAGTGGAGTTGAGGAATGCGATCATACCGCCCCCACTATTCCGGCCAGGTAATGCGAATTATGCCGTCACTTCTTGCGCGCTTTCGCCTTGAGGTCCGCAACCAGTTGTTCGAGTTCTTTGATTTGCCTGGCATCCGGAGGCTTGGTCTCGAAAACCGACGAGACCAGGTTCATGCTGTCGCCGCCGAACACCCGGTGCAGAAAGCGCTGCAGCGCGTTCCGGTACACCTTCCCCGCCGTCTCCGTTGCGCTGTAGACAAAAGCCTTCCCGACCGGCCCTTTCACCTTGGTGACCAGATTTTTTGATTCGAGCCGGGTGAGCAGGGTTACCACCGATCCGTGAGCCATGGGCCGGAACGACAGCATCGTCTCGCGGATCTGCCGGGCCGTCAACGCGCCCAGCCGTTTCAGGCATGCCAAGACCTCGAGTTCCGCAGTCGGAATTTCTTTTCCATTCATAGAGACTTCTCGTTTGATTTGAAAATTGCCTAAGTAGGTAACCAGATCTTTTTTAGACCGCTGTCTGGATTTTGTCAAGAGAATTATTGACGCTTGTCTATTTTATGAGTCTGTCGCGCCGCGCATAGCCCGCGTTCTGGGTTAAACGGCCTTACCGTACAGTGGCTGATCGGTGCTGAGCGGGCGGTTTCTGGAACAGTGTTATGTAGGAAAGCTTCAAACTTATGGGGGTCAGATCGCACCGGTCGGTTGATGAAATGCGCCATAATCCAACGTCTTCGCACCTCAGCTGAACCAGCAAATCAACCGTTGCGCACTCCCTGAAGCCGCTGCCCACAGAGGAATTCGCCGGCCAGCGGTCACCGGCGGGGGAGTTCGAGAATTGTCTCCGCCGCCATTCGCGCGGCTTTGCCTACGAGACTCACGCACGCGACGTGCCCGCCTGCCTTGTGGAACGCTTCCTCTTCCTCCAGGATCACGGTCTCGAAGCTCCGGCCGAAGATCCTGACCTGCAGGTCCCGGCAGGACCAGCTGCCGAATTCCTGTATGAACCGCTGATAGAACCCCCTGATCAGGATCAGCGAGCGTGGCAATTGAGTGGCCTCGTCGACCACCTCGGGCTGTGGATAGGGAGGATCGGAAAGATCCTCCCGCCCGCACGCCGAACCCATGGCCATGATCCCCCCGAGCAGGGCCCCGCAAATGGTTCCGGTCAGGGCGATCCCCATGTTCGTGAATCCGGCTGCCTTCAGCACTACCGTTCCGCCGGGAAGATTCAGTTCTTCCTGCAGCGCCCGCAGCGAGCACTGGCCGCACCCGCCGAACCTGTTCATGTAATAGGCTGCTTTCGCCTCAACGCGGTCCAACAATTCCGTCCTGGCAGCCGCATCCAAACGTGTTCCTGCTGATTCCGGCATTCACCAACTCCTGTTTCATTGCGCGTAATAGAGGATCGCACAAGACTCCACCCGATTAGAGCCGGCGCTTTCCGTGGGAAGTACTGTTTGATTTCATCACTCCCGAGTACCCGGCGGTGCGTCGTGCGGTCAGAGCGTACGCCGCCGCGGGTAATTGTCCACACCTGCCAGGCGATTTGCCAGCGCATTTGTTTGATCGAGGCGCCAGTCCCTGGGAGGAACCCACGCGTGGGCGAATTTCGACGGGCTTTGCCTCGCAGCCAGGGAGCTGAGATAGACGGTGCCCCACGCACAGGGGAGGTCCGGGTTAGCTTCGCAGCTGCCGTCCGCTCTAGAGCCTCCGCATGGCCCGTTGCGCAGCCCTTTATAACACCAGCGCATCGTGCACCTGGCGTAATTCAATTGATCCTGCAGGCAGTCGCCGCAGCAGACGCATCCAAGGGTGGCTTTGCGGTAGAGCGTCGCCACGCCGAGCAGTTTGTACCAGAATCCCCGGCGCCACGAATCGTCATCGGGCAATCCTGCGGCTACGCCGAGCCGCCCTGTAAAGAAGCGGGCTCCAGCCGAATCCTTGGCCACGAGATAATCGTGCACCGTCATGGTAAGGCGCTGCAGCAGTCTGAGCCGTGCGGACCTCGTCGTCTGATATTCACCCGATGCGTCACTCAAGCCGCCTGCCCCTTGCGGGAAGAGATAAAATTCCCCTGGAAAGGCAAATACCAGCTCCTCCATCCGGCGGCGCCAGTCCGACCCGATCACCAGGGCCCGGTCGCGTATCGCCATCACATCGGCGTGGCTGAGCCGGAAACCTCCGATGTGCGCGCCGGCAAACCCGAGATCCTTCGCAGCCGCAACCATCAAGGCGGCTCGCTCCAGCCGTTCCGGCTTCTTCTCCTTTTCCAGCCGTTCGATCAGCGCGTCGGAAACTGCGCAACCGGCCACTTCACCCGCTTTCATCATCCGCGCGATCGTCGCTGTCGGCACGTAGATGTTGGCCACGACCGGCACGCTCCCCATTCCCTCTCGAGCCAGGTATTGCTTCAGCTCGTAGAGCTTGCGCAGATTGAATCCCAGCTGCGTGATGAAAAAACGGGCCCCCGCCGCCAGTTTGAGCTGCAGCTTGTAAAACTGCATCATCTGGTCTGCTTCGCGAGTCTTGTAAGGATTGACGACGGCGCCCGGGAAAAAACCGAAGGGTGTTGATCGAACGGTGCGGGATCCCAGGTTGTAGGCAATGCCGGGACTCACTGCTTCGACGAGTCCGAGCAACAACACCGAGTCCAGGTCATACACCGGCCTGGGTCTCCCCAGAAATCCGTCTTTCTGGGCGTCGCCTGTCAGGGCCAATACGCATTCGACGCCGGTGCGCGCCAGCGAGTGCAGGCGACCTTCCAGAAATGCCCGGTTGCCGTCCTTGCCGGTCAGGTGAGCCAGGGGTGTCAGGCCCCGTTCGACGATGAAGGATGCGAAGGATTCCGGAGGCAGGGCCGGATTGCCGCCCGGCAGGTCTGTGATGCTGAGAACCCTGATGCCGTTGCTCTCGCGGGACGCTTCACGGACGAAGTCCTCTGCTTCCGGCACGGCGTGGTCGCGGCACAGCACGAGTTCGGCAGAAATGAGGAATTCGCCCTGATCCAGAACAGATCTGAGAATATTTTCCGCCATGGCGCGTGGGTCCTCGCCCAGCCCGGTTGATCTGACGAGTATGTCACTCCCTCTTTCCGGCAGCCGCCAGGTGGATCTTGCAGGCTTTGACCGTGTTCTTCATGAGCATGGTGATGGTCATCGGTCCCACCCCGCCAGGAACGGGCGTGATTGCGCCTGCCACTTCCACCGCTTCCTGGAAGGCAACGTCTCCTTTCAGGATCCGCTTTCCTTCGGCCGTGCGCCCCACCTCGTTGACACCCACGTCGATCACCACGGCGCCGGGCTTGATCATGTGGCCCCGCACGTATTCGGGAGTGCCGGCCGCCACGATCAGGATGTCGGCGCGACGCGAATGGGATGCCATATCCTTCGTTTTCGTGTGGCACACGGTCACGGTGGCATTCGCGCCCCTGGCTTTCTGAAGCAGCATGTTGGCGATCGGCTTACCCACGATATTGGAACGGCCGATGACCACCACTTCGGCGCCATCCGTCTCCACACCGGAACGAACGATGAGTTCCTGGATGCCGGCGGGCGTGCACGGCAGGTAGTCCGCCTGGCCGATCACCAGTTTCCCCACGTTGACGGGATGGAAAGCGTCGACGTCCTTGCCGGGATCAACCGCGTAAAGGATCCTGGTCTCGTTGATGTGCCGGGGCAGCGGCAACTGCACCAGGATGCCGTGGATCCTGCTGTCATGGTTGTAGGTGTCGATCAGAGCGAGCAGCCGGTCCTCGGTTATGTCGTCGGGCTGGTTGTCCTGGATCGAATAAAATCCGAGATCGTGCGCCGCTTTCTGTTTCCCGCGCACGTAACTCTCCGAGGCAGCGTTGCTCCCAACCAGCACGGTCACCAGCCCGGGTACGACCCCGGTGTCACCGCGAAGCTGATCCACCTCCGCCTTGAGTTCCTCGCGAATCCCCGCGGCGATGTCGGCCCCTTTGATCAGCCTGGCAGTCATCGATCCTCCTCTCCCACTTTCACAAAACAGCGATGAGATGTTTATCCTCTCGACTCGACGGCAGTGTCAATCAATTTTCCAAACCCGGCGTCTGCGAACGCTGAAACCACGAAGAGCCGCAACTCAATGGATCGGATGGCCCAACGCGTCCCGGGTGCGCCGAAGACCCGGGGTCGCACGCGCCGAAAGTGATCCTGGTCTAGGTCTGAAGTCTGATGTCTGAAGTCTGCCCATATCCTCATCTTCGAAACAGAGCAAAGCAAAATCAGAGCCTCCAGGAAGCGGCGATCACTCTTTCTTTTTGAGCGAGACCAGGGCGGCGCGCGTAATCGCCTTTTCGCCGTAGCGGCGGGTGATGTCATCGACGGCGGTCGCCAGCCGGCGGTCTTTCTTCGGGCTCTCGTCGAACAGCGCCAATTGCCCTTGTTCTTCGGGCAGGGCCAGGTTGCTGGCGTAGATTCCGATCAGCCGCACGCGTTTCCCCGTCCGGATAAGCGACTGCAGAAGTTTCCACGCCACGGGGAATATCCTCTCCGTCGTGTCGGCAGGCGCCGGCAGGGTCACGCGGCGTGTGGTTGTGGAGAAATCCGCCTCCCGCAGTTTGACGGTGACGGTTCGCCCTCGAGATTGGTTGGCGCGCAGGCGTTGGGCAACTTTTTCCGTCAGTCCCAGGAGCGTGTCATGCAGCACTTGCCTGTCATCCGTATCGCGTTCGAAGGTGGTCTCGTGCCCGATCGACTTGAACCCTTCTTCCGGCGAAACCGCCCGATCGTCCATCCCCCGGGAGAGGTGCCAAAGATGATCGCCTCCTTTTCCGAAGCGCCTGACCAGCTCAGCACGATCGAGCCGGGCGAGATCGCCGATGAGGCGAATGCCGCAACCCTCGAGCATGGCTTCCGTCTTGGCGCCGACGCCCCACAACCGCCTGATGGGGAGCGGCGCCAGGAACGCCTCCTCGCGCCCGGGTTCGACGACCACCATCCCGTCAGGCTTCTCCAGGTCGGACGCTACTTTGGCAACGAACTTGTTGGCCGCAACCCCGACGGACGCGGTCAGGCCCTGGTCCTGGACGATGCGGGCCTTGATCCTGCGGGCGATATCGATTCCGGAGCCCAGCAGTCTGCGGCTGCCGGTGACGTCCAGGAATGCCTCGTCGATGCTCACCTGCTCCACGAGGTCCGTGAATTCGAGCAGGATGGACATGATGCGCCCGGAGACGCGCACGTATTTGGCCATGTCTCCGCGCACGTAGACCCCGTGCGGGCAGCGCTGCCAGGCCTGGGAAATCGGCTGGGCGGAATGAACGCCGAATTTCCGGGCTTCATACGAGCACGTCGCTACGATCCCGCGCCCCTTGCCCTGCTTGGGGTCCGATCCCACGATCACCGGCTTGCCGCGATATTCGGGGTGGTCACGCTGCTCTACTGCCGCGAAATAGGCATCCATGTCCACGTGAAGAATGGTCCGGTTCATCTCGACTTCGGCTCCCCGTCGCTGCCGGTAATGGCCCGGGTCAGGAAAGCTGCCTCATGTAGGCCCAGAGGGCGGGAATTCCGCCCGTGTGCCAGAAGAGGACGGTTTCGTCCTTTCCAATCAGACCCCGGCGGATGAGGCCGATCATTCCTGCCGCGGCCCGGCCGGTGTACACCGGGTCCACGAGAATCCCCTCCTGGCGTGCGAACAGGTCGATCGCTTCCCGCTCCGGCGGCCCCATGACCGCATATCCCGCGCCCAGATAATCGGCGTTGGCATGGATATCGCCGGGACGGAAAGTCCTGGCATCTCCCAGCAGACGGCAGACGCCGGTCGCGATGTCTGCGACCATGCGCTGAAGCGACGCGAGGTCCTCATCCACGCTGATTCCGAGTACTTCGCCCCGGAAGCCCGTCCTCGCAGCGCCGACGGCCAAACCCGCGTGTGTGCCGCCCGAACTGGAGGCGAACACGATGCGGTCGAAATGCTCCGCCGTCTGGCGCGTCAATTCCTCCATCGCTGCCGCATAGGCGGCTGCGCCCAGTGGATTTGAACCGCCCAGGGGGATCGGATAGGGATTGCGGCCGGCAATGCGCTCGGCCGCCACCGCCTCGTCCATGACTTCCTCGCGCGTGCGCTCTCCGGCCCACCGGATTTCGGCGCCGAGCAGATGATTGAGGAGCAGATTACCCAGGGGTTCCGCAGGCGCGTGTCCCCTCAGAACGAGGATGCAACGCATGCCGACCTTGGCCGCCGCCGCTGCGGTCTGCCGGCAATGATTCGATTGCACTGCCCCGAGCGTGAGCAGCGTGTCCGCCTTCTTGGCGAGTGCTTCGGCAACCAGAAATTCCAGCTTTCGCGTCTTGTTTCCGCCTCCCGCAAGCCCGGTCAGATCGTCACGCTTGATGAAGATGCGCGGCCCCGCCAAAACCTTGCTGAGGCGCACGAGCGGTTCAACTGGCGTGGGCAGGGGTGTGAGCTGGATACGGGGCAACGTGATGTCCATGGGATCCTCCTGAGACAAAGAGTTCACTCCGGGTTCGAATGGTTATTCTATCCGCACGTGCAGCGAATGGCACACACATAGTGAGTCGTCGAAAGCTCCCGTGCGAGAAGCCGATTTTCGCGTTGCTCGTATTTATTTACATGTGGGCACGAGCTTCAGCCCGTGCAAACCCTCCCAGGCGTATGTTTTTGCGCTGTTCGGGCTACTGACCCGAGAATGGATGGGGCTGCTCGATGCGCTGCATTGGACGGGCTGAAGCCCGTCCCCACATGAAGACTCCTTCTCCTTCTTCTTTTTTGTTTGAATGTGGGCACTGGCTTCAGCCCGTGCAAACTCTCCCATGCGGGTGTTTTTACGCTGTTCGGACTATTGACCCGAGAATGGATGGTGCTGCTCGAAGCGCCACATTGGACGGGCCGAAGCCCGTCCCCACTAGCGATCTAGTATTACGCGAGGTTGATTTAATACCTGGAGGCAGCACAATGAATTTGATACATTGTGAAGTTCGTTTTCATAATGCACGATCAAAAGCTTACAGAGGAGATCGGGAAGCATGACAATGGCGGAGCGGGCCGCAACCAGAAAGGTGGTTCTGGTCGGCAATCCCAATGTGGGCAAGTCGGTTATTTTCAGGCTTCTGACCGGGAGCTACGTCATGGTCTCGAATTTCCCCGGTACCACCGTGGAGGTATCGCGGGGCAACATCGACCTGGGAGGCACCAGCTATGAAGTTGTGGACACACCCGGGGTCCACAGTCTGGTTCCGCAGTCGGAAGACGAGCGTGTGACCTGTGAAGTGCTGCTCCGGGAGAAGCCGGACCTGATTGTCCAGGTGGCGGACGCGAAGAATCTCCGCCGCACACTGCTCGTCGCATCGCAACTGGTGGAGTTTGGAATCCCGATGGTGCTGGTGCTGAACATGATGGACGAGGCTCAGGAGCGGGGCATCGAAATCGATACCGGCGGATTGTCCAAACTCCTGTCGATTCCGGTAGTGGAAACGGTCGCAATTTACTCTAAGGGCCGTCGCCAGCTTCTGCAGGCGATGCAGAACTCGTCGAGACCGGCGAACCCGCTGAAGGGCTGCCGCGCGATGTGCCATGTCGCCTCGGCTCTCAACGGTTCCGGGGACATCCCGGGGGCACTGGCTGTCGAGTGGCTGTCGCTGGGGGACGCGGGCTTTTCCAGCAGGCTGGAATCATCGCTGGGGGAACCGGCGGTCGCCCGGCTCAGGCACGCACAGGAGTCGTACGCCAACGGCTCGCGGAGGTCTCTGGCAAGGGATGTTGCCGAAAGCCGCAACGAGTTCCTGGAACGCTCGGTCGACACCTACAAGAAAAAGCGCGAGGCCAATCTGCTTGCAGAATCGGACAGCCCCGCATCGCAGGTCTGGCTGGCCCTGTTGATCGCGGGTGTCTTTCTTTTCGCCTGGAACGAGTTGGGGGGGATGTTGGGAATCAGCACCCCCTACAGCATCGGGGCGCAGTATCTCGCACGTCTGCTGGCCAATCCCGGCGGGGGCGGGGCCGGGATCCTCTCTACGCTTCTGTATGCCAAGGCTTCATCGGGGCGCGCCGAATTCGGCCTGGCGCTGGAGGCATTGCACTTCCTGCTTTTCATCGCCCCGGTCGTCGTTCCGTTCGCGATGCTTATCGCCCGCAGCCGAAAGTTTACCCAGGAGATCGGGATCCTCACCAGGCGCGCCTCGACGGGCATTCCGATCCTGATCCTGGTCCTGCTCCTGCTCTATGAATTCGTAGGCTACACGGGGGCGCAGACCCTGGTGGGATTCCTGGAGGACATCGTTTTCGGACGATACCTGATCCCGATGCTCCGGGGGATTTTGCCGGCAGGGATCATCGGCGAGTTCATTGCGGGCAAGTACGGCCTGGCCTCGATGGGGCTGACGTACGCCATCGCCATCGTACTGCCGGTCGTAGCGACCTTCTTCATCGCCTTCGGTCTGCTGGAGGACAGCGGCTATCTTCCGAGGCTCTCGATTCTGTCCGATCGCGTGATGCGATTGATGGGCTTAAACGGGAAGGCGACGCTCCCGATGGTGCTCGGTCTGGGCTGCTGCACCATGGCGACGATCACGACCCGTGTTCTGAGTTCCCGCAAGGAGAGGCTGATTGCGACCCTTCTCCTCGCCCTGGGCATTCCCTGTTCGGCCCAGCTCGGCGTGGTCCTCGGCATTGCGTCCAGCTTTTCGCCTGCCGCGACCTTTACCGTGATCGGGGTGGTGGCATCCCAGCTCTTCCTGGTTGGCTTCCTGGCGTCGAAGCTGATTCACGGGCGCTGCAGCGAGTTCATCTTCGAAATTCCACCGATCCGCATTCCACAGCTGAAGAATCTTGCCTTGAAGACCGGCTATAGGATCAAATGGTACTTGAAGGAAGCAGTGCCGCTGTTCCTGTATGGAACGGTCGTCCTGTTCGTCATGGACAAAGTCCGCGTAGCCGGGCAGAGCCTGCTGGAATGGGTGCAGACGGGGCTTGCCCCGGTCCTGACGGGAGTCCTGCACTTGCCGGCCGAGGCGGCCAGTGCATTTGTTCTGGGATTCCTGCGGCGCGACTACGGAGCGGCGGGGATGTTTCAGCTGGCTCGCACCGGGATGTTAAGCGCCCAGCAGGTGGTTGTCAGCCTGGTGGTGATCACGCTGTTCGTCCCCTGTCTGGCCAGCTTCCTGGTAATCGCCAAGGAACAGGGGATGAAGCGCGCCGTCGCCATTACCTCATTCATCATTCCGTTCGCCATCGGGGTCGGCGCGGTCGTCAGCTGGGTGTTGCGCACGTTCAACATCACTTTCACATAAGATCCAATCGAAATGGAAACCATGACCGACAGACTGCCGGAACAGCTGGGTGAAATACTGGAGGCTCTCTGGACTCTGGAGGAGCGGGGGGCTTATACGGTCGAGGATGTGTCGCGCGAGGCGGCAACGGAAATAAGCGAGGATCTACTGGAGACGCTGGGGCGCCAGGACCTGGTCACGGTTGACGGAGGGCGGCACGTCAGGCTCGCCAAGGCGGGACGCCAGATGGCCGAACAGATCATCCGGCGCCATCGCCTGGCGGAGCGGCTGATCTGCGATGCCCTTGGCGCGCACGTCGACGACAGCGAGGAAGCGGCCTGCGAATTCGAGCATCTCCTGGCCGAGGGGATCACCAATTCGATCTGCACGCTGCTGGGTCACCCACGCTATTGTCCGCACGGCAGACCGATACCCGAAGGGGAGTGCTGTCGAAGGGCACAGGAAGAAGTGCGTTCGATCCTGGTTTCCTGCGATCAACTCGATGTGGGAGAGTCCGCCACCATTGCATACCTGTGCGCTTCCGAGCACGCCCGCATGTTGAAGCTGTCATCACTCGGCATGACGCCAGGCAACAGGCTGAGACTCCTTCAAAAGTGGCCTAGTTGTGTGCTGCAGTGCGATGAGACCGAAATTGCGATCGAGGAGGACGTAGCCCGCAATATCTACGTCCGGCGCGATGGAGGGACAAGTCGCTAGTAAAGTTCCTGGATCTTGCGTTTCGGCCTCTCGCGCTCCTTGCGTCTGGAGTCGTGTCCGCCAAAACGGTTGCCGTCCCGGTTGCCGCCGCCCGGCCTGTGACCGAACCCGGAACCGCCGCCGAACTCCCGTTTCTTGGGGGGGCGCGCCTCGTTGACCGTCAAGGCGCGGCCATCCAGATCCTTGCCGTTGAGCGCCTTAATAGCGGCTTCCATATCGGCTTCCGGGGTCAATTCGATGAACGCGAACCCGCGCGATCTTCCCAATTCCATATCACGCATGATCTTGACGCTTGCCGTCTGAACGCTCAGACTCGAGCACAGCTGTTCAAGATCCGCTTCCACAACCTTAAAAGAAAGGTTACCGACAAACAATTTTCCTGGCATGTATTCTCACTTTTGATCGGAGAGTGCTTCTCGTAGGAGCGGGAGTTCCGGCCATTCCGGAACTCCCGCAATCCTGACTATATTTTTACGACGTTCTGAGCCTGCAATCCCTTCGGACCTCTGGCCACTTCGAACTCAATCCGGTCCCCCTCGTTGAGGGACTTGCGGCCGGTTCCTTCAATTGCAGTATGGTGGACGAATACGTCCTCCCCAGCCTCGCGGCTGATGAAACCAAAACCCTTGTCGTTATTGAACCACTTCACTGTACCTTGTTCTTTCATTTGTCTTCCTAAGTGTTATTTTGCCCATCCGGGCAAGAGTGTTATTGTCGGGCTTTTGAAATCATCCGTGGGCCGTGAGGCAAAAAAACAAAAAAGCTGCTCTCCTCTCAGGAGTTTGCAGCTTCTAAATACCAGCGAAATCTTCACAAAAACCTGCAAAAACAGTATACCGCCCCGGATTGCATGAAACAAGGACAATCGCGTTCGCGCCTGTTACTACAATTGCAGGCGGCGGAGGCGCAGGGCGTTGCTGATGACGGAGACCGAACTGAATGTCATCGCCGCCGCCGCGATCATCGGGCTGAGCAGCAACCCGAAGAACGGGTACAGGATGCCGCCGGCGAGAGGAACGCCCAGGCTATTGTAGACAAACGCGAAAAACAGGTTCTGCCGGATGTTCCTCATCGTCGCCCGGCTGAGCTTCCTTGCGCGCGTAATCCCCCGCAAATCCCCTTTTACCAGCGTGATGCCCGCGCTCTGAATCGCCACCTCCGTGCCGGTTCCCATCGCGATCCCCACCTGTGCCTGCGCCAGCGCCGGGGCATCGTTGATCCCGTCACCCGCCATCGCGACGATCCTGCCGGCGGCCTGCTTCCGTTTGATGATTTCGCCCTTTTGCGCGGGCAGGACTTCTCCCTGCACCTCGTCGATCCCCAGCCGGCGCGCGACGACCTCGGCTGTGGCACGGCTGTCCCCCGAGAGCATGACCAGGCAGATGCCGTCCTCGTGCAACGCCCTTATCGCTTCGGGGGTCGATCCCTTGATCGGATCGGAGATTCCGAGCAGGCCGGCAAGCAGGCCGTCCACGGCAACGAACACGACCGATTGGGCGTCGCGGCTCAGCTCTTCGGCTCGGTCGATCAGACCGGCAACCTCGATCCGGGCCTCCTCGAGCAAACCGCGGTTTCCGAGAATGATTGCTCGGCCCCGCACCGTGCCCGAAATCCCCATTCCTGTGTGGGAACGGAAGTCCTGAGCTCCTCCGATCGCGAGTCCCCTCTCGCCGGCTGCCGTAACGATCGCGAGAGAGAGCGGGTGCTCGCTTCCCTGTTCCAGCCCTGCAGCCGCGGCCAGCAGGTCATTGTCGGTCATGGGCGGCAGGCTGATGAGCGTGGTCAGCTGCGGCCTGCCTTCGGTGAGAGTGCCGGTTTTGTCGATGACCAGGGTGTCCACCTTCTCGAGCAACTCCAGCGCCTCGGCATTCTTGATGAGTATTCCGCTCGTCGCGCCCCGGCCGGTCCCCACCATGATGGACATGGGGGTTGCAAGCCCGAGGGCGCATGGGCAGGCGATGATCAGCACCGCCACGGCATTAACCAGGGCATGTGCCAGGCGCGGCGGCGGACCAATCCAGGCCCAGAGGACAAACGTGATGATCGCAGCCAGGACCACCGCAGGCACAAAGTAGGACGACACCCTGTCGGCCAGACGCTGGATCGGCGCGCGCGTCCGCTGCGCCTCCCCCACCATGCGCACGATCTGTGACAGCAGGGTTTCCGCGCCGACACGCTCCGCTTGCATGACGAAGCTGCCGGTGCCGTTCACCGTCCCTCCCGTGACCCGGGACCCCGGGAATTTTTCCACCGGGATGGGTTCCCCGGTCACCATCGATTCGTCCACCGCGCTTGACCCTTCCCGGATCACGCCGTCCACCGGGACCTTGTCGCCAGGGCGCACGCGCAGTCGGTCGCCGGCCTTGACCTGATCGAGGGGGATCTCCCGGTCTCCAGCCTCCTGGCGCACCAGGCGCGCCGTGTTGGGCGCCAGGCCGAGGAGCGCCCGGATCGCGCTGCTCGTCTGGCTGCGAGCCCGAAGTTCAAGCACCTGGCCGAGAAGCACGAGGGTCGTGATCACCGCCGCCGCCTCGAAATAGACGGCAGGCTGCCCGTTGTGTCCCCGGAACGATTCGGGGTATATCCCGGGAAACAAAGTGGCGATCAGGCTGTCGACATATGCGGTCCCGGTGCCGATGGCGATGAGGGTGAACATGTTCAGATTGCGGCTGACCAGGGATCGCCACCCGCGTTGAAAAAACGGCCACCCGCCCCAAAGCACCACCGGAGTGGCTGCCAGGAATTGGATCCAGACAAGCGTCCTCCCCGAATGAACCAGAGGAAACCCCTCCCTGAAGATCATCTCTCCCATCGCTATCAAGACAACCGGCAGCGTCAGCATCAGGCTGATCCAGAACCGCCGTTTCATGTCGTCCAGCTCAGGATTTGCCTCCTCCTCGAGGCTTACCGTGCGCGGTTCGAGCGCCATGCCGCATATCGGGCACGAGCCGGGCTGATCGCTGACTACTTCCGGGTGCATGGGACATATGTATTCGGTCCTGGTCCGGGACAGGGCCGTCAGGGGCTCTAACGCCATGCCGCAGGCATCGCACGCGCCGGGCTTGCCGGCGCGGATTTCCGGGTGCATCGGGCAGGTGTATAGCGTTTGCCCCGACGCCTGCTGCGCTTCATGACGGCTTGGCCCCGCGCCCCGCGCCGGGTCGAGAAATCGATCCGGGTCCTCAACAAACCGGCCGGCGCAGGACTGGCAGCAGAAGTAATAAGTCCTGCCCTGATGATCGGCATGTGCAGCAGTCTCGCGGGGATCGACCCTCATGCCGCAAACCGGGTCCAACACCGCTTCCGGTGAGGCCTGATCCCCGGGCGAGTGAGTTTCTCCGGCATCCAGGAACAGTTCCGGGTCTTCGCGGAAGCGTTCTTCGCAGGATGTGTTGCAGAAATAGTAGGTCTTGCCGCGGTAATCGGCCTTCCCTGCCGCATCCGCCGGGTTCACCCTCATGCCACAGACGGGGTCTGTCTCCTCCACCGGTCCCGGGTATACCATCTCGGCCGCCGATTCATCGCGTTCCATCGCACCTTCTCCCGGCAATCTGTCGAGACATAACTCTACCATACCTCGATACAAGCTTCGGACTGACACCCGGCGGCGCAATTTGCATCTAATCCAGTGGAGGGCGACGGACATTGCCTGTACAAATGAGTTGAGAATTTGCCGAAGATCTGTAAGGGTAGGGCGTATTGGAGACAGTGGACACAGCCGACGGTCAGGAAAGGACAGAGTTCGTATTCCCTCGTTTTGACTCAACCTTCGCCTCAAACCGGCGAAAACGCGGAGTGGAGGATTTATGCTGGGAATTCTCCTGACCCTTCTTGCAGTTCTGCTCGTGATCTGCCTTGCCTTTTGCCACTCCGATCGCAGCCCCGCTTCCCGCGATTCCTCCAGGGATCTTCCTTTCCTCGATAAGATCAACAAGGGAAGAAGCTGATTCCATTTCCTAAAATTGTCTCGAGAGTGAAACTTTCGGCGCCCGACAGGATCATTGCGGGATAGCTACAAGGTTTAAGGTGAGTCAGACAGGCTGTATGCTGTGCACGAGTGAAGACGGAGGCTTGTATGAAAAGACCGGTTATTCCGGTTCTGCTTTTGCTTTTGGCAATGCCCATGATCAGCATCGCCCAGATGTCCACAAGGGCGGTGTCTGCCAACATTCCCTTCGAATTCCATGTAGGCAAGGAGATCTTGCCTGCAGGTGATTACAAGTTCAACCTCGATAGTGGCAAGAGTTTTGTGACGCTGGTCAACGCAAAGTCCGGTAAGAGCATGATGGCGCCGGTGCTTACCCGGATCAGCCAGTGGCCCGGCAGAGAGGCGGAATTGGTTTTTGACAAGACGGCAGATAGCCACTACCTGGCCGAGCTTCACGTTCCGGGAATCGATGGTTTCCACTTTCCCGGAGCCCCCGGCCCGCACACGCATGTGAGCGTGAAGAGCAGCAGATAGACGCCGGCATTCACATTCCACTCCACAGACCAGGACCCGCTCCCGGGAGCGGGCCCTGAGTGCTCTTTGGTCCTTCCGGATCTTGTGGCGTTATCCTTTCGACCTGGCGATCGGATTCCCGCAGGAAACGCATGCGGAGGCCTCGCTGCGGTGCGCCTGCGCGGGGAAATCCCGGCTCAGGCCTGCGCTGCAGTCCATTCTTGCCGACAACTCGTCGGAGGATGAAGGCGCCTGCCCGAAGCTCCGCTCCCACACCGCGCGATTTTCCATGCACAGGTAGACGAGCACCCGCGGCGCATGTTCGCCGATCCAGGATCGCATATGCGCGTACATCTCATCCCGGATGGGCCGGAAATAGCGGAGTTTGCCGTGATTGCCCGGTACGAACTCGCCGTAGGGTATGCGCGACCGCGGGAAGCGCTCGCGAACAATGTCCTTCAGATGAGGCGTGAACCGCAGGCACCCGAGGCTGATCCAGCAGACGCCTGCCGGGTCCACAGCCCGAAACAGGTCGCGCACAACGCCTTGATAATCCTGCTCCCAGCCATCGTAATAAATCAGAGGATCGAAGTGAAAGCCGACCCGGTACCCCCACTCCTGGCACCGGCGGGCGGCATCCAGCCGCTCTTCCAGGGAGGCGGTTTTCAATTCTTCGCCGCGGATGATCGTGCGGGGGTTCAGCGACCAGGAAATGATCGTATGTCCTCCGTGATCGAGCCCATGCAGGTTGGCCACCTGGGCGGACTTGGTCTTGAGTTCCAGCACGGCATTCGGAAGCGAGCGGAAAAAAGGGACAAGCAGTGGCGAGTACAGCGTGAGGTCGTCGAGTGCAAGCGAGTCGGCGGTTTCCCCCGTTCCGATCCGAAAAACTTGTTCCGGGGAAGCGAGCGCCTTCCCCTTCACTTCGCGCATCAGGTCGTCGATGTTGGTGTAGATGGTAAGCGCCGGGTTGTTTAAGAAAGCCTGGAGGACACAGTAGGTGCATTCCAGGTGACAATTCAAAGCATAGTTGATCACGTAGTAGTTGCAGCAGATCTCGGCGCCCGCCCCGGGGCAGTCCTTCATGAATTGGCCGGAGTTTCGCGCCAGGATCAAGGTCCGCTTGGCGGTCGTGCGAAAGTCCTTCCCTGACCGCAGTTCCGGAAGCAGCGAGTCGATGTCCCGGACCGTCCGGGCGGGAACTCCCGCCAGCTTTCCCAGCATCCGCTGAGTCGCCGCGTCGTTCCAGGCTTCCTCCTGGACCAGGATCTTTTCGGGGCGGTAAGGAACCATGCTCGTCTTTCAGATAATATTGAAAAGCCGGTCGAGGGAGGCGTTCAGGCCGGCGCGTTCCAGTTCTTTGACGGTCTCGTGAAAGGCCCGGGCGGAATTTACGTCAAACTCCACACGGAGGCGCGGGCTTTCGAAAAAGGGATCGGGCGACAGGCGGACAGTCCCGGGCAGACCCAGCGCCGCCTTCTCCGCGAGAAAGGCCACCCTTGCGCGGGCCACCCGCGGATTTCTCAGGCGGTAAAGCAAGCCGTGAATCTTTTCCCCTCTCTGAAAGGAGGAGAGGTTCGAATCCTCCGCAATCGACAATATTTCCGTCCGCGTCAGGACCTCAACCAGGGTCGCCCCTGAAATGGCGGCCAGGTCCTTCGCCAGTTCGAGCACTTCCCGCTGCAGGCTGGCGCTGAACCGGGCCCTGCCCAGAACCGGCGCCACCCTGCGCTGTAATTCGGGGGTGCTCCGCGCCAGGCACTCCGCCGTTGTAAGGGTCAGGCGCCCCGCTAACAGAAGCCCACGCAACTCCGGATACAGCCCGTGCAGGGCCAGGTAGCTGCCCAGAACGTGGCGGTGAGGCGACAGGCCAAGCAGGGGAAGAAACCGCTCCACCAGGATGCCGGATTCCACGCCGCAGACGTTCTTCAGCGTGTGGAGAACCCGCGCGGCTTCGAGCGGATTCAATCGCCGGTGCGACAGGTTATCCCATATCGCTTTCAGGAACGCTTCGAGCGTGCTGCATTCCGTCGAGTGCAGCAGATTGGCCATCGCCTGCCCGCGCCCCATGAGGCGCAGCCCATGCAGCCTCCGGAATCCGCAGACGATCCTGTGCCCGTTCCCATCCGCGCGTTCGAGCAAAACCACGGGGTGAATCTGGCCCACAGCATTGAGCGAGGCGACCATGCGATCGAGGTCGAGAGCCTCGCTGATCCGGAAGGTTTCGTCCTCGAAGTCGACCGCGGATAAAGGCACTTCCATGGGGATCATGGCCCGAAGCATAAACCGCGTATGCCTTCGGAACCAAAAATTTTTTCAGGGCGGCCGGCGCACTGGCCCGCGTGCATTCGTTAATTCTGGACAGCCCTTTCGGCTCTGAGTTAGAGTAGATGAGCTGCACTTTTATGAGTAGGAACCACACAGTACGCAGGAGCACTTTCCGCACGGGCGTCTCCGTGCGCCGAGGGTGCTCCGCATTGATAAGGAGCTAAAGACATGGATCTCCTGTCAGGCTCAACCCGGAAGACATTATTGATTTCGTTTGTCCTGTGTTCTGTTCTGTTGCTTCGTCCGGCCTTGCACGCTCTCGGCCAGGAAACTCAATACACGCCCGAGGAATACGCCGCGTACCAGGCCATTACGGCCGAAACGGATATTGCCAAGAAATCGGATCTGATTACCCAGTTCTTCAAGACCTATCCCAAGTCGACCTTGAAGCAGCACGTCGTCGCGGACTTTCAGACGGCGCTGAAGACGCTCGAGGACGGCAAAAAATGGACCCAACTCATCACCGTGGGACGAGAGTTCCTCTCCGCCGTCCCCGACGACACCTACACGATCGCCCTCGTGGCCGCAGCGTATTCGGAAACGAAAAACTACTCGCAGTTCGTAGTGTTCGGGGAGGCCGCCTACAAGTCGAATCCGAGCCCGAATCTCGCCTATGCCATGGCAAAAGCCTACAAATCGCTCGGGAGCACCGCGAAGTTCCTCAGCTGGGCTGAAATCACCGTCTCCAAGCTCCCCGACAACTATGAAATGCTGCTGGAGCTTGCCAGCGGATATGGCGACCTGAACCGCACGGCGGAAGCCGAGAAGTACGCGAAACTGTGCCTGAAGGCAATGCAGGCGGCCACCAAGCCCGAGCAGACCAGCGAGAAGGATTGGACGTCTTACAAGACTCACGCGCTGATGGCCTGCTATTACATCATCGGCAGCACGGCCTATCAGAAGACGGACTATGTAAATGCCATCTCCAACCTGGAGAATTCCCTCAAATACAATACGCGCAACGATATGGCTTACTACCTTCTCGGGATGTCCTACTGGAATACGCGAAAGCTGGACATGGCTGCCAAGAACTTCGCCAAAGCGGAAATTCTCGGCGGCAACATCGCAACGTCGGCCAGGCAGCAGCTCGAAAACATGTGGAAGGCGTCGCACCAGGGTTCGCTGACCGGGTTGGATCGAGTGAGGGCGGTCGCCAAGGCGGAACTGACGAAGAAGTAGGTATGGCGGTACACACACATCGCGAGCAGGTCAAGACCCGGGGTCGCACCGAGATCCTGGACATCACTCCCCTGGCTGCAAAGGCACTGCAGAAAAGCGGACTGAAAGACGGGGTGGTGCACGTGTTCCTGCCGGGCTCGACGGCCGCCGTGACCACCATCGAGTTCGAGTCGGGCGCCGTCCGGGACCTGCGGTCCGCAATCGAGCGCCTGGTCCCGGAATCCCAGACCTACGAGCACGACCGGCGGTGGGGCGATGGAAACGGGTACAGCCACGTGCGGGCCGCGCTGATGAAGCCCGGCCTCGCTGTCCCCTTCGAGAACGCGCACCTGCTGCTGGGCACGTGGCAGCAGCTGGTGCTCATCGACTTCGACAACCGGCCGCGAACCCGCGAGATCATCTTCCAAGTCCTCGGCGAATAGGAATTTGTATATGCCCGCATGACCTCCCAGGACTCCCAATATGCGGACGTGGCCGTGATCGGGGGCGGGATCGTCGGCGCGAGTGTTACTTACCACCTGACACGCATGGGCGCCGGGCGTCGAAGGAATCTACTTCGCGAACGGATTCAGCGGCCACCGCTTTCAGCACGCGCCGGCGGCAGTCAAGCTGGTCGCCGAGGAAATCGTCTTCGGAAGCGCCCGTACGCTCGACATCGCCCCCCCTGCGCCTCGATCGCTTTCGCGCCCCGACAACCACGCGGGAGGCCAACGTCGTCTGACCGCGAAACCGCGGGACGAAGCGTAATTGTCTGGCGTGCGAGAGCCATAGGCCGGCAAGGATGAAACACATCCGGCCGTGCGGAGGGACTGAAGAGCCGCCACGAATTGCCCGAACGACGCGACTCGCGCAATTCGTGGCTGCCTGCTTCGTACAGGTCAGATACTTGCCCTTGATCAACATCAAGTCCACTGAGCGCGTCAACGGTTTCCAAACCGAAACACGAGTCCGGCAGAGAGACGAACGTTGTTCTGGCGTTCGTTCGATCCAAAGATCCGGTCCTCGAGCGAGTTGAACCGGGTCATGACGTAATCGGCCTGGAAGGCGCGCACCGCAAGCCAGTCACTCACTCTTATGTCGACACCGCCTCCCACGGCCGCCGCGAGCGCTTGATCGGAAAGTGAAACTCCGAAGGCACTCGTGCTCGCCCGCGAGCCGCCGATCAGGAAGTGAGCGAACGGCGTCACTGCTCCGCCGTTGTGGACCATGAGTTTCGGCCCCGCCATGAACGTATAGGAACTGAGGTTCACGATGGGCACGGTGAAACCGAATACGGATGGAGAGCCGTAATGGCCGCTGAAATCGCCGACGATGCCGAACCACGGGCTGATGTTGCCTGAAACGGAGGCGTTCCAGCCGTTGAGATTGAACCCCTCCGGATTGGCCCGAAAGTATGAATAGCCGCCAAAGGCCTCGGCTCGCGGGTACTCCTGGGCGAGCACCGGCAGCGGCAGATAAACGAGCACGGCGGAAAGTAACAGTAATCGTCGCATAAACACAGGCCCTCCAGACCTGAAGGCAAACTCACGCCCCTCTTGGGGCGCATTGCCTGAAAGATCAAGCCACATATGATTTGATACGGCCTGCTGCAAATTGTTTCACCTCCCAGCTCAGCCGCATCCTAAAATCAAGCGACGGAGATTGCAGAGAACGCTTGTTTATTGAATATCTTTTCAGTGCGGTCAATGTTCCGAAAACCGGCGCCGGATTGATTGGGGCAGTGAGGCGCGAAGCGTCATAAATAGCCGCGCCCGTGAGGGCGTGGTTGAGTGCGATAGCGGACTGAGGTCCGAAGGACCGGCGCAGATGTCTTGAGTCACACCTCAGGCGCTCATGCCATCAGCCGGCAATCCCGGGCCTTGCGGCTGAGGCCTTCGAGGCTGCCTGACGCCGATTTTCATGCGCCCGGAAACGCGGCGGCTGGATGGAAGGCTGCAGCGGTGTTGCGTTTCCTGCCTGAATGCGTTGGACAGCCCGCGGATCGAATAGACGCCGCCGGCGGAATCACTCGCATGGCGCCTCCCGGCGCTAGCCGCTCAGGCCCAGTTCTTTGCGCAGTTCCGCCACATCGGGTCGCAGCTCGGGCTGGATCAGTGACTCGTTTCGATACTCGAATTCCAGCAGCAGCGCCTCCAGCCGCTCGCGTCCCTCCGGCGTGCGCGCCGCTTCCCGAGGCGTCCGGCCTTTCAGGGCCGGGAGAGCAATATCGAGCCAGGCCTCCCAGTGCTCCTTCATCTGCTCCTCGAGGACAGTGAGAAATTCCGGCGGCATGGCCTCCACTTCCTTGCCATCGCAATACACCCCTTTACCCTCCGGATAGAATGCGGATTCAGTCGCCCTGAACCTCTGGCTGGCCCCAAGCAGTCTTGTCCGAGGACCAGGCCATCGTGGCCGATCCAACGCGATATAAGGCCCACATATGGAGGATCTCTTGAGCTGTCGATGCAAAACGGATGTCACACCAAACGCTGCACGTGCCTCAGAGATAGGCAGCCTTGCGAGAATGGCTGTCAGTGCGCGCACTGTCGCAATCCCCTCAACGGCATGGACGTCGCCAGGATGTCGACTTGCGCGATCGACAATGTCGGGCGGTACAAAGCGCTCTCCTGGGCCGATCTGGTTACGATGATGGACCTTCCCTGCAGGTGCGAGCAGGCGCCACTGAAAAAGCTCATCAACTTGTATCGGTGCAAAGCCCATACGAGTTTCGTTGCCGTGTGGTCGAAACGGCGGTATGCTGATCGCCCGAGTATGATCCCCTGCACAACATACCCATGGGAGATACAATATGCGCAGTGCATATCGAACCGTCGCGGCGGCTTCCCTCTTGCTCGCCGCATCCGGCCTCATGGCCCAGCGCCCGTCCGGCTCACCGCAGCCCGACTTCACAAAGGCCCGCGATGAAGCCGTCGGCTTCCTGCAGAACCTCGTGCGCATCGACACCAGCGCCGGCAACGAGACCAAAGCCGCCGAATACATCAAGTCGGTTCTCGACAAGGAGGGGATTCCGGCAGAGATCTTCACGCTGGAAGACGGCCGCGGCAACGTGGTCGCCCGGCTGAAAGGCAGCGGCAAAAAGCGGCCCATCCTGCTGATGGGTCACACCGACGTGGTCGGCGTCGAAAAGGACAAGTGGACCGTGGACCCGTTCGGAGCCGTGATCAAGGACGGTTATCTGTACGGGCGCGGATCGACCGACGACAAGGACAATGCCTCGGCGAACCTGGAAGTGCTGTTGCTTCTGCACCGGCACAAAGTTCCGCTCGACCGGGACGTTATTTATCTGGCCGAAGCCGGAGAGGAAGGGGCGCCGCGCCTGGGCATCGGCTACATGGTCAACGAACACTGGGACCGGATCGAGTGCGAGTTCACCCTTGCCGAGGGCGGATCGACTTCCGTCCGGGACGGGAAGGTGCGCTACGTCGCGACCGCGGCCACCGAGAAGGTGAGCCGCGGCCTGCGCCTGGTTGCGAGCGGAACCTCCGGACACGGTTCCGTGCCGCGGCCCGACAACGCGATCGTGCACCTGGCTGCGGCGGTCGCAAAAGCGGGCCGGTACCAGGCGCCCATGCGGCTGAACAATATCACCCGGACTTTTTTCAAGCGCCTGGCCGAGATCAGCCCGCCCGAGGAAGCGTTTCTCTACACGCATCTCGAAGACCCGGCGGTTCAGGAAACCCTGCGGATGAAATACCTGCCGCAGAACTCGATGCTGCGAACTTCCATCTCGCCGACGATTATCAACGCCGGCTTCCGCAGCAACGTGATCCCGGGAGACGCCTCGGCGACACTCGACGTGCGCGCCGTGCCCGATGAGGATATGGACAAGCTCGTGTCGGACCTCACGCGGCTGATCGATGATCCGATGGTGCAGATCGAGCGCCGCGCCGCCGGACGGCCTTCACCGCCGCCATCCGCCATCGATACGGAGATGTTCCGCGCCCTGGAGAAGACCCAGGCGGCGATGTTCCCGGGAGCGGTCACGCTGCCCATGATGCTGACGGGCGCGACCGACATGTCCTTCCTGCGGGCCAAGGGGGTCAATGCCTACGGGATCGGCGCCCCCGCGCTGGAGACTGAAACGGGCGCGCACGGCAACGACGAGCGCATTTCCATCGACGGATTCGGCAAGTTCGTGGAGTTCATCTACCGCACGGTGGTCGAGGTCGCCGCGGCGCCGCAGCCGGATTTAAGATAAGGCTCACCGGTCTACTTGGCGGTTTTTTCGGCCAGGGCGACGCGCGCGGAACGGGCGCGGTCCCACCAGCGCACCGTGACGAGGTCGTCGAGAATCGTGTAAAGCACCGGGATCGCCAGGAGGGTCAACAGGAAGCAGAGCGTCTGGCCGCCGATGATCACCACCGCGATCGCCGACCGGGTCGACGCCCCCGGACCGGTGCCGAACGCCGTCGGAATCATCCCGGCCACGATCGACATCGTCGTCATCAGGATCGGTCGGAACCGCGCGCGGTTGGCCTCGATCATGGCCCGGTGGCGCTCGTACCCCTGCTCCCGGCGCAGCCGGTTGACGAAGTCGATCTGGAGAATCGAGTTCTTTTTCACGACCCCGAACAGCAGCAGCAGGCCCAGGGCGCTCCACATGTGAAGCGTCTTGCCGGTGGCAAACAGCGAGAGCAGCGCAAACGGAACCGCCAGGGGCAACGAAGCCAGGATCGTAATCGGATGGATGAAGCTCTCGAACTGCGCCGCGAGCACGATGTACATGAAGATGAAAGCCAGAACGAAGGCAATAAGGAAATTCGCCACCATCTCCCCCATCACCTTGCCCAGCCCGGCAAAAGAGTAGTCATAGCCGGCCGGCAACCCGGCGGCGTTGATGACTCCCTGCACATCGCTTATGGCTTCGCCCAATGACTTCGTCGGCAGGACATTGGCCGTCAGGGTCACCTGGTGTTGACGGTTGTAGCGGTCGATCTGAGCCGGGCCGCTGCCGCGTTCTACGCGAGCCACATTATCGAGCCTCACCAGCCGCCCCTGGGCGGACGGGATCATCAGACCTCCCACGACGTCGGCGTTCACCCGCTGGCCGGGCTGCACCCGCAAACGCACCTCGTAGAGCTCATCCCCCTCTTTGTACTTGGTGATGTCCTCCTCGCCGGAGATCATGGTGCGCAATGTGCGCGCGATGTCGGTGACGGAGACCCCCAGGTCGGAGGCCTTGTCGCGCAGAATGTTGACCTGCACCTCGGGATTGCCGAAGTTCACCGAGCTGTCCACATCCACCAGGCCCGGAATTTCCTTCATCTTTCCCGTGAACTGGCTCGACAACCGTGACAACTGGTTCAGGTCTGGTCCGCGGACGATCACGTTCACCGGGGTCGAGCGGCCGCCGATCGAGCTCACGTTCTGGACAGCGACGCGCACGCCGGGGAAATCCTGCAGTGCGGCGCGCGCCTGTTCCATCACGACGAACTGGCTGATCTTGCGGCTCTGCAGCGGCGACATGCGCACGTAGATCGAACCGTCGGTTACCCCGCCCGTGCCCTGCGAGTTGATCGTCGTCAGGAGATGCCGGACCTCGGGCAGCTTCCGGATGCGCCCTTCCATCTGCTGGAGGATTTCGTCGGTGCCGCTCAGCGAAGTCCCTTCGGGTGTCTTCACCACCACTTCGAACTCGTCCTGGTCGTCCGCCGGAAAAAAATCCATCCCGATGCGCTTGCCCAGCGGATAGATCGAAAGGAACGTCAGCGTGCAGATCAGCACCATGGTTTTCCGGTGCGCCAGGCTCCATTCCAGGGTCCGGAGATACCTGTCTTCGATCCGGCGGTAGAACTTCGATTCTTTTGATCCGTGCCGTGCGCGCTCGCCATCGTCCTCGCGGATCCTGATGAAACGGGAGGACAGCATCGGCGTCAACGTGAAGCTGACGAGCAGCGACACCATGATGGCGACCGCCGCGGTCACGCCGAAGCTCTGCAGGAATCGCCCCGGAATGCCGCCGAGGAACACCACGGGAGCGAAGATGACGACCAGGGACAGCGTGGCGGCCATGACGGCCAGACCGATTTCGCGCGTCGCCGCGACGGCCGCTTCGAACGGCTTGAACTTCTTCTCCTCGATGTAACGGAAAATGTTTTCCAGGACGACAATGGCATCGTCGATCACGATCCCCACCGACACGGTCAGTCCGAGCAGCGTGAGGCTGTTCAGTGTGTAGCCGAGAGCGCGCATGACGGTAAAGGTCGAGATCAGCGACGTCGGGATGGCGAGAGCGGCGATCAGCGTGGAACGCCAGTTGCGCATAAAGAACAGGACCACGAGGCTGGCGAACAGCCCGCCGAGCAGCAGGTGCTCGTAAATTGCGTTGACCGACCCCTCGATGAACGTCGACTGATCGCGGATGACGCTGACATTCAGATCCGGCGGCAGCCGCCTGCTGATCTCGGCAAGTTTCGACTTTACGGTGTCGATGATCCGGATGGTGTTCGTGCCCGATTGCTTGCGCACCAGGAGCGTGACGCTGGGCCGGCCGTCCAGGCGGGCCAGGTCGCGCGGCTCCTCGTAGCTGTCCGTCACCGTGGCGAAATCGCGCAGGCGGACGGGAACACCGTTGCCGGAGCTCACGATCAGCTCGCGGAACTCGTCGGGCGAAGCAATGCGCCCCAGCGTGCGCAGCATCACCTCGCGCTTCCCCTGGTCGAGACGGCCGCTGGGGATCTCGACGTTCTGGCGCTGCAGCGCCAGTGAAACCTGGCTGATGCTCAGCCCCAGCGAGCTCAGTTTTTCGGCGTCGATTTCGATCTGGATCGCCCGCTTCCGCCCGCCGATCAGGAGCACCTGGCCGATGCCGCTGACCCCTTCCAGTTGCTGCTTGACCTGCTTGTCGGCGATCTCGGTGATCTCGCGCAGGCTGCGGTCCCCCGAAACGCTGATCGACATGATGGGCGCCGCATCCGGATCGGCCTTTTCGACAACCGGCGGGTCGATCCCCGCCGGCAGGCGGCGCAAGATCGCCGCGACCTTGTCGCGAACGTCCTGGGCGGCCTGTTCGATGTCGCGTTCGAGCACGAAGGTCACGATCACGCGGGAGACCCCTTCGACCGTGGTCGCGCGCAGTTCATCGATTCCCTGGATCGTGTTGACCGCCTCTTCGATCGGCTTGGTTACTTCCGTCTCCATCTCCTCGGCGCTGGCGCCGGGCAGCACAGAAGTAATCACGACCACCGGGATGTCGATTTTGGGATACTGATCGATCCCCAGTTCGCGGAACGAAGCCACACCCAGCACGACCAGCGCCATTATCAGCATGGTCGCAAAGACCGGGCGACGAACGCACAGTGCAGCCAGCCCCATTTAGCTCTCCTTCCTGATTTCGACGCGGCTGCCCTGTCGGATCCTCGTCAGCTCCGAGGTCGCGATCCAGATTCCCGGCGCGATTCCATCCACAATTTCAATGACATCCCCGGAACGGTCGCCCAGCTTCACCACCAGTTCGCGGATCTGCGAATTCTCGATCGCATAGACCTTCTGTACGCCGTAGTAGGAAATCACGGCGCCGGCGGGCACGCGCAGGACCGAATCCGCCTTGGAGGTGATGAGAACCGCGCGCGCGAACAGCCCCGGCCTCAACCTCTCGCCGGGGTTGCCGACTTCGGCCTCGATCGCGAACGTACGGCTCTGCGGGTCCACCGCGCGGGACACGCGCGATACCCGCCCGGCGAACTTCTCGTCGTAGGCTTCGACGGTGAGCTCGACTTTGGCGCCCGGCGCCACGAACGGAAACCAGCGTTCGGGTATGTCGGCACGCAGCTTGAGGGGGCTCATGCTCGTGATCGTCATGATGCCGCCCTGCTCCTTCACATATTGCCCCACCTCCACCATGCGCGCCTTGACCACGCCGTCGAACGGCGCGCGCACGACGGTGTCGCTGGCTTTCTTCCGCGCCAGCGCCAGCTGGACGCGCAGGTTCTCCAGCTGAGCGACCAGGTTCTTCACTCCTTCCAGAGCCGAAGTGTAATTCGCCTCGGCGAACTTGAGTCGCGACTCGGCCGAATCATAGAGCTGCTGCGCGACCACCTTTTTCGCCAGCAGCGCCTGGGCCCGATCGAAGCCCGTCCGGGCGTCGGCGAGGTCCGCTGCGGCTTTGCGCACCACCGAGGTCTGGAGCGGGTCCGGCATGGGATCGTTCTCACCGGACAATCCCAGCGACGCAAGCGCCTGCTGAAGGGCGGCCTTCTGCCTGTCCACTGCCATGTTCAGCTCCCTGGCGTCGAGATCCACCAGCGCCTGGCCGCGGCTGACATGGTCGCCGAGGTCCGCCTGGATCCCCAGGACGCGCCCGGCCACCTCGCTCGACACCGTGACCTCGCGCTCCCCTTCCAGCGTGCCCACCAGGTCCACCGTCCGCAGGACGCTCTCCGGCCGCACCTGCACGGCCTCGACAGGAATCGGCGCCTCAGGAGCGGAAGCCACGGTCTCGTTCCTGCGAGAACAGCCCGACGCGAGAATAAGCACAAGGAAAGGCGCGGCCAGAACCAACCGAACTGTAGAATGACATTTCATGTAATCGACCTCGCCTGGAAGGCATCATGTGAACTACGGTGACATGGCCCTGTCCTACTGCGCCATTGAACCACGAAGTCCCCCAAGACCGCGAGGGTTTTTCGATTCGAGGCCGTGCCGGTCTTTGTGGTTCAGTGCTTCCGGCCGTCATCTGTGCGCCTTGGCGTATCTGGATTCTGTCGCGAAACTCGAGTTCGGCCACAGGGCACGGCGCCCCGGAGGCCGGAGGGGCCGAGATCCTGCAAGCCGATTGCGCTGCCAGGGAGTCTTGCAGCAGAGACGATCTAGCGGCTTTCTTCCGGCAGCGGGTGCTGTCCGCCCCGCTCCTCCCGCTCCGGCTCCGTGGCGGGAACACGGGTGCGGCTGCGGGCGTGCTTCCTCAACATTCCCTGGAAAGACTCCATATACGTGTAGACGACCGGAGTGATATACAGGGTCAGGAGCTGAGAAAACAACAGTCCACCGACGACAGCCAGGCCGAGGGGACGGCGCGACTCTGAGCCGGCACCGAATCCGAGCGCGATGGGCATGCTGCCCATCAGCGCGGCCATGGTCGTCATCATGATCGGGCGGAAACGGATCAGGCAGCCCTGATAGATGGCCTCCGCGGGACTCTTCCCTTCGTTTCGTTGGGCCTCCAGCGCAAAATCGATCATCATGATGGCGTTCTTCTTCACGATGCCGATCAGCAGGATTATGCCTACGAACGCATACAGGTCCAGGTCCTTGTGGAAAATCATCAGCGTCACGAGCGCGCCGAAACCGGCGGCGGGCAGGCCTGAGAGGATGGTGATGGGGTGAATGAAGCTTTCATACAGGATGCCGAGAACAATATAGATCACGACGATCGCAGCCACCAGAAGCCATGCCAGGCCGCCCATCGAGGACTGGAACGCCGCGGCCGTGCCCTGGAAGGTAGCGCTGATGCTCGACGGCAGTGTGTCAGCCGCAACCCGCTGAACTTCCGCCACCGCTTCCCCGATCGACACGCCCGGCTTGAGGTTGAATGAGATCGTCACCGACGGGAGTTGGCCCAGATGGTTGATGGAAAACGGGCCGAAGCCACGTTCCACCCCTGACACGGCGTCCAACGGGATCAGCTGGCCGCTCGAGGAGCGCACGTAGAGCATCGACAGGGCTCTCGGGTCCTGTTGATACTGATTTTCGAGCTCCAGGATCACCCGGTACTGGTTGTTGGGCGCCAGGATTGTTGAGACCTGGCGGTCGCCGTACGCCGTGTAGAGCGCATCTTCGATCTGGTTCACCGAAACGCCGAGCGTGGCCGCCTTGTCCCGGTCGATCCGGACATTTGCCTGCGGGTTCTTGATCAGAAGGTCGCTGGTTACATCCTGCAGCCCGGGAACCTTGCTCAGCTTCTGTTGCAGCATGGGCGCATAGCGATAGAGGTCCCCGGTGTCGGGACCCTGCAGCGTGTATTGATACTGGCTCTTGGTCAGCTGGCCGCCGATCCGGATCGGCGGCAGGTTCTGCATGTACACATTCATGCCCGGAACCACCGCGAGCTTCGGCCGCAGCTCCTCGATCACCTGGTCCACACTCAGGCGGCGTTCCGGATGGGGCTTCAGCTGGATGAACAGCACGCCGGTGTTGACGCCGCCGCCTGGGCCGCCCCCGCCCACGCTTGAAAAGAAGGACTTCACGTTGGAATCCTGGCGCAGGATGTTCGCCACCGCCTGCTGGTGCTCTTTCATGGCTTCGAAGGAAATCCCCTGGGCCGCCTCGGTGTAGGCGAACAGGTTGCCGGTATCCTCGCTCGGCAGAAAACCCTTCGGGATGATCATGAGCAGATACACGCTCGCGACCACCACCAGGCCCCCGATGACCACCATGACCAACGGGTGCCTCAACACGCGTTTGAGGCTCCAATCGTATCCCCGGAACAATCCGTTGAAGAACCCCTCCGTAATCATGTAAAGGCGCCCGTGACGCCGGGCGCCCGGCGGCCGCACGAACCGGCTCGTCAACATGGGTGTCAGCGTCAGCGAAACGAAACCCGACACCAGGATCGCGGAAGTGATCACGATCGAAAACTCGTGCAGCAGCCTCCCGACGATGCCTCCCATGAAAAGCACCGGGATAAAGACGGCCGCCAGCGACAAGGTCATCGACAGGATGGTGAAGTTGATTTCGCGCGAGCCGTTGAGCGCCGCCTGCATCGGCGGCTCGCCCATCTCCATGTGGCGGACGATGTTTTCGAGCATCACAATTGCGTCGTCGACTACAAATCCGACCGACAGGATCAGTGCCATCAGCGACAGGTTGTCGACGCTGTAGTCGAGCATGTACATTACGGCGAAGGTGCCCACGATCGACATCGGCAGTGCCAGGCTGGGAATCACGGTGGCGGAGAGGTTGCGCAAGAACAGGAATATGACCAGCACCACCAGGCCGACCGTCAGCAGAAGCGTGAATTTGACGTCGTTCACCGAATCGCGGATCCCCTGGGAGCGGTCGTAGACGACTGTAAGATCGACCGAGGCCGGCATCATGCTGCGAAAAGACGGCAGCAACCGCTGGATGCCGTCGACCACCTCCACTGTGTTCGTCCCCGGCTGCCGCTGGATCGCCAGGACGATGGCAGGCGTCTGGTTGAACCAGCTCGCCAGCTTGTCGTTTTCGACGCTGTCGGTCACCCGGCCCAGTTCGTCGAGACGGACGGGGGAACCGTTGCGGTAGGCGACAATCAGCGGCCTGTAGTCAGCCGCCCGGTTGAGCTGGCCGTTGGCCTCTACGGTGAAGGCTTCCTTCCGGCCCCAAAGCGTCCCGGTCGGCAGGTTCACGTTCCCCTTTTGGATGGCAGATGTGACCTCGTCGATGCCGATGCCGCGCGCGGCCAGTTCCTTCGGGTCCAACTGGGCCCGCACCGCGTATTTCTGCGATCCGTAAACCTGGACCTGGGCCACGCCGCTGACCATGGATATGCGCTGCGCCATGAGCGTCTCGGCGTATTCATCCACCGTGGACAGCGGCAGCGTCGGCGACGTGAGTGCCATATACAGGATCGGCTGGTCTGCTGGATTGACCTTCTGATAGGTCGGCGGGCTGGGCATGTCCTGCGGCAGTTGCCCCATGGTCTTGGCAATCGCCGCCTGGACATCCTGGGCAGCGGCGTCGATGTCCCGGTTGAGGTTGAACTGAAGCGTGATCGATGTGCGGCCGAGCGAACTGGTCGAAACCATCGAGTCGATGCCGGCAATCGTGGAAAACTGGCGCTCCAGCGGCGTCGCCACTGCGGAAGCCATCGTGTCGGGGCTGGCGCCGGGCAGGGCAGCGTTTACGGCGATGGTGGGGAAGTCCACGTTCGGAAGGTCGCTGACTGGAAGCAGGCGGTAGCCAAAAACGCCGAAAAACAGAATCGCCGCCATGACCAGCGTGGTCGCGATCGGACGCCGAATAAAGATCTCGGAGAAACTCATACCGTCGTTCTCGCCCTATTGGCCCGACTTGACTTCTACCAGGGCGCCCGGCACCAGACGGATCTGTCCGTCCGTCACCACCGTCTCACCCGGCTTCAGCCCCTTTTCGATCACAGTTTCCTCCCCGATTACTCTGGCGACGGTCACCGGGCGCAACTCCACCGTCCAGTCCGGCAACACCGTGAAAACGTACTGGCCCGATTGGCCGGTCTGGATTGCCTGGTTGGGCACCACCACGGCATTCTCCTGAGTGGTGAGCGTGACGGTCGCATTCACGAATTGCCCGGGCCACAGGCGCGCGTCGCGGTTTTCGAACAATCCCTTCAGGAGAATCGTGCCTGTCGCGGCGTTCACCGTGTTGTCGATAAACGAGAGCGTGCCCTCCGAGGGAGGACCCGGATCATTCGGGATCCCCGCTTCGACGCGAACTTTCCCTGAGGACGAGTATCGCCGGATGTCGGGCAGGTCGCGCTGCGGGACGGAAAAGTCGACGTAGATCGGATACACCTGGTTGATTACCACGAGGGAGGTGTCGTTGCTCTTGACGATGTCCCCCCTGTGCACCAGCAGGCTGCCCGCGCGGCCCTCGATCGGGGAATGAATGTAGCAGTACTCGAGGTTGAGCTTCGACGTCTCGATCGCGGCCCGGTCCGCCGCGATCGCCTCGTTGGCGCTTTCCACCGCGGCCTGGTCGGCGCGCACGGCCGCTTCTAGGGCATCGGCGTTGGCGCTGACCTGGTCGTACTGCTGCCTTGCGGTGACCCCTTTTTCGACCAGCACCTGGTAACGTTGCTTTTCAGCGGCAGCGTTCTTGGCGTTGGCCTCGTCCCGGGCCACGTTGGCTTCGGCCTGCTTCAATAGGGCCGTGTCGCGCGCCAGGTTGGCCTCGGCACGCCGCAGATCAGCCTGAAAGGGACGCGGATCAATCGTGAAAAGGAGCGAGTCTTTCTTCACCTCCTGGCCTTCGTCAAAATGAATCTCGTTCAATTGCCCGTTGACCAGGGATTTCACGGTAACCGTGGAATAGGCCTGCACATTCCCGATACTGCTCACCTGCACCGGTACGTTCTTCGACTGGACGGTCGCGACCGTTACGGGCGCCGCCATCCTCCGTTCGGCCTGCACCGTCTTCCGGGCACAGCCGGCAAGCGTCAGCAACGCCGGCAGAACCAGCACCGGCGCAAACCGACTCAGCCTTGCGACGCACCGTCTGGCAGACTGTTTATCCATATCGAAACCGCCCCTCCCGGCCCGTCGGCCAGCGGTACAAAAACCGACAACCTCATCCGGTAAATGGTACCACTTGACAGCGGGCTGTGACGGGCGATCGCCGTAATCTATTGATTCATATATGTTTTATTCACACAAACGAGAGGCCGAAAACCGCGTGATACTCCAATTACAAGAATGGTTCTCCTATTATTGCAGGTTAAGTCCTCTCATTCCGGGATTGGGGTGCGCGCGGGATAAAAAAAACAGGAGATCCACAGGATTTTCACAGCGGATTCCACAGGACGTGCCTTCTCCGCCGATCAGTGCGGGTGTGTTTCGTTGACCGTCTGTGTAACAGGTTGGGCCACATTGGACGGGCTGAAGCCCGTCCCCACAAGATTCTGTATCTTCTCAGATGGGCTTGCGCCATTCTCACGCACAGGAGTCCTAGCTGGAGCTCGGGGTACCCAGGCACATCAGATCCCGGGCAAATTATCGTGATGTTCGTGTATTTCGTGGTCCCCTAGCGGCCGCAGCACCGAATCAGTTCAATCCTTCGAACCATCGGGCGGCGGTGGAGATGTCGACGTTGCCACCGCTGAGGATGACTCCGACGCGTTTTCCGGCGACCGCATGGCGGCGGTTGAACACGGCCGCCAGGCCGAGCACTCCGGTCGGTTCGACAATGAGCTTGAGCCGCGACCAGACGAAGTGCATGGCCCGGATGAGGTCGTCGTCTGTCACCGTCATCATCTCATTCACATGCGCGCGTATGAGCGGGAACGTGAGTTCTCCCAGCGACGGAGTCCGGGCCCCGTCGGCGATGGTGGCCGGGTTGTGGACAGTCTGAAGGGTCCCGCTGTGGAACGAGCGGGTCGCATCGTCGCCGGCCTCGGGCTCGACACCGACTACTTTGCAGTCCGGCGCCAGGCGCCGCACTGCCAGCGCGGACCCGCTGATCAGGCCGCCTCCGCCGCACGGGACGAAGAGATAATCCAGGGCGCCGGCTGTCTCGATGAGTTCCAGCGCGGCCGTTCCCTGGCCGGCGATGATGTCAGGGTGGTCGAAGGGCGGAATGATCGTGCTGCCGCGCTCCTTCGCCAACCCCCGTGCGATCGCCTCGCGCGAGGAAGTCTGCGGGTCGTGGAGCACGACTTCAGCGCCGTAGCCGCGCACGGCGGTCAGTTTCATCGCCGGCGCGCTGCCGGGCATGACGATGACCGCGGGGATTTTCAGGATCCGGCAAACCAGGGCCACCGCCTGCGCGTGGTTGCCCGAGGAATAAGTTACGATGCCCCGCGCTTTCTCCGCATCCGTGAGGCGGCTGATGGCGTAGTAGGCGCCGCGAAACTTGAAGGCGCCCACCCGCTGGAGGTTTTCACACTTCAAAAACATCCGGTTTTCGCAGACCGCGTCCAGCATGCGCGACGTGGCAACCGGAGTGTGATGAGCAATCCCGTCCAGGCACTTTGCCGCGGCGGAAACATCTTCGAAGGTAACCATGTGTCCGGACCTCAGAGTTCAGACCTTAGACATTAGACCTTAGACATTAGACTAAAACCTGAATCGGCGAACAAGTTCATCGGGAAATAACAGTCGCCTAAAACGATCCGGGCGTCAAGCCCCCCGAAAATGCCTTTCGCTGAACTACGCAGAATCCCAAGATGTCTTCGCGAAGTTTCGTACTACTTACCGGTAAATCCTTGCCAGGCCGCAACAGACTTGCTGTGAGTTCTCTCTCTGGAAACTTCCCACGTAAGGCGGAACCTTTCACCATTTCTACATTTTTTATTCACTGTTTATTCACCTGGCAATGCGAATCGCCGAGAGTTTCTTTTCTCAATGAACGGCGACGCAGCCGCCGCAAGAGGTCTGCGGTGATATTTGTTGACTGCGCTTTTGCCGCCCAGCGTGGTTCAGGCGCGTGCACTGCGCCGGAGCACGGCGCCGAGCGCCAGCCATGCGCCGAGCGACAGATACTCCCAGAGGCGAAAGCTGCCGGGCACAAAGGGAAGGAGCTTCAGCAGCAGGAGAGCGACGGCCACGAGGACGCCGGCCCGGGCAATCATGATTTCCCTTCCCTTCTGATGCGTGGCGTTCGAATCGGCGCCGCGCCAGCGGATGAAGGCAACGCACGTGACCAGCCACCCGAGCGCCGAACAGAGCGAACCCACTTCCGTCACCGGGATGAGGATCGACTCGCCGAGCAGCGCGCCTCCGACCGTGACCGCTCCGCAAAACAGGACTGCCTGCGCGGGCGTTTGAAAGCGCGGGTGGATCCTCCCCATCGGCGCCGGGATCATCCGGCGCCGGCCGAGCGCAAAAATGAGGCGCGAGGCGGTCAGGAAGTTTGCGTTGAACACTTTCAACAGGGAGAGCAGCGCCGCCAGGATGATCACGCGCACGACCACGTCCGAGCCGAAGGCGCGTTTGAAGGCAACGGCAGTGGCATATCGGTCGGAGATCAGCGTCTGCCAGGGCACCAGTGCGGCCACCACGCCGATGATGACCACGTAGAAGGCCGTCCCGATGCCGAGCCCGAGGAAAATGGCACGCGTGAATCCGCGAGGGTTGAAGCCTTCCCGGGCCTCCTCTGAGCATTTGGGCACGGATTCGAACCCGGTCAGGAAATAGGGGACGATCTGCAGCACCATCACGATCGAAATCAGGCTCGCGGCCCAGCCGTCACCGGTGGCGCGGCTGAAGAGCGGCTGCAGATTCTCGACCCGGTCCCGCGCCAGGCCCATGGTGGTGAACACGGCGAACAGCGCCAGAAGTCCGAAGGTCGTCACGTTCTGGAAGCGCGAGCTCAGCCGGATTCCGCGATAATTCAGGAAGATGACGAGCGCCGTCGTGAAGAGTCCGAGCGTCAGCGCGGGGAAATAAACCGCGACTCCTCCTACGCGGTACAGTTCGCCGCTTTGGACCGAGGGCCATAAATAGGAAACGACCTTTCCAATGGCGACGGCTTCCCACGGGCAGACGATCAGGTATGCCAGCGTCATGAGCCAGCCGGCGAGAAACCCGACGGAAGGGGGAAACACTTTGGCGGCGTAGGCGATCTCGCCGGCGGCATCCGGGATGGCCCGGACGAACCGGCTGTACACGAACGCGATCGGGACTAGTGCGAGCCCGCCGAGCAGGAAACCCAGCATCGCACCGCCGGGTCCGCCGCGTTCGAGCCAGTCGTCGATAACGATCAGCCAACCCACGCCCACCATCGTGCCGAACGCGAGCGTGAAATACTCGGTCGTGCGCAGCGTGCGGGCAAGAACCGTGTGTCCCTTTGAGTCTGAAGAATCGGTCAATTTTGCCCCCGGCGACGACGCCATTATCGTGTCGGACATCCGTATGATACCCTTGGAGGGCGCGGTCGCATCCGCATTATTCAAAAATCATGCCGGCGCACGCCGTACAGGCGGGAGTGACCGGCCCGGTGAGGCATTATGCCCGGAGCTTCGGTTTCAAAACCGCTGGCGCTGCTGATTCCCGGACTCGACGGCACCGGCAGGCTCTTCTACCGGCAAATCGATCCGCTGGCAGACGCCTACCGCGTGCGCCCCTATGAATTCGGCGCGGGCGCGGATTTCACCTTGTCGGACCTCACCCGTGAACTGGGTCAGGCCACTGTGGGCGAACCGGAGCACTCCATCCTGGTCGTAGGCGAGTCCTTCGGCGGGCTCATCGCGATCGATTATGCCGTGAATTACCCGGAACGTGTGCATCAGCTCGTCCTGGTGAACGCCTTCCCCTACTACCACCGCCGGCTGAGGATCCGTCTGGCGCGGGTTCTGGCCCGGCTCCTGAAGCACAGGGCGGCCCGGCGGATAAAAGACCTCATCGTCGACCGGACCTTGCGGCGGGAAGGAATCCCGGCGCAGGACCGCGAGCGATACAAGGATATCATCCGGCTTATCGACCGGGCTGCCTATCTGCGCCGCCTGCAGCTGGTTCAGGAGCTTGACCTGAGACCGCGTTTGAGAGAGATTACCGTCCCCTGCATTTTGCTTGCCGGCGGACGCGACAAGATTGTCCCGTCGGTGCGCGAGGCGCGGTTCATGGCGTCGCGGATTCCAGGAGCGCGAGTGCACGAATTTCCCGAGGCCGGGCATGCGCTCCTGCTCACGCCGGAGGTAACCCTGGCGGACTATGTGCCGGAGCGTATCTCCAGCACAAAAAAACTATGAACAGGAACGCAGACTCATGAAGCGTGACGAATTCGACGACATCGTACAGAAGGCAATCGGGAAAATTCCTCTGGAGTTCATGGATGCGATGAAGAACCTCGAGATCGTGGTGGAAGACTGGCCCGACCCGGATTTGATGGAAGAAGTAATTGGCGCCAGGGAGGATGTGGTCTACGGCCTGTTCACCGGCACGCCGTTGCCGCTGCGCAACGCAGTGGATTGGGGTGAGCCCCCGAGCCTGATACATCTGTACCGGGGGCCTCTGGAAGAAGACTTCCCCGACTCGACTGAGCTGGAGCAGGAAATCGAGATCACGCTGGTGCACGAAATCGCGCACTACATGGGCTTTGACGAGGACACCCTCGCAGAGTACGGGTACGAGTAAGGCGGGGGCGGGGGACTGGGTGCTGGGTTTTAGGTGTTGGGTGTTGGGGGATGGGGATCAGGCCGCGTAGCGGCCAAGGAAAGGGCTCGACCCAGCGTGAACTCAGGTCGTTGTGTCTGAGGTCCGAGGTCTGAAGTCTAATGTCTAAGGTCTAAAGTCTAAGGTCTGACGTCCAACCGGCGATTCATTCACCGACTCTTCGCACGCCTTGCTTTTCCTCCTGACTCCCGACTCCTGACTCCTCTGTGTTGGTCTGAAGTCTGATCTCAGCCGCTTCTCCCGCCTCGCTGGGCGGCAGCCATAAACGGCGTGTCCCAGAGGGTGACGATGTTGCCGGCCGCGTCGATGGAGATCAGGCCGGCCGAGGCCGCAGCAAGTGTTTCGATTTCCGCCATCACGGATGCGCCGGCAGCGTGGAGGGATTTGCCTTCGGCAACCAGGTCGCACAACCGCTTGGCAGAAAGCAGCACCATGATGCGCTCCCCGACCCCCGTCAGGGAAACGCCCGCCCTGGGAGTGCAGTAGGTTCCGGCACCGATGATCGGAGAATCGCCGACCCGCCCCGGGTAGCATTGTCCGGTGCCGCCAGTCGAGGTCCCGGCCGCGAGATCGCCATGGATGTCCAGCGCCACGCATCCGACGGTCCCCAGTCGTGCGTGGTCCTGTTTCCATGCTTTCGCCATTTGCCCGTAGTCGAGCCGCAGGCAGGCATCCGTCATGTGATTCTGCCAGTAAGCGATTTTCTGAGGTGTGGCGACCACGCCGGAATCGTGCCCGAGCTTTAAGCCGAGTTGGGTTGCCTCGATGCCGCACAACATCACGTGCGCATCCTGTTCCAGGATATAGCGCGCCAGCCGGATCGGGTTTTTGAGACCCGGAACCTGGGCAACGGCGCCTGCCCGGCTGTCGCTTGTCATGATACTGGCGTCCATGCGGGCCACGCCATCCGCCTGGAGGTAGCTCCCAGTGCCCGCGTTCAGCACGGGCTCGTCTTCGAGGCGCCGAACCGCCGCTTCGACGGCATCGAGGGCATTTCCCCCGGCCTGCAGCACCCCCCACCCCGCATCGGCTGCGCGCTCGCACGCGGCTTTACGAATCGCTTCCTCCTCAGCCGAGACGGCGGCACAGCCGCCATGCACCACCAGAGCCGGTTTCATAGAGTTCCTCACATCTCTACCAGGCCGACCGCCCTCAGCTGCTCGAGGTAGTTGATGACGTCCTGCAGGTCGTTCTTGGTTTGCCCCTGGGCGTCGAGCATGTTTTTGATGTCGAGCGCGCTGTGCACGCCGTTGACCAGCAACTGCAGCTCGCCGGTGTTCAGCCTGCCCTTAACCGGATACTTGGCGCGCGCATCGGCGAAAGCTTTGGCCCTGGGATTGTCTGCTGCCTGGTCGCCCCCTCCCTGACCACGGCCGCCGGTTCCGGGAAGGTAATCACGCCACCCCTGGTAGCCGTTCTCCTTCACCCTGGCCGTCGTCCTCGGGATGATCTTCGCGGCCTGCCTTTCAAGGTCGGTCAGTTGCAGCGCCACGGGGGGTGCATTCAGCTTTAGCGCCACGGCCTTCATGTGGTTTTCGAGCGCGCCCACGTGGGCTCTGCCGATGTCATCGATCGACTTCTGCATCGCGGTCACATAGTCGCTGACCATCCTCCTGTCCGCAGACAGCTGGATGACGCTGGCGAGGGTGTCCTTCTCATTGATGGCCGCGGCCATCACATAGGCGCGGGCGGTCTTATAGGCTTCGGCAAGATCCTGGGCAGTCGCCTGATTCAATGCCTCCAGCCCCCGCACTAACTGGTGGCCGAGCCGAGCGGCGCCGTTGCTGGTGACCTCGCCGGCGATCTTCATCGCCATGTTGTCATCGGCGGCGGCGATCGTGTAGGCGGCGGCAGCGGATATGATCACGACACGCCTCAACTGCGTGGGATCGGACTTATCCACGTGGTCGCCCGACGTGTGGTACCAGCGGTCTGGCCAGGCGATCATCATGATGCCGGGCACGCGCACGCCCCAATCGTTGAACACCGTGTGGTCGGAGGCGCCGTAGTTCGTCTCGATACTGTAGTAGAAGGGTTCATCGGCGCCGGTCGGCGCCACGATGCGCCGAGGTACGGGGCTGAAGTTGCTGCGGTTCTGGATGTGTTCCCGGTTGGCTTCACCGACATAGCGGTAGTAGTTCTCCATCACGTCATTGATATAATGCGGGTTCCCGTAGGTGGTGCGGATCATGCAGAAAAAGGACTGGTTCTTGCTCAGCCACTCCCCGACCATGTCCAGGTTGATGTTGCAGAGCGTCTTATCCATGATCGCCTTGTGGTCTTTCACCCACATGCCGGTGCCGGAGATTTCGGGGCCGATCAGGAAGCGGATGGTGCGCTTCGGCCGCGGGATGCGGTTTTCTTTGATCAGGGTGTTCAGCACCCGTGCCGTCTCCATGAGAGAGGCGCAGCCGGAGATGTCGTCGTTCCCTCCCTGCTTGACGTACCCTTCATACAGGTGCGCGGAAAATATCAGCTCGCCGGCAGCCGGATCGGTTCCGGGAATGGTCCAGGTCAGGTTCTGGACATCGATGGGTTGGCTTTCGGAGACGACCTGCGCGCGCACGGTAATCTTTTGGCCCGCCTGCAGCCGCTTCTTCAGATAGTCCCCCTCGCGGGGCGGCATCTGGAATCCGAACTTCACCGTGGCCTGGGTGCCGGCGCCCCCGCGTCCGCCGCCGACGGACATCCACGGCAACTGCAGCGGATCGAAATAAGCTCGGGATGAGCTCATCGAGATCACGCCGACGGCACCCGAACTGGTGATCAGCCCGGCGGACCCGTCGGTGACGGCGATCTTGCCCTTCAAGTCCTTCCCCTCGAGATCTTCTTTTCTCCCCTGGCCCACCCAGACAAGTTCGGCTGTGACGTCCGCGGTGGCGCTCCCGGTAGCCAGCATAGCAGCCATATCGCGATACGACGCCAGCTTCTGGCGGAGCGGCTCCGTCTCCCACAACTCGCCCTTGACGGCGTCCCACGTGGTGGCCTGCGAGCCGGAGGGAGAGGGGGAATTGTACCGGGCCAGTTCCACTCCCGACATGCCGTACTCCTTGACCTTATCCAGGTAAAACCTGGTCTCGTGGAACATCGACGACGGCCCGTACTCCGACGCCGGACGGTCCTTGTCGTAGCCGCCCGTCTCCATGACCGCGTACCAGGCGTTTTCACCGGAAGATTCCCCGATGATTTCGTCCATGATGTTTTGCTGCAGGAAAGTCCACTGCAGCCAGGGCGTCATCTGGGCCATGGCGACCACGCCAAGGAATGCCATCGCCGCGAGCGAAAAAAGAAGTGTTCTCTTCGTCATACGAGTCTCCTCATGACTGCCTTGAAGGGGGTGGATTCAAAATGCCGGTTTTGAGCAGCCCAAGTGTACATCATCTCCCACCCCTATGTGGATTGGAATTGTTGACAGCGGGCGCTGGGGGTTGGGTGATGGGGGCTGGGGGCTGGGTGTCGGGTGTTGGGTTCTGGTTGAAGTCCGAATTCTCCGCTGAGCCCACCGATTCACATACCGACCGTCCGCTCCTCATTCCGACTCCTCTCCTCTTGTCTAAGGTCTAAAGTCTAAGGTCTAAAGTCCGAGGTCTGAGGTCTGAGGCCTGAAGTCCGAAGTCCACGGTGACCCCACCGATTTGCTCACCGACCACCGGCTTTTCATTCTGACTCCTGACTCCTGACTCCCCTCGATTTGTCTAAAGTCTAAGGTCTAATGTCTAAGCTCTGACCTCCGCAGTCTGAGCTGTTGCCCCCGAAGGTGCTTGCGCCGGCGGGTGGAATTGGTGTTTGATTCTGTCGGGCGGCCTGGAACTTGCGGCCACACGCTGGGCACATTCCAAATGGAGGACGGCATGACCGTGAAAGAAGAGCTGAGTGGTGAAGCTTTGGCGGCATTGATCGAACGGGTCTTTCGGCCGCGATCTTCGGACCGGGCGCTGGCGGTGCTGGTGGATCTGCCCGATGGTGTGCGGGGCGACTCGGCCGCATGGCGGGAGCGCCGTGAAATGGCGGCCCAATGGGTGCGCCGCCTTATCCCTTGCCGGAGGCAACTCGGTCTCGACGTCCATTTGTATCTTTACCGGAACGTCCGGACCAACAATGGAGACCTGCCTCGGGGCGCCTGGCGGCATGATGAAGGGCCGTTGCCGGCGAACGCGGATGAGATCGACGCCTTGGCCGAGGAGCCTTTCAGCGACATCTTCCGGGCTCACAGCATCCTCATGGCCATCACCGAATTCTCTGCCACCGCGCCGCTCAAGCTGCTGGCAAAGAACTTCGCATTCCGGGCCGCGACCATGCCCGGCTTCTCACCGGCGATGATCCCCTCGCTGCGCCTCGACTACGAGGAGATCAACCGCAGGGTCGTGTGGCTGAAGGACCTTCTCGACCGAGCCGAGGGTGCTGACTTCGTCTTTGGCGTGGAGAACGGACCGGACTGCAGCCTGTACTTGGACCTCCGCCACCGGACCGGCCACGCATCCGGCGGATTGCTGTATGAACCAGGCACGGCGGGCAATCTCCCCTCCGGTGAAGCCTACATCGTGCCCTACGAGGGCGAAGTCGCCGGCCTGCCCAGCGGCTCGGCGGGACGGCTTCCGGTGCAGTTCGAGAACGAGGTCGTGATTTACGAAATCGAGCGGAACGTGGCGGTCCGGGCGGAAGGTTCCGGCGCTGCAGCAGCCCGGGAGGCCGACCATTTGATGCGCGAACCCGCCTACGGCAACATCGCCGAGCTTGGCCTTGGCGTGCTGAGCGATTTCGGTGTCAAACCCTGCGGCTCGCTCCTGCTCGACGAGAAGCTTGGGCTGCACATCGCCTTCGGCCGCAGCGATCATTTCGGAGGACAGGTGGGCGCGGCAAGATTCTCCCGTCCGGACGAGGTCGTGCACATCGACAGGGTCTATCTGCCGTCCGTGCAGCCGCTGGTCCACGTGCGGCGCGCGGATCTGCACCTGCCGGCTTCGGAGATCGCCCTGATCCGCGACGACCGTTTTATCGTCGACTACGGCCTATGAAGCCCCGCGGAACAGCTGCAGGCAAAAAGTCTTTGATGGGTACTATGCTCCCGGCGCGGAGCAACTGACTCGCCGTTGTGTGCCGCTGACGGGTGCATGCTCTCAGAATGGAGGCGTGATGATTCCTGTGGCGCTGACGATTGCCGGCTCCGATCCATCCGGCGGCGCCGGCATCCAGGCCGACATCAAGACGTTCCACCAGCTGGGCGTCTATGCTGAGAGCGTCCTGACCCTCGTGACCGTGCAGAACACGGTGTCTGTCAAGGCGGTCGAATTGCTGGCGCCGGAGCTGGTGGGGGCTCAGCTCGATGCAGTCCTCGAAGACATTCCTCCACAGGCGGCAAAGACCGGCGCCCTGGGAGACGAGAGGATCATCGCCGCCGTTGCGCGCCGGGCGGCTTCCTTTCATTTTCCACTCATCGTCGACCCGGTGATGATCAGCAAACACGGGCTTCCGCTGATGGCAGAAACGGCGCGCGCAACCCTCGTGGCCGAGCTGCTTCCCCATGCGTACCTGGTGACGCCTAACCTTTACGAAGCCGGAGTGCTCGCCGGCATACCGGTGACGGATCTGGCCTCCATGGAGGAAGCCGCGCGCCGCATCGCCTCGCTCGGGGCGGCAGCCGTGCTGGTCAAGGGTGGCCACCTCGCGGGCGAGGCAGTCGACGTGCTTTATTCAAGGGATGGAATCAGGCACTTTTCCTCCCCGCGCATTGAAACCCGGCACACGCACGGAACCGGGTGCACGTACTCGGCCGCCATCACCGCGGGAATCGCCAAAGGCCTGGCGCTCGCCGAAGCGATCTCGGATGCAAAAAAATTCATCACGATCGCAATTCAGACCAATCCCGGCCTGGGCCACGGGTGCGGTCCGGTCAACCACCACGTGATCCTCTAGCCCGGCAGGTCCGCAATAATGGCTGCACCAAGAGACATAACCGCAGCCGTCAATCAGACACTGCGATGAAAGGCGCTTATGAAGGAGTCCATTTGGACCCTGAAAGGGCCCACCAGGAAATCCCAGGGCTCACGCCCTGGGCTTTCCTGTTCCGCTAACTTCGGGGCTCGTTACTGTCTGATTCACAGTCACCGCAGAGCTCTTGCGGTGGCGCGCCACCGTTCATTGAACTCAGAAATTTTGATTTAGGCACAGTCATCGGAATCGGAAAACGTTCCAGTTTTCATGTGGCCGCGGGCTTCAGCGCGCACCTTCTGTGTCGACTCCGGTACCATCCCGCGGCATGTGGGATTGTTCCGGAATCAGGCGTAGGGGTCAGCTTATAGACCGGGCTGAAGCCCGGGGCCACGTGAATGCTGCGTCTATCGGTGACTCCACGTGGCTGCGCGCCAGAGCCCGCTGCGTCGGCGTTGATGCTCGTGTGGCTCCGCCGAGGGTGGGAACATGGTAGGAGCATTTCTCACTCAAGCACTGGATGTGCCCATGGCTCCTGGTTTCGCCAAATCGGCGCCCTGCGCGTCAACTCTTCTGGTATTCTTATTTTTTTCCTGATTTGGAATTGCGTTTAGGAGATCCAGATGGACGATGAGACAAACCGGCCGGGAGAGCATCCGCTGCAGAAGGCGTATCAGAATCTCCGGTTCCTCAAAAGCAAAGATGCCAGGTTGATACGGATTCTCAGCGAGTATCTCGAGCCGGCCAGCCGTCTCAAACGGCATCATGTGGAAGATACGATCGTGTTTTTCGGCTCCGCGCGCGTGCGTCCCCTCGACGAGTCCCGGAACCGGCTGGCGGACCTGCGGTTGAGGCTTGATTCCGGCGGAGGGCAGCGTGAAACCTTGAACTCAGAGATCGCGCTCGCCGAGCAGCAGGTCAAGATGTCCCGGTATTACGAGGATGCGACCGCGCTGGCGCGGCTTCTGACGCAGTGGGCACGCACTCTGAACGGCGGCCTGAAGCGGCTCATGATCTGTTCCGGCGGGGGCCCGGGCATCATGGAAGCCGCCAACCGCGGCGCCAGCCAGGCGGGCGAGCCGTCGCTGGGACTGTCGATCAGCCTCCCCATGGAACAGCGGGTCAACGCCTACGTCCCTCCCGAGCTGGCGTTCGAGTTTCACTACTTCTTCATGAGGAAATTCTGGTTCATCTACCTGGCCAAGGCGCTGGTCATTTTCCCCGGCGGCTTCGGGACGCTGGATGAGGCATTCGAAGTGCTGACGCTGGTCCAGACCGAAAAGACGCGGAAAAAGATGCCGGTACTGATGTACGGCTCCGATTACTGGAACGAGGTCCTGAACTTCGATGCCATGGTCCGGTGGGGGACGATCTCGAAGGAGGATCTGACGCTGATTCACCGCTCCGATGACCCCGAGGAAGCGTTTCAGCTCCTGAAGGGTGAATTGACCAGGATCTGGAACCTGTAACAAAGGAGCCAGGAGCCAGGAGTCAGGAGCCAGGAGAAATACATGTGAATCAGACATTGACGAGTCCCGAGGGACGGAACTGGAAAGCCCGGGGCGTGAGCCCTGGACTTTCGTGCTGGACCCTTTCAGGGTCCCCGTCGGACTCGCTCATCAGCACATTACGCTGCAATTTCTAAAGGGTGCAATCGGAGGTGGGACTCAATAAAAGAGAATTTGTCAATTATCATTTGTCAATTGTCATTTGGGGGTGGGTCGGCATGTTGGCGGGCAGGTTCTGCGCTCGGGTGCTTCACCCGCTCCGAACTCGATCCTGACCTCACAGGTCAATGGTTTGAAGCGGCCAAATGACAAATCACCATTTACCATTGACAGCGACGCATCTTTTTTGTCCGATCAAACGCTGAGCTTGAAAGGCTCTCCCAAATTCCGCGAGGATTTTGAGTCTCACTTCTGATTGCGCTTGAATCTGAATCGCAGCGAGAAAAATGGGGCGATTTGCCGTAAGATATATATTGGAGATGCGGAACGTGACGACTTTCTCGCTGGTGTTGGGCTTTTGATTCTGACTACTGACTTCTGACTCCTTTTTTCGCCATGGACGAATTCCTTCTCGAACGTCAGTACCCGGAACCGCCGCCATCTCCCAGAGACCATCGGCATCCCACCGAGCGCGACCGCGACCGGATTCTCCACAGCTCGGCGTTTCGCAGACTTCAGGGCAAGACGCAGGTCTTCGGTATCGGCCAGGCGGATTTCTATCGCACCCGCCTGACGCACAGCATCGAGACGTCGCAACTCGCCCGAGCCATCGCCAACAACCTGCTTTTTGAGGAGACGCGACTGGCCGGCTGCCTGGCCACGGAACTGGCTGAAGCGGTGGCCTTGGCGCACGACCTTGGTCATCCGCCGTTCGGGCACGCCGGGGAGCGCACACTGGACGCCTGCATGCAGGACGTCAGCCGGCGCGCGCACCTGCGGGGCAAAGGGGCGATGCGTTTCGAAGGAAACGCCCAAACCTTCCACGTGCTGGTATCGGCTGAGCCGAAATCGCCCGCCTACCCTGGCCTGAACCTGACGCGCGCCACGTTGGCCGGAGTGATGAAGTACCCTTATGCGCAGGGGACCGGCAACGACAAGTTCATCTTCACCTCCGATGCAGACTCTGCCCGCTGGGCGCTGCACGACGGGGGCGGTCTGCTCACGGCGAGGCAGATGGAACAAGGCAGAAGACCGCAGCGCTCGATTGCCTGCCAGATCCTCGATTGGGCCGATGACTGCGCCTATTCGATCCACGACATCGAGGACGCGCTGCAGGCTCAGTTCCTGCGGCCCGGGGATCTGACCGATTCGAGATTCGCCCAGCGCGTCGCACAATGGTACGAAAAGACGAGGGAAAACGAGGCGGTCCCGCCCTTGACCCGCAGTGAAATCCGGGAGCGACTGCGCGACCTGAAGCATCGCATCCGTCCACCCGAAAGCGGCGACGAACGGGCGCACCTCAAGCAGGCACTCCGCAATATCGTGAACGAGCTCATCACCGTCGTTACCGTCGAGCCGCAGTCCGGCGCGCGCCGGGCCGATCATGCCTGGTCATTGGTCGTTCCCGAAGATGCCCGGATCCTGACGGCCTTGTGCAAAGCGGTTATCTGGGAGGCAGTGATTACAGACCCGCGGGTGGCGGCGATGACCACCAAAGGGAAAGAGGTGCTCCACGACCTGTTCTACCTGCTGCTGGGGGAACTGGTGGAAAAGAAGAGCTACGCGCTCTTTCCGCGCTATTACCGGCCGATCATCGAGGAGTCAATGGAGGGAGGTGAGCTGGAAGCGGCACGCGGCGTGTGCAACTTCCTCGCGCTGCTCACCGACATGGATGCGTTGCGCCTGCACTCCCTGCTGCGGGGCTCCAAGGCCTCCTCGATTTTCGACCTGCTTTGACCAGGGTGGCATGGAAAGGCCGGCCGGATGAGGGCGGTGCGTATCGGGACTTTTTCAGCCTGAGGAAGATGAACCGGGAAGGCCTCGAAGACTTCGAAGAAACAACGGCGGGGAGACTGCCGGATTTTGCATCGCGGGGTCTTTGTGGATTGGCCAAGAGCGTCCGAATCGCAGTTTTGGGAGGCATATGCCGGATCCGATCTTTGTCGAGGGAGGGGTTCTGGTTCCGGGGGAAGCGATCGAGATGAAAGCGGTGCGCGCTTCCGGTCCCGGGGGGCAGAACGTCAACAAAGTCGCCACCAAGATCGAGCTTCACGTCGATCTCGAGCGCATTCAGGGCATGGGGGCGGAAGCCCGTCAGCGCCTTCATCACCTGGTGGCCAAGCGGCTGGACAGCGACGGCAGGCTCCTGGTCACGAGCCAGCGCACGCGGGACCAGCAACGGAACCTGGACGACGCCCGGCGCAAGGTCCACGACTGGCTTGCCCTGTCGCTGGTCAAGCCCAAGAAGCGGATCCCCACCCAAATCAAGCCGGTGAGCCGTGAGCGGCGCCTGGAAGAGAAAAAGCGTCATGCCGAGCGCAAGGCAATCAGGCGCGTCGCTCCAGGCGAATTCGACTACTGAGCCACGCGGGATTATCGATGCCGGGCAATCTGGCGAGCGTTCAGCCTGTGCCACAAAGAGCAGCCACGAATTGCACGAATTATCGGGAACGAAGCCAAAAGCCCGCAGGACAGGGTCGGCGAAGTTTCCGCCTGTGCTATGATCGGGTGGTTGTTAAACTCTTACAGGAAAGGTGAATCGACGATGCCGAAATCATTCCATCCGCCGCAGAGAATCCTGCTCGGCCCTGGCCCGAGCAATGTCGAACCGCGAGTCCTCCGGGCCATGCTGGCGCCGCTTCTCGGTCATATGGATCCGCTGTATTTCGAGTGCATGGACGAGACCCAGGCGCTGCTCCGCGCCGTGTTCGAAACCGCTAACCGGGTCACGTTCGCGGTGGCGGGCACGGGCGGCGCAGGGATGGAAGCCTGCCTGGCCAACCTCATCGAAGAAGGCGAGGAGGTTGTGGTGTGCGTCAACGGCTTCTTCGGCCAGCGCATGGCGGAACTGGCGGAACGCTGGGGCGGCAAAGTCATCCGCGTCGAAGCAGAATGGGGCCAGCCGCTCGACATGCAGAAAGTCCGGGACGCATTCAAGAAATCGCGCGCCCGCATCGTCACCATGGTGCATGCGGAGACGTCCACGGGCATGCGCAATCCGATCGAAGAGCTGAAGTCGTTGCGTGACGTGCGCGACGCCCTCCTGGTCGTCGATTCGGTAACTTCTCTCGGCGCGCATCCGGTCGGCATCGACCGGAACACGATCGATGCCAGTTACTCCTGCACCCAGAAGGGGATCGGCGCTCCTCCCGGACTGTCGCCGGTCACTTTTTCCGAGCGCGCGCTCGAGAAGATCCGCTCCCGCGCCAAACCGCCCAGGACCTGGTACCTGGATGTGCAGCTGCTCGACAAGTACTGGGGCTCGGACCGCGCGTATCATCACACGGCCCCGGCCCTGATGACCTACGCCCTGCGCGAGGCGCTGGAGATTATCGTGGAGGAAGGGCTGCAGGCCCGGTGGCAACGGCATGAGCGCAACAGCGGGAACTTCGTGGCCGGAATCGAGGCCATGGGAATGAAGATGCTGGTCGCGCCCGAACACCGGCTCTGGTCGTTGAATACGGTCCGGATACCCCCTGGGGTCGACGACGCCCGCGTGCGCAGCCGGCTGCTGGCGGATCACAACATCGAAATCGGCAGCGGGTTTGGAGCGCTCAAGGGCAAGATCTGGCGGGTGGGTCTGATGGGCTCGAACAGCACCGAGAACACGGTTCTGCTGTTGCTGTCGGCCCTCCGCAGCATTCTGGATCACCGAATTTGAACGTTTTATTTTCGGATGGAAAGGGTGGGATTCCAGAAGGACTTGCTCTGTGTCTCAGGCGGCGATGTTTCTTGCTGCGACCGGGCCGCGACGTACACGTTTGTCAGGCCGGTCAGCTTATTTCTTGGGTGGGTGGGCCGCCATCAATTCTCCCTCTGAGAGTTTCTTAAGCCTTTCTCGGGCCTCCGGCGCGTTTGGGGCATTCGGGTGATATTCGAGAAAGCTGGTCAGATACTCGGCGGCTTCGCCGGGTGAATCCTCTCCAAGGGCGATGTGAGCAAGGTATAGCTGGGGCGAATTGGCGTAGGCAGGGTCGAGGTTGAACACTCGCCGGAAGTACTTTTTGGCCTCCGTGTAGTTGTGCAGATAGTAGTAAGTCATTGCCAGCTGCGAGTTGGCGATCACGTCCCGGGGGTCGAGGTTCACGGCTTTTTTGTTGGCCTCCAAAGCCTTTTCGAAGTTCCCCGTGGCTATCAGGCTGCCGCCCAGGTTCATCCAGCCAAGGTGAGAGTTGGGATCCAGCTCCGTGACTTTGGTAAAGCTGGTAATCGACTGCTTGTAGTCGCCTGACCGGTGGTACTGGGCGCCGAGATTGTTCCAGGCATCGGCATAATCCGGATAGATCTCGACCGCATGTGTGAGGTGGCTCATCATTTCCTTGATATTGCCGCAAAGTTGATCCTTCACGGCATTTTTCAATTCATCGAGCGCTTTCTTTGGAATCTGCAAGGCTCGGACGCTCACCTGATAGAAGTTGGATACCTGCGACGGCGCCTTTGGCAACTGAAACTCCTTGGAAAACTCCGCGTCCTTCAACTCAGGCGGGGGGGTCAAATCGACGGATTCGCATCTCTTCCGGTCCTGCTTGCCTGACAGACAAACCATGTAGATTCCCGGCGTCAGGTTCTTGAATGTTACGGTGCTTCCGGCGATGCTCAGATTCTGCCGAACCGGCTCGGATGCAGAGTTGCGCAGTTCGACGAACCAGGGCATGCGGGCGGGATCACCCTTGACCCCGATGAGCTTGCACTTGAAATCGACTGTCACATCCGGGGAGACCATCTGCGGACCCTGCGCAGCAACGGAAGTCATTCCAATGGAAATACATGCAAGAAAAGTTGCCATGGCAACGCGTGCAGACACTTCTATCTTTAACACTGGCTTTCACTCCAGAGCGAGAAATCGCATCGCAATGTAATGGGTGAGGCGACGCAATGTTATCTTGCGCCTCTCGCTCCAGGCACATCCTGGTGAGGCACTGTTATAGTGCAGTTGAGGTGAACAGTGTCCAGGCAGGGACGCCCTGGATGAGGCCATCATAATCAATTGAAATCAGATTGCAACAATTTTTTGCGATCGTTTTGGCAGCGGAATTTAATCTCGGCCTAGGGCGTCGAATGTGAGTCTGGCGAGTACTGCAGGTGAGGAGTCGAGAGTCGGGGCAGTTCTCCTGACTCCTCCCTTTTTCACTGGATCCAGAGTTTCACGATGTTGTGGCCGTTGCGAATGGTGAGAATATTTGTGGCGCCCAATTGACTCAGGCTGTCCCAGATGTTGTTGATGTCGATTCCCTTCTTCCGGAGTTCCGCCTTGGTCGGCTCGTCGAGTGCCGCGATGAGCGCCTGTGCGAAGCTCACGGGGACGGTCAGGTCCACCTTTGGAAGGGATTTCTCGTTCCCTTCATAGATCACGAGCCGGAACACTTTCACCGTCGAGTTCCCCTGCTTCGGCTGGCTCCTGGTTTCCTTTTTGGGTGTCGCCGGTGCGAGGGCAGCCGGATCGATGGACAGGAGGGCGATCGAGGCGGGGTTTACAAGATCCGGCTGTTTTTCTTTCGCCAGGATTTCCCGCAGGACGGGAACGATCATCGGATTCAGCTGGCGGTCTTTCAGGGAACTGCAGCGGATGGCAGCGAAATAGCGGACATCCTTCTTGGGGTCTCTCAGCGCGGCGATCAGCTGGTTCCGGTAGGTCGCTTTTCCCTGACCGACCAGCGATGCCGCGAGTTCGACAATGGTCTGCCGGGCTTCCCCGACAAAGAAAGGCTCGGTCGGGTATTTCTGCAGGAACTGCTCGTAGGCCAGGAGCGCTTCCTCCGGTTTTTTCTGGAGGCGGAGGCAATAGGCGGAATGAAAGTAGGCCTGGGGCAGCAGCCCGCTCTGCGGATAGTCGCGGATGAGCCGCTGGAACGTCTGTCGCGCCTCATCCCACTTCTGCTCGAACATCAGGACCTTCCCCTGATTGAACAGGTCCTGATCTTTCGCCGGAGCGGCGCCGGCCGGATAGAGCGGCGCCAGCGAAACTGACGCAAGCAACAACAGAGCCCGCAACCCTGTCAAGTTCATGGCCATCTCCTAGGAAATCCCGGACTGCACCACATTGATGCGCAGCAGAAGTTGTTCCTTTTCGATATAGCGCTCCATGTTGCGGATCGAATCGGACGTTTCGCACTTCTCCGACGAGGACAGGTTCTGCAGAAAATGTTCCAGGTCGTCGCAGAGGTTTCTGGCACGCGCCACATCGGGCTGGGTCAGCTCGGTGTTCAGCAGTCGCTTTTGCCGGAGGAGCTGGCGCGCGCGGTCGACCTCGAGCGAAACGTCCAACAGTTCCCCCTCGCATCTTTTTTCGGCACTCACGAGGTTGACCAGCAAATCCTGGCACCCGGCGAGGTACTGCGCCGTGGCCTCGCGGGCATAGGCGGTGCGGACCCTGTCGAGGAACGCTTCATTGCCGGTCGCGACCGGCCCAGTTTGCACAACCGGTGTGGGAGGGGAAGGACTGCGCAGCGTCCAGATCAACCCGCCGGCAAGGACCGCGACGGCGGCAGCTCCCAGGGCCCATCGGGGAGCACGGAAGCCGGTCAGACTCCGCCACCACGACCTCTGCTCCGCCACGGCCTGCCGGGCGAGTTTCTTCGGCAGGAGTTGCCAGGCCAGGTCTTGCGTGGGTCCAAAGAGTTCCGGATCGGTTAACCACCCACGAATCCGGCCGATCTGAGCGGCCTCGCCCCCGCAAGCCGCACAATGCGCGAGATGCGCCTCGATCCGGCGGACATCGTCCGTTTCGAGCGCGCCTTCGGCATAGAGGACCAGCATTTCTCTGATGGGTTCACAGCTATTCATACCCCAGCACTCCCTTCTGCGCGACCAGCATTCCCTTCAATCCCATTACGGCTTTGTGCAGGTTTGATTTTACCGTGCCCAGAGGGCAGTCGAGCGCCGCGGCGATTTCTTCCAGCTTCATTTCGGCAAAATACCGCAGCGAGACGACCTCGCGCTGCCGTTCGGGCAGGCGTCGCACGGCGTCTTCCAGGAAGCGCCGCCGCTCGCGTTCGTGAATGCCCTCCAGCGGATCCCCCGCGGCGCGCGCCGTCGCCGATTCCTGCAACCGGGATTCCATCACGTCCTCCAGGGAAGAGGTCCGGCCCCGGTCCGACCTTCGATAGCGATCGATGCTAGCGTTGATGGCAATCCGGTAAAGCCAGCCCGACAACGAAAGGCGGCTGTCCCAGGACTCTCGGGCGGCGTAGACCTTGAGGAACGTGTCCTGGAGCACTTCCATAGCATCCTCCGGATTGTGCACGTAGCTGCTGATGATCCGGAAAACCTTCCTCTGGTAGCGTCGGATGAGTTCCTGGTATGCATGCATGTCGCCTCGCTGGATCCGGTGCATCAGATGTTCGGGTGCATCGGAAGCGGGCTCTGGAGAAATCCCTGGTTGGGCCATAGGTATCAGCTGGGTCACATGTCCAGGCGATGATTCCACCGTCGAAAGGGTGTCAGATGGCACTCCCTCCTACCTCGGGCCTGTCGGCGAAACCTTGCGTCGAAAACAGCCTGAGTGGCTCCGTATCCATTCCCGCTCCCAGCCTGGGAATCCGGCGTTTCGTAGCCCGCATCTTCCAGTACGCGGCCGCGGGGCGGAGGGTTCACTTTGGCGCCGGCCAAAGATTCCATCTCCCCGACGACAGCAGCCCCGGAATTTTCCAAGCCGTAGGTGTCGGCCATCACAGAACGCCTGCGGAAAACCTGTTGATAACTTGTGCGACCTTGTGAATTTCACGGGCGAGGCGGTCTTACCATCAGATATCTTGTTTAAATACATAGCTTTAATTCAACACGTTTTCCCACACCCCGTGCCGCCGCCCATTCTCGCATTGTGGAAAACCGGTGTAATTCCCGACATGCGGCAGGCCCCGGCCGGCGAACGGGACCAGAGACACTCAACCGCCTTCACCCTCCCCTGTCCTGATCTGACGGAAGTCTACTGTCAATCAGCCAGGCGCGGCGCATCAGGTAGCTTAGTACTCGATTTCATAAGTACGGAGACATATTTCCGCCCGTTAGAGAAGCGCAAGTCGGGTCGGGTCGGCGCCACCGCCAAACCTGCAGAGGCACACATCGAAGTTGCCATTTGTTATTGTGCCTATTTACTTAACTCCACCTGATTTCCGCCATATCTATGAAAACCAACGCTTTCGTGGTTTCTCTGATCGACGCTAGAAATTATGCAACAATTCATGATATTGCAATATGTTACGGCCAAGAAAGTGGAGTCAAGTAAATAGCCATGTTTGTTATTGACCATTTGACGACTTGAAACTGGCTGGATTCAATGACAAATGGCAAATAACCAATGATCAATGGCAATGAATTCATGCACTTAGAGATCGCGTCGGGGATGCGTGTCCCAGTACATGTGAGCGGTCGAGCATATGAAATGGTCCTGCCGGCGAGAATGTCTCAAAACCCGGCGTCCTGGAGGGACGCGGAGAAAGTAGCCGGGGGCGCGCAGCGGCGCTGCCCCCGGTCAGGTCAGGCAAGTGGTGGGAGCCCCGGGAGGGGCGACAGAAGTCATTTGTTTGCAGATGTTTTCTGTCGACCGGGGCTCGATTCCTCCTTCGTCCTTACCCCGGGCGGCGCTTCGCTAGCCTGAACTACGGCTGTGCAGCCGGGCGTGCTTGCGCAGGGTTCGACTGAGGAATCACTTTTTCCGTGGCGGGACGGTCGGACGGGCCGCAGCAGGGGCAGGCGGAGCCGGCAGGATCTTGAGCAGCGCCGCCTCATCCTCCCTGTTCAGCCGTCCGGCTGTTTTTCGCGGCTCGGCATTGAGGTCTTTCAGAGACCAGCCAGTGTAATTCGATTGACATAGGCCGGGTTGGTTTTTATGATGAGCGGCTAGGCTCGAACTATGATCCCCCCTGATTATCATGACTTCGCTGTGCTTGCGGTTCCCCCCGGCAGGCGAAGGAGTGACAGCGCTCGCTTTTGTTGTTTCTCGAGCCGGTATCCCTGGCGCCGACCAGCAGGGAAGGTCTTCTGATTCGCTGAGACCGTGGCTGCGTCCGAAGAGGAATTTGTCACAGGATGTCGAACATGTTCTTCGCTTTGGGTCTCGGCCTGGCTGCCGCTGTATTCTCCTATTGGGGAGTCGCACGCTTCCTGCTTTGGGCCAAGCGGCGCAAGCTCCTCGACCTGCCGAACGAACGCAGTTCGCACACCCGTCCCACGCCGCGAGGCGGCGGGCTGGTCATCGTGGCGGTGACGCTTCTGTTTGGGACGGTGCTGGCAGGCATGCAGTCATCCCCATCCTCGTGGGCTGCCTGGCTTCCTTTCGCAGCAGGAGCTCTCATTGTGGCGGCGGTCAGCTGGTTCGATGACCTCAGTTCGCTTCCCAGCTGGATCCGTTTGACCGTCCACTTCTCGGGGGCAATCATTGCCATCGCTGGCTACGGCTTTTGGGGTACCATTGCGCTGCCCGTGGTTGGATCGGTGAACCTGGGTTGGTGGGGAGCGGCGGTGACCGCGATGTGGATTGTGGGTTTGACCAACGCCTACAACTTCATGGATGGGACCGATGGGATTGCCGGCAGTCAGGCAGTGATAGCCGGACTTGGGTGGGCGCTCATCGGTTGGGCCGCCGGGATTCCCCTGGTGGGCGGCCTCGGGTTCCTGGTCGCGGGCGCCAGCCTAGGCTTTCTTGTGCACAACTGGCCACCCGCGCACCTGTTCATGGGTGACATCGGCAGCGCTTTCTTGGGCTACGCTCTGGCGGTACTGCCCGTCATGTACGGGTTTTTCGACAAGAACGGAACCGGGGCCCCGGCAGTAGGCCTGCTGCTCGTCTGGCCCTTCGTTTTTGACACTTCTTTCACGTTTGTGCGGCGTCTATGCCGGGGCGAAAATGTCTTTTCTGCGCACAGATCGCACCTGTACCAACGCATGAGTACCGCGCATTCCGGTCATGCCAGGGTCGCGGTCATCTATTCAGGACTGGCGTTAGTTGGAGGAGTGCTCGCGCAGGTCTGGTTGACACGCGTGGCGCAAGGGGCGGTGTCGATTGTGCTAGTGCTGCCCGTCCTATGCGTGGGATTGTGGCTCCTGGTGGCCATTCAGGAGCGGAGGCAGGCCGTTGATTCCGGGTCGCGGGTTGCCGCAATCGGACGGGTTTAGCATTTAGTCGCAGGAATTGGAGGGAGTTTCAGTGCGCTCGTGGATTCTGAAATATCGCAAGGTCATAATCATCCTTCACCAGACTGTTCTGCTGGCGGCGACCTACTACCTCGCCTTTCTGCTGCGATTTGATTTCAGCATCCCCGGGCCGATGCAAAACGTCTTTCTGCAGACCCTGCCGGTTTTTCTTGTCGTCAAGCTTTTGGCCTTCTTTTATTTCCGGTTATTCCGGGGCTGGTGGCGCTATATCGGCATGAGTGACCTGCTCGACATCATCAAGGCGGCACTGTCGAGTGCAGTGGTAATTTTTGGCATCCTATATTTTGCCCGTGGGATGATCGGTTATCCCCGGTCTGTCTTTATCCTCGACGCGATGCTCACCGTCATCGTCATAGGCGGAGTGCGATTCGCGGCGCGCGCATACACCGAGTCGGTTCGCACGCAGACGACTCAAGCCAATGCTCTCATTGTCGGTGCCGGAGGCGCAGGCAGGATCATCGCCAGGGAACTCAACGGCAACGAGAAGCTTGGATTCAACCTGGTCGGATTTATCGATGACGACCCCGCCAAACAAGGGGAGCGCATGCGAGGCATTCGCGTCCTCGGCAAGACCGACGACCTGCCCCAGATCATCGCCGGAAACGACGTCTCGCAAATCCTGATTGCGATCCCCTCGGCCACCGGCAGGCAGATGCAGCGGATCATCAATAAGTGCGTCGAGTGCCGCGTCGATTTCAAAACCCTGCCCGCGCTGGGGGACATCATCAACGGCAGCGTTTCGGTCGGCCTGATGCGCCGGGTAAATGTCGAGGACCTGCTGAAGCGGGAGCCGGTCCAACTGGACCTGGCGAAAATCCAGAGGAAGTTTCAGCAGAAGGCCGTCATGATCACGGGCGCGGCGGGTTCCATCGGTTCGGAACTGTCCCGGCAGGTGGCCGCTTTCGGCCCAAGCAAGGTGGTGCTCTTCGACCGGTGTGAAAACGACCTGCACCGGCTGGAAATCGATTTCGCCGAGCGGTTCCCGAACCTGGAGCGAATCCTGGCCGTCGGTGACATCTCGGACCTTGCCCGCCTGAAAGAGGTCATGACCGCGCACCGCCCGACATCGCTCTTCCACGCCGCGGCCTACAAGCATGTACCGATGATGGAGAGAAACTGTTTCCAGGCGGTCACGAACAACATTTTCGGCACATACAACGTGGCGCGGATGGCGGAGGAGTGCGGCGTCGAGGATTTCGTGATGATCTCCTCGGACAAGGCGGTTAACCCGACCAACATCATGGGGACAACCAAGCGCCTCGCGGAGATGGTGATTCTCGGATTGCAGGGAAACTCGACCCGCTATGTTTCAGTGCGCTTCGGAAACGTGCTCGGAAGCAATGGAAGTGTTGTCCCGCTGTTCGAGCGCCAGATTACCGCCCGAAAGCCGGTCACGGTCACGCATCCGGAAGTCAGGCGCTATTTTATGACGATCCCGGAAGCGGTGCAGCTCGTGCTGCAGGCATCAACCATGGGCAAGGGCGGCGAGATATTCGTGCTGGAGATGGGCGAGCCCGTCAAGATCGTCGATCTGGCGCGCGACTTGATCCGGCTCTCCGGGCTGGAGCCGGGGCGCGACATCCCGATCATCTTCACCGGCCTGCGCCCGGGGGAAAAGCTGTTCGAAGAGCTGCGCTTCGACGCCGAGGGACTGAAGCCGACGGCGCACGATAAGATTCATGTGTTCGATGGGGGCCGGGTTGATCCGAAACAGGTCAACACCTGGCTCGACGAGCTCGCCGGCATCGTCGCCGCGAAAAATGTCCACCGGCTGGTCGCCAAGCTGCAGGAGATCGTTCCAGAGTACGCTCCAAGCCCCGAGATTCTCGCGCTCGCGAAAGTGGACCAGCACGATCGGTTCGTGGCCGTCCAACAGTCGCGCGCCGGCCTCGCGCGGGACTGACCTCCCGATTAACTTCCTTCTATTCGGGTCATTCCTGGCAGCACATCCGTTTTTGATTTTTTCTTTGCGATCCTGGCGCCTTCTGCGGTTATATTCTGCATACTACCAACAACCAGGGAGGATCGATGCACAAGAGAGCCTACAACCATTTCAAGTCCGCCATCATTTTCACGTTTCTGATTGGAGCCGTCTCGTTCGGCCAGTCCAAGCCCGAATACGGGCCGCCGAACGGCACACTGGTCATCGTCGGCGGCAACATGAGGGATCCCGCCATCTATGACCGTTTCATCCAGCTTGCCGGCGGGCCGGACGCCCGTTTCGTAATCGTGCCAACGGCCGGGGGCAACAAGAGCCAGGACGGTTCGGTGCGGGTGTACAAGGAGGAGGACGTCGTCGCCGCGTGGAAAAAACGGGGATTGAAGAACGTCACCATGCTGCACACCCATGACCCGAAGATCGCCGACACCGAAGAGTTCGTCAAGAACCTGCGGCAGGCGAACGCCGTCTGGTTCGACGGCGGCCGGCAGTGGAACATTGTCGATTCCTACGCTAACACGCTGACCTACAGGGAATTCCACAAGGTGCTGGAGCGCGGCGGTGTGATCGGCGGATCGTCCGCCGGCGCGACGATCCAGGGCGATTACCTGGTCCGGGGCGCGATCTCGGGACCCAATGTCGTCATGGCGCCGGAACCCGAGCACCAGAAGGCCTTCGCCTTTCTGCGCCGTTCGGCGATCGACCAGCACATCAACGCGCGCAACCGCTGGGACGATCTGATCCCGGTGATCAAGAAATTCCCGGAGCTGCTCGGCATCGGGCTCTCGGAGGACACGGCGATCGTCGTGAAGGGAGACACGTTCGAGGTCCTGGGGACGTGGAAGGTCGCGGTCCACGACAACACGCGCCTGTACCAGCCGTGGGAAAAGCCGTATTTCGTGCTCTCCGCCGGCGACGTCTACGACATGAACGCGCGCAAGGTCGTGAAGTACGGCAACGGCACCCGCCAGCCGCAGCGGTGACCCGGCGAGATAAGCGACCCTTGCGGCGGTCGGGCTTGCAGGCATGCACTTTAGTGGGGACGGGCTTCAGCCCTTCTAATGTAGCGTACCCGATCGGGTGTGACTATTATTTTGGGGCATCGCCATAGGATAGTTCTCGATTCACATGGGCGGAGACCGTCCCCGCTTGAAATCTCCAAGGGCAGCGTTCGTTCGAAAGAGTTTCAGAGATTGTTTTGCGGCTATAAACTCGCGGTCAAAACGGGCGAAGGCCCCAGAGACACGAAAAGCCCCTGGGCACGTGCCCAGGGGCTTTCTCAATTTCGCCGGAGTGCTGCTCTGCTTACTTGGCTGTGGTCATTTCGGAAAATTCCGCTTCTCCGAGCAACCCCTTCAGTGTAGTGACATCATTGGCGTTGAGTGAGTACCCCATCGCGATTGCCTTGCGGATCTCCTGTTTGGCTTCGTCCCGCTGGTTGTTTTGCAGCAAAGAAAGCCCAAGGAGCCAGTGCCCTAAGGGAAACTCGGCATTCCGGAGCATGCGCCGGTTTAGTTCCACGGCCAGGCCGGCCTGGTTTTGGATCACATAGGTCCGCCCCAGCTGGAACATCACGTCCTGCCGATTCGGGCCCAATTCCAGGGCCTTCCTACCGAAGGTCTCCGCATCCCGCGCGTAATCGCGACTCACATAAATGGCCAGGCCGTTATACATGTCGTTGAGAACCATGTAGAAGGCCACATCCTGCGGGTGAGCAGCCAGCGCCTCCCGGGTGAGCCGCATGATGAGCGGGCCGGCCTCGAATGCCCGAGACGACTGCCGCTTGTTGATCACGCTGTTGACGATCAGGTAAGCACAATTGAGCTTCTCCTTCGCGTCATAGGGGGAGAAATGCTCGAATGCATCCTGATAAAGCGCGACCCCAATGCCGGGATCCTGCGCAAAAGCCGCCTGCGCCTGAAGACACTTGTGATTGGCAATTGCCATTTCCACCTGCAGGTACAAGCCGATTCCCAACAGCACCAGCACGAGCATGATCTTGAGCGCCGGCGCCCTCCGGACCGGCTCAACTTGTTTTGGATTTCTTTTGGCAGTCGGATGTTTCCTCTCGAAAAGTGCCTTGATTCGAGCCACTGGCTCCAGGTTTCCAAGGGAACCAATACAACCCAGGGTGAGGAAAAATCCGAAAAGCGATCCGAAGCTGTCAAAGGCGACTGCAAGGCTGGCGAGATAAGCGATCATTGCTCCCGCGAGGCAGATGGCAAGGCGCCGGTCGGGCATGCGCCAAAGACTCACGGCAATGACCCCAAGCAAGGCCAGGTACGCAAGGAATCCAACGATTCCGCGTTCGACCAGCAAGTCGATATAAAAATTGTGGCTCTTATCGAACCAGGTCGCCTCCGTTTGCAGCAGGAAAGGGCTGTACTGCACATGGCGAGGGTCGTAATACTTGTTCAAGGCATAGTAGACGTTGTCATGGCCCCATCCGAGGACCGGGTGATCCCCGAAGCCGCGAACGCCACTTTTCCAGGTTAAGAGGCGTTCGGAGGTGGCCACACTTTCTGAAGCGGAAATATGAGTCAGGCGTTGCAGGAGTGGATTTTGTGCTACAAAACTGCTGTCACGATAATGCCAGACGAGTGCAGCACCTGCCACCAGACAGAGCACAAAGACGGCCCCAGCCGCCCGGATGAAGCCTCGGGTCGGAAGACCAAAAACAAGCAGTGCCAGACTGATGAACAAACCAAGAGCCAGGCCAAAAATCACTCCCCTGGTTTGGCCCGCCGCGATCACCAAGAGAATTACGATTTCGGCAACTGCCACCACTACCCAACGGATGTAAGGTGCCGCACGACGGGCAGTTCCACGCCATGAATTTGCGCCAGATTCGCCGGAGGCGGTAAACGATATCCTCTTCGTCGTCAGCAGGAAATAAAAACCGTAAAAGAAATGAATGAGCAAGTAGGGACCGATCGCAACCGGATTGCCGAAAACACCACTCAGCCTGATCGGCGAAGAAAGAATCTCGATGAAGGGACGGGGGAAACCGTCGAACTTGACTGGCGATTCCCAGATTGCCGTCAGGGCGACTGCCACGCTCACAGCAAAGGAAAATGCCAAATAGGAGCGGATATCTAGTTTTGTGAACGGAATCGACCCCGGCTTCGCACCGCCAGGCTCCTGGCGCCGCGAAAACCAGGCAAGGATCGATAGCCAAGCACAAAAATGCAATATGAGCACGAAGCCGTCCTGGCGATCGACAAATCCCCAAAGGCTTCTATTCAGATCCACGCCAGCCGCAGAAGAAAGAAGCAGGCATCCGAGCATTGCCGCTAGGGCAACAAAAAAGGTGGAGGACAGAACTGTCAGCTTATAGCCCTCGCGTGGCGTTTCCGTCAGACCCAAGATTAGGGCGCAAGCTATCATCAATTCTACTAAAATCTGAAATCCCAACACTTTGGCTGTGAGATGGGGAAATTGGAACCCCGACCACATCATAAGTGGAGTGAGCAAAATCAAGTATAGTCCCCCTTGGACGCAGCGTGCCAGATACCTGGTGAGTGCAGCCTTCGGGGGACTTTGATGCCTAGTGATTGCCTTTTGTTGATGCAAGATTTTCTCGGATTCTTTACACTCGATGTTGCGTCTGGCTTTATCTGAAAACCGATTTCATTTGCGCCGCGAGAACGTCATTATGCGTTCGATGATCGGCGCACAGGCTTGCGAATTGTTTCAGCTCTTCTTTCACTCCCGCACTTACCATTAACTCAGTTGTTGACATCCTAAGCGCTAGGGTACCAGGTTTCAAGCTCTCGATGAAAGAGCGTGGAACAGAGTTGACTCATCAGGCGTCGGGATTTTTCTTGGTTTCTTCATCACCTGCAGTATAGTGCAATTCAGGGAAGAGGAAGACGGTATGTTCGCTACTGCTGCCTTTGGGATTCTCTTAACCCTCAACCCCCTTGTGGAAACTGCAAGGGCACTGCCAGGCGCTCTCCATGTGTGGAATTACAGGATTTCTTGGAAATGAACCGCTTCCGGATGCCGAGGCCCAATCGGCTATCCGAGCGATGGCGGGCGCGCTGGCACATCGCGGTCCTGACGACCACGGCATCTGGTTTGATCGAAGCGCCGGAATCGCCCTTGGACACCGGCGATTGTCGATTATCGATTTATCGGCGGAAGGGCGACAACCTATGAGGTCGCGTTCAAACCGCTTCATACTTGTGCTCAACGGCGAAATCTACAACTACCGCCGGCTAGGTAAAATACTTGCGGATTTAGGCCACACCTTCCGCGGCCACTCCGATACGGAAGTAGTTCTCGCCGCGATAGAGGAATGGGGCCTCGAACCCGCGGTGAATCGCTTTGTCGGGATGTTCGCCTTCGCGCTATGGGATACGCGGGAGCTCGCGCTGTACCTCGTAAGGGACCGGCTGGGGATAAAGCCGCTTTACTACGGGTGGGGAAGGGAGACGTTTCTGTTCGCCTCCGAGCTGAAGGCAATGCGCCGGCATCCTGACTTTGAAGACGTGATTGATCGGAACGCCCTGGCCCTGTATATGAGGCATAATTATGTGCCATCCCCTTTCTCCATATACAAGAACATCTATAAACTTCCAGCGGGGACGATCCTAAAGGTCCGGATCACAGATGGGCGGCAACAGCCCGATCCCCAGGCCTATTGGTCGGCTTCCCGCATCTGCGAGCGGGGCGCTGCGGAGCCGTTCGGTGGGTCGGAGGAGGAAGCTGTGTCTGCCCTGCACGATCTCCTTCGTGATGCCATCCGCATCCACATGGAATCCGATGTACCTCTGGGCGCATTTTTGTCAGGAGGCATAGACTCTTCAACCGTCGTTGCCCTGATGCAAGAGCAGTCGCTGCGCCCGGTGCAGACTTTTACGATCGGCTTCGAGGAACAAGAGTACAATGAGGCCAGAACCGCAAGAGCGGTCGCCGCACATCTGGGCACGAATCACACCGAGCTCTATTTAACGCCTCGAGAGGCAATGGAGTGCGTCCCTTTGTTGCCCAATTTCTACGATGAACCCTTTGGGGACTCTTCCCAGATACCGACGTACCTGGTTTCTAAGCTCACGCGCTCCCGGGTTACGGTCAGCCTATCCGGAGATGGGGGGGACGAGATTTTTGCCGGATACAATCGATATATGTGGGTGAAAAAAATCTGGCGCAATGTCGGCTGGCTTCCCAAAAGCGTCCGGCAACGGCTGGTCGCTCCACTTGGGCACGCTGCATTGCGGATCTCCGAACACAGCATGCACAAGGCGCGCTGGCTGACGCACCGAGGGCTGGCGAGTGCCGCGCTATCCGGAAAGTTGGATAAGATCGCCCGGATCCTGGCTGCAGACAATGAGGAGGAGATCTATCAGATCCTCAATTCGCACTGGAGCCACCCTTCCCACGTCGTTCTCGGGTCGGAAGAGCCGATCACAATGCTCACGGACAAGCATCGGTGGGCGAAACTTCCCACATTTGTCCAGAGTATGATGTTCCTCGATCTAGCTACGTATTTGCCCGATGACATCCTCGTCAAAGTGGATCGCGCCAGCATGGCGGTCGGCCTGGAAGTCAGAGTGCCTCTGCTCGATCACAGGGTCGTGGAATTCGGCTGGGGCATCCCACTGTCGATGAAACTGAAGGACGGATCCAGCAAATGGATCCTGCGGCAAATTCTCTATAGGTATGTGCCGCGCGAACTGGTCGAGGGGCCGAAGCGGGGCTTTTCCATACCGGTCGGGACCTGGCTTCGCGGCCCTTTGCGCTCGTGGGCTGAAAATCTACTCGACGAGGAGCGTCTGAAAAGCGAGGGATTTTTTGATGTGGAGTCAATTCGGGGAAAATGGCAGGAACATGTTCTCGGGAAGCGTAACTGGCAATATCACCTTTGGGACGTCCTGATGTTCGAAGCGTGGTTGGACGCGCAATCCTCCCAAACTGCACTCTAATCGTAGAGAAAGAAGGGAAATCAAACCTCACCCCCATCAAGTCCTGGGGATCAGATACCCGGTCTCAGAATGCGGGATGATGGGTCAGGGCAGCCAAGGGCCACCCTGACCTTTATTACTATTGAGGATGCCCGGACAAGCGTGCGTCCCGCAGAGATCGTCCCCTTCCATTTGCAGAACGGACCTCGCATAACCCGGAGACTCCCGTTACTTAGGGGGCGGCGAAGAACTACCTACCCGGCACCCGACAGCACCGCGAGTGTGTACTAAAGGAGCTGCTGCTGAGTGACAGGCCCGTTTGATTTCGCCAAACGCATGCATACAAACCATCCTCAGCTAAACTGCCGACTTGTGTCAGAGCAAGTCCCGGCGGGCTTACCCCCGCATACAAGCAGCTGATGCTGGTCAGGGCGTATGTCGCCGGACAAGCCGCTGGGGTGGCAAAGTGGAATTCGGTGTTATTCGGGACATCCGCCGAGCCAGATCCAGCAATCGTCGCGTAGGTGCAATCCAGCGCAGACGCCAAAGGCGGCGCAAAAACGCCGAGCACATCGACAACAGCATGCGTCGCCACCTGTGCGACCAGCTCGAAGTCGGCATCAGCTGTGCCTGAATTCTGCACGACGACCATATTCGCAATGTTCTGGCCGGGGTAAAAATTCTGGTTACTGGTGAAGGAGCTTGATCCGACCGGCCGGGCCTGGATCCAGCCACTTTCGGAGGCCCCGGTGGTGGTAAGGTTGATAACGAGTGCCGCACGCGAAAGTCCCGATAGCGAGTTGCCGAGTTGTGCGACTACACCACTGTAAGTGCAGCCGGCCGTGTTGCCGAAATTGCCGCCATCGAAGTCGACCAGGTACGGAACGAGCGGCGCTAGCCTGGTCCCTCCGTCTTCCCGGGTATCGAGGAGTCGGCACGGCACTATCGCGTAGAAGACGAATTCACTATCAGTGCTACTGCCGAAATCCGCAGTCTGGATTCCCCCAGTCCTTACAGGCCGCGGCTTTATACGCTGCACGCCGGCCTCATCTGCGGAGCGGATCGCTGTCATCGCCGTCTTGTAAGACTGGGCTGCGGCGGCTGCATTGAGTCCGGCTTCGGAGGCGCCCAATAGAGCCAGGCTGAGGTTTGTGTAGCTGGCATCGTTCATGCCGCCCGAACTCTCGCGGATCTGCTGGGCGATGCGGCTTGCCTTAGCAGCGTGGGCGTTGATCGCGGCCATCATGACCGGTGTGAATCCCGACTCGCGAACCGCAATCTGTTGCGAGCCCGCGCCGTTACTCGAACTCGGTTGCTGAGTCTGAGCAGACGCGGCTGCCGTAGCGGCTGCGCCGATCGCCCCCAGAACTGCGAGATTACGCAAAATGCATTTCATGAAACCCTCCCTGCAATATCCTTTAAGGTAACACCTGAGATCCACCCCTCCTGTTTGCATGGCGCCGCTTGGCGCGTCCGCATTACGCAGGATCTGTCATCGGAGAAGGCGCCCCTGATCTGCAAAACCAATTGTCCATTTGCACGAATCGTCAAAGGGCGCTTTCTCCCTTTCGCCCTCCCGGGGAATTAATAACTCACTTCATGAAGTGAAAATGCGAAACGATTAATAGGTTGTGCGATGGCCGAGTGTCAAGAACAATTGTGCACTTGTCGGCGCAAACGGCGAGCTGCGCAATGCCGCATCAGAAGAACCGTAGGAAACTCATTCCTCCTTACGATCGTCGGAGATGTTCCCGAACTGCCATTGCAGCGAACCTCATCCGAGCCGCCGAGCAAGGTGTGCACACCCAAAGTTGGGACATTGAACCGAGGCTTTGCATGAGAGCGACGCGAGTATTAGTGGGCGTTGGACAGGCTCAACTCCGGCTGGCACAATTGAGGACTATTAACCGTCTCAACGAATCGATGACACCGCATCGATTACGACTCCTTTGCCCGCCAGTCGATCTTGGAGCAACGGCCGCGGACGCATGACGTCAACACGACAAGCCCCAGACATTCTCTTGAAAATGGCTCCATCTAAAACATTAGAAGATCCCATCGCCTGCTCCAGGGCGCCCCTCTGCGCCCGCTGACTTGCCCCCACTCGAGCGCCGCCATTTTCGAGCGATTTCCCGCACATCGCGGTAACCGTCCTGTCACCTCTTACCGACCCCCAAACGCACTCGTTCCCTTCTACAAATCCGCAGACTAATACGCGCCGAGCACAATCAATAAACGTAGAAGACTATTATCCAATGTGCTTTGTCGTCGCACCCGCATGCGCAAGGCGTATCGGACCCGTGAAAGGAGTGATTCCTTTGATGCCAGGAAACCCCAAAGTATCTCCTTCTCCGCAAACGGCAGGCGGTCACCATAGATCCGATGGAATTCGGCTGCCTGCTCGAAATAGCCTAAGAACTGCCTGCCTTGTCTAATGAAGCGTGTCGACCTTGCAGCGGTAGTCCTTCGCGCCGAGTTTGAACCACCGATCAGATTCTCTCGGTGTTGGCGATATTTGAGGAGAGGCAGAGGATCATAGACAACCCTTCCAAAACCCGTGGCCAAAAGATACATCCAGTGGTCGTGAACGCGAGCCCGTAAAGGGCGTCCGTGGCCAAGTAGTTCGACGGCTTTTCGGTTGAACACAGTGGTGCATCCCGCGGCAACATTTTCCACCAGGGCATTGTGGAATCCTATCTCGTTGGGTATTCGGGAATACCCCAGATGGTGCAGCTTGGCGTCAACATATTCTACCCTTGAAAAGTACAAAAGCGGCTTGGTCACCTCATCCTTGCAGAGTATCTCAACCGCACGTTTCACCTTGTCCGGATGCCACACGTCATCCTGATCAGCAAAGCCATAGAATTGCGCATCTTGGTCAGCAAGCCGTATGAGTTCGAAATAACTTCCCGGAACACCAACCCTGGGACCCGATATCACCCTGATGGCACCGTTCGCTTTGGCATAAGAGCGCAGGAGCTCCTCAGAACCGTCTGAAGAACCATCATCACGCGCCGTCACCGTGATCGAAGGGTAAGACTGAGACAGAATACTATCAAGCTGCTCGCGCAGGTACGCCCGGCCGTTAAAGGTAGAGATTAGAATGTTTACCCTGGGCGTACCCTTCATGGAAGCCCTCAACGGCAATCAGCCTTTTCACAAAGTAACACGCACACTTCACCCACCCCGGGATTCTCCCTAAACAATCGGCACTCTTTGAACTCAAGAAGCAGAGCCTGCAAAGCTAAAGACTTGGGCCTATCGCCACAACCAATAGTATAATCCGCACCGGACTCGAGAAGCAGACTTTCGTAAAGCATGGGCCAGGAGTCTCCCGCGTTCGTACTGACATTGAACCTCGCGAGGCCCGCCCTGCTTGCACATGCTTCAAGATTTCGCAGATTGAAAATATGTAAATGCCTCGGCGGCTCAAGACCGCGCCAGTTTTTCCCGAACCTTTTGTGCCCCCAGCTATCCGCATTAGGAGTGACGCAAACTAAGCGTCCCCCGCGCTTAAGAAGACGCGCGCATTCGGCAAGGACTGCCACGGGATCGGGCAGATGCTCGAGAACATGGTTCAGAGTGATAGCGTCAAACGAATCAGAAGCAAACTTCATTTCTCTCAAGCCGCATGCATGTACACACACGCCATATTGTTCGCGGGCAACTTCCGCAGCCCGTACATCAACCTCCAACCCCTCAACCTTCCAGCCAAGCATGTTCATCTCATGCAGAAACCTTCCGCTGCCAGCACCGATGTCCAGCAGTCGCCCGGGCGCTGCATCCTGTAGATACATTCTAGTGAGAGAACGTCTTCGTGACGACTGCCCGCCCAAAAAGACAACAACCGCATCCAGCATGTAAAAAAAGGACCGATACAGCCCAAATACAAGGCCTCGGGAGCGATTATAGGACTTGTGCGTGTAATATTGGGAATATGCGTGAATCAGATCTTCTTCGACGGGGATCGGATCAAGCCACATGAGCTCACAAGATTTGTTGCTGCATCTCCTGTATTGCCACTGACCAGGGACATCAAATAAATGATCCCTCAAGCCGCTATAAACCGAATGACCGGGAGAACCGCACAGCATACAAAGTGATTTTGATCGCGTGCCGAAACTATCGTTCGTGACCGCCGTCCTCTTCAGGAAAAGAGTCCTGCGCGCACATTAAAGCCCAGGCTGCTACGTATTAGGTTCCGTTCTCGAGAATCGAGCACGAGGGCCCAGGCAATAAAGAAGTAGGTGAGGAGTACAACAACCGTGAATGCAACCTTGAGAATGCTGCTCACTATCATCACCGCAACCGCTACCGCAACGAGTGCACATGTCAGCGCAAGCGCCAGCCTCTTGTAAAATGCCTTTGTGGCAGGGATGAAGTGCCCGGCGCCAAAAAACAACACAAAAGTATCAGAGGCCACTCGAATTACCCAAGCTACAGCAGCACCATTTATACCGAATTGCCATACAAGATAGGAAGCGACGACGATATAAATGGGGAGCTCAGCAAGATGAAGCTTTGCAGTAAAGTCAGGCCTGCCAATGGCTTGCAATAGAGTGAAGGGTAGGAGACCCAAGCTGTTTAAGAGAACGCCGACGGCGAGCAATTGCATCACGAGGGTTCCATTGACAGCGAACTCATCACCTAGCCATACGTGCAATCCCGCCTTGGCAAATGTTACAGTCAGCAACACCAGCGGAAAAAGAATAAGAAATACGTATTTGACGCCTCGAGTAAACAAGACCACAGTGTGGGCCTTGTCCTTCACAAAACTCGTGGCAAAAGCAGGAAATAAGACCCCGGTAAAAGATGCCGGTACAATCCAGAGCTTTGTCACAACTTCATACGGCGTCGAATAGTAGGCAACCGCAGCAACGGACAGAAACATACAAATGATGAACCTGTCCAAATAGACGAGGATTGGACCGACAATATTGCTCACCGTCATCCATGAGGCGAATCGAAATATTGTTACAAAACGATACGAACGGCCAACCGGACGGTCGTGAGCAGGTAGAATACATCGATAGCAGATGAGCGCCAGAGCACAACACATAAGGACGCGAACGAGGGCCAGCACCAGGATGACACCTGTGAGGCGCCGGGAAAATGGCAGTACGAGAACGGGCCCTACGAAGACCAGGACGCCAACAGGGATCCTCACATAGTTCAGGAGATCAAAACGCTGAAATGCCTGCAGAATCCCGATCAGTCCAGATGTCGTGGTGACGAACGGCAAGCTGGCAGCAAGGATGTAGAATCCGACAAGAGCCTCGTGTCTGAGGTCGATCGGAATTTGCAGCAGTCGGTCGATCAATAAAGGGGATATTGTGGCAAACAGGAGGGATCCGATCAGTCCAAGAAATAAGGCCATACCGAGTATGGGCGGAATCAACGATGAGATCTCATTCTGCCTATTACCACCTAATCTCTCGGCAACGATTTGACCCAGGGCCCTGCCAAGCCCTAAATCAAAAAGGCTGAAATAGCCTATCATCACCCACGCAAGCGTGAGAACTCCAAATCTGTCCGTGCCCAGGCCGCGAATGATAGTTGGAACGACGATTACTGCAGTAACCAGCGGAATGGCCTGACCTAGCAGGTTCAGGCTGGTGTTCTTTGCCAGGAGGCGGCCACTCGTGAGGCTGGCTAAGGGGCTGTGCATTGACTTAACACCAATATAGTAAGGAAAGTTCCGCGCCCCTAAATTCCCTACGGCTTATGGTGATGATCAGGTTCTTCAATCGTACAGGGATTGGGTAGGTGGAATACTGAGATAGCACTTAAATCCCCTCCTTCTTTCAGGTAAAATCCTATCCTGCGCGAATAGATCGTGTCCTTCCTGGCTGCTCTTAGAGTGCCGGTATCCTCAAGCGCTCAAGTCGCGCAGGTTCGGAAGGTTGCACAGCACTCATCTCCGGCCTTTCTCGACCCCTCGAGCCGGGCTATAATTGGAGTTTTAATGGCCTCGATCTCGTAGCGGAGCAACTAAGCGGACATCCATGAAAAGCCGGCTGCGGATACTGATTGTTGTGAACGTCGATTGGTTCTTTTTGTCCCACCGCCTGCCCATCGCACGAGCCGCGCGGGACCAGGGTGCAGAAGTGGTCGTCGCGGCCGCAGATACGGGACGCGCTCAAGAGATCCGCAACGAGGGCTTCCAACTCCTGCCGCTTCCCCTGACCCGAACCGGCACGAATCTGATCGCCGAGTTGCGTGCACTGCGGTTTCTGGTAAAAACATACCGGGACATCAAACCGGACCTGATCCATCACGTGACCATCAAGCCCGTCATCTATGGATCCATCGCCGCTCGCATCTCCGGATTCAGAAGTGTGGTCAACGCCATAAGCGGGCTCGGATACACCTTCTCCGAGGATTGGCGGGCTAGTCTCCTGCGCCCCGTGACCAGGACACTATATCGGCTGGCTCTTGGATATGAGCGCAGCTTTGTCGTGTTTCAAAATCCTGATGACCGTGATGAACTTGTCCGCATGGGCATGGTCCCGCGTGAGCGGACCGTGTTGATCCGGGGGTCGGGAGTAGATTGTGCAAAATTCCCTGCTTCCCCGCAGCCGGCGGGTGGCCCGGTGGTCATGTTCGCCGGACGTATGCTGTGGCATAAGGGGGTGGGAATCTTCGTCGAGGCGGCTCGCCTGCTTCACGAGGCTAACCCAAATGCCAGATTTGTCCTCGTTGGGGCGGCAGATAAGGATAATCCGGCTGGAGTTCCGGCAGATCAGATCCGGTCGTGGTCCAAGCAGGGCGTCGTCGAGTGGTGGGGTGACAGTTCCGATATGCCGGACGTTCTGGCACGGGCTAACATCGTGGTGCTTCCAAGCACTCATCGGGAAGGTCTGCCCAAAGTGCTGCTGGAAGCCGCATCTTCAGGCCGCGCCCTCGTCGCCAGTGATGTCCCCGGATGCCGGGAGATCGTCCTCCCCAACGTGAACGGATTGCTGGTACCGCCTGGAGACTGCGTGGCGCTCGCACGGGCACTTCAGGACTTGATAAAATCGCCCGATTTGCGGCAACGGTTCGGGCTTGCCGGGCGCGCGATTGTCGAGAGAGAGTTTTCGCAGGAGATCATCGTGCAGCAGACGCTGAGCCTGTACAGCAGAATCCTCGGCGGCACCTGGCAACCGAATGGAGCCATCGTCTGATAGGCAGAATCCAGGCCAGGGTCCGGAAAAAGCCGAACACAAACCTAACGCTGCTGAAGGCGACTGCGTGGCGGGTAAGATAGACGATCAGGCCGCCGGCAAGGCAGATTCCGAGGCGCCGGTCGGGCATGGGCCGCAACCTCACGGCGATGACGCCGAGCGAGATATTCTCAGTCACCCGGCCTTTCAGCGGCGCAGGTTTCTGCCATGGCCAGATCCAGATCAAACGGCTCGAGTTGACCAAAATCAGAATCAAATTGATGAGCCCGAATAACAAAGTTGTCGGTCAGCCTGGCTATTGCCTCTTTTGCGCCGCCTTCTTTTCCCGCGGCATTTTCCCAAATCCAATCCACAAAGGTTCCGCCGGCTTTGCCGAGCCAACCAGGCACGGAAGGGAAGAAAGCTGTCCCCGTTGCTCGCCGCACGGACTCCAGGATCTCCTTCAACTCAAACGCCCCATCACTGAAGACATACGTCCGGCCGGGAATAAAAGCTGGACCGAGTATTCGATCGACTCTCTCGGCCACTCGATCCAGGTAAACAATGCTCCTGCGCGCCCGCCCTCCGCCGATGACTGGAAACAAACACTTCCGAACGGCCCGGATGAGACGGGCATAGTTTCCCTTACTGTCGCCACGTCCGAACACGGCAACAGGGCGGACAACAACGAGGTCAAGTTCGCCTTTTCCGGCCATCTCTGCCAGCGCCTGCTCCGCCTCGTACTTTAGCTCCGCATAAATTCCGACAGGCCTGGGCACTTCGTCTTCGTCGAGGCCTGTTGCGGAGGTCTTGTCGCCATAGACCTTGGCACTGCTAAAGAATACGAATTGCACCACCCCCGCTTCAATGGCCGCTGTGGCGACATTTAATGAGCCCAGAACATTGACCCGTCGCACTGCCTCCAGTTCATCGCGTCCCACACCGGCATGCGCGAGACCTGCCAGGTGAACACATGCGCCAGGCCGCTCTTTATTGAAGACGGCTCTTAGCGCAGGGAGGTCGGTGACCGAGCCTTTATGTAGGAATGGCCTCTTCCCTGCCGCCGGCCCGTTCGAGAAGCCTACAACATCCCATCCCGAGCTACGCAAGCGGCGGCTGATCTCGCTGCCAATAAATCCATCCATCCCAGTGATAAGTACTTTCACTATGAAGTAACCGATGGAGCCTTACAATCGCCAGCAAGACTTCACTCGACGTCACAAGGTCGGATCCCATCATGCTTGGGGCCGACCACGTCTCGTATCATCTCATGATAAAAGTAGGCCACGACCTGCCGGGAGTATCGAGCTTCAACGTACGCACGGCCGGCAGCACCCTCTACGACGATGCGATCAGGATCGTTCCGATAGGCCATCAGCGCGTCGATGAAATCCCCTGTTTGTCCCGCCCTGGCCCACAGGCCGCATTTCGACTCCCTGACTATTCTCACCAGCTCAGAGCCCTCTGAGCAGCACACAACGGAAGGTCGCGCGCAGGCCATCGTCGTGTAGATTTTTGACGGGAAGCCATCATCCTCGACCCGAGTATCCATGATAATCGTGGCAACATCGCTGCTGGCGTTTATCTCCGCCATCCTCTCCCTCGGCTGGTAGTCGAGAAGAAGAATGTTGCTTAGTCCACGCCTCTTGACCTCATTTGCCAGCCAATCCTTCCTGACTCCGTCGCCAATCACCACGAACAGGACTTCTGATCTGGTGCGTTCTGCCGCCACGAGCATCGGGTCCCAATTCTGCGCAAGCCCGATATTCCCCGCATACATGACCACGAAGCGTCCCACAAGCCCATGCTCTCTGGCGAAGGGATTGTCCCGTGGCATCGGTCGATACAGATCGACATCCACAAAGTTCGGGATCGTGAGCACTTTGCCACTCGAGACCCCACGAGACACAACCACCTCCCGGAATTTTTCCCCTATCGTGATGACGCGCTCGCTCCTGGCATACACGAATGCTTCCAGCTTCCTCAGAGCCCAGATCACGAGTGGATTCTTGATCACACCCTGGTTAATCGCGAAGTCCGGGTAGAGTTCCTGGACGTTGTATATCGATTTGGCCTTATACCATTTCGCTAACAGCCAGGAAGTTGCACCAATGGTGAGCGGCGGCGAAGGGGAAAGGATGACGTCGTACCTCCCGACGTGTTGCAGGGCAAACCACAGAGCGCCGACATGGAATAAGAACATGTGTCTTATCCGGGCGCCAAGGTCCACGGCCTTCTGGGGCATCTTAATGTGCCATACAGGGATTCCATCGACTTCACTGTAAAATAGCCAGTGGCCCTTCTTTCGGATCAGCGGCTGCCGCTTCTGTTGCTCACGATCGATGTTGAAATGCGGCGTCGTCGTCAACACCACCACTTCATGGCCAAGATTTTTCAATTCGAGTGCCAGGTCCGTATAGAGATACGCCGTTGAAACACCGTCTGGCGAAAAAACGAGCGAATGGATCAGCACCTTGGCCATGAGGGATCGTTGGGACAAACCGGATTGCAGGAACAGCCTGAATCTCGCCTTCGGCGACTACACTTCTTGCCGGCCTTGATTCTGAGCCCAAGACACTTCCGCACGATCGGGAAGCTTATAGCCCAGCACGAGCCGGCAAACAGTATTCGCTACATCGAGCTGCAAGTATTCCTGAGGAGGAAACCACCGTCGGCGATCGTCGCTGACCAGATGCACCAATTGCAGAATTTTCTCGGGGTCGACACCGGAAAGGATATTGCTTCCGCACTCGACTGTCTCCGGCCGTTCCGTGACATCACGAATGGTCACATTTGGAACATTGAAGATGCAGGCTTCCTCTTGAACAGTCCCGCTGTCTGAGAGCAGGCAGAACGCCGCTCGCTCCAGCCGGATGAAATCCAAGAATCCCAGCGGCTCAACGAACCGGAGCCCGGCACGTTGAATATCTACCCCATAGGTCTGCACCTTGGCTCGGGATCTCGGGTGAAACGAGCAGATGACCGGGTGGCTATATTCCTTGTGCAACATCGCCAGCGCGTCGACAAGCTTGCGCAAGCGCTCTTCGATATCGACATTTTCGGCTCGGTGCATGGTCACCAGGAAGTATTTGCCTGGCTCGACCCCCAGATTCTCGAGCGCCTTGGATCGATCGATTTGCGGCTGGTAATGATCGATGACTTCTTTGATGGGATTACCAGTGACGAAGATCCGGTCACCCGGGATGCCTTCTCGTAGGAGGTTTTCCTTGCTGCGATGGGTGTAAGGCATCAGGACGGTACTGGAATGGTCGATGACTCTTCGGTTGACCTCTTCGGGAACCCGATCATCGTAACATCTGTTCCCCGCCTCCATGTGGTAAACGGGCATGCCCAGTCTGCGAGCCACCAGGGCGCAGAGCCCACTGTTGGTGTCCCCGAGGATCAGCAATCGGTCCGGACGATACTGCAGGAACAACTTCTCGCACCGTTCAAGGATTTGTCCGATCTGCCTTCCAAAGGTATCCGAGCGGATACCCAGGTGTACATCCGCGGCGCGCACCCCCAATTCCTCGAAGAAGATCCTGTTCAAACGATCGTCGTAGTTCTGGCCGGTGTGAACCAGCACGTGGTCTGAATGCTCATCCAGAATGGGGATGACCCTGCTGAGCCGGATGATCTCCGGCCGGGTCCCAAGCACGGTCATGATCTTTATTTTGCTCATCGGTTTCCCTTGGTCCCTCAGTGCTGCAATTGCTTCAACTCGTCACGAATGTAGTCGAGCTTGAGGAGAAGTTCGGCCATTTTATCGACCGTGAGGCGCCGCGTGTTGTTGGAATTGTAGTCTTCCAGCTGAGAGACCTGCTTTTGCCCCTCTGTGAAGTATGCGGCGTAATTGAGATCCCGGTTGTCGGCCACCACGCGAAAGTAGTCGCCGAGATCCTCGGCTTTGGCCATTTCTTCTCTGGTGAGCAGGGTTTCGTAGAGTTTCTCGCCATGTCTGGTCCCGATGACGCGAACAGGATTTGAGGCTTTGAATACTTTCTTTATCGCCAGGGCCAGGGTTTCGATGGTTGCCGCCGGCGCTTTCTGGATAAAGATGTCTCCCGAACGCCCATGTTGATACGCATAGAGAACCAGATCTACGGCATCCTCGATCGACATCATGAACCGGGTCATATGGGGATCCGTCACAGTCAGGGGCTTGCCGTCTTTGAGTTGGCTGACGAACAGCGGAATCACTGAGCCGCGCGAAGCCATTACATTTCCGTACCGGGTGCCGCATATGATGGTGCCTTGGGCAATTGCCACACGCGACTTGGCCACCATGAGCTTCTCCATCATGGCCTTGGAGATGCCCATGGCATTGATCGGGTAAACCGCCTTGTCCGTGCTCAGGGTAATGACCCGCTTCACGCCGGTTTCCACGGCGGCATTCAGCACGTTTTCGGCCCCCAAGGTGTTGGTTCGAAGTGCTTCGAGCGGATAGAACTCGCAAGACGGGACCTGCTTGAGCGCCGCGGCGTGGAAGACATAGTCTGAGCCGGCCATTGCCGATACGATGCTGTCATAGGCCCGAACATCGCCGATGAAAAACTTCAGCTTGGGATTGCTGTAGCTTATCCGCAGGTCTTCCTGCTTCTTCTCGTCCCGGCTGAAGATCCGGATCTCCTTGATGTCGGTGTGGAGGAAGCGCCGCATAACCGCATTGCCGAAGGTTCCGGTACCACCGGTGATGAACAGGGTCTTGTCCCTGAAAATGGATTGTTTGACAGGCTTAGTCTTAATGCTGGTTTTCGGCGCCAAGTCAGCTCCTCCACTTCTCGTAAGGGGTTGGATCGTTGGCAAGTTGGGCGATCAGCTCGCACCATGTCGGGTAACGATACCCAGTGGCATGAATGAACTTCTCTCCGATCATGCTGCGATCGGATATCTCGCCGTCGTGCGGCTGGATTTCGACGTCAAGATGGTATGCATCTCGCAATTGGCAAAGTAACTCATATTTGGAAATGGGCGGGCTGGTGACCTGATAGAGCCCGTGAAGCGTCGGATGGTCGGAGATCAATCTGCCGACCAGCTCTGAGATGTAGTTCGTAGTGACCCCCGAGTAGATTACATTTCTGAATCCCCTGATCGTCTTGCCGCGTTGTGCCAGAAACCATTCCAGGAGGGATCTGAACTGGGACAGCTCCCGCCCGATGATCGAGGTGCGCAAGGTCAACGCGTTTTCGACTGTAACTTCTCCGAGGTACTTGCTCTTGCCGTACAAGTCTTCGGCGTCAGAGGGGTCCTCTTCGTTATATCGACCCTTGGTGCCGCTGAAAACACAATCCGTGCTGAAATGAACGACGCGCCCACCCCAGTCGCGAGCGTACTCCGCCAGCTTGTGTGGCAGCAGGGAGTTCAGAGTGATGCTGGGAATGGCAGACCTGGCCTCTTCGCGTTGTTTGACGATCCCGATGCAATTGACAATGAACTCCGGTTGCAAGCTTGTCAGTGTTTGCCCCAGCGCTGACAGGTCCATTGCGTTCACCTGTTCCAGGACGGCCCCGGTCTGCAGAAGATCAATTTGTCGGTAGAACGGTTCGGCCAGGGAACCGAAAATCGAACAAAAGGTGTCCGGATACCGGGTCCGCAGGATCTGGAACATCTTGTGGCCAAGCATTCCCTCTCCACCCAGGACCAGTGCTTTCATGACCGTTTAACCTCCGCCTTGGCCCAGTCCATGTATTCTCGCAGCCCTTCGGCCAGAGATACTGCCGGCTCGAACCCAAAGGCTGCTCTCGCGGCGGAGATGTCAGCGAGGCTGTGTCTGACATCCCCTGCCCGTGGGGGGCCATGGACAACTTTGGCCTTGATGCCGGCAGCCTCCTGCAGCAGTTCCACAAGGTGGTTGATGGTGATCCTTGCTCCGCTTCCGAGGTTGAACGCTCCATCGATGCCCCTGGCCTGGGCAGCCTTAACGTTGGCCTGGACTACGTCATGGACGTTGACAAAATCCCGGGTTTGCTCGCCATCCCCGAAGATCGTCAAGGTCTCCCCTCTCAACATCTGGAATGCGAAGATCGGGATAACGTTGCCGTAGGCATCGAACCGCTGGTTGGGACCATACACGTTGAAATATCGCAGGCAGACAGCCTCCAGCCCGAACAGTTTGGAATATGCGAGACTTTCCTTCTCCTCGCAAAGTTTTGTGCAGCCATAAGGGGAATCGGGCTCCACCGGGTGATCCTCGCGGATTGGCAGAGTTTTGAGTTCGCCGAATATTCCCGCCGACGATGACACCACAATCTTGCGCACCCTGGCGGCTCTCGCGGCCTCAAGCACCTGCAGCGTCCCGATCACGTTGATCTGAGCATCTTCCAGCGGATTATCGATGGAACGCTTGTTCCCGACCGAAGCAGCCAAATGAAAGACCACCTCAGCGCCGCGCGTAGCGGAGGCGACGCATTGTGCGTCGCGGCTGTCTCCTTGGATGAACTCCGCGTCGAGGCTTTCGAGATTCTCACGGTACCCCGATAACAGGTTGTCTAAAACCACGACCTTGTGCCCGCCTCGCACCAGACTCCCCGCCAGGTTCGACCCGATAAAGCCAGCTCCTCCGGTTATTAATACCTTCATATTTAGTCCTACGAGCAGACTCAGTTCACCAGATCACGTGTCTTCTTCAATTTTTGTCGGAGGCTGACGCAAGCAGTTCATCTCTTTCGTTACGATTTGGGTAATTGATCAGAACGGCGCGATATTTCCCTTTGAAAACAAATAAGCTCCCGGCGGCAACACCGATGGTGCCAAACCTCCGGATAACTCCGGAAACATCTTCCAGGCTGCCGGCACCTCCAAGCACAGTCATGGGCAATGTCATACATTCCCTCACCGCTTGGATGATTGTTAGATCATATCCCTTCATCACACCATCGTTGTCGACAGAGTTAACAACGATTTCGCCGGCGCCATTGGCTTCAATCTCCTTTGCAAATGCCATGGGATCGATTCCAGTCCGCCTAGTACCATTATGCGTAACTAGTTCATATTGGGGCGACGAGCTGATCCTCTTTACATCCATTATCACAACGATGCTTTGACTCCCCAGCCGTTTGGCGGCTTCGGCTATTAACTCCGGTCTTTCGATTGCGGCCGCGCTGATCGCAACTTTCTCAACGCCCAAACCTATGATCTTCTGAACCTGATCTGCAGTCTTGACACCCCCGCCATAGCACAATGGCATGCGGCATTGCGCGGCAAGGTTTCGAATCATATTGTAATCCGGCTCCCGGTTTTGCTCAGTCGCATCGATATCAAGAACGGCGAGTTCGTCAACCTCCTTCTCGTTAAAAATTCTGACTGCGTTGATTGGATCGCCCACATATTTCGGTTGACTGAATTGCACTGTTTTTACAAGCCCACCATTTTTGACAAGCAGGCACGGTATAATTCGAGACCGTAGCATGGCTATAACTCAGCAAAGTTTTTCAGGAGTTGAACACCCCATTGATGACTCTTCTCTGGGTGGAATTGAACGCCCCAAATATTCTTATGCCGCACGGCAGATACGAACGTTTCGTAGTAATCCGTTTTAGCCAAAATGTCATCGGCGCACACCGGTTCAAAATAATAAGAATGCAAAAAATAGAATCTGGAATCGCTTCCTAGACCGCGGAACAAGCATGCTGTGCTTATTGGATTAACGTCGTTCCATCCCATATGCGGAACATGGGCACGACCGCTTAAACTAGAACTGAACCTCTTAACCTGAGCGTCAATCCATCCCAAGCCCGGCAGGCGCCCCTCTTCACTAAAACTCGCAAGCATCTGCATTCCCACACATACACCTAAAACGGGCAAACCCTGATTCAACACGAGCTCGACAAGCTCCTTCTTCATTCCGGAATCTTCAAACCGCTGCATTGCATGATCGAAAGCGCCCACCCCCGGCAATATGATTCGGCTAGCACGGGTCAAATCAGCTTCATTTCTTGCAATCGCACAAGGTATGTTGAGGGTTTTATAAACATTTTCGAAGGCCCTGATATTACCTAAACCATAATCAATTATTGCAATCATCGGATTATTGCCTTTTGCACCTTTAATAACCTCAATACTTTAGTCGCCAGGCCGATCCAGAACATATTAGATTTATAATCGCGAAAACTTCTGTTTTGACCGCTCATTATCTGTTGCAGTTCAGAACTTGTCAGATCCAATTTCTTCGCGATATATTCGAAGTCCTGTGAGATTGTCTCTGCGTCATAAGCGGGCTCAGATATCAACTCCAGAGCTTGGCAACGCGTCATTTGTTTAGTTAAAATGAGGCTGGAAAAGTGCGCCCGATGTTTGTCATATCCAAATTTTTTAGGGAGCCAATATCCTTCATAAAATCGCGTAAACCTCGATTCATAATGCTTGAATGGATAAGTTTGCCATCCAAAGAGATCCGTGAGTTTTTGAATAGCTTCGCGCTTTACGTACGGCACAAAATTTAAAGGTTTTATCACTCTTAAACCTTTGACATATTGATAATAAACTCTGTATTTGAAAATGTCGGCTGTCGGAAATTTGTTGAGCGGACGTTTCCCAAATCGACGGTGAATATCGCGCAGTTGGCGTAAATCGGAAGCGTGATAATGCCATGCAAGCGGCTCGCGAACGCATTCGGTGGAATAGTTGGCCCCAGTAAGGATGTACTTGAAACCATTCTGTGCGGCAAAATTGTAGAGCGCCGCAAAAAAGGCATGGTCTTGCGGCGTGTCGATATGCGGCACCTGCGCCCTGAAAAATGCAAGTTGCAGATCCTTCATTTCCTCCCAATCAACAACCTCCGTGTAAAGATCGAGTTGGAGGCCATCGACCAAGCGTTCAATGTTATTAACCGCTTCCTGGGAATTCCATCCTGCATCGACATGGAAAAGCATCGGACGCAGACCGAACTCCTTCTTTGCGAGATAGGTTACAAACGAGCTGTCGACCCCACCGCTCAACCCGATCAAACAGTCATGGTCACGTCCTTTGCCCTCCCCCTTGATTTTCTCAATAATGCCTGAGAGTGCCTTCGCTCCGATTTCATCGGGATGCCAGTTTGGAAAAATATTCTGATAGTAGTTTCTGCAGTAATCGCACCATCCCCCCTCGTCAAAGGCAATGTTGGGATCGGTCGTATCCATTATGCAATTTAGGCAGATTTGATATGGCCTTCTTAGCATGTCCATTGTCTGGGTCATGATAGAATGTTAAAGCTGTGAAAATCCGAAAAGCGCTCAAGGGAATTGAGCATTCTACGCCACGGGCACCCGGGGTTTGTTTTCTACAAGAGAATTGCGCCCGTTTTCCAGGATTCTTTTTATTGACTGTGCATAAATATTTGTACGGTATTTCTCAAACGAGATTTTTCGGTTATAGAGTGCCATGGATAGCAGATCCGGCTTCACCCGCAGAATGTCGATGAGGGTCCGCCTTATTGATTCGGCGGATTTTTTCTGAACCACGTACCCATTGACAGCATTCCGAAACACGTCGCGTATGCCACCATGGTCTGTCGCGATGACGACGCATCCCGTCGCGTAGGCCTCCAAAATGCTGATCGGCTGTCCTTCGTATGGATAATAAGTAGGAAGACAGAAGATGTGTGATTGCGAATAGAGCTCCCTTTTGTCATTGCCACCAATAAAACTGCCTAAATAAGTGATGTTTTTGTGATTCTCGATTCTCTTTAAGAAAGCGCCTTTTTGCTTGCTACCTTCAAATCCACCCACAAACGCAATCCTAATCGCAGACTGCAGACAGGAATCAAGTCCGACATAGGCATCAACCAGTTCATTGTGGCCTTTTCCATTAATCAAGTTGCTCAGAAACAGTATCTTTAGTGGTGAAACGCACAAAAACTTCATCCTAATGTCATTCTCGGACAAAAATAGAAAATCCTCCGCAAAGTTTGGTACAACGTGAATCTTTCTGGGAGATACCGAATTCGCAAAAATGCCAGCTTGCGTGCGGCCTTCCACAATAACACCAGCGAGGCGCCGGTAAAACGCGGTGTTGACTTTAGATCTCAATCCATTTGCCTCCATCATGGCCTTTATCCCGCTGCCACCCAGGAGGTGTACAAGCATAGCGCTCAATTTGCCGCGCAATATAATATATAAGACGATATCTTTCAAATTTCCCGCCAGCGATTCTGATAACGACAGATAAATGACATCGGCATTGTTTCTATGGCAAAAAGCAGAATATAAAATGGAGATAATCTTCTTTATTCTAGATAACGAATTTATTCCGCTCTTAAGGCTGCTCTTATTTTGGTTAATTAGTTCCACCTCGTGATGTTTTGATATTTCATCGACCAGAATCTTTACGGCCAGAGAGTTTCCGGTTAGCGGCGGCGGTACTGGAGCAATAAACAGGATGCGCATTGTCCCTTCAGTAAAAAGTAAACCAAGTTTTCTTGCTAGGGTCGATAGATTGATGTGTCAAGAACATATTTCTCGAAATGGTTCCTATAATATTCATACGTTGTAGCTATCCCTTGCTTCAGGCCGATTTGCGGTTTCCAGTTCGTAAGTTGATACAATTTTGATAGGTCCAGTGTGACATCGCCAGTTTCTATATTTTCATAATCATTCGGCCAGGCGATAAAATCCATGCTGCCGTTGTTCACACATTCGATAACATAGGAAACCATGTCGCAAAAACGGGTCGTTTGGCCAGATCCAACGTTTACAACTTCTCCTACGGCATTTGGATTTGCCGCCAACCGGATCATGGCATCCACGATATCGCTGACGTAAATGTAGTCTCTAAGCTGCGTTCCGTTGCCAAAAATCTTAATTTCCTTTCCTTCTATAGCTTGCCGAATGAACCAGCCAACAAGAGAATATTTGCTGTGCTTGATTTGTTGATGTGGCCCATATGGATTCGTCAAACGCGTGATAACACATGGGATGTCGAAATCCTTGTAATACATCAACAAATATTTTTCAGACGTAAGCTTATGAATCCCATATAAACTGAGAGGATTAGTTGATGCCTTTTCCGTAATCAGCGTTTGCGCGGCTCTACCATAGACCATACGGGAGCTAGAAAATATTATCTTTGGCTTCCGCCCTGTTTTTCTACAGACTTCAAGGAGGATAAGCGTTGATTTGGCGTTAAGATCCAGATCCTCATACGGCATGGATAGGCTATCGATATAACTCACTTGACCGGCGAGATGAAATATAATGTCAGCCGAACCAATAATTGATGCAAGCATTTCAGTATTTCTGACATCGTTAATTATAAGCGTAAATTTATTCATCAGACTACGAACATTAAAGAGGTTTCCACCATAAAGAGGATTCAAGTTGTCGACAACCGTGACACTTGCACCTAAGTGGATTAATTCGGAGGCCAGATTGCTTCCCAAAAATCCCAGGCCGCCGGTAATGATTACATTTTTGTGACTGTAGTATTTATCTAGCACCGTTTGCACCGAATTGAACTTATCTTACAGCTCGCCTAAAATATTCGCCTGCACACCCTTAGCCGCACCATACAGCGGTCCCGATTTAGACGGAAGGACAATTCTCAATAATGTGATGAATTCTTGTCGCGTAGGAAGGAGAGGTCAGGCTTTGATAAGTCTTGTAGGCGTTTTTCCCAATCCTTCCTAAATCCTCCTTGTGATACATTATCTCCTTCAATCTCACCAGCAAGGAAATTTCTGGGTTGTCATAATCAAATAACCACCCGTTATAATTATCCTTAATATAACTGCATTCTGGCCCATGAGTCGCAATGTTATCGTGAGTAAGTACCGGCAAGCTCAGTGACATGTAATGCACAATACTCAATCCAGCGTTCCCGGGGTAACAAGCCAAAGAGCATTCCATGGAAATTTTCGCAATTTCTTGTTGATCATAAATTTTCCCATACCATGTAATAAATTTGAAGTTGTTATATCTACGACAGTATTCCTCCTTCAACTCTCCATCTCCAACGATGTGCAGATCTACGTCATACCCCATCGTTCTAATGTTTACGATAGCATTGATTAATATGCCCAATCTGGAACCTTCCCGCAATCTTCCGATAAAGAGAATTCCTTTTTCCTTATAGTTTTTCTTCATGGGTGGGACGTCATAGTCATTATAAATACTATTTTCAGCCACGAAGAGTTTTTTTGGCCGGATTCCTATTTTAACAAAAGATTCCTTGCTAAGCGGCGTATAACAGATGATACCTTTGCACCATAACAGGAAAAACTCATACATAAGACGATAAAAAGCAAGCTTCTTTTTTTTATTATATAGACCTTGGTCGTGAAGATATAGATCTATCCCATTCAACTTGCAGTAAAAAAGCAAAATCCATTGATTCAAATACCTATTTCCCAATGCGCAAATTATCACCTTAGGCTGCAATTGTTTCACTAAAGAAATCATTCCCTTTTGGAATTTGATTTTCCCATTCCATAATGATATTTCATCCAATATTATACGCTTAACACCGACATTAGCCGTATTGAACCCTCCGCTGATATCATCTCTGGCCGAAGATAAAAAGAAATCATAAAGCGTCGACAATTCTTCATAGTAATGTTTCCTATACTCCGTGCAATAGACATCGGCAAGCAACAATCTCGTTTTATTCACGTCTTGCCTATCGCTCGCAATCGGAACCGCCGGAGAATTCGATCTGCTGACTCCCCTGGGGTCTTTCAGACTGCAAACTGGGATCTCAGTTGTTTGTTTAGCTTGTAACGCTTTTCATGTTTTGCGTTTTCTGCCGCCTTATGGAGTATCCGTACCAGCATCTGTGATCGTCCGCTGCGATGGTACCGAACAGGTGCGACAGTCCGTCGCTGCAAACTCATAAAACGGTCGAATCTCTGCACCGGCACAGCCCTCCGTTAGACCCGTACTACCTTTCCAGTCTTTCCAAATCGCATGAATCCATAAAATTAATTCCTGATTCTTCTGGACACGTCAGGGAGCGCATTTGATGCAGGTGGGCTCAGCAGCAAAGCGCGGGCACCTACTTAACCAGACGCGCCAACGCCTCCAGCCTGACGAAGAGAAACTCTTCGTTCGTGGACCTGGACCGCCAGGCGCATACAAAACCAAGCTTTTGCAGGACGGACACGGCATCCTCGGTGCACTTCCTGCCGTAGCTCCTCCATCGATGGTGAAACTCGAGACAGAGTTGGTCAATCGCGCCTGCATGCGCCCGAAACTCAGATGATTGGATCAAATCGTACTCGGCGCCTTCGACGTCGAGCTTTAGGAGATCGATCCTCTCGCACTGAAGCAGTTGGAACATTTGTCCAATCGTCACCAACTCAATCTCGATGGTATCGCCGCCCAGATGACGTTCCGGGTGCAGCGCGCCGGACACATGAAACTCGTTTGTCGGAAGATAGAACTGCGAGCGTCCTCCGGTGACGCCGAGGCCGTACTCGAAAAGGCAAAGGTGATCGTTTCTGAGCCGCTTTACGTACTCGATCGCTCGCGGCGTCGGATCGAATCCATTGACCACACATCCATACTGCCGTATGATCGATTCAGAAAAGGACACGTCTTCACCCAGACCAATGTCGACGACGACGGACCTGGACTGAAGGGAGCTCGCAACTATCTTCCATCCGCTAGAGTCCGTCCCATGGAACTCCAAAGGCACGCGTGCTGTCATGCAAATCCGTGGCTCAACACCAAGAGCCCGCTTGAGAAGCACACGGGACTCCCGGAATCGCTGCAGCAGCCATCCCGAGCGGTCGCTTCGATCCCTCTCAACGTTCATTGACTGCCCTTTCCCCATAGTCGTAAGCGTAAGCTGAGACGAGTTCATTCGCCGGGATGTCCGGCAGCCGCCTTCGCGGGAATACCGATCTGATGAAGGTTGACCGCAACCTGGAATCTCGCCGTCTTTGCTAGTACCCTGAAATATCGTCTTTCAGAACTTGTTAATAGTGTACTGGAGACCTCCGCTGTCTTCTAAGTTACGCCTGACTGCGCAGCTGTTGCATCGAAACCAGGAATCGTTGGCGTATGCTTGCTTCATCATGATTGTTAAGTGCCACCGTGAGTCCTCGCCGGATTAGAGACTCGCGCAGTCCCGCGTCTCCAATCAGTCGTCGCAGGGCATCCACTAGAAGCTTCTCCCCTCGCTGGCAAACGATGTATCCCCATCCTTCGCGTTTAGCATAATCAACAGTTCCAGTAAGCGGCGACCCATAGACTAATATCGGACGTTCGCTCATCATATACAGATGTGCCTTGGTGGAAATGGAGAGACGAATCTCGGCTGCCTCCACTGGGTCAAATGGTTCCGGGAGAAAGAGAATGTCCGCGCCTTTCAGCGCTGCTGGCACAAGCTCATGCGCAAGCGAAGGAATGATCTTCAAATTGGGCAACTCGTGCAGTAGATTCAGCGCTTCTTGCGGCACGAAAGATACAAACGCCGTCACCATAATGTCATAGCCCTCTTGGCGTAGAGAGCTTGCTGCGTGGCAAAGATCCATCACCGATACCCAGCGCCTATGCCCCAAATTACCCATGTAAGCCACCGATATGCGCCCTTCATAACCAACGTGCTCTCGGACTGCCTGCCGAAAGCGCTCGATGCTATCCCCCATCATCATGGGAACAAATTCAACGCCGTAACGCTCCGAGAATTCCAAAGCCATACGCGCGCCATTTGCAAATCGCATCGAAGCGCATCCAACCAGATCACGTGCTGCTCGCCGGACAAGCGAACAAATCGCCCAACTGAAAGCCGAATCTTGATACAAATATTTAGGCCAATCATCGCCCGTCTGAAAACAAACCGGTAACTTGAATTTGCGCTTGAGCATCATCGGCAACCACGCAAATCCCAGCGAGTATCCTTGGCAATAAATCACCTGTGGCGCAAAGTCGCGCACCCATTGTTCAAGACGTGCCGAAAGAATCGGTGGGAACATCACTTCCCACAAGCCCGACTTGACCAAGCATTCGCTCAGGCGATGACGAAGAAGTGCGCCGCTGCCCAGCGGCTTTAGGTCATTTCCCCTTTTTTCGCTCAAGGTAACCGGGTAGCTGGCTTCGCCCAACTGCGATTCCTTGAGTTTAAAAAACATGTTGCCCCAGCGTCGTTCTGGCGGACCCAACTTGAACGCACGCCCACAAAAACGCGCGTCGCCGACTTCACCACCGGAATAGATCTGCGCTAGGTTTTCGTTGGGCCATTCTGCAAACCAACTGCGGAGTGAAAACCCGTGCTGGTCTGACGCATTAAGGCAAGTCATATGCACAATCAGCACGCGCGGATAAGTGAGCATCGCATCGTCGCGTCGCGATGAGGTTGAATGGCAGGTGAACTCGTTACTCGCCATGGCGTCTAAGTAAAAACAATGAGGTGATTTAAGAACTTCTTCCGTTCTATTTGCTGCGACATCTGATGACTTTAGGTTGCCTGTCAACCCACTGTCCATATGTCGAGTTTATTTGATCCTGATATATCGTGTTTCCTCTGCTCTTCCTCACTTGACCGCGATCTTTATATCTGGCGGCCAGCTGCCGATTCGGTTTTTCTGAAGTGTACATTCAATCTGAATGCCTAGGCAACTGGATACTGAAATTACTTCAGCGCGTTTACCTGCCGAATAAACTCAAAGGTCTCCCAGGCACATCGCTCCCAGGTATAGTCTAGTGAATACTTATATGCTTTTTCACCAAGCTCGTGGCGTCGCTCCGGACTCGTCAACAGGTCACACAACGCGGAAACAATGGACGGACTATCTTCAGGATCGAAATAAACACCAGCATCTCTGAGGATATCGGGCAAGCCTGTCCGGATAGAGCAGGCAATCGGCAAGCGTGCTCCCATCGCCTCTAACAATGTTATGCCAAAGGTCTCGCTGGACGAAGCAAAGATAAATAGATCCGCTTGGCGATATTCCCGAAGCAACGCGGCTCGATTGACTTCGCCAGCCATCTCCACGTAACACGTTGCATCTTCCGCGTGCAGCGTCTCCCGCAATTGCGCCAAGGCAAGACTTGAGCCACCGCCCACCAACCGCAAGCGCAGGTCTAATCCGGTCGCGCGCCGCACAGCCTTAACTGCGCGCACTACTGAGCAGTGATGTTTATAGTAATGTACCGTCGAAACGTACAGCAGCCAGACTGGACTGCCAAAGGCATATGCTCGTGGCGTCGACAAACGGAACTCGGGTTCCAACCCATGCGCCACAACGGTATGCCGTTTGATGCCTGGTTGTGCTTCCAATACCACACGGCGCGAATGTTCCGAGAGAAATATGACCCCCGTCGCCGCGTGCATCGAACGCGCCTGACGATCCCGATAGATCTCAAAATTATGGTGCTCGCGCCCGTCTGTAAAGCGCGCCATTTCTTTCGGGTCGAACAGCAACAGGTTATGACAGGTCGCCACCGTTCGTGCTTGGCGCAGAGAGACCCGCAATTGTCCAGATGGATAAAACTCCACATCTGGACTGATTTGATGCACGAGGTGTGGATAGAGCAGCAAATGCCAGAGGTACCGACGAAACCTGGAGGCACTGGCAGGAGCTAGATCGTGAATTACCCTCAGGCGCGCGTCGAGGGGGGTTATTTGTTGATAAAATGCCGTTGAGCTGACAAAGGTCGCTTGGACATCTGCCGGCACATGACCATTAGCGAAAAGACCCTGGCAATAGCGCACATATCCGCCGCTCCCGCCGATATCGCCGTAGATCAATAATCGCAAATCCTAATCCTTGGGCCGTCGGTGGATCCGCTGCCGGTTAATTTCATACCTAGTGGAATGCATTGCTCGATCCCGCATCCATTCAATTTGAAATTCGCCGAGGCTTAACCAGACGCGACCCCATTCCTGGACACCTCGCTGTTTTTAAGTAGATTTAAGAACTCCTTGTGTTCCATTTTCTGCAAGATCCGGCGGCGTCAAATTGCCTCTCAACCAATCCATTCGTCGAGCTTTCTGATCTTGGCCTACCCTGTTTCGGCTGATTTTCCCCGTTTGATCGCCATTTTGTCTGTTGCTCCGGTGCAGCATGCCGGTCGGTATTTCTAACGCGCGCCTGCAATGTTGCCGCTGCGGCAAGCCGCTCCCGAAATTCCTTCGCCTGAATGCATTTTTGGCTGAACATTCTGTCTCTTTCCGGGTACCTTCCCAGCCCATCTGCGCTACCTCGTCGAGTCCAGCCAGTCGCCCGGACGCTACCTTGCCTGCCTGCAGTATTCCAGCCCCGCAAGGATGATGGCGCCCCGAGATGCCTCGATCGGATGTATCATGGAATAAACGAAACGCTGTCAACAGCATACGTATGTTAGAAAGCCGAAACCTCCTCTGTCGTTTTGCTAAACGCCCGAGGCGACGTCGAGGCTGACGTTCTCCAAGTTGACACATCACCTTATCAGCAACGGCGCAGAGTACGGCACTGATCGGAACAGACAGTTTGTCCCTACTATCCATCAATCGCCAGCAACGGCTTGTTTCGGTTCATTTTGATTTTGTCCCCGTTGGTTCGCCACGATAACAATCTTCATTGAACTCCAACGATTTGGCGCAAGCCGATGTTGCCTCTGGGATCCGCTTACGGTAGGCAGCAAATGCGTGGCCCGCCAGGCAATAAACCTCAACAGCTTCAATATCGGGGATAAGCAGGCTCACATCCCGAAACCATTCCGGAAAGAATCTCAGGTAGTCTTTGGGCCATCCGTGGTAGGGGAATAAAGGGGTGTGTGTGTGCAGGTAGATATGTCCGCCGTTCACGAGCAACATTGCAAGCTTCTTTAAAACCCCCACGGGATCCAGAAGATGCTCCAAAGTTGCTTGACAAATTACGCTGTTGAACTGCATTGCCAGCACGGCATCCGTGATCGGATCATAGAGGTTCCACAATACGTCTGTTTGACTCCCTTTCGAGCTCAGGTCAAGATAATAGTCAGTAGCAACCATCTTGGTCTCCGGGTATATTAGCTGAATGCAAGCCCGGGCTTCGCGTGACTCGGAAACCAAAAGGCAGGATTTTCCCAACCCATAGATTTCCCACCATTGCCGCAAGAGGCCGTGGTATCCCAGGGAGTGGTTGGGTACAGCAACCCACCCGCCAATTCCCCCTTCGAGCCTCGTATCCCATTGTCTAAGCGCTGCACTCCATGCGAACTCATCGGACAACCGCGCCAGATCCATGGGCGTGAGTACCCGCCGAATATTGCGTACGCAAAAACGGTGAATCCACGCTCGCACGGGCCGTGGGAAGATCATGCGGGCTAGGTCAAACGTGTTCATGGCCTCCTTTCCCACCTTGCCCCGAAGACAACCGACCTAAGAGATCGCACATGGCAATCCTCCGTCGCCACCTGAGACTTTTATGGTACACTGCGCGCACCACCAATTGAGAATAGTACGGATAAGCGTAAGACTTGATTTAATAACTCCTTCTGTTCCATTTGCTGCAAGATCCGGCCACGTCGGATTGCCTCTCAACCCATCCATTCGTCGAGTTTCCTAATTTTGGCTTGCCCTGTTCCCGCAGATTTTCCCCACTTGCGCGCCCATTTTCTCTGTTGATCCGGGGGGCAGCGTGCCGGTTCGCTTTTTTTCATGCGCCCCTGCAATCTTGCCGCTGCGCCAACCCGCTCATGAAATTCCTTCGCCTGATTACATTCTTCGCTGAACATGCTGTCTCTTTCCGGATAGTGTAAGGAAATCATAAGAGGAGAATCGCCATGTTTCCATTGGACATTTCCTTTTCCGGCACAGATTTTGCCGCATCCGAGCTTCAGCCTATTCATGAGACGGTTCGCGATTTTCCCAACATCAGCCCGACCAAGTTGTCCAAAACCATCTGCAAACTTCTCGATTGGAAGCTTCGGACCGGGAAACTCGAGCACGAAGAGTACCGCGCCTTTCTTGAAAGCCCCCGCGATCAGGGCTTCCTGAAATTGCCCGGCCAGCGTGCCACGGCCGCGCCCGGTCCGCGGCATGTGATCAGCACCGCCTGAAAGCGAGTGATTTCAACCATCCTCGGAGGGGAACTAATCGGTGATGCCATCCGCGAGCGAGGCTACGATCGCACTGGTTGGCCTTATGTCCTACACCGCCCCCGAATCATCCGAACGGATTTGATGCCGCCTTCCATCGCCTCTCTCGCCTGCTTTGAGCCACACGTCAGATCCCAGGATCCCGCCATGGTTCGCACGATAAAGTCACTCCGAGATGCGTAAACCAAATTGCAGCAACCTCCAATTGAGAGGTATGAAAACAAGGCGGCCATAATAAAACTGGCGCTTCCGGCTTCTAAGTGGGTAACGGTGCCATGTTCAGACCACCGCAGTGAAAATAGATCGCCGTTTTGAAGTTGTGTTTGTTCCGAAATCCCCTGGCTGTGTACTTGACCCATTGGATCTTGGCATTAATGGACTCGCTGGTCGCATTGGTGATTCGGTGCTTCAGATAAGTCAGGATGTTCGCGAGTCTGGATTTCAGGGTGCGGGCCACCTCGATAACGGGCCGCAGGCGGCTGTGCGTTGCCCAGTTGTACCACCATTTGAAGTGCCTTTCGGCAGCCCCTTGGTAAACATAATCAAACAGAGACATCGCGGATTCCTTCAGCGCCCACGCGCGCGCGGTCTTGAGGGTGCTCTCGCGCAGCGCCTTGAAGGCGTCCCAAGCTGCATCCGTGAAGTTGGCAGGATTGCGGAGCCAAAGGTATTTGGTCCCCACAAGACGCTCGTCTCCTTCCACAACGGGGTTCTTTCGTTCCTCTCGGCGAACACGGTCGACCGCATCTCCAAGGTGTCCGGCGATGTGGTACTTGTCGAAAACGATCTTTTGGTCTGCATCCGGCAGATAGTTGCGCACCGAGTTAACGAACGGGTCCCACATGTCCATTGCCACACCCTCGATGCCGTTTTTCTGTTGCTCGGTCAGCGTCGGCCAGAACCCATCCAGACTCGACTCTTTTCGTTCCTCGGCCACATACAGGACCCGGCTTCGTTCCAGGTCGTTGACGATCGTCAGATAGTTATGACCTTTGGTGAACGCCTTCTCGTCAACGCCGATATTCTTCAGTGGTTCGGCCTCACGCCGCGCCAGACCTCGTTCCACGGCCCGATCCATGATTCCGTGGATTTCGTCCCAGCTCAAACCCAGGTGCTTGGCCACGGCCGTCTGGCTTGCCGCCTTCAACCATTCGATCGTCAGGCGCTCAAAAAGCATCGTGAACCGGCTCCGTTGTTCCGCCCACGGCAGCTTCACGACTCTCGGCCCGTGCTTCTCACAATCGCTCCGCGGCGGATCCGCATGCAGGATCGTCTGGTACTGGCAGGTGTCCAGATGACGCCAGGTCCGCGTAGTCTGGTGGTCGTACAGGTTGCACAGCGCGCCGCACTCAGCGCACGGCCATTGAACTCCAACCGGATGGCTAAGATAAACGTGAACCTCCCCTTGTTCCAATTTCAAATCCACGCGTTCGACAAACCAAGGATCGGTGATCCCGAGAATTTGAGCATAAAGCTGTCGGTCTTGAATGGCACTTCTCCATACGGCGCATCTCCGTTACAATCGCACTCGGCCTGGGCGGAGGACAGGGTAATGCTGGGAAGCAACCCGAGCGCCGACTCAGGGCCCAAGACCGACGCGGGGTGTCTCAACCACACCCCGTTTCGCATTTTAATAGCGCTCGGGATTGGGACCAAAGCGATAAATCCCGGGGGCCTGGGGGCTGGCCCCCAGCATACTTACCCACTTAGAAGCCGGAATTCCCATAAAACTTTATTAGCGACAGCTGGATCAAAATAAACTCCTACAATCCCACCGCGCGATCGAATCGCATTCCCGATTGCACGAGATACGCCGACAACGCATGAACGGCTTCGACTATATTTGGTATGTTAGTAACACTATAATGCGCTGAATGACGAACCCGACGACGCGCTCTCATAGCCAACGACCTGGCACGAAGCATTCCCAAATAGAAGAAATGCAGGAAAAACTGCACAGTGCCCAAGCATGCTCCTCGTTTAGTTATCCGCAAAGCCTGGAAAAAACTTCCGCCGGTCAAAAAGATGAATTCAGGATGCCACATCGCCAACTCGGCGTAGAGAATCGGCACATTGAAATCTCTCAATAAATCACTCCGACCAGTTGCCATCAGTGCACCTACCGCTGCCTCGGCCCAAATCGTCTGCACAGAGTAAAACGCTGGCACAAGTTTTGACCAATTTCGAATACTCTCTGATGAAATGTGGCGCTGATCCTGCAACCGGCCAATATGCCGGTTCATACCGCTGAGCCCAGCATTGCTCTTGGCAGAGCTGCCCGGCAAAAATAGCGGGTAGTCAATCTGACACGTCTTGTCCACGTAATTTGCTACGGCCATTGCCCCAGCCATATCGGGACTAACCCCTGGGAAATAGGTACCTGTCCTTAACTTGACCTGCTCAAAAGTTGAACGCCGCACCAGGCCATAATAAACTTTAGGCAATCCAAAAAAACCTTGCCCTGCACTACGTAAACATTTTTTTATTTCCTCACTTGGGACGAGAGGCATAACCCTACCAGAAAACGGTCCAATCGCCAATTCACCGGCTTGAATTGCATTTGAAGGTAAATTCAAATCCGGCCAAACATAATGTGCCGAATTAACCGGTACAAGCGCATCGAGATTGCTTACTTTTGCCCACCGTGCTGCTTCAATGATCTCGGGATTTATGCCGTCATCATCCCCAATCAGACAAACATATTCACCGGTAGCGCGGCACGCTGCTCGCTCGTAATTCTCACTCATCGAAGCAGGCAGATTTGAATAGTGATAGCGGAGGCGACTGTCCACAAAACGATCTTTGATCAAGGATTCGAATTGGTTCGAGTCGCTGTTATCTTCTATAACCAACTCCAGGTCAGATGCAGGGATATTCAGGATACCCTGGATTGCAGGTTTCAGATATTCTGCTCGATTTCGAGTTGGGATGATGATGGACAAAAGTGGTATCGGTTGGCTCATTTCTCTTGCTACTGGAGGATCCATGACACCAGGTTCATTTTGCTCATTTACAGCCAAATGCTAACTACGGAGAGTTTATTTCTAGCCTTCCGGGCCCTTAGTGGGAGATCCCGGATTGCAGTCATGGAGTCCAAGCAGCGGTTCCGGTTGCCCCAACAAATGCTGATCAACGATTTGTATAGAAAGACGACGAAGCCATCCTCGAACAAGGCTACAATCGAAACGGTTGGCCTCATGTCTCCTACTGTCATTTCCCGACCCGCCCCGATGGATTTGACGCCGCCGCCCAACGGCTCTCTCTTGCCTGCTTCACGCAAAGCGTGAAGTCCATTGATCCCGCGCTGCTGGAACTCTACCGCAACTGCCCGCATCGTGCTCATCGCCTCGAATTTGCCACACATGTCTCCATCACGCAGCATCCGCGCCTGATCCTCGGAATCCTCAGAGGCTCCAATCCCCACCGCCAGCTACATGCCCTGCGTTCCTCATCGAAAAGAACCAACAGTACCCTCAAGGACGACAATGTCATTCTGCGCGAGCCTGCGGTCAAGTCTCTGCGCTGGGCCGCGGTGGACTCGGTGATGGGAGTCATGACCACCTTGATCGATCGCGTTGCCAGATTCATTCTGGGAGTCACGGTGAAAAAGTGGAAGTTCAAGACAACGAGAGACGAGCATTGGTTCGATCAGTTTTCCCCTCCGGAGATCCCCGGCCACCTTAAATCGTTTGCGCAAACCGCCTGACCGACAAAACCGGCGCCAACGGGTGGGCGTTGTCCTTTTCGCCCGTCTTTCGTTACAAAACCGTGATTGTTAGCTCGAAACCAGGTCCAGGCACAGCATCCACGGAAGAATCCTATTCGTCGAAAAGGGGGTATCCCCTTCACTCAGGTACGCGTTTTCGGTCATGGCCCACCAGACTGGTGCAAGAACAGGACTGAGAGGCCCGTAGGGCGCCAAAGCACCTCCGGAATGCGTCACATGTGCATCCGGGTGACAGTCCGTTTCCGGGGCCGCCTAATGCCGATCGCGACCCGCAACCTGAGTCAAGGGGATAGGCCCATCGTCGAATCCTCAGGTCAGTTCTTAAATCACCTCTGGGATTGCAATCAAAGCGATAAATCCCGGCAGCTCTAGAGAGATTGGCCCCCGGCACTTGCACCAATTTAAAAACTAAAATTCCCGCTCAAAATATTTTTTCTTACCGACGGGGTTGCAAGCGCGGTAACACTCAATGTACAGCCAGATACACCCATCAACAGTACCAAAAGCCACAAACGTGGCAATTCGCATGGAATAATATAACGCGCCGTCCCAGCAACGGCACACGCGACCAACGCGACCCAACCTACATCATTCAAGTACCATCGTCTTAATTCGCCCTTGAGTAAACGACGATGCATCACCGCTTGCCCAGCGGTCACGTACATGATGTTGAGCACACTCCATGCAATTGCCCCTCCGACGGCGCCGTAGTGAAGCGTAAGAACAATAATCAGAGGAACGAGTACCAAAACTCCCACAGAATTCTGATATATTCCTAATTGTGTCCACCCGTGCGCTAACTGCACTGCCCATGGAACGTGGACCAAACCGTGCAACCCCGTACCAATTGCTAATAAAGTTACCAGCAAACTTGTACGCGCTGCCGTCTCCGCGTCTCCCGTCCAGGCGAAAATGATTGGCTGGGAGAAAAACGCCAATACAGCCGTGGCAGACAAAACTAGTACTGCCATTGCTGCGGAACTCTGGTGGTAGAAGTTCACCAGTCCTGCTTCATCCTTGGCCGCAACTAATTGCGTAATGCGCGGGAAAACGGCATTGTAAACTGGGTTGACCAGCATATAGAGACTAGCAGTTACCACACTAGCCAAAGTATAATATCCAAAATTCTTTAAGGTCAATAATTTGGTCAGGATTACCTTGTCCATCTGGAGCAATACGAGACCAAGAATGCCTACAGCGCTAACACCCGCGGAAAAAGGAATTACTTGTCTCAATTGAATTATGTGGAACCTGGGAGCGTGAGAGGATTGCGGAAGATTACGCCACAAAAAAGATACCATTAGCAAAGTGGATAGAAGGGTAATCGCGATTTGCCAGCCAAAGAAAGCTTGGATAGTCGGTGAAATAAACCCCAGAATCAGGGCTGCTCCGCAGCCTCGCACGGTCGCTACTCCTGCGTTGATAATTCCCACCGACACTTGCTTCTGCAAACCGAGCAACGCGCCTGCATAAAAACTATAGGGCCATTGGAAAACGATTATAATGCCGATCAAAAATAAACTCAGTCGAACTGTGCCGCGCGTCAAACCGACGGTCGTAATCCAATGATTGGTCAAAAATGGGACTAGGAATAGGATAATCGCGCCAATCAGGATTGCGATCGCCCAATACACCGTTTCCAGCGTGCGGACCAGGTTTCGCGTTTCATCTGCATTTGTATCGCGCATCGATAGACGCGCCATTTCTCGGTTAATGGTCGTGGTAAATCCTAAATCAAGCAATGAAGTCATGGCCTGCAATGTCGCAAAAACACCAATCAAGCCATAAGATTCTATTCCCAAAAAACGAATATAATACGGCACGAAGACTAGGCTAATCAATGCCATCCAGAGATTCGTACCCAAATTTGAAATCAGATTAAGTTTGATGGACATAAGGTGATCTAAGAGCTCCCTCTCGTCTTTGTTCGCAAACCGCGATCGTTAGGTCAAAAACCACCCATCCAAGCGAGATTGCAGCCAGAAACAGGCTCCTTTCATGGAAAGCTGTGGCCAATTCTTAAATCACCTCGGAGTACTCAATCATCTCGACGCGCCTGAATAAAGGTCCTACGATGCCGACAGCCGCTACTATCAGACTGCCACCCCATACCCGAGACCCGCCCTCCAGCGCCGGTGAGGAAAGTACTCGGCGGGGAGGCACATGGGAGCGTTGCCATTGCCTTCAAAGAGGAAAACTGGCCTTGTGTCGGCCGTTGTACCAGTATGAACAACCTGCCTAGCATTAGAACCATGACAGGGGCTGCCCCCTCCCAATAAGGATTCACGACGCCACTTATTAGTAATAACATTACACTGGTTGCAGCCACGACCGCTTCCCAATCCATTTTTCGTCGCAGGCGCCTCCATGCGTGCGCCAGCATTAGCAGCAGCATGGCCAAAAAGGCACCAGCCCCACCCAGCAAACCATAGAATCCTAACATGTCGAAGAAAGACGAGTGGCCGCCCACAAATTTGGAATTTCGAATACTGCCTGCGCCCTCGCCGAAAAGCGGGTGCCTAGAGAAGGTATTGAAAGATATTTGTGCGAGATACCAACGCGATTGATCAGCATATCTTGCTTCATAGCCCCCCGATTTTGGATCATTCCAGGCATTTACGATTCGCGTCCGGACTTCCATCATCAATGGACTGTAGTTCATTAGCCATAAGAGAACGAAGACCATTCCCCCAAAGCATAATATCGACAAAACACGTAAGAGAAGTCTCTGGTGCTTTAGGTAACGAATGGCGAGGAGCAGCGCTATAGGAAAAGACAATAGGAGCAGCCCAAACGCAGTTGCAAATTGGCTGATGGCAACGGCCCATCCGATAGTGGCGCAACAAGCCAGGAGAATAATGCGTAACATTCCTCTCTCGGCGAACGCCCTGCATGCCAAAATGGGCAGCAGCATCGCCTGCATGGCAAAACCACCCTGATCGCCATAAATCCAGCCGCGGCCAGTCAATTCGGCATCGACTGCAATGCGCACAATTGTGGGATCCTCAGTGATAACCAAAGCAGTGAACAAAGACTGCACCCCTACCATCACAATGAAGACAATCTGTAATGTTCGCGCACACCGGCTCTCACAAAGGAACCCGAGGGCAATCAGCAAGCCTATGACAAGCTTAACTGGGGCCGTTGCGAGACGCCAGTCCGCATCGGTTGCACCCGCGAAGTACATCTTGCCAAGGACTCCAATCAAGTACCAAACGATAAGCATGATCATCCACTGATTGTGCATTCCGTTACGTCGAATGTTCCGTACTATGGTATCCAGTGAGCCCTCAAATGCAGCGGCAATGACCGCGAGAGCCAAGAGTGCGAACATGCCTATAGTGTCATGCATCATGACATCAATGTATTTCGTCGACGAGGCTACAAACGCCAGCATTGCCAAACGGAAGCACCACGTGTGGTGGAGCGAGTTGGGAGGCCAAGAAAAGCGTGAAAGTCTCAACACCAAACGCCTCTGGCGTCAATCGTCACTTGAGGTGATTTAAGAACTCCATATGTCCTGAATGCTATGAGATCCGGCGGCTTCGGATTGCATTTCAACCCACTCGATTGTGGGTTTTTCTAATGTTGGCACGCCTCGGATCCGCTGCTTTGCCCCCCGATCGATCCTTCCGCTGCTCGCCCGGGCGGCAAAGTGTCGGCAAAGCTTCTTCGAATGATCCCTGCAATCTGAATCATCCGGGACCGCTTCGGTACCCAGCTTCTGAAATATCTTCAGCTGACTGCATATTTTGCGGGTTGACTGGCCAATGCCATCACCTCCGCCTCCTACACTCCACTTTTCCCTATTTACTTGAGCTCCGGCACCGGATTGGACCAGTCAACCCGCCGTTCGACCGGCCAATCTGTGCCATTCGCTCCACTTTGAAATCATGGGATTGGCCGGTCAACGGTAAGACATTCTCTTCGTTTTCGGATCGGGTAAAGAAAGCAGAAGAGGAGAACCATCATGCTCGCGAACAACTCCGGATCGCGGTAGCTCCCACCTTCATCGAGCGCGTGGAGGAGGAGGCCATTCCGTGAAAAGTAAAGCTATGAATATGGGTCTGTTTATGAAGATGGCCGGAGAATAAAAACGGGTTTCCAGGGAGTGTGTTACTTGGCCGTATCCTCTCTCTGGAAACCCTGGAGCTTCCCAGGTGATTGATCTCACCCAGTTCTCGATTGACAATATAATCGCAAAGCTCAAGGAAATCAATCACGCCGTCAACTGGGCCCACGCCAATCCGTTTCCCAAGGAAGAATCCCGCTGGCTCTCCCGCTATCAATTCCATCCCCAATTCGTCCAGGTCAACGACGACGGATCCGTCCGCGGCGGACTCTCTCAACTCGTCGCCGCTCTCATCGATTTCTCCTTCGTCCGCTCCGTCGCCGCCGACGCCTACTCCATCTTCGGCGCTCCTTGCTACGATCCCGTCTCGCTCTTCGTCCTCGACCTCTGCCGCTATCTCGACAAAATCGCCGACACCAAACACTTCTGCTCGATCCTGCGCGATCCCGATCTGGGTCAACCCTATCGCACCCTTGCCGGGCTGCGTGAAGATTCCATCCCCTGCCGCGCCACCCTTACCAACTTCCGCGGCCGCCTCGGAGAGAGCCGTTACCTGGAACTCTTCCACACCCTCGTTTCCCTCGTCGAAAAGCTCGGATTCCTCAGCTATCGTGTCCAGGCCACCGACGGCACCCTGTTCCCTCCGCCGCACGTTACCGCGGCTGTTGCCACTTCAACAACTCCTGCGCCTCGATCACCGTCGATAATTTTGTCCAGAAGGTGCGTGACCGCGTGCTCTGCCGAATCCAGGATCCCGCTCAGATCGTCCTCGGCAAAGAATGCCGCGTCCGAACCGAATGCCCCAATGCCAACTTTCCTAAGGACATCAAACGCGCCAAAATCACGATCCTTTCCTTCTCCCTCGAAAACGCCTCCAAAGAACTCTCCGCCATCGACAGCAACAACCTCAAGTTCTTTCGCGTCGAGGAGCCACTGACCAAACTCGGCTTGGTTCTCAGATTTCGAGAGTCCAACATCCATGAAATCCTGGTTTCTTCCTTTCTTGGAGAAACTCCAGATTTGGTTCGTTTCCGCTGCCCCAAGCTCCCTTACGACCGAGACGCCCGCATCGGCGTACGCCGCAATCCTTCCAACCCGGACAAAACCGAAAAGATCTTCGGCTATAACGCCATCATCGTCACTTCCATCGAACCTCACTTGGGCATCGAACTTCCCGTCGGCTGCATCACCATTGCCGGCAATGCCCAGGAAGGGAATACCTTTATCTCCTTGCAGGAACAAATCCGCAAGTTTCATTGCCGTCGATCCCCAGATTCATCTGCTCGATGCCAAATACGATGAGCTTCATAACTACGCATTTGCCCGCAAGCAGGGCGCCATTCCTCTGATCGATTACAATCCCCGAAACGAAAAACTCGTCCGCGAAGCCCTTCTCCAACATGGCTATGACCGCAACGGCTGGCCCTTCGTTTCATATTGCAGCCTTCCCATGCGTCCCAATGGATTTGATGCCGCCGCTCAAAGGCTTTCCTTTTCCTGCTTCAAGCAGTGTGTCAAGTCCAAAGACCCGACCATTCTCGAACTCTACCGGAACTGCCCCCATCGATCCAAACTGCTCGGCTTCTCCACCCATGTCCCAATTGCCGAGCGACCCCGCCTGCTTCTGGAAATCCCCAGAGGAACGGAACGTTACCGCCAATTGCACTGTCTGCGATCGGCATCCGAAAAACCAACAGCACTCTCAAGGAGGACAACGCCATCCTCCGAAATCCCTCCGTGCGTTCTCTTCGCCGGGCGTCCATGGAATCGCTCATGGGTGTCATGACCACCTTGATTGACCGCGTCGTCCGCTTTGCCATCGATGTGACCGTGAAGGAAAGGAAGTTCAAGTACACCGGTGACAAGGCCTGGCTCGATCAGCTTTTTCCTCCCGAGGTTCCGTCCCACCTTACGCCTTTTGTTTCCGCCGCTTGATGAAGATGGAGCTAAGAAAAAGTGCGTCTGATCGAACCCCTTTCGCCTCTGAGACCCGCAGGAAACTGCTTCAAAATTCATTTTGAACTCCGTCGAGACTGCCGAAGTTTCTTTTATTAGAAATTCGCGCGGAGCATTTAAACCACCTCCCAGTATGGGATTCACGTGGGTGAGATAGCTTCGCCCCTTCACCCACAGCGAGCGAGTTGGCGTAAATAGCGGTAAATGCAAGACTTAATTGATAGTATGTACTAAGAGTGCGGATGTTAGGGGTTCACGTCTTGCATTCCAACTCAAATGTAGCCGAGTTGTTACATTACCATGAGTCCGCATCCTGCAGATAGGCGAAATTCATGCTATAACGCGTCTGGCAATCCGTTCCCGACCCCCTCTCGGGGCAGTTGTGTGTTGACAGCGGGAGCGTATAAGAACTAAATTTCATCCTCTCACGGGGATGGTCTCACGACGGTCATCCGCCACATGGAATCTGACCCGAAAGGCGACAGCACGCGTACATCTCAGAGCGGTTCGCGCTTTGGACGTTGAAGAAATCGCGATAATTCCATTACAGAGTTGAGCCATTCCCAAACGTCTGGATTCGTTGGAACGCCAATCTGGGAGTAATGGGAAGGGAGGAGCAGATGAATCAGCAGGAGCAAGATCCGCAGCAAGAGATCCTGAGCGCGGACCAATTTGAAACCGGACCACAGGAACCCGGATTGGTGGATGCGCTCCGTTTTCTTTATGAGCGGCGGGTCAAGTTCGTGTTTCACGTCATGGTGATTTTTGGCCTCGGGGCCCTGGCTTTCCTTTCCTCATATTATAGGACTCAGAAAACCGTGGAGGGAACGCTAGGCCTCAGTTTCCGCGGGATCGAGAAAAGTGAGTACCCGAGCGGCAGGAAGTTCTCGGTCGAGGACTTCCGGAGCCCTAGCGTGCTCTCCAAGGCTTTGGATGATACTGCAATATCCACAGAGCGCCTCCCCTTGAGGGATCTGACTTCTCATATCTACATTTCCCCCATTATTCCGGGTGATATCCAAGGTCGCTGGAAAAAGCAGGAGCAAGCCGGAGCGAAGAAGGAAGAATATTTTCCCAGCGAATTCAAGATCACCATCGCAGTAGGAGGTTTGACAGACAACGAACGCATCAGGCTGTTCGATAGTGTCGTAAAACGTTACCAGGAGAGCCTGAAGTTTGATCAAGAGTCAGCTGGGGGATTTATCTACTCCTCAAACATCGACTACGAAAAACTTGCAGGCAGCTACGATTACTGGGACATCCCCGATCTGTTCCTCGAAACTTACAATTCGCTGAGCGAAAAAATAAAAGACCTGATCGAGGAGTCGACACAATTTCAGGACGCCAGCTATCAGCTCGCTTTCCGGGAGATCAAGCAAAAACTCGACACCTGGGAGCGGACGCGACTCCAGGCCTTGCAAGCGCTTACCTATCAGGGGCGCCTGGTCAGCAACAAAGAGGTGGTTGCCCAGCGTATCCAATATCGCATCCAGGATCTCGAGATTCAGATAAAACAGAAGTCACAGGAGGCCGGCGAAGCGGTGCGGCTCCTGGAGGTCATCGACCGGCCTAAAGCTCTCCTCGCCAGCCAGTTGAACAACAAAGAAGGCCTGCCCGTCGTCGATGCGAGCGCTCTGGACAGGCTGGTGAAGAGCGATTATGTGGGGCCTGTCGTCGAGCGCATTTCCAAACTTCAGGAACAGGTTCAGCTCATGGAAGCGGAGAAGGCGCGCCTGGAAAAACAGCTTGCCTGGCTGCCAAAATCCACTGATTCTGCTCCCGGTTCGTTGCCTCCCGTTTATAAGGGTCTCCTCACTACTCTTTCCGGAGAGCTGAAGGGAATCATCGAAGACTATGATCGCCTCCTCGAAAAATATCTGGTAGCCACGGTCACGAGCCTGGTGGTAGTCAAACAATCGCCAGTGCTGGTTCGTGATGTCTATTCGCCATTCATGGCCTTCTCTGCAATCGCTTTTCTAAGCGTCTTCCTCGCTGTAGTGCTCCTAGGGGTGGAACACCTCTACCTGAAAGCGCGAGCGTCGGCGTAATCTTACATGCCTTGGGCAGAACTCTTGATCTGAGGATGGATCGCGAAGAGGGCGCATAGAAACAAATTTTCTGCGCCCTCTGAAGATGACCAGGGAAGCGCAGGAGTTTACGGCCGGGGCGACGGCGCCGAAGTCCTCCCCACCAGGCCGGAGAGCACATCGGGGAAGAAGCGTGCGTGGGTCTGCAGGAAAAACGTCCTTTCGTGGAGCGCGCTCGTTCCTCAAACCTGAGCAAGGCTTGCAGAACGGGTGGCCCCCGAAAATGACCTCGAACGAAGTTCCTTCGTCACCGCAGGCAGAGTTTTTGGGTACGCCTTTTTCTGTGAAATAAATCCGCGACGGGTGAAACAACATGGGTGGCCGGATTGAAAGCCCGCGGGGATGATGGTAATGTCGAAGATGGCCATTAGACAGGCAAAGGTTCGGTACACCTACAACGACTACCTCCTGCTCCCCGAGGACAAACGCTTCGAAATCCTCGACGGAGAGCTCCTCTTGGTTCCCGCCCCTAACATCAGGCATCAACGCGTGTCGCAGAGACTCACCGTTGCTCTCCTCCGGCACATCGAGGCCGGGGATTTGGGCGAGATGCTGGTTGGGCCGTGCGACGTGATCCTCTCCGATGAAAACGTGGTCCAGCCCGACTTGCTCTTCGTTCGCAAAGAACGCCTGGCCATAATCGGCGAGGCCAACATCAAGGATGCGCCGGACATGGTCATAGAGATTCTCTCGCCCGGCAGCCAAACAAAGACCTCGAGCTCAAGAGAAAAACCTACGCCCGTTTCGGGATTCAGGAATACTGGATCGTGGACCCGGAGGCAGAAACAGCCGAGGTTCTCGTATGGACCGAGGCCGGTTATCGTTCGGCCGGAAGCTACGGGAAACGGGATTGCCTTTACTCGCCGCTCCTGCCTGACCTGAACCTGCCGCTTTCTGCCGTGTTCGCCTGAGAAGCTGACCTGTACGATTCCCTTTGACCACGGCACTATCGGCGTGGGCATGATCGCGAATTTCTTGGCAGTCATGAGCGGACACTGAGGTCAGCCATGACAATGCGGCACACATCCTGTTCCGCCCCTGCAGGGCTCGTTTGCGGGCCATTCGTAATCCCAGGGCTTACGCCCTGGGCTTTCCTGCTGGACCCTTTCAGGGTCCCAATACGATGCATTGCTTAATCGCCATTCTCAGCAACGATCGAAAACACCCTGTTCAGTGCGGCGGACCTTGCAGAGTCCCAATACGATGCATTGCTTGAGCGCCATCCTTGGCAGCGATCGGACAGAGCCTGTTCATGGCAGCGGATCATTCAGAATCCCATTGCAATGCGTTGCCTAAGCGCCATATTTGGCAGCGATCAGACATAGTTTATTCCATGCGCCTCTCGTTAAGGGTCGCAATACGATGCCTTCCTCGAGCGCAATTCCTGCGGCAATCGGCACATCCTATTCTTACCGGCGGGACCTTTTTCCAGAGGTGCCTGGATCGCAGGCCTTTTACAGGAACTGCACAGAATCGACGGTCAGGGTGACGGCGCCGAAGTCTTCCTCGACCAGGCCTGTCAGGACATATGGGCGGGAGCGGTTGAGCATGTGGCAGAAGCGGGCGTAGGTCTGCGGGAAGAACGTCGTCTCGTAGAGCGCGCTCGTGTCCTCGAAGCTGATGAACTCCATCGGCTCTTCCTCCTTGGTCGTCACCACCTTGCCCGTCACCCACCAGCCGATCGTCGTCACGCGCTGCCCCACGTGCTTCCCCAGGTCGGCCCCGCGCACGTGCCGCAGGCGCGCCAGCGGCTCCTTGTAGAGCGCCAGCGGGTGCCGGCTGATCAGAAAATCGAGCGTCTCCAGCTCGTGCTCCAGGACCGTGCGCGCGCTGTACTCGGGCACGCGCGGCGGCTCCACCGCGGCGATGTCCTGGAAGAGCGAACGCGCCACCGCGCGCCGCGCCGCCTTCGTCTCGTGCCACGCCAGCGTCTTCCAGATCATCTCGGGCCGCGTCGCGCCCCCGGCGATGCCGTCCATGGCGCCGGCCTTGATCAGAATCTTCACGTCGGACGGGTCGATGTCGACGCGGCCGAGGAAATCCTCGAGCGACGCGAACGGCCGCTTTTTCCTCTCCTCCAGCAGCGCCTCCATCCCCGTTTCCCGCAGCCCCTTCAGCTGCATCAGCCCCACCCGCACCGTCCGGTCCTTCCCCCAGTACTCCTTCCGGCTTTCATTCACGTCCGGCAGCAGCACCTTCAGCCCCATGCGGCGCGCCTCCGAAACGTAGGCGAACGCCGAGTAGTACCCCCCCTGGTTGGTGAGCACCGCCGCGATGAACTCGGCCGGGTAGTGCGCCCGCAGCCAGCCCGACTTGTAGGACACGAGCGCGTACGAAGCCGAGTGCGGCTTGCAGAACGAGTAGCCCGCAAAGCTGAGGATCATCTCCCAGACCTGGTCCACGACGTCGCGCGCCACGCCCCGCTCCGCCGCCCCGCGGTAGAACATCCCTCTGTAGTCCTCGAGCTTCTTCCCCGCCCGCTTCTTCGACAGGATCTTCCGCAGCAGGTCGGCGTCCACGGCGCCGAAGCCCGCCATCGCCATCGCGATCCGCGAGACATCCTCCTGGTAGACCATGATGCCGTAGGTCTCGCCCAGGACCTCGTCCATGATCGGGTGCAGCGGCTGCCACTCGCCCCCGCGCAGCCGCCGGACATACTCGCGGATGTACTTGTTGGCCGCGGGGCGGATGATCGAGCTGTGGATCACGAGGTGATCGAAATCCCCGCGGCGGCATTTCAGCTGCAGCTGCCGCATCGCGGGCGACTCGACGTAAAAGACGCCCACCGTGTCTCCCTTGCAGATCAACTCCTGCGTCTCGGGATCCGTTGTCGGGTCCCACACGCCGTAGTCGATCGCGACCCCGTAATTCTCTTTGACCGCGGCCAGCGCGTCGCGGATCACCGCCAGCGACCGGTTCCCCAGCAGGTCGATCTTCACCAGCCCCGCATCCTCGGCCTGGTCTTTCTCCCACTGGATGATCTGCACCCCCTTGGGCGCCCGCTCGACGGGCACGTGCCGGTCGATCCGGCCGGGGACGATCACCACTCCCCCGCAGTGCACCGACAGGTTGCGCGGGTAGCCGTCGAGCTTGACCGCCAGTTCCACGATCTCCGGCCACGGGTCCTTCAGCTCCATGTCTTTGTAGACGGGGCTGTGCTCCAGGAATTCCGGCAGGTGGCGGATCGACCAGTAGTAACCCATGCGCTCGGTGACGCTCTTGATCTCCTGGTCCGGCAGGCCGTACACCTTGGCCACTTCCCGCACGCCTGCGCGGGCGCGGAATCCCACGTGGTTGGAGATCATCGCGGTCCGCTCTTCGCCGTACTTGCGGAAAACGTAGTCGAGGATGCCGTCGCGCTCGTCCCAGGGGAAATCGACGTCGATGTCGGGCGGGTCCGTGCGCCCCTCGTTGAGGAAGCGCTCGAAGAACAGGTTGTGCGTGATCGGCTCCACGTGCGTGATCCCCAGGCAGTAGGAGACCAGGCTCGCCGCCGCCGACCCGCGGCCGCAGGTGCGCGCCGACTGCTGCACGATGTCGCGCACCACCAGGAAATACGGGGCGAATCCCTTGTCCCGGATGATCGCCAGCTCCCGCTCGAGCCGCTTCACCACCGACTCCGACAGCTCGCCGTAGCGCCGCTCGGCGCCGCGGTAACATTCTTCCCGCAAATACTCGAAGGAATCCGATCCATCCGGAGTCTCGAAGTCGGGAAACTTCGGCTCGCCGATGCCGATGTTCGCCGAGCATTCGTCCGCGATCCTCAGGCTGTTTTCCAGCGCCCGGGTCAGGTGCGGGTAGCGGCGCGCCATCGCATCCGGCGGCTTCAGCCAGCGGTCCTCGCCCGCCAGCTCCTCTCGTGGGATGCGCGACAGGCAGGTGTTCAGGTCGATGGCGCGCAGCAGCCGGTGCATGCGGAAATCGGCCGGGTCGACAAAATAAACGTCGTTCGTCGCCACCACCGGGATCCCGCTTGCGCGCGAGAAGGCGGCGAGCGCCGGCTCCGCGGCGGGGTCGTTCAACTCCACGTAAAGCTGCGCCGCGCCGTTCTGCCGGCCGAGCGCCTCGAGCAACGGCAGATGATCGCTGAGGACGAAGACGTGCTCGCGGTCCGCCTGCAGCGCCCGGCACAAGTCAAACCCCGGGTCCAGGTGCTGCCGCGATATCAGCCGGCATACCGTCGCGTACCCTTCGCGGTCGCGCGCCAGAATCACCGCGCGTCCGCTGCCGGTGCGCAGTTCGGCGCCGACAATCGGGCGCAGGCCGCGCTCGGCCGCGCACTGCAGGAACCAGACCAGCCCGTACACGCCCTTGGTGTCGGTCAGGGCCATCGTCCGCATGCCGCGCGCCAGCGCCGCGTCGACGAGGCTCTCGATCCGGTTTGCGCCCCGGCAGAAGGAGTAATTCGAATGCACATGCAAATGGGCGAAGGCAGACATTAGACTTTAGACCTTAGACTTTAGACTCTGGTGATCGTCTTTTTGATGCCCACACCTTTCAGATCCTAAGCCTCAGACAACTTCTGACTATTGACCCCTGACTCCCAGACTGTCTTTGGTCTGAAGTCTAAGGTCTAAAGTCTGGGGTCTGAGGTCTAAGGTCTCCCAAAGCGGCGGCGGAGGGTGTCGAGGGCGGATTCGAGGCGCGCGCGGCGCTCGGCCGCCGGATCGGCAAACAGGTCCAGCTGCGCGGGACCGCTGCTCAGCCCGGTCAGGCGGAGGTGCAGGCTGCGCACGCGGATTCGCCGGGCCAGGGCCCGCTCCAGCAGGCGCCCGGCACGCGCAGACAATCCTGCCGTCGATTGCAGCGGCGGCACCAGCTTCGCCTTGCCCGCGGCTTCACGATAATCCGAGTGCCGGACGCGCACCTCGATCTGCCCCGCGCGCTGCTTCTGCCGCCGCAACCGTTCCCCCGCCCGCTCGCACAGCCCGCGGAGCTCGGCATTCAACCGGTCCCAATCGTTGCTGTCCTCGGCCAGCACGGCCTCCTCCTCCACGGCCGGAACCGCGCGGGGCGGGTACACCGGCGTGTCGTCGATCCCCAGCGCGCGCTGGCGAAGCAAAAATCCGAGCCGCCCGAAGGCCAGCACCAGGTGTTCCAGCCGTATCGCCGCCAGTTCGCGGATGAGCCGGATGTTGAGCTCCCGGAGCTGCTCCTGCGTCTTCGGCCCTACGCCGGGAAGCAGCGGCGCGGGGAGAGGCGCCAGAAAAGCGGACTCGCCCCCCACGGGGACATCCTGCAGCCCGACCGGCTCGGTCACCACCGCCGCGATCCGGCTGACCATCTTGTTCGACGCCACCCCGAGCGCCGCCTCCAGGCGGAGCCGCTGCCGGATCTCTTTCTGCGCGCGCCAGGCCGCATCCCGGGGCGGCCCGAACAGGCGCCCCGTCCCCGTCATGTCGAGATAGGCCTGCCCGTAGCCCACGGGTTCCAGCACCGGGGAAAAGCCCTCCAGCACCTGGCAGAGAGCACGCGACGCCCGCGCGTAGAGCGGCTCGTTGGGAGGCAGGACCACCACGTCGCGGCAGCGCCGCAGCGCGCGCGCCAGAATCATCCCTTTGCGGATGCCCGCGTCCTGCGCCTCGGGCGACACTGCCATCACCACCGACCGGGACGGGCCGACCGGCGCCACCACTACAGGCCGACGGCGCAGTTCAGGATGCACTACCTGCTCTACCGCGACCGTGAAGGCGGCGATGTCGATGTGGATGATTTCGCGAATATCGGTCATTGGACCTCAGACTTCAGACCTCCGGCAGGAGTCAGGAGTCAGGAGCCAGGAGCCAGAATAAAACCTGTCCGGCAACACGCCCAACCCGTATGCGGGGACGGATCCTGTCAACTCCCGTTTTTCTCCTGACTTCTGACTCCTGACTTCTGACTCCTTGCCTCCGATTCCCCGGCTTCAAACCAACAACCCAGCAACTCCGCCAGCATGCGGGCGTTGATCGTGGCCTGGCCACGCCACGGGTTGTTCATCAGCACCAGCACCCGCTCGCTCTCCTGCTCCAGGCGCCGGATCTCCGGCACCGCCGCCGCCAGCTCCGCCCGGCTGTAGAGATAGTCGTGCCGGGCCGACCCGTCCCCCTGGATCCAGCGCGACTGGTTCCGTCCCTGAAACCGCACATACGCCACAGCCGCCGTCGCACAATAAAAAGTCCGCTCCGTCAGGCTGGTTCCGCCGTCGACACACGCCAGGGCGATGCGCTCGGCCGCAAGGTGCCGGGCGGCGCGCGGCGTCAGCCAGTCGGAACAGCCAAAATCCGCGATCAGAGGCAAACCGGCCAGTGAATCCCTGAGCCGGCAGAGACGCTCGAAACCGTCGCGGTTGAAACCGAAATCAGGCCCGAACTGCGCCACTACCCCCGCCAGCTGGGCACCCTCTTTCAAAGGCCAGAGCGCCGACACGAACCTCTGCGCCAGATCCTCGGTCCCGTCCCCCTTCTCCACCAGCCGGAACGGAACGCGGAACACGAACTGGAGCGAACCGGCTTCATCTATAAGCTGTTGAATCGAAGATACTTCTGGAACTCTATAGTACGTAAAGGTGAGCTCGCAACAACCGAAATGACGGCCGTAATGCTCCAGCCACAGAGCAGGGTTGAGACCTGCGGGGTAAAACACCCGCTCCCAATCGCGATGCTGAAACCCGCTCGTTCCGACCAGAATCATAGCTCTAAAATAGGTGAAGATTTGGTGAAAGTCAATAAGAAGGAGTCAGGAGACAGAAGTCAGTAGTCAGAATAAAACTTGCCCGGTGATGCACCGCTGCATACGCCCGGAACCAGCCACTTCTCTCGACTCCTGAGAACAGGAGCCAGGAGACAGGAGTCAGTAGTCAGAATAAAACTTGCCAGGTAATGCGCCTCCGCGTGCCCGAACCGGACACCTCTCCCGACTCCTGACTCCCGACTCCTGACTCCCGACTTCTGACTCCTGACTTCGACGGCTGGTATAATGAATTGAGTAAGAGGGAGTTCGTTATGAAGGTTTTGTCGAAGGATGAAATAACGGAAAAACTGAAGGCGTTGCGCAACTGGAGCCTCACCCCGCAGGGGATTCAGAGGCGCTATGAGCTGGACAGTTTCATGTCGGTGATCCGGCTGGTCAACCGCGTGGCCGAGATCGCCGAGGGAGCCAACCATCACCCCGACATTCTCATCAACTACGACAAGGTCACATTCACGCTGATCACGCACGATGCCGGCGGCATCACGCAGCGGGATTTCGACCTTGCCGCCCGCATCAACGCGCTCGTCCCGTAGCCGGGACAGCCACGAATCAACACGAACAAATGACCTCCGGCAAAGCTGGAGGCTGGCGTGGTGAACCGCTCAAAGCCGTCGGTACTTCGCGTACAGTTCAAAAGCTTTTCTGGACGCGGATAACGCCGGCAAAGGTCGATGGGGCGCTTTGGATGGCCCCTTCGGGGGCCGGCGCCTTGCGCCGGCTTGTCCTCCGCACCGGCGTTGCGGCAAGCGCCGATGTTATTGCTGCGGAAGCGGTAGCCCCCCGCCAGGCGTTTGCCGCAACGCCGGCGCGGAAAACACCATCCAAAGCGCCCCATCGACCTTTGCACGCTGTAACGTGTCCCCCTGTCGGCGTTATCCGCGTCCTACACGAAGCGTTCGAGGCGGTTTCAGCTTCGTGGAATTCGTGTTAATTCGTGGCTGCGTTTGTTGTAATATCAGGCAATTTTGCGAACAGGAGACAGCGGATGAGATTGGACAAATTCGAAATGGAACGTATGCAATCCACGTGGGAGAACCGCGTCAAATTCAATCTCTCAGAGAGCAGCGTCCACCCCATGTCCCCGCGGGAACTGATCACCGACCGGCAATCGCTGGAAAGACTCCTCGATACGGCGCTGATCTACAACCAGAGCAACGGCACCGACGAGCTTCGTTCCGCGATCGCCGCCTGGTATCCGGGCGCCACCCTGAATCACGTCGAAGTGACCAACGGCGGCAGCGAGGCCAATTTTATCACCATCTTCGCCACGCTCGAACCCGGGGATGAGGTGGTGATGATTCTCCCCAGCTACCAGCAGATCTGGGGGCTGATCAACAGCTTCCGCATGAAGGTCAAGTCGGTCCACCTGGACGAGGCGCGCCGGTGGGCGCCCGATCTCGCCGCGCTAGAGGCGGCCGTGACACCGCAGACGCGCATGATCATCCTGTGCAATCCGAACAACCCGACCGGTGCGATCCTGACTGCCGAAGAGATGGACGCGATCGTGCGCATCGCCTCAAAGAGCGGGGCCTGGATTCTCGCGGACGAGATTTACCAGGGTTCGGAGCGGGACGGGCAGATGACACCGACGTTCTGGGACAAATACGACCGGGTGATCGTCACCAACGGCCTGTCCAAGGCGTACGGGCTCCCCGGCCTGCGCGTAGGCTGGATCGTCGCCCCGAAGGACTTGATCGCCAGAATGTGGTCCTATCACGATTACACCACGATCGCGCCGGGCACGCTCAGCGACATCATGGCGCAGGTGGCGCTTTCGCCGGAAGGGCGCATGCGCTGCCTGGAACGGACGCGGAACATCTGCCGCAAGAACTTCCCGATGTTCCGTTCCTGGATGGACAGCCATGGAGAGCTGTTCCGCATGGTCGAACCCAGGGCGGGCGCAATCGGGTATGCGCGCTACGACCTGTCGATCAACTCGACCGTGCTCGTGGAGCGACTGCTCAAGGAGAAGAGCGTCCTGATAGTCCCCGGCGACCATTTCGGCATGGATCATTACCTGCGCATCGGCTACGGCCCGCAGCCCGAATACCTCCGGCAGGCGCTCGAGCTGACGCACGAGGTCATCGCCGATCTGAAACAAAAGGGGAATTAAGATCGCGCGGCGAACCGGCGTTTGTGGTTAAAGCTTACGGGTGAGGCACGATGACCCAGGAATTGGTGCAGATCAATCTCGCGCTGCTTGGTTTCGGCTCCGTCGGACGCGCGTTCGCGCGCCTGCTTGTCCACCGTCGCGCCTGGCTGCTTCGTGAGTTCGGCCTGGAATGGAGGGTCACCGGGGTTGCGACCCAAAACCACGGAATGGCCATCGATCACAACGGGCTTCCCGTACAGAAAATCCTGCGCGCGTGGAAGAACGACTTCAACCTCGAACGGCTCCATGAAGGCCCCACTTGCTCGAATACCACCGACTTCATCCGCCAATGCGGGGCGGACATGCTGTTTGAAACCAGCGTGTTCGATCTCAGCGCCGAGCCGGCGACGACCTATATTCGCGAGGCGCTGCGGGCCGGCCTGCACGTTGTCACCGCCAACAAGGGGCCGGTGGCTATGCATTTCCGCAAGCTCACGCGACTGGCGCAGCATCGCGGCGTGCGCTTCCTCTACGAGGGGACGGTCATGGACGGGGCGCCGGTCTTCAACCTGGTGCGCCAGACCCTCCCCTCGACGCGCATCCGCTCGCTCCACGGAATCCTCAACAGCACGACCAACTACATCCTCACCCAGATGGAGCAGGGAGCTTCGTTCGAGGCAGCTCTGCGCTATGTCCAGAAGCAGGGGATTGCTGAAGCGGACCCGAGCCTCGACATCGACGGCTGGGATGCAGCGGCAAAACTTTCGATCCTCATCCAGGCCCTCATGGGAGCGAACACCAAGCCGGAGGACATCCAGAGGGAAGGGATATCGGAAAGCACCGGGAGGCTGGTTCGTGCCGCCGTGCGCCGCGACCGGCGCGTCCGGCTGGTTGCGAGAGCCTACAGAAAGGGCGGAAAGGTCGTCGGCAAGGTCGGACCGGAGGAACTGGAAGTCTTCGATCCGCTCGCGGCCATCCGCGGGCTCAGCAATATTCTCATTCTGAACACGGATACCATGCGCGAGCTGGCAATCGTCGAGAATAACCCTACCGTAGAACAGACCGCGTTCGCCCTGTTCGCCGACCTGGTGACGCTGCTGCGACATTGAAAGACATCAGACTTTAGACTTTAGACCTTAGACTTAAGACCTGGTGACCGCGGTTGCGACACTCACCGTCAAGGGCCGGTCAGGAACCGACGGAATCTGCTCGTTTTCCGGGATTGCAGCGGCTAAGGTCTAAGGTCTGCGTTTTGGGTCAGATTCCCCAGCCGCCGCTGAGGTGGATGTTTGTTCCGTTCACATACCGGGCCTGCTCGGACAGAAGGTACCAGACGACGGAGACCGCATCCTCGGGGGTGCCGGCGTAACCGGCCGGAATGTTCTTGATCAACTGCGCAAATTCCTGCTGCGGCGCGTCCCCACTTTCGATGAAGCCCGGCGAGATCGAGTTCACCGTGATGCCGTGCGGCGCCAGGATCTTCGCGAGCGACCGCGTCAGGATCAGAATTCCCACTTTGGCGATGTAGTGCGAGGTGATGAACGGCTGTCCAAGCAGCTGGTCGGCCTTCGCGATGCTGAAGTTGACGATGCGTCCCCAATTCCGTCCGATCATGCCGGGAGCGACCGCGCGGCCGAGGTAGAACGCCGGGTGCAGATTGTCGTTGAACATGGCGTGCCAACCTTCGAGGCTCTCCTCCAGCAACGGCACGCGCCTGTAGGAGCCTGCACAATTGATGAGTGCGTCTATGCGTCCGAACTCCGCCTCCGCGCGTTTCACCAGGTCTTCGGCCGCGGCCGGATCGGAAAGGTCCGCGCGCAGGATTACGGCGCGCCGGCCCGCGGTTTTCATCCCGGCTTCGAGGGCCATTGCCTGTTCCAAGCTCGTCCGGTAAGAGACGGCCACCGCCCAGCCGCGTTCCGCGAGCGCGACGGCCACGGCGCGCCCGATGCCGCGCGCCCCTCCGGTGATCAGAGCAACCCGTTGGTCCATGGCCCTCATGTTAGCAGGGATGCGGCGGCGTGAGTCCAAAAAAGATCAATGATTCGCTGCGCTCCCTACGGCCTCTGCGGTAAGATTTGGGTCGCAAGCAGTCCAATCCGGGGAGCATCCGCGTGCGCACTTTCCTTCTGTACCTGTCTCACAAGGAATCCTTCAAAAACTTCATGCTCCGGTTCAAGATCTTTCGGACCACCGCGTGGCGCTTCGTCGCAGGCGAAAGAATCGACGATGCGATCCAGGCGGCGCGCGAGTTGAACCTCCAGGGGATCAAAGCCACGATGGATCTCCTGGGAGAAAACACGCGCTCCGGGGAAGACGCATTGCGGACCACCGATGAGATCATCGGCATGCTGGACCGCATTCGCGCGGAGGGTGTCGACTGCAACGTCTCCGTCAAACTGACTCAGCTCGGCCTGGACCTGGGTTCCGAGTTTTGCAGCGAAAACCTGACCCGGATCGTCCGCCATGCCGCCGGACTCGACGGCTTCGTCCGTGTTGACATGGAGGACAGCAGCTGTACGCAGCGCACGATCGACATCGTGCTCCGCGTCCACAAAGACTCGCCGAATGTGGGCATCGTCATCCAGGCCTACCTGTACCGCAGCGAGAACGACGTGCGCCTGCTGCTTCAGAACCGGGTCGGGATCCGTCTCTGCAAGGGCGCCTACCTGGAACCCGCGACGGTCGCCTTCAGGAAGAAGAGCGAGACAGATGCGAACTACGTCAAGCTCATGAAACTCCTGCTGGAGAGCGGCGGCCTCCATGCCATCGCCACGCACGATGAGGCGATGATCGCCGCCACCAGGCGGTTTGCGGCCGAAAAGGACATTCCCAGGGAGCGGTTCGAGTTTCAAATGCTGTACGGGATCCGGCGCGACCTGCAACAGCGGCTCGCGAAGGAGGGCTACCGCGTGCGGGTGTACATTCCATTCGGGAAGCGATGGTATCCGTACTTTATGCGGCGTTTGGCGGAAAGACCGGCGAATATTCTGTTCATTGCCAAGAATCTGCTTAGAAAATGATTTCGGAAAACTCGCGGGAGTGGCTGACATTGCCACGAAAGGGGTTCGGGGGGTAAAGCCGAAATCCGATTGCGATTGCGATCGCGATCTCGATTGCGACAGCGACACCGACAGCGAGGTGCGCCCGAATCCGTCAGGCTCGGGAATGGGTTTGAACATCGTCTGATTCGACGGGCTGAAGCCGGTCCCCGCATGATTTTGTTTTTCCTGTGGGGACGGGCTTCAGCCCGTGCAATTTCTCCCAGACGGACGTTTTGACGCCGTACGAGCTACTGTCCCAAGAATGGATCGGGATGGGTTCTGGTTGGAACACGAGGGCCTCAAAGACCTCAGGTTGTTTTTCTTTGAGGTCTTCGAGGTCCTCGTGGTTCAGCGTTCGGGGTGGTTCCAGGCGTAGACGGCCACCGGAGCTCTCAGATCGGCGGGCGGGAACATTTCCGGTTCGATGGCCGGCGCCAGGATCTTGAGCACTGCGAGCGGCAAGGAACTCGTGAACTTGTAGTTGCCGGCAGCCTTCCCGTTGACGAAAGCCGTAACCACGCCAAAATACCGGTCCCCCACATAGAAAACAAAGGTCGCCGTGCGGTTGACCGCGCGCTCGGAGAGTTTAAAGCCTCCGCGTCCGAACGTGACGAAGCGGTTGTCGCCCGAACCGGTCTTGCCCCCCAAGACGATAGGATCCCCCTCAGGACCGGTGAATGAGTGCGCGGCGCGGATCGCCGTCCCCTTTTCGACGACTTCCGACAGGACCTGGCGCAACAGGCGCGCCACCGGTTGAGCCATGACACGCTCGCCCTTTCCCTGGCTGTCGGCGAAAACTGATTCGTAGGGCGTCCCGCCGGCGAAGCTCAACCGGCGGAAACGCACAGTCGGCCGCAGGAGGCCGTCGTTGACGATGATTCCCATCAGTTTGGCGAGTGCGGCGGGCCGATCGGAGGAACTGCCGATCGCAGTCGCAAACGACGGCACCAGATGATCGAATGGGAAGCCGAGGCGTTTCCAGGATGGAGTCATGCGTTCGAAGGCGTCCTGTTCGAACCGGATCCTGAGCCTCAGGTCCTGCGCCCTGCGGTTCCGGGTCTTGAACAGCCAGGCGGAGGAGATCCGTTTGGCGTCGGCACTGCGTTCGATCAGGCCGGCCCAGGAAAGGGCCGGATCGCGCACGAGCCGGCCGGCTGTCCAGACTTCGAGCGGGTGCTTTCCCAGCAGGTAGCCGTAGTCCGACAGCGTCAAAGCCGGATTGCCGTATGCCCGGACCAGGCGGCTGACCTGGCTCCCGGAGACTGAGACCCTTCTCTCCCGGAACCACGTGGACAGTTGTCCCTCGGGGTCCTGCGTGCGCGCCTCGGGATACCAGGCAAACAGGAGCATGGCCAGGCGCCGGTCGCTGCCGGCGTGCTTGCCCAGCAGCGTGGAGATCGCGGCCTCCGGCTTCAATCCCCGGTACGCCTGATAGGATTGCGCCAGCCGATCCTGAGCCTCGGTTGCCGCTATCTCCTGCAGCATGCGGAATCGGACAGGATCATCGGGATTGACGAGCACCTGCTCCGTGTCGTAGGGCAGGCGCGCCTCGTGAAAGCGGACGATGTCGCGCATGAGCCGGATGAACACGAGGTTCGTGGAGTGCTGCGTGGCCTCCCGCAACGTCAACGTGAGCCCGTTGTCGGCCGCGTCGAAGTTCGCGAACTCGTGGATTCCTCCGCCGGTGAAGAATGTCTCGTAAGGACTCGCCGGGTACGTCCGGTTCATCGCCATGGAGAGAAACGACGGCAGGTCGATACCGGGGTTCTCGATCAGGACCTCCGCGGCCCAGCGTGTGAGCGGGTCCCGTGCCTGCCGGGTGCGCGCCCACAGAACGCTGCGGTCGAGGGGCGAAAACTCCTTGTGGAGATTCACCATGAGTTCGAGATAATGCGAAAGCACGCGGAGCTTGGCCGTGCTTCCCAGTTCCAGTTTCACTCCCTCGTTGATGTCGAAGGGAGCATCGAAATTGTCCGCCTGAGCGCGAAGCAGATTCCCTTCGGGGAGGCTCTCGAACAGCAGGAAACTGTAAGTCACCCGGCCGGGATCCACCCCCGGCGACAACAGCTTGTCGCCGTAAAGCCCGTGCGAATTGAGAAACGAGGGATCTTTGAGCTGTTCGAAGACCTTCAGCACCGCGTCCTGAATCCCGGAATCGAGCGTAGTGTCGGCGTCCAGGTGGAGCTGTCCCAGGTCATATAGACTCGGGACCCCCAGGAGGTTCGCCAGGTGAATCCGCAGGTTGCTCGCGGCTTTGTGCTCCGGCGCGAAGTCGGCGGCGGCGACTTTCGCATGGGACGGGTAGGTTACGGACACTCCCCGCAGGAAAGCGGCAAGTTCGTGGCCGATGATCCCCTCTCTTGCCAGCAGCCGGGTGTAATAGTCCACCCTCTCTTGCAGCTCGTTGCGGTGTTGGCCGAGGTAATAGGCAGGCGCGCGGATCGCGGCCAGGAGTGTGAGCACGTACTTGAAGGCGCGTGCCTGAGCCATGGGACTGCCCGGATGATCGAGTTCGCGGCAGACATCTTTGAGTTCCAGGCCAAACCAGGCATACAGGCCGTTTCCCAGGCCGTTGACCTCGCCGTACCCCGGAACCGCCGCAAGCGGGACGGTGTTCAGATAATCGACGACAATCTCCTGGCGCGCAGCCCTCGTATCCCTCCCCTGCTTGTAAACCTTCAGGCTGGCGGCAAGGATCTGTTTCATCTTTTCCGTGCCTGAATCGGTGCGACCGGCGGGTGAATGCCGGTATTTTTCCAACTGCGTAGCCAGCGTGCTGCCCCCCTCCAGGCGCACTGGCAGTCCGAGTTTTCTCCCCGCATAGGTGGCTGCCGCCTTCCCCAGGCGCGGCCAGTCGATTACGGGGTTGTCTTCCGCGTACCGTGGTTCCTCGCTCAGCTGGCGGTTTTCCATGTACAGGATCGATCCCACCAGCAGCGGCGGGATGTCTTCGTAGGAGGCAAATAGCCGGTCCCGATCCTTCGCGCTGTACAGCGAAGCGCCATCCGCACTCCTGATCGAAAGGCCCACGTCGTCCGGTTCGCGATAGGGGGGCGAGATCCCCCATGAGGCAATCCGCGCCAATTCCCGCGAAAAAACCGCTTGCTCCTTGACGATGAAGCCCGCGCTCCGCAACCGTTCGGTGAACTCCGGCAGTCGATTGTACCCGCGGCGCACGTCGAATGGGCCGCTCTTCGGATAGACGATGCTCCCCGACGGACCCGGTTCGACGGAGTAGTCCAGGCTGGCCGAATAGGAGGTCAGAATCCGTGACTGCAGAGACGAAGTGTTCAGTTCATGCACCGCGGCGCCGGTGATGAGCAAAAGGACAAGGATCCACAACCAGAACCGGAAGGATCCTTTGGGGAAGTAGACCTGAATCCGAAGGCCTTCCAGGGGACCGGAGGGCAGGTGTCCGCCTGCCCAGTCGGGAACCCAGTGCGCGAACCAGCGGCGCATCCTGTTTCTATCGCTGAATCGGTGCTGTCTTTCATGCTGGAATTCGGATCGGAACTTAGAATCTTCAGACATAGCCATCTACGAAACAGGACCGGAATTGATCCGGTCCCTTCCCCACTCGAGTCATTGAGTCGGCAAACTGCATTCGGTACTTCACCTCTTCGATTTCGACTTGGCCTTCGCGGTCGAGATCGAGATCTTTTGAGCCATGTTGCTGCCGTTTTCAGTCAGGTACTGAATTTGGACCATTTCGCCTTCTTTAAGCTCGGAGGGCTTTGCGGTCTTGTCACTCAGTGCGAAGGTCATCTCCTCGCCCTTCTTGGTCTTTATCACGACACTGTTTTCGCTCTGGGAGACGATCGTGCCTGAAGCCTTGTGGGTCGCCATGGCAGCCGGTTTTTTCGAGGCTGCGGCGGATCGGGTTGCGGCAAATGCACCGAGAGTCGCTATAGACAGCGCCAGCAGAGCAGGCAGCAAAAATCTCTTCATCTTCGTACTCCTTTCCACTTTCCGGCATCCAGGGGGGGCCCGAGCGTGTATGCCTTACCCCAGGAACGCTCACCAGTAATTATGCGATCTCCACTCAAATTAAGCAAAACGAACTATAACGTTCGCGTTACGGTTAGGCTTTGGATGGATTCATGCAAAGATCTGGAAATCAGATGCTTAACCGCTATTGAGCCGACAACGAGAATTTTGTTCGCGTATGTCTCTGTCGCAAATTTCCATCTGCCCCTCTGATTCGAGATTCGAGATTCGAGATTAATTTCGAATCTCGAATCTCCAATTTGGAATAGCAATCGGGCACGCGGGGATTTCAAGGGGCTGCGTCCCTTGACTAGATGCTTAAGGCTGCGGACGGCATCATGAAGCCAACCACGAGATATATCGCGCGGTGATGCCGCAACCGAAAAATCCTCGCCGTGTTCAGCCGTAGCGGACTGCTCGGAGCCCGGGCTTTAGAGGGTGTCCAACGGTTGATTCAGCGCGGCCCACAGGCCCGAAGAGCCGGAACAGGAAAACCCAGGGCGTGAGCCCTGGGATATGCGTAGCCGGAAAAACAGCCCTGGGCTTTCCTGTTGGACCCTTGCAGGGTCCCCTAACGTGACTGCCGCAAAACCACGGGAGCACGCATCCCCTTCGGGAGGCCGTGACGCGCTCGCGCTTGGATTCTGTCGGGCCTCACCTCATCGTTGGACAGCCTCTTTAGCCTGAAGCGTCGGGTTCGACCCTCGGGTGAAGGACTTTTCAGAGAGTGACGAGATGGGAGCCGTATTGAAGGGCGAGGTCGCGGATATCTTCGCGGCAGGTAAAGAGGATGAGCTGGCGCCGGGCCGCTTCCGTCTCGAGGATGTGGAACGCGGCGGAGATCCGTCCGTTGTCATAAGCAACGAAGGGTTCATCGAGAAGACAGGGGCAAGGCTCCTGGGCATTCGCCAGGAGTTCCAGGATGCCGAACCGGACGGCGAAATAGAGCTGGTCCTGGGTTCCCCGGCTGAGGCTCTCTGCGGGACGCAACTCCGGAGCGCTCTTTTCTCGAACGTAGATCCGGAAATCAGGGTCGATCTTTACCTCGTCGTAACGCTCGGGGCAGATTTGCAGGAACCGGTCCTCGACCGCCCGGTTCAATTGCGGCGCGCAGACTTCCTGCTGCAGGCGCGCGAGACTGCGGATGGACTCGAGCGCCATTGTCAGCGCCTTGCGGTTCAGGGTGAGGTCGTGAGCCCGCAGTTCGGCGAGGGCGAGGTCTTCTTCGACCTCCGCCGGTGAACGGAAGTTGCGGAACGCCTGGTGCACCCTCTCAGCCAGACCCGCGTGTTTTTCCCGCATGCCTGCCAGAACGGCGGCGATCCGCTTCTCCTCCAGTTCCGCTTCTTCCACCGACGGCAGATAGGGAAGCAAGGCCCCCTTCTTGCCCGATCCGTTTACGGCGGGAACGTCTTCGCCGTTCGTTGCCCTGAGTCCCTGCAATTCTTCGAGTCGGACCCTCCACTGGTCGAGGGTGAGCGCGCCGCGCAGGCGCTCGAACTCGCGCGCATGGGATGATTCCCGCGCCCGGAGGTCGCGCAGCCGGTGGCAGTCCCGGCACGCTTGCCTGAATGCGTCCGGGGAATCGACAGCGCCTTCGAGAAGGATGGCGTGGACCCGTGAATCGATCTGGCCTGCGCGCTCGGCGACAGTCACGCGGCTCGACTCCAAACCGTCGATTTCGGCTCCCAATCGTTTGCGGGCCGCCCGGGTTTCGGCAAAACGTTTCATGTTGGCCCGCAGAGTGTCGACAGGCGCCTTCATGTTGCCGGGCGCGCAGCTCAAGCCGACCATGGAAAGGCATTCCTTGAGATGGGCATAGACTGCGTCGGCCTCGACCTGGATCCGGTCGCGCTGCTGCTCGATCTCCCGGATGTGGGGCGCGAGATCGTCGAGCCGCTGCCGGTCCACAACGGACTGCCTGGCAGCCGCGAGGAACTCTTCCACGCCCGCGAATTCTGAATCAGTAGCGGCTTTTTGAAGTTCGCTTCGGGCCGTCTGCGCCCGGTCGCGCATGCCCTTCAACGCGGCGTCCAGGGAAGCGGCCGACAGCTTCGCTTCGTTTGCAGCCCACCTGGATTTGGAGGCAGCCAGCAGAAAGATCGCGCCGAGCACACCCAGGGCTGCCGCGAGCGTCAGCCAGGCTGCGGGCGGCAGGATCCCTGCGACCGGTCCCGCAGCGACGGCGGAGAGGGCGCCCGCCAGCGCGAGTCCTGCAATAAGCCCCTCGCGCCTCGCCTTGCCGGCGGTGTGCGCGTGTTCCGCCTTCCCCTTAGCCAGTTTTTCGGACAACGCCATGCTCTGCTCGGACGCTGCGCGCTCTTCGTCCGCGGCCTGTCGCGCCTTGAGTTCCCAGTCGATCCCGCCCTCGTGCAACAGCGGGCTGAGCCCATCCAGCCGGCGCATGAGCGTTGCCGCTTCGTCGAGAAGACGGTTCAGGCTGCGCTGGGTTTCATCCTTGTGTCTCGACTGACTCAGGTAATTCACGAACCACTCGGTGATCTTCTCGGGCTCTACGCTCGCATACAGCGTTTCATAGGAAGCCAGCTTCCGGAGTTCCGTCTCCAGCTGGTCGCGGCGGGCAATCATTTCCTCTTTTTGCCGGCGCAGTTCCTCGAGGCGCTGGCGTGCGTTGTCGCCATCCGCTGTCAGGCGGTTGAGATCGTCCAGGTGGTGCATGGGAAAATCGGGATTCACCGCCAGGGATTCGATCTCGGTCCTGATAAGGCCAACTTCGTCGTCGATCTCTTCGAGCGTTTGCACTCGAAGCCGTGCCTCACGCCAGCGGGCATCGACGACGCCCCGGCCCGCTGCGACGAGATCCTGTTCGAGCTGCCCGATTTCCTTCCCAAGCTCGACCTTCTCGTGAACCCAGGCCTGGCATTGCCGGCGTTGCGCATCCAGTTCCGCACGCTCCTGCTGCAGCTCCTGCAGGCGGTCGAGCGCCTGCTTGTAGGGGCGCGTGGGCGCCCGCTCCGATCCCACAGCCTCCAGGGCTTCCTCCAGCTTGACGAGGCTCAGGCGCACCGATAGTTTTTCGTCCCCGGATTGGGCGAGGTTGGCGATGCGGTCGCGGAGGGTCTCCCGGTGCTTCAGCTCGGCGGTCTCGCTTTCGCGAATTACGGCGACCGACTCGTACAGCTCTTTATTCAATCCCAGGTGCGAGGCGGCGAAAATTACGTCGCCGTTTCGCTGCGCTTCATACTGGCGGGTGATATCCTCGCCCCCCGAGGTTCGGATTTCAAACCGGCTGTCGTCCCGGCCGAACGTCCGATGCAGTTCCAGTTCCCTGCCGTTTTCCAGTCCGCACCAGAGCGTGCCGCCATACTCGGACGCGCGCCACGGTTTGTACTGCTCCACCCAGGACTCGAGGCGGCGTTGCGCCTTGACGTCGGAGCGCAGCTGCCCGAAGAGCAGCGCAGTGAGAAAGCGCTGGAGGGTGGACTTGCCCCCTTCGTTGGCCGCGTAGACAACGTTCAGGCCGCCTGAAAAGGAAAGCGGCAGGCCAGCGAGCCTTCCGAAGCCGGCTATGTGACAGCGCAGCAGCCTCACCGGATTCGTACCTCCCTTCCGAGGAGCGCCTGCACGCCATACAGCCGCGCGCGTTCCAGCAGAGGCCGTTCAGCCGCCGGAGCGGCGGCGATCTGCTGGTTCAGCGACCGGACATAATATCCGCACAACGTCCTCTCCCTGGCCAGATCGTCGAAGTCAAGTGCGGGAAACGTCCGGTCCTCCCAGGCGATGTGCAGTGCTTCTCCTGCGAGGCGCTCTTCCATCTCGCCGATAGACAGGTCCAGCTTCGGGTCGAGCTGTCCTTCCAGGCGCACGCGGAGGATCGTCCGGGCATCAAAGGCGGAATTCCGGCGCTGGAGGAGCGCCTCGATGATCTGCTCGCGGCTCGTGAATCCGTCGCAGTCGAGCGTGACGGTCGCAAGCGGATACTGGCTCGACGGGCACGGTTTGACCGTGACCGCGCCGGAGTCTCCGATTTCGCCCTGCAAATATCCGCAGGCGCCTTCTTCGTCCCAGGCGCGCCCCTCCGGAATCCCGCAATACCAGACTTGGGCCGCGTCGAGCGCATTCGGCACCGGACGCTGCTGGTGATAGTGCCCCAGGGCGCAGTAGTGCACGTTCTTCCGTGCAATTTCGTCGACGGTGAAGGGCCCGTGGGCTGACTTGCCTGCCGGGACGACAGTGATGTCGGACGCGTGAGCCAGCACGAGGTTCCATGCGTCCCCGGGCAGGACCGGAAGTTTCTGAAACAGATGTTCCTTCAATTGCGGCCGGTTGAATCCGAAGCCGGTCACCCGCACCCCGGCATCCGGAACCTCGACGGACTGGAACTCCTCTTCCCGGAAAATGTGGACATTGGCCGGCCACGCCTCCGAGCAGTACGGCGATTCCTGAATAAAGGGATCGTGATTGCCGGGAGCGACGAATACGGGGATGGAACCCAGGCTTTCGAACTGCTGCTTCAAGAACTCGATCGTATCCGGCGTGACATGGTCGTGCTCGAACAGATCGCCCGCAATCAGGATGAGGTCCATCGCATCGCGGCGGGCATCTTCCAGGATCCGCCGGAAGGTGCCGCGGATCGCCTCGCGTTTCCGGTCCCCGATACGGGAGGGGAATCCGGCGCCGGAGAAACTCGTGTCCAGATGGATGTCGGATGTGTGAATGAATCGGATAGGTGTCATGCCGGTATGCCGGGCTTACCAGTTCAGCTCAATGCGGCGGCGCGTACTTTGTCTCAAATCGTCTATCATCAGGTACCCGTGCTGTTTTACGAACAGGTAGAGGTCGCGGGTAAGTTCGACGTCCATCGTGCAATAGTCCACCACCCGCTTCCGCTGGACAGGATCGCCCGAACGCCACCACTCGACGCATTCGGTGCCTGTACCTGTCTTACCCCGGCCCAGCGTCGCCTGGGCCACAGAGTCAAGTTTGACCCGGAAGCCCAGTCGTTTGCTGAGGATTGCCAGCATGTCCGTGCTCTTGCCGTAGAGCGCCTCCACGGGTCCGTAGGCGCTCAGAACCTTGAAGTCAAAATTCTCGCCGTTGAAAGTGACAATGGGATCGAACTTCTCCAGTTCCTGGAGAAGCCGCCTGGCATCTCCCTCGTACCACACACGAATGCCGTTCTGCTGATCCCAGGTGACCGTCAGGGCAATCAGAAACTTGTGCACGGCGGTCCAGCCGCCGGGCACCTCTTCACTGAGGTACTGCGTTTCAACATCCAGGACCAGCGGGCCGCCGCCGGTTCCGGAAAAATCAAAAGCCAGGTTCTTCATCGGACACGTTCTTCAGTTATTGGCAGATTGCCGGTTAAAGTATGAACCGAAACGCACGCAAAATACGCGCAATTGTACCGTGTGTTGCGCCCGGTTGGTACACGGTTTCACCACTCGTGCAGGTGATCCCCTGCTACTTAGTTTCTGTCGCGAAACTCCATGGCAGCGCAATCGGCGCGCAAGATCTCGGCCCCGGAGGGGCCGCAGAGAGTAGCCGGGGGCTAGCGCGTAGCGCACAGCCCCCGGTGGGACATTGCACAGCGAAGGGCCCCGGGCGACAGAAGCCTATGGCGCACATAGCCTTTCGCCCCTGCCGGGGCTCGTTTAAATGCAACTTCCTACCGGGGGCCGCGCGTCGCTGAAAAGCGCGCCGCTTGCCCCCGGCTACTCTCTGGCGCCCCTCCTGGGCGCTGTGCCCTGTGGCCGAATGCGAGTTTCGCGACAGAAACTACTTAAGCTCGATGACTTCGAGATAATCGGGAACCCGCACTTTCCACCCGAGTTTTTTGCGAATCTCGGCGGCGAGCGTCGCGGCTGATTCCGGTTCCCCGTGGACCACACAAGTCTGTTTCGGCGGCACGCGCAGGGTGCCGAGCCAGGCCAGGATCTCGCGCGAATCGGCGTGGCGCGAGAACGATTCAATGGAGCGGATCTGCGCCCGGGCGGGAACCTGCTCGCCGTGGATCTTGATTTCTTTCGCCCCGTCCTTGAGCAGCTGTCCTCGGGTGCCGTAGGCCTGAAAACCGACGAACAGGATCGTATTGCGCGGATCGGGAAGCCGGTATTTGAGGTGATGCAGCACCCTGCCGCCCGTGGCCATGCCGCTCGCCGAGACGATAATGCACGGATAGTGCAGGTTGTTGATCTCCTTCGACTCCTCCGGCGTGCGCAGGAAATGGAGATTCGGGAACATCATGGGGCACTCGCCCGTCGCACGATAGACGGCCTGCGCCTCCGCGTCGAGTGATTCGACGTGCCGGCAATAGACTTCGGTGATCGAAATCGCCATCGGGCTGTCGACGTAGACCGGAAGATCCGGGATCACCCCCTTGGCCTTCAGGTCCCTGATCGTATACAGCAGGATCTGTGTTCTGCCCAACGCGAACGCGGGTACCACAAGGGATCCGCCGCGCTTCGCCGTTTCGTTGATGATCCCGGCCAACTCATCTGCCCCATGCTCATCGGGATGCCGCCGGTCGCCGTACGTGGATTCCACGAGAAGGTAGTCGGCCTGTTGGATCGCATATGGATCCGTGTCTATAAGCGCGTGGCGGCGTCCCAGGTCCCCAGAAAACAGGACTGAGACTCCACGGCCTTTTCCCGCCGGCAGTTGCGCTTCCACCATCGCCGACCCGAGGACGTGTCCGGCATCGTGAAACACCACCCGCGAGCCGCCTTCGAGGTCGACCGGCTTCCCGTATTCCAGGGAGCGCAGATGCTGCAGGGACCGCTCGACATCCTGCAGCGTATAAAGCGGCAGCGCCGGTTTGTGCTTGGAGAATCCCTGTTTGTTGGCAAAGCGTGCGTCTTCTTCCTGAAGGTGGGCGGCGTCGGCCAGGTTGATCGCGGAAAGCTCGGCCGTTACTTGTGTGCTCCAGACCGGCCCCCGGTATCCGTCGCGCACAAAAACGGGCAGCATGCCGATGTGGTCGATGTGCGCGTGAGTCAGAAACAGGTCTTGGAGCGAGCCGGGTTTGACCGGAAGTGCATCCCAGTTGCGCAGGCGCAGTTTTTTGCTCCCCTGAAACATGCCGCAGTCAATCAGAAATCGTGTTTTGCCGGTGTCGACGAGGAACTTGGAGCCGGTTACGGTACCGGATCCGCCCAGGAATTGGAGGTGCGCCATTCGTTCCCTTTCGCAACTGAGTTCGTGATGCGGGCAAAGTTGAGTCTGTGGGATTCACCGCATGTTGTCAACGGGGAAAGGAGTCGGAAGTCAGGAGTCAGGAGTCAGGAGTCAGAATGAAAAGCAGGCCGGGGGCATGGCGTGATTTCCGCGCACATAACATCTGCCCTCGAAGGATTCGGACTGGCTTCCGTCTTGGCTCCTGAGTTCTGACTCCTGACTCCTGGCTCCTGACTCCTGACTCCTCGCTTCCGTCGCTAACGTTGTCGCGATGCATTGCGAAATGATACACTGCTTCCCTTGTCTGGAGTGCTCTGCAATGATCAAACTTCAAAGCGTCGAAAAGTATTTCGAGCACGGGATCACCAAGACTTGGGTGCTTCGCCGCATCGACCTGGAGGTCAAAGAGGGCGAGTTCATTTCCATCATGGGTCCCTCCGGCGCCGGCAAGTCTACTCTGCTGCACATTCTTGGGATGTACGACAGCGCGTGGAACGGGGAGTATTTTTTCAACGAAGTCCCGGTTCACCGGCTCAAACAGAAAGACCGCGCCGAACTGCAGAAGCGGAACGTCGGATTCGTGTTCCAGAGCTACCATCTGTTGGACAATCTGACTGTTTACGAGAATCTCGATCTGCCCCTTTCCTACCGGAACCTGGCCAGGAAGGACCGCGAAAGTCTGGTCTGCGACTCGTTGGATCGGTTTCAGATCGTTGGGAAAAAGGACCTGTATCCGACCCAGTTGTCCGGCGGCCAGCAGCAGCTTGTGGCGGTGGCGCGCGCCGTGATCGCGAGCCCCAAGGTGATCCTTGCCGACGAACCGACCGGCAACCTGCACACGAGCCAGGGCAAGGAAATCATGGATCTGTTCAAGAGGCTCAACGACGAGGGGACGACGATCGTCCAGGTGACACACTCGGAAAGAAATGCGGGCTACGGCTCACGCATCGTCGAAATGTCGGACGGCTGGATCGTGAAACAGTAGGCGCCCGGCGGCAGACCTGACCCGGCTTACGCATGTCCGGAAGATCTAACCCGGATGATTCATGAACAACAGAGCCGCGTAGCGGCCGTCTGAATCTAGGCCGGGCTAAAATCGGATCGCGGCTACGCGGCCTGATTGACGACATGTCGAAATCATCAATGAGTTCAATGCACTCTTAATTATTGTTCAATCTGACCTAAGAGAGTTTTCTTGGTCTTCTTTATGAATAATTCGGGTTAACCCTGCTTGTGAACACAGAAGGACTCGGCCTCCGGAAGCCGCCGGCAGCGCCTTTGCCTGCTTGCGGGGGCTTCGGGAACCCGGCCATTGCAGGTGCGGCGGCGTGCACCCCGGGTGTACGAAATTGGATGTTGCGCCGGGCGCGGGGGCAGATTTCAGATGCTTTGCGGCGTTCCCTTGCTAAAATCACATCATGGACAAGCACCGTGCCGGCAAAGAGGCTGCGCGATCGGGAAAGAGCGAGCGGGATCTGCGGCTCGTGCCCGGCGTTCAAAGTGAGCGAACGGGCGGGCTTCCTGAACGGTATGCCCTGAGGGACCAGGAAAAAGGTCGGGCGCTGGTGTGCGTTGAGGCCCCTACGCTGGTGGTGCGTGTGGAGCGGGAGTTTACCATCAATGCCGGGGCCGCGCGCAAGTCTCCCCCGGGATCGATCTTCCTGGATGGCGCCGCGCAGGGCGAACCGTTCCTCGACAGCGAGAGGCAGGTATTCAACCTGGACCACCATGAAGCCTGCGTCCGGCCTTTTACGCTGGCCACCTGCGAGCAGGCCATGGTGCTGGTGCGCATGGGCCTTGACCTGCGCAAGCGCGACTGGACGATCTACGCCAATGAGCCGGACCTCGACACCGTGTTCGCGATCTGGGTTCTCCTCAACCACATCCGCCTGAACGACGAGAATCCGATGATCCGGCGCACGGTCATGCCGCTGGTGCGTCTGCAGGGCACAATCGACGCGCATGGGTTGGAATTGCAGGATTTGGTCGGATTCCCTCCCAAGCTCTACCTCGATACCTATTCACAGCTCGAGCAGCTGCGTGCCCGGGAGGTAGAGCTCAAACGTGAGGGACGCTGGCAGGACATCGACTTTCTCGTCTATACCCTGGGCGTGCTTCGCGAGATCGACAAGCTTGTGTATTCGTCAATCGACTTCGAAAAGACGCTGGAGATTCAGGAACTGGCGCGGGCCACGATCTCCGATCACTGGCTGGCGATCGCATGCCGGTCCGAGGCGGGCATATACGAGGTGGAGCAGCACCTGCGCCGGTTGCACGGCGAACGGATCGGGATCATCGTGCTGCAGAAGAACGGCTCCGCCTACACCCTCAGGCGTGTGAACCATTTCCTCCCGGTGAGCCTGGAGGCGATCTACGAGCGGCTGAATGCAATGGACCCGAACGCGGGAGGTCCACGCTCCGGAAACCGCTGGGGAGGCTCGGAACAGATCGGCGGTTCGCCACGCGCCTCCGGTACAGGTCTGACGGCCCAGCAGATCGTGGAAATATGCAGTACCGCGTACCGGAAGCCGACACGCGTGGGCGCTGCGTTCAGCATAACCCGGGCGGCGGGCGCCAGTCTGACCGTGCTGGTGGCAGCGGTGACCGTCATCGCGCTGCACGGTTTCCTCCGCCGGCCATTCCCGGCGCTCGCGGATGTGTTCTCGCAGAGGGCCGGGATCTTCGCCGCCATCCTGGGAAGCCTGAGTCTGGGCCTGCTGCTATTCTGCTGGCGGAGGCTGCCGGAATACGGGCTGCGCCCGCCTGCAGGACATGAATGGCTGTATTTTTTCCCGGCCGCGGCGGTCGCCGGCCTTGCCGGTGGCGCGTGGTTTCCCGGGGCGCTGTCCCCGGGTCCGGCGCTGTTCGGACTCGGAACTGCCGGCAGCCTTTTCGCCGTGCTGGGTCTGGCGGTATCGGCGGAACTGCTCTTCCGGGGTGTGGTGCACGGGATTCTTGCTCAGGCCCACTCAACGCAGAAGGCCGGCGGACGCTGGTTCCTGTCCTTTCCTGTGGCAATCTCCAGCATCGCCTACGCCTTTTGGGCCCTCGCGCCGTTCAGGGCCGAGTCGGCGCCGGCAGGCATTGCAGCCGGTCTGGCCACGATCCTTTTCGGGCTGTGCTGCGGAATGGCGCGCGAACGCTCCGGCAGTCTTCTGCCGCCGATCCTGATCCACTGCACCTGCCTGCTCGTTCCCGTGCTGATCTAGGTTATGGGTGCTGGGTGTTGGGTTTTGGCTGCTGAGTCCTGACACCCGACACCTAACACCCAGCACCCATGCATCAGCGGGCTATCGCTCCGCCCTGGAGCTTCTTCTCGTTGTATTCGATGGCCTGCAAGGTTCCCAGGGCGGCGGCCTTGGCTTCGATAAAGCCTCCCTGATCCATCAGGGAAGTGATCGTCCCGATCCGCTTCTCGATATCCGTCAAGGCGGCCTGATAGTCTTTCTTCGCCGCCGGCGGCACCTTCATGCTCTTGAAGGTGGCGTATCGGCCCTGGATATTCGACTGAATGTCGGTGACCTGCTTATGGATCGTTTCCCGTTCCATTTTCGCGGCGTCCACGACCTTCAAGAACCTGGCTTTGGCCCGGAGGAGAGACTCGGTAGCCGCCGCATATTGCTGTTTGGATAATTGATCCTGTGCCTGATCCCAAAGCTCCTTAGCCCCTTTCCAGTCGCCGGGCACATACTGCTCGGCGCGCAGGTCGATGGCCTGGTTCATTGCATCCGTTGCGAGCTTGAGCTGCTCGTCCGGCCGCGAAGCACAGCCGTAGAACGAGAAGACGAGGAAAATGCAAACGGCGGTAATTTTCAAAACACGAAGTGGGTTGTTCATGGTCTGCCTCTGCGCTCCCTCCATAGTCAGGAGAAACGTCGCGGTGATCGTTTCACGCGTTGTAGGATAGAGCGGCGTCGGCCGTCTTGCCTCCTGTAGTCGTGCAAAACGTCAGAAACCGCCCCCGGTTCGCCATCCGCCAACTACGCCCACGCATTCTGGGGGACGCTGGGAGAGGCAGGCCGGTACACATGTCCTGCCGCCGACTCCCGCACATCCCTTTCCGTAGTTTTCAATGTGGCAACTGAACTGCAATTTTCCATCTTGAGTGACCTTCAGATCACAAGGATGCTCCGAAACCGATGCACCCGTGTGACCGCGTCGTGTCTTCGGTGTTTGGCTACTTTAAGACTTCCTGCTGGGCTTCCCAGGCGTCCCGGAACGCCTTGCCGGCCAGGAGCTGCGCCTCGCTGTACTGTGAGTTCTTGAGGAGTTCGCCGACCTTGGCGATGCTGTCCTCAATCTCCTTGACCCGATCTTCAAGGGCCTTTTTGCGGGCCGCAGGCAGCTTGTTGAATCCGGGATCCTTTTTCAGGGCTTCGAGTCGGGCGGTCGCCCCCGTCTGGTCTGCTGTGATTTTCTGGATCGCTTGCTCCCGCTTTCCCTTGGCGATGTCCCGGGCCTTCTGGAACCGGGTTTGTGCCTTTAGCAGCAGCGTGCTGGCCTGCCCGTATTTTCCCGCGTCGATCTGGGTAGAGGCATCCTGCCAGGATTGCTCCGCCGCACCCCAGTCCTCCGGTGCGAACTGATCCGCGTGCTCGTTGACCGCTTCCTGCCGTGCCTCCTCGGTCCTCTGGATCATTGCCGTCGGTTTGCTGGAACATGCAGACATGAACAACGCAAGGGATACGACAAACAAAAGAAGAAATACATGCAATTGCTTCATCGTGCCTCCGCAATGCCCGGCGGGATACCCGTGCGGTACTGCAATCTTATGGTATCGTCGCCGGAATGGGCCGAACTGCCTCCGTCGGCTTTGTTCTCAGACCAAAGAAATCGGTAAGGGATGTAGACAGCGTATACGTCCCCTATTTCACACCGGCCGAGGAAAAAAGTCAAACTACGAAATTCGGACCCTGTGATTCACACCGCGACGAAAGGCGATCATGAGGGAGTCCATGTGGACCCTGAAAGGGTCCAACAGGAAAGCCCAGGGCTCACGCCCTAGGCTTTCTTGTTCCGCCCCTTCGGGGCTCGTTACTGTCTGAATCACAGATTCGGATCACGAGAGCCGCTAGTCGACGGCGGATGTGAGGATTGCGTTAAATAACAATTTAAAGGTGGCGTAGGGCTGGGCCCGCTGCTGCACCTTCAAGGGCATGAGCACCATCCGGCCCTTCCCGAGCTTCACCTCGGCGACCGCTGTCTTGTTGTACAGATAGGTGTCGCCCTGCAGCCATCCGCTCTTGAGGAGGCTTTCGCCCGGGTAGCGGGCCACAATTGCCGACTTCATCGTCGAAAATGAGGGCGAGGGCTCCAGAACCATAGAGTTGGCGAAATAAGAATTGGTGTCCTCCTTCATGCCGTAGCCGATCGGGTGGGAGGTATCCACCAGGACATGCAGGATCGACCCGGGACAGAAAAAGTCCTCCCGCCTGACCCCCTGCAGGCCATCCCGGTATGGCGCAGCGAACTTGTCGAGCGGCAGGGCGGTGCTCTGGCCGATGGTAATGATGCTGCCGCCGTTTTCGATGAAGGCGCGGAGCTTCTTCAATCCCGCCTCCTCGATCCCTCCGCGGTACTGCTCGAGCACGTTCCGGCCGGTCTGGCCACTGACGATCTGGCGGGCATTCATGTCGGGAAAGATAATGAGGTCAAACTTTTCCGACGGGTTCCCCACGCGCAGGTCCTCGGGGTGGATGGTAGTAAAGGGAAAGTCGTTCTGCTCCAGGAGCCAGCGCGTCCAGCCTTCGTCCATGCTGCCGCCCCAAGGCTGAAAAAGCGCGGTACGCGGGCTGCGAATGCGCATGGCCGGCATGCCGGCAGGCACTTCGGCCGCGGCTGCGTCGATTCCCAGCGACTTGGTCAGGCCTGCCATCGCGGCGGATAATTCCTTGCCTCCGCGAACTACGATGGTTCCTGCCGGGTAGCTCCTTCCGCCGATGGTCGCAGGGGCGGTAAGCCAGGATATATCGTATCCGCCTTTGAGCAGGCGGTTCACCGCCACGAGGCTGTTGTTCGGCTCGTGACTGAAAATGTATGTCGAACCCTGGCCGGCAAGGTTGCCGGCCGGCAGATCGATGGAATCGAGCTTCTTCAGATCGGCATTGAATGCTCTTCGGACAAATGTGGTGTCCACGCCCATCTGCATGCCGAGGGACCACCCGGCGACATCATAGGGCGCGCGCGGCGGCTGCCCGGGCGCCGGCGAGATCCTGGGATAGACCTGGGGTTCGAGCATATCCTTGGCATAGGCACGGAATGGCTGTGCCATGAGAATCACATACGTGCCCGCAGGATAGGTAACGTTGTCGGCTGTGAACGCCGCCTGCGCCTGATGCACCTCAACACCACCCAGGGCCAGAGTCTGCAGCAACTTCACTACGGTCGGGCGATCTGCCTGGTCGCGCGGCACGATCACGGCATAAGGATCGCCCTGTTTTCCCAATTCGATTTGCCGCTTGCCGACCGCATATAGCCCCTCGAGGAGCTGTACGCGAAGATCGGCCGCCGTCTGCAGGAGCCCGATGGCGGCGATCTCATCGTAATCCACGATGTCGCGCAGCGTCCAACGTCCTCCCAGCCACGGGCGGGGATAATTTGACCGGAACTGCACATCGTTGGGCGCGGGAAGAATTCCACCGGCCCCCTGGCCGCCCCGTCCACCGCCGCCACCGCCACGCCCGCCTCCTCCCTGGGCTGCGGGAGGTTGTCCCGGGGTCGCCCTCATCTGTTCGACCGACGTCGCCACGTTGACGGAGGCTACCTCGGTCAGCAAGCCCAGCATGTTGTGCCACCATCCGGCCCATGCCATGGCCCCTTCCCACCAATATGTGTAGCTTTCGCCGTAGACGATCCCCTCCTTGCCGGCTCTCTCGAGCGCCGCTCCCTGGGCAAAACCCAGCAGGCCGGTGTTTCGATAGATGAGCGGGTCGACGTTCGGATTGATCGGGTCCATGGCGGGCATGACAAAGATGCGGGCGCCGGAGCCTCCCATCTGATGCTGATCCAGCCAGACCTCGGGCAGCCAGTCCCGGTAAAGCACTTTGCCGATGAGCTGGGATTCCTTCTGAGTAAACATGTAGGCGTCGCGATTGTTGTCGTGCCCGACATAAGTGTGATAGAGCCAGGGCATGGGGGCGTTTTCATAAGGCGTACCGAGGTTCTTGTTGTACCAATCGGTCACCATGATCTGACCGTCCGGATTGAGGCTGGGCACCAGCAGAAAAACGACGTTGTCCAGGATCGACTGGATTTCCGGGGTCTTCTCCGTGGCCAGGCGGTACACGGCCTCAGGCGTCATCTGGTTGGCGCCGATTTCCGTGGCGTGAATGCTGCATGTGGTCAGCACAAAAATCCTTGCCTCCTGAATCAGGTCATGGGCTTCCTTGTCGGAGGCAATCGTCCGCGGGTCAAACAACCGGCGATTGATCTGTTTGTACCGCTCGATGTTCTTCAGGTTGGCAGGGGACGAGATCACCACAAGTACGAAGGGGTTGTTGTTCGTCGTTTTCCCGACCTCCTGGAAGAGCACCCGGTCGGAACCCTTGGCGACCAACTGAAAGTACTCGAGCTGCTTATCCCAGCGAACGAGTTTTTTCTCCGCCCCGACCGCGTGGCCGAAAAACTGCTCCGGCGAAGGCGGCGTCTGCGCGAAGGCGAGAGCGCCGGAAATGGCGACGGCGATCAACAGCGATAAGCATAAAGATGATCTGCGCACGTTACTCATGGGTTCCTCCGGTTAACCGATCAGGGACACGGAATGACAATGTTGGCGATGATATTCCGAAATCATCCTACTCCGGAATCTGTTTGTTGAAACGAAGGCGCGACATTCGCAACTGCTGGGCCGTCAGGTCTTCATCCACGAACAGTTTGACGTCCCTGATCTGACCCCCTTCCACAACCGGCTCCAGGCGAGGGAAGACGATCGCCGACTTGTTGGGCAGTTTCAGCCGGGTTGCCCGTTCCCGGATGTTCCTGCGCCACTCCGGATTCACCCGGGTGCCGAAACGGTCGAAAATCAGCTCCGCTGCCTTGGAGTCCCCGGTGGCTTTGATGACCTGCAGGGTGGTCAGGAGGGCGCCGATTCCCTTGCGGGCCTTTTCGAGGTCCACGAGCTGCAAATAATAGTTGCGGTCCTTTACTACCACCCGCGTTCCATAGTCCTGGTCGCCCTTTTCCCCTCTTTCGAGCAGAAATGCCAGTACCAACTGCTGCCCGCGCTGATGGGCTTCCCGGACGTAATCGTCTTCATACATCCGATACTTGTTCATCTGGCCCTGAAGATAGGAAAGGTACATCGCGCGCTCGATGTCCCCCTGCTCTTCCTGTTTAAAAGCTCCGATTTCGACCAGTTTCGGATCGCGTATGTGATACAGGGCGACCAGGTCCGCACGACACTCTTCGAGAGACGAATACGCCCGGCCGATGGCAACGGCAGGATCCACTTTGAGACCGGCGGCCGGCTTCCCGGAACCGTGGCCGATCACCTCATGCATGTAGACTTCCCACTGTCGGGCACGGTCGCCGTACGTGCGGACCACGCCCTGGTATTCCGGCAGGTAGAACTCGCGGATCGTGGCCTCGCGGATCTTCTCGGAGCGGGCCTCCTCGATATTGAGGAGAATGATGTTTTTGCTCCCGTAATCGCGTCGCAGGTCATTGTAGTTGGGGAGGTTGTACGCCGCGGGAGATGTCGGCCCACTGTCGCCGGTTTCGACGATCACGTTGACCACGTTTGCGACCGGCTTGCTGATCTTGTCCAGCTTGTAGGCTTCCGGCCACGGCATTTTCTTTTCGAAGTAGAGCGCGTTCCCGGCAAGCCGGTCGATCAACGTCGAGTCGGAAACGAAGCTCACATTCCCTTCGAACTGGCCGATGACGCCACGCGGATCCATGTAACTTTCCACGAAACCGTTCAGGTAGTCGATGATCGTATTGGAGCGCAGCCAGTCGATCGAGTACTCGCGGAATTTCGCTTCATCGCCTGATTCATAGTATTCGGTCAACGCCTGGATCCCGCGGCGCTGTTCCTCGCTCTCGGCATATGGCAACGCCTGTTTCAGGAAGTGGCTGACAGTTTCAAGGTCCTCGCCGTACAGGCCGCCGATCCTGTACACCTGCGGCGTCGCTCTGCCGTCTTCCCATCCGAATCGGACGTTCAGCCGCTGCTGCCACTCGATGGGGAGGGCATCGATGTCCTTCTGTGTCAGACGCCGGTCGTAGAGGTTCACGGAGCTGGTGGCGATGATGTCGTCGCCCTTATTCTGGTTGGTCATGACCGGTTCGAAGTTCGGATCGAAAATCGTGGGGCGCAGACGCTCCAGCTTGGTCTTGAGCGTCTCTCCCGAACCCAGTTCAAACTTCGCACCGTGTGTCTGGGCATGTTCGGCAGCCTGCTGAAGCATCCCGGGGGTCAGGAGATTGGGCAGCGTCTTGACGTGCGAATCGTGATCGTACGGTCCATGGTTGATCCAGATGTATTTCAGATAGTCGTGGACTGCCTCTTTGAGCTGTGGATCCATCCCCTCCGAGTGGAGGTAGATGGACTCCAGCATATTGCGGATCTCGAGAGCGTACCGGTGGTTCTGCTGATCGACGAGCGTGTGCCCGGCGATAGCGGCACGGTACAGGTAGTAGGCAAGCGTCTTTTGTGTAAGGGTGAGTTGGTCGAAGCCCGGCGCATCGACCCCAAGAACAATAAAATCCTGGCCGTTCTTGCCCAGCCGTTCAAGTTCTCCGACCATTCGTCTTGCGGTCACGGCAATCTCCGCTTTCCTGTCTTGGGAAATCTGGCGCGAACTGCATGAATACAGCAGAGCGCAGCCGGCGAGTAAGGAAACAGACAGTATCCTACTCGGATTCATCGCGACACTCCGTTGAGGGTTTGAGCCGCATCATAGATTAAAGGCGCTATTGTATCAGAAGGTCATGGACAAAGGACATCACCCGAGGGCCGGAGGATGCAATCGGAAGGGGGATTCAACAAAAAGAATTTGTCAATTGTCATTTGGGGGCGGGCCGGCATGTTGGCGGGCAGGTTCTGCGCTCGGGTGCTTCACCCGCTCCGAACTCGATCAGGACCTCGCAGGCCAAAGGTTTGAAGCGGCCAAATGACAAATGACCATTCACCAATCACAATTGACAGTGAATCGTTGCGCGACGCATCCTTTTTGTCCGATCAAACGCTGAGCTTAAAAGGCTCACCCAAATTCCGCGAGGATTGAGTCTCACTTCTGATTGCACCGAGGGCGGACGGAGGTCGCGCGCATCAGGCCCGTTCGACAGCCGCCTGAGCGGGGGATCAAGGAGGGCCAAGAACCTCGCGCACTTTGTGCACCAGCGCCAGGGGCGAGAATGGCTTGGCCAGGAAGGCTGCGCCGGGATTCTGTCCAGCATTCAAGGCCGGCGGATCGCCGCAGGATGCCGACAGGTAAAGAACCCTCGTGTCGGGCCTGACCGCACCCAGAGCCTGGGCCAGTTCGCGGCCGTCCATTCCAGGCATGACATCATCCGTGATGAGCAGGTGGACAGGACCCGGATGAAGGCCGGCGATGGCAAGCGCTTCTGGGCCATCTGCAGCCGCAAGCACCGTATATCCGCGCACGCGCAGAATCTTCTGGCTCAGCGAACGGACCAGATCCTCCTGCTCCGCGAGCAATATGGTTTCTCTTCCCGATGCTCGCGCGGCGGAGTGGGCCGGAGCAGGCTCGACGTCTGGCGTGCCTTCGACGAAGGGGAGGTAGATCTCGAAGGTGCTGCCCCGTCCGACCTCGCTCACGCCATATATGTATCCGCCGCTCTGCTTGATGATCCCGTAGGCGGTCGAAAGACCCAATCCGGTGCCCGAACCAACTTCCTTTGTTGTGAAGAAGGGCTCGAACAGGTGGCCAAGGGTTTGGGAATCCATGCCACTGCCGGTGTCGCTCAACGCCAGCCGGACGTAGCGCCCGGGCCGCATCCCGGTGCGTTTACGCGCTTCCGTCTTGTCCAACGTGACGTCGGAGGTCCGAATCGAGAGTTTGCCGCCGTGGGGCATGGCGTCGCGGGCATTGAGAGCTAGATTCAGGATCACCTGCTCGATTTGCCCCGAATCGGCTTTCACGCAACCCAGGCCCGTCTGGAGAGAGGAAACCAGCTCGATGTCTTCGCCGATCAGGCGCTGAATCAGTTTGCTGATGTCAGCCACGACCGCGTTCAAATCGAGCATCATCGGCCGCAACACCTGCTTCCGGCTGAATGCCAGGAGTTGACGCGTCAGGTTGGCGGCCCGATCGCCGGCCTTGCTGATCTCCTCCATGTCCCTGCGCAGCGGATCGGCGTAACTCAGGCTGTCGAGGATCAGCTCGCTGTATCCCTTGATCGCAGTCAGGAGGTTGTTGAAATCGTGAGCGATGCCTCCGGCCAGACGGCCTACGGCTTCCATCTTTTGCGCCTGGCGGAGCTGTCCTTCCAGTCGCTTGCGCTCCGTGATGTCCTGGCCCACGCCGAACACAAGCCCCTCCGGCCCCAGGGTATCCTGCCAGAGAATCCAGCGTGAGGTCCCGTCGCGATGCTGCAACAGCTGCTCATATGGGGCCTTCGGATGCGGGATTTCGCCCCTGGCGATTCCGGCCCGCAATTCTCGCTGGCGCTGCCTCTCTTCGGGGTCGCTGTGGACCAGGTTCCACCAGCCGTCGCCCAGGAGCTGGGCAGGCTCGTATCCCAACATCTCTTCCGCGGACGGTCCGGCATAACTGACACGGCCCGTGGAGTCGGCGGCCATGACAAGCGCTCCCACGCGCTGCAGAATCCGGTCGGAGAGACGCAGTCTCCGCTCAGCCTCCTTGTTAACCGAGATGTCCCGATACATCCCCTGCACAGCCTGCACCCCGCGCCACACGATCTCGGTGTCGCTCGCTTCGAGATCGAGACTGCGGCCATCGCGGGTTACCGCGCGGAACTCATAGATCGGATCGAGAGGCAACGCCCTGGAGCGCTGGGCCACCCGCTCCAGAATCAACGGCCGGCTTTCGGGAGCGACGATTGACAGCAGGCCGAAGCCCGAAGAGAGCGCCTCGGCAGACGAGTATCCGAGAAGACGTTCCCACGCTGGATTGACCAGCACCAGCCGCATCGAACTCTGCTCCAGTACGTAGATCGGATCGCAGGATTGCTCGACCAGCGATCGATACTGGTGCTCCGACTCGCTGAGTGCGTTTTCAGCCAGGACGCGTTCAGTAATGTCGATCCCGTACGAAATTGTTCCCGAAAACCGCTCCGAACTTCCCAGTCTTGAATTCTGCCAGCGGATGAATCGTCCCTTCCCCGATTTGGTCAGAATCGGATTTGCATACAGGTGATCCTGGCTGTAATCTCCCTCCTGCCATCTCGCGAACATCTGCCTGACTTCGGGGTACTCACCGGCAGGCACGATGGTTTCGAACCAGCTCCGACCTATAATTTCATCTTTCGTGTATTCGGTGATTTTCTCGGCCGCCGCGTTGAACAGTTCCACCCGGCCGGAGGAATCGAGACCGACGATCATGACGTTGGCCGTCTCGATCAGCCGCACGGCATAGTCCAGGGCCCGCCGGAGATCTGCTTCCGTCAGGTCGCTCGGTTGTCTCGACAGCAGTTGATACAGGCTTTTATCGTCCTCGCCGTTGGCTGGCGCCATGCGGATGACCTCCCGTCGTCCACATATCCGGTTGGTGCGAGTCTCCGACGCATGGTCGAATCGTGACAACATGTGCCAGCTCGCAACCCTGCCAGGATCCTGAGTTGCGGCGGGTATGCGTCGGAACAGCAGCCCTATTCTAGCCCATGAAACGCCTGGAACGCAGGACTTCCGATTTTCGCCGGTTCGCGTCCGGACTCCAAAGGGTGTCCAATGGTCGATTCAGCGCTAATGAGGCCCGAAGACATCCGGGGTGGTCTTTTGATTTCCTCATTAGCCTGGATTATTCATGAAGAGGATTACGAGATGTCCTCGACTGTCAGACATTGAACCGTTAAGGGCCAACTCCTCTCGCTTATGAAACCAACACGCTGTTGCAAGCCGCGTAGCGGCGGTTTGATTGTAGCCCGGCCTTTCAAGGCCGGGAGCGCACGGCGGCGAATGGTTCCGTCGTGTAGCGACGGCTGAATTCAAGCTTCGCTACGCGACGCATCGGGAGCCGCCGACCGGGCGCCGGCCTTGAAAGGCCGGCCTACATTCATGCGGCCGCTACGTGGCCCACGCGCTGGTGAATTATCCGGGTCAGCATCTCGACACGCACACTCTTGTGCCGCACCTTCGGCGCCCAGGTCCACGTCCACGTCCATGTCCATGTCCAGGTCCAGGTCCAAGTCCGCCTTCAGTTGGCGACTTATCTTAGCGCTTATGGGCTGAAGCCCGCAGCTTCTGTTTATAGGAATTTGCGGCTGATCGGCGACTCCGCGGCCGGCCGCCGGCAGGGGCACTTGAGGCTTTAAAACCCGGAAAAAGATCGCTATTCTGTTTGTTTCATGGAACCAGCGGTACGAATTGGAGGTTGCAGTAATGCCCGTTTATGACCCTGAGGCGATCGAAACGAAGTGGCAGGAATATTGGGAGAAAAACAAGGTCTTTCGCGCCGTGGACCACGGAGGGAAAAAACTATATGTCCTGGACATGTTCCCCTATCCGTCCGGGGAAGGGCTCCACGTAGGCCATCCGGAGGGTTATACGGCCACCGACATGTACTGCCGGTACCAGCGAATGCACGGATACAACGTCCTGCATCCGATAGGATATGACGCGTTCGGATTGCCTGCCGAGCAGTACGCGATTCAGACCGGAACACACCCCCGGCTGACGACCGAACGCAACATCGCCAACATCCGGCGCCAGATCAAGCGTCTTGGCTACAGCTACGATTGGGACCGCGAGTTTGCGACGACCGATCCGGACTACGTGCGCTGGACGCAGTGGATCTTCCTGGTCCTGTTCCACACCTGGTTTGATCCCGATCTGGAGTGGGCGGGACCTGACGGCAGAGTCCGCCGCGGAAAAGGGCGCCCGATCGAAGAGCTGCCCATTCCCCCGAATGTGCGGGACGAGGGGGAAGACGCTGCGAGGAGATACCGCGATTCCTTCCGCCTCGCCTACCAGGCGGAATCGCTGGTCAACTGGTGCGCAGAGTTGGGCACTGTGCTCGCCGATGAGGAGGTCATCAACGGACGATCCGAACGAGGGGATTTCCCGGTGCAGCGCATTCCCCTGCGACAGTGGAAATTGCGCATTACCGCCTACGCGGACCGGCTTGTCGAAGATCTGGAAACACTCGACTGGCCGGACCCGATCAAGGAAATGCAGCGTAACTGGGTAGGCCGCAGCGAAGGCGCCGAAGCCGATTTTTTCGCCGGCGAGCCCGGCGCGGGGTACGCCGCATGGCGCGCCGGCCGGGCACGCGCCGGCTTTCCCGCGGAGCAGGAGCCGGCAGCCATCCGCGTATACACGACCCGCCCTGACACCCTCTTTGGGGCAACCTACATGGTGCTCGCACCGGAGCACGCTCTCGTCGATGTACTGACCGCGCCGGAGCGCCGCCGAGAGGTCGAAGAATACCGCAATCGCGTCGCTTCCATGAGTGAAGAGGATCGCATCGCCGGCCGCGGCGAGAAGAGCGGCGTGTTTACCGGGGGCTATGCCACGAATCCGGCAACCGGCGCCAGGATTCCCGTCTGGATCGCAGATTACGTGCTGATCAGTTACGGAACAGGCGCGATCATGGGGGTGCCCGGACACGATGAGAGAGACCTGGAATTCGCGAAAAAATTCGGCCTCGAGGTGCGGGCCGTGGTGCTGCCGCCCGACAGCTGGCTGGTGTCGATGAACATCGCCGCTTCCGATTATGCAGGGCGAGTGGCAGAGCTGCCGGTCGCCTTTGTCGACGACGGATGCGCCATGCAGTCGGCCGGTACTGAGGTTTCCCTCGACGGCTTGCCGACGGCAGACGCGAAGAAAACCATCACGTCATGGCTGGCCGGGGCCGGATTGGGATGCCCGGCCGTCAAATACAAACTGCGCGACTGGCTCTTCAGCCGCCAGCGCTACTGGGGCGAACCCATCCCGATCCTGCACGAGGTCGATGCCGCGGGGAAACTGACCGGGCTCACCAGGGCAGTCCCGGAAAATCAACTCCCTGTGCTGCTGCCCGAAATGGAGGATTTCAAACCGACCGGGCGTCCCGGCGGCCCCCTTGAAAAAGCGGCCTCGTGGATCCGCGTGCGCGAGGACGGCCTGGAATTGAGGCGCGAAACCAATACCATGCCGCAGTGGGCGGGCTCCTGCTGGTACTATTTGCGCTTCTGCGATCCGAAAAACGACCGGGCCGCCTGGGACCCTGCCAGGGAGCGCTACTGGATGCCGGTCGACCTCTATGTCGGCGGCGCCGAACATGCCGTCCTGCACCTCCTGTATGCAAGATTCTGGCACAAGGTCCTTTTTGATCGAGGCTTCCTGTCGACCCTCGAGCCGTTCCAGCGACTCATCAACCAGGGAATGATCCTCTCGATCACGTACCGCACAAAAGAGGGAAGGGTCGTACCATACACGGCAATCCAGTTCGGCGAGGGGAGGGCCATTCAGGCAGAGACCGGCGAGGAACTTGCCGGTGAGGTCGAGAAGATGTCCAAAGCCCGGGGCAACGTGATTCCCGTGGATGTCCCCGTGCAGCAATATGGCGCGGATACCACACGGCTCTACGAGATGTTCATGGGCCCCCTCGAGACCACCAAACCCTGGAGCATGCAGGGTGTGGAGGGAATCAGCCGGTTCCTGAACCGTTCCTGGCGCATGATTATCGAAGAGACGACCGATGAATTGCGGCTCAATTCCAGGATTCGATCCGGAGAGGAGCCGGGCGCGGATCCCACCGCCCAGCAACTCCGGGCTTTGCATAAGACCATCCGGGCCGTGACGGAGGACATGAGCGGTCTCCGTTTCAACACTGCCATCAGTCGCTTGATGGAGTTCGTCAACTTCTTTACCAACCAGGACGCCCGTCCCCGCGCCTGCATGGATCCCTTCGCGCTTCTGCTCGCCCCGCTGGCGCCCCATCTCGCCGAAGAGCTCTGGAAGGCTCTCGGGCACGACGGTTCGCTGGCATACGAGCCCTGGCCGGCTTTCGACGAAAGATACACGCGCGAAGACACCGTGGAGCTTCCGATCCAGATCAACGGACGCCTGCGCAGCCGGCTTGTCGCATCGATCTCGTCCACCCGGGAAGAGCTTGAATCGGCGGCCCTGGCCGACCCCAGGGTACGGAGACACATCGAAGGAGGAACCGTCAGGAAGGTGATCGTCGTCCCGCGCAAACTCATCAACATCGTGGTGAATTGAGATCAGCCGGACAGCAGCCGATATTAGCCTGGATTATTCATGAAGAGGATTACGAGATGTACTCAACCGTCAGAGACTGAACCGTTAAGGGCCAACTCCTCTCGCCTATGAAACCGACACGCTGTTGGCAGCCGCGTAGCGGCGGTTTGATTGTAGCCCGGCCTTTCAAGGCCGGGAGCACACGGCGGCGAATGGTTCCGTCGCGTCGCGACGGCTGAATTCAAGCGTCGCTACGGTCGTGAGAAAAAATCAAAAATCCGCCATTTTGCGGCTGTAAGTCATTGAAACATTAGGGTGTTTTTTGCAAAATCCTATTTTTTCTCACGACCTACGCGACGCATCGGGAGCAGCCAATCGGGTGCCGGCCTTGAAAGACCGGCCTACATTCATGCGGCCGCTACGCGGCCCACGCGCTGGTGAATTATTCGGGTTAGAGCATCTCCTAATAAACATCGCGGCGAGCCCGAGACCTTTGTGATCGACCACGCCAGGAAGGCCTCCCCGCAAAGCGCCGGCTCTCACCCGCACATAACACGGTAGGTTTTGGTCTGTAATAATTCATGCGCAGGAGACATTCCCGTTTGCGGGCTCTTATGCCATGATCTTGTGCAGGGAAGGCACAGGGGAATACTCCCTTCTTGCGCATAGCGGAGGAAACAGGCATGAAGCTGCACTCTCTCACCAGCCTTGTGGCGGGTCTCGTCCTGGCGGTATTGCTCACCGGTTGTTCCGGCCGCCAGGGAGGCAACGCAACCACGGGCGGATCCGAAGCCATGAATCCTGCTCCGGCACACGGCGCCGGCGCCGCCCCTGCCGCTTCAGATGTCAAGTTCACTCCGCCGCCGGATTGGATCGTGGAGACCCCCACCTCCACCATGCGGAAAGCTCAATACCGACTTCCTCGAGTGAACGGAGACCCGGAGGATGCGGAGTTGTCCGTATTCTATTTCCCCGGCGAGGGGGGATCGGTCGAGGCCAACATTAACCGCTGGAAAGGCCAGTTCCAGAACACCGATGGGAGCCCGGCAACCGGCGTCGTGTCGCGGCGTGAGTCAAACGGAATCCCGGTGACGGTCGTTGACGTAAAGGGAATTTACCTCGCGGGCAATGGAATGATGGGAGAATCGAAGCCCAAGCCGAATTTCCGCATGCTGGCCGCTGTTGCGGAAACTGCCGCCGGGCCATGGTTCTTCAAACTCACGGGTCCCGTCAATACGATCGCAAAGTGGGAACCGAGCTTTCAGTCGTTTCTGGACACAATACAGTAAGGATCTCCACTGTATCTATTGAAATAAAAAGAGATAATCTCCTCAGCAACCACCCTGGGGTTTTTTCCAAAAACAAGGGTTTTACCTAGTTCCAAGGGAGCCTCTCCAGCAGTAATACTTTAAGTACTCGGCTGCACTGCTCAGATCCGCAACTTTGTTCATGACGGGCGGGTAGAGCGAGTTCGCATCCGATGAATGCTCTGAAAGCGTGGTGCTGCAGCCGACTCAGGAAAATAACGCCTGGAGGGATGGGTTCGCCCTGATGTGGTTGAGTCAATCCAGGTCCGCGACACGGGAAAAAAGGCATTTAGCGACGTATGGGACGGGTCAGCGCCGCTCGTCCCGGTTGCCGGCAGGACGGCGCCGGGAGTGCGCGTCGTCCAGTCTGAGCACGAGGTCGGGAAAAGAGATGAGCACCGAAAAGCAATTGCGTATTCTTGTTTGCGATCCGGATCCGGGCGCACGGGAAATGATCCGCGAGTTTCTGCACGGCTCTCCGATCAAGGTCCAATTCACTTCCGCCGCCGAACCTCTTGAACGCACACTCGCAAAGAATTCTCCGTTTAACGCAGTCGTCATGGACCTTTCGAACCCCTCAAAACGCGCTTGTGACACCCTGGTCTCTGCCGTCAAGCGCGTGGCCCCGGACGCGGAAGTCATTTTCCTGTCCAGATTCGCGGATGAAATGCTGTGGAGCCAGGTCTTGAATCTCGGAGCCTACGATCTTCTCCCCAACCCGCCGGAGCGGGGGGAGTTTCTGCGTACAGTATTCGGCGCCGTGCAAAACCGGCAGGCCGCCTGATATTTCTCCGCCGTTCGGACCGGTCAAGCATCTTTCACGATTTGAGCCGAGCGCACCATTACTGGTGCGCGGCAGGCGCTTTCCAGAAGGTGTCTGGCCTTCGCCAGCTTCTCGACGATCGGATCGCTCTCCTCATAGCTATCGGCAGTAACCAGAATCGCAGTCTGGATTCTGCCGACTGACAGGGAGCGAACACTTCCGCTGCCGGCTGAAGCGAAAACGGCTGCCAGCCGCAGAATCCCCGCGGTGAGAACCACGACCCATCGATGCCTGTCTGTGAGCAGCGCGAACTTTTTGTGAGCCGGGCTTGGAAAAGCACCCCTATGATATCGCACGGCCAGCGCAGCCAACTGCAGGTCCTGGGCTTTCAGGCCAAGTGGCGGCTCAAGCTGTTCGATCAAACGGCAGGGAGCCTTCCGGCGCTTCTTCTTATCCTCAAAGCCGATGTCGTGCAGCAGGGCGGCTATGTGCAGCAGAAGGCGCGCGCCAAGCGGGTCTGCCGATGCGAGAAGTCCCTCCTGCCTCAAGCCGTCGTACAGCTGGAGCGCCAGCCGCGTGACCCGCCCGGTTCGATCCGGATCGTCGTCGCGAAAAGAGGCCCAGGTTGCCAACCTGGCGATAGTCGCCGCTTCGAGCTCGGAAGGACCGGGCAGGCCCGCACGCCAGGTGGCCCACAACGAGGTCCCTCCCACCATTCTCCGACGGTACCCATCCAGCCGCCTCCTGCGCTCATCGCCGATTGAGGTGCGCCATAAAGAGCGGGCTTCGGTGTCCTTCAATACACCAATCCCGAGGGCGGTCCTCCACAGGACGTGGAGATCGTGAAGCTCGCCGAGAAGATCTTGAAGCTCCCGCAGATCGTTGCCCCACTGCTCGTGCCGCTGCGGCAGGAAGTTCTCCACGGTGTAGCGGAATTTCTTTAATCCGATCCTCAACCTGTGGAAAGCGATCTGGCTTCGGTTCCTCAGTGCCTGGCGGTGGAGTTCCCTTGCCTGATGCCAGCATTCGAGGGCCAGATGTTGAAATGCAGGACCTTCCATCGGGATGGAATGGGTGCGCAACGGGAGCAGTTTGCGCCACGCCGACCATTTATCCAGGTTGAACTTTCTCAACGCTTCGTGGGCGATCGACTTGAGTTGTATCTCACGGCCGGCAAGGAAAGCGTTCACCAGCCGGATCGTCGCTTCCGGCCCGATAACGAGCCGGCCGACTAGGTCGAGCATCACCTGAGTGTCCCTTAGTTCGCCAAGCCTCCTGAAGAGTATCCTCCCTTCCTTTTTCATCTCCTTCCAGGATGGATCGGGATCGAAGGTCCTGTATCCGTCGGCAATGGAACGGCAGCGGCGCAGGGCGACGCGCAGATCATGCACGGATTCAGGCGCAAGGTCATGAAGGGCCGCCTCGCATTTCCGCATAACCCGGTCCATCCAGTAAGCAAGCCCGAACTCTTCCGGATACGGGGGAACCGGCCTGTCTGGCTGCATTTCGAATCGAGCCCTCCGGTGGGATTGGGGATCGGACCGACAAACCAAATTTATACAACAGATAGGTGAAATCCGCTTCGATAAAAGCACTGTACCGACCCTCAATATGCGCTGACTGCCTGATCGATTTGTGGTTGGGCCGGCCCGATCCCATGTATCATTACGGAATTGCAATCAGGGACAGAATGCTTCATTCTGCGTGCGCATCAGGGTCCAACAATTCCAAGGGGAGATTTTCCATGAAGCCTTTTGTTTTGAGCCTTCTCGCTTTGGTGGTCGTCACAGTGTGGACGGCGCCGGCCGTTGCGCAGAAATATGAAGGAGTTGCCGTGAAGTCTGGACTGGCTGCTTTCAAGTTTGCCGGCAAAGATCTCGTCTTCAGCTTTGCCGAAGGGGGTTTCCAGCAGATGCAGGGCTTCACATACGCGACGCTGGTATTCAGGACGGATCCGAAGAGCAAAGCGAACATGCATCTGAATCTCAACCTGATGTTTCAGGGTCCGGGGAAGGTCGATCTGGAGGGGCCCTTCAGCATAAATGGAATCGGCATGTTCGCGGACGGAGATGTCAGCCGATTCACCAAGGGCAAGAGCAAGTGTACCATCACCCTCACCAAGGCTACGGCGACCGAGTTGGAGGGGACTGCGGATTGTCCCCTCCTGCACAACATCGAGGGGAAAGTCATGCCGCCGCTCACGAACCTGAAATTTTCCGCCACAACCAAATAGCTGTCCTGCGCCGCCGGGACACGTTGCCGGAACAGAATGAATAAAGAAAACCGGGATTGAGAGACTTGCTCACAAACTTACGATCAAGGAAACCCCGCTTGTTATCGGCAATCCGCCGGGCCTGGCGTCCTCCCCGGCCCGTTCATTTGATGACTCTGGTGACGGCGGCGGCCTGGATGATTTCCCCAGCAGTGTCGCGGCCGGCGGTGCAGGCCGCTGGATCGTCCAAGCCCCGGCTGGAAGAGAGTTTTCGGCTCATGTATGAGCTGAAGTTCAATGCCGCACGAGTTCAAATCAGTTCCTATAAACTCGACAGCCCCGAGGATCCCCTCGGGGAGGCCGCCGAAGCAGCCAGCTTTCTGTTTGAACAATTCAACGAAAAGGGAGTTTTGACCTCGGCATTTTTCCTCGACGACGACCGGCTGCAGAACGGGATCGAAGGCCCACCGGACCAGCGGTTGAGTTCGGCATTCCTCGAGGCAAACCAGAAGGCCAGAACCGGCGCGGAAAGGATCCTGAAGGCTCACCCGGACGATCTGGGCGCGCTCCTGACGCTGTGCCTGACCGATGGCATGCAGGGCGACTTCGAAGCCCTCGTTGCAAAACACCAACTGGCAGGGCTTCGCCTCATCCGCCGTGCGGAACGTGAAGCTGACAGGGTATTGAAGATCGATCCCGGCGCCGGCGACGCATACGTCGCCATCGGTGCCGCCAATTACATCATCGGCACCTTGCCGGCCTACAAGAGGTTCCTGCTCTGGTTCGGCAATATCCGCGGCGACAAGGCACGCGGCCTGGAACAACTCGAGGTCGCCTCAGTCCGCGGCCACTACCTGCGGCCGCTGGCAAAAGTCATGCTGGCGCTCGCTTCCGAGCGTGAGCGTCAGTTTGACCGCGCTCGCGTCCTGTTCGGCGACCTCACCCGTGAATTCCCCGGGAATCCGGTGTTCGCCCGGGAACTCGAGCTGCTCAAGACCCGCCGTTAGACATCAAGGCGGGGCACTGATCCCGGCGGCAAGGTTGTGAGGATCGGAAGGGGCGTCGGCATTCACGAATGGGTGCGGGATCAGATGGGAGCTCTCATCGTGGCTTCGTTGAGGCGGGCGATCGGCGATCAACCGCGGGCAAACGCTGCCCTTGAGCAATCCGGAGAACTGCGGATACAATCTATCCTCTGCAGTTTTTCAACAGGAGAGAACGATGGACGAAAGCCGTTGGTCACGCAGATCGGTTTTGAAGGCGATTCCGGCGATCGCATTGGGCAGGACACAGGCCGTCGAAGGGCGGCAGGGCCCATGGAAGTGGTCGTCCGGTTTCGAGATGCCCAGGACCAAAGTGCCGCAGCAGGCGGCCGACTGCCATTTTCATGTTTACGACGCACGATTTCCGGTGGACCCGAAGGCGGAATTGCGGCCGGCGGATGCGACCGTCGACGATTACCTGTCTTTCCGGAAGCGCATCGGCACGAGTCGCGGTGTTCTGGTGCAACCCTCGACGTACGGCCTGGACAATCGCCTGCTGCTCGAGTCCCTTGGTAAATTCAGCCCCGCGGTCCGCGGCGTCGCAGTGGTAAACACGAGTGTATCCGGTGAAGAACTGAAGGGGATGAACGAGGCCGGCGTGCGCGGGATCCGTTTCAACCTGGTGCAGGCCGGGGCCACGAGACTCGACATGGTGGAACCCCTTTCCAGGCGCATTGCGGATCTGGGATGGCACATCCAGGTGAATGCGACTGCAGATCAGATCGAAGCGGCAAAGGAGACCTGGCTGCGCGCGGCGTGCCCCATTGTTTTCGACCATCTTGGACGTCTGCCCGCGCCGCAGGGAACCGGACACCCTGCCTTCGGTACGATCTGTGACCTCCTGCATAGAGGGAAAGGCTGGGTCAAGGTCTCGGGATTCTACATCGACTCGAAGGTTGGAGCGCCTGCCTATGCCGACAGTGTCGCCATTGCCAGGGCCTACGTGAAAGAGGCTCCCGAGCGTCTCGTGTGGGGGAGCGATTGGCCGCACCCGACGGAGACCGTGAAGCCAAACGACGCGATTCTGCTCGACCTGCTCGCCGAATGCGTTCCCGGTGAAGTCATGCGCAACCGCATCCTTGTCGATAATGCCGCAAAGCTCTATGGGTTCGTCTAACCCGACTTTGACAACTGGGGCTCAAAATCTGCGTAAATCATTGATTCTACGTTCAAGGAACCCATAGGTCTTCACTACAAGGCTATGGGCTCGGAGGCATCGTTTTCGCCCTGTTGAGAGATTCTTGGAGGTGGCTGCGCAGGCAGCGCCAGATGGAGGCGCTGCAGCAGCAACTGATGGTCCGGCTCCGGCTGTGTGTATCGGGAGAGAATGAGCATTCTGCCATCCGTGGTTGGCAGGTGAACGTCAATCATCTGGATGGCAGTCATCTTCTCGATCACGGCTCTGCTGGTGAGCCCGGGCGCTAATGCTCTCAGCCGCTGCTGCAAGGTGACATACAGACAGTAGGCCAGGAACGCAACGAAGATGTGTGCCTCGATGCGTGGATCTTTTTGATGGTGAATGGGCCGGACTGCCAGATCACTCTTGAGATTGCGAAACGCCGCCTCGATCTCCGTCAGCTGAATGTAGCGTTGCCACAGAATTGCCGGGTCTTCAGCGGAGAGGTTCGAGCGCAGTAGATAATCGCCTTCAGTGCGCAAGGCCGCTCGAAGCTTTTCTTTTCGCAACGAAAAAGTGAATGTCTCGGCGCTGACGGTTTCCTCGGCCTTGGGCACCTGAACTTCCACGAGACGATAGGCCTTGCCCGCTTCTGCTTTGGCGGCGCCGAGCTTCAACAGCAATTCGTCGCGCGTGAGTTTCTGCCGCTGCAACTCATGGAGACGCTTCCACAATTGTTTGAGCCGGCGCCGGCGCATGGCACGCTCTTTTTTCCTTCGACCCTCGCTGCGGGCCAGGATGTACAGCTCCCCCTCTTGAGGCAACAGTTTCACCTCCAGCGAGTCCTTCACTCGCGCCCACGGCAGTTTGAGAAACTCTTTTTCCAGTTTCGTCAGCCGCCCTCGTTGCGTCCCGACCAAGTAGAATGTTGGAGTGGTTGCCTTCCGCATCTCACGCAGAATATCCTCGGTCGGGATTCCGCGATCCATCACCCAAACCCGATTCGCCTTGCCGTACTGGTCTTCGATCTTTTCCAGAAATGCTTTCAGAGTCGTCTTGTCGCTCGTGTTTCCAGGCATCACTTCATACGCCACAGGAAATCCCTCCGGCGTGATCACCAGTGCGATCACCACCTGCACGCAGTCCGGACGTTTGTCCCGGCTGTAACCGTGTCGTCGCTTCCCATGTCCCGGAGGATCGCATTCGAAATAAGTGCTAGTCAGGTCATAGAGCAAAACTTCGTATCCCACCTCGAATAGATCTCGCCACCGCTCGGTAAGAAAACTGAACAGCCCGCGCTTGTGTTCCACCAGCTTGTCCAGACATCGATACAGCGACTGCAACTCGAGGGTGTCACCCGTCCGGCCCAGCAAGTCACGCATGGCCGAGCGGTGGTACCACTCGCGGTGCAGCCGCCACTCACTGCCGGGATCGATCAAGCGATAGCTCACAAGGATCTTCAGTACGTCCAGCCAGTCTGTCCCTTCGCGACTCGGCCGCAGCCGCTCGCGCCAAAACTCGTCCAACCGCAGTTGATGCCACAACTCACCAGCCAACCAGCATGCCCCCCATTGCCGTGGCCGCCGTAGCTGCAGCTGATCCAGGCGCACATGCACCACCTCATGTGCCAGTTCCGGTGCTTCCCGATCTTCGGGGAAAAGCGCTACCTGACGCCAGCGGCCGGTACCTGACTCGAACACTTCGATGCTTCGGCACCAGGCGGCCTGCTGGCTGTCGTTAATCTCGCCGAGGTACAGCACCTGCCGCTGAACCACTCGTTTGCCTTCGCCACGGTGATTCTCAGCGATGCTCCAGTACCGGTGCAGCTTCCCGTCCTTCTTTCGCTGCGTATAGCGGAGAAACATAACGCCATTGTCCATACGCCGATGGAGGGGTCAAGAGGGTAGGTCTTCACTACAGCGGCTTTCGAGAAAAGCCGTACTGCAAACAAAAGGCTTACAGACCCGAAAACGGCCAAAAAAGGGGAAAACTGGGTCGAGTTGTCAAAGTCGGGCTAAAGACCGCGGTCATGCACAGGGGAGGAACACGTAGAAGGTCGACCCGGCGCCGACCTCGCTCTGGACCTGGATGCGTCCCCGATGAGCTTCCACAAGGTGTTTGGCGATTGAGAGTCCCAGCCCGGTGCCGCCGGACTCCCTCGACCGGCCGGCATCGGCGCGATAGAACCTTTCGAATATCCTTTCCTGTTCGGCTTTGGGGATTCCGGGCCCCTTGTCTGAGACAGAGATCACAAGCTCGGAGTTTTGCGCCAGAGCCTTAACCAGAATGCGCCCGCCGGCCGGCGAGTGGCGCACGGCATTGTCGAGGAGATTCTGCAGCACCTGCCGCAACCAGCCGGCATCACCGCTGACCAGGGGCAGGTCAGGCGCGCAATCGGCTTCGATGACAAGATCCTTCTGAGCCGCATTGAGCCGCGTGGTTTCGAGGCAGGCGCCGATCACGGCGCTGATCGCCACGGGCTGAAACTGCGGCTGCAGTTTCCCCGCCTCGATCTGAGCCAGTTTTAGCAGATCTTCGGTGAGGCGCCCTAATCGAGTGGCGTTATCACGAATAATCTCCAGAAACCGGCGGCTGTTCTCCTGGTCTTCCAGCGCCCCGCCCAGCAGGGTTTCGGCAAAACCCTGGATCGCCGTGAGCGGCGTCTTGTATTCGTGGGAAATGTTGACGACAAAATCACGCCGGGCGCGTTCCAGCCTCCGGAGTTCGCTGATATCATGCAGGACCATCACGGAGCCGCCAGTCTTGCCGTTGGATCGGACGGGCGTGACCGTCACGGCAAAGCTCTTGGTCCGCACCGAGCCCACGACCAGTTCGCCTGTAACCATCTCGTTTCGTGTGTGCGCCTGCTCGATGTAGCTCAACAGGTCCGCGTTGGGAACCACTTCAACCAGAGGACGGCCCTCCCACGTCGTGTATTCAATGCCCACCGCGCGGCAGAAAGCGGCATTGCAGAAAATCACGCGTTGATCGGAGCCCGCAACTACCACACCTTCCGCCATGCTGGCAAGGATGGCCGCCGACTGATTGCGCTCGGCGGTCAGGGACCGGATGGAGACATCCAGCTGTGCGGCGGTCTGATTGAGGGTGGTGGTCAGTTCAGCCAGCTCGTCACCATTGCGGTCCTGGGGGAGCGTTCGGAAATCTCCGGCGGCGACTCGTCGCGAGAATTCTTTCAGCCGCTCGATGCGGGCGGACAGGGTCCGGAAAAAGAGGAGCGAGGCGCTCGCCGCCAGCACCAGAATGACAATCGAGGCCGTCCACAGACCCCGCCGAAAACGTCTCAGGGTCTCGTCCAGTCGTTCCAGCGGCACGGCGAACCGAATCACCAGGGGCGTGCCGTTCCCCAGCTGTTGGCGAATCGCCAGGTACACCAGGTCATGGCCAAGAGTCGCGCTGTAACGCACGGCGCGGCCCGAGCCGGATCTGAGCGCCTCGCTGATCTCCGGCCGCCCGGTGTGGTTCTCCATCTTCAGGGGATCTTCATCGGAATCCGCGAGCACAGTCCCATCGGCCGCGATCAGGGTGGTGCGAATTCCGGTGCGCCCCATCCAGGCCGCCCACTCCCGGAGCGCGGCAGAATCGGCGGTTTCAGGCGGCCGGCTCTGGGCCAGGTGCGTGAGAGCCTCGAGTTGTCCATAGGCAGTGTCGAGGTAGGCACGCCGGAGAGCCTGGACTACGTATGTGTCGACGGCCACCATAACAAGCAAAAGCAGGAGGAGGTGAACCGATCCGAATTTCCAGAAAAACCGGCTTTTCAAGGAATCACCCTGCCCCGCTGACGTCTCATCGGACAGCCCCGGGCTTTCGTTTCCTGCATCTCCGGGGCACGGACCTATGCAGGATCGCCTTCCTGAAACTTGTACCCGAATCCGCGAACCGTGACTATCAAGTCTCCGCACGATCCCAGCTTTTTCCTCAGGGCCGTGACATGCACGTCCACGGTACGATCGAGCACCTCAACATCGCGCCCCAGCACATTGTCGATCAGCTCGCTCCGGGAGAACACGCGCCCGGGATTTGCGGCCAGAAAATGGAGCAGCCGGAATTCGGTGGCGGTGAGCGCGAGGATGTTGCCTTCGCACATGACCTCGCGGCGTTCCAGGTCGATCTGGAGATCACCGCGCCGGATCCTGGCAGCGGGCTCACGGACCGCCGAGGACCGCCTCAGAAGCGCCTTGACGCGGGCCGTCAGCTCGCGCGGGCTGAATGGCTTGGTCACATAGTCGTCCGCCCCCAATTCCAGTCCGACGACGCGATCCGGCTCCGACGATTTTGCCGTCAACATGATGAGCGGGATCCCAGCAGTCCGGTTGTGGCCGCGCAACCGCCGGCACACTTCGAGCCCATCGATGCCAGGCAGCATGAGATCCACCAGAACGACATCCGGCAGGTCCTGCATCGCCATGGCTAGGCCGGTTTCCCCATCGAGGGCGGCCTTCACGCGGAAGCCTTCCTTTTCGAGGTTGTAGCGTATCAGCTCGATGAGGTCCTTCTCATCATCGATGGCCAGAATGGTCTTCTTGAGCATTGCGTTGTCGAGACCTCACGAAACCGTTCTTGTCCTACTGCGTCATGCGAGCCCTGCTTTCGCGGCGATGCCGCACCTCGCGCCCTTCGACGAGGTATATTACCTCTTCTGCAATGTTCGTGGCATGATCTCCGACGCGCTCGAGGTTGCGGGATATCAGAATCAACGCTAACGCCCGGGAAATCGTTCCCGGGTCGGACATCATGTAGGTCAACAAAACGCGGAATATCTGGTCGCGGAACAGGTCCACCTGATTTTCGTCATCCAAAACCTGATTGGCTAGCCCGCAGTCCCGCGTCACGAGCGAGTCGATGCTGTTGTGCACCATCGCTTCGGCAATTTCACCCATCCTCGGCAAGTCGATGAGCGGTCTCAACGGTGGCGCTTCCAGGACATGATGGGTGTTCTGGCAGATGTTGACCGCCTGGTCGCCGATGCGCTCCAGCTCGGTCGCGATGCGGGAAGCCATGAACAGGAACCGTACATCCTCTCCAACGGGCTGCTGCAGAGCCGTCAGCTTGACGGCCCGGTCGTCGATCTCAATCTGCAAATCGTTGACTTCCACCTCCTTCTTGAAAACCTCCTCGCCGAGGGATTCATTCCGCTCGATGAGGGTCCTCAACGATGTCTGAATCATCGCCTCCGCGAGCCGCCCCATGCGCACCAGCTTTTCCAGCAGTTCTTGCTTTTGATCGTCGAAATGCCGCTGCATTTAGCCGAACCTCCCTGATATGTACTGTTCTGTTCTCGGATCCGACTGCAGAGTGAAGATGGTTTGGGTCTCGCCGACCTCTACCAGCTCGCCGAGCAGCATGAAGGCGGTGTAATCGGATATCCGTGCCGCTTGCTGCATGTTGTGCGTGACGATCACGATCGTGTACGACTTCTTGAGCTCGATCAGCAGCTCTTCGATACCCGCGGTTGCGATCGGGTCGAGGGCTGAAGTGGGCTCGTCCATCAGCAGGACCTCTGGTTCGACCGCCAGCAGGCGCGAAATGCAGATCCGCTGCTGTTGTTCGGGCGCCAGTGAGAGAGCGGACGAGCTCAGCCGGTCCTTGAGCGTTTCCCACAAACCCGTCTGGCGAAGTCCCGCCTCTACCCGCGCGTCCAGATCGCCATGGGACAATCCGTGAATTCGCGGCCCATAAGCGACATTCTCATAGACTGAGAGAGGGAACGGATTCGGCCGCTGGAACACCATGCCTACCCGCTTCCTCAACAGGCGCAGGTTGATGTTCCTGTCATAAATCGATTGCCCGTCCAGCAGCACTTCCCCGGAAATCCGCACGCCGCGGATTCCGTCGTTCATCCGGTTGAAGACGCGTACGAGCGTGGATTTGCCGCAACCCGAGGGTCCGATGATGGCGGTAATCGCACGAGGCTTGACCGCCAAAGACACCCCTAACAATGCGTGGAACGTTCCATACCACAAATCAAAGGAGCGTGTTTCCAGTATTGCCTGCATATTGATATCTGCCCGAACCATGGTAGCCTGCGGATCCGCGCTAACCATCCAAGTTTTGCGACACCCGAAAATCCGACTGGCGATTCTTAGCCGAAACGTCCCGAGATGTAATCCGAAGTTTTTTGTTTCTGGGGATTTGTGAACAATTCCTCGGTAGGGCCGGCCTCGAGCAGCTCTCCGAAAAGGAAAAACGCCGTCCGGTCAGAAGCCCGGGCCGCCTGTTTCACATTGTTGGTGACCAGGATGACGGCGAGATCAGCCTTCAGCTGCTGCAGCGCTTCTTCGATCTTTCGGGTTGAGATGGGGTCGAGTCCGGAGCAGGGCTCGTCAAGCATCAGAACCTCCGGCCGGAGCGTGAGAGTGCGCGCAAGGCAGAGGCGCTGCTGCTGTCCTCCTGAAAGATTGCGTGCCGGTTCCTGAAGGCGCTCTTTCACCTCCTCCCAGAGATAGGCGGCGCGAAGGGCCATTTCGACCCTCTCATCGCATTGACTTCGTGTGCCGCGGTTCAGATTCAGTCCGAACGTGAGGTTCTGACAAATCGTCATCGGCAGCGTGATGGGAACGGAAAACACCATCCCCACCCGCTTGCGCAGTGCCGGAATGTACACGTCTGAATCGTAGACTGATTGGCCGTTCAGAAGGACCTTCCCGGAGATCCTGCATTCCGGATCCAGCTCGAGCATACGGTTGAGGCAGCGCAAGTAGGTGGTTTTGCCCGCCCCTGCCGGACCGATGACCGAAAGGATCTCGCCACGGCGGGCGTCGAGCGTAATTCCCTTCAATATCTGCTGGCTGGCGACGCTCACGCGCAGGTCTTCCGTGCGCATTCCGGCAAATTCTGCCGGGAGTTCCTTCGCCGTGATCGAGGGATCGAGGTCAACGGCCATATCGCACCCTCTTCCGGAACTGCGCCCGGATCATGACGGCGGTGAGATTCAAAAGAAAGGTCAGCATCAGCAGGATCAGGACCGTCGTATAGAGTATGGGCTTGGTAGCTTCGACATCCGGCGACTGAGTAGTCATAACATAGACGTGATAGCCGAGTTCCATGAACTGGTCATGCAGGCGCGACGGCAGATCAGGCAGAAAATAGGCGGCCCCGGTGAACATCACGGGCGCCACTTCCCCCGATCCGCGGCTGATGGCGAGAATGCCGCCCGTCAGGATTCCACCCACCGCCTGCGGAATCACCACGCGCCGGATCACTTGCCAGCGCGTCGCTCCGAGGGAGTAAGCGACCTCGCGGTAGCTCTGCGGAATCGCGCGCAACGCCTCTTCCGTGGCCACGACGACGGTCGGCAGCGTAAGCAGGGCCATGGTCAGCGCCGCCCAGACGATCGCAGGCTGGCCGTACACGAGCCGGCCGCCGTAAAGTCCGCGGTCAATTCCGCGGCCGACAAACTCGACGAAAAATCCTAATCCGAAGAGCCCGAATACAATCGCGGGCACCCCGGCCAAATTCTGGATCGCCAGTCGGACCAGATGCACCATCCGGGAGCGCTTCGGGGCGTATTCGTTCATATAAACCGCGGTCGCGACTCCCAGGGGTATCACGACAATCGTCATCAGGATAACCATGGCTGCAGTGCCGAAGATCGCCGGGAAAATCCCGCCCCGGGTCATCCCCGCTTCCGGCGCCTTCGAAACAAATTCCCACGAGAACCTGCCCGCGCCGTTGATAACGATATTTCCGATAATGATCGCAACCATCACAATGATGATCAGGCAGGCGAGGCCCGTCAATCCCTGAAAGAAACCGCTGATGAATCTCGCCTTGTGTGCCATGGTTTCAGGACGCTCCCTGCAGCTTCTTTTGCAAACGCCCTATCCACCAGCGGCCGGCGAGGTTGATGACAAAGGTCAGAGCGAATAGAAAGGCGCCCAGGAAAAATAGGACGTGGTAGTGGGGGCTGCCCTGCACCACCTCACCCAGCTCCGCTGCAATCGTCGCTGAAAAAGTCCGGATCGAATCGACCGGCGACCAGGACAGGACCGCCGCGTTCCCGGAGGCCATGAGGACGATCATGGTCTCCCCGATGGCCCGCCCGAATCCGAGGACGCACGCCGCCAGCACCCCCGGCATGGCCGCCGGCAACACCACCCTCCAGGCAGTCTGCCACGAGGAGGCGCCCATGGCGATCGAACCCTCGCGGTAGTTCTGCGGTACGGAGGTGAAGGCATCTTCCGACACGGTGTACACGATCGGGATCACAGCCAGGCTCAGGCCGACACCCGCAGTCAATGCGTTCAGGCGGTAGGTCCAGCCGAAAGCGGCATGCAGCCAGCCAGCGATCACCATGAGGCAGAAAAAGCCCACTACCACGCTCGGAATGCCGGCCAGGATCTCAATGCAGGGCTTGATCGTTTCACGCGCCCACGGCGGGGCGAACTCCGAGGTGTAGAGCGCTGCGGCGACCGCCAGAGGTATGGCGATGAAGACCGCAATGATCGTCACTTTGAGCGTGCCGGCAAAAAGAGGCAGAAGAGAGTACTTCGGGATTTCCGAGATCGGTTGCCAGGTAAACGCAGGCGCAGTTCCCGCGCGGGGGGCCTGGGGCAGAAAAAGCCGTGCGAGATCCGCTTCCTTGTGGATCTCAGGGGAGGTCAGCAGCGGTAGAGCCTCCTTGCCGATGAAGATGAAAATGAGTATGAGCGATAGAATCGCGGCAAAGGCGCTCCCTTTGATCACAAGGGCCGCGACCGTGTCGCCGGCAGTCCCCGCCCTTTGAAGTTTCTGAAGCGGGGACACCGTTATTTCATGTTGATAGGGTAATACCCCACCATCTCGCATATCTTTTGTCCTTCCGGGCCGAGTACCCAGTCGATAAAAGTCTTCAGATCTCCCGCCGGCTCTCCCACGGTGTAGAAGAACAGATTGCGCGATAAGGGATACCGGCCGCTCTGCACTGTGGCCAGCGTCGGCATCACCGGCTCACTGGTGTCGTCGGCACGAACCGGCACCGCGCGGATGCCCGACGCGTACGCGATGCCGCCGTATCCGATCGACGCCGGATCCTTGGACACGGCATTGACCACCGCTGCGGTTCCAGGCAGCGTCTGAATCTCGCGGGCATAATCTTCATTCTCCAGTACGTGCTCCTTGAAAAACACGTAGGTTCCCGAATTGTTCTCGCGGCTATAGGGTACGATCTTCTCGTCCTTGCCGCCGACATCCCGCCAGTTCGTGATCCGCCCGGTGTAGATGCCCTTCAGCTGAGCTTTCGTGATCGCCTGAAGGGGAGAAGAGTCATTGACGTAGACAGCCACCCCGTCCAAAGCCACGGGGATTTCCGTGACGTCTTGGCCACGCCGGGATTTGACTTGATCTTTTTCCGTAGTCTTCATCGGACGCGATGCGGCGCAGATATCTGTACCGCCATTGATCAGCGCCGCAATTCCGGTGCCGGATCCGCCGCCGGTCACCTGGATCGAATTACCAGGTCTTTCGTTCATATAAGTCTCGGCCCATCGCTGAGAAAGAATCACCATCGTGTCCGAACCCTTGATCGTAATGGACTTATGTTCCGCATCGGTAGCCGGCCCCCCTCCGCAACCGGCGGCGATGATCGTGAAACCGGCCAGGAGAAACCATTTCATACACGTTTTCCACATGTTGCCTCCTTGGGCGAATGATCATTTTTGCCGAACTTTTTTAACCTTTGACGATCTTCCGGTTAAGATTTGATTAAGACCCAGTCTGATCATTGAATAGTTCGCTCTGACCGCGTTTCCGAGAAACATTGATGTACCCACCTGCAAATTCCGATAGTCCCCAAATGCCTGGGATTGATCGCTACCGTGTCATGCGCACTGTTAAACGCTCGAACAGCCGGTCGTGTTTTGTTCAGCCCGCGGAAGGGTCTTTTGACGCCTGAACGGCGCTTAAACCAAAAATTGGGGCCAATAATCGAAACTGAGCACTATTTAGATAATCAATTTTCCGATAATTATTTGACTCGTTTGTTGTTGCGTCGGTCGGACTCCCGGCATCAGGGCAGGATGCCTGGGGTTTCTCCGAGGTGTTACGCCCACACACTGTGGGATATCACCCAGATATGCCCGGGACGTCCATTTGCCGGCCCTGTGTTTAAGACTGCAACATATTCAACTGATGAAATTTACATCACTTTTAAAAATCTGTCGACAGAGGTTTGAAAATTGCTTACTTTAACGCGACACTTCAGCATTTTTTGGGGTTGTGCTGTCAACGGGAGAATAAAGCTTTATTTGGAGGTATTATGAGAATCAGGAATCGGGCCGCGAAGGTGGGGATTTTGTTCCTGCTGTTCTTCATGGCCACTACTTTTGCAATCGCTGCCCTCGTTGAGGAAAACGAAGGCACGCGGACCAACACCGCTCTGGAGAAGGCTAATTACCTGTCTGCAGACGAGGTAGCGTACATTCGTCCCGGGCTCAAGATCTCGATCGTGGACATTACCATCCCGGCCGATCGCAAACCGCTGGTGACGGTGAAGTATACGGATAGCATGGATCAGCCTTTGGACCGGCTGGGCGTGCTGACACCGGGCGCAATCAGTTCCAGTTTCATCCTGGCCTACCTGCCGGCGAGCCAGCGGGGGGAAGTTACTGATTATGTCGCGTACACGACTCGCACAGTGAAAAGCCCGATCACGAACGTGACGGCCGTGCAGGCCGGTGCCGATCCCGCCGGCGGGGTTTGGACGCAAACCGGCGACGGTCTTTACACCTACAAGTTCGCCACCGCCTTGCCTGCGAATTACAACACGTCCCTGACCCACACGCTGGGAATCTACGGCCGGCGCGATCTGAGGGAGTTCGGGTTGAGCTTCTACGTATCGAACCCGACCAAGGATTTCGTGCCGAACGGCTCAGCCGTGAAGCAGATCCACCAGGTAGTGCTCACCCAGAGCTGCAACCAGTGCCACGATCCGCTGGCGCTTCACGGCGAAACCGGACGGCGCGAAGTGCAGATCTGCATATTGTGCCACTCGCCGCAGACGATTGACCCGGACACGGGCGAGAGCCAGGACATGAAGGTGTTGATCCACAAGGTCCACATGAGCAAGAACCTTCCGAGCGTGCTCGCGGGCAAGCCGTACATCATCATCGGCAACAGCCAGTCGGTCAACGACTTCTCCAACATCGGCTACCCGCAGGATATCCGCAATTGCCAGACCTGCCACAAGGATGCAGCGCAGAGGAACGCCTGGCTGCTGCAGCCGAGCATCGAGGCCTGCGGTTCCTGCCACGATAACGTCAATTTCGCGACCGGCGAGAATCACGCTGCGGGCGCTTATTCCGACAACTCCGAGTGCGCTTCGTGCCACCAGCCGCAAGGCGAGTTCGAATACGACGTTTCGGTTGCCGGCGCTCACACCGTTCCCTACAAGTCGGCTCAGCTCCAGATGCCCAAGCTCAATGTCCTGAGCCTCACTAACACGGCTCCGGGCCAGAATCCGACGGTCCAGTTCAAGATCACCGACAGGAACGGAAACGCCATGGATCCGGCGGCGTTCGGCGGATCGCTGGGTAGGTTCTCCGCCAATCTGGCAGGGCCGACCGCGGACTACACCACCAGGATTACAGAGACTATCTCCGGTGCAACTTCCATCGGAGGTGGAGCTTACAGCTATACCTTCAAGACCATCAAGGTCCCGGCCACGGCGACCGGCACCTGGGCCATGCAGTTTGAAGGACGCCTGACTGCTACACTCATCAAGAACGGCGATCCTACGCAGACAATAACCCAGCGGGATGCCATGGACAATGTTGTGAAGTATTTTGCGGTGACGGGATCGACGGTAACCCCGAGGCGCGCGGTCGTTTCACTGGCCAACTGCAACAAGTGCCATGAAAAACTGCAGCTGCACGGCAGCAACCGCAACACCATCGAATCGTGCGTGGTATGCCACAATCCGACGCTCGTCGCAGGCAGCGGGGCGGCTGCGGAATCGGTCTCGATGCAGTGGATGGTTCACAAGATCCACACCGGTGAAGAACTCACCGGCGATTACAAGATCGGCAACACCAGCTTCAAAGAAGTGCTGTATCCTGGAGACCGCCGCAACTGCAACGCCTGCCATGTAGGCACCAGCTACACGGTACCTGTCGCGGCGGGCACGGTTGCCACGGCAACCCCCAAGAACTACTGGAGTCCGACCATGCCGATCGCTGCGGCTTGCCTCGGATGCCATGACGCCGTTACGACGGCAGCTCATGCGTTTATCAACACAACTGCTTTTGGCGGAATGCAGGTTGAGTCCTGCGAGGTCTGCCACAAGGAAAGCGCGGACCACGCGGTATCCAAGATCCACGCTCGATAGAGGACAACTAATGACACTAACTCGCGGTTCCAAATTCCTGCTCGCGTCTTCCGTGGCAGCTCTAGTCGTCGGGGTCCTGGCCAGCTTCCCTTCCGGGTCGCTGGCCGGGGCCCTGCCCCAAAAGGCCGAAACCACGATGCAAGACTGCGCCGCCTGTCACGAGGACGTCGTCAAAGCCTTCGGCACGAACCCGCACATGGTTCTCGAGAAAAGCCCAAGCTACAAGGTCGAGAATCCTTGCGAGTCGTGCCACGGCCCCGGCAAAGCGCACATCGACGGTGGCGGCGACAAGACCAAGATCATCGGGTTCAAAGGTAAGACCGTCAAGACCTACAACCAGCAGTGCCTGGCGTGCCACAAAAAGGACCATGAGGTCACCGGCTTTAACGCCAGCACGCACGCCAAACAGGGCCTCGACTGCGCCGATTGCCACAGTACTCACAAGAGCGCCGTCATGACCCGCTCGCTGAAGGACAAGCCCACCTCCCTCTGCCTGAGCTGCCATACCCTTCAGAAATCCGAGTTCTCCAAACCCTTCCACCACAGAGTCAAGGAAGGCGCCATGGAGTGCACCGACTGCCATCAGCCTCACTCCGGCATCGACCGCCGCCTGCTCCGCACCAACCTTACCAGCGAGCAGATGTGCACCAAGTGCCATACCGAGAATCAGGGCCCATTCGTCTTCGAACACCCTGCGATCCGGTTGCGTGGCTGCCAGGGCTGCCACGAGCCTCACGGCTCGAATAACGCCAAATTGCTGGTGCGCTCTACCATGACTTCCTTGTGTCTCGAATGTCACGCGAGGACTCCCCTGAACAGGAGCGTCCTTACTTCCCAGCCGCCGTCGTTCCATAACCTGAACAGCCCGACGTACCGGAATTGTACGACCTGTCACGTTATGATCCACGGCTCCAACTTCGACCGTCTGTTCTTTAAATAGAACCAGAGGCAGGAGATAAAGCCATGTATACCAATGTTCGTGTTCGCAAGCCGATCTGCTCGAGATTCGCTGTCGTCGGCCTCTCCGTGCTTGCACTGGTTCTGCTTGCCGGCACCCTGCATCCGCTCCCGGCCCAGTCTTCGACCGCCGGAGCGGCTGCTCCCGCCGAGAACGCTTCTGCCGACAAGGCAGCTGCCAAGGAGCAGGCCGCGCAAGCCGCCGCTCCCGCGCAGCCGGCCGGCACCGAGGGTTTTACCTTCGGCGCCTACCAGGGCCACTCCTCTTTCGAGGTCGGTTATCGCTTCTCGTCCGGCATCGACGGCAACGATCAGATGTACCGCAGCCAGGTCAACCTCTTCGAGGGCGCCCGGCTGTTGAACTCATACGTGTCGCTGCGTTCGGCGCCGGGTACCGGCCTCTTTGACCGGCTGGACCTGTCAGTCAGCAACTGGGGCGACCCGTACAACACCGCACGGATCAACATCAGCCGCTCGGATCTCTACGACTTCCGGGCCAGCTACCGTAACCTCAACTACTACAATTTCATTTCCAACTTCGCCAATCCGCAGCTCGACCGGGTGGGCAACACCTTTGCCCAGCATAAACTGAACGTCGACAATCGTATGTCCAACATCGAGTTGCGCCTGTTCCCCAATCGCAGGATCGTCCCCTTCGTCGGATTCTCGCGAAACACCTCCGCCGGCCCCGGCTTCACCACCGTCGAGTCCACCGGCAATGAGTTCCTGCTCCACACCCGCTGGGATTACGCCTCCAACGAGTTCCACGGCGGCCTCCAGTTCAACTTCTCCACCCTCAACATCACGGTCGAGCAGGGCTACCGCACTCTCAGAAATCACACGACCGTCACCGACGCCGATCAGCCGCAGGGCAACGAGGGCACGAGGCCATTCATGGGCCAGGTCATTTCCCTCGACTCACTCTCCCGCGCCTACTTCGGGAAAACCAAACTGCCGACCACGAAGATTCTGGCGAAGTTCTCTCCCTTCCAGAACCTCCGCATGACCGGCCGTTATCTGTACACCATGGGAGATGTCGAATCCGCTCTCGGTGAAAGCCGCTCTGGAAATCTCATTTCTCTGGAAGACTTCCTCGTCTACGGCTCCGCCAACGACAGCTTCAGCGGCCGCGCCAAGAAGCCCAATCACAACGGCGCGTTCCTCATCGAGTATTCCCCGTTCTCCCGACTCACGCTCACGGATTCGGTCGATACCCTCGATTATCACATCTCCGGCGCCGGCCTGCTGTCGACCTTCTTCGTCAATGCCACCTCGCTTTTCGGTCCCGGCACGCCAGGGAATGCGTTTTCCCAGAGCCAGCTCGACACCGAATTTATCTACAACGAGGTCCGCAATCAGGCTGAATTGGAGTATGATCTCGGCGGCGGTTTCGCCGTCCGTGGGGGTCATCGCTATACCTACGTTGATGTCCACAATAACGATTCCGACGACATCGCAGACACCAACCATTCTCGCAGGGCCGCTCTCGTCGGGCTCGTCTACCGCCCGGGCCGCTGGCTTCGTCTTGATTTGGACTACGAAAAAACCAAGACCAACGCCCCTATCACACGGACAGATCTGTTCAACTGGGACCAGTTCAACTTCGACTGGCGGGTCGGTTCATGGAAGGGCCTGAGCTTCAACGGCAGGGTCTCCGTCCAGCGCAATTCCGATCCCGCCATCGACACCGCGTTCAAGGCTCACAACAAGAACTACACGGCAGGCTTGAGCTACGAGCCCAGTGAACGCTTCAACATCAGCGTCGACTACTCCCGCTCCAAGCTGCTTTCCGATTTCTCCATCGTCCTTCCTCAGAACCTCCTCACCGCTCGCTCCATCTTCGACGAGCGCGTATCCGGTTTCGGGGGCCGCATGGCGGTCGGCATCTATCGTTCCTCAAAGCTCGAGTTGGGCTATCGCGGCGTCATCAACCGGGGCACCGCTCCGATCGAGTTCCATCAGCCGTACGCCTCGCTCTGGATACCATTTGGCGCAAACTTCGCCCTGAAACCGACCTGGCAGTATTTCGGTTACACCGATAAGCTCTTCGGGTTTGAAACCTACAAGAGCCACCTGGTGACCTTCTCGCTGGTTTTTACCCGCTAAGCCAAAGCGGCCCCTGCCAAGGGCTTGCGGCAAACGGAAGACCTCCTCCGCTCTGAAAAGAGCGGAGGAGGAACCGCGGACTCCCCGCTCAATACTCCTCAAAGTCCCACTCGCGATCTTCTCCGCTCGGTTATCTTGTGCGCCCAAGTTGCAGATGACGAGACACTTATTAGCCAGTTTCTGTCGCGAAACCCCAAGGTCTTCTGACTTGGACCTAGACTTGGACCTAGACTTGGACTTGGACCTCGACGTGGACGTAGACCTGGCAAATACCTGTGGTCCGATATAAGTGCCGCATTCGCGATAAGTTACATCAAGAGAGGCTGATCACGTCCAGGTCGAGGTCCAAGTCCACGTCCATGACCAAGCAGGACAATGATTGAGTGTCGCGATAGAAACTAGCTAGGGGAGATCGTCGGACAAAAAAATCAGCGCCCTTTCCCCGGGAAGAGAAAGGGCGCCGCTCGGGTGTAGGTGGGTATTAAGGGTGGAAAGGAGGTTTGTATGTCGGAACGATTCTCCTTCTTAGGGTTGTAATTTGCTCTATCCAAAGATATTAATACGCAACTGTCGTGCCACGCCTCCCCTGCCAAAAGCCGCTTGATTTATCCCGCTTGTTTACAATGGCTTATTTAACCGCCACAACACATTGAGTGTAAGCAAATTAAACACTCGAATGGGTGACAAAACCCACAAGCACAGCAATTTCACCCAAACCTGCCGCAAAATGGTCTATAGTTATGGTTGGGAAGGAGCGAATGAATTCCCGGCGTGGACTGAGGGCTTCGGCACCGGGCGTCTAACTATCTCACGGGCGCAATCCTGAGGAATCACGAGTATAATTGGCGCCTTGAATCATAAATTGATAAAACAGCGATGCAGCCCGCAAGACAAGCGGGACACCGGCGGATGGCGTGAGGTTATGTCTCCTCGCAATGGGTCGAATTCGGCTGGAAGGCACAGCGTTAATGAACACATCGCACGCTGCTTCAGATCGATCAGTGAGCTGGGTTGCGAGTTGGAGCAGGTTTCGCTGGACGCGGTGATCACCACCGATGCCAAAGGGCGCGTTATTTTCTGCAGTGCGGCGGCTTGCGACATGCTGGGTCTGTTACCGGGCGAACCCAACGGCCGCCAGATAAGCGAATTCTATGCGGGCGGCGTCGCGGAGGCCCAACGGATAATGCGGCAGCTCAAGGAAGCGGGCAGGTTTCGCAACTACCTGACCGAATTCCTCTCGGCATCCGGTCGGCGGACTCCGGTCGCGCTTTCGGCCTCCTGCATTAAGAACGGATCCGGGAGGATTCTGGGCACGATTGGAGTGGCTCGGAACCTCTCGGCCATCCGCAGGCTGGAAGACGAGCTGAACACAAAGAATCGTTTCATGGCCAATATCCTCCAGGACTCTGCCGATGCCATCATGACCTTGGATCCCGAAGACATCGTGACCTCCTGGAATCGGGGTGCGGAAGCGATCTTCGGGTACAGTGCAGCGGAAATGATCGGCAAGTCGATCAGCATTCTCCTGACGCCGGAGCTGCGCGAAGCCCAGGAGCTGAAGCAACTCGCCGAAAAAGTACGGGCTTTCGGCGCGGTGCGAAGCTTTCAGACCGAGCGGATCACCAAGGATGGCCGGCGGATCCAGGTGATCTTCACGCGCACGGCGATCCGCGACGAGAGTGGGCAGATCATCGGCGCCTCTGCGGTGCTCAAGGATGTGACCGCCTACCGGAACATGGAGGGACAGCTGGCGGACGCCGCTCATCTGGCGACACTCGGAGAGCTCTCGGCCGGCCTGGCGCACGAAATCAAGAATCCGCTGGCAGGAATCAAGGGGGCAATCGAGGTCATTCGCGATTCTGTCCCCGCGACCGACATCCACCGCGAGATCCTCGGAGATGTGCTTCACGAGGTCGGCAGGATCGACAAGATTGTGCGGGACCTTCTGAATTACGCCAAGCCCAAGGCCCCCGCGCACTCCGACATCCTGCTCGTGGAGATTGCGCAACGCACCATGGCGATGGTGGAAAAATCAGCGAACAACGAGGCGCTGGTGATGAGCCTGCACAAGCTCACGGGCATCCCGGCGTTCACCGGCGACGAAACGCAGCTCGAGCAGGTGCTGCTGAACCTGTTGCTGAACGCGCAGAAGGCGATGCCTGCCGGCGGGCACATCGACGTCAGGCTGCGCCACGATCCTGTGGAAGGAGCCGTGATCCTCGAGGTGGAGGACGACGGCCCGGGAATTCCCGAAGACGTGCGCAAGCGCCTTTTCCAACCCTTTTTCACCACGCGGACCGACGGCACGGGATTGGGGCTGGCAACCTGCCTGAAAAACGTGCAATATCATGGGGGTACAATCGAAGTGCATAGCGAAGTCGGCCGCGGGGCCAGATTCAGCGTGATGCTGCCGCTCCTTTCGCGCCTCTAAGCCTTATGCCCAAGGAAACCATTCTTGTCGTCGATGATGAGCGGCTGGTGCGCTGGTCACTCCAGCAGAAACTGGAGCAGTGGGGATACCATGTGAGCCTCGCCGAAGACGGGGCGACCGCGCTCGGGCGCGTGCAACTGGACAATCCCGACCTGATCACGCTCGACGTGAAGCTGCCTGACATGACCGGCATCGAAGTCCTGTCTGAGGTGCGAAGGCGGAATGTCCAGGTGCCGGTGATCGTGATTACGGCTTTCGGCGTGGTCGACGACGCGGTCCGCAGCCTCAAGCTGGGCGCCTACGATTTTATCGAAAAACCAATCAACTTCGAAAAGCTGGAGAATTCGCTCCGGAACGCGCTCGAAACGCGCCGCCTGCGCACCGAGGTGGCGCGCACCCACGAAATCCAGCGCAGCGAATTCAGCGTCGAGCATTTCGTCGGAGTGTCCGACCATGTGCGGGACATCGTCGAGCTGATCAGGAAACTCGCGGCCAGCGAAGCGTCCACAATCCTCATCCAGGGGGAAAGCGGCACCGGCAAGGACCTGGTTGCGCACGCCATCCATTACGAATCCTCGCGCCGGGACCGCCCCTTTTACGCGATCAATTGCGCCGCAATCCCCGAAAACCTGATGGAATCCGAGTTGTTCGGGCATGAAAAGGGCGCTTTTACCGACGCCCGGGCGCAGAAGAAGGGGATGTTCGAAATTGCCGATGGCGGCACCCTCTTCCTGGACGAAATCAGCGAGATGAACCTGGGAATGCAGGCAAAGCTGCTGAGGGTGCTGGAGGGCCAATCCTTCCGCCGCGTCGGCGGGGTGAAAAACATCACTGTGGATGTTCGAGTGATTGCCGCTTCGAATCACAACCTCGAGGAGGCGGTGCGGTCATCCAGGTTCCGCCAGGATCTCTATTTTCGCCTGGCAATTATTCCGGTAATGCTGCTGCCGTTGCGGGATCACAAGGACGACATTCCCCCGCTGTTGAGCCACTTCATCCGCTACTACAACGAGAGGTTCCACAAGAACATCCAAGGGGTTACCCGTGAGGCGGAAGAACTCCTGATGAACTACGACTGGCCGGGAAACATCCGCGAACTGCGAAACGCGATCGAGCGGGTGATGATCCTCTCCGAGGGGAACCGCGTTGCCGCCAAGTATCTCCCCATCCGCATCTCGGAGGGCGGCATCCTCCCCATCCCGATGAGTGAAGGCTCGGAAAACGGAGGCATCCACCTGCCTCAGGGCGGAACCTCGTTGTATGAAGTGGAGCGAGAGTTGATCCGCCAGGCGATGGAACAATCACGCGGAAACAAGACCATGGCAGCCAAGCTGCTGCACATTACCAGGGACACACTGCGCTACAAAGTGAAGAAATACCATCTCGAATAGCCGGCAATCCCGGACGCCGGCTTGTTTGGATGCGCCGGACCTGGGATCGCAGCCGGCGCCATAATCACTCCTTGGGAATCCGGTTCTTCCGCATGCGGCGAAGGAAATACGGCCGCATCACCTGCCTCATCGTCTGGTTCCACCGCTGGTATACCCGGCAGTCCGACGAGTCGGGGGCAAGGTACAGAGTGTCCTCAGGGTGAGGCAGAACGCTGAGCTGGATATTGGGCGCCATCCCAAGCGGCAGGTTCTGAGCACGGCACGCCCGATATACGTGGCGGAAGACGTCCAGCATCTCCTGGGTCCGGGGAGGCGCAAAATCCTCCAGGATCGTCCCCTGCAGGGGACGCAGGATGCAAACCAGGGGCAGCACGGCTTCGCTGACGAAATAATCAATTGCGCGGAGTGAGTTTTCGACCGGTTCAAGCCCGGCGACAATTTCTCCGGAAGTCCTTCCTTTGCCCATGATTCCGGCGCAGTGCCCGATGGCGCGGAAGTAAATGTCCTGGCCGGGTGCATCGAACCGGCCCGGGACATAACGCTTGATATACTCCTTGTTGAACAGATCGAGGCAAAAGCTCAAGTGATCCACCCCGAGAGTGCAAGCCTGATCGTACACGCTCAAATCCTCCTCGGGAGGAAATTGCACCCCTACGAGGATTCCGACTTCCCCTTTCAAGGCTTCCAGATAGGGGAAGATCCTTGTCAGGCCGCCGGCATGCGGGTACCCACCGCGCACGAGCACGAAGGTGACACCCGACTTCTTCTGCGCCATTGCAGCAGTTTCGACAACGTCCTCGACTGTCGCGTCCGCCGGTTGCGGCGATCCGCAGGATTCCGTGCCAACTTGAAAGCTGTCGAATTCCTGCGACCCTCCCCAAAAACGTTGTTGAGTCCCGAGGCGCAGAATCAAGATGGTCCCCTGGAGCGTCCCGATCTGGGACATGCGGATTCCGCGTTTGGTGCGGGTGTCGTACCAGTCGGCCTTGGGAGCGAGCTTGACCTTGCAGTTGATCCGGCGTGATTCATCGCGCAGCTGGTACCCGTCCGGCGTCCGCACAAGTCGATAAGGGCTTTTTTCGACGAACTTCTCCTTCACGGGTACATTCACCCAAAGCTCTCTCATTTCCCCAGGGAGGATCATCTCCAACCCGCTCGCTAAGTCTGCGCGGGTATTGCAGATAGGGCGTCCATCCTCTTTGAGGCGACAGCTGTCGTCGACTACAGCTCCGCGGCAAAGGAGATCAATCTTGAGTTCGGCCGGGTTGATCGACGTTCCGACGGTGGAAGAAACGTCCGCATTGCCGGCCATGGATGTGGACGCCTGGCGACCTCTTTTGCTCATGGGCGAATCTAGATCGGCTATCTTAGTAATCACTGAGTTTTCCGAGCCGAGACAGATGGGGCCACACTCTCCCCAAAACTCCGTGCACCCCGTCCTCGATGAATTCATCCAGGAACGGGATTGGCCAGGTGAACCTGGCCCGTGATCTTCCGTACTCTGCTCTTACGGTTTTCAACCACCACTTGTTTCAATATTTAACCATAAACCCTACCTTGGCGGAGAATTGCCCTCAATGCGCGGCTCCACCCCCCCGGGGGCGGCCCGCCATGTGGCACTGGCGCCCGCTGATTGGAGAAAGGATTGCAGTCCCAGATTAGAGCCAGCCAACCGCACCCTTTCCAAACCCAACGCGATCCTCCCTCTGCCGTACGGGTGTAGGACTGTTCCACAGTCGAACTGCAGCTGAGGCAAAAGGGGAACGGGGTTGAACTAGCTTGTTTCTGTTGCGAAACTCAATCATTGTCCTGCCTGGTCATGGACGTGGACTTGGACCTGGACCTGGACGAGGTCAGACATTTTTGATGTAACCTCCAGCGAATGCGGCACTTATATCGTGGCATTGGTATTTGCCGGGTCTACGTCCACGTCCGGGTCCAAGTCCAAGTCTAGGTCCAGGTGAGATGACCGAGGAGTTTCGCGACCGGAAACAGCTGGACCTACTCGCCGCTAAACAAGTGCCCGGTCGTCCTGATATAGTATGGTGTCGTTTGAGCGGGATGATACTACCCCTGGATTGTCACTGTCAGGCTAGGAGGACAGCATGTCGAGAACGGCCGCATTTCTGAATAGCATTCTCTTCTCATTCCTGTTTTTGATTCTTGCCACAACTGGCGTCGCTCAGCAGCCCCTGACGGTTCAGAAAGTCTCTCGACGAGATCAGGAAGGAATTCGGCATTGCCACGGCCGCAGCTGCACCCGGACGGTCCGGCTTTCGAAGCCTTGTCGAGGTAATCTACCTCGAACTCACCGAGAAGAAATAGGGTTCAGAAGGATCGCAGGTAGATTCCGGACTTGATGTTTTTCCGGATGCGCCAGACTTCGCTCAGCACTTCAATGTAGGCGCCCAGGCGCACCTTGCTCCCCGGTGCGTTGATCCAGACAATGGGGACTTCGCGGATCCGGAAGCCGACCAGGCGGGCGATCGCCAGCACCTCGATGTCGTAACCCCAGCGGTCGATGGTCTGACGCCGAAAGAGGGCCTCGGCAGAACGGCTGGTGAACATCTTGAACCCTGCCTGCGTGTCCACGATTCCCGGGACGGCCAGGGTGCGAATCACGTAGTTGCCGAAACGTCCGGCCAGTTCCTTGTACCATGCCTGATGCACTTCCACCCGCGCGCCCGGCGCCTTCCGCGAGCCGATGGCGATGTCGTACCCCTCGTCAAACCACGGCCAGAGGCCGGCAACCTGGTTCAGCGTCGTCGAGTTGTCCGCATCCATAAACAGGCGGAAAGCACCGCGCGCCTCCATCATCCCGAGGCGCACGGCCGCGCCCTTCCCGTGGTTCATGCCGTCGGCATGCCGCACCAGGCGCAACGACTCGATTGCGGTGAAGGCACGGACGACGGCGGCCGTGCCATCCACCGAGCCGTCATCGACGACGATAACCTCCGACTCGTAGGGCTGGGCGCCGAGATATTCGCCCACATGACGAAGCGTCGCCGGAAGCCTCGACTCCTCGTTGTATGCGGGAATGATCACGGACAAATGGACGTTTTTCGGCATGAAGGTCAGTCCCGGGGGTGCAGGTACGGAATCGTCATGGGACCCTCCGGGAGCACGGCCACGGGCGCGCCGCCGCCTGTTCGGGCCAGTTCGTCCCGAAGGCGTGCGGCCACATCGGCCACCGGTTCCAAGTGGGCGTGCCGGACATCCTCCGCCGGAATCATGCTGTGCAGGCCGACACGGGCCTTCATGAGGATGATCCCAAGGAGTTGAGCCTCCCACTGATCATACAGGGAAAAGCCCGGCGCCAGAATCGTGCGCAGGATAGCCTCCGGTGACTCGTGTTCGAGCATCAGCTTGCGGAAATTGCCGTGCGCCGGAAAGCCGTCCCTGCACTCTGCTGCCGCCAATATAAAGCCGCCTTCGCTCACGATCTGCGCCGCCGCAGACATGCCTTTTACGGCCTGGTAGAGGTTCTGGTCGAGCGGGTATCCGCCGTTGGTGGTCACCACAACCGGAAAGGGATGTTCGAACGCCGCCATCGCGGTTGACCTGGCGAATTCGCAGCCCTTGCGGTGCGCCGCCAGGACATCACCGCAGAAGAACCGGGTAATCCGGCGGTCGCGATTCTGTGTCACGTTGATGCAGAAATCCACCGGAAGCAGCGATCCGTTGGTCCTGATCTGCTCCTGCGTCGGATTCCCCTCGAGCCGGCCCCAGGTGCTGCGCGGATCGCCAATCACCGAAGCTCGGTGGTAATGCATGATCGATTCGATATCGGCCAGCGCCGGAAAAATCCCTTTGTAGCCGCCCGAGAAGCCCGCCATAAAATGAGGCTCGATGAATCCCATCACGATCCGTCGATCGGCCTCTACATATTCCCGATTCATCAGCACTCTGTGCCCGTCCTCTGACATTCCGGCGGGCGCGAGCGTCGACGGGTCGTGTGCCGAGTGATTCACGAGCCGGTATTTCTCCAGGATCCCGCCGCCGACCATGGAACGGAGTTCCTCGGGCGTGTTGACGCGGTGTGAACCGGTGCCGTTGATGATGGTGATCTTCCGGGCGGGGACGTGCGACAGTTCCTCCAGGACCCAGCCGAGCAGCCTGTCGGTGACGAGCGGCCGGGTGATGTCCGGGATCACGAGCGCCAGCCGGTCCCCCGGGCGGACCAGTTCCCGCATTGGGCGCGACCCGAGCGGCTTGCGGACCGCTTCCCGGAAACCGGCCGCCTCGTCCGGCAACCCCTCAATAAACGCAGGTTCCAGCACCGTCACCGACGAGGACGGGATGTCTACTTCCATCCGGCCCGCGCCATACTGAAGTTGCACTCTCATGGGGGTGACTCCTCCGTCCCAGTTTAAGCGACGGTTACCTCTTTGCAGAGATAAACATCCTGAATGGCATTCAGGATGGCGACCCCCTCTTTCATCGGCCGCTGGAAGGCCTTCCGGCCGGAGATCAGTCCCATGCCGCCCGCACGCTTGTTGATTACCGCGGTCGTTACAGCCTGGGCAAGGTCGCCCGCGCCGGCGCTGGCGCCGCCGGAGTTGATGAGCCCGGACCGTCCAAGGTAGCAGTTGATTACCTGGTAGCGCGTCAGATCGATCGGGTGATCGCTGCTGAGCTCGGAGTAGACCTTCTTGCTCGTCTTGCCGAATTTCAAGGCGTCATAGCCGCCGTTGCACTCCGGGAGTTTCTGCTTGATGATGTCCGCTTCAACCGTGACACCGAGGTGATTGGCCTGGCCCGTAAGATCCGCCGCCACGTGATAGTCCGGCCCCCCCTCTTTCTTCTTGTCGAAGGCGGCGTTGCGCATGTAGCACCACAGGATGGTCGCCATACCGAGCTCATGGGCGGCGTGAAAGGCCTGGCTCACCTCCTGAATCTGACGCCTCGACTCATCGGACCCGAAATAGATGGTGGCGCCCACCGCCACCGCGCCCATCTCGAAGGCCTGCTCCACGTTGGCGAACAGGATCTGGTCGAAGGAATTCGGATAGGACAGGAACTCGTTGTGGTTGAGCTTCAGGATGAACGGGATCCTGTGCGCGTACTTGCGGCAGACGGACCCGAGCACCCCCAGGGTCGAAGCCACTGCGTTGCAGCCGCCCTCGATCGCCAGCTTTACGATGTTTTCGCCGTCGAAGTAAAGCGGATTGGGGGCAAAGGATGCGCCCCCCGAGTGTTCGATTCCCTGATCTACGGGCAGGATGGAAAGAAATCCCGTCCCCCGAAGCCGGCCGTGGTCGAACAGCGACTGCAGGCTGCGCAGCACCGGCGCGGGCCGGTCGCTGCCCATCCACACCCGGTCAATAAAATCAGGGCCGGGCAGGTGCAAATGCTCCCGGGAAACGGTCCGGCACTGATGATCCAGATAGAAGCGCGCCTTTTCGCCCAGCAACTCCTCGATCCTGGCGACCGAGGCGCTCTCAGTTGTCGACATCCTCAAACCTCCCTCCCTAAGCGCTGACTGGCTGATGACAAGCCATAAATACCAGGACAAGTGCCGGCGCGGCGGCGCACAGCAACGCCGCACGCGGTCAAATATCCATCACGCAGACACATTTTGTCTCCCACTAAAATACCTCTCCCGGCGTCCGGAAGCCACCCCGAACATGGTGAGGGTGCAATCGGAATTTGTTAATTGTCATTGGTTAATTGTTATTTGTTATTTGGGGGCTGGACGGCATGTTGGCGGGCAGGCTCTGCGCTCGGGTGCTTCACCCGCTCCGAACTCGATCAGGACCTCACAGGCCAATGGTCTGAAGCGGCCAAATGACAAATCACCATTAACCATTGACCATTGACAAATTCTTTTGTCTTTAATGGTTACGCGACGCATCCTTATTGTCCGATCAAACGCTGAGTTCGAAAGGCTCACCCAGATCCCGCGAGGATTGAGTCTCGCTTCTGATTGCACCTCAAGGCGAGTTTCCCGGCGCGGCCGTTCACCCGCAAATCAGGCACCAGGAATCGGGCAGTCGAAAAACAGATCTTGACAATTCATACGTTTGAATCAATCATACGTTTGATATGGAAGAAACCAAGACACGGATTCTGGATGCTGCGGAACGCCTCCTGTCTGAACAGGGATTCGCCGCCGGCTCCCTCCGGGCAATCACGGCCGCGGCCGGGGTCAACCTCGGCGCCGTCAACTATCACTTCCGTTCCAAGGAAGCCCTGATCCGTGCGGTCTTCGCCCGCCGGCTGGAGCCCCTCAACCGCGCCCGCCTTGCCGCACTGGACGCGTGCGAGGCCAGGGCGGGCGGGAGACCCGTGCCGCTCGAGGAGCTGCTCGAGGCCTTCCTGGAACCGGTGATGGCGATGGGCCATGGCGGCGCGCCTTTCATGCGCCTGATGGGAATGATGTACTCCGAACCCACGATCGACATCCACAGGATCTTCAGCGCCGAGCTCGGCCCCACGGTCCAGCGGTTTCTCCGTGCTTTCGGCCGAACTCTGCCGGGCCTGCCGCCGGAAGAGCTGTTCTGGCGACTGTTTTTCACCATCGGCGCCCTGGCGCAGACCCTGGCGGCGGGAGGGCTGCTCCGGTTTCTTTCAGGGGGCCGGTGCGATCCCACGGACTTCGCGGGGGCAAAGACAAGGCTGATCCGGTTCTCTGCCGCGGGACTGGGCGCCCGCGTCGAGGGACGCGCCAAAAAACGACGCGAAGAATGCCGGGCCTGAAACCGGCAAAACTTTTTTTGCGCGCTTCGCCCGTGCGGGGCGGCGCGCCTTTGCACAACGGTGGTGACGATGACGGATCGAACTGCATGGTGCTGGCTCCTGGCCCTGATCCTGATCCCGGCCGGTGCCGGGGCCCAGGGCGGCGCCGGAGCAGCCGGCCAACCGCCGCAGGCAGCGGCGCCTGCTCCACTGCTTCGCCTGTCCCTCAAAGACGCGGTCGCGGTCGCTATGGCCCCGGACGGCAATTCGCGCATCCAGCTTGCAGAAGAGCTGCTGGCCCAGGCGCGGGCGCGTTCGGATGAAGCGCGTGCGGCCCTGCTTCCCAACGTCTCGGCCTCGGTGGCGGATCAGAGCGTGACACGCAACCTGGAAGCGTTCGGCATTCACCTGAACCTGCCCGTACCGGGATTCAATTTCCCCGTCAGGGTCGGCCCGTTCAGCGTCTTCGACGCGCGGGCGACGGCAAGCCAGACGATCCTCAACCTGGGCTCCATCCGCCGGTATCAGGCATCGCGGTCGGGGATCCGCCAGGCTGAAACGGAAAAGGAAAGCGCCCGGGATGATGTTCGTTCGGAGGTCTCCCGCGCTTACCTGGAAGCCGTCCGCGCGGAGGCGGCGGTCGAGGCGACGCAGGCAGACATCACGCTGGGAGAGGCGCTGCTCAAGCTGGCCGTCGATCAGAAGGCGGCGGGGACCGGAACCGGGATCGAGGTCACCCGCGCCCGAGTGCAGATGGAAAACGAGAGGCAGCGGTTGCTGGTCGCGCAGAACGGACTGGCCGGGGCCCGCCTGAAGCTGATGCGTGCCATGCACCTGGAAATGGACCGGCCGCTCGAACTGACCGATAAACTCTCCTTCGTCCCGGCTGAACCCCAGACGGTACAGGAGGCCCTGCACACGGCGCTTGAAGCGCGCGCGGACTGGCAGGCCCAGAATAAGCGGCTGGAGACGGCCCGGCTGCTTCAAAGCGCGTCGCGCATGGACCGTCTTCCGTCCCTTAATTTCTTTGCCGACTACGGCGCCATCGGGACCGGCATCGACAATTCTATCCCGACGCGCACGTACGGCGTTTCCCTTCAACTGCCGGTGTTTGATGGCGGCCGTCTCGATGCCCGCAGGGCGCAGAGCGCATCGCAGTACCGACAGGAATTGATCCGGAGCGAGGATCTGCGCGCGCAGATCGAGCTGGAGGTCCGGCTCTCGCTCGACAGCCTGCGGTCGGCAGGCGAACAGGTCAAGACCGCCGAGGAGGGGCTCTCGTTGGCGGAAAATGAGGTCGCCCAGGCGCAGAGGCGCTACAGTGCGGGCGCAAGCCCGGGCCTCGAGGTTACGGACGCCCAGACCCGGCTGGAGCGCGCGCGTGAGAACCGGATTACGGCGCTGTTCGCGTACGGCATCGCGCGCATCAACCTCGCGGCCGCGACCGGCACAATCCGCCGGCTGGTACAGTGATGCGGCCGCCGGCAGCGGCGGCTCGGGCGGCGCCCCGCCCGATTTCCGCCTCATCGGCGCAGATCAGGAGGCAATCGATCATGAATTGGACGCGCGTGGGGACTCTCTCGACGGTGCTGCTCGGCAGCGCCTTTTTTCCCGCCTGCAGTTTCTGGCAACGCGAAGCGGCAGGCAGCCTCAAGCTGTACGGCAATATTGAGCTGACCCAGGTGGACATGGCATTCAAGATTTCCGGCAAGCTCAGCAGACTGGAGGTCGACGAAGGCGGCGCAGTGAGCGAAGGGATGATCCTGGCGCACCTCGAGACCGCTCAGCTCGAGAGTCAAAAGAACCGCGACCTGGCGGCCCTGGCGGCGGCCGAATCGCAGATCCCCCAACTGCAGACGAGCATCGAGCGGCAGAAGACCGCCATCGCGGCGGAAATCAGTTTGCGCCAGGCCCAGATATTACAGGCGGAGGCGAGGCTCCGCGACTTGCGGGCCGGATCCAGGACACAGGAGATCCGGCAGGCCGAAGCCATGGTCGAAGAATTGCAGACGCAGCACCAGCAGGCCCGGCAGGATTGGGAGCGAGCGCAGGTCCTGTACAAGAACGACGACATATCCACGGCCCAGTTCGATCAGTACCGGTCCCGCTTCGACGCGACCGCAGCAGCACTCCGGCAGGCGGAGGAGCGGCGTGCGCTTGTGCTCGAAGGCCCTCGCAAGGAGGAAATCGAGGCGGCTCGAGCTCAGGTCGCGCAAGCACAGGCCAACTTGCAGATGACCGAGGCATCCCGGCTGGAGCTCAAACGCCTGGAGCAGGAAATGAACACCCGCCGCGCACAGGTGGAGCAGGCACGAGCCCAGGTGGCCGTTGTCGACGCGCAGCTCGCCGACGCCGTGGCAGTCTCGCCCGTAGACGGCGTGGTGCTCGTCAAGTCGGCGGAAGCGGGTGAGGTGCTGGCGCCCGGAACGACCTTCCTCACAATCGGGGAGTTGGACCGCCCCTGGTTGAGGGCCTATGTTGGAGAGCAGGATCTCGGCCGCGTCAAACTCGGAATGAAGGTCGGGATAACCACCGATTCGTTTCCCGGCAAGGTCTACTGGGGAAAGATCACTTTCATCTCGTCGGAAGCAGAGTTCACCCCCAAGCAGATCCAGACGCCCGATGAACGGGTGAAGCTCGTCTATCGCATCAAGATTGAAGTTGAAAACCCACAGCACGAGCTGAAGCTGAATATGCCGGCCGAGGCAGAGATCGTTCTCTCCGACACCACGAGTCCGCTCGGAAAACAGTAATCAGAAGTCAGAAGTCAGAAGTCAGGAGTCAGGAGTCAGAAGTCAGGAGTCAGGAGTCAGGAGTCAGAAGTCAGAAGTCAGAAGTCAGGAGTCAGGAGGTGCCGGGAGCGCCGCCGTCTCGCCGGCACAAGCCTCCAGGACGGCGGCGCTCCCAGACCCCAGCTGTTCAATTTTTCAGATTCGGCATTTCTTCTGAAGCCTAAGGTCTCAGGTCTGATCTCGAAAGTGTGGAAAGAATCCAATTCACGATTGTTCCTCCATAATCGCAGCCTTTCATTCTGACTCCTGACTCCTGGCTCCTGACTCCTTATGAGGGACGGAAACAGAATGAATGACCACCAAGGAATGGTCGAGGCCAACGAGTTGACCCGCCGTTTTGGTTCATTGACCGCCGTAGATCGCCTCACCCTCCGGGTCGAGAACGGCGAAATCTTCGGGCTGGTCGGCCCGGACGGGGCGGGCAAGACCACCACCCTCCGCCTGCTCTGCGGCCTGCTCGATCCGACATCGGGCGATGCCCGGGTGGCGGGCCACGACGTCCGGCACGAACTCGACTCCGTGAAAGACAGCATCGGTTACATGGCACAGCGCTTCGGGCTCTATGTCGATTTGAGTGTCCAGGAGAATCTGTGGTTTTATGCCGAACTGTTCGGCATCTCCCGGGCCGACCGGGATGCGCTAACGGTGCAGCTTCTGCGCATGACCCGAATGGAACCGTTCCGCGACAGAATGGCAGGCAATCTTTCCGGGGGGATGAAGCAGAAACTAGCGCTCATGTGCACGCTCCTGCACCACCCGAAGGTGCTCTTCCTCGATGAGCCTACCAACGGCGTCGATCCGGTTTCGCGGCGGGATTTCTGGGCGATCCTGTATCAACTGGTGAAGGACGGCCTGACGGTCGTCATCACCACCGCATATCTCGACGAGGCGGAACGCTGCAACCGTGTCGGCCTGATGCACCAGGGGAGGCTCATCCGCTGCGAAGCGCCCGACTCCCTCAAGCGGAATCTCGATGAGGAGTGCTACGAAGTCAAATCACCGGACTTGCGCCGCGCCAGGGAGGCCCTCGCGAACGTCCCGGGAGTTTTGAGCGTCGAGCCCGCCGGCGCCGTTCTCCACCTGTTCCTTTCGCCTGCGAAGATGTCGGCGGATCGATTGAAAGAGGAAATCGGGACCCGGGGGATGCCTGTGACGGGAATCAAGCGGATTGTGCCCTCACTCGAGGATGCGTTTATCGCCTTGATCCGCAAGGCGCAACAGGAAGGCCAGGCATGATGGAAACCAGGATCAGGCCAAAGACGACGGGAGAACGATTCCGCACCCATGGTTGCTGGGGGAAAGAAAGATCATGAAGCAAGAGAACCCGGCGGTCGAGGTCGAGAACCTGACGAAGTGCTTCGGTACCTTTTGTGCGGTCGACCATGTGTCGTTTTCGGTCGGCCGGGGAGAGATCTTCGGATTCCTCGGCCCGAACGGCGCCGGCAAGTCGACGACAATCCGCGTTCTGTGCGGGCTGCTCAAGCCTTCGGGTGGGCGTGCGCTCGTGGGCGGACTGGACGTTTCCCTGGCGCCGGAAGAGGTCCGCAAGAATATCGGTTACATGTCGCAGCGGTTTTCGCTCTATGACGACCTGACGGTAGAGGAGAACATCAATTTTTTCAGCGGCATTTATCGCGTTCCCCGGTCGCTGCGGCAGGAGCGCAAAGACCACGCCCTGCGCATGGCGGGGCTCGAAGAACGGCGCGCGGCCCCGACCCGCACCCTCTCGGGAGGGTGGAAGCAGCGCCTCGCGCTCGGCTGCGCGATCCTGCACCGCCCGCCAATCCTGTTCCTGGACGAGCCGACTTCCGGCGTCGACCCGATCGCCCGCCGGGCGTTCTGGGCCCTCATCTACGAGCTTTCCGATGCCGGGCACACCATCTTCGTCAGCACTCACTACATGGACGAAGCGGAGTACTGCCACCGGCTCGCGCTCATGTACCGCGGCAAGATCATCGCGCTCGATGCCCCGGAAACATTGAAAGAAACGCTGCAGGCGCACTCGCTGATGAACCTGGAGTCTTCCGATCCGCTGGGCAGCCTGAGGGCCATCGAGAAAGAGCCGGGCATCCTGGACGTGGCCGTCTTCGGCGGAGGCCTTCATGTCACTGTTCAGGATCCTGACGAGGCCGGCCGGCGCATCCGGGGGGCATTGTCGGCGAGGGGAATCCAGATCAAGAGTCTCGAGATGATTCCGCCTTCGATGGAGGACGTGTTCGTGTCCCTCATCGAGGACGAGGAGCGAAAGGCATCATGAATTTGCGCCGGACCCGGGCTGTCGCCCGGAAGGAATTCCTGCATATCCTGCGGGACCCGCGGAGCCTGGTCATGGCGCTCGCGCTTCCCCTGCTCATGCTCCTCTTGTTCGGTTACGCTTTGACCCTCGACATCGATCGCATCCCGACGATCATTTATGATGCCGATCGGACCCCGGAAAGCCGGGAGCTGATCTCCCGGTTTCAGGGCTCCCGCTATTTTCAGATCCTGCGCACGGCGGGCACCTACGGGGAAATCGAGGCGGCCATCGACCGGAGCGAGTGCCTGCTCGGAGTGGTTGTATTCGCAGATTATTCCCGGAAATTGCTGACCGGAGAAGGCGCCCCGGTCCAGCTGCTGCTCGACGGCAGCGATTCCAACACCGCATCGATCGCCCTCGGCTACTCCCGGTCGTTGCTCCAGAGCTATGACCTTTCATTGCGCGCGGGCGCACAGAATCGCCGGGGCGGCGGAGCCCTGAGCTCTCCCATCCAACCTCAACTGCGCATCTGGTACAACCCCGATCTGAAATCCAAGAACTACATCGTCCCGGGGCTGATTGCCGTCATCCTGCAGATTATCGCGGCGTTGCTCACATCCCTGACGATCGCGCGCGAGTGGGAAATGGGGACCATGGAGCAGCTCCTGTCCACACCGTTGCGGGCATCGGAGGTAGTCCTCGGAAAAATGGCCGCGTTCTTCACCCTGGGCGTCATTGACATGCTGGTAGCGGTCGTCACCGGGGTCACGATCTTCCGCGTGCCCTTGCGCGGCGATCTCCTGTTCCTCGCCTTCACGAGCTCTGTCTTTCTCGTCGGGAGCCTGTGCTGGGGAATCCTGATTTCGGCCCTCGTGAGGTCGCAGCTGCTGGCCTACCAGGTGGGTGTGCTGACGTCCTTCCTGCCGGCATTCCTGCTTTCAGGCTTCATCTTCGACATCGAGAACATGCCCCACATCATCCAGATCATCACTTACGTCTTTCCGGCCCGCTACTTCGTCACCATTCTCAAAGGAGTTTTTCTCCGCAGTGTCGGCGCGGGAATCCTCTGGGGGGAGGCGGCGCTGCTTTTCGCTTATGCAACCATCGTGTTTCTTGTCGCCACACGGAAACTCAAACAGAAGGTCGCTTGACGCTTATGTGGGAACGGATCAAGGAAATCTTCCGGAAAGAGCTCTATCAAACGCTGCGTGATTTTCGTAGCCGCGGGTTGCTCATCGGGCCTCCCCTGATCCAGCTTATTATTTTCGGATACGCCGTGAACATGGACGTCGAACGCAGCGGGATCGCCTGGATGGACATGGACCGCACCGCGGAAAGCCGGGCGCTGCTGTCCGCGTTCCAAGGCTCGAAGTACTTCACCGTGCAAGAGGTGCTCACCAGCGAGGACCAGATCGCCGCCGAGCTCGACCGGGGACAGATCAAGGCCGTCGTGCGTGTTCTTCCGGGATTCGCACGAGACATTTACCGGGGCGGCGCCGCCGGTGTCCAGATCCTGGTCGACGGGACTAACTCGAATACCGCCGGGATCGTCTCCAACTACATTTCTCAGACTGTAGCCGCCTATGCCGGCGCCGTGCAGCAGGGGCAGCGGAATGCCCGCATCATGGCCCGCACCGAAGGAGCAGGCGCGCCAGTTCCCCTCGCTTCTTCCGGGCTGATTGTGCAGAACCGCGTGTGGTTCAACCCCGACCTCAGGAGCCGCGCCTACTTCGTCCCGGGGGTCATCGTCAATATCATCGCTCTGGTGACAATCATGCTGACCGCGATGAGCATCGTCAGGGAAAAGGAAATCGGCACGATGGAGCAGCTGATGGTAACTCCCCTCCGGCCCATCGAACTCATACTCGGCAAACTTCTTCCCTTCGCACTCGCCGGGATCCTGCAGATGATCCTGGTCACGGCAGCCGCTCTGCTGATTTTCAGGATTCCCTTCCGCGGCAATCCGCTTCTGCTTCTGGCCAGCTCCATGCTTTTCCTGCTGACCACCCTCGGCATCGGGCTATTCATCTCGACCATCTCGCGCACCCAACAGCAGGCGATGATGAGCACGTTCTTCTTTTTCATGCCGGCGTTGCTGCTGAGCGGCTTCAGCTTCCCGATCCGCAACATGCCGCTTCCGGCGCAGTACCTGACCTACCTCGATCCGCTGCGCTATTTCCTGGAGATCGTGCGCAGCCTCTTTCTGAAGGGAACCGGAATGGAAGCGCTGTGGCCGCAGTTCCTGGCGCTCCTGGTGTTCGGGACCGCGATTCTCGGCTTGAGCGCCCTGCGCTTCCACAAACGGCTGGACTGAAACGGCAGGGATTGGGGGTTGGGGGTTTTGGGTTCGGTGGTCGGAGTCAGGAGTCAGGAGTCAGGAGTCAGGAGGAGACGCGGGGCGCCGGGAGCGCCGGCGACTCGCCTAATGCCGCATACTTTTTCTAAAATTCCGTTCATGCATACGAATTTCCATTTTGGCTCGTGGACTTGGACCTGGACCTGGACTTCGGCGTGGACCTAGACGAGGTTGCGGCACAGGTTTCTGAGGCGTTGGGACTTAACGGCGCACCTTTAATCCCGTCCACGTCCAAGTTCAGGTCCAGGTCTATGTCCAGGTCCAAGATCCCTGCATTTTGCTCGCCCCTCTTTTTGCAAAAAGTATGCGGCATTAGGCGTCTCGCCGGCACAAGCCGCCGGGACGGCGGCGGTCCCGGGCCTCGGCTGTCCAGTTTTCGGGGTCGGAGCTTTGTCTGAGGTCCGAAGTCTAAAGTCCAAGGTCCAAAGTCCAAGGTCTAAAACCTATATCCCTGCAGCACCGACTCCCACAATCCTCATTCTGACTCCTGACTCCTGACTCCTTTTCCCGCACCGTGCAACGGCACCCGCCTCCGCGTACGCCTGCCCTACTCGTTATATTTCACTTTATCGCGTTAAACATTATTTCGACGAGGCCGTCCGGACTCACCAGCCCGGTTTCGGCGCTGACCCGCGCAGGAAAGTCGGAAGTGAAGACTTCCCGATAGGCTTCGTTCATGGCGCTGAAGTTTTTCATGTCGGTGATGTAGACCGTCCCCTCCGCGATGTCTTTCCAGTCAAATCCCGCCGCCTTGAGCGTGCGTGCGATCCGGGCCAGGGTTGCCCGGGTCTGTCCTTTCGCGTCCCCCTTGTTGCTTGCGTCATTGCCCAGCATGCCGGACAGAAAGAGACGGTTGCCGATGCGGATTGCAGAACTCAGGTTCGGGTTCGGTTGCGCCGGGCTGCCGTCGGGATTTGGCGGGTTGATGGCTTCCCGGACGCCGCCTTTCACGGCCATGAGGGTAATCTCCACAACCGCTTCAGGGCTGGTGAGGCCTGCCCTGACGGTCGCGCGGGCAGGCGGATCCTTGGGGAAGCAACTCCGGTAGACTCCGTTCATGTCCTGGAAGAACGCGGTGTCGGTGATGAAAACGCGGGCGCTGACGACGTCGGCATAGGTCATTCCCGCGGCTTTCAGGATTTCACCCGCATTTTCCATCGCCGTCCGGGTCTGGATTTTCATGTCTCCGGCGACCATGGAATTGTCCTTGCCGTTGCGCGCGATCAGTCCCGCCAGATAGAGCGTGTCCCCGGAAAGGATCCCGTAACTGTAAGGGTTGGGAGATTTGATCCAGTCGGCCGGGTGTACCACCTGCCGCTCACGGCCATCAGGCACGGCCACCATCGAGATTTCGACGAGCGCGTCCGGCATCGCCAGGTTCGCCACTACCGTAGTCCGGGCGGGCGGATCCTTGGGCCAATACCCCCGGTAGACTTCGTTCATCGCCGTGAAATCCGAAGCTCGCTTGAGATAGACGCTCGAGGAGACCACGTTTTCGATCCGCGAGCCTCCCGCCTTGAGGACGCGTGAGAGATTGTCCAGAACCCGCTTCGTCTGTGCCTTGATGTCGCCGCCGGCGAATTGCCCCTTGTCGTCAGTGGCAAGGGCGCCGGACAGATAGAGGAAGTTGCCCGCCTTGACTGCGGGGCTGAAGGGGGTCTTCAGATCCGGGCCGACCTTCACGATTTGTCGCGTGGATTGAACTGCGGCCGGAGATCCCAGGACAGACAGGAACGCAACGGCGTAGAGTAACAGGCGCATGGTTTGGCTCCTTCAGGTTGACGGCAATTCCCCACCATTGTACCCGGAGGTGGCGGCCCGATGCAAAAAACAAAGGGCGCCACGAATCAGCGCCGGTTAGTTTCTGCCGCGAAACTCGAGTTCGGCCACAGGGCACAGCGCCCAGGAGGGGCGCCAGAGAGTAGCCGGGCGCAAGCGGCGCTTTTCAGCGACGCGCGGCCCCCGGTAGGCAATTGCATTTAAACGAGCCCCGGCGAAAGGCTATGTGCGCCATAGGCTTCTGTCGCCCCTCCGGGCCCTCCGGGGCTCCTCGCTGCGCGATATCCTACCGGGGGCTGCGCGCTACGCGCTAGCCTGTGACTAAAGCCGTGGCCAGCTCGGGGGCCAAGATCTTGCGCGCCGATTGCGCTGCCAGGGAGTTTCGCGACAGAAACTAGTTAGTCCGGTTGGAGGCGAGCAATCCGGTAATCCACTTCAGCGCACTTTCACACTCGGCATACAGCGAATGGCAGCCGTTGCGGAAGCCGTGATTCGCGGCTTCCACAGCGCGCAACTTGCGAAACACGGTGTCCGGGCCGAACAAGCGGCGCGCCTCGTCGGCCGGGAGATATCCGTCATGGGTGGACTGAAGGACCATGACGGGGAGGGAGGCGAACCGGTTCAGGTAACGATAGGTCTCGATCATGACCCGTTCGCGGCGCGGCGCGTCCCCGTCCGAACGCAGCGCCCTGGACCGGTATCGGAAAACATGCTCTTCTTCCTTGGTCAAGGCGATGGCCAGCAATCCGGCCAGGTGCGAGCCCAGATCCCCCTGCCCCGCCGCGACGACGGAGAGCCCGGCGCCGCGCGACAATCCTACCAGGATGATTGGGGTCGACGCCGGCAACTCCAGGCGGCTCTCGGCAAAACCGATGATCGACTGGTAATCCCGCACCAGCCTCCGTGGAGTCGTGGTCGTGGTGTCGGAGACATACCCCAGGTTTTTGAGATAGTCCCTGGAGCTGAATCCGACCACGGGATAGTTCCACTGCGCCAGCCAGTCGTAGACGTCGCCTGCCAGTCCGCTCCAGCCGCCGTCCCCGGTCGCGTAAACGAGCAGCACACTGTCGGCGGGAGTCTGCGCCGGCCTGGACAGGTGCAACAGCAGAGGATGGTCGTACAGGCTCATCGGCTCGACGGTCCGGGACTGTCCGCCGGTGACGGGGACATCCAGCCGGCAGGAACAGCCGAAACCGAAGAAGAGCAACGGGATAATCGAAAGCAGCAGAAGAACGGGACGATCCCATCCCCGGTACAATCCGGGGTAGGTACACGAGGGAGCCTGTCCCGCCATCCCCTGCGTGGTTCGCCCCGGGGAACCGGGTTGTGGGGTCACTTGCCCCCGGTAGCCGCCTTTCGCTGCCGCCGATTCCGGCAAACTCGCGCCCCAGGTTCGCAACCCCAAAGGCCACACCCCCATAGGTATCATGATGAGCGTCATCTGCAAAAAATCAATGTCCTGACGGCCGGGGCTTTCAATCTGCGGCCGGAGGGTGACTAAAGATTTTTTCGCTCATTTTCCCGGTCGGCAGTTCTATAGCGTAGGAGCAGGTTTGTTACTCCACGAGCAGTTGACCGATGAGGAGCGCCATGGGACGCCAATCAAGAGAGCACAGGGAAAGACGGGGTGAGCGGGCCGGCCAGGCACACAAACTGGTGCAGGAACTGAGGCAACTGGTCGACGAAGATGCGGTGTTCTGGACAGCCGAAACTTGTCCCGAGGAGGTGCAGGTGTCCAATCTGCAGGACATCCTTGCCTTTGAATCGGTCGGGACAGGGACCAGCCTGTTCGAGGGCTTGCAGGAGCACGGGCTGGATCTGCCGGCGCCCGATAAACTGGACGAGAGGCAGAGCGTCGAGAGAATCCAGAGAATATTGACAGCGCTAGCCCTGCTGAGAATCTTTTTGGTCGGATTTGAAGATATGAATCCCCGCGAGTTGTATGCCAAGCTCTGGAACGAGACGCTTTGGGAAGGCTGTTATGTTGAAAAGCGGAACCCCGACGCGTTCACGCTCATCGACGTCTCCCATAAGATGTCGCGGACCGAGTTGATGGGTCTCGTGGAGGAGATGCAAAAACCCCCTTCAGTTCACTGATGCGGAAACGGCTGCGATACGGCAGGTCTGGCTGCATCCACTGGTTTCAGATAGATCAGTGCCTGCCTCGTTCTGGTTCAGGCGCACGCCCGACGGAAGCAGGACAGGCAAAGCATCGGCCGACGCACACGCCTTCACTTGCTGCACCGTAACCGGAAAGGCAATCTGCGGGGGAACCGCCGGATCCCGCTGCGAAACCGCCACAATTAACCCGCGGCAGCGATAGGACAGTGGACTTTGATATGGCATTGATGCCATATTTTAGCTGTATGAAGATGACCATGCACATCGACGAAGCCCTGTTGAAGCGAGTCATGGCGGCAACGGGGGCAACCAGCAAAACGAAGGCGGTTGACATTGCCTTGCGGGAGATCGATCGCCGCACCGAACTGATTCGACTGGCCCGGGAAGGGCTCGGGCTCACGCCGGAGGAACTGAGAGGCGCATTCCATCCTGCCTCTGATCCGAATAAGACTCTTCCGTGTGCAGCTGAGGGAAGGACCCATGGCCGCAAGTCCCGTCCTCGTTGACAGCAGTTTTTACATCCGGCTGCTGCGCCGGGGCCAGGATCCTCTGCGTGCGCTGACATTGACTGCAGCGGCGCGGGATCTCGCGGTTTGCGGTGTGGTGCGCTGCGAAGTGGCGAGGGGGCTTCGGGAACGTCGCGTCTTAAAGCGCTTCCAGGACTTCTGGGATGTCATGGTCTGCGTTCCAACGGACGAACGGATCTGGAACAGCGTCGAGGACACCCTGTGGCAACTTGACCGCAAGGGTTTGACACTCCCCTTGCCGGACGTGATCATCGGCTGCTGTGCCCGCCAAATCGGCGCGGTCGTGCTGGCGACCGATGCTCATTTCGGTCTGATCCCGGGCGTCGAGGTCATCGCTCGTCCTGACTGAGGCGCCGGTTTCCGGCAAAACGACATCAGCGCGGGACAAAATAATCGAACCACGAAGACCGCGAAGCCCGCAAAGGTGATAGGATCAGTCCCGCATTCCACATCGCCTTCCCTGAAGGGAGATCAATTCATGTCGACAGTCGTACGCCTTCTCAATGACGTTCGAGTTCGCTGCGCCCTGCTTGCCCTGCTGCTCTGCTCGGTGGCCGGCGCCCTGCTGCCCGTCTCTTCCGCTCCAGCGCCTGCACAGCCTCAGTCGGCTGGAGCCTCACGCGCGGCCGGCCGCCCGCTCGCGATCGAGGATTACTATGCCATCCGGAGCATCGGCAATCCCGAAATCGCCCCGGACGGGCGCTGGGTGGCCTTTACCGTGGGCACGCGGGTGGAAGACACGAACGGGAACAGGAGCGAGGTCTGGCTCGTCGCGGCCGACGCCTCCTCGCCGGCGCGCCGCGTGAGCCCCGAGGGCGCCGACGCGAGCGGCCCGCAATGGACCGACGACAAAGCTCTCCGTTTCACTTCCGGCGGCCGTGCTTACCAGCTCGACCCACGGGTTCCCGACGCGATCACCGACGCGGGGCCGGCAGCCGGCGGAAGAGGCGGCGGCCGCGGCGCCGGAGGCCGAGGGGCCGGCGCGGGCGCTTCGTTGCCATCCCCCGACGGCAAATGGAACGCAATTGTTCGCAATGTGCCGCCTCCGAAGCGCGACCGCGTTTTCGAATCCGATTTCGCAAAGCGTCACGAGGAGCGCTTCAAGGGATCTGTGATCGACTGGCTCGACTATAAGCGCGATGGTGCGTCCTGGCCCGTGCCGAATCGCATCGATCCCGAGGTGTCGCCGCCACAGGAGATCTTCCTCTCCGCCCCCGGGGGCGGGGCGGAACGGCAGCTCACGCAGCTGGGTCTGCGCCCGAGCGGCACTCAGTGGAACAAGGACGGCGCGGCGTTGCTCTTTACCGCCGACTCCGCCTACCGAAACGAGCGCTCATACGGCCGCAGTGACATCTGGACGGTTGCGCCGGGCGCCCCTCCCCGGCGCCTGACTTCCAACGCAGGATACAGCTATGCAGGCGCCCGCTATTCTCCCGACGGGCTCTGGATTCTCGCCACGCGCAGCTTCGCGCTCGACATGGTCATTGCCCAAAAACTGAATCACGGCGGCCCTGTGGACCTGATCGTGATGCCGGCGGGCGGCGGAGAAGAAAAAAACCTCACTCTCAATTGGGACTACTTACCGGCGGGATCCCAGTGGAGCCCCGACAGCAGCTACGTGTACTTCACGGGCGGCATCGGGGGCCACGACCCATCTGTTCCGTGTCGCACCAACGGGGGGGCCCGTCGAGCAGGTCACAAGAGGAGAACGGCGCATCGGCGGTCTCTCCTTCGATCGCGCCATGGCAAAGATGGCCTTTACCGTCGGCCGTTTCGAGGCGCCATCGGAGATCTCGGTGGCGAACATCGACGGCACCGGGGAGAGGCAGCTCACGCACATCTTCGATCCGTTTCTGAAGAGCGTCGCGCTCAGCAGCGCGGAGCGCCTGCAGTTCAAGAGTGCCGACGGCACGCCCGTCGAGGGTTGGCTGCTGGTTCCTAACGGCTACCGCCGCGACGGCGGACCATATCCGCTGATCGTCAGCAATCATGGGGGCCCGCACAGCGCGGTGGGATACGGATTCGATTTCAAGAGCCAGTACTTCGCCGCAAACGGATATTTCGTTCTCCAGGTGAATTTCCGGAGCTCCACAGGCTACGGCGAGAAATTTCTCTGGGCGACCTGGGGCGCCTGGGGCACTAAGGACGGGCAGGACGTCATGGCGGGAGTGGATTACGTCATCAAGAACTTTCCCGTGGACGCCGGACACGTTGCGACCATAGGGCACTCCTATGGAGGTTTCATGAGCAACTGGCTCATCACTCAGTACCCCGAACGCTTTGCGGCCGCCTGCCCGGGGGCGGGAATTTCCAACTGGATCAGCGACTATGGGCTCGCCGACATTGCCCGCACCAAGGAGACCGAGTTCTATGGCGCGCCCTGGGACCCGAAGGCGCGCGAGATCATGATCCGGCAGTCGCCTCTGACCCATGCCAACCGCGTCAAGGCGGCCACGCTCTTCATCCACGGCGAGGTGGACCACCGTGTGCCGTTCGAGGAGGGGGAGCAGATGTACTTCGCGCTCAAGAAGAACGGAGTGCCGGCGAAGATCATCCAGTATGCCGGCCAGCCGCACGGAATCGCAGGCCACTGGAACCAGGTGCATCGAATGCTGAACGAGCGTGCCTGGCTCGACGCCTACCTGAAGACCGCCCGGTAAGTGAGAGGGACAGTCACCGGTGTCCCTCAATTCTCCCGCGGGTGCGGCAAAAACCCCATTATGCTGAAACCTGTGGCCCCGGGCTTCAGCCCGGTCTCCAAGCAACCCCCTACGGTTGATTCCGGGACTGTCCCTCTTTGATCCGGAGGGCTATGGGGCTACAATGGGGCCGTTTTCTTTTGATCGCCGGACGGCGTTTTCCGCGAAGAGCGGAGTGGAGGGAGTTTCTATGGAACAGACGATCCAATTCAGGCTCAACGACAGCCCTGTGAAACTCACAGTTGACGGTGAGAGGATGCTTCTCTGGGTTCTGCGCACCGAACTCGGCCTCACCGGGACGAAATACGGCTGCGGCCAGAGCCTGTGCGGCGCCTGCACGGTGCTCGTCGACAACGAGCCTGTACGTTCCTGCCAGCTCCCCATGAAAGAGGTTCAGGGGAAGTCCGTCATCACAATCGAGGGATTGTCCCGGAACGGGAAACTCCATCCTCTGCAGAAGGCCTTCCTGGATCGCGTCGCATACCAATGCGGCTTCTGCACCTCGGGCATGATCCTCAACGCATATGCCCTGTTGTTGAAAAAGCCCAAGCCCACAAGGGCGGAAATCGTCGATGCCATGGAGGACAACCTGTGCCGCTGCAGCTCGTACGTGCGCATCGTCCAGGCAATTCAAACCGCCGCCGGGGAAATGAAGGGAGGAAAGGCATAATGAAACAGGACGAGATCAACGAATCGGCTCTGAACGACAATCCGACCAACCCTCCCCTGGACCGGCGCGAATTCCTGAAACTGCTCGGCTCAGGTATTTTCGTGGCCATTTCGGTTGAGGACCTGTTTTCCCTGGAGCTCGAACAGCAGCCGCGCGGCCAGCGGTCCTACCCGAGCGACTTCAACGCCTACCTGAAAATCGGGGAGGACGGTCGAGTCACCTGCTACTCGGGCAAGATCGAAATGGGACAGGCCAACACCACGGCGCTGGCCCAGATGCTGGCCGAGGAACTGGAGGTCTCTTACGATTCCGTGGACATGATCATGGGTGACACCAGACTCTGCCCCTGGGACGGCGGGACCAACGGTTCCCGCAGCATCAAGTACTTCGGGCCGGCGTTGCGAGCTGCGGGCGCCGAAGCCAGGGAGGTGCTGATCCAGCTGGCGGCCGCCGAACTGAAGCTGCCTGCCGAACGCCTGGTTGCAAAGGACGGTTTTGTGGTTGACCGGAACAACGCCAAATCGCGGGTAGCTTATTCCGCGCTTGCCAAGGGCAAGCAGATCGAAAGGCACCTCGACAAGAAGCCGGACCTGAAAGGCGCAGCGGCCTTCACGGTCTGCGGCAAGCCCCTGCCGCGCAAAGACGGGGTCGAAAAAGTCACCGGAAAAGCCAGGTACTCGGGCGACATAAGGCTCCCCGGCATGCTGTACGGACGCGTCCTGCGGCCGCCGGTACTTGACGCAAAGCTGAAGAGCGTCGACGTCTCCGCCGCCAGGAAATACAAGGATGCCAGGGTGATCGAGGACGGGGACCTCATTGCCGTGCTGCATCCTACTCCCGATGGCGCCGGGGCGGCCCTGTCGCAAATCAAAGCCGATTTCACGGTCCCCGAGTCGAATGTGGACGACGGCAATATCCTGCAGCATCTCATCTCGCGGGCCTCTCAGGGGCAGACGATCGAGCAGAAGGGGGACTTGGAAAGAGGGCGCCAAATGGCGTCGCTCAAATTCGAGGAAACCTATTTCACGCCGTACATCGCGCATGCCCCCATGGAGCCCCACACTGCCACGGCCCAGGTGGGGAGCGGCGACGCGACAGTCTGGGTTTCCACTCAAAGGCCGTTCGGCATCGTGGAGGAAATCGCGCGCGCCGTCGGCATGACCACCGATAAGGTGCGCGTGATCACGCCTTATGTCGGAGGCGGGTTCGGGGGGAAAAGCGCAGGCAGGCAGGCCATCGAAGCCGCGCGGCTGTCCAGGCTGGCAGGGGCGCCCGTCCAGGTCGCGTGGACGCGCGAGGAGGAGTTCTTTTACGACACGTTCCGGCCTGCGGCTTTCGTGAAGATCAGTTCCGGGCTCAACGGTTCCAACCAGATCGTCTTCTGGGACTACCAGGTCTTCTTCGCGGGCGACCGCAGCTCCCAGATGATCTACGAGGTCCCGCATCTGAGGACCCTTTCGACCGGGAGCTTCGGCGGAGGGGGTCCGCACCCATTCGGCACCGGCGCCTGGAGGGGCCCGGGCAGCAACACCAACATATTCTCCCGTGAGTCCCAGATCGACATCATGGCGGCAAAGGTAGGGATGGACCCGGTCGAGTTCCGCATGAAGAACCTGACAGACCAGCGCATGGTCCGTGTCCTCAGGGCCGCGGCCGACAATTTCAAATGGAAGCCGGCCAAGGCGCCGAGCAGGCGCGGCTATGGGGTGGCTCTGCTGGATTACCTGAACACGTACCTGGCGGCGATGGCTGAAATCGCGGTCGACAAGGGCACGGGCCAGATCCGGGTCAAGCGGGTCACGGTCGCGCAGGATTGCGGGCAGGTCATCAACCCCGAGGGTGTCAGGATGCAGATGGAGGGGCAGGTCACCATGGGATTGAGTTCCGTTCTCACCGAGGAAATACACTTCAAGGGCGGCGACGTAAAGGACCGGAATTTCGATTCATATGAAATAACTCATTTCTCCTGGCTGCCGGAAATAAGCACGGTCCTGATCGACAACCCGGAATTGGCTCCGCAGGGTGTCGGCGAGCCGACGGTCACCTGCATGGCGGCACTGCTCGCGAATGCCCTCTTCGATGCGACCGGCGTGAGGCTGTTCAGGCTTCCGTTATCGCCTCAAAGGGTCAAGGAGAGGCTTTCGGCGACGGACGTTTCCCGCAATTGATCTATAACGACCGTCATACATTATTGCGCATCAAGACTGGATGAGGCCCGAAGGAACGGCAGCAAGTCGCATCGGCGGTCAGAGGTGTCCAACGGTCGATATGCAAGTTTATGTCAGTGAGTATGGGACCCCGCCAGCAACACACCATGAACCCGGCATTGGTCGTAGAGGGAGAAGTTCGTGACTCCAGGTAATAGTGGGACCTTTGACATTGCAATCGTCGGGGCCGGCATCGTCGGGCTCGGCACAGCGCTGGCGCTTTCGGAGCGATTCCCGGGATATTCCCTGGCCATATTCGAAAAGGAAGTCGCGCTGGCGAATCACCAGACAGGACACAACAGCGGCGTTGTCCACGCCGGCATCTACTACAAGACCGGATCGGCCAAGGCCAAGCTGTGCGTCGAGGGCGTTCGCCTGCTCATGGAATTCTGCGACGCCAACAAGGTGGCCTACGACCGGTGCGGCAAGGTCATCGTCGCGGTCACCGAGCAGGAGTTGCCGAGGCTGCAGGAACTGTACGAGCGGGGGAAGGCGAACGGCGTGCCGGGTCTGGAGATCATCGGGCCTGAGCGCGCCCGGGAGCTGGAACCGCACGCACGCGCGATTCGCGCCCTTTACTCCCCCGGCACCGCGGTCATCGATTTTGCCGAAGTCGCGGCCGCTTATGCGGCCAGTTTGACCGCGCGGGGCGCGCAAATCTGCAAAGGCGCGCGCGTCAGGACGATCCGGCGCGAGGCCGGGGCTTTGCGGATCGACACGGACACTTCGACCTTTACCGCGCGCAACCTGATCAATTGCGGCGGGCTGTACGCAGACCGCATAGCCCGCCTGATGGGAATCGACCCGAAGGTCCTCGTAGTTCCCTTTCGCGGCGAGTACTACACGCTGCGCCCCGGCTGCGATATGGTGCGGGGGCTCATCTACCCGGTGCCGGATCCGCAGTTCCCGTTTCTCGGGGTGCATTTCACAAAGCGCATCCACGGAGGCTATGAAGCCGGGCCCAATGCCGTCCTGGCCTTCGCGCGCGAAGGCTACCGACTGCTGAATGTGAACGTCCGCGATCTTTCCGAGATGATCTCGAGTCTCGGATTCTGGCGAATGGGATCGAAATACTGGCGGACCGAGGTGTACGAGCTGTACCGCTCGATGAGCAGGAGCGCGTTCCTGCGCGCCCTTCAGAGGCTCGTCCCCGATCTTCGCAATGAGGATCTGGAACCCGGGGGATCCGGCGTCCGCGCGCAGACGATCACTCCGGAAGGCCGGCTGGTGGACGATTTCCAGATTATCGAGGCCCCAAACGCAATCCACGTGTTAAATGCGCCCTCTCCGGCCGCCACGGCGTCAATCGCCATCGGCAGGCATATCGCCGCCCGCGCGGCTGCTGCATTCGGATTGAAGTAGCATAGCCCGGCGCGGCCACATGAAATCCAGGATCGCAACGGTGTGGCTGCAAACCACGAACAGCCCAAATGAAAACGACCTCCAGGACCCCGGGTTTCGGAGTCGTGGAGGTCGCGGCTTCATTCCAACCGGATTTGTCCCTTACTTTTCAGATTTCGGGGCTTCGACCGGGCCGTATTCGAGCGAGGCCAGTTGCTGATAGAACTGGAAGTGCCTCAGGACGTCCTGCTGAGCCAGAGCCAGCAGGCGCTTGGCCTCTTCCGGCTGGCTCAACGTGAGCATCTTGTAGCGCGTCTCGTTGTAGGCATAATCCTTCAGCGGGATCTTGGGGGCCTTTGAATCGAGCGTCAGCGGGTTCTTCCCCTCGGCGGCCAGCCTCGGATCATAGCGGTAGAGCGGCCAGTAACCGCAATCGACCGCAGCCTTCTGGTTTTTCATGCCGGTTGTCATGTTGATGCCGTGGGCGATGCAGTGGCTGTAAGCGACGATGATCGACGGCCCGTCATAGGCCTCGGCTTCGAGGAACGCCTTGACCGTCTGGGCGTCGTTCGCACCCAATGCCACGGCTGCGACATAAACGCTCGCGTAATTGATTGCATGCAGGCCCAGATCCTTCTTCGCCACCTGCTTGCCGCCGGCCGCGAACTTTGCCACTGCCCCGCGCGGCGTGGATTTCGACATCTGGCCGCCGGTATTGGAGTAAACCTCGGTGTCGAGCACGAGGAGGTTGACATTGCGCCCCGACGCCAGGACGTGGTCCAGGCCGCCGTAACCGATGTCGTACGCCCAGCCGTCTCCGCCGACGATCCAGACGCTCTTCTTGACCAGGTAGTCGGCCAGGCTCGCCAGGTTGCGCGCTTCCGGAGAGTCCATGCCGGAGAGCTTTTTCTGCAGGTCAGCCACGCGGACGCGCTGGTCGTGGATCCCGGATTCATCCGACTGGTCGGCCTTGAGAATGGCGGAAGCCAGCTCCTCGCCTATTTCGGCTGACAACTTTGCCACGAGTTCGCGCGCCATCACCGAATGCTTGTCGATGGTAAGCCGGTAACCGAGGCCGAATTCGGCGTTATCTTCAAACAGCGAGTTGCACCATGCCGGCCCGCGCCCTTCCTTGTTCTTGGTGTAAGGCGTTGTCGGCAGATTGCCGCCGTAGATGGATGAGCAGCCGGTCGCGTTGGCGATGACGGCGCGGTCCCCGAAAAGCTGGGTCAGGAGCTTGATATAGGGGGTCTCGCCGCATCCCGAGCAGGCGCCGGAGTATTCGAACAGGGGCTGCAGCAGCTGGTTCGCCTTGACGCTGGTCATGCGCACCAGGCGCCGGTCGTATTCGGGAAGGTCGAGGAAGAACTTGTAGTTCTCCCGCTCCGTTTCGCGGATCGGGATCTGCGGCGTCATGTTCAGCGCCTTCAGCCGCGTTTCCTTCTTGTTCTTCGCCGGGCACACATCCACGCACATGCCGCATCCGGTGCAATCCTCAGGAGCGATCTGGATAGTGTAGGCCATTCCTTCCACGAACTCGCTCCCCTTGGTGGGCATCCACTTGAAGGTTGCCGGAACCTTCTCCGTGAACTTCATGTCATACGCCTTGATGCGGATGGTGGCGTGCGGGCAGACGATCGCGCACTTGCCGCACTGGATGCAGACATCCGGATCCCAGGCCGGGATTTCGAGCCCGATGTTCCGCTTCTCCCAGGCGCAAGTCCCCGTCGGGAAAGTGCCGTCGACGGGGAAGGCGCTCACGGGCAGGGAATCTCCTCGGGCAGCCAGGATCGGGGCGACCACGTTCTGCACGAATGCCGGAGCCTCCGGGGCAACTACTGGCGGCCGGTCGAACGTGCTGGTGGCCTGCTTCGGCACCTTGAATTCGTGTAAGTTCGCCAGCGTCTGTTCCACGGCCAGGAAGTTCTTGCGCACCACCTCTTCCCCCTTGGAGCCGTAGGTCTTCTTGATCGCCTGCTTGATGGATTCGATCGCCTCCTCGCGGGGCAGGACGCCCGAAATCGCGAAGAAGCAGGTCTGCATGATGGTGTTGACCCTCGCTCCCATCCCGGTTTCCTTCGCGACCTTGTAACCGTCGATGATGAAGAAGCGGATGTTCTTGTCGATGATCTGCTGCTGGACGGTGCGCGGCAGCTTGTCCCAGACCTCATCGAGGCCATACGGGCTGTTCAGGAGGAAAGTGGCGCCGGAAAGAGCGTCTTTCAGCATGTCCTGGCGTTCCAGGAACACGAACTGGTGGCATGCGACGAAGTTCGCCTTGTCGATGAGGTAGGTGGAGTGGATCGGGCGCGGCCCGAAACGCAGGTGCGACACCGTTACGGCCCCGGCCTTCTTGGAGTCGTACACGAAGTAGCCCTGGGCAAAGTTCGGCGTGTCCTCGCCGATGATCTTGATCGAGTTCTTGTTGGCGCCCACCGTTCCGTCGGCGCCCAGCCCGTAGAACAGCGCGCGTACGACGTCGTCCCCTTCGGTCGAAAAAGAAGGGTCATAATCAATCGACTTGTGAGTGACATCGTCGACAATGCCGACCGTGAAGTGGTTTTTCGGCTCAGCCTTCTTCATCTCCTCGAACACTCCGCGAACCATCGCGGGCGTGAATTCCTTCGACGAAAGGCCGTAGCGCCCGCCGATGATCAACGGGAATGACTTGAAGGGCGCCGTGCCGCGGGAGAAAGTCTCCCCTACCGCGGTGGCAACATCCTGGTAGAGCGGCTCGCCGGCGCTGCCCGGTTCCTTGGTGCGGTCGAGCGCCGCGATCACACGAACCGTCGGGGGCAGGGCGGCGACAAAATCCTTGACCGAGAAGGGGCGGTAAAGCCGGACTTTCACCAGGCCGATCTTTTCCCCGCGGGCCGCGAGGTATTCCACGGCTTCCTGCGCGGCTTCCGCTCCGGATCCCATGATTGCGATCACACGTTCGGCATCCGGCGCGCCGACGTAATCGAACAGGCGGTAGTGGCGGCCGACGATGCCCGCAAACTTGTCCATCGCCTTCTGCACGATCGACGCGGCAGCCTCGTAATATGGGTTACAGGCTTCCCGGGCCTGAAAAAAAACGTCCGGATTCTGCGCCGATCCGCGCAACACCGGCTTTTCCGGCGTCAGGCGCCGGCTACGGTGCGCGAAAACCAGGTTGTCGTCGATCATGGCGCGGATGTCGGCATCGTCCAGCTGTTCGATCTTCATCACTTCGTGAGAGCTGCGGAAGCCGTCGAAGAAATGGACGAACGGCACCCGCGACTCCAGGGTGGCCGCCTGCGCGATCAGCGCGAAGTCCATGATTTCCTGGATCGAGTTGGAGGCCAGCAGTCCGAACCCGGTCGAGCGGGTCGCCATGACGTCGCCGTGATCCCCGAAAATCGAGAGGGCGTGCGTCGCAACCGTGCGCGCGGTGACGTGAAACACGGTAGGCGTGAGTTCCCCGGCAATCTTGAACATGTTGGGGATCATGAGCAGGAGCCCCTGCGACGCCGTAAATGTGGTTGTCAACGCGCCGGTCTGCAAGGCGCCGTGCACCGCGCCGGCTGCGCCCCCTTCGCTCTGCATTTCGGTGACCGAAGGGATCGTGCCCCAGATATTCTGCAGGCCTTCGGCGGCCCAGGCGTCCGACCATTCGCCCATGGGCGATGACGGCGTGATGGGATATATGGCGATGACCTCGTTGGTTCTGAAGGCAACATACGCTGCTGCCTCGTTACCATCGATCGTTACCATTTTTCTTGTCATGATTTTTTTACCCTCAAATTCAAAATATGATGGCTTCCAGGTTGTGTCTCTTGATTGGCTGTGACAGCCAACCCGTCAGGCTATCATTAAATTCCACTAATTTATTCACTTTTACGCAATGGGAGAACGGCGCGTTCCTGCAGCGACACTGCCCGGATCACAGGCCCGCACTCAGGGCGATGTGCCTGTGGATGGCTCGAGCTGCCGCCCGGCCCTCTCCCATCGCCACGGTCAACGACGCCCCCCCGATGCGCCGGCCGGCGAATACGTTTCGCATGCTGGTTTGACGGGTGCCCGGATCCACGAGGATCCGCCCGTACTGATCCGTCTCGAGTCCGGACATCCACGGTGCGGGCACAAGCCCGGCGTCACATCCAAAGGCAACCACCAGCATGTCCGCCGCCAACTGGAACTCTGAGCCGTGCTTGGGAACGGGGCGCGCGCGTCCCGCTTCATCCGGCTCTCCCAGTTCCACCTCGAGGCATTCGATCCGTTTCAGCCTGTTTTCTTCATCCCCGACCAGGCGCACCGGAGCGGACAGAAACAGAAACTGGATGCCCTCCTGCTGAACATGCTCCGTCCACTGACGGCGAGCCGGGAGTTCCTGGAGCGAACGCCGGTAGAGGACCGTCACTTCGGAGGCGCCCATCCGCAGCGCGGTGCGCGCGCAATCGAGTGCTTTGTCGCCGCCTCCGGCCACCACAACACGCTCGAACGGGATCGGTCCGTCTTCCGCCTGTCCACCCGACGCCCGGCCGAACTCGGCCAGGAACCCATCCGCGCTCAAGATACCTTTCAGGCCGGTTCCGTGGATGTCCGGCATCCGCGGGGTTCCCTCGTCCAATCCGAGGAAGATCGATCGAAAACCCTGTTCAACCTGGAGGCTTTGCAGGGAGAACGTACCGCCGGGCACGGCATTATACTGAAAGCGAACTCCCATCCGGCGTATATTTTCCACCTCTGCCCGGACGATTTCGGCGGGCAAACGGAATTCGGGGGTACCCTGGATCAGGAGGCCGCCGGCATTCGGGCGCGGTTCAAAAACGGTGATGGAATAGCGAAGGCGGGCGAGGTCGGCGGCGCAGGCAAGGCCGGCAGGACCGCTGCCGATGACGGCCACTCCGGGCACATGATCCGGGATCGGATCGAATGACACCGACTTTCCCCGGGCAATATGCCAGTCGCCGACGAAACGCTCCAGGTGGCCGATCCCAATCGCATCTCCCTGGATGCCGGCTTTGCATTGCGTCTGGCACTGCCTTTCCTGCGGGCAAATCCTCCCGCACGTGCCCGGCATCAGGTTGTCTCTGCTGAGCGAATCATAGGCCGAACGGAAGTTGCCCGACGCAATGTGTCCGACAAATTTGGGGATGTTGATGCCGAGCGGGCAATTCGGGATGCACTTGGCCTGGGAAGGTCTGCACTGGTGGCAGCGCCGCGCTTCGGCTACCGCCATTTCAGCCGTGTAGCCAAGGGAAACTTCCGAGAACTTGCGCGCGCGCGCGCCCGGCTCGAGTTCCGGCATCGGGACTGATCTCCGGTCACGCACCCGCCTTGGACGTTTCGCAGGCTCGCTCCTGGGTTGTCTCTCTCCCTGGTTTCTATTCATGCGTGCGTTTCTCTTCCGGAGGGCCTGACTGCCGGGGCAAACCGAGGCAACAACGGAAAATCTGCTCTGAACGGCCGCAAGGGTCCGGGAGCGGCCGCTCAGGGAGCCTTGCAGCCCTGGGGCGAATGTCGGACATCAGTGGATCAAGCCCCGCCCGGCCTTGAGGGCTTTGCGGTTGATCTCGATCAGGTTGGCGCGCAGCCCGTGCTCGGCAAGCGATGCAATGACGGATTCATCTTCGACGGCGCCGGTCAGCTGGAGATACGCTCCCAGCATGACCATGTTGGCGACCTTGGGATTCCCCACCTCTTTCGCAGTTTCAGTGGCCGCGACCTCGACGACCCGTATGTCCGTCCTTGCCGGCTTCGTTGTAACCATCGACGAGTTCAGCATCATGAGGCCGCCGGGAATGAGCTCATCCAGGAATCGTTCGACAGAAGGTTCGTTGAATGCAATCACGGTCGAAGGGCGGTTGATGAGCGGCGAGGCAATGCTCGCGCGGGAGAGCCTCACGTGGCAATGCGCGGTGCCTCCACGCATTTCCGGACCATACGACGGAATCCACGACACCTGCAGGCCTTCCCTCATCCCGGCCTCCGCGAGCGCGATCCCTGAAAATAGGATTCCCTGCCCGCCGAACCCGCTGATCTTCATGGAGACCTCCGCGAGCTCCCCACGAGCGATGGCGCCCTTGCCTGCGGCTTTCGCTGCCTCCACGGCTTCTGCAGCGGGAGGCGCCGGACGTGCCGGCCTGGCCTCGCCTGCGCCAGTCCCGGCCGAGCCATTGCCCGTGCGTTCCTTGTATACCTTCAGCGGGAACAGCGGCACCAGGTGCTTTTCCACCCAGTGGGTCGCCTCTTCGGGAGACACTTTCCACCCTGTGGGGCAGGCCGACAACACTTCCACGAGCGAGAATCCTTTCCCTTCGACCTGGCACTGCAAAGCGCGCCGGACCGCCTTGCGCGCCTTCATGTGGTTCTTGGGATCGGTGAGAGCCACGCGCTCGATGTAAGCGGGCGCTTCCAGCGTGGAGAGCAGCTCGCAGATCTTGATGGGGTAGCCTTCGTTCGCGATCGTGCGTCCGCGTGGGGATGTGGTCGTCCTCTCGCCCAACGGCGTAGTCGGCGCCATCTGCCCGCCGGTCATGCCGTAAATCCCGTTGTTGACGAAGAAGACGGTGATGTTTTCTCCGCGGTTGGCTGCGTGCAGGATCTCGTTGCCGCCGATGGCCGCCAGGTCGCCGTCCCCCTGGTAAGAGATGACGATGCTGCCCGGCCGCGATCGTTTGATGCCCGTGGCGACCGCGGGCGCGCGGCCATGCGCCGCCTGAACGTTGCCGATATCGAGGTAGTAATACGCAAAGACCGAACACCCTACCGGATTGACGAGGATCGTCCGGTCCTGAATTCCCAGGTCCTCGATCGCCTCGGCAATGAACTTGTGCAATACACCATGGCCGCAGCCCGGGCAGTAGTGAGTGACTTCCAGGTCGCCGCCCTTGCGGTCGAAATGATCGTAAAATGTCGCCGGCTTGCTATGCGTTGTTTCCCACACACTCGTTCTCCATCTTTGTAATAGCGGTCAGGACTTCTTCTTCAGTTGGGATCATCCCGCCAGCGCGCGCCAACAGCCGTACGGGCACTTTGCCGTTTACTGCCAACCGAACGTCCTCCTGGAATTGCCCATAGCTGAGTTCCACTACCAACATGGCCTTTACTTTCGCGGCCAGCTCCGCAACGCGTTTCGTCGGGAACGGGAACAATGTGATCGGGCGCAGCAGCCCGACTTTCTTCCCCTGTCGCCGCGCCTCCTCAGCGGTTGCCCGGGCAACACGGCTCGAGATGCCGTACGCGACGAGCAGAAACTCGGCGTCGTCGGTCATGAAATCTTCCCACATGGTTTCCTTTTCCTCGACGATCCGGTACTTGGCCTGCAGTTTCTCGTTGTGCTTCTCCAGTTCTTCGTGCCGCAGGTAGATCGAAGTGATCAGGTTGCCCCGGGTCGCAGCCTCGCCCGAAACCGCCCACTGCTTCGCCGGGCGGGGGCCCTTGGAAGGCGGCAGCTCAACAGCCTCCATCATCTGTCCGAGAGCGCCGTCGGCAAGCACGACGGTGGGATTGCGATAGCGATCCGCCAGGTCGAACGCGTGGATGGTCAGGTCGCACATTTCCTGCACGTTGTTGGGAGCCAGAACGATGTTGTGGTAATTGCCGTGCCCGCCGCCTTTTACCATCTGGGAATAATCCCCCTGTTCGGGCCCGATGTTTCCGAGTCCCGGCCCGCCGCGCATGATGTCGGCGATGACACAGGGAAGCTCCGCCCCGGCAAGATAGGAGATCCCTTCCTGCATGAGGCTGATCCCCGGACCGGAAGACCCGGTCATCACGCGGGCGCCGGCCGAAGCCGCCCCGAACACCATCTGTATCGAAGCAATCTCGCTCTCCGCCTGCAGGAAAACACCGCCGGACTCTGGAAACAGGGAAGATGCCGTCTCGGCAATTTCGCTCGCCGGAGTGATCGGGTATCCGAAGTACGCCGTGCAGCCGGCCAGGATCGCCCCGTGGACGATTGCGTCGTTCCCTTTCATCAATTGCCTCATGAACGGCCTCCTCTGGATTCAACAGCCTGCTCCTGCTCGGTGTTCGAACCCGGCGCATCATCCTTTCGCTTGCGTACCGTGATCGCCCCAGGTTCGGGACAAACGTAGAAGCAGATGCCGCATCCGGTGCAGCCCGTCCCGGAATAGGCAACCGCGTAATAACCCTGGCGGTTCAGAAAACGACTCTGTGACAGGACCGATGGCGGACAAGCCACGACACAGAGACAGCATCCCTTACAAAGATGCGCAGCGATTTGAATATCGCCACGATCAGCATCGCCCATGACTTCCTCCTGCCAATGACAGCAATTTGCCCGTTTCCCCAAAATCGAAACGGCGCTCTATGATTCCGCACCTGTGCAAGAGCAATCCCCGTTCCGGAACCGCCGGATGAGCAACTAAGCTCGACAAAGCATTAGACATTGCATTATCAACAGATGGAGCCGACATCTACTTGGATGGTGAAGAGTCGAGGACTCCAGGGCAGCGTAAGGTGTGCTAAATCACCCATATGTTGCGCACGCTAACACGGACCACTGATGGCCGGAGACTTGAACAGAGAAGTGTACAGCAATTGCCTCGTAGTTGCAGTCTATATTTCGCCCCCGTATCCGGAACAGCTTGCATGAATATATGTGAGCGGGTCAGAAATGCCGCAAACCCGATAAAAACCGTGAGGATAGAGATGCCGGGAGACAATGGGCTGTGCCGTTCACAAGCAGTGCCGCATCGCTCCGCGACTCCGATTGGGCGCTATAACCCGTTCCGACCCCGGCAGGCGAGTTTTGACTCAGACCCGGGCGACTGGGTGAAATAACACACTTGTTTTAAATCACTATATTTCAATTAGTTAGTATGTGTATCACCGAGGACGGAATTGAAATGATCCTGGCAAGGGAGTTGCATTCTCCCTGGATGGGAAGTAATCGGATGAGAACAAAAGCGGCGATCAGCATTCTCGTGGTCGAAGACGAGAAGCTGCTGAACTGGTCTCTGGTGAAGTCGCTCTCCAAGTGGGGATTCGATGTGCACCCGGTCTCCACGGGGAGGGAGGCTATTGCCATGCTCGACAAGTCCGGCTTCGAGATTGTATTGCTTGATTACCAGTTGCCCGACCTGGACGGATTGCAGGTGGCACGGCGCGTCCGCAAGGCTCAACCGGAGGCGGTAATTTTCCTCGTAACTGCCTTTCAACTGAATGAACTGGACGTGGAACCCGGACTGGTCCACGCCTATTTCAACAAGCCGCTTGACTTGCAGCAGCTGCACGACGCGCTGGTCAGCATTCCCCCCTGGCGCGGAACGGCCCGCGAAGCCGGCGAAACCCAACCCCGGTTGTCCTGATAATCCTGATTGCTTACTTCTTCATCCGGTTAAAGAGGTCGTCCATGTTGGAGGTGCCGGCTTTTTTCTGTTCTGCCGGGCTGGCGGTCGTCGTCGTGGTTGCCGGACCCGCCGCCGGGGCGCTGAGGGATGCAAGCATCTGCTGAAGGCGGGCGCGATCCGGATAATCCGGGTTGGCGGCAAGGAGTTTCTCCCACGCCTTGCGGGCCTCGCCCATATCATTTTTTCCGTGGAGGTACACGATCCCCAGGTTGAACAGCGTCTGAGGATGGGTCGGATTCAGCTGCAGGGACTTCTGGAACTCCGCGATTGCCGCGTCTGCCTGCCCCATGCTCCAGTAGCAGGTGCCCATATCGGTCCGGACGGAAATATTGTTCGGGTCGATGTCGAGAGCCCTCCCGTACCATTGAACGGCGTCGCTGTACTTGTTGTTGTCGTAGTAGAGATTGCCCAGTTGAATGAGGGCATTGACGTCCCTGGGATTGGAGTTGATGATCGATTTGAAACTCGCCTCATTCTGGAGGAATGCGGCCGGGTCCATGATTGGAGCCTGCGAGGACGGCGGCTGGCCGGCAGTCACGGTCGGCAGATCCGAGGATCCGGCGGTCTTGCCGAAGTAGTAACCGATTCCCAGCCCCACCGCCAGGCAAATGACTCCCACGAACATCAGGTTGACGGCGGAATCTTTTCCTGCCGGTGCGACCGCGCTCTTGTTCTGCTTCCCCATGGCTTGCAGCAACCCCCATTCCTTAACGAATTGAAAAAGATGAAGGAAGACACCGATTCTGTCAATACCCCAACGGCAGACTTCAGACCCCAGACCTCTGACTTCAGACCTCAGTTTTCAGTCGTCAAACCGAGAGCCCAAACTCCTGACTCCTGACTCCTGGCTACTTACACACTGAGGTTCCCGCCCTCAGCCACGAGGCCCGACCCACAGTTCCGACGTCGGAGGTCTGATGTCTGATGTCTGAAGTCTGCTTTTCAGTCGAGATCGATATCGCGGGTAGGCTTTTCAATTGGCTGGTCTTTGCTTTTCTTCAGCGCCTCTTCGAACTTCCGTTCCAGGAGTTGCGGCTTGGACTTTTCGTCTGCGGTGCTTTGCCGGAAAATGGCCTCCCGTCGGGCGGCCTGTTCACGGAGGAGCGCGCCGGCCCGGTCGAGATCGGGAGCGGCCTGGCGCCTTGGAGGGGGCGCCTCGTGGGCAATCACCTTCTGGAGCTTGGAATCCACGGTCAGCTGCGCGCCGCAGCAGGGACAACTCACAAAAATGCTGCTGTCTTTCGATTTGGGCATAATTCCTCCCGCTCGGCTCTCCCGATACGACAACTCGAGTTGATGCTACGCGCGGGGCCCGGGGGTTGTCAATCACGGCGTCGAGATGGGGTGCAATCAGAAGTGAGACTCAATCCTCGCGGAATTTGGGTGAGCCTTTCAAGCTCAGCGTTTAATCGGCCAAAAAGGATGCGTCGCGCAACGATTAACGACAAAAGAATTTATCAATTGTGATTGGTCAATGGTGATTTGTCATTTGGCCGCTTCAAACCTTTGGCCTGTGAGGTCCTGATCGAGTTCGGAGTGGGTGAAGTTCCCGAGCCGGAACTTGCCCGCCAACATGCCGGCCCGCCCCCAAATGACAATTGACAGATTCTCTTGTTGAGTCCCACTTCCGATTGCACCCGTCGAGATGCCGGCAGCGGCTTCCAGCTCCGCGAGGCGGAACCTCGAAAGGGGTCGCGGCAGTCCGAATCAGCCACAAAACCTCAAATAGTGCCCGGCAAATGCCTGAAAACAAGTCGTTGTAAAACCCGTTTCGCGCTCAACACGCGCATGAGCCGCAGGACGTGGGAATCAGCTTCTAAAACCAGTCAAGGAACGCAGCCCCTTGAAATCCAAGTGCCCGATTGCTATTCCAAATTCGAGATTCGAAATTAATCTCGAATCTCGAATCTCGAATCTCGAATCAGAGGGGCAGCTGGAGGTTTGCGACAGAGACAAACGCGAACAAACTTCGCGTTGTCGGCTCAATAACGGTCCAATCCGGACGAGCCCGGGAAGGGATGCTACGGGTTGTCGATTCGTGTGTGCGGGCAGGTGTCAGGCCTGCGTCTGCACGGCGGCGAGTGCCGGGAATGGCCTCTTGACCGGCTCGGAGAGTTCGGACAGGACCACGCGGTTGCGTCCCTGGAGCTTGGCTTCGTACATTGCACTGTCCGCAGCCTGGATAAGCGTGTCCAAATCCTCGACAGTGACGTTGTGCTTGACCACGACCCCCATGCTGATGGTGAAATCGATGGTGATGCGCGGGAGTTCGATGGGCCGGCCGGTCACGCAAGACTGGAGCCTTTCGGCCTGGTTCCTGGCATTCTGCGAATCGCACCCGGGCAGGATGAACAGGAACTCTTCGCCGCCGTAGCGGCCGACGCTGTCGTAGGCGCGCAGCGACGCCCGCATCCTGTGAGCCGCTTCGCACAGAACGGCGTCGCCGATCAGATGCCCGTGCGTGTCGTTGATGCTTTTGAAGTGATCGACATCCCCGATCATCAGGCACAGTGGAATCCCCTGCCGGCCGGCTCTCTCCAGCTCGTTGCGCAGGGAATCAAGAGCTGCGGCGCGGTTCAGCAAGCCGGTCAGACAGTCGTGAGTCGCCTGGAAGCGCAAGGTTTCACGGGCGGACAGCAACTCTGCCTGCAGATCGAGAATGCGCCGGCCGGCCCTCAGGCGCACCTTGAGTTCCTCCGGGTCGAAAGGTTTGGATATGTAGTCGTCGGCTCCTGCTTCCATCCCGGCGATCACGTCCTCCTTTTTGTGCTTTGCCGTAAGCAGCATGATGTAGATGTACGGTTGATATTCACGTTTCCTGACTTCGCTGCACACCTCGACTCCGTCCATTCCCGGCATGATCCAATCGAGAATGGCAAGCCTCGGGGCGTCGCTTCCCTGGAGCATCCGCCAGGCCTCGAGCCCGTTCCGGGCCACGACCACCTCATACCCCCATTTTGTAAGGGTCGACTGGAGGATGTGGCGAAGTACGTCGTCATCATCTGCGATCAGCACTCTCATTATCGCCCTCTCTCTATCTTCCCAACTCCCGAATTCCGGCTCAGTCAAGTTCGCGTGGCTGGTGGGGGCAAACGGCGCGTCTGCATAATCAGGCGGCCGGCCCTCACTTCAGGCCAATGCGATCAGAGCGTCCAACAGCCGTTCGATTTCGCATTCCAGCGTTTCGCACGCGGCCAGGGCATTCTTCAGGTCCTTTGCCCGCCCCATGTCCTCCAGTTTGAACGCCGCATCGACGGCAGCCGCGCTTCCGAAGTTGCCGACAGATCCCTTGATGGTGTGGGCCGTTCTTTCCACGGATTCGGCGTCCCCCCGTCTCACCGCATCCCGCGCCGCCGAAAGCAACCGCGGATAACCCTGGCGGAAGAGTTCGGCGGCTTCCTGCAGGAGGACCGTATCGCCTTCGAAGCGTGCCAGGATGTCCGCAGTGTCGAGCGTTCCCTGCGGCGCCGGCGGATCAGTGCACTCCGGCATGTGTTCCACGCTGCAAGGCACGAGTCCCGCGACGGCGCGCATGAAATTGGCGACGCGAATCGGCTTCGAAATGTAGGCATCCATGCCGGCGGACAGGCACTGTTCCCGATCGCCGTCCAACGTGTGTGCGGTCAGCGCCAGAATGGGAGTCCGTACGCCGGTGGTGGATTCGATTTCACGAATAGCGGCGGTTGCCTCGAGCCCGTTCATTTCGGGCATTTGGACGTCCATGACGATGAGGTCAAACTTCTCCGTGGCGTAGGCAGCCAGGGCTTCCCTTCCGCTCATTGCCGGCACAACCACGTGTCCCCGCTTCGTCAACACGCTGGCCACCAGGAGCTGATTCGTGGGATTGTCTTCGGCCACCAGGATGCAAAGTTTCTTGAAACCGGCAGGCGGCAGCGACGGCCGCTCCGAATCGCCGGGTGAGGTTTTCCGGGCATCGTTTTGCCCAGGCTCTTTGAAGAGGGTGCGCAGGACGGCGTTGTGAAGATCCGCTTCATTGACCGGCTTCATGAGGTGAGTGCGGATGCCCAGGTCGCGGCAGCGGGCGGCGCACTGCCTGACATCGGCGGACGCAAGCAGGATAAGCGGCGTATCCGCGATCCCGGGGATCGAGCGGACCTGCGCCGCGACCTCAAACCCGTCCATCTCCGGCATCACGGCATCCAGGAGCACCAGCGCGAACGGATCGCCGGTGTCTGCCGCCTGCCGCAGCGCCAGGATGCCGGCGTCCCCCCGCGATACGGACGCCGGCCTCATGTGCCAGTTGGCGACCATGTCCTGCAGGAGGTGCCGGCTTGCGAAATTGTCGTCTATGATCAGCACCTTCCGGTCGTGCAATTCCACGCGGGTCGTCTGATCGGAATCGGTTGCCGGTGCTTCCGCGGGCAGGTCGAAGGGGATGGAGACGTGGAAGGCGCTTCCATTCCCGGGAACGCTTTCGAGCCGGATTTCGCCTCCCATCATCTCGACCAGTTCTGAGGAGATCGCGAGTCCCAGGCCGGTGCCGCCGTACTTCCGCGTCATCGAGCTGTCCGCCTGCGAAAATGCCTCGAAGATCATCTGCTGCTTTTCTGCCGGAATGCCGATCCCGGTATCCGTGATGCTGAAGCAAAGCAGAGCCCTCGCGGCAGGCGCAGGGTCGGTCCGCACGTGAACGATGACATCTCCCGCTTCGGTAAACTTGATGGCGTTGTCCACCAGGTTGAGGAGGATTTGTCGCAGCCGGTCCGGATCGCCGATCAGCGAGTCGGGCACATCGGGGAGGATATTGCAGACGAGTTCCAGGCCTTTCCGTTGCGCGCAGATTGCCAGTGTGCTGAAGATGTTGTCGAGGGTCGAGCGCAATTTGAACTCGATCCGGTTCAATTGCAGCTTGCCCGCTTCGATCTTCGAGAAATCGAGGATCTCGTTGATCAGCAGCAGCAGCGAATCGGCCGAATTCCGGACGACCTCCAGGTATTCGCGCTGATCGTCGGTGAGGTCGGTTTCGAGCGCGAGTTCCGTCATGCCGATGATGCCGTTCATCGGGGTGCGGATCTCGTGGCTCATGTTGGCCAGAAACTGGCTTTTGGCGCGGCTCCCGGCCTCCGCCGCCTCCTTTGCCAGGCGCAGTTCTTCAGCGCTTCGTTTGCGCTCCGTGACCTCCTCGACGAAGCCTTCGTAGTAACGGACATCACCCTGAGCGGTCCTTACCGAGCGGGCTTTTTCCGAGATCCAGATTACAACCCCATCTTTCCGGTACACCTGGGACTCGAATTCCGAAATGAAATCCCGCCCTTTCATCAGCCGGACGAACTCGGCCCGCCGGCCCGGATCGACGTAGATGCGATTGGCGGCCATTGCCGCCAGGAGTTCCTCGATGGTGTCGTACCCGAAAATCCGGATCATCGCCGGGTTGCAGGTCAACAATTCACCTTCCGGCGTGCTCCGGAAGAGTCCTTCCACGGCGTACTCGAAGATATCGCGATATTTCGACTCCGCATCCCGCAGCGCCATTTCGATCCGCTTACGTTCCGTGATGTTGCGCGCAAAAACGCAGATGTAGCCCCGTCCGCCGAATTCGAGGTAATTGCTCGTGATCTCCACCGGAAATTCCGTTCCGTCTTTGGCACGGTGGATTGACTCGAAGTTGTGAGAGCCGATCTTTTTGAGGAGTTCCCAGCGTTCGGGCCAACCGTCCTTCGGGCGGAGCGGGTCTATGTCGTGTACCGTCATCGACAGCAGTTCCGCCCGGGTGTAACCCAATCCCTTGCACGCGGCTTCGTTCGCATATTCCAGTCGCCCATACCGGCCGATGAATAACGCCGAGACGGAGGTGTGATCGATCGCGAACCGTGCCAATTCCAACGACTGGCCGGCCGCCAGGCCGAGTTTGAGTTCCGGTTCCTCCGGATTCGAGGACATTGCGCCCGGAGGGAAGGCATCGATCCCTGCAGCCGGATGATCCGTGCGCGAGCGAGAGGTGTGGAGAAACGCCGCCAGACCGGCCGCAGCCGGCACTACGAGCAAAAATCTCAGCCAGTTCGATGGGGAAGGCGGGTTCCAGGCGATGGCAGTCCAGACGAAGAAAATTCCTATGACGAAAAATGCGCCGGTTTCGACAGCTCTTGCGTATTTCATCTCCTTGCTTTTCGACTACTTAGCCTGATCCCTTTAGCCCCGACAAGCGTTCCGCGAAAAATGCCCGGCTGAACCTGATGGGGATGATCAAACACCCTTGCCGGCTGATTCGGGGTTTTCGAAGTTGCTGGAGTGTAAAACCAATGGAATGAGATTGCAGTCGATAGTCGCCCTGCCACTTTACCCTTGAATTAAGGGGTGCGAGACCGCAAAATGCAATGCCGCAGGTGTAAGTCCAACTTTTGGATGAGAGTGGCGACGTAGCTCAGTCGGTTAGAGCGTGGGATTCATAACCCCAAGGTCGGTGGTTCGATTCCACCCGTCGCTACCAAAACCACTTTACCAACAAAATCAAATTTTCCAGTACTTTGCACCTGGTTTTCTGTGGTGAAAACGGGTGCCCTAAACTCCCTCAAAAACCTCCAAAAAGCAAAAGTGCAACGGTTGTGCAACGGTCTTGGGAAAATCGCAATCATTTTGAGCCTTCCTGCTCGTCTTCGGCAATATCAATTTCATCGATGTCCGTACGTTTTTGGGGGAGCTGATCTACGTAAGCTTGCGTTTTCCTGACGGCATCTTCGAGATCGTGCTCATCCGTGATGTTGTACCTTTCGAACACCGACTCGGTCTTGTGACCTGAAATGAGCATTGCCACCTTTCGAGGCACTCCGGCACGGACCATGTTACGGACGGCAGTGCGGCGAAAATCATGGAAAAGCGCATCCGGCTTGCCGGCCGCATCGCATGCTGTCTTCCACGTCTTTCGGAACTCGGTCACCGGAGCTCCGCAGTTTGGGACGCCGCGACCCTTCTTTCGAAAGAAGACTAACGGGGAGATCACCATTTCTCGATTTTTCCCGCGATATCGCCGCTCCTTCCACCTGCGCCGGATGATCTCCCATAGATCTCCCATCAGTGGAACCGTTCGTTGCTCGCCGTTTTTGGAGAATTGTCCGCGCAGCCGGAGTTGTCGGCTCTCCATGTTCAACTCGCTCCAGCGGAGCGACGAGATTTCCCCCTTGCGCCAGCCGGTGAAGTACCCCCAACGAGCGAAATCCTGCAGATCGTCCGGCAAATGTGCTGCGATAGCTTCAAAGTCCGCCCGCTCGTAAAATCCCTCTCGCACATTCTCCTCGAGCTTCGGGATCGACGGACCTTTTCCTATCTCATGCTCTTTGAGGTTATAGGCCTGTCCCAGCAATTGCAGCTCACGATTGAGCGTGGCATTCGAAACCGGGCGGCTTCGGCCGATTCGCGCGAGCCCCTGACCCATTGGTGTTTTGGGCTTTTTCCCGGTACCTTTCAGGCGCAGGAGCATGTAATCGCGGATCGTGTCATCGGTGACGATGATCGCTGGCAGCCTTCCGAGCGCTGCCCTGAGCGGTTGCATCTTGGATTCTGCCTGCGGAGAGAGCTTCGCTCGAATCTCCAGATCCTTTTTCAGTGAATCGAGAATCTCGTTCACGGTGAGTTTTTCCGATCTCGGTCCAATGAACTTCTTGGCGCCGATAAGATCTGCTCCCACCTCGCGAAGCCGCTGTCTGAGCCTCTGACGCGCTTTGGCGATATCGGTTTCCTTGGTGCTTTCGTGTTTCTGCTCGCCGCGCAACCAGTAAGACATGTACCAATAGGGGCTTCTGGCTTTTCTGAACAGCGTACCGTCACCGTACATTTTCGATTCTCACCACATGGCCGGGATCCGGCTCAAGCGAAGCGCATGCCCGCACGAATTGCGTCATCGATCCCACGTTCACTAAATCGCAGATTTCGCCCCACTCGGATTGTAAACGGGAGGCGCTTTGCCCTTTTGTAGAGCCAGTCCCGCGAGCATTTCAGGCGTGCGGCAGCCTCCTCTACAGTCAGGAGGACATCAGCTTCGTCCTGAGCTGGACCCGCGCCCTGCGCCACGAGCCGGGCGGCGAGGCTCAGCTGCATGGCGGCCATCTGCGCCATCATTGGTGCAATCTGCTCCGGCTCAACCTCCGCCGGATCCGGAAGAATAAATCTGTCCATTTTCGCCTCATTTCCATTCGGTTTCGATCGAGTCTGTCCGAGTGATGTGCGGAGGGCATGCTGGCGTCAGCAATCAGCGCCGGAATCAATCGAACCCATCATGGTTGATGCCCTTACATGATAGTCAATGAACGGGACAATGTCGCGATGGCACGTGGTGCCACCGTGGCACTGCATGCCACCCTGGCACAGTGTGCCGTTCTGCAGTCCCGTAATTCATTTCCGAAGTTTCCGCACACCTAAGAGAGTCACAAAATAGCCAAAAACTTACCCCGGAAGATGATCCGACTTGGGATTATTTCGGCCCTCGTCTCCGAGGCGGCCGCAACTTACCACCCGTTTCCGATGATGATGAAGCCGGCCCAGAAGAGGGGGTGGGAGTAGCCGGGGGTTTTAAGCATGGTCAGGGTGGCCTGGCGGAGGCTTCGGCGGAGCCGCGCACATATCGCGATTCCATAGGGCGCGCCAAATGCAGCGAACTGGGCAACTCCACAGGATCCCGATGCTTTTGCGAATTTTCGCGAACCACGGGCGCCTATGGCGTCAAACGACGGTTGCGATTCTGTAACTACTGGATATGGCAGGTGTTGCAGCGGATGCTTTTCCCCGCCAAGTCGTAATTGTTCCAGTTCGCGTTTGACTGCTCCCCGGTGCTGAGCAGGATCCAGTTATTTCCTCCCTGTAGCAGGGATTCCTTGTGAACCCGCATGAATACTGCGTGCGCTGATGGTCTTGGCCGTGTGACTTCCTCGGAAGATGGGGGTCGCGGTCGCGGCCGCCTCGAGATGGATTCTACGGGAATCTGGAACAATCACGACTATTGTGATAAAGTTAGTCGTAACTGTTCCAGGAGGCGGCATGTCGGTTGCGACCAAGTACACATCGCGGCTCAACCAGCTCTTCCGGCGCAAGCGGGCGGCGCTGCTCGACGAACTTCGGGCGGCGCTCGGCACGGCTTCGCGGACCACGATCTTCCGTATTCTGAAGGCCGTTGGTTACTTCACCAGCTACAGTCATGCAGGGCGGTTCTATACGCTGCGGCACATCCCCAGGTTCGATCGGCTGGGCCTGTGGTCCTGGCGCGGGATCGGGTTTTCCTCCCATGGCACCCTGCGCGCAAGTTTGATCTTCCTGGTTGAGCAATCCGAGGCCGGACGGACGCACGAGGAACTTCAGCGCCAGCTCGGCCTGCGCGTGCACGACACGCTCCGGAGTCTGGTACAGGAAAGCAGCATCGCGCGGCAGCGCCTGGAGGACATCTATCTCTACCTGAGCGCGGATCCGAAGAAGGCTGCTGCACAGATGATTGCGCGGCAAAAGCTTCAGATTGCCAGCCGCGCCGCGGTTGTGCCGCCGGATCCGTTGCTGGTGATCGACGTCCTGGCGGAAGTCATCCACCATCCACGTGACGATGCGGCCGGCATCGCGGCGCGCCTCCAGGCGGCCGGGCGGGTCGTGACCGCGAAACAGGTCGACGAAGTGTTCCGTTCCTACTCGGTAAAAAAAAAGGCTCGATAACGCTGGCCGAGATCGCGAGCCTGAGGCGGTCAATTCGGGAGCTGGAGCAGCGGTGCCGGAGGCGTTCGCAGAGTGTCGCCGGCACGCTGGTCGATGCAGAACCGCCGCCGGAGCGCTGTGCGTTATGCGGAGCTTCGACAAGAGTACAAAAGACATGGAAACGTACTGGCGCTACTCTCGAGCACGGCTCCTTCCGATTGCGGCAGACCGTGCGCGTTTGCGTTGCCGGCTGCCCGAGTAAACGATCGACCGGCGCCCTTGCGGCCCTGATACCCACGCGCAGCGTCGTAGGTTACGATGTCATGGTTTACGTTGGGCTCGAGCGTTTTGTGCGTTACCGGCAGCGGGAGGAAATCCGAGCCTCGCTTGCGGCCGATTACGGACTCTCGCTCTCCAGCGGCGAGATCAGCGTGTTGTCCACTCGCTTTCTCTCATATCTCGCGCGACTGCACCACGCCTCGTCCCCTGCACTCAAGGCCGCGCTGGCAGTGGATGGGGGCTGGCCGTTACAGATCGACGCCACGGGCGAAGACGGGCGCGGGACTTTGCTGGTGGCTTACACGGGTTGGCGCCAATGGGTGCTCGGCGCCTGGAAGATACCCACTGAGCGGGCCGACGCCATCCTTCCCCGGTTGCGAGAAACGGTTTTCCGTTTCGGATCGCCCTGCGCCATTGTCCGCGACTTGGGCCGCGCGATGACTGAAGCCGCCGATACTCTGGTGAAGAAGCTCGAACTCAAAATTCCGGTCTTGGCCTGTCATCTCCACTTTCTTGGCGACATCGGCAAGGATCTCCTCACCGAAGGACACGACAAACTGCGCGCACTGTTCCGCCAAGTCCGGCTGCGCAGTCAACTCCGCGCCCTGGCTCGCGAGTTGGGGCGTAATATCGGCCAGGACATCGACCGTGCTCGTACCGGATTGCGCGAATGGCAGCAGACTGGTTTGGAGCAACGCTTGCCCAAGGGTGCGGCCGGAGTGGCCACGGTGCGCGCATTGACGCAATGGGTCCTCGATTACGCTGCCGACACGCAGGGCGATCGCTTTCCTTTCGACCTGCCCTGGCTGGCCCTGTACGATCGCTGCTTGCAGGTGGTCGCCGCTCTGCGGACATTCTTGGCGGATCCCGCCGCCGATCCCGCCGTTCGCAAAGCTCTCGAGCGGCTGCGCCGCATCCTGCACCCGGTCGAGGAGGATGGCCTCGGTTTTGCTGACGTTGCCGGCAGGCTGACTCGACGGGCGGGACTCTTTGCCGAGTTGCGCAATGCACTCCGGCTGCGTGAAGGATCAAGCCACGGAAGGCGGGGCACTGCCCATCGGATTCACACCGCCGCAGAATTGAAGGACATACGCTCCGCTGTGCGAAGGCTCACCGTTTCTCTCAAGCGCCGCCGCCCCGAACGGGGTCCGGCAGGAAACTGGCGTGACGCAATCGACATCGTGCTCGCGCATCTGCAAAAGCACGGCCGTTCCCTCTGGGGTCATGCCATTCGGCTTCCACAAGCGGCTGGCGGCGGTATCCGCCTCGTCGATCGAACCAACAATGCCGTTGAAACGTACTTCCACAGACTGAAACACGGAGAACGCCGCCGCAGTGGACGCAAGGTTCTCAGCCAGGATTTCGAGAAACTCCCGCCGGCGGCAGCTCTCGCCATGAATCTCGCGCATTCCGACTACGTTTCGATTGTCTGCGGTTCGCTCGACAAGTTGCCTCAGGCTTTCTCCCGACTCGATTCCAAGACTCAGCGTGGCCGGAAGGCCGCAGTCTCGACGGTCGCGAAGATGAGCGAGCCTCAGACGGCTTCCCTCTGCAGTGCAGACCGCAAGGTCGTACGTTCTGAGGAGATGACCTGCCGGGTCATTGAAGCGGCTCAAAGAGGTTTAGAGAAGAGAGAAGTAGCGTGAGAGAGGAAATCCAACCGACTTTTGACGCCGTAGACGGGCGCTGTTATGCGCGACCTAATCTCAGGGTGTGATAGAATCGGCCCTATTCATAAACACAGGAGAGAACTCGTGCTGATACCGGACCATGAGACGGCGGTGGATTTCCTCAACTACGAGGCTATCTCTACCACCATTGTCGAATTGTTGAAGGAGAACCGGCAACGCGCGCTAACGATCGGCATCCATGGCGATTGGGGAGCTGGCAAGTCCAGCGTCCTGAAAATGGTCGAATTCGCGCTAAAGCGGGATGAGCATGTCGCGTGCCTCTGGGCGCGCCCGCGTGAAATACGATCCCGTTATGAAATTCGCGCCCCCAGAGGATTTTCGCCATTATAGCGTCCGTAGGATGACTTACCGTGGCAAAGGCGGGTGGTCGTATCCTCTTAAATCCGGCCCCCTCCACCAATTGCTTAATAGCTGCATTCGCCACGTGGGCACAGAAGAGTTCTTCGAACTTCTCTGGTAATTGTTTACCGCATTGAAAGTCTAGCAGTTCCTGCCGTTTTTGACGACCCTCTGGACAAATCGCCCCGTTTCTGCTACGGTAAGGTGGATGAGTGCTGACAAAGACCGCCGGCAGGCCGATTCCGTAGACAAGCTTGAGAAGGAGAACAAGTCGCTTCGTGACCGGCTTGATAAGGCGCTTGCGGAAATCGAACGGCTCCGCAAGGAACTCGAAGAGGCCTTGCGCTCTCTCAAGCGGCAAGCCGCGCCGTTCTCCAAGGGTGATGCGAAGCCGACTCCAAAGCCGCCTGGCCGCAAGCCCGGCGAGAGCTACGGCCAACGAGCGTTCCGGCCCGTTCCGGCAAGAGTCGACCAGCACATTGCGGTCCCATTGCCGGAAAACTCGCTGTGCTGCGGAGCGCCGGTGATCTTCGAAGACACCAAGCCGCAATTTCAAGAAGACATTGTGCGGCTGACGACCGTGCGCCGATTCGACATCCAGATCGGCCGATGTGCCTGTTGTGGACGACATGTCCAGGGTCGTCATCCGCTGCAGACTTCGGATGCGCTGGGAGCCGCACAAGTACAGCTTGGACCCGAGGCGCTGTCCCTGGCGGCGCATCTGAACAAGGAGATGGGGATCTCCCACGAGCGCGTGGCTCGCGTTCTGGAATTGGGTTACGGCTTGCGGACCAACCGCAGCACCCTGTGTCGAGCATTGACGCGCCTTGGCGAAAAGGCTGCGCCCACTTACGACCAACTTGTGGCTGCTGCGCGTGCCAGCATGGTCAACCACCTGGACGAAACCGGGTGGCGGGTAGCGGCGCACCTGGAATGGCTCTGGGTAGCCGTCAGCGAACAGGTCACCGTCTACGCGATCCTTCCCGGCCGGGGATTCGAACAAGCGGCTACGATTTTGGGACCAGACTACGAGGGCTTTCTCAACCATGACGGCTGGGCGCCCTACTATCGCTTTACCCGGGCTTATCATCAAAGTTGCCTGAGCCATTTGATCCGTCGCTGCGAGGATCTGATCAAGATTGCCTCTGTCTCCGGCGCTCTCTTTCCCCTGGCGGTGATGGCGTTGCTCTACAGGGGTTTGGCACTGCGAGATCGCTATGGACTCGGCCAGATCTCACTGCATGGGCTCCATGTCGCTACCGGAAGGCTGGAATACGCCATGGACCGACTGCTCGCGCGCACATTCCGTCTGCCGGCCAACCGGCGATTGGCCAATCACCTGTGCCATGAACAGCCCCACTTGTTCACTTTCCTTCATTGCCCTGGAATCCAGGCCACCAACAATGTGGCCGAGCAGGCGATCCGGCCTGCCGTGGTGGCCAGAAAGACTTGGGGCGGCAACCGTACCCACAATGGCGCCCGTACTCAGCAGATCCTGGCCAGCATCCTGCGCACCTGCCGGCAACAGGGCAAGGACGCCTTCTCCCGGTTGGTCGGGCTCCTGCGGTCCCCGGCCCAGGAGATCCTCGATATCGTACCGGCGGCTCTCTCCCCATAGTGAAGCCAATCACCGCGGTGCCATCCCGACTGACTTTTTGCGGCCGGACCTTCTCCGCGGACGAGATCCGTCTCATGCGGCAAATCGCGGCCGATTGCTCAGCTCTCAGCACGACTGAAATCGCGCGCACTATTTGTGAACTGCTCGACTGGAAACGCCCCACCGGACGTCTCAAAAACCACGAGTGTCGCCAGTTGCTTGAGCGGCTGGCGGATCAAGGCTGCCTGCAGTTGCCGGCACTGCGCCAGGTTGGACCGCGAGGTCCGCGCCGGACCGCATGGACCTCGGCCAGCGATCCGCAACCAGAGATCACCGGCTCGGCGCGCGACTTTGAGCCTTTGAACCTGACGCTGTTGGAAGCCGGAAGCCGCGACAGCATGCTCTGGAACGAGTTCGTTGACCGGCATCATTATCTTCGATACCGCGTGCCTGTCGGCGCGCACCTCCGCTACTTTGTACGTTCGGAACCTCTGGGAGAAACGATTCTGGCCTGCATTCAATGGTCGAGCCCGGCCTGGAAAATGGCAGCACGCGACCGCTGGATTGGCTGGAATGACCAGCAGCGGAAACGCAACCTGCAGTGCATCGTCAATCAGAGCCGATTCCTGATCCTGCCCTGGGTGCATGTTCCGGGACTCGCAAGTAAAATCCTGGCTCACTCCGTCCGTCAGCTTCCGGCCGATTTCGAACGCCAATACGGCCGAAGACCGTTTCTCCTGGAAACGCTCGTGGAAGCGAACCGATTCTCAGGCACCTGTTATCGAGCAGCCAACTGGATCTTCCTGGGAGAGACCCGCGGCCGAGGCCGCATGGATCGCTATAACAACTCCCAGCTTTCCAAGAAACTCGTTTATGTTTATCCGCTTTGCCACTCAGTTCAGCAGCGGCTGTGTGGATTGCTACCCCGGTAAACAATTACCTTCTCTGATGGTTGGCAGACCCGCGGCCACCCGTTCCGACGGGGGGCAAGGGAAACGACATCAGTGCCCCGCGCTCTTGGTCTGCTGATCTTGACACTCGCATTGGTGGTTACGATAACTATGCGCTTGCGGCCACTTTGCCTGACGATTGTTATGACTCTGGGTGCGGGATTGATCATCCGCGCATCGTGGAATGACTTCGCTTTTCAGCGTCGACTTTTGAAGACTTCACGCGTTACGGTTGTCAGTCTCGAGGACATTTTCCCGCCGGCACTTACTGTCGAATTTGAGAATGCGGGAGACAATGTCATCGGCAAGACCCACTTCCGTCTGATCTTTGAGGTCAATGGAAGGGAAATCAGCAGGGCCGATGAAGACCATGGAGATTTCAAGCCGAGCGAAAAGCGACGCCTGGTGCTGCAGTCTCGATCTTCGGGTGCTTCTCCCTACACAAGATCTTATCCCGCGTATGCAAGATATGTTCTTGTGGTAATCCCCGAATGGAAAGAGCAGCTGCCGCCTATTTCCGGCGAGTTTTTGTTGAGGAAGTAGGATGCGTCCCCCAATCCGGCTTTGATTCCACACCACCAAATTGGTGATCACAACGGGAGAGCTGGCGGAATTGTCCGATTTAACCCTGAACCTCTGGATTATCAAGTCCAGGTCCGAACGGCTCCAGCATCAAAGACGCGAGTGAGGCGCCGACGATATCCGCCGCCGGGCCTTTGTTTGCATAATCTACTTGTTCCCGATATACCAATATTGACCGATCTTCACCATCTTTAGCGAACTCGGGCCGGCATCTCCCTTCAACGGGAAAGTGGCGATGGCCTTCGTGTCATCATATGTCGGAGTCTGCGTCCTGGCGTACTTCAGTGCCGCCAGAATGCTGTCCGCCTGTGCAGAGAAATACTCAACCCAGACGTCCATCGCTTCGGGTGATCCACCACGCGCCTTGACCTGGTCGGGCGGAACGAACTGCAGCAGAAACGTCCGGTAGTCCTTAGATTCAAGAAGGCGCATCGCCGCACCGATCGCCGTTTCAACTTTCTCGCGGGGATCGGGCATTGAGGCGGTCTGTGGAGATGCAACGGACATACTCAAGCACAACACGACGCACGAAAGGACAACTGACATGCAACCTCCCCGAAAAGAATACTGCTGATCTCGACGCCATTAGCCGGTTGACATGTCGGACCGGCTGCAAATGATACACTTCATTCCTCTCGCATCAGCATCTGAGGATCCAGCCGGCCCGCTGCGCGCGCCGGGCCCCAGCATGCACCAATGGTCGTGAGCACGATCACCCCGAGCACGATCGACCAGCTTAGAGGATCGTACGTGGTGATCCCGTATTGAAGCGACGCTAGCACGCGGGCGAGCGCAGCAGCCAGGAGCGATCCGATCGCCAGGCCGATCGCCGCCACCAGCAGGCCGGCGCGCAGCACCAGGCGGCGGATCTGGTCCGGTGACGCACCGAGCGCTGCGCGAATTCCGAACTCGCGACGCCTTCGGCTGACGGCATAGGACAAGACGCTGAAGAGGCCTCCCGCGGCAGCGAGAATCGCCACTGCGGCGAACGACACCGCCAGCGCTGCCGTCGCACGTGGCCGAGCGAGTTGCGCTGCGTAGAAGCGTTCAACCGGGCCGGCGTCCGTCACCTTGAGGGACGGGTGTGTCGACGCGAGGCGGTAGCGGATGACCGCCGCCTCAGCACAGTTCGATCCACAACGCAGGCTGACCATCGCGGTGTTGCCGAATCCGATCATGGATTGGTACAACTCCGGACTATCGACCTGTGAGCCGATTGCCGGGTAGTGAATCTCTCTGGCGACCCCGACGACGTGCAGCGCTACCCCCTTGAGGCGGAAGTTGCTGCCGAGAGGATCGTCGCCCGGCCACAAAGCTTGCGCAAAACGCTCCGAAACAATGACATCGGTGCGTGTATCGCCGGGGATGAACGCGCGTCCTCGGATGATTGGAATCCCATAAAGCGAGAAGAACTCCGGGCTGACAACATAGCGCACAACCGTCATGTTGACGGGATTCGCACCGGGCCGGTCGGAAATCCAGTCGCCCGAATCGGTAATGCCACCACGGGGAGGAACGCCGTATGACCAGGCCACCTGCCGCACGCCGAGAATCTGTCGGAATTCCTCCTCCAAATTGCGCGCAAGCACCTCACGGCCAGCGGCGTTCCCTGTACTGCTAGAGTCAAAAACCAGCCAGAGCGTGGTCAGACCCGACGTGTCGAAGCCGCGATCCGCAGTTGCGAGGTTTACGAAAGAACGCGTCAGCAGTGTAGCTGCCACTAGCAACGTGCAAGCCAGAGCGACTTCACCGACGAGCAGGCTTCGCGTCAGGGCGCGCGCGCCGCGAGCCTCCGTTCCACTCCGGTCCACGACACGCAGCGAATCGCCCGGGTTCACCTTCGTGCCAAGCCACGCGGGCAATAGACCGGCGCCAAGAGTGGCTACGAGTCCGGCGAGGCCTGATGCGGCAAGCGCCCGTTCGTTGAGATTCAGCGGATTCAGCGTCTGCGACAGGATCTGCATTGGCATGAGTGTACGCGCGAGCGAAACGAGAGCCCAGGCGACCACAGCTCCGAATGCAATGCCGAGCGCTCCCAACACGCCGCTCTCGATGAGCGACTGTTGCATCAGGCGCATGCGTGAAGCGCCGAGCGCCGCGCGCATGCTGAACTCACGCCGGCGCGCCGTCAGCCGCGCGAGCAACAGACTGCATACATTCGCGCACAGAACGACGAAGACGAGCATGACACCGCCGGCCAGCAGCGGGACCGCCCGATTCGAATATGGGTCGAGGCCATCCACGAGCGGATATACCCAGGGCCGCAGGCGAGCAGTGCTCGAATCGGCGGCGTGCGCCGCTTCGGTCGCCAGCCACAGCGCGTCCTCACGGGGAACACCAGGCGCGAAACGGACGTAGGCCTTCGCTGTCTTATTCCATCCGCTTGGGCCGGGGCGACTGTTCAGGTCGGTCGGACGCCAGAGCACCGTGTTCGCCGTGGGAAAGCTGAAATCAGCGGGCAGAATCCCGATGACCGTCAACGTCTCGCCATTGAGCCTGATTCGACGGCCGACAAAAGCCTCGTCGGCACCAAAGAGCGCACGCCACACCGTCTCCGAAACAAGCACCGGGTCGGAATGACCCGGGCTCCCCTCGCCTGCGTCGAACAAGCGGCCGCGCAAGGGCCTCACGCCGCCGAGCATCCTGAACACCCCCGGGGTAACCGTGGCGACCACACGCGTGACAACCGTGTTGCCGGCCTCGAGCAAGCCTGTATCCGATACCGCGGATTCCACTCCCTCGAACGCCGGGCTGTCGCGCCAGGCGCGCACTACCTCAGGGGAGACCAAGGTAACTCCTCCGTGTTCATCGCCCATCCAGAGATGCGCGAGCTGCTCGGCATCGCGAAACGGGACCGGGCGGAGGACCAGCGAATCCACAATTGTAAACATCGCCGTGGTGATCCCTATCCCCAGCGCAAGCATGCCGGCGGCCGTGAGCGTGAAGCCCCGGTGCGCCGCGAGCGTGCGCGCGGCGTAGCGCATGTCCTGGCATCGCGTCTCGACCCAATTCCACACCCACGTCTCACGGCTGCTTTCCTGTGCCAGGGTCACGTTGCCGAAGCGGCGTAGCGCGGCATAGTGCGCTTCCTCGGCCGTCATGCCGGATTCCAGGTTTTCCTGCTCCTCCATGGAAAGATGAGCGCGGATCTCCTCATCAAGCTCGGCCACCGAATTAGACCGGCGAAACAGTGCGCCGAATTTGGCAAGCTGTCGCCGCCAGCTCATTGCCCCTCCTCAACCGGCTGCAGAACGCCGGTTATGGCACGCACAAAACGCTCCCAACGCGAGGTTTCGGACGCCAATTGCCGCCGTCCCGCGGCGGTCAAGCGGTAGTACTTGGCCCGCTGTTTGTTTTGGGAGACGCCCCACTCGGCGGTAATCCAGCCTTCCTGCTGCAGCCGTTGAAGCGCGGGATAGAGCGATCCGTGTTCCACCTTGAGCGTCTCTGACGACATGCGCTCGATGGACTTGGCAATGCCATGTCCATGTGTGGGTCCCCAGCACAAGGTGCGCAGAATAAGCATGTCAAGCGAGCCATAAACAAGTTCGATCCGATCTGCAGATTTATGCTTTGCCATAGTGGCAGACAATCTACTACATATGGAGGTAGATTGTCTACTAAATAATCCCTGGGGTGTGGTTCTGTCAGAGTTCCTCGACGGCAGCCACTATTTCGGCAAGGTGAAAAATGGCACATCTCTCAACTTCGATCGGCAGGCATCATCGGTTTCAGCATGGTCGCCACATTAGCCTCGAGATTCGGAACATGGATGATCACCAAAACGAGATCATCAAGCAATCACCCAAACCTGCTCACCTAGGGATTCAGGTGGTTGGAACGGCTGCTGCGTGACCTTCGCCCAGTGCGGCGCGGCCTTTGCCGAGCTCCCGGGCTGGAGGTGCTGATCATCGTCACGCTGGGCCCGTCGAGAAACCGTACGAGATTGTGAGGGTAAACGCGCCCTTGCTCTCGACTGGGCCGCTCGCCATAAGCTTCGCTGACGAATCTGGCCTCGTTTTGTACCTGGCTACAGAGATCGTGGTCCATTTCGTTGCATTCACGGGGAATCGGTATTAACTTTTGGCACACAAGAGACTTGAACCGGGGGCGGCAAAAGGAAGATCTTGAATCTATCGGGCAAACAACGATGACCTTATCTTTATCAGAGGGTGACAAATTCAGTTTTATCGCCATAGAGAACGTCTACGCCGAGCTGCCAGAAGACTTCGATGGCGGGCAACTCACTGATGGTACTTGGGTGCTACCTGTTCTGCCGGTTGGGATTGGAGAACACTGGAAGGAATGGGTTGGAACCGCGCGCTTCGATCGCATGACTCGCTCAAACGTCATTCTGATGAGGGCTGCACGCAGTTCGAATCCTGAGGTGCTTGACCAAGAACACGAAGAGCTTGCTTCACAACTACTGCCAATGTATCACCTGCTGCAGCTGGGCGGCGTGGTTGAGTATGAAAGTGCCGATTTAGTGAAAGGGTCCATGCTGCGGGATATCGCCGAAGTTCGGCAGCTCATTCAGCTGGACGGGTTCCATCCAACGAGGGGAAGCGGGCGAACTGCAGTAACCCTGGCGTCGCTGGAGAAGGCAGCTATGTTGGGTATATCATGGTGCTCCATAAAAAATCCTGGCGAGTTCATTCGCTTTCGCAGAGGCCTCGATATCCTAATAGATGGATTGAAGAAGCAGCATGGCCAAGATAGGCTTCACCATTTCGTTCGTTCCCTCGAAGCACTTATTTTGCCGGACGTCGCGAAAACGAAGCGGCAGTTAATCCATAGATGTCAGACTTTTGCTGTGGCTTCGGCCGCGAATCGAGGAATCCTGGAGGAAAGCTACGATCTCCGCAGCGATGCTGAGCATGTTCATGAGTGGGACAAATCACTTTCGAATTACCGACCAGATGAGCGGGAGGATATTGCCTTGCTCAGGACAAGACAGATCGAAAGGTTAGCATGTTTTGCTTTTTCACGGATATTGGAGACGACGACACTTCAGCAGCATTTTCGCGATGAACAGAACATGGCACGTTTCTGGAGCAAGGACGATGGTGCGCGCCGATCACTTTGGGGCTTGCAAGTGGATCCTTCAACAATTCCATTGCTGACGGAGTACGACGGTTGGAATCGGGCTGTTTAGGTTCGCTGCTCGCGTACCGCCGGATATTACTGCGCAGGTTTCGTTGAAGGAATCGAATTTGGCAATGGCACCCCACGGCGGCAGAGATGCTACCACGGCCACATGCCATCCTGGCACCTGGTATCTCCGTCGATCGGGACCGAAACAATTTGAAGATAGATTGAATTTGCGAACCGAAGAGACTGGGAGCGACTGCGAGCCTATGGAAACCACAAGGCAGCAATCGGGATTGGTTGTTTATCTGCCATTTCCGAGGGGAGACGTGACGTGGCAAGGGTCAGGCGGCGATTAAGGTTGGGCGACATTGGTTTGGCGGCGAACTCGCAGACGAAGAAACTCGTGATTTACTCACAGGCGAATCGGGGAAGGCACGTGACACTGAACCTCGGAGGGAAGTCAGGAATCATTGATATGCACGTTACCGAAGAACTGGGAGATCGCTTGCATGAGACGCTGATTGCTATTAAGTCAAGGGACCTGCCGAGTCTGTGCGACGAACTTGGAAGACAAGTTCCGCCGGAGCGGTTTTTCGCGCTTTTGCGTCCCTTGCGATTGGGATGGCTTCATCATCGCCACATTGGCTTTCTCACCGGTGTGTTCCATGTAGATCATGATGGGCACAGTAAAGTCAGCACTACAGCCGACGACTTGGTTAGACTAGCCCGCATTCCGTCGATGCTTGAGGAGATTTACGAAGTGCCCGATCAAGTCATGCCACTGGTTGAGTTTCGCCGCGGCAAGCCCGGGAGATGGATTGGACTCGCGTATAAGGTAAAGAACCCTTCCGGCGAAATCCTTTTGTTTTGGGTGAAGCTCAGGAACCTTGCACGGCTGGCAGATCAGCTTATACGAGAGTGCATGGCGATCACGGCGAAGTACCATATAGAGGATTTTGCTAAAGTTGACCCTCTGCCCTAGCGGTGATTCTTAAATCCTAATCCTCGCCGATTCATCTGCGCCGTTTCTTGCTCGGCCAACGAAGAATCCCGTCCAATTCCTTCAACAATTCATCTTCGCCTTCTTCTTCTGAGGATCCGTCCGTCGCTTGTGGGATTGCCTCATCCTCAAACCAAAGCAGAGTTAATGTCTGGTCCCACCGCTCTAAGTGCCTAGCTTCTTCCAGTAAAACTCCACCTCGTTCCCAAGCGCTGAACCACTCATCGGCCTCGATCTTTTGGGGCCCCTTCCACTCCGCACCCCCGCGGACTTTCTCGGACACCGAACCCCTTGGTAAACAAATCCTAGGTTGAATCCACGCATTCGCATCGCGGAGGGAACCGGATCTCGCCGCGTATCGAATCTTTCCCTTCTCAGAAAGCACAAAGGCGCAGGGCGAGCGAATAACCGTCGCAAACCGAGAGCCGGTTGCCATTCCGGACGCTTCAAAACGAGCTGCCAAATCGTCTACCGCAGCAAAACCAACCATATGCCGCTCCGCTAGCGGCTTGAATAAATCGATCGGGAGAAGCAATTCTGCGGCAAAGACATCACACCAAATTTCTTCGGGAGGCCTCTTTGCGTAACTCCACCATGCGAGTGCCTTGTGCCAGGAGGGAAGTCCCAACACGATGTGTGCGAGTTCGTGGCAGATCGTGAATCTCTGACGCTCCGCACGGTCGTTGGCGTTCACACAGATAAATCTCTTCCCGCCGTGCTCGAAAGACCAGCCAGGCTCATCCTGACTCAGGTCTTTCTCATACCGGAGAACGGCGCCAACCTGGTTGACGTAAGCCTCGACCGAAACTGGAGTTGTCGTCGGCTTTACCTTGGAGACAAGGACACGCGCCTTTATTTCCGCTGCATATTCATCCACGGCTTTCCTCTTCATCCAAGATCCTTCGCACTCGCTCAATCAACTTTTGGTAGTCCGGTCGGGTTGTTCCGCGAAATGCAGCTCCAGCGGCAGCGGCAAAGATCTCATATGTAATGGCTTGATCCCTAAGTACCAGTGCCACAAGATCCGAATCGGTCTCCGAATGTTCAGCGAGATACCGGAGCATATTCGCTTCGCGCTTGCCAGTCTTAAGCGCGCGAATGAGCTTTGACAAAACGTCCTCTGAGGGAGACTCCTTGTCGCCGGTTTCTAACCTGTATATGTAGGCGTGATCTATTTCTGCAAGCTGAGCCAGCTCACGCAACGACAGTCGTCTTTCCTCGCGTAAGCTTCGCAGCAAAAAGCCCAAAGCGGGCTGAGCCATCGACCCTCCTTGACAATGACAATTGTGCGCCTTATACTGTTGTCTGTATGGACAACGAATGTGATCAAAGTGGCCTTCATAATGAATCTCGCAGCTATGGTTGCCAATATCACCGTTGTCCTCACAGACAGCTAATATGGCACTTTGTTACCGTGAACGCAAGTGCGTCACGTGGCGGTGCCGCCTCAACGATGCGATTTTAAGTGACAAATCAGGAAATCGTACACGGGCGTGGGTCGGAGCTTTAAGTTCTCATGGCAACCCTTGGTAATACACTGCGGGATGTGTGGTCTGGTCTGGATTCCTCAAGGTGGCCAGGCTGGCCGATGCCGCAACCAAATATTTGCGATTGGGGCCGGCCGCGCGCTTTCAACCTTCAGCTGAGTCCTAAAGAGAAAACTTCTTTGCAAATCGCTGGGACGTCGCCGAGAGAGAATCTATCCGTCGCGCAGCAAAAGGCGCGCTCGTGCCAACCGGCTCCTAAGGCTGTCCTGAAAAGCTGGATCCTTTTTCCGGCTGTCGATGTGTTCTTCGATCGCCGCCCGTATTACCTCGGACACTGGGCGCTCCTCGACGCTGGCGACCGTTTCCAGCGCTTCTGCTTGCTCTGTGGTGAGACGTATCGTCATTGCCTTGATGGGTTTCATATGCCTTTAGAATGCACCAAAACATCTCGCTTGTCAAGTACCATGGTTACATGGTAGCATGATACCGAACAATCAGAAAGGAAGTTCCAATGAGCGATGAGAAAGAAAAAAAAGAACATGAACATCCCCCGGAACATCATGAATTCCATCTTCAGATCGACCGGGTGCATTACACAGTGAATCAGAGTTCCATGACTGGAGCACAGTTGCGCCATGTTCCTCCTACTCCTATTGGCCCGGATCGGGACTTATTTGAGGTAGTTCCTGGCGGTACGGATCGCAAAATCGCTGACAGCGACGATGTTGAAATCCGCGACGGGAAACGCTTCTTCACGGCACCGGCGCAGATCAACCCAGGGAGCACCTTATGAGCCTCCCCCAATCCGACATCACCTGCCTAGCTGACCGGGGAATCCAATTTTCGGTTTCGGCGGAGGCAAACATGACCTGCATCGTTTTTCCCGGCTACCATTTGCCCCCCGGCTATGACCGAGCCGCATCCGACCTGCTTCTTCGCCTCAACCCAGGATTTCCCGATGTCCCGCCGGATATGTGGTGGTTCGATCCGGCGATTCGTCTAGCTAATGGGCGCACGGTACAAGCCACCGAAGTCATTGAGCGCCACCTTGGTAGGAACTGGCAACGCTGGTCGCGCCATTTCAATACGGGTCAGTGGCGATCCGGCATCGATTCACTTGAGAGCTTTCTGGCCTTAATTCGCAAGGAGCTTGAGCGGTGCGCGAAGAATTAGACCCTATGATCGTCACAGTCGTCTTGCCGCAACAGATCGGAGAGAGCATCGACGCTGCCGTGCGGCTACCTGTCGAAACGGCAGGGGTGCTGCTTGCTAGCCTCGTCATCACCGATGAACGCTATATCAGGCTCCTTGCCAGAAAAATGCGCTGGGTTCCTGAATCTGCATATTTGCGTCGAGGAGGGGATCAGCTGACGATTGCCTCCGAAGGCTACGTGCAATCCCTGGCGGAAGCGGAAACGCTTGGCGCAGTCCCTATCTGGGTGCACACGCATCCCGGAATGGAGTCGCCACCGCGACCGAGTGAGCACGATTGGGATGTGGACCGCCAAATTGCCGATCTCTTTCGCCTCAGGTCAGGTTCATCATATTACGGCACTCTTATTTTTTCTCCGAGGCCCGATAGCCTCGCATTCTCCGGCTATATTCAGTCCGAAGGTGGTCCCCAAGTGCCCATCGAGAGGCTCTGGCAAGTAGGAGACCGATTTCGACTGAGCCGATCGTTTCTACTTCCCGCTCGTGAAATTCACGAGGATTTCGATCGCAACGTCCGCGCTCTTGGCGGCGCAGTTCAGCAGACCTTAGGAGATATGCGTGTGGGCGTTGTTGGTTGCGGCGGCACGGGGTCTGCCGTAGCGGAACAACTGGTGCGGTTAGGCGTCCGGGATCTCGCCCTGTTTGATCCCGATGAGCTCTCCGGCAGCAACGTCACCCGAGTTTACGGTTCCACGGCTGCCGATATCCGTAAACCTAAAGTTGAGGTGCTAGCTGCACATCTTAAACGCATTGCGCCAGACACGCAGTGCGGACGAGTTAACAGCATGATCACCATGGCTCCGGCGGCACGACGGATGTGCTCCTGCGACATAGTGTTCGGATGCACCGACGACAATGCAGGCCGGCTTGTGCTCTCACGGTTTTCCACCTATATGCTCACGCCGGTCTTCGATTCCGGGGTTCTTATCTCCAGCGATGCGAACGGAACGTTGCGGGGCATTGACGGTAGAGTCACCACGTTAGTCCCAGGTCAAGCGTGCCTGGTTTGCCGCGGGCGAGTCGATCTGGCTAGGGCAGGGGCCGAACTGTTAATTCCGGACGAGCGCCGCCGCCGCGAAAATGAAGGGTACGCCCCTGCGCTCGGCAGGACAGAACCCGCCGTGGTCACCTTTACGACGCTTGTCGCCGCGACGGCTGTGAGTGAGTTGTTAGAGCGGTTCATAGGCTATGGCCCAGATCCCCGTCCGAGTGAAGTTCTCCTGCGCTGCCACGATCGCGAGATCTCAGCTAACATTGACGCCCCGCGCGCGGGCCACTACTGTGATATTTCCACGGGAAAGCTCGGAATCGGAATCACCAATCCCTTCTTGGAGCAAACATGGCCCGCATAGGACGAATTCCGTTCTGGGAGTGGATTCCCGGCCGATCCTGGCGAATTGTCGCAACCGTCGAAGCTGCCGATGAAATTCCAGAACGGCTGCCGACTCATGGCGCGGTAGTTGTGGGGGCTTCAGAGCATCCTAAATGGCTGGCTTTCGATTGTCCTTGCAAGACAGGACACAGGATAATGGTGACGCTTGACCCAGCCCACTGGCCTCATTGGGTAATTGGGAGCGGAAAGAAATTGAGTATTTCACCCAGCGTGGACTATCGGACAGCAAAGCGGCGCTGCCACTACCTGGTCACGAATGGGAGAATCATATGGGTTAAAGATATGGAGGAACGTTTCCGTGGCCGAAACTGGTAACCCTGAAATTCCGGAACAAGAGACCAGCCTCAACTCTGAGGCTTCTCCCGTTGTGATACCGAATTCCATCAAGACGCCTATGTACCTGGCGCAGTATGCAGAGCGATACCTCCGGCAAGCCCGGATAAAGGAAATGCAGGAGAAGGCAGCCAGTCGTCTTTTATGCTACGTGTCTGGCAATGGGGCCCAGATTGTAAGAGATGACGTCATCGGTTTCGTCGAGCTTCTCCACAATGTTCCTCGCGGCAGCAACATCGATCTACTTCTTCACACAGGAGGTGGCGACATTAACGTTGCCGAGAAAATCGTGGTCATGTTACGTGCTGCGGTAGGCACAGAAGGGCGCTTCCGTGTCATCGTACCCGACTTCGCGAAGAGCGCAGGAACTCTGATAGCTATCGCAGCTGACAAGATCTTAATGAGCGATAGCTCGGAGCTTGGGCCAATTGATCCGCAATTCCCCAGGAGTGACAGTGATGGAACGGTGCGCTGGGTTTCAGTTCTGAATTACATCAAAGCCTACGAAACGATTTGCAAAGCAGTACGTGAAAATCCGAATGACGTCCCCGCAAATGTAATGCTCTCAAAGTTCGATCCCACCATGCTTGTGCAGGTTGAAGCGGTCAAGAGTCGCGCGAGAATGCTCGCCGAACAACACCTGAACCGATGGATGTTTCAGAAAAAGAAAGCCACCTACACGAGAATTGCCGGAGAATTGATGGACATTACTCGATGGCCCGCGCATGGCCAGATGATCGGCTATGAGGATGCCAAAGAGATGGAGCTGGAGATCGAGTATTTGGCTTCTGACAGCCAAGATTGGCGAGCATACTGGAGCCTCTATTGTCAGCAGCGTCTCGCCGTCAAGGACGACCAAAAACTCTTCGAGTCTGACTACACAAGCCTACCGATGTAGGTGCGAGCCGCACCGGAGGAGAAAGCATCATGAATTCCTCAGAACCCTTACCTCCCATGTGGTACGAGCAGTTGCCGAACGACAAATCCTGGAGCGGGCTTTGGGGTGGCTACACTATTTGCGGCAGCTGCCACGGGATTCGCGTTATCCGCGGCCCGTGCGGCGTTTGCGGAGATCCTCCGTACGATTTCACACCTCAGCTAATGAGGGATAACCAGGGGCGCGAGCTTCTCGTATCCCCGGCTGCGACAGGTGCGGAGGGCCGCTATGAAGACTGGGTTTACTTAAGGATGATTGAGCGCGAATGGAAGAGGCCAGTATTGGAGGTTGACCGTTTCCCCGGCGCTTCCCAGGATGGGCCGTCACCAAGAGCTTCCATCGTAATTCTATTCTGGAGTTATTTCGAGACCCGCATTGAGCGACTCCTTCGCGCCGGATTATGCGAGGTGCCCGCCCGCATCCTCGATGATATGCTGCGTCGTTACTCAGCCATCGGTGCGCGACTGAACGATTTCTACCGTGTCGCATTCGACTCCACGTATGAAAAGGACCTCGAAGAGGCCGGCCACGGTGAGGTTTGGGCTCATCTGGCTCATGTCCAGGAACGACGCAACTCTTTTGCGCATGGCCAGCCACAGGCAATCGACGATACGCTAGTGAGGGCAGTTGTAGAGAAATTGAAAGTCGAGCACGAAGCGTGGATCGCAGTGTTCAACAGACGCGCGGCACGACGACCTTGATAGGGACTGACCTGAAATGCCCACCGATGTCGAAATCTATTGCAGCCGTATTGAGCTTGTCCGCCTCTACGTGAGCATTGCGGACATCGTGTTTGCCGGTAAGATCGACACAGGTCATCGTGTCCTGAACGCGGAGGTGATCTTCTTTACCACCCATCGCCGATGACGATGAAGCCGGCCCAGAAGAGGGGGTGGGAGTAGCCGGGGGTCTTGAGCATGGTAAGGGCGGCCTGGCGCAGAGCCTCAGCGGAGCCGCGCACGTGGTCGGAGTTTTTGTTGAGGGAGAGCAGGGCACGGTGGAAATCGATCATCAGCTTTGCGGTGCTGTTGGATTCCACGCTCCATTGAGAGACCATGCTGGTCGGGACGCCGGCGACAAACAGGGCCCAGCTCATACCTATGACACCCTCGCCGCTGCTGATCCGGCCGCGCGCGGTTTCGCAGGCGGAGAGAACCGCCAGGTCGGCGTTCAGATCCATCTTCATGATTTCGCGGGCTTCCAGCAATCCATCCTCGTTCGAATTCGCCGTGGATTGCGATAGCACCACGTGCGAGTAAAGCGGATTCGTTCCGTCCAGGATACCGTGAGTGGCAAAATGCAAGATCCGGAATCGTCCCATTTCTGCTTTCGCACGGTCTTCCGTAGCCTGGGTCCCCGACGAAGACCGCGCTTCGTGATGCGCCATACAGATTGCCGATCGTTTCAACTTCTCTTTTGGCGGCTGGTAATGGGCCAAGTCTTACATCCCTGTCGAGAGCTCTCACATTCGCGACTGTCGTAGAAGAAAGCGCTGGGTTGCCGAATGCCAGGAGCATCGGCGCGGCATCCTTGCCGGAGTCTGTGCCGGCCACCGGCATTGCCGGCGCAGTCCGGCCGACAGATTGCCTGTGCTTCATTTCACGGAGTGCGGTGAGCGAGGGCGCATAAAAGATGGTATGGTTTTCGATCAGGTAACGGCCGGCGCCATCCTTCAACGCTTGAAAGGGCACCTCCCAGAGGACGTCGTCGGGGACAAATATCAGCGTCTTTCTATCTTTGATCGTCGCGACGGAATGGCCCAGCAGGAGCTGGAAAAGCTCCGTCGCCGGCTTATCGATTCCCAAGCTGTTGTTGGTAATTCGGTCACGAAACTGCTGGACTGCGTCGGTCAGTTTCTTTTTGGGCACGGTGACCTGATGGGCCGATATCACGACATTTCCCGCGTCGTCGAGCGTGAGCACAAAGAGGCAGATCTTGTCATCCAGAACCACGAACTCTACAACCGCTGCGTCCGGCGAATTTAAGACGGTTTTCGTATCCCGAACGGAATATGGCGCCGCGCGGCCACGCTCGACGCCGAGTTCCGGGTGGTTCACAGCCAGCCTGTCCAGGAAGGCATCGTAGTCAACGCGAGCTCTTTCCAGGCGGGTCCTGAGTTCGTTAATGCGATTCCTGTCCGGCTCATTCTGCTGATACATTCGGTAGAGCTGGCTGTTCAGCGTAGCCAGTTGACCGCTGAGCTTCTGCTCTTCATCCTTCTCCGCTGGGGACATGCTTTTGGCGGGATCGGATCTTGGATTCCCGATCAGGTCGAGCAACGACCGGCTCCTCGCTTGTTCAGCAACTTCCAATGCCTCCTCGGGCCGGTTTTGCCTGACAAGCAGATCGACCATCAGGTAATACGGCTCGATTTTGCGGCCGAAGAAAAACGCCCTTTGCTGCTCCTGGCCGCCGACCTGGCTGCGAATCTGCTCTAACTTCAGGATCGCGTTCTGGAGGGTCGCTCGCGCCGCCTCGATTTGGCCCAGCGCCAGATGACTCTTCCCGGTCAGGGTGAGTGCCAGATAGGAGTAGTTTGATTCGTGAATTTCCTCGGCGAGTTCTCCAGCCCAGGCCGACAGTTTTGCCGATTGTTCGAAATTCCCGGTCCCGTACAGAACGCCGGCTTTCCGCCATGCCAGTTCCGATTGGCGCAGCCGGTCGCCGAGCTTCGTCGCCACTTCGAGAGCACGGTCGTAATTTTCGAGAGCAAGCCCGTTCTGGCCTTTCCTTTGATAAACGGTGGCCAGCCCCTCCAGCGCCGGAATCACAAACTTGGGGGCCGCGAGCTGTTCCGCTTGTTGCAAGCATTCCTTGAAAAGCTCGCCGGCCTGCTCGTATTTCCCCTGACGTTCGTTTGCCAGTCCAAGGTTGAGCCTTGCCGTAATCCCGGCTTCCCGGTCGCCCGTGTCGGTTGCGATCTTCAGGCTCCTGCGGAAATACTCAGTCGCGGCACCGAAATCAGCCTGGTCCAGGTACAGCATGCCCAGGTCGTTCAGGACTGCATGCTGCAGGTTCCGATAGCCGTCCCTTTCGGCGGCGACCAATACATCGCCATAAATGCGAAGGGCTTTCCTGTAATCGCCGAGGTTGTAATAGACCTTGCCGAGGCCAATCTGGCTGTCCAGCATGGCCGGCCTGTAGCCACCGGAAGCCTTATCCAGTTGCCCGTAGAGTCCGACGGCTCTCTCGAGGTGTTGGATGGCATCCGCGTCTGAGCCACGCCAGGCAGCGATTGTGCCCAGGTTGTTGGAAGCCACCGCCTCGGCATACTGATTCTGGATCGAATTGCGGTTTTGCGAGGCCGTCACATACGAAAGGGCTCGGCGCGTGACCTGCTCGGCGAGGTCGTATTTGGACAGCCGGATGTAAAGCGCACCGAGGGTATCGAGGCTGTTAATGAGATTGGCTTCCGATTTGACTTTTTCGTTCAGCTGTACCGCGCGCAGCAGAGAGGTCTCGGCTGCGGGGTAGTCATTCGTCCGAAGGAGAAGCGAGCCTGAGAGTAATTCGGCTTCCCCGAGCCACATCTCGTTTTCGGCCAGTCGCGCTGTTTCTGCGGCACACGCATATAGCAATAGGGCCCTTTGCAGATCCCCAGAACCATCAGCCGCCCTTCCGGCAACTGAAAGGCCCCGCCAGAGTTCCCGTAAGCCTTCGGGAGCTACTTTCTTGATGATGGCAATGGCACTCGATGTATCCGTAGTGGGTGTCTTGAGTATGGAAGCAAGGACCGCCTTGGCATCATCCCCTTGCCCCTGGAGATCTTGGACGCGCACGCCGCCGAGCCCCAGGCACAGAAGAAGTATGCCGCAGATGCCTACCGATAAAATCTTGCGCATCGGGACGGCGGGGCTTTGGAGACTTTATCCATGGGTGGAAGTACTCTTACGAGATGACGTCGGTGTCGACAAGATCATGCGCCCAGTGGAAGGTCGGATCGCGCCGCCACAAGCCGGCATAAGGCCATGGCGAGCGCAATCCGACATTCCCCACGACGGCTTTAACGGATGATGGGAGCCGCCAGCCCTGCGTTTCTAGAACCAGCCAAACATCAGCATCATCAGTAGGTAATACCAATCGACATCATGCGTTGGCGCGGGCGGAGCCGGTGGTGCCGCACCGGCTGAAAGCGTTCCCCCCTGCGACCCATTGGTGGGACCGTCATCAGCCTGTGCCGATGCTGCGGCGAAACAGATCGTCATCGCCAGCATCACGAAGACTACGACAATTTTGGACCGGAATTTTTTCACGTATTTTTCTCCCTCTGTTTGAACATTATTTTTCTTTGTCAATCAGGTATTTTTTTACGAAAAGAACCTCCGCCCCGAACTTGTATTGATAAATCCAAGAATTCCTGAAATTATGCCCTTCCTCTTCTGCCACCAGATGCCACACCGGCACACTCTTGTTTTTCAGAATGGCGACGATTTGCTCCGTCTCTTTTGGAGAGGTCATCAAATCTTTGCCGCCAATTGCCAGGAACGACGGGATTTCAATTTTGGCGGCGTTATTCACTGGAGCGATTTTCTCGAGGGCCTGCCTTATCTTGCTGTCCCGTTCGTCTCCGATCTCATGTCGCCACCAATCCTGATCGTTGGCGGAATTGCGTTCGACAAATGTAGCCAGGTTTGTAGGCGCGAGGTAGGTCAGTAGAGCGCAGATGCGCGCCGGGTAATTGACGGCAACGTCGAGCGCGACGTATCCGCCGTAACTCACTCCCTCGACCATGACTTTGTCAGAGTCGAGATCCGGTTGCTTCGCAATCCACTCAAGCAGGGTCCCGATGTCCTTAGCCACGTCACCCCGCAGCAATCCGTTATCCAGTTTCATGAAGGTCTTGCCGTAACCCGTCGACCCACGCTCGTTCGGATAAATCATCGCGACGCCGAGAGCTTGGATGAAGTAGTTGGCCTCGCCCAGGTATACGGGACGGAACTGCTCCGGCGGCCCTCCGTGAATGCTGATAATCACCGGTCTCTTGCCTGCGAAGGATTCCGGCGGACGATAGAGGAAACCAGAAATCATGCGATCGTCGAAGCTCTTCCACTTGATCAGCTCCGGCTCCCTGAACTCGTCAGTCTTGACAGGATTTCGTGCCGTGGTCCACCGATCTAGCTTGCCTGTTTTGACGTTCAAAGAGAAAACGTCGGAGGGGGAGCGGGTGGAGGAAAAGACGAAACCCACATAGGGCAGCTGTCTGTGCCATATGAGCCGGGACGCGACGCCCGCCGGCATTTCCGGAACCGGCAGTTCTTTGGACGTCTCCGTTTCCATCAATCGCAGCCGCCCGATGCCATCTTCGTTGGATACGAAGGCCAGAATCTTGCCGTCGGGGGAAAGGGCGATTTCGTCGATGTCCCATTTGATCTGGTCAGCCAGGAAGCGGACCTCTCTTGTCGCCAGATCGAGATAGGCGAGCCGTCGAAACTCGCTGTCCCGGTCCGTGATGAAGTAAATTCCTTTGCCGTCCTTGCCGAAGTATGCGTACGACCCGTTGAAGATTTTTTCGCTGCCGTGCGTCGGGGTAAGCTGCGTCTTGCGGCCGCTCTTGATATCGAGAAGCCAGAGATAGCTCTCGTTCGTTGATTTCCAATCCGACAGCAGGACTTTGGTATCGTCAGGAGCCCAATCGAACACCGCCCAATCCTCGCCTTCCAGCTTTGCGATCATCCGATTGCTCTTTGGGTCGAGCGGATCCGTGACGTAGACATCCATGTTCTTTCCGTCGCGGCGATTGGACGAATACGCGAGCAGCTTGCCGGAATTCGAGAAAATAGGATAACGGTTCCTCGATTTGCCATCCGTGAGCAGCGTTGTTTCTTTGGACTTGATGTCGTACCGGTAGATCTGGTCCTGAAAGTTCTCATCCGCCGGCTTGACATAAATGAGATAGTTCCCGCCAGGTTCGAGGGACATATCCCGATCCCAATCGGGGAGCTTGAGAATCAAAACCGGCGTTTGGCCCGGAGCCTCGACGCGGCTGGCGCCCTTGACGCCCATCACCCAGTTGCTGACGATCATCTGGAGCTTGTCGGGATCCCATCCGACCAATGCTGATCCCGGCGCTGTCCGGTATGGATAGCTCTCAATTCCGATGGAGGCCGGTATAGGGGGGATCCCGTCGTGACGAACGCCGGCAGGCGGAGCGATTTCCGTTGATTGGGGCTGCGCAGCAGGGGTCACAGTCAGGATGATCAGCAAAAGAAACAAAGGGCTCCTCACGGCGCTCCCTTCCGAAGAAATGCGGCTTCCCGCAGACATTGACTTTGAGATCATCCTACCCGATGTTCCGGGCCCGATAAAGTGATTCCGGCCGGCCACACCACCCGTCACCGGCTTGGTTTCCTGGCGACGCTCGCCAGCAGGTTCTTTGCCAGCTGCGAATCCGGATTCGCCGCAGCCAACTGCGAAAATTCAGTTTCCGCTTCCCGCAGGAGGCCGGCGTTCGCATAGGCCAGCCCCATGCCCAGGTGTGAATCCCCGTACAGCTTCCGGGCCTGGCTGATCCCGGTGGCTTGCTGCTCATCCAGAACTATGAACGTAGCAAAAGGCTTGTCAGGGGCGGGCGCTCTGACCCGACTCGATTCGACAACCGCTTCGACCATCCAGGCATATTGATGGCCGGGAACCAGCGGGACCTCCGGCTTCCAGGACGTTTTGTCGAGCGATGGGCTCTCGACTTCGACGCCTGATGCGAGATCCTTAATCATGACAACATATCCCGTCGCGCCGGCAAGCTGGTGCCATTCAAATGATGGCCGGGTGTCCTCGACAACGTTATTCGCGGGATAAACCACGTCGAATCCCTTCTCACGCTCGCCTGTGCCCAGAAGGGTTCCTACCTTTCCCAGGGTTGTCTCCGGGGTGGGGGGGACTGGAAGTCGCCCGGTGTTCAATGCCTCATTCAACGCGCTCACCGAAGCGGCGGGGAGCAAATCCAGTCCCAGCAACTGACCTGTGCTGGCTCTTCTGATTTGATGGTTGCCGTCCTGAAGCAACAAGGTACTGCCAGCCGGTAGTTTCGCCGCTATTTCCTCGGTTCCCCGGCCCTTTTTCTCCCCGATCTGTGACTGCTTTCGATGGATGAAGATCCCCAACATGCCGGCAAGCACTATAAGAAAGGCAATGAGCCCGAAAACCAATCTGTATCGCGGCAGCTGCCACCATGCAGACATGCCGGTGCGTCTCGGCGGCGATGGCTCCACGTCGCCCAGCGACCCAATCCTCTCCTTCAGGTCCTTCAGATCCCGTATGCTGCTACGGCACTCCGCGCAGTCCGCAATATGTGCAAGAACCTGCCTCGAAGTATCCGCACTTGCCGTTCCATCAACGAAGTTTTCCAGCTGTTCACACTCGAGGTGCTCCTGCCAACGAGGCTCGGGAGAGAGGAATTTTCGGAAGGCCTCGTACGTCCTCGCGACCTCGCTCGGTAAATCCAACATCCGAAGGCATTGATCGCACTCAAAAAGGTGATCGTTCATTGCAAGGAGCCTCTCCGGAGCAGCACTCCTGCTGCGATACGCCTCGATGTCCAGCTCAGAAAGGTGCGTCTTCACAAACCATTACCTCATGCAATCGTCGTCCTCGGTTTGATCGGTCGAGACATCCCGTTCAGCCGAACCTATGCTTTTCATCCGCTTCTCCAGCCGCCGACGCGCGGAAAGCCGATAACTGATGACTTGCTGCCGGCTCACCCCCAGGCGCTTGCTGATGGCGTTGTCATCCAACGGCAAGTCCGGGAGCGCGCGAACAAATTCGGCTACAGGCATTCCTACTGCGTCCGCAATGTCGTGAAGAGAAGCTATGCAGATTTCCGAAAGAAGGACCGTTAGGCTCGTCTGCGAATCGTCCCTGATGGACAGCAGCAAGGCAATTCGTTGCGGCGCGCGCAGCTGTTTGATCTCAAACCACAAACGTCTCAAGTATTGCCGTCGTGCTGCCGTTTCCACCGGATCCGCGAATTCGGCGGCCATAGTGCTGCGACGAATCTGTTCAATTACCTGACTGCTGCCGGGCGCAGCATCGGTGATTTTGAGGATTTCGGCGGTTCCGTTCAGAAGATCTTCGAAGAGAATCGGCGCCTGGGCGCCGTCAAATGCCGCACGAATCAAGCTCGTGAGGGCATCCGGACTCCCCTGGTCGTCGAATCCTCCCCACTGCATTCGAGCCTGCTCAAGCCAGTTAGCTCTTGCCGGCGGGAGCATATCTCGCCAGCCAACCAGTCCGCCGACCAGCTTTCGGTCTTCCGTTTCCCATAGAGCGAACTCCCGACGATGGGTCAAAACGTATCGCAGCCTGTCCTTGAACCTGGCGCGGTTGGGAAACCGGGTGCGGTAGTAGGAATTGCAGGCATTGCTGGCCGCGACGTTGATGTAGCCTCTGAAGTCTTCAATGGCAGTTTCTTTGGGTTCTTCTCTCTGTCGGCGAAGTCGATCCAGGATTCTGAGGACCACCTCACCGACAATATCCTCGGCATCCTGCGCCTGGCTTACCCGGGACTCCATTTTCGGCGACTCCACTGGACCGAGATTCGCGCTGACCACGTCTTCGATGATCGGCATGGCGTGGTTGGCCAGCAGGTCGACAAGGTGATCCTCAGCCTCGGTTTCGTCCGAAGCAGAAAGGAATGGCAGCAAAATCGGATCTGCGTTTCCGCCTGTTTCCCCGCTCACGATCACATCACAGTTCGACTTACAACGTTGCCCACGTAGGATGACGAATGCCGCCGTCGCCGAACGACCGCAATGTGGTGCACGGGAAATGGCTCTGCCAGGCACCAAGCGACAACGATTCTAATCCTCACGCCTCATATAAAACCGACGCGGAAAATGCCGCGATATAGCAATCGCCTGGTATTTTTTCATGCTCAGACTAGCACAGCTGCCGTGGTGCCGTGATCCCGATTTTATCGTTCCTCGCACCCACCCTGTCGCTGGCCCCGGATACCGAGAGATGAACCCATCCGGCTCTATTGCGCGCGGTTGCTCAGGACAGTCCTCTGTCTGGGACTCGCTCAATCCGGTTGATGCCCCCTGTCGCAGGCTGGCCGACCGACTCGTGGATTGATGGGCACTGGCTGGATTCAGCACTCTTCGCGAAGGGATCTGAGGCCGGCTCTTTCTGATTCGGCAGGTTCCTCTTTTCTGCCCTGGACCGCTCGGGCACTGCTTCGCTTGACGGCGCGCACGCCTGGCCGCGCCCTGCGCTCGCCTCCGTTCTGCTTTCTTGGCACCCCCAGCCGTGATTCCGCCCTGCGGGTTCGTTCGCTGTGCGCTCACCGGAATCCCGTCCGGTCCCCCCAAGAATGCACTCCGGCTCACCGCTGACGCTCTTGGGAGCGGCCTCGCTCGCTTTTTCGTGCCCCGAGCGGTTCGGGGCAGAAAAGGAGAACAAAACCATGAATCAGAAGCGAGCCACCTCAAATCCGTCACTCTTCGAAGCTGCCGATCCAGACACAACCTGCAATGCATCGTCAACTGCAATTCCGGCCGGTCAGCCCAAACGGGCGCCGTCAAAGCAATACATTCCGGTTTATCGCATCGAGCTGGTACGGGAACGGACGATCAAAGTCGCCGAGCGCCGTTCGGTTCACAATTCCGATCATGTCGTCGCGATTCTCAAGGACGAGCTCCTCAAGGCCGATCGGGAGCGGCTCATCTGCATGTTGCTGAACACGAAGAATTTCATCATCGGCATGGACGTGGTTTCCGTGGGCACGCTCAATCAGTCCTGCGCGCACCCGCGGGAGCTGTTCAAGGCAGCAATCCTGGCCAACGCCGCGTCGATCATCCTGGTCCACAATCACCCCTCCGGCGATCCGGCTCCCAGCCAGGAAGACGTCCAAATGACCGAACGCATGAAGAAGGCCGGCGAAATCCTCGGCATCAAGCTGCTCGACCACGTCATCATCGGCGAACTCGGCAATTACAGCTTCGCCAACGCCGGCCGGCTGCCCTGAGGGGCAGCTTCCCCCCCGCTCGTCATCAATGCTCAGCCTGCTCAGGACTGATCCCCTGGGCGATCTACCTGTTCAAATCATTAAGCTTGTCTCAATGGTAACATTAGTGTTACTATGTATCATGATCACGATCAGGGAGTACCTTGATTCTAAAGGTAGCAGCCCTTTTGCGAAGTGGTTCAGCGGACTCAATGCACCGGCAGCGGCAAAGGTGACCACCTCTCTGGTTCGGATCGAGCACGGGAATTTTTCGAACACGCAGGGAGTTGGTGCCGGCGTCTTTGAATGCCGAATTGATTTCGGCCCCGGTTATCGGATCTATTTCGGGAAAGATGGAGATGCGCTCGTTATCCTGGTCGGCGGCGGAACAAAAAAACACCAGGACACAGATATCAAGATCGCCCATGAACGTTGGAAAGACTACAAAGAGCGCAAAGCCAGGGAGATATAACTATGCCTCTGACGCGCGATTTTAAGGAAACCATTCAAGCCCGCATCGAAAGCGATCCGGCCTTTCGGGACGAGCTTCTGCGCGAGGGAGTCGAATGCCTGCTCGCCGGCGAGCTGGAGACCGGTAAGGCCATTTTGCGCGATTACATCAACGCCACGATTGGCTTCGAAAGGCTGAGCGGCCTCACTCACAAGTCGGCAAAGAGCCTCATGCGCATGCTCGGTCCGAAGGGAAATCCGCAGGCCCGTAATCTTTTGGAGGTAATCGCACACCTTCAGAAAACCAGCCGCGTCCGTATGGAGCTCTCCCTGAAACACGTCTAGAAAACGGGGTCGCGGTAGGGACGGCGGTTGCCCGCCGCCCCTATCGCGACCCCGTTTTTGGGCATAGCTATCCCTAGGCGGACACCTCTGGCCCAGCGCTACCCATCCACCGACCCCATTCTCTAGGTTCCAGCCAAGCTCGCCTCCACGACAATCGACCTCGCCACAGCGGTCGCTGGGAGACGTCGGTCGGCCAGCCGCCCCGCCAACTCCCGCGAGCGGGATGGCCAGTTGTTGACATGCAGGGTCATCGGAAGCTGAGGAATCGGCGTCGGGTCCCAGTTAGTCCGCTCGTGAATGAGATGCTCATCAACCAGCCACCTTATTTGACAGGGGTCCCATTCGATGGCATACCGATGCACGGACTCTGACGCATCGAAGCCAAGTTCAATCCAACTTGGTGAGCCCCTGTACCCATAGTCGAAGCTCGCCCCTTCGCCACCAGGATTATAGAAGACATTGACCAGGAGACGATCTGACCGTCTTCCTACGATTTCAACATCGATTTCTTGCCGCGGCGAGTCGCGATGCAGAAAGAACCCAGTGACGATGCCGGGCACCTTCGTCGCCTTCAAGTAGGCCTCAAACCTTCCAAACAGAAACCGGTCGCGACTCGAGATGCAAGCTGCACTGTAGTCCCGAACACCGAGTGATTCCCTCTTCACAGTTAGCACAGCCCCAATCCCGGCACACAACTCAACGTTAGAGGGACGAAACAGCGCCAGGTTACCGGCAAAGGTGTCATCCCTCAGGAACCAGCGCTTTGCATCAAGATTCTCTAATTGATTATTGAAGCTCACGTGGGCTCCGATTCTCCTCGACAAATTGGCTGCAGGGACAGAACGAATGCCTCTCCATCCCCAACGGGACTCTACCACCCAGGGCGATCTATCGCGCTTGGCGTCCTTTTGGGCCGCGACCGGACTAGGATCCACGCCCGCAGCCAGCAGCCGATGCTGACCAACCTCTGTAATCTCCGGGAACAGGCAAGTGGGCGGAGGGCACCTCAGATGCTCACAGACAACCTTCCATTTATTGCCAGCCTCTGCGGGCAACACAGCAACGTTGCGGCCGCTCACGCCCTCCACGATGTGCGGCGTGCTGGTGTTGGAACTCCCGTCTTGGCTCGTCGTGATGATGAATTTGGCCCGTGGGTATCGCTCCCCTAGCGATCTCATCTTCGCCTGCAAAGATCCGATGTTCACGTAAGCGTCGAACACCCGATCGGAACGTCCTGCGAGAAGATGCTCAAGTTCCGTCGCTGGAAGGTTCTTGAAGATCACTGCAGCACCTGTACCCGAGCATTGAGAGGGCCATGGCAAGTGATGAGAGCCCGGAGCCCTCAGCTCCGAAGGCGAAAACCGGCCGCTCCTCTGGGCGAATCCGAAAGAGCGACTCGCCCTCGCTATCGAGAACGCCAATCTTGGTCAGTGCTGGGAGGATGGAATAGGAGTTGGTGGAACCACCATCGCGTCGTTGACTGATGATAGACCGCTTGGTTGCCCGCACATCAAGTGCTCCGAACTGGTGGTTAATCCACAGGTCCACGGGCCCTCGACAAGGCAAGAGTGTAAGTAGCTTCGCGGCACCCTCGCGCGAGAGAACGTATCCGGAAAGGTACCACAGCCCTCGCACCGGCCGGAAGACGCTGCGGGACACAAAGGTCTTCTGGGCCCCGTGCTTCACTTCCTTGTATGACAAATAAAGAATGTCGAATCGCTGCGTCGCACCGCCTTCGGCGTCTATTTCTGCCCACGCCCGATCGAGATGTCGAGCAAATCCTCGCCGGAACCAAACATCGTCCTCGAGAACGAGCGCGTATGGGTGTTCGCCCGCAGCGATTCGGCGCCAAACGCCGATGTGTGAGCGCGCCACCGCGATTTCGGGTTGACTCATTCGAATCGGGCGATCGAGCTCCAGTCGGTCCGGCAGGGCGCGCGGTTGGGGCTCCACGAAGAGCTGGTCCCCGAGAGTATAGAAAGGGTCGACCTCCTCCTCAAGCGGCGGCTGCGGGAAGCTCCTGGCGTCGACAGCAGGGTATCGTACGGTTCGCTTCGTGAGAGTGGCTCGCGACGAATCCAATACTTGGCTAAGTTCCCGACTCATATCGGCCCAGCGGTCTGGTTGACGATCGAGATTGATGACATAGATTCGTTCAATCCTGAGCCGTTCGGACTCGGTCGATGGTCCGAATGTATGGCACTGCTGCCGTGGCAGCAGCCTCCGGCTCTTCAAGCCGATGCTATAGAGGAGCTTTGCAGGTGCCAGCAATGGCCTTGACAGGTTCATTCATCGCCACCCTTCGCACGCCTCGCGCCTTTGTCCTCGATATTCTAGCTGGTTCGAGAGCCTCCAGTTCCTCGTGTCGCGTCTGTAGCTGAGCGGCCATCTGCTGGTTGCGACATCTTCCCAGCCACCTAGCACGAGCAAGGTGTCTTCGATGTCGCGGTGTTCCGTCGCAAGGTCGAAGACCGATTTCGTGAGGTTTCCGGGGCCCGTGCTTGACTGGATTTCTGGCAGCTCACCTGATGCAGGTCGCTCAAGGCCTTCGGTGGCTCTTGTGAGCGCTCGCTTTAGGATAGGGTGCCCGCGCGCCGCAAGCAGCGGATTATTGTTGAAGTAGAAGATCCACGTTGAGGCGTTTGCACCTGGCTCGGTGAAGACTGAAGGCGGTATCATCTGGTTCGTCGAGACGTCGTAGCATAGAGGTTGTATCCTCAATCGACCGTCGCCAAACAAGTGTTCAATCGCAGACCCATGATAGACGTCGTCGGCATCCAGATAGCAGCCGCCCTCAATGAGGATGTAGCAGAGACGAAAGTAGTCTGACTGCATCGCAGGGTGATAGCACTTGCTGTAGGCCTCTTCGTAGCGTGAGCCTAGCTTCCGCGCGATAAAGTCTCTTGCTCCGTCACCGTCGAACAGGAGCAACTCAAAGCCCTGCGCCTCGAGCTTCCGCCATGACTGGATGCACTCCCTAACGTCGATCGGCAGTTGATTCAGGTCGTCCCAGAATTGCACAATCGTCCTTGGGATTTCGGTCGAATATGCAGCCGGTATGACATCGTCGTCGTGGCAGCGCTGCACCAACTCCCGAACAAAGTCGGAACGAGCCTGGTGATCTTCCTGAGCGGGATGCCTGGCTCCGCCTTCGTGACGATGGTTCATATCTTACCGTTGCCCACGCTTGATTTCGCTTTGTCGAAACGCCCTTCATCGACGGAAACTGGAGACGCTGCCTGGTTTTGGGTCCCGTGGAGGACACGTTCCCGAATATTCGGCTGCGGAACCGGGCAGGGTCCCCAGCTTTCCACAGGCCTTTCCTGCGGTTCAGGCTGATGTAGTTCGGATACGCTGACGCTGTGCACCAACATCCTTCTCGACTTCAGCCAATTCCGCCTTGGTTTGTTCAATGATAGCTACTGTACAGTCGAGGCAGAAAATAGGTTTTCTTATGAAGCCGTTTTTTAACTTTGGTATCTGAAAGCACATGTGATCCGTTGGGACCTCCGAGTCGCAACGGTCGCAATGCGTTGCTCTCCCACATTTGTGAAGTTCAGGTGCTCCAGTAGATATGGACAACAGAGATGGGGTTTTACCCTTAGGCTTTGTCATTCAGCAGCCCCTTGTATCTGCGTGTCAGTGTATTGAGGATATCTTCCAAGTCAACAACAGCCGCTTCGAATTGTTCCGTGCTCCATGCATTCCGTGGTTTGGGACATTTTTTCTTGAGCTCTTTGTTTATCAGGGTAACGCAAGCCACAAAATTGTTTGTCGCCGGGACGCCCGTGTTTATCAGCTCCCGGCCGCTCCGGTTGATTTCCAACCTGTTAACGAGAAGATTGGCCGCCCGGTTTACCTGGTTGTTCAGCCCCTTCTTCCTTGTTTCCCATTCCCGCTGAGGAAGCACCTGATAAGGTTGGGCCGCTTTCGACGTCGTTCTGGTGCTTGACTTAGCAAGGACGATCTCCTCCGCCTTTTCAGGGTCCAGGCCGAGAGATTCGAGTTTTTCCCGAAGCTCTTTGATAATGTCCTCTTGCTCTGCAGATGTAAATTGCTCCTCGATCAAAGAGTCGACAATCTCATAGTTCACAATCGCCGGCTCAGACAGTTTCATCCGTGCCTCTCCGCTCTTTACATGAGCAGGTGGCTCCGGCTCTTTCCCGCCGAGGACTTCTTCCCAAAACTTCTGATCGTCACTTTCGAACAATTTGAATTCTCGAAGCCTCTCGTCGAGGTTCATGCCGGCATGAGTAACGATATGGCCGTAATTATCGGGGTGGCCTGGGCTGTTCTGGACGATGACCCGCAAAATACGCCCCACAAACTGGATGTACGGGGCAAGCGTGCGGAACGGCCGGAAGATGGCGGCAACGCTCAGCTTCGGGTGGTCGAAGCCTTCGCTGAGCATCTGGACCTGCACTATGCAGTCGAGTTCGCCGCTCGTAAGGCGACGTTTCACCTCGGCCTTTTTGTCCTCATCCATCTCGCTGTAAATGAGGTCGGCATGGAAGTTGCGCGCCTGATACATTCCCACGATCTTGCGAGCATGGTCCACGCTGCAGGCGACCGCAATCAACTGATGCGGTGTCCCGGTTTCCCTGAGCTGCTCCAGTTTTTGCAGGCTATTGTCGACAATCGTCTGATTGCACGGATCTGAGAGGGCAATGCCGCGGCTGAACCAGTCCTTCTCCTTCATGGCCAACACTTCATCGAGAGTATATATCCTTGTTTCGCCGCGTGCGGTGAATTCAAGCTCTGTAGGCGCGGCATAAGACGCAGTTACTCGCTTGATGTAGCCATTAAACGTAGCTTTCTTGAAGGGATAGCGATAGACCAGATCGCCTTCGATCTCCTGGGCGTCTCCTCGGAAGGGTGTCGCGGTCATGTTGATGATGCGGGCGCCAGCGAAATACTCCCGCACTTTTCGCCAACTGTCCGCCGGCGAATGGTGCGCCTCATCGACGATAATCAAGTCAAAAAAGTCGCGCGGAAATTGATGCAGCCACTTTTCTGGATTTGTGGAAAGCTGCTGCACGTTCGAGACGACGAAGTGCGATTTTTTGCACACTGACAGATTCCCCGTGTCGAGTGTCGTGGCAAAAGGGCCACCAATCATGGCCTCTTCCGTGAGCACGTTTCTTTTCCGCCAGAAGCATTTCTGACGGTTCGTGACGTCCAGGGACTCGAACATGCCATCCTTGATTGTGAGGTTGGGCGTGATGACCAACACCCGTCCTTTCGCGATTCCGAAAGGCGCGATCGCCGCGATTCCGGATTTCCCACAGCCAACCGGTATCTGGATGATCGCTGCTTTCCCCCCAGATTTGAAGTATTCGTAGAGTTGCTTGAAGGCCTCGACCTGGGGTTCGCGCAGCTGCAAGTTTTCTTCAATATTAGTGGGAGTCTTCATGAAGAACTGCTCTAGAGGAATATTTGAGCGGACCCATGCGTCGAGCTCCTGCCTGCTGAACAGCCATTTGCTGCCGACCTTGTTCGACGGGAGCGTACCTTCCCTAGCAAGTTCATAAAGCGCGGTTTTGCCTATCTGCAAATAGCGTGCTGTTTCCTCGAGCGTCATCCATTCTCCGGCCATGAATCCCCCAATAAGATCTACCAAATGGTATCAAATGATGCCGAATATTACAAGCAATCTCTTGCCGGAGGTGCTGCTCGTAAGGCGAAAAAACTCAACAGTGCCGTAAATGATTGCAATAGAGCTGCTTGCCGAGCAAGCCGGTTGCGTCAACTACGACCCTCGCATAGAAGGGATGGTCACCCCTGTCCCGCTTGGACGAGTTTTTGCGCGAGGGCGTCGAATGCCTCCTCGTCGGCGAATTAGAGACCGGAAAGGCCATTCTTCGGGATCACATCAACGCCACGATCGGCTTCGAAAAGCTGAGCGGCCTCACCCACAAATCGGCAAAGAGCCTCATGCGCATGCTCGGCCCGAAAGGCAACCCACAGGCCCGCAACCTTTTGGAAGTAATCGCACACCTGCAGAAGACCGGCGGCCTCCGCATGGAGCTTTCCGTAAAACACATCTGAGCGCCGGATTCGCTACGCACACCAGCAGATCCATTTGTTCGATTACCGATTCGGCCGGTTTTTTGTCAAGGAAAGATTGACTTTGGGTTTCGGATACCGAACAGATGCAGATGATCCTTCAGAGCATCGGACTTTCTTGTCAAGCTTGGCTTGTTGTGTTGCTCTGATCGATTTGATTGGTGGCGATCTTCTGTTCATTGTTATCAGTTATATTTCAATGGCTTACAGGTATCTTTTTGCTGTCTTTTCAAGCTCTAACAAAATCCCACAAGCGGATCGTTACATTTTCTCCATTCGTTTTTTGAGCATCCGCTTCGCAATTTGGTTTAGAATCCGGCAACCTCATTTCAGAGGGCTTCTAGAAATATATAATAATATTGTGATATCATGTCGAAGAGTCGATGGGATCTTTATGATTATGTCGATCACAGGGGGCGAAACGTGATCGCTGACTGGACGGATTCTTTGCAGCTCAGAGATCAAGCCCTCTTGGATGAAAAACTAGCAGTACTTGAGCGCATCGGTCCGGAACAGGCCATTCAGACAAAACTGTTGGCGGGGCCACTCAAAAACTCGAGAAGGAAAATCACCGCAATCTATAAGATTCACGTTAAAGGCACTGTTCAATTACGTCCGATGCTGTGCAAGGGACCAATCGACAACGAGGTCGAGCTAACCCTTCTCTTGGGCGCGATCGAGAAGGGTCGGAAATTGGACCCGGCGAACGCAATCGAAGTGGCAGAAGACCGACGACGGGAAGTCCTTCAGAATCCAAATCGAAGGCAAAGCCATGAGTAGGAAGCTATCAAACAAGCTATTAGCGAAGCTTGAAAATAGGGAATACAGGAAAGCTTTCGCCGAATCCTTCCTCAATTCGCTTATCGCTACTCAGTTAAAAACTCTCCGAACAGACCGCGGCCTGTCTCAGGAACAGCTCGCATTGGCAGCGGGCATGAAGCAATCTAGGATATCGGCTCTCGAAAACGTAAATTACTCATCCTGGAGCATAAGCACGCTTCAACGCTTGGCGGCCGCCATGGATGTAGCCCTTTCGGTTAAGTTTGAGAGTTTTGGACAACTTGTCAATGCAGTCGAGACATTTTCGACTGACGCTCTCCGGGTTCCACCGTTCGAGGAACAGAAAGCTTCCATCTACAAACGGTCCCCGGAAATGGTTGCACTTAACATTCCTGTTTCCATTACCCTGAGCAATACGACTTTTGTGGAATCAATTCCATTCAAGGCTTCTTTTGTGTTCACCTCATACCCATGCGATCCCCCTCGAGTACGGATTGACCAGTCCGAACAGCCCAATCGTGAACAAAGTCCGTGTGTAAAGACAAACCTTGAACTTTCAAAACAGGTCGCCGCATAATGGAAATCAAATCTCTTCTGTCAAAAAAGAGGCTGTTGTTCGCTCCTGGGGACCTGCCCTGGGACTCACTTATTGCCCCTGATAACCGGCAGCTTCTTCAACAGACGTTCAAATTCGATACTGCAGCGCTTGTTCAAGCCAACAACGCGCCTTCCTTCCGCTGCGCCATGGGCCAGCTGTCGTATGAAAACGCCGTACGGTCAATACCGGAGTTGACAGTTCAGACAATGGCAATAGATGCGACCGTGGATGGTGACAGTTCAGCCGCTGACCATCTCATTCAGGTCGCACTTAAGTTGCTACGAGGTTTTTCGCCTCAAACACCCGCTGAGGAGGCGAAACCACGCGAAGTCTCTTATGAAACTTATTGCATTTGCAGGCTTAATCCTGATTGCAGGGGTATGCTGTCTGATAAATATTTGAGTTTTTTGGAATCAGATGTTCTTTCTAAAATCGGCGAAGGCTATCCCAATGCTGAACCAGTTCTACTTCCGGGACATATCCAGTTCAATTTTATTTTCAAGATGAAGGTGGCTACACACCTCATCGCTCCCAAAACGTTCGCAATCGAATCACGAGACGGAACGACGCCGGAAGAACATCTTTATTGGACTACATCTCCTACACGCTCAGAGGTCCACCTTCAAATTCTAAGAGAATTCGAAAAAAAGTTCACAACTCAAGTAAGTAGGCGCAAATCCAAATAATTGCGAAAAGACAGCCTTCATATCCTTGGCGCGAAGTGTGGAGGCAAAAAGCAAACGATAATTCCGGGCTGGACCGCAATTCAAAGTCAGTGAGTCTCCTTGTATTGGCATCTGACGTTACGGACCATCGTTTTTTGTTGATGCGCATCCGGCAATCCCGTATCCTGTTGCTGCACAACATTTAAAAACGTCTGGCTGCACGGAGACCCCCCTCCGCGTCGGGTGGGCAATTTGGTCGTCACCATATCGTACTGGTACCAAGATTGACGGCCTAGAATTGCTCCAGGTTTCAGCGGAGCTTTCCTTTATGATCCTCGCAACTCACAGGATCTACTTATAATGGCGCAATGGCTCGCTTAGAAGATCTTAAAAACGGCGCCTCCGTCCGAGGCATTTTACCCGACTGTCTCGTCACGGTGGTTGACGTCAAATGGCACGGCTCCGCCGTCGTCGAGCTGGTTTACAAGGATCCGGCCGGACGACTCGGCAACGAGCTACTCTACCGGGACCGCGAGGCGACAATCGAGGTGGCCACAGCCGGACGCCCGTGGAGCTTCGACGGCGACGGCGCGCTTCTGCGATTGGTTTCGGAGGCCTACCGGATCCGTCTGGCTTATCTGTTTGATCCGCTGCTTGCGGTTCACACATCCTTTCTGGAACCGCTCCCCCACCAAATCACCGCCGTTTATGGCGAAATGCTTCCGCGCCAACCACTTCGTTTCCTTCTGGCAGATGATCCAGGCAGTGGCAAGACGATCATGGCCGGCCTGCTTATCAAGGAACTGCTTATCCGTGGCGATATTCAGCGCTGCCTGATTGTTTGTCCCGGGATGCTGGTCGAACAATGGCAGGACGAACTCTACCGCCGCTTCCAGCTGCCGTTCGAGATGCTGACCAACGACAAGCTCGAATCCGCCCGCACAGGCAACTGGTTCCTGGAAAATCCGCTTGCCATCTGCCGCCTAGACAAGCTGAGCCGGAACGAGGACGTCCAGGACAAACTGGTCCAAGTGGATTGGGACCTCGTGGTCGTGGATGAAGCTCATAAGATGTCGGCCACGTATTTCAGTGGCGAGGTGAAGTACACTAAGCGATACCGGCTCGGCCAGCGCCTAGCTGCGAGCGGGAGGCACTTCCTGTTGATGACGGCCACACCGCACAACGGGAAGGAAGAAGACTTCCAACTCTTCCTGGCACTGCTTGACGCCGATCGTTTCGAGGGCCGATTCCGTGACGGAGTCCATGTCGTTGACACTTCCGACCTGATGCGCCGGCTGGTCAAGGAACAGCTCCTGAAGTTCGACGGTACTCCTCTCTTTCCAGAACGCCTAGCCTATACCGTCAATTACCAGCTCAGCGACCCGGAGGCCGACCTTTATCGCCAGGTTACGGACTATGTCCGCCAGGAGTTCAACCGGGCCGACGCCCTCGAAAACGAAGGACGCAAAGGGACCGTCGGTTTTGCCCTGACCACCCTGCAGCGACGCCTCGCATCTTCCCCTGAAGCAATCTACCAGTCGCTTCGCCGGCGCCGTGAGCGCCTGGAGTCCCGCCTTCGCGAAGAACAGCTTCTCCGCAGAGGACTTGAAAGCCGAATAGATCCGTTAGGTGCCGTGCGCCAGCTCACTCCAGAGGACGTCGAGGAATTGGATGAAGCTCCGGATTCCGAACTGGAAGAAGCAGAAGAACAACTCGTCGACCAGGCCACGGCGGCCCGGACAATTCAGGAGCTGACTGCCGAAATCGGAATCTTGCTCGGACTCGAGGAACTGGCAAATCGTGTCCGGCGCAGTAGCACGGATCGCAAATGGGAAGAGCTTTCCAAACTCCTGCAGGAAAACCCGGAAATGTTCGACGACCGCGGACTACGCCGCAAACTCATCATTTTCACGGAACACCGCGACACGTTGAACTACCTTGTCAATCGCCTGAGGACGACTCTGGGCCGAATTGAGGCCGTTATCTCCATTCACGGCGGAATGGGGCGGGAAGAGCGTCGCAAGGCGCAGGAGGTTTTCACGCAGGACAAGGATACTTTGATCTTGGTTGCCACGGATGCAGCCGGCGAAGGCATCAACCTGCAACGCGCCCACTTGATGGTCAATTATGATCTCCCTTGGAATCCAAACCGCATAGAGCAGCGATTTGGACGCATTCACCGCATCGGACAAACGGAGGTCTGTCATCTTTGGAACCTGGTGGCTGAGGAGACGCGTGAGGGGGATGTTTATCTGCGCCTGCTCAAGAAGCTCGAAGTGGAGCGCAACGCTCTAGGCGGTGGAGTGTTCGACGTATTAGGCAAGGTCTTTCAGGGCACGGAACTCCGGGCGTTGCTGATCGAAGCTATCCGCTATGGGGATCGTCCCGAAGTGCGTGCACGACTCAAGCAAGTTGTTGATCAAGCAATGGATCGGGAACGCCTGCGAGACCTGATTGAGGAGCGCGCCCTGGCCCACGACTCAATGGATGCCAGCCGCGTCCGGCGGATCCGGGAAGACATGGAGCGTGCCGCTGCCAGACGGCTTCAACCGCACTTCATCTGTGACTTTTTTTTGGCAGCCTTCCGGCATCTGGGTGGCACAGTGCGGGAACGAGAGTCACGCCGATACGAGATCACTCATGTCCCGGCAACAATCCGAAGTCGGGATCGACTGATCGGCCGCCGCGATCCGGTTCTAACCAGCTATGAGCGCATCACATTCGAAAAGGAACTGATGTCGCTCCAGGGCTACGCCCTGGCTGAATTTCTTTGCCCTGGACACCCGCTCCTGGACGCGACAATCGATTTGATCCTCGAGCGTTATCGGGACCTCCTCAAAAGAGGAGCCATTCTCGTCGATGATTTGGATCAAGGCGACAAGGCACGCGTGCTTTTCTTTCTGGAGCATTCGATTCAGGACGCAAGGACGGATGTTGCTGGAAATCGACGCGCGATCTCGCGCCAGGTCCAGTTCATCGAGATTAGCGCCGATGGCCAGGCACGATCTGGCGGATATGCGCCATACCTGGACTATCGTCCTTTGGCGGAGGCTGAGAAGGACATCGCCAGCAAGATCCTCAACGATGGCCGGTTGCAGAGCGACCAGGAGGCACGCGCTGTCGAATACGCGATCAACAACATGGTTCCCCAGCATTTCGACGAGGTGCGCCGCAGGAAGGAATCCCTCGTTGACAAGACCATGGCTGCAGTTAAGGATCGGCTGACTAAGGAAATCAACTATTGGGATCACCGTGCGGAAGATCTAAGAGCCCAGGAATCTACAGGGCGTGTCAATGCCCGCCTTAACTCAGCGTTGGCGCGGCGCCGGGCCGATGACCTTCAGGCGCGTTTGCAGAATCGAATATCCGAACTCGCTCAGGAACGTAAGATGTCGGCTCTCCCCCCTGTTGTCATCGGTGGCGCGCTCGTAATTCCCGCCGGCTTGATACAGAAGCTCCAATCGCCGGCCATGGAACCTCAAGGAGATGCTTTGGCAGCGGAGCGGGTTCGGATCGAGATAATTGCCATGAATGCCGTGACCGAAGCGGAGCGGCGGCTGGGATGTGAGCCGCGGGATGTCAGTGCCGAAAAGTGCGGGTACGACATTGAATCCCGCGTACCTGGGACCGGATGTCTAAGATTTATTGAAGTCAAAGGACGTGTCGCCGGCGCAAAAACGCTGATCCTGACCAAGAATGAAATTCTGACGGGCCTGAACAAACCCGAGGACTTCATCCTTGCCATCGTCGAGGTGGAGGGCGATCAGACCAGCGTCACTTATGTACGCAAACCGTTCAGCAAGGACTTGGATTTTGGAGTCACCGGTGTCGTTTATGATTGTAGGGAACTCCTCGCGCTCGGTAAGGATCCCCAATGAGCACTAAGCCCGACACTGCTAGCGAATTATCGCGTAAGAAACCGCCGGAGTTCTTTGAGGATGTTCGTTCTCGGGCAAGCGCCCGTTGGAGCCAATTGGAGTCGGATCAAGACCTCGCTGGCCCGTGGCGGCAACTTTTCCGGCAGGTCCAGAGCCCGCGGCACGTGTTGTCAGAGTTGCTTCAGAACGCGGACGATGCTGGTGCAAAGTTCGCCCGCGCATGCATCAACGACGGTTATTTTGTATTCGAGCACGACGGTGAAGATTTTAACGAGGATCAGTTTGCATCCCTCTGCCGATTCGGCTTTTCAAACAAACGCAAGCTCCACACAATCGGATTTCGTGGGGTGGGCTTCAAATCCACTTTCAGCCTTGGCGACATGGTTGAGGTGCTGTCGCCGTCGCTGGCGGTGTGTTTTCACAAGCGGCGATTTACAGAACCAACCTGGATAGATGCAATTCAGCAAGGTCTCCTAACGCGGATCGCTGTCAGGATCCAAGATCAAAATCGAGAAAAGGAGCTCAGGAAGAACCTCGCTGAATGGGTGGACAGCCCAGCCTCGCTCCTTTTTTTCAACAGCATCACCAACGTAACCATTGGTGATGTCAACCTGCAAAGGGAGGTCATAGGGCCTGGTCCCGTTGCTTTTTCTGAGAGGATCAGGCTGACGGCCCATGGAACTCACGACTTGCTTATGTTTCGCTCTCCGGAGGAACCATTCCCCGAAGAGGCCGTGAGGGAAATTCAACAAGAACGAGATACCGAAGACTTGTCCCTCCCACCTTGCCGAGTGGAATTGGTGGTCGGGCTTCCCGGCGAACATAGGCTTTACGTGGTGCTCCCAACGGGCGTCATCGTCCGGATGCCCTTTTCCTGCAATGCGCCATTCCTTCAAGATCCCGCCAGAGCAGCCATCAAGACGCCATCAGTATCGCCAACGAACAGTTGGCTGCTGCGCCGCCTTGGTATGCTGGCAGGAAATGCCATGCTGACATGGCTCAGCAACTCCTTTCTAGAGGTCAATGCCCGTACCCAGGCGTTCTGCCTGTTGCCTGACAAACAGACGGAAGGCGACTCTTTGGAAGCCGATACATCCTGGTCAATCTCCCAGGGATTCGCGGAAATGGTGGGCGACAAACCCTTGCTGTTGACCACTGAAGGCCTACTGGTTCGATTCAATGAGTGCGTTGCGCCTCCAAGAAAGATCTACGCTGTCTGGAATCCTCAGCAGCTTCTCAAGGTATTTGGCGACGGACAGGTCCATGTTTTGTCGGAGTTCGTCACTGAGGAACATCGGCGGCGATTGCGGTCCTGGTCCTGGCTCAAAAGTCTCGATGATGATGATTTGATTCGGCGACTGGAAAGCGGACGTCAAACTCCCCGCCCTGCAGAGAATAAGAATCTCCTTGCACTCTGGAGCCTGGTGCAGCAAACCGTCGGATACGACTACGGTGCACATCGTCGTCGCCGGATGGCCATAGTTCCGGTTGAAGATGTCGACACATTATTTCCGGCCAACAACGTCGTTCGTTTATCAACCAAGAAGGAAACCATCAGCGATGAATCTTGGGCCTTCCTGGTCGGCCTGGTGCAGGTCATTGATCGGCGGTGGATACAACTTCTCGAAGCCAAGGGCGACGACAAAGCAATTCAAACCGCTCGTCAACTCCTGTCTGACCTCAATCTTGATCGCCCCAGCGACGTCAATGCTGTTGTGACCAACGCATGTCGTAGGCTGTTCTCACTACCCGATGTTCCTCTCGAGGACTGCGTTCGAATCGCTCACCTGATGGCCGCACTGGATGCCCGAACCCCAGAGGAATTCCGCTGTGTCACGAGCGACGGCAATAAAAGGAGACCGCGCGACGGCGTCATAGGGATGCAGGACGCTGCCATGGGGGAACTATTGCCCGCGGACTGGGCAGCGGCTCATCTCCTGCATGATGCTTACTTCAGAGGCTATAGCGCCTGCACACGCCAGCAATGGGAGGATTGGCTGCGTTCGGATAAAAGCGGATTCTATCCCTTTGTTCAGCTAGATAGGAAGTTGGTCTTCAACTCCTATGACTTGAGGTCTAAGGTCAGAGAATTTGTGCGGTCGAGAGGAGGCTCAGAATCCGTCCATTTCTATGCGCAGGTCCAACAAGTCGAGGTCGCCGACTTCGGCTTTCCAGACGAATTGAAGAAATCTTGGGATGCAACAGCGCGCGAAGATGAGACCTTGTGGGCGAAAGTAGCTGAAAGGATCCTGGCTTCACCAGCTTGGTATTGGAAGGATTGCCTCCAGGCGAGTTTTCAGGAATCAAATTATAGTCACACTCGTTGGTTGTGTTCTTCGGTTTCTGCAGAGTGGATCGTGTTTTTTTCAGCTATGCGATGCCTCAGGGACATGCAAGGACGGGTTTGCGTTCCAGCCGAACTCTATCTTCGCACGCCGGAGACCGAGCCACTAATGGGAGTGGAGCCATTTGTCCGGGCGGAATTGGACACAGAGGCAACCAAACCACTGCTCCGGCTTCTCGGCGTCCGGGATACCCCCGCTGGTCTCGAAAAGCTGCTGAATCGAATCCGTGCCCTTGCCGGAGCGCCCAATCCACTCCCACTACTGCATGAGATCACCAAGTGGTACGGCGCACTTGACAGAGTACTGGCACGGTGCGGTTCGAGCGATCTTGAAAAAGCACGTGCAGCATTCAGAGGCGAGCGTTTGATCCTCACTGGCGCGGGAGAATGGGCCACTTGCGCCGAGGTCTATCAGCGTGCCTGCGAAGATGACCTTCCCGATGCTCCTGTGGTTCATCCTAGCGTACAGGATTTCTCCATGTGGGCGCGACTCGGCGTTGCCGACAGACCTTCGGCCGAGCTTGTCCTTGACTGGCTGAGCAACCTCGAATCCGGCAAGGTGCTGGAACCGGGGATCGTACGCCGGGTTCGCACGATCCTTCAACGTTTCCCGACACAGGTTTGGGATCAATGCCGCCACTGGTTGGCACTCGACAACGCGTGGATGCCTGTTACTCGACTCCGATTTCGCCTGACAATGCGCGGACTGACAAAGTGGGGCGATCTATTCCCTGTGATTAAGGCAGAAACCGCCAATCTGCAAATGCTCTCCGCCGAGGCTTGCGACCGCCAGCCGTTCTTGTCGCTTCCCGACCTTGGTGCAAGTATCGAGTATCGCCTCACCCAGCCTCCAGAGGAGCCGTGTTATCCAGAAAAGAGGCCCTGGCTAGCTACCCTTGCGCGCAGATTGCTGAGGATTAAGTTGGCCGACGAGGCCGAGACGATGCGCATCCGATCAGCAGCTGCGCGCATGGAACAAGCCGTCTGGCAGCCATTCAAGACGATTGGCGTCACCCCATACATTGATGGCACGCCTGCCGGGCAAGCCCATTCACCGGATGTTCTCTGGTACGAAAAGACGATTTTTGTTAGGGACGGTCGGCTAGCCAGGATGTTCGAATCTCTCGTCGTCGAAGTGGCGAGGCCGTTTGCAAACGAAGCGGTGACTGAGGCAGTGAAGGCTTGCATCGAGCGCGATGAAGGCTTCATTGCCGAATACATGGAAGAGCATTTCACGTTGGAGAGTGAATTTCTGCAACCTCCTGGACCAGAACTAAACGCTGCAGAGAAGCCTAGAATTCAATCGATTCCACCAGCACCGCCGGTGCAAGTGTTGGAGCCCACTTCGACGGATGGGGAGGTCCCTGTTTCTGGGGAAAGCAATGGCTCGATATCGGATTCATTGGCCACAAAACCAGGCCAGGAAAAAACGGAGCATTCAATCGGGGTGTCCGACCTCATAGAACGTTTCGCTACAGATCAAGGATTTCGATGGGATGCAAAGGCACAACGATATCGGCATTCATCCGGTTCCTGGCTGGAAAAGGTTACCGGCTGTTTCAACTGGGAGCTTCATGATTCCTCTGGGAATGTGGTTATGCGGTTTTGGGTATCTGCACAAAAGCTTTCCTCGGGATCAGTCGAAATCGGCGCTGACCTCTGGGATTTAATCAAATCCGATCCCAAAAGTGCGGCAATCATCATTAAGATGGATAATGACCACCCGTTGGAACTTACCGGGTCGGATCTGCTAAAGCTACAAAGCGAAGGAAAGATCGTCCTATATCCGGCCACGTATCGTTTGAGATGGGAGACTCAGCATGCCGCTTCCAGTGCAGGAACCAATGACGAAACGTGAAGACGGTCATATAAGGCGTTTTAGGAGCCACAATAATCACTCGTGCTCCTTCGGCGACTGATGGGAGGGACCAGCGAATGATCCGCAAGAAGCTGATTGAGGTGGCGTTGCCGTTGGATTCGATCAACACTGCCTCGGCGCGCGAGAAATCCATCCGGCACGGGCACCCGAGCACACTCCATCTGTGGTGGGCACGGCGACCGCTGGCGGCCGCGCGCGCTGTGATCTTCGCGCAGATGGTAGACGATCCCTCGGCACACCCAGACCTCTTCCCCAGCGAGAAGGCCCAGGAGAAAGAGCGGCATCGGCTATTTCGCATCATCGAGGACCTCGTACTGTGGAAGAACACCACCAACGAGGAGGTTCTAGAGCCCGCAAGGGCGGAGATCTGGCAGAGCTGGCGCGCCGCCTGCGCCGAGAACGTGGACCACCCGCGCGCCAAGGCGCTATTCAACCGACACAAGCTCCCCGCCTTCCATGATCCCTTCGCGGGTGGCGGATCGCTGCCGCTGGAAGCGCAGCGCCTCGGACTCGAGAGCTATGCCAGCGACCTGAATCCAGTGGCGGTACTGATCAACAAGGCAATGATCGAGATCCCGCCCAAGTTCGCCGGCAGGCCGCCGGCGAATCCTGCCTCGCGCCAGGAGAAGATACTGCTCCAGAAGGAGTGGCATGGGGCGCAGGGGCTCGCCGAGGACGTGCGGCACTATGGCCAGTGGATGCGCGATGAGGCCGAGAAACGGATCGGGTATCTGTATCCCAGAATCGAGGTTACGGCAGCGATGGCGGAGGAGCGGCCGGACCTGAAACCGCTTGTGGGCAAGAAACTCACTGTCATTGCTTGGCTCTGGGCGCGCACGGTGAAGAGCCCAAATCCGGCATTCGCACAGGTGGATGTGCCGCTCGCCTCCACCTTCATGCTCTCGATCAAGGAGAGCAAGGTGGCCTACGTCGAGCCGGTGATCGAGGGAGGAGGTTACCGTTTCATTGTGCAGCTAGGCAAGCCGAAGGACGCAGAAACGGCAAAGAACGGCACCAAGCTCGCGCGCGCGAACTTCTGGTGTCTGATGTCAGGCACCCCGATATCGGGCGACTACATCAAGACGGAAGGCCAAGCCGGACGCATGGGCGCACGGATGATGGCGATTGTTGCCGAGGGTGATCGCGGACGAGTCTATCTCGCACCGACACCGGAGATGGAAAAAATCGCTCTGAAGGCACAGCCGACGTGGAAGCCGCAGGGCGAGATAGCTGCACGTATGACCGGCGGCAACTGCGTTCCTTACGGTCTGACGCGATGGGGCGACCTCTTCACCCCCCGCCAGCTCGTGGCGCTGACCACCTTCTCTGATCTGATACAGGAAGCGCGCGAACGTGTGAATCGCGACGCCCTCACTGCCGGCCTGCCCAACGATGGCAAGCCCCTCGCCGCAGGCGGCACTGGCGCTACAGCCTACGCTGATGCGGTGGCGGTGTATCTGGGATTCGGTATCGACAAGCTGTCGGACCGTCACTCAATCCTCACCAGGTGGGACCCCACACCGACAGCGAGTGGGATCATCAATACGTTTAGCCGGCAAGCTCTTCCCATGAGTTGGGATTACTCCGAAGGAAACCCATTCAGCGATGCATCCGGCAACTTTGATGGTGGCATTGGCTGGATAGCAAAAGTGATCGACCACTCTCTGCCTGCCATTGTTGTAGGCGATGCTTCAACTGCAGACGCATCAGTGCAAACTCTCAGTTCAAACAAGGTCGTATCCACTGACCCGCCCTACTACGACAACATCGGGTATGCCGACCTGTCGGACTTTTTCTACGTTTGGATGCGTCGATCGCTGAAGCCTGTCTTCCCCGAACTTTTCGCCACACTCGCAGTGCCCAAAGCGGAGGAGTTGGTAGCCACACCCTCTCGCCACGGTAGCAAGGAGAAAGCGGAAACATTCTTCCTCGATGGCATGACGCAGGCGATGCATCGTCTTGCCGAGCAGGCGCACCCCGCCTTCCCGGTCACCATTTATTACGCCTTCAAGCAGGCTGAGAGCCACGGCGATGACGGCACGACAAATACTGGCTGGGATACCTTTTTGGCCGCCGTCATCGAGGCTGGATTCGCTATAAGCGGAACCTGGCCGATGCGGACCGAATTGAGCAATCGCATGATCGGCTCCGGTACCAACGCACTCGCCTCCAGTATCGTTCTCGTCTGCCGCCCGCGCGCGGACGATGCGCCCACTGCCACACGGCGCGAGTTCGTTAGCGCGCTCAAGGCCCAGCTGCCCGTTGCACTCAAGCACCTGCAGCGCGGCAACATCGCGCCCGTAGACCTCGCACAGGCGGCCATCGGGCCCGGCATGGCGGTTTTTACCAGTTATGCCAAGGTGCTCGATGCCGAGGGCAAACCCGTTTCGGTGCGCGATGCACTGGCACTCATCAATCAGACCCTTGATGAAGCGCTGGCCGAGCAAGAGGGGGATTTCGACGTCGACAGCCGATGGGCGCTGGCCTGGTTCGAGCAGTCGGGATTTTCCGAGGGAGAGTTTGGCGTGGCCGAGACGCTGTCCAAGGCCAAGAATACCAGCGTCGCGGGCATGGTCGATGCGGGCATCCTGGCTTCGAGTCGCGGCAAGGTACGCCTTCTGAAGCCATCAGAATTGCCGCCTGACTGGGATCCTGCGACCGACACTCGTCTCACCGCGTGGGAGATGGTCCATCACCTGATCCGCGTGCTGGAAGCGGGAGGTGAAGGAGCCGCCGCGGTAATCGCATCGAAACTTGGCAGCAAAGCCGAGGTCGCCCGCGAGCTGGCCTACCGGCTCTACACGCTGTGCGAGCGCAAGAAGCGCGCGGCCGAGGCGCTCTCCTACAATGGCTTGGTACAAAGCTGGCTCGAAATCGTGCGGCTGGCGCACGAGGGAGGTAAACCTCGCACTCGGCAAACCGAAATGTTCGAGCAGGAGTAAGCCATGGCAATCACCAACCACGAACGCATCGGTAAGGCAATGGACCTGCTTAAGGCAGGTCTCGCGCCTTTTGCGGAACGGGAATTCCAGAACATCCACAGTTCCAAGGCTCTCGCAGAAGCGCGACGATTCTTGGGCGAAGATCGGCTCCTGGCAAACAAGCCTCTCGCCGAATGGGACGCCACAGCACTGCTAAAGCTAATGTGGGAGGCATGGAACGAAGTGTTCAGGCAGGTCCTCGGCCATGCCGAGCGCAGCCTCGTGAGCGAATTGCGCGATGTGCGCAACAAGTGGGCGCACCAGGAACCATTTTCGACCGACGATGCTTATCGCGCTCTTGATTCAGCCGGCCGTCTCTTGACGGCGATTTCCGCTTCGCAAGCAGACGAAGTCGACAAGATGAAAATGGAACTGCTCCGAGTACGTTTCGACGAGCAGGTCCGCACCGAAAAACGCAAGACAGCCGGAACAGCCATCGAGAGCCAGGCCGCCGCCGGTCTTAAGCCCTGGCGTGAAGTTGTGAGTCCTCATGCTGACGTGGCCAGTGGTCGTTATCAGCAGGCTGAATTCGCCGCTGATCTCTGGCAGGTACACCTGGGGGAAGGCTCCGATGAATATCGAAATCCCGGCGAATTTTTCAGGCGCACTTACCTGACGGAACACTTGAAGGATCTCCTCATCGGCGCAATGCGGCGCCTTTCGACCAATGGCGGGGATCCGGTTGTCCAGCTTCAGACAAATTTCGGCGGCGGCAAAACGCATTCGATGCTCGCTCTCTATCATCTTTTTTCCGGCACGTCTCCGCACGAGCTGCTGGGCATAGACGCCGTTATGAAGGATGCCGGTGTTGGCAAACTCCCTTCGGTGAAACGGGTTGTCCTGGTGGGGAATAAGATCTCGCCGGGGAATCCCGTGACCAAACCCGACGGAACCGTGGTTCGAACACTTTGGGGAGAATTGGCCTGGCAACTAGGGGGTAAGAAAGCCTTCAAGCGAGTTCAGGCAGACGATGAAAAAGCTACGAGTCCCGGCGACGCGCTGCGCGAGCTGATGAACGAGTTTGGGCCTTGCCTGATCCTCATCGATGAATGGGTCGCCTATGCGCGTCAGCTTCATGATTCCGCGGACCTTCCGGCCGGCAGTTTCGAAACCCACTTCACCTTTGCCCAGGTTTTGACTGAATCAGCCAAGCTTGCAAATCGCTGCCTTATCGTCATCAGCCTACCGGCTTCCGACACGTCCGGATCGCCCCACGCGGTGGCGGACGATGTAGAGGTAGGCGGCGAACGAGGCCGCGCAGCCCTCGACCGGCTGCGTAATGCCGTCGGTCGCGTGGAGGCTTCATGGCGGCCGGCAAGCGCGGAGGAGGGGTTCGAGATCGTGCGCCGGCGGCTTTTTGAGCCTCTGATCGAGAAGGATCAGTTCGTTGCGCGCGATACAGTTGCTCGGGCCTTCTATGACCTCTACCGGACACAGCATGCAGAGTTTCCGCCAGAATGCCGGGATTCGGATTACGAACGACGCTTAAAGGCAGCATATCCGATCCATCCCGAGATATTCGACCGTCTTTACACGGACTGGTCATCGCTCGTGAAATTCCAGCGTACCCGCGGTGTCTTGCGCCTCATGGCGGCGGTCATCCACAGCCTATGGGAGAAAGGGGACCGCAACCCGCTGATTCTGCCCGCGAACATTTCGATCGACGAGCCGCGCGTGCAGTTCGAGCTGACCCGTTACCTCTCAGACAATTGGGTACCGGTGATTGAAGCAGATGTCGATGGTCCCCACGCCTTGCCGCTGAGGATCGACGGTGAGGTTGCGAACCTCGGCAAGTATGCAGCTTGTCGCCGCGTGGCCCGGACGATATACCTGGGATCGGCCCCCACTATGACCGCAGCAAACAGAGGCGTGGAAGACCGGCGCATCAAGCTCGGATGTGTCATGCCTGGAGAGTCTCCTGCGATTTTCGGCGATGCCTTACGGCGCCTGAGTTCCGCAGCAACCTACCTCTACCAGGATGGGGCTCGCTACTGGTACTCCACCCAACCCACGGTCACCAAGCTTGCGGAAGACCGCGCCGAGCAGCTGAAGCGAAATCCGGATGCGGTGGTGCAGGAACTCGAAAAGCGTCTGCGCGCGGATTTACGTAAGACTGGAGATTTCCGCGGCATCCATCCGATGCCCCACTCCAGCCAGGATGTTCCGGATGAGACGGTAGCGCGCCTTGTGGTTCTGGGCGTGGACCATCCATACAGCAAGGACCAGGGAAGCCGGGCTGAGGTAGCAGCCAAATCGATCCTCGAATCTCGCGGTAATTCGCCTCGCCTGTTCCGCAACACTCTTGTTTTCCTCGCTGTGGACCAAGCACGGTTGCAGGACCTGGATGAGGCAGTGCGCAAATACCTGGCGTGGGAATCGATCTTGTCGGAAAAAGAAACACTCGACCTCTCCCCTCACCAGGTGAAGCAAGCAGAGGCACAAAAGGTGTCCGCCGACGGCACCGTGATCGCTCGCCTGCCGGAAGCCTACCAGTGGCTTTTGGTGCCCGCGCAGCCTTCCCCACAATCTCCCATAGAATGGCAGACCTACCGGCTCACCGGCCAGGAGGCCCTGGCCGTCCGCGCAAGCGTAAAGCTCCTGCGAGATGAAATCCTGCTCATCTCGCTCGCAGGCACGCGGCTCCGGATCGATCTGGACAAAATTCCGCTATGGCGCGGCGACCATGTTTCGGTTAAGCAGCTCGCAGACGATTTCGCGAAGTACCACTATCTTTCCAGACTCGCCGGTCCGGATGTTTTGATCGCTGCAGTCGAAAACGGTCTCAGCCTCATGACCTGGGAGCAGGATTCCTTTGCCTACGCAGACAGCTGGGACGAGCAGAACCAGCGCTATCGCGGCCTCCGCGCCCCATTCCAGGGGAGGATCTCTTTGGATGCCGGCGGCTTGCTCGTGAAACCAGAGGTCGCTCTCCGTCACATGCAGGCGACAACACCGCCAAAGCCGAATGGCTACACCGATTCAGCTGATGGCGGCAAGGCAGAAGCAGTTAATAATGGCTCTGGCCGAGCACCGACACAGACTGAAGAAGAACCACCGGCGCCAAAAGAAACGCCGCGTCCGCGCCGTTTCCACGGTTCAGTACCCCTGGACCCAATCCGCGTCGGCCGCGATGCCGGCAGCATTGCAGAGGAGGTAATCCAGCATCTGACATTACTCAAGGGCTCCCGGGTCGAAGTCAGCCTCGAAGTCCACGCCGAAATTCCGGATGGCACCCCTGAAAACGTAGTCCGCACCGTGACCGAAAACTGTCGTACCCTGAAATTCACATCCTACGGCTTCGAGGACGAAACCGGGGCCGCTGTAGCCTATGCCTCCGTCGGGGATGCAGCCACGACATCTTCCCCGCCGCATTCTGGGAACAGATTAATCGCGTCGAAAGCTGATGATTTCCGGGCCGCTCTCAATGCAATCTTCGTAGAAGCCCAGCGAATGGGAAAATCGAACATCGAGGTGAATGCCGGAGAACTCCACAAGACGGTCGGTGGATATCCAGGCCCCGACAACCGCATGGCGTCGTGCTGCCAGGTCATGCTATCTGAGAAGGGGAGCCGGGACACCATTGTTTCTCAGCCGCCCAAGGGCAAAGGCGCCAGCCTGACCATCAGATACGTGCTCCCGCGGCTGAACCGATGATGACGAGGTAAGCGTGCAAGGAGGTGAACCGTGCCCAGCATCTTCTCAAAAGGTGTCGTCCGGAAGTCAGATCAGCTACGGCAGATTCTTGATTCGCTGGCGCACGTCATCCATCAAATGGAGGCAAAAGTAGATCTCGTCAGTTTCGATTCAAAGCACCCCGGTACCCTGGCGGAATCGATCGCCGACTTAAAGGAAGCCCGCAAGCTCATTTATCAGGGGCTTGAACGGCTCAATTTTCCCGACGAGTTTGAAACCGAAAAGCAGCAAACAAGCCAATAAGGTCACACCCCTGGATGCCGCTACGCATCTCCACCGAGGAAGATCCATAGACGATTCCGCCAAATCTCGGGAGTCGAAAAACGTTGTCAGTCAAGAAATCGTCTGGTTGACTCCTCGAGCGATTTTTGACGGCTAACCCGATACTTTTCAAAATCTGGAGCAGTGGCCTTGTGCAACTCCTCGGAGGCCTTGCGCACCTCCTCCGGGGTGTTCAGCACGCCCGTGCTTTTGGGCTGTCGCAATGTTTCCGGAAGAATGAGGTTTTCGCGTTTCATGGGCACTCCTTCAAGTTATGTATATAAATATCGTACGGGTCGGTCATAGGCAACGGGTCGTTGATGAGAAACCGGCTCGGATCATCGGCCATTGAATCCCGGTTATTGATTATGATGGCCTCTGGATAGTGGATGGCCAAAAACGCGTAGGGATCATAGTGGTTTGCGGTTGCATCCCATATGATTTCACCCAATATCTTGAACGTTGGATAGAGCGTTCTCGTGGACAGCTCGCAAATCCAAATGAACTTTGGCATCGGGAGCTGGAGATAAAGTTGATGAATCTGATTGGGGATCGGATTGCTGTGCCTGAAGCATTTGTAGGATTTGGAGCTCGTCAGGAAGATGCGAACTACTAAGTCCTGAGTCGGGAAGCTTGGTGACAGCCGGCCAAGTCCGTACTGTCCATGACTGAGCACAGCCACGGTAAGTCGTTCGACTTGTTCCGCAGAGAGATAGATTTTCTCATAGAGCGGTACAACAAAAGCATCGATGTCCTTCATCAGAAAGCTTGATTCATGTGCAAAACTGCCTGCGGGCAGATCGTCCCTCCGAACCGTCTGATACGGCATGTGATTGTCATCATTGACTATCCACCCTGTAACATATTCTGCACTATGGCCGATTCCCACCGTTGGCAATGACCTCGTATAATCTGAAACGTGACCGAAAATGCTGATTGCGTGTCGCTTTTCTGAAAGGCCTGCTACAACTGGCAGGCCCGATTCGAGGTACGAATAGAAAACTCGATGGAATAACTCGGGATCGGGCATGTAGTCCCGGATGTAGATCTCCGGATAGAATCCAAACCGACTAAACATTTCTGAAAGCTGGTAGATGGTCAAGCCCTTTGAAGGAATAAGCCTTCCATGGGATTCGTCCCCTGTCATTTGCGAAATTTCGAATGGATGTGCTTCGGCGTAATTGGAGTATTTTTCCGAAAAGTACCTGAAAACCATCCACGAAGCGGCATGGGCACAAATGGTGACGTCGGTATCCTGGCTGATGTAAGGAAAACCTCCTACGGCTAGCTCGGTTCCCATCAGGTGAACTTTGAACTCTGCCAAACACATGCTGCCACCCAATCCGGGGATCTTCCGTGGATCCAGAATTGTGCGGCCAATACAGCTGACTCGGGTGGGGCGAACGACCACATTTCCCAGATATGAAGCACGTTGCCCTTCCAGCTTGAACAGATCCTCAGGCTCTAATCGGCTAGAGAAAAAGTGAAGTCGCACTGTCCGGCTGGGATACTGAGCGAATTTCTTGGCATAGAAGCCCGAGTAGGTGTCTCGATAGTCCTTGTCGACATATCCAATTTCGGCAACGATGCTCTTGGTGACAGGGCTCAAAAGCGACTGCAATTGTTGAAGCGCACGAGCAGTGAGGAACTGCTTCGTCAAATCCGGGAGCAAATCCCAATCGGTTGGCGAATCAATTTGTACGATCGGAAAAAGTGACAATTCATTGACAACGGGCATATGCATCACACCAGTTCAGAATTTGGCCAGCTATCATATCCCAAATGCCGAACCGCAACACGAGATTCTTCAACGAGCGCGTCCCTTCTGGTACAGCAGCGTACTCGCTGAACCGTGTTCCGGGCTCATTATGCAGGTTGGCACCTGATCAGCCTTGCGGGCCCGCCAAGACGATGCGCGTCCTAGATCGAATGAACTCTCCTTGAGGAAAGAGCATGACGAAACCGTTGAAACGGTTATTGAAAAAATGATATGCAAATTCATTCTTACCTTGGTTCTCCGTCTTTAGGAGAATTCGACCTTCCTCGTGAAGCCTTCTACCCCCCAGCAAGTCTCTGACAAAAGGAAATGACGCATCACAGCTCTCTGGCCACTCCAGGAAGCCGAACTCCTTGGAGAACGAGGGAGATTCAAAACAGTTACGGATTTTCGACGTCATCTGGTCGTCGGGCAATTCCATCACAAGAACCGCACATCGCTTGGTGGAACACTGCGCGTAGCGCCGTATCGTAGCTTGGCATGACGCGCCGAATCGTCTTGATAAAGCTATCGGCGATTTAATGCTCAAGGGTAGCTCGCCTGCCACTTCATCAAATCGCTCAAGTTGAAATAGCGTTGCCGAAGCGAAATGACTTGCCTCTCGCTCGAAAACTGCATTCACCAAAGGATCGAGCGTTTTCTCATCGTCCCATCGGTAAGTCGCTGCCTGCCAGGGTAAAACCTCGTGCCCCACCTCATGAAGCTTGATAAACCTTTGTCTCTCAATGCCTTGCTGGAGATCGAGGTAAATTGTCTTACTCCGAAAATCCAGTAAGCCGAGGACCTTTCGCGAGACCCTGCCGATTCCATCAAATGTTCTGGAAAAGAAACTCTGCTTGGCATTGCTCAGGTCGACTCCTTCTTCTACCCTGAGCTCAGCAGCGCGAACAATCAAATCTACGGGGGTGGGGAAAACGCCGAATGCTCTGCTCTCCCTCAGGAGATTTCTCGCAGTGGAGTCGACCTCTGCTGCCGAATCAAGAGGACCCGACCTCATTTTCCTCTCAATCTGAGGAGCTGTAGATATTCGGCGAGCTTCTCCTCCTCTTCAGCTGTTAGTTCCTTTTCGCTAAAGAGAGCCGCACCCATCAGCGTTTTCGCTCCCGGTTTCGTTTTTCGCTCATGGATGTATCCGGCAGCCTCCATGAGCATCTCGTAGTCAACATCGTAAAGCTTGGCCAGCTTGTGAAGAAAATGGGGAGATGGCTTGTTGATCTTGTTGTTTTCCAGCTGGCTCAGGTACGCATTCGAAATTCCCGTGGCTTGCTCCACATCTCGCAACGAGAGCTTTCGAATTGTCCGAATTTCGCGAAGCTCAGATCCTAAGGATCGCTTCTCCGCAGTCATTACGTCTCCTCCTGAAAATCATCATATTCTAGCGTCGATTTCACAAGATGTCAAGCATTGCGTTGCAAAATTTCATAATGCTATGCATTGCTGTTCATACGCTTGACATATTGCGCATCGCTCATTATATTAAAATCGTCAGGATTGGCACGGGCCAATTCCGGGGTTCGGGGCGTGTGAGCCTCGACCAGGACCTTAAATTCACGGCAAGTCGCTTGGGTTTGCGCTAATTCGACCTGCCAAAAGCGAGGAACAAAAAAAATATGAAACCGAACGATCATGACCTGAACGTAACCTCGTGTTTACTGCCTAACCGTACGGACACTCACAGTCTTAAACTGCCGGCAAGCGCCCCACTTATTGAAGTTATGCGACTATGGGCCTCAGTCGCCGGCTACACACTGCTGCCCGACTCGGATGCCCCTCTGGATCGAATGCACAATATTGTCAAGCATGACGAGATCGGTCCGCCAATCGAAGATCTCCAGCAGCCGACCGGTGAGTTTATAAAAGCACCGCACACCAGCCATGATTTCGGGGTTGAGCTGGTGAGGACATTCAGGGTCAACACCCGCTGGTGGATTGCTCCAAAGGAGAGTATGACCCCTCATGAAATCCTGGATCAAGTTGGTCTCGATTACCGAGAATACACGCTCTACCGCGGTCAGAGCACAGACCTCTTACCACTTGAGGAGACCGTCTCTGTTAACAGGGGAGACATTTTTGAGGCTCAGCGAGATGGGAAGTATGGGAGCGAAAGATGCGTTGCCCTGACATTCTAACAGATCACGTCGCGGCTCTAAAGAAGGCAGGCCTGGACATTGAGGCCACTGAGGGCTCCAACCAGTGGTACGTTTTAGTGCGTGACCTCAAAGGGCCATCTCCCCCATGGGGTAACCCTGCCCATCACATCTTAATCGCAATCCCAGTTGCATACGACGATGCGGCCCTCGATGGATTTTATCTCGGGCTGCCTTACACGTATGGCAATGGGCAGCATCAGCGTGTCAACGGCGGGAAGATTCGCCTACTTGATCGCAATTGGCAGCTTGTCTCATGGCATTACCCAGATGGAAAGCCTTGGCAAGCCGGCCGCGATTCTCTCGAAACGCACATCGCCCACTGCAGGGGCTTCTTCCTGCACCGAGGAGCTATTAATGACTACCATTGACCTGCGCATAGCCGAAGGTGACTGGACCCGGGCAAAAAAGCAGTTCCTTCAATCATTTCGCAGTACCCATGGCCCCGAGACAGGCATGATCGGGATTGTCAGCACTTGCAGCACGGAGAAACGTAAGGAATTCATCGTTACTCGCCTTTTCTGGCCGGGGCCTGGAGACCTTAGAACCGGTCGAAACGGCGCGCTCATCTTCGACGCCAGCTATATTCGTCGCGCCCACATTTTTATGAGGGAGAAGCATCTGGCGGGTCTCATATTCCTCCACACACATCCCGGCGCAGATGATCACGTTGATTTTTCCGGCTACGATGACGAGCAAGAGCCGATCATGCTTCGAAACTTGCTGGAACTCGCTCCCGAGACTCGCTTGATAAGTGTTGTTGTAGGTAGGAACTGTCAATGCGGCCGTTTATGGGTGAACAGCAGGCGTAAACGAGCAATGGATAAGTTGGTTGCGGTCGGGGAATCAGTGTCCTATTTTGAACTCTCAGGACATGCGCCATCAGCCCCCCCTCCCCCTGCCGCAGCATTTGACCGCGGACTGGTATTGACCGGCCGTGGTGCACTGGCGCTGTTAAGCGACCTCAGAGTGGCTGTTGTCGGCGCAAGCGGCACAGGGTCTCTAGTCTGTGAACTCCTGATGCGCGCCGGTTGCAGGAGACTCCTCCTTATCGATGACAAAGCCTCTCGGGAGGTGAACCTAAATCGCATGATTCATCTGAGTTGTAAGGATGTATCAAAGCAGGCGTGGAAGGTCGATGTGCTTCGTCGCGAAATGCGCCGCGCGGGAATGAGCTGTAGCATTGAAGTCATTGTCGGCAACATTTTGGACGATCGAATTCTGTCCCAGGTCCGTGATGCGGATGTAATATTTGGCTGCGTGGATGCAGCCTACCCGAGGCTCCTGTTGTCGAAGTTCGCTTTTCAATACCTCCGACCTTACATCGATGTGGGATCGGAGATCGGCTTCGACTCTGACGCAATCATTACCTGCCTGACTGCGCGTGCAAGCTATGTGGCGCCAGGACGACCGTGCTTGTGCTGCACGGGCGTGGTAACGCCCAGACAACTGCACTTTGAGTCGATGGCATGTCCTGAGAGGAACAGGATTGTTGAGCAAGGCTACTCCGCAGATCTAGCCATGGACCAGCCGGCTGTAATGGACCTCAATATGCGAGCTGCGAGCCTTGGCACGATGATCCTCCGTCATTTGCTGCAACCGTTCCTGCTGAAACCGCTGCCGATCGCCCTTAACGAAAACCTTGCCACATATACTATGCTCGCCAGCAAGGAAGCGCGGGCCGCCAATACGCATTGCAGAATATGTTGTGCCAACGAGACATTAGGCTATGGCGATCTTGGCTCGAAGATCGGGCTTGATCCTGTAACCGTGGAAAGCCTCGTTGGCAGTAAGCACCGAAGGGGAAAGGATTAAGATTTTCCACAGTCTTCGAAAAGGCAACAAGAGTCACGGTGAGCAGTATCAGAAAAGTGACATTGTGAGGAACCTACATTCTGACACAACGGTCTGAATGTCATAAGTCCAAACTGAGGCAAGCTGACGATTGGCGCAGGCTCCCGAAGGTTGTGGCCCTATTTCACCAAGACAACATAGTCGGTCCATTCGCCGATTCCGGGCTCTAGCAAGCTCAAACTATATTGCCCGCGCGAAACGTCGGACAAATTCAGTGTGACGTGGAGCGTGGCTTTATTGTCCACTGTACGCGATGTGACTTCTGCGGTTATTCGCACTCTCCCAGAACCATCAGAGATTCGCAATCTGTAAGCCCCGTTCGGGCTGCCGATGGGGAGGCGGATCTCTAGTTGGAGGTGGCCCCGAGGCAAGACAAGCGGGCGTTCAGATGGGGAGGCGCCTCTCCAGCTTAATGGAAGCTCTATCGCGACCGGCGTAAATCGCGGGATTGCAGCCGGCTTGGTGGTACGAGCGCCCGCATCGGCTATCACTTGCGGAGGCATCGCCTGGTTTGGCATGGCCGGCGATTTTGCTATTGGGGGTTCATGGGATTGGGTGCGCCAGATTGCCCAGAGGGCCGCTGAGAGCACCAGCGTTGCCACAAGGGCGAAGGCGAGAGAAACGGCGCGGCGGCGGTTAGTGATGTCTTTGTACTCTTCCGCGTAGCTGAGGGCGTCTCGGACGCAGGCGGAGCATTCGGCCATATGGTTGGTGATCCGCTCGAAGGATTCCGGGTCGCCGATCCGTTTGTGGAAGGCGAGGGCACGGATCGTTTTCGGATCGGGACAACCTTCCCGGCCCGGATTCGAGTAATCTGAAATCAGGGTCTTTCGCAGGCCCTCGGCGAAACGCTCTTCATCCATTTTCGTCAGAAACCAACTTTCCGCATTTTGGGCTCTCATTGTTGTTCTCCCTCGGAAGATTGATTTCCCTTGTTTCGCAGGTACGATTCGATATGCTCGACCTTCCCGGATCCCATCTTGCGAACCTCGCGCATGCACGCGCCAACCGCCTTGCGAATTCCTGAACTCAGAGCTTTCTGCACCGTATTGACCGACGAGTTCATGGCGCCGGCGGTTTCCGTCCAGCTGTACCCGAGGATATAGCGCGCAACCGCGACGCTCTTTCCCTTCGGCGGCATGGCCTCGAAAACCTCCCGGCATAGAATGCGGCTCTCGAGCGCCGCCAGGAAGGCGCCCTGGTCCGACAGTTCCCGTCGCGCTACCCACTCAGCCATATCCACGTATTCCATCAGCTGGACGCCCTCTTTCCTGGTCATCCGATAAATGGAATACATGTACGATGCAAATATGTACTTGCGGATATCGCCGATTGGCTTGAGGTCGGGATCTTGCCGGTTTCTTTCAAGCTTATCCGCGGTCGAATGAACTGCCTGAGCCAAGGCTCCGGCAGCGGCCGCGCTGTCCACTCCATTTCTCGAAGCCACGTTCACGGCGCTCGTCCACATGGTGTAGGCAGCGACCAGCAGATCGGTCGTCACTTCATTGCCTGCTTGCGTTTTTGAATGAATCCAGAGCGCGGATTCTCTGCCGAAGAGGCTCCATAGAACCAGGCCGGCAAGCGGCTCGCGGAGATCTCTCACGGTTTCGTTTCCGGTGCGGGCTTTATGGCAGGTTACGTCGTCGAAGGCGGCAGCCAAGGCTTCCGGTCTCACCCCGTGCGGGGCCAACAGGCACCACATTTCCTGGAATAAGCCGGCTGTGATGTCGTTCCCGGCGGACGATTCTGCGGACGTTTCCTCCGAAGTTGCCCTTGCTTCGGCGTTTCTCCACATCGATTCCCTCATTTGCATGGAGCCCGGCTCCTCACAATTTTATTTTTTTCCGAGGTAAGTTTTTGGCCATTTCAGGCCTCTTACCTGGTGAGGACAGGAAACGATCACGCAGTGCTCGCAATCTAGCACGAGAGTTTCCACGAGCGAAAGAAAAATATTTCGGACTCGCTCAAACCAGGCTTTGAACTCATTTCCCCGGCTCGGGAAGCGCATTCCATTCCCGAGAGCTCCTGCAGGCCCGCCGTAAACAGTGAGACCGGCAGGAGATATGGCATCCGTCTGCTCAAAGCCGCGACACGAACCAAGATTCCGGAAGGAGTGACTTCCATGGTGATCTTTCAACAGATCATGTACGGCTTCTTTGCGATTCTGATGCTCGCCGCAATCGGCATAACCATCTGGTTCTACAAAAAGCAGAAGGAGAACGATCGATGAGGTTCGCACGAAAACTCTCTTTGGCGTTGGCGGCAATGGCGGTGACCCGGCCTGCGCTGCTTCTGGCTCAGGTCAGTGTCGCTCCTACATTCCAGGGCGCCGTTGACGACATTCGCACGATAGCGATCGCCGCCGGAACACTGGTCGCCGGTATGGTGGGCCTCGTCGGCCTCGGCCGCACCGCTTACAAACTCAGCCAGGGCGACACCGATTCCATGACCGCGCTCATCTTCGCCATTGTCGGGATAGTACTCGGCTTCCTGGCCAACACGTTTATCCAGTGACCGCACTCGCGTGACCGTTATGAAGGAAACCCCCATCTTTCGAAACATCCAGCACGTCCCCCGGATATGGGGAGTTACCTATCTGAAGCTCTTCGCCTCTTTGGGCGGCGGACTGCTGGCAACCACCGTGGGATTCTACTTTGCCACCCAAGGCGCCGCTCTGGTGAAGGTGATCGTCATTGGCCTGGGAGCGGCTATAACCCTTTTGTTCTACGGAATTTGTTTTTGGATGGATAACACCGACCTGCTGGAAAGGGATTCAGCTCCATTCGTCCGGATGGAGCTGAATTCGCAATCGCTCTCCCTCCAGCATTGGCTTTTTCTCGATCGAGAGGCTGTCGATGCGGTTCCGCGACCTGCTGCGAGACATTAACCGACATGAGCAGAAGCTCGAAGATGTTCTGCTCTATGTCGACTTCATCGAACAAGAGCTGCCGATCATTCTGCTAAAGGATGGTTCGCTGCTGATCCTGTTTCATCTCTCCGGCCTCGACTATGAAGGGCTTGTCCGAGGATGAGAAGGAACAGTTCAGCCACTATGCCCGTGTGGCACTCGAACAGCTTCCCGATGAAGGCGCAGGCTTCATGCTCTCGAATCTGCTCATCCGCGACACAGCCCAGCCTCTTCCACTCCGCAGAAATGCGGACGGGAATCCGCTCATCCAGTTCGTCCAAACCAAAAAACAAGCCTTCTGGGACGACCTGATCTCAAAGAGCTACGGCAACCGGATCCTGTGCGGGCTTCGCTATTTCGATCCCGAAAAGGAAAGATCCCGGGTGGGGATTGCTGACGCACGAGAGCAAGCTATTCCGATTCTACGCGGATCAGCTCCATCGGAGTCGTCCAGAAAATCGAACAGGGATTTCTCGCTCTTGCAGAGCAGTCTTGCCCGTTTCGGCTTTCGTCCAATCAGCCGTGAGCGTTCCTTCGAGTTTCTCTACGAGCTTATCAATTTCGTAAAAGCGCCGGCCTACCGACCCGACCTCTCCCTCAACGTCCAACTGGCCCACAGCCGCTATTCGTTCCGGCCCAGCGAAGAGTACGTGCTCATCAACGACCGCGAGTACGTTTCGCTGATCGGAATGAAGTATCCCCCGCCTACCTCCCTCGCCATGTACTTCCGGCGCTTTTACGAATTCAATTTCCCATTGGTCCTGCGGCAATCGATCGGATTCGCAGCCCGGGAACGGCTTTACAAGCAGCAGGATTTCAACACGCCGATCGCCCTGGCGCTCTCCAGCGTAGATCCGAAAAATCTGAAGTACGTCGAAGAAGTAAAGGATTTCCGCAGCCGGATCGAGAACGAAAAGGAACTGCCGATCTGGTGGCACTTTTCGATTCTTGTGCGCGCCGGCGATAAGGAGACGCTGGGATCGCGCCGGGCTCAAGTCATCACTCTATTGAAGGAGATCGGATCCTTCGGCATCACGGAGAAGCGCAACCTCAAGGCGGGCCTCTTTCTCTCTCCTGCCCGGCCACGACCGGTTCTATCTCCGCAAGGCGTTGCTCGGTACTGCAAATGTCGGGGACCTGCTGAGCGCATACGTTCTTTATCAGGGCGACCGTGATCCCGTCGACTACCTTCAGGACAGGCTGCATGGGGTCTTTGCCTACAATCCGTTTACCAGCCGGGAAAGAGCCCACCACCGCGCGATCTGCGGCCCTACGGTCGGGGGAAAAAGCTTCTTTGTCATCAAGGACCTGCTTTCCCACTTGGTCGTCAACCCGATGATCTGGGTGGTGGATCTGTCGGCCTCTTACCTGGATCTATTCGAATTGTTGCGCGAGGAGATGCCTTCAGACACTGCCATTATGAGGGTTTCCCGCCAGGATTCGAGTTTCCAGTTCAATCCGTTCCTGATGGCCGATCCTAAGGCACCGGTCCCGGATGAGCAGTTTGAATTCTGCATGGGGCTGCTGAAGCTGATCGCGGGCCCGAAGCTCACCACGCCCGCCAATGAGATGGCGATGCGCAAGGGACTGGCTGAGTTTTTCAATGCTTATGGGATCCTGCTACGCAATCAGTCGGAACGGGTTCCAGTTCCTCCGATAACACTGCTCGCAAGCATCATCGAAATGGAGATCAAGCACCCGGAACTGGCGAGCGCTTTCGCGTTGTGGACGGTCGGTCGCCGGGGCGAGCTTTTCAACACCGGCAAGGACACGCTGCGCAGGGCGCGATATTGCTACTTCGACCTGCGTGATCTCGACAGCGAGCCCGAGCTGATGACGGCCATCATCTACGTAATATTCTCGAAAGTTTTCCGCGACATCTCCGACGAAAATCTACGTTCCATCCAGAAGCGTTTCGTTCTGGACGAAGCTCACCGTTACATCACCAACCCTGCTTTCTCTTACTGGATCGCGCTTCTTGCCCGCACCGGCCGGCACTGGAACATCATGCTGGACTTGATTACCCAATCCCTTTCCGACCTGGACAGCCCGGAGCAACCCTGGTCGAAGGCCATCATAACCAACCTTAAGCAGGCCTTCTTCTTCCCAGGCCAGAAGGATGTGGAAGCTTCATTCCGGAAGCTTCAGCTTACGGAATACCACATCGAGCAGTACAAGAAGCTCGATTCGTCTCGTTACGAGGTCCTTTATTGGTCCGATGGCGGGCTGCGCCGGATTTTGAGATCGGTCGCCGACCACCACACCTATTGGCTCGCCACGACCGATGCCAGGGAACGAGTCCTCAAACAGCATATGAAGCAACTCTGCGGGGGAAACGTGCGCCAGGCCGTGGAGGAGCTGGTGCGATTGACTCGGCAATGCCAGACCACGGAAGAACGCATTGCCGTGCTCGAGCCGTATTTTGAGGACCGACACGTGGCTGGTCAAGCGGCTCACGCTTCTATCGGAGAATCGAGGCATCTATGAAGAGAACCGTGCTTTTGACTGCGCTCCTGTTATTCCTCTTCGCTGGCCAGGCACATGCATTCATCTTTGTCGATCTCATCGCCAAGGTGCAACGCATCGAGATGATCCTGCAGGCGAAGCAATATATCGATCAGATCGACGGGTACCGGAAAGAGTTCGATAAGTACAAGCAGATCTTCGATAAGTACTTCAATACCTTCCACATCGTCTACAGGAAACTGGCGTCCGGCGCCTGGAGCGACTTTGTCCCTGTCAATTGGATTCGGCTGAAGGATCACTTCATCACCATCTGGAAGACTTTTGATGAGGGGGCCTGGCAATCGCAGGTTCTTGCGCTCCGGATCAGCCCCCTTTACGCCAAAGATGCCGATTACCGGCAATATGCGGACAGCCTCATCCGACTTTCCGAAGAACAAGTCGCGAGGCTCAAAAAAGAAGAGGCTCACCTTATCGAGCTGCAGAACCAGGACCTCGCCCACCATACGGATCTGGAAAAATTCAAGGCCCTCAATGCCAGCCTTGCGGTCGGCAAGGATGAAGTCGGATCGGAAATCGCGCTCAGCCAGCAGATCGCATTGACGAATGCGATCTTGATCGAACTCGCATCCATTCAGGCCGAGAGCAAGGTGGTTGGGGAACGATTGCTCACGGATCAAAGGGAGCAACGAAACCTGATCACACGCATGAAACAACTGGAGATCGAGGCGCAAAGGGGCGACCTCACAAACCTGGACCGGGTGCTCGCGCTGACAAAGGCCAAATAAAGCTGAAAAGAGCATATCCACAGAAACCTCGGGGGATCCCAAAGCAGAGTTTGCTTCAGAAGAGGGACCAAACAATGAATCTGTCAGACCTGCTCAATACTCTATGGTTGGCTCTTCGTGGCGGACTGGGCGGAGGGCCGGATTTCGTTGTCGTCTACTCGACGCTGGGCGCCGTGCTCTGGGCTTTTCTTCTTTTCAAGGTCTTCCTTCAGGAAGGCCTGCAGGTGGCCACCGGCCATTCATCGGAGCTGCCGAAGATCCTGGTGAAGTATCTTTTCGTTGCCGCGATGTTCGCCGTCTGGCCCAGGGCAGCCAACAGCATCTTTTCCGCCGTCAAAACTCTCGCTACGATCTTTTACCCAAGCCTCAACAACATGCTCGACACTATGGCGGGCTCGATGGTGGTCATGGCCGGCTCGCAACAGGCTGTCGGCGACTCGCAAGGGCTTGCCAGCACGATCCTCGGAACGCTCTACAATTTCACCATCGGCAGCGTTTTCTGCCTGATCGGCGTCATCATCCTGATTTTGTGCTATGCCCTGATTCTGATCAACATCGCCGGATCGCTCACGATCCTTGCGATGAACCTGGTCCTTGGCCCGGTTTTCTTTGCCCTTGCCTTTGACCGGGACTTCCGCAGTCACGCCCTGCACTGGTTTGCGGCGGTCTTGTCCTACTTCATTCTCATTCCGCTCTATGGGGCAGCTCTTACCGTGGCCGCTGCCATCGCCGGCGCGGCATTTCCGCTGAATCTGTTCGGATTGCCCTCCAGTTCCCAGATTTTGGCCCAGATCATCGGGCCGCTCATGTCGGTTGGCGTGATTTTTTCCACCAACAAGATTGTCAACGCGCTCGTTGGCGGCGCGTCCGGATCGGGATTGGGATCGATGGCTCTGGGAGTCGCCACCGTGGGGGCAAGCCTGCTTCCGGGCGGCGCCGTTGTTCGGTCGACGGCCATGGCGGGCCGTGCGGCAGCGGGGGCGGCGGCAAGCGCCGGCCGCGCAGTTGGATCCAAGCTCAGCTCCACCGCACGAGCAGCGCAGGGCAAATAAAGGAGGATTCGTGTCCACCTCGACAGACGACTTCATCCGTTCCAGCGGCAACCTAGCGTATGTGAACACCTGGCTGAAAATGATTTCCCTGGTCCTGCTCCTGGCCTGTCTGATGCTTGCCGGCGCTCTCACCATCAAGATCGTCGACAGTCGGACGGAAAAGGTAGTTCCGATCGTACTCAATCCGGCAACCGGAGATGCCGTTCCCGTCGATTTTCGGGTGGTGGACGCCGCCGGTGAAGAGCGGTCGCCCGTCGAAGTGCGTAAATTCTGCGAGGACTTCCTCGCCGAGGCATACACGTACAACCGGTTTACGGTCAAAACAAACCTGGAATCCATAGCCCGGTGGACGGCGCCGGAAGCGCTCACCCAGGTCCGCGAAGCCATGAACCTTCCCCGGCGTGCCGAGCTGATTGCCAGGAACGCCCAGAGCATGGTCGAGTTCCGCAATATCCTGATCACCGAAACGAAGCCGCTCCTGAAGGTCCAGGCTTACTTCTCCGTCAAAGCGCTGTCGCAACCAGACCTTGTTACCGAGGAAGGAAGCTACCTTGGAGTAATGGTCATCAAGGCCGTCAAGCGTTCCAGCCGGAGTCCGCACGGGCTGATTGTCATCGAGTATCGCCAGAGCACGTTCCAAAACAAATCGGAGGGATCATGAAAATCTTGTGCCTCTTAATCACGATGTTTGCGGTTTCCATTCAATGCATGGCTGGGGTTCAGCCGCGGACGCAGGTCTGCGACTTCGACGGCGACAACGCCTCCAAGGTTTATAAGGTCGTAACGGTCCCCGGGGTCGGGACGACCTTCCGACTTCCTGATGGGTGGAAGATCAATGACTTCGTGATCGCGGATCCCAAGGCGTTCCACGCGGAGTCGAACGGCACCATCGGCATTGTTACACCGCTGGCCGCGAATAAAACCACCTCGATCAGCATCTATACCGACAACGACAGGCTGTTTGTCTTCCATATCTCCTCGGAACCGGACCCGGCTGGCTTCGTCGATCAACTCGTCATCGTTCAGTGCAATGACCTCCAGTTCTTCAAGCAGAAGGTCAGAGGCGAGGCTCAGAAGATAGCCAAGGAGCAGCTGGACGCTGCGGAAACACGCTGCTCGGCGGCGCTGGATCAGAAGGCGCGTCAGGTCAGGGAACAGCTGCTTTTTTCCATCAACAGCCACTACGAGATTGCGGATCGGAATTTCTCCGTTACCAAGGTGTCCGACGACGGCATTTTTACTTACATCCAACTCGCCCATTCGCAGGACAGGCCTGTGGTCTACCTCGGCGAATCCAATGATCAGAAGAAGCTGGAGCCGGTCAAATACACCGACGAGGGGGATTACTACATCGTTCACCGTGTACTGACGCCGGGGGATAAGCATTTCTTCCTGAAGCTCGGCGATCGTGTCAGCGAGATCCGACGGGGACGCTGATGATGATCCACCTGTCGCCCCTTCCGGGGCTCGCTTGAATCGCATCCTCTACCCCGGGTTCGCGTTGCTCACCCGGGGCTATTGGCTGTCGGCCCTTCCAGGGCCGTACCCCGGATTTACGTTGTTCAGGGGGTATTAGGTGATGGCCCTCCCACGGCTGGCCCCGGAGGGGGCAAAAGAAAATAGCCGGGGGTGAGCGAAGCGAACCCCCGGGATGAAGCGAGAGACGACAGAGCCCTGGAAGCGCGATAGAAAGCGCCTGATTGCACAGGACGCATATCCGTACCAACCCACGGGTGATTGGAGCGAAAGACGATGGAACCAGAAGAGAAAACGGTCGGGACCGAGATTGAGGAAGAGAGCACCCATTCTCCGGAAAAACAAAGAAGCCGGGTGCGGCTGTTCATTGGTTTGGGCGCCGTGCTTACCGTAGTCGCGATCGCGATGCTGATAACGGCATTGCGGTCGCACAAGGCCCCCCAGCCTGCGCCGACAGCCGAGGATCAGGAACAGCAAAAGTATGACGCTGCGCAAGGAGAGCAGGAGCGCCAGAGGGCTGCGGGAATCCGCAATGATCCCTTTCTTGTTCGCAAGGAGGATAACAGCCAGTCTCAGCTCGCCAGTCTGTTGAAGGACCTGAATATCGAAAAGGAACCAGCGACCGACTTGCCCGTTCCGGCCGCCGGTCAAAAAGTCAAAGGCGAGGAAGAAGCCATTGCGCACGTTTTGCGAGATCCGCCGGCTCCTCCTCCGGCATCCACCGTGCACCCAAATCCGCCGCGACCAGCGACTACTCAAAGTACACAACCCGAGAGTGCATCCGACGCTGATATGCGGCCCATGTTCGTCTACTCGCGCACGTTCGGCGGGGCGAAATTCGTCGATCCGCCGCAGAAGCAGGCAGCCCAGCGGGCGGCCTCGTCGATTTCGGAACAGGCGGCCGAGGCGACGACCAGCCCGAACAAGACCGCGCCCGCCGGAACTGCCAAACCGGAACAACCAGGCGGCACACAGCCAGCGGAACAAAACGCGACGCTGCTTTATACGGATCTTCCGCCTGTGACCCTATACGAAGGAGAGATGCTGGAGGCTGTTCTGGTCAACCGCATCATTGCGGATACCGAGCCTGCACCCGTGTTTTGCCATCTCGCCCGGGACTATTTCGACCACAGCGCGCGATACGTTGTTTTCCCAGCCAATTCACGCATCGTCGGTCTATCGCAGGTAGTGAACTACAAAGGCGCGCATCGGTTGTTCATCAATTTCCAACGCATCATTTTGCCTAACGGTCCTTCGCTTGACCTGCCTTCCAGCAAGAAGGCGCTCAAGGCGCTCGACGAGACGGGGGCGTTGGGCGTCGTGTCCAAGGTTGAGCGCCATTGGTTCCTGCAGTTCGGTACCGCCGTCTTCTTCGGGGCCCTGGACGGTCTTGCCGGAGTCGCTCAGCGCAACCGGGATGCCTTTTCCCCCAGCGCTATCGTTCTCGGCCGAACCTCGGAAAATTTCGAACGCATCCTGGAAACCATCATGTCGCAATACTCCTCGATCGTGCCCACGATCCGGGTGGATCAAGGAAAGAAGATGCGCATCTATCTCTCGGACGACGTTCTGATCTCGCCTTACGCAAAGATCAGCGATCGAAGCTACTATGCAAAGCACTAATCCAATCCTGTGGACTGCTATGGTCAGACGACCAAGCCGTCGGCACTTGCTCCAGTGGGCAAGTGCACCGGTTGCCATTGTGCTGTTCATTCCTGCCGCAATCCTGAGCGCTCAGGATGATCCGCGCACGCAGCTGGCCGAGATGGCGCGAATCGGCGCCCGAAAGCCGTTCCTGGTGGATTCCCCGGATGTCTTTCTCGAACCCAAGAGCCTGAATCGCTTCTTTACCGAGGCCATTTATCGGCGCCTTCAGGGAAATGCGTATTTCGGCTATGACTACGATGAGGGATTTCAATTCGAGGGGAAGGCCGTCCAAATCGAGATGCTCAAGGACCTTACCCCAGGCGAGACCTGCCGGGCCGCCTACCGCCTTGCGTTGATACAGGCGCTTTCCGGCGCAGCGCTCGAAGTAAAGCAGCAGGCGCCTTATCAGATTGGCCTCTGCATCGTCGGCGCTGAACCGCGTGAGACGGACAAGACGCTGCCCGGAATCATGGTCGAGGCCTATTTGCGAAATGCTCAACAGAAGAAATCGTTCTTTATCCGCTTTGGCGCCGGCAGTCCGAGAGGACTGGCGCCGGCCATACGGCTGTCGGCGGAAATGCTGGTTTCCCAACTGATAGCACGACGGAGATCTGATGGACGCGCAGGCTCTCGATAAGGAACTGCTCAAACTATCGCTCAGTCCGATCGCCGCCTGGCTTGACGATCCAGAGGTCAGCGACATCCTGGTCTACGGCAGCCGGCATGTGTATGTGCGTCGCCGGGGCAGTGGATTCACAGGAGTTTCCGCTTCCTGGCTTTCGGATGCCGACCTCATGACCGCCGCCAAGACTGTCGGCCGCCAGATGGCGCGCCGCCTGGATTCACGCGAGCCGATCCTTGACGCGCGGCTGCCAGATAAAAGCCGTGTCAGCATCATTGTCGATCCTTGCTATAACCGCGGCGCCTGCATCGCGATCCGAAAGTTCCCGGAGCAGCATTTCACATGGCAGGATCTTTTGGGCTTCGGCACGATCGACGATACCGGGATCAGCATCCTGGAAGCGCTTGTGCGACTGGGCAAAAACCTCCTGATTTCGGGAGGCACGGGCAGCGGGAAAACCACCTTGCTCAATTGTCTGTGCTCCTTCATTCCTGCCAACGACATCGTCGTCACGGTAGAAGACGCGCGTGAAATCGCGCTGTCGAATGAACTTTGGGTAGCGCTGGAAACCAAGCACGCTCTTGACACTGAGGACCGCGACGTCACGTTGCGCGATCTGGTGCGCACCAGCCTGAGAATGAATCCCCGATGGATCATCGTGGGCGAAGTGCGCGGCCCCGAGGCGCTCGACCTCGTACGGGCGTTCAACACCGGCCATTGCGGCGCCGGCACCATTCACGCGAATTCGGGCTACGATTCCTTACTCGCCCTGGAAACGCTCATTCTTCAGTCCGGCCTGGACATTCCGGCCCGCGGCATCAAGGAAATGGTCTCACGCGCCATTCATGCCGTGGTTCAAATGAGCCAGCTGCCGGACCACTCCCGCCGCCTTATCGAGATCGCTGAAGTCGAAGGACTCGACTACGAATCGTCCGCTTCCTTCCCTTGTTACAAGCTGCGGCGGCTGTATCAGTTCGAAACGACCGGCCATGGTTTGGATGAGTCGCACGGCCGGTTCACTGTCTGTGAAAACCCGACATGGATGCGAGAAAGGGGATGCCATGCACCAACATCAGAGAACAGGTTCTGATTATAAGCGAAATGCAGTAGCCCTGGCGGAAGCCGTCGACATGCAGCAGATCGCATCCCGCTCCGCCGGTTTGTGGCAAACGTTGCTCGAAAGATCCGGCGACAAGTATATGAATCTGTATCTCGAAGGACATATCGAACTCTCCAAACTACGACAGCTCCATTACGGTCTGGTTGCTCAAGCCTGTCAGCGGGCGGGGCATGCCCGGGTCTTCCGCGAGCCTGTACACGGGATTCCCAAAGAGCGCATCAGTAGCGAGCCCGCCGGCTGGGAATTGCGCGATACCAAAGCTACTTCACTTGCATTTCTAGCTGACTTCTGCCGACAGCTCGGCATGGAGAGCAGGGCCCAGGCTTATGAGGCTCGCGCCCGTGTAGAAGGTGCTACGGCGCGAGTGCTGAAGAGGTGTGAAAAAGTGCCGGAAAGCTCAGGCGTCGAATCGCCTGCAAAAAAGGAGTCCCCGGATTTGATGAGCAGCTTTGCGAGGCTGGAGCGCGCCAGGCAGGCGATTGACGATTACAGCCTGACATACCTATCGGTAATGACTCATTTGCGGGGATGCCGGGAAGTCGAATCAGAAATCGGGAGGCTGGATCCCTCGGCAGAGCGCTTCCGGCTCGATGAACTTTCTCAACAACGTGACATCAGAGTTGGGCTTGCCGAAAAGGAAACATTTGCAGCGGCCACGTTTTACAAGAGGTTCCAGGCCGACCTCCGTTTGGCTCGCGAAGAATACGACGTGCTCGGTCAAAGCATGGCCGCAAACCCGCTTCAGACCTCCAGGACGCCAGGAACCAAAGTGTCAGGCACATCGGAGATCCTGTGCGAAACCAAGAGTGACCTTGAAGGGCCGGGGCGTACGGCCATCGAGACCAAAGTCACCGAGACGATAACCAAGGAACTCGATCCGAACGAACCTGAGCCTCCTGAATCACGCCAGATTTCAGGCTCAAATCAATCAATGCGCAATCTCGCGGCGAGCGTGGTGGTCGGCGAGATACTTCGTGAACTGGATCGAGGAATGTGAGGAGGAAAATCATGCGATTACAGCTGGCTTTCTGTTTGATGCTGGCGCTGGCGCTTTCTCTTAACGTAGTGGCCGTCGGCGGGTATTCAATTCTGTTCATGCAATCCGAGGATTCGACTGCTTCGCCGACATTTTCCATCGTCAGGGTAGTTCCATTCGGTGGCGGTCTGCGGCTTTTCCTTGAAACCGACCGACCGGCAGCGGTGGCAGGGCTGCTGGCCGAAGGCGCTCTCGAAGCTCAGATGTCGGATCACCAGACCGAGAACGTTGAATCCGTTTCGCTCTCCCTCGGCAAGGCCGTTCGGTGTACCGAAGGAGCAACACCTGTCTACCTTGACTACTTGGCTCCACTGCCCAGCTGCGACGGCAAGCCGCCCGCCATAGTCGAGTACTTCTTCACGGCGCCTGTCACCCTCGGTCCAGGCCGGGATCTGGCGATTGTGCAGGAGCCGGATTTCATGTGGCTCATCGAGGAGGAAGGCATGAGCGCCGTGGGCATGGGAAAGGACGCTCGTGCCAATTCGCAGCACTCAATGCCCGGCTTCAATGGCGGACTCAGACTTCGTGCGCCAAGCTTGCCGCGCCATTGTTCGCTTTGGGCTCCAAATTTGAGATTGAGGGGTAGTGAATGCAACTCGAAAGTCCCAGACTGAAGACTATCGCCTCCTCGGATTACATTCTCGATATTTTCCGGCCTGCTGATCGCCTGGCCGTTGTGATCAAGCATCAAGATCGAGACGGGCTGGTTCAACGCATCGCCACGGCCGAGCAGATCGCCGCGTCGCGGTTTCAAGCCTGGCTCAGGTTCGAAAACGCCTACGGGGGCAATATTTATGTTGGCATGAATCCACTGAAGCAAGAAGCGCGCGGACGGACCAAGCGCGATATCGCTGTCGTGCGGCACATCTACCTGGACCTTGACTGGAGAGGATCTGAAGCGCTTGCCGTCATTCTTACCGACCAGACGCTGCCAAGGCCCAACTATGTTTTGAACACGTCCATTGGCAAGCATCAGGTGGTATGGAATGTGGAGGGCTTTGCTGTCGAAGAGGCAGAGTCTCTGCAGCGAGCCATGGCATGCAAACATGGAGCCGATCGCGCTGCGACGGACGTGACGCGCGTATTGCGGATCCCCGGCTTCAGCAACCGAAAATATGATCCGCCCTATCGGGTGATTGCGCAAAAACTGACGGACACTATTTCCACCCCGCGCGATTTTCAAATCGATTTGCATATCGAAGCGTTGCAGCGGACACGATCGCCGTTGGTTCGGACAGCATCTCGGCAAAACCATTGCAGCCAATCTGAACGCGACTGGGCGGAAACGCTCCGCCGGCTCGAGCTCCACGAGAGTCCTGACGCCGTGCAGGCCTGGCTCAGGAATACTCGCCAGGACAAACCAAACCCTGAATACTACGCCGCTTTGACCGTCCGAAATGCTCTCGCCGAACTTGAGCGCAGGCGGGCAGCGAACTTCGGCATCGATCCCTGTTGATTCATCAAATGGCTTCGGCCAAAGGAGGACACCATGGAAAGAGAAGAACAGAAATACTTCATCACCGGGAACACATTCAGAGTGAGACAGGAATTGAAGGAGATGGGCTGCAAATGGGATTCAGACGCGGGCCTTTGGTATCACACCGATCGAAATGTGGCGGCCAAGGCCCAGGAGCTGGTGCCGCCGGACATTCAAAAGCACGTTATTGGTCAGGCGCCGTTTGAGCTCAAAGATCAGTTGAAGGAGCTGGGAGCCAAATGGGATCCGCAGGCCGGCCAGTGGTACCACACCGAAAAGGAGACCGCTGAGAGAGCCAAGGAGCTGATCGCCGAGGCACGCGGCCGATATTACCTGGCCGGCAACTCGCACGAGGTCAAGGAGCAATTGAAAGCCCTCGGATGCCAGTGGGACGGCAAGCTCAAGCAGTGGTACCACACCGAAAAAGAGGCGGCAAAGAACGCGCAGGCCTTGATCGACAGGGGCCCCGAAAAGCATTTCATCCAGGGCAATATCCAACCTGTCATCGAACGCCTCAAGGAAATGGATTGCCGATGGGACCCGGAGGCCAAGGCATGGTATCACCTCGACAAGAAGGTCGCCGAAAAAGCCCAGGCCCTGGTCACAAACGGGGCTGAAAAGCACTACATTCCTGAAGTGCCCTACACTCTGAATGAGAAGTTGAAGCAGATGGGATGTCGTTGGGATGCGGAAGCGCGGTGCTGGTATCACACCGACCCGGCAATTGGGAAAGATGCGAATCGCCTGGTACAGGAAACGCGTGAGAAGCTCCAGGGTCATGAATCGAAACTCAGCAAGTCGTCAACTGGCCCAGCTCTGGCAGCCGACGTCGACCATGGCTTATGACATCGGATCGCTTTCAACCCAAGATCGATCCGATCCGTGAATCAATGTGTCCTTGCGGTAGCGGTGCGTGACTCGGTTTGAGGCAGTTTGATATTGTCCGGCTGTCGACACTAATAGTGCCAGGAGGACAGCCGCACTACTCCCGCCAAAAATATCGGGTCACGCATCGCTACCGCAAGGACACGGATCAATAACGCGCCCCGAAGGGGCGCCAAGGCAATAGCACCGGGCAAGCGAAGCGCCGCCCGGTGTCAAAGGGAACGCACCCATGAGCCCTGAAAGGGCGACAGAAATAATCGCTCAATTGACAGGCGCCCTTGTTAGAAGCATTGAGGAGGGCCCAATGTCATCGACTCATCTTAGTCTTTACTATCACCTGGTTTTCAGCACCAAGGGGCGACACACCTGGATCAAAGAAACCTGGCGGGAAAGGTTACAAGCCTATGTGGGCGGAATCGTTCGTGAATTAGGCGGTGTCGCAGAAACAATCGGAGGAACCGAGGATCATGTACATATTCTTGCGAGCCTCAGGGCAACTCATTGCCTGGCTGATCTTCTCAGGGAGGTCAAGTCAAGCTCATCCGCCTGGATCCACAACGAAATTGGCAACCGGCTGTTCGCATGGCAAGACGGCTATGGCGCATTCACGGTCTCAAGTTGGGATCTTGAAGGCTTGCGCAAATACATCAAAGGGCAGAAGGAGCATCACAAGAAGGTGACATTCCAGGAGGAATATTTGAGGCTCCTCTCCCAAAGCGGAATCGATTTTGATGAGAGGTACCTTTGGTGAACATGTCTTCTTCTTTCGCCCTGCCAGGGCTCATGTTTTCGCATCGGGCAACCCCGGGCGACGCTTCGCTTGCCCGGGGCTAGTGTCTCTGCGCCCTTCCAGGGCGCCTTTGAAATGGCTGGGGCCGCATACCGGTACAACGGCGTATCGCCACCGGTATGTTGGGCTTGGGGCAATCATGTTTACCTGCGCCAAGATCAAGGACGGCAGTACGTATCTCAGCAGTCACTTGACTGCAAACGATTACTACTGCGAAAACGAGCATGTCACCGGAACCTGGGTCGGAAAAGCAGCCGAACGGCTTGGACTGTCCGGAAACTCCATCGAGAGAGGCGATGCCGCATTTGAGGCTCTGCGCCGGAACCTCATGCCGGACGGTTCCGGCCGGCTGACTCCGCGCAGGCCCGAGAACGGCGTTCGCTTTTTCGATTTCCAATGCTCCGCTCAAAAGAGTGTTTCGATTATGGCAGTCACCTTGGATGATCCGCGCTTGTACAAAGCTCATGACAACGCGGCGGCAAAGGCGTTTGCGGAACTCGAGCGCTTTGCGGCTTACCGGTCGGGCCTGACACGACAGCCTCAGATCAGCGGCAACGTCTGCGCCGCCGCCTTTCGCCATGATGCTTCACGGGCCCTCGACCCTCAATTGCATACCCACTTCGTGGTGGCAAATGCTACTTGGGATTCCGATCGCAGGCGCTGGCTGGCACTGGATACCTGCGAAATGTTCAAGGCCATCCGGTATGCCGGGAAGGTCTATCAGAATGAGCTTGCACTCCAGTGCCGCCGGCTTGGTTACCAGATCGAGGCCACTCGGAATGAGAAAGGCGTCGTCGAGGGCTTTGAGATCAAGGGCGTTCCGGTTGAAATCCGGGAGAGGTTCAGCAAGCGGCGCGCCGAGGTCGAAGCCGGCATCGAGCGGTTTATCAAAATCAAAGGCCGTGCGCCCACGCCTGGCGAGATTCATGTCATCACACGCGAAACGCGAAACGTCAAGCTCGACGAAATCACAACACCGGAGGTCCGGAATCGACAGCGATCGCAATTGAATCGCATGGAACTCCAGGCTCTCGACACGCTGAAAGGTCGTGCAACAGAGGACGCCGGAGAGAGAGTGCGGATGGGTTCGGCCTGGCAGGCGCTGATGCGCGCACGGGACCACCTCTATGAACGTCACTCGGTTGTGCGCGGCCACCAGGTTCTGGCTGAAGCGCTCAACCGTCATCTCGGCCACCTCGACCTTGAGACCGTCAGGCGTTATATGACAAGCGCGTATAACGGCATGGTCCGATTGGCTGAGCACGCCCGCAATCCATTGTTGTCCTGCCAATGGACCTCGCGGCGTGGACTGCACCTCGAAAGGTGGTCCATTGACTTCGTCAATCAGAATCTGAATTGCTGTACGGAGCTGGGAAAAACCGACGGGATTGAGTTTGACTTCAAATCGGATGAGCAGAAGGCGGTGGTTCTCGAGACTTTGCAATCCACCGACCGAGTCTATGCCATCCGTGGTTGCGCCGGCGCCGGGAAGACAACCTGTCTGCGCGAGATCCGAAAGGGTCTGGAAGCATCGGGAAGGAACGCCATATATCTCGCGCCCACCGCCTCGGCAGTGGGTGTATTGCGCAGAGATGGCTTTGCCCGAGCTACGACCGTCGACGATTTCCTCACAAACCGGGAAAAGACGAACGACATCCGGGGCGGCGTTATCATCATCGATGAATCAAGTCTTCAGTCCATTCAGATGGGCGCGGCTATTCTCCGCATGGCCCAGGTTCATGATGCACGCGTCCTGTTCGTCGGCGACGTGCGCCAGCACGTTTCCGTGGAAGCGGGGGACTTCCTGCGCATTCTCGAACAGCATTCGAACCTCCGCCGGTCCGAACTCAAGGACATTCGCCGCCAACAGACGGAAAAGTACAACGAGGCTATCCGGACCATGGCCGGCGGCAACGCCTTGGGAGGCATGAAGCAGCTGGACGTCCTCGGCTGGTTGCAGGAAGGCCGAGGCCAATATATTCAGCAAGCGGCGGAGGCTTACTTTGCTGCCACCGCGGGCGGCGAGAGTCTCGACCGTTGCATCGCCATATCCCCGACATGGGAGGAAAACCGCCGCTTTACAGATTCAATCCGCGATGGTCTCAAACAAAGAAACCTACTGGGTAGGGCCGTTGAAGTCACCGTTCATGACCAGCTGGATTGGACACGGGAGCAGAAGTGCAATGCCGCGAACTATCGGTCGGGCATGCTGGTCACCTTTGATGCGAGAGTGGGTTCGTTTGCACGCGGCCGGACATTCGAAATCGATCGGATCGAAGCCGGTCGCCTCTGGCTGAAGGGCCAGACCCGATTCGTTGATCTCGCCCAATACGCGAGCAAGCTCACGGTTTCGTTGCCACGAAAATTGGAGATCTGTCCTGGCGAAAAGATACTCGTCCGCCGCAATCTTCGTGAGGCCGGCCTGGTCAACGGCCAGGTTCTTACCGTCACAATGCTTCGAAAAGATGGATCCCTGCAAACCAGGGAAGGCAAGCTCGTGCCGGCCACTTTCCGCCATTTCTGCCACGGTTATGTTGTCACCAGCTACAAGGCTCAGGGGCGCACTCACGACCGTGTCGTGATTGCCGCCGAGCACCTCGACGCGAAGGCCGCTTACGTGGCCTGCTCCCGGGGCCGCCACGAAGTCCGGGTGTTCACGCCTGAAAAAGCACATCTTTTTGAGCGCCTCGAACGGGCTGCAGACCGGCTGGCGGCGGCCGATGTGATCGGCGCATCGCGCAGCGCCTTTTATCGGGTGAGTGAACGTATCGCCCGGGACCGGGCAGTAAAGAGCGCCACCCTGATTCACGCCGCGCAAAGTCATCTCAATGATCTCGAAAATGTGATGTCCCGATGAGGAGTGACCCCATGTCGTTTCAGTGCTATACGCCCCGCGCTCTGCTGCGTTCGGCCTCAATAGGCGGCCTCTTTGGGCTTCCTGACGGATCCCGCCACGCAGTGCCGGATCATTGGCTGGCGCAGGCTACGCTTACGAACAGCGGGCGCCTGCTGCGTCTGAACTACACGTTCTGTACGGTCGAGATAGCGGGCCAGGGCCTTGATCCGATTTTCGAGGATGCCAGCATCGGGAAGATCGGTGCAGTCCAAGTCGCGCCACCTGACTCCATGCCCGGCGGCCAGCTCTGGGTGACGAGCATTATCGTCATCGTGCCTTCTCCCTCACCGGAGTCCCAGTTTGAGGGTGAGGTGGTGAATGCCTAGATTGATCCGGATTCGAGGGAAGGCTCAGATGGAAATTCTCGGGTCGGTCGAGCCAGGCTCTCCCAACCCGAGACGCAATACCTCGAAGAGTTTCTTCGAGGCATTGCAAGGCGGAAACAAAGCGGATACGTGTTTCCGCCTTGTTTCCGCTCCGTATCCGCTTTGTTTCCGCTTTCTGAAATATTCATGCTAATAGCGGAAACAAAGAGGATACAGGCGTCGAGCTCAGAGACTCTATCTTCAATGGAGAAGCGAGTTGCGATGGCTGTGAAACCATACCAATCGAGTCTGATTCCTTACGAAGAAGAAATCATCGATCTAAGACTGCGGCGGCCTCCCATGCCCTATGGGCAGATCGCCGATCTGTTGCGGCAAAAATATAACCTCACAATTCAGCGGGCCGCCATCTTCAAGTTTATCAAGGTGAGATCCCACGGCCGAAAGGTCTACAGCTACCAAGGAAACTCCAAATCGAAGAATGTTGCCCCCGATCGGCCCTCGAAGAAGGCGGCCGATTCTGGCCGCGATTCATCGCCGAAGCCTAAATTCGAATTTACATACAGCGAGAGGTACAACTTGAAGCGATTGCCAAAGGAAGAAGCGGCGGCGATCCGCAAAAAACTCGAGGCGGAGGGACACTGATGTCGAACATTATCTTCACGGCCGGTGCCAAAGGAGGCACAGGGAAATCCACGGCAGCTCGTTTACTGATCACCTTTTTGCGTGAACAAAACGCCTACCCGGTTCTGCTGGACCTTGATGATGAAAACCGTACGCTCTCGCGATTCTTCCCGGAGGCCATCAAGGTAGAGATCAAAAAGAAGTCTTCGCACGACATCCTGGTAGAACGCGCCCTTGACGCCAATTCCCTGATTGTCGCCGACTTGAAGGCCGGCACCGGAAAAGAAGTGCTCGACTGGTGGCTTGATGTGCCGTTTGAGCAGCTTCAATCCTTGGGGGTCAGCTTTATCTGCTTGGCGTCGATCACGAGTTCACCGGACAGCGTCCAATCTTTCCTCAACTGGGTGGCAGCGCTCGATGACAGGGTGCGGTATGTCGTTTTCAAGAACCTCAAGGACGGCGACTATTTGCCCGATTACGACGAAAGCGATGGCGCGCTCTCCTTTCGTCAGAGATTTGCGCCACACCACGTAGTGATACCACGCCTGGACGAAGAGTACGTCACCGAGCTGGAGCGACTGGATCTGACTGTCGCGGAAGTTCTGGACAGCTCCGATCGCACCTCCGCACGAGGCAAAGACATTGGACCAGTTCTATGCAAGCTCATGGTCAAGGCACGTCTCCGTCGTTTCCAACAGGGCATCTACGCCCAGCTCGATCCCATTTTTAAAACCATTGGCGCTCCATCGGTTTGAGGTCAGTAGACAATGCAGCCCTCAGCGATACAGCAATCGTTGTTCCGAGACCTCGCTGCCGGTCTTCCCGCTCAGCAACAGGCCGAATTTTTCCGTACTCTACATGAAGCCGGTATCGGCCCGAACGATGTTGAGCTGGCCCGGCTGCTGCGCGCTCTCCAGCTTTACAAGGCTTATTACGAATCGATACCGGCGGCCGTCAAAGAAGCGGCCGCGGAGATCGAGCGCATCAGCAATGACATAAGCAAAGGCGCAGATGCCGGCGCCCTTTTGGCCGGGCAAATGATCAGGGAATCCGAGCGCTTCCGCCAGGATGTCGCAAATATCAGGGAACGTGTGGGTGCCGCTCTGGAGCAGTCGGCTGACGCCCTGGTTGCCCGGACCGAGGAATTGCTGCGGGCTGGAATTGAAGAAGACGTCTTTCTGCCGCTCCAAAGCCGACTCAAAGACCTTGCGGAATCGAATCAGGGCTTTGATGAGGCCATCAGCAGGAGCAATCGAGCCGCGAACTCCTTGCAGCGGAACGCCGTGTTGGCCCGTGGCGTTCACCTCGGAACGTACACCCTGGGCGCCTTATTGATCGTGTGTGTCGCGGTTATGGCTTCCTGGTTTTACCTGCATCGCTGGTATTCGGGACGGTTGGAGCAAGAGCGCGTCCGGTTGATACAAGAAACCACCCAGAACCGCAATGTTTTGCTCGAGCTGGCAAAATCACGCAGGACAATCGAGTTGGTCAAAGACCCGCAGAATCCTAGCCGAAAACTGCTGGTCATGAAGGACGCCTCAGGATGGCGCTCAACCGGCAACTACGGCGTCATCGAATTCGAGGGGAAGTAAGTCCCGCCGGCGAAAGGAGACAAGTCGGAGCCATGTCTTCAGGTGCTTATGTAGCTCACGATCGTGCGGTATCCGCCGTCCGGATGTACATTCAAATGGGCGTCGTCGGCTTCCTGGTGGCCGCTGTTCTCTATGCAGGCGGGATGAAGTTCTATCTGACGCGGAGCTTTGCAGATCCGATCCCCACGCTGGAATTCATTGACGGAAAATCTCGCCTCGTTATCCGCCCCGGAAGCCCGCGTCTCCCTCTTGCTGCTCTGCTTAAATACTATGTTTCACTCAATCCGAGGAACTACCTGAGTCTTCAGCTGACCTCCATGCGGACGAAATCGCAGGAAAAGCGCGAGACCGTTGAACCGGAGCTGCAGCGCCTTCTTCTCCGCCGTGAGGTCCCCAGGGAATTGTATCGGCAGGCGGTCTATTGGATTTCGAATGGCCGCGTAGAGCAGCTCCGCTGGTCGGTTCCTTTTAGCCTTCTTTTCTTCCCGGTTTTTGGCCTGCTTTACTTCCTCACTTTCAGCTGGCTCAACCGCAGGGCGGACAAGACCAGGTTTGTCCGCGGGGACGACCTGATGCCGTTTGAGCGACTGAAAGCAGCTCTCAATAAAGCTGTCGAAGGCGAGCAAAAAGACAATCCCACCTTGCAGCCTCTTCGCCTGGGAGAAATTCCGCTGCCGGATTCGGTTTCCCGACGTCACATTTTACTTTTGGGAACCACCGGCACGGGGAAATCGGTCTGTCTGAACCATTATGTAAGCTCGCTCAAAGCCAGGCGATCGAGCACCACAGACCTGAACAAATGCGTCATTTACGACGTCAAAGGCGAGTTCTGTGGAAAGCACGTGGAGCCTGAAGACCTCATTTTCTATCCGTTTGACCAGCGGTCCATTCCCTGGAGCTTCTTCAATGAGATCTTCGACTACCCGGATCTGGATGTGCTCTGTACTTCGCTCTACGAACCTCCGAGGGAATCGAAGGACGTGTATTGGTACAATGCGGCGCGGGACGTTTTCCGGACCGGCCTGTTCTACCTTCTCCGTGAGAACCGGAAATTGAATCGCGACATTTGGGAATTCTTCTCGCAACCCCTGCAACAGATCCGCGATGCTCTCTATACGCTGCCGGTCCGCGAGCTGGGAGCCCTCAAGCACATCGACAAGGCGGATTCGAACCAGGCGGCATCGGTGATTTCGATCCTCCAGGAACGGCTGACGTTTTTCCGCTACCTCACGGATTCTGACGGGACGTTCTCATTCCGCCGATTCATTCGCAACGATGAGGATCGCCGGAATCTATACCTCATGAACATCCGTCAGTACGATGCGATCTTCCGCAGCCTGATGACCTTTGTCATCGACATCATGATCCGCGAGGTGCTCTCGCTGGCCGACAGTTTCAGTCGCCGGATCACCTTCGTCGTCGATGAGTTCGGCTCCCTGGCCAAGATGCCGTGCATTTTTGATTTTCTGACGATGGGCCGTTCCAAGGGCGGCTTCCTGGTCCTGGCCAACCAGGATCTCGGCTCGGTGTCCAATATCTATGGGTCCGACCAAAAGGAGACGTTCTTCAACAATTTCAATGTGCATCTGATTTTCCGATTGAATGATCCCACGACGGCCGAGTTTCTGTCGAAGGCCTTTGGCGAGCGGGAGGTAATCAAGAAATTCCACAGCAGCCAGTTCAGTCCCAGCGACCTTGGCGACCGTTTCAGCATGAGCGAGCAGGAAAAGCTCGAAAAGATCATCCTCCCGACCGAATTCCAGAGCCTGCCGGATTTTCATGCTTATTTAAAGATCGCCAATTACGGCCTCACCCGTATGGAAACCCGACGAAAATTTCTGCCTATGACCGGCGAGGAATTCGTCCCTCGCGATTTCGGTCTGCAATCAATGCTGCGGCAAGAGCCGTGATGAGAAACGGAGGCCTTTATGAACTTCGATTTTCCAAACGAGAAAACCAAACCAAGCGATCCGCTGGATTCGTTAGGAGGCGAGCAGCTTGAGGGATCCGGTTTCGAAGATGAGGTCCCGGAACCAGATTCTGACTGGAGGATCCCGCAATGACATCCGGAAGCCCATCAGTCAAACGAGATCTCCGCCAGGAAGTTACAGACGACATCATTGCAGCCCTTGAGAAAGGCACCGCCCCATGGCAGAAGCCCTGGCAGGCCGGCGCATACGAAATGCCCTTCAATCCAACGACCAGCAAGCCCTATCGCGGCGGCAACGCGATTCATCTAATGGTCATGGGCATGAAGAAGGGCTTTGAGGATCCGCGTTGGCTTACGTATCGCCAAGCACAGGAGCACGGCTGGCAGGTGCGCCGCGGGGAGAAAGGGGCACAGATCGAATTCTGGCAGTTCCCCAACGCCGGTTCGGAGGCCGAAGGGGAATCAAAAGACAAAACTCCTGAAGGCCGCAGCAACCGACTCATCTATCGTGTTTACACGGTCTTCAATGCCGGCCAGATCGACGGGGTATCGCCTCATGCACCGCGCGTACGCCAGGAATGGGAGATCCTGCAGGCCGGCGAGTCGATCCTGAAGAACAGCCGCGCCCGGATCAGCCACGACCAGGCGGATCGCGCCTTCTACAACCGTATCTCCGACAGCATCCACCTGCCGCTAAAGGCCGCCTTCAAGTCGGCAGCTGAATATTACGGAACCGCCCTGCACGAGCTCTCCCACTGGACGGGTCACCCTACGCGCCTTGACCGCGAGACCCTCAATGAAACCTATTCCTTTGGCGACCTAGCGTATGCCAAAGAAGAGTTGCGCGCCGAACTGGCCAGCGTCTTCCTGATGGCCGAGCGCGGCATCCCCCACAATTCTGACTCCCACGCCGCCTACCTCGGCTCCTGGCTCCACGCCCTACGCAACGACAAAAACGAGATTTTCCGTGCAGCGCGCGACGCCCACAAAGCTGCCGACCTCCTGATCGCGCTGGAATTCCACAGATCAATCGACGATGCCCTCGCACATCTCAATGGGCGACTCTGTGCTAATACTGAGAAAATTGCGATCCAGCAACAGGCTCAACCCGTTGCATGTGCAGAGAGACACGATTATGAACTGGAGTTTTGAGTGCCGCTTCTTTGGTGTCGAGAAATGGGGTGGCCGGAACAGCGCAATACTGATCAGTGCTGTCTTCGAGCGATCTTGTAGGTAATGGTGAGGACGAGCATCGTTAGGGTCGTGAGCGCGTACCAGAATACTGCATTCTCAGGGCGAGCGATCCCGTTGTAGACAAGCAAAATGCACAAGCACAAAAGCTGCACTTGGACGATTCTGACAATTAATCGGAGCATATTGACCGGTTCCTTTTGGGATGTATTTTCTCACTTTTCCATCCCAAGATGAAGAAGTTTCCTTTTCATTTCTGATTTCTTCTTAATTCCCCAAGGCGTCTGAGGGCCGGCGTTTCTTGACCCCCGACCGAGGATTCCGACTGAAAACATAGTACTGCCACGGCGGTGCGATCGGGGGGAAAATCCGCCAACTCGCGCATGCAAAATGTGTGCCACTCCGGCCTGGCGGGTAGTGTCCGATAACGCGGTGTCCCGGTGGTGGAAAGGAGTTTTACTTCTGCGCTGCAATAGAATCAGAAGATTCTTCCATCATTGCATTATCGGAAGTGAAGTCCACCGCGATCCTTGCTGCCTTAATCCCACAGCTACCACAGGAGAATCGCTCAGTAGTTCGATTCGACCTTGAAATGACGGAGGCAACGCTTCCGGAGCAAACAGTTCAATCAAATACCCTGCCATGTGAGCTTTTGGCGCAAGCGCGTGCTGAGTGACGGAGCGGACAACACCGACGGAATCCCGTAGGGTCAGATTCATCGTGGCGGTGGTGTCACCGGGATTCGCCAAGGCGATTCCAGTATCAACATTTCCGCTCCAGGTGGCAAATAGAGCCATGGATGAAAGATCAATGCTGGCACCCGTGCCGACGGCATCCTGTAATTCTCCCTTGGCGTCGAAGAACGAGAAGATGGCAATTCCACTCAAGCTCTGATCTGCAGTGACGCTGGCCCAACCCGTTTTCAGCGCCCCCAGTCCTTCAGTTTCCAGATTCAGCGTTCCAAGTGGAGGCAAGGTGAAGTCGAATTGGCTCGAGTTCTGGCCTTGGATGACAAGAATCATGGGAGCGCCATCATCGCCGTAAAATCGCACAGAAACATGACAAGGCACAATATCGCGGTTCGCCAAATGCATTTCGGTGCGCCACGAACTGCCTTCGGAAATCCCATCTGCAACTTGAGGAAATGACAACCGCGAGGTTCCCGCCTGGCTAGTAAATATGCCCGCCAGAGCATCCCCAACACGGGATTCGAAGGTGATCAATCCATGATCATTAATGCGCGGAGCTCCCAAAAATGTGAGTTTTCCTACTCCTTCCACCGTCTGGTTCTCTTGAACACGCACGAACAGGTTTGCATCCTCGACCGTTAATACTGCCTTATAGGGGTTGGATGTGTTTGCCGTGATTCTAGCCGTAAAAAGTATTGTTCCGACATTGTTGATTTGCGTGTTCAGTATAGAGTTAAACAGCGACGCGCTGTCGGCGCCCGGAATTGTTTCTCCAATCTGTGCCACCACACTAAGCGTGCCATCACGCCAACGGATGACTGCGTTGGAGACGTGCATGATGAAACGCGAAATGATCGTTTGCAGGCTGATGAAGACAATCTCATCACGATCGTTTAACGATGGTTGCGCAAAATAATCCAAGGGAACGTTCAAACCCGGAACTACCTGCCCGCTCATGGCTATGGACTGGAACGTGTTCCCGGAGAGGAGGAAGAGGGCGCTCTTCCCCTCTATCGAACTTTGGAAAACGATGTGGCCGGAATTATTCAGGGAAAAGTTAGAAAAGATGCTGCCGAGCGCCTTCCCGTTCACCAGCTGACCTCCCAGCACCAGTGTCGTGAGCATTCCATTGGAAACCGCAAAAATGCCGTTGCTGCTGGATGCAGGAATGTTAGTCAAAGAGGCCCAAAATGCGACTACCCCCTGATCGTTGAGAGTCACCGAATTGAAAAGATCGAATCTGGATCCTGCCAGGCCGGGCACTTCGCTGTCCTCGTCGACAAGTTTCTGAATGGATGGCCCAGAGCTGAAAAAGACGCCGTGGCGTAAGGGCAGGTTGTCCGATCGCATCGAAGCCGTGAACGCCATATCTCCTGACTGATTGATACTGGGCTCTGAGAAAGTCCAAAACGTAGCATTTGCCACGCCAGGGATAGATTGACCCTGCAGGACAATCGGATATAGTTGCCCTTGATGCAGTTTGAAGACTCCATGCAAGGCAGAACCACCCGAAAGATCAGCAGTAAACGCGACATCGCCATCGATGTTGATTGCAGGAGGCGACAATGCGGCGAATCGAGCGCCTCCTGTTCCAGGAGCAACTGCTCCAGTCAAGGCCACTACGGAAACCTGTCCGCATGCCATTGACCGCCATGAAACCAATAGAATCAGCGCACATGCACATTTGATGAGAAGATTGGATCGGACCACGCTCCCCCCTTTGGTTTTGACTAAGCGTTAAGACGGTCGCCCGGCACTCTTATTAGTTGTGGCACGATCGTCCATTTTGTAGGTAGTTTGCTTCGAGGCTCAGTTGGGATTGTCGATCATTCAATGGAACGTCATTCAACACAATTTCCGTTGCGGACGCGATTATGCCGATATGCATGGGCGGGTGATACTTGAAAATTGTATTCCAGGCGTATGCGATATATGGAGAATCGACTCTAGTCAACCGGTTGAGAGAACGCTGTATCTTGCAGATATTGGATAGGCTTAGTACTTCGAATCAAACTCAATTGTCGTATTGTCGCGTATCCGGAGATGTGACTTCCGGAGCGGCTGTGCCTGGATACGCTGTCGTTTCACCATTTCTTCACCCGGATTGTCAATTTCCGGGTACGCCGTCATACGTCCGGCTGGCCCCGCAGCCAAACTTAACCCTCGCATTATTATGTACTTAGAGATAAACCCAACACGACTGCAATTGTGATGATCCTCAAACCGAATTCGGTATTTGCCAATATCAATATCAGCCCTCTACCACAGAGAATGTGAATGCTACAACTCCCGGAGTGCAGCCATCGGATCAATACGGCACGCACGTCGCGCAGGAAGGTAGCACGCAAAGAGGATTACAGTCGCGAGCAAGAGTGGCATTCCGGCGAGAGTCAACCAATCCACTTTGGGAATCGTGAGAACATAGCGCGATGCCAAACGGATAACAGCAACTGCCAAAATAGCCCCGAATATGGATCCCATAAAGGCAATTCTGGCCCCTTCGCCGACGATCAGCTTGACGATGTCGCTCCGTTGCGCCCCCAATGCTGACCTAATGCCAATCTCACGCACGCGCTGGGCAACTGAATACGAAACGACCCCATAAATTCCTATGCTGGCGAGCAGGAGGCCAATTAATCCTGAGACCGTCAGAGTCGCTGTTGCCACGCGCCGGGGGTATAGGATTTCATTCACAAGCGCTTTCATTGTGTTCACGCGATTTATATCGGCAAAGGGATCGGAGTTGGCAACCGCCTGCTTGAGAGCATCTATCAATCGTACCGTGTCACCACCGCCATAAACGATGAGATACCCAGCATCTACTCTCCATTGCTGCCCGAGCGGGACATACACCGACGGATTCTCTCCCTTTTCATGCACGATCGGGTTGACTTCGCCCACGATCCCCACTACCTCAAGCCAGTCAATCTTTGTGTTGCCGCTCATGGGGTTTACCGCTATGGATTTTCCAATGGGATCCCTACCCTGCCAGATCCTGCGTGCCAACGCTTCGCTGATAATGGCGACATGCGTTGATGTATAGCCATCGCGGTCGTCAAAGTCCCGACCCCGCAACAACGGGGTTCCCATCGCACGAAAATATCCGGGAGAAACCCCCACCTTCCTTGTGGACACAGATTGCGGATCACCTCCGAGGAATTCATCTCTGGCTGCTACCTGGTCGATCTGCGTGGACGTGCGAATGGGCAGACTCGACGCGATTGCGACTGCAGCCGATTCCGGCATTTGACCGACACGCTGCATCAACTGGCGATAAAATGTGCGGGTCCTGCCGGCCTGCCTTTCCGCCCGCCCAGGATCATTGCGCAGCCCGCTGTCTAGGGCTGGACTGTCACCCAATCTGATATTCAGGACCATCATGCTATCGGTCCTGTAGCCGAGATCCGAGAATTCGACTTTCATGAGATCGCGGACATAAAGTGCTGCAATGATCAGCAGCACCAGCGAAAGGGTGGCCTGCGGGATCACGACCCAATTGCGGAGCCGAGACTGAACCCGACCATGAGCAACAACGCCGCCTCCTGCGAGAGCCGTCAATACCCTAACACGCACGGCCTGCAGACCCGGAGCGATCCCTACGACTATCCCGGTCAGAATACAGACCCCGGCTGCAAACAGGAGCACACGCATGTCGAGAGAAACATCGAGCGCAAACGTATCAGGAGTAATGACGCGGTACGTACGCATCAGTCCATAGGCCAAGAATAGACCCACGCCACCACCAAGCACCGATATGAGAACGCTTTCAGTCAGCAACTGGCGGAACACGCGAAGGCTTCCGGCCCCTAGCGCAAGCCGCATTGCCATCTCACCCGTTCGCGTGACACCACGCGACAAAAGGATGCCTGATATATTGGCAATCGCGATGAGCAAAACCATAACCATGATCGCAACCATGGCAAGCGCCAACCGGCTGGGGATGATGTTTCCATTTGGATCATCCGGCATTCGGATCTGATTGGCGGGAAGAGCCAAAAAAGCAATGAGAACCATGGCGCGCCGGGTCTTTTGCAGTTGATCCGCAAGGGTACCAAGCATCGCTTGCGCATTGGTGCGGCTTACTCCGGACCTAAGTCTTCCGATCGGGAGGAGACCGATATGCAGATAATGGTCCATCATGTCAACCGCTTCCATGCCGTGCGCAAACGTCGTCCAGACCTGCGTGGGCTTCCAGGGATCAGAAATGCCGCAAAAGCCGGATTCCGCAACTCCCACAATCGTCATTTCCTTGTCCTGAACACGTACCTTCCTGCCTATGATTGCGGGGTCCGAATGAAAACGACGCTGCCACAGATCGTCGCTGATGACGATGGCACCTTGTGTGCTGGCAGGATCGTTATCGGCAGGCATGAGAATTCGTCCAAGCTTCGCTCTGACCCCCAAAACATCAAAATAGTTTTCATCAACCCATTCACTCCTTGTGATTTGGGATTCCCCCCCTGTGGTCAGAGTCATGGAGACTCCCCAATGTGCAGTCAGATCGATAAGTGGGGCCGAATGCTTCTTTAAGTACTGGTAGTCATCTCCGAAGATTGCCGAGGGCGGACGATCATTTCGATATATCTGATACAGATATACCAGTTCATCAGGTGCACGGACCGGCAAGGGACGGAACAATACTGCATTTATGATGCTGAACATCGCGGTATTGATTCCGATGCCGATCCCAAGCACCAGCAATCCCGTCACTGCAAATCCGGGATGTCTCGTCAGCGCTCTGGCGCCGTAACGCAGATCTTGACGGAGTTCTTCAAACCACATGATGCCGCGCTGGTCGCGACATATCTCCTTGTGTAGCTCGACGTTTCCCATCGCCCGCAACGCCGCAAGCCGGGCTTCCTGTAGCGACATGCCTTGCGCCACAAGTTCTTCGATCTGATTGTTCAGGTGGAACCGGATCTCCTCATCGAGTTCCTTTTCAACCTGTCTACCGCAAACCAGCGAACGAACACGAAGGACGAGTTTGTAGATCCAACGGGGCATCGGACTGTCTCCTCAAGAGGGTTCCAATACCAAGTCGATGGCGGAAGAGAGTTTGTGCCAGTGAGCGCTTTCCTGATGGAGAAATTTCCGGCCTGAGGGAGTCACTGCATAGAACTTGGCACGCCGGTTGTTTTCCGATGCGCCCCACTTTGCTGTTATCCATCCCTGCTGTTCAAGGCGGTGCAGGGCGGGGTAGAGAGCTCCTTGGTTTACCTGCAGAACACCTTCCGATTTCGTCCGGATTCGTTGTGCGATTCCCCATCCATGCATGGATTGGAGAGCTATCGTTTTGAGAATCAGAAGATCCAAAGTTCCTTGAACAAGGTCCACAGGTTTCCCCATTGTGCTCTCCTATCAACAATTGACAGGTAGATTATGGGCCAGGCTCCTGTCAACCGTCAACAAAAAACGGTTTTTGTCCCCCATGGGGACATCAAAACCCGATATTCCGGAAGATCAATTAGGATTTCGAACGATAAGTCGCGTATCCGGAGATCATGCTTTTGCGCCCCGCTCACCCGATTTGTCTCTGAGTTTCCCGTACAATTATTTTTGGGGCTCCGCCGCTTGTCTATGGCCGACGGAAAATCGATGGGAAATACGTGTTGAGCACGCTGACCACAACCACAACGGTTAAGACAAATGATATCGGTCCAGCGAGCACCAGCAACCAGGCATGGTGGCGCAATATACCCGAGCGCGAAAGAGCAAACACTACTGCACTTGGCACACACAGAAATATTAGCCAACCCTGGAACGCCTGACGGACTGTGGAACCGGCGCCGGATATACGGAATTCCACGAATGCGAGGACCACACAAAGGGCGATTATAGACGCAGCCGATCCTGCCACTCCCACATGCAACTTGTTCAGGATGATGAGGATAGCAGAGATTGCCAGGGAGCCCCACAGTAAAGGAATTATATTAATGCCCATCATCGCTTACCTCCCTGTCAGAACCTCCGACGGCTGGATGTTGCGTGTGTGAATCGCTCTCTTTCTGTTTTATTGCGCTTGCCGGACGAATCAACGTCAAAGAGCGAAGTCGCCTTACCGTACATCTGGACGTTAATGCTCGGTCTCCGGAAGCAAAGCTCGATCGTCACCATCTTCTGCCCTGTCACAGCCTTGCTGCGGGTGTGATCATCTTTGCCTTGTGGTGATATCCGCATCTTCCCCTTCGCCTCCCTCGACCCCATCGCGCCCGTACGAGAACAGGTCATAGGCGCCATGCTGCCCGGGGCAGAGATAAATGAAAGGCCGGTTCCAAGGATCATTGAGAACGTCGGGCTTGGTGAGGTATGGTCCTTTCCACGATTTCAGGTCGCCTGGGGATTTCATGAGAGCATGAAGTCCTTCGCCTGTGTTCGGGTAATGGCGGACATCAAACGCAAACAACTGGAGGGCTGCCTCGAGTTCGGTTAACCGGATTCTTGCGGTTTGTAAGTTCCCTTTGGTGGGATTCCTGAGTGCTGGCGTCAACAAGAAAAGAGCAATGGCGGCGATGAAGGCCACGAACAATAACGACAGGATTTTGGGTCGCTTTTGAGGCGTCATAGTCCCTCCGGCCATGTCGGCGGATATTGCGGTGTGATGCCGAGTGCGATCAATGGCTATTAGTAAAGATGGGCGTCACTGCGAAAAAGTCTATGCCTCCGTGAAGAAGACATGGCGCTTTGGCGGATTCAAAAATCCACTATCGAGAATGTGCCTTGAAAGGTGATAAACTGCTAAATTGTTTGTACTTAAAGCTTTCTCGTCTTCTATTTTGGCCTATTGTCCGCGTCTACGGAGATCATGGTTTCGCGCCCGGTTACCCCGATTTGCCTCCGAACGGGTTTGTACTAGGGCTGGCAGTAGTTTCCGGTTTCGCTGTTACCCGACCGCGAACTGCTTTGCTTTATTGAAGATCAAAAAAATGGAACATTTTTGCCAGCTTGGAGTTGTTTACAAGACGGAGATTTACGGGGTTCTAATGCTATAGAATTCTGCGCAAATGAGGTCTGTTATGAAACTGCTCTCAGGCGTCATATTTTTTGTTTTCGTGATCGCAAATTGCGTGTCCGCGCAAGAGCAAGGTGGCAATGTCAAACCACAATCAGATACCGCAGTGATGCAGACTGGCGTGGTAGATCCGTTCAGAACTTTTATCATCTTCTTCCCGCAAGATCCCAAAGCTCCAGACGCACAGATGAAAATAGTAAGCATTCTCATGCGTCACATGCGTCAATCGAAAACGCCCACCGAGGCCGATGAGGCAAAACGGGCGTTGTTCGAAATACAAAAGTTCCTCACGTTGTATCCGAATAACGATTTCGGTACCACCGCGATCCAATATCAGCATGAGCTGGTTTCTAAACTGATGGAAATGGACGTCCCGATATCTGGGCATATTCAGGATTCTGGCGGCAAGCCGATCCCTAATGTAAAAGTGACTATCCTGTACCGCATTGCGAAGGCTGTTGTTTCCACAACGTACTCGGACGCTGAAGGACATTTCGAGATCTCAGCAAGCGGGTTGACGAAAGAGATCAGTGAATTTGGGCTCCATTTTGAGAAGGAGGGATTCCAGCAATTCCAACTCAATGGTGAGGAAATGTATGCAAATTCCGCTAAGCTTATCCTCTATACGCCAGCCGAGTATTCTACTGCTATTGGTGACTTTTACTTCTCAGCTGGCAATGACATTGCTGCAATAAATCGGTACGAAGAAGCAATCAAGCTCCAACCTGACCTGAGAGCAGCCAATGATGGTTTGGGTCGCTCGCTTGAACGCATGGGGAAGTATGAACAAGCCGTTGCTGCTTATCAGAACTTCATTACGCGATTTCCTGAGTCGCCCGCAGTCCCCGAATTTAAGGCCAGAATTCTGAAAATTCAGAACAAAAAACATTAGGTTGCTATTTCTCGAAATTGGAGATGTGCGTCTAATAAACTGCTGCCATTGCAACAATAAGCTTGTGTTACGGGCGAATAGTCGCGTTGTCGTACATCATCCTTTTTCATTTTGCCGAGCAACCTGTGTGCCAGATCGACCAGAAAAATGATGTACGACTACGCCGTAATCCGCCCGGGTGGTTTCAACAGAAGGCCGCCACCTCTCATCACTCGATCCCGACCGGCAACGCCTATTTCTCAATTGTCTGCTTCTGAGAAATCAAAATCATCGAGACGGGTCCATAGAAATACCCATCCCGCAAGTTTAGATCATCCATCGTAACCCCACGAGTTGGGATCAACGGCGAATTCACTCGAATGGAATACTTGCCTTCAACAAGATCCGGCAGAACAAAACGGCCATCTTCATTATCAATGTACTGGCTCGTTACGGCATGTGATCCGTCAAGGATCTCGACATGAAAACGTTGTACCGGATTTCCTTCTTCGTCTACAACTCTACCGAACACTCCTGCATTAGCATTGGCATTACCACGAGAGGCGCGCAGGTGGAAAACGACGAAATTGCCATCCTCAAACGGCATAGTCTGACCTATATATCCCGCTTTATCGGCCGTCACTGATTGAGGAGGAAAGGACAGTGACAGCGAGAACATGCCGTTCTGATCTGTATCCGCACCAAGGTTAAATCTCCATTTCATCATGCTTCCTCCGTGACCTCGGATGATTACTGGGGAAGCCACGGCGGCTACGATGGCACCTTCTATGGGTCTGTTCGCTTCGTCCATGACCTGCCCCTTGAGAATGTCAGCATCGTCGAGCAACACGCTTTCCGGTGGTGCCTGCTGTCTAATCGTCAGTGTCTTTGCCTTGTATCCTTGCGCGCTTATGGTGCACTCGATAGCAGTGCCATCCGTCGGTCCCGCAATTTCGACAGTTCCGTGCTCATCGGTCCAGAAAGCATAGTCAGTGTCCACGGATGGGTTTGGGATTGGGTCGGCGTGTCGGTTCTTCACCGAAAAGGAAACTCTGGCTGCCGCCTCAAGATGGAAATCAACTTGTGTGCATGGACCGGCCTTGAGGGAGATTGTCGCCTGGCCAGGTACGGCATCCCGGTGATTCGCCAAGAGTATAGCGTCGTCTACGGGTAGCTGGCTCAATCTGAATCTGCCGGAGACATCCGTGAACTGAAAATTGCCCATGAGCCGCGAGCCATTCCAGTCATAACGACCATATTCACCCGGGCCGGCATAAACAAATGCCCCCGGGACGGGTCTGGATGAACTGTCAAAAACCCTCCCATCGATGCAGGCAGGAGCCGACGACATGCGATAGTTTCTTACGATGGTTCCCAGTCCCCGCACGAGGATGTCTTCGATCGTTGCGTAGCCCTCTTTCTCAACGATCACCCAATTTTGAATCGGAGTTTTTGATTCGATTTGGTAGCGTCCGTCCGCGTCGCTTGTCGCAGAAGCCACTGGCACGGGCCCTTCCCACTTTTCCGCTGTCGAATTCATTGCGATGCGGCCGAGTTTGCTATGAATATTGTCAACCGGCAATGCAGTGCTGCGCCATGAAAGGAATTCGGGGTTAACAAGTCTGTTGCGAACTTCCTGCGGCAGCAGCGAAACTTTGGCGCCTTGAAGAGGGTTCCCTTTTTCGTCAGTCACTTTCCCTGCAAGCCAATATCCTCTGCCTTGCTCTGCCTCCGGCACAAGCATCTGCAGCCGCGGAAGGTACTCAGGACCGTTTGTTTCACGCAGGAGATGGTCTCGCCATTTTGGTCCTGGTCTATTTCGTTGCCGGGACTCTGGCGATTGCGGTGCCGCTTTCCTGGAGTTCACCGCTTGTTGCAGGCTGTTGACATTCCTTTTCATCAACAACACAATTGAGATCAGGATCGCAATCAGAAGCAGGATTGAGAGCCACCGTTTGTTTTTTCGTGTCATGCCCACCACATTTCGATAATGCTATTGTGCGCGCGTGATCATACAGCTCCTTATTCCTAATTTCACTGGGATTTGCGCGAACAATCGGCCTCAGTTCTCGTATTGTTTACCGTTCATAGAACCAAGTAGCGATGAAAGACATAATCCATATGTCCGGTTTCGCGGATATGAGACATCGTGGATCAAACTGCCAAATTCGTCTGGATTTGGAATCTAAATCGCGCCACTTCTTCTGCGCTGGTCCATTCTGACCTTGCCTGGCATCCAGCTTTTGAATAAACGAAAACAGTTCGGAATCGCGACGCTGCAGTTCTCTGCGGGTATGGCCCGAGGTGACTTTCTGGTCTGCGAGTTTCTCCCCTGAAACGTAGGCCTCAACGCCCTGGGCAAAGTACTCCTTTTCGTTGAGTGCCGCGTAGAAATCCAACGGTTTGCCAGTCTTCATCGCTTCCAGATACAGGCGGTGGATTTCGTCTTTAAGATCTATAGGCAGAAAACCATGAACCTGGTGTGCGAATTCGTGTGCAAGAATGTTACACCTGAGGTATTTGACATTGCGTACCTCCTCAGCGCCGCTGGAAGCATTGGGACCGCCGTCCCCTTTGACGTCGTCCCATAACCGACCGTCGAATGTGCGCATGCCCTTCAACCTATCGTGCTTGGGTACCTGCCAGAGGAAATGATGCATCGGAAAGATGCTGAAGGTGACTTGCCTCTCCTTCAGCAGTGGTAGCCAGGCGCGTAGTGGCTGGACCGACAGACGGATGATTTTCTGCAGATCGGAATCCAGCAACGCATAGCCGGTGAACACGTCGCGCAGGCCAACGGGCTCGGGTGCGTCTTTGGCTGCGAAATTCCGCTCGATTTCTGCAAAGCGCACGTTAAACCGGTCCCTTTTCCTCAGCAGGCACAGGCTCACCCCGTAGTGTGCCAGTCCGTAATCCCCGTCTATTTGTAGCGCGGCGAAAAACTGGTCGAGCGCCTTGTCGTAATTCCCTTTGTGGTACTGAACGGTGCCCTTACCGATTAAAGCCTCAATGTTGCCCGGCATCAGCCTGAGCGCGAGATCGAAGGCTTCGTCAGCCCGGGTTAGATTCCGAGCTTCAAGCATGCTGCCACCGGTTTCTAGAGCTTCTGCCAGTGAATGTTCTTTTCCGGCGGGAATAGCAGCAGGTGCCGGGTATACACGTAAGCTCCACCCCATCCCTTGGAGCATGTGCGTACCTGCGCTGTATGGGTTTAGCTGCAGTGCTAGTCGGCTCTCGGCGTACCCTTCTGCCGGCTTCTTCTCTCTCATCAGAAGATCGGCATACACGGCATGAACTGTGTCGTCCAGAGGATCGCATTCGACCGCCTTGCGTATGCAGGTCGCGTTTTCGCGATCTTGCTGCCGGATTTGGTGAATCTGGGATAAAAGCAGCCAGCCTTTGGCAAATTGAGGGTCGTCGCTGAGCACGACCTTGAGCTGCTGTTGTGCGTCGTCAAAGCGGTTCTCCCAATAATCTGTCCGGGCGATCCCATATCGAGCATGAGACCCCTTGGGATTTCTCTGCAGCACATCTTTATAGATGGACCGGGCCGTGGTGAAGTCCATTCGAACCTCTGCGAGTTGTGCTGCGAGCAATCGTCCCGGCACATCTTGAGGCGCCAGCTTGACAATGCGATCCGAGGTTTTTAGGGCTTCGTCAAACTGGAAGCGCCGGCGGTACAGGTCTCCAATAGCGACCAGTGCGGGAACGAAGTCTGGTTTGAGACGCAGAGCTTCCTTCAATGTCGCTTCCGCGGCAGCGAATCTCCCAATCTTGATCTGTGCCTCAGCCAACTGGACCCGTAATCGCAGATCCCCCGGTTCACGTTGCACCTCCGCTTCCAGGCTGCTAATGTGCTGAACCCACTTTATCAACTCAGGAATCTTCTGCTGAGCCGGAGCCGCCGGGAAGCGCACAAGACACAGAATAAGAACCAAAGTGAGGCGACGGACCAGTCCGAGATTACGTCCTAGATGGTTCATTTCGGCCTCCGACGTTCAAAAGCGATCATTCACCGAGGTCCATTCGCAATTGAGCAATGATTATTTCAAAATTTGAGTGATGTAGATAGTTCAAGTTTATGTTGGTTGCGGTCCCAATGGCCATGGGAAGAGGGATCCTGGCCGTATGGCGTACTCGTACAATGACATTTTCGAGGTTTCCGGCCTGAATTTACCTCCTCTCTCTTTAGTTTTCGGGCATCGGGATTTTGTCCGGTTTTTTCCCGTTACTCGCCCAGAACACGGGGAAAGTCTGAATCGACTCAGGTCCGTCCCGGGCAATGCCTTCGAGGTGGTTTCCGCAGGCCCGCCGATCCAATGATACCGACCCGGAGTCATTTTCCGGCGCGATATACCGTGCGAGCGCGAACCTTGACTCCAGGGCGCTCCACCTCGACCCGGATGCGGCGAAGGGTTCCGTCGTGATTCTGGTTGCGTGGGTAGTAGCAAAGCGTATATTGCAATCGTAATTGTTCCGCAATTCGCCCAAAGACTTCTTTGAGATCGCTTCCCGGCTCGGCCATGTACAGCTCTCCCCCGCTCGCGTCCGCCAGGCTGTACAGGAACTTGTCCGCGCGCTTGTAGCGCGCGGTGTTGTCGCGGGCGTCCTCGGGCTGCAAAACCATTGCAGTGACATTGGGTATGCCTATGCCTGACCGTCCGGTTTGGCTTTCGGTATCGTATTGAATCGCGTAAACGAGCACGTTGGATTCCTCGAGCGCGGCCAACGCATCGGCCGAGTTCGCGATTCGGCTCCTGGTATCGACTCCGTCTGTGAAAAGCACAATCGCTTTTCTCCCCGCTCCCTGCCTCATACGATCCGAAACCACGAGATCGAGCGCATCATAGAGGCGCGTCGCTTCACCGGTACGCACCATGGATACGGCGCTGCGAAGCTGGAAGCGGTCGGCGCTGAAATCGGAATGAACCAGAATCCGGTCGTCAAAGGATACCGCCGTCACACGGTCCCCCTGGCGGATGGCATCCACAAATGCCAGGGAGGCCGTTTGGATCTCGTCGCTCCTGGAGCGCATGCTCGGAGAACTGTCGATCATGAGAGCAACATCGAATGGTTCGGTTTCCGGGACGATGCGGTCGACCTTCTGCTCCTGATTATCTTCGAACACGTGAAAGTCTGAATACTTCAGGTCGGAGACATATTTGCCGTCCCTATCCATAACCTTCACGGGGACTGTAACCAGGGCGACATCCACCTTGATGGCATTGCCGCTGCTTTGCTGTTGTTGGGGCAAGGATACCGCCGGCGCCGCGACGTTCTTTTTCAATTCCGGCGTTCCCTTCAGCGCATCGGCGGCAGCGCCTGCCGTCCCCAGAACGTCGGCCCTGGCCGCACAAAGCGGGAAGTGGCTTGCCGGCCGCTTCTCTTTGTTGTGAAACTGCGCGACCAGGGATTCGGGAGAGGCAGGCGCCACTTCCAATCCGGCGGTGAGCCTCCGCTGCTGCCAGGTAGCAGATCCCTCCCACAGGCGCGCGGCCACGAGAGCGATGGCATCGACCGATTCCGGATGGAATTCCGATGCGGGAACGACGATGCCGAAAACTGTCTGGAGAAATTCGGCCTTGTAATCCCCGCGCGGCCTGAAAACCTCTCCATTGCGGACGGACGACTGGCCGATCTGCATAGGCAGATACGTGCCTTCGGCCAGGAAGACGAAATCCGCATTTCGCGGCGAATCGGCCAATACGTACTCCTTGCGCTTCACAAATTCCTTTTCGATTCGCGCCTTGATTGCCAAATCAGGAGCGACGCGGTCAAGTTCTGACCGCCCCGCAACCGGCCGCGCCGTTGCGACCCTTTTGCCGGTCCCGTATGCCGGCAACGAGAGAATCAGCGTGACCCTATCTTCCATGAGGTGGACATTCATGGCGTTGTCCCATGGGTAATTCACCAGGGCTTTGCCGTCGGTCTTCCAGGTCCTGCCGCCTGCCAGTTTCACTTCTTCGGTGGACGGAAGCATGGTAAAAAGACGCGAGTCCTTTGCGGCAAAAATATAGATGGATTGCCCGCGCTTGAACGGATTCGCCTGAAATCCTAAGAGCGCAAACAGGAACGTGACTGCAAGCATCAAGCCTGATATTCGTGTCATCAAGCACTCATCCATCATCTGGACGCGGGATTGCGCGCCGCGCGGTACCCCGAGCGCGCCCGCACCTTGAGATCCGGCCTGTCGACAATCACCCGGATGCGGTGCAACGATCCGTCGCGCGCTTTGCTCGCCGGGTAATAGCAAATCGTATACTGATTCGTGAGCTCCTGCGCTACCTGCAAAAACGCCGTGCGCACCGCGTACGACGATTCGGCGCGGGTCAACGTCCCTCCGCTCCCGTCGGCAAGCAACTGCAGGTATGCGGCTCCCTGCGCATAAACCTGATCCCGGTTCCTGAATCCATCAGGGACCTTGCCAGTCACCCCTATCGGCGGTGTGTAAAGGGACATTGCCTGGGTGTCGTAATGGATGACATAAACAGGAGTATCGGCCTCCTCGACCTGCGCAACCGTGCTCTTTTCGTCGGCCAACCCGCTTACGGTGTCGACACCATCCGTAAACAGCACCATAGCCTTCCGCCCCGGTACCGATCTCAGCCGTTCAGAGAACGCCAGGCTCACGGCATCATAGAGGCGCGTGTCCGGCCCGGACCGCACCTGCGACAGGGCCTGAATCAGCTTATCGCGATCCCCGGTAAGCTCGGCATCGACGTAAACCCGGTCGTTGAAGGAAAGGACCATCACCTGATCGACGGTGCGCAAGGACTGAATGAAAACGAGGGCCGCGCGCCGGATTTCATCGAAGTTGTTTTGCGTGCTATGCGATGTATCCAAAAGGAGCGCGACGTTGAAAGGTTCCGTTTCCGGAATCACCCGGTCGATCTTCTGTTCGACATTATCCTCGAAGATGTGGAAGTCGGATGCCTCCAAATCGGGAGTTTGCCTGCCGTTTGCATCCGTGACGATCACAGGAATGGTAACGAGATCCACGTCGACCCGGAAAACCGGAGCGGACGCCGCGGCGCTCGCCCTGTTGGGCACAGCAGGCCTGGCGCTGTCTGCTTTCCTATCATTTGGAATTTCTGGATTGCCCCCGGGAAGCGCATGGCGGGGTTGAGACGCAGTGCAAATCTGCATGTTGGCGGCCGACTTCTGTCGCTTTTGGAACTCTGAGACCAGACCTTCAGGTTTAGCAGATCTGTCGTTTATGCCTATGGCCATACCCAGCCAGACCGCGGATTTCAGTAGAGCGGCGCCATCCTCGGCATCGCGGCGGTAGGATTCCAGGGTTGAGGCAATTGCGAGAGCTCTATCTAGCACATTGGGTTTCTCGTCGGGTTGCCCCCCGAAGATATAGGAACTGCCCGCGGATCCTGCTGGACTGGTTCCGCGCCCACTCATATCCGGCGGCGCCGGTCGCCCCGGAGTGGACATCTCGATCCAGGAACTGAAGTGCGCCTCCACGAAGAACACCAGATCAGCTTCATCGAGAGAGGCGACGACGTCGTATTTTTTTTGCCTCCTGAATTCGCTTTCGATACGGGCTTTGATGGCGTCATCCGGGACGCCTTCCGGAACCACATCTCTGCTCGAAGAAAACAATTCAGGGGCCCGAAACGGGGCCAGCTGGTAGGAGATCGCCCCTCCCCGGGAACCCGAACCGGCAGACGGGCACCGGCGGAAGATCGATGCATCGCCCGTGGTTTTCACCCCAATCACATAGACCCGCTCGCGCGCTTTCGGCTGCCCGCCCTGCCCCAGGACAAAGGGCATTGGAATAATCGCAAAAAAGAGAAACCGAAACAGGCGCATATCTGCAGGTCCCTCAGTCAGGATCGATCATAATTTGGACGCAGCGACAGAAGTCTTCCTGGCCTTAGATGATATCTGTGACCCAGTGGTTCACATCATAGTGTCGAAGAGCCAAGCATATTCCCGACTCTGGCGATTTCTGAGTTAGATCCTTTGCGGCGATTGTAGCACATTCGTAAACCAATCGACCGAGCTTGGTTTACACGAAAAAATGCGAGTTCCGGGCGAATGATCGGTTTCTCGTACAAGTGGATTTTCGGCCTTGCCAGCGATCCAGATCGGATCCCAGCCAGTTTTTGCCGCTCCGGGATTCTGTCCGGTTTATCCGCCCGGAACGCTCCGATCGAGGAGTCTTTTGTGTTGACATAGGCATTGATTCTGTGTACATAGCTTACCTATGCATACCGAACCTTCAGATGTCATTCCCGGTACCTTATATATGCTCATCCTGAAGACACTCTCCCAAGGACCTCTCCACGGGTATGCCATCGCCCGACAGATCAAGCGCTCCTCCGACGACGTTCTTCAGGTGGAAGAAGGCTCCCTTTACCCCGCCTTACAGCGGATGCTGGCCAAGCGGTGGGTGACGGCCAAGTGGGTTCCCGCCGGGCCGAAGCGGCGAGCGCGCGTCTATAGCCTTACGCCTTCGGGACGAAAACAGTTGGAGGCCGAGGTAAATCAATTCACCCGTATCGTGGCTGCCACAACCCGCGTGATCCAACCAGCCTGAAAGGAGCCGACCATGGAGCGGATCATGAAGATTTGGGGCCGGCTCCGCGTGCTGCTGAAGCGGGAGCAGTTCGACAGCGAACTCCATGAAGAAATGCAGTTTCACCAGGAGCTTCAGGCGGAAGCGTACCGGGAGCATGGAATGAACGCCGATGAGGCGCAGTTCGCAGCGCGGCGGCAGTTCGGGAACGCGATCCTCCTGCGGGAGGCCGGTTGGCACGCCTGGGGGTGGGGGCCTGTGGAGCGAGTTCTCCAGGATCTACGATTCACCCTTCGCACGGTCCGCCGCAATCCCGGCTTCGCACTATCTGTGGTACTGCTGCTCGGACTGGCGATCTGGATGAACACAACGGTCTATTCGGTGATCCATGCCGTCATGCTGGCGGAACTGCCGTTTGATCACCCGGAGGAGTTGGTCAATCTGTGCGAAACGAGAGCCGGCTGGCCGATGGTTCCCACCAGTGTCGCGCCTGCCAACTTCGTCGACTGGCAGATCGGCAGCCGCTCCTTTAACTCGATGGCGGCTTTTCATTCGTCTCTCTGGAGCCTTGGTGAGGACTCAGGACCGAATCTTGTCCCCGTGGCCTTCGTCACAGCCGACTGCTTCACAGTCTTACGCGTCCGTCCGGCACTGGGCCGAGCCTTTCTGCGAGACGACTATACGCCATTGCATTCTCACGCCACTAGCTTGATGTACCCGCGCGTGGCCATTATCAGTTACGCCTTTTGGCAGAGGCAATTCGACAGCAATCCGGCGGCGATCGGTCTAACAATGCGGCTCCGCAGTCCGATGACGGTCGCGGAAGTGTCAATCGTGGGTGTCATGCCAGCTGATTTCGCTTCGACCGATTCATTTGTGGGTGCATCGGACATCTGGATGCCCTTGGCTCTGGCGGCTGATGAAGCACCAGAGTCTCATTATTTGAGAGTCATCGCCCGGCGGCGTCCGGGAGTTTCGAATCAACGTGCCCAAGCGGAGATGGAGGTCATCGCACGGCAGCTCCAAGCGAAGCGGCCAAACTTAAATGCCGTCTATGACGTGAAAGTCGTGGATCCGCGGGAATTGGCGGCGGGCGACTACCGAACTTCGCTGCTGCTCCTGGCTGGCGCAGTGGGTCTGGTATTGGTGCTCGCCTGCGCGAATGTGGCGAATCTGATGCTGGCGCGCGGGGCGGCGCGGCGCCGGGAAATGGCCACTCGATCGGCCATCGGCGCCGGACGGGCGCGGTTGATTGCACAATTGGTGATGGAGAGCTTGTCGCTCTCCCTCTTTGCCGGTGCGCTTGGCTTCGTTCTATCGCTGGCAAGCGTTCGTGCCGTGGTTGCCCTTGTTCCGCCGGACCTTCCACGGATCGGTGGGATAAGCGTGAACCTTGCAGTTTTTTGGTTTTGCCTCTGCCTTGTACTGATGACCGGGCTTGTCTGTGGCATTCTCCCCGCACTGCGCGTATCCACATTCGACCTCTCCTCGGCTCTGAAGGAAGGTGGAATGGTGAGTACCAATGGAGCACGCGGTTTATTATCGCGAACCTTGGTCATCATGGAACTCGGCGTGTCCTTGTTGCTTCTCGTCGGGGCCGGCCTGCTGGCCCGGAGTTTCGTGAGCGTCCAGACCCTCAAGTTGGGTTTTCCGCCAGATCAGGTTTTGGCTATCCATCTCCAACCGGTCGGCTTCAACGGAGAATCGGGGGCACTCCGCAGCTACGCGGAGTTGTTTCCTCGTTTGCGAAGAATCCCCGGAGTGGAGGCGGTTGCGGAGGGAGCGGTGCCTCCGAATCCGTCTCGCACGATGAGCTACTACGCAGAAGGAACCACTTCACCGGTGGATAGCGGTGTGTGTGCCGTGAGTGCGCAGTATTTTCGAGCCTTGAACATCCCGCTGCTGGCAGGGCGGCTGTTTAACGAGACTGACCTTGGCCCGCGGACGTCAGTGGCTATTCTGAATCGCACTGCCGCGCGCCTTACTTGGCTGGGGGGAGATGCCATTGGCAAGCGCATCAATACAAACATCCCGATGAATCCCATCTGGGTGACGGTGGTGGGGGTTGTCGGAGATGTGCCCAACCGCGGCTTGAAGGTCGAACCCGGTCCCCAGGTCTACATGCCAACGACGGGACCGCCTTCCTCCTCGAGCAAGCTTGTGCTTCGTGCCAGCAGAAAAGCCACTGCGATGGAACCGGCGATTAGGGCGGTTATCGGTTCCCTGGACAGTAAACTCATGGTCGTCCGTATGGCGACCGTGGAGGAGAGCATCGCCAGTGAGACGGCTGGGCTTCGCTTCAACACTCTGCTTATGACTATCTTCGCCTCGTTGGCATTCGTTCTGGCAGCTTCGGGCGTCTACAGCCTCATGTCTTACACGGTCACGTTGCGCACACGCGAGATGTCCATTCGCATGGCGTTGGGAGCGGATCGCTCGGATATCCTCTCGCTCGTCGTTCGCAGCGGCGTCGTTCTGGTCGGCATCGGCGTGGCGCTGGGACTCGCAGGAGCGCTTGGCGCCTCTCGTTTTGCTTCGTCCCTGCTTTATCAAGTCAAATCCAAAGACCCGATCTCCTTTTTTGCAGCGACGGTCTTGCTGGTCGCGGCCGCGCTGGCCGCTTGCTATGTCCCCGCCCGTCGCGCCGCTGGCGTGGACGTCGTTGAGACCCTGCGGCAGGAGTAAGGAGCCGGGGCTCCCGATTGTTGCACCATGTCCCGTCAACGGTCGTATAAGATGCTTCGTCCATGCCAGAAGATATTCACCGCAGATCTGACCAGCTTAAAGCAACGATGCGAGATAAAATTCAGCAAGAGCAAGGTTCTCCAAGTCAATTTTCGCTTGTTTTCCGAACTTGCCGAACGTGATTCATGTGAAAATCATGTTGCGCCAGCACCGTCCAGAAATCATTGACTAGCCAAGAATTATGGACTGTGCTGCAATGGGGAAATGGGATTCCGGACGAATTGTGCGCTATCCGAAGATCATGGTTTTGCGCCCAGTTGCCCCCGATTCGTCTCCGAACTGGTTAGTACTGGGGCCGGCAGTAGTTTCCGGTTTCGTTTAACCGCCCGCTGAGGAGGAAATCGATTTATTGGTCCCAAGTAACCGAATGGTCGCAGTGTACGATGAATAAATTCATCTAAGCTTAGCGTTATCATTCAGTCTCTTTTGAAGGCCGTCTAATTGGGCGATCATCCTTGCGAGCAGCGCCGAAGGATTCGCTTGCCTCGCGCGCTAAGAATGCATGGACATCGACCATCCGTCGGGCCTTAGGCCTCGGCCATCTAGTAAAGGATGAGAAGTCGTGAATCTGTTCCACTCGCCGACACAATCAGGTTCTCTTACTTATCTCTTGACGTTGAAATATCGCGATAGTCTCTCAAAAGGGGCATCCGAAGAGTTACCTACCTCAAAGAACGCGCCGGCGACCACCGTGCGATTCGAGATTTTGTCCGTGACCCTGATTTCGAATTGGTATCTTCCCGGGAGCAAATCACGCACCGGCATCCCGGATACAATTACCGACCGATCCGCTGATGAGGAAATCACCGATTTACCGTTGGGATCCTCGACCACAGTCAAGACCCTATCCCCAGATTTTATGGCGAACGAAATCTGAAGCGACGGTTTTCCGGTTGCTGGATCGATCGAGGCGTCATAAATCTGCAGGTACGGTATCAGAAACTGCCCGTTTGCATATTGGAGCCTCAGGTTGGGTATCACCTTCATGTCGCCAAGGACAGACGCGTTCGTTATATCGGAAGTCGGCGGCACCGCGTTGACGCGATTGGCCAAAATTACGCTGCTTGCCTGGAGCGCGCCCGCCTCATACTTCGGCACTAGCACTCCATAGGTATCAGTGCCGGTCCTGCCGCTGATGACATCCCTTAGGGTCACTTCGATACGGTACGATTGCCCGGCTTCCACCCACATCATTTTCTGATATTGGGTCTCCCCGGCCATTCCTTTCGCGAGCGCATCATCGGCGAACTCAGTGGAAACGCTCTCTTCGAATTCAGCCGTCAGCACTCCATCCCCCCGATACATCGCACCGTGTACAATGACGGATGCCTTATTGGTTTGCCCGTCCTTTCGGTAAGTGAGATCCTTATTGCCCAGAGCGATGTTCACCAGCATGGAACTCTTCCCATACGGCGCGCGCATGAAATAGGTTCCAGCGACGAATGGCAACGGGGCGTTTCGTGAGCCCGGGGTATCCGCGAGCCGGCTTTTGCCATTGTCGACGGCAAAATTTCCAGTAAAGAATCTGTCCACAAATTCAATTTCGACATCATCCCCAATGCCGTCAATGTGCCGGTAGCGCCACCGTTCGAAGGGATAGACGAACGACTGGCCGCCTCCATCCCAGAACTCCCGCGAATACACGCCACCGGCGGGATGCGCTTCCTTGCCGTCGGGTGCGCCGTACATAATGAAAAGACGTCCACGGTCGGTTTTCCACCCCTGTATGCCTGCGCCAAAGTGCTCATTGGCATAGGCGAGGCGGCGATAATGCTCCTGCTTGATCGCATCGCCACCGGTGCCCATAACTTTCGCGCGCCGCTCCCAGAACTGATTGATGAAGTTGTCCCGCTGCTGGTTCGTCTGCAGCGACAGGAAGGTCCCCCGTTCTTCCGGGGTAATAATGTAAATGACGTCTTCATTCAGCCACTTCTTATAGACACCCTCGAGGTTTTTGTCCGTTTTGTCCGCGGCGACGGCGTCCTGATGGATCCATCCATTGGTGCCTGTTGCCAATCTACCATCGCTGGTTTGCCGGGGTGACTCCTGAGATGACCTGGAGGGCACGGCATTGACATGCTGAAGAGGTTCGCGCGCAATCGCAGAGGCATCGGGAAGGTTCTGCCAGCCAGCGGTCATGGGGTCTTCCGGCCGAATCCTGCCGATGCGGCTTTCTTGAGCCGGAGCCTTGGCGCGGGCACGCACCAGACTGCTGGCTGAAGGAAGAATGATGGCCACTGCACAGAGAGCTGCAACTACTCGCTGGCGGGAGCGCGAGATGGACGGGCTTCGCCCAACCGTCAGGATCCTCCCAATGCGGACCGCGAGCCTACTGCCATGGATCGACACGCCGCGGATCGCTACCAGGATGCCACCGCGATTCACCGAACGCGCCAGCTGCAGGAGCAGTTCGGCATACCTCGCCGGATCATGGCCTCGTGACAGAACGGCTTCATCACATGCCTGCTCCGCCAGAGCAGCCAGCTTAAGGCGCAGCCACCAGGCAAGCGGGTGGAACCAGTAGATGGAGCGGTTCAGCATTACGAGCCATTCAACCAGCGGGTCGCGGCGGCGTACATGTTCCAGCTCGTGCACGAGAACCGCTTCCAGATCATCATTCGGCCATGCCTTCGATTCCAGTGGCAGCAGAACACGGGCGTGAACCAGGCCGACGCTCAGGGGAACCAGACACCGTGCACTGTGATAAACCCTGCCGAAAGGCGAGGCACTGCGCATGAGCCGGATCGAAAAGATCATTCCGGTAAGGAGTCTGGCCACCAGGAAAAGCAGGCCAGCCAGATAACCCATCACTATGAAATCGGATGCCCTCCACTTTGTTTGGGGTGGTCGCGTAGCCTCCTTACGAATGGCTTGAACCACGCTGAACGGCGAATCCACGGCCGCAGGACGCGAATCTGGGCTCATCGATGCTGGAATCGAATCGTTCAAAACGGGTGCAGGACCGGCGGGCGCATCCGTACTCTGCACCAGCACAGGCGGCAGCAACGGCAGGGGAATTTTCGGCCCCCACAGGGAGAAAGCTGGAAGAATTAGCGTGGCAAGAAGCACACCGGTCCACGCACGATGCAGCACCACCGGCGATTTGACGCGCATAGCCTGCAGGACACTCGCCACTGCCACCGCAATGACGAGAGCCCGCAACGAACTCTCGACCAGGATCCTGAGAATGGCGTCCACCTATGCCTCCTCTTTTTTGCGAGCTCGCGCCAACTGCGCTAGTTGATCCAGTTCCTCTCCGGTCAGAACCCTGGCATCGACCATACCCATGACCAGTTCCTGAACAGATCCCCGGCAGAAGCGATCGATGATCTGGCGGACGGCCCGCGCCGCTAGCCTTCTCGGCAGTTCTTCGGAGCGGTAAACATAGGCCCGGCCGTCCGAGGCATGGGACAGGTACCCTTTCTTTTCGAGCCGTCGCAACATCGTGCGCACACTCGATTCTTTCAGTTTGTGCGCAGGAACCATACGCTCATACACGGCCTCCACGGATGAGGGGCCGCGGTCCCAGATAATCTGCATGAGATCGTTTTCCAGGTCGGTAAGCGGCGTCCTGACTTTCGGCAAGGATGTTTTACGTGGCGTCATGGTACACCATGTACCATATGGAGTCCCGCATTGCAACAAGATTCTTCAGAAAACAAGGCACAAGCTAGGGGTGCTGTACATCGATGTTGGCGCCGTTCGTTATCGATGGATTTCCGTTATTTTCACGCCCACCTCAAATCACTGGTATGGCACGTATCCCGTTTTGCGTGGCCAGTTCAAGTGGAATTGTAAGACCTCAATTACTTATTAAGTTGCTTACTCTTATGGCTGCCTGTAAGAGTCAGTGATTGTGTAGTCTTCGCGTACAATGACATTTTCGGGGAATTCCAGCCCGTCTTCCTCCTATCTGCATAGTTCTCGGGCGTCCGGGGTTGTTTCCGGTTTGGCCGGAATCCGCCCATGTGCCTCGTTATCAGTCAACTTCCCACAACGGCGTTCGTTCGCTACTGCCTTTTGCACTCGGGATCAAGGGCTGACGGAGACCGCAGACAAGGGTCTATGACGTTGGTTGGAGTGGAATGAAAATAACAACGGGCGTTTGGCGTTCAAATCTGCCGGTCCGCAACATAGTTCATTCGTGCCGCAGCGCAACCAGAGGATCTACGCGCGTCGCGCGGCGGGCAGGGATGTAAGCGGCAGCGAGCGAAGCTGCTCCGAGCAGCACGCACGTGCTGACAAAGGTTGTGGGATCCGTCACCTTGAGCCCGTAAATCATTCCAGATAGATAGCGAGTCATCACCAGTGATCCGGCAAGCCCGATTGCGAGGCCTGCCCCCGTCAGCAGCATGCCTTGTTTCATGACCAGCCGGAGCACATCCCCGCTCTGCGCGCCCAGCGCGAGTCTCACGCCGATCTCATGCGTGCGCTGGGTGACCCAATAGCTCGTAACGCCGAAGATTCCAACTATGCCCAGCACCAATGCGATTGCGGCAAAGGCGGTCAAAAGTGCCATGTAGAAGCGTGGCTCGGCAGTGAAGTCCGAAACGATGGACTCCATTGTTGCCATCTTGGTAACTGGCTGATTCGGATCAAGCTTCCACACTTCACGGCGTACAGCGTCTGCAAGGCTCAAGGGATCGATTCGGGTTCGTATGACGAGAGTTGGGGAAACTAAGTATCGCCTGCGGGGCTGAGCTGCGGAGAAAAAGATCTCACCGCTGTCGGTGAACATTCCTTTGCGCCTGCTCTTCAATCTGTAAGTGCGAAGGTTCGATATAACCCCCACCACTGTGTGCCAAGGTCCGTCACCAGTCCGGACTCGTTTTCCCAGAGGCTCTTCCGCGGGCCAGAAATGCTCCGCCGTCGCCGTGTCGACAATCGCTACCGGCGCAGAGTTCTTGTTATCAGCGCTGTTAAAGAATCGTCCCTTCAAGAGGGTGACACCGAGTGCGCGAAAGTAGTCATGTGTGACAACATAGTCGTCGGTCCAAAGCGATGACCGCTTGTCAGCGCCCTGGGCACTCTCCTTCCTTACTCTAAGAAAGCCGCTTTCATCACCAAGAGGCAGATTGGAGGTCGCAGCCGCGGCTTCCACACCGGGGAGGGCCGCGAGTCTTTCGACGAGGTCTTGAGCAAATGCCTCGCGCTGGTCATAATTGCCCCCCCTCCTCTGGGTAACTTCCCCAGGTGTTGCTGCAATCTGTGCAGTGAGTACATTACCCGCATCGAAACCCAGATCGAGATGCAGGAGATAGAGCATTGTTCGAACCATCAACCCGGCGCCAACAAGTAAGATCAGCGACAGGGCCAATTCGGAGGTGATAAGCGCAAGACGTGATGTACTGCGGGATGTTCGCGACACAGAACCCTCGCCCTTCATCATACCGGAGGTGTCGACTTTACACCCTTTCAACGCCGGCAAAAAACCGGCCAGCAGCATGGAAGTCAGCGTCGCACCTAGAGTGAATGCGAGCACGTTTCGATCCAGCCTTATCCGCTCGGGGATGAAAATCCCCGCTGGTGCTAGAAGCATCGCGATCTTCACCAGCCATACAGCAAGGAACAATCCGAGGATTCCTCCCATCAGCGAGAGCAACCCGCTTTCTGTAAGCGAGTGCCGGATAAGCCTGGAGGTGCTCGCTCCCAGGGAACTCCTGATCGCCAATTCCTTTTGCCTGGACTCGCCGCGAATCGTCAGCAGGTTCGCGACATTTGAGCATGCTATCAGGAGCACGAATCCGACAGCGCCTAACAGGAGGAGCAGGGTTGTTCGCGTCTCACCTACCAAGTATTGGTCCCATCGGATTAGGCGGACATTGTCCGAATATCCGAAAAAAGACGATTTGATGATGCGGATGTTGTTCGTTGCCTGTTCAAGGCCGACGCCAGCTCGCAGCCGAGCGATAACATTCTGTCCCGTGATGCGAGCTTCCGGAGCGTTGAATATTTCCGCATTCGCAACGTTGAATGGCGACCAAACGTGGGTGTCGCTATCGGGAAATTCAAACTCTTCGGACATCACTCCGATAACAGTGTGGGGCTGATCGTTCAGGCGTAGACTCCTGCCGACGATCCCCGGGTCTCCTGAGAAACGCCGCCTCCATAGCTGCTCGCTTAGGAGGACGACTTTCTCGTTACCCGGCCTGTCATCTTCGGCGTTGAAAACTCGTCCGATTGCAGCTCTGACTCGCAGCACGTCAAACACCGACGCCGTTACGAAGGCGGCCCTGACATTCTCAGGATCGCCTCCTCCGGTAAGATCAACGGACTCAACCTTGAACATTCCCATGTCCTGGAACACGGAATTCTGCTCGCGCAGCGCTCGGTAATCCAGAGGAGCGTAGGGATAGAGCCCCCCCTCCTCATTCGTCTTCGGCATGGCGATCGGAACTACGAGTTCGTCGGGCCTATCGTAAGGCAGCGGACGGAGCAGCACACTGTCCACAATGCTAAACACCGCGATATTCGCTCCGAGTGACAACGCCAGCGTGATTACCGCGGCAGTGGTGAATCCGGGGCTGCGGCGCAGGGTCCGGAAGCCATAGCACAGGTCCCCCCAGAAATTGGCAGCAGAGTTTTTTACGGCGGAGACGCCCCAGACAATAGGCTCATGCTTTACTAAGCGCTCGACCCGCTTCAACTCGTCGGCCAGCGATTGCTTCTCGCTCAACTCTCCCAGAACCGCCCTCGATGCTTGCTCCACGGTGGCTCCGCCATTAAGGGCTTCCTGGTAGCGATCCTCCAGGTGCTGAGCCAGTTCATCGATGATTTCGGCTTCACGCGTGGGATCGAGCCTCAATCCTTTGAGGCGCGTCTCGATTTCCTTTTTCCAATCAGGCATGTTCCGCCTCCGTGATGCGATTGATCGCATCCACAAAGGCCTTCCAGCCGCGCCTCTGCGCTGCCAGGACCAGCCGCCCTTCGACCGTCAGCCGGTAAAATCGCCGCCGTCGCTGTCCAGCTTTCTCGACCCAGCGGCCCTTGATCCAGCCGCGCTTCTCCAGCCGATAGAGCAAGGGGTATAGCGAAGCAACGTAGAAGCGCACAGTGCCGCCTGAGCGTTGCTCAATGAGCTTGCAGATCTCGTATCCGTGCCGCGCCCGACCTTCGATCAGCGACAGGATCAAAAGTTCGGCACTTCCTTTTTTTAGCTCTCGATCGAATATCGTCGTGTTCATAGATGGCATAGCCACATGCTATGCGCCCACATATTGGAGAGTCAAGCGAAATTGGACTGCCGCGGACCTGGGTCGAAGTTTCACAGCTTGGATACTAGCTGAACGGGCTGCCGGAAGATAAAAGTGGGCGTTTTTTAAAAAAACACAATTGACATTTTTCGCCTCTCGGCAGGCCAGATTGGCAGTTTCACCTGCTTTTCACCTGTTTGTCAGTGTACGATAAGGCGTAATACGACCATTTGGAAGCTTTTCATCCGACCGCCTCGATCTTCCATTGCATCGTATCTTAGGAAAGTAGGGCAATTGACGATGTTATCTGTGCAATATGTTTGTCTTATGGATTCCAAAATCTTAGGATGTTAGCTTCTCCAGTCGCTCTTTGGTCAATTAATCTAGGAGGAGATTTAGTCGATTCGCATCCACTGCTGTACTATATCGCACCCCATCGATCTCAGTTTGGTCCGAGACAAACTTCACAGGGAGAATCTTGACCTCGGCGTACTGGTCATGTTTGCCAATCGGAGCATCCTATTTCCGCGGGGTAACGGCTATGGGGATCTCAAGTGTGTCGGTTTGGATCGGCAGGCAAATGCTGGCATCGCAGGCCTGGTATCGCGCTTGTACCTTGAGGGTATGGTTGCCGGTTGAGGCGCCGGCCGCCACGGCAATTGGCAAGACAAACTCCGCGTGCGAATCGAGCGTCTGCACCTCAATCCCAAAGTTGGGATCGAACTTCAACTCAGGCGCAGGCGACTTGATGTCGCCAGCCAGCACGAACAGCTGGCCTTGAGGCACAAGGAGACGAAGCGGAGTGGGGCCACCTGACGGCTGCGTAATAGAGTAAATGTGCCAGCCCAAGTCGATCGTCGCCACAAGCTTGACTGCGATCTTCCCGCCGGGAGTTGCTTGAGGCGGCATCGCAGTTCCGGCCCAGATAACATGCTGGTGCGCCGCCTGAATCGGCTGCAATTCCAAGCTTGTGTGAACGGCAGATGCGACACCATACTTGGCCAGCGCGGCTTTCAAAATCGGGAGCGACACGCCCAGCTTTGAAAAAGCGGCGAGAATCGTGCCGTCGCTTGCGATGATGTAATGCTTACCGTCGTAGGCATGATACTTCTTGTAGACATTCCCCGTTTCCGCATCTTTGGTGTCGCTCACGATCGAATGGGTGATGCCGTTGTACTCAACCATCCTGAGCACATCAGCAGGTGAATCCTCTGTCACTGTCAGCAAAGCAAATCCCTGGCTTTTCAGTTCACGATACAGCTTCTCCAGGTGTGGCAACTCCACACGGCATCCCGCTCAGCCGTAGCTCCAGTAGTTCATCAGCACGACTTTGTGCTGAGCAAGGAACTCAGAAAAGTGGATCGTCTCGCCTCGAGATGTCTTCAATGTGAAATCCGGAGCCTTCGACCCGATCGGCAGGTCAGCATACTCGCCGGTCGTATATTCGTCTTCCGGATTGACTTGCTTGCAAGCGACGCCTGGAGGAGGCTGATAGGCAAAATCTTCTTTCGCGGAGCGTGCTGTTGCCCGTATGTCCGTGATGGTCTCAACAATTCGTGGTCCTTCGTATTCGTTCTTGCCGGTCGATGTGGTCTCTATGCGGCGAATGAAATGGTCCCCGACGCCGATCCACAAGCGGCTGGTGTAAAGCAAATCGTCTTCGGGGCGGTTGTAGCTGATCGTGTACGTCCATTCGACCACGTCAACGGAAACAGCATCGATAACTCCGCGGCCGGCGTACTTGACGCTTCGCAAGCCGGGATCGTTCAGTCGCCACTTCGTCACCCAATGGCCAAGCATCGCCGATCGAATCTGCCACTGGCCAAGGTCGTAGAAGCTCCAGTAGAGAGGATTTCCCGAATCGATTTCTCGCGTGTCATTGAGAGGTGCCACATTCGAAGTCAGGCAGAGAGTAGTGCCTCTAAGAACATTGAATCGAGTCGCGCCGTTTGATGCCAGGATGCGCCCGGGAAATCTTCCGCCTGCCGCCGGCTCAATGCTCATGTAATAGTCATTCGGCCTTCCCAAGCGGAGCTTAGTGGTCTCGACGCTCGAAGCTTGGCCGTTGGGACGAAATGTTTCCTTGCGATAGGTCGCGACAAAACCCTGAGCGTGCAGGAAAGCGGCATCCATCGCTTCGAGAACCGAAAGCGCTTTGGAATCCACAATGCGGCCTTCGGGGCCAGGCTGCTTCTGGGCCAGCAGAGCGGCTGCGCCTGAGACAAGATTCACATATACCACAATAACAATTGCAGTGAGCCAAAATGTGAGGCGGCGATTCATGCTCGCGCCCTCCCAATGATAGGAATTCGCTTTGAGATGTTGCTTAAAGCATAGCATGCGATTGGTTGGCCAACCCACAAAATATTCTCTGCCAAGAGAAGTGCAAAACGTACGCCGTGACAAACCTCCTGGGGAAAGTAAGACAAGCCTACGCACTCCGCCTCAAGAGGAGGAAAGGTCGAGTTTCATGCTTAGATACACGCGCATCGTTCAAAAAAGTTCATTAAAATCATCGACATACGCTGAAAGGTGAGGAATTCTGGCTGAATAGTCGCGATCTCGTACATATCCGGATGGCGATGAATCCAGACCACCGTTCCGCTGGATTTTCCTCCTATCATTTTAGTTTCCGCCACCAGGGTTTTGCCCTCAATCGTCGTAATTCGCCCGCGTGGACCAAAGCTGCCCTGAAGCTGGTGCGTTGGGAGTCAAATCTTATCCTGGTTGCTACGGCACTCGGAATGCACACCCTCGTGGCCAGGAGTGCATGCGTTTCAGTAATGGACTCCTTCGACATAGGGCTTTGAGAAATTGAGCACCTTGTCTTCCGGGGAAACCTTTACTCCCCTGGCAAATTCAATGTCGATCTTAAAATAGGGGCATTCGGGGTGGACAAATACTTCCCGTGAATCACTCGGGTAAAGAGGTGACTGCGTCTTTGGACCGCTTCGGTGGTACTGGAAGAGTCGATTTGTGACTTCAAGCCATGTCATGCCGGGTTTGATGGCCTTAAAATCCTCAAGACATTTTGCAACCCAATCATTGAGAAGAGCTCTGTCGCCTGGTGTTAAGGAAAAATGCTGAGGTTGCTGTGAAGCGATTGCAAGGAGGAGACATGCACTAGCCAGGATCCACGCAGTGACCTTGAGAAACCTCATATCAGCCCTCACCGATGCTATTGATTCGGGTACTGTCCAGGGGGTGCTGCAAGTCCGGATCAGATCGTGAAATCGGAGTTCCGACGTCAGAATCAATCCTGCCTGAACTCCCCGTGACACCAAGTTTTCTGAAGCATTCCGGATGACCCTGGAAGGCGGCGGAGTTGAACCTGTCCGCCTGCCGCCGCGGTCCCCTAACTTGAATCCGCATATAGAGCGGTTTATTCGGAGCCTGAAGGAAGAATGTCTGGAACGCGTGATCTTCTTTGGAGAAAGATCTCTCCAGGAGGCCATCGCAAATTTCGTTTTGCATTATCATGCGGAGCGGAATCATCAAGGAATGGGAAACCAGTTGCTTTTTGCCGGGGAAGAAGTCGGACGGAAGTCTGGTGAGATCGCATGTCGCGAACGATTAGGCGGATTGCTGCGCTATTATTACCGCGAGGCTGCATGACCTTGTCGATTCATCACGCAGCCGTTCGCGAGCAGCCTGATCCGGGTGTAGTCCTCCGTGCATCCCAGAAATAACCGGCCCTTTTTCTCCCCGGCATCCGGAATTGGTCCGCCACTCTATTGAGTGACATCGGACGAAAATATTCAGTCAATTCTGACTTCAACCCGTGGAAATAGTGCATTTGATTGACGACGGCACACCTCTTATGATAAACGGCTATGAAAACTGCGCTTCAACCGATCCGAAAACGCCGAAATCCATGCGGACCTGATCCCCAGGCGCCACGGGAATCGGCGTGATGCACGTGCCCGTCGTGACGATCTGCCCTGCGTGCAACCCTTCGCCAAATTGACTTAGTTCATTCGCGATCCACGTGAGCGCAATCCGCGGATCACCCAGCACATTCGCGCCGCTGCCGTTGGCCGCATGTACTTGGTTTTTGTAACCTTCCACTTTGTGTTGCGCCAGATCGGACTCCCGCCAATTCGCTCGTGCTGGCGGGCCCAGGATGAACCAGCAGGCGCACGCGTTGTCGGCGATTAACTGCGGGGCACCGACGACCGTGTAATCTTCGTAGCGCGAATCCGGAACCTCAATCGCCGTGTGCAGCGATTCGACGGCAGTCTGTACTTCATCCATGTTATATGTTTTCTTTCGCTTTCCTAAGTCGTTACGCAAGCGGAACGCAAACTCGGCCTCGGCGACGCGCATCAGGTTGCCGCTGAGTGAGATAGTCGCGCCACTCTCCAGAACGCGGGCGTTCAAGAGCCGTCCCGCAAGCGGACCATCGACTCGGATGTGCGCCTGGCCTGCACGACTCGTCGCGGCGATCTTCCATCCCACGACGCGCTGGCCGGATAAGTCCGCAAGTTTGGCTTGAATAACGTACCCTGCGGCACGATCCAACGGCCGGCAATCTTCAGGAAGCTCGGAAATTCGATGCGACTCTTGCCATTTCCGCCACAATAAAGTTGCTGCAGATTGAATGTCTCGGTCTGTCATGGTTAGTTTGAAAATCCTGCGCACCCGTTAACCCGAATTATTCGTGAAACTTAAACCCAAAGAGCCCCAGTCGTTTTTTCCAGTTTCTGACGCAACAACTGATTTTCGACCAGTAGATACTCAATCACATCCTGCTGTCGCCTATTCACCCAGCCGGCGAGTACCAAAGGCACTAGATGCCACGGCTGCAACAGGACCTTCATTCTTCCTCCGGATTTGCTCTGAGAATCTGCAGCATCCGGCAACAGCAAGTGGCCTGTCAAGCGTCATGATGGACACAACCGGCGTGCTCGGCAACAAGCTCTATTGGCAATAGCTTACGGCACGGCTGAGTTTTTTTCACCTTACGCGAACAGCAATCGGATCTCGCCCTTATCCTTTGCGGCCTCCGGGTTCACACGGATGAGGATGCTGGAGTGGTCGCGCGAGGCCACGCCAAATCGGCACTCGTAGCCGGCGTCTGAAGCCGGGGACACTGCACGGTTCTGCAGGCGACTATTCGCGAATGCGCCCTCCGTGCGACGCAAAACCATGCAGCTTCCACAGTTTGTGTACATCCACTATGCGGAGGCCAACACGATTTCGACGTCCAGGACGATGCCGTGGAATCGCGATTGATCATCCGGCAGACGGTGGATTTCCTGAAGATCCACCTGATGCAATAAGTGCGTGGAAGTCCAAGCTCATCAAATTTTGGCTGAGCTTGGAGCATGGGATATTCCAGAGAAGGATCGGTTGCCCGTCACCCGACGGCAGACCCGTATGGGATCACTGCGAATCCGGCTATCACTTGTCTACATGGCGCAGAACACGACCGGGGCGCGCATCGGTGAACTTGCCATCTTCTACAACCACCATGCCGTTGACCAGCACGAAATCAAAACCATCCGAAAACTGGTGCGGATTCGGATATGTCGCCTTGTCCTGCACCTTCTCGGGATCGAAAAGCACGAGGTCTGCTGCGAGCCCTTCGCGCACGAACCCGCGGTCCTGGAAGCCGAAGCGGCCCGCAGGAAGCGACGTCATCCGGCGGATGGCGTCTTCGAGGCTGATCGTTTTCCGCTGCCGAACGAACTCGGCGAGCACGCGGGCATTCGTTCCGTAGGAGCGAGGATGAGGTACTCCCACCCCCTGCACCTCGACGCCGCCGTCGCTCCCGATCGAGGTGTTCGGATACCTGAGAATTCTTTCGACGTCCTCCATGGACATTGTGTGGTAGACCATCTGGGCATCCGATTTCTCGAGCAGTTCGAGGATGGTCTGCATCTCCTCCTCCACCGTCTTTTTGCGGCCCAACGCAACATTGATCTCGGTGATCGTCTTGCCCTCGATGCTGTGATCCGGCGGGAAAGAGGCCACCGTCGCATAGGAATAATCTGGCGCCCCACTCTTCGTGAGCAGCTCGCGCATTCCTTGTTTGATCTTGGCACATGTGGCGGCATCCTGCAGTCGCTCCCTAATTTTCGCGGGCCCGTCTGCGAGTGCCCACGTGGGAATGGTGATGCTGAGCCCGGTGCTGGAGCGGTCATACGGATACTGGTCGATCGCGACATCCACTCCTTCGTCACGGAATTTGTCCAACAAGGCAAGCGCCTTGTCGCTGGTCCCCCAGAGCCTACGCCCGCTTACCTTGAAGTGTGAGATCTCCACGCGCATGTGGGCTTCGCGCCCCACGGTCACGGCTTCCGTGATGGACTCCGCCAGCTTTTCCCCCTGATCACGAATGTGGCTGGTGTAGATGCCACCGTGCTTTGCCGAGGCCTTGGCCAGCTCGATCACCTCCTCGGTGTTCGAGTAGGCGCCCGGGACGTACAGAAGCCCGGTCGAAAACCCTACCGCGCCGTCCTTCATGGCCTGTTCGATGAGATCCTGCATCCGGCGGATTTCTTCCGGTTGCGCCGTGCGATTCGCATCGCCCATTACGGCGTGGCGGACCGAATTGTGACCCACGAGGGTCGCCAGGTTCAGCCCCAGCTTCAGCTTTTTCAACTTGGCGAACCATTCGCCGATCCGCACCTCGGAGGAGCCGCAGTTGCCCGTGACCACTGTCGTGACCCCGTCGCGAAGGTAATTGTCGCCCCGCAGGACCTTCTCGATCCCACCTCCAGCATCGGTCGTTTCGACATGCGTGTGGACGTCGATGAAGCCGGGGGCGAGCACGCGCCCATGAGCCTCGATGATCCTGCGCGCCTTGGCGTCACCCAGGCTGCCGATCGCCGCGATCTTGCCGTTCGCTATCGCGACGTCAGCCCGGAACCATGGATTGCCGACGCCGTCAACAACACGCGCGTCGCGGATGAGAATGTCGTAGCCACCGGCCAGCGGTGCTCCCACAAACAGAAACAGAAGAGGCAAAAACATCATCATGATGTTTCTCCCATACAAAGGAAAGGCGAATAAGATAAGCTGCCGATTCATAGATCACGGCTCGTCGGCATCCCGCTCTCGTGGTCACCGCCCTACTTCTGATATGGAGCATAGGATGTCCCACGGAAGAAATGGTGCCCTGTCGGATCACTTCACAGGGACGAGGCGCTTGAGTTCCTCGAACCAGTTGGTGACAAGGTTGATCTGGACAGGCTCATCAGCCTTTCCGGGAAGAAGCCGAACCAGAAACCGCTGCCCGTCATAGGCGACATCGAAGCCGGGCGCAGGCCGGTCCGATATAAGACAGTTGTTCTTGAAAAGAAAAGATGTCGCGCCGGGGATCCCACTCTGCAAATCTACTGATACGGCCATCAGTTTGTTGCCTTTGCTATAGAATAGTTCTCGCCCGCTCTTGTCGGCCCAAACCGGCGCGGTGCCGCCGTCGGCAGAGATTTTTTGAAAAATCTTCTTTCCGGGAAAGTCCACGATATAGACCTCATCCTGGCCCATCTTATTCGAGCTATACGCCAGCCATCGTCCGTCAGGAGAGAATCGAGGCATACGTTCATTGTACTGATCATCGATGAATGACTGCGGCTTACGATCGCCCGTCATGGGCAGAATCCAGATGTCCGCGCCTCTTACCGGATCCACTTCGACATACGCGAGGTAATCTCCCTTGGGCGAGAATGAACCCGGGTATTTCGAGTTCCCATTTTTCACCAGCGACTGCGGCGTCCCGCTCCCGTCGGAGGCTCTCAGGCAAAGGTTGGCCGGCCCGCCCGATTCCGAGCTGTAGGCTACATTCTTGCCATCCGGAGTCCATACCGGGCAGCTTTCGTCTCCTTCTTCATCTGTCAGCTTACTCCAGTTGTCTCGTGTGAATTCGCACATATGCACGTCGTCATTGGCACCGGCAATTCGGACCGCCAAACGGCCATCGGTAGAGAGCCTCGGCTCTTGGTAATTGGCCCGGTTCGCGGTTACCTCACGTTGCGTGCCGTGGCGGTCCGCCCAGACGAGTGATAATTCCGGAGTTTTGCCCCCGGGTATGTAAACGAGCAGTCCAGCCCCGGTGGTGGAGAAGGCAAACTGAGCCGCGCCGTTGGCGGAGTCCATCATTATCCCTTCCTGAACGGAAATCTGCTTTCCCGTTATCTTGAGTTCGCTCAGATCGAATGGGACCGCAAAGAGCGAACTGTTCCGGACGTATACAATGTGGCCGGTTGCAGGCACATATCGGGCATAGGCTGCGCTCAATCCCAGCGGGATCCGCTCCCCGCCTGAGAGGCGTTGAACCACAATCTGACAATCATCCATATCTGTGATCTTGCCGGACTTGGCAACGAACAGAACCGCCTGTCCCCCGGGCAGAAGCTGGGGCCAAGAGTGTCCGAAATCCCCCTGGCCAGGATTTGTCTGCGTAAATGGCCCGGGTTGGCTGCCGGGACGGGAAAAAACTCGCTTAAGTCCCGTGTTCCATTGCGTATAGAAAATCTCATCATTTTCTCCCCAGAATCCACCGGTGGCCAGGGAACCTTGATGATCGAAAATGATCGAAGTTGAACCGTCGGCAACAGACGATCTCTTCAACTGGCCTTCGGCGAAAAATCCAATCCATTCACCATCATGTGAGAAAAAGGGATTGATGGCTTCGTCACTTCCGGCAACAGAGATAGTCTTCAAGGTCTCCAGTTGTCGAAGGAAGAGCTGCCTCGTGCCTTCGTGCTCCCCAACAAATACCAGGCGACGGCCATCCGGCGAAAGCGCCAAGGCAGGACCATACCAGGGTTTGATCTCTCGCATAACTATGGGAGATGGCAGCGGCAGTACAGATCGGATCGCCGGTTGCGGTGTGGATTGAGTTTGAGATAAGGGGTTCCAAAGCATCGCGCCGATCAACATGCCGGCGAGAATCAAGGCAGCCGATACCAGACCCAGAGAGATAGGCCGGCACTGAAACAGACTCCGTTTCGCGTTATTGAGCACCGCTGCGTTGCCCACCATTGGCGCGCTTGGGGCTTCTTCTATTTCGATGCGAGCGTCGGCAATGTCGTGCAGGCGTTTCCCGGGATCTTTCTGCAGGCAGCGCTGCAACAGACCTCTTACTTTCTCCGGTGTGGCTTCCGGGAGCGCGGCCCAGTCAGGCTCTCCCTTGAGGATCGCCGCCAGTGTTTCCGAAATCGTCTCTCCCTCGAATGCACGTCTTCCAGTGAGGCATTCATGCAGGATGCAACCGAAGGCCCAAATGTCCGCGCGCTTGTCCACTGCTTTGCCTTTTGCCTGCTCCGGCGCCATATAGGCTGCAGTCCCCAGAATCACTCCGGGGCGCGTCATTTGATCCGTGAGCGTTGGTGATTTTGATGCATCTATTGCGGATGTTTCGCCTTGAAACGCCTTGGCCAGGCCGAAGTCCAGGATCTTGACCTTGCCTTCAGGCGTGATTTTGACATTGGCCGGTTTCAGGTCACGATGGATGATCCCTTTTTCGTGGGCAGCTTCGAGACCTTCCGCTATCTGGCGGCAAACTTCCAATGCCTCATCCACAGGCAGCGGCCCGCGCTCGATTTGCTGCGCCAGGGTTTCCCCCTCCACGAGTTCCATGGCGAGGAAGCGCTTCCCGTCCACCTGCTCCAGCCCGTAGATTGTGGCGATATTGGGATGATTCAGCGATGCCAGCAGCTTGGCTTCGCGCTCGAAGCGCGCCAGTCTTTCGGGATCGCCGGAGAAAATGTCGGGCAGGAACTTGAGCGCAACCTTGCGGTCCAGGGAAGTGTCGTGAGCCAGGAAGACCTCGCCCATGCCTCCCTGCCCCAGCTTATCGGTGATTCTGTAGTGCGAAATGCTCTGGCCGATCATAGGCACTCATCCTTGCACCGTCGCCGCCAACTGTGTGCCGTTGCGACGACTCAGGAAAGTCAATCCCCCTCTTGCCGTCTCCCAGCCGGTCAGTCCTTGCGGCTTTGCGGCTGGAACTTCCACAACGAGGATCTCAGGCCGAAGACCGCAGCCGTGATCTGGCCGTCGGGTGTCCAGCCGAGGTAGTGGACATCGCCGAAATAATCGAGTGGAATACGCGTTATGCTTCCCGTTGCGAGGTCGATCACGCCGGGTGAAAAGAACCATGAACTTGGCAAGGTCAGACTCACCAGCAAGCGGTTGCCTCTGAGCGACTGGCTGTTTATGCCGCTGTATGGATTGATACCGAAGGGTAGATTCAGCCCGATCTCTTCTTCCTGGCCCCCGGGCAGGGGCACTCGAAACAGGTGCGACCTGGATGCCTCGACCGCCTGCACAATCAGAAATCGCCCGGCCGAATCTGCGGCGACAAAATTGCCGGCGCGAATCTTCTTCGGCTTTCCACCCGAGGCCGAAATCTCCCAGATTGTGCCGCCAGCGCCGCAATACAATGTCCGTCCGTCCGGCGACGATGCCAGAGAGGTAATGGTTCCTATATCTACGGGAATCCGCCCTAAGATAGTCCGCGTGGAAATCCTAACCAGCGCGATCTCGCGGTGCGATTCCGTGCCGATCAGGCACGCAACCAGATCCGGCCCGGCTAACGCGATGGGCGACGATGTCTGTTCCGCACTGCTTGTCAGGGATGATTTTTGTCCCGTGGAGTCGACAACCATTACCGAGGTGCCGCTGCCTGATGGCAGTGGCATTAGTGAAGCTCCATCAGGCAGAGATGCAAAAAATCCTCCTCCAGCGGGAGCATAGCCGGTTGTTGTACCATAAGGAAATGTCGCGATCCTTTTCGGTTGGCCGCCCGTGAGCGGAAATCGCAACCAATCCATTGGGTTCTCCTTCTGATCAAAATATATGCTGCCATCCGGCCCCAGATCGAGATACTCCACTCCGCGCGTCAGAGATAGTAGTGTGCGTGTTGGCGAATTCCCATCTCTGCGAATCTCCATAATCCGGTGGAAGGCGCCTGAGGAGTGAACGGCCAGAACTGACTTGCCATCCCGGGCAACAGCCAACGCGCCGAGGGGCTCCTCTGATTCCGGCAATCCGGTCGTAAGACGGCGCAACCGTCCGCTTTCCAGCTCAATCACATAAAGGTGCTGCTTTGAGCCATGACCGGATTCGAGCAAGTTCCCGGTTACTATGGCTTCATATCTGTCCGGAAACGCTCGAATCCTCACCGGATAATTAAGAACTTCCACAGGAAATTCTTTTGTTCGACCCGTATCCGGCCAGAAGCGAAATACCTGATATTTTTGTTCGGCGTTTAGGTGAACGGCGAGGAGACTGCCATCCGGCAAGGTCTGGGGGAACATGGCGTTTGGCTGGACCAATTGCTCTCTGCCGCCGGTCACAGGCACGCGATAAATGCCAAGCGGCACGTCATGGCTGCGGTCATAGTAGATCCCATTACCATCAGGCGCCCAGCATACCTCCATAACGCTTCCGGCGTTGCTATTGGTGGTCAAAACCCGAAAGTCAGCCGAATCGGGCTTCATCACTGCGACTTGTGATTGCCCTGCTACCATTGCTTGGAACGCCAACCAACTCCCATCGGGAGAAATCCGCGGCCCGAAAGCAATCTCTGGCCCGCCCAACAGTGTGCCCTTCCACTCGGGCGCTGCGGGTGTGGGCGAGGTCCGTCGCACAATCAGGACCGCAACCACCACGATCGTTACTATTCCCAGCACAGCAGCACCGCGCATTAGCCAGGACGATCTTCTTGCCGGCGTCGGGATCGCTGCGATTTGGCTGCCGCTCTGCGAAAGCGCCGTCAGCGCGAATCCGAGATCGCGGGCCGATTGAAAGCGGTTGACCAGATCTTTCTCCAGGCAATGGGCTACGATTTGGCGTACGCCACCCGGGATGGTTTCCGGTAATTCCGGCGGATCTGCGCGCAGGATGCCCTGCATGGTGTCCACAGAGGTCTCGCCATAAAATGCACGCCTACCCGAGAGCAGCTCGTAAAGAACCAGGCCGAGATTGAAAATATCCGAACGGTGATCGACTTCGCGGCCGCGCACCTGCTCGGGAGACATATAGCCTGTTGTTCCCATCACCGTGCCCGGGGACGTCAGCGCGGCACTCGCCGTTGCCTCTGCATTTGTTGGTTTGAGCTGCCGAGCAAGGCCGAAATCAAGGATCTTGACCTGCCCGTCCTTCAGCAGAAAGACGTTTTCGGGTTTCAGATCGCGGTGGATGATACCCTTGTCGTGGGCGGCGGCTAGGCCATGCGCAATCTGGATCGCGCAGTCGATGGCCCGTCGAACCGGAAACGCTCCCTCCTGCACGCGCTCGCGTAGCGTCTCCCCTTCGAGCAGCTCCGTGACTGCGTATGCAATCCCGCCTTCGCTGCCGACATCGAAAATGCCGAGGATGTTGGGATGCGAGAGGGTGGCGATTGCTTTGGCCTCACGCTCGAAGCGCGCCAATGCCGCCGCATCCTCGGCCAGATGAGAGGGCAGCACCTTGATTGCGACGTCGCGATCGAGTCGTGCGTCGCGGCCTCGATACACTTCTCCCATGCCTCCGGCGCCGATCTTCTCGACAATCCGAAAATGGCCGAGCGTTTTTCCGATCATGAGAAATTACTCCCAGTCTGCGGTCCCGCCGCGTCTACTTCTTTACTGTGGGGCAGAGGCGCTTGAGTTCCTCGAACCAGTTCAGCACGACCCGCAACTCGCCCGCCGGCAGGTCGGGGCTTCTTTCGGTCATCACGAACGTCGCCCCGTCGTCGGCGACGTCGTAGCTGGCGCCGAAGTAGTGTCTCTCGAAGTCGCACCACTCGTAGGCACCGCTGAACAGCCGCTGCGGAACGCTTGTTCTTGGGGCCAGTCCATCCTCGAAGGAGACAGTCATCATGTCGTCGCCGTTGTGATAGAAGATCTTCCTGCCATCCCTCGACCACACCGGTGTTGTACCCCCATCTGCCGAAAGCGGCCACTTCTTTCCCGTCGCTGGGAACGGCTGCACGTACACCTCGTCCTTCCCGGTTTCGTCCGAGGCGAAGGCCAGCCACCGTCCGTTCGGGGAGAACTGCGCCGAATGCTCGTTGCACGGGCCATTGGCGAGGGGCTCGGGCTTCCCGGTTCGGGGCAGGATCCAGATGTCGGCGCCGGTGTCGGGGTGGATCTGGGTGAACAGGAGATACCGGCCGTCACGAGACCAGGCGGTCGGAAACTCGTCGTGGTCCCCCGCGTGCAGGAGCTGGCCTTGGCCGGTCGTGTCTGCCTGAATCAGGTACACACTCCAGATACCGGTTTGGTTCGATGAGAATGCAACCTCGGATCCATCCGGGCTCCAAACCGGGGCCGCTGCGTTGCCTGTCGAGTTGTTTGTGAGCCGGGTCCTCGTCGGCCGTTGAGTATAAAGAATCCACAAATCGCTGCCATTGAGGACGACGATCCGATCGCCGGATGGCGAGATGCGAGGCCCGACGTAGTCGCCTGGGTCGGCCCCAAGTGCCTTCGGTTGCCCACCGACAACCCAGCCCAGCATTCGACTCGCGCCGCTCCCCTGCACGTAGACCAGCGTTCCGTTGGGGGACGTCGCAAACGACGCACGCGAGGTCATGTAGATCGTATCCACCCCCTCCAGCACGGTTTTGGAGGCCCCCGCGACTTCTGTGCGGAGATCGAATGGAGCGGCGACTAGCCTGGACTGATCCTGATTGTCGAGATATACCAGGTGCCCGCTGTCGAGATATTGGGCACCGGCGACGCCCGGGACGATGCGATGCCATTGGTGGGTCTTCCGCGACCAGACCGCCGCACCGTCGGCCAGGCCCCAGACAGTGAACAGCACGCCGGTTCCGTCCGGGAGCAACTGGGGATAGTTGTGGCTGTAGCCGGCCTGCTTGAAGTCTGGCTTGGTCAGCGACGTCACCTCGCCTCCCCAGGCTGAGACCTGCTTGAGCCCGGAGCTGAGACTCGCGGTGAAAGTGATTTCGTCACCTGATCCCCACGTGGCGCCGAAGCCCAGGGGAGCCTCCGCGATATCTACAGGCGTTCCGCCCGCGATTGCTACTCTCTTGAGTCGCCGGTCGGCGAAGAATCCCAGCCACTTACCATCCGGCGAGAAGAACGGCGTTGTGGCTCTGTCGGTGCCGCGCACCAGCACCGCGTCGAAGGAATCCAGATGGCGCAGATAGATCTGTGAGCGGCTGCCCTGCTGGGCGACATAGGCCACCTGTTGCCCGTCACGGGAAATTGCGAACGGTACCGCATGGGTCCTGGCCAGCCGCTGGTTGGCGGGCAGGTGGATGGTCAGGCGGGATATGGACGATGGTCCTGGCGGTGCCTGGCGTCCCATTTGGACGATGGCGACGACAGCGACGATAGCTAGCAGACCGACAATAGCCCACGGCAGTGCGCGGACCAACTTTCCCCGACTTCCCGGAACAACCTGACCCTGGTCCAGCCCACCCTCAACCACGCCTTCGATCTCCAGACGCACGTCGCCAATGTCGCGCAGGCGCTGCCGGCAGTCTTTGGCAAGGCAGCGCTCCAGGAGCGTCCGCACGCGCGGCGGCGTCGCGGCCGGCAGGCTCACCCACTCCGGATCTGCGCGCATCACAGCGGCCAGCACATCGGTGACTGTTTCGCCTGCAAAGCAGGACTGCCCTGTCAGCATCTCGAATAGAACGCAGCCGAAGGCCCAGATGTCGGCGCGCTTGTCCACCGCGGCGCCGCGCGCCTGCTCAGGCGCCATATACGCCGCCGTCCCAAGGATTAGGCCCGCCCGAGTCATTTGATCCGTGAGCGTCGGTGATTTCGATGCGTCTACTGCAGGTGTTTCGCCTTGAAACGCCTTCGCCAGGCCGAAGTCCAGGATCTTTGCTTTTCCTTCCGGAGTGACTTTGACATTGGCCGGCTTCAGGTCTCGGTGGATAACGCCTCTTTCATGGGCGGCTTCCAATCCGTCGGCGATCTGGCGGCAGACCTCCAGCGCCTCAGCTATCGGCATCGGCCCGCGCTCGATCTGCTGCGCCAGCGTTTCGCCTTCCACCAGCTCCATGGCGAGGAAGCGCTTTCCATCCGCCTGCTCAAGGCCGTAGATCGTGGCGATATTGGGATGATTCAGCGATGCCAGCAGCTTGGCCTCGCGCTCGAAGCGGGCCAGCCTCTCGGGATCGCCGGAGAAAATGTCGGGCAGGAACTTGAGGGCGACCTTGCGATCGAGCGAGCTGTCGTGAGCAAGGAAGACTTCGCCCATCCCTCCTTGCCCCAGCTTTTCGATGATCCGGTAGTGCGAAATCGTCTGGCCGATCTCGGGCATGCGGGCCTCCGCAAAGGCGATACGCCCACTGCAATGAAATCAACGGGAGTTGCGGCCATTATAAGTCAGTTGACAGGGATCGAGGAAGTTCAATCAGTGGCGCTTACCGGGATTGTGTGCCCCCGTAAACCGTTGCGCTGGCCATAAATGGGATTGTGAAATCGAATGACGACCAGTCACCTGCCTGAGATACGTTATCGTACAATTGCTTTGCGCCATCAGAAAGTCCAGGAACTGCCGATGGACACAATCGCCTTCTTGCAGTGCGTTCTCCAATATGCGGCATGAGAATGCACGCTTGTCAAAGACCCAAAATCGGCTTGACAGAATCTTCGGAGAGCAAATAGGGTTTTAAGTGTAGCAGGTCAAGATCGTTCTGGCCTGCTGCGCTTCTGTCGTATCTATTCCGACGCGAGCGGGCTGGAGCTCCGAAATCAACCAGCTGCTGATTGGCGAAGCTTTGTCTGACGAATTCGACGGCAAGATCCTCAATCCCCACGGCGTCGAGATCGATCTCCCCTTCTGAGTTTTCAAGAGACTCAAGAAACTGCATCTCCTCGAACGGGACCCGGCGACCGGGATGCGACGCATCCAGGAGCGCGTGTTCGGACTGATGGCGTAAGGTCAATTTTCTCCGTCGTCGCTAAAAAGGGCTATTTTCATGGTTTGTGGTCAGGAATGCGGACCATTTTTCGTTCGGTCTCAATAGACTTACAGGTGAATTCCGGGAGAGGGGGATGATTATCCATTTGGTTCCTCGGCCATGAATGGACGACCATGCACGCGATCACCATGCTCCCAATCGACTGCCGTAAGATACAGATTAGAGGTCATGCAGCTTCGCGGTAATAGTATCGCAGCAGTCCTCCCAGTCGTTCGCGGCATGCAATATCACCAGATCTTCGGCCGACTCCCTCACTGGGGAGCAGCAACTGATTTCCTATTCCTTGATGATTCCGCTCCGTATGATAATGCTCCATATAACTGCATACGGCGGCTTGCAGGGATCTCTCACCGAAGAAAATCATGCGCTCCAGGCACTCTTCTTTGACCGAGCGCATAAATCGCTCGATATGGGAATTCAAATTTGGCGATCGCGCCGGTAGGCGGACTGGTTTCACTCCGACGGCCTCAAGTGTTCGCCGGAATCCTTCCGAGAATTTCGCGTCGCGATCCATCAGCAGATATCGCTTCCTACGGAGGAATCCGCCTTCGGCGTCTGTCACATTCCTGGCTACCTGGAGAAGCCAACCTTCATCCGGCTGGACAGTGAGACCGGCGAAATAAATTCGCCGTGTCGCAAGTTCCATAAAGAACAACAAATAGTAGGTGACCAGTCCCTTCTTCGTCCAAACCTCCATGGTGGTGAAATCCACAGACGCCAGCACGTCCCAATGGGCTTTCAGGAATGCGTGCCATGTAGTTTGGCGTTTCCGTTCCGGAGCCGGTTCTATGCCATGCTGCCTGAGGATGTTGGCAACGGCTGAGTCAGAAATCTTGTGCCCAAGATTGGCGAGAGCGCCCTGGATTCGGTCATAGCCCCAAGTCGAATTTTCGCCAGCCATCCGCAGAACCAGTTCAATAATCTCCTTTGAGAGTAGCGGGCGCCCGGCTTTCTGCCGCTGCCGGCTATAATCCCATTTCCTGGCCACGAGCTCTCGATGCCAACGAAGAAGAGTGTCGGGTGTCACGATCGTGCCGATTTCCTCGAGTGCCTTACGGCCCAATACCTTTCCTTTGACGGCCAGGCGGCGCCGCTGATCATCGCTGAGCAGGATGCGTTTCTTGCCGAGCTTCTCTTTCAGCACCTGGTTTTCAGTCCGCAGGTACTCGAGAACATCCTGCTGGTGGCGGTTGACCCAACCCGCGATGATGAACAGGAGTAGGTGCCAGGGTTGTAGAACGGATTTCATATCTCTCCGGATGCTGCGCGAAAAAATCGAGCATCCGTGATCGATGGCTATCAGTCAATAGTCTGAAATAGATGTTGTAATGGCGATACCAACGCGTGCAGATTCAGTCACTTGCAGCTCGGCTGAGTTTTTTGACCTTACGGGAAACGAGCGGCTGCGTTTTCCCCTGCTACAAGTCAATTTTGGAACTCGGAAGAAATTTTTACGTAATCAAGTCCGCAACTTCGTTCTCATTTTGCCGAAGTCGTTCGCTAAATGGGACCTCATAGCACCATTTACCGAGGGACAGGGCATGATACGTCCAAAATGCGTCTGCTTGTTTGCGTGCGCCCTTGCGACGGCAATTCTCGGGTCGGCGCAAAATCCGCCTCAAAATCCAGCGAGCGTTTCGCAACCGTCGACGTCGCCTTCGAAGAATACCGCCAGAATCGGCTTCGTCAGCATCCAACAGCTCATTGCGAGCAGCGATGAAGGGCAGAATGAAAACGCAATTTGGCAGCAATGGGCTGAAAGGAAACGTGCGGAATTGCAGGCCATCCAGAAAGAGGTCGACACGCTCAAGACTCAACTGGATGTCCAGGGCACGATATTGACGGAAGAAGCCCGGACTGATCTCATGGATTCAATAGAAGCGAAAGAGACTTTGCTACAACGCGCTCAACAGGACACAGAGAGGGAGTCGGACAAGCGCCGGCAGCGGATTACGAACACCATTTATCGAAAGGTCCTGCCGGTGATCGCCAGGCTGGCAAAGGAGAAAGGCCTCGATAGCGTTTTTTTCATGGACCCGAATCGTGACGCGTACGGCAACCCCGTCCTGCTCATCACTGATGACGTAATCAATGCCTACAACACAGCCTACCCGGTTGCGAAAGCGGAGCCGCCGGTCAAGAAATAATAGTGGCTTCTTTCGCCAAACAGTTTGAGTTTTGAGAATTACCGGGTGGGATCGGACCTGCCGGGCACTCGCGAGAGACTGCGTGGAACCTGAACCTAGAGTCCCGGCAGGTGTCTGCCTGCTTCACTTCATTCGGTCGAGGATCTTTTTGACGGTCTCCGGAAGCGTGTCGATTTTCGATACGGTTCCCGCCATGAACGTTTTTTCCCGCGGAGTCGGGTCGGCTTGCCAGATGTAGGCGGCCCATTTGCCGCTCTCCGGAAGAACGGAACCTGCAGGAACAATCAGCTCATAGACATCGTCATTCCATTTGAACATCAGCTTCCAATCCTGAAAATAGCCGAGCAGGGTCGAACCGGGAAATGACCGGTAAGAGATCACGAGCAGTCCGGCAGGCCCGGAGATATAGAAGAACGGAATCTCGGTCTGATCGTTGGTTCCGTTCCCAAAACCACCGCGCCAAAGCAGTTCCTTGGTGTTCCGGATCAACAGGCCATCTTTGAAGCCGACATATTGCAGTGTCGACGGGTAGTCGGGAACCGGGGGAATAGCACCTATGCTCGGGATGATTCGCAACGCGAGCCTTCTGCCGCCAGACGCCGCCGCGAATTCAATCAGTGCTTCCTGATAGTTCTGCAACGACAGTTGTTGAGACGTAATGACCTTCTGCGTTGTGCCTTCAAACACTCTGAAATCAAGCACGATTTTGTCCGGGCCCAGTTCCAGCAGCTTTGTTCCGACCATATAATTCAGCCCCAGGTTCGATCCAACGCCTTCAAGGCTGTTTGCGCCAACCCGCCATCCGGTTCGGACACCCGGTTTGAATTTAACTCCCGCCGGAGTGCGTGCATCGCCGGTCGGCCACAGCACGTTGGTGCCTCCGGGAAGAATCTCCACCAACTCCATTTTGAAATCCAGCGTCGGGATGGGCTCCCGGTTGATTAGGACTTCAGGTCTGTATGGAACGCTGGGATCAATTGCCCGAGCGCCGGCAATGCCCCCTGAGCCCTGCGCTGCTGCCAAGCCAGGCGATACGCTCAAGATAAGGACAACCAAAGCTGGCAGTATCAAGATCCTTTTCATAGTCACCTCACTTGGATCCATCAAAAATGAATCCCGAATAGATTTTGGGGACTGCAATCGGCCGATATTCCGTTCCCACAATGCATTGAATCGTTTCTTGCTCTCCTTGCAAGATGATGGTTGAGATCTTCCGCTCGTCTCTTTTCGTTTGTTTGCGCGCGGTCTTCGGGAGATCGCTCTGCCGTGATTCCTCTGTCGCTTCAGACGGCTTTATCGCAGCCATGGACGAGGGGGCTGTCCCGGCATTTGGCCGCATTTCCGCCGGATGCCGGATCTCCGATGCCATTTGTGCCTCGTGCCGAAAACTCGAGTCATGCGGGCGCATCGCAAAGTAGGTCAACACCAGTACGAGCGAGGCCGTCGCGGCAGCAATGGGGAGCGGGACAGCGATACGGGTCCGGATCAGGTTTTTCCTGACAGATCGCTTCGGAAACTGCTTGCGGTAAATATCGAGAACCTTGCCCTTCAACTCCGGATCCGGATCAGAAACTTGCCAAGATGCGAGCAGGTCCTTCCAATCGTCGTTCATTTCAGTTTCCCTCCCCGGCGCTTACGGACGTTTGACACAACACCACTGGGCCAAGCAGCCTTTTCACGGCCTGCCGTCCCCTGTGAAGGCGCACCTTGACGGTGCCGGGATCAGCTCCGACGACAGCCGCTATTTCGGAAATCGTGAGATCCTCATATTCGAACAATATGAGGACTTCTCTCAAAATCGGGGACAAAGCCGTGATCGCATCCCTGACCGCCGCGGAACGCTCGTTGCAAAGCAGCCGGCCCAGCGGATTGACCGACTCCGAGTTGTCCGGCAGATCGGAGATGACGTCGAGATCCAGCTCGTTGCCGGCCTGCCGAAATTGCTTATGCGCCAGGTTTCTAATTATTGCGAACAGGTACGTACACAATGAACTGCGGCCGGGATCGAACCGGCGGAAATTGCGAATCAGGCTTGTGAAGCATTCCTGAACGGCATCCTCCGCCATTTGCCGGGATCCCAGGAGACGGTATGCGAATCGATACAGGCATCCGCTGTACTGTTCATATACGGCCAGAAAAGCAGCCTCGTCACCGTTCGCGCACTTTTTTACAAGCTCAGCATCCGTCATATTGGACCGGCATCAGCATATGAGGAACACAACCCAGCGCGTACATAGGGTATTACCATCGGGCCGGCAAAGGTTACATCCGATACGGTTCTAATCTATAAATCCCTTATTTGACAACCGTGGGGCGGAACCTTATCTATGTAGATAACGTTAGGAATGGACAATGGACCGTTTCCTGTCGCCTCTCCAGAATTGGGATTACAGCCTGCTCTGGTGCCTCTTTCCCGCGCTGATCATTCTGGTTGTGATCTTACCGCCGCTGCTCCTCCCGGTACTGCTGCATTCCATCCTGACAGTCCTTTTTTGTGCCATGGCCCGGCTGGCCCGCCCTGCCCCTTGCCGCACCCGCGGGCGTTCTATTCGCGCTGCCTCCCTTCGAAGCCCGCCCTTGTTCTGACCTCCATCTCCTCCCGTCCGTTATTCACTCCTTCTCGGAGGCCATCATGGCTATGAATGCACCTTCAGGAAACGTCGCAGTTCGAAATCGGGCGCCGCTGCTCAAGAGAGTTTTCCATCGGGTGACCGGAAGTCCTATCAAAACCGATCTCCAGGATTATTGCGAGATTGTGGAACGCATCAAGGCGTTTGATTTCAGGACGCACACGGACGCCCAGCTCTGCGGACGCGCCCGGGCGGCCGGCACGGAGCTCGAGCGTCACGGCCCACCGCATCCCACGGTTCTGCACAATTCCGCCGCTGCGGAGATTTTCGCACTCGTGCGCGAAGCCGCGCGCCGGGTGCTGGATCTCGATCCATTCGACGCGCAGATGATCGCGGGCCTGGCAATGGCCTGCGGGGCCATCGCCGAATTGCCGACGGGAGAAGGCAAGACGCTTGCCGCCGTTTTCCCAGGCTGCCTGCAGGCCCTTTCGGGCCGCGGCGTGCACGTGCTGACGTTCAACGACTACCTCGCGCGGCGCGACGCCGCCTGGATGGGGCCCATCTACCGAATGCTGGGCTTGACGGTAGGGTGCATTCAGGAGGCGGCGGGCCCGGAACTGAAACGAGCCGGCTACCGGTGTGATGTCGCATATGCCTCGGCCAAAGAGGCCGGCTTCGATTTCCTGCGCGACCAGGTCGCGTACGACCGCCTGGAGCGCGTCCAGCGCCCCTACGATTTTGCGATCGTCGACGAGGCGGACTCGATCCTGATAGACGAGGCGAGGATCCCGCTGGTCATTTCCGGTGCGGCCGACGGGGCATCGTGGAATACGGCTGGAATCGCCGGCACGGTTAAGGACTTGGTCTGCGGCAGGGATTTTGAAACCGATCCCGAGAAGCGCAATGTATTTCTGACCGACGCCGGCATCGAGCGCGCCGAGTCGGCTCTCGCCTGCGGCAGCCTCTACGACGCAGGCAACCGGCCGCTGCTCGAGGCCTTGTATTGCGCGCTCCATGCGGAAGCCCTCCTCCTGCGCGACGTCGACTACATCGTCCGCAGCGGCCGCATCGAAATCGTGGATGAGTACACAGGGCGTGTGGTCGACAAGCGCCACTGGCCGGATGGGCTCCAGGCTGCGGTAGAAGCCAAGGAGGGACTGGTCCGAAAAACGGAAGGCCGCATCCTGGGATCGATCACGCTGCAACATTTCTTCCGCCTCTACCCCACCCTTAGCGGCATGACCGCGACCGCGCAGTCGGCCGCGGATGAGCTGCGGGAGTTTTACGACCTGGAAGTCGTGGTTATCCCGCCGCACGCGCCGAGCGTACGCGTGGACCACCCCGATGCCGTGTTCACCGACCGTATGGCAAAGCACCGCGCAATCGTTGGCGAAATCCGGGAAGTTCACGACTCGGGGCGCCCGGTGCTGGTCGGCACCGCAAGCATCAGGGAATCGGAGGAACTTGCCGCGGACCTCCGGCGCACGGGCGTCCGATGCGCGGTCCTCAACGCCAAAAATGACGAACTGGAGGCGAGCATCATCAGCCGGGCAGGCACCCTGGGGGCCGTCACGATTTCGACCAACATGGCGGGACGGGGCGTCGATATCAAGCTCGGCGGGGACGACGAAAAAGAGCGCCAGGCAATCGTCGCCTTGGGAGGGCTTTACGTGATCGGAACCAACCGGCACGAAAGCCTGCGCATCGATCGCCAGCTCAGGGGACGCGCGGGCCGGCAAGGGGATCCGGGCGCCACGCGTTTCTTCCTGAGCCTCGAGGACGACCTCTTCGAGCGCTATGGGCTGACCTGGGCATTCATGCGACGGCATGGATCGCATGCCAAAGAAGGCGCATTTGCACATGGGCCGGTACAAAACGACATCGCGCATGCCCAGCGCGTGATCGAGGGCCAGAACTTCGACATCCGGCGGTCGCTGTACAGGTTTTCCAGCCTCGTCGACCTGCAGCGGCAGATAGTTCAGGCCCGCAGGGAACGTGTACTGCTCGGCGCCGCCGAGGACGCATCCGGGAAACCCGCTGGGGCATTAATGAAGGACGAATCGGAATGGCCGGTCCCGCTTGCCAGATGCGCATCGGAGCTCTTCCAGGAAGGGCTGCGGCGGCTGGGCCCGGAAATGATGGCGCAACTCGAAAGAAGCGCGACGCTTTTTCACCTCGACCGGCTGTGGTCCGATCACCTCGCCTGGGTCCAGGACACACGCGACAGCATCCACCTGGTAAACCTTGGTGGCCGCGAGCCGATCGACGAGTTCAGGAAATGGGCCACCGACGAATTCCTGCGCTTTCCCAGCCGCCTGACGGAGGCGGTCGTCGGGCAAATCACGTCGATCATCGGCAGAAATGGGCCTGCCGACGCCGAACTGGAGCGCCTGAAAGGTCCTTCGTCAACCTGGACCTACCTTGTGAATGAAGACCAGTTCGGGTGGGGCATCGAAACTTCCAAATGGAAAAACGCCGGCTTTGCGTATGCGGCGCTCTTGCTAAGCGGCCCCCTGAATGGTCCCCTTTATTTTCTGGCGCTGCTTGTCAATCGCCTCTCCCGCAGCCGACGAAACCGGTGATATGCAGCAGTTGTGGGAGCCGGCCGCCGGACGGCGCCCGGTATTTTGTTCGAAATCTTTCCCGCAATATTTCGTTTTCGTTTTGGCCGATGTTCAAATGGATGTTGATAGTCTACATGGTAACGATGTAGGATGTCGACATGCTCAAAAAGGAACGGTACCGCGATCGGATCGAATTGCTACAGGGCACGCTGGATCTGTTGATACTCCAGACTCTTCAATGGGGGCCCCAACACGGATACGGAATCAGCCAGGCGATTCGTGTCAACTCGGGGGGAGTCCTCCTGGCCGACACCGGTTCGCTCTATCCCGCCCTGCACAGACTCGAGCGACAGGCCGTCATCACGGCCGACTGGCAGGTCTCGGAGAACAGACAGCGTGTCCGGGTATATCGCCTGACGTCTGCCGGCAGGAAACGTCTCGTCTCGGAACGATCCCGTTGGGATCAATTCGTACGCGCCATGGCCGGCGCCCTGAGTGCCGCAGAACAAGGAGAATGACCCATGCACTTTCCTCGGTGGCGAAGGCGGCGGGAAGAGGAGTTGGATGCCGAGATTCAAGGCCACCTGCAAATGGCGCTGCGTGAGCGCATCGAACGCGGAGAGGAGCCCGAGCAGGCGGCAGTGGCGGTCCGGCGCGAGTTCGGGAACATCGGCTTGATCAAGGATGTCACACGCGACATGTGGGGGTGGAGTTGGTTCGAACGTCTGCTTCAGGACCTGCAATACGGATGGCGCATGCTGCGCCGCAGCCCGGGATTTACCGCATTGGCCGTGATTATGCTGGGGGCCGCTCTGGGCGCAAGCGCGCTCATGTTCAGCGTAATCCACGGAATTCTGCTGCTTCCGCTTCCATATAGAGATCCCGACCGCCTGGTGCGGCTGTATGCCGTCGATACACAGGGCAAGAACGACACGGCTACCCACGCGGAGTTTGTAAAGTGGCTTCGCTGGAGCCATTCCTTCGAGTTTCTCGCCGCCGTCCAGAACAGCTCCATGGACATCCTGACTGATAAGGAATTCCCTGAACAGATCGTCGTGCTGGGCGTCACTACCGGTTTCTTCGACGTGCTCGGAGTACGCGCTCAATTCGGCAGGGTATTTCAGCCGCAGGATTTCAAAGCCGCGGGTGGTGAGCGCATCGCCTATGACGGGTCGGTGGTTGTGCTCAGCCATGAGCTATGGCAGCGCCGGTACGGTGCCGATCCGAACCTGGTTGGCAAATCGATACTGCTGAACAACGTACCGGTCACCGTTATCGGGATCATGCCCGCGGAATTCCATTTTTCCCAGGACATAGGGCATTTACGCGTGGATTGCTGGGCGCCGCGCATCTACGGCGACAATGCCCAGCATTTTGGCGCTTTGACAGTGATTGGGAGACTGCGCAATCGCGTATCGCTTGCTCAGGCACAGGCGGAAATGAACGGGGTCGCGAAAATCACCGATCCGGACCCCCAAAATTCGCAGCTGCGGCCGAGGCAGCGGTCTCCAAGAGCGGTTCAGGTGACGTCTCTTCATGAATCGATCGTCGGCCAGGTGCGTCCGCAGTTGCTGATTCTGTTCGGAGCCGTCACCTTTGTTCTAATTACGGCTTGCGCCAATGTTGCCAACCTGGTGCTGGCGCGATCGATGCGGCGGCAGCGGGAAATGGCGGTGCGCGCCGCGGCAGGTGCTTCCCGAATGCGCCTGTTTCGACAGTTGTTGACAGAGAGTGTACTGCTCTGTCTGGCGGGAGGTGTTGCCGGCATATTGTTCGCCGTTGCGGCCAGGAAAGCGATCATGAACCTTGCGCCCGCGAATCTTCCACGGGCGAGCGCAGTCTCGCTCGATGCAACTTCTTTCGGGTTTACATTCCTGCTTGCCGTGTTGACGGGCCTGCTTTGCGGAACTATACCTGCACTGCGCGCATCCAGCCCGCAACTGACCGAAGCCTTGAAAGAGGGAGCGCCGGGCATGGAGCCGCGAATCCGCGGCTGGTTGGGAAACGTGCTCGTCACGGTTCAGATTGCCCTAGCCCTGATGCTGCTCATCGCTTCGGGGCTGATGATGCGAACCTATGCCATGCTGCAATCGGTACCGCTCGGATTCGAGCCCAAGAGCGTCCTGGTGATGAATGCCATGCCCCCGGTTTTTAAGGTTGGCCTCTATCGACGGCTGGATACCCTGATCGAGTACAGCAAGCGATTAACGGCAGCGGTCGAAAAGATACCCGGCGTTGAGTCCGCGGCAGTCGGTGTCGTCCCGATTCGAGGCGCCGGAGCGGGGCTGACGGTTCATGTCAACGGCGAAGAGGCATTCATTACCTCCGTTTCGACAACACCCGACTATTTCCGCACGGTCGGCTCCAAACTCATCGCGGGCCGTCTATTCGACGGTGTCGATCGCGCCGGCGCACCCCTCGTCGGCGTGGTCAACCAAACTGCTGCCCGGAAGTTCTGGCCGGGAAAAAGCCCTATAGGCCAGAGGATGGACCTCAGTTCAGATTGGATACAGATCATTGGTTTGGTCAATGACGTCAGGATGTCCGGCCTGGAAGGGCCTCCGGTCCCCTTCCTGTACACGCCGATGTCCCAGAGCCAAGGGGTGTTTTCCGGCCGCATGCTGGTACGCATCAAGGTGCCGCAATCGGCCGTCGTCCCGCTGCTACGAAAAGCGGTGCTGTCGGTTGACCGGGATGCGGCTCTCGGCAAGGTCGAAATGCTCGAGGAGATCCTGGACGCCCAGTACGCCGCACGCCGCTTCAATCTCCTGTTGATCTCGATTTTCGGCGGCCTTGCCTTCGTGCTGGCCACAGTTGGCATCTACGGCACGATCGCGTACTCCGTATCGCGCCGCACGCATGAAATCGGCATCCGCATGGCGGTCGGGGCGCAAAGGAGGGACGTGATCCGGCTCATCATGCGGCAGGGGTTGGGGGTGCTTCTGATTGGGGAGGCGCTGGGGTTGGCGGGATCTCTGGCTCTCAACAGATTGATGTCTTCCCTCGTCTTCCAGGTTTCGACCACGGATCTCGCCACGTATGCCGCGGTATCGCTGGCCTGGGCCGGTGCGGCCGTCCTCGCCAACTATTTCCCGTCCAGGAAAGCCACCCTGATCGATCCTCTCCAGGCGATCCGCGTTCAGGGGTGAGCGGTTGGGTGGAGTTATCGCAACGATCAGAAGTTATCCTTTAACAAAACTCATTCGTAAGGGCCTCTGCATAGTACCCATGGTAGCAGGGATGCGCAGGACTCGCCGCCGCGTGGCGACTGTGACGCATGGTGCCGATGGATGCCTTGCGCACCGACCGAGGCTGCCGACAACAGCCCTACCTACTCTTTTCCGGAACCCAGCGTTTTCGCTAATGCGTTCAGGGCGTCAATGTCGGCCTGCTCAAATAACACTTCCATGCCCAGTATTTCGGCCGTGAGGGCGTGTGATCGAGCGAGTTGCAGGAAAACTTGCCATGGAAGATATGAGATGACGCCAGTCACCACACAGTTCCCTCCTGGGCAATTCGGGTAATACTGAAATCTCGTTCCTATGGAGTTCTTGATGGTCCCAAGCGGTCCCACGAGGTCCAATGCATCACCGGGTTGCGGCCTAAGATCCAGAGAGAATTTGGAAGCGACGTAACGCGGATCGGCTTGTGCACGAACTGTGACTTCGGTTGGCACCGACGGCAGCTTCTTCCCGGAGAACGTGACGTAGAAAATCAGGCTCAACGGTGCCGGCTTACGATTTTGATCCAGTGGCAACAGCCGCACCCAAGTCTCGGTGGTCTGGAATTGTTCCCAATACAGCGTCTTGATCTCCCTCGGTGCTGAGGGTACTAAATTCGATCCATCCCCAGGACCCTGCGCTATCGACACTGCCGCCAAGCATAAGCCGATCAGGAACCACATTTGCACCTCCTTTCGAAGGCATGCAGATGATCGAGATCCGTTTCATGGTTCCCAATAGGTGATTTCGCGGCGTTCGACATGGGAGGGCTGAAAGTGGCCGTCGGTTTCCAGACTCGAGACAACGCGCTCCGTCCAATTGCCCCATGCGTCATATTGATACTGCATACGAAAATCCCGCCTGGGCCCACCAGAGCCGTCCTCCTCCGTTGTTGCAATCGTATTGTCATGCTCGTCATAACGGAACGTGGATCGGTTCCCAGCCATTCCCAGCATACTCGTGGTCCTTTCCAGAAGCCGGCCTTTCTCGTCGTAGGAATACGTGGTTTTTGACAACAGATCTGCGGGGCCCATGAGCTCCTTTAGCATTGCTTCGATCTTAGCGCGATCTTCCTGCGGGAGGCTCTCGACTCCCCGCTCCGATCCTGCACCTTGCGTGGCGCATCCATGCGTGCAGCCCGTAAATGGAAACTGCCCGTGCAGCCGCACCTCCTCGGTTACCATCCTCCCGGCATCATCCCTGGTCAGGACGATGCGTTGGAGCAGTTGGTCAGACGCGTCGTGGAAGTGAGCCTCGGTCGGCCGGTCACTCCGATCATAGATGGTGGTCATCTTTGTCGCACCATTGGCTGTATGGCCTATTTCACTACCTTCCACAGCGTACATGCAGTTCGCATTAGCCATGTCCGGATCGAGGAACCTGATCTTCTTCTTTCCACCATCGGCTTCGTAATAGCATTCTTCTGACTCGCGCCGGCTGCCGTCCGGTTTCACTTCCACTGTCCGGATGTGCCGTCCGGATTCATCATATTCGTAGAGTGTCCGATGGACAGGCAGGTCCTTTGTCCGGAACTGCATCTCTGTTAACCGGGATTCTCCGTCGTACAGGTAACTAAAACGAGACACCGACCCATCCGCATTTCCATAATCTGCTGTGCTGACCGTGCCGTCGGTGCGGAAGGTTATGGATGAGCTTGATTTTGGAGGGTACCAGCGTTCTTGATCCCGATCCCATTCGGCTGACTCCGTCCGCAAGGTGCGAACGGGACCGCGAACGCCGTGCTTTGCAAGATCGCTCATAGATGCTCCCCCTGTTGGCCGGGCGCCTAATCTACAATCTGCATCCCTGCCGCTTCCAGGATGCGCCTGATTTCAGACATGCGCTGCTCGTAATACCACACACCCCGATAGGAAGCCGGAAACGCGAATTTGGTTCCCGGCTGGAACTGCCGGATCTTGGCTTCCAGTTGCCGGGCGCCGAACACCTCGAACAGGTTTATCCGTACGGCCGTGATGTTCGGCATCCCGGAGATGGAGATTGCCACGGGATTTCCCGAACCGCGGCGCATGGCTTCGACGTTCTTCCGGCAAGAATCGGTGATACACAATGCCGCCAGACGCTCCAGTTTTTCAGGTGTCATGATCCATCCCATGCCACGCGTCAAAGCGTCCATAAATCCATATTCGAGGCCCTGGTCAACAGACGCGTTCCCGCTTTCATGGAACCGCGCAAATGCCTGCCAGATAGGTTCCTCGGCAGCGGCGGAGCCTCCGGCGGCGAGCAGTGTCAATGCACGCCTCTGAATTGACGGATTGGGGTTGGAGAGATCGGCAATCGCCGCCTGTTCGATCCCTGGGTTCAAGAAGGGATCTCCGCCCGGTGAGCCGGAGAGAGTGCACTCGCCAGACTGAGACTTTCGGGTCCTGTCCAGCCGATCCGCCGCATAGGCGGGATCCACCCGGAACAAGTACGGAAGGAGTGACCCTCTTCCTCCCTCGCAGACAGAGTAGGGGTGTGCCTCGACCCAGGCCTGGACGCGTCCGAATACGGCGTTTGAAACATATCTGGAGACCAATGTCTCGACCGGTTTGCCTTTTTCGAGCAGGTCGACGAGCGGCTGGTCCATTTCCGGGAGAACGGCGTCAGGAAGTTGCAGCAGCAGCCTGGGGTCACTGTAAGGCCCGCCGGGATTGTCCCCCTTGCGAATGCGATCGAGGACAATAGGGCGCGCCACCGCCGGATCGAGTTCCTGGAGCCGGGCCAAGGCGGTGTCCCTGAGCGGTCCCGTTCCCTGTGCCAGGGATCGTATCATCGGAAGGACTTCCGGCGAGGCGATCCGGGGCCAGTCCATCGTGAGATAGCGCTATTGCGTGTTTTCGGGCAGATCATGGAACGTCTTCAGAACGGCACCAATCGCATCCAGAGGCGCAGGTGAGGGGCCATTGCGGCGGGATAGAACGTCCAGGCTCACTGCGCGCGCCTGCCCCTGCTTGCGATCGACGGCTCCCGCAAGCGTCTCGAGGTTTCGGTACATTTCGGCACGAAACCGTTCCAGCCATCCTTTCAGTGCGGGTCCCTCGTTCATGACCGGAGGACACGGTCCTAACGTCTGGGAGGTTACGAGTTCCGAGAGGGTATCAATCCAGTTGGAAGTCACTGCCACATCCGGAGCAGTCAATCCTTCTCGAAGCGCTACGATCACCTCGTCGCGGTACGGCGAGCCATAAAGGCCGGCGACAATATAGTTTTGAATGACCTCCGGACCGCGCTCGAAAAAGTTGACGAGCGCGAGAGCGGCATCCCGTGTGCCCAGATATCGCAGCACCTTCGCCGCATCTATGGCCTTCTGTTCGCGATTCGGGTCCAAGGGCCTTCCGGCTGCCGAGCGAAACCCCTCGAGAGAAGAATCCGCTTGCCGCAACTCCGCTTCCGCCCAGCCTTCCTCGGGCGCTACTATTTCGATCTCAATGGCGTTGGATCGGAGCGGGATAGGCTTGGGCATGAAGGTATTGGAAGGATTCTTCGAAGGATCCGCCAGGCTCACCCGTTCCGTCTGCGCGGAAATGACGTAGCGGCCTGGCTTGCGGAACGAGATCCAATCATTGAGGACGGATTGAACAACGAGCGGGCTGGAGATCACCGGCGCCAGCCTCGGCGACGGGCCTGTAAGCATTTCAGATATCCGAGTCTGCTCGCGTAACGGATCAACTGCGTACGCTGCTGGTTCACCGGCGAAGTGGTCGTATACCCTGGGACTGTTCAGATGAACCCTTGCGGAAGGATCGGTAATGACCTGGTACTTCCCGCGCACATTTGACTCGAAGCGTAATTCGACGGGAATTACTTCGCCCTGGCGATATGCGGCTTTTCCGTTCTTCAGGACGAGTGAAAACGAGATGTCACCCGGGTTCTGCGCTGAGCAGAACTGGTTGACTAATAACGTCAGGATGACCCAATTCAAAAACCTCGATATGGCATTCGATCTTCTGGAGCATGAACGTAGGCGACCTTGTTCCGCGAAAATATGAAGATGATTGAAAACCATAAGAGCAGCGCCTGCATGTGCTGTAGTTACAGTTTATTATTCAATGCTACATCACCACAGTCCGGGATGTCACTTTTAGAAACGATTCTGACCCCCAATCGTCTTAATGAAAGGAGGTGACGTGCGAATTCTCTACATTTGGATCGTATTGCTGGCTGCAGGCGTGTGCCAGGCAGGCCAGCAGCTCCCAGATCCGGCCACATACCGGCCAGCTAATGCCGCTGAGGCCGCTCGACTCCAGGAGCAATGGCTGCATTCGGAAGATCCTCGCTGGGTGGCGTGGGCGGCGGAGCTCATTGCCGAAGATGGCCGCCGAGATCAGATTGCCGGCCTCATTGCCCAGATCAACAGGCTGCCATCCATGAATGCCAAGAGCCCGGCGGCGATTCCCGATGCGATGCTGGCAGTCGCCGATGCTCTTATACAGCTGCATGCGCGTGTCCCGGCTGATGTTGTCGTGAAATTGCCCTAAGGGGGTATATAGTTGACTCATGTTTAGTTCACATATTGGGGTGGGCAGATTTCTAAACGACGCGCCACTGCTCGGTCCGAATGCAGGAGTGGCATCTGCGCCGCCCGAGGTGCCCCGCATGCGTGCGAACTCGTGGTGCCGGCCATCGAAGGTACGATCGCTCGGGAACGACCTTCCTGGGCCGTTTCGGACCATGTGGCAAACCTCGGCACAGCCTACCCCCATATATAGCGGTTACCTGAGTCAAGTAAATACCCCCTTTGCCCTATTGGTCCACGCCTCAGCAGCTCATCCTGCTTGCCGGTTCGTTGGATGGCCGCGATCCGCTCATGAGGATATTTGAACGCACCGCTGTTCCCCTGGAATGGTTGGCCGCAGCGAACCTGATTGCGGAGGCGCCCACCGCAGATTTTGCCCGGGGTCTGTTGAATGACTTCAAAATCCAGTTATCGGTTGAAGTGATTACGCCGGGCATGGCCGCCGGAGGCAGCGGCGGGGGATGCGGCGGCTCTTGGGGGGACGTGACAAGAGATGCGGATTGGCCTTCAATCAACCAGTATGCACTGTCTCTCACGAAAGGCACCGTATTCACTTCGGGCGTTCACCCCGTTCGTTACTATGCGTTTTACAGCAACAAAGACCGAGAGCCGATCGATTGCGCTTCGACATCCAAAGACCGGTTCTTGCCCGGCTTGCTCGCCCAGGTGAGTCGGATCCCTATTAACGAATTGCGACTGCAATCCCGGATCACGGAGACAGTGGTTTACCGGGGCAGGGATTCCTATCTGGCGAACTTAAGCATGATTCTGGCCCCGTTAAACGACGGCTTCAGACGGCTGGTTGCCTCGTACGTCCGGCTCGGATTTCTCACGCGATCTGAAGCTGGCGCCGTTCGCCTCCCAATCTACCTCAAAATCATGGATGGCCGGAAGCCGGGCGATCCTCAGCTCCCAACCATCCCAGAATATGGTTTCCTTCGCATAGAAGGCCAAGGCAACTGATTGTTGATTGTTGGGCACGCGCAGTTCGCTTTTGACTGCAGCAGGACGTGCCACGGTGGCACACGATGCTACCCTGGCATGGTGTGCCAGTTTCTCTGCCGGCACCCTCGTTGCGGGAATGACCAGCGGACAGAGACCGCACAATCAGCTTACATACGCAACAACCGCCGTGCCGCGTCTCACACATCAAAATCAACCAACCAATTCGTTATAGATATCGTCGTCAAACAGAACGTTCTCGTGGGCGCAGGCGCATTTTACGTCCTCGAGAAAGTCGATTGCGGAATGGCGGTCGGCGCCGACGCAATTTTCTCGGATTCTGCTCACGATCTTTTGGAGCTTTTTCTTGCGCCAAGCACGGTTGCGCGAGTCAGGAACCGCCATGATTTCCTTAACGAAGTAGTTGAAACTGTTAATTTTGGTCGGCGTCCGGCCGGGGACAGCTTCCAGGACAGACACTATTTTGCTTACTGGGATCTCGTACAGTTTGTTGGTTTGGTAGGTTTCGGTATCCGATTTGCTCCACTTGTTTCCGGTTGCTCTTTCGTAAGCGAATCGAACTATCGCGAGATCACCGCAGGCTGCGGGCTGTTTCTCGGGCGGCGCAGCCGCGCCCATGTGGGTTCTCGTTGTGCCGCTTGAAGACGCAATGGCTAATGTGCCCTTTGATGATGATTTTCTTTTTAAATCATCATCAAGTTTTTCTTTATTGTTGGCACCGTGTGCCAGGGTGGCATCGGATTCCACGGTAGCCGGTGGTGCCACGTCGGCATTGCGTGCCAGGGTGGCCTCCTGTGCCGCGGTGGCATCTGGTGCCACGCAGGCGGCGGGCACCAGTACCTGGTAAAGATTGCCGCGCGATTGCCCGCCAAGTCTTGATTCGAGCCTTTTTATCAATCCGCGCTTTTCGAGGTAAGTGATTGTGTTTTGGACCTTTCGTTGGGACATGAGGACGGACTTTGCCAGCTTCGCAAGGCCCACAAGACAGGTATCCCTCCGGAAGCCGTGCGACAGAAGAAAGAGCTGATAATAGACCGCCTTCGCGAACGGATCGAGGGTCGGGAAAATGCTGAAGTTGATCGTATTGGGTACCCGTAGTTCTCCTTTCACCACGGCATATTGCGCCAGGGTGGCACCTGGTGCTGCGGTGGCATGTCGTGCCACGGTGGCACCGTGCCATGCAGGATCGTCATCTCGTGCCACGGTGGCACGTGGTGCCATGCTGTTTTCCACAGGCTCTGGAACTCCAGAAGGAACCGGATTTCGCGGAGTCGGTTGAGAAACCACCCCCTGTAAGGGAGCATACTGCCGGAGAAGCTCCCGGGTAGCTGAGTTCTCTCCCTGACCTTGAACCAGATCTTTAGCGATGGATGCTCGCAGCTGTTCTCTGTCTCGTTTGTTCATGTTTCATTTCCTTTTCCAATTCGCTAAACAATTTCATGAAATCAAAGGTGGCAGGGCTTGTCGTGGAGTTTTCCAAGACCCCTTTCCTCATGGCCGTGGCTTCGGCGACACCAACGTAGCGATGGATCACAGATTCAAGCACCAGGCTGGCGCCGAAGAATTCCAAGACTTTCTGTCGGATCTCCCGATCCAAATTTTGGCGACGGCTAAAAAGGGTTGTGAGCACGAGAATCTTCAACGCAGGATTGTGAGTCTCGCTGATGGCAGCGATCGTTTTAAGGAGCTGATTCATGCCGAGCAGGGCAAAGCTACTGCTGTCGATCGGTATGACTATGTTGTCGGCGACGACAAGGGCGTTTACGGTTGCCGCCCGCATGGCGGGAGGCGTATCGATCAAAATGACATCGAAGTCGGGTAGAACCGGCTTTAGCTGCCGGCGAAGGAGCACCTCCCGATTGACCTTTTTCGCTTCGAGGAGATCGTCGGCTTCGATGTCGATAGAGTTCGGCAGCAGATGGAGCTGCGGGCGGATTTCTATCAGATACCGGCGGATCTCCGGCACCTCTCTTATGAGCAAGCGATGGGCAGTGGCGCTCAGTTCGTTCAAGTTCACGCCCAGTCCGGCGCTGAGGTTGCCTTGCTGATCCAGATCGATCGCGAGCGTCCAATAGCCGGCTTTTGCAAAACAGACGGCGAGATTGAGGGCCACAGTGGTTTTGCCGCAGCCTCCTTTTGCGTTTGCCAAGGCAAAGACATGTGCCATAATGACTTAGCACCTCCTTTGGTTGTGTGCAGACAAGCCACAGGCAGAAAAAGTGCAACGGTTGTGCAACGGTTCTGCTGCCAAAAGGAGCAGACGCCGTCCTAAACCGCGACGTGTTGAAGCGTGATTTTGTTGGTATTTGTGGTACTGGCTGGTACGTGGTTGAGGCCGTTTAGGCCTTCATAACCCCAAGGTCGATGGTTCGATTCCATCCGTCGCTACCAAATCTCTCAATAACTTACAGCCATCCGCGAGTTTCACAAACAACCCAGTGTGCCAGTTTTGTGCCAAGGTCATCCTTGCCTCAATTTGCGTCCTTCCAGCACCCGAAGAACGTTCTTTGATGCTGAGTCGGGACTGAACCTGGCGTAATGCTTTCTGGTAAAGTCGATCGAGTGATGCCCCATCACCTCGCTGATGTAGTGCATCGGGCATCCTTCCTCGGCGAGCTTGATTCCGAACGCGTGGCGCAAGTCATGGATGCGCAGCTTTCGGTGGCCAGCTGCTTTTCTGGCTCTCTCCCACGGAATCGACACCCCGTCGGACGTCCATTTCCGAAGGGTGTCCGGGTGATAGAAAACCGTGTCGGCCTGCGGCGGCATCGCCGCGATTGCGCATAGAGCGCTTTCGGTCAGCGGCACCTGGCGTGAACGGCCGTTCTTGGTGTTTGAATGGAAAACTACCTGGGCCCGGGCAAAGTCGATCTGCGATCGGTCCAGCGTGGTCGCCTCGCTTTTGCGGCACCCGGTTTCCCGAATGAACGTGAAAACAGGAAGCACTCGGGGATCCAGTTTGCTGAATATCTCGTCGATCACCGATTCGTCCGGACGTTCTCCCACCCACTCGATTTCCCTGAGGTGGTCGATACGTGCGGCCGGGTTTTCATCGAGATATCCCTTTTTCACAGCCCATCCCAGCACATGACTGAGAGCTGCCAGATTGCGATTGATTGTCTTGTTGTTGAGGTCCTGCGACTTCCTCGCAGCCACGAACTTCGCGATCGCCTGGGGTGTGATGGCGTCGATTGGAGTTGACCCGAAATTCCCCTTCAGAATATTGAGCAGGCTTTTCTTGGTGTCGAGACGACGATTGTAGGGCAGGACATGCAGCTTCCAGTACAGGTCGCAGAAGTCCCGGAACAGTATTCCTTTGCCCCCCTCAAGCCTGAGTTCTTTCCTGAGCTTACCCCAGATCCTCACTTCGTCCGCGCATGCCACTTCGATCTTCTTGTTGATTTTGTCGGCCGTGGCTTCATCGGGCATCTTCGTCCTGGTGCGAACACCATCCGGCCAGAGGGTATCGATAAGCCAGTAACCGCGGTTTTTGTTAAGTTTAACGCTCACTTTGCTCCATCTCCTTTAAAAAGAGCTGGTTTCGGTGAGTTTTCGCGCGACGACATTATATGCTTGGGAAGGCTCTCAAGGTAAAGGTCTAAGTCCCTGCGAAGGTAGATCCTGCGTTTCCCGTTGAGATGCATCGTGTACGGGATGTGGCCTGCGAAGACAAGTTCACGGAATTGCGTCCGGTTTGTTCCGATGTACCGAGCTGCATCGAGTTCGTGCATCGCCGCCGGGGGAGATGCTTTGGGTTGATCGATTATAGGAACCAGAGCAAGATTAGCGCCGCTCATCGTTGTTTCTCCAATCGGTTCGGGTTTCTCAACTGATTCTCTTCATCAGATTCTCGATCGTCTGAACAGCCAATCCGGATTTGACATGGCGCGGGGTGAAGTGGAGAACTCGCCACCCTGCCATCACCGCGGCATTGCGCTTTTCGGCGTCACGCTCGAAGCCGCTGCCCCGAACGTGACGGCCACGGTTGTAGATGCCACCGTCGATTTCCACGGCGACCTTGTAGCGCGGCCAGGCGAAGTCGAACCTCCACCGGCGCCGCGAATGGAACCGATATTCCCGCGACGGCGCCGGCAGCCCGGAGAGCTTGATGTGCTGCCCGAGTAATTCCTCGAGATCACTCATACATCGCTCTGTGCGGGTCAGAAGGCAAGTTCTTCACCAGCTATTTCGCCATCGCCAGTGGTAGCGCCGAAAAAACGGGCGGCGCTCCGCGATAAGTTTGGGTCCGACTTCCTCCCGATCCAGACGACCTTCACGCTCTGCCTGCCGTTGAACTCCTCGTCCTTGGTTCCGAAGGAAACCTCGCGGCCCTCGATGTCGAGGCCGAGCTGGTACTCGATGTAGCCGGGATCCTTGAGCCTCTCGGGATCCACGCCGAGCACCTCGAAATATTTCTTCGCTCGCTCGCGGTTCTTCTGGGTCAGCCAGATCGGTGCTTCCATCATCAAGTGTTGCTAGGCGGCCATAGGCAGCCGCATATCTTCATCAACAACCAAGATGGTCGACTGCGCGAATACGAATGCGAAATTCTCCTTCGGCCCCAAAATGATCGTCGATAAAAAAATCTCTCTTAACCTCAACCTCCGGGTGGTCAAGCCAGCTTGCATCGCCGGTGTCCTGACCTCTCGTCCGAATTTCAGTGCCCTGTGAGGCCTAACGAAGTTGTAGTGGCAGCGAAGCAATTCGAGATGATCCTCGAGACGCTCCCTCCATCGCGCGTGACAGATCGTCCGCCGGCTAAGATACGCTGAGCCCTGTCGGATTGTGAGATTCAGCCGTTCAATGAACGACGTGTTCAGTTTTGAAGAATCCTCGGAGTTGCGCAACGCCTCTTCCAACCGCCACGCGGCGCCGATCACCGCTCTCCTCTCAACCTTGATAATGCGATCATTCCTGCGCGTCTTGATGACCTGACCATAGAGACATGCCAGTCCAAACACGCGCCGGATTACTTTTGCGTAGAAATCGAATCCGTCCGTGGCGATCAGCGGGACATGTTTGATATTCATTCGGCTGGATACGTTTCGAAAGATGGCCAGTGTGTTTCGGTAACTTCGTCTCCCGACAACTGTCGAGGGCCAAAGCCGAGACCAGACCTCGATCGCAGCGAAGACCCAGATCGGCTGGTCCTTGCCGCCAACAATTGTGCGAATCTCGTCTGCTTGAAGCTCGGCAACGGTGAATCCCGATGTTTTGCGATCATTGAACCGACGACAAGAGTCGGCGGCTTTTTTAAGCCAGCGATCGACGGTATTCCAGCCGATTCCCTTTACTCGAGCAATTGCGGATTTGTTCAGGCCTTCGACGCTGAGGCTGGCGACCTCGTCAAAGGTTGTGCGACGATGTTGTAGGCGATAGTAGGCCGTGCCCACGTTAAAGCAGAAGGTCTTCCCGCAAATCCGGCACAGGTATCGGCGACGCTTTCCCAAAGTGGTTTTGTAGAAGCCGTGGCGGATGATGTTTCCGGCACAGGCTTTCCCCGACAGTTGGCATTGCGGGTCCGTACATCTGAGACTCTTCATGGTTCTTGGATCCTGTCGACGATAGAACTGATGGACTGGAATAGAGTCTCAAACTATACCACGCACGCAAGTTACGGTTGGGCCACCAACAGTTGATGGCGGAAGCACCGTGCTTCGGGCAACTCGGAATCTCGGGCTTTGGGTCCGGTTCCTGGCGATTGATGCGATTGGATCGCTGGGTTCCCTGCAAAAGCTTCAGTTTGGTTGGTTTGGGCCGCCTCCCAGCCATTTTTGGGCGCTTTTCTTCGGCTGTGTGGCCTCACGTGCCGCTTTCTCGCCTCCGGGGCAACGACTGGCCAAGATCTCCCCCAAAGTGCGGCCGTCGCCCTCCAGCACCGCCTGTTTGCCGGTAAACTTCTCCCATCGCTCGACAGTCACGTCCACATAGGCCGGATCAATTTCCATCCCGAAGCAAACCCGGCCGGTTCCCTCGGCCGCGATGATGGTCGTTCCGGAGCCAAGGAAAGGGTCGTACACTGCCTGGCCAGGATTCGTGTGATTGGTTATGGGCCGGGACATGCACTCAACGGGCTTCTGCGTGCCGTGATGGGTCTTGGTTTCCACAGTCTTGGCGCCAATTTGCCACAGAGTAGTCTGCGTGCGGTCTCCGTTCCAGTGGCCGGTCTTGCCTTTCTTGACCGCATACCAGCAGGGTTCGTGCTGCCAGTGGTAATGGCCGCGGCTGATCGCGAATCTCGGCTTGGCCCAGACGATCTGACAGCGGATTTCAAAGCCACAACGCTCGATGGACGCCTGCACCTCGCTTGCATGCCGGCCCGCGTGCCAGATGTAGGCAATATCGCCTGGGAAGAGCGAATAGGCGTCGCCCCAGTCGATGCGATCGTCGTTCTTGACTGCGCCCGTTCGCTTGGTCTTGCTGAGTCCGGCGGAATTCCGCCATTTGGGATCGTAGTCCACACCATAGGGCGGGTCCGTGACCATCAGGATCGGCTCAACCCCGTTGAATAGGCGCTGAACCTGGTCGACAAACGTCGAATCGCCGCACATCAGCCGGTGTTTTCCCAAAATCCAGAGGTCACCGGGAACCGAAACCGGATTGCTCGGCAACTCCGGAACGGAATCCGAATCCGTGAGCCCCTCGATTTGAGCCGGCTCCAGGATCTGCGCCAGTTCTTCCTCTCCAAACCCAGTAAGCTCGAGGTCAAAGTCGAGGGATTTCAAATCCTCCATTTCAAAACGGAGCAGTTCCGTGTCCCATTCCGCCCAAGCCACCGACTTGTTGGCCATCAAACGGAAAGCCTTCACCTGCGCCGGTGTCCATTCGTCGCAGAGAATCACCGGCACCGTCTCGATCCTGAGCTTCTGGGCGGCCTTGAGTCGCAGGTGCCCGTCGACGATGGTGCCATCCGAGAGAGCCAGGATGGGCACCTTGAAGCCGAATTCCCGGATCGATGCCGCCATTTGATCCACGACAGCATCATTCCTTCGGGGATTTCGGGCATACGGGACAAGGTCATTCACTGCCCGATCAACGATTTCGGCCATCTACTCTCTTATTCTATCTTTTCCAGTAGCTGGAATACGTCAAACCAAATCGCAATTTGCAGAGGAGGAATGATGCCTAACGTGTTGGGTATGAGCGGCCTGTCTTCCGTTGCAGCTTAGCAAGATACGGCGTTTGCGCCCAGACGCTCGATTGCGTGTTACGCGTCACGCTGAGACTACTGGTATGTGACTCCCCCGTGCTTAAGCCATCCTGCTTGATGCTGGCCGCTGGGGTCGTGATGCGTCCAGTGGACGACGCCGCCCTGGTCGTTCCACTCATACTGCCCTTTGAACTCGACCGAATCACCCACCGACAGCCCGCTGACCCGGGGCGCGATGTCGATGTTGTGAGCTATCAGCAGTGTCTGGCCGGAGGCGAGACGCAGGATGAAACGCTGGTGTCGCCCGCCTTCCGTGTCATCCGAGAGGACTCGATCGACAATACCCGAGTCAGACACCGTCAAGCCACTCTGCTGATTGGCGAAGGCATCTGCGATTTCTTGGTCGGCCGAACTGGACTTGGTCTGCACCAAACTGCAGCCCGCTAGAAGCAGGACGCCGACAATCAACAGTACGATGAGCTTTCGCATTGAATTCCCCCATGACCCCGGTAGCGAACCGTCGTGTATGCCTACCTTAACTTACATTGTATAGAACTTACGAAAAGATTCGCCGGGGTAACAACGGTAGTAAGCTGCGTATCCCTCACCGCACGCTCAGCTATCTCGTCCATCTACCCCCTCCTGTTCATTTTGGCAACGCGCGCGCAAGACCGCGCGCCCGGTCCCGGGCATGAGGGTCCAGAGATTTGGACCCCCATCCCCCCTTTGCTACACAGGATTGGCGGGATCCTTCCCAAGTTCGGTCAGACGGTCGACTTCAGGCTGCAGCACGGCCGCGATCTCTTCGGGAGTGGCCGTCCCGGCATTGATCTTGTCGATGAGCGTCTGAATCCTCACGGCGATGGCATTGGTTGCCGAATCGATCTTTGCGGCAAAATCTTTCACCTGATCAAGTACCTCGGACATATCTTCGATCCTTTCAAGAATTTGATTTTGGTAACGGAGAATCCTGGCCTGTCGGCGCAGGACACTTTCCAAGATGATGGAAATCACTCGCATTTATCCCCACCTGCCGTCGGTCGTGGCGGTCTTTCGGTTGTGGCATTTCCTGCAGAGCGACTGCCAGTTCGACTCGTTCCAGAAGAGATTGGGATCGCCCTTGTGGGGTATGACATGGTCCACGACAGTCGCTGCCGTGAGCCGGCCCACTCGTTCGCACCCGGCACAGATAGGATGAATACTGAGGTAGCGCTTCCTTGCGGCGCGCCACCTAGTGTCATAGCCGCGGCGCGCAGCCGAGCCGCGCCTCTGGTCGATCTCTTTTCGTTCCTGTATGCGATGTTTCTCGCAGCGTCGGTGAGCAGAATCAACGAGCATCGGGCAGCCTGGAAATCCGCACGGATGCGCCGGAGCGAAAGGGCTCATGCGGTTTTTCTCTTTTCACGTTCGAGTGAGATCCGCCAGCGGCGGCGCCAGGTGTCCTTCCGAGCTTTGACGATGGATTTTCCGTTTTCAATCACGTAGCCCGGGCGCCGCCTTTCCTGCAGATAAACCACCCGCCAGTCATAAGTCATGCTGCTTTCGCCCGTCGCTTTGCCTTGACCGCGCGCAGCGCTTCGTCGACCTGAGCGCGGCGGTACTCATCGGACAGGCGGGAATGACAGAGATCTAATTCAAATCTGTGAGTGCGCTCAACGGCCGGGTTAACCAGGCCAGAGCAGTCTTTGCCCAGTGCTTTGAGGACTGCGCTTGCATAGCCGCTGTCCTTGGAACAAGCGCGCTGATAACCCGGATCGAACGCTCGGTAGCGCCGGTCTGGCCGGAAGTCGGGTCCATCCCATAGGTCCATCAGGCCGAACACCTGTGCACGAATGCGCATCTTGCCTGTCGGCCGGTCACGCTCCAGCAGATGCAACTTCTTGAGACGTTTGAAAACCCAGAGGGGGAGATCGATATCGACACCGAACGGATTAAGAACCTTGCCCTCAAACTGGTAAAACAGAGCTTCGCCTAACTGCAGATGGTTGTTTTTGGAGCTCCAGCCCGCTCTCATCATGTTGGCGTAGGGATCAGCAACGGATCCTCGGGCCCTCTCGCGGAGCCCTTTCAGCGATCCGCCCGCCCTTCAGAATGAATCTTGCACCACAACATCAAGGTATTTGCTCTCTACAAGAAATGTCAAGTCATATCTCCGTTCAATCAGTGCATACTGTCCGTAAATATCGAACAAAGCCGAATTGCGGAGTTTTGGAGGTCCAAGATGGAAAAGCCAAAACAACCTGGGAAGCGAAGGAAGACCAGGCGCCGGAAAAAGGATGAGCGTTGCTTCTATGTGATCGAGGCGCAGCAGTGGAGCATGAATTACTCGCTCAGCTTGAATGATTTTCCAAAATTCTTGTCCGGAACTTACCTGGAATCCTTGAACCTCGAGATAAAGGGTATCATTCGTGAGCCCAGCAAATATGCGGATAATCAAGTGGATCTGAAGCTCCTCGGAGATCGTTCGATCATCTCGCGAATAGCCGAACGCGAAGAGCCGGAAACAAAACCAAATGGTGTCGGGTCGATAACACTCAGGGGTGAACAGAGAGAATTTTTGGGAATTCTGCCCCTTGATGTTCTCCCTATTATTAAGTCCTTGCTGGAAGCAAAAGAAATTCAATTTATCAGGTTTTACGGCTTAATGCCCAAGTATGGGACCGCACACATAGACTCCATATACTTTCTCAAAACATACAGTTCCGATGAACAATGAGATATGCGAATTCGTATCCTGAGTGATCTGCACGTCGACTTCGGAACGGTAGTTTTGCCGCGTGTCGAAGCGGATGTCACGGTCTTGGCGGGTGATATCCGTCCGGGCAAATCAGCACTCGAATGGATCCGCAGGAACTTCCCTACCGAACAACCAATTATTTACGTGCTCGGTAACCACGAGTTTTACGGCGGGGCCGTGCCCAAACTAATCGATGATTTCCGGCGCATGAGCGCAGGCACGAACATCCGCATCCTGGAAAACGATTGCCTTAATATCGGCGACTTCCGGTTCCTGGGCTGCACTCTATGGACGGATTTCTCTCTATTCGGGGATCCTGCCATTGCCGGACGTGAGGCTGCCAAGGTGATGAACGATTACCGCCGTATTCGGGTCAGCCCAGAATTCCGGAGACTAACTGGCATGGACACGGCAAGAATACATGCTCGTTCAGTGCGATGGCTACGCGAGCAACTGGATTTAACTGCAGCACCCCCAACGATCATCGTAACCCATCACGCACCAAGCTCGAGGTCGTTGGATCCGGTGGATGCGGAGGAATTAATCAGCGCTGCGTATGCATCAAACCTTGATAGCTTAGTAGCAGCAAGCCACGCCAGGCTCTGGATTCACGGTCACCTTCATCGACCCGCGGATTACTGGATCGACGAAACACGGATTATTTCAAATCCGCGTGGTTACCGCGATGAAGTGTTTGACAAGAGCTTCGATCCCGCCTTGGTTCTTGAACTGTAGCCGGGGTTCATCCTCGACTCGTTTCAATCACTGGATCACAGCGCGTTCAGCATCTCACATAGCCGCGCAAGGGTGAGATTCCGAAACCGGTGTGCGATATCTTCGATTGTGACCTTCTGGCCAGAAAGTACTCGATGGATAATGAAGTCGAGCTCTCGGCTTGAGAGGACGGATCTCAGCTTCTTGAAATAATCGCCTCGTTCGGGACCAGCAGGAGGCACGGGACCGAATCTGCTCACCAGTTGATGCATGTCCGGCATTGGTGGCGGTGCCGCCAGGGCCGCACGTGCCCTTTGAACGTTTATAGATGTTGCCGCGTCTTCAGATTCATCTGAGGGTCCCAAGATGTCTACCAGGAGGGGCAGAGGCCAGCTCAACGGATCACCCGCTACAGGTTTCCACTTCTTCCAGGCAGCGAAAGCCTCCTCATAGTAATCTCTGGCAGCAGCAATCTGTACTACGGAACCGCCAGGAAATATCGCGGAACTGAGACATCCGCCTCCGACGGCACGGGTGTCCAGCGCGAAAAGCCGGCCTGGCACCAACTCCACCCGAGCGTATCCAATGTGCCCCATGCAAATCGGTTTTTTCAGCATTGGCGAGATTTCTGAAAACCACCGGGGAACGCCGTTAGAATCCAACTCAATCCGAGCATTGCTCCCGCCCACCGCCGCTGTAAAGTAGGGTTCCTGTTCCGTGACGGGACGAGCTGGGTCCAACCTGGCGTGGGTGACAATGACGTGATCCGTCTCAAAAACGGCGGGCAGTTGTTCCAGGAAACTGGCCCAATGATCCCATTCAGCCTTTGGCAGCAACGAAAGAGTCTGTTCCTGGCTCCAGGCCGGCTTGCTTGTGCCGCGAATTGTCCCGGCAACTCGCCGTTCGTGATTTCCAAGCACGCTGAAAGCATTCGGCAAATCGCGAAAGAAAGCAGCGACTTTCCAGGAATCCGGGCCACGATCGAGAAAATCCCCAACCGTGACCAACGCATCCCGCGCTCCAAAATTGACAAGACGGCATAGTTCCTGGAGCTCGTCGTAACAGCCGTGGATGTCCCCAACAACAATCGTACGGTCAAATTTGCCGCCCGTGTTGCTATACGATTTCATGGATGGATATTAATCCCGCTTGAGGCGCAGGCCCTGATCGAATACATCTAATCTTCGAAGAAGGATGTTCTGATCTTTCTGCCAGGACGCGGGCGCCGAAATCAGCATCTTGCTTTGGGCCAAAGTGGGATGGGATTCGTCACGCAGAAGGGCGAGAAAGGAGTTGACCTTGGCTCGCTCCGCTTCATTCACGATATATCCGATCTCTTTCCCTAGAAAAAATGCGCTCGTATCCTCATAGGCCAGACCCAGTTGAAATACCTCATCATCAAACCTTCTTGGATCGTCATCGGAAAGAAACTCATCCAGAATGTAGGCCAGGTCCGGCAAGTCCCTGTTTCGTTCGGTCGGTTTGTCTTGGTAGGCAATCATTTTCAGGATTGCGATGACCGGCATTCTGGCAATTCGAAATTCAAAGTTCTCAGCTAACCGGAGTTTCTCATTGTTCTCGAAGGCAAGCCTGAGTCCGACGAGACTCATGCGAATGCCACTCTGCGGCCATACAAGCACACCAGCCGCCAATAATCCTGATCCTGCTGGAATGATGTCGATGCGCACTCCCCCGGGCGCAATCCATCGCGGCTCAAAATGTGAATCAGGGATCCAACCGCGAAGTTTTTTCAGATCAGATGCGTAGTCTTCAACCGAGACCGATACTGATAGATCCAGGTCGTAGGTTTGACGCCACCGCATATCCAAAAAGCACCCCAGTGCGGAGGCACCAATGAGCACAATCTGTTCCTTTGACCAGATCTGCTGCAAGGTGTTCAGAGCTTCCACCTGGGCGGCTCCAAATGTGGCTTTCATATTTTGATGTAACCTTCCTGTATCTCAAAAGCCGCTTCACGAGCTCGTGGATTGGCGCTGGCCCTCAGCTCGGCAGCCACCAGCAGGGGATGAACCGTGTGCGGAGCAACACCTTCGAACGCCGTTCTGTTGGGCGTATTTTGCAGGATCAAAGGGCCGTCATTCGCAGGGAGAGCCCGCAACCTTCTTGGAAGATCATTGTCGGGATTGCATACGTGCAGGACAGTCTCCTCGCCGCGATAGTGCTTGGAGATTCGCATCGCCGCGGCTCCACCTCCCCAAGCCCATACGATCGATTCCCCCAACTCTTTTTCTAGCCTCTCTTCCAATGTCGCAGGATTCGCATCTTGAGTTCGATATCTTCCCACAATCATCCGGTGGCGCACGTTCTCGTAGCCGATCATCCATCTTTCCAGCAAAGCCTTCGGATCCATGATTCGGCGCTGCCGGTCGACTGGACCAACAAGGCCTTCCCTGACCAAGCGAGCAATTGTCTCGGCGGCGGTGGTCTTGCTTACTGCCGCGGCATCCGCGAGAGTTCGAACCGGCGCGTTTAGCAGTTCGGGATTGGTCAAGATTGAGAAGAGAACACGGTATCCGGGAATTGCGATCCCCCTGCCGGTTGCTGCCGTTTTGATTGGGGACTGTCCTTCAATCAAAGCCACGAAATCGGTATTGATATGCAAGCGACAATTCCCGGCCTGGTCAACATAGTTGATCCCGCGCTCCCCTAAGTACCTGCCGATTTTACGGGGAACGCTTAGCGTGAACAGGATCAACGGCTTACGATCGGCTCGTTCGGTTTGCGCGACCAATCCGTCTGCGAGGGCATAGGTAAGATGAGTCTTTTTCAGTTCCACAAAGAACTCATGAGTACCATGCGGAGTCTTTACTTGCAAAACCGCGTCCGGTTCATAGATGCCGCGCTCAAGAGGGACCCGGGGGCGAACCTCGCTGATTGTGGCCTCCTTGACAAACGGCAACTGCCGAAGATGTTCCAAATAGGTTTCCCAGTTCTCGTTCATGTCCGTTATAATAACGTGTCCTTTAGTAAAGGACAAGAGAAAAACAGGGACATAATTCATGGGCAAAACGGTAGGCGGCATGAGCGAGCGGATGATTTATTGTCTTAACGTCCATAGCGTTAATTTACCTAACGTTTGAAACGTTAGGCGCCGGATGTCCTTTTAGTCGTGCCTCATCGCGCTCTTGTCGTTTTCCATTTCCTGAGGGTGGATCAAATTATCAGGATCCACATTTACTGTTTTTTCTCGCGCATCGAGGAAGACCCTGATCTTTATGCGGCGAGGACACACTCGAACAATGATTGCCGGGATTTGAGACACTCTCCAGCCGGTCAGAAAGGAACGCCCTGGTGAGCGGAGCCAGATCACGCGATCGCCTGGCTGCATGTCGTGGCTCATGATCAAACCTCGACGACCCTGCACATGTCGTCCAGGCGGCGGACGATGGCCGGGTGCATGCGCTCGTGTTGGACGAGGTCGCGCATCGAGTAGTTTCCGGTAACGGTCAGGCCGTGTTTTTGGCGGTAGAGGCTGTCGACCAGGTCGAAGAGGACCTCGGTCTTGAAGTCGGTCAGCTTCAGCTTGTCGATGTCATCCCAGAACAGATGGTACGGCGCCCGCCTGGATGCCGCGGCGATCACAGGCGAGACGAAATCCTCGTCGAATTCAGCGCGCCTCAGTTCCTCGACCAATTCCCGGGTCGTGCGCACATGACAACGAATCTGGCCGACTGTCACAAGTTCCCGGTACTGCGCGTACAGCAAGTGAGTCTTCCCGTTGCCGTACGCACCGGTCAGATCGAAGCTGCCGCCGGGATCCTTGCGCATTAAAGACAGCGCCCGCTGCTGCTTCGGATCGCGTGGCTAAGGAGATTGTGGCGGTGTGTGCGCGGCAGCCAGCGCCAGTGGATTCCTGTGCTGGACTTGCCGTTGCCCCGTCCAGCACCTGCAGCCTCGGAATGGATCGATGCATACAGCCGTTGGGCGCTGAAGATGAGTTCTGGAGCTCGGCCCCTAGAGCTCAAGCGCAGCAGCCTTTACTGCTGTAGGATTCAATCATGGATTACAAAAAGGTCATAACCATTGAACCCGGCAAGAGAAGCGGCAAGCCGTGCATTCGTGCAACCAGGATGACGGTCACGGATGTTCTGGAGTACATGGCCGGCGGCATGACTCAGGAAGAACTCTTGAAAGAGTTTCCCGATCTTGCCAGAGAAGACATCCGTGCGTGTCTTGCTTTCGCCGCGGATCGAGAGCTGCCGCGCGTCATGGCTTGACATCGGGGATCATGGAAGGCGGAGGAACGGCGGCTGGATCCGTTCTCTTCCGGTTTCGATCATGGCCGGCCCGATTATTTGACGACCGGCGTTCCACTTGGGTTACCATGCAGCTGTGAGCGGGCAATCCTATACAAACCGCATGGGAGAACGATACAACCTCACGCCGGCCGTACCAAACCAGCAAGCTGCGTTACTTCGTCGCAAAGGCCCCTTGTGTGGGAGTCCGGACACGATGCTGGAGTGGTACGAGTTCACCGAGAGCATCAATGGCATTGTCTCAGTGCGGCGTATCGATCGGCGCGGCCGCCATCGCTGAGACAACGCCGGCCGCTGCTCGCGCTCTGCTCGCACATGAACTGTGTTACGTCCATCGTCGCGACAACCTGCCAGGCGCGTTTCACATCGCGTCTGGCACGCGCTTCAAAGGGACGCGGCCGCGCTGCATTCCATGTCGGCGGCCAATCGTAATGACAGAGGATTTCGCAATGGCGACAAAAGGAAGCGGACGGCAAAAAAATAAGGACACCGATTCCAGGTTAAACGACTTGATGGAAAAGCTGTCGGCACATTTCTCACAGGAAGAGATCCGGAGGATTTTCGGGCACTCGCTCCTTGCGCTGGACCCGGCAGGCATGGAGCGGATGGCTGCCGGCCTGGAAACGGAAACGGCAGCAGCTCTAAGGAAAGCACTAAAACCCACTCGCGGGTCTAGAAAATCCAAGGCGCCGTCGCACCCGACTACAGGCAAGACCCGTCAGGAATGGGATTCAGCCTGGCGGGATTGGGATGCTTGCATTTCAGAGACCGCCGATGAAAGCGGCAAGTACGTGCTTCAGGAGCATCACTGGGAACCTCCATACCTGGACAAGTCCGGATTTGCAGATGACCTCGAACCGATTGCTGCCCGGATTCACACCCTTCTTCCTCATGTCTTCGCACGAAACCTCGTGCCCGACTTCAGTTTCGCGCAGGCGCTGCTGAATACGGCGGAAGAGATCGGATGCAATTCGGAAGATATCGAAGACAGTGGAGAAGGCCTCGCCTATGGTCCGAAAGTCACGCGCTGCCTGCTCGAATGGGAGTGGAAGCGAGCGCGGCGGGACCACTTGGGAGGGTTCGAATTCCTGGACGGCATCTGCGCGCTCGAACATTCAGGGGAAGACCTGGATCTGGATCACTCCACGATCGGGAATTTCATCTCCGCGCTGGAGCCCGCAAGTCAGAAAGAGATGCTCAAAGGGATCATTGGCCATTGCCAATCCGGGCATTGGGCCCGGGCGCTCGAGCCGGTGCACGGAGGGTGGTTTGCTCTTTATAAAAAACTCTGCCGGAAATGGAATCCCGGCCGATTCCTGGAAATATGTCACAAAGGCGTCCTGCAGGACTGGCGACTCGCTCTCCCGGTGATCGACGACCTGATCGCTCGGAAAGCATTCCAGGATGCTGTCGCCCTGGCCGATCAAGCCGCGGCTTCCATGCTCCGCATGACAGAGGGGAAGGCGTGGGATCCGCGCAAAGGGCTCATTTTGACCGAGAATTCATTCCCCTACGATGGCGAGCAGGACCGCGCGATTCCTGGGCTCCTGAGACGTTGGAACAAAGCCGCGCAGGCTGTAGGAGACCGTGAGACGGCCAGTGCCCTGGAGCTGCAGCTTGCCATCCTGCGGGATTGGACCGGCGGTGATGCCGTTCTGCAAGCGCTCCACCGTGTGCCCCAGGGATTTGAAGCAATAGCCGAGAGGATCTACGAAGATTGGACATCGTTGATTGCCATTTGGAGCGTCGAGGTGGCTACGGACGAGTTCACTGAATCTGAACACGGTTGGATCCATGGCCTGGTTGATGCGACCCGCGCCGGCACTAAAGGGCCGGCGATGTTCCGCCGCGATCTCCGCCGCTGGATGAACGATATTGGCAAAACGTGTAAATCTCTGCGCGCTGCATGCAAATCTCTCGCTGTCCTGACGTTGGATCTGGATTCCGCTTCCGAACTTAAAAAGGCCTCCCCGGCACTGCACCGCCTGCTTTTGCGCGAACCACAGGGAGACCGGCGCGTGACGACGCTTCGGCGGACATGGCTGAAACGGCTGCGCGCGGGCGAACTGCTGCCGGAGGTGATTCAATTCTGGAAGCGTCACGCGGCGCGGCTCGTACCCGATCCTGAACACTCCGCCGGGGATTACCGTGACTGCGCGGAGTGGCTCGCCGTCTTGCATGATTTCGATGCGCTTGCGTGCAAGAAGATCGTTGAGCAATGGAAGCTCACGCATAAACGCCGGAAAAACCTCTGGAAAACGCTGGAGCGTACCAAGCTTAATTCGTACTAAGGCGAAGGAAGGACCTGTGGGCCTTCATTGGCTTGTTTGAAAGAAACCGCTGTCCATTCGCAGATGCCCGTCATGACGGCTGCGGACGAATTGAAGATTGAACGAAGCAGCGAGCGGGTCGGCCAGATGGACCATCAGCGAAGAAAGCCGGCCACATGTTCTCGATTTCATACAGGCGCAATGCCGTCTCCCTGAGCAGCTGAAGGGGGGCGCTGACCCGCGAGAGCATCGGTCCCCTTTCGAAAACTCGTCGATCACGCTTGCGATGTTAGCGCCGGCGAGAAAGGAGACCATTTTTGCCGGAATAAGAGGCTGCCACCTTTAGGCAGTCAATCTGCGGGGACGCGGTACAAAACTCTTTAGAAGATTCTATATATAGAGACTTCACGGATTTCGGTTCTTCCCCCATTTTTCCTGGCTAAGAATGACCGGGCCAATCCAGGTCCGGAGCGCGAGATGAAAGCCAGGAAACCCATTTACTGCTACTGCCACGAGCCGTTCGATCCTTCTCCTTACCATCCCAAACAGACCGTTTGTCTTTCACAAGAATGTCAACGCCGCCGGCGCAGGGAGTATCACCGCAACAGAATCGCCGCCGATTCCGGCTATGAGCAACAGTGCGCCGACAGCCAGAAGAACTGGCGGGAGAATCACCCCGATTACCAACGCTGCTACCGACGCAGCCATGACGCCTATGCGGAGCGAAACCGGCAGAAGCAGCGGGGGAGAAACCAGAAACGCAAGCTCGCTTTGGCGAAATATGAAAAGCTTTCCATTATTCCCCCATGAGAAACTCCAGCCGGTCATATTGCTCGGGGTCCTTCCGTTTGAGCAGCCGCACGAAGCGCTTCACACTGTTGTACCGGTGAGTGAAACGGAACAGTTCCACCAGATCCTGGTAGATGGCCATGGCGTTGCGGCCACGCCTCACCTGATCCTCGATCCACTCCCGGTGCGATTCACAGGCCGACCGAACATGCTTGGGCATTTTGGGCCCGGAAGCCGGTGGCCGGGGTGGGGTATTTTCAACGCCTGGGATATCAGAGCCGGTAGCCACCTCCGGCGAGGTGGGGTATTTTGAATCAGCAGCTTCTTCGGTTGCACTCAGACCGCACAACCCGGCATAGCGGCGAATGGTCCTTCGATTGATCTCGGTCTTGCGCTCGATCTCCCGTTGACTTATCTCCTTGTCCAGCAATGTCTTAATCGTGGTCTGCAGCGATGGCTTCAAAACGTTCATCCTCTCTCCCCCATTTGTGAACGGAACAAATGGGAGCTTGCACGTTCTGTCGCCGTCTGGAGCGCTGTTTGTTGCGAAATCTGCGCAGCTAGGTGGGGTATTTTGAAGTGGCCATAAGTGGGGTACTTTGGGTGGCCATCAGGGTCAGGCAGACCTCTTCTGGAAAGGGACCCGTCACCTGCGATTTGTTCCACTCGCCGTGGTGCTTTTGTTCCCAAGGCGTCTCATTTGTCAACACCGAAAAAGAAGAATGGGCCCCGACTTCCTGTCGGGTACGGGAGAGAGATTGCACCACGCTTCGCTTGACTGATTGGAAACACGCCCCGCGGAATATTGCGGACGCGGCTCCGCGATTGTGGGGCGCAGAAGGTTCTCTCTTTCGCTCTTCAGCGAAGCAATTTGATCGAGGAGGAATTGCCTCTGCTTCTCGACATTCGACAGTTCGTCTTCCGCGACTCTGAGTAGCCGGTCGATTTCGCAGAGGCGCTCCTCGGTCATGTTCTCCCCTGATTCTCGGGCCCCCGGGCGAACGACAAGTTCAACCGCTGAGTCCGCTAAGGGCATCAGTTTCCCCCGAATGAGATTCCCGACACAAACACAAGCCAATTTGACGTGCAGGATCTCTGATGGTGGAAAAAGCCCCCTTATATTCTCAAAACGTCCAATCGAGAGCCTCGCGGCAAATCGTTTGACGTTTTGTGGTCTTTAAGGGTATCATACCCGCTATAAATACACGAAATGCAAAATGAAGACAGCTGATTTCTTTACATTATGGCCGGTTTTTTCTCTGGATGAAGCTGAGCGCAATCTCGCGCCTGCGCGAGGTCGTCGAGGGACAATAGAGCGGCTGAAGCATCATTTAAGCACTGGCAAGCTTAAGCTTGTGTCAAAGGGCATCTATGCCGTGGTGCCCGCAATTGGCGATGCAAAATCCTTCCGCGCAGATGCGCCACTGGTTGGCGCAGCTCTCAGGCCAGAAGGGATCTTTTCCCATCATGGTGCCCTTGAACTCCTGGGGGCGGCACATTCAATGTGGAACCAATATACCATTTACACGAATCGACGGCGCAGGATGCTGAAATTGAACGGTGGTTCCGTCCGTTTCCTGGAGCATCCAGGCTCGTTGCAGAAGGAAGAAGACCGAAATCTGGCAACTCGCCGGATCGAGCGACAAGGACGATTGCTCAGGGTGACCGGACCTGAGCGAACGCTTGTAGAAGGATTCAGGCGACCGTCATTGGTCGGAGGGCTGGAGGAACTCGTGCAGTCTGCCGCCGGATTCCCCGTTCTGGAACTTGGTTTGCTCGAAGAGGTCCTGAGTCGTTATAAGATCGCCAACCTCTGGGCGGCAACGGGCTGGTTCCTGGAGCGATATCAAGAAGCATTTCACGTTCCCGACGCTTTGCTTCACAGCCTTGAGAAACGTCGTCCTAGTTCCCCGCAGTATCTTGAGCGTAACAGCCGGGGAGGAGCTTTAGTGCCCAGGTGGAATCTAATCCTGCCTCGCTCGATTTTGCAAATGGGCACAGCCAATGAAGCTTAGCCTTGACTACCTCAAGCGATGTTCTGCGGAATCCGGACATCAGGTTGCTGCTCTGGAAAAAGTCGTTCGACTCGGAGAACTTGCTGCCGACATTGCTCGCCATCCGCTACTGGGGAATGCGCTGGCGCTAAAGGGAGGGACGGCACTCAACCTCTGCTTTGGCCCGCCGGGACGGCTGTCGGTTGATCTGGATTACAACTAGATTGCGCACGTCGAGCGGGAGAAGATGCTGGCAGCCAGGCCAACCGTGGAAAATGCCGTAATGGAACTTGCCGAACGCCACGAATATCGTGTTCAGAGATCAGCCGATGCATTTGCCGGCAGAAAAATATTCTTACGCTATCGATCGGTACTCGGGCACGAGGAGCACATCGAGGTCGATCTGAACTTCCTGTTCCGCCTTCCTCTTTGTGCGACAGAGACTAGGGCTGTTTGGCAGCCAGGCGATTTGGACCAGCCCAAAGTTCGCATTGCTGGTCAATCTGAACTTATTGCCGGAAAACTGCTCGCGCTCCTCGATCGGTGTGCAGCTCGCGACGCATGGGATGTAGCGAATCTATCAGGAGCTGCGGTACAGATTCTCAATACCTCCGATTTTCGGGCTCGTTTCATCGCCATATCGGCAATTCTTGAACATCCTCTCTATGCTTACGGGCATGACCGGTTGCAAAATCTGCTCTCGGACCGAGTCGTTGCCGAGCAACTCTTGCCGATGCTGTCATCCAATGCGGATGTTTCCGCCACGGATATAGTAGAACGCGCGTGGCAGAGAGTAGAGCCTTTTGTCTCTTTGGTTGCAATTGAAAATGAATATTGTTCTGCCGTCCAGCAAGGAAATCTGAAGTTGGACCTGCTTTTTCCTGATGATGCCGCGGAAACGGCCCGTCTTTCTCGTCACCCCGCGATACTCTGGAAGATTGAAAATGTCACGGCTTACCGCCGGCGAATGAAGGGGAGTCCAAGTGCCGGCGAGCCCGTGCAGGAACCGGAAATAGACTGAGAGCATTGAGGCCGAGGAGCAAGATCGAATCAATGGGGCGCTAGGATGGAACTCCATAAAAATTACCGGTGCGAGGATCGGGCAGGTCGTCGCAATCAGGCTTGATGGCAGAAGACTGCGCGATTGTGGACGCAATGAGTAGCACCCAAATACGAGGAACGGAATATGCATAAAACGTATCGTGGTGGCTGGCACTATGACTCGAAGGCATCGGTCTTGCGGCTTGAGGGCACTCAGATGAGCGGCGCCTTTGTCGACTATGAAGTGGATCTCGGAGCCTGCCGCAACAGCGCCGAGATTCTGGATTCGATCGCGCAAGTGGCCAAGAAGAATTGGATCACTCCCGAGATTGTCTACGGCCTGGTCGTTGCTCTCGATGATTTGCTTGATCTGCAGGCATCTATCTGCGGCGGCGGGCTGGATCGGGACATTGATCCATCCGCCGTCATTAGTTCGCGTCTCTCGACTGGGAAGATCCGGGAACAGTAATGCTGGCCGTCCTATATTGGACCGAAGATGGGGCCGCGGTGAATCCTACAGGGGTAGCACGAAGAGCTTTTTGCAAGATCGGGGCCTGTTAATTATGCAGCCGGTCGACTTGTGGACCGGGCCTTGGAGTTGCCGAATTCCTGACGTCGTTGCCTTCGCAGGAGCCATCGCTTCATCGACCTTTATTGGAAAGGTCGCAGAGGAGAGCTACTGTGTGCGCGCGTCCTTCCATTCGCCCTTGCCGTCTGCAACCGAGCGCGTCGTCTTCACTGCACAGTATATTCTGCTGTACCCCGGAAGCCCGAGTGGCACTCTCTCAGGAACCTACCGGAAGCACCGGCCCGGATCGCCGCTTACGAGCGCCCTGTGAAATACGGCCCTTGCCGGATTACTGGACCGAATTTGTATTCGAGGCCCACGTAAGCCACCCGAGCGTCCTCGCGGGGTTGCCCGACGTTGCCGAGAGCCGGCCGCATTCAAGTGCCCTCAATGCGAGCAAACCCGCAAGGCCGAAGACTGTGATCAGCGAGGCTCGGCGCTGACTGACGCCATTTGATCACGGTATTCGGACGTGCGCGAGTATGTCATTCTCGGGCCACCTGCGAGAATTCCCTTGCTTCATATTCCAACTGACGGCCTGCCGGCACACAAGGCGACAGAAGCCGCGAAATCCGCATCAGCCCACCAATTGATTGTAGAGATCATTGTCAAACTCCACGTCCTCTTGGGCGCAAGCGCATTTCACATCCTCGAGAAAATCGATGGCGGAACAGCCGGCGCCGACGTACCTGTCTCGGATCCTCCCCACTATCCTCTCGAGCTCTTTCTTGCGCCAGGCACGATTGCGCGGATCAGGGGTTGCCATGATCTCCTTGACGAAATAATTGAAACTGTTGATCCTTGCCGGCGCTCTCTGGGAGAGGGTTTCGAGAACCGAGATTATCTTGCTGGTCGGAATCGCCTTGAGGTCGTTTGTCTGGTAGGCTTCGGTATCCGATTTGCTCCACCTGTTACCGGTTGCCTTTTCGTAGGCGGCTCGAACGAGCGCGAGATCACCGCAGTCAGGAGGCTGTTTCTCTGGCGGCGCAGCCGCGCTCTTGTGGTGCTTTGTCGCGCCGCTGGCAGATATGATGGCTAATGTGCCCTTTGATGATGATTTTATTTTTAATTCATCATCAAGTTTTTCTTTATTGTTGGCACCTTGTGCCAGGGTGGCCCCCTGTGCCTCGGTGGCATCTGGTGCTACGCAGGCGGCAGGCACCAGTACCTGGTAAAGGTTGCCTCGCGACTGGCCGCCAAGTCTGGATTCAAGCCTTTTTATCAGTCCGCGATTTTCAAGGTAAGTGATTGTGTTTTGGACCTTTCGCTGTGACATGAGGACCGACTTTGCCAGCTTTGCAAGGCCCACAAGACAGGTATCCTTCCGGAAGCCGTGCGACAGCAGAAAGAGTTGATAGTAGACCGCCTTCGCGAACGGATCGAGGGTCGGGAAAATGCTGAAGTTGATCGTATTTGGTACCCGTAATTCTCCTTTCACCACGGCATATCGTGCCAGGGTGGCACCTGGTGCTGGGGTAGCATGCTGTGCCACGGTGGCACCGTGCCATGCAGGATCGTCATCTCGTGCCACGGTGGCACGTGGTGCCATGCTGTTTTCCACAGACTGGGGAATTCCGGAAGGAACCGAGTTCCGTGAATTCAGTTGAGTAATCACTCCCTGTAGGGGAGCATACTGCCGGAGAAGCTCCCTGGTAGCTGAGTTCTCTCCCTGACCTTGAACCAGATCTTTAGCGATGGAGGCTCGCAGCTGTTCTCTGTCTCGTTTGTTCATGTTTCATTTCCTTTTCCAATTCGCTAAACAATTTCATGAAATCAAAAGTGGCAGGGCTTGTCGTGGAGTTTTCCAAGACCCCTTTCCTCATGGCCGTGGCTTCGGCGACACCGACGTAGCGATGGATCACAGATTCAAGCACCAGGCTGGCGCCGAAGAATTCCAAGACTTTCTGTCGGATCTCCCGATCCAAATTTTGGCGACGGCTAAAAAGGGTTGTGAGCACGAGAATCTTCAACGCAGGATTGTGAGTCTCGCTGATGGCAGCGATCGTTTTAAGGAGCTGATTCATGCCGAGCAGGGCAAAGCTACTGCTGTCGATCGGTATGACTATGTTGTCGGCGACGACAAGGGCGTTTACGGTTGCCGCCCGCATGGCGGGAGGCGTATCGATCAGAATGACATCGAAGTCGGGTAGAACCGGCTTTAGCTGCCGGCGAAGGAGCACCTCCCGATTGACCTTTTTCGCTTCGAGGAGATCGTCGGCTTCGATGTCGATAGAGTTCGGCAGCAGATGGAGCTGCGGGCGGATTTCTATCAGATACCGGCGGATCTCCGGCACCTCTCTTATGAGCAAGCGATGGGCAGTGGCGCTCAGTTCGTTCAAGTTCACGCCCAGTCCGGCGCTGAGGTTGCCTTGCTGATCCAGATCGATCGCGAGCGTCCGATAGCCGGCTTTTGCAAAACAGACGGCGAGATTGAGGGCCACAGTGGTTTTGCCGCAGCCTCCTTTTGCGTTTGCCAAGGCAAAGACATGTGCCATAATGACTTAGCACCTCCTTTGGTTGTGTGCAGACAAGCCACAGGCAGAAAAAGTGCAACGGTTGTGCAACGGTTCTGCTGCCAAAAGGAGCAGACGCCGTCCTAAACCGCGACGTGTTGAGGCGTGATTTTGTTGGTATTTGTGGTACGTGCTGGTATGTGGTTGAGGCCGTTTAGGCCTTCATAACCCCAAGGTCGGTGGTTCGATTCCACCCGTCGCTACCAAACCTATAAATCATTCATAACAAAGCACATATATTGGCGCTTCGAGCACCAAATCAAACTAGATTTTTGCTACTTTTCAAACCCAAAATCCCATGTTCGAAAATGTGGACATACGGGATAATATGTGCAAGTAATTGTAATAATTAAACTTGCATGTTAACGATCAGGGCGATCTAACCAACCAAAAAAGTGATTGGTCAGCGACACTGGAAAAAACCCAATGCCCGATTTAGGCATGGTCATTAGTGATTAAAGATTAAGGAGTTATCCTGGGTTCTGTGAGCGACGCATTGATTGGTGGGGCTGTTGTGGGGCTGTGTCGACATTTTCTGCAGCGTCAGCACCATCCACAGCTTACTTTTAATCGAATCCCTCGATCTTCGGGATTGGCACCATAGCGAGAGCCACCCCAAATTCCGAATCTCGAATGATCCACGCGGTCGGTGAAAGAAGAGTGTCTGGAACGCTGGATTTTCTTTGGGGCGAGGGTGCTGCAATCCGCCTGTCCTTCGCCAGAATGTGTGCGTCAGAGGAGTCGCTCCGAGAATCTCCAAAACAAGGTTTTCGCGTTGATGCTTCCATCCCTCACGCTATACAGGTGGCACGGACGCGGACAGGTTCGGCCTGATGATCGAGAGGAGGATTCAGGACGACTGCACTGTGGAAGCTGTGCTATACCGTCCCGGATTTTATTCGACCCAAAGCGAGTGAATTTACCGCTCGATTCCGCGGTCGCGGTTTCTCTCAGGATTTTGTTCCTGTTCCAGGCGCTGGGCGTCTCTCTTCAAGGCTTCTTGCACGAGCGCTGGATCAATACGGAAGTTGGTCCGTTCGAGTTTCTCAATCACTTCAGGGAGATGAAGCAGATGACGCTTTGCGGCGGCTTCCAGCACGCCCAGCGTGCCGGTCACGATTAGACCGCGCTCCAGTGCAGCCTTTCGCGCACGGCGCTCATCCAATAATATTTCATCAGCGTGAATTTCTTGCGCCAGACAGATGGCTTCTGCTTCGCCCCGGCCCAATACCAAGCACTCATCAATGGCACCCGCGGATCGGATTGAAATCCATACAGGAGGCGGATTGAGCCAGATGCGAACGGCCTCAGGCGCACCTTTCTCGCTCAACTCATCGAAAACTGCTCGTGGGATGACCACGACGCCATAGAGTTGTGGCAGCACCTCGATTGCTCCGCATTGCACGAGATAATTGAGTGGGCTGGTATCGGCGACGACGACACTCACAGGCCCAGGACCTTTTCATTGGCGCTGGCATCTTGTTCCAGGTCTTCCTTGGAATAATGCAGGTAGGCCCCGTGCTTCTTGAGGAATGCTTCGGTTTCCCAGTAATTCAGTTCCAGCAATTCGCTCACCTGTCCGCGTGAAAGCTGCTCGGAGCGATAGCCTTCGATGGCCACTGCTTCCAGGATGCGACGCGGAATATCGCCAGGCACCTGGCTGAGCTGCCGCGCTATATTGTCAGGTAATCGAACAGTGACTTGCATATTTGTCTCGACAATTCAAGATTTGACCTCAAACACTTTACCATACTGACGGACACTCCTCAATTGATTGACCGCACTTACGTCGTACCGAATTGCCTGCGCTCCCGCAGTTGCGGCCTGGGCTGTGGTGGCATGCCGGCCGCCGGCGTGATGATGACGCCCTTAAGTGGAGCATATTGCTTTAGGAGTCCTCTGGGGCGGCACGCTCGCCTTGGCCCTGGACAAAGGAGGACTTAGATTCAGCAATAACTGACTGAAATATTATAAGTTTCGCCGCCTCATCACGTCGGTGCTGATTCAGTGGGGCTGTTGTGAGGCGGTTTGGGATTTCTGCCATGACAACATCAGCGGGCACCTGGACTCAGGCATCGCGAAGACGCCCTGAGCACGAGAATCGCGCGCTCCATACTCCGGGCTGATGACTCTTGACGCCGAGCACGCGCGCTATTGTCACGGATTTCCGCTGAAGGACCCCCATCACGAGCGCAAACGGAAGTGAGAGTCAATCATCAAGCACCCGCGTCCGGCCCAGCCTGACAACGTTTCTATGCTCCACAGCATTTCTTGTATTTCTTGCCGCTGCCGCAGGGACAGGGATCGTTTCGGCCGGTCTTCTGGCTTTGCCTTGTTTGGAGATTCGCGGGTTCGCGCTCCTGATCGCCGAGTTCGCGCGCGGTCGTTTTGAGATCCGGTTTGGAAAAACATTGCCACCAGGAGGTTGCCTCGGCCACATCCGAAATGGGCGGATACGATGAGCGATGGCGCTCGATCCATTTGCCACGCGGCCCGGCTTCCACTTCGTCCAATGTAGATTGTGTCATGAATCCCGGCTCGATCAACCCTTCGTCATAGGCGCGCCGCAGTTCGGGGAAAACCTGCAGCGCTTCAATGTCCACAGCGGACGAGGCGAGATTGCCCCACACATGGCTGAAATCTCGCTCGAGGCCTTCGCGTGCCAGCCAAAGAAAATACGCTTCCACGATCTCGCGCGGCACTTCGCACCAGGCAGCCAGCAGCGCCATCGCTTCCACGGCCTGCCCGCGGCAGTATTCATTCGCCTGGCGGTTTAGGATGAGCGACTTGATGGGTTCGAAGTCGCCATCAAAGGTCGATGCGAGAATTCTGCCCCCGTCCTGTGTGACCGTATCTCCGCCAATCTCAAAGGCGTTCTCACCCGGCAGCGAAAGCCAGCGAATGATGAGCGGATATGCACGCGTCTCGCGCCATTTCGCGAGCAGATAGGTGGCATAGCTGAAGAGCATGCTCTCACCTTCCGGCAGCCCGGCCGGGTCTGCCAGGGCGCGCTCGATTGCCCGAAGCAACGGTTCGACCAGTGCTGCGCTATGAGCGTCGGCGCTCTCCAGAGCTGCCAGAGGCTGTTTCCCTCTTTCCGTTGACAATTCCGTCAGGATTTCTTCCGGCGATCGTGTGGGGGCCGGAGGAACCACCGGCTCGTGAGTGAAACGGTCGATGCTCGCCCAGAACGGGCAGTGCGGACATGTCCGGCCCATCGGATAGTCCACGCCTTCCTCGTGCGGACAACCCATGATGCGATCGGCGACTGCTGTTTCCTTTACGCCGTACAGTTTGAAAAAAGCAGCCACTTCGCCGGCAATGGTAGGCTCGTTGCGAACATCGCCGGTGTCGACGAACCAGCGATGAAGCGCGTCCGGTTCCCCGTGTCCCGGACGATTGAATACGGCGGCCACGAGCTTGGTTGCACGAGTATTGTCAGACCCATAAGCCAGCAACGTGCCGATCGGATACCGAGGGGAATTTGTTCGGGATACTCTCATTCTTCGTGTTCCTTCATAGCTTAGTCATGGAGCTCTCATTCAATTCTTGCTTGGCGCTTAAGAGCGATTGGAAAATTTGCAGCATTCCATTGACGCCCCGCAAATCGAACCTATCAGGATCGAATGCGCCGCCCACCCAAGCAAGTATTTCTGCGTGTTCGGGATTCCGGGGATTGCGAATCGCCTTCACAAAATCAGCGTAGCCCCACACCCCGCCGACATCTTCCGGCGGACAAGCGCGCTGGCCGTCCAAACAGCGCGGGTAGCGCGTGCCCTTTTCGGCCCGCAGGATTTCCTCGACAACGACGTCATGTTCCCAACTATCGCCAAAATCGTAGAGGTAGACGAAACATTTTTTGACCGCCGGCGCAATTTGATTCAAACGAACGGAGCGGTAGTCGATGACGGGATCGAAATCATCCGGCGACGGCTCGGCGTAGGTCATTTTCGCAGCCTGGAACAAATGCAAATGCGAATTCGTCCAACCCATCGCCAACTGCAGGATGCCGTGCAAATGAGGCAGCAGAATGGTGTCGGCGACTTGAATCCGGCGCCAAATCGCCGGATGACTGTCACGCAGCGTAACTTTGAGCTGATAAATCGAAGTGGACGTTGTGATTCCGGCAACGGACGCCGGCTCTCGTTTCCTTTTCGGTGGCGGCGTCTGATCGCGCAATTGCATCATTAAACTATCGATCATCAGGTCAGAATCGTCGCGTCCGGCGTACACCCAGCCGCCGAGCACGGGCTTTTTCGCCAGTTCCGGTTTCCATAAATCGGGCGTCCAGATCTTTTTCAGCGGTTCGGGGGGCACGGGATCTCTGTAGAGTCCAATGGCGAGCAAATGCGAACTCATATCCCAATCAGTGACGCCCCGCGCCGACCTTCGAAAGAGCTCGAGCGCGGCATCGACGATTTGCCGATTGTGCGCGGCAATCGCCGCCTCATCGCGCTCCACCTGCCGCTGAAACTCGACGGCGTACAAACGCGCTTCGCCATCCAGCACGTGCACGATCAGCGCGTCACCCGGCCTGGCGCGCAGCGATTTAAACCATGCCCAGAATTCCGGAGTACCGCGAGTCCCCCAGCAGCGCGCCTCACCCAAATGGTCGAGCGGGAGGCGAACGATCGTGCCATCCGGCAATTTAAAGAGGACTGGCTCGCGGTCGCCGTATTTTTGACTGGCGAAGAAAGCGGGATAGAGCGCATCGCGCAGTTCTCCGGGGTATTCAATCGCCTCGCCCCGGCAATCCGATTCTGAAAGCGTGAGACGAAGCACGGAATTGTTGATGACGCGGTATTTCCATCCGTAGCGTCCATCACCTGTATTTACGATCAGGCGGCTCTGGCTGATCGCGCTGCGAATCGTCCCCTTCGGATTCCCGGTCGTAATCGGTGCAAGCGTATCGACCCGCCGCATGATTTCAGCGAAGGGCAACGGTTCGCGCGATTCGCGCACCACCTGGTGCGTCAGTGCGGTGTAACTCGGTTTCGATGATTGCATTGACTCCTCGCATTCCGGGGCACCGGTCTATCGGCCCATCTCAACACCACTGCGTCAATCCTCTCGATTGCGCATAGATGTCCGCCACTCTAGCACGATGAGAAGATGCTCTCAATATGGCCGGGTGCGAAAACAAAACAGCTACCGAGGAACCACGGAGAATACGGAAAAGAGCTCGCCGAGGGCTGCGCCCTTGAAATCCCCGCGCGCCCGGTAGGCTGTCGGCGGACGCTGCGAGTTCCATGCACCGGAAGACCGACCCGAACCACGATTGGGAGCTCCCCCCTATTCCGCAGCTATCTTCCCGGTTGTTACGAATGGTTTTTGACAGAAGAAGCCGTCTTTCTGAGCCTGGCGTCCGAGGCCGCGGTACACTTCGTACCTTGGGCACTTGTGCTTTTCCCTGTCACAGTGACCTCAAACCCGAATGCGCGTATCTCGTTTTCCAGAGCATTGCAGTAACGTAAAAGATCAATTTCCGCTGAGGGACTTAGCAGCGAAAAATCAAGGCCTTCCGAAAAGCGATCCAACCCATACAGGATTGGAAGAGCTGTCGCGCCGTAGAACCAGCCCCCTTCTTTAAAAGCGCCTCCGCCAAAGACCCAATTGAGCAATCTTCGTCAGGGACGCCGGACGGCTGCTACGTTCGAGTGTTGCCGGGGCGGTGCATGTTTGCCTTGATGGTCCGCACGACGATCGCGGCCAGCGTCAGGTGCGTGCTGCTCCTCCAGGTTTTCACGCCCTGCTCGTGCGCGCGGGAGCAGTCTTATCGCTCTTGGAGGTCGCACTGGCAGGAAACTGGCGGCCTACTCCATCGCGCAGCAAACGCACGAATTTGGTCAGGCAAGAGTCCCAAATGTACGGAATAGCAAGAGATCGCGATCCGCCGCTCCCACTCGGAAACAGGGTTGAAGCCGTTCATTTGTCGCTTGTCGTGTCCTTCGGTTTACAGAACAAGTAAATAATAGTATAATTGTAAACTGACGGTAAGGAGGAGAGAGCCATGATCGGTAAACGACTCAAGCTTGCTCGTGCCGCTGCCGGTCTTTCCTTGCGTGACCTTGCGGCCAGAATTGGCAACCGGGTTTCGGCCCAGCAGATCGGCAAATACGAACGGAATGAGGACGTGCCCAGTTCCGGAGTGCTGATCGCTCTCGGCCGCGCACTCGGGGTGTCCGTGGACTACCTCCTTGGCGATCAAGAAATGGTGCTGGAGGGAGTCGAGTTCCGGAAGAAGCAGATCACGAGCAAGAAGGAGCAGTCGCAAATTCAAGCGCAGGCCTTGCACCTGATCGAACGTTATTTGATGGTCGAGGAAATCCTGCACCTGCCGAGTGCGCAATGCGACTGGCCCAGGGAGGCGCCGTTCCCCGTCCGGGAGATCGGAGAGGCCGATAGCGCCGCCCAGTATCTGCGCGAGCACTGGAACCTCGGAATCGATCCGATTCCGAACCTTGTCGAGCTGCTCGAAGAGCGGGGCATAAAGGTTCTGGTTGTGGAATCACAGGAGAACATCGATGGATTGGCTGCGCAGGTCCGCCGTTCGCGGGGCGAACCGGTTCCGATCATCGTGATCCGTCGCGGTGTTCACGGCGAACGGCAACGTTTCAGTCTCGCCCACGAACTCGGTCATATGGTCATGGATGTTCAGGGAGACGACAAGTTCCGGGAGAAGGCAGCCCATAGGTTCGCCGGCGCGTTTTTTATGCCAGCCGAAGCCCTATGGGCAAATGTTGGCAGAAACCGAAGCTCCATCAGTTGGGGTGAACTGTTCGCTCTTAAGAGGCTCTACGGTGCGAGTGTTCAGGCCATTACGTACCGATGCTCCGATCTCAGCATCTTCCCGGCGTCGCTTTCACTAAGACTGTTCCGGGAGTTTTCGCGTCTGGGATTTCGAAGCGCCCCGAATTACGAGCCCGAGCATCTGGACGAGGAAAAGCCGGAACGTTTTGACCGTCTATGCTACCGGGCTCTCGCCGAGGGGGCGATTTCCGAGCCTAAAACGGCCGAACTGCTGAACATCACGGTGCGCGAACTCAATCGCCGCATGGAGGAACCCGCTGGGGTTGCCCACCAATGATCCTCGTGTCGGATACCTCCGTCCTGATCGACTTGGAGCGAGGGAACCTGCTGGAAGCGATTTTTGCTCTCCCGCATGAGTTTGCGGTGCCGGATGTTCTTTATGACCGCGAAATGCGAGGCGAGTGGGGAGACCAGCTAACAGGTTTTGGGCTGCGGGTCTTGAGAGGCAGAAACAAGGAGCGGTAACAAATGGCGTCCATGCCGTACGTCTTATCTCAGCGGGAACTCTTACAATCGAAACATGCGCTGTTGAGGAGCACTGCTACGGAGAAGGCGTATCGGGCCTACTTTGCGTCTGTAACTCAATATTTGGCACTCAGCGAATCTGTGCCACCGCGCATTGCCTTGCGTGACGGAGATGCCGGTTCTGCGATTACGCTGAAGCTGCACGATTCAGTTTTGTCCAAAAGGAAGTATCTTATCGGGTTTGTGGAGGATTCCTGGTTTGCGGGGACCTTCCCCAGCTATGATGCCATCGCCTCCATCGTTCAAAACGACTCGTACTACATTCCGCCCCTAGTGTTTATCCCACGAAGACAAGTGCGTTCCTGCAGCGAGGTGTTCCGTTCCATTCTCGAGCACGAGCTTGTCCATGTAAACCAAGCGATTCGAGGAACTGTGCCTTTCAGGGAACCACAAGCTGAGCTCGACGCTGCGATCTCGACCTTTTTCGGTGTGGTTCGGTCGGAGTTCGATGCCAATCTTCTCCAACTGGCTCGATGGCCGAAATTTTTCCCGCACGAGAGAGTTCCATCCCTCGAGTTCTGGTGCGTGCTGCGAGGTTTGGCAGAGGCGCTGGAGTCTGCGGTGACCGGATCATTCTGTTCAGCCCAAATGCTTCCCTCGCTTTTGTCAGCTCTCCGCGATGCGTTTGATGATGGGCTTGCGAAGTGCAAAGTCGACGCTTCTCTGGTCAGTTTCTTCAAGCGAGGGCTTCCGCATTTTGTGTCGACGGCCGTATCGAATCGTATCGAGTCGCAGCCTGCTCTGGTGAAGAATGCGTCGATTGAGGCCGCGCAACGATGGCTTCGAAGCTGCTCAGCCAGATTTGAATCGCGATGTGTGGTACCCGGCTTTTCGTCTCCTGCACGCGCGTCTCTTGGTGGAGTTTGATCTGCCCACGAACGTGTGTCGCCAGCGGCATTGCACTCAGTCAGTCAGATGTTCGGCCAGAAGGATCTCCATGTGTCGGCGGGCGGGATAGTCAGTCCCGCAATTTCTCATCTCATTCCCGTCAGCGGCTACTCCTGCGAAGTAATCGAATCAGTGTTTACGAGGGGAGAACCGGTTTCGAAAATAGGGACAAAACCGCTTGCCTGCGGGTTCTCCAGTTGTCTTCCGCGCATTTCTCGAGGATCCGCTTCCAGCCGTTCCGCGCTTCCACAGTGGCTGAAAGGATTTCAAGAAGCTCAACCCTCTCCTTTCCCTTGCCGGCGATGTGCGACTCGTGCGCAAACCGGTCCAGCAACGAACGCCGTTCCCTCCGGCTGCAGCCCATTTCCAGAATCCGACTGTAGACTTCGCATGCGAAGGCAAACAACTCCCGCTTTGCGAACTTGATGTTCAGCAGAAACTCGCGGTGCCGGATTGGTCGCAGCCCCGTCCAGGCGCGCTTCCAATTGTGAAAAACGTGCGCCATTTCATGGACGACATAGTCGGCAAAGGGATCGCTTTCGGCGAAATATGTCATCGATACGTACGACGTCGTCTCCTCACCCATTCCGACCGCCTGAAATTTGCCGTCGCCGAGGGGTTCCGCGCCGAGACTGTCGAGATAGATGTTTGCCACGCTCCATGCGGTACGCAGCCAGCGCCTGGAAGTGATTATCTGATGGATGTTGTCAGCCGAAAGGAAAAGCACAGACTTTTCAAGCACTTCCTGGACCGGAGGGCGTTCCAAGGCCGGGAAAAGCCCACAGACCATCGGTTTCGCTTTGTCACGCGCCAGCAAGAGTGGATCAATTCCAGGGGGAAGTGTCGCTCGCGGACGACCCTGTTCCCGCTTCCTCACCTCGTCGCTCAAGGCCGCCAGAAGCTCCTCTCGAGTCGGGTGAGAATACGGCGGTTTGTATTCCAGATAAGTCCGGCCAGCGTCCTCGCCTGTAGCCAGATAATGACGCGTCAGCGCTTCAATCGATTGTGTTACCTTCTTCCTTGACATTGGCTCAGGTTCCAAAGAATTACGTCGGTTCTCCAATTTCGACGGGAACTGCGTTCGCGCTCGAAGGCTACTCGGCCTCCATCGTTTACCAACGCCTTCGCCACTTGTCTCGGTAGCTCGGAGGCTCCTGGATTGGCGCGTCCGGCTCGACCGAACGCTCGGCGATGAATTGGCTGGAATCTCCATCGTTGATTCTGATGATGCCCCTGAGGCGTCCGTCCTTGCGCAGCGTCACGCGTCCCGAGCCCGACATCTGGTCAAACTCCCATGCTCCCTCCCAGGTGAATGAAACGCCGGATTTGGTGGGCTTGCAGTTGACGTAAGCCAGGAGGGCATGCATCCGCAGGCGGTCGGCAGTTCCCGTCAGCGAGATCAGGGCGGTGCCCAGAAGATCAAGATCGTCGTTCACCCACTGCGAAGTATCCACGATACGCCACCAGCCTCGATATTCGGATGGAATCTGCATTGTTTCCTCCAGGGCGCCGGACCGGCTGCTACGTTCGAGTGTTGGAGGGGCGGCGCATGTTTTCCTTGACGGTGCGCACAATGATTGCGGCCAGCGTCAGGTGGGTGTTGCCCTGCCAGTGCTCAAGCGCACGCACGCCGCGCAGTTGCAGGGTAACCGCCAGTTCGTGGAACTCCGGCGTCTCCTCTTCAGGATGCTGGGGAAAGTCTTCAACCAGGGGAACGTCCTCCTTGCTCTTCAACACCTGCTCCACGTACTCTGCGACGCTGCGCTTAGCTTCCCGCGGCGATCGAATACCCGCTAATTCCCGCCGCAGAGCCGCTTCGGTCTCCCGAGGATCAATCACAGTAACGTCACGGTCGAGCGTCCCCATAAGTTCACTGAGCTTACCCTCGTCGGCAGCGAAGCAACGGTTTACCAGCCGGCAACGCATCGCAATGGCCTCGGACCCGAGACGGGGTGCAAAGAACCGCGCCCCCTCGATCGCCCGCGTGATCGAATTCGTCTCCAGGGTCATGCGGTCACTCTTCGGAAAGCGGATGCGGCCGAGGACGATGGGGCGTTTCTCCTTCGGTACGCCCTCATAGCCGCCCGGAAATCGGAGGGCCGCTGCCTCGCCCTGAAACAACCACTGCCAGCATCGCTCCGGGGGAACTTCGAGCATGCACTTCATGGCCCGGAGCCTCTTGACCACGAACAGACGATCCGGGATCGAATAATAGAGACGCACGGGCTGGAACGGTTCACCGGTCATAGTGGCAAGGAGACATCGTTGCTTTTGCATTTTTTGACTCGCATTCTTGTCTCAGCATCCTAACCGGCGGATTCCACTCGAGGCAACCCGAAAAGCAGACAGCGGAACCCTGGCGGCCCAAAGCAGCCCCGAATGGGGCCATCGCATCCTGTTTCAGCGGAGGCTTGCCGCCGGCCACATAAGAACCTCGACATGAACCCTCGAGATCGGCTGTTACAGTCCGGCGCGAACATCGGCGGATGGGCGGCGGCCACCAACCAGTTCGTCATAGATATCGTTATCGAAGACGACTCCCTCGCGGGCACATGCGCATTTTACGTCCTCGCGGAAATCGATTTCCGAGTAATCCGCGCGACCCACGGAATTATCCCGGATTCTCCGCACGATGTTTCCGAGCTGCTGCTTTTGCCGGGCCCGATTGCGGGGATCGGGGAGCGCATTGATTTCTTTGACGAAATATTTGAAGCTGTTGATTTTGACGGAGGATCGCTGGCTGACGGTTTCCAGAGCTGAAATTACTTTTTTGACAGGGACCTGGTCGAGACCGTGTTCCCCGTAAGTTTCGGAATCGGCTCCACCCATTTCCTGTCACCTTTTCGTAGGTGGCCCGGACAGCCGCAAAATCGTAGTTCGAGATCCCGTGTTTTTCTCGCGGCGCAGCCGCCCGGCTGTGGTTTTCCCCTCGGGTGGCAGCGCCGACACGGGTTCTACCGCCATTTGATGATGATTGTTTTTTATAATCATCATCATCTTTATTGGTGGCATGTGGCGCCACGCAGGCTCCGGGTGCTACGCTGGCATGCGGTGCCATGGTGGCATCCTCTGCTACGTTGGCACCGGATGCTACGATAGTGCCGGGCGCCGTGTCGGCGGCGGGGATCGGCACCTGGTAGACATTCCCTTTTGAGGGGCCACCAAGGATTGCACGCAGCCGCCGGATCAATCCTCTCTTTTCGAGGTGAAGTACTGTTTCCTGGACCTTTCTCTGCGACATGAGAACTGATTTTGCCAGCTTCGCCAGGCCGACAACGCACGTGTCGCGCCGGAAGCCGTGCGAGAGAAGGTACAGTTGGTAATAGACTGCCTTTGCGAACGGATCGAGTGTCGGAAACAGGCTGAAATTGAGCGTATTCGGTACCCTCAACTCGCCTTTTACCATGGCAAGCCGTGTCACGGTGGTATCTGGCGCCACGGTGGCGGGCGGTGCCTCCGTGGCAGCGTGCCATGGTGAGTCTCGCTCTGATGCCACGGCGGCATTGTGTGCCAGGGTTTTTTCCACAGGGGGGGCTGGCCTCGGCGGCGGTGGCGTGCCGGCTGCCGGCGTGGTGATGACGCCCTCAAGCGGGGCATATTGCTTGAGCAGTTCCCTCGTAGCGATATGCTCGCCCTGACCCTGGATGAGATCTCTAGCGATGGATGCTTTCAACTGCTGCCGGTCTCTTTTGTTCATGGCTCATTTCCCGTTTGAGTTCGTTGAACAGTTTCATGAAGTTGAAGGTGGCGGAACTTGTCGTGGAGCTCTCCACCACGCCTCTTCTCATGGCGGTGGCTTCGGCAACACCGACGTAACGATGGATCACCGATTCCAGGACCAGGCTGGGACCGAAGAATTCCTCGACCTGCTGGCGGATGATCTTGTCGAGGTTCTGCCGCTTGTTGAACATCGTGGTCAGAACGTTGATTTTCAGAGAAGGGTTGTGGGTCTCGCTGATCGCAGCAATGGTTTTCAGGAGCTGGTTCATGCCGAGCAAGGCAAACGATGACGAATCGATCGGAATGATCATGGAGTCGGCGACGACCAGCGCATTGATGGTCGCGGCCCTCATTGCCGGTGGGGTGTCGATGACGACGACATCGAAATCTGGCAAGACCGGCTTCAATTGCCGGCGGAGCAAAAGCTCTCGATTGACTTTCTTCGCCTCCAGCAGATCATCGGCCTCAATATCGATGGAATTCGGCAGATAGGTGGAGCTGAGGACGAATTTCGACGAGGTAGTGGCGGATCTCCGGCACCTCATTGATCAACAGGCGATGAGCTGTAAATTTCAGCTTGTTGAGATCGACCCCGAAGCCGGCGCTCAGGTTGCCCTGCTGATCCAGGTCGATGGCAAGCGACCGATTGCCTGCCCTGGCGAAGCAAACAGCGAGGTTGAGGGCGACTGTGATCTTGCCGCAGCCGCCCTTTGCATTCGTGAGAGTAAAGATGTGTGCCATAGCGTCTCCTTGAGTTAAAATGGGTGGCGAGCGAAGCGGTCCGCTGCCGAATCAGCGGTCACGATGCGCTTGCAGATCCATCTGTGCTGCTCCTGGCACAAGTTGCCCGCGAGCAGCCAGTGGGGCTGTTGTGGGGCTGTCCTGTTGCAGACGGCCGCACAAACGGTCCTAAAGCAACTTCAAGGAACCCGCGTTTTTATTGGCTTTTTTCGTTCGGTATGTAGTTGAGGTAAGGCACTTTAGGGATTCATAACCCCAAGGTCGGTGGTTCGATTCCACCCGTCGCTACCAAATCAATAAGCCATTAAATTTAAAATACATCCACCGCTCTTGAAATCAGAACTCAACATTTGATTTTTGCTGTTTTCGGACACTTTTTTCATGCTCAAACCCATGTTCTAAACAGAAAATCAAATTTCCTATGCCTTCGTAATTCATTCTGTTATTAAGACTTCGCTTGCATCTAAAGTCGGCCTAATAGCCGCTGGCGCGACTGATTTCGTCACATTGGTGAGCAATCACAAACGATCGGACAAACGAGAACTTTGATTCGGCAATAACAGGTTGAAATATCAAAAGTTTCGGCGCGTCATCGTTCCTCTGAAGATTGAGTGGGGCTGTTGTGGGGCAGTGTTGGCACTGCTGTGCCAGCATCAGCGGCAGTTGGTTTCAAATGAATCCCATCGACTGATCTCGGAGTTCGTCAATCCGACGCCGACACGTACTCAGCAAATTGAGAATGTCCCTTCCGGAACATCCATCCAAGCCGATCTCAGTACATCCAGGCCGGATCGTGGTGGTTCTCATGTGGGATGTCAAGATAGGCTGAGGCACGCGCGAGAGGATCGAAAATAGTATAATTGGAATGGAGGAAGATTCGGCGTGCCAACCCTCAGTGTGGGATTGCCTGACATGTGATAGGGAGAGCGCGATCAGGCTGCCCGTTAGCTCGTTGTTACGATGATGAAGTCCACCCACCTTTGAGATCTCGACCACCACGCCCCTTTCAGGTAGCAGTGTTTCTGTCGAATCTGGTGAAATCCTTGGCCTCCCCGTCGACCGCACCGACTTTTCCAGGTCCAAAACAACCGGAAGCCCTTGCGATGCCACGCGATGACTGTCTCCGGTTTGACAATGATGAGAGCCGAGCGCCACTCTGGCCAACGGCGCGACTGCAAGATCCAGAGGGATCTGTCCCAGGCTCGAATTTTGGGCCGAGTGGAAACGGAACTCCTCAAGACTATGATTTGATGTCCCAGGGCGAGGATTTCGGTCTGGAGCACAAGGCGTGTTCGAAAGCTGGCGAGGACGGCTGACATTAGCGAAATTAGGATGCTACACATGAATCGGGAAATTATCACCGCGATTTCGTTAGTTCAATGCCTTCAGATTGGACGGGATTATTGGCAGGCACAACCCATATCGCAAAAAGAGGCACGGATTTTGACCGAGTGGCTTTCACTCTTAACGAACTGCTGTCCAAGAGGCGACCCACGACGCTCAACAGTTCATGGATTTTACGGCACGCTCCGGATTGCTATCGCTTCATCCGGAAATGGATCAGAACGGAGGTTGGAGGCATCGACTGGGATCAGGTGACTAATCTTCTGGACCCGGCATATCAACGGCGATGGAAACCGGGAGTGCGAAGAAAGCCTGTATCCTATACGAACCCTGAAGAAGTAGCCCTCATCTTGAATCGATATCGGGAGAAGCTGTACGTCTTCATAGCTCCTGCTGATGTTCATGATCGACGTTTGAGAGACCGGATAAGCATCGCTTTGGTTCGAGTTGCTCAGAAAGGGAATACCTTGGCGAGGAAAGAATTGATGAAGCTCGTCAAGTACATGATTGATGACTGGTTGGAGGGTCATCCCTTTCTGTCTCGCTGGCGAGGCTATGATGAGGAACTGAGCGCACAGCTGGAAGGATGCATTCGTCGGTACCGCTACACGGGATCCTTTATTCATTATCTCTACAAGACACTCGAGTACGCTGCCCGAGGGATGCAACCTCCAATTGCCTATTCGCTCGATGAGGCGTTACCGGGCGGAAATCGTCGAAAAATCGACCTGATTGCAATGTACCCGGCTCGCAAGGGCCTCGCCGATGGAATCTTGGGTGAATGTATTACCGCAGGGACCGAGCTTTAGAGCTTCCTTACCTCACCCCTCCACGGACGCGTGTCTCCGGAAATGGTTGCTTAAAGCTACTTATTGCGTTACTTTAGCCATGTAATTCCGGAGAGCGGTTTGTGGACATCAGCTCATATATAGACGATTTGGCAGCCAGGGGGACGTACCATTTCAGCACAGCAGAGGCCGTTGCTGCCTTAGGCTCGTCGCAAGTCGCGGTTCGAGCTTCGATCCGCCGGCTGCGGAGGAAAGCCCGCGTGGCAATGCCATTTCGCGGCTTCCATTTGATCGTCCCGCCGGAGTATCGGGCCCTCGGGTGCTTGCCAGCAGACCAGTTTGTACCGCAGCTTATGGGACATCTTGGGCTGGCCTACTACGTAGGCCTGCTTTCTGCGGCGAGCTTGCATGGAGCTGCCCACCAGGCGCCCATGGTCTTTCAGACGATGGTGGCCCACAATCGTCCTAAGATCCGTTGCGGTCAGGTGCGCGTCGAGTTCGTGGCACGGCGCAACGTCACTAAAATCCCTACCGCGCAGAAGAACACCTTGCGTGGCGTCCTGCGCATTTCTACGCGGGAAGCTACCGCGTTCGACCTAGTCGGGTATCCGAGCCACGCGGGCGGTCTGTCCAACGTGGCTACGGTCCTCTCCGAACTCGTGGAGGACATGGATGCCGAGAAGCTCCTTGCCGAGACCAAGCATTCGCCGCTCCCTTGGACACAGCGTCTCGGCTACCTGCTCGAGCGCGTCGAAGCGGCAAACCTCGCGGTCCCTTTGGCTAAACATGTCGCCGATCATGCCAAGGAGTACGTGCCGCTTCGGCCGAGGAAGTCGGTCATGCGCGCAACACGCAACTCCCGTTGGCGGCTGTTCGTGAACGAATCGGTAGAGGCGGACTTGTGATTCCCTTCGACTATATCACTGAGTGGCGTGCAGAAGTGCCGTGGGTGATGGAGGCCCAGGTCGAGCAGGACTTGATCCTGTCCCGAGCAGTCGTCAGCATGTTTGCCGAATCGGAGGTTGCTAACCTCCTTGCTTTCCGAGGCGGGACCGCCATCTACAAGCTCCACCTTCGACCGGCCGTGCGCTACTCCGAGGACATCGACCTCGTGCAAGTCAGTCCGGGACCGATCGGCGGGGTCCTCGACGTAATCAGGAGCGCTCTCGATCCGTGGCTCGGCTCGCCGCGGCGCAGCACCAAGGAAGGACGCGTCAGCCTTATCTACCGAATGAGCTCCGAGGCGAAGCCTCCGGTCCCGATGCGACTAAAGGTCGAGATTAACACGCGAGAGCACTTCTCGGTGTTCGGGATCGTGGAGCGTGAGCTCTCTGTGCGTTCGCGATGGTTCACTGGCAATGCGACGGTGAAGACCTATCAGCTCGACGAGCTGCTCGGCACAAAGCTTCGCGCACTCTACCAGCGCAAGAAGGGACGCGACCTATTCGATCTGTTTATCGCAAACCGCGATGCGAAGGTCCATCCAGCACGCGTGGTCGAGTGCTTTCTGCGCTACCTGGAGCACGAGGGTCTGCGCGTATCCCAGGCCGAGTTCTGTAACGCGCCGCAATAATCTCACTCGTTGGAGCGTTATTTTTTCAGATTAACCTCGGGCCGGATTGAAGGGATTGTGCACCACTCCCATAACGGAGCGTGAAAAAAGCCGCGGATCACAGCTGCAGTCTGTAACCCTTCCGAGTATTCCTACCAAATCAGATTTCGTTGTAGATTAGGATGGCGATGGAAGCCGGAGGGCTCCAGTTTGTTTGTCGACAAGAGAGCCCTCCGCCAAACAATTCCCAGGAGGTGCCACCCTCCAAGGAGATACTATGCAAATCCTACATCGGTTTGTCGGCTCTATCCACCAGTACATAGAACAAATTTCTGATCCTGATGTTTGTCGGCCAGATCATTGTCCTTTATGTGGTGTCCTGCAGATTCTGATTTCCTGGGGGTTTTACCATCGTACTTTGGTGGATCTTGAATTTGATGGATCTATTCCCGTCCGGCGCTACCGATGTGGATTCTGCCGGCGTACCGTCTCAGTATTGCCGGAGTTCGCGTTGCCCTATCTGCGATTCAGTCTTTTGACAATCTCTCTGTTCCTGGTGGCGCGTCTGTTCAATGGAGACACATTAAAAGCTGCTGCCCAAGCGGCGTCTCAGCCTAACATGCCGTACCAACGAGGGCAGTTCTGGATCCGCCGTTTCCGAGCGCAGGCGATGGCCTTATGCTCGGCACTGGTTTCACGGACCGCTGCGATCGCTGCTGCAACCTTCGTGACCAGGGCATTACAAATGCTGCAAACGATCGGCTGGATTCCCGCCCACTGTTTTCTTTTTTCCGAACTGCGCTTTCACCTGCTGGGCTGGCCTCGTTCTCTCGTTCCAGCCGGGGTTGCTAGCAAATTGCAACCGGTCGAGGCTAAAACCTGACGCCGCCAACACACCACTTGCATAGCGGGGAAAACCCCTCCTGGATACCCTGTATGCCCAGGAGGATTTTCCCGATGGATGCCAAATCAGAAAAAATCGCTTTGTTTCGCTATGGCCTGGTTGCAACCTTGGTTATAGAGGTCCTTCCGCGGGGAGAGCTCTCTCGGCGTGCCCAGGAGATTGCTTCCCGCCAGTACGACATCCCTTACTCCAAACGCAATTCGGTCTGTGTCGACACGCTTCTGCAATGGGCGGCACGGTATCGTCAGAGCGGGTTCGAGGCCCTGGCGCCTCATCCGCGACAAGACCGGGGCAAATCCCGTGTCATTACTCCGCAGACCGCGGACTTGATCGAACGCCTCAAACGCGAGAACCCTTACCGCACCGGTACCACACTGCTCCGGGAACTTGCTCTATCTTCCGGACAGAACGCTCCCGAGGTGTCCTCGTCCACACTGTACCGATTCCTCAAGCAGCGCGGCCTGACCGAGCGCCAACTCCTGGCTCCCCAGACTCATAAGAAATTCCAAGCGGAATTCAGCAATGATGTCTGGCAGTCGGACATGCTGTACGGTCCCTATGTCCACCGCCCCGGCGGCGGCAAAATGCAGGCTTTTCTTCATGCCATTCTCGACGACGCCAGTCGCATCATTCCCCATGGCGAGTTTTATCCGGACCAGGGATTGAACTCGGCTTTGGATTGCTTCCGTCAAGCGGTCGGGGCCCGCGGTATACCCGTCCGTTACTATGCCGATAATGCAAAAATCTACCGATCCCCGCAGCTGGCTCGGATTGCGGCCTCCCTGGGCGTTGTTGTAATCCATACGCCTCCGTATCAGCCCGAAGGGCGCGGGAAAATTGAACGGTTCTTCCGGCGCGTCCGCGACCAGTTCCTGACCAACCTCAACCCCAAACAAACCTTATCCTTGGAAGAACTCAACACCCGATTCTCGGCCTGGATCGAAAACTCCTATCACTGCACCGAACATACGGCCCTGGGGACTACACCGCTTTTGCGTTGGCAGCGCGACATCGAACGTATCCGCCTGCTTCCTCCGGCGACAGACCTCTGCCGCCTCTTCTTTCATCGCGTCGACCGCCTGGTGCGTAAGGATTGCACCTTCCTGTTAAAGAACTGTTTCTACGAGGCTCCGGCCCATTTGGCAGGACAGACCATTGAGGTGCGTTTCAACCCCCTGGATCTCAGCCAAGTCGAGATCCACTTCCAGGGACAGCCGCAAGGCTTTGCCCGTCTGGTGGATCCCATTGTCAACGCCCAGATCCCTTCGTCCAAGCCCAAGGAATCTCCGGAACCCGAGCCCACCGGAATCAACTATGTCGAGCTGTTGATCCACAAAAAGGAGGAGTAGCCTTATGTTTGAAGCTTTCTTCGGTTTCAAAAAATCACCCTTCAGCGATTCCCCCGACGCCAAACAGTTTTTTGCCTCGCAGGCTGCGACCCAGATTAAGGCCCGGCTACAGTTTCTTGTGGACCATCGCGGCGCCGGCCTGCTGACGGGCGAAGTTGGTACCGGCAAATCCACCGCAGCCCGCACCTTCATTGCCGGTCTCAATCCCAGCCTTTTCAAGATCGTCTACCTGCAGTGGACCTCCGGTACCACCTCGGACTTGCTCCGGCAAATGGCTCTCGAACTCGACCTGGAACCCGCTCACATGTGTGGGGACCTGGCACGTCAGATCTCGGGGGCCATCGTCCGTCTCAATGAAAGCAAAAAGCAACACCCGATTCTTATTTTGGACGAAGCCCAGTTGTTACGTCATAACACCCTGGAGCACATCCCTCTTCTGCTGAACTTCAATATGGATTCTGTCCACTATCTCACTCTCCTGCTGGTCGGCCAACCCTTGCTCCGCAGAACCTTGTCGCTTCAAATCCACGAACCCCTGCGCCAGCGCATCGCCGTTCAGTATCACCTGCAAGGCCTCTCCCGCGACGAACTCGACGCCTATGTCGCCCATCAACTCAAGGCGGCTGGGGTTTCCCAACCGCTCTTTGACGACACTGCCCGGCAAGCCCTATACCAGGCCAGCAAAGGCATCCTTCGCAAGGTCAACAGCATTGCCGTGGCTGCCTTGCGCCTGGCTGCTTCACGTAAGGCGAACATCGTGGACGAGCCCATCCTTCTTGATGCCGCTGCGGAGGTTCTATGAGTAACTCCTCCTCGAAAAATCCGCCTGTTTCCGCAGTCTTGTCCCTGGGAGAACTCCTGCTGCATCAGCCGGCGCCTCAGCCCTGTCTGATTGAACCTGGGCTCCTTCCCCCACAGGGTATTTTCTTTTGTGGTGGAGAACCCAAGGTGGGCAAATCGCTGTTGGTTGCCAACATGGCCTTTTGTCTCGCGGCTGGATCCTCCCGCGCCGGGTTTCATGTCTCCACGCCCCGACGTGTGCTGATGTGTCAGTTCGAGCTTCCTGTCGACCTATTCACAGCCCGACTGTCCTGCATGCGGAAGCCCATCGGAACGGCTGCCGATGGCTATCTTTTCGTTGACACCCGCGCTGCAGGTCACCTGCTCAGCACCCCCGCTGGACTGAACCATTTCCTCGCCGCTGCCCGCAGCGCGGCAGCCGAGGTCATCATTCTGGATCCCCTTTACTCCGCACACGACCAAGACGAGAACGATACCCGCGCCATGTCAGCTTTGTGCCAGTCGCTTCTTCGGCTGCGGGATGCTTCCAAGGCCGCTTTAATTGTCGTGCACCATATTCGGAAGTCGATTGGTCGTAACGAAATCGGCACTGCCTTCCGCGGATCGAGCGCCCTGCATGCGGTCGGCGATAGCTACATGCTGCTCACCCGGCCTTCGCCGCAACTCAACTCGATCGAGCTGCGTTTTCAGTTCCGCTATGCTGCTCCCCAGTCGCCGCGATTGCTCAATCTGGAACCCGACAACCTCTGGTTCTTTGCCTCCAGCCAGGCACCCAAACCAGAAATCACCAGACACAAAGTCGAAATCGCCGACGTTACAGCCGCCCTTGCGGCTATCGGCCCTCTGGTTCGCTACAACGACCTGCGCAATTGGATCATGAGCCAGACACATTGCTCCAAACGGACCGCACAACTGGCCATCGCTGAGGCGTGTCGTATTAAATCGATTGTCCAGCAAGACGGGCATTACCGCTTGCCAACGTAGCCACTCACAAGTTTGCCGCCGGGTCGCGCCGGCGGCAAACCCTGCCCCAGGGTCAACGGGGCCCGAGGCTGGGGCGACGGATCTGAGTCTCAGGCATCCGCTCTCAGTCCTTACCTGCCCTGCCGAACCATCCCTATTCGGCAGGGTCTTTTTCTTTCAAAATCCTGAGAACAGTTTCCGGAGCGAATAGTAATCGCGACGCCGGTCCCGACATGCTTTTCGTCGGGACCATCCTTATTGAGCTTCAATTTTCCCCACGTGGGATACATGCATGCCTACACACACAAGTATCCTATCCCGCCAATAAAACATGCAGTCATTGTCATCGCATCTAAACCGGAAAAGAATCTGACAAATCTGGGGAGAAAGAGCGTGTGGATGTCATAGGGAAAAAATGCGGCTCGTTACAGAGTTCGAGATGAACCTGCGCGAGAAGCTCTCCGACAAGAGCTTCCTTTCGGATATCGAACCCCTCATCGCCCCGGGCACCGTCTGGAGTTTCGAAGGCGCTGCCGAGTACCTACAGCACGACATCTTGCCGCTCCTCCCCGGCGAGCCCTGGAGGGGTGGTGAGTAATCGCCACTAGGAGAATCACATGGCACGTCGAGATGAGCTTCTGGCAGAAATTGCCCGCGAGGAATCTCGGCTCGCCACCCTCAATGCCGAGATCGAGGAGCGCAGTGCCCGGCTGGCTGCGCTCCGAAATGAGGTTGCCGCGGGGCCTTCCGTGCCGATCGTCATCCCGCCAACACCGGCTTCTGTGATGGTTGCGTCACCGATGACCAATGCAGCAAAGGTTTCCCTATTCAGGTCACTCTTCCGGGGCCGTGAAGACGTTTTCCCGCGCTGCTGGGAGAATGTGAAGAAGCGCAAGTCCGGCTACTCGCCCGCCTGCGAAAACGAATGGGAGTACAACCTGTGCAGTAAGAAAAACACTCTGGATGCCGGCCTGCGTGCGACCTGCGGGGAGTGCCGGAACCAGGCATTCATAGCGGTTTCTGACGAGCAAGTCGCCAAACACCTGCGTGGCGACCATATCATGGGTGTGTACCCGCTTCTGCCGGACGAAACGTGCCTATTCCTCGCTGCCGATTTCGACAAGAAGACTTGGCAAGAAGATGTTGCGTCCATTGTCGAAACCTGTAACCTGCACGGCGTGCCGGTGGCGATCGAGAGGTCCCGCTCGGGCAACGGTGCGCATGCCTGGTTCTTCTTTGCATCACCCGTGTCGGCTGTGGCTGCGCGTAAGCTTGGTTGCTTTCTCATCACCGAGACCATGGCCCGCCGGCACCAGCTCTCTATGGAGTCCTACGATCGGCTGTTCCCTAACCAGGACACCATGCCCAAAGGCGGCTTCGGCAATCTGATCGCGCTCCCTTTGCAGCGTCAGGCGCGCGACGCGGGCAACTCGGTGTTTGTCGACGCGGTGTTCAAGCCATGGCCGGACCAGTGGGCCTTCCTCGCCGGCGTGCGGCGGCTTGACGCCACATTCGTCCACGCACTCGTCGGCGAGGCCAGTCGTTGCGGTCAGGTGATAGGCGTTCGTATGAGCGACACGCAGGACGAGGACGATCGGACGCCCTGGAACCGGCTGCCATCCAGACGCTCGAGAAAGGTCGAGATCACCGATCCACTACCGCCGAAGGTGAAGGCAGTCTTGAGCCAGCGCTTGTTCATCGAGAAGGCAGGCCTGCCGTCGCCCCTTCTCAACCAGCTCAAGAGGCTGGCCGCATTTCAGAACCCGGAGTTCTACAAGAAACAGAGCATGCGCCTCTCGACGGCACTCACACCGCGAGTGATCGCTTGCGCCGAGGACCTCCCCGAACACATCGCCCTGCCACGTGGCTGTCTTTCCGAAGCCGAGGCACTGCTTCGCGAGCATGGAGCCACGCTCAACGTCGAGGACAAGCGCGAAGAAGGCTGCTCGGTCGACTTCACGTTCCAGGGGACGCTCACGCCGTTACAGGAACAGGCCGTACGGGCCCTGCTCGAGCACGACACTGGTGTGTTCGTCGCGCCACCTGGTATAGGCAAGACGGCGGTGGGCACATACCTGATCGCGGCGCGGAAGCGGAGCACGCTCATCCTCATCCATCGCAAGCCGCTCCTGGACCAGTGGATTGGCCAGCTCGCGATGTTCCTCGGCATCGAACCCAAGGACATTGGCCAGATCGGCGCGGGCAAGACTAAGCCTAATGGCCGGCTCGATGTGGCCATGGTTCAGAGCCTCATCCGCAAGGGCGCGGTCGCCGATCTCGTGGCTGGCTACGGCCAGGTCATCCAAGACGAGGCTCACCATTGCCCGGCTGTGAGCTTTGAGCGCGTTCTCGCTGAGGTGAAAAGTCGATACGTTGCCGGGCTCACCGCGACTCCGCAGCGCCGCGATGGCCACCAGCCGATCCTGCACATGCAGCTCGGACCGATCCGGTTCTCCGTCGACGCTAAGTCCCAGGCCGCGCAACGCCCTTTCGACCTTAGGCTCGTCGTCAGGGAGACGGGCTTCATGCCTGCGGGCCTTCCCGATGGGGCAGGCATCCAGGATATCTACGCGTCGCTCGCAGCCGATCAGGATCGCAACGACCTGATCTTCGACGACGTGGTCCACGCCCTCGAAGAGAAACGTTCCCCTATCCTGCTCACCGAACGTCGGGACCACTTGGAACACTTCGCGAATCGGCTTCGGACCTTCACGCGCCATCTCGTTGTGCTCCATGGTGGCATGAGGGCCAGAGAGCGGCGGGACGTGATCGCTCAGCTCGCCTCGATCCCCGATGGCGAGGAGCGACTGATCATCGCTACGGGCAGATACATTGGCGAAGGCTTCGACGACGCACGGCTCGATACGCTCTTCCTCGCGTTGCCGGTCTCATGGAAAGGGACATTGATTCAGTACACCGGCCGGCTGCACCGCTTGCACTCGGGCAAGACGGAGGTACGGATCTTCGACTACGTGGACCGTGACGTGCCGATGCTGATGACGATGTTCGAGAAGCGCCTGCGCGGCTACCGAGCGATCGGCTACGCAGCCCTCAATGAAGCTCCACTGGGGTTGCGAGATATCGAGGGCGAGGCCGTTGTCGAGTACGACGAGGAGCTGCTTCGGAATCTCTCACAGAAGACATGAAGAGAATGATAGTTAGAGCTGGGAGGCCAGCACACAGGGAGAAGAGAGGCGCCAGGTCCTGTTCGAACGCGAGGCTCGATCGAATGATCGAGGAAGTCATCGTCGACAGTTATGGGGAATCCGAGCAAGTGACCGGATTCTACACGATGCTCCATGACAACCTCGCGGTGCCCTTTAAGACGGTGATGCTGGGTGTCGAAGTTACAGTCGAGCGGGTCGACATGGCCGCTGATGGCCAAATCGTCGCGGTCTGCGCGCGCGGGAAGTCCCGCCAACGTGTCCCCATTCTGGACCTGCCGCTGCCCAATCCGCCCCCTGAAGGCGCGGAATGGATCGACGCATTCCGCCGGTGGGCACGATGTAATTAGCAGTTGCTACTCTGTTGAGCTAAAGCGTCATTACAACTGTGCCCAAACTGGCGGCGCGGCTGGAATGAAACTTCTATTAGACCATAACCCCTCACCACGCTTGCCGCGCCTTTTGGGCGACCTGTACCAGAGCAGCACCCACGCAGGTGAGGTCGAACTTAGAAACAGTAAGGAAATATGCAAAACGGTTACGCCATTGTCTCGGAGGATTCGGATTTTCGGGCGCGCAGTTTGCCATACGGTACCCCGTCTAAATTCATCAGGCTACGAGTCGGAAATTGCGCTGTACTATCAATCGAAGGACCCTTGCAGAAGCATTCTGCCACGATTCACAAACTCGGAATAGACTGACTAATCGCACTTGATGCTTCCTTGAGGTCTTCGCGTTTCTGACCCCCCTCAGCCTGCCAATTCGTTGAAGAGATCATTGTCAAAAAGGACGGCTTCGCGGGCGCAGGCGCATTTCACGTCCTCCAGGAAGTCAATGTCCGAGTAACCGGCGCGGCCGAGGGCGTTATAGCGGATTCTTTCAACAATCTTCTCGATCTGCCTCTTTTGCCAAGTCCGATTGCGCGGATCGGGGAGAGCAACGATTTCTTTGATGAAATACTTAAAGCTGTTGATCTTGACTGGAGTTCGTCGGGTGACGGCTTGCAGAACCGAGATTATTTTGTCGACCTGGACCTGATTGAGGCCGTGTTCCGTGTAGGTTTGAGAATCCGATTTGCTCCAAGTGTTTCCCGTTGCATTCTCGTAGGCGGCGCGGACAAGCGCAAAATCATGGTCGGAGATTTCCTGTCTTTCTCGCGGCGCAGCCGCGCCCCTGTGGTTTTCCACATGGTGTTTCGCGACCGGGAAAGGTCTTCGTGTCTTTGATGATGATTGTATTTTAAAATCATCATCATCTTTATTGGTGGCATAGGGCGCTACGCTGGTTCCGTGAACCACGGTGGCATGAGGTGCCGTAGTGGCGTCCTCGGCTACGTCGAACCTGTTCGTTAGCGTGGAGCCCGGCGCCATGTCCGCAGCGAGGATCGGCACCTGGTAGACGTTTCCTTTCGACGGTCCCCCAAGGATCGCGCGAAGCCGGCGGATCAATCCTCTCTTTTCCAAATTAGTGATTGTGTCCTGGACCTTTCTCTGAGACATGAGGACGGACTTTGCCAACTTTGCCAGGCCGACAACGCAGGTGTCACGGCGGAAGCCGTGGGAGAGAAGGTACAGTTGGTAATAGACGGCTTTTGCGAACGGATCGAGGGTCGGAAACAGGCTGAAATTGATCGTATTCGGTACCCACAACTCGCCTTTGACCATGGCAAGCCGTGCTATGGAGGCGTCTGACGCCACGGTCGTGGGCGGTGCCTCCGTGGCAGCGTGCCATGGTGAGTCACCTTCTGGTGCCACCGTGGCATTGTGTGCCAGGGTTTTTCCCACAGGGGGAGCTGGTCTCGGTCGCTGTGACGTGCCGGCCGCCGGCGTGGTGATCACGCCCTCGAGCGGGGCATATTGCTTGAGCAGTTCTCTCGTAGCGGTATGCTCGCCCTGACCCTGGATGAGATCTCTAGCGATGGATGCTTTCAACTGCTGCCTGTCTCTTTTGTTCATGGCTCATTTCCCGTTTAAGTTCGTTGAACAGTTTCATGAAGTCGAAGGTGGCGAAGCTCGTCGCCGAACTCTCCACGACGCCTTTCCTCATGGCGGTGGCCTCGGCGACGCCGACGTAACGGTGAATGACGGATTCCAGGACCAGGCTCGGGCCGAAGAAGTCCTCGACCTGTTGCCGGATGATCTTGTCCAGGTTCTGGCGCTTGTTGAACATCGTGGTCAGAACGTTGATCTTAAGGGAGGGATTGTGGGTCTCGCTGATCGCCGCGATTGTCTTGAGCAGCTGATTCATTCCGAGAAGGGCGAACGAACTGGAATCGATCGGAATGATGACGGAATCGGCGACGACCAGTGCATTGACGGTCGCGGCCCGCATGGCCGGCGGAGTGTCGATGACGACGACGTCGAAATCAGACAGGACCGGCTTCAACTGCCGGCGGAGTAGCAGTTCTCGATTGACTTTTTTCGCCTCCAGCAGGTCATCGGCCTCTATGTCGATGGAGTCGGGGAGGAGATGGAGCTGCGGACGAATCTCGACGAGGTAGCGGCGGACCTCCGGCACCTCGTTGATCAACAGGCGATGTGCCGTCAATTTCAGCTTGTTGAGATCGACCCCGAGCCCGGCGCTCAGGTTTCCCTGCTGATCCAGGTCGATGGCAAGCGACCGATTGCCGGCTCTGGCGAAGCAAACAGCGAGGTTGAGGGCGACCGTGGTCTTGCCGCAGCCGCCCTTTGCATTCGTGAGAGTAAAGATGTGTGCCATAGCGTCTCCTTGAGTTAAGATGGGCGCGAGCGAAGCGGTCCGCTGTCGAATCAGCGATCACGATGCGCTCGCGGATCCACCCGTGCTGCTCCTGGCACAAGTTGCCCGGGAGCAGCAGTGGGGCTTTTGTGGGGCTGTCCTGTTGCGGACAGCCGCACAAACGGACCTAAAGCAACTTCAAGGAATCCGCGTTTTTATTGGTTTTTTTCGTTTGGTATGTTATTGGGTTCAGACACTTTAGGGATTCATAACCCCAAGGTCGGTGGTTCGATTCCACCCGTCGCTACCACTTCCTTTTCAATAACTTACCGGAAATCGCAGTCGCCCGAAAACCTCGAAAAACGGCCTCCCATCAACACCCGTCAACAACTCGGTCGCGGCTGCAAAAATGAGTCCCTCGAAGCGAACGGTTGCTTCTCTGTGGGTATTCCGGCTAGTGCCCTAGAAAATCATTTGGGCAGCCCGTCTAACTGACAGGTCATTCCTCTCTGCTTACCACATGATGCCCGCACCTAGGCTATGGTGCTGGGGAGGAGATCCAAATGATCAAGCAGCCTAAGCCGCCAATTGCCATTTCGGAACAAGCGTCTGGAAGGAGATGTACGAGAATCCCACATACGTCCGCGGCGTAAAGAAGGCTTTCTCAATCAGCATGAACCGCAGGGCAGGAGTGACCACCACCTCACAGCATTTTGTAGTAACCATAAACACCCGAATTTCCTGAACAAATCGCGGCCCCTTGTCGTAATAAGCGTTATACCGAAAGGAGCTGACCTATGCAGTTCCTCCGCCTCATTGCTGTACAACTTTTTTTATGCGGCGTGGCTTTCGCGCAGGTGTTCACGGCTCCGATAACTCCACCTGAAACGCATTACACCATTGACCTGAAACTCGATGTCTCAGCCACAGAGCTTACCGGCAGCGGCTCCGCCATGGTGCGGAACAGCGGGAAACATGATGTGCGCGCCGTTGCGTTCGAGTGGTCCGATGACCGTTCCGGCCCGTTCGAGTTGACGCTGGGCGGCAAAACCCGCCAGGTGGCGCCGGCGAAGAACCCGATCGAAATCACGCTGCCCGAACCGCTGCGGCCGGGGGGGGAACTGAAGCTCGCGTTCCGCTTTCGCCGGGTGATTGGCGATGTTGACAAGGGCTGGAGCATACAGCAATGGTTCCCGCACCTGTGGTGGGGATACAGCACTCATGCTTCATATGACGTCGGCATCACCGCGCCCATGGGCGTAGCGGTTGCCGCCAGCGCCCATCGCGACGCGAAAACCGGTCGTTACCGAGCCGACCACATAGCCACGTTCGGCCTTTTCTTTGCTCGTGGATTCGAAGTGGCCGAAACCGCAGCCGGCGCAACACAAGTGCGCAGTATCTTCCGTCCAAACATGCGCCAATGTGCGGAACTTGTGCTGAAGACCGCTGCGGATGCGGTTAACTTCTATCGGCAGCACTTCGGCATGTATCCGCAACCAAGCCTGACGATCATTCCTGGCGCGCCAAAGCCAAATGGCGGTTACCCATATGCTACAGCCATGGTTGTCATCCACGGTCAGGAGGCCTGTTCGGAAAAACCGGACACACACTGGCGCTGGATCGCCACTCACGAAGTCGGGCATCAGTACTGGCTTGAGCACGTGCTGGAGAAAGACCCCGAGCAGGGTTATGGTTGGCTGATGATCGGGCTGGGCATCTGGACCGACCGCGAGTATGCGCGCACGCATGGCATGGAGAAACTCCATCCGGACATGCTGAAAGACTATGCGGACGCCGTTCGGAAAGGTCTGAACACCACGGTCGAAATCGCGCCCGAGGAACTCCGCAGGCTCGATTACGACTACAACACACAAGTCACACACCACAAGGGATTCGGCATCGTCAGTGGGCTGGCTGCCGTGATTGGCCGCGCTGCCTTCGGGCGCACTTACCAGCGCTGTCTGCGCGAATACGCGGGACGGCGGCTCGGCAGCGCTGACTTTCGGCGAATCGCCGAAGAAGAAAGCGGCCAGGACCTCGGCTGGTTTTTTGTTCCGCTGTTGCGGACCAACAAGTTCGCCTCTTACGAAATTGCGGACACCACAAAAGAAGAGACCGACCGCAATATTGTGCGCGTGAGGGTCAACAGCACTGGGAACCTCTTATTGCCGGTGCCGGTGGAAGCGCGTTTCACCAACGGTGAGCGCCAGCGTGCGACCCTCGACCGCACGCGCGACGAACAGACGCTGGAGTTTTCGGGAGGCGCTCCGCTGGCCGAGGCGATCATTGATCCCGACCACGAGTTTCCGCTGGTGATCCCTCCTCCGGAAATCACGACTACGCGTCTAGCCGAACTGGTCGAAGAGCTGCCTTGGAGCGGCACAGGTTCCAAACCTCTGCAACTGTATCGGCGGGCAGTGGAACTCGACGCGAAAGATCTGCAACTCTGGGGCAAGCTGGGTCTGACGCTGTTCGATAGCCGCCGATACCAGGAATCGCTGGACGCGTTCAACCGCACCGTTGTGCTGGTCGCCGGCAAGAACGCAACCTGGCATTTCACGGCGCTCACCTGGTGCGGCATGTTGAATGACTTGCTCGGGCATCGCGATGCGGCCATTGAAAGTTATAAGCAGGCGCTGGCGATCAGTGGCAACCCAACAATGCAGCACTCGCAATTCAACCTGGTGTTGAACCGTGCCTGGGTCGAAGAGCGCCTGAAGACACCGTTTACGTCGCGGTGATCAGCTACGGGCATCATATCGGCCTCGTAATGCACCGACTTCTTATCGAAGCGCTCCCGCCTTCGAGAGGATGGCGGCATGACCTGATGGCCCGGAAACTCGCGCACAGCATCATCGTCAGGTAGTTATGTACGATAAACTATTCGCCCGCGTGGGTGAATGCGCTTGGATTTGGGGGGCACGTTGGCGACTTCACTTCTCCGGTTTGCGTGTTAACCAGGGTGGGTATCATCGGCAGGGTACAATGCAAAAATGGAGCTTATTCCAACCATGCACTTGGTGCCCCGTCCAGCCGTAACGTTGAGCCTTCGGCGCTGGAGATCCAGCACCGCAATTGTAATAATCCGATCCCAGCTGCGTTATTACAGACAGATCCAATTGCATTTGGGGCCGCGCCAAGATAGTGGCCGGAAAGCGAGTTGCAATGCATACACTCTATCGGGATTTGCGATTAAGCGTCCGACACCTGACCAAGTCGCCGGGATTCACGGTCATCGCTCTCGTCGTGCTTGCGCTCGGAATCGGTGCCAATGCCGCGGTTTTTACTATTCTTAATTCCCTGCTATTGAAACCCCTGATAGGCAACGCCCCAGGTGATCTGTTGGGAGTTTACGCGCGGGAGCGGACAAAGCCTCGAAGCTACCGCTCTTTCTCCTACCCCGAACTCCAAGATTTGCGGCAATGCCCGGAGATTTTCGACCGTGTTGGAGCATTCGAAATGGCAGTCCTCGGGATCAGGGAGGGCGAGGGGACCAGAAGGGCGTTTGGCGCAATTGTATCGTCAGACTACTTCGCTACGGTTGGCACACGCATGGCGCTGGGCCGGGAGTTTACCCTCGAGGAAGAGCTTGCCGGAAGCGCACCGGTGGCAATCCTGAGCTACCCTTTTTGGCGCTCCCTCGGGGCCGACCCCGCGATCCTCGGCGGGCCGGTCAACGTCAATGGGACGACTTTTACGATCGTGGGAGTCACACCCGCGGGATTTTCGGGAACGACGGCTCTCATCACACCCAAAGTATGGCTGCCGCTGGGGGCGTATTCCCTGATATCCAACGAAACACTCAGAGGCCTTGGGCGGGGCACTATGGCAGATCGCAGCACACGCTCCCTGCTGATTATCGCTCGCCTCCGGCCGGAACTTGCAGCCTCGGATGCCGGACCTTTGCTCGCGTCCGTTTCGTCGAAGCTGGAACGTCAATGGCCCGGAGAGAACAAGGACCTCGAGCTGCTAGTTCATTCTCTCTCCCGCTTCACGCCGAGCACGTATCCGTCGAGTGATTCGGAAGTAAGCATAGCGCTGGGATTTCTGATGGGCATGTCGGCGATCGTGCTTCTGATCGCTTCGCTCAACCTTGCGAATATGATGCTCGCGAGGGGAGGCGCGCGAAGTCGCGAAATTGCAATCAAAATGGCGATCGGGTGCACTCGATGGCATGTAATCCGTCAGTTGCTCATGGAATCATTGCTGCTTTCCGCGAGCGGCGGCGCTATTGGGCTCGCACTGGGAGGAATCGCCACCCAGTTACTTTCAAAAACGCTGATGCCGATTGTCCCGCTCGCGATCACCTTCGACGCCGTCCCCGATTGGCGCGTGCTGGGGGCGACATCGGTTTTTTGCATTCTGGCCACACTGGTGTTTGGTATGGGGCCCGCCTTGAAGCTTGCACGGATCGACCTGGTTGCCGGCATCAAACAGCAGAGCGCCGACCTCGGCGGCCGCGGGCACAGATTTCGTGTGAGTTCGGCTCTCGTCGTTGCCCAGGTCGCGCTGTCGCTTGCCCTGCTTACGGCCGGAGGATTATTCCTTGAAGGCGCATGGAAAGCGTCCTCAGCAGACATCGGGCTCACGTTCGAAAACGGCGTGTTGATCAACGTAGATGGCAGCATGGCTCAATACAATGAGGCGCGCTGCCGTCAGGTCATGCGCGAAACGCTCTCCCGCATCCGGGCTTTGGGACAGGTTTCTTCGGCAAGCGTCGCATCGGTGGTGCCGCTCGGCGAATACTCCGATGGCTGCAGTGTCCAGCCCGTGGGGGAAAGAAAAGCGGAGGCAGTCGGGACGATATTTACAATTGTAGGAGCCGACTACTTCCGCACAATTGGCGTGTCGGTGCTGCGCGGCCGCGAGTTTAGTCCCTCGGAAGAAATGCAAAGGTCGGCACTCTGCCCAGTCGTTGTGGATGTCACCCTCGCACAAAGGCTATGGCCCGGGCAGGATCCGATCGGCCGGAACCTGCGGATTGAAGATCCGGGGACGAGCAAGCCGTCGGGCATGCTCGAAGTAATCGGAGTTGTGCCGAGCATCCGACCAGGACTCTCCAAAGGCGAAGCGGCCAACCTCTATGTGCCCTACGGCGATCAGTTCCGCTCCGACATGACGATTCACGTACTCGGACGCACCGGGGGCGAAGTTGCCGAATCATCGCTGCTGCAAGCCGCCCTGGGTGAACTCCGGTCCGTCGATCCGAAACTGCCGGTGCTTGCCGCAAAAACGCTGCGCGGGCATCGCGACACCAGCATCTACATGTTCACGGCGCGCACCGGAGCGCGGCTGTTTACTGTCATGGCACTGCTCGCATTGATCCTGGCGGCAACCGGGTTGTATGGGATACGGGCTTTCGTAGTGTCAACGCGTACAAAAGAGATCGGCATCAGGATGGCGATAGGAGCTTCGCGGGCCGATGCGATGAAGCTGGTCCTCGGTGAAGGGATGCGACTGGCTCTGACCGGCATAGCGGCCGGATTCGCGCTCGCGGTCCCGGTCGCCTGGGCACTGGGGGGCTGGGTCTACGGCGTGGATACCTTCGAACCAGGAGCTATGATCGGGGCACCGCTCGTGCTAATGGCCGCCCTGCTGCTCGCATCCTATATCCCTGCGCGCCGTGCAGCCACGATCGCACCGATGGAAGCACTTCGGCAGGAATAGCAACTGGCGGTCTCCTGCAGGAGACTCAATGCGCCTCAGCAGGAGAATGGTTAACGCTGTTTCTCCAAATCTTCTCGACTCATACACGCGAAGCGCCCGCCGTACTGCGTTAATTCAATGCGCGATCTGGGAGGTAACTCCCAGGAATTCCCGTTAGGGGAAATTGAGCCTCGATTGCTTCCGGTCACCTGGACGTGTCGGTTAACCGGAAAAGTGACCTGATCTGAACTCGTAGGGTAAAGAAACTCAGCCGAACTGCAAGTGGCTGAACAGACAACTCTTGCCATAGCCCCCGGAGTGGCTTTTCGGACGCTTGACAGCAACCCACTGATCCCGGATGCTGCATTTCACACAGCATTTCGGGGAGATATGAAACCACTTCTGAAACCCTGGCAGCTGATGCTCCTGATCCTGGCCGGCTGGATCAATCATCGACAGCAGGGAGTCATCGAATACCTTAGAGCCGAGAATCGCGTGCTCTGAGAGAAACTCGGCAAGAAACGTATCCTGCTCAATGATGACCAACGGCGCAGTCTGGCGGTCAAAGGCAAGATCCTCGGGCGGAAGTTGCTCAAGCAGCTAGCCACGATCGTGACTCCGGATACGATTCTGCGTTGGCACCGGGAATTGGTGGCTGCAAAGTGGGATTACAACGAGCGCTGCAAGAAGATCGGGCGTCCTCCGGCCTCGGCCGAGGTTGTCGATCTCGTATTGCGCATGGCGCGCGAAAACCCGGGCTGGGGTTACGATCGAATCCAGGGCGCTCTGGCCAACATTGGCTACCGGATCTCCAACACCTGGGTCGGAAGCATCTTGAAGGCCCATGGCATCGATCCGACTCCGGATCGAAAGAGACAGTCGACCTGGAAAAGCTTCCTCCAGATCCATTGGGACGTCCTGGCCTCCGTCGACTTCACGACGATCGAGGTTTGGACCAAGAGCGGGTTGGTCACCGTCTACCCGCTCTTTGTCATGGAGTTGGCGACACGGCGGGTGCACTTCGCCGGCGGTACGGCCAATCCGGACGAACCGTGGATGCTCCAGGTTTCCAGGAATCTGACCGACGCTGAAGATGGATTCCTGCGTGGCAAGAAGTACCTGCTGATGGATCGCGATACGAAGTTCTCCGAGGCGTTCCGGGTCACGCTGGAACAAGCGGGCGTAGAGGCTGTGCGCTTGCCGCCGCGCTCGCCCAATTTAAATCCGAATATTGAGCGCTTTAATGCCAACATCGCTTTAATGCACAGTTGCAAGGGAGGCATTCACGATTCTACATGGAAGTACGCCTGATTTTGGGAAAGCGCGCCTTCTAAACTGAGCATAATTATCGGATGCTCTCTATCGACCAAGTTGGTCTGAAAGGAGAGCATTTATGCTTGACAGAGTCTTCCACGATCATCGCGTTATTGAGCGTCTTCGTGCAAATATTCTCGGCAGTAGCCTCGACGATCTCTCTGTTCACCTTGCTGAACGTGGTTATTCCACCACTGTGATTCAACAGTACACGTGCGCCGGCGGGCATTTTGCTCATTGGCTGGAGAGTAGGCGGATACCACTTGCGACTATTCAAAGAGGCACGATAGAACTTTTCGTCCAGCACCTACCCAACTGTCGGTGTGCTGTGCCACAAGGTGGAGCGGCCCATCAAATTCATGCTGCCCTTGGGCACTTGCTGACCGTGCTTCGCGAGCATCAGAGGATTCCTCCGGAACACATAGCGGAAAAAGGACCCATCGATGCAGTAATCGACGTATTCAACACACATCTACTTCAGGCCCGGGGCATCACAATCGGCACGGGCAGAGAGTATTCCCGCGTTGTGCGGAAACTCTTACAGGCCAAGTATGGGATCAATGGCGTGAATCTCAGGCTCCTTACCGCCATTGATCTAATGGATTTTGTGGCAAATCAACCACAGCGCTGCAAACAAAACATCACGTGTGCGGTGCGTAGTTTTGTCAGATTCTTGCAGCTACAAGGATACTGCAATGCCCAATTGGTGAGTGCGGTTCCTAGAGTTCCTTTCAGGAAGCTCTCTCGATTGCCAAAATATTTAACCGCCCGAAAACTCGATCACTTGCTGCAAACTTTTGATCGCAAGACGGCCATTGGCCGTCGGAACTACGCCATGGTGCTCTGTCTGGCGTACCTCGGACTGCGTGCTGGAGAGGTGGCACAACTTTCGATTGATGATATCAATTGGCGAGCGGGTACGGTATGCATCCCAAGGGGAAAGACGCGGCGGGCAAGTATCCTGCCCTTGCCGGCAAAGGTTGGCCAAGCGCTCGTTTCTTACCTCCGCGCTGGCCGCCCCAAAACCTTCGAGCGTCGAGTCTTCGTACGCCATCTCACACCCAAGGGAGCTGCCATCGACGGCGCAGTTGTGAGAAATGCAATCCGGAGGGCATTTGAGCGAAGCGGCTTGAATCTACCTTCAAGGGGCACCCATGTATTGCGTCACACGGCAGGCACACTCATGGTTCAACGTGGGGCAAGCCTTAAGGAGATTGCAGATGTTTTACGACATCGAAACATCAACACCACGGCGATCTATGCCAAGGTCGATCTGCCGACCTTGGCTTCCGTATCTTTACCTTGGCCGGAGGTGCGCCCATGAAACCGCAACCCACGATGTTCTCCCTGGCAGAGGAGTATCTTAATTTCCGACGCAAGCTCGGGTTTGCCCTTCGGATCGAGGGTGAAGAGCTACTCCGATTCGCGCACTATGCAGATCGGATCGGGCATCAAGGACCCATCACCACCCGCTTGGCCGTCGAATGGGCAAAACTGCCCAAACATGCCGATCCGCTTTATTGGGCAAGACGTCTTGATTTCGTACGCCGCTTTGCAAAGTATCGAATCCTGTTCGACGCTCGAACTGAGATTCCCCCTGAAGGTTTTCTTGGCCCTTCTTATCGACGCCCGACGCCGCACATCTATTCCGAGGAAGAGATCGCAGCGCTTCTGAAGGCTTCTTCCCGTCTTGCTCCGATCAATGGAATACGACCCAAGACCTATACCACTCTTTTTTCACTGCTTGCCTGCACTGGACTCCGCATTTCCGAAGCCTTACGACTGAATCGTACCGACGTCGACCTTAAGTCAGGTGTGTTGAGGATTCGTGCAACAAAATATAAGAAGGATCGCCTGGTGCCCTTGCATCCTTCGGCGACGAGGGGTTTGAGACGTTATGCGGAGTACCGGGACGATTACCACCCGGGTGCCGAATCAGACGCATTCTTCATTTCAAAACGTGGCACGGCTCTGAAGTATCGGAACGTCATGTTCACCTTCTGTTCCCTGCGGAATGGTTTGGGCTGGACCAGTGGCGAGGGCGGCAGACCTCCGATGATTCATGGGCTGCGTCATACCTTTGCTGTCCGCTGCCTGATTCGCTGGTATAAAAATGGTTCTGATCTGGACCAAAAAATCTCTGCACTTTCGACCTACCTCGGCCATGTCAAGGTCACGGACACTTATTGGTACCTGACGGCAGTTCCTGACCTTCTGGCTCTCATCTCGATCCGCTTTGAGCAGTTCTCACATAGAAGGAAAGGAGGTGCAGCATGAGCACAAAATCCTCGACCGGCACCTTTCCCACACTCGTGCAGGATTTCTTCTGCCAGCATCTCATCCAGCAACGCGGCCTAAGCCCGAAGACTGTAGCCAGTTACCGTGATACGTTTCGTTTGCTGTTGTGCTATCTGCAGACAAGCACTAAGAAGTCCCCTGAAAGCTTGGATTTTGCCGATCTCGATGCTCCATCAGTTTTAGCCTTTCTCGACCATCTCGAAAAATGCCGCAAAAACGCCGTTCAAAGCCGCAATGTACGACTTGCAGCCATTCGCTCCTTCATGCGGTACGCATCCTTTCGTGATCCAGCTTCGCTGCAGATGATTTATCGCGTTCTTGCGATTCCAATGAAGCGTTTTGACCATCCCCGTTTCGAGTTTCTTTCTCGTGATGAAATGAAGGCAGTCCTCGGCGCACCAGATTGTTCAACCTGGAGCGGGCATCGTGATTGTGTAATGTTCGCCACTTTTTACAATACGGGGGCGCGGATATCGGAGGTTATTGCGCTACAGGTGAAAGACGTGCTTTCAAACGACATGAAGTCCGTGCAGATACGCGGTAAAGGGCGAAAACAAAGGGTAGTACCGCTCTGGAAAAATACAACAAGGCAACTTAGAGAGTGGCTGCGTCGTGTCAATCCTGAGTCGGATAGCCCCGTTTTCCCAAATCGAAATGGCACCCCGATGTCCCGCACAGGAATCGAGAATCGACTCCATCTGGCCATTACGAGAGCTGCGGACCAATGTCCAACTTTGAAGAACCGCCGGATATCACCGCACTCGCTGAGGCACACCACGGCAATGCATCTGCTCCAATCTGGAGTGGACATCACCGTGATTGCGCTATGGCTGGGTCATGCCAGCCCGACAACGACACACCTCTATGTCGAGGCTGATCTTGCGATGAAAGAACGAATCCTCAAGAAACTCCACGAGCCCTCAAACAGGCCGTTACGCTTCAAGTCAGGCGACCGCCTCTTGTCCTTTCTCGAAAGCCTCTAATTATGCGAAGTGAGATTGTCTTTCAATCGCAACCAGCGCGGGCTCCCCCATGACAACTGCGCATTACAGCGAGGTTGGCATTAAAGCGCTAATGCCAATATTGGCATTAGCGGTTTATGCGAGCAGTCAAAGAGGAGTGCCTCGATCGGATGATTTTCTTCGGAGAGAGCTCGTTAAAAACCGCAGTGGTCGGTTTCCTGGCCCATTATCATGCCGAGCGCAACCATCAGGGGCTCGGCAACCGACTGCTGCAGCCGGGCGAAGAAGTGGGCCGCACAAAAGGTGAAGTCGTGTGCCGCGGGCGACTGGGCGGCATGCTGCGATATCATTACAAACAAGCGGCCTGACCTGCCAGTAACAGATGTAGCGCTTGACTCGTGCCGGATCCTGGCATGAGATCTGTGCAGTAAGGGATCCTGTTTCCATCGTCCGCAGAGAAATGGATTTCATGCCCGGCTGCTGAGGGTGACTCGATTTCGGTGTGTTTGCTTTCGACTGAGATAGCGGCTCATTTCCAACTATGTATTGCCATTTCCGCAGGAACTTGCGGGTCGGCCGAGAATCTTTACCTTACGGGATCAGAAGTAAAACGGCAGAATTGGGTTCCTGAACTGCCTCAGCACCTTTTTCCGTTCCCCCCAGCGCATCCTTCCAGGCGAAGAATCTGGAAAGGATTCCGTAGCCACAGGCAATTCCGCTCAGGATGCGACCTGTCGCCTCAAAAACGCCAGTTGCTGTCGAAGAGCGAGGGTCATCCAGATTTAACATCGCACATCCGAGTCTCTCCGCCCTTACTCCCTGGATCGCAGCCCCGCATGCAGATTTCCGGCTCGAGTTGTCACTATCCACGAGCTAGCCATATTTTTATATGGCTAGATTTCGCCGAACCTGTTATCCTTTTTTGCATGCCGGCGGTTGGATTCGATTGGGATCCCAAGAAGGACCTAGAGAATCAAGCCAAGCATGGAGTAGCGTTTGGGACGGCACAATGCGCCTTCGCGGATCCTCAACGAGTAATCGCTGAGGATCTCACACATAGCTCGAGAGAGAAGCGCTATTACTGCTTCGGCAAGGTCGAAGGTGGCGTGCTGACGGTGAGATTCACGTACCGCCAAAACGTCATTCGCATAATCGGAGCCGGCTACTGGCGCAAAGGGAAGCAGATCTATGAGGAAACCAATTCGATACACCGACGAATCCCTCGGTCGACTTAAGTTGATCCGTGACTTTCTTCCGGCTCCGGAAGAGCTCTCTTTCCGGGAAGATGCTGTGAAGGTCACAATTGCACTCTCCAAACGAAGCATCGACTTTTTTAAGCGCGAGGCACAGAAGAACGGCACGCAGTACCAGCGGATGATCCGCCGCCTGCTCGACAGTTACACGGACGTGCATTCGCGATCCGCACGAACTCATGCCAGACGCCGATCGGCCGGTTCTCGCGGCCATCGCTGAACTCACAAAACCCAGCCTATTCGGCTAGCTCGTTGAAAATGTCATTGTCAAACGTGACGGCTTCGCGAGCGCACGCGCTTTTGACGTCCTCGATGAAATCACCAGTGGAGTAATCTGCTCGGCCGACTGAATTCTCTTGGATTCTCCGCACTAGCTTTTCGAACTGCTTCTTGTGCCAGGCGCGGTTGTGGTTTTCCACAGGGTTGCTTGTGCGCGCGGTGTTTCCGCTCTTTGATGATGATTGTTTTTTCACTACTGTCCCATCGTTAGTTGAATAGATTCAATTGTATGCAGCTCTCTTCTATTTGCTCTTTCTCTTCTTCCCTCGACAATGCCTGTAAAATGGGGGTTTTCTCGAAAAGGGTGACGCTCAGAATCTGTAGAATTGTGTAGAGACTGTTCTCCAGTTTCAGCCGTTTCTTGACGATGGCAACGAGCACGTATATTGAGATCGCAATCCAAATTTGCGTTTTTACCGCGTTCTCGGAATTGCCATAGAATTTCTTGATCCGGAGATGCTGCTTGATCCACTTGAAGAATAGCTCGACCTGCCAGCGGCAGCGGTAGATGTCGGAGATTGTCAGGGCTGCCAGCGCGAAATGGTTGGTCAAGAAAACAAAGGAGCGGTTTTTCTCGGCGTCGAAATAGCGAATGCGCCGGAGTTGTCCGGGATAATCTTTCTTGGAACGGAACACTGTGGGGGAGACTGTTTGGTCGCATTGTACACCGGTCGATTTCTCGACCGGGTGAGAGTAGAGTCGACGCAGTTGGGTATTGTGTTTCGTTCTCGTGACAAAGAATGCCCCGGCAAGGTGAATCGTATGCAGCCGCGCAAAATCCAGATAGCCGCGATCCATGATGTAAATCGATCCGGCCTCCAGCGGCAGTTCGTCGAGAATGTTGACGTCGTGGACCTTGCCATGAGTAATGTTTACAAGGGTGGGAATGCTGCCGCGCACATCCAGCAGCGTGTGCATTTTCACCGCGCCCTTGCTTCTGCGAAAGTGCGCCCAGGGAAACAGAGAGAGGCAGAGGTCGATTGTCGTGGAGTCCAAAGCATAGAGCGTCTCGTCCAGATCCACGCCGAAGTCCTCGTTGGCATACAGGGTTCTGGCCTCGGCAATCAGTCTCTGACCAAAGTCCGCGAAGATGCGCCAATCGCGAACCATGTTGGCGTTGGAGAGCGTGTTGCGCGAGACCTTGCTCCGAATCCCCATGTGGTAGAGTTTTTCTTTGGCGACATGCAGACATGCCTCGATATCCCGGAGACCTTCGCGGTAAGTCAATTGGGCAAAGGCCATGCATAGATATTGATCCCAGCATGAGAACGTTTTCACTTTGTGCTCGCCGTGGTAGCGGCTCACGCATTTCTGGAATTCGTAGTTCGAAAGGAAACCAATGAGTTGAGAAAAGATAGTGCTCCCCGAATTCATGCCAAGACCCCTCCTTCCGGGTTCCTACCGGATGGTGGCCTTTTCGGGGCATCAGTTTCAAATCGTTTAATCGCATTTGGCTGCCTTAGCGCTTCACATTCAATGATTTACGCGCTGTGACATTTGAAACGTTGGGACAGTAGTGTTGTTTTTTATAATCATCATCATCTTTATTGGTGGCATGTGGAGCCACGCAGGCTCCGGGTGCTAGGGTGGCACGAGGTGCCATGGTGGCAATATCTGCCACGGTGGAGTCATTTGCCACCGTGGAGCCGGGCGCTTTATCGGCGGCAGGGATCGGCACCTGATAGACATTTCCTTTTGAGGGTCCGCCGAGAATCGCCCGCAACCGGCGGACCAATCCTCTCTTTTCCAGGTAAAGTATTGTGTCCTGAACCTTTCTCTGCGACATGAGGACTGATTTTGCCAACTTCGCCAGGCCGACAACGCACGTGTCACGCCGGAAGCCGTGGGAGAGAAGGTACAGTTGGTAATAGACGGCTTTTGCGAACGGATCGAGTGTCGGAAACAGGCTGAAATTGATCGTATTCGGCACCCGCAACTCGCCTTTGACCATGGCAAGCCTTGCCGGGGTGGCATCTGGCGCCACGGTGGCGGGTGGTGCCTCCGTGGCAGCGTGCCATGGTGAGTCACCTTCTGGTGCCACCGTGGCATTGTGTGCCAGGGTGTTTTCCACAGGTGGCGCGGGTCTCGGTCGCTGTGATGTGCCGCCCGCCGGCGTGGTGATAACGCCTTCAAGCGGGGCATATTGCTTGAGCAGTTCTCTCGTAGCGGTATGCTCGCCCTGGCCCTGGATGAGATCTCTAGCGATGGATGCTTTCAACTGCTGCCGGTCTCTTTTGTTCATGGCTCGTTTCCCGTTTGAGTTCGTTGAACAGTTTCATGAAATCGAACGTGGCGGAGCTCGTCGCGGAACTCTCCACGACGCCTTTCCTCATGGCGGTCGCTTCGGCGACGCCGACGTACCGATGAATGACCGATTCCAGGACTAAGCTGGGGCCAAAGAATTCCTCGACCTGCTGGCGAATGATCTTGTCGAGATTCTGCCGCTTGTTGAACATGGTGGTCAAAACGTTGATTTTCAGCGAGGGATTGTGGGTCTCGCTGATCGCGGCAATGGTCTTGAGGAGCTGGTTCATGCCGAGCAAGGCAAACGATGAGGAATCGATCGGGATGATCACGGAATCGGCGACAACCAGCGCGTTGACGGTCGCGGCACGCATGGCCGGCGGAGTGTCGATGACAACGACATCGAAATCAGGCAGGACCGGCTTCAACTGCCGGCGCAGGAGAAGCTCCCGGTTGACCTTCTTTGCCTCCAGGAGGTCATCGGCTCCGATGTCGATGGAATTGGGCAATAGGTGGAGCTGAGGACGAATCTCAACCAGGTAGCGACGGGTCTCCGGCACCTCGTTGATCAACAAGCGATGGGCCGTCAAGTTCAGCTTGTTGAGATCTACCCCGAGCCCGGCGCTCAGGTTTCCCTGTTGATCCAGATCGATGGCAAGCGTCCGATTGCCGGCTCTGGCGAAGCAAACAGCGAGGTTGAGGGCGACCGTGGTCTTGCCACAGCCGCCCTTTGCATTCGTGGGAGTAAAGATGTGTGCCATAGCGTCTCCTTGAGTTAAAATGGGCGCGAGCGAAGGGGTCCGCTGTCGAATCAGCGGTCACGATGCGCTCGCGGATCCACCTGTGCTGCTCCTGGCACAATTTGCCCGCGAGCAGCCAGTGGGGCTGTTGTGGGGCTGTCCTGTTGCGGACAGCAACACAAACGGTCCAAAAGCAACTTCAAGGAATCCGCGTTGTTATTGGCTGTTTTAGTACGGTATGTTGCTGAGGTAAGGCACTTTAGGGATTCATAACCCCAAGGTCGGTGGTTCGATTCCACCCGTCGCTACCACACCCATAAGTCAATACAAATCAATAGCCTACAGCGATATTGCGGGTTTCCTCGCAAGCCCGATTGCTGCTGCCTTTTCCAAAGATCCATTTCTAAAACCCCACGGTCGAACACATAAGAACAGCGGAAGAACTTGTCTTCAACATATTGACAATATTTAAGTTACAGACTGTATGACAAGACCAAGCATCGGCCAGACAATAGGCGAGTGGTCAACGAATTCAGAAAAACCCCACGTTCTAATAATCGGAATCTGAAATAAACACTGCAAATAGAATCACTTACTGTGGCCAACGAATAACGCAAATCGGGCCGGTGTAACGGTTTTGTAGCGGTTTCGAACAATCGGCAAAGCTGTCGGCCTGGGCCGGAGATCTCGCCGAGGAAATCCACGAATCAAACCACTCCTATCTGGCTCTCACCCTGACAGGGAAAAGCCATCTGGCGCTGGGCCAAATTGAGTCGGCGCGGGCCACCCTCCAGAATGCGATCCTGAAGGTTGAGCAGATTCGCAGCCAGGTCGGCGGCCAGGATCAGCATAGGGCATTTTTCTTCGACCGCAAAATCGAGCCGTATAACCTGATGGTCGATTTGTTCGTCAGGCAAGACCGGCCCGAGGAGGCGTTGGAGGTTGCCGAGAAGCCCCGGAGCCGGTCACTGCTCGATTTGATCGGGAATCCAAGATCCGACCCCGCCCAAAGCATGTCCTCAGCTGAGAAGGAAGAAGAGCAGGGGCTCAGCGGACAGCTGGCCACGCTGAACAGCCAGCTTTACCGGCTATATCAGCAGAATGAGCCGGACAGGAATCGCATTAACGAACTCAGGACCCGCCTGGAAAGAGCTCGCGTTGATTATGATTCCTTCATGGACAGGCTCGCTGTAAACCATCCGGAACTCGGCGCCGCTCGCGGGCGCCCGGCGCCACATTCCATTAAGGATACCTTCCACGGCGCCCTGCAGGCCGCACCTCTAATAATGCAAATGCAGTTGCAATAGCAATAGAGGTTCCGCATATCATCGGGTTTGATTCCACGGGGTCGCTCTTGCGTATCAGCCATGCAAGCGTAACTTTAAAATAGTATGGTGCTCGGGTTTGGTGGCAAAACCAGGTGGGGTTCAGGCGTTCTCCTGCTCCTCATTTCCTGGGGATTATTGACGACGGAAATCCATGGGATTCTGGGGCATACCCATGATGAGCAAGCCTGCCCTGCGCAACACTTGAGGATCGCCGACACAACTCCCGGTCCTCAACTTGCTCGCCTCGAAGTCGTAAAGGATGATCCTTTTTGCAGCATCTGTTTAAGCTTCAGGCTTCTGCGTCACAGCCTGATCCCTGCGACGCACTGCATTGTTGCCCCTCTGTACGCCATCCTACCTATTTCTATCCTGCCTATTCCCCTGATTCAGACTGCAACACCTCAAGAAGAAAATCGAGGCCCTCCCATCGCCTGATCACAGCACGGCGACGTTCAAGGATCTATACCCGCAATCTAATTGAGTTATGGCCTTGGATCGCTGCCCTGGGGGGCATGTACGTTGCATGAACTCCCTCGTGCAGCTCAGTTTTCTGTGGAGGAGACATGCTTCGACTAATGAAAATATTATGCTTCGCGGTTCCCATTGTATTTTGGATATCGGCCCCCAACACAGCCTACGGGCAAGGGGGCACTATCCAGGGAACCGTTGTGGATCCCACCGGCGCCGTCATCCCTGGAGCTACAGTGACGGTTCGCAATGCGCTCACCGGTTACCAGCAATCAACAACGAGCGACGACCATGGGGCCTTTGTGATTTCCAACGTCCCCCAAAATCCCTACCGCGTGGAGGTGAGTTTTCAAGGATTTGAGGCCTTCCACCAGGACGTGGATGTCCGCACCTCCGTTCCCATTACGCTGAAGATCTCCATGAAGGTGGCTGGGATTACCGTCACAGTTAACGTCCAGGCCGCGGCGGATGTCCTGGAGAATGTTCCAACGGCGCACAGTGACCTCGGGAAAGAAGTCTTTTCAAAACTGCCGACGCTCTCACCAGGCTCCGGATTGAGCGATGCGATCACGCTTGCCACTCCCGGCGTGGTTGCCGACTCCAACGGATTCTTCCATCCCTTGGGGGATCATGCGCAGACGAGTTTTTCAATTGACGGCCAGCCTATAAGCGATCAGCAGAGCAAGCTGTTTTCGACCCAGCTGCCGTTGAACGCGATCGCTTCGATGGAGCTGATTACCGGCGCGGCGGCCGCCGAATACGGCGACAAGACCAGCCTCGTCGTCAATGCCGTGACTCAGTCGGGTCTCGGAAGAAACAAGCCATTCGGAAGCTTTGGCCTGGCCTATGGCTCGTTTGGCACGGGGTCAGAAGAGGGATCGATTGGCTGGGGAAATGCCAAGTATGGCAACTTTATCGTAGTCAATACGAGCCGCTCGGGCAGGTTTCTTGACACACCGGAATTTCAGCCCATCCACGACATCGGAAACAACGAGACGTTTTTCGATCATTTCGATTTCAAGCTTAACGACAAGGACAGCTTTCACCTTGACCTGATGGGCGCGCGAAACTGGTTTCAGGTGCCCAACTCATACGACCAGCCCGGCCAGGACCAGCGCCAGAAAACGATCACGTTCAACGTCTCTCCCAACTATCAGCATATTTTCAGCCCGACACTGTTGCTGAACGTGAATGCCTTTTTCCGCCAGGACCAGATCAGCTACTACCCGAGCGGCGACCCTTTCCTCGATACGCCGGCGACGATCGCGCAGTCGAGACGCCTGACCAATTACGGGTTCAAGGGCGACATCTCCTACGTCAAAGGCCATCACAATCTGAAGGTCGGCACCCAAATCATGCAGACGCGCTTGGGCGAACATTTCAACCTGGGCATTACAGATCCTGCCTTCAATGCGGTTTGCGTGGACAGCGCAGGAAATCCCCAGGAACTGCCCGGCGTCACGGACCCGGGCCTTTGCGCAGGGCTGGGATTCCTGTCCAATCCCGCCCTTCAGCCGGGATTGGTTCCTTACGACCTGACGCGCGGCGGGACTCCGTTCGATTTTGCGGGACAGGCAAACATCAACCAATTTGCTTTTTACGCACAGGACGCAATCTCGGCGCGAGGCTTCACAATCTCCCCGGGTTTGAGGATCGATCACTATGACGGCATCAGCAAAGCCACCGGCATTCAGCCGCGCATAGGCGTCTCGTACCTTGTCAAGCCGACAGCCACGGTGCTACGCCTCTCTTATTCCAGAACCATGGAGACGCCCTACAACGAAAACCTCGTCCTCTCCAGTTCCACAGGCGGGGGCGGCCTGGCGACCAATGTCTTCGGCGCCTTCAGCGACCAGCCGCTGCAGCCGGGCCGGCGCAATCAGTTCAACGCCGGATTGCAGCAATCGTTCGGACGCTACTTTATCTTTGACGGCGACTACCTCTGGAAGTACACCAGCAACGCCTACGATTTCGCGACGCTGTTCAACACCCCCATCACCTTCCCCATCTCCTGGCGCAAGTCGAACATCGACGGCGTGTCTCTGCGCTTCGGCACCACCAACATTCACGGATTGCAGGCTTACACAACTATCGGTCATACGCGGGCGCGCTTCTTCGGCCCCGAAGTCGGCGGCGTAATCTTCAATTCGCCGCTCGACACTGAAGTATTTCGCATCGACCACGACCAGGCCTTCCAGCAGACCACGAATGTGCGCTATCAGCGTCCCAAAAATGGCGCCTGGTTTTCATTCACCTGGCGTTTTGACTCCGGCGAAGTTGCGGGCGCAGTCACCAGCCTTGACGATGCGCTCGCCCTCACTTCTGCCCAACAGGCGGCAATCGGATTTTTCTGCGGCAGTCAGACGGCTTCTCTCGGCAACCCCATTACGTCGTGCGGCAGCCCGAATTTCGGCGCCACCCGACTCGTCATCCCGGCTCCCGGAACATTCAATCCCGACACAAATCCCCCTCGTGTCGCGTCGCGCAACTTGTTCGATCTGGCGATCGGAACGGACAATCTGTTCCGCAGCACTGAAAAAGTGCGGACTGCGCTGCGGTTCAGCGTTGTGAACCTGACCAACAAGGAGGCTCTGTACAACTTTCTATCGACCTTCAGCGGGACGCACTTCGTGCAGCCGCGGACGTATCAGGCCGAGATCAAGCTCCTGTTTTAGATCGACTTCTGTTTGCCGGAGTAGCCTGTAGCCATTCAGCGGATCCCCGGGGAAGCGTGACCTGGACACCTTTCATGTCGCGCTTCCGCCTGGCGGGATCTTTGGTGCGGCATATCTTCTCGTGGTCGTCACGGATCGTTTGTTTTCAATAGTGAACGCGGAAGCGCAGTGTCATGGATATCTCCCTTGGGTAATTGTAATGGGTCCCTCCGAATGTGTTGGCTCTGTCGAGCAGGTAGCGGCTGTTGGCGATGTTCAGCGCGTCAATCCTCAACGTGAGGTTTTCGCAAAGAGACCTGCTGAGGGATAGATCCACACCCGTATGGCCGGACATGTGATCGGGTCCGTCTCCATTCAGAAAACCCGAGCCATACACGACGTTTCCCGCGGCCCACATATGCCACGGCAACTGGGTTTCGACGCCCGTCGAGAGCGTGTCGCGCTGATCGTGGTCGAGAAAAAACATGCCATCAGGAGGAGGGCTGAAGTCTGTCAGTCCTCCGGTCACGGCGCCTTGTCCCTCGGCCCACTGGTGGGCATACGCCATGTGGAAATGGGTGCCGCCGAAAATTGCGGGAGACTGGACGGTCGCCTCCCATCCTCGCAGGCGCGCCGCGGCGATCGTCAGCGGCAGGAAGATGTTCGAATTGCCGAGAACGTCGTGGTCGAAGAAATTCCGCGCATTGGTGTGATAGTGCGTGATATCCACCGCCCAACCCTTGATGGGAATGGCCAGCCCGACTTCTTTCTGTTCGTCCCGCTCGCCACGCAGAGGCAGAAAATCGAAGCCTTGTTCCAGGGCAAGGTCGAGCAACGGTCCCGAGACGGTCGAGAGCGGCGGAGGCTGATAATACCTGCCGTAAGACCCGCGAATTACCCAGTGCAAGCCAGGCAACTGGAAAGCCGCACCAGCACGGGGGCTCGCGACCTTTTCGGTCAGCAGACCGGAGAAGTACGTCAGCCGGACGCCTCCGTTGAGCGTGAGCCAGGGCATCAGCTTATACTGGTCCTCCACATATCCCACATCCAGATTGGCGCGTACTTTCTGGTTTTGGGCGAGGCTGAGTCCGGGCCCGTCCGTGGCCTGGAGGCCAAAAAACTGGGAGTCGTCCTGGGCAACTCCGGAAAAACCCGCGCGCAGATTGTGCTTCCCGGTCACCCATGACACGTTGACTTGCCCACCCGCGTAAATGGATGTGCGGTCATCGCGCGGGATAACGGGCGAGTCGCCGGCGCCGCCGTCAAATAATGCGCGGTTCCGGTGGAAGATGGGCGAGACCGTCAGCAGCAGGCCGGGACGCACAGTGTGGACCCAGGAGAATACCGCGAACGCATCGCCTTCGGATTGAATATCCCGGATGCCCAGGGTCTGGGCGTCCGGCGTGTTTGGGATCTGATAATGATCCCCGCGCACCGAAGCTGTCAGTCTGAATTGATCCGAGGGGGTCGCATTGTAGATCAACGACGTGAAGGCGCCGATCCCGGCCGAGCTATCGTGTAGCACGTCGGTCGTGGGCGTCATCAGACCTAGGTCGGTCCTGTAGCCTGTCATGCTGGCGTAGTACGCAAATCGCGCGGAGTGGCCTCCGAGACTGATCTGGTCGTTGGTGGCGTTGTTGCTGCCGTAATTCAGGAGGATCTCGGCGGAGTTGTTGCGCTCGAATCCTGAGCGGGGTTCCACGTTGAAAATGCCATAGGTGCGGTCTCCATATTCTGCGCTGATGCCGCCCCGCTGGATCTCGAGGTAGTCGATGTCTTTGGGATCGATCTGAGGGCCGACATTGCCGGCAATATTGGTGTTCGGAACCGGAATGCCGTCGATAAGCCATGTGACTTGATGGCCGCCGCGGATGTGAAGTTGGTCGTGGACCACGCTTGCTCCCGGGGCCATGCTCGTGATCATGGTCAGGCTGTTGGTCTGCTGTGCTCCCGGCAGCCGCTCGATCTGCTTCCGGTCCACAATGCTCTCGGTCGTGGACGAGTCGGGATTCACCAGCTCCGCAGTCGAGGTCACCTCTATGGCCAGCTTGATTCCGGCGAGCGCCAGTTGCAGATGTAGCACCGGCGCGCTCCCCGATTGCACGGAAACCTGCTGCTCGGCGTTTTGAAATCCGGGATGCAGGACCGAAACACTGTATTGGCCAACGGGAACCGCCGTAACTTCGAATTCGCCATTGTCATTGGTTTTGCAGGTGCGCGACCAATCCGAATCCTTGGCGCGCACGGCGATTTCAGCCCCTGGAACAGGCCGGTGCTGCGGGTCGTGCACAACGCCGCGCACTGTGCCAAAAATCGTCGCAAAAGCGATGGCTGAACTCAGGCAAAGGGAAAGCACAGACAATGCAAGGAAGGACCGCATAGAAAATCTCCGTCGAAACATGATTTTGGACAGGAAATGACGACGTTAGATCATGCGGACGTTTGGCGGTCGAAAGCGCGTGGGGATAAATCCGGAATCTTCGAAAATAATTACTATGGCATCATATCTGCCTGGATTAATTGTCTGAGCTGGAGCCGGTGCGGCAATGAGCACGGCGGGAGGCAGCGGCACAAGAGCAGCAACCTGAGATTTTATTCGGCAGTGGCAACTCATTGTGACGTCTTTAGCGGGTGCCTCATCATGGTCACAGCATCTGCATTGCTCGCCGGGCGCATGATTCTGCAAGCGGCAGCAAGCCATGGTGCAGGCGCCAGTTTGGGAAGATGCGCCTGAAGGGACAAGCGGGAGCAGCATACCCGCCAACGGGAGTATCCACACGAACGCGGCAATCATCCGGAAGGAAATGCCGTTCTCCTCGCAGGTTCTTCTCATCGTTCCGCCGCTCCGGCTGCTCGCCTGGCGACAAGTCGACTCCTTTGCTCCGTTCGAGACTGTGGATAGAACCGGGTCTTAGTCTCAATCTCCACCTTAATCAAAGGTTATAGGAATCCTAACCTTACGCAAGCGGGCTCATCGCGCCGCAGCATTCGTATGGAGGTTCTGAGCGGCAATATTTGGTATGGAAGTCTGTTGAGGACACCTCGCCGAGCTTGGAACATTGCCGAAAAACCAGAAAAACCAGGGACGCTGGCCGGTTTTTTTCGAGTAGAAAATGCCGTTCGCTCAGTTGTAATGTTCGGTGTAGCGAAAACGCTCCCTTTCTCCTTCCTCCGTGTTTGATGTAATTGCAGGCAGTGGCAAACGAACACCCGCAAGCAACAAGCCTCAGTATCGGCGCGGACTGCTATGCGGTGGCGATCGCCCTCCACCAGGCCAGAAGTATCGGTGGGCACACCACTAATTTCTTCTCAAACCCAGTCAGCGTCCCCAGGTCTCGAAAAGCTCGAGTTTAGGGCTGGAGCCGAGTTAGAAATCGTTGCAATGGCAGACACATCGAGATCCCGCCCGATATCTGCCGCGGGTTTTGCAGCTGAATGACCACCTCCTGGGTGTTGTTAAGGCCTTGCCGTTCATGGTACATTTTTGCTGGCGGTGGAGTTCGCCTAACGTCGCTTTCCGCGGCCAATGACTCCTGCGGTGGAAACACTGACGGGAGTCGACCTCGCATCTCTCCCTCGCAGTTGATTTCCTCCGACAATTCAGGATGGAGAAGGAACATATGGGAGATGTGTGGTTTCTTGCGGCACTCTGGCTCGGGCTGGCGGTGGTGGCGACCATCTTTTCGGTCTGGTTTCGCCTGTCGACCGCACTCACGGAAATCCTTGTTGGAGTTTTCGGACAACTGATCATCGGCACCTTCCTCGGCACGGCTGCTCTTGGAACGAAATCACCCTGGATTACATTTCTTGCCGGTACCGGCGCAATTGTGCTCACGTTCTTGGCCGGCGCCGAATTGGATCCCTCGGTGTTTCGCACCAAGTGGAAAGAGGCGTCCGTGGTAGGGCTCATTGGCTTCTTTGCACCGTTTCTCGGCGCCGCCGGCGTTGCCAGATTCATCCTCGATTGGTCCCTTCGATCCAGCTGGCTCGCCGGCATCGCACTCTCTACCACTTCCGTGGCTGTGGTATATGCTGTCATGCTGGAATCCGGTTTCAATCGAACCAGCTTCGGCAAAGGCATTCTCGCTGCCTGCTTTATCAATGACCTCGGCACCGTGATCGGCCTGGGCCTGATCTTCGCGCCGTTTACGGTGCGGACGATGGTCTTTGCCGGATTGAGTCTGGCGGTCTTTGTGATTCTGCCGTTTATCACTCCGTGGTTTTTCGAACGTTTTGGGGCGCGCGTCTCGGAAATGGAGGCAAAATACCTCCTGTTTTTGCTCTTCCTTATGGGAGGCTTGGCGGCATGGGCAGGGAGCGAGGCCGTCCTGCCGGCCTATATCATCGGCATGGTGCTCGCGGGATCGGTCGGAAAGGACCATCTGCTGATCAGGCGGCTGCGCACGCTCACGTTCGGGCTGCTCACTCCCTTCTATTTCATACGGGCCGGATCGCTGGTTTCGATCCCGGCGCTGATTGCCGCGCCGCTGGTTTTCCTCGCCCTGTTCCTGGCGAAGATGTTCTCCAAATTGATCGGGCTCGTGCCCGCCGTGCGCTCCTTCAACTATCGTGGACACGAAGGCCTATACTATTCACTCATGATGTCCACCGGCTTGACCTTTGGAACTATCTCGGCCCTCTTCGGCTTCAACAACGGTATCATCACCCAAGCTCAATACTCTTATCTCGTGGCGACAGTCATTGGGAGCGCGATCATTCCGACCGCGATTGCCAACGCATATTTCATGCCCAAGCATCTGTTGAGGGAATCCGAAGTTTCCGCGAAATCATCCTCGACCTCGGCGCGAAGTGTCTCAGAGGAAGTAATTTGAAAGGAAATCCGCAGGTGCCGCCACATACTTTTTACGGAGGATGACCCAGAATGCTCACTAAAGGACCGGCAAAGAAAGTCACAGTTTATGTGAACGAAGAGACCAGGCACCAGGCGAGTCCCGTGAGGTAAAAATATTCAACCGGGCCGTAAACAGCTGGAGCCACATATCTTGACGCGGACGCCGCCGCCCTCGTGGTAGACGCTTGACATGGAGCTATCGAATCCGGATGCTGCGGTTTTTGGCGCGCATCCGGAGGAACATGAAATCGCAGCTTCAGCCGTGGCAGTTCTTGCTCCTGGTACTTGCGGGCTGGATCAATCGCACACAACAAGACGCTATCGAGTACCTCATAACGGAGAATCGTATCCTCAGGGAGAAACTCGGGAAGAAGCGAATTCTCCTTAACGATGACCAGCGCCGGCGACTTGCCGTCAAAGGCAAGATTCTCAGATGCAAGATGCTTGAGCAGTTAGCCACGATTGTGACTCCAGAGACGATCCTCCGCTGGCATCGGGAACTCGTTGCCAGGCACTGGGACTATAGCCACAGCCGGAAAAACGCTGGACGGCCGCCGGTGTCACAGGAAATTGTTGAACTCGTGCTGCGCATAGCCAAGGAAAATTCGACCTGGGATTATGATCGAATTCAGGGCGCCATCAGTAATCTCGGTCACGTCATCTCAAGTACGACTGTTGCCAACATCCTTAAAGCACACGGCATTGAGCCGGCGCCGGATCGCAGACGCCAATCGACATGGAAAGATTTCCTCCAGGCGCACTGGGATGTGCGGGCCTCTGTGGATTTCACGACAATCGAGGTTTGGACCAAGAGCGGGCTCGTCACATGCTACCTGCTCTTTGTCATGGAATTGGCAACGCGACGGGTGCACTTCGCCGGATGCACAGCCAATCCCGACGAAGCCTGGATGTGCCAGACTGCCAGGAACCTTACCGACGGTGAGGACGGGTTCCTGCGCGGGAAGAAGTACCTCATCATGGACCGCGACACGAAATTTTCCGAGGCCTTCCGGGTCACGCTGGAGCCAGCGGGCGTAAAAGCCGTGCGGTTGCCGCCGAGCTCGCCCAATTTGACGCCCCACATCGAACGTTTTAATGCCAACCTCGCTGTAATGCGCAGTTGTCATGGGGGAGCCCGCGCTGGTTGCGATTGAAAGACAATCTCACTTCGCATAATTAGAGGCTTTCGAGAAAGGACAAGAGGCGGTCGCCTGACTTGAAGCGTAACGGCCTGTTTGAGGGCTCGTGGAGTTTCTTGAGGATTCGTTCTTTCATCGCAAGATCAGCCTCGACATAGAGGTGTGTCGTTGTCGGGCTGGCATGACCCAGCCATAGCGCAATCACGGTGATGTCCACTCCAGATTGGAGCAGATGCATTGCCGTGGTGTGCCTCAGCGAGTGCGGTGATATCCGGCGGTTCTTCAAAGTTGGACATTGGTCCGCAGCTCTCGTAATGGCCAGATGGAGTCGATTCTCGATTCCTGTGCGGGACATCGGGGTGCCATTTCGATTTGGGAAAACGGGGCTATCCGACTCAGGATTGACACGACGCAGCCACTCTCTAAGTTGCCTTGTTGTATTTTTCCAGAGCGGTACTACCCTTTGTTTTCGCCCTTTACCGCGTATCTGCACGGACTTCATGTCGTTTGAAAGCACGTCTTTCACCTGTAGCGCAATAACCTCCGATATCCGCGCCCCCGTATTGTAAAAAGTGGCGAACATTACACAATCACGATGCCCGCTCCAGGTTGAACAATCTGGTGCGCCGAGGACTGCCTTCATTTCATCACGAGAAAGAAACTCGAAACGGGGATGGTCAAAACGCTTCATTGGAATCGCAAGAACGCGATAAATCATCTGCAGCGAAGCTGGATCACGAAAGGATGCGTACCGCATGAAGGAGCGAATGGCTGCAAGTCGTACATTGCGGCTTTGAACGGCGTTTTTGCGGCATTTTTCGAGATGGTCGAGAAAGGCTAAAACTGATGGAGCATCGAGATCGGCAAAATCCAAGCTTTCAGGGGACTTCTTAGTGCTTGTCTGCAGATAGCACAACAGCAAACGAAACGTATCACGGTAACTGGCTACAGTCTTCGGGCTTAGGCCGCGTTGCTGGATGAGATGCTGGCAGAAGAAATCCTGCACGAGTGTGGGAAAGGTGCCGGTCGAGGATTTTGTGCTCATGCTGCACCTCCTTTCCTTCTATGTGAGAACTGCTCAAAGCGGATCGAGATGAGAGCCAGAAGGTCAGGAACTGCCGTCAGGTACCAATAAGTGTCCGTGACCTTGACATGGCCGAGGTAGGTCGAAAGTGCAGAGATTTTTTGGTCCAGATCAGAACCATTTTTATACCAGCGAATCAGGCAGCGGACAGCAAAGGTCAGAGCTCCTGACGTACCCCGGCGAAAAAGTGTCCGCTTTTTGGTCAAATTGTTGACTCGGCCACCGCGAAGCGGAGCCGGAGCTTTGTGCCTGGAAACCTGTCCGATGCCTTATTGAGCTCTTTGCAGACTGCGGCGATTGCCCTCGACCGATGCGGCGAGCTCAGCGGCGATAGGATTACCCGAAGTTCTTCGTTAGTCGGTTCGATCGTGGCAGCGCTTCGCAGCGCAGTTTGGATCAACGTGCGGCCCTCGGCCTCGGTCCTCGGATAGACGGGCCGCAATAGCTCTACAAGACTCCCTTCGATTTGATAGGCCACCATCTTGAGAATGTTGCTCAGGTGTTTCCTTTCGACCGACAGCTGCATCGCCTTCTCCCCCTCTGGCGACTCAGATAATGGAATCCGAGTCGGCAGGGATTTCTGCCGTTTGATGAGGCGTGCGATTTCGGCGGACGCTTCATCGAGCTCGCGCTGGATTTCTCTTTCGGCGGCCGTAAAGGCACGCATTGTAGCGGTTCGCCCTTTCAAATAGTCCTGTGCGGCCGAACCGTATTGCTCCTGTAGTTTCGCCAAGTGGCTGCGGGCCTTGCGGAGTTCTTTGTCGACAACCTTTCGCATCGGATTGGGAACGGATCGATTTGGATCGTCGGGCTCAGCTTCGTAGTCGGTGAGGGCGTCGATCAGGAACTCCCCACGGCGTCAAAACTCGGTTGGATTCTCGCATACTGGGCTCCTGCCTGAAGATATAAGATCCGGTTACCGGCTGAGCGCCGCCGCTGTAATGAGCTTCTCCAAAGCCGGCATGCGCACGAGCTGTCGATCCGTAACGCTGAGTGAAGCCGTTTCAGGATTGGCTCCGGCCCCTTTGGCCGCTGCGGGCCTGTGGCGATTTTCAGCATCGAGTTTGGCAAAAGCGTTTGGAAGGTGGGCAAGCGATCCGCAGAGGATTTCGACATAATCGGGACAGCCGAGGTTGACCGCCAATGCCGCGGAGGGCGGAAGTCGTTCGAAATCCTGGGTGAGTATCTTGCGTCCGCTGCGTCGTCGCTCATTATGTTTCAAGGAGCCGAACCAGGACTCCAGGACGTTGTTCGTACGATCGACCAAACGGATGCCCCCGCCGCATTCCTGCGGAATTGAGATCACATGTCCCCAAAGGTATGGTCCGTGACGATCGAGGTGTGACAGTATCAAATCGATTGCCGTGCGCAGATCTTTGGCGGGGCCGCGCTCGGGCCGACGCTTCCGCAGTGACTTGGTGAGCTTTTCGACGGCGGATCGGACGTCGTTCAGTTTTCCGGCTTTACGTTCCGAACTGCTATCGGGATCTTGATCCTTTTGCTCGAGACGGAGGGTCCGGCGGAGCTCGGCGAAGAGCTTTGCGCGCCGGTCAAGGGCGACGCCGACCGGGTGAAAACGCGGTATATCGCATCGCACCGGTCGCAGCACGGCATGCAGCTTTTCGAGCGCTTTTCGGACCTTCACATCCTCAGGAGGTTCTCGCAGAAAAGCCTCGGTGGCCCAGGATACGCCAAGGCAACGATCGTAGAGGTCCCGGTAGGGAAGATCGAATGGGAAGCCCTGATCGGACCCGGCCGCCCGATAATCCAATATCCATTGGGCCAGGCTCCGGATCGAAACGATGCCGGCGGCGCCTTCCGGGATCCGCCGATTCTGCTCCGATTCAAGCCAGAGGCGGAGCCCCTTTCGCCCCGGATCGATTTCCGTTCCCAGGTTGCGGCCCTGTTGCCGACAGAAGGCGCGCAGCTGCGGCAGCAGGGCGGTCTTGCGGAACAAATCGCGCAGCTGATCGTGCCCTTCTTCGAGCAGATCTTCGCCGATATCGGAAAGAAAGTGGGCATGGCAGGCCAGGGTCGCAATCGGGCTCGACTGCGATTGCACGAATTCGTCGCTCGCCTCCTTCATCGCGCGCCCCAGATCGCGCACAATCGCGCGTGGCGGCCCAAACAATGCTGCCGTGCTCTGCAGGGCGGGAAGGATAAACTCGGCCCGCTCAGTCGGGATTTTCCAGGCCCCGAGGACCCAGCGGCGCCAGCCGGATAATGCCACGAGCAGCGTGCCCCTTCCGTCTTCCCCGGTGGCGTCGAGATGAAGGGGATATCCGCCGTCACGGTCCATTGCAGCTCGCAGCTCGGGAGCGCGGCGGATGTGCAGCGCAGCGAGATGTTCCAGGAAGCTTGTTGTCAAGGCGCTGACCTCGCCGCTTGAAACCATGATGCCGAAACGTTGCTTCAGCCCGCTGAGGATCTCGTCCCGCTGGCGATAGTGTAGGAAACGCTCGATTCCGACGTGAATCTCCACGTCGTAGCCATACACCTTGCCCAGGGATACTTTAAGCCCAAGGACTTCGGATCGTCTCGTCACCAGTTCTCCCGACGATTGTCGGCAGCGCGCCTTGCAGACGGCCACAGTCTCGTGGGCGAGGAAATCGCCGTGCTCCAGGGTGACGACCCGATGTTCGACCGACTTTTGGATTTTGGTCGGTCCGCCGCATTGAGGACAGCACCCTCGCGAAGTTTCCAGTTCCGCCTTGACTCCCGAGGCGAAGATCCGTTGCCTCCAGTCCTCTTGCAAACGGCTCAACTGCGCCCTCACCGCCGCAAGCGCCGTGAAGCGGGCGTTTTTTTTCCCAGTTCGTAATGGGTCCACACTGCCTCGACTTGTTCCTGAGTGATCGCTTTCCCTTGCGCCCCCAGAAGCGCCGCAACTGCCCCAACATTCGGTTTGGGAGAATGAATCACCGCCAGCAGGACCTCGATGACCACGGTCGCATCCGGCGGCGGGCCGGCTCGAGGCAGCTGCGCGATCAGGCGGTGCCTTTCGGCAATTTGCCCCTCCGCCCTCTTAGGCTCGGCGCTGACGTAGAGATATAGCCGCTTGATGTCGGCGCGGGAGATCTCGCGCGCCGCTACAAGGTCGTGCAGCGTGTCATAAACGCGAAGGCTGAGACGGCCCTGAAGCTCTGCGTGCGTATGACCCGCCGGGGCGTTGTTGACCAGATAGACGATCGTATTACGCAACGTGCCATGACTGGAAAAAAGCACCCCCGAGTGTGCCCAAAGGCCATCGGCATCGAAAAACGGGATTCGTGCCAGCGTGTAGTACCTGCCCGCGTGGCTGTAACTGCTGAGGTATCCCATTCTGTCGAGCACACGGAAGACCGTTCGTCCGGAAGCGTGGAGCGTGCGCTGCAGCTCGTCGAGTCGTGCGATCAAGCGATGACGGAAATAGCCCTCGAGTTTCTTGACACTGGCGTTGCTGGTTGTGTTTGTCATAGTTGCGACAGAATATATCATAGAAAGTCGCAACTATGACAGTTTTTAAGCTCAACCGTTGTCGCAGGGTTCGAAAATCCCAATGAATTTCAAAACGGCTATAGCTGGGTGGCAGAATTACGACTCGAAGCGACGCGGGAAACAAATACTACTCAATGACTTACAGAATCCAACCGAGTTTTGACGCCGT
>CAVRJA010000013.1:0-10655 GCA_963721405.1 uncultured Acidobacteriota bacterium | reverse complement strand
TAATTGTTTACCGGGGTAGCAATCCACACAGCCGCTGCTGAACTGAGTGGCAAAGCGGATAAACATAAACGAGTTTCTTGGAAAGCTGGGAGTTGTTATAGCGATCCATGCGGCCTCGGCCGCGGGTCTCTCCCAGGAAGATCCAGTTGGCTGCTCGATAACAGGTGCCTGAGAATCGGTTCGCTTCCACGAGCGTTTCCAGGAGAAACGGTCTTCGGCCGTATTGGCGTTCGAAATCGGCCGGAAGCTGACGGACGGAGTGAGCCAGGATTTTACTTGCGAGTCCCGGAACATGCACCCAGGGCAGGATCAGGAATCGGCTCTGATTGACGATGCACTGCAGGTTGCGTTTCCGCTGCTGGTCATTCCAGCCAATCCAGCGGTCGCGTGCTGCCATTTTCCAGGCCGGGCTCGACCATTGAATGCAGGCCAGAATCGTTTCTCCCAGAGGTTCCGAACGTACAAAGTAGCGGAGGTGCGCGCCGACAGGCACGCGGTATCGAAGATAATGATGCCGGTCAACGAACTCGTTCCAGAGCATGCTGTCGCGGCTTCCGGCTTCCAACAGCGTCAGGTTCAAAGGCTCAAAGTCGCGCGCCGAGCCGGTGATCTCTGGTTGCGGATCGCTGGCCGAGGTCCATGCGGTCCGGCGCGGACCTCGCGGTCCAACCTGGCGCAGTGCCGGCAACTGCAGGCAGCCTTGATCCGCCAGCCGCTCAAGCAACTGGCGACACTCGTGGTTTTTGAGACGTCCGGTGGGGCGTTTCCAGTCGAGCAGTTCACAAATAGTGCGCGCGATTTCAGTCGTGCTGAGAGCTGAGCAATCGGCCGCGATTTGCCGCATGAGACGGATCTCGTCCGCGGAGAAGGTCCGGCCGCAAAAAGTCAGTCGGGATGGCACCGCGGTGATTGGCTTCACTATGGGGAGAGAGCCGCCGGTACGATATCGAGGATCTCCTGGGCCGGGGACCGCAGGAGCCCGACCAACCGGGAGAAGGCGTCCTTGCCCTGTTGCCGGCAGGTGCGCAGGATGCTGGCCAGGATCTGCTGAGTACGGGCGCCATTGTGGGTACGGTTGCCGCCCCAAGTCTTTCTGGCCACCACGGCAGGCCGGATCGCCTGCTCGGCCACATTGTTGGTGGCCTGGATTCCAGGGCAATGAAGGAAAGTGAACAAGTGGGGCTGTTCATGGCACAGGTGATTGGCCAATCGCCGGTTGGCCGGCAGACGGAATGTGCGCGCGAGCAGTCGGTCCATGGCGTATTCCAGCCTTCCGGTAGCGACATGGAGCCCATGCAGTGAGATCTGGCCGAGTCCATAGCGATCTCGCAGTGCCAAACCCCTGTAGAGCAACGCCATCACCGCCAGGGGAAAGAGAGCGCCGGAGACAGAGGCAATCTTGATCAGATCCTCGCAGCGACGGATCAAATGGCTCAGGCAACTTTGATGATAAGCCCGGGTAAAGCGATAGTAGGGCGCCCAGCCGTCATGGTTGAGAAAGCCCTCGTAGTCTGGTCCCAAAATCGTAGCCGCTTGTTCGAATCCCCGGCCGGGAAGGATCGCGTAGACGGTGACCTGTTCGCTGACGGCTACCCAGAGCCATTCCAGGTGCGCCGCTACCCGCCACCCGGTTTCGTCCAGGTGGTTGACCATGCTGGCACGCGCAGCAGCCACAAGTTGGTCGTAAGTGGGCGCAGCCTTTTCGCCAAGGCGCGTCAATGCTCGACACAGGGTGCTGCGGTTGGTCCGCAAGCCGTAACCCAATTCCAGAACGCGAGCCACGCGCTCGTGGGAGATCCCCATCTCCTTGTTCAGATGCGCCGCCAGGGACAGCGCCTCGGGTCCAAGCTGTACTTGTGCGGCTCCCAGCGCATCCGAAGTCTGCAGCGGATGACGACCCTGGACATGTCGTCCACAACAGGCACATCGGCCGATCTGGATGTCGAATCGGCGCACGGTCGTCAGCCGCACAATGTCTTCTTGAAATTGCGGCTTGGTGTCTTCGAAGATCACCGGCGCTCCGCAGCACAGCGAGTTTTCCGGCAATGGGACCGCAATGTGCTGGTCGACTCTTGCCGGAACGGGCCGGAACGCTCGTTGGCCGTAGCTCTCGCCGGGCTTGCGGCCAGGCGGCTTTGGAGTCGGCTTCGCATCACCCTTGGAGAACGGCGCGGCTTGCCGCTTGAGAGAGCGCAAGGCCTCTTCGAGTTCCTTGCGGAGCCGTTCGATTTCCGCAAGCGCCTTATCAAGCCGGTCACGAAGCGACTTGTTCTCCTTCTCAAGCTTGTCTACGGAATCGGCCTGCCGGCGGTCTTTGTCAGCACTCATCCACCTTACCGTAGCAGAAACGGGGCGATTTGTCCAGAGGGTCGTCAAAAACGGCAGGAACTGCTAGACTTTCAATGCGGTAAACAATTACTAGCAAAGTTGGTCATTCCGCGATCTGCCCTCTGATGGGGTAAACAAGGGGTCTAAACAAGGGGTCGGACCACAGGAAGTCGCTCAACAGAAAGCAGATGAGCCTGATTGCGAGTGATGGAACCGGCCTTAGCCGCGATTTTGGGCCATCTTTTCTGACTTTAAGGCGGGGGCGGCCCGGGAAAAATGTCGATTTACCTTTGCCGCCGGATGTGAGACCTGGATCCGTGTATTCTCATGGAAAATCCGAGACTCGACTCTATTTGTCACGTGACGGGGGCGATACCCTTCTGCTTTTGCCACTTGCTAAAGGACGACTTAAGGCCATACAAAGGATTGCTGTGGATCCTTCTGATGGAAAGTTTCTCTATGCTATTGTAAACTGGGGGGACTTTTATCGTTCGTCTGACTATGGTTGTTCGTGGCAGAGGATGAAGTTACCGTTCACTAATCGGTGAATATAAAACCGATTGTTGGCCTGTTTTTCCAATTGGGAGATGGAGACGCCCTATTTGATTCGCGGCATCAGATTCCCTGCAGATAATAGGTGCGATCGAGGGTGCGGTACTGGATCGATTCCGAGACGTGCCGGGGCAGGATCTTCTCCGATCCTTCAAGATCGGCTATCGTGCGCGAGACGCGCAGGATGCGGTCGTAGGCACGGGCCGAGAGGCCGAGTTTCGTGATGGCGTGCTCCATCTGCTTTTCGCAGTCGCCGTCGAGTTTGCAGAAGCGGCGCATGGTGCGCGGCGTCATCTGTGCATTGCAGAACTGGCCGAACGACTCGAGGCGCCGGCACTGGCGCAGGCGCGCGGCCAGGATGCGATCGCGGATGACAGACGATTCCTCCGACTTCTCGTCATCGGCCAGCTCCTTGTACTTGACCGCGGGCACCTGGATGTGGAGGTCGATGCGGTCAAGCAGCGGACCGGAGATCCTGGCGAGGTATCGCTGGATCAATGGCGGGGTGCAGGAACACTGGTGCAGGGGATCGCCGAAAAAACCACACTGACAGGGATTCATTGCGGCGGCAAGCATGAACCGGGCCGGGAAGGTCAACGACATCGCGGCACGGCTGATGGTGACCTCACCGTCCTCCAGCGGCTGGCGCAACACGTCAAGGACGTGGCGCTGGAACTCCGGCAGCTCGTCCAGGAACAGGACGCCGTTGTGCGCCAGGCTGACCTCGCCGGGACGCGGAAGGGTGCCCCCGCCGATCAGCCCGGCATTGGAAATCGTGTGATGCGGCGAGCGGAACGGGCGGGTCCCAATCAATCCGTCCTTCTCCGAGAGAAGCCCGGCGACCGAGTGGATTTTCGTCGTTTCGATCGCCTCATCGAAACTCATGGAGGGGAGAATCGTCGGCAAACGGCGCGCAAGCATAGTCTTTCCCGAACCGGGAGGCCCAATGAGGATAATGTTGTGCCCGCCCGCGGTCGCGACCTCCATCGCCCGCTTTGCCTGGTATTGTCCCTTGACGTCTTTGAAATCGACTCCGTAGCTGCTGCTCTGCTCGAGCAGTTGTTTGCGGTCCACGATCAGGGGGATCCATGGTTCATTGCCGTTGAGCATCTCGACGACATGCGCCAGCGACCGGGCCGCGTACGCGCGCACCCCGTCCACGACGGCAGCTTCGCGGGCGTTTGCTTCCGGGACGATCAGGTGACCGATCCCACGCTCCCGCGCCATGACCGCCATCGACAGCGTCCCTTTGACCGGCCGGATCGACCCGTCCAGAGACAGCTCGCCGAGGAAGAGAAACTCGGCAAGGTTCTGTTTCTTGACACAGCCGGAAGCCCCCAGGATGCCGACCGCCATTGGTAAGTCAAACGCCGATCCCTCCTTTTTGACGTCCGCCGGCGCGAGATTGATCGTGATGTGCTGAGCAGGCAGAATGTACCCGCAATTACGAAGCGCAGCTTTGACCCGCTCGCTGCTCTCCCGTACTGCCGTGTCGGGGAGGCCGACTGTCATCAGGTTCAGCTTGCTCCCCATGCTTAGATCCACTTCCACACTAATCGGATACGCCTTGATGCCGAAAACGGCAGCTGACTGCACCCGGAAGAGCATGGCTGGAGATCTCCCTCTACTCTCTATCCAACTGCCCTACCCCGGATTTGAGCGAAAATATTTCCTGAAAACCGTCAGGTTTCGGCTCTGCATTCAAATGAGGCCAGGGATCGGGAGTCGTCAAAGATGAGGATCGTCGGCACAGATTGGATCCTTTCCTTCGGCGCCCCGACACTCGGCGATGGAAGGACCACTGTTATGGGTGATGTTCCAGAGTACTTCGAATGGCGCACTCGACGGAGGATACTTGATGCAGGATCGGGTGTCGGACGTATTGTACACAGGGAAATATGGTGACGTTCCGACTGAACATCGATTTGGAAGCCCTGGCGCAGATCGCCTTAGTATCGGGTTTCGCGGGTGAGAGTTGGATCACTTGCTTCAAATTGCCCATCCGACCCGGCGGCCGCCTTAACGATGCGGCCGCCGGCAACGGCATCAGGCAATGCGGAAAGACGCGACTACTGTAGGATGATTGGCACGCCCTTCACAAGGCGGACTTCCTCGACTGTGAGCGAACCCTTTCCGACGAGAGCCTTGGCTTCGGAATCTCCTAAGCCTGCGGTTTTGTCAATGTTGATTGCAGCCCGAACCACGACGTTGTGATCGCCTGCGCCGAGATCATCCAGGATGAAGTTGAAGTGTCCGGCCTGCATCGTCTCCAGCAGAAGAGTGATTTCGAAAGGAAGTGACTCCTCATTCTCCTGCCTCTCTGTACTAGCCGGGCTTGACGAGGGTTGGCTCCGACTGAATAATGATGGAGGCCCGAATACGGCGTGTGCCGTCTTCAGTGGCGCGGTGGGGCGGACGCGATTCGATGAGTGAGCTGATTGAGTTTCTGTTCCGGCACGGTTACAGCGTTCTGTTCGGCATGGTGTTCGTCGAGCAGGTCGGCATTCCGATCCCTGCCGCTCCCGTTCTGCTGGCTGCGGGCGCCCTGACCGCCGCGGGCCGGCTCTCTGGGGCTGTAGTCCTGCTCGTGTCGGTGGCGGCTTCGCTCGCCGGCGACCTCATCTGGTACCGGCTGGGCCGCAGCCGGGGACACAAAGTCCTCAAATGGATCTGCCGCCTTACGCTGGAGCCCGACTCCTGCGTCCGACGGAGCGAAGACATCTTCGCGCGCTACAGGGGGCGCGCGCTCCTCGCCGCCAAATTCATCCCGGGCTTGAATGCCGCAGCAGCGCCGATGGCGGGCCACCTGGGAATGAGCCTGCCGAGCTTCCTCCTGTACGACCTGGCAGGCGCCTTTCTCTGGGCCGGCACCTTTTTCGGGATCGGTCTCCTGTTCAGCGCGCAGATCGAGGACGTCGCTCTGATGATGGCGCGCCTTGGGAGCTGGGCGATTGTCGTGGCCGTGAGTGCCCTCAGCGGCTATCTGGCATGGAAGTATCTCCAGCGCCGTCGCTTCCTTCACAAGCTGCGGATTGCGCGCATATCCCCGGTGGACCTGATGGACAAGATTGCCGCCGGGGAAGACGTAGTGATCATCGACCTGCGGCACGACCTCGAGTTCAAGGCGGAAGATGTCCGGCTCCCGGGAGCGATCCACTTCCTGCCCGCTGAGATCGAGCGGCGCCATATGGAAATTCCCCGCGATCGCGATATCGTGCTTTATTGCACGTGACCAAATGAGGCCAGCAGCGCCCGGGTGGCGCTGCTTCTCCGGCGTCGGCATGCTCGCGTGCGCCCGCTGGAAGGGGGACTGGAAGGTTGGCGGAGCCGCGGGCTGCCGCTCGAGACGCTGAGCCCTCAGGCCGCCCCTGAAATCGCCCTTCCCGTATCGCCGGACGAGGTGGCCCGACAGTCTGCTTCCTGACCGGCAGTTGCTCTCTTCGGAAACTTCCCTCCCGGGACCGCCGGCGTCTCGCCTGCAAAAGCAATGCGGCAGCCATAGCCCATCACGAAAACCGTGGGCGAGAGCCTGCCCGATTCAATCGCTTCGGCAAGCGCATCGCAGCAGGCCGGCGAGACGCCGGCGGTCCTGGCAACCGCCCCGTCGCCACGCCGATCAAATCCGAGTTTCTGTCTTGAATGAACGGCGACGCAGCCGCCGCAAGGGCTCCCCGGAAACTCCATCGACAGAGTTTGCGGTTTAGAGCCGCGCACGTCAGCAAGCGGGTGGTTTGCCGGCCCGTCATGCGGATGGATCGAAGCGTTTATGACCCGCTCCCTCACGTTCGCGGCGCTGTTTGGCCTCCCGGTCTTGCCTCAATAATTGCCACTAGTTCTCGCCAAATCAAAATTTCCGACTTCAATGAATGACGTACCCGGCACAAAGTCCGTCCGGCGACATGCAGCTCATCAGTGTCAGTATCACAGCCAGTCAGGGGGGACAGTTGGCTAATCGTGCGCACGGTGGTATGGTAGAGAGCGACCGGAATCGGCGATCATTCACTCGAGGACAGGGAGCGACTATGAGCGAGAAGCAATCAAATGGCGTGAATGCCGAGGTCTTCCGTGAAAGACGCAACAAGATACGCGAAGCGGTGGGAGGCGGTGTGATCCTGTGGTTGGGGCATATGCTCCAACCGCGAAACTACACCGACAATACGTATTCGTTCCGCCAGAATTCGCATTTCCTTTATTACACCGGCCTGGCAGAGCCTGACCTGGCGGTCCTTTCCTACCCGGAGCGGGACTACGACGTCCTGTTCTCGAAGCCGACGACCATGGACGACATCATCTGGAGCGGCGCCAGTCAGGAGCGCATGAATTTCGCCGTCCAGGCCGGCATCGAAACCATCGAGGAGATGGGCCGCCTGGGGGTCTACCTGACCAGGCCCAGAGCCAGAGGATCCCGATCCACTACCTTCCGCCCTACCAGGCGTCCACGCTCTTCCGGATTGCCGAACTGCTCGTATCGAGCGGCAATATCGCTGAGCGCCTCCCGGCGCTTGAGGAGGTCCGCGCCAGCGCTCGATGATCCGAAATCGAGATCCACGAGATGAACTGCGCTCCGCGTAACCGACCACATGCACCGACGGGCTATGACCATGACCCAGCCCGGCGTTTATGAGTACGAGTCGCCGGCGAAATTCCACATCGCCCCTGCGCGCCAATTTCCAGCAGCGTCGCCCCCATCGTCACGGTTCCAACAGTCCCTGCACAACCACTCCTACGACGCCTGCAGGACGGGCGGCCTGATAAACGATTCCAGCACAGAAACCCCCCCGGCGGCTACTACAGCGATATCACCCGCACCATCCCCGTCGGCACAGCTCACCCCCATGCAGAAGAACATGTACGGAACCGTCCTGAGCATGCAGGTCGGCGCGATCAGGGCGATCAGGTCCGGGATAGCTACCGCGAGGTTCCGCCTGCGCGCCAGCCGCATTCTCGCCCGAGAGGGATCGATAGCGCTGGATTGATGAAGGGGGTCCCACGGCAGCGGTGAACAGGCGCCCACGCCCTGTTCTTCCCTCGCGGGCTCGGGCACATGATGGGCCTGGACGTGCACGACATGGAAGACCTCGGCGAGGTCTATCGTCGGCTACCGGGGCGAGCCCAAGAGCACGCAGTTCGGGCTCAAATCCCTGCGTCTGGGCCGGAAGCTCGAACCCGGATTCGTGCTGACGATCGAGCCCGGTATCTATTTCATCCCGGAGCTGATCGATCGGCTCGGGCCAAGGAGAACGCCACAAGGACTTCATCGTGTACAAAACTCAGCGCCTACCGCTGATTCAGCGGCTCCCAGATGAGGACGATGCTGCTGGTTACCCGGCGGCGTCCTGGTCCTGGGACCGGGCATTCCCCAGGACCATCACAAGATCAAAGACCGCCATCGAAAGGAATCGCCTCGACGCATCGTACAGCTGCCCTGGAGCCCACAAGACCTGTTCGTGCTCGATTTCATGCATACAAGGCATGTTTCCGCCGTTCAAGGCGCAGTTCGATCAGCGCTACAGAATTGCATTTTGTGGTTTTCTATTCAGCCAATTTGACGACTTTTGGAACTGCGTTCGATTCAATGACAATGACCAATGATCAATGACAGTTCTACATACGACCACGACCATCGCCGTCTATAAAGTTTCGTCCGCTGACCCTCGAAGCCATGCGCTGCCGCCCATGTGGGAGGACAGCAGCACATGGACTGCGAGTTTCCGGGCGTCGATCGCCTCCAGAAGGTCTTCGTCGTTTTCTTTTTCGGAGTGACCGGTTCATCATGACCACTGGGACCAGGTCAGGGGATTTCACTGCGGCTCCGTCGCGGACTCGCGGCGGGGGCAGTGTAACCTGCGCGCCCGTTCGCGGCCGTGGCGCAGATACTCTTCCACGTACCCTGGGCCCGCTCTCAGATTCTTCGCGCCGTTCCCTCCGCAGGCCCGACGGTGAAGTGAGAGTGATCATCAGGTTGCCTGTTTAACCTTGCCGTGGCCCAGGCCCCCCTTGCGGAACAGTCCGCCCAGTCCCTCTGCTGATCAGGCCGCAGAAAGTTCAGATACCATGGGCATGCTGAGGTTCGGGATCCTTCAGTTCTTCGACCTTGAGGAATCCGTCGCCGTCGACCAGATCTTGACGGCGGACAGCATCGAGAACGACGAGCTGGATCGTGTGTCCATCAGGTCGACATAGTCGCCCGTCGCCCCGGAGCCCGCCCGCCACCGCGTCCCGGGTGCCTGTTGACCATTATGGTCGATCTCCTCGCCGTATGCCGAGTTCGAATTCTGGGCAATCTGCGCGTTGACCTCGATGTGCTGCTCTGATCCTGCCCGACCGGGACGAAGTTCGCACGCACGATAAGGATGTCAGCGCCTCGAGCACCGGATCGGCGAAACGTCATGATCTGCCGGTCTTCCCTGGGCGACCTTGTCCTTGTAGGCGTGCGCCGTTCCAGCAACCCCCATCAGCGTCACCGTGGTCGCAGCCATCCCCTTGGCACACTTGCGGAGCATCACCCTGTCGGTCGGATCGGCACCCGCTCCGGATCGAGGCCGAGCGCAGGATCGTAGCCCGCATGCTCTGAGTCAGCTCCAGCAGGCGTCAGTCGCGCAGAGACGTGAGCGCGTGGTGACTTGCCCAGGATGGTCACATCGAAGCCTTTGGCAAGGAACTTCCAGATATTGCTGCCCCGCCACGCCCAAAGTAGCCCCCGAGATCGAGCTAGCCCGAAGGCTGGATCCCTGACAGACGGTTTCCAGCCGCTGGAGGTGTGACCACATCCAGTTCTTCCTTTGCCGTCTGCGAGGGCGCGATTCTGCCCTAGGCACAAATGGCAAACAAATTGATGTTTTCCACGAAGGCGCGTCGAGGCCACGGGCTTCGGCCCGTTCTCCCGATGGTCGCCGCAGGCTGGAATCAAAGCTTACCATGAAGCAGGTCCTGGGGAGACAGCGCGACTGTGCACGCTGAAGCCCATCGCGCTACGGTGGACCGCCTACTGACAGCGAGACTCATCTCCTAGACTCAACATGGACTAGGTCTTCCTATGTAGGACACATCTCACGTGTCGAGACTTTTCCACTCGGCTGATCATTGACTTCCGAAGAAGTAGAATCCTCCTGCTGTTGGATTCCAGGTTGGGTCCGTTCCTGTTCGAGCGCTTTAGATGCTTAGGTTACCGAGGCTCAGCGGACAGGATGGTCGTTCTTGACGCATCTGGCGAGCCAGGCCGCGCCTCGTACAACGCGCGGACATCACCGCCGAGGTCGCCTGCCCTTGCCCGTGGTCGGCGGGGGCGCCAAGTTGCTGGCGAGGAATGGTTTGCTGCAATCCGCCGCGGGATCAGAGGCGGAATGGCTGGCCCGGAAGCCGGGAAGTAAGCCGTCGCTCGCGGTTCTGCAGGCACTGGAGGGGCCGATACGCGGTGACGAATGCGCCCAACAGGGTTCGTGGAGTTGGCCTGGAGACCGGCTTCCCTGTGCGCGCCGATTCGCACCTGGTAGACCGGCGTGCCCGGCGCTGCACGGTCGCCGCTCGCCGAGTGGCCCCGCCGCTGATCCAGCCCGCTGGTCAGCTCGTCGGTGGGAGGGGCCGTTTCCAGTTTCTGACCGGCGGAATGGACTGATGCTGGAGCAACCATGAGCAGTTCCACCGAAAACATCAACGCAATCGCAAGCCAGGAATACAAGTACGGTTTCGTTACCGAGATCGAGTCCGACACGGTCCCGTGCGGCCTGAACGAGGACGTCATCCGTCTCATCTCCGCCAAGAAGAACGAACCCGAA
>CAVRJA010000012.1:0-41156 GCA_963721405.1 uncultured Acidobacteriota bacterium | reverse complement strand
TGCGGTCTGCACTGCAGAGCGAAGCAGTCTCAGACTATCACCCGGTGTTTGCCGGCATCGAGGACCGGAGTTTTCGCAGTCCCGCCGTGGTTTGAAATCGAGTCGTGCGAAAGGCCTTGGGCAGGTCGTCCAGGGAACCACAGACAATCGAAACGTAATCGGAATGCGCGAGATTCATGGCGAGAGCTGCCGCCGGCGGGAGTTTCTCGAAATCCTGGCTGAGAACCTTGCGTCCACTGCGGCGGCGTTCTCCGTGTTTCAGTCTGTGGAAGTACGTTTCAACGGCATTGTTGGTTCGATCAACGAGGCGGATACCGCCGCCAGCCGCTTGTGGAAGCCGAATGGCATGACCCCAGAGGGAACGGCCGTGCTTTTGCAGATGCGCGAGCACGATGTCGATTGCGTCACGCCAGTTTCCTGCCGGACCCCGTTCGGGGCGGCGGCGCTTGAGAGAAACGGTGAGCCTTCGCACAGCGGAGCGTATGTCCTTCAATTCTGCGGCGGTGTGAATCCGATGGGCAGTGCCCCGCCTTCCGTGGCTTGATCCTTCACGCAGCCGGAGTGCATTGCGCAACTCGGCAAAGAGTCCCGCCCGTCGAGTCAGCCTGCCGGCAACGTCAGCAAAACCGAGGCCATCCTCCTCGACCGGGTGCAGGATGCGGCGCAGCCGCTCGAGAGCTTTGCGAACGGCGGGATCGGCGGCGGGATCCGCCAAGAATGTCCGCAGAGCGGCGACCACCTGCAAGCAGCGATCGTACAGGGCCAGCCAGGGCAGGTCGAAAGGAAAGCGATCGCCCTGCGTGTCGGCAGCGTAATCGAGGACCCATTGCGTCAATGCGCGCACCGTGGCCACTCCGGCCGCACCCTTGGGCAAGCGTTGCTCCAAACCAGTCTGCTGCCATTCGCGCAATCCGGTACGAGCACGGTCGATGTCCTGGCCGATATTACGCCCCAACTCGCGAGCCAGGGCGCGGAGTTGACTGCGCAGCCGGACTTGGCGGAACAGTGCGCGCAGTTTGTCGTGTCCTTCGGTGAGGAGATCCTTGCCGATGTCGCCAAGAAAGTGGAGATGACAGGCCAAGACCGGAATTTTGAGTTCGAGCTTCTTCACCAGAGTATCGGCGGCTTCAGTCATCGCGCGGCCCAAGTCGCGGACAATGGCGCAGGGCGATCCGAAACGGAAAACCGTTTCTCGCAACCGGGGAAGGATGGCGTCGGCCCGCTCAGTGGGTATCTTCCAGGCGCCGAGCACCCATTGGCGCCAACCCGTGTAAGCCACCAGCAAAGTCCCGCGCCCGTCTTCGCCCGTGGCGTCGATCTGTAACGGCCAGCCCCCATCCACTGCCAGCGCGGCCTTGAGTGCAGGGGACGAGGCGTGGTGCAGTCGCGCGAGATATGAGAGAAAGCGAGTGGACAACACGCTGATCTCGCCGCTGGAGAGCGAGAGTCCGTAATCGGCCGCAAGCGAGGCTCGGATTTCCTCCCGCTGCCGGTAACGCACAAAACGCTCGAGCCCAACGTAAACCATGACATCGTAACCTACGACGCTGCGCGTGGGTATCAGGGCCGCAAGGGCGCCGGTCGATCGTTTACTCGGGCAGCCGGCAACGCAAACGCGCACGGTCTGCCGCAATCGGAAGGAGCCGTGCTCGAGAGTAGCGCCAGTACGTTTCCATGTCTTTTGTACTCTTGTCGAAGCTCCGCATAACGCACAGCGCTCCGGCGGCGGTTCTGCATCGACCAGCGTGCCGGCGACACTCTGCGAACGCCTCCGGCACCGCTGCTCCAGCTCCCGAATTGACCGCCTCAGGCTCGCGATCTCGGCCAGCGTTATCGAGCCGTTTTTTTTACCGAGTAGGAACGGAACACTTCGTCGACCTGTTTCGCGGTCACGACCCGCCCGGCCGCCTGGAGGCGCGCCGCGATGCCGGCCGCATCGTCACGTGGATGGTGGATGACTTCCGCCAGGACGTCGATCACCAGCAACGGATCCGGCGGCACAACCGCGGCGCGGCTGGCAATCTGAAGCTTTTGCCGCGCAATCATCTGTGCAGCAGCCTTCTTCGGATCCGCGCTCAGGTAGAGATAGATGTCCTCCAGGCGCTGCCGCGCGATGCTGCTTTCCTGTACCAGACTCCGGAGCGTGTCGTGCACGCGCAGGCCGAGCTGGCGCTGAAGTTCCTCGTGCGTCCGTCCGGCCTCGGATTGCTCAACCAGGAAGATCAAACTTGCGCGCAGGGTGCCATGGGAGGAAAACCCGATCCCGCGCCAGGACCACAGGCCCAGCCGATCGAACCTGGGGATGTGCCGCAGCGTATAGAACCGCCCTGCATGACTGTAGCTGGTGAAGTAACCAACGGCCTTCAGAATACGGAAGATCGTGGTCCGCGAAGCCGTGCCGAGCGCCGCCCGAAGTTCGTCGAGCAGCGCCGCCCGCTTGCGCCGGAAGAGCTGGTTGAGCCGCGATGTGTACTTGGTCGCAACCGACATGCCGCCTCCTGGAACAGTTACGACTAACTTTATCACAATAGTCGTGATTGTTCCAGATTCCCGTAGAATCCATCTCGAGGCGGCCGCGACCGCGACCCCCATCTTCCGAGGAAGTCACACGGCCAAGACCATCAGCGCACGCAGTATTCATGCGGGTTCACAAGGAATCCCTGCTACAGGGAGGAAATAACTGGATCCTGCTCAGCACCGGGGAGCAGTCAAACGCGAACTGGAACAATTACGACTTGGCGGGGAAAAGCATCCGCTGCAACACCTGCCATATCCAGTAGTTACAGAATCGCAACCGTCGTTTGACGCCATAGTTCCTTTCGGTTTTGGCCTGAGCTACACGACCTTTGAGTACTTGGACCTCGAGATCGATCCACCGGAGATGAAGCCGGCGGAGACCGTGCGCGTGCGCTGTACGGTGCGCAACTCCGGGACGCGTGCCGGGGATGAGGTGGTGCAGCTGTACCTTCGTGACGTGCTGGCTTCGGTCGCGCGCCCGGTAATCGAGCTGAAAGGGTTCCGCCGGATCAGCCTTGCGCCCGGGGAGCGGACGGAAGTCACGTTCACCCTGGGCCCCGAAGATCTGAAGATGCTCAACCGAGACATGCAGTGGGTAGTGGAACCTGGAACTTTCCGCGTCCTGATCGGCGCTTCATCCAAGGAGATCCGCCTGCGCGGCGAGTTCGCCGTCCGCTAAACGTTGAACTGCGCCGCCGGGCGCAGCAAGCGTGAAGGAATGGCAATGCGCGTGAGGCTGGAACTGATGTGATCAAATAGGGGACGCTACCCTATTATTGCCCGACCTTCTTCGGTCGGCCGACCGGCATCGCCTGCAGCCTGCGGCCCAGCCTCGCCTCCAGCCTGGCAACGAATCGCTTGCTGCCGATCGGCCGGCCCGTGCGCGTGCACAGTCTGATCCTCCACAGCGTCTCCTCATCCTCCTTCGTCGCCAGCCACGCAGCCCAGTCCGAGGTTTCCGGCGGCCGTGCTTCCGGCAGCCGCACGAGCATCGGGTCGTCGCGCCTGCCGCAATGCATCGCGGCGCTGCTCCATGGATATTCCTCCGCTTTCCGCACCAGCCGGGCGCGCACGGGATTGCGTTCCACATACCGTATCGCCGCCCAGAGATGCTCCTCCTCGAGCGGACAGGAGAAAAACCGGCCCTGCCACAAACGCCCGCTGATTCCCTGGCTCCAGTTGACGTGCTGCGCATAACGGAGGTCCACGGGCTTCAATACTCGGGCAAGAGAATCAGCCCGGGCCGGAACACTGACAAAGTGGACGTGGTTTGTCATCAGGCAATACGCCAGCGTCGCCATACCGTGTTTGGCCGAATACTCGATCACAAGCTGAAGATAGCGCTGCCGGTCGTCATCGGAAAAGAACACGTCCTCGCGACGATTGCCTCTTTGAGTCAAATGGTGAGGAATCCCCGGCACTACGACCCTGGCCATGCGCGGCATGGGCCCATGCTAGCAGCGACGGGAGAAGTGTCAAGGGGGAATTAGGGTAGCGTCCCCTATTTAGTCCCAGGGGGAATTAGGGTAGCGTCCCCTATTTAGTCCCCTATTTAGTCCGAAGGCTGCGGCCCACACGTACTCCTGAACCCTCATTCCCGGTTCCCGCCTTTCAGGCGAAAGATGCGCAGGCCGTCTTCGCCGTCGGCCAGGAAGATCAGGATCGTGCCGCCGGGTTCCGCCTCGGCTTTCACGCCGAGGGATGTGCCGCGGGTCGGCAACTCCGTGACCAGACGCGGGCGGCGCGGATCCTCGACGTCGAGCACGGCGAGCCCGCGTTTCCAGTTGGCCACAAAGAGATAATTCCCGCACCACGCGACGCCGTGGGCCCACCCGCCGGTCTCCGGGTGCGGCGCATCGGCGGAATTGAGCCCGAGCGAATGGCGCGACAGCAGCGACGGATGACCTGCACCGTCGAAAGCCGCGATCGACACGCCCGCGTGCCCTTCGGCTACCGCCGCCATGGGCCTGCCACCGGACGGTCCGGGAGCAATACTGATGGCGGTGGCCGGCGTGGGCATGACTCCGATTTCAACCGGGCTTTCCGGACGGCTGACGTCGACGACGCGCAGGCCATACTGCCAATCCGCGACCAGGGCGCGGCTGCCCCATAATTTCACGTCGTGCGACCAGCCCGGTGTCTGCAATTCCGACACGACACTGAGTTCCGCGTCGCCCAGCCTGACGATCACCAGGCCGTGCGCGCCGTAGGCGGCAAAGCCGAGATCGCCGCGGGTCACTGCCGCATTGGCGATGTCCCCATTGGAAACGCGCGCGACCGCCTGGCCGGAAGGAGAAACGAGCACGAGACCTTCGAAACGGGCCGCAAGCAGCGGCCGGCCGCCATGCGGCGCGAGCGAGATCACATCTTTGACGGGTGCGAAGATCCTGGGCGCGGTCCAACCCGAAGCGCGGTCGAAAATCAGGAAACCTCCCTGGCGGTCGGAGACGTACAGCAGGCCTCCGTCCGGTTCGACGTCGTGGCTCCAGCCGCCCGTGTCGAAGTGCGCGATCTGCACGATTCCGGGCGCGGGCCTCATGATGCAGCAGACCGGCACGAGCACGAAGAATGCCGTCGTCGTGACAGCCAGCTTCCTTAAACCGATATTCATGAGTGTCTCCAGCGCACACACTGTAATCCACATATGCCAAAATGCAACCGCCATGACGCAAAGAGATTTGTAGGGAACTTACGAAAAGCAAGAGACCTGCACGGGTGTTTATGGGCCCAGCACTCACGCCCTGAGCTTTCCTGTTCCGCCCCTTCAGAGCCCATCACCGTCTGAATCCTGAGTCCCCGAGACAGCCTCTATGCGCGCCCGGCCGTTTCTGTTATTCTCCAGCGTCAATATGGGCGTTGAAAAGATCAAGTCCCTCGATGAGATAGTGCAAATCCGGCGGCAATGCCGCCGCGGCGGCCGCCGGCTGGTTTTCACCAACGGCTGCTTCGATCTCCTGCATGCGGGGCACGTGCGCTACCTGAGCCAGGCGCGCGCGCTGGGCGACGCGCTGGTCATCGGGCTCAATAGCGACCGGTCGGTTGCAGCACTCAAGGGGGAAGGGCGTCCTATCGTACCCGAGGCGGAACGGGCAGAGGTCCTTGCCGCGCTCGCGTGCGTTGATTATATTTTCATATTCGATGATCTCACGCCTCAGAACGTCATCGACGCGATTGTTCCCGACGTCCTCGTCAAAGGCGCGGATTGGGGAATCTCCGACATCGTGGGCCGGCAGGCCGTGGAGAACGCCGGCGGCACCGTCCGCAACATCCCGATTGTGGAAGGCACCTCCACGAGTTCGATCATCAAGCGGGTCTTGGCCCTGTTCGGAAAAGCCGGGACGGGCATCGAATCGTCGGACAAGAAGTCGGGAGTCAGGAATGAGGAGTCAGGAGTCAAGAAGCAGGAGTCGGGAGTCAGGAGTCGGGAGTCAGAATAGCGGATTCTATTGGTCGCCGCATGATTCGAACACGGTGCAGCGCTGTTGCCGACCGTTCCACCATCGCCTCTGTCGAAGGTGAGAACGTTTTTCTCCTGACTCCTGGCTCCTGGCTCCTGACTTCTGACTCCTTCGGTCCCGATTCCCCGTGCAGGATAAATCGTGCTCCATCTGAAGAGACTGTTCGAGACCGCCGCCCAAAGCGGCGCGCTGCGCGATCTGTCGGCACGGCTGGGGCAGGGAGCGCACACTCTCGCCATTGAAGGCTTGACCGGCGGCGCCAAGAGCCTGGCGATCGCCCAGGCGGTCAGGGCCGAGCAACGCGGCGTGGCGGTCCTGACAGCGACCAGCACCGAAGCGCGCAATCTTGCCCAGGAACTCGCTTTTTTCCTCGGACTGCTCTCCCCGTCCCCGCCGCGCGTCATCCTCCTGCCGAGTCTCGAAGTGGATCCATACCGGGGGCTCTCCCCGCATCCTGACATTGCCGCGGCCCGCGCGGGAGCGATCTGGCAGATGCTGCAGGACGGGCCCGCGGTCGTAGTCGCCTCCGTGCGGGCGGCCGCCATCCGGCTGCACAGCCCTCAGCGGTTTCTTTCCTATTGTCTCGAGCTGGACAAGAGCCAACCCTATTCCCCGGAACTGCTGCGAGAGTACCTCCATGAAACCGGCTATAAAGAGGATGATCCGGTGACCGACCCCGGGGAGTTCTCTCTGCGCGGGGGAATCCTCGACATTTTCCCGCCCCACCTGGAGAATCCGGTGCGCATCGAATTCTTCGGCGACCAGATCGAATCAATGCGCCTGTTCGACGTCGATTCCCAGCGGTCGGTTGCCGCGGTCCAGAGGGTCGAGCTGATCCCGATGCGCGAGTATTGCGTGAGCCGGGCTCTGTTGGACCGCTGGTCCGAGGAGGCGCCGAAGCGCTGGAGCGGCCCCTTCCAGAAGTACCTGCAAGAGGAACTCGCCTTGGCACGCTCGGGAGAACCGTTTCCCGCTTTCGAATTCATGCTTCCTGCGTCCGATCCGCTGGACCGGACTCTCTTCGACTATCTCCCGGGTTACCGGCTTGTTTTGTCTGACCGCGAGACGGTCGACACGACGCTGGCCAGGTACCATGCCGAACTCTACGAGCGCTTCGTCGACCGGGTGGAGGCGGGCAAGCCGGTGCTCGCGCCGGACGAAATCTATGTCACCAGCGACCAGTTCCGCGCCGCGCTGGAACGCTTTCCGCTGTTGCAGGCCGAGGAGCTGAGCGTCGAGCACGCCGGGGAGAAGCCGCTGTTCCTGGCATCGCAAGCCACACGGAAGTATCACGGCAACATCCGGGAACTGATCACCGATCTGCAAAAATTCCGCGCCGCGGGGGAGCGGATCGCCTTTCTCTTCGCGAACCTGGGCCGCGCCGAGCGCGTCAACGACATCCTCAAGGAGTATGAGATCCCTACCCACCTGTGCCGCGGCGGCGACGAAGAGGGCGCCGCCGAGCCCACCGAGGACACGGTTGTGCTCGGCGTGGGTTCGATTCACGCCGGTTTTTTCCTCCCCGCCGTGCAGCTTCGGGTTTTAACGGGGACGGATGTTTTCGACGAGTCGGAAGTGGCCGCTGCGCCCAAACGGGCGCGCAGCGCTCACCGCATGTTCCTGTCCGACTTCCGGGACCTGAAGCCGGGCGACTGCGTGGTCCACATCGACCACGGCATCGGGCGGTTCCAGGGTTTGAAATCGATCGGCCTGCAGCAGGGGACGAAGGAATTCGTACTCCTGACCTACCAGGACGACGCGAAACTGTATGTTCCCGTGGAGCGCCTGGACCTGATCCAGAAATACAGCAGCGTGGACGGCGCGCACCCGGCGCTCGACCGCCTGGGCGGAACGAGCTGGGAACGGACCAAGACCCGCATCAAGAAATCGATGCGCGACATGGCCGGCGAGCTGCTGAAGCTCTATGCCGAGCGGCACTTGGCTCCCGGGTACAGCTTCGCAGCCGATACCGCCTGGCAGCACGAATTCGAGGACTCGTTCGAGTTCGACCTGACCCAGGATCAGACCGACGCCATCGCGGCGACCAAGAACGACATGGAATCGGACCGTCCGATGGACCGGCTGCTGTGCGGCGACGTGGGTTACGGCAAGACCGAGGTGGCCATGCGCGCCGCATTCAAGGCCGTCATGGACGGGAAGCAGGTCGCCGTGCTCGCCCCCACGACGGTGCTGGCGTTTCAGCACTACAACACCTTCCGCCAGCGATTCACCGCCTTCCCCGTGCGCATCCAGCTGCTGTCGCGATTCCGCAGCCCCAAAGAGCAGAAGCAAACGGTGGAAGAGCTTGAAGCCGGCCGCATCGACATCATCATCGGGACCCACCGGCTGCTGTCCAAAGACGTCGCCTTCAGAGACCTGGGGCTCGTGATCGTGGATGAAGAACAGCGCTTCGGGGTCGCCCACAAGGAGCGCCTCAAGGCGCTGAAGACTCGGGTCGACGTCCTCACCCTTACAGCCACCCCGATCCCTCGCACGCTGCACATGGCCCTGATGGGCCTCCGCGACATGTCCACGATCGAGACGCCGCCCAAGAACCGGCTGGCCATCCAGACGTCCGTGTTGAAGTTCAGCCAGGACGTAGTGCGCTCCGCGATCGAACTCGAGCTGGCGCGCAACGGCCAGGTCTATTTCGTCCACAACCGCGTGGAGACGATCCACTCGGTGGCCGCGATGGTGCAGAAGCTGGTTTCCGAAGCGCGCATCGGCGTGGCCCACGGCCAGATGGGGGAGCGCGAGCTCGAGCATGTCATGATGCGCTTCGTCGAGGATCAGCTGGATGTGCTGGTCGCGACCACCATCATCGAAAATGGGCTGGATATCCCGCGGGTGAACACCATAATCATCGACCGGGCAGACCTTTACGGCATGTCGCAGCTGTACCAGTTGCGCGGGCGGGTCGGCCGGTCGGACCGGCGCGCGTATGCCTACCTGCTCATCCCCACCGACGAGGCGCTGTCCGACATCGCGCGCAAACGGCTGGCCGCAATCCGTGAATTCAGCGACCTGGGCACCGGCTTCCGCGTCGCCGCACTCGACCTCGAGATCCGCGGGGCGGGCAACATGCTCGGCGGGGAGCAACACGGGCACATCAACGCCGTCGGCTTCGACCTCTACTGCCAGCTGCTCGAACAAACCGTCGAAGAACTGCGCGGCCTGAAACCCGAGGAAGAGGTTTCGACATCGATCAACCTGAACCTCGACATCCGCATTCCCGAATCGTACATCACCGACGAAAGCCAGCGATTGCGGATGTACAAGCGCATTTCCTCCGCGCGCGATACGGCGGAGCTGGATGCCCTGCGCCAGGAGCTGATCGATCGTTTTGGACCTTATCCGGACCCGGTGGAGATCCTGTTCCGGTATGCAGCACTGCGCCAAACGACCCTGGAACTCCAGATTCAGGCCATCGAGCGGAGCAAGAGCCAGATCCACTTCCGTTTCGTGGATCATTCCAAGGTCAGCGCCCAGAAGCTGCTGAAGCTCGTGTCCCGGAACAAGCGGGCGTCGTTTTCCCCGCAAGGGCTGCTTTCCCTTGAGGCTGAGAATCTTCCGCCTGCTGCCCTGTTCGACACCATCCACAAGATCCTCGACCAGATCCGCGAGTAGCCAATGACCATTGACAAATGACCAACGTTTCTGCCTCAAGTACGACTCGCAGATTCAATTGCACCCGTGATATTTTTGGGCCTTTGGGTGGGAACTGTCGTCTATATTATAATGTTGGATTGCTCTTGCGCCGGGAACAGCTCCCCAGAGAGGGTGTGTACTTTAGGTTGGCCATTCGCTATCATTTATGGTTTGTCAGCAGGTGTCGATGCTCAGACTAGGAGTGTCAGCAGCCATGCCGCCCGGTCGGCGTCACGTGCCTGGCCTGATTTTCCTGCCTGTGATTTTCTGCCTCGCAGGGTGCGGCCTGAGAGATCGAACCGAGCGGGAAAGCACGGCTCCCATTGTGAAGGTGGGGGAACAGGGCTACACCAGGGCAGACCTGGAGCAGTTTTTCGCCAGCCGGCTGAACGAATTCGGCGGATCGACGTCCGCAGACGAAGCCCGATCTGCCCTGCTGGACTCCTTCATCGAGGAGAAACTTCTGCTTCAACAGGCGACACAATTGAAGATCGAGCCAAGTTCCCAGGCCCTGGAATCGATGCGCGAGCGAATCGTCGCCAGCGGCGGGGGAAACAGCACCGATCTCAAGAAGGACGTGGATTTCGAGCGGGGCATCGTGGAGAGCTTGAAGATCCAGGCGTACCTGCACGAACACCTGTTTCGGAACCTGACGGTAACCCAGGAGGAATGCGGAGCTTACTACAAGGAGCGCCTCGACGAGTTTGTCCGCAACGACGTCGTTCACGTGCGCGAGATCCTCGTCGATACTGAGGCCCAGGCGAAGAAAATCCAGGCGTTGCTCAAGACAAACCGCAATCGGAATTTCCACGAATTGGCGCGGATTTATTCGAAGGCTCCCACGGCGGCCGAAGGCGGCGACCTGGGGACATTCCAGAGAGGCGAATTGCCCGACGAGTTCGACAAGGTGATTTTTCCACTCGCACCCGGAACAGTCAGCAAGATCGTGCGAACGCAGTATGGGTATCATATTTTTTTGGTAGAAGAGAAGATTCTGGCGCACCAGCAGAAGCTCTTCGAGGTCGAAGACCAAATCAAGGAGAAACTGCTGCTGGAGCGACAGCGGGCGGCGCTTGCCGGGGAACTGGCATCCCTGGCGCAACGGATTCCGATCCAGGTGGATCGCGAGAGACTGGAATTCAAGTACACAGGCGCCCGCCTCGCCCCCCGCGGAGGGACAATACGATGAAGAAATTTTTATGGCTTTCGGGGACGTTGCTGATTTTCGCCTCGGTCCTGACTTCGCAGACCAATCCGGTGAAAATCGTCGACCGGATCGTGGCCCGTGTGAATGACGACATCATCACCCAGTCCGATGTAAACCGTGAGATGATCCAATACCGGCAGGAACTGGCCCAGAAATTTACGGGTGAGCAGCTGGACCAGGAAATGAAGAAGGCCGAAAAAGAGGTCCTCGAGGGATTGATCCGCGACAAGCTGTTCCTGCAGAAGGCGCAGGAATTGGGCATCGGCTCGGGCATGGATGTCCAGGTGTCTGCCGAGATTGAACGCATGCGGAAACAGTACAATATCAAAGACATGGAAGAGTTCGAAAAGGCGCTCGAGGCGCAGGGCATGACTCTCGCCGGTTACCGCGAGTACGTCAAGAAACAGATGATCATCGGGAGCCTGATCGGCGAGTTTGTCGACTCGAGGATCACGCTTCTGACAGAGGAAGTAGAACGCTACTACAAAGATCACGCGAAAGATTTTTCGTCCCCGGAAGAGGTGACCCTGAGTGAAATCCTCATTCCAACATCCGGCGACGACGGGCAGCCCGAAGCCTTGGCTGAGGCATATCGCAAACGCGTTCTGCAGGGGGAGTCCTTTGCGACGGTGGCCAGCCAGTACTCAAAGGGACCAACCGCAAGCAAAGGCGGGGGCATCGGTACCTTCCAGGTGGCAAAGCTCAATCCCCAAATCGCCTCTGCGATAGCCCCCGTCAAGGAAGGCGACGTCTCACCCGTCATCAAACTCCCCGGGGGATTCGCTTTCTATCGCGTCGATAGCCGGAAGGCCTCCGTTGTCAGTCCATTCGAGTCCGTGAGGGATCAGATCCGGGAGCTCCTCTTAAGGCAGAAGCGCGCGCCGGAATACGAGAGATTCGTAGCTCAGCTCAAAGAGGATGCGTCTATACAGTTGTTCGGGGAGCTCGGTATTGGAAAATGAAGAGATCCACCCATTTGACGCCCGGCGAGTTTGAGCTGCTCGAGATCCTGTGGTCGCTGGGTGAAGCCAGTGTGAAGAATGTGTGGGCCAAGGTGGATCCAGGGCGGGGACTGGCTTACACGACAGTCATGACTGTTCTGGAAAAGATGTACCGCAAGGGATTTCTCAGCCAGCGCAAGCAGGGGAAAGCCTTCATCTATTCTCCGATCCTTGACCGGGACCAGGCTCTCCAGGGGGTTATGACGCACGTCTGCGAGGCTTATTTCGGCGGCTCTTACCCCAATCTCGCCGGCTTCGTCAACCGGCACTCTTCCGCCGGTCCCACGGCGCCGGCTGCCCCCGCAACGAACGCGCCAAAGGCCGGCGAGCCGCCGTCCTGAGTCCTGCCGGCACAAATACAAAAACCTCCAAGACCACAGCGAATTTACATCCTATGGACTTTGGAGGTTCTTGCGATTCGATGGAATCACTCGCTTGCCAAGCTCAGCCTCGAACCAATCAAGCGCCACTTTGGAGATCCCTGGCATCGCGGGAAGGGACCGCGAAACTCCTCATCGACGCAACTCAGTTACGAGACTGAGCTTGGATCACGGGAAATTACAACATTCATTCAAGCACTTTATATGCCAACCTCTTGAGCCTCGACGTAAGTCGATTTATCTGTTTAATTCGCTATGAGTTATCTCAAATCTCCCTGCTCCTGCCAACGTAGCGGTTTCCAGAAAAATTCAATAGTTTGGATTTATCGAAGCGGTTTTTTGAACCTCCGAAGTCGAGTTCTTATGCCGGCACAAGCGGGAAGAATCAGCGCGGCACGATTTAGTGTCGCGGGAATTGACGAAGTGGATCGTTGCGCGGCATTGGACGGGCTGAGGCCCGTACGCCCGAGACCACCGTCAGGGGATGATCTCGTCGAGGTGGGTGGTGAGCAGGTGGCCCAATTCGAAAAGGCGGCAGAATCCGTTGCGAAGCTTGAGCTGCAGGTCCGTAGTCTGGTCCTCCTCCTCGAACCGGGAGGCAATCTGCTGGACCTGGTCCTTCAGCTCGACGTCCGACAGAGTAACAAACAGCTGCATCATCTCCACGAGGCGGTAGAGGGCATTCAGGAGGTGCTCCCGGTCGGTGCCGGCGCGGGCCGAGCCTGCCGCAAAACGCGCCTCCACTTTCCGGATCGCAGCCGCCGCCTGGGGCCCTTCGCGAAGCAACAGCGTCATCAGGCTCAACAGCGGAAAGGCCGCCCGCAAGGCCGCCGCCGACCGTTCGACGGGGTTTGCCTGCCGGACGCGGGCGTGCACTTGCTCGTCGACGCCATCAATCAGGTCTTCGGCAGACGCGTTGCCGTGGGCGAACTGATGGCAGAGTGTGTTCATGTGGTTATAAAGCGTAAAAGAGGCTGTGACCAGCCTGTCGTCAAATACCTTGGCCCTGCGCGTTCCCTCGCGAAAGTACTCGAGGCGGTCGGAGATGAGAGTCCTGAAACTCTGGTCCCGGTCGAGCGAGAGCGACAGAAACCCGAAAACCTCCGCCGCGTGATAGGATCCGATCACAGTCTGCGCTTCCACGTCGCCTTCCCGCTCGGCAAACTGCTCCAGGTACCGGCGCCACAGTTCCATCAAGTACTCCCCAGATTTTCCCTGTCCCGGCGGATAGACCATGGCGATAATTATTCCCCAGCCGGGGCCCTGCGCACAACTGCTATAATGTATTGCCTATGTTCAAGATCCGAGATGTCGAAATCAACCCGCCGCTGATCCTGGCCCCGATTGCGGGCCACACGGACACTCTTTTCCGCCAGGCGATCAAGTCATTGGGAGGATGCGGCCTGGTGGTCTCGGAGCTGGTCAGCACCGAGGGAATGACCCGGCACCAGGATCGGAGCTTTCATCTCACCCGTTTCGAACAGTGCGAGCGGCCGGTGTCCATCCAGATTTTCGGATCCGATCCGGCGCGGATGGCAGAGTCTGCGGTGATGGTGCAGGACATGGGGGCCGACCTCGTCGACATCAACATCGGGTGTCCGGTCAAGAAGGTCGTCAGGCAGGGTGGAGGCAGCAACCTGCTTCGTGAACTGCCACTCCTGGAAAAGATTTTCAAGTCTGTTCGAAGCGCCGTGAAGATCCCGCTTACCGCCAAGATCCGCACCGGCTGGGACCGCGACAATATCAACGCCGTCGAGGTTTTGAAAATAGCGGAAGGCGCCGGCATCGAAGCCCTGACCGTGCACGGCCGCGCGCGCTGCGATTTCTTTTCCGGCGACGCCGACTGGTCGGTGATCACGCGCGTCAAGGAAGCGGCCTCGATTCCTGTGATCGGAAACGGGGACGTGTTCGAGCCGGCCGATGCGGCGCGCATGTTCAGCGAGACCGGAGTCGACGGGGTGATGATCGGCCGGGGCGTCTTGAGCAACCCATGGCTGATTCGGCAGTGTTCCGACCATCTGGACGGCGGGCAGGTCCGCAATGTAACGGTCCGCGAGAAAGCCGATTTCATGCTCTCTTTCCTGCAACGCGCCTCGGAGGCTCTTCCGGCCGTCGTCGCGGTCGGAAAGCTGAAGAAGATGGGAGGCTACCTCTCCAAAGGGATACCGGGCAGCGCCGGCCTGCGTTCCGGGATTCACTCCGCAAGTACGTGCGAGGAGATTCTCACCCTGATTCGAGACTTCTTCGCTGGGGGTAGTGTCTGAGTGGATCTCTGACTTTAGACCTTAGACCTTAGACCAAAAGCCAAGACACCGAAAATCGGGCCGAAGTGCAGGCCACCCCTTCCCCGTCTTCGGTGCCGGCCTCAGTCGAGCATTCTGCGGCGCTGACACATTGTCCCGCTGTTAGTCTAAAGTCTAAGGTCTAAAGTCGGAGGCCTAGCCTCCGATCGGGCTAGAGTTGCTTCTTCCTGCGCTTCCAGCCGAAAATTGCGGCGACCCCGATGCTGAAGAGGTAGAGGACGATCATCGGCGCCGCCCAGATGACGAGATTGAACGCGTCCCCGGTAGGGGAGAGGATCGCTGCCAGGCCCACGATGATAACGATCGAGTACTTGAATTTGCTCCAGAGGAAGTGAGCGCTCACGAGTCCAAACATGGACAGGAACGCGACGACCACCGGCATTTCGAAAACCAGACCGAAGCCCAGGAGCATGGTGAGCGTAAGGTCGAGGTACTCATCGATCTTGATGACGGGCATGAAATCCTCGCCCAACTTGATCAGGAAGCCATAGGTCGTCGGCAGAACGATGTAGTAGCCGAAAGCCCCGCCGGCCAGGAACAGAATCACCGAGAAGACCATAAACGGGACGACGTACTTTTTTTCCTTACGGTAGAGTCCCGGCGCAATGAACTTCCAGACCTCATACAGGGACAGGGGAATGGTGAGGAAGACCCCGGCCAGCAGCGCAACCTTTATGTAGAGGGTGAACGGGTCGGTCGGGTTGGTGTAGGCCAGCTTGTAGCCGGCGGGAAGATACTTCGTGATCGGGATGGATATGAAGTTGTAAATATCCTTCGAAAAGTAAAAGGAGGCGACGAACCCGATGCCAAGATAGATGATGATCCGGATGAGGCGCTTGCGCAGCTCGTCGAGATGCTCGAGGAACGACATCTTACCGGATTCTTCCGGTTCGGGCTGGTCTGTCGCTTTTTCCAGCTCAGTCGTCACGTCCGTCATTTATTTTCTTTGGAATCGGCGGAATCGAGAGAGATGGAAGAGGACGTTTCCTGGATCAGCTTGGCCATCGAATCCTTTTCCTTCTCGACCTGGACTTCCTCTTCCCAGGCTTGCTTCAGATCGTTCGAGGCTTTCTTGAATTCCGACAGGCTCTTTCCCAACGATTTTCCGATTTCGGGCAGCTTGCGCGGCCCGAAGACGATCAGCGCCAGGATGAAGATGACGATGATCTCCTGCATTCCCAAAGAGCCCATATTCTTGCCCGCTTTCTGACGCTCGATGGCCGAGCAATTCTGAGGTAATAAGAAGTCTAATTTAGGGGCACAGTCAAGTCAAGCAATGCCCCGTGGAAAGGAGTCAGGAGCCAGGAGTCAGGAGTCAGAATGGGACTAGCCCAAGCGGTTCCGGAAACCGTACTCGCGTGAGTCTCCGGGAATGGAGAGGTAAAGCGACGAGACGGCACAGTGACGATGAGGTCGAGAATCCAAGTACGTAAGATCCTGCCCCTCCACTCCTGACTCCTGACTTCTGACTCCTGACTCCTTAATTCTCCGCCTTGATCCGACGCCAAACCACGTGTTATACTCGGTTAGTTTGATTAGACTTGGTAGGAGCCATCCCTTTATGAAGCATAGATTTGCAGTCCTTGTGATCCTGGTGGTAGTGATTTCCTCCCTGGCGGGCGGTTTCCTGGGAGGGAAGGTTTCCGCAGGATCCGGACCTGCACAGAGCTCTCCCAACGATTTCCTTCGCGAATTCACGGAAGCGGTCGACATCATCCAGAAGACGCATGTCGACAGCCCGAGCGCGGACAAACTGGTTTACGGCGCCATCAAAGGGATGCTCCGGGAGCTGGATCCCCACTCCAGCTTTTTCGATCCGAAGGAGTTTACCCGCCTCCGGGAGGAGCAGCACAGCAAGTACTACGGTCTGGGCATTCGGGTCCGGGCGCTCACGCCGAGGGGAGACCGCGGCCGGGTGGTGATCGTCGAGCCCCCCGCCCCTCGTTCGCCGGCGGAAAAGCGTGGCTTGCGCGCCGGGGATGTGATTACGAAGATCAACGGACAGAGTATCGATGACTGGACGCAGGACCAGGTGGTCGATCATCTTCGCGGGCCTCGGGGGACCACGGTCGAGATCGCCGTGGAACGCGCCGGAGTTCGCACTCCGCTCCAGATTACGGTCGAGCGCGACGAGATCCCGATCATCACCGTCCCCTACGCGTTTGAAGCCAAGCCCGGCATAGGCTACATCAAGATCAACAATTTCGCCGAGACGACGGCCGATGAGCTGAAAAGCAAGCTGGAGAAGTTGGGGCCGAGCAAGCTTAACGGTTTGATTCTCGACCTGCGCGACAATCCGGGCGGCCTGCTCAACCAGGCGATCGACATTTCGGATCTGTTCGTCCGCAAGGGGCAGATGATTGTTTCAACCAAGGGGCGGATGCCGGGCTCCGGCCATTCCTACACGGCGCCGAGTCTCGACAAGGTCCAATTGCCGCTCGTGGTCCTGATCAACAAGCACAGCGCGAGCGCCTCCGAGATCGTGGCGGGTGCGCTCCAGGATCACGACCGGGCCCTGATCGTGGGCGAGACGAGTTTCGGCAAGGGGCTGGTGCAGTCCGTCTACACTATGGATAACAACACCGGCATGGCCCTGACGACTGCGAGGTACTACACTCCCAGCGGGCGGCTGATCCAGCGCGATTACCAGGGGTCCGCCTTTGACTATTACAACCTGCCGGATGCACCCGGAACCGAGAAAGCGCCGCACGAGGTGAAGAACACCGACAGCGGCCGCCAGGTCTTGGGCGGCGGCGGGATCACACCGGACGTGACCGTTCCCCTCCGCGAGCTGAACCGTTTTGAAGCGCTGCTGACTTCGCGGGACGTCTTTTTCGAATATGCGCGCCGCCTCGCCTCCGGCCAGGTGCCCGCAGCCAGCAATTTCCTTCTGCCGATCAAGAACGAAGAGGTCAAGACTGCGACGTCCAGAGAAGTCGATGCGTTGATGGCCAAGTTCGAAATCACCGACGCAATTCTGGACGATTTTAAACAGTTCCTGCGCGATCACACGATCGAGTTCACAGCTCAAGACATCACCGACAACCTCGAATTCATCAAGAGACGAATCAAGCAGGAAATCTTCACGTCCTCCTTCGGACTTCAGGAGGGCTTCCGGGTTGCAATTCAGGGGGACACGCAAGTGCAGAAGGCATTGGAACTGATGCCTGAGGCCAAATCGCTGATGGCGACCGGACGCGTGACTCCGGTCGCGCAGTCCCCGGAAATCAAGAAGTAACCGACTCGACAGACTACAGAACCATGAACCGGCTTGTGCCTATTCACGTGCTTGTAGGACTTTTCGTGCTTTTTACGCCGGCCCTCGCCCGCAGCCAGCCGCAGTCGGTGATACTTGCGGCCGCTTCTCCACGCCTGGACGGCAAATCGGGCGACGCAATCCCCGGTGAGGAGGATCTCCCCTCCAAGCTCCGCGACATCATTCAGATGAGCCAGGCGCGATATCTCGAGGGCTCGAACCTGATCCAGTCTGGAGAATCGGCTAAGGCAAGGATCGCGTTCGATCAGGCCGTCGACATGATCCTGCAGTCCGACTACGACCTCTCCGCCACGCCGGCGCTCAATACCTTTTTCCTCGAACTGATACGCAACATACAACGGGACGAGTCGCGCTACCTGCTGTCCGACGAGGGCGCCGAGGAGAAGGCGGAGGGCGCCGTCGTCGACGAACTGGCTAAAGTCGACCTGATCCCGATTGCGATAGATCCCGCGCTCAAGGATGTCGTGGAAGCCGATATCCTCAACACCAAGTATGACATCCCCGTCGTGGTGAACGAAAGTGTCCTCAAGTCGATGAATTTCTGGAGCACTCGCGGCCGGAAGTATTTTATCGACGGCCTGTCGCGCTCGGGGCGCTATCAGGAAATGATCGAACGGATCTTCCGCGAGGAGTCGCTTCCGCTGGACCTGATGTACCTGGCGCAAGTCGAGAGCCTTTTCAAAACGAACGCCCTGTCCCGAGCTCAAGCCAAGGGCATCTGGCAATTTTCCAAAGGGACGGCGGTCCGGTACGGGCTGAAGGTGAACAGGTATATCGACGAGCGCTCCGACCCGGAAAAATCCACCCGCGCGGCGGCCCGCTACCTCAACGATCTGTACGCCATGTTCAACGACTGGAACCTGGTGCTGGCAGCCTACAACTGGGGCGAAGGAAAAATCCAGCGGCTGGTGGACACAAGCGGAGTGAAGGACTTCTGGTACTTCACCACACTCAGGCGGAAGATGCCCGAAGAGACCAAAAACCACGTCCCCTTGATCCTGGCCAGCATCATCATGGCCCGCAATCCGGAGAAATACGGCCTCCCGGCAGAACTGGAGGCGCCCCTCGGTTATGACAAGGTGTCGATTTCCAAACGTGTGAATCTCAAGGCCGCTTCCAAGGCTCTCGACATTTCGGTCGATCTGCTCAGGAAGCTCAATCCGGCGCTGAAGACTTACTACACACCCCCCGACTATCCGAATTTCGAGCTGAACGTGCCTCTGGGAATGGGTGGGGACTTCGCGGAGAAACTCGCGGCGGTGCCGGCAGCGGAGATCAAGGCGGACCCCGAATTCAACGGCCGTTACAAAGTCCGGGCCGGCGACACGCTGTCGTCGATTGCCGCCCGCTATCGCGTCTCAGTCGAAGATCTCCAGGTAGCGAATGGTCTTCGGTCTCCCAAGTCGCTGCGCGCCGGCGCCTGGCTGCAGGTACCCCAGTCCGGGACTGCCGTGCGTACAGCAGCGGCGCCCAGGCAGGCATCGGCGTTCAATGGTTATCATGAAGTGAAGGCAGGAGAAACGCTGGCATCGATCGGCCGGCTATACGGCGTCACAGCCGCGGCCCTGCAGGCTGCCAACAACATTCGATCCGCCTCGGCGCTCCAGGCCGGGGCTTCGATCAAGGTTCCCTCGGATGTGCCCACCCAGGTGTCCGCGTCCGCAAAAACCGCCATTCGCCGTCATCAAGTTAAGTCAGGAGAAACACTTAGCTCGATAGCCGCCCGTTACGGTATCACCGTCGCCGCGCTGCAGCGAGCGAACGGGATCCGCTCCCCCCGGTCGTTGCGGGCCGGCGTGTGGCTTCAGATCCCCTCCGGGAAGAGCTAGTCCGGAACGACCCGCACTTCCGCCGTTTGCGCTTGACCAACTGCGATTCCCGGAATCTGAGCGGCTTGTACCTCGCCTGTGCGGCAGCGGATAAATATGGGACTGTATTAGAGAACCTTCCACCGTTGTTTTTCGTATCAATTACTACTGGCCGGAAGGAATATGCCCGGCCGGGGATTGGCTTGGTTTCGTGAACGCGACTTATTCACATCTGGAAGCGACAATGGTAAGCATGCCGGCGGTATCCGCCGGGCGGAAGCTCCGGCGCCGGCACGCGTGGACGTCGACCTGGGAGGCATTCAAGATCGCCGCGGACTCGATCTGGTCGCACAAGCTCCGATCGGTGCTCACGCTCCTCGGAATCATAATCGGAGTGGCCTCGGTAGTCGCCGTGGGAGGCGCCATCGAGGGACTTGGCTACTACGTCAAGGACCGCCTCACTTCGACCTTCGGCAGCAACACCTTCATGGTGGCGCGGATCGCCCGGGTCAACATGTCGCAGGAAGAATACGAGCAGGTCATCAAGCGCAACAAGCGGCTCTATCTGGAAGACATGCGGGCCGTGGAGGAGCGCTGCGAGGATTGCGCGGCCATATCGACCAGCATGGGGCGGACTGCCGACATAAAGACCGGGAATCGAATATTTTATGACGCGAATGTCAGGGGAGTGACGGAAGACACCCCAAAAATCCAGGAACTGGTCGTCGCGGAGGGCCGGTTCATTTCGGCGTTCGACACGCAGCACGCGCGGCCCGTCGCCGTAATCGGAGATGCAGTCCGGAAGGAGCTGTTCGGACCCATCGACGTCATCGGGAGACAGCTCCGTGTCGGCGCCGATTCCTTCAACGTCATCGGGGTCGAACGGGAGAATGGCACGTTCTTCGGCCAGTCGATGGACAACAACATCTACATCCCGTACACGGCGTTCATGAAGATTTTCGCCCAGCGTCAGGTTAATTTCCAGGTGAAAGCCCCGTCGGCGGAGACTCTCCAGTTGACGCAGGACCAGGTGCGGGTAATCCTCCGGTCGCGACACAAGCTGCGCCCGAATCAGGAGGACGACTTCGACCTTTTGGCGAGCGATGCGATCCAGAACGCTATCGGCCAATTCACGGGAGCGATTGCGATGGTGGTCACTCCGATCACGCTGATCTCGCTGGTTGTCGGCGGCATCGTGGTCATGAACATCATGCTGGTGACCGTCACCGAACGCAGTCCGGAAATCGGGATGCGAAAGGCCATCGGGGCCCGCCGTCGGGACATCCTGCTGCAGTTCCTGATCGAGTCATCCCTGCTTGCGTCCCTCGGCGGGGCGCTCGGGCTGGGTCTGGCCTATCTAATCGCGATCATCATTCGAGGCACCACGCCCATCCCGATGACGATTACCTGGTTCTATGCAGTCATCGCGCTGGTATTTTCGGGTGGGATCGGGCTGATCGCCGGGATCTATCCGGCTCACCGGGCGGCCAAGCTTGACCCGATTGTCGCCCTCGCCAGAGAGTAAAGTATGAACGGCTTTCAGCAGAAAGAAAACATGGCCATGGCGTTCCAGACGCTGATGGCTCATAAGTTCCGATCGTTCCTGACGATCCTCGGCATCATTATCGGCGTGCTGACGGTGGTCGTGATCGCTTCGATCCTGACCGGGATGCGGGAGAGCATTATCAGCATCGTCCAGGAATTCGGCACCGACAATGTGTTCGCCTTCCACCTGGGCATGGGTCCCCGGATGGGCGGGCGCCGCCCCCGGGAAGAGATGATGCGCAAGCCGCTCAGCGTCGAGGACGCGCTGGCCATCAAAGAACAGTGTCCCTCGGTCAAAGACGTCGCCTGGGAGGGATTCCCGAGACGGACCCGGGTCACGGTCCAGTATCAAGGGAACATAGCCCGCAGTTTCTCCTTCAACGGCGTGCCTGCCAACTTCGCTTCGGTCTCGAATACGGCGCTAGGCACGGGCCGCTTCTTCTCGGAAACCGAAGATGCCCACGGCATGAACGTCGTGGTGCTTGGACCAGACGTGCGGGACGCGTTGTTTCCACACAGCGACCCGATGGGAAAACGGATTCTGATCAACGGCCGTCCATTCACGGTCCTCGGCATCACCGAAAAAAGCAAGGCCGGTGCCATGGGAGACAATCAGCGGGACAGCTCTGTCCTCATCCCCTACCGGTCGATGGTGAAAATGATGCCCTGGGAGGACTGGCATTTCCTTCTGATCCAGGCACAGCAAGGAAAGCTCAGTACCGCGCTCGATGAAGTCGAAAGCCTGTTGCGCAGGAGGCGAGGCGTCAAGCCGAACGAGGCGAATAACTTCGATCTTTCGACCGCCGACCGCCTGATCCAGCAGTTCGACGCCATCACGGCTTCCGTCGGACTGATCGCGATCGCCATCTCGAGTATCGGTCTCCTCGTCGGCGGCATCGGAGTAATGAACATCATGCTGGTCTCCGTCACCGAACGGACGAGGGAAATCGGGGTGCGCAAGGCCGTGGGCGCCACACGCGGGGACATCGTGTTTCAGTTCCTCGTCGAGGCGATGACGCTGACGGGCATAGGAGGCATTTTCGGCGTGATCCTTGCCATCGGCGTCAGCTACCTGGTCATGGCCCTGGTTCCATCACTCCCTGCCAGCATCCCGCTCTGGGCAGTGGTCACCGGTTTTGTCGTGTCGGTCACTATCGGTTTGATTTTCGGTGTCTGGCCGGCGCGCAAGGCTGCACAGCTGGACCCGATCGATGCGCTCCGCTATGAATAAGCCAAAATAGACCAGGCGAAACTTAAAGACCTCGAAGACCTTAAAGAGAACAACCCAGCCCTTCAGCTACGATTCGAGCGAAACAAGATTGCAGATTTGTGTTTCCTTAGCATGATTTTCGCGTAACATCGGAATCCACGAAAGGCGCGGATCACTCGAACGTCTGCCTTTCGTGTTTTTCGTACATTTCCTGGCTTGGAAGTTGTGATGGGAGCGCACGGAGCCGACTGTGAACAACGTTTCAAAGCCACGCGAGCAATCGAGAAACTGGCCGGCTGTGGTCGTGGTCGCGGCCTATGCAATGCTGATGTTCTTGTGGAACAGCCTCGGATGGCAGCACCTGGGCTTGATCGTTCTGGCGTGGGCGTGCCTGACGCAGCTTCCAGGGCCGCGGCGTTTTGTGCGGGACTGGTGGCCGCTGATGCTCTTCTGGCTCGCCTACGACATCATGCGTGTGTTTTCCGGCTCGCTGCTCAGCCGCGCGGCCGTACAAAGCCTCTTCGATTGGGAGGCGGCGCTGTTCCGCGCACCTGACGGGACCGTCTGGCCGTTTCATTTCACTCTCTGGCTGGAGCGTTCGGGTCCGGCCTTCTGGCCGCATCTTCTGAGCCGAGTCTGCAGCCAGATCTACCTGTCTCACGTGTATCTCATGCCCCTGATTTTCCTGGTTCTCTGGCTAAGGCGATCCGAGAGCCTCTTTCGCCGGCTGCTGTGGTCATTCACCGCGCTTCACGCGCTGAGCCTGCTCATTTACCTCGTCTATCCCGCAGCGCCACCGTGGTGGGTCTACCAGAACGGCTTCCGTCAGCCTTCGCCGGGTTTTTCGATGCCGCGGGAGCTGGCGTCAGGTTCCACGCTCGCGGCGCTCTTTCAGTTCAATCCCAACCGCTTCGCCGCGGTTCCGTCCCTGCATGGAGCCTACCCCATGCTGCTGACGCTGGTCCTGGCCTATAACGGCGAACGCAGCCGCTGGATCCTGTTCGCCGGGTTGTATACGGCGTGCATGTGGTTCGCTTGCGTGTTCCTGAATCAGCACTACATCGTGGACCTGCTCATGGGCGCGGCTGTGGTCCCCGCCGCACTTCTCCTGGCCTCCCCCGGGCTGCGGGCGGTCTCAAGAGCGTGAGAGGGAATTTGCGAGGCAGTACCTGCGGATGGCGCTCATCATCACTTCTCCGTACTGCTCCAGCTTCTTCTCGCCGACTCCGGTGACACGGAGGAAGTCCGCAGGGTTGAGGGGGCGTTTCCGGGCCATGTCCCGGAGCGCCGCATCTCCGAAGACAATGTATGCGGGCATTCCGCGCTCCTGCGCCAGCTTCCGGCGCAACTTCCGGAGCTCATCGAACAGCCCGCGATCGACACCCACCCACGAATCCTCCAAGACGGGAGGCTTCGGCGGCGCTTTTTTCTTCGCGGGCTCGAGCAGGAGCGGCGTTTCCATTCCCTTGAGTACGCGCTTCCCTTTGTCCGTCAGGTTCAACACCCCGTATTCACCGACTCGCGCGAGACAATCCTGTTCGATCAGCTGCTCGATCCAGTCCCGCACGGCGGGCTTTGATTGCTCTGCGAGGATGCCGTAGGTGCTCAGCGTATCGTGGCGATTCGCCAGGATCCGGTCTTCCCGGGAGCCGATCAGCACGCCGGCGGTGTAGTCGGCGCCAAAGTGCTCCTTCTGGCGGATCACGCTGGAGAGGATCTTCTGGGCGACCACTATGGAATCAGGAACTCCCTCCACCTCTCCGAGGCAGAGGTCGCACGCATGGCATCCATCCTGGTCCAGGTCCTGGCCGAAGTAGGCGCTGAGCGCCTTGTGCCGGCAGGAGACACCGCTGCAGTAGCGGTACATCTGGCCCAGCTTGACCAGCGCGATCTCCCCGGCCTGCGGTTCCGACTCCTCCAGAATTCGCTTCCAGGTCAGGTAATCCGCGCCGGAGTAAAGGAGAGAGCATTCGGCTTCGAGGCCGTCACGGCCGGCGCGGCCGCTCTCCTGTTGATAATGTTCGAGCGACTTCGGCATGCCGGCGTGGATGACATAGCGAACGTTTGATTTGTCGATGCCCATGCCGAAGGCGACGGTCGCCACGATGATCTCCGCTTCCTCCTCGATGAACGCATCCTGGCTCTTCTTGCGCTCCCCATCGGTCATGCCCGCGTGATAGGGCACCACACTGTAGCCGTGTTGTGACAGGTGCAGGGTCATTTCGTCGACGTCGGCCCGCCGGATGCAGTAGATGATCCCCGATTCGCCAGGGTGATGTTCGAGAATCCCCTTCAGCTGCTTCGCAGGATTGGTCCGTCGCCGAACCCGGTACAGCAGGTTCGGCCGGTCAAACCTGCCGACCAGCACCTCGGGATGTTCGAGGCTCAATTGTTCCGCGATGTCGCGCCGCACCTGCCCTGTGGCGGTGGCGGTATAGGCGCCGATGGGAATGCCGGGAAGCGCCTCCCTGAGGATTTTTAGTTGGCGATACTCGGGCCGGAAGTCGTGTCCCCACATGCTGACGCAGTGAGCCTCATCTACGGCAACGGAAGAAACCCCGCAGTTATTGAGAAACTCGAGGAACCCTTCCATGACGAGCCGTTCCGGCGACACATACAGCAGCCGCAATTCACGTTCTCGCAGGCGGCGGAAGAGTTCGACTTTCTCGGCGGTGGTAAGGCTGCTGTCCATGCGCGCAGCCGGTATGCCGTTCTCCACCAGCGAATCGACCTGGTCCTTCATCAGGGAGAGCAGCGGCGAAACCACCAGCGTCAACCCCGCCAGGAGCATCGCGGGCGCCTGAAAGCAGAGCGACTTGCCGCCGCCCGTCGGGAGCACCACGATCGAGTCCCGCCTCTCGCAGACGCAGGCCATGGCCTCCCTCTGAAGCGGAAGGAAGCTCTCGAATCCCCAGTATTTCTGCAGCACGTCTTCGATGTTCGCCGCCATTCGAAACCTCAGTGATTGCGGTCGCTCCGGATCAGAAGCCATTCGCGGCCGCTCATATATATAGACGTCTCGCCGCCCGAATGAAAGGCTGTAGCGCGCAGCCGGGCGCTCATGTTGTTTCCCGGAAGCGTCGAATATTTCGCCCACCACCGGGAAAAACACGTCGTGGAACTATCCTGACTATGTGGGTTTCCGCGACCACAACCGGAGCTTCAGCGGGCTTGCGGCCTACAATTCCAGAGTGTACGGAATCGGCGCACGGGACCCCGCGACGATCGTGATGGGAACCGCAGCGCTCGTGGCCGCTGCCGTGCTCGCATGCCTTATCCCGGCCCGCGTGCCACCTATGTCGACCCGCTGTCCGCCCTCCGCTGCGAATGATGCGCTTTGACTCAGTTCTGGACGCAGCGGAAGCCGGCGTAGATGTGCGGATATCGGTCCTGGAACCAGTTGCGGAAGGTGCGGCGCAAAAGCGACCGGTGGGTCAGCATCGAGCCCCCCTTCATGACGAAGTGCTTACCGTCGAAAAAATTCGCCGAGTAGCCGGGATAGAACGGCAGCGGCGCAAACCCGGGGAAGGGGCTGAACGGCGTGCATGTCCATTCCCACCCGTTTCCGGCCAGGTCGGCGACGCCGAATGCGCTGTCGCCTTCGGGGTGCGCCCCTACCGGGACCGGATCCCAGCGCGTGAAATCGAAATTGCCGCGACGCGGCGACGGCAGCTCATTGCCCCACGGAAAGTCCCGTTCGCATCCATCCGGCGACCCCAAGGCCGCGAGCTGCAGCTGGGCCTCGGTCGGGAGTGACTTGCCGGACCAACGCGCAAAGGCGCCGGCTTCGGCCTGGCTGACGTAGACAGGCCAGTCGAGCGGCAGAGGGACTTCACCGAACATGCCGCGCCACCACCACCGATCATTCCGGCGCACCCAGAAGCGTGGGTGCCGGATATCCTCGGCGCTGACCCAGGCCCAGCCTGCATCATCCCACAGGGTGCGCTCCCGGTAGCCTCCGGCCCGAACGAACGAAAGGAAATCCCCATTGGTCACGTTGTACTTGTCGATGGCGAAGGCCGGCACTCCGACCGTGTGCCGCTCATATTCGTTATCCCAGCCCAGCACCGGGTCGACAGTGCGATCGAGGCCAAACGTGACCGTACCCGGCGGGATTTCGATCATCCGGCGCTCCGATGGAGGCGCCTCGAACCCCGGTTCGGGCGGTTGAGGCGCCTTCTTTTCGAACGGCAGCCAGTGAAACATGTACGCCAGTGTTTCCGCGTGCATCAGACGGTGCTCGATAGCCATGTTGACGGCCCAGCCGGCGCGCAGGTTCGGGATCGCAGGATCGTCGAAGGAGACGCGTTCCAGCCAGGAGTCGAGGTTTTGCCGCACTTCGCGGTTGTAACGCGCGATGCGATCGAGCGACGGCCAGTCCGAAGGCTGATCCGCGGGCAACCCCCCGTCTACCGGATCGATTCCGAAGGCAAACAGCTTGTCGAACCGCGGGTCGAACGGGCGCAGCCCAAGCGAGTCGCGGCAAAGCAGGTTCCAGTCGAACGCTTCCAGATGCCCGACGTAAAAGATGAGCCGGTGCCTCTCCCGGATCGGCCGCTCGAGAATGGCGTCAGGGCGAACAATGTCGATGAGCGCGTCCGTCCTGGCACGCGCTTCCGCTAGGCGGATCTTCAGAGTCTGTCTGAGTTTGGAATTGTTCGGCTTCGGCATAATGACTCCCCTCCTGGCAAGTTTGAAAGGGGGCGGCCACTATGTCAACGGGGTCCTATCAATTGAGAACGCGGCTTTCAGATCCGGGAGCACCGCTGTACCGGCGGCTTCTGCCGGCGGGACACCCAATGCCGCATGCGTTTTTGCTGCGGACAAATCCAAATGTAAAGGTATCTCATAAGTGGGCCACGCGCGAAGAATCTATCATTTGTCATTTTCACAGACCAAAGGCTCATCACGGACAAATGACAAATGATAAATGACAGATGATAAATGACAAATGTTTTGGGTGGGGCTCCTCCGATTGCAATCCCAGCTCCTACTAATGGTGCGATAAATCTTCTGTCCTAAAAGAGCCGCACCCATGTTAACAGTCCTTGAGTTTCCCCGGATCGGCTTTGGGTCTAAAGTCTAAGGTCTAAAGTCTGATGTCTGATGGCCGCTAAAACATGCCCAGCTGGAGCTTTGCGGCGTCGGTCATCTTGCTGGGGTCCCATGGGGGATCCCAGACGAGGTCCACCTTGGCGGAGGTCACACCGGGTACCATCATGGCCTTGCTCTCGACCTCGGGGATGAGCGATCCGGCCACCGGACAACCGGGGGAGGTGAGCGTCATGCGCACGACGACCTTGCCTGCCGCATCCACCTCGATGTCATAGACCAGGCCGAGTTCGTAAATGTTGACGGGAATTTCCGGATCATAGACCGTGCGGAGGACTTCGATCACCTCCTGCTCGATTTCATCGGCGCCGGGCGCTCGGGCGGGCTGATCCGCCTGCGGCGGGGGCGGTTCTACGACCGCAGTCTCGGCGGCGGGCTTGTCGTCCGGTTTCTTTCCTTTGAACAGCCTTGATAGATGCATAGGTCTTACTCCGTGGCGACCGTTTCCTGGCTTTCTTCGAGTGCCGCTTTCATCGTGTGCCACGCCAGCGTGGCGCACTTGACGCGGACAGGATAGTCACGCACGCCGGAGAACACCGCCAGTTTGCCGAGTCCCGCGACGTCGCCGGCGTCTGTTTTTCCGGTAACCAGGTCGTGGAAGCGCTCGAATATCTGCTCCACCTCGGTCTCCGACTTGCCCTTGAGGCTTTCGGTCATCATCGAGGCCGAGGCCGTGGAAATCGCGCAGCCGGAGCCCTGGAAGGCGATGTCGCGGACGACACCGTCCTCGACGCGCAGGAAAACGCTGACCTTGTCCCCGCACAGAGGGTTGTAGCCGTCGGCATGCTTGTTGGCGTCTCCGGGTTTGCGGCAGTTCCGCGGCCTCTTGTGATGGTCGAGTATGACTTCCTGGTAAAGTTCGCGCAGGTCCGGCATCAGGAGAATACCTCGGTGACTTTTCGAATTCCGGCCGCGAGCGCGTCGATTTCCTCCCTGGTGTTATAGAAGGCCAGCGAGGCGCGGGCCGTGGCAGGCAGGTTAAAGAAATCCATCACCGGCTGGGCGCAGTGATGGCCTGTGCGGATGGCAACGCCCTCCTGGTCGAGGATGGTGCCGACATCGTGAGGGTGCACACCGTCGACCACGAAGGACAGAACGCTCGCCTTCTCTTTCGCCGTGCCGATCAACCGGACGCCGGCAAGCTGCGAAAAAATCTCGGTAGCGTATTTCAGCAGTTCGTGCTCGTAGGAGGCGATCCGTTCCATGCCGAGCGCCTCGAGATAATCGATTGCGGCGCCGAGGGCGATCCCGCCGGCGATGTTCGGCGTGCCGGCCTCGAACTTGTACGGGAGGCGGTTGTAAATCGTCTTCTCGAACGTGACCGAGCTGATCATGTCGCCACCGCCCTGGTACGGGGGCATGGCCTCAAGAAGGGCGCTTTTGCCGTAGAGCACGCCGACGCCCGTCGGGCCGTACATCTTGTGCCCGGAGAACGTGTAAAAGTCGCAATCGAGATCGGCGACATCCACTCGCAAGTGCGGCGCCGCCTGAGCCCCATCCACCAGGACCGGGATATCGCGCCGGTGGGCCAGTTCGATCAACCGGCGAACGGGGTTGACGGTCCCGAGCGCATTGGATACATGCGCGATCGACACCAGCCGGACACGTGGGCCGAGGAGTCCCTCATACTCGTCCAGCCTCAGTTCCCCCTGCTGAGTCATCGGGATGATGCGGAGGCGCGCTCCCTTCTCCTCGCACAGGATCTGCCACGGAACGATGTTCGAATGGTGTTCCATCGCGGAGATCAGGATCTCGTCGCCGCGCTTGAGGCGCGGCCGTACGAAGCTATGGGCGACGAGATTGACTCCTTCGGTCGCACCCCTGACAAAGATGATCTCCTTCTCGTCGGCGGCGTGAATGAAGCGCTTCAGCCTGGTCCGCGTATCCTCGTATGCCCTGGTGGACCGTTCGCTCAGGAGGTGGACGCCCCGGTGAATGTTGGCACAGTCGTTGGCGTAAAAATGGACCAGTGCGTCGATGACCGCTTGAGGTTTCTGGGTGGTGGCAGCATTGTCCAGATAGACGAGGGGCTTGCCGTAGATCTTTTGTTTCAGGATCGGGAAATCGGCCCGGACCCTGCGCACGTCGAATGCAAGATCTTTCTCATTCCTGATGATTTCACTCGCGGTTCTCATAACAGCACATCCACTCCTTCGACCTTCGACATGCGCGCCAGCAGGGCCAGGTCGAGCTGGCACTGCAGGGGCTTGATCTGCACGGTGGCGATGACGTCGCTGGCGAACGCATAAGTGAGCAGGGCGCGGGCGGCTTCTTCGCCGATACCGCGCGAGCGCAGGTAGAATAGCTCAGTGTCGTTCAGCCGCCCGATCGTCGCGCCATGCGTGCATTTGACGTCGTCGGCGAAAATCTCAAGCTGCGGCGTCGTGTTCACCAGCGCGTCCTGCGACAGCAGCAGGTTCTTGTTGGTCTGCTTGGCATTCGTCTTCTGGGCATCCGGCCGCACCAGGATCCGGCCTTTGAACACCCCGCTCGACTGGTCGTCAAGGATGCCCTTGTAAAGCTCCCGGCTGTTGCAGTGCGGCTTGGCGTGGACGATGCTGGTGTGGTTGTCCACGTGCTGCCGGCCCTTGGTGACGTAGAGGCCGTTCAGCGTGAGTTCGCCCCCCTCCCCGTCCAGGACCCCGATGATATTGTTCCGCGTCAGGATCCCACCCATGGAGATGGAGTGCGAGGAAACGTTGGCGCCCTCTTCCTGGTGCACGTGCAATGTGGCTACGTGGTAGGCGTCATCGCTCTCGCGCTGGAGCTTGTAGTGCGAAACGATCGCGCCGTCGGCGGCGACGATCTCGGTCACCGCATTCGTGAAATAGACGCCGCCCTGCGGACCGATGTAGCTCTCGACGATGCTTGCCTGGCTGCCGCTGCCGGCCACGATCAGGTTCCTGGGATAGTTCACGGTGTCAGCCGCGTCCAGTGTGGAAATGAAGAGGAGGTGAATGATCTTTTTCAGGATGGTTTCCGCCGGCAGGTAGAGGAAGCCGCCGTCGAGCATGAAGGCCGTGTTCAGCGCCACGAATGCGTTCTTCTTGCTGCTCGCGTGTCGGGCGAGATAAGGCTCCACCTTTTTCGGCTCCGACTGCAGCGCCGCCGCCAGGCTGCCGGCCCTTACCCCCTTGGGGAGCGCTCCCGCCGTGGAGAGGTCCGCCGAGTAAAAGCCATTGACGAACACAAGGTTGCAGCAGTCGATGTCGCTGAAGATGAAGTTCCCCAGTTTGCCGGCGCTGATCCCGTTCGTCCCCGGCACGGATGGCCGGAACGAGGCTTCGACGATCGGCGCAACGTTGGTGTGGCGCCATTCCTCGTCGCGGGTGGTAGGAAAACCTGACGCGGCGAAGCTCGCGGCCGCTTCCTTGCGAATTGCGCTCAACCACGGGACCTGGCGCACGGCGGTCTGCTTCTCGAACCGGGCGAAGTCGCCGATGTAGGCGTTGCTTTCCTGTGTAATCTCGATCATTAGCGGCAAGCTCCTTTCAGGCGAACGATGAGGCCCGAAGGGCCGTCAGTGGATAGGCCCGGCTGTAAGGCAGGGATATGGGATGGACTGGAATTGAGCGCCGAAGGTGCGGCACAAAGATCTTCATCCACTGTCCTCAAACGCTGCCCTTGCAAAATCATATCCGTTTTGCGCCCTCCGATGTGCGCGGGACTGTGCCGGCGGAACGCCGGCGCTCCCGGGATTTACCTCAGCGAATTGCAGCCTGGTGGTTCCCAGCCTCGTCTTCAATCCATCCGTAGCCCTTCTCCTCGAGCTCCAGGGCCAGGTCTTTGCCGCCGGACTTCACGATCCGGCCCTCCACAAGCACGTGGACGCGGTCGGGGACGATGTAGTTCAGGAGCCGCTGGTAGTGAGTGACGAGGAGGATCGCGCGATCCGCCCCGCGCAGCGTGTTGACGCCGTGCGCGACGATGCGCAACGCGTCGATGTCGAGCCCCGAGTCGGTCTCGTCGAGGATCGCCAGCTTCGGTTCCAGCACCGCCATCTGGAAGACTTCATTGCGCTTCTTTTCCCCGCCGGAAAACCCTTCGTTGACCGCCCGGTTGATCAGGCTCTCATCCATCTCTACCAGCTGCATCTTCTCCTTGGCAAGCTGAAGGAAATCCATGGCGTCGAGCTCGTCCAGGCCCCGGTGTTTGCGGATGGAGTTCAGCGCCGTCTTCAGGAAGTACATATTGCTGACCCCCGGGATCTCCACGGGATATTGAAATCCAAGGAAGATGCCTTCGCGCGCGCGAATTTCGGGAGGCAGGTCAAACAGATTTTTTCCTTCGTAAATGGCCTCGCCTTCGGTTACTACGTACCCGTCGCGCCCCGCGAGGACGTTTGCCAGCGTGCTCTTGCCTGAGCCGTTGGGGCCCATGATGGCATGGACTTCGCCCGCTTCGATCTTGAGATCAATCCCGTGCAGGATCTCGTTTCCTTCCACCTTCGCGTGCAAATTGATGATCTCGAGCATCTTTCCTCTCACCTGGTCCATCGATTGGTGCTGCTGGTCTGTATCTGCGACTGTTTCGTGGAGTGGGGATCGTGCCTGGCCTCCGGTCCGATCCCGCTGCCGTGTTTATCCGACGCTGCCTTCCAGGCTCACACCCAGCAGCTTTTGCGCTTCCACGGCAAACTCCATGGGCAACTCGCGGAAGACTTCCTTGCAGAAGCCGTTGACGATCATAGACACGGCTGCCTCGGCATCGATGCCGCGCTGCTGGCAATAGTAGATCTGATCCTCGCCGATCTTCGAAGTCGAAGCCTCGTGCTCCATCTGCGCCGTCGGGTTTTTCACTTCAATGTAAGGGAAGGTGTGCGCCCCGCACTTGTCTCCAAGCAGGAGCGAGTCGCAGCGCGAATAGTTGCGCGCGTTGACGGCCCCCTTGAGAATCTTGACCATGCCGCGGTAGGTATTCTGGCCATGCCCCGCCGAGATGCCCTTGGAAACGATCGTGCTCCGCGTGTTCTTCCCGATGTGAATCATCTTGGTGCCGGTGTCCGCCTGCTGGTAGTTGTTCGTCAGCGCGACGGAGTAGAACTCGCCGATCGAGTTGTCGCCCATGAGGAGGCAGCTCGGATACTTCCAGGTGATCGCCGAACCGGTTTCGACCTGGGTCCAGGAGATCTTCGAGTTCACACCCTGGCACTTGCCGCGTTTGGTGACGAAATTGTAGATGCCTCCCTTGCCGTCCTTGTCGCCGGGATACCAGTTCTGCACGGTCGAGTATTTGATGCGGGCGTTGTCGAGCGCAATCAGTTCCACCACCGCGGCGTGGAGCTGGTTCTCATCGCGCATGGGCGCGGTACATCCTTCCAGGTAGCTGACGTAGGCGCCTTCTTCGGCGACGATCAGGGTGCGTTCGAACTGGCCGGTGGCTGCCGCGTTGATGCGGAAATAGGTCGACAGTTCCATCGGGCAGTGCACGCCTTTGGGGACATAGCAGAACGAGCCGTCGGTGAAGACCGCCGAGTTCAGCGTGGCAAAGAAATTGTCGGTGTAGGGAACCACCGTGCCCAGGTATTTCTTCACCAGTTCCGGATGTTGCTGGACGGCGTCGGAAAAGGAACAGAATATGATTCCCATCTCGGCCAGCTTGCCCTTGAAGGTCGTCGCCACGGACACGCTGTCGAACACAGCGTCGACGGCCACGCCGGCGAGCAGCTCCCGCTCTTTCAGCGGGATACCCAGCTTTTCATAGGTTTCCAGCAGTTGCGGATCGACCTCGTCCAGGCTTTTGGGCTGAGATTTTTGCCTGGGGGCGGAATAGTAGCTGATCGCCTGGTAATCAATCTCGGGATAGTGGACGTTTGCCCACCCGGGCTCCGTCATCGTCAGCCAGTGCCGGTACGCCTTCAGGCGAAAATCGAGCATGAATTCGGGTTCGTTCTTCTTGGCGGAGATGAGACGGATGACGTCCTCGTTCAGGCCGCACGGGACCGTGTCGGACTCGATCTCGGTAACGAAACCGTACTTGTATTCCTGGCTTGCGATTGCGTTGATGTTTTCGGTGGAACTGCTCATGGTTGCTCCAGCATCAGTCCGATTTCCGCCCGGTCAGAGAACCTGAAACGGCCCTGGTTTGATCGAATTCGAAAGGCTGACCAGCGGCTCGATCAGCGGCTGGGTCATCTCGGCGAGCGTGATCGTCTCCAGCGCCTGGTAGATCGCTCGGTTGATCAGGTGCCAATTGGTGCGCACAGGGCAGCCGGTCTCCAGGCCGCAATCTCCACGAACCCTGTCGGTGCATTCCGTCACCGCGATCGGCCCCTCCAGTGCCCGGATAATCTGAGCGACGGTGATCTCCCCCGGCTTCCGGGCCAGGCCATATCCGCCCTTGATCCCGCGGCGGGATTCCAGCAAACCATTCCTTGCCAGCAACTTAAGGATCTTGCTGACCACGGGCAAGGGCAGGCGAACCTCGGCGGCGATGTCCCGCGCGTTGTACGAGGTGCGGCCCTGGCTCGCCAGATGCGTCAGGATGACGATTCCGTAGTCCGCCAGCTTGGTAACCCTAAGCATTCTAAGCGCTCTCTAAACAGGACTAATCTAGTCTTGAATCCAACAGCAGTATAAGAGCACCCTCTCGGAAAGTCAATGATCAGCCGTGGGAAAGCTCGACACGGTTAGATGTGTCTGACATAGGAAGATCCTAGTCGACGTCCAGGTCTAGGACCAAGTCCGCCTTCAGTAGGCGGTTTATCTTAGCGCTTATGGGCTTCAGCGTGCACAGTCGGCGCCGTCTCCCCCAGGATCCTGCTTCATGGGAAGCTTTTCCGGATTCAGCCTGCGGCGACGATTGGGAGAACGGGCCGAAGCCCGTGGCCTCGAATGCGCTTTTGTGGCAAAGTATCAATTTGTTTGCCATTCGCGGCTCAGGCAAATAGAATTGCCCGCTCTTTGCAGACGGCAATAGGAGAATCGACGTGGAACCAACATCCTCCAGTGCGGAAAGTCCCGTAGTCCTGTCAGGGATCCAGCCTTCGGGCAATCTCCATCTCGGAAACTACTTTGGCGCGGTGCAGCAATACCTGGAGTTCCTTGCCAAAGGCTTCCGATGCTACTACTTCCTGGCAAACTACCACGCGCTGACGTCTCTGCGCGACCGCGACCGGCTGCTGCAGCTGACTCAGAGCACGGCGGCCGACTATCTTGCGCTCGGCCTCGATCCGGAGCGGTGTGCGATCTACCGCCAGAGTGACGTTCCGGAAGTGTGCGAGCTGCAGTGGCTGCTGACCACGGTGACGCCGATGGGGTTGCTGGAACGGGCGCACGCTTACAAGGACAAGGTCGCCCAGGGAATACCGGCAGATCACGGCCTGTTTGCCTATCCGGTGCTCCAGGCGGCCGACATCCTGATCGTGCGTGCGAACTTCGTCCCGGTCGGGCAGGATCAGAAGCAGCACATTGAGGTTACGCGGGACATTGCCCAGTATTTTAACTCGGCATACGGCGAGGTATTGACCATACCGGAACCATATATCCCGGACGCGGTGGCGGTGGTTCCGGGGCGCGACGGGCGCAAGATGTCCAAATCCTACGGCAACACGATCGAGCTGTTCGCTCCCGATGAGGAACTCCGCCGTCAGATCTGGTCGATCGTGACGGATTCCTCAAAGGTCGAAGAACCGAAGGATCCCGACCGGAGCATGCTCTATGGCATCCTGAAACTCTTCTGCGGCCCCGACGAGCAGAGGGACTGGGCGGACCGTTTCCGCAAGGGGGGCCTGGGCTACCGGGAGGTCAAACAGGCAATCTACGATCACTTCATTCAGTTGTTCGGCCCTGCGAGGGAACGGCGCAAAGAATTGGAGAGCCGGCCGGAGTACGTGGAAGAGATTCTGCGCCACGGCCGCGAACGGGCGCGGGAGGTCACACTGCCCCTCGTCCGCGAAGTCCGCGACGCAGCCGGAATCCCCAATCCCTGACCCGGGTCGTGCGGACGACCACGGTCTGGTTTCAGTTCCCCGAAAAAGCAAACCACGAAGACCTTCTGAGGCGATCGACGCCCGGAACTTGCAGTCCACGCGCTGCCGCTTCCTCCCCATGGGCGCAGCGCATGGCTTTGAGGGCTTAGTGCATGAGTTCATAAATACGGTGATGGTTCGTGGCCGCAATGCAGAATTTGTCATTGATCATTGGTCATTTGTCATTGAATCCAGCCAGTTTCAAGTCGTCAAATGGTCAACAACAAACGACAAATGGCAAATTCTGTAGCGCCGATCCGACCTGCGCTTCTCTAACGGGCGGAAATATGCCTCCGTAATTATGAAATCGAGCACTTAGAGGTCTTTGTGGTTCTCCAGGGAGTGTACGACTCGTGCCGTCTTGAGGCTTATTTCCTTCCCATGGCGGCTTCGACCTCGGCGACGGTCTTGGGAATGCCCGGTCCCAGGACCAGGACGCCTCCGGAAGTAACCAGCACATCGTCCTCGATCCGGCAGCCGCCGAATGAGCGGTAGGCGCCGAGTTTTTCGTACACGATGAAGTCCTTGTGGCGTTTCTCCTCGGCCCAGCGATCGATCAGGGCGGGGATGAAGTAGACACCGGGTTCCACGGTCAGGACAAATCCTTCCTCGAGCTGACGGGCCAGGCGCAGAAAATTGAGCCCGAACTGCGTGTTGCGCGCGACACCCTTGGGGTAGCCTACGATGTCGCCAAGGTCTTCCATGTCGTGCACGTCCAGCCCCATCATGTGCCCGAGCCCGTGAGGGAAGAACAGGGCGTGCGCGCCTGCTTCCACCGCTGCCGCGGGATCCCCCTTCATCAATCCCAGCGCAATCATCCTCTCGGCGAGAATGCGGCTGGCGCGCAGGTGAACCTCGCGGTAAGTGATCCCGGACCTGATCGCCTCGATCGCGCCCAGCTGCATGCTCAGGACGGTTTCGTAGATGTCCTTCTGCATGGGGGTGAAGCGGCCGCTGACGGGGATGGTGCGGGTGATATCGCCGGAGTAGCCGCCGGGGGTTTCCGCGCCGGAATCGTTGATCAGGAGCTGCCCGTCCTGGAGCAGGTTGTTGTAGGAGTGGTTGTGCAGCACCTGTCCCCGGACCGTGACGATGGGGGTAAACGCCTGCTGGAAATTGGCGCGCAGGGCGACGGCCTGGATTTCGCCGGCGATTTCGTACTCATAAATGCCGGGCTTGGTCACGGCCATAGCCCGCCGGTGCATGTGGTCGGTTACGCGGAGCGCATCTTCGATCTCGTGGATTTCGATTTCGGATTTTATCGAGCGCTGGCGCGCCACCTCCTCTTTTAGCCGCTGGGAGGCGCCTGCAGTGACATCGCTCGGCTCGATGACGAGCAGTTCGGCAATCCGGAAGAGCGCGGACGCCTGGTAGGGCGGAAGGTAGTGGATCGGGATCTTCTGGCTCTGGGCCTTGGTCAGGTAGACCCCCAGGCGGCCGATATCCTCGATGGTTTCGATGCCGGCCTGGACGGCGAAATTCATGCGCTCCTGACTGGCGCCGCTCCAGATGATGTCGTCCATGGTCGTCGGCTTCGAGAACAGGACGTCGTAGTCCCGCTCCGGGTAGGAAAGGACCGCCAGGTCAGGCTCTGCCAGGCCGGTGTAATAAAGGAAATGCGAATTCTGGCGGAACGAATACGTATTGTCGGTGTAGTTTCGCGGTTGCAGCATATGCCCCAACCACAGGATCACACCGCCTCCCACCGCTTCGCGTATCTTGTTGCGTCTTTCACGGAAGACCTCGGCATTCACGCCATTTGATTGCTTCTCGCTCATAGTCGCTCCCTGTCCTCGAGTGAATGATTGCTGATTCCGGTCGCTCTCTACCATACCACCGTGCGCACGATTAGCCAACTGTCCCCCCTGACTGGCTGTGATACTGACACTGATGAGCTGCATGTCGCCGGACGGACTTTGTGCCGGGTACGTCATTCATTGAAGTCGGAAATTTTGATTTGGCGAGAACTAGTGGCAATTATTGAGGCAAGACCGGGAGGCCAAACAGCGCCGCGAACGTGAGGGAGCGGGTCATAAACGCTTCGATCCATCCGCATGACGGGCCGGCAAACCACCCGCTTGCTGACGTGCGCGGCTCTAAACCGCAAACTCTGTCGATGGAGTTTCCGGGGAGCCCTTGCGGCGGCTGCGTCGCCGTTCATTCAAGACAGAAACTCGGATTTGATCGGCGTGGCGACGGGGCGGTTGCCAGGACCGCCGGCGTCTCGCCGGCCTGCTGCGATGCGCTTGCCGAAGCGATTGAATCGGGCAGGCTCTCGCCCACGGTTTTCGTGATGGGCTATGGCTGCCGCATTGCTTTTGCAGGCGAGACGCCGGCGGTCCCGGGAGGGAAGTTTCCGAAGAGAGCAACTGCCGGTCAGGAAGCAGACTGTCGGGCCACCTCGTCCGGCGATACGGGAAGGGCGATTTCAGGGGCGGCCTGAGGGCTCAGCGTCTCGAGCGGCAGCCCGCGGCTCCGCCAACCTTCCAGTCCCCCTTCCAGCGGGCGCACGCGAGTAATGCCCTGACGCCGGAGAAGCAGCGCCACCCGGGCGCTGCTGGCCTCATTTGGTCACGTGCAATAAAGCACGATATCGCGATCGCGGGGAATTTCCATATGGCGCCGCTCGATCTCAGCGGGCAGGAAGTGGATCGCTCCCGGGAGCCGGACATCTTCCGCCTTGAACTCGAGGTCGTGCCGCAGGTCGATGATCACTACGTCTTCCCCGGCGGCAATCTTGTCCATCAGGTCCACCGGGGATATGCGCGCAATCCGCAGCTTGTGAAGGAAGCGACGGCGCTGGAGATACTTCCATGCCAGATAGCCGCTGAGGGCACTCACGGCCACGACAATCGCCCAGCTCCCAAGGCGCGCCATCATCAGAGCGACGTCCTCGATCTGCGCGCTGAACAGGAGACCGATCCCGAAAAAGGTGCCGGCCCAGAGAAAGGCGCCTGCCAGGTCGTACAGGAGGAAGCTCGGCAGGCTCATTCCCAGGTGGCCCGCCATCGGCGCTGCTGCGGCATTCAAGCCCGGGATGAATTTGGCGGCGAGGAGCGCGCGCCCCCTGTAGCGCGCGAAGATGTCTTCGCTCCGTCGGACGCAGGAGTCGGGCTCCAGCGTAAGGCGGCAGATCCATTTGAGGACTTTGTGTCCCCGGCTGCGGCCCAGCCGGTACCAGATGAGGTCGCCGGCGAGCGAAGCCGCCACCGACACGAGCAGGACTACAGCCCCAGAGAGCCGGCCCGCGGCGGTCAGGGCGCCCGCAGCCAGCAGAACGGGAGCGGCAGGGATCGGAATGCCGACCTGCTCGACGAACACCATGCCGAACAGAACGCTGTAACCGTGCCGGAACAGAAACTCAATCAGCTCACTCATCGAATCGCGTCCGCCCCACCGCGCCACTGAAGACGGCACACGCCGTATTCGGGCCTCCATCATTATTCAGTCGGAGCCAACCCTCGTCAAGCCCGGCTAGTACAGAGAGGCAGGAGAATGAGGAGTCACTTCCTTTCGAAATCACTCTTCTGCTGGAGACGATGCAGGCCGGACACTTCAACTTCATCCTGGATGATCTCGGCGCAGGCGATCACAACGTCGTGGTTCGGGCTGCAATCAACATTGACAAAACCGCAGGCTTAGGAGATTCCGAAGCCAAGGCTCTCGTCGGAAAGGGTTCGCTCACAGTCGAGGAAGTCCGCCTTGTGAAGGGCGTGCCAATCATCCTACAGTAGTCGCGTCTTTCCGCATTGCCTGATGCCGTTGCCGGCGGCCGCATCGTTAAGGCGGCCGCCGGGTCGGATGGGCAATTTGAAGCAAGTGATCCAACTCTCACCCGCGAAACCCGATACTAAGGCGATCTGCGCCAGGGCTTCCAAATCGATGTTCAGTCGGAACGTCACCATATTTCCCTGTGTACAATACGTCCGACACCCGATCCTGCATCAAGTATCCTCCGTCGAGTGCGCCATTCGAAGTACTCTGGAACATCACCCATAACAGTGGTCCTTCCATCGCCGAGTGTCGGGGCGCCGAAGGAAAGGATCCAATCTGTGCCGACGATCCTCATCTTTGACGACTCCCGATCCCTGGCCTCATTTGAATGCAGAGCCGAAACCTGACGGTTTTCAGGAAATATTTTCGCTCAAATCCGGGGTAGGGCAGTTGGATAGAGAGTAGAGGGAGATCTCCAGCCATGCTCTTCCGGGTGCAGTCAGCTGCCGTTTTCGGCATCAAGGCGTATCCGATTAGTGTGGAAGTGGATCTAAGCATGGGGAGCAAGCTGAACCTGATGACAGTCGGCCTCCCCGACACGGCAGTACGGGAGAGCAGCGAGCGGGTCAAAGCTGCGCTTCGTAATTGCGGGTACATTCTGCCTGCTCAGCACATCACGATCAATCTCGCGCCGGCGGACGTCAAAAAGGAGGGATCGGCGTTTGACTTACCAATGGCGGTCGGCATCCTGGGGGCTTCCGGCTGTGTCAAGAAACAGAACCTTGCCGAGTTTCTCTTCCTCGGCGAGCTGTCTCTGGACGGGTCGATCCGGCCGGTCAAAGGGACGCTGTCGATGGCGGTCATGGCGCGGGAGCGTGGGATCGGTCACCTGATCGTCCCGGAAGCAAACGCCCGCGAAGCTGCCGTCGTGGACGGGGTGCGCGCGTACGCGGCCCGGTCGCTGGCGCATGTCGTCGAGATGCTCAACGGCAATGAACCATGGATCCCCCTGATCGTGGACCGCAAACAACTGCTCGAGCAGAGCAGCAGCTACGGAGTCGATTTCAAAGACGTCAAGGGACAATACCAGGCAAAGCGGGCGATGGAGGTCGCGACCGCGGGCGGGCACAACATTATCCTCATTGGGCCTCCCGGTTCGGGAAAGACTATGCTTGCGCGCCGTTTGCCGACGATTCTCCCCTCCATGAGTTTCGATGAGGCGATCGAAACGACGAAAATCCACTCGGTCGCCGGGCTTCTCTCGGAGAAGGACGGACTCATTGGGACCCGCCCGTTCCGCTCGCCGCATCACACGATTTCCAATGCCGGGCTGATCGGCGGGGGCACCCTTCCGCGTCCCGGCGAGGTCAGCCTGGCGCACAACGGCGTCCTGTTCCTGGACGAGCTGCCGGAGTTCCAGCGCCACGTCCTTGACGTGTCTGCGCCAGCCGCTGGAGGACGGTGAGGTCACCATCAGCCGTGCCGCGATGTCGTTGACCTTCCCGGCCCGGTTCATGCTTGCCGCCGCAATGAATCCCTGTCAGTGCGGTTTTTTCGGCGATCCCCTGCACCAGTGTTCCTGCACCCCGCCATTGATCCAGCGATACCTCGCCAGGATCTCCGGTCCGCTGCTCGACCGCATCGACCTCCACATCCAGGTGCCCGCCGTGAAGTACAAGGAACTGGCCGAGGACGAGAAGTCGGAGGAGTCCGCAGTCATCCGAGAACGCATCCTCGCCGCGCGCGGCGTCCAGTGCCGACGCCTCGAGTCGTTCGGCCATTTACTGCAACGCCCAGATGACCCCGCGCACCCTGCGCCGCTTCTGCAAGCTCGACTCCGAATGCGAAAAGCAGATGGAGAACGCCATCACCAACCTCGGCCTTTCGGCGCGCGCCTACGACCGCATCCTGCGCGTCTCGCGCACAATGGCCGACCTCGAAGGCCAGGAGAAGATCCAGGCGCGCCACGTCTCCGAAGCCATCCAGTACCGCACCCTCGACCGCACC
>CAVRJA010000011.1:0-140388 GCA_963721405.1 uncultured Acidobacteriota bacterium | reverse complement strand
CCGAACTGCGTGTTGCGCGCGACACCCTTGGGGTAGCCTACGATGTCGCCAAGGTCTTCCATGTCGTGCACGTCCAGCCCCATCATGTGCCCGAGCCCGTGAGGGAAGAACAGGGCGTGCGCGCCTGCTTCCACCGCTGCCGCGGGATCCCCCTTCATCAATCCCAGCGCAATCATCCTCTCGGCGAGAATGCGGCTGGCGCGCAGGTGAACCTCGCGGTAAGTGATCCCGGACCTGATCGCCTCGATCGCGCCCAGCTGCATGCTCAGGACGGTTTCGTAGATGTCCTTCTGCATGGGGGTGAAGCGGCCGCTGACGGGGATGGTGCGGGTGATATCGCCGGAGTAGCCGCCGGGGGTTTCCGCGCCGGAATCGTTGATCAGGAGCTGCCCGTCCTGGAGCAGGTTGTTGTAGGAGTGGTTGTGCAGCACCTGTCCCCGGACCGTGACGATGGGGGTAAACGCCTGCTGGAAATTGGCGCGCAGGGCGACGGCCTGGATTTCGCCGGCGATTTCGTACTCATAAATGCCGGGCTTGGTCACGGCCATAGCGCCGCCGGGTGCATCTGGTCGGTTACGCGGAGCGCATCTTCGATCTCGTGGATTTCGATTTCGGATTTTATCGAGCGCTGGCGCGCCACCTCCTCTTTTAGCCGCTGGGAGGCGCCTGCAGTGACATCGCTCGGCTCGATGACGAGCAGTTCGGCAATCCGGAAGAGCGCGGACGCCTGGTAGGGCGGAAGGTAGTGGATCGGGATCTTCTGGCTCTGGGCCTTGGTCAGGTAGACCCCCAGGCGGCCGATATCCTCGATGGTTTCGATGCCGGCCTGGACGGCGCGAAGATGCGTTCGCTCCTGACTGGCGCCGCTCCAGATGATGTCGTCCATGGTCGTCGGCTTCGAGAACAGGACGTCGTAGTCCCGCTCCGGGTAGGAAAGGACCGCCAGGTCAGGCTCTGCCAGGCCGGTGTAATAAAGGAAATGCGAATTCTGGCGGAACGAATACGTATTGTCGGTGTAGTTTCGCGGTTGCAGCATATGCCCCAACCACAGGATCACACCGCCTCCCACCGCTTCGCGTATCTTGTTGCGTCTTTCACGGAAGACCTCGGCATTCACGCCATTTGATTGCTTCTCGCTCATAGTCGCTCCCTGTCCTCGAGTGAATGATTGCTGATTCCGGTCGCTCTCTACCATACCACCGTGCGCACGATTAGCCAACTGTCCCCCCTGACTGGCTGTGATACTGACACTGATGAGCTGCATGTCGCCGGACGGACTTTGTGCCGGGTACGTCATTCATTGAAGTCGGAAATTTTGATTTGGCGAGAACTAGTGGCAATTCTGAGGGCAAAACCGGCGAAGCCAAAACAGCGCCGCGAACGTGAGGGAGCGGGTCATAAACGCTTCGATCCATCCGCATGGACGGCAAACCACCCGCTTGCTGACGTGCGCGGCTCTAAACCGCAAACTCTGTCGATGGAGTTTCCGGGGAGCCCTTGCGGCGGCTGCGTCGCCGTTCATTCAAGACAGAAACTCGGATTTGATCGGCGTGGCGACGGGGCGGTTGCCAGGACCGCCGGCGTCTCGCCGGCCTGCTGCGATGCGCTTGCCGAAGCGATTGAATCGGGCAGGCTCTCGCCCACGGTTTTCGTGATGGGCTATGGCTGCCGCATTGCTTTTGCAGGCGAGACGCCGGCGGTCCCGGGAGGAGGAGAATTTCCCCGAAGAGAGCAACTGCCGGTCAGGAAGCAGACTGTCGGGCCACCTCGTCCGGCGATACGGGAAGGGCGATTTCAGGGGCGGCCTGAGGGCTCAGCGTCTCGAGCGGCAGCCCGCGGCTCCGCCAACCTTCCAGTCCCCCTTCCAGCGGGCGCACGCGAGTAATGCCCTGACGCCGGAGAAGCAGCGCAGCCGGGCACTGCTGCTGACTCGTCGTCGATGAACCACGGGATCTCGCGGTTGTCGCGAGAATATCCATATGCGCGCGCCTGGAACTAACAGGCGGAAATGAAGTAGCTCTCCGGAGACCGAGATCTTCCACCTCGGAGTTGGAGACATCGCCGAGTCGATCGATCACTACGTCTTCCCCGGCGGCAATCTTGTCCATCAGGTCCACCGGAGATATGCGCGCAATCCGCAGCTTGTGAAGGAAGCGACGGCGCTGGAGATACTTCCATGCCAGATAGCCGCTGAGGGCACTCACGGCCACGACAATCACCAGCTCCCAAGGCGCGCCATCATCAGAGCGACGTCCTCGATCTGCACGCTGAACAGGAGACCGATCCCGAAAAAGGTGCCGGCCCAGAGAAAGGCGCCTGCCAGGGTCGTACAGGAGGAAGCTCGGCAGGCTCATTCCCAGGTGGCCCGCCATCGGCGCTGCTGCGGCATTCAAGCCCGGGATGAATTTGGCGGCGAGGAGCGCGCGCCCCCTGTAGCGCGCGAAGATGTCTTCGCTCCGTCGAACGCAGGAGTCGGGCTCCAGCGTAAGGCGGCAGATCCATTTGAGGACTTTGTGTCCCCGGCTGCGGCCCAGCCGGTACCAGATGAGGTCGCCGGCGAGCGAAGCCGCCACCGACACGAGCAGGACTACAGCCCCAGAGAGCCGGCCCGCGGCGGTCAGGGCGCCCGCAGCCAGCAGAACGGGAGCGGCAGGGATCGGAATGCCGACCTGCTCGACGACGCCTGCCGAACAGAACGCTGTAACCGTGCCGGAACAGAAACTCAATCAGCTCACTCATCGAATCGCGTCCGCCCCACCGCGCCACTGAAGACGGCACACGCCGTATTCGGGCCTCCATCATTATTCAGTCGGAGCCAACCCTCGTCAAGCCCGGCTAGTACAGAGAGGCAGGAGAATGAGGAGTCACTTCCTTTCGAAATCACTCTTCTGCTGGAGACGATGCAGGCCGGACACTTCAACTTCATCCTGGATGATCTCGGCGCAGGCGATCACAACGTCGTGGTTCGGGCTGCAATCAACATTGACAAAACCGCAGGCTTAGGAGATTCCGAAGCCAAGGCTCTCGTCGGAAAGGGTTCGCTCACAGTCGAGGAAGTCCGCCTTGTGAAGGGCGTGCCAATCATCCTACAGTAGTCGCGTCTTTCCGCATTGCCTGATGCCGTTGCCGGCGGCCGCATCGTTAAGGCGGCCGCCGGGTCGGATGGGCAATTTGAAGCAAGTGATCCAACTCTCACCCGCGAAACCCGATACTAAGGCGATCTGCGCCAGGGCTTCCAAATCGATGTTCAGTCGGAACGTCACCATATTTCCCTGTGTACAATACGTCCGACACCCGATCCTGCATCAAGTATCCTCCGTCGAGTGCGCCATTCGAAGTACTCTGGAACATCACCCATAACAGTGGTCCTTCCATCGCCGAGTGTCGGGGCGCCGAAGGAAAGGATCCAATCTGTGCCGACGATCCTCATCTTTGACGACTCCCGATCCCTGGCCTCATTTGAATGCAGAGCCGAAACCTGACGGTTTTCAGGAAATATTTTCGCTCAAATCCGGGGTAGGGCAGTTGGATAGAGAGTAGAGGGAGATCTCCAGCCATGCTCTTCCGGGTGCAGTCAGCTGCCGTTTTCGGCATCAAGGCGTATCCGATTAGTGTGGAAGTGGATCTAAGCATGGGGAGCAAGCTGAACCTGATGACAGTCGGCCTCCCCGACACGGCAGTACGGGAGAGCAGCGAGCGGGTCAAAGCTGCGCTTCGTAATTGCGGGTACATTCTGCCTGCTCAGCACATCACGATCAATCTCGCGCCGGCGGACGTCAAAAAGGAGGGATCGGCGTTTGACTTACCAATGGCGGTCGGCATCCTGGGGGCTTCCGGCTGTGTCAAGAAACAGAACCTTGCCGAGTTTCTCTTCCTCGGCGAGCTGTCTCTGGACGGGTCGATCCGGCCGGTCAAAGGGACGCTGTCGATGGCGGTCATGGCGCGGGAGCGTGGGATCGGTCACCTGATCGTCCCGGAAGCAAACGCCCGCGAAGCTGCCGTCGTGGACGGGGTGCGCGCGTACGCGGCCCGGTCGCTGGCGCATGTCGTCGAGCTGCTCAACGGCAATGAACCATGGATCCCCCTGATCGTGGACCGCAAACAACTGCTCGAGCAGAGCAGCAGCTACGGAGTCGATTTCACCGACGTCAAAGGCCAACAGTGACCAAACGGGCGCTGGAAGTCGCCGCCGCGGGAGGGCACAACATTATCATCATCGGCCCACCCGGTTCGGGAAAGACGATGCTGGCGCGCCGATTGCCGACCATTCTCCCGAACATGACCTTCGACGAGGCGATCGAAACGACCAAAATCCACTCGGTCGCCGGGCTTCTCCCGGCGAGGACGCGCTTGATCGGGACCCGTCCATTCCGTTCGCCGCATCACACGATTTCCAATGCCGGGCTGGTCGGCGGGGGCACCCTTCCGCGTCCCGGCGAGGTCAGCCTCGCGCACACGGCGTGCTGTTCCTGGACGAGCTGCCCGAGTTCCACCGCCACGTGCTCGACGTGCTGCGCCAGCCGCTGGAGGACGGCGAGGTCACCATCGCGCGTGCGGCGATGTCGCTGACCTTCCCGGCCCGGTTCATGCTGGTCGGCGCGATGAATCCCTGTCCGTGCGGATTCTTCGGCGATCCTCTGCACCAGTGCTCCTGCACCCCGCCGTTGATCCAGCGCTACCTCGCCAGGATCTCGGGCCCGCTGCTGGACCGCATCGACCTGCATATCGAGGTGCCGGCGGTCAGGTACAAGGAGCTGGCCGATGACGAGAAGTCGGAGGAGTCGTCCGCCATCCGCGATCGCATCCTGGCGCGCGCCTGCGCCAGTGCCGCCGCCTGGAGTCGTTCGGCCAGTTCTGCAACGCCCAGATGACGCCTCGCACCATGCGCCACTTCTGCCAACTCGACGGCGATTGCGAGAAGCAGCTGGAGCACGCCATCACCAAACTCGGCCTCTCGGCGCGCGCCTACGACCGCATCCTGCGCGTCTCGCGCACCATTGCCGATCTCGAAGGATCCGAGAAGATCCTCCCCCGTCACGTCTCGGAATCGATCCAATACCGCACCCTCGATCGCACCTATTGGCTGCAAGGCATATGAAACACGACGGCCGCCGGGGCTGCGAAGGACATTTTCGCAGAACCCTCGCGGCTCGTCCTTGATGAGGAGGACAGAAGACAATGCGTCACAGCAGAGCGCAGGAGCACGAACGACGGCAACAGCACATCGAGGAGTTGAAGCAAAAACTGGAACGTTTGGCGGGCGAACCAGTCGCGATGGGCTTTGCGCCTGATTGCCCTGACGAAATCGCCGAGAAGTTCCTCGAGTCCGTGCTCGCCGTCGAGGAGCAGAGAGAGCGACCCCTCTTCGAGGCCCTCAAGGAAAGCGGTGTCGAGTTGCCCCCGCCCGGGGACCTCGAAGGCGCAAACCTCAACGCCAAACTCTGGGAGGTGATCCGCGCCATGGCCCTGTCAGGAGTCTACCTGTCCCACACGGATCACCTCAGCGATCGCGCACTCTACGAGCGGCTCTGGTCTGACACGCTGCGCGAGCGCATGATCCTGATGCCGCAGGACCGGGACTTCGCCTGCCACATCGACTTGATCGGCAGCGGCAGCGAAGAGGATATCCAGCTTTACCTCAAACACTACGCCGACGAGGAGAGCCGCCGCGAGTGGGCCCTCGACAGGCCCGCGGACGTCATCTCCGCCCACGAGCCTACCCCATACGACCGCGACCGCCACCTCCCGTCCCGCCCATTTTGACCCGGAACGGCACATAAGACGGGAACCTAAAGACGGGGGAGCGGTGTTCCTATTCCCAGTTCGCTAGGATGCGAAAACAGGGGCGAAAATCGAGTGTAAGCCCCAGCCTTGAATCCATCTCGATGCTTGCCGCTTCTGAATAATAGACTTCGATCGGTCCGACCCCATTCGACCCGCATCCTCGCTGCGGCATTGTCAATGGCAAATAGGGTAGCGTCCCCTATTTCCCTATTTCCCCCTATTTCCGTCGGTCCGACCCCGATCCTGGTATATGACTTCCCCCGGTCCGACCCCTATCCGAATCGGCTGGAGCTACTTAGAAGGCAGGGGAACTATAACCTCGTGCCAATGGCATCCCTTATCTGAAGATACAAATAGCCGTCGAGCGTCAACCATAGCGTATATATATTTGCCGTTGCTGGGATCAAGGGCAATCGCGTCGATGGAGAGGATCTTGTCAGTAGCAAGCGGCAGTAGAACGAACGATTGTCCGCCATCTTCGGATAAGTAAAGACCATTGAAACTCAAAATATAAAGCGTATCTGGATCTGATGGATCGGCCTCCATCTGGTAAATTGGATCGGGCGGAATCACTTCAAAATCCTCTCGCTTTTCCCGCCACGAGCGTACCACTCGGCTCTTTGGGTCACGATAGAAAGGAGAGCAGGTACCCTCGGCGGCTGGCCTGTTTGTCCACGTGTGCCCTCCATCCCTCGATACCGTAAGCGATAATTGCCGGATACCATTTTGACTCCAGACGATTCCATACAAAGTGCTTGCATCCGCTTGGCTCTCGACTATATTGATCAAAGTGGCTAGGAGCGGACGAAACTCCCTTCCAAAGTCGTTCGATACGTACAGATTGAATCTCTTTGAAGCAGTGGTTGTGAGCCACCCATACACTCGCGCCGCATCGGTTGGACTCGTTTCTAGAAACCTGAACTGATTTATGTGATCGATACCAGTAAGTCCCGGCATAAAACTCGTCCATTCCTTACCGCCATCTTTACTCAACTCGACTTCAGGACCTTCAGAGTTATTAGCAGTGCGATACACGATCTTTCCCGAAGCACGGCTCCTCAAGCAGCTGGTAAACTCGCCATAATGGGGGATCGAAGTGCATGGATTCGAATTCAGCTTTTTCCAATTCACACCAATGTCCGATGATGAGTACCACTCCAAGGGACCACCGGGCCAAGGGTTTACATTTACTATAACACTGCTTGTCCCATCATTCTGGCTAACGCCAAGAAGATGCACGAGCGGAAAGATCGGTCTGGAAGAACTCCGGGCCCCTCCTGAGACTGTCCGCCGCGCTTTAGGATGCAGGCCGCACATATTGGTTTGGCAATATAGGGGGCAATCGAAAATGGCAAAGAGACACAGCCCTGAAGTCAACACGATCTTTTTAAGCAGGCTACTAAGAGGCCTTAACTCTCTCATTCCAACACCATTTCTAGCATCACTTGCAGTGTTTAACCAGCTCGTTCTGATAGGCCACAGATGCCGTCTCAACTGTTGCATAGTCGTTCCCGGTGGCCAGCTTGGCCAATTGAATGTCACCGTATCCTTCGAGGTGAGTACCTTCATGAATAAACTCCTGAGCTTGTTGCGTTTGGCTTTGTCCGAAGAACTCCTGGTAGAAAGTGATTGTGCTAGTAGTGAAGTTTGCTTCCGCAACCGTTATGAAGGTGGTTCCATTTGGTGCTACTGTTGTGACAGATACAGTTTTTTTGGGTACGAATTTCGCAGCCGCATCCCCACTACTGTAATCAAGAACCCCAAGGTACCGAACGAAATTGTTAATATCTGTCTTGGCCATGGCCGCTGGATCGGCGTTGTTCTTTTCCGTCCAGTACTTTGTAAACAGCCCTCGGATCCAATTTAGGCAATCGCTGTTGTTAGCTTTCAGCATCTTATCTGCTGCGCTTCTCAAGGAATTCCATGTCAACTCCGGCGAACCCCCTTCCGGAGTCGCCTTAAGCACAACATAAGTGACTAAGTAAGTGGAAGTTACGGGAATCTCGCCACCATACAACCAATCTATGGTCCCCCAATATGTTGACGTAACCCAACTTAGCAATGGCATATCAAAGGGGGCCGCCATCCTCCCATCCGGATCCACCAGATTCACCGGGTCGTTTCTGACGTAAGTGTACTTGTTCAGCGAGCCAGGATCATAGACTCGGGCGGTCAACGAATCAGGCGAGATCCAGCGGAACGTGGTAGACGAGTCGTAGTACCGGGCGCCGAAATAGTCCAGCCCGTTTGACGCCCGCTCCTTGTCCGCGAACTTCACCCTATAGGGATCGTAAGCGTATGCCGCCGTCGTCTCCCAGTCTTCGCCCCAATCCTCGCTCGGCGTCACCGTCACGATGCTCCGCGTCGAGCCCAGATGATCCGTGAAAAACAATCGGACGTAATCGTCCTCGTCGTGCGTCGCCAGCAGCTGCCCGTTGAAATAGATCTGGTTTTTCGTCGTCCCAGCCGACCAGTCGTCTTCCACCAGCATGAACCCCTTGGCGGAGTAAATATAGAAAATCCGCGAGCTCCCCGACACCTTCCGGAACCGGCGCGAGCTGCCGTCATAGACAATACTCGTCCCCGTCCACCCCAACAACCGGTTCTCGGCGTCATACGTCCTGCCGCCCCCGGTCCGGTTGCCTGCCAGATCATACGAATAACTGCCGCCGGGGCTGCTGCTCAGCACCCGGTTCGTCGCCGCATCCACGTTGTACGTGTTCGCCGGACACCCCTCAGGACAGGTCTCATCATATTTCGTCCGGCTCAGCATGTTCCCGTATCGGTCATAGCTCCAGTCGTATTTCAACACGGGCGGATTGTCGTACCGCCCCTCCGACTCCCAGTACGACGTCAGCCGCCACCAGTGATCGTACTCGTAATGGTAGTAGCTGTTCACCGGATCCTCGTAATTGTCCGTGATGTCGTAAATCCTCCCGCTATTCCAATAGACTCCCGGCCTGGTTCCCCTATAACTATAGCTCAGATCCAGCCCGAGGGTCTTCAAACGCGTCAGCCTGAGCGTCGTCGGCGAGTAGGTATAGGTTGTCTCCACATTGTTCCAGTTAGGCCAGCTGATCCCATACACGACCTTGGTCAACTCGCCCCTCGGCCCGAGATACTCGGCGGAATCCACGTACTTGATGCTCTGGCCGTCGATTGTCGAGGAGACACGAACCTCGCGCCCCTTGTCGTCCCTCCCGTAGGTCACCACCTTCCCGTTCGGGTAGGTGATCGACGTCGTCTGCCCGAGGTAGTTGTACGCATAGTTCGTGACGTAGGTCCGCGTCGTTCCGTCGGTAATTACCGTCGCTTCCCTGTCGACCGAGGAGCAGTTGCAGTAGCTGTAGTAGTTCGTTACCGTCGCCCCCGAGGCCGTCGTCGTGATCCTCGTCAGCCTGCCCACCGGGTTGGCGATGCTGATCGGGCTACCCGGCGGAGCGCTGTCGTACCAGTAGCTCACCGACGGCGTCCCGTTGCTGTAGCTCTTCAGCGTAACCCGGTTCAACGCGTCGTACGTGTAGTACGTCACGATTCCCCGGGCGTCGGTCCGGGTCAGCACGTTCGAGTTCAGGTCGTATGTGTAGCTCGTGGTCCCGCTTTCCGGATGGGTCTCGCTCTTCAGCCGCCCCAGGTCATCGTAAGTGAATGACCGCGTCTGCACCCCCTGCGTGATCGTGATCAGCCGGCTCAGCGCGTCGTAGGCATAGTTGGTGTGGATTGTAAGCTGATTGTTCGCGTCTTCCTCCTGCACGGTGCCGACCTTGCCGTCCTCCTGGTAGACGTAGTTGCGAACCAGGCCCGTGTCCCCGCTGACCCGCACGTTGTTGCGGTCGTAAGAGTAACCAACCCCGGTCTGATCCGGCGACGCGACCCCGGATATGTAACCCGGGGCCCAGTAGGAGTACTGCGTGTAACCCGGCTCCTCCCCGTCCCGGTACGGCGTGCTCACGCTCGTCACCTGATTCCACTCGCCGTAGTTCCTCGCCTGTTTGATGTCGCCCGCGGGGTCCGTGACCGTGCTCTCCCCCAGCCGGCCCATGACGTCAAGCTTGCTGCGTCTGCTCAGGAACTTGGCATTCGGATCTCCCGGCGTACCGCTGATGTAGTCCTTTATCTCGACAGAGGGCGTGTGCGGCGGGTTAAACTGACATGCGCAGTCGTCCATATAGTCATAGGTTGTCGCCCCACCAGATGGCTCTCGTAACCCGGGTGACGCGGTCACGCGCATCATACAGCATCGATGTCACTTGGCCGTTGGCGTCGGTCTTGGTCAATGGCACTCCGCTCTTGTAGCTGTAAGTGGCCAATGACGCATGCCCCAGCGGGTTTGTCGCACGAAGCGGAAATGCATAGGCATAGTCCGCCGCCGACAGCCAGTATTCGATGAAGCTCATGTGCGACATGGGGTCCACGACCTCGCGCACATTGCCGCACTCGTCGTATTTGGTAGTCGTCGTGACGTACAGGTTTTGCGCCAGATCATACCACCTCGTGACCGTGGAAGGGAGTCCCCGGGTCAGATACCCGGTGCCGTACGCCGCATCGTGCCGAATGGCGCCTGTCGCCGAATAGGGAGAATAAAGATCGTAGGCGACCTGCGTCCTGGAGACCAGGTTATTGACGGCATCACGGACCAAGGCTTCCGTGACCCGGTCCAGCATGTTCAACCCCACGTACGTGCCGTTGGATTCGTGCAGATAGGCAAGCGTCGTCTTCCTCCGCAGCGCCCCCGCGAAGTCATACTCCCTGATCTCCTTTGTGTTTCCGCTGTGGTCGGAAGCTGCTGCGTACGTAAACTCCGTTCGGATGGTCTTTGTGGCGACGTATCCCGACAACAGAATCGTCTGCCTTGCCGAAACCCTCGGATTCCTGATCGTCGTCAACGACGTATCGTCCTGAGTCCATTCCGTCGTGCTCACGCGGCGATAAACTGAGGCCGACGTTGTCAATCCGTCCGCCCAACCGTTGCTCTCCTGAGCCATGCTGTGACTGATGACGTTTCCGCCTGGCAGAGTGACCTGGACGTCCCGTGGGGCGGTCTTATCCTCATCGCTACGGACCCCAAAAGTGAAGTTCGCGATGCCGTTATAATACTCGGTGTAGTTCCAGCTCCACGTGTCGGTCTCGTCTCCTACCCCGCATCATGGCTCGTAATCCAATGTTCCCGCACGGTGCTGTTCAGCAATCGATCAAACACGTACTTGCTGGTGTAATAGTAGCGGCTCTTCCCGCACGTCGGATAGGTGATCTGCGAGATTTCCCCGCTGGAAAGGTAGGTGAAGCGGTGGAAGTAAGGATAGGTGCCGGTCTGAGTCGGCTGGTATTGAACCGGGAGAGTCGGATCCGTGGTCGCCCCGGAGCCGAAAACCGGAGATTGCGTCTGATAGGTAATCGTGATCGTGCTCGTCGCCTGCGTCGTGTCGTTCGTATTGAAGTACCTGAGCGTGCTCAGATGATTGTTTTGCAGCTGAAAGGTGTAGGTGTTGCCCAGCGTGTCCTGGATCGTGTTGATCCGGCCGCCGCCGCCCTGGTAGCTGATCTCGAGGTAGTTTCCGTTCCCGTCCTGCACCCGGGTCGCATAGCGCACCGAGGAATCCAGCGGGTCGACATAGCCGAGCGTTATGCTGGTCCCGCCTTTCAACGTCAGCCGGCTGTTGGCGGGATCATAGATCATGTAGCTCGAATCCATCGTCCGCCAGGCGCCGTCATAGTAGGTCAGATCGTGATTGGAGCCGTCCGAAAGCGTCACATAATAGTGGCCGCCCGCGGAGTCGTCGATGACCCGGGCCACGACCAGGGTCCAGCCGACGCCCACCCAGGAATCCCTTTCGGCCAACGTCGCGTATAGCGTCGAGCCCTCGTAATAGAAGTCCCAGATCTTCGAGTTGTAGGCGAGCTTGAGGTCCACGCCCAGCCCGGCTCGGCCCGGCCGGCTGACCAGGGGAATCGTAAAGAAAAGATTCCCGCTGGCCCCGTTTACCGATTCCTGGGCGACCGCCGTAAACGGGAAAAATCCGGCTGCGCCCTTCTCATGGCGCACCGAGTACTGATAAAAGGCGGGATTGACGGCAAACGCCGTCTGGTGCATGACGAGCAGAGCAAGGAAAACCAAACCGAGAATCAGTAACCGCGAACCGGCCGATGTCTTTATCATGGCGCGATCTCCCGAATGATGATTTCACTGGACGTGCATCTCGGTGCGTTTAGGCGCTTTACCGCTCTCTGTCGTACTGGACGATCATCTGCAGCGCCCGCGCGACCTGCTTCGGGTTAAAGCCCGTCTGGGCGTATACCTTGAGCAGCTCGACCGCCTTCTTCCTGTCCTGCTCCAAAAGCACCAGCGCCTTCTGGTAGCAGTACTCGGCATAGTTCGGGTCGATGGGGCCGAGCGTCGGATGCTGCGGGGTGCCCCGGGAGAGCGTGAGGACGAAATCCCGGCGCACGATCTCCGTCGAGGCGAGCAGCGCCGCAGGCCGGTCAGGAGCCATGTCGGCCGGACCGGGAGAACTGATCCGTGCGCCCGTAACGGCGTCTGCCACCTTGACCGGATGGTAGCGCAAGTGGGACAGCTCCATCCGATACGGCATGGCGGCGCCGGGAGGCGCCATCAGAATCGGGAACCGGTACTCCCCTTGAATATCCGAAAGGACGTGGGATTGCACCTTTCCGGCGGCATCCAGAATCTGGATCTCCGCGCCGGGAACTGCCCTCCCGTCCGGGGCAATCACTTTGCCCTCGAAAATGAGTCCCGATGCGGCCGGCAGAGGCAGAAGCCGGCCAACAAATAGAAAGACGACAACCGTTACACCCACGGCACATCGCTTCATGGCTCACTCTCCGTCAAGAAAAAGGCGCTTCGAATCGATATCCCTGGCAACCGGGCCAATGCTCAGTTGCCCGTTGTGTTGGATTCAAGCCTGAGGGGATGCGGTCAGAAGTAGCAGGTCCGACTTTCACGATCACCGGATGCATGAGGTTGCACTCCTGCCGGCGAGCTTGGTCTCGCCCTGATTGCCAGGCGGTACAAATTCCTATATGCAATGCCGATTCTGAGAATAGGCTGAAGATATGGTGTGTTTTCAGGCCTGTCAAGTTAGCAAAACTGTACAAAACTTGACAAAACTGAACACTTTTTTCACAATTTTTTCTAATGAAACCGCATCTTCGACCGGATTTGCCCGGTTTTTCGCGCTCGGTTCGCCAGGCGCGATCTCGAATCATTGCAGTTCACCGGAAGCTCAGGGGTCGCCAGTAACGACGGCCGCGGTGCTCCTATCGGATTCCTAAACGCCGAGCCGCTCCTCTGACCACAACGACCCCACGCATATGACTGTGCGATTGCTGGGCAAGCGAATCCCGTGAATCCAGCCTTTCCTTAACCAGGAATAAATCGTCCCCCGGCTTACCTGCACAAGAACGGCGGCGCGGCTGACATTGGCATGCAACGTGGGCTTCCCACAGATGCTGCAAAACATCGTCTTCACAACTGCCTCCGGCTCCGTGTGCGTTCCGCAAGAGCATGGGGAATCGCCATTTCCGCATGGCCTCCCTCGTCCGCCGATCCTCCGGCATGGCGCCGTGCCGAATTGATAGCGGGGAACCTTTGCCGCAAGTACTCTAGCGGACGCGGTTGGAATCACGTTTACCCTTTCAGGCCTCCTACTTACAAGAACGTCAAAAATCGGCGATCGCCTACTCGAAATTTGAGTTCTTCCGGGCGCGCCCGGGTAAAGGCGTGTTCAGGACTCGAGTTCGAGCACGGATGTCGGCGTACACTCCACCCCCGCCGACGTCCGGAAAGCCCCGAACTGGGCCGGCTGGGTTAACATAATGCGTATCAGGGCCTGACCCTCCCCCGAACTCAGCCTGCATGCAAACCGGAACACAGTCGATCAGGAGCGTCCCCGAACGGCTGGGGCCTACGCAGGGAAGCGTGTGTTGAGCCTACGGCATCGAAGCCCTTTCCGCTATGAAATGCCGATTCGGGATAGCAGCTTCATGTGACTCCGCGATGGTCGGTGTCGACCCGTCTCCCAGCTCGCCAAGGTTGATGGGTCAATCCTCAGTTTCCTGGCGAACTTTTCCTGCGATAAACCCTGACGGGTGCGGAAGAGAATCAGGCGTTCCGATAGGCTGGTTGGCTCCGGGAAAGGGCAGTAACCAAGGAACTCGATGATGGGGGCAATGAACCGTATTTCCGGAGGGTTGCGTTGCCTTTCCCAATTGTAGATGGTGCTCTCGGTTACCCCGATTTGTACCGCCACCTCCCTCTGGAGCAGTCCCAGGTCCATTCTTCTCTTGCGAAGGTGGTCTCCTAAAGTCTTTGTTTCCTTAGGGTACGCTTCGGGAAGCGGTTTTGGGGATTTTTTCACCAAACGGCAAAAAGGCAACGCAACGGTGTCAGTGTGGATTTTTCGGCGATCCGCTGCACCAGTGTTCCTGCACCCCGCCGCTGATTCAGCGCTACCTCGCCAGGATCTCGGGTCCGCTGCTCGACCGTATCGATCTGCACATCCAGGTGCCCGCGGTCAAGTACAAGGAGCTGGCCGATGACGAGAAGTCGGAGGAATCGTCCGCCATCCGCGATCGCATCCTGGCCGCGCGCCTGCGCCAGTGCCGGCGCCTGGAATCGTTCGGCCAGTTCTGCAACGCCCAGATGACGCCGCGCACCATGCGCCGCTTCTGCAGGCTCGACGGCGACTGCGAAAAGCAGATGGAACACGCCATCACGAAACTCGGGCTCTCGGCGCGAGCCTACGACCGCATCCTGCGCGTCTCGCGCACCATCGCCGATCTCGAGGGATCGGAGAAGATCCTCCCCCGTCATGTCTCCGAATCCATCCAGTACCGCACCCTCGATCGCACTTATTGGCTGCAAGGTATATAAACACCGACAGATCCGCCGACGGGCTCGCTTAAATCGTAAAAACAGGGGCAAAAATCGGGTTTGAGAGTTCTTTTCGAACGAGAATTTACGCTATCACGTTGATCGGATTTCTTTGGCGTCGGTCCGACCCCCGGTCGGCAATGTTTTCAGAGCGGACGGGATTTTGTCAATGGGCACTGCCCGCGCTGGGCTTCCGTGGTCGCCCGTCCGTTGTGGAGCGGGCCCACTGTCTGAATCGCAGATGTCCTCTGCCACTGCTTGTTGTCGCCGCTTGTTTGTGATAGAAGCTGGTTTCCCATTGCTGATTCAGGAGGACTCTTAGCCATGAATCAAAGATACATATGCGCTACGGCAATTCTGGTGGTTCTTGTTTTTTCTGGCACCGGCATCATGCCGGCCCAGGACGTGTCGGCAGACGACGTCATGAAATCCCTTTCCTTCCGCGCCCTCGGACCGGCGAGGCAGAACGGGCGCATCCTGCATGTGGCGGTCAACGAAAAAGACCCGTACACGTTTTACATCGCTCCTTCGACTGGCGGATTGTGGAAGACCGTCAACAACGGGACGACGTTCCAATCGATTCTGCCGGACGAGAGCATGGTGCCCATCGGCCACATGGCAATGGCGCCTTCGGACCCGAACGTCCTCTGGGTCGGCACCGGTGACGCGGCGTCGGGGCGTTTCCCCCTGCGCGGCTTCGGCGTCTGGAAATCGGTCGATGCCGGAAGCACATGGACGCATATGGGGCTGACGGAAACGCGCCACATTGGCCAGATCGCCATTGATCCGAAAGATCCTAACATTGTCTATGTTGCTGCCGTCGGATACCACTTTTCATCCAATCCGGAGCGCGGCCTATATAAGACCACCGACGGAGGCAAGAGCTGGAACCGGGTCCTGTATATCTCCGACAAGGTCGGAGTAGTCAGCGTCGTCATCGATCCGAAGAATCCGGCCAATGTCTTTGCCGCAACCTATGACAAGCAGCGCGTACCGTGGAATTTTGACGAAGGCGGCCCCGAGACCGGCATCTACCGGTCCAAAGATGCCGGCAAGAACTGGACGCGACTGGCCGGAGGGCTTCCAACCGGCAAACTTGCCCGCGTGGGATTCGCAATTTATCCAAAGAATCCGAACATCCTCTACTCGATCATCGATAATCAGAATCCGCGACCGGCAAATCCAGACCCGGCTGCGCAGGCGGCCGGCGGCCGCGGCGGCCGCGGCGGGGCAGGTGGAGGCCGGCCGATCGGGGGCGAAGTGTATCGCTCCGACAATGGCGGCGAAAACTGGTCAAAGATGAACTCGGCGCAGGACAGGGTCGGGGGCGGGAAATGGTACGGCTGGATCTATGTCGACCCGAATGACGACAAGATCATCTACGTTCCGAGCACGAGCTTCAACCGTTCGCTGGACGCGGGCAAGACTTGGGGCAAAGCCGGTCCCGAAAACATTGCGAATTCGTTCCACGTCGATTACCACGCCTTTTGGATCGACCCGCGCAATTCGAACCACCTGATCCTAGGCAGCGATGGCGGCCTGGCGATGTCCTACGATTTCGGCAAGACGTGGGACGTTTTCGATCACCTGCCGCTGGCCCAGTACTTCGCGATCGGCGTGGACATGGAAGAACCCTATAATATCTATGGCGGCCTGCAGGACAACGGTTCGATCAGGATCCCGTCCAACGGCCCGGAAGGCATGCTCACGCGGGACGACTGGCGCTCCATCGGCGGCGGCGACGGGCAGTGCAACGTCGTCGATCCGGAAGATTCCCGCTGGCTGTACAACGCCTCGCAGAACGGCGCCATTCAACGCGTCGACCAGAAGACCGGCGCGACCAAGAGCATCCGGCCGGTCCGGGCCGCGGGGAAGCCGGCCGCCCGTTTTAACTGGACGGCGCCGATCGTGCTCTCGCCACACAACAGCAAGATCGTATACATGGGCGCTCAGGTCGTGTTCCGGTCGATGAACCGAGGTGACAACTGGCAGGAAATCAGTCCGGACCTGACGACGAACGACCCGGTAAAGCTCAAGGGAAACATCGAATGCGGCACCTTGAGCACGCTGGCCGAATCTGCCGTCACGCCGGGAATTCTGTGGACCGGCTCGGATGACGGCAAGGTCCAGGTGACGCGCGATGGCGGCGCGACCTGGACGGATACGACGGCCGCCTTGACCAAGGCCGGCGCGCCGGTGGATTACTTTGTAACGCGCGTCGCCCCCTCCGGCCATAAAGAAGGAACCGCCTATGTCACAAAAGCAGGGTGGCAACACGACATCTACAAACCCTACGTGTTCAAGACGGAAGACTTCGGCGCAACCTGGACCTCGATCAACGGCAACCTTCCCGAAGGAACGGTCACTGTAATTGTGGAGGACCGGAAGAACCCGAACCTGCTGTTCGTGGGTACGGAGCAGGGGGTATTTGCTACTCTGGACGGAGGCAAGAGCTGGGCGCCGTTTGGTTCGAAACTGCCCCCCAATGCCCTCGTGAACGACATGCTGATCCACCCACGCGAGAACGACCTTGTGGTGGCGACGCACGGCCGCGGGCTGTTTGTCACCGACATTACCCCGCTGCAGGAGATGAACGACAAGATCGGTCAGGAGGACGCGTACCTGTTTAACGTAGAAAGCAAGATTCAATGGACGTACCGCAGGAGTGGCAGTTCCGGTAATCAAGGGGAGAGACAGTTTACCGCGCCGAATGAGCCCAACGGTCTCATCATCAATTACTTTATCAAGAAGCCTCCGGCAGGAAAGGTCACGATCCGCATTACGACGTCATATGGTGAAGAGGTGGGTGTCCTCGAAGGCAAGACCGCGCCGGGCCTGAACTCGGTCTCTTGGGACATGAGACGCAGCCTGGGACAGGCGCAGCAGCAGCCGGCCCAGGGCGCTCCGCCGATGGGCCGAGGCATGATGCGCCTGGCCCCTCCCGGCGAATATGCCGTTATCCTCGAAATCGGCGACAAAAAGTGGACGAAGCGGACCAGCATCCGCAAAATGCCCGGGCTGGAGTGACGATCCAATTCAACCGTGGGTTTCAGAAACAGCAGTCGCCTTACGTAGAAAGAGTAATCGGGACGATACGCCGGGAATGCCTCGACCATGTTGTCGTTCTCGGCGAAGGTCATCTCAGACGAATTATCCGCAGCTTCTTGACCTACTATCATGGAGCCAGGACACATTTGACATTGGAGAAGGACGCGCCGGGTCCCCGCGCTGTACAGCCGCCAGAGCAGGAACACGTGGTCGAGATGTCTGAGGTCGGCGGTCTTCATCACCGGTACGAGAGACGCGCGGCGTAGTTTTGGTTGATTCGCCCCGAGACGCCATCGATGCTTTCTGCTAAGACCGCCACACGCACTCCGTATCTCAGAACATTCTCATTCGATGCTCTTTTCGCCCTTGCCCATGCGATGGCCAATCGGAAAATTACTTCCGAAGCCCACGATGGGCTTGAGCAGTGTGAACCTGCGCCGTTACTCCTCCTCAAAAACTGGTCGGCCGGGATTTTGGCGAACCACACCGTAATACGGCTCATTCGTAGGATGACAAAAACACTCATCTGGACGCCCATTTGAGCGTCAGCTTCTTCGCCGAGTGGGCGCATTCCGTTAAATAGAGGTTGATTAGATTCTGATAGGGAATTCCGGTTTCCTTCGCGAGAGCCTTGAAGTATGCGATGACATCCGTGTTGAGGCGAAGGGTAACTTGCTTCTTCAAATGCTTAGCATAGGGATTCCGCGCTGAATCAGAAAAATCGTATTCTTTTCTCATAAAAATTGTCCATATTGCTTACCTTCGTTCCTGGTGGCTTTACGAGCCGAGACGATCCTGATCTGAATCCCCTCTTGCCGATACAGGTGAGCAACAACCAAAATACGGAGCTTCGCGCTAAAACCCAAGAGTATGAACCGATCCTCATCCTGGGAATGATCAGGATCATGCTTCAATCGAGCATTTTCATCGGCAAATGCACTGGATGCTTCCTCAAATGCAACTCCATGCTTACGCTGGTTCTCGCGATTCTTTCGTTCATCCCATGAGAAGATGATCTCTTCTATATTGCTATCATATTGCTAATAGCATGCAGGTGCAAGCTCACGATGCAGAGCTTTTCCCATAAAGTCCGGTGGAATCAATCGCAATTGTGCCGCAAAGAATGCGTCGCGGGCGGTTAACGAAAAAAACCGGTCAATCTTTTTGATCACACTATCCAGTAAGTAAAAGCTGTAGCCGAAAAGCGTTATTCTTCTCCAGTTGGAATTTCTTCAGGAGGAGGGACTCCGCTTCCGGATCAGATCTTGGCGGGTCAACGCCGGGAACAGATTCCCTATACATCAATGATTATTTTTATCCCACTTTCTGCCGAAAGGAAGGGGGCCGTTGGTTCGACCGCCAGCCTCCGGCGCGGGATCCCGCCTTAGAAAATGTTGGCTGCAGTAGCCGCAGCGATATATGCCTGTACGTCCATTTCCACCAGCAGGCGCTGGGCTTGGAGTTGCCGGGCGGCCTGGGTGACCAAGTTAACGTAGGTCGCCTGATCGGCATAACGTTCCTGAAGAGACGGGCGTGGATCTCCCGCGGCGAGTCGGGCAGCCAAGGTTTTCAGGAATGGGATCCTCTGACCCGAATGATCGCAGCCGTCCACGATGGGGACCGGATTACTCGGGGCGGACGCGCGCAAAGCCCAACCAGTATAGGTTGCCAGCGGGACGGAGATATCGGGCAGGCGAATTCCCGCGATGTCGTTCCCATCATCGTCCGTCTTAGGAACAAAAACAGGATAGGGCGCCCCCAGGTCGGTTGGCGGCAGGATGCTGAGGATCCCCTGTTCGAATTGCGGTCCGTAATTGAAAAGGTCGCCCGTGTGGAGAATGCCGTTGTAGTTGACTCCAGGGATGTTGGGAAAGCCCATGCCTGACTGCGGTAGCGGGGGCACGAGGGTCCCGTTGGCGCGTTGCGGCACGCGGTTGTCAGGCGGCGGCGTCCCGTCAGTGACCCAATCGTCCATATCCACGAGGAGGGCTCGAAGTACCGGTCCAGGGGTTAGCGGATTCTGGGGTTGCTGACAAATCCCAGCGCCGCTCCCCCCCGCGACATGCGGGAAACTCGACATCAGGTAATAGCGGGCGTTTGGGGTATCATTGACCTGAAGATCATTGCCTTCCGTATCGGTGGTCAGCAGCGAACCGCCCTTGGCCCAATACTCGTTCTCTGAATTCAGTTCGATAATCTTAGGACAGGTATTGGTCCTCTGGCAGGCATCGAGCCGACCGGCCGTCTGTTGCGTAACGTGATCGTGGGTTATGTGGTTGGCCCACGGGAACTGAAACTCGGGATACCAGCGACCGATGTGCTGACGGTGTGTCCTCGCAGGCTGAGCGAAACGGTAGTTCATGTAAATGCCGTTGGCGCCGCCCACCCAATTGAGGACGCCGTCGAAGACCTTTTCGTGCTGGTTTCCGGCGCCGCCCCTGCCGTTCTTGTTGTGGACGTATTCGGCTTCATTGAACCCGAGCAACACAAAATCATGCATTGTGCGGCAGGGCTGCGAGAAACAGGTGGTGTAGATGGCCTGCACGTCGCCGGCAAGCGGATTTGGGGCACCGAAGTCGTCAGTCTGCGCGTTCCGCAGGAAGCTGGCGAGATCGCGCAATGCGGCAAATCCAATCCCGGCCACGATCGGGTTTTTTGCTATGTAATTGAATTCGTAAAGCGCCGTTGGTCCGAACGAGCCGGGCCCACCGAATGGGCCGGAAGTGAGCTTTACCGCGGTGAGTGTCGCGTCGGTGTAATCCCAACCGTCCGACGGAATCACCGTAGGAGTGTCGCCGTAGTTCTCGCGTACTGTGAGGGTTGCCTGCGACTTGTCGGGCGCCGCCGCCGCGTAGGTCAGCGGCCTGGTGGCAAACGTCGCGTTCTTGTCGATGACGAATTCTTCTAGCGCGATCCCCGTAATGATGGAACCATCCGGGTTCACGGCGATGGGGAAGCGGACCGCGAATCCGCTTTGCGGGGCGGAAATGTCCCAGGCTCCTTCGACCAACGTGTACCCCTGGGCCATGATGAAGCCGTTGCCGGGAGTCCCCGCTGTCGCTTTAGTATTGCCCGAACCGCCGTTGAAGTAGCTTAGAGCGGTGGCTCCGCCGCGATTGGGAAGGTCGAACAGGATGCGGTGGTTTCCGCTGGCGAGGTCGATTGGCCGAATGATCTGGAAATCGGACGTATAACTTACCGAACCCTGGGAATTCCGCGGAGCATTGGCGATATCCACGATCACGGCATTCTGAGGATTCGCGGGATCCACCTCGCCGCTGATGGTGCCCTGGATGAGCTCATATTGTCCGACCGAGCCGAAACTGGCGCCGCCGAAGGTCGGCGACTCCACCTTGGTAATGACGATCTTCGTCACCCCCGCGCTCAACGGTTGTGCACTACCAGCCATGGCGATCCCGATGAAGAACAGCGACAACAGCCCCCATCGGGACCGAACATTCAATCCAGAGGGCTGCCTGGAGTTCCTCATTGACATCGAACAAAAACCAAGCCGTTCGCGTTTGCTCGGGTCATTTATCAGCTTGCTATACAAACCGAGAATCCCATTTTGGCCTCCCGGTGTCAGCAAGTACAACCTCTTCTTGTTGAACATGTTTTTCTCACCTTAGCTTTTTGCATTTGACAAAAGTTTACCTGATGAAGTCCCGCTATCTCGAATCGGACAGAGGAATCCGAACATCGGGCCGAAATCTCGACATCACTTTCAGTAAAAGGACAATCACGCACCCGGGCGTGGCGTTTCGGGGACTGGATTCTGCATTACAAAAAGTGGTATGATTAAATTCTACCACATTGTGGTAATACGGTAAGCGGATAGCGAGAGAAAGTCAATAGAATTTTGCAATCCAGCTATTGTGTGGTACGGCACAGTCCGCATGAAACATCGTGAATCCTTCGCATACCGCATTGTGGCGCGATGGAAAAGCATGCTGAGTGGCGAACACATACGAACTAGCGAACTGCCCGGCAAGCCAGCCGCTCCCGTTGCGCCAGCCAACTTAATTCGAGTCGCAGGTATTAAGCGCATACCCCACCTTGAGTTGGGATCGGCGCTTCTGGCGCAGGGTGCCAGCAAAAAGCAGATCAAGGTTGCGTTCACCGCGGGACTGTAGTGAAAATCGTAGGGAAATGATCGGCGAAACATGGCCGCGCTCAAGGAGTCGACCATCTCCTCGGCAATGCTGATCCGTATCCTGACCATTGATGGCTCGGCGCCAAATAAAAAGATGCTCGCCGACCTGCCGATGCGCGACCGGGCGGCGCTACGCTCCGGGATGACCCGGGTGGACGGGGCGGGATCGACTCGGCGGTCGAGCCGGAATGTGAAGCGTGCGAAACGCCGCTGCGCACCCGACTGGAGGTCGAACCAGGTCTTTTATTCCCTACAGCTCGCTTCTGAGCGATGCTTTCTTCTTGGCATACGGAAGGCTGCGCTGGGACTGGTCGGAAGTAAAATCGCTGCCGCGCGGGGTTCGCCGAGAGTTCGTGGAAGCCCTGGGGCGGCAGCTTGAATTTGAGTGGGAACAGCTGTAGCGGTAAAAATGACAGCGCGTTTTTCGTTATCCAGCGCGCGCTGAGGCGCATTACGGGGCGGCTTTTTGCGCTACGACCATGATTTCGAATTCATCCAGCTGGATGGCTCGTTTGCCCCAGTTGCCTGCGGTGCCGCCCCAGATGTTGAGCACGCTCATCCTTGCGAGCTGAAATAGCAGGGTGATCTCGGTTGGCGTGAACGCGCGCTCCCGCAGGCGAATCGGCGGCAGTCCTTCTCCTGGCGAGTAGTCGGTCGACGTGGTCATGGTCAGCGGGTCGAACCGACCCTGCTCGACATCATCCTGCGAGCGTTCTCGAATCATTTTGAAAGCGCTCAGCATGGTCGTCAGTATCGAATACGCAAGCTTGTCTTTGAGGGATTCCTGTTTACTGAAAGCGTTAAAGAACTCAATCCTCTCGGCCCGCGCCTGCGACCGATCGCCGATCTCGAGGGATCGGAGAAGATCCTCTCCCGGCACGTCTCGGAATCGATCCAGTATCGCACCCTCGATCGCGCTTGTTGGCGCCAGGGAATCTGATGCTGAATCAAACCCGGGGCGTCCCTATTTGCCGGGCTTTGCGCTGGCCACATTCACTGTTACATAAGACGGCGATTGCGCTGAACGGAAGACCTTTTGGGTGGCTTTCTGGTAGTCCGCATCCTTGGCATGGTAGATATCCAGAAACCTCTGCGGATTCCGGTCGAACATCGGGAACCAGGAGCTCTGCACCTGCACCATGATCCTGTGCCCTTTCAGAAAAGTGTGGTATTTGTCCCCCAGGGGAAACGTCAGCCCGGTAACCCTGTCCGGCGCCATTGGCTCCGGATTCGTAAAGCTGTTCCTGAACTTGGCCCTCAGGATGTCTCCGGCCAGCAGCATCTGGTAGCCGCCCATGCGGACATTCTGCGGATTCGGCCGCGGATCCGGAGCGTTTCCCGGGTACACATCGATGAGTTTCACCACAAAGTCGGAGTCGGTTCCCGTGGTCGACACCTGCAAATTGGCGTCGATCGGCCCCGCGATCGTCAGGTCCTCTGTCAGAGGCTCGGTCTGATAGCAAAGGACGTCAGGGCGCGTCCATGCAAAGCGCTGATCTTCGATCATGAACAGGTGTCCCTCAATCGTCCGGATCTCGGCAGAATACGGCACAGGCTTGCCGGGATCGCTGATGTACGAATCGAACGCCTGCGGCGAGCCGGCCCGCGGCGGATCGAAGGACAGCTTCGCATTCCCGTCCAGGTAGAGGTTCAGCGGCCGGGCGCCCACTGGCGGCCATGTGTCAGACGTCCGCCAGGCGTTTCTGCCGGTTTCGAATGCGGCAACCCTGGGGAGATTCATTTCGCCTTTATCCTTCAGGTAATAATTGAAGAAGGGGAGCTCGATTTGTTGGCGGTAATACACGCCGGTCCTGGAGCCGAACGAGATGTTGCCGAGAGTGTCTCCGTCCATCCGGGCGTAACCGCCGTGCAGCCATGGGCCGATGACAAGGTAGGTTTTGTTCTGCGGGTTCTTTTCGAGCATCGCGCGGTACATGCGGAATGGGCCGTAGAAGTCTTGCGCGTCGAACCAGCCGGCGACGATCAGAACGGGGTGAGTGATGTTGTTCAGGTCTTTTGGCACATTCCGTGTCTGCCAGTACTCATCGTAGGTGCCGTGCACCATGTAGTCGTTCCATGTGGGGACTTCGTCGGCGAAAAACTTGCGCGCATTCGCGGCGGCGCCCAGCCGCAGAAAGAAGTCATAGCCGTCCGGAGTGCCGTAGTCGAAGGGGCCGATCGGCTGGTCCGTGGGGGCCGAACGTGCGCGCGCATTCCCGGACATCCAGGCAAAAGCATACATCAGCTGGAATGCGCCGCCGGAATGATGGTCGTCACCCAGAAACTGGTCCTGCGGCGGCGATTGCGGAGAAGAGGCTTTCAGCGCAGGGTGCGCGCCGATCATTCCCTGCGAAACCTCCCATCCGCCCCAGGAGATTCCCCATTGGCCGACACGGCCGTTATTATTCGGGATGTTCTTCAATAACCACTCGATCGTGTCGTAGGTGTCGGTGCTTTCGTTGACCTGCCCTTTGACCATGGGTCGGTGGTGAATGAACTCCCCTTCCGATTTGAACTTTCCGCGGCAGTCCTGGTAGACGAAGATGTAACCTTCCCTGGCAAATTCGTTGTTCGGACCAACGACGCTCCGATAGTTGTCGGGCCCGTACGGCTGGATCCCATATGCGGTCCGGGTAATCAGGAAGGGAAAGGGGCCCGATTGGCCTCTTGGCGCATACACGATGGTAAAGAGCCTGATCCCATCGCGCATCGGCGCCATATATTCCGATTTGACGTAATGCTGTTTAACGTCATACGCGGGCTCCTGCGTGGATACCTGAGCCCAGGGCTGGTTCAGGCAAGTGACGACAACAATGAAACTGAAGACGACCGTCATGCCGAATCGACGAGATTTCATGCGCCACCTCGCTATGGTTGAACTTAGCTGGCCTTGTTCGCAAACTTTAGGAGCAAAGGGGCAAGGGGGTCAAGTGGCAAAGGGAGCCGGGCAAGCTTATCCATTTATTGCCGGCAGGCAGGTTCATCGATCCGACCTGGTTTGAGCGCTTGACAATGTATAAATCCTCAAACAGGCGGAGACGCATTGCTGGAATATTTTGACAGAGTTATCCATTTTGAATTGCCAACGCTTTTGTAAACCCCATAGATTCAATGCACTAAGAAGATGCGTGTGTGGCGTGAGAATTGCTTATCCCTCAAGCAGGAAGACTGACGAGTGGGACCCTATGGGAACCGGTTCGGAAGGCGATGTGCGAAAGGGAACAGTGAAGAGCATCTATGTGCGTGAGGGCAAGGAATACGTCGGGCCGTTCGCCAGCCTCGAAGACGCCAGGTGTTTTATCGCCTTGATTGACATGTTCGGCGAGAACTCTGAGGGCATCGAGGTGGTCGAACTGCCGGATGCGGGTTCCAAGGACTGCAGCTACTACTGCGGCTTCTGAAACAGCGGGATGCACTGTGCCGGCACGGCGTCAATCTGCGCTCGCTTTGAGGCCGTACTTGGCGAGTTTGTAGGCCATGTCGCTGCGCGACAATCCCAACATCCGCCCGGCCGACGCCTGCGCGCCGTTGGTTACGGTGAGCGCCCGACGCAGCATTTCCTTTTCGACGTTGTACAGACACTCCCTGAGATCCACTTTTTCAGGAAGGGCCCGGATCCAGGGCGCGTCTTCGCACGGCGCCTTCCGGCACCACATGGGCCAGGGAAAATCTTCCGCCCCGATTTCTCCGCCGGTCGTGAGAATGAGCGCCCTTTCGACCATGTTCCTCAATTCACGGATGTTTCCGGGAAAATCGTAGGCCTGCAGTTTTTCAACCGCTGCTTCGGTGATCGCCGGCGCAGGAATCTTGAGCTCCGTGGTCACCTGCTTCAGAAAAAGCCTGCAGAGTCCGGGGATATCTTCCCGTCGTTCCCTCAACGGGGGGAGAGAAATCGGGACCACGGCAAGGCGATAGTAGAGGTCTTCGCGGAAGAGGTTTTCGCGGACGTGCTGCTGAAGGTCGCGATGCGTCGCCGCCAGCACCCTGACATCGACCCCGCGGGGCCTCGTCGTTCCCAGCCGGATCACCTGGCCGTCGGTGAGTACGCGCAGGAGCTTGGACTGTGCGGACAACGACATGTCTCCGACCTCGTCCAGGAACAGAGTGCCCTCGTGCGCGGCCTCGAACAACCCCTGACGGGCGCGATCGGCGCCGGTGAAGGCGCCGCGCTCGTGTCCGAACAGTTCGCTCTCCAGCAGGGTTTCCGTGAAGGCGGCGCAGTTTACCGCCACAAAGGGCTTGTTGGCCCGAGCGCTGTTCTGGTGGATGGCGTGTGCGACGAGTTCTTTCCCGGTGCCGGTCTCCCCGCTGATGAGGACGGTGGCGTTCGTCGGCGCCACACGGGCAATCCGGGCCCGGACGTCCTGCATTGCCGGACTGTTCCCGAAGATCTCCGAATTCCCCGCCAACCGGGTCACGGCGCCCTTCAGAAGATTGTTCTCCCGCATGAGGGCGGTCCGTTCGCAGGCGCGGCGCACAGTCGCGCACACGACTTCCGGCACGAAGGGTTTGGTCACGAAATCAAATGCGCCCTCGCGCATGCTCTGCACCGCCAGTTCCACCGTGGCAAAGGCCGTCAGAAAAATTACGGACGCGGCGGGATCGGCATCGCGCGTCGCACCGAGCACCTCCAGCCCGTCGCCGTCGGGCATTCTCTGATCCGTGATGACGACATCGTAGCGATTCGCATAGATGAGTTTCTTGGCGTCCTGAACGCTGCCCGCCTCAGATGCGACATGCCCATCCTGCACCAGATTCGACCGCAGCACCCTGCGCATGTGGGGCTCATCGTCAACGATCAAGACATTGCCCATGCCGGCCTCCTTCGACTCCCTGGAGAACAGATGATGAAGCGGGAAGCACCATGGAGAAGCAAACCCTCCCGGGCTCATTTGCAGAAAGTGTCAGATCTCCGCCGTGCGCCCGGACGATATTGCGCGCGATTGCGAGGCCCAGGCCGGTCCCGTGACCCTTTGTGGTGAAAAACGGTTCAAAGATTCGTTCGAGGATTCCGGGAGCGATGGCATCCGCCGCGTTCTCCACGTCGATCGTCACAACGCCTTCGCCCTGCGCAGCGCTGAGCGCAACGGTCCCCCCCGAAGGGGAAGCCTCGATGGCGTTCATGACCAGATTGAGCAAGGCACGCTGTATCTGGGCGGACTCCATTTCCACAGACAGGTCGTCCGGCGAATGCACCAGGATTTCAACCTGCCGCGCGGCGGCGTGAACCCGGCCAATCTCCGCAATATACAGCAGGCTCTCAGCGACCGGACTCGGCACTTTCTGCGGCGCGCGTGGGCGCGCGTACATGAGGAAGTCCGCCGTCAGCTTTGCCAGGCGCGAGGATTCCCGCGCCGCGATGAGGTACATCTCGTCGCGAAGCTTCGCATCCTGCCCCTCCTGAGTTGCCGTTGCGACGGCGCTCGAGATGATTGCCACCGGGTTTCGGATCTCATGGGCTATGGCGCTCGAGAGGCGCCCCACGGCGGCCAGCTTCTCCTCGAACAACAACCGTTCCCGGGTGCGTTCGAGTTCCTGGATATTCTGAGACAGATGCATTTCCTTCTGCCTCAGCTGGCTGACCAAAAGCCAAACGAGAAGCGCCGTCAGCGTGAAAATCAGCGAAATTGCCGCAGCCTCGAAATATTCGCCGTATCCCGGATCCGATGAGTTCCGGTAGTAGTTCGAGACGTATAAGAAATTGAAGGCGTCCGCGATCATAACGACGATCATCGTCTGCGCCAGTGAAAAGCGGACTGCGGCTTCCAGGATGGGCACAACCATCAGGACGATATACTGGATGTCATCCGAGTCGGTCACATGCGTCAGGATCAGAGCAATGCCGACATTCAGGCAGAGGGTAAACCAGGTGTAGACGGCGATCGTGCGCGTGGTGAAGGGAATTGTGCGCCGCCGGAGCTGGACCAGTTTGATAGATTCGATCAGGAGACCGAATGCCAGAATAAGCGGGGCGAAGACCCTGGAAGGGAGTTCCAGAACCGAGGAAAAGATCAGGTAGCTGAGAAAGAGTGTGGCGAGAGCGAAGAGATTCAGGACGCTGAAGACCTGTTCCTGACGTTTGAACGCTTCAGAATCATATCCAAGCAATGCACTTTCCGAGCGCAGTGATTTGAACATGTTTTGATTCCGCCGTGAAATCGATGCCGCCGTGCCGGCATCGCAAGTGAGGCAGCCTCTGGTTCCCGCCGGCAACAAGCCGCAGCCACACGCTTTGTCAACGTACGGCTCCCCTATCAGCATTCTTGAACGAGGTTTCGTGTTAAACAAGACAAAACGGCAATTGCGATTCCGGCGCTGCCTGCACAAAAAGCCGCGACCCAGGCGTCCGTCGTCAAGGCCTGAAATTCGAGCCTGAAGGTCCCGAAGAAATCTCAAACTCTAGAAGCGGAGCCTGGCAGGGATGCAGGATCCTCCGCATGGCGATGTCCGGGGTGTGGGCTGCCTGGCAGGGGCGCCCGTTGCCGGCGCGCCGTCGCGAAGGTTGTCGTCCGGGAAGCCAAAGCCTTCCAGAAACTCCTTCAGCTTGATTTCATCGATCACGATGCAGCCTTCGTGGGTCAGATGAATCAAGCCGAGCTCCCGGAATCGCTTGAGAAACATGCCGATCCGCGTCCGCGTAGTCCCCACCATTTTTGCCAGCTCCAACTGTGACATTTTGGGCTCGATGCAGGTGCCGCACATCATGTTCTTGCCGAGCACGCGAGACAGCCCGATCAGGGTGTGTGCCAGCCTTTGTTCACTCCTCAACGTGACCATCGAAATGATGATCTCCTGCTGCTCGGCGATCCGCGCAGCCAGGTACCGTACCAGGTCTTCCATGAGTGATTGGCTCTTGAGATACGCGAGGAAATCACGATGGAAGATCTGCCTCACCGTCGCCCCTTTCATCGCCATGGCGGTCTCGAATCGCACTGCCGGCCCGGAGAGGCATAACTCCCCGAAGATGTCCCCCGACGTACGGATGGCCAGGAGGCACTCCTTCCCTTCCGGGGATGGCACCAGCAGTTTGACCTGCCCGCTGACGATATAATAGACAGCGTCATCCCTTTGCCCGGAGGCGTACACAAAGCTGTTTTTTGGAAGTTTGATCAGTCGAGAACCGACAGCCAACTTTTGAAATATCTCCCGCAGGTGCACCTTGAACCGGTCGGCCGTCAGGGCTGTCTCGTATGGCATATTCCTGACCTTCTATGGATCTCGCCGGAATCGGGGGACGCCAACGCTTCGAACCCGTGCCTGCTCTACAGGCGCAGGGTCCGGCATTCTATCCCATGGACTCAGGTCTGAGAGATTGTATGACTTCCATGTCCCCGACAAAATTCAAGCCTGGCGCACTTCCATCTAACCATAACATATTGTTGGAGTTTTCCCTCGAAGGGCTCCGACGAACCCCGGTCAGAAATCCTAGCCGCATGATGGGAAGGCGCGAAAGCAGCCGCCGCGTTGGAGCGGCTGGACAGATAGAAAGTTGGAGAGCTGATCCCTTGCGATTTCAGCCTGGCAGCACCAAACAGCAACGGTTGGCCACCCATTGGGCAATTCCAGACAGGCAACCTGCGCCTGTGACCAGAACATTCACGATTCCAAAACTGAAAATCAAAATCTGTCCCATTCTCACCGGGAACCGTGCCTGAGAGCAACTAGGATTATTCCTGAGTTCTCTCAAAATAAGCCCCCGATGCGGATGCCGCAAAACCTGCCGATGCTTATTCTTAGCTGATTAGTAACAGCTGTGTCGACTCCGTTGCTATCCGTCCAGCGGAGGAATGTCTCCGGAATCGGCCGCGGGGGTCAGCTTGGAGACCGGGCTGAAGCCCGGCGCCACAGGAATGCAGCTCTTTAAGTTTCCGAGGAAGGGGGACAGTTTTTCAGGGCGCGGATTCGATTTGGGTGGGATTCCTGCGCCTCTCTGTTGTACTCTCGGCTTACTCATAAGGGGGGACAAAACCATGAAACCGCGCAATCTTTCGAGACGAAGTTTTCTGCACTCAGGTGTGGCTGGGGCAGGCGCCGTTGCGGCAGCAGGAAGCCCGGATTCTTTTGGCCAGGCGCCGGCGGTTCGGGCCGCGGCCGGTTTGCCGGTTTTCGACACCGTGGACATCCTCGTGGTCGGAGGGGGCCCGGCGGGCATCGGTGCGGCTCTGGGGGCGGCGCGTACCGGCGCCAGAACGCTCCTGATCGAGAACCACTCATTTTTCGGCGGTGTCGCCGCCTGGGCTCTGGGCATGGAGATCAACCAGATCCGCCCGAGCGGCAAGCCCCGTTCGGTAGTCCATGAACTGCTCGTGGACAAGCTGGTGGCCCTGCGGCGACCAGGCCGTGATCATCGGCACAGTGAACGGGCATGAACTCTGGTGCAACGTCGAATATCTCAAGGTCGCCGTAATCGATGCGCTGGATTCCGTCGGCGCGCGTTACCTGGTTCACGTGCGCGCGGTGGACGCGGTGGTCGAGAAGAATCGCATCACCGGCGTCGTCATCGGGACCAAGCGGGGGCTCATGGTCATCCGCGCCAAGGCAGTCGTGGATTGCACGGGCGACGCGGACGTCGCTTATTATGCCGGGGCGGAGACGATGATCGATCCCAAGAGCCTCATGCCCGCTACCCTGGCGCTCGCGCTCACCAACATCGACAAGACCAAGGTCAGAGGCGCCGACATTTCCGCGGCCATCCGCGGCGGCCGGAAAAAACACCCGCTGATTCCTTCCGGATTCCTGGAGATCCGCCCGATCGTGCGCAGCAGCAGCTGGTTCATCAACCACTCCGGGACGGCCGACATGGGCCGCGTCGACGTGACCGATCCGGCGGAACGCACCAAAGCCGAGTGCCAGAGCCGGCGGCAGGCGCTGCAGATGGCACAGGCGCTGCGCGAGTCGGAAAATCCGGACATCCGGCAGATCGAGTGGGTCGCCGGAGGGCCGCAGTTGAGCGTCCGGGAATCCCGGCGCGTCAAAGGCGTCTACACCATCACCGAAGCGGACGCGCGCAGCGGGCAGAAGTTCGAGGATGTGATTGCGTGGCGCAGCGGGCTCATGGACCCGGGTGGGGAAATCGGCGGCCCCGGGGGCGGCATGAAAACGCATGACGTGCCCTATCGGGCGATCGTTCCGGAGAAGATGGACGGGCTGCTGGTGGGCGGCCGCTGCATCTCGACGACTCATGTAGGGGCTGCAGCCGCCAAGAGCATGGGCAACTGCATGGCGACCGGCCATGCCGCGGGCCTGGCGGCCTCGATCGCCGTCAGGCAGGGAATCCAGCCGCGCGAAATCAAGGTGAAGGAACTCCAGGACAAACTGCGCGCCGACGGCGTCAATCTCGATTTCGCATAGACCACAAACCACGAAATACACGAAAGTGATTTGGGTGGGGCTCTTCCGATTGCAATCCCAACTCATATAAATGGTGCGATGAATCTTCTGTCCCAAAAGAGCCGCACCCAAGTGATTTCGTGTGTTTCGCGTATTTCGAGGTCTTGATCCAAGAGCTTCAGCGAAGTACTTGCAGCAACTGGAATGGGGCCCACAGGCCGTATCCCACTGTCGCATATTGATCGCCCGGCGGGGGGCCCGGGGCCGGGCCCTTCTGGAACATCGACGGCCAGGCATTTCCCAATGCAGGATGGCCATGATGGGGCCCCAGCGTGTTCTTGAGCGTCCCAATCACGGTAATCTCGATCACATTCTCGCCGGCGCGAAGCAAGGCAGTAACGTCGCACTGCCACGGCGGCGCCATGATGGTTCCCGCAGGCTTCTTGTTCACCGTCACGTTCGCGACGCTGCCGTACCATTTCGGCAGCACGATCCGGTACTGACCGGAAGGCTTGTCGACGCGGAAGGTCTGCGCATAGGAGACTCCTTGCGCGTAAAACGGGCGCCCCTGGTCACGCCAGGCGCCGAGGCCGAGGCCGGTCTCCGGGATTACGACGAATCCTCGCTCCCCGGAGCGCAGGGCAAAATCGCCGAGGATGTAGACCGATTCAATCTCATGAAACACGGTGAACGGGGAAGCCTTCAGCAGCAGCGTGTTTTCGCCGACGACGGCCTCCTTGCCGATGGGAATCTTCCCGAAAGCCTTGTCGAGCCACCACGCGCCCGGCGCGGCCCTGACCTCTTTCCCGTTGCACTCGACTACATAGAGGTCCGGCCGCTCGACGACCGCAAACAGGTTGGCCGGCACTCGCTCCGCGATCGTGAAATGGTATGCAGCCTGGAACCCGCTCCCCTCCGGGAATCTCCTGGAGATGATTTCGTCCCGGAACTGGACCGCGCCGTCCCAGGGATTGCGATCCATCCCATTCTGTTTGAATGCGAATTGGGAAGCCTGGTAGAAATAGGCGCTCTCCAGGCTCTTGCCGGCGGCGGTGACATCCAGGTAATCGAGAGTAAGGACATTGGGCCCGGTCCGGCGCACCACCGGAGCGGCGCGCGCCGCAATGGGGATTGCCTTTTCGGGCCTTGCGGCCGCCGGGGTGCGCCTCTGGCCGGAGAAGAAAAGCAGCAGCGATCCGGAAGGCGGAATCTGGTAGCTCGTGCGCACGCCGCCGGCCGATTCCTCGAAAGGATGATTTTCGATTCTGCCGGACTCGGGAACCCAGCGCTCGATGCTGCGGCCGCGGGACTCCACAGTCCCTGCTGAGGCCTCATCGATGCTGGTGTTGACGAGAAAGAGAAGTTCCCCGTCGGCGAGCGTTCGCCGTTGGTGATACAGAATGCCCTTGTCGCCCGGTTTGCGCTGGATGCGGAACGCATCGTTCCCGCGTGCGGCCAACTGCGCCGGCACGGCTTCGGCTTCCACCTGCTTCCAGCCATCCTTTTGCGCCAGCGCGGCGGCGCGCCCGGACACTTGCCCGTCCACTCTCTCGGGCGGCGCGGAACAGCTGAGCACGGTCCCTCCGTTGGCAAGAAACGCCTCCAGAAGATCGAGTGTCCTGGCGTTGAGGTTTTCCGTGAAGGGGGGGAGCACGACCGTCGTGTAGCTGCGCTGCCCGACTCGAAGCGTGTTTCCTACGGCGACGGCATTTGCCGCCATGATGTCTTCGTCGCCGATGTCATATTCGACCTGCTCCTTTGACAGGGCGACCACGAGCTTCTGAAAGGTCGCGCCGAGCCTGTCCAATTCAGGCGGATTCTTGCCGGAGGCATTGAACATCCATGCAGTCGTGGTCGGCTCGATGAGGAGGACTGGGTTCAGTTCTTCCCCTTTGCTGAGAGCCAGCGACAGGCGTGAGAAGTAACCTTCAGGGGCCCGGTAAGCATCCCACCAGGGTTCGTGATAGGAGAAGGATTGCGGGTGATCGCGTTTGCGCGCGCCCCGGAGCGAAACATAGGAGAGATGCTCGTTGAGCGTGTTGATCCCCAACACGTACAGCCAGTCGCCGATGCGCTTCATGTCCTCGAAGCGCAAGTCCCAGCCGCCGGCGCCGTAGGCTTCGCACAGCGTTCTGGAGCGGCCGAGCTGATTCGCTACACTCGAGATTTCCTTGACGGCGCGGACATTGCCGAATTGGGCGTGTGTGTCCTCGGCGTACTGATTCGTAAGTATGTCGATGCCAGGCCGCTGCTGCCACGCGCTCATGGCCATGTTGCTGGGGACGCCGAGCGTGTTCGGCCACTCGTGTTCCCAGTAGTGGCCGGTGAACTCAATCCCATGAGCGGCGCAGTATTCGTAATATGGTTTGCCCCAGCGTTCGACGAACAGTTCGGAAAGAAGCTGGAAATAGTTGTGGCGGACGCGCTTCCAATCGCCCACCGGTTCCCGCAGCGCCGGCAGGTGATCGGTCAGGCGGTAGCCCCAGCGCTTTTCGAACTGCTGCGGCAGGTCGTCGGTCCAGGGGAGACCACCCGCGGGGCGAAGCTGCGGCTCGTCGGTAAAAACCCCGGGCACGTGATTGCCGAACTGGCTTCCGATCTGCTGCTGATACGCGTCCAGAGTGATGGCAAGAAATTTCTGGGTGACGCCGGGGTAGAGGAGATCGACATACGACTTGCCTCCGTACCACGGTCCCGGCTGGGCGCGCAGAAGCGAGATTTCGAGGTAACGCGCGGCGGGCAATTCCTCCGCGGCACGCACTTTGGCCGTGACGTCCTCGTATCCCTGATCGGAGAGTGCGAACACGGACAGCATCTCCGCCCTCGATTTGGGGGCCTCCTTGGTCTCGCGGATTCGGAGGCCCCGCCCGCGCGCTTCAGGCATCGCATCAGGGACAAAGCCGCCCGCAAAACCGGAGGGATAGGAATTTTCGTCGTAAATCCAGAGGTCCATGTCCAGCCGCACGGCTTCGTTCAAGGCGACTTTCCATAGCCGGAACCAATCCTCCGAAAGATACGGCGTCATGAGCCCGGGACGAGGGTGAACGATCACCTGCCTGATGTCCCGGTCCGCAAAGCTGCGCAGTGTTTCGATGATCTGGTCTTCGGTGAGGAGATCATTCCAGACCCAGAACGGCGCGGAACTGTATGGCCGTGGGGGATGGGCAAAGAGGAGTTTAATGCTCCTTGAGCTGTCGGTGCTTTGGGGCTCCCGGGCGCGGGAACTCAAAACGACCGCAGGCAACAACACAAGAAGGCCGACGATGATCTTCAGGCGCATGGGGCTCCTCCGACGTGTGTGACCCTACCGTACACCCATCGAACCAACTTTGTCCATCGGGGACTGACGACGCTAACTCTTTGATTGCAGGACCTTTTCTCAGTTTTGGGAACCATTTTGATGACGCCTCGGCGGTTTTGGGGTATTGTTGCGCCTTGCCGGAGTCGCCGGCACCAACTATCCAGGGTCGACGGAGGACTTGAACAATGGGGACAGACTATCACCGCAGGATCCAGGAACTGAAACCGTTGATCGGCAACACGCCTCTTCTCGCCATTGAATTCACATTCCGGGGCGAGAAGCGAACCCTCTACGCCAAAGCGGAAAACCTCAACATGACCGGGAGCATTAAAGACCGGATGGCGTTCCACATCCTGCAGAAGGGGTACGCCAGGGGAGTGCTCAAGCAGGGTGATCTCATCGCCGAGGCTACCAGCGGAAACACCGGCATTGCCTTCTGCGCCATCGGTCGCGCGCTCGGGCATCCGTCGATCATTTTCATGCCGGACTGGATGAGCGCCGAGCGGATCAACCTGATCAAGAGCCTGGGCGCCGAAATTGTCCTGATCAGCAAGGAGGAAGGGGGCTTCCTGGGGAGCATTCGCCGCTCAGAGGAGTTGGCGGCTTCGAGGCCGGGGGTCTTCCTCCCGAAGCAGTTCTCCAACGAGGACAATATCGAGGCCCATTACATGACAACGGGCCCGGAAATCTGGTGGCAGATGCGATGGCATTCCCTTGCTCCCGACGCATTTATCGCGGGCGTCGGGACGGGCGGGACGATCATGGGAGCCGGAAGGTACCTGAAGGAGCAGCGGCCCTCCATCAAGCTGCATCCCCTGGAACCGTCGAATTCTCCGACCATGTCCACCGGCTACAAAGTGGGGAAGCACCGGATTCAGGGAATCTCGGATGAGTTCATCCCTCCGATCGTCGACCTGGAATTCCTGGACAGCGTGGTGGCGGTCGACGATGGCGACGGTATCCTGATGGCTCAAAAGCTCGCGGCAGAGCTCGGGCTCGGTGTCGGCATCTCTTCGGGAGCGAACTTGATCGGCGCGCTGCAGGTTCAAAATGACCTGGGCCGGGACGCGGTGGTGGTGACGGTTTTCTCCGACGACAACAAGAAATATCTCAGCACCGACCTCTTGCGGCCCGAACCGGTCAAGGAAGGATTCCTGGCGCCCGACGTCCGGCTCCTGGGAGTTCATGCTTTCAAGAGGGTGTGTCAGACGTGCTGCAATCCGGATGAGTGCATGGAGGCCTCGTTGACGGACACGGCCGAGATCGGCGCCCTCCCCTTCTGTCCACGGAGGCCCACAACCCCGATCTCCGTCTGATCGTAGGGGCCACGCATTTCAGCGTTTCAGCTCGAGAGTCGTCTCTTTCCCGGCGAGCTCACACGTCAGGCTGTATTTGGTGCGGCTGTCCTTCCGGATCTTCTTGTCGACGCGGAAGTAAAGGTGGCCTGCGACCGGCTTGGTGAACGTCCCTTCCGGCAGGCCTTTTTCCGTCAATTCCAGCGCGCTGGTCTCTTCGTTCCTGGGATTGGCTCCGGGGGAGGGTTCGCTCATCACAATGACACCAGTCGAAGTGTAGATTCCGCCGCTCCGACGAACGGTCCCTGTGGCGGGATCATACCCCCCTCTCCCGCTCTCGTAGCCGACGCCCACATGGGGTACAACCACAAAATCGTGCTTCGATTCTTCGTTCTTCTGGAGCACGGCGGCAACAACCCTGGGGCTCTCCGGTCGAACCGTCATGTTGTCGCCGGCGTGCAAAACGAACCGATCGGGTTGGACCGGCAGATCGCTTCCTTCCTTGGGGTATAGCCCCACGTCGACCACCACGAAATCGCGGCCGACCTCCGAGACGAATCGCTGCTTCACCTGGGCGTCGTTCAAAACGAGCGCGCCCATGCCGATCCCCTCAGTCACGATATGGGCAGGGTACGCGGCCGGGGTCGTTGCCGGAACGGTCCCCTGGGCGGCAAACAGGAAGGATGGAGCCAACGACAGAACGACACAAGTCAGGATTCTCATGGTCTTCGACTCCTATTCCGGTCCGAGTTTGGCATCGATTTTCAGGGTCTTGCCGCTCAGAACATAGATGCGCAATTCGTAAGGTGCATGGTTTCCCGCCTCGATCCTCAGGTTGTAGGCTCCCGGGTCCAGCCACATGGTTTTCAGGTCCTTCGCCTTTCCCGCGAATCCGTTATCCAGGAAGACGTCCGCATCCGCGACGTTCGACCGCAGTTTGATCTCCCCCATCCCGGTGCCGTAGGCAAAACCGGTATACCAGCCCGGATGAAACCAAAACGACGAATAAAAGCTGTAGAACGGGGAATAGAACGCCCTGTCGTACCATGGCCAGTAGTAGGCGTAATAAGGATATCCGGAGTAGCGGCTGTAGCCGGCGCCGAAACTGAATCCGCCGAACCTGACCCGCGGCGTACTGGAAACGCGCGCTGAGGAGGATGGCGACTGTTCCTGGACTTTCTTGTCGGCCTTCTGATCCACCTGCCCGAGGGCCGGGGAAGAAAGCACCAGCAATACGCAAACCAGGACTGCGACAAGCTTTCCGGGGATTGTCATTTGAGTCCTCGCTTTACGGTAGTTCGCAAACCAAGGGAACACTCAAATTAATTAGATAATGTCTCTCTTGTAAACGTTCATCCGGACCGCAAAAAATACCGTGGGTGTAGTGGTATTTCTTAGGGGTCTTTGCGGCTCGCGTCTTGTCTTCAGGGATTTTCCGGCCGGACCTTTACCCATATCTCCAGTCTCCGCCGGCCGGCGTCGACTTCAAACAGCCATGAGCCGGCCCGCAGCACCGATTTTATGCTTTCATCACCTCCCAATCCACGAAATCCGGCATGCTCCGCGATCCCCAAAACAAGTACCGGCCGGGAATGATTCGACCGTTGGCAAGATACCGGAATAGGAGGGTGTCTAACGGTTGGTTTCAGCGGGGATCAGGCCCGAAGCACCATTGCAGTAGAAATCCGATTCGCGCGCGGCTCTGAGGCGCACGTTGGTCGATGCAGTCTGCTCTGGGAGTAAGCCGATGCCGTCGTAACAAAGTTATGATAGAGTGAAATAGCGTAGTAATTTATTTGAGGCTTACTGAGGAGGATTGAAACTTGGCCCTTCCCAATTTTGCATTTTTTAAAGGACGCATTGTCCCTTACAGCGAGGCGAAAGTCGGGGTTCTGACTCACACTTTCAATTACGGCACCGGCATATTCGGCGGCTTGCGCGGGTACTGGAACGACGAGGCCAAACAGCTGTACGTTTTCCGCCCGCTCGACCACTTTCAGCGTTTTCTCGAATCAGCGAAGCTCCTTTACATGGAACTCTCCTATACGAAGGAACAGCTCGTCCAGGCCACGATGGACTTGTTGCGGGCTGAGAACTTCCGCACCGACTGCTATGTCCGTCCATTGGGCTACTTCACGGACGAGGTGATCGGGGTCCGTCTTTATGATCTGAAGCCGGATGTCACGATCGCTTCGTTCCCCTTCGGCTCCTACCTGGCGAATGAAGAGGGATTGAGCATCTGCACGGCCTCCTGGGTTCGCGTCGAAGACAACATGATCCCGGCGCGGGGTAAGATCGTGGGCGCCTACGTCAATTCATCCCTGACAAAAACCGAAGCGCACCTGGGCGGGTACGACGAGGCCCTGGTCCTGACTCAGCACGGTCACGTGGCGGAAGGCTCCGCCGCGAATTTCTTCATGATCCGGCGGGGAGTTGCCTGCACACCGCCGATAACCGACAACATCCTGGAAGGCATCACCCGTCGCACGGTCATGCAGCTGCTGCGGGACGAACTCGGACTCGAGGTTGTCGAGCGCACGATCGACCGGACCGAGATTTACCTTGCCGAGGAGGCGTTTTTCTGCGGCACCGGCGTGCAGCTGTCGGCTATTGCCCATGTCGATCATCACCCGATCGGAGCCGGAAAGATGGGTCCGCTGACGCAGCGGCTGCGGAAGCTTTACTTTGATGTAGTCCGGGGGCGCGTTCCGAAATACATGTCCTGGTGCGCTCCGGTTTATCAGCAGAAGGCGGCGGCGTTATAAGCCGATTCGCGCCTGGCGAATGGAAATCGCGGCGCCCGGGGATCCCGGGCGCCGCGGCCTATCGCCTGAGGCGGCCGTAGGTCCTCGATAATTCCATCAGCCGGTCGCTCAATTCTTGCTTCAACTGACCCGGCAGAAACCTCCAGCGCCAGTTGTCCTCCGCCCGGGAGGGCAGGTTCATGCGCGCCTCCGATCCCAGCCCGAGCACATCCTGCAACGGAAAGACCGCTGTATCCGCCACGGAGGCAACGGCGGCCCGAATGAAGTCCCAGTTGATTTCGGCGCCGTCGGTGTTGAGGTAGCGAAGCGCGAACTCGCGCTCCCGGCGAAGCAACTCTTCCGTCCTGCCGACTTCGCCGGCACTTGTCCCCCGGAACCAGCCTGCAGTAGTGTCGTTGTCGTGGGTCCCGGTGTACACCACGCAGTTGTTGATGTAGTTGTACGGCTTGAACGAGTCGGCGGGAGATTCCGAGGCGAAGGCGAACTGCAGGACGCGCATGCCGGGGAACCCCCAGCGATCGCGCAGGGCCAGCACTTCCGGGGTAATCAGCCCCAGGTCCTCCGCAATGAATGGGAGTGGCCCGAAAACCTCTGTCAGCGCGGCAAAAAAACGGTCGCCGGGTCCATCGACCCAGCGCCCGTGGATGGCAGTCTGAGCGCCGGCGGGAATCTCATAAAACTTCTCGAAGCCGCGAAAGTGATCGAGCCGCACCAGGTCAAACTGGCCCAGCACACAGCGGACGCGGTCAATCCACCACCGGTAGGCCACTTGTTCCATGGCGTCCCAGCGGTAGAGCGGATTCCCCCAGAGCTGGCCGGTGGCGCTGAAATAGTCGGGCGGCACCCCGGCAACCGTCCGCGGATGGCCGTGTTCATCGAGGTCGAAAAGCCCGGGATTGGCCCACACATCGGCGCTGTCGTGGGCGACGAAGATCGGCAGGTCTCCGAGAATCCGGATTTGCCGCTCGTTGCAGTACATCTTGAGCGCGTTCCACTGGCGGAAGAACTCGAACTGGACGAACTGGTGGAGGCTGACGTCCGCGGATTCCGGGTCCGCTTTCCGGGTCCACTCCGTCCAGGGAATCCCGCCGTTCTCATCCCTCAGCGCGGCAAAAATGGCGAAGGGTTCGAGCCAGAACTGCTTCTCCTGGCAGAATTGCTCGAACTCATGCCGTGTTGCGCGGGAGGCTTGGGAGAAGAATTTCACGGCTGCCTTTTTCAGCAGCGCCCATTTGAAGGCTGCTACGGCGCCGAAGTCGACTGCATCGGCGGGAAACGGTGGCGCACCGGCCAAATCCGCCGGCGTGAGCAGGCCTCCCCGGGCCAGCAGATCGAGACTGATCAGCAGGGCATTGCCGGCCATGCTCGAACACCCTTTGTAGGGAGAATTGAACTCGGCGGGGGGACCGAGCGGAAGCACCTGCCAGAGGCTCTGCCCGGCTGCCGTCAGGAAGTCGGCGAATTGGAATGCGCTGTCGCCGAGATCGCCGATGCCGTGTCCGCCCGGAAGCGAGGTAGGATGTAACAGTATGCCGCTCGACCGCATCAAGCCTCAAAGGTGGATGTACCGGAATGGCGCCGGGGCTCCGGGCCTCAAAATGGCGATCACGAAAATAATGCCAGACAGTCTTTGACGATTCCCGTCCCGGCGCTGACCTTCCCCCTGGACCAGGGGGCGGTGGAATTAAGATACAGAATTCCGACCCTTTGCGCTAGAGCCAACCACGATCTGCCGCTAATATAAGATCCTGGCGTGATTCAATGCCTGGGAGACGGACTTTCCAATGGGAGGGAACATGGGGACGAAAGCAGGTTCGATCCTGATTCCGGTGTTGATCCTGTCGCTGGCAACGGGTTTGGCGGGAGCTGACAGACAATGGAAGGATGTCTCCGTCCGGGTCGGGGACATCAAGACGCACTACATCGAAGCGGGGACCGGGGACCGCCACCTGCTCTTCATTCCCGGACTGATGATGAACGCCGAGGTCTGGAAGGAACAGATCCCCTACTTCGTCGCCCGCGGCTTTCACGTGATCGCCATGGATCCGCGCAGCCAGGGGCTCAGCACAATAACCGAAACCGGGAACACGTACCACCAGCACGCCGCCGACCTGCACGCGTTCCTGGAAAAACTGAAACTGGAGCATTGCATCGTGGTCGGGTGGGCGGCCGCCGTCGTCACGCTCCTCGAATACGTCTCCAGCCCCGAGGTCCTGCTACCGGACCGGCTCATTCTGGTGAACGGCGGCCCCGGCGGACTCAACGACAAGGATTACCCGGGCGGCTTCGTCATGAAGCAGGCCCGGGAGTTGGCGCTTGCGATGGAAGACGACCGTCCCAAGGCGGCGGAAGCGTACGTGCGCTCGCTCTTCAAGTCACGGATGGGGGAGCCGGTGTACGGAGCTCTGATGGGGGGCAGCCTCAAGACTCCGACCGGAACGGCGGTCGCGCTCCTGTTTGATCTGATCACGGAGGACAGGCGCTCCGCGCTGGCAGGCATCACCGTGCCGACGCTGATCATCACCTCCCAGGACAGGCAACTACTCGGCGAATACATGCAATCGAAGATCCCGGGGGCACAGCTGAAGGTGATCGAAGATGCCGGCCACGCCGTGTTCCTGGAAAAGCCGCAGGCCTTCAACCAGGCGCTCGAAGACTTTCTGTCCAAGTAACGAGCCGAAGCCGGATGAACGGCTGTCAGGAGGGGCGCCGCTTCACGGTTCCCTTGGCGGTCAGGTAGAAAGGCTCCTGGATAACTTCTTCGACTTTCTTGCGGTAGCCCTTGACCGCCATCTCGAGCTCGCAGAAGAGCTCGAAGATGCGGCCCCGTACCCTGGGCCGGGCTTCGGCGTTGAGCAGCGTTTCGATCAACCGTTCCCGCACCTCTTCATCGCCGCTGTGCGCCAGGTAGTCGGCAGCGGCGATGCAGACATCGTCATCCTCATCTTCGAGAAAACGAAGCAGTGTCTCACGGACCTGGGGAAAGGCCTCCTGGGGCAGGTGCTCGATCAGCACAACCTTGGCCTCCGGCCAGCGCGTATAAGCACTCCCAAGCCGTTCGATCGTGTCTTTCAGATCGGCGATGTACTCATCACGCGGAAGAATCTCGCGCAGCGCGCGCACCGGCCAGGTGACGTCCGGTTCCGTACGAAGATAGTTCAGGATCGGCTCGACCGTCGCGCGGCCCATTTCGGTGAGGAGTCGCACCGTGTACTGCTTTTCCTCGAGGTCCATGGTTTCCTGGGGGACCTGGACAGTGAAGCGCCGGAGAAGGGCCGTGGCGGCCTCCGGCGTATTCCATCCTGCAAGCCGTTCCATGGCGCCGACCCGCGTCGCCGGATCCCCGTGAGTCTGCGTGACTTGCTTCAAGGCACGCGAAATCTGGCGCTCTGAAGGGCCTTCGCTGTCGGAAAAGAGTTTGCGAATAAAGTCCATATCCGACCAATTTTACAACAAGAATTAACCTCGCAGGCGATGATTCCAACATATAATCTCGTAACGGTCGCACGGCAGCGGCACGATCGCCATTCGCATAGCCAGACTCGCTCAGGTATGATTGATTTCGAACACTGTTCAGGACGGGAAAATGGACGAACGGGATTTCTTCAACGAAAAGGACGAGGTAGTGCCTGCCGAGATTTACTGCCCGAAGTGTCGCACGACACTGGAGTACCCGATCCGGTGGCGTCGCCGGACCAAAAAAGCGACTCTCCCGCCTCACGCGGATGAACGGGATCGCGCGCGATTTGCCAAGGCACGCAACTACCGCGTCCGCATCGACGACAAATTGCGCTGCAAAAACCCGCGCTGCGGAAAAACGATCGAGATCAGCACACTCCAGACGGTAGTCTTCGACTGATCCGGCCGGAAGCTCAGCCTTGATCCGACAAAACGGCAGCCACCTCCATGATCCGGCGGCAGCAATGCCACGCGATCAATGGCCATGATGAGGAATCCATGAAGAAAATGAGAATAGGAATTCTGACCGGAGGCGGGGACTGCCCCGGGTTGAATGCGGCGATCAAATGGGTGGTCTACGGAGCCATCTGTCACACCCTGCACAGCCACCAGAAGCAGCCCATCGAAGTCGTGGCGCTCAAGGAAGGCTGGGAGGGGATCCTGATGCTCGATCCCAAGCTGGGAATGAAGGACACGCGCTATGTCCAACCGCTGACCAACTACATGGTACGCAGAATTGATCGCGACGGCGGCACCGCGATCGGCACCTCACGCACCAACCCGTTCAGCGTGAAGGACAAGAAGGGCAAGACCCACGACCGGAGCGCGGCCGTCGTGCGCAACATGGAAATCCTGGGGCTGGACGGGCTCATCGCCATCGGCGGGGAAGATACCCTGGGGGTGGCCAACAAGCTCTATCAACGCTACGGAATTCCCGTCGTCGGGATCCCCAAAACCATCGACCTCGACCTTCCCGGCACCGAATACTCGCTGGGATTCGACAGCGCCGTAAACAACATCAAGGTGCTCATCGACCGTGCCCGCACGGTTGCCGGTTCCCATCGCAAGACGGCGGTCATTGAAATCATGGGCCGTCACTCCGGCCTCCTGGCGATGGCCGGCGGCATTGTCAGCAGCGCCCATTTCATCCTGATCCCGGAATACACGTTCGAACTCGCCCACCTGGTGCACCTGATCAACGATCGCACGAAATCGAAGTCGCGCTACACGCTCATCGTGGTCGCGGAGGGCGCCAAGGAAAGGGGGGGCAAGGTCGTGGCACAGCGGCGGGAGACCGACGCGTTCGGCCACGTGCACCTGGGGGGAATCGCCGAGATACTCGCCGATCAGATCAAGGCCCGTACCGGCCTCGACACGTTTGCCGAAAAACTGGGCTACCTGCAGCGGGGCGGCGATCCGTCCGCATTCGACGTCAAGATGGGCAACTATTTCGGCATAACGGCGGTCGATCTGATGACCCGCAAGGTGTTCGGCAAGATGGTCTCCGTGAAGGGCGGCGTCATCACCGCGGTGCCCTTGTCCGAGTTGAATAACTCCCTGCGCGTGGTCGACGTCGACCGGATGTACGACAAGACCCGCCTCAATGCGCGCCGCGACAGCGCCCTGGGCTGGCTCGTCGTTTAGGAACAGGAGCTGTCGTTCCCTGTCAATTGGCTTTGTAGTCGTGGACGATATCGACCAGGCTGCGCACTGAATCCACCGGCGTGGATGGGAGGATGCCGTGGCCCAGGTTGAATATGTGTCCTGGACGCCCCTGGATCTTGCCGAGGATCTCCTCAGTCCGCTGCGCAAGAACCTTTTGCGGGGCCATGAGAACGGCCGGATCCAGGTTTCCTTGAATGCCCGTTCCCGGCCCGATGCGCTCCCATGCCGTATCCAGGGGGGTGCGCCAATCGACGCCGATCACGTCGCCTCCCGCCTGGCGCATGAGCGGCAGAAGGTCTGCGGTTCCCGTTCCGAAATGGATGCTGGGGACACCTGCATCCTCGAGCGTCTGAAAGATCTCGCGCATGTGCGGCTGCACATACTCGCGGTAATCGGCCGGGCCCAGGCAGCCGACCCAGGAGTCGAAAAGCTGGACCACCTGGGCGCCGGCGGCGGCTTGTGCCAGCAGGAATGAGCTGATCGTGCCCGTCAGTTTCTTCATGAGCTGATCAAAGAGCCCGGGGCTTTCGTACATCATCCCCTTGGTGCGCAGAAAACTTCGCGAGGAACCGCCTTCGATGGCGTAGCTTGCCAGGGTGAAGGGCGCACCGGCAAAGCCGATGAGCGGGATCTTGCCGTCGATTTCCAACCGGACGGAGTGGAGGGCTTCCAGAACATATGCCAGGGTTTCCGAAGGGGGTCGCACCTGCAGAGCGGCGACGGCGGCGGCAGTGCGCACCGGGTTTTCAATCCGTGGCCCTTCCTTTTCGGAAAACTCCAGCTTGATTCCCATGCCCTCGAGCGGGAGCAGGATATCGGCAAAGATGATTGCCGCATCCAGCTCGAAGGCCGTAACCGGCTGAAGGGTGACTTTTGCGGCCAACTCCGGCGAATGGAACATGTCGAGCAGCGAATATTTCTCCCGCAGTTTGCGGTATTCGGCCAGGTAGCGCCCGGCCTGACGCATCAGCCAGATCGGTGTGCAATCCGGTTGCTCACTGCGGCAGGCCTTCAAAAATCTATCGCTTCGAGCCATGCTGTTTGCGTCCTGAACCTGTCCCGCGCCTCTACGCCCCTTCCGGCCAGGCCTCCAGCTCCGACTTTCTCCGCTGGAAATCAGCTTGCGCGTCGTCCAGGCTGAAAAAGTAGGTTCCGAGTATGAAGTAAGGTTCGGTTTCCGGAGGGATCACCTTCAAGTGTGTGGCGTATGTTTTTTCTTTGACCCGTCGCAGCACGATCTGGCTGGGATATCGTCCCTGGGCGGTCCGGATCGCACTCATGCTCAAGACTTCCGGCGTTTCCATGTTCGGCTCCCCCACCTTACCCGAAACCAACAAATTACCACCAATCCCCCCAACCTCCAAACACCTGCACCCGGCGCCAGCGGGCCAGGCAGCAAGCAGCAGCGGAATCTCAAAACAAAATATGACCGCAGAGGCGCAGCCGCGGCACGCGCTCCCCGGAAACTTCCCTCCCGGGAGTTGTCTGCCGGCGCCACTGCATGGATTCGCTTTAGCCACGAAGTGGCGTCAGATAGTAGGTCCGGGCGAGCGAAGCGCAGCTCGGGGTTACGATTCCAAAAACAAGCCAAGCCCTCCTAAGGAACTTGAACTCTCATATTTAACAGATATTGAGCTTTATCAACATGTTAGCGGACAAAGCCGAAAACGGGCCAGCAGCAAGTTCCGTTCACGTGGGAAGCACCGCAGGTGAGCTTGTTGCTGGAAGGGCGGCAGAAAACGTCGCTTACTCCGCGTCGTTCCCAATTGGATGACCCGGATCTCTCCGGCAGCGCATCGGCATTCTGGCGTCCTTCCAGGGCGCATTCTCTTTTCCTCTCCGACCGGGGGCTGCGCCGCTTCGCAACTAGCCTGTGACTACGATGTGCAAGCGAGTATTTGCCAGCGATAAACGCATATTCAAGTTCAAGATACCGCAGATGGCCGCACCTAGTCACAGGTTATTCAATCCGACGTCGTCGGAGGCTGAGCTTGCCCCGGCTACTGTCTTGCCGCCCCTCGCGGGGCTGACGGGGTGCTCTTCGGAAACCTGGCGCCCAGGAGTTTATGTTTTCAGTGAATGACGTTCCCGTCACAATGGCTCTGCGGTGATAGTCGACTGCATCGCGTTAGACGCATGCGGCTACTGCGATCCGGATGGTTCTTCTCCAACAACCGGATCTGAGGGTGTTTCGATGAGGAGCGATCGGGGTGCTCACTTGGTTTTGTTGAGGGAGTAAACGAGTTTGAGCCCGTCCAGTGTCAGCCAGGGAGCCACGATTTCGATCACTTTGGTCTCCCGCGCGATCAGTTCCGCCAAAAAGCCTGTGGCGATCACCTTCATTTTTGGGCCCAGTTCGGCGCCAAAGCGCGCCACCATCCCTTCCACCAGCCCCACATACCCGAACAGCAATCCCGATTGAATGGAGTGCACGGTGTTCCTGCCTATGGCGGCCGGAGGACGGCGCAGGTCCACCTTGGGGAGTTTGGCCGCGCTCTGGAACAGCGCTTCCGCTGCGATGCCGATGCCGGGCGCGATGGCCCCGCCCAGGTAGTCGCCTTCCGCCGAGATGGCGTCAAAGGTCGTGGCGGTGGAAAAATCGACGATGCACGCCGGCCCTCCATACAGCTTGTTGGCCGCCGCGGCGTCCACAATCCGGTCTGCGCCGACCTGCCGTGGATCCTCAACCCGAACGCGCACGCCCGTCTTCATGCCGATATCCATCACCAGCGGAGACTGTCCCAGGTAGGCCTCGCAGGCTCTGACCAGAGTGTTCGTAAGCGGCGGCACGACGGAGGCCATGGCAATCGCGGCGACCTTGCCCGGCGCGATGCCGGCGTGCTGGATCAGTTGGACGAGAAGGATGCCGTACTCATCCGGCATGCGCGCGTGGTCGGTGGCAAGCCGCCAGCGCGGTCCGGGCTCATCCCCGTCATACAGTCCCAAGGTAATGTTGGTGTTGCCGACGTCAATCGCGAGCAGCATGAGCGTCACCTGTCTCAAGGAGGAAATTGTCGATGAGCCGCACTCTGCCGATGCGCACCGCCAGCGAGAGCAGCACGCCGGCATCCACCGTTTCACCCTCGGCCAGGGTCTCAGGGTCGGCCGCGGAAACATACTCGACGCGCGCCAGCGGTTCCTCGTCGAGAACCGCCTTCATCGCGGCACACAGCGCCGCGGTTCTCCGCTCGCCGGCGTTATAGACCGCGCCAGCGGCCGAAAGCGCGCGATACAGCACGGTTGCCGCGTGCCGCTCTTCCGGGCCCAGGTAGCTGTTACGGCTCGACAGCGCGAGTCCGTCGGCTGCGCGCACAGTCGGGCAGGCCACGATCTGGACGGGAAAGTTCAGATCCCCGGCCATGCGCCGGATCACCGCCAGCTGCTGCGCATCCTTCTGCCCGAAATAAGCGTTGTCGGGCGAGAAAACATTGAACAGCTTTGCCACGACAGTGGCGACACCGCGAAAATGCCCGGGCCGCTGTCTCCCTTCCAGGCCACTGGCGACCTCATCGACCGTGATCCAAGTCTGGTAAGACGCCGGATAGACGGCGTCGGGACGAGGCGCCCACACAATATCGACGCCCAGCGGTTCCAGCAGCTTCTGGTCAGCCGCCAGGTCGCGGGGGTACCGGCCCAGATCTTCGTTCGGGCCAAACTGGGCAGGGTTTACGAAAATACTGACGCCCACGTGGTCGCAGTCGGCCCTGGCCTGCCGCACGAGCGACAGGTGACCTTCGTGGAGGGCCCCCATGGTGGGAACTAGTCCGAAGCTTCCCTGCATCGACGCCCGCAGCCTCCGCAAATCTGCGATGTTGACGACTGTATTCACACTTTCTCCTGTCCCCTGTCCGACGGCGACGGCGGCATCGAGGCCGCAGAGCGCACCAGCTGGAACAGGACTTCATTCACAGACGTGGGCACGCCGAGACGCACGCCCCAGCGTACGACGGCGCCATTGATGGCATCGCATTCGGTGGGAGCGCCGCGCAGCATGTCCTGCAGCATCGAGGACCGGTTGAAGGCCGTAAGCCGCGCGACCTCGCACACCTGTTCGGCCGCGTCCGGGAATGGGAGGATAATTCCCTTCGCGGCGGCAACAGCGGCACACTCCATGGCCGCGCGTTTCATCAAGTCCGCCGCGTCGGGCAGGCGCAGTAGCGCCCCGTTGGGCACGCGGAGGATAGCCGTCAGCGCATTGATCCCGCAATTGGCCGACAGTTTGCCCCAGAGGAGTGCGTCGACCTGTTCCGGGGCGCCCTGCGCAGCCTCGAGCCCCGCGCGCCGGAACAGATCGACAATCCATTCCGGCCCTGCGACCCAGGTGGGCCCCGCCCCGCCGTGCTGCACCCGCCCCGGCCCGAGCAGATTGGCGCCCAGGTAGGTGACTCCGAGGCAGGCGTCCGGCCCCAGCGCTTCCAGGTTGCCCAGGCCGTTCTGCAAGGTCAGCGCGATCCCTCCCGGCTTCAGCAGCCGCCGGAGGTGGCGGGCGACTTCCCCGGTCTGCCAGGCCTTCACCAGGACGAGAACCAGGTCGGCCGGTTCGATGCCGGCGCCCAACTCTACCGCGGCCACAGGCGCCGCCGTACACTTCCCGGACGCTTCGACCACAATCCCGGACTTGCGGATTGCGGCAATCCCCTCGGCCCACGAGCCCGCCAGCGTGACCCGGGCAACCGCGGCCAGGCGTGCCCCGAACAGGCAGGCCATCGCGCCGGTTCCGGCAATCGTCAGTTTCATGTTCGTTCCGGCCGAAGGCATCCGGCCCTCAGATCACCCTGCGCCAGCTGTGGGGCTTGCCCGGCAAGCCGCGGCGGAGCTCTTCGATCTCTTCATCGGTTATGTGGAAGGAGTGTTCGCCCGCCGGGAAGCGACGAGCGGTTACATCGTCGATGAATTCGATGAACGCTTTCACCATGATCCCATTCAGATCGGCGTATTTTCTGGCAAATTTGGGTGTGAAGCGGTCGAACAACCCCAGCAGGTCGTTGCTGACCAACACTTGTCCGTCGCATGCCGGCCCCGCGCCAATGCCGATAGCGGGGATGTGCAGCCGCTGCGATATCAATTCCGCCACCCGGTCGGGAATCGCCTCGAGGATGATGGCATAGCAGCCCGCTTCCTCGAGTATGTGTGCTCCTTCGACCAGGCGGCGGGCTGCCGCAGCCGAGGTCCCCTGCACTTTCCAACCGCCCAGCTTGTGCACGCTCTGCGGTGTCAGCCCGATGTGACCCATCACCGGAATGCCGGCGCCGATAATCGCTTCGACTGTCGGCGCTATTTCGGCGCCGCCTTCCAGCTTGACCGCGTCCATCCTGGCTTCCTGCAGAAACCTTCCGGCGTTGCGGATCGCCTCAGTCTTTGAAACCTGGTAGGAGAGGAAGGGCATGTCGCCGACCAGGTGCGCATAGCGGGTGCCGCGCGCCACGGCCTTGCAGTGATGGAGCATGTCTTCCATGGTCACCGACAGTGTGTTTTCGTAGCCGAGGACCACCATGCCCAGCGAGTCCCCCACGAGGATCACGTCGACACCGGCGCGATCCTGGGCCAGCGCGGTCGGATAGTCGTAAGCCGTGAGCATGCTGATCGGCTCACCGCGTTTCTTTTTCCCGGCGAGGCCGATGGTGGTGAGCTTCGTGCGGGCGGAAGTCGGGGAGGTCGGCATGGCTATCTTCTCCTTCGAGTAAGATGCCTCTTCTCTGCCTGTCGAGAGGAGGTGTCCTGCGTTATGCGCCGTACCGGTCTCAGTCGGATCCGGGCGGCAGTCTGATTATACGGAAGAAGCCGTCCGCGCTGCAACTCCCGTCCACGCCCTCTCGATCTGCACAGGGCGAGATTGATCGTGACCTGATCCGGAACCACAAAGACCTCAATGACCTCAAAGTCACGCGCTGTCGCTTCCTCCGCAGGGGCGCAGCGCATATACTGGGCTTTCAACGCTTATCACCTTTGAGGTCTTCGTGGTTCGCTGTTTATGTTGCGCACTCATGTCGCTGTGTACATCTGTGGATCAGGCGTTGAACGTCATGTCGGAAGGCGAAGGTCGGCGAAGATGGGGCTGTGGTCGGAGATTCGCTCGGAACCGGTCCGCAGTGTCTGAACGCAACGCGGATCCGACGATGTCAGACCCGAACCGGGATCGAGCATCTCCCCGGCATGGAGTGCGCGGACGTTTCGCCCCAGGAGCCAGTCGAGTTTCATGCACAGGCCATTCCGGTAGAGCGCCAACCGTTTCAGGATAAAGCTCCGGAGGACGGCGGGGATCATGCCTGCGTCTTCGATGCTGTCCAGGGGAGCACAAGCCGTGGCTTCCGCCGAATTGAATCCCTGAAAGGAGAATCCTGCCCCGGCTGCAGCCCGGCAAGTGTTGAATGCCGGCTCAGGCCATCCAGCAGGTCGGCATGTCGATCCCTCGTCAGCATAAGGCAACCGCAGGCGCTCATCGATAGCATGTACGCGTAGGAAATTTTATAACTTTTGTGTTCCGGAGTCCCGGGCTGCCCGCGCCGGATCAGTCCGCCGGCACGGGAAAAAACGAGGCAGCCGCCGCAGCGGAGCGCCATGCGCCTGTTCCATCGCACGCTCCTCCTCGGGGATCCGTCGCGCCAGTATCACGCCGTTGGCGATGGAAAAGACGATTGCCGTGACATAGTCTCCGCACAAAACCGGGATGGCGAACATCTCGATGATCAGCGCCAGGTAATTCGGGTGCCGGATGAACCGGTACGGGCCTCGCTCCACCGGAGTCATCCCGGGAATCACGATGATCCGGGTGTTCCACGCCCGGCGCAGGGATTGGATCGCCCACAACCGCACGAACTGAGCCCCCAGCACGAGCGCCAGCCACACGGGCCAGGCGGGATTCCATCCGTGAGACCAGTATCGCCATTCCAGCACGAGGCTCAGGTAGAAAAGCGCGTGTACCGCGACAATCACACCATAGTGACGCCCTCCCGATTCCTTCCCGCCGCGGGCGCGTGACCAACGGCGGTTGCGCTCCGCCAGCATCAGTTCGAATGTGCGCTGCATTATGAGAACGAGGATCAGGACGGCGAACACGGGTATCTGCACCCCTGAATCAGGATCAGACCTGAACTCGACCTAGCCTCAGGACGCGCGATGGTCCCGCCTGGCTCATCGGGCCTTGCGGGCGTTGCGATCGAAATCGGACACCGACGTTTGCAGGGTTTTCAGCGAGTCGAGCAGACCTGGTTCCCGCAAGTCGGACAGGCCCACGGTGTGCGCCTGCGGATAGAGGAAACGCTTGATCCGCCTCGCGATTTCCCGCGCTTGCACCGAAACGTTCCGGGCATTCAGGCCGGGATCCCCGGTCGCATCGGGAGGTCGTTCCGGCTGCGGAGGGGAACGGAGGTCGCCGGCGCCGCGCGGCAAGGCGTAGGCAAGGTTCTCCGCCAGCCTCTGCGCGAATTTGCCCACCTCCCGGACGTGCTCCAGGCAGACGGCGCGCGCACGGCCCTGCGTGTCGGGCGTCGCATCGGCGCCATACCCGGCCCCGGCCAGTGCCGGAACATCGCCGGCCAGCCGCTCCATTCTCTTCGTCCAGTCAAGCAGCTGATCGCCGTAAAGCTTCATTCGCCGTTTTACCGCCGGATCAACGCGACTGTCGGAGACCTGGCCGAGCGTGGAGCCGTCGTCCAGTGAGCCTGTGCGGCTGACGAAGGGATCGCGGAAGTAGGCGCGCAGTTCAGCATTGGTCCAGAGGCTCGGCAACGGATCCTCATCGTCCGGGGACCACGGCTTTTTCTCACGCTCGGGCCGAGTCGCGTAAATTTCGACCCGGTAAGAGGCTTGAAGAGGCTCCACCATGGCAGCCAGGGCCTGATAGCTTTTTTCTTCCTTGATCCGGCACCAGATTTCCATGCTTTTTGGCTGAAAGACAAAGACGCTGTCGACGCCCAGGCACAGTTCGCTATCGTGGAAACGGAGCCAGACGTCACGCAACGGCGCCGCAACGTTCCGCAAAGGGGTGCCGGAAATGCCGGTGCCGCCTGAGTCTGCAGGCCCGGATTGCGCAGGCGAATCGCCCCCGTATCCCATCACAACCAGAAAATAAGTCACAGCGAAAGCCAGGCGTCTCATCACTGCCTATTCCCTTGATCCCTATAGAGTACGCAGTTCGGAGGCGCTTTGTACAGTCCAATTCAGAGCGTCAGGAATGGGATGAACGGAGACTGCATCGCGGGCGAAGGAGGGGGAAAATAGAAGAGGGCGCCCCCGCCGGAGCGCCCTGGATCGGGAAAGTTCGTTCCTCCCAGAAAAACGTGACCTTCCCGCTTCAATGTCCCGGGACCCGGTGCATACCCTCAGGTCCCGTGTAGCCTCTTGGATATAAAGGTATAAAATTGAGGCCTATTAACCCGCCGCCGTCGCGGCAGGGGATCGTCTGCACTTCTGCTTGAATTGTGATCCACAGAGACTATAGGATTCCGAGTGTGATTAGGGAAATGAATAAGAATGATATTTGGAATTAGCGCATCTAATCCTATTGATTGAGGTCCGGGCGGGGATGCAGGTCGAAACATTCAAGGTATTTTGCGATCTGGTCGAGAGCGGGAGTTTTTCACAGTCGGCGGTGCGCAATTTCATTACGCAGTCAGCCGTGAGCCAGCAAATCCGGTCCCTGGAATCGAAATTCAACACGCCTTTGCTGGTACGCGAAGGGAGGTCCGTCTATCCCACCGAAGCCGGGCGCATCCTGTACGAAGCCGCGCGTGAAATCATGGACAGGTTCGAGCGCCTTGACCTGCAGCTGCGGTCGATGGGGGAGGAGATGGCCGGAACCGTCCGGATCGCCACGATTTACAGCGTCGGTCTCTACGAAATGACCCTGGTGATCAAGACATTTCTGAAAAACTATCCGAAAGTGAACCTGCACGTGGAGTACAGCCGGGCCAACCGGGTATATGAAGATTGCCTGAAGGGGGATGCCGACCTGGGCATCGTCACCTACCCCAAACCTCGAAAGGGAATCCAGATCATACCGCTTCCGGCCGACAAGCTGATCCTGATCTGTTCGCCCCAGCACCCTTTTGCCGGCAAGCGGCAGATCGATCTGAACAGGCTCAACGGCCAGAATTTCGTGGCTTTCGAACGCGACATCCCGAGCCGGCGCGCCATCGATAACATCTTCCGTGAGCACCATATCGAAGTTCACATCGTGATGGAGCTCGACAACATCGAAACGATCAAACGCAGTGTGGAAATCGGAGCCGGGGTCTCCATCGTGCCGCTGTTCAGCGTCCAACGGGAGGTCCAGTCGGGGGCGCTGGCCCAGGTTCAATTTGCGCGTCACACGTTCCTGCGCCCGCTCGGCGTCATCCTCAAGCGCAACCGCGCGCTGGCTCCGGCCGCGCGCAAACTGGTCGAACTGCTGCAGCGTCCCCAACCAGAAGCCCGGACCTGAGCACCATGCACGCGCATCCGGTTTCCAAAATTGCCGACAGCTCGGAGTGCCGCGCTCGGGGCGCGGCAGGAATCCCGATTGCCGTCGTACGTCTGATTTCTGCAATTCGCGGAGTCTATTGTGTTGTCATCACATCCGCAGGCGCTTCATTACTCCATGATTCTTATCTCCCCGGGGCAAAAGAAAATACAATCTGCGAGGAATGAAACCCGGAACCCGCTTCGACATCTAATAGACTGAATTCCAAAAGGGAGGCTTCCTATGAAGAAAGTATTGCTGGTTGCCTGTCTCTCCCTGGTTATGCTTGTCGGCGCCGCCCCGCCGGCCCATGCAGGCGGGAGATTTTTTGTCGGTTTCGGGATTGGATTCGGCGGAGGCATCTATCGTGCGTATAGCCCCTGGTATCCACGCGTCTACCCGCCCTATGCATACGGCTGGTATCCCGCCTATGGCTACTACGGCCCGTATGCATACGCTCGTCCCTACGTGGTAGCGCCGCGGGTGGCTTACTACTCCGCCCCATACTACGCACCATACCGGGCGTACACGCTCGGGGGACCGCGGGTCCGCGTGACGAGAGCCGTCGTGCCCCGAAGGGTATACGCTCCCCCGGCCAGGAACGTACGGCAGAGGGATTACGGGCACTACGTGCCCAGGCGCTATGGCAGGTAGCGGTCTCCCGTAAAGTTCTCATGCCTGCTTGTTGGATTGACCTTGACATTAGCGGCACATCTATGTAATAACCGCCGCGGTGCCGGACGTTAATTCAGCTCCTGTGGCACTCAAGCGCTCATGCTCGACCTCCTGCTCAGGCCGGCACCTGCCGCTCTTTTGCTGATTCATATGTCCTTTACGGACGCACCGGCGATAAGGTAAACAGAAAGCCCACAGAAACCTGTGGGCTTTTTTTTGCGGCCCTCGGCCTCGGATCGTACGAAACCGTTGAAAGTTCAGCCACGAGGAGACTATCTTGGGCAGGGATCAACGGACAGAGGTTCCAAATCCGCGGGTCGGCCGTTTATTGATCACTTCCGGGATTGTCACCGGCAACGATCCGCGTGGCGCAACTTGCCGGGATTCATTTGCATCTATATGAGCATGACCAACCATCGGGCAGTGTGCAGGCAAGCGACGACCATCCTGATTTTCGCCCCTTTGCTGCTGGCGCCTCTCTTTGCCGATGCGCAGATCGGCGCCAAAGTGGCCGGCTTCCGTTTGACGGACACCACCGGCAAGACTCACGATTTGGGGGACTATGCGGGGAAACTGGTGGTCCTCGAGTTCTGGTCGTTCAAGTGCCCGGTTTCGCTGGCTTACGACGAGCGCATGGCGGCCCTCTATTCGAAATACAGCAGCCAAGGTGTGTCGTTTCTAGCCGTCGCGTCCAACAAGAACGAATCGCCGGTCGAAATCCGGCGAAATGTGGAAAACCTGAAGCTGTCGTTCCCGGTCCTGCTCGACCAGGATGGAGTCCTTGCCGAGAGGTTGGGAGCCACTCACACGCCCGGCGTGTTCATTCTGGACGGCTCCGGAGTCCTTCGTTACCGCGGCGCGGTTGACAACAACAAGCATGCGGGAGAACGAGGCCGTGTTGCTCACGTCGAGGATGCTCTCAACGCAATCCTCGGGGGTCAGCCGGTCCCGGAGGGGGAAACCAAGGTGTTTGGTTGCAGCATCCGTCGGTAAGATTATCGCCTTTCTGCGTTCCAGAACACGAAGAACAGAATTCGCTCTAGTGCGTCACCGGCATGCGTCCCTGCCACACGTACTACCACTTTCATTTCGCCCGGCAACTGCCGCATCTGCTCGAGGGGGGTGCCTGCAATGACCGTCTTGAAACACCTTGTTGAGGCAATCTTTTCACCGATCGGGATCATGACCTTTCTCTTTGCGGCAGGAGTGCTGGCAAGGATGGTATGGCACCAGTCGCGCACCGGCCGTCACCTGATCATAGGGGGCATCGCGCTCTATGCCCTCTTCCTGTTTACCCCTTTGGCCGAGGTGCTCGTGGCCAACCTGGAGCGTGCGTACCCGCCGTTGCTCCACGCGGATCCGGCCACAGGCGTGCGCAACATTGTCGTGCTTTCCGGGTACGGCGAGGATCATCCTTCCTTTCCGGTGACGAGCCAGCTGTCGGGCGACACGGTCGTGCGTATGGTCGAAGCCGTCCGGCTATATCGCGAACTCCCTGGCGCGCGTCTAATCGTTTCCGGCGGAGTTCTCCGCGAGGACGACCGACCCGTAGCGAACCTCATGGCGGATCTGGGCAAGGCGATGGGCGTTCCCGAGCGGGATGTGGTCATCGAGGGGCGGTCGCTGACCACGTACGAGAATCTGACCGAGGTTCAGAGGATCATCGGCGCAACGCCCTTCCTCCTCGTGACGTCGGCCTGTGATCTTCGGCGGGCAATGGCCGTAGCGCGCAAGCTGGGAATGAACCCGCTGGCCGCGCCCGCCGGTTATTGGGCGGCCCAGAAGTACCCGCCCGGGTTGAGTTGGCGCGAATGGTTGCGGAACCTGTCGAGCGGATTCCTCAAGCCGTCGATGAAGCGGCTCATTTACCTGCAATGGGCGTACCACGAATACGCCGGCTACCTCTGGTACCGGGCGCTCGGCAGGATTTGAAGACAGAGGTTGGCAGGCCTACTGTTTGTCTTCCAGCGTTGTGTTGCCGGGTTGGGAATCGGGTCGAGACTCGACCCTGCACGAAGCCTTCGACGCTCACGTCGGAACGCCGAGCCATGGAAGCACCCACCGCGTCAGAACGATCCAGCACGCCAGCAACGCCAGCACCCACACGAAATCGGACATAGCTCTTTTCATCCTCAATCCGGTCAGGTTCCGGGTCTTCGTCAGACCCGCTGATAGATCTCATTCCCTCGTTTGCGAAACTCCTCTTTCATTTCTTCCATGCCGGCCTCGAGCGCCTGCTCTTCGGCCATCCCCATGCGCGCGGCGTACTCGCGCACGTCCTGAGTGATCTTCATTGCGCAAAAATGGGGCCCGCACATGCTGCAGAAGTGAGCCACCTTGGCGCCCTCTTCGGGCAGGGTCGCATCATGGAACTCGCGTGCCGTTTCGGGGTCGAGCGCCAGGTTGAACTGGTCCTCCCAGCGGAATTCGAAGCGCGCTTTGGACATGGCGTCGTCATGCTGCCGCGCCCCGGGATGGCCCTTGGCGATGTCGGCCGCGTGGGCCGCGATCTTGTACGCGATGACCCCGTCGCGGACGTCTTTTTTGTCCGGCAGGCCCAGGTGCTCCTTCGGGGTGACATAACACAGCATCGCGGTGCCGTACCAGCCGATCATCGCGGCGCCGATGGCGCTGGTGATGTGGTCGTATCCCGGTGCGATGTCGGTCACCAGCGGGCCCAGTGTGTAAAAGGGAGCCTCGTGGCAAACCGCCATCTGACGGTCGACGTTTTCCTTGATCAGGTGCATCGGGATGTGTCCCGGCCCCTCGATGATGACCTGGCAGTCTTGTTCCCATGCCTTCCGGGTCAGTTCCCCCAGGGTGTCAAGCTCAGCGAACTGAGCGTCGTCATTGGCGTCGGCAACCGAGCCGGGACGCAGGCCGTCCCCGAGCGAGAAGGCAACGTCATAGGCCTTCATGATCTCGCAGATTTCCCCAAACCGGGTGTAGAGGAAACTCTCGCGGTGGTGCGCCAGGCACCACTTTGCCATGATCGACCCTCCGCGGCTGACGATCCCGGTCACGCGCTTCGCAGTCAGGGGCACATAGCGGAGAAGTACTCCGGCATGAATGGTGAAATAATCGACCCCCTGTTCGGCCTGCTCGATGAGCGTGTCCCGGAAGACCTCCCAGGAGAGTTCTTCGGCCTTGCCGCCGACTTTTTCCAGCGCCTGGTAGATCGGCACGGTGCCGATGGGTACGGGCGAATTCCGGATGATCCACTCCCGGGTTTCGTGGATGTTCTTCCCGGTGGAGAGGTCCATGACCGTGTCGGCGCCCCAGCGGATCGCCCAGGTCATCTTCTCCACTTCCTCCTCAATCGAGGAGGTTACGGCCGAGTTGCCGATGTTGGCATTGATCTTGACGAGGAAGTTGCGCCCGATTGCCATCGGCTCGCTCTCGGGATGGTTGATGTTCGCCGGGATAATCGCCCGCCCGCGCGCTACCTCGCCGCGAACGAATTCGGGTGCCAGGCCTTCGCGCAAGGCCACGAATTCCATCTCTGGCGTGACGATCCCCTGGCGCGCATAGTGCAGCTGGGTCACATTGCCTCGTCCCCGGAGCACTTCACGACGGCGCGGCAGCGGAGTGTCGGGATCGCTGTGCCCCGGCACCGGCCGATAACTCGGCGCCTGCACATCGTACTCTCCTAGCGCCTGAATCCAGGGTTTTCGCAACTCGGGCAGTCCGCGCCTCAAGTCAATGGCCGCGTCCGGGTCCGTGTAAGGACCGGAAGTGTCGTAAACGCGCACCGGAGGATTGATCTCCTGTTTCCCGCCGAGGCTGTTCGTGGGACTCAGGTCAATCTCCCTCATGGGTACGCGGATGCCGCCCGGCCCCTGGACATACACTTTTTTCGAACCCGGGAAAGGACAGGCGTTGGCGACACCCGCCCTCGGTTCGGCATTGCGGACGTGATGCATGCTGCTGCCTCCGATCGCTTCCGATTCTGAGTAGACACCCAATTTTCCCAAAATCGGTTCCCTGCCACAAGAAGGAAACAGATGCCATCCTTTCGGAAAGGATCGCCGCAGTGGATCGTTGGATGACCGAGTTTAAGTCCGGGGCCACAAAAGGGCAGGAGCTTTCCGGTGTATGCCTCCGGAAGTGAGGTGGTGGACGGGGTCATCTCCTAGGCACATCGTAGAAGAGCTGGCTAGCGAAAGTCTCGAGATTGCCGTATCCGCCGAATGATTCCGGTGCCAGCGAGCTCACGAATTCTTCGCGGGTCCGGCCGAGCGCCACGGCCCGTACAGCCGCCGTCCTGAGCTTTTGCACCACGGCTAGCAAGTCCTTCATCTCCTTCAAATTGGAGGAGGTACCGTGGCCAGGAACGACGATGACTGTTTCCTCGAGGGTCTTCTCCGACTCCGGCGGGGGGGGCAGTTCCTGCTTGGGCTGGGGCATGGCCGACTTGAGCAAAGGCACGGTTTCAATCGCCTGCTTCAGACCGTCGATCCAACCGACGGCATTTCCATCTCCTGCGCGGTTGTCGATGTCCGGGTAGCGCGCGGGATTGTAAAGATCCCCGACCTCGAGCACTTTTTCAGCAGGGAGGAACACCATGACATCTCCCGCCGTCCGGGCCTTTCCCTTGACGGCCACGATCCGCACTTCGATGCCGGCGGGGAAAATGCGCAGCTGGTTGCCGAACACAAACCGGGGATTCGACGGCGGTTGGAGGCGCGGCAGATCCGGATCCTGATCCGGGCCGGACGCGGCGGCCGTGAGGCGATCCAACTCATTGCTGCTGATGATGGCAGCGCCCTGTTTCAAAAACGTCTCCATTCCCGCGATTCCGGCCTTCTGATAATCCGTACACACGACCCAGCGCACAGGCCGGGAAGTAACAGCCTTGAGCGCAGTCAGCATCGCCGGAATCTCTGCCTCCGGCGGCGGATCGATCAGAAGGACGCCTTCCTCTGTGATCACGGCGCCCGTGTTGGCAGTCTCCGTTTGGGACTCCAGGAAGAAGAAATGCGGGCTCAGCTTCCGGAATCGGGCCGCAGCGGCGAAGGAAACCGAGTTCACCGGCGGCAACAGAACGACGGACGCCAATATCCAGAACGCAGCTTTCTTCATGGGGGTTGTCCTTCGAACCGTGAGCGCAGGAAGTCCCGAACCAGGATTTGGACCTGTCCGATCTGGCGGGTGAACAAGTGGTCTGCCCCTTCCACCCACCGGACGGAAGAGGTGCGGGGCAGCCTGCGCGCAAGAAGGTCCATGGCTTCACGCGGGCAGAACTCGTCGCGCGTGCCGATGATGAACAACGACGGCCTGTCGTTGTCGATTAGAAACTCAAAGTCATATATAGTTACGGGCAGGCCGAGGCCGACGAGGGCCTGAATCCGGGGATCGTGGCAGGCGACCTGCAAGCCCACCCATGATCCGAAGGAAAACCCTGCCAGCACCAGCGGGAGTCCCGGGTATCGCTGTTGCAGCCAGTCCAGCAGGCCGGCCACGTCCTTTCTCTCGGCAATCCCCTTGTCGTATGTCCCGGTGCTGGCGCCGACCCCCCGAAAATTGAAGCGGAGCGCGGACAGGCCCGCCTCGACCGCTCCTTTCGCGGCACGATATATGACCCGGTTGTTCATCGTGCCGGAGTAGAGCGGGTGGGGATGGCAGAGCAGAGCCGCGGCGCGCGGGAATCCATCCTTGGGTTCCCACAGGGCAGCTTCAAGCGCCACTTCTCCAGCTGCAATCATCATCGCGGATCCATCCTGTGCGATGTTTCGATTCTAAGGGTTCGCGCAAAAATAAGTTCGCATTCTGGCGCGAGCGCCGGATGGGCAGATGCAAGGCGCCGCGACGCAGGCGATGTGGTGACATCGTCGAGGAGCGGCAACGCAGCAGATGCCCGTCCGCCGCCGCGCCCCGCAGGGCCGCCGGCTCTCCAGCTTGCCATATTCCTACCCTGCTTCCGCGCGCCGTCCGCAAGCTGGAGAGACGGCAGCAGAATGTGAAGTTATTTTTGCGCGAGCCCTAAGCCGCGGCCTCACCCGAATTTCGTTCGGCCGGGCGGAGGCAGACCCGAGTGCGCTCGCCGCTGGACGTCAACCCCGCCTGGCTCTCAGGGAAAGCGGAACCTCGAGATCGTGCTGGGCCATCAGGGACGAGTCCGCCAGCAGCCGGCTGGTTTCGCCGTCCGCCTGGATTTTACCGCGATCCATAACGACCGTCCGGGGGCAGAGTTCCAGCACCATCTCCAGGTCGTGGGTGCCCAGGATCAGGGTCACGGGCAGCGCCGCGATCAGCTCGATGAGGTGCCGGCGGTTTCCGGGATCCAGGTTGCTCGACGGCTCGTCCAGCGCCAGGATGGCGGGCGCCATGACCAGCACGGAAGCCATGGCCACGCGTTTCCGTTCCCCGTGGCTGAGGTGATGCGCCGACCGGCTCGCGTAGGAATGGTCCAGTCTGACGTCGATCAGCGCCTTTTCGACCCTCCGGCCGATCTCTCCCAGGGGGATCCCGAGATTGAGCGGCCCGAAGGCGACGTCCTCAAAAACGGTCGGGCAGAAGAGCTGATCGTTTGGATCCTGGAACACGATCCCGACCTGCTTACGGATGACTTTCAGGTCTCCTTCCGCAATCGTTGTTCCCATAATGCGGATGGTGCCGGGCCCCCGCAGGATGCCGTTCAGATGGAGGAGCAGCGTGGACTTGCCCGCGCCGCTCGGCCCCACGAGCGCCACCCGTTCGCCCGTCGCTACGTCGCAATCGATGTTCTCCAGAGCCCGCGTGCCGTCGGGGTAGGAATAATTGAGCCGTGTTATTCGCACCGCATAATCGGTCATGTCACATCCGGATCACGCCCTTGCCGGGCTCCAATAATAAAGTGCCGCCGTGATGAAGAGAGCCACGACGCACACGAACCCGAGGTCCGGCCACGAGAACCTGCGCGGCGCCGTCACGGGAAATTCACCGTCAAATCCCCGGGAAAGCATCGCCTGGTACATGTGGTCGGCCCGCTCGAAGGAACGGATCAATAGGGTCCCCAGCATGGCGCTGGTCGTCTTCACTTCCGCGAACACGCCGGCACGCCCCACGCGCCTGCTGTCGCGTGCCTGGCGCATCCTCATCACCTCGTCGGAGAGGACGAAGAGGTACCGGTACAAGAAGCTCAAGTTCACGACCAGGATCTTCGGGCACCCGAGCCTGCGCAAGCCGCGCAGCAGTTCGACGAAGCGGGTCGTATTGGTCAGGAGCACGAGCATCAGCAGGCACAAAGCGGCGCGCATCAACAGCGCGATGAGCCAGGACCATCCCTCTTCGCCGCGCCAGGGGGCGGCAAGGCCCGCAAGCAGCACGAAGGGAAGGATCAGGAGGGTGCGTCCGACTACGTACTTCAGAGGGATCTGAGAAATTCCCGCGAGAATTGCCGTCAGGAAAAAGAACGAGAAAAATCCGCCCGCGCTTCCGGTAGGGATGGACAGGGCAGCCGCGATCAGCGCCGTGAACCCGACGATCTTGGTCCGCGCCTCGAGGAGATGCAGCGGCGAGTCGAGGTTCGCATAACGATCGATGAAGCTGTGTTTCACGGCCTGCCCCTCCGGGACATAGCCACGCGGGCTGCCCAAAAAGCCAATCCGCAGAGAGCAAAAAGCACGACGTACGCCACCATTCGATGCAAATCTGCCGCACGGTCGGTAGACAGCAGGCTCTCACGCTGGGCGTCCTGTGAGACGGCGCCGTCCAGCAGCGCCTGCAGCGGGTCGGGCAGGTTTGAACTGCCCGCGAGTCCCAGGATCGCCAGTGGCGCGGCGACCAGTATCATTGTTCCGATCCCGTCCGCCACCGCGAAACGGGGACGGAAGTCCCGTTTGAGCAGATCGGGCCGCACACGCGCGAAAAATGACAGGACTCCGGCGGTCAGCGCCCCTTCCACGATCCCGATCAAAGCGTGATAGCCTGTCATCGCCGGCAAGGCGACCTCGAGTGGAACGGCGCCCGAGAGACCGAGTTCGAGCGCGCAGGCCGCCGCCGATATTACCACCGAAATCCATCCCGCGAGAAAACCGGTGAAGGCGAGAAGCTTGCCCGGGCGTTCCGGTGCGCCGAAAAGCCGGTACACGGCGTAACCGCTGAGCGACGTCACCGCACCGATGTTGAAAATGTTCGCTCCGAGCGCCACAAGCCCCCCGTCCTGCAGGAAAAGCGCCTGCGCGATGATGACGGTGGCCATAGTGAGGATACCGGCGATGGGGCCCAGCAGCATACCGAGCAGCGCGCCTCCGACGAGGTGGCCGGAAGTACCTCCAAGCAGCGGGAAATTGAGCATCTGCGCGACGAAAACAAATGCGGACAGCACGCCCATGATCGGGATGATCCGCGCGGAGGCCTCCAGCTTCATCCGGCGCGCGGCGTAGAAGAGGCTGGCGACCGACAAGCCGTCCAGACACAGGGCGATTCGGTTGGTTAGAAAGCCGTCCGGTACGTGCATGGGTGTGAATTGTACTATCGGGAGCCGGAACAGCAAAGGTTCAATAACAGCAACTGCGAGCAATTCCTAGCAGACCAGTTCGGCCATCGTGCGCACGGCCTGAGGGTCCAGAGTGACGCAGACCAGGGTCGTGACCCCGGATTGACGCCAAATCGCCAGCCGGTCCGCGATCCGCTCCCGCGGCCCGCACAGCGCCACCTCGTCGACCAGCTCATCCGGAACCGCGGCCGCGGCCGCTTCCCTCCTGCCCTCCAAGAATGCTTCCTGGATCCTGGCGGCAGCCTCTTCATATCCGTAGCGACAGGCGAGATTGAAATAGAAGTTCCGTCCCTTCGCCCCCATTCCGCCGATGTACAGGGCGAGAGTCGGCTTGACGGCGTCGCGGCAGGCAACGACATCGTTCCCCAGCCGGACTTCCACCATGGGTGCAATGTCGAATTCCCTGCGATCGCCGGATGCCCGCGCCCTTCCCTCCTCGAGGGACCGGCGAAATACGGACACGCGCTCAGGGGCAAAGAAAATCGGCAGCCAACCGTCGCCGATCTCCGCCGCCAGCTCGACATTCTTGGGACCTATGGCCCCGAGGTAGATCGGTATGGAGGTACGGATCGGACGAAACATCAACCGGAGAGGTTTTCCCGGACCGGCGCCTGCCTGGAGCGGTACGTCATAGTGTTCGCCATGGTGGGCCACCGGCTCCTTGCGGGCCAGGATGGTCCGGATGATCTCCACGTACTCGCGCGTCCTGCCCAAGGGCTTGCCGTAGGGCACGCCGTGCCAACCTTCGACCACCTGCGGCCCGGAGACACCCAGGCCGAGGAGCATCCGGCCCCGGGTGAGGAAATCCAGCGTGGCCGCAGTCATCGCTGCGCAGGCCGGCGTGCGCGCCGGTATCTGCATCACTGCGGTGCCGACGAGGATCCGCTCGGTTTTCGCCGCCAGCCAGGTGAGCGGAGTGATGCAGTCCGATCCCCAGGCCTCCGCGATCCAGAGCGAGTGATACCCGAGGCGATCCGCCTCCTGAGCCAGCTGAAGATGCAGTGCCGGAGGCAAAGCAAGAAAACCGAGGTGCAATCCGAGTCGCAAACCTGAAGGTTGCATGGCAGCCTTTCCGTTGCAGTGTCGCAAGCCCCGCAGGAAGCCTTTAGGGTCCCCGGCAAGACCCGCCGGGAGCGCGTCTCCCCCCGGGAATCTCACATAATGGCGGATATTACCGCAAAGAGGCACTTCGTCCGAAGTCTGAAGTCTGCGGTATGGTTTCCGATCCCCAGTAGGGTAAAATGGCGCGCACACGGCAAGGGATGTAGGGTAGGCGAATGCGCATCACACTGGACCGCAGGTTATTTCTTAAGCTCTCGGGGGCGGCGGCCGGTGGCATCGCCGCGGGGGAGCTCCTTGGACACGCAGCGCTGGATCAGATCCTGCCTGACGAAACGGCGGGGGGCGGGACGCAGATCCTGTCGATCGCCTGCAACAACAACTGCGGCGGCCGCTGCCGGCTCGATGCGCACATCAAGGATGGCAAAGTCATCCGGATCAGCACCGATGAAACGCCCGATTCGGAAAGCATGCCGCAGCTTCGAGCCTGCCTCAAGGGACGTGCCGCCGCAAACCGGATGTACCATCCGGACCGCCTCAAGTATCCCATGAAACGAGTGGGGCGGAGAGGCGAGGCGGAGTTCCGGCGAATTTCCTGGGACGAGGCCGTGGACACAATCGCCTCGAACCTGCGCCGGACGCTTGAGCGCCACGGCCCGGCCTCCGTCTACATTCAATACGGCACGGGTGATTGCGGGGCGGTTTCGGGCGTCGCGGCGGCCCGGCGACTGATGAATCTGCTGGGAGGCTACCTCGGCTACTACAACAGCTACAGTTCGGCCTGCCTCCGATACACCGCACCTTTTGTTACCGGTTACCGGGACACAAATTCCTACCAGACCCTGGTCCACTCCAAGCTGATCGTGCTGAACGGCTTCAATCCGGCCGAGACGGTGTTTGAGACCAATTCCAATTACTACCTGTCGAAGGCCAGGGAAGCAGGCGCAAAAATTGTCGTGATCGACCCGCGCTACACCGAAACCGCGGCGACGTTCGCCCACGAATGGCTGCCGCTGAAACCGACCACGGACACGGCGCTATTTCTTGCCTTGGCCCACGTGATCATCACCGAGAACCTGCTCGACCAGCCCTTCCTCGACAAGTACTGCATCGGTTTCGACGAGGGGCACATGCCGCCGGGCGTGCCGGCGGGAGAGTCCTTCAAAACCTACGTGCTCGGATTGCAGGATCATTCGCCGAAAACGCCGGAGTGGGCCGCCCCGATCACCGGGATCGACGCCAACACGATCCGAAATCTGGCCAGGGAGTATGCCACCTCAAAGCCGGCGCAGCTGCTGCAGGGGTTGGGTCCGCAGCGTCACGCGCACGGCGAGCAGTCCGTCCGCGCAGGAATCGTCCTGGCCTGCATGACGGGTAATCTTGGAATTCCCGGCGGAGGCTGGGGAGGCGGGGAAGGAGGCAGGAGTCTCGGCCTGGGTGTGGGTGAACTGCCGACGGGCGCCAATCCCGTCAAAACCAGGATCCCCGTCTTCCTCTGGACCGACGCCGTCGTGCGCGGCACCGAAATGACCGCTGAGGACGGTGTGCAGGCAGGGCCGCTCGAGAGCAACATCAAGTTCATCTTCAATCTTGCCAGCAACACCCTTGTCAATCAGCACGCAGACATCAACCGGACGATCAGAATTCTACAAGACGAGAAGCTCGTCGAATGCATCGTCGTTTCCGACCACTTCATGACGCCGAGCGCGAGATTTGCCGACGTCCTGCTGCCGGCTGATCAGTCGCTCGAACGCGACGATTTCGGGTTCCCCTGGTCGGGCGAGAAATATGTCGTATTCGGCAACAAGGTCGTGGATCCCCCCTTCGAGTGCAGGCACGAATACTGGTGGCTCAGCCGCGTGGCGGAAGAGCTGGGAATCGGAGAGAAGTTCTCGGAGGGCAAAACCCGCGAAGACTGGCTGAAGCAGATTGTCGATGACGCGAAACGGAACAATGCCGCGTTTCCATCCTGGGAAGAACTGACCAGGACGGGCCTCTACCGGGAGAAGCCGGAGGCATATGTCGCGTTCGAGAAGGAGATCAAGAATCCTGCCGGCCACCCGTTCAAGACCCCGTCCGGAAAGATCGAGATCTTCTCGAAGGTATTGTACGACATGAACAAGCCGGAGATTACCGGGATCCCGCAATATATCCCGGCATGGGAGGGGCCGGAGGATTCGCTGATCAGGAAGTACCCGTTGCAGTGCATCGGCCCTCATTACAAGAGGCGAACGCACTCCACCTTTGACGAGAATGCGTGGATGGAGGAGGCCGAACCCCAGGCGATGTGGATCAGCCCGCAGGACGCAGGCAGGCGCGGGATCACGGACGGCGCCAAAGTCCGGGTGTTCAATGACCGCGGAGCGCTCATCGTTGCGGCGCGCGTGACGAAACGGGTGCGGCCGGGCGTCGTCGCCATACCGCAGGGCGCGTGGTACACGCCGGACAGGGATGGCGTGTGCCGGAGGGGCTGCATCAACGTCCTGACAAGCCAGAAGCCGACTCCGCTGGCTCACGGCAATGCCCAGCACACGATCCTGGTGGAGGTGCAGGTGGCGGACGGAGGGCAGGGTGGCTAACGGACAGATCGCCTTTTTCGTGGACACCACGAAATGCATCAATTGCCGCACGTGTGAAATCTCCTGCAAGGATTTCAACCACTCCGCTGTCGGCCAGAGAATCCGCAGGGTACGCACGTTTGAGGGCGGGGAGTTCCCGGAGATTTATGCCTACAGCGTCTCCATGTCCTGCAATCACTGCGAGGATCCGATCTGCGCCAGGCATTGCCCGGCCGGCGCCTACTCAAAGCGCGTAAGCGATGGGATCGTGGTGCACGATCCCGAGCGCTGCATCGGCTGCCGCTACTGCACATGGCTGTGCCCGTATGGCGCTCCGCAGTACGACGTGCGGGAGGGCCGGGTCCGGAAATGCAATTTCTGCGTGGAGGAACTGGAGCGGGGAAAGAGTCCCGTGTGCGTGACCGCTTGCCCGATGCGTGCCATAGAATTCGGCCGGCTGTCGGACATTGCCTCGCGGCCGGATGTGGCCGCGCAGGTTCGCAATCTTCCCTCGCCCGGCCTGACAGGACCCGCCTGCAGATACAAGGTGAGACCGGAGGCTGAGCGCGCGTGAGAGGTGAGGGCATGTCCGAATGGCCGTTGGTAGTGTTCACCCTTGCAATCCAGCTCTCCTGCGGGCTGTCATTGGCTGCCACTGTCGCCGATTGGGCAGGCAACCGGTCGGACACAGTCATGCGTCCACTGGGAATCGCGATCTTCCCACTGGCCGCAATCGGTTTTCTGGCTTCGCTGCTTCACCTGGGCCGTCCGCTTGCGGCGTGGAAATCTCTGTACAATCTGGGGTCTTCCAGGCTGAGCCTGGAGGTCCTGCTGACACTGCTGTTTGTTCTTGCAGCGCTTATCTACAGCCATTCGTGGTGGGCGCACAGACCGGATCACCGGGTCCTGACCGGCATTGCGACGAGTCTGCTTGCGGTGGCCGCGGTCGCCTCCAGCACGGCGATCTACCTGGTCCCGACTCAGCCCGCCTGGAATGCGGGTTGGGTGCCGGTCTCCTTTTTCGGCACGGCGCTGCTGCTGGGGGGTTCCGCTTCGGCGGCCTTCGGCAATCTGCACGTCCCCAGGAATTTGCTCGGCTGTTTCCTCGGAGGTGCGGTGGCCGGCAGCCTCATGCTGGTCGTTTCGGCAGTGTGGATGTTTGCGACCTTGTCCCGCGTCCCACTCGATGATTTTACCGCAGCCCGTCTGCAGGCGGCATTGCACCTCCTTACAGCCCAGCATCCGATCGCGCTGGGACTCCACCTGCTGCTGACAACGGTCATCCCCATTGCGTTCGCCGCGTTGCTCTGGTTCGGCGGGAGCTTTCCCGGCGCGTCGCCCCTGCTGCGCCTGTTCGCGTTCCTCGCCATCACGCTGGGCGCGTTTATCGGCCGCAGCCTGATGGTTCTCGTCGGCACTCTGCCTCACCAGTTCTGAGAGCACGGTCGCAGGCATGCCGGCCGACATCGAAAGCGTCGACTGTGAGAAATCTCAGTACACAACCCACTGTACGGTCTTCAGCAGCTCCAGGTAGGCAACCACCTTTTCCAACGTAACATCTTCATTGGTCTCCCCGGCGACGGCGCCGCGTATTTCGCTGACCGAGCGCTTGCCGTTGACGTAATTGAGAATCGTGCCGGCCAGCGGCGGGGTCAATCCCATGGATTTCAACGCCTCGGGGTGCTCCTTGATGTACCTGGTGTAGGGTTCGTGAGCGGAGAGCTGAAACAGCCTCCCCTTTACCGGCTCGGCCAGCACCGGAAAAACTGCCTGATATTTTTTCTCGAGGGCGGACACTGCAGGAGTCGCGGGGACGTCGATGCCCAGATCCGCCGCCCTGATCTTTGCGTAACCCAGCACCTGATTTCCAAGCGCGGTGCGGTACAGCTCCCACTGTTGGAGGCGGCTGGCAAGCAGCTTTCTGGCGGCGGGGGTGCCTGTGTAGATTTCTTCAATCGAACGGAGCGCACCGATTTCCCTTTGCGCGGCCGAGTCGGTCACACCGAGAGCCCTGCTCACCAGGGACGCCAGTGTCTCTGCATCAGCCCGCTCGATATCCGCCATGGCTCGCGGGATGTCACGTTCCGCCACTCGGGCATATCCGAAATCGGAAACGGCATCGATCAGGCCGGGGAGAACCTCGTCCGAACAATTGGCCGCAGCCCAGGCGGCAGCCGCGCCGATGAATGCGACGCGTTTCATTTCCGTCGCATCGCCTTTATCCGGAGTGTCGTGATCGGTGTGGTACCACTGATCGGGCCAGACGAAGAACTCAATCCCCGGCACCGCTACCGACGAATTGTTGAAGCACACGTGATCGCTGCCCCCAGTCGCGCTGTGCGTGAAAAACCGGAAGGCGTCGTCGGAACCGCTTTTTTCGGTCATCGGCGCCGGGAAATACTGTCCCCGCGGCCTGCCGCGCGGGGAGTCCGGAAGGTAGACAATGTCATTCGTGCGCCAGACGTAGTTCAAGAGTGTCCTGGCAAGACCGTCGAGGTAACTCGGCAGGTGCGCCGGGCACTCGCTCATCGTGAACACGGCGTTGTTCTTGCGCAGCCCTTCGCCGACCATGTCCATGTTGATATTGATGCTGAGCCTGTCGGGAAGGCCGGGGTGCTGTTTGATGAACTCGTATGTCCCGGAAATTTCGTTCGGCCACAGGAAATAGATGTTCCGTCGCGGCCGCGGCAGTTGGCCGGAGGCGATCAGTTTCGTAAGCGACCTCAGGATCTCCAGCTGCACGACGCAGCCGCTCATGTCGTCGTTGGCGCCGCGCTTTGTGTATCCCTCGAACAGGTGGGCGGTGAACACTACGCCTTTCGCGTCGGGCTCCGTCCCCGGTATCCAGCTATAGACCATTTCGAACTTGCCCGGATACTTTTCAATGCGGGTGCGGGCACGGAGGACCACTTTCTGTTTCCCTTCCAGGTCTTCAAGCAGGTTGGACCACTGCCGCCACGAAACGGTCATCCCGAGTTTCAGGTTGGGGTGATCCGCATAAGATCCCGAGGAGTAAATCACCTGGTCGGGATCCAGGTATCGTTCCTGGGTGCTGAAGGAGATCACCCCACGGATCCCTGCCGCATCGAGCGCATCGGCGAGGTCTCCGCGCGCGTGCGACCACATCAGGGCGATTTTGCCGCGATACTTTTCCTGGGGGCCGGCCGCGGTCATGCTCTTGATCTCGTCCTGACTCAGTGGCGGGATGTAGATCAGCTCTCCGGTGACATCCGCGGTCACGGACCCCGATGCCACCAGCGCCGCGTCGGCGCCGAGCCGCGCGATCAGCCGGCGTTGCGGCTCGACGAGCCAGAGTTCACCCTCATGCGGGTAGTCAAACGTCCCGCCGGCCGGATAGCGATCCAGACGGGTCGTCTCGAGACCGTAACCCTTGACGAGGTCCAGGATCTGTTGGGATTCATACATAGTGCCGGCGAACTCTTTTTCATCCCTCAGCCACGGAGCCCCGGCAAGTTTCACCTGATTGTTGTAGGCCATCTGACCGGATACCTCGTTGGCAAACAGGTCGAGGGTCTCCTGCCGCAACGGCGTCCTGAGAACCGTGGGGGTTCCGGGCTGCGACTGCGTTTGTGTGAAGACAGGTATACCGGCCAGGACACAGAGGATAATCAGAGATTTCAGCAGTTTTCCGAGCTTCACGATTCACCTCGCACGGTCAGGGCTGAGAACGCTATTTCCGTTCCCGCCTTCTAAGGGTTTCTCGCTCAAACGGCAAGGGCAAGCCATTTCCGGTCGGATCTCCTGTCGGGGCAGTCACGACAGGCGCTGTGATTATAGGGCTGTTTCCCCGGAGGACGCGACAGAAAAGCCCCGGGATGTGAGTCGCTCCTTTTCTCTGAGGGTGCAAGGTTGTACTGAGCCGGGAAGTGCCGGGCCCTGGACGACACTGGGTCGACCGGACGCTTGAAGATTGAGGGTGGCCGGGGCCGGAGTTTCATTCTCCATTGCCGGCGCGTGGAGAAGCTGTCAGGCCCATGTTTTCACTTCCTGGCGCCAAACCGCCTCGACTATAATCTCGGTGAATTCACGGTTTTCTGATTGCAGCACGCAAAGTGCCGGGGGGCGGGTTCACCATGATCGGGAGAATCGTATCGCACCTCCGGATTATTGCGAAGCTTGGCAGAGTGGGGAGGAAGGTCGTCTACCAGGCAGAGGACGACCGCCTGGGGCGTCATTTTGCAGCGAAGTTCCCCATGCTTCCGGGCGAGCTCAAGGGGGCGCTCGACCCGCCCGAGCAGCGGCTGAAGATTCCCTACTGCCTGCCGCCCGGTTGGTTCGCCATCGATCTCAAGTTCGCTCCCCTGATAAGCCACCCGCGGCTTGAGCAGCTGCCGGCGGGAACGGAATGCACCCGGTCGGAGGGATGATGAAGAGAAACGCCACATGCAGGCGGTTCCGGATTGCGGTCGTATTCACGCTGGCGCTTTGGTTCGGACACGAGGCCTGGGCGGGCACCGGCAGGATCGAGGCGGTCGAGACCGTCGTCGAACTCGCTTCGGACGGTAGCGCGCTGGTGAAGTACATGGTGCGCTATGGGATCGTCTCGGGCGAACTCCACGGATTCTACTTCAGCGGCAACGATCGCCTCGACATCGGGTCTTTCCTTCCGGAATCGTTTGCCGTCGACGGCGGCGGACGCCGGTATGGGTTGGACATTTCCAAGGTCGGCGCCGACAAGTGGGACGTAGTGCTTGCCGACGGTGCCGGTGTCTCCAGTGGGACCATCTCCTATTTCCTGTTTTTCCGCACCAGCTTCAGCGAGGCCGGTTATCTAGCCCGAACAACAGACAGCGAGGGCAGGAACCTCGCGGTTTTCAACTGGTCCCCCGTTGAGTGGAACGAAGCGGACGATCAGGACTACTACGATTTGAAGGTGATTTTGCCGTACGAGCCGGGCAGCGGAGAAGACCTGCGCGCGCTGGTGGCGCGCGACAGGCTGATCCTGACCGAACCCTGGGTGAACGAACGCTTTCTGATCGATTATCAGCTCAGCGGGGAAGGGGACCGGAAACTGATGGTCGTCTTTCAAAAAGTGCGGCCGGGCAGCGGCTATTCGATGCGGGTGCAGTTTTACACCCCGGCCGACTGGTTCTCTCCCGCGAACCTGGAGGCGGAGAGAGGACCGATCCCCCCGTCGCGCACTGTGCTCGGCATCGCGATCTTCGTCTGTTTGGCCGTGTTCGCCGCCGTGGTGTTGGGCAAGCAACGCTCCATGGTGGTTGCGCACCGCGGCCTGGATGAGATCCGTTGGGACTCGATCGACTGGACGCCGCCGACATTGCAGCTGGCCGACTACCGCAAGCCGGGAAAAATCTGCAAGGAATTGAGTCCTCTGGAAGCTGCTTTCTACCTCGAAATTCCTGTCAAGCGCATCATCAGCGGCATGATCGCATCCATGGAGGCGGCAGGGGCATTGAGCATTCTGTCCCAGGACCCGCTCCGGGTCGAGGCCTTGAAGTCTTCCGTCGGCACCCCGGGCAGCTATGAAGAGCAGCTCTACAACTCGATCCGCGACGGCCAGTTCTCCCAGGTGGACCTGGAGGCGCTGATGGACCTCGCCGTGCGTAATATCCAGCGCAAGGCCTGGGACTGCGACATTGAGGCCACCAAGAAGTATTACGCGGACCGCATGCGCGAGGCCATGCCCGGGACGGGCGGCGATGCCGGCCAGGATTACTATTGGCACTCGTGGTATCACACACAGTATTACGGTCAACCGTTCGTGTATTCCGGAGACCCCTACCGGTATGAAAACCACCTTTCGATCACCACCGATCATCTCATGCAGGGATTGGGCTTCGACCCGGCTCAGAATGCCTGCCATGACGCCTGTCATTCCGCGTGCCACTCGGCCTGTCACTCTGCGTGTCATTCTGCCTGCCATTCGGCATGCCACTCGGCATGCGTGAGCGGCAGTTCCCATTGAGGGCCTCCCCATGGCGCTGTGGCCTGCCGTGTTGAGTCGTGTCGTCTCCCGAACCGGCCTTGCGAAATTCCGAGGGTCCGATGCCCCCGGAGATCCGGGGTGGGTGGATGAGTTCATCCATAACGTGCGCCCCTATGTGTTCGTGCGCACTGTGGACAACGTCTTGATCAAGAGGCCTAACCAGGTGGCCAGACTCAATCCCACGGCGGTGCGAATTCTCAAGTACCTCCTTGACGGCGGCAGCATCCGGCGGCTCACAAAGGAAATCGGCGGGGATCCTGACAAGCTGCGGGAGATCGAGGCCTTCTTCCGGGCGTTGAAGGCGCACCTCGAGGGCCGGATCAATCCTCTGTTCCCTCCGCGCGCGGTCGAGATGATACCGATGGAGCTCAATCTGACGAGCCTGCCGGTATTGTCGGAAATCGCCTTGAACTACACGTGCAACCTGAGGTGCCGGTTCTGTTATGCGGGTGACGCCCAGTCCGCTGCCGATGTCATGACGCCGGAAAAAGTCAAACGCGTCCTGGAAATCCTTTATCGGGATGCGCAGGTGCCTTCTGTCAGTTTTACGGGGGGCGAGCCGACGCTCGTCCCTGAGCTCTTCGGCTATATCCGGCATGCAAAGAGGCTCGGCATGCGCGTAAACCTGATTACCAACGGCACGCGCATCGACTCAAGCTACGCACGCAAACTGGCGCGGGCAGGTCTGGATTCCGCGCAGGTCAGCCTGGAAGGAGTGCAGGCAGAAACGCACAACGCGATTGTGGGGGCCCCTGTTTTTGACCGGGTGGTGGCAGCGGTGCAGTTCCTGAATGTTGCCGGAATCCGGACCCACACGAACACCACCGTGAATCGAATGAACCTGGGGGAGCTGCTCCGATTTCCCGCTTTCGTGAAAAACACACTGCGGGTTCCCCGCTTCAGCATGAATCTGATGATCCCGGTTGGCAGCGGCGCCGCGAATTCCGGCCTGATCGTGAGTTATGCGGAGATCGGGCCGCACCTGGAAAGATTGCTTGCCGAGAGCGACCGCCACGAAGTGGAATTCATGTGGTATTCGCCCGTGCCCGTGTGCCTCTTCAATTCCGTTCTGCACGGCCTCGGCAACAAGGGATGCAGCGCTTGCGACGGCCTGGTCTCGGTCGCGCCGGACGGCGCCGTGCGCCCGTGCGCGGCTTATCCGGAGGCCGTCGGATATATTCTCGAGGACGGGTTCGAAGCGGTCTGGGCTTCCCGGCGCGCTCGACTCTTCCGCCGGAAGGAATTGGCCCCGGCGGAATGCGCCGGCTGTGAGCACTTCAACATCTGCAACGGCGCGTGTCCGCTTTATTTTCAGCAGCAGGGCTATGAGGAGCTTAAGACCGCTGGTCAAAGGGAGCTTGCCTGATATGGAATGGATCCTGTTGTCCCCTTCGGAAAGAGGCATTGTGGTGTTCCGGGTTTTGCCGGCCCTCGGATACGGAGTGCGTGCCGTCGCCGCCGTGGCCTTCGTAGTCGGAGGCCTGGCGTGGCAGGTCGCGGCCATGTCCTTCTGGCCGGGAATCCTGATGGTGATGGCGGGAAACATTCTCCTTCTGGTGCGCGGGTACAACAACAACGTCGATCTCGGAAGATACAAGGCATCGAATGAGTGGCGCCCGGCGACGCTCGACAAAATCCGGCAGGTGCAAAAACTCGACCTGAAGATGAAGACCTGGGACCGCAGCGTCCTGGATATCAGCAACCGCCTCGGGTGCCTGGCATTCGGCCTCGTGCTGGCGGCGCTTGCATTCACGATCGTTGCCGGCCTGCAACTGGAATCCCGGGCGCTCCAGCTGGTTGGAGTCAATGCGGCGGTGTTGCTGCTGCCGCACTGGGTAACGGGCATACGCTCAATTTTGACCCGGCCGAAGCTGATGCTCAAAATCGATGCCTTCCTTAAGCTTTATGATTGCGTAAAGGATGAAGTGGCGGAAGACAAGCTGCAGTTTTCGCTGCTCCTGGAGGGGAAAGGCGCTCGCGAGATTCCGAGCGACATCCGGTTTCGGTATGTACCCAAAGGGGCTGCCGAAGGGTTTCTCGGGCTTCAGGGGCAAATGGCAGTCAACGAGGTGCAGGGAAAATCGTACCTCTACTTCTATGTCGTCGCCGTTGCGGAGCGTGGCTACGGGCTGACGAGGAGACTGGGTCAGTGGAAGGCGCCGGAAGGTCTGGTCCTGGAAGCCTCGGACAACGGTCAGGTGGAAGTCGCAGTCTTGCGCCAGATAACGACGAAGAATTCCGGCTACAGCACCGACGAAACCCGGATGCGGTCTATTCTCCACTCCGGACTGATGCTCGCAAAACGGGTCGCGCTGATCGGCAACTGACCACATCAGGCCACAGCACAGACAGTATTTGTCACTTATCATTTGTCAATTATCAATTGCTATTTTGGGGGACCAGGTTAACGGCCTCGTCAAGCAGAATCGCGAGCATGCCTGTATTCTCAGCGCCTCGATCAGGACTGCACAGGCCAAAAGCTCACATCGGACAAATGACCATTGATAAATGATAGGTGAAAAATTTCTTGGGTGGGGCTCTTCGGATTGCATCCCGACTCATAGTATGGCGCGACAAATCTTCTGTCCCAAAAGAGCCGCACCCATTTCATTTCGCATAGATCCCGTTGAACAGGAACTTGAACGTGCCGTGCGGCTGCCCGCGCTGCAGGATCTCGGCGCCCGAAGAGCAGGACGCGGCCCTTGCCGACGGCTGCCTCGACCGCGATCACGCCGCCATCGAGGTACTCCTGACCCCAGGCCCAGCCGCTGCGCAGCGGCGTCTTCGAGTCAAACCACGCGATCGCTTTCACACCGCGCGCGGCAGCATCGGCGCCGCAGCCTGAACACCGGGCTGTTGTCGAAGAAGACGTCGGTGTATTCCTTCATTCCACGGCGACCGGACTTCGCCGTGTCGACACGGGCCCTGCAGCACAGAGCCTGGAACATAGTACATTGGTGCGAGGCAGCGGCTTTCCGTTCTCGACGAGATGATTCTCGACCGGCAGATTGAGGTAGCCGGCCAGGTTCGCGGCCGAGTTTCCGATCGCGATCGACTGTGCCGCCGTTTTCGATGAACTGCCTGATCTGCGGCAGGGTGCGGTCGACGGTGACACTGCCGACTTGATCGCGATACTCCGCCGGGAATGTTCGCTGGACCGGACCTCTCACGCCGCGGCCTCCACCTCGCCCCGCCGCCGAGGCGCCTCCCGGAATGGCGCCGGTCGCGAAGATGAGTGTGTCGTATCGGGCATTGAGAGTTCCCAGCATCGAGCTGCGGTGCGAACACGCGGTCAAACGGAAATTCGAACTGCTCGAGAATCCACCTCGTCCAGCCGGAACTTATCGATCCGCCGTACTGGTCCCAGAGGCCGACACGCGGTCGTGTGAGTCTGTCTGCGCTCGAATCCGGAAGCGGAGCCGTGGAGGCGGAGAAGTTGATGCCCCGGTCTGCGGACACCTGTTTCAGCAACGCGGGCGTCGCGGCGCTCGCACGTGACCCAAAATGAGCCGTCCGCGACCCTGTACACCTCCTGGTCTGCCGCCAGCAGCCGGTTTACCGCGACGAAGGCGTCGAGCGCCTTGGGACCGGTGAGATAGAAACTGCGCTCCCGGCAGACGTTGATACGGAACCGGCCGGCGGACTTGACATTCCAGTCCGTGATCGTCTCGAACGGGCCCGTGAAGCCTTCGAAAATTCGGTCGAATTCGATGCCCATCTGGTACGCCAGCGTCCATCCGGCGTTGTCGTACGGCGGCGTCGGGGGCGCGCCCGCATATGGGAAGTTGTCCGGATGGTCCTGCGGCTCGAACATGTCCATCACGTGCGGCCGGAATGCCTGCGCCGCGATCACCACGTACGATCCGGCGGGGTAAGTCTTACCCTGCGCCGGGAAACCGCGCGTGGCGCGATGGACCGTGATGCCGGTCTCGAGAAGCGCGTTGATGAACCGGGTGGCGGTCGGGAAATCGGGCTGATCGACGGAATGATGAAGGCGCGCGGATCGCGATCCTCCGGCCGGTGCAGCGCCGCCCACAGCGCGTCGCTGTTCTGGGCGCCAGCGCCGCGCCGCTGCCGCCTCCGGCTGTCGCGCCCATCGAGGCCGCGACTGGCAGCGTACCGATGCGGCCGGGGCGTCCACGTATCCCGGCTGCCGCGTTCGATCGAGTTCTTCCCCATGCGATAAATGTTGAACAGGAAATTTTCTTTCATCCTCGACGCCATGTCGAGCACGGCGCGATTGGTCGCCATCGAGTACTCGATCGACTGCCGGAAATGCCATTCCTGCGGCGGCGACCGGGAACGTCAAATCGCTCGTCGGGCAACTGCCGGTCCATCACGAGCGGCACGCGCATCGGCGTCGGGCTGCCGATCATCTCGGTCAGGATCGCGACCATGTTGTGGAATGCGGCGGTGTTGCGCAGGCCGCCGTTCCACCAGCCGTCGTACGGCCCCCCCGATCGCATGGTGGCGCCCGGCTTGCCTTCGCCGCCAGGCGCGTGTGGAGTGCGAGGCCGACCGTCTGGATGCCGAGCACGAGGAGCGGGTCCTGGTTGTAGTTGAACGGGTCGCGCAACGGCGGCGACCACAGCACCGTGCCGGCCGGACCGCTCTGGTGATGGTTGTAGATGATCTGCGGGAACCACTCGCGGTAGAGCACGCGGTTCATGTTCTCGGTCTCCACCTGCGTCGAGGCGAAGAAGTCGCGGTTGTTGTCGTGGCCGATGTATTTCTGGTACAGCCGCGGCAGGTCCGGAGAGCGTGCGCTGCAGCGGATCCGGATTGCGCATGTACCAGTCCGGCGACCAGGTCGTTGCCGTCCGGATTCGCGTGGACGAACAGGATGATCACGTCGTTCAGGATCCTCATTGTCTCGTCGTCGTTGCGGCTCACCATCTGGTAGACCATCTCGCCGAGCTGCTGCGCGCCGAGCGATTCGCTGGCGTGCAGGCCGCCGTCAATCCAGACGACCGTCTTGCCCTCCTTGGCGAGTGCGCGCGCCTGCTCGTCCGACAGTCCTTCGGCATGTGCCAGGCGGGCCGAGATCTCCTTGTAGCGCGCCAGTCGCTTCTGGTTCTCCGGCGAGGTGACGATCGTCATGAGCTGCGTGCGTCCTTCGGCGGTCTTGCCGATCGGCTGCAGTACGATGCGGCCGGACTCGCGCGCCAGCTTCTGCCAATAGGACGTGATCTGCTGATAGTCGGCGAGCCAGTAATCGTCGCCGAAATTGTGGCCGAACTCTTCGAGAGGCGAGGTGATGTGCCCTTGCGCCCGAGGCTGCTGCGCCAGGGACAAAGGTGCTCCGGCAAGAAACAGGAAGCCCGCAAGCAGCAAAAAAGGATGGCGGCTCATACTTGTCCTCCTCTCATGTTCTTCTTGTTTTGGGTCTTGGCCGCGCCGAGGCGCGCATTGTTCCATACATAGACCGGAACGCCTGCCAGGAGCAGCAGGAAGCCCCAGTAAACCGTATCCCGGCCCGCTCCCCCGATTGTCCACAGGGAGTAAATGAATGCAAGGGCCGGGACCAGCAACAGCAAGGCGCGACGGTGGCCGGGCCTTCCATCCGATTCACGGAGCGAGATCAGCATGGCGGTGGCCGAGCAGAAAACGTACGGCACGAGCGTCGTCAGGGTCGCGAGCAGAAGGATGAACGTAAACTCCTCGACCAGCCCCCTGGTATAGTTCATCGAAATGAGGATTGTGGCCAGCGCGCTCGAGATCACGATTCCCAGAACCGGCGTGCCCCGTTTCGAGAGGCGAGCGAACAGCCCCGGGAAGAGCCCGTCCCGCGCTACTGCGAGGGGGAGTTGCCCCTGCAGCAGTATCCACCCGTTGAGGGCCCCGAGGCAGGAGATCGCGGCGCCTGCGGCCACCGCGAATGACGCCCATTCGCCCCACATGACGTCGGCCGCATCGGCAAAAGGCGCCGTCGATCGGGACAGCGCAGCCGGGGAAATAAGGCCCATCACCGCCACCGTCCCGAGTATATAGACTCCCGCCGCGGTGAGGGTGCCCAGCACCGTCGCTCGGGGGATGGTGCGACGCGGATTTACCACGTCGTCGGCCGGGATCGTTGCCGACTCCAGGCCCAGGAATCCCCACAGCGTCAGCGCGGCAGTCGCCGTGATCGCCGAAAAAACGGACTGTCCGCTCGGATTGAACGGGATAAAGTTGTGCCGATCGAAGAAAAAGATCCCGAGAGTTCCGACGGCAAGGAGCGGCAGCAGCTTCACCACTGTCGTCACGAGCTGCACGATCCCCGCGTTGCGAACCCCCATGGCGTTCACCCAGCTCAACAGCCAGATGGCACCTGCGGCCGTGACGCCGGCCAGCAAGGGGTCCTTTGAGATCGACGGGACAAAAACCCCCGCATAACCGGCGAATGCGGTCGCGATGGCGGCGTTCCCGCACCAGATCGAGATCCAGTAACCCCAGGCGATCAGAAAGCCGGCGAGATCGCCGAAGCCGGCCTTCGTGTAAGTGTATAATCCGCCGGCCTTCGGCATCTTGCGGCTCAGACGGGCAAACACCAGGGCGATCAGCATCGCACCGGCGGCCGTAAACAGCCAGCCGAGGATGCTGATCCCGCCATAGGGCGCCAGTGAAGCCGGGAGCAGGAAGATGCCGGACCCGATCATGTTGCCGATTACAAGGGCCGTGCTCCTCCACAGGCCCAGGGGTCGCCGTGCTTCACCAGAGGTCAAATGTCCTCCCACTCAGGACCCGTTTCCATGGCTGTTGCCGGGAAGGTTTGCCGGATCCCCCAGGGCCTGCAAATCTACTTCTTCATGAACGCTTCGATTTCAGCAATCGTCCGGGGCAGGCCCGGCGTGAGATTCTCGCAACCTGTCTCGGTAATCACAACCGTATCTTCTACCCGTACACCCAGGTCTTCCCCGGGGAAGACGGCATAGATGTCGCATGCAAACACCATCCCCGGCCGAAGCGGGCCACGCGGTCCGGCGCTGACGTCATGAACGGCCATGCCGACGTTATGGCTGACACCCGTCTGCATGGTGCGGATTTTGAACAGGTCCTTGTCGACGTTAAAGCCCTTCTTTTTCAACATCTCGAGGACCTGGGGCTGGACGTCCCTGGCCTCGATGCCGGGTCTGTACACCTGCTTGCAGGCTTCCTGAATGGCCAGGGCCGCCTCATAGATCTCGCGCTGCCGAGGAGTAAATTTTCCGTCCGCCGGGTAGGAGGCTGAGATATCGATGACATAGTAATCAAGGGCCGGGCCGGCATCCACCACAATGAAATCACCGGCTTTGAGAATGCGGTCGTGGCGGTAGTAGTGGAGATACGGGTGGTTCTCGGCCGAACTGATGATGACGTTGTAGGCAAGGTCGCGCGCTCCGGCATTTTTCGATGCGTATTCAAAAGCGGCCGACATCTCGTATTCGGGCGCCCCCACCCGTGTGGCCCGCATCATAGCCTTGTGCGCCTCCACGCCGAGCCGGCCGACTTTGCGCAGCTGTTCGATTTCGGCTGGCGACTTGATCGAGCGCAGTTCCCAGATAAACGAGGAGACATCCTTGACCACGGCTTGAGGAAACCGTTCGCGGAGGTTTTTTACAAACTGCAGTTCGCGCGTCAGACGGCCGTCCCACAGGTTGAGCGTCATCGCGTTCTGGATGATGCTGAGTTTTTCGGCCGAACATTCGCGGGCCAGTTCCTCCGGCTTGAACGACGTGTAAAGGGTTGCCCCGGATCCTGCCAGCCGGGACAGCGTCGAAGTAAACTGTTCGATGGGGGAAACACGCTCGATGCCGGTGATGGCCGCCGCATTGTGGACGAGGTCGAGGCTGATCCCTTCGTTGCGTGCGCCGCTGTCGGTGATGGTGAAGAATAGTGTGCTCGTCTTCGACCGTCCGTCGATGATCAGCGCGGCGTTGGGGATCTCCACGCCTGCGAAGTAAATCATGTCGTTGTTCTGAACGAATTCGCCGTAGCCGGTGGCCGGCGTCGCTCCCAGGAGGAGCGCCGCGCCGTCGGGGATCTTCGCCATCAATTTCGCCCGGCGGGCCGCATACTCGGACTTGTCGAACAGCAGCGGCCCAGCCGCAAAGGCGGATGTGCCGAAGGATAAAACGAGAAAAACGCTGATGCATATCGCCATTCGATTCTTCATGAAGACCTCCTGCCAACGGGGGCTGGCCATGTTCGCCAACAGATGACCGAGGACATCAAAGGATCAGATGCTCACGGAAAATGCTGCCAGCCAAAAGTGATGAGCGTGAGTTTTAATTGCAAGCGAAGGGATTGTATCACGCCGATCCAGATTTGCCCTGTCGATCCCGCTGGATGCGAGAAATAGACCGGTCGATAGCGAATGAACTCCCCCGAAACCCGTTGGGACTTGATTCGGCGGCGCCGCCAAAATCCGAACTGCCAAGACCTGACACCGAGGGACTCGGCAGGATCGGCCTTGATTGCCTATAATGACCAGGGTAATATGACTAGAGTCATAAAGGAGCGATCATGGATCCCGTTTCCAAATCGAAATTTAAGTCCCGTGCCTTGCACTATTTCAGGGAGGTCGAAAAAACCGGCCGGCCCGTCATCATCACGGACCGCGGGCGGCCCGTAGCCAAGGTCGTTTCGTACTTGGAGAACCCGGAGGAACTTCTGAACGACCTGCGTCACACGGTAGTCCAATATGCCGACCCTCTGGAGCCGATCGGATTGGACGACTGGGAGGCGCTGAAGTGATCCTATTGGACACACATGCCTGGGTATGGTTTGTAGACGATCCCCGTCAGCTTAGTGCGCCGGCGCGCAAAGCAACCGAGACGGCGTTGGCCGGGGGCTCCATCGTCATTTCATCCATCAGCTGCTGGGAAGTTGCGATGCTCTCGGCCAGCGGACGCCTGAAGCTGACGATCGACGTGAGGGACTGGATCACCAGATGCGAGGCGCTTCCGTTCTTCAATTTTGTGCCGGTCGACAACACCCTTTTCGTGCGCTCGGTCTTCCTGGCGGGTCCGCTTCATGCAGATCCCGCGGACCGGATCATCCTAGCGACGGCTCTTGCAAAGGATATCCCCATCGTCACGAAAGACCGAAAGATACGCAGCTATCCGCATATCCGATCCATCTGGTGAGAAAATGTAGAGTTGTAGGGTATCAGGGTTACAGGATCCAGTTTTTGGTGCAGGCGCCTTGTTGGCCGTTAAAAACTGGACGTTGGAAACCTGACACCTGCTGCACGTGACACCTATTGACCGGCTCCTGGAGAAAGACCGGGATCTTCGCTATCAGCATGCGGGCGATGGATCCGGAGGTGCTCAAATTTGGGGAGCTGGTCACGGTCGCATCCAACGTCGCCGAATTCTATGCAGTCCTGGGGAACAAGGCCAAATCTCTGGATTGGCTGGACCGCGCTGTGCGGGCCGGTGACGAGAGGGCGGAGTGGTTCGAGCGGAATCCGCTCCTGGCAAACATCCAGAGGGAGCCGCGCTTCAGTCAGATCATTGATAGCATTCGCAACCGCCGGGAACAGCAGGCTAGGTCGAAGCGCTGAACGTGATTTAGGAACTTGGGGCCAGGTATGAACATTCAATGGATAAGAAAGACAATGCGCCTTTGGCTCTGGATCTCCTCGAAGAACTTCGTCGCGTGAAAGAACGAGGTCTGACAACGCGTTCCAGCCGACCCGCAAAAAGCGCGGGCGGCTAAGCGCGAGCGTTTGCTCGGGGAATCGCTCCCCGGTTTCCCCTTCTCCGATTCCCAGCCTACACTGAAATCGGGAACGAGTATTTCCAGTTTTTTGCTGAAGAATAGTGCGAGCGGCTACACCCATTTTGCACACTCGATCCTTTTTACGCGCGTTCCGCGCATTACAGTCAGGATCTGGATTGAGGAAGGAACGTGATGCTTGTACAACCGGCCAGCAGTATCACCGACTTTTCTGGGTGCGCCGTAATGAGCCGCAGGGGATGGAACCTGGTCGCGCCTTACCTGCATTTGATCAAATTCCATTATCACGTTTCCTATGTGAACGTTATTTTTGGCGCGCTGATTTTCTCGCGCCCTCCGTCGCTCGAAATTGCGCGATCCCTCGTGTTGCTCTACATGTTCTTCAATGTCTTTTTTTACGGCGGCATCTACACATTCAACGACATCGCCGACGTAAATTCCGACCGGCTGCACCCGCTGAAAGCCCGAAGGCCGCTGCCCTCAGGAGCGATCACCATCCGCGCGGCTGTGGTGTTCGCGGTCCTGATGACCACAGCAGGTTTTGCGGGCGCCTCCTGGTTTTTTGGCGCCAAAATGGCGTGGATGTTTGCCGGCTTCCTGGCGATCACCGCCGTCTATTCTCTTGGCGCAAGAAACATCCCGGTTCTCGATCTGATCATGAACGGCCTTACCCATCCGCTGAGGTTCATGATGGGGGTGGCGCTCGCCGGCCCCGAAGCGCCGTTGGGCCATCTCGCAGTCATTTTTGCGGTTGCCCTCGGCCTGGTCAGCCTGCGCAGGGTCGTGGAAATGGGTGGCAACGGCTGGCGTGCGAGGCTCACTCTGAGCTGCTATTCGCGTGGACAGTTGATTGGTGTGCAATTTTGTGCCCTGGCTTTCACGCTTGTGATCTTGGTGCTGGACGGGCTCGCTTCCTGGGGGTTTTTTCTGGCGGTGATTCCGGCGTACCTGACGCTGGTATTGGGCTCTCTTCTGTCAGACAGGGTGCGGCTCCTGCTGAGGGCTTTATGGACGAGGTGATCACTGGACACAACAGAGCGATCCGCTGGGATCGGGGTGGGCGCCTTATGGCAATGCGCGTATCATTCGTTATGGCGCATGTCCTTTTTCTCTGGATGTATCTCGCGGCAGACAACCTGGAACGCATGGCCAGCCAGCACATCATCGACGGCCCGGCGGGGACGAATGCACTCCGTGCCGCATACGACCATGCAGCCGCATGGAGGCACGGGATGGCAGGCAACTCGTTTCTCTACCTCCCCGGTTTCTTTGCCGCGGCGGCGTTCACCTGGGTATGGTCCCTGGGCCGCCCCTTGCGCAGACTCGCGATCGAAGGCGCTGTTCTCGTGGCGGCGGCCTCGGCAGTGGCCGCGCTTGCCGCTCCTTTCGGTGCCGCCCGTTGCCTCGCGTCGTTTGAGCAGGCAACCGGCCTGCACGATATGGGTGTGCCCGCGGGATTCACCGCTCAAGGATTCGGCGTCGCACTGTATACGATCTTCACCTGGGATGCGGAGATGATATGCTGCCAGCTGTCGATCGCCAGAAGGTCGGTCCGCCTGATGTGGATACCAATAGCGCTGAACATGGTGTTGGCACAAGTACGGCCCTGGACCGTGTCGGATTTTACAAATCAGTGGCTTGCCGATCTGGTCCGGGGGGAAGTGGTGGCCGTGATCTCGGCTGGCGCCGTGCCGATTTTGGCGGTTTTCCTAGTGCTCTATCAGCTAAAGACCGCCAAATCAATTCCCTCGCTGAGCTCTTTTCCCGGCAATCCGCGCATTACGACGCAGAAGCCGACGATCCGGTCCCCGGGCATTCCGGGCAAACAGGGACTGTCGGAGGAGCCGAATCATGAGGACCTACCCTGATGCGTTGTGGTTTTCGCTTTCGGCGGCCATGTCCGTACTGAAAGGAAAGCGCTTCCTAAACTGCCTGTGGGAACTTACCTACCGGTGCAACGCCCGCTGCGCCATCTGCAATTATTGGAGGAATCCGAGCCGCCCCGCCGACGAAATGAGCCTGGAGCAGATCCGCAAGGGCATGGACCGGGTATACAGCTACGGTACTCGCCTGATCAACTTCACCGGGGGCGAACCCACCTTGCGCGGCGATCTGGAGGATATTGTTGCGACCGCCTCGCAAAAGGGGATGTGGACCTCCATGGTCACCAATGGCAGCCGTCTCTCGCGGGAACGGATCAGGGCGCTGAAGGAAGCCGGACTGGACAACCTGCTGATCTCGTTCGATTCGCTGTCGCCCGCAATCCATGACGAACACCGCGGCATACCCGGCTTGCAGGGCAGGGTCGTGCGCGCGCTGGAATGGCTCCACCAGGAGTTCCTCAGAGGCCATAGGAGCGGCGGGCTCATGTGTGTCATGACGAGGCAGAACGTCTCGGCGGTCGAACAGATCGTCCGGTTTGCAGACGCGCGGGGCGTCTACGTCCTGTTCCAGCCCTACCACGCCAACAAGACAGGGGAAGCCGGTCTGGGCACTTCCGTGGATTCAGAGGGGATACAGCGAATTCTGGCTCTCAGGGACCAATTCGCGAGCATGTTCAATTCGCGCAAATATCTCGAAGGGCTGGCGCGGTTCTACAGCGGCCGGCCGCCGGAGCGCTGCCACGCAGGATTAAAATATTTCAGCGTAGACCCTTACGGGTACATGCATCCTTGCGTGGACATGCCTGCTGCCGGGCACATCCTGCGAGACGACATCGCCGCCGTGAGGTCGGCAAAGGCGCAAGCCGCCGTCAGCGGCTGCCGCGGCTGCTGGTACTGCTTCCGGGGGGAGGCCGACACTTCGCTTTCGCTGGCCGGCTGCCTGGACAAAGCAAGGTTGGCGCTTGCGGTCCTGCGCCGCAATGCAAAAAATGGCCGGACCTGCACATACGCGCCGGAAAGGGAACGGGTCAGTCTTCCCGCGCAACTCGAGGCCTGAAGGCGGGCAAACAAACAGCGCGTCTACTCACAAAATGACCGCGGTATGAGGCAAACCACCTATTGGCAACAACAGCTTCTGGAAATCGCAAGCGATTGCTCCGCATTGGGTTCAACTCTCTTTGTTTTGATCGTTGTCCTGCTTGCGACGCTCTCCGACCGGACCGCCGCAGCACGGTTGGCGGTGGGTTTTGCATGCGTTGAAGCCTGCGGCAACACGATAAAGTTCCTGTGGCATCGCAATCGACCGGAGGCGCAACCACACGAAACCCATCTGGAAAGGCTCGATGCGGGGAGTTTCCCGAGCATTCACACCGCAAGATCCGCGATGATAGCGGTGGTCGCCGGCGGGTTGTGGGGCTGGTTTCCCTGGTGGGCGGCGGCAACCGTGCTGGTGGGTGTTTCGAGAATCGTGCTCAGGAAACATCGTGTTGGTGACGTGATCGGCGGTGCAATCCTGGGCCTGTCCGCAGGCTGGCTCGTCATGCGCATGCTGTGAATCACGGTTGTCTCCCTTCCAGTGGCGCAAGTCTCGGAAATGCGGGCGGCGCCTTCCAGTCTTGCCGACGGCGAATGAAGTGAACGGACACTCGATCGCGGTGTGCAGAAAATAGCGGGACGCCACCCAGTATATGAGATGTCGCCAAGGCGACCCAAGAGATATCCTTCTTCAAAGGATGAGAAGAACGAGGGGGGTCCACGTTTGTCGCGAGATTTCCAACCCAGGTCAGTAGGAGGAGGTTTCTATGAGCCCGAAGAAGGACACACAGAAGTCCGCCAGGAGCAGCACCGCGATCGGCAAGACGTTCAAGGGATTCACGGACGAGGAACGAGTCGCGATGAAGGAGCGCGTCCAAGAGCTGAAGGCGGCCGCGCGCCGCAGCCCGCGCGCGGACAAGGCGGACGGGGAAGGCGCCGTGCTCGCGAAGATCGCCGAGATGCCGGAACCGGATCGCGTCATGGGCAAGCGGCTCCATGCCATCATCAAAGCCAGCGCGCCAGCCCTGTCGCCGAGACTCTGGTACGGGATGCCCGCGTATGCCAAGGACGGCAAGGTCGTCTGCTTCTTCCAAAGCGCGCAGAAGTTCAAAACGAGGTACGCGACGTTAGGCTTCAGCGATGCGGCGAACCTCGACGAAGACGCCCTGTGGCCGGTTGCCTTCGCGCTGCAGGAGTTGACCGCCGCCGGAGAGGCAAAGATCGGCGCGCTCCTGAAGAAAGCAGTAAGCTGAGGGCTGAGCTCGCCACTGGGAAAACTGGGGAAAACTGGGAAGGAAAACTGGGGACGCTGTTTGCTTCCATGCACAGCAATGTGTGGGAAAGTATCTGAAGGCGCTCCTGCAGGAGTTGGATTTGCCTTTCGGCAAAACCCATCATCTTGTTTCCTTGCTGGATCTTGTGCTGGTAACTTGCGGCCGTGAGCCTCAGTTTCCCTGGTCGGAAGTCCATGACACTAGCGATCTCGGGGAACCTGAGGACCCGGGACGGCAGATGAGCCGACGCTTCGGCGAGGACCTCGTCAAGAGTGGCTGAATCAGTTCTTCTTCGCACATCCCGGATCCTCGACAGGTTCAGCATAAAGCGAGGTCACTAACTGGCCCATGGCTGACACGACTTCTCGCACACTCCATTTCCTACTGCAATGATATCTTGGTGAATTACAAAACCGCTGTGCCGCGAGCGAGGTGCACAGGCTGCGATCGGGGTGATCCATTATCTGCTTGGATTTCGCATTCTCGGCTGACGGATACGAGACACAAAAAGGTCAGTTTTCTGGAGGCAGATATGCTGAAACCACTCGTAAAGGGATTTCTTGCAGCAGTCCTTTTTGTCGCGTTAATCTTAAACGCATGGGCGAATGACCTTATTGGAGAACCACCTGCCGGCAACTGGAATAAGGTTCAAGAGCTTTCACCAGGCGCCAGTCTTACGGTTGTTTTGAAACATGGCGTGGCAGTTCAAGGCGATTATGTGCGCCTGAGCGCGGATGCCATTTTTCTGAAGGTGGATGCAAATGAGCGGGTGTTTTCCAAGGAAGGGGTTTCACAGGTGATCGTGGCTCGGCCGGGCTCTCGTCAAAGGAGGGCTGTCAAGTACGGCGCGGTCTTTTTCGGAGTCGGATTTGGATTAGGAATGATGGGAACAAAAATAGCCATAAGCAAACCTTCCGCGGGCGACTTCGTAAGCGGGGGCATCGAAATGGGAGCAGGCATAGGGGGAATTGCAGCAGCCCTGGCCTCCATCCATAAGCCGGCACCGCGTGAGGAGGTGATCTACCGTTCCAAATGAGCCGATGCTTCGCTACTCCCTGAATGACCCGATTGCGGTTTGGAAACAGACCACGACCATGCCGTGCGCGGCATAAAGACGGCCCTGGCGCCAAAAGGGAACGACCCGCTGGATGCGAGAGGCCTGGTCGTTGGCCTGCCCGACGCAACGGGCACGCGGTATGTCATGAATCTGCAAAACCTTGGAGCCAGAGATCCTGCTCATTTATGTCCGCTGTACGGACATTGAAAAGTTGCAATGGCACATCGCACGAAATTGCTTGGCCTTCATCTACTTGACCTTAAGCTTACCGAGTTCTCCTAATGCCTTCTTCAGTCTTTCGTTGTTCCGTGGGTCCGGCAAGCCTTGAAACGGAGGCCCGTACCCTAACCGGATGACGAGATCTTTGGCGCCTAGGTCCCGTCCGGCGGCCGGAACCTATTTAGTTACTTGATCAGCTCGAAATCGGTCGTGGTGGTCAGCCTTTGGCCGGAAATGTTATCCAGGATCGTGATATCGAGATCGTAGGCGCCCGGCTTCATGTTCACGATCGGGATGATGCCAATAATCACGGCCCGCTCTTCGGAAGCCATTTGCACTGAATGCCCCTTGGGATCATCCAGAGTCTGGATCACGTTGGATCCAGACCTTAACTTATAAGAAACTTGCAACGAGGGGGCCGTAGCAGCTTGGTCGAGTTTTGCGTTGTACACCTGCAAATACGCGATCAGCTGCTGCCCATTCTCATATTCCCGCTTCACCACGGGCTGCACCTTCATGTCGCCGATCACGAACTGCTCCAGGCGATCATACGTAGGATTGACGCTTGCTATCTCCTGGGCCAGAATGATCGTGCTTGCCTGCAATGCGTCGCCGCCATAAACCGGTATCTTCAGCCCCGCGCTGATCGAGCCGAGGTGATTGCTGTTCAGATCTCTTAAGACGAGATCTATGCGATAGGCTTGCCCAGCGCTCAGCATGACGCTTTTCTGAAAGACCGACCTTTTGAGTTTATTACGCAGATCCAGGACGTGTATGTACGCACGGGGGTTCTCCGAGATTTGCCCGTATCATGCCTGGCGCGCCGGGCTCTGGAGTGTTATACGAAACTACGTTCCGGAGAGCCGAAAATTATTTTGCTGCGAAGGTAGGTCCAGGCGCCGGACGTGACCCGCTAGCTCAACTGCTAGCGGTCCGGATAAGACACGCGCCAGATTGCATTACCTGCGTCATCGGACACGTAGAGGGAGCCGTCCTGTCCGAAGGCGACACCGACGGGCCGCCCCCAGACCTGCCCGTCCGGCGTCGTGAATCCGGTGAGGAAGTCCTGGTATTCCCCGGTTGCGGCGCCGTCCCTGAGAAACACGCGGATGACTTCGTATCCGGTGCGCACGGATTTGTTCCAGGAGCCGTGCTGTGCGGCGAATATGTCGCCCTGGTATTCCTTCGGAAATTGGCCAGACGGGCAAAACGTCAACTCGAGGGAAGCATTGTGCGGCTGGATCAGAACATCGGGAACGATGACCTTCGCTCTCAGTTCCGGGTGCTTGCCCTTGTGGCGGGGATCCTGGTTGCCTCCGATGTAATACCAGGGCCAGCCATAAAACCCGCCGTCCTGAACATGAGTGATGTAATCCGGGGGAAGGTTGTCCCCCAGACCGTCGCGCTCGTTGACCGAGGCCCAGAGGGCGCCGGTCTGGGGATGAACTGCAATCCCCACCGCATTCCGGATACCCCATGAGTAGACGCGAAGCTGCGCCCCCTCCGGCGTGGCCGTGAGTATGTCCGCACGATGATATTCCCGTGGATTGTCATCCGTATCGTCCACATTCGAGCGCGATCCGACCGAAATGAACATCTGTTTCCCATCCAATGAGAACGTGATGTCCCGTGTCCAATGCCCCCCTCCCTGCAGGCGTCCGCCCCCCGGGATGTCGGGCACGATCGTCTGTCTGGGCGCACGCGCTTTGAGATCGCCGTTTTCGTACGGGAAGCGAATCACCGAGTCGGTATTCGCCACATAGACAAATTTCGGCGTGGAGCCTGGAGGATAAAAGGCGATGCCGAATGGCTGATTGAGCCCTGAGGCGAAGACCTCCTGCTGCTGAAACCTGCCTTGAGTGCCCACGCCGCGAAATACCCTCACGCGCCCCGGCCGGCTCTCGGCCACAAACAGGTCGCCATTTGGAGCCGTTCGAATCAGCCGCGGATTGTCGAGCTCGGTGGCGTAGATCGTGACCTGGAATCCGGGCAGCGATTGCGGCCAGGCGTTGGCGGGCCTCGCGATGAGTCTGGGTTCGTTGTCTGCGGATTTGGTCGCATAGGGCGCAGGAAGGTCATTTCTGGTGATCTTGTGAATGCGTCCGGGCTTTTCGCCAAGGTAGTCCGAAAATACGACTGTGCGGCCGGCATCTCCGCTGCGCTGACCGGAAAGCGCCGCCGGGGGGCCGGCAGCGAAAAGGATGACGCTCAGAAACACGGCCACACAAGCAATCAGCGCTGCTTTGGTCGTCAGGGGCATCGTACCCTCCGGCGATCAGTTGCCCGCAGGGCGGGAAGGATCCTGATCTCCTTCCCCAAAATCTACCGTGCCGCCGGCAGCAAATCAAACCCGGGGCGGAAGATGGCGCCAGGTTATGGTGTCCCCTCCGAACGATGCCGGACCGCTGCCGGCCGGCGGCGAACCTCCAGGTTCTATCAGTCGCGCTTGACCCGCACCAAATTACATTCATGCAAAAAATTCAGAGTGAGGCGATTCTGGCGACACCGCGGTTCCGCCGGGCTTATTCGACTCGAAGCGAGATTGCCGGATCTATCCGGGTCGCTCTGCGTGCCGGGATGTAGCACGCGCCGAGGGCAACCGCCCCGAGAAACAGCGCGACGAAGATGAACGTGGCCGGATCGCCCGGCGTCACACCATAAAGCAGCGCGGACATGAGGCGCGTGAGCATCAAGGCCCCGGATAAACCGATGACGATTCCAAGCAGCGCTAAAACCGCACCTTCGCCGGCCACAAGCCCAAGCACCTTGGCCGGGGGCGCTCCGAGCGCCATCCGGATGCCCAGCTCGCGCGTCCGCGCCGCCACGCTGTAACTCAAAACGCCGTGGATCCCGATCGCGGCAAGGGCAAGCGCGGCCAATGCGAACAGCACGAGGAGAAGCACCGTGAACCGTCGTTGGGATACGGACCGGGAGAGCGTTTCCTCGAGAGGCTCGACCCCGAACACGGCCAGGGCCGGGTCGATCTCCCGGATTGCCGACCGTACGGCAGAGGCAACAGCGAGCGGATCGCCGGCCGTCCGGACCAGAAGCACGCCTGCTCCATTGGTCGAAGGGGCCTGTGCCAGGGGCAGATAAACAGCCGGCGGCTCGTCTGCGGCCAAGCCGTGAAACTTCTCGTTGGCAACCGTCCCGACAACGGTCCGTTCGGCGCCCCAGAATCGGATCTTTGCGGCGATCGGATCGTGTCCGGGGAAAAAGCGGCGGGCTGCAGCCGCATTGATGAGCAGCACGGGGGGAGCGGTCGTCGAGTCCGAGTCACGCAGCAGTCTCCCTTGTATCAACGGCAGACCTATGGTCTCAAAGTAACCGGGAGATATTCGCCGCACTGAGATTTCCGGCCAGCTCCTGGCCTCCGCCTCGCGACCGACGATCTGGAAGGAGTTGGTGAAGCCGGGATCGAGGGGATGATTCCCGGCAAGCGCCGAGGCTTCGACCCCCGGCAGCGACGAAGCCCGCATCAACAGCGCAGCCGAGAAGGCATGGATCTCCTTGAAGTTCGGCCAGACCGAGAAGTTCACCGGGTAGCGTCCGGCGGGAAGCTGGAACTCGGCTTTCAGCACTCCGGCAGCCTGGAATCCGGGATCAACCTGGCGCAACCGCCAGAAGCTCCGGATCAACAACCCGGCCCCGATCACCAGCACAACCGCGAGAGCCAGTTCAGCAACCACCAGGGCGGCTCGCAACCGGGTCCTGGCCGGCGCGCCGGCCCCTCCCCGGAGCGCCTCATGCAGATCGACGCGGCGCACGTGGAGGATCGGAAGGAGCCCAAACAGGAGACCTATCACTACCGATACGGCCAGCGTGGTTGCGAGCACGGGCAAATCGATCGTCACGAGCGAAATGCGCGGAACATCACCCGGCGCGATCGCCAGCAGTGCCTTGAGGGCGGCATAGGCGGTCGACACTCCGGCCGCGGCCGAGATCAGGGTGAGAACGAGGTTCTCAACCATGAATTGGCCAAGCAACGTTCTCCTGCCGGCGCCCAAGGCTATGCGCACCGCCATCTCACGCACCCGGCCCGTGCTGCGCGCGAGCTGCAGATTTGCCACATTAACACAGGAAACCAGGAGCAGCAACCCCACGGCTGCCTGCAGGATCAGCAGCGTCGGCCGTACGGGAGCAAACACCACTTCTGAAAGCGGCTCGACGAACACCCCGCGCGCCCGGTTGACGGGATAGGAGCGCTCGAGGTCGGCGGAAATCCCGGTCATCTCCTGCTGTGAGCTGTCGTTGGCGAATCCTGGAGCCAGGCGGCCCAGCACAAAAATCGGATGCGTGTCGCGGGGATAGACCTGGGGGTCCGGCTGAAGCGGCATCCAAACGTCCACCTGCGACCGGCTTCCGCGATCCACGTAGGCACGCGAGTAAGCCGCTGCCGAGAAGACCTGCAGGACGCCGAAGTCGGCGGTGTCGGGCACGACTCCGAGAATAGTGTAAGGTAACTCATCGATCGTCAGCGTCGAGCCGACGGCGGCCGGATTCCGGTCGAAATATCGAGTCCAGAGCGACTCGCTGATCAATGCCACGTGAGGGCCGCGGGGCCGGTCCTCTGCCTCCGTGAATTCTCGGCCCAGCAACGGCCGGACTCCCAGCATCGGAAGGAACCTGCTGCTCGCCGACATGGCCGCGAGCCGCACCGGTTCACCGGCCGGCGGCGTCAGGTTCACCTCATCGCCCATGAATGCCGCCATCGTGTCGAGACTCCTGCTGCGGGCGAGAAAATCGAGATAATCCGGCACGGAGGCGGGTTCGCGCGTCGTGCCGCTGTTGCGATCGGTCTCCCACACCATCGCCAGACCGGCGAGGTCCTGCGCCGGGGCCGGGCGCAGCAGCACGCCATGCACGACGCTGTAGATCGCGGTATTTGCGCCGATTCCAAGGGCAAGGGTCAGAACAACGACGGCCGTGTAGCCTCTGTTCTGAACCAGCAGGCGGAAACTGAAACGGAGATTCTGCAGCAGGGTTTCCAGCGCCCGGCGCAGGCAAGAAACTCCGGTTTCGGGTGAAAACGTCCCGGCGTGCACCTCCCGTGCGTTCGCCCCCCAGACGGAGGGTTCGTGCCTGACCGTGTGCTCGACGCGGCGAAGCTCCGCTCCGAGCCGGCGGCTCTCCTTCAACTCGGCAAGCGCTGCACAACGGGCCTCTTCTTCCGTGGCGCCGTCACGCAGGGATTCCTGGTAGAAATCATCGAGATGCTGAGCCAGCTCCTCGGCAATCTCCGCCTCACGCGCCGGCTCGAGCCGCAATCCCGCCAGAAGCTTTCGGATCTCCGCTTTCCAATCAGGCATGTTCCAATCCCGCGATACGGTTGATCGCTTCCACAAAGATCTTAAAACTCCGCCGCTGGGCCGCGAGCACCTGTCGCCCCTCGGAGGTCAGATGGTAGTAGCGGCGTCGCCGCTGGCCCGCCTTTTCGACCCAGCGCCCCCTGATCCAGTTGCGCTTTTCCAGCCGGTACAGGAGCGGGTAGAGTGAGGCGATGTAAAAACGGATAGCGCCGTTGGAACGTCGTTCAATCAGCTTGCTGATTTCATAGCCGTGCCGATCCTGGTCTTCCAGCAGGGAGAGGATCAACAGTTCCGCGCTCCCTTTCTTCAGTTCCCGGTCAAAGACTTTTTCATCCATATATTGCATAGCCACCTATTATGCGGACATTCATCAGGCAGTCAAGCCAAAAACCTGGACGAGAATGATTGCCGTGACCCTGACGGCCCGGAGCTTTCGGGCGCTTATTCCTCGATTTCACGCCCAAAGGCGCTGCGGGGGGCAGTCCCTGCGTCTGCACTCGATCGTCGATCTTGACAGTATTATGTCCGACATAATAGTATGGCGCCACTATGACAAAGCAACGTAAGGATATCGAGGATCTTCTGCCGCTGACGCCCGGCATGTTCGAGGTGCTGATCGCACTCGCCGACGGGGAGAAGCACGGTTATGCCATGATCAAGGAAGTGGCCCGCCGCACCGGCGGCGCCATCGTTCTCAGCGCCGGCACGCTGTATGCGATCATCCGCCGCTTTGTCCAGGAAGGCGTGATCGAGGAAGCGCCCGGCCGGCCCGATCCTGCGCTCGACGACGAACGCCGCCGCTACTATCGGCTGACCGATTTCGGCCGCGACGTCGCCCGGGCCGAGGCGGCCCGCATGGAGACCGCGCTCGGCATGGCGCGCGCGAAAAACCTGATTCCGGGGATCCGTCCCGCATGAAGAGGCAGGGTCTGTTCCGCATCCTGCTCCGGCTGCTGCCTTTCGATCTCCGCAGCGACTACGGAGCCGACATCGAGCAGGTGTTTGGGGACCAGAGGCGCGAGGCCCGCGGGCCCGCGGGCCGGGCGTGCGTCTGGGTCCGGACCGTTGCGGGCCTGGCGCGCGTCGGCCCGCGCGAGCACCTGGCGCAACTGCGTCAGGACGCGGCGTACGCCTGGCGCGACATGCGGAGACACCCGGGATTCGTCGCCGTGGTGGTGCTGACGCTCGCCGCGGGCATCGGCATCAACACCGCCATTTTCAGCGTGGTTCACGCGGTTCTGCTCCAGCCGCTTCCGTACGCCCGGCCGGATGAACTGGTCGCGCTCTGGAACCACTGGACGGGCGCCCCGGCGGCGGCGCTCTCCGATCCCGAATACCTCGACTACTCGGAGCGGAGCCGCACTCTTTCGATTGCCGCGGCAGCGGGCGCCTTCGTGAACGTGGCGGGCGGGACGGGCGATCCCGACCGGGTTCCGGCCGCTTACGTGACGGCAAATGCGCTCCAGGTGCTTGGTGTGCGGCCGGCGATCGGGCGCGGGTTCCGGCCCGAAGAAGAAAACAAGGCGCACGGCGATGTGGCGATCCTGGCCGGCACCGGTCTCATCCTCGGACTCGGCCTGGCGCTCCTCCTGGCAGGACCGATCGGGCCGCTGCTGTTTGACGTTTCGCCGCGCGATGCGGGCGTGATCGCCGCGGTGTCGATCGCGCTGGTCGCCGTGGCGTTCGCGGCAACCTGGCTGCCGGTCCGCCGCGCGACGCGCATCGACCCGGTGGTCGCGCTGCGCGTCGAGTGAGAATTCGAAAGTCGAGAAAACTGGGGACGCTGCGCTGTTTTGGATTTCCTGGTTAACTCTCGATCACCTTAAAGCTCTCGAATCTGGGCAGCGTCCCCGGATTTCTCATCGTGATCGCAGGGCTAAAACCACGGAAATCGTTCGGAAATCCTCCCGCACGCGATTATTATCGGATGGCGGACGCCATGACGGGGCTTGCTGCCTATTTTTGTGAACGCGAGAGCGGGTCGTGGCGGCAGCCGCGACGCCAAACAGGAGGTTCCTATGGATCGCAGGGAGTTTCTCGAGGCATCGACGGTACTCGCCGGGAGCACTCTCATCGGCCGGATTCCCGGCCTCGAACGCCCGGAAGAATCCGAAGAACGCGGTCCTGAGAACGAGGCCATGCCAGCCATGATCGGGATCCAGGCCGGCGCTGTTTCGTTTGTGGACGAAGGGACGGAGCGGGTGCTAGACAATTTCCAGGAGACGGCGGCCATCAACACGATTTTTCTCGCGACGTTCACATACGGACGGGGCATCGCCGGACGTCAGCTCCAGACTCAACCACTTCCGGACCACGGCAAGCAGCAGTACGATACCGGCACATTCCACGGCGGCAACTACGCGACGCCGCATCCGCAGTACTACAGGAACACGGTCCTTGTTCCCGAAAAAGCACCTGATCACCCCGGCTATGATGTCATTGCGGATGTCCTACCGGCCGCACATAAACGGGGGATCAAAGTCATCTGTTGGTTCGAAGACGTCCTTAAGTACACTGCAGACATCGCGGCGCCCGGCTTTGAGAAAGCGCGTGAAGTGGTGCTTACGGGGCCGGAGTCGGACTTCGCCTGCTCGCGCAATCCGAATACCCGCAATTTCTGGCTCGGCCTGGTCGAGGATTACCTCCGCTCGTACGACGTCGACGGGCTCATGTGGGGCAGCGAGCGCCAGGGGCCGCTCGGTAACGTGCTCGTGTCCAATCACGGTGGTGCCGGGGCGGGGGGGCGCATCGCCTGTTTCTGCCAGTACTGCGAAGCCGCCGCGAAGAAAGAAGGCATCAACGTAGATCGTGCGAAAGAGGGATACATGCAGTTGTCGCGCTGGGCGGCCGCAGTTCGCGCAGGTCAAAAGCCCGCCGACGGCGTATTCGTCACATTCTGGCGCCTGCTCGTGAAATATCCCGAAATTCTCGGATGGGAACGCCTCTGGAATGAGGCCCTCAACGACACCTATCACGATCTATATGGACTCGCGCACGAGATTGCACCATCCAAAGGCATGGGTTGGCACATCTGGCACAACAATTCCTTCTCGCCGTTCTATCGGGCCGAACAGGACTACACCGACTTCAGCAGGTATTCAGATTTCCTGAAGGTCGTCATGTACAACTTATGCGGCGGCGAGCGGCTCGCGCAATACGCGCGCTCGACGCAGCGATCGGTATTCGCGGATCTGACTCCGGAGCAGGTCCTGGATTTCACCTACGATGTGCAGCAGCATCACGACCATCCTCTCGACAGGATTGAAGCTGCCGGTCTCAGCGCCGAATACGTGCTGAGCGAGACCAAGCGCGCGGTTGCCGGGGCGGGCTCGAGCATGAAGATCTGGCCCGGCATCGACGTTGACATCCCCACGGCCCCGACGAGCAAGAAGACCTCGCCGGCCGACGTCTATGCGGCGGTAAGAGCCGCATTCGCCGGAGGCGCCCACGGTGTGATCCTGTCGCGCAAATATTCCGAGATGAAGCTCGACAATATCTGCGCTGCCGGCCGAGCTCTTCGTGAACTGAAGCTCGTCTGATGCCGGGATGCATGCGCGAATCCGCTCTCAGCCCGCGGATATGACGCGGCTATTTGGAATATTCGATCGCGATGCCGCAACCGGAATGATTTTACCGGCAGTTTTCCTTGAGAAATGCCTCATCCAGTACTCTCGCGGGCTGGTTGCCGTTGCTCGTGAAGATCTCGACTTTTGTTATTTGACTGGTGGTATTGCGGGCAGATTTCGACAGACTTTCCCGCACGACGCATGCTATTCTGCGCCGGGCTCCACAAGCGATTTCCTACAACTGAAGGCGTTTCGCCGACTTGGAGGGGTCAGCCATGGCTGTCACCTGCCCCAAATGCCGCGCTGACAATTCTGGTTCTCAGAAGTTCTGCGGAAGCTGCGGGACGCAGCTGCCGTCGCACGTGGTCATCGATTCGCCGACCGTTCCGATGTCCGCCGGGTCCGGTGAATTTCGAGATTGAGAGTACTGCACCAAGGATTTCATGGATCGAAGCCAATTCGGGGGGCGACAAAATCTGCGGGGGAGGCCTGTACATGATCAGATTGAGGCAAATGGTGTTCGTCCTGGCGATGGCACTGACGCTTACCGGCTCTGCCGTTCCGGGCCGGACGCAAACTGACGCGGCGGGCCGGAAGCAGCCCGCCTGGCCGGGATTGCCGCCCGGCGCGGTCGAAGAATTCATGACTTTGCACGATGGGACGCGCCTGGCGGCCAACGTCTTCAAGCCGGCAGGCGAGGGACCCTGGCCGGTCGTGCTCTCGCGAACGCCTTACCTCAAGGACGGCAGAGTCACGGAGCGGGATCCCAATCCCGGCCTGGCGATCGCCAAGCAGGCCAAGCGCTACACAGATGCCGGCTACGTCCTCGTCATGCAGGACGTCCGCGGCAAGGGACGCTCCCAGGGCTATTACGACGCCTTCGAGAATGACATCGAGGACGGCTACGACAGCGTCGAGTGGGCGGCGGCCCAACCTTGGAGCAACGGCAAGGTCGGCATGGCGCTTTCCGTGCTAGACTCGATCGAGGACCTGGAGTGGCATAATGGATGACACTTCTTCTGCAATCGCCGCCATGGTTCGGCAGATGCTGTTGGCGCGAAGCGGTTCAGAACGCGTGGCTATGGGCAGCCAGATGTTTGAGGTGGCCCGCAAAATGGTCCTGGCCTCTCTGCCTCCCGGCCTTTCGGAGCTGGAGATCCGTCGACGGCTGTGCGAACGGCTGTACGGAAATGAGGTGAATCTGGCGGCATTTTCGACGCGGCTGACTGCTCGAAAGTGAATCGGGAGTCATATCGGCATGGGACGACGATAAATTTGTGCGTGAACTCCACGATGGCAACCTCCCTGCTCAGGAAGGATTGGCTGCAGTCGTCCCTTCCGCAAACCCCATCCTGCACCGCGCAGATCGATTCAAGGCAGGACAGAGGTACGAGGTCGATGATTCGAGTCTGCAGTCGGGCCCCGGCGGTCCGACTGGATCTGCGGTGTCCTCCGGCAACCCGAGAAACCTAGTGTAGGGAAGGCTGCGCGGTGAGGCGGTAAAACGCGATCAGATCTGTTCCGACCGGCTGGAACCCGACCTGTCGCATCAGGAGCGCGATTTGACCCCGGTGGTAGGTCGAGTGGCTGACGACGTGCACCAAGGCCTGCTGATACGTCTGAACGAATTGCTTCCCGTCCGTGCCTGAGTATTCGAAGGTTGACGCGAGTTTCCCGTCGTCCAGTCTTGACACGAATCTTGCCGTGCGGGCCGCAACGTCTTCCCAGATCTCCTTCAATGCGGCGAGGGAAGTGACCTCCTTTTGCGACAGGAAGGAAGATTCCGGATTACCCGTCCATCGGGAAAGCCACATCTTCTCTGCGGCGACCAGGTGCGTCAGCGTGCCGTGAATGCCGCCGTGACCGGCTTTAAGGTCCTTCCTGTAATGATCCTCAGGGACTTGCGCAAGCGCTTCAAAAACGCGATTGGTCCCCCACGAGTTGTAGGCGAACAGCTTTTTGATCTCCTCTGCCGTCATGGTGATCTCCTCCTGATTCTGCCCGCAGCCTGACGCGGCGATCCGGTTCGGGCGCCGCCCTTACCGACGTCCGATCGGACATCGAGGGGCCAAAAAGATTCTCTCCCTTGCTCACTTCCGGAGCGGCGATCGGGCTGACTGATCCGTCTACCCGCAAACAACCGAATGATACTACTTCCCGCGCGACCGGCTGCGCCGCCAAAACAAAACTTCAAACAGACGGCCTTCCGATTCTATGATAGGAGATGAGAATCCGCTGAAACGGAACCAGCTTTGCGCCAGTCTCGAGGGAGGCGGAACATGAAAGCGCATTTTCGATTAGGATGCGACGTTGGAGGGCAATGGCATTTCCCTTCAAGGGCCTGGTTTCCCCTGGCTCTCCTGTTTTTGCTCTGCCTTGACCGGGTCTCGTTGCGGGCGCAGGATCTGAACCCGAATCTCGAACTCAACCCGGTAAGTCCGACTTCAAACGACGCCATTACCTACAAGCTGGGAGGGACTTGGCTCAATGGATGCGTGCCGCAGTCGCCCAAAATACGGGTGTCCGCTGCCGAAGTGCGCATCGAGACTTCGAATCCAGCCACCATCTGCACGGAGGCCCTCGCCCCCTGGTCTCTGACAGGATCCATCGGCGAACTGGCTCCGGGAGCCTATACCGTCATCGCGGTATACTCGGGGCCAAGTGTTCCTGCACCGGTGGAAATCATACGAAAGGCCCTGACGGTATCCGCTTCCTTGCAGTCCAATGAAGTGATACTTGCAATCGTCGCCAATGGCGCCTTTGCTCCCGATCTTCACTACCAGACCATCTTCACCGTCCTGAACACCACGACCCAAAGTGTCACCGCAACCTTGCAGGTCTTCAGCAATGCAGGAACTCCGGGAGGCGTTTTCTGCTCGCCGCTCGCGCCACCGCCTGCCAGTGTGACAGCCTCCATAAAGCCGGGAGCGCAGTTGTTTCAGTTCACTTCCGCAGATCTGCCGTTCTCGGATGGCTGGGCGCGTCTCTCCTGGGATGGGCCGTCGTCACTGCTGGCCAGCGAGGAAGTCACCATGGTCGCGGCGCCGCCCGCCCCTTGCCTGCTGATCTGCAATTTCCCCTCTACGGCGAAGATCTCGAGCGCGCAGGTGACCGGCATCCGAGCTGCGCGCGCGTTCCGGCTTCCTGTGACGCTCAACAAATACCGGCAGACGGCGCTGGCACTGGTCAATCCGTCCGCGACGGATACAATCACGGTGACCGTCTCGATACTGGATGCAGCCGGCGAAGGCGCAGCTCTCGGCGTGCCCGCCACCTTTGACGTGAAGGTCGGGCCCCGCGAGAGGATCAGCAAGTTCCTCTGGCAAATGGCGCTCGAACACTCGGCGCTTACCGTGATACTGCCGGTTCCCGAGAGTTTCCAGGGATCGGTAACGCTTACGTCGGACGGTCTTTTCGGGGTGGGCGCCCTCAACATCATGTTTCCTGAAGGCAAGTTCGTTACCGTCCCCGTGATGCCCGCCGCGCGCTGAGGGCCGAAAACTGGAACGGCGCCATCAAGAGGCAACGCAGTTCAGGCGCCTGTAAGACTCACTTAGTCTGGAACGGCAGTCCGGAGCTGACGGTACTCTGCTTGTTCTAGCTTCCGCGGATGTTGACTTATTTCGATCAAAATAGGGCAACATCTTCGGTTCTTCCGCCGAGGGATATCCGATCTGCGCAAGTCGACCGGCTGTTGTAGAATTGCAGCAGAAATTGGGGTGTGATCGCCGGGAGCCGCGATACCTGCGGCGGAGCGAGACACCGGCTCTACGGAGGCACCTATCCAGACAACAACTCAATCGGACTCTCGCTCCGGGAGCAGGAAACCCGGCGGCCTGGTATTCGCCCTCCGGGCGCTGCGCCACCGCAATTACCGTCTTTTTTTCGGCGGCCAGAGCGTGTCGCTCATCGGCACCTGGATGACGCGCGTCGCCACAGCCTGGCTGGTGTATCGGCTGACAGGCTCGGCGCTCCTGCTCGGCATTGTGAGCTTTGCGGGCCAGATCCCCACCTTCCTCTTCTCACCCTTCGCCGGCGTCTGGGTGGACCGCCTCGACCGCCATCGTGTTCTGGTCGCAACCCAGATTCTGGCCATGATGCAATCGCTGGCGCTGGCAGCGCTCGCTCTTGCCAATGTCATCACCGTGCCTGAGATCATCGGGCTCGGCGCCTTTCAGGGCCTGATCAACGCCTTCGACATGCCGGCCCGCCAGGCGTTCGTCATCCAGATGGTCGAGGACAAGCAGGATCTCCCGAATGCGATCGCGCTCAACTCGTCCATGGTCAATGTGGCTCGTCTCATCGGGCCATCGCTTGCCGGACTCGTGATCGCAGTCGTGGGAGAAGGGTTCTGTTTCCTGATCGACGGGATGAGTTACCTGGCGGTGATCGCTTCGCTGATGGCTATGCGCGTCCTGCCGATGCAGAAGCTCTCCAGACGTGTCAGCGTGATTCACGAACTCGCTGAGGGCTGGAATTATGTCGCTCACTTCCCCCCGGTCCGATCGATCCTGCTTCTGCTGGCGCTGGTGAGCCTCGTCGGCATGCCCTACACGGTGCTCATGCCGATCTTCGCGGCGAGCGTACTCCACGGCGGGCCTCACACCCTGGGCTTCCTGATGGCAGCCGCCGGCGTCGGCGCGCTCATCGGCGCCGTTGTGCTTGCCGCCCGCAGGTCCGTGCTGGGACTCGGCAAGATGATTCCAATCGCAGCCGGGATCTTCGGCGCGGCACTGATGTGCTTTGCCGAGTCCCGGGTGTTCTGGCTCTCCCTCCTGTTCCTCATGGCCGTCGGTTTCGGCATGATGGTGCAGCTGGCTTCCAGCAATACCATCCTGCAAACGATCATTCCAGACGAGAAACGCGGCCGGGTGATGAGCTACTACACGATGGCCTTCATCGGGATGGCGCCATTCGGCAGCCTGTTTGCCGGCAGCCTCGCCAACAGGATCGGCGCCCAGGCCACCGTGGTGATTTCCGGAGCGTGCTGTGCGGCGGGCGCCATCTGGTTCGCCGCCAGGCTGAAGCGCCTGCGCATGTTTGTGCACCCTATTTACGTGAAACTGGGCATAATCCCGGAGGTTGCCGAAGGCATCCAGGCCGCATCCTCCTTGCGCACTCCGCCGGAATTGTGATTTCGAGTTCCGGGAAGGCCATCAAATACAGCGGGTGGACGACATGCTTGTGCCCGACCCTCATATCCATCAGCCTACCCGGCTGCGGATCATGATGCTCCTGTCCGGAATCGAGGAGGCTGACTTCAAGTTCCTGCTGTCTGCACTCGGTCTGACGAATGGTAATCTGTCAGTGCAGGCGGGCAAGCTGGAGGAAGCCGGCTACATTGCCATCTCAAAAAGCTTTGAAGGCAAGATTCCGCGCACGCGATTCCGGCTGACGGACCTTGGCCGCGAACGGCTGGCGGCGTATTGGCAACAGATATACAAAATCCGCGGCGTCGGCCAGTCGTAACGGCCTTCTCACGTGCGGAGTCCGGGTCTTATGGGAGATTCCGTGCGAAAGCGGCCGACCGGTCGCTGTGAACGGACTTCGGCCGGTACACCAGGCGCGAGAGGGCGCTTGTCCACCAACGAATGGCCTCCCGCAGCGTCAGGGGTTGCGTTTCTACTCTGACCCGCCCCTGCCGGATTGCCTTCAGGATCGGATCGACTGCCGGCTCCGCATAGATCCAGGTAAAGGTCCTTCCAAGTTGCCACAGGCAGTGGACATCGGCGGTCCCGACCAGCGGTATTTTCCTCTTGATCGCCAGCCTGCAGGCCTTCCGGTTGAAGTCGATGCTGCGGGTATAAAAGCCGGAAAACTCAATTGCATCGAAGGCCTCCAGGTCCCGCTCCAGCTGTCGCCCCAGGCAGGTCTGCGCCGGATAGAAGGGGTGGGGAGCTACCACCAGCGTGTTCCCACGGCGCAATGCCTGTATCTTGGCGAGCGAATCCAGATTCTGCGCGACGGTTTGAAAGTTGTACACCAGGCAATGGCACTTCCCCCCGACGCTCACTTCCATCCCGGGAATCAGCGTGATTCCGTGACTTTCCGCATAAGCCGCCAGTCCTGGATTCCAGACATCGAGATTGTGGCATGTGATCGCCAGCGCTTCGTACCCGAGCCGGGCAGCCTGTTGGATCAGAACTTCCGGGGAATAGTCGCAGATCCTGAAATCGTGCGGATCCAGGTTGCAGTGGGAATGCAGTTCCACCTTCAGCCAGCGTTCGCTCATTCCAGTTCCGTCCCATGCAGGATTGACAGGAACCCTACGGCCTATTTCTCGGACTGCGGGAGGTCAAGCATTAGGAAAACCGGGGCCAGGTCGGGGAGACTTGCCTTCGACCGGAATGAGTAGGGATGTAATCGAGGAACGACCAGCGGCGCTAATTGACCGGGCCCTCAACCAGGCATTCCCCGCGGGCGGCTCAATGAGTCGCTCGACATTATGTTAGTCTTCGGCGATCGCGGATCCGGATCCACAACCGTCTGTGAGCCAAAAGACATGGCCGCAGGCTGCGTCAGGTCGGACGGCTTGACGCCCGCCGGCGGCGCCAGCTTCGGGAGATTGGGTAAGCGCCCGCCTGCCTGGCCAAAGTCGGTGTTGATGACACTCAGCGTCTAACCCGGAATGCTCTGCCAGACAAATGAAGAAAACACGAACGTCTGGATGCGATCGTAGGCCAGCCGGTAATTGGCCTGCACCGACGTCTTGCCCCTGCCACATTCGGATACTTGTGAAAATCTCCTGTCCTGCAATTTCGTTTTGGTTCACAATCGCGTTTGTGAGCGCCAGAAGGGCTCGGCACCGTTATTTCAGCAACCCTTGAACCAGACTGCGCAGCTAATTTCGGCTTATCCATTGTGGGGACGGGTGACCTCAAGTGTGTGAACTCTGTGATCGCATACGTCGACCCGACCTCCGGCGCTGCGCTGATCCAGTAAAGTGCCAGGGCGGCGTATAATCTCAGGGCTGACACAGATCTGGAAATCGCGAGACCGGTTTCGGGATTTGAGATTCCCGCCATTTCGCGACTTCATGTTATCGACTCTCGCTGATTGGAGATGATAGCCATGTTGAAGCACTTGAAGCTCGGATCCCCGTTTCTGTGGTTTCTGGTCGGCCTGGCATCGAATGTTGGTTCGGCACAGGCCCAGCCAGGCATCAAACCGAAGGTCAGTACGACTGATCCCGCCAACGGCGCGACAAACGTCAGCCGATCCAAGGCGTGCATTGCGGTCACTTTCGACACGGCAATGAATACTTCGGGCTGCGGCATGACGACGTCTAATTGGTACATTATTGGGCAGGGTAGCTCAAGTTGCTACTGGTCACCGGACGGACGAACGATGACTTATTGCCGGCCGGACCCCACCAGCAATCCGCTTGCCTATGGGAGCCAGGTGTGGGTGTATCTGAATCCGGCCGTCTCGCCGCCCTGGCTGGCAGATGCTGACGGCGATTTCCTGGATCCTTACGCCTTCTCGTTCACCATCGAATCGCCTGCAGGCACGGGCAAGGTGAAAGTGCCGGCCAATCCAGGCAAAGGATTTTCCTGGCCTTATTATCTTTATACTCCCGTCACCGTAAAAAACCCGCCCGTCCTCATGGTCGAGCCCAACAATACCGGAACCACAAGCGATGACCCGGCGGTTCACGACCAGTCCGCGAGCAACCTGATTGACGCCAAGAAGACGTGGGCCGACCAGCTCGGTGTCCCCTACCTGGTTCCGACTTTCCCGCGGCCGGCGTCGGACTCCAGCACGTACACCCATGCGCTGGACCGGAGGACGATCCAGACGACCACCCCGAATCTCGTCCGGATCGATTTGCAGTTGATGAAGATGATCGAAGACGCCCGATCACGGCTGGTCGGATACGGCATCAATGCGGACAGCAAAGTCTTTCTGGTTGGTGCGTCCGCTTCGGGATCCTTCGTCAGCAGGTTCATCATGCTCCATCCCGAAATAGTCAAAGCCGCCTCCATAGGCTGCCCGGGCTGGGGACCGGCGGTGCCGGTCGGGAATTTCAACGGGCAAAATCTACCCTATCCAGAGGGCGTTTCCGACCTTCAGTCCCTGGTGGGACAACCGTTCAATGCGACCGCCTTCCAGGCTATACCTCTGCAGGTTTGGGTCGGCGATGAAGATGAAAACGTCGACCCCTGGTGGAACCTGTCGGACCCGACGGTGGCGCTCGTGAATGCGACGTTCGGCGGCCGGCATCTCTATCAGCGCTGGCCGCGATACGAGGCGGCCTACAGCCTGGTCACCTCCATGGCTCAGTTTGTGGTGTTTCCCCAAATGGCGCACGAGTGGGCGGATTGGACTTACATGAAGGATTTCTTCGAACGGAACCGCAGCACACCTCAACTGCCCCTTCCAAAACCCCAGCCTTACAAGCTCTACTTCCCGCACGTGGCCAGCGATGGACACTGGGAAACAGAAATCGCCCTGTTGAATACGATCCCCGGCGGCCTGGAGGTGCGCGGGCAGCTCCAGGCCTTCGGGAAGGCGGGCGGCAGTCCCCTGGAGGCCTTGCCGGTCACCATCCCGCCGGGCGGGAGGAAGGAGATAACGATAGGAACCACCTTCCACTATCCAGCGGATATCGAGTATCTGGTGTTTATATCGGATTCGGGTTTCATCGCCGGTTACACGAGGTTCAACGAGCCCGGCAACCGCGTGTCTCTCCCCGTAGTTTCTGCCGGCGTGATGGAAGGGTGGTTTCCCAAAATGGAGAGTGACGGGTGGACTGGTCTTGCCTTCGTCAATATCGATGCGTCGAATGCCAACGTCGTGTTGGCAGCCTTTGACGAAAGCGGGAACAAGATATCGCAAAGTTCGTTCCCCCCCGTGAAGCCGGGAGAAAAAGTAGTCGGCCTCGCGTCCCAGCTGTTTTCCGGCGCCGATCTCGGCAGGGCCAGGTATTTCTGTTTTACGTCGGACAGGAACATCATCGGCTTCACCATCAGCCGCTCCGATGACGGACTGAAACTGGACGGACTCATGGGGCTCCCGCGCTACTTACGCACGACCGGCTCGGAGAAGATCCGATGAGGGCTCTCCTGATCGCTGAAATTCGATGACAAGCACCTCGACCCCTGATGCGCAATGGAACGAACTGAAATCCTGATTTGATCGCCATTCGTGCCGGTCGCCGGAATTCAGTCACCGGAATTCACTGGCGGGCTTTGGCGCCGATGGCGCGTGGACGCCGGCCGGGTGAGAAATATCGCTCGGCAAGGCGTGCGAGGCGCACGAAGGGAAGCCCGATGAGGAAATACATCCCGGCCGCGAGCAGCCCGATGCCGAGGTAATCGTAGTGAATGCTGGCGAGCTGGCTGTACGCCTTGGTGAGCTCCACCATCGTAATCACCGACACCAGCGACGAGTCTTTGAGCAGAGCAATGAAATCATTGGTTACCGGAGGTATCACGAGCCTCATCGCCTGCGGCACGATGACATGCCGCAGCGACTGGAGCCGGGTCATCCCCAGCGCCAGCGCGGCTTCCATCTGAGTCCGGGGGATTGCCTGGATGCCCGCGCGGTAGTTTTCCGCCTCGTATGCGCTGTAATTCAGCCCCAGCCCGAGAATGGCCGCGAGCATAGGGGAAATCCTCACACCGACGTGCGGCAGCCCGTAGAAAATCAAAAAGAGTTGGATCAGCAGCGGGGTCCCGCGCACGGACTCAATGAAGATTGCCGCGAAGGCACGCACCAGGCGGGGGGCATAGAGGCGCGACAGGGCCACGAACAATCCCAGGGAGACCGCGAGCGCCATCGAAAGCAGCGACAGCTCGAGGGTTACGATTGCCCCCTTGCCCAGGAGCGGCAGGTACCCGATGTATCTCCACACCTTGTCCCAGGGGGACATCGGCCGGGTGCGGTCGGAGAGGTAACGCTGGAACGAGACGGCGGTCCCGACGTCCGGGGCGTGATCGCCGAAGTACCCGGCACACAGGGGGGTCCAGAGGTTCCAGTCCTGCAGGATCTTTCGCAACTCGCCGGAGGCGATCATCTGCGCCAGGGCCCGGTCCACTCCTGCATGCAGGGCCGTGTCCTCCTTGCGCATGCCGATGCCATACTCGAGGCGACCCACCGGAGGCCCCGCCATCTTGAGCTGTGGCAGCGGCGCCACGTTGTATAAGGCGATGATGTGATCCATCAGAACCGCGTCGATACGGCCGTTGAGCAGGTCTTCGTAGGCGTTGATCTGGCCGTCGTAGCTGACCACCTGCAGGTCGCCGCGCGCGTCCAGCAGGCGCTGTGCGAGGCTGCCTTTCAGAGTTCCGACCCGGCGGCCGCGGCAGTCCTCCAGCGACCGGATGTCATTTTCCGCCGCTAGAACCGTGAGCTGCTCATACGTGACGTAGTAAGGACGGCTGAACTGAATCACCGCGGCACGGTCCGGCGTGATCTCGAGCCCCGAGATCACCATGTCGTAGTCGCCGCGCCCGAGCCCGGGCACCAGCCCATCCCACTGATTCTGCACGAATTTCACCGGGCGGGCGAGAATCCTGCCGATCGCCTCCGCGATGTCCACTTCAAAGCCGATCAGCCGCGAAGGATCTACGGGATCCTGGAATTCGTAAGGCGCGCCTCCTTCGGCATCTCCCGCCCAGGCCAGCTGCTTCTGCCGGCCGAAAGCTGCCGGCGCAGGAAAAAGCGCGACCCACAAACCCGTAACGGCCAGAATCGTCGGAATCAGGCGGGGGGAAAAACGCCGCAACAGGGCCTCCGCAGCCATCAGAGAAATCTCCTGAGGAATTGCCGCGTGCGCGGGTCACCTGGATCGGAGAACAGGTGTTCCGGCGGCCCTTCCTCCACCACGATCCCGTCCGACAGGAAGACGATTTTCTCCGCGGCTTCCCGGGCAAACCGCATCTCATGTGTCACGACTACCTGGGTGATCCCTTCCTCGTCGAGTTCCTTCATGACCGCGAGCACCTCCTCGACAAGCTCGGGATCGAGCGCGGAGGTCGGTTCATCATAAAGCAGCACCTTAGGTTTCATGGCAAGAGCGCGGGCGATCGCCGCACGCTGCTGCTGCCCTCCGGACAGCTGCTCGGGGTACTGCGCCGCCTTCTCCCCCAATCCGACTTTTTCCAGCAGCCGGCGGGCGGCTGCCCGCGATTCGTTCGCCGGCACACCCTGTACGATGGATGGCGGCCGCGCCACATTGTCCAGGATCGTCATGTGGGGAAAAAGGTTGAAGGACTGGAACACCATCCCGATCGTGCCTCGCAGTTCGTGAGTAATCCGGTGACGTGACCCTTCAAGGCGGCCATGGGAGTCGGTGCGCTGGAGGACGAGGCCATTGACTGTGATACGGCCCGCGTCGAATTGTTCCAACCCGTTAAGGCATCTGAGCAGCGTGGACTTGCCGCAGCCCGAGGGGCCGATCAACACCGTCAACTGCGAGGTTTCGACGTCGAGAGTGACGCCGTTCAGAACCGGCTGGCCCTGGAAGCTCTTCCTCAGATTGCAGACCTCAATGATCGGCTGAGACATGGACGTGCCTGGATTCTCGCATAAATGGCAAGGCACTCAAGCCAATAATCCCGGACCGGAAACACAAACACGGTGAACCGCACCGCAACCCCCGAATTATCGGGGAACCGGGGAGGCAGGTGGGCGGCGGATTTGATGGGAAATGCGTTACCCAATGCGGGTAATCAAGACCCCGAATGAGATGTGGTTTTCAGACAAATCTCCACGACTTGTTCGCTTGTCGCCGCGTCAAATCCTGTTGACGCCGTAGTATCACTCCTGGACAAGACTCTGGCACGACATTTGCCTGAGGAATGACTATGAGACGACTCTGGCTGGCGATCGTAATGGAGTGCGTGGGTATTCTGGCCTCGATTCCGAAGGTGGGACCGATTGCGGCAGCACAGTCGCAGCAGAACGCGATATCTGATGAACAGCGCCGCTTCCTGGATGTGCGCCGGCGACAGATTGAACTCACCACGGCGCGCACGTCGCTGAAGCGCACTGAGGAGCTGGAAAAGCAGGGATTGGTGCCGCAGACCGACCTCGACCGGGCCCGGACTGCAGTCGACACGGCCCAGCTGAACTACCAGGAGGCGGTGCTGTCGTTGCTTAGCCTGCAACCCCGGCTGACTGTGAAGCAGGCGATCAAGCACCAGAGCAGGGACGGCCGCAAATTCGTGAGCCTGACGGTGGAAAATCTGACGCCCACCTTCGACGACACGCAATTCAAGCTGCTCAGCAACTTCGAGGGTGCCGACCCGATCCCAGAATCGTTGCGCACTCGGGACGTGCGCGATATCTTCATTTCTCTTCGTGCCTCCGGGGAATCTGCCGCCCCGACAGCGGGGAGCGAATCGGCCGCGCGGGGAACGACGATCGCCCTGCCATATGAAGTCCACATTCCGGAACTGAAGTACGGAGAGTCGAAAAGCATGGAGTTCCAGCTGCTTCGCGACGTGAACAGCGTGGTGGTGGCATCGACCTACAAGGGGCAGAATCAGGAAAACATCGTTCAGCTGGAGCAGGCCGAGACTGCGAACGTGGTCAACGTTACCTCGATGCAGGTGTCGCAGGAAGCGGACCTGGGCACGCAAGTGACGTTCGACCTGAAGCTCGAGCGCTCGTCTGTGGACGTGCGGCAGTTCCAGCTGAAGGTCGTCAACCTGCCGCACCAGATCAGCTACAGCTTCATCGATCCCGTGAGCCAGGCGCGGCTGTCGCAGGTGAACTTCCCGGCCGGCGTCACCCAGCAGGCGCTTGGGCTGCGCCTCTTTCTGCCGGAACGCTCCGATGCTCAGGTGGTCATCGACCAGCCCCTGGAGCTCTGGGCCCTGGTCACCGACCAGGCGCAGGGGCAGGTCTTTCAGCAGGAACGGCCGTACTCTCCCGCCGAAATCGAGCAGAGCCGCGCCGGCCGTGCGCGCCTGCTCATCATCCCGAGGGGCGTCGGCAAGATTGAAGCCTCCGCGGCCAGCCTGTACTCGGAAATCCAGACCGGTGAAATCGTCGAGACGAACATCACCATCCGCAACACCGGCACGAGGCGTCTGGACAATGTCAAGCTGACGACCGAGTACCCGCTCAACTGGCGTGTCGATATCACGCCGGACAATGTTCCCGCGCTGGAGATCAACCGCGAATCCGCCGTGAAGCTGCGCATCGTGCCTCCGTCCGATGTGCAGGTGGGTGACTATGAAGTGAGAATCAAGACGGAGAGTTACGCTTACAACCGCAGCGTCCCCTCCGAGGACAAGATCTATCGGGTGAGCATCAAGGCCCGGACCAACGTCTGGGGCACCGCCGCCCTGGTGGGCGGCCTCCTCCTGCTGGTGGTCGCGATCGTCATCTTCGGGGTCAAGCTGACGCGCCGCTAGAAACCACGGAATCCTTGAACGCAATTTCGGGGGTTTCGTGCATTTCATGGTCTGAATCATTAAAGGAGAACCATGATCGAAGCCAAGAACCTGAGCAAACGTTACGAAGACGGCGTTCTCGCGCTCGATGCGCTGAACCTGACGGTGCACCCGGGGGAAATTTACTGCCTGCTGGGCGCGAATGGGGCCGGAAAGACCACCACCATCAACCTGTTTTTGAACTTCATCGAACCGACGAGCGGAGAGGCCCTCCTGAACAATATCGATGTCGAGAAGGATCCGCTGGAGGCGAAAAAGTACGTCGCCTACGTTTCAGAAAATGTGATGCTGTACGGCAACTTCACTGCGCGCCAGAACCTCGACTTCTTCGCCAAACTCGGCGGCAAGCGGAGCCTCAAGAAGGAGGACTATTACCGCGTCATGCGCGAGGTCGGGTTGCCTGAAAGGGCGTTTGAACAGCGTCTGAAGGACTTCAGCAAAGGGATGCGCCAGAAACTCGGCATCGCCATCGCGATGATCAAGGACGCCCCCGCGCTCCTGCTTGACGAACCGACCTCCGGGCTCGACCCCAAAGCGGGCGCCGAGTTCCTGGAGACGCTGCTCGACCTCAAACGCCGGGGGAAGGCCATTCTGATGTCCACGCATGACATTTTCCGGGCGAAGGATGTCGCGGACCGCGTGGGCATCATGAAGGAAGGCCGCAAAGTGATGGAGCGCACGCGCGAGGAACTCGAGTTTGAGAACCTCGAGCACCTCTACCTCGACTATATGCGCGGCGGGATCAGCGCGGAGCAGAAGGAAGAAGCAACAAACCCGAAAGACCTCTAAGGCCACAGAGGAATCACATCTGATATCGCTGCTTTCCAGTGTTCGCCGTCCTTGCGGTTTCATGATCAGCGGGAGCCGACCATGTTTGGCACGTTGTTAAAAAAGGAGATTCTCGAGTATCTGGTCTCGATCCGGTTTGTCGTGCTGACCCTTCTTTGTGTCCTGCTCATCCCGCTCAGCCTGTATGTGAATTTCGAGACCTACCGGCGTTGGACGGCGGACTACAACGAACAGCTTAAAATCGAATCGGCCCTGGGGCGCGGCGGCGGACGGCCCGGCTACCAGGGAATACGCCCTCCCTCCCCTCTCTCGGTTTTTGCCAATGGCATCGAGACCAGCCTGCCTAAGGACTTTTCGCTCGACAGCAACCAGGCCACGTTCGGAACGCCGCGGAGCTATGGGGATCCGATCTACGAGATCTTCGGGCGCATCGATTTCCTGTTTGTCGTACAGGCTGTGCTGAGCCTGGTTGCACTCCTGTTCGCGTTCGACTCGGTCTCGGGCGAAAAGGAGTCCGGAACCCTCAAGCTGGCTCTGGCAAACCCTGTGCCCCGCTATCGCATATTGCTGGGAAAACTTGTGGGAGGAATGATTGTCCTCGGTACTCCTCTGGTGCTCTCGTTTGCCATCGGCCTCAGCATCCTCGCCCTCACAGGCTACCCTTTGTTTCAAGGCCGTGTCTTCGGTGACGCGATCCTCATCCTGGGTATTTCGTTGATCTATGTTTCGGTGTTTTTCCTTCTGGGCCTGCTGGTGTCGACTCTTGCCCATCAGTCAAAGACGGCGATGATCCTGCTCATGTTCGTTTGGGTGGTGCTCGTACTCGCCATGCCCCGGATCAGCATCATTGCGGCAAAAGTGGCCCGGCCTGTCGACGATGAGTCAGTCGTCGTTCTGCGCAAGCGCCTCCTGACCGACAACATCCAGGGTGAAAAGGGAAACGCCCTCAAGTCGCTCTACACGGAGAAGGCGAAGCAGAAGGGCCTGAGCAAGGGGCAGCTCATGTTCGACAACAGCGACCCCGAATTCGTCCGCAGGCGGAATGAAATCGCGGCTCCATTTGAGGCCCGGCTGCGCAGCGAAATAGCGAAAGTCGACGAGGATTTTCAGCGCAGGAAACAGCGGCAGCTCGATCTGGCGCACAACATCTCCCGCATCTCACCGGCGTCGATCCTGAGTTATCTCATGACCGATATGGCCGACACCGGGGATTTGGTGAAGGTCAGGTTTCTCGACGCCGTCCGGCTGCACTATGCCGACATGGATCGGCTGGTATTCAGCAGGAGCTATCGCGACACGATCAGCGATGGCGACAGCAGCTGGGGCTTTTCCGGGAATTTGCCGGGGCACGATACGCCCGATTCCAAGGACCTGCCCCGATTCAATGTGAGTTTTCCCCGGAGGACGGACACTCTCGCCAATTGCCTCCCGGACATCGGACTGTTGCTCGGTTATGCCGTGCTGCTATTCGCCGCAGCGACAGTGGCGTTTCTCAGATACGACGTGAGGTGAGGAAATGGTCTGGACGATCGCACTCAAGGAAATCAGGGAGAATCTCCTCAGCCTGCGTTTCACGCTGCTCCTGCTGCTGGCGGTGATCTTCATACCCTCCTCGCTTTATACGAATTACCGTGCCTATCTCTCGCGGCTGGGCGACCAACAGCAGATTGTGAGGACTAACAACGAATATCTGCGCAAGCTGCGCGCGACTCAGATTTTCACTGCGCCGAACTTCACGCTCGACGTCTATTGGCCCCCTGCGCCCACATCCGTCTTCGCGGCGGGCTTCGAGGAGTCACACCCGCGCCATCTCGTGGTCGGGAAACAGAGTGTCGAGTACGGCGCGCCACTGGATGTGCAGTCCGCAATCAGCCTGTTCGGCGGCATCGACTATCTATTCGTGGTTCAATTCATCTTCAGCCTCTTCGCGGTCCTTCTCTCCTTCGACGCGATCACCCGCGAAAAGGAGAACGGAACATTGCGCACCATGTTGTCCAATCCGCTCGGGCGCGCTGCTCTGGCGACGGGGAAGCTCCTCGGAGGCTATATCACTCTCGCGCTGCCGCTGGTGACAGCCTTCGTGTTTGGAATTTTGATTCTGGCCATCTCCGGAGCCAGCGTTTTCAATGGAGATTTCCTGGCGCGAACCGGATGTATCCTTGCATCTTCGCTCCTCTTTGTGGCGGTGTTCTTTCTCTTCGGCCTGCTCGTGTCATCGCTCGTGACCTCGACCTACTCTGCGCTGGTTCTTTCGCTGGCCGTCTGGCTCATAGCCGTCTTGGTTATCCCAAGAACCGCATCGCTGGCGGCTCAGCTCTGGCACCCAGTGAAATCCCGACAGGTCACCTGGTTGGAAAAAGTGAGCGTGCTAAACAGCATCGAGCTGGAACGGGGGCGCGCCCTGCAGCAAGCGGCGGATACGTCCTGGGTTGCGGGCAAGGATGGTAACAAGGGTCCTGGCGAGAATTGGGACAAGCAGCGTAACGAAATCTCGATGCCCTATGAAGAGCGTGCGGCCGAAGCAATTCGGCGGATTGAGGATGATTACCACCATCGCAAGGATCAGCAGCGGCGACTGGGATTCTCATTGGCCAGACTTTCACCGGCGGGCGCATTCTCGAGCTTCACCACGGAGATGGCAGATACCGGTGTGAGGGCTGAGGACCGCTTCCTGACCGCGGCGGAACATTATCGCGAAATGCTGCAGAAGGAGCTGTTCAGCAAATTCTACCGCGACGTGCTTCCGCAGGGAGTGAGCATGGGTATGCGCGGGATCATCAACGTGGCGAATCTTCCTGAATTTCGATTGCCGAAAGAGGGTGTAGGCAACAGCCTGCAAGCAGCCGACCTTGCGGTTCTGCTGGTGTGGTTCCTTCTTGCAGCAAGCCTCACCTACTTTGCTCTGGCCCGGTACGACGTGCGCTGAACGCACCTCCGCGACCATTAGGCTCGCCCCAATGGCCCGGTGATGTCTGATGTCCGATATCTGAAGTCTGAGGTCTGAGGTCTGAACCGGATGATTTGGACGATTGCTCGGAAACAGTTGCTCACAAGTATTCTCACCTACAAATTTCTCGTCGGTTTTGTTCTGTGCCAGATGCTCTTCTCGCTCAGCGCGGTGATCCTGACCCGCGATTATGAAGAGCGGTTGGCGGGTTACAATTCGGCGGTGAGCCGGCACACGGCGCAGGTTCAGCAGGCAAGGGTGTACTCCGAAGTAGCGGTCACGATCGACCGGCGGCCCTCGCCCCTCAGCCCGCTGTGCGAGGGCTTCGATAAGCGGTTTGCCGGCTCAGTGGACGTGTCCTACACGGCCATTCCGACGATCAGCGTGGGGCAGACCGAGAAGAATCCACTCATGGCGGCACTGAACTCCATAGATGTGATCGCCATCGTCCAGATCGTACTCGGGCTGCTGGTTCTGTTATTTGCCTACGACGTAATTTCGGGCGAACGGGAACAGGGGACCTTGGCCCAGGCGCTGGCCAATTCCGTGCCCAGGCACGCAATTCTGGCCGGACAGTACCTCGGCGGCATGCTGACGATCCTGCCCGTGTTCCTGATCGGGATGGGGATGGCGTTCCTGATTGTCAGCACATCCCGATCGATCTCGCTGACATCCGCGGATTGGGCCCTGTCGGGCTCGATCGTCCTGCTATCGATGCTGTACTTGTCGGCGCTTTTTCTGGCCGGGATGCTCATCTCGGCGCTGACCCGGAGATCGTCCACTTCCCTGGTCTTCGTACTCTTTTTCTGGGTCTTCTTCGTCGTGCTGCTGCCGCATGCTTCCGCTAACCTGGCCTACAACCTCCGGCCGATCGAAGCCAGATCGGTGGTGGACGAGCGTGCCCGCAACCTGCAAACGGAACTGTGGCGCCGCATGCAGGCTTACGCGGATAATCACCCGATGCCACCCCACCGCTGGGGATTCATCAAGGACAGGTCAGTCTTTACCGGCGGCATTCCCTACCCGATCAGCATTTATTTCGCTCCCAGAGAAGTGATGTTATGGGAGCTGGAAGGATTGAAATTCTGCCTCCGGCTCGACATGGAATATGCGGAGAAAATTCACAGCCTATACCGTGACTATGAGCGGGCCGTAGCCTCGCAGGCTTCGCTGGCACGAGCCATCGCGCGCCTTTCCCCGGCCTGGGATTACTACCAGGCGGCCTCTTCGTTAGCCGGGACGGATACGGGCAGTTTTCTGAAATTTTTGGAGCAGGCCAGGCGTTATCGCAGTGATGTCATCCAGTACGTGCAAAGCAAGGGCGGGCTGTTTTCCGCCGCCTATTTTACGCGTGCCGACGTCGACAAGCTTCCGACCACGCAGGAGTTGGATGCCCTGAAAGCGGCCCGGGGACAGCGTGCCGTCGACGAGATGATCGGGCCAGGGTGGCCAGGGGTCCGGCCTCTGGATTTGCCTGACATGCCCGGCTGCGATTTTCCACCCGCCCCACTGGGCGCGCGGATCGCCCCGGCCCTTCCCGAGGCCGGCATCCTGCTTTTTCTCAACCTGGTGCTTTTTCTCGTCGTCCACCTCGTCCTGCTGCGGACCGACGTGCGCGCAGGTTAGGGGAACTCGTCATGCTTTGGGAAATCATCAAGAAAGAAGTGCGCGAGCAACTGCTGAGCCTCAGGCTGATGCTGGCGTTTCTGCTAGTCATGGTCCTGATGGCCGCAAGCGCGCTCCTGTTCCGTGCGGAATACAAGCGCCAACTAGTGGATTACAGCCGCGATGTGAGCCGCAATCTGGCAGTGCTGGCGCAAAACGCCTCGTCGAGCTATCCCTTGTTCTCGACCTTCAGCTACAGCGATCAGTTCATCTACCGGCGCCCCAATCCGCTGGGCTTCATCGCCGAGGCTCATGACAAGGATCTGCCGAACGCCTTGCAGGTCAACGCCTTTCATCTCAAGGCTCCCGAATTCACCCTGCGCGGGAATCCGCTGCTCTGGAGATTCGACAGCCTGGACTGGTCTTTCATTGTCGGGGTCATCCTCAGCTTTACCGCCATCGTGCTGGTTTACGACGGCGTCAACGGCGAGAAGCAACGCGGCACACTGCGCCTGATGATGTCGCAACCGGTCTCGCGCGCCACGGTCCTGCTGGGGAAATACCTGAGCGCCGTGATCGTATTGCTTATTCCCCTGGCGGCCGGAGTGCTGCTGAGCCTGTTGATCGTCGGGCTCGGAGGGGCGTTGCAGCTGAGTGCGGACCTTCTGTGGCGAATCGCGCTGAGCTGCCTGCTGAGCACAGCTTACATCTCGGTCTTCGCAATCCTTGGACTGTTCCTTTCATCGTGCAGCCGAACACCGGTCGTAAGCCTCGTCAGCGGGCTGCTGATCTGGGTGTCTCTCGTGATCGTCGTCCCCGCCGCCGGCAACCTGGCGGCACGGGGCCTCGCCAAAATACCGGCTGAGGATACGGTGGCGGAGAATGCGGAACGAGCCGCGGATGAAATTGTCAACCGCTACAATCGCCTGAATCCACACCCGGACAACTGGATCATGAGCGGAAGTTGGTCCCCGGGCGAGCCCTTGCGCCGGGCCATCGAGGCCGACCAGGCGCGGAATCGGGTTTACTTTGCCTATCAGGACGAAAAGGCCTTTCAGGTCAAGTTCGGGCGCAGAATTGCAGCATTTTCCCCGGCAGCTCTCCTGGCTCAAAATCTTGAATGCATAGCCGAATCGGGCATTTCCCACTATGAGAAGTTTGTCTCAGGCGCGCGCCGCTATCAACAGCAGCTGGCGACATACCTTGACAGCAAGTATCCTCTGGACAAAGTGAATCCGGTGAATCGGGACAAGACCGATCCCGTCATCGCCAGAATGAAGCTCGACTTTGGTTCAATCCCGAAATTCGAGGACCGGACGGCTCCCCTATCCGAAACGGCAGGGCTCGTGCTTCGATGTGCTTCGGTTCTTGCCTTCCTCAGCATTGCATTGTTTGCAGCCACCTTTGTTGCGTTCCTGCGCTACGATGTCCGGTGACAGGCAGACATTAGACTTCAGACATCAAAAGTCGGACGATGGAGTCAGGAGTCAGGAGTCAGGAGTCAGGAGTGGCCGGGAGCGCCGGCGTCTCGCCGGCTCAAGCCGCCGTCCCGGCAGCCCCCAGCCATCAGCTGTCCAATTTTCGGAGTCGGCATTTTGTCTGAAGTCTGAGGTCTGATGCTTGAGATCCAGACATCGATTCAATCCCCGACACCCCGCTTGCCCCGCTTTTCATTCTGACTCCTGACTCCTTCGTCTGAAGTCTGAAGTCTAAGGTCTAATGTCTGAAGTCCGACGTCATTCCTCCTCAGCGCCGCCGAGGTTGTGCTCGCGCATCTTGTTGAAGAGTGTCTTGCGGCTGATTCCCAGGCTTTCGGCTGTGGCGGTCCGGTTATCGTGGTGCCTGGCCAGGCGTGCGGTGATCAGCATCTTCTCCAGGCGTGCCGTTGCTTCTTTGACCGCATCGGCAAGTTTCATCGAGTCGTATTCGGCACCTCCTCCGGGCTCCTTGCCCGGCAGTTCCCCACGGATGCGGGGCGGCAGATCCGATACTGCCAGCGCGTCGCCATCGCAGAGGATCATGGCTCGGCACAAGGTATTCTCGAGTTCACGGATATTGCCGGGCCAGTCATAGAGGAGCATGAGCTGGCGCGCCGCCGGGCTGACTGTTTTGACGTTCAGCTTCAGTTCGCGCCGGAAGCGGTCGAGCAGGTGGTCGATGAGAAGGGGCAGATCCGGGCGCCGCTCCCGGAGAGGAGGGAGTTTGATGTTGACGACATTGATGCGCCAGTAGAGATCTTCGCGGAACTCACCCCTGGGCACGGCCCGCTCCAGATCCCTGTTCGTAGCGGCGATGACCCTGACGTCGACTGGAGCCGGTCTGCGCCCTCCTACGCGGGTTACCTCACGCTCCTGCAAGGCGCGCAGCAGCTTCGCCTGCGCCTCGAGGGACAGGTCGCCCACCTCATCGAGGAACAGAGAGCCGCCCGAGGCCATTTCGAATCTTCCCGCCCTGCTCTCGCGGGCGTCGGTGAAGGCGCCCTTCTCGTGGCCGAAAAACTCGGCCTCGACCAGCTCCTTGGGAATGGCGCTGCAGTTGACGGCCACAAATGGCCCGTCACGTCTTTTGCTGCGGCGGTGGATGGCGCGGGCGACGAGTTCCTTGCCGGTGCCCGATTCGCCGGAGATGAGCACCGTGGCATCGACGCCGGCGACTTTGGCCATGATGCGGAAGACATCGCGCATCGGAGGGCAGATGCCGACGATCTCGCTGAAACCGTAGCGGGATTCCAGTTCCAGCCGCAGATCTTCGAGTTCTGCATTCATGCGTCTCATGCGCAGGACGCGCTCAATGATCATGAGCAGCTCGTCGTTGTCGAAGGGCTTGGCGAGGTAGTCGAAAGCTCCGAGGCGCATCGCCTCTACGGCCGAGCGGATTGTGCCGTACGCGGTCATCATGATGCAGTCCGCCTGCGGTGCGCGCTCCAGCATCTTCTGCAAAACCTCCATCCCGTCCATTCCCGGCAGGCTGAGGTCCAGCAGAACGATATCCGGTTGAAACTCCGGCTGAAGCTCCAGTGCCATCTCCCCCGATTCCGCCTCACGCACTTCGTATCCGTGTTCCGCGAGCAACACCGACAGGATGCGGCGGATCTGTTTTTCATCATCCACAATCAAAACGCGGTTCATTTCAGGCTCCTGTCCTCGACTCGATAGCGGTGCACTGGTTCAAACACCGGAGGACGACATCACGACAATGGGAAGCGGAGTGTGACTTCAGTTCCCTTGCCGGGCTTGCTGCGGAGGTCGATCTCCCCTTCATGCCGTTGAACAATACCGTGGCAGACGGACAATCCCAAACCCGTACCGTCCCGTTTCGTGGTGAAAAATGGATCGAAGACCTTGTCCAATTGCTCGGGGGGAATGCCCGAGCCGGTGTCCCTGATCTTGATCTGAACATAGCGGCCGGCGACGGGAGTCAATCCCTCATGCCATTCTTCGACAGCCGTCTCGACGCGTCCGCCATCGGGCATTGCCTGCAGCGCGTTGAGCAGCAGGTTGAGGAAGACCTGTTTGAGTTGCCCGACGTCGGCCATGATCTGAAAACGCTGCTTGGTGTCCGGGGCAACCACCTCAATACCCTGCTGTTGCGCCTGGGCGCCGACCAGGACTATCGATTGGTCGAGCACTTCCCGGACATCCACCGGCTCCAGCACCATTTCCGCGAGGCGGGTCAGGCTGAGCAGGCCATTCACCGTCCGGTCGATCCGATCGACTTCGGACAGCAGTTCCTGAAGCAGCGCCCGCTTGGGATTGCACTCGGCGTAATCCTGCACGGCGTACTGAATCGTGGACCGGATCGCGGTGAGCGGGTTGCGGATTTCATGGGCCACGCCGGCGGCCAGCTGGCCGGCGGCCGCGAGGCGCTCGGCCCGGTACATGCGCCGCAGACGCTCGCGCTGCTCGTGGTACAGTCCGGCGTTCTCGAACGCCAATCCTGCCTGACCGGCCAGCAACTGGAGAAGCTCAAGATCATGGGTGGACGAATCCCAGTCGGATTGCTCCCAGCCCAGCATGATAATCCCTGTGAGGCGATTCAGTGATATCAGGGGGACACAGATCCGGATCCGGAGTTGCGTAAGGATCGTCTGCTCCGATTCACTCAGATATTCATAAACACCGGGCGTTTGGGGCACAACGAGGCACGTCTCGTTCACGAGCAGCCATTTAGCCAGCCGGCCATGCCGTCGCACGGGTGCGCTCCCCAGCGATCCCGTTTCGCACCCCAGGCTGAAGGTGGGGGTAAACGCCCCTCTTTGCGGATCGAGCTGCAGAATGAGAATCCGGTCGCAGGCGAACAACTCGGTCAGCCGCGCCGCGATGCTGGCCTGCAGCGCCTCAGGATCCACGATGAGAAGAAGGGAGCGGTTGAAGTCCTGAACCGCCTGGCGGCCTGCATTGCGCCCGCGGCCGATGCGCTCGGCAAAAAGACTGCGTTTCTTTGCCATTCCAATGCCTCGCGGACCATCCATCTGAATCCGATCAGGAATCGACGCTCAAGTCGAAATCAACGAACACCTCCTGGGGCCAGAGCCGGCGGCGCAGCTCATCGCGGGTGACCACCTGTCCGGAGTGCCCCAGCAGCAAAGCGAGCACCCGGAAAGCCTGGTCGCGCAAACGGACCCTGACGCCGCGCCTGCGGCGATGGCCGGCGGCCAGATCAACCTCGAAGCAGTCGAAACGGACGAAGTCCGGCACTGTCCCGCTCCAATCATGGGGGAGGGTGGGCTGACATGGTGAGAATGCCACTTCACTATATTTCATCATAAGATACGCGGAAAGGAAAATTAAAGCGCTATTAAAGCCGGCGCCTATTGGTTCTTACGCAATCGCCGGTTGACACGCCTTTTCAGCTTTAAACCCAAAAAAACAGGGGCAAAAACGGCGTTTGACGCGGTTGCCAGCCCCTGTTTACCCACTAACGTACTGAACTTGTTAAGTTTGCGTCGGTCCGACCCCTACCTGGAAGGTTAACCTGTGTATGTCAAAGTCGAATGATGGAACCATCGTGATTGCGTTGAATCTCCGTCATGGAACTGTCAGAAACAGCCGGCGCAACTGGGACCTGGATCTCAAAATAAATCTCGGAGCCATCTTCACTTACTGGCAATGCACACACGGGGAGAGCATGTTTCCCGGTTCCTGAAGCAGGCTTCCCTGAGTGAGAATTGCCGGTTATATCATTTCCAATTCATGCTACCCTCGCTGAGCGTCCCGGAAGCAACTGCGTGTGAGTAAGGAGGATCCCAAAAAACAGAAGGACACCCATTTTCGCGATTTTCTGTTTGATGGGTGTCCTTATTCTCTTACCGAGGCAATGGCGCCGCTTCGGCCTCTGAGGAGTTTGGCCGCTGTTGAATCATGAAGGGAAACAAAACGAAATGCTTAAGTTCAAACCGAAGTCCGCCCGGTCTGCCGCTCTTCTGATTCCCCCAATGCTGCTCGTGATCATTGCGGGAATCGCGTGGAATGTCGACCCTGCGCCACCCGAGCTTTCCATGAGTTTTGCCGCTTTCACGGATACTCACGTCGGCCAAAGTATTCGAAGCCCCAAATGGGGTTACGCTGATTATCTGGACCGTCTTGCCGGCGATATCATGGACAACACGCTTCCCTGCGAGTTTGTCGTCCATCTCGGGGACGGCGCGTACGATAACACGGCGTTCGTCAACGGCGTGCGTCTGCCGAAGACCGTTGATCCTTACAAAAGCAATTTCAAGGCTTTCCTCGTCTCGCACCTGAACCTGCCTTTTCACTATGTCGGGGGCAACATCGACCTCAGCGACTATAGCGACTACAGCGACTCGCCGGACTTGCCGCAAAACGACAACGATCCGTCCGCGATATTGAGGACGTACGTTAACGAAACGGAACTCAACCACTATCCCTATGCGATGATGCGAAACGGCATCCTTTTCCTCGCGCTGCCGGAGATGGAGTATGAAATGTGGACCCGTCCGGCACTGTACGAATGGGTTCAATTCATGACCACCTATTATCACAACGCGACGACAATCATATTTTCGCATCAGGCCATCGAGGACACGACGCCGCATGACGGCGACCCATTGTCTACATACCGGGGACAGCAGGATCAGACGTGGTGGGCGCGTCTCTTTCAGAACAATCCTCAAATCAAAATGTGGATCCACGGGCACAATCACATGCCCGGATGGTACGTGGGCCGCCAAAGCAGCGGCTGGAGCCGTCCGGTTCAGGACTTCGGGCACGAGATGGCCTTCTCGGCTCCCTTTCCGCAGATGGATTGGGCCAATGTCGTCGAGGAGGACACCATTGCCATCTACACGATCTCTTCCTCCGGCGTGACGTCGAGAGCCTGGGAGAATAACGGCGCCGGCGGACACTGGGTCTCCGGATTCGATATGACCTGGAAGGTCCCGACGACCTACGACCCGAATGCCGCCGACTGGTACAGCTTCCCGGCTCTCATTCAGGACGGCGAAACCCAGGTTACGGACATGAAGGTCCTGTCTTCAAAAATCACTCTTCAGCTCGTAGGAACGGAGCCTGTGGAACTTTTCTGCGATCCCCATCTGGAAACGAAGGGTTCCCACGTCAACGAAAACATCCTCGGATTTGATGATGATCCGGCCTCAAAGGTGACGGCGAATACGCCGGGCATGACTGTGCACGGGGCCGCGACCCTGACTTTTCCTCCCAAACATGAGTGGGACAAATATTGCCATGACGGCCACGGCGCGCAGCCTTACCATTATTTCTCCGTGGGCACCTCCCCCGCCGCCGCGCCGGGCGGTTCTTACACGATTACGATGACGGCCAAATCCTCCTCCGGAAAAGGCAAAGTGAACCTGTCGGTGAGTTGCAGCGATTGGGCGACGAAATCCCAGTACAGCACGCTCGCCGGCAGCTCAAAGCCGGTGTTTTCGCATAATTTCGGGAAAAACTACGAAACCGTGACCGGCACCTATACGGCGCCCAATGATGCCAATGCCTGGTTTGTGCAGGGCATCCTCGATTTTGTCGACTCGACCGATTATGACGTATCGTACTTCAGCATCAAACGGACGAGGACAACTGAAACCACCGATGACTTCCGGATGTCGTTAAGCGGAAAATCGCACCAGGCAGCCGGAAAACTCGGCCGTTTTGCAACCAAAGACTTTTCCATCAATCCCGCGGATCTGGCGGATCGTGACGGGGTCATCAATTTCACGGCTTCGATAAAAGGCAACCATTATGGAATGGCCCGCCTCATCTATCATGCCCCCCTTCTCATGGGCAGAAACGCCCGATACAGGGTCAACGGCGTCAAGGGAAATATCTACGACCTCACGCTGACGGCCGGACTGTCCGGGTACTCCAACACGTTCAAAATGTTCCCATTCAGCACCAAGTATGGCGGGGTTGAAATCCGGGCGGACGATGGCTCCGGCGAAAACCATATGAGCAAGAATAAAAACCAGTGGGTCACCAGCGATTGCTCCGCAACCGGGAAAAGAGTCCTGATCACCTATCCCACCCAGGCCCCGCGGCGTTAGCTCCGATGAGATTCCGCAGGCTGGGATTTCGGGATCACGTCGGAAGCCAATCCCCAGAGCCGGGATCCGATCCCGGGAAGGCAGCTTATTTCGACTATCCATCCGAGATGACGGGGTATCATTTCTTCGAGCAGGAAATCGGCGGCGAACGGGGGCTGCCCGGTCGTCCAATGCGTTCGTCGCACATGAATGCATGCTTCGAGATTGTGGGGGGGAGAGCATATGTTTCGACGTAGGATTCTCTCGATTGCGGCAGGGCTCTTGATCCTCATTGCCATTGCCGGTCTTGCGGCCGGGCCGCGAGAGTCCTTTCTCGTATCGACGTCCTGGCTCGCCCAGCACTTGGGCGACGCCGATCTGGTTTTGCTCCACGTCGGTGAGAAAGCCGAGTACGATGCCCGTCACATTTCTGGCGCCCGGTACGTGCCGCTAGCCGACCTGTCGGCGCCAGGAGAAGGCTCGAGCGGGCTGACGCTGGAAATGTCGCCGCCGGAGAGGCTCCGGTCCCAGTTGGCCGCCATCGGCATCTCCGACGACTCTCGTGTGGTCGTCTATTACGGCAAGGACTGGGTGTCGCCTTCCACACGCGTGGTGATCACGCTGCTGTACGCAGGCCTTCAAGACGTCTCGCTCCTTGACGGCGGGATGGGCGCCTGGCTGAAAGACGGCAACCAGATTACCGACATCGTTCCACCACCGCAGACCGGAACGCTGGCGCCACTGAGGATCAAGCAGCTCGTCGTGGATGCGGAGTTCGTGCGCTCACATGTGGCCGCATCCGGCTTTGCGGTAGTCGACGCCCGTGCTGTATCGTTCTACGATGGCACGCAGGAAGGGGGGCCAAAGGACCACCGAAAGGCGGGGCACATCGCCGGTGCGCACAGCGTGCCATACAGCGACGTGACTACGCCGGACCTGAAACTGAAGTCTCCCGAGGAACTGGCTGCTGTGTTTTCAAAAGCGGGCGTGCAGCCCGGCGACACCGTCGTCACCTACTGTCACGTCGGCCAACAGGCGACCGCGACACTGTTCGCTGCGTTGACCCTCGGCCATCCGGTCCTTCTCTACGACGGATCGTTCGAGGATTGGGCGCGCCGCGATTTGCCGGTCGACAATCCATCAGGCAAGGACCGCAAGTAAGGCTGCAAAATCCGCTGGGACCGGGACGCCAAGAACCGTGTGCCATGGTGGAGCATTACCCCGAGGGTGGCGCCGCTTTTTGGTTTCATTCCACATGCAGAAGTGGCAAAAATAGAGCCATCATAAAGATGAGTTTCAGTCGCCCGAAAATCTCGAGCTCCTTACTCAATACGGCACATATGTTCCGGATGATTAGATCGAGGCACGACATGACACCCATTCAACGCTGTACTCTCTGCTTTTGCACCATCGTAATCTCCTGCGGAATCGCTCGGTTAGATGAAGCTGCGGAAAGGACATGGATTGAGGTTCGCAGTCCCAACTTTGTTGTCAATAGCGACGCTTCACCTGGCGAGGCTCGAAGGACCGCGCGAAAATTCGAGCAGTTCCGCAGCGTGATCCAGACAGTCATGCCCAAACTGCGCGTCGATCCCGGAACCCCGCTCATTGTTTTTGCCGCGCGGGATGCCAATAGCCTCAAGTCGCTCCTGCCGAAATTATTTCAGCAAAAGGGAGTGAGGCTGCCGGCGGGCATCTTTCAATCGGGTCCGGAGAAGAATTTTGTGGTTCTCCGCATCGATGAACCCGGCGAGCAAAGCTACCACGTGATCTACCACGAATATGTTCACATGCTGATGCGCATCAATTTCGGTAGCCTGCCGGTTTGGCTCTCTGAAGGCCTGGCCGAGTTCTTCGGGCATGCGACTCTTGCGGATGGCAAGTCCGGCCTCGGCCGCCCAAGCGAGGAGCAGCTGGCACTGTTGAGAGAATCATCTTTTCTGTCGCTCGATGTCCTGCTCTCCGTGAATCACGATTCACCTTATTATCGCGAGGAACAAAAGACCCGGATCTTCTATGCGCAGGCCTGGGCTTTGACGCACTATCTCATGATTGGGGACAATCGTGCTCACGCAAAGCAACTACTGGCTTTTCTCGACCTCGTCCTTCAGAATGTCCCGGAACAAGAGGCTGCAAGGCGCGCTTTCGGCGACCTGAAGGTGCTGCAACAAAAGCTCGAAGAATACGTTCGCTCCATGGGTTTTTATTACTTCACAGTCGGCACTCAGTTGAGCGTTCGGGAAGAGCAATACTCCTCTCGCGCGCTTTCCCTGCCTGAGGTTCTCGCGTCACGCGGCGACCTGTTCGTGCATACAAACCGCCTCGACGAAGCCCAGGCCCTCCTCGAACAGGCGCTTCAGCTGGATTCGCGCAGCGCGGCGGCAAACGAGGGGATGGGCATGCTGTGCCTGAGGCGCCAGGATCGCGCTCAAGCCCAGAAATATTTTTCCGCTGCGGCAGACCTGAACTCCGGCAGTTGCATGACCCATTACTACGCGGCGCGCTCGTCGTGGGAACAAGGCGGGGAAGGCGGATTGAAGGCTGCTGAGTCCTACCTGCGCGAGGCCATAACCATCAATTCCAAGTTCGCTCCTGCTTACGACATGCTGTCCCAGATCCTGGTGCAGAACAATGAGAAGCGCCCCGAAGCTCTCGAGCTGGCGAAAAGGACAGCGGAACTGGAGCCGGGCAATTTGAATCACCAGGTGAACGTTGCGAGGATTCTGCTCGTCATGGACAGGATGGAAGAGGCCCGAAGCCTCGGACAGCGAATCCTGGCCGCAGCGCGCACGAGCGCGGAGCGCATGGTTGCGGAAGGGTTGATCTCATCGATCGACAGGCGCCAGAGACAGCGGATTGAAGCGCAGGCTCAGGCTGACCAGCTGCGGGCACGAACCCGGGAAATGGAACAGCGGCGGCCCGCCGCGGAACCGCCGCCTGCGCAACCTTCAAAACCAATGCCTCCATTGCTGGTAGGCGCTGCCGCAGTGGCCAGGGGGTTGATCCGAGCGGCCAAATGTGAATATCCCGCCATCCTGGATATTGTGCTCGAATCTAACGGCAAGCAGCTGAAGTTCCGCGCCCGCAATTATTATCAGGTTCAGTTCGGAGCCGTCGGGAGACCCGAGCGGAACGACTTTCAGCCCTGTTCCGAGTTGGAGGGACGCTTTGTGGAGGTGGGGTATCTCTCGGTGCTCAACCAGGAATTCGTCGGGCTGATTCAATCCGTCACGATTGAAAAATAGATCCTGCTCCGAAAGAGGAAATAGGGTTGGGAGACCTCCTCTATTCCGGTGCATTGAGTGAGGAATGATGGATAGAAACGGACCCTGCGAAGCTACGAATACGCTGTCCCTCGTTTGCAGCTTTCGAGCAAAAGGTCATGGATCCATGACGTAAGTCGCCCAAGTACCGCGCGCTTCCCTGGAGGATTCGAGATTTTCCTGCTTGCGGCTCGAGTGAATATTCTCACCTCACGGCCTCGTCGCGCTACCAGATTTTGACGGGCAGAGACTGCTTGTCGAAGTACATAAAATAGGGAACGTCCTCTTCGATCGCGTAAAAGGGCCAGAATCTCGAGGTCACCCGGCTGCCCCAGTAGTTTTCTTTCCGGCCGACCGTCTCGGGAGGAACCACCTGGAAGACGCCGGGGATCTTGTCGGCGACCAGCCAGGTGCCGAGGTCGGCTTCCTGATCCGGGAGGTGAAATGCCGGCTCATGATAGTGCGATTCCAGCGCCAGTACCACCGGACCGCGGACGACTGCCACTCGATCCGGATGCTGCGGATCGATCGGCTGGTATCGGAATCGCAACGGAATTCTGATTTCGACCCTGTCCTCGGATTTCCACAATCGTCTGATCGAAGCCCAGGCGCCGGGAGTGCATGCGACGTCCGCATCTGAGCCGTTGACCTTCACCGAGACGTCCCGCGCCCACCCGGGGACACGGAACCTGAGGTCGAAGTTCGCTTCCCGCGGCATCTTCATAGTAAGCGTTGAGACTTCCGATTCCGGGTACTGGGTGTCCTGCACCATCGTGACCTCACCCTCCGGACGGGTCCAGGTAACCTCGGAAGGGAGAAAGAGGTTGACACAGATGCCGGCATCGTCCTTGAAGTAGATCAGGTTGTGATAGTCGGCGAGCCCCTGGATCAGGGTTCCGGAACAACAGGTGAATTTATCCCAGCGGTAGACCTTCATCCCTCCGCCCAGCCTGTAGTCTGAGTAGTAGAAGTTCTTGCCCCCAGCCGCCAGCGGAAGAGCTGCCCCGATACCGTTGTACAGCAGTTTTTCGATCCAATCGCCGTACCGCGCTTCCCCGGTGAACTGCATCAAGTAGCGGCACATTTTGAACGCCGCCCAGGTGCCGCAGACGGTTTCGAAGCTGTCGAACCGGAACTCGAGAGTTTTTCCCAGGCGTCCGTCCGGGACCATCAGCCGCTCGTGAGGACCGAATCCCCCGGTGGCATAGCATTGGGTGTTCTGCAAAAAATCATAGGCGTGCTTGAGGACCTGCAGATACCGCGTCTCGCCGGTGACCGCATACGTCATGGCCGCACTGCTGAACGTGTTTACGTGGCTGTACGCGTGCAGCCCAAAAACATCGGCGGGCGAAGCAGTGTCGGCGAACTTGTCCCAATAGGCGTGATAGAGCCAGACTTCGGCAAAGTCCTTGAATTTCGCATTGCCGGAAAGCTGGTAGGCGCGCCAGAGGTTTTCTGAAAGCGTGTACCACTCGGACGGACTCCCCATGTACTCGTCCGGCGTGGCGGGCCTGCGGGTGCGGTTGAATGTCTTGCTTGCCCAATCGGTCACCTTCTCGAGAAGTGCCATCGCTTCCGGGCGGTCGGCAAACTCCTGCATGTCGACAAGCCCGCAGACGAGCTTTTCGAACGGATAGTGCTGCATTCCGCAATTGCCGTCGGGTTTGACCGTCTTTCCCCACTCGGTCATCAGATACACGGCTTTGTCACGCAGGGCGGCATCGCCGGAGGCGAGGCTCATCCGCGCCATGCCGCTTAGCCACTGGCCGAAAACGGTCGCACTGTTCGTCTGGCACCAGCTTGCCCGCCCCATCCGTGACGTCCATTCACTGCCGAGCGGCCTGCCCGGCGCCGGCAGACCCGCAGCCGCCCGGAAGCCCTGCAGAATGTCGTCGTTGGAAATGTTGAAATAAAAATCTCTCGCGGTTTGCAGTTGCGACTGCCAACGGCTGTCGCGGAGCCGGACTCCGCGGTAATGAAACGGTTCAAGTCTTACGAGCGAACCGGAACCCGATGGTCGCGTTTGTCCCACCGCCTGGGCCAGCATCCATGCGCCCGCCGGAGCGCCTTTCAAAAAATCACGCCTCCCGATTTCCATTTGTCAGTTCCTCTCCTGCAGATGTTCAGACTCGAGAATAGACCATATTATCCACAAACGAGAACCGAACCGCAGACATAGTTTAGCCCACGAACGGACACACCTGTCTGCGACGAACGGGAAGGGGACAGTGGTGACTGTCCCGCTCCCTTCTAAGCGGTGGTCAATGGGAGGGTTCGCCCATGTGGTGGTCGTCCTTCTGCGGAATGTTGTGATGCTGGCATTTTTTGTATAGGTGGCTTCGCTCCAGGCCGAGGGCCCGCGCGGTTTCGGCCATTCTATACTCGTGACGCCTGAGTTCCTCGACCAGGATCCGGCGCTCGAATGCCTCGACGCGTTCGGCAAGACTGCCGGCGAGCGCAGAACCCGTGGCCCCGGCGGTGTGAGGAAGCGCCTGGGCCACCGCGTGGTCATCCACTTCCGCGCCGGCGAGCAGGAGAAGTCTCTCCACCACATTGCGGAGTTCGCGGACGTTGCCGGGCCAGGTGTATGAGGCGAGCGATTCGAGCGCACCGGCGGCAAATGGCTTGGCCGGCCACCCGTTTTGCTCGGCCACGCGAGCGGCAAAATACTCGACGAGGACAGGGATATCTTCCTTGCGATCGCGCAGCGGAGGGATGCGGATGGGAAAGACGTAGATGCGGTGGAAGAGGTCGGACCGGAACGTCCCCTGGGCGATCAGGTCCTCGAGATTGCGATGGGTGGCCACGATCACCCGGACATCGACACTCACGGGCTGACCGCCACCCACCCGCTCGACTTCGCCTTCTTCGAGAACGCGCAGGAGCTTGGCTTGCATGGCCGGCGGCATGTCCCCGATCTCATCCAGCAGCAGGGTTCCCTTGTGGGCCTGTTCGAATTTGCCCGTGTGCCGGCTGCCGGCTCCGGTGAATGCCCCTTTCTCGTGGCCGAATAGTTCGGACTCGATCAACTCGGCAGGCACGGCGGCGCAGTTCAAGGTGACGAACGGCCGATCCCGGCGCGGACTGTTTGCATGCAGGGTACGCGCGATGAGTTCTTTCCCCGTGCCGGTCTCGCCCAGGATGCAGACACGCGCCTCGCTGGCGGCTACCCTCTCGACCTGGCTCATGAGCAGGCGCATGGCGCCGCAGGCCCACACGATCTCGTGTTTGCCCACGTGGAGGCGGAGCTGGCGGTTCTCCTCTTCGAGGGCGGCCAGGCGGAGGACGTTGCCGACCGTGAGCAACAGCTTATCCGTCGACAGCGGTTTCTCGAGGAAGTCGACCGCCCCCAGGCGCGTGGCACGCACCGCCATCTCGACATTCGCCTGGCCGGATATCATGATGACCGGGGTCGGCACTTCCGCCGCGCGCATCTGTTCGAGCATGGCGATGCCGTCCATGCCGGGCATCACCACGTCGGAGAGCACGATGTCGAACCGGGTGGAAGCCATCAGTTGCAGGGCGCGCGCCGCACTGTCGCACACGGTCGCTTCGTATCCCGCCAGCCGGAACGCGCGAGCCACAGACGCCAGCGTGTTGGGATCGTCATCCACGACTAAAATGTGATTCATGCCTCCGTTTCTCCCTCTTACTTAGAGTTGCATCGAACGCTTAGAGCCTTCGAGGTGATGAGGATCTGACCGCCAAGGCGCCAAAAGCTCGATGAGTCTTAAATAGCTCAGGCGACGGGAAGCTCGATGTAAAAAGCCGTTCCCTGGCCTTCGCGGCTTTCCACCCAGATCTTTCCCGCATGATCGCTGACAACCGACTGCACGATCGCCAACCCCAGGCCCGTGCCATGCTGCTTGGTCGTGTAGTAGGGGGTGAAGAGCCTGCCGCGCTCTTCCTCCGTAAGCCCTGTGCCGGTATCGGAGATTTCAACCCTCACGAACTTGTCCCGGACCGAAGTCCGGATGCTGAGGGTTCCGCCTTCTGCCATGGCGTCGATCGCATTCAAGAACAGATTCTGAAACGCGCGGCCCAGCAATTCCGGGTCGGCGCGGATCATCTGGAGATTCGGATCCAGCGATATTTCCGTCGCGATCGCGGGGCGCGCCGGAGGCTGGAATTGGGCGTCAAACAGTTTGAGCGCGTCGGTCAGAATCCGATTGACCTGGACCGTTTCGAGCCGCGGCTGCGGCATCTTGGCAAAACCGCTGAAGCGGCCGATGATGGCATTCAGCTTTTCCAGCTCGGCCAGCAGCATCGATGTGCTCTCGCGGAACACTTCGTCGAAGTTCTGCGGATCCTGCGTCTTGGCGCGCTGGAGGTTTTCGACCGTAATCTGCAGCGGGAAGAGCGGATTCTTCAACTCATGCGCCAATCGCCGCGCCAGCTCCCGCCAAGCAGCGACGCGCTCCGCCTGGATCAGCCGGTCGCGCTGGTCGATCAGCTGGCGCGTCATTTGATTGAAAGATGCTGCCAGCATCGCGACCTCGCCGCCGGCATCGACACGGACCTTTGCGTTCCAGTCTCCTCGTGCCACCGCTTGCGCCCCCTCGGCGAGGAGCTCAATGGGACGCGTCGTGCGTGCCGCCACCGCGTAGCTCAAGGCCACGCCGATCAGGATGCCCAGCCCGCCCAGCGTGATGCCCGACCAGCGGATGCGTGCCAACAGCGCCCGAAGGTCCCGCAGTGAACTTTCGACGAGCAGCACCCCGAGGAGTTTCCCGTCCCCTCCCTGGAGCGGAAGCGCGTGCACAGACTCCGGTTCCGACGCGACCGACACAACACGCGACAGCTCGCGCCCGTCCGCCAGTACTCGGGAAAGCAGCGGCTGAAGGTCCCGGCTGCGGAGGCTGATCCCATCGGTATCGAGAAGCAGATCCGGGCGGAAGGCGGGATCGAAATTCTGATACAAAAGCACGCTCATTCCCTTTGGCAGGACCAGCGACTTCAAGAACTCCTGGTCGAGCCGGACGCCACCTGCGATAAAGAGCCGCCTTTCCCCCACTCCTGCCGTGCGGACGGCTTCCAGCGCGAGCGATTTTGCCGCCGGCGTCTCCTCCTGTTTGAGAAAAGGCCCCGCTTTCTGCCGGCTTCCGGCTTCCGGAAACAGGGAGGAGGGATAACCGAACCGCGCCGGCCAATGTGCGGAGGCAATGATCGTGCCGTTGGGGGCAATCAGCTCCAGGAAATCCAGGCCGTGCGTCTGCGCGAGAGAAGCCGCATCGTTGTAATACGGCGCGAAGTCCGGCTCGGGACGGCCCATCTCGATCGCGAGGCGAAGCAGGTTTTCGGAACCGGCGATACCCTCAACCCGGCGAACCACCTCATCCCCGCGGCGCGAGAATTCCTGCCGGAATTGCGCCAGCAGTGCGTTCGTGCGTTCGTTTTCCTGGGCCTCAAAGGCATTCCGCGTGCTGTTGGAAACGATCCAGGTCGCCAGGGCAACCGTCAAGGCTACGGTTCCGGCCACCATCAGGAGTAAGCGGGTGCGCAGTCTCATAGTTTGTCCGCGACAAGCCAGATGTCTTCGAGATGAAGGCTTCCCGATCGCGTCACCGCCGGTGTCTTCCAGGTGCGGACCCTGGCGCCGGCCGCATACATCTCAGGGAGATGCAGCAATGGAATCACGCCGTAGTCTTCCACGAGCGCACGCTCCACGCCGTATGCTCCGTCGATGGACATGGACGGAGGCACAATTACGCGCGCACTCAGCCCGAGGGAGGCCGCCAGGCCGGCCAGCGCGCGGGCCGGCGGGGAAACCGGAATCCGGACGCGAACCAGGCGCAGGTCGGCATCCGCTTTGACGGTCGCCGTGGCCGTCGTACGAATCACAATTCCGGCCTTGCGGGCATCAACGGCGATCCTGTCCGCGGTCGCCTTCGCAAGCGGGTCCCCGGCATCGAAAGCAAGCGCCAGGTTGACCGGCGCTGTGCCCGCCGAGCGTGCGGAAGCGGCAGGTTCCGGCGGAGAGGAGAACAGGAAGGCGTATCCGCTGAGCCAGCCGGGCAGCAGGCCGGCGGCGATTTCCCCGTGCCTCTGCACCAGGACGGTGTGGATCGCGGCGCGGTCGATCGAGAGCGCGAGCGCCTTGCGCATATCGTGCTGCGCCGGATTCACGCGGTTGAAGACCAGGACCATCAGTTCGAGGGGCGCCGACGACCACACGATCGAAGGGTTCGCGGCCGCCCGGCGAGCTTCCTGCGGAAGCAATTCGATCAGGTCCGCCACGCCAAGCTCAAAATCGAGCAACTGGTCTCGAGGACTGCGTCCCATCTGCAGGCTGATGCCGTCGAGGAACGGACGGCCGCCCCAGTAGGACTGGTTCGCCGACAGCAGCGCCTTCGGCGCCTTCCAATCGGCGATCTGGAACGGGCCGGTACCCTGCGCCTTGCCGCCTGGATTCCGCAAAACGATCGCGCTTGACGGCTCAGCCAGATCCCACAAGAGATCGGGCATAGGCTGATCCCCTTCGACGACAATCCCCTTTTCCGTCGTGCTCACCCTTCGACCCTCAAGAACCGGCGTCAGGGCAGCTGTTGCCAGCGACGAAGTGAGAGGGGTGCCGTCATGGAAACTCACTCCGGACCGGAGCGTGAATTCCCAGCGGACCTGTCGGGCGTCCATCTGCCAGGAGACCGCGAGCCCCGGTTCCGGGCGCCCCCGATCGTCGAACCGGACCAGTGTTTCATAGACGAGCGGCATCAGCTTGCGTTGCGCCGCGCCTGCATTCAGACCGGCCGGCTTGAATGCCGGGTCCAGGTTTTCCACCAGGGCTTGGATTTCCATGCTCAGCTGGCCACCGTACCTCGGCCGCAGAGCCACCGCTCCAGGCACGTGAGAGGCCAGGAAGCTACCGGCTGCAAGCAACACTAATGCGATATGCTTCATAGCGCCCAGCGTTGGTATTGTGTACGACCGCTACCGCGGATGTTCCGCCTGCAATGGGCCAGAGAGCCGTGATCAAACCCGGCACGCGCATCGGCGTGCCGGAGGGGATCACCCGGAGGTCGATCCATTCGAATGCCCGCAGGGAATCGGGTTGACCTTCCTCGCCCGGCAACGCCGTCAGGATCTGCCTGCCGGAGCCGCACCCGGACCGAACGGCCGCCAGGTCGTTTCCCCAACCTTCCACTGCTGTCTCCGACCCGCTGCTCGGGCTGACCAGGTAAGTCTTACCATCGATACCGGCGATCAGCCGGCCGGAATTCTCCGCGGGACCGAGGTGCACCATCGAATAGAAGGGGCGAATCCCTTCCGCCTCGAAGTAGTTTCGATCCGGCACGAGCATGGCATTGCCGCCGTCCAACGGCCACGCTTCGTGACTGTCGGCACAGGACAAGGCCATCGGGCGCAGCGTGCCCTGGCACTGGATCCCAGGGAGGTATACCCGTACGGACACCCCGTCGCTCAAGACCCGTCCTCGCGGATCCCTGGGCCACGGCCGGCTATGAGTTATGCGCGCCGCCTGGCCAGGGGAGTCACTCCCTTCGGCCTGCTGCAGCACAAGGTCGTCGGTTCCAAGCACCAGGAGCGATTCATTGAGAGGCAGGACGTCCAGGATCGGCGCTTCCCGCAGTAACAGGGGCTGCAATTGCAGCGTCACCGGCGTTGCCCGTTCGGCTGCGGACGACGGCGCCCCCTGGGGCCGAAGGACCATAGCGACGGTTTTCGTATCGCCGGACCGGATCTCCGCCACAGCAAGACGTCCCTGGAAAGAGTCAGAGAGCGTTACCTCGATGGTTGCAGCTGTTGCTGCAGCCTGCCCGAATCCGAAGCCCAGACGGCGCAGTTCGGCCTCCAACGCACGCTGGAACTCTGCGGCTTCCGGGGCTCCACCCTGGTTTCCATTTCGCACCGTCAGGCGAGCCACATCGAGGCGGCCGGCGGCGCCGAGTATCTTGGCCGCAAGATCCACCGCACCGGTGGCGTCCGCCTGTTCGGCCCCGACACCCCCCGCAGACAGCATGGCCGTCGGGATCAGGAAGCATAGTACGAGCAGGAGCGGGCGGGGCAGCAATGCCGATATCACCATGAGCGTGCATCATATCACAGCCCCATCCACCGCAGACGCCCTGATAGTCCTTCCCTTCGACTGCAGACTCAGGCAAAGGATCTCACGAAGTAATCCGTGACAGTCGCGGGGATTAACACCCTTTAGACGCCCCGATGAGTGATTTGGGTCTTACACACTGATGCGTGGATGTTGGAACGATCGCCGCTTCGGGCCTCCCGCAGCCTGCCGCATCGATCCCAGGATTGCCGACAACAGAGAGCGCGCGAGCAGAAGCGAACCCCAGAGCAGAATCAGGAAAGTGCCGGTAACAATCAGGATGGAGATGGCGTCGAACATGGGCTTGCTCCTCGAGAACTAATTCCGCGGCGCTTTGGCCGGCGCGGTCATGGGCGCCGGGGGGGCCTGGGCCGGCATATCGTTTTGGCCGAACATGCGGGAGAGTTCTTCGCCGAATTCGGGGAGGATCTCGACCGTGTCCCCGGCGCGAACCAGGCCGAACAGTTCTTCGATATCCTTGTTTCGCAGACGGATACACCCGTGGGACGCAGCCGTTCCGATTGACTTGGGTTGATTGGTCCCGTGTATGCCATAGCCGTGCACGTTCAATCCAAGCCAACGGGTTCCGAGCGGATTTCCGGGTCCCGGCGGAACAACCTTCCCCGGCACGGAGTAGCTCGGGTTCGATATCCGGATGACGATCTGATAGGATCCGACTGGGCTTGGGGATTGGGACGCTCCGACAGCCGTCCGGTAAATCCGGATCACTTTGTCATTCGCAAGCAGCGCCAATCTTCGCTCCGCAATGCTGACGATGATTCTGTGCGCCGAGGCATCCTGCACCCCCTCCCGTGGCGTCCTGGGATCACCGGCGGCGTGCACTTCCGCCACCAGGGAAATCAGGGCTGCCAGCAACGCCGCCGTCGAGCTCCGTTCTATTCGTGTCATGGCCGCCTCCCGAATCACCCCCTGTGAGTGCACGGAGGATGCCATACAAGATCTCATTGATAACAAACGTCTTAGCCGGTGAGGCCTAGGTGGGAGAGCGTGTCAACCGTGACACGGCGTGTCCGGTTTTCACAAAAGCAGGTGGGTCTTCAATTACAGGAAAGGGACACTGGAAAACCGCAAGTCCGGGCTGGCACACGGTCCAGAGCCGTTACCGCTGCCATACGCAAACCGCTCCACGGAATACTTTGTGATGTCCCGTCGTTGATTAGCTAGCCGGACATGAGTTGATAAGTCTTTGCGCCACCTCTGTCGTTTGATGGAGTCCAAAAACGCTTGAATCGCTTTAAGTCGTCTCGTTCGATAAGCATACTGTTGCCATTGGTAATGGAAACAGGTGAGGATCTCGTTCTAATAGGGCTCAAATCCCTGATCCGTAAATCTTAAAGTTCGCGCGTTCTCTGTGACAGTACGAACCACATTTTCCGGGGCGCCACTTGGCATTTCTGCTGCGATTTCGAGCGTTACAATGACATCGGATCCCACCAGCCCCGCCAGATGAGCGATTACCTCGTCGGCGATTCTGCCGGCATCGCGGCCGACGCGGGTCGGGTCCAGAGTCACGCTGCCGTGGAAACGCTTGAACTTGGGAGATTCGGCAGGCGCCGGTTTTTCGGATTTCGGGGTGGCCGGCACAGGCCCAGCTCCAGTCGAGGTGCCAACAGTTCCACCAGTCGCTCCCGCTCCGGCTGCCTGAGCTGCGGCGGTATCAGTCTCGTACTGCTTGTACGCAGGCTCCGGCCGCACAAGCAAGCCTGAGAGATTTGCTTCGGAGATGTTGGCCAGGCGACCGCAACGCAATCCGCGATATCGCCCAGATACTTCGTCATAGCTGTCCGCGTATGCGAATGATTCCTGCTGCCACAGGAGCAGACCGAGGCCGTCTTGGATCGAGGCCAGGAGAACCGCGGGATTTTTCAAACGTGGGAGGTAGGTGTACCTGGCAAAGTCCTCGACAAGCTGTTTGAGCGCGACGTGGTTGCCGCGCCAGAGCGGTATTCCGTCCAATTCCATCCGAAGGCGTGTGGGGGCAAAGCCGGTGATCAACAGTTCGTCCTGACGGAGCTTTTTGCTCGCGCGCACTGCCAGCGCATCCTGTCCTGAGAGCCGGATTGCCTGCCATTCCATCGCCGCCTGAGGCTTAGCCTGGATAGGCACGAGAAGCCACTGGTACGTCTCCGGAATCCGTGCCGTCACAGCACTCTCAGCGGCAGTCTTTTGTGTTTCAGCCTGCTTTACCTGCTGGGGATCGAGATTCAGCGTGTCCTTTTCGGCGATGATCGATTCCCACGCGATAAACCGCCGAGCCGCCTCGTCGAGGTCCTGCAGCCGGGTTTTGTCCGCGGCCAGGAAGGCGAGCGCGTTGCGAAATAGCCGGGGTGCGGTTCCGCGGGAGTCGAGAATCGCTTTCGCGGCCGATTCCGCCGGACACCCCGGATCCTTGGTATAGGGGTGATCAATATCAAGCACCACGAGCCGGCAATCGAGGTCGTCCGGCACATCCTGTCCTGAATGCGGCATAGGGTGGACGCGGCAGAAGTCTCCTGTCAGGCGCAGGTTGGCCCGCAGGCGCCGATCCAGTTCGTACACGACCTTGTCGGGATCGCGCTTGAGCTGTTCGGCCCGATCCTCCGCTAGTTTCGTGACGGTGGGCTGAGTTGAATACCAATACCGAGGGCCATCCTGGTAGAGATATGTTGCTGCCCCCGCGAGCCGCCTCAGCGCATCGCCGAAAACAGCCGGCGATTCTCCCGGCATCAGGCAGCCAAGCTTTATACTCCGGTCCTCCAGGCCGCGATGTGCGGCTGCTGCCGTAGGCGCGGAGCCAAGATAGATCGCGCGGGCCACGCGCCGGCATGCCGCAAACTTGCCGAGGTTGGGCAACTCGCCGTCCAGACGTAGCGGCAGCGAGTTCGGACCGTCCACGTCCTTCTCGATCACCGGTACCCAGTTATCCGAGAGGTAGCGCGTCAGCTCGAACTGGACGCGCGGGTCGTCGATCGGGATGTTCGCAGGCAGGATGAGCGGATTCTTGTCCCCTTTTTCCCACAGACTGTGGATCACCGCTGCCATCAGCCGCAAAACTCCACGCGTGCGCTGGAATTTCACCAGTGTGGACCAATCTGTGTACAGCCGATCGAAGATTTCCGGGTGGATCGGGTAAGCTCCTTTGATACGCCTCTCGTAATCGGAATCGCGGCATTCGAGCGGGAATTCCTGGTGCTGCGAGCGGTAAAAATCGGCGAACCCCCTTGCCACGACATCGCGGTCTTTGAATTGGGCCGGATCCGAAAGCGGTTCGAACAGCCGGCGCCGTACGATCTCGAATCCTTCTTCCGCGCTTGCCGGACGCCACGAAGACTCTACCCTTCCTACCACGTTGCGTAAACGGTCGAGCGCCTCGCGGCCGCGCTGTCCGCCGACCTCCGAATCATCTGCCTGGGTGTGCGGCGATCCCGTGGTGTCTGAAGCCGGGAGGCTGATGACGAGCAGGCAGTTTTTCGCGAGCTTGGCCGATTCGGTCAAGACCTGGGCGAATGTGAACTGTGTCTCGAAGGTGCCTGCAGGCAGATCGGTTTGGTCGTGGAGTTGTCGCGCATAGGCTACCCATTCGTCGATAAGCACGAGACAAGGACCATATTCTTTGAACAGCTCGCGCAAAACGTCGCCCGGGCTGGTTGCTTTTGCATCATCGGCCGCGACGCGCGCGAAGGCTTTCTTTCCGCCAAGCTGCCACGCCAGCTCGCCCCAAAGCGTGCGCACCTTTGTACCGTCGGATTTTGTGACCGGATTGCCGGGTGAAATTTTGTTACCCACCAACACGACACGGCGGACAGCCGACAGTTTTTTCGCGCCGGCCTCTTGCATGATGCTGTCAATCCCCGGCAATTCGCTCGGAGCAATACCGGAGAAGAGGTGATACAGGGCCAGCATCGAGTGAGTCTTCCCGCCGCCGAAATTCGTCTGCAGTTGCACGACCGGGTCGCCGCCCTGTCCTGCAAGACGGCGCACCGCTCCAACGAGCATGCGCTTCAAGCTCTCGGTCAGATACGTGCGTCGAAAGAACTCGACCGGGTCTCTATATTCGTCTGTTCCTTCGCCGAGGTGCACCTGCCACAGATCGGCAGCGAACTCCGCTTGCTGATAATGCCCGCTGGCAACGTCTTTATGTGGCGTCACCACCTCACGCCATGGTTTCAGGTTTGCGGAAGTGGCGCTCTCAATGGCGGTGCCTGCGCTTTTGCGCTTCTCCCCCCGCACCTGCTCGTCGAAGCGCAGGCGGAGAAGCTCCATTTTCATTTTCTCGATTTCATCCGCCTCCAGGGCCGAAACTGCCGTCAGTAGCCGCCCGACTGAATCCAGGCCGCGGTACGCATCGTCCGTCGAAAATGGCTCCTGGTGAGCCCACTTGTTTCGCACTTCGCGCAGCTCGCTGATCAGGCTCCGTTCAGCATGGCCCAGGACACGACGGAATACCTCGTTCCATGCCTCCCACATCAGTTTGAGTAGCGCGGTAGCGTCCCATTCGGCGAGGGGCTTGTTGGCGAGGAGCCGGTCTTCGCCCGTGAGCCGTCGCGCTTCAGTGAGAGCCGCCTCAGCAAAAACGTCGCGAAATTCTCTTTCGACAAAGGGTGCAAGACCTGACTTCAGCAGGTCCATCGCCTTTCCAATGCGTTCATGATTGGTGATCGCCATGGTTTACTCCTGCTCGAACATTTCAGTCTGCTTGCTGCGAGGCTTACCTTCTTCGTGAGCAAGGCGGGTGATCTCTGGCCAGCTCTGAACTAAGCCGTTGTAAGCAAGGGCTTCGGCTGCACGTTTTCTGCGCTCGGAAATGGTGTAAAGACGATAGCAGAGTTCGCGTGCGGGCTCGGCTTTGCTGCCGATCTTGGTTACGAGTGTCCCCGCCGCACTTTCACCCCCGGTTTCCAGCACGCGGATCAGGTGATGAACCATCTCCCATGCCGTTAGGCGAGTGTCAGTCTCCGGATCCCAGTCAGGCGGCAATTCAGATGGTTTCAGCAGACGCACCTTGCCTCGGCTCGATGCAAGAATGCCTGCCTGGACCATTCCGTCGACGCTGGTGTTCTTGGCCTTGGAGAGCGTCTCGGCCACGCCGAATTCCCCCTCGGCAAAGCCCGACTGCTCAAACCAAGCCAGTGCCCAGCGGGTATCGGCATCGAAATCGCCCTCTTGCTCGGCTAGCACCTGATCCAACATTTGGTTGATAAGCGCAAGTGCTTCGCGCACTGAGAGCGGCTTTCCCTCGGCGTCAAGGACTTTGGCATAGCGAGTGTAAACAGCCATGCCGGGGCCAATCGCCGCCTGTGCCAGGTCTACCGGTGCAATGTTCCCACGCTGCAGGTGGAGGAGTGCAGTGGGCAGTTCGGACCTGAGTGTATTGACGAACTCGCGACGCGTAGCAGTAGGCGCATCGGCCGCGCGCGGGCGGCAGACGAGAACGATGCTGGAGGCGAGGGCATTGCTCCCGATCCCGCGGCTACGGGATCCTCGCTCCGTTCTCATTGGCCAGGTGCCGGTCACAGAGAACCCGGCGCAGATGACTGCGTCGAGAAAGGTCTCCCAACCAGTGCTGGCAGTACCCTGAGTGTCGTCGTTCTCGCTCTGCTTGAAGGCGTAGTATATGGTGACCGGAAAGGCTGGATGCGCCTGCCCGACTAACCGGCGCATCACTTGCGTCATGCCGTCAACGAAGAATATGCTTGCAGCTTCTTTATCCACATGTCGGTAAGCGAACGCGACCAGTTCCGCAGTTTTGGGAACGGCCAATGTAGCGAACAGGTCCGGAAACACCGGCTTCAGTGAGCGGCGCAACTAGACGTAGAAAAAGTCCGACAAGTCGGCGTACGGTACGTTGTCATAATAGGGCGGGTCCGTAGAGACGACCGCGCCGGCCGCACCCAGCCAAGTTTGTGCTACGGCATCGAGCTGTTTCACCTCAGCGACCGGACTACCCACCGTGCATCCGCCCAGAGCATCGGCGACTATCTTCACGGATGCACCGAAGCTGCCCCCAATATCGGCCAGTGGGTTGACCTCTGCATAGTCCCATACCATCGGTATCGCTTGCCTCGCGAAGAGTCCTTTTGGACGATCCTCTTTCGCGTACCAGGGCACGATTGTGCATCCGTATTCGGCAGTCTTATCAACACCGAACGCCAGTAATGTCGCGACCGCGTCCGCGTATGCCGACGCTCCAGTGCCTCCGACGGCGAGAGGTTTGCCATCGTCGGACAGCCTCGCAGCAAGCGCATCGCGCTCCACACGCTCGCGCGCTTCTTGCACTAAGTCGGAGAACGTCTCCAAAGCTACGAGTTGGCGGTCAGTGAAGATTTGTGAGAACTGCTCCATGCCGTATGGTTTTACACCAAGGTACTGTGTGCTGCCGGACATCGCGATTTCCGGCTTCCATATCGGTTGCGCTTTGTGCACGATGGTCCATGCTCCTGCGTAGGTGAGAGATATATCCTCCCGCGTCCGCTTTCAGCGACGATGGCCATAAGCCTCGCCCCCATGCGCCCAGCCTTTCCTTCCGCCTTGATGTAGTCACCCGAGATCGGTGCACCCGACATCAAACAGCCAAAGTTTGCGCGTGCGAACTTTGTGCCCTTCTTCACAGCCTCGGTATCTCTCGGCTTTCCCACTTTTACCTTGAAGCAGAAGCCGTCGCCCCCGATCACCGGCTCGACGTAGGCTTCCTTGCCCGGCTTCGTGGAGAGCATGAAAGTGGAGGCGAGTGGCACGTCCACTTGCGCGAAGGCCGGATTTGGGCTCTTCACCGTCCGAGCCCAGAGCCAGGCGATCACAGTGAGTTTTTGGCCCACAAGCGGCTTCAGATCCGGCCGTTCTTTCGCCATTTCAGGAGTGATTTGAACTCGTGCATAGAGGTGACCGATGCGCTTCTCTGCCTCGGCGCG
>CAVRJA010000010.1:0-221860 GCA_963721405.1 uncultured Acidobacteriota bacterium | reverse complement strand
ACTTATTGTTTTTGAATCCCGGCAGGCGCAGCACCCGCGTGGAGTCAGTCGCCGCCAGGTCAGCGCCCAGCTCCTGCGCCAGATTTCTCTGAAGCTGTTCCGCCTGCTCTTTAGTGAAGCCATCAACCTTCCAGACGACCTGGAATCTATCCGGCGAGGTCGTAACGATGTAATTGGGCTGCGGCAGATCCTGGCGCGCCCGCAGCCGGTCGAGCGCCTCCAGCCCTCCATGGTCAAAATCGAGATAGATATGGCGGATCACCGCGATATCATTCTTGGTGCGCCCCCGGGCCTCTTCCTTCAGGGTGTTCATCGACAGATAGATCTCGTAACGGTTTTCATTCATGTAGCGAAGCCAGTGCTGGCAGTCGGGCGCCGCGATCTTTTCCGCTCGCGCCAGTCGCTGAATCACGGCGCCGCTTTTCCTGTTGCAGGCCACGACTGCGAGCCGATCGTTCGGATCGAAGTTTTCCCTGATGAATCGGGAGGCGGCCGGCTCATCCTGAGGCTGAACCTTCCCGTCTTTGGGATGGATTGCGCCTGGACTCGGCAGTTACCGTGTTGGCCTTATTGCCGGCCTCACTCCCCGCGCTCTCTCTGGAAGAGCGTTTCGAGCCGGTATTGTCCGGTTGGATGGTCATATCCCTTGATCTCCGCGAGTTCAGTGACGATTCGTTGCGTTTTCCGTCTCTCGATGTGAAGCAGGAGATGGATGGAGTCGGCGATGCTCGAGCGGATCGCGGCGTACGGAAGATCGACTCCGCTCTGAAGAACGCAGCCTGCCAGACGATTGATCGCCTGGGCGGCAGAGTTGGCATGGATGGTCGACAGCGTGCCTGAATGACCCGTGTTGAGCGCCTGAAGCAAGTCGAACGCCTCGCCGCCCCGCACTTCCCCGAGAATGATCCGATCGGGCCGATGGCGGAGCGCCGCCCGCAGCAGGTCCCGGATCGTGACGCCCGGCAGCCCCTCCTGCGCCCTGCGGGCTTCCAGGCGGACGAGATTGCACTTGTCGATCTGGATCTCGGCCGTGTCCTCGATCAGGATCAGCCGCTCCGCAGGAGGTATGAACGCCGAAAGCGCATTGAGAAGCGTTGTCTTGCCGGTTCCGGTGCCGCCGCTGATGAGGATGTTCTTCCTGGATTCAATCGCGCGGCACAGACTCTCCAGAAGCCCGGGAGTCAGCGTGCCGATCCGCACGAGCTCCCCTGCCGTGAAGAACCGGCTCTGGAACTTCCTGATCGTCAGAGTCGTGCCGCCCACCGAACAGGGGGGAAAGACCGCCGCGACCCGCGACCCGTCGGGGAGCCGCGAGTCGAGCAGGGGCTTCTCCTCCCCGATTTCGTCTCCCAGGGCGCGGGCAATGTTGCGAATGGCTACCTGCAGGCTCTTTTCGCCGATCGTGACGCCGGGCGCCGCCTGTATCTCCCCGTCCCTTTCGACAAAGACCCTCGAGGGAGCGTTCACCATGATCTCGCTCACATGCGCATCGAGGATCAGGTGCTCGATCGGCCTGAGAAACGGAAGTATCACGTCGAAGCTCATTCAGATCTCCCCATTGGCAAGCTGCTCGAACCAGGTCCGGTTCGGATCGAGGTAGTAGGGCTTCAGATAACAGTAGGCCGGCGGTTTCGGATTCAGTCCGTCGTAGGCGAGCACGATCGACTGCGCATTCCTCAGTTCCGCGAACACTTTGGGCTCGAACACCACATCGCGGACCACGTCGTAGCTCTTGCTCGCATTCACGGTTGCCCTGTGCGCAGGTGGATTTGCCGGTCAGCATGTTGATGCCGGCGCCGATGCCGCTTTCGGAGATGCTGTAATGCTCCTTCAGATGCTCTTCCTTGCCGCAGAGGTCGCTTGCCACCTTCGTGCTGAAGTCGTCCGAGAGGGCAAGGAAGATCTTGGTGCGGAACGTCTGAAGCAGCGTGCGCCAGGACTCGCCGGGCAGCGCGGACCGCATCGAGCTGATGCTCTGGGTCGCCACGATCGGGATGCACCTGGCCTGACGCGACAGGTTGAAGAACTTCTCGTCGCCCGTGGGATCGTTTTCGCCGACGGTGGCAAACTCGTGGTATTCGTCGCAGAGAAACAGCACCTGCCTGAAGTACTGCTCCGGATGGCTCTCGATCATCGGGATGCGATTCAGGACGGCCCGCTCGAAGTCGAGCTTCATGAAGGTCCCGACCGCCCGGGCCAGGCCGGGATTGCCGGATACGGGAAAGTTCAATGCGCACACGACGCCCATTTCGATGAGCTCCGCAAACGGCGGCAGCGGTATCCCGTACCTCCCGTCGGCGTTCAACTCCGGGTCGTAACACTCCTTCGGAGGGCAGAAAGTGCGTTTGACGGATGGGTTATCGTCAAAGAGCGAGAGAAAGACCGAGATCCCCTCGACGATCGAAGTCCGCAGCTTCGGTTCGATGCGCCTCCAGTCGTTATAAAACCAGCGGCGAACGGCCTGGTACTCCTCGCGCTTGTCGTCTTCCCGTGGTGATTCTGCGTCCTCGAAAGGCCCCGTGATCTCGAGCTCGAACGGAATCTGATGCCGGCGCAGGTCATCCTCGACCTGAGCGGACCAGGCAGCCCTCATCCGCTCCTTGATCGGGTCGGACTCAAAACCGTAGCTCGCAAGATCGTTGGCGTGCTTCATATAAGGATCCATCTCGACGAGCACATGGATCGCTTTTTCGAATCGGATGCGGCCTTCTTCGATCCGTTCGACGAGCAGGTCCGGGTTGATCGCGCACTCGTAGACGTCAAACAGCGTGACGTAGTCGTAGAGCACCTTGTGGAGAAGGATGATGAACTTGACGAGATTCGTGTATGCCTGCTGCCAGAAGGGTTCCTTGCCGCGCCCGTAGAGGTTATTGAGGAGCGAGGCGATCCCGTAGGCGAGAGCGTAGGCTTCGAGGTCGTTGTGCAGAGGATTGTAGCGATAGGGCGAGTCGAGGCTCATCTCGACGAAGTCCGATTCGCGTCCGTACCTCGTCAGGATCTGCCTCACCTTGTGGCAGAAGTCGCCTTTCACTTCGAGCACGAGGCCGCCGATGCGCTTCCGGCTGTCGTCGTGCCCGTAGGCGAGGATCTGCTCCGCAAAAGGGTACATGCAGCCGCTCGTCTTGCCGCTACCGATGGCCCCGAAGATCCCGATTCCCGTGTAGAGACCCCGCTCCGGAATCGTGAGCCAGTATGGCTCTGCTGCCTCGACCGGCTTCTTCGGATGGTGCACCTCGCCGATAACAACCGTCAGCTCCTTGCGGCTCGCCGGCTCCGGGTAGCGCGGCAGCCTCCCTTTCTGCGTGCGCCGGTCGAGTTTCACGGCGAAGATGTACGCGAACGAAACGAGGATCGATGCCGCGATCCAGGGGGTTGTGAACCACAAGGCGACGTAGGCCGAGCGAATGGCGTGATACACGAGCGGCTTCTCAAGATGGATCAGTTCGAGCATGGCGTTGTCTTCCGGGAATGGCTCGAGGTACCAGCCGGCCATCCAGACAGCTGCCGCGACCAGAGTGCAGATGAGCGTCCTGCTCTCAACGATTCGGCGTAGCACTGGCGCCTCCCGCCTCTCTGGCCGCAGCCTGGCGATCTTCCCTCTTTTCTCCTGTGGTCCCGTTTGTGAGGAGCCACTCCTGGAAGTCGCGGTCTCTGCGGAAGGTATAGCGCAGCGACTGCTCGATAACATAGTTCTGGCCGCTCTGGATGAATCGGGAGTAGCACTCGAGAAGCTCCATCAGTTCGGGATCGAGCCGCAGGGTGAACTGCTCTTTCTTGGGTGCGATGAATTCCTGTTCGATCAGAGGCATCTGACAACCTCGCTTTCGTGGGATCCGACGGTTCTCGCGAGTCGCTTCCCGACTCTCCCGGAGCATCGCTTCAGAGTCCGTGACCGCGTATGCCCTTGAGTCGCCTTTCCCGCTTTGGGTGTTGCGTCTCGACACCGATAGGGGCTGATGACGGGCGGGAACGACCCCGCGAGGGGCGCTTCGAGAGAAGCGCGCCGATGCGAGAGGGCTCCGGGCGGCCCAGCCGCACGGAACCCGGGGTCGTTCCCGCCCGTCATCAGCCCCCCGTAGCCCCTCCGCGGTCTGCTGCCCTGCCCCGCTAAGTTGAACAATCGCTTTTGGTTGTCGTTCAGGTGGGCGTAAAGCTCCGCGTAAATGCGAGTATAAAGCTCCATTCGTCAAAGCTTTACGGCCTGCGGACCACTTCCCTATCGAAGCTGCATTCATTTGGGGACCCCGAAGATGTCGTAGTTGGAGGAAAGCTCGCAGAGTTGGAACCTATGATCCGCGGGCGAAGGCGCCCCTTCCCTGCCCAGTTTCTCCCGGAGCGCCAGTTCTTCGTGCGCCTTCCAGAACTCGAAGAGTTCGTCGTTTGCCGGGCTCGCGAGCTCCTTACGCAAGCGGCTGAGCTCCTCGAGATTCGATGCGGTAATGGATCCGTAATCGCGCTTCCTGAAAAGATCTTCAAGGTGAAAGTAGGTCAGCAGCCGTTCGATTCCGACCCGGTCCACCCTGACGGGACCGCCTTCGGGATCGCCGTAGAGGCGGCAAAACGTTCTTCCCGCCCGCTTGAAATCGTCAGGATTGGTCGTGACGTAGTCGATCCGGAATCGATCGAGAGACGAAAAGAGCCTGGAGTACTGGCCAAGCCAGTTCTCAAATCCCGGCGTGGCAATCCCACCTTCGTCAATGTAACTGAAGGTGACCAGTGGGGGACACGAGTCCGGTTCACAGGGAATGGCGATCGGGAACTTGTCGACAAAGTAGCGCGTCGTTGCCGAGTGCGAGGTCTCCGACCGGTAGATCTTTGCCGGAAGATTCTCTCGTGCAATGCCGAGCCTACCCGTGAAGTATTCGAGCTTTTCCTCTTCTGTCGCCAGAAACGTCGCGTCCTGATGCGACAGGACATAGTCGAGTGCCATGAGCTTCGCCTTGATGGCAAAGCGCGTCCGCATGCGCCGGTGCCGGTTGTCGTCCTGGCCGATCGCACGGTAGAAGGTCCGCGAAGAGAGGTGGTAGACAAGCGTATTGGCTTTGCCGGCGATGAAGCTTCCGTGATTGAGGTTGATCAACCTCGTCACCAGGAGATCATCGGGGCGGCCGGCCACTGTGCCGGCAAACTCCCGATACTGCCGCCTCAGGAAGAACCCGCTGTGAAGGGCGACCAGGCGGAGAAACCGGGCCTCGCGGCCGCTGTAACCCAGCGCTTCAATGGCCCGGATGGTGTCTTCGTTTGTCATCATAACGAGAGAATCCCGGCGGTAAGCTCGTGATCGTCAAAGACGGCGCTGCCGCGGAACGAGTCGGATCCGGCAATATAAATCCGGAATCCGGCGTTCGCTTTCTCGGCGAGTTGCGAGCGTTTGTAGTGGCCGGTCGCGAGCTCTAAGTCGACCTTGTCGATCTCCCGATCGCGTGTTTCGTACTCGATGCGAAGGTCCGGGAGCGGGATCCTTCCGTTGACGACCTTGAGGCCGTGGTCCCGGGCAAGCTCCTCCTGGCGCGCCCGATACTCTTCTGGAGAGACAGCGCGCGCCCGGGCAAGGGCCGGATATATGGTCTTCTTGAGCTCGTAGTCCAGGATGACGCGTCTTATCACGCCGCCTGCCTCTCGAATCCTTGCGGCCTCGGCCTGGTACATGCGATAAAGCAAAATGTCGTGAAAGATCTCGGCGGGCTTTTTGAGGTCGGCGTAGAAGCGTTGCTCTGACTTGTCCTGCTGGTTGCCTGCAAAGTTTCGGGATTCAAGCAGGCGCTTGCCGACCCGGGTCAGGACCAGGACGTCGATGCTTCTGCCGTCGGGGGCCTTCACCATCTGGCGGCGGAGCAGGCCCTGTGCGGCGAGATGGCGGAGCGTGTGTGCCGTCCGCGCGGCGTCGCCCCGAAAATGGAACTCTTCCAGGTCCCCGGCCGCCACGGTCCGGAACTTGCCGATCTCCCGCATGGTGTCGACGTCTCGCGCGCTCAAGTTATAGGTGCGATCGCGGGTTCGAATCTCCCGGCGCTCGTCGCGAGTGCGGTCGTCCCGGTCATCCTGGCGCGGATCGGGGGTTTCCTTTTCAACACCCAAGCTGCCTCCGCCCCGGCTCCGATCGATCGTTTTAGTCAAACGTATCCCTGTCGTCCAGCCGGGCATTGTCCGGCAGGGATGAGTGCCGCTCGGAGTCTGGGCTCGCGCATTTCCAGGAAGTCGCTGTCTCTTCCTCTGGTCATTTCTCACCTTCGATCCTGCGCGAAAGCTCCTCGGAGATGCTCTCCCGGCTGCGCAACTGCTTCTCCAGATGGGCGAGCTTTCTACCCGTGTCCTTGAGGAAAAACCGCCGTCCGACAGTGAAGAATCCTGCAAGGAGGTTCGCGAAAAGAAGCGCCGCAAACACAAGGATCTCCCGCCCGTGCTCCCTGAGAATGAGGGCCCGGTAGGGGATGAGAAACCTGCACTCGGCCATCAGGTAGAAGCCGATGGCCAGCATAACGACGGTCGCGGCAAAGAAAGAGTTGGCGAGCATGTGACTGACGCCTCACTGAAAGGCCTGGTCTTCGCGGAAGTACGTGATCGTCAGGCCAAGGGGATTGACCGGGACGATCGAGTTCGGGACATGCTCCTTGACTACGAAAACGATGTTGGCCGTGTAGCGCTCGCGCCTCGTTTCGAGATGATCGCCAGGCGTGTAATAGACCTTCTCGAAATCGACCGTCGCTTTGTAGGGGGCAGTCCTCAGGTCCTCGATCGAGACGTTCCGCACGGCCACGTCGATCTCTTCCCCGTTTCCGACAAGAAACGTCTCGATCGTCTTGTTCTTCCGGTTCTCCTCGATCGTTGCGTTCGCGAGCCGGCCGTCGAGGTAATAGAGCGATTCGGCGTAGTCCTCCCTGACCGTGGCCCGGCGGCGGCTGTAATGCTTCGTCACGAACTGGATCAGGAAGTAGCGGATCTCCGCGTCCCGGGGTTTGTACTCGAGGCTGCCGTAGCGGATCGCCTCGGCGCGGCCGGCTTCGTCGATCCGGATCACGAGCGGCTTGTAGTTCTGCAGCGTCCGCAGCGAGCGCAGGTTCAGAAAAAGCAGCCCGAGAGTGACCAGGGACAGGGCCAGCAAGGCCACTCTCAGGTAGTTATTCGTCACCAGCGCCGAACCGAACTCGCCCAGGTACGCCCGCCTGGCTTCGAGATACTCTTTGGCTGGAACCGGCATCATCTCGGGAGTTTTCATTGTGAGTTTTCCCCTAAGTGAGCATCCTCGGCAGAGCAGTGTCCCCGGAGCGGCCGGTGAAAATCGCGTTCACCAGCGACGGGATCTTGAGGACTCCGTAGACGAACGATAAAAGCAAAAAGACGAGCGGCACGAACAGCCACGCGACCTTCAGGGAGTCAAACGGCGGCGGGTGCAGGTCGAGAAAATGGATCAGGAGCTGCCCGAAAACGAACACGAACGCGTGGGCCACCACCTGGTAGAAGCTGTACTGGATAAACGCCCGGAACCAGCCCCAGAACAGCCACTCGAGCTTCGGAACGATGAAAAAGGGGATGAAGACGGGGCCCACCAGGACGATGACCGCCATGGCGACGTAGCCGTACGATATCACCGCCAGCACCGCCACCTGCGCCAGGATGATCGCCGACATCGTGATGAAGTAGCGCAGGATCTGGATGCCGTCGAGAAGCGACGGCGACTCCATCGTCGAATACACCGCTACCAGCCGCTCCTGGATCTCCCCCAGCGAGCCCGCCTCGAGACGGTTGCTCAGAAATACGGCCTGATCGATGATCAGGTCCTTGAACGCCCTGCCAAAGCCGGGAATCGGGGTGTCGTAGTAGGTGATCATGGCGTAACCGAAGGCGATCGCCATGACGAGGTTGACGAAGTTCGTGAACCGGAAGCCGTCGCCGTCCAGGGCCACCCTGACCCCGAACCACGAGATCAGGATGACCGCGAACGACCGGAACATGTTCTGCCCCATGGCGAGAAACATGTCCGAATGGCGCACGAGCAGATCCGTGATCGCCTGAAACACCGCGGTGAAGTAGTTGTCGGGAGGCATCTATCCCCACCCCCTGTCTCAAGGCATGATGAAGGTCGTGATTGCCTGCGTCGTGCCGCGCACGCCCTCCATCCCGGCATCCAGGGCGTTGAGTCGGATGGCGATGTCGGCGTTGATGGCCCTGACCCCGGCATCCCGGCGCGCCTTGGCTTCCGTCACGGTCTGCTCGAGCAGCGACACCAGCAGCTGATTTGTCTCCTGCCCCGAGCGCAGGGCCATCATGTCGGTCGCGTTGATCTTATTGAGGACGGCGATCTCGGTGTTCCATTCGTCGCGCGTCGAAAGCGTCGCCGACTCGAGCGCGGCGATAGCAGCCTCGGCGGCTCGGCTCTTGGCGCGCTGAAACCCGACGACTTCCATGGTGTGGATGTTGGCGGCATCCGTAAGCTCGGCCGTGGCGTAGTCCGCCTTGACCCGTTCGAGCTGATCGGCCGGGATCCGTCCGAATGCCGCCCCGTAGGCCAATAGCCGGTCCACGGCCTGAAGGTAGCCGGCAGCCGCCGCGGCGCCGCGGTTGATTGCCTGCGTCCAGCCGGTGGTCGAACCGTAGGTGTTTGCCGAGCGGGACGAGAGCCAGTCGGTACTGACGAACTTCTGTGTATCGAGGTCCGGCAGTCTCCTTGCCATCCAGAGCATCTGCTTGTACTCGAGAATCAGCTGATTGTAGGACTGAACCAGCTGCTTGAGCTGCTGCTGAAGCTGGAAGTACCGCTGCAGGGCGTTGAGATAGTTGGTGAAATCGAAGACCGGCAGCTGAGCCCAAGCGGTTTGAACCGTCACGGCAAGAATAAGCACGATGACGATGAGAACTGACTTTCTATTCAAGTTAATCTCCTTTCTCCGGCTCCCCGCGCCCGCCATATGCGGGCAGGTCGAGGTCTGCCGTCACATAGATCTTCACGCGGTGGCCTTCCCGGATCGTAAAGGTCGGCAGGGTGTTTAAGAACCGGTCGAGAATGCGGGTGGATGATTCGGCAAGGCTTCGCGAGACTCCCTGGCGGTAAAGATCGCCCGCGGAGACCTCGAAGCCGTACCGGGTGTTGTACTGAGTGAGACCCGATAGCGCCCCGATCGCCAGGGAGACCCCGAAGATCCTCAGGTAGTGGTTATTGACCTTGTCCCTGAGACCCGTTTCCCCGATCTGGTCGAGGCCGGGAGAGCGGTCCAGGCGCACCGAGTAGCCGTCGGGCAGGATCAGACGGTGAAACATTACGGCGAGCCGCTCCTGCCCGAAGGCTTCGACCCTTTCTGCCTCGCCGAGCACCCGGCTGCCGCGCGGGACGAGGAGATGCCGGCCGTCTCTCGAGTAGACGTCCGTGGTCACCATGCAGTTGACCGGGCCCGAAAAGCTTCCCGACAGCCGGTTTGTGAGCACCGCTTCCAGGATCGTTCCTTCGAAGATCCGATGGAGACCATCCCCTGGCTTCGCGTTTTCCTGGCCCGTAACCGGTCTCGTATTGCGTGTAAGATCGTTAGGGACAGGCGGCGTGGATCCACCGGCGGCTTCACTTTTTGTCCCCGGCTCCTGCACACCGGCTGCGGTTCCCTGCTGTTGCCCGGCTGCCTGCGCCTGCGGCTGGGGCGCAGACAGCACGGGCATCGTGGCCGGAAAGAGACCGTAGGGGCTTCCTGGCATGATGGCCAAAGGCTGGCCTGGCCTGCCCGCTGACGGCGCCGCCTCGTTTCCGGCAATCTCGTCTTTCCTGTAAGTCAGTGCGACGTTTGTGGCATAAAGCGACTGGTACTCCCTCCGTTCACGGTCGAGCTCGATCGGGCTTATGTCGGAGGATGCCGCATCCCCGGGGCTTCGGCCGCCGACTGATGGATCCGCCTCTCTCATCGCGCGGCCCGGGGCGGCGGGTGAAGCGGCTTGCGGAAACGACTAGCCCGATGGCCTCCTGGGTATTGCGCAGCCGTTCCTGCTCCGCCGCGAGCCTGCGCGCGTCCTCGTCGATCCGGTTGCGGTACTCCTGGATCCGGGCTTCGTTCGGGTCGACGACACTCGTTGTCTTCGCCGGCAGTTGTGAAGAGCGGCTGCCCGGCGCCTTGTTGCCCGAAAGCGCGATTACCAGGACCATGACCAGGGCGATGCCGAGGACCACCCAGGTCTGGACGTTCTTGGGAAGGAGACCCGAGGGACGAGCGGTGCGTTCCTTTACACGCGGCGTTTCCGAGGCTGCGAATTCGGTTTTGACTGGATCGGTCATGGCTGCTTCGTCTCCTTGCGATGAAAGTAGAGTTTTGCCTTGCCGATCGAGAGGTAGCCGCCGTCGACAACCTTCTGGACCGTGATCACCCCGTCGCGAAAGTCGAAGTTGACGAGGTTCGGCTTGCCGTCGCGGATCTCGTAAAACGCCGGCAGCTCCCCGGCATTTATGCGCACGTACGTGAAGCGGCCGTCATTCCAGATCGAGCTGACGAAGAAGGGCTTCTTGCCGGCCACAAACTGGTAGTCGAACTTGAGGCTGGCGGGGTACTCCGCAAGAAACCTGGTGATCCGGGCATCAAACTTCTGCTCGGCCTGGAGGGCCGCCTCCCGGGCTTCCTCCTTGGCAATCGAGACCTGGTCCCTGAAGTTCACGACCTCCTCGGCGGCGACAAACCGCGGCTCCCCCTTCATGGCCGAGATCACCGAATCTTCCTTCGGCGCGACGAAGAGCTTCAGGTCCGGCGCCTCCCCGCTCCGGTCCGATACCTCTTCGAGAACGAACGAGTAGACGTTGCCTGCGGCAGTCACGAGGTTAATGTTGGTGCGGGCGCCCGTCTTCGCGGGTTTGATGTAGGCGAGGTTTTTCGTCCCGTCCACCACCCAGAACTCCTTGTCGCCGCAGGTGAAGTCGAGGATCGTCTCCTCCTTCGGAAGGACAATCAGGGTCGTAAAACGGACCTTTGTCTTGACTGAGATGACGTCGGTTTCGCCGCACTCCACTCTCCGGCTCGGCGATTGCTCAGTAACACCCTGCCCTGCCATGCCAGCCGTCACACCAATCAAGACAAGCAACAGTCCCGATGCCCAGGTTTTCAGTCTCTTCATGACACCTCCTTTGTGGATGTCCGGGATTCAAACTTGCCGGCCGCCGCGAGCACCTTGAGACCCTTCGCGAATCCCAGGCGCTCGAAGACCCGCCGGCGGCGGTCGTTATCGTATGGATCGTTCGTATACAGCCAGTAGCCTTCGCGATCGACCTCGAGGCTGACCACCTTGGCCAGGTCCGGCCGCTTGATCAGGATCTCTTTCTTCGGCGTGAGCCCCGCGACGAGCTCCGCCTCGGTCTCGTTGAGATGGAAAACCTCGCGGTAGACGCGCCGGTCGATCCCGGGATTGGCGAGAAAAAGCCTCGTCGGGCAGCTCTCGACCAGGGACGCCTCGATGCCGCTCCCTTCGAGATCCGCCCTGGACTGCGTCGCCAGGATCATGGCGGCGTTGTGTTTGCGCCAGGTCTTCAGCGCCTCCGTAATGTACTGGCGGATGGTCTGGTTCCCCAGGAAGCGCCAGGCCTCGTCGAGAACGAAGGCCTTGAACGTCGTTACTGTCGCCGGGTCCTGGATGCGCGCGTTTGCCCGATGCAGGATGTAGAAAAGCAGCGGCTCCAGCACCTCCGGGTAACGGTCCATCGCCGAGAAATCGAAGCACTGGAACCGCTGAAAAGTAAGGTTGTCCTCGACGTTGTCGAACATCGAGCCGTACTGCCCGCCCTTGACCCAGCGCGAGAGCCGCTCCCTGAGGTTGCGGTTCAGGATGTTCGACAACGTGAATAGCCGCCGGTTCTCCGGTTCCACCTGGTACAGGCTCTCGATCTGATCGAACAGGTCCCGGTCGTCCCAGACCGTCATCTCGTAGCCGCCCAGCTGGACGAGGACCTTCACGAAGGAAAACAGAAACTGCAGGTTCTCCTTCGTCTTCGGCAGGCTGAACGGATTGATCGTGAAAGACCGGCCTTCGATCCCTACCGGCAGATAGCTCCCGGAGAAGATCCTCGTGACGTGCTGGTAGCTTCCCCCCAGATCGAAGATGAAGGTCAGCGGATCGTATTTCTGAAGATGCGTGATCAGAAAGTTCAGGAGAAAGGATTTTCCGCTGCCGGTTGAGCCGAGGATGAGCGTGTGGGCTATGTCCTTGTAGTGCAGGTTGAGAAAATAGGGCGTCTGCTGCCGCGTCTCCAGAACCGCCAGGTGCTCCGTGCCGAGATGACGGTTCTCTTTCTCCCCCATGTGAAGCGTGAAGAGAAACGACAGATCGGCATAGTTGCGGTTGAGAAGAAAGATCCGGCGCAGGTTGTAACGGTCGTTTCCCGGGATCGTGGCCAGCCAGGCGTTGAGCTGGTTGTAGCGCTCTTCGACAAACTCGACGTCGTGAGCGGAAAATGCCTTGAAGCACAGGGCCGCGTTCCGCTCCAGTTCCGCACGGTCCCGGGCATGAAGGACCACGGTAAGCGAAAACCGCCCGAAGTGGTTCCCGTTGACCTCGAGCTCGGTCAGGCAGCCGCCCAGATCGGCGACCAGGGCTTCGCGGCTGTCGTCCTTGAGCATCTCCGAGGGAGGGAGTGCGCTGTTGCGGTTACTGTTGATGTAGGAAAGCAGGCTGAACTTCGAGTTGTGGTGGTGGCGCCTCGCGGCCTGGATCCGTTTCCGCATCGCGAAGTTGCCTTCGCGCGTCCACTCGCTGACGGCCACAAAGCTTGCTGGAAGCTCCGCGAGGACGTGCATCAGGTTGGCGGCCGTCTGCCCCGGCGGGTCCTTCAGGGTGAGCACCTTGACCGGCCGGTCGCCGAGCACGAGGTGCGTGCGATGGCACTCGAGGGTTTCGCCGGCCGCGAAGTAATCGATGTGGGTGTCGTACTTGAGGCCGATCGAATCGGCGCGCTCGCGGGAGTAGTTGAGGATGCGGCGAAAGAAGCTGTAGCATCCGCGCTTGTCGAGAATGCGCGGCTCGATGAGATCGGCGAGCTGGATGGCAAAGCTCTCGACGCGGTTGCTCAGGAGCTCGATCGACCTCGCGACTTCCCGCTCCATGACGAGCACCTTGCCTTCGGTGGAAAGAAACTCCGAAAGCGCTTCCCGCGGGTGTGTCACTATGTAGCTGAGTTTCCCGGCGCGGCTCTCCTTGCGGCGCCATCCCTTCAGGACGACTACAAAGCAGGTCTCGAGCTCGTAGAGCCGGTCAGCCTTGCTCTTGAGGTGCTCGATCCGGCCCGACAGCGCCTGATGGAGAACCGCGTTCTCCGCGTAGCTGCGCCCGGGAATCGCGGGCCGATCGCGTTTGATGAGATACTGGTAGAAGACGAATCTCTCGTCAAAGAGCTTCAGCGCCGTCTCGAACCGCCTTGTGATCGAGTCGAGCTCGCCGGGATCGAGGCATTCGTAATCCACGCCCCGGACCGCAAGCGCCATGCCGATGTCTCCCGCTTTGGTGAGAAAGCATCTGTCTCCTACAAAGGCAAACGGGGCGATGTGAGTGTGTAGCGCTCCCGAGTCCCTGAACTCCCTGACGATCCGGCTGGGACTGTTCATGCGCGTATCCTCACGACCCGGACCGGCTCGAACCGGACCGGGTCGTAGCGAACCTTGTAGCGGGATGAGTTGAAGAGTATCCGGAGAATCTCCGGATCCGTGGCCGTCACCCAGCGCGCCGCGGCGTACAGGGCGGCGTACATCACGGCGGCCGCCGTGAGGCTGGCAAAGAAGTTGAGAGTCGCAGCGGCCATTACGAGGGCGAGAAAGAACAGCCGCCGCTCCGCCCCCATGATCGTGAGCGGTTTATTGATGGATCGATATACGGGTGTGAAGGCCACGGCGCGATCCTCCGGAGCGCTTTTCACGGGAAAAGCCAGGCCATGAAGTTGATGGCGCCGATCGCCATGCCGACGCCGAAGAGGATTCCGGCCATCGTGCGTTTGGACTGCCCTTCGCCGTAGGCGAACATCAGGCCGCCGACGACGATGGCCACCAGGCTGAGACCGCGCGCGATCGGCCCCGTGAAGCTCTGTTGCAGGACGTTGACGGCGTTCTCCCATGGGGATGCCTGGGCGTAGAGAGGCAGGGCAAAGCCCAGGAATGCCGCCAGTGTGAGTGCTTTACGGACGATCGATCGCCGCATTCGAATTGGGTTTGGTTCAATCCTACGGGTGAGAGTGGACACCGATAGATTCTCCTTTCTCGGGACAGCTGCCCCTTGCAGCCGTGCAGGTAAAGCTCGTTTACTGCGCCGGGGACACACCTCGGGCGATTACGTCGACACTTGTGGCAGGGCCTGGTGAGTCGGGCCTGCCACATCTATGCTGGATGGGACATCACGCTTCGCGGCAATAAGCTGCGCGAGGTCGCGTGTTATTCGTGTGAGCTGCGAAGATCCGTGTGTTGGTGCCTCCGCTGCGCCACATATGGCAAAATGGATGGGAGTCGGGCGGATACGCAAGACCGGCGACCGATGCAGGGATTGGAGTTGTTTCGACGACTTGACCCGGGCGGCAAGAAGGTACTGGTCATGTAATCCTCGGTCATTCGGTTGAGTCCTGCGAAACTGGTTTCTATCCCTGCCGGGGGGCCTTCGGGCTGCACGGTTTCATCGATCTCTCTCTGTTTGCGGCATCAGCAAACCCGCTGTATGGGTCCCGGGGTGTCCTTCAGACATGTGTCTCATCCGATGCGGCGATCTCCCGCTCGATCGCCTCGAGACTCGGCAGAAACTCTTTCCTGATCCGCCGGTTACAGAACCACGCGCTGGCAATCGTGGTTGAAGCCATAAGAGTTACGACGAGTGCCACTCCATATGGAGAGTGCAGAATGGCGGCAAGCCAGAGTCCGAGTCCCGTTGTCAGCGGTATCAAAGACCAGATCATGTTGCGTCGCAATGCCGAGATCCTCGCCATGATCCTTTTCCTTTGTTCGGCCAGGTACTCTTTGCCCGGCAGTTCGGACTGATTCAAACGGAAACGGGACCTCAGGATGAATGAGGAGATCAGGTAATGGGCTCCGGCAAGCAGGATGAGGGTCACACCGACATTGGCATAAATCGGCAGGCGGCTGTCGTACCGAAGCGCCATCAAACCAAAATAGAGCAGGCCCCAGAGGATCTGCTGTGTCTGGTCACGCGCAAACTGGCGGTCCATTGCCCCGGCTTTTCTCCTCAGGTCGGCCGCTATCCGCTTCGGCGGCGTTTCGAAGAGATACCCTTCAAACTCCTCCCGCTGCCATGCGGCCCTGATATGCTCGAGATCCATGATCAGCTTCCTTCGTACTTTGCCTTGAACTGCTCTTTCACTCGACTCAGACGCTTGCGGAGACTCTCCGTGCGCCCTCGACCGCCAGGTCTGAATATGGCAATCGAAACACTGTCGTGCACGTCAGGGCTGCGTCGCTCCCTGTCGGCTCTAAGATTACGATGGATGTGCTCCAGGGCGGCAATCCCCGATCCGCAGTCCCTTGAGCGGTCGAGCACTACGCGGCGTGCGCGTCGCATTGAGCGATCCTCTCATGGATTCCTTCCAGGCGCGCCCGAAGCGGCTTTGTGACCCTGTAATGGTGAACCATCTGGATGGCGGCAAAGAGCGCCGCCGCCCCCGCAACCGCTGAAAGCCATAGGATTGGGGACGAGCCCAATGACAGGATGCAGAGTCCGTATCCTCCGATCACTGGTCCGGACGACAGGTTTTTTGCCATGTTCAATATCCGCGCGCGCCGGTGGATCCGCTGCCGCTCCTCGTCCAGGAACTGTCTTAAAGCAAGGTCGTAACTCTTCCTCCGCTGGCTGAAGTAAAGAATCAGGTATGCGAACGCCTCGATGAGCCATGCCGCCATCAAAAGCGCCATTCCCAGTGTTGCTAGAGGCGTACTGGCGACATTGGAAAGTACGGCCGCGGCCGTCACGAGAAGCCAGGCGTTTCTAAAGTCCCGCATGCGCTCCTCGCAATCGAACGCACGGGCGAGCCGGCGAATATCAAGCACGAATGATCTGCCCGGGGGTTTTGGGAAGAGATGCCCGTCGAATGCCCGGGGCCGCCGGGCGGTCTTGATCCAATCCAATGACATGTTTGTCTCCCACTCCGTATTTGCTTCTCAAAGCGCCCGTGCTGTCGCGATTCCAGGCGCAAGTGGCATCTCGTGCAAAATCCGGTCGGCGAGGACAGACGAAATGGTTCGACTGCGATTCATCCTGCCGTCCTTGACCTGCGCCTCAAGCATCATGGTCTGCGCTTCCCAGGCTTGGCCGTCACGCACGAGCATGATGCTGCGCGGGCGCGCATGCTGAGAGTGTCGCCACCCTGTGCGTCTTGTCGCAGCGAGTCCTCCGGGATCCTTCTTGGACCTGAGACCGGCCTCGTGTGTGCCCGGATGGTTTCAGCAGGATTGTTTTGCCAAAGCCACTGGGAAAATGGGGGCGTTTCGCAAACCAGGAGCCCCTGCCTCTCCCACCCATCCTTGTAACAGCCATGAAAAATTTCTAAATAGATTAGTTGCGCAAAACTGGCGGATGTAACATCGGGGGAAAAATATTTTTCGAGGATAAAAGTGCCGAGCCGAGTCGTCTGTGAGAATTGGGCTTGGTAAAACCTGATGCATGCTGTCCGCTGCGGTTCCAGTCAGAGCCATGTACCATTCTGCATTTCCTTGAGAGCAACGCAGGAATGTCATTCGCAGTCGGTTCGGCGGGAGGGCAAGGCATGCTTAGATCTTGGGGTCTCCTGCGAGCCGCCTGATGTCTCGGTCGATCCGTTCCAGGGTCCGTGGCAGCTCTTTTCTCATGTCCAGCAGTTCGGTGAAGTGAATCAGGAGAAGCGGCACGGAGAAGGCGATGAGGAAGTCCAGGACATCGTCGCCTGAGGTCAGATCGAAGATAAAGGAAAGAACAAGATAGGCTAGTCCGCCGCAGCCTGCGATGCCGCTGTACAATACTTGCCACCTGGTCTGTCTGATATTCCTTGCGATCCGCTCGCGCTCCTGTGACAGAGACAGCCGCGCCGGAAGGCAATAGGGCTTCTTGTACTCTTCGGCGCGCCACCTGAGCACCCACAGCAGCGCGCGAAAATTGGCCGCCATGAGAATCAGAGTAGCGGCGCGAACCATCAGCGAATGCTCGAGGGAGATGGCGACAATGGTGCCGGCGGCAATAACAACGGCGAGAGCGATGCCGGCAAACTCCCGCAACCGGTACTTTCGGTGACGCTTTTCGGCCTTCTTACGGATCTCGGCCGTGATCACGGACGAGGGCGTTTCGAACAAATACCCTTCAAACGTCTGTTCATGCCATTCAATCATAAGTCGATCGAGATCCATGGTCAACTTTCCGCGTACTTGGCGAGCTGCTTCTTGAGCCGGTGGACGCGCACTCGGAGCGCCCCTTCGTCCGCCGCGGTCGCTTCGGAGATCTCTTTGTAGCTGCATCCGTCGAGGTGCATGAGAAGCAGCGTGCGATCCCGTCTGGTAGAGATTCTCAGCTGACCCGCAAGTTCATCAGCAGTGTACCAATTGGAGTCGACAATGAGCCGCTATCTCGGCCGACAGCGCCCGCATCGAAACCTGGATCCGCTCTGCAACCTAGCATGAAAGCTGCTTTTGGGCTGGTAATGGAGACGGGAGTCCTGACCAGTACACACCTCATGTAGCCACGCAGCGCAGCGCTTAGCGTCAATTCTGAACCCACAGGTCAGGCAGCTTGTCGGTAGTAGTATCGAAGGATGCCGCCCAGTCTTTCCCGGCACGCCACATCACCCTCTGTGCGGCCCACTTCTTCCCCCGACTCAATCAGTCGGTTGGCAAGCCCTTGATGGTTTCGCTCTGTGTGATAATGGGTCAGGAAACCAGCAACTGCGGTCTGCACCGTTCTCTCCCCGAAAAAGATCATCCGATGGAGGCATTCGTCTTTCAAGGAGCGCATGAAACGTTCGATGTGGGGCGTCAAATCGGGCGAGCTCGGCGGCAACCGCACGGCTTTTACGCCCGCTGGCTCCAGCGTGACCCGGAAGGCCTCGGAAAATTTCGTGTCGCGGTCCATGATGAGGTACTTCTTCCCGCGCAGGAACCCGTCCTCACCGTCGGTAAGGTTCCTGGCAGTCTGGCACATCCAGGCTTCGTCGGGGTTGGCTGTGCATCCGGCGAAGTGCACCCGTCGCGTTGCCAATTCCATGACAAAGAGCAGGTAGCATGTGACGAGCCCGCTCTTGGTCCAAACCTCGATTGTCGTGAAATCCACAGAGGCCAGCACATCCCAGTGCGCCTGGAGGAAATCTTTCCATGTCGATTGGCGTCTGCGATCCGGCGCCGGCTCAATGCCGTGTGCTTTAAGGATGTTGGCAACAGTCGTACTTGAGATGACGTTACCGAGATTACTGATGGCGCCCTGAATTCGATCATAACCCCAGGTCGAATTTTCCTTGGCTATGCGCAGCACGAGTTCAACAATTTCCTGTGACACCAGCGGCCGTCCAGCGTTTTTCCGGCTGTGGCTATAGTCCCAGTGCCTGGCAACGAGTTCCCGATGCCAGCGGAGGATCGTCGCTGGAGTCACAATCGTGGCTAACTGCTCAAGCATCTTGCATCCGAGAATCTTGCCTTTGACGGCAAGTCGCCGGCGCTGGTCATCGTTAAGGAGAATTCGCTTCTTCCCGAGTTTCTCCCTGAGGATCCGATTCTCCGTTATGAGGTACTCGATAGCGTCTTGTTGTGTGCGATTGATCCAGCCCGCAAGGACCAGGAGCAAGAACTGCCACGGCTGAAGCTGCGATTTCATGTTCCTCCGGATGCGCGCCAAAAACCGCAGCATCCGGATTTGATAGCTCCATGTCAAGCGTCTACCACGAGGGCGGCGGCGTCCGCGTCAAGATATGTGGCTCCAGCTGTTTACGGCCCGGTTGAATATTTTTACCTCACGGCGTGGAGAATCCGGGGCGAGCATCGAGTCCAAAATGCTCGCCCAGGGCCGCTGGGTTACCCCCGGATATTTTGCGACTTTGCGAATTCCAGTGATTGCCGGCGAATTATGCCCGGACAGACCGAATACGACCGCCACAATGGTGAATCGCAGTTTTGCCAACAGGTATTTCAATGGCCTGATGCCGATCGGACGGCACCTGGTAATGTCCTCCAATCCGTACCTGCCGCCGGGCGAGATTCGCGGCATTGTGGGCGACGTCCGGGAGACGGGACTGGATCAGGAACCGCCTCCCACTGTTTACTGGTGCGCCGGCACCAGCCAGCCCGGTACGTACTTCCTGGTCAGAATTCACGGGGAACCGCATCTCATGGCCGGGTCGATCCGCCAAAGGATCCACGAACTCGAGCCGCAGAGATCCGTCTATGATCTCACACCGCTCACCGACCACATCTCGGATGCGTACGCGGAACACCGCATGCGCACGGTTCTCTTCGCATTCTTCGCGCTGACCGCCGTGTCGCTGGCCGCCCTGGGAATTTACGGAACGCTCGGCTATGTCGTGGCCGCGCGCCGGCGCGAAGTGGCCTTGCGCATGGCCTTGGGCGCGCTGCGGACGCAGGTTGTGCGGCAGTTTCTTTACCTGGGATTGCGGGTGGCGCTGCTCGGCTGCGCCGGAGGTGTTGTCCTCGCTCTGTCACTCTCGCAGCTGCTGGCGGGAATGCTTTACGGAGTATCGGCGACGGACGGCGCCACAATGGCAGGAGTTGTCGTGTTCGTGCTGGCAGTATCCGCCCTCGCCGCCCTGTTTCCGGCCATTCGCGCAGCCCGGCTGGATCCTACACAGCTGCTGCGCGAGCAATGAATGCATTCGCTCATTCGGCGGCTCCCGCGGTGAACGCAGGTTTTTCTGCGAAACCGTGGACCGCTGATTGTGTCGCTCGGCAACTGTAAGATCGTGTCCCTAACGCATCTTTGAGCGACGGCAACATGCCGGGGGCAGATTGGACATCGATGCCGCCGCCGGCCGCGGTGCGTGGATGGTCCTGGTCGTCCCTATGCGCAGCGAGCGTAAGGCTTCCGAACCGGCTGAATCGACCCATTCTTAGCCCAACTCGTCCGGATCACAGGCAACGTAAGAGCGGCGGACCCGATCGCCTATTCTACGTTCGTCTCCTACTCCGGTCGAACACAATGCAAAAAATCAATGTGCCCAGAACCATGGGGATGCGGCACATGAGCGAAACGGCATTACCGTATAGAACCTTGTACCGCTACCTGCCGTAAGAGATGTAGGGCACATGACAATCCGATAGAATCAGCCCCTCCGGTCATTCGGCAGCCAGCAAAGATCGCTTGAGGACTGCGACGTTTCTGATTGTCGACATGCGAGAATTTCCAGAGGTGTCCGAAAGGTGGCTCCGAGCGCCCTATCGCTAGATGTCTGCCTGGGCAGTGATGCTTCGCTAGATCCTCAACGAAAGCCGATCCCGTAGGGTGAAAAAACTCTGCCGTGCCGTAAATAGTTGCAAATAGAGCCGCTTGCCGAGCAAGCCAGTTGCGTCTAATACAAGGCTTGACAGTCAGTCGGTACTGCCGGATCCTGCAGATTCTCACTGCAAATCCGGAGGAAGAAGTGAAGGTTTTCTTGCAGTCCTGGCAGTTATTGCTTTTGGTTCTCGCTGGCTGGGTCAATCGTCAGCAGCAGGATGTGATCGAGTAAGCTACCGACTACAGCCGTTGCCTCAGATGAGCAACAAGTTCGAGTTACGCATCCGTTTCATCCACTTCTGGGCCAGACGCTCACTTTCAAAGCATCCAGTCGACGGGGACGAGAACGCCTGATTCTTGCTGCGCGTCGAGACGGCTCCCTCTGCTGGCTTCCCGCAAGCTGGACGGATTTTCTTCCACCAGACCCATACTTGACGATCGGACAGGGTCGATCTCTTTTCCGAATCGAAGACTTGATAACGCTGACCGACATGCTGAAGGAGATCGGATGAAAAGGATGGTCATGTCAAGCAAAATTCGTCCATTGTGTCACTATAAATACATCCATATAGTGAAGGGCAAGGCCGTGGTTCTGCAAGGGAATGTCACCATAAACCGCTGGATATGTTGGTTCAAGCGGAACATATTCATGATTGTTCTTGACAAGATATTGATATATGTAGTTAATAAGACTGACATGTCAACCAAGCCCACAGACGATTCCAGGCTCAGGTCCCTTCGCGGGCAACGTGCGCTCCATTGCAAGCCCGAGAACGTCCAGGACGAAGTTTTCCGTTCGGACGATTTCTTTGATCCCCGGGACCTTGTACAGGTACGGTACGAGATGCTCCGCCGCCACCGTATTGATGGCAAGGCAGTCTCGGAGGTTGCCCGTTCGTTCGGGGTCAGCCGGCAAGCTTTCTACGTCACGGAAGCGAGTTTTCGAAATCGTGGCCTTCCAGGGCTGTTGCCGCGTCGGCGCGGCCCGAAGCGTGCTCATAAGTGCACAGACGAGATCCTGGATTTCGTGGAGCAGTGGCGTGAGACGGCCGACGGCAAAGAGTCCGTCGTCGAAACAGTCCATCGGCGCTTCGAGGTCACTATAAATCCTCGTTCCATCGAGCGTGCCCTGAACCGGCGCAAAAAAAAACTGCGGACGAAACTGGGGACACAAGAATAATGCCTATTCGTTCGGATCCGGGCTACATGATGGATCAATACGAAGCGCTTCGCCAACAGGCGCTCGGGATCGACTCGGCCCGACGCCATGGGCAGGGGCTTGCCCTCTTTCTGGCGCGCGGCATGCCCGGCTGGCTTGCGGCGATTGCTGTGTTGGCACAATCAGCGGCAAAACCGTGCTCTCCGAGCGAGAGCCGACTTTTGGGTGGCAGGCCTAATCTCCCCAGTTCTGCACAGTCGGACTTCACGTCCGTGCTGGCTGATATGGTGCTTGCTTTGCATCCGGAGACAACGACATGAGTGCGCAGGCAAAGGTCACGGCAGATCACCTGAGAAAGCAGGCGATCCTCTACGTCCGGCAATCGACGTTGCATCAAGTGAAGGAGAATCGTGAGAGCACGGCGCAACAGTACGACCTCAAGCGCCATGCGCAGGAACTCGGCTGGAACGCCGAACAGACCGTCGTGATCGACGAGGATCTTGGACAATCCGGTGCTGCGGCTATCGACAGAAGCGGGTTTCAGCGGCTGGTTGCGGAGGTCGGGTTGGGACGGGTGGGGCTCGTGATGGGATTAAACGCATCACGTCTCGCGCGAAACAACGCGGACTGGCATCGGCTATTGGAGATCTGTGGGCTGGCAGGGACGCTTATCGTTGACGAAGATGGGATCTACGACCCAAATCATTTCAACGACAGACTCCTTCTTGGGCTGAAGGGAACGATGAGTGAAGCGGAGCTGTACATGCTGCGCGCCCGGCTGATCGGCGGCTTGCTAAATAAAGCCCGACGGGGAGAGCTGTGGTTGCGTCCGCCCATCGGCTTCATCTACGACGAGAACCAGAATTTCGTACTTGATCCGGACGAACAGATTCGGGGTGCGGTACAGCTTCTGTTTGATACTTTTCGTCGGACCGGATCCGCCGGCCAAGTTGTGAGGCACTTCTCGAAGTATTCTATCCTATGGCCCAGCCGAGCTGGCCCGGGCAGCAGGGCCTGCGCGCTGATCTTCAGGAAACTGCGGCGAAGCACGGTTCAGAGTGTCTTGCATAATCCTCGCTATGCTGGAGCGTTCGTCTATGGACGTACGAGGAAAAGGAAACGACCTGATGGCCGGAAGCAGATCCGCTGGCTGGCCCGCGACGAATGGCAGGTATTTATTCCCGACGCTCACCCCGCCTACATTTCCTGGAAGGAGTACGAATCCAATCTGGCCAAGCTGCGCGAGAACGGGCACATTAACGGCAGTGAGCGTCTCAAGGGACCCGTCCGCGAAGGCGGGGCTTTGCTGCAGGGCTTAGCGCTGTGCGGCCGCTGCGGTCTACGGATGACCGTGCGGTACCATTTTCGCAAAGGTGGAAGATTGGTGCCGAACTATGTCTGCCAACGGCTCGGCAATGAGACGGGACAGCCTTCCTGCCAATATATTGCCGGCACCGGCGTTGACGAAGCGGTCGGCCGAGCCGTTGTGGAGGCCGTGACGCCTTCAGCGTTGGATGTGGCGTTGCAGCTGTTTGAAGAACTGCGCGCACGCAAAGCTGATGTAGACCGCCTTCGGCATGCTCAGGTAGAGCGGGCGAGAGAAGAAGCGGAACTGGCCGAACGTCAGTACATGCTGGCTCGGCCGGAAAACAGACTTGTCGTGGACACGCTTGAGCGACAGTGGAATGATGGCTTGGCGAGGCTTGCTCAGGCGGAGATAGAGTACTCGCGGGATTCAAAGGCGGATGGCCCGGATCTGAGTGCTGAGGATAAAGAACGTGTTGCCGCGTTGGCATTTGATTTTCCCCGAGTATGGAGAGATCCGAGGACGTCAGCACGTGATCGTAAGCGCATGTTGAGGCTCTTGATAGAGGATGTCACGCTGGTGCGGGATGGAGAACTGATCCGGGCACACATTCGTTGGAAGGGTGGGGCGAACACTTCCCTCGAGGTGTTCCGACCCCGGGCCTACTTCGAGCTCGTCCGCACTCCCACCGAAACGATAGAGACAATCCGTGCCCTGGCGGCAGAACAAACGGACGGTCAGATCGCACATGCTCTCAACTCCCGCCTCTATCGCTCGGGCGCAGGAAAAACCTTTACGGGCTTAATGGTAAGACAGCTCCGTCTTTCTTATGGCATTGAAAGCTACGGCCAGCAGCTTCGGCGCAATGGCTGGCTCACCGTGCCTGAAATTGCGTGTAGGGTCGGAGTGCATCCCACAACCGCCAGAACCTACGCAAAGAGAGGGCTTCTGCGCGCTGTGCGAATTAATGACAAAGGGGATCTTCTGTTCGAACCAACAGCAGGCCCGATACCACGCGTTCACCGTATCAGGCAGCAGGCGGATTCTCTTTCTCGCGGGGATGTTACTCCTCAGATGCGAGATGAGGTGCATTATGACGCATAATCCATCGAGTACCTTCTGGCTGAAAATCAGGTGTTGCGGCAGAAGCTTGAGAAAAGGCGAATCCTGCTGAATGACGAACAGCGGCGCCGCCTTGCCGTCAAAGGCAAGATCCTCGGTCGGAAGATGCTCGAGCAGGTCGCTGGGATTGTAACTCCGGAAACGATTCTTCGCTGGCATCGTGAGTTGGTCGCACGACATTGGAATTACAGCAAGCGACGACAGAAGGCCGGACGGCCGGCGATTCCGCAGGAAACCGTGGATCTCATTCTGAAATTGACAAAGGAAAATCCTCGCTGGCGCTACAAACGCATCCAGGGCGCAGTCGCGAATCTCGGAAGTGTGATTTCGGATACGGCAGTCGCAAACATTCTGAGGGCCCATGGGATGGACCCGGCCCCAGATCGAAAGAGTCAGGGCAGCTGGAAGGAATTCCTCAATTCACACTGGGATGTGCTTGCCTCGGTAGATTTCACAACGATCGGGGTTTGGACGAAGAAGGGATTGGTCACATACTATCTGCTGTTTTTCATGGAGATTGCAACCCGACGAGTTCATTTCGCTGGTCTCACCACCAATCCAGATGAAGGCTGGCTGCTCCAGGTTGCCAGGAACCTGACTGACGCCGATGACGGATTCCTTCGTGGCAAGCGATACTTGCTGATGGACCGAGATACGAAATTCTCGGAAGCATTTCGGGGCACGTTTGATGATGTCGGAGTAAAGCCGCTCCGCCTGCCGGCACGATCCCCGAATTTGAGTGCGCACATTGAGCGGTTCATGCGAAGCCTGAAGGAGGAATGCCTGGAGCGCATGATCTTCTTCGGGGAGAAATCGCTCCAAGCCGCCACAGTAAGCTATGTGGATCATTTTCTTAGGGAGCGCAACCATCAGGGGGTGGGCAACCGGCTGCTGATTCCTGGGAGGGAAGTAGGCGAGAAGGCTGGTGAGGTCGTGTGTCGGCAACGGCTCGGCGGACTTCTGCGTTACTATTACCGCGAAGCTGCATGAGATCGTCGATTCATCACGGAAGCCGGTCGGGAGCAGCCTGATCGTGTGCACAGCCGTCCGAGCATGGCCGAGGAACCAGATGGATAATACTGTCCTTTTCCTCTCCAGCATGCAGAATTCGTCCGTCAGTCTATTGAGATCGGCCGAAAATCCTCCGCCATTCTGACCCAAAGCTGCTGAAATAGCGCATTTGTTCCACGGCGAAGAAAATTCACCATACGGGCTTAGACAGGGTGAGGATAGGATCAGCGGCCAGCCTCTATGTGTTTCTGCTTGCCATCTCCTCTCGCTCACGGAGCCTAGGACGAGATTCTAGCCGAGACATAGATTCGGGAAAACCGTTGGTAATAGTGTCAGAGAGAAGGCAGGTCGGCCATCATGAGTTTCCCTCCCAGATGGCGAGTACCGAGCTGGCGGATTATCGCTTTTACAGCAGACTCTATCCAATCTCTTTCCTTTTCTGAGAGGGGCCTTACACGCGGCGTCACCTTACGTGCTGTAAGCATATCTCCTCGTTCTGATGATAGTTCCCTCAATCTTGTCAGCAGTTTTTCCTGAATGCCAAATTGCCATGCAGCAGCTCTGTTCGATCCTGCCGCCGTCTTCAGGTAGGAATAGCAATAGTATGCCATTCCCACCAGCGACTCCTTGTTTTCCTTGTATCGGCAATACCGTGCCCAAAGAGTTTCTACCTCGGCAGTGACCAGAAAGTTGTTGGGAGGCGCGGGGTACTGTGAGAGCAGTCCCTTAAGGGTCGCCGCCATACTGTTCGACCAGTGGATAGTATCTGTAGCTTCTATTGCACCGGGTGTCGGCTTCCTATCAACAATCTCACAGCCCTCGAACTGAAAGTGAAACTCGTGGCCGTAGCGAAGCCCTGCCTCGATTTCCCACGCATGTACGAATGCGTCGCTGATGGGCTTGACTTGAAGCTCCGTTTCAAAGTGTGCCTTCGGATGAAGCGACAAGATCGCTTTCGAAAGCAGACCAGTAAACTCCGGCGTGTCGATCAGCACGTCAGGGGGATTGCAGAACTCTAGCGGCTCGTCGACAGAAAGCCGATATTTCAATGCCGAGACATGGGGATCATTCATGACCGATATCTTTGCATCAGACACCCTGAGTGCGCAACTGACTTGTTTCTTTCAGCAGGAGTTGAAAAAGACTCCATTTTCAGGCAAATAACGCGGAGCCAATATCCCACATTTTACAGGGACCGCTCTTGGGTGGTGTGCAATATTGCGGGGTGGCGGCTGTCGCACCTCGCGTCCTCCCTCGGGGATCCTATCCAATTGCCCCTTGATTGTGTTGTCCTCCCGTTTGAACGGCACTTGAGGAGCGGGGATCCCAAACGATCTGTGGCTTAGGATCTCCGAGCACCGACCGCCCCGTTGCATCGCTGCAGTCTCTGTATGGGCCTGCTCTCACGTCCCCCCGGCTGACCTATTTCCTCGGCGTTTGGCCTCCGCATGACCGGGTGATTCTCAGCCCTCTGTACAAATGTGCGTTCGGGAACGCGTAGGGATCCCGCCTCCGGTCGGGCACCAGCCCGTTGTCTAATGAGCGGCCCCCACGCAATTGCTCTGTGAGCCCTCAGGGGAGGCTCTTGACTCGAGCTTGATATGATCGTTATGGGACACGTTTCGAACGCGTGTTCACGCGTGTAATCGCGAGGAAAGGGCATTGGGAGAAAGATCCCATCCAGATCAGGAATTCATCAGGAGACATATGCAGGAAAACAGAACGAAGTTTCGCCGAACGTGCAGGTGCGGTGTCGAGTTTGAAACGAGCAAGCCCAAGCAGATTTACTGCTGTGCCGCATGCCGTTATCGAGCCTACAGGAACAGCAGGGTGGAGATAACGGTCGCCGAGTTCAAGGAGTACCAGTGGCTCCGGGAGATTGCAGCGAGCGCCGGGCTGATCGGGTTTTCGGCTGGAATTGAAGACCAGACGAGTTCCACCATTCCTGGGCGAGAATATCAATCGGTTGCGCAGGCACAGGACGTGTGAGAGAATCCCGCCTCTGGTTCCAGCATTTGAGCTTAAATTCCCACTGATGATCATCGGTTTTGGGCTTTTGAGCAATAGCCGGAACCCAAGAAGGGCAAGGCTCACGCACCAGAAGGCGCTGCGCAGTATATGCTTTCCGCAGAAGGATATTGCTATTGACCTCTCGTCTGAATCGGGCTTAGACTCGGGCCATATCCAGGTTGGTATTGCAGGCCCCCGGCTCCGGTTCCTGATTGCTTGCTCAACTTTATACCCCGCTCGGGCTCCACTGACCGAACTGATTCGCTGTAAGGCGTTTGTAGGCAGTGCGTAGCTTTTGGTCGGTTTTCTTCCATCACATTCTTGAATCCTTTAAGGAGCGATCTATGAAAACAACAATAGCCGCCGTTGCATTATTGCTGCTATTTGCGTGCCTGATCTTTGGACAAACGACGCCACCTGCGGCACAGAACGCGGTCCAAGAGGTAACCGCTCTGGAGAAAGCATGGCTCGACGCTGGACGCCAGTACGATGTCTCGTGGTTCGAGCGTAATATAGCCGATTCCTATATCAGCACCGACGATATTGGAGTGGCAACTGATAAAGCCACCATGATCGCCGACGTTAAAAACAAGGCCAGCAAGTACGAAGCTCTCTCTTATGAAACCCTCAAGGTTCAGGCATACGGCGATACGGCAGTCGCAACAGGCATCTCCGTTGTGAAAGGCACTTACAAGGGTAAGGACATCAGCGGGAAATACCCGTGGACCGACACTTGGGTCAGGCTGGCGGGTCGCTGGCAGTGCGTAGCCGGGCACAGTTCAAAGATCGTGACTAAGTAGAGGATGAGGGAAACGTTGCCAATGACTATCAATAAAGGAGAACCGAACATGTCGAGAATCGTTATTGCGCTGTTTGCACTGCTCGCTGTCGTGGTGTCAGCATCGCCTGCACCACAACAGACGGGCACCCCTCTCAAAGACATCGGCGACCTCCTCGTCGGACGCTGGACAGGGGAGGGCATTTACGCTGCCGATTATCCTGGAATAGGCAAGAAGGGTGAGAAATTCACTAGTACCATCACCTGTCGTTGGGTTGCAGGCCAAGCTGCGGTCCAATGCGAAGGAGTCGAAAACAAGAGTATGTGGACGACCTTTTTCTGGTATGACGCGGTATCAAAGCAAGTCAAGTACGTTGATGCAAATTCTGGCGGCAATTACGCCGAAGGCACAATCACGAAGCAGGGTGCAAAGCTCGTGTGGGCATCAGCAGGCAGCTTGGCGGACGGTCGGCGAGTCGAGTACAAAGGCGAAACGCTTTTCCAAGACAACGGGAATACTCGGATCGAGATCGGTGCCACGATCCTGAATGGCGTGCGGAACGAATTTCGGGACACCTTCAAGCGCGTGGTCAAGTAGGTCGGATTCGAGCCGCTCGCCGATCATCGAATATCTCACGAGAGCCGCTCCTCGGGGCGGCTCTTGTCTCAGTGTCCGATCCCAGCCTCAGCCAAAGACATGGGCCAAGGAGCTACGGTGGTTGCGCGGCCTGATCCGTTCATTCCGCTGCCTTTCGAACGGGGCGGCAACCCTTTCTCTTTGTTGAAAAAGCCGCTTGAGCTTATAATGGCCCCACCACATAGCATCTCACCCTGACTTGCCGTACGGGAGTCCCCCATGCCCGAGATCGGCCAGACCGTTTCGCATTACCGGATCACGGAGAAACTCGGCGGCGGAGGGATGGGAGTCGTCTACAAGGCAGAGGACACCTCCCTGGGCCGCTTTGTCGGCCTGAAGTTCCTCCCCGAAGCGGTATCACAGGATCGTCAGGCACTGGAGCGATTTCAACGGGAAGCAAAGTCAATGTCCGCACTCAATCACCCCAACATCTGCACCATCCATGAGATCAACCAGCATGAAGGCCATCACTTTATTGCGATGGAGTACCTTGACGGCCAGACCTTGAAGCAGCGCATCCAGGGCAAGCCGCTTGGCACCGATGAGATCCTTGACCTGGCCATACAGATTGCCGAGGGCCTCGATGCCGCCCATGCCGAGGGGATCGTTCACCGGGACATCAAGCCCGCCAATATCTTCGTCACCAAGCGGGGCCATGCCAAGATCCTCGACTTCGGGTTGGCCAAACTCGCAACGGAACGCCACGCAGAAGCCGCCGCAGCACCGACTGCTGGGACCGAGGAATTGCTGACGAGCCCAGGCACGGCTGTCGGTACGGTTGCCTACATGTCTCCTGAACAGGCAGAATCTTCCCGGCATCGGGGTAAGGCAAGGAGCGAAACAGAACTGCGTCGACCAGACTGAAGATAGCGGTGCTCGATCCGACCCCCAGCGCCAGGGACAGAATCGCGACGACAGCAAATCGCGGCGAACGACGCAGCTGGCGGATACCGTACTGCAAATCCCGAAACATATCCCGGACCAGGCGTACGCCGACAGCGTCACGACATTCTTCTTTCGTCTGCTCGACACCGCCAAGCTCGATAAGTGCCCGCCGTCTTGCCTCCTCCGGGTCCATTCCCTTACTCACATTGTCTTCGATGAGTTGGTCGACGTGAAACTCCAATTCCTGATCAAGATCCGATTGCCGATGTCGTTGAAATGCTGTCGTCATGCGCGCAATCACTGATCTGGCTTTAGACGTCATATTTTCTCCGAAAAGGCAACTCCTCCGCGGACGCAGCCTCACACGTCCTGCAGCACACGATAGATAACAGCCACCATGCGATCCCAGCTTTGGGCTGCCCGATCAAGCTGCTTTTTCCCGGCTTTTGTAAGCGAATAGTATTTGGCCTTGCGGTTGTTTTCGGTCACTCCCCACTCGGAGGCAATCAACCCCCGGCTCTTCAGGCGGATCAGCGCGGGATAGAGCGTACCCTGGTTCAGTTGCAGCACATCCTCCGACACTTGTTGTAGACGGCGCGCGATCGCATAGCCGTGCATCGGCCCGATGGCATCAAGCGTCTTGAGCACAAGCAGGTCCAGCGTTCCCTGAAGAACATCCGACTTCGGCATGACCATTAGAAACCTCCATTAGATCGTCAAATGAAGATTAGTTCAACTCCATTAGAATGTCAAGTGAACTGAGGCGGGGGCGGGAAGGCGGCCGAGATATGGGTCCCGACGGAATGTTAGGTGACCGACTGGAGTGTCTGGGTTTGACGACTCACGTCGTCGCCGCCAATCGGGGAATCGCGAAAGGCGGCTGGGGTGCGGCATGTTCGTCGGTTTCCATCCCTGAGCGTCATCCGAGATCGTGGCTCATTCCCAACTTCAACCGACCAAATCAAGCGCAGTTGCGGGACGCCCGAGTCTCTTGACCATACGATTGCAATTTTATGTTGACAGGAAGATGCCTTGGGCGGAAACTAAGCCATCGATGTTCGATGGATAGGAAGTCTATGAGACTAAAATCAAAAACATCAGCTCCAAGTCAAAATCCCGAGCTCCTCCCGGGTACGCTGGACATGCTGATCCTGAAATCATTGACGCTCGGTCCAAACCACGGTTACGGTATCGCACAACACATCCAGAGGACCTCAAACGAGGCTCTTCGCATCGGAGAAGGGTCCTTGTACCCGGCACTGCAGCGCCTCCTGATCAACGACTGGGTCGAAGCCGAATGGGGCGTCTCAGAGACGAATCGCAAGGCGCGCTTTTACCGGATCACACGCGCCGGCCGGAAGCAGCTTGCCAACGAAATCAACAACTTCGACTTCCTCCTCACCGCCATTGCGCGAGTCATGGAGAGCACATGAGACTCTGGAACCGTCTTGGGTGCTGGCTCCGGCATTCCCGGCTTGAAAGCGATCTCACAGAAGAGATCCGCTTGCATCGGGAATTGCTGGAAGAACAGTTTCTCGGCAGCGGCGTTTCTCCGAGAGAGGCGCGTCATGCAGCCGCCCGGGCATTCGGCAGCGAAACCACCGCTGTGGAACAGAGTCGGGAGGAATGGAGCTTTGCCTGGATCGACGCTGTCTTACGGGACCTGCATTTCGCTTGGCGGCTGATGGTCCGGCAGCCGCTGTTGACCGCTGCGGCCATGATTACACTTGCGTTCGGCATCGGCGCGAACACTGCTATCGTCAGCGTGCTCGATACGATACTCATCAATCCGCTTGGCCTGCGCCAGGCTGACAAGGTGATGATCGCGAGGGTGCGCATCGAAAAGCTACACATGAACCATGCTCCCGATTCCGGGGTCGAGTTCCGCGAAATTCAGTCCATGACGGATACCTTCTCGTCGGTAGCGGCCATGGAGGGGCGTGTATATACTGCGCAAGTCAGCGGTGAGCCCATGCGGCTGACTGGACGAGCCGTCTCATCTGATTTTTTCGAAGTGTTCGGAGAATCGCCCGCAGCCGGACGGTTCTTTTTGCCCGAGGACCGGGAGGGCGTCGTCTTATCCAACGGATTCTGGCGGTCTCAGTTCGGCGGGGACCCGCTGGCCGTCGGTCGAACGATGATACTCAATGAAAAGCCTCAGCCCATTATTGGCGTTGCTCCGGTGACATTCCGTTTTCCGGCCGGCGCTCAGATTTACATGCCGCTTGTCCTCACGCCTGACCGGTTGCAGCGACGCAGCTACGGTATGTCGCTGTATGTTTTCGCTCACCGCAGAGAGGGGGTGAGTCCGGCTCAAGCGGCTGACCGCATTAACAGGCACGTCGTCGCCCTGAAGTCACCGGACAGCCCGGAAAGTGGTGGTCTCATCAAGCTGGGTTACGGAATCGAGCTTGATCCGATTTCCGACTACATAGCGGGCGACCTGCGCCGGCCGTTGTGGCTGTTATGGGCGGCTGCGCTGGTTGTGTTGTTCTGCGGGTGTGCAAACGTCGCAGGATTACTCCTGACACGCAGCTCAGGACGCAGAAAGGAGATGGCAATACGGCTCTCCTTGGGCGCGACACGACTGCAAATCGTGCGTCAACTTTTCCTCGAAAGCCTGTTGCTCGGCACGATCGGCGGCGTGGCGGGGCTGGTAATCGCGAACTTCACCATCTCTTTTGTGGCTCAACTGAGCATTCCGAGCAAGACGCTTCTTGGGCTGGTTTCCTTGAATGGGCGGCTGCTGCTCTTCGGCCTTGGTCTTGCTCTCATGTGCAGTCTGCTTTTCGGATCGGCGCCGGCACTTCAACTTCTCCGTGACAGCCGGACCTCGGACCTGGCTCGCAGTCGCAGGCGGCGGTTTCAGGACCTTTTTGTGACGGCTGAAGTATGCGGAGCCTTCGTGCTGCTCGTCATGACCGTGCTTCTGCTGCGGAGTCTGTGGACGGTGGAGCAGATTCAGCCTGGTTTCGACCCGCGCGGGGTCACGACAGCCTTCTTCTCCAGGCCGCAAAGCGATCCCGGGCTGTTTGACCGTCTCCGTGGGGCACTCCGCACCATTCCGGGTGTTCAATCGGCAGCCCTGGGTTATCCTCTGCCCTTTACGAGTGGCGGGATGTCCAGCACTTTCAGCATTAGGAATCGCAATCCGCAGCCAGGTGAGCCGGAATTGCACGGCGAAGCGTACATGATATCGCCCGGCTATCTGGAGACGCTGCGCATACCTCTGCTGCTCGGCCGCAACCTGGCGGATTCCGACACGGCCCATTCCCCGACAGTGTGCCTGGTCGACTCGAAATTCGCTCAACGCTTCTTTCCGGGACAGAACCCTCTCGGCCAGGAGATCGCGATGTATAACGGGTGGGCACGCATCGTGGGTATCGTGGGTGCCATCCGCGGAACGACATTGGAGGAAGGCTCGCGCCCGGTAGCCTATTATCCTCTGGCCCAGATGTCATGGTTGACCGGTGCCGCAATCCTGGTGCGCTCGGACACATCTACCGCCGGCGCTATACGCGAGGTGGTTCGCCGTACCAACGCTGCGGTTCCCGTGTACGATGTGAAGTACATGGAGGAAAGGATTCGCGAATCGCTGGGGATTCGGCAGGTTATGGTAAATCTGTTTTCCGTGTTCGGCGCCATCAGTTTGCTGCTTGCAACCGTTGGCATTTACGGCGTCGTCGCCCAGGTGGTCGGCGACCGGACTCAGGAAATCGGCATTCGCATGGCCCTCGGTGCTCGACCAGTGCAGATTGTATCCCTCTTCATGCGGCAAGGCTTGCGGTCCGGGTTGTTCGGTCTGGCACTAGGCGTGCTTGTCGCCGCATACGCGCAGACATGGGTACTGGACATGCTGTATGGGATCAAGCCCTTCGACCCGGCGACATTTTGTGTCGTGAGCCTAGGGATCCTGTCCTTCTTGTCGGCTGCTGTTTGGTGGCCAGCTCGCCGGGCCGCACGCGTTGACCCGCAGGAATCACTGCGCTGCGAGTAGGAAGCCACATGCGATTCTCGGGCGGCATCATGAATGAGAATCGAGTCAAGCCCTCGCAAGAATGTAGCCGCCATCAGTTTTGCGCACAACCATTGCCCTGATTCAATTCAAGGGATATTGCTGAACTGCCGAGCCGGCGGCGATCACGAGCATCGCATGGGCTTTCGATCAGCTACGGTCGGCGTCGGCAGCCTGACCACTTTCACCTGACCCGAATGATCAGCCGTAACATTGTCGGTAGGCTCTCCCCTGGCCAAGCGCAAGCAGCCGCGCAATCACGCCCGGCGTCATCTCAACGTCTTTCTTTACCTGCCCGGATGGGTCGAGCAGGTTCTTTATGCCACCCATCGAGATGTTTTGCAGCGTATTCCCTTCCTTGGCCTACCGATCCGCCATTTCAATGCGGGCCTTTTCCTGTGCGGTCTTGTTCAAATCGCTGCATGTGCAGGTCTGATGCCGCGGCCCGCTTCAGCCAGTCCCATTTGGAATTCAGATCCCACATCATCCGGTCGGATCGCCCGACCTTCTCCGCGACTTTCTTGGCCGACCGCTCCAACTGGTCCGTGTCACGGTACAGGCAGAAGTACGGATACGCCCGCATCGACTCACACGGCTGACGGTCCCATCCCTCGATTTCGATTTTGACCACGTTACGCCAACCACTTCACTTCGTGTGCGCTTCTTGTTGCGCTGCAACTATTTCCCGCGATCGCTCATTTCTCTACTTGGTCAAACACCTGGATGTATTGCTCGATTGCATGGATGCCCTGTTTGTTTCGAGCCCCCACATTATGGTTTCGAGAATTGCGGCTCCAATACCAGTTGGTCCGGAAGTCGGTCTTCCAGGCACTCGCGGTGGCAACCAATCCGCGTCCACACCTCCAGGGGCAAGGCGTCACACGGCTAGGGTGACAGTCTTATGCGTCGGGAAGACATTCGCCCGTAGAATCTTGAATGCAAATGTGCTTCCTATTGTAATCCCACAAGAGTGGTGTTATGCTCATGTGGGAATCCCAACAGAGGACTGACATGAATGACAAGAATGATGTTTGGCAAGGCACACTGGCCATCATGGTGCTGAAGACGCTCGATGTCATGGGTCCTCAACACGGCTACGGCATCGCGCGTCGCATCGAACAGATAAGCGATAACCTGCTCTCCGTGAACCATGGGACACTCTATCCCGTGCTGCTCAAGCTGGTACAGGAGGGCGCGATCGCATCGGCCTGGGGGGTCTCGGACAACAACCGAAAGGCTAAGTTCTACCGCCTCACGAGCACGGGAGAAAAACAACTTGCATCGGGAAAACGTCACTGGCAGCAAACCACGGAAATCATCGCCCGTTTCTTTGCATTGAAGGGAGATTCGCAGTGAAAACACTCCGTCGCTTTTGGAACCGGCTTGTTGGCACCCTGACCGGCCATCGCCACGAAGTCGAACTGGCCGACGAATTCGAATCGCATGTCCAAATGCTGACAGAGGATAACCTCCGGCGGGGCATGTCCCCTGGTGAGGCCCGTCGGACGGCGCTACTAACCTTCGGCGGTTTGGAGTTGACCAAGGAGAGCTACCGCGATCAACGCGGCCTCGCCTGGTTCGAGACTCTACAACGCGACATCCGCTTCGCATTTCGCGGTATGCGGAAGAGTCCTGGTTTTACAGCTGTAGCCCTGGGCTGCATGGCGCTCGGCATCGGTGCCAACACGGCGATCTTCAGCGTGATCAACGCGGTGATGATCCGCTCTCTGCCGGTCAGCCATCCCGAGCAACTCGTGGTCTTCCGCTACATCTCCAGTGGTGACATGGGCAGCTTACGGCGGACAGCGAGCGGCTATCGCGGCACTTCATTCCCCTATATGACTTACGAGGCGTTGCGGAAACAGACGCAAGCTCTCTCTGGTGTTTTCGCGTTCGCGCCGCTGGGATTCGACAATCACAGCGTGACGGTCGGCATGGCTGGGCAGTCAACGGTCGCCGGCGGGGAAATGGTGAGCGGCAACTATTTCTCCGTGTTAGGCGTCTCGCCGATTCTAGGCCGCGCAATCTTTGACGACGACCTCAAGCCCGGCGCTCCGAACGTGGTCGTGATCAGCTATACATATTGGTCGAGCGAGTTTGGGGGAGATCGATCTGTGATTGGAACGAGCGTCACGCTAAACAGCTTGCCGTTCACGGTGGTCGGAGTGACACCTCCCGAATTTTTCGGTGTGAATCCCGCGTTCTCGCCGGACATTTGGGTTCCATTGCGGGAAATGCAAAGTTTCACACCGTGGAGTCGTCAGCCTTCTCGCGGCCAGTCGATGTTCGCCGACAAAGGCTGGTGGTGGTGCATGATGATGGGCCGGCTCAAGCCAGGCGTGACGCAACCGCAGGCTCTTGCTGAGGCGGACTTCCTGTTCCAGCAGAGCATCACCGAGGGCTTGAAGCAACTCCCGCATCCGGAAAAACTGCCGCACCTGGTTCTCTCGCCCGCCAGCAGAGGTTTGGGAAACCTGCGCCGGACTTTTTCCGAGCCGCTGCGTGTTCTCATGACGGCGGTGTCGCTGGTGCTGCTCATCGCCTGTGCGAATGTGGCGACACTGTTGTTGGTGCGTGCGCAGTCGCGGCAGAAGGAGATGGCCGTGCGGTTGGCGATGGGCGCACACCGGATGCGAGTTGTGCGCCAGCTCCTGACCGAAAGTGTGGTGCTCTCTCTGTGCGGCGGTGGTTTGGGGCTGCTATTGGCGTTCTGGGGAAGCCGAACCCTGCTGCTCCTGTTATCCAATCCGGGGCAGATAGTCTCGCTCGACGTCGGTCCCGATGCCACCGTGCTATCGTTTTGCGCGGTCGTCTCAATGGTGACTGGAAGCCTCTTTGGGTTGGCGCCCGCACTCCGGGCAACGCGAGTGGACTTGGTGCTGCAATTAAAGGAAAGTGCCGGGTCGGTCTCTCCGCGTCTCACTCTGGCCATGGTGTTGGTTGCCGGCCAGGTAGCTCTATCGGTTCTGCTGCTGTTTGGCACCGGCCTGTTTGTGCGCACGCTCCAAAACCTGGAAACGCAGGATCTCGGCTTCAACCGCAACAACATACTCCTGTTCGAAATCGATGCGCGGCGCGGCGGTTATGAGGGCGATCGCGCCGTCGCACTCTACAATCAGTCGCTCGCCAGAATTCAGGGCCTGCCGGGAGTGCGTTTGGCTTCGGTTTCGGCAAACTCATTGCTTTCCGGCTGGGTCAACAATTCGCCTGCATCGCCAGACTCTGTTCCACTCCCGCCCGGCCAACCGAATACGGTGTATTGGAACATCGTGGGTCCGGGTTTCTTCGAAACCATGGGCATTCCGGTGGTGCTTGGGCGTGGAATCGGCTGGCGCGATCAGGAGGCCAATCGTCGAGTGGCTGTAATAAACGAGGCCATGGCCTGTAGCTTCTATCCGGCCGGAAGCCCCATCGGCCGCCATTTCTGTTTCGGGGACCGGTACGAACCTGGGAGGGCCTACGAGATCATCGGCGTGGTGCGCAACGCGAAGTACGACAGCATGCGCGACCAGCCGCCGGCTACGGCCTACGTCCCATATGCCACAGCGGCGGACATGATCAGCCACATGTGTTTTGAAGTGCGCACCGCGGCCGATCCGACTGCAATGGTCTCGTCAGTGCGCGAAGCAATGCGCAATATCGATCCGAACCTTCCATTAATTGGCTGCAAAACCCAGAGTGAGCAAATCGACGAAGCGCTGACCCACGAACGGATGTTCGCACAAGTCTCCAGTTTCTTCGGTTTGCTGGCGTTGCTGCTCGTCTCGGTCGGATTATATGGCGCGCTTGCCTATGCAGTCACGCGGCGCACGCGCGAGATCGGTATCCGGATGGCGATGGGCGCGCGCCGGGTCCAGGTGTTGTGGATGATTCTCCAGCAGTCGCTGGTGGTGGCCGCAATCGGTCTGGCTGTTGGGCTGCCTGCTGCATTCGCATTGGTGCGCTTTGTAGCTAGCCTGCTCTTCGGCATAAAAACGTACGATAGTGTGACGATCGTGGCCACAATCGTCATCGTGTCGGCGGTAGCCGCCGTTGCGGGAATCCTCCCTGCGCTCCGAGCCTCGCGGATTGACCCGATCCGAGCCTTGCATTACGAATAACTCATGGTCCCGGTGAAAAACGCCGCTCCATCCGCTCGGCGGAGGTGTTGTCGAATTACCGAAAAAGTGGCTCGGCAGGTTTTTCATCGTGTGTCGCGGCCTGCGCTCGACTGCTTCCTCAGCTACCTGAGAACAGAGCCGCGAGAATCTCGGGGACAGTCAGAGCATAGGACGGAGAAGCTGCAATTTCTGTGATGGGGGCTCAGCTCCGAGGGGTGGCTCAGCTTCTGATATCTAACCTGCGGCCTGCCGCGATTCCCTTCTCCGAGGCGGCCACAGAGAGCATCTTACTGCAATCCTGCCGTTACGAGCTTTGTCCGCATCCGGCACTACGACTGGCTGGCCAATGCGCAACGCCAGCAGAAACTGGCCATATGCCGAGAATTGCTTGGTGTGGAGCCAGCCCGAAAAAGAGCAAGAAGCATCTTCTGAAAACTTGGGGACGGTCGACAACGCGCTCACGGCCGCGTCGTTCATGATCTGTCCGGCTTGCGGCCAAGGACACATGGTCGTGATCGAGATCATTGATCCGATGGGTAGCTTACGTGAGCCGATGCCGGCGATCGATTCATCATGAGAATGAACGCTCTCGACCGCACGCAATCTCTTTTTTCTTCCGCAACGCCCTTTATCGCCCGAGGTCTGCGCACAGTGGCGGCTTCAACACTGCTTCCACGTCCTGCCGGCCTCGCATGCACTTCAATTCCAGGGGCGTTCGTGCGAATGGAATCCCTGCTAACCCCTCCGACTACTTCCACTCCACCTCGTTCGTGGTTCACGTGTCCAGGGCTTTACTCGCAGGATTGAAACAAAACACATAGGTCGGCAAGCGGTTTCGTTCATCGCGGTCTTTCTAAAGTCTCGCGAAGACGATTCTCTTAGGATCCGACGATCTCGAGTCGCGACACTTCAGAAAGACGCCTCTGCGATATGTAAACTTCGACGGCTTGTGCCTCGTAAAACGCTATTTTACTGCTGAAGCGTGTCTCTGGTTACGGAATTTGTGCACACCTGAGCCTTATTGCAGACTACGGGCGCCGGGCCGGAGCGGTTCGAGTCGCGCTCTCTACAGAACTCACCAATAGCTGGGCACAAGCGCACTACGAGAAAAGCGGCTGGAAGCGCGACACGGTTTTCTGTTTTTACGAATTGAAGCTGTGATCATTCGTGGCGCAGCGCGATCGTCGGGTCGACAAGAGAAGCTCGCCGCGCCGGCAGCCATCCTGCCGCGCAAGCAGCGATTCCTAATGCCAGCGCCGCGATGCCGAAAGCCGCCGGGGACGTGGGTGTGATGCCGAACAGCATCGTGCGGGTCACTCCGGTGAGCGTGAGCGCCGCTGCGCCCCCGATCACGCAGCCGCACGCCAGCATGACGGCGACTTCCTTCATGACCAAACCGACGATCCCACTTCGAGTAGCGCCGAGCGCCAGGCGCACACCGATTTCGTTCATACGGCGCGAGACCTGAAAAGTCATCACACCGAAGATCCCGAGGCAGCCTACGAGCAGCGCGAGTATCCCAAAGAAGCTGCCCAGCGTTGCCATCAATCGCTCGCGCACTGTTCCCCGGTCGACAATGGCCGCGTAAGGAAGCGCCGTGCCGAGACGCAGGCCTGGATCTGTTTCCCGCAAAAACTTCTCGAGCAAAGGAGTGAGCCGCGCAGGATCGCCGCCTGCGACACGCGCGACGTACCAAAAACTCGAGGGCTCCGCGCCTTCGCGCTGCATGCACGGAATGTAAAAGGTTTTGACAATTTCCTGCTGCAGATTGCGGTACTTTGCGTCTTTCACGACGCCGACGATCTCGTAAGTGACGTTGTTTGATGTTGCTTTCCTGCCCACCGCGGATTGGTGGCCGAAGAAGTAGCGGGCGAACGACTCATTGACGATCGCTACCTTCGGCGAGGTGGCGGTGTCGCGCTCGTGAAACTCCCGTCCGCTCAGTAGTGGCGTGCCTACGGTGGTGAAATAATCCGGCGCAACCGCACCAAATGCCACACCCTCGTCCTCATCGGCGCGAAACGTGTAGCCTTCCGCATGAACCTCACGCACCCAGAAGCTGCCGCCCAACGGCATAATCGCCGTGGCGCTTGCCGAAGATACACCGGGCATCGTGCGAAGCCGGCGGAGCAAGTCGGCAATCACGGCCGAGCCGCGTTGCTGCGGATACTGTACGGTCGAGCGAAGGTTGAAGGTGAGGACTCCGTCGGTGCGGACGCCGCGGTCCACTTTATAGAGGTTCACAAGCGTTGTCACGAAGAGCGTCGCGCCGACTAGAAGCATCATCGAGATGGAAAGCTGCGCCACGACCAGGGACTTGCCGAGCCGTTGGTGACGCGCCGCTTTGAGATCGGTGCGCAGCGCGTGCGTCGCCGGAATCAATCCTGCGGCGATGCAGACGAGGAGCGAAAGGCCGGCGGTAAAGGTAAGCACGCGCCAATCGGCGTCGGTGGAAAGAACGAGCGTGCCACCGTTGGCGATCATTGCGACAAGCGCGCTGCTCAGCCACCGCGCCAGCAGGAATCCGGTGGCGCCGCCAAGCACAGCGAGCAGGAGGCTCTCGGTCAGGAATTGACGAATGAGCCTTCCAGTGCCGGCGCCGATGGCGAGGCGGATCGAAATCTCGCGGCGGCGCGATGCCGCTCTTGCAAGGAGCAACCCCGACAGGTTCGCGGAGGCGAGCAGCAGCACAAAGCCGGTGATGCCCATCAGAATGAACAGCGCATCCGAATAGTCGTTCTTGAGGGAGCTGAAGCCGCCGGCAGCGGAAAGCACTTCCGCTCGTTGACGCAGGATGCCAGGCCGGTTCTTCTCCACTTCTTCTGCTGCGATCCTTTGCAGAAAGACCTTCCAGTGCACTTGCAGTTCCGCGTTTGCCTGTTCCCTCGTGACACGGGGCGCGAGGCGGCTGAGCATGTTGAAGTTGTAAAGGGTCGCTTCGCGGCGGTCGTCCGGAGTCATCAGCGTCAGCAAGGGAAGAGTCACATCCGGATCGTTGCCGGTGCGCGCGCCCTGGTAACCGCGCGGCGTGACGCCGACGATGGTGAACGCCTGCTTTCCGATGGTCAGAGTCTTGCCGATCGCCGACGGATCCCGGCCGAAGCGGCGTTGCCAGTAGTTGTAGCTGATCACCGCCGCCAGCTCATCAAATGGTTCGAGAAGCCGGCCGATCGCTGGTTCGAGTTCGAGAATCTGATAATGAGCACCGGAAACGAGCTCGCCGCTGACGACCTCTTCGGTGCCATCGATGGTGATTGCCGGCCGCGAGCTTCTTTGGGCGGAGGAGAGCGCGAGCGACTTCATGTTGTCGCGAAGCTGCTCGAACAACGGGTACGAGACCGAACCTGCTTTGCCTTCCTGCGACAGACGAGTTGGCTGTACCAGCCGGTCCGTGTCTTTGACGGGAATGGTACGCAGCAGAACCGCGTTGATCAAAGTGAAGATGGCGGTGTTGGCTCCAATACCGAGGCCGAGTGAGAGGATCGCGACCGCCAGGAAGCCTGGGCTGCGACGCAGTGTTCTGGCAGCATAGCGGAGATCTTTCCAGAAGTCTTCGAGCCAGCGCCCGCGCAGGTCGCGGCAGTCCTCTTTGATCTGCTCCAGCCCGCCGAACTCGAGTTGCGCCTGACGGCGTGCTTCGGTCGGTTCCATTCCTTCCGCGATGTAGTCGCGTTCGAGCTTCTCGAGGTGGTAGCGCAGCTCCGCGTTGAGATGAGCCTCTTCCCGCTTCTTCCGCCACATAAGCCCTCCTATTCCGCTGTTCGCAAAATCAGCCGCACCGCCTCCGAGCGGCGGTCCCAGTTGGCCTCTTCGGCTTCCAGTTGTTCCAGGCCCAGTCTGGTGAGCGAATAGAACTTGGCTTCGCGTCCGGTCTCCGCCTCGCCCCACTTTGCCTTGAGCCACCCGCGTTTTTCGAGCCGGTGCAACGCCGGGTAAAGGGAGCCTTGCTGCACTTGCAGAACCTCCTTGGAGATCTGGCGGATGCGTTGGGCAATGCCGTAGCCATGGATCGGGCCGAGGGCCACGATCTTGAGGATGAGCATGTCGAGGGTGCCCTGGAGGAGGTCGGACTTTTCAGAAGACATGACGAAGCCTCGCTAATCTACATATACCCGCGGATATGTAGATTGTCAAGGCCTCATTTGACGAGAGCGGCGGAACGGCCGGCGAAGTCGAGCACGATCGAGGGATAAATCCCGAGGACCAAGGTGGCAACGGCGGAACTCCAGAGCACGGCTTGAATGCCCAGGGCCAGCGGTGGAAGATCTGTCATAGATTCGCCGGGTTCCTTGAAGTACATCACGACGATGATGCGCAGGTAGTAGTAGGCGGCAACAGCGCTGTTGAGTGGTCGAGTAGGGCAATGGCGCGGACTGGGCTTCGAATGATGCCGACGTCTCCATCGCCCCCTCTAAAATTCCGTACGTCGGGTTTTCCCCGGCACGGCTTCAAGGCCAGCATGCCAGACAGGGCCTTCCTGAACGGCGTCTCGGTTAAGCCTGCTCCCGGCATACCCTCGCAGCCGCTCAGTTTGCCTCCGCCCTTCGCACACTTCTGTCGCGGGTTCTCGCCTGGCTCTGAGTCCAGATCCACCCAGTGCATCCGAGTGCCGTTGCTCAAGAGGCCTGCGCCTCTCTACCCCAGGGGGCCTTGGCTCGGGTTCGAGTTGTGTTGTCTCGATCCGTCATGGCCTAGGTCTTTGACCGCCTGATAAGGTTCTATTGATCCATCCTGGAAAGGTTGCCTGTCCCCATGGGCCGTTTGTCAGTCTCTGGGCATACCGGTTTGTGCGGCGCGGCTTTCCTATAAACGGTTTCCACGTCGTCGCCGCGATCTTGGGGCACACTTCGCCCCGCCTGTTTATGAACGTATTCGGATATCTTGCTGCGGCGGTTGGGCTTTAACCTCTGCGACCGGGAGACTCGTACTTGAACACCTTCCTGGCCTTCTTTCGCGTGAACCGCCAGTTGATCTTGGTCCGTTTCCGGTTGGCTTTCCGATTCCAGGCCTTGGTTTCCCGCTTCAGCGTTGCCAGATCAGGAATCCTGCGCGTCCCCAGACATTGCCGCGAGTACAGGCTGAGTTCGATCTCTGCCTGATCGAGCCAACTTCCATGTTTCGGCGTGTAATGCACGCTGAGCCGATCCCAGATATCCCCGCCCCGCTGCTCGCCGAAGTAGTCGGTCAACGACTTGCGGCAGTGGGTATTGAGGTTGTCCATGACGAGGTGGATCGTGTCAGCGGTGGGGTACTGTTTCACGATGTGCTCCACCATGCGTGCGAACTCCGCGCCGGAACGGTTGGGTGTGGCGGTGGTGAAGTGCCGACCGGATTTCGGCTCCACGACGCCAAAGACATTTGCCGTGCCGCACCGTTTATACTCGTTGTCTTGCTTGGCTAGCTTCCCCGGCTTGGCCGGGATCGGCGCGCGCACGTCGGCATGCAGCGAGATCGGTTTCTCATCCAGGCAAAGGACGGGTTGGGTGGGATTGTAGGGTTTCTCGTAGACGGCCAGCACGTCTTCCATCTTTTGGATGTACGCCTGGTCCAACTCAGCGATGCACCACATTTTTTTCCCGCCACGGCTTCAACTCGTGGCTCTGCAGCAAAATCCGGATGGTCTCTCGGCCCACCTTGGGAACCAACTTCCGTTTGACGGCCTCTTCGGCGATCAAGCGGACGGTCCAACGGGCACGGCCTTCCGGCGGGTCACTACAGACCATGGCGACGATACGCTGCTTCTGGGGACCGTCGAGAATCTCTTGTGCCCCCGGTCGCTGTTTGGCGTAAACGGCAGCACCCAAGCCGTCCCTGATGTAGCGATGGGCGATCTGGCGCACCGCCTTGGCAGTAAGGGGGAGTGCTTGGGCGACCTGAGGTGCGGTGAAGCCGTGGGCAAGTTGGCGTAGCGAAAGCGCTCGCAGAACGACGCCTACCTGTTGAATACCCCCTCGCAGTAGCTTGCCGATCTGCGAGAGGTCCTTTGACTTGACGTTGATCGAAATAGGGTGTCTTGACATACACCCAGTGTAACCGAAAACAGTTCCGTATGGAAACAGTTTTTAGAACCTTTTCAGGCGGTCATAGACCGAGTACGACCCCATACGCCAGTCCCGCAGGCACGCTGCGATTTCGCTTCTCGCTTATACGCAGCGTCTTCGCTGTGCGGGAGCGCCTAGGCGACCCGCGGGACCTTCCCTACTTTTGCGGCTGTGCTTTCCGTGCATGTCGCCGATTTTACCCCGGCGGCCCGCCGTCCCCTCCCGTTATACTCACACGGCGATTTCAGGCTTCCTCCAGGCGCTTCTCAATGGACGTGAAATCGAAGATATTCCATCCGCGATCAAACCTTGCCGTTGTCAGGCCTCGTTCCGCAGCAAGTTCATATGTTCGCTGTTACCATACATTCGTGCGGTATAGCCAAACAAAACGAGATTGCCAGTGTCTTGCTCGCGTGGCTCATGGTCTGCCCCATAAAGCTCGTCAGAGTGCATCGACCGGCCACAGTCGCACTAAACTAGATTTTCCAGGCCTGACCCTGGTTCTTCGAAATGCATCGTTTGATGCCCGGCGCCATTCATCAAAAGTAAATCTCCTTCTTACGATTAGGAAATTGCAAACATTACTCGTATCTGAGGGCCACAACTGGATCAACCTTTACCGCGCGGCGCGCGGGAAGGTAGCTTGCAACCAGAGCCACCACGACGAGCAGCATCGACACGGCCACCATCGTCAACGGGTCGGTCGCACTTATCCCATAGAGTTGATTTTCGACCAGCCGCGCCAGCCAGAAGGACGCAAGCAGGCCCACCACCATGCCGCCCAGCGTGGCATAAAGGCTTCGCCTCAACATCAGCGTTCTCACCGCCCCAGCTTGGGCGCCGAGAGCCATCCGGATGCCTATCTCATGCGTGCGCTGGGCCACGGTGTGAGCCACCATGCCGTATACACCGATGGAAGTCAGCAGCAGCCCCAGCAGCCCGAGGGCGGACGTGAGCAGGCTCTGGATGCGTTCGACATAAAGCGACCGGCCGACATGTTCCGAAAGCGTGCGGATGTCGAATGCAGGCAGGCTCGAGTCGAGAGCGCGAAGCTGCTCGCGAACGAGGGGTGCCAGATCCATCGGCGGTCGCGCGGTGCGCACCAGCACGTTCATCCGGGGCCGGTATGATTGTGTCAGGGGGGTATACATCGTTGCCCGGGCCGTCTCGCGCAGGTTCCGGTACTTCGTGTCCCGGGCGACGGCGACGACTTCAAACGCCGATTGTCCGATCACAAGGCGGCGCCCGACGGGATCCGAATCCGGCCAGAATATTCGGGCCATCGTCTCGTTGACGATGATCGTCTTTGGCGCTTTTCCCGAGTCGAGTGGGCCGAAATCCCGGCCCCGCAGCAACGGCAGGCCGATGGTTTCAAAGAAGCGCGGCGCCAGGCTGATCATTTCGATCCTTGTCGGTTCGTTTATCGGCGGGTTGGTAAAGTTCGGCGGCAGATCCATTCTTCTCCCGCCCGCTGTTACCGGCATAGCGCTTGCCAGGCTCGCCGACTTCACGCCCGGCAGCGCTGAGATCCTCTCCAGGGCATCGGCATAAAAGCTCTTGCCCCTCTCCGGGGTGTAGCGCTGCTCTTCCAGATCGAGGGACAAAACCAGCACCTGGCGCCCCGAAAATCCCACGTCGATCGATTGCAGCTTCGACATGCTCCGCAGAAAGAGGCCCATACCCATGAGCAGGATCAGCGACATGGCCATCTGGCCGGAGACCAGGATATTGCGGAGGGAAATCCAGCGGCGGAGCGGCCGCACCGTTTCGTCCCCTTGCTTGAGAACCGGGACAAGGTCGACACCGCATGCACGCCATGCGGTGACCACGCCCAACAAGAGCGCCGTCACGAGCGAGACGGCGAGGGCAAATGTGAAGACGCGCACGTTCAGCGAGAGGTCCAGAGTGAGTGCTTCATCCGCCGAGACCGGCAAGCCGGAGTACAGGCCGCTGGTCGCCGTCGCGACGAACAGCCCGGCAGCCCCACCCGCCAGGGAGAGCAGCAAACTTTCCGTCAAGAGCTGGCGGATCAGGCGCGTCCGGGTAGCACCGAGAGCCAGCCGGAGAGCCATTTCTTTTCGGCGCACCTGCGCGCGTGCGAGCAGCAGGCTCGTCACATTCGCACACGCAATGCCCAGGATCAAAATGACGGCCACGAACAGAACCCCGAGCGGCTTGCGCATATCCCGAACGAAATCATCGTTGCCGCCGGAAGCGGGCGTCAGAACCGCCGTCCACCCGCCGGGGTTCTGGTCGGGAGCGAAGCCCGCGGGCCATTGCGCCGTCATGCGGGACTGGGCCTCCTGGATGCGGATTCCCGGTTTGAGACGCCCCGTCAGGGCGAGCCAGCTCGTCCTGAGATCTGCCATAACCCCCGGGCTATCGCCGAGATCCGCATAGTGCGGGAGCGTGATCCACACATCTTCTGGCCTGCCGCGAACATTGCCGGTAAAACTTCTGGGGGCCACTGCACATACGGCAAAGCTGCGCCCGTTCAGGGTTATGGTCTTTTGCAGCACCGCCGGGTCTCCGCCAAGCCATCGCTGCCACAGGCCATAGCTGATCACTGCGCTCCGCGGCGCCCCCGGGGATTCGTCATTCGGACCAAACCCGGAGCCGATCGCGGGCTGAACACCCAGCACGGAGAAATAGTCTGCGCTGACGTATGCACCTGGCACCCGGTCTGCCTTACCGGCGGCGCCGATCCCGAAAGTGCTCCGCGAGTAGGCGGCGATGCCGGAGAAAGTGTCGCTGCTCTGTCGCAAAGCGGCATAAAGAGGATACGAGAAATCCGCATGCAGGCCGCCCGTTCCCGTGCGGGTGGCGATTTCCACGATCTGCTCCGGATTTTTCACGGGCAGGGGGCGCAACATCACGGCATCCAGCATGCTGAAAATTGCCGAGTTGGCGCCGATACCGAGCGCGAGAGTCAGCACCGCCACGGCGGTGAAACCCGGATTCCTGCGCATCATCCGCAGGCCGTAGCGCAAGTCCAGGCCGAATCGCTCCAGAGCCATCCAGCCCCAGACCTCACGGCTCATTTCAGTGTAGAGAGTGGCATTGCCGAATTCGCGCATCGCGATCTGTCGTGCCTGCCGCTCGGACATGCCGCATTCCATGAGTTCGGCTGTTTTTTCCTCGATGTGGGAGGCGACCTCCTCGGCAAGATCCTGGTGAATACGGCGGCGCCGCACAAGGTTCCATAACCATCTCATGATTCTGTGGGCCTCATGACTCGTGTGATCCCGTTCAGCATGCGCCCGAAACTGGACACCTTGCGTTCGAGCTGCTTGCGGCCCTCGGGCGTGATCCGGTATTGCCGGATCCGCCGGTTGCGCTCCGAAAGGCCCCATGCGGCCGAAACCCAGCCCGCCTTCAGCATGCGCTGCAATGCCGGGTACAAAGACCCTTCCTCGATTTGCAGAAGATCGTCCGAGGCGCGCTTGATCACCTGGGCCAGGGCGTAACCGTGCAAAGGTCCGCGCCTCAGGGTCTGGAGGATCATCATCTCCAGGGCGCCGGGAAACAGGTCGCGATTGTCTTGGCTTTTCATAGGCTCCCAATACTTGTTTGGTCTATGCCTAGAGTAAACCAAGCAGGGATCCCGAAGCAAGTGAATTTTTTGGATCAGATAGTTTCTGTGACGAAGCGCGCGCCTGCCAGGATGTTCCGCCCCGACGGGGCAGTTGGAGCACAGCCCCGGGCATCGGCCCACATCGTTATACACATATATGTTTTCTGCCCGGAAATTTCACCCAACAATACCAAGGGTGTTCGGAGCATGGTTCTCGATTTGGGTCGTATTTGGTCTAGATCGGCCAACAGGTGATTGAGCAGACATTGCACGATGTCGCGGGGACGAGCGATTCGGTGCCGTGCGCCTATGACGGCCGTGCGTTCGAGCGCATTGGCAATACAACACGGCGGATGTCGCAGGAACGTTTCGAGGCCCTATTGCTCGACCGAGCCCACAGCCGACGGCGCTGGGAGAACCAAATCGCCGACGAGATTACCATCAGGGACATCGATCGGGAGGAAGTCTCGGGAGTTCTGGCGGAAGAAATCTCAGAGCAGGCCAGGCAGACCGGGCATTGCAAATGAACATATTCACTTCATCCGGCAGATATCCTCCGATCATCCGGAGTACGTCGAGGATCGAATCGCCTTGGAGTTGGAGGTGAAGTTTGGTATTCGCCATGCCAATTCGACCGCCCGGAGGGCTGGTGCCCCATTCGGACGAAATGCTCCTTGCTTCCCTGTCTCCTATTTCTCGGCGCCCATAACTCGGCTCAGGATTCTGTCGAGTTTTAGCCCGCGGAGGTCATTTCCCATCGCAATTATTTTGCCGGTTCGGTCTACCAGGATCGGCCGCGGTATGCCGGAAATCTCGAACTTCTCTATTGCTTCGCTGCCGAACCCGCCGGAAACGAACGAGTTCAGCCATGGCATTTTCCATTTCCCCTGACGAAACTTGATCACAGTTTCAATCTTGTCGTCAAAAGAGAGGCTGAGAATTTCAAATCCTCTCCGCTTGTATCTCTGGTATGCCGCTTGCAGATTCTCTATTTCCTCCACGCACGGCTTGCACCATGTTGACCAAAAGTCGATCAACAGGATTTTGCCTCTCAGGCTCTCGTTGGTGTAAAAGGCCGTGGGATCATCCATTGAGAGAAAAGAGAATGCCGGAAGGGCTTTGCCAACCATGATATTGCGATCCGGAGCATAGTCTTTCCTGGCTTTTGTCCTGATCCATTGATCGGGATGATTTTCGACGATTTGCTGAAGATACCTTGTGTACCGTTCCGGTTGCCCGGAGTTCTCCAGCGCGACGCCAATGAGGTCCGGCTCAATCGACCAGAGCGGAGAAGTCGGAGGAATTTCGGCAAGCGCCTTCTGCGCCGTAGCTCGGTCCAGCGGGGCGCCATAGGCACCATATCCCAAATCGAGATAGCTGAACAGGAGAGCCTGTCTGAGGAAGGGATCGGTTTCCGCTCTTATCTGCGTCGATAGGCCGGAAAGAAAGGGAGCCCAGCCATAATTGAAGGAATATGCGGGCTTGCCTCCTCTTTTGTAGGCCGCGAAAGCGGCGCTGAAGGAGTTACGACGCCCCAACAATTCAGCATAAATCGCGGTGAACCTGGCTAACTTCGAATTCTTATCGCCAAAACGAACCCGAGCCTCTGTCCCCGCCGGGGCGAGCTTTCGGGGATCAAAAACAATCCTCACCCGGCTGTTCCTCGACTTCACTGTGGATCGGTAGCCTCCGCCGCCGTCATAGACATAGTCTTCCGATTGCGTCCCGTTTACGCTGCTGCCGTCCTTGGTTACGCCCGCAAGCTGATAGGAAAACGCCTCTTCTCCGGCATCGAACTCTGCGAGGTAGGTGCCGTCGGACTGCCTTGCCATGGGCCTTGCCGGTTGAGGTGAGAGCTTGTTGAAACTGCCGATTACTTTGACGCCGCTGAAATCACCGGCATACTCATAGGTGCCGAGCTGCACGTCGAGATTGATCTCGCCGGGTTTCTCGATCCAGAGCGGCACTTCGTGCTTCTCATGGTTTACGCCTGTAAACTGGGCGAAGAACAGTCCCGTTTCGTTGGTAACGAGATTATAGCTCCCATCTTCCGCAGCTTCGACAGTAGTGAACGCCTTTCCCTGGTTCGGCCGCACGAGATGAACATGGGCTTTGGGCAACGCTTCGCCCCCATGCCCCAAGATCTTCCCTGCGATGGTGGTTTGCTGCTGGGCGAAGACGCCATTCACACCCTGCCACAGGCTGACCATCCAGACGAATGAACCGATCAGAGCGGGAAGACGCGTCCTCATGAAAGAAAGGTTACCCGAAATTCCTTATGCCGTATTTCAACGGATTAGCGTTTTTGTCCGCAGTTAGCGCAAGCGAGCGGCCGCCCGGTATCGTCCCGGCGAGATGCCGACGATTTGTTTAAAGATTCTGGTGAAGTGAGCCTGGTGGGAGAAGCCGGCAGCCCCGGCGATTTCAACGAGAGACATCGCCGGTGCCGAAAGCTGGCGGCAAGCGAACTCGATTCGGAGATGGCGCACGTATTCGCCTATGGTGCAGCCAAAGTTCTTGCGAAACTCGCGCGCCAGATGGACGGGGTGTACGCCGGCAAGTTCAGCGAGGTCTGTGAGCGTCTGGCGCTCGGAAAATCGGCTGTGAAGTGCCTCGCGCACCGGTTCCAGCCAGGTCGGAGGTCTGCGGCAGGAACCAAGCACGAGGTTTCTGGCCGCTTCGGCCAGGATTTCGAGAATGAGGCCTTCAATCGCCAAGGTGGAAGCCTCGTCCGCTGACCGAAACTCTCTGCTCAGCCTCACAGCCAGATGGGATAGTTCTCCGGCCTGAACGTGAAAGGCACGGTCCAGGTTCAGCGATGGCTCTGCTACACGCCTGAGCCAACCTGGGCCCATCTGAATATTAAGGCATCTCCCCCCAGTCCGGTGAAAACGATCGGAATGCACTTCGGCTGGGGGATGGAATATCAAAGCGGTGGGCCTGCACAAGCGGGTCTGTTTTCCATAAGACTCGGTGTAGGCGCCCTGCATGACAAGGCAAAAATAGGCGCCTTCATGGGAGTGCCTCGGAAGCTCGAGATTTGGAGGATAGACAGTTTCTGTCAACGTAAAATCAGCGACCACACGACTGCGCAAGACATCCCCATATAACTGCCCGAAAGGGAGTGTCCTCGTGAGGTTTTTCATGTGCGTTCTAGCCACCCAAGGTAGCATGATATCACTTTCCGCTTGTTCCGGCGTCGACACTCCTTGTGGCCGTCCAAGACATCTCCAGATTAGATCATTCGTTGGATGTCTTAAGGCGTCCCAGGTCTCAAACGGCAAGGCCGGGGGTTCATCCAGGCAACGAGCCACGCGCCGGCCGATATTGCGACACGAAGGCGTCTCATGAGGGCTCCTCGTTGGGGGACAGGAACCGCGCCAGGATCGCGGTCGTCTGTTGCCAATCCCGTGTTTCTCTTTCGAGTTGCTTCCTGCCCGCGCGCGTAAGCCGATAATACTTTGCCCTGCGGTTGTTATCCGACACGCCCCATGCGGAGACGACGTATCCTTCCTGTTCCAGTTTCAGCAGGGCCGGATAGATCGTTCCATAATTGACGGACAACCGGTTGCCGCTCGTCTGCTCGATTCGGCGCGCGATCCCATATCCGTGGAGGGGCCCCATCGTTTCCAGGGTCTTCAGCGCCATCAGGGCTAAAGTACCCTGCCAGACATCTGCCTTGTCGCTCATAACTCTCCTACTGGATGGTCATGTAGAGAATGTCCCTGTCCCATTGGAAATCAGATGGTACCAGCAGCGAACTGCTCCTTTTGGCCCGCGCGCGCCCACCCGTGGTTGCCGCTCGAAAAGGACGGAGCTACTCGTATCGCAGCGCGACCACCGGATCGACGCGCATCGCTCGCCAAGCCGGGAAATAACATGCCGCGAGTGCGACCGCCACGACCAGGGCCGCGACTCCTGCGAATGTGACCGGATCGCCCGCCTCTATGCCATAGAGCAAGCCCGCCATGATACGCGTGAGGCCGAAAGATGCAGCCACGCCGATCGCAATTCCAAGAAATGTGTGTCTTGTTCCTTGACCGATAATCAGCAGAAAGACGTCCTGCCGCCGTGCTCCCAGCGCCATGCGGATGCCGATCTCGTGCGTGCGCTGGCTGACCGAGTACGAAATAACGCCATAGATCCCCACCGCGACCAGGACGAGGGAAAGCAAGGAGAAGACGCCTACCAGGAGGGTCAGCTGGCGCGGTTCCGCCACCGAGCGGGCCAGCAGATCCTCCATGGTCTGGATGTGTTCGATCGGCTGATCCTTGTCGACCGCTCGCACCAGGGCGCGCAGCGGCGCGACGAGATCGAGCGGGTCCCCCTCTGTCTCCGCCACCAGCGTCATGACCGGCCCCGGATCCTGCCAGTAAGGCAGGTACATCTCGGGCTCATCCTTGTCGGCGAGCCCGGTCTGTTTCACATTGCCTACTACCCCAACGACCGTCGGCCCGGTATCACCGAACAGGATTCGTTTCCCGATCGCGTCTCGGTTCGGCCAGTATTTCCGGGCCAGGCCTTCGTTGATGATCGCCACCTCAGGCGCTCCCTTGGTGTCCTGTTCGCCGAAGCTGCGGCCCTGCAGGATCGGAATCCCCAGGGTGCGAAAGTAGTCGGGGGTGACAGACCACAGCGCCGCCCATTCCGCTTCGTCGGTCTTGCGGCCTTCAATGGCGAAGGAGTTTCTTGATTCGTTGCCGCTGAGCGGCACCGCGCTCGTCAAGGCGATCGAGCGCACCCCAGGCAGTGCCTGTGCTCGATCCAGCAGTGTGCGGAAGAACTCGGCCTGCTGAAAATCCTGCGGGTATTTGTACTGTGGCAAGGAGAGTTCGAGGGAGAGCACTTTTTCGGTCCGATACCCCGGATTCACGGAAAGCAGCCGGAGGAAACTGCGGCCCAGCAGACCCGCCGCAATGAGCAAAACCAGAGTGATGGCCACCTCGGAAACGGTAAGAAACCCGCGCAGCCGCGAACGGCCGCACGACGATCTCCGCTCACCTTCTTTGAGCGTCTCCAGCAGGTTGACGCGTGCGGCCTGCCGGGCCGGAGCCGAGCCGAACAGCAGCCCCGTCACCAGAGTCACGAGCAGGGTAAAGCCCAGCACGCGCCCATCCAGGCTGACCTCATCCAGCCGCGGGAGGTTTGTGGGGGCGAGCGAGCGCAGCAACTCGAGACTCGTGAAGGCCAGGGCGAGCGCCGCCACAGCGCTGACCGTCGCCAGCAGCAAGCTTTCCAGCAACAACATGACTACCACACGAGCCCTGCCTGCGCCCAGCGCAACCCGGAGCGCGATTTCCTTCCCCCTTGCCGCTCCGCGCGATAACAGCAGATTCGCCACGTTGGCGCACGCAATTAGCAGGACAAAACCCACGGTGCCAAGAAGGACCAGCAGGCCGTGGCGGACGTGGCCGACAACCTTGTCCTCGAGTGAGACCAGGGAGACGCCCCAGCCTTCATCGTATTTCGCGTAATCCTGCGCCAGGTGCTGCGCAATCCCGTCCATGTCCGACTGCGCCCGCAGGAGCGAGACCCCCGGCTTCAACCGCGCGATGACGCGGAGAAATCGAATTCCCCGGATCTGCCGGGCCTGGGCAGGAACATCGAGCGGCGTGTAGCAATCAACGTCCTGAAGAAACCGGAAACCGCGCGGCAGAACGCCGACAATCGTGCGCGGAATGTTGTTGAGGACGAGTGTCTGCCCCAGCACGCTCCGGGCGCCGCTGAACAGCTTCTGATAGAAACCGTAACTGATCACGACCGCGGTTTGCCGGCCGGCGTTCTCATCTTCAGGCGCCAGCGTGCGGCCCAGGTATGCCTCGACGCCGAGGAGCGGAAAGAAAGCGGAACTGACGCCCATGCCGGTTACTCGCTGCGGTTCGCCCCTGCCCACCAAAGTCATCCGCAGGTCGCGGCAGGCAGCCATGTTATCAAAGACATGGTTCTGCCGCCTCCAGTCATCGAAGTTCAGATAGGAGGCGCCGACGGCCTGGCTGGCAACGTGCGGGTTCCACTCGCCGATCACCACCAACTGGGCCGGGCCCCGGAAGGGCAGCGGCCTGAGCAGCACACCGTTCACGATACTGAAGACCGCAGTGTTGGCGCCAATGCCGAGCGCCAGCGTCACCACGGCGATGGCGGCAAATCCGGGATTCCTGCGCAACATGCGCACGCCAAAGCCGAGATCCTGCATGAGTGCCTCCAGAACGGGAACGCCACGCCGGTCCCGGCAGATCTCCTTGGTCGGCTCTATCCCGCCAAGCCTGATCACCGCGTCCCGACGCGCCTCTTCAGGAGTCATGCCGGACTGCAGGTTGTCCTGGATGTGCAGCCGGAGGTGACTTTCGATTTCCTCCGCCAGCTCCCGTTCTCGCCGCTCCTTGTTGAACAAACCTGCCAGGCGCAAAAACCAGACGCGCAACCGTCTCATCAATGCTCCTCCCCGCAAGACCCGAGCCTCGCTTGCCGCGCGCTTGCTTGGCGGCTCACGGCTTTCATATTGGATAACCATATCGAGGATGCCACAAGTCGTATTGGATAGCAATATAAGATTCCACTATCACTGGTTCAAGTATACTTCCTGCCCTGATTTCTGGTCGTGGTGTTGCCGCCATTCTATCTTCGCCGGCCAGAGATCGCATCCGGTTTAGCCTTGAGTTGAATCTTGCCGATACACTCCCCACTTTTTCGCTTGACCCTTAATCGCCTAGGCTCTACTATGCATAGCATGTCTGTGCACAGGGAAGCCGCACATTCACGCACAGAGATTCCGCCCGGCACGCTCTACATGCTGATCCTCAAGACGCTGGCGCACGGTCCGCTGCACGGCTACGCCATCGCCCAGCAGATCAAACGCATGTCGGACGACGTGCTCCAGGTCGAGGAAGGATCGCTCTACCCTGCCCTGCAGCGGATGCTCGCGAAAGGGTGGATTACCGCCGAGTGGGTTCCGGCGGGTCCGAAGCGGCGGGCACGCGTCTACCACCTCACACCGCAGGGGCGGAAACAACTGGCCACCGAGGTTTCCGACTTCACCAGGGTCATGCAAGCCATCGTGCGGGTGATCGAGCCGGCATGACCTGAAAGGAGTGGCTATGGTGTGGATTCGCGAGTTAGGCCGAAGGCTGTCGGTTCTCTTCCGCCGAGACCGCTTCGACCGCGACCTCGAGGAGGAGATGCAGTTCCACCTGGACACGCAGGCCGAGGAGAACCGCCGGCACGGGATGGATACTGCCGAGGCGCGAAATGCCGCAAAGCGCCAGTTCGGGAATTTTACGCTTCTGAAGGAGGCAGCCATGGAGATGTGGGGTTGGGGATCGATCGAGAGGCTGGTACAGGACCTCCGCTATGCGGCGCGCATGCTGAGACGAAATCGCGGATTCACGATGGTTGTTGTGCTGACGCTCGCCTTGGGAATCGGAGTCAACACCTCGATCTTCAGCCTTGTAGACCGGCTGCTCTTGCGTCCGCTGCCTTTCCCGGAATCAGCCCGACTGGTTTCACTTGGCTATCACTCCGACACTGGCACCGAGATCTATCAAGGTGTTGCCGATCATGAAAAAACGTAGGTTTTTGGACAGATGCCGATCAGCCGCATTTTTTGACCTGTTTCTCCCCGCCCAGAGCTCGCACCTTTTTGCGTAAATACTTGAGATAATCGTCGGGGATCGGCTGGACGAGTAACTCCTCGACTGTCGACTTGAAGTAGGCCAGGGAGCGTATAGGCGTTAGGGGCGGGTAATCCGCGGGCCTTCCCAACCTTCTCAAGGAAGCAAGCAGCATCGCACCCTCGGCCGTAAAAAGCGTGATGCGACGTCTGTAAAAGTCGATAGCAGTGTTGCGGTCATAAGGCCCCGCTCTCGAGGGTGTCTCAGGCAGTTGGAGGTACAAATTCAGAACCGCCGATATATAGGCATCAGGGTCCATTTGCGAATCATGCTCGATCATTTCTTTTTCCTCCTCGCTGCGGCCTCCAGTTCGCTCTCGCGGAGGCGATAGCTTTCGCCTTCGACCCGGGTCACATCTGCGTGATGCGTGAGCCGGTCGACCAGCGTGACGATGCAGGAGGCATTGGGGAAGACTTCGTTCCATTCCTTGAAGCCTCGATTGGTGGTCACAATGACCGACCGGCGTTCGTAGCGGCGGTTGATGACTTCGTAGAGGAGGTCCGCGGCATTGTCGTCATAGGACAGATAGCCGACCTCATCGACGCAGACCAGTCCGGCGTTTCCATAGGTGCGCAGTTTCCTTCTGCGGGCGGCCGGGGATTCGCACTGCAGGTCCTCGATGATGGCGGAGGCGGAGCGGAACAATACGGAGTATCCGGCCAGGACCGCCGCATGACAGACATTCTTGGCGATCATGGACTTTCCCAGGCCGTTATTCCCGATCAGCACGAGGTTGCGCGCTTCCTTGATGAAGTCGAGGGTTAGGGCGCGCTCGATGACATCGCGCTCGATCTTCTTGGGCCAGTTCCAGTCGAAGTCGGCCATGGGTTTGAACTTCTTGATTCCGGCCCGGCCCAGGCGGCGTTCGAGGCTGCGGCGTGAGCGATCGTCCGCTTCCATCTGCGCCAGATGCTCCAGCAGCACGTAGGGAGACCATCGTCCTGTCGTGGCACGGGCGATGAAGTCGTCGAGGTTTTGCGTCATGGCCCGCAATCCAATCTTGTCGAGTTGAGAGTTCAGGCTACTCGTCGGTGTCGTCGTCTTTGGCAAGCTCATCGTAAGTCTCCAGGTTTTGAGGGGTGACAGATGTGTTTTCGAGTTCCGGATGACGGGAGAGGTCGACGGGGGCCGGGGTTCGCCGTTTGCTGGAGCGACGGCGCTGGCCGAGAATAAAGGCAACGGAAGAGGCCCGTGGGGTTTTGCGTTCGAGAGCCTCACAAACGGCGGCGCGTAATTCAGCGGCCCCGTATAGATCCAGGAGATTCAGGAGTTGGGTTTTTTGACTTCCGGCAGATTCACCGCGGCTGAAGGCGGCGTCGAGCAGGGCCTCGCTTTCGGGAACTGCCTGGGCGAGGCGTCCGCCGCGGGCGGAAGCGAAAGCTTTGCGCTTTTCCTTCAGCAGTTCTTCCTGGTGTTCCGGGTCGAGCACCTGCTGCCGCCGGTCATAGGAGCGGCGGTGCCGGGCAATTTCCTCTGTACCGTCGAGAATGCGGATCGTGGATTCCGAAGCAGCGATCAGCAACTGGTGGCCGACAACTGCCGGAGGAATGGAGTAATCGTTTAGGTCAAAGCGGACATAAATGGTTTTGCCCGGCCGAACGGGGATGAGCTGATCCGAGTCGAACCGGTGTGCGGGCAGCGGCAACAGACGAGGCTGTTCTTCCGCGAGGGCTTCCGCCACGGTGCGCTGATCGCCTCCCGGCCAAGGACGGCGGTGAGCTACCCGGTCGCGCCATTCGAGGGCCTGGCGGTTGAGGTCCTCCAGGCCGGTAAAGGTACGTGCGGCAAAGAACGAATCCCGGAGGTAGCGAATAACCCGCTCGACGCGTCCCTTTTGGTTCCCGGCGCGCACCTGGCAGGGACGGGCAGCGAAGTGATAATGGGCGCAAAGCTCCAGAAGTCTGGGGTGAAAATGGATAACGTCGCCCCGCCGCTCCAGGACTACGCTGCGGAGATTGTCGTAGAGCAGGGCCCGGGGAACGCCTTTCCAGTCATGGAAGGCTCGATCGTGGCCGCGCAGAAAGCTCTCCATCATCTGGTCAAAGAAAAACTCGAAGTACAGTCCCCGGGAATAGGAAAGCGTGATGACGAAGCAGGAAAGCCGCCGCCGCGCCCGCCCGACAGTCACCTCGCCGAAGTGGGCCCAGTCGACCTGGCCTTGTTCGCCTGGAAAGGTGTGCAGGCAGAGAAAAGCCTCCTTCCTCGCGGGGTGCAGACCTTTAACTACACGCCGCAACTGGATCACGCTGCCGGGGTAGCCGCGGTCCTGGATCATCTGGAAGATCCGGGTGGCGCGCAGGCGCGGATACCTTTCCAGCGTTTCTCGTATGAACTCCAGGTAGGGATCTGTCACGGAGGGACGAGGCGTCCTGGTTTTACTGAAGCGATCCGCCTCTACAGCGTCACGGACCGTGTCCGGGTGGAGAGTCAGTGAAGAGGCGATGGTTCCGATTTTCCAGTGCTCGGCATAAAACAGGCGGCGAATCCTGGCACGAGTTTCCTTGTCGATCATGTTTTTACCTCAGTCGATGAAAAACATCCACGAAACGTCCCGGCCGGTGGCAAAGGATGCAGCAAGGCATTCCAAGATCGTGGATCGCTCTGAGTTGACCTGATGATTTGCTGCCGTTTCCGGCGTCTGCCGGCTGCGAATATGCCGGCAGGGGGATATTGCCCTCAGGAGGGGAATCGAGGGAACCTTGATCCGTCACGCGCAAGGCAGATCGACGCTGCCGGTAGGCTCTCTGACGGTCGCGGTGATCGAGCCTGCCTTCCATGCTTTGCTGATGACGGAGGTTTGCGGCGCGTCGCTGCTGGCGACGCCCCTTGCTGCGGCAGAGGTCACTGCAATACTGCTGTCCCCGGTCGCAGGAGCGGCAGATCCAGAAAGGAACACCACAACTTTGAGCCCGGCAAAATCTCTGACGCAGAATGACTTCGGCTGTAGATCCCATTCCCGCTCGAAGGCGAGACTGGACATCTGCTGCCGATCATGGCAGCCTAAAGTCATCTGTTTTTGCTACCCCTCGCAAGAGAGGTAACGTGATTGGGCCCCGGTCGCGGACACGATCGGGGCCTCTCCTCTCGACCTTCCCGGAAAAGACTACACGAAGATGACGACGGGTGCCGCACCTTCGGTGCGGATGATATTGAGGTCTGTTCTTGTCGGGATCTGTTCAAAAAACTACGGATTCAGATGATCGATGACATTTCTCGCTCCTAACAGATAGGCTGACGCCGTTCAGCGGCCAAAGCGCAACTTGACAGGTGTTCTGATCGACACCCCCTTCATGCTCTGTCGATGTCGAATGCCGCTCCTGAACGCTATTGCTCCCTGTAGAGTTTGAGAACGGGATTCACCACTTTCGCCATCAGGTCGTCGCTGCTGTTGATCGCGAATAGGGGAACCTCAGAGCCCCTGCCCTCGAACGAACAGTTGCCGGGAGATGCCGCAACGCCCACGAGCGCGAACAGTTCCTTCAGGTGAACCTCACAGCAGGTGTACTTGAAGAACGAGAAGACATTGGAGGTGAGAATGTCCTCTCGATGTTCGACCGCCGAAGGCAGTTTCCCCATCAGTTCAGCCTGATACATTAGGTTCTCCGGCCCTGCCCCGCGCAGGGGTGATGGGCAGCTCGGGTGCGGGAGCGGTTTCGGTCGGGGCTTGTTGGCCGCACAGCTTGGAATGGAGAGCCTCGAAAGCCAACTTGTAGTTGAACATCAATTTGAGGCGTGAAGGCGTGAGCTTTCGCCCTTCCACTTTGGAGAGCACAAATTCACGGATTTTGTCCGGCATCATGGCTTCCCTGATAACTTCGCGTGCTACAGCCAGCACGTCCTCATGAGACACTGTTTTCTGAAATTCCTCGAAAGCATACTCATGACCACTGATACCCTTCGTGCGGTACGAAGCCGCCTGTGGCGAGTAATGGAGTAGACATGTGACTTGTTTTGGGAAGCAAAATGAGTCCAGATGATCTTTCACCACCTTGCCAACGGCAAACACCTGTGCTGTGTCCTCAGCAACAAGGCCAATCTCTTCCTTCAAAAGTGGATACCACCTCTTATATCTCTCTGGCCTCCTCTTATGGGCATTCTTGCCCAGCATAGCACCTTTCGAGAAGTCGGTGATGTGGTATCGCTGATCGCGCCTGCAGAGAAACCGTCGGATGCAGAAGTGAAGGATCATCGGATCATATCCGGCAAGGAAGTTTCTGAATCCATCTGCCACTTTCTTTTCAGCCTCAACTTTGTCCTTCGCCCAACCGCCTAAAGACGGTTCCATGCAAATGAAAATGTAATGCGCGCGGCCTGACGGTTCTGGACTTGGAAGGTAGACATCACCGTCGGCTTCGGCCAGCACTTTCGTGCGTTGTTCCAGTTTTCGGTAGGCGTTTTGAAAATCGTGATTATTCATTTATCGGCTAACGCAGAAAACCGAGCCACCACCGACTGCAACTCCTTGCGCAATTCGGCCGCCCGTGCGTTGGCGCGGTCTGCATCGAGTGGCCAATGCGCGTAGTGGAACGTAGTGAACACACGGGAGGCGGGGAGCAGAGAGTGGATCCGGGCCTCGAAGGGATGCGCGGCCGAGCCGCTCAGATACACGATATCGGGAGCGAGTGCCGCAAGCCATGACGAGGTGTGGCGATCCCAGCAGCGCGAGAGCATCTTCTTCGGATATTTATTGCCTTTGCTTGCGCACCAAGCGATATTCACGAGCGCAATGGAGTCCACGTCGAGTCCGTGCTTGTCGAGGAATGACAGCAGATTGTTCCACGAGGAGAGGTGTCCACGATGTTCCGTAAGGACATCGTCTAGGCTGGCCTCTCCATCACGGTACGCCATCAAGACGGAACGCCAGCTCTGGTCCGCTGAGTTGCCCGACCCCGCGCCGGGGTTGATCATGACCCAAGCCATTTTGGGGTCGGCGTTGACATAGCCGGGACCTAGGTACCGAGGCTGCGCCAGATCCACATACGACCGCGTGAGATGTCCAGTCTCGAAGCAGGCGTTGCACCGTATCGCCCCCATCGCGATCTCGTGGAGTTGTTCTGTCGTTACTGGGACCGTTATGTGCTCGTCGTTGCCGGCCATTTTGTTGTTCCGGCGCGTCTGCGCGGAATCGACCGCTCTGGTAGGGGTTGCCCAGGTGACGCGCGATGGCCTGATCTTTATTCTTATGAATCCGCGCTCGACATTCCATTTCAGATCGCCGTTGGCTGAATCGAGGATATACGGCCCGCGCCTTACCTTCTGTCGAAACTCGCCGACCGTCATGCCATCCCTGTAGTATTTCCAAATGTGCCAACACGCAGTACCTTCACGTTTCGGGTTGTCTTCACAGATCACTCTGATGACATCGTCGTCGTCATACCGCATTTCCAGCCCCCTCGAATGGAATTCGCGCCGCCAGGCGTGCTAAAGAATCTGTTTATTGTACGTCAAATGTCAGTAAATTTGGGCATTCATGCAAGCGGTGGTGCTGCTGCCGCTGAAAAAATCAGTATCGGCCAGATTCCCTGCCGCGACACGTCGGCGGGGACGTGCTGCACACTAACCTCGGGGAGCCGCGGGTGTGGGGGTGATGGGCTGCTCGGGTACGGGAGCGGTTTCGATCGGGGCTACCGTGACCTGGCGACTGTACTTGCCGGCCGCCTTGTCGCGGACCACCTCGATGCGCTTTCCGTTCTCATCCGTGAGCTTGCTCATCCAGAGCCTTGCCGTCGTGCGGTTGACCCTGAGGTCTTTGTCGATGGGATATTGAGGCTCTTGCCGATCGCCCCAGTTGTCGTCAAAACACACCCGCGGAACGCCAGCCTGCATGGCCGCCGACGTCAGAGCGTTTTGCGCTTCATAAAACTTGCTCCGACTGTCGATCCCCTTGATATTCCCGAAAGGCAGCCGATATCCAAGCGTCGTGAGCCTTTCGATCACGATGCTGTCAATCGGCACATGAAGAAAATAGCTCAGTCGCTCCTCCTCGGCATCAGAAAAGTAGCGGGAATTCAGCACCAATTCTCGCGCGTACAGAGCCATGATTTTCGTGGCGTGACACCATTTCACGCCGGCCGCAAAACGATTATTGCCGCGATTGTGTCGACCGATTCTACGGGCAATTCGAGCAACGTGCGAGTTGAACCATGCGGAAAACTCCTCTTGGTTCTGAACCTCGCGCAATGCGTCCACGTCGATCGCTGACAGGAGAGGGAGAAGTGCGTCCCGGGTTCCTTTGCGATAAACCCTCGTGACCGATGGGCCGAGGACAATGCGTGTGGCTCTTTTTTTCAGTGCTTCGGGATGGCTCTGCTTGATCCTTTGGAATTCGGGGTCTTCAGTGAAATTTGTGGGTAGAGCGACATGACAAATGGCCTGATGGGAAATGCCGCGTCCGTGGGAATCCGCAAAAAGCGCGGATTCCCACCGCCGCTTGCAAAAGTCCCGCCCAAAAGCGGCGGGACTTTCGCACATTTTCCACAGGCCCTACTGGAATCTCTTTCTGCCTGGCGTTTCCATCGGCGGTTGAACAACTGGGGGAGTGGCCAAAAATGAGGTAGCGCATCCTGCCTCCAATCCTGTATTGGATTGCTTCGCGAAAAGTAACCAATGCGGGAGCGAAGGTCAGGATGCAACTCAAGACTATTCTGAATCGGGTCCAGAAGTTCAAGTCTTTTGTTTATGGAAACGTCGTGTGGCTGGATGAGGGCGAAAACCTGGCGCTGCTGGTCCAGGTCCTGGCCCGGGCCAACAGCAAGCCGATTTGCTCCGGCTGCGACAAACCGGGCCCGGGTTACGACACCTTGCCGCCGAGAATGTTTGAGTTTGTGCCGTTCTGGAATATCGCAGTCTTTTTCGCCTATGCCCTGCGCCGGGTCAACTGCCCGAGGTGCGGCGTGAAGGTCGAAAAGGTACCGTGGGCTGACGGCAAAAGCACGATGACGAAAACCTACATGCAGTTTCTCGCGACCTGGGCCAAGAGGCTCTCGTGGAAGGAAACCGCCGTCGCCTTCCGCACGACCTGGGAGAAGGTCTTCCGATCCGTGGAATGGATGGTCCAGTGGGGCCTGCAACACCGGGACCTGTCCAACGTGCTGTCCATTGGAGTCGACGAGGTTCTCTGGCAGCGGGGTCACAAGTACCTTACCGTCGTCTACGAATGTGGAGCTCCACATTCGTAGACAAATGGTAAGCAAACGGTAATGTGAACATTTGATTCCGACCCTCAGTTGTACGCGGCGGCCTTGCACGAACACTCCACATTACGAAACGTGTGTTGCTGTAGCATCGGGACGGCGCCAATTCCGGCGCCCCTTATTATGGAGGTCCCAATGCTACTTGAGCTGTTTCCAACGGCACACCAGCAGTTCGCCTCGTTGCCGATTCTAGGCCCAGTCCTCGAGGGCTATGGTACGTGGCTCTTGGGGCAAGGCTACTCCGCCGAATGTGTGCGAGCACACTGCAGAACGGCTCGCCGCCTTGCGCAGATGCTCGTGCAGCGCGGGATAGCCAATCTGAGCGAGTTGACGCCTTTCCAGCTGCGCGGCTTTGCGCCACCTCGCGCGCGTGAGGATTCTTCGCTCGCCGCGCTTCTCCACGGTCTGGAGCGCTATTTTGAGTCCGAGTTGTCCCTTTACCCCCCAAGGCCTCTCGGTCCTTTGGAGCAATGCATGGAGTCTTATTCTGCCTACCTCGAGCAGGTTCGCGGACTCGCTCCTGCCACAATCACGGACCACCGGCATGCGGCCGCTGCGTTTCTGGGTCACCTTGGCTACGGAACTAGCCCAGAGCGTGCCGCGACACTCAAGTCCATGGATATCGAGGACTTCGTCCGCTTGGCCAGCCAACGACTCGGACGAGCATCCCTGCAAAACCTCATTGGGAAGGTCCGTGCTTTCCTGCGGTTCTTAGCGTCCGCCGGAAAGGTACCCACGGGTCTTGATGAGCGGATCGACACGCCGCGGATTTATCGGTACGAGCGGCTCCCGCGCGCATTGCCGTGGGAAATGGTTGAAGCCTTCCTCCGCGCAATCGATCGCGCGAGCCTCACTGGACTCCGCGACTATGCAATGTTCCTCTTAATCGCTACGTATGGCCTGCGCGTGTCTGAAGTCGTAGGGCTGACACTGGATGACCTTGAATGGCGGGCCAGACGGTTCCGGATTAGACAGACCAAGACCGGCCGCATCTTGTGGCTGCCCCTGACCGACGATGCCGGCACGGCCGTGCTGGAGTACCTGCAGAGGGGACGTCCAACACCAACGAACCCCTATCGGCAAGTCTTTCTCCGATGCCGAAAACCCATCCGGCCTCTCGGGCGAACCACCCTCAACCACGCGGTCTGCGTGTGGGCACAACGAAGCCACCTGCCGCGATTCCATGGGGTTCATTGCCTTCGCCATTCATACGCCGTGCACCTGTTGCGCCGCGGCATTCCGCTCAAAACCATTGGTGACTTGCTCGGCCACGTTACGACGGAAAGCACCTGGGGATATCTGCGGTTGGCCATCGAGGATCTTCGGGAGGTCGCCCTAGATCTTCCAGCTACCATGACCAAAAACCTCGCGCAGGAGGTGGCCTATGAGCGAACTTAAGCCGTTCGCGTCCCTCCTGGCTCCGGTGATCGTGAACTATGTGGCGTTCAAGCGCGGGCTCGGGCGTCAGTACAGGACCGAATGCCGCGTTCTTAGACTGCTGGATCGCTTCCTGGTCGCTCGGAACTCGGATCTTACATCCGAGACTTTCACGGACTGGTGCATCAACTTGCAGCATCTGGCATCAGGAACTCGCCTTGAGTACCTACGCATCGTAAGAAACCTCTGTTGTTATCGACGACGCTGTCAGCCAACGGCTTTCGTGCCAGACGAGCGAGCTTTCCGGTGGCCGCGCCATAAGTTCCGTCCGCATCTGTTCACCGACTTTGAGGTGAGGCGTCTCCTGGCAACTGCCAACGCGCTGCCCTCGACGCCCGAATCCCCGTTGCGGCCAGATACGTTTCGGCTAGCGATTGTAATCCTGTACACGGCTGGCCTGCGATGCGGAGAGCTGGTTCGGCTTACGGTTGGCGACTATGATTCGACAGAGCGCCTTTTGAAGATTCGCGACTCGAAATTCTACAAGTCCCGCGTCGTGCCGCTCTCGGCAGACGGCGCTCGGGAGATTGATCGCTATCTCGCACTCCGCCGGAGTCGTCGGCTGCCAGCTTTGCCCGAAAGCCCCCTCCTGTGGCGTCCATACCGAGACGGCTTGCCCTGGACAGGCGACGCGTTTGGCCACAGGATGCGTGCACTGTTTCAACTCTCTGGCGTCCGCACCCTTGCGGGGAAATTGCCGCGCGTTCATGACTTTCGCCACGGCTTCGCGGTCGGGGTGTTGCTGCACTGGTACAGAGCAGGCGCGAATGTTCAAGCCAAGTTGCCGCTTCTTGCCACATACATGGGTCATGCCTCTATTATTTCGACTGAGTACTACTTGCAGTTCATTGAACCACTTGCGGCGTCAGCCAGTGAGCGCTTTGCACGCCACTGCGCTACGATCCTCACTGCACCGCCGATCGTCGGAGGTGCACCATGAACGCACCGACGTCGAATGCCTTGGCACGTGCGCTCCGGGGGTTTTTTGCGGATTATCTCCCCCGAATGCGGGGCACCAGTTTGTATACCCTGCAAAGCTATCGCGACAGTTTCGTGTTGTTCTTGCGCTTCCTGGCCAAGTCCCGGAAACGCCAGGTGACCGAACTCGATATCGAGGACCTCGGCCCCAGCGAAGTGCTCGATTTCCTGGACTATCTGGAAGCCGAGCGACAGAACCAGTCTGCTACGCGCAACGTCCGGCTGGCGGCAATTCATGCGTTCGCTCGGTACTGTGCGACACTATACCCTGATCGACTTGACCAGTGCCAACGCATCCTTGCGGTACCCTTTAAGCGCACGGGGTCGCGCCCCATTGAGTACTTCGAGTATGACGAAATCCAAGCAGTGCTCGCCACGGTTGATCGGACCACCGCGGACGGTCGGCGCGATTACGCGCTCCTGGCTATCATGTTCAACACCGGCGCTCGCGTGCAGGAAATCGTCGCGCTTCGCCGATGCGATCTCGACTTGGAGCCCAGGCCAAAGGTACGGCTTTTCGGCAAGGGCCGGAAGGAACGCGTGTGTCCTATCTGGCCGCAGACCGCCGCGCTCCTTGGCACCCTATTGGCGGAACATCCCGGTCAGATGTTCCCCGAAGCGTTTATCTTTCTCAACCATCGCGGTTATCAACTCACACGCTTCGGAGTCCGATACCTTCTCGAGAAGTACTGCTCGCGTGCTCGCACCGCGGCCCCCTCCTTAAGGACCAAGCGGTTGCATCCGCACTCGATGCGTCACAGCACCGCCGTATACCTTCTGAAGTCGGGTGTGGACATCATTACGATTAGCCAATGGCTGGGGCATGCCAGCGTTGCTGTTACCAATAGGTATGCCACCGTCGACCTCGACATGAAACGAAAGGCGATCGATGCGGTCAAACCTCTGGACTCGCCAAGTTCTGTCCTCGCACCGTGGCGCACCGACGCATCGATTATAAAATGGCTGGAGGCCCTCTAAGCCCGCGCATCAGTAATGTGAAGTCCTCAGGGAGGAAGTGCCAGTTCTCGATTGGTGAGACACTCTAGGACTTCACATTACCAATCGCTTACCATTTGTCTACCAGATCGATAGCGAATGCAAGCGCCTGTTGTGGGTGGGAAAGGACCGGACTATCAGAACCCTGTTGCGCTTTTTCCGAATGTTCGGCAAGGAACGGTCGGCTCAGCTGCTCTTCATCTGCAGCGACATGTGGAAACCTTACCTCACGGTCATCGCCAAGAAGGCCAGCCAGGCGATCCATGTTCTGGACCGCTTTCACATCGTCATGCATATGAACAAAGCCATCGATGAGGTCCGCGCCAAGGAGAGCCGGGAATTGGAGGCCAACGGATTGACCCCCATCCTTACCCACTCCCGCTGGTGCCTGCTCAAGCGGCCGGAGAATCTGACAGCCACGCAGGAAGTCAAACTGAGCGATCTCCTCCGCTATAACCTGAAAGCGGTGCGCAGCTACCTGCTGAAGGAAGACTTTCAGTTCTTCTGGGACTATATCTCCCCCTTCTGGGCCGGCGAGTTTCTTGACCTCTGGTGCAAGCGCGTCATGCGCTCTCGGATCGAGCCCATGAAAAAGGTGGCACGCATGCTGCGGTCCCACAGAGAGCTTTTGCTCAACTGGTTTCGCGCCAGGAAGACGATTTCCAGCGGCGTCATGGAGGGTTTTAACAACCGTTTGAAACTCACTACCAGAAAATCGTACGGTTTCCGCACGTTCAGGGCTGTTGAAATCGCTCTCTATCATACGCTTGGCGCTTTACCGGAACCGGAATGGACCCACAGATTTTGCTGAGGAGGCGGAATTCGATTGTCAACATGGTTAAGCCAACCTTTCGTGTTTCATGCTTACGATTGAACGTCCGCGCCTGTTGCGTTTTTGCATTCCATTATCTTATCTTGTTTAACAATCGGTCGTTGGCATAAATGCAGGCGCGATATCTAACTCTTCTAAGCGTGCCAAAACCATGCTATCTTGAAGCATCGCTCCGAGCTATGATCGCATGCAATAGTAAGCCGCCGGGAGGCATCCATGAGTTTTTCGGCAGCAAAATTCTGGAACAAGATAAGCAGAAACGCAAAGGCGATCGGAGAAAAGGTCGTCTATGCGGCCTTATTGCTCTACTACACTCTCCAAGCTCCAGCTACACCATCCTGGGCGAAAGTTGAGATCGTCGGTGCTCTTGCTTATCTCATTTGGCCTGTAGACGCAATCCCCGATTTCATACCAGTCGTGGGATACGTGGACGACTATGCGCTCTTGCTGGTAACTCTCGTAATAACCTTCGTCCACATAACACCCCAGATCCGACAACAGGCCAAGCGGAAGACAGAGGAGTGGTTCGGGGCCGACCTATGCGATGTGGGTGGCATCTGGACAGGTCAAATCAGCGAGAAAAACGGAACGAGCACAATTCACCTTAGACTTGAGCAGAATGCTGCACTCGTCACGGGTAGCGGCGGCCCAGACGAAAAAACGCAGCAGGCCATTTCTGATGCCGCTATTGAAGGGCACTTTTTTGCTTTCGCTCTTCCCCGGAATGGCAACACCTGGAAATTCGATTTGGTCGTGAACGGCTCGGTAATGGATGGATTTGCGGTTCCGCCTGATCAAAGCTGTAAACATAGGGTGGCGAGAGTGCATATGGAGCGTGCGCAGGATTAGCGGTGGAGCGCCGATCGGAAACTCGCACCACTTGCATAAAATAGCCGTCCAACATCATAATAACCCACGGGATGAATCGCAAAAGAAGTGTTATGTGGCACACCTTGATTGCCCAATATGCATGGAGCCAAGACGTGAGGGAAAAAGCTCCACCACGATCTCGGGGATTCTCTCGATGGTAGCGGACTCACTTCAACAGTGAATTGATCCTGTTCAATATTGTGACGCGACCGATTCTCTTTTCCTCATATTCCATCCATGCCAGAGCTTCATCCAGCTTTTTGATGCCGCCGCCCACAATATTGCGGCCCGCCTCGATCGCCACCCGCCTATAAGCCGGATTCGATTCAGCCAAGCTGCGAAGTTCGGCCAACGAGTTCACCCGGCCCAGGTTCCTCCGCTTTCGGTGAGGGTCCAATCTGGGCAAGCTGCGATCCCCTAGTGACCTCACGCGTCGCTTTCCGGGAGCGAAATTCCGCCCACAGTCCTGGCAATGGTAGGTCGGATTGTCGGGATAGATCACGCATCCGCCACGATAAAATGGAGGCATTGCACCGCGTTGCAGGTAATTCCAGGTTTGATCCGTTGGTAAGCCATACCCGATGGGCACAACCTGGCCCGATTTACACCCTGGGCATCTTCGCTGTTTCCTTATGAATGAGAAATCCCGTTCGCAGTTCCGGCAGTGAAACGTCGGATTGTATGGGCTGCAATAGAATCCAATGCGTCGCAGGGCGTCAAAGGTTTCAGGTGTGAAGTACCGCACAATGTCGCTCGATCCACACGCCAAGCACACTTGGCGTTTCATTGTCTTCTGGGGCATTGGGTTGGACTTCTTTCCCATTATAATTGACGGCGTACCTGGCTAGAATGCGTTCCTTGGACCACCACGGAGTATCGTCGGAAGAGCAGCATCTGGCGATAATCAGGTTTGCGGCAATCCACTTCTGAGCAAGGAGGCGACGCAGGCTAGGGAAGGGTCGCGGTTCAACACGCCTATGATCGTTTTCAAGAATTCACCTCCGTGCGGCATCGTCAGGCGCTGCGGTCGGCGTTTCTGGCCGTGTCCGGCTCTCCCTGATTGCGGTAGGGCCCATTGTAGAAGCAAGCAGAGCGAGTTCATAGTCAGAATTGGATGACCGGCTCTGTGAACTCAGTCAGATTGGCTGTCAACACCCAATCCATCTCGGTGTGTTCAAATCCGTACCTCTCCGCAAATTCCTTTGCCAAATCATTAAACCTCTGGTACTGGCTGCCCTTCCCGCTGAACGATTCAAATTTGGACAATCATATACTTGACTCAGGAATATCCGGGGGTGCAGAATGACCCGAGATAGACTGCTGAGCAAGAACGGACGATTGGCGCGAGATCTGACTATATCGCTCTTCTGCGGCCTACCTAGACCGGAGAGACGAATGACTGTGTTTTTGGCGTGTTCAGATGAAACTGTTGCGGACACGGGCAGCATGCGAGAGTTTTATTATGCCGGATTTATCGCTCCATTATTACATTGGCACGCTTCATTCGCGTTGGAATGGCAAGCAAAAGTATTGGATGGCCCACCGCAAATTCCGTATCTCCATATGACCGACGTTATGAGAAAAGAATGGTGCGAAAATCACGGGCTGTCGCGCAGGGATGCAGAAGGACGAATTGATAGTGCGATTAGCGTAATTGAAGCATCAAACCAGCTCTTGGCATTTAGCGTACACGTTAACGTGAATGCATATGAAAGAGTTTTGCCCGACTACAGAATTGCTTCCGCCAGAGCGCCTCAGTATCACGGTGGTTATAGGCCCGAACCCGATTTGTTGTGTTTCTTGATTTATGCTTTTCATATTTTGAAATACATCAGTGACCATTACTCAGATGTTGAAAAGGTAGATTTCTTAGTGGAGCAAAGCAATAGAGTAACGCGGCACATTCAAGAATTATATCCAACGATTGGAGTTGTTTTCCCTGAAACAGAGTACCCGGAATTAGCGCAAAAAATGGGCGACCTTATTCCTGTAACAAAAGAGCGCATTCTAACTCAACCAGCAGATGTGTGGTGTTGGCATTTACAACGGGCCAAATGTAATCGGCTCAATACAACGTCGCTTAGAAGATTTAACAGAATAGCAGAAAGATCTCTCTATGATCACGAAATAACAGAGAAACAATTGAGAAAGTTTCTTCACCTTTTATGAAAATAAACTCTGACAAGAAAACCGAACCTGAACGCTTCAACGATGTCATAGACAAACTTCTATCCGCGCCTCACGAAAAGGTGAAACAAAAGCTCGACAAAGAAAAGGCAGAAAAGAAAGAGAAGAAGCGAAAGAAAGTTACTTCTTCCGCTTCCCGCGTCCCTGCCGAGTCTTAGCCAGGCGTCGTAGTGGTCTGGTTGAGAGGGTCCGGATGTTTTCCGGTCAGAAGATCATAGGTGAGCCGCTTGCCTGAAACCTGTGAGAGCGCGAGGTTGAAGCGGTCCGAGTCGTCCATCTCTTTCCGGTAGTTGTAACGGTAGGATTGCTCATCGAGGTAGCGGAACAAATGAAAAGGCTCCACGCTGACATAGGTTCCACGAAGGCTCCGCTTCAGCAGGCTCCAGAAGTTCTCAAGGGAGTTGGTGTGGACGTTGCCCCTGACGTATTCAATCGCGTGGTTGACGACTTCGTGGACATACTCTCCGTCGGGACCGACATAAGACAGAAGCTCGTCTGTAAAGATCACGCTTCCGGCGGCGATTTTGAAAGAGCGCGTGGCCTTTGCGTAACCTTCCACGGTTGCCGGACGTCGTGAGAAGGGTGCTCTCCTGTCCACGCGCCGCGACGAATGTAGATCTCGCTCGACAACTATCGGAACTTAACCTGGGCATGGCGTCAACCTGGCGACACGCAGAAACATGGCTCTGGAACTGCGATAACAACGGAAGCAAAGGTCGTGATCGTTTCGGGCCTTGATTCGACCGCCGAACCAAAACCTAGCCTTGGTTTTTCCGCAGCCACGGCAAAGGTGCTTTTGGGTCCTGGCAAACTTTCCAAACTTTTCTACAATATACGTATACATATACGGATCTTGAGTCACACCAATAATCATGTCGGACCTCCATTCCTGCTATCCTGAGATTGTTACGCGATTATTCGATCCACACTGCCCAGTCCTCGCCGATTTCCTTTGAGACAGCATCGCTTCGAACGGAGTCCTCTTGGTCAGGTTTGAACAATTGCATGATATTGAAACATTAGCTAGAACCCTAGATGGGGCTTAATGGGATGGTAGGGGGTTAGCATGTAGTTCTCTTCCTCGGCTCGGCGGGTTCATTTCGTTGCGGAAGCGGGCAGGACTGGTGCATTCCTTCAAGCAAGGTCGCACAATGACGGATCAACTCGGGTTCGATGAATATGAATATAAACGGAATTTTTCGGGCGGCAATCCGTTTCCGATGTGCAGGTGAGTGCTTTTTCAAGAAGTCATAAAAGGTTTTCCCGAACAATCCACTTCAAGCCCATATTCCATGCAGGAACAGACCGCAATTTTGATTCTTGACCACGGCGAATGGGTTTGCGTCGAGGATGACGACGACGATGAACCGGAACGGGCGTGGAAGGACTCCGACGCCGCCATGGAGGAGCTGCGGCTGGAAGGCTGGCAGGTCGCCGAAGGCCCCGCCCCGATCCGGCCTTCGATTGACGGGCTTGATCGCTTCGATCTCTGGGGCTACAGCCTGCGGCGCAGCGTTCAGTGATTCTCGCTGTATGACGTGATTATGATAAGGCGTCGGACGCGATCAGCACCGCGATTCGATTGCTGACGCAGGTCCTCCAGTTCTCTGTTCCCTGCCTGGGGAGTGCTTCCATTTATTCTCCGTGCGAGAGCGCTTCGTGAAGGACGGCCTCAAGGAGCCGGCGGCTCTCGCTTTCGGCAGTGGTGAGTTGCGCTTCCAGCCGGTCGCACAGTGCCATCAGTTCATCCACCTTGGCGACAATGCGGTATTGTTCGGCGAAGGGTGGGAGGCCGACGACCAGGTTGAGGAGAATGGATTGATTAAGGTTCTGCATGGTAGCACCGACTGCTGACCCACAAAGATACTCGCGGACAAACGGCGAACCGATGAGGATCGCGAAAAATCGGGGAAAGACGCACTGTGGAAGGCGCAGAATCAGGCTCCCGGTGCCGCATAACCATCCATCCTCCCGTTCAGTCACCACGGCGCATCTGCCCATCTCTCCTCGTCGTCCCATCACGACATCCCCGACATGGAGCTTGAATGAGGCAAGTCTCTCAAGTGTGGACGGTCCTACAGCCATGCCTACGATAGGAACCAGGCGCTCACTTTTGATTGATGCTGGATTAATCACAGGTATTCCGCCTATCTGGTAGTCGCTCTGGTGCAGCGAACTACCAAATGGGCCGGTTTGTAGTCCAACGAGTATTTGACCGATCCTCGCAGGCTGCCAGCCTGGTTCCAGCTTAAATGACAATTCATCGGCGCCAGCAATAATCGGCCTTTTTTCGCGGCCGATCTGCCCCTCTTTAATGAGTCGCTCCTTCTCCACCTGAATTCGTTTGAGCAGTTCGGAAGCTGGTTCGTCCGTCGGAGTCTTGGGGGACGAGGTGGCCGCGGACGGCGAGGTTGAGGATGGTTTGGCGGAGTTGCTGGATGTGCTCGGGGCGGGTGGTGAGGCGCGGGAGGTGGCGGAGGTGGAAGCGGGCGTGCTCGCGGAAAGCGGGCGCGTCGGCGGGCTGGTTCAAGCGCTGCAGGGACGCCGCCACCAGTCGATCCCGCCGACTCTCCCGCTCCGCCTGCGCCGCCTCCAACCGATCGCACAGCGCCATCAATTCATCCACCTTGGCGACGATGCGGTGTTGTTCGGCGAGCGGTGGGAGAGGAACGGTCAAATACTCAATTTGCTGCCTACTAACGCTTGGGAAGGCGATACCTCTTCCCATGGCAATGATGGAAGCACGTAGGCGCCAGATGAAAAGCCGAACATACTTATCCGGGAAATACGGGCGAATCGCAGCAACGCCGCGTCCAATACACGCTCTGAATCCGGCTATGTTTGTTCGGCCGGTGGTGGAGCCTCTAACGCAAAGGAGGAGATCCCCCTCCGCGCAAAGATTCGTTGGAGCCGTAGTGTATTGGTTGATAACCGTTTTACCGAACGGCCCTTCGGTAAACTCAACAGGGCCGTTGATGAGCGGGATGCCCTCGCCTGTCTTGTTATAGGTCGCACCCGGGGGACTCTGCCCCATGACGATTTGAGTAAGTGTACCGAGCCGCGCCCAGCACCAACTTGCAGGGATATCGAACCAAACCTCCTCCAGTCGCACTTCAGGCAGCGGCTCCTCCTTTTTGATATTCCCTTTCTTGATGCGCCTCTCCTTTTCGGCTTGGATGCGCCTGAGCAGGTCTGAGACGGGCTCATCTTTGGGATCGCGATCATTGAGTTTGCCCCGGACCGCCAACTCAAGAATAAGCTGGCGCAGGCGCGGGATGGCATCGTGGGCTTCGCTTATGCGATCGAAATGGGCGATGAGTTGTGCTGAGTTCATCGAAGCAGCGCCTGTTCCAGAATGGACTTGAGCTGAGTCGCGCAGCGCAGCGGCCTGTTTTTCGGCCTCGTCGAGCTTGGTCAGAACTTCTTCGGGATCTCCGTGATCGTCGGCCACGACGTGAGGGTTCTTGAAGTCGAGGTTGTAGCCGCGGGCTTTCACCTCGTCGGCGGTGACTCGCCAGGAGACTTCCGTTTCCTTGCGGCCCTTGCGCTTGGCACCGCCCCACCAGTCGGCGCAGGGCTTGAGATGCTCAATGCGGATCGGCTTGGTCATTGAGTAGGCTTTCTGCCCATCGGGGACGCGGTGCTCATAGAACCAGATGTCTTTTGTGGGCTCGCCTTTCTCGAAGAAGAGCAGGTTAGTGCCGATGCTGGCGTAGGGTTTGAAGACGCTGTTGGGCAGGCGGATGATGGTATGGAGGTTGCACTCCTCCAAGAGGTGTTCCTTGAGCCGGGTTTTGACGCCTTCGCCAAAGAGCGAGCCATCGGGAAGGACCACGGCGGCGCGGCCACCGGACTTGAGCAGTCGGATGATGAGGGCAAGGAAAAGGTCGGCGGTCTCGCGGGTCTGGAAGTGCTTGGGGAAGTTGGTCTCGATGCCGTCTTCCTCGCGGCCACCGAAGGGCGGATTCGTGACGACGATGTCCACACGGTCGCTTGCCGTGTAGCTGATGTATGGCCGGGCGAGGGTGTTGTCGTGACGGACGAAGCCGGGGTCCTCGATGCCGTGGAGCAGCATGTTGGTGACGCACAGCATGTGCGGGAGCTGCTTTTTCTCGACGGCACGCAGGGCCTGCTGCATGCGTTGCTCGTCCTCGACCTTCTTCACGTAACGCTCGCGCATATGGCGCAAGGCACAGGTAAGAAAGCCGCCAGTGCCGCAGGCGGGATCGAGAAGGATTTCACCTGGTCTGGGGTCGATTCGATCCACCATGAAGCCGGTGACGGCACGTGGGGTGTAATATTCGCCGGCGTTGCCGGCACTCTGGAGGTCGTTGAGGATTTGCTCGTAGATGTCGCCGAAGTGCTGGCGCTCGGCCAGGTTGTTGAAGTCCACCTGGTTGATCTTGTTAATGACCTGCCGCATGAGCTGGCCGGACTTCATGTAGTTGTAGGCGTCCTCGAAAATTTCTCTGACCACACGACGTCGGTCGCCGGGCTTTCCGGCAGTGGGGAGTTCCTTGAGCGCGGGAAACAGTTCGGTGTTGATGAACCCGAGCAGCTCTTCGCCGGTGACGCCCTCGGGGTTGGCGGCCCAAGTGCGCCACAGGTATTTCGTCGGGATCGGCGAGCGGTAGCCGTCCTGCATCAGCTCAAGCTGTTGATCCTGGTCATCAATGATTTTGAGGAAGAACATCCAGCAGAGCTGCGAAATGCGCTGGGCGTCGCCATCGACGCCGACATCCTGGCGCATGATGTCCTGAATCGACTTAACGGTGTTGCGGACAGACATGGATCAGGCTACCTCCTGATAAAGGGCAGCTTGGAGTTCGTGAACAGCGTTCTCGAAATCGGTGCGGGTTCCAAACTGTTTGATGAGCTGCAGCGGCGTCCCCATGGTGTCAAACGGCGCGATCTGAAGGATGCGGGGATCGTCGAGGTTGAGCACGCCGTCGTCCTGGTATTTTGCCAGCAGAGCATCAAGGACAGCTCGGGCCTGCGTGCCGTACTTTGTGAAGACATCGCGTTTGCGAACATTGTCGGCACGCTCGCGTCGGGTGAGCGGCGGCCGGTCAAAAGCCACATGGCAGATTAGATCGAAAGGATCAAGATCCTTACCGACTTCCTCCGAGAGTGGATCAAGAGGCAGCCCCTCTTCGGCGAGTTCATCGACGATTGCTTGTTTACGCTCGGCTTCACCCCAACGGTGCAAAAAATCATCCAGGCTGGCAAATCGTCTTCGCAGAGCCTTCTTGGTGAAGTCGCGCAGGCTTTCCGTGATCAGCTTTCCGTTTTCGTCGAGGTATTCGACCCGCTCGGCGATGATCGCAGCACCAACGCCGTCGACGAAGATCTTCTTACGAGGCCCAGGACCGTCGGGCGGGATTGTGATGTCGGGAAGCGGCCCATCTACGATGGTTTCTTCATCCTCGATATAGGGGGGCGAACCCTCATTGCCGCCTGACGGCGGCGCCTCATCGGGAGGGCTCATGGGATCGCCTTCTCCGGGATTGTAGATTTGAACTGGTTCGCCGTCGAAATCCGGGTCGGCAAAGTGGCTGGTCGCGCCCCGGAAATCAATGAGGGTGAAGTAGAACTTTTTCGTGTCCTCGTGCACTCGGGTGCCGCGCCCGACGATCTGCTTGAACTCGGTCATGGAACCGACATTTCGGTCCAGCACAATGAGACGACACGTCTGAACGTCCACACCAGTGGAAAGCAAGCGCGAAGTCGTGACAAGTACGGGATACTTCGACTCGGGGTCAATGAAGTTGCCGATCTCGGCGCAGCCGACATCATCGCCCCCGACCATGCGCACGATGTAGCGCTCGTTCTGCTCAAAGAGATCCGCATTTTCATTTACCAGAGCCTGGCGCATGCGTCCGGCATGCTCAGTGTCCACACAAAAGATGATGGCCTTCTGGAACCGATCTCCGCTTTCCTTCAGAAACTCGGTCACTTTCTTCGCGACCAGCTTTGTGCGATCGTCGATTACAAGTGTGCGATCGAAATCCGTCCGGTTATAGATGCGATCCTCGACCAGGTTGCCCTCACGGTCGATTTTTCCCTTCTCCGGCCGGTAGCCCTCGACATCGCGGTCGATGTGGACTTTGATGACTTTGTAGGGCGCGAGAAACCCATCCTGAATCCCCTGCTCCAGCGAGTAGAAGTAAACGGGCTCGCCAAAGTAGTGGATGTTTGAGACGTATTTGGTCTCTTTGGGCGTGGCTGTCATGCCGATTTGGGTCGCGTCGGAGAAGTGGGTGAGAATCTCATGCCAGGCAGCATCTTCGGCGGCGCTTCCACGGTGGCATTCGTCCACGACGATGAGGTCGAAAAAGCCGGGAGAGAATTCGCGGAACAGTTTTTGACGGTCCTCGGGGCCCGTGATCGCCTGGTAAAGCGCGAGATAGACTTCGTAGGCGGTGTCGACACGGCGCTTCTTGTCGAGAGCGAGGTTGATGGTAACTGCGGAACCATCGTCCCGCTCTATCGTCTTACTCCCTGTGCTGAGTTTTGCCATTACCCGACCAAAAGGGCGGAAATCGTTCACTATAGTCTGGTCGACGAGGACATTGCGGTCGGCCAGGAAGAGAATGCGTTTTTTTCGTCCGGCTTTCCACAGCCGCCAGATTATTTGGAAGGCGGTGTAGGTCTTGCCCGTGCCTGTGGCCATGACGAGCAGGATGCGGTCCTGACCTTTGGCAATGGCTTCGATAGCGGCGTTGATGGCGTTGCACTGATAATAGCGCGGTGCTTTGCCGCTGGCATCATCGAAGTAGTCCTGGAGCACGATCTTCTGCGCGTCCGGCGTAAGCCCCTTCCATGCGCAATATTTGGCCCAGAGTTCTTCGGGCCGTGGGAAGGCCTCAAGGGACAGGTCACATTCCTTCTGCGGATAGGTGCCCGTCCGGTCATGGAATACAAACCCGTCGCCATTCGAGGAGAAAACGAAAGGAATATCGAGCGTGGCGGCATAGTCGAGGGCCTTCTGCATGCCATCACCGACGCTATGGTTGTTGTCCTTGGCCTCGATAACACCGATGGGAATATTAGGCTTATAATACAGGATGCAGTCGGCCCGTTTGGGCTTCCCACGACTTACGAGTTTTCCGCGGACGATGATACGGCCCTTCGTGAAGCTGACTTCCTCCCGGATCTGGGACATCTCATCCCACCCCGCCTTCTTCACAGCAGGGATGATGAACTTGGCACAAATGTCCCGTTCGCTGAGAACCTTCTTGTCCATGACCGTCTGCTCTCGCAGTCGCTGCGTTTGGGGCAAAGTCCCAATCAGGTTATGAACGAGCTGCACAACCGCTCAAGTATCCGGCGATTGTAACGCAGTGTGGTCAATTTGTTGCAGAATCTTATGGCTGGAGATGATGAAAGAGGTCGGCCGCGGCCGGAACTGTGCCTGCGACGACTGGCCCGCAACCGAGCGCCAGCAACTCAGTCGGCATTCTCGCCCGCGAGGGACGCGGTTTCTCTTGAGTTATCAGATGGTAGGGACGGTAGAAGCAAGTACTGGCGCGGGTTCTGTGCATTATTGAGAGTGGTAGAGCTGGTTTTTTCTACCGGATCGACAAAGGCCCAAATGGCCAGTAACCATGCGGGTTCTACCGTTGCTACCGTTTCGGAAGCTACTTGCCAGCGGCGATGCCTACGGCCTCCGCCCGAAGGCGCGTGCCCGCACCCAAGCGGTCATAAGGCGCAGACTGCTAAAGCGGCGGCTGCATGTCAGGCTTCTTCAAGTTCGCAAGATTCTGATAGATCTTCCAAAAAATTCAGGCTTCAAAAATCTGATATAAGCCGCCGCCTGTTTGATCTGATCCTTCAGACCCGAAAAGGATATGAACCGGCACATCTGCGAAAGCGGGGGATTCAGCCGGGAAAACGTCGGGCGGTTTACCTCCGTCATGACTTTATTCCGGCGGTCGTCAGACGCCACCACGTAAAGCGGGATGTTTAGGTTCGGCTGCATGGCGATCAGGTCGGACATGCGAAGAAGGCCGGAATAGATCGCCGATGTCGCTTCGATCTCGAACGCCGCAACGATGGCGCTTCCGCGAAGCCACAGGACGTCAATCAGCTCGATGGTCTTGTTGGTCGCTTCGTCGAACTGGAGCGGCAGGCTGGGTTTCAGGCTGGGAAGATCGGAAAACTTCTTCCCCTTGAATTCCCTTCCCCTATCATTCCGCGCCACCCAGACATCGAAGCCCATGTCGGCCCCAAGTTTCAGAAGGTGCCACTGAATTTCGGTGTGTTCGGATGCTGTTGGTTCTTTTTCGACATCCTCTTTTCTTTCTTCATCATTCGCCCCCGGCACGGTCACGGAACCAATTTTCGCCCGAAGCGCTTGCGGTCTGTATTTCAGCTTTCGTGTGTCAAAGGGGCGGGGGACGGGATTTTCCTTGGCTGCAAGGAGGGCTTTGACAATGGCTTCGCCGTCGGCCTGCTTCCATCTTGCAGGGGATGACCTGAAATGGCCTGTCCATGCGTGCGGGTTTTTCAGGTTCTGGAAACAGGTCAGTTGGTCGCGCAACTCGAAAACAGGGACCGCGGTTTCGGGCGTGAGTTCGACAATAGGCTTCACGCCGAGACGGCATGGGAACGCTTCGTCCGTCCAGATGTCGCGTTCCTCTTTCCTGAACGGTTCCGACGTGACTTCCGTGATGCCGATGAATCGCGAAACGCCGGTCAGGAAGCAGAGGAGGTAATCCCCTTTGGCTATTTTCTGCACCAGGTTCCAGCGCGAGGCGCGAAAGCCGGTGATGGAACCGCCACGCTTGTGGAACTGCTCCCACGTGACGCCGGTGAAAAGGTCCAGCCAGTAGCTCCGTTTCACATCGCCTTCCTTCTGCGGCATTCTTTGGCCCTCAGCCAAATGGGTGAGGCTAACCCTAAAGCCCTTTTAGCCGTTGCAGCAAATTCGCAATACGTCAGCCTTCAGAAGGTCAATGAAGTGATTTGCTGATAGGTCTTAGCATCTGCCACGGCCATAAACTTCTTATCGTCTTTTAGGTAACAGGCAAAGCACAGTTCCTTTCTATTCCCGCCCTTCAGTACGCCAGCAATCATCCCGCCCAAGGCAAAAGGCCAAGCAACAAAACTACCAACAATCAGCCCTGCGGTTCCCCACCCGACGCTTCCAAGTATCTTCTTCTTATTTTCTTCTGTGACTATCTCTGTGCGCTGTACTTGCCCTTTCAATGGGTATTCTTGGTACTTGAAATGGTAATGAACCACTTCCCTCCCCCATCGCAGTTTTGGATTTGGCTGTGAAGCGTTCGGCTCCACAAAAACAAACTCTGTATCCGGGGGGAAGTCCCCTGCGATAAGTTTGAACTTCATATCTACCCCCACAATTTAAAGATGCTTCACGTTATGAATCTCTAGAGATTCAGGTTGGAACTGTGCGCGAATTCCGGGCAAAGGCGAAAAAGGACGGGTTGATGATCAGCCTGTTGCCGTCAAGAATTCAACAGGAAAAGTGAAAGGGCGCGACCTCCAAGAAACCCCATTACGGCGTCCGCCGGAGTGACGCGGCGCGGGGCAGCGGGCGCCAATCCCTGTGGCGTGCGGGCAGCGCTATACGCGCACCCCGCGCGGGCCGCCGCCGAGGCACGGCCGCGAAGCACACCACCGATGGGAGCGTGGCGGCGTTCTGCCGGAAGTCGAAGTACGCCCTTTCCCCCCTGCCTTGCGAACGAAGGCGCCGCTTTGCAGGCCCGTGCCTTTTGTGCTTCAGCCTACTTGCTGCTTGATTTGAGTCACCTTCGACTACGAGCGACCTGCTTGCCACGGTTTGCCAGCTTCCAGTCCCGCTTGAAATCGGCGAGATCACCGTAGGCGTATTTTCTGTAATGCTTCCCATTCCATTTCCTGAATGCCGCTGGCCAGTCCACCGGTTCTCCAAGCGGCCAATCCACCAGCGCCTCACGCCGTCTTTTACCGCGCATGTATCTGGCCATGTCGGTCGCTTTCCTCCGGTTGTGATAGTCCTGACGGCAGTTGCCGGAGCAAAACGGCTGGCGTCGCCTATAGGTGGAGACGAATACCTTTTTCTTGCAGCCGTCGCATCTGTAAATGTTGTCGATGCCGGGGCCGGGCTCGGAGAGCAGCGTGCGGAAGTAGTAGGCGTGCTGAGCCGCCGGAGGGGACGATGTTACAAAATCTCCCGGGGCGAAGACTTTTCTGTAAGCGCGGAAGATTTCCTCGTCGGTTGGATTCTTGCCTTTCGCATGAGCCATCCAGATGTCGACTGAACATGTCATTGGTTCCAGGTGCAGATGGCTTCCACCAATGCAATCGTTGATCAGGTCGGTGACTTCCTGATCCAACTTTGCACCCAAGGCACTTAGCGCCCGTTTGGCTTGGGCAACGTCTGAGTGATCTTTGACGCTATCGAAGTCCTTCCTGTATTGACATATCAGATCGACGCAGCGATTGAGGTTGCGCCAGATTGCACTCGCTGCTGCTTCGGCAGGTTCCTCGCCATTTATGAAGTCTAGCGCCCATGTCTGAAATCCGTTTAATCTGTTAACACGCATATTATGTATATCCGTTCCATATTTGCCTACACCAGCTTACATTGACAATCATCCAGAGTCAACTATGCTGGAAGCAGAAAAGTGGAGGGTGGAAATGAAATCGAAGGAGAAAGGCAGTGAGAGCGAGTTCTTATTGACGGGGGAGGTCGCCCGAGCGACGGGGGTGGCGGGGGCGACCGTGATCGCGTGGGAGCGCTCCGGCAAGTTGGCGGCTTTGCGCTCCGCATCGGGCGTGCGGATATTCCGCCGGGCTGATGTTGAGAGGCTGGCGGCAGAACGCGAAGCCAGACATAGAGTGGAAAAATAAACAGGCCCGCCTCCGGCGAGGAATGGCGGGCCAGAAACCAAGGTGAAGACAATGAGGAGTATATCACGATTTCCAAACCCCCCGTCGCATGAGCGTGGCGTATCGCGCCGAACTACTTCGGTCGCTGTGCGCAAGATCCTCAACGCTCTGAATTTGGCGATTGCCGAAGCGGTGAGCGGAGAAAATCGGCCGCCAGCAGAAGCCCGGTTGTGGCCCGGGGAGATTGCGGTCATCTTGCCCGTGAAGCAACTTGCGCACGCCTGCAGCGTCGCGGAGAGAACTGTCCGTGCCTTGCTTGCCGCCCTGTCAAACGTCGGCGTGATTGCCCGCATCCAGAGGCTGCGCGTTGGGGAACTCTACCTGGTCGGATTCTCAGGCAAAGGCCGCACAGATGCGTTCGTGCCGTTCGTCCGGGTGCAGGAGCTGTTTTCGGGTGTCTCAACGATCACTGGGGGGACGCTCTTGGCACAGACGGCAAGGATGCTGAACGAGGCTCGTATCTTGATTAAGCTCATGGACGACGCCCTTCTGGCAGCGTTTCACCGGCAGGGGGAATATCTCGATCTTCTGGCACCTCTGACCGGCGAGCACATCCTTGAGCTCGTGCAACGGCTGATGGATCTGCCGGACGGGGAAAGGGGGAAACTTGGCCAGCTGGAGCAAGAGGTTGCAGAGTTCACCCGACAGATCGCGGAGCGGCAGTGCCTTGATTGGAGGGATGTTGCACCCAAAGATGTCCGCTCACGCTTCAATTCAGGATTGCGAGAAGCTGTCGCGATTCAAGGACTTGTAGGGGATAGTGTCCACGATACCCTCGATCTTATCTACAGACTATCTCTTTTTCTTAATAGTAATAATAAAAATATATTTGTAGATAAGAACGGCGGCAAAGGGGACACTCCCCCAGCCAAGTCATTTATTCCCAGAAGGTTAGACTCGCAAGCGGAATCTCCGAAGCCGGACATTTCTAGTTTGAAGTCGATGCCCACAAAGCGTTTGCGGAAAACATCGGACGTGCGACAGGGAGCACTCGACAGGCCACCCTTGGCAAAAAAAATCCAATGGGGCGGTCCGGATTCTGACGAGTCAGAATTGAGCCGGCTGCTAAACGCGTGGGGACACGCCTTCGAGACGGCCTATGGATGGACCCGCGGCTTCATTCAGCTCGCGGGTTGCCCCGCCTATGTCCGTGACGCGATGATGGCGGCGGACAGATTCATATCAGAGTATCCGGGCTTGGAACCGCTGGGTGTTTTCGCTGCCGTCTTGGGGCGCTACCGGCTGCACCACAGCGGAAAGGCCCCTTCCGTAAAGTGGCTCGGCACCGCGGAATTCCTCTCCAGTGTCCACGGAGTCGCTCTGATCATTGGGAGTTTTCGGCGCTGGAAGCGGGAGCTGCCGGAAAGCTCTGATGACTTGTATGTCTTTGAGGAGAGGTGGCTCAAGTTGGTTCGAGAGGCCGCCGCCATGCTGAAACTTCCTGATCCGATGAATGTTGGAGGCCCTGAGTTGCGGGAATACAACCAGGCTTGCCTTTTCCAGTCGTGGGCTACCTGTGGTCAGCTGCAGCAGAAGGGGGTCATCAACGTGCATCTGTATCCGCCACAGTTCTTATGGGCGAATCTGAAATACGCCCGCAAATTTCCGTTCCTGAACCTGGAATACCTCTTCGGGCATCGCGCTGCCCTCCGGGCCGTACAATATGCCTTCGATCCTGATAGCTGGGCATTTGTAAACTGCGAACGAGAGCGAGCCGAGCCGTCGGAGGAAAATAGAGAACATTGAGTAGCGAGGCTTTTGGGCAAAAACAGAAAACTCCCACGCAATTACCGTGATGTGCATGAGTCTGGACCAGATCAGAGCAGACGAGCAGAGCTTGGGAAAGCTCACCAAGAAGGAACTCTGCGTTCTAATCGGTGAGGTTGCATCCTTGGATGCACGATTGCGAACGAGGCTTTCTGAATTGGAGAGCGACGGGGAGAACCATTCCGGCAAGGAAGGCGAGAGGCTCCTCACCGTTGAGAAAGCCGCCCGGATTAGATCGAAACGCCAAAGTCGGGCCACGGCAGGGACGTGGACATGAGCGGGCAGCTCGCCCTGGCGCTTGAAGAGATGCGGAGAGAGCGGAAAAAGGAATGGTTCCGGGCCGGCAAGGGTGACATTCCCAAGCTGGTGTTCATCTCCGGTGACGGGACCATGCTCGACGGGAGCAACCTCCGAAAGGTCTTCTTCCGCGCCCTCAAAGCCGCGGGGCTGCCGCCCCATTTCACTCCGCACTGCCTGAGGCACACGTTTGCCTCCCAGCTGCTCCAGAACGGCGAGTCCCCGGCGTACGTTCAGCGCCAACTCGGGCATGCGTCGATCCAGTTGACCGTAGACACGTACGGCAAGTGGCTGCCGATGGGAAACAAGGCCGCCGTGGACCCGGCTAGACAATGTCGCCTCTGAAATTCAGGCGGCGAGTGACGACTCAGAAAAAGCGAGTGGTAGCAAAACGGTAGCAAAACCAGTCGTGGAGCGGGAGGATGATCTGTAAGATATTGATTTTATTGGTGAGCCGTGAAGGAATCGAACCTTCAACCTACTGATTAAGAGTGGATAACGACCCTATCCACCCACACCCAGGAACACTCAAAACCCGCATAAAATGCGGTTTCGACGCAATTCGCCTTCCGGTGAACCTTCCTGGATTCTGATGAAACTGCCACCAGAACTGCCACCAAGCCGGATGCCTGACAAGATGAGAAACCAGGGGCTCAACGTCGTCGGAGCAGATGAATCTTGGAAACTGGCGCCCCATAGTGGACGATTACCGCAACTGGATGATCCCGGCGGCATAGTTTCCCTTGCACCGAGCCCCACTGGATTTGAAGACCGAAAACCAATAATCGTCGCAGCCGGCGCAACAGGTTATAAATGATGCATTTCCAGTCACATGCCCCGCATTCAGCAATATCAAGATTGTTGCCTGGAATTGCTTCATTTTGCCCTCTTTTTCATCCTGATGGGCACAGTTTGGGCACAGTCCACTGGTTGCCCCCCGGGCGGGGGTCCTAGATGACTCTCCTCCCTGGGAGCAGATAATGCGGCATCAGTCGTTTTCTGCCCCCTTATGGTGCCATGGTGCTCGCTTGGTCTTGGTGTGATCTCTCGCCGTCCTTGCACAAAAACCCGAGTCAGATACGAAATGTGCCATCCAGAATCGTAAGCGCAAGGGTGTTTCCGTCGCAGCGGTCTTCAGTCTAACGTTAGACTGTGAGTTCGGCGCATTCCTGAGAGGGTTCTTCCGCAGCCCTTCGACGCCGGCGCGCGCGAGTCCCCGAACATTCTTCTCGAAATCTACCGGCAGCAAACTAGTCACTGCCCGAGGTGGAGGAGATGACAGCCGAAAGGCTGAAAAGGTGCCGGTCAAGGATTGACCAGGCCGTCCGCGACGGATGCCTTGAACAATACCTCGCAGACTTCAGCGCAGCAGTCAAAAAAGCTCAGTCAACACCCTTCCTTCGTGGGGAAGGCGCACGCGGTTGGCGGGCGAGCTTCGACTGGTTCGTTGCAAATCAAGTGAACATCTACGCCGTCCTCGAGGGGAAATACGACGGACCCGCGGCGGCGCCGATCAACGGAAACGGAGGAAACCATGCAATCAGTAGCCCGGATCTTGACTGCAAACCCGGTGGAACTTCAACCCGGAGAACCAGCCGCGGCGATCCCATCTGTCTCCCGCGGCAATGAGCCCGAGTCTGAATGCCGGCATTGCATGGATAGCGGCTGGCGCCGAGTGGACCTGCCAGGCAGTGCCGGCATGCGGCAGTGCGAGTGCGTGGCGGAAAAAGCACGGATGCGGGGTCTGGCGCTGATCCCAGAACGGTTCCGGGACAGTTCGTTCGAATCCTTCAAGCCACGCGATCCGAAGCAGCAGCGGCTCTGTCCCTAATGCGCAAGGATCCCGATAGCAGCTGGTATCTGACCGGCGCGTATGGCAACGGGAAGACTCACTTGCTCTACGCGCAGTACCGGGAACTGGTGACCGTCGGCCAGGTTCGATGCCATGTGCGCACGACCCGCGAATTGGTCGAAGAGCTGAGGAGCGCCGAATTCGACGAGGATTTCGTGTCGCCAGTGATCGCTGCAGCATCCAGGCGCCACCCGTACCACCTCTTCTGGGACGATATCGACAAGCTAAAGCTGACCGATTTCAAAACCGAGGTCCTCTTTGACCTGGTCGACAGCCTCTACCGCCAGAAGCACGGCCTGACCGTGACCGGTAACTACTCGATGCGCGACCTGGTCGAACGCGAACGCATGCACCCAGCCATTGTCCGTCGCTTGGACGACATGTGTAAGGCTGTTGAGCTTTGACAACCATGGAGATTGCGATGTCATTGATGAAGCCGGGTGACCGCGTAATCTGGCTTCGCTCCCCGGGGCGCTCGATCCTGACGGGATGGAGAGTGCAACGCATTCCAGGCGAGATCGTACGTGTGTGCAGGTATCGCATCAGGATTAGGGTTCGGCTGTGCGGGCGACAGCGGCTCGTAAACGTCAATCCCGACAACTTGCTCTGCGATGAAAAGATAGATCAATAGATCTTCGGTTCGCAGGAATTGGCATTACTTCATGTTATGGCGCCGTTAAGACATCCAATGTGCAAATTTGGTCAGGTCGACACCAAACTGCGTGTGACGTACTGAGCTCGCACGTCTTATGGAATTAGTGGTAAAATGTGGGTTTTCAAGCAGCATTAGGTTCCGAAGCAGGGTAAAGCCGCGGAAGGAAAGCGGATCTCCCGCGGTTGCTGAGATTTGCCTGGCTTCACCAATTATGGAATGCTCCCGTGGTTTGCGAGCGTCGCAGCGGAAGGCCGCAGCCTAGCCGTGCATTTCGTCCGCCAACCGCCCCAGACGATCTCGGCCGAGAGTCAATGTTTAGCAGCGTCCCTGGTCAAATCTGCGTTGGATTGCCAGGAGGAAATCGAGGATCTTTTGCAGACCGTGGAGATAAATCAGTGAGCCGTGGAGTCGGGCGGAAAGACCTGCGAGATCAAGTTATTCGATCTCTTATTGCTCAGGGCTTCTGCGTCCGAAACGGAGTGATTGTTGCCCCAGAGGATTTCTCGAAAGAGAGAATGCGCCAGCTTCATGAAACGTCTGTCAGACATCGAATCGAGCGAGCGAAGGACGGCCTTTATCGGAAGGAGGGGCAGCTACTTCAATATGTTGCATCGGGAAGTGAAATCGTACCATCGAAGATCCATCCTCGCCTCGTAGAAGTTCATCCTGAATCGGAGGAGGAACTCCTCTTTCGGTATGCAAGTCTTCATTGGAGTATTCCCATTTCTTCCGGTTACGGAAGACGATTGCGATTTTTGGTAATCGATGAATTCAATGGAAAGCTCATAGGTCTGGTCGGTTTAGGAGACCCGGTCTATAGCTTGCGGCCGCGCGATGAATGGGTCGGTTGGACACACTCTGATCGAAAGAAGCGGTTACGAAACGTAATGGATGCTTTTGTCTTGGGAGCCGTGCCGCCCTACTCCTATCTGTTGTGCGGAAAGCTGGTGGCAATGCTGGCCACGAGCGATACAGTGCGTGATGCCTTTAAGAAAAAATATGGAGGCGCGCGATCTCTCATCAGACGAAGGGTACATGACGGACGCCTTGCAATGATCACGACTACCTCTGCTTTGGGACGTTCTTCAATCTACAATAGACTCAAGTTAGACCAACGGCTCCTTTATCGCAGCGTTGGCTTCACCAAAGGTTCTGGGGAGTTCCACTTTTCAAACGGTCTCTATAGTTCGATTTCAATCTTCGCTGAGAAACATTGCGCACCCACTGCAAAGCAGGCACGATGGGGAACAGGATTCCGCAACCGACGAGAGATCATCAAGAAGTGTCTCCCCGCCCTCGGTCTGTCGAGCGATTTGGTTTATCATGGGATACATCGAGAAGTCTTTGTTATCCCACTCGCTCGAAACACGCAGGCATTCCTTCGTGGCGCACACTCGCGCTTGCTGTGGTATCACCAATCTGAACAGGCCATTTTCGAGTACTTCCGCGAACGCTGGCTGCTATCAAGGTTGTCCTGGGATGATAAGTACAAATCGTGGTCAAAATATGACTGGTCGATTTGGTTAAAGCAGGAGGACGGGCATGTATGAAAACTCTTCGTGCCCCAAAATTAGCCTGGTCGGAGTCCTCCTCGCGCCTGAATTTCCAGGAGATCGGAGCGTTCAATGCCACGGATAAGCGTTCCTGAAGCGGACGCCATTATCGACAAAGAGTTCCCTGTCCTCGATCATGGTTTCGTGCGCCTCGTAGATTATCTCGGCGGGGATGCGAGGATCGTTGCAGCCGCCCGTGTCTCATATGGTGCTGGAACGAAAGGTGTGAGAGAGGATGCAGCGCTAATCCATTATTTGATGCGCAATCTTCATACGTCGCCGTTCGAGCAGGTGATCATTACATTTCATGCCAAAATGCCCATCTTCGTCGCCCGTCAATGGGTTCGGCATCGAACGGCGAGGCTAAACGAGGTCTCTGGTCGCTACAGCGTGATTCCAAGTGAGTTTTATTTGCCGGCGATCGATCAAATCAAGAAGCAGAGTAAGCGTAATAAGCAAGGACGCGGCGCCGAGGAACTACGCCGGGAAATTCAAGAGAGGGTGCTTGATATTTTTAGGCATGATCAGGCGTCTGCTTACGCCAGTTATGATGAGCTATTGCACGACGACGTTGCGCGCGAGCTGGCGAGGATAAACCTCCCTCTGAGCAGCTACACTCAGTGGTATTGGCAAATCGATCTGCACAATCTATTCCACTTCCTCCGGCTCAGACTCGATAGACAAGCTCAGTATGAGATTCGCCAATACGCAGAAGTGATGGCTCAGATCGTTCGGGCAGTGGCGCCTGTCGCATTCGAGGCTTTTGAGGAGCATGTCCTATTTGCCACGCGCCTTTCAAGAACGCTCAGGGATCGATTGGACCGATTCCTTAGGTCACTTGCTCCAAACTCACCTGAGGCGGCGGACATCCTTAATGAAATGGACCAGCAATAAAGTTACCGGGGGATCTGCGAATGCCAAAACGTATTGAACTTACTGAAGAGCAGCGCCGACATCTTCTCGGACCGGAATTCCTGCCACCTTCCGCCACTGTGAACAATAAGACCTATACCACTGAAGCACCAATCGCAGCGGGCTTTAAGGGCGCGGTCTGGCGGATTCGCGATGAATTTGGCCGCAAGAGGGCCATGAAGCTTTGTACCTACGATGACTACCAACACCATTCCTATTTGCAGGAGCTTTCGAGAGCTTCCGTTCTTGAGCCGTACCGAGAGTTTGCACACTTCGTCGACGCCGGGCTCGTAGAACTGACCTTTGGATCCCTTGCTGAACAGAAATTTGTTTGCTTTGTGGAAGAGTGGATCGATGGGCTAACGCTTACGCGCTTCATCGAGGATCAGAAAGATCTTGTCACTCCATCGTTCTTGCTCGCGTACGTGAAGGGCGTATGCTCTGGCTTGGGAGTACTTCAGGCGGTTGGCCTTAGACACGATGATCTGCACGCTGATAACGTGATGCTCGCTCGCCCTGCGCCGGCTGATCTCTTTCCGCAGTGGTCAATCAAGATTATCGATACGGGAAGCATGAAGCCATCGGACGCACCGACTTGTAAGCCAAAGGACGATCATCGCCATTTCGTCGATCATCTCGTTCTCATTTGGAATACTGTGCACGCGCGACGGCTGCTGACAGTTAGGGATCGCCGATTTCTCGCTGATGCAGCGCGACTGTTACGCTCAATGCTCGACGATGATCCAAGTATAGCCCTTCGTGATCCGCTTCAAATCGTACAGCAGTTCGAGCTTGCGTATACGCGCGCAAGTTCTTGGCAGTCGGAGAAGGGTGGCGTTCCAACATCTCCATTCGAGTTCATTTCCGCTGAGCACATTGCCGATGATCGACTCCTCGTGAGCATGTTTGCTCTCTCGTGCCCACTATTAGAAAAGATCGATGGTCCAGACCCATGTCTGGTAACTGGTCCACGAGGATGCGGTAAATCCACTATCTTTAGATGGTTAAGCCTCAAGGCACACCTCGACAAACCCGCAGCAGATATAGAGCGGTTACGCGTCGCCGGATTCTATGTTTCCTGCAGTAGTGATCTCCAAAACAAGCTCGGCTGGATTCGGAGCGCAGCTCTGGCGCAGCGCTTTCGACGGGAGATTGTCCACTATTTCAATCTTCTCTTGGCACGAGAGATAGTCCATACGCTCTTCCTTATCGCTGCGCGGGAGGACCGGACAACTTTCTGGGGACTCGGCGACTCCCAAGAGAAAGAGATCTGTGAATTTATCCTCGAATCTCTCGGTCCTTCATCTCGTCCTCGGATGCAGGGTGTGTCGCGTCTTGTGCAAGTCGCAGAAGCAATCGAAGGAGAAATGTTTTCGACCCATTCGCAAATGCTTAGTGGGCTCAACCTGATCAAATGTACGGGCGATTCCTTCCTGGGAGACCTTAGTAGCCTTTTGGCGCGACGAATATCGTATTTCGGCAAAACACGCATTGCTTTTCTCGTTGATGATTTTTCTTCGCATCGATTGCCTGATGACGTGCAAATGGTCCTGAATCAGGTGATATGGGAGAGAAGATCCTCCCACGTTTTCAAACTATCATCCGAGAAATATGGTGCTGTACTTACAGACGCACTTGGCGCAACGGTAGATGTTAGCCGCGAGATGATCGAAATAGATTGCGGACGGGAGTTTGTCGCCCTTGACGATTTCGATCAGGTGGATCGCGCGAGAGCATTTGCAATCGAACTTCTGGACAACCGCCTTAAGGCGGCAGGCTATCAGGGGAGAGCTGAAACACTGATCGGTCCATCCGAATGGCCCGAAGGCTCTCTCGGCCGCGCATTAGCCGAAAAACACGATGGGAGAATTCTCGATCAATACCACGGCTTAGAATGCATTGCCAATGTCTGTTCCGGAGACGTATCGACACTGCTCCTTGTATATCGGAGGATCTTTGAACGCGGTGGTGTGACTAGGGACTCGACGGATCGCGTCGCGAAAACCATACAGCACGAGGCAATCGTGAGCGCATCCAGAGAGCTCTTTGAGGCTATCAAGCGACATTTTCCATGTGGTCCGGAGATGTATGCGGTTGTAACTGCGTTTGGAACTCTCGTCCGCAATATCCTCCAACATGGGCGATGGCATAAGAAGGGGGCGACTACTACTCCGCCGCAGTGCCCTAGAATTGAACTCGATCAGGGAGCAGGAAGCGTCGTTGAAACTCTTACCACAGAACAACAGCAGCTCGCCCGAGAGCTGGTTCGCAGAGCCATCTTTATAGAAATGGAACCAGGTCTTTCTCGTCACGGTAATGTTACTACATTGCGCTGGCATCTACGGCGGGTGTTTCTGCCAGCATTCGGCGCAGCACTTGCAAAGAACGATGCCGTCAAAAGGCCTGTTGACTGGTTGAAGTTCTTACTCACCAATCCGCGCGGCGCCTGCGACATGGTGTGGAAGAGTTATCCTAAACGTCCCGATCGACAGGAAGAGCCGCCGCTTTTTTCTAAAATGCATTGAGTTCAACTGTCGCTTCACAAATTGATTAGACTGCGGAGCGCGCCAAAAAGTGCAACTAGGGTGACAATTCATGGCAAAGCTTAGTTTTTATGAACTGGCTGATGTTGTTGCTGACCTTGAAGCCATCGAGGCTCTTGAAGTCCAGAGTCTGGTGACGTCATCTCCAGATGACATATTTCTCTGTGCCCTTGGATTCGAGCCGCGCTGCCTTGAGCTGCCAGGTCGCTTGGCAGCAGCAGGATTCAGAACGCGTCGCGCAGCCTACTTCAAATACGGAACAAATCTCGATGATAATGCCATCAACTTGCAGCAACTAGAAGGTCACCTGCGTGAGATCTCGCCACACGTCGACCCTATTGAGGTAGATGTTCCAGATTTTCCTTCTCGCCTTCGGGCACTACTAGATCTAGTTATTTGTGGTGCTCCTGCAAAGCCGCCGTGTATAACACTGGATCTCAGCGTAGCCGCGAATCGCCTAATACTCCGCTGTATGAAAGTTCTTCTAGAATATGATATCTGCGTCCGCATCATTTATTCCGAGGCCTCAACCTATCACCCGACCAAGGAAGAGTACGATCGCAATCCTGAACAGTGGGCGAACGAAGATTTGCTCGGTCTCGAGCGCGGTGTGGGCGATGTAACGCCGAGCATGGATTATCCAGGGCACGCCTTAGATCCCCTGCCCGACTCCTTAATCCTCTTCGCTTGCTTCAAGGGCGAGCGCAGCAAGGCAGTGATAAGTTTTGTCGACCCATCACTCTTGACAACCGCTTCAAAGAAAATTGTGTGGTTACTCGGCGAACCTCATCTTGCAGAAAACCGTTGGCGTCTCGACGCGATGAAGAAGATCAACGAGATCGGCGATGAATGGCGCCAATACGAGGTCAGCACCTTTGACTACAAGGAAACCATCAGAATCCTTGAGGCCCTATATACAGAGATGTCGGACAGGTACAGGATTACGTTATCTCCGTTGGGATCAAAGATGCAGGCACTGGGAGGCTCATTGTTCTGTTACATGCATCCAGATGTGCGAGTCATTCTCTCGACTCCCAAGGAATATAATTCTGCCCAATACTCAGAGGGTTGCAGGGATGTCTGGAAGATAGATCTTGGCGCTCTCGAGAAGCTCCGTTGTTGCCTAAATCGTGTTGGAACTCTGAGAATTGAGGAATGAGCCGACAGTCGAGCGATAAGTCGAAGCGTCCCCGGGATGTACTTGAGAATTAGTTTACGCTTGCTCTTGTGCGGAAATCTCGGGAGGTTTCCCGCGAGGAAGCAAGGGTCTGCTTCCATCCCGTTCCGTCGATTGGTCTGGCTCAACATGATTTTGCGCCGCCCGTGTCCTCGTAATCTGCAAACATCAGTCATACTGTCTCTTTAGAATACGAGGTGTCGTAGCCCAGCCCTGTCGGCAGGTACCATTCGCGACATACATCCTCGTAAGACCTCGGAAGTGCCGCAAGATAGCGCCACAGCTCGAGAATTTCCTCATCATACCGGTGCGCCCCGTTTTCATCTTGATCACGCTGGGCCACTTTGACTCCGCAGAGAATCACGCCCGTATCAGACTTTCTAAGTTGTGGACACCCCGTCGACAGAAAATTCTGTAGCGCAGCCGCGTAACGCTCAACCAAGCGCCACATCTCCGTATCCTTCCAGAAGTCATAAGAAACGATCTTCGTCGCGAAATAGCGAGCCATTGGCAAAAACGAGGCGGTCTCCCACGCATATTCAAGCTCAGCAGCCTGATACACAAATCGCTGGAATGCGGCAAACAATTTCAGAGCTCCTGACGTACCCCGGCGAAAAAGTGTCCGCTTTTTGGTCAAATTGTTGACTCGGCCACCGCGAAGCGGAGCCGGAGCTTTGTGCCTGGAAACCTGTCCGATGCCTTATTGAGCTCTTTGCAGACTGCGGCGATTGCCCTCGACCGATGCGGCGAGCTCAGCGGCGATAGGATTACCCGAAGTTCTTCGTTAGTCGGTTCGATCGTGGCAGCGCTTCGCAGCGCAGTTTGGATCAACGTGCGGCCCTCGGCCTCGGTCCTCGGATAGACGGGCCGCAATAGCTCTACAAGACTCCCTTCGATTTGATAGGCCACCATCTTGAGAATGTTGCTCAGGTGTTTCCTTTCGACCGACAGCTGCATCGCCTTCTCCCCCTCTGGCGACTCAGATAATGGAATCCGAGTCGGCAGGGATTTCTGCCGTTTGATGAGGCGTGCGATTTCGGCGGACGCTTCATCGAGCTCGCGCTGGATTTCTCTTTCGGCGGCCGTAAAGGCACGCATTGTAGCGGTTCGCCCTTTCAAATAGTCCTGTGCGGCCGAACCGTATTGCTCCTGTAGTTTCGCCAAGTGGCTGCGGGCCTTGCGGAGTTCTTTGTCGACAACCTTTCGCATCGGATTGGGAACGGATCGATTTGGATCGTCGGGCTCAGCTTCGTAGTCGGTGAGGGCGTCGATCAGGAACTCCTGTCGCATGTACTTAAAGAAATTCTCCTGCCGCCAACGATCGAACATGCGATAGGCCACGACAATATCACGCAGTTTCCAGCGACTCGTCAGAACCGCGGTTTGATGGCCGGTTTCCGTTAGACGGGTCACTTGCCGGAGCCGGAGCTTTCCTTTCAGGAACCGGACCGCTTGATCGTGCAGCAAGTACTCCAGGCGTCGGCCATGGAATTTTGCCTTCCGGAGGATGAATCTTTTCTCAGAGATTTTGCGGAAACGACCCTTGCGGTAGGTCAGGATGTCAAACCGCATCTCGAGGATGGTCAGGAAGAGCCGCGGGGACCAGCCGCCTCGATCGAACACGACTGTCAGTCGCCGGCGCGGACCGATCAGATTGCGGACCTGTTTGAGGATGGGCACAAGCATTCGGGTCATGGCCGCATTGGCTTCCGCAGTGACCACGAAGAGTGGGTCTCCCTTCTGGTCGTTGATCCAGTAGTCAGTGGTGCCAGGAGCGGCGATGCGTCTCCGGGTCACGTAGGCTTTCGGAATTATGCGCTTTCCGTGGTAGGCGCGAACATGCCCATCGACATAGAGAAACCCCATCATTCGGCCCTGCTCGGCAACGCGGTGACGAGCCAGTTCAATCCCAAATTCCCGGCTTCTCTTCATAGAAGCCAGTCGTGAGAACTTGCGTCGCAGGGTTTTCACCTCGAGCATTCGATCCAACCCGACAATGCGGCCGAGATCTCCGGGAGAATGTTCCTTGAGTGCTTCCGGTCGTGGGATACGGAGCAGCGCAAGCAGAATCGAGGTGACGATTGTTGTCCTCAATCCATAGAATGCCGGGCCAAGGGAGCTATAGATCTTGCGCGCCGCTGTGAGCACGCCGCTATGCACCAGAGCCGGTACTGCCAGCAGGACACCCGCTCCCGGAAGGTTCTCGGTCCGGGCAAATAGGGGAGCGGCATCCTCAAGCTTGCCCATAGCCGCCAACAAGCGATCCAATGAACGATCGAGCGGATTGCGGTCCAAGCTGACCGGGAGGGGCTCATCCGTTGTTTTGTCATCGGCGATTGGGGCGGCGGCCATGGCGGACACGCCAGTTGTGTCTGACGGCGCTGTCATCGGCTGGGTGGCATCGTCCGTCATTGTCTCAAACGGCAGGCAGATCGCCGGTTGAGGCTTCCACCCAAGTCGGCGCAACCGCTTCCGGACTGCTTTCTCCGAAAAACCGAGCTTTACGGCAATCGCACGATTGCTGAGACCTCGTTCTTTCAGGTGGAGTATCGTCCGATCCCGCCCCTCAATTGGTGGAGAACCTTTCTGCGAGGGACGGCCACGAGGTCGCCCAAGAGCCAAGAGACCGCCGGACTCGATCCGTTCTTGGTATCGTCTCAGGGTTCGCGGCGTACACCCGAAGGCGTGGGCGATGTCGTTCTGATCCGCGTAGCCCGCTTCGAACAACGTCACCATTGCGCACTCTTCAGCGGCATGGTCATTCACGTCATAGTGCATGAGAACAAGCCCTTGCAGGAATACTGCCCGCCGGGAACCCTCGGTGCGGATGCTGACACGATCGTTGAGGACAACAGTTCCTGGCGGCGAGCCCGGGAGCTCAAGAAGTCTACGCTGTTGAGCTGTCATGGTCGATCAGCATGACCGACCACGCGCCCGCGACGAAAATGAAAAAGCGGACAGTTTTTGGTCCGCACCCAGATTCGGACTTTTTCAGAGCAAAATTACATTTTCTTGTAACACCTCAGATTGCGTCGTAAACCACGTCTGGCGCGGGTTTCGGGCAATCTCAGAGTCCCTGCTAAGGCAAAAAGCGGACAGTTTTTGGTCCGCACCCAGATCAACTTTTTCAGAGCGAAATTACATCCTTTTGCAACACCCCAGATTGCAGCAACAACCACGTCCGGCACGAGTTTCCGGCAACCCGCAGATACCTGCTTATGCAAAAAGCGGACAGTTTTTCGTCCGCAGTCCAGCCCAAAACAAAACGGCACGTTAAACAGGTTCAGTCGGAGGTTTCGAGGGAGTTTGGCTCTAATAATCCTGCCCCGTCCCACCTTTTCAGATCATCGCCGGAAGAAAAAAGCGGACAGTTTTTGGTCCGCACCCATGTCCGAAAAAACGGGCAAATCCCTGGGATTTTTGCGGGCGTGTCAGGAGCTCTGAATTTGGGCCGCTTTGCGTACCAACGCAGGCCATCGAGACCAGAGACGGGGCCACCGATCTCGTTCGCGACGGGGACGTAAAGGGTACAGCTGCTTTTTGCAGAGTAGTCACTGTAGCGAGGGATCAAAATCTTGTCGATATAGTCGTTCAGGCAAACGAAATGGCATCGACGAGTGGAGAGATCCGCAATAACGAGCAAAACGGGTACACCCACTCCCATACGTTCAATCGTCACCAACTCTGATGTCTCAAGCGAATATCTGATGGTGTTTAGAGTGCCAGCGAGTTCCTTCTTGTCAAACACCTCACGAGCCTTCTCCACATTGTCGCGACGATAGAGTTTCAGCGGATATGCTTTGGTGGTTTGCGCACTTTTGAGTTGAATGAAAATGTGCTCACCTAGCGTTTCGTATTCGCGGAACTTTGCGGTTGGATCCTTAGGGGGAGCGAAGACTTCTAATGCAAAATCCAAGCCGTAGTCCGGTCGATATGGGCGCAGTTTCCAGTGGCTGGGTAACCTGCTGCGGAGTAACTGCTCGCCATTTTCGTCTATGATGTGCTGTTCAGTTTGCTTTTTCGCTTCAGTCATTGACTCGATTGTGCTCCTGCCAATTTGCTGATCAGCCGACAACAAGCGGGCGGCCAAACCAACTGCGACGTTCATTGGCTCGTCATGCGCCGACTCTCACAATTTGGCAAAATAGGTACGCACTTCATCTGTGCGAGCAGGATCTTGGAGTATTGCATTCACTTGCTGTCGCGCGCCGTCGCGACACACCGACCATTGATATCTCATGAAAAAGACAAGAAGTAAAATTCCGACGCTAACCAGTAAGAGTGGATACCACTGCCTGATTAATGCCAGCACCAAAAGAGTAACGAAAAGAAGGAAGGCCGCTTCGAGTGCTGCCCAAAACCAACCCCAGCTATCCAACGCGGTCCGCACAAGTTGCGCATCGATCGCCGGATTTTTGAAACCCGCATATTTATAAAAGACTGCGTACATCGCAGGGTGGCGTTCAGCCTCCAATCGTTTTTTGAACTTCGCCGTTAGTTTGAGGCCCGCATTTCCCGCCATCGGGGCAAGGATGTAGCGTGTGTCAAACCTGTGACGCAATCGAAGTATGTCGGAAAGTTTGTCGTGCAGGAGAATAACCCGTGTGAAAAACGCGACTCCAAGAGGAATTAGAATATAGAAGGCTTTTATGTTTTTTATTGGTCCAATATCGGCTTGTGTGGAAACGCTCCGGATGAGGGCATGAAAGGCTGGGGATGCCTGGGCCAAAATCACCGTGCAGAGGAGACCGCTAACGAGGGTCGTTGAGAAAATTCTTTCGAGCATGTCGGAATAGCTTTCGGGTTGTCCTATGATTTTCATCTTGGCCCTCTTGCAACTAAAACGAATGTGGATTGATGCTCGACCCATGTTTCCAACACCATGAAGCCAAGCGACCTCAAGATATGAGTGCACTTGTCACGATCCAGAATACCGTAGTAGCAGCCTCCCCAGATTGACGGCAGTATCCGACCATCCAAATGTGCAATCGCCTCCGGTCGGCCTCGAGCTTCGCGGAAATAGGAGTTGCTGTGTTGGTTGACGATAAGACACTCCCCTTCTGGTCGAAGGCAAGCCTGGATTGCCCGAAGTGATCGTGTCCGAGCCTTGCGAGACGGGATAGCCGACAGTACGTTCGCACAGAGTACGAAATCATAGCGTTCTTGTACGCCTGCCCAGAATTGCTCAACTGAATGGATCCTGCACCGCGGCCAGCGCCTCCGCGCGTATCTGCTGACGCTTGTGAGGCGGCCGGCGATCATCTGAGATCGTTCCAGCTGTATCTGAGAGTCAACAATGCCCAGAGCGACGCTCGTGCGGGCGATATACGGTGTGTATCGGAGCTTTCCGCAGCCAAAGTCTAGGGCTCTGCTCACGCGGGGCCTTGCGAGGAGCCAATGCGTGAGTGCCTGGGAGGCTTCAGCCATTGTCTTTGCCGTGTTCTTAGAGCGGATTTCGGTGCCAAGTACCCTGTAGCGCATCTTGCCTCATGGATTTGTCTGTGGTGCGATTAGCCGCCTAGTGTCAGCTATCCTGGTCGGCATTTCAATCCCGCCAAAAGGCTCCAAACAGACGTGGGATGTTTGCCGTGCGGCTATTATCCGTACGATTAGATAGGATTACAACCGCTTTCACTTTTACTAATTGCGGCGGTCTCCGAGCCTTGAATGATGGGCGCCGAACTGCGGACAAGGATTCCTTCTGCTGTATTGATATGCTGTGAAAAAACCCGCGGATTGAGTGGCATCATTCTCTCTGCGACCTGCACTTCGGCATCGAATGGTGCAGTGACTGCACATCGTACTGCCGCGAGTTTAACGATCTAATGCTGCAGACGGCCCAAGATAAAAACGGCTTGACATTTTTTATAGAGAGCAAATACCTTGAATTTGCGTGCAGGATTCAATCTGAAGGGCGGGCGGGTCGCTGAAAGGTCTCTGCGAGAGAGCCCAAGGATCCGCTGGTGATCCCTACGCCAACCTGACGTGAGCGGGCTGGAGCTCCAAAAACAACCATCTTTTGTTAGGCGAAGCTCTGTCTTACGAGTTTGAGGGTAAGGTTCTTAATCCGTTCGGCGTCGATATCGATCTCTCAACCTGGGTTTTCACCCGACTCAAGAAACTGCATCTCCTGGAACGTGACCGGCCGACGGGCAAGATGCGCATTCGGGCGCACGTGTTCGGACTGATGGCCCTCTGGGACGGGCCGGACTTCCGGCGTTACCGGGCGTTCGATCCCGGCTATCAACGCGCTTGCTCCAAGGATAGCGGGTACTCGAGCGCTTTCCTCAAGGCCTTGCGCAAGGACTGCTCTGGCCTCGCCAATCCTGCCGTTGAACGAACCCACAAATTTAAATCCGATTTTGATCATTCGCGGCTGTCCGACGAGTACCGGCGCGCTCAGGTCGACGAGGTGATGCGCGCGGTCAAGGCCAAGAGGCAAGGCAAGGCGTAACAGCCAGACTTCCAGGTCACACCGCAATCCAAGCTCCGCCGGTTGGAACCCCGGTGGAGCGCCAAGCCTCAGACCCCGCATAAAGTGAGGCTCCAACGCAATTCTCCTTCCGGTGGGTCTTCGTGGATTCTGGTGAAACTGGCACCAAAAGCCGGATTCCGGACAAGCCGAGAAACCTGCGGCCCATCGCCGAAGGGGCAACTGCATGTTGGAAATTGGCGTCCCATAGTTGACGCCTTTTGCAACTGGGTCATGCGGGCTGCGTGACTTGGAGGATGACGGTTGCCACCATTCGTGGGAGGATGGTCGGCATTGTCACAACCGAAATAAGCACTTAGAAAACAAGGATTTCCTCACCACGCCGTTTAGTCCCCAGCGCGGCTCCAAAAAGTCGCTCCTGCTGCTTCGAACATCTTCTGGATTTCGATTCGATCAAGCTCGTTCAGGGCGGCGCCAATCGACTCCAGAAGATGAGCCGGTTCGGAGGGCTTCACACCTAGCGATTCGAGGAAAGAGGCCAGTCGCTCAGGATGCAGTGACCAAGCCCATTCGTATTCCCCGGTTCCCCAAAATTTTTCGGCGCCCCCGCCGAGATCCTGGCCTTCGAGGATGAGGTTGCCCTCATTGGTGAGACGCAACCAGACGTATCGTGGGCCTCCGTAAGCGTCCGTTTCTGAGTAGAGATTTAGCACCTGTTTCCCCGCGCTCGGCTCGACTGTCGCCTCTTCGGCGGTGGTCCTCACCCCCGCCGCCTCGCCAGGGCCGACGATCGGATCCTGGATCCCGTGCGCCTCGGGCGGGAGCCTGTCCTCCTGGGCCAACTCGTGCCTAATGGCCTCGACGAGGCTTCTCCAGTAGCGCCACTCGTTGTCGGTAAACGGACCCTCGTTTGACCAGCGCCAGCGTCGCTGTTCGAAGAAGAGCGCCGTCCGCAGATCGTTTAGCCCGACAGGCAGCGTGCCAGCCTGTTCCCAGCGCTCGCGGGCAGCGTTTGCGAACGCGGCGCACGCTTCATGGGTTCCCTTCTCAGCGTAGCCGTCGAAGGTGAGCGCAAACTGGACCCAGGCCAACTGGTCGTCGTCTGGCCCGGGCAATTGCTCTCGCCTCAAACGCTCGTTCGGAATCTCATGTGGGCTGTCCATAGTCTCCTACCACAAGTCGGCAGCAGCTTCCGTCAATGGTAACGCACTTGAAACAGGAGCATAAAATTTGATTGATGCCCCTCCTGTATTGCCAGTAAATCCGATGATTGGCAGGAGCCTTACGGGCAAGGATATCACCTCTCCTCCAGGCAATCCGCTTACGCGAGTTGAACCGAAAGGCGACCGGGGCTTGATGGATCAACTCTTCGGCAAGAGGCTCCAAAAAGAAACTTGTACTTTAGCCGAGTTCGCTCGGTTTGGTGAAGCGCGTTTTGATGTCATTCTCCAATTGCAGGGCGCTCGACATGCCCCAAAGATACCTGTCCTTGTCGCGCAGCCACAGCCCATTGGGAGCGGCGGCCAGGACGGCATCGCGGTACTGCTGGTAACCGGACCAGACCTCATCGAACTTCGACCAGTTGGCCAATTCGTGATATCGACCGAGTTGTTCGCAAACCCTGTAGTCGTAAACGGTGAAGAAGTCCGGCCACAAGACTGCGAGCACTGCTGATGCCATGGGCAGGTAGAAGCCCCAGTCTTCGAACAGGATGCGGAGTCGCTCACGGTGAGTGTGAGCGTCAAACAAAGACTTCGTCAGGTTGCGCACGATCGCATCGAGATCGTCACCCTCCTGCGGACATCTGGCGAGTAGCCGCTTTGCAACCTTACTCTTGGCCCGGTTGGCCTTCCAAATGACAATTGAGAAAAAGTCGAACGCACATAGCTTTCCCTCCTTCTGGAACCGACTGTGGACGTCTTCGAAAAGGTACGCGTCAAGGTCGTAATAGCGAAGACCGTCAACCATTTCAGCCTCCATAGTTCTTGCGTTCGCCGAACCTGATTTCTGAAGGGGTGGCGAAGATTCATGGTGCTTCCAGCTTTCACTTCAATCCCGGAAGTATGGATGATTTTGTGCGGTATTTCCTAACACAATTGGGTCCTCCGGCTAGACTGACCGCCGAACCGAGGGGATCTCAGGCCTGCCGGCGCCACCCGATCTCCGGTACCGGGCCCATCAGGATCGGTCGGCATTCCCCTGCCCGGCGAGATAACCCTGGCACACAACGGCGTCCTTTCCTCGACGTGCTGCGCCAGCCCCTGGAGGACGGCTGGCATTGTCACAAGCAGATCAAATCCTGCAAAGATAAGGATTTACATCCAGATTGCATCGTGAAAAGTGGCAACATAAGGCAAAGCGTGCCATTTGGGTGGCGGCAGCATGCGGCTACTAGGTGCGCGGTTCGAAATAGCTTTCACTCTCCCACAGTGCGCCTACGGCTATCTTTGCAGCACGGGATATGACCGAGCCTTTATTTTTAAGCGTTGACACCCGTGCGTTGAGTTTTTCCGAGAGCACATGAGAATCTGATATCCTGCAATCCCTCTTCGGTTTATAATCAAATCCTGTAACCCGGAAAAATCCGAAAGCTGACCTACGGCTGAAATATTGTCCCATTATTGAATGTGGCAACGGTCGAATCCCAGTGGAGCTGGGATTGAAAACGACTGACGATTTCACCAGAGTGTCTTCTTCACACAATTCGTTCAAGCGATCTCCGGATTTGATCATGAAAGCAAATGATGGAGTCTGACAGTGGCGAACATAATCAACCCCAGCACAATCATTTGTCCCCAATGTGGTGACCAAACAAATGGCATGTTCTGCGAGCGCTGTGGGGCTAAGCTCATAAAGAAATGCCAGATCTGCGGCATGGAACAGTCACTCTCGGCCAAGTTCTGTAACGAATGCGGGGCTCCTCATGGTACCGGAACAAGCGCTCAAGCAGACAAATCTAAAGCCGAATGGAACAATAGCGATCTGGTGGCAGTTAGAAGCCGGATCGAGGTGGGAACACAGACTACTAATAGCTTAGCTATAACCAACATCTACAATCCAATTATATCATCGCAAATTTCTGATCTTCTTGTCGGAAAGCACTTTGGTATGAGTGATCCTGGCTCATCGCTTAATGAAAAAGAGCAGTCACCAAAGAGACTGCAAGATTCCTCCATCATTACGGCCGATCAAATGACGCCGAGTGACGGTCGAAGTCGGGCAAAGAAGCACCTGAACCTGAGCCAGTGGGACGATGCTATCGCCGAGGCGACTGCGGCCATTAAATTGGATGCCCGAGACGGTATTTCTTATTCTTACAGGGCAATAGGCAACCTTATGATAGGCGAATTGGATCACGCCGAAGCTGATTCAAAAGATGCCATTCAGCTCAATCCGCAAGAATGCGAGGATTTCATTTTCGTACAACATCTCGTTTGCTTTATGCGAGGTATGTATGATGGTGGGATTGCTGGCATGGCTGGGGAGTACAAAGGGCCGTTGCCTGCCAATCCACAAAAAAGTCCTGTAGTTGTGAGCGAATCTCTAAAACGTATGTTCGCTCAAACTGGCGAGTTGATACCTGCCTACAACCAGTGTGCGTTAGTGCATTTGCTCACTGCATTCCTCAACTTAGTGGTCGGCAAGAAAGCAGTGGCGTTGGCAGACGGTACGGACGCAATACGATTGGCCCCTCGCTGCGCCATTGCCTACTTTCTTCGCGCACAGGCCTGGGAACGGCAAGATGCCGCTCGGGCGCTAGCCGATGTAAGTGAAGCCGTTCGCATCGCCCCTCTTTTTGCCGACGGGTACGCGGTGCGTGCCAACATCTATATTAGTCAAAGGAAATACGAGCGGGCGTTACTGGACATAAACGAAGCGCTCAAAATTAATCCGCGCCATCTCGACTCAATATCGCGGCGTGCAGAACTTGAGCTGATCCAGGGGAATTGGGACGCTGCGATCGAGAGTGCAACTGAGGTCATAAGTAAATATCCTTGGTTCCCATGGGTATATGGTACTCGCGCTCTGGCGTTCAGCGAAAAGGGAGATCTGAAAGCAGCCGAAATTGATATGCGAGAAGGCGAAAGACTAGCTAACCTGATAAAGCAAGTGAGTTCCGATTTCGGGGGTAGTTGATCCCACCAAAAGTCTTCCTTTACGAAGAGGATAACTGGTTTACTCTACCCTTTCGAATCCGTATATTCAAACACCGTAGTAGATTATCGTTCAACCTCAGAATTAGGCTGGGCCTATCTCATGGCAATGCCAGCCCCCCAATTTCTGTTCCAATGGACATCCGCTGTCGCGCAGTCAAAAAATGCTCCGGTAAATGTATCGATGAGTCGGTCACGCCATGTACCCGAAATCCTACACCTTAGTGAACGAATGTCAGATCAGACATGATTCGACTGCGAACATAAGAGACAGCCTCGGAGGTGTCCTCGGTTGCAAGCAAGGTTTCCGCTCCATCGGTCGTGCCATCGGGCCTCGCCAGCAGGATCATGTACGGTTCCTGAGCGTTTTCCCTATCGTCCGGATTCTCCTCCTCGATCCAAAGCATGAGGATTTTCCTGTCGCTGAGGACACGTTCGAAATGCGGAATAGTGTCGTTGTGCCAGCTCTCATCGGACATCAATCCATTCAGCACGAGGGCCTCGATTTCATGATCGATGCCAAACCAATCGCCGAACTCAGTCTTGTATTTGAACCGCTGGCTCCTTGCTGGTGGTTCAACGATCCGGTTTTTGTCCGGAATGCTGGCCGCACTCTCTGTTCTGCCAGCCTGATAGGCGAATTCTCGGAGATTCCAAGCCAGTCCCGAGAGCTTGTCTTTCTGCGCTATGGGGGCATCAAGCGTTTCAATGGCTTTTTTCAGGATGTCCAGCGTGTCATTCATTTGCCTCGTGAAACGGTCATAATCATTCATGCTTGCACCTCCATCGTCCCTGCTACCGTAACGTCGATTTGACCGTGGCCGTCGCTGTTGCCGTTTGATCTGATGTTTGTCAGCCGAGTCCTCAGCAAATGAATCGGCACCCCCGTCTGCGCTGCCAGCTTGCTCCACGAGAGGCCCGATTGTCGCAACTCCGCAGCCTTCTCAACGTCGAATTCCATCGCGGGTCGGCCACAGTGCTTCCCGCGTCGCTGTGCCTCCTTCATTCCGGCGACAACTCGTTCCCTGATCAACTCCCGCTCGAACTCGGCGATCGCCGCCAGCACCGAAAACACCAGCTTCCCCATCGGCCCCGAGGTGTCAACTGCCTGGGTCACCGATACGAAATCGATTCCCAAGGCCTGAAACTGCTCCAATGCAAAGACAAGTTCCCGCGTACTCCTTGCGAATCGGTCAAACTTCCAGACCGCCACCACGTCGAATTTCCGCTGGTGTGCATCGCGCATCAGCTTCTCAAGCTGCGGCCGGACGTCCCGGCTCGACACGCCGTGGTCCACGTACTCGGCCTTCAGTTCCCACGCTCGCTGAGTGACCATCTGACGCAGGGCAGTCAGCTGCATCGACTCGTCCTGACCGTCCGTGCTCACCCGGGCATATATCGCGACACGCTTAGTCTTGTGCATGGCTTATTCCCCGGCAGAAAACACCTGCATCCGCCTTATGCCAGACTGCGGCGTTCCAGACCCTCACGCATCTCACCCCTTCTTCACTTTTATCCGACCATCCACCCATTGGAGTAACAGCTCGGTAATGACCTCCGAAAGCACCAGATTGTCTTCTATGCACTTTATCTTCGCAGCCTTCAGGGTCTTCTCGTCCACCGTAATATGGATGTCCGCTTTTTTCTCGCTCATCGAAAACTGCCTTTCCCCGCCGCTGGCGGATCTCGCCATCCCGCAAATGTCTCTTCGGGCCAGACTCGCCCTCCACGCGTCCATATGTACGCCTGTTGAAACCTCCAGTCAACCATGCGCGGGTCACACACGTTCCCATCGCTCGACGCTTACGCACCAATAGTCCCCGGCTCAATCCGCACTCTCCAGTAATCCGGCATCGGCAAAGCTGAAGTATTCCTCATGCCCGATTACGATGTGGTCCAGGACGCGAATCCCCAAGAGTTCGCCGGCACGGAAGAGCCTCTGGTTGCATTCGCGGTCTTCGCGGCTCGGGCTGGGGTCGCCCGACGGATGATTGTGAAAGAAAAGGACTGCCGCGGCGCTATCCTGCACGGCCGGGCGAAAAACCTCGCGTGGATGCACGACGGAGGTGCTGAGCGAACCGACGGCTATGAGGCATTCGCGGATCAGGGCGTTCTTGCTGTCGAGCAGGAGCGCCACAAAATGCTCCCGGTCGACGGAATAATAGCGAGGAGCATAGCGATTGAAGATGTCCCGGGAGTTGCTGAACCTTTGGCCTCGCTTCATGGGCGTTGCCAGCAGTGCTGCGAGTGCAATCGCGTTGTGGAGAGTCGCCGCTTGGCGCGGGCTGATGCGGGCGATATGGCGCAGTTGCTCCTGAGAGGCTCGCGGCAACTCATAGTCGTCGAGGTTTTGCGCCAGTCGAGTCGCAGCAGCGACGGCGCGCGGTGTCCCTCCCAGAACGGCGGCGATTGCATCGGTATTCATGGATTCCTCCGGGAATAGAAGCCGTTATTCGCCAATGCCCAAGAGGGCATTATCCAGTTCAAAGAGACGCCGCAGGATGGGAGACCCCGTCAAACAGGCTTCGGACTGGTATCCCGGATTGCCTTCGTCGTCGACGATCGGGTAATGGCACGCATGGCAGGTGGCGGCATGAGCACGGGCCAACTGCACCTGAGACTCGTACAGGGAACAAAGGTGGTCAATGCGCTCTTGACGAGTAAGATCCATGGTCAGCCCGTCTTTCTGTCAGACAGTCCTAAGCCTGCCGTCACAAGCTGTGTAGAGCAGGTAGTGCGCACCGTCGCCAGTGACGCGCCAAACCTCATAAAGGTAGGGCAATTCGATGGAGAGGTTACGGGCTGTACCCTTGGCCTCTCGCAGGGTGTTGACCTCAGTACCCGTATGGCGAGGACGGCAAACGATGTAACGGTATCGAGACATCAGCGGCCTCCAGTGACCCTGTGTTTTCCGGTGGGTTTTTGGTTGGGTCTCATCATTGCCTCTGCTCAATGGAATTACCATACCACCATATGTACATATGGAGCAAGAAAATAATTCATTATTTTTTCGGCAACAAACTTCCCGCAGGCGCCATGCCGGATAACGCGTGTGATTTCACCAGGATGGGTGAAATCCAGAGCAAAGCGGTTGGCAGGTAACAGGGGGTGTGCGAAAAGGGTGGTCGAAAGGAGGCGCGGAAAGCCGCGCCAATTGTGGTCTCAAATCGACCGCGCGAGGCCTGCATAAAGGTGATGCTTTCCGCACAGCCGATGAACGGTCTCCCAGTCTTGATCGTGGCGTGCGCCGGGCGTCCGTCCTTGCTCCCCTCCTTTTCATGATCTGAATGTCTGAAGTCGCTCGTATGCGTCCGACCTCGGACCTCGCCATGCTGGGGAAGCACAACGATTAAACGCGGCGCACAGTTGATCTCGCCTGGACGCCCGGCGATCGACACAGCCGGCTTCATGCTGCGGTGGGATTCTGCCTGCTGTTCCGCTCGGTGCCGGCATCTGGCGGAATCGGCATCTTGAACCTCACTGCTTTCGTGTTTGAAAGCATTGAACTTGGACCTGGAACCATTGCGCGACCGGCCGGGCCGGCCGGCGGGAAGGTGAGGAACAAATATGGGGACCAAACGCTTACACCGGACACGAAATTTCACGCGCGAGCTTAATCACGCGCAACTCGTTCACCACACTTGCGGGCGTGACTATTTCGGCGGTGGCTATGGCGGCCAGCCAGGAAGCGGTATCGACGTCGATGAAGATCGGATGAAGGAAGATTGGGAGACAAACCGCGATCAGATCGAGGCGTACGCGGCTGCGGACCCTCTCCGCGCGAGCTGGGGTGTTTACTCGAAGCTCAGATTCGATGATGGGTTGAGTCACGAGGAGGCATTGGCGCATCGGGACGCTGTAGCGCACGCGGAAAACGATGAATTTTTGCGCAAGGCGGATTTCCTGGGCATGGAGCCAAGGGGCCGCATTCACTAGCAGCACCGCGCCGGCCGGATGCCGGCATATTTGCCTGGAGGCTGGAAGCCCGAGGGCAGGAGAACAACCATGAATTATCGAGAGTTGGTAGCTGAGGACGAGGCCGCGAGCGCGGCGAAATTTGCTTTATTGGAAGCGCACGACGACACCCGCGGCGCGATGATAATCGAATACGACGATCTCGACTTGCGCGCAATTGGGCTGGCAGAGAAAGCGCGGGTGCTGCAGATGGCCGTGTCACTGCGGGCCAATGACGCGCTCGCCGAGCTGATCATCGCGCGGCGCGAGCGAGACGAAGTAAAAAGGTTTTGGCATCAGCGCCATTCTTGGTTGGAGGCGGACCTCGAGCGCACAAACGCGCCGTACATTATGAGGTTTCATGAATCGGCCATGAGACAGGTTGCAGAGCTGCAGAGCCGAGCGGAAATCAAAATCGACCGCGACCTCGTTGACGGGCACGGCTATGCTCATCGTGAAATCCGGCATAATTTCGCAGCTATCCGCGAAGCGCAGAACCGAATTTTGGCGACCCTGAAAAAGGTGAAGGCGGCACATCTGCGGCCGTTGGCTGAAATCAACCGGATGATCCGCGTGTCACAGGAAGAACTCGAAAACATCGAATTGGATTTCCAACGGGCCGTGGTGGGCGAGGACAAATTAACGGAAATGAATTCGCTCGCGTATCAGCCGCACCAGTCGGAAATCACACATTACCGCGCCGGCTTTGGCGAGCGGGGGGAAAAATGACTTGCGAAGCATCCAGATTTAAAGGCGAAGATGGCCGTTTTCTGGTGAAAGATCCACTGTTCGCGCCGAATGGGAGCGCCGGTTCAACGATCACATGGCGAAGACGGGATTTCCGCCGACGTTCTGATTTTTCACCCGCGCCGGCGGGCCCGCGAGGGATAACCGGCACCTCCAAAAAAAACGGCGGGGGCCGGCTGGTCGGCTCCCGCTGGGAAATTTCCGAAAGTTGGGCCGCATGGTTTCACGGTCCAGCTGGAGGCCGTCGCCAATGGGGGCGGCGGCCTGCCGCTTATGGGCGTTACCATGGTAACGATATAGCCCGGGAGCTGTGCGACCGCCGGCGGCCGGGACAGCGGGCCGCTCTCCGGGGGGAGGCGGCCTGCCTAACTTTTCCATCTTGAGGTTTCAATGCAGACAGTAAAGCCGACGTCCTGCCGTGAGGAACATTGCGGCGTTTCTGAAGTCCTTAGACTCTTGCCCGGCGGCTTCACAGGCCAGGTCACACTCCATTTCGCCGGAGGCATCGTGGGTAGCTTGCGAATCGTTGAGTTTCACGACCGTGAGACGCTGAAAGAGATTGCGGGCCGCCTGCGGGAAGGCCGCGAGACCCCGTGCGCCTGCCCTGCCCGCAAAGCAGCGGCTTCAAGGGATAGGTAGGTATAAGCCCGGCTAATGATCGTCGATCCTGGGGCATCCTGGCGCGTTTCCCCTTGAGGCCGCATGGCGAAAAATCGGGAATCGGCCGAGATTGCAATTTTCGAGAGTCGCACACCCCAGCGCGATCGCTGCGGCCTTTGTGACAGCCGGGCGGGACCGTTTCACCTCGAGGATCGGCCGACCGGCCGCGGATTCCGGCTGCAGAGCTGGCGTTATTGCTCGAGCTGCTGGAGCGCGCCGAAAGAGCCGGATTTAGATAGGGAGACGAAATGGGATCCACAGAGGAACAAAACTCAAAGGAGGAATCACCATGAGAATGAGTAAGCTGGACAGAGTTGAAAAGCGCATTAAATATCTCGAGAAGCAACAGGGGTATTACCTAAGCTTTAAGAAGCAACTGGACTTGATTAAGGATCTACCTGGTAACACGCCATGGCCGGAAGCGGAAAAGATACTGAAAGAACGGCTTTCGAGGCCAAACTACGAAGAGACGATCCAGTGAGAGCAGACATCGAAAATTGAACATACATGCGGTAAGGCTTAAGATCCGATCGTCGATCCTGGGGCATCCTGGCTCGATGTTTTTGAGGGCCGGCAGTATCAACCGGGGAGGACGGCAGCGGGATTGCCATTTTTCCCGGCGAGTTCGAGGGGCGGTACTGCAACCATGTAGTGTCACGAGGGGTGGTCTTATTTTAAAAAAATATGATCTTGAAGCGCGTTGCTGCCGACTTGAACCGGCCGTTGCGATTATTGCCCATTGTGATACGCCCAAATGTCATCGTAGGTGGGTCATTTTGAATTTCAGAAGACAGTCAGGGCAACAGTGATAATATTCGGCCATATCAGATACGTTGCCGGAATGGGTACTACAAGTAAAAGGGGGAATTATGCAACCGCTCTTGCTGCTCGTAATGCTGTTCCAAGTTACATTGCCCCGCATCCACGTTGAGGCGATCAACAATCCCAACCCGCCGCCCGATAGTAATAGTTACAGGGTCGGCGTGGTTGGCACACCCGATGAAATCCAGCAAAAGATCATCAAGGCATATCCCGAATTCAAAGACAGCTTCACGTTCCGCCGCGACCGCGCCGATTACATTTTCCGGTTTGCCGGTGACAATGACAACAATACTATCTGGACCCTCATCCGCACGGACAAGGCAAAGGACGATGAAATCATCGTCAAATCTCAGAGCGGCGGGAAGAATTTCGATAAAGTAATCAAAGATATCGTGCTGGCTCTAAAGGCCGATCTTGAGAAACGCAAGTGAGCTATCAGGACGGGCACCGGGGCTCTTTGGGGAGCCCTTTTTGTTTTGGATTACTGGAAAGGCTTAGCTGAACTGGTAAAAGGTAGGCAAAAATCAATCCTCTCAAAGGAGCAGGCCTATGTTTTTTTCAGAATACCCTCACAAAGTCTTTGCGGCTATGCGAGACACAAGCACGAAAAATGAGAGGGAGTCCAAAGAAATAGAAGATTTCATCTCTAAGGCTCAAGCACTTCTGCCTGTTACCGGAGGCCAGATAGAAACTTGGCTCATGGAAAAACCGGTACATGGCTTGAAGATGCCGGGCAAGATCGGCGCTGAGGTCTTTTTTGGTTATGCAGAAGTTAATGGCAAATGGACTTTCGCAATCCAAATGATTGAGCGAGACGAGCAGGACGGCAACCGTCTAATAGCCAAAAAGGTAATCGCCCTGACGAGCGCTTCGATTGAAATCCAAGCCTGTGCGGTTCCCTGCTTGTGGAAACTCTTGGACGCCATCTATCAAAAGGCCCGTGACTATCACATCAATACGGGTTCCAAGGCGACGGAAGCGGTCTGGGAATTCCGATCCTATTTGAATGCAGCAACAGAGGCACTCGCACAGGAAAAGAAGACCAGTTAATAACCTCGGGGCGATAGACGATTTGGGCTTCCCCGCAAGCACATTCATCGCGCGGCTGATTGCTATATGGTTGCTAGCCGCGTGGCGGCCAAAACGGAGCCTTCCCGCCTTTCTAGTATCCGCTTGATTCTGCTTTGTTTATTGGTGAGCCGTGAAGGAATCGAACCTTCAACCTACTGATTAAGAGTCGTCGGTCAACGCTGCCCCAGGGAGGTTCCAGATTGTTGCTGTCGCTTGCAGGTGCTAATGGCCCGAGAAACCGCGCTAACATCATTGGTAATAGGACGCCGCTTGGAACCCATGTGGAACCCAAACCGGCATTTTATGATTTTTGCAATTTCTGTATTACTGTAAATAATTGATTTTATGGAGCCAGCGCCCGGACTTGAACCGGGGACCTACTGATTACGAATCACACCTACCGTCGAATTGCGTTTTACAGAGGTGACAAGCGAGTGCAGAAAGGTGCTTCGACTTGCTACCCATGTGCTACCCAAGGAGGATTTTGATGAGTAACGTGTTACCGTAAGTCTTTTATTATGTGGTGGGCCCAGCAGGACTCGAACCTGCGACCCGCTGATTATGAGTCTAATTCCGCTCCCGGATGACCGGAGGCAACCCGCACGAGGCCGGATTTTGGGATGGGGAGCCAAATGCCTCACGGTGGTACCCCTGTGGTACCCAAATGCAGATTCTGAGTTTTACTCTTTGGGGATCTTTTTGTAACTTATTGATTTATATGGTGCGCCCGGCACGACTCGAACGTGCGACCTTTTGATTCGTAGTCAAACGCTCTATCCAACTGAGCTACGGGCGCATAAGGACTTACGGGTTTCGCCTTCCTGGGGTGTAATGGAAATCGCAGGGGAATTTTTCGCGATTTGCTCCAGAGCCTTCTTCATCACCTCGTTATTCATATGAGCGTAGCGCCGAACCATCTTCGGTTCCTTCCACTGTCCCAGAGCCTGAATCGTGCCGTCGCTCACTCCCTCTTCCCGCAGCCGGGTAGCGAAGGTGTGGCGCAGCACGTGGGGCGAAACGCCCGAAAGATTAGCACGGCGACAAGCCGTCGTAAAGGCAGTTCTTACGGACCCGAACGGTTTCCCCTGCCGGTTGACGAATACATGGTCGGACCTGCTCGTTTTTCTGATCGCCTTTAGCGCCTTGACCACTTTCTTACTCAATGGGAGAGTCTGGGTCTCGTGATTCTTGGAGTGGGCGCCTTCCACGGTCAGATGGCCACGCTCGAGGTCGATGTTTTCCCACCGCAGAGTGAAGATTTCGGCTGCCAGGTGCAGCCCCGTGTAAATGGCGACCAGGATCATCTTCCGGTACGGCTCCCGGGCTGCAGCAAGGAGACGCGCCTCTTCGCCTTTCGTAATCCTTGTGTTCGCCACAACATCAGCCAAAGTGATCCGGGCAAGCTCCGAGAGGTTCTGATTCAATGAAGGGATTTCTTCAGACGGCCTGCTGTCAATCGTATCGGTGATGCAGGCTACCGATGCGAGGGAAAGAAGCCAAACACGAGGATTGATCCGGCTTGGACGAATCAGGACGCATCGCCGGTGAATCATTTTCAAGAGAGTCATGAATTCGGTCCGCCTGATAAGCAGAATCCAAAACATTCGATCCTGGATTCGCAGCCGAGAGCGAGGCTGTTTCCTCTGGAGCACGCCCAGCTGCTGACGGAGGGCGAGGATCTCGAGGCTGAGGTTGTAGCGGGAACGGAAGAATGTGCTGAGGCAGGCGAGGAAGCTGATGCAAAATGGAATCATGAGTTTGGATTTATAGCATAGGAGTCCACCAAGGGTCGCCAGCCGCCGACTGCGCTGCAGATCGCGGTCAAAACGGGCCAGCATTCGCTCATGCTGGTCCTGCTGCGTGTCGGCTACCGGCTCGACCTGCAACAGAATCCCCGCTCGATATCGTCCTGAAAAGCCGTCTACGAACTACTCCTGCAAATCGGCGCTCATTTGCGTGCGCAAGGCGAAACAGGAGCGCCTGACGCTCCGGCCTGGCCGAGCAGCTCTGGGCGCAGCCTAACTAAGCAACACGTCGCAAAGCTGTACGGCATATCCGAGGTCAGGCCTGTGAAGGTGCGGCGGATCCTATGGAGTTCCGAGTTTGTCGAGCTGCTCGCCGCGGGGCTGACACGTGTTCGTGTTGCGAAATTGGATCAGAGACCTTGGCGGGCGGTCAGAGAGTTGGTACATCCCCATCGAGCGGACGAACGAGATCCGGCCATTGCATTTGATTTCCTTATAGATATGAAAGGCGTGCGGATTAGCGCCTGTCGCCCAAGAACGGCATTTCACGATTTCCACATTCGCCGGTCCCATGCAGTTGCTTCCTCCATCTTCCAGTCACATCCTCCCCAGATTTCGGACGAGACCGCTTCGCGCCCTCAGTTTATGATGAATTACGGAGGTAAGCAAAAGCCGCGCAAATGGCGGGAAAAAATCAGACACCGTCAAACCCATCGGCAGAAGTTTTGGCGAACGACAAGCCGCCCTTCAGCACTTTTCCCACACTTCCTGATTATACTGTCCTCAGCATCTCCAGATCCGCCAAGCCCCGATGTCCGAATAACTTGAGCGAGGCACAGCATCAAGCAGGCGCCAATACTTCACTAGCGCTTTCCGCTCCCTCCGATTTTGATGCTTTTGATCAACAGTGTCGGGCATCCCACGTTGTTAAACCAGGTCAGGTCGTTGCCAACCTGGTCCACCGCCTTGAGCAACTCGAAGAGATTGCCGGCAATGCTGATCCCCCGGACAGGATATGTGGTACGGCCCTTTTCGATCATGAAGCCGGCGGCAGGGAAGGAGAAATCCCCCGACGCGGCATCGATCGCGGCAAACATGCCGAAGGCGACTTTCAACAGAAACCCCCGTGTAATTCCTGTGAGCATTGCCTCCGGCTTTGCGTCGCCTGACTTCAGGTAGAGATTGGTTGGGCCGACGCTTCCGGCAGACTGATAGCCGCCGCGCACGCGGTTTCCCGTGGATTTCGTTTTGCCCTTCTTGGCGGTGTAACTGTCATACAGGAAGCTCTTCAACACGCCGTCGACAATCAGAGGAGTGGTCTGCGTCGGGGCACCCTCGCCATCGACGGGCGCCGTCGAGACGCCGCCCCTGTACCGGCCGTCATCAATCAGCGTCATGCGCGACGCGGCCACCTGGCTGCCGATCTTCCCGGCAAACTTCGAACGGCCTTTCTGTACATCGTCGGCCGAAAGGAGGCCCACCACGAATGACAGCAACTGGGTTCCCACCTCCGGCGTGATGATCAGCGGAACTTGAGTCGAGGCGATCGGTTTGGCGCCGAGCATCTCCACAGCGTTCCCGGCCGCCGTCCGGCCAATTTCGTCCGGGTTGAGATCGTCGTAACGCGTCACCACCTTGTAGTGCTGGCCGGACTGCTGATCGGCGCCCTCCGCGGCCGAGAACTCCACCCCTCCCGCGCAGCTCGACGATGGGTACCACCCTGATACTTCGTTGGAGTTGGCGAGGTAGACGAACGTGGTGTTGTCCTGGTAGTCCGCCAACATGGCGCCTTTCACCTTCGGACTGAACTCGAGGCCCGACGTCTCGAGACGGATCGCTTTGCGAATCTTGTCCTGGACTGGGGCGTCGGCCATTCGGGGATCATAGGTGATGACATCGGCCTGCGTGTTCCACGGTGCCGGCCCGCCTCCGGCGCCGGTTTCAGCCAGCACATTGAATTCGTCGGGCGTGTGAAACGCCACCTTGGCCACGAGGTCCGTGACCAGCTTTTTCACCGAATCCAGCGACAGATCGTTGGAAGATCCGAAGGCCATCTTCTGATCCTTCAGAATCCGCAAGCCGATCCCGGCATCCCGGACTGCGTTGAACTGCTCGACCTGTTTGCTGCTGACACTGATCTGGACAGACTCGCTGTCGACGATCAGGGCTTCTGCGCTGCCTGCTCCCGCCTGCTTTGCCAGCTCGACGGCCGAGCGTGCAAGGTCCAGATATTCCTTCTTCTCATTCATGGCATCCTCCCCTTAACCTTCCCAGCTCTCGCCCGAGCCGCCTACCAGGATCCCGCGCACGCGCACGGTCGGCATCCCTGCTCCGACCGGAGCCGTCTGCCCCTTGCCGCACCGCCCTGGGCTCGGGTCGATCTTCAGGTCATTGCCTACCATGTCGATGGACTTGAGCGCTTCGATGCCGAGCCCGGAGAGCGACGCTCCCTTGATCGGCCGCGTGATCTTCCCGTTTTCAATCAGGTAGCCCTCACCGACGCCCATCATGAAGTTGCCGGTGATGACATCCACCTGGCCGCCGCCACCCGCATCGGCCACGTAGATGCCGCGCTTAGTGGCCGCAACGATGTCCTGCGGCGGCACCCTACCCTTCTCGATGAAGGTGTTCCTCATGCGCGGAATGGGCGGATAGCGGAACGACTGACGCCGGCCGCTGCCCGTCGACTTCAAGCCGAGCTTCTTACCCCAGACCTTGTCGCAGAGGTAGTTCTTCTGGATGCCGTCCTCGATAAGGACGGTCCGCTCGGAGGGCGTGCCCTCATCGTCGAACGCAAACGATCCCGGCATTGACGGCAACGTCCCGTCGTCGACAAGCGTGACGCCCTTGGCTGCGGTCTGTTTGCCGAGCTGGCCCTTGAAATTCGAGCCTTTGAAGACGAGGTCGGCTTCCATCCCGTGACCGCACGATTCGTGGAAGATGACGCCCGGCACACCCGCAGCCAGGACCACCGGGAACCGTCCGCGCGGCGAATCGACAGCCTCGAAGAGGTTCTTCAGTTTCCGGGCGAGCGAATCGATCACTGATTCGAACGAGTTGGCACCCGTGAAGAAGTCTGATCCGGCGTACGCCGCACGGCCGTCCCACGCGCTCTGCATCCGGCCCTTACTGTCTTTCCCGTAGCTTATCGCCAGGAACTCCGTCAGGCCCAGCATGTGGTTGACGATGGGCCCGTCCGACGAGGCGATGTTCACCTGCCGGACGATCTCCCGCAGCATCTCCATCACCTGGACAATGCGCGGGTCCGCCGACCAGGCGCGGTCAGACAGCGTCTTGACCTGTTCGATGCGCTTCGTGACGGCTACGTCGGCGGGAAGGGGAGTGATGGGGAAGGTCAACTGGGAGGTCGCCTGCGTCAGCGTGATGGCCGCGCCCGCGGCGGCCGGTCCTCCCTGCGCGGCGGCGGCGGCGACGTAGTCCGCCGTCTTGTAGACCTCGCCGGGCTCGAAGCTGGCGGTGTAGGCATAGTAGGTCCTGCCGCCCTTCACCGCCCTCAAGCCCACCCCCTTTTCAATGAGCGTGGTCGTGTTGATCTTCTTGTCATCGTCCTGGATCGTTCCGAACGCCGCCCGCTCTACGTAGACGTCGGCAAAATCGGCGCCCTTGCCCATCAAGCGCCGGACGGCTTGATTGAGGACATCCTCAGGGAGGATCAGGTCGGAGACCGCCTTTTGTCCTGCCGAGCGGCATCCCGTGGCCGTCAGCAGCATCTCCATGAGCAAGGGTGAAAGCGAGAGTCCCGTCATCGCGGCGGCGCTCCTGCCGATGAAACCGCGGCGCGACATTTCGTTCTGTGCCTGTTGTTCCGCCATTATGTCTCCTCTTGACGAAGGCGCGACGCCGGGCCGGTCGTGACACGGTAACGCCTGTTTAGAACCTTCCACCGGGAAACCGGGGCTCTCAACTGCTTTGCCTCAGCCGATCGAATCTGCTCGTGTTATGCAACTCGCAAAATGGCATATCGTCCCCGGTACACATAGAATCGGTACTGAGCTGAGCTCACAACCCCTTGTTGACTAGTACACAGCCTGCCGGCGCCCACCGCGTTTCATGAAGGTGTCGGCATAGCGGTAGGTGCCGCTCGTGACCTTGCCGTTGTAAGAGCTTTTCTCCATCCACAAGCCATGCACGATAGCCGTATCGCTCAGGATGAGTACTCTCATCTCTCCTGCCGCGGCGGATGCAGTTTTGGCCGCGCCGCTTTTCATGTTTGCCAGCAGCGGTGGCTGTTTAAAAGCGTGATCTGCCGTTTTCGTGCGTTCGGCCTGCAGTATGGCAACCCACCAACTGGATCAGAAAGCTCAACGGGAATGGCGCCTATTATAATTAGGTGGTACGAAATCAGATAGCGAAATACTTGTCCCGTACTCGAGATGCGCCCAACCTAATCATTTGCAGCACGCACCGCGCTCGCCGGTTTGGCCAGATCCGCAACAAGCGCGCAACTATCTCAGCCTCCCTGCAGAGGAACTATTTCGCGAGGGGCGGTTTTTTTCAAAGAATTTCCAAGATGGCAGAGTTATGATCGGTCCATTCCGACCATGGAGCATTGCAGACATGGAAAACGGGGAATGAACTCAATGGAATGAGGTTCATAAGATGCCATCAAGAAAGCGCCTTGTCTTTGAACAACTAAGCACCTTTGAGCGCCGTGGAACGGACGCTAGCCCAAGCCCCTTGAATGAGGGGGTTTTCCGCGCCCAAGTACCGGGAGGTTGGTTTATATTGCTGAAAGCGGATCAGCCCACTCTGTTTTTTTACCCAGACCCGACGCACGATTGGACCGGCGGGTCCACGGACTGAGGGGGATGTTTACAAAAACGTACATTATCGCCGCCGACGGCTAAAACGGGGTATGGTATGGCCCCGGTCGAGATTGTTCGTCCTGGGGCTTCTCAAGGCCAAGTCTTTTCATGATTGCCTCTTCCATGCGAGCGTAACCTCGTGGCGTTGGGCAATCCCTAGCACAGGATTCGAGGTCGCACCATGAACTCATTTAGGGTGGGCTGGTCTATTGCCATCGGGAGAGAAATAGATTTGCACATCGAGTGATGAATTTGATTCCCTTGTCAGATCTACATGGAATCGAAGAAACAGTGAACCCGGAAAATTCGTCGTCACTCCATGACATGGACAAACAGCACGAGGTGCTCATGGATAATCTTCAGAGTGAGAACAAGCCGCTGCGGTCGGAGAGAGTTTTTCTTTGGGGATTCTCAATAGGGTTTGGTGCGGTGATCGGCATTTCCCTCATCATAGGTGGAATTCTCTGGTATCAATCTCGACCAAAACCGTGGAACAAATCAGCCATCATCGCCACCTTTGATCAACTCGACACAGAGGGCGAAGAAAACACTGTCCGCTTTTGCTACATCCTTGAGAATCGCACCGACACCGATTACGAACTTACCAGTGCGACCGATTGTGAATTGATGGTTAGATTGACAGACCCTAGCAGTCTATTACCAAGTACCGCTAGTGCTTCAAGGCTGGAGTATTTGCCCTTGTTTCTGGCTGCCAAGCAAAGACTCGCGGTTACGATGACTTGGGATTACTCATTCCCCAACCGCATCAAGGAAGACGCAACGAAGGAAGAAAGACAATCACACAGGGAACAAATCGCCAAGTGGTTGAATGAAAAAGCTGGAAATTTAAACGGATTTGTTTTGTTCGACAAACGGAATCGGTATGAGATCACGCTTCCAAAAGGCTGGTAACGGGGGTGTTTGTGATACAAGCGAACGGTTACACTACAAAATAAGCAGGTGGACGCTACTTTCAGGGGCAATATGGCAGATCCAAGACACGTGGAAATGCTGCGGGAAGGTGTGAATAACTGGAATTTCATGAGGCAGCAAAGGCCAGATGTTATACCAGACTTCAGTGAATTCAACGACAGTGGGTGCCATGAAGGGACCAGCCTGCCAATCCAGGCGTGAAAGGAACGCCGGATCATCCCGCTGTGCTGGAGAAAGAACAGCAGGCAGAGGCACCCGTCCCACACCAGAATTTGATACTCCGGGACGTTCCAGCGAATGACTCCGAAGGACCCGAGAACGAGGAAAGCGCTAAAAAGCAACAGGGATCCTCCGCCGAAAATGACGACGAGAATCAGCACAAGGTATGCGGGAAATCGGTTCGTGGTAGGGAGCGTTTTCGGCTTATCACCGTCTGACGGCAGGGCGAGTCCGACTATCGGCGGGAGCAGATGTCACCTCTTTCGATGGAGCACTGGCAGATCTCCCGCCCGGCAGTTCATTTTCTGCGACATGTCAGCAGTCCGCTCGGCAAATAGAGAGGACGATTTGCGTCCGATCCTGTGCCCTCCTCACGGGTCCCCAGGTTCGTGCTCGAAGGATCATGTTAAGCTCCCGGCCTCTCTAAATCACAGCTATGGTCTGCTCTGGCAGGATTTTACCCCGGGAAAGGGACGGCGAAATAGATGTCCCGTTGTCCTAGTCATGGCCTTTCTTGAGGTTTGCGAGCGAGGTCCAACACGACGTCCTCTACATTGCGGTCAAACTCATCCGGGCGCTCCAGCATGGGATAATGTCCCATGTGTTTCATAATGATTGCGTCGAAGTCAGCTTGAATCCTCCTGACCGATGGGACATCGGTCGGAAATAGATCCCCGTTGATCGCCCGTAATGGGACTGTCAGCCTCCGCGCTGCGGCCGCCTGGTCGTATCCGGCAAAGGACAGGAACAAGGCGAAGGCCGTATCCGGCGTGGTCTTCTGCATACGTCTCTCGGCTTCAGCCATTAGAACCGGGTCGGCATCCGGATGGAAAAGGGCTTTCACCATCGCCTTCACACAGCCGGAATAATCGATGCGAAATCCGTCAGCCCTCTTGCGCGCATCCACCGATGAGTAACTGAAATCCAGATTTTGGAAAGTGTCTATGCCCACGACACCGATGACCTGGCCAGAAAGCAGGAGGGCCGCCTCGACGGCAACAGGACCGCCGACCGAGTTGCCGAGTAGAACGATACTTCTCAGTTTTTCGGCGGCAGCGACGGCTTTGACATCTGCGCCGAATTCCGGAATTCCCCATCTTGTCCGGTTACTGCCCGACTCCCCGTGCCCAGCAAGGTCCAGGGCTATTACCCGGTACCTGTCGGCGAAAGTTCTGACTTGTCCGTCATAAAACGTCCGGTCGGCCAGGCCGCCATGGATAAAGAGCAGGGTGGTTTCACCGGCCCCGGCGGCCGAATAAACGATCTCCACCCCGTCGGGCGCCAAGCATGTCTTTCGTTCGATTTGCACCGTCATGATCTCTTTCCCTCGCCTCTCGACTGGCACGGCGGCCGCAATGCCGACCGCAATCATGGCAATTATTGTCGATGCCATCCACAATTTCATTTTTGCCTCTTTACCGGACATCTGTCAATCCTTACGATTAGGGGGGACGAGCCGCGTTTCCGGTCGAGTTCCGCGCCGAGGCCTCCGCCCGCCAGGCCTCCTCCCGGGTCCTCAGGTTCGTACTCGGCGAGCCTGGCGATAGATGGGAAAGCCGGATGGGAATATCGGTGTGGAGATCAAAAAGAAGATGGAAGACAACACGGCACCTGTTGCCGAGTTAGATCGCTTCTGCTTATCCGGTTGTTTCAGCAGACCGCGACACGTTGCGATTAGCGTTTTCAGGAGCTACCTTGCGACGTCGTAGTGCAGTCGGACGACGCCGTCGGGGTACTTCCTGGCCGAACGCAGGCGCAGCGGCACGTCCCGATGGCGCGGGGCCATCAATGGAATGCCCTCACCGATGAAGTTGGGAATGACGTGGATGTCGAACTCGTCTATCTCGTTGGCATCAAGGAACGAGGCGATCAGCTCGCCGCCGCCCATCAGCCAGATGTGTTTGCCCGGCGTGGTGCGCAGACGCTGCGCAAATGCCTTCACCGGATCCGACACGAATTCCACTCCTGGCACCGCCCGTTTCGGAGGCTTCCACGAGAACACGTAGTTGGCAAGATCTGTGTCGAACACCCCGCGTTTCGTACCCTTCTTCTTGTAATAGGCCAGAGCCCAGTCGTAGGTCTTGCGTCCCCACAGGATGGTGTCAATCGTCGGGTAGAACGCCTTCATGCCATAATCGACGGTGCGCGGCCGGCGATTTAGCCATTCGACATCGCCGTCTGGCCTGGCGATGTAGCCGTCGGCGCTTGTCGCGATGTAAACGATGATCTTTCGTTGTGCTTTCATGACACAATCTCCGAGCCGGTCGCAAATTGACGCTGAAACCGGTGCAATTCTTCGGATCCGACGGGGCACAGCAGACGCACCCGCACTACAAATAGTAGCGTGCTGAAACAACCAGACAAGCAGGAGATCGCTTATGCCGTGCTAAAGGCGCAACGAAATCCGAAATCATTGTACTGGAACTGTGGTGGCAGACTGCTGCGCGCCGCAACCCGAGCGACCTTCACCTGATGGCGCCACGCCCCGCCGCGCGAGGAGCGACGGGTGCCGGAAACCGGACCGAGGGGATCATGCTCCGGCGAGACTTCATAGTATTTCGCGTCGAACCAGTCTGCGCACCACTCATGAATGTTTTCTGAGATGTCGCAAAGACTAAAACCGTTTGGCGGGCGCCGGCCGACTCGCTCGGGACCGCTGCGCCACAACTCCGAGTAATGAGGCTGCCTCTCAGGAGGCTCGTCGCCCCAGGGATACAATTTGCCTTCCATCCCGCCGCGTGCGGCTCGTTCCCATTCGGCTTCAGTCGGCAGCCGATAAGACCTGCCCGTGCAGGCCCGGAGCCAGCTGCAATATTCAGCGGCGTCGAACCAACTCACGCCCGTCACCGGCTGATCCGGATGATTGAACAGCTCGTCGTCCCAGCCGGGTGGCATCTGGCGGCGTGTCTGGTCGAGAAAATCTCGATAGAGGCGATTTGTGGTCGCGGTGCGAGCGATGGCAAAGCTGCCCACCCAGACGCGGTGCAGCGGGCGCTCGTTTTCCGCCCCGACATCACAACCCATGAGGAAGTTCCCCGCTGGTATCTCGACCATCTCGGGCTCGAGCACTGACTTTTTCCAGGTCATTGACGCGACCAACCGTCAAAAAGAATGCTGCACATCTCCATTTTACTCTTGCAGTATGCCTGCTCACGATTCCTGTCGCATCAATTTGCCGGTTGCACTGCCATCGCCGCCGCGATTGATGGAGGTCGCACGATACAGACCACTATCAGTTTTTGCATATCGACCGCGCACGAGGTGCAAGAGTCCAACGTTGGCCTTCGCGCGGTTCGCACTCGGTTTCATAGCGCTGCTTCTCCTGATGAACAGGCCGTTGCTGGGGGAGTCACTGACAGCAGTGGAAAACGGGCGACTATTGCATTGATGCCCGATTTCAGCCTCAGCGGAAGACACGGGCCAATGCGCGTCCATGATTGCCCAGTCTGATCCGTTCCTTCCGCTGCCTTTATGACAGGGCGGCAACCCTTTTCCTTTCTGGGAAAAGCCGTTTCCCGTTATAATGGCCGCACTTTCCAGCAGCGCACCAGTTTTGCCGTACGGAAGGCCCCCATGCCCGAGATCGGCCAAACGGTTTCGCATTACCGGATCATTGAGAAACTTGGCGGCGGAGGGATGGGTGTCGTTTACAAGGCGGAGGATACCTCCCTGGGCCGTTTTGTCGCCCTAAAGTTCCTCCCTGAAGCTGTATCCCAGGATCGTCAGGCACTGGAGCGATTTCAACGGGAAGCAAAGTCAGCATCCGCACTCAATCACCCCAACATCTGCACCATCCATGAGATCAACCAGCATCAAGGCCATCACTTTATTGCGATGGAGTACCTTGACGGCCAGACCCTGAAGGATCGAATCCAGGGCAAGCCGCTTGGTACGGACGAGATCCTGGATCTGGCAATTCAGATTGCAGAGGGCCTCGATGCCGCACACGCGGAAGGGATCGTTCACCGCGACATTAAGCCTGCTAATATCTTCGAAACGAAGCGAGGTCATGCCAAGATTCTTGATTTCGGGTTGGCCAAGCTCAGTGATGGAAAGGAGAACTCCGATTCGGCGGCACCAACGCAGACGATAGAAGCGAGGCTGACCAGTCCAGGGACGGCAGTCGGGACGGTCGCTTACATGTCACCCGAGCAAGTCCGAGGCGAGACGCTGGATATAAGGACCGACCTATTCTCGCTGGGAGTGGTCCTGTATGAAATGGCGACGCAGAAACGGCCTTTCGAGGGAACCACAGCTGGTATCGTGTTCAACGCCATTCTCAGCAAAGCTCCGTTAGCTCCGATTCGGTTGAATCCCGATCTCCCCGGCGAGCTGGAGCGGATAATCCATAAGGCGCTGGAGAAAGACCGAAAGCTCCGCTACCAAAACGCATCCGATATGCGTGCCGATCTCATGCGTCTGAAACGCGATTCAGAATCGGGCAAGTTCACTATCACGGCGGCGGAGGCTACGGCAGCAAGACACCCCTTGCTATCTCGCCGCCAGGCACTCTACGCGTCACTTGCGCTCGTCATTTTCGTCGTTATGGGAGCAGCCCTCTACTGGTATCTCGCCAGTAGGGATGAGAGAATCGATTCAATCGCTGTCTTGCCATTTGTGAATATGAGCGGCGATCCCGGCAACGAGTACCTCAGCGACGGTATTTCCGAGCGCCTGATCAACAGCCTTGCACAATTGCCCAATCTGAGAGTAGTGCCGAGCAGCACGGCATTTCGCTACAAAGGAAAGAAGGATGTAGATGCCCAAAAGGCAGGAAAGGATCTCAAGGTCCGTTCGATACTCATGGGGAGAATCGAACAGCGGGGCGACAGTCTGAACGTCCAGATCGAACTGGTAGATACAGAAAAAGAATCTACGCTCTGGGGAGCTCAGTACAATCGCAAGCTCGAAGACATTCAGACCGTGCAGGAGGAAATCACCACGGAAATTTCGGATAAGCTGCGATTGCGGCTGACGGGCCAAGAGCAAAAGCTCCTGACCAAACGCCCCACCGAAAATGCCGAGGCGTATCAGCTTTACCTGAAGGGTCTCTATTCGTGGAACAGAAGGACGGAAGAATCGTTCAAGAAAGGCATTCAGTTTTTCAATCAGGCCATCGATAGGGACCCAGGCTATGCGTTGGCATACGTCGGGCTGGCCGATTGTTACAGCAGCCTCGCCAACAGCAGCTATCTCTCATCCAGGGATTCCTTGCCCAAGGCTAAAGCGGCGGCACTCAAGGCTCTCGAACTGGAGGAGAATCTCGCTGAAGCTTACAATTCGCTGGCGGTTGTAACCGACATTTACGATTGGAACTGGCATGAAGCGGAGAAAGGGCACAAACACGCCATTGAACTCAACCCAAACTATGCGATGGCTCACCACTGGTATGGTATATACCTGGATGCGATGGGACGGTTTGATGAAAGCCTGCTTGAATATAAGCGAGCGCTGGAACTCGAGCCTATGTCCCTCGTCATAAATACTCAACTGGGATTCCATTATTTCTTGGCGCGCCAGTTTGAGGAGGGAGCTAAACAGCTAATCACAACGTTGGAATTGAATCCGAGCTTTGCCTATGCGCACGCCCATCTGGGGTCGGTTTATCGCGTTAAAGCAACTCTCGGCGATGCAGTCGCAGAATATCAAAAGGCAGCGGCCCTTGAGAAAGACAGTCCACGTTATATCGCGATGCTCGGGAGTGCTTATGCGACAGCGGGCAAGCGGAGTGAGGCATTACAGATACTAGTCGATTTGCAGGAGTTGTCGAAGCGCAAGTATGTCGATCCAGTCTTGAGGGCATACCTTCTTGCCAGCATGGGAAGGAAAGAGGAGGCCCTTGCCGCATTGGAACTTGGTTATATGGAGCGTTCCTACTTGATGCGCTGGCTTAAAGTGCAACCGAATTTCGATCCCATCCGCGCCGACCCGCGCTTCCAGGCGCTACTGGACAAGATGAACTTCCCCAAGTAACCGAGGCCATCTCATGATCGGCACAACCCTATCGCACTACCGTAAGGGAGAGCCGGATTGGTCAGCCTTGCCTGTGGATACGCCACAGTCGATCCGGCGACTATTGCGCCGTTGCCTGGAGAAAGACCTGAAGGAACGCCTGCACGACATCGCCGACGCCCGCCTGGAGATGCGGGAGCAACTTGCCGAATCCACAGCGACGACTCCACGCGCTCGTCCTTTCTCTAGCGAGGCTCGCCTCGCAAGGGCTGTAGCAGCGGATCTCCGTGGGCGAGCATCGGGTAGTTGATCGAACCGCGGTCGACCCAGTGCTCGAGCCAATCGAGCGCTTTCTCTTTCTCGCCGACCAACGCCAGCCAACCAGCCGCCCACTCGGGAACATCAGAATCGTTCCAGAAATACGATTGGCTCGCGCCAGCCAGTGAGGCGATAAGAGCTTCCCGCTCGCCTAAGAGTGCGTGTCGGAACACCGTAGCCAGCTGGGCAAAGCCGTCCACGGTGTTTTCCTCGAGTGTTGCTTCCACGGCCTTTAATGCTTCTTCATTCCGGCCCATTCGAGCCAGCACACAGATGCGCCAAAAATTGACAAAACGCAGTGATGGTTCGCCCACACGCATTTCCTCGAGCACGGCGAGCGCACCCGAGAAATTGTCCTTCGCCCAGCGGGCACAAACGCGTGCGAAGAGGTTTCCGACAGGAACCGGATCCAGGCTGATGAGTCTTTCCGCAATTGCATCAGCGGCGGCGGGCTTGCCGACATAGAGGGAGTAACTCATGACTAACCATAACATTGAATCCACATCACTGGAATTTGCGGCCACCGCATCCTCAAAATGGCGAATAGCCCTATCTTGACGTCCAGTGGCCCTCTCCATATAATCTCTCCAGTTTCAGCTTATCTGCCATTTTAAAGATCCAATTTGTTTTGAGATCGGCCGGAACTGTAAAAGCAAAGCGCAGTCCGACAAGGATGAAGAATGACATTATCAAAAGGAGTGACAGGAGAAGGTTGAGATGAAGAGACGGCTCGTGACTGATTTCCCTCCCGATGCTGTAAATTCAGATCTTCTGACATAGGCCTCCAAGAGCCGCATTTTTAAGGGAATCCCAAAAGGATGACGGTTCCGGGTAAAACTGGCGGAACCCATCAAGATTGAAGCCGGGCTGCGCTCACCTCCGTCGACCAGACGACGGCCGGATGCTTCAGCACAGTCCGGCTTGCCCGTGCAAGGCGGTTTTCCCTTGCCAAATCCCTGCAAATTGTCAGATATTGAAGCGTCCTCGCACCCCTCTGCGATTCCCCCGGAGAGCCTGGCGACGGAATCATTCACATATCCGATCGTTGAAAACTGAACCTCCGAAGCTCAGCTTCCCGTTCTTGAGCATACGGACGGATCCGTCATCTGTTGAATTTCGGCCTTTATCCAGCCTGATCGAGGTGAAAATGAGATTCTCGCGGCTCTGCTTCCAGCTCCCACGTTTCCTTGGCATCATCCTGGCCATACTGCTGACCCTCACCGGCACTATCGTGTTGAAAGGACGCATGGCGCGGCTTCCGGTAGGGACAGGCGCGGTCCTCAGCTCGGCTCCGGACCCGGTCCGCAGCGGCAGCATCTGGAGCGTCACGAATCGCGGCCTGTATCATTCCGAAGACGCCGGCACGAGCTGGCATCGGCATGTTCTTGCCGTCCGGGATGCCGAGCCACAGAGGGTGTGGGCGCCGACTCCCGGCGGCCCCGTCTTTGTTTCCACACTCCGGCACGGGCTCTTCCGCAGCGCCGATCGCGGGAGCCTTTGGGCCGAAGTCAACCACGGCCTCCCTCACTCCATCGGGGCAGCGGTCGTTGCCCAGGTGGTTGCCATGACCGGCGCCGCCGACGGGAAATCGCTATACTGCGCTGCCGAGGCCGAAGGAATTTATCGTTCCGACGATTCCGGATTGAGTTGGCGCCCGGCCTTCGGCGGCTTGCCGCTGCCGCTGGCAAATCGGACCGAGCCTCCCCTGCTGGCGGCCGATTCCGCGGACCCCGACCGGGTCTATGCGCTTCTGACGGTGCCTGTCCACTCGCATTTGAAGCGCAGCCTCCTGTTTCGCTCCGCGGATCGCGCGCAGAGTTGGGCCCCGATCAAAGACCTAGGCCGGAGCGCGCGGTTTGAGACCATGAAAGCCACAAGGCTCCACACGCTGGAGCTGGAAGGCCTTGTGCAGAAGCGCACCTATACCGACACACTTCCCGCCAGGCTGCCGGCTTTGCGTGCGACGGACTTGCTCTCCCTCCCATCGATCCCGCCCGAGGCTCCCATCGCGGCGCCGCCGGATTTCGACAGCCAGGGGGTCGCAGTCCTTCACGACGACGGGTCCCTGATCCTGGGCAGCTTCGATCTCGTTCAGAAATCCCTGGAATTCCGGCCGACCGTGACGGGAAGCTACGATGTACTCGTCGGCGCCGTGGGCTCCAAGTCCGACCTGGGAGAGCGGGTCGAGCTCGGCGACGATGACTGTGTCTATCGCACACTGCCGTTCGCGTTTAAATTTTACGGACAGCAATACACCACCTTTTTCGTCAACTCCAACGGCAGCGTTTCTTTTGGCGCCGGCGAATCCTCGGGATACTGGTCCGAGTCTGCATTCACCTTGGGAAGGCCGAGGATTGCGCCGCTGTGGGCCGATCTCGATCCGGAGGCCGGCGACGGCGTTTATGTCAACGCGACGACCGCGCGGGTCGTGGTCACGTGGCAGTGGGTGCCTGCTATTTCAACCTCCGAATACAACACCTTCCAGTTGGTGTTGTCCCCTGATGGCATCATTCAGTTCCACTACTTCGGCCTGGAGACCAAAGAGGGGATCACGGGAATCTCCAACGGAGAACAGACTTGGGGCCTGAACATTCCTTTCAGTTCGGCGCCCGTATGGGAAGCTCTCACGGAGGCTCCCATTTACCAGATGTACTCGGCGATGGAGTTGAACCCTCTTGCGGTGGCGCGCAGGTTCTACCGCTCCCACGAGGACGACTACGACGGCCTGGTGATCTTCGGCGCGAGCGATGTCGCGGCAGACATCGCCGGGGATGCGTTCGCCTATTCGCTTGGAGTGCGCAACGACGTCAGGGGGACAGGCCAGTCAATCCGGGATTACGGCGTCGAAACCGGGAGTGCCAGCAGGCTGCAGAGCATAGTGAACCTCAACGCCCTCTCCAAATACCCGCAGGACATGACGGAACGGATCGGCGACCTGAATCACAGCGTTTTGAGCCTGATCGGGGAAGAGTGGGGACACCGCTTCCTTGCTTATGTTTATTACCGTTTCAACAAGGGTTTCTCCGGGTCGCTCCTCGGCCGGGATTACGATCACTGGAGCTACTTTTTAAACTCCGAAGCTTCGTTTATGGAGGGGAACGAGTGGCGGGATGAAGGAAATCTCCGCTTCACCGCGCTTGACGAGAGCCGCCGTTACAGCCGCCTGGATCAATACCTGATGGGACTGCGGCCCGCGGGTGAGGTCGGACCCATTACGCTGATCACGCAGGCCCAGCCGATCGCCACCGGGACGATCGAAGCCCTCGCCTCCACATTTGGCCTGTCGGACAATGCGATCAGGGATCCGCGGCAGACTCCCGGCAGCCAGGATCGCTTCCGGAGCTTCTGGGTGAGATTGGGATCGGGCTCGACTTCCGACCTGATGAGTTACAGCGCCAGCTACATTGAGCACAGCGGTCATATCGAGACCGGACCCGATCCGTATGTCATCAGCACAGTCGAAGACCTGAAGTACTGGTGGGATGCGAAGCCGCAGATGAGCTACGCGATCCTCAAGACCCGGGATTCGGCCCCCTGCTCCAGATACTTTGATTTCAATACGGGGAAATACACCGGCGACAATATCACGGTTGCCGGCACGCCCCGTGAGATAGCGATCGAGCAGATCATCGAGAGCGACGGAGAACGATCCCCGGCCTACGGTGCGGCGCCGACCTCGCTTCGACACGCGTTCGTGCTGGTTGTGCCGGCGCAGAAGGATGTCAACCGGTCGGACATTGACCGGATCGCCGCCATACGTCAAGGGTGGGAATCTCTGTACAAGAGCGCGACCGAAAATCGCGGTTCGGTGTCCACCGCCTTGCGTTTCGGTCTCTCGTCCGTTGCGGAGACGCTCACTGGAAACGGCGGCCGCGCTTACGCGAGCGGCGGATCTGAAGGAACGCCCGTTTCTACGGGCTTCGCCGCGCTGGAATCGTCGACGCCATCCGTTTCCGGCACGCTCATCATGACCGTGCGCGCCAACGGCAAGGTGGTCAGCGAGGCTGCCGTCCCTGCCACCGAACCCGTCCTGCGCGCCCGCTGCTTCGCCGAAATCTCGCCTGCCGTCAATACCGGCGTCGGGATTGCCGCGCCGGCTGCGGCTGCCGTTATTACGGTCGAGCTGCGCGACGCCGCCGGGAAGTTGGTGGCGAGCGGGCCTCAAAGCCTGGCTGCCCACAATCAGATGGCGCGTTTTGTCCGGGACCTCTTCCCCGGAGCGATTCTGCCGCCGCAATTCAAAGGCAGCATCACGGTGCGGTCGAACACGCCGATTGCGGTTGTGGCGCTGCGCACGCTTTTGAATGAGGCCGGAGAATTCCTGATCACCACCGAACCGGTAGCGAACCTTGACTCGCCGCCACAGGCGAACTCCCTGTATCTCCCGCAGGTCGCCGCCGGCGGCGGGTACACCACCGATGTTCTTCTGGTTAATCCCGGCTCCACTGCGCTCTCGGGGAGACTCGAGTTCCGCGATCCCGACGGGCGGGAACTTGATCTGGGTATCAGCGGAGCTTCGGGGGGGAACGTTCCCTATCGCCTGGAGCCGGACGGAAGCCTCGTGGTCACCACCAACAGCATTTCCGCGACTCCCCGCACCGGCTTTGTCATAGTCCGTCCCGACAGCCCTCTGCGGGCGCCAACCGCCGGCGCGATCTTCGCTTTTTCGCAGGGCGGGAGAATCGTGGCCACCACCGGCGTTCCTCCCGCCGAGCCGTCGCCACGAATTCGGGTTTATGTCGACCGGCGCAACAATCACGATGCCGGGGTGGCGCTCGTAAATCCCGGGACCCAGCCCGCAGCTCTGACGGTGACAGCAGCGAACCTGCAGGGGGAGGCGCGCGGCACCGTCCGAACCTTTTCGCTGGATCCGGCGCATCAAACCTCGCTCTTTGCATCGGAGCTGGTACCGGATTTGCCGCAGGGCTTCCGCGGCACCCTGCTCCTCGAATCCAATGTTCCGGTGGCCACAATGGCAATGCGTTCCACGAATGCGGCGGACAGATTCCTTCTGTCCACATTGCCAGTGCTCGACCTTACGCGGCTTGGGGCGGCGAGCAGCCTCTTCTTCCCGCATCTGGCCGATGGCGGCGGGTATCTGTCAGAGTTCATAATACTCAATCCCGGCGCAGGATCATCACTGAGCGGATTGAAGTTTTTTTCCTCGACGGGAACGCCTCTGCCCCTGGTGTCGCGCTGAAGCATATGCCCCGCGGCAGCTGCTGCGTTTCCAGCAGAAGCCTGAGGTTCGCAGCGATGCCCTGCGAACCACATTAATCCACGATGAAGAGCTTTGCGCCCTTTTCCGTTCGCGAACGGTGGGGCGCTGCTTTGTCGGCAACCTGGTAGCTGCTCCCCGGCTTGAGGACGAAGGATTCGCCGTTCTTCAGGTCGGTCGTCAGTTCGCCTTCGAGCACGAGGAGGACATGTCCACGCTCGCACCAATGATTCGCAACGTAACCTGCGCTGTATTCCACCATTCGCACGCGAATATTGCCGGCTTCCAGGGTGCGCCAGTAGGCAATCCCTCGCTCACCGGGATGTTCCGTCGGCAGAATAGTGGACCAGTCGGTAGTACAAAAAGGCACATCACAAATTTCCATATGCCGTCCTCAGAGAAATCAGCCATTCGAGTTGGTTCTAACGCTGGAGGTCACCATCGTGCTTGGCATGTGCGCATGCAGAATATAGCAGAAATGCCAGTCACAACCATCTCCATGGAGAGAGAACTGCGATTCAGACGTTGGAGAGAGATTCTCTGGGAGTCTATACGGCAGACCTCGCACCCGGTGAACAGCGTGTGGCTCTGCTGTATCAATGGATCCCTGCAACGGCGGGCCTGGCGGGAGGACGGGACGAGATTCGATCCAGTGGCCCGCTCTTGGCCGCCGAGATCTGCGGCAGCGACAGCCTTTCCTTCCTGTCCGTGATCCCCGGAAAGTGAAGAATCCCCCGTTGGAATGAGTGCTACTTCTTCCTGTCGAGCACGCTGCACGCCTCATAAGCGCCGCTGGGATCAATCGCAGTGTTGCCTTGTTCGATTTTGCGGATGATTCCCTGCTTGTCTACCACGAAAGTAGCGCGATTGGCGTACCCTTGAGACTCGTTGTAAATGCCATACTCCTTGACTACGGTGCGTTTGAAATCGCTGAGCACCGGGAAAGTCACGCCGAGCTCCTTGGCCCAGTGCGCATTGGCCGGACCGCTGTCAACGCTGATGCCGAGCACTTGTGTGTCGGAAGCCTCGAACTTTGCAATATCAGCCTGATATTGCTTCAACTCACGCTCTCAGCCGCCTGTGAACGCAAGCACGTAAAAAGCAAGAATCACGTTCTTCTTGCCCCTGAAATCGCTCAGCTTGACCTGGTTCCGGTTGTTGTCCGTCAGCGTGAAGTCAGGAGCAATGTCGCCGACTTTCAATTGCGTCTGGGGCGCGACCGGTTGCTGGGCCAAGGCAGCCGCAGCAATTGCCAGCAGCATCGCCAGCCCTAACACTTTCCTGATCATGAGTCTGCCTCCTTGAGTTTGTTAATCGGGGGAAAGCCTGCCAATTGTTCCGGTCTGATTCGTCGTGTCGCACCTCCTGGAGGCGGTACGTTACACTATGGGAATTAGACACCACGACTCCCGTCTATACAATACGGAACGACTCATCTTGCGATCCAGGCCGTCCCTGGTCTTGGTTGCCCCGTGCGGTAACCGGTGCTATTCTGGGCCGGCTCGGAAGCGTCAAGCGCCACCTTCAAAGCGGGGGTCTTGAAATACCCACGGATGGGGCCCATGGCTCAAAGATGCTACCTGCTCCCCAATGGCTACCTTGCCGAAATGCAGACCAGGAACCTCCAGCGCGTCGGCGGTGTCAAGTACACGGACGAGGAGCGCGCTTTTGCCGAGGCGCTGCGCAAGACCATGCTCAGCCCGGCTCAACCCCTGGGATCGGAGGCGCAGATACTGCCGCCGGAGACGGACCTCACCCCCGCATCTACGGACCTGGGGGATGTGAGCTGGAATGTGCCTACCACCGAGTTCACGACGGCCACCTGGGTGCCCGGCACATCCGCGCACACCTGGCAGGCGACCGCATGCGACGGCATGTCGATCGGAATCAAAGGCATGATAGTCGCCGCGAAGACAATGGCTCTCACCGGCGTGGAACTTTTCCAGGATCCGGCTCACATCGAGAAGGCGCGCACGGAATTCGACCAGCGCCGAAGCGACTTCACCTATAAGCCCGTGATCGGCGACCGCAAGCCCCCTCTTGACTATCGCAAGTAGGGACGCGGCGTGGGATATTTCTGGCAACTACTCGAGTGATATGCCGTAATAGAAGTATCTTAATCGTGGCGCGGGACCCATATCCAATCCGGGACCGGAGGAGTAATCATGGAGACCTTCTTTCAGGACGTGCGCCAGGCGGTGAGAATGCTGGCACGAAATCCGGGATTTGCGATCATTGCCGTCCTGGCCCTGGCGCTCGGGATCGGGCCGAATGTCGCGATCTTCAGTGTGGTGAACACGCTCCTGCTGACGCCGCCGCCTTACCAGGATCCCAATAGCATCGTCACCATCGATCAGACTCGCGAGGTGGCGGGCCTCCCCAAGCGGACCGCCGCGATTTCGTCCGATGATTTTCAGACCTGGCGCTCTGCTACCAGGATGTTCGAGCAGATGGCCATGTACGTCAACGATACGACGACCCTCACCGGAGTGTCCGAACCGGTGCGCCTGAATGGGGCGCGGGTCTCGCCTGCTTTGTTTCCCCTGTTGCGCGTGCAACCGTTGATGGGCCGGTTCCTGCGTGAAGAGGAGGAAAAAGCGGGGAGTAACCGGGTCGTGATGCTGAGTTACAACACGTGGGCGAACCGATTCGGCAAGGCTCCAGGCGTTCTCAACAGCTACATCAAGCTCGACGGCAACGATTACGCCGTGGTGGGAATCATGCGGCCGGAATTCGAATTCCCCAACAACCAGGCCGAATACTGGGCGCCGCTCGTACTCGAACCGCCACTGCAGTCGGCCACTGTCCACCGCATCATGATGGCCCCTGCCGTCGCAAGGCTCAGGCCGGGTGCGACCATCGCCCAGGCGCAGGCGGAGGGCTCGACGTTGCTGCAGCGCCGATCCGACGGCTTCATGCAACCATCCGCTCGGGGCGCCGGCGGTCCGGCTCGGGAAGGGGAACCGCCTCGTCCCGGGGCCGCGGCGGAAATAAAGAAAATGATGCGTCCGCCTGATACGGAGATGGACCTGCCCGCGCGAAAGACGCCGGGCAAGGAGCTGACTTCGCCGGGTCAGCCCAGGCAAAGGGGAATGCAGCGAGTGTTCCGTGCCGGGCCGGAAACTCAGGAATCACCGGGGCCGCAACCGGGATTGCCCGGGCGGGGCGAGGGACCCGAGCAACGGCAAGTCATGAGGATGGCAGGCCCGGGGCAAACGCCCTCCGAAGGGACGCGGGGGGCGGGGCCGGGGGCCGGCTCCGGTTTTATGGTTACCAGCGGTTCGGTTCAGTTGACGACGCTTCGCGAACAGTCGATGAGGCAGGTCCGGCCCGCACTCCTGGTCCTGGTTGTCGCAGTCGGTCTGGTGTTGCTGGTCGCGTGCGCCAATGTCGCCAACCTGCTCCTGTCCCGCGCCGTCGACCGTCAGAAGGAGATCGCTATCCGTGTGTCGATGGGCGCCGGACGCATGAGGATCATCCGGCAGATGCTGACGGAAAGCGTGCTCCTCGGATTATTGGGAGGGATGGCAGGGTTCCTTCTCGGGTATTGGGGCATCACGCTTCTCCGCCGGCTCACTCCCGGCAATATTCCCCACCTGGAGGACATCAGCATCGATTTGCGTGCATTCGCGTTCTCAGTGGCACTCTCGCTGGTCACGGGCGTTTTGTTCGGCCTTGCCCCCGCCCTCAAGAGCTCGCGTACGGATTTGATGAACCTGCTGAAGGAGGGCGAGGCCCAGGCATCCGCGGGTCTGCATCCCTTCCGGCGGAACAAGGTGCGCAGCCTCCTGGTGGTTGTGGAGTTTGCCCTGGCGTTGGTTCTGCTGGTGGGCGCAGGACTGCTGGCAAACAGTTTTGTCCGCCTGATCCGGCAGAAACCGGGGTACGATCCGGAAGGTGTTCTATCGCTGCAGCTCAGTCTGCCACGAACCCGTTATGCTCAGGCAGAGGCGCAGCTGGGATTTTATGACCAGCTCCTGGACAGCGTGCGACGTTTGCCGGGCGTGCAGGCGGCGGGCGCGACGAATTCCATGCCGATGTCCTCCGCGATGATGGCGATGAGTTTTGCCATGCGGGGAGGGCCCCGGAGCACGGATCCGGCTGCTCAGACCATCGCGGGCATCCGCCTGGTCAGCCCCGGCTTTATCAAGGCAATGTCGATCCGGCTCTTGAACGGACGCGATTTCACGGATCAGGACCGCGAAGGCGCAAGTCCGGTGGCCATCGTCAATGAGTCGCTGGTACAGCGCTTCCTCAATGGCGAAAATCCTGTAGGCCGGCAGTTCAGCCTCGGGGATGAGCGCGAGATTATCGGCGTCGTCGCAGATGTGAGGCCCCAGGGGCTCGATTCCAAGCCGATGCCGGAAATGTACCTTCCGGTCAGGCAGTTTTCCCGCATGTTCACGATGGAAGGACCGATGTCGTCCATGACCCTGGTCGCACGGACCAACGGCGATCCGATGGCGTTGGTCCCGGCCATCCGCGCTCAACTGGCCTCCCTGGATCCGCAACTCCCGATGTACAACATCTCCAGCCTGAAGCAGCGCATTTCCAATTCAGTCGCGCAGCCGCGTTTCTATGCGGTGCTGCTCGGGATCTTCGCCGGCCTGGCGCTCGTGCTGGCTGCCGTGGGCATCTACGGCGTTTTTTCGTACCAGGTGGCGCAGTGCACGCGGGAGATCGGCATCAGAATGGCACTCGGGGCGCAGCCCTCCAATGTACTGGGGCTGGTGATGCGACAAGGCGCTCTGCTCTCGATGTCCGGTATTGTCCTGGGGCTGGGCGCCGCCTGGGCCGGAACCCGCTACTTATCTTCACTCCTTTTCGGAGTGGAGGCGACCGACCCGGTCACCTATGCTGCGGCGGCCCTTTTCATGACCGTGGTAGCCGCAGCGGCGACGTATCTGCCGGCACACCGGGCGACCACGATCAATCCCGTCCTCGCCCTCCGGCAGGAATAATCAAGCCCTGGTCCGTCCCATTGTAGAATAGGATGGATTGGCGCAAGCCGCGGACCCGACGTGGACACGCCGGTCTGCAAACGTGAGGGGGAAGATCGAGACATGCAGTCGGCAAAAAGATGGCTGTGGCGTTGGGGACCCGCCCTGGTGATGATGGCGCTGATTTTTGTCGCCTCCGGCACACAGGGGAGTGAATTGCCGAAATTCGGGATTTGGGATTTTGCCCTCAAGAAGGGCGGCCACATCATCGGGTACGGTCTGCTGGGTGTGGCGTACCTGCATGGCCTTACCCGCGGGATCTTCAGGGATCGGCGCTCGCTGCTGTTGGCGATCCTGCTGGCCGGGCTGTATGCCATCACGGATGAGTTTCACCAGTCGTTCACACCCGGACGCACGCCGTCGCCGGTCGACGTGGGCATCGATACGGCAGGCGCCGGCATGGGAGCAGCATTGGGCGCCTGGCTGAGATCGCGTCCAGCCCCGTGATGAATGAGCTTGCTCCCCCAAAGTCGTCGTCATTAGAATACTTTGTCACGCTGGCACCAGCAGCGCAGCAGGATCGATTCGGGCCGCCCGACGGATGCGGCCATAGTGGAGGGACTCATGGGAACCAGGGGACGCGAAATTATAGGCATGGACGTAAACGAGCTGCTCGACCACCTGAACCGCGCCTATGCCAGCGAGTGGCTTGCCTACTACCAGTATTGGCTTGGCGCCAAGCTCATCAAGGGCCCGATGAAAGATGCCGTGGCGGCGGAACTCACCCTGCATGCCACGGAGGAAATGAACCACGCGACGCTGCTATCCGGGCGGATCATTCAACTCGGCGGCACACCGGTCACCGATCCCAAGCGATGGTTCGACCTCAGCCCCTGCGCCTACGACGCTCCCGATGATCCTTACGTGGCAGTCCTGCTCGACGAGAACATTGCGGGGGAGCAGTGCGCAATCTCGGCCTACAAGAAACTCATGGACGTAACGAAAGACAAGGATATGGTGACGTACAACCTCGCCTTGACCATTCTCGGACAGGAGGTCGAGCACGAGGAGGATCTTCAGAGCCTCAAGGAAGATCTGGACCTGATGGTCTCTCGAGGCAGCCACTGAGGCGCAGGAACACACCTTCGTCGCAGACAGCTACAAACGAACCGCGACGCGTTCAACATCCAATATCCTGGGGCCGCAGTACAATTTGCGCATGGGGTGTGCTATACGTTGGAAGGTCGAAGTCGAGAAACAAATGCGTCAATTGGCACGGCTCGAGTATGACGGCAGAGAGTGGGTCCTGCTGATGGATCTGAAAGACGACGTCCCCAAGCGCAGGTGGACCGCCCGCGAGACTGCGCTCGCCGAACTGGCTGATGAAGGCTGGACCGTCGCCGGCCCCTATCCGTAGAGGCTGCCGACGGTCAAGTCGGAATTTCAAAAATTTTACGGCTACGCTCTTGTCCGTGTCATTCACTGAATCTGGCAACCGCCGACGCTCAGAGTCGACGCGCTGATTCGCCTGCGTCAGTCCACATCCTCCAAAAACCGATCTCTGTCCCTCCACCCTCCCTCCCTGAGATCACACGGCCCCATTCATTTTTCCGCTCAGGAACATCTCGTAGGCCGTCATGTCGAAGTGCCCGTGACCGGAGAGATTGAAGAGGATCACCTTGCGTTCGCCCGACTCGCGGGCCTTCAGCGCGTGAACGACAGTGCTGTGTATCGCGTGAGCCGACTCCGGCGCCGGAATCGTCCCCTCGCACCGGGCGAACTTGAGGGCGCTCTCGAATACCTCCCCTTGAGAATAGGCCTCGGCCTCGATGATTCCGTGGGCGAGCAGATGGCTCACAAGCGGCGCCGACCCGTGGTACCTCAGCCCTCCGGCGTGCACCGGCGGAGGAACAAACTTGTGTCCGAGGGTGTGCATCATCATCAGCGGCGTGCTGCCGGCGACGTCGCCGAAGTCATACTCCCGCCTGCCTGCCGTCAGCGTGGGACAGGAGAGGGGTTCGGCCGCGATCGCCCGCAGCCCCTTCCTCTTTCCTGCGATCTTGTCTCTTAGAAAGGGGAACGTGAGCCCGGCGAAATTGCTCCCGCCGCCGTGGCAGGCGATAATCGTGTCCGGATAGTCGCCGGCAAGTTCCATCTGTTTCATGCTCTCCTGGCCGATGATCGTCTGATGCAGCAGGACGTGGTTCAGCACGCTGCCGAGTGCATACTTGGTGTCTTCCCGTTTGGCTGCGTCTTCGACTGCCTCGGAGATGGCGATCCCGAGACTCCCCGGAGACTCGGGATCCTGCGCGAGGACGCTCCTCCCTGCCTCGGTCAGCTCCGACGGGCTCGGAACCACATCGGCGCCGTAAGCCTTGATCATGATCCGGCGGTAAGGCTTCTGATCGTAGCTGACGCGGACCATGTACACCATGCACTCCAGGCCCATCAGTTTGCAGGCGCAAGCCAGTGCGCTTCCCCACTGGCCGGCCCCGGTCTCGGTGGCCAGTCTCTTGACCCCCTCCTTCTTATTCATGTACGCCTGCATGACGGCCGTGTTCAGTTTATGACTTCCGACGGGGCTGACGTGCTCCGATTTGTAGTAAATCCTGGCCGGAGTGTCCAAAAACTCTTCGAACGCCCGGGCCCGAAACATCGGGCTGGGACGGTAGAGCCTGTAGATATCGCGCACTTCGTCAGGAATCTCGACAAAGCGTTCCGTCGTGACTTCCTGTTGGATCAGACCCATCGGGAAAATGGGCGCCAGGGCTTCCGGCCCGATCGGCTGTTTCGTGCCGGGGTGAAGCGGCGGTTCAAGCCTGCCCGGCAGGTCGGCCATGATGTTGTAGAAATGCGTTGGAATCTCAGATTCCGGCAGGGTGATTTTCGTATCGGTCACAACAATGCTCCTTCGTTAATACTCCTGGATTCCGGGTTGCCTGTCTGAGAATTGCAGGTTACAGCGATGCGGCTGCTCCGGGACCGGGCGCCTGATGCCACGCCCTCAAAACCGCCGGAGTCACTATCTCAGTCGTAGTGATTGGATGCTGCTGCAGCAATGCTCGGGATGTAGCATACCACGGGAACCGGTTCCAGGCGTCACTTCATGATCTGTTCCGGATGCGGTAGCATTTTACTTGCCCCGGCACATCAAGTTCCGGTAGTTTCAGACCGCTTGAACAGCAGTCTTGACAAGGAGTCGTGTATGAAGATCGTTGAGCCCTCTCCTCGACAGGAGAGAAATCTGAGACATTTCGGCATTTTGGCGGCAATTGTCTTATCCCTGGCCTCTGCCTGGGCTCCTCCCCGGGACGCGTCCGCGCAGGAGCAGCAGCCGGTGCAGACGACGCAGATTCCCAGCCTTCCCATGAGCCCGATCGAGCAGGCCGAAAAAGACGGGACGGCATTGCGCATATCCCTCAAAGAGCTGACGAAGCTCGCGCTTCAGAACAACCTGGATATCGCCATCTCCGATACGAATGAGGCGCTCTACCAGCAAAAGGTGACCCAGACTTACGGCTTCTACGATCCGACGGTCAACTTGACCCTGTCCACCGGCAGGAGCAAGTCGGCGAACACAAACATCACCAACCAGTCCACAACGAACTTCAACCAGCGCGACAGTGCCGTATGGAACTTCTCGATCACGCAAAATGTTCCGACGGGCGGCGGCTTTACCGCGAACTTCAACTCCAGCAGAAGCGACACTAACCAGTTGGCTTCCCTGTTCACGCCTCAGTTCCAGTCCAGCACCCAACTGCAGTTCACACAGCCTCTCTGGCGGAACCGCAAACTCGACCAGACGCGCGGCAACATCAAGCTCGTCAACCTCGACCTCAAGACGAACGACAGCAAGTTCAAACAGGGCGTCACGAATACGATCGCATCCATTCAGGGCCTGTACTGGGACCTGGTCGGCGCCATTCGCGACTACGAGATCAAGCGGCAATCGGTCGAATTGGCCGGGATCACCGTGGAACAGAACAAATTCAAGCTGTCCGTGGGCACCGCGGCGCCGATCAACATCACCGAAGCCATGGCGACCCAGGCCAGCCGCGAGATCGATCTCATCCGCGCCAAGGAGACAATCCAGACCACCGAAAACAGCCTGAGAAACATGATCTCCAGCGACCGCAATGGGGATATCTGGCACCAGACGATCGTCCCCACCGAATCGCCCGACTTCAGGGAATACCAGGTCGATTTGAACAAATCGATCGAAACGGCCCTGGTTAAGCGCCCGGAGCTCGAACAGTACGACATTCAGATGCAGCAGAACGACATCACCGCTGAGATCCAGAAAAACGCAAGGAAGTGGCAGTTTGACCTGATCGGCGCCTTCGGCGCCAACGGTACCGCGGGCCCACAGTCCTACACCTCCAGCGGCGATCCGAAGATCCCGGATCAATTCGTCGGCGGTATCTTCAACGCTTACAAGACGATTTTTACCGAGGGCCTCACTACCTGGAGCGTGGCGTTCAACGTCCAGATCCCGCTCAGAAACCGCACAGTCGATTCCCAACTGGCTCAGACGAAGATTTCACAGCGGCAACTGGTCATGAACCGCACCAAGACGGAGCAGAACATCATCGTCCAGATTCGCAATTCGGTCGAGTCGCTCGAAACCAGCCGTCAGAGAGTGGAAACCGCCAGGATTTCCCGACAGCTGGCGGAGGAACAACTCGACGGCGAGACCAAGCGTTATCAAGCCGGAATGAGCCAAAACTTTTATGTGCTGCAGCGCCAGGCGGATCTGGCGGCGGCTCAGGGGGCGGAGTTGCAGGCCCTGATCGCCTACAAGAAAGCGGTTATCACCATTCAGCAGAATATGTACACCCTGCTCGAGGACAACGATTTCGAGGTCGCCAAGACTCTCGGAAAGATTGTTCCGGACCTCAAGTAAGCGGCACGGGAAGACTCTGTGATCGATCCGGATACCATGAAGCAGGGCGGGAAAATCGCGATCGTGGGCTTTCCCTGCGATGAAAATTCCTCATTCGCAAGGGGGGCCGCGGAAGGCCCCGCCTTGATTCGTGCAGCGCTCTTTTCCGACGCCTCCAACCTCTGGAGCGAAAATGGAACCGACCTGGGCGCAGGTTCCACCCTCGTCGATGCCGGCGACTTGGTTTCCGCCGCGGGCACGGACAGCTTCGCTGGCATCAAAGAGTCCATCAGGGTGTTGCTCGACCGGAACCTCAAACCGATCGCCCTCGGCGGAGACCATTCGATTGTTTATCCCATTATCCAGGCATTCGCCGGCAGGCATCGCGATTTGACCATCCTCGACTTCGACGCGCATCCCGATCTGTATGACGAGTTCCAGGGCAGCCGTCGTTCGCACGCGTGCCCCTTCGCGAGAATCATGGAAGAGGGGCTCGCTCACAGGGTCGTGCAGGCCGGCATCCGCACTATGAACGGGCGCCAGCGCCGCCAGGCCGAGAGATTCGGAGTCGAAGTCATCGAGATGAAGGACTGGCGGGACGCCCTGCCCGAAATGCGCTCCCCCGTTTACATCTCTTTCGACATGGACGCTCTCGATCCTGCATTCGCTCCGGGAGTGGCTCACCGGGAACCCGGAGGCCTGTCCGTTCGCCAGGCATTGGGAGCGATCCAGGCGCTGGAGGCAGAGGTCGTCGGCGCGGATATCGTCGAATACAATCCACGCTTCGACCCCTCGACCGTAACCGGCGTCGTTTGCGCAAAACTCCTCAAGGAAATTGCCGCGAAAATGCTATGAACACGAGGCGTGCCGGCCCGGAAATGCATGCTATGATATCCGGCGTTTATCCAACATCGTCATTCTCAGGAGGACAGCATCATGGCCGATGAAATGAAGACGATCGCCAACTGGGCGAAGGAAATGGGTGTGCCGGAGAAAAAGCTAAAGGAGGCCGTAAAAGCGGCGGATATCCAGCCCGATGCCAAGAAAGGCGTCTGTGCCTACTATTCCAAGGCCTCCGCAGAAAAAGCCAAAAAGGCCCTCAAGTAGCCTGACACAGGGGCAGGCGCGTACGATGCGCGCCTGCCCCTGTGAACAGTACACGAAGCCTTCTGAAACCTAGAAGCCGTCGTCTCCGTTCAGATCCAGCGGAGCAAGTGTCACCATCCCCCCCCGCGGGGTTCGTGATATTGTTGACAGTGCTCTGCGATACCCCCTTACTGATTTCATTCCGTTTGGCATAACAACAACTTAAGCAATGCTCGTACCATCCGCAGCTGCCGCCCGCACCGTCTGCCAAGTGTTGACGCATAAAGGAGTCCCCGCGCGACTGGGAGCAGCTCCGATCGACGGAGCTGACTCAATGGCGCACAGTTCTGCCAAAAACACGGAATAATTCCCCCGTCGGCATTCTTCCTCTTCGTCCTCTCAGTTTCACAGATCTGTTCGAATAAGGATTTTTCCCTGCCGGACTGGGGATTGGCCTAGTTCTTTTGATGGCGCGTCGAACGAACACTTGGAGCGTTTAGAGATGACAGCGGTACGGGTCGCCCGGCGGCCTGAAACTCAAGACTGAACGCAACGCATCCTGCAGCCGCAGTCTGCAGAGGAGGAAATCGAAATGGCAGCAAAACCAATACCGGACGGGTATCACGTGGTGACGCCTTACCTGATTATCCGCGGGGTGCCCGGACTGATCGATTTTATGACCAAGGCGTTCCAGGCCGAGGTGCTCGAGCGGATGGAAGCGCCCGATGGCACCGTGATGCACGCGGAGGTCAAAATCGGCGACTCGATGATCATGATGGGGGAAGCGTCAGATAAGTACCCGCCCATGCCCGCCGGACTCTACCTGTATGTGAAGGACACGGACGCCGTGTACAGGCGCGCGCTCGACGCGGGCGCGACTTCATTGATGGAGCCGGCTGATCAGTTTTACGGCGATCGCAATGCGGGAGTCCGTGATTCGTCAGGCAATCTCTGGTGGATCGGCACTCACATAGAGGATGTGCCCGCCGAAGAGATGAAAAAACGCGCGCAAGCCTTCATGAAGAAGCAGCATTAGACCGTTATTGAGCCGACAACGAGAATTTTGTTCGCATTTGTCTCTGTCGCAAATCTCCAGCTGCCCCTCTGATTCGAGATTCGAATTTCGAGATTAATTTCGAATCTCGAATCTCGAATTTGAAATAGCAATCGGGCACGCGGGGATTTCAAAGGGCTGCGTCCCTTGGCTAGGTCTCACTGCCGAAATTGGTAGGCCAGCTTCAGGAAGAAGCCGTCGGTGCTCCGTTGCAGGTCCGCAATGCCGAACGTCCGGTCGCTCTCGAGTGAGCTTCCGTACCCGAAGAATGCGACCGTTCCCGGCGTGGGTTCGTACGACACGAGCAGGTCGACACGCAGGCCGTTGAATTTCTGCGCCGTGCTGGCAATGCCGTCGATCACAAGCAGGGCGCCCGTGCGAGGATCTTCCAGGGCCGCCTGACGCTCCGAGCGATACTCGCTGACCACTCGGAAAAAGAGGGCCCGGGTGGGCTGGTATTCGACCTTGATCCTGGGAATCACGGTGCGCGCGAACTCGCTCCCATTGCGGGCGCGGATCAGGTGGGAGATCACGCCGGTCGCTTCCACGCGGACGGTATTAGCCGGCCGCACGTTGGCCGTCAGCGAGAATGAAGTCTCGCGCCCCTTGGCGGCTTCCGGGAAGATGGGACTGGTCCCCTTGCCGATTTCCACGTTCATGCCAAACGCGCGATACGTCGGAGTGCTGACGGAAAAGTTCACACCATAGGCGCCGCTGAGGATATCGGGCACGGCAAACGTCGTGGCGGATCCTCCCGGCTGCCGCACCTGGTAGCCGGCATACATCTCCGGATCAAAGCGGACGAACTGCCGCTGGACCTCGCTGTTCAGCTCCCAGCCGCCGCGCATCTGCGCAGAGAAACTGATCGATTCATCCCCCTCGATCGAGGACTCGCTGAAAAATTCTCCGTAACGCCAGATTCGCGACAGGCCGAAGTGAGTCGTGAAACTCTCCAGCGCCGCTCCGCGCGCCCCATACAGCGTGAAACGGTTGAACGCGCGCCCGTTGACAATGTTGTTACGCGGGACATACCCGGACCGCGCCTCAAAAGACTCGCCGATCCCGTTGAGCCTGTAGTTGAATCCAAACGCCCGCCCGGTGCGATCCAGTTCCGCGCTCCACAGCGGAGAGCTGGTGCGGTCGCCCGAAAAGTCGCTCCAGGAGCGGCCTAGTTGTCCCTGGACATAGTAGAGCTTCTTGAATGTAATGCGGGCGTCCGCGGCCAGCACGCGGTTGGAGTCGTCCGTCGCCATCCTGTCGGTGTACGTGACTCCGGCGAGCGAATTGGCGCCGAGATCGGCGCGCAGCCGTGTGATGTTGAAGAGCGCGTGGCCGCCGTCGGGAGTGTCATCCACGGCGTTGAGATAGGCGATGCCGTAACGACCGAACTTGCCGGTTACTTTTCCGCCGGCGATCGGGTCCCGGATCTGCCGGGTGTAAACCAGTTGATTCGGGGTCGAGAACAGCTCGATCCCTTCGAGAAAAAACGGGCGCTTTTCCGGGAAGAAAAGGGCAAACCGCTCGTTGACGGTCACCTGCCCGGCATCGGACTCGACCTGGCTGAAATCGGGATTCACCGTAGCATCCAGGGACAGGTTCGTGAAGCCGAGCCTCAGGTTGGCGCCGGGATTCAGCTTGATCCTTTCCCTCCTGAAATTCCCATCGACCGTCCTGGAGCCGTCCTCGGTCGCAGTAACGAAGGGTTGAACCTCCGTCACCATGCCGCGCTTCATATCGTGCAGCCCTTCCATCGAGCCCGCCTGTCCCAGAAAACTGTTGCTGGCGCGACGGACGTCGGTCCATGTGTCGACATAGCCGGTGCGCTGTACCTTTCGCTGAATGTTGATGCCCCAGCGCTGTGCCGCGTTGCCCGGATAACGCAGGCTCTTGAAGGGAATGCTGATCTCGACGGTATAGCCCTGCTCGGTGATCAATCCCTTGGACTCCCAGTTGTAATCGGGGCTCTTGTCCAGGGTTCCGCCTTGAAAATTGCCGCCGCCCCGCGCGTTTCCCGCGTTGAAACCGCCTTCGGTCTGCACCCCGTCTTCCTGCGCGCCATAAGGATTGACGCCGAAAAAGAACGCCCTGCGGCGGTCGTTGAAGGTGTCGAGGAAAATCGTCACGGTATCGTCGCTTCCCAGATTGTCGCGGTCGGCAATCGTGGCGCGGATCGATCCTGGAACGGAATCGTGAGCGATTATGCCGAAGTGCAGCGCCTCGGGCGAGTACCAGACGAGCACTTCAGTCTCTTCCTCAGAAGAGCGGCCATCGACCGGCTGGTATTGTGAAAAACCGGTGAGGCGGGCTGCCTGAGCCCAGGCGGGCTCATCGAGGCGGCCGTCGATCGTAACCTCGGCTGCGGCTTCCATGCGCGGAATGGTGAACGTCGGCGCGCCGGCCCCGGCCGTCCCGGCCGGCGGGGCGCTTTGTGCAATTTGCAGAAGGCAGAGTAGTAGCGTTAACACGGTTTCTCCTGATCAAGAGGGAGCACTATAACAAAAGATCCCCGAACTAGGGAAAACGATTTCAGGATTTCCGGCAATCGGAACAGAATGGTTGACAGGAACGGGCTTTTCTATTCGAATAGTGGCGGGATGCCGCTGGAGTGCAGGCCGCCGGAGCACGCTCCACACATCCGGAGGACGCCCGCATTTCGCGAACGCGCCCTTGGGCGGGTACAAGCAACGGATTTCACCCGGCACAAGAGAACGAGGCTTTGCCATGAGTCATTCCAGATACGTGAGTTACCCCGACGCTTCCCGCATCGATCGGCGCGATTTTGTGAAAGCGGCAGGCGCCTGCTCGGTTGCAGCAGGGAGCATCGTCCTCGGCGTTCCCGCATTCGGCCAGGAGAAACAGCCGCCTCCCAAAGTGGAGACGAACATCGGAGAATTCATGGCGGCGCCGAAAACCAGGCACTCGTTGCCGGGTCCCTTTCCCGGAACGGTCCAGAAGATTACCGACAAGCGTTCGCTGCAGGGCGACACCTTCGACCCCAAGGTCATCTCGGAAATGGTCACCAAGGGCATAACCAACCTGACCGGCAAGGACATGAAGCAGAGCTTCGACCTGTTTTTTACCAGGCAGGATATGGTCGGGTTGAAGGTCAACCCCGTCGGGCCGCCCCTGATCAACACGCGCCATGAAATCGTGGACGCGGTGATCGAATGGCTCGTTCAGGGCGGCCTGCCGCGCGAGAACATAGTGATCTGGGACCGCTTCGACTACATGCTCTCGGATGGCGGCTACACCACCAAGCGATTTCCCGGCGTCCGGATCGAGGGGCTGCAAACCATGGATGAAACGGGCAACAAATGGCGCGATGCCAAGGGAAACCACCTGAGCATCAATAATTTCGACCAGAAGGTCTATTACTTTGCCAAGGGAGTCGTGGGCAAGGGAGTGCGCGGCTACAAGGACGATGAGTTTTACCTCAACCAGCATGTCTTCAACGGCGAGTACTCCTATTTCGGGAAACTGCTCACCCAGCGGCTCACGAAGATCATCAACCTGCCCGCGTACAAGAACACTGGCAACGGCGTTTCTATGGCCACCAAAAACCTCGGGTACGGCGCCCTGTGCAACACGGGGCGGCTCCACGATCCGCTGTTTTTTAACGTCTGCACCGAAGTGCTTGCTGCCCCGGTCGTGCGCGAAAAACTGGTGCTCAACATAACCGACGGGTTGCGCGCCCAATATGAGGGCGGCCCCGACAAGAATGCCCAGTTCATCTACGCAAATCACTCGCTGTATTTTGCCACCGACCCGTTCGCCCTCGACATGACATGCCACCGCGAACTCGTCGCCAAGCGCAGGGAAATGGGCATCACGGTGAACGAGAACCCGAGATTTACGGAATACCTCCGCTATGCCGAGAAGCTCGGACTGGGAGTGGCGGATCCCGACAAGATTCGCGTCAGAGTAATGCAGTCATGAGACATTTATTTTTGGCTTCTCTAACCGCATTCTTCCTGGCTTATGCCGGCATTGCGGCGGCGCAGGATCAGGCGCTCCTGCCCCCGGACGGGTTTCAACAGGTCTGGAAGAAATCGGAAAGAACCCGCGTTTTCACGTCTTCCGATCTTTACGGCTACATAGACGGCGGCGCCGAGTTATTCCTCGAGTTCGGCTTCGAGCAGCTTACGGTCCAGCCCTACACCTCGAATTTTCGCGCATCGAATGCGAAGACCGAGCCGGAGGAGCTCCAGGTCGAGGTGTACCGCATGAAGGACCCTGTGGCCGCGACCGGCATGTATCGCATGAATTGCGGCAAGGAAACGCCCGACGCGGCGTTTGCGGAGCGCCACACTCAGAACGAATTCCAACTGCTCTTCAAACGGAACCGATATTATGTGATCATCAACAACGTCAACGGAAGTAAGGCCGTCAGGCCTGGAGTGCTGGAATTCGCCCGCTTCATTGCGGCAAAACTCCCGCCCGAGCAACCCGTAAAGGTGGACGAAGTGCTTCCCCGCCCCGGGCTGGACAAATCCTCAGTCAGGCTGATCCGCGGGCCCTATGCGCTGCAGAGTGTGTTCACGCTTGGCGAAGGGGACATTCTGCAGCTGGGGAGGCAGATCACGGCAGTCTCCGGCAACTATCAGGACGCGGAGGGAAAACGAACCGTGATTCTGGCCGACTATCCGGATGAGAAAATCGCCCAAAGAGCCTACCAGTACGTCCAGAAGAACCTGGACAGCTATCTGAAAGTGGAGGAGAAAGACGGAAGCCGGCTGGTCTTCAAGGACGCGTCGGGACAATTCGGGACCATCTCCATCCGCAGGAACCGTCTGACCGTCCAACTCCACCTTGCCAAAAAGCCGGCGGCGGCCCGCTGAGCCGCAGATGGCAGCGGGACAGGTTGGGCACAGTGTCAGTCAGACTTTAATTCGTCGCCTGGATTTTAAGGTTGCGGAACCATACGGGCGCGGCTTCGCGCCCATGCAGCCCCTGGAGGCCAATCGGACCCCGGCGAGCGTAATCCTTCAACGCGGTCGAGAACTTGTTGCGTGTGCCGTCCGGATTTTTGTTCGCTTCGGTCCAGTCGTTCAGGTCGACATTCAGCACCTGTTCGCCGTTAAAAACAAGCGTGAGCCTGCTGTCCAGGCAGGTGATCGTGTAACGATTCCACTCTCCCGCGGGTCTGGCCACGTCCTTGCTCGGCGGCTTGGCGTTATACAGGGCGCCTGCCATCCCGTACTGGGCGCCGTCCGTTGTTTCGTGAATCTGGATTTCGAGCGCCGAAAGGATGTTCTTAATGTCGCCGGTCCGGAGAAAGATGCCGCTGTTTGCTGCTTTGGCCACCTTGAACTCGAGGTCGAGTACGAAGTCGCCATAAGATTCCCTGGTCCAGATTGTTCCCCCTGATTTGGCCACCAACACCCCGTCTTCCATGACCCAGCCGCCCGGGCTGAACGACGCGTTGGACAGATCCGCTTCGAACAGGTTCTTCCAACCGGTGGTGTCCGGGCGCCCCTGCCCCATGTTCTTTTGACTCCAGACAAGAACGGTCGAAAACAGGCCAAGGACTACCAAAAGGCCGGCTCTTCGCACGGATCGATTCATCACGGGTTCCTCCAGTCGTTTGTGCTGCCGCCGTCGCGCAACGGCTCGCGGGTGCTCGTGGATGTTTGTTCCGGAGAGAGGGACAGCGCTATTTACCGTCTCTTTCCTTCCTGTCGGCTGTTACTCCACCTTTCTGTTTGGCCGGCACACACTGGCTCGCACGACCGCCGCCGGCCACACTTGCCGCGGCTTTTGTCGCCTCGGCGGGAGCGGCGCAAGCGCGCAGGGTGGCAATCAAGGTTTCGGTCTCGCCGCTTTTTGTGAGGTAGGCGGAGGCGCCGGCGTTCAGCATGGCCGCAGCGCGGTCAGTTTCTTCAAACATCGAGAGGCCGATGATTCGGACGCCCGGCAGTTCTGCGTGAATCAGCCGGGTGGCTTCGATGCCGTTCATCAGGGGCATGCTCACATCCATGATGATGACGTCCGGCATCAGTTCATGCGCCAATCTGACCGCCGATACCCCATCGGACGCTTCCCCGCCGATTTCGAGGTCTTCTTCTCCACTGATCAGGCGGGCCAACCCTTGACGCATAACCACATGATCGTCGACCAGCATAACCCGGATTTTTTTCTTGATTTGTGCCGCCGCGTCCGGCCCGGCAACGGCGTCCCGAGACACGGGCGGCGTGGCGGCGGTTGACTCCCCGGACATCGAGCGGCAGGGCTCTTCGCTTTCCTGCGGAGCAGGCACCGCCTGATTGCGTGCAGCGATGTCCTGTGGATCCTTTGCGCTCGCGGCACCGGCCCTGTTCGAACCTCGATCTGCCCGGCAGTTCGGCCTGTCATCGTTCATCAGCACACCGTTGGCATGGGACCACCCGCATCGACCCGGGAATCCGGCGACGGTCCCTAGTATGACGCATGCGCCCTGTCCGGCAAGCAGAATTCTTGAGGCCTGCCCGGCATCAATGGTCCCAGCGGCCGGCAGCCCGCAGCCGGTCCACTTCCTGCCTGGCCATTTCGCTCAGGCGGACATAATCGACTTTGGCCACACGATTGAGAGGCATCTGTCCCGGCTCCAGAAGCACATAATGCAACGGCCGCATGTAAGACGTCAGGCCGCGCCCGTGTTTTTTCAGTTCGCCGACCGAAAGGTCAGTCCCCGGTTTCTTTTCAACGAAGGCCACGATCGCCTCCGACAGGAGCCGATGATCGGCGCCGACCGCACCGCAGCCGGCGACCTTCTCATGAAGCGCACAAATGTGCTTCTCCACATCTCCAGGGAAAACCTGGTTGCCGGCGGGCTTGATCAACCATTTGGCCCGCCCGGAAAAGTGTAGGCCCATCTGGTCTTTCCAGCCGATGTCGCCAGTGTATAAGAAGCCATCCGAGGATACGGCCTTCGCCGTCGACTCGGGATCGCCGATGTAGCCAAGAAATGTCTGCGGACCGCAAAAGCAGATGTTGCCCGTCCGGCCATCCGGAAGCGGTTCACCGGCCGATCTGTCCTCTTTCATGTCGCGCCTGATGGACAGCGGGTACAGGGGGACATCATACCCGATGCCGTCGACGACCTCATCCACGGACGAAGTCAGCGGTGTGTAGGTGCAGAATCCGGCGGTTTCCGTCAATCCCAGACCGGTGCCGATCAAGGGCGCCATCAATGCCATTCTTTCGAGAAACTGGCGCGGAACCGTCTGACCGCCATAAACCGCTTTCTGCAAGCTCGACAGATCATACTTTTCGAAATCCGCGAGGCGCCATTCAAATTGGAACATCGCCGGAATCTGTCCGAGCATGGTCACGTTGTGCTTCCGGATCGCGTCGAGAGACTTGGCGGGATCGAAAGTCTCGAGGGTTACTACGGTCCCACCGCAGAAGAGCGCGGTCATCAGCACCTCGGACTGGCCGCCCACATGCGAGGGCGGCAGGTTCAGGAGTATACGTTCCTCTTCGAAACCGAAGGACGTCCCGAGAGCAAAATTCTGGGAGGTGATGTTCCGGTGGGATAGCAGCGCCGCTTTCGGGGAACCCGTCGATCCGGTGGTGAAAATCACCTGAACGCCATCGTGTTCGCCGACCTTGGCGATCGCGTCATCCAGAGCAGTCCTGAGGCCGCGCGATGAGGGTTTGGGACCGCGCGCGACCATTTCGGCAAGATCGGATTGTGAAAAGCGCTCCTGGATGAACGGGCATTGGCCCGCAACAGCAGATCCGGGGCCCGAATCCAGGAATGCGAATCCTTTCGGCTTCAGGGTCTCCAGGCAGCGGAGCACCTCCGGGGGACTGAGGCGCAGATCCAGCGGCGCGTGGATGACACCGATCTTGAAACAGGCATATTCGAGGAAGATGTGTTCGAGGCTGGTGGGGAGCGATGCCGCAAGAAAGTCCCCCTTGCGGAATTCCCGGCGGAGCAATTCGAGGGCGAGGTCCGTGGACACGCGATCCAGAGTGAGCCAGTCGACCGTCCGGCCGAGATCATAGCTGATCACGGCCGGATCCTGCGGCTTGCGGCGCGCCCACCATGACACCGCCTGATGCACAAGGCGCCTGCCAGCCAGGTCGCGCTCAAATTGCTCCAGAGAACATTGCGATACGCCACCCCGAGGTCGATTTTGCATTGCTGCAAGATAGCACCAACGGGATGCGCCCGGAATGGCAACTTAGGGTTCGAGCAAGAATAAGTTCGCATTCTGGCGCGAGCGCCGGATGGGCAGATGCAAGGCGCCGCAACGCAGGCGATGTGGTGACATCGTCGAGGAGCGGCAACGCAGCAGATGCCCGTCCGCCGCCGCGCCCCGCAGGGCTGCCGTCTCTCCAGCTTGCTAGTTTCCTACCCTGCTTCCGCGCGCCGTCCGCAAGCTGGAGAGACGGCAGCAGAATGTGAAGTTATCTCTGCGCGAGCCCTTAGCCCACCTTCTTTTCCACCGTCAGGTTGTTGGCCACGCTGAACACGCCCGGCACCGTATTCGCGATGATTCCGGCTAAGTTCCGGTCCGCCTCCGTGGCTACCACACCCGTGAGTGTTACGTGGCCGTTTTTCACGATGATGTGAATGGGCGGCACAGCGCGAAGGACATACCGGTACAGCGAATCGCCGGCAAAAATGGCGCGGTATTCACGGATTCGAATCTGATCGTCGAAACTCGAGAGCGGCAGAACCTCGATCTTGTCCACCACCTTTTCCACGCCCTCAATCCTCCTGACAACGTTTGCTGCGTCGCTCTTCAAGGTCGGGCGCACCACCTCACCGGACAACACAACCGTCCCATTCCCCGACACTTCGTACTGCAGATTGTCGAACACGCTGTAATAAGGGAGCATCACAAGCTGATGCCTGACTTCTTCGGCAAGCCCCCCGCGCGTCGCTTTCGGAACATTCCCGCCTGCGGCATAGCCGGTGCCGGGCAGCGTCAGACTTGCCGCCAAAGTCAGTACCGCCACTGCAGAGAGCACCTTCCCAAAAGACCTTTTTCGCGCTCGCATATGTTTACTCCTTCCGTTCACCCCCGTTTCCCCACCTTCTGGCACGGAGGCTAATAAATTAGATAATTTTTTTGGAATATAGTTTCATTTTCCACCCATCTCACGTTCCGCCATGGACTTGGAGCTCATCTAACTTGAAGAATTCATGGGGCGAATTTCGTCACCTGTGAGAACGGCGAGCTCGGATGGGGATCGCTGCGTTTTCTTCGCCGGCGGCTTGGGAGAAACTTCTGGGAGAACAGAGAGTCTGATCAACCAGCGCTGCGGTATGGCACACAAGTTGTTCCGCTGTTGAATCAGGCAAATTCGAAATTGCCCGGGGAGGGGTGTGTAGGGCTCTAGCCCTTCACACCCAGCCTCGATCCCTGGCAGGCCTGGGCGACCCGCTGGATCGCGATGGCACAGGCCGCATCGCGCAGGAAGAGCCGGTCCTTCCGGGCCAGCTCATACACGGAGTGAAATGCCGAGGCCATCTTTCGTTCCAGCCGGTCGACGACCTCATTTTTCTCCCAATAGCGGTTCATGTTGCTCTCAAGAGTCGCGTGTGCCCGCGGGCGTCAATCCGGTGTTTCATTTTGTGGTTGGCATGGCCTCGGGTGTGCGCAGGATCGGGTAAAACTGGGGTTTCGCCCTCTCCAGCACATCGTCCAGCAGGCCCCACGAAGCAAAGCTGTCTTCGGAGCGGGGCTCGAGCAGCATCACCACGAGCCGCCCCAAGGGCTGGTCCACCGGGACAAGGAGGGTGCCCGCCGGGACGGCCAAGTCAGCCGGTTCCCATTTCCCCGTGATCGTCCGCTCTCTGTGGCCTTCATATTCGCGCTCGGCCAGGGCTGACGTTTCGATCCGGAACTGTTCGCCACTGACGGTCATTTCCTGGTCGGTCCTGGTAAATGACACTCCATGCGCTTCGAGGCGATCCTGTGCATTTCGAAGCGCGGCAGGGACGAAATAGGCTCGCGGCGCGAGTGTGCTTTCGCTCGGCTCAAAGGAAATGTACTGGTACATTTTTTCAGGCCGCCGCACGCTGGTGCGCAGCCGCATGATCTGACCAGTGTACGGATTATTTTCGTTGGTCAGCTCGGTCACCAGGATATCGACCTGGTCCGCGGACTTGACCGCCCGGCCGCGTAGGGCGACCTCCTTCCCTACAATCGACTGATGGTCCGCCGTGGCCACCGCACTGTTGATCTCGGCGCTGTGCAGCTGCGCATAGTTGCAGATCTCCTCGACGAAACGGCGCGCGGCCTTGATGCGGTCGCGGAACGGCAGGTAGCTGAACGTTTCGCTCAGAATTCCCAGTCGGTTGCGCAGACCGACGGCATTGATGCCGTAGCGCGCGGTGGGAGCGGTCGTGGAGAAGACGCGTTCCGGAGCCGCACCGCCCGGCGCACCCCCCCGGCCGCCGGCCACGTCGCCGCGGCCGCCCGCGGCAGCGCCTCTGCCTCCGGCGACATCGCCTCGTCCGGCCGGAGGGGTGCCTCGCCCGCCCGGCGGCATCCCGCCCCGGCCACCGCCGCCGAAGTTGCCATAATAGTAAAAGTCCATATCGTCCTTGGCTTTGATCGCCTTGGTCACCGCGGGAAGCAGACCGTTGCGCAGCACTTCAACCACGGGCGCTGCAGTCAGGGGATGCAACGGCGGCGCATAAGTGATCTGGTAGGCGTGCGCCGAACCGTCGGTGGTGTGCAGATCGACCACCAGGTGCGGGTCGTAGCGAGCCATCATCAACATAAAGGAGCGGGTCTCGGGCGCATCGAGCTTCATGAAGTCGCGGTTGAGATCGTAATTCTGGCCGTTTTCGCGCTGGCCCATGCCGCCGATCGGACCGTACTGGCTTCTACGATTGGTCAGGTTGATCTTCTCATTGCCGTCAGGATTGAAAATGGGATTGATCAGCAGCACCACGGAATTGAACCAGCCCGCGTGCTGTCCCTGCGCGATCGCCCTCAGCAGCTCGAGCATCGCCTCCTTCCCTTCCACTTCTCCGGCGTGGATATTACCCTGGACGTATATCCTTGTCTTGCCTGAGGCCTTGACGGCTTCCGGGGTCGCGTCCTTCGCCCCGATCACCGCCAGCGGCAGAGCTCGGCCCTCGAAGCTGTACCCGTACGTGGTGAGGTGAATTCGCGGCGAGGCCGCGGCACAGGCTTTCATGAAGTCGATCACATCCTGGTAACGGCTGGTCTCGGCGTAGTCGGTCCGCTCAGGACGCGTTTTCAGCGCGCGCAGCGAGGCCGGACCGGCCGGTGCGGGCGCTTTTACAGCGCCCTGCGCGGGCGGCTTGGGGGCTGTCTGTGAAATCGCGTATCCGGCGCCGGACAGGAACAGCGCGGATACAACCGTGATTCGGACTCCGAGATGCATAGACTTTCGAGTCATTGCAATGAATCTCCTTACGCGTTGAGAGCTGCCGATCGTCAGGCCTGTTCGGATTGAACTTGCTTGCGGAACCCGAGCGGGTTGGCAATGTTTTTGAACGGTTCCTTGGTGCCGCCAGTGCCGGTGACGACGATGGTGCCGAAGTTGAAAATACGTCCCAGGACACCCTGGTCGACACCGACGGTCTCGATCTTTGCCAGCACAAGCTCGAGCGTGTGCCGATTGATCAGGCCGACTTTTGCGATCACCCGCTTGTTCGTGACGGCAAACTCGGAGGTCATATACCGGACAAAACGGGGGATAAATACCAGGACGGCGGCGACGCCGAATACGGCGCCCGCGATGGCGTTGACAAAAATGGCGAGGGCCAGTCCAACCACGGCGATGGCGACCGGTGGCAGGAATATCAGCCGGTGGAGCCTGGCGCGGTACACGACCTCTTCCCCTTCAAGCAAGTTCCTATCCACGTAACTCATGCTTATTCCCTCCCGGCCGTGTTCAGTTCACTGTAAGTCTGGCGTACTGCATGACGGCATGCCCTGCCGCCGATGGACGGCCGTCAGGATATCGCGATTCACCCGAATCATGCCACAGGAATTACTTATCCGTTCAACTGGTTGACTCTGCCCCGGTGCTCTGATATCAATCAGCCGTTTTCGGAGTCTTTATGTCTTCCATCACCGAAAGTCCGGCCGATGAATCCGCACGCGAGTACGAGAACCTCCAGATCATCGCCCACGAGAAAACGCACCGGAAGGTGCTGGAGATCTTCGGCGGTTTTCCGTCGCGCGGTTCCTTGCTGGAAATGCCCGCGGGAGAAGGGGCGCTCGCATGGCAGTTGCATAAGTTAGGTTATGCCGTCACGGGCGGCGACATCGATCCGGCTTTTTTCAAGGTAGCTCCACTTCCGTGCATCTACCTCGACCTGAACCGTAAGTTCCCTCTTGCGGACGAGCAGTTCGACTTCATCAGCTGCATCGAGGGCATAGAGCATCTGGAAGACCAGTTTCACTTCGTCCGGGAGTGCCGCCGCGTGCTCCGGCCGGATGGCTGTCTGGTGCTCTCCACTCCTAATATCCTGAATCTCGCTTCGAGACTGAAGTTCCTGTTTTCGGGTTTCTACTCCCTGGTACCGCGGCCGATAAACGAGTTCAGCCAGGTTCCGGTCTTTGATCACATCAACCCCATCACCTACTGCCAGCTGAGGTACATGCTGCACACGCAGGGATTCGAAATCAGCCGGGTCACCACCGACCTGTTCCGGCGCGGGTCGGTGGCGCTCTATTTCCTGAAGCCGTTGATCCGGCTCTACAGCATCCGCACCATGCGCAAGGAAAGAGATCCCCTTCAGCGGGCTGCCAACCGCGATATTCGCCGGCTGCTCGCCTCGCGGGAGATCCTGCTGGGCCGCACGTTGATTGTCGTTGCCCGCAAGAGGGCCCTGCAGGCGATCCCCACGATTCAGGCGTCGGATGTCAAGGAGTGATCCGCGCCCGACTATCTTCCCTGGAAAACGGGTTTACGTTTCTCGAGGAACGCGCGCACCCCTTCTTCTTTGTCTTCGCTGGCAAAGCAGAGGGCAAACAGGTTGCTTTCGGCATCGAGGCCCGTGGCCAGATCCATGCGCGCGGCATTTTTCACCGACTTCTTGGCCATTGCGAGGGCGATCGGGCTCATCGCCGCAATCCTGTCCGCCAACTCCATGGTCCTGGCCTGCAGGTCCTCCGGCGCTACCACAGAGTTGACGAGTCCGAGGCGCTGTGCTTCCTCAGCGTCGACGAGATCGCCGGTGAGTGTCAACTCCATGGCCTTGCCCTCCCCGATCAGTCGAGGCAGGCGTTGGGTTCCCCCGCCCCCGGGAATCATCCCTAACTTGATTTCTGGTTGCCCGAATTTCGCCTTAGTCGAGGCGATGCGAATGTCGCAGGCCATGGCAAGCTCGCACCCGCCTCCCAGGGCATAGCCGTTGATCATGGCAATGACCGGCTTCGGGCAATCCTCCATGGCGTCGAACGCACGCGTCCGGATCATGACGTCCCTCTGCTCCAGCGCGGTCTTCCCGGAAAACTCGCCGATATCCGCCCCCGCGATGAAGGCCTTTTCGCCTGCGCCGGTGATCACGACGACCCGAATGTCCGGATCTTCCCCCAGCTGCTGGAAGACGTCGAGGATCTCCTCGCGTGTCCGGACATTCAGGGCATTCATTTTGTCCGGCCTGTTCACCGTAACCAGGGCCACCCGGCCCCGTTTCTCGACCACAAGGTTTTCGTAATCCATACACAGCCTCCTTGCCGGGGGCATGGGTTGCTTCCCCCGGACCCTCCAGACAGGCGCACTGAAGCAGGATTGTCTGCACCGCCTCGGGCTTTCCGGCCACGGTGTTTGTCCGGGCCGTTTTCCACCGTTCAGTGAAGTATAATAATAGACTTATGGTCAAAGATCTCTGAACTTCTATTTTCATCTCGAGAGAACTCGCCTGTGGAAGAGACCGAAGAAAAGCCGGAACGTGAAATCAAGGGACTGCTGGAGCTCAAGGAGGAAGACCTCGGGCTGGGTGCGAACAAGCTCGCACACTACGACCCGCTCAAGAGGTACCTCTACGAGATCAGCAGGTTTCACCCGTTGAGCCGCGAGGACGAGCACGAACTCGCCGTGCTTTACCGCGAAACCGGCGACCGCGAGGCCGCTTACCGGCTGGTTACATCGAACCTGAAGCTCGTGGTGAAGATTGCCATGATCTATCAGAAGGTCTACCGCAATCTTCTCGACCTCATCCAGGAAGGGAATGTCGGGCTGCTTCAGGCGTTGCGGCGGTTCGATCCGTTTCGCGGCACGCGGCTCCCCACATACGCCGCCTGGTGGATCAAGGCATACATCCTCAAGTTCCTCCTGGACAATACCCGCATGGTCAAAATCGGGACCACCAACGAACGGCGCAAGATTCTCATGAACCTCAACCAGGAAAAGCGGGAACTCGAAGCCAGGGGAATCGTTCCCACGCCTCAGCTTCTGGCGCAGAACCTTGGCGTCGACGAGAAGGAAATAATCAACGTCGAATTGGGGATGACGGGACCGGACATTTCGCTGGACGCACCGATCGGCGGCGACGGCGATAACATTCGCTACATCGACAGCCTTCGGCTGATGGAAGAAAGCGTCGACGACAAGATCGCGCACGGAGAGTTCCGTGAAATGCTGGATACCCAGCTGGCGGAGTTTGAAAGGACCCTCTCCGACCGCGACCGGCTGATCCTCAAGAATCGGCTGATCGCAGAGAATCCGGAGACCCTGCAACAGATCGCGGACCGTTACGGGATTTCGCGCGAAGCGGTGCGCGTGGCGGAAAAGAAACTGATCGCCAAACTGAAGAAATACATGACCGAATCTTTCGGCGACGTCCTCCAGGTCGAATTCAAGAAGAAACGCTGAGCTGTCCTCCGCCTCACCCGCTGCCGGCGGCGGTGAAAACAAGGCATGGCAACTTGACTGCCTGGAAAAGCATCAAACCACGAAGACCTCAACGACCCCAAAGGCATGCTCATCAACTTTGAGGTCTTCGAGGTCTTCGTGGTTCCGATAGTTGCTGCGGCGCCTTAATCAGCAGCACCGCGTGGGGCGCGCGTACTTTTCCTCCAGGCGAGCCAGGAAAAACTCACGTTCCGAGGGGAGGCTTCGCTCCGGATGGTGCGTGCGCAGGTGCTCGCAGTAGCGGCGGTAATCGGCCTCGCCTGCGAGTTCCCCGAGCATTTTCCAGATGGTGCGCAGGAATTTCATCGCTAATCCCCCGCCAATGCCGAAACCACATATTCCGACTCACACAACACCGGGACCTTCCGCCGCCTGAGGATTGCCAGCCACTCGCGCGCCGAGTCCGTCACGATCACCAGCACCAGCACGGAAAACAGGGCGGTGACGGCGGCATCGAGCCGGTTATTGAAGATCAGCCGTTCGGTCGCAGCGACCTGGCCGGGTGCGATCCCGCCGCTTGCCAGCAGCCGGCTCAGGCGGTCGGCTTCCGACAGGAACCCGATCCGCGGATCCGGGTGGAACATCTTCTGATAGCCTGCCGTCTGGGTAGCCAGGACAAGCCAGGCCATCGGCACCAGCGTCACCCAGACGAAACGCGTCTTGTTCATCTTGATGAGAATGGTCGTGCCGACGCACAGCGCCACGGCGGCGAGCAACTGGTTGGCGATTCCGAAGAGGGGCCAGAGGCTGTTGATGCCGCCCAGGGGGTCCGACACGCCCTGGTACAAGAAGTAGCCCCAGGCGCCCACGATCAGGGCGCTGGTGAGAATCACGCTCGGGTACCAGCTGGTCCGGCCGAGCGGCTTCCAGAAGTGCCCGAGCAGGTCCTGGACCAGGAATCGCCCGACGCGGCTGCCGGCATCCAGGACCGTGAGTATGAACAGCGCCTCGAACATGATGGCAAAGTGATACCAGATGGCCATCAACCCTTTCCCCCCGAGGGTTCCGGAGAAAATGTGGGCGATACCCACCGCCAGGGACGGGGCGCCGCCGGTGCGCGCAAACAGGCTTTGCTCACCAACCATGTCGGCCAACTCGGCCATCTCGGGGGCCGTAACCGGGTATCCCCAGGAGGAGATGGTCGCGGTCGCGGCTGCGGGGCTTGCTCCGACAATGCCGGCCGGGCTGTTGATGGCGAAATAGATGCCCGGCTGCAGGACGCACGCCGCAATCATCGCCATGATCGCGACGAAAGACTCCATGAGCATGGAACCGTAGCCGATCAATCGCGCCTGGCTTTCCTTGGTGATCAGCTTCGGGGTCGTTCCGGAGGAAATCAGCGAATGAAACCCGGAGACTGCTCCGCAGGCAATCGTGATGAACGCGAACGGGAAGATCTTTCCCGCAAAAACCGGGCCTGTCCCGTCGATGAAGCGCGTCAAGGCGGGCATCGCCAGCGTGGGGCGAACCGCCAGGATGCCGAGCGCGAGGAGGAAGATCGTGCCGAGCTTGATGAAGGTGCTGAGATAGTCGCGCGGCGCCAGCAGCATCCAGACCGGCAGCACCGAGGCCGCAAAACCGTACGCGATGATCAGCAGTGCGAGATGGCGTGCGTCGAAGGTGAACAGGGCGGCGAGCGTCGGGATTTGAGCGATGTACTGTCCTCCCACGACCGCAGCCAACACCAGCGCGAAGCCGATCAGCGAGGTTTCCAGCACTTTGCCGGGACGCACGAAGCGCATGTAGACGCCCATCAGCATCGCGATCGGGATCGTCATCGCCAACGTGAATGTCCCCCAGGGACTGGATCGCAAGGCATTGGTCACGACCAGGGCGATCACAGCAAGCAATATGGTCAGTATGGAGAGAATGGCAAAAAGCGCGGTAAAGCCGGCAACCGGTCCGACCTCTTCCTTGGCGATCTGTCCCAGGGACTTGCCGTTGCGGCGCATTGAAGCAAAGAGGATGACAAAGTCCTGAACGCAGCCTCCGACGACCGCTCCGATCACGATCCAGAGCGTACCCGGCAGGTAGCCAAGTTGAGCGGCCAGCGTCGGGCCGACCAGAGGCCCGGGCCCGGCGATGGCGGCAAAATGGTGACCCAACAGCACCCACTTGTTGGTGGGGACGAAGTCGCGGCCGTCATCCAGGCGTTCGGAAGGGGTCGCCCTGCGATCGTCCAACTCCAGGACCTTGAACGCGATGAACCGGCTGTAAAAACGGTAACCGATCAGATAAGTGCACACCGAAGCCACGATCAGCCACATCGCGTTGATCGGCTCGTCCCGATATAGCGCGATGGCGCCGAGCGAACCCGCCCCGATCAGGCTGACGACAAACCATGCCGCCCCGCGAGCCAGCCGGGGCCAACCTCGTTTGACAGCAGAATTCATACCGTCTCCTTAGTATTCGCGCAAAAAATCCGCGTCTAGCCTATTCGTAACCGCCGCTCAAATTCAACGAAACAATTTCCCGCACCCTGAAAATGCGTATGAGCCTTTTCCAGTGGCCCTGGACTTCCGCTACGCCTCCACACAGGAACTGTTGGAGGAACTGTTGGACGTGGAACTGTTGGACACCCCCCTGAGGAACTGTTGGACGGAAATGTTGGACACCCACTGAAGTCCGCGGGCACAAGCGATTGCTGACACCAACCGCTGGACGCTGAAGAGTCCCCGGGTTGGACGCGGGGAAATGTTGGACACCCACTGAAGTCCGAGGAAAATGTTGGACACCCACTGAAGTCCGCGGGCGCAAGCGATTCTCGAGAGCACCGTCGCAGGAAGGGAGTTGCCCAGGTTTCCTCTACACCCCGGCGGCGCGGTCCTCTGATTGCAGACTTGCCGTGGCTGGTTTCTTTGGCCGCAGTTCGTAATTGACAGGGCGGGCAAAACGGGCATATTCTGCGCCTTCTAAAAAAGTGCGTGGAGCCGCGCCGGCGCATAACTCGAAGCCTTGGGGGCTGTTGACTCACAATCTGCATTTAATTCAGGGACCCGCAATCCTGGAGTCGCAAGGAGCAAACAAAGCATGCAGCAGATAACTCATGATGTCTTAATCCTGGGAACCGGGCTCGCCGGGCTGCGTGCCGCCGTCGAGATTTGCATCAAAACGGGGGGCAAGGCGGACATCGGCGTCATCTCCAAGGTGCAGATCATGCGTGCTCACTCCGTCTGTGCGGAGGGTGGGACCGCCGCCGTGATGCGCCCGGAGGAGGGAGACAGCCTCGAACTGCACTCCTGGGATACCGTCAAGGGCGCGGATTTTCTCGCCGACCAGGATACGGTCGCAAGGTTTGTCAAAACTTCGCCGGATGAAATCCGCATGCTGGAACACTGGGGGGTGCCCTGGTCGCGTCGCGAGGATGGTCGCATCATGCAGAGGCCTTTCGGCGGGCATTCCTTCCCACGCGCGTGCATGGCTCTCGACAAGACGGGTTTCATGGAGGTCCAGGCCCTGTACGACACGCTCCTCAAATACAAGAACTTCAAGCGCTACGACGAGTGTTTCGTGACGTCGCTCATGGTCGAGAACGGGCGGTTCGCCGGCTTGACGCTCATGGATGCGCCGACGGGCGAGTTTTACGTGCTCCGGGGCAAGGCGCTGCTGATGGCATCCGGCGGCCTGGGGAACCTGTACGGTTTCACCACCTACTCTCAGACCGTGACCGGCGACGGCCAGGCGATCGCCTACCGTGCCGGCCTGGCGCTGGAAGACCCTGAGTTCCTCCAGTTCCATCCGACTGGGCTGGTCCCCTCAGGCATTCTTATGACTGAAGGCTGCCGCGGAGAAGGTGGCTATCTGCGCAACAACAAGGGCGAGCGTTTCATGGAAAAGTATGCGCCCAAGATGATGGAGCTTGCACCGCGCGACATCGTGTCTCGTTCGGAAATGACCGAAATCCTGGAAGGCCGCGGATTTCCGGGGCCCGAAGGTCTCGATTACATTCAGCTCGACCTGACCCACTTGGGCGCCGACAAAATCAACAAGCGCCTGCCGCTGATACGCGAAGTCTGCATGAAGTTCCTCGGGATCGATCCGATCACGACCCCCATTCCCATCCGGCCCGTGGCTCACTATGCCATGGGCGGCATCGAGGCCGACATCAACGGCCGGACGAAGGTGGAAAACATCTGGGCGGCTGGAGAGGTGGCATGCCATTCCATGCACGGCGCCAACCGCCTCGGCTGCAACTCTACCGCGGAGTGCCTGGTCTGGGGAGGAATCACCGGGGGCGAGATTTCCAGGCACCTCGGACAGGGGGCCAAACTGAACGACATGCCGGAGGCCAAAGTCCGCGAAGAGGAAAAGCGCATCTTCGAGGGGCTCCTCAAGAAGAGTGGCAAGGAGAATCCGTCGCTTATCCGGCGAGAGCTCCGGACCCTCATGGACAAGCATGCGGGCGTGTACCGCACAGGCCCGCTGATGAAGCAGGGATTGGAAAAGATCGCTGAACTGAAACAGCGCTTCCAGGGAATCTCCGTCCAGGACAAGAGTCGAATTTACAACTCGAACCTCATCCAGGCGCTGGAGACGGAGAATCTGCTCGAGTTGGCGGAAGTGCTGCTCTTTGCCGGCGCGGCCCGTGAAGAGTCACGCGGGGCACACTCCCGCACGGACTTCCCCACGCGCGATGACAACAAGTTCCTGGCCCACTCGATGGTCCACTACACCGGTGGCAAGCCCCGGCTGGAATACAAGCCCGTGACAATTACGATGTGGAAGCCGGTGGAGCGTAAGTATTGATCGGCCGGAAGCGCAGCGTCGCATGTTCCATGTGCCAAGCATAGAGTGATGAATTTGTTCTTGGCCCAGATTCTTTCAAGGAGGCCGCATGGCCGAAATCAAGAGATTCGACAACCGGCTCGGGCTGTGGGGATGGCTCGGCGGAGGGCGTTGGGGGGTTGAACGATACGCCTACATCCTGCACCGTGTCACAGGCCTGGGAATTCTCCTGTACTTCCTGATGCACATTGTGGTGACCAGCCTGCGCGCCACCGGCACTTACCTGTGGATCCCGGGCGGGTTCTTCGATCAGCCTATCTTCAAGTTCGGAGAGTTCCTGGTCTTTGCCGCGTTCGCCTACCACGCATTCAACGGGATCCGGCTGGTGCTGGTGGAACTGGGGTTCGCCGTCGGCAAGCCGATCGAGCCCGTCTACCCATACAAGACGTCGCTGAATGTCCAGCGGCCGCTGCTGATCGTAATGATGATCCTGGCGGCAGTCTTTTTCCTGGCGGGTGGCTTCGAGTTCCTGGGCTTTGTTAAGTAGGAGGAATAATGCGCGAAACTAAATTCTGGACCTGGCACATGGCGGCGGGAGTGGTCATCCTCTTCCTCCTCGGCCTCCACATGCTGATCATGCATACAGGCGGCATCACCCACCTGTACGCCCCAAAGGACGGCCTGGCGACCTCGGAAGCGAACAGCCTGTTCCGCGACGGGCGGCTCTTTTTCACGGTCACCTACATCATCCTGCTCGGCGTGGCCCTGTATCATGGCCTCTATGGGCTCCGCACCATGCTGTTCGAGCTGACTCTGAAGCCTGCGGCGGAAAAAGCCATCAGCACCATTCTTCTGCTTTTGGGCCTGGGGCTGTTCGGCCTGGGCACGTGGGCCGCCTTTACGGTGCACGCCATCGCAATCGCTGGGACAAGGGGGTAATCATGGCAGACAGCAGCAAGGCCGTTCGAGACGTTACTTTTCATGTTACCCGCTTCAACCCGGAAAACGACCGGACTCCGTATGTGAAGCCCTACAAAGTGCCGGTGCGCGAAGGTATGACGGTCCTCGATGGCCTTCACCACATCAAGGAAAATCTCGACCCGTCTCTCTCGTGGCGCTATTCCTGCCGCATGGGGGTCTGCGGTTCCTGCGGGATGCTGTTAAACGGTCATCCGACGCTGGCATGCAATACCCAGATCCTGCACATCGCAAAGTCGGATCTCACCGTCGGTGCTCTCCCCAACTTCGACATCATCCGTGACCTCGTGCCCGATCTCGCGCCCATGTTTGACAAGCACCGGTCCGCGAGTCCGTTTATCATCCGGCAGGACGAGGCGGAGGTCAACAGCCCCGAAGGGGAGTTTTATCAGACCTCCGAGGAGTTGGAAGAGTATCTCCAGTTCACCTATTGCATCAAGTGCGGGTGTTGCATGGCAGCCTGCCCGACCCTGGCAACGGACGCCAGATACCTGGGCCCGATGCCACTGGCCCAGGCGCAGCGCTATAACATCGACAGCCGCGACGACGGCCAGCACCAGCGCACCCGGGCTACTGGCGACGCCCACGGCGCTTTCCGCTGCCATTACGCGGGAGAGTGCTCGCGCGCCTGTCCCAAAGGGGTGGATCCGGCAAAGGCGATCCAACACCTCAAACGACGCCTTGTCCTGGATTATCTCCACCTGAGCGGACGCAAGAAACCGTGCGCCAAAATGCACGGGACAGGAACAGGGAAACCCCGCCCGAACATCCCGCCTGCACCGGCAAGGACGGTATAGGGGAAGATGTGGAGGGGAAGATGTGGACACCCATCATTTGTATGCATCCTGAACGTTAGCCGAAAGAGCAGCGATTGGTATTGATGAAAACCGGGTCATAACCTGGCACAATCTGGACACCCACTGCTTTCGTGCATCCTCAACCTCAGCAGCAGGAGCGGTGATTGACGTCAAGGATAGGCGGGTCGACAATCGGCGGAAACATATCCGCCCGGTCTGGCTGGCAGACCTGTCACCGGCAGGCGCCGAGGACATGGTGGTAGCTACACCGACGGAGTTGCGGCAAGTAAAAAATCGATTCAGGGCTGTCGGGGATTGCGTCGCTGGACGCGCATTTCGTCAGGCAAATTGCGGCGGCGGGGATTCGAAGGCTGCGCGAGCCGCAGCAGCGCCCTGAAACCAGCGCCTGCCAAGACGGTCCGCAAAGTCACGCAGGCTGGAAACCAGCCCGGCGGCGAGGCGGAATTGGGAGCCAAAGCGGGAAACGGTGTCAAGCCACCCCTCCGGCCTGGCGCCGATCCGAAGCAGGATCGGCGCAAGATCGGCATCGATGGCTCCCCGTTTGTCCGACCGCATCATCCGTCCCGACTTGTCCACCAGATCGAAATACTCGGCTGCAGTCATACTCAAAATTCCGCGCCGTTCAGAATCGGATTGAATTGGACAAAGCCAGCGGCCAGAAAACGCTGAGTCATCAGAGGATTTCGCCATGGCGGCAAGGTGGCCGGCAAGGGTATTCGAAACCTCGGTGGTATTTTCCGTCATTAGTGTGCCATTGCCGACCGACGTAGCCTGCAGGTCTGGTGCCGCCGCCTCGCCGGGCGCGACAGCCGCCGTCAGCGTCTCTTTCTGCCAGGCACGGATCCGTTCCTGGATGCTGGTGAAGTCGCTTTCCTCCGGGGTTTCTGCTACTCCCGCCCGGACGAGATTAAGGTCCACATACACCATGCAGGAGGCGATGGCCGCTTCGTCGAGCAGCGCCTGGCATTTGAACCGCGATTCCCAGAACCGGCCCTTGACCCCATCCTCCTTGTTGGCAGCCCGAGCGATGAATTCGTTCAGCCGGCCCATAAACCAGCTCAGACTGCACAGGCGTTTGCGCAGCTGTGCGATGCGCTCCGGACAATCTGCCAAAGCGTCGATTTCTTCCTCGGTAGGCAGAACAGGAACGCCCTTGGCGTCGCGATGCCGAGGGAAGAGTGTCAGCCAGCGGCTTGCGACTTCCCGATCCGACCATTTGGCGGCGATGTCGGGACGGGTCCGCAAAATGGTGTGGTAGTGAGTCTCCATGACGGCGTAAGCGCAGACTTCAATGGCGAAGATGGCCGCAAGATACCGCAACCTGTCGACCAACCATGCCTTGCGGTGGGAGAAGTCCCGGAGTGTCACAGGGTCGAATCCGCACAGGAACGCCCGGCGGACGCACCGGCTGAAACAGTGATACACCCCTTCCTGCCCTTCCTCGACGTAGGCGCTGCGTGGCAAACCCATGGTCTCCCTCCTTATGACAGTACTAACTGGAAACTCATGGAAAGTGCCAAGAAAAAATCTGCAGAAAAATGGGTGTCCAAGTTCTTTCAAGTTCTTCTCGCCGAAAAGTGGGTGTCCAAGTTCTCCAATCCCCGGGAGGCAGATCACCAAAGCCGATCGGCCGAGTTTTGAACCAGAAATCACGACTCAAACACGGAATGCCTTCCCGTCGATCAAACCTTGCGCGTGGTGTAGACTAGATTCAGGTTTTTTCCGGTCGATCCGCAGCATCCGGACGCTGGGGAAGGATCGTGATCATGATTCTGGATGGAAAGATCCCCGACGGCCCCATTGAAAAGAAGTGGGAAAGTCACAGATTCAACCTCAAGCTGGTCAATCCCGCGAATAAAAGGAAATACCATATTATCGTCGTTGGTACAGGCCTGGCAGGGGCCTCGGCGGCAGCTTCGCTGGCGGAACTCGGCTATCAGGTGACGGCGCTCTGCTACCACGAATCGCCCCGCCGCGCCCACAGCATCGCCGCACAGGGCGGAATCAACGCCCCGAAAAACTATGCCAACGACGGCGACAGCATCTACCGACTGTTCTATGACACGCTGAAAGGCGGCGACTACCGCGCGCGGGAAGCCAATGTCTACCGGCTCGCCGAAGTCAGCGGGTGCATTATCGACCAGTGCGTGGCGCAGGGAATCCCGTTCGCGCGCGAGTACGGAGGCCTCCTCGATACCCGCTCCTTCGGAGGGGCGCAGGTTTCCCGCACCTTCTATGCGCGGGGTCAGACGGGGCAGCAACTGCTGCTCGGCGCTTACCAGGCGCTAAGCCGGCAGGCGGGAGCGGGCGCAATCCGCTATTTTGGCCGCAGGGAAATGCTCGATCTGGTCGTGATCGACGGCCAGGCCAGGGGCGCTGTCGTCCGCGACATGACCAGCGGCAAGATCGAGTCCTACGCCGGGCATGCAGTCATCCTCGCGACGGGCGGCTATTCGAATGTTTTCTACCTGTCCACCAACGCCAAGATGTGCAACACGACGGCAATTTGGCGTGCTCACAAGCGCGGCGCCCTGTTCGCCAATCCCTGCTTCACCCAGATCCATCCCACCTGCATCCCGGTGGCCAGTGAACACCAGTCAAAGCTCACCCTCATGAGCGAAAGCCTGCGAAATGACGGGCGGATCTGGGTGCCACAGGGAAAAGGCGATTCCCGCGATCCCCGGCAGATCCCCGAAAACGAGCGGGACTATTATCTGGAGCGGATGTACCCTTCGTTCGGGAACCTGGTCCCCAGGGATGTCGCCTCGCGGCGCGCGAAGGAAATGTGCGACAAGGGGCACGGCGTAGGGCCCACGCGCCTCGCGGTCTATCTGGACTTTGCCGACACGATCCGGCGCCACGGCAAGGACTGGGTAGCCGAAAAGTACGGCAACCTCTTCGAAATGTATCAGCGCATCACCGGAGAGGACGCCTACGAAGTCCCCATGAGAATCTACCCCGCCATGCATTACACCATGGGCGGGCTCTGGGTAGACTACAACCTGATGAGCACCATCCCGGGCATGTTCGTCCTCGGGGAGGCGAACTTCTCGGATCACGGCGCCAACCGCCTCGGAGCCAGCGCACTGATGCAAGGTCTGGCAGACGGCTATTTCATCCTCCCCTATACGATCGGCGGCTATCTGGCGGCGACAAGATTCAATCCGGTGGACGCGTCCCACCCCGCGTTCCTGGAAGCCGAGCGCGCTCTCGAATCCTCCATTCGAAAACTCGCGTCCATCCCCGGCAAGCGGACCGTGGATGACATCCACCGCCAGCTCGGCAAGATCCTGTGGGAGCACTGCGGGATGGCGCGGAACGCCGCTGGACTGAAGGAAGCCCTCAACGCCATTCCTAAACTGCGGGAAGATTTCTGGCGCGAGGTGTGCATTCCGGGCAGTTCGAACGACTTCAACCAGGAATTGGAAAAGGCACAGCGACTCGCAGATTTCCTCGAACTTGCCGAACTGCTGGCCCAGGACGCCCTTCACCGCGAGGAGTCCTGCGGAGGACATTTCCGGGAAGAATACCAGACCGAGGAGAACGAAGCGAAGCGGGACGATGATCACTTCTCCTACGTCGCAGCCTGGGAGTTCAAGGGCGCAGGCATCCCTGCGGCCCTGCACAAGGAACCGCTCACGTTCGAATCTGCAAAACCTGCGCAGCGAAGCTACAAGTGAGGAACAGCCGCAATCGCGCCGCACAGGGATCGGTATCCCAGGAAAGCTGGCGCGGAAAGCGCGCACTCAGGTTTTGGGTGTCGGGGGCCGGGTGTCGGATTCAGGTGTGTATCCGATTGGTCAGGCGGAAAACACCGGCCGGTGGCGGAGAGCGCGCGGCATGTGCGAACCAACGGAAGCAATCACAACCACAACAAACAAAAGCGGCACACGGCAAGTCCAGAGCCAGGGAATGAGGCAAAGGATCAGCAATTTCGCCAGGACCAGCACTCCACGGCCCTCCACAAACCAGCGCCAGCTTGGATAAATCTCGATGACCGTGAGAGCTGCACCCGTGAAAATCGAGAGGTAAAGCCACGGCAGCAAACGCCCGGCGTCGATCCCCCAGACGTTGCCGCCGAGCAGCACGCAGGTCGCGCATATGTGAGCGGTGCGCGACGTCATGTTCCAGGCCCGCATATGCGGGAAGGCGCGCTCCGGCCCGGCTGGCAGCCGGTTCGTGTTTGTGCTCATTTCTTCCCCTGCGCTGCAAAACCGCGCCAAGCCGGACAATCCCGACTTACCGGGCCGGGTGTAAGGCCCGTGGCTTCCAGTCTGCGTTGCCGTGCCACGAAATCCCACAAATAAAGCGATTAGTCCCCCAGAAACAGAGGCTTGATGTGACGGACGAAGAGGTTCTCGGTTACGTTCCTCGCGATCGCCGTCTCATAGGTCGAGAGCAGGTCCAGGTAGCGGCTCCCCATCTTTGCGGCCACCTTGTATCCCACGTGCAGGAGTTGCCGGAAGCTGGGATTGAACTCGCGGTTGCGGGGATCGTGACGCAACGCAGATACAAACTGCCCGGAGGACCATTCATGCACCACGCGCGGTTCCGCCAGCCGGCCCGCATCGATGTCGATGACGCTGGCATAAGGGGCGCAGAGCGCGTCCCGCTGGCGATAGGCCTCGGCATAAATCTCTTTGGCCGACTCCAGCCCATCGCCGCCACCCTCGGCCAGTCCGATCAATTCCTCGAGCCACGTAGTGCCGGCAGTTTTCAAATGCAATCCGGCGCCGAATTTCCTCAGTGCCCGGCGAATGGGTCCATAGATGGAAAACTTGTCGCTTCCGGAGTGCACACTCAGCTTGAGATTCTCGTGCAGCCCATACCGGCGCACGGCGAACGCAATCGCCGCGACATCTTGGGCAATCTCTTCGGAGAACTTTGCGACATCGCCGACATAATCGACGCCCTTGTTGAAGCGGCCCGTAAACTTCGGAGCAATGGTCTGGATCGGGATGCCTTCGTCCGCAACCGCGGCGAGGATGACCAGCAACTCGACCGGAGTTTGGGGGCTGTCGGTCTCATCCATCGAGATCTCGGTGATGAACTGCCCCCCTCCCTTGCGCTCCGCCACGAGCCGGTAGATTCGCCCCGCTTCCTCGATCGCCCCCAGATATTTGCCCGCCACAAGGACGACACGGTCGCTGCCGATGCGAACAGGAGCCTCAATTCCGGGTATGAACACCTCTCCCGCAAGCTCGGGGTGCCGGCGCACGAACGCCTGCACCGCCACAGGCGCGACTTCACGCCCGATCCAGTCGGCGACGTCGATCGTGTAGAAATCGCTGGCCTCGATGAAGCCCTCCCAGGTTCTGGCAGTTATGTGATCGGCGTCTACGAAATATGGCTTGCGCCACCCGAGTTTCACGACCGCGGCATCGGCGGCCGCACGCGTTTCCATCGGCCTGGACCCGATGATGCTGTGTTCCCGGTAAGACTTGTTCCAGACCGGGATTACTTCGACGCCCCGGGCCGCCGCCAGCATGCAGGCTCGCAACTGCGCTTCGGCCTGGCGGGCGAACCTGTCGCCAACCCCGATCGAATACTTCGCAAGCAGGATGCGATCACTCATGTCAGAGCCTCCCTTCCCCGATTCAAGGACCGATCCGACATCGGGGGCTTTTGATACCGGAGTCCAGGTTCCGCGCGTGATTGTAACTTGAACCCGTGAGAAAACGTCAAACAAAGCGATTCATTTCCCGCAAGTCAAGCAACCTCCGGCACCGCCGCAGTCGTTCCGCACAGGCGACACTGCGGCTGGCGCGGGTGAACTGTTACCCGGATTTCCGGCACGAAGCGGGCCTCAAGCTGCCGATTGCGATCGCGATCGGGGTCGTCGCTTTGGACTCGCCCGGCAATCAATCCTGGTTCCCAGACTGGGTCAGATGCTCAAATTTTCCACACAAATTGCAGTTGTGGAGGTGTAGAATCGTTCTGCAGGTTTAGCCAAAATCAGCCGCGATTCGCTTTAATTTTCCTACGTACAGCGAATTTTGTGGTTTTCAGCGAACGAACCAGAGGAGCAATGATTGTATGGATTACGGCGCTATAGAGCGGGCGAAGGAGCACTTCGGCAAAATCCTCCAGGACCAGATGAGACGGATGGAGCAGGTCAAATCCGCGCCGGGCTGGGTGAATTACAGCGTTATCAAACCGATCAAAATTGGAATCCTGGCGGGGGATGGGATCGGGCCCGTCATCGCCGCCGAGTCGAAGCGCGTTCTGGAACGGCTGCTCGAGGACGAAGTGAAGGCGGGAAAGGTCGAAATCAGGGACATCGAAGGGCTGACCATTGAAAACCGGGCCGCGCACGGCAAACCGGTCCCGGAAGACGTTCTTGCCGAAATCAAAAAATACGATGTGACGCTGAAGGGTCCGACGACAACGCCGCGGAAAGGCGACCCGTGGCCGAACATCGAGAGCTGCAACGTGGCCCTGCGCAAGGAGCTCGACCTGTTTGCCAACGTCCGGCCGGTCCGGGTGCCGAAGCAGGGCATCGATTGGATTTTCTTCCGAGAAAACACCGAGGATCTTTACGCTCTGGGACCTTACGGCATCGAGGTGGATGCCGACATCGCCATCGATTTCAGGCTGATTTCCAACCCGGGGTCAGACCGCATCTGCCGCCTTGCCTTCGAGCATGCGAAAAAAAACGGCCGCACCAGGGTTACGTGCATCACGAAGGCGAACATCGTCAAGACGACCGACGGGCGGTTTCTGGATAACTTCTATCGCATCGCCAAAGAGTACCCGGGGATCACGGTTGATGACTGGTACATCGACATCATGACGGCCAAGCTGGTCGACGAAAAACGCCGCCGCGACTTCCAGGTCATGGTCCTGCCCAACCTGTACGGCGACATCCTGACGGATGAAGCTGCCGAATTCCAGGGCGGTGTCGGCACAGCGGGCAGCGCCAACATCGGCAAGCGCTATTCGATGTTCGAAGCCATCCACGGGTCGGCGCCCAGGATGGTGCAGGAAGGCCGCGGGCAGTATGCCGATCCTGCTTCCATGACGCGGGCCGCGGCGATGCTTGCCGGCCACATCGGCTTTCCGGAGAAAGCCAGGAACCTGGAAATGGCGCTCGATCTCTGCGGCCAGTATGAGAAAAAGCTGGCCATCACGGGCCGTTCCACGGGAGCCACGAGCCACGCATTTACCGATTACGTCCTCGATTGGCTGAATAATCCGAAGCTAGCTGCCACCTGGGAGAGCTACGTCAAGGGCTGAAGTCCGCGACGCTGCCCAGTACCGATTAAACCGGGCCGCCGGCTGGCGGCTCATTCATGACAAAAGGAGCACCCATGCGCAAAAAAATCGCGGTCATCGGCGGCGGTCAGATCGGCCAGATCGTGGCCATGATTGCCTCACAGAAAGAACTCGGAGACATCGTCGTTATCGACGTTCCTGGCTACGTCAACGTGGTCAAGGGCAAGGCTCTCGACCTCATGGAAATGGCGCCCCACGGCAACTATGACTCCGGCATCTCGGCGTCGGCCGACTTCCAGGACATTGCCGGGGCCGACGTCGTGATCGTCACCGCCGGCAAGGCGCGCGAGGCGGGGATGACCCGCGAGGACCTGCTTGCCGTCAATCTCAAGATCATTTCGGATGTCGCTGCCGGCGTGAAGCAGAATGCGCCGGGCGCCTTCTGTGTCGTGCTGACCAATCCCCTGGACGCGATGGTTTACGCATTCTACAAGCAGACCGGCTTTCCTAAGCATCAGGTCGTCGGCATGGCGGGAACGCTCGATACCGCCCGCTGGCGCGCCTTTATTGCCATGGAGCTCGGTGTATCCGTCGCTGACGTCGCTGGAACGGTCCTGGGCGGGCATGGTCCCGATATGGTCCCCTTGCCCCGGCTGACAACCGTCGGCGGCGTGCCACTTTCCGAAATTGCCACCAAAGAGCAGATCGACCGCCTGGTGACACGCACGCGGGAAGCCGGCACGGAAATCGTGAAGCTCTTCGGCAAGGGCTCCGCCTATTTCAGCCCGGCCTGGAGTGCGATCACCATGGCCGAATCGTATCTCCACGACAAGCGCCGGGTCCTCGCGTGCGCTGCGTTGTGCGAGGGAGAGTACGGCATCCGCGGGCTGTTCCTCGGCGTCCCCTGCCTGATCGGGGCCAAAGGTCTCGAGAAGATCTTCGAGATCAAGCTTGCCGAAGACGAAAAGGCCATGCTGTTGAAAACGATCGCATCGGTAAAAAAGACGGTGGAAGAGACCAAACTCTAGGCAACTGCCGGCGAATGACCCTTTCGAAATAAAACCGCCAGGACTCGAGAACCTCGCTCGAATGGAGGTTCTCGAGTCCTGGCGGTATTTTTTTTGCCTCGGAGGCCGTCACACTCTTCTATCTGATCTGGCCCTTCAGGTGGCTCGTCGACTCCTGCAGTTTCTGTAGCAAGTCGATCGGGAAATTGACCGTGATTTCAAACTGACTCGAGCCCGCCGGCTGCGCGACCTGGACGGTCTGAACCAACTGGGCCAACTCCGGACTCTGAGAGCCCGCGAGCTGTCCCAGGGCGAGCAGTCCTTTGACAAAATCGGACAATTGGCCCGCGGCTTTCATATCCGTTGCGCTCACGGTGATCTTCCCGTTGACTGTGGTCGTCAGGTTGAGGGTCCCGAAGATGCTCTGGATGGCAGAAAGCGTCGGGGCGAGCGGGGTGTTCGCCGGCGCCTTGGCCATTATGCTGGCGCCGTCCCCGGCAAACCAGAACATGTCGGCTGCGTTCAGGTTCTGCAGCAGAGACGTCAGGGTGGCATTGCTGTCGATCCCGGGAAAGCCGCCGCGCACGTCGATGACAGAGTGGAGTGACTCCAAATCCCCCAGCGCCATCTCGGAACTTCCGAGGAAGGCAATGCCTTTCTCCAGCCTCGCCCCGTTTGCCTCGGGGATCATCAGCACCCTCGCTCCTTTGTACTCCAGGGCGATCGGAGTGCTCTTGGTGTTGATGAAGGCGGTGATCCTGTTCGCGTCGAACCTTCCGACCGCAATTACGACCCCTGCGCCCTTTTGCTGGGAAGCCCGGCCGGCGGCGATGATGTAATCAATGTCCGTGCGTGGATCCACGCCGGTCGCGTTGATGAATTCCCCGAGATCGGCGCCGACCTCCTGCCCATGTTTCTGCATGAACATGGCATAGACCGGAGAGGCCACGAATTTCTGGACGTTGATCCCGAAAACCGCCTGAGAGTCGGCAGGAAGATGATGGACTGCACGGGGCACCTCTTGGACAAAAGCCCGGGCGGCGAAATTTGAGAAGAACGATAGACCGGCGACGACAACGACGATCACCAGCATTGAGATGGTCGAAGTAATGACGAATTTACGACGGTTCATAGGATGCCTCCTGACGGCATTTCACCCCTTGCGGTTGCTTTGTTGTCCTCAAACTCTTTCTCCACGCTCAGATACGCAACCGAACCCGGAAAGGTTCACAGAAGATCCGGCTGCTGGAAAAAAGAGGAGCAATGGAATCATCTTCTTCAGGCAACATGCATAGTGTACCTCTTCAAAGTCCTTTATTGTCAACAAAAACGCTGAATTCGCCGTTTTACTGCCCTTGGACGGAGTAATTCTTCGAAACCTTGAGTGCTTTCGAGGGACGCCTCCCCGGCTGACCCCATCGACCGGACCACGCAGCACCGTTTCCTTTGCCGGCGCCACCGGCGGATAGTGGGTGTCCATCTTCATGGTGGAAAGTGGGTGTCCATTTTCGTCCATTTTCGCGGCACATTTTCACGATGGGCTGTGGGTGTCCAATTTCACGCTTTTTCGCCACCGAAGCCAGAAAGTCTCAAACTCCGCCGGCTCCCCGGGGCTAGCAACGGGCTTCCCCGGAAACTGCCGGCGACTTGCCGGGAAGAAAGCCCAAGATCGGCTAGCCGCGTCCGGGCTTCGTGATAGAATGAATGGGGGAAAGGCGGACAGACGTTCATGCTGAGGCACCCGAGGATGCGAGCACTATTTGTATTGTTGCTGGCGAGTTGCCCGTGCATTGGCGCCTACGTCCAGGCAGGGCAACCCCAAAACGTGCCGACTTTTTCGGTCTCGGTAGACCTGATCAAAATCCCGATCGCCGTTTTTGACGAGGGAGGCGCACCGGCCACGAACCTGCTGCGGAACGATTTTCGCGTTTATGAGGACGGCAAGCTCCAGAACATCCGCAGTTTCAGCGTCGACACCAACCCGGTTTCGATCGTTCTGCTGCTCGACTCCAGCGGCACTGTGGAGAAGGAATTGAAGCAGATCAAAGCGGCGGCCGAGGGTTTCGCCGAGGCGGTTTCGTTTGGCGACCGCATATCGGTCATTACCTTTGCCGACGAGGTGGAGCGTATCCTGGATTGGACGCCGGACACCAGGCAGGTCCGGAAAGCGCTGCGGAAAATCGAACCCGGGCTGCGGACCGATCTGTACGATGCCATGTTTCAGGCCGCCCACGATCAACTCGCCGGCGTCGAAGGACGAAAGGCCATCATCCTGCTGACCGACTTCCTCAACAACCAGAGTGTGATCGGCTACCAGGACGCCGTCCGGGCAATCATCCAGTCACAGGCATCCCTTTACATCGTCTCAAAGACCGCGATGGTCCGCCAGGACGCAGCCAGGCAAAGGCGGGTCGTGATTCTGAACGACATTTATCAGCGGCTATTTGGCGACAAGAACTACATCGAAGAGTTTTTTGCCAGGAAAGAGGCAGAGATGGTCGACCTGGCCGAGAAGACCGGCGGCCGCTGCTACTTCCCTTCCGGATACAACGAAATCAAGAATGTCTACAAACAGGTGGCCCAGGAACTTAAGAATCAATACTACCTCACCTATGTATCCGAAGGGGCCAAACCCCCCAACTCCTTTCATCGGATTACCGTCGAGTATCTGCAGCCCTCGAGCAAGCTCATTTACCGAAAAGGCTACTTCTACAAACCAGACCCCACGTTCAAACCGCGTTACTAGCCCGGCAGTCGCACAAGATCCCAGTAAGCGGACAAAAAAATGCCCCTCCGGAATAACAGGTCGGAGGGGCATTCTAATCCGGTTACTCGGCTTTGGTAACGTTTTCTGCCTGCAAACCCTTCGGTCCGCGGGTCACGTTGAAGGCCACTGGATCTCCTTCTGTCAAAGTCCGAAAGCCATTCATCTGAATGGCGGAGTGGTGCACAAATACGTCACCACCGGAAGCTCTTTCAATGAATCCGTATCCTTTGGCGTTATTGAACCATTTTACTTTCCCAATCTCTTTTTCCATGGGAACCCTACTCCTTAGCTTTTCTATTTCACAGCAATTGCTTGCCTTCTAAATGACCCTTCAAATGAAAAGGCCGCCTTGTGTAGTTCCGGCGGCCGTCACCCGAAGAATCCGGCAGTACAGAATGCACACAAACACGCGCACTATAATATTTTCTATTAATTGGAAAGTCAATTTCATCCTTGGACTTTTTTAACGGCAGGATCAGTTGATGCGAGAACGCTGGGTTTGGAAAAAAGGCACAAAATTGCGGGTAAAGGCAGCCCAATAGCGGCGGAACATTTTCGGGCTCTTCATCTTCAGGAGAATGCGGGCAAACCGGAAACGCGACAGGAAGAACAGGAAATAAGCCTGCCTTTGCAGCCACTTCAGTTTCTTCTGATCCCATTCTTCGGACTTGATCCGGACGACCCCTTCCCATTCATCATGGACGTCATTGCCCGGTTCGTAGGCGCCGGCGGCGCGCACGAGGTCGTTCAGTTCCGTCCCGGCATAAGGGGTGGCAATCGAAAACAGCGCTTCGTCGAAACGGGAGCGGCAGGCATACCGGATCGTCTGGTTGATCTCACGCACGGTTTCGCCGGGGAATCCGAGCATGAAGAAACCGAGCGTCTCGATATTGTACTTCCGCGCCCAGACCAGCACTTCATTTAGCCGATTGAGCTTCAGGTTCTTTTTGATCAGCTTCTGGACGCGATCGTTGGCCGATTCGATCGCAATCGCCATGTGGTGGGTCCCGGCGCGGCCCAGCTTCCGCATCAACTCCTCGTCAAATCGCTCCAGGCGGACGCCGTTGCCGAACTGGAAACCGAGTTCGAGGCCGCTCTCGATCACGAGGTCGCAGATGCGCTTGGCACGCGCGAGGTCCATGTTGAAGATGTCGTCCTCCACCATGAACTCGCGGATACCGTAAGTGTCGTGCAGGAACCGGATCTCTTCCCAGACCAGTTCGGGTTTCCGCCCGCGAAACCTCTTGCCGAACAGGTCGTGGCAATAGATGCACCGGTAAGGGCATCCGCGGCTGGTGAAGATCTGGATGGCGCGCCGGTCGACTGTGGGAAAACGAACGAAGTCGATGTCGAAGTAGCGCTCGATCTCCAGCAGGTGGTAGGCCGGCATCGGCACGGAATCGACATCGACGTACGTCTGGCGCGGCTGATTGCGGACCACTTCCCCGTTGCGCCGGAACCAGAGCCCGGCAGCGCCCTCGAGCCCTTCGCCGGCCGACATGCGCGTCAGAAATTCCGACCAGACGTCCTCCCCCTCGCCCAGGCAGATCGAGTCGATGCATTCCGCCTTCATCGCCATTTCCGGCATGATGGTGGGGTGCTGTCCCCCGAAAATGATGTGCGTTTCGGGGGAGAGCCTCCGGATGTCACGCGCGGTCTCCAGGCCTCCCAGAAACTCCACCGACATGCAGCTGAGGCCGGCCACATCGTAATGCTCGGATTGGAGGGTCTTCGTCAGGATCTCTCCTGGGTCCTTTTCCAGCCCGATGTCAAGGATTCGCACCCGGTGGCCCATGCCTTCGGCTACCGCACCCAGCAGCGCCAATCCTATCGGGATGCCGGCAACGACATCCGCATAGACCGACTTGGGCCTGATCAGAAGTATGTTCAGAGGTCCCGCCAAATTATCCACCCTCGCAAAATGCCCGATGCCCGGCAACCTGATTGCCCCGGGCGCGCCGTTCCCTGGGCAACGCCCGGGCGCGGCATCTCGGAGTATTATGGAACGCGCCGCGCTCTCACGCCAGTGCGATCATTTCGCCCGCCGGGTGTGACCGGCGCGCAGGACGGCATCGAGGCTCCACGGGCCGCTCCCGCTGAAAACCAGATAGAGGAAGACGAAGCAATACACGACCGCCAGTTCTCCGCGGTTTACAATCGGCCAGAAACCGCCGCGCGCATGCACCGAGAAGTACGCGTAAGCCATTTCACCCGAGAGCAAAAAGGCCGCAGGGCGGGTAAACAGTCCGAGCATGATCAGCGTTCCCCCGATCAGCTCAAGGTAACCTCCGATCCCAGCCGGGCTCGAAGGAGGGACCACGCGCCCCCCCAGCAATCCCAGGGTTTTTTGCAGCCCGTGCGCCAGAAAGGTAAACCCGATCACCATTCGCATGACCGAAAGCGCTGGTTCTTGCCAGGAACCCAGCCAGGAGTTCTTCATCGTCACCTCCGCAAGAAGTGCACATCAGCACCGTGCCACCCCATAGGATAATGGATATCAACCCTTCTATTCCATGGAGACTTCAGTGTGCGGCGGGTCTATCTGGCGCGCGCAGTTGAACTTTCGTGACTCCCGTCCTATGATTGTTTCTGCGGCCGGACGAAAATGGTCCGTTTCGATGCGCAATTTAGCCGGATCATGGTTATCATATTGGAGGCAATATGGACGATTCGTCCACGGATCCAATCCTGACAGGCAATAAACCGGCGCGACCGCCGATCACTCCTCCCAAGTCCAGATCCTTGTTTCCTGAGGGTCTCAAGACGGCCCTGCTTCTGGTACTGCTGGTTGCGGTCGGTTTCCTGCTTTATGACAGCTACAAGTTTCAACAGGCCAACCGGGCGGACATGGACCGGATCGCCGAGCAGATCCGCATCCTGGATAAGACCGGCGAGGCCAGGATCTCTACCCTGAAAGGCGAGATCTCCGAAACCAGGCAATCCGTCGAGCAGGGTATCGGCTCCACCAAAGCCGAGCTAAAGAAAACGGCGCAGCAGATGCAGATGGAGGGGCAACGGACCAAGGCCGAATTGAGCGAAGCCATCTCGTCGAAGGCCGACACTACGGCTGTCCAGGCGATCAAGAGCGAGGCCGACACCAAGATCGGACAGGTAAGCTCTGAGGTCGGCGGAGTCAAGACCGAGGTCGGCGTGGTCAAGACCGATCTGGCGAGCACCAGAAGGGATCTGGAAGGAACCCAGCGGCAGCTCGTCGACGTGCGCGACACCCTTACCGCAGCCGTCGCCAAGAACTCCTCCGAACTGGATGTGTTCCGGCGCAAGGGCGAACGGGACTATTTTGAATTCACGATTCCGAAGAAGAACCAGACAACCAAGGTCGAGGACATCCGGATCGTGCTCAAGAAGACCGACCCCAAGAAGGGCAAGTTCACGGTCGATATTCTCGTAGATGACAATCGCCTCGAAAAGAAGGACCGGAACGTGAATGAGCCGCTTCAGTTCCTTGTGGGCAAGAATCGTCTGCGGTACGAACTCGTGCTCAACTGGGTTCAAAAAGACCAGGCGGGCGGCTATCTCAGCATTCCCAAGGAGAAGACCTCCGACCGTCTCCCGGACATCGACTGAGATCCCGACGCCGATCGGACGGGGATCGCCGATCCGGGCAGGTCTTCCATGGCAGGATTCACCCGCAGAATCGTTATAGGTATCTCCGGCTCCAGCGGACCCGTTTACGGAATCCGTCTGCTCGAGGCGCTGCGCGCGACGGGGGACACGGAAATCCACCTCGTCCTGACCGAGGCTGCACACCAGACCATCCGCCTCGAAACTGAGTGGTCTCCCGAGCAAGTCCTCGAGCTCAGCCACGTACGATACGACAACCGCGACCTGGCTGCGGGCATTGCCAGCGGTTCATTTCCCACCGACGGCATGATCATCGCGCCGTGCAGCATGCACACGCTCGCTGAAGTCGCGCACTCGCTCACCAGCAGCCTGCTCACGCGTGCCGCCGATGTCCACCTCAAGGAACGGCGCCGCCTGATTCTCATGGTGCGCGAGACCCCGCTTCACGTCGGCCATCTCCGGAATATGGTGCTTGCCACCGAGGCCGGGGCGGTCATCCTGCCCCCCATCCCGGCCTTCTATCACTCCCCGAAGTCGATCGACGACATCGTCAATCAATCCGTGGGGAAGGCGCTGGACCTGCTTTCCATTCCCCACCATCTCTTCAAACGCTGGAAGAGCCCGCCCGAATGACAGGATCGACTATGCCTGACACCCTGCGTGCCAAGGACTATCGTCTCATCCTGGTCTGCATTCTCATTTGCGCGGCCGGCCTTTTTGTTGGGATGCGCTTTTTCTATCGTGTCTTTCCCGAGGCATCGATCCGGTTTGACGTAGACAAGGATTCCTCCGAATCACTCGCGCTCCGATTCCTTTTGGCTCAAGGAGTCCCCGTGACGGGTTACCGGCATGCATCCGCTTTCGTCTACGACGACGAGGCCAAGGTGTTTCTGGAGCGGGAACTCGGGTTGGAAAAAGCGAACGCCGTGATGACGACCGAGGTGAAGCTCTGGCGCTGGGGCCATCGCTGGTTCCGTCCTCTCCAGAAGGAGGAAGTCAGGGTCGAAGTGACGACCCGAGGCGAAATCGCTGCTTTTGCCCACATTCTGGCCGAAGACGCGCCGGGCGCCGATCTGCCGGTAGAGGCGGCGCGCTCGCTGGCCGAATCGTTCCTGGTGCTCGATGCCGGCCGGCCGATCGATTCTGTGGAATTTCTCGACGGCCAGACCATGAAGCGGACGGCCCGGACCGACCACACATTCACGTGGAAACTGCTCGGCCCGGACATGAGCGATGGAAGCTACCGGCTTGCGGTCACCGTCCAGGGAGACCGGGTGGACGGGTACCGCGAATACCTGAAGATTCCGGAGGAGTGGAATCGCAGCTATGCCCGCCTGCGGTCGTTGAATGAAAGCACCAGCCAGGCGGACCTGGTGTTCTTCGCCCTTCTGGGCCTGGGCATGCTCGTCACCCTGGGACGGCGCGTCCGCATCAGGGATGTTCGCTGGTCCACGGCGCTGATATTCGGCGCCGTCTGCTTCGCGCTCCAGTTCCTCTCGTCCCTGAATGAATTCCCCCTCGCGGAATACGGATTTGACACGGCAGATTCGTATGGCGGGTTTGTGGGGCTGTCGATCTTTTCGGCGGTGATGGAAGCGCTGGCTTATGGCGGGATCATCGCCATGCTGACAGCCTGCGCCGAGCCGTTGTATCGCGAGGCCTGCCCCTCCCAACTCTCCATCTCGAGCATCCTGAGCTGGCGCGCACTCCGGACCCGCGGCTATTTCCGGGCCTCCCTCGTGGGCATCACCCTGACATTCAGCATTTTTGCCTATGAGATCGGCTTTTATCTGTTCGCCAACAAGCTCGGGGCATGGGCGCCGGCAGATGTGCCGTACACGAACCTGCTCAACACCCGGTTCCCCTGGGTCTTCGTGCTCCTCAGCGGTTTCTTCCCTGCGGTCTCGGAAGAGTGGATGTTCCGTGGATTCTCCATCCCCTTCCTGGGGGGAATCCTCCGACGCCGGTGGCCCGCGGTGGTTATTTCGGCTCTCATCTGGGGGTTCGGACACGCGAATTATCCCAATCAGCCCTTCTACATCCGCGGCATAGAAGTGGGAGCAGTCGGAATCATCCTCGGCTGGGCCATGCTGCGCTTCGGCATCCTCGCACCGCTGATCGCCCACTACAGCATCGACGCCTTCTATTCCGCCTTCCTGTTCATTCGCTCAGGAAATGCATACTTGACGATCGCCGGAGCGCTGACTGCCGGGATCAGCCTGGTGCCGCTGCTGCTCGCTGCCGGCGCCTACCTGGCTACACGAACCTTCCGGGCGGATTCGGAGGCAAGCAACGCCCATGAAGGCCACGCCGCCCCTCAGGAGCCGATGTCGAGAATTGAAGCCGAACCTGTCCGCGCATACACACCCCTCCGCCGCAACCTGTCATGGATTGCCCTGGCGGTGTTCGCGGTGGGGGTGGCGCTGATCTTCTTGCGGGCGCCCCACTTTGGCGAATCGGCCGAATTCCGCCTTTCGCCCGGGCAGGCGGCACAATCGGCAAGCCGGTTCCTAGTCGAACAGCAATTCGACGTAAGCAAATACCGGCAGGCAACCCAGCCCCTGGACCGTGCAGATGCCGGCACGGCACAGTACATCTATACGGCCTCCGGGATCGAGGGCCTGAACCGTCTATATGGAGGGCCGTCCACTGCGCTCGTCTGGCAAACGCGCTTATACCAACCGCTGCAGAAGGAGGAGTTCCGTGTCGACATCGATCCTTCCGAGGGAATCGCGGTTGGATTTGACCATCTGCTTCCCGAAGATGCGCCGGGCGCTGATCTCCCGCAACAGAAAGCGGAGGCCGTGGCGACTTCCTTTCTGGAAGGCCGCGGGTACCGCTTGTCCGACTTCGAGCTTCAGGAAACTCGTTCTGAAAAACTCGAGAATCGGCGGGACACAACTCTGATCTGGCAGGCACGCACGGGAACGCCCGAGGCGGCCGGAGACGCCCGCCTCCGTGTCCAGACAGGAGTCTTCGGTGACCGGGTCGGCGCCTGGATCAACGTCATCAAGGTCCCGGAAGAGTGGCTGAGGATCCACGATCGACAGAGCCTGTATGCCATTGCGGCCATGACGATTCGAGGGGTCTTTCTGGGGGCGATGTTCGCTGCGGCGCTATTGAGCATTGTCCTGGGAACACGCCGGGGAGTGATCCGCTGGTTTCTGGCGGGCAAGATCGCATGCCTGGCCATGCTCCTGGAAATGCTCTATATGATAAACCTGATCCCGGCCTTCCTGTTCCGATACGACACACAGGTCCTTCCCCAGATCTTCTTTCTGTCCGGGATCGTGGAGGGTGCGCTGCGTTTGATCGGGATCGGGATGGCCGGCGGATTGGCGGCAGCCGTCATCATGGCCTGCTATCCGGATGCGCCGGTGATCTTTCATCGCCGCAGCCGCGTCCTCTGGGGTCGGGACGCACTGATCGCATCCGCCGCCACGCTCGGCGCCTACCTCATCCTTCAATGGTGGGCCTACCTGATCGAGTTTCACGCGAGCGACTTCGCCCTGGCGCCGACGATTTCGGCGCCGGTAAACCTGGGCAGTTACATCCCTCTGATCGCCGCCCTGCGCGATTCCCTGCTGAGCGCGCTGCTTTTCACCGCAGTCCTGGCATTCGGCGCCCGGCTCTGGACCCGAATCGCCGGCAGGCCGTGGCTTCGCGTTCTGCTTCTGGTCGGGCTTCTGGGGAGTTTTCTGCCGTTCACCGCGAGACGCTGGCCCGAAGTGGCCATTGAAACCGCGTCCTCTGCCGTGCTGATCCTGCTTGCTTCTGTCCTGGTCCTGACCTTCCTGCGCGACAACTACGCCGCCTATTTCTTGTCGACCCTGTTTTTGTCGGCCGCCCACGTTGCCTCCACCCTCCTGGGCCAGGGGAACGCCGTCCTCGAATTCCAGGGCTGGATGGTGTGGCTCTTGATCGTGGGAGGCTCTCTCCTGTTCTTCACTCCGGCGCCTCTTAACCCGGACTGGTTTCGCCACCATCACAAACCGCCCGTCCTGTGAGCGCCACTCCTTCCCGGATCCCCGCAAAAACTCAACAAATCTTTGAGGCGTCGAAACAAAGCCGCCAGGGCGGGGTTTATGAGGTTGGTAGGGGCCGCAATGCTTTCCGACGCAATGATTTCACGTTGACGATGCGCGGTGGGCATGCTAAAAAGGTCTGTTTAATATTTGATTTTTGTCGCGGTGCGCTGGGCTTGTCATACTCCTGTGCGGCCTCATGTTGAGCGAGCGTGAAATGCTGAAACCGATCCCCGACCTCAGACTTGTGGGGCGGTCTGTCAAGACTGACGGAACCATTGTCCAGGTAGGCGCCGTGGACATCGGCGGCCCTCGCGTGGTGGTAATGGCTGGACCATGTTCTGTCGAAAGCATTGAACAGCTCCTGGCCACGGCAATGGCCGTCAAGGAAGCGGGCGCCGTGATCCTCCGCGGCGGCGCCTACAAGCCCCGGACATCCCCGTACAGTTTTCGCGGCCTCAAGGAAGACGGTCTCCGGATGTTGTCGGAGGTCAGGAGACAAACGCGGCTTCCGATCGTGACCGAAGCCATGGATGCCCGCCACCTGGATGCGGTGTGTGCGCACGCCGACATGATCCAGATCGGTTCGCGCAACATGCAGAACTACACGCTTCTCGAGGAGGTGGGAAAGCTGCGCATGCCGATTCTGCTGAAGCGCGGCCTGAGCGCCACGATCGAGGAGTTTCTGTTGGCTGCGGAATATGTGGCCAGCGGCGGAAACGATCGGATCGTTCTTTGCGAGCGCGGCATCCGCACTTTCGAGACTTCCACCCGGAATACTCTCGATCTGGGTGCGGTCCCCATCCTCAAAAGGATGAGCCGCCTCCCGGTGATCGTCGACCCAAGCCACGGCACCGGAATCTGGTGGATGGTCCCGCTGATGGCGCAGGCCGCTGTGGCGGTCGGCGCCGACGGCCTCCTGATCGAGGTCCATTCCGACCCGGACAAGGCACTCAGCGACGGCGACCAGTCCTTGAGGCCGGACAAGTTCAGCGCCATGATGGCGGCTCTTAAACCGGTCGCGCGGGCCGTCGGGCGGGAGATGTAGCTGCTGACGAAATCCTTGGGACGCGCGGCCCGGCACCTCCTGCGAAACACGACGCCGCGCGGTTTCAATCCAACCGGAAACTGGTATACTTCCCGATTTAAAGAGGCCTCGACGCATGACTCAAGACCAGACAAAGCAGACTGCCAATCTCGTGGTGCGCCGGTTCTCGGGCCCTGCGGCGGACGAGATCCATGTCCAATGCAGACCGGCCGGTTGTCTGCGGGACGACATCTCGCGCCAGGCAGAGTCGGTCTACCAGGCGCTGGCTGCCCTGCTGTCCTCGCAAGGTGAATCCCTGGCCCCCGTCCTTCACGAGGTCGTGTTTTTCCGCAACATCAGAAGGGATTTCGAGCAATTCCAAAATGCCCGGCAACGGCTCTTTGGCGCCGCAGGCGGGGTCCGCCCGCTGCTTCCGGCCACAACCTTTATCGAACAACCACCCCTGGACACACCCTCCGATTTCGTGGTGAACGCCATCGCGGTCATTCCGCGCGAAGGATCGATGGAGCACGGAATCGCCTCGCCCGACGGCGGGCGTTCGTTCCGCCTCGGGGAACAGCGGCACTATTATGCCGGCAGCATCGTCGGAACCCCCGGGAGTGCATTCGACGAAACTCACAGCATGTTCTGCAGGGCGGAAGAGCTGCTCAGACAGGAGGGGATGAGTTTCCATAACGTAATGCGCACCTGGATTTACCTGCGCCACATGGATCGTGACTACGCGGAGTTCAACCGGGGCCGCCGGGAGTTCTTCCGGGCGCGCAACATCACGCTGCTTCCCGCAAGCACCGGCATCAGTGGCGCCCCGTTCCCGGATAGCGCCAATTTCCTGCTCAGCTTCTTCGCCATCCAATCTCCGCGGAAACTCGAGCCGGAGGCAATGACCACGCCCACGCTCAATGAGGCCTGCACCTACGGGTCGGATTTTTCCCGCGGGCTCAGAGTCATGGAGGAAAACAAGGTTGCCCTCTACATCTCGGGGACTGCCAGCGTCGATGAGGAAGGGCGCACGGCACACGTCGATAAATTCGAGGCTCAGGTCGAGCGCATGCTGCTCAATGTGGAGACGCTGCTCTCGGCTCAACACGCTTCTTTTCGGGACCTGCTCTCGGCGGTCACCTACCTGAAAAATCCGCAGGATGCCCCGATTCTCTACAAGGTGCTCCGCGCCAAAAGCCTCGATCACATACCTAATGCCGTCGTGCACGCGGCAGTGTGCCGGCCTGATCTGTTGTGCGAAATGGAAGCGATTGCGGCTTTGCCGTTGCCTTGAGGAAAGCGGACGTCAGACCTCGGACTTCAGACTTCAGACACCAGACTTGTCCGAATCAAGCCTGTACGGAGCGCTCATTGAGGTCTCGCCCTCAAGCTGGACCGCACTGTTGAGACAATCATGGGAGTGTCGAACACCCATGTGCGGCCGGCTCGAAGCTCGGGTGCCGCACAGCTCAAACCAGCGGCAGCATGCTGAACTTACACTTTATGTAATGATAGCTAAGTTCTAAAGAAGATTAGATTATTCCCGTTGATTTTGTTCCAGGGAGCGTTTCGAGATTCGGATGGTCCTACCGCCAGGCTCGCACATCCTTCAGGCCGGAACCGCTGCTCATTAGATCCGAGGCAAACAGCAGGAACAGCTTCACCTCCCGCAGTGTGTGCATGAACACCTTGTGCGGGTAAATTCTGAAAAACTGGTGATGCCTCCACCGTAGGCGGGTTTTGATCCAGAACTTGTTCAAGTCCGCACGGCTGTAAGTCACCTGCTTGGCCACGCCGAAGTTGATGTCCCGCAGAGCCAGCGCCAGTCGCGATGGAACCTTCAAATCCGGCACCTGCACCCTCGTCCGAATATGCGCAAGTCTCAGTTCCGCGGCGCGCAGGTTCCGGTTGAGCTCCTTCCGCATCCGCTGGAGCTCCACCTGGAGCCTCTTCTCGGCGTCGCTGCGGCGGCGCGTCTGCAGCCACAATTCCTCCATTTCGAGAATGAGCAGCACCCACGCGCGCAGGAGCTTTCTGATCTCGCGGGAACGGCGCACGAAATGCCGGAACCTTGATTCGATGGGGAATCCCGCCCTCCGCTCCTCCCGATCTTTGAGGCGGAAGAAGCCGTGAATCATGGGGTGCCCTTGCTCGATCAGCGCCGAGTTCTTGTACCAGATGAAATTGCGGAAGATGCTCCAGTAGTTTTCCGGATGGGCGCCCGACAGCACCGACCGCATGTAATCGAACGAATAAAACTCCTCCCACGCCCGTCGGTAGCTTGCGTACCACTCGCCCGGCCTGAAATTCGGGTGATGGATAGTCTCATGAAAAGAATCGTAGCAGTTGAGGTCGGGCTCCATCCACTCGCCGGACTCCTTCCTCATCTCGTGGTCACGCGACCCGGGAATCGGGGTCAACATGAAAAAAGATGCCTGTTCGACCTTAAGGTCGCTTTTCAATTGCTCGACAGCCTGCCGCACCGAATCAGGTGTATCAAAAGGAAAGCCGATAATGTAAGCGACGTGGGTCGCGACTTTGGCGTCATGCCAGGCGGAGATCAGGTTCTTGTAGTCCTGGACGCGGTTCTGCCCCTTGCCTGTGGCCTTCAGGTTTTTCGGATCGACGCTCTCCATACCGATGAAGACCTGCGTGCAGCCGGCGGCGGAAGCCATGGTCACAAAATCGGGGATCTTGTATGACTGCGTGTCGACCTGGATCATGAAGATGATCTGGATGCCTTCGGAGCGAAGGCGTATCAGCATCTCGAAGATCCCGCGCCAATTGCTGTTGCGGGCGAAGTTGTCATCGGTGAAAAAGTAGGTGTCGATGTGCTGCCGAAAATTTTCGCGGATCGCTGCTTCGAGCGACGGGACCGAACGCACGCGCATCTCACGTCCCTGGACATTGATGATGGAGCAGAAGCTGCAATTGAACGGGCAGCCGCGGCTGCAGTCGATCGTGCCGGTGTTCGCTGCGACAAAGCGCTTCATGTAACTGCTCATGGATTTGGGAACCGGCTGGCCGGCAATCGAGGGTTTCTGATCCAGAAAATCGTATACCGGCTTCAGTCTGCCGTGAAGCGCATCGCGGAGCAGATCCACCCACGTGTCCTCGACTTCGCCTTTCACCACGGTGATACCGAGATCGATCAGCTCCTGGATTTCAGGACTAATCCCGGAAGACATAAAATTGCTGCCGCTGACGTGGAACCCGCCGATCATGACGGCCACATTCCCCTGCCGGAACCGCCGCGCGAGATCGGCCGCGCGGGGAAATTGGTTGGACTGAACGCCCACCAGGCCGACCACCGTTCTTGACCCTGCAGACCGGCTCGACCGAATGATGCGTTTGACCGGAATCTTCTGCACCGTCTCGTCGAAGATCTCGACCTCGAGTTTTACACCGGGGCCGAGCGCCTCGCGTCTTTTCGCATCTTCAGTCAGACTGTAGAGGCAGGCAAGGGTGTTGCTCGAGAGCACGCCCCGAAAGTGGCGAATCACATAGCCATCGTCGTCGTACTTCGAGGGTTTGATCAGGACAATCTTCAGGCGTTCCGGCGTTCCGGAATCTGTCTTTTCAGTTTTCAATTCAATCGCCTCGAAACGAAATCCATCCGGGAGTCAGGCTCGATCCATCCCTGCGTCATCCCGAAAACCGGATAAGCGCGGATCACGGCGGAATTGCTTGACCAGAATCGCAAGAACCACGGGCGCTGCGGCTTCCCTCGTCTCCGATAACCTCGAAATCAAGTGTCCCTGGTCGGGCAGTTCCAACCCTAAGGTTTCATATTACGTAGAGTAAACCGCTTATTCAATGCAGCTGGCGCGGCAGATCGGTAAAAGTTACTTTTACAAAAATCAGGACCCGGCGGCTTCCCGCATGATCGCAACGATCGTCTGCTCCACTTCATGTGCCACAGCAATCAACTCGGGCGCATCAAATGCGGCGAGCATCGCCGTCGGCTTGATCGTCGCGATCTTCACCGTGTCTCCTTCCGGATACACCGAGATGCGACACGGCAGTGCGGTCGACACGACCATTTTGGATTCAAGCACCCTCTTGGCTTGAACCGGATTGCAGACTTCGAAGACGAAACAGTCCCGGGCGAAGGCAACGCCCTTTTTGGCCATGGTCTCTTTGAGGTTGTGCACGCCCAGCACCCCGAACTTGTGCTTCTGCACAGCCGGTTCCATGGCGGCGCAAACGTCCGCGAGAGATTTCCCGGATTCAATGACGATCAGCATTGCGTTCCCCCCCCCTTCCAGTATCACGGTGTCCTCCGGTTAAAATCCGTCCGCGGTCCTGCGACGGAAGCCGATTGCCACCGGGACAGAGTCTTCCCGCCGGGGACCACTGGCATCGGCAGAGTCGACCGGCCGTTCCATTGTATCAAACCGCGCACGAAACCACCGAACGACAATCCAGTCCCAGGATTCATTCATTAATTGAAGACCTCCCGCAGATCCGAGGCTCAAGCCGCCAACCGAGGCATTCCGATCCGCAGCGTCCAGGCGAGAGATACATTGTGGATCTCGCGCCGGAAATGCCGATAAGTTATTCGTATCATCGGAAGAGTCGGCAGCGGACCGCGTCCCCGGCCAGTTGTCCGCATCGGATCCAATACAAGCCTTCGCAAAGAACCTGAAACTATGGAAATGTTGCAGAAATACAGACTGCTGGAGAAGCTGGGCGATGGCGCCCAGGGAACTGTTTACAGGGCTCAGGATCAGGCCTCGCTGCAGCCGGTCGCAATCCGCACCCTTGGCCCCGGCATCCACACGGATCCTTCCACCCGCCAGCGTTTCGAGGACGAGTGCCGAGCGATCGCAGGGCTGAAACATCCCAATATCGCCTGCATCCGCGATTACGGCGACGACGGGGAGATCCCCTTCCTGGTGACCGAATGGCTGACCGGAAGAGACCTGAGGGCGGTGATCGCGGGCAAGACTCCGTTCCTCGTGGAACAGAAACTCTCAATCCTGATGCAGGCGGGGGAAGCTCTGGAACACGCCGTCAACAGCGGTGTGGTGCACCGGAACCTGCGCCCGAGCAAGATCCACCTGACGCCGGACGGGAAGGTCAAAATCCGGGATTTTGGCGGCGCTGCGATGCAGGCAACGGAAATTCCGCCAGACATACTCCGGGAATGGCAGCGGTACATGGCGCCTGAGCAGATCCAGGGGGCCAGTCCCACTGCGGAGTCAAACATCTTTTCCCTCGGGCTCATAGCCTACGAATTCTGTACCGGAACCCACCCGTTTGCCGGCAAAGCCGACGTTGGGGATGCCGATCCTCTTGCGAGTCCATCGCGTTTCCCGACTGTGGAACAGTTCCCCGAACTGCCTCTCGGGCTCTGGCCCATCGTGGAAAAGTGCCTTGCCAGCGATCCGGCGGAACGATTTCCCACTATGCCCGATTTCAGGTTGGCTTGCCTTGGCCTGATCAGCGAACTCGCCGAGGACTCTCAGCTCTTGTTGATGGAACTGCAGACCGCCCTGCCCCGTTTGCGGACAGCGGCCGGCGTGGAGGGCGCTCCGAGAGAGATCTCCCGGCTCGCGGCCGAAGTGGAAATGGCCCTGCATACCGGGGTGAAATCAGGCTACCAGATGCTGAATCGGCTCGCAGCAGATCTCGCGGAACATTACTCCCGCCTCCTTCCGACAACCGCAACTCCTTCCCCATTCCTTTTTGAACCGGACGCATCTCGGCCTGCGGAGGGCACTCCCGCAGCATGTGAGGGCATGGATGCGCTCCTTGCAGCCCCGGCGCCTCTGCAGGCGACTGAGCCGGCGCCTTTGGATCCTGTTGCAGCCGGTTTGGCGCCTCCCGAAACCACACCGGTGACGCCCGGAGCAGCAGGGGTTGTATCCGGACCGCACGCAAATGGTGATGCCGATACCGGAAACGAAGACCGATTATTCATGGCTGTGCAGACAGGGGCAGGCGCCGACCCTCTGTGGCCCCTGCTGAATGGATCTCCCGATTCCACCGCGGCGGCGCAGGCTGAATCCTCGGCGGCCCTCTACGGCCTTTCGATGCCGGCAGATTCGGCGGGAAAAGAGCGCGCAATCCTCCTCCTGAAGGAAATCGATCAGGCAAGGGAGACTCTCCCGAAGGCAGTGGAGAGGTTCCAGGTTGAACAGTCGGGACCGCAGGCAGTCCCGGCTCCGGACCAATCGAGCGCTCCAGCGGTCGAGCCGAAATCAGACGATCAGGAGGCAGCGCCCGCGCCGGTTAGCCAGGAGGTCGCGGCGCCCGCCGCCGAGGCGGAAGAGGCCAAAGATCCTTACTACCGGCGCATAAGGAAAATCGAGGTGGCGGGAAATCACCCGGATGATTCCGCGCTTCCCCTTGAAGAAACCGAGATTACCCCCGCTGCGTCACATCGCCAGTCGAAAAGCCAAGTCCTGTGGGTGGTAGCTCCTGCCCTGCTGCTCGGTGTGGCGCTCGGAACCACTGTGTGGCTGAGAACCCAGCCATTTCAGGGCAGCACCGCGGTGTCCAGCACCAGCGCGGCCCGGGGCCCTCTAACGTCGTCACAGGCCAGCTCGCAGGATCCCCCGTCCGCGACGAAAAACGCGGGGAGTGCCGCCGCGGGGCCGGAGGTGCGCCGGAACATTCTGCTCGAGGAAGCCCGGAATCTCGGCTCGGCAGGCTTGCGAGATGAAAGCAGGGTGTTTCTCAACCGGCTTCTGGAACTCTACCCCGGGTACCAGCCTGCGCTGGCCGAACTCGATCGGATTGAGGCGGAAAGTAAAACGGCGTCAACCCGGGAAGATCCCGCGCCGGCAGTCCAGAACCTGCTTGCCAGCGCACTGTCCGCCATCAAGGGAGGCAATCTGCCGAAGGCCAAGGCGGATCTTGACAGGGCAGACAAGTTGCAGCCAGGACTCCCTGACGTGGCGGCACTGCGCAGGCGCTGGCAGACAAAAAAGGCCGAGATAACCGCAGCCGACGCTCGCGAACAGGAGAAGCAGAAGGAGCTGGCACGAAAACAGAAGATCGACACCCTGACGCAGCGGGCGGACGATTTCTATCGGCAGGCAAAATATCCCGAGGCACTTGCGCTCGCGGAGGAACAACTTTCGCTGGATCCGCAATTCACGCAGGCACTGGAGCTCCGCATTCGCACCATCGAGGCGCAGCGCAACCTGAAGAGTTATGAAGCTTCGCTCGTCGCACGCCAGTATCCCGACTCGCTGGCAGCGCTGGACATGCTGGAACGCATCAATCCCGCCGATCCCAATCTGCCGGCGTACCGGAAACGTGTCGAAACCGAGTCGGGTGGAGGCAGGGCTGTGCTCAGCGTGCATCCTCTCGGGGAGGCGGCGGAGCTGATGCTCGATGATCGTCCGGCGGGAGCCAAAGGCGAACTCGCCAACAAGACCATCCCGACCGGCAGGCACAGGATCACGGTCAGAAACAATGCCGGACCCCAGATCGAACAGGCAGTTGATCTCACCGACGGACAGAAAGTCTACCTCGTCTATGACCTGGCTGCGAAAGTCATGAGGCCGATGACCGAAACGGACCGTGAGACGTTGAGCCGCCGGCAGGCCAGGTTGGAGGTGCATCGCTTTGCTGTCGAGCATGTCCACGGCATCTTCAGGGGCAGCTGCAAGGGCGCCCTCGCCGTCAACTATTTCGACGTCGAGTTCACGCCGGAGACCGGGAACCACGCATTCAGCCGGCCCTTCAAGAACCTCAAGCTCAGAATTGAGGACAGGAACGCCATACTTTTATCCGTGGCGGACAATAAGGAGTTCAGCAGTTTCAAATTCCCGGACGCGCAATCCGCGGAGGCCCTGAAAAAGCTCTGGGGCAGCTTGCTCGCGCTGGACCGATAGCCGTCCGCGCCCGGTGAAATGCCGCACCTGCCGCCAATATTCAAGTGGGCACGGGGTTCAGCCTTTAATCTTATGGGCTCACGCCCTGTGAAGCCCGGGGTCACTGAAAGCCGGCGATTGAACCACGGATTGGTGATAGAATACTTCCTGACTTGCCCCTCCGCGGTCAGACCGTCCGGGGGGGCAATTCGGGGGCGGATTTCCGGTTGAACTCACCGGGAATTCGATCGACGGCTTTCCTGCCGGTCTGCCGCGTCCGAGCACCAGAAGAGTCCGCACGACTACTAAAAGCTGGAAGGGGGAGATGCCATGAGGGGCGCCTGCACGGGAAAAGCAGCGTTACGAGTGCTCGCGGCTTGCGCCGTAGCTGCGACGCTCCTGCTGGCTGCCGCAGCCGGGGCGGAAACACCACGGCGTGGGGCGGAATCTCGCATGCGCCTCGTTCCGGGAGGGCCCTGTGCAGAGGGTACCCTTTCCGGTGACGCATCCGAAGCTCAGTGGCGCATCTGCGTGCCTGCCGACTGGAATGGAGATCTCGTTGTTTACGCCCATGGCTTTGTAGCGCCTACCCAGCCCCTGCGGCTGCCCGATGACAGGGTCGGCGGCCTCCCCGTGGATGAAATAATCCAGAGCATGGGTTACGCATACGCGACCACCAGCTACCGCACAAATGGCCTGGCGGTACCACTCGCGGTCGAGGATCTTGTTCAGCTCGTGGAAAGATTCGGCGATGAATTCATCCAGCCCCTGCATGTTTTTGCGGTGGGCGTTTCCGAAGGGGGCCTGGTCGCGACTCTTGCCGTGGAAAAATATCCGGAGATATTCGATGCCGGCCTGTCCGCCGGCGGGCCGGTGGGGGACTTCCGAAAGCAGGTGAATTACTTTGGCGACTTCCTGGTGTTGTTCAACTACTTTTTCCCGAATGTCCTGCCAAACTGCACCCCATTGGGGATTTCCAAAGAGGTGACGGATAATTGGGAATCCGTTTACGAACCCGCGGTTCGCGAGGCCCTGTCGAACCAGTTTTCAGCCACCCGGCAATTGCTTCGCGTCACTCGAATCCCGATCGATCCGATGAATCCCTCTTCCATCGCCGAGTCGGTAACCGGGATTCTCCGGTACGCCGTCTTCGCCACCAATAATGCGATCAGGGTGCTGGGAGGCGGGGCGCTGTGGCAACCGGGCCAACCTGGTCAGCCATTCGACAATACACGACGTTTCTATACGGGCTCGGACAATGATCTCCGGCTCAACCTGGCGATTCAGCGGGTTGCGGCCGGAGCGACCGCGATCAGGGAAATGGAAACCAGGTACCAGACTTCCGGGCGGCTCAGCCGGCCCATGATTACAATCCACACCACAGACGACCCGATCGTCCCGTTCGCACAGCAGCCGGCGTATGGGTGGAAGACAATCCAGGCCGGTTCCGGGTCCCTGAATCTGGGCATCCCGGTATTCCGTTACGGGCACGTCAATCTCACCCTGAATGAACTGCAGGCCGCATTTTCGGCGATGCTGTTCGCCTCTACCTCGCAAAACCTGTTCAGCCAGATCGTGCCGGCCCTGCGCCTGCGGATTTCCCAGCAGTCGCCGCAGTGAAGCGGACATTTCTAAGGATGGAGAGCCCGTCGCAGCCGCCGGGCTGATTCGGCCAGAGAAGTCTTCAGATACAGCGACGCCTCCCTTTCACTTCGGCTGATCGGGCCCTCGGAACCGGGTTCGATTTTGACGACTGCCAGGACCGGCCCCTCCGCGGACAGCAACCCTGAAAGACCGGATTCAAAGGCGCCGGCATCCTCAAACGAATGGACGCGACTGAATCCGGCGCCGCGCGCCATCGCGGCGAAGTCGATCCGGCCTGCACCCGGCACCGGTTGATTTCCAGTGATTTCGTATACGTCATTCTGGAGCACGAAAAGAAAGTAGTTCCGGGCCGCTGCCTGCGCGGCGGTGACCAGCGTGCCGAGCGTCATCAGCATGCTTCCGTCGCCGTTCAGACAGATCACCTTGCGTTCCGGGCGCGCCAGAGCGATCCCGAGCGCCAGGTCCGCCGTGTGCCCCATGGCGCTGTCCGCCGATGCGAAATCGAGCTCATTCCGGGAGTAAGCGCCCCACGGACGCGTGACACTCATGCACGTGACTACGACGGCATCCCCGCGCATCCTTGCCAAAGGTTCCAGCAACTCGTGTTTTGTCAACATAGGTTTGCTCACGCCAGGTCGCAGGTCACGAGAATCGCGAACGGTTCCTCGCCTGCCGCCGCCTTCCTGAAGGCCTCCGAGATCCTGGGGGCGTCCTCGTCCCCATGCAGATAATCAAATGGCAATCCCCATGCCTGGAGGGTGGGTTCGGTAACGAGCGCCGCGGAATCGAGCCGCGCGTCGCTGAGCGTCCCGGCGTCGTACGACGCGCCGGGAGTGTTACGACGCCAGGCCGTCATCTTGCCATAGCCGCGATAGGTGATCAGGCAAACCAGGGGCGCCCGCATGCGCGTTATGGTCCCGCGGAAGCCGTCGCCGCTTTCCAGAAACCCGGTGTTTTGAACCAGTACCACCGGCGTGGCGCCGCCGATCCACAAGCCTGCGGCAATGGCGAATGCTTCCCCCTCGCGAGTCACGGAAACGAGATGGATGCTGCCGTCTCCGGTCAGAAGATCAAACAGCGCGGCCGACGAATTGTCCGGCAGACCGATCACATGTGTGACGTGGTTGCGCCTCAATTCATCAAGAACCAGCTGCGCTCGAGCCATGATTCCCTCATGCAAGCGGACATGCTATATCAGATACCCGGCGGGCCGGTAGTCAGAAGTCACGCGGGGGCGTGCGACATAAATGTGGGTAAGAATTCGTTGACGTGGACGTTGACGTGCACGTGCACGTTGACGATGTCGGCTTTGGGATTTGCGGGTCTATGTTAAAGAGCCGTCCACGACCACGTGCACGTGCACGTCGACGTCCACGAGGGACGCGACGAATTTGTGGGTGCGTGGTCATCCGGCCCAGGGCATGTCGCATGGCATTCCGTTTTCATGTTAAGCTTGGCCCACGGAGGAACCATGGACGAGCGACTGAGAACCGATGCAGAGCAAATGAGCGGGTGCCTGATCCGCTGGCGCCGTGACTTTCATCGCCATCCCGAGATCGCATATCGGGAACACCGCACATCTTCCGTCATCCGCCAGTATCTGGAAAGCCTCTCCATTCCAGTGCGGGACTGCGCAGGGTCGGGGTTGGTCGCCGCGCTCGAGGGCATTCCGGGCGGCAGGACAGTTGCCTTGCGGGCCGACATGGACGCCCTTCCCCTCCAGGAAGTGGGGGAAAGGGAGTATCGCTCCGAGACCCCTGGGGTCTGCCACGCGTGCGGTCACGATGGGCACATGGCAATCCTGATGGGTGTGGCCGGCCTGCTGGCCCGGAGAAGAACCGAATTCAAAGGAAAGGTCGCGTTCCTTTTTCAGCCGGCGGAAGAAAAACTCCCCGGCGGGGCCACCGGGATGATCGCCGGCGGCGCTCTGAAAGGCGTCGATGCCGTGTTCGGGCTGCATTTGTGGCAGGGTCTTCCGACGGGCCGGGTCGCCTGTTTGAAGGGCCCCATGATGGCGGCGGCCGACGAAATTACGATTACCGTCACCGGCAAAGGAGGCCATGGGTCCCAGCCGCACACCGGCATTGACCCGATCCTGACCGCGTCGCAGCTGGTGGTGAATCTGCAGACGATCGTCAGCCGCAATGTGGACCCGCTGGAGGCGGCCGTGGTTCACATTGGGAAAGTCGAAGGCGGCACGGCCCACAATATCATTCCTTCGCAGGTTTCGCTGTACGGCACCGTCCGCACTTTCGATCGGCAGCTCCAGAACCTGATTGTGCGCAGGCTGGGTGAAATCGTGGAGGGAACCTGCAGGACCTTCGGGGCGTCAGGCGCACTGAAATATGATCGAGGGTACCCCGCGGTCGTCAATGACGGCCAGATGTGCGACCTGGTTTTGCGGGTGGCGAGGACGAACTTGGGGGAATCGTGCGTTCATGCCATCGCCCCGGTCATGGGGGGCGAGGATTTCGCCTACTATCTCCACGAGGTCCCGGGCGCCTTTCTGTTCTTCGGCATGGGCGACGGCACGCAGGCGCCGCACCACCATCCGGCCTTCGATATCGATGAGAAAGCGCTGCCGCAGGCGACATTGCTCATGAGCAGCCTCGCCCTGGAATACCTGAATCAGTAGCAGTCACGGCAATCCCGGCTCGACGTCGCCGGACATCATCTGCGGCGTCCTGACGGGGTGCAAGCGGAAGTGGGACAGAATTTGTCAATTATCATTTGTCAATTATCAATTGTCATTTTCGCAGACCAAAGGCTCACCACGGACAAATAACAAATGACCATTGACAAATGTTAAATGACAAATGTCTTGGGTGCGGCTCTTCCGATTGGGATCCCGACTCATATAATGAGTGCGATAAATCTTCTGTTCTAAAAGAGCCGCACCCGAATACTTTTATCGTTCATCGTTGCGCGACGCATCCTTTTTGTCCGATGAAACGCTGAGCTTGAAAGGCTCACCCAAATTCCGCGAGGACTGAGTCTCACTTCTGATTGCACCCGTCCTGACGAAAACCGTTGCATCGTGCTCCCAAACCCACTATCTTCGAGCGTCGAAGGGAGATCCACCCATGCGCGGACTCAACGGCAAAACGGTGCTGGTCACAGGCGGTGCAAGCGGAATCGGAGCCGCGACCGCAGCTCGCTTCCTGGAAGAAGGAGCGCGCGTGTGCGTGCTCGACCGGGACGTGCATGGCGGGTCGATAATCCTGAAGGAGTTGCCGAATCTGTCCGGCGTGCTGACCTGTGACGTGGCGCATCTGGAGCAGGTCCAGGCGGCATTCGCGGAAGCGCTGAAGCTCATGGGCGGGGTGGACGTCCTGATCAACAATGCCGGCATCAGCCTGCGCCACCCGTTCCTGGAGATTACGCCGGACGAATGGGCCCGTGTGATCGCGGTAAATCTGACCGGAAGCTTCTATGTCGCCCAGACTGCAGCCCGGCACATGGTCCAGCGCGGCGGCGGCGTGATTCTCAACACCGCGTCAACGAACGGGATTGTGGGATATCCTTACTATGCGGACTACAACGCATCCAAGGCCGGCTTGATCGAATTGACCCGATCGATGGCGCTGGAACTTGCGCCGGCCGTCCGGGTGAATGCCGTTGCCCCGGGCTACGTGCTCACCCCGATGCAGCGCGCGGAATACTCCGACCAGATGCTCGAGGAGGTCAACCGGAAGCTGCCGCTGAAACGACATGGCCGGCCGGAGGAGGTCGCCGCGCTGTTCGCATTCCTCGCTTCCGACGACGCAGCGTACATCACCGGCCACGTCTACGCGCTCGACGGCGGCGAAATCGCCGGCGGCATGGCGAGCCGGTGAGCCGCCGACTCAGGAGCCGCACGTCTCTTCCTGTGGCCCCGGGCCTCAGCCCGGTCTCCAAACAGGCCCCTACGGCTGACTCTGCAACGGTCCCCTCTGGCAGCAGGAACATACTGGCATCGATACCGATGGTGCGGGCTGAAGCCCGCGGCCACATGTGATCTCGGTGTGCAACGTTCTGTGGCTCCGGAGCTTCAAGACGTTCTTCGAGCGTGCACATGCGGCCGTTTGGGGTAAGGAGCATGCAAGGCGTGCGGAAGGGCACCTTCAGAATGCAGCTTTCCTCGCGCCTTGCGCCCCGGGCGGTCAGATATGCTTTGGGGCCGCTAATGTCGCGCGGTTCCCTTCCTACCGCACAGGGTTGAAGTAGATGTCCGTCGGATCGAGCTTGCTGTTGCGGCGATAGCGCGCCTGCACTTTCATGCCGATCCAGTCCAGGGACGCCCGGTCCGGGTCCACCCCCATCAGGCGCGCCAGGAAGAGCGTATCGACCCCCTCGTACTCGATCAGGGCCAGCACAAACGGTGTCTGCGCGAGAAACGCTTCCGATCCGAAGTGACACACGGTGAAAGCGTGGACCGTCCCTTTGTCGGGCAATACGACCCATTCCGTTTCGTTGCCGGTCTCCATGTCATGACCGCGCGGCGTGGCATAGGTATAACCGGTTTCCCGCACCCGCGTGCCGAGCTGCACGCGATTGGACAGGCCGGCGAAAAAGGGGGAGTCTTGCCCGTAGGAATGCAGATACTCGACATGGTATGGATAGCGCACGCGGAGCGGCTTCATCTTCTTGAGCAGCGCAAGGCCGTCCTTGTCGAGCACGACTGGAAACGGCAGATCGTAGGCGATGGTGCCGGCCAAGGTTTCGTCAAAACTATCTGGCAGTCTGGTCATGTTCAAGCCTCCGCTTCCAGGATTGAGACGGTGACGTAAGTACCCGTTCCCGCATGCGAATGAATCGCACCCCGCTTCGGATTTCGCACCTGCAGCTTCGGATCCCCGAAATGTTTGCCGATCGTATTTTGCAGCTGCCAGATGGCGAATACTCCCTGCATGAGACCGGTGGCGCCGACGGGATGGCCGCACGCGATCAGTCCGCCGGAGGGGTTCACGGGACACACCGGCTTGTCCGGCAGGTTCAGACCATATTCGAGCCCCGGCATGAACGCCTTGCCGCTCGCCGCAAACGGCCCGCCCTCGCCGTAGCGGCAAAGTCCCATGTCTTCGTAGGTCTGAACCTCCGAGGACGTATAGGCATCGTGCAGCTCCACGAAACTGATTTCCTTGAGAGGGTCGAAGATCCCGGCGTGCTTGTAAGCCTGGAGGCTGCCCATCCGGCCCGCACGGAAAGAGTGCACGCCAGGATAGCGGAAACCGCGCTTCCACAAATCCCGGTAATAGGCGACGGTGTCCTGGCGGTCTTTCTCGTGAGGAAGAGCGTTGAACTTCATGAACTCTTCCAGGGCTTGGTGCGGCCGGTCGGACATGCGCATCGCATCGGTGCCGCGGCCGATGCCGGTCACCGCGATGCGCTTGCAGGATTTGCCGCTGGCCGCCTCCAGCTTCGCCAGCCCGTCTTCGGATGCAAAAATCACTACAGCCGCGCCGTCGCTCATCACGCAGATGTCGCGGCGGGTCAACGGCCAGGCCACCATCGGAGCGTTCCGGACATCCTGGATCGTCAGGCGCTCGCGTTTCTGGGCATAGGAATTGTGGTAGGCATTCAGATGGTTTTTCACGGACACGTGCGCCAGCTGCTCCACGGTCGTGCCGAACTCCTTCATGTGCCGGGTGACCATCATCGCATAGTAGCCGCTGTAGAAGCCTCCCACCGGGTAGTCAAAACTCACGTCCGAGGCCAGCGCGATAAACTCGTTCCCTTTCCAGGTCTCGACGTGGCTCATGGTCTCAAACCCATAGGCGACGCAGATATCCATGTAGCCGCTCGCGACCGCCTTCCAGGCCTCCTGGAAGCAGATGCCTCCCGTGGCCCCGCCCCCTTCGACCCGGTGTCCGGGCTTAGGGCACAGTCCGAGATAATCCTGCACCATGATGCCTGCCATGAGCTGACGCGCGAAATGGTCGGAGAAGTAGCTCGCCACCGACCCATCCGCCAGTTCATTGAATCGCCGGAATTCGAGTCCCAGGTCGGCGATCGCATAGTCATAGGCTTCTTTGACGACGGCCTGGAAGGTCTTGTCGGGTCGAGCCTTGGTGAACTTGCTCACGCCTCCGGAAACGGCATACACCTTCCGCATTGTGTCAGCCTCCTTGCTTTCCCGATAGCTGCCAGACACGGCACACGAAACGCGCCGCGCTAATAGGATGGTTCGTATTGAGTGCGCTCCCCGAAGCGCCACTTGGGCAAATTCTCTTATCGCAGTCGCGGATTGTCAATGCCCGCCGGCCGATTTCACGCTTCCGTCAACTCCTGGCAAGCGTGAAGCTGAAACGGCTTCCCTGTCCCGGGGTGCTTTCCACGGTGATGCTCTCGCCATGTGCGTCAATGATCTTTTTCACGATCGCCAGCCCGAGGCCCGTCCCTTGCACATCCCATCTGCCGCGGTGGAACGCGTCGAAGACGCTCGGCAGCTCATCCTCCGGAATGCCGGCGCCCGTATCGGAAATTCTTACCAGCAGTTTGTCTCCGCGATCGGAAAGGTTAACCAGGATTGAGCCGCCGGGTCCGGTGTACTTGAGCGCGTTGTCCAGAAGGTTGGCCAGGACACGGTCGATCAAAGTCGCATCGGCATAGACAACCGCCGGCAGAGTCGAATCGCACGACCACGTTACCGTGATTTGCTTTTTCCTCGCCTCCTCCCTGGCCAGGCGCATCTGCCGGGCGACGGCTTCCAGGACATCATAAGGAGCGCGCGCCGGGCGAAAGGGCTCGGCGTCTACCTTCGCGCACTCCAGGAACGCCTCGACCAGCCGCTCGAGTTTCACGGCCTCGTCGATCAGCAGCCTGAGATCCCGGCGCTGAGACTCGGTAACCGGGCCCGATTTGCCGGCTTCCAGGCGCGCGAGGAACCCGCCCATCACCACGACGGGGGTTCTCATATCGTGGGCAAGCATCGCCAGGAAATTGTTGCGTTCCTTCTGGCAGCGTCTGGCATCGGTGATATCCTGAAAATACTCCACGCCGCCGATGTATTTCATGCCCGGCTCAAAGAGCGGGGATGACGCCAGCGCGACGATCTTGATGGATCCGTTCTTGTTCCTGACAGGCGTCTCTCTGGCATCCGAACCGTTGCCGGCGGCCAGAGGACACACTGCAGAATCTCCCGTCCCGTGCAGGATCTCGGCATGCGGCCGACCCAGAACTTCGCCGCTCGCATAACCCGTGATCTTCTCCGCGGCCCGGTTGAATTCGACGATGTCGCCATGCGGGTCCATCCGCGCAACCCCGAGCGGCAGTCTGTCCATGATCATCCGGTACAACTGCGCGGGGGGTGGGGACGAGAGATCGGCATGGACTTTTCTACTCCCGCCCATATACCAATCAGAGTAACACTTTACTCGAAGCTGGGTAAGACGCCGATTCGCACCGGTCGGCCAGCGTGCCGTTTTATGAGCCCCGCAACAAGCAGGAAAATGGCACCCAGTCTGGTTTCTATCGCGAAACTCCATGTTCATCCCACGTAGACCTGGACTTGGACCTGGATCTGGACGTGGACGTAGACCCGGCAAGAACCTGTGCTCTGATCTAACTGCCGCATTCGCGACAGTCTGCCTCAAACAAGTCCGTCCAGGTCCACGACCATTTTCCGCTGGCGACTTAAATTCGCGCTTTTGGCCGTAAGGCAGGGAAACACGGACGCCTTGGAGACGAGCCCTCCCGAAAAACTCGAATCAACTGCCAGAACAATGCTGCCTTTCAGGGGGCAACAGATTTGCGCGTCATCGATCTGCCAGGTGTGTCCCTGCGGGTTTACGCAACGGGGTTGCACCGCGCGGCGCGCGGAGAGTACCATACGGCCTCGACCACGAGCAGCCGGCGCGGGGATGCACCCGGTAGCGTTTTTGCCGCACTTCGGGGCCATGGAAAAGGGATGAGCATGAACAGACACATTTTTCGCGAATATGATATCAGAGGGGTGGTCGGCAAGGATCTGACCGATCAGACCGTCCTGGAGCTGGCGTGCGCATTCGGAACGTTCTTCCAGAATCAAGGCGCAAGGCGGGTGAGCCTGGGACGGGACGCCAGGGAGAGTTCAACCAGGTTTCGCGATCTCATGGTTCAGGGCTTGACTGAAACGGGTTGCGACGTGCTCGACGTCGGATTGGTCCCCACCCCAGTGCTGTATTTTACCCTGTTCACACAGGCCGTCGACGCGGGCGTCATGATCACCGGCAGCCACAATCCGAGCGACAACAACGGCTTTAAGGTGTGCCTCGGCAAAAGCACTATTTTCGGGCCGCAAGTCCTCGAAGTCAGGGACATCGCGCTTTCAGGCTCATTCCATAAAGGCAATGGGAGCGTCGAAGTGCGAAACGTGCTGCCCCAGTACCACAAGCACGTCGTCACGGGCATTCGCATGGGGCCGCGCCGGCTGAAGGTCATCGTCGACGGCGGCAACGGCGTCGGCGGATTCGTGGGTGCGCCCCTGTATCGCGAGCTCGGCTGCAGTGTGGTTGAGCTCTTCTGCGAGCCGGACAGCCGGTTTCCCAACCACCACCCCGATCCGACGGTTGTCGAGAATATGAGGTCTGCGGTAAGCGCGCTGCAGGAGCATGGAGCAGACCTGGCTGTCGCGTTCGACGGCGACGGGGACCGCATCGGCGTTGTCGATGAACGCGGGCATCTCGTCTGGGGAGACCAGTTGATGGTGATCTTCTCGCGTGCCATCCTGAAGCAGCATCCCGGGTCGACGATCATCGCGGAGGTGAAGTGCTCGCAGACACTTTTCGATGATATCCGGAACCATGGGGGCAATGCCCTCATGTGGAAGGTGGGGCATTCCCTGATCAAGGCGAAGATGAAAGAAGAAGGCGCGGCGCTTGCGGGGGAGATGAGCGGCCACCTGTTCTTTGCCGATCGCTATTTCGGCTACGACGACGCCATGTACGCCGGCGCGCGGCTGCTGGAAATCCTGTCCAGTACCGACCAGCCGCTGTCGAACCTGCTGGCCTCCCTCCCACGCACGGTTTATACACCCGAAATCCGGCTTGACTGCCCGGACGCAAAAAAGTTCGATGTCGTCCGCGCCTTGACCGGGGACTTCCGCCGCACACATCAGGTCATCGATGTCGACGGCGCCCGCATCATCTTCGAGCACGGCTGGGGCCTCGTGCGCGCCTCGAATACTCAGCCCGTCCTGGTGATGCGATTCGAGGCCGACAGCGAGGAGCACCTCGAGACCATCCGCAAGACCGTGGAGGAACGGGCCCGTATGCATGCAGCTCTTTAAGTCTCCGGGGAGCCCCTGCGGCGGCTGCGTCGCCGTTCATTGATCTCTGAAACTCGCATTTGATCGGCATGGCGACGGGGCGGTTGCCGGGACCGCCGGCGTCTCGCCTAATGCCGCATACTTTTTCTAAAATTCCGTTCTTGCATACGAATTACCATTTTGGCTCGTGGACTTGGACCTGGACCTGGACTTCGACGTGGACCTAGACGAGGTTGCGGCACAGGTTTCTGAGGCGTTGGGACTTAACGGCGCACCTTTAATCCCGTCCACGTCCAAGTCCCAGGTCCAAGATCCCTGCATTTTGCTCGCCCCTCTTTTTGCAAAAAGTATGCGGCATTAGGCGTCTCGCCGGCAGATTGTGGGTCTGGAGTCGCGTTTGAACCGTTTCACAGGACCAGGAGCTGAAAGAGCCGGCGGGACGCCGGTCCCGGCAGCAGCGGCGCCCGAATCCCGGGGAAGTCTCCGGAGAGAATGCCGGCACTGCACCAGCGGCCGCAATGGCGTGTTCAGTTTGCTGATCCGGCAGCCTGGCAAGCAGAGTCTACTGCCGGGAGCACTTCCTCTGCGCGCCCCGGAATCGCCAGATCGACGGCATTCGAGCTCGGGGTAGCCTGGGGATTTATCTCCACCGTAAACGCCCCGAAGCTCCGGGCCTGATGGACCAGACCTGCGGCGGGATAGACGACGGCAGAAGTGCCTATCGTGAGAAACAGGTCACACCGGGCGGCTTCCAGGGAATGCTCCAGAATCTCGGGGTCGATCCCCTCGCCGAACCACACCACCCCGGGCCGGATCAATCCCCCGCAATGCGGGCAGGCCGGCGGCAGGCCGATAATCGGCACCCGGTCATCCCGCCAGCGCTCCGGGGATGCCGGGCAACGCTGCCAGCACATCACCTCCCAGATCGAGCCGTGGAACCTGATGACGTTCCGGGTGCCCGCCTTTTCGTGAAGGCCGTCGACATTCTGTGTGATCAGCGTGAATGCCGCGCAGCGCCGGCTCCAGGAGGACAGCACTTCGTGCCCGGCGTTTGGCATGCACCTCGCAATCGTCTCGCGCCGCCAGTTGTACCACTCCCACACAAGCTTCGGGTCGCGGCGGAAGGCTTCCGGCGTGGCGAGTTCCTCGGGCGCGAAGTTTTTCCAGAGTCCTTCGCGTCCGCGGAACGTCGGAACGCCGCTGGCGGCGGAAACGCCCGCGCCGGTGACTACGGTGATGCGGGACGCCGCACGGATGCGGCTTGCGAGCTGTGCGATCGGGTCGTTTGGACTCATGAGTTGTTTCGCCGGGTTTTGGAAGAGGAAGGAGCCGCGGATTATTCCTCTTTCAGAGACCGCTCCATCAATTCCCGGATGGCTTCGCGGGGGGAGACTTCCCCTTCCAGAATGCGATTTACCTGCTGCGTAATGGGTACATCGACGCGGTGCCGTTCTGCGAGAGCCACGGTCGCCCGCGTCGTCTTGACGCCTTCGGCCACCATGCGCATGGATGCGACGATGTCGGCGAGCCTCCGTCCCCTGCCGAGCTCGACCCCGACGGACCGATTCCGACTGAGGCGCCCGGTGCACGTCAAAGCCAGGTCGCCGACGCCGGCAAGCCCCGCCATGGTCTCGCGGCGCGCGCCGCAGGCACAGGCCAGGCGGGTTATTTCCGCCAACCCCCGCGTCAGCAGGGCCGCCATCGTATTGTGCCCGAGCCCCAGCCCTTCGATGGCGCCGGCAGCGATCGCAATCACGTTCTTCAGCGCCCCGCCCAATTCGACGCCGACCACGTCGCCGGAGGTGTACAGCCGCAGCGACAACGAGGAGAATTCCTTCTGGACCAGCGCCGCCGACACACGATCTTCGGAAGCAACCACGACTGCGGTGGGATCCCCCTTGGCAACTTCCAAAGCGAAGCTCGGCCCTGACAACACACAGATGCGCGGCACGAAATGAGGCTCGATCGCCGTCCGGATGATTTCGCTCATCCGCATCAGCCTTTCGGCGTCGATCCCCTTCGTGGCGCTGACAAAGATCATGTCCGGCGTCAGCCACGGGACCATCTGTTCGAACAGGCGCCGGCAGACGTGCGACGGCATGACGGTGAGCACGATGCCGGCCCCTTCGACCGCTTCTGCCAGGCTGTTCGTGACTGTGACGCTCTCGGGCAGAGTGAAACCGGGGAGAAACACCTTGTTTTCGCGGCTTGCCCGGATGTCGTCAAGGACTTCCCGTTCAAAGGCCCAGAGCCTGATGGGCCGGTCCTCTCGCGCGAGTACCGCCGAAAGCGCCGTCCCCCAACTTCCTGCCCCTATGACCGTGATCTGCTTCATTTGATTTTTCCGGCTCAGGATTATATCGTCTCCCGGCGACCGCGAAACAAACGAACCGACGGTCACGAGAGTCGCCGCTGTGTACGCCCTATTGAGGCCAGCCCCGACACCTAACACCCAACACCTGACACCCAGCACCTGACGCCCACCATCTGATAGCCGCACCCTCGCATTGACCGTTCGACATGCGCGGCGCCAATCAGTACCATGCGGGCGTCGCCGTCCCCTGGGAATCGCGCCAGTGCGGCGCCCATACCAACGCTACCAACCGGACCGAGACGTTCGTCTTTTTCGCCTTGATGGCGATCGTATCCAGGCGCTCATTCAGGGGGTCGGCCCTGGACTGCAATTCCGCAATCGCAGCCTCGGCCTCGGCATTCAAGTCGGCCAGCTGTTGCTGCAGCGCTTCGACTGTTTCCTCCGCCCGCCCGACTTCCTGTCGCTCTTTCATTGACCGGGAGACACCGCGCGCGGCAGTCGTGGCTCTGCCGAGCGTGGACATGCTGACGGCCTTGCGGCCCAGCAGCGCGCCGAACAGCGTCGTGCCAAAAGAGATCGCCGTCTGCACCGTCTGCTGACTGGCCTGGACCTTTTCGCGCTCAACCTTCTCCTGAGCCCTGCGGACCCGCTCCTGCAGGGCCGCCAATCTCGGCGCGTACGTCTTTCGGATCTGCGCGACCATCTGGTCGCGTTCCTCCCGTGCATCCTGGGTCAGCCGTATGCGGAAGTCCCGTTCTGCCTCGCCCGGACGCGACAGGGTCCCGGTGCTCGGACTGGCCAGCAGCTGGAGGGACTGCGTGTCAGCGAGCCAGCCGACATAGTTCCGGCTCCAGCCCGCGTAATTTTTGGCCTTTGCAGCCGCCGCGGGCAATTCGCCGAACTCCGCCCCTTCCCGGGGAGCGGATTCAAGCGTTGCGACGGCGACTTCCGTTGCCCGGGCATTCTCCCAGTTCACCGGTACGGCTTCATCCGTGACCGGGACCGTGTAGACCGCGTCCTGGGTGACATCCACCTTCCGCTTGGGATCTGTGAAACCGACCTTGGCCGCGCCCAGGATTGCTGGCCGATAGACCAGGCTGCTCCCGACAGGCGCACTGCCGCGCGGCGGAACAAAAAACTGAGGTATGTCGGGAGACAGCGACAGCCGCGGTGCTCCAGGCGTTGGGAGCACTGCCGGCGCCACAGGCTGCACCGGCGCTGCGCAAACCGTTCCCGGTTCGCTCGCTTGAGCCTTCCATGGAGCCATCAGTGTCTTGATCTGGTCCCGCGTCACTGGCCCGCGCAGGTACGAAAGAGTCCAGCGTGTCTGAAATACCACCGGTCGATCTTCGTGCGTGTCGTTCATCAGGAAAATCCGGCTTCCCAACCCGGCCAGGATCTGCTCCATGCGGCGGCGGTCGAATCCGGATCCGGCGGCCGCACCTTCCAGGCCGTCCAGCACCCGCTGCTTATCCCGGTCTGTCTGCAGCCGGCCTATGAACCATGTCCCGGCATTGGACAGCCCCTTGTAGTCGAGGTCCACCGGGTTCTGTGTCGCCAGCACGATCCCCACGCCAAACGCGCGCGCCTGTTTGAGCAGCGTCAGCAGAGGCCGTTTCGACGGCGGGTTCGCGACCGGGGGGAAATACCCGAAGATTTCATCCATATAGACCAGAGCCCGCAGGCTGGTAGTGCCCGGCTGGGCCCGCATCCACCCGAGAATCTGATTCAGCAGCAGTGAGACGAAGAACATGCGGCCGGCATCGTCCAGGTGGGCGATCGAGAAAATGGCCAGCCTCGGACGGCCGGTGGGCCCGTGCAGGATCTTCCCGATATCGAGAGCTTCCCCCTCGAGCCAGGCATTGAAGCCGGGCGCAGCCAGCATGTTGTTGAGCGCCATCACCAGGCCGAACCGGTCCCTGGAAGGGTAAAAGGTCTCCAGGTCGAGCACGCCGATCTTGTTGAACGGGGGCGCCTGGACATTCTGGATGAGGCCCGCCAGGTCCAGGTCCTTCCCCTGGTTCCACGCCCAGCCGATCAGCGTGGATAGCAGGATGTGTTCCCGGCTCTGCATCGGGTTCGCCTCGATTCCCATGAGTCCGAGCAGACTGGCCACCGTGGTTTCGACGCGTTCGCGCAGCATCTCCCCGTCCTCGAGAAGCGCCGGGCCCGGCGCGGAAAACGACTTGAGGATCGATACCGGAATGCCCGCGCCGCTGCCCGGCGTGTAGACGGCCACATCCGCCGCATCTCGCAGGCGCTGGATGCGCTCGCCGCCCTGGCCCCAATCCGCCAGCCCCTTTTTCCAAAGGTCCGCCTGCCGGACGGCGTATTCCTGCGGGGTAAGCCCCTGTTTCAGCGCGTCCTCGGCGTTGACCCAGGGCAGGAAATCCTCACCGCTCAGCCGGGGAAAGGTCAGCATGAGATTGGCCAGGTCGCCCTTGGGATCGATGATGATGGCCGGAATGTTGTCGATGGCCGCTTCCTCGAGCAGCGAAATGCAGAGGCCGGTTTTGCCGCTCCCCGTCATGCCGACGCACACCGCGTGCGTGACCAGATCCTTGGAATCGTATAGGATCAGATCTTCTTTCGCAGCCTTCGCTTCGAGGTCGTATTCGCGGCCGATGTAGAATGTCCCCAGCTTTTCAAAGTCCTGCATGCCCCATCCCTCCACAATTCCTGCGAGCGCACTCCACGGCGCCGGCAAACACTCGGGCCCGCATTCAACTTCGCTTTCAGTGCCAGTGGCATTTTATGCACAGCAGACTTGCCCGTCAATCAAACCGAACTCCCAGGAGTGCCACGGGAATGCAGCACCCCAGTCAATTCATCCCGGCCAGCAGGAAGACAGTCAGCTGCCAATCGTAACGCGGGTGGTTTGATGAAGGGTCTCCAAGTATCCTCGCGAGAAAACAATTCTCCATTCGTGGCACGATTCGCAATGGCCGTGAGCTCTTGAAAATCCCAATACCCTCCACGCCGGAACGGCGGAGCCTTTTCGAGTCGCCCCGCCGGAGGCGGTAGGTGAGCGAGGTGAGTCAGAGTTCAACATGTATCATATTTCCTGAGGATTCTGCCCGTGGCTGAACTGTCGCACCGGATGATGTCCGAAACTCTCCCTGCAGCGACCACGGAACCGCCTTTCCCGCCGCCCCCAGGACCCAGATCGATAATCCAATCCGCGCTCAGTATGATTTGCGGGTCGTGCTCGATGATCAGGAGGGTGTGTCCCTGGCCGGCAAGCTGGTGAAACAACCGGAGCAGGCACTCGATGTCGCTGAAGTGCAGGCCGTCGGCCGGCTCGTCAAACAGGTAAAGGGTGTTTCCTTTGGTCGGCCTCATCAGTTCGCCGGCCAGCATCAGCCGCTGTGATTCCCCGCCGGACAGCGTGTCCAGCGGTTGTCCCAGCGGCAGATAACCCAGGCCGACTTTCGCCAGCATCTCGAGTTGACCCGACAGTGCCCGGTGGTCTTCGAAGAATACGGCAGCTTCCACGGCGGTCATGGCCAGCACGTCGGCGATGCTCCGGTCGCGATACCGGCAGCGGAGCACCGGATCTTCGTAGCGCAATCCTTTGCATCGCTCGCAGACGACGGACACATCGGACAGAAAATCCATGATGACCGTCAGGCGGCCCGTCCCCTGGCAGTCAGCGCAGCGCCCCTGCTTATCTGTGAACGAGAAGTGGCTCCGCTTCAATCCCAGCCGCCGTGCGTCTTCCGTCGCGGCGAACAGGTCGCGGATGCGGTCGAAAATGCCCGCAAAGGTGGCCGGTGTGCCCATCGAAGCGGAAAAGTGGAGTTTCTGATGCACGGCCACGACGCGCTGAAAGCGCTCGAATCCGCCGATCGACGAGCATCCGCGAGGCCGTCCTTTTTCCCAGGATTGATGAATCACGTCGAACACGAGGGTCGATTTCCCGCTCCCGGAAACGCCCGTTACCACCACGATCCCCCCGGATGGAACCTCCAGATCAAAGCGCTTCAGATTGTTGGAGTTCACCTCGCGGACAATCAGTCCCGGCTGCAGCGCCCGGTCCCTGGACCGGCCTTCTGCCGGGAGTCTCATGAGATATTTTCCTGTTATTGATGATGAGTTACGCATGATTTCTTCTGGTGATCCTTGAGCAATGATCTCCCCGCCCATGACTCCGGCGCCGGGTCCGAGGTCGATGATGTGGTCGGCTGCGAGAATCACGTCCCGGTCGTGTTCCACCAGTACGATCGTGTTTTCGCTCCGTTGCAGCGCTCGGAGCGCGCTCATGAGCCGGCCGGCGTCTGCCGGATGCAGGCCGGCGGTCGGTTCATCCAACACGTAAGTGACGTCCGTAAGGCCGCTTCCCAGCTGCGCGGCCATCTTCACGCGTTGGCCTTCGCCGCCCGAGAGGCTGCCGGAAACCCGGTCGATGCTCAGGTAGTCCAGCCCCAATTCGGCCAGAAACTCGAGGCGCTTTATGATCTCCTGCGCCAGGGGAGCCACAACCGCACTCAATCTCCTGGTCAAGAGGGTCTCAATGGTTCTAAAGAACTCGAGCGCCTCGGAGGCTGGGAGTGCGGACAGTTCCGCGATGTTCATCCTTCCGATGCGGAAACGCAAGGACTCGGGTTGGAGACGGCTGCCGCCGCAGGCGGTGCAGAGATCCTGCTTCAGGAGCGTCAACATACCCTGCCCGCGATGATCGGCGTGCTTGCGTTCGTACTCCCTGTTGACCAACCCTACCAGCCCGGTCCACTTGCCCTGAAAATGGTGGTCGCCGGTGCGGTTTCCCCGCTTGTATTCCCAGGTGACGTCGTAGCTCTCATCGCCGGTCCCGTACAGCGCGAGAGCCTTCGCCCTTCCGGGGAGCTCATCCCATGGCTGCGACAAATCGCTCCCGTGCCGCAGCCCGGCCGCTTTCAGCGTGGCCATGTATTGACCGAAGGGGTCGCCGTAGAATCGGCCTGTCTTGGTACCATCCATCGCGCCGGACAGGATGGATTTCTTGGGATTGGTGATAAGCATGTCCGGATCGCAAACGGTGACATATCCGATGCCGTCGCAGACGCGGCAGGCCCCCGACTGGTGATTGAACGAAAAGATCGAGGAAGGTCCCGGCGCTTCTCCGTCGTCCGATCTGCCCGCCCTGGAAAACAGGAGGCGGTACAGGTCGTAGATTCCGGTCACTGTTCCCAACGTGGAGCGGGGATTCGCTGTGATGCTCCGCTGGTCGACGGCCAGAGCAGGAGTCAATCCGGAAACCCGGTCGAAACAGGCCTCGGGGCCCGCCCCGATCTGCGATCGGGCGTAGGTGGAGAAGCTCTCGAGAAACCGGCGCCGCCCTTCGGCGAAGATGGTGTCGAAGGCCAGGGAGGACTTTCCGCTGCCGGAAACGCCGGCAAGGACGGTAATCCTGTTGCGGGGAATGGCGACGTCGATCCCTTTGAGGTTGTGAGTGGTGACGCCCGTAAACCGAATGGCATCTCCCGCCGGCTCTCCGATCGCGCAATGCGCGACCTTGCGCCGGACCGGTGCAGGAATTGCCCTGCCTGTTTGCCGGTCCATATACTCACGCAGGGCTTTTCCGGTAAACGACGCCGCACAACCCGCGATGTCCTCCGGACTCCCCTGGGCGACGAGATAACCTCCGTCGCTGCCGCTCTCGGGGCCCAGATCGACCACCCAGTCTGCAGCCGCAATCAAACCGAGATGATGTTCGATCAAAATGACCGTGTTTCCCTGTCCCACGAGCGCGTTCAGCGCCCGCAGCAGGTTGCCGACATCGGCCTGGTGGAGGCCGGTGGTCGGCTCATCGAGGATATAGAGCGTGTGCGTCGACTGCGGCCTGGCGAGCTCCGTTGCCAGTTTGACGCGTTGCGCCTCCCCGCCGCTGAGGGTGGAGGACCGCTGGCCGAGTTTCAGGTAGCCGAGTCCCAGTTCCGCCATGGTCGCCAGGTAGCGCAGGATCTCGGGATGGCCGTCGAAAAACTCCACGGCCTCGGACACGGATAGTTCGAGGACATCGTAGATGCTCTTGTCGCGGTACGAAATTTCGAGCGTGTCCCCGTGAAATCGCCTCCCGCCGCATTCGTCGCAGAGAACCTCGACGCTCCCCATGAAGTGCATGCCGATCTGCTGAAAGCCGGCACCCTGGCACGCCTCGCACCGCCCGCCGCTGGTGTTGAACGAGAATCGCCCCTTGTCCCAGCCCCTGGCCCTGGATCCGGGCAGCGCTGCGAAGAGTTCGCGGATTGGATCGAACAGTCCGGTGTAAGTGGCGGGATTGCTCCGTGGCGTGCGCCCAATCGGCGACTGATCGATGGAGATGACCTTCGTGATTCGCTCCCAGCCCCGAATGGCGTCGCACTTCCCTGCCGGCGCAGAGGCGGCGTGCAGCTTGCATCGCAAGAATCCGCCCAGCACCTGATTGGTCAGAGTAGACTTGCCCGCGCCCGAAACGCCGGTCACGGCATTCAATGTCTCCAGGTGGAATTCAACATCGATCCCCTTGAGGTTGTTTGCGGCCGCGCCTTGAATCGAGAGCACGGACCGGCCGGGACGGCGCTCGGCCGGAATCGCCAGTTCTTCCGCGCCCGTGAGGAATGAGAGCGTGCGGCTCCTGCGGATCTCTTCGCCCGCCAGCGAGTCGATCTGGGCAACATCGAGGTTATGAAGGATGCGCCCGCCGTGAACCCCTGCGGCCGGACCAATATCGACCAACCAGTCGGCATGACGGAGGAACTCTTCTTCGTGCTCCACCACGATGACGGAGTTGCCCTGGTCTCTCAATTCTTCCAGCATCTCCAACAGGCGCCCCGTATCGCGGGAATGAAGCCCGATGGAAGGTTCGTCAAAAACATAGAGGATTCCCGACAAACCGGCGCCCGCCTGAACGGCCAGCCGCAGTCGCCGGGATTCGCCGGCCGACAAGGTCGTGGATTCCCGGTCCAGGGACAGGTATCCCAGGCCCAGGCGGTTCAGTAGTTCAATCCGCTTATCAATCAAGGCCGTGATCGGGGAGGCGATCGGGCTGTCCGCGTCCAAAAATGGAAGCCGCGCCAACGCCTGTTGCAACTGATTCAACTCGAGTGCGGCAAGATCGGAGATCGCAACCCTGCCGATCCTGACCGAGCGGGCGTCAGGGTTCAGACGCGTGCCGCCGCAGGCCGAGCATGCGGCCGTGCGCGCAAAGCGGAGAATGTTCCTGTTGCGGCTGCGCTTCAGGATGGCATCCATCACCGGGATGATGCCTTTGTAGAAGCCGGTCTCACGCGGCCTGGCGGTAATGCCGCTCCAGCGCATGCGGGATTCGAGCGGATGCTTGCCGTAGGGGATTTCGATCTTGTCGCTCCCGTACAGCACGATGTGCTTCTGCTCCGGCGTCAGGTCCCTCCAGGCGATGTCGGTGTTGAATCCCTCGGACCGGCAGACCTGGTCGAGCACATCCATGGTTACCTGCGAGTAGATGATGTAGCCGTTGGGCGCCGTGTTCACCATGCAGCCCTGGCGCAGGCTCTTGGTCCCGTCCGCGACGAGCAGTTCAGGATCGAGGCAATCCTCGACGCCAAGACCTTTGCAGGCAGGACAGGCCCCGGCCGGCGAATTGAAGGAGAACAGGCTGCGTTCGATCTTGAACCCGGGAACCGGATTTTCCGTTTTGCCTAATCGGGCGAAGAGGAGGCGAAGATAGTCGTAGATTTCGGTAATCGTGCCGACGGTGGACCGCGGGTTGCGGACGACCGATTTTTGATCCACGGCGATGGCAGCAGAAAGGCCGTCGACCCGTTCCACGTCCGGGCGCTTCATTCTGCCCAGGAACTGCCGGGCGTGAGTGGAAAACGATCCCAGGTAGCGGCGCTCGGCCTCGCGATAAATCACATCGAACACCAGCGAGGACTTGCCGGATCCGGAGACGCCGCTGACGACGATGAGTTTGTGCCTGGGAAATGCGAGGCTGACGGACTGCAGGTTGTTTTCGCAGGCGTTGTGAACCCGTATCGTTTTCTCCCGAGGCATGCCGCACACTATAACATCGAGCCGGCGGATCCACATTCAATGTGGAGGCAAGTTCTCAGGATCACAGGAGCCACGAGATACACGAAATCGATTTCCTGTGTTTCGTGGTCCCCGAATAAGTCCCCGGCTATCGACCGCCTTGAGTTCTTCGCTGAATCAGAGCCGCGCAGCGGCGAAGCAGGAAAGCCCAGGGCGTAAGCCCTGGGAATGGGCGCCAGCCAAAATCGAGCCCTGAAGATTACGCAATTGTGCCCGCTGACGCAGTCAAAATTTCGCAATCTGTGATTGTGCAATATGTCGCTCCCCCCAACATGTTGTGGTACGCGCCATATTGCACAATCGAAGGGGCGGCACTCATGCGGACCATGCAAAATACGTTAGCTTAGTTATGAGAGCATGTACTTAGCTCTCTTCTTTGAGAAGCTTAATCTACGGCTAGCCAGGCTCCGTGTCGAAAAAAGTTTCCTCCAAATGAAACTTCACACGCGAGGCTACATCAGATTGCAACGGGTGAAACGAGAGTATGAACATCGTGGTTAGAAAGCAGGAGGTAGGCTGTATGAAAAAGTATCTGGCTGCAGTTCTGTTGGTTCTTGTCTCGACCGCCACGTTTGCGGCGGCTCAGGAGGCATCGGCGGTGACTGCCAACGTCCCATTCGCGTTCTTGATTGGCACCAAGTCGTTTCCGGCCGGAATGTACGAGTTTACGGCCAGCGACAATCTTGGCGAGATCAAGGTACTCAACCTGAAGGGCAGAGATGCCGCGATAGCGCCGGTAATCACGCGGCTCAGCCCCAAATCGGAGAATGAGGCCGCAGTCGTGTTCGATGTGGCCGGCGCCGATCACTATCTTTCAGAGATTTACATGCCGGGGCTCGATGGATTCCTCGTCAAGGGAGCTCCGACCAGGCACACGCACGTCACTGTCAAGGGCGGGAAGTAGATTCCCCGCCACTTGCAGACTAGTCGAAGAAAAAGGGCAGCCGGGCCATGGATCGCTGCCCTTTTCTTTTCCACGCCATTCCTTCCCCGCTTGAAAATTGCAGCATGCTTGAAGGACCCTGCGAAAACTTAATCGGCTGCATTCATGTGGCCCCGGCCTGCAGAGGGTTGTCCAACGGTTGGTTCCAACTGGAATCAGGCCCGAAGGGCCGGAACCGGAAAGCCCAGGGCGTGAGCCCTGGGAAATGGGCGTCCGGGAAACGAGCCCTGCGACACAGTCTGTGCCGCCCCTGCAGGGCTGGTCCTTTTCTCTTCGCCGTCCCCAGGGCTCACGCCCTGGGCTTTCCTGTTGGACCCTTTCAGGGTCCCCCGAATTGGACTGCCGCAAAACCGAGGAAGCAGGAATCCGATTCGGGAGGCCGTGACCTGCTCATACTTGGATTCTGCCAGGCCTCACTTCATCGTTGGCCAGCCTCTTCAGCCCGGTCTCCAAGCTAACCCCTACGGCCGATTCCGCAAAAACCCCTCATGCGGCGGGATGGCACGGGACTCGACGTAGAAGGTGCGGGCTGAAGCCCGCGGCCACATGAGAACTTCGACGTTTTCCGATCCCGATGCCTGTGCCCGGATCAAGGTTTCTGATTTCAATGCACGACGCGTGCTTCGCAAGGGCTCTGCGGCAACCGGCGTTGGCATGGCCAGCTGCGACCTTACTGCTTAACGAGCTCCACGCGCCGGTTTTGCGAGCGTCCCTGTGGCGTGTCGTTTGAATCGATGGGCTTGGTGGCCCCAAGGCCTGCGGTGGTGAGCCGCGCGGCATCCACCTTGAATTGCGATACCAGCACCGTTTTGACGGCCTCCGCGCGACGCTTCGAGAGCTCCAGGTTGTACGCCGCGTTGCCCACGGAATCCGTGTAGCCTTCGATCATCAGCCGCAGGTTCGGATTGGTTTCAAGCCCGCGCGCGATGGTCTGGATTATCCCAAACCGGTTCACAGGGCGGATGGAATCCGGCGCGCGGCGGCGGATCACTTGACAGATGCAATCCCGGCCAAGTGCTGCTAATCTAAGCACCGATCAGGCCGGGGTGGCGAAACTGGCAGACGCACAGGACTTAAAATCCTGGGCCTCGCAAGGGGCGTGTGGGTTCGATTCCCACCCTCGGCACCAATAGAATCAGTGAATTATGCGGATTGACTTGGTTGGCTAAAATGCAGATGTTCATTGCTACTTTGCCCAAACTTTGTCCAAAGTTCTTCCGGGAAACGTCACTACCTTCAAAGAACTAGGCTCGCCATCAACAACTTAATGGAGAGCGGCCAATTTTGCGACTCCTTCCGCCAGGTCCGATTCCGAGACGATCGCGTAGCGCCTGTAAACACTCTCAGTCTTGTGCCCTGTTAGTTTCATCGCGACGGAACGCGGAACTCCGGCCCGTTCAAGATTCCGCACTGCCGTCCTGCGGAAATCATGCGGTATCCGGTCAGGTACACCGGCGTTCCTGCAAGCGTTCTTCCAGGCTTTGCGGTGATCCCTGATGCTCCTTCCGTTGCGATGAAACACCCAGGGGATGATCATTCCCGAGGATTGCTGCAGCGCTTCTGTTCTTTTTTTCTGGGTCTCAAGAAGATTCCTCAGAGCAGGGTAGGTATTGAATGGGAAAGTCCGTCCTTCATCGTTCTTGGTCGTTCCCGGTTCCAAACGCACAATTCCGGCCTCGAAGTTGACCTGTCTCCATTGGAGTTTCAAAATCTCCTGCTTGCGCCATCCAGTCAAATAAGCGAACTCGGCTACAGGGCGGAGGTCCTCGGACAAGTGGGCCATCACCGATCTGAATTCCGGCTCCTCAAAAGAGCCGGTCCTTACGTTTCTTACTTCCAATGTTGGAATGTAAGGTTTCTGGTTCAGCTTCCCCTTTTCAAACGCCAAAGAGAACATTCGTTTCAAAATGGCAATCTCGTAGTGTATCGTGGCAGGCTTTGCAGCTTCAGTATCGCGCCGAGATACGATATACCCATCCACTCGATCCGTTGTGATGTCCAGGGCACGATCGAAACCGAAGGACTCACGAAGGTGATCGATGGCATCTTGGGCCCTCTCGAGCGATCTCAAGGAATTGGCCTTGTAATCGTTTTCCAGCATTTTTGCCAGATGCTCAAAAGTCACTTTTTCGGCATCGGGTCCGACGAGGCGACCGGTACCCATTTCGCCAAGACGGCGATTTAGTAATCTGACAGCGTCCGCACGGAGCTTTGATTTAGAAGATTCTCGGATCTTTTTCCCCCTGTAATGGTACTGGATCCACCAGGTGGGAGATGCCTTGTACTCGCCCGATTTCCTATCCCTCCATTCTGGCTGGAAGATCGAGCCCGATCCTCGATCCCTCTTTTCCTTCTCTTTTTCTTTCTCAGTATTCGCCTCTCTCTGTTTCATTTGCGGGCCTCCTTTTGCCTTTTGTCCAGGGCTTTTTCAAATACTGTCGTAGGGCCATCTCGACCATTTCCTGAAACGAGATGCCTTCGTCAAGAGCCCGATGTTTGGCGGCAAGCATCAATTCGTCATTTATCCGAATTGTAGTTTTAACCATGGATAACCTCTCATCTTTTTACCACGGCGTCAAAACTCGGTTGGATTCTCGCATACTGGGCTCCTGCCTGAAGATATAAGATCCGGTTACCGGCTGAGCGCCGCCGCTGTAATGAGCTTCTCCAAAGCCGGCATGCGCACGAGCTGTCGATCCGTAACGCTGAGTGAAGCCGTTTCAGGATTGGCTCCGGCCCCTTTGGCCGCTGCGGGCCTGTGGCGATTTTCAGCATCGAGTTTGGCAAAAGCGTTTGGAAGGTGGGCAAGCGATCCGCAGAGGATTTCGACATAATCGGGACAGCCGAGGTTGACCGCCAATGCCGCGGAGGGCGGAAGTCGTTCGAAATCCTGGGTGAGTATCTTGCGTCCGCTGCGTCGTCGCTCATTATGTTTCAAGGAGCCGAACCAGGACTCCAGGACGTTGTTCGTACGATCGACCAAACGGATGCCCCCGCCGCATTCCTGCGGAATTGAGATCACATGTCCCCAAAGGTATGGTCCGTGACGATCGAGGTGTGACAGTATCAAATCGATTGCCGTGCGCAGATCTTTGGCGGGGCCGCGCTCGGGCCGACGCTTCCGCAGTGACTTGGTGAGCTTTTCGACGGCGGATCGGACGTCGTTCAGTTTTCCGGCTTTACGTTCCGAACTGCTATCGGGATCTTGATCCTTTTGCTCGAGACGGAGGGTCCGGCGGAGCTCGGCGAAGAGCTTTGCGCGCCGGTCAAGGGCGACGCCGACCGGGTGAAAACGCGGTATATCGCATCGCACCGGTCGCAGCACGGCATGCAGCTTTTCGAGCGCTTTTCGGACCTTCACATCCTCAGGAGGTTCTCGCAGAAAAGCCTCGGTGGCCCAGGATACGCCAAGGCAACGATCGTAGAGGTCCCGGTAGGGAAGATCGAATGGGAAGCCCTGATCGGACCCGGCCGCCCGATAATCCAATATCCATTGGGCCAGGCTCCGGATCGAAACGATGCCGGCGGCGCCTTCCGGGATCCGCCGATTCTGCTCCGATTCAAGCCAGAGGCGGAGCCCCTTTCGCCCCGGATCGATTTCCGTTCCCAGGTTGCGGCCCTGTTGCCGACAGAAGGCGCGCAGCTGCGGCAGCAGGCCGGTCTTGCGGAACAAATCGCGCAGCTGATCGTGCCCTTCTTCGAGCAGATCTTCGCCGATATCGGAAAGAAAGTGGGCATGGCAGGCCAGGGTCGCAATCGGGCTCGACTGCGATTGCACGAATTCGTCGCTCGCCTCCTTCATCGCGCGCCCCAGATCGCGCACAATCGCGCGTGGCGGCCCAAACAATGCTGCCGTGCTCTGCAGGGCGGGAAGGATAAACTCGGCCCGCTCAGTCGGGATTTTCCAGGCCCCGAGGACCCAGCGGCGCCAGCCGGATAATGCCACGAGCAGCGTGCCCCTTCCGTCTTCCCCGGTGGCGTCGAGATGAAGGGGATATCCGCCGTCACGGTCCATTGCAGCTCGCAGCTCGGGAGCGCGGCGGATGTGCAGCGCAGCGAGATGTTCCAGGAAGCTTGTTGTCAAGGCGCTGACCTCGCCGCTTGAAACCATGATGCCGAAACGTTGCTTCAGCCCGCTGAGGATCTCGTCCCGCTGGCGATAGTGTAGGAAACGCTCGATTCCGACGTGAATCTCCACGTCGTAGCCATACACCTTGCCCAGGGATACTTTAAGCCCAAGGACTTCGGATCGTCTCGTCACCAGTTCTCCCGACGATTGTCGGCAGCGCGCCTTGCAGACGGCCACAGTCTCGTGGGCGAGGAAATCGCCGTGCTCCAGGGTGACGACCCGATGTTCGACCGACTTTTGGATTTTGGTCGGTCCGCCGCATTGAGGACAGCACCCTCGCGAAGTTTCCAGTTCCGCCTTGACTCCCGAGGCGAAGATCCGTTGCCTCCAGTCCTCTTGCAAACGGCTCAACTGCGCCCTCACCGCCGCAAGCGCCGTGAAGCGGGCGTTTTTTTTCCCAGTTCGTAATGGGTCCACACTGCCTCGACTTGTTCCTGAGTGATCGCTTTCCCTTGCGCCCCCAGAAGCGCCGCAACTGCCCCAACATTCGGTTTGGGAGAATGAATCACCGCCAGCAGGACCTCGATGACCACGGTCGCATCCGGCGGCGGGCCGGCTCGAGGCAGCTGCGCGATCAGGCGGTGCCTTTCGGCAATTTGCCCCTCCGCCCTCTTAGGCTCGGCGCTGACGTAGAGATATAGCCGCTTGATGTCGGCGCGGGAGATCTCGCGCGCCGCTACAAGGTCGTGCAGCGTGTCATAAACGCGAAGGCTGAGACGGCCCTGAAGCTCTGCGTGCGTATGACCCGCCGGGGCGTTGTTGACCAGATAGACGATCGTATTACGCAACGTGCCATGACTGGAAAAAAGCACCCCCGAGTGTGCCCAAAGGCCATCGGCATCGAAAAACGGGATTCGTGCCAGCGTGTAGTACCTGCCCGCGTGGCTGTAACTGCTGAGGTATCCCATTCTGTCGAGCACACGGAAGACCGTTCGTCCGGAAGCGTGGAGCGTGCGCTGCAGCTCGTCGAGTCGTGCGATCAAGCGATGACGGAAATAGCCCTCGAGTTTCTTGACACTGGCGTTGCTGGTTGTGTTTGTCATAGTTGCGACAGAATATATCATAGAAAGTCGCAACTATGACAGTTTTTAAGCTCAACCGTTGTCGCAGGGTTCGAAAATCCCAATGAATTTCAAAACGGCTATAGCTGGGTGGCAGAATTACGACTCGAAGCGACGCGGGAAACAAATACTACTCAATGACTTACAGAATCCAACCGAGTTTTGACGCCGTGGGAGGAATGGGTGCGAGACCTGGCTTTAAAGGAAGGCATTCCACACCGAATTGATAGATTGGGCAACATGGTGATGCGCTGGCGAGACTTCACTGTGTGGGAAAAGCGCTGGGTGCGGGATATGGACCCTAACGTGAAGAGAATATACGAAAATCTCATGAGAAAGGTGGCCAGCAAAGAGGAGAAGACATAAGTTTTCCACAGCCCTCCTCCTACGTCTTGATCCTACTGACCTGCCGGCTGAAGACCGATCCCTGCCCCTCAGGTCTAACGTTAGACTTTGGAAGGTGGGTATGTAGCGACAGAGCTAATAAATCCGAAATTTGTTATTAGCCACACTGCTGAGTCTCCGTATTGCGCACGCGATGTGGTCGGGCGCAGGATTTATTGAGAGCACATCTTGCCCCAAATCTCGGCGAACCCCCTGGGGCGTGATCCACGGTTTTCCATTGAGCCATAGGACCCCCACAGCCTCAGGCAATCACCTGCTTGTGTAGCTCTTTATATGCCGCCAAGAAATCCTCCCCCTCAGCGAGCCATGCCTTCCGGCCCAGCTTGAAGCCGACAGTCGCGTTGTCGCCCACTGTGGTCGGTGGTAGGCATTTTCCTCCTGGAAGCCACCGCGTCATCTGGTCCCGCAATCTCACAATTGCGAGGTGCTTGCAGGCTTGGTTGCCCAGTCGGTCCTTGTCCGGAAAAGTATCACCGCTGTCCTCGATCACGATCTCCGGCAGCGGCCCATGGAGGTCGTGGCTCCGGACTCGGAAGCCGCTATTGTCTGTCAGGATGTCAATGCCATCCAGGACGATGACCTCCTGGAGATCCATTACGGCGTCGGTGAAGGTCTTCTCGATGGTGGCCGGGCGCAGGGCTAAATACCGCGCCTTGATCCTGGGTGATAGATCGGGATCGTTCATGTTTTTCATGGAACAGCCCTGTGGAGCCGGCCGGCTGGGCGGTTTCAACGGAATATCTGGTTGAGCACAGACGCTACTCGAACACCCGCATGTGCCAGTTGCTGGTGCAGGATCGGGAGGGCACCTTGAAAGCACTCCTCCCCCAGTTTTGTGCCAGGCTTCAGCAGATTCCGCGACCCCGGCTGGCGGTACAGCAGTTTTGCTGCCTCCAGGCTGTCGGTGGCCCAATCGACCAGCGACCCCCGCGACCACTCGATCGATTTTTCTTTGGTCGCCAGGACATTCAATTCCTGCGCCCACTGGGCCTCGTCCCGGCTGTGGCGGTCGATTATCTGGCTGTCCAGGAGCCGGTGCAAGTTCGTGCCGACGTCAAACCAACGAAGTTGAAGGTCGTTGCCACCCCGGTCACCGTTATCGCCGACATGGACCGGCTGATGGAGATCCTGGAGGTAATGGACCAGGAACTTCAGCGCCTGCTGCTTATCCCTCCTGGCAGCCTTCGGGTCCAGCAACACTCGCCGAAAGTCCTCGATCTTGCTCACAACGCATCCCTTGGGCTGACAGAACTTGGCATCGTACCGGGATACCGTGATCGGCACGTTAACGTAATGCCACGTTCCGGTGTCGGGAACTTCCCGCTGGCGGTCGGCCCAGGAAGAGATGTCGACCAGATCCTCCCCGGGTTCGAGCAGCTCTTTGACCGCGGCAACTGCGGCAGGGGTGAGGCGGGAATCGGCGAGAAGTGAGGAAGCACGGTGTCCGGTGCGGCTCCAAGACCACAGCGATCCAGGCACAAAAAGGACCACGATGAGTCCAGCAACCACGAATACGGAGAAGCGACCGACTTTCATATCGAGTACCTGGGTCGACAGGATAAGATCATCGGAACGAGGGGGCAGGGTGAATCTGGCCGGGGGTGGTCAGGTCGCCTGCTGCAATAACCGGTTCTCACGAAACATCATGGTTGCACGGACCGTTGCTGCTCCTTGGAGCCGAGGGGCAGCGTTGATCCCTTGCAAACCTGTTCAGATCTTCATCTAATGTGTGAAGGAAACCGACAATGCCGAATTCTGCCTATGCATAACGCTATCATTAACAGTTCCTAACATCACCAGCCATGCTGAAACAGCCTTTCGGAATGAGAGTGTCGGGACTCTTTACAGCAGCGAATGTTGGGGCTTCTGAAGCCCAGGGAAAATCAGCGTCATGAGTCTGGTACAAAAAATGCTTTGGCTTTGCTAGGTACGGTGATGGTGTGCAAATCGCGAAGGAGAGGCCATGAGAATCAAGAATCTTATAGCAGCGATGGCTGTTGTAATTGGGATGGTCGGATACTGTTCGGTCACGCAAGCATCCATCATTATTACGGTTGCGGAGGTTACCAATAATGTAGTTTTCAGTTATTCAGGAAGTCTGGATACGACCGGACTCACTCCTAGAAGTACGACTAATGGGTTCGGCTTATTTGGCTGCTTCCCGCCGGGGGATACTGCCATTGCTTTTGGCGTCGGGCCGTCAATGCAGGGGTATAGTCAGGCAAGCTTTTCAGCGAGCACCACTAGCTCTTTCTTCGCTCTCGGGACCACGACAGGGCCTGGGTTCGCGCTATTCGCAGGCGACACGATTGCATTACCGGTTGGCTACGTTTCCAACACCTCTATTTCCGGTACGTTGACCCTCGCGTCCCAGACTTTCGCAACAATCGGCCTGATTGATGGCATTTACGAAAGCGTCCTTCCTTCAGAAGATTTCGTTCAAATGGTAATCAACACCTCAACTGTTCCCGAACCTACCTCCCTCCTCCTCCTCGGCACTGGACTCGGTGCTATCGGCTTGGCAGCATGGCGCAGGAAGAAGTAACGCTTTCTCCGTAGAAATCGAATGGCTCACAAGGGCCGCTTTCCGGGGCGGCTCTTGTTGTTTATGCAGCTCGGCAGTAATTCTTCAACCGAAATTTCCTGAAATAAAATCACCCATCGCAAAACTGCATGGTTGCACGGACCGTTGCCGCTCCCTGGGAGTCGAGGGGGCAGGCCTGAACCCTCGCAGGCCTGCCCTGATTTGGGGCAAAGTGAAAGGAAAACTGACAATGCCGAATATTGCCCATTCCGCAGGGCCATTATTCGCATTTCCTTAGACATGCGCCCGTGCTGAAATAGCCTTTTGGGATGAAGATGTCGGAGGGCTTTACAGGTTTCCGCTTGGGTCATTTTTCAGCTTTCCTATTAATCTGACGCCATCACTGCTCCCAAGCTATTTAAATCCAGTCACTTAAACCGACTGACATCCAAAGCAGAACGCATCATGCGGCGTGGTTATCGAATTGCTTTAATCAGAGATGGTCTTGTGTGCCTTAGTATCCGACTGTGGAGCTGTACTAGTTAAAGCCGAAAGCCGCATCAGACTTGCTTTGCCGTACCGTGCTTTTGGGCTTGACCGGGTTGCGCTGGCGGTGCAGGAGGTAAAAACAGAACCTTTCCTTGTTCTCCTGTTTGCAAATCATTTTGCTTGTCTGTAGGAGGCTATTATGTTTTGCCATTCTAGGGTAATGCTGGTTGGTATTGTAATAATTGCGGCTATCTCATTATTCGCTAGCCCAGCAAGGGCAGATGTTATTACATTTAATTTTAATGGGATTTGGACAAGTACTGCTACTGCCCTCTCCCCACTTGACTTCACCGGTTCTACAGTCTCTGGATCTTACAGCTTCGACACCAATATACCTGACGCCAATCCAAGTCCTACCGCAGCTATCTATGCCGCACTCACTAATCTGACTGGGGCAGTTTCAGGCCCGAACCATTTTGAATTCGGAGCAACGAGCGGCAATATCACTATCTGGGACAACAACCCTTCAGGGTACGCGCCACCTAATGCCTATGCGGACCAATATGGGGTAGGGCCAAGTGGGGGAACGCCGTCGGGCGGTTTGTCATGTTGCTCATTTGTTAAATTCATGCTGGGTATATATGAAAGTGGTACTGATCCCTCACTTTTCTCAAACACAACATTACCATTAGTACCTCCTGCTCCCAATCAAAATGCCTATATCGCTGTTTACCTCAGACCCCAGGCAGGCGGGGCTGCTGTTCCAATAAACTTTAGATTGACGAGCCTGACTGCGATTCCCGAACCAACCTCCGTCCTCCTCCTCGGCTCTGGGCTGGCGGGAATCGGCTTGGCAGCGTGGCGCAGAAGGAAATAGAAGTTTCCATCTACTTTTTTGATGTTCTCTAAATAAGGGCCGCTCTTTGGGGCGGTCTTTTCCATTTCTGCGATGCCAAAGCATTTTTAATCGCGGTGGATTTGATCCGCATGGTGGGGTTAAACCGTCTATAACATTATGATGTCGTGGCCTCCGGACGTGGCCATCTGCACGGCACAATTGCCCTGATATCCCCATTTGTCAAGAGGTGGTCGGGAAGTTGATCCCTGATATTTTCAGGGTTTCATAACGGCCTTTCGCTCTTCCGGGAGCAGAACCTCGACCCTGCCCCGAGGACTCCGGAAAATCGCCAGCCGGAAATGTGCGGAGTCCAACCGTTGGATTGCTGTGCTAGAGCGGTTAGATATCCAGCCCGGCGACGACTCCGTTGGCCTGCTCGCGATAGTCCTCGGCATCGATGTATCGTCGTGCAGGTGTTTTCAGGGCTTGCGGTATACTGGCCGCCTACCGGGAGGATTCCAACATGCCTGCCTCTGGTGTGATCTCGCTGTCGAACGGTTTCCTGCGCTATCTGAAAACCAATCCTGTGCGCCGACGGATAGCACCGTTGCAGCTTGCAGGAAGGATCGAGGACTACCTTGTGAAGGAGTTCATGCAGTTCGTCTTCCGGGAGTCGAAGGGCGCGCGATTTTGTGAAACCAACCTGGGACTCCGCTCAGAGCAGAAGGTCGACATCTCTATTGTCCGGCGTGGTACGGGTCTACATGACACGATCGAGGCCCTGATTGAAGCCAAGTACATTCGGAATGGAGGGCGTCGGTCGGGTCCAGATTTTGGCAAGGTTGATGAGATCGGATCTACCATCTCCGACCTGAGCCGGCAGTTGCGACTCCGGCCTCGCGATCAACATGGCAAACGCAGGGTGAAAACCCGAGCCCGCACTGTCAGGGTTTACGGTCTCGTCTTCGCTTCCTACGCCCGAAAGGCCGGGGAGCGAGACCGGAAGGAGGAGTTCTTTGCGCAAGTTCTGCAGGTGGCCGAGGAGCACAACCTGCAATACCACGACCTGCCGAGACCTTACCTGCGCAAAACTTACGAGGATTATCCCATCACCGTTTTTGGCGAGAAGTGGAGGCTCACGCTCCGGGGAGGCTCTGGCGGAGGAAAGAGGGAGTGCTCAAGGTGGCCATCCCGCCTGCATGATCTTGAGCGTCGACATACCTCAGGTGGCCTTTTACTCTCGATACTGTCCCGCGCCCCCCAAGAACAGTCCTACCTTTCGACGAATTGATCCTGCCTGCTTGATTGTCATCGGAGAGGTCGCTGCGGCACAGGCGAGCCCGCTTCGGGAAGCCTTGCCTCAAACAATGACCTGGCAGTCCCTGCCGGTCCAACGTTGGACTTGGGAGGCAGGGGGAATTGCCGGTCGGCAGGTCCCGGCCGAGAGTCTCGCCTGAAGCGCCGCAAGGTTGCCAGACTAATTGCTGGAACCCGTTCGCGCTGGGATCGTCGCAGGTGGCGCGAAAGTGGCCAAGCTGTACCGTGACGGTGTGTCCTGCATATTAGCTTTGTGTTAAGATGGGAGCACGAATCGACGTAAGCGGTAAGCTAGGCCTG
>CAVRJA010000009.1:0-213217 GCA_963721405.1 uncultured Acidobacteriota bacterium | reverse complement strand
AGAGCTAGGCACATCTACCGCCGGGCGCGTCGCGTCGCTCACCGGACCAGGGCGTTGGGCTTCGTCCTGCAAGTCCCGGTTCAACGCCTTCAATTGCTCTTCCTGCTCCGGAGTTCACGCATTCCTTGGAAAGATCACAGACCCCCGGTAGATGTGCCCGACATGCCGCTCACGGTCCATCGATTCAATTGCGGCATCGGCCAAAAATGTGATGTACCGAGAATAGAGGGACTGAGTACCTATGAATGGAGTCGTAGAGGAATTACACGGTGCAGGCAAAATCATACACAACGGCATCGAAATAGGGGAAGTGGCCTACTCGATTCGTGTCGTCAGCGCAGGCCCGAGAGGTTGGTTGTATCCGAATGCACGATTCAAGCAGCGCGGATATCTTCAACTCTATGACTTGCTAAACAAGCCTGTCACTCTCGTCCTCGAGGACGGACGTCATTGGGATTGCCGTGTCAGCAAGCTCGATGGCACTGTAGTGGCGGCAGGCGACTGGCCGGCGAAGGGAGAAAGCCCAAACCAGGGTGAGGATTAATCCAACCCCGATTGAAAAACAGGGAGACCTGGCCGGCGTGGGCAAAGTATATTACGTCAGCGGCAACGTGTGGTGTTACGTGCTCGAAGGGATCGAGGAGACAGGGATTGAGTAGGTGCCATGGGTGGCCATCTCGCTTGCATCATCTTGAGCGACGGCATACCTCAATGACCTCCTACCCACGAATATCTCCTGCGCCGCGCATTAGCAGCCCGAACCCTCGACGACTTGGTCCTGTAGACCGACCGGCTTGATTGTCCTCGAGAAGTTCGCGGTTGCACCGGCGAGCCCGCTTCAGGAAGCCTTGACTTAAACGATAGCCTGGAAGTCACTGTTACCGGTCCAACGTTGGACTTGGGGGGGATTTAGCGGTCGGCGTGTGCTGGATCCGGCTCGCGGTTTCCTGTGTTGCATTGCGCATGTCGCTGAAGCCGGAGCACAGACCAGCCAGGGAGGGGCGCACGGGGATCATGCGTCCGGCGGTTGCATTTTGCCATCGTCACCGTTCCTCTTCTCCCTCAGCCACCCGGTAACCGCTACCGCCACGGGCCCAGGCACCAGCTTCCGCTTCCTATTCCCGTTTATCCACCGGGACACCGTCTCCGGCCATACGTCAAACCTCTTCGCACAATCCAACCTGGTCATTCCAAGGTTCACCAGGGCCTGCCTCAGTTCCTCGCCTGTCATAGATGCCTTCCTTTGGTCATGGTCACCGCGGGTGTCGGTCGCGGGGACAGGGAAGCTGTCCCGCATCTCGCCCCCTGGAGTTTACCCGCTGCAAGTAGGGACGGATACGCGGAGCATCGCGGAAAGTCGGGCACTCTGCCGTAACGGGATTCCACGGAGAACCATCATGCCAGCGATCCTCGTTCTTAAATGGCTCCCAACTCGCATCCGGTCCTGCGTCCGACAATCGCCGGCTAGGTTTGTTCTCTGTCGGTCCCATTACTTGGGCATTTTTGTCTTTCGCTTTCGCCGTTGAAGACGCGAGCAAGCAATTCCTCGGCCTTTTTAGACTTACGGGCCCTTTGTGCATTTACACGGCACCGAATGGAACAGAATCGGGCCGTTCGCCGGCCTGCAGGAAACTCGCTCTGGCAGCTTTCGCATGGCCGAGTTAGCGTTACAGGCCATTGCCCTCCTTGTAACGCTATCTTGCAGCAAGGGGACGCCTCCAGGCCGTCGCACGCGGCCATTTTAGGACTTTGTGGCCCATGCCCGTGACATTCCCCGACTTGGATCATCCCGTCATGGAGCGTGACGGTTTCTGCGCTACTCTTTCCGTGGATTGTCATCCTCGCCGGACAGCCACGCGCGCACCATTGATCGACCAACGCATCAAGTTTCTTGTCTCTCATATGTCGATGCCCTCGGTATGCCTCCTGGCGTTTGCCTGGAAATTGCCCGGAATTCCTTTAATTCCAGGATCCCATGTGCCTTTTCCAGTTAGGCCGATTGATCTGCAAGGGACGGAATCGGATGGGCGGAGCAACGGAACCCGAAAGCCTCGTCATCTTTAGCCCCACCAGGCCTCCGGCCGTCGTCTTTACGCCTCCTTCGGTCATGATATTCCTCAGGCGTCAACCCCTCGTGCTTGACGTGTACAGCAGCGGCTTCTCGGAATCGTTTTCCGCCCAAGGTCCTCCGTTCTGAAAAAGATCATGATTTCCCGGGGCCACAATTTGTGTGAAAGCGACTTTGGATGGTGGGACCCATATAAGCGCATGCCGGGGTGCCAACCCTCGACCCTACCCCCCTCCCAGGATCTCCGCCTGCTGCGACACGCTCCCCTCTTGTGCGGGATCGCCTGGTTTTCCGTTATCGTGCCCACCCCCTGAAGGCGCACCTTTTCGGTCGGCGCTCCGTTTCGGCCATTCCGGGGATGAAACCTGGCAGAGGTGGAACGGTTGCGGTTCGCCAGACCGCGAGGGTCGAGATTCCGGTTCGTTCCAGATACCGGTGACGAGCAGAACAGCCGGCAGAACCCCGCAGCAGCACGAAACAAGCCGTGCTGACCGCCGGGCATCCACGCCCAGATCACCTGTGCGCCGCGATTTATCGTTGCGCTTTCCAGTCACGGCGAGGTCGGTGGACAGACGCACGCGAATGACGGCAGAGTTTGAGATCATTACAGGAGGGGAGAGAAGGCGGACGCCCGGCGCACGCCACGATCGAGACCGGGAGCCCGTTCATCGGCTGTGCGGAAAGCATCACCTTTTCGCACGCCAGATTTGCTCGGTGAGCAACCACTATTTTGCAGCAAGTTACGTCTGCCAGAATCAACACCCTTTTCGCACACACCCAAAACCGGCACAGATCCTACGATATGAGACCTTCCGAAGCGGCGTCCGCTGATTTCTCTTGACATGGCGCTATGTACTCATGTACATAAGTACGTATGGTTGAACGCCAGACCGATCGCCTCACTGGCGGAGAAAGAGAAATTCAATGGCCGAAAAAAAGATGGATATTCACATCGTTGTCGAGGAGAGAGTTCTAAAGGCCGCGCAGATCCGCTGCATCCAGGAGGATCTGGTACTCAGTGACATAATCACAGAATTGCTCTGCGAGTGGGTAGCAGCGAACAAACAAGAAACCGGAGAACTGTCCGGCACGCCAACTTCTCCCGTTACCCCTGCCACATTAATTCGAGCAGCAGGTAACAAGCGCATCTCCCATCTTAAGTTGGGACCCGCCCTTCTAGCGCAGGGTGCCACCGAGGAGCAGATCAGGGCCGCTTTCACCGCGTCATTCAACTCTCGCGGAGTCACCGACCAAGATTGGATCGACAAGCGCACCGCGATCTATATGAAGATCGCACGCAAAAAGGCACTGAAGGCCAAGAAAGGCTGATTCGTATGAAATCCAGACGCTGTGCTATTTACGCGAGGGTATCAACTGACGGTCAAGATGAATCATTGCAATTGACCGCTCTGCGCGAACTCGTAACCCAGCGCGGGTGGGAGCTTAAGGCCACCTACATCGATCACGGGGTCTCCTCCCGTTCAGTGCGACCGGAACTTGAGCGGATGATGCGCGATGCCCACAAAAGACGTTTCGACGTGATTGCGGTCTGGAAATTCGACCGCTTCGCCAGATCGACCAGAGAGCTGGTGTTCGCCCTGGAGCAGTTCCAGGCACTGGGGATTGACTTCATATCCGTGACCCAGGCTATCGACACATCGGGACCGATGGGGAAGCTGGTGTTCTCGGTGCTGGCGGCAATTGCGGAGTTCGAGCGCGAGCTGATCAGAGAGAGGGTGGTTGCGGGCGTAAAGGAGGCGCAGCGCAGGGGGAAGCACTGCGGGCGACCGGCGAAAATATTCGACATTGAGCACGCTGCCGAACTGCGCCAGGGGGGCCTGTCTTGGCGCAAGCTGGAGGCGGCAACCGGAGTGCCAGTGCATCTCCTCAGAGCACGACTGGCGGACCGGAACTCAAACGGTAACGGCGGCGGGCGCGATTGAAAGGAAGAATGAGGGGGCGCAAGAATGAATGACAATGAACGTTTCTCGCGGCAGATGGACGGCACGCTGGAAGTCCTGAAAAAGGCCATTGATGCGCTTGATGCCACCATAGTGCAGAAGGACAAGCTCTCAGGACTGGTGCGGAACCTCCGAGAGTTTGCTACAGGATAGCAGAGTTCACTGAGTGTGGATGAGGGCGTTGTCAATGAGATAAATATAAGATCATCTCGCGAAGCCCGAAGGGAGTGTCGTTCTTGTCAAAGGTCAGCACCTCTCCATTTCGAAGATACAGTTTCAGACCATCCTGCCGGTCAGTCCATCCTTTAAGCGGGTCAGTGAATCCTTTAATCTGAGAATACTCGATGACGTGCTCGGATCTTTGGCCTTCTGGTCCGACCACATGAAACACTCGCCTGTCTGTCAGCAGCCAGTTTTTCTCTGGAACGGCAAGTATGAATTCCCGCTTCTCCAACCGATGCCGACCTACGAAATCGTGGAGTCTTCCGGCCAGCTCGTCGTTCAACCGGCCTAGATGGTCAAGGGCAGTACGGTTGGTGGATTCTATCCTTTCATCTGGTAGTGATTTCCGTGCCAAGATCAATATTTCGATCTGACAATCCTGTGCACTAAAGTACACGCTCTTCCAGTCCCACGCTCGATCTTCCGCATACGCCCCATCATAGAAGTTCACTTTGTGGCGTATGGGTTCTCCAGACGGATCTTCGAACTCAAGCACAAGATCTACGGTACCTCTAAACTCCGTGTGGGTGTAGGCTGCTTTCGCAAACAGGTTTCCAACTACACCAAAAAACATCGTTCCGGCGATTGCTGCAAAGACTGGCTCTATCTTTTTATCTTCGCCCTCCACTACTACCTCCGCTTTGGCAAGGTCTCCCAACGATAAAATCCGCGCCGTCGTTGGTTTCGTCTCCTTTTGAATGAGACAGATTTTCTTCCGATTCTTATCAATAGCAAGCCCGTTGTTGCGTACGTGAATGGAAGAAATTCTGAAGTTTGGATCGACCCTAGTGACAAGCCTGCTCGCTGAGGTTTCTTCTAGCCGCTTAGCAAGCAGCATAACACCCTGAATCAAGAGATAGATGCCAACAGGAACACCGACCCAGATAGCCCAACCGGGAACTTGCATCTAACACGCCCCTTTCAATCTAGGCTCCAAACCAGCTCGATCAGAGTTCGAATGAATAAACCCTTAATCGTTCTGAGCACGCTGGATTTGTCAGTGGTTCTTTCTTAGGGCGATGATATGGCCGCCATAAGCGATTGTCAAATAGATAGTTGGAGCGGTCTAGCCTCGATTCTCAAATTGGACTCGATGACTGAATGTATGATCCTGTAATACAGATTAAGCCGGCTCCAAACATCACGTATTTGTGTCAGCCGACCACACAGTCTCAAGGACCCCGTGTTGCCGACTTGATGCCCAGATGTCACCCGCCTTTCTGGCCTGGGGGGACGATGGGGATGTAAATCCTTATCTTCTGAGGACTTAATCTGGTTGTTACAATGCCAGCCGTCCTCGAGCGGCTGGCGCAGTATGTCGAGTGCGTGGCGCCGGAAGTCCGGAAGCTCATCGAGAAACAGAACGCCGTTGTGTGCCAGGGTTACCTCGCCGGCTAGGGGAATGCCGACCGAACCTGATGGGCCCGGTATTGGAGATCGGGTGGTGCCGTCAGGCCTGAAATCCCCTCGGCTCGGCGGTTAGTCCAGCCGCTGGACCCATTGTGTTAGGAAATACCGCACAAAATCATCCATACTTCCTGGATTGAAGTGAAAGCTGGAAGCACATTAATTTTCGCCATGCGTACAGAATTCAAATACGGCGAATAGCAGAACTATGGGGGCTGGAATGGTTGACGGTCTTCGCTATTACGACCTTGATTCGTACCTCTTCGAGGACGTCCACAGTCGGTTCCAGAAGGAGGGAACACTATGCGCGTTCGACTTCTTCTCGATCGTCATCTGGAAGGCCAACCGGGCCAAGAGTCGCGTAGCAAAGCGGCTACTCGCCAAATGTTCGCAGCAGGGTGCCGATCTCGATGCCATCGTGCGCAACTTGACGAAGTCGTTGTCTGAGGCTCAGACTCACCGTGAGCGACTGCGAATCATGCTTGAGGAATGGGGATTCTACCTGCCCATGGCGTCAGCAGTGCTCGCAGTTTTGTGGCCGGACTTCTTCACCGTTTACGACTACAGGGTTTGCGAACAACTCGGTCGATATCATGAATTGGCCAACTGGTCGGGGTTCGACAGGATCTGGTCCGGTTACGAGCAGTACCGCGATGCGGTACTGGCCGCCGGTCCCAGTGGGCTGTCGCTGCGCGACAAGGACAGGTATCTTTGGGGCATGTCGAGCGCCCTGCAATTGGAGAATGACATCGCAACGTGCTTCACCAAACTGAGCGAACCCGGCTAAAGTACAAGTTTCTCTCCGGAGCCTCTTGCCGAAGTCTCGATCTATCAAGCCCCGGCCCGCCTTTCTGTTCAACGTGGGTAAGCAGATTGCCTGGAAGAGAGGTGATATCCTTGCCCATGAGCCGGCTGCCAACCATCGGATTTATTGGCAGCACAGGAGGGGCATTAGTCAATCCTTTTGCTCCTGCTGTTTCGAGTGCATTACCTTGGGTGGGAGCTGTTGCCGACTTCCGGTAGGAGACTATGGACAGCCCGCATGAGATTCCGAACGGGCGCTTGCGGCGAGGGCAATTGCCCGGGCCAGACGACGACCAGTCGGCCTGGATCGAGTTTGCGCTCAGCTTTTACGGCTACGCTGAGAAGGGAACCCAGGAAGCGTGCGCCGCGTTCGCAAACGCTGCCCGCGACCGCTGGGAACAGGCTGGCACGCTGCCTGTCGGGCTAAACGATCTGCGGGCGGCGCTTTTTTTCGAACAGCGACGCTGGCGCTGGTCAAACGAGGGTCCGTTCACCGATAACGAGTGGCGCTACTGGAGAAGCCTCGTCGAGGCCATCAGGCGAGAGCTGCCTCAGGAGGACAGTCTCCAGTCTAAGACGCATGATATCAAGGGCCCGATCGTCGGTCCCAGCGAGATGGCAGTGGTGACGACTACCGCCGAAGAGACGGCAGTGGCGGTGACTACGGCCGGAGAAGCGACAGTCGAGCTAAGCGCTGGGGACCAGAAGCTCGACCTATACTCAGAAATTGACGCCCATGGGGGCATGCGATACGTCTGGTTACGTCTCACGAAGGATGGCTACCTCATCCTCGAAGGCCTGGATCTCGGCGGGGCCGTCGACAAATTTTGGGGAACCAGCGAGTACGAATGGGCATGGTCACTTAATCCTGAGCCACTGGGCTCTTTCCTCGAATTGCTAGGCGTAGTCGTCTCCAAACCAGCTGATCTTCTGAAGTCGGTTGGTGCCGCCCTCAACGCGCTCGATCGAACCCAAATCGAGAAGATGTTCGAAGCAGCAGGAGCGACTTTTTGGAGCCGCGCTGGGGACTAACCGGCGTGGTGAAGAAATCCTTGTTTTCTCGCGGATTAATCTGGTTGTCAAAGTGCCAGCCGTCCTCTGGTGCTGTGGGATTCGAGCGAATTCTGATCAAGGAGAGGGTGGTCGCCGGAATGAAGGAAGCCCGTCGGCAGGGTAGGCGCTATGGGCGACCAGCGATTGAAATTGATGTAGGTGGGGCGGCGCGACTACGGCGCGGCGGGCTGTCGTGGCGGAAGTTGGCATCGGCAACTGGTGTGCCGGTGCATCTCTTGCAAACGCGATTGGCCTCAGTGCAGGCCGTTGGCGGCGAAAACCGCGAAGGCTAGGTGATGGCAAGCGGGAGTTCATCGGCAATCCGCGGAGAAATTTCCACATATATTTTCTGAAATAAAACCGCCCCTCGCGAGACTACATGGTCGAAAGCCCGCGTCCCCCTGGGCGGCCAATACTGATAGCGTTTTTTCGACCCAGGCTGAACGAGCTCACTCCCGTCCAGATCTAGGTGTCCCCCTCCCATCCATTGACCCGCCGTCCCAGTCGTGCCTAGCCCTGCGCGTGCCCCGTAAAAAAACAGTGGACAAAACGCTTCGATTAGTATAACTAAGAGAGGCATGAAGACAGCCGAAACCATTCTAGAACTATTGTCCAGCAAGAGCACGGTCGCAACGGTCAAAGCTTGGCTACAGAAAAACAAGGACAAGGGGCGTTCTGCCCTGGCCCAGCATCTATGTGGTGCACTCAGTATCACCGATCATTTGGGGAAGCCGCGAATAGCGGGAGTCCATGTGGCCTTGCGCATACTGGAGTCACGAGGCTTCTGGAAGCTTCCCAAGCTTAGTAAAGGCAGGATTCGAGCTCAACAGCAACCTCGAAGATTGAACACGGTGGTCCCCATACCCAAGGGCGTACCGGCGCAGGTGGAGCAAGTTAAGGACCTTCGGTTGGTTGAGGTCAGCACGGGAGAGGATCAGCTCTTTCGAACCTGGAACGAGCTGATGTTGACCGAACACCCGTTGAAGGATTGCCGGTTGGTGGGTAGGCAATTGCGTTATCTGATTGGCTCGGACCACGGATGGTTGGGAGCCATTGGTTTTGGCTCCTGCGCCTTGCATCTGCGGGTACGGGATGAGTGGATCGGATGGGATTCGTCTACGCGCAAGCGCTTTCAAGAGCGGTTGATCAATATGACTCGCTTTCTCATCCGACCGCAGGTGCGCTGCCAGAACCTTGCCAGTCGGGTGTTGAGCTTGTGCCTGGAACGGGTGGGGAGTGACTTTGCCGCCCGATACGGTTTCGAACCTTGGCTGTTGGAGAGTTTCGTCGACACTGAGCAGCATTGGGGGACGAGTTATCAAGCGGCTAACTGGTTGCCTATTGGTACTACGGCCGGATTTGGACGCAATGCACACGGGAATCGGCCGTCGAAGACACCGAAGGCGGTGTACGTCTATGAACTTACTCAGGACTGGCGTAGTCGCATGGGCCTCCCACCTCGTAGCGAAAAAATCAAGCCTGTGAGTGTGGAAGAGGCTTTTCACAACGGGAACTGGGTTGAAGCGGAGTTTGGAAATGTGGACTTTGGTCATAAGGACCTCGAGCAACGGCTGGTGCGCATTGCCACTGCCAAGGCGCAGCACCCTTCAGCTCCCTACACGGAGTGCTTCGCGGGAAATCGGCACGAACTGAAAGCCTACTATCGGCTCATCTGCAGTAAACGGGAAGAGATCAATCCGGAAAGTATCCTGCACGGGCACCGGGAACGGACAATCGGTCGCATGAAAAACTGTCAGCGAGTCTTGGTGATTCAGGACACGACGGACTTGGACTTTTCGGAACGGTTGCACTGCAACGGGCTCGGCGACATCGGCAAAAACCAGACCGGCGCCGTGAGTCAGGGGCTGAAGATGCATTCATCCCTGGCTGTGTCGGAAAAAGGCCTGCCCCTGGGAGTGTTGAAGACACAGATTTATGCATCGCACTATGACGAGACCGAGAAGCCGCAGGACCGGCCCATCGAAGAGAAAGAATCGTATCGTTGGCTGAGCACCATAGACGATCTCAACAGCGTGGCCGAGTATCTTCCGGAAACCGAACTGATCGCTACTGGGGATCGGGAAAGCGACATGTTCGAGTTATTCGATTACCGCCGACGCAAGGCGCCCGGAGTTCACTTGCTTGTTCGTGCCAAGCACAACCGTTGTCTGGAAGAACATTCGCGGAAACTATTTGATCACCTCGATGCTCTGTCAGTGATGGGTCAAGCACGGATCGAGGTTCCTCGACAACGGGAAAAGAAATCGAAGCCCAGCAAGCCGGGACGTATCGCGTTGCCGGCCCGAACGGCACATGTCGATTTGAAATGGGATAAGGTGACGCTTTCGCCGCCGGCAACACCGCAGACCCGGGATTTGCAACCAGTAGAAATATACGCACTATCTGTTGTAGAACGTCACCCGCCAGAGGGCGCCAAAGCACTACGGTGGGTGTTGCTGACTACGATTCCGATCTGCTCGCGCAAAGAGGCGTTGCGTTGCTTGCGCTGGTATACGTTGCGCTGGCGCATTGAGGAATGGCATCGAGTTCTGAAAAGCGGTTGCCACATTGAATCTCATCAGCATCACACGGCTGATAGAATAGCGCGCGCTATATGCATTGACACGGTTATCGCCTGGCGGGTGATGTTGCTGGCATTACTGGGCCGCGAAATCCCCGAAATGCCTTGTGAGTTGATATTCTCTACTTGGGAATGCACATTGCTCGAAAGATTGCAGCCGCTGATTGCCCCAGAAACAATGAAGGATAAAAAAAACTGTGCATAGGAATCGCCATGATCATTATTAGCCGTCTCGGAGGGGCGTTGAATAGAGGCCAGAAAGAACCGCCTGGCCCACAGACACTGTTACGCGGGCTCAGGCGCTTCCAGGATATTGCACTGGGAACTATACTGTTCAGCGATGAACCAATCGATCTTGTTGCTATTAACTAACTTATGGGGCACGCGCAGGCCTAGCCCGAGTTTACCACCCGTAGGCCGCAAAATTCCATTTTGATCAGTATTGAAGCAGATGCGAGGGATGCGGATGCGTATGACCTAATTCGAGATATATCGGGCCAAATCGAGGGCTTTCAGCATGGCGGTTTGCTCCGCGTCCCGTTGGGAGAGGTCGATTTGCATGCGCGGTTCCGCACCCTTCGGGGTGGGATAAAGATTCACCACTTCGTTAATATCTTTGAGCCGTTCTATCATTCGCGCAATGCTCATGCTAATACCGGCGTGTGCGAGTTTGCGACATAGCAAACTTGTAATCATCAAGGCCAGCACGCAATAAAACGCATGGACTCTGAGCTTCTGGTCGGTCCAATGATGAGTGGGTCGGAATGTAAGGAACCGCGGATCCTTCATGCGGCGGAATGCGGCTTCGACGTGAGATTGGCTCCGGTAGGCAATCACGATTTGTTCATCTGTCCATTCTTCTCGATCCGTGAACAGAATTGTCTTTCCCAGAAGTGTACGGTCCAGTGTTTTCCATTCTCTATCGCTGAAAACCCACCGTAGCCTGGGAATCTCGTCCTTGCCCATGGTGACCTTGGCAGGAAACAATTGCTTCATGTGGCGGCCCGACAAAATGGCTTCAATGCGGTTGCGGGTTCCCTTCAGCGTTGGTTTCTTGCCTCGTGCGACATGATCAATATGCCGTTGCAGAGAGGCCTGCAGTCGCTGCAATTTGCCCCGTCGTTTTGCGATTTCCCGCCTTAGAGTCTTTGCCTGGGCTCGGTAAAGCTCGCGATTGTATGTGACCAGGACGGTACGTTGGATCCCGAAGATCTCTTTTTGTGTTCGGTAGCTCCAGACCGCAGGCAACAGGGTTTTGTCGAGCCGATGCATTTTGTCTCGAGTGATGCGCAGCAGTTGCTGATGCTGACTGGGCACCAGAGATCCAACGAAGTGGTAGGGCCCGGCTTCGACGGCCTCCAGGTTCTCCTTGGAGTTATTCCCCTTGTCGAAAACGAGCGTGATGTCACAGACACCCTCAGAAAGTTTCCGGCAGCGGTCCGCCAACTCATCCGCTACGCTGGAGAATGTCACCGAGTCGTGCTGGTTGCCGGCGTAGGTGCAATGAAACAGTGGGACATCCCCATCGGAGGTCACCATCAGTGCCAGGCCGATGATGCGCAAGTTGTCCCGACCTTCTTTGCCATGACCTCGCTGCGGCAGTTTCGACCGATCGTTGAAGCTGTCGATAAAGGTGAAAAAGTTGGTAGCATCGAAGAGCAGGCATTTCAGATCCAGGCCGAACCGGGATACTGCGGTTGCAGAGATGTCCTGCTCGATCTTGCCGATCTCCAGTTGGTCGACCCGATTCATATTGTCCCAGAAGCGTTGACTGGAAAGCTGGAAACTCTTGATCCCAAGCAGGCGGGGAAGTACGGTCTTATCATACCATTCGCCGGTTTTCGCCTTGCTGCAGGGCGCCACGCAACGGTTGAGGCAAGCAACCAGAAGATACTCGCCGACGGAAGGCCCCTGGCTCCCTTCTTTGGGGACGTGGCGGTCAATAATGGAAACGACCTCAAGCTGTCGGGCAATATCGAAGGTGGCGGCGGAGGCGCCAAATTCGCGGACGATGATTTCCTGTGGCTTGGGGTTGGTGAGCCTGAGAGCAAGCTGCTGGGGCGTACCGATATATTCCTGCCAAACGATCTTGGGTTTGCCATTAACGCGACGGCATTCACGCAGGTAATAGTAGGGTCTTCCCTTGATGAGCTTCTTGGTCAGGCTTGACATGGTTAGGTCATACACCTATGCATTCAGAATGTCAAGATATTGTTGTGCTGGCTCCCCAAAGCCCAATATATGGCACCCGAAGAGGAAAGCGGAATCCGGAAGTTAGGCTTACAACAGGCTCGCCAATAACAATCACTGGAAGTCTTCGACAAGTTTGAGGCCTCGCCGGAGGGCCAGCGCCGAGCTCTTGCTGACGTTAGAAAACGTAGGTTATGTTAGGTCATACAATGTTTCTGGTCGGCAGGTGCTTCAATGCTGATCAAAATGGAATTTTGCGGCCTACGGGTGGTAAACTCGGGCTAGGATCTGGGTAGAAAAACAGGGTGGGCTGGTCCGCTTTCAGCAATATGAACCAACCTCCCGGTACTTGGGCGCGGAAAACCCCCTCATTCAATGGGCTTGGGCTGGCGTCCGTTCCACGGCGCTCAAAGGTGCTTAGTTGTTCAAAGACAAGGCGCTTTCTTGATGGCATCTTATGAACCTCATTCCATTGGGTTCATTCCCCGTTTTCCATGTCTGCTATGCTCCATGGTCGGAATGGCCCGATCATAACTCTGCCATCTTAGAAATTCTTTGAAATAAAACCGCCCGTCGCAAAACCACATGGCTGTACGGACCGTTGCTGCTCCATAGCGCATCGGGACGGTCCTGAGCCTCGGCAGGCAGATCTGCGACGGCCTGGCGGAAGCGCACAACTCCGGCGTCGTTCACCGCGACGTGAAACCGCAGAACATCATGGTCGACAAAGGGGGCAGCGCCAAGATCATGGACTTCGGCATCGCCCGGTCGCCGGGGATAGTCGAAATAAGCTGCATGAAACCGTGAGCGGCACCCGGGGGGCAATCTGGTTCACACAGGTAGTACTTCATCTCAGATGTGCCAATCATGGTATTGGCTCCATTGGCCGAATTAATGATAGATGTGATTCCCCACGAGAAATTGCAAGCGCGATCCGCCCAAAAGGGCTCTAAGCCCGATTTCGAGGGGCATTTTCAAAACTATCTCTTTTGGCTATAGGCAATTAGCGTCGTCAGTCCCCGTTGGAAGACTATCATTCAGGAAGCTGCCGGTCTCCCGGGGGCGACCCAGTCATGCAAATGCTGCGGATGCAGTAGCCCGTTTCTGTTGCCTAAACCCTCAATACCAAGTTTGCCTTGCCACAAGCTCTACTGCGTGGACTGCAATGTCGCAGTTGAATCAGCTTGCAAATCTGGGCGCCTACACCGAGAATGCGAAAATACAGCAAGAAGATGGATGATGGATTGGTTGGAGCCCCATTCTGTGGGCTTTAACGCGCCATAGAGGCCTGCGTGGAATTCAGGGACAACGCTGCAGGGTTCAACACATACCACTGCCGAACGGGCCGCAATCCAAAGTGCCTGCTCAGGATCAGATTTGGCAACATTGCCGCGTTACATGCCCGGTTCTAGCTCGGTTTTGATTTGGAGATGCCCATGCCCTTATTACTCTCTGACAGGGTCTCCCATTATATCGCGGTCATTCATGTCTGCCGTGCCCTCCCAAGCCGTAAAGCAGGCGGGCACGAGCCAAATAATCCCTAGCTCGCAGCTCTGTGAACGGATAGAGTAAGATGGACGCTACGCTTACGGCTCCCGCACATGGCCACAAAGATCATAAGGCATGCAGCTCTATACAGCCATGCAGGGTCCATAGATTAACGCGTCTCCGGAGGCAGAGGCAATGCGACGTACCATGTTCCTCCATGAGCTTATCATTGTTTTTTTGCTGGTTTCGTTTGGAAGTCCAGCCGCCGACGCCCAGTCGAACTGTGACGTAAACAGGGATGGCCAAGTTAACGCTCTTGACCTTCAGATCCTGTCAAATGTTATTCTAGGCCAGCAGCAATGCCCGGGCAATTGTGATTTAAACCATGATGGCAAGATTGATTCTTTGGATTCGTCTATCCTCTTAGATGTTATATTGGGAATTATAAGCTGTCCCCCATCGGCGCCCGTATTACTGATCACTACCACTTCCCTGCCTCCCGGTACCCAAGGATCATCTTATACCGCAGCGGTTATGGCAACAGGAGGGGTTCCACCGTACACTTGGTCCCAACCCGCCAATGAGGAGTTGCCAGTAGGATTGAATCTCAACAGTTCAACAGGTGCTATCAGCGGCACAACAACAACCAGCGGATACTTCACTGTCACCGCCCAGGTAACCGACAGCACCGCAGTCACCGTCAGCAAGGTTTTCACGATTATTATCAACCAGCCATCCGTGCAAATAATTGTTGCGACAAGCCCGTCCGGGCTCGGCATCACGGTCGACGGGACAACATACACAACCACTCAAACCTTCTCTTGGGCAGCGGCAAGCTCCCACGCAATCGCCACGACGAGCCCGCAAGGCTCAGGAGGCACACAATACGTTTTTGCAAACTGGAGCGACAGTGGCGCGATCAGCCATTTTATCATCACGCCGGCCAGTGCCAAAACCTACACGGCTAATTTCACGACGAAATACCTGCTGACGCTCACTTCATCCCCTGGCGTCGGCGGCAGCATTACTGTCAATCCCGATTCGGCGGACGGATACTTTAAAAGCGGAAACACTTTGCAGCTTACAGCAATCCCCAATGCAAGCTACCTGTTCACGGGATGGAGCGGTGATCTGTCCGGCCAGACCAATCCGCAATCCATCACCATGTCGGCGCCGCGCAGGGTAACCGCGAGTTTTAGCACCTGCTCCCTGTCGATTGCACCAACCGCAGAGAATCATGGAGCGGGGGCAGAGGCGGGAAGTGTGAAGGTGATCGGGGCGGCTGAGTGTGCGTGGACAGCGATCTCAAATAATTCCTGGATTGCCATTATTTCAGGGAATTCCGGTACCGGCAACGGGTCGGTAGGCTATTCGGTATCGGCCAACACAAGTGCCAGTTCGCGCACCGGCACGTTGGCGATTGCTGGTTATACCTTCAGTGTAATTCAGGCAGGAGCCGCGGTTCCTGTAATCTCCAGCCTGCAGCCGCAGCAGGTAGTTGCCGGGGGATCGGGATTTGAGCTTACGATAAGTGGCTCGAACTTCGTGAATGATTCGACCGTGTTCTGGAATGGGTCGGCCAAACCGACAGCATTCCAGGGGGTGAGTCAGCTCAAGGCTACAATTCCGGCAGCCGACATCGCAACCTTAGGAATCGCGCAAGTGGTCGTATTCAATCCTTCCACTAATTTCTCTTCTACAGCCAAGACATTCACCATCACGGCCGTGAACCCCTTGCCTTTGGGTACGAGGCTGAGTCCACAATCGATGATTCAGGGTGGAGTCGGCTTTACCCTCACCGTAGTGGGGTCAGGTTTTGTGGCGGAATCAGTGGTGAAGTGGAACGGCCTCGAACGAGGAACGACCTTCGAGAGCAGCACAATGCTTACAGCAGTAATCCCTGCTTCTGATCTGGCCGCAGTGACTACGGCGCAGGTGACCGTCGAGAATCCACAACCCGGCGGGGGCACCTCCACAGGATTGAGCTTCACGGTCCAGTCCGGAACCGTAATCACGGAAGTCAGTCCCAGTGTCGTGGCGTCTTCCTCCGTAGGGTTCAGGCTCACCGTCTTTGGCACAAACTTCCTGAAAGGGACCGGTGCGGCGCCGTCCGCTGCCGACCAAGGGGAAGCGGAAACGCTGCCGACCGTACTCTGGAACGGGCAACCACTGATAACTGTTGTCGTCAGCAGCACACTGTTGCAGGCGGAGGTTCCAGGATACTTCGTACCTCCTGTAGGGCAGTCCGCCGTAGTGTCGGTGAGCGGCGGTGGCAGTGGCGCTTCCAACATGGTGCCGGTGCCGATTACAGTAACGGTGCCCGTTCCGCTGCTCCTGGATTTGACCCCGAGCAACGTAGTGCCCGGAAGCTCACAGTTCACCCTGACAGTCGAGGGAAAGAACTTTGCTGAAGAGGCCAAGGTATTGTGGAATGGCCAGGAGCGCATGACCCAGTTTGTAGACAGCACCAGACTGAAGGCAATCATTCCCGAGACCGACATTTCGACTGTCGGCGCCTCCCGTGTAAGCGTCCTCAATCCTGCCCCTGGAGGGGGAGAGTCCAACGCGCAACCCTTCGATCACGTGCAGACGCTGCTGTTTCCGAGACTCACCAACGTCGCACGCAGCAGCGGCAGTGCGCTCGACGATGGCGAGCGCACCGGGCTTGCGATCACAAACCTGGGAACCACGACCGACGAGCTTACCTTCACTGCACTGTCCAAGACTGGAACCCCGATCTCCGGAACCGGCATCACCAATCCGGCCCGGATCTCCCTCGAACCAGGTCACCAGTTCGCCCTCGTCGGCTTCCAGGTGTTCGGGGCCGGGTTGCCTGCCGATACCCTTATCGGGTGGTTCAAGATGGAGTCTTCCGGAAGCAGCACCTCCGGCTTCTTCCTGATGTACAGCGACAGCTTGTCGGTACTCGACGGTACGGACGTTTCGTCACGGGCCTACACCTCCGCGGTGGCGACCGAAATCGCAGCTCAGGGCTACACCGAATTGCACGTCGTCAACACCGACGTGCAGCCGGCGGAAGTGCTGCTGGAGTTGCACGGAGCCGATGGCCAAGTGCGCGCCGCAGCGCCGATCCAGACTTTATCACCGAGCGCAGAGCTCGTGGCCACGGTGGCGGAACTCTTCCTCGGAGTCACGGCCGGCAGTTCCGACTATGTGCGGGTCGTGTCCAACCACAAGGTGTACTTGTTTGAACGCATGGGCAAGCCCGGCCAGTATGTGTCCACCTTGAACGGGCAGGACACCGCAGGCGGCGGCACCGTCATCTACAGCCCTCAGTATGCCGTAGGAGCAGGTATCTATCGAACCACTTTGTCGGTCGTGAATCTGGAAGACAGGTCTGGAGTCGTGACCATGAGACTGGTAGACAAGAACGGGACGGTCATCGCAGGGCCTCTGGTGCGTACGATCGCTGCGCGGGGCAAGCTCGCAATCACCGATCAGAAGTTCTTCGTGGATGCGGGCGACACTCTGCAGGACGGTTATGTCGAGGTGCGCAGCGACGGCGTACGCCTGGCGGGAAGTGTCGTGTTCGGGGATCCCGGGCAGGAGCGGTTTTCGACGACATTGCCCATGGTGGGCCGACTGATGACGGATCTAGTGTTCAACCAGGTGGCATCGGACCTGACGTACTTCACGGGCATCGCCATCGTCAATCCGAATCCGGGCCCGGTTACGGCGCGAATCGCCGTGTACGACATGGACGGGACGCTAGTGACATCGACGGACCAACCGATTCCGGCCAACGGAAGAGTGTCCAAGCTGCTGCAGGAATACTGCACGGCACTGCAGGGGCAGGTACGGGATGGCGGCTACATTCGCGTGCACACGGACGTGGGAGTGGCGAGTTTTGCGCTGTTTGGCACACACGCGCTCTCCGCCCTGTCGGCCGTACCCGCCCAGCAGGTGAGATAAGTGCGCCTGGAGAAGGTGCCGATCCTGCGGCTGAAGGACGCGTGCCAACCGTAGGCTTCTCAGTTTGGGCCAGCTCCGCGGCTAGGTCGTGGGCCGCCATCGGCTGGTATCGGAAGCCAGCCTGAGAGCGATTCTTGAACCGCCGCCGAATCCCGCGACAGAACGAACCTGCAAATGCGCCTTTTCAGGTCATTGAAGGGGTGTCTTCCTGCGAGATTTGCACAAGGTGTGACACCCCCCCCGACCACAGTTTGTCACCCCCCATCACAGGCTATTACCCCCCCCGATTTCAGGAGGGAGCTGGCCGGGAATCCCGAGGGGGTAGTGCCTGATAAAAGTGAATGGAGTGCCAACTTTGATAGACCGTTTCCTATGCCTGCAGTAGAATAGCCTCACGACAATGCCAGCCGAAAAAAGGAGGCCCTTATAATGGCGATACCTGCCCCGGAAGCAACTACCGATCAGGTCGCAAGGACGCTCGGATTATCCATTGCTGGAGCGCAGCGAGAGTGGGTGCGGGTGGCTGTAACATTCTTTACTCAAAAAATGGGGATTGATGACCCTCATGAGATTACAAAGCATGTCGAGGGAATCGATTTCAATTGGCCCGGGGGGGTGACCAAGGTCGATCTGCTCCCCGGGACAAAGTTGATTGCCTACAGATACAATCCGCAGAGGTTGATTAAATACTTTGATCCGTTCGGGATGTACTTTGCAGAGGTCGGTCCAGGAAGAGATGTGGTGGGAATCCCAACCGATGATCGACGCTTCGTTCGGTATGTGGTCATCTTCAGGGTACCAGCATTGAAATCGCGAGCAAAAACGGGATTAGTATCAAAGTACGGGGCAGTTCGGGGAGGCGCGATACAATATGTGATTCCCCGGGCCTCCCTGTACCTCCGGGTTGTGCATATCCAGAATCGATTACCATAGCATGATCCGGTAAGTATTGACGGAGCCAGGTGCGAACACGAGAGGTCTCGACGTGCAATTTCCCCTTCTCATGTCCCCCTGAACACTCCGCGTGCTCGGTTAGGAGAGTTGTATCAAAAGCGGCAAAACGTGGTATTCTGTCTTCCATAAGGTAAACGCTACATCAGAAGGAGAAGCACATGATCGTTCCGGTTCAGACTGAGGAGGTTTTTCTAATCCTAAGGCGTTATCTGCCTCGCGGAACGTACATGTCAGATGCCTACCGCAGTCCTCAAGATCAATTGAGAGTAATACAAAAACTTGTGCACGAGTACAATGCTAATCCGAGGAACAAGGCGCACCAAATTCTATTACCTCATCACCTGAGTGTAGATGTGCCACAGTCGTGGCTTCCTTCGCTGGTCAGGATTAGAAAACAGGGGGTCGCTGTCAATGCACCAGTTCCTGTGCGCGGCAACGATAATATCGGAGCTTCGCCACACACTAAGTTTCGTGTCGTATTTGATCTAGCCAATAAAGAAAAGACGCCGCAAAAGCTACACGAGATCAAGCAGGCGTGCATAATAGCGGAACGGCAAGGATTAGTTGGTTTCAATCAGATTAAAATTGAGCCAAATAGCACGCAGATGGCAGTACATCTCGACGTCAAATGGGTTAGTAGTCAAGCCTTGGACAGGCTTTGGTCAACCCTGGGTTATGCGACCGTCTGATTGTGTGATTGTGTGCAGTTTGCGGGATTGGTGCTCTTCACGAAGATAGTCCACTGGCATTTGTAACGCGCTACCCATAGAGATGAAATCCCGCATATTATCCTCAAGGCGCGACATGGTCCCCCGCGAAATTTCGCCCGCGGCGATCCCTGATATGCGAAAGCCCCAACAAGGCACCTACACGTGGCGCATGCGCACGATGGATTTTGTGCATGAGTTGACTGTGTTCACCGAAAATTCTAGCACCCGCAAGCGAGCCTTCACGCGGAATGGTACGTGATATCCCGGATCACATATCCTGGTTTTCGGACTGACGTTTTACGCCGCGCAAAGCTCAGGCTTAATTCGCGGGTTAATGCAAAAAGTCGGCTTTAGTCGACAACTGGATGCCCTCGCATTTATGCGAGGTGGTTCACTTCCTCGATGTGCCGTCGCCGTCGTTAGTGCTCCTGCTATTTGCTGTAATGCATCGGTTCCTGTCCTCCTCGTCAAGAAAGAGCTGCGATGGCCGCGAGGGACCTGCAAAACGGTCCCTCTAGGTCCGGCGGCCGTCGTGGTTTATATCCCTTGCAACCAATAGGTGCGATCCATGGTTCGGTACTGGATCGATTCCGAGACGTGCCGGGGCAGGATCTTCTTGGAGCCCTCGAGATCCGCGATCGTGCGCGAGACACGCAGGATGCGGGTTTTTTCTGGAGATTTTCGGAGAGGATCTTCTTTTTTGCAGGACAGCTAGAGTGGCGCCTGCGGTCGGCGATTTCCGGCTCAGGCTCCGATTGAATTACGAGTGGTCTCCAGGCCGTCGAGGGCGCGAGTATTTCGTGATACCGAACCAGATTGAATCGAGGCGGAGGCACAAGTGCAGCGAGTTTTTCAACCAGTTCGAGGGGCTCTACGGTCATGTGGGTGGTTCCGTCCCGCCAGCGGCACCTGAGCCGATACAGCAGCCTGCCGTTCGACAGAATGCTTGAATTCCGCTGGGCTGAGCCTCTCTAAAGATCCAATGATGATATCGATATCACCGGGCTCGTGCGACACGACGCGGCGCTTTTTGGGGATCAAGGACATACCATGCAAATTCGGAATCCGGCACTCCGAGCGCCCCGATCATGGGTGCAGAAACGAAGGAGGACTGTAGGAGTCTCCGCACCGCCTCACGCTCTCTGTCTTGGCCCGGTAAGCCAACCAGGTAATCCGCGGATATTGTGGAAGGTTTTTTCATCTCAAGACCATTTCCATGGCTTCGAAGCACAAATAAGTGTCTTCCGAAGCCCCAGTGTCCGAGGCCTCCGGCCCGGACACCATGGAGCGCGAACAGACATTTTGAGCACATGCATTTCGATCGCTCCATTTTCCCTTCGGAATGGCAAAGAGGTCGATCAATCCGGTGCCCGACTTTAGCGAACTGGACCCTTTGGGCTCCTCCAGCCTGTCACCGTGCTATGGTTCCCTTGCTGCCACACTCCCTAGTTTTAAGCAGTCCAACGTTGGACATTTGCAGGGCAGGTTCGGCGGGTCACCGCGGTGTCAGTTCGTCCGCCGATGTTGAAATTCACCTGCAAATTGGGAACAGAACTGGGAACAGATTGGGAACAGAATGCCCCGGAACACCATGGAATACCGTGTACGTAAGGGCCTGTAAATGCTTGAGAGAGAAGGACGGGCCATTATTTTGTTCGATTCATAACCCCAAGGTCGCTCGTTCGATTCCAGCGGTCGCTACAAATTCTATTTCATTGCCCTGCCGGGAATTGGCTTCGATGAGGTCGCAGTCTGAAGGTTCGACCGCTTGCAAGATCGACCCGGGAACTGGTGTTCGCCTTGGAGCAGTTCCAGGCCTTGGGCATCGATTTTATCTCAGTCACCCAGGCAATCGACACGTTGGGGCCGATGGGGAAGCTGGAGTTTTCGGTGCTTGCCGCGATCGCTGAGTTCGAGCGCGACCTCATCAGGGAGCGGGTTTTCGCCGGAATGAAAGAAGCCCGCCGGCAAGGCAAGCACTGCGAACGACCAGTTATCGATTTTGACGTAGATGGCGCCGCGGAGATGCGGCACCAAGGTATGTCGTGGCGGATCTTGGCGGTGGCTACCGGTGTGCCGGTGCACCTGCTGCGAGCACGACTGTCTTCGACGCCGAAAAACGGAGGCAAAGCAAGTGTGGTGGAGGCAACCTAGTCCGCAGAATTCTCCTCTCAAAGGTAACGCGGTCCAGCTAGTCGTCCTGGCCCTCGGCTCTCAGAAAGCAATAACGGTCTGAGCAAGCAGCCAATCGCGTCAAACGGCGCGATCCCAACGGTCTTATTGAAAGATCATTTATGGATATCCGCTTTGCTGTCTTGAGGCGATAGAGGGGCGCGAAATTCATAGTTGACCGTCCTGTGACCGAAAACAATATCGCCGACATAGGCATAAAGGTTCGCGCGTTTTTGTTCATGGGTGTTTTCGTCGAGCCAACGAAATTCCATCCTGTGTATTCTGAATTCGGTCACTTCGCCTGAGTCCAGGGAATATGTGCAGTCACCTTTTGCCAATACGATCGCCTCAGAACGATCAAGGCCTTCGGATTCGGGCGCATTTTGCAGAGAATAAGTCAAATCGAATGCCAAAGATAAAATGGATTGTCGTTCCGTCAGGAAAGCATCGACCCTGGCTCCAATCCTTTCAACGATCTGGAATGATTTTTCGCGGGCGGCATCGACGACCTTAGTTCGGACTGCTGAATCAATCGCCTCCGAGAGCCTTGCTATATCAATGGGTGGAGCCTCACGCTGCAAGACTGCCAGACACGCAGAGAGGTCGTAGTACACACAGACAGCGGCTCCTCTCTCAGCTATCTCTGTCCGAAGAGTTACAGCTAATCCCTTCCGAGGATCCCTGTCCTCAAAAAAGCCTTTGTCACCAGTGACAAAATGAACCCTGTAGGTTTTTGCCAACTCAAGGATCGCTTCCCAAATGGCCGAATCCTTGAATTGCTGGTTTTTTGGTCCATTCGGTGGGGTTTCTGCATTCACGCGATTCAGTGCAGCCTTTGCATGCTCAAGCGTGAATGGAACACGATGCAAAAAGGGAGCGATTTCTTTGAACTGATCCGCAATGCTTTGGCTTATTTGTTCAGCTCCTGGAACTTCATAGTTAGACCTGGAACCAACCAGCTTTTCCAGAATTCCAAATCCCTGACGGATAAGGTCGGTCGCTTCCTGGCCTGCCTTCGTCAGGTGCTTAAACACCTCTTCGGAGATGATTTCTGGGAGACCAATGCGACCTCCAGACGAGCGCACCACAAAAATGAGCGCGGCGCCTAGAGGATTCCGGAAAAGCAAATGTTCCCGCAAGATATTTGTATCCAAAACTACACACGGCTTTGGGGCTGGGGCAGCATCGCCCTCCAGGCCTTCGCGTTCAGCTATCATACTTATCCTTAGGTGAACATTAGATCAGTTTGTCCTGCGACTAGCGCTGGTAAATCCGGGCAACAGGGGCTAACGAATCTTATCATGAAATATCCGGAGGACTTGCCGGCTTTGGTATGTCCCCCGAGGCTTTGGCAGGTCCAAATTGCTAAAAAGGAAATTGCCACGGTTTTACTTTGTCCAAACTTTGTCCAAACTATCGAGCGGCCATTGAAACCGAGTGCATGAATGGGGCACGGAAAAAGGTGCTAAACCTATGACAGATTAAAATGTTGTACGATAGTGTTCCATAGTGCCGGGGGCGGGATCGGACTTAAAATCCTGGGTTCCGCAAGGAACGTGCGGGTTCGATTCCCACCCTCGGCACCAAGATTCCACAAGACTTACGGCTTCTCCCATCCTTCGGTTTCCCCCAATTTTTGGCGTGATTGGTAACGATGTCGGCTCGTTTTTCCTCTGCGGCGGATGGGACATGCCATATCGCTGGACAGTCCACGGATTTCCTTGCCTGGCACAAATGGAAATTGCACTGGCTCCGTGACGATCAGGTCGATGTCGTCACCAGGTCGTCCGCGCAACCCAAGACCCACTACATCACGCCGGTCGAGACGCCGGGCGGCACCAAAATGATGGTCGTCCGGACCGGGCTCGCCACTGCTTACGTGGCGGAATTCCGCACAAAGTCAGGCATCAATGCCCTGGACCAGAGGGGGAAGTACACCGGGCTGATCATCCACAGGATCAATGCAAACGTAGGAGCTCCCCGGGGCGCCGATTACACGGCGCAAGTCATCTCCAAAAAGTATTACAATAGCCCGGTCGTGGCGGACCGAAGAACCTGACCGTTTTCCGGCTCCAAGCTGCCGCACTTCGAAGGAGGGCTACACTGTGAAACTCTGTCATGACCTCCGAGTAGTTGGCCGAGACCTCTCACGGGCGCCGGGTTCCACGATCCTCATCGTGTTGACGCTCGGCATCGCCATTGGCGCCAACTCCGCGACGTTTTCGCTTATCGATCGCGTCGCGTTGCGGCCACTTCCGGTGGCCAAGCCCGAGCAGTTGGTCATGGTCACAGTGCAGCCGCTCCCGGTGTCCGGTCCGAGCTTCATGATGGGCGGTGGGAAGATGATGGGCATCTCCTACCCACTGTTCCAGTCTCTGCGCGCGGGCCTGTCCCATCTGTTCAGCGCCACGGCCCTCAGGCGTACCTGGCGGTTTACGCTGTCGGGGCAGCCGTCCGCCATCGAAGTGATAGGCGAATATGTGAATGCGGACTACTTCCGCGTGCTCGGGCTCAAGGCGCTGCTCGGCCGCACCCTGAACGAGATGGACGACCGGCAGAAGGATGGCGCGGCGGTCGTGGTGTTGAATCATGGTTTCTGGATCCGGCAGTTCGGAGGCGATCCGAATGTCGTGAACCGGACGGTTCGCGTGAACAACATTCCGCTGACCGTCGCCGGCGTGCTCGCGCCCGGGTACAACGGCATGATCGCTGGACAACGCCCGGAGCTGTTCTTCCCACTGCAGATGGCCGATCGCCTGAGCACATTCCAGGGGTCGGCGTCGGCGCGGCTTAGCTGGGACGCGCCGGGTGTCAGCATGTATGTGGCGTTCGGACGCCTGCGAACGGGAGTCGAACGCGAGCAGGCCGAACGCGAATTGCGAGCGCTCTATCAATCCCTGCTCACGGACGCTGTGCGTAACGTCAGGCTGACGCCAAGGGAAAACCAGGTCTACATCAACAATCCACCGCAGCTCGTGCCCGCGGGCACGGTCGGCAGCGCGCAGATGGGCGCGCCGCGAAGCCTTGAAGTGCCGTTACGTCTCCTGCTGGGTATGACTGTATTCGTGCTGCTCGTCGCGGCGGGCAATGTGGCGAACCTGTTGACAGCGCGGGGCGCTCTGCGCCGACACGATCTGGCCGTCTGCTTCGCGCTGGGTGCACGTCGCTGGGACGTGCTGCGACCCAGGCTCGTCGAATGCCTGTTTGTGTCGGCGCTTTCGGGCGTCGCCGGCCTTCTTTTCGCCGCCTGGACGGGCGATCTCGTCCCGACGCTGCTCGGAGCGGGCAACGCCCTGGCCGGGGTTGACACGAGGCTAGGTGGGCGCGTGTGCATGTTCACTGTCGCTGTGTCGCTGGCCACGGGCCTGACCATCTGGCTCGCATCAGCGTTGGCCATAACACGGCGGAGCGCCCTACCCAGCCTTGGGAGGGCGGCGTCGCCCCAGAGGGGAGGCCGCTCTGCGCCGGGACTGCATCACGTGCTCGTCGTCGTCCAACTCGCGCTGTCGGTCGCGCTGGTTTGCGCCTCGGCGCTGCTCAGCAGAAGCCTCTGGAACGTGCTTTCGGCCGACCCGGGGTTCGACGCCGGACAAGTGATGGCTTTTACGGTCAACCCGGGGACCGTGGGGTATCGAGGCGATCGTCTCACCCGGTATTCGCAGGCTCTGGCCGAACAGGCAAAGGCTCTGCCCGGCGTGTCGAAGGTAGCACTGACCAGCACATTGCCGCTCTCCGGGGGCAATTTGCGCTCCGCCGTAGCGGGTCCCCGCCAGCAAAGCGGACTTGCAGAGGCGCTGTATGTGAACGTCGTGGACGTGAGCCCGGACTACTTCGCCACACTGGGATTGCCCATCATCGCCGGCCGGCCGTTCGATGATCGCGACGGAAACGCGGCGGCGCACACCGTCATCGTCAATGAATCGCTTGCCCGCCTTGTATTGACGCGGCCGTCCGATATCGGGCAGATGATCGGGTTCGAAAATGGCCCCATGGACACGCAGATCGTTGGTATCGTCCGGGACGCTCGCGGGCGCGCTCTGAATGTGTCGCCAGAGCCGACATTGTTCCGCCCGCTCGCGCAAGCGGGGGGGTACGGTACGGTGAGCGTCTTGCTGCGGACGACTTCCCCGAACGCTATTTCAGCGGCGACCGTTGCCGAATTGGTCAGGCGCCTGGATCCAGTTGTCGCGATCACGCAGTACGGCGGCCTGTCGGCACTGGCGCGCGAGATGTTCCTGCGCGAGCGGATGCTGGCGGGACTCTCCCTCGTGTTTGCAGCCCTGTCGGCGATTGTGGCGGGTTTGGGCTTGTTCGGCGTCACCAGCTTCCATGTCACGCGGCGCACGCGCGAGTTCGGGATCCGGCTGGCACTGGGTGCGTCGCAAGGCAATGTCGAGCGTATAATCTTGCGTGACGTGGGTTGGCTGGTAGTGGCCGGCGAGGTTATCGGCGTCGCGCTCTACCTGGCAGCCAACCGCGTGCTGCGTACGATGGTGTATCAGGTTTCCCCAAACGATCCGCTGACGATCGGCTTTGCTGCCGCCACGCTGGCCATCGTAGCTTTGATGGCAGGCCTGTTGCCCGCCCGGCGCGCCGCGAATGTGAATCCGGCAGTTAGTTTGCGGTCAGAGTGACATTCGATCGGACACCGGGGCGGAACGGGATGCAGCTTTACCAGACTGCTCATCAGTCCGAATGACCGGGACTGCAAACCGCAACACACTCGTGCAGAGCAAAGACCTCCGGCCGGATTTGAAGCAGATGCTGTGGTTTCTGCAATCGTTCAGCGGAACAACTGCTCAATAGTGGCCATTGGAAGAAAGATGAAGGGCATTGAAGACTGCGCGGAGTATCGGTATCCAGGCACGCGGGTCGAGCAGAGCGCGGATAGACGATTCCACGCCGAATTCGGTGTAGAGCTTCTTGGCGTGATCGGCGATGACGGCGAATGGGAGATCGGCCTCTTGAGCCAGCAACTCGTCTCTCGTCGAATGGAACACGACCACTTCACAAATGCCCGCCGTCACAATTTCATTGTGTCGCCGCACCACGGACCGCAAGTGCAGATTGCAGACGGGACACCCTGCGAAACGCCTAAACTGCAAATGCACCCATCGCCTGGCGTCCGGCAGGCTAACCCGCAGGCCATGGAGTGTCATAAGCTCGCGCCCGGTGATGACTGTCCCGGGGCACATTTTCTTCGTCTCCGACAACTGGGACATCAGGTGCTTGTTGGAGCGATACGCGCCTTGAGATTCCGAAATGTCAGTATTCCGGAAGCCAGAACGCACGATCGAGAAGAAGTCGAACGCACATAGTGTTCCCTCCTTCCGGAACCGACTGTGGACGTCCTCGAAAAGGTACGCATCAAACAAGACGCCATGCAGGAATTGCTCACCGGCAAGAAGCGTCTGCCGGGGTTTGGAGCTAAACCTGGGTCAAAACAAACAGAAGTCGGGATAATTCCAGACGATTGAAAAGCGGCAGCGCTTGGGGAATTTAGTCGCTTTGTATATATAACCATGGCATTCTATATATACAAAGCGGGAGGAAAGGCAATGACGCACGCCATGACATCCATCCGGCTGGACACTCGGTTGGCAGACGAGGCCGCGGAGATTTTGGGCGTTAAAACCAGAACCGAGGCGGTGCACGCCGCCTTGCGGGAAATCGTTGCGCTGAAGAAGTTTCAGCGCCTGATGACCAGGCATGCCGGCAGATTGAAATTCGAAGCCCATGGCGAGTAATCTGATCGTATTGGACACCTCCATCTTCATTAACCACCTGCGCACAGGCTGCCATCAAAAACGCATCGATTCCATCATCGGCTTGATCCGCACGTCGTCGGTCGTGCTGGCCGAATTACTGCGTGGAGCGACTAAGCCCGCGGAGAGGACATTTCTGAGGGCCCTGGAAAAGAATCACCCGCTGCTGACTCCGTCAGAAAACAACTGGGTCGAGTCAGGGCACCTCCTGGAACGAATTAGGGCCGACCTCGGCTGCTCGCCGGAGAAGCTCCGCGATCTTCACTTCGATGTCCTGATCGCACTGACAGCGCGTAGTTACGGTGCCAGGCTGATCACCTCCAACCGAGCGGATTTTGAATTGATCAAGACGTATAGGCATTTTCATCTCGAGGTCTGGTAAAAGCGGCATAAACTCGCGAAGGATCTGCTGCATATGGGATTCTCGAACGGAAAAACAGCCGCGTCCGCATCGACGACGGCATTCGCCAGAATTTTTCCGGCCAGAGGCCCGGGTCCCATGGTACCTGGCCAGATTGCGAAGTGGGAACCGATCATACGGATAACGGTGGAGCGCGTCTTCGTGCAGCAGATGAAAACGAAATGGGGAAGCTGCAGCCCCGGCCCAGTAAGCATCCGCCTCAACACCAAAAAAAAAGCCACGCCAATGCCTCGAGTACATTATCGTCCACGGGATGGTTCACTTGACGGAGCCCAGGCACAACGCCCGTTTCGTAGCGCTAATGGACCGACACATGCCACAATGGCATGTCTGCCGAGAGCAATTGAATCAGTTGCCCGTTCGTCATGAGGAGTGGGCTTACTGAAAGGGATTCTTCTGGAGAGTGCCAGAAAAGATCTATCATCAGCGAAATCCGGGCTGTTCCCACGACGTTGCCCGAGACTTTGCTACTGGAGGAAGAAGATGCGATCCTGGTTGCGGATATCTGCGGGAGTCATTGGTCTGGTTGCGGCCGTTTACGCGCAGCAGGGTCTGGTGCTGCGCTATAGACCGAGGCATACGGAGCTCAAGTATACCTTCGGCGGGGCTGCGCCGGTGCGCCACATCCAATCCGGCACACGCATCATCTCCTGGACGGAGGATTGCTTTGATGGCGCCGTGACGAAACCCGGCATGCTCCCCTCGAAGGTGATGGCGCCGGGTCACGACAATCCGCAAACGGGGCCTTTCTATGTCGACGGCGCGGAGCCGGGGGACACACTCGCCATTCGCATCGAGAAGCTCGAACCTGCCGGCGCCACGGGACTCTCGGCCTTTTTCCCCGGCTTTGGGGCATTGAACGGCACCGACCGCACGGCCATGCTCGGAGCTGATCTGCCGGAGACGGTCTGGTTTTTCGACGTGGACCGGACCCGCGGGATTGCCAGGTTGCGCGCGCGCAATGGCGCTCGTCCGTGGGAGGTGCCGCTGGCGCCGTTTCTCGGGTGCCTGGGAGTTGCGCCTGCCGGCGGCGAAGTCCGCTCGTCCATCGTTCCAGACAATTTCGGCGGCAACATGGACTGTCGGGAAGTTCGCGCCGGCAACACGGTCTACCTCGGAGTCGGCATGCCCGGCGCCCTGCTCTCCTTCGGCGACGGACACTATGCCCAGGGAGACGGAGAGATCATCGGCACGGCAGTGGAAGGCGCGATGAATGTCGAACTCACGGTGAACCTGCTCAAGAAGCGGCAAACGCCCACACCCCGAATCGAGAGCGCAGATGCGCTGATGTCCGTCGGCTCATCACGGCCCCTGGAAGACGCAGCCCGCGTGGCCTTCAAGGACATGGTCCGGTGGGTGCAGGAACGGACCGGCATGCCGGAAATGGACGCTTACCTGTTCGTTTCCCAAAACGCGCAGGCCTCCATTGCTCAGATCGTTGATCCCCAGTATACGGTACTGACAAAGCTGCCGAAAAGCCGGCTGCCGCAGGCAAAGCAGCCGTCCCCGAACAGCCGTTGAGTCAAGCGCGCTACCGAGCGGACGGTTGCGATATCATTTCCATGAAACCGTTTGGATCAGTGACAGATCCATCCCCGACGTGGGCGCAGTCACGGCACGAGGCAGGACATGGATAAGCAGCCCAACCCCCGGGTACTCGCCGGAGCAGCTGTCTGGGACAGACATGCGGCAACGGCAGGTCTCCTCCCGGTCATGGCTGCGGGGTGGATCGCGGAGTCTTCCGCTGTTTCTTCATTCAGGATGATTTTGCCTGGCTCGTGATCGCGCGTTTTCACACCGTCGGCGAGTATTTGCCGGCTCACTTGCCGCTATCGGCAGGCTTGAGTGCGGCCAGGAAGTTCTCCATCACCCAGATTTCTTTTAAGGTGTTGCCGGAGGTAAATATTATCCGCCGCCCGTCCGAATGAAACTTGATATCACGCCCAACCATATCTGAAGAGATCTTTTGGGGATCGCCCCCTTCCACAGGTACCTGCCATATCTCCCGCTTCGTTTCCATTGGGCCCGAGATTCTCCCGCCGAAAAGGATGGTTTTCCCATCCTGAGCCCACACGGGGAAAACCCATTCCTGGATTTTGCCAGGGAGAAGATCCACGGGTTCTCCGCCGGTCGCCGGCAGGATCCTGATGACATGACCCGGGATTGGCCCCCCACTGTAACTCTGGTCTGCCGGGATATTGAGGGTGCAGAAGGACAGATGCTTCCCGTCCGGCGAAAGTGCCAGGCCGGTGATGTCCGGAGGGGCCGCCTGGCGGTAGATCTCCTTCCCCTGGCCGGTCTCGAGATCGTGCCGGACAATCGTGAGCAGTTTTTTCTCCCATTGAAAATGACCATAAAACACTGCCTTCCCGTCCGGCGAAACCGCGAAGGCTTTGATGATTGATCCTGATCCGCTTTGGGCTACGAGGGTAAGCTTCCCCGTTTGAACATCGATCTTGAAAAGGCCCTGATTTTTGTTGTCCTCCGCGGTGGCAAAAACCGCTTTGCCGTCTGCCGACCAGTGGAGATGCCAGAAGGATTGAATGGCAAGCGGAAGTTCCCGTTCCTCTGTGGACTTATCTGGACGAAGACACAGAATGCTCTGCGATCCCGATCCCGCATTGCGCTGCGAAAGGTAGGCGAGGTATTTGCCGTCCGGAGACCATTCAGGAGATTGGCTGGTGCCGACCACGCGCTGGGAGATCTTCGTCGCAGGCTCTGAAACAATCCCTTTGGCCAGGTCCAGCGAGCCCTCGTAAACCTCCACGATGCTTACACCGAGGCTATAGTAAAAGGAGCCCTTATCGGCAAATCCCATGGGCGAGATCTGTCCGAGTCCTTGCCTGACCAGGATCGGCTCGCCTTGAGGTTTGTCGTCGGCAACGTGGAGCGCCCAGGTATCTTGCGATCCGGCTCGATTGCTGGCGAAAAGGATGATGTCGGTTCCCGGCACCCAGCCGAGAAGGTGGTCATCAGCTGGGTGTTTTACGAGCGGCATCACTTCCCTGCTATTCACGGAAATCAGGAAAACATCGCGGGCTTGAGCTTTCTCCTGTTGCGGGAAGTCATAGATAACGCTCTTTCCATCCGGTGTGAGAATTGCGCTCCATGAGAAGACAGGGCTGGCGGCCGTGCTGAGCGTGTTCAATGAACCATCGCGAACAGAAATCAGGGACATCTGAGGGGCGGCAGGCGGCGTGCCGGTGAGAGCAAGAATGAAATTGCCGTCCCTGGACCAATCCAACGGCACACCCGGCGCCAGCATCCGGGGCTCGGAACCGTCCATCGCCACGATCCAGATCTCCATGGAGATGTTCTTGGTCATCAGGCAGAAGGCGATGTATTTCCCATCAGGAGACCACCTCGAGTTGAGGATCTGCATTACGGTCGACCAGTTATCCTTCCGGGTAAACCGGCGTTTTTGCCCGGTTTCAGTATCCCAGATAGCCGGATAAACTGTAGCGTCACCCATGGAGAGATATCTTCCGTCCGGCGAGGGTTCCCCGCTGGTATCCACCGTGGCGCCCGACAAAAGCCTGCGAACCGCCATATCTGCGCCGGCAGCGCGATTCCGCGCCCCGCCCAGCGCTGCCAGCCTGGCCCGCGCCGCCTGGGCCTGATCAGTCTGGTCCGCATATTGCCGCAGGAGCTGTTCGTACGCGCTGCGCGCCTCAGTCTGGCCCAGCTTTTCGTAGCACTGGCCCATCTCGAGCAAAGCCTTGGCCGCCACGGTCCGGCTCGTGCCGGAACGCGCGAGAATTTTCTTATACTGTTCGATGGCGGCGTTCAAATCTCCCTTGACCAACTCCGCGTTTTTGGCCGCCTGAAGCAACGCTTCGCCCTGTTTGTCGCCCTGTCCGGCCGCATAAACGACGGTCAGCAGGCCGAAAACCAGAACCGCAATTCCAATCCATGATTTGGATTCCGTCCTCATATCTTGTTCCTCCCGATCGCATCCTGATCCTCCCAGTTCCGGTTGGAATCGGAGAACGGTCTGATTTGTGCACGATTCAGGTCAATCTTCGAACCGGTAGCCGAGCCCGCGGGCGCTGATCAGGTGCCGGGGAGCGTCCGGCCTGCGCTCGATCTTTCGGCGCAGGTTCATCATGTGATTGTCGACCACGCGGTCAGTCGGATAGTTGCCCACTCCCCAGACCGCATCGAGCAGTTGATCGCGGGTGAACAAATGTCCTTTGCGGCGAATCAGTGTCGCCAGGAGCTTGAATTCGGTCGGCGTCAGGTCCAGGTGCTCTCCGGAACGGCGCACCTCGCAGCGGTCGAAATCAACCTCGAATTCGTCGAAAACGTAAACATCCTGTGCTTCGGGCGCGCCGCGGCGCAGCAGCGCCTTGATGCGGGCGCGCAGTTCCAGGGGACTGAAAGGCTTGGTGACATAGTCGTCGGCGCCCAATTCAAGGCCAAGCACCTTTTCCGCTTCCGAGGTTTTCGCCGTGAGAATCAGGATCGGGGTTTTCATTCCGGCCCGCCGCAGCTCCCGGCAGACCGCAAACCCGTCTTTCCGGGGCAGCATGACATCGAGCACGATAAGATCGAACGGGATCTCACCGGCGCGCCGGCAGGCTCGGTCTCCGTCTGCAGCTACTTCGACAAGATATCCTTCCAGTTTCAGGTCGTACTGGAGGCCCAGCGCGATGTTGGCGTCATCTTCTACGATCAGGATCCTGGTCATGATTGCTCCACAACCGGCAAGAGAAGAGTAAAAGTGCTTCCTTTGCCGGGTTCGCTGTCCAGTGTGATGTCTCCTCCGTGGTCGCGCGCGATCTGGCGCGCCATGGAGAGGCCGATCCCGGTTCCCCGGACGCGCAGTGCCTTGGCCGCCGCGCCGCGGGTGAACTTCTTGAAGATTCCCTCCTGTTCGGCGCGCGCGATGCCGATCCCCTCGTCACGTACGGCGATGCTCACGCGACCACTCACACGACCGACGTGGATCCGCACTGCCGGCTTCTCCGGAGAGTACTTGATCGCGTTGTCGAGCAGATTCCAGATGACGCAGCCCAGCGCCTCGCGATCGGCGCGGACCGGAGGGGGAGAATCGCATGCACTCCACTCGATCCGATGTTCGCGAGGGTTGCCCTCTTCCTCAAACTCCGCGACTACCTGCCCAACGAGGATGGCCGGGTCGATTCGCTCGAATCGGTATTCGAGCACACCGGCTTCCAGCCGGCCGAAGTTCAGAAGGCCCTCGACCAGGCGGCGCAGGCGTTGGCTCTCGCGGGCAAGCACACCATAGAACCGCTGTCGATCCTCCTCGCTCGTAACCCGGCCCTTGGCCAGCAGCTCCGTAAACTGGCAGAGCGACGTCAAGGGTGTCCGGAATTCGTGGGAAACCGCCGCCACGAAGTCGGATTGCTGCTCAGCGACCCGGACCTCCTTCGCTACAGCCCGGCCAATGAAATAGCTGCCGGAGACGACCAGCAGGACCACTAGACAGAAACCGACCGCCAGCAGCCTGCGGCGAACAGACTGGCTATCGTCCCTGGCAGGGTTCGGCACGGATGAGATCTGTATCGTCCAGGGCAGCCGCGTCGTCGAGGCAAGTCGCACCGATGCGCGGTCATTGGCGGCAGTCGGGTTTCCCCAGGCAGGCTGGCCGTCTGCATCCATCAGAGTCAGGCGGGCGCCGTGGCTCGCCAATACCGGGTTGACAGCCCACATCCAGGCAGATTCCAGGAAGGCAGTGCCACCGGCCACTGCCGCCATGCGATCTCCCAGACCGCGCCACACAAGCAACACCGGTCGACCGGCAAACCGCTGTCCCCTGCGGCCTCCGGCGACAATTTGTCCCTGCCTGATGCGCCCCCATTCCCCCCACAGGACCTGGGCAGCTTCAGACAGGGCTAAAGTGTCCCCTCGCGTGGAATCACCGGCAGAGGCACCCATGCGCCGCCACGCCTGGCCGGCGTAGTAGGCGTAGGCATCTTCGCCGATCTTCCAACGGCCCCGGCCAAGATCGGTATAGAAGGCGGCGGCTTCCTCTTTCAGGCGCTTTGCGTCGCCACGTTCTTCGAGTAGAGAGCACAGCGCGTCGCGTGCAAGAAGTTCGGCCGGCAGCCCGCTGACCGTAACCTCCCCCAGCCTGCGCAGGTCTCCATATGCACCGGCCGCCTCTTGCCATCGTCCGCTTTTCCGATAGTTCCGCGCGACCCGCGTCAATGCGGCTGCACGAACCTGCGGGTCCGCGGCGCGCGTCAGGTTGCTCAGAGCTGAAATGGCTCCGCCGTAATCCTGCCTCTGAAACTCCAACGTCTCCGCAGCAGCGAAGAGCTCACGCGGCGGTTCGGGCGCCGGAGGGAGATACGGATGGAAAAGGAGTCGATCGCCCGGCAGCGACTCTACACCGTTTGCATCGAAAAGCAGCAGTACGGAATCAGCCGGAAGGCTGCGGGCGAATCCCGCCGCTTCCCCAGCCAGACCATCCCGGCTGATATTTGCCAGGTCGGCCAGATTCTGTTCGAGCTCCGACAGATCCTTCTGCAGGGCGGCGGTGACCAGGTCGGCTGCGGCTTCCACCTGCTCCTGAACCCGCTGCCGCGCCAACGCCCGCTCCTGCTGCAACAACTGCCAGCCCAGCCAGCCCAATGCCGCAACCAGAACCGAGGTGATCGACAGAAACATCCATAGCAGGTGGCGGGGCGGACGGATCCATTCCTTCCGCAACATGATGGGAGCCCTCACGGCGAGTATACAGCAGCTTGCATCTCGGGCGCACCGGCATTCGAACTGAGAGGGTGCTGCTCCCGGAATTCCAATCGTGCTGGACTTTACTTGCCCCAGTATCGGGCATGGAGGCGTTCAGGAGAGGCGTGGCCATCACCGACGTCCCATATCAAGTAGAATAGGAAGGAGGGAGGGATGGGCGGCTGCCCATGAGCGCTAACATAAGTCGCCAACTGAAGGTGGACTTAGACCTGGACGTGGACGTGGACCTCGACTTGGACGTGGTCAGCCTTTTTGGGTGTAACCTATCGCGAATGCGACACTCATATCGGGTCATGGGTATTTGCCGGGTCCACGTCCACCTCCAAGTCCAGATCCACTCAGTTGTGGTATTCAACTTAGCACCTAAGGGCGGCTGCCGGCCCACCCTGGCACCTGTGCTCAGAAGCGCTTGATAAAAGCGGCGCCGCCTATTTGGGCCATCTGTTGGAGAATCCAGGCACGGCGCTCCTCGACGTATGCGGACGGCCGATTGGCCTTCAGGCGCAAGGGTTCGGGCAGGACAGCCGCAAGGAGCGCGGCCTCCTCGGACTCCAGCTGAGCCGCAGGCTTCCGGAAATAGCGCTGGCTGGCCGCCTCGACGCCGAATACGCCGTCGCCCAATTCGACGATGTTCAGGTAGACCTCGAGGATGCGCCGCTTAGGCCAAACGAACTCAATGACGACGGTGAAATAGGCTTCGAGCGCCTTGCGGACAAAGCTGCGGCCCGACCAGAGGAATACGTTCTTGGCGACCTGCTGCGAGATCGTGCTGGCGCCGCGCAGACGCTCTCCGCGGTCGTGTTCATCCAGCGCCTTCTGAATCGACTCGAAATCGAATCCGTGGTGCACGGCGAAGTTCTGATCCTCCGCGGCGATGACGGCCAGCGGAGCCTGCGGCGAAATGCGATCCCAGCGCACCCATCGGTAGTCCAACCGGAAAGAGCGGTCCTTCCGCCAGGCATCCACCTTACGCTCCAGCATCACCGCCGTAGTGGGCGGTGAAAGCCAGCGCAGCGCCAGCGTCGCCAGAATCGAGGCGACCAGGAGAAGGGCAAGACCCTGGAGCGTGCGCACCAGGCTGCGACGGAAAAGGGATCGTGGGCGACGACCCGCGCCGCCCGCCACACGTGAGGACATGATGGGCGAGATTATACGCGGTTCGCCGTTCAGTGACAACGCCGGCATGGCGTCACATCCAGCCGATCCCGACAATCCCGATTCCGGAAGTTAACCTGAAAAATTCACCGGCGCGTGGGCCGCGTAGCGGCCGCATGAGTGTAGGCCGGCCTTTCAAGGCCGGCATCCGGTCCGCTGCTCCCGATGCGTCGCGTAGGTCGTGAGAAAAAATAGAATTTTGCAAAAATCACCCTAATGATTTCAATGACTTACAGCCGCAAAATGGCCGATTTTTGGATTTTTTCTCACGACCGTAGCGACGCTTGAATTCAGCCGTCGCGTCGCGACGGAATCATTCGCCGCCGTGTGCTCCCGGCCTTGAAAGGCCGGGCTACAATCAAACCGCCGCTACGCGGCCTGGAACTGCATGTTGGTTTCATAATCGAGAGGAGTTGGCCCTTAACGGTTCAATGTCCGACGGCTGAGGACATCTCGTAATCCTCTTCATGAATTGTCCGGGTTAAGGGCTAATTCCAGAATAACAGGCCCACTATGCTTCCGGTCGCGGCGCGCACGGCGGGCGCAAACTGCGAGCCATGAAGACGGCGCGCCTTTGGGGCTGCGACGCCGGGCGCTCCCGCCCAGGCAGACCCGTTATTCTGCGACAGGGCCTAAGTTCAGCAAGGCCGGGAGATGTTATACTGCTCGCCGTGAACGGCAAACGATGGCAAGACTCGCGTCTGGAAAAACTTCCAGGAATCGACTGCGAAGTTCGCGCCTGATCTCTTCCAGTGTGGACCGGACGGGCGATCGGATTGTGTCCGATGATTCTCTGCCGAGCGGTACAGCAGTCTTGGCAACGGGAGTGCAAGTAGAGGGACCGGGCATATGTGCCGAATAAAGACGGGCACGATCACGATCGCCGGACTTGGCGTCCTTTTCGCGGTCGTGTTCAATCCCGGAACTCCGGTTCAGCTTTCGGGACAAGTACAGCCGAAAGCTCAGAACCAGCGGGCAGTCCAGGCCGGGACGATCCAGGTCCGGGTGCGCCTGGTCCCGGTAGACGTGGTCGTTACCGATAAGCTCGATCGCCCCGTGACCGATCTCAGGAAAGAAGAATTTCGCCTATTTGAGGACGGACGCGAACAGGAAATCCGGCACTTCGTCATACAGAACTTTCGGGAGACTGCGGCAGAGCCGGCTCAAGGCTCAGTCTCACAACAGCCGCCGCCTGCCGGGCTTGTGCCGCAGGCAGCGCGGACTTTCCTGATCCTGATGGGACGCGGCCGTCACCACCGGTTCAAAAACATCGAAAGCCTGGTACGATGGGTTCGCGAAGACCTGTTGCCGAAGGATCGCGTGGCCGTGTTCGCCTACAACCGTGCGACCGCGTTTACCACCGATCATCAGCAGGTCGCACGTGTGATAGAACGGTACAGGAGCTTCTACGAGGCCATCGAGTCCCAGCTCGAGTCGCGTTCGACGGGGCTCTCGGCGATCTATGGAAGCCGGGGGATCCCCGGTTCGCTCCAGAACAGCATCGACAGGATCTTTGCAGGTTCCGATGCGCTCGCGAGCCGCCAGGTGCCGGCGGATCTCGCCGAAACCGCCCAAGGAAAGAGGGATCGAGCCAAAGCCGGCCAGATCCTCACGCACCAGTTGGCCAAGCAGATGGCCGATACCGTCGCGGATCCGGGGGAATCCATCGCGGCAACCGTCAACGAGATCGCGGCCATGGATATGGCTACCGGCATGATTCCGCTGAATGAGTGGGCCGTATTGAACGCAGGCTCCACGCAGGACATGAAGAACATCTTCACCTGCATCGAATATCTGCGCTTCCTGGAAGGGGAAAAACACCTGCTGTTCTTCACAGAGGAGGGATTGTTTTTCCCCTTCGGCAACGTGGACAACGACGAAACGATTTCGAGAGTCGCGAATAACGCCCGGGTCGTCATCGACACGTTCCAGACCGGCGGCATTCGAATGGACATGGGCATCAGCAGAGGGCCGGTGAACCTGGCAAATACTCCCCTGTCGAATCCGGGACGTTCCAACGGGCTTGCCAGCCTGAGGACCATTTCGCAGCTCACGGGGGGCCGCACGTCGATTTACGGGTATCTTGCTCCCGCTTTGAAGGCCGTCAACGAGTCTTCACGAGTCCTATACCTGCTCGGCTATTATCCCAAGGACGAGAATTGGAACGGGGCATATCGTCAGATCGACGTCAAAGTGAACCGGCCGGGGTTGAAAGTTTACTTCCGTCAGGGATACTTTGCGCGCGACAGCTTTAGACCGTCCGACATGCAGGAATATCTCACCTACAGCCGCATCACATCCGCGGGGGGCTACGAGGCCGAGATCGGGGATATCCCGTTCAAGATCGACACCGCCAAGTCGATCATGGTGGGCGGACAGGGACAGGTCGCCGTGAACCTGCAGATAGACGCGACAGTGCTCGCCTTCAGGGGTGTCAACGGCCGCCACGCCGACAGGCTGCGAATTGCCATCTATTATGCCGACGGCAAGGGGAATTACCTTGGCGAGGAGTGGAGGAACCTGGACCTTCGCCTGCTGGAGGATACTTACCAGCAATTCCTGAAGACAGGCATCCAGGTTTCAATTCCCATCCCACTCAAGGCGCCCGGCCAGATTCTCAAAATCGTCATCTATGATATCCAGGGCGATCGCGTCGGAAGCAAGCTGGTGAAGGTGCGATAAGTGGCCCGGAACGGCTTAGCCCGACCGGCGGCAACGCCGTCAATTTGGGATTTACGCGGCGTGAGCTCCGAACCGATTAGCGCCGCCGCCTTGCCGGACCGGAAATTCCTTAGAATGAAAAAACACTGCCAAAAATCGAGCATAAGGCCTATATTCGGGCCGTTCATGATGTTCAACTGTTTGATCTACGGCTCATCCGTCGGTCCGACCCCGACAATAAGCGAGGCATATGAGGAATATGAAAAAAGTAATCATGCTTGCCGGCCTGTTGCTCGCTTTTTGCCTGAACCCGCTGAGCGCCCAGAAATATGAGTGGCTCAAGAATGGCGTCTACGACGCAGCCATTCCCACTCCTGAATCGGTCCTCGGCTATGAGATCGGAACTTACCTGACCGACCATGCCCAAATGGTCGAATACATGCGCAAACTGGATGAGTCTAGCAATCGGGTGAAGATGTTTGAATACGGGATAACCTACGAAGGCCGCAAGATGTTTCTGCTGGCCCTCGGTTCCCCGCAAAACATGGCGAAGCTCGAACAGATCCGTGCGACGATCGCCCGGCTGCGCGACCCGCGCAAAACCTCGCCGGCCGAAGCTGCCCGGATCGCCAGGGAGACGCCGCCGATCGGATGGATCAACTTCGGCACCGACGGCAACGAGACCAGTGCATTCGAGTGCTCAATGCAGCTCGCCTACCAGCTGGCCGCGGGGAACGATCCCCTGACTCGGAAGATCATGGACAACGTCATAGTCATCATAAACCCCTGTCTGAGCCCCGACAGTCACCAGTGGTTCGCGACGTGGGCCAAGGCGGTGACGACACGGAGGAAGGGGAATCCGGATCCGCAGGCTGCCGAGCATGCCGACGAATGGTTCATCTCAACAGACGGCAATCATTACCTGATCGACGTCAACCGGGATGCATTCGCCCTGTCGCAACTCGAGACCCAGGCGGCTTCCAGAGCCCTCTATCAATGGAATCCGCAGCTCTGGGTCGACAACCACGGCGAGCCGGAAGAATATTTCTTCGCGCCATTCTGCTCGCCGGTCAACCTCAACTACCCGCAGGAAATCTTGAAGTGGGCCACCGAGATCGGAAAGAGCAACGCCCGCTACTTCGACCAGTACGGATGGACTTACGTCAAGGACGAGAGGTACGACATTTATTATCCCGGTTACTGGGACGCCTACCCTTCCTTCAGCGGCGCCATCGGGATGACCTACGAAACCAACGGCGGCGGCGGAAAGGGCTTCGCCTATGAACGGACAGACGGAACGATCGCGACCCTGCGCGAGTCGGTCCACGCCCACTTCATCGCGGACCTGTCCTCGCTGGAGGTGCTCGCCGACAACCATGAGGGATTCCTCAAGTACTATTACGACTTCCGCAGAACCGGCATGGAGGAAGTGGACAAAGAACCGGTCCGGCAGTACATCCTTCCCCCCGGAGCGGATCCGGGGCGGACACAGAGCCTCGTGGAGCTCTGCCTGCGGCACAACATCGAGGTTTACCGGGCCGCCGCACCTGTATCCGTGCAGCGGTCCCAGACCTATTTCGATCGAGATTCCAAGCCGCGGACGTTCCCTGCCGGCACTTATGTCATCCCTCTCAAGCAGCCGCAAAAGCGCCTTCTGAAGGCGTTGTTTGAACCGGATCCGAAGCTCGAGGACAAGTTCCTCCAGGAAGTCCGTGCGACAATGGAGCGAAACAGGAAGCTGGGCACGAGCGTGCCGAAAGAGCCGCTCTGGTTTTACGACATCACCGCATGGGCGTTGCCGGTTACCTTTGGGCTCGTCGACGCCGCGTTCTCCGAAGATGCAACCAGCATGCCTCCGGAGGCGCTTGTCACCGAGCCGCCCAGGCCATCCGGCGGGATTATCGGTGGCAAAGCCTCACAGGCCTATCTTTTTTCCTTCTCCACCGATGCGGGGGCGAAGCTGTGCGGCAAGCTCTTGCAGGAGGGTTACAACGTCGCCCTGATGCTGAAAGGATTCGCTAACGGCGGAAGGGAGTTTCAGCCCGGAACCCTGCTGGTTCGGAGCGGCCGCAATCCCGACAGTCTCCATGCGCGGATTGGCACGCTGGCACGAGAGTATGGCGTTGAAGTCGTGTCGGTGAATTCCGGCTGGGCCGAAAAGGGGATTTCATTCGGGTCGTCTTTCGTGCACAACCTGAAAAAACCCAAAATCATGGTGCTGACGGATGAACCAACCCGGGCCACGGCGTATGGATCGGTCTACGCGCTGCTCGACCAGCGTTTTGATCTGGAGTTCACCGCATTGCGCGGCGACAGTTTCCCATCCGCGGACTTAAGCCGCTACAATGTGATCATCTTCCCGGATGGCCCATCTGCGCGATACCAGGAAATCCTCGGCGAAGCCGGCGTCGCCAAACTCCGGCAGTGGATCCGCGACGGCGGCACATTTATCGGGATTCAGGGCGGCGCCGCGTTCACCGCCCGGAAGGGTGTGGAGTTGACTGACGTCCGGTTAATCGCCGACGCGCCCGACTTGGCGGCGGGCAAGCAGGATGCAAGAAAGCCGATCACCAGCCTGCCCGGGGCCATATTTAAAGGGACCGTCAATACCGACTATTATCTGGGCGTCGCCCAGGCGCCGCAGATTGCGGTGCAAATGCGCGGGGAATCATTCCTGTCCCTGTCGCGCGCCGGGGCGAACGTGGTCACGTTTCCGGAAAAATCGCGGATCATGGGGCACGTATGGGAAGACACCGAGGCGGCGCTCAAGCAGAGCGCCTACCTGGTGGATGTGCCGCTGGGCGACGGTCACGTCGTGCTGTTCGCGAACGACCCGACGTGGCGCGCCTACTGGAGGGGCCTCGACCGCCTGCTGCTGGCCGCAATCCTGTTTTCCACCGCGAGGTAGCCGGCGTGTGAAAAGGGGCGTGCTTTCGAATCCGGGCCGGGCCCGCCCTCGTCACTGTTCAGCCCGGAAAAAGAATTGAACCGCAAAGACCGCGAAGACCTCAAGGCAAAGCTCTTTGGCAGGCATGGCATTGCGCCGTCGGGTTGCCGTACCAGTTCCGCAGGGGCGGCCTCCGGCCCTGCGCAAGACGCGCAGAGGTGGGATGCGGGCTCTTAGTGGCCTTCGAGGTATTTACGTCTCAGTTTTTTGATCCGGCTAAGTGAGCCGCACCCGATTCCCGATCGCCGTGGGTCCGGGTCTGCGTATCGTCACAGAATATTACACCTAGATTGACAAATTACACCAATACACATATCATGTTGACATGCCGCTTAACATTAAGAACAAAGAGGTCGAACGCCTCGCACGCGAATTGGCCGACATGACCGGCGAGACCAAAACCGAAGCCATCCGTAAGGCTCTGAGGGAACGGCGCGAGCGCCTCTCCTATCACATAGTGCGCCGCAACCGGGAGGCCGAACTGCTTAAGTTCCTCGAAAGAGAGATCTGGCCGGCAATACCAAGAAAGATATTTGGCAAGCGGCTTAGCCGGGAGGAGGAGGATCGAATCCTCGGCTATGGTGAGAAGGGGGTATGATCCTCGACACTTCCGCTGTAATCGCCCTGCTTTTGAAAGAGCCTGGATTCGAGCTGATTTTCCACAAGCTGGCCGGCGCCGAGACCATTGGCATCGGCGCTCCGACGCTGGCGGAAACGGGCGTTGTCCTGCGCGCCCGCCTCGGGCGCGATCCATCCGGCGTTCTGGGGAGATTCCTGAGCGAATTCACGATCGTGACGGTGCCTTTTGGTGAGGAGCACTGGCGCGAAGCGGTCGAAGCTTATGGCAATTTCGGCAAAGGACAACACCCCGCTGCCCTCAACCTGGGAGACTGCATGACGTACGCCGTCGCGAAGCTTGCCGGGCAACCGCTTCTGTTCATCGGCCAGGATTTCTCGCAGACAGATCTGGACATCGCATGACCTGCTGTTTCGCCATAGTCGCACGGAGCGGCACGGCCGCTATCAACGCACCTCGACAGTCAGGCAAATACACAGATATATGCGAACCTGCAGTTCATACAAGTGCCATTGCTTGACCACTCATGGCCACGCCGGTTTCATAAGCGGGCCGTGCGCGAAGATTTATCAATTATCAATTGTCGTTTTCACGGGCCAAAGGCTCATAACGGACAAATGACACTGTGATTCAGACACTGCGACAAAAGGCACTTATGAAGGAGTCCATTGGACCCTGAAAGGGTCCAGCAGGAAGGCCCAGGGCGCAAGCCCTGGGTACTGGCGAGAAGCAAAGGACCAGCCCTGTAAGGGCGGCACAGGCTGCTTCGCCCTTACAGGGCTCGTCTCCAGGTTGCCTTTGATTCCAGGGCTCACGCCCTGGGCTTTCCTGTTCCGCCCCTGTCGGGGCTCGTTACTGTCTGAATCACAAACAAATGACAAATGACCATTGACAAATGATAAATGACAAATTTCTCTGGGGTGGGGCTCTTCCGATTGCAATCCCAACTCATGTAATGGTGCGATAAATCCTCTGTCCTAAGAGAGCCGCACCTGAATCGTTCGAGCCTCACCTGCCCGGGCGATGCTTCGTGACAATACCGGGATGTCCCCGACTGCAGCTGCCTTCGCTACTTGACGGGTCCTCCCTTTTGTGTTTGCGGCACTCCTTCTTCCATCCATTTTGGCGCCGGCGCGCCTTTCAGGTAGTGATCGAAGTACTGCTTCATTCGCACCTGGAAATCCTTCTGATTTTCTTCTTTCGCCAGGTGGTGCGGCTCGTCGGGGTACGACAGCAGGATCACTTTTTTCCCATTGCGGCGCGCGGCGGTGTAAAATTCGAGGCCCTGGTTCCAATCCACCGCCCCATCGGCAGTCCCCTGCAGGATCAGAAACGGGGTCGTGATCTTGGTTACGAAATGGATGGGTGACTGGCTCTCGACGAGGTCGTGCGCCGTCCACTGGTTTACATTGAGCCCCCAGCGTCCCTGCCCCGTTTCGAGGATTCCCTGATTCACCGTACCGGTCTGCTTGTAGAGGATGTTGTACATGCTCGGCAGGTCGGTCAGCGGGGCGCCCGTGACCACTGCGGCAAACATATTTGTCTGGGTGACAATGAAGGAGGATTCGTATCCTCCCCAGCTGTGGCCCTGCAGCCCGATGTGTGCGGGATCGGCGTACCCCAGTTCGATCACCCGTTTCACCGCCGCCGTCACGCAGTCGAGCGCTGAAGACCCCGGCTTGCCGATTTCATACACAATGTCCGGTTGCAGCACGAGGTAACCGTCGCTCGCGTAGGTCGACATGTGCGGCCGGTCATCGTAGACGGGCATCGAAAACGTGTGGTGGGTGTTCGACATCTTTTCATAGATGTAGACAACCATCGGGTACTTCTTCCCCTTCTCGTAGCCGGCCGGCAGCGTGAGGGTTCCCTGCAGGCGCTGCCCTTTCGAGTTTTTGTAGTCGATAAGCACGCGTGAGCCCCAGGCGTAATCCTTCAGAAACGGGTTCGCGTCGGTCAGCCTGCGCGGCGCCTCGAACCCCGTGTTGGTCACCCAATAGTCGGGGAATTCGGTGAAGGACTGTTGCGTGAAAATGACTCGCTCGGAATCCTTCGCCTTTGCGGCGCCGCCGATCTGTTCATCCGCCCAGATGAGCGGTTTCGGTTCCTGGCCGGACACGAGCGACCAGTAACCGGACTTCTTGGTCCACTCGCCGTAGGCCGACAGCAACTGCGGCTTCGAAAGGTCGATCCCCTCTTCCTCACCGCCTCCGCCGCCGCGGCCACCGCCGCGGCCGCCGCGTGCGCCGGCATCGAGCCGGACGATCCGGAACCGAACCTCTTCTGCGTCGCCTTTGCCCCGAGTCAGGTTTGTCGCCGCGCTCCCATCGAGCGCCACCTGCCAGATGTCGTACTTGTGATTCAAGAGCACAGCCATGCCGTCCTTGGTCCAGCCGGCCAGACCATAGGGCGGCTTTTCGGCGGCGTGGTCGTCGTCCTCATCGACGAAGCTCTTCCCTGTCCTGGCGTCAATCACGGCATCCCTGGCAGTGTCGAGGTTGAACGCGTGCACGTGCTGGTCCTTGAGATACAGGAACCATTTCCCGTCCGGCGCGCTCCCCATGGTGCGTGTAAGCGCTTTGGAAATCAGGGTCCGCTCCCCGCTCTCCATGTTGACGCGATAGTAATCCGCCTTTGATGCCTCCGTGAACTCGCCGCGATAGGGAGCTTCATTCCGGCCGATTCCCCACTTGCCGTTTGCCACGGGCGTGACCCCGCGCATGTCGTTGTCGCCCAACTGCACGAACTTGCCGGAATCAATCACATACGCAGCCGGCAAGGTCGCACGCCTTTCCTGCTGCAGCCGGATGATCTGGACCGACTGGAGCTGTTCGTCCTTCCAATGCCAAACGTCCACGTTCGCCTTGGGGTCATTGCCGGCGGGCGGTTCGGGTTCCTGTTCCTTGATCCCGAGAAAAATCCTGGCGCCGTCTTTGGTCCACTGCGGCGTGGAGAACTCGCTAAGCACCATTCCCTTCGGGAATCCCCCGGCTTTTGCCGGATCGAACTCGATGGCGCGCGCCGTGCTGCTGCCGGCGTTGATCCAGGCAAGCAGCACGTTGTCCTTCTGCCTGTTCTCCTTCTTCTTTTCGCCCCGCAGCACCGCGAGGTTTGCCCCTTCAGCGCTCCAGCTGAGCGCGTCGAAGTCGGCAGCCGCTGCGGCCAGCACGCGCGTTTCGCCGGTGGCCGGATTGAGGAGGTAGATCCCGTTGCCGATCTTTTCCTGAGTATCCACGTTATAAGCCAACAGCGCTCCTGCGGCGTCGAAATCGTAGAGATTCACATTTCCGATGTTGCGGTTGGTGCCGGACGAAAGGTCCCGCAGGATGAGGTCGGCGCCGGCAGAGCCCGTGTCGTTGGAAGTGCGGTTGAGCCGGACCGCCAGCCACCGCGACCCTTTGGAAAACCGGAAGGTCGCGGGATTCGGCACCGAGTAGCGCACGCCGCTCGCAAGTTCGAGCAACTCGAACCGGCGCGCCGGCCTGGCAGCCGGCGCCGCCCCGGCTTCACTTCCTCCGCGCGCGGCGCCGCGCGCTCCACCCGGGACCGCTCCCGGAGCACCGCCGCGAGCCCCGCCGCGGGCGGCTGGGGCCGGAGGATTCACGATGTAGCCGATCCACCGCGAATCATCCGAAAACTGTGCTCCTCCGCCACCCGCAGCGCCGCCTCCGCCACCGGGGCCTCCGCGACCGCCGCCTGCGCCTCCGGCCGAACCCAGCGGAACCGTGTGCATCTTGTCTCCGTCCATCTCTTTCACAAACAGAGTGGCATCGCCTGTGTTCGGCTGATAAGTATAGGTTGTCCATTTGCCGTCGGGCGAGAGCGCCGCGGAACTGATGCGGTTCCACTTGCCGTAATCGGCAAGCGTGAGGACTTTCTTGGACGTCTCGGAATTCGTTTGAGTGACGGGACCTGTCTGCGGGGCCTGTGCGGCGACACCGAACAGGAGCCCGGCAGCCAGCAGAACCAGACAGGGTAAACCGGCAAGGCGGAAGGCACGGCGCATGGCTATTTCTCCATATGCAGGATAGACCTGGAAACTAGGCGGCCCGGCTGAGCCGCGGCCAGCAGATTAGTATCACACGTGGCGTGGCGCAACATATTTGAATAGGGAGTCTGGAGCCAGGAGTCAGGAGCCAGGAGTCAGGAGTCTGGAGCCAGGAGTCAGGGAGAGGCCCTCTTTTTGGCAATCGAATATGATTAGGCTGGGCCGGAAATAGGAGATGGACCTTCCCTGTGGAAGCAGGGAGGCGCGGAGGGCGGACATGCCCATGCCGGGTCCCCGCATTCTGCCGATCAGGCAACCGTCCCCTTGTCGGCTATAACACCTTCAGGGCAATGTTCGGATCGACACGAGCCGCGCGCCCGGCAGGCAGGTAGCAGGCCACGATACCGGCGAGCAGCATCAGTACCGGCACGGCGGTCAGAACTCCCGGGTCGACCGCGGGTAATAGCCGAACGAAAAGCGGCCGTAGCAACATGCGGGACGGATGCGAGTGGCACCCACATGGCGCTCGGCACCATACCGTTGATGGACAGGCCGTTGGACACCAGTGGCGCGACGCCCACGATCTCGAATTCATGGCGATTCAATCATCGTGGCGGATATTGAATGAAGAAGCGCGGCAGGTACGCGCCCGGCGTGAGCATGCGCAGGATTCGGAGGATCGTAGGGGAAAGCCGGATAAAAGTGCCGGCCGGTTCGGGAACTGTGCTATGGGCGGGTCCAGATCAGGCCGTCGATCCATTCAAAGTGGCGGTCAGACGACAGGAGCTCTGCCCCGGATTCGATCGTCTGGGCGGCAATCCAGATGTCATTGGTCGGCATGGCTTTCCTTTTTCGACGGAGCGAGGCGGCAATCCGCCCGAAACGGTCTGCAGTGGTAAATGATACGGGAAGCAATTCGACGTGGCGATTGTCGAGGAAATCCTCGAGGTCCCGCATGTTTTGTTCGTAACGCGATCCGTTCCGGAAACCGAACATCAGTTCCCCGGCTACTACGGCAGACAGTAGGACCTGCTCGGCGCGGCGGACTCGACCCGCTACGCCGGCGTGCCCCCGCATCAAGGCCGCGTAGGCGTTGGTATCGAGAAGTAGTCTCATTTCCAGAACGACCGGTCGATTTGTTCCAGCGGCTCGATGCTTTGGAGAAATTCTCTCTCCTCCTCGGAAGACCATTTCCCAATCAGATGATCCAGGGAATTGCCGACAGTGGCCTCAGACTTTCCGGAGTTTTCGAGCCCCGCCCCTTTGCGAAGCAGCCGCAGAGTGGCACGGTTCAGAGAAACCCCCTCTTTTCTCGCGATGTCGCGGATGCGCTTTTCCAGCTCAGGATCAAAACCGCGCAGCGATAGTTGTTTCATTTCGATTCGTTCCAGTCATCATAAAAAGAGTCATAATGAATCCTATCATGACTCACCCCCCGAATGCAGACTGAAAATTGGGGAATGGAAAACTTCGTCGCCGGGCGGAGCCCCGCACCCGGATTCCATATGCTGCAGTTGCGAGCCCGGCCAATCTGTCGAAAATCCGGAATTTCAGCAGATCGATCATCGTCCAACCTGTTTCCCCTTTCGCATCCGAAAAGGATTGCTGCAAGTTCTATTTTTGAATAATCACCGGCACGGCTCCGACAGTCCAGCCCTGGCGATAGCGGATGATGGCCTTCTTCGTCAGCTTCCTTCCCTCCGCTTCCAGGGTCACGACATATTCGCCGGGATCAACCATGGTCCCGCCCATCCCTCCTCCCCGCGCGCCCGCGGATCGACTCCTCATGTCCCACTGGACAGAGTCGATGCCGGCTTTCTCACTGCCTTTGAGTTCGGCCAGAATCTGGCCATAGGGATTCGCGACCGTGATTCGAACCGGCCCGGAAGCTTTGTTCTTGAGGTAATAATTGATGACGACCGCATTGGGTTCGTTGGGCGTAAACAGATGGCTGTCGCCCAGGAGCTGGTAGTTGCCGATGCCACCGTACAGCCGCTGGGTGCGCGGCTCGATGTCGAACAGGTACGCGTCTTCCGCCGGCACGCCTGCCTTCATCTCCTGGAGCGGGGTGATGTCCGTGACCCACAAGCCTCTGCCGTAGGTGCCGACGACGAGGTCGTTCTCACGCGCATGGATGACGAGGTCGGTCACTTTGACCCAGGGCATGTTGTTTTTGAGCGGCAGCCATCTGGCGCCGCCGTCGATCGTGACATAAACGCCCTGCTCGGTCCCGACAAACAGCAGGCCTGGGTTCTTGCGATCCTGGATCACCACATTGATGCTCTTGTCATTCGGGTGATTCCCGGCGATGGAATTCCAGGTTTCGCCGTAATCGGTCGTCTTATAAAGACACGCGCGGTAGTCGTCAAACCGCACCCCCGATTTGGACACGAAGGCCGTTCCGGCATCGTGGGGCGAGGCGAAAACGCGGCTCACCCAGAAATCAGGCGGTCCTCCAGCCGCGGCTACTTTAGCCGTCCGGTCGAGCCACGTGGCGCCGCCGTCCCGTGTTACCTGAACCTTCCCGTCGTCCGTGCCGACCCAGATAACGCCCGGCTTGACGGGCGATTCCGAGAGCGAGAAGATCGTGCAGAAAGTGATGTTCCCAGCCCCTCCCTGCCTGGACTTGTCGTTCGTCGTGAGATCCGGACTGATCTCTTCCCAATGATCGCCCCGGTCGAACGACCGGAAGAGCACCTGCGCGCCGACATACACGATGGCCGGATTGTGGGGTGAAAGATGGATCGGCGGCGTCCAGTTGAAACGCAAGGCTTCCGCCCTTGCCGGAAGTCTCGGCTGGATCGGGGTTTCGACACCGGTCTTCTGATCCAGCCGCCACATGGCGCCGAATTCGCGGTTGTTGTATACCCAGCGGCTGTCCAATGGGTCGACCTGGTTGTACATCCCGTCGCCGCCGCCGACAGTGACCCAGTCCGAAAGCGCGATCTGTCCGGCCCAGCCGTTTGACGGGCCCTTCCACGAGTCGTGGTCCTGCAGGCCGCCATAGATGTTGTAAGGATCCTCCATGTCGACGCCGATGGCGTAGAACTCGCCGAGCGGAATGTTATAGGCATGGTAGGAGGTCTTGCCGCGGTCGTAGGAAATGTTCACGCCGCCGTCGCTTCCGAACAGAAGCCGGTTCGGGTCCTGCGGATCCACCCACATGCACCGCCAGTCGCCAAACGCATTGGGCATGACACCGTCAGAGGGCCAGGTCGTGCCCTTCCAGGTCTTGCCGCCGTCGTTCGTGCTATAGAGCGATTGCCCGGTGATGTAGACCGTATTGGGATCAAATTGATCCAGGCGCAGCTGATTGAACGAATAGGGCGCCTTGTCCAGCGCAGCTTCGTACCCGGTGTTGACTTTGCGCCAGGACTTGCCGGCATCGTCCGTGCGGTAGACTTCGTTCCCGAACGTGCGGGCCCGGGGCCGGCCCCCGCGGGTCTTGTCCTGCTCCGCCTCCTCGGGCGTGGCCGCGCGCGGATTTGCGTTTTCGACCACGGCATAGAGGATGTTGGGGCTTTTCTGGAAGACGTCGAGGCCGATCCGCCCGATGCGGCCCGTGGGAAGCCCGCCGCCGAGACGAGTCCAGGTCTTGCCCCCATCAACGGTCCGGTGAATTGCGCTCCCCGGCCCGCCGATCTCATAGTGCCAGGGGAGCCGGACCTTATCATACGTAGCCGCGTAGAGGACATTCGGGTCGGACTCCACCATGCTCAGGTCGACCGCGCCGACCTTGTCGCTGATGAACAGGACCTTCTCCCAGGTCTTGCCTCCGTTGGTGGTGCGAAACACCCCGCGTTCGGAGTTGTCGCTGAACAGGTGGCCCATGGCGGCCACATAGACCACGTCGGGATTCCTCGGGTGAACGATGATGCGGGCGATGTGTTGGGTGTCCTCCAGCCCGATGTGGGTCCAGGTCTTGCCGGCATCTGCCGATTTGTACATGCCGTCTCCGGCGTGCGACGAGCGCGCGCAGTACGCTTCCCCCGTGCCGACGTATACGAAATTTGCATCCGCAGGAGCCACAGCGATGTCGCCGATCGAAAGTTTGGGCTGATCGTCGAAGACGGGCTCAAAGGTCGTGCCCCCGTTCACGGTCTTCCAGACACCGCCGTTGCGGGTCCCCACGTAGAACGTGTACAGATGATCGCGCGCCGGAACTGCAGGAACCGCGAAACTGGTCACCCAGGAGCCGGCACGGAACGGTCCAAGGTTCCGGTAGGTGAAGTGTTTGAGTAAATCGGCGTCGAAACGATCCGCAACCTGGGCGGTGCCGGATACGAGCAACGTCATTATCACCATGGCCTGCAAAGGCAATCTGGAATACCTGAAAATCATGCTGCCTCCTGTGCAATTCCTGGACTAAAATTTCCCAAACCTTCCCTTAACGACTCAATGTCCGACAGTCGAGGACATCTCGTAATCCTCCTCATGAAAAGCCCGGATTAGCGTCTCCCGTCTGCGGCAGGCCGGTGTCTATTGCCGGTTGTACACGAGATTTCCTCCTACGTAGGTTCGTTCTACTTTAAGCGACAGGAGGTTTCGTGGCGGAACCGTCAGGATGTTGTCCGAGAGCACAATGAAGTCGGCCAGCATGCCGGGAGCGATTTGCCCCAGGACGCCTTCATCAAATCCCGCATAGGCGGACTCGACGGTATAAGCGCGCAGGACTTCTCTTCTCGTGAGGCACTGCTCCGTGCGCCAGCCGCCGGATGGCTTGCCGTCGGGAGATTGCCGTGTCTCGGCCGCGTACATCCCCCAGAACGGATTCGGTGTTTCGCCCGGGAAATCAGAATTGAGCGGCACGCGGACGCCCGCATTTAAAAACGATCTCCAGGCATACGCTCCCTTGATGCGTTCGGGGCCGACACGGGTTTCCGCCCACGGCATGTCGGAAGTGCAATGCGGCGGCTGCATGCTGGAGATCACGCCCAGATGCTTGAAGCGTGGAATGTCCTCCAGGGCAACCACCTGCGCGTGTTCCACGCGCAGTCTGTGATCCTTCGCCTGGGGCACGTCCCGGAGCGCGGCTTCGAAGGCATCGAGGGTGATCCGGTTGGCACGGTCCCCGATGGCATGAACGGCGACCTGCAGCCCTGCTTTCAACGCCCGCGCCGTCAGTTTATATATGTCTTCCTGAGAGGTAGTCAACTGGCCGCGGGTGCCGGGAGCGTCGGAATAAGGCTCGAACAGTGCCGCGCCACGTGAGCCCAGCGCACCGTCAGCGAAGATCTTGATGCATCGGATCGTCAGCCAGTGTGCCGGGTCGATCTGGGGTCCGCGTTGCAGAAACGGCTCGATCAGATCCCCGTCGGTGGCATCGAGCATCACGTAAACCCGGCTCTTCAGTTGCCGTTTGGCTGCGAGCGAGCGGAGCGCGTCCAGGACAGGCCTCGTCACGTTGGCATCGTGAACCGTCGTCAGGCCGTATTGCAGGCATTCCTGCCCCGCGAGCGTCAGGGCCTTTTCCACCTTAGCCGGCGTCATGGGCGGGATGTGGCGCGTCAGCAATCCCTGTGCGTCATTTTTGAGGATGCCTGTAGGCTTCCCGGTCTTCGGATCCTTGATAATCTCCCCGTTGGGCGGATTCGGAGTACTGGGTCCGATGCCAGCAATCTCCAGGGCTTTCGCATTGGCCCAGCCGGCGAAACCGTGCAGTCCCCGGAGCCACACCGGGTTATCGGGGGCTGCCTGGTTCAGTCTTTCGTTGGTCGGATAGCTTCTTGCCCATGCGCCCTCGTCCCATCCCCATCCGGTGATCCACTCGCCCGCCGGCGTCTGTGCCATGCGTTCCTTCACCTTCTGCGCGACCTCCTCCGGGGTCCTGATCCCTTCGATATTCAGTTCGAGGAAACTCTGGCCGAGACTGAGCAGGTGGACATGCGATTCTACGATCCCGGGCATGACGGTTTGTCCGTGAAGGTCTTCCGTGGCGGCATTGGGATAGGTGCGCCGCACCTGATCATTAGAGCCCGTTGCGACGATCCTTCCGTCCGCCACGGCAATAGAGGTGGCTTCGGGAAGAGCAGTGCTCATTGTGACGATGTGACCGTTGAAAAAAACCCGGTCGGCGCGCGGAGACTCCCGGCACGCCGCTGCGCACACAGTGAGAAAGAGCAGCGATCCGGCAACGAGACCCGACACGATTTTCAGCAGCATGGGCCCTCCCTTTGAGATATGCGCCTCGCCCCGGGGATGATGCGGCTTTTTGCCGGCATTACATTGGGTCATCCCCTGAGGTTGCGTTCCTGCCGCGGATCTTACACCGGAACGGCAGCGTGCGTTCGGCGAATAATTGGTTTGAGCTAAATCTCCGCCGGGGCTCCCTCCTACGCGACTTCCCAGGGCTTGGTTTCACACTGACTTTGCCATGCTTGGATGCTATTCTGTCCGGCAAGGTGATCGTTCAAGGAAGTCAGGGTTTACATCTGGAGACATTTCGTTTCATTCCCGGGGGAAATTCGAATGAGAACGAAGAAACTGATTGCTGCGCCGATGTTGTGCGGGCTGGTTTTCGGCTTTGCTTTTGGCTCGCGGCCCGGCACGACCCAGGGCGCACCTGATTACAGTCAGATTTTTACCCGATCGGAAGTCATGATCCCGATGCGCGATGGTGTGCGGCTGCACACCGAGGTCTGCATTCCGAAGAACCCCGCCGGCGCACTCCCGTTTCTGATCACACGCACTCCATACGGTGTCAATGACGACAGCCAGGGATTCTCGCGCACACTCGGCAGCTACCGTGAACTGATTCCCGAGGGCTTCATTTTCGTGTTCCAGGATATCCGCGGACGTTTCCAGTCCGAAGGCCGGTTCGTCATGCAGCGTCCGCCGCGCGATCGCGGCGATGCCAAATCGATCGATGAAGGCACTGACACGTTCGATACCATTGATTGGCTGATCAGGAATATCCCCAACCACAACGGGCGCGCCGGCCTTCTCGGCGTCTCTTATGGCGGCTGGCTGACAATGATGGGATTGCTAGAGCCACACCCGGCGCTCCGGGCTGCTTCGGAGCAGGCTTCCCCCGCGGACATGTTCCTGGGGGACGATTTCCACCACAACGGTGCTTTTCGCCTCAGCTACGGCTTTGAATACGCCGCCGAACTGGAGACCGACAAAACCAATTATTTGTTTCCTTTCGATATCGCGGACACCTTCGAATGGTATTTGCGGCTGGGCCCGCTGGGAAACGCCAACAGGCTCTATTTTCACGAAAAGATTCCCACCTGGAATGATTTCGTGGCCCATCCGAACTACGACGAATTCTGGCAGAAACAAGCGTTTCCGCGCTACCTGAGAAATCTGCAGCTCTCCGTGCCCAACCTCAACGTGGCGGGCTGGTGGGATCAGGAGGACTTCTACGGCCCGATGAAGATTTACGAGCTGCTCGAAAAGAACGACAGCCGCCATTTGAATTACCTGGTCGTGGGTCCGTGGAACCACGGCGGCTGGGCCCGTGCCGACGGCAGCCGGCTCGGGCCCCTTTCTTTCGGTTCCAATACCAGCCAGTATTTCCGCGAAAACATCCAGCGGGCGTGGTTTGATTACTGGCTGAAGGACACGGGCAAGCTGCCGCTCACCGAGGCCATGAGCTTCGAAACCGGCTCAAACCAATGGAAGACCTGGAACGCTTGGCCGCCGCAGAAAGATGCCGTCAATCAGAAGGTCTATTTCCGTGAAGACGGCCGCCTTGCATTCGAGATGCCAAGCGGCGGCGCGAAGGATGAGTACGACAGCTATGTCTCTGATCCCGCACACCCGGTTCCCTATCGGCGGCGCCCGATTCAGCCCACCTACGGCCCCGGAAGCACATGGTCGACGTGGCTGTTGGAGGACCAGCGCTTTGTGCACCTGCGTCCGGACACGGCAGCCTGGTCGACGGAACCGCTGGCCCAAGACCTGACCATCGCCGGGAATATCGTCGCACACCTGTACGCATCGACGACCGGCACCGACAGCGACTGGATCGTTAAACTTATCGATATCTATCCGGAAGCATTTCCCGACGACCCCAGAATGGCCGGCTACCAGCTGATGATTGCCAACGAGGTGTTTCGCGGACGATTTCGCAGGGGCTTTGAAAAACCGCAAGCACTCGTTCCCAACCAACCGGCGGAGTTCACCATCGATTTGCACTCCAACGACTACACGTTCCTGAAGGGCCATCGGATCATGGTCCAGGTCCAAAGCACCTGGTTTCCGCTGATCGACAGAAATCCTCAGAAATTTGTGCCGAACATATTTCTGGCAGGGCCGGATGATTTCCAAAAAGCTACCCAGAGGATCTACCGTTCGGCGCGGTATCCGTCGAACATCGAGCTGCAGGTCGTGAAACGTTAGAATAGCGTCGCGGGGCAGGCCCCGTCCCGGCTCTGGATCAGACATTGGGCGTATCCCGATCAAGGGGACGGTACGTTATGCCGCGGTTCGTCGGCTGCAGGACTCAGTCCCGGCTGTTTCGCAAGTTTGTATGAGAATTGTCCGTGCGGTTTCGCATCGTCTGTCAAGGGGTCCGGTTGTTAAGGAGCAAGGTCACGTCTGGAAAAATCGCGCTAAGACATCTTCCCCGGAGGTCGAATGGTGAAGACAATCTGCCTATTCCTATGTTCTCTCATCCTCTCTTCCGGAGGCTCCGCGGATTATCAGGTGAATGCAAATCGGATCGGCAGCCTGTTCGCCGGCCTGGAGACGCTGAACGCTCCTGGAGCCGCTGTCCTTGTTCTGGTGGATGGGCAGACAGTTTTCCAGCGGGGCTATGGCGTGACGGACCTCCGGACGCTTCACCGGATAGACGAACACACCAATTTCCGGTTGGCATCCGTGTCGAAGCAGTTCACGGCGATGGCGATCATGCTTCTGGTCCATGACGGCAAATTAAGCTACGACACCCGCTTGCCCGATGTTTTCCCCGATTTCCCCGAATACGGAAAGAGCATCACGGTCCGGAACCTGCTCAATCACACGTCGGGCCTGCAGGATTATGAGGGCCTCATGGCCAGAAATTATTCATCAGAGGACCAGATCCAGGATGCGGAAGTTCTAGAGCTGCTGAAGCGCCAGGCGACGACCAGGTTTATTCCGGGGTCGCAGTGGGACTACAGCAACTCCGGATATGTATTGCTCGGCGAAATCGCCGCGCGCGTTTCTGGCAGGCCGTTCGCGGAGTTCCTCAGGGAACGCATCTTCTCCCCTTTGAAGATGAGTCAGACCGTCGCTTTTCAAAAGGGCAAGAATGCAATACTGGACCGGGCGTTCGGCCATAGCCGGATCAAGGAAACCTGGCAGGAAACGGACCAGAGCTCGACCTCGGCCACGCTCGGAGACGGCGGCGTGTATTCGTCGGTGGCGGACCTGGCGAAATGGGACCGGGCGCTCCGGGAGCATGCGCTATTGCGCAAATCCGAGACGCAGGTCTGGTCCACTCCGGTCACGGTCCCGGCCCGCCCCCCCGTGGAACCCGATGGTTCCCCGGCAGCGTACGGCTTCGGCTGGTTCCTCAATTCCTATCGCGCGCACGCTCGGATGTGGCACTATGGCGAGACCATTGGCTTCCGAACCGCCATCCAGCGCTTTCCGGACGACCGGCTGACGGTCGTCATCCTATGCAACCGGAGTGACGTAAATCCAGCGGCGCTTGCACTCAAGGTTGCTGACTTATATTTCGGGCGCTAGAGAATAGGAGCCGGAAGTCAGGAGTCAGAAGTCACAAGTCAGGAGAACTTCCCGGGACAGCCGTGGCCACCGACGTGACCTGGAAGGTGTATCCGTGAAATCCGTGGCTGCCTTTTCCTGTGGCGGCGGAACCGTCTGGACAAAAAAACGCCCCGGTCCGCGGGGGCGGGCACGGGGCGTTGTTAACGGGAACCGCGCCGGGTTAGAACGAAACCTTGAGCCCAAACTGGATGATCCGGCCAGATTCACCCGTCTGGATCACGGTCTGGGTGCTGGGCGGCGCGACGGTCGAGCAGCAGGCTTGCGCAAACAACCCGGATGTAAAGACCGGCGAACCGGTGGACGCGTCGCGAGGATTGTCGAAATTCGGGTGATTGAGCGCGTTGAACATCTCCATGCGGAAGTCCATATTGACGCGCTCCGTCAGTTTGAAATTCTTCGTAATTCCCAGATCGAGGTTGTAGTAGGCCTGAGCGGTGAAGAGATTCCTGCCCATCCCAGTCGAACCGAGCTCGGGAAACTGGAAGGCGCTGCTATCCGCGAAAAAGGAAGGACCTGCAATTCCTGGAAGCTGTTGTAACTTCATTTCAGGCATGGCGCCAACCAGTGCGGCTCGCGATGTGTGGCCGTTGCTGGCTGTGTATACACCGCTCATGACGCTGAAGGGCTCCCCCGTCTGATACGTCGAGATGCCGTTGAGCGTCCAGCCACCGACGATGGCATTGAGGGGACCCTTGAAACTGCTGCCGAGCAATTTTCCCCGGCCCACGGGAAGCTCCCAGACCGCAGTCACGGAGACAACGTGAGTGCGGTCAAAGTCGGACCGGCCTCGCTCGGCTCGCCAGTCGCGGATGTCGACGGCATAGCGTGAAGCGGTCGTGCTGAATCCGCCTCCGGAGGATGCGCCGACCGGGTCGATCGACTGGTCATCGATGGACTTCCCGAAGGTATAGGACAGTCCGAGGAGCAGCCCGCGATCAAACCGCTTGCGCAGTGTCGTCTGGAGCGCGTGATAATAAGAATCTCCGCCCGAGTCAATGTAAGAAACGGTGCTGAACTGCTGGTTCGGGCGAAGATTGAGGTTCAGCGTGTTCTGCTCGATGCGCTGGGCAAACAGGCCTACGTTGTTCTGGGGCAGATATCCGATGGTGGTGCTGCTGTTGATGATTGTGCTGACCAACGATGCCGGGATCGAGCCGTTCGCCACGATCGGTACCGGCGTCCCGGTCACACCCGCCGGACATCCGGTGCCGTCAGGCCGGCAGCCGGCATTGTAGTTCGCCTGCATGATCCGAAACGAGGGAATGACCGGATCCGCGTCGATCTGGTTGATATTGTAAAGCCGCATCAGGTGCGTCCCGCGGTGGCCGACGTAAGCGGCCTGGGCCACGAAGCCTCCCGGCAGCTCCCGCTGAACACTCAAATTCCATTGGTGAACGGTGGGAAGTCCCATGTAAGGATCTACGGACGTCATCGACGGCGCGTTACTGTAGAGTTGCGCCGTGGGTGTAAGGTATGAGCTCGGCTTCACGGTCGGGGGATCCAGCTCGTAGGGGAAGCCCTGGTTGATGCGCAAGTCCGGCGCCGCAACACAGCCGGGGGTCGTGGAGCCGCCGATCGTGGATGAGCAGCTGGTGACGAGGCCGGGGATCTTTCCGGCCACGGCAGTGACCATGAATGAGTTCAGCGGGTCGAAGTAGATCCCGTACCCGGTCCGGATGACCGTCTTCTGACTGCCGAACGGGCTCCAGGCAATCGCCACTCGCGGCGCCACCGCTCTGAGATTATTGGTCTTCAACCAGGCGTCCGCGTGGACGAACGTGACCGGTCCCTGCGAACCGTCGATGGGCTTGTCGGGCAGGTAAACCCGGCCGCCCGCCTCGGTGGGCGCCTTGTTGATTTCCCAGCGCACGCCATAGTTCAAGGTGAGGCTGGGCCGGAGCTTCCATTCATCCTGGAAGAAGAAGTTGAACTGTTTGAGACGATGACCTTCCGCCCACATGGTCACCGAGTTCCCCGTCTTGTAAGGCAAAAAGGTGTCGCTGTTCAAATCACCCAGGAAATTCTGCGACAGTCGAGCGGGAATGCCGGTCAAATCATTGATGGCCCCAAGCAGTCTCGAATTGTCGGTGCTGTTAATGCCGGCTTTGGTGGTGGAACCCACGGTCGGCGTAACGAACCCGGGAGGAGTGCGAGTTGAGCCGGAGAAACTCATGCTCGGCGTGACATTGATTCCGCCCGGCTGCCCACGCTCGTCATTGTGTTCGTACAGTCGGATGTTAGCGCCGAATTCCAGCACATGCTTGCCGTGGATTATGCTGAAATTGTCGATGAACTGGGGTGTTGTCACAGCCCGGAAAGTCCTAGGAGTATTCAAATACGGGTAGGTAAGGTTGGCGAACGCAAACGGCGCGACATCCGGCCAGGTTGGATTGGCCTCGCCCTGTGTGAACAGGTAGACGAACCGGCTGAAGCCCATGGTGAATTCGTTCACCATGTTGGTGGAGATCACCCGCCTCCAGCTAGCGGCCAGGCCCTGAGTTCTTCGAAATACTTCACCCAGCGGGGGAAATCCAGGGTACACCATCGGGCGCCCATTGAGCGGATCGCCCTTGAGAGTGTTGTAATCGGCGAACATGTACCGGGCAAACACGTGGTTGTTCTCGTTGAAGGTGTGGTCCACGCGGAACAAAACGTTCGGACCCTTGAAATCCGCCGGCGCGTTCCAGTAATAAGTAGCCGTGTTCAGACCATCCCCGGAGGCACTGTAATTGTTCGGCGTGGGGAAGGTCTTGAATATCGCCGCCAATTTCGGATCGGCGCCGATCCCCTTGGGGTCGCTAGCGTAGATGTTGTAGTTCGCCACGCAATTTGTGAGAATCGAGCTGCTGCAAACCGGTATGCCTGACTTCAGTTCGCCCGACTTAGGGTCGACCAGAAGCGGAGAATTCTGCCTGATCGTCTGGCCTCCAAAGACAAACGGGGTGGTGGGATCCGCAATCCAATAACGGTAGATCCCTGACATCAGCGTGGGGCTGTAGAGCGCCGGCGCCCCGTACGTCTGATCGATGGGCTGTGTGGTTTTGATGCGCTGATTCTGATAGCTGGCAAAGAAAAACGTCTTGTTCTTGAAGATCGGGCCGCCGACCTCGGCGCCGAACTGGTTCATCTTGATATCCGGCCTGGGGGCTTTGCCCGTCACCGGATCCGGGTCGGCTATGGCATTGGTATAGAACTCGTTCGAATTCAGCGCCGTGTTCCGGAAGAATTCGAAAACCCGGCCGTGAAAATCATTGGTGCCCGAGCGGGTGGCAATCGAGATGTTGGCCCCGCTGTTGCGCCCTTCCTCCGCGGTTGCATTGGAGGTGACGGTCCGGAACTCCTGGACGTTGTCGGGATTGAGACGATACACGTTCGACATCGGGTTGGGAACACTCGATTCGTTGGCGTCGATGCCGTCAATAGTCACATTGAAAGCCCGGTCCCGGGAGCCATTGACGTGCATGCCTGCCCCGGCGCCGCCGTAAGAACGCTGTACGACGCCCGGTTCCAGCGTCAGCAGAGAAAGGGGATTCCGACCGTTGAGCGGAAGAGACTCGATCGCCTTCTGCTCGATGGTATTGCCCATCTTGGCGTTGGTTGTTTCCAGCTTCTGATAGTCGCCGGTCACACTCACGATCTCATTTGCGCCTCCCACCTGCAGACGCACATTCACGATGAGAGGTGTGTTGATCTCGAGCACATTGCCCTTGTTCTCGGCGGTCTTGAAACCCGCGAGTTCGACTTTGATGGTATAGAGACCCGGGGACAGGGACGGGAAGGAAAACAGGCCGCCCTCGCTCGAAACTTGGGTAAGCGCTACCCCGGTCGCCTCGTTGATCGCAGTCACGGTCGCACCCGGGACAATGGCCCCCGATGGATCGGTGACAGTCCCGCTGATGCGTGATGTGCTTGTCTGAGCCAAACCTGGCGCCGCTGTCACCACCAGCAGGGCCAGCAAAAAGATGCTCCAGCGCACATTTCTAATCATATTGATCTCCTTAGGACTCAAACCGGCAGAAACTGCGGCTCCCAACGACACTCGCACATGCTGGGAAGACATCTCTTCCAGCACTGTCCATTGGACGCTCGATCAGGCCAGGGATTCCAAAGTGAATCAACGGTGATTCAAGTGAGTTTCTATCAGATTGCCGGCACGTCGCGTGCCAGCCGATTCATCCCATTTCTGGGGTCATTGCCGGGGCCAAGCAACTCTTTTGTTCGCCCTTCGCGAGACAAATGCGATTACCCTCAGGCGAAAATAATCTGATCAGACTCGAGGCGCTGAGTCAATCACATTTTTCCCGCGGGTTCCAAGACGGGGAAACCGAACGGCGCCTTCCGGCAGACGGGAATCGCAAGCGTCCGATTGCATCGCCCCGCCGGCGCCCGTCAGCCGTGCGATCGCTACGGCCAGACCGGTCGATCCCAGCCATCCGCGCGCTGCCGTGACAGCAGCCGGGAACGTACGAGCACCCTTAACGTGGATGATTCATGAAAAGGATTATGGGATGTCCTCAACTGTCGGACATTGAAGCGTTAAGGGCCTACTCCTCTCGCTTATGAAACCAAAACACCGTTGGAAGCCGCGTAGCGGCGGTTTGATTGTAGCCCGGCCTTGAAAGGCCGGGAGCACACCCGTTTGGAAAACTTGTGGCTCTCAAGTAGAATACTCGCGATGTCCTCCGGGCGCCACGAATCCGGCTCGAGTTTACTCCCCCAGCCTGGCGGCCCTGCCGGCCGCAGAATACTTTCTGCCGAGAGGACTTTTCTTGATCCTTTGACACGACCCGCACAGCCACAGGAGGCACTTTTCGTGGCGGGGAGAAATCGTAACCGATGAGCGTATCCCTGACCGACAAAGGCAACTATTACCGCGGACTGCTCATTCTCGCGCGGCGTGACCGGGAAATCGATCCGCGAGAGCGCGAGCTGGCGATCCAGTTGGGCATGATGCTCGATTTCGACCGCCGCTTCTGCGAGTCCGCGATCGATGATGCGCTGAAAAACCGGCACCTGAGCGAAGAGCCCATCAGATTTTCGGATCGCGAAACGGCGGAGCGCTTTCTTCGCGACGGGATCCGCCTGGCACTCGTCGATGACAAGGTAACGCCACGGGAGTACGCGTGGCTCCGGGCGATCGGCGGCGCAAACGGCATCCCGGACGCGTGGCTGGGGAACGAGATCAAGCGCTGCCAGGAAAGCAAGGCGTCTCCCGGCAAGCCTGACCTCACTTCGCCGGGGAGATCTTGAGCAGCACGCAGCCGTGACGGGGAATTTCTGCTGAATATTCGCCGCTGAAACTGCCCAGGTCTTTTTGCCGCCACACGTCACGCACCGTCTGCCTGCCGGAAATGCCCATGTCGGACCACCGGGCGGTCACCCGCATCGGCAGCTCTTCGAGATTGAAGAGTCCCACGGCCTTCGTGCCATCGGCCAGCGGCCGCGCCCAGACCTGCAGGTTGCTCTCCGGCGCCTTGTAGACGGCTTTGGCGCCCCTCCCCATCGGGTCCTGGTCAATCGCGAGCACCTCGTCGTTGGTCAACAGTCCGATCGTGAAGTCATCGGCCTGCGCCAGGTCGCAACCCAGGATCAGCGGCGCGGCGTGGAGCGCCCAGAGCGAAATGTGGCTGAGCTGTTCAGCAGGCGACAATTTCGACTCATGCTGCGGCTCGTAGCTCCAGCCGACGACGCCGATGACGAGCATGTCCACATCGTTCCAGTGGCCGGGCCCGCCATACTGGCCGATATCGATTTCCGACCAGCGTGGATTGAAGCCGATCTGCATCGTTTGCGGCCAGTTGTCGCGGATGTCGCCGGTCGTGCGCCAGGAATTGCCGCGAATGCCGGGTTCGGCGCCCCATTCCCAGACGTTGCCGTTGCCGTACTGGCAGATGCTGTAGACGATGTCCCGCGGCGCCTTGTCAAGCAATGCCCTCATCAGCTGATACGGCTTCTTCAGTCCTTCCGGGCCGGGAGCCTCCGCGCGATAGCTGCACCAGTCGTACTTAAGGTAATCCACGCCCCACGAGGACCACTGAGCGACATCCTTTTCCTCGTGCTGGAAGCTGGCCTCGAGACCCTGGCATGTGGTCGGGCCGGGGCTGCTGTAAATGCCGAACTTGAGCCCCTTGCCGTGAATGAAATCCCCGAGCGCCTTCATGTCGGGAAATTTCTTGTTGGGGATGAAGTTGCCGTTCTCGTCGCGTGTCGGGCCTTCAAACAGCTCGTCAGTCTGCCGCGGGCTGCGCTCCCAGCCGTCGTCGATGCAAACGTAAGTCCAGCCGTGGTCGATGAGACCCTTGTCCACGAAGGCATCCGCCGTCCGCCGCACCAGCGCCTCGGTGACATTTCGGCCGCGGGCGTTCCAGCTGTTCCAGCCGAGCGCCGGGGTGAGCGACAGCAGGCCCTCGGCCACGATCTTGAATTCTTTCCGGGCCTCGCCCGCCGAGTTCCGCGCCCTGAGCGTGACGGCGTATGTCCCCCTGTTCTTGACTGTGCCGCTGATGATGCCCGTCGCCGTGTCCACCTTCAGCCCTTCGGGGAGTTTGTCGACAGCATATGAAATGGGCCGCGAGCCCGTCGCCGGAATCTTATAGAGCACCGGCCGCCCGGCAGTCACGCCCGTCAGCGCGGGTCCGTTGATCTTCGGTTTGGGACCGGGCTTCGGCGTCAGGAGCTCGCGGGCTTCGCCGGGAATATCGACCGCGACGGGCCTCGCCCCCGACACTTCAAACTTCGCTTCGGCAAGGTCAAAGTGCGGAGTCGCGGCTGCGCCGGCGGCACGCCCGCCGCGTCCGCCGCCGCCTGTGTTGACGACAATTGCCAGCAGCCGGACTCCCTTGGTGTCGACTTCGAGCGGTATGCCGTCGCTGCCGGAAGGGATGGCGTTGTTTTCATACAGTACCTTGTTATCGTCTGCCAGGATGCGCACGCTCATGACAGGCGCCACCGGCCCCCCGCGTCCGCCGGACGCCCGGCCTGCACCCGCGCGCGCTGCCGGATTGGCCGCCCCGGCCTGAGATTGCGCACTCACGAGGCTTTCGTCATCCACACCCAGAATTGCCGAGAACCTGTCAGTGCCGCCGTTCAAGCGGAGATACAGAACGGTATAGCCGTTGAGGCAGATGCCCCGTCCATATGCCTGTTTGTTGATGGTCAGCGGCTTGCCATCGATGGTCTTATCGATCGCCGGCGCGACCTTGTCCGTCACTCGGGCCTTCGACCAGTCGAGCGACGACAGCCAGATCGTTTCGGCCCGGGCCGCTCCCGCCCTGAGACCGGCAGCCGCCAGAATTGCACACATGCATATCAGCCCCGGAATGATACGACGTCGCATGACAGCCCTCTCCTCTTTGGAAGTTAGAAAATTGCGGTCCGGCGTCGGCGCAACCATCTGCCGGAACAACTCGTCCATCGTAAAGAAGCAACTCGCAATTGTCCAATCAAGAAACAGGATCGTAGGTCCCGTCCGGCGTTTCTGTCGCGAAACTCAATCATTGTCCTGTCTGGTCCTGGACGTGGACCAAACAAAACGAACCGCGAAGACCGCAAAGAGCGCGAAGATATCTGCCGAACTCATGCCGCGTTGCGGTGTCATCGGCTTCTTTGCGCTCTTCGCGGTCTTCGCGGTTCGAGTTTTCAGCGTTTATGGGGCACAGCCCGCGCCTTCGCCGTGTCTGCTTACCCGATATTACTCAAGCTGCGATTCATGACTGTCGCACGGATGCAGATGTATAATCGAATTCCAATGCGACTCAATTTGGACTATCGACGTCGACGTAAGCTTGGAACTGCTGGACTCAGTCGGAACTCCTCGGCAGCCGGGCTGCCCATGCGCGGATTCGTAAGGCGGACGTTTGCACGGATGTGCTCTCTCCTGCTGTGGGTCGTTGTCGCGATCGCGTCCCCTGCGATCGGCGCAGCGGAGCGGCCGGGCCTCCCCCAGCCTGCCGATGGCGCACGGCTGGTAAATGCTTCGAATGTCGTCCTCCGATGGGCGCCCGAACCCGATGCGACCAGGCAGCGGATATTTTTCGGACCCACGGAAGCGCCCCTGTTTCGGGAAGAGATGACACGCCTGCAGTACGAGCCCGGCCCGCTCCTGCCCGGCACGACCTATTACTGGCGCGTTGACCAGCTGACTCCCTCCGGCATGGTAGTCGGCCGCACGTGGAAGTTCACGACTGCTTCGGGCGCAAAAAAAGTCATCGAGCCTGTCGTGCCGTGGCCGCAATGCATGCGGCAACCCGCAGCGTGGTATGCGACGCCGGAAGCAGTGCGCGTCGCGGACAACGTTCTGCTGTACCAGCGCGGCGCCGGCGGATGGCCCAAAAACATCGACATGGCCGTGCCCCTAACCCCGGCCGGCCGCTCCAGAGTCGCTCGCGACAAGCGCCTGACGGATTCGACCATCGACAACGACGCCACAACCACTCAAATCCGCTTTCTCGCCCGGGTGTCGGAGGCCGCGGGACAGCGCCGATTCCAATCGAGCATCCTCCAAGGCGTGCGCTTCCTGCTGACAGCCCAGTACGCGAATGGAGGCTGGCCCCAGTACTACCCGCTGCGTGCCGACTATTCGCGGCAGATTACATTCAACGATGACGCCACTGTGAACGTCATGCAGTTGCTCCGCGACGTCGAAAGCGGCCGGCCTCCTTTCTCCTTCGTCGACCCGCAGACGCGGAAACGCGCGTCCAATGCCGTGGATCGCGGCGTTCAACTCCTGCTGGCGGCACAGATCAAGGTGAATGGAAAACCGACCGGCTGGTGCGCGCAGCACGACGCGGGGACCCTCGCACCCTGCAAGGCGAGGACCTACGAACTTCCCTCCATCGCCGGCCGTGAATCAGTCGGCATCGTCCGGTTCCTGATGGGAATCGAGAATCCCGGACCCGAAGTCGTCCGGGCAATTCATGACGCGGTCGACTGGTTCCGTGCGGCTGCCATCAGGGGAACGCGAATCGACAAAGTGAGCGCGCCGTCAGAGCCCCGCGGGTTTGATTACGTTCTCGTCGCCGATCCCGCGGCTCCGCTTCTCTGGGCCAGGTTTTGCGACATCGCCACGAACCGGCCGATGTTCGTGGGACGGGACGGAATCGTCAGAGACCGGCTGCAGGACATAGAGTACGAGCGGCGCACCGGCTACACCTATGTCGGACCGTTCGCAGCCGACCTGCTCGAAAGGGAATATCCGGCCTGGGAACAGAAACATCCAAGGTAGTTTGCGCAGCCGCACGGCAAAAGAAGGCCTTGTTATACAGAGCGTCATTAATGATTGCGCATCACAGAGCGCCTGAAGCCCGGGGGGCCAGGCCGCCACGCGGCCCCCAACCGGGCGTGAGCCCATGTCGTCGTGTGTGGGGCGCCGAGTCATGGGAGCGGCTCTTTACCAGACGATCCCGTAGTCTTCGCCGTTGTTGCTGGATCCGGCCCAGAAGCTGCCGTGTCTCCAGTCGAAAAAGATTGAGTTCATCGGACCCGAATTACGCTGGGTCGTTCGCACCCTGTAGCCCATCCCCTCCAGCGCCTTGATAATATCCGCCGGAGTGCGCGTGTCGACCCGCAGCTCACCGGGCGTGGCCACATGGGCGCCGAAGGTGCTCTGCATCTGTCCGCTGGTGATGTCCGGGGCTTCGCACGCCTGCTGGACTTTCGCCCCCCACTCGACCACATTCAGAAAATGCTGCAGGCAGCGCTGATCCTGCTCGTCCCCGCCCTGGATGGACCAGGAAAGGAAGGGCTTGCCGTCCTTCAGCGCCAGGCTCGGCGACAGGGTGGAGCGCGGGCGCTGGCCGGGACGCACGACGTTGAAGGGATCCCTGGACGCATCGAGGACGAAGGCCTGCATCCTCTGGCTCATGCCGATCCCGGTATTGCCCGCGATGCAGGCCGGATTCCATCCGCCGCTCGGCGTCACGGAGACCACCCAGCCTTTCTCGTCGGCGGCCTGAATCGAGGTCGTGCCGGCAGTGAACGCCTTGTACCATTCGGCCAGTTCGGCTTCGCTCCAGAGTTCGTGCTTTACCGGTCCGACGTTGCTCCATTTTTCCAGCAGGCTCTTGTACGGGTTCACCTCGCCCTGGAACGGATAGGGATCCCCGGGCTTGACGCCCGGGTCGTTCTTCTCCCAGTCGATCAGCTTCCGCCGTTCGGCGGCGTATTCCTTGGAGAGCAGGCCCTTCATGGGCTCCACGGGCGGAACATACGGATCGCCGTAGTAGAAGTCGCGGTCCGCATACGCCAGGTTCATGACCTGGTACAACGTGTGGATATACTTCGGGCTGTTGTAACCCATGGAATGCAGGTCGATGCCGTCGAGGATGTTCAGCGCCTGCAGCAGCACCGGCCCCTGCTGCCAGCAGTTCAGCTTATAGACTTCGATGCCCTTGTAGGTCGCCATCACCGGATCCTCGACGTAGCATTTCCAGTTCGCCAGATCTGACGGCGTGTGCAATCCGCCCTGCTCCTGCGAGCCCCGGCAGAACTCGGCGGCGACGTCCCCCCTGTAGAATCGTTCGTAGGCCGCGTAGATGGCTTCCTTCCGGCTCTTCCCTTTCTTCAGCGCCGCCTGCTCGGCGTCGATCAGTTTCTGCAGTGTGTTCGCCAGGTCCGTCTGGACCCAGATCTCACCCGCTTCGGGCGCCCAGCGCTTTTTCTCATCGCTCGCGTCGTAATGGGGCAGGAAGATTTTTTGCGAATATGCCCACTGGGCAAGAGTCTTTTTGGATCCCTCCCACGCGTTGGCTGCCTGCGCCTCGACGGGATACCCGTTCTTCGCCATTTCCAGCGCCGGCGCCAGGACCTGCTTCAGGCTCATGGTGCCGAATTCGGCCAGCATGGTCAGGAGGCCGCCCGGGGTCCCGGGAGTGACCGCTGCCAGCGGTCCTTCGCTCGGCGGGAAGGCCATGCCTTTGTCCCGAAAGAACTCCGGTGTCGCGCCCGTGGGCGCCACTCCCAGTCCGTTGATGGCCCGCACCTTTTTGGTGTTCGGATCGTAAATCAGGGCCTGAGTCTCGCCTCCCCAGCTCAGGGTATCGACCATCGTGCACACGACCGCAAGCATCGCGCAGGCGGAATCGACGGCATTCCCGCCTTGCGCGAATATCATCGCTCCCGCCGTCGCACCCAGGGGTTTCCCCGTGATGGCTGCCCAGTGCTTGCCGTGGAGCTGAGGCTTTTCCGTGCGCGGCCACTGCGGATTCTGGGATCCGAACAATGCCTGACCGCCCCGCTGCGCGCAGAGCGTTTCAGCTGTGAAAATGAGTGCCAGAGAAAGCGCGAGGACTCTCCATCCTCTTCGAGGACGATAGTTCATCTTCCCTCCTTTGACCCGATGGCGGGCGCGTGTTGCCGGAAAACTTTTCCTGTTCCAGGGTGACATTATCTCACACGCCCGGCGCCTCACTGACAAAAAGGACGATAGCCAGACCAAGGGGAGCACGACACACGCAGCTGAAACCTCTGGCCCCGGGCTTTCCTGTTGGACCCTTTCAGGGGCCCCCCAATTGGACTGCCGCAAAACCATGGAAGCAGTAATCGAATTCGGGAGGCCCTGACATGCTCGCGCTTGGATTCTGCCAGGCCTCACCTCATCGTTGGACACCCTCTTCAGCCCGGTCTCCAACCAGGCCCCTGCGGCTGTCGCTGTAACGATCTCTCACTTTGACTGGAGAGTGAATTGGATGGCTTCCCCGCCATCCCGCAGTTCTCACGGAATCTCGGCCGCCAGAAATAGCCACCATCAGATTCCTGCGTCAATCGGAACTTCTGGCGGCTGCTCGGGTCTAATCCTAAAGTCGACGTCCCGGGTATCACAGGTGTATCCGACGCTATGATTCAGACAGTGACGAGCACCGAGGGCGCGAAGATCACAGCGCGAAACGTCGACGCGGAACGAGCTTCATAATCAGTGGAACGAGCAGAGCGTCAATTCCGGCGGGAGGTGTCCTTATGATCCGATTCGGAGTGGCTTTCAGCCTCGATGCGATCGTGTTGTTGCTGCTTTTGCACGGCGGCTTCCCTGCTCCCTGCTGCTCTCAGAGGGGCGCCGCCGGAGCCCCCGTGGCTCCGGCCCAGGAGATTCAGAAGGCGAGCCCAGGCAGCTACCAGGTCTGGCTCAGTTTCCACAATGAAGACCTGCAGGAGGCTCTGCCCGAATTCGGCCGCCTGCTGGAATTCGCTCCGGTCCATGTGGATCGCGGAGTAACGGGGACGGTGAACCTCGAGAGTCCGAATCCCGTTACAAGGGAAGAGGCATTCCGGATCTTCCTCGGGATTCTGCGTGACAACCGGGCGGCGCTGATTCGGACAGCAAGTGCCACGACGGGTTACACCGTCGTGCCCGGAGCATTGCTGGCGCCGGGTACTGAACAGGTAACGGAGTTGCCTCCGGCACTTCCTTCTCTGATCACCAGCACGGTACCCGGAATCGAAGCCCCGAAACACAAGCCGATTCGCGTCAGCGAAAAGCTCCAGGCATCGAAGCTGATCAGGAGAATTGAACCTTTGTACCCCGAAATCACCTCTCGCGGCCGTTTAGTCGTCAGAGGGCCGGTCCGGATGCGGGTGCTGGTGAATGAACAGGGGGAAGTGGCCGACGTCAAGATTTATGGAGGAGGTCATCCGCTCCTCCAACGGCCTGCGGCGGAAGCAGTGAGACAGTGGCGTTACTCCCCTTTTTGCATGAACGGCGCATCCGTCCCTGTGGTCACCACAGTGCAGCTCGCCGTCGATAGGAAAGGCCCATCCGGCGTCGCCATTTCCGGGGCGACGTCTGGACGACCAAAGGCCCCCATGAGCGAACCTGTGCGCATCGGAACCAGCCTTCAGGCATCCAGGCTGGTCCACCGCGTGGAACCCCAATACTCCGAGCAGGCGAAACGGGTACGAATCGTGGGCTCAGTCCTCCTCGAGGTAACCATCGATGAGCAGGGCGCAGTACTGGACGCGAGGTACTTGCGCGGCCATACCCTGGCCAGGCAGGCCGTGGTCGATGCGGTCCGGCAATGGCGCTATACGCCGACCTGCGTCGATGGTACGGCGGTCCGGGTCATTACCACCGTCACGGTCCCCTTCGACCTGCGCGAGCCGGAGTTGCGCTAACAGGCGCACTGGACCGCTTAGCCTGCATTATTCATGAAGAGAACCAGAGAGGGGAAACACCCCCATTGAACCTGGGAAATGGCCTAGTTGTCCACACATCCCACGGGCAGGTAGCCTTTGACGGCAAGGGTGGAGCGATCACCGGCCCACTTGTCGCCGACTCTGCCCGCATGGGCTTCCTGCCTGGCGGGTATTTGCATGTTCGGGACAACGGCGCTCGGATCGCCTCGCAAGAGGGGGGGATGTCCAAGCATGGGAACCAGCACGATCCAGACGCAGGTGACCCGGTCGACAGGCTGGGGCCGGTGGGCGGAATACAGGCTCACCGAGTTCAGGGGAGAGTCTCAAGCGATGGCAGCGGAGGTGCTCGCGGGCCTGAGCCAATCACCCAAATCGGTTCCGCCCAAGTATTTTTACGACGCCGAAGGATCGCGTCTGTTTGATCAGATCTGCCGCCTGCCTGAGTACTACCTGACGCGTGCCGAGACTTCCATCCTGGAAAAGTACGCCGGCGCCCTGCCAAAACTCTTCGGGCGGGGTCTGTGCCTCATTGAATTCGGCTCCGGAGACTGCCGTAAAGGACGATTCGTGCTGGAGACGGGCGCAGTAGACACGTATGTTCCCGTCGACATATCGACAGAATGCCTGTGCTCGGCCGCCCGCCAGGTCGCTGCCGACTACCCGTTCCTCGCCGTGAATGCCGTGGCCATGGACTTTCAATCCGACCTGACCAGCCTCGATGCGTTGCTGTCGGGAACCGGCCGGCGGATCATTTTGTATGCCGGGTCCAGCATCGGGAACCTGACGCCTCCGGAGGCGCACCGGCTCCTCAGCCAATTCGCTGAATTGCTGGGCGAGGGCGGCGCTCTCCTGATCGGGTATGACTTGAAGAAGGATGCCGGCATTCTTCAGCGGGCGTATGACGACGCGCGGGGAGTGACCGCCGCGTTCAACCTGAATCTGCTTGCCCGCTTGAACCGGGAACTGAAAGCAAACTTCAACCTGGAATCATTCCGCCACGTCGCGCTCTATGACCAGGTACTCGGGCGAATTGAGATGCACCTGGAAAGCCTCGTGGCGCAGGAAGTGATGATTGCGAATCAGCGCGTTCAATTCGAGGCGCACGAGCGGATCCACACGGAAAACTCCTACAAATACAGTGTGGCGCAATTCGACGCGATGGCGGCCGCCGCTGGATTCGATCCTTCCTGTGTCTGGCTGGATCCGGCCGCCTCTTTCGCGCTGGGCGCCTACACGACTCGGCCACGCAACATCGCGCCCCGGCGAATGCCGGCGGCGGCGAAGGTACGGCTCCTCGGCAACCTCCCGTTCTAAAAATGATGACTTGGCGAGCCGAGGCAACCGACCGCAAGCGCCGCGCCTGACGAAACCTATCACGCTAATTTGAGCCACCGCCCTGCGTGGGCCCAGGCCTGGACATGGACCGGGATGATCCTCTACTCCACACATTTACCTGGTTTCTCGGTCCAGGCTCACATCCATGTCCAGGTCTAAGTCCAGGTCCAGATAAACGAGCTTTTCGCAAGGCTTGACCCGGACGGCACATTGGGATTCTAATGTCGCTGCATGCTCGCCAACCGCTTGCCGAGGGAAGAATCCAACACAGGCGAAACCATTCACCGCTCGCAGGGCGCCACAACGGATCAAGGAGTGACTATGAAACGAATCGGAAGCACGGCTTTGATGATCCTGGCATTTCTACTCGCCGTGTCATTTTCCCCTGCCCAGAACCCGGCCCAGGACAAGCCGCCTGCCGCGGCGCCTTCGACCCCGCGACCGATCGGATTTCTGGACATCCTCGACTGGAAGTCGATTTCCAGCAACGCCATTTCTTCCGATGGCCAGTGGTTCGGTTACCGGCTCTCTCCGATCGCGGGGGATGGCGAGGTCATTATCCGGCAGACCAGGGGGACGAAGGAGTACAAGTTCCCCGCGGGCGAATCCCGGATGGGGCAGGTTGCATTTTCAGACGATGCAAGATTTGCCGCCTTCATGACCTATCCCACTGCTAAGGAATCCAAGGCCCTGCGCAAAGACCGCAAGACGATCTACACCAAAGCCAACGTCCTGAACCTCGCGACCGGCGAAAAGGCCGAGTACGACAGGATCCGCAATTTCGCGTTCTCCGGCGAGAACCCGGCGTGGCTTGCCCTCAGCAAGGCGCCCCCCGAGAGCCAGGCGCGCGAAAGAGAGCGCTGGTCGGGATCCGATCTGATCCTGCGCGAGCTCGCCACGGGCAAAGAGTTGACCTTCGGCAACGTCTCCGAATTCGCATTCGACAAAAAGGGCCGCTGGATGGCGTTCATCATCGACGCCATGGGACTGACCGGAAACGGCCTCCAGCTGCGCACCATGGATAACGGAGCGGTCCTGTCGCTCGACAACGATAAAGCCAACTACCGGAGCCTCACCTGGACCGAAAAGGGTGAAGCGCTTGCCTGCCTCAAGGGGAAAGAGGACAAGGCCTACGAAGACAAGATGCACAGCATCGTCGGATTCAAGGGCTTTGACGCCGCAGGATCGGACGCGGCCGCCGGCCTCGTGAAAGTCGCTTATGACCCGAAAGACGACAAGAGCTTCCCCCAGGGTATGACCATCAGTCCAAACCGCCCGCCACAGTGGACGGAGGACTTCGAAGCCCTGCTGTTCGGGATCCGGGAGCCGAAGAAGAAGCAGGAAGGCGCAACTCCCGCAACCGCCCCCGATGCCGCCGCTCCCGGCGGGCCCGCCACTCCCCCGGCCGGCACTGCCACCGATGAAGACATGCCGGACCTCGTCCTCTGGCACTACCTGGACAAGCGGCTCCAATCGCAGCAACAGGTTCAGGCGACCTCGGATCAAAACTTCAGCTACCTGTCGGAATTCCGTGTCAAGGACAGGAAGTTCATCCGGCTCGCCACCGAGGAAGTCCGCCAGGTGCAGACATCCCCCAAAGCGCTCTTCGCCCTCGGACAGGATAACCGCAGCTATGAGTTGGACTCGAACCTCGATGGCCGGAGCTACCGGGATGTGTACGTCATCGACATGAAGACGGGGGAGCGGAACCTCGCCCTGAAAAAGCAGCAGTATTCCTATTCGATCTCTACCGACGGAACCCATTTCCTCTATTACAACGACGGCGTCTTTTACGCATGGGACATGACCACCGGCAAGTCCTACCCCGTGACCAAGGACGTCCCGGCCAACTTTGTCAATGAGGACGACGATCACAACGTGAAGAATCCCCCCGACCAGTTCCTCGGGTGGGCAAAGGACGGCCAGAGCGTCTTTCTCAACGATGGCTATGACATCTGGAACGTGCCCGTCCACGGCGGAAGAGGGGTCAACCTGACGGTGAACGGCCGGAAAGACCAGATCCGCTACCGGTCGCTCAACTCTCTCGACCCGGAAGATCGAGGCATCGACTTGTCCAAACCGCAGTACGTCTCCATGTACGGCGAATGGACCAAGAAGGCCGGCATTGGCCTTCTCGAAAAAGGGAAAACCGGCATCAGCCCGCTGCTGTGGGATGACGCGGGGTTCGGAGGGCCGATGAAGGCCCGCAAGGCGGATGTCTGCTTCTACACCCGCGACACGAACAACGAGTATCCGAACTACTACGTGACCGATGCGCAGCTCAAGAACGGCCAGAGGCTGACCGAAGCCAACCCGCAGCAGAAGGACTTCTTCTGGTCGAGCGGCGTGATGCTTCTCGATTACAAGAGCGCCAAAGGCGACAAACTGCAGGCGGCTCTGTTTCTCCCGGCCAACTACGAGAAGGGGAAGCAATACCCCACGATCGTCTACTACTACGAGAAATCCTCGCAGGGGCTCAACCGCTACACTTCCCCCAGCGCGAACGGTTTCAACAAATCCGTTTACACCAGCAATGGCTACGCGGTCCTGATGCCCGACATCACTTACAAGGTCAACGACCCGGGAATGTCGGCCGTATGGTGTGTCCTGCCGGCGATCGACGCGGCAGTCGCAGCGGGAGTCGTGGACCGGGCGAAAATCGGCCTCCACGGTCACTCCTGGGGCGGCTATCAGACCGCGTTCCTCGTGACCCAGGCGGATTTCGCCGCCGCCGTGGCCGGGGCGCCGCTCACCAACATGATCTCGATGTACAGCTCAATCTACTTCAACACCGGCGGCGCCAACCAGGCGATCTTCGAAAGCTCGCAGGGCCGCTTCCTCGGCGGTTACTGGGACAACCTCGAAGCCTACCAGAGAAACTCGCCCGTTTACTGGGCCACCAGGGTCAAGACGCCGCTCATCATCCTGCACAACGACAAGGATGGGGCCGTCGACTGGAATCAGGGCATCGAGTACTACAACACGCTCCGGCGCCTCAAAAAACCGGTCATCATGCTCGAGTACCCGGGGGAAAACCACGGGTTGGCCAAAGCCGCAAACCAGAGGGACTACACCGTCCGGATGAAGGAGTTCTTCGACCACTACCTGATGGGCAAACCCGCCCCGCCGTGGATGGTCGAGGGCATCCCCTACTTGAAGATGAAGGACGACCTCAAGGAACGCATCAAAGCGTGGAAGCCGGAGGAAAAGAAGGACAACAAAAAACCACCCGAAAAGAAGTAGCAACAGAATTGACCCAGAAAGACCTCCAAGGCCTCAAAGTCTCTCAGAGATAAGCCCACGAGGCTGGCCACGAACTATGCGCGCGGGCGCCGCTAACGTTTGCCGGCGGCGAGCAGGGTCTCGAAGTGCGGCGCTTTCGATTCGCGGTGCACGACCGAGAGGGTCACGTCCCTGAAACCGGCTTTCCGCAACAGGCGTTGTATTTCCACTTCCGTAAACCCGAGCCAGACGTCCGCGTACAGCTCACGGGCCTCTTCGCAGTGGTGCTTCACGAGATCGAGCACGATGATCCGCCCGCCCGGCCGCAGGACACGGAACGCCTCCGCGACAGCCCGGTCCGGGTGCTGCGCGTGATGGAGGGACTGGCTGAAAAAGGCGACGTCCACGGCTCCGTCCTCGATGGGCAGCGATTCCAGGTCCCCTTTCCGGTAGTGCAGGTTGCGCACGCCGTGTTTGCGCGCCAGCTTCGATCCGAACTCGACCATCTTTTCGGAATTGTCGACGGCGATCACTTCCTTCGCGCTCCGCGCCAACAATTGCGACACCGTCCCTTCCCCGGCGCCCAGGTCGGCGATCACCAGCGGCGGCAGCAGCGTCAGGAATGTCTCGGCCAGCCCCTTCCAGGAACGGCCGGGCACATACTTGCGGCCGAACTTGCCGGCCAGTTCGTCGAAGTAGGCCCGCACCTTGTCCCGGCGCTTCATCCTGACCAGGCGGAGCGCCTCGATATCTTCCTCCGCTTCGGGCAGCTGGGTCGCCGCCTGACGCAGCACCCCCATCAACGGCTCGACCAGCTGCGGCGACCCCGAGCCGTTCGTCTTGAGCCGGTACAGGATGTTTTTCCCGGTGCGGCGGTCCTCGACGACCCCGGCCTGCTTCAGCTGCGCCAGGTGGGTGGAGAGCGTGCTCTGCCCCATGCCGAGGATCTCCTGCAGCTCGGCCACCGAAAGCTCCTCCCGCTCGAGCAACAGCACGAGGCGGGTGCGCGTCGGATCCGCCACCAGCCGGAGTGTTTTCAGGATTGACGTCATCGGGGTTCCTCCGGTATCATATCATCACATCGAGATTCTACGATATGAAAGGAAGGAAATCAACATGAGCAGCACAGTGATGGGTGGGGCCGCAATCGGCTATAAGGTCGCCGACGAGTCGCTGGCCGAGTGGGGCCGCAAGGAGATAACAATCGCCGAGCAGGAGATGCCTGGCCTGATGGCGATCCGGAAGAAGTATGCCGTCGACAAACCGCTGGCGGGAGTTCGCGTCACCGGAAGCCTGCACATGACTATTCAGACCGCGGTGCTGATCGAGACGCTCAGGGACCTCGGCGCGAGCGTCCGCTGGGCGAGCTGCAACATCTTCTCGACCCAGGATCACGCCGCCGCCGCCATTGCCGCGGCGGGCGTGCCGGTCTTCGCCTGGAAGGGGGAGACGCTCGAAGACTACTGGTGGTGCACCTACCAGGCCATAAGCCATCCCGGAGGCAAGGGCCCGCAGCTCGTCGTGGATGACGGCGGCGACGCCACGCTCCTGATCCACAAGGGCTACGAGCTCGAGGAAGGCTCGGACTGGGTGAATACGCCGTCCGCGAACCATGAGGAGGGCGTCATCAAGGAGCCTGCTCAAACAGGTGTATGAGGGGAACCCGCGCCGCTGGCATGAAATCGCCCGGGAGTGGCGGGGGGTTTCCGAGGAAACCACGACCGGCGTGCACCGCCTCTACAAGATGCACCAGCAGGGCACGCTGCTCGTCCCGGCCATCAACGTCAACGACTCGGTCACAAAGTCGAAGTTCGACAATCTTTACGGCTGCCGCGAATCGCTCAGCGACGGCATCAAGCGCGCAACCGACGTGATGGTCGCGGGCAAAGTAGCGGTGATCTGCGGCTACGGCGACGTCGGCAAGGGTTCTGCCCACTCGCTGCGGGGCTTCGGCGCCCGCGTCGTCGTCACCGAGATCGACCCGATCAACGCGCTGCAGGCGGCCATGGAAGGCTTCGAGGTCGCCACCGTGGAAGACACGCTTGGGCGGGGTGACATTTATGTGACCTGCACCGGGAACCGCGACATCATCACGCTCGAGCACATGAGGAAGATGAAAGACCAGGCGATCGTCTGCAACATCGGCCATTTCGACAACGAAATCCAGGTTGACCGCCTGAATCGCGAACCGGGGGTTGTGAAACTGAACATCAAACCCCAGGTGGACAAGCACACCTTCCCGGACGGGCACAGCATCTTCCTGCTGGCCGAAGGCCGCCTGGTAAACCTGGGGTGCGCGACCGGCCATCCGAGCTTCGTCATGAGCAACAGCTTCTCCAACCAGACGCTGGCGCAGATCGACCTGTGGAAGAACCGCGATTCCTACAAAATCGGCGTGTATACGCTGCCGAAACGGCTGGACGAAGAGGTCGCCCGGCTGCATCTCGAACGGATCGGGGTGAAGCTGACGACGCTCACGCCGGAGCAGGCCGAGTACCTGGGCGTCCCGGTCGAAGGCCCCTACAAACCGGACCACTACCGCTATTAGCGGGAACCACGAAACACACGAAATACACGAAAGTGATTTGGGTGTGGTTCTTTCAGAACGGATCACGAGTTAAGCAGATACAAAGAGATACGCGAACGTGCAGTTCAAACAAGTGCCACTGCTTGACCACTTATAGCCACCCCGGTTTCATCAGTGGGCCGCGCGCGAAGATTTATCAATTATCATTTGTCAATGGTCATTTGTCATTTGGCCGTTGTGAGCCTTTGGCATGTGTAAATGACAATTGATAATTGACAGATGATAATTGACAGATCTTTTGGGTGGAGCTCTTCGGATTGCAATCCCAACCCATATATGGTGCGACAAATCCCCTGTCATAAAAGAGCTGCACCCAAATGATTTTGTGTGTTTCGTGGTTCATACATAACTTCAGATCATCCGGCATAAACCAGCTTAGAAACAAATCATTCCAGTCAAGATAACAGGCAGGTCCTCAGTCCTTCCCTGGTTCTTTGCTATCCGCCAGGCGCGGGTCTGGCTTTACCGTCAAAGTCTGGGTGTAGCTCTTGCCGTCGACGGTCAACCGGACGGTGTACGCTCCCGGCTGAGCCGGCGGGGCGCCGCCGCGCCCGCCCCCTGCCCCGCGGCCGCCACCCGGCTGAGTGGAGCGGAGATCCCAAATCCAGCGATGCATGCCGGCCGAGGACGGGAGCGATTCCGGCGTGGGGACCCAGATCGCCTGAACGTTGAGCGTAGCCGGATTGCGGGGTGGATTCTGTTCATCGCTCCGGTAGCGGCGGACCGCCTGGCCCGTCGAATCGAGGATTTCGAGCACGACGGCGTCGGAGGCGGCCGATTTCAGATAGAAATCAATCTTCGCACCAAACGGCGGATTCTCCGCAAACGGCTCGTCCTTCGGGAGCGGCGTACCGTATTCATTGCCGGGAGGCATGTTGATGGCATCCGCAGGCTTGAAAAGGACTGCCTCCGAATTCGCGACCACGTCGTTGATCTGGCGCAGTGCGGTGATATCGTCGAGCACCCAGAACCCGCGTCCGTGTGTGGCGGCGATCAGGTCGTCGCCGTGTATCGCCAGGTCGCGCATCGACACGGCCGGCAGGTTGACCTGCAGAGACTGCCAGTCATCGCCGTCGTTGAAGGAAACCCAGACCCCCAGTTCCGTCCCGGCGAAGAGCAGCCCGCGCCGTACCGGGTCTTCCTTCACCGTTTGCACATAGACGCCCGCGGGAAGGCCGTTTGTGATCTTCTGCCAGGTCCTGCCTCCGTCTCGGGTGCGATAGAGGTACGGGTCGTAGTCCTCGAGCTGATGCCTCTCCACGGCAGCAAAGGCTTCGTTGGGATCAAAGTGCGACGCATCGATCATCGTCACCTTGCTCCACGGTGTCATTGCCGGGGGAGTCACGTCCTTCCAGGTTTTGCCATCATCCGGGGTGAGCTGGATGAGGCCGTCGTCGGTCCCGATCCAGACCAGTGGCGCCTGCATCGGCGACGGGGCAATGGTGTAGACGACCCCGCGCCGTTTATCGGGGGGCGCATCGGCCGCCGCCGCGGCATCGAGGTTCGGCGGCACGCCGGGATCCTCGCGGGTCAGGTCCGGGCTTATCTGGGACCAGTTTTCGCCGCCGTCGATCGTCTTGTAGACGTACTGGTTGGCGTAGTAGAGCGCGTGCGGGTCTGCCGCTGAAAACACGAGCGGCTGCGTCCAGGCGTGCCGGAACGGCCCCCCCTGGCCGCCGCGTTCCGGGGACACATTCTGGGCCGCTCCCGTAATGTTGTTCCACCGGGTGACCGTCCCGCCGTAGAGGATCTCCGGGTGAAGAGGATCCGGCGCTGTGTAACCGCTCTCCCCGCCCGCGCCCAGGCCCGTCCACTCATGCATCGAGATCACCGCGTGCGGGCCGGTGGTGGGCACGCCGACGGCGCCGCTGTCCTGTTGAGCTCCAGTGGCCCAGCAGGGGAAGCGATAATCGGCCGCCACGTGGTACAGCTGTGCGGTCGGCTGGTTGTACCAGGAACTCCACGCAGCCGCTCCATCTACGGTAACGACCGCGCCCTGGTCGCTGGCGACGATCATGCGGTTGGAGTCGCCGGGATCGATCCAGAGCTGATGATAATCATCGCCCCCCGGTGCGCCCTTGATCGGCGTCCAGCTCTTCCCCGCATCCGTCGATCTGTAAAGTGCGGTGTTCGACACGTAGACGACATCGGCATTCTTCGGATCCACTGAGACCTTGCCGAAGTACCACCCGCGCCCCCAGATCCGGTTGTCGCCGCTGATCCGGTTCCAGCTCGCCCCGGCATCCTCCGAACGATACAGCCCGCCTTCTTTGGCGTCCACGACGGCATACACGCGATTGGCATTCGTGGGTGCGACCGCAATGCCGATCCGTCCTGCGCCCTCAACCGGCAGGCCCGCAGTGAGCGGCGACCAAGTCGTGCCGCCGTCCGTTGATTTATAGATGCCGCTGCCGGGACCGTTCGCCGGATTGTAGATGTACCACGGCGGCCGGCGAGTCGCCCACAGCGCAGCGTAGACGACCCTGGAATTACCCGGGTCGAATGCAAGGTCGATCGCGCCCACGCTCTCATTCCTGTACAGGACTTTTTCCCACGTGGCACCGCCGTCGCGCGAGCGATATACGCCGCGATCGGGGCTCGGCCCGTACACATGGCCCAGTGCCGCCACGAAAACGATGTCCGGGTTCTTCGGATCGACCAGGATGCGGCCGATCTGGCGGGTGGTTTCCAAACCGATGTGGCGCCAGGTCTCTCCCGCATTCGTGGACTTGTACATGCCGTCGCCGAACGAAATCGAGTCGCGCATGTCCGCTTCGCCTGTCCCGACATAGATTACTCTGCCGTTGGAAGGCGCCACCCCGATTGCGCCGATCGAAGCCACCGGCTGGGAATCGAAGATGGGACTCCACGTGCGGCCCGCGTTTGTGGACTTCCAGACGCCGCCCCCGACTGAACCGAAGTAAAACGTTGTTGGCTGTCCGGCGACTCCGCTCACGGCATTGACGCGGCCGCCGCGAAAGGGCCCGATCATCCGCCAGCGCAGCCCCGAGTACAGGTCTTTGGAAAAAGGCTGTCGAGCAGAGACGAAAACGGCAGCCGGCACAATCAACATCAGCAGAATGCGAAACAAGATTCTTTGGCAGGTTGACATCGTCGACATTTCCTTCCGTAAGTGGAATCAGCGGGTGATCAGCCCAAAGACGGCGACGCCGTTCGGCGTGCCGACCTACACCTTGCCGTTGGCGATGGTGGCGGCGATGAACTTGTTGCCGCTGCCGAAATTGTCCCGCCCGTTGGGGTGGAAGGCTTCGGAGCCGAGGAACAGGCAGCGGCCAGGATGCAGAGAACCGTGAGCGGCAAAAACCCTCTCCGCCATGACTGCATGGTCGACATAGGTCGATGCTCCCCGGACTGAAACCGCTCGATACAGCGTGTCATTCGCCGCGAGGATCGTCAAGAGACACCGCGCCTCGCAAGGGCTCTGCCGCGCGATGTCTTGGTGGCTGCTAATCCCGGACGATTGATTTTGCCCTTTTGTGCAAAACCGATAGCGATTAGAATGCGCATCAACAACAAGCACTTGGAAAAGGAGATGCTGGCAACTATGTGCAATAAAAGTCCAATCGTTATCTTCGCCCTGACGCTTCTGGTGCTGTCGATTGCACCGGCAACCTCCGGCGCGCAGCAGCAATCGCAGTATCAGCCCAGTGTCGGCCAGCCCGGCAAGGACGTCATCTGGGTGCCCACTCCGGACGAACTCATCGTCGCGATGCTCGACGCGGCTAAAGTGACGCCAGTCGACTTCGTGGTCGACCTGGGTTCGGGCGACGGGCGCATCGTAATCGCGGCCGCCAAGCGGGGAGCACGGGCCATGGGCGTCGAGTACAACCCGGACATGGTGGCGCTCTCCAAAGAGAGTGCACAAAAGGCCGGCGTTGCGGCAAAAGCGACTTTCGTCAACGGGGACATTTTCGAAGTCGATTTCAGCAAAGCGACCGTGGTCACCATGTACCTCCTGCCGGACCTCAACATGAAGCTGCGGCCGAAAATCCTGGAAATGAAGCCCGGCACCCGCATCGTGACGCACGCCTTCACCATGGAAGACTGGGAACCCGACCAGACCATCAGTGAAGGGGGCCGCACAGCCTATCTCTGGTACGTCCCGGCCAAGGTGGCGGGAACCTGGACGTGGCCGAATGCCTTGCTGACTCTCAAACAAAATTTCCAGAAGATCGAGGGCAGCCTGAGAATCAACGGTACGGACCTGCCGATCCAGAACGCGAAGTTGGATGGGGACAGAATCAGCTTTGCGGTGGGCACGATCCAGTATTCGGGCCGCGTCAACGGGAACCTCATCGCCGGCACCACGAAAGCCGGCACGGGTCCCGAGGTGAAATGGACGGCGGAATATCGCATCCCGAAATAAGCCCGGGGAGCGAACGCACCCCCAAGAATAAACCAGCAGGCCCAAGAACAGGGAGGAGTCATGAAATCAGGAAATCGCATGCGGCCGATTCTTCCGGTCGTCATTTTACTGCTCTCATCCACGATCGGGCTCGGATTGCCTGCCCCCCAGGAACAAGCCAGGGATTCCGCGGAAGCCCGGTCGCGACTGCGCCAGTTCCAGCAGCACCAGGCGATGCGCGCCCGCTCGCCGTTCAAAGATGTGAAGTGGACGGTCGTCGGCCCGATGAGGCCGAGCGGACGAATGACCGACGTCGAGGTTCACCCGTCGCAGCCGGCGGTCATCTACGCTGCGGCTGCCCAGGGCGGCGTCTGGAAGTCGACCGACGACGGGGCGAACTGGACCGGCATTTTCGACGACTATCCTGCCGGATCGATCGGGGACCTGGCCATCGCCCCGTCCAACCCGCAGATCGTCTGGGTCGGGACCGGCGAAGCCAACGTCTTCCGGAGCTCGCAGGCGGGCATCGGAATCTTCAAGTCGATCGACGCCGGCCAGCATTTCACCTATATGGGCCTCGCCGATACGCAGCACATCGCCCGGATCCTCGTGCACCCGACCAACCCGGACATCGTGTATGTGGCCTCTCCGGGCCACGAATACACCTTCAGCCCGGACCGAGGGGTCTACAAGACCACCAACGGCGGCAAAACCTGGCAAAAGGTTTTCTATAAGAACGAAAAGACCGGCGTCATAGACCTTGCCATGGATCCTTCGAATCCCGAGATTCTGTACGCCGGAACAGCCCAGCGGCTGCGATTTCGCTGGAATGATCCCATCGAGAGCGTCGAAAGCGGAATTTACAAAACCGTGGACGGGGGCAAGAGCTGGAAGCCGCTGGGCAACGGGCTGCCGGACTTCTCCCAGGGGGAGTGCGAGCGCGTCGGGATCAGTGTCTGCCAGACCAATCCCAGCGTCGTGTATGCCGTCATCAACCAGCAGCCGAAGGAGGCCTCAAAACAAGGCGCCTACCTCTATCGCAGCGACGACAAGGGGGAGAGTTGGAAGCTGGTCGAGGGCAATGAACGGATCCGGTCGACGTTCGCCTACGGCTGGGTCTTTGGCCAGGTCAGGGTCGATCCCAACAATCCCGACGTCGTCTACGTCATGGGGCTGAATTACCTGCGGTCAAAGGACGGAGGCAAGACCTGGGAAGGCCTCAAGGGAAACCACGTCGACTACCACGGCATGTGGATCAACCCGAAGGACTCCAACCACATCCTGGTGGTGAATGACGGCGGCATCGCGATTTCTCATGACGGACTCGCCAGCTTCCAGCACCCCGTGAACATCCCCATCGCCCACATGTTCAGCATCGCGGTCAGCCCGACCAAGGGGAAGTTTTATGCCTACTCCAACATCCAGGATACAGGCGGATGGCGCGGCGAAATCGACATGACCGCCGGGCGTGACAAGATTACCTGGAAGGAATGGGAAAGCGGGATCGGGGACGAAGCCGGACGCCACGCGGTGAATCCGGCAGATCCGAACATCGTCTATTTCGTCACCCGCTACGGCGGCGGCCCAACCCTGATGGACTACATCAAGGCCGCCCAGCAGCAGGCCGAAGCCCAGAAGCTGGCCGAAGCCCAGAAGCTGGCCGAAGCGCAAAAGCAAGCGCAGCAGCAGGCGCAGGCGCAGCAGCAGGCCCAGGCACAGGCGGCAGCCGGAGCGCGAGGGCAAGCGCAGGGACAGGGCCGAGGACAAGTGCAGGGACAGGGTCGAGGGGGACGCGGCCAACGGCCGGGACAGACGCCGATCGCTCCTGATTTCGGTACGGAAAAGAAGCGGGCCCAGTGGGTCTCGCCGATCATCGTGTCACCGCACGATTCCAACCGCATTCTGTACGGGGCGCAGTTCCTGTTCCTCACCGACGATCAGGGCAAAACCTGGAAAAAGATCAGTCCGGACCTGACAAACTTCGACCCGGCCAAGCAGGGGAACATCGCCTACTCCACCATCTGGTCGATTTCCGAATCGCCGCTTAAGAAAGGGCTGATTTACGCGGGTACCGACGACGGCAACATCCACGTCACCCGGGACGAAGGCGGCAACTGGGAAAAGATCACGCAGGGCCTTCCCCCGGAACGCTTCATCGCCAGCATCGAGGCCTCGCGCTTCGATGAGGGCACGGTCTACATCGTTGTCAACGGAAAGCGGCACAACGATTTCAACACGTACCTGTTCAAGTCCACCGACTACGGGAAGACTTGGAGCAACATCGCCACTTCCGTCCCCGGCGGCATCGCAAACGTCGTGAAGGAAGACCCCACAAACGGGAACATCCTTTACCTGGGCACGGATCTGGCCGTTTATGTAACAGTCGACGGCGGCAAGAAATGGGAAGTCCTCGGCGCCAACCTTCCGACTGCCCATGTGTTCGACCTTGCAATTCAACCGGTGGAGAATGTGGTGGTGATCGGCACCCACGGCCGCGGTTGCTTCGTGGCGGATCTCTTGCCCATCCGCGCCGCCGCCAAGAAGTAGGGCGCCCGGCGCATCCGGAGAGTGCAACAAGAACAGCAAACCACGAAACACACGAAAAGCACGAAGTCGATATCGTGTTTTTCGTGTGTTTCGCGGTTCCTCGAGGGAAGACGATGAAGACAATCGGCCTCGTGGGAGGCATGACCTGGCATTCCACGGTTGAGTATTACCGGCTGATCAACGACGGCGTGCACAAGCGGCTCGGCGGGTCTCACTCCGCCCGGTGCATCATGGTTTCGGTCGATTTCGAGGAATTCGAGACGCTCCAGAACTCTGGCGGCTGGGATGCCTTGAATGGCCTCATGGTCGAGGCGGCGCGGCGCGTCGAGCGGGGAGGGTCGGATTTTCTCGTCATCTGCGCCAACACGATGCACCGTGCAGCCGAGGCCGTCGAAGCCGCCGTCTCCATCCCGCTGCTCCACATCGCGGATGCCGCAGCCGGAGAGATCCGGAAGCAGGGCCTGAAGACGGTCGGCCTCCTGGGCACACGATTCACGATGGAACACGAGTTTTACCGAAACCGCCTCGAATCCCTGCACGGCCTCAAAATCCTGATTCCCGGGGCCGACGAAAGAACCATTGTCCACAACATCATCTATCATGAACTCGGCCGCGGAATCATTTCCGAGTCTTCGAGAGACGCCTACAAGTCTGTCCTTCGGAGCCTCCATGACCGCGGCGCCGAGGGTGTCATCCTCGGCTGCACGGAAATCCCACTGCTCATCAAGCCCGGGGACTATCCCCTGCCCCTGTTCGACACGACCGCCATCCACGCCGCCGCAGCCGTGGACCTGGCGCTCGCCAACCCATGACGGTTCGCAAGCAGGCGCTGTCTCCCGTTGCCAAACCCGGTGTTCGATCAAAGCACCTATGAAGCCGGATCAACCTGGACCTGGACCTAGACTTGGACGTGGACCTGGACGTGGACCTGGTCCAGCCTCTCAAGGATAGATGTCCCGAGCGTGACATGTGCCAATTCTCACGCTGTTCTTACTGCACACACGTCCAAGTCCAAGTCCAGGTCCAGGTCTAAGTCCAAGTCCAAGTCCAAGTCCAGGGCGGATAACGTTTTTCTGCGTCCTTACCTACGGTCTCGCTCCTTGCTCAACCGGACGGTACCGGAAGAGTGCACTTCCGCAGCGCGTATTTTCCAGGTTGCTTATCCGGGCAGACCCGCGCTACAAAGGTTCGGACCGGCCGGAACGTCACGGCAGCATTGCCTGTGACGGCGGCAGCACACCTGTGACTTCGAATCACAGGCGGTCTGGAGATATATTCTTTGTTATCAGTTGCTTACGGGTTGGCTTGACGCTTGCACTGTATAGGGGCATGAAAAACTTACACCTGCTCTCGATAGTTTGGATGTTGCTTTTGCCGGCAGCTGCCGTCGCCGGCGACCAGAAGCCGGAGACGAACGTTAACTCGCGTTACGACGTCGAAAGCGTCGCGGTCTCTGGAGTGGCCGACACCAAGGTCAGCAAGGCTCTGCATACCGACATGCAGAAGATGGTAGGCGAAAAGTACAACCAGGAGGCCGCCGAGGAGATAGCCAAAAAGCTCAGGAGGGAGCTGCAGGAATACTCCGTCAAAGTCAAAGTGAAGCGCGGCGAAAAGCCGGAGCATGTCAAAGTGATTTTTGAAACGGAAAGAGTCCGATGGAAGCGCTTCCATGTGCCCATCCCTCCGGTAGTGTATCACTCCAAGGAGGGCTTCAACGGCGCGGTGGAACTCCCGATCATCATCAACCACAATGTCTTCACCTTTGGACTCGTGGACAGTGCGGACGAGCTGCTGGAGCGCAACGCCGGTTTCCGCCTTCGCTATGAAAACAGGAAGATCGGGACCGATCTCCTCCAGCTGAGGATTGGCTTTGACCAATATCATCAGACCTTCAACGCCGCTACTGAATCGGCCTTGGCCGAGCGCCCTGACGTTCCCGGGATTTACCGGTGGCGCCAGGACTTCGCCCCTTCCCTGTCGGTCCTTCCTCTGCCCGAGCTCAAAATCAGCGTGGGCACAAGCTTTCAGCGCTTTCAGACTCAGTACCCGGTTGCCCGCACAGAGACGGCATATGCCGGGACCGCGGACATACAGTTTCGCTATCGCTCGAGGAATCCGAGTAGCTTCAGGAACACTCTGAGCGCGGATTACAGCCTGAGGACGGCCACGAGAGTCCTTGAAAGCGAATTTGTCTACACTCGCCACTCCCTGAAAGCCGATTACACGCTCTCCAAGGGGAGAAACTTTTTCGGAGCTCATTTTCAGGGAGGCCTCATAACAGGGACCGCACCGCTGTTCGAGCGCTTCTCCCTGGGAAACAGTTACACCCTGCGGGGATGGAACAAATTCGACGTGGCGCCGCTAGGAGGAGCGCGCGCCGCACATGGGTCGCTGGAATACCGGTACCATGATTTTCAGGTCTTCTACGATGTCGGAACCGTTTGGGATCCCGGGCTTCGGGCTGAGGTAAAGCATGGTCTGGGATTTGGCTGGGCACGCAGGGACGGCTTTTTTGCGTCTCTTGCATTCCCGGTGCGGCTCCATCAAGTGACCCCGATGTTCATGATCGGATTCAGGAATTAGGGGGGTGATATGAGAGCCTGCCGACACTTCCTGACGCTGATCTTCATCGCCGGTATTGTCTCCCCCAGGCTGCAATGCCAACCCGGTCCGCTGACAGTCGAGCGTCAGGGGAAACTCCTGCGCGTGGCCGCGCCGCATTTGCACTTCCTCGAGGGCAAGCCCCTGGAGCAACTGCACAACGGCGCCGTGGTGACCTACGTGTTTTCCCTGGCGCTCACGTCGGACCACGGCACGTCCTTTCGTGTCGAGGAACGGTTCGCCGTGAGCTATGACTTGTGGGAGGAAAGATTCTCAGTCGTACAGGCGGGTCCGGCCGGGCGGACCGGATCGCATCTTACCAAAGCCGCCGCCGAAGCCTGGTGCATGGAGAACCTGCAGATTCCGGTGACGGAGCTACAAGCGGGAAAGACCTCCGTGATAAGGTTGGTGTGTTCAGTAGCGCCTAACGACGCAGAGAACAGTGACCTCCCCGGTTTGACGCTGGCAGGCCTGATCGACGTCTTCAGCCGCAAGGGACGCGAGGCGCCGTTGCAGTGGGAGGCGGTTTCGGGCCCGCTGCATCTCGAAGACGTGAAGGACAGGAAGAACGCAAAAAACCAGCCGCAGACAGGAAAATCGTGAACCGGCTCCGCCACAAACTTATTCTCGTGTTCCTGGCGGCCACCCTGCTTCCACTGGCCGCCATCCTGTGGATGACCTCGGCGTTGCTGGACCAGAGTCTCAGTTACGTCGCCACGGATGACCTGGACCGTCTCTCCAAGTCGCTGGAGGGCGTCGCCCGGGAGTATTACAAACAGGCCCGCGAGAACCTGAAGTCCGATGCAGCCTCGGGCACGCTCGATGCGAAGAAATTTGCCGCCGGCGTGCAATCGTCCTGGCCTCCCATGGTCAGGCAGTTTTGGGACAGCCAGGAACCGGAACGATTCCAGCTATCGGAACCGGGCGGCGATCGGTTGGACTATCTGGTGCGCCATGGACCGGAGGTCTGGCTCTATGCCAGGAACCTGGGCGGAGTCCGCATGGAGGATGTGACCCGGGAGATCCGCCAGGCTCGATCGCAGGTGGACAAGGTGCAACAACGCGACCTGAGGCGTGGTTTGACCTACACGCTGATCCTGCTGAGCGCGATCATCTGGATCCTCGCACTGGCAAGCGTGGTTTACCTGGCGAATCGCATCAGCAGCCCGATCCAGGATCTGACCGCCGGGCTGTTCCAGCTGGCCGAGGGAAACTTCGAGACCCGCCTCCGATCGCGGCAGCAGGATGAAATCGGCCGCGCCATCGAGGCTTTCAATCACACGGCCGGGGACCTCCAGCAGAGCCGCGACCGGCTTGTCTACCTTACGCAGGTTGCCAGCTGGCAGATGCTGGCGCGCAAGATGGCGCACGAGCTGAAAAACTCCCTCACCCCGATACGGCTGACGGTGGAGGAAATCCTTGCGCGGCAGCCGCTCGCGGATAGAAAATTCCTGGAGCAGGCGGCCCAGGTCGTGGCAGATGAGGTGGAAAGCCTGGAGCGGCGCGTGCGCGCCTTTTCGGATTTCGCCGCGGAGCCGGCGGCCCATCCCGAGGCGCTCGATCTCAATTCATTGATCGAGGAGCGCATCCAGTTTCTCCGAGTGGCGCACCCGGACGTCGATTACCAGCTCGCGCTCGCCGACTCCCTTCCGGCTGCTTGGGCAGACCCAGACCAGGTCAAGGGCATCCTGACGAACCTGCTGGAGAACGCTGCGGACGCCGCCGGGCCAGGAGGAGCGGTGAGGGGAATCACGGAATTCTCCCAGGGAAAGGTGCTCGTGGAAGTGCACGATTCGGGGCCGGGATTGAGCGCTGAGGCGCGAAGCTCGCTCTTCGAGCCGTCCATTTCTTTCAAGAAGAACGGCATGGGGCTCGGGCTGTCCATCTCGCGCAAGAACGCCCTGCTGGCAAACGGAGACCTGCAGGCCATTCAGGGACGGTTGCAGGGCGCGGGGTTCCGCCTTATCCTGCCCCAGGCGCATGCGGCAGGGATGCCGAAGGCCTCGAATGCAACATAACGAGTTCTCATAGATCAGGCACTCCATCGTGCGATCTTGCCGGACGGATCCGAGCGCCGCGCGCATGTTTGACCAGTGGGGGAGCACAGTCAATGTCGGCAAAGAAAATCCTGATCGTCGATGACGAAGCGAATGTCGGTGTGTCGCTGCGGCTCGTGCTGGAAGGGGCCGGCTACAGCGTGCGCATCTGCCGCACGGCGGCCGAATTTCAGGCGCAAGTATCGCGTTCCCGCGCGGACGCGTATTTGCTGGATGTCCGTCTGCCGGACGGGAACGGGATCGACTTGCTGCACGGCCTGCGCCAGGCCGACACCCAGGCCACAGTCATCATGATCTCCGGCCACGGCACAATCGCCGACGCCGTCGCCGCCACACGGGCCGGCGCCTTCGATTTTCTCGAAAAGCCCCTTGGGCGCGACCGGCTGCTCCTGGTGCTGAAAAACGCCCTCGAGCAAGCGGCCCTGCTCCAGGAGAATGCCCGGCTGCGCGAACTCGTGGGAGAAGGCCCGCGCATGATCGGCGTCAGTCCCGCGTTTCAACGTGTCGTGGAGCAGGCCGGCCAGGTGGCCCGCTCCGATGCGCGCGTGCTGCTGACAGGGGAGTCGGGAACGGGGAAAGAGCTCATCGCGGCGCACATTCACCGGCAAAGCCCTTTTGCCGCCGGGCCGTTCATCAAGGTCAACTGTGCGGCCATTCCGGTCGAATTGCTGGAGAGCGAACTGTTCGGTCACGAGAAGGGCGCTTTCACGGGCGCAACCTCGAGCAGACGCGGGAAATTCGAATTGGCCGACGGGGGATCGATCTTTCTCGACGAGGTGGGGGACCTGCACGAGGCTTCCCAGGCGAAGCTGCTCCGTGTCCTGCAGGAGGGCGAATTCCAGCGTGTCGGCGGGGCCGAAAATCTCCACGTGGCCGTGCGCGTGGTCTCGGCCACAAACCAGGATCTTACTTCCCTGGTGGAGAAAAAGCGGTTTCGCGAGGATCTCTTCTACCGGCTGAGCGTGGTGCCCATCCGGGTTCCTCCCCTGCGCGAACGTCCCGAGGATGTTCGCCCCCTGGCGGAGTATTTTCTCGAGGATTTTTGCCGCCGCAACAATTTCAAGCCCAGAACCATCGATGCGGAGGTATTTACCGCCCTGCGCGCCTATCGCTGGCCGGGAAACGTCCGCGAGTTGCGCAACATCGTCGAGCGCATGGCCATCCTGTCGACGTCCGATACGATCACGCCGGATTCGATCCCGCTGGAAATAAGGCTCCCGCGCGATACGGCGATGCCTTCCAGCCTGGAGGAGGCGCGAGCCCAGGCGGAAAGCGACCGGATCAGCAGGGCCCTCGAGGAGGCGGGCGGAAACGTCTCCGCCGCAGCCCGAGCGCTCGGGATCGAGCGTACCCGCCTGCACAAGCGCATCCGTGCCCTCGGACTTACCAGGAACCCCTGAGGAAAATACAGCCACGAATTCCACGAATTATCACGAATGCCCTGCTTCGTGATGATTCGTGGAATTCGTGGCTGCTTTTGAGTACCCGCGGGCTGACCAATGGCCGTCGAACAAAAGGTTGCTAGGGTCCCGGGCGCTGAGGCAGAATGTGGGCACCAAGGAGAATCCATGGAATTTCAGGAATTGATACGCGCTCGCCGCAGCATACGCGGTTACAGACAGGATCCGGTGCCGGATGAGACGCTGTGCCGCGTGCTCGAAGCGGCTCGCCTCGCACCGACCGCGGCCAACCGGCAACCGTTCCGGCTCATCATCGTGACCGACAGGTCGCTGCGTGAGCGTTTCAGGGAAGTCTATGACCGCGACTGGTTCTGGTCGGCCCCGATGATCATCGTCGGGTGCGTGGACCCGGGAGCGGCGTGGCAGCGCGCCGACGGATTCAATGCCGCCGACGTCGACCTCAGCATCGTCATGGACCACGTAATCCTGGCCGCCGCCAACGAGGGGCTCGGCACCTGCTGGATCTGCAACTTTGACGAGGCCCGGGTAAAGAACCTCCTTGGAATTCCTCCCCAGGTGCGCGTCGTCGCGATGACCCCCCTCGGGTTCCCCGCGGCCGAGCCGCGGCCGTTTCTGCGCAAGTCCCTGGATGAACTCGTCCGGCGGGAGCGATGGTAGCGGGCGGGACATCCGAAGTCGAGCGTTGGCTGGACCTCCTCTACATAGCCGCAGAGGGGGCAGGCCTGCGCCGGGAAGACCGCCGCAAAGCCCTGGAGGTGGCGGGCATGCTCGCGGAAGTCGAGCGTGCCGTGCGCCGGTTTGCCGGCCGGGCGCCGCTCGTCCTGGTCGATGCCGCGGCCGGAAAGTCCTACGTCGGCCTGCTGGCGGCAAAGCTGCTCCTCGAGCCGATGGGAAGATCCGCTTCAGTGATCGCCATCGAGCGGGATGCGCAGCGCACCGAGTTGAGCCGGCGGGCCGCCGCTCGCCTCCAGACCGGCATTCGCATCGAGTGCCGCACAGCCGACGTCGCGTCACCCGAGGCCTGGCCGGCGCATGCGTCGATCGTAACGGCGCTGCACGCCTGCGGCCCCGCCGCCGATGCCATCGTTGAACAGACGATCCGAAGCCAGGCGCGGATGCTCCTGCTCGTCCCCTGCTGTACGAGCGACGCCGTTGCCTCCGCGGTGCGGGCCGGGGAGGAAGCCGAACGCATGGGCATCCCCCGCCATGCGCCCGTGCGACGCCGCTTTATCCAGGCACTGGTGGATTCGGAGAGGACTCTGCGCCTCGAAGCGGCCGGCTACGAAACCGAAGTGGTCGAGTTCGTGGGAGCTACGGTCACGCCGCACAACCTCCTCTGGCGGTCGCGCCTCGTAGCCGAACCCAAACGTATGGAGGCCGCGCGCAGGGCGTACCAGGCCCTCCTCTGATTCGAGATTCGAGATTCGAGATTGGGAGTTCGATTTCAATGACAGGTCCGACCACACGCAGACAGCTGGTGATAGCGTCAATTCTCATGGCCCTGTGTGCCCTGCCCGCGAGCGTGGCCGGCGCCCCGCAGCGGCCGGCAGAACCAAATTCGCCCGCAGGCGTCGTCGCGCTGCAACAGGAAATCGTCTCCAAGCTCTCCGGCGCCGGCGAAATACGCCCGGGAATCCGGCTGGCTAATCGCTCCTCGATCGAAAACAGGCAGGAAGCCCGCGCGTTCCTTTCCGAACTTTTCCAGCGCCTCGGCCTCGATCCAAAGCGGCAGGCATACGGAGTGGAGGGGGAGAATATTTTCGCCATCCTCTCCTGCGGCAAGCCCGCTGCGGAAGCCGTCGTCATCGGCGCCCACTACGACACGGCGCGCACGTCGCCGGGCGCCAACGACAATGCCAGCGGCGTGGCGGCCGTGGCGGCGGTCGCACAGCAAATGAAACGCGTCCGGAAACGAACCCGCGACGTCATGTTCGTCTTTTTCGACGAGGAAGAACGCGGACTGCGCGGCAGCCGGGCATTTGCCCAACTGCTCAAGGATGAAGGCCGGACAGTCCACTCTGTGCACACGATCGACCAGATGGGCTGGGATCAGGATGGGGATCGGGCAATCGAGCTCGAAGTCCCCTATGACGGCGCGCAGGCGCTGTACGCGAGCGCGGCCAAGGCGCTGAAGATGAATATCACCATTCACATCACCAAGGAAACCGGTTCGGATCACTCCGCCTTTCGCAGGCTTGGTTTCAAGGCCGTAGGCATCACCGAGGAATACCGGAACAAAGACACGACCCCATTCATACACCGGCCCGGCGACACCTATGAAACCATGAACTTCGATTACCTGGCTTCGACTACCCGGCTGATGGCGAAAGTAGTGGAGATGCTGGTGCGTTGACTCGCGGGCATCAGGCTGCGGAATCAGACTTTAGACCTTAGACTTTAGACCTTAGACTAAAAGCCGGCGACATGTTGGTAGTCAGCAGCCAGACATGGGGGGTGAAGTCTAAAGTCTAAGTTCAGCCACACCTTTGAGCGAGGCACGAAGGGCCGGCACATCCGATGCCATCCGTGGTGTCTTGTGCCTCGCCTTCGGTGCTCATTTCCACCTGATGTCTATCCCGGCCTCACGCCGGGCGCACTCACTCCCGGCCCTTCGGGCCCGGAATCAGCCTTGAATCGACCCTTGGATACCTTCTTTAGTCCAAAGTCTAAGGTCTAAAGTCTGAGGTCTAATGTCTGAGGTCTGCGCTGTTCAGTGGATCGAGATGTGGCTGCGAATTCCCTTCAGCAGGTCGAGTTTCTGGTTGTAGCGCTGTTTGTTCGAAGCATCGGAGGCGTACTTTTCCGCCAGCTTGAGGTTGGCCATCACTTCATCGGTCTGGTTGAGCTGGGCGTACACTCGCGCCAGAGCATAGTAGAAGTTGTGCTCGGTCGATTTGAGCTTGAGCGCCTTCCGGTAATGCAGGATCGCCTCGTCATACCGCCCCGCCTGAAAAGCAAGCTGGCCGAGGTTATAGTGATGGTAGGGATTCTTTTCCCGGAATTCCCGGATCTTTTTCTGGTAAAGCGCCGCTTCCTTGGGTCTATTGGTCAGTTCACAGACAGTGGCCAGGTTGCTCATCGCGGCCGGATTGCGGGGATCGAGCTGCAATGCCTTGCGATAAAACTTTTCGGCTTCGGCCAGGTTCCCGGCCTGCGTCCTGGCTGCCCCAAGATTGATCCACACGCAGACAGTCGTCGGGTCCAGTTCAAGCGCCTTGCTTAGATGAAGCTCGGCCTGTTCCAGGTAGCCGCGGCCCAGGTCATCGACCCCCTGGTTATTGTAAAAATGGGCCATTCCGCGCGCATCCGACACCACCTGCCCGCCGACTTCGATCGGGTTTACACCAGGAAACACGTCGATCGAGTAAGCCTGTCCCCCGATGAAAACCGCAGCGTTGACATGTTGGGCCAGGTTGACGAACGCGCCTGTTTTCGACCAGGTGGGCGCAATCTCCACCTCTCTGAACCTGGCATCCAGATTCAGATGACGGGCCATGGAGATGAACAAAATGGTGAAAGAAAGGCAGTTTCCGCTGCGGTTCGTGAATGTCTCGATGGAAGTGCGGGTCTCGGGCGAATAAGTGAAGTTGAGCTGCGGGTCCTGGAATACTGCGCTCACAAGGGCCTGCAGGCGCTCCATCTGGGGCAATCCCCTGTCCACTTTCGTGTCCAGGAACGTGCGCATCTCCGTGTTCAGCTCCATCGGGTTCTGAACCGGAAGATCGGCGGCCACCTGGGGACCTGCCAGAAGCACTCCGAAGAGCAGGTGAGCAAGCATGAGTTTATTTCCTCATTTCTCAGCAGACTCTAAGGCGTTAGACGCAGTCTCGTGGCATTTGGTTCCCTGAACTTGAGTTCCGGCAGCTGCTGTTAGAACAAAGTATACGCCTGGACGGCTGCCGATGCACCGGTATGTGATCACTATTCATTCGCAGCGCAGCGCCTGGATTGGGTCGACCCGGGTTGCCCGGCGGGCAGGCAAGCAACAGGCCGCCGATGCCACAACCGCCAGGAGCAATGTCACGGCTGCCAGGACCGACGGTTCCATCGGCCGCACGCCATAAAGGAGACTTTGCACATACTTGCCCAGAGCCAGGGCACCGAACAGGCCGAGCGCGAATCCGACGGCAAGGATGACGACCCCTTCCTTGATGATCAACCGGAAGATCGCTTCCGGTGTGCTGCCAAGCGCCATCCGTACGCCGATTTCCTTGGTGCGCTGCGCCACCATGTAAGCGAGCACGCCATAAATACCCACGGCTGCGAGGAGGAGCGCAACCAGGCCGAAGACCAGCGACAGGAGCATCGGCGACTTGCGGGAAACGAGCGATTCTTCCGTGCGCTCCTGCATCGTGCGGATATCGTAAAGCGGGAGCTCGCCGTCAAGGGCGGTGATCAGGTTACGGAGCCCGGAAATCAAACCGCGAGGCTCCGCGGCAGTCTTCAGAGCGAAGGTAATCATCCCGCGCGGCGCCTGTGAATAGGGAAAGAAATCGGATCCGACCCTCTGGTCCGAATCGACGAGGGCTCGCAGCTTGACGCTGCGCACGACCCCTACGACCGTGTACCACCGGATATCCTTGCCGGGACGGGTCAGATCCTGTGGGCTGGAGGGCTGCCACATGCGCTTGCCGATCGGGCTATTGTCCCCCCAGAACTTGCGCGCCAGCCGGTCATCCACCATTATCACCGGCATCGATTTTTCCGTGTCCCGCTCATCGAAATGGCGTCCCTCAAGCAGGGAAATACCCATGGCTTCGAAGTATCCCGGGGTGACCACCACCTGGTTCGGCGACACCAGCGACTCACCGGGCTTCATGACATGGCCTTCCGCCAGGATGACGCTGTCGCTATTGTAGCTGCCGAAGGGAATGGTATCGGTAGCGCCGGCCTGCTCCACCCCGGGCAGCCGCCGGACGCGTTCGAGCGCGCGGGCCAAGAAGCCTCGCCGCTCATCGTCGTTGCGGTAGCGCACCCCGGGCAACGACACAGATGCAGTCAGCAGCTGTTTCGGGGACCCAAATCCGGGATTGATGGCGATCACTTTCCGGAAACTCGCCAGGAGCAGCCCCGCGCTGATGAGCAGCATGAGCGCAAGCGCGACCTGGGCCGTGACCAGAGTGGTGCGCAGGAACCGGGCACCCCGGCTGCCCCCGGAACGCACGTCCTGGCGGAAGACCTGGCTCAGGTTCACACGGAGCGCCTGTATCAGCGGGATCGATCCGATTGCCACACCCACGACCAAGGCGAGACCGAGGATGAAGAGGGCGACGGCGCCGTCGAGTTTCACTTCACCGGCCCTGGGGATGCGGTCAAGGCCAACCCGATTCATGACCTCCAATCCCCAGTAGCCGAGCAACAAGCCGACCGAGGCGCTCAAGGTCGTCAGGAGCAGGCTTTCCGTCAAGAGCTGGCGGGTTATTCGCCAGCGCCCGGCACCGAGCGCAAAACGCGTGGCCAGTTCCCTGATTCGGGCGCTGGAGCGCGCCAACACGAGGTTGGCAATGTTGACTGCGCCTATCAGCATGACAAAAAGAGCGCCGCCCCAGAGCAGGATCAGAGTGCTCTTGATGTCGCTTATGAGATCATCCTGCAGGGGGACCACGCGGGTGCTGAAGCCGGCATCCAGCAAAACCTGCTTCAACTCTGGAAACCGCTCCATATTCGCCGCGTTCAACGCATTGATCTGCGCCTGTGCCTGTTCCAGGCTCGCACCGGGCTTCAACCGCCCGATCATCTGGAAGTTGTTGCTGTGGCGCGCGGTATCCGCCTTTTGCTCCGGTGTGAAGGCCAGGGGACGCCAGAGGAGGACGTCGGGAACCAGGAAGGAAAACTCAAGCGGCATCACACCCACCACGGTGTACGGGTTGCCGTTGATGCGGAGGTCCTTGCCAAGCGCCGAATCCTGGCCTGCATAGAGCCTTTGCCAGAGCGCATTACTGAGCACGACCTGGCGTTCCTTGCCCGGCGTCCCCTCTTCCTCGGAGAATGCGCGACCCAGCAAGGGCGGGACCCGCAGCAGGCGGAAGAAGGAGGGAGTCACGTTCATGGCCCGCAACTGCTCCACGGACCCTTTCTCGCCCACCGAGACCCTGGGGGTGTTGTAGAGCGCCTGTTCCTCAAATGCGCTGACGTCGCGAAGGCGGTCAAAGTAGTCCGGAACGCCATTGCTCGCGCGGTCCACGCCGGCCTTTGGGTAGCGATTGAAAATCGAGAGGATGCGGTCCGGCTCAGGCAGCGGCAAGGGCCGCAGCACAACCGCATGGAACACGCTGAAGATTGCGGCATTCGCGCCGATGCAGACGGCGAGCGTCACGATGGCCGTGGCCGCGAACCCCTTGTCCCTCCACATGAGTCTCAAGCTGAATCTGACATCTTGAAACAGGGATTCCAAGGGGCTTCCTTCCTCTCGAGCGCTGTCTATGAAGACCGGCGGACAGACCTCTGCCGCCGGATCCGGTGCTTCCCGTAACTATAACGTATTTCGAGCGGCTCTGGTTCATACGGATTGCAGCTCCGCAGGTTGCGGGACTGTATCTGAAAAAGCCGGGGATAAACCCGATTTTGACAAAAGTTTTACCCAAAAAATCGGGGAAAACTGGCATAGTAGGCAGCCTTTATTGTTTATGGAATGTCCAGGGGAGGAGTCATCATGAGTTTTGAGCAACACCCCAAAGGCTTGCACGCCCGGGTTCTGCTGACCTCGGTGTTCGGGCCCTATGCCCAGGACGACGAGTACGGCAGCCGCGCCATCAATCCCGTCGAGCTTTATCATAACCAGGTCACCCGCGTTCAGGGCCCTTTCTCGTTGCGGATGTTCCATCGCTCCTGGGGCCTCATGATGATTCAGGCGAACATTTCCGCGCCTTCGACGCTGCTGGATTTTCCGTCGCTGGGGCAGTTCGTCCAGCACATCCGGGAGAATGAGTACGACATCATCGGCATCAGCTCGATCATCCCCAACGTGGGGAAGGTCCGGAAGATGTGCGCCCTGGTTCGGGAACACCAGCCCCACTGCACCATCGTTGTCGGGGGGCACGTCGCGAACCTTCCGGACGCCGACAAGCGGTTCGATGCGGATCACGTCGTGAGAGGAGAAGGGATCTCCTGGTTCCGCAGGTTCATCGGCCAGGACGAGGCAGACGTGATCGAACACCCCGAGATTCTTTCCGGATTCGGAACCCGGACCATGGGGATGAAGCTGTCGTGCGCGCCGGAACACACTGCAGCCACGCTGATCCCGTCGGTGGGCTGCCCGATGGGCTGCAACTTCTGCGCCACCTCGGCGATGTTCGGCGGTAAAGGCAACTTCGTAAATTTCTATGAAACCGGCCGGGAACTCTTCGAGATCATGTCGCGGATGGAAGCGAACATGGGGGTCAAGTCCTTCTTCGTCATGGATGAGAACTTCCTCCTCCACCGCAAGCGCGCACTGGAGCTGCTTGACCTGATGAGGAAGCATGAAAAGCCCTGGTCGCTCTATGTATTTTCTTCAGGCAGGACCATCCAGTCTTATTCCATGGAGGAGTTGGTCGGACTGGGAATCTCGTGGGTCTGGATGGGACTGGAAGGGGAAGACAGCTCGTATCCGAAACTCCGGAACATCGACACTCGGGATCTGGTGCGCACCCTCCACGCCAACGGGATCCGGGTTCTGGGATCGACCATTATCGGGCTCGAAACGCACACGCCGGAAAACATCGACAGCGCGATCGACTATGCGGTCGCTCATGAAACGGATTTTCACCAGTTCATGCTGTATACACCGGTCCCCGGGACCCCTCTCTATGAGGAACACCAAAGCAAGGGCACGCTCCTCCCCGGGGTTGACGACGCCGACACTCATGGCCAGTTCGCATTCAATTTCCAGCACCCCCATATCTCTCGTGAAGATTCCGGCAGGTTTCTGCTGCGGGCATTCGAACGCGATTATGCCGTGAATGGCCCAAGCGTGATGCGCATTGCACGCACCCTCCTGCAGGGATGGCAGCGTTACAGGAATCACCCGGAGAAGAGAATCCGCGACCGTTTTCGCCGCGAGACGGAGGCCCTGCCCCTTGGCTACGGCAGCGCTCTCTGGGCCATGGAACGCTACTTCCAGCGCAGCAACCCGCCCCTGACGGAAAAGATCCGGCAACTGCAGACCGATTTCGTCCGGGAGTTCGGCCTCAAGACCAGGCTGGCGGGACCGATCGCCGGACGGGCGATCTACCACCTGATTCGGCGCGAGGAAAAGCGCTTGCAGCGCGGATGGACTTATCAGCCGCCCATGTTCATCGAGAAACGGAACGGCGAGCGGGCGCATCAGACGCGGGAAGCCCGCAAGCTGGAACCTCAGTCACAGGAGACCTAGGGGAATGCCGCTCGATCAGGGCACCGAGAGCTTCACGAGCTGTTTGCCCATGTTGCGCCCGTTCAGCATCCCAATGAAGGCGCGAGGCGCATTCTCGATGCCGTCCACGATATCCTCGCGATATTTGAGCTTGCCGGCCCGCAGCCATTCCGTCAGCTGTTTCAGGGCTTCCGGGTGCCGGGCGGCGAACTGGGGAACCAGGAACCCTTCGGCCCGTACCTGCTTGGCGAGCAGATACGGCAGGAGGCGTGGACCCGGTTCCGGCCGGTCCAGGTTGTACTGAGAGATCTGCCCGCACACGGAGACCCTCGCCCGGGGCACCAGCAGCTTGAATACGGCGTCGGAAAACGCGCCGCCGACATTGTCGAAATACACGTTGATCCCATCAGGGCAGATTTCGCTCAGGGCATCGAAATGATTCTCGATGCTCCTGTAGTTGAAGGCCGCGTCAAAACCGAGGTCGCCCACCATGTAATTGATCTTGGCGTCAGAGCCGGCGGAACCCACGACTCTGCAGCCTCGAATCTTGGCGATTTGGCCTACAGCCGATCCGACCGCCCCGGCGCCCCCCGAGATCATCACCGTCTCGCCCGGCTGCGGATCAGCAATATCCAACAGGCCGAAATAGGCCGTAAGGCCCGGCATGCCCAACACTCCCAGCGCGGTCGAGATCGGCGCTGCCTGCGGATCGATCTTTCTCAGGCCGGAACCGTCCGAAAGCGCATACTGCTGCCACCCGAACATCCCCTCCACAATGTCTCCCTTGACGAAGCCGGGATGGCTGGACTGCAGGACTTTGCCCACGGTTCCCCCCGGCATCACATCGCCGATCTGGGTCGGAGTGGCATAGGACTTCTTCGCGTTCATCATCCCGCGCATATAAGGGTCGAGTGACAAATAGACAATGCGGAGCAACAACTGTCCCGGGCCGGGATTCGGCACCGGACTTTCCACCATGTTGAAATCGGATTCTTTGGGGTAGCCCGAAGGACGAGCCGCTAGCGTGATCTGTCGGTTCATCGGCATGGGATTGCTCCTCTGGAACGATGGGCGGCCTATCCCGTCCATCCTAATCTCATAGGGACAAGAATACCCCTTCATGCACACGGAATCATCAAAATGAACCGGCCCCGCCGCATCCCGTCAGGACAGTCAGTCAAATACCACCGCAGAGGCGCTAAGTGCATGAATTCATAAATACGGTGATGGTGCGCTGCCGCAAGGCAGAATTTGTCATTTCTCATTGGTCATTTGCCAATTGTCATTGAATCCAGCCAGATTTAAGGCCGTCAAATGGCCAATCACAATTGACAAATGGCAAATGACAAATTCTGCAGGTTTCCCTGTAGCCCCGATCCGACCCGGCTTGCGCTTCTCTGGCGGGCGGAAATACGTTTCCGTATTGATGAATTCGATCACTAAGGACGCAAAAGAAAAGCCAAGAGAACTTCTCTGCGGCCTCCGCGCCTCCCCGGTAGTTTAAAGAGCTGCCCTCCTGCATTCATGTGGCCCCGGGCTTCAGCCCGGTCTCCAAGCTAACCCCTGCGACCGATTCCGCAAAAATCCCTTGTGCGGCGGGATGGCTCTGGATTCGACACAGCAGGTGCGGGCTGAAGCCCGCGGCCACATGAAAACTCCGACCTTCCCTGTCCGAACCGCAGGGCAGGGAGATGTTTGCTTGACAGGGGTCGCTGATCAGAGTACCTTTCGTCGCTTTTTGCTCTACCCGGGTTACATCCCATTGGATTCCCGGATGAAGTCAGGAGAAACCCGGTTGTCCAACTTACAGCCCAGAAAAGACATTCGAAACATCGCCATCATCGCCCACGTCGACCACGGGAAGACGACCCTGGTGGATGCGATGCTGAAGCAGAGCGGCACATTTCGCGCCAACGAGCGCGTCGTTGAACGTGTGATGGACACTCTCGACCTCGAGCGCGAGCGCGGCATCACCATCATGGCCAAGAACACGGCGATCCACTATTGCGGGGTCAAGATCAACATCGTCGACACTCCCGGCCACGCCGACTTCGGCGGCGAGGTCGAACGCGTCCTGAAGATGGTCGACGGCGTCATGCTGCTCGTCGACGCGTCGGAAGGGCCTCTGCCACAGACACGGTTCGTGCTGCGCAAAGCCCTGGAAGAGAAACTGCCCGCCATCGTGGTGGTCAACAAGATCGACCGTTCGGATGCCAGGCCTCAGGAAGTTGTCAACGAAATCTACGACCTGTTCATCGACCTGGACGCCAACGAAGAGCAGATCGGGTTTCCGATTCTTTACGCCATCAGCAGGGACGGCATCGCCAAGCGCGAACTCGGCGATGAATCCTCAGACCTTCGGCCGCTTTTCGAGCAGATCCTGGAGACAATCCCGGCGCCCTGCCCGCTCACCGCAGACAAGCTGCAGGTCCTGGTGACGAACCTGGACTACAGCGACTACGTGGGGCGCATCGCCATCGGGAGGATCTTCTCGGGCCGCGTCGCCGTGGGTGACAACGTGTCGGTCTGCAAGCTGGACGGTTCCAGGGAAAGGACCCGGATCACGCAGCTGTACACCTTTGAAGGGCTCAAACACCAGTCGGTTACCGAAGCGAGCGCCGGCGAGATCATTGCCCTGGCGGGCATCGAAGGGATCTTCATCGGCGAAACGGTGGCGGATGCGGAAGATCCCTTGCCCCTGCCGACGATCCATGTCGACGAGCCGACCATTTCCATGGTCTTCCACGTGAACACATCCCCGTTCGCAGGCAGGGACGGCCAGTACGTGACATCCCGCCAGATTCGAGGGCGCCTCGAAAAGGAGATGCTGGGCAACGTCGCCATCCGCATGGAAGAGATGGATGTGATGGACAGCTTCAAGGTATCCGGCCGCGGCGAGCTGCAGCTGGCCATCCTGATCGAGATGATGCGGCGCGAGGGTTACGAACTGCAGGTTTCCAAGCCCGAGGTCATCACGCGAAGTGTCGACGGGCGGAAACTGGAGCCGATCGAACTGGTCGTCATCGATTGTCCCGAGGCGTTCATCGGCGTGGTGACCGAAGCTCTCGGCCGCCGCAAGGGGCGTTTGACGAAGATGGTCAACCACGGGGCCGGCCGCGTCCGCCTCGAGTTTGAAGTTCCCACGAGAGGCTTGATCGGCTTCCGTTCCGAGTTCCTGACCGACACCAAGGGAACCGGCCTGCTGAACACGCTGTTCCTGAGGTGGGGAGACTGGCTCGGGGAGATCGGCAACCGGCTGACCGGCGCGCTGGTCGCCGACCGGGCCGGAAGCGCGACCAGCTATGCCCTCTACAACCTGCAGGAACGCGGGGAACTCTTCCTCCGTCCCGGCACCGCGGTATATGAGGGCATGATCATCGGTGAAAACGCCCGCAACGTGGATCTGAATGTGAACGCCGTCAAGGAAAAGAAGCTCACGAACATGCGCGCATCCACGTCCGATGATGCGATCCGCCTGGTCCCGTTCCGTGAACTGTCCCTCGAGCAGGCGCTCGAGTTCATCAACGGAGACGAACTCGTCGAGGTCACGCCGCTGGCAATCCGTCTGCGGAAAAAGGCCCTCTCCGTCCACGCCCGATAGCCCGATCACGGGGAAAAACAGTGAACCACGAAGACCTCGAAGACCTCAAAGAGATCACGAGTGCAGAAGTTCTTGCGCGTGCCTTTGAGGTCTTTGAGGTCTTTGTGGTTCCAAGAAGGTCACGATCTATATCGTGATGGCAGGTTATCGCTTACGGGCGATGCAGGCGATGTAATCGTGGACGACTTCGTAGGAAGGGCGGCCGCCATTTTTTTCCACGAGTCGCGCCAGAAACTCACGCGTCAGTCCGTCCCTGCGCGACGGGTCTATGGCCTCGTAAAAGGCGGTTCCCGCTCCAGACTTGAGCAGATGCTCCAGGACTTCCGGAGCCGAACCGTAACGGAAAACGATTGCGCCTTCCCTGATTTCCTCGGGCGCGAACCCGGCGGCAGCCAACTCGCGGCGCAGGTGTTCCTCACCACGGGGGAAGTCGAAAGCCACCCGCTTCTGCAGCACGGAAGGCTCGCGGGAAACCAGTTCCGCGAAAATCTCCAGTGGCTCTCGCGGCGAGTTCTCGCGGTGCACAACCACGGCCAGGCAGCCGCCCGGCGACATCCTGGCAGAAGCCGCAGAAAAAAACGGGGCCAGAGGGATATACCCCAGGACCCAGCTTGAAAAAATCACGTCGAACGAATCCTCCGCGTGCAGGGCCTCGAGAGCATCAGAGATGGCAAGCCTGACGTTCCCGATTCCGTTTCGCCCAAGCCGCCGTTCGGCTTCTTCCAGCATGCCGGCAGAGATGTCGACAGCCACGACAGTCCCTGCCTTCCTGCCCAACAGGGCCGTGGCGTATCCGGTGCCACAACCGGCCTCGAAGACCCGTTCCCTGCCGGTCCACCGGATGGCGCCGATAAGCGCTTCGATCGGCTTTGCCGCCTCGGTAAGCCAGAAGTCGTCGTAGTGGGAATGAATCCCGTTGTAGGCAGAACGCAGTTCCGCAGGGCCGACTTCGCCGGCAGCAGCGGCACGGACGGCAAAAAACCGCGGAACGCGGTGCCGGACCGGCAGGTGTTGCTCGCAGATGGTCTCTGAAATGTCCGGCGGCGTCGGCAGTCTTCCCGACGGAATGTGCGGCGCCAGCACACGCCCGGCGCAGGTGGCGCGCGGCTTCCGGAAATGCTCCCGCATGCGGCCCAGGATGTCGGCCAGGGGCCGGTCGGCGATGTTCCCGAAGGAGCATGGCACAAGGTTGCAGGGACACACCTCCCCGCTGCCATCGATGTAGAGGTGCGTCAGCCCGGCGCCGCAACCGAAGGCATCGGAACCTTCCAGGTAAGTGAATGACGACAGTATCGGCAGGCTGTCGTCTGCAGCCACTTGCCGCTGGAAGTCCAGGATCGCGCGGCGGGCGGCCGAAGGCAGCGCGGCGTCTTTCCTCCCGGCCAGGTTCCCTGTCAGGCTCGGCTCCAGGAGATGCACTTCCAATGCGCCCTGCCGCTGGGCGAATCGCAGGAAGGACAGGAAGCGCTCACGCTCGAGGAACTCTTTCCGGGCGACGGCAACCACGTATGGGTACAGCCCCGCATTCCGGGCGGCATTCAGTCCCTCGAGCGCGACGTGGAAGGCTCCCTTCCTCCCTCGCAGCCGGTCGTGCTCGGCCTCGTCGTCCGAGTCGAGGCTGATCCCGACGCCGAACACCCCTCTCGCGAAAAGCCGTCGCGCGCGCTCCTCCGTAAGGCCGTCGCCGGTGGTCCCGATCAGGAGACAGGTTCCGGGATCGAAGCATCCTGCAATCTCCTCGAGATCGTCGCGCAGCAAGGGCTCTCCCCCCGTCAGGGTCACCATGACGGCGCCCATGCCGTTGAGGACCGCTGCCAGGCGCCGCAGTGCCTCCAGCGGCAGATCGTCCTGACTGCGCCCGGCGTTGTAGCAGTGCCAGCAGGCAAAGGGACAGCGATTAGTCACGGCCAGTGTGACGGAATACAGCCTGCCCGCGCCGGCTTCGCCGATGAGCCCGAAACTGGCTGTCAGCCGGTCGAAGGCGGGACTGGGGAACGGCGGAAACTGTGTGTTCACCACCAAACGGTCCCCGAAGCGAACGACTTTTTCCCCGGACAGGTAGCCTTTGAAGAATTCCGCGACATCAGGATGAAGCTTGGTGAACGGCGGCTGCTTCGCAATCCGGCCAAAGAATTGATCGCCTTGCATCCCCTTCGCCTCCGAGCGGCAGTGAAGCTTCAACGGCCGGCCGAACCGGGTTTTGAGGCCGGATTGCTGCGGCGGAGATTCACCCTGATCGTGAGTTCCTCGGGAGCGCGATCCTTTGCCTGCCGGCGCACGACGAAGACCGCGGAGTCTCCCCATCTTTTCTCGGCCATGAGCCGGTTCATCAGTTCGCTGCCGGCCACCGGCATTCCATCCATAGATATCAGGATGTCTCCTACCTGGAAGCCGGCGGCTTTTGCGGGCGACCCGTCGCCGACCGACATCACCCTCCGGCGCATCTCACCCGGGGCATCGACGGTCGAGATGCCGAGATCAGGATAAAGAGGCTCCTTTTCCTGCGGAAGCCCCCAGATGTAGTCTGCGTAAGAAGACCGGACAGTCTCGATCAGCCGGTCCTTGCCGTCCCTCACTTCAATGGGGATCAGGGACGCCATCTTGCCGTCGAACCACTGGGCCGACTGCCGCTGGATGCCGAGGCCATAGGCGACGTGACCCGACCCGATGAGCACGATCATGATGGTGTTTTCATCCCCCTGTTCCTTCAGGGCCCGGACGGCGTTGTACCCCATGGTGGCATCCCAGGTGCACTGCGACGCGAACATGGCGCGGGCCTGGCTGTCGCTCATCATGGAGTGCATCCCCGTTTCTTCCTCGAAGAACGACTTGAACAGCGTGAAGTGATCTTCGTTCCCGGTGTCGATCTTGGGGGCGATCTGAGCCCTCTCCTCCGGCGTGAGGTTGGCGATCCCCTTGCGGCTCACGGCAGACACGATCTCGCGGGGGGCGTTCAAGGCGTACATGCGGATGCCGTGATCACGCGCAAAGAGAAAGATGTCCCGGTAGTAGTTCCAGTTGTAACCCCAGTTCCTGTACCACTGCGACAGCTGGACAAATCCTTGTTCCGTGTACAGGCCCGCAGCCCAATCGTCGAGGTATTTCTGCTCCGGGTGCGGGTACATCTCGAGCCCGATCTGGATTTTCCTTCCGGCGCTCCACAATTCTTCGATCACCCGCTTCTGGACGCGGTGAAAATCGATGCTGGTGTGGCTTTCCCCGATAAACAACAGCTGCGTGTCAGCGAGGCGGGCGACCGCTTCTTTCGGGGTCAGCAGGTCGCCGGTGGCGGTGGCGGTGATGGCGTCGAGCACCACCTTTGCCTCCTTGTCTTTGCGGGCGGGGTCGCCGACAGACAGGTGGAGGCTGCGCTGGTCGGCCAGTAGGCCTGTCGCCGTGAGCAGCAACAGAAGGAGTACGTTGCGTTTCATGAAGAATCTCCTAAACCGGAACCGGATCGCTGGAACTTGTGCTTACGACGGATTGTCCGCCAACACGGTAGCGAATTCGCGCCCGATTGTCGACAGTTTCCGAGTTGTATATGTGCCGCATCTTTGGCGCTCAGATCAAACTCCTCTGCATCCAAGTTGTTTTTCTTCACAATCGGCTACCGAAAGTGGCAAACTCTGTGAGCCACCCGGCAGGGCTGGGGATGCACGCGGAAAATCATCATCCCCTCTCCGATAGAGGTCACCTCGTATGTGCTTGAACGGCCTGCGACAGACTCTGATCGCGTTCGCATTCATCGGCATGGCCTTCGCTCTCAACGGCGCGGGCGCGGCAGGAATTAACGGCGCCGGCATCACGCTCACCCTCCACGCACGTTCCCTCCAACCGGGAGAGGTTATACTGATTGAGGCGGAAAGCGCGCAGCCGCTGCGCCGACTTCGTGCCGAGGCTTTCGGGCGCGAGTTCCCGGTGTTCTCCGAAGGCAGCAAGCTAAAATGGGTTGGGCTCGTCGGCATCGATCTCGACACCAGGCCCGGCCGGTATGTCCTGAAACTGACCGGGGAAGACGCAAACGGCAATCCCGTTGCAAGCCAGGAAGCTCTCGCGGTAACAGGCAAGGAATTTCCTACGCGCCAGCTGACCGTCGACGAGAAATTCGTGACGCCGCCTTCTAACGCACTGGCCAGGATCAAGGAAGAGTCCGAACGCGTACGCGCGATCTTCGACGCGACTGCGCCTCAGAGATACTGGCACGGGGCCTTCGTTGCCCCGGTGCCGGGCGCGCCGATCAGCGAATTTGGCAAGAGAAGCGTTTACAACGGCAAGCCGCGCAGCCCGCACGCCGGCACCGACTTCAGGGGAGCCGCCGGCACGCCTATCCATGCACCGAACGCCGGGCGGATCGTTCTGGCATCGGCCCTGTACTACTCAGGGAATACGGTCATCATCGACCACGGTTTCGGCCTTTACTCCTACTTTGGCCACCTGTCGGCCTTTGTGTCGAAAGAGGGAGATCTCGTAAAGACGGGAGAAGTCGTGGGCAAGGTCGGCGCGACCGGCCTGGTGACCGGCCCGCACCTGCACTGGTCGGTGCGCCTGGCCGGAAGCCGCGTGGACCCCATGTCGCTCCTGAGCGTCCTCGGCACTGAGAAAAAGTGACTCTTTCCCGCAGGGGCTCCCCCTCCTGTTTGCTGGCATCCTATGCGCCGGGGCGCGCCGCGCCGCAATGGTCGATCCCCTGGTGGCGTTGCGATGCGAATCGCTGTATACTGACACCCGCATTCCCGCATACGATCTGATGGCCCGCCCGAGCGTTACGTGCCGGGGCGGCACTGATTTCCCTGGAGGTGAGTCGTGAAAATGTTCGTGACCGGGGGAACGGGCTTTGTCGGCAGTGAGGTGATCAAACGCTGTGTCAAAGCCGGACACGAGGTGCGCTGCCTGGCGCGGCCGGTAAGCATCACAAGCGCGCTCGAAGAGCTCGGCGTGGAGATCGTCCGGGGAGATATCCTCAGCAAGCCTTCCCTGATCAAGGGGATGACCGGTTGCGATGTCGTCATCCACGCGGCAGGCGCGTATTCGTTCTGGACGACGAATCGCGACGAGTACCGGGAGGTCAATGTCGGCGGCACACGGAACGTCATGGAGAGCGCTCTTCAGGCGAGCGTCCTTAAAGTCATTCATGTCAGCTCAGTCGTCGTTTACGGAAAGCCGCCCATTAGTCCCGTAACGGAATACACTCCATTCAGCAGGTTTCATGCCAGCGAATACGCGCGCACCAAATGCGAAGGCGAAGGAATCGCCTGGAATCTCCACCGGAGCAAGGCCCTCCCGTTGGTTGTGGTCTACCCTGGAGCCATCATCGGACCGGGAGATCCGAAAGCAACCGGCCAATACATTCAGAACCTGATCCATCGCCGGTTGCCTGCGACCATTCTCGATAACGCTTCGTTTCCCTTCATTCATGTCTCGGATGTAGCCGAGGCCATCACGCGGGCAGCGGCAATGCCGCGCAACCAGGGCGCCAGGTACCTGCTGGTCAGCGAGAACCTGACTTTTGGCCAGCTGAATACGATGATCAGCGAGATATCGGATGTGCCGTTGCCGGCCCTGCACCTGCCGGACGCTGTGACGTTCACGCTGGCAGGCCTACTCACAATGCTCTCCAGGCTCACCGGGCGGCCGCCGGGTTGGGGCCTGTCGCTCGATCAGGTCCGGACAATGAAGAATACTCCCCTCGTGGACGGCAGCAGGGCGGAACGGGAATTGGGCTTGAAGTACATTCCCATCCGGCAGGCGATCGCGGATGCCATCGCTTCCTACCGGCATCATCGCTGGTCATGAAACACGGCGCCGGCCGTTCGGCCGCGGCAGAACGCCCTCCTGCTGGAGGCATCCCGTCAAGACACCCTGTCAAATCTCACCGCGGAGCCCTTGGGGTGGCGTGCCGCCGTTCATTGAACTCAGAAACTCGGATTTGATCGGCGTGGCGACGGACTTCGACGTGGACCTAGACGAGGTCGCGGCACAGGTTTCTGAGGTGCTGGGACTTACTAATCAGTCTGTAAGTAAGCAGACACGGCGAAGGCACAGGCTGTGCCCCATAAACGCTGAAAACTCGAACCGCGAAGACCCGAAGAGCGCAAAGATGCCGATGACACCGCAACGCGGCATGAGCTCAGCAGATATCTTCGCGCTCTTTGCGGTCTTCGCGGTTCGTTTTGTTTTTGCGCCTTATGTCTACCTACCAATGAACTGATTACTAACGGAGCACCTTTAATCACGTCCACGTCCAAGTCCAGGTCTATGTCGATGTCCAGGTCCAAGATCCCTGCATTTTGCTCGCCCCTCTTTTTGCAAAAAGTATGCGGCATTAGGCGTCTCGCCGGCAGATTGTGGGTCTGGAGTCGCGTTTGAACCGCTTCACAGGACCAGGAGCTGAAAGAGCCGGCGGGACGCCGGCGCTCCCGGGGGCGGATGTTTCCGGGGATGCGCGGAGGACACAGAGGAAAATGCCGCAGGACATGGCATTTCTCTGCGTCCTCCGCGCCTCTGCGGTGGGATTTTGTTTTCGGATGTAACTTACCTCTATTTCGCTTTGCCCGGCCAGTCCTCGGCAGGCTTCGCGGGCAGGACGGGCCTGGCCCGGAACAGAGTCATCGACACGCTCTCGCGCTGCCCTTCCTCCGCAATGCGCTCCACTTTGTACTGACCTTCCTGCAAATACTTGATGCAAGCCATTAAATAGCCGAACCCCGGCCGAGTAACCAGGTCCAGCCAGACGCCCTGCGCGGTTTCGTCGGGCGCTTCGGTCATGCCGTTAAAATAAGTCACCTGGGGCCAGGCCCCCATGGAAGCTCTGCCCCCTGACCCGCCCATCGTCGTGCGCCGGCTTCCGGACGGTTCACCGGTTTCCGGGTCGCTGTAGTTCACGCTCGTATCCTTGTAGATCTCCTGGTTGAAGACGTAGGGCCCGAAGGCATTGGCCCAGCGCCGGTACCGGTCCTGGTGGCGCAGGTTCATCGCGCGCACTTCGGGGCTGGCGTTGATCTCGCGGACGATCGCTTCCCGGATGGCTTCCGTCACGAGCGCATACTGCGGGTAGCGCGGGTCGCGGCTGCTGCTGATGGCCGTGTACCAACCCCGGGAAAACAGGTAGGACCGGAACCCCGGGGGCACATATCCAGCAAACTGCTGGACCCACTCGTGGGAAGGATAGCCGTGGGGATTGAGATAGATATCCGGCAGCCACTCGCGCCACAGACGGCCACGGACTCTCGCCTCCGGCAGCAGGGGATCCGCCTGGTTGACCTGCGACCCGACGTCCGTCCCCAGGGCGCTGTAGCGGCCCGCATGCAGCATGTAGTTCGGCGTCAGCTTCTGCAGGTCATAGGCCATCTGAGCCCCGTCGGGGTTCTCCACCGGCTGCAGCACTACGTTGAGCTTCTTCAGGTTCTCCCTGTAGGTCGGGTCCGTCACCAGCAGTTCCGCGAGCCTGAGGATGTGGCTGGTCGACGAAACCTCGTTCGCATGCTGCCGCCCCGTGATCAGGATCGTGGGCTTGAGGGCCGTCATCTTGGCCAGCGAAACCAGCTCGCTCGGGGTCGGGAGGGTGATTTCCATAACCGAAATTTCCCTCCCGCGATAGGAAACGCCCGCTTTGTAGGCCTTGACCTCCGGGTAAGCCGCAAGCTTCTGAATGATCTCTTCGCTTTCCGCCGGGCTGATGATGTGATCCCAGGTCACCAGGGGATGAGTGGGCTTTTCGCCGGCCGCCCGGATATCCGACGCCGGCGCCTGTCCGGAGTTCTTCACCAGCCGCCGGGTGTGGACTTCCTTGAGGCCGATGGCAACTGAAACCCCGCCGACGTGATCGTAGCAAAGCGCCGTCCGGTACAACCCCGCTTCGTGCAGCCGGCCCAGGGCATCCAGTGCGTCCGCGGCCCGTGCGGCCTCGCGATCGTCCTTGGCCTCCACCTGCAGTTCGAGTTCGCGGACCCGGTCCGACTGGACGACGGCGCGCGTCACCAGCGGCGCGGTGACGTCAATCTTCGCGAGGTCCCGGGACACTCGGCCGGGCTTCTCGATCCCCTTCTCCTTATAGGAAACCTCGATCCTGGCCTTCGTGGAAGCGTTGCCGGCGTAAAGAATTCGCGCCTGCCCCGGCAGGCCCGGCCGGTCCGGATGGATGATGGGATAGATCATCCCCGGGGACGACAGCCTCCGCTTGACGGTGGTTCTGCCGAGCGCATCGAAGAAATCGAGCGTGACAAAATACAGGTCCTCGTGCAGCGACTCAAGAGACGAAATCAACTCCTCGTCGATGCCAAGGCGGAAATCGGGTTCGCTCATCCAGACTTCCATGTTCAGGTCCCGGTGGAACGGCTGCTTGTCGGGCATCGGCTTGTTGTCGGTGATCTTCATGACGTTGTCGTAGACACGCGAAAGGACCTTTGACTGGTAGTAATCCCAGAATCGCTCGGGATCCGTGGCAATGCGGGCGTCGACGGCGGGGGCGCCGTCGATCGTCGCGGAAATCCATCCTGTGGTGACCTGGATGCGCGACCAGCCCGGAAACTTGTCGAGGTATTCGCGCTCCACATACTTGGGGCTGAAGGCGCTGCGAAACACCACCTTCCCGCGCGCATCGAGCGCCTCGAGGCCGTAGATGTCTTTGGCCTCGTCGACGAGCTCGAGGCGGAAATCATCCTTGGCAATGCCGAGGTCGCGAAGGAAGATCTCGTCCACCGGATAGAGCTCGTGCAGCCACCGGCTCGGGACCGTATAGAATTTGTATTTCTTGCTGAAATCGGGATGGCAGGCCGCGACCTTGATCTGAATGGACCGCACGCCCTTCCCCTTCAATTCGGGGATGACCTGCTCGGCGAGCCACAAGAAGCCCTGCTTGTACGCCGAGAGGATCGACACCCGCGAATCTCCCGCGCCCGCCCGGCCCAGCTCGGCGCGCACCCGGGCGGCAATTTCCTGACGCACCTCGGGATTTTCGCTGAGCCTTGCTTCGAGCGTCACCTTTGTCCCGGGCTTCACCTTCGGCAGCACGTCGGCACGGAACCTGGACCAGAATTCGTCCACTTCCCACGGAATGTCCAGCTTGTCTTCGAGCACGGTCACCGGTTCCGTGATTCCCTGACTCGCGATTGTGACGGGAATATCCGGAAGCGTCTTTCGGACCTGCCCGGCCAGGTACACATCGAGAGCAGGATCCGCCTTTTCCAGGAACAGCTTCGCCTCGAACGATTCCAGTTTCTTCTCGTTCAGATCCGCGGCGATGCTTTCGATCTCGCCGAGCGCCTGGCTCGCCTGCCCTGCCGCGCTCTTGGACTGGAAGAACCGGGTCGCCTGGACGGCGACGTCATCGAGTCCGGGCGCGCCCCGCGACACGTCCCAGACATAGGGGGCCCTGCGGGCAAGGTAGTCGCAGGCGGCGTCGGTACCGGCGGGATCGGCGCCGGCTACGACTGTGGCCGTCGCGTTTCCGAACGCCTTGGGCGCCAGGTGGACCATGCCCTCGCCGGCCTGGAGATCCTCGACGTGTGTTCTGCCGATCTTGATGAGTTGCTGCACGAGCGTGTTGTTGCGTCCCACCAGGATCGGGCTCGCCTCCCGGTTCGGCTCCTTCACCTTGCGGTCGATCTTGCCGATGGGCAACGTGATCCCGGTCGTCTCCAGGCCGAGACGAGCCGCTATCTGCGCGGCGCCCAGCGATTCGGCGGCATCCCCGATGATGAGCGAAGTTTCCGAGCGGTCCGGAATGAGGTCGGGATAGGCGTCGCCAAACCAGCCGTCGATCGAGTAGGTCGAACTCAGGTCGAAGTTCTTGCCCGGGGCCGACGGGGGCGGCCCCCCTGCAGGCGTGTCGGTCGCAAGCTCGTCGGGATCGATGGGCGGGGTAAGGGTTCTCGGATTCAGCCCGGAGCGGCGGACTTCCGCATGGCCCGCCGATTTTCCGCCCACAATGACCTCGCAATCCGTGACGGCGACATTGGCGAAATCGAGCGTCCTCGGTTCGAGCCCGCGCCGGTGCGCGCGGTCCAGGTCTTCCAGGATCGACAGGGCCCTGGCGCCGTCGGCGGACGCAACCTGGAACTGCAGTTCGACCCGGGCGACGCCGCGCCGGTCGCTGTCCACGATGAGAGACCGGATCCCTGCCGAGGAAACGGTCATTCCTTTGGTGCGCAAATATCGCAATCCCTGGTCCTCGATTCCGGCAAGCGTGATTCCCGTCATGGCCCAGACGCGCGGCAGCCGCGCGGCAAGCTCGTTTGCGGCAGCCAGCGTCCCTTCGTCATCCGCCCCTACGATCGCAATCCCGTCCGGGCCCCCGAGAGGCGAAGACACAAGCGCCAACAGCCCCTGGCCGGGCTTGAGTGCCTTGAGGTCGATCGCTCCTTGCTCCGCCAGCCTCTTTACGGCGGAATTTTCCCTCCCGATCAGGATCGGGAGCGCGATTTCCTGCGGCCGCTGCAGGAGGTCTTCGCGCAATACCAGGGGGAGGCTCATGGCAAGCGACTCAAACCCCAGCCGCGCAGCCACGTTCGCCGCGGCGAGGATGTCTTCGGCGGACGGCTTCGCGGGCACCACCACCCGAGCGGCTACCACGTCGGCGAGGCCGTCTCCGTTCGAATCGCGGACCATGCCGACGGCCAGGGAGAAGGCATCCGTAATCCCCGAGAAGGTCGGGTCAGCAGTGGCGTGCGAAAAGTCCAGTCCGGCTGCCGCCAACACCACGATCAGCACGACGAAGGCGCTCCGAATCGATTGATTCCGCTTGATCATTGAAGGCTCCCATGAGTTTGAAGGCAAGGATACTACTATCGCCGCAACCGGTCGCGGAGCAAGGGGAAAAAACGAAGGGGGAAGGGGTTATGTGATATCCTTTTGTTCATCAACCGGCAACGGACGCTGAAGCGGAAGATGATGAAACCCCTCAAGATCGGAATCAGCGGTGTTCGCGGCATCGTGGGTGAAACCTTCACTCCTGAGCTGGCTGTCAGCTTCGCGCAGGCTTTCGCGACTTACCTGAGCTCGGGGCGAATCCTCATCTGCCGCGATACCAGGCCATCGGGCCCCATGGTCGCGGCTGCGGTCGCCGCCGGGCTGCTGGCCTCGGGTTGCGAGGTCGTCGATCTTGGAATCTGCCCCACGCCGAGTCTTCAGCTGGCCATCCCGTGGCTCAATGCCCAGGGGGGCATCTCCATCACCGCAGGGCACAACGCGACGCAGTGGAACGCGCTGAAGTTCATCCGGTCCGACGGCCTTTATCTCAACACGATGCAGGCCACCGAGCTGCTCGACATTTACCATCAGCACGAATTCGAAAAAACTCCGTGGGACGGCATTCGCCCGATGGTCAGCCGTGGAGACGCGATCGACCATCACCTCGCGGTCCTGGAGCGCTCGTTCGACGTGGCGTCGATACGCAAACGGGCTCTCCGGATTGCCGTCGACTGCTGCAACGGCGCCTGTTCTTCGCTGGTTCCGCGTTGGATCGCCGGGGCCGGCGGACAGGTCCTGGCAATCAACGACGATTCGAATGCCCCGTTTCCGCATGACCCGGAACCGAGGGCCGACACCATGGCGCAGGTCCGGGCGCTGGTGAAGGCCGGCGGGGCGGATCTCGGTTTCGCGCTCGACGCCGACGGGGAGCGGCTGGGACTCGTCGACGAGACCGCGCGCATCCTGCCGGAGGAGTTCACACTGGCTCTCGCAGCCGCGATCCGGCTGCAGAAGCGTGCCGGGCCGGTTGTCACCAACATTTCGACCAGCGCCATGGTGGACCGGATCGCCGCCGCTCACCAGGCGCCGGTTTATCGCACTCCTGTCGGAATCCCGTATGTTTCCGAGGCGGTGATCGAACATCGCGCCGAAATCGGCGGCGAGGGGAACGGCAGCGTCATCATTCCCGAAATCCAGGCCGTGCCGGACAGCTCCGCCGCCATCGGCCTCCTGATGGAGCATGTTGCGGCGACCGGCCTCCCGCTCTCGGTGCTCGCGGACCAGCTGCCTCGGCTGTCCATGGTCAAATCGACGCTGCCGGTCGAACCAAACCTGATTTACTCCACGCTGCAGGCGTTCCGCGACCGGGTGCCGGACGAGTGCGGCGGCTGCGTCGATTGGTCCGATGGCGTGCGGATCAACTGGCCGGACGGATGGGTTCACGTGAGGGTTTCCAACACGGAGTCGATCATCCGGATCATCGCGGAAGCCGAGATTGAATCGCGCGCGCGGGAACTCACGGACTGGGCGCGGGAGCGTTTGCGGACCTGAGGGTTCGCGCAATAATAAGTTGGCATTCTGGCGCGAGCGCCGGGCGGGCAGATGCAAGGCGCCGCGACGCAGGCGATGTGATGACATCGTCGAGGAGCGGCAACGCAGCAGATGCCCGTCCGCCGCCGCGCCCCGCAGGGCTGCTGGCTCTCAGGCTTGAAAATTCCTATGCCATCTTCTCCTACGATCCGCAAGCCTGAGAGACAGCAGCAGAATGCCAAGTTATTTTTGCGCGAGCCCTAAGTTCAGAACGGCAGGCATATGCAGGCAATACCGACCCTCAAGATCAGCATTTCCGGCGTTCGCGGCGTGGTCGGCGAATCATTGACCCCGACGCTGCTGACGCGCTTTTCGCAGGCATTCGGCACCTACGCCGGCATGGGGCGCATCGTGGTCGGCCGCGATACGCGCACCTCCGGCGAGATGGTGCGGCAGGCGGTCGTCGCCGGCCTCCTCTCCACCGGTTGCCGCATCATCGACCTCGGCGTCTGCCCTACCCCTACGGTGCAGCTGACCGTGCGCAGGCTGGCCGCCCAGGGCGGAATCGCGATCACGGCCAGCCACAATCCGCCCGAGTGGAACGCGCTGAAATTCGTGGGGCCGGACGGTCTCTTCCTCGACGGAAACCACGCCCGGGAACTTCTCGACATCTACCACCAGGGCGACTACACCAAGGTCGGCGGGGCGCTCATGCGCACGGTGGAGCTGATGCCGCAGGCCGCCGAAGACCACGTGCGCAGGATCGTCGAACTGTTGGGGCCAGTGCACGGCCGCGAACGCAGGATCAAGGTCGTGGTGGATTCGGGCAACGGAGCCGGTTCCCTCCTGGCGTTGCGGCTGCTCGAGGCGCTGGGAGCGGAGTTTGTCGGCATCAACGTCACACCGGACGGCCGGTTCCCCAGGCCCGCGGAGCCGCTGCCGGAAAATCTCGGCGCCCTGTGCCAGGCCATCAGGGATCACCGCGCCGATGTCGGGTTCGCCCAGGACATGGATGCGGACCGCCTCGCCGTCGTTTCCGAGCAGGCCCAGCCGATCGGCGAAGAGCGCACCCTGGTGCTGGCGGCGCAGTACGTGCTCGGCCGCACTCCGGGCCCGGTCGTCACCAACCTGGCTACCACCCATGCGCTGGAAACCGTCGCAGCGCGCTTCGGCTGCAAGGTCTATCGGACCCCGATCGGCGAAGCCAATGTTGCGAAGGGCATGCAGCGGTTCGGGGCCGTCATCGGCGGCGAGGGGAACGGCGGCGTGATTTACCCCCCGGTCAATTTCGCGCGCGACAGCCTGGTCGGCATCGCTCTCATCCTTCACTTGCTCGCGGAATCGGCGCATTCGGTATCGCGGTTGGTCGAAGCGCTCCCACAGCTCTCCCTGGTCAAAAAGCGCCTGGCATTCCCCTCCCACCGGATCGGCGAAATGCTTGGCCGCCTGAAGCGTGAGTACGCGTCCTGCACCGTCGACGATCGCGACGGGCTGAAGGTGACACTGCCGAACGGGTGGTTCATCGTGCGCGGCTCAAACACCGAGCCGATCGTCCGCGTAGTGGCGGAATCTGACTCGGAGGCAGCCGCCGCGAAGATCGCCGACACCGTCTTCGACAAGGTGGAGTCCTGGCGCGAGGCGTGAAAAACAGCCACGAATTAACACGAATTTCACGAACAACACCAAGAGAGAACCGCAAAGACCGCAAAGACCTCAAAGGCATGCGCTGTCCCTTCCTCCGCAGCGGCGGCCTCCGGCCAACATCTTCGCGCGAGGCACGCAGGAAAACGCATCGGGACCTGAACGCCAGGCGCCGCATTTGCCAGCGCTTTCCTGCGTGCCTCGCGCAAAGATGTTGCAGCGCGAAGCGCTGCGCCGCTGCGGAGGAAGGGACAGCGCATGCACCAAGGCTTTCGGCACCTGTCACCTTTGTGGTCTTTGTGGTCTTCGCGGTTGGCTGTTTCTTTCCTGCGCTCATGCCGCTGTGCATGATTCGTGTAATTCGTGCTAATTCGTGGCTGGTTTCCGGGAGCTACTCGGGGGACCTGGCGCCGGTCACGGATTTCGCCTCGGTTTGGTGCAGGTCGAAGACGAGGATCTCGTTGCGGCCCGCTTTCAGCCACGGCGCCGGGCAATACAGGCGCTTCTGCGGACCGATCTCCCAGTAACGGCCGAGATTGCGGCCGTTCACCCAGACGATCCCCTTCCTGTAGTTGGTCATGTCGAGGAAGGTGTCGGCGACTTCCGTCAGCTCGAACGAGCCCCTGAAAAAAACGCCCCTTCTGCCGGGATCGACTGGCGTTTCCCTCAACGTCCGCAGGTACGCCCCGTCAAACGGCAGGCTGTACACTTGCCAGTTCATGAGCGTCATGCCGCTCAGCGTGACCCGGTCGGTGATCCCTTTCCGGTCGATCATGTACTGGGCGAAGTTGATCCGTCCCATTCCCTCGACCAGGATTTCCAGCACGGGATCTTTGACATCGCTCCTGGGAATGTCGACCGAATTCTCCCCCTCGCGCCGGTCCAGCTTGCCGAGATAATTCCCGTTCAGGAAGACGGTCGCATAGTCATGCAGATCCGTGATGGTCAGCCTCCCATTCTTGCGGCCGATGAGTTTCGTCCTGTAGACAATGAAGCCGTAGTCCTGGTTGTAGGCTTCGAAAGGCTTAGGCTGCACGGAGGCGACCGGTTTCGGCAGGTTGGTCCAAATGGAGGTGTAGGCGCTCATCGCGATCTCGGGCACATCGATTGCGGGGATCGGCGCCGGCGGATCCGGCAGGGCGCCGGCATACTTCGCGATCAGGTCCCGCAGCGCGGCGTACTTCGCGGTCGGCAGGCCCTGCTCGCTGATCGGCGCGTCATAGTCATAGCTGGTGACATCCGGCTCGTACCCTTTCCCGCCGGAATTCGCGCCGGCGGTGAAGCCGAAATTGGTGCCGCCGTGAATGACGTACAAGTTGAAAGATTTCCTGTTGTCGAGCAGAAACTTCACCTCGTTCAATACGCCCTTGGGATCCGGCCTCGCCCACTTCTCCCCCCAGTGCGTCAGCCAGCCCGGATAGGTCTCGCTGCTGAAGGCGGGGACCTTCGGATTCCGCAGCGCAGCCTGCTCGAAAGCCTTTAGGCTGCCGCCCGAATCCAGCCCGATCGCCGCGCCCTCGATATTGCCGGCTTCGAGCATGTAGGGTGTTGGCCCGTCCGCCGTGAAGAACGGCACGTTGATGCCGTTCCGCAGCCAGATTCTTCGCAGCTCTTCGAGGTAGTTCTTATCGTTTCCGAAGCTGCCGTATTCATTCTCGATCTGCACCATCAGGATCGGCCCGCCGTTGGTCACCAGCAGCGGCCGGATGACGGCCGCCATCGCCTTCTGATAGCGTTCGACCGCGGCCATGTAACGCGGGTCCATGCAGCGGATCTTGATGTCGGGGATCCGCAGCAGGTACGGCGGCAGGCCGCCGAGTTCCCACTCGGCGCACACGTAGGGACCCGGACGCCACAGCACCCACATCCCTTCCTGCTGGGCGATCCGGGCAAACTCGGCGATGTCGCGGTTTTCCGTCTTGAAGTCAAACCTGCCGGGCTCGCTCTCGTGATAGTTCCAGAAGATGTAGGCGGCGACCGTGTTGCAGCCCATGGCTTTCGCCATCTGGATGCGGTGCTGCCAGTATTCCCTGGGGATGCGGGCCGGGTGCATCTCGCCGCTGATCATCTGGAAAGGCCTGCCGTCGAGCAGGAAATCTTTTTCCCCGAGAGTGAACGTGTGGCGTTTGGCCTGCGGCCCGGCCGCTCCCATCCCGATCGCCAGAATGAAACAAAGGCAGACAACACGTTTCATGTCATTCCTCAACGGATGGGCCGCTCCCGATGCAACGCGCGACGATTAACGACAAAAAAATTTGTCAATGGTCAATTGGTCAATGGTCATTTGTCATTTGGCAGCTTGAAACCCTTGGCCTGTCGGGTCAGAGTCAGGATGGGGTTCGGAACGGGTGAAGCACCCGAGCGCAGAACCTGCCCGCCAGCATGCCGCCCTCCTCCAAATACCAAACAACAATTATCCAATGACAATTGACAAATTCTTCCTGTCGAGTGCCGCACCTTCGGTGCTCATTTCGGATTCTCGCTTATCCCGGCCTTACGGCCGGGCCTCCATGAAGGATCCGACTGCAACACGACGCAAATTCCCAAACCTAATTTGGACAAGCAGGAGCCGGCACAGCCAGAGGTTCACCGGACGGTCTTCTTGCGGTTGAAATACGCAAAGGCGATCCCGAAAATCAGCATGAAGATTCCCCACCACAGGTCCGGGTGCAGGTGCGAGAACATTTTCTGCTCGGCCGGAGGACTTACCAGTGAGTAAAGCCCGGCGACAAAAATGATCGCGCCCAATACGTGTGAACAGCAGTCCGACAAAGTACCAGATCGATTTCATGCCAGCCCTCTACCAGAAATAAATGTTGAGCAGCACCAAAACGACGATCGACAGGATCCCGTAGAACTCCGGGGTCTTGATGAAAGGAACGTCCAGCATCGCTTTTTCGGCGGTCAGCCCCTTCACCAGCCCGACCAGTTCCGCTCTCGGCTTCTTGCGCGTGAACAGGCTGACGAAGATCGTGACGACAAAACAGATCAGCCAGGCCCACCACGCGCGCCAGAAATTCGCGGCCATGTCGCTCGCGGCCGATGAGAGCGTGATCGAGGCGGGATTGATCCACTGGAACTTCACGGCCAGGAAGAGGAAGAAGGAGGATCCCATGCCGGCAAGCAATCCCCAGAAGGCGCCGTTCGGCGTGATCCAGACCACGAACATGCCGAGCAGCATCGTGGCGAACAGCGGCGCATTGACCCAGGAAAAAATCGCCTGCATGTAGTCCATGATGCTGGGAAAGCTCTTGGCCCAATAGGCCGTCCCGACGCTCAGGATGATTCCGACGATGGTCGTCACCCTGCCCATCCAGAGCAGGTGGTCATCCGAGGCCTTGGGATTGATCAGGGCCCGGTAGATGTCGTAGGTCCAGACCGTATTGAACGCGCTGACATTGCCCGCCTGCCCGGCCATAAATCGCCGCCAGCAGGGCCGTGATCCCCAGTCCGATCAGGCCGGTCGGATAGTAGCGCTGAATCAGCAGCGGGAGCGCGGAGTCATAGTTGATCTGCCCTCCGTCGCGCAGCAGAGCAAATCCGCTCTTCGGGATCGTTCGGCCAGGATCAGGGCGACCAGTCCCGTCATGATCACCAGGAACGGGACCGCCATTTTGAAGAAAGAGGCGATGATCGGAGTCATCCGCGCCGCCCGCAGGTCACGCGCCGAAAAGGCCCGCTGCACGACCAGGAAGTCCGTGGTCCAGTAGCCGAAGGAAAGCACGAATCCCGAGGCCGAGCACAATGCCCGGCCCATGTGACGACCATGCCGTTCTGAGTCGGGTCGCCGGAAGTGGACCATAGGGTGGCGAACGACGGCGGGATGCGCGCAAAGACCTCGCTGAATGCCGCCGATCTCCACAATGCCCAGAACCGACACCAGGAACAGGCCGAACCAGATCAGGAAGAACTGGATGATCTCCGTGAAGATCGCGGACAGCAGCCCGCTCATGGTGACGTAAGCCGCCACGGTCGCGGCCGAAATCCACATGCTGACATCCCAGTTCCAGCCGACGAAAGTGTGCAGCACCAGCGCCATGGCATACAGGTTGATCCCCGACACCAGAAGCGTCATGCCCGCAAAGGCGATGGCATTCAGCACCCGCGTTTTTTCGTCGAAGCGCAGTTTCAGATAGCCCGGGACCGAGTGGATGCGGCTGCTGTAATAGAACGGCATCATGTAGAGGCCGAGAAACACCATCGCCGGGATGGCGCCGATCCAGTAGAAATGCGCCACGTACATCCCGTACTTGAAGGTGTTCCCGGTCATGCCGAGCAGTTCCAGCGCGCCGAGATTCGCGGACAGAAACGCGATGCCCGCCACCCAGGAACTGTTCTTCCGGCCCGCGATGAAGAAGTCCTCCTGATTCCGGGTAAACCGCTTGAGATAAACCCCGAGCCCGATGATGAAGCACGAAATAAACGGCAATAATGAGCCAATCGACAGGACTGAGGCCGAGCGTCACCATAAGGTTCCTTTCCGTTTGTCAGCGGATCTCGAGACTGCCTTCAGGGCGGACCCGGAGTGTCCTGACGCAGCCGTGCCCGAACGCCGATTCCATCAATGTACCAAGTTCCTGTGTACGCGCGTGCGGAAGGAGGACCAGGATGGTGCCGGCGAATCCGCCGCCGTGCACCCGGCTCGCGCCTCCGCTTTTCTGCACAAACGCCTCAGCCAGCGCCAGGGCCAGCGGGATTCCCTGCTCCGCCGAATGCGTGGAGTAACAGTTCTGGAGCCAGCGGTACGACGAATCGCCCGACTCGGCGACGAGGCGCAGAAAGCCGGTCATATCGTTCCTCCGCAACGCCTCAACCTGAAGATCGACCCGCCGGTTCTCACGGACAAAGTGCAGCGCCCGGAGAATCGCCCGGTCGCCGGCTGCCTGGCGGATCTCGGCGATGCGGCCGAGAATGTCCTCTTCCGAAACCTGCCGGCAAACCCGGCGGCCGAAAACGGCCGCGACCGATTTCATTTCGCGGGGAATGGCGGCGTAGTCCTCGGTCAAGTCCGCATGGCTGCCGCCGGTGTCGACGACCAGGAGGCTGTAGCCCGCGCCGGAAAAATCGAACTCGATCTTTTCCACCCGGGGCGCCCGGGGGGCTTCGAAGTCAATGCGCACGATCCCCCCGACCGCGCACGCAATCTGATCCATGAGCCCGCACGGCTTGCCGAAAAACTCATTTTCGGCATATTGGCCTATGATCGCGATCTCCTCGAGCGGAACCTGCCCGGCGTTGTACAGCTGATTCAGGATGGTCGCGATGAGCACCTCGATTGAGGCGGAGGAACTGAGGCCCGAGCCCACCGGCACGTCGCTCGAAATGCAGGCGCAAAAACCGCCGATGACGTGCCCCAGATCGCGGAACCGGGCGGCGATTCCACGGATCAGCGCGGCGGTCGTCCCACGCTCTGCGGCCACGGCGGACAAGCCGTTGAGCGCCACGACAAACGGCTGAGGATACCCGTCGGAGTAAACCGTGATCTGCCGCTCTTCGCAGGCAGCCGCAATTGCGATGGAGTCCAGGTCAATGCCGGCCGCCAGCACCTTGCCGTGATTGTGGTCGGTGTGATTGCCGCCGATTTCGGTCCGGCCCGGCGCGCTGAACCAGCGCGCCTCCTTCGTCCCGAACCGGTCGTGGAATTGGCCGGCGAGGCGGTCCCACCGACCCTGCTGGCGGGCAATCGCCCCGGCGCCGGGCCCGTACAGGCGCGCCAGGAACTCATCGCCGGGTATGCGGTTCGTCATCCTTTCGATCCCTCCGAAAACAGGTCGTAATGCTGTTCGGGCAGCGACTGGAGCCGCGCGGCCGCAGCCTCCGGCGTGATATCACGCTGCGGCTCCGAGAGCATCTCATAGCCGACCATGAATTTCTTCACCGTCGCCGAGCGCAGCAGCGGAGGATAAAAATGCGCGTGCAGCTGCCAGTGACTGAAATCCCCCGGGCCGGCCGGTGCGCCGTGCCATCCCATCGTGTAGGGAAACGAGACCTCAAACAGGTTGTCGTAGCGAACCAGCAGGCGCTTCAGGATCTCCGCAAGGCTGTCCCGCTCCGTATCCCCCAGGTCGGGAATGCGCAGAACGTGGCGGCGCGGCACCAGCAGTGTCTCGAACGGCCACACCGCCCAGAAAGGGACCAGCGCCAGCCAGTGCTCGTTCGCGACAACCACGCGGACACGCTCCGCCTCTTCAAAACGCACGTAATCGAGAAGAAGAACGGACCCGTGCGCCGTCCTGTGTTGCTCCTGACAAAAATCCTCCTTCGCCGGTTCGTTTGGAAGCGCGCTCCCGGCCCAGAGCTGCCCATGAGGGTGCGCGTTCGAACACCCCATGATCTCGCCCCGGTTCTCGAAGATCTGCACCCAACGGTAGAGGCGCCCCAACTCCTCAACCTGGCCGGCCCAAAGATCCACAATCCGGCGGATTTCCTCGGGGCTCATCCGGGCCAGCGTCAGATCATGCCGCGGCGAAAAACAAAGGACGCGGCAGACACCCCGGACCGCATCCTGCCGCAGGAAAGTCGCAGGATTCTCCGCGACCGGTTGCATGCCGGGCAGGAGAGCACTGAAGTCGTTATCGAACACATGGACGCCGGTGTAGCGGGGGTTCACCACTCCGCTCGATCTTCGATTCCCCGGACAGAGGTAACACTCCGGATCAAACATCGGGAGTTGCGCCTTAGCCGGCCGCTCGATCTTCCCCTGCCAGGGACGCTGCACCCGGTGCGGGGAAACCAGGGTCCATTCTCCCGTCAGCGGATTGCAGCGCCGGTGCGGCTGATTCTGGATGATGACCGGGTCGGGTCGCATGGCCATAGTGCTTCAAGCTCTCTTTAGAATCGCCGGATCGCAAGTCGGTATACTTTTTGGGACCACGCGAATATCAGATTCCGGCCCCCGCGCCTGCCGATCACGCACAGTCCAGGATAGGCGTTTGTATCCCCGCGGTGATCCGAATGCAAGCTGAAAAAGTGGGCGAACAACCCGCCGGACAAGCACTGCATTCATGTGGCCCCGGGCTTCAGCCCGGTCTCCGAGCTGACGGCTACGGCTGATTCCGCAAAATGCCCTCATGCGGCGGGATGTCACTGCAGTCGACACAGAAGGTGCGGGCTGAAGCCCATAAGCGCTAAGACAAGTCACCAACTGAAGGCGGACTTGGACCTAGACCTGGACGTGGACGTGGACCTGGTCGTGGACCTGGACCTGGACTAGGATCTTCCTATGTCGGACACATCTTCGACAGCATCCTGACCGCTGAGAGAAGGAGTTGGTCATTCTTCACTATCTGAATCGCAGACATGGGGAACGGTTGCTTGACACCATCGTGAGCCTGACATACATTGGCGCTCGCAATTGTTTTGATAATTAAGATACATAAATAAGATCGTACACGCTCCCGGCGTGGGATTCGAAACTTGCCCCGGAGGAAATAAAATGCGCTACTTCATCTGTCTCCTTGCCCTTCTGACTCTGCCGTGCCAGGTGTCGCTATCTCAGGCGCCGGCGCGGAAACAACCGGCGGCGACCGCAGCCAAAGCACAGGCAGCCCAGGCCTGGCCGCACCCGATCCCCGCACGCATACGCGACGGCAGCAACAAGGACCTCTTCATCATGACTCTGGGGGACATTCAGACGGCTCTCGCAGACGGCGTCTACGACCCGTCCAAAGATGAGCTGACGCTGAAAGACGGGTCGGTCACAAAGAACTACTACCGGGACACTCTCGGCGTGAAGTACTTCAAGCCGATGGACAAATCGATCTTCCCTCTGCCGCCGTCCGGCCTCTGCACGTGGTACTACTATTACCAGGACATCAACGAGAACGAGGTCAAGCGCAACGCGCAGTGGATCGCGCAGAACCTGAAAGATTACGGGGCCCAGTACGTTCAGATCGACGACGGCTGGCAGGGAGAAACGAAAGAAGGCCGTCATGGGTCCCGGGACTGGACGACCATTGACAAGGCCTTCCCCGGCGGCATGGCCGCATTGGCGGCCTACATCAAGTCCCTCGGGCTCACACCCGGGATCTGGATCGCTCCCCACGGCCAGTCGAACGAAGACGTCGTGAAGAAGCACCCGGGAGTGTTTATGCTGAAGCCCGACGGCGCCAGCGCGTCGGAATCATGGGAAGGCAAATGGCTGGTCGACCCGTCGGTGCCGGAGACCCAGCAGTATCTCAAAGACCTGTTCACGATGATGGTGAAGTGGGGCTACGAGTACTATAAGATCGACGGCCAGCCCACCGTGGTCACCGAGTTTAACCGGGCAAAGGCTTTCATGAAAAATCCCGGGGAAGCCGACACGCTGTACCGCACCACCCTCGATTCCATTCGCGCGGCGATCGGCCCCAACCGTTATCTCCTCGGGTGCTGGGGACTGCCGCTCGAAGGCGTCGGCATGATGAATGGCTCGCGCACGGGCGGCGACGTGGTGTTGTCCTGGAGCGGGTTCTACACCGCGCTCGGGCCGACGATGCAGTCCTATTACCTGCACAACATCGCCTGGTACACCGACCCGGACACGATGCTGCTGCGTCCCCCGCTGACGATCGAGCAGGCTCGGGTCTGGGCGACGCTGCAGGGCCTGACCGGGCAGGCGCTGATGTCGAGCGACCGGCTGATGGATCTGTCCGATGACCGTGTCGAACTGATGCACCGGGTCTACCCGGCTGTCGACATACGCCCTCTCGACCTCTTCCCTTCGCGTCAAAACAAACGCATCTGGGATCTGAAGGTCAACCACCTGGGCCGCAAGTACGATGTTGTCGGCGCGTTCAATTTCGGCGAGGCCAAACCGGAACAGATCTACCTGAACTGGAAGGAGCTGGGCGTGCCGGACGGCGCCCCCGTTCACGTGTTCGATTTCTGGAACAAGGAATACCTGGGCGCGTGGGAAGCGGGAATGGCGTTGAATGTCCCGCCGACCAGCTGCCGCGTCCTGACGCTCATTCCCAGCACCGATGCGGTCCAGCTGGTTTCTACCAACCGGCACATCACACAGGGCTGGGTCGACCTGGTCAGCATGAAATCGAATCCGGCGGCCAACTCCTTCTCCGGACGGAGCAGGGTGATCAAGAACGATCCCTACGAGATTTTCTTCGCCTTCCCGCGCGGGAAGAACTTCTCGATCAAAACAGCCACTGCCCGCTCCACCGCGGGAGCGCTTCCTGTAAGAACCTCGAACCACCAGGGCTGGTCATCCGTGCGGATCGACTCAGCCCGGACTACGGAAGTGAGCTGGGATGTCGTCTTCGAGCCGGCCGAATCCTACAAGTATCCGACGCAGGCCCCGACCAACCTGCGCGTCGAGCCGGTGGGATTGGATGGCGCCAACCTGAGCTGGGGCGCGCAGTACTATCTGAACGCCGGATACCAGGTGTACCTGGACGGCAACCTGCTCGGTTATTCCGGGAGCACGACATTCCCGATTCGCAGCCTCGATCCGGGCCGCACCTATACCGCCGAAGTGAAATCGGTCTGGGATGACGCCTCGACCGGGCCGCGCCACCAGAAGGCGGAACTCAAGTTCACGCTCCAGTCGTTGCTGCCGAACGAGATTTCGCTCTCCAGCCTCGAGCCGGTGCGCGCGGCCGGCGGCGGAGGACGCGGCGGCGGCCGCGGCGGGCCGGCCGCGGCCCTTACCTCCGGCGGCAACCGCTACGAAGGCGGCATCAGCGCGCGCGGCGGCGCGCAGGTCGAGTACGACGTCGCCGGCATCTTCGCCACCTTCTCGGCCCAGGTTGCCGTCGACGACTCGTACAGCGGCAGCATCACCTTCACGGTCGTCGGCGACGGCAAAGAGCTGTGGAACAGCGGTGCACTGAAAAAATCCGATCCGCTCAAGCCGGTGAATGTGAACATTTCCGGCGTGAAGCGGCTCGCATTGCGCGCCACCGCCGTCGAGGGCGCACCGCCGGCGCAGGGGCGGGGCCAGGGAGCGCGCTTCGGTTCCCAGGGCGCGTGGCTCGACGCAAAACTCGTGGGCCGAGCCGCCGCAAAATAGTGATTCGGGCCATTTCTCATTTGAAAGCGGGCCACGAATTCCACGAATTTCACGAATCGCGTCCTTCGTGGAATTCGTGGAATTCGTGGTTTCATGCGTGACGACACAAATCGTGATCAATCCTGGAACCACAAAGACCTCTAAGACCTCAAAGACATGGACTGTTTCTTTCTCCGCACCTGCCACCTTTGAGGTCTTTGAGCTCTTCGTGGTTCGCTCTTTTTGTCCGGCACCGACGTCGTTGTGCAAGACCCGCAAATCCCCGCCCGGCGCCTGCGGGAGAACTACGTGCACTACCTGAAACAGCTGAGCCAGTACCTGCTGGTGCTCGGTATTCCCGGCCTGTTTCTGTTCGCGCTGCTCGACTCCGCAGCCATCCCGATGGTGGGCGGCCCCGACACATTCATCATCCTGCTTGCCTGGCAGCGGCCGGCACGGGCGATCTGGATCGCGCTCGCCGCCGCGACCGGCGCCACCATCGGATGCCTCATCCTCTATCGACTGGCACGGACCGCCGGTCAAGTGGCGCTGGCGCGAATCGCGCCGGAAAAGCGGGCATGGGTGCAGGAGAGGGTCGATCGGAACGCTTCCTGGGCGGTATTCCTCGCGGTGACGCTGCCGCCCCCTTTTCCGACAAAACCCTTCATCCTGGCAGCGGGGGCCTGCCGGGCGCCGCTCATTCCTTTCACGCTGGCTGCGTTCGCGGGCAGGATGATCCGCTACACGGCCCTGGCCTATCTGGGCGCCCGGTTCGGGGATCGAACGGCCCAGGTGATCCGGAGTCAGTATCCCGCGATTCTGCTCGGGCTGGCCGGCGTCGCAGGCATCCTGCTGACGGTCTATCTTCTGCGCCGGCGGCGGAGGGGCGGGTAGAGGTTAGATAGGTTCGGGACGGGACGGGTGAATTTTAGCGGATGAACGTCGCTGTCGCTGTCGGTGCCGCAATCGCAATCGGATTTTGGCTTTTCAATCCTTATCGTCACGCCTGCCCCAACAGACTGAACCGCCGCACTTGCAGCATCAACCGCAACTCCTCAAGGAATCAGGCACCACCTTCCGCATTTTTGCTAGAATAGGTTCTGTCGCGAAACTCAATCATTGTCCTGCCTGGTCCTGGACTTGGACCTGGACCTCGACCTGGACGTGGTCAGCCTTTTTTGAATAACTTCTCGCGAATGCGTCACTTATATCGGGCCGTCGGTATTTGCCGGGTCTACGTCCAGGTCCAGGTCCAAGTCCAGGTCAGATGACCTTGAAGTTTCGCGACAGAAACTAGAATAGCCTGGTTGCTTCCAACCAGCTCTCCTTGAGGACCCGCCATGGGATATCTTCTGGGCATCGACATTTCCACTACCGGGGCGAAGGCCCTGTTGATCGACGAGAGCGGCAATGTCTCCGCGGGCGCCACAACCGAATACCCGCTCTCCACGCCGCGTCCGCTCTGGTCTGAGCAATCGCCGGCGGACTGGTGGCGGGGCGCGTCCGCGAGCATCCGGGCGGCGCTCAGCCAGGCGGGCGCGAAGGGCGAGGATGTAACGGGCATCGGACTGACCGGCCAGATGCACGGCCTGGTGATGCTCGACAAGTCCGGCAGCGTTCTGCGCCCGGCAATCCTGTGGAACGATCAGCGCACCGGCCCGCAGTGCGCTGAAATCACTGAAAAGGCCGGCGGACTGATCGGTTTGCTGAACATGACCGGCAATGCCGTCCTGCCCGGATTCACCGCTCCGAAAATCGTGTGGGTGCGGCAAAACGAACCGGCAGTGTACGAGAAGACCGCCCAGGTGCTGCTGCCGAAGGATTACGTGCGCTATTGCCTGACCGGGGAGTACGCGACGGAAGTGTCGGATGCCTCCGGAACCTCTCTGCTCGATGTAGAGCACCGCTGCTGGTCGGAGCGGATGCTGAGCCTTCTCGACATCCCGAGGTCCTGGCTTCCCCGGTGCACCGAGTCTCCCGAAGTCTCCGGCAGGGTCAGCCCGGCCGCCGCGAGCCTGACCGGATTGAAAGCCGGCACACCCGTGGTGGGCGGCGGCGGCGACCAGGCGGCACAGGCAGTCGGCAGCGGTGTGATCAGGCCCGGAATCATCTCCGTCACGTCCGGAACGTCGGGCGTAGTCTTCGCCCACGCGGACACATTTGCGACGGAGGCGGAGGGCCGCCTGCACGCCTTCTGCCATGCCGTCCCCGGCAAGTGGCACTTGATGGGCGTGATGCTCGCGGCGGGCGGTTCATTCCGCTGGCTTCGCGACAGCCTGGGCGAACCGGAGCGCACAACCGCGTCGCTCAACGGCGAGGACCCATACGACGTGTTGACACTCGAGGCCTCGAGAGCGCCCGCCGGCTGCGACGGGCTGCTGTTTCTTCCGTATCTGAGCGGAGAGCGGACGCCTCACCCCGATCCCAAGGCCCGCGGCGCCTTCATCGGTCTGACGGTGCAGCACGGCAAGCATCATATCATTCGGTCGGTACTGGAGGGGGTGTCGTTCGGCCTGCGTGACAGCCTCGAACTCATCAGGGGCCTCGGGGTGCCCATTGAGCAGGTGCGCGCTTCGGGAGGCGGCGCCCGCAGCGCGCTCTGGCGCCAGATCCAGGCGGACGTGTTCGGGAGCGAACTGGCGCTCGTCAATGTCACGGAAGGAGCGGCATACGGCGCGGCGCTTCTTGCCGGCGTCGGCACGGGCGTCTTTGCCGGGGTCGAGGAAGCCGTGGCCCGGACGGTTCATCTGACCGCGAGAATACCACCCGACCCCTCGAACGTGGAGCGCTACCAGGCGCTTTATTCGGTGTATCGTTCCTTGTACCCGGCGCTGCAGGCAAGCTTCCGGTCGCTGTCCGATCTCTCGCGATGAACCGTAAGGCCAAAAAAGGAGTCAGGAGTCAGGAGTCAGGAGAAAAGCAGGGCGCCCGGCATTTTCTGCGACATTGTCGGCGATCACGTGCCGGGAGCGCCGGCGTCTCGCCTAATGCTGATCGACGTGGACCTAGACGAGGTTGCGGCACAGGTTTCTGAGGCGTTGGGACTTACTAATCAGTCTGTAAGTAAGCAGACACGGCGAAGGCACAGGCTGTGCCCCATAAACGCTGAAAACTCGAACCGCGAAGACCGCGAAGACCGCAAAGAAGCCGATGACACCGCAACGCGGCATGAGTTCGGCAGATATCTTCGCGCTCTTTGCGGTCTTCGCGGTTCGTTTTGTTTTTGCGCCTTATGTCTACCTACCAATGAACTGATTACTAACGGAGCACCTTTAATCACGTCCACGTCCAAGTCCAGGTCCAGGTTTATGTCGAGGTCCAAGATTCCTGCATTTTGCTCGCCCCTCTTTTTGCAAAAAGTATGCGGCATTAGGCGTCCCGCCGGCTCTTTTTCAATCCGCGTCGATCCGCCGCGGCGTGATCAGGGATTTTTTCCCCGATTTTCATGCGCTCTTTTGTGTGGATTGTCACGAAAGCCTTTCCCACCCTGATCCGATCGCAGTTCTGCCGTTGGCACGGCCATTGCTTCTCACAGAGGCTAGAGCGCACACCTGTCTCCGAAGGGTGGAAACGGGAGTTCGTGGCAACAGCACGATCTCCGGAACCGGAGGTGATGGAAATGTTGCGGACGAGACTGAGGTTCAGTGACGGGGCGCCGAAGCGGTTGCGCGCGGGCAATTCCGTAATGATTGCCGCGCTGCTTCTGGCGCTGCTCGTAATGGTCGGTTGTGCGGGAAAGAGCGGACAATCGGTTCAGGCCGATCAGACCAAACCCGCCGAGGGGGTCAACAACGGGAATGCCGGCAGCGCGGCCGACGCCGGCCGGGCGGGTGAGCCGGCGAATCGAATCGCCGAAGCCGTTCCCGAGCAGCCTTCCCCGATGCTCATCCCCAGCGGCGCCAGGATTTCTGTGCGCCTGCTGAGCAGCATCAGCAGCGCATCGACCAGGTCCGGAGAGGAATTCGATGCAGAATTGGCGGCGCCAGTGACTGAAAACGGGATACCGGTCATACGAGAAGGGCGCGCGCGTGCATGGCCACGTGGTTTCGGCACGGGAATCCGGCAGGCTCCAAAAGCCCGGATATCTCAAACTGACGCTCGATTCGATTGACGTCGACGGCCGCCTGGTTCCCATCAGGACAACGTCGGTCTCGGCAACCGGTGGGAGCCACAAGAAGCGCAATGTCACGCTGATTGGCGGAGGCACGGCCGTGGGAGCTGCCATCGGGGCGATTGCAGGTGGCGGCAAAGGGGCCGCGATAGGCGCGGCATCCGGCGCAGGCGCCGGCACGGCCGGAGCCCTGGCAACCGGTAAAAAGGATGTCACCTTTTCGGCTGAGAGGCGGCTGGCCTTTCGAACGACCGGCGTAATTACGCTGAAGAAATAGGAATTATGCCTCGCCGCCGGCGACCGCAGTTGGCCCGGGGGGACCAACATTTCGATGGCGCGCGAGGCACCCATCTCAGGACCGCCGTTTCAGGCGGCAAACGTTGGATTGAAGGCATCGACCGTGGCCGCATCCGCGGCCACGCGGGCAGGTAATGGGAACCTATCTGGTCAGGGGCGGGTTCGGACGGAGACTTTCTGACGCGGAACCTGCGCCAGGAGGACTCATTCAACGGGCTCATATCTTTATTGGACAGCGGCGAGAGAGGAATCCGGGCACCCGCCGTGTTTGGCGGAAGCGCAAAAACGGACCCGCCGTTTACTGTGGTCTTTTCTGATCGAGCGCACCAAGGAAGGAATGCATCGAGTGGATGTTGGGGAAACTGCAGAAGGCCCCTTCTCATCACGAGATTCACGCCGTCCGGCCGCCTGCCCGATCGTCATGATCCGGGGACTTGCAGTCGGCAATACGAAATCTCAGGGAAATGAAAGGAGTGTCAAATGGCAACGGCAGCGAGAATCCACGTAGTCAATTCCCCCCAGATCCACCAGTTCAAGGTGGATTACCAGGAAAAATGCCGCTGCGGGCATTACCGCTTCGAACATCATACGTCGTTCGGCTGCATGCAATGGGATGAGCGACGGTCGAAGGGATGGTGCGACTGCGAAGGATTCGCAGTCCGTAAGCCATTCAGTTACTAACCTCCTCATTTTCACTGGCAAAACCAGTCTTGGCCTCATCCGGGAGACACGAAGGACACGGTCGTACTGCCGATGTCCTTCGTGTCTCACCGACGTTCTTCCATCTCCACGCAGCCGCCGATTCGATCTGATTAGTTTCTGCCGCGAAACTCCTAGGTTATTTAACCTGGACTTGGACCTGGACTTGGACCTGGACTTGGACCTGGACCTGGACCTGGACTTGGACCTGGACTTGGACAGCCTTTACAGACCAGCAGCTTTTTACTTGTATCATGCCGATTAAGGGCCTGTACCAAAAGCGGCTCATCCACGCTCGCACCCTCAGCAGGGAATTTTTCCCGTAAATTGGGCTTCTATACTGCCGTAACCGGCAGGTATACTTGACTTTCGAATGGGGCGTACGCGAGCGTGCCCTCGCGGATCCAACGTGAGGCTGCAAGAGCCTCCTGTTGCGGCAACCGGTGAAACCGGGCCCTTACAGGCATCTGCCGGACGCACGACCTTAACGGTTTCCGGCAGACATCGCACGAGTTCAAGCCTGATGGCGCACCAGGTGCGCTTTGCCCCCGGGGCCAACAGGTTTCAGGCGGGCTTGCCCTATGGTCAATCGCAAAACGAAGATACTCGTGGTGGATGACGAGGAGGCCATGAGAGAGGTGCTCGAAATGCGCCTCCAGGAGTGGGGTTTTGACGTCCGGCTTGCCGCCGACGGCACCGTCGCTCAGGAATTGGCGCTGAGCTATGATCCGGACATCATCATCTCCGACGTTGTCATGCCCGACGTTTCCGGGTTGGACCTGCTGCGATCGCTCAAAGCGGTTCGCGTCGACCGTCCTGTGGTGCTCGTGACCGCTCAGGGGAGCATCGACCTGGCGGTCGAGGCCATGAAGGAGGGGGCTCAGGATTTTGTCACCAAGCCGCTGGATTACAACAAGCTGAGGGCGATCCTGCAGGTGGCGGAGAACGATATGGATCTCCACCGCAAGTCCCAGCGTCTCATGTCGCAGCTGGACCAGGATGCCGGACTCGGCGATTTCGTCGGCCGCAGCAAGCAGATGCGCGAGATCTACAGCCTCATCCAGAGCGTCGGCAACACGGACGCTTCCGTCATCATCACGGGGGAGAGCGGCACCGGCAAGGAACTTGCCGCGCGCACGATTCACACACTCAGCGCCCGGGCGGCGGGGCCGTTCATCGCCATCAACGCGGCTGCCATCCCCGAGAACCTCATCGAGAGCGAGATCCTCGGCCACGAAAAGGGCGCGTTCACCGGGGCCGTCGGCCTGCGTCCCGGCTGTTTCGAGCTGGCGAACCGCGGAACGTTGTTCCTCGACGAGATCGCCGAAATGCCGATGGCGATGCAGCCGAAGCTGTTGCGCGTGATCGAAGACCGCCGCGTGCGCCGCATCGGGAGCAGCCATGAGTTCTCCGTGGACGTGCGCGTGCTCGCAGCGACCAACAAGGATCCGAGGGACGCGGTCGAAAACGGCATGATGCGCGAAGACCTCTATTACCGGTTGAATGTCTTTACCATTCCGCTCCCGGCGCTGCGCGAGCGCAAGGCGGACATTCCCCTGCTGGCCCAGCATTTCATCCGCGAGGCCAACCGCAAACACAACACGCAGGTGGAAGGGATGAGGGAAGAGGCGCTCGAACTGCTCAAAGCCTATCCGTGGCCGGGCAATGTGCGCGAACTGAAAAACATCATGGAGCGGGCCGTCATATTGGCGCGCGGGCCGTGGATCGAGAAGACTCACCTGCCTGCCTACGTCCTGACGCCGCAAACCGGCTCCACCGTCAAGATCGTGCTTTCGCTCGGCGTCACCGCCGCCGAGGCCGAAAAGGAAGTGATTCTGAAGACTCTTGAATTGGCCGGGAACAACAAGGCGGAAGCGGCCCGGCAGCTCGGCCTCGACGTCAAGACCATTCGCAACAAACTCAAATTCTACGGACTGGAGTAGCGAGGCGGGACGCGCCGTTCCCCGTTCGGCGCCGGATTTCGATGAGAATATCGACAAAGATCATCCTGGGGTACGGAATCCTCTTCGCCCTGATGGCAGGGCTGGCGGCATACCAGGTCTTTATCATTCACCGGATGCAGCATGTCCTCTCGACCGTCTCCGCCGTCAACTTTCAGAGCGCCGACATGGCGCTGCAGATGATGCGGGATCTCGACTTCGTCGACGATTTCACCAAGAAGTCGTTTGCCTCGGACGACCCGCGGTACCCCGAGGCCCTCCGTGATTATCGATCCCTGTTTGAAGCCGACCTGGCCAAGATCGAACAGTTCGGCCTCACCGATCCGGAGAAAAAAGCAATCCAGAGGCTCGCTTATTTCTGGCGCCTTTTTCCGAGGAACTGGCGCGGCAGCAGGCGGAGACCCGGTCGCCTGATATCCAGGAGGTTCCCGCCGATCTGGTCGACAAACTGGTGGCGGTGAGGGAACAGTCAAATACCGTCTACCAGGCCGCACGCACGGGAATCGACACGGCGGTGAAGGCATCCCGCAGTACCGGGAAAATGGCGGAGACGGTTTCCTGGATCGCCGCGGCGATCGCATTGCTCCTCGGGGCCCTGGTTTCTCTTCTGATTGTCCAGTCCATCACCTCCCCGCTGAAACAACTCACCCATGGGACGCGGGCCATCGCCGATGGCAAGTTTTTCTATCGACTCGACACCACGCGGCGCGACGAGTTTGCCCAGCTCGCCAAAGACTTCAACACCATGACCGCCCGGCTGAGCGAACTCGACCAGATGAAGAAGGACTTCGTGGCGCATGTCTCTCACGAATTGAAGGCGCCGCTGGCTTCGATGCAGGAGACGATTCAGCTGCTGCTGGAACACATCCCGGGGCCGCTGAACGAAAAACAGCAGCGCCTGCTCGAACTCAATCTCGCCGGCGGCCGGCGGCTTTCCGCCTTGATCGGCAACCTCCTGGACCTGTCCCGGATGGAGGCCGGAGTGCTGGAGTACGAACTCAAGAGCAACGACCTCGCCGGGCTGGTCCAGACCGTGACCGCCGAACTCAAGCCCCAGGCGCACGAGCGTGATCTGGCCTTTGCCGTTGAGGCGCCCGATCGGCCTGTCATGGTGCAATGCGACGGCGAGAGGATCATGCAGATCATCCGCAATCTGCTCGGCAATGCCTTGAAGTTTTCCCCGAAGGGCAAGGAAATCCGCGTCCGGGTCGCGACGGCGGCGGAGATTCCCGCCGGACTGCCCGAGTCGTGGCACGACAAAATTCATCCCCAGCCCGACGGCAAGGAATTCGCATTGGTGACCGTGACGGATTCGGGCCCGGGCGTGCCGGATCAGCATAAGGAAAAGATTTTCGAGAAGTTTCACCAGGTAAAGCAGGGGAAGAAAATGCCGGGCCAGGGCGCCGGCCTCGGCCTGGCCATCTGCCGGACCATTGTCGACGCTCATCGCGGCGCGATCTGGGTCGAAGACAATCCGGAAGGGGGCAGCATCTTTTTCCTGATGATCCCCCCGGGAGAGAGCGGCGGCGAGGTCACCTACCGTGCCTCGTCCCCAATCTGAGCCTCCAAGGGTAAGGACATTATTGACAATTGACAAATTCTTTTTGTTCAGTCCCACTTCCGATTGCACCTTTTCGCGGTTCCGGGTTTCGTGGTTGGCGCTTTTGAGCGGTATAATGTCCGGCTGTTGATGCACTGAACCATAAATCGACCGGCTCGAACGAGAATGAAAGCTCTTGCGATTGCAGTACTCGGCTTATCCCTGTTGACCGGCGCGTGCCGCAAAGCCCCCGTGCGCCCGCCTGCCACTCCGCCGCCGGCGCCGCCAGTCTCCGCCGCTCCACCGCCGATCCCTGTGCCTGAGGTCTGGCCGGAGTTGCCGTTGCCCCCCTCGCGGCTCCCGGCGCCGCCCGAACCGCCCATCCCCAAGAACTTCCGCGACGGCGAGGCGAGCTTTCAAAACGGCAACTACACCGATGCCATTAAGGGTTACGAGAAGTTCATCCGCGAGGATCCCATCACCCAGTACAAAGACGTGGCCATGTTCAGACTGGCGATGTCCCAGGCGCTCGTGTGCCAGGCGCCGGAGTGCCGCGTCAAATCCGTGGACGACTTCAAGCGACTCGTGGCCAAATACCCGAAGAGCCCCTACAGCGCGGAAGCGCGGCTCATCCTGAGCATGCAGGCGGAAATTGAGAGGGTGAAGTCTGACGTCAAATCGAGGGATGACAGGATAAAGAAGCTGACCGACGAGCTGGAGCGGCTGAAGAAGATCGACCTGGATCGCCGCCCGCCGCGCATCAAAAAGTAAAGTAACCCGGCGAATTCCGGCTTCCGGCGTCAGCCGGGAGGCTCAAGCCGATTTGCCCAACAGCCTTTCGACTCCCCCTGAACCCTGTGGCCACCATGCAACTTTGGGCTTCGGCTCCGGGATGAGATCTTCATCTGCGGATTTGTCGAACAAATCCAGTTGCGCAAAATCCTCGAGCGGCCTGGCGGAAGCTCCGGCATTCCTGGCTCGGTCAAGGACGAGCAGCCGTCGATTTCGCTCTTTCGCCCTGTCGATCAGGAGAACGACAAACAGCCCCAACAGCCACACCGCAATCTCCCACGGCTTGATGATTCCACCCAGCACGATCGTCCCTTTCCGCGGCATGAGATCACGCTCCTGGCGGAGCTGCTCGCTGCCCCATTGCCAAGCGAGTCTCGGTTACACAGTCGCTCACGAATTCAGTCCAATAAAATGAAGCAATCGGCATGCCGTATGGCTCCTGTATCTTCAATTCATGTTAGATGAATTAGTTATGGAAGATCTTGCCGGGTGTGGATGCGCGCCGGAGCGCGTGCTTCAGCGGGAAATATTCCCTGATTCGAGGGCAGCCGGGACCGCCGGCGTCCCGGCTGCCCGTCCCACGGAAGAGCCGGCGAGACGCCTAATGCCGCATACTTCGCAAAAACAAAACGAACCGCGAAGACCGCAAAGAGCGCGAAGATATCTGCCGAACTCATGCCGCGTTGCGGTGTCGTCGGCTTCTTTGCGCTCTTTGCGGTCTTCGCGGTTCGAGTTTTCAGCGTTTATGGGGCACAGCCTGTGCCTGTGCCGCGACCACGTCCAGGTCCACGAGCCAAAATGGTAATTCGTATGCAAGAACGGAATTTTAGAAAAAGTATGCGGCATTAGGCGAAACGCCGGCGGGCCCGGTGCAAAGCGCAATTCACCGGCCGCAACCCGGCGTGCGGAAACCTGATGGAAATCCGGGGAGTTTACGGTTCCAGTGACGTGAGGCCCTCGCGGATCGCGTACTTGGTGAGCTCCGCGACGCTGTGGATGTTGGACTTTTCCATGATCTTCTGGCGGTGCGCCTCCACTGTCTTTACGCTCAGGTCCAGGGAAAACGCAATTTCCTTCGTGGTCTTCCCCTCCGCCATGAGTTGAAGCACCTCCCGCTCGCGCGCCGTCAGGACGGAGAAGACCGACGAATCCGACATCGGCAATTTGCTCAAGTAATCGTTGAGCACGACGTGAGTGATCCGCGGACTGAGATAAATCTGATCGGAAGCCACCGTATGAATGGCATTGGCGAGTTCCTCGAAAGCACACTCTTTGAGAAGGTATCCGGAAGCCCCGACCTTGAACACTTCCTTTACGAACCGGCTGCTTGAATGCATGGACAGGGTGATGATTTTTACGCGGGGCGCTTCGCTCACCACCTGGCGGGAGGCCTCGATGCCGTTGAGATCCGGCATGCTGATGTCCATGATGACGATGTCGGGTAAAAGCTCTTTTGCCAGGCGCACGGCGGACCGGCCGTCCGCGGCCTCGGCCACGACTTCCATGTCCGACTGTTGCTCGATGAGCGCGCGCAGCCCGTCGCGCACGATCTTGTGATCGTCCGCCAGGAGTATCCTGATACTCATGTCGCTTCCTCCATCGCCGTAACCGCTTTCTGCTGGAGCGGCGCAACCAGTGTCGCTTTGGTGCCGCTGCCGGGCTTGGAATCAACTACCAGGCGCCCGCCAAGCCCGTGCAGCCGCTCGCGGATGCTGAAGAGCCCGAAGCCTCCGGTTCGCCCCACATGAGCCTTGCCAACGTCGAATCCTACGCCATCATCGGCTACGCTGACAACAATCTCGTTATCCCGGCGGCGGATCGAGATGATCACGGAAGCAGCCCCGGCGTGCTTGACGATGTTCACCAGCAGTTCGCGCACAGCCGTAAACAAGAGAACTCTCAACGCCTCCTCCGGCTGGATGGACTGGTGATCGCTGTCGAGAGTGACGCGTATTTTGTGCTGCTGCTGTATCTGGGACCCCAGCCATTCGATGGCAGCCTCCAATCCGAGGTCATAGAGCACGGGCGGGCTAAGTTCAAACGACAGCGACCGCGTGTCCTGGATCGTCTGGTCGACCAGCCCGCTGATTTCAATCCGACCACCTCGTCCTTGCGATAGAGGGTCAGTGCTTCGAAAGCTGGGTTGACCTACTGGATCACCCCGTGTCTGTCGGTAATGAGCACGCTGTCCGCGGTCTGTTCGACCGCGCTGGAGAGCTGGCGCAGGACTTGCTCGGCACGGCGCCGCCGCGAAGTGTCCCGAACAACCGCCGCCGCCAGCAACAGGAGCGCAAGCACTAACGCCAGAGTCGGCAGCAGAGAGGTTCCCGAACCCGGGGCGCCGGAATTTGCCACTCGGTAAGAGAGGAGGACTGCGGCGCACAGAAACAGCAGGATCAATATCCACCCAGAGCTTGCCCTGAACCTCGCTACGGTACCCATCGTCACCTTTCTCAGTTGATAAGTCTAACACACGAGCCCCCCCACGGAAGAGGCGCGGGAGCACGGTGCATTTGTTCTACCTCCTAATAACGCAACAGCCGTCAACGGCCACGTCCACGAGCACGTGCACGTCAAGGTCCACGTGCTCGAAAATGCAGATCTGCCTTGAATAAATAGTTGCTAATCCGACTTCGTGGACAGTTAGAGATCTGTGGAGGCGAGAATATGCTCAGCTACCAAAAGCTTGACGTCTATCAATGCTCGATTCAGTTCATTGCCTTGGTCGCATTGCTGATCGGTAAGCTGCCGAGGGGCTATTTCTTCTTAACCGATGAATTGAAGCGCGCATCGGTTTCGATACCCCAGAACATAGCGGAAGGAGTTGGAAAGCCGACTGTAGCAGATAGATGCCGGTATTTTGGCATCGCGCGGGGATCCGCCATGGAGTGCGGCGCCATCCTCGATGTCGGCGTGACACTCAAGCTGTTTTCTGCACGAGACCATGAAAAGGGGACGGAACTCTTGGAACGTATGGTATCGATGCTGACGAAGATGATGAAATTTGAGTGAAAGGAATGGAAAGCGTCCAAAAATTATCTGCATTCGCGTCCACGAGCACGTGTTCGCCAACGTTGACGTTGCCGTTGTCGTGCACGTGCTCGTGGACGTGGTCGGCCTTTTCATCGTGAAATAGAACAAATTTACCCTGGGCGCGGGAGTAGCATTTCCTGGCAGTTGTCGCTTCCTGGATGGGGATACTGCGGCCGGGTCGGTTTCGTGCCTCCCCCTTCCACCCGCCCGGCGTAAACCTATACTCTTAGTAGGAGATAATTCCCGAATATCTTTGTCTTTGCAAAAGAGGGACCTGTGTCATAATACAATCTTCCATCTCTGGAAGCAGCGGTTCAGGCAATGTGAAAGGGATCCTTACCTGGCAGCTCAGGCTTGGCCCCTAAAACTCTAAACCCTATCAGGCAGACGGTTACGATGAAATTACTAGCCCGCAAGTCATTATTTGGAATCAGTTTATTCAGTTTGATCCTGCTCGCGGCAGGAGCAACTCTGGCGGCCAACAACAACACCCTGACCATCAAGTGCGTTGACGAGTCCGGCAAAGCCCTGGTTGGCGCCAAGGTGCAGATTTCGATGTTGGGAACCGGCCAGGCGCCCAAATGGAACGACAAGAAGACGGACGCAACCGGCACCGCCAAGTTCGACAAGCTGGAAGACGGCGTCTACCGGGTGGTTGCGCGCCCCGAAGGCCTGGAGCCCGGACTCTATGAACTCGTTCTGCTGCGGAACGGCGCCCAGGAATCCGGCACCGTAACGTGCAAGCCCGGCGACCCGTTGAAGAAGTTCTATTTTGAAGATCCGACGCTGAATACCCAGGCACGGGCCTCCATGAATGAAGCCATGGCTGCTTTCCAAAAAAACAGTTTTGAGGAGGCCGAGAAGGCGCTTCGTGCTTCTCTCGCAGCGAACCCTTCGCTCCCCGACACGCTCTATTACCTGGCGGTCGCGCTGATACAGGAAAAGAAGTGGGACGAGGCGGAAAGCGTCTTGAAGACGGCGGTCAGGAACGCGAATGCGCTCGTGGCCCTGCCCGCGCAAAAGGATGCCAAGGGAGAGATTCAGCCGAGCCCGTTCGCACCGGTGCAGCAAATGATCAACAACCTGCTGCCCATGTTGCCATCGCTGAAACTGAGGGTGGAAGGAAACGACGCGATGGCCAGCAAGAACTACAAGCTCGCCATTGCGAAGTTCGAGGAAGCCGTCAAAGCCGTTCCCAATGATCCCGACACCCACTACAACCTGGCGCTCGCGTATGCGCAGGACAAGCAGTTCGAAGCAGCAACGGCCGAAATCGAAAAGTCGATTGCGCTGAAGCCGGACGACAAGGCCTACACGGACCTGAAAGGGCAGATCGCCGGCCTCAAGCAGAACGCGTTGCTCGAGAAGGCCAAGGTCCTGCTCGACGAGGGGAACGCGCTCTACAAGGACAAGAAGGACTATGCTACCGCCCTGAAGAAATACGAAGCGGCTCTGCCCATGATCCCGGAATCGGCGCAGGGGAGCACCTGGGCGCAGATCGGCCGGGCCCACACCATGCTGAAGGAGCAGGATGCCGCGGTCCAGGCCTATAAGAAGGCGATCCAGCTGGATCCCCAGAACGTGGAGAACAAGAAAGCGCTCGCCCTGCACTACCTCCTCGACAAGCAGTATGACCTGGCCTTCGAAACCTACGAGGCGGCCGGCATCTCCGTTTTCAAGCTCGGACAGGACTGGACCAACCAGAGCCAGAGCGATCCGAACGCCCTCGAACTCGCGGTGCGGGCGTATGAGAGGGTAATGAAGACGGATCCTCAGAATGCGGACGTGTACTTCGAGTTGGGGACTCTCTATTACTACAACAAGAAGGACAACGCCAAAGCCAAGGAGATGTTCACCAAGTACCAGGAGGTGGGAAAAGACGAAAAGAAGTTGTCGCAGGTCAAAGACCTTCTGGCGGTGATAGAAAGAAAGAAGTAGCCTCTGCTTTTAACCACGAATTGCACGAATTTCACGAACGCCGCGTTCGTGAAATTCGTGCAATTCGTGGCTCCCTCTTTTCAGCGCGACTCAGTAGGAAGCCTTCGAGTCGGAGCTCCTGCGGTCGTTGACTCCGTACACTGTCCCGCTTGCAGGATCGATGTATATGGAGTTTCCGTCGCCCTGGCGCCCCTGCATCCTGACGTTCTGCCCCATCGCCTTCAGCCGTGCCAGGACATCCTCCGGCACGGCGCCGTCCTCGAGCGTCGTTTCATCCGGCAGCCACTGTTGATGCATTCGAGCCGAGTCGACCGCTTCCCGCCCCGTCATACCGAATTCGGTGACGCCCAGGACAATGCACAGGACCGTGTTGATGATGGTCCGTCCCCCGGGCGACCCGGTGATCAGGACCAACCTGCCGTCGCGGGTCACGATCGCCGGCGTCATGGAGCTAAGCATGCGTTTGCCAGGGACGATGAGATTCGCCTTGGTACCGATGTCGCCGCCGGCGTTGGTGTCTCCCGGCTTCTTGTTGAAGTCCCCCATTTCATTGTTGAGCAGAAACCCGGCGCCCTTCACCACCACTCTCGAACCAAACCCGCCTTCCAGGGTGAACGTGTTGGCGACTGCCATGCCATCCTTGTCGATCACGGAGAAATGCGTCGTCTCCTCGCTTTCCTCGCCCAGGGACGTGGTCACGATGTCCTTGCCGAGTTCGAGGCTGCTCGACGCCCGGGACGGATCGATGGTGCGGGCCAGCTCTCTTGCGTGTTCCTTCGAGGTCAGCCGGGCCACCGGAATCGGCCCGAAATCGGGGTCGCCGAGAAACCGCGCGCGATCCAGGTAGCCCCGGCGCATCGCTTCGATGATCAGGTGCAACGTGTCGGGAGAGTAGCGGCCGCTCTTTTTCAGATCGAAATTTTCCAGGATGTTCAGGATTTCGATCAGTCCAACGCCGCCTGACGACGGGGGCGGCATGGATATGATGTCGTACCCGCGGAAACGTCCTGTCACGGGCTTGCGCTCCTTCGCCTTGTACGCCGCCAGGTCCTTCTTCGTGATCAGCCCGCCGTTGGCCTTCATGTCGTCAACAATCCGGTCGGCGATCCAGCCTTTGTAAAATACGTCGGACCCGCCGTCGGCGATGGCGGACAATGTCTTCGCCAGGTCCTTGAGGACGAGCCGGTCCCCCTCGACCCACTTTTCCCCGCCCGGCTTGCCGTAGGCTTCCACCGACGAGGGATACCTGCCCATCACGCCGCTGAGTTGCCGGTTGAGGTCGTTCACCAGGTAACGCGGCATCACGAAGCCCTCCCCAGCCAGTTTCACGGCCGGCGCCAGCACATCCTTCCAGGGAAGCTTCCCGAACCGCTTGTGAGCAAGCGCGAGACCGCGCACGGTGCCGGGGACGCCCGGGGCCAGGTATCCTTCGCTGGTGAGCCGCCGGTTGATCTTCCCTTGCGCATCCACGTACATGTCCGGCTTCGATGCCAGCGGCGCCTTTTCCCGGTAGTCGAAGGTGACGGCTTTCCCGGACTTGTCACGCACGATCATGAATCCGCCGCCGCCTATATTGCCGGCCGAGGGATGCGTCACCGCCAGAGCGAAGGCGGTCGCGACGGCGGCATCGACGGCGTTGCCGCCCTGGTGCAGGATCGAGGCGCCCGCGTCCGAAGCAAATGACGACGTCGACACGACGAGCCCCGTCGTCGAGGTCACGTCGGGGGTTTGCATTGGCGTGCCGCCGCTGCGGGCGGCGCTCAGCGAAACTGCGCACAGCAAGATTGGCAGAAGGAGCCGGCCGACAGACTTCATAGAGACTCTCCCTGGATGAATTGTGTCAACCTGCGGTCTGGTAAACGTCCAACTTCCGAAAGTTCACGGACGGCAGCATAGTCTAAGTCCAAGTCCAGGTCCAGGTCCAAGTCCAAGTCCAGATTCAGGTCCACGCAGATGTGGTAGCTATTAATCAGTCTGTTGGTAAGCAGACACGGCGAAGGCACAGGCTGTGCCCCATAAACGCTGAAAACTCGAACCGCGAAGACCCGAAGAGCGCAAAGAAGCCGATGACACCGCAACGCGGCATGAGTTCGGCAGATATCTTCGCGCGCTTTGCGGTCTTCGCGGTTCGTTTTGTTTTTGCGCCTTATGTCTATACCTACCAATGAACTTTTTTTCAGCGAGATTTGCGGCACGAGGACATCACCGTCGATTATAATTCGGAAGCCCGGAAAGGAGCATGCGATGGAACCAGTTAACCAGGACAAAGCCGTTTCCAGGCTCATGCCGGTGGTGTACGACGAGCTTCGCCGGCTTGCCCGCCATTACCTCGCTCACGAGCGGGAGGGACAATCGTTGCAGGCGACGGCGCTGGTCAACGAAGCCTACCTGAGGCTGAAAAAGGACAAGCGGCAACCGTGGCAGGACCGCACTCACTTCCTCGCGATTGCGGCGACGTCCATGCGCCAGATTCTGGTCGAACGGGCGCGGGCCCGCAAAGCCACCAAGCGCGGCGGCTCCCGGGTCCGGATCACTCTTACCGACGCGGTGGTTCCCGGCGGGGAGAAATCGTTCGACCTGCTCGTTCTCGACGAGGCCCTCACCCGGCTGTCGGCGCTCGACCCGGAACAGGCGCGCATCGTCGAACTGCGCTTTTTCGGAGGGTTGAGCATCGAAGAGTCCGCCGAAACCCTCGGCATTTCTCCGGCCACCGTCAAGCGGGGGTGGAGCATGGCGAAGGCGTGGCTCAAGCGTGAACTGCAGAGGAAAGGCGGACGTGAAGCCTGAGCGCTGGCAAAGGTTGAAGGAATTGTTCAACGAGACGCTCGAGCTGGCGCCGGCGCGCCGGGCCGCCTTCCTCGACGATGCCTGCGCGGACGATGCCCCGTTGCGCGAGGAAATCGAGTCGCTCCTCGCCAGCCACGAAGAGGCGGACGAATTTCTGGAACAGCCTGCGATCGAGACGGCGCCGGATCTGCTCGAAAGCGATCCCGGCGAAAGCCTGGTCGGCAGCAGTCTCGGGGCGTACCGGATAACCCGGAAGCTGGGTCAGGGCGGAATGGGGATCGTGTATCTGGCCGAGGACACGCGCCTCGGGCGACAGGTCGCGATCAAAGCGCTGGCGCCGCAATACACGCGCGACGCGCAGCACCGCGAGCGGTTGCGGCGGGAAGCCAGGGTCGCCGCCACCCTCTCGCATCCCGCGATCGCCACCGTTTATGCGCTCGAAGAGCACGGCGGCAGCCTGTACATCGTCTGCGAGTACGTGCGCGGCAGGACGCTGTTCGAAGAACTGGCGGGCGGCCCGCTCGCGCCCGCCCTGTTGCTCGACGCCGCCCTGGAAATCTCCCGAGGCCTCGCCGCCGCCCACGAGCAGGGCATTGTTCACCGCGACCTCAAGCCGGAGAACATCATCCGGACCCCGGACGGCTCGGTCAAGATTCTCGACTTCGGACTGGCGCGGTTCCAGACCGTCATGCATCACGACACGGTCCCGGCAAGCCGTTTGACCAAGGCCGGCATGTATCTGGGTACGCCCGCCTATTCCTCGCCCGAGCAATTGCTGGGCCTCGACGTCGATTTCCGCACCGACATCTTCTCGTTCGGGGTGATGCTGTACGAACTTGCCTCCGGGACGCATCCGTTCACGGCGCGCGATTCCATCACCACAATCGCGCGCATCCTGGAAGCGGAGCCGGCCGGAATCGGTGATCTCAGCCCGCCGATGATCGCCGGGTTGGAGAAGATCATTCGCCGGTGCATGAACAAGAGCCCAACCCAGCGGTACGACGCGACCCGTGAACTGGTAGCCGACCTCGAGCATCTCCGGGCGGCCATCCATGAGAAAGCGGCGCCGCGCCTGCCGGGGCAAGCGCCGGCCATGCCCCTCCCTTCCCAAAAGCGGTTGAACCCGCTCTGGTGGTGGCAGTTTCACCAGGCATGGGTCGGCTTTATGTACTACTCGATGCTTTACCCGATGTGGCAGGTGAAGACCTGGACGCCGGGAGGCTGGGGGGCGCTGCTGTTCTTCCTGACGGTGGCTGCCGTGGCCGTGGCCGCAAACCTGCGCATCCACCTGTGGTTCACTTCGGCGTTCTATCCCGCGGAACTCACAGAACAGCGGCGGCGGGTGGCCCGCTGGGTTCGCGGCGCGGATGTGCTGTTTGTCGCTCTGCTCCTCTGCGGGGCGATCGCGATCCACGGAAGACACGAGGTGTACACGACCCTGCTGGTTGCCGTCGCGATCGGCAGCCTGGGCGCATTCCTGCTGATCGAACCCACCACCACCCGCGCCGCCTTCGAAACGCCGGCCGAATCCGATCCCCCTCCTCCAAGGCAATAGGGTGCGGCTCTTTCAGGGCAGAAGATTTGTCGCACCATACCATGAGTTGGCATGGCAATCCGATCAGCCAGGAGATTTGTCATTTATCATTTACTAATCAGTTCATTGGCAGGTAGACATAAGGCGCAAAAACAAAACGAACCGCGAAGACCGCAAAGAGCGCGAAGATATCTGCCGAACTCATGCCGCGTTGCGGTGTCATCGGCTTCTCTGCGCTCTTCGCGATCTTCGCGGTTCGAGTTTTCAGCGTTTATTCTCTGACGCCCTCTGAAGCCCGCGGCCACATGAAGACCTATGTGCAAATTGGTCTGAATTCGTGGCGATCTTGGCGTCTCAGGGGCGGTGCGCGGAAGCGTGCGCGAGGCGGCCGCGCATGGAGACGAGCGTCCGTTCCATCGACTCGCGCGCGGTGCTTTCAATCAAAGGGCGTATGACCGCCTCGAGCAACGAAGGCACTGCACGGCTGAGGGAAATCGATTCACACTCGACCAGCACCCCTCCCGGCGCCTGCTCGTAACGCCAGTAGGAATTCAGGCGCCACAGAAAGCCGTGGTCCTGCCCCTCCGGCTTTTCCCGCTCCCTGTTCGAGTTCGGCCGCTCGAGCTCGGCGATCCGGGTCGCCACGCTCGTGCTCGAGGCGCGCGTCTTCCCATACCGCTGAACCCGGACCGTGTGCTCCGTGTTGAAAACCACCGTGATAAATTTGGTGCGCTGCAGCTTGAGGTAGATCCGGAGCCAATCGGGTCCCTGCTCCAGCACGCTTGACTTGACGACATCTTCCTGCCGGGTGTCGGCCGCAGTCGGGTTGGTCACCCGAGAAATGACCTCCTCGAGATTCGCGCCGGGAATGAACACGCACCCGCGCCAGTGATGGATCGCGCCGTCCGGCACCGGAATCCGCGCTCCGGCTTTGTCGAAGGATTCCATCCGTTTCACCGGGATCACGCCCGAACGCACGGCCTGCCGCTCGGCCCCCGCCTCCGGCTGGAAATCGAGTGCGAGAAAGCCTCTCGTCGATTTCAACTCCACGGTGATTCGCCGTTCGGTGGCCGCGACATAGGCATTCCAGGCTTTGAGCGTCGCCGGCTGCAGCTCCGCGGACGGCGCCTGGGCGGGCAGCAATGCCAGGATGCCGGCCAGCAGCATCGTTCGCGTGGCAGCCCGCCGGGAGCGACTCTGCACAGCACGGTTCGTCCATCCATGGGTTGCTGTCATAGGTGCCTCCTGCGCCTGCCGGCCACGACATCGGCTGCCGGCGCGCATTTGAAAACCAGCCGGTCGCTGAGGATGAAGTTGAGGATCGAGCAGGCGACCATCGACAGGAAATTGGCGACTGCGTAATTCACCGGCAGCGCTTCCAGGAAAACGTGCATGAAGACGAGGTTCCCTGCAATCGACAAGGCGCCGTTGGTGAGGTTGAACCGCAGGAACCTTCGCAAGGATCCGGCCCACCCGGATTCTGCGCGGTCCGCCCAGGTCCAGCGCTCGTGCCAGAAGAAGTTGTGGATGACGGCCGATTCCACCGCCAGGGTCGTCGCGGGCACGTAATCCCAATTCAGGCGGCCCATCAGGAGGAAGAGCACCGCCAGTTGCAGCAGGAAGCCGAGCGCGCCCACGGAGTTGAAGATCAGCAGGCGGCGCAGCGATGTGGGCATGTTTCCTCCTGCAAATTGAATTCCGGTCGTCGACTGCGCTTCGCTGGTCATCGCGGCAAGGTCTCGGCTTTGTATAGGGCCATGGTGTTACGGGCGGCGGAGACGGTCAGGGCCAGCGCCAGTCCCGTGATGGAGACAATCCCCCCGACATCGAACAGCAGGAACCGGCCGGCGCCGCCCAGCTCGACCCAGGGCTTGTAGAGCAGGTAAAGCGTCCCGATGGCCAGGATGATGCGCAGCTCCGTCGGCCCGATCCTCATGAACGCCAGCCGGAAGACGCGGCACACGTGCGTCGCCAGGTAGACTTCGGCGGTCACCATCAGGTAGGCGACGAGCACGCCGAGCGCCACCATCGGGCTCATGTAGCCGGAGAGAGCCAGGCCGCCGAGAAGAAAGAACGTGCCGATGAGGTCGACGACGTGGTCCACGTAGAAACCGTATTGCGGCCGCTGCCGGTTTCTCACCCGCGCCAGCGTGCCGTCGAGACTGTCCCCGAACCAGTTCAGGGCGAGCGCGAAAACCACCAGGAGCAGCGCGAGCCGATTCCAGCTCGCCGCCCAGTAGGCCGTACCCGCAAGCAGCATGGAGCATAGGCCGAGGAGCGTCAGATGATCCGGAGTCACCCAGCCGGGCATCCGCCTGGCCAGTCGTTCCAGCAGGCGTTTTTCAGCCTCAGCAAGCAGGCTCGTGTGTTCCCGCACATGCAATGGTCTGGCGTCGGTTCTCATCGGCATCCCTTTCTCCGCAAAGGAAATCCCGGGACCCTCGGAACCAATCCGGTCCCGGGAAATTCCGTTCTCAATGGGTAATGCGAAATCTGGAGGCCGAATGGCTCAGGATTGCCGATTCGAGATTCGTCGTCGACTAAAGTCGACTTTTACGCGACATAAGTCGCGGCATCATTCTTGAACCACAAAGAACGCGAAGACCGCAAAGACTGCGCTCTCACTTCCTCCGAGGGGGCGGCCTTTGCGTTCTTCGTGGCCTTCGTGGTTCGTTTTTGTCTTTCACTTATGTCGCCAAGAGATAGTTCAACGTGCCGACCATGAGAGTCTGCAGGTCGGTGCTTCGCCCGCCCCAATTTTGGCCGTCATTGCAGGAAGGCCAGCCATCAGAGAGGGCCGCCCAACCCTGCGGCAGTTTGTCAGGATTGAAGTGATAGTACTCCAGTTCCTTATAGACGATGTATTCGGGAGCAAACGCAAAGTAGACCACCAGCCCTTTGCTCTGCTTCGTCGAGATGATCGCCGGCGTCGTTGATTTCCAATCGGGATTGTCGATCACCAGGAAACCGAGCACGTCCTTGTGACTGATCGGCCGCTGGATCAGAAGGTTGGCTTCCGCCCCGTACCCGAGAATGTTGTTGATGAGTTTCCCTTTGAGATCCCCGGTGGGGCCTTCGTAACGCGTGATGTTGACATCAACCCCGGAGTCGATCCAGAAGGTGCTGAAGATCTTTCCCACCGGGTCGTGCCAGAGCTGATGGAGCCCGAAGGTGCCCCCCTCCTGCGCCTTGAGGCCGTCGTCCTGCCGCGGGTCGCTCGCGAGGCTCTTGTAGCCGCTGCCGAAGGTGGCCAGCAGGCGCCCGCCGCCGATCACCCACTTCTGAATCGCCTTGGTCTGATCATCCGAAAGCGAGGCGTCGTTGGAGAGGATCAGCAGTCGGTAATCAGCCAATCCGGCAGCGGTGACATCCTCATCCTCGATAATCCGATACGGCAACCCCTCCTTGTCGAGCACCCACTGCCAGCCCCGGAAGTATCGCTGATACTCGTCCGCGCCCAGTCTGTATTCCCCACTGCCGGGATCGCAGTTCGGGTAGTGCAGTCCCATAAACACCTTGGTGTTGTGCGAATCAAGCAGCGCAATCTGCGGTTCTGCCGGGACCGGCGAGGGCAGCGCGCCCGCGGCCAGGAACAGGGCCGCCACGACCGTCAACAACAACACTTTCTTCACGTCGCACCTCCATGAGAGCACTGCTAGAACTCAAAAAACATCCGGGCCGAGACACCGGCCCGCCGGTAAGCGTCCACCTTGTCCTGCAGGCTTGCCCCAAAGATATATCCGACGTGACGCGAAATCCAGCGGCGATAAAACAAATCCAGCGAGAAGCTGTTCAGGCTGACGTCGAGGGGCGTCAGCGACTCCACGCGGTACAGCTCGCGCCCCCCGCCGGCTGTCAGTCCGAACCAGTACTTCCCTTCCATCCCATACTGGACGGACACGCTCCCAGAGGCGCTCCACAGGTCGCCGGGCCGGCTCTGGTTGACGAAGAGGTTGCCTTCGACGACCAGCTTCTTGTGGTAATAGAGAGCGCCCAGGTTGTAGATGTTCCCGTGCCCGGGATTGCCGAAATCAAAGCGGGTGTACCCGGCCGCAAGGACGAAGTTCTTCGCCGGCGGCAGCTTCCAATAACCCTTGATGTCGTAGCGCGCTTTGGGGAAATAGATGGCCTCGCCCGATCGCTGCGGCGCCCCGCTGACGCCCTGCACGGTGTAGAAGGACTCCGTCCAGTTCAGGTAGGACATGAAGGTATAGTTCTGCTGGGTGCCTGTCGGCCGCGTCTGGGAATCAACCAGGAAGCCCGGAACGAACCTGTGATTGCCTCGATACCACAAGGCGGCGTTGATTCCCCGCCAGTCGCCGAATCCCCGGTCGACCCAGGAGTAATAGCCGCCAAGCTCCACCCTCACGGGCAGGACGTCGGCCGCAGGCGCCGCCGGACTCTGCGCCATCACGTTCGCCGGTCCCAACATCAGTGTCAGAACGCCAATCCGCAACCTCGCCCCCGCCATGCATCCTCCCTCAGAATCAAGGTTCACGATTCACACATTCGAATCGCAAAGTCCCCACCTGGACCTGGACCTGGACCTGGACGTGGACGTAGACCTGGACGTGGACGTTCTCCCGCGTCTTTCCGTCCCCGGTTTTTGGATTTCAGCCCCACCGAATTCCCATGTCCGCGTCATTCCCCGCACTACTTGTTTTCCTTCACAGTGTGCTCAGCAACCACAACACGGTCTGCTGAAGCCAGCTTGCCGTGCACCAGGACATCCTCATCCAGCCATAGGGTGTCCGCGGCGTAGGCCGCGACCCGCGCGCCCGCCGCGCCGCCTACGACCCCGCGGCACAGCCGGATCGTCTTCCCCGCGTGAACGACTCCGAGAAAACGGCTCCCGGGAGCAAAGCGGATCTCGCCGCCGGCAATCACGTTGCCCTTGCAGACGGACCCCTCGCCGATCACGATCCGCCCGTCCACTTTCAAGTCCCCTTCCAGTACGCTGCCGGGGGCGAGGACGCACTTCCCTTTGACGATCAGCTTGGTGGTCACCCGGCAGGGAACGTCGGGGTTCAGGTCGCCGTCGTACAACCAGCACTCGGGGCTGAGCCGGCTGAACTTCTTCCACTCCACTCCCCCACGCTTCCCGGACCGGCCCGCATCAGTTCCCTGCCCGGGCAGTTCCATTTCCGGGGCCGGCGGGTTGCCCACTGTACTGGACATGCCGGATTGTTTCTGCCGGCTGCGCACCGTGGGCGCAAAAACCGATTGGACCTGTACGCCCTCATGCAGATAAACGGACTGTCCCGAGGTCACCCGCGCGTTCACAATGGAGTGGGCGCCAATCTCCATGTCTCCGGTACTGTCGGCCCAGCGTGCTACGCGCACGCCGGCATCGAGGGCCAGATTCCCGTCGACGGCGATCGCCTGCATCCGGGTGCCGGGGCCGATGAAGGCGTCCCCGTGCACGCAGATCTCCCGGTGGAAGACGCACCCCGCGCGGCAGCGGAAATCGCCCTGCACGATCTGGATGTCCTCCGAAATGCTCTGGGGAGGAAATTCCGCCTCGTAGGAAACCCGGATCAGCTCCGATCCTTTTGTGATGGTCCGCGTGCCGTCGGGCGCCGCGGCCTTGGAGGGCAGTTGGAACCAGTTGTCCACCTTCTGCCGGAATGACCGCGCGAAATAGTCCTCGACGCGCACGTAATCGGGATCGATGTTGGTCGAAGTTTCCTCGCGCGTAGCTCGCCAGGCGCGGTAGGCCAGCAGAAAATGCAGGCAGACCACCGCCGAAAATGCGAGCCCGAACAGGATGAAAGGCCAAGCGCTCACGAGTCTCACCAGCTCTCGAAGGCCTCGAAGTAAAACCTCCGAGGTCTTTGTGGTTCAGTTGTGCCGGCGTCCCGCCTAATGCTGCATACTTTTTCTAAAATTCCGTTCTTGCATACGAATTACCATTTTGGCTCTTGGACTTGGACCTGGACCTGGACTTCGACGTGGACCTAGACGAGGTTGCGGCACAGGTTTCTGAGGTGCTGGGACTTACTAATCAGTCTGTAAGTAAGCAGACACGGCGAAGGCACAGGCTGTGCCCCATAAACGCTGAAAACTCGAACCGCGAAGACCGCGAAGACCGCAAAGAAGCCGATGACACCGCAACGCGGCATGAGTTCGGCAGATATCTTCGCGCTCTTTGCGGTCTTCGCGGTTCGTTTTGTTTTTGCGCCCTATGTCTACCTACCAATGAACTGATTACTAACGGAGCACCTTTAATCACGTCCACGTCCAAGTCCAGGTCCAGGTTTATGTCGAGGTCCAAGATTCCTGCATTTTGCTCGCCCCTCTTTTTGCAAAAAGTATGCGGCATTAGGCGTCCCGCCGGCGCTCCCGGTGATTCTTGCTCAGTCACAAATAGAGTCCGTTGGGGGCGCGGAACAGGAGCTTGCCATCGGAGCTTCCGCCGTTGCCATGCCCGTTGCCGCGCCCGTTGCCGTTGCCGTGTCCCTTGCCGTTACCGCTCCCCTTGCCGTTGCCGTTCCCATTGCCATTGCCGATGCGCGCGGCGCCCCCGTTGCCGCTCCGGTAGCGCTCGGTCTTGTGCCAGTGGTGTGGGCCGGAACCGAAGAGCCCGCCGAGATAAAAAGCAACCAGCGCCTGGCAGATCGCCCCGGTGCTGGCAAAGAAATTGAACAGGCTCAATGGCAGGAGCATCACCCTCCGGCGGTTCCCGTCCAGCAGCGCCGCTGAGCCGAGTTCCAGGAACGTCGCCTGGTTGCCAAACAGCTGATAGCCCACGAAGGCCAGAGCCACAGGGAAAAATGCCGATCCGTGGGCCTGCGGCGTGAAAAAGAGAACCAGGGACGCGAGCCACCCCAGGACGAGGATGGGGGCCGTCCAGTAGCAGGCAAGGACGAACAGGCCGTCGATCCGCTCCGCGCGGTTGAGAAACCTCGCGCGCATCCACTCCTTCCAGAAAACGTGGAGGCATTCGGTGTGGCCGGTCGCCCAGCGGCGGATCTGGCGGCTGCGCACCTCCCAGGTCTCGGGCGCCTCTTCATAGCACTCGGCGCGGTTCACATAGGCGACCTTCCAACCATGCACGAGCAGGCGGAACGTCAGGTCGGTGTCTTCGGTCAGCGAGTCGGTATTCCACCCCCCGACGGCTTTGAGGACGGATGCGCGCACGCCGCCGACGGTTCCGCCGAACTGGGGCGTAAGCCCGAGGTCGTAACGTGCCTGCTGTCCGATCTGGTAACCGGCGCCCCGTTCCAGTTCAAGCAGCCCCGCCAGGACGCTCGCGCCGCCGTTTTCCGGCACCACCCGGCCCATGACCGCGCCGGTCTCGGGGTCGCAGAAGGGAGCCACCAGAAACTTGATCATCGTCCGGCTCGGGATGTAGTCCGCGTCGAAAAGCAGCAGGATCTCGCCGGTCGCCTGCGGCGTGGCGTAGCGGAGCGCCGCTCCTTTGCCCCCCGATCCTTTGGTCCGGTGAATGGGCTTGATGATCGAATACCGGGCGGCGAACTCGTCGATGATCTGGCCCGTGCGATCCTCAGAGCGGTCGTCGATGGCGAGAATCTCGAGCCGGCGCCAGTCATAGTCGCAGTCCACCAGAGCCTGGAGGACGTCCCCGGCGACGTCTTCCTCGTTGTGCATCGGAACGAGCACGGTGACCGTCGGGCACGTGAAGCCGACGAGTTCCATCATATCCCGGGATTTTCTGCCCGAAAGACGGCACATTACGAACAGGTGATGCCGGATCGCATAGGCCGCCAGCACCGCGATGGCGAAGATCAGGCAAATTCTGCAAATCCAGACCACGTAGATCACGACGTTCTCTCACCCCCGGCCTTCGTGATCGAGCCTCGCAGCGCCAGGCTGTAAAAAACGAGGACGTAGACCAGGTCGAACAGGATCCCCAGGGAAAACCAGAGCAGGGGCAGGAACAGGATTCCCGTGTAATGCAATATCCCCAGGCAGAAGGCCAGGCGGACCGCCGACCAGGCGATCGCGTAGAGCTGCAGCAGCAGGCTCCAGCCCAACCCGGCGGCCACCGACGGCAGCGTCAGGATGAAAAGGAACGCCGACACCCAGGGGAGCATGATCCACACCAGGATCTCGCCGCGCAACCAGATCTGCTGGAACATGGCCGAGTCGAAATAGAACGAGGGGTTCAGGACGATCACCACCGCCGAGGCACACAGCAGGATCATGAGGAAGATGATGAAATTCCGGCTGAGAGGGATGCGCCTGTGGATCAGGATCAGCGCCAGCATGGACGTCGCGAAAATCAGCACGGTCCGCCAGGGATGCGCCCGCGCCTGCGGGAACGGGGTGTCCGGCGCCGTCACGGACCCGAAGATCGGGTAGATCTCGATAGGCTTGACGCCGGTGCTCGGAATCCGGGTCGCGCTCAGCAGAAACGACGACGCGCGGCTGTGCGCCGACAGCAGCCACGAGCCGAAGTAGATGGTCGCTGCGCACAGGAGAAGAGCCGTGGTGGCCGCCGTGCACACGCGCAACCGCGACAGCGGAAAGGAGCGCACGCTTCGATGAGGATAGATATACGGACGGCGCATTGAGGTCGCGCGCGGAAGCAGTCTGGGCGGAGGCGCAGTGATATGCATCACATTTTTATGAGAATCGCATACGACTTCCTACAATTCAAGCATATTGCCGCGTCCATACAGTGAATAAACATCAGGAATCCGGGCAGCGTTGCGAACAGCAAGACACGGCGAAGGCACAAGCTGTGCCCCATAAACGCTGAAAACTCGAACCGCGAAAACCGCCAAGAGCGCAAAGAAGCCGATGACACCGCAAAGCGGCATGAGTCCGGCAGATTTCTTCGCGCTCTTTGCGGTCTTCGCGGTCCGTTTTGTTTTTGCGCCTTATGTCTCCGGCGGCCGGGACCCACGCAGGATGCGTGCCAGGCACAGGGATGCGGCCGCGACAAGCACTGCTGCCGCAATCGCCGCCGTGAGCGACCAGGGCCACGCGGCGGCGAATCCTGCCTTCAGGACGCCGCAGACCTCGAAAGCAGCGAGCGCATAGATCGCCGCGTGCAGCGAGATCCGCAGCATGATCCAGCAGCAGATCAGCAGCAATCCCCCGGTAACGAGCCCGCTCGTCAGCCAGCCGCCGACGGTCTCGACCGTTCCCATGCCGGCGACGGCAAACCCGAGGAGCACGAGCAACGCCGCAAAGAGCGGCTTCCTCTTTGTCCACCGTACGGTATAGCGGTCCAGCCAGACCAGGATCAGCAGCAGAACAACCGATTGAACCAGGTAGCGCCCGAGAGGGCCGAATGCCGCAAGCAGCACCGGGATCCGCGCCGCCAGCGGCGCATAGTCCGCCCACGAGGGCGCCGACGACGGCCCGAAAGCCGCGCCCAGCGCTGCCAGTCCCGCCGCCAGGCAGCCGATCGATGCGCCCGCGAGGACGTCAGGCGCCGCCCGCAATCCGGAAACCGCGGAACCGGGCGCCGGTTCGACCGCCGACAATTCCCCTCCCGGAGTAAAGTCGCCCACGGCGCGGCGCCGGTCGCCCAGTGTCGGGTGGACGTAGCCGCCGATCAATCCCGCCACTCCCGCCAGTACCAGCGTCCCGACAATCCCGGCGAGTACGATGATGAACAACTGCACCGCAAACGGTTGTGCGGTCGAAAACTGGGCTTCGAATGTCGGGAGCGAGTTCACGAAGTCGACGACCCGGATCGCGAACAGCGCCGCCAGGAGCAGCAGAAAAGTGGAAACCACGAACTGCTTCCTGCTCCAGCCGACGATGGCCGCCACGGCGCCCGCGAGCGCGATCAGCGCGAAGACGGCAATCGAGGACAGGTTGATGATCGAGGGCAGGACCTGCCGGTCGCGGTCCTGCCGGTTCCACTGTTCGGGCGTGAACACGAAACGATACGCGTCGGCCACCTGGTCGCCGGCGATCTGAACGGCGATTCTCTTTTCGCCCGGCGCGATCTTCACGCCTCTGTCATCCGAAAAGGTGAAGACCCAATCGGTCCGCGCCTTGAGCTTGGACGAGTCTGCCGAGACCTCTTTCAGCAGGGACGGATCGACCTGAAACTGCCGCTGCAAAGCTCCGTGCGCCAGCAGCCGCGCGTCGTTTTCCGCCAGGCTCTTGCCCGGCGTGTCCTCCGCGAGCGCGTGACGGAAGCGGTAGGCGCCCCGCGCGCTGTCGATGAAAACCTGGTACTCCTCCGCCCGCGCGGCCACGTCCCCTTCAAAGCGAACGAAGCGGATTCGCCAGTGCGGCGGGGCGAGATACTGGCCCATCAGGCCCTGGTAGGCCTCCTTGCCGGCGGTCTGCCAGACAAAGCGGTGCCCGGGCCCCGGCTGGGATTCTAGCAACGCAAGTTCCTGCCACGGCGCGGGGAGGTTGACGCCATGCTCTTCCAGCGTCCGCTGCGCCAGCGCCTCCGCCTGTCCCCGCGAGACCGTCAGGGGCGGCGCATCGGTCCTGAAATGACCGGCGAACACCCAGGCCAGCAATCCGAGCAGGCCCGCGACCGGAAGTGCATGCCGCAAGGCCCCGGCGCTCTTGTACTGAGGCGCCGCCGGTGTCTCGATCCCTGCGGGCTTCTGCGCCTCGAGCGGGACCCAGGCACGATTCAGGCACGCCTCGGGCGCCTCGCTCCATCCCTTCGCCCTCAACCTCGAACCAAAAACGATCCAGAGCGGGATCAGGGTCGCCAGGATGACGAGGATCCGGTCCCACCAGATCCCCGGCGCCGTCGAAACAAAGAGCGGCAGGGCAAACCAGACGACGTCGAAGGTGAAGTGGAGCAAAATGCCGGGGAGCAGGCCGAACCAGAGGTAAATCAGACCGAATCCCAGCGACGGGATGATCAGCTCCACGACCCTGGCGTAAGCGGGCTGGTTCAGATAGGCGGCGTGCCCTCCACCGAAGATCAGAGCCTGCACGATCATCGCCCCGGCGATCCACCACTTGCGCTTTCCGAACCGGTCGCCGAGCAGGGCCGCGCCGGCCAGGGGGACGGCGCGGAACAGGCTTTCTTCCCAGAAGCCGGCTTGCGCCGAAACCGCGATCGGGGAAAGCCAGGGGAAATACGCCGAGAGGATGTCGGGCTGAATCAGCGCGTCCGACGGCGTCCACCACCCCAGGGTTTTGGAGGCCGCCAGGTAGAGGAACACGTCATAGGCGAAGAAAACGCCGACCAGCAGGTAGCCGCCCACGGTCCGCCCCAGCACCGCCTTGGAATTTGCGATCCCGCCCGACCAGAGTTTCCATTGCTGGAGGTGATGCGGAAAGGCGCGTCGCGAAAGGCTCTCGGCCGCCATGAACGAAAGTGTGAACACGACGACGTAGACCGCGAACAGGAGCACGAGCTGGGCGATTCTCTGGGCGGTGAAGCTCTCGGCGGAAACCGCGGTGTCATAGCCCATCCAGCTCAGGGGCCAGTCGTTGACGCCCGCGAGCAGCTGCAGAAAAGCGATGAGCACTCCCCAGAACAGCGGCTTGCGCCACAGGACCCAGCGCTTGCGCAGGAGGAAGAACAGGCCGACGCCGCACCCGCCCACAAAGTAAAGCACGACCAGGGAGGCGGAGTCGATGATGCTGATGAGGTCGTTCGCCGAGCGCATCTGTTCGTAGCGGCGGGAAAACGCCTCCGGGACTTTGATGAACCGGCGCAACTCGGTCAGTCTGTCGCCGCTCACGACCAGGGCAAGGCGGTAGCGCCCTTCCCCGATGCGGGCGTCGGATCTCTCGTAGGTGAAGGTGTGATCGACGCGCCCGCCGGGGCGGACGTCGCGGGATTTCTCCACCAGCTGATAGGGGCCGAGGTCGACCTGCCAGCCGGAGACGGCGGCGTCTTCCGCGATCTTCCGTGCCGGATCGGCATCCAGCGCCGCGCCCTTCTCGTTTTCAGGGAGCTTAACGGTGAAACCCCACGGAAGGCCCTGCGGCGTGAAACTGATGCGGGTCTCGCGGGTTTCGCCCGGCTTGAAATGCCGGACCGTCCAGGTGAACGGGTGGTGCAGCCCGCTCGCGATGACGGAGCGCAAAACGGCGGTCCCGCCCCCTTCGAGCTCGATGAAGTTCTGCGTGAACTGATCGCCGGAGAACGAGGCAACCTCCCGGTAGCCCTCCGGGGGAAACTGCAGCCGGCCGGAGATGTCGCGCGCCCGGGCGAGCGCCTCTTCGCGGTTCATGCGCAGGTCGAGCGACACGATCGGATAGGCGCTGGAGAAATAGCGCGAGGCAAAAAACACGCCGCCCAGCGACGCGGCCACCACGACAACCCAGATCAGAGGCTTCCGAAACATGAGTTCCTCCCCGGCTCGAGTTGATAGGAACTTACATTATCAGCAGTTCTATCCCGGAATGACATGCCGGGCAAGTGGAGAATCTGAAAGGCTGTGATTCAGACAGTGCCAAACCCTGAAGCGAAGCAGGAAAGCCCGGGGCGCAAGAAGGGCGTTCAAGCGTTGATTCAGGGTTGATCCCGGGCCCGAAGACATCTGAGGTGCTGGGACTTACTAATCAGTCTGTAAGTAAGCAGACACGGCGAAGGCACAGGCTGTGCCCCATAAACGCTGAAAACTCGAACCGCGAAGACCGCGAAGACCGCAAAGAAGCCGATGACACCGCAACGCGGCATGAGTTCGGCAGATATCTTCGCGCTCTTTGCGGTCTTCGCGGTTCGTTTTGTTTTTGCGAAGTATGCGGCATTAGCCGGGACGGCGGCGGTCCCGGCCCCCAGGCCTGCTATGCGCCATCTTGTGCCGATATTCCGCGCAACGTCGCATTGCCTTAAGGTTGTGCGGGCGATCTGCCGATGCGGGTAGCTGGGAAATCTTGTGTCGGTTGCTTCGGGGAGGACGATGATGAGGAAGGCTTGCGCGGGCTGGAGATGGTTGTCGGGTGCGGGAGCGGTTGTTTTGATGCTGGCAGCATCCTTCGCCTATGCAGACTCTCTCCCTGCTCGCCCATAGCCTAAGAAAGCGTCAGGCAAAATGAGCCATAGCCCCCTCCTATTCGCCGGGCATCAGATTCATGTATCACTATAGCTCTAACCTATAAAGTCAGCTAGAATAAACGAATTTTTCTCTAGTGGTGACGGGCCTCAGCCCGTCCAACCCAGCCCCTCCAGTCAGTTCGCCCCTCGATCTTCGCAAGCGCCACACGCATCACTATTCATTCGCCCCCGCAAGCACATCCCCCCTGAACCCCGTCCCATCCGCAAGTAGGTCCCGTCCGGCGGCCGGGACCTACCTGCCGATTCGTATCGTTGCGTTGCCGGGCAAATTGGCTTAGAGTATTCCCGATTTCGCTTCTATGGTTTTACGGCACTGGAACACGGGCTTTCTTTTGACGGGTATCGTCGGGACGAGACGGGCGTGACCGGCGGCGGCGCCAACCTCATCACGAATATATCAATTCCGCTTCCACCTGCCGATGAGGTAATTATCGCGATCGTATGGCGGTAAAGAAATGCCCATAATTCGGTTGATCATCAAGGGACCGGCGCCAGTTCGCAGGGCGAATGCGCCGCACGCATTCAAGTCAACCAACTTGGGCCGTTTCTACTTTCCAATCCGTGGGCTTCACTTTTCCCTGCTGATTCACGTGATCGCTTTCCTGGGATTGCAGTATGCCAAACCATCCATCTATATCCGGATACCGGATCGAGCGCCGGAAGCCCAAGTCCAATTCATCGATCTCACCGAACCGCAGGAAGTGATGTGGCTGCCCGAGCTCGGAGGCGGCGATCCGGGCATGGCCGCCCCGGGAGGCGGATCGGGAGACGGCCCCAAAAGGCCGCCGGCAGCCTCGGATCCCGGCAACAAGGGTTTCAGCTACCCCGGACCGCAGGCCATAGTCTCGGACGTGGCGAACGCGACCAATGAAATCCAGACGGTGCTCCAACCGGCGCTGGTGAATCCTCCGGTGCTAAAGCCGCCGATCGCTCTGCCCAACATCGTCCTGATGGCGGATACGCTTCCGCCCGCGCAGATCGACCCGCCGGTGCCGGAACCTCCTAAACCGCCGCAAGAAATCTTGAATGCGCCGGCCGCCGTCCCCGCCGAAGCGAAGACGGTCGAGACGGCATTGCCGGTCTCCCGGCTCACGCCGCCGATGGATGCGCCGAAGGTGGTGCCGGTCGATGCATGGCCGGAAACGATTGTGCCTGAACCGGAGATCCCCCCGAAAATGCTCCCGCCCATGGGACCGCCTACTCCCAAGGTGCTCCCTGTTCCAAAGGAAACAGCGGTTGTGAAGCCGCCGCCGAAGCCGGCGGCGCCGCCGAAGGAGATTACGGCAAAAGGGGCCGCGCTGACCCAAACGCCCTCGAAGTCAAAACCTGTTCCGCTGCCTACGCGCGGAACCGATCCGATCAACCTTCTGTCATTGACTCCCATGCCGGCGGCACGTGCCGGACAGCTTGAGATTCCTTCCGGTGAGGCGCGCGGGAGTTTCGCCATCTCCCCCAATCCGAACCTGGACGCGTCCGAAACGAGGCCCGGCTCGAAGACCGGCGTCGAGACGGGGCGTCCCTCGGCATTGCCGTCCGGAAATGCCGCGGCTGGAAACGTGGCTCTCGGGGCAGCAGCCGGTGCCGGCGGGAGAGGAGACGCAGCGAAGGACAAAGTCACAGCGGCCGGCGGCGCGGGCGGAAACGCGGGTCGCGGAACCGGATCGGGATCGGGGAACGGACCGGGAGTCGGCGCCGGCACTGGCGCCGGCACGGGTGCGAATAGTGCGCGCGGCACGGGCGCCGGATCAGGGACTGGACCCGGTACGGGCTCCGGCTCGGGCTCCGGAAACGGCCCCGGCGGCGGCTTTTTCGGCGGGATCACGATCATCGGCGGAGTCGGGAACACGGGGTCTGCCGCGAACTCTTCGATCCGCCCACCGCCTCCCAAACCCCTGCAGACGGCGTTCGGCTACACGGTCATCTCGACGGAGAGCAGCGGCGGCGGGCTGCCGGTCTACGAGGTGTTTGGCCAGGAGCAGATTTATACCGTATTTCTTGACATGAGGCAGGTCGAGACCGATCCCGACCGCTCATGGACCCTGGAGTTTTCCGTGATCCAGGAGACAAGCGCTCAGGCGAATGCGGCCGGCAACCCAACCCAGAGCCAGCAGGGGATCGTCCTGCCTTTCCCCTCGGTCAAGGAGCAGCCCGCGCTGCCCGCCGACATCGTTCGCCAACACGTTGGGAAGATGATCATCGTCTTCGGAATCGTCAACCTCGACGGCAAGCTGGAACAAATTGCAGTAAAGGAGAGCCCCGACCCGATGTTTAACCAACCCGTGATCGACGCTCTGGGCAAATGGGTCTTCAAACCGGCCAAGCTCAACGGCGAGCCCGCCCGCGCCAAAGTCTTAATGGGCATCCCCCTCTGGCTCCCCAACCAATAAAAAGGCGCGAACACAAAACGAACCGCGAAGACCGCAAAGAGCGCGAAGATATCTGCCGAACTCATGCCGCGTTGCGGTGTCATCGGCTTCTTTGCGCTCTTCGCGCTCTTCGCGGTTCGAGTTTTCAGCGTCCTGGCGGCGAGATCTTCAATCCCGGATACGGAGTGCGGTTCTTGTAGAGGATGTAAAACGACAGCGCAAACCCAACCACGCCCAGCGCGTATGCCCACCAGCCGAGGTTGCTGATGGAAAGGTTCCCCGTTCCGGCCAGGAGCGCCAGCGCATTATTCCCCGCATGTACGACCATCCCGGGAAAGATCGACCCGGTGAGCAGCGCCATCGCCGTCAGAGTCACCCCCAGGAACGCCGTCGGAATAATGCGGAACAGCACGATGTGAAACAGCCCGAAGATCAGCCCGACCGTCAGCGCCAGTCCCACGGGCCGCAGCTTCCGCCTCAGCCCGTAGAGCAGCAGCCCGCGAAACGCAATCTCCTCGCAGATCCCCGGCAGGATCGCGATGAACATGCACCAGTTGCCACACCGGCACATCCGGCGGCAGCACCTCTCGTGCGAACTGTTCCAGCATGCGTTCCGGCACGGGAAAAATCAGGCTTGCCAGCCGGAAGATCCCGGTGCCGACCAATAGACCGGAAGGGATCGCCAGCAGCACCCCCACCCACACCATCGGTTTCACCGGCCGCAGCGCCAGCGCCTCTTTCGGGTTCAGCTTGTACCTGCGGATCATCAGCAGCGACGCGCCCAGGAAGATGACCAGCTCGTTGAACAGGACCTGCCCTTTCATGCTGGACAGTTCGGGCACATTGAGTGCCACGGCAAAAAGCAGCGCTCCCATGACCGCGTACCAGCGCAGGACGTGGTTCGGGAACAGGGATGCCCCGCCGGCGAGGTCCCCGGCGTCAGTCTCGCTGGCGGTGATCAGCCGTTCCTGGCGGAGCATTTTCGCCGAGGCGCGGGCAGTCAGGACAGCGGCGCCGACCATGACCGCGAATGTGACCGCGATCATGGGCCAGTCGAACTTCCCCACCATGATCTCCTTGACCGCCACGCTCACATTGGCGATCGGGACCAATACGATGGCAGAGCGCAGCGAAATCCCCGGCAGAAACGCGGCGAGCGCGGGCAGCCAGCTCACGATGTTGATGGGAAAGAAGTAGAGCTGCGCCTCCTTGTACGACTTTGCATACGCCGAAATCATGAGCAGCACGGCGGAAATGAACGCGGCGAGCGGGATAAACAGCATCAGGACAGTCAGGACCGTGCCGGGAGGCACGTCGATCACCCAGTCTTCCGGCAGCTTGATGATCTTCAGGCTGACATAGACGAGGAGATTGACGACCTGGATCCCCGTAATGAACAGGGCGACCGAAAAGATCAGGATCTGCTTGGCGGCGACGATCTCGCCCCGGCTGGCGGCTGTCGTCAGCAGGGTCTCCAGGGACCCGCGTTCCTTCTCCCCGGCGATGCTGTCGATGGCGACGATCGAGCCGCCGCTCAACACCAGGGTCAGCAGGAGGAAGGTGAGAAAGCGCCCCAGGTAGGAGCCGGTGACCTGGGCCTCGCTCGCGATGTTCGAGTCTTCGAAGGTCATCATCTGCGCGGGGTCTACGGGGAGGCCGTTGCGCATGAGCAGCGCGTTTCGTTCGAAGCGCCGCTCCCGGTTGAGCAGGCTCCGCATGTTGGCCCGTCCCGCAGCCGATTCCTCCCGGTCTCCCAGGAAGTAGATGCGGATCACGGGAACTCCGGGAAGCCGTTCCGCCTCGAGGGATGGGCGTTTGGGGTCCGCGCCCGGCACGGGTTTGTCCTCTTCCCCCTTGAGCGCCTCCGAATCCAGCGCATCGGCCTCGCTGCCGCTCAGCGTTTCCAGGTAGAACTCGATTTCCTTCGCGTGGAGAGCCGTTTCGGGACTTGGGACGCGGACTTCTTCAAACTTGAACTTGGCGAGTTCCTCGTCCTCTTTCTTTGGCGGTTGGGTCGCAAGGAGCCGGTCCCGCCCCTGTGCGATCAGCGTGCGCACCCGGTCGGCCTGCGAGCCGGTCACGGCATACTTGTAGATCCGCGTCTCCAGCCCTTTCTCCCGCCGTTCGCTCATGAACTTGGCCAGGACAAGGATCAACGGGACGGTAACGAGGGGCAGTACGACGGCGAGCACCACGGTGCGCCGGTAGCGCAGCAGCATCCGCACTTCATTGAGCAGCAGAATCCGTACAATCTCCCAGTTCATCCCCGTCCTCTTCTTCGAGATTCTTCGAGCCCTTCGAGCCTTCGCGGCGCGAAATCAAAACGAACCGCGAAGACCGCAAAGAGCGCGAAGACGTCTGCCGGACTCATGCCGCGTTGGGGTGTCATCGGCTTCTTTGTGCTCTTCGCGGTCTTCGCGGTTCGAATTTTCAGCGTTTGGGAACCACAGCCTGTGTCTTCGCCGTGTCTGCTTACTAACAGACTGATTAGTAATTCCCCTTTACATAGTGAACAAAAATATCCTCCAGGTAATGCTGCCCGGTGGCGTCGCGCAGCGATTCCAACGTTCCGCACGCCAGTATGCTCCCGTTGTGTATGATCGCGATCCGGTCGCAGAGCTTCTCCGCCTCGCTCATGATGTGCGTCGAAAACAGGATCGTCTTCCCCTGGGCCTTGAACTCCCGGATCATGTCCTGCATTTCGATGGCATTGAGGACATCAAGCCCTACAGTCGGCTCGTCGAAGATCAGCAGCGGCGGGTCGTGAGCGACGGTGCGGGCGATCGAGACCTTCTGCTTCATGCCGGTGGAAAGTTTCTCGATGCGCGCGGCGGCGTACTTCTGGATCCCGAACCGTTCGATCAGGTAGTCGACGCGCCGTGGGACATCCGCAGCGGGATATTGGTTGATGCGCGCAAAAAACTCGATCGTCTCCTTGGCAGTCAAGCGCGGGTAGAGGGCAGTGGAAGCGGAGTAGAAGCCGAGGCTCTTCCGAACCTCCGTTGGTTCGGAGGCGACGTCGTGCCCCAGGATGGTGGCGGTGCCGGCAGTCGGCACGAGGATGGTCGAAAGCATGCGCAGCGTGGTAGTCTTGCCGGCGCCGTTGGCGCCGAGCAGCCCGAAGATCTCGCTCGCCCGGCACTCGAAGTCGATGCCGCGCACCGCCTGGACTTCCCCGCGCGCCTCGTCATAAAACGTCTTCGTCAACCCCCTCACCACCACCGGATCATTCATCTCTGCCCACCTTCGAGCTTCTTCGAGCCCTTTGCGCCTTAGCGGTAAGCCCATTACCTCTTCTTCATCAACCTCTGCTTGAAAAACTTCCCAAAGCTCCCGTCGTAGCTCCCGATCAGGAAATCCTCATACCGCAAAATCATCGTCGCTGCCCTGAGCGCCAGGAAAACCAGGGCCACCTCCACCGCCAGCGTGATCGCAATCAAGTGCCACTGATACGTCCCGACGATCGCCTCGCGGAACACCATGACCACGTTGACGACCGGGATCAGCGCCAGCACCGGCGTGAACTGAATCCCGGGAAACTGCAAAAACATCGCCGGCATGAAAATCGCGATGTAGAGCGGGCTGACCAGCGACTGCCCTTCTTTGAACGTGCGCGCAAACGAGGCCAGGATCATCATCCCGGCCGAGATAAAGAGCGCCAGCAGGATAGTGACGAGCAGGATCAGCGGAATCGCACCGAGCGAAATCCGGAACGAAAAATCCTGCATGCGCTCGCCGAGAATGGGGGCGATCACTGTCCTGATGGAGAGCATCATGGCAATGACGTTCAGGATTCCAGCACCCGCGGTCATCGTCGAAACGTAAAGAAACTTGGCCAGGACGATATTGCTGCGTGAAGTCGCCGTCGTCATGAGCGTTTCCCAGGTCGATTTCTCCCGTTCCCCTGCAGTGGCGTCAATGGCGGGAAAGATTCCGCCGATCGCGAGCATGATGATCAGAAACAACGGGAGCATGAGCCCGAGCAGGAATCCCCCCATCTGCCGGGTGGTGGCGAGGTTCTTGCTGCTCACCCGGTACTGCTGCATCTCGGCCGGGGGTATGCCGAGCTGCCCGGCCTTCGCTTCAAGGAATTGGTCGCGGTACCGCCGGATGGCGTTTTCTACCCGGGTCCGGGCGATCCCGCTTCGGTCCTTGGAGTTGTCGTAGGTGATTTCGGCCTTGAAGTTGTCCGCCAGGCCGGCGGAGGAAGCCTCGGCAGGAACAAATTCCACCAGCGCATCCAGGCCCCCATCCTTGATGGCGGCGACCGGATCGCCTGGGCTGCTGAGCTGAATCAGTTCATCCTTCCGCAGGGCCTCCTGGAGTCCTTGGTGCGCAGCAGGGAGCCCCCGGATCATCACCCGTGAAACAAACCCCTCGGTCTGTCCGGTCACGAAGGTGATTCCGCTGTAAGCCATCCAGAGCAGCAGCGGGTAAAGGAATATGGGCAACAGGATGCTGTTGACGACGATGTTGCGCTCGCGCAGCGCCGACCTTAATTCCCTCCGGTAAAGCAGCCAAACATCCCCCCAACGGAACATCCGCCCCCCAATAATTCCGCCGATCCTACCACCACCCCCCGCCCGCAGGCAACAGTACGTCCACGAAGTCGTTCTGTACCCCCCGTCTTTCCGCCCGAACTCCAATCAAGCCCCTACAGCTGATTCGCCATCAGTCCCCCATGCGGCGAGGCTTTCGGATTGCAACTGTTTAGCCTGAGGGATGAAACCGAACCGCGAAGACCGCAAAGACCGCCAAGAGATTGTAGGCATCCGACGGCCGTTATGATTCGCCGCAGGGGCGCAGCGCTGCGGAGAACCGTGGCAATTCATCCAAGAAACAGGCTTGCCGTGGCTTTCCTTTGCGTTCTTCGCGGTCTTCGTGGTTCGATCTTCATCCTGGCTAAACATTTACTTAGGGCTCTCGTCGTTATTCTCGATGAACCAGAAGTCCTGGATGACGAAACGGCGCTGCTCAGTGAGCCGGCATTATCGGACTGGAGCCGACCCGAGGAGGATGCTGCATGGTGTCACCTGCAGTCGGCAAAGTGATTCTCGTTCATTCCGGCGCCTGGATCTACTTTCCCGCTCGGCGCAGGGCCGGCATTTGCGGGCCTGCGTCAGAAACCTTTACATTTCAAAAATTAAATGCCTCATAGAAACAAGTCCTTGACTTGCCGGGAAATAGCGGAAAGTCTATGAAGGATAATTGCATTGATCCTCGTAAGAGTTCTTTACAGACTTGGGCCATGGCACTCGGTCTAATTGAAGGCAAATCTGCATCAGACCTTTAGATAAATCTAACCGTTTATTACGTTTACTAGGACATCCCTCAATGTCCGCATTGTTGGGAGAATGACTGGATAAGAAATTGCCTAGTTTATGGCAGGTCGGAGACTCTTGCGGCCACTGAGAATGCCCGTGGAGAAGGCAGAGGTGTGGCAAGAGCCCGCGCCGGGGCGATCCTGTTGACCTGAGATTCAAACGAGCCGGGACCTGCACCTCGAAGTTGAAATATTGTCCGACATCAGATGTTGGACAAACGCCCCAAGGGAAGCCTGCGCGAAGCAGTCTCTAATACGAATGTCCGATGATCCATCAAACACCACCAGACGATTGGCGCGGGCAGGGGACCAGAATTCTCAAAATCCTTAGACAGTGCTTGAGGAGCATGGGTTTGTGAGGGCGGTTGCGGCTGGAGAAACCCAGTTTCCACTTCCCATGCATGTTATTATTGGTATTATCGAAACTGATCGTAAATCCGCCGGCAGTGCCGGGGACAGCCGGCGATTACCCTGGACCAACGAGCGGTTTTGTCGAAAGCGGAAACGGCCATGGTGAAACTGATCAAATCAAATAGAGGCCAGGCGATAATAGAATTTGCGTTCATCTTTCTGCTTCTCACTCTCCTGATTATTGGCATCATAGATTTTAGTGTTCTTTTCTATAACAAGGCCGTCATTACCAATGCCAGCCGTGAAGGGGCCAGGCAAGGAAGCATTTTTCGATCCAATTCAAGCACCGGGGCGTATGAGCCGTTGGACGCCACGGGGGTGTCGAATGCAGTGAACGCTTATTTGACGGGTCGCGTAGTCAGTTTTGGCGCAGCAACCCCAAGCACTACAGTTCATTGGAGCACAACATCACCCCCCGGCAGTTGGACTACCACGGTTAATACGTCGCCCGGCGGGTCCATAAACGTTGTCGTCACCTACTCTTACACATTTCTGGCCTTGCCGAGATTTGCAGGTTGGGGCAACCCTCTCAATATTTCCGCCCAGACCATTATGAGGATGGAATGACATGTGCGCAACGGGGAACAATGCGTTTTGCGTTCGGAGAGATCAGGACGGAGCAGTCCTGATTTTGGTGGCTGTCCTTTTAACTACATTCGTAGCCTTCACTGCGATGGCGGTGGATATCACTCACTTATATGCAGTCAAGAACGAGCTTCAGAACGCCGCAGACGCCGGCGCGCTGGCCGGAGCCCAGGTTCTTTACAACAATCTGGGTACGTCCATCAACACGGGCGCCAATGACATGGCGGGCCAGATCGCCACAGCCAATAAGAGTGAAGGGCTTGCTGTCGAAGTCGATTGGAATCCCATCGATAACTCAGGAGACGTACAGAGGGGGCACTGGAGCTTTGCCACCCGGACTTTTACGGCCAATGCCTCGACCACACCCACAATTCTCTGGGGTGTCTCAAATTCGGCTCTGGATGCCGATGTGAATTTTATCAATGCTGTCAGGGTAAGAACGAAAAGGGAAAGTTCTCAGGCGCATTCCTTTTTCGCGAAGATTTTTGGTTTCACAGGATTTGAGGTATCAGCCGAGGCCGTGGCTTATATCGGGTTTGCAGGAAAGATCAACCCCACCAAGGCCGACCAACCCATTGCCATTTGCAGACAGTCCATAGTGGATGAGGCAGGGAACTACAGCTGCAACACCGGCAGGATGCTGAATAGCGGCAGCAATGCCGAAACCCACAACACCGCCGCGTGGACCAACTTCACACAGCCCTGCGATACCGCCAATGCCAACTCCATGAGAGACTTGGTATGCGCGGGAGGCAATCCTCTGGAGATTTTGTATGGATCCGGGATAGGCACGACCGGAGGCACGCAAGACAATACCATCCGGGATCTGCGGACTTGTTTTGGACCAACAACGCGAATTGACCCCTGGAACATGACACTGCCGGTCATCGACTGCCCTGGTAATAATCCGGGTAATTGCTCTCCAGTTATTGGGACCGTAGAGGTAAGCGTTGTCTGGATATCCGACAAAGACGCTGATACCGAAGCAAAATTCGAAGCTGAAGACTTCCCTCCTTCCCGGATGGGAGATTGGACGCCCACGAAGCCGACCCGGGTCCAAAACTGGGATGACTTCGTCTCGCACTTCAACTTGAAAAACGTCGATGGTATTACTGCAACCTATGCGCAGAAATCAATTTACTTCCTCCCTTCCTGCGAGCCGCATGAGCCGTCCGGCTCTACAGGAGGACCAAATTTTGGCGTTCTCGCCAAGATTCCAGTCCTTGTGAATTAAGACCACCGAGCAATTGGGCCCCAAGTTTGGGTTCCTCCCTTCCAAAGCGGGCATCGTACTTTCTTGGTCACGCGACCTCGCTCGGTCGCTCCGTTCATCCGCGTCCTGACTCTCTTCCCTCACAACCGACCCTCGAAAATGTCGAACTCCGTCGGAGACAATTCTATTGAATAAACAATGTGATCCAATGATAATGGCGCTTGCCCCCCTGCGCCACGGCCTCTGATCTCATAAGAGGTCTTAGAGTTGTGGTCTTTGGAGGTCCGAAGGAAACGGACTCCAAAACAAGCTTAATCTTATTACCGTTTTTGTTCGATCAGCCTTTCTGAGGGAATGTCGACGTGCCGGAAACCTGGTTTGGCTTATCGAAGCTTCGCTTATCCCGACACCGCCCATCTCAGTTGCGAGTCCTGCGGACCAGTCTGTACGGCCTGCTGATTCTCACGTTCCTGTTTTTCTCCATCAGCCTCATGTCCCTGGTCCACCAGCAGGAGTCTGTCCAGCAACTCTCCTTGTCGAATATCCGGGCGGAAGGTGCGCGCATCGCGGTTGAGATTGAGGGCAAGGTGGCGACGCAGGCAGCCTCCCGCCTGAGTGCGGAGCGCTTGAAGGGGATCCGCTATGACCCCGGAGACGATCGCTCCCCGGAGAAGATGAAAGCACTTCGCCTCGCGTTGGGAGACCTGGAGAAGCCGCCCTCGATGGCGCGCCACTTTTTCATCCTGGAAGGGCGCAAGGTTGTGTCTCCAGGTTTGTCGTTGCCTGACGCAGAGCCGCTCGAGTCTCTCCTGTCGGGGGAATCCCCCAGGACCGCCCGGCAATTCACGAACCTGCTGAAAGATGGCGATCAGGAAGAGTCTGAAACGGGGGGACATCTCGAAAACGCGCTTAAGTTGTATCGGCGGGCAGAAGCGCTGGACGTTTCCGATCGTTTGAAGGCTCTTGCCGCCTTCCGAACTGCGAGGGCTCTCGAAGGAGCCGGCCGCATGGCAGAAGCGGTTCCGGCCTACAAGAGACTCATTAAGCTTTATGGCGATCAGTACGACGAATACCGGACTCCCTATACGATCGCCTTGCTACGCGCACCGCTGACAATTGCCGGCCCGGTTTACGTCCCCCATCCACAGACACTTCAGGGAATTTATCAGGATCTGATGGAAGGCCGCCGTTGGGAACTGACCGCCGACCAGGTGGACATCGCTCTGGGGCACCTCCAGCGCCTCGGAATTCAGCTTGAACCTCGTCCATCTTCCAACTTCCTGGATCGCTTCACGACGGCCAGGGCTGCCGAGGCGGCGTTTAGGGTGGTTCCGGTACTCCAATCGGAGGGGGTGAACCCGCTCGGATTCAGGCACGAGGGCAACTCCTACCAGACTTTCTATTCCGTTCTGCCCGGAAGCAACGGGCAGGATGTGAGAATCGGCTTCGCCGTTTCGGCACCCTGGGTCCAGGAGAAAATTCTACCCGACTCCGTGGCGGAGCTTGCCGGCGGCACGGCCATCAAGGCCGTTGTTCAGGAGGCGCCGCCTCCGCGGGGCTGGACATTGGCCGTGGTAGACATCTACATTCCATTCAGGGAGTCATTGTCCACCTGGAGCCTGCGTATTCCAGCGGAGTCCGTCCAGGGGCATGAGGCAGCCGCGAACCGGGAACTGTGGTTCCTCGCGACGTCCTCGGCCATGTTCCTTTGCGTCCTGGGGCTCAGCGTGTACCTCCTGGCGCGTGTCTCGCGTGATCTCAACTGGTATCAGGTTCGATCGGACTTTGTCAGCGGCGTATCCCACGAGCTCAAGACGCCGCTCAGCCTGATCCGGCTCTACAGCGAAACGCTGGCGGACGACGACCAGGGCTATCCTCCCGAAGAACGGCACACCTACATCCGGATCATTGCGCGGGAAAGCGAGCGCCTAACCCGCCTGATCGACAACATCCTCGACTTTTCGAAGATCGAGCAGGGCCGCAAGCGCTTCCAATTGCAGGAGGGAGACCTGGCCGCGACGGTCAAACAGACCGTCGATGACTACTCCGAATACCTGGCTCAGCGAGGCTTCACCGTGAAGGTATCATTCCAGCCCCTTTTGCCGCCGGCGCGCTTCGATCAGGAGCAGGTATCCCAGGTAGTGCTGAACCTGCTGGACAACGCCCGAAAATACTCCGGCAAATCGCGCCTGATCCGCGTCCACATGTGGTGGGAGCAGAATCGGGTTGCCCTGGAAGTTCAGGATTACGGGGTCGGCATCCCAGCAAAGGAGCGCGAGAAGATTTTCGAACCGTTCTATCGGGTGCCGGGAGCGGGAGAAAAGGGTGGCTGTGGGCTCGGGCTCTACCTGGTCCGGAATGTCATGGATGGCCACAGCGGCAGCATCGAGGTGTTGAGCGAAGTCGGGATAGGAAGCCGTTTCCGCCTGTACTTCCCCGTAGGCGCGACCGCGCCTCTGAGTTACAGGGAACCTGAGACCCATGAGCGGGAAAGCTCGCTCATTGAAACGGGTTAAAGATGCATAAGCTTCTCATTGTTGAAGATGAAGCCGAGATGGCGCGTGGCCTGGAAGTCAACTTCAAGAAAGAGGGCTACAGTGTCTTGAAGGCCTCGACGGGCGAGGAGGCGCTCAAGCTCGCGATCCAGGAAGCGCCGGATCTGATCATCCTGGACATCATGTTGCCGGGCATCAGCGGCCTGGACGTGTGCCGGGAGTTGAGAACCAAGTCGATCGAGATACCAATCATCTTTCTGACGGCCAAATCGGATGAGATCGACCGGGTGGTCGGTCTCGAGTTGGGCGCCGACGATTATATGACCAAGCCCTTCGGTCTGCGCGAACTGCAGGCCCGGGTGCGGGCGCGCCTGCGCAAGGCGCCGATATCCAGGGAGCCTCTGACCCGCTACCGTTTCGGCCCGGTGGAGATCGATTTCGAAAAGTTCTCCGCCAGGGTGCGAAACAAACCGATTGATTTTTCGCAGCGTGAATTTGACATAATGCGCCTGCTGATTCGGAATCGCGGCGAAGTCGTCACTCGTGACCGGCTCCTGGATGAGGTGTGGGGCTACCAGGACTATCCGACAACCCGGACCGTCGACACTCACATCCTGAAATTGCGCAAAAAGATCGAGGATGATCCCGCCAACCCGAAATACATCGTCTCCGTCTACGGCGGAGGCTACAAATTCCTGGGCTGATCCGCCTGATGAGTTCTGAATCTATCCTATTGCTCTTTTTGCTCTTTGAGTCTTCGTGTCTTGGATTCCTGCCCTTTAGTTCTTTGCTGATTTCCCCGGCATACTGGGAGTCTCATGGACACTGAGATCAGATCGACTCCTTCGTTTTTTTCAAAGAAAAGGCTCCTCCTCTGGTCGATCATCCTTGTCTTGCTCCTTTGGCATGCCAACGACCTGCGGAAAACGAGGGACGCTGGAAAGATACCGCTCTACGACTTCATAGAGTATTGGGCCGCGGCCAGGACGTTTCTTTCCGGTGGCAATCCATATAGTGCGGCGGAGCTTGTTGTTGCCCAGCGCGGTGCGGGCTGGACGGATTCCAAGCCCATCATGATGTGGAATCCGCCCTGGACGTTGCCGCTCCTGGTTCCGATTGCGGTACTTCCCTTCTGGGTTGCCCGCGGCTTATGGTTCCTGCTGAACCTCGCGTTGGTCTTGATATGCGCCGACTGGTTCTGGCGCCAATACGGCGGCCCGGATTCCCGCCGCTGGATGAGCTGGCTTGCGACGCTCCTTTTCATCCCTGTAGGCACTTCTCTTTTCCTCGGCCAGATCAGTCCTCTGGTGCTCGCCGCCGTCACAGGATTTCTTTGGGCGCTGCGCAGGAACAGGCTTGTTTTGGCCGGGGTATTTACGCTGCCCCTCGCGGCGAAACCTCACCTCCTTTATCTTTTCTGGCTGTTCCTGCTGCTCTGGATTATCAAAAATCGTCGTTGGAAGGTTCTTCTCGGTGCGCTCGCCTCGATGTTGGTGTCGTCGTTGTTCGTGGTTCTCATCAATCCACCCACCTTTTCCAATTACCTCTCCTCGATCACCTCTGCGTCAGGTCCGCAGATCTGGCAGACGCCTACGTGGGGGGTTGCCATCCTGATGCTTTTCCCAGGGGCAGCTTCCTGGGTCCGTTTCATACCCTCGCTCGTGGGCATAGCGATCGCGTTTTCGCTATGGATATCGTGGCGTCACACTTTTGATTGGCTGCGCCATTTGCCGACCGTCATCCTGCTGTCCGTCACGAGCAGCAGCTTCACGTGGATGTTTGATTGGGTCATCCTGCTTCCCATAGTGATCTTGATTCTGACTTGGTTTCAGCTTCAGCCGCGGCGCCGCTGGTGCCTCCTGGCGGCGCTCGCCATGACGCAACCTCTCCTGGTTTTTTCGCCGGCCGTCTCACACACCAACTTTTATACAATCTGGTTGCCCCCCACGCTCTGGCTGCTTTATTGGGCAGGAGGACTGTCTAATGCATCCCGCGAGAGGAGGCGTTTCGCCAAATGAGTACTTCTGTGTGCGCCAGCCTTCATAGGCCCGGGTTTGCTGCATCTAATGCTACTCGGGGTGGGAAAATCTCTGTTACTTATATAAGCGTACGTTTCATTCGCTATCACTTGCCCATCGCAGCTGTCCTCGCGGCCTTCGTTATTGCCGCATTCACAGTCCCCACGATGGCCAATGTCCCCATCCACGACGATTTCTTTTACGCTCGCTCAGTGGAAACCTTCCTGAAAGATCGTGTGCTGACAAGCGGGCAAGTAACGACCACTCTGCTATTTCAAGTCATATGGGGTGCACTCTTCGCATCAATTTTTGGAATGAGCTATGGTGCGCTACGGCTTTCTACGGTGGTTATCACATTTCTCGGCGCGTGGGCACTCTATGCGTTATGCCGAAGATTGGCAATCAGCAGGGAGCGCAGCGCGCTGGGCGCGGCGCTCTATTTGTTCAACCCCCTCGCGTTTGTATTAGCGTTTACCTTTATGAGCGATTCCCATTTCACTGCGCTCCTGATCATCGCCACTTATCTCTACGTCCGCGCCTTGGAGCGCGATTCGCACGGGGAATGGCTTCCCGTGCTCGCTTCGATTGCAGCTGCGCTAGCATTTCTGGTAAGGCAGCATGGGATACTGATTCCAATGGCCGTGCTGGCATACTTCGCTCTCAACCGTCAGGTTCGGTTCAATCGTTCGGGCCTGCTTATGCTGGCACGGGTTGCGGGCGTTCCATTTGTGACGATGATTCTTTATTATCTCTGGCTGACATTTTCCCATGGTGCCCCTGACGGACAGTCTGGATTTTTCCACCAGGCCATCAGCAGTGGTTTAGCTGGGACTTTCATACTCAGCTGGTTGCTGGCATTCATCGAAACGATGTATTCTGGTTTCTTCCTCGCTCCACTCGCTGTGGCAGTTCTCCCCAGCATTCCGAAGCTGTTACGCATTGCATCAACATTTGGCCGGCGGATCTTCATCATCTGCACGGTGTGCTTTATATTGATCCCCTTGATCGTGTGCAGCAGTATTGGCCTGCGGATGCCATATATTCCGAGTTTTCTGAACCGCGGAGGCTTGGGCCCTAACGATTTACTCGTAGCGCGGTCCCCATTGCTAAGCCATCATGATCTCGTTTGGCCCACAGTTGCATGCGCCGTGGCGGCGCTTGTTCTTGCTTTCGTGCTCTGTATTAAGGTCAAAGTTGCGGCAGTCCCTCGGTTTTCAGGGGTTACATTGATTTTGATGGTCGCACTTTGGCAGGCAGCTGGTGTTGTGCTGCCTTCCCTGGTGCGTATCGGGTGGTGGGTTGATGGGCGCATGTCTCCCTCGCTCGATCGCTATCTGCTTCCACTACTTCCGATGGTGATTTGCTTGGTTCTTTGGGCCTTGCGAGATGTTCGACTTGTGTATACAGGAGCCTGGGTCGTGATAGCGGGTTATGCTGTTTTTGCGGTGGCGGGAACGCGTGACTATCTTGTTCTTCAGGAGGCTACATGGAATCTCGCCCGGCAAGCCAATCAGATGGGAGTGCCCAATACATCTCTCGATGCGGGGGCCACCTGGGACGCAGTTCATCTCTATGAATACTCGCTGAAAGATCGCACTCCAGTACGAACACCCCCATATGAGTATTTCACAGGGAATCCTGAATCATTGCTGACACCAACGCCGCCCTGGTGGATTCTGTCATGGACTCCGGTAACTGACTCAAGCTATGTCATCGTCGGCGAACCATTGATCGGTTTCAGCAATGTGACCCAACTCGAATACTCTTCCTGGTTGCATCGAAAGCCACAGCGCCTTTATTTAGTGCGTCGTCTCCGCGGTACGGGGTCTGGATAGGGTTGTGTCAATGTTTTTCACATTTCCGTCAAGGTGTCCAACGAGCGCGGTGAGCAATGAGAGGATTATCTTGATTTCAAAATGGCCCTGATAATGAACAGCACGCGGCGGATTCCCGATCCCATGTTCGCAGACTGCAACGTATCTCTAAGGCAAAACAGCCGAAGGCAGTGTATCGTCCATTATTACGACACGGGACCAACGGCCGGTGAGACGCGAGGTTGACACGTAGATGAAAGGCATCAGTTTTATCCGCCAAGATGGGTCTGTGAACGCGCCGGCCCTCGTTACCGCGTTTGTCCTTATTGTTTCGGGAATCGGCGTTTTAGGACACTATATGGGCACGTACTTACCGGTTAATCCCGATCATCAGGTCGCGGAGACAGCCAAGTCTATCTGGGAGACCGGTTCGCTGGAGCGTAAGGAGTTCAGGGAGATCTACGATCTCCAGCTGGAAAAGAGCAGGCAGAATCCGGGGGAGAGTTATTGGCAAGACATTTTCGCTCTCGGACGTAATGACAAGTTATATCCACTGCGCGGAGTCCTGTTATCGTATTTGGGGGCGCCTTTTTACGGCTTATTCGGCGGATTTGGATTTTGGGTGCTTAACCAACTGCTCATGTTTGCAGTCCTTTTTGCGCTTTTCAGAATCGCGCGAACTCTGATATCGGCAAAGATGGCCTTACTCATGTGCTCGCTGATCGCTGTGGGAACCGAAATCCTCAAATTCTCCTTTACTTTTTCATATGATCTCTTCGCCGCCGCTCTCCTCGTGGTGGGATTGGATTTGCTGCGCACATCACCATTCGCCGGCGCCATGCTGGCCACCCTTTCTATCGAAACTAGACCGACAAACTTGCTCTATCTTCCTTTCGTTCTGCTAGCATGGTACCCGTATTACGCTCACAAACGGAATGCTTTGCTAAAAGTGCTTGCCTCCTTTGCACTTGGCGCCCTGGCCGTTGGCCTGCTGAATTGGAAACTCTGGGGGAGTCCGCTTACGAGCGGATATCAGCGTTTGATTTTCTTTGAAAGCGGCCAAGCGGTATTTCCAAAGTTCTTTGCAGTGAGTCTCGACGTGTTGCTTTCAGGGTGGGGAGAGAAGTTGTTTGGGGCCGCCAATGGTCTTATTCGTTACAATCCAATTATAGTTTTGTTTCCGTTTGGCCTTTTCGTGGCACTCAAGGGGAAATATAGGTATTTTTATTTGCTCGTGGCAGGGGGAGTCCTGCTCCATGTAGTGTTTATGTACAGCCTTAGAACCTGGTCGTTGACCGGGAACGCAAACAGATACCTGCTTACTTCCATTATCCTGATGACCTTGGTGTCTGCCAAAGGACTTGACAAATTCATTTCTCAGAGCGGCCAGGTGCCGCCGGGCAAGTTGCCAGGCGCACCAAAACTAACGGAGCCTTAGTCATCTTCGAGGAGTGCCGATGCCCTCCCAGTTGTCAGCGTGCTTCCCGGTTTACAACGAGGCTGGAAACCTGCCGGAACTGATCGATCAGGCCACGAAGCTGCTTCCGCGCCTGGTGAACACGTACGAAATTGTTCTTGTGGACGACGGCAGTGTCGACGAATCGCCCCGGATTCTCGATGAACTTGCCAAGAATTATCCACGAGTTAGAGTTTTTTGCCAACCGCACTTGGGATATGGAGCCGCGGTAGCGAATGCTTTGGCCAGGTCTTCGAGCGAGTGGGTCTTCTTTTCAGACTCGGACCTGCAGTTTGACCTGCAGGACCTTTCCAGGCTTTTGGCGCTCATCAACGATAACGATATGGCCATTGGCTACCGCATAAGGCGCGCGGACGGCCGGGCGCGTTTGGCATTGCAGAAGTTATACGCGGCGTGGAGCAAGCGCCTCCTTGGCGTGCCAATGTCCATCATGGACGTGAACTGTGCCTTCAAACTATTGCGCGCCTCGTTATTGCGTCAAGTTCTGCCGCTGGTCAGCAAGGGCGCACTTATCAATGCCGAGCTTCTGGCGAAGGCTGCCCGGCTCAACGCTAAGGTCGGTCAGACGCCAGTGCGGCATTTCCCTAGGAGGCACGGCCGCCAAACTGGCGGCAGCATCAGGGTCGTTTGGAAAGCGCTTTACGCGACGCTGAACCTCGCCCTTTACTTGCGCAGGTGGGAACCGCCAGAAAGCACGTGGTGTTCCCGAGAGCATCTTCATTCATAGTGATGGAAACACTTGAGGCCCAACGCGTTTCCTCACTGCGCGAATGCTAGGGTGTTCGCGGCTTGCCTATGATTGGATCAGCTGATGTGAGAAACAGCAACAAAGCCTACGATTGCGAATCCGGACGCAGTTGGATGCTGGCATGGCCTGGCACCATAACACTCTTATGCTTGTGCGCGCTGGCAGTCATGCTGCTAATCACCCGACCCGCCCAAGTCCCCCCGCTATTCTTCGACGAAGGGTGGAATTTGAGCGTCGCGCGCAACTGGGTGGAGTTAGGGCGTTATTGTCTATTGTTAAATGGCCGGCCCATTCCTGCCACGGGGCTAAGCACGGGATTCCCCACTATCATACCGCTTGCTCTGAGCTTTCGCATGTTCGGAATCGGCATCCTGCAGGCGCGCCTACCTGGGATCTTTTTTACGGTCGGCGCGCTGACACTAATGTGTTTCATCGCCTATAGGCTATTCGGCCGGCAGGTTGCCACGGGCACATTGGCTGTATTGCTGCTGATGCCGATAAGTCCAGAGCTCCACCCGGTTCTTGTCGGACGGCAGGCATTAGGAGAGATGCCCGCGATCTTCTATCTCTTGGCCGGATATGCCTGTGTCCTGGCGCGTGGGAGAGGCCGGACCTGGCTCCTGCCCTTGACGCCTGTGTGGTGGGGTCTGGCTTTGATGTCGAAGGCGCAGGTGATCCCGTTTCTGGGGCTTGCCTTGCTCCTGCCCCTCTTAGCAGCAGTCTTCAAGCGCTCTTGGAAAGCGGCTGCAATGGTTTCCGCCGGATTGCTTGGCTCATTCATTGTCTTCGGGGTACTGATCTGGTTTCAAAAGTCTCTGCTCCACGACCCAATGCCGCCCCAAATACATGTGAGCTCCTGGTCCAGCTCAATCATGGTTCCAGTCGCTTATCGGCGCATTGCAACCCTCAAGGCATCATTAGTGCTGTTTCCTGCATGGATCGGCCTTTTCTATGCGGCATGGAAGCTGAAGGGCAGTTATAAAAGAGAAACGCTTGCTACCAAGACAGGGTTCGTGCATCTGTCCCTACTCGTTCTGTCCGCCAGCTGGTTTGCTTGGTATGCCATGCTCTCTATCGGGTGGTTGCGATATCTTTTTCCGGCGATGTTTCTGAGCTCTGTTTTTACTGCTTCAATGCTTCATAGTTTTACCACCGGCTTCAGGGTGAGGCAGACAATGAGGAACGCGGCTTCGGTCGTTCTCAACTTTCGTTTTCGCCGCCAAACTCTAGCTGCGCTCTTTGCAGTAGTCGTGATCCTGTGGGCTGTACCACTAACCGCCCTTCTCCTCTACCAACCGTACACTTCCGATGAAGGCAAGGGGCCCATGGATGTGCTCGCTTTCCTCAACGCTCATACGCCGAAAACAGCCCTACTTGAATGCTCCGAGGCTGAGCTCTTCTTCCTCCTGAACCGGCGTTACAATTATGGATCATTGGACGTGAGCAGGCTGCTCAGTCAGCGGTTATCCACTGATGAGAAGGTGATGGCAAGTGACGATCGTTTGGAGGCCGATCCGGATTATCTGGTGGTCGGTCCGACGGCCCGATGGTTCGGTTTATACGGTGCGGCGCAAAATAGCAGCGATTATCGACTGCTTCAGCACTTCGACAGGTACGATGTCTATGAGCGGATTCGCGAGGGCCGATAGGCACGCCAGCCGAACAGAGCGCAGATAACGCGCGAGAGCCTCGCCAACATCTGCTGGAAGTAGAAGGTCCTTGGCTCACGGATACGCAGCGCGGGGCAATATCCTACTTCTCCAGGAAAGCGTTGAGACCTGGGCGCGCCTGTTCACAAAAGGCTTCGAGGCGTGCTCTCTGGTCTGTGGATTGAAGCCAGTGAATTGCCATAGCCGTATCTGTGTAAAGGCTGAAAATGAAAATCATTGAGTATTGTTTGATTTGTGGTAATCGCAACTTGACCAGAAAAAATGCAATTGTCGTTCCGTTTGTTGCAGAAAGGATTTTTCAGAAGAAGAGTTTCCATGCCTGGCTGATGGGTTGCAAGACCTGCGGGTTTAAATTTTTTGATCTAAGGTTTGATGATCATGAATTGGACAAACTGTATGCTGATTATAGAGATGAGAGCTATATCCGGCAACGAAACAGGTATGAACCGTGGTACACGCATAAATTGCACGACCGCCTTTTCAATAATCCTGGATCCTGGAATAACAGGAGAAGTTCTTTGGTACAAATGGCGACAGATTATGAGCCGGGGATAGGGACAAGAATAAAGTCAATCCTGGATTTTGGCGGTTGCAAAGGACAATTGATCGAGGGGATATTCGGTGATACCAGGAAATATGTTTACGAGATATCCAACGTGGAAGTCTCGCCTGGAATCGAAAGAGCAGAATATCCTTCAAGAAATACTTACGATCTAATCGTTTGTTCAAATGTTCTTGAGCATGTATCCTACCCTCATGAGAGTGTTCGGCTGATGTATCAAATGGCGGATAAAGGGAGTGTTTTATATCTTGAAGTGCCCGATGAGCAACCTCACAGTTTGTTCACTCTGGCAAAGCGAAGTGTCCAACAAATGCTGCTGTTATTGTTAAGACCAAAGCTCTTCGTATCGATGTTAAAACCGGGTATGTTTACTCATATGCATGAACATGTAAATTTTTTTTCTAGAGAATCTGTCCGATATCTGTTGGAGCACAACGGATATAATGAAATTCAGGTAAGGTTGACAAACATTAATTATGTAAATTGTATCTGTGCATTTGCTCGCAAATAGCGTAGGGCCAGGTCGGTACTCTGGATAGACCTCCGGGATCGGATTATCGAAAACATCCGCTTCATCTCCTGCGATATGTAGAACGCCTCCCTGATGGTTATCGCCAAGAAGGGGGGCAGAGCTATCAAGTTTCTGAACCGTCAGAGATCGTATGGTTTTGGGATCCTCAGGGCGGCGGATGTTGCACTAATGTCGTATCACTGCTGTCCAAAACAGCCTGAGTTTCAAAAAGCCTTGTTGATTCCATTGAACTTACGAACCTGAATTGGGGAGTGCCAGATTGAGGTTCCCGTCCGTTGATTTTGTGACTCCGGTCCCTGATTCTGCTGTCCGATTCCCTGGGTGCCATTTGCCCTGCTCACAATCCACTCTCATTCAAATCTCCGCATTCTGCTGTCCAACTACGACGCAGCGGGGCGGACCACGTACCGGAAGGCCCCGTTGGGGCTTGATTAGGTTACTCAAACAGTTTGTCATGATGACGATCCCTGTCCTCTTGCTCCCGGATGTATTTCCGCACCGCGCCCTCGTCACGGCCCACGGTGCTCACCCTTTAGCCTGTCGCCCCAAAATGCATGTCATCGATCATCTGAATCCGTATCTATCTGAACAGATCCCGACAAAAACAAACCTCAATATCATCCGCACCGAAGGTGCGGCACCCGTCATCATCTTCGTGTAGTCTTTTCCGGGAAGGTCGAGCGTAGAGGCCCCGATCGTGTCCGCGACCGGGGCCCATTAACGTTACCTCTCTTACGAGGGGTAGCACAAACAGATGGTTCTAGGCTGCCATGATCGGCGGCTTATGTCCAGTCTCGCCTTCGGGCGGGAATGGCACATACAAGCGAAGTTGTTCTGCGTCAGAGGTTTTGCCGGGCTGAAAGCTGTGGCGTTATCTTTTGGATCTGCCGCCACTGTGACCGGGGACAGCAGTATTGCAGCGACTACTGCCGGGCCAAAGGGCGTCGGCAGCAGCGGCGCGCCGCGAATCTCCGACATCAGCGGAGTATTGAAGGAAGGCTTGATCACCGAGACCGTCAGAGAGCCTACCGGCAACGGCGGACCGAACCCCGCGTGACGGATCAAGGTTCCCCCGACCACCCTCCTGAAGGCAATATCCCCCTGCCGGTGTTTACGCCACCGGTCGCCGCCGGAAACGGCAGCCAAACATCGCCCCAAATCAGAGCGATTCACGATCCCGGTGTGCCTTACTGCGTCCTATGCCATCGGCCGGGCAAGTTTGTGAATCCTTTTCATGGATTGAGGTAAAACATGATCGACAGAGAAACCCGCGCCAGGATTCGTCACCTGTTCTATGCCGAACACTGGAAAATCGGGACGATTGCCTGCGAACTGACACTGCATCCGGACACGGTCCGTGACGCTGTAGAGGCAGATCGCTTCAGTAAAACGAGGACACCGCGCCCCTCCGTGACAGATCCCTATCTGGAGTTCATACGAGAAACGCTGGAAAGATACCCGCGCCTGTGCGCCACCAGGATTTTCCAGATGATCCAGGATCGAGGTTACTACGGTAGCGTGATCCAGTTGCGGCGTGTAGTTAAGGTGCTGCGCCCCACTAAGAAGGAAGCTTTTCTTCGCCTGCATACATTTCCTGGCGAGCAAGGACAAGTAGACTGGGCTCATTTCGGGGAAGTGCCCATTGGCCGGGCGCGGCGGCGGCTTTCCTGCTTCGTGATTACGCTCTCATATTCCCGGGGACTGTATCTGGAGTTTTTCTTTGACCAGATGATGGAGAACTTTCTGCGCGGCCACGATCGCGCTTTCCATGACTGGAAAGGCGTTCCCAGAGTCCTGCTGTACGACAATCTTCGCAGTGTTGTCCTGGAGCGGCGCGGCGATGCCATCCATTTTCATCCAAGGCTTCTGGAGCTTTGCGCCCATTACCACTTCGCCGCTCGTCCCTGCCAAGTGCGCGCCGGGAACCAGAAGGATTATGCTTCATACTGCACCTCATCCGCGATTTGCGGTCGTTCTTTCAACCTTCGATCGATAGCATCCCGGCTTCCGCTTGTGCTTGAGCGGCCTGTCGGGTCCCGGGGGCTCGATGAGATACGAATGGTCATTGTACCAGTGAGCGCGTAGATACCCACCACGTTTCCACCTCTTGGCGGTTCCGGGATTGATACCAAGCTTGGCTGCGACTTCCTCAACTGTCAGCATCCCGGCGTCTCGGAGTCGTTGATATCGCGTCTTCAACTCGTAGTGGTGACCGAGCCGGTACACCACATTGGCCTACGCCAACGAGCATCGGCCGTGGCAGCTGTACGAGACGGTTTTCCATCAACTGCTTGGCAAGTGCCAGACCGCGGTGACAAAGCGAGGCGGAAGGAGAAAGTTCCATGCTTATCGGGTTGACGCCCAATGGCGTCCCCTTGTTAGGCATCGGGTCCTCCGTCGTCGAGCCCGATCATCGCCGGAGACGCAGGCACGCGGCCTCGTCCGGGAACATCCGCTGGAACTCCAGTAGGTTAGCGGGGAAGTCCGGGAGGGGCGTTTCGCGTGTCGTCATCCGCCGCTCAGAGTACACGACCCCATCTTGGGCGTCAACCCGATAAGCATGGAAAGTTCCGGTTCAAGAACAAGCTCATGAGTCTGGACGCAAGTACGGTGGATCTCGTTCTGTCCCTGTTCGATTGGGCCAAGTTTCGCCGGACCAAGGGAGCCGTCAAACTGCACTTGCTGTTGGATCACGACGGCTACCTGCCGTCGTTTGCCGTGATCACCACAGGCAAGTTCAGCGATATCACCGTGGCACGTCGGATGCGTTTCGATCCCGGGACGATTCTGGTCATCGATCGGGGCTACATCGATTACGAATGGTTTGTGAAACTCACCCTTCAGGGCGTTTTCTTTGTCACACGGCTGACGGACAACGCCGTCTATGAGGTGGTGGAAGAACGTAAGGTGCCCAAGAATCGCAACGTGCTCAAGGACCAAATCATCTTCTTTCCCAGCCAGAACCCCGCAGATCCAAGCCGGGAGTACTTCTTTCGCCTTGTCGAGATCTGGGACGACGAGAAAGAGGAATCCATCGTGTTCCTGACCAACAACAGAGAGTTCGGCACCACGACCATCGCTGCGATCTATAAAGATCGATGGCAGGTAGAGCTGTTCTTCAAGGCGCTGAAGCAGAACCTGAAGATCAAGACGTTTCTAGGCACGAGCGCCAATGCCGTGCTGACGCAGATATGGACGGCCCTGATCGCAATCTTCGTATTGAAGTATTTGCAGTTGATGTCCACCTTCGCCTGGTCCTTGTCCAATCTGGTTGCCTTATTGCGGCAGCAGCTCTTTGTTTATCGCGACCTCTTTGCCTGGCTGAACAATCCATTCGAAGGCCCGCCGGCATTGGCGGGGATCGAGGCCAACCAACTGTCCCTTGAACTTACCCGATAATCTGGACAGCACAAAGCGCATTGCATACAGGAGCTATGCATGAAAGCACGAGAAGCCGACGGATAACTTGGACAGCATATCGGGCGGGACGGAAAATTTCACGATCTCAGCGGCCAACCTTGTCCAACAAGGGCGCCGCCAAAGGCCGTAACTCGTTTAGAATCAATAGAGGAATTTTAGGTTCTGGCTAATTTGGACAGCAGTGATTCCCGATGGGTTCTGACGGCACTCTTCCCCTTCAGAAATCCTATCGTGTATGCCGACGCTGTACTTCGGCGGGATGCTCAAACACAGATGCACGTGATCCCCCATCGCGTGCCCTTCCAGCAACCCGATTCCCTTCTGATCGCACAACTCCCGCAAAATCTGTCCGATCGAAAGCCGAAAGCTCCCGAAGATTACCTTCCTCCGATATTTCGGAATAAAAATCACATGATACTTGCACTTCCAGCGCACATGCGCCAGACTCTCAAAGTCTTCCATACGCTCTTCCTCCTGCCCATCAGGGCTTTCCCCGGAGGGAGAGCGTATCCCAACAAACGGCACGCCGGAACGGCTTAGCCTGTCAGGGTCGCACGGCCAGAGGCCGTGGGTTTAGCTGTGACTAATAGCTTTCGGTCATCATCAAGCATGCGAACGGTGAGAGGTGTAAGCGCCGCGAAGAGAAGTTCGCAAGGATGTCTCTGCTGGTGGTCGGGGAAGATTTCGGAGCAGAGCATCTGCGCTATCGCAACTCTGGGGGCTGTCTGTCCACAAGACACGGCAAAAGTCTGTTCCACCGCTGACCTGCGAAATGCTCATGGACATGCCAGCTTATAGACGCGACCGCAGAATTGTGGCTGCCGCCAGCTTTGGGGTTTTCCAGCGGCTGGTGCAGGTTGCCAGCACGTTGTTGCTGATGCCCTTTGTTTTGCGGGCCCTGGGGGCTGCGCATTTCGGAGTGTGGGGAGCTGCGTCGTCGCTGGCTTGGCTGGTTGGACTGGTGGATATTGGTACAGGCACTGCACTGGTGAGCCTGGTGGCGCGGTCGATGGCTCGCAATGAGCCGCATGAGGCGCGGAACCAGGTAACAGGTGCGCTGGGTGTGGGAGTTTGCGCGGCGCTTGTGATGCTGGCGGCGGCTTTTGTTGGCTGGATTTCCGGAGTACTGCAAGGAAGTTCCGCGCCGTACCTGATCGCGCTGGTTGGTTTGGCTCTGAACATTCCGTTAAGCTCGGCGAACAATGTGTGGATGGCTTTGCAGAAGGGATATGTTTCCGGCTTCTGGGAGTTGGTGCAGACGGTTTTGTCCACGGCGGCGCTGATTACGGCAGGGGCCTTCACGAAAGATGTCTGGGTGTTTGTGGCGCTGGTCTATGCAGGGCTTGTGGTGTCGAATCTTGGCAGCCTGATTCATCTGTTGTGGGCGCATCCGGAGCTTCGTCCGGTGGGGCTGCGGGTGCCGACGGCGGCGATGAGAGAAGTGGCGCTTAGCGGAATCCTGTTTTTTGTGTTGGGTATTGCCACCGGTCTTAGCTTCATGCTCGACAATGTGCTGGCGTTGCAGCTACTAGGGCCGGAAGCTGCGGCCCGCATGACGATTGCTGTGAGGATTTGTCTTTCGGCGTTGGGACTGATCGCTGTAATCTCGCAGCCGCTCTGGCCGGCATTCACGGAGGCTGCGCACAAGGCTGACCGGGGATGGATTCGCCGGACCCTGCTGCGCGGTTCAGCACTGCTGGTTGGTTTGGCGGCGGCAGAGTCACTGATACTGGTGATATACGGTGAGCCATTATTGCGACTGTGGCTGCACGCGAATCTGGGGATTGGCAGGGCGTTGCTTGTGGCTATCTCAGCGTGGATCATTGTTCATTCTCTTGGGCGCGTTCCCTACCTCCTGCTAAATGGGCTATCGCTGATTCCCTTCCAAATAGCGGTGCTTTCGATTTCGACGTCAATTGCCCTAGGGTTGAAGTTCGGGCTCGCGCCTTTGCTTGGCGTGGCCGGAATTCTTTGGGGCACGATTATTCCGACACTACTCATTGTGATCCCCGCGGGCATCTGGCGGATCTATACGTGGGCCGATGAGTCCGCCAAGAGAGATGGGTTAGCGTCCGATCAGTTGGGATCGGGAGAAATTGCGAACAGGGCCATCTAATTGCATTTTGATCGAGGTAGAAACTTGCCAAGTTGCCCAATTTGCCATTCCATGCGGGTCTCGGAAACATTGCCTGTAAAGGAAATGTGCAAAGGTACACGAGAGATTTTTGATTATGCGATTTGTGCTGGTTGTGGGTCGGTGTACATCAAGGACTTTCCCGAGAACATTGCCAAATACTACGAGCACTATTACAGCTTCGGGGATGACTCGCTGACGCTGGATCAACTCTGGTGGAAGAGGACGATGGTTAGCATCTACGCCAGATGCGTTGTTCGCGGAGGGTTCAGCTTCCTGTTTCGTTCGTTTTTCCGCTGTCCCTCGCCACGCGAGATGACAGTGCTGACTCCTAATTTGCAGGCGTTTCTGTTTCTTGGGCCCAAGGCAGATGCGCGCATTCTCGATGTCGGCAGCGGTGGGGGCCAGTTTGTGAATATGCTGCATCGCTTCGGCTACCGATGTGTAACCGGCATTGATCCGTTTTTGGAAGAGAGTGGGGCGCGTCCTGATCTCCGCCGCGCCGATATTTTATTGGTCAGCGGCATCTATGACCTGATCCTTTTCAATCACAGTCTGGAACACATGACCAATCCCGAAGCCGCTGTGCAGAAGTGCGCCGCACTACTTGCGCCCGGCGGCACGGTTGTCATCCATCTTCCGAACATGGACTCCCGGGAGTTTGCCAGGTATAAGCAGAACTGGTGCTGGCTGCACGCTCCCTATCACTTCGCCATTCCGTCGTACGAAGGCGTGAAGAGCATGGCTGCAGGTTGCGGCTTCAAGGTGGCAGACGTGATCTGTACCTCTCGATACGACCATTACCTCTACCACGATGAATACAGCCGCGGCATCTCGGATCGAGATGCGAACTCAGTGAGAAGAGAGTTGGAAGCCGGGACTTTCAGCCAACAACGCTGGACGGAACTCTCCCAATCGGCCTACTCGCTCAACAAAGCGCTTACCGGCGACTGGATTGCTTACTATCTGAAGCGGAATTAATTGCCAGCCAGTGGAGTTGTTAGGGGTTTCAGCGCGTGATGAACTTCAAAGCATTGAGAACACGTCGTCTCACTGAATACAGAACCAAACGTCCGCGCATGCGTCGCTGAAACTCTCCGACTGCGATCTGCGGTCTCATTGAACAGTGTTTGCAAAGATGTTCTTCAAGGTTTCCAGACAGGAGGTCTTGCCTGAACTTTCTGAGTTTGGGGCCGTTCAGAACCTCTTCCAGTGATTCCGTGTGAAGATCACCAATGGGATAATCATATGCACAACATGGCCGGACCTCACCGTGAGCACACAGGGTGGCGTATTTCCAAGGGTCTGAGCAATCGCGGGTCATGCCTTTTCCCACGCCGGGAGCGCCCCATGATTGGCCGCCCTCACCGAGGATTCTGAGCGTGTCGCAAGCGCTTGCGGTCACATTGAGTTTGGCCCTGATTCCCTCGATGAGTCCAGAGTGACATTCGACCTTGCAGCCTGCGCTCTTCACCAATTCGATGGAGCACTCCAGGGAGGCCAGTCCTTCGGCTAGCTCTGCTTTAGGGAGTGTCGTGGAGTTGTAGACATTGAAACCACCAGCGGCTTCGCCTCCCTTGTACAGATTGGCGAAATAGAAATCAGTCACGCCGTGTTTCATTCCAAGACGAACCACGCCTTCCATGCCACGGATCGTTTTGTCGGCAACTACGATATCAAAGCGAAACTCCGGCTGCGGGAGACCATCGGACTTGGAATACTCCAGAACTTTATCGATGTTTGCTAGCACGGTTTCAAGGCGAGCACCCCGGCGAAGCCGCGCAAAGAGTTCAGGATCAGAAGTATCGATGCTGACTTGGATAGAGCTGAAGCGAGCAAGGGTGGCGATGTCTTCAGGGGTCATCTGACGCGCGAAATTGCTGATGATTGTAAGATTTAATCCCGCGTCGTGAAATGACCGGCAGATTGCCTGCCAGCCTTCTCGTATAGTCGTCTCTCCAATTCCAGAAGCGATAACGCCAATCAAGCCGCGCTGTTGCAGCGTTTTCATCGAAGGGGCGATCCACTCTTCGGGGAAATCGAAAGCGCGCTCTGACTCGTTCTTATTCCAACTCTTGCCGCAATAGACGCAGCGCAGGTTGCAGCGGGACGTCAGTTCAAGGCTAATCCAGTGTGTTGCGTCCGAGTAGGTCAGATCGAGGGGGATGCAGGCAGTCAGAGCACACCAAGCGGGCCGTGCGATGCGATCTACCATGGGATGTCCCACGATGGCGCGTCCCAGCTTGTTTACTGCACTCAATAGCTTCTGCATGCATATCGATAGTTTAGCTTGGTAACGGTTCTGTTCCGTCAAATTCTTCATATGCTGTCCGGTAGTATTTGTACCGCGCACGCCCGGTGACGATTATGGTTTTCTGCAGAGTGCGCGAATGTTTGTACTGGTAATCCATCCGAGGTCCAGCTTCGTTGAATCGACGTTCAGCAAGGCAAGGCCTGCAGCCTCGACCAGACGAGTGATCGACGAGCGGCAATACACATTAATGCGCTCATGAATTATGAGTTCACGGCGGACTGGGCCGTCTTTCAACTGCGCGATTTCGGCGTCGGGCAAATCCTGTGGCACTTCAATGTAGAGAAATCCGGACTGCTTAACGTAAGAAGAAACGTGCTCGAGTAGAGCTAATGGCTCGGGCACGTGTTCCAGCACGTGAGCGATCTGAACGTAGGAACAGGTTTCGAGGACGGATTGATTGGCGATTCGGGTGATACCTGGCAGTGGCGAGATGTAGGAGATTTCAAATACGAACTTTCGTCCGTCGAGCCTTGGAAGAAAGCGGCCGTCGGAGCCGCCAAAGTCGAGCATCGAAAAATCACTCTCCGGGTGAACCTTGTCGGCTAGCCATGCGGTGAGTCCTCCGACGCGGGTTTCGACCTCCTGATTGCCTGTGCCGACATATTTGGCAAGAGCTCCGTAAGTTGGCTCGTAATGGATGCGCTCCTGGTTATAGGTCGCAGAGCGGTAATCGGTATAGAGACGCGCTAGAGCTTCCTCGGAAAATGCATGCCTTGTCTGGACGAAGGAGCAATCCAAACAGATCTGCATCTCTGCGTACGCGCTGGATCCATAGACTTTTGCGAACAGGCGCTGGGGAAGAGCGCCAAGCTTGCGTGCCAGCAGCCGAAGGGGATGTTGAGCCCGCGAAGTTTTGATCTCGAGGTTAAGAACTCGCTTCAGAAAAAAGGGAGCGACCTCACCTACGAATCCAAGCTCCTTGAGATTTCTCGATCCGCAATTTCTGCAATCGTGCATCAAGCTTCCTCTTTGTTGCGGGTCGCACTGAGTCGTGCGGCGGATTTCAGCAGGGCGCGGCGAAGGACGTTGCGAGGGAGCAGCAGGGCTGCGCCAAGGCGGCTGACGGCAGGCACGGTCCAGGAAAGGTAGGGCAGACATTCGAAGGTCCATTTCAAGGAGTCGGATGTGCGGGCTCCGCGGATGCGGGTCCATACGAACTGATTGGCGGTGGATCGCGCGATGTGGCGGGTGCACTCGGTCTTGAGACGCGATAGGAATTCGGGGCCGGCTCCAGTGCTGGAAAACCGCTGGATGACTTCGTCGGCGAGCAATCGCGACTCACTAGCCCATAGCAGGGGTGAGGTGCCGTGGGAAATATTGTCGTTGTGGGGCCGGAAAAGGACGTAGTGAGACAGGATGCGGGGAACGCATCCGACGGGGCCGCGGAAGGCGAGCTTGGTCCAGAAAAACATGTCGCCAATAATGCAGTCGTCCGGTTGCGGGCCGACCTCTCTTAGGTCGCGCACGCGGGTGACACAAGCACACCAGGAAAGCTCCCGCCTGCCGGAATAGTGCTCTTGCAGGAATTTGGGACCCGGTTCGAGGGGCGGTCCGACGAGAGAAGGTACGGCGATATCTTCGTAATGCACGGCGCATCCGGTGTAAACGAAAGACACTTCGGGATGGCGGTCGAATGCGGCAAGGACTTCGGCGGCAAAGTCAGGCTCGAGGAAATCGTCGTCGGAGAGGCCGAGAAAGAACTCACCGCGCGCCTGCTCCATGAGAAATCGACCGTGCTTTCCTGCCGACATCGTGGATGGATGGCGGAAGGTTCGCAATCCGCGTCCGGCATAGCGCTCGATGACCGCAGGGGTTGCGTCGGTTGAGCCATTGTCGGAGACGAGGATTTCGATGTCTGGAGAAGTCTGCGCCAGGGCACTCTCGATGGCGCGGCCAAGCAGGTCGGCACGGTTGACCGTAGGAATTGCTATGGTCAGGCGCGGCTTTCGTTCGGGATCTTGCGACTGGTCAGCGTTCAATGGATGTCCTGCCGGGCACGAGTATCGGTGTTGGAGTGGTTCGTCGCGGGACCGTATTCGAAGTTGAGGCGGTCGTTTTCGGCGACGAGGGGACGGTTTTGGACCATGGTGTGACGAATAGGAAAAACGAGCTGCATTTTGAATGGCAGGTCACGTGTTTTGCCTCGTTCGCTACTTCCGATACGCGGGCTTTATGTCAACTCCCGGCCAAGTCGATCCCGAAATGCAGTCGGAATCACGTTCCCGCCAGGATTGTAACCCCAAAAGGCCGTTGGGATGCGGGATTTTTCGACAACTCTTTTATAGGCCGAGGCAGATAGGCAACCTCCACGCCACATTGCCTCGTGTCCCTCAGCAAAGACACGCGCCGTTCTCCTCCGAGTCCGTCGCGCACTCCTCGGTGATGGATGTCGCCGGGGCGATCGGCGGCGCCCTGTAGCGCAGGCCGAGGCACTCCAGGATGCTCTTGGCCGCCGAAGGCGGATGGTTGGCGGACACGATCCTCATGCGCCCGCTGCAGCGATCGCATTGAAGGACGTCCACCAACCAGACACGTTTCATGAGCCCGGCCCAGCTGTAATTCCGCGGCCGGCAATGGCCCTTGCGCTCCGAGTCCTCCGAAGTTTCGGGCCAGGAAGACAATTTCTAGCGGCGTCATGGAAGGCTTCAACAACCGGTTGAAACTCACTACCCGAAAATCGTACGGTTTCCGCACGTTCAGGGCTGTTGAAATCGCTCTCTATCATACGCTTGGCGCTTTAACGGAACCGGATTGAACCCACAGATTTTGCTGAGGAGGCCAAATCTTGTCTTGGAACCCAGTAGGAAGGGCTCCAAGCCTGTGTTCAGTTGCGAACTCTTCATGTCGAGGACTCTCGACGCTCTCGGTTCCTACGGGAGAACACCGCTTTGATCTTCCTCGCATTTGGCGACTGCAAACAGTTCGCCGCTTCCTCATTCAAAAGCCGAATGCTACTCCACAAGAACGTCGCAAGACTTCTCCCGTAGTGGCTCATTCGGTAGGCATTCGAAATTTATGCGTTCACGCTCAAAAACGTGAGGTCGTCTCTGCACCAAGGTATGGATTGCACCAATGTACTCCCCCAACAAACCCATGAAGAGCAGCTGGATAGATGAAAAGAAAAATATTCCCAGCACAATTGGAGCCATTCCTGCCGAGAACCGATCCCAATAGATGAGTTTATATACAAAATAAATCAATGAGATCAAAAGACACAGCATCGCGCAAACAAAACCAGAAAAGGTGACAATTCGTAATGGCACTTTCGAAAGATTCGTGATACCGAGCATCGCCAGGTCATACAGGCTATAGAAATTGTTCTTTGTCCTTCCCCGCTTTCGAACTTCCTGATGATATCTCAGTTCTGAGTGGGATAGACCGACTTCCGCAATCATGCCGCGGAAATAGGGATATGGATCATCAAATTCCTTGACCTTCTCCATCACTTGCCGATCGTACAGCCCAAATCCCGTAAAATTTTCATATGTCTCAATGTCGGAGAGGCGATTGACAATTCTGTAGTACTGTTTTCGCACCCAGAACATGAGAGGATTTTCATCGCTGTCTTGCTTTACGGCGATAACGATCGGAATCCCTTTCTCCCATTCACGAATCATGTCAGCGAGGAGTTCGGGAGGATCCTGGAGATCCGACATCAAACAAATCACGGCATCACCACTCGCTTCGCATAAGGCATGAAAGGGCGAACGAATATGTCCAAAGTTGCGGGTGTTGACTATCACCTTTACGTTATGATCTCGTGTGGCGATTTCGCGCAGCTCAGCTACGGTTCGATCCTTTGAGGCGTTGTCTATGAAGATATGCTCGTACCGGTAGCCGCCGATCTTCAGCATGACAGCGCGGACGCGCTCGTAGACTTCTCTGACGTTTCCCTCTTCGTTATAACAGGGTGTAACAACGCTGATGGTTTTCATTGCACCGCCTCGATTGCATCTCAGCCGGCGGACGGCCCGGAAAGAAGCTCACGCTCCGGCCTTTTGGCCGTCCATCTCCGTCTGCGAATTCCTGGTGTCCGTAGCAAGACCACGATTGTAAATCAGGTTCCGGAGGGAAGGAATGCTGGCATAGGGACTGTCGATCATATCGATCATGATCGGCGCATCCTTCCTGATCGGCCGGGTCAACACTTCGCCCCGCATGAGTTCGCGGCAGGAAATCTGGCCTTTCTGCAGGGGAATCGCCAGATACACGTCGGAATCGCTCAAAATGTGGCCCTCCGGCAAGTCTGCCTTCGCGTAAACTCCCCGGATCAAAGAGTCCAGGTACTCGATCTCCCGCACGGTCGGTATCCGTTTTTGCGTGCCGGGAGAGCCGCACATTTCCTTGGCCTTGTGAAAACTCTTGAACCAGGCGTCGATCTGCGCCGGCAGCGAACAGTAAGGCGACACCGGAATCCCGTCGGCCTCGATATCGATATGCCTCTCGAACGTACGCGCGCCCTTTGCGTACGCAATGAGTAGGGAGGAAGTCCAGTCGTGAGACTCATGGGTCGAAAAGCCGATGGTATGCAGAGGATAACGCGTGCGCAGGAAATCGATCTGATTCAGTTCGAGTTCACGGTCTTCTGTCGGATACAACGACACACAATGATTGATCGCCAAAGGTATGTTACGGTTTTGGAAGAATGTGATCAGGTCGTCGAGATCTTTTAGGGACGATCCCCCCGTAGAAACGACGACGGGTTTTTTGGTTTTTGCTATTTTTTCGATCAAGAGCCAGTCGTTGAGATCGGAACTGGCAATCTTGACGATTTGAATGCCCAGGTGGCAGCAGAGATCCACCGATTCCTCATCAAAAGGGGTTGCCATGGGAATGCAGTTGGCCTGGCGGATGCCCTTGACCAGAGCGGCAAAGCCCTCGGGCACCAACTTCGTGTCCAGGGTCTTCTTGATGTAGCGGATATCGGAGCGCCCCCGAAAGTCCCGGTGGATGAAAGTGTCCACATCTCGTAGCTGCAGTTTGATCGCAGCGCGGACGTTATTGAAGCGCACAACCTGGGAGAATGCTGAAATTATCTTAAGACCGCGTTCGAGACTGCCCCAGTGATTGTTGGCCATTTCCAGAACGAACAATTCTTCAAAAATGTCCCTGTCGATCATCGGTCACTCCATCGAAACCACGAGAGAAGCCAGCTCCAGAGGACTCTCGAACTGCACGGGCACCGGGTCATTGATCTCAGCGAGGCTGCCATACCCGTACTTGGCCATCGCTACCTGCATACCTAGAGCCCTGCCGGCGTTGTAGTCATCGGCAGTATCCCCCACCATCAGGCAACCTGATATGGGCAGCCCATGGCGGACGACCAGGAAATCCAGCATTTCTGCCTTGGATCCAAACGCAGGATTCCGGGAATCCCGCGCCAGCACGTCATCGAAATAATCGGCAATTTCGAGCATGGAAATAATCTTTTGTGTCGCCCACTGCGGCTTGTTGGTAATCAAAAAACAAGCCTTGCCGTTTTTCCTGAGCAACGAAAGCATATCCTTCACGCCGGGGTAGCATTCCGTCTTGCGCCAGCCATCGCCATCATAGGCCGCACGGAAATCCTGCTCCAGGTGGTCGAGGTCGCGCTCCGTGATGCCGGTGGCCAGATGCCTGAGGATATCCCTGATGGGCGGGCCGATCAACGCTTTTAGATCCCGAGTGCCGCGCTGAAATCCTGCTTTGGAGAGCGCTAAACCTGCCGCGTATTCGATTCCGGGGATCGAATCCACGAGAGTGCCATCCAGATCGAAGAAGACGCTTTGAATCGATTGGATCTTCCTGGCCATTGGTATTCGACCTATCGATAGTGACGCGAGAAGAGTAACGGCTGTGTCGCCCCTTCAGGGCTCATGCCTAGTCTGAATCCAACCCCGGGCTCACGAGGCCGTCCAACGGTTGGCGGCCGCGACTCGGAATTGGCCACCCGGGCACGATTTTTGAAACGGTTATCACTCGATGGGACTCTATTCTGACATTTTGACTCCTGGTCTGAACCGAGCCTTTGTGTTTCGCTCTGCCGTGGCCGTCCAACACAGCCCCGAAGCTATGCCTCAGGTGGCAACGCTAGGGCATGGCCACTGCTCCCACCATCACCTGCCGCGATCTGAACAGTTTTGTAACGTTGTGGGCAATCGCCAGCAGATGCAGTTCAGCCGAAAAACCGGCCAGTCCCCGCAAGCGGAGGCGGCGAATCCCCCAGTTATGCTGCCATCGTCCGAAGATCGGCTCGATGATTGCTTTTCTTTTCCGATAGACCCCTCTGACAGTTTCGTTCTTGAACCGCTCCCGGATGTTTCGCACCTCCGCATGATCCGGCCTCACCTGAATAGTGCGGAATCCACGCGCATCATTTGTGCACAATTCGCGAACGGGACACCCATCGCAATCCTGGCAGCGGTAGACCTTCGTCGGGCCGCGCCGGCAATGAGTTCTCCAAAACAACAGCACTTTCCCTTGCGGGCAGGTGAACTCGTCTTTCGCCTCGTCGTAGGTGAACCGGCTGGCATGATAGGCTCCCTCTTTGCTCTGACCGCGTTGCGGATTGTTCAGTCCGGCTGCAGTCTCCGAGTCAGGAACGACGCAATCGGTTTTGCTCCGGGCCGCTTCCAGGATCGCATCGTCAGTGTAGTATCCGCTGTCGGCAACCAACTGGTTTGGTGCCTGCCCCACGGTCTTCTCGACTTCCTGCAACATCGGATTCAACTGCTCGGAATCTGTCGCCTGGGCCGCCGCCTTGACGGCAACAATCACCTGGCGTTCCGAATCCGCGACAACCTGCGCGCTGTAGCCGCGGATGAACTTGCCCTGCTTCTTGACCCAGCGTGCCTCTGGATCCTCGATCGAAACGTTCTGGGGAGGCTCCCGTTTAGCGGCTGCCTGCTGCTCCCGCAAGATTCGCAGAGCTTTCTCAAGCTTTTCTTTCCGCACCTGCACCCCGCAGATGTCTGCCGGCAGCTCATCCCCCCGCTGGTCGTTCCCGTACTTGCTGTCCTCGTTCTGATCCGTAGACGTCACCTTCCCCAGGTATTCGTCCAGCTTCCCGAGCTCTTCGACCAGCTCGGCTGCGGTCATCTTCTTGCCCGAACTGGCGCTGGCCGCCAGCTTCACACTGTCGAGTGCCACCAGCCCCAAACGGGCCATCCCCATCTGTCGCGCCAGCTGCACCGTCTTCTTAAATACCCATCGCAGCAAATGCCGCTTCCTGCGCCGAAACAACGAAATCGTCCGAAAGTCCGGACACTGGCCTCGCGTCAGATACCGGAACGCGATGTTCTCTTCACATTGCCGAGCCATCTCCCGGCTCGACGTGATCCCACGCCCATAGGCGTAAATCAGAACCTTCACCAACGCACGCACGTCATACGCCGGTTCCCCCGGCGTGTGCTCGTACTTCCGGTTCAACCGCTGCAATCCCAATTTCTCGACAATGTCGTCCAGTGCCCGCGCCCAATGCCCCGCCGGCAGCAGCAGGTCGGGACTCGGCCCGAACATTTCACGTTGGTTGGAATACTCTCTCAGCGCCATTGTTTACCTCTGCTTCTTCAGAGGGGGAACACGCGGATCATTACTCCGTTCCAGCAGGATCGTCTTGCGGTCCATCAGAGTGAAAGACCACACCTCCCCCTCCTGACAATCCACCGATTCCGCCAGGGCGGCAGGAATAGCGAGGTAGAACTGCCGCCCGCCGCTTTTGCGTTTGATGCACTGAAGTCTCATAGGGTAGCTCATGGAACTATTATACACATATGCATATGCATAGTCAAGAGAATCAACCGTTGAACAGCCTCTCACGCCCGGGGCTACTCTCTTCCGCCCCTTCGGGGCTTTTTTTCTGTCAATATGATATCTGATGCTCAATAAGAAGCATCATCGATCATGTTCGTGCGCAGTTCCTCGACATCCAGAAACGGGTACATGTCTTCCAATGCCGGCGTCGCAATTGTGCCGTCCGGAAGCTGCCGGGATTTGAGCCGAGGCTCAAACTCCTGGTTCGGATCAAGCCGGACTGCGCATAATGCAGGCCCCGGAGCGTCCAGGAATGCCGGGATCTCTTTGAGCGATTCCCGATCGTCGATCCGCATGGCAGGAATCCCGTACGCAGAGGCTATTTTCACCATGTCGGGGAACGACACGCCGCTCGAAGGTCCTTCCCCTACGAAATTTCGAAAGAAGGTGGACTGAGTCAAGCGTATGGAAAGATAGCCCTGGTTCTCCAGCACAAAGATCTTCACGGGCAGCCGGTGATGAACAACCGTCTGTAATTCCTGGAGGTTCAACTGGATGCTGCCATCGCCCGCGAGGCAGATGACGCGCTTCCCTTCGCGGGCCACAGCCGCTCCGAGCGCCGCGGGCAAATCGTGCCCCATCGAAGCTGCGCCGGAATTGGAGATCAGGCGTTGCCCCTTCCTGATGCGCGCCACCTGGAATGGAATGATGCACGCCGACGCATTCCCGCATACCACGACATCGTCTGCGGACAAGGAATCGAACAGATGCTCAACAAAATGATAGGGATTCAGCAGCGCAGAACTCCTCTGGCTTTCCTGCACGACCGGATAGCGATGCACACGTTCGCGGCACCAGGAGAGCCAGCTTGAGCATTTGGCTGAGTATTCGCCATCAGCCAGTTCCCGGAGCATGCCGTTCAGGAAGGTTTTCAGATCGCAGCAAATCGCCAGGTCCGGCCGGACGGTCGGCTTATTGAGTTCGGCCGGGTCCACATCCACCTGGATCTTGAAGGCGCGCCGCGCGAAGGATTGCCAGTTGTAGCTGACCTGCCGGATGTTCAAGCGCGATCCTAAAACCAGCACGACGTCGGCATTCTGGACCACAAAATTCCCGGCGCGCTCGCCGATGGTTCCCGGCCGTCCACAGAAAAGGTCGTCTTCCGCTGCAATCAGGTCGTGAGTCCATGCCGTGGTGACGGGAATCCGGAGACGATGGATTATCTCATCAAATTCCGGAAGCGCGTTTGCCAGGCGCACGCCCGTGCCGGCGAGGATCACTGGCCTTCGGGCCGAATGAAGACGATCAAGCACCTGCCGGCAGAGGGACGGGATCGTCTCCGGGTCCCAACCAGGCGGATCTTCAGCCGGGTCGTATCCTGGCAGCGCGCCATCGTCCACCATCATAGACTGAACGTCTACCGGCACATCCAGCCAGCACGGGCCCGGCCTGCCCGATACAGCCAGATGGCAGGCTCGTTCAAGATGGTAACGAATGGAATCGGGATCCTGGATCAGCTGGGAGTACTTGGTAATGCCCTTGACCATGCGGATGATGTCGGCTTCCTGATCTCCGAGCTGGCGCAGCGCTGTCAACCCATAGGTGGCCATGCAGGTCTCACGCTTCACCTGGCCCGAGATGATCAACATCGGGATCGAATCGGTCCAGGCGCCAAAAACGCCGTTCAGGGCGTTGATGCCGCCGGGCCCCGTGGTGACGTTGATTACTCCCATGTTTCCGCAAACCCGCGCATAACCTTCAGCCGCCATGGCGGCGGCCTGCTCATGATGGTTGCATATGTACCGGATCCGGGGCTCCCGTCCGATCGAGTCGTTCAGGTGCATTGCGCCGCCGCCGGTGACCATGAAGATGTGCCTCACACCGCGATCGGCCAGCGTGCGAACCAGATAATCTGAGAGTTTCATTGGCGGCATGGCCTGTTCCGTACTCAACGACATGAATTCGTGCGGGCCACGAAGAAGGATAGTGCCGCGCCTTCGGCGCTCGATTTCAGCACGTTCATCACCCCGGCCTCACGGCCGGGCCTATTCACTTCCGGCCCTTTGGGCCTCACTGCAATGCGATCCTTTCCGGTTCCAGGCATATGTGCGCCGGATCGCGGTTTCAAGAGGAATCAGCTGGAGAAGGCCCAGCTCATCGCGAGCCCTGGCGGTCGAGGGAACGTAGCGCGCCGGACCCTCCCCTTGCTTCCGAGGCTCGCAAACTTCAATCGCCGCACTCGAGCCCAGGGTCTCCGAGACCTGGGACGCCAACTGCAGTATGCTCAATCCTTCTTCGGACCCGACGTTGTACGGCCGGCATGCTCTGCCCTTGATCAGAATGGTCCATAGCCAGATTATCAGGTCGGCAGCGTACAGGTACGACCGGTAAGGCGATCCGTCACCCTTCACCCGAATCGATCGTCCCTCGATACAATCGCGGATAAAGTTGCCGATCGCAAAGTGCGCATCCAGAGGAAGATACGGGCCGACGAAGGCAAAACAGCGGGCGATCTTGGTTTCTATCCTGTGCTCCTGACGATACATCGCGCACAGTAATTCAGCCGCCCGCTTGCCCTCGCCGTACGCGGAAGACACATCCATGGTTTCCGGCGCCCCACGGTAGCTTTCGTCCATACCGGTCATGTCTGAGGGCTGCCTCCAATAGACAGCGCCGGAGCTGGTGAAGAGAAACCCGGCAGCTCCGCAGGATACGCTGAAGTCCAGCACCCTGCGCGTTCCGGCAACGATGGTATCCAGCATCAGGAGCGGATCCCGCTCGTTGAGCGTCGAGCACGATTCGGTGGCGGCATGAATGATATGAGAAAACTCTCCTGCGGGATAATCGAAGGAGCGCACGTCGCCGGAATGCAGGCGAACAGAGTTGTGCAGCGCCAGGTGCGGCGCCCTCTTGCAGAAGGCCTCCGGGTTTCTGGTCAAAACGGTGGCTGAGGCGCCCAGCTCGAGTTTATCGTTCGCCCATATGAAAGATTCAAGCAGCCAGCAGCCGAAAAAGCCGGTCCCCCCGGTGACGAAAACACGCTTTCCACGCAATTCCTCCCACAGCCCCTTCGTGTGATCGAGAATATGGTCAAGATCCTGCGCCAGCGGATTCATTGCCCTGTCCGTTCGAGTGCTGCCGGAATGCCGCGGAAAGTCTCCAACACATAATCCAGCATGTCACTGGAAATGCCCGGATAAACGCCCACCCAAAAAAGTCTCTCCATGACGAAGTCCGTGTTCACCAATTCATGGGCGACGCGGTAAGGGACCGTTTTATAAGCGGGCTGCCGAACCAGGTTTCCGCCAAACAACAGTCGCGTTGCGATCTTCTTCTTCTCGAGGTGACGAACCACATCGGTGCGCGAGAATGATGCTTCGGGCCGCACCGCGATCGGGAAGCCAAACCAGCTTGGCTCGGCGCCCGGCGTGGGACGGGGAAGAATGAAAAACTCCTCGAGATCCTGAAGACCATCATATAGAACTTGAAAATTGCGTCGTCTTACCTCCACGAACCCCTGGAGCTTCTTTAACTGTGCCAGCCCGACGGCCGCCTGCATGTCGGTCGCTTTCAGATTGTAACCGACATGAGAGAAAATGTACTTGTGATCGTAGCCATAGGGCAGATCGCCCAGTTGGCGGTCGAAGCGCCTCCCGCAAGTGTCGGATCCACCCGGCTTGCACCAGCAGTCGCGGCCCCAGTCACGGAACGACTCGCACAGAGTCTCGAGCTCAGGCTGATCGGTTATCACGCAACCGCCCTCGCCCATCGTAATGTGATGGGCCGGATAGAAACTGAAGGTTGCAAGGTCGCCGAAGGTTCCGACGCGGCGCCCCTCGTACTCCGCGCCCAGCGCGTCGCAGCAATCTTCAATCAGCCAAAGGCCGTGCCGGCGGGCAAAATCCTCAACGCGGCGAACGTCGAACGGATTTCCCAATGTGTGCGCAATCATTACGGCACGGGTTCTGTTCGACAGGGCCTCCTCGAGTCTGGCTGCATCGATGTTGTAGGTCGGAATGTCGATGTCCACGAACACCGGCACCAGGCCGTTCTGGATGATGGGATTGACAGTGGTCGGGAAGCCCGCAGCTATCGTGATGACCTCATCCCCGGCGCAAAGCCGGCGCTCGCCAAGCTTGGGCGATGTCAGGCAGGACAGAGCAACGAGGTTGGCCGAGGAGCCGGAGTTGACCAGGAGGGCGGAACGGACGCCGCAGAGCCGGGCAAAATCGGCTTCAAACTGGTCGGCAAAGCGTCCCGCGGTTAGCCAGAAATCCAGGGCTGAATCAGCGAGAGACTGCATATCATCGGCACCGAACACACGGCCAGAAACCGGGACGGAATCCCGTCCGGGAACGAACGGCCGGCGGTCGAAGGCGGCATCGTGATATTCCGCCACCAGGTCAAGGATCTGCTTCCGCAATTGTTCCGCCCTGGTGTTCACGACAGAAACTCCCGATACCAGTGGATGGTCCGCTGCAGGCCCTCGGACAGGGTGTGTTGGGGAGCCCAGTTCAGCATGCGCCTGGCGCGCTCAGTGCTGAGATATTGCCGCGGGATCTCATTGGAAGCCTCGTCGCGGATGTCAGGACGCAGGGTGGAGTGCATCTCGAGGAGGATCTTTTCCACGAGTTCCAGGACGGTGATCTGCATTTCGTGGGAGAAATTGAAAGCAGTTCCCCTGAGATTCGCATTGCGTCGTCAAGTGCTCCGCAAGAAGCATGTATGCCGCGGCGCCGTCTTCCACGTAGAGATAATCCCTGACGAAATGGCCGTCGGAGCGGATGACCGGTCTGTGGCCGCGCAGCACCGAACGGATGGTTCCGGGAACGATGCGGTTCCAGTTCAGGTCGCCGCCGCCGTAGAAGTTGCCGCAGCGGCTGACGGCCACCGGCAGGCCGTAGGTTACCGCATAAGCTTGTGCGATCAGGTCCGCGCATGACTTGCTGACGTCATAGGGGTGACGTCCCTGAAGAGGGCATTCTTCGGTATAGGGGAGCGATTGCTGCTCTCCGTAGGCCTTGTCCGAGGATGCCACGACGATCGCGCTCACTTTCGGCGACCGGCGGCAGGCTTCGAGCAGGTTCCACGTTCCCTGGATGTTGCTCTCGAAAGTGGAGATCGGATTTTCGTTGGCGATGCCGACGATGGTCTGTGCCGCGAGGTGGAACACCGTCCTGATCTCATACTCGGCGAGGGTGCGCTCCAGGACGGCACGATCGCGGACGTCGCCGCGCACAACCTTTACCTTATCGATGAGGCGGGCCCGCACGAGTTCGCACTGCGGGACCCAGTCGCGCACGAGACAGACGACGTCGGCCTCATGATCGAGCAGGCGCTGGGTGAGCCATCCGCCGAGAAGACCGGTGGCCCCGGTGACCAGCACCGGATGATCCTGCCAATGTGATTTGTCTATGACCATACTTTCCATGGCGCGCGACCCGTAGCCCACTGATCGTTCAGGTATTGATATTCGCGATAGGTGTCCATCGCGTAAAAGAAACCGTGGTGCCGGAATGCCCTCAGCTGCCCGTCGGCGGCCAGGTTTTCGAGCGGTTCCCGCTCGAGGATGCAATCGTCGCCGCCCAGGTAATCAAACACGCCGGGCTCGAAGACCATGAAGCCGGAGCTGATCCAGCCCTCCGAACGCGGCTTTTCCATGAATTGTTTGACCGCCCCATCTTCATCCACGGCGACACTGCCGAAACGTGAGACCGGGCGAACCGTGGTTATGGTGGCAAGCCGGCCGTGGCTCCTGTGGAACTCAACCAGCCGGCTGATATCCAGATCGGCCAGGCCGTCGCCGTACGTGAGCATGAAGGTCTCCCCGCCGGTATATTTCTGGACCCGCTTGATGCGCCCGCCGGTCATCGACTCCAGATCCGGTGTCAGCGAGTGTCACACAAAAGTTCTGCTCGGCGTGAGAACCATTGTATTGGATCTGAGACTGCTGTCCCAGGCAGATCGTGAAATCGTTGTTCATGGCCTCATAGTTCAGAAAATATTCCTTGATCATATGGCCCCGGTAGCCGAGGCAAAGAACAAAATCCTGGAATCCGTGATGGGCGTACAACTTCATGATATGCCACAAGATCGGACGGCCGCCAACCTCGACCATCGGTTTGGGCCGGAATTCGGTCTCCTCTCGAAGTCGGGTTCCGAGACCGCCGCACAACATTACGACCTTCATGCCGTCCCTCTCCATTCTCTCACAAGAGTTCCGCAGCTAAGACTGACGTCAAATCCACCGGTGAAAAGTCGCCTCGCATAATATCATTACTCTCCTGCAGTTGAATCTGCCTTAATTCAATAACTGCGTACTCCTGCCACGCCTCGCATGCTATCGAAAAGTATCATCTTGAGACCCTGGACGGCTTTCCACCGCGTAGCTGAGGAAATGGTGCCGAGGGCAAGGATGGGCATAAGGCGCCAGATTGGGAGAGGAGCCGGTTTCGAAGTGGCGGCGGAAGCCTCCTTGGGCCGGCTGCAGCCGTGCACGCGGATGGGAGAGGCACCTCCCCCGGCAACCGCCGCGCCCAGCGGCAGTGGATCGCGAAGAGCGCTTGCCGGTTGCGAAAGACAGCTGCGCTGACCCCTTTCCAGGCCGAGGCGACCGCTGAGGGACTGGAGCTTGCGGGCATCAAACATCGAGAAGCTCGTTAGCAGATCATCCGCGCCGCGACCCTGAGACAACGCGGCCTGGCGATCGTTGCCGTCCTTGCCTGATGGCTCTTGGACGACCACATGTTCGGGCGCCTTCTTGCTGTTGGCACGCGCAGTGGCTGCTGGAGCCAGGCTCGGTTGTTTCACCCCAGAACCAACCGCTGGCTTTCCCCGATGTCGGAAGCCGGCCCTCAACCCACTGCACACCCTGATTCTCCCAACCAAATTGCCCATCCTGGCCGCATCCCACCGTCGATATCGTGAAAATCGCAAGGGAAGCATGCCCTGTGATGGATAAAACACTGGAGCCATATCACAATCGCTGGCATGCGAGTCGGGCATGGCTCATGCCAGAATCGTTAGGGATCAAGGCTTCCTCTTCAAGCCAGGTGGATATGACTATTTCTTCTTCCAGTAACCGGCGTATTGGTCAATCTGGATGATTATGCCGTCTATCCCGAATTTGTGACGGTAGTCTTCTGTGGCTTTTCCGCAGGCGCTGATCGAATAATAATCGTCGATGATACAATAGCCGCCAGAGGAGAGTTTTGGGTAGAGGCTTTCTAATGCCTGCATGGTCGACTCATAGAGATCCCCGTCGATCCTAAGCACCGCGAGGTTCTTTATGGGGGCATTGGGGAGGGTATCCTTAAACCAGCCCTTGAGAAAACGGACATGGTTGTCGAGAAGCCCCAATCGCGCGAAATTTTGTTCTACCGTCTCCTTGGACACTGCCAGTATCTTTATCTCGTTCAAATTTAGCCCGGCGTCAGCGGGAAAATTCTTCGTATCAGGAGGTGGCAGACCTTCAAATGAATCGGCAACCCAGACAGTCCGGTCGGTCACATTGTGCGCCTTCAGGAATGCACGCATGAATATTGTTGCTCCACCCCGCCAAGCGCCTGCCTCAATAAAATCGCCTGGAATGCCCTTCGAGATGGCATCCTCCATGCAAAGCTCAATGTTGTCGAGACGTATTAGCCCGATCATGGTGAGGGCCCGGCTTGGCCAAATGCCCCCTTGCTGTTGCAAGACTCGCTCCAGTGGTTGGTGGTCATAAATGGTATCCGTCAAGCTCATCTTTAGCAGGTCAAGATATAAGTCCTTCGGCTCTATGCTTTTATACGGATAATCTGCAAGAGTCCCGGGCATGACGGTATTTCGATGCTCCAATATATTGTAGCGAAATATGATTTCCTCGTCGGACATATTTCTTCCAAACTGTATCCCAACTCGGAGGGCTTTGTAGTAAACCGATGCCATCAATACTGCAGTCAGAATCCCGACGACTGACAAGTTGATTATCTTTGATCGCATCATATCTCCCGCAGCCCCGCACGACAAAATTCAGGGAAATGACTTTCCTCATGTTGTACTTCTCAGCCAAACTCAAGGTCGACCCATAGGAAAAACAGGCCGCCCCATCTCAAATCTCTTGCCTGCTTCGTGACGCACACGGATGCTATTATAAACGATGACGGGGCTGAAGGATATGGGATCATGATGCGCTTCCTCCTGATGAATCGTAAGCGGTAGGCCGGGCACATCTACCGCCGGGCTAGGTGCGGCGATAAGCTGCGGGCATCAAACCCAGACGGATAATCGGCCGTAATCTCGATCCCGAGCAATGTCGACAAATTGGCGAGCGTTTCGAAGGCAGGGGTTTGAACCAAAGTGAGTTTGCCAGGTGCCATCACTTTGATCGTGGATCGTCTATCACCATTGACGCTCCATACCCATACCCCGCTGTCCGCTTCTCATCGATACCCCCGTATTCCAAAAATTGAGGATGCGCACGCCATGCGCACATTTTCTAACTGAAGTGGAGTATCACATCGGCGGATTTGTGGCGGAAGATGGGGTCATCGGACGCGTACTATCATTGCACTGGCAGCGGACGAGGGACTTTCCTTATGTTCCGGACTCAATGCCATCCCCCTCAAATGCTACCTCCCCGAACACTTATCGAGAATGACTCCCCTCAGGACCGCTCGACCTCTGGCCGAACGAAATGAACTGCTCTCCATGAGAGGATCTCACGCCTGGGAATGTGGTATCATGGAATCGCAGGAAGCCCAAGAGGGATGCGACAGCAACTTTGTCTCCGCGAAGGAGCTCCTGCAACCAAACAGATTTTAGCTTTACCAACCAGGTCCGACTGCCTTATACTTTCATGTTTGCCTGGTCAAGCACTATTAAGCTTCTTCGATCGGACAACCATAGGCAGATGCTTATGAGTTCCAGGGGATGACAAGCCTAAACAGAACTGAATTTGGCACAACGTTTTTTGATTCTCAGAAACCGCTTTCAAGGCAAGGGTTCAACATAGGAGATGCTGAGACTGACGAGACAGCCGTTTTTCGGCACCTCGCACCACTGTCCGATCGTGGCAGTCAGGTTTGACAATGTTCACCCTCCGCGGACCAAATGGAATTCACCGGTCACATCCATGGTGATTTCATACAAACGTCTTTTGGAACTCTTCTGTCTCTTCATAATCCTCGTGTGGGCCTCTCAATTAGTTTTATTAGATTATCACTTACTCAAAAACAACCAGGTCCCTTTGGGCTGGGACTATATTCAGCATTATGCCGCCTCACGGCTTGTGCTGGATGGCAACTCGCCAGAAGCCTACGATCCGGCAACAATCGGATCAATCGAAGCCCAGGTCGCCGGGTTTAGGATCGAATTGGCTCCCTATTTCCTGATCTGGAATTATCCTCCTACCTTCCTTTTAGTAGTAGCGCCACTCTCTCTCCTTCCCTACACACTATCGTTGTTGCTCTGGCTCAGTTCGACTTTCGCCCTTTGTGCCTTCATCGTTAGCCGGATATTTCGCGATCATCTCACGCCGATGATATTCACGTCATTTCCAGCCGTCTTTTGGACTTTTTTGCACGGCCAGAACAGCTTTTTCTTTGCCTCTGCGCTGGGCGGTGGCCTATTGCTCCTGGAATCCCGGCCGATTTTGGCAGGATTACTGCTCGGAATCTTAAGCTGCAAACCACAGCTGTTTTTGGTCATTCCTTTCGCACTGCTGGCGGGAAGGCGCTGGATAGCACTCGCTTCGATAGCCGCAACAACCGCCGTCCTTGTTATCGCCAGTCTGCTCTTTTTTGGAACCTCGACGTGGGAAGCCTTTTTTGCCAATGCTCCTTTGCTCAGAAATATACTGGAGGCCGGGCATGCTCCATACACACAAGTATTGACAACCTATTCTTCGGTGAGGATGCTCGGCCTGCCCCCCAATATTGCCTTCTTGGTACAAGCATTGGCATCACTTTTTGGAATCGCGCTTATAGGTTATGTCTGGTACTTCAATTTGGCCATTGAATTGCGCTACGCCGTTCTTGTAGCGGTAATCGCGCTGGCTTCTCCTTACTTATTGACACATGACATGACGATTCTCGCTATCGGAATGGCCTATTTTTATCGTGATATGGTGGCAAGAGGCACGTTGCCCTACGAAAGACTAATGATTGCCTGTTTATGGGGGCTACCTTTGGTATGTGTGTTCGTTGCCAATTACACGCATTTCCAAAGTGCCCCTCTCATAATTGCGGCGTTCGCCTGTCTGACAGTTCGTCGTGCAAATCACCCTGGGCTATCAAACAAAACTCACGCTCAAAGCGTCTCCTGACACTCCTCCTGATAGTACCTCTCCATGAATTTGAGTCCGCAGGGATGAAATCCGAAGAACAACTTCTGCTCGCTTTACCTAGTCCGTTTCAAGTAACCCTTCGGATGCATCGTAAACATCAATTTCTCCCGGGTGCGGTCAGCTTCAAAGTGCCGGTTGGAGTTGAGAAATTCGACTACCGCCTCCATCGGCCCTGGCCCGGCATCAGCAAAAACAGGATTTCCATTTATGTTTGTGTCTTGAACTATTATGTAGCTGCCAATGGCAATCATCGGTGAATACGACTGCAACTCGCTCGAGACATGTGAGCGCCGATGGTCCGAATCTAAAATCGCAAGTGCCGTACCACCCCCCACTGTTTCGCGTACGCGGGCTAAGACTTCGGGACTTATTGAATCTCCAACCAAAAAATCAATTCTACTCAATAAATCTTGGGGCAGTTTATCCCGATCAACTGAATCTTTGACATCGATGGAAATGACTCTCCCCGCGACGTTCACCTCCCTTTGCAGCATAGCCCAGATAGCAGTGCTGCCACCTCGTGCAGTACCAGTTTCAATAATAAAATCTGGCTTAACTTCTGCAATGATCTCCTGAATCACCCAGATATCATTTGGATTTTGAGTAGTTTGGATCCCCAGCCAAGTGAGCTCCCACATGGCCGGATTCGCATACATGAGGACGTGGTAACGCCGGACAATTTCCTCAGGAGGCACACTGTGAGAACCCAGATATCTGCCCCAGAGCACCAGAAGTAACGCCGCACCACCAACAATCAGCAAATTAAATACTTGAGACTTTAGTGGATCATGCCGATTCTGCATAATATAGTTTACTCCTCCTGCTGGATCTCGGGTCGTTTTGGAGCCGGGACAGGGCACTATTTGGCATAGCACCATCCTTGGCATCTCCAAGACTCATATTGTCTCATTATTTGCCAATGGGCGCTACTGATTCCACAGGCTTTTGATGTCTGAGAACCCTGGATCTTCAGGGCCATTTCGGAAAGAGTGCATGCAAGTTGAGGCGATTTGATGGCTCCTGGATCTGGCTGGGAACGGTACCAGGAGGATAGCCGATACAATTTATTAATTGACTCTTTGCTCTTCACCTCCCCAACGGCACAGCGCGTCTTTGAAGCAAGATTCAATCGTGACACCGGCCCGCTGGCGCTTCGAATCGCGGGCCGAAATGAGGTCTTTGGTGTGCCAAACCATCAGGCACGGAGAGGCAAAAACGTCTGGCGAGTCAGCGAGCAGCCTATGCGCGTTGCCGTTAGTGCTCCAGCGTTACGCCTGAGGATGACACTCACCCCCCCCGGATGCCAGCGCGTCACCCAAAGCTGTCCAATTCCGTCCGGCTTAGGACGCGTCGATCCGGAAGTACGTGATATGATAGCGCCTACCCCAAGACACCGTGCCGGAGGGACATTGAGAATAATGCAGAAGCCCAACCATTACTGGCAGCCGATCGGGGTGGTCGTAGGCGTAGCTGCGCTCGTGTTTCTCGCAGTGCGTTCGCTGCCTCCGGGTTGCTATTCAAAGGACTTGCAGGTCACATATTTGACGGCCCGTGCGATCCGGGATGGCATTGATCCTTTCACACCGATCGCGGGGCTGGCTGAGCGCTATTTCCCGGTGGTCAATCCCTCCTCGCCGCTTCCCAACCACCTGCCACCCTTTCTGAGTGTTGCATTCCTACCCCTGACGGTCTTGCCTTATCCTGTTGTGGCCCTCGTGTGGCTGGCAGTCAACTGCGCATTGGTTCTCAAGATAGGCGGAATGCAGGGGCTCTCGAAGCACGCGAGAATCGCGTTGCTCGCATGGCCGCCTGCGCTGTGGGTGCTGGATAACGGCAACTATGAATTGGCGATTCTCTATTTGGCAGTGTTGGCCTGGAATTCCTGCAAGAATGGAAAGGATGTACGGTGCGGGGGCTTGTTAGGAACAGCTGTGGCCATCAAATTTTATCCGGCCTTTTTTCTGATCCCTTTTTTAATGCGCAAAAAATACCGAGTCATTTTCATTGCAGGTCTGAGTTTTGGATTGTGGCAATTAGGAAATCTACTTGCAGTGGGACCTGCGGGCCTTGTCCAGTATTACCGTGAGATTCTGCCAAGAGGGTCTGGGCTGTGGATTCACTTGGCGATCAATAGTTCTCCCTATGGCGCGCTTCAGAGGCTGTTTGGAGGAGCAGAGGATATCGCTCCGATCTTACAGGCTTCCGGCCTGGCCGTTCCCGTTGCAGCATTTCTCTCGGCGCTCGCCATGCTTACGCTTCTATGGCTAGATCCGGAAGATGCACCTCTGGCCACCATGGTTGCCCTACCCAATGTGCGTGGGTACTTTGCAGTGCTGGCCTTCCCTGCAATACTCAAAGCTCTGCGCCGAAGGGAACAGTGGCCGCTAACGGTCATCGCCTGTGCTGGCGTATCCTTCATTCTGCCGCTCGCAAACCTGACGACCCTCGTAGTGCGTAAAGCTGGCGGTTATGGACCCGGCGAACTGTCTACCTTAGCAAGCCTTCTCATCGGCATCCAAGCTGCCGGCTACATCATGCTGCTGCTCCTTGTGGCGAGCTTGTCTTTACGACAGCGGCTAGCGGAATCCAAGTCGCCAGCCCGCAGTAGGGGCAAAAGGACCCAAATTTCATAGTACTGCAAACAGATTCTAACAAAAACAGCCTTGCGGTCAGCTTGCACACGGCTGTAACCCGCCTGTCGTGAGCCCAGCCGCCAGTCAAAAGACTCTGCCATTGCCAAGGATCACCCTGCCACCGACCACGCACTGGGATGCAGGGATTCGATCGGGCTGAACAGTCACAGTCAAATCAGATACGCCCGACACATCCAATTGCATCGGCAGCCTCGAATGTGAATACTGCAAAAGAGCGGTATAAGAAATTACGCCATCCTTCTTGAAGAGCACAAGCCACGGCATCGTCTCCTGATCGGAGTTAGGATACTCCACGGCCACATCCAAATGAATATAACTTGCCCGCCTCCCCGCAAGATTGAACTTCGCACTGGCGCCTATAGGAATCGCTATAGCGTCACTGTATGCATTTTGAAAGGCATACACGTGTCTAGATTCACCTGGCAGGATCGACTCGCAACCTGCTGCTCCGGCCGGCAAAAAAACAACCGGAATGTCGACTAAAGAGTCATACTTTGCCGCATCAGGCTTTGCAGAGATGCGCAGCTGTCCATAGAACTTTTGTTGATATGTCGACCACGCCATCAGCAAAGATCTGTAGTATTTGGTCCTTTCCTCGTCCTTCCCAGCTAGATTACGATGTTCAAAAGGATCAGACCTCAGGTCGAAAAGCTCATCTATGCGTGTCTTCACCTGATAGATATACTTCCACGTGCCATCCACAAGGGACAGAAGACCTGTTGCCGGGAAAGCCAAATACACAATCCTGTCAACCTGATTATGAACATTGGATAGATCCAATCCCTGATGCCTGTAGGCTCCAGCCAGACCCATGATACCGGCAAGCGTTGGGACAAGGTCGATCTGCTGCGTGACCGATGAGACCACGAGAGCGTGATCGAGTAAACTCGGCGCATAAATCATCAGCGGAATCCGTGCGACATCCTCATACAGAAAATTGGAATGTGCGTAATCCGTCCCCACCGTGCCTATGCCATCGCCATGATCTCCCATCATAACGATAATGGAAGAGTCCAAAAGATCATGCGCTTTCAGCCCTGCAACCAAATTCCCAAGCAGTGAGTCCTGGTATGCCAGCTTGTTTTGGTATACATGTTCATAATCGGACTCATCGAAGCGTTTCAGGCCGGGTGGTATCTCAGTGGCGGTCACATGAGCCGCGGCCGGCCAGATGGTCAGAAAAAATGGTGAGGTTTGTGAACTAGCCCAAGATACGGCAGCCTGTACCAGTCGCTCGTCTGTCGGCAGCTTTGCATAGGTCGGATCCAAGACCTGGAGGCGCGTGAAACGCACCAGGTCGGTGCCATTGTTGAGAAAAATGCGTGCGGTATCGGCGCGGTCTAGGTCGAATCGAGACATGACGGCAGTTGAATAGCCTCGGCGCTTCAGGATCGACTGGAGCGAATCGCACGCAAGTTCGGAATAGATGCCGGTATCGGGTGCTTTACTTGGATAGGGGTACAAAGAGCAGAAGTGCGCGACAATGGAATCGATGCTGTCGCCGGAATGGCCATAAGCTCTGAGAAAAAAGATGGATCGGTTCATGAGAGCGTCGAAATTGGGGGTCGAATCGAAGCGTCCTCCGTAGGCACGCATATGTCGCGCCCCAGCCGATTCCATGATAAAGAGAATTATGTTTGGGCGGTCGGAAGGCGAAAAGTGCGGGATCGCGACGCCTGGTGACTGAGATATAGGATAATATTTCGAAAATGATATGAGCGCAGGCGGTACATTGAATGCATAGTCACCGGGATGCAGTTCCGAGCGGATAGAAAGGCACGATGCGGCAAAGGAAAACAAAGCGTTCTTTTCCAAGTTAAACATCCACGCCTGGCGGTGATAAAATGAAATGAGAACGGTCCAAACCAGGAGAGCACAGAAAAGGTAGATTGATACGCGACGCGAATGGAGAAACCGGCAAAATGGCCTAATATGAACGAAAAGCCTGGGAAGCAGATAAAAAAATATAAAAAATACGGCCATTGCTTCCACTGCAATTGTGAGTAACTCGAAGTTGGTGAGATACTTCATCTTTGTGGGATCGGCTCTAATCAAGTTCGAGAGCGTGAGGTGATCCCCGATAATCATAAAATATCTACGGCTGGCGAGAGCGTACCAAATGCCAAGGGCTATGAGTATGTTGAATGGGGAAAACATCCATTGTCTATAGGCTTGCGGCAGCTTCGCAGTAACCAGTGCCGCGATGTCGATAAGCAGTCGTAAAACCGCATAGAGATACAAATCCAGCAGGAAGATCCAGGAATAGTCGGCAAGATTCCACGATGACAGGAGTTTATCCGGTCTCGCGATCAGCCTGAAGAGATACATGCATTTCGTGGCAAAACAAACGATCAGAAGTAGGAGAAGTCCGTTATAAAGTGGTGTCAATCGTTCAGAGGAGGCTTCACCTGTATCAGACATAAGCAGGCAACTCCGGGAGCTGTTGGTCGAACTCCAGAGGCCCTTTTGGTTCCGCCCGCGCGCTGTCCGGCAAATGGGCCTGGTTATTTGAATCGGCGTCTTCAACATCTGGATGCGCCGCCGCCGAGTGAAGGGCAGCTGCAAACGTTGACTTATGTGTCAACAAGCGGGAATGACCATCGGGGGCTCCCTACGACGGGATCGAGTTTGAAAAAAACCATTGCTATCGCTACCGCGAAAATAACTAATGTCACCTGTGCCGAGCGCAGCTGCGCTTCCGCGAATTACTGTACGAACCTTCAAACCCTGCGGTGATCGACAGGGCGGGCAGGGGGGTTTGACGCCTTTTCTAGAGCAGTTCGCCAGGTCAGATCCCCGCGAGTTTCGATATCGGGCGGTTATGCCAGACGCCCCGTGCCGCTCGGCCAGAAGCGATCATAACTCAACCGGAGGATGCAGGATAAAGAAAAAGACGGACTGTTTTGGGTCCCCCCCTTCTCGATGAGAAGACCAATAAAAAAGGGGCTATCGGAGCCCTATGTCAGGAGATCTCAATTTCCCCGCCATCGTGGCAAATGGGGAATTAGGCGTTGACCGGCGCCGAACCGCTGCGGTAATGTCACGGAAGGTAACACAGCCAGGGCCGATACCATAAGGGGAGGGTTCTTCAGTACAGGTACTGCGCATAATACTCCCACTGTGGAAAAAGTCATTTTCCGGCAGGCCTTCGTCCCTACGATCCGCTACGCGGACGCACAGAAATTGGAGCAGCTGTTCGATGGGCTATTATGGACTGACTATATTCCTCTCAGCGTTCTTGCTTTTTCAGATTCAACCCTTGATCAGCAAATACATCCTGCCATGGTTTGGAGGAGCCCCGGCTGTCTGGTCGACATCGTTGCTTTTCTTCCAGTCAGTCTTGCTTGCCGGCTACGCATACGCCCATTGGCTCATGGCGCTGGCGCGACCGCGGAAGAAGGCCCCCATCCACCTGACTCTGGTCGGACTTTCATTGGCCTTGCTGCTCGTTGGACGATACTTGTGGCGATCTCCCGTCCTTCCGTCCGCGACCTGGGTCGCTCCCAACTCGAGCGCGCCCATTGCTGAAGTCCTGAGGGTATTGGCCATTTCAGTGGGAGTTCCATATTTCGTGCTCTCAGCCACCAGTCCATTAGTCCAATCCTGGTACTTTTCCAAATATCCTAACCGATCACCATACCTTCTCTACGCGTATTCAAACGTGGGTTCTCTGCTTGCTTTGATGACATATCCGCTCCTGATCGAGCCGACCCTGGCACTCAGAATGCAGGCGACGTTCTGGTCTTGGGGGTACGTAGTCTTTGCCCTGGCAATAATTTATGGCGCGTTGCACCACGTACGTTTTGGGGGAATGGAGGGCCAAAAGGGCGGCGACCCGACGGCTTTGAGAGCCCGTCCAATATCTCACCCAGCCCCGGGCGTTGCGATCCGTGTTCTTTGGATGTCATTCGCTGCATGCGCTTCTGTATTGCTGCTTGCTACCACTCGTCAGATTTCTCAGGAAATAGCAGTTATTCCTTTCCTCTGGGTCCTGCCCCTGACCATATATCTCCTCTCGTTCGTCCTCTGCTTTTCGGGGGAAGGATGGTACTCGCGCCGGTGGTATTCGATCGCGCTTTTCATCGCCAGCGGGATATTTTGCTGGACCATTACGCATACGGTTGAGTTGAATATAACTTCGCAGATAGCGGCTCACTGCCTGGTTCTGTTCGTCTGCTGCATGATTTGCCACGGCGAATTGTTTGGGTCAAGACCCCTCGCGCATCACCTCACACTATTCTACCTGCTGGTTTCAGCCGGAGGCGCTCTGGGAGGAGGCTTCGTAACCCTAATTGCCCCCCAGCTCTTCACTGGTTTCTGCTACGGCGTCAAAAGTCGGTTGGATTTCCTCTCTCACGCTACTTCTCTCTTCTCTAAACCTCTTTGAGCCGCTTCAATGACCCGGCAGGTCATCTCCTCAGAACGTACGACCTTGCGGTCTGCACTGCAGAGGGAAGCCGTCTGAGGCTCGCTCATCTTCGCGACCGTCGAGACTGCGGCCTTCCGGCCACGCTGAGTCTTGGAATCGAGTCGGGAGAAAGCCTGAGGCAACTTGTCGAGCGAACCGCAGACAATCGAAACGTAGTCGGAATGCGCGAGATTCATGGCGAGAGCTGCCGCCGGCGGGAGTTTCTCGAAATCCTGGCTGAGAACCTTGCGTCCACTGCGGCGGCGTTCTCCGTGTTTCAGTCTGTGGAAGTACGTTTCAACGGCATTGTTGGTTCGATCGACGAGGCGGATACCGCCGCCAGCCGCTTGTGGAAGCCGAATGGCATGACCCCAGAGGGAACGGCCGTGCTTTTGCAGATGCGCGAGCACGATGTCGATTGCGTCACGCCAGTTTCCTGCCGGACCCCGTTCGGGGCGGCGGCGCTTGAGAGAAACGGTGAGCCTTCGCACAGCGGAGCGTATGTCCTTCAATTCTGCGGCGGTGTGAATCCGATGGGCAGTGCCCCGCCTTCCGTGGCTTGATCCTTCACGCAGCCGGAGTGCATTGCGCAACTCGGCAAAGAGTCCCGCCCGTCGAGTCAGCCTGCCGGCAACGTCAGCAAAACCGAGGCCATCCTCCTCGACCGGGTGCAGGATGCGGCGCAGCCGCTCGAGAGCTTTGCGAACGGCGGGATCGGCGGCGGGATCCGCCAAGAATGTCCGCAGAGCGGCGACCACCTGCAAGCAGCGATCGTACAGGGCCAGCCAGGGCAGGTCGAAAGGAAAGCGATCGCCCTGCGTGTCGGCAGCGTAATCGAGGACCCATTGCGTCAATGCGCGCACCGTGGCCACTCCGGCCGCACCCTTGGGCAAGCGTTGCTCCAAACCAGTCTGCTGCCATTCGCGCAATCCGGTACGAGCACGGTCGATGTCCTGGCCGATATTACGCCCCAACTCGCGAGCCAGGGCGCGGAGTTGACTGCGCAGCCGGACTTGGCGGAACAGTGCGCGCAGTTTGTCGTGTCCTTCGGTGAGGAGATCCTTGCCGATGTCGCCAAGAAAGTGGAGATGACAGGCCAAGACCGGAATTTTGAGTTCGAGCTTCTTCACCAGAGTATCGGCGGCTTCAGTCATCGCGCGGCCCAAGTCGCGGACAATGGCGCAGGGCGATCCGAAACGGAAAACCGTTTCTCGCAACCGGGGAAGGATGGCGTCGGCCCGCTCAGTGGGTATCTTCCAGGCGCCGAGCACCCATTGGCGCCAACCCGTGTAAGCCACCAGCAAAGTCCCGCGCCCGTCTTCGCCCGTGGCGTCGATCTGTAACGGCCAGCCCCCATCCACTGCCAGCGCGGCCTTGAGTGCAGGGGACGAGGCGTGGTGCAGTCGCGCGAGATATGAGAGAAAGCGAGTGGACAACACGCTGATCTCGCCGCTGGAGAGCGAGAGTCCGTAATCGGCCGCAAGCGAGGCTCGGATTTCCTCCCGCTGCCGGTAACGCACAAAACGCTCGAGCCCAACGTAAACCATGACATCGTAACCTACGACGCTGCGCGTGGGTATCAGGGCCGCAAGGGCGCCGGTCGATCGTTTACTCGGGCAGCCGGCAACGCAAACGCGCACGGTCTGCCGCAATCGGAAGGAGCCGTGCTCGAGAGTAGCGCCAGTACGTTTCCATGTCTTTTGTACTCTTGTCGAAGCTCCGCATAACGCACAGCGCTCCGGCGGCGGTTCTGCATCGACCAGCGTGCCGGCGACACTCTGCGAACGCCTCCGGCACCGCTGCTCCAGCTCCCGAATTGACCGCCTCAGGCTCGCGATCTCGGCCAGCGTTATCGAGCCGTTTTTTTTACCGAGTAGGAACGGAACACTTCGTCGACCTGTTTCGCGGTCACGACCCGCCCGGCCGCCTGGAGGCGCGCCGCGATGCCGGCCGCATCGTCACGTGGATGGTGGATGACTTCCGCCAGGACGTCGATCACCAGCAACGGATCCGGCGGCACAACCGCGGCGCGGCTGGCAATCTGAAGCTTTTGCCGCGCAATCATCTGTGCAGCAGCCTTCTTCGGATCCGCGCTCAGGTAGAGATAGATGTCCTCCAGGCGCTGCCGCGCGATGCTGCTTTCCTGTACCAGACTCCGGAGCGTGTCGTGCACGCGCAGGCCGAGCTGGCGCTGAAGTTCCTCGTGCGTCCGTCCGGCCTCGGATTGCTCAACCAGGAAGATCAAACTTGCGCGCAGGGTGCCATGGGAGGAAAACCCGATCCCGCGCCAGGACCACAGGCCCAGCCGATCGAACCTGGGGATGTGCCGCAGCGTATAGAACCGCCCTGCATGACTGTAGCTGGTGAAGTAACCAACGGCCTTCAGAATACGGAAGATCGTGGTCCGCGAAGCCGTGCCGAGCGCCGCCCGAAGTTCGTCGAGCAGCGCCGCCCGCTTGCGCCGGAAGAGCTGGTTGAGCCGCGATGTGTACTTGGTCGCAACCGACATGCCGCCTCCTGGAACAGTTACGACTAACTTTATCACAATAGTCGTGATTGTTCCAGATTCCCGTAGAATCCATCTCGAGGCGGCCGCGACCGCGACCCCCATCTTCCGAGGAAGTCACACGGCCAAGACCATCAGCGCACGCAGTATTCATGCGGGTTCACAAGGAATCCCTGCTACAGGGAGGAAATAACTGGATCCTGCTCAGCACCGGGGAGCAGTCAAACGCGAACTGGAACAATTACGACTTGGCGGGGAAAAGCATCCGCTGCAACACCTGCCATATCCAGTAGTTACAGAATCGCAACCGTCGTTTGACG
>CAVRJA010000008.1:0-259628 GCA_963721405.1 uncultured Acidobacteriota bacterium | reverse complement strand
ACCCGACCAATCCCGACATCGTTTATGCCGCAGCGCTGGGCCGCGTTACCGGCCCACAACAGGAACGCGGCGTGTACCGCACGACCGACGGCGGGAAGACATGGCAGCGGGTGCTTTTTGTCGATCCGAACACCGGCTGCTCCGGACTCGCGATCGACCCTAATAATCCGCAGGTTTTGGTCGCCGGGATGTGGCAGGTCGAAATGCACACGTACGCCATGTTCAGCGGCGGGCCCGGGAGCGGCGTCTATATCTCGCGCGACGGGGGCTCGAACTGGAAGCGCGTCGAGGGGCACGGTCTGCCCAAGCCTCCGGTCGGCAAGATCGACGTCGCCATCGCCGCCAAAGACTCCAACCGCGTCTACGCGCTGATTCAGACCGCCGACCAGGGCTCGCTCTGGCGATCCGATGACGGCGGCGAGAACTGGCAGGTTGGCAGCTGGCAACGGGCATTGATCGGCCGCGCAGGCTACTACATCCGCCTCGCCGTTTCTCCGGCCAGCGCGGATGACGTCCTGGTAGCAAACAGCAGTTTTTGGGAGTCGACGGACGGGGGCAAGACGTTTGCCACTCGCCCGTACGGCGGCGATACCCACGATATCTGGATCGATCCCACCAATGCCGATCGAATCATCGTTACCCATGACGGCGGCATGTATGTGACCAACGACCGCGGGAAGACTTCCACCCGCGTCCAGCTCCCGATCGGACAGATGTACCATGTTGCGGTCGACAACGACGTCCCCTACCGCATTTACAGCAACATGCAGGACGATGGAACGATGCGTGGCCTGAGCACGACCCCGGAAGCCAGGCCGAATGCTCCCGGCGCCCCGCCGGCCGGCGGCGGTGGCGGCCGCGGCGGCGGTAGCGGGGCGGGCGCCTGGGACCATGGACTAGGCGGCTGTGAATCCGGTTTCACGATTCCCGATCCCACCGACAGCAACATCATCTGGGCGTCGTGTTACGGAAACGAAGTGACGATCTATGACTACCGCACCAAGCTCGCGCGCTCAGTCAGCCCGTGGATGCACACGCTTGATTCGGAACCGAACAAGCTCAAGTACCGCGCGCACTGGACCCCGCCGCTGGCAATCGACCCGTTCGACCACAACACCGTCTACTTTGGCGCCCAGGTCATCTTCAAGACCTCCAACAAAGGCACCAGCTGGTCGGTGATCAGCCCGGATCTCTCCACGCAGGATCCAAGATACGTCATCTCCTCCGGTGGGATCGTAGGGGACAACCTCGGGCAGTTTTATGGCGAGGTGGTTTTTGCCATCGCGCCTTCCCAGATCCAGAAAGGCCTGATCTGGGCGGGTACCAATGACGGGAAGATCTGGTATACGAGGGATGGCGGTGGCCGCTGGAATGACGTCACGGCGAACCTCAAGGGAGTCCCTCCCATGGGAGTCGTCTCCAGGATCGAGCCGTCCTATTTCGATCCCGGTACGGCGTATGCTGCCGTCGACCTGCATCTGATGGACAACCGCGACCCGTGGCTGTACAAGACCACGGATTTCGGCCAGACCTGGACCAGGATCACCGGCAATCTTCCGAAAGGCCACCCGCTGGATTATGCCCGCATCGTTGCCGAGAATCCGAATCGCAAAGGCATGCTTTTTGCCGGCACCGGCCACGGACTCTTCTATTCGCTCGACGAGGGCGTGAACTGGAAACAGTTCAAGGAGGGACTGCCGCCGGCGCCGGTTTCCTGGATCGTCGTCCAAAAACAGGCCCACGACCTGGTCGTGTCCACTTACGGCCGTGGGCTCTACATCCTGGAAGACATCACGCCCCTCGAACAGGGCGCCCTGGAGGCGGCCGCGCCCGCGGTCCAATTCATGGAACCGCGCCCCGCCTACCGCCAGGGGCGCGGCGGCCGCGCTCAAATCAGTTACATGCTGAAGGCCGCGCCCAAAGAACCGCCGCGGCTCGAGATCCTCGATGCCGGTGGAGCAGTCGTCCGCCGGCTCCCGCAGACGGCGGGCCGTCCCGGGCTCAACCGCGTGTTCTGGGACATGCGTTACGAGGAGGCGGCGCGAACCGTCGCACTTCGAACGACACCTCCGCAGAATCCGCACATCTGGGAAGAGCCCCGTTTCCAGGGCGCGGTAACGCGGCCGATCACTCACTGGGGCATCAGTCAGGCCCAGGGCCCGATTGCCGGCCCTGGGAAATACACCGTGCGCCTGACGATGGACGGCCAGTCGTACGCGCAGCCGCTGCAGATCCTGCTGCCGCCCGAGGCGCACGGCACTGAGGCCGAAGTTCAGGCTGCGGTGAAGCTCCAGCTCCGGGTGCGTGACGCCATCAGCACCGTCGCGGACATGACCAACACCATCGAATGGCTGCGCAGGCAACTCGAGGACGCGCGCAAGACGCTTGCCGGCCAGGCCGGCAAGGAGGCGCTGATCAAGTACATCGATGGCTTCGACAGGAAGATGCAGGACATCGAGTACGAATACTTCATATCCCGGTCGGAGGCGCTCAGCGACGACAAGTATTACGTCGAGCAGTACAAGCTCTACCTCAACCTGATCTGGCTATACCAGGTGATCGGCACCGGAGGGGGAGACGTCGCCGGCGGCGCCGACTATGGCCCGACAGACACCGCCGTCGGCCTGACGGCGGATTTTGAAAAGCAGATTCAGGCCGCGCAGACGCTGTATCGCGGCCTGATCGAACGGGAACTTCCGGCGTTCAACAAGTCGATCGAAGGCAGCGGGATTCCGCCGGTGGTGACGACAGGAGCGCCGCCGCCCACAGTACGGATCGGCCGCCGGCCCTGAGCGGGGCCAGTGCAAAGGCTGGTTGCTCTCGCGGATCTTAGTCTTGAGTGTGTGCGCAAATCGAAAGTCCGCCCTGGGAGGAATCGCACGAGAGTTTCTGTTCGATCCCGCCGTATGGGGGATTGTTCCGGAATCAGCCGTAGGGGCAGCTCGGAGACCGGGCTGAAGCCCAGGGCCACAAGAGTGCGGAGATTGTCGAAGTTTTCATGTGGCCGCGGGCTTCAGCCCGCACCTTCCGTGTCGACTCGGGTGCCATGCTACCCCATGAAGGATTGTTGCGGAATCAGCCGTAGGGGTCAGTTCGGAAACCGGGCTGAAGCCCAGGGCCACAGGAATGCGGCGATTGTCGAAGTTTTCATGCGGAGCAGGATTTGCGACAGAAGGCGGCCGGTGCAGCGAGAGCACGCACTCGGCTGTGACTTCCTGTTTCGGCGTCCGAATTGTTTCCGCGTCCTTCTTGCTTACAACCTTCTGCCGCCTCAGTTCCGACCTACTTTCTCAGCCGCGGGAACTCGGTCACGCGGATGTTCGTGCATCCGTATGGAATAAGCGTCAAGTCCTGGAGCGGCTCGTTTGACTCCTGGAGGCCCGGCGCCAATTCAGCGGCCCATCCTTGCGCCAGCCGCCAATTCCGGAGCTGGCGTCCCTGCACGTGTGCGGCCACTCCGGCCCCTTCGGGAGAGAACGGTCTTTCGCCGACGGGTCTTTCTTCGAAGCGAATGCCGGCTTCGGGATCTTTTTCATCTATCAGAAGGCCATAATTCCAGGGGGTGGCGGGGCGCACCTCAAAATCGCCGTGAGGGAGTTCACGGTGAGATTTGTCTGCGTTGACACGGGTCCAAGTCTCCCCCGGGGAGAGCGAATAGACAAGCGGCCCGCGCTCGATCGCCAGGCCCTCGTTGTATCTGAGGGTGGTTTTGACCTTCATGGGGAAACGCAGATCCAACTGCACGGCGCCCGCCCATTCCTGCTCGATGCGGTGGAAGGATCCAGGCCTGAGTCGCGCCTCGGGACGCCCGGCCATCCGGAGGAAAGCCCCGTCCGCCCAGGCGGGGACGCGCAGCAGGAGTGGAAACCGGACCGGCCGGTCCGCCTTGACCGTAACCTTGAGGGTTTCACGGAACGGGTAATCGGTGTCGAGTGTGACGGCTACGGGAATCCCGCGCGCCTGGAACCGCGCCGTGCTCGGCGCATATGCAGTCGCGGCAATGCCTTCTCCGGGAGTTTTCATCCAGAGGTGGGAGCAAAACTTCGGCCAGCCCTGGTGCATGTTGGAGGTGCAGCAACCGAAATTCGGCTCCAGGCCGTAGAGGTTCGATTCGGGTCCGTTGGTCGTCCACATGTGGTCGGGATTGACCGTACACTGGACCTGGTTCACCTGCTGATCATATTGGTGCGCCCACATGTCGGGGCTGAATGTGGCCGGGAGCGCGTTAAAGGCTACCCTTTCCAGCCGGTCCGCCATCGCGGGGTCGCCGAAAATCGAGGTAAGAATCTCGAGTGAGTAGAGGAACTCGACGACGGCGCAGAGTTCCGTTCCCTGTGTCGGGTTTTTCCCGGCGAGGCACTCATCCCCGGTAAACATGCCGGTCACCTGGCCGTGAAAGCGGTCAAGCAGGTCGATCATCCGGGGGGCGAAGGCGCGATCGCCCTCGCGGCGGTCGAGACGCCAGGACAGAGCTCCTGCCTTCGCAGCCATGCCCGTGTTGACGACATGTTTGCCCCACTTCCAAAGCCCCCGTCTCGGCGTGGGGACTGTGACATCCTCACCCTTGTAATACTCGGAGTAATCAAAACCCTGAGCCCGAAGCTTTCTGCCCAGGTCGAGCAACCATTTCTCACCGGTCTTTTCGTACACGTAGTAGACCGGGATCAACCCCTCGAACCAGCGGTAGCTCCCCCAATTGTAGAGCGGCGTACGGTCCATGCCGTCGCGCATCGCTCTCAGACTCTTGTCCACGGCTTTGAGGACCCGGTCGTCTCCGGAGGCTTCGTGATACTGAACGAGCATCTTGTTGGCGAGCAGAATGGCCCACATGTCGTAGCGCCTGGTAACTGCATCCAGGGGATACGGGCTGAACCAGCCGTCCTCGCGCTGGTGCGCGACGATGTAGTCGATATGACCTGCGACCTTGGATTTCAGGCCGGCATCGTCAAGGAGCCACGCCAGCGGAATGACGCCATCGAGCCAGTAGGGCGCCCGCTCCCAGCCCTCGGCCTGCCCGCCGAACCACTGGCTCTGGCCTACGTCCGGCCAGAACTCGTCCAGGTGACCGCTCAATCCGTCCGCCTGCAGACGCAGTTGGCGGAGCAGCCAGCCCGATGGCCTGATGGAGCCGAGGGGAAGGGGCCGGAAAGCCGGTTCCGCCAGGCCCGCCTCGGCTCTAAGAGGGGAGGCGCCGGCAACGGGACCGGCTGCAGAATTCGGTGGTTCCGATCCGGCAAATGCAGGAGATGCAAGCGCCGCAGTTCCGGCTGTTACATGGGCCAGAAATGCGCGCCGGTTGACAAGAGGCATAGTAACTTTCCTCATGACCGAAATTGTTGATGGCGGCGGCAGCCGGCCTGCGGGCATCGGGGAAACCCGGAACCGAAGGAAGCCCCGCCTGCCCGGTGGCATAGGTCTCAGATGCGGCCCTGGGCCAGGTGTCTCTGCGTGTTTCGCTCTCTTGATTGTGGGACTGCAGCGCCTCGATTCTAACCGATGCGAACAAACTCATACAATGCGGACGGATTTTCTTCGTTCACATCGACGGTGATCTCGCAGCTACCCTTGAGGGTGTCGTTAATTTCCACGTAACCGCCCGCATCGGTCGTGCGCTTTTCGACGCTCCCGTCCGGCAACTTGATGGTGAGTTCTACGCCCTGGATCGGATCACCCGTCGTGTCGTCAACCAACCTGAACTCGATCCAGTGCTTCTTCGCGGGGGCGACTCCGGTCGACGCCTTGGCGGCCGGGGCGCTCTTCTTATCACCTGCGAGTTCCGGTGCTGCGGCACTGCGCCCGGACTGGTATGACCTGAGGATCTTGATGCGGCCGCTGACCAACAGCCCGGCTATGTGCGCCAGCATCGCCTCCGGCTCGAGCCGGTGAACGTCAAACGAGCTGTCGGCGACGAGATCCCGGAGGGCGGCCATTTGTGCCGGATTGTCCCGGAAGCCCCGAAGGAACGCCATCGCCGCCGGGAGGTCATTGAATTTGAGGACTGAGTCATTTGCGCCGATGAACTCATACCGGACGGAACCATGATCCAGGCTTCTTCTCATGGTTGTCTCCCCCTCGACAAAGCCCGGACTTGTTCTGCTGCCGGGCGCAACAACAATTCCACAACCATATTCTCACATTATCTATCCCTCTATGGAAAGAGGGGCAAGCGGAAATTCCGGCTGATCCCGATTTAGAGAGGACCCTCAAATTCGCGCCGGAAAGGGAAGGAACCATCGCGAACACCCGCGGATACTCCGCTATCGGGATGTTGGGCCGGACCGAACTGATGGTTCTGTCGGAGCGCGAAGCAAAGAACCGTCCGGCATTGCCCGACGTGGCTGGACTCTCCGCACTGCCGATGCTAGGATCAGTCCATCATGCTTACGACCATCAAAGCCGTCCACACGGCGATCTATGCCGTGATGGTTGCCGCCATATTCTACATCCTCTACTGCGGCGTTACCGGCGCGCTGAACGTTCAGCTGGTGGTTGCCATCGGACTCGTCGGGCTGGAGGCGGCGGTGTTCATGGGGAATGGGCGGAAGTGCCCGCTTACGGCGTTAGCCAGGCGTTATGGAGATCCGAAGGGCTACGTCGGCGATCTTTTCTGCCCCGAGTGGCTGGCCCGCCGGACGTTCTTGATCTTTACATCGCTGTTCGTCATCGGATTGCTGCTGGTTGCATTCAGATTCCTGTCGGCGCGCTGATACGAAGTTACCGAGCGGTCAGTGGCAGGCGTTCGCAGTCTCACCTCTGCTGGGCAGCATGTCCGAAGCGACCTGGAATTCGAGGCGTCATCAGCCCAAGATGGTCCCCCGTCGATGCTTGGAGCAGTGATTGCAGGGTTCTCCCCAGTCCGTCCGCTTCTTGCGTTACAGGGCGGCAACCCTTTTCCTTTCTGGAAAAAGCCGCTTCCCCTTATAATGTCCCAACCAGAAAGCATCACACCCTGACGTGCCGTACCGGAGGCTTAAATGCCCCAGATCGGCCGGATCACGCTGTTCACCTATATCAGCCAACAATCCAACTGGAGTTGAGGCCATGAAAACCACATTCGCAGTATTCCTTTGTCTCCTGCTTTTTCTGTTCTCTGCCTGTGCCCAGAAGGTCGATGACCCTGCCGACGTAAAGGCAATCAAAGACATGGTGGCGGAATTTGAAAGGCAAAGCAATTCCCGCAGTCTTCCTGAATATACATCGACCTACTACACAGCGGACGCAGTCAGATTGCAGCCGAATGGTTTGCCGGTTGAGGGAATCGATGCGATTCGCAAGTACGCCCAAACAGACTTGGATCGGAACACTTCCATAAAAGAGGCCGATTTGGTTGCCAGCGTGCTGTCGTCGGGTGAATTGGCGGTAGCCAGGGGGACATGGACCTGGGACGCTACTCCCACTGCCAGCGGACTAAGCACCGTCAACGACAAGGGCAAATGGGTTGGAGCTTTTCAACGGCAACGAGACGGAACGTGGAAATGTGTTTGTGACATATGGAATAGTGACCAGCCAATGACGGGGGCAACGCCGAACGGAGTCGAAGAAGAAGCACTTTATCAACTCGAAAGGGATTGGGCGGAGGCCAACATCAAAAAGGACATGGCGGCGCTTGACCAGATGCTGGCCACCGAATTCCAGGCAAACTACGTCGGCCTGGTCGGCAACAAGAAACAGTTTCTCTCCATTCTGAAGAGCAGCACCTCCAAGACCGAGTCGGCAGTAATCAGCGACATGAAGGCTATCGTGTTTGGTGACAGGGCCATTGTAAATGGCCTGTCGACCGAGAAGAGCTCGCTGGCGGGCAAGGATACCAGTGGTCAGTATCGTTGGACCGACGTCTTCGTGAAACGCGACGGACGCTGGCAGTGCGTAACGGGGTACGCCGCCAAAGTACAGTAGCTCGATGTGGGGGCCTGGGGCATTATCGGTGGGGTCGGGTCTCGATGTGAAGGCCATTCCAAGCCTTCTGCGTGGCACAGACTTCCCGCCATGGGACACCCCTGTTTTTTTCATGGTCCGCTGACTTACCGGATTCCCTGAGAGGGAATAGCAGGCATTGCAAGTCTCTCTGTTGGTTTTCTTTCATCCTTCAACGAGGACTTTATGAAGAGAATCTCTATTGCTGTTGCGTTTGTGATGTTGCTCGGTGCAGTTGCATTGCAGGCACAAGCTCCCGCGTCCAAACCTGGGCCAGAGCATAAGAAGTTGGAAATCTGGGTCGGAGACTGGACCTGGGAAGGGGAGAACATGGCTACGCCGCTCGGGCCTGCGGGAAAATTCAGCGGAAAAGCGAGCGTGTTTGGACCATTCTGTGGTAAATCTGTGGTAAGAAATCCTCTTTCAACTAGGCTGTCCCGACACTGAGATTCAAGATCGTCTGGAAACTTCCGCAACCCAGGTTCAAACGGCAGCGTGGGGGGGAGGTGCGACCTCTTGCCAGGGTAGGGGTCCAGATATGGGACCCGCCCCCGATGGGCACAAGCTCAAAAAAAATCGTCGTATTCCGAGCCGCCCCAGAACGACGAAAGCGAATTCAACGACTACGGACTGATGCCTTCACCCTCATTGAGGAGGCCAGTTGAAGGGTCAGGAGTCGGCTTTCGTGGACACTTCGAGAACCTGCCGTCAATTCCACGAGAGCTTTCTTACTGCGAACCCACCCGCTCCATGGCATCCTGCGAAAATTGTCTTATGACTTTAAGTCATATTAATTGACATTGGCCCCGCAGCATCTTATAATAATTATGGATGTCAAGAGACGTGAGGATCTTTGGTGACTCTTCATCGGGCAGCGGAAGGTCGGTGGCCCTTTCGAGGATCGAGTTATGATGTCTGTAGTGCCACTTATGGCGACCTTGCTTAAAGGTCGCCGCAGGATCGGCGAGCATCTCGGTCCGAAGTAGGGCTGTGGGCACAGATTCCCGGCCTGTTCTGGTAGACTAGCATAGAGCGGTCAGGACGGCCCACGAGTTCTTTAAGACCGTATCAGTGGTAGGTCCAATCTTCTTTCACTGAGACCTACCCCGCTGGCCCACACGTGTAGGGGGTTGGCATAGTGCCGATACGTACTCACGTGAGAAGGAGATCGCTTTATTAAGAAATTGCAGAAGATCCTCGGTTCCGTTGAGGGCTTGCTGCGGTCTCAACAGAAAGCGAGAAGAGAGGTATCAAGAGTAACGATGGATTTTGCAAAAGCATTAAGAACTGCGAGAGCCGCAAGAGGCTTGTCCCAAAAGCAGCTTGCGGCTCTTGCAGATTTGGATTCTAGTTTTATTTCCCTCCTGGAATCGGGGCAGAGGACGCCGAGTACCGCGACCCTGGAAGCCATTTCAAGAGTCCTGGAAGTTCCAATGTACATCATCATGCTGCTGGCCTCAGAACCGAAAGATCTGCGTGGCTTGCCTCAAAAGGAAGCTCGGATTCTGGGACATCAAATCTTGAATTTGCTAACTCAGGACCCAGCAAAAACAGACTGAGGGCCACCCCAACCGCAATTCTCCTGTTCCGCCCCATCCGCTGTGCTGTAAAATCGAAAACCAAATCGATCATGACTTGAGCATTTCATATCGCCCAAACCCTGTGGCAGACTAGGAGACCAACATGGCAGAGTCAGAACCGACCAAAGAGGAGTTACTGAAGAGGATCGCCGAGCTGGAACAGCAGGCTCAGGCCAAGAAACCTGTGGGGCTGGAGTTCCGAGTCAGCGACAAGGGAGGCATAAGTGTCTACGGCCTCGGCAGGTTTCCTGTGACGCTATATTACGAACAATGGACGCGGCTGCTGGCCCACGTCGATAAACTGCAAACTTTCATAGAGGAAAACAAGGGCAAGCTAAAACTGAAGCCCCGTCCTGGGGAATGAAAAGCGCTGATCGTAGCCTGCTGTCATGCCGCTGTCCCCTTCAGGGGGGCTCGGAGTCGACCCTCAGAACAGAATAAAGGATTTCCAGATCCTGATATTTACAGCCGCAATAATGTTGGTCTGTATTCCGGCCTCCGATAATCTGGCCGACCGGTGTTGCATCTGCCGACTCGTTCAGCCGCATCGGTGCATCCGGCCGCGGGGGTCGCGTTGCGATTGCTGTTCGCGTGGTAATGCTTGGAATCCGGGCGGCCAGTGGCGGGCGTAAGACAGCCCGCAGTGAAACTACATGGTCGCACGGACCGTTGCTGCTCCCTGGAGCCTCGGGGCAGGATTGAACCCTCGCAGCCCTGCACCCATGCCTACGCCTGAACTTGCAGAGTCAGCTGCGGCGATTCTTGACCAGATCCATGTTTCCCCGGACAGCTGCGTCCTATTCTTCCAGACCGGCGAACAGCGGCTGTTGCCCATAGAGGACGGGCCGGTTCAGGAAGATCCTATCTGACATGCTGGACTTGAAACTGTACCGGGGAAAACCAGTCGTACGGAATTTCGGAGCGGCGATGGAGACGTCGGCATCAGCCGATGTCCGGTCCGCGCCATTGCGCCGCTCGACTCTGCAACCCACTGGCGGCGGTTTCGCCGCGATCCCAACATTAAAAACTAGTTTCTATTTGACATTCATCCTTCAGTAGGCTCAAGCTCGCAACATACCAAGACAGAAAAGGCTCCAGCACAGGATCACGCACCCGGCGGCACCCTGTCCAAATGAGCGTTCCCGTCCCAATCCCTCGCACTCGTAGTGAAATGCATCAAGCCGCTCGGCTGGGCATCTCTTCGGGAACTTTCCCCTCGTGCCCCACGGCAGAAAACACAATAAGTTTTAGGGAGCTCCTATGAAAAGCACGCATGGACTTTGGCTTATGCTCCTAATTGCTCTCGTCTGGTGTGGATCTCTTGTTTTCTTGCCTCTCCACTCAATCGGTTCGCCGGCTGTTGCGGATCAGGAAGCGGCCGGCACGGCTGCAACGACAGCACTGTTTGGGCACGTCGCGATCGGGCAGGGATACACCACTGTATTTTCCCTCTTCAATACAGGTAGCGACGGGGTGATAGGGAACCTAATCCTCACGGGTCAGGATGGTCTTCCCCTAAGAGCGAACCTTTCGTCCAGTGACGGAACTACTGCCGTCGGATCCTCTATTGCGCTGCATATAAGCCCGGGCGGAGCGACGTTCGTGACCGCGACACCTTTGAGTGGAGGCGACTCGACCAAGACAGGCTGGGCCCGCGTCGAGAGTTCCGGCGGAAAACTGGGCGGGGTGGCAACCTTTCAGTACGCGCCAGGCGGCCCCCTGCTCACCATCGCGGGAGTACCCTCTTCCACCATGGTCTCCAGTGCCACGATACCTGTAAACGATGATGTCAACTCGGGCCGTGTCACTGGCTATGCAGTAGGGAATCCCGGCAGCAGCCGCGTTACGATCAAGGTCATGGAAGTCAGCAGGGATGGAGCCAGTGTTACTACTCTCAGCCCAATCGATCTCGCCCCGGGCCAGCAAATCGCTAAATTCCTATACCAGGATCCGCTCGCAAAATCGCAGCTGCAGGGCTCAGCGGTTCTGATTGGCGAATCTGGCGCCACTTTCACAATTGTGGCGCTGGTGATGGTTCAGGGAGCTTCGGGCCCTCTTTTTACGACGATTCCCGTGGCTGAGGGTACGGGAATCGCAAACCCGATCGGGCCGGGCGTCTGGCACGCCTCGACGGCTGGTATGTCACTTGATTTCACTGTCAACTCCAGCGCCGACGGTATCGCCGAGCTCATGTACACGTTTTCGGGACTGAATTGTGGAGGTGTGATGCTCGCGTCGGGGCGGGTCATAGTATCACGGAGTATACCGTGGCCGATCTCGAACCGCAAGTTCCTGATTACACCCTCAGGCGATCCCAATATTGAAATCACCGGCACGTTCGGGAACGATGGCACAACCGTATCTGGTACCTGGCGCTGGCTCACCTGCTCGGGCACGTGGACGGGATCGCTATCTACTCAAAAAACTGTCACGGTCGCGGTGAACCCGGCCGGGGCCTCGATCTCGGGCGTGGGCACGACGCGGCAATTCACAGTGGAGGCACGTGATGCTGGTGGCAGCCTGATTCCCGGTCCGTGGGTGAACGCAACCTGGACGAGTCTCAACCCCAACGTTGCGACGATCGATCCATTGACCGGGGTAGCGACGGCGGTCGGGAACGGCCAGGTGACAATCCGGATCGAAGTGGATGGGGTCGTCGCATACGGCGTGTTGACGGTCACGACAGCGGGGCTGCCGCGGGTGAATCTTTGGGCCCGGCTCGACTCCGGGATCAGCACACCGATCGCGAGTCTTTGGGGCACATCCGCGGCCGACGTGTATGCCGCTGCGCACCAGGGAGGAGTGCTGCACTTCAACGGGACGACGTGGAGCAGAGTGTTTGGGGCCGGTCAGTTCTTGAACATGGCCGTCTGGGGCAGCTCCTCAAGCGACGTCTATGTCGTAGGTCGGCCGGGGATGGCTTTCCATTACGACGGCACCCTCTGGAGCCTGACGGCGAGCGGGATGAGCGAGTGGCTGTCCGGCATGTGGGGTGCTTCGCCTCGCACCATATACGCGGTAAGCTGGGATGGCTCAATCGCGCACTTCGACGGCACCAGCTGGAAGACCATGCGTGACCCGACCGGGTCCGATCTGCACGGCGTTTGGGGCACGTCGGCGAACGACGTGTATGCCGTCGGTCAGCAGATCGCTCTCCATTACGACGGCACGTCCTGGAAAGACATATCAGCCGGCGTGACCCGCAACATCGAAGCCCTGTGGGGTGTCTCGGGAACGGACATTTATGCAGCTGGCGTGGACGGCAACGTGTTCCACTACGATGGGACTAGCTGGACGCGCATAGCCTTCGATGTTCCCATATCCATTAGGACGATGTGGGGCAGTTCGAACACCGACCTATATTTCGTCGGTGCCGACACGCTAGGCAACGCCGCCGTACTGCACTACGACGGGTCCCAGCGGTGGACACTGATGCGCAGCACGATCCCCCACCTCCTGAACGGCATCTGGGGTGCGCCGACAGGTGAGGTGTTCGCTTGCGGCAGTGAGGGAACGGTCCTGCGGGGATACCGTGGCGGAAGCGTTGCCATCACGCCGTCCAGCGCAACCATCGCCGGGAAGAACAACCAGCTACAGTTGGCGGCCTCGGCGGCGGCCGGCGGCATTCCGGTCGCAGGTGTGAGCTCCCTATGGACGAGCAGTGACGCGGCCGTGGCTGCAGTCGATGAGGATGGATTGGTGACCGGACTGGCGAGCGGGACAGCGACCATCACAGCGACGGCATTTGGGGGCGCCGCCGCCACGGCGACTATCACGGTGGCTCTGACCCAGAAACCGCCGGCCGCCGTAATCGACAGTCCGGCGAAGGACATGACGGTGACCCTGGGTGAGACGGCGATCTTTCAGGGCACTGCGACTGATTTGGACGGGACGATCACCAGTCACAGCTGGGATTTTGGCGATGGCACTGGGGCGAATGTGGAGGATCCTGGACCGCATACCTACACCAAAGTGGGCAGATACAGGGTCACCTATCGGGTGACGGATAATGATGGAGCGAGTTCGCTTGCTGCAATTGTGTTCGTAACGGTCGTGCTCAACCAGTCACCGGCTGCGACTATAACCTCACCGACGAACGGCGCATCTTTCGTTCCGGGCACGACGATCGCATTCACCGGCAGCGGGACCGATCACGAAGATGGCACGCTGACGGGCAACGCGCTGGTGTGGACCTCGAATCGCGACGGCCAGATCGGCACCGGAACCTCATTCACCAGAAATGACCTCTCGGCGGGTTCTCACACCATAACACTGACGGCGAGCGACAGTAGTGGGGCCACCGGCACCGCCACCGTGACCATCACGGTGGCGGTAGTCGCGCCCATCGTGCCGGGTGCTTGGCACGGCTCGACGACTGGGATGTCACTTGATTTCGTAGTTAATCCCAGCGCCGATGGCATCACCCAGATCATCTACTCGTTTTCGGGTCTGAAGTGTGGAGGTACGACACTCACGTCGGGGAGTATCACTGTAACCCCGAGTGGGCCGTGGCCGATCTCAAACCGCCAGTTCCTGATCACGCGCTCCAGCGATCCCAAAATCAATGTCACTGGTACGTTCGGGAGCGATGGCGCGACAGTGACTGGTACTTGGAACTGGTCCACCTGCTCGGGCACGTGGACGGGATCGTTGTCTACCCAAAAGACCCCAGAACCACAGATTCCCTGATGGGCCTTGCGATACTTCAACAGTGGATGAACCAGATTCTCTCGCGGGCACGGTCCTTCGAGAATCGGAAGAGACGGTTTCGTGCAATTCGAGGAATTCATGACTGGCTTTTTGCCCCTCCGCCCTTGGCACCGATGCGGCCAGAGAATCTTCAAACCGACCCGCACTCACCCTATTTCCGAAACAGGTAAACGATCAAGGTCAGGAGGAGGCTGGCCAAGATGCAGGTAGTTATCAGACTATGCTGATGGTGTTGGCGCTGACTGGAATTCGGGCAGGGGAGCTTCTGGATCTTCGATGGTTCAACATTGAGTTCCTGCGGAAGCGGATCATCATCACTGACGGCCTCTATCGCGGGGAATTGCAGAGTACGAAAAGCGAATCCAGCGACAGAGTGATCGGCATGTCCAAAGAGCTTGAGCAGGTCCTACTGGAGCATCGCGGTGCCTCGCAATTCAAGGGACCGGACGCCTTCGTATTCTGATAAGCGGATGGGACGCCGATCGATCCTGATTCCTTGAGGCGGTGCGGAATCTACCGGGAGCTCAAAGCTGCCGGGGTTCCCTATGTCGAACGGGCTTCGGGTTGCCACGCATTTCGGCACCTCGTTGGCTCGGTAATTCACAAGGAAACCGGCAGTCTGAAGCTGGCCCAGGAGCAGCTCGGGCACTCCAACATTTCTATCACGGGAAACATCTACGTCCACCCCGATGGCGAGGAGGTTGATCGCACCGCCGAGATCCTCGGAAAGACGCTTGGTGGAATCTGTGGTAAATCTGTGGTAAATCCGGTGCTCGAAAGGGGTAGAGTGCAGTAAATGGGAGAGCCCATGCGAGGCCCTGCAAACTCAATGATCAGGGCTAGTTGATTGATTTTATTGAAGTACTGCTTGACAGCGCGATGCTGGAAACGTAGAATCTTACCCGTGTCGCGGGGTGGAGCAGTCTGGTAGCTCGTTGGGCTCATAACCCAAAGGTCGACGGTTCAAATCCGTCCCCCGCAACCAACGCAATCATAACCACTTGCAGTATTTCATACATACCAAAACGGGGGCCAAAATGGCCCCCGTACTAACATGGCACTAACAACTCGGAGAACAATGGAAAGGGAGAAGCTAATTCGCCGCATTGATGATCTACTGGAAAAGCGGACATCGGCATCTATCACGGATTATCGAACCGGCGCGGAGCTTTTCAGCGCGACCCTAAGTCTACTTTGTTCACTCTTCGGTCAGAACAGTCCACAGGTTGAATCACTTGAAGAACTGAGGAATAGGGCTTACAAATTTTCAAATAACCAATCGATAAATGCAAACCTAGTCCCAGGAGTTGCAGGGGTACTGAACAATCTCAGAGCCGAAATCGAAGGCGGGCTTTTGGGTAGTTTAAAACAGCAGCTTTCTGGAGAAATCCTGAGTGATTTCATCTTATTGGCCCGTGGTGCTACCGCGGAAAAAGGGGATGGCGCGAAGAACGTCGCCGCCGTACTTGCTGCCGCCGTGTTCGAGGACACCATTAGAAGAATGGGATCGGAATTGGCTGGAGTGCAGGATAGGCCAGACCTTCAAGACGTGATTATCGAACTGAAGAAAGAGCAGATCCTTGAAGGGCCGCAAATTGCTATTGCGCAGTCGTATCTGAAATTTCGGAATGATGCCCTCCATGCCGACTGGGACAAGATCGAAAGATCTTCAATTCAGAGCATTCTCGGGTTTGTCGAACAATTGCTCTTGAAGCACTTTGGCTAGGTCATTGGGAGACGTCATGTCTGATTCCGGAAACGTCTTTCTCGGCTGGGGAGGGATGAAGAGCAAGGCAGTCGCAGAGGCGCTGCATGAATGGCTCCCCCTTGTGGTAAACGCAATAAGGCCGTGGGTATCTTCGCGAAATATAGGGCCGGGCTCTAGATGGAATCCGTCTCTTGCGAGCCAACTGGAAGGTGCGCGTGTGGGCATTCTGTGTTTAACACAGGATGCGCTGAACTCTCAATGGCTGATTTTCGAGGCTGGCGCCCTGTCGAAAACGCTCGGCAGTGATACGTTGGTCTGCCCCTATTTATTTGAATTGCACGTCTCCAGCATTAGCGGTCCCTTGACGCAATTTCAAGCGACAAAAGCCAATGCAGAGGAAACAAAGAGGCTACTGCATAGGATCAATGAGGCGTTGGGAGAAAAGGCCATCCCAGATTCTCAATTGAATAAGACATTCGATAAGTGGTGGCCAGACCTGCAAGAGAAATTCACGCAGATATCAGAAGCAAGTTTCAATGATGAGCAATCAGGCCAACCGACAAAAAAAGATAGAGAACTACTTGAAGAGATTTTGCAGCGCGTTCGCGATCTTGGATCTGTGTGGGAAAGGACCAATTTGGCCAATAAGCTAAACCGTCTTTACGTTGCAAAGTCCGCGCTTGACCCCAAATTGGCAGACCTCGTTCAAGAGTATATAAAAGCATTCTACGAGACTAGCCCCAGTACCTTCTCCGATGCGGGCTCGACTGCGAGCCCTAGCACAGAACCTCCGGACGATGACAATTGACAGCTATCTCTTGCCAAAAATCATCGCATCCGTTTTCGCTGCAGCCTCCGGGCGCGGCGCGCGGATCTGATGGGCGTAGATATCGGCGGTCACGCTTGGCGAATTGTGCCCCATCTGCCTGGAGACGTAAATCAGATCTTCGCCCTGGCCTAGATTCAGACTTGCAAAGGTGTGGCGGAGGTTATGCCAGCGTACCTTTTCGATCGCCGGCTGCTTGTTCTTGGCGCGTTCCGTCTCGGCTCTCCTCAGTACCGCGGCGAAGTTCCGCTTGACGAAGTTATCCGGATTCAATGGCGTTCGCTCCGGCGCGCAGAAAACCAGGTCTGTCCTGCCGCTTTTCATGGAGAGTTCGAGCATCATCTTTCGGAGCTCCTGAGACATGTCGATATCGCGAATCGATTTTTTCGACTTGGGCAGGATGAAGACGTGTGCGGCCTCGCCCTCTTGCCGGCCGTGATACTTGCCATAGCGCATGTAGAGTGATCGGCGGATCCGGATTACGATATTCTGAAGGTCGCCTTCTTGATCTCGTGATAGGTTCCGTCCCGGACTTCTGGCGAGAGATCGTCCAAGAAGTTCTCCGCATCCCGCTTTTTGTCCCAGGTCTGCCACTGCTGCTTGCCGTTAATCCGGATGGTGGTTTTGTAGCGTTTCGTGCCTTCCTTTGTGAACGGGTTAAGATCGTTCCCCTTGCCATAATGCCTCCTGGGCCCCTTCGGGCGAGTTCCTCTTACTGTTCCAAAGCCATTTTGCTAAATGTGTCCAGCAACCTCTCCAACTGCAGGATCGCCAAGTCGGTTTCCTCGCACGCATCCACTTCGCCCCGCAGGTGTGGCCACTTGCGCCCGATTTTAAAAACCGAGAGCTTTGATCCAAGGTCTGCAATTATGGTGTCTCGGGCTTGGTAGTCTCCGATTGACAAGGCCGAATGGCTTGCAAGACAGCGCTCCGTTTCGTCCGTCGAAACGCGAGATTCACGGATAGATGAGGATAAGCTGCCCTCTCCGTGGGGCTCGCTCCTTCTGCCCTCTTTCCCGGCTTCTGATAAAAAGCGCTTATGTGAACTTTGGGAGTCTCGCCAGTTGCCTCAGGATTGTACATCCGAATGGGCACTTGGATCGCGTTTTTGGGCGGGCCTATACCTGATTGCAGGGGCGCCCATGAACGCGGACGTGCGACTGCCGGCTGCTGCTGCTGCCGCCGGCGGTATTGGTTCTCGCAGGGGCCCCCAGGGCTCTGGAAGTCGAGGGGATGAAATGGACAGCGGATGTACTTTGCGATATAAAGTGACTGGCGGCATGCCCTTAGCAGGCCAGCTGCCGCCGCTGATGGATGTGCTCAATGCTTGATGCTCTGCAACGCTTGCTCGCCGCTTTCATGAGCCGTGTCCGCGTCAATGGGTTGCGCGTATCGCTTGTCGAGGGCAGGCCGGTAATCGTCAAGAGTCGCCGGCGCGGTGCGGGCGCGGTCATCTTCGGCGGGAACGTGTTTCTGATGCTGGCCCGGAGCGGCGTCAGGATGTTCGTTCGCTCACGGCGGTGGAGCGAGTGGGAAACTTACTGCTCGAGGCTGCTGTATCCGGAGCTGGCTGTGGCGTGCGAGGGATCGCGGCGATCGGTCGTGCTGGCGAAGCTTCCCGGGACCAGTCTGCGCCACCTGCTGCAGCAGCAGCAAGATTCGGTTCCTGTCGTGGCTGCCGGCGTCCGGGAAATTCATCGGATTCATCAGATCCACTGCCGGCGATTTGGCGGCGCATGGTCTCACGGCGATCTTCACCTGGACAACATTCTGTATGACGCCGCGAGCGGGCGAGCGTTCCTGATCGATTTTGATACCCGTCACGTGCTGGATCTTCCTGGGCTTGACCGCCACGCGGACGATCTGCTGGTCATGCTGCTGGAACTTTTCGCGCTTGTGGGCGACGGGTGGCGCCCGCTCGCCACCGCCGTTCTCGAAGGATACCCCGACGCCGCCGTGCTTGGTTGCGTTGCTGAGCGGCTTACCATTCCGCGCGGATTTGCCAAAATTCTCTTCCACACGCGCACCTGCGGCGTTCCGGCAAAACAGATCGAAGCGCGGATTCTCGAGCTTCGCAACATGGTTCAACGGTTCACCGCGCACTACAGTGGCGCATCGAAAGGGGAGAACTGAGGTGCGGGTTGGTTCCCTGATGCTTGGCCTTGTGGAGCCGCTCCATGTCCGGGAGGAGCGGATCCGGTCGAACGGCGATGCGTGCCGCCTGCTGTACGTGAGCGACATTCATCTGCGGGGCTCGCGTGCGGCGCGCCTATCGGGGCAGGTCGTGCGGGCGGTGAGGGCGGCGACGGCGCTGGATGCGGTTTTGCTGGGCGGCGATCTAGTGGATGGCGCCTCGCAGCTCGATAACCTTCGGTCGCTGGTGCGTGAACTGTCAGCGGTGGCTCCTGTTTTCGCCGTGGGTGGGAATCACGACCGCGCAATCGGGCTGGAACGGGTGCGTGATGCGGTATTGGCGGGCGGCGGCGGGTGGATTCACGGAACGTGGACGCGGTTGTCGCACGGCTCACGAACGATCGTTATTGCCGCCGTCCGGAGGCGAGTGCTCCTACCGATGGGGACTGCCGGATCCTGTGTGCGCACAACCCGCGGATATGGAAAGCGGCGAGACGGAGCGGCTATCACCTGGTGCTGGCGGGACACCTGCACGGATGTCAGTTCGTCGCCTTTGAGTTTCGCGACCGTCTTTTTCCGGGGGCGCTGTTTTATCCGTGCTGTTTTTTGAGCCGGCAACACCGGTCGAGCCGACTTGTGGTGAGCCGGGGGGTGTCCGATTTATTTCCGATTCGCTGGTGACGCCCGCGGGAGGTGGTGCTGTGCCACGTCTGACCGCAAGCCTCAGCGCGATGCGAGCCGCTGTCGTGAGTGTGATGCGGAACGTCCCGCTCTTTTTTGCCGAGCGCCCGAGAACGCCGCTGCGGGGGAACATGTCGAGAACGCAGCCGTGAGCTCTGCCCGGCTATTTCTTCCAGGTCATGAGGTTGCGATCGAAATCGAAGTGCATGATCTTCGGTCCCAGTTGAATGACGGACAGCAGACCCTCGATCGGTTGATTTCGGGCATCCGACACGAGGGCGCTCATGTCGTTACACTTGGCAGTTCCCACTATGAAGTTTCGTAACTGGACCTCTTCTTGTTGATACTCTTTCGCAAGCCGCGTGCCGGAGTAATACCCAACGATCGGCAACCCTCCAATCCAACGCTGTTGAGATCCTCTGAACAGGACTGAGATCTTGGTGCCGCTGTCCAACGCCAGGCATAAACCATTAGTCATCAGAATCCAGGCGACAACGACGATCTGCTGATCAATATCCAGTGGCGCGGCATAATCCAACTCTCTTGATTGTCCGAATTGAATCTTTCCCGTCGTAAAGTCGATCGTGAGGGTCTTGTTTGCCGGCGCCTCGCCGGTTTCATTGTCGATGACATTTTTCATGTGCCTCAGCACGTCGAGCCCAATGAGCCCGTCTACCCCAAATGCGGAAAGATCGGCTTCAAAAAAACGCAGGCTGGTGGAAATTCGTCCGAGGTGCAGCCCGGTAATCTCTACTTTCTTTGCGCTGCTGATGCCTCCAAACGCGTTCAAACGATATTCCTCGGATCCAGCCTGCAATCCCAGTTTCCTGGAGATTTTCCGGTCTATTACACTGGAAGTGGATCCGGTGTCGATCTGGAATGTCAACCCTTTCAATTTCCCAACTTCAACCTTAACCAGGATCCAACCGTCAACGATCTTGAATGGGATCCCCCAAGCCGATTGGCTTCGGGAAACCGGGAACGAAGCAGGAAAGAAAAGCGAAGTCAGAGTGAAAATGCAAAACCTCGATAGCTTGGTCATGGGGGCTCCTGTCCGGCGCATTGCCTGGTGCGCCCTCAGCCCCTCATGGGCAAACGGACCTCGATTATCTGAATGGAATTGAGTTTTCTTGACTGCAGGCCGACAAAGATGCAAACTGCCATCAGAAGATCGGGTGTCACTCACATATAGGAATTTTGGTTTTAAGCAGCCGCGTCCGGCAGGCTCCGGCTTGTGTTTGTCTGCGACGCGGCAAACGCCTATTCTTAGATCCAACGGTTTTACTGGGCTGTAGGTGCCTGTGTCGAAAGCTTCCCCGGAAGATGTCACGCAACTGCTTCACGCCTGGCGCAGCGGGGATCAGGCAGCCCTGGAAAGGCTCATTCCATTTGTCTACAACGAACTGCACCGTCGCGCCCGCGCCTCATGTCGCGGGAACATGCAGGACACGTTCTGCAAACGACGGCACTAGTCAATGAGGCTTACTTGCAGCTGATCGATGCGCAAAAGGTAAACTGGCAGGACCGGGCTCACTTTTTCGCCGTCTCCGCCAAACTCATGCGCCAGATCCTGGTCCATTACGCGCGCTCCAGGGATTCCCAAAAGCGCGGCGGAAATTTCCGCCAGGTGTCGCTGGATGAAGCCTCCATCATGACGCCCCGGCCGGATGCCGACCTGGTCGAACTGGACGACGCCCTGACGGCTCTGGCGGCAGCCAGTCCCAGGATGGCGCAGGTGGTGGAGCTACGCTTTTTCGGAGGGTTGAGTCTGGAGAGTCCGCGGCAGTGCTGAGAGTCTCCGCCGATACGGTGTGGCGGGACTGGGATTTGGCCAGTCCTCGGTTGTACCGGGAAATGAAGCGTGAACCGGAGGCCGTATGACCCCGGATCGATGGAAGGAAATCGAGCGGCTCTACCATGAGGTGAAGGAGCGGGGCCCGAAAGAGCGCGACGCTTTGCTCGCGAAAGCGTGCGCCGAAGATCCGTCGCTTCGTGCCGAGGTCGAATCCCTGTTGGCTTGCCGGCCTGAGGCCGGCGATTTTCTCGAAGCACCGGCACTCGACGTGGCCGCCAGGGCCATCGCGCAGGAGCAAGCGCGGCCCTCCGCAGATCTGACCGGGCAAAGCGTCCTTCACTACCGCATCCTGAAGAAAATCGGGAGCGGGGACGGGTGCTTCTATCGGGCTCACGATGACCGGCTCCGGAGGGACGTGGCCATCAAAGTCCTGCCCGATCATTTCGCTCATGACCCCGAACGAATGGCCCGCTTCGAGCGTGAAGCCAAACTGCTCGGCATCGCTCAATCACCCCGAACATCCGCCATATTTGGATCGAGCAAGCCGAAGGCAAGCGGCTCCTGGTGATGGAATTGGTCGAGGGCGGAACACTGGCGCAGCGGATCGCCAAAGGGCCGCTGCCCGTCGATGAGTCCATCGAAGTCTGTCGCCAGATTTCCGAAGGGCTGGAAGCGGCGCACGAAAAGCGTCATCCACCGTGACCTCAAGCCGGCCAACGTCAAGATCACGCCCGAGGGCAAGGTCAAGGTGCTGGACTTCGGATTGGCCAAGGCGCTTGAGGAGGAGTCGTCTGCCGTTGATCAATCGCAGTCCCCGACAGTCACAGACGAGATGACCCGTTCAGGCGTGATCCTCGGGACTGCGGCTTATATGTCTCCAGAACAGGCCAAGGGCAAAGCCGTGGACAAGCGGGCGGACATCTGGGCCTTCGGCTGCATCTTATATGAATGTCTGACCGGTAAGCGCCCATTCGAGGGGGAGACCGTTACTGAGACGCTGGCATCGATACTCAAAGGGACACCGGATTGGGAAGTCCTTCCCTCTGCCACACCTCGTAATTTGACAGTTTTGTTGCGTCGGTGTCTTCAAAAGGATCCCAACGAACGCCTGCGCGATATAGGCGACGCGCGGATCGAACTCAGGGAGTCCGTTTCCCGGCCCGAAGCGGCAGTCACGGCTCCCCGGCGATTCTCATTCCTGTGGGTGACTGCTGGCGCGGCTGTGGTGCTGCTCGCCGGCTTCGTCATTGGCATGTCGGTAGTGAGGTATTTTCAGCCCGCTGCTTCCGCCCCGATAGTCACAGCAACTATCAAGGTGGAGCAGGGATATCGTCTTGGCGAGAGCTATCAGCAAAAACGCCCGTGGCGCACGGCAATGGCGATGACTCCCGATGGGCAGCGAATCGTTTACAGCGCCTTCGTCCGGGATGCTGCAAAAACAGACGAATCCATATTGTTCCTGCGTGAGGTCGGCCAACTGCACGCGTCACCGATCACGGGGACGGAGGGCGCCATAGGGCCATTCCTGTCGCCTGACGGCCGCTGGATTGGATTTTGGGCGGATAAGAAGCTGATGAAAATATCGATTGCCGGCGGTATCCCCGAACCGCTATGTGAAAGTGCAAGCGCGTTCGGCGCCAGCTGGTCGGAAGACGGTACCATCGTCTATGCGCCAGGGATAGCCAGCGGGTTATTCGGAGTCTCGGCACAGGGAGGAAAGCCGGAACAGTTTACTACCGTTAATAAGGATGCGGGAGAATTTAGCCACCGGCTTCCCTGTTGGCTTCCTGGGGGGAAGACTTGTTCTTCACGGTCATGAAGTCTTCAAATGACCCCAGACCGAACCTGGCCGCCTTCGATATGAAGAGCGGAACCTCTCGCGTGTTGATTGAGGACGCAGCCGACGCGCGTTTCTTTCCTCCGGACCGTCTGCTTTTCACCCGTCGAGGGGTCTTAATGACTGTCCAGTTTGACGCCACCCGGATGACGCTTATCGGCCAGCCAGTCTCTATCTTGCCGGATGTCATGCAGTCACTGAACACGCTCAGCAACTTCGACTGCATAGGAGCGGCTCAATTCAGTTTTTCGCGCTCTGGCGATCTGGTCTACTGTCCAGGGGGCACCAAGCCGGATGTGCGGGACTCATTGGTCTGGGTGGATCAGGCAGGCAAGGCGACTGAAGTCACGAAAGCCAGGGGACCTTACTGGTGTCCACGTCTTTCGCCTGACGGCAAGAGGATCGCGTATTTTTCATTCCAGAAGTACATGGTGTGGGTTCATGACATCTCCACGGGCACGGGCATCCCTCTCACGACAGACGTCAACTCTGGTGCTCCTATCTGGGGTCCCGGGGGAGAGTACATAACCTTTTCAAGGTTTCCACCCGGAGGACAGCGAAACCTATACCGCATCCGATCGGATGGGACCGGGAAGATGGAACGTCTGACAAAAAGCGAAAACTCTCAGGTTGCCGGCTCGTGGTCCTCTGATGGCAAGGCACTTGCTTTTGTGGAATCATCGACAAAATCAGGAATCATGATCTTCCGCCCAGAGGATTGGAGCGTGAAACCCTTTCTGGACAGCAAATTCTCCGAGCAGTATCCAGAGTTTTCTCCCGATGGCCGCTGGTTGGCATTCACATCCAACCAGTCGGGACAAGAACAGGTATATGTGAGTCCGTTTCCAGGACCGGGGCCAATAGTTCCGGTTACGGCCGACGGAGGTTGGCAGCCCTTCTGGGCCCGGAGCGGCAGGCAGATCTTCTTCCGCAGAGGATTAACCGAGATGTGGGCCCTCGACGTCATCGGTATGGAGCCGCAGTTCAAGGTTGGACTTCCTCGTCTGCTATTTACACATCCCGGCTATCTCGATGTTGGCGGATACATGTCGGCGCGTCCAAACCGGGCCTGGGACATCTCGCTCGATGACAAGTTGTTTCTCGCCACCAGAGTCGAGGACCGGGGGATTACGCCTGTGAATGAGATGATACTGGTGAAGAACTGGTTCCAAGAACTCAAACGCCTCGTCCCCACCGGGAAGTAGATTCACCCTTCGATCCTGTCGATGGGGTCGGGATTCAGCAGCTTCAGCAGCAGATTCTTCGTGCCGTACATGGCGCCCGAGCAACTCGAAGGGAAGGAGACCGACGCGCGGACGGATCTGTTCGCGTTCGGGTGCGTGCTCTACGAGATGCTGACGGGCCTCCGCGCGTTCGCGGCCGAGACCGGTGCGAGCGTGATCTCGGCGATCATGACCGGCGAGTCGCCCCCGGTCAGCGCGCTGCAACCGCTCACGCCGGAGGTGTACGACTTGTGCATCCGGGGCTGGCAGGCCTACTACACTCCGGACTTCAAGGGCTTCGACAAGGCCATACGGTATTTCGAGCAAGCTGTGAATGCGGATGCCTCGTCGGCGCCCGCTCACGCCGGTTTGGACCTGGCCTACGCGATGGCGGCGTTGACGGGTGCCGCGCCATCCAGGAACGCGCTCGAGAAAGCCCGGAGTCATGCGACCCGCGGGGTCGGACGAGCCACTATCAATTTGCTCTCATAACCCAAAGGTCGACGGTTCAAATCCGTCCTCCGCAGGCAACGAACTCATCCTCGGTCTCACGATACATAAAGCCAACGCCATCAGGGGGTCGCAAGGCCCCCTGCAGTTGTTTCTACACTCGAATTCACGCGCCTGCGCAGAAACGGAAAACAACGGACAGCGATCCTTCAAGCCTCGGATTCCGGTATTGGAAGATCCGGTTTCCCTGTGAGAATTTTTTTGGCGAGTTCGCCGGCCGATGCGGCGTCCATGGCCGACAGAAGCGTGGCGGGGCCCAGCGAGGCAAAGGCGCGGACCACGTCTTCCCTTTGACGGAGAAGGATCACGGGCCGCCGCATTTTCAACGCCAGCGCCAGCTCGGCTGCAGTTCCAGCATTCATCCCGACAAAGAACAGGACCCGGCAGGAAAGCACATTGATGTTATTTCGAGCCTCGTTCATTCCGGTCAGAATCGGTATGTCGACGGCCGCGGACGCGCCCCCAACATCCGTCCCCGGAAGGACCCCGACGACCAGACCCCCTGCGGCTTTGGCGCCGCGGCTAGCAGCATCCATGATGCCGGCGCGTCGGCCTCCCGTGAGCAGGACCCACCCCTCTTTTGCGATTGCCTGGCCCAGACCGAATGCCAGGCTCATTTCCTCTTCCGAGGCGCCTTCCCCGGGCCCCATCACTCCGACCACCGTCATGCTCACTTCACACTCCCGGACACTTCACCTTATCGCCGCAAGCGAACGTGCGTGCCCGGCTCGCCGGAATGCGGGACGCGCTATTTCTCAGATCTCCGATACCTGGATCTTTGCGCGGCAGTCATCTTTTCAGTCGCGTACTGGAAGATCAGGCGGGCCGCGGTTTCCTTCCATTCCAGCAGGAAGGCCTCTACCGGAACAGGATTCCTTTTCCATGCCTCCCGCAAGAACCAGCCCAATCCCTGGTGCACCACCCGTTCCTGGTCGGGCATGAGCGGCCGCAGGAAATCCAGCAATGCGGCAACGCGCGCAGGACCGTCGAGCAGAGCCAGCATCGACACCGGCACCGCCCTGCGCTTCCATTTGCCCGGCGACACGCGCCACGACGAAATGTCTTTCAATCCCGCCGCCTGCCGCTTGAGACAAGGGCCAAGGAGCTCTCCGCAAATGACGTCCGAGTGGGCCCAATTGCGGACCCCCTGCTCGAGCCAAAGCCCGATGCGCTGAAATGCCTCGGGCGTAAACTGATCGACAAGCGGCGCCACCGACGTGATCGCAAACGAGCCTTCCTCGTATTTCCCGCTCTCAAACAGAAGATCGCCAAGATCGAGAAAATCGCTCAGTCCGAATCGATCGCGGTACTGCTCGTAGAATCGGCGGCGGTTGGCCTCCCATATCTCCTTGGATATTCCGTACGCATCGTAACCTTCCCGGAAGAATCGGGCATAGCGCGCGACCAGAGCGGCATCCGCATGTTCCGCGCAGAAAGCACCGCACCTCGCGGAGCGCTTTTTTGAGTGTGTTTGCCTTGGGCATCGGCGCCCCCTGTCGGGCAGTCTGAAACACGATTGGCTCATTCTATTCCCCGACGCCGCGCGGTTTCAACCAGATATGAGGGGCGCGGTCAAATCAGAAGCGGTAAGAGAACACCCGATGGAAAACACGCGGCCCCGGCGGCGGGCCGGGCGCGAATTCCCGAAACCGGAAGATCAGCGGACACCGGTCCCAGGACCCGAATTGCATACGCCTTTCCGCTGTGAAGGGAAGGGCGGTCGAGAGTAATCTGGGGTATAGTCATGATCGGCAGACTGGATCCTGCAGCTGCGACTTGGTGTGAGATTCACAGGGGATGGTGATTCTCTCCCGGAGTATAAATGGGAACGGTGTTAATCACGGGCGCGGGCCGAGGGTTCGGACGGGCGCTGCTGAACGAGTATCTCAGTCGTGGATGGACCGTGTTTCCTCTTGTTCGGAATCCGGACGTGGCCGCCAGGCTCCATTCGGACCTCGGACCGACATGCCATCCGATTGTCGGCGATGTGGTCTGCGCCGGGGTAGAGCATCGGATAACCAGCGTCCTGGAGCGGCACGCGGAGGCTCTCGATGTGCTCATCAACAACGCCGGCAATATCAAGAAGCTGCGCTGGCTCCCGAACACGATCCCGGAAGATCTCGAGAGCCTGTTTCGAGTGCACTGTGCGGGCGCATTCCGCTGCTCGCGTGCGGCCCTGCCTTTCCTGCGCAGGTCCGGGAGCCCCCTGATTGTCAACCTGACTTCCCGATGGGGATCGATAGGCCGTACAGTGGCGGGACAGTTTCGGGGCATCTACTCCTATCAGATCGCCAAGTGCGCGCAAAACATGCTGACCGCCTGCCTGGATCACGAACTGAGGGGGGAGGGTGTGCGTGTGGCGGCCGTGCATCCCGGCAAATTGAAGACGGAGTCCGGCGCGGTGGACGCGGATACTCCGCCCGAGGAAGCCGCCATACGCCTTGCGGACTGGGTGCAGTCCTTTGATCGCCAGCAGGCATGCGGCTGTCACGACCTCATGGGCGGCGGACTGATCGAATGGTAGGTGCTCACCGGGCGTGGGCCGAGAATCGGGGCCGTATCTCCAAAATCCGATATCTGCGCATAAGACTTGCCTTGAAGGAGGACTCATCCGCAGGATTTCGGAATCGGGAGATCCGGCCACATCGGAACTTACGATCTGAAGAGGATAGCCTTTGGCGGCGCAGACTAACGCAAGGGATGCCCCTGTGCTGCCGCCTGTATACTCGACCACAGTGTCTCCAGGCTTCAGGCGACCGTCCTCCTCCGCCCGCGAAATCACGGCGTGCGCCATCCGGTCCTTGATGCTGCCGGTGGGATTCTCCCACTCGAGTTTCACCAGGATGTCCGCACCCCCGGGAGGTACGACCTCGCGCAGCCGGACCATCGACGTGTTTCCAATTGCGTGGAGAATGTCCATGGGCTGATCTCTCCTCTTGTTTGATGGTTCCCGCGATTTTGTCAGTCTATCATTCACGAAGTTTTTTGCCGCCGTAATCCGCCATCTGCTTGAATGACTCGATTGCATTTTTCAGGAATCCGACGATCTCGTCGTTGCGCGGGTAGCCCTGAGTGGCGGTAGCCGACTGAACGATGCGGCGGCCGCCGCTTAATAGCAGTGTGCCAGAAGCGCGCCCAGAATCCCAGTTACAACAACGCAGGGTTGCAGTAAAATGCCCTGTGTGGCTGTCCCGGGAGGGGAATCGCGGCAACAGGCGGCCTCTAGTTGACATAACGCATCCTTATCGGAAGCCAGGGTCCCCTCTGGTGTCTCCAGGACTTACGGCAACGCGCAACATTTTGCAGGTTATTTCGACTATCCGTTCCGTCCCCCTTGTCCTCCTTCATCTCCCCCACCCACTCCAATTTTCTCTTGTGATCCCGGATAGAAATGCTTATAAGTCAGCCCGATAAGCAGAGGTTAGTGTTTTGTAATGTACCTCGATAAGGCGAGTTCATTACGCTCATCACGGCCCTCGAACGCACCACCCCAGCCAGTATCCAATCCCGCGGACGGGATTCAACCGACTATCCGTAGGATGATGACGTACCCCGATCGCCGTTCGGTGGGCACCAGCGTTTCGTACAGCCAGACGATCAGGATGAGCACCGAAGCCAAGACCCCTCCCGGGCACATCCCGCCCTGGTGGAGGATGTCGTCCGTCAGGTGTGACGTCATGAAGAGGATCGAGATCAGAGACGCGATGGTTAACAAAACTTTGTGTTTCATTTGATATTCTTTTTGTTAGATTTGTGTGTGCCTCTCAGTGAGGCACATGATCGGTTGACAGTATTCGATTGGAGGGGATAAGGCATTTGTCTGATAGGCATTTTCCTTTTCTCTGTTTGATGGATTTGACCAGAATCCGTTGATATACAACTGGGATGAGCGGTCTAACGCCGCGCATCAGCCGCCCGGCTGCATGCGGTTGTTAGGCCGGCGCCTCGTGGCTCCTCAGCTCGAGCGAAGAGAGCGCACTAATTGTGACGTAGTATCCGTCCGGATCCCGGAGTGAGAACTCCATTGTTCGAATACTCGGGTTCGCTTGCGGCTCCTCTTCGAGCCGGCGACGAGCGCGCGCGCCCTTTTCAGTGCCATATCGAAATCGCCGACGCGGAAGAACAAGAGGAGCCCGTTGCCAGGTGTCGCGTTGTCCTGGCTCATCAACGACGGATGCTCTTGCGCGCCTCACTGGTGGAGGCAGATTTGACGTTACTCGGTACATCGCTTACGCCGATGATCGTCCATGTGCGTTTCGTGACATTTCTCCCGTCGACCTAACAATGTATATCTGGTTCCGTATAAACCCGGCGACCTAAGTTTATCTTCCGTATAAACCCGTGCGCTACGTTTGATGTCTCCAGCACGCAATCCGCGGCACCCCTGGGCGCGGCTCCCCAGAGAACGTAGAATTGGCACAGAAGCCGTTCGGGCCTGGAGATTCCATGTGGAATGCGATCTGTAGCGAATCCACCACCGCCAAAACTTCCGGGCCACTGGGCTGTATATCCCGATCGAGGAAAACTCCGACGAAGCGACTCTGCAAGAAATAGTATATTGCGCCATAGTCGGTAGGATCGGTCCGGCCCATGGGCCGGTTCCTTGAGACGAATGATAGAAGGACAATAATGAAAAGCGATTGCGGAGATCGATCGATGCCGGTCAATTTCAGTCGTCTATTCTATGACTCCGGCAAGGTGCTTGTCTGACCGGATCAGCTCGTTGACAACCTCAGAGATATCCGTTTTTTTTCGTTCTGCAATTTTGGCAACAAATAAAAGATTGTCGGCATCCAAATAGACCGGAAGGTTAAATTCAGCATCTTTCCGGAAGAACTTGCCCCTTACTCCTTTGGAGAAATCGTATTCCTTGCGCATGCTTTTATTCCGCATATTGCCTTTGCTCGGCTTTCGTCGCCTTGCGGCTTGAGATTAATCGTACCACAACCGTACCCTGTCCGGCAGCCGCAAAGGTGTGATTGACCACCAAAATAGCGCCTGTGGCCGCCATACCGACCGTGAGCCAGCGATCCTCCGTGCTGCTATGATCCTCGTCAAAAATGGAAACTGCTCGAGGATCCCTAAAAACAGTCGCGGCGAGCTCGAAGCTGATCCCGTGCTTCTGTCTATTTGAAACGGCCTTTTGCTGGTCCCATTCAAAATTGAAGCGCATACTATTTCCTGTCATTTGTCAGGAACACGTAACATCGACCCAGGTTTCAAAGTCGTTTGCAATCGCCTGGAAGGCCATTATAGCATTGGAAATCTTCGCCTTTCGATGGGCTACCTTTGGGCTGATTTTCTGACCACAGATTGACCACAGAATCCCCAAAACAGGGGCAAAAACCAGGAACTATCCACAGGCTAAACTATTGAGCAGAAGGACGAGCCACTATCAATTTGCTCTCATAACCCAAAGGTCGACGGTTCAAATCCGTCCCCCGCAACCAGTTATCATCTCAATCACTTATATAAAATCACGGACAATAAAGCGGGGGCTCAAAAGGCCCCCGTGCCAACATCCTGCTAACAACTCACATCACCTGCCGAATATCATTGCTTCCGTCTTCGCCGCCGCTTCCGGGCGCCGCGCGCGGATCTGGTGAGCGTAGAAATCTGCCGTGACGCTCGGCGAACTGTGCCCCATCTGCCGGGAGACATAGATCAGGTCTTCGCCCTGGTCCAGCTTCAAACTGCCGAAGGTGTGGCGAACCAATGATTTTACTCAAGCTCGCACGTTTCGCCGCACCACGAACGGCGTGCCAGACGGTTTTGTCGGAGATTGGGTTATCGACGCCAGAATGACCGACGCTGCTGGAGAATATGTAGGTATTCGATCTCTTCCGACGATAGTGCGCGCGTAGCGCATCCAGGAGATTAGGCGACATCGGGACATCGCGATCACGCTTGCCTTTGCCCTGCCGGACATATGGGTGATCATGCGTTCACTGTCAATGTCGCCCACTTTGAGCCGCGGAACCTCGGCCCGGCGCATGCCCGTCCCATAAAGCACCATTAGGATGGCGCGGTAGGTGAGATTCGGGGCGGCTTTGATCAGCCGTGTCACTTCCTCTGACCGGGATGGTCGTGTCTCGTTCGACGAGCTTGGTCATCACACCGCATGTCGGATGATCCGGCTTCCACAAGATATGGGCGGCGAGTTCCAAGCACACTATTTGTGTTCTCAGGGCAGTTCACGTGTCTGTTCAGTCCAGCTCTCACATCTGGTCAATATTGATCAGACAGGCAAATTGCCCGGTGGTATTGTGCGTCTGGGAGCCCCTCCGAGAACTGGAAGGCATCGCGCCCATGGGGGTTACGAGATTTAACTCACTTTTTCTGAGAAGAGGAAATCATGTTTCAGATCAAAGGTCCAATTCTTGCTGCGATGGATCTCGATAAAGGATCCGATGAACTCCTTCGTCAGGCGGACGCCCTTGCGCGTTCATACAAGGTCAAGCTTTCTGTCTGTCATGTCCTTCCCGAAATCTTTGCAGTGCGGCCCTTGTTTCCTCAGCTGCATCTTGACGACGCTCTGAAGCTCTCTGAACTGGAGGCTGCGGTCCGCGACGCTCTTCTGAAGCGCATTCGAACGGTGACGGCTCGGGAGCCACCCCAAATAGAGATCGAGATTGAACAGGGTACGGTGCACGCGGGAATACTCCGGGCTGCCGAAAACATCGGGGCAGGAGCCGTGGTCGTCGGGGGAAAGGTCGATCACAGGGGTCTGCACATTCTGGGCAGCGCTGCGGAGCATGTCGTTCGCTATGCGAATTGTCCCGTTCTTGTGGCGCGGCCCTCGCCGGCGGGAAAGATACTGGCAGCGACCGACTTTTCCGACCCCGCACTCCCTGCCATTGAAGCGGGCGCGGCTGAAGCACGGCACCGCAAGGCCGACCTTACTATCATTCATGCCGTCGATCTGACTCCCGACGATGAGTCCCTTTTATGGAGAGTTCTATAGCATAGCACACCTCCGATGGATCTCAGCGACCAAATGAGAAAGATCTGGCAGCAAAGGCTTGATGAGTGCGTGCATCACTTCAAGGCCAAAGGCGGTGGCCTGCTTCCCGATGGACCGGCGGCGCCGGCGATTTTGAGTGCGGCGTCGGAACTGCCGGCACAGCTGCTCGTCGTGGGCACTCATGGCAGGACAGGGTTAAGCCGCTTATTGCTCTGGGCAGCGTGGCAGAAGCCGTTGTGCGCGCCGCGCCATGCTCTGTTCTAGTAGTTCGATTAGTCTAGGAACCCGTCCGAGGAAGGCCTGCGCGTTTCAGCGCCGCGGAGAATGCTATGACGCCCTCTGGAATACTCTGGTTCTAGCCGCAAGGGTAGAAACCTTGTGGGAGGCGGGTTGGCTGTGCTTTCCTGAAATGATGCCGCTCTTTGAGCGGTATGTGGAGGTGGTCGGAGCGTCGAAGGCAAGGAATGTCCTGGGAAATATCTACGAGATTATGCCGGCCTGGAACTTCTCCTCACATTTATTGGAACGACTGCCGGAACTGGGCATCAGTATCGACAATGTGACGCGCCAACTTGAGGACGAAGGAGTCGAGAAATTCAATCAGCCGTTCGACAAGCTGATGGAGACCCTGGCGCAAAGGTCACCACGGCATTTGGCGGGAGAGTCATGGGAGTAAGCCCTCGTGCAGGAAAGCCGGCCGACATATCGATGCTGGTGAACGTGCCCAGACTCGTCACGGCCTACCCCTACGGAGAGGCCTGACCCTTCCGTGCCGGCGCAACGGGTCGCCTTCGGCACTTCCGGACATCAAGGTTCCGCATTCGATAAGGCCTTCAACGAATGGCATATCCTCGCCATCAGTCAGGCCATTTGCCTGTACCGGGAGCAGAAGAAGATCGATGGCCCGCTTTTTCTCGGCATGGACACGCATGCCCTTTCCGTGCCCGCTCTTGCCAGCGCGCTTGAGGTGCTGGCGGCCACTGGATGATCGCCAAGACGGTCATGTGCGTTCTCGGCCTTGGCTGAAAAGGGGTAAACAGAACATGGGCTGGTCGCAGCGCAACGAAAGGAGCTTGATGATGGACCATACAGGTGGATGGATGAATGGCTGGATGGGCGGAGGGATATGGATTTATACGCTGATCGGCGTACTGCTGGTGGTCCTGCTGGCCGTCGTGATTATCAAACTGTCCAATAAAAGATCGTGAGTTCACGACCCGACTGCGAAGTGAGCTGTTTAGCATGAAGGGAAACCTATGCTGGTCAAATGATCCACTGACAAAACCGTGAGTGAAGCTGCGACTGCCTTGGCACCTTGCTCTGACAGTTAACCAAAGAAAAGAGACTCTCATGACTCCATTACTGCTTTTCATCATCGTGCTGGCTGCGCTGGTATTGGTTGCCGCGATGTTCGTTGTCGGCATCTACAACAAACTCGTCGCGCTGCGCAACCGTTTCAAAAACGCCTACGCGCAGATTGACGTGCAGCTCAAGCGGCGCTACGACCTGATCCCGAATCTGGTCGAGACCGCGAAGGGTTACATCAAACACGAACGCGGCACTCTCGAAGCCGTCATCGCTGCGCGCAATGCCGCGTCGTCCGCCAACGCGGGCGTCGCCGCCAATCCCGGCGAACCCGCCGCCATGAAGCAACTCGTCAGCGCCGAAGGCGCGCTCACCGGCGCGCTCGGTCGCCTGTTCGCGCTCTCCGAGGCGTATCCCGACCTCAAAGCGAACACGACCATGCTGAGCCTGATGGAGGAACTGACCTCGACGGAGAACAAAGTCTCCTTCGCCCGGCAGGCGTATAACGACTCGGTGATGGCCTACAACACGCAGCGTGAGGTTTTTCCAAGCAGCATCATCGCCACCACGTTCCACTTCACCGCCGCCGAGCTGTTCGTCATCGAGAAGCCGGAACAACGGGAGGCGCCGAAGGTTTCGTTCTCCTGAAGAGGGATAGAACATTGATACGTTAGAACCGTTGAAACGTGCCGGTACAAGGCAGATGTAACGCTCTAAGGTTTCAAGGATGTGACTCATGGACTTCTTCGAACATCAGGACAAAGCCAGGAAGAACACAAAAGTCCTGGTGGTTTACTTCGTGATCGCCGTCGCGTGCATCATCGCGTCGGTGTATCTCGCCAGTCTGCTGATTTTCTACGGCACCCAGTCCCAACCGCAGCCTGGCGATCCGACGCCCGAACTCGTCCTGTGGGATCCCAAGCTTTTCTTATACGTCGCGCTCGGCACGCTCGCCGTCGTCGCGATTGGCAGCCTCTACAAAACCGCAGCATTGGCCAAGGGCGGCAGTGCCGTCGCCGAATCGCTCGGCGGACGGCTCGTCAACCCCAACACGACCCATCCCGAGGAGCGCAGACTGCGGAACGTGATCGAGGAAATGGCCATCGCCTCCGGCGTGCCCGTCCCCAAGATTTATGTGCTCGACGACGAAGCAGGCATCAACGCCTTTGCGGCCGGCCACTCGCCGAGCGACGCCGCCATCGGCGTCACGCGCGGTTGCATGACATTGCTCAACCGCGATGAATTGCAGGGCGTCATCGGCCATGAGTTCAGTCACATCCTCAATGGCGACATGCGTCTGAATCTGCGCCTCATGGGCGTCATCTTCGGCATCCTGTGCCTCGCGGTGATTGGCCGTATCCTGCTCTACTCGCGCAGCCGCAGCAGCAAGGATAAGAATCCGCTGATGCTCCTGGGGCTTGCCCTGATCATCATCGGTGCGATCGGCGTTTTCTTTGGCCGGCTCATCCAGGCCGCGCTCAGCCGACAACGAGAATATCTGGCCGATGCCTCCTCGGTTCAATTCACCCGCAATCCTGCGGGGCTCTCCGGGGCGCTGCAAAAAATCGGCGGTGCCGGCTCAAGGCTCGAATCCGCTCACGCCGGGGAAGCCAATCACATGTTCTTCGAAAATGGCCTGAGCAAACCCTTCCTCGGGATGCTGGCCACACACCCGCCGCTCGACGAGCGCATCCGCGCCATCGATCCAGGCTGGGACGGAAAATTCAAGCACGGCAGCGTTACATCAGTGGAAGCAGAAGCTCCGAGCGGGGCGGTGAAGCCGCCGTCGTCACGATTTCCGTTTCCGCCGATTCCCGGCATGCCGATTTCGTCGGTTGGCGCCGCCGGCATTGCTCCCACCCTCGTTCAAGTTGGCACCGTGCTTCCAAACCTGGGCAAGCCAACGCCGCTGCACTTGCGCTACGCCGAGGATTTGCGGAATTCATTCTCCGGAAAGGTCCAGTCTGCCGCCCGCGAACCGCTAGACGCCACCGCGCTTATTTACGCAATGCTCCTCAGCCCGGACGAAGCGTTGCGGGCGAAACAACTCACGGAACTCGCCAAGCAAACAACGCCGGGGGTTTGCTCGACAACCGCCGCGCTATGGCCTGAAGTCGCGCCCGTCGCCTCGCGCGCGCGGCTATCGCTCGCGAACCTCGCTTTGCCCGCGCTGCGTCATCTTCGGCCCGATGAGGTCCTGCAATTCAGCCAGGCGCTGCAATGGCTCATTGAGAGCGACGAGCGGATTGACATGCTTGAGTTCGTCCTTCAGAAGATCGTCCGCCGCCATCTCGCGCCGCAGTTAGGCACAACCCGTTTAACATCCATTCAATACCACACGCTCCAGCCGCTCATGGGGGATTGCGCTGTCGTGCTCTCGGCGCTGGCGAACGTCAGCAGCAGCAACGCCGGCGAAGTGGAAAAGGCACTCCAGACGGGCGTGCCCTATCTGCGTGCGCAGGCAGACGGGCTGCAACTCCTGCCGGGCGAAGAATGTGGGCTGAAACAAATTGATACCGCGCTTGAGCGCCTCGCGTTGGCCGCGCCGCAAATCAAGAAGAATGTGCTCGAAGCCTGCGTGCATGTCGTTGGCGCGGACGGCTTGATCCAGGAACGCGAAGCCGAATTGCTCCGCGCCATTGCCGACACGCTGGATTGTCCGATCTCGCCCTTTGTGCAAATTGCCGAAAGCTGACGCCAAGAAGCAATGACACGAGGCCCCCAATGAAGGAACACGAACACGCAAGCAAAAACAAACCAGAACCTAAGCCGGGGCATGATGAGGTAGCCAAGAAAGCATACGCCATCTATCAGAAGGAAGGTCGTCCGCAAGGACATTCCGAACAGAATTGGTTGGAGGCAGAGGCTCAATTGCGGCATGCCGGCTCAGAGCATACGGAGCACCATGACCATCACGACCACCATGCTCACATGGCGGCGGATTTCCGGAAACGGTTCTGGATCTCCCTGGTCTTGACGCTGCCGATTCTCGTGCTCTCGCTGCTGCTCCAAACGCTGGTGCGACTGCGAGAAGCCATTCGTTTCCCCGGCGACCTCTACGTCCTGTTTGGCTTTGCCTCGGCGGTGTTTTGGTATGGGGGAGGGCCGTTCCTCAAAGGCTTGAGGAATCAAAAGACAGTAACAACAACCAAGAAAAGAACATGACCATGAAAGAATCAAATTCCGTGACCAAAGACCCCATCTGCGGCATGACCGTGGACGAAGCAACTGCTCTCCGCGCCGAACGCGATGGCAAGACGTTCTACTTTTGCTGCGACCACTGCCGGCAAAAGTTTCTGTCCACACCCGCCGGTGCTAAGCCGAAGGACAAGCCTGGATGCTGCTGTGGATAAAAACGCGCCAACTGAGGGCGTGATTTCCACGGCTGCCAGCCGAGTTGCGACACGCTCGACGGCAAAAAAGGACTGAGCCAGATGAATATGCCAAACCGGCTTGACCAAAAGACTCGCAGGGTCTGGGCGATACTGTGTCTCGCCGTCAAGAAGTTCTTGCGGATTGATGGGGGACAATGGGCGGGAGCGTTCGCCTTCAATGCGTTCTTCTCGCTATTTCCATTGATCGTCCTCTTCGTCACCATTGCCTCGGCTTTTATTGACCGGGACCAGGCTGGGAAAGCGATCATTGCCGGCATGGAAAACTATGTCCCGATTCGTGGTGAAATGCAGAGTTACATTTTTGACACCATCGCCGGTGTGGTCAAAGCACGCAGGCAGGCGAGTACGATTGCACTTCTCATCCTGGTCTGGGTCGTCCTCCAATGTATCACCACCCTCATTTGCGCGACCAACCGCGCCTGGGGTACCACGATGAACAATTGGTGGCGGTTGCCGCTCAAGAGCCTAGTGCTGCTCGTCGTCACGACGGGTGCGGTCCTCGTTGGAATGGCGATGCCGGTGCTGATGAGAATGGCGAGGGGTTGGCGCTTTACAGAGAGTGATTTCCATTCCTGGGTCTATGTCCTGGAAAGCTTTTTCATCCCCTTGTCGGTGGTGTTCCTCGGTCTGAGTCTGTTTTACATGCTGGCTCCGCGCCGTCCTACGCAGTTTGCCCGGGTGTGGGCCGCCGCCTTGTGCGCCACGGCTCTCTTGCAGGCGGCCGAAGGTCTATTCGAGATCTACCTCAAGAACTTCGCCACGTTAAACGCGGTCTATGGGGCGTTCGGCGGGATTATGGCTTTGTTGCTGTGGATCTACCTTTCTGGGTGCATTTTCATCTTCGGCGCCTGCTTGTGCGCCGTTCAGGCCAAGGTGTGTTCAGCGCCGGCGGAAACAATTATGGCGTGCTGAAAAAAGGAGAATTAAACCATGAAACCAAACACACTCACGCCGGAACTGCTCCACAAGATGGATGCCTACTGGCGCGCCGCCAACTATCTGTCGGTCGGCCAGATTTACCGTTACGGCAATCCGCTGCTGAAGCGACCGCTGACGCTCGTGGATGTGAAGCACATGCTGCTGGGGCACTGGGGCACGACCCCGGGGCAGAACTTCATTTACGTGCACCTGAACCGGGTAATAAAAAAGTACAACCTCGACCCGAATGTGTTCGTCATTTTTGGCGGAGCCGGTGACTTGACCTGGAGAAAACTCGTGCCGGCCTTGTTTGACCTTTCCCAGGACCGGAGTATACCCGCTGATTATTCGGTCATCGCGGTGGATCGCGTTGACTTGAGCGACCAAAAGCTGCGCCGGCGTCTCCACGACGGAGTCAAAAAGTTCTCGCGCCATGGAAACGTGAAAGCCGGCGAATGGAACGAGTTCGCAAGCCATATCCGCTACCAGCAGGGTGATTTCAAGAAGCTCCAGACTTATACGGCATTGGGCGAACAATGCGCAACGCTGGAAAAGGAATGGGGCGCCAAAGTGCACCGCATCTTTTACATGGCCACACCGCCGAGTATGTTCGGCGAAATCCCAAAATACCTCGGCAAAGCCGGGTTGGCGCGGGACCGCGAGCTGGCGCGGATTGTGGTCGAAAAACCGATCGGTTACGATCTGGAATCCGCCCGCGCCCTGAATGCCATCCTCGCCGCCAATTTTAGTGAGTCCCAGATCTTCCGCATCGACCATTATCTGGGCAAGGAAACGGTGCAGAACATTCTCGCATTCCGTTTTGCCAATCCACTCTTCGAGCCGCTCTGGAACCGGCGTTATGTGGAGTATGTGACCATCACCGCTGCCGAAGAGGTGGGTGTCGAGCATCGTGGCGGCTATTATGATCGGGCAGGTGCGTTGCGCGACATGGTACAGAATCACCTGGTTCAACTGCTCTGTCTCGTCGCGATGGAACCGATGGTCTCCTTCGAAGCCGACGAGATTCGCAACAAGAAAGTGGACGTGCTCCATGCCGTTCGTCCGATTCGCCATGATGCAGTCCATGAATGCGTCGTGCGTGGGCAATATAGCCAGGGTTGGGTCGGCGGCAAGAAAGTACCTGCTTATCGTAAAGAAGACGGCGTATCGCCCGATTCCCAAACGGAGACGTTTGCGGCGTTGCGGTTGTTCGTGGACAACTGGCGTTGGCAGGGAGTGCCTTTTTATCTCCGCACGGGGAAGCGGCTCACCCGGCAGGCCTCGGAAATTGCCATTCAATTCCGCGGGGCGCCGCATCAGTCGTTTCCGCCTGAGGCCAGCCTGGACTGGCAGCCGTCCCGTCTCGTTATGTCGATCCACCCCGACGAAGGCATCGTGCTGCGCTTCCAGGCCAAACACCCTGGTTCCAGTCTGCACTTGCAGACGGTGGAGATGAAGTTCAACTACCGGGAAGCATTCGCCGTCCGGTCGCCCGATGCGTATGAAACGTTGCTCAGGGACGTGATGAAAAACGACGCCACATTGTTTATGCGCGCCGACCAGGTCGAGGCGGCGTGGCGGTTATTAACGCCGGTGCTCGAGGCGTGGGCCGTGACCCCGCCCGGTGATTTCCCCAATTACGCCGCCGGCACCTGGGGACCGGAGGACGCTCAGGGGCTGCTTGCTCAAGGACACAGTTGGCCGCTGCCTACCGAATTGGTGGGGCTCCGTAAGGAGAAAGGAAGGAACTCTTGATTCGACAAAAAATTCCATTAGGCAGGATCCTGGGCATTCCCATCGGCTTGGATTATTCCTGGTTTTTGATCTTCGCGCTGCTCACCTGGATGCTGGGGAGCAGCTACTTCCCCGCCGAGTTCAAAAACTGGCCGCCGCTGCTGTACTGGTTCATGGGAGCGGTGACGGCCATCATGCTCTTTGTGAGCGTGCTACTCCATGAGCTGGGGCATTCCGTGGTGGCGATACGGTACAAAATTCCGGTGCGCAGCATCACGCTGTTTATTTTTGGTGGGGTCGCTCAAATCGGATCGGAGCCGCCCAGCGCCATCGCTGAGTTCTGGATTGCCATCGCCGGGCCGATCGTCAGTCTTGCACTCGCGGTGTTGTTTTCGGTGCTGAAACCTGTGACAGCTGACATTGAGCCATTGTTGGGCCTGGTGAAATACCTGGCCTACATCAACTTTGCACTGGTGCTCTTCAACCTGATTCCCGGGTATCCGCTTGACGGTGGTCGCGTGTTCCGCGCCATCGTTTGGGCAGTCACCAAAAACATGCGCCGCGCCACGCTCATGGCTGCGAACGCTGGTCGCTTATTTGGTTTTCTGTTCATCTTCGCAGGAGTGTTGCGAGTTTTCTCGGGTGACTTTGGCGGCGGGCTGTGGATTGCCTTCATCGGTTGGTTTCTCGACAACGCCGCTTCCGGGCAGATACAGCAGGTGCTGTTTCAAGGCTTGCTCGCCGGCCACACGGTTTCCCAGGCCATGAGCAGTCATTGCCTTGCCATTCCTGCGGAATTGACGCTGCAACAATTAGTGGACGAGCACATTCTTAGCGGCGGACGGCGATGTTTTCTTGTCAATCGTGGATCAGAAACGGTCGGCCTCATGACGCTCCATCGGATCAGGGAAGTGCCGCGGGGTGAGTGGCAGACGACGAGTGCCGCCCAAGCCATGCTCCCGCTGGACAAGTTGATGCGCATAAGCCCGGATAAGGAACTATGGACCGCCCTGCAGCAGATGGATCGCGACGGAGTGAACCAACTTCCTGTGATGACAGACAACCAGGTGGTCGGTATGCTCAGCCGTGAGGATGTCATCACTTTCTTGCGCACGGTCCGGGAACTGGCTGCGTAGACGTGGCGCGGTGCAACGGCGACCGCGTTGTATAACTATGAAAGAGATGAAAGGAACCTGAAATGGAACCTGGGGAAACAGACGAGCTCAACCTCAATCCTGGTGTTTATGAACCTTCCTGAAGCCGGAACGGCAGGGAGCGAGCCCTCGGATTCACCTTCGCCAGGCCCTCTCAAATCATGATCCGGCTGGGTGGCTTGCTGAGGCAATCCTGAGGAATCGCGTGGCTTAATGGGGAGTTTGTGGGCAGCAGACCGTGCCGGCAGTAAGGCATGGTCTCCCTCGGCTTGGGGATACCCCGCCGCCGTACAAACCAGATGTGATGGCAAATCGCCATACCGTGCACGGCATCGCGGTTCGTAACCCGCCATTCCAGACAGAATCCACCATGGGATGCCGGGGGGAGGTGTCCGGTTTACGCACTTGAACGCTAACGACTTATCAGGCATTGATCATGCGAGTCAGACGTACCCCGATGGCGGCGTGAAGCCACCGTTCTCTTTGGCCAGCAGGCTCGCGAGCCGGATGGGCGTCGCGTCTTCGAGATAGGGGCCTAAGATCTGGATGCCTACCGGCAGCCCGTTTGCGGTCTTGCCTGCGGGCGCAACCGTCGCCGGGCAACCGGTTAAATTCCCCACGCTCACATAGCCGGACAGCGCCTGCATATACGGCAGCGGCCCCTCGGGTGTAGTCAGCGTGCGGCGTGTTTGCTCGCTGTGGTCGTGAGGGAACGCCGGGACCGGGAGCACCGGCAACAAGAACGCATCGATGTTTCGGAAATACTTTTGCCAGAGCGCGCGAAAGCCGAGCCGGCGAAGGTTGTGGCGCTGCCACGACGCGAAATCAATGAGAGCCGCGCCTGCTTGCGGATCGTCGCTCCGCGCGGCAAATTCCGCGCGTTGTTTCTCTTTTTCTTCGGGCGGCGCGAGGCTGAAGATCAACGCCATCACCATGGTGTACCAGTTGGAAAACAATTCCGAGATGGAGAAGCCCGGAGGCCAGCCAGGCTGCAGCCGCACGCCTGCGTTTTTGAAGGCGCGCACTGCGGATTCTAATGCCGGCTTGATTTCCGACGACACCGGCAGCGTGGAGTCTTCGAGTACGTAACCGATGCGGAAGTCGCGCAGCCGCGTGTGCCGCGGCGGCGTTAGCCGCCAGGTGTAGGCGACCGAGTCGGGCGAATCCGAACCACCGAGGACGCGCATGGCCGCCTCGAGGTCTTGCGCCGTGCGGGCCATGGGTCCGGCCACACCCAGGAGGGTCGAGAAGCCGGGATTCGACTGCTCGCCGCCGGGAGCATGGCCGAGGAAACTCACCACGTCAAGGGTCGGCTTGTGGCCGAAGATGCCGCAAAAGTGCGCCGGCGCGCGAATGCTGCCGCCGATATCGCTACCGAGACCGAGAAAGCCGAGCCCAGCTGCCAGCGCCGCGGCTGTGCCACCAGACGAGCCGCCCGGCGTTCGGCTCAGGTCCCAGGGATTGTTGGTGGTACCGTAGATCTCGTTGTAGCTTTGAAAATCCCCGAGTTGGAACGGCACGTTGGTTGCCCCAATGAGGACAGCACCCGCATCCAGCAGGCGTTGGGCAGCCGTCGAGTTCGCGGGTGCGCGCGTGTTCTTGAGTGCGGGAACGCCCCAGGTACAGGGCCTTCCGGCGACACCGAAACTCTCCTTCACTACCACGGGCACGCCGGCAAAGGGTAGGCGCTTGTCCTTGCGTGCGACAGCCTCATCTGCGCGGCGGGCGCTGACCAGGGCTTCCTCGCGCATTTGGTACACAAACGCATTGAGCTTCGGCTGAAACTGATCGATCCGTTCGAAGACGTGTCGGGTCAGCTCGACGGATGAGATGTTGCGAGCTCTGATGGCGGCCGCGGCTTCGAGCGCGGAGCCAAAATTCGGGTCGAATTCTCTCATGGCACCCTCCCAGTGAACGACGTCGGCAGCACAGGAATCATGATGCGGCGTGTCTTTACGGAATTGTATCACCGTCGATCGACGAACCTACCATGCAGGGGATTCGCACTGACTAGCCTCCCACAAGCGCGATGAGGGTATTCTCCTGATACCGTCAGGCAGTGCGCGACGGAACTGCTTTGCGAATCAGACACCGCCCTGTTCCAGGCTATCGGCGGTCATTCCCTGCTCGAATTGGCTGCCTGCGCGTTGAGTCAAGCGGTCTCTCCCGCACGTGATTTTCCAAGAACCCGGCGCTGATTCGCTCAGTCCGCGACCCATCCATCCTGCTGGAGGTGGTCGCGGATGACACCGATCGCATGATCGGACCTGCGCAGGAATCGCCGGGCGATCTCCCGCGTCGCAAAAGCTTCACTTGCCGGGCCCTGCTGATACATCAGGACATACTCCTGCTGTTCGTCCAGACTGAGCGCGATTAACGTGGCCCCTGCAAGAATCACTGCTGCGACCAAAACTCCCTCCGGACCGCCTTCCACGAACGGCGTCGCAAATGCCGCAGCCCCCTGCAGCATGTATCCGAACGCGCCCACATTGTCCCCGACCAAGGCCCGGTCGGCGACATCAAACATGGCGGCATACCCCGTGCAGATGCCGCCGATCAGGGGCAGAGGAACCTGAAATCGGCTTTGAATCGCGGCCTTGATGGCATCCGAGGCAGCCGCCAATTCAGCAACGCTTCCAGCCGCCTCGAGGGTATTTTTCAGGTCCTGATTCTCGGCAACATTACCCATCGCTTTGACGGCATTATAGACCTTGAGGGCGAAGCCGACTTTCTCGAGGCCCTCGTTGAGCGTGCGCCAGCCCGTGTAGGAGGTCCTGACCGTCCGTCCCGCGACTCTGATTTCGATGCTGTCCGCATGGGGCCTGGGTGCAGCGCCCGCCTGGTCTTCCCCCCCAATGGCGGCAACGATGGTCAGAAGGTTTCTGAGGGAACTCTGTTCTTGCCTGGTTCGCGCAGTGTGGTCGATCAGAGGGTACAACCACTCCACGAAACTCTGGAACGTCGACATGCTGTTGCCGTACCAGTCCATCGCTTTTCCGACGATGCTGAAAAAACGATCCACCGGCTCGCCATCGTCCCGAAGCGCTCCTGCACGAATACGAGTAACGGCCTCGCGGGTTTTTTGCTCATTGGCGAGCACCGCGGCAAGCGGAGAAATGAGATAGGCGCCGATCGCGTTGACAATATAGGCGGCATACTCTCTGCTCCTTTCCTCACTGTAGTGATTTCTGGCGACAAGGATGGCATTCGAACAGATCTGCAGGAGAATGCTGCCCGCCTCGTGGATCCGCTCCCGCAGGTCACCCGGGAGAGCGCGCAAGTCGTCGCGAAGCGTCCGGATCCGCCAGTCGGGATGCTCGATCCTTTGATCGCGGCGTGCGCTCCCGATGACATTGTTGATATATTCGCGATCCGGCCCATTTATGATCCGGAGGTATTTGGCGGCGGCCTCCTGATGGAATATGACGTCGTGTTCGCGAGTAAACCTCAGACAGCGGTCAATCTCATCAGCCAGTTCCCATGCGTACTGGAGAAGATCGTCCTCCAGCCGGACGTGGGGAGTGATGGGGATTTCGCTCAAAAGCGGCAGAAACGCCTCTGGCCGGCGTCGCGAGTTTAAGAACGACAGCCGGGCCGCAAGATCGCTATCAGCACGAGCCATGATGCGCTCGGAGAGATTTGGATAGTTGGGCGCCAGGAAGAGGAGATGGTAGCAACTGATTCCATGGGACCAGTCGCGGCGGGTTTCCTCGGCTTCACGGATCCAACGCCTCCGAAATTCAGCCCCCTCCGCCTCGCTGCTCTGTCCGGTGGCCCGGTCGAGAGCGCTGACGAGGGCTTCAAAGGCCGGCAATTGGGTTCCTTCCACATAAGTGGATATGCGCTGCAACTGCCGCTCGCGCGTAATCACTCTTGCCGGACCCTGGAATTCATTGAGAAACTGCCGCCATGAATAGGTCCACCACAAGCCGAACTGAGTGCCCAGATTCACGAAAACCGTCGGCAGTGACTCCACTGATGCATCGCGCCAGGCGGCTTCCGGCCGTTGAGGCCCGGTGATCGGAGGGAGGAGGCGAAGATAGCCATTGGCGTCGGTCCGGCAGGCGAGCTTCCAGGTGATTTCGTCGCTCACCCGGACGTTCAGGATGCCGGCCCCGGACACGTCGAACACTTCGGACGCTGGCATTCCCCTGGAATTAATGAGGTCGATTAGAACAAAACCGTTTCGAACCACGTCGAATACCTGGCCGTGGCCATGGGCATTTCGTCCGGCCCGCAGTTGCATCGGTGTTCCACCGATAATTCCCATGGTTACCTCCTGTTGCCCCCCTCCAGGAGAGACAGGCGCTGGTCCCTGAAAATGTAATACTCAGCTACGGCTGCGCCCGGTGCAGGGCGGTAGCGCAGATGAAATGAGCACCCTTCCGGCGGCGGTGGAAACCAGAGCACCGGAAATCCGAACGGGCCGGGTCGTGCGCAAGAGGCGGATAGTGTTTTTGAATAGGATCCGTCCGCCGCCTCCAGGGTAAACAGATCATCAGGATTGAAATGCGCCTCGGCCGGCCGGAACAGCACGTAGGGGTAGCCGCGGCCCAACTCGATCGTGTTGAATGCAGATCGCTCTTCAACCGGAAACCGCGCGACATCAAATTCCAGCATCGCTATCTCGACGGCGCCGTTTGCCGCGGAGTCACTCGATTCCGCCTGCCACTCTGGAACCTCTTCGCGTGGCTCATCCCAGGAAATCCCGAACCCGCTCTTCGCAAATTGCCGATCTTCCGCATTCATCGATTGTCTCCCGCGTCAGATGCCGTGCTCACGCATCAGCGCTGAATTCGTTTCCGGATCCGGATTCCCGCTCGGATCCAGTCGCTGGTCGGACTGGAAACACTTCAAGGCGGCGGCGGTCATTTCGTCGTTTTCTCCGGTGAGGTTGCACTCGTAGCCGAGGTTGCGGAGCCGTGCCTGAACCCCCAGAATGCTACCGGACGGCGGCAGAGCCCCGATCCGGATGCCCGCTTCCAGTGAATAGCGGGGCACTTCGAGGATCGCTTTCGACTCGACCGCAAGTACGAGATGATCGAGAACTCCGTCGCCGTCGGTTCTGCCGCGGAAGGTCCGATGACCTACGCGAAGGAGGTACGCCTCCTTGACGAGCGGCCTGCCGCTACGCACCAGGCGCAGGCGCAGACGGACAATCGTCCCTGTACTTACGAAGGTGTGACAACTGCCGGTCGGCTTGTCGACGTATTTGGGCTCGATCGGCGGGATATGGACCCGGTCGCCGGGAGCGAGTTGATTCGGCTGGCGTGACTCATGGATGCCATTGTTCGCCGACCACACCGTCTTCCAGACGTGCCCCGTGGCCGCTGCAAGGGAATGGCAACAGTCCCCGGTCTGCACGATGCGTTCGGAGTCAGGCCCAGCCCCGTCCTGCGCATCGCCTGCCGGCGGAGAGGAATCCGGATTCTCAATGCTCATACATGCCTCCATGCCTCGCCGCCAAGGAGCGATCCAGGAACGGCATCCGTTTGTCTCCACACCTTCCGGGCCTCGTTTCCCTGCCGCGATAGCAGCGTGCGTCGGTGCCCGGGGTGGGAACGGGAAAAGCGGCGTTCAATATTTTGATTCCAGGAATTCGTTGATGTAGGTTGTGGCGAGATCGATTTTGATGACTCTCCCGGCCGCGGCCGAATCGACGCCAGCCCGCGCCAGGCAACAGCATCAGAATCGTAATCGCCAAACTCATCTTACCTCCAGGAAATCGGTGGTGCAGGTTTTTGCGCTATCCACTCTAAGGACTCTCTCCGGCCGAGGCCGATATAACGCTGGATTGTCTATGCCCCCCTTGGGCGTGATGCGGCCAGAAGGGGGATAAGTCGGCCGATGGAAAAACTCATCGTTTGGCGTCAGTCATCCGGTCTTTTTTAGGATAGTACCACACTGTGGCACCATAATGTCCACATCAACTCATCCATTGTCAAGAAGCGCGCTGCACGGGCCGGAAGCCCGCGCCACGACCGCCGGTGCTATTGCTGCTCATGAGGACGCTCCGCACCATCCGCCAGTCCGGTAGTGCGCCAGAATCCACTATCGTGCAGCACCGGTTTTGGTTATGATCGAGAACATTGATCCGGGAGAGACCGGGAATCGAGCGGCGGGGTGCCGCTTCCCGCATGACGGTGTCGGTGCCCGATCGGTCACCTTTTCCATGACGGTGATGAGCAAACGAGAGGAGACGGATAACGCTATGGTTGAAATCCTGAAGAGGAATCGACTGGCACTGGTCGCACTGTGTCTGGTGATGGCCGTTTCATCCCTGCAAGGGCAAGGCACGATTTCGCCGCCGAAGTTCGGCCAGTACACCGTGGGCGATGATTACTTCCTCGCAAACTACGCGCAATTGCAGCAGTACTGGGCTGCCGTCGCCAAATCGACAAACCGGATCAAGCTGGTCGAGATCGGCAAAACGGAGGAAGGCCGGCCGATGATCATGGCTATCATCACCTCGCCGGAGAACCACAAGAAGCTCGACCGCTACAAAGAAATCTCCCGGTCGCTGGCGCGCGCCGAAGGGATCAGCGAGGAGCAGGCGCGGGCGATGGCCGCCGAGGGAAAGGCGATCGTCTGGGAAGACGGCGGCCTGCACGCCACGGAAATCGTCAACTTCGAAACTCTATTCTGGACGGCTTACCAGTTCGCGACGCAGAACGATCCGGAGACGATCCGGATCCTGAACGACACGGTCTTGTTGCTGACGCCGGTGAATCCGGACGGGTGCGAGCTGGTCGCCAACTGGTATATGCGCGATCCTGATCCCAAGAAGCGCGACATGCGGATTCCGCGGCTCTACAACAAGTACGTCGGCCATGACAACAACCGGGATTCGTTCATGGCCAACATATCGGAGACCAGGGCGATCAACCGGCAACTCTACGTCGAGTGGATGCCGCAGATCGTTTACAACGCGCACCAGACCGGCCCCGCTGGGGCCATCCTCTTCACGCCGCCCTTCCGCGATCCGTTCAACTACAACTACGACCCGCTGGTGCCGATCGGGATCGACCAGGTCAGCGCGGCCATCACGAGCAGGTTCCTGGCGGAAGGCAAGGCCGGTTCGGCCTCGCGCGGAGAGGCGTCCTATTCAACCTGGTCGAACGGCATGGAGCGCAGCACCACATATTTCCACAACCAGGTCGGCATCCTCACGGAAATCAGCGGCAACCCGACGCCCATCGAGATCGGCCTGGTGCTGGATCGCCAGCTTCCGCACGGCGACGTGCCGATGCCGATCCCCCCGCAGAAGGAGTGGCATTTCAGGCAGTCGATCGATTACATCCTATCGGTTCAGCGAGCCATCCTCGACCACGCCGCCCGGCAGAAGGACGAATGGTTGTATCGCATGTGGCGGATGGGGATGAACTCGATCGAAAAGGGTGGCAAGGATTACTGGACGATACAGCCCAGCTGGATTGAAGAAGCCAAACTGGCTGCAGCCAGGGAAGCCGCGGCCGGGCGCGGCGGCTCCGGCGGCGCCGGAGATACGCCGCGGGTCGGTTCATCACAGGGCGTGCCGGCGAAGTACTACGACATGATGCGCACTCCGGAGCGTCGCGATCCGCGCGGCTATATCATTCCTTCCAGCCAGCCGGACTTCATCACTGCGACGAAGTTCGCCAACGCGCTGATCCGATGCGGCATCGAAGTGCACCGGGCCACGGGCGCGTTCACTGTCGCCGGCAAGAATTACCCGGCGGGTTCTTACGTGCTCAAGGCGTCCCAGGCGTTCCGGCCGCATCTGCGCGACATGATGGAGTCGCAGGATCATCCGAATGATTTCGCCTATCCGGGTGGCCCGCCCAGGCCGCCGTACGATATGACGGGTTACACACTCGCTTTCCAGATGGGAGTAGAGTTCGATCGCATCCTCGAAGGATTCGACGGCCCGTTCGAAAAGCTGCCGTTCGGGGTAGAGATCAAGGTCACCCCAGGGAAGGTGACGGCGCCGGCCAACGGATCCGTTGCCGGATACCTGCTCAGTCATGAGGTCAAAGACCAGTTCCGCGCAACCAACCGGCTGCTGGGCGCGAAGGAAGAACTCTACTGGTTGAAGGCGCCTTTCAGCGCCGAAGGCAGGACCTGGCCGGCCGGGACAATCTACATCCCGGCAAAGCAGACGACCAGGCCGTTGCTGGAGAAGCTCGCCGCCGAGACGGGGCTCACCTTCAGCGGGACGGCAAACACACCGGCCGGCGAAGCGTTGCGGCTCAAGCCGGTCCGCGTCGGCTTGTGGGACCAGTATGGCGGCAATATGCCTTCCGGCTGGGTCCGTTGGCTGTTCGAGCGCCAATTCGAGTTCACCAGCTTCGAAGTCGTTTATCCGCCGCAGCTGGACGCCGGCAATCTCAGGTCGAAGTACGACGTGATCATCTTCATGGGGGGCATTCCCAGGGCCGACGGACCGGCGGGCCGTGGCGGCTCGGGAGGGCAGCCGGCCAATCTTCCTCCCGAATGGGCTGACAAAGTCGGCGCGGTGACGGTCGCGAAGACCATCCCGGTGCTGCGCCAGTTCGTCGAGGAGGGCGGCGCCATCGTCGCAGTCTCGGACGCCGCCAATATCGCGTACCAGTTCAAACTGCCGCTCGCCGATCAGATGGTCGAGCGTACTCCGGCAGGATCCATGCGTCCGCTCCCCTCGGAGAAGTACTTCGTGCCCGGCTCCCTGGTCACCGCCGCGGTGGACAACACGAATCCGCTCGCCTATGGGGTGCCTGACAGGGTGGATGTGTTCTTTAATCGCAGTCCGGTGTTCAAGCTGCAGGACGATGCCGCCGCCAAAGGAGTCAACGTCGTGGCGTGGTATCCGAACGACAAACCTGTGCGCAGCGGATGGGGGTGGGGACAGGCATTCCTGAAGGACGGAATCGCGGCCGCCGAAGTTCCGCTGGGCAAAGGCAAGCTGTTCTTGCTCTGCCCGGAGGTCACTTTCCGGGGCGAGTCGCACGGGACATTCCCGTTCTTCTTCAACGCCATCTATTACGGACAGGCCCAATCAGTGACTCTAGGCAAGAGCGGCAACTGATCCGGACTGCATGAGCCCACGACAATGGGGGCATGCCATAACGTCGAGCGAAAACCTCAGCTTCCGTGCTGCTCCTTGAGTTTGGCCATCGTGGCCTCATCACAGATGCCCGTCCTCGGAAGTCCCGAGTCGCATTGGAACTCGTCCACAACGTGAGCAAAGATCGTGTCGCTCGCCAGCTCGGTGAATCCTGTCTTGGCGTCGGGCCGCACGAAGGCCCGGTCGAAGTCGAAACAAATGTCTTCCGCCTTCCAGCACGCCCAGGGGAGGAGTGGGAGCCGGATCGTGTTCCACGTTGACTGCGCCGCGCTCGCCGGCGAGACAAGATACTGGGATTCAGCCGTGACGGCATGGTCCGCGGCCGTGGCGTGTGCCGATTTGTGATGGACAGTCGCTTTCCTTACGTCACCCGGCATTGCGGCTCAGCCTCCGTACGTAGACGCGGGCGCCGGCTTCCTCGTGCCATCCATGGTCTCCGGGGGCTGCAGATTCACCGGCACCCTCTCCTGCCAGGTTTCACTGCATTCCGGTTGAGTCCGTGGGATCCGGCCTGTACGATTTATCTGTTTCTCCGACCCTGATTTCGGAGGACTGTATAATACGGCTTGATTCGTGTCAAGCCGGTTACGGCAATGCGTAAGAGTAGATTCTCTATCCGTGACTTCTTTGCATTTTGCAAAGAAAAAGCAACAAAATCAGGCCGCCATTTTGGCATAGGCTCTAGCAAAGTCATGTGCGCTAAGATAGAGAGCGGCGCCCATGGCTCTTCTTCCGTACTGGGGTACTCGCCAACGTCGACTCCGTGGAAGCTGGGCGATCAGACCATGAGCGATGTCGATGATTCGAGTCTACGGTCGGGCACCGGCGGTCCGACTGGATCTGCGGTGTCCTCCGGCGACCCGAGAAACCTAGTGTCGGGAAGGCTGCGCGGTCAGGCGGTAAAACGCGATCAGATCAGTTCCGACCGGCTGGAACCCGACCTGTCGCATCAGGAGCGCGATCTGCCCCCGGTGGTAGGTCGAGTGGCTGACGACGTGCGCCAAGGCCTGCTGATACGTCTGAACAAATTTCTTCCCGTCCGTGCCTGAGTATTCGAACGTTGACGCGAGTTTCCCGTCGTCCAGTCTTGACACGAATCTTGCCGTGCGGGCCGCAACGTCTTCCCGCATACAACCGAATAATGATACTACTTCCGGCGCGACCGGCTGCGCCGCCAAAACAAAACTTCAAACAGACGGCCTTCCGATTCTATGATAGGGCAAAACCGGGGACGTTGTTTTGCAAATTGCATCACGCAGCCAAAGTCGATCGGCAAAAGCAGAACAGGGGTTGCGTCCAGGGTTTTCAAAACAGTTGCCGGATCCGATCGCGAACGCGTCAAACATCGATTCCTTAACTAAAATATAACTTCCCGGTAAAGATGCCGTAACAAATCGCTGATACCCTTTCGCCTGTGCCCCGTGAAAGCGGGTAAAAAGGGGGCGGGGACGGGTCTGACCATTACCTTACACTTCTGTGGCAATTCAGTACCAACCCAATGCTAATGTCCTTCAAGTTGAAAGGAGGCCGATGTGTCACGATTGTCTGTAGCATCAGTTCTGGCTGTCTTAATGGCAGTTTGGGCCATGCCGGCGTTCTGCGACGGCCCGATTCTCTGGCGCGATCCCCAGTCCGGCCAGCTCTTCACCATGCCTGCAGAAGGCAGAATGCGGGTGGGCGCGGCAAAGGACCTCATTCTGTCCGCGTCTGCCATTCATAGCCTTTACGAAGACTCAGACGGCAGGGTCTATTTAACGCCTGGAGCAGGAAGGACGAAGCTCGTCGCCGAGGCGAAGCCTGCCGTTGCCGCGCTCCAGCCCTCAACTCCCAAATCCGTCGCCGGCAACAGCAGCCCCGCATCCCAGGGAACAGCGAAGAGCGGAGCAGGGGCGCCGCAGTCTCCGGCCTTCCCGAAGGTTACCGTTGGCGCCCTGGTTTACATGGAGTACTTCTATGACTTCGGCAGCCAGAACCTGAACTCGGACGGATCTCACCGCAACAAGTTCCAGCTTAACAGGGGGTATCTCAATCTCAGGGCTGACTTGAGTCCGAAGATAAGAACCCGCATTACCCCGGACATAACAAGAGACAGCACTGGCGACATCAAACTCCGGACCAAGTTCGGCTACCTTGAATTCCACGACCTGCTTAAAGCGTATCCGTCGCTGGACGTCAAGGTCGGCCAGTATGAAACGGCCTGGCTGGACTACATCGAGGGGCTCTGGACCTACCGTGTGATCGATACCATACTCATCGAAAGAGAGGGCTTCATGAACTCTGGAGACCTCGGCCTGGGTCTCAAGGGCGCATTGCCTTCGGGTTTCGGCAACTGGCAGATTGACGTGATCAACGGCGAGGGCTATCACGCGGACGAGAACAACAAGTTTAAGACCGTCCAGGGCCGGCTGACACTGACGCCCTTCTCAAAGAGCGACTGGTTGAAGGGCCTGCACCTGACCGGGTTCGCCTCCGTCGGCAGGCAGGACCAGCTCCATCAGCGCGACCGGTACATCGGATTTATCGGATATAAGTACCATGACGACCTCTTCGTCGGGGCGGAAATCGACAAGACCCGAGGCACCGACAGCAACCTCGTCGCCACCCCCGTCGGGGTAAATAACGTGAGAGGGCGCGGCTTTTCCGCTCTCCTCTGGTACCGGATGCCCTTCAGAAAGGCGCTCAGGATACTGGGACGCTTCGATCAATTTACGCACAACGGCGATGCCTCGAGCACTACGACAACCGATCGCTGGATCTACGGACTGAGCTACGACATCAACAGGAATGTCATGCTCGTACTCGATAATGAGAGGTCCATGTACGATCGAAGTCTCAAGAGCAAGAACGAGAACCTTCTGAAGTTCGATCTGCAGTGGACGTTTTAAGAGATATGTGGCAATCACCCCAGTTGCGTGAGCAAGAGTAACCACGAATTCCACGAATATCAAAACACGCGAAATCCATTCGTGTAATTCGTATCATTCGTGGTTATGGTTCGCGGGCTTCCGCATGATGGCGGACGTCGATGCCCTTCACATAAAAAAGGACGTCTTCAGCAATATTGGTGGAGTGGTCCGCGATCCGCTCGAGGTTGCGGATCACGGAAAGCAGGCTGATCGCCTGGGGGATGTTGCGCGGCGTCTTTTCCATGAAGCTGATCAATTCGTGGAAGCTGGCGGTGCGGAGATCGTCGACCCCGTCATCGGATGCGAGGACGCTGCGCGCCAGCTGCTCATCGCGGGTCACAAACGAATCGAGCGCCTTGCGCACCATGGATTGCACCAGGGCGGCGATGTGCGGTATGTCGATCATCGGCTGAATAACCGGTTCCTGAACCAACTCGAGCGCCCGTCGCGCGATGTTCACGGCGAGGTCGCCCATGCGCTCAAGATCGTTGTTGATCTTGAGGGCTGCGGTGATCAGCCGCAGGTCCACAGCCATCGGCTGCTGCAGCGCCAGGAGTTTGATCGCAAGGTCGTCGATCTCGATCTCCATCTGATTCACCCGGGCTTCGTTTTTCAGGACCTCTTCAGCCAGGGCGGCATCCTTCCGGACGACGGCCGTAATGCTGCTATAGATCGCCGATTCCACGAGCGAACTCATTTCAAGGAGTTTGCTCTTGAGATGTTCCAATTCCTGCTCGAAGTGGCGCAATCTGCCTCCTGCGCTCCCGGCGATCAACCAAACCGGCCGGTGATGTAGTCTTCCGTCAGCTTGACCTTGGGCCGTTCGAAGATGATCTTGGTAGTATCGAACTCTATCAATTTCCCCAGCAGAAAGAAACCGGTGGCATCAGCGACCCGCGCCGCCTGCTGCATATTGTGGGTCACGATGACAACGGAGCAGGAGTCCTTGATTTGGAACAACAACTCCTCGATCTTCGCGGTGGCGATCGGATCCAGCGCTGAGCAGGGTTCGTCGAGAAGCAGCACCTCGGGATCTACCGCCAACGCCCGTGCGATGCAGAGCCGCTGCTGCTGGCCGCCTGAAAGTTCATACGCCGACTTGTGGAGCTTGTCCTTTACCTCATTCCACAGGGCGGCGCGTTCCAGGCTCTTCACCACCGCTTCTTCCAGATGAGTTTTGCGCCGGGTGCCGTTGATTTTCAATCCATAGGCAACGTTGTCGAAGATCGACTTCGGGAAGGGGTTCGATTTCTGGAACACCATGCCCACGCGGCGGCGCAGCTGCGATACCTCCAGGCTGAGGATGTTTTCCCCGTCGAGAAGCACCTCCCCTTCCAAGCGGGTATTGCGAGTGGTTTCATACATCCGGTTGAGGATGCGGAGGAACGTCGATTTTCCGCAGCCGGAAGGCCCAATGAACGCCGTAATCCTCGCCGTTTGGATGCTGAGGCTGATGTCATGCAGCGCATGATAATTGCCGTAATAGAAATTAAGCTTTATGGATCTCAATTTGGGCGCTTCGCGACTCGCGGCAGAGATCCATTCGGCAGCCGGAGGCTGAGGGATGGATATCTTGAGATCCCCGGCTTTCGGTTCGGGCTGAGAAGCGGTCAATCGCATCACGGTGTCATCTCGGTTTGTGGGAAAGTCCGGTTGTAAGGATCGACCGGGCCGTCACGTTCACGATGAGCACCAGCGCCAACAGCAGGAAACCGGCAGCCCAGGCCTGCCGATGCCAATCCGGATAGGGAGATAACGAATAGGAGTAGATCACAGCCGGCAGCGTAGCAATGGGCTGGTCCCAGCCCCGACTCCAGAATTGGTTGCCAAAAGCGGTAAACAGCAGGGGCGCAGCTTCCCCTGCGACGCGGGCTAGGTTCAGCATCATGCCGGATAGAATGCCGCGAAAGGCCGCCGGTACCACGACGGTCGCAATGGTTTTCCATTTGGGGGCGCCGAGAGCCATCGCTCCTTCGCGCAGGGAAAGCGGCACCGCGCGCAGAAACTCCTCGGTGCTGCGCACGGCGATGGGAATCATGAGGATTCCCAGGGCCACGCCTCCAGCGAAAGCCGAAAAGTGTTTCGTCCTGAGTATGATCAGGCCGTACACGAAAATGCCGATGACGATCGAGGGCACGCCATTCAGAAGGTCCCCTATGAATCGAACCGCCGAAGCAAACGCCGCTGCTCCATATTCAGCGAGGTAGATGCCCGCCAGGAAGCCGATCGGCACCCCGATCACCATCGCAAGCAGCAGCACCTTGGCGCTGCCGACAATCGCGTGGGCCATGCCGCCGCCGATTTCGCCCACCGGAACCGGCAACTGGGTGAAAAAATTCCAGTTCAGAGCGCCGCCGCCACGAACGAGGAGATAGCCGAGGATGAAAAATAAGGTGCTGACGGCAATCAGAGTGCAGACACCGGTGGCCGTCAGCATCACGGCGTTCACTGCCTTCCTGCGGAAGGACAGAGTGCTTCTCATCTCGCGCCTCCGGTCGAGGTCATCAAAATGAGCAGTCTGCCAGCTGCATTGATGACGATTGTCAACGCGAAGAGCACCAGGCCGATCTCGAAAAGCGAGCTCAAATGGAGGTCGAGAGCAGCCTCGGAAAATTCGTTCGCAATGACCGCGGCGATGGAATAGCCCGGAGCCAGCAGCGACGCGGAGATCCTGGGGGTGTTGCCGATCACCATCGTGACCGCCATGGTCTCCCCGAGGGCTCGGGCGAGCGCGAGGAATATCGAACCGATGATTCCGGCGCGCCCACAGGGAAGAACAACATGCAAGGTGGATTCCCATCTGGTCGAGCCGACCGCCAGCGCCGCTTCGCGCAGGTCTTTGGGCACGGCCAGCAGCACTTCTCGCGATATCGAAATAATGAAGGGCACGATCATTACCGACAGGACGACGCCGGCGGAAAAAAGGCTGACCCCGTAGAACGGACCCGAAAAGATCGGGAGAAAGCCGATCACAGACTTCAGAACCGGGACGATTCTCTCCAATACCGGCACGAGCACGAAGATACCGATCAGGCCGATGATCACGCTGGGGACGGCAGCCAGGAGTTCGATCAGAAAGGTCATGGCGTCGGAAAGCCGCGGGGGGGCCAATTCCGCCAGGAAAATCGCGGCGCCTATACCAAGGGGAATTGCGATCAGGAGCGCCAGCATGGATGTAACCACGGTGCCGAAGATGAACGCCAGCGCGCCGAACTGGCCGGCAACCGGGTCCCACGTCTGCGTTACAAAAAAGTGCCAGCCGAACTTCTGCCGCGAGAGAGCGGAATGGATCCAAAGCTGATAGACAAGCAGGGCCGTCAGCACGACGATACTTGCCGCGCCGGCAAAAACAACCACGTGCGCCAAACGATCCCCGTTGAGCGCACGTCTGCGCAAGGTCCCCATCCGTTCGGCTGCCCGCCCCGCGGGATGCGCAGCCTGATTAAGCCCGGCCGGTGCAGCCACGTTACTTCACTTTCGCAATGGCCTGTTCTTCTTTCACCACAACTTCTCTCGGCAAGGGAGCGTAGATAAGGCTCTCGGTCATTGTCTGGCCGGAAGTCAGCATCCAACGGAGGAAATCCTTTATTACCTTGAGCTTTGTCTGATCCTGGATCTGTTCCGGAATCAGCAGCCATGTGAACGTCGAAATCGGATAGGCGTCCTTACCCGGTGCGTTCGTGATCGACACCCGAAAATCCTCCGGCATTGCTTTTGCCGCGCCCGCGGCCGCGGCGGTGACGCTCGCCAGGCTGGGCGTGACGAAGTTGCCGGCCGCATTCTTAATGTTAGCGTACGGGAGCTGATTCTGCGCTGCGTAGATCAGTTCGACATAGCCGATCGCCCCCGAGGTCTGCTTGACTTGACCCGTGACCCCCTCATTCCCCTTGCCCCCAAGCCCCACGGGCCAATTCACCGAAGTGCTGTTGCCGACCCTGGAGCGCCACTCAGCGCTGACTTTGGAAAGGAAGTCCGTCCAACAGAAAGTCGTTCCGCTGCCGTCGGAACGATGGACAACAACAATGTCGGCATTCGGGAGCTTTACTTTGGGGTTTGTCGAGGTAACCGCCGGATCGTTCCACTTCGTGATTTTGCCTAGATAAATGCCGGCGATGGTATCGGGCGTCAGGTTTAACGCTTCCGAAACCCCGGGGATATTGTAAATAACCACGACGGCGCCCATGACAGTCGGGAAATGCAGGATCCCGTAGCCATGCTTGCTCTTGAACTGCTCGATCTGCTGCGCGCTCAACATAGCGTCGGAGGCGCCGAAGTCTACTGTGCCCTGCGTGATCTGCTGGATGCCTGCGCCCGAGCCGACGGACTGGTAGTTGATCTGGATGTCCGGATGCAGCCGGTGATATTCAAAGAACCACTTCGAGTAGATGGGATTGGGAAACGTAGCCCCGGCGCCGTTGACCAGAGTCTGGGCCGAACAGAGCAGGGAGCCGGCGCTGAAGCACCCCACTGTCAATGACAGCGCCGCAAAGACCCCTCGGTTGGATATCTTCATGAGCGTTCCTTTCGTTGTCGGCCCCGGATCCGGGGGCGCAATGGATCGAAGGCGGCACGGCCCCACTTAAGGGTTTCATTGCCTCGGGCAGCCGGCGCCCGGGGAATGAAAAGCGCCGCAGACCGGAGACCAATAAGTCGCAAAGCATTCGGATTGTTGCCGAGCTGTCTCCAGGAGACTAAACAGGCTGCTATCCTCCTTCCCGACCGCGATGCGACCACTTCGCTCGGGGACCCTTCCCTACGGAAAGTAAGGATATGCCGCGTCTGTTAAGCCGAAATGACTGAAAGGTTATTTTTTTATGAAGACCGCTCCGAACATAGCTCTTCCGGCGGCGTGACCGGCCTGTTGCCGATCCGTGGATGGTTGCATCCCGAGGCTGTGCGAATTTTACTGGAATCTGGGCCTTGCGGATAAGCAGCGCCCCAACTTCAACTTCGATTTTCAGATGCTTTTGGGATTCTGGTGATCCGACACCGGTCTCACACCAAGCACCTCTTCAGCCACGGCTTCCTGCTCAAGCCATCGGCGCGACTGCCTGAGGGTGCGAAGCAGGTCGCTGCCGACCTGCGCGTCTGAAGCGGCAAGCAGCCGGTCGATTTCGCCGCATTCGCTGTCGGGCAGCGGCAGGGCGACGGTTGCGCACTGTTCAAATGTCGGAACGTCCATCCAGCGAGGCTCGATGCCGAGACCAGTCCGCCGGCGCAGGCTGCGCAGAATGAGGACGCCGAATCGGTCCATATCGCCCCAATGCTCAATGGGGATTGACGGCGCCTTCTCGGCGAGCAGGCGGAGCAGCCGAACGACGGCCCAGTTGGCCTGCCCCTCGCTGAGGAGCACGATCTCGTCGCGGCCTGACGTCTGAAGCCAATCCGTATAGTCATTGAACGTCGTTTCGTTTTCGATGCTGAGGATCTTTTCGGCGCGCAATTCGCTCACCCGGGCGTCGCGCAGGTGAAGCAGGAGGAGGCGGCACGGCTCTCCGAGTTCATGGTGAAGGGCGGGCGCATCCAGCCGGCGCCCCTGCTTCTCCAGGACGAACCGGCCCCAGCAAAGAACGTCGATGGGGGTTTCGTTGCGGAAGACATTGAGGCATTCGAGAGCGAAGCGGCGCCTGTCCGGATGCTCGGCAAACCCTTCCGCCGCCACCCGCGCGGCCAGGCCGGGCACGCGGGCCAGGAGCGCGTCGGCGACGCGCATGTAGCGCCGGTCGCCTGTGCGCAGTCCCTTGCTGGAGCCGGTGGCACGGCGTGAGAAGTTCGCGAGCCGCACCGGTTTTTCATTGAACTCGGCGAGTTCGATGCAGCGGGCGGTGAAATCGAGTTCGCGCTCCAATTGCGCGAGCCCTCGGGAGCGTCCCAGGTCGAACAATTCGCCGCGGCATGCGGCCAGGCGCTGCGCCGCTTCCTGCAGGAATCCGGCTGCCGCTCCTCTGTGCTCGTCCGCCAGTGCGAACCCAAGCCGGGCAGCATGCGCGCCAAGGATTTCCGCTTCTTCCCGCAGGTTCCGCGGCTGCCTCCCGGCGGCCGCATACAGCACTTCAGAAAGGCCTGGGCCGCCGTTTTCGCGAAGCCTGGCATCGGCGCGCGCCAGATCGAGCCGCACGGCCAGATCGACTCCAGCCGCCGAGTGTACCGCTGCGGCCGACAGCAGGCGTATCGCCGCCTGCCGTTCCTCCGAGGACCGGCATTGAATCGTCATGCGCGCGGGCAGCGCTCCTGCCCGGTCGCACCGGTTCAGGATCGCGTCCACCACAGCCCGCACGGCCGTGTCCCGGGCAAGCTGGGCGCGCAGGCTTACGATCGGATCGTGGCTCAAGTCCCATCCTCCGGCTGCGGTTCTGGATGATCGCCGTCACTCGAGCCGGGACGCGCGCCAAGCTCGAGGTCTGCTTCCGCGGGCTCGGCGGGCTGATCGAAAAGCCCGGGCTGAGGCCCGGGCCGGCTCCAGTGATAGTCGCTCAGGAAGACCTCCTGTTCTGCGGTCTTCTCTACGAACAGGGTGCTTGAAGCCGCCAGCGCCGGGGTTACGCCGTCGAGCTCCGGTGTGGCGACAATCAGATCCACTCCCGCGCGGTCGGCGAACTGCATGAGGACCTCGCGACGGCCGGCGTCGATCCCGAGAAACGCCTCATCGAGCAAGAGCAGGCGAAGCCGGGCGTCGGTGCGATCGAAGAAAAGTGAAGCCACGGCGAGGACGAGGAGATACGTGGGGACGGCCTGTTCGCCGGTGGAGCCGAACCGCAGCCGCTGCCGAGACAGATCCTGCGCCTTCCCGTCGGTGCGGCTCTGGACCTGCAGCACGTACTCGAACCAGCGCCGGTAGTCGAGGATCTCCGGGACCCCGCCTTCCCGTGCCTGCCGGAGGTCGTCGAGCCGCGCCTGAAAGAAGTCGCGAAGTTCCTCCCGCAAAGACGGCTGGAGCACGGACTGTTCCCGCAGCAGGTCAAGCAGGCGTTGGAACTCCGGCCGCTGGCGCAGGGAGAATTGGAAGCGGCTCGTGCCGAACCGGAGGTCCGCCGCCAGCCGGTTGATCCCCTGGATGGTCTCGCGCAGTTCACGCACCTGTCCCTGCAGGCGCCGGACCAGGCCCGCCATGACCACCCGCTCGAGGAGATCGCGCGTACGTTCGTCGAGGGCGTTCTCGAGCGCCCGCACCTCCTTGTCGCGCTCCTCGTAGACCTGGTCGATGGGGCGTTGCGCCTGATCGCGGATCTCGCGGGCCTGCTCGTCGAGCCGGAATGCGTACTTGCGCCAGAGCCGCTCGTTGCGCAGGCCGTCGGAGGAGTCGATCCACTGGAAGGCGCGGGCGCGGACATTCGACGCCTCCTGCACGAGCGTCTCGACGTTCTCCGGGAGGATTTGATTTCCGCGCATGATCCGAAAAACATAGTCGTCGAGGTCCACACGGCAGCGCGGATCCACGAGCGGCAGGAGTTCCCCCCGGCGGGTCCCGGCCTGAACGGAGGCTGTTTCGAGCCCCGCGCCCGCCTCCAGGGCGTCGCTCGCGCGCTCGTCTGCTTCCTTGCGCGCGCGCCCGGCTGCTTCAATCGCTTCTTTTTCCCGGGTGCGGGCGTTTTCGATCTCCGCTTCCATGCGCGCAAGCCGGTCACGCAGATCGGAAATGCCGGCCCGCGCGATGGCGGCTGCCAGTTCGGCGTGCCGTGCCTTCAGCGTATCCTTCCTTCCGTTGGCTCCGTTCAGGCGCTCCGCGGCTTTCTCCTCCGCCGCACGGCGCTCCACGATCCGCCGACGTGCCCCTTCGACCGCCGTGGAGAGCGCCGAGAGCGGCGCCGGCGCGCAGGACTCGAGGAGTTCGAGCGCCTTCCGGCACGAATCGGCCGCCGATCGGCCGGCATTCGCTTCTTCCAACGCGCCTTCGGCTTCGCGGGACAGCTCTTCCGCCCGGTTTCGCAGGCGTGATTCCTCGATGGCCGCCGCGCGGGCGCGGGCTTCGGCCCCGAGGAACCTGGGGGCCGCCGGATCGACGCGCGCTTCGGCGCCGACTTCGTAGATATGACCGTCGGACCAGACGGCCCGCCCGGCGCTCCCGCGCGGTTCGCCGGAGGCGAGCACGGCCACATCTCCGGCCATGCGCTTCAGGTACGCGCGGGCAATGCCGGTGAGAGATGCGGGCCCATCGTCGGCCATCGCCCCCGGCAGAGTTCCCGGTGCGCATCCGTCGGGAGCGTCCGCGACCTCCGTCGGATCCACGATCTCGATGCCGCAGCCGTGCGTGATGACACGATTCTTCGCGGCTGCGTGCTGGTCCGGAGGGGCGACAATCGCCCCAAGCACGCGATGACCCAGCAGGCACTCGATGCCCGCCCCCAGCGTCTCGGGAGCGCCCTGTTCGAGGGCGAAGAGGCGGTAGAGCGGAACTGCCTGATCCGCTTCATTCTGGAGCGCCGCCAGGAGGCTCGCGTAACCGGGCAGATCCGGCAGGACTTCGGCGCGCCGCCGCACCTCCTCCGCTTCCGCCAGCGCCGCCTGGGCCTCGGCTCGTTTGCGCTTCGCCTCCCCTTCCGCGAGCCCCGCCCGGGCTGCCGCCTCTTCGCGCGCTGCGTCGAAGCCGCGCCGCACCGTAGACAACGGCCGGTCGACGGTTGCAGCGCCGCCCGGTGCACCCGGTTCGAGCGCCGCCACCGCCCCGGCAAGAGTCCCGAGAGTCATAGCGATGTCGGGATCCACCAGCTCCTGGGCGGCGCCGGCGACGGCACGAATGGCGGATGCCGCCCGGCCTTTGGCGCCGTCGAATCCGGCCTCGGCCTCCGCCGCTTCCTGGAGCGCTCGCCGGTGTTCCGCATGGCGGACCTCGAAGTCCTGAGCGGCGCGGGCCGCCTCGTGTACGGCTTCGCCCGCGTCACGGCGCACCTCCTCTTCCCGGGCAAGCAGGGCTGCCCCTTCGCTGGCGCGCAGAGCGCGTTGCGCGTCTTCGAGCGAAGCCACTTCCGCATTGGCGAGCGTCCTTGCGGCCTCGGCCTGGTCGGCTGCCGCCCGGCTTATCTCCGCCCTGTCTCCGGCGGCCTTGAAGGCGGCGGCGGCTTGCCGGCGTTCGAGTTCCGCGCCGACGAACCGGTAGCGCGCGATCTTTTCCGTTTCGCGTTGCGCCTCCTCGAGTTTCTCCATCACGTGGCGCAGCACATCCAGTTCGCCCGCCAGATCGCCGAGGTTGGTGCGGATCCCTTCGATGGCGCGGAGCGCCGACCGGACTTCTTCGAACTCCGCCTCTGCCGGCGGGGGCAGGAGGCCGATGAAAAGTTCGTCGAGGTTGCGCGCCCGGGCCACCATTTCACGATAGGCTTTCCCCGCCGCGACCAGCTCGAGGGCACGCACGTAGGCGTCACGGTCGCGGAACAGCAATTGCGCTATGGCTGTCCGATATCTGCCCTTGTCGAACACGGCGCCCCGGCCGATGGTTTCCTCGAGTTCCTGACGGTCCAGGGGACGGCGCCTCGTCTTGCCTGCGTCATCCGCCTCCTCGGCCAGCAGTCCAACCTCGTCCAGATTCTTCCCCCTCGCGACAAATCCCCAGACATCGGGCTGGGCGTCGAGAGAGGTTGTGAAAGCGCCTGCGCCGAAGGTATGGACCGATCCCGCGTCGTTCCGGATTTCGACGGCCGCGTACATGACCGACGGCCCGCGCTGGGCAAGGTCGCGCTCGAGGTCGTAGCGGAGCACGATGCTGGCAAGGCTGCGGCCCGGTTCGTTGCGGGGTCCGAACCGCGCCGCCGCGTTGAACTCCATTTCGACGCCGCCCGACAGGGCGAAGTGCACGGCATCCAGGACCGTGGTCTTGCCGCTCTGATTCTCTCCGATGAGGAAGAGGTTCTTGCGGACCTGCAGCGTTTCGTCCACGAAATTGTGGAAGTTGATGAGGCGGATGCGGCTGATGTGAAAGGACCCGTTCATCCCCCGGTCTCCTCGCCGTCAGGCGCCTCCGCAGACTCCTCGCCGTTATCTGTTGCGCCGCGCCAGGCGCCGAGCACCACCCTGCGCGCGGCCTGCGACGGATCGTAGCAGCGGATCCCGGGAAGGAATTCGTAGAGCAGATGCTCCGCCATTCCCGCGGGCAGCTCTTCACCGGCCTCGGCCTGCGAACGGTCCACCAGACGCACGAAACGGTGGCGTTCGAGCTGCTCAAACAAGGGGCGGACCGACTCGAAGATTCTTGCTTCCGGCGGGGCGGAGGCGCCGAGCTCTTCCCGGAATCGGCGGATGCCGAAGGCGACGAAATCCGCGAGCAGGAACCGGAGATGACGATCGTCGTCGGGGGACAAACCCTGTCGCTGCCCCTCTTCCTCGTGGAACTCGAGCAGGAGTGCAAAGAGCAGGCACTCGTCGCGGCGCCTGAGATCGAACAGCGCCCGCTGCGAAGGACGAACGGCGTCGTTGTAGTGGCGATCCTTGAGCAGCCGCGCGCATTGCCGGTCGACGTAGAGTTGCCACCCGAAATAGTGCTCGAACAGTTCCCGGAAGGCCGCCTGATTCCGCCGCAGAAAGAAAAACAGGTCCGGATCGTCCTCTCGGTAAAAGAAGGTGGATTCCGTCAGAACGTTGAGCGCGGCCCTCACGCGGTCCAGGCCGCGGCGGTCGAGGGCGAGCCCGCGCAGGTCCGTCGTCTCATCCGGCCGTGGTTCAGTCATGGTCGTCTCCGCTCCCGGACCGCGTGAAGACGAGGCCCGGAGCATCCAGATTACCGGTTGCGGTGGCGAACCGCGCGCGCAGATCCGGGCTCACGTTCTTGCGCGGGCGGGCGATCCGGTACGAGAGCAGGTTCTGCACCTTGCCGGCCCGGAAGTCGTGGGCCTTGACGGCGTCGAGGAGCGACCGGAAGTCCTCATAGCCGTCGAACGACGCGGTATCGAGGGATGCCCGGGAGGCGCCGCGCAATATCTTTTCGTCGACGAATCGGCCCAGTCTGAGGAGGCGCAGCCGTTCCAGGGCGCGGGACTGCCCGGGGCTTCCAAGCTTTCCGGCAAGGTACTCGCCGTGCTGGGCGGAACGCCGCGACTCGTAGCGCCGGGCGGGTCGCGGCAGCGCCGACCGCTGTTCGGGCGTTCCGCAGCGCGCGTCGCTCATCAGATGAGCCGAGGCAAAGAGCTGATTGATCCAGGTGTTTGCCTCGCCAACGTCTCGGTCGCGCAGAGCGGCCATTTCCCGCGAACGGTCGCGCAGCGTTTCCATCCGGATGTTGCGCGCACGCACGTTCTCGACGTGCTTGTGGACGCGGCGCACGACGTCCCTGGCCGAGCCGTGCACGCGATCGAGCAGAGTCTCGAAACGTCCTCCGGGAGCAAAGAAAGGAACGAGCGCGAGCACCATCTCGAGCGCGTCGCGCGCGGGCGCCGCCGATTCCGCCAGCAGGGGATCGTCCCGCCAACGGCGCTCGATGTGTTCGCGCGAGCTCGTGAGTGCGGCGGCCAACGGCGGCCGCGTCAGCTGGCTTGCGGTCCGGTGCAACAATCGGGCCCGTCTGGTCGCCTCCGCGATATAGTCCTCCACGTAGCGTTCGAGCCGGTCCACAACCTCCGCCAGCGCCTCCAGCCGGAAGGGATTGACGGCAAAGCCCACGAGCGCCGCGTTGAACGCCGCCAGTTCCTGCGCGGCGTCGTCCACTTTGCGGTCGGCCTCGAGGCACAGATAGGAAAGGCGGAGCAGGTCGTCAAGTTCCGCGGGCGTGCCAGCGGCACCCCCTTCATTCGATGGGCGCCCGCGCGTGATCGTGCGGGCGAGGCGCCGTGCTTCGGTCATGCGTTCGGCGGCATCGCGCAGGAGGTGGCGGCCTCGATCGGTCAACACCGCCGAGCCCGCTTGCATGCGCCGCACCAGGAACTCCAGAACTGCGACGGTGTCGTCGTCGACGCGGCATAGGAACTTCTGAAGGTTCCGGTCGGACAGGGTTTCGATCCGACGCGGTTCGAGCCGCAGCGGCGCGAGATTGCCCCAGTCGACGAGCTGCTTGATGTCGCTCCGGAATGCGTCGGGCGTGTAAGACCCCGGTTCGATGCCCGGGACGACCCCGAGCGCCTCCATCATCAGATCGTCGTAGTAGACCTCGATTTCATGGGCGCGCCGGCGTCCCACCAAAGTCCAGAGAATCGCGGCATACGCGCGGTGGCGGTCGGCAGTGAGAAACCGGAGTTTCTCGACCCTGATAGCAGCCACCAGGAATTGCAGGTCCGCAGCTGGATCCATACCTTCAGTCCGCTTTGTTCACCGATACCTCCGCACCGCGGAAACAAGCGCCAGCCCGGAAGCCGACTCTTCCGCCAGTCCGTACTGTCGGTAAGAAAGCTAGTATACCCCACGAGTTCCGGGTGTCGGGCCTCAATATCCGTTTTGAACGAGATGCGCTCGTCATCGGTCAAATTCGAGCTGGACATCACGCCCGAAGCTCACACGTTTGCAGTGCCGGCAGTGAACGTGTGGGGCGCAGGCCCGACATCTCGCTCGCCCGGGAGAAGCACAGGTGGAACCCGGCGGTCGACGTGACCGCGGGCCTGCGCAACACCATAGAGGACTTCGACCGCCGGCTCCGTTAACGCAAAGACGCCAGGGCGCAAAGACGCAAGCAATTTTTGTTTTTGCGGCTTGGCGCCTTCGCATCTTTGGCATCAAAATGGGTGGGCATTTCAGCGATAGGTCTTTTCACTGCGCGGCAGGATTTGCGAAACCTCAACCAGGTTTTCAGAATGCGAAGGGACAAAAATAATCCGATACCGGCCCGCGCGTTTGCGGTATCTGCCTTTCCGTTCCCTTTGATTTTGCGGCTTCTGGACTTCACGCTGTCAGAATACCAGATCATCGCCTCAGGCGCCAAGCTTACCCCGCTGAGGAGGGATTTCGGCGCCGCTGTCAGGGCGTCTTTTTCTTTGTGCGGCTGATTTCCCCGGAAATCCTGGCGACTTCTTTCTTGAACAGCTGGTTTTCGGGAAAGTCGCGCTCGACTTCTTTCAACAAATCCAACGCCGGCTGGAGCTTCTTTTCCCGCAGATAGATCACTGACAGCAGCATCTTGGCGAAGGGCGGATAGTATCGCCCGCCCGCCACCACTTTCTTGAGGTTCTCGATCCCCTTCTGTTTGCTCCCCTCGATCCTGTCAAAACGGATGAAGAGCCGGAAAAAGAAATTCATGCTGCCGACGGCATATTCCACGGCCCCCAGCGTCAGGTATGCGTCGTAAAAAGGCGGATTCAGAACAAGCAGTTTGCGGGCGTACTTCTGTGATTCCTTCGACAGCGAAATGCTCCGGAAGTACTTCTTTTCCACCAGGCTGGTATAGTCCGTCTCCACACCCGCTGCCATGCACAGGGCGAACATCGCGTCGCGATCCTGCGGATTTGCGGCCAGGCGTTCAGCCGCCAGCTTTCTTGCCTCTGCGGTCACGGCAAAGATCCGCGCCCGGACGGCCGGATCCGGCTTGCCCCGCTTCTGGTCGGTGACCTTGTCGTCGTCGGCGAAGAAATCGAATTCGAGGATTTTCAGGCGGTCGTACTCGGCAAACAGGCAGGCGGCTGCGCGCACGGAACGGAGCAGCGGGTCTTCCGGATGGGTACGGATCTGCTCATCGATAATTGCGTGAGCTCCGGTAAAGTCGAGGTTATATATCCGGTTGAATGCACGGTCGATTGCTGTCGGTGGTTGTGCATTCTGCGCTCGGCCTGCGGCGGAAGCCAATAACAGCCATGCCACAAAAAGATATCGGTTCATTCCGCCTTGCCTGCAACTGTTAAGAGAGGTGCAGAGAATAGCAGCCGTCCGCGTGAAGCGTCAAGCATTGTCCTTGCTCCATTCGCGGGAGCCTGTCGGATTTCGGCGCAGCCGTCCCTTGCCTTGCCTGACCAGCACCGGTTCATCCTGTGTCAGGTCGATGATGGTCGACGGTTCCATGCTGCCGGATCCCGCGTCCAGGAAGAGATCGACCGTGTTTGCAAAGGTCTCTGCAATTTCATCAGGATCGGTGAGAAAAGCCTGATCGGGCAGGCATGCACTGGTGCTGATGATCGGCCCTTCTGATTCCACCAAAAGGGCCTGGCAGACCGTGTTGTCCGGCACTCGTATGCCGACTGTTTTCCGATTCTCCAGGAGAATCCGGGGGACCTGCTTTGTCGCGGTCAGAATGAACGTGAATGGCCCGGGAAGCAGGTGGCGCATGATCTTGTATGCGGGATTGGAAACATATGCGTATTCCGCGATGTCCTTGAGGTCGGGGCAGATGAAACTGAGGAGCTTGCGCTTGTCGTTGCCTTTGATCTGGTAAATCCGCTCAACCGCCTTTTTGTTGAAGAGGTCGCATCCAAGACCGTAGACGGAGTCGGTCGGATAAACAATGAGCCCGCCCTCTCTGAGGACGGCGGCGGCCGCCTTCAAGCGCCGCCCCTGCGGATTCACCGGGTGTATGGAAAGTCTCTTCATGGGTTCACATCCAGTCTGGTTTCTGTCGCGAAACTCAATCATTGTCCTGCCTGGTCCTGGACGTGGACCTGGACCTCGACTTGGACGTGGTCAGCCTTTATTGATGCAACCTCTCGCAAATGCGGCGCTCATATCGGGCCATCGGTATTTGCCGGGTCTGCGTCCACGTCCAGATCCAAGTCCAGGTCCAGGTCAGATGACCTTGAAGTTTCGCGGCAGAAACTAGCCTAACCGATCCTGACCCGCCCCGGGATCCTGAATTGCCCGGGAGGACGCCGGCGCCATGCTACCTGCCGGATCTGGCGGCTTCCCACACCGCCGGGGCGACCAGGGTGAATCGGCTGCCCTCGGCGGGAGCGCTCTGGATTTCCATCCGGCCTCCAAGCAGGTCGAGCCGTTCTTGAATGGTGAAGAGGCCGAACCCATCGGCGGTTACTCCCCGTGAATTGCGCTCCTTAGGATCAAATCCCAAGCCGGAGTCGCTGACGGTGATCTGCAGATCGCCCGCCCCCAGCCGGCGCAGGCTGACTGATGCGGAAGCGGTGTGGGCGTGTTTCACGATGTTGTTCAGCAATTCGCGGACCGACTCAAACAGCAGGATCTTTACGTCGTCTGCGAGAGGCGGAATCGGGTTTTCGATGTCGAGTTTGACGGTCAATCCATGTTTTCCCGCCATCCACTGCGCCAGCCACTCCAGCCCCGCCGGCAGTCCCAGGTCGTGAAGCACCGGGGGGCTCAGCTCCATGGCCAGCGCGCGGGTCGCATCGATCGATTCCACCAGGAGTTTCTCAATTTCATCCGCCGCCCGTTTCACAGGCGCCGTCGCCGACGTCCCCAGCATCGACACGCGTATGTTCGCCCCTACCAGCAGCTGCTGGAGGTGGTCGTGCAGAAGCTTCGCCATCCGGCGGCGCTCACGCTGTTGCACGAGGGTAAGTTCAGCAGCCAGCGCACGCAGTTGTCCGGCACGGACAGTCAGGTCCTCTATGAGCTGCGTTTGTTGCTGAGCCTCCTGCCGGAGCGCATCCGCTGTGCGCGACAGCTCTGCCGTTCTGGTCCGGACCTCTTCCTCGAGCTGATCGCGTGCCGACTGTAATTCGCTCAGGATCCGATGCCGCTCGATAGCGCATCGAGCGACACGCGCGATCAATCCGGTCGGAAACTTTCCCTTGATGAGGTAGTCCTGCGCTCCGGCGCGCAGGCTGTCGAGGCCCACTTGCTCGTTTTCCGCGCCCGTCAGGACGATGATGGGCAGATCTTTAAATGCCGCCCGCGCCTGCCGGAAGGTTTCCACCCCGCCGTTTTCGGGAAGACTGAGATCGAGGAACAGGGCGGCGATCTGCCGTTCCGTCACCAGCTGCCGGCCCTCAGCGAGGTTTCGGGCGATAACGATTTCGAAGGAGTCCGGAGAACCGGCGGCTTGTTCCCGGAACAGGACGGCGTCTGCCGTATTGTCCTCAATCAATAACACTGTCTCTGCCGGCTTAGCCATGATATCTCGTTTCTCTTCCGGGTTTGATGACACCCCGATCTTTGCGGCATGTTTGTACCACGTTTTTCCCGCCGATCGCCAGTTCGATGGCAGTTCTCGAGTTCGAACGCAAGGGACTTACCGGCACAACCTGTGTCGCTGGTCACAGAATCCGGTGTGTCCGCCGCCATAGGCCTGCAAATTGGTCGATTTGAATGCTGGTATGAATTTCTCGTGTGCCGACCGGGTGAAATGGTGAACGTCTGGGTCCGAAACCTGGTGCGGGCCGCGATTCGCGATTCGATCCGGATAAACTAGTGGGAGCTTGGGGCGACGACCGGCCGCGACGTGATTGTCGGGCTGGATTGGCGAAACGGTGGCCAGGAGCAGGTTTTTGCTGTAGAGTCCGTACCTATGAGCGGGTTGCGTCTGGTCCCGGCGCGCGAAGTGCGCCACGAACTCAAGGTCTCCAATTCGCGCTTCATCGCAACGGCCGGTCCGGCCATGACCCTGGACGAGGCGAAGGCTCTGCTCGCCCGTGTCCGGCAGGAATTTCCCGATGCCACGCATCACGTGCCGGCCTTCGTGATCGGGCACGGCAATTCGGTTACCATGCACTGCCATGATGACGGCGAACCATCCGGCACTGCGGGCCGGCCCGCGCTGGCTGTGCTGCAGGGAAGCGGATTGGGCGACGTTGCGGTCGTTGTGACCCGTTATTATGGGGGCACAAAGTTGGGCACGGGCGGGCTGGTCCGGGCTTACGGCGATGCCGTCCGTAGCGCGCTGGAGATTCTGCCCCGGGCGCGCAAAGTCGCCACCCACACGGTCGGCATGAAGGTCCCCTACACGCACTTTGAACGGATCCGACGGCTGATTGCAGCCCATCAGGGCCAACTCATCAGCCAGGAATTCGCCGCCGAGGTGTCGCTGGTGGCCCTGCTGGCGGTGGACGACTTTGACGCGGTTCAGAGTGCGCTGCGCGACGCATCCAACGGACTGCTGCAAATTGATATCCTGGAGACCAATCCGAACACCCTCCTTCCCCTGGCCTGACACCCACATGACGCCAGAATCGCGACACATATCGGGCCCACGAAGACCTCTTCACGCCAATCGCCAATCAGTTCATTGGTAGGTGGAAAAACTGGGGACGCTGACCTGTTTTGCGACCAGCGTATGATCCTGCGATCGATCAGCAAATGCGAAACAGGTCAGTGTCCCCATTTCCACCTTGTTTTCACAGTTTTCATGGGCTCACTTGATCCGGATGATGGAGCCGGCGGAGTAGGCGGTGAACTCCGGCGCGTACATCGATTGGAGCGTCGCCGGCGCGACTTTGAAAGTCCCAGCCATGCTTGCCCGCAGCCGGTATCTCAGGGTGTACTCCCCCTGGGGAAGCTGCTCGAAGTAGAAGTTCGTGCCCGAATCGCGCACTTCCTCGTACCAGCCGATGCCCAGATCCCACCGGAATCGCGACTCCGCGCGCACGGGTTCGAATCCCGCAGCGCGCGGGTCGCGGAGGTGAACGTACTCGCACGGGTGATTTGCCCGGATGGATACCTGCACCTCCACTTCATCCCCGGCCTGCAGAACGGTCCCCTCAGCCAGCGGCTTGAGAACAAACTCTGCGCCTGCGTTCTCACGCTTGAAGTACGTTCTCGAAACGGACAGGAAATCCCCGCTTCCTTGCTGCGGAAGCTGTTCGGTGGAGAACTGCCAGGTGGCCGATGCGAATACGAACCCGGGGCTCTCTTTCTCCACTACCACGGTCGCGCTCCCGGCACCGAGTTTGTCGCCCGGAATCACCGTTTGGTTCTTTTTGCCCGTGTATTGATCGGGCTCGAACACGTAACGGATCGTCTGGCCGCCGGCCTGGACGGTGGCGTCTTCGCGGGCGGCCAGAGTCCCTTCGGCTTTCAGGTAATGCACGATCGAGTAGATCACCTCCGATGTGGCGCGAGTCGATTTCCAGTGGTTCAGCTTTTTGTTGAGGAAAAGCCACTGCACCAGCCCGTCCTTCCGGGTGTCCTGTGGCGTCAATTCCATGAGCGTGCGCAGGGCGAAGGCGTGGGTCTCGATCGTGTCGTTGTACCAGAGCCAGGAACGATCCTCCTGAGCCCAGAACGTCCCTTCGTCCGGCGTGGTCCTGGCTGAGTCCATCACGCTGGCAAACACGAGCGCCCCGTCGCCGGTCCTTCCCATTCTCTTCAGGGTCAACGCCAACTGGCATTTGAGATAGGGCGAGTGTTCCTTCCAGTGCGCGAAACAATGGTTGAGGATGTCCTGACGTTCCTTCGGAGTCAGCGCGTTCCCCATCCATGCCGGGTCCTGGAAGCACGAGGCCACGTAATTGACGTAAGTTAGAAACTCCCAGCAGCAGTTGTCTTTGAGCATGCTGCCGGCGTACTGCTCGTGAAAATGCTGAGCCACATAACCCCAGGCACGCTGGACCATGTCCTGCGGCACGTCGACGCCGAATTCCACGGCCTTTGCGAGCCCGGAGAGGATATAGAGGGTCATGTACGGGGACGGCGGACCGCCGGGCCACCACGGGAAGGCGCCGTTTGCCGCCTGCGCCTTGCGGAGCTTGGCAATGGCGGATTCCCGCTCGGCTTGGGCGATTCGTGGATCGAGCACGTTCGTCATGCCGTACCCGTAGTCGGTTCCACCCTTTGCCTCCACGAGCCAGGGAGTCTCCTCGAGCGCCATCTTCCGGTTGGGATCCGCGGCATCCCAGGTTTCGAGCGGGGTTGTGCGTTTCGAGAATTCCGCGGCCATCCGGGCCACCGCCGGGTAGTTCTTATAGAGCCCGGTCAGAATGCCCGTCGAGACAAACCGGTTGAGTGTCTGCTCCGTGCACTCGTACGGGTAGTTCACCAGGTACGGCAGCGCGGAGAGCACCGAATAGAACAGCTGTGCATCGAGGGTGATGACCATCTGCTCGTTGATGAGCGTCGGATCCGTTCCCTTCTTCAAGTCGGAAAACGTCATCTCCCGCCGGTCCCTGTTTTTGAGCGTCACGAATCGGGACTGCGACAGGTGCATTCTTCCCGGCAGCACCGGCAAGGGGCGAAGCTCTCCGTCGCTGATGTCGCCTGCCGAGGCGATCACCTTGAATGCAACCAGGCCGACCCTGGCCGGAACGGTGATCGGGAAGGTCAGGCTGGTCCCCTTTCCTGCGGCGACCCTGAACGGCATGGCCGTAGCCGCGTTTTCGAGACCGAAGCTTTTCGACAGGCTCTCGTTTGATTCCGGATCCAGAATGTCCAGTTTGAGGTTGCCTTCGAGGGGGCGGTCGGCCGCGTTGTTGACGACCACCTTCAGTTCGGCCCTGTCTCCTTCCCGCAGGAACCTGGGAACATAGGGGCGTACCATCAGCTCTTTGACGCTCTGCGCCTCCTTGTGCACCGACCCTGCCATCAAGTCCCGCGTCACGGCATGGACCCACACATTCCAGGACGTCACCGAATCGGGAACGGTAAACTCGATGGTTGCCGAGCCGTCGGCGCCAATGAGCAGGTGAGGCTTCCAAAATGCCGTTTCGGCGAAGTCGGCCCGCAATTGGGTTTCAGCCTGGGGCGGGGCCTTGCTGTCGGCAGCCAGTGTGCTCTTACCGAACGTACTGGCATCGGCGACCACATCCGCCCTTTCCATCGCCGGCATGGCGGCCGGGGCGATACCCCCAACGGCCCCGCCAGCCATTCCTCCCACTGCCCTGTACCTCTGCCCCGGTCCGCCAATGCCGTAATTGTCATAGAACTTGAGCCGGTCACCCAGCAGCGGCGCATAACCGGCGCCCGATGACAGGTTGTTGAATAGGATCTGGGCGTAGGCCGGGCCGAGCGTTTTTTCGATCGGTCCGACGAAATTCTGCCTCATGTATGCCCGCAGCGGGTCTGGCGGGTTGTGAGGCGCAAAAACGTCGAGGCTCTTGTCATACATGTATGCCAACAATTCGGCAGCGCCGGCCTCGACATTTGCACCCGCCGGCCCCTTGACCGTGACCCGCCAGTTCTCGGTCGCCCCGGGGCGCAGTTTGTCGCGGAAGGTGGCAAACTCCACCTTGAGCTGCTTGTTGTCCCAGGGAACTCGGATCACGGATTGAAAGTCCATGAATTGGAAATCCCGAAGTGCCGAGAGCCGCACGCTGAACCCGCCGCGATCCTCCTCACGGACGGGAATCTCAATCAGGGTCGCGTCCTGCCCCGAGTCCAGACTTCTCCTTTCGGTCATTCGCCCGTTGCGCCAGATTTCAAAAAACAGCGGCTGATTCGGGAGGCCGGAGAGGGCAAGGAATCGTGCGGTGTCTCCGACGCGTTCCGTGTCCTGTTCGGCGAGCAGGAGCGCCGGCAGCGCCAGGCGCGTCCTCTCGCCGCTGACGACGAACTCGTCGCTTGCCTGATAGGCCGTGCCGAAATCATCCACGCTGCGATAGTAGATGCGGTAGGCCCCGGCGGCCAGGGCGGGAAGATCCAGCTTCGCGACACCGTCAATGCCGTGAGCGAGTTTCCCATTACTCATCTCGGCGCCGTCGGCCCACTCATGCATGGCGGCGGAGGCCGAGTATTGAGGATCCCAGCGCGGACGCATCAGGTCTCCCGGCGTTCGATATTCTTTCGCCCCGGTCCCCGACTGAGCCGGAAACAGCACAGGCATGTCAGCCGGAAGGGAAGTACGGGCGGGCTGCTGCAGCGCCACCAGCCGCCAGGTCCCTTCGCCAGCACGCGGCACGCCGTTTAGATCCGTGCGCACGACCTCGATCGCACCGGGAGCCTGCTCCCGGAAAAAGCCGGCCTCCGGCCGGATGTCCGCCTCGATGGAGACAAAGCCGAGCCGGAATCCCAGGGCCGCCGAACGAGTCTCGCCCCCTTCGTCGACAACATCGGCAACCACCCGGTAGGCATAGGTTGTCTCTTTGGAATCCGCTGCCAGCCGTTCGTCTGCCTCCGGCGTAAACGTGATTTCGAAGGTGCCGTCGGCCTGCAGCGCGGAGTTGCCGCGCGCGACAATCTGCGAAGTTTCCCTGCCCCCGCCTCCCCCTCGATACCAGCTCCAGCGCACTGGAAAGACCGGCGCCCGGGTCGCATGCCAGTTCACGCTGCCGGCGGTCACCGGCAAGCCGAAATAGTATCGGGCTTCGCCTGTCAGCGTTGCCGGCCGGTTCATGCGCAGGGCAGACTTAGGTTGCGGAAGTGTCACTTCGAACGTCGGGCGTTTGTACTCTTCGACCTTTACTTCCGTCCTGCCGTTCAGGGAGCTCTCGAGGCGCCAGTTTCCCAGCAGCCGTCCCGCGGGAATAGTGAACTCCCCGGCGGCGCTTCCATAAGCGTTGGTCGCCACGCTCCTTTGCTCGACTTTTTGCCCGTTGGGATCGATCAGCGAGACCATCACCTGTGTCGAGGGAACCGTGTGGAACTTCCTGCCCTCGGCGTCGCCGCCGTAAGCGAGCACCTTCCACAGGATCTCTTGCATCGGCCGGTAGACGCTCCGGTCGGTATAGATAAACGAGGCGGTGAGTCTCGACTGGGGCCCGGTGCGGTAGTTGTATATCCTGCTGTGGAGCGCTACATCAGGTCCCCGCTTTGCGAACAGAAAAAACATGGAGCCGTCTCGAGGGAGAACGAATCGCAGACGGCCTTCGCCATCGCTCGCGGTCGTGGTGAGCCGGGTGTGGCCCTTTTGCCAGTCGTTCCGATAGAGGTCGACCTCGACGCCGGCCAGCGGCCGGCCGCTGCTGCCGGACAGCGAGCGCACTTCCACGCCGCCCTCTGGGTCCGATATGGTCAACAGGACCAGGTCGCTCAGAATTACGGTTGCGGCCACGAGGCGGTTGCCGGGTGCTTTCGAAAATGCCTTGGTGACGGAAGCCGCAACCACGTAACAGCCGGGCGCTTTCATGGGTGGGACGATGAAGGTCCGATGGAGCTCATAGTCCGGGGTGGCAGGCAGATCCGTGCTCCATTCGGCGACAGGCCGTTGAGCGTCAATGATCTTGAGCTGCTCCTGAGGATTCGGCAGCAGGTTGTAATCCCGGGCGGTCCGCACCTGTCTTTCGAGGTCGAGTGCATAGGCGCGGAAATAGAGCGCGCGAAGATTCTTGTGGCTGACTTCCATGGACCGTTTTCCCAATCCGTCGGCCGACACGGACGTAAGGCTGAATTCCGGCGCTTCAATCGACTTCGCGATCGACTCGCAGCGCCTGCCGCCTGCGGTGGCGGGATAGGCCTTCCAGCCGGCTTCGGCCAGGCTGCGGGCCCTTATGTTCTTTCCCGGTTCAGCCCCGCCAAGGGCAAACTCGGCCTGGAGAGCCTTTCCCATGGCCCACCACGGGACTTTTCGGTATTCGGGCAGGAGTTTTTCCAGATCCGCCTCGATTGCGGCACGATCACGCGCCTCGGTCAAAGACTCATGAAGATCCTTCAGGCGCTGCAGGCGCGCCTCCAGTGCCGCCTCCGGCCGCCGGCTCTGCGAGTGCCAGCGCTCCAGGTCGGCCAGAATGGCGCAGGCCTTGGCCAACGGATGAATCGCGGGGTCCAGCAGGGCAATCTCCGACTGGTTTGGTGCGAGAAGCGCGGTGAGATTCAGGCGATACAATTCGTTCGACTGCGCCGGGCCCCAGAGCGCGGAATCCGTCAGCAGTTCCGCGTAGAGATAGGAAACTGCATCCCGCAGGGTGGAACGGATCCCGTCGGGATAGGTGTTGCGGTCCAAATACTCCGCTAGACGCGAGATCGGCTGCGCTCCCAGGGCCGCCCGCTGATTCCAGACTTCCGAAAACGCCTTCTGGGCTTCCAGATGGATCTGGTCCCTCGTCCAGGACTTCAAATCGACGGTTTCTTTCGACTCGACTCGTTCCCGTTGGTTGATTTCCCAGGAATAGGATCGATAGTAGATCATCAGCGCGCGCGCGTAATAGAGATTGAGCGCCGCACGGTCGAGCGTCCCCTTCGGCCAGGGCTGCTCTTTGAGGAACCTCACGGCGGTCTCGTAGCCGTGCAGGCCCGTTCTGAGTTGAACCTCCTTGATGAGAGCCCGGGTCCATTCATCCTGGTTTCCCGCCGCCTGAGCCGCGCGCCTCAGTTTTTCGGTCGCGGCCAGAGCCTCCGCAAACTTCTGATCCGCGACCAGGCGGTCCACCTGGCTCCAATCGGTTTGCTGACTGTTGCCCGTGGCGGCTGCCTGGCGGTTGGCTCGCGACCGGGCATCGGGCGTGGTGGATAGCAGGGCCAGGCCGAGGCTGATCGCGAGCAGAGTCAGCCACGCTCTCCGGATGCAGCGGGAATAGACACTACGCATGGAATCCTCCGCAATTGACAACGACGTTCGGAAACATGGGATGCGCCATCGCCGGATTCAAAGAAGCCATTCACTATATTAGTAGACGAGCCGCGCAAATGGTTCCCTCAACTTTAAGACGCAGGAAAAAAGCCGCCTTGCGGATTATCGACGCGCTGCGGAAAATCCTTCCGGAATCGGCAGCAGGGGCCTGTTTGGAGGCCGGGCTTAAGCCCGCGGCCATATGAATGCAGTTTTTCAAGTTTCCGAAGAGCACGGAACCCTGGTCAGCGGCTCGTGATGCGGTATCCTGTTCGCGCGCGGATCTTCGTGCCCTGCCTGTCGACCGTGACACGGATCTGCCGCAACGTGGAATCGGTGCTCTGGTTGAAAGGGTAGTAGCAGATGGCGTATTGATGCTGCAATTCGCCGGCAATTCCCGCGAAGGCTTCCGAAAGACCGGAGAGATTCGATGCGACAAAGAGCTTGCCTCCGCTGCTTCCGGAGAGGCTGCTCAGATATTGGGAGGCGGGACCGGCCACCATTGCATCGTATTGCACCACATACACGAGCGCATCGGACCGTTCCACCCGGTTCTGGGAATCGCTCATGCCGGCCGCCCAGCTCGCGCTGTCTACTCCATCCGTGAACAGGACGATCGCCTTTTTTCCCTGAACGCCCTCCAGGCATTCGGTAATGACCAGGTCGAGTGCGTCATAGAGCCGGGTGCCGGCGCCGGTGTCCGCCTGGAGGATGGCGCGGCGCAACGCGGCATGATCGTTAGTGAAAGCAGAATCAAGGTAGATGTAGGAGTCGAATGAGACCACCATCACGTGATCCTCGGGGCGCAGCGCATCCACGAACGCCAGGGCCGCCTTTTGAATCTCGCTGTGCTTGAATATGGTGCTGCCGGAAGTGTCCAGCATCAGGACGACATTGAATGGCGAAATCTCGGGGATTACCCGGTCGATCTGCTGCTCGACGCCGTTTTCGAATACGTGAAAGTCCTGTGCATCCAGATTCGGGACCTGGCTGCCGTCGCCGCTTGTTACAATCGTCGGTACTGTGACCAGCGAGACGGTGGCGCGGATCACGTTGTCAGGCAGCGGGGCCACCGAAATGCCCGGCCGGGCAACAGCGGGGGCGCCTTGCCCCGCCTTCGTGCGAGGATTCCCCGTGGCGTCAACGGACGGGGCCAGGATCCGCGCTGCACAGAGCGGAGGAAAGTCCGGTTTATGAGCCTTCGAGTCCATGAACTGCCCGACCAGAAGTTCGAGCGAAGCGGGTACCGAGGCCGGTAGCAGGTCGATTCCGGCCGGGTCCGATTTCCATGCCTCGACTCCTTCCCAGACCCTTGCCCCGAGGAGCGACTCGCTGTCTGAAGGAACTCGAACGTAGAAATCAGCCGGGACTGCGATAGCCATTACCAGTGCCAGGATGGGGAGGCTTGTCGGCCGTGAGCGGGCGGGTTGGACCCCGATGAATCCCGAAACATGGTCGGCATAAAGCCCTTCGGCCAGGAAGACGAGGTCGGCGTGTTCCGGGGAATCCACGAGTCTGATGTCGCTGCGTCTGGAAAGTTCCTTTTCGATCCCGATTTTCAGGCTGAGGTCGATCTTGCCCGAGGAGGAAGCCCCCCGCGTCTTGCCGATGATGTTCCACCATTCCGCGCGCGAGCGGTCCAGCACGGGTCGATCCAGTTGAATGAGGTGCTGTGAGACTCCAAGGCGCGGCCCTTCGGTGTTTTGAATGATTTCCAGACTTTGCGTGCGACCCGGGTACCGCCAGGTCTTGATCTGCGCTGCCGAGGGGCACATGGTGAACAGGCTGGAATCACGCACCGCGACGACACAAATGCGTCGTCCCCTGCCTTCCTGCGGACCGGAAACGGCGGCTGAAAAAGCGATGCAGAGAGCGAACATGAGTTGTATTGAACTGATCAGGCGAGCATGCCGTGACATCTTTCGTTTCCAATCTCAGGTTGCGGTATGGAGCGGACACAAGCCTGACGCGGGCCGTGTTTGGCTTCCCAACACGTCCCTGCTATTGCCTTCCGCTCGTGATTTTACCTCTCCCCATCCCTAAGACGCTGCCAAAATGGAGTCATTTCGGTTTTATTCAGAGACAAAACCACGGCCTGGGGCCGCGCGACCCTACAGGCTCTGCCGTTCCGGCGCCGTATCTGATTCTTCGCATGGGGCAGAGCCAGTTCCGGACCCGATTGGAGCGGGATGCGGCTCGGGCAGGGATCCCTCGGAGCCGAATAATAATCTCTTTGGGGGATCGATCCGATGGATTATATTGGGCCCGCAGCGTGCCCGGGTGGGAGAACTCCTGAATGTGCCTGCCATGATGCGGCGCCGTGTTGCGGGGCTGTCCGGCGCTTCGGGGAACGTGCCGTGTCCGCCACAGAAGAATCCGGGTGCGCTACGCAAGGCTGAATGGGTGCGGATCCGGCTTTTTCTGTCCCTGCCGGACCACGTACACTATTCGGAATTCATAAGAGGATGTTTCGAGCGCGATCCTGCTGAAAATGCACAATGGAGACCTGCATTCCTGGAAAGAAATCGCCGACTACCTCGGTGTGACTGTTCGTACAGCTCAAAACTGGGAAAAAGAGCGCGCCCTGCCTGTCCGGCGCTTACCTGGGGGGCGTGCCCGTGTGTTGGCGGTTGCGCAGGAGCTTGACGAGTGGAAGCTGTCGGGACAAGCGGCGGAGCAGGACGGGGAGATCGCCCCGTCCTTGCCGGGCCCCAAGGCCGTCACAGCGACGGTGCCCGCAAAACGTCTGTTCCTGGTCGCCGGCCTGGCAGCTTTATTGCTCGCCGTGCTGGCGTTCGGGTATCTGGCCTGGATGCGTCCCGGCCAGCCGAAGCGCTGGACCGCCGACGGCGATACCCTGATCGTCCTCGATTCGCACAACCGCGAAATCTGGCGCTGGTCGGCTGCATTCCCCCTCGGTCCTTACTATACGGAGGAATACAGCAGAAATACGAGCCGTCACATCTGGATCGGGGATCTTGATGGGGACGGCGATAATGAAACCTTGCTCACGCCGCTGCCGGAACAAGTAACCGAGATCGGTACGAGTGCGCCCCTGCTCTGCTTCGACAAGCGTGGTAACATCCGGTGGAAGTTCACACCGGGTCGGGTTGTGACCTCCGCAAAGCCCGAGCAGTTTCCCAATCTATATGTTGTCGCCAACTTCCAGGTTGCCAGATTCGCGCAGGGGAGGCCGAACTCCATTATCGTTTCTGCCATACAGATCCCGGACTATCCGAACCAGATTGCTCTGCTGGATGTTCAGACGGGCAAAGTCATACGGGAATACTGGCATTCGGGCTACGTCGGCGACTTAACGCGTGAAATCCTTTTGGCCGATATGGACGGGAACGGGGTGTCTGAAATCTACCTGGCGGGGGGAGACATCGGGTCCCGCCGCATCACGCTCGTGGCCCTGGATCCGGACCGTTTCGAAGGCGCCTCATACGAGGAAAATCCGGAGTTCCGGATTCTGGGTTTTCCCCCGGGCAGGGAAATGTACAGCGTATTGTTTCCGAACAGCTGCCTGAACCTGGGAAGTGACATCGGGGCCGTGAACGCTCTGTTCAGGGAGCCGGCAGGGATTGGAATCGGCGTTGACGAGGTTCCCCTGGACAGGTCGTTTGACCCTGTCCTTTTTTACTATCTTTCGTTAGCTGGGCGATTCCTGCGCATGAGCCCATCCAACGGATTCAGGCTGGCACACGAAGCCGCCGAACGGGAAGGCCGGCTCGACCACACGTTCAGCATCGAGGAGCAGAAGGCGCTCGAGCGGGCTGTGATCATCCTCCCTCCAAGTTATAAGCAGCTGGAGGCGCTGGCCCAGAAAAAGCCGGATCCTGCCCGCTGATCGACCCCGGAAGCTAAACGGATGGTTTGGCCTTGAGCACGCCGAGTTGCAGCAGAAGCCCGGCAAAGTCGTACACGCGGACTTCGTGCACGATCTTGTCCCCGGAAAAAACAAAAAGAAATACGCAGCGGACCTCGAAGTGCTTTCCGGACGCCGGGAGACCGCAAAAGTCACCCGAGTGCGTCCCGGACATTATTGTGAATTGTACGGCCTGGTCTTTATCGATCACCAGGCGTTCCTGACGGAACTCCACGTCAGGAAACGCTGAAATCCAGCCCGCGTAGATGCTGAGGATGGCCTCGCGACCCCGGACCGTCCCGCCGACCGGGCTTTCCAGCATGCAGTCATCCGAATGATCCGCCGCCAGTTCCCCGGCGTCTCGTCGTTTCCAGGTTTCTTGCCGCCTGGCGATCAAGGCCTCAATCTCCATACGAGTCATTGTCCGGCCCCCATTCGACATTCGGCGCGGTCTGGCCGCACCCTACAAATCCCGCCCCTGGATCTCCTTCTCAACGCTGAATGCGCGCGGAGCCGCCGCGGGCGAAGGAGCGCACTTGTTCGACCGTCGCCATGGTGGTGTCGCCCGGGAAAGTCGTCAGCAGGGCGCCGTGCGCCCAGCCCAGTTTGACCGCTTCCTCGGGCGGTTCTCCCGTCAGCAGGCCGTAGAAGAATCCGGACGCAAAACCGTCCCCTCCGCCGACGCGATCCAACACGTCCAGCTCGCAGACGGGCGCCACATAAGCGCTGCCGTTGATCCAGGCCACCGCGCTCCAGCTGTGCCGGTTGGTCGAGAGCACTTCTCGGAGCGTCGTCGCCACGATTTTGACCTGCGGATGCTTCCGGAGGACGTTGTCGATCATTCCTACGAATGCACTCGGATCGAGCTTCGATTTCCCGGCGACCTCGGGGCCGGCAATGCCGAGCCCTTTCTGCAGGTCCTCCTCATTGCCGACGAGGACGTCGACGTTTTCGACGATGCGCCCGAGCACCTCCACGGCACGCTCCTGCCTTCCCCATATGTTCCAGAGCTTCTCCCGGAAATTCAAGTCAAAGGAGATGACGGCGCCGGCGGATTTGGCCGCCTTCATGCCTTCGAGGATGAGCTGCCCTGTGGTTTCCGACAGCGAGGCGAAGATGCCGCCGCTGTGGAACCAGCGCACGCCCTTCGCGAATATGGAAGACCAGTCGAAATCACCGGGTTTCAGGAGGGCCGCCGCTTCGTTGGAGCGGTTGTAAAAGACAACGGGAGCCCGCACCCCTTGGCCTCTGTCGCTGAAGACTGTGGCCATATTCGGGCCGTTGACTCCGTTGTGTTTGAACCGCCTGTAAAACGGCCGGACACCCATCGCCTTGACACGTTCGGCGATGAGATCTCCGATCGGGTAATCCACCATTGCGGTCACGATGCCGGTCTGCAGGCCGAAGCAGTCGGCAAGGTTGGCGGCTACGTTGAACTCCCCCCCGCTCACGTGAATCCGGCATTCGGTCGCCTTTCGAAACGGTGTAATTCCCGGATCCAGGCGATGAACCACGGCGCCGAGCGAAACCAGGTCCAGGGCACCGTCAGCAAGGATGTTCAAACCGTAAGTCATTTCTCTCCCTCTTCAGCGGGCGGGGCAAGCACGGCACTTTCCCGGTTCAATGACGATGAAGCGCGAAATCATCAAAAGGGTCAGAAAAAATCACACTTGCCGAAATGCCGTTCTTCCGGTTTACGGCCGACTTACCAGTCGGTGTGGAACACTCCCGCCTTATCCGCCCGGCGGTAGGTGTGAGCGCCGAAGTAATCGCGTTGCGCCTGAGTCAGGTTGGCCGGCAGGCGCTCGCTCCGGTAGGCATCGTAATAGGCAAGCGAGGAACTCAGCGCCAGAACGGGTATGCCCAGTCCCACAGCGGTCTGGACGAAGAAACGCCAGGCCGCCTGACGCCGCGCCAGGGCGTCGCGGAAAGCCTCATCAAGCATGAGATTGACGAGGCCCGCATCCCGCTTGAAAGCGGCCATGATGTCGCCGAGAAGGCTTGCACGGATGATGCAGCCGGCGCGCCAGATTTTCGCGATGTCTCCCGGGCGGAACCCATAGCCGTACTCATCCGACGCCAGGCGAAGTAGAGACAGACCCTGCGCATAGGAGGTGATTTTGCTGGCATAGAGAGCGTCGCGACCCGCGTCGATCAACTTCTGACGGTCGCCTCTAAACGCGGCCGCCGGTCCCTTCAGCAGACGGCTTGCGATCATTCGCTGCGGCTTGAGCGCGGAGATAATGCGGCTTTCGACGGCCGCGTTGATCGTGGGGATCGGCGCGCCCACGTCGAGAGCGTTCTGGCTTGTCCACTTGCCGGTGCCTTTCTGCTGGGCCTCGTCGAGGATGACGTCCACCAGCGGACGGCCCGTATCAGGATCGACCTTGGCCAGGACGGCGGCGGTGATTTCGACCAGGTAGGATTTGAGTTCTCCTTCGTTCCAGCCGGCAAACACACCACGGAGCTGGCCCGCGGTGAGTCCGAGGCCGCGCGACAGGACATCGTAAGTCTCCGCGATGAGCTGCATGTCCCCATATTCGATGCCGTTGTGCACCATCTTGACGAAGTGGCCCGCACCGCCCGGTCCCATGTACTCGACGCACGGTTCACCGTCGTCGGCTTTCGCGGCGATGGCCCGAAGAATCGGCGCGAGCGCCTCCCAGGCTTCCTCCGGCCCCCCCGGCATGATGCTGGGCCCCCACAGCGCGCCCTGCTCCCCGCCGGACACGCCGGCGCCGACATACTGGAATCCTTCCGTTGCCAGTTGCTTGCCCCGGCGCTCGGTGTCGAGGAAGTAAGAATTGCCGCCGTCGATCAGGATGTCGCCGGGCTCGAGTGGAGGCTTGAGGTGAGCAATGGCGCTTTCGACCGCCGGCCCCGCAGGAACCATCATCAGAACCCGCCGCGGCTTCTTCAGGATCCTCATCAGGCCTTCGGGTGAGTCGGCCAGCGCGACGTTGCGCCCTGCTGCAGGTCCGGCCAGGAACGCCTTCCCCTTGGCTGCATCGAGGTCATAGCCGGCGACGCAAAAGCCGTTACGCTCCATGTTGAGCGCAAGATTGCTGCCCATGACCCCCAATCCGACCACGCCGATGTCACATTTCACGCCCGTCATAGTCTTATCCTCGCGCTGCAGATCGGCCGCCTCCCACCCGCGGACGCTTCGGCGATGAACACGAGCCAGCGGGATCTTTCCCGTGGACTCAGCCGTCTTTGCGTTTTAGACGATAGAGCATCTCCCCGGCCCTGGGCACTACCAGCGTGCCCTCGCTCTCGCGGCCCTTCCACTCCTCGATCCTGACGCCTGCCGGATCCAGGTAGCCAAGATGGATGCGCCGGCATCGCTCCGCCGGAATTCCGGTGGCCAGCGTCACCCGGATGCGCGGAAATTCTGTGCCGGTCGTCTGGTCGTACCGCCCCAGGCCCTTGACGTGGGTCGAATGAGCGAGCACCCCTCCAGGATAGTGCTTGAAACGCTGCCATTGACCCAGGAAGTAGTCGCGGCAGTGATACCCCACCTCGTCGATGACCCTGCCGTGGGTATAGCTGACTTCCTTGATGTGCGGCGCGTAAATTATCACCTCGCCGCCGTCCGCGACCGCCGGTTCGAGCTTGTACATGCCCTTCGCCGCGGTCCAGAGGTCGTCGTACATCTCCGGCATGATCGACAACACGCGGTGGAACGGCCGGTCGACGTATACGATATGCCTCTGCGCCGAAAGGTCTGCCGCTGCCCGCCATGCGTCCTGGGGCGCTCCCATGTAAAGCCCCGCAAGGCCCCCGTGGGTGACGACCAGGGCAAAACAGGCGGTCGGGCGATTGACCATCGATGCCGCGCGGTCGATGACGGCGCGCACCGGCGTGTGCCCTGCGCCGATCACGTGATAGTTCGTGATCAGCGCGCCAAGCCAGTGGGTGAAATTGATGATCTCCGCCCCGGCAATGCCGGGAAACAGATACTTGTTGCCGCCGGAGAATCCGACCACCTCATGCGGAAATACCGGTCCGCAAATCAGGATCTGGTCGTAGTCGAAAATGAGTTTGTTCAGGGAGACGGGCACATCCTCCTCGAGCAGTCCGCCGGTCGCCTCACGAATCTCGGCCGCCGGGATCGTGCCGATGTGCGCGAAATTTCCGGGATCTTCCCAGTGGTGGTTAAAAATCCGGCTGCGCCCGGCCCGCCCGGCCCGCCCGGCAACGACTGGACGGCCAATCCGCCTGCTTAGTTGAGCGTCCGACATCGGCTGGTGCGTTCCAAGCGCGACGAGATAATCGAGGGCGGCCACGCGCCCGCCTGCTTCCGAATCGATGGCGTCGAACATCAGGGACATGGGCATTGTCCGGGTCCCGTCCGGGATGATGACGAGCAGCCGCTTGTCGTCGACATCCAGCGTCGAAAATCCATCGCGCACGATGCCAAACACTTCCTCGTCCGTGAGGTAACCGTCGGGGGATCCCAAACCGACAACACCGTTGCTGAGAGGAGAAGTGGATTTCATGCCTGCCGTGGTCCCTTTGAGTTCGACTGCGAATGAACCGCGCCGAAGCAGCTTTCGCAAAATGGTACTACCACTTGTCATATATCGAGTCAACGCCTATCGCCGTTGCGCGCGGCAACCGCAGCCGCTACGCATCAGTGTATGCCTGCAAGACGATTGGTCAAGGCAGATCGAGGGAAGGATGGAGAGGCCGGCCAACGGATGATTCAGGGCTGTGCAGGCCCGAACTTGTTAGTTGCCGCAATAATTCAGGATGATAATCTCCATGAGCGATGGTACTCTGCTGCAACCAAACCGGCGCCAATGACCGGTAATGCAAATGGAAACAACTATTGATTGAGGCCCCATATGCGTCGAATTATTGCCACTACAGCCCTTCTGGGCTTGCTGCTGATTACTCCGGGGTGGGTCAGACCCGCGCCGCAACCCTCTCAGGCAAAAAAGCCCAAAGCGTCATCCACCGCGTCTGCCACCTATGGCAACGCTGATGCCATCACCCAGGACGAATTGAAGGTATACGAGTACTTTCTTGCATCCGATCAGATGGAAGGCCGCTACCTGCCGTCCCGGGGATATGACGCCGCCGCGCTGTACATCGCCGGTCACCTGAAGGAGTGGGGCCTGAAGCCGGGCGGAAGCACCGAGGGCACGGATGGGCCACTGCAGCCCTATTTCATGCCGATTGAATTGGTGAGCAATCAGCTGGATGCCGCCGGCATGAAGATGACCCTGACCATGCCGGCCGGGCGCGGAGGCGGCGGACGGGGTGGAGCGGGCTTTGGAGGAGGCCGCGGCGCCGGCGCCCCGGCAGGCCCGCGGACCTTTGAATATGCCGCGGACTGGACCATCGGCGGCGGCGGTTTTGGCGGACGCGGCGGGGCAGCCAGTCAGCCGGCCGACATCGCCAATGCCCAACTGGTTTTCGTCGGCGACGGCTACGTCATCAACAAAACCAACACCAATCCTTACCAGGGGATCGACGTGCGCGGCAAGATCATGGTGGTTGCGGGTCTACCGGCGGAACTGGCTGCCCAGCAAGCAGCTGCCGCAGCCGCCCGAGGCGGCGGAGCAGGCGGCCGCGGTGGTGCAGGAGGCCGAGGGGGCGCTCCTTCCAATCCGTTTGGCATTGAGAACACCGACTTCATCACACCGCAAGGCTACGCGGTAAAGAACGGAGCTCTCGCCATCATTACCATCCCCACCTTCCAGCAATTATCGGCGATGTCGGCGCCGCCTGGTGCGGGCGGCCGTGGCGCAGGTCTTAACGGCCCTGCATACCAGGTGGTGAAGTTCCAGGCGAACCGGCCGCCCAGCGTACCTTCGATCACTGCCGGCATTGACCTCACGAATGCCCTCTTCCAGGGTGAGAAGCTCAGCGGAACGCAGGTGTTTGAAGGAGCGGTTTCCGGCGCGAAGCTGGATGCTTTCGAGCTGAACGCCGAGAAGAAACTGAGCCTTCGCATCGCCGTAAACAGCGATCGGAATCACGCGGAAAACGTCATCGCCATGCTCGAGGGGGGCGATCCGGTCCTGAAGAACGAGTACGTTGTGATGAGTGCTCACCTCGATCACGTCGGGCTGAGCAACCCCGATGCCAGCGGAGACGGCATCGCCAACGGAGCGGACGACGACGCATCCGGTTGCGCCGCGCTCATGGCCATCGCCCGCGCCTTCGCCCAGGGGGCGGAAAGGGGGATCCGGCCCAAACGCACTATGATCTTCCTGTGGGTCGCCGGAGAGGAAAGGGGGTTGTGGGGTTCGCAATATTTCAACCAGTTTCCGCCGGTGGACATCACCAAGGTGGTGCTCAACCTCAACATGGACATGATCGGGCGCCACAAGACGCCGGGATATGTCGACCCGCCTCAATACAAGCTGGTGGAGCAGAATGAAATTTTTGTAGTCGGACCAAGCATCAGCAGCGACGACCTGGGGAAAACGATCGAGAGCCTGAACAACAACTACCAGAAGATGAGCATAAACCACTTCTACGACACGACGGCTCCCGATGAGACCCACGACAACCTCGGTCCGCAGCCGAACGGCCAGCGGATCTTCTATCGCAGCGACCACTACAATTTCGCCAAGATGGGAATCCCGATCGCCTTTTTCTGCGACGGTTTGCATTCGGATTACCATCGAGTGACCGACAGCCCGGAGAAGCTCGACTACGAGATGATGCTGAAGGTGTCCAAGACAGTGGCAGCGACCGCCTGGGCGATTGGGAACACGGCGACTCCGCCCAAGCTGAATGCCACGCTGCCGGACCAGTTGGTCAGGGACATGAAGACCGTGAAAGAGCAGGGCTGGGGTAAACTGACCCCGGTGCTGCCGCCGCTGCCGAAGATGCCGTTCTGACGGTCTATCGACAAGCGGGAGCAAATGTCAGGACCACGAAACACATGAAAAACGCGAAGTCAATTGGGTGTTTCGTGGCCCCCAACGCCGTCGACGGCAAGGCCGATCAGCGGCGGACCTCCACCTTGGCCAGTTTCTCGTAGAATTGAATCAGGCCGCCGTGGTCGTTTTTGGCCTTCCCGTCCACCTTAAGCGCCTGCATGATCTCGAGCACCTGTCCGGAGAGCGGTACCGGCACGCCCAGTTCGTGGGCTGTGTCGAGGGCATTCATGAGATCCTTGATGTGCAGTTCAATCCGGAAGCCCGGCTTGAAATTGCCCGCCAGAATCATGGGCATTTTGGCGTCCATGACCGTACTGCCTGCCAGACCGGCACGGATGGCTTGAAAGACCTTCTCAGGATCTACGCCCGCCTTGGTCGCCAGCACCATCGCCTCAGAGAGGGCGGCAATATTGAGCGCCACGATGATCTGGTTGGCGAGTTTGGTGACGTTGCCGCTGCCGATTTCGCCGACGCGCGTTACCGATGCGCCCATGACCGTGAGGATCTCTTTGACCTCCTCGAAAGCAGGTTGCGGGCCGCCGACCATGATCGCCAGCGTCCCTTCGATGGCTTTGGGCTCGCCGCCGCTCACGGGCGCATCGAGCATGACAGCCCCCTTGACTGCGATGGCGGCTGCAATCTCCCGGCTGGCAAGCGGTGCGATCGAACTCATGTCGACCACGATTGAACCGGCCCGGATGCCCTCGATGATGCCGTCCTTGCCGAGTGCAGCAACTCTCACCTCGGGAGAGTTGGGGAGCATCGTTATGATCACTTCGCTCCCGGCCGCTACGTCAGAGGGGGACCGGCCCGCCCGCGCACCGGCCTGAACCAGTTCTGCGACCGGCTCCGGCCTGATGTCGTAAACCACCAGTGGATAACCAGCCTTCAGAAGATTCCTCGCCATGGGCTTGCCCATGATCCCCAGACCAACAAATCCGATATTCTTCATGCCGGCTCCTTTGTTCGCTTTTCACACCACCCGAACGTCAATCACGGTTTCCGGTTACCTCGCGCAGGATGCCGCGCGCCCGGCGCGCATCCGCGGCAAAATCCTGCGTGAAGGCCTCGATGCTGCATCGTCCACTATACCCGGCGGCAATTAACGAGTCGAAGAAGCGCGCGTAAGAGGCCTCCCTCTTCCTGGGGAACAGCCGCCCCTCGATTTGTGCGAAATGGAGATGGCGGATCGCCGGGCCCGCCTCCTGGATGATCGCCGGATCCTCCTGTTCCATCATGAGATGATAGTAGTCGATCAGAAGCTGGATGTTCGGGTGTTCTACCTCCCGCACCAGGCGCAAGCCTTCGGCGGCCAGGTTGACGATGTTGGATTCCAGCTTGTTGATCGGCTCTATGGCAATGGTAATGGAGTGGCTTGCCGCCAGTGGGCCGAGTTGCCTCAGCAGTGCGACTATCTGGCGCCATGCGTCCGGCTTGGGAAATCCTGCCGGCACGTTCTTGGCTCCGGAACTGCCGAAGACGATGACGCGTGCCCCCAAACGGGCGGCGCGGTCGAGCGCCTGGCGGGCATATCCGATGGCCAGCTCTATGCTGGCCTCGGTGCCGGTAAGCCGGATGCGGGCCGGAAAAAAGTTGTTGCAGGCCTCGCAGGCGATGCCGGATTTTTCCAGGCGTTGCGCGAGCGCGGCAAACGACGGCTCCGGCAAGGCGACGATGTCCGACAAGGACAGCTCGATGTAGTCGAATCCGATCTCCGCCATGGCGCCGGCCACGCGGATGCCGATCGGATCGTCCGTCGGCGCGATCATGCTGCCGCAGCAACCCAAACGCATGCAATCCACCCCTCGATGTTGCCGGGTATCCTGAGCCATTGGCGGAAGCCCTGTCAACTTCATTTGCGCTCTCCTGAGAAAACGGCATAAGAACCGACCCCTGGACTGTGTTTGAGACATTGCGAGATCCTGTCGTTTCAGTGTCTGAATCGCAAAGCAGTGGAACCCTCGCTTGACTTCTCCGTCACACCGGGGATAGCATGGAATCGGACCGACGCAACGCGAAAGATCTCAACGAATAGCGCGAAAAAAGGCCAAAAAACGACCCTGAGTTGAGATTTTCGGCAATGTTTTTTTGAGAATCAGGCACATCTGGGGCAGGTGGACGCCTCAGAAGCCGGGCCTCAGCTCAAACTGAAAAAATGACACCCAAGAGTCGAATCTGAGACGTTTTTTTAGAGGCTTGTTTCAAACCATCCTAATACAAACAACCAGTTTATTCGGGTCCGACCCCGGAGATAGAGATCATCATGAATGAGAACGACGGAAAGTTGCATTTGAGCCGGCGTGAAATGCTGGGCGCCGTGGGGAAAGCCGCTGCGGCTTCAGTGGTCCTCGGCCCCCTGGTGCAGAGTATCCATATCGTCCCGGGTGCGACGGCAGCGGATGCTGCCGCCCTGAACGGAATCGCGGGCGTCGACCGGGTCACAATCCAACCCGGAAAGACCTACCTGCGGGGATGGGCCGGATTCGGCGGCGAGTCGATGCGGCCCGGAATGGAAGGCAGGGGAGGGAGAGGTCCTGCGGGACCGACTCCTGCGTCCATCGACTTCCAGATGATACAGGGCGCCAATCCGCGCAGCCAGACGGTGTATTTGGCCGTGGACGGCGCGACCGGTTGGACGGCCTCGGCCGCTTCCAATCCCGCATGGTTGTCGATCCCCCTCCGGTCGCGGGGCGGACAGGGCCGCGGAGGAGCACCCCAGGTGAACAGGAATTTCACTGCGTCAGTCAACGCCGCAACCCTTCCACCCGGGGACTATAAGACGGCCGTTACCATCAATGCGCCGGGGGCAGGCAACCCGACGCAGACAATGAATGTCACCCTCCACATCCTGCCCGCAACGTCGACCTGGAGCAAAGAGTCCGGGCCCGGGACCGTCAATTTTGCAGATCCCAAATCGCTGGTCACGACGGCGACATTTTCGACTCCGGGCGCCTATGTCTTGAAACTCACCACCAAGACCGGTGATACGACCGTTGCGTCGACATTGCAGGTTTCGGTGGAAACCCCGCCGCCGGCGAAACAACTGGACGCTGTCTATACCAAGAATTTCAAGATCAACAGCCCGCTTTGGAACGCTCGGGCCAAAGCACTGAGCGCAAGCTGGATCCCGCACTGCATCGACATGATCAACCGCAACAACCTGACCCAGGGGCCGGGCGGCATCGACAATTTCATTGAGGCCGCCAAGGCCTTGCGTGGCGAGCCTCACGGCGCCCACAAGGGATACGTGTTCTCCAACGCCTGGGTCCATCAGACTGTCGAGTCGATGAGCATCGCGCTGATGGTCGATCCGCAGGGTGATCCGGACATCATCAAGGCGCACGAAAAAATGAGGGCGACTCTGGAGGACTGGATCCCGAAGATCCTGGCTGCACAGCACCCCGACGGGTACCTCCAGACGGCCTTCACGCTGCGCGACGTGCAGCGCTGGCCGGACCGGTGGTCGCCGCAGGGAAGGGGCAATCATGAAGGGTACACCGCCGGGTATTTCCTGGAATCGGCGATCAATCACTACCTGATGACAAACAAAAAAGACGCACGGCTGTACGATGCCGCAAAAAAACTCGCCGACTGCTGGTGCGACAACCTCGGCCCTGCTCCCAAGAAACCGTGGTATGACGGCCATCAGGAAATGGAGCAGGCCCTAGTCCGGTTCGGCCGCTTCGTGAACGACATGGAAGGGGGCGGCAAAGGTCAGAGATACATCGAACTGGCCAAGTTCCTGCTCGACTGCCGGTATACAGCCGCCGCCAACGAAGGGGAGCGGCAGGAATACGATCAGAGCCACCTGCCGGTGCAGCAGCAGTACGAGGCGGTCGGGCACGCAGTGCGCGCCGTCTATAACTATTCCGGCATGGCCGACGTCGCCGTGGAAACGCACGACGTCGATTACCAGAGTGCCGTGAAATCGCTCTGGGACAACATCGTTCACAAGAAATACTACGTCACGGGAGGGGTGGGCAGCGGCGAGACCTCAGAAGGGTTCGGCCCGAACTACTCCCTGCGCAACAACGCCTATTGCGAGTCCTGCTCGAGCTGCGGCGAGATCTTTTTCCAGTGGAAGATGAACCTGGCATACCACGACGCCAGGTACGCCGACCTTTACGAGCAGACGATGTACAACGCGCTGCTCGGCGGCACGGATCTGGCGGGTCAGAATTTCTATTACACAAATCCACTCGATGCGAATGCGCCCCGCACGCCCTGGCACAACTGTCCCTGCTGCGTCGGGAATATCCCCCGCACCCTGCTGATGCTGCCCACCTGGATGTATGCGAAGAGTGCAGACGGTGTCTACGTCAACCTCTTCATCGGAAGCACCGTGACCCTGGAGAATGTTGCCGGAACGGAAGTCGAGATGGTGCAGTCGACCGACTATCCATGGAACGGAAAGGTCTCCATCACGGTCAATCCCAGCACGCAGCAGAGATTCAGCGTCAGGATCCGGGTGCCGAACCGCGACGTCAGCAGCCTGTACAACGGCATGCCGGAGGCCAACGGCATCACTTCCATCGCCGTCAACGGCGCCACGCTGAAACCCCAGGTCGACAAGGGCTATGCCGTCATCACCCGTGCCTGGAAGGCCGGCGACAAGATCGACCTGGTGATGCCCATGAAGGTCCAGCGTGTTAAGGCGAGCGACAAGATCGCCGCCGACCAGGGCCGGGTAGCCCTTCGGTATGGCCCCCTGGTTTACAACATCGAAAAGGTCGATCAGGACATCACCCGGGCGATCAGTCCGGCGTCGGCTCTGACCACGGAGTGGAGAGGTGACCTTCTGGGCGGAGTAATGGTCATCAAAGGATCGTTCACAGACGGCTCGCCGATGATGGCGATCCCGAATTTCGCGAGAACGAATCGCGATCCGGCCCCGCCACCGCCTCCCCCGCCTCCTCCAGCGGGTGCAGGTGCAGGCGCGCGTCCGATACCTCCTCCTCCGACTTCCATTGTCTGGATCAAGGAGGCTTGAACCGAAGGCCGCTGGTAAACCACAAACTGCCATAGGTCCCGTCCGGGTAGGTCCCGTCCGGCGAGAATGTTTCAAAACCAGGCGTCCTGGAGGGACGCAGAGAGAGTAGCCGGGGGCTAGCCGCGCAGCGGCGCTGCCCCCGGACAGGCCCGGCAAGTGGTGAGAGCCCCGGCAGGGGCGACAGAAGTCATTTGTTTGTAGATGCTTTCTGTCGCCCCTGCCGGGGCTCGGTTTCTCATTCACCCTTTACCCCGGGGCGGCGCTTCGCTTGCCCGGGGCTACTGTCTCCAGCCCTTCCAGGGCTGGAGTTGACGGCATATCGCCGGGCGCGCGAGTTTTGAGACGGGCTCGCCGGACGGGACCTACCCGCGGCCCGCGGTCGGTTACTGGATTGTGATGTTGCCGGAGCCGGTGCGCACCTGGATCAGGCGACCGCCGCCCAGGACCGTCCCTCGCATATCGCGCTTGCTCGTGGTGCCGGTCACGGTGATCGGATGGTCCACGGTGATCCGTCCGGAACTGGCGTGCGCATTCAGCTCAAACGCGGTGTTCGCTCCCACGTGCAGGGTCACGCTTCCCGAGGAAGCCTCCACGCTCCAATCGCCCGCCGGGGTTCCGCTCGCCCTGATTCCGCCGCTGCCGCTCACGGCGCGGAGCGATCCGTTCACGCCGGATACCTCAATACTTCCCGAACCCGTGCGAACATCCACATCTCTTGAGCCGCCTTGCTCCGCCGAAACCTGTCCCAACGTCACGCTTCCGCTCCCGGTGCTCGCATTGATGGATCCGGCGATGTGCTCCGCTCGAATCGAGCCGCTGCCGGTCCCTGCCTCGATCCTTCCGGACACGTCGTCGAGCACGATGCTGCCCGACCCGGTCCGGGCCGTGACGTCGCCGCCGATGTGGTACATGTTGATCGACCCGGAACCGGTGCTTGCATCGACGGGTCCGCGGACGCCGTCGACACTCTGGCTTCCGGATCCTGTTTTCGATTGAACCCTGGTTTCGGCCGGCACCGTGATCTCGTACGAGATGGAGACATTGTTCCGGTATGCTTCGTCGTTGATTCTGCCGATTTTGATCACATTGCCGCTCTGCTCAATCGGCGGGTTGGAGCTCAAATAATTCACTTTCTCACGCGCGTTGTTCCGCCAATCATCGCGGGCCCGAATAAGGCCGTAAATCTGTACGCTGGAAGAACTACCAGCCCGCACCTCTATTTTGCCGGATCCGTTGCTCACCTCAAGAACCACCGGCCCCGCAACACTCAGTGTGCGTTCGAACTTGCCTTCGACGGCAGGATATGCAAAAACGCATCCCTGGAATGTCAATGAGAAGGCACAAGTCAAAAGAAAGGCAGCTTGTCTGGACAGTCTCATGGCGCAACTCCCCTTTGTCGGGTTATAACGTTTTTCATCGGCGATTGGTTCGATCTATCTGGAGCATCGCGCTGAAATCCGGGGGCATGCTTCCGGCGCCGCGATGAAGTTGACGGAGGGAAACTCGGATTCGCCCGCGGCGGACTGCTCTCACAACGCCTCGCGGGATTGTTTTTCCACAGGCGGCCGATCGGGTACACTTGCGGCGCAAGCCATCTAGAGGGGTAGCTGGATCCAGAAACAGAGCATCGCAGGCGCCTTGAACCGGAAAAGGGGAAACCAATGGAAACAGGTCGTTACTACAGCATCACGACGGTTAAGGGACTCGTAAGGACGGCGGCACTGACAGACGCCCTCCGCCTGCGGCGAACCGGTGGATTCATCTGGCTCGACTTCACCAATCCCACCCGCGAGGAATTGACGGAGCTCGCGGAACCGCTGGGTCTGCATTCTCTGGCCATCGAGGATTGCGTCGATGAAGACCAGGTTCCCAAAATGGAGGAGTTTCCCAATCATACCTTCATCCTGTTCAACAGGTACCTTCGCGCCGAAGGAGAAGCCCAGGTGGAAGAAGTCAACTTCTTTCTGGGAGAGAAATTCCTCGTGACGGTCCATTCGCATGCTAAGGAAGATACGGCTTTTGCGGATCGACTCGAAGCAACGGTGCGCCGCGATCTGGACCAGGCTCGTGCAGGAGCGGACTTCCTCATGGAAGTCCTTCTGGACCATATCGTGGATGAGAAGTTCGTGGCCATCGAAGCGCTGCAGGATCAACTGGACCAGGCCGAGGAGGCGATTCTGGAGGGGAGCGCCGATTTCCAGCCCTTGAAATTGATGAATCTTCGGCGCAATCTCCTGGTTCTGCGCAAGAGCCTGGTTTATGAAAGGGAGATTCTCGTCAAGCTGTGCCGCCGGGATTCGCCTTTCATTACCGACAAAGCGATCTATGAGTACCGCGACATCTACGATCATCTTGCCAAGTTTTTCGAAGTGATCGAAATCTGCAGGGAACTGATCGCCACCATCATGGAGATCCATCTCTCGATGATCAATAACCGGATGGCGCAGATGGCAAACAGGACCAATCGCGTTGTAAGAAGGCTGACCACGATCACGACGGTGTTCATGCCCCTGACGATGCTGGCAGGGATCGGCGGAATGTCCGAATGGAGCATGATGACCGGGGCCCAGAACTGGAGGATTTCCTACCCGGCATTCATGGCGGCGATGGCTGTGATCGGCGTGGTCAATTACTACCTTCTCAGGTGGGTCGATGCCCGGGATAAGCGGGCCGCGATGCACTCCGTCCAGGAGGAAGAGGATTGACGTTCCCCGTTCCAGGATTCTCAGAAGTGAATCCATCGGAAAGCCAGCTGCGGGACGAGGGCTACGAAGCTGAAACGGACAAGGCGGCCGCACATGCCGACGCCGACGAAGCTTCCGAACGGGACTCGAAAGGCGCCCGCCAGAATGGTGATCGCATAGAACGGCGGGATGCCCACGGCGGAGCTGATGAAAACCAGAACGAGCGATTTGGATGGCGACTTCTCAAAGCGCTCCCTCCAGGAAGATAGTTTTGCGGGCTCTGGCCGTCGGAAAAATGCAGCCCGCCGAGCACGGCGGCCACCCCGGTGGCGAAGACGAGTTCGCGAACGAACCGCCGCAACAGAAACGACTCGTGCGGAGAATCCTTGTAGGCCCCATAGAGGGCTGCATGAAAGCCGGCAGCCAGGCCAACGATGAGAGTAAGCTCGAAGCTCATGACATACCTCCTGTGAGTTGGGGCCGGTCATGCTTTTCGGCCGGCCGTGGGTTTCCGGACATTCGATCCGATATGGATTCCGTCCTCCACCCTCGAATGCGAAAAATGCAGGCAAATCGGCTCAAGGCTGGAATTAGCGCTGGATGGGATCAGGCGCGGGGCGGTGTGGCGTCGTCTTCACGGGGATCATTCACGAAGATCCGCGACAAGCCGCCCGATACTGTCTGAACCGAAGAAATCGGCATCGGTTCCTTGATCCTGAGAGCGGATGGGGTAAAATCCGCAGATACAAACAAGGAGACAATCAGATGATCAGAAGAATCACGCTTTTTCTGAACGCAGCACTCTTATTCCTATTGCCGTTGACCGCCCTCGCATCGGAACAGGCTTCGCCGGCGAAAAAGAAGGCAGCGCCGGTCAAGAATCCTGTGGTGGTGATGGAAACCAGCATGGGACCAATCAAGATCGAGGTGTTTGCCGACAAGGCTCCGATTACGGCCAAGAATTTCCTCAGTTACGTGAACGCGGGTTTTTTCAACTCCACCATCTTCCACCGGGTGGTTCCGGGCTTTGTCATCCAGGGCGGCGGGTACTCGGAGGCGATGGCGCCGAGACCGACCATGCCGCCGATCAAGAACGAATCCAAGAACGGCCTGAAGAACGTCCGCGGGACGCTGTCCATGGCGCGCTACGATGACCCTAACAGCGCTACTTCCCAGTTCTTCATCAATCTCAGCAACAACACGAATCTGGACCCCGCCGGCCCAGGATTCGGATATGCCGTCTTCGGCAAGGTGATCGAAGGCATGGACGTGGTCGACAAGATCGCCACGGTGAAGACAGCCACCAGGAGCGTGCAGGGAACGCCGTTCGAAAACGTCCCCGTGCAGGCAGTGGTCGTCAAGTCGGCAAAGGCACTTCAGTAGGTTCCGCTGGCGGGAACGGTCGCATTGAACGGTCAGTTCGCCCGGCCTGGATAGTCGCGGTCTCCAAGTCCTCGGGTCTCCCGGACATGAACAAGTGGCGGGATCCGTCGTCAGACCGATCCTCGAAGGGAGAGTAAGACAATATGTCCGTTGAATCCGCTATTCCTGCGCATGTGCGCGTGACCCCGTTCTCAACCAGCAGCTTCCGGCTGCCCTCGCGAAGGGAAACTGGTTCAAAGTGCGCCGCCTGCGTCGCGACCTTCACGAGCTTTCGGCGGACTGCCGGCTTCACGGAAACAGCTTCTGCCTCTCAACTTAGCCTGGATTATTCATGAAGAGGATTACGAGATGTCCTCAACCGTCAGAGACTGAACCGTTAAGGGCCAACTCCTCTCGCTCATGAAACCAACACACTGGTGGAAGCCGCGTAGCGGCGGTTTGATTGTAGCCCGGCCTTTCAAGGCCGGGTGCACACGGCGGCGAATGATTCCGTCGCGTAGCGAAGGATGAATTCAAGCGTCGCTACGGTCGTGAGAAAAAATCCAAAAATCGGCCATTTTGCGGCTGTAAATCATTGAAATCATTAGGGTGATTTTTGCAAAATTCTATTTTTCTCAGGACCTACGCGACGCATCGGGAGCAGCCAATCGGGTGCCGGCCTTGAAAGGCCGGCCTACATTCATGCGGTCGCTACGCGGCCCACGCGCGGGTGAATTATTCGGGTTAGGGTCGCAGTTTGGATGCCAGCATCTGTTCCCGGTCCATTACCAGATCGGTGAGCTCGCGACACATATCCGCGTTGATCCGCTCGGCGTAAGGCAGGATGTGCTCTTTCGTTTCGGCAAGATACTTCCGGACGAATGTCTCCTCGTGCACGAACCCGAGGGCGACGAGGTTGCTGATCCGGTCGGCGAGCTTGAGGATCTTGGCCTTCTGGCTTCCGGTTTCCAGGACGCGCTTCAAGTAGGTGGACTTGGGCTCCTTGACGCCGTCGATCACCCGAATGGTCACCTCCATGACCAGGTCATAGACGGCCGGGCCGTCGGCATCGAGTCGGACAATCTCCTCCCTGCTCACGCCGGGCATGCCCAGGGCGTTTTCGAACAGGTCGTGGATCACGGACGCCTTCAGCAGAACCGGGTCGATGAACTTGTAGTCCAGCAGAATACCCATCGTGCTGATCTGGTGCCGGAACATGTTGCTGCCGGCTCTGCGCCGCACTCCGATCAGGGCCATGGCCTTGAAAATGTAAGGCGCCAGTGTGATATTTCTGAGATTCGCTTCGAGGTTTTCCATTTCTTTTGCGCTCAGGCTGAGCGTGGTGCCTCCCACATGTATTCTACGCGTTAGCTCCCGGCGAGCTGACGGATGACTCCCAGTGTTACGTTCAGTTCAGCTTCGCTGTTGTAAATGTGCGTCGACTGGCGGTTGCCGCGGATGCGGATCCCTTTGAGCCAGAGCGCGTCCTGCATCGCGGTCCCGCCGACCCCCTCCACCTGGTAGTTCGTGATGCCGGCGCACATCGCTGGGTGCACGGGCGTATTGATCCTCACTTTGGGAATTCTGGCGAGGCCGGCTCGCAGATAGTCGCCAAGTTCTTTGATGCGGCGGATCACGCGCTCATGGCCGATCCGATTGTGAAAATCGATTGCCGCGTTCAGGCCCACGAGGATGGAGAGGTTCCCTGTCCCACGCTGCTGCAGCCGGTATCCTTCGTCCTTGTGATTATCCCACTGGCTGCTGGCCAGCGTTGTCCAGATGTCCCGCGCCCGCTCGCCGCGGATATAGAGGACGCCGCATCCGGCCGGAGCGCACAGCCACTTGTGCATGCTTGAATAATAGGCGTCGCAGCCGATGTCCCGCACATCCACCGGCACGTGGCCCAACGCCTGGGCACCGTCGATGATGGTGAAGATGCCGCGGGAGCGTGCAGCGGCGCAAAGTTCCTTGACCGGCTGGACCGCGCCGGTCCCGGAGATGATGTGAGGCACAGCCAGGACCTTCGTCCTGAGGGTGAAGGCGTTCAGGAAGGCGGTCATCACCTCGTCGGGGTTGCTTGGCGGCTTGGGCATCGGCACCGGGCGATACACCCCCTTGCAGCGTCTTGCCTTCACATCCCAGCCGTGCCGGCCTCCCGGATGCTCCTGGTCAGTTCCGAGGATTTCCTCTCCTTCGCTCAGGTCCAGGCCATTGGAGACGAGATCCATGCCCGTGGTCGCGTTTTCGAGCAGGGAGATCTCTTCCGGCGCCGCGTTCATCAGCGTCGCCATTTTAGCGCGCAGGACGGTAAGCGGCCCGTACCCGGAAATCCAGTCATCGCCCTTGTAGTCCCAGTCGGCAATGTCGGCAGCCACCTTGCGCATGTGCTGGACGACCGCTTCGTACACGACCGTGGGTTGGGCACCCAGCGTTCCCGTGTTAAAGAACGCCTTGTTTTCCGGGAGCAGGTACATCTTGCGAATTTTTTTCCAGTAGGCAGGGTCGCCGTCTCTGGGAAAATCGAGAGTGAGGACTTCTGACTTCCCATCATCCCATTGGGCCGCTGCGGGCAGCGCCACAGTGAGCGACAGGGACCGCAAGAAACCTCGACGAGATACCATCGCGTTATCTCCAGTTCTGGGTGGATGAGAGCGGATTCCGCGACGCTTTTATTTCACAAAAACGAGCGCGGTTCAATCCCTCAATTCGAGTGCCGGGGGACGGCTGGATGCGACCGCGCGGTTACTGTGGGTTCGGCGACAACTCGGGGATAGGTGCGACCTCGACCCGGTCCCGCCCCGCTCCCTTGGCGCTGTACAGCGCACTGTCGGCGGCTTTCAGGAGCGTTTCCAGATCGCCTCCATGTTCGGGGAATGCGGCAATGCCGATTGAGACGGTCACATTTCCCAATCCCTGCCCTCGGTTGTGCACGTTCATGTGCTTTACGCTCTCGCGCAGCCGTTCGGCCCGGGCGCGGGAGACTTCCAGGGAAGCCTCGGGCAGGATCAACGCGAATTCCTCTCCCCCATACCGGCAGGCGATATCGCCCCCCCGCACGGCGCCTTTGAGCACGGTGCTGAATTCCCGGAGCATCGTATCGCCGGCATCATGGCCGAAGCTGTCGTTGAAGCGTTTGAAATGATCGAGGTCGAGCATGAGCACGCTCAGTGGGCGGGAGTTGCGTACGGCCCGGCGCATTTCCAGTTCCATGGACTCTTCCAGATAACGCCGGTTGAATAGTCCGGTGAGCGGATCGCGCACCGATTGTTGTCGGAGCGCGTCCCGGAGTCTCAGATTGGAAATCGAAAGTGCAATCTGATCCCCTACGGTGCCGACGAGTTTCCGTCTGGCGTCGGACATCCAGGCCTGGGTCTCGCCGCCCTCATGGTCCGGCCCCGCCTGAAGGTGCATGAGGCCCAGCGCTTCGCCGTGCGCCATGAGTGGAACGCAGAGGTATCCGGCGGGTTTCGCTTCGCCGACATGCCCGCAGTGGAGGGCTGAGGCGGAATCGGAGACATAGTTCGATCTTCCGCGCCGCAGCGCCCAGCATTCGTCGGGCTGGAACACCGGCTCTCCCGGTTGCGGTTCCCCCCAGGTGACCGCCACCTCCACGAGATTGCGTGACGGGCTGATGATTCCCAGGGCGCCTGAAGTGTCTGGGATCACGCGGGGCATGGACTGGGCGATCACCCGGTATGCCTCGGCGGTTGTCTGGCAGGAGTGCAGGAGATCGCCGACCTCGCTTAAGCGGCTGATCTCGAGCGATCGTTGCTCGAGCCTGCTAAGGGAATGGACGAGATCCATATTCGCGCGTTGCAGCGCGTGCTCAGCCTGCCGTTTCTGAGCCATGTCCCGGAACAGGATTACGCCGGCAATCGAGAGGATGAAGACGCAGAGGGCGCTTCCGATAACAAGGGTGGAAAAAGTGCGACGGGCACTCTTCTGCGCGGCGATCTCGCTTTGCTGGAGCTGGTTCTCCTCGTCACCTTGCATTTCCCCTATGCGCCGGTCGATTTCATCCATGATTTGCCGGCCGCGGCCAGTCTGAATCAGGCGGACGGCGGCGTCAAATCCCTGATTCCGGCGCGCCTCGACCACCCTTTGCGCCAGGGCGATGCGCTCGTCGACCAGCGATCTGAGATCAACGAGCCGGCGCGTCATGTGGGGATCCTCTGCCATGAGATCTCTGAGTCCCCGTATCGTGTTGTTAATCCGGTCAATTCCGCGGTCATAAGGCTCGAGGTATGATTCCTGGAACGTGATGACGAAGCCCCGCGCGCCGGTTTCGATATCATTCACCTGAGCGCCGAGTTCAACGAGGTGTGCAATGGAGTGCTGCGTTCGTACAACCTGGGCCGCGGTCTTCACCTGCACGCCGATGGTGAGGTAGGACGCGATTCCCACTGCCAGCATGATGAGCAGCGCCAGCCCGAAGCCGGCGCCGACCTTTTGTTCCAGCGTCCAGCGCCGGCGAATCGCAGTGTTCAAGGCCCCTCCCCATTGAAATTGCATTTGAGAATGAATCCGCCTCAATGTCAAGCAGGTTGAACCGAATGCCGCGGTTCGGTCACGAATTGAGGGCGCCTGCCGCCGATCTGTGATATGGTCGCGTTCCACAAACGGCCGGCAATTGCCCGGCAGCAAAATGATCGGAGGACAGTATGAAATTGCTCACGGTTATTCTCATTTTGCTGGCCGCTCCGTTCCTGGCGGCCCAGTCGCCGCTTCCCGGGACAAGTTCCCCGAGGAGGATTCAACTCTTCGACGAAGGCTGGAGATTTCACCTTGGGGAAGTTGACGGCGCCCGGGACCCGGGATTCGATGATCATAACTGGCGCCTGCTCAATCTCCCTCACGACTGGAGCATCGAGCTCCCGTTTGATGCCAAGCTCGCGAGCGGTACGGGATATCTTCCGGGAGGCATCGGCTGGTACCGGAAGACATTCCGGTCCCCATCAACCGAATCAGGGACCCGCGCCAGCGTTCTGTTTGACGGCGTTTATATGAACAGCGAGGTCTGGATCAACAGCCAGTATCTCGGCAAGCGCCCTAACGGCTATGTCAGCTTCGAGTACGACCTCACACCGCATCTGTTCCGGGACGGCAAGGAGAATGTCCTGGCCATCAGAGTCGACCACTCAAAATATGCGGACTCACGCTGGTACACAGGATCCGGAATATATCGCCACGTCTGGCTCGTTGCCACCGGCGACGTTCACGTCGCCCGCTGGGGCGCTTTCGTAACCGCGCCGCAGGTTTCGGCACAAGAGGCGACGGTTGCCATCAAAACGAGGGTCGGCAATGCCGCGTCGCGATCCGTGGATGTCGTGCTCGTTTCGATCATCCGGGACGGAGCAGGGAAGACCGTGGCCACAGCCGAGTCGGGGCACACGATCGGTCCGGGCGGGGAGTTTGTTTTCGAACAGGCCGCCCAGGTGTCGCGACCGGCGCTATGGACGCCGGAAAACCCGCGTCTTTATTCACTCGTGAGCCGGGTGATGGCAGGGAAGGGGATCGTCGACGAGTGTCAGACGCCGATCGGCTTCCGGACGATTTCGTTTGATCCCGACCGGGGATTTTCCCTTAACGGAGTCAAGACGGTGATCAAAGGAGTCTGCATCCATCACGATGCCGGCTGCCTCGGCGCCGCCGTGCCCGACCGGGCGCTGGAGCGAAGGCTGAAACTGCTCAAAGACCTTGGTTGCAACGCCATCCGGACCAGCCACAATCCTCCCGCCCCCGAATTGCTCGACCTCTGCGACCGGATGGGGTTCCTGGTCATGGATGAGGCGTTCGACGAGTGGGCCAAGCCAAAGAAGAAGTGGATCGAAGGCTGGAACGCCGGCAAGCCGGGCTTCGACGGCTATGCCGGGTTTTTTGACGAATGGGCCGTCAAGGACATTCAGAGCATGGTCGAGCGGGACAAGAACCATCCCAGCGTCATGCTCTGGAGCATCGGCAACGAAATCGATTACGACAGGGATCCGTACTTCGATCCGGAGTCAACGGACTATGCACCCGGCAAGCCCTCCGCAGCGGATTTGCCGGCGATCGCCGCAAACCTGATCCGCGCGGTCAAGGAGATCGACCCGTCGCGCAGTGTCACTGCGGCCCTTGCCAACATCGCCGTCTCAAACCGTCTGGGCCTGGCCGGCCTGCTGGACGTAGTCGGCTACAACTACCTGGAGAAGTACTACGCCCCGGACCATCTGAGTTACTCGCAGAGGAGGATGATAGGGAGCGAGAACTCACATGCGTACAGCGCCTGGAAGATCATCAAGGATCTTCCCTTTGCCTCCGGCCAATTCCTCTGGACCGGTTTCGACTATCTTGGGGAGGCGCGTCAGTGGCCCGCAAGGAGTTCCAGTTCCGGAGTCCTGGACGAATGCGGATTCAGGAAGCCCGCCTTTTATTTCCGGCAGAGTCTCTGGTCCGAAAAGCCGATGGTCTACATCGCCGCGAAGACTCCTCCGCCAAGGCCGGGTGACGGACGGCAGGCAAGATCGGAGATTGTCGCCCATTGGAACTGGCCGGTGGAGGTGGGCGAACCTGTGACTGTGGTCGGCTACTCCAACTGTGAAAAGGTCGAACTGTTTCTGAACGGGAGGTCATTGGGGGAGAAATCCGTCTCCGATGCCCCTGATCGTGTTCTTTCCTGGGAGGTCCCGTATTCCGCCGGAACGCTGAAGGCGGTCGGCAGGAACGGGAGCGCGACCGTCGCTTCCTGGGAACTCAAGACGGCGGGCAAAGCGGCGCGCGTCCGCCTGAATGCGGATGCGCTTTCCATCGCCGCCGACGGGCGCGACCTGTCGCACGTTGAAGCATCGGTGGTGGACGCTGGCGGCACAGTCGTTTCCCAGGCTGAGGTCGCCATCAGCTTTGAGATCGCGGGCAAGGGCCGCATTATCGGCCTGGACAGCGGCGACATCCGCAGTCACGAGAGCTTCCAATCGGCCACCCGCAGGGCGTACCAGGGCAGGTGCCTCGCCATTGTCCAAGCCGGGACCGAACCGGGCCTCATTCGCCTGAAGGCCACAACGCCCGGATTGGCCGGCGACGAGATCACCATCAATTCAATTGCCGCGAAGCGAATGGTTGATTCACGTGAAGAGCCGTCACGCATCGTACCGAGGTGAACGAAACTGCGCAAGGGATGAGAACAGTGGTTGCAGGCTTAAGAGAGGGACAATGGTTGATTCAGGGCTGATCCCAGGCCCGAAGGGCCGGCAGTGAGTAGACCCGGCCGTCAGGCCGGGATCAGCATAACGTAGAGAAGAGCGCCGAGGCCGGCACAAAACACCATGGAGTCCATGCAATGTGCCGGCCCTTCGGGCCTCGCTTATATGCATGGCGGAACCCCGCGCTCACACGCGGGGCTATTCACCGGCGCTTCGCGCCTCATCACAGCGCCCATATCGACCGTTGGACAACCTCTTTCGCCCGGTCACCGAACAGGCCGCTACCGCGGATTCCGAGAGGAGCTGAAAACATGCGACGAAGGTTATTTCTGGCTGCGCTTTTGCCGGCCGCGCTGGCGCTCATTGCTTTTGGAGGATCCGGCCGTGGTCCCGGCCAGGAGGTCCAGCCTGCCATCCGGAGTGATGCCGGTTCCGCACTGGCCGTTACCCATGGCCCCTACCTGCAGCTGCCCGGCGCCACTTCCATGACCATCGTGTGGCACACCAGCAAGAAGTGCGTTTCGCGGGTCGAATATGGCACGGACGATCAACTCAGCCTGTCCGCCACCAGCAGCCGCAACGGCCTGATCGACAACGACCGGACCAGCCATGTCATTCGCCTCACCGGCCTGAAACCCGGCACCGTGTACAAATACCGCGTTGTCTCCCGCGAATTCGCCGGCTACAAGCAGCAGCATATCGTCACCTTCGGCGAGACCGTCTCGAGCCCTGCCTACCAGTTTACAACTCTCGATCCCGGCAAAGAGACCTTTTCCTTTTCTACGGTGTCCGACATACACGAAAGGGCCGCGGATCTGGAGACGATGCTGGCACACAAGTACTTTGCGGGTGTCGATTTTGCCGTCTTCAACGGCGACATGTTGAATGACTTCATGCGGGCCGACCAGGTCTTCAACGGCTTCCTGGACGTGACGGTCAGGAACTTTGCCAAAGACAAGGCTTTCCTCCACGTGCGCGGCAACCACGAAGTCAGGGGGCAATATGCCCGAACCCTGGAGGATTATCTGCCGGTCGTCGACCGCCGCCCGTATTACTCCTTCGACCACGGCGGAGTCCACTTCATTGTGCTGGACTCCGGCGAGGACAAGGAAGATTCGCACCAGTACTACAACGGACTCGTCGACTTCCAGACCTACCGCAAGGAGCAGGCGCAATGGTTGAAGGCCGACCTGGCTGGGAACGCATGCCGCGATGCGCAATTCAGGATTGTGTTTTCGCACATCCCCCCGCGCTGCGCGGAAGGATTCGCCATTCAGGAAGTGAGACAGAACTTTGAGCCCCTCATCAACCAGGCCGGCGTCGACCTCTGGCTTTCCGGCCACACGCACAGGTTCCAACGTATTGACCCGATTGCGGGCGAGAATAAATACACGCTGGTCGTCGGCACGACCGATTCCGTCACAAGGGTCGATAAGGCGGTTGGCAAGCTGACGGTGAGCGTCGTCAGGCTGAACGGGCAGGAGCTACTTCCGGCGCTGCAAATTGAGCGCCGACGGCGTGACCGCTAGGCCGCCCCGCGAAGTAACCCGCAATTCCGGGGGGAGCATCTTGCCTACGGCGAGGACTGCATCGATCGTCTCGTCGAGCGGGATCGGGTTCACGTAACCGCCCACCACCAGGTCGGCGCACACAAAGGCGGCCGAGGCCGCCACCGCGTTGCGTGTGTGGCAGGGAATCTCGACCATTCCCTGGACTAGGTCGCACACCGATCCCATCGTGTTCTGGAATGAAACCGCCGCCGCGTCGGCGGCCTGGCGCGCAGTCCCGCCGCCGGCTTCGACCACGGCCGCGGCCGCCATCGCGCCGGCGGCGCCGATCTCGACCTGGCAGCCCGCAACCTCGGCGGCAAAAGTGGCGCGTGTGCCCACGATGACACCGATGGCGCCGGCAGCGAGCGCCGCCAGTGTGGCGCCTCGCCGGTCGAGGCCGCGATCGTCGACGAGCGTCGTCAGGACTCCGGGCAGCACCCCCGAGGAGCCCCCCGTGGGCGCGGCACAGACGACCCCCATGCCGCTGTTGATGTGCATGACGGCGAGAGCGCGCGCCGCCGCCCGCGTGTGCAGTCCGCCCACGGGCAGTCTGCCCTCGGCCTCGGCTTGCATGATCCTCCCCGCAGTCGGCGTCAGCAGCTGCATCGGCGGCAGGCGGTCGCCCAGGCCCTCGGCAGCGGCGGCCCGCATAAGGTCCGTACGGCGCGCCATCTCCTCGAACACCTCCAGTTCGGGGATCCCGAGCAACGAGGCCTCGTGGGCCAGCGCGAGACGCCCGAGCGAGCAGCCGCGCGATTCGGCAAGTTCCAGCATCTCGGTGGCGCTTCGAATCAGCGGCGGTCCCTGCTTGACGTACGCCACTGGAGGAACTTCCCGGATTCGTCCCACCCCGTCAACGGCAGAGATGGCGGCCATGGCGGCTGCATCCAGGGCGCTACGCCGCCTCAAGTGCAGGAGCGCCCCTCCGCCGCGGTACTGAAGCGCCGGTTCCGCGAGCAGATCCCGATCGTTTGCCAACAGGCCGCGCACGCGCGCCTGAGCAGTATCGGCCATTTCAATCAGCAGCTCGTGGCACTCGCCCGTCACCAGGACGGGCCACCCATCGATGCGTGTGATTTCAACGGCCCCGCCGCCGATGGAACGCGCCCGGATGTCCAGTGTCTCGCCTTTGGCCGTCCGCAGCCGGATGTCGGTGGTATTTGGGTGATCGGGATTTTCGAGGGGACGAACATCGAAGCGCACATCGATGCCTCGTGCCGCAGCCGCTTCCAGAGCCCGGAAGAACGCCGGATCTGTAAGCGGCAGGTTCAGAAGGCCTGTGGCGAAGCCGAGGTCCACCCCCTGCTGCCGGTACACCTGACCGTACGATCCTCCCGGATCAAAGGTAACCTGCACGGATGCCGGCGGCGCGCCCAGCAATGCGGCCGCCAGGCGTCCGATGTGATACGAGGCGGCGGTGTGAGAACTCGACGGGCCGCGCATCACCGGCCCCAGGACGTCGTTGAGGATGCTGATACCGGCAGCGGCCGGCGAGTCGATGTTTTTCATAAAATGGCGAGACGTAGCCTCTCACCATCTTTGAGTCATTTCAACCCAATAAACGGCGCACCTGTCCATGAATGATCAGAGCTCAGATCCTCGCGGCACAACCACTATCTGATTGCAGGCGGAAGAGGAGGCCCGTATGATGATGTCCCCGACCGGAGGACAAGAGAGGAACACCATGAAGGGCAAAACTGCAGGATTCATTTTTCTGGCAATCTGTGTCGCCATTGCGGCTCTGCTGCTTGCTGCTGCCATTACCCCGCTCATCAGTGGGTGCGTTTTCGCTGCCGCCTTGATCGCCTTGGGAATCCCTTCCCATGGGTTCCGAAGGTCGTGACGGCGTTCCCGGAACCCACTGGGAAGCCCTTGCGGCGGCTGCGTCGCCGTTCATTGAACTCAGAAACTCGGATTTGATTGGCGTGGCGACGGGGCGGTTGCCGGGACCGCCGGCGTCTCGCCTAATGCTGCATACTTTTTCTAAAATTCCGTTCTTGCATACGAATTACCATTTTGGCTCGTGGACTTGGACCTGGACCTGGACTTCGACGTGGACCTAGACGAGGTTGCGGCACAGGTTTCTGAGGCGTTGGGACTTAACGGCGCACCTTTAATCACGTCCACGTCCAAGTCCAGGTCTAGGTCTATGTCCAGGTCCAAGATCCCTGCATTTTGCTCGCCCCTCTTTTTGCAAAAAGTATGCGGCATTAGGCGTCTCGCCGGCATCGGCCGTGCGCTTGCCGAAGCGATTGAATCGGGCAGGCTCGCGCCTGCGGTTTTCGGGATAGGCTTTGGGCGGCGCATTGCTTTTGCCGACGAGACGCCGGCGCTCCCGGGAGGGAGGTTTCCGGGGAGCCGCTATTTTACTTGTTTCGAAGCTTGTCGATCAGGAGGCGCAGGGCCGGCGCCCGATCCGAATCGGGATGAAGCTTGAGAAACTCCTCCAGCTCCACGATTGCAGCCGAGGCGTTCTGCCGCTGCACGTAGATCTCAGCCAGCACCAGCTGCGGGTAGGAGAAGTGCGCCGGATCCAGCGCCTTGGCCTTTTTCAGCTCGACTTCCGCCAGGTCAAGCCGGCCCAGACAAAAGTGGGACTGGCCGAGCTGGGAGTGGGCTAGAGCATCATCAGGCTTGGCCTGGACTGCGAGCAGGTTGTACTTGAGTGACTCCTGCACCTTGCCCGCGGACAGGAGCGCGCCACCCAGGTTCACCAGTGGCGCATAGCCATCGGGCTCCTTCTCCAGCGCCCGGCGAAAATAGCCGGCAGCCTCCTCGTACTTCTTGGCCTGGTACGAAATGGTGCCCAGGTTGTTCAGCGCCACTGAGAACTGGGGGGCAAGCTCCACCGCTTTTTGGAGGTGGGCTATCCCGCCGAGCGTGTCATTTCGCGCCAGGCGGTCCTGGGCCTTCAGGAATTCGGCCTTGGCGCTGCGCGGGATGCTCAGTGTGACTGCAGAAACGGTCTTGGCCGCAGTATCCGGTTTCTGGTCGAAAACGATATCGAGGGTGATCCTGCCTTTGGCATCCGCAAAGGCGGGCCCGATCTCGATTGTGCGGTTCATCTCCCCGACGAACGGGACCGCGACGATGAGGGAGTACGTCCCCGGGCTCAGGTTCTTGAATCTGTAATTCCCGCCGGCGTCAACCAGTGTGCGCACGGTGAATGGAGTCGGCACGCTGTACAGGAAAACCACCAACTGTGCTTTACGGAACGGCTTGCCGTCGCTCTGCGTGATTTTGCCGGCGAGCTGAAACCGGCGTTCGCCGCCTGCCTGCACAGGCGCCGATAGAAAGATCAGCAAGGCAAACCAGCCCGTCAACCTTTTCCGCATCGCCATCGACCCCTTAAGCCGAGGGTACCCCCTTCCACGGACCGACTGCAATAAGAACCGGGGTCAGATCTGGAAAATTTAGTTTTCACTACATCTGATGGCAGACCTCCGATAACACTCAGTTTTCCAGACCTAATCCCCTAGAAGAATGTGCGGACGGCCCCGATCACGGTGTAGTCATCGTTAACCACCTGCAGGAGTTGCCACTTGTCAAAAGTAGTGCACGGATGTGAAATGCCGACTGCGACCATATCGCCTACCGCGAGCGGGGAGTCAGGACGCAGGTCCAGGTAGGCGTGCTGGTCATTGAGCGTTACGATCGCCGGAGGCAGCGGAAACGGTTCGGGTCTGGAATGCAGGCCAGGACGGAACCACGCAAGTGGTTGCGGGAGCGTGTCGTCGTAGGACGCGTCCCGCTTGCCCAAACCGAGTACGGCTCGAGTCGCCTCGGGGCGTGACAGGACAGATGCCCACAGCTCCAGCGCGTTGTACAGACCCCCGCTGATCGAGCGCGCCGTGGCGGACCGCTCCAGGATGCGGTGGAAGGCCTTTTCATATTGAGCGGAATCCTGGGTGAGATAGCAGCCGGACCGGAGCACGGTCATGGTCTCCAGGCCGATTCCGGCGTCCCCGAATTTCTCCGCAACCAGGTCAAAATATGCGGATCCACCAGCCGTCAGAATCACCGGTCCTGCTGCAAACAACCCTTCGGAGCTGATTCGGCGCGCGGCATCGACCATGAAATCAAGGAACTCGCGGACCGTTTTTTCCTTATCTGCCGGCGTTCCACCCGTTGCGATGCCCTCAAAGCCTTCGACGCCTCGCAAAGCCAGCCACGGCGATGCGCCTGCAACCGCGCGCGCAACGGCGAGCGCATTGGCTACAGACCGGCATCCGGCACGGCGCCCCGCCATTCCGCATTCGACCAGGACCTGCAGGGGCCGGCCGGGGGCGATCGAGTGCGCGGCACCGGCGAGTTGGGCGGCGCCCGGTTCCGAATCGACGAGACAGTAGAAATCGAAGCCGGGGTCCCTGGCGATCTCCTGAAGGATCCATGCCGTCTCGGCCCTGCCGACCAGTTCGTTCGCCATCAGCACCCTGGAGATGCCGAAACGCCGGGCCACCTGGACCTGCTGGACAGTTGCAAGCGTGATCGCCCACGCTCCGTCGTGCAGCTGGGATTGGAACAGCTGCGGGCTCATGGTCGTCTTGCCGTGCGGCGCGATCATGACGCCGGTCGCCTGCAGGAAGTTGCGCATCCACGCCCCGTTCTGCTCGAGAGCCGATTGCTTCAGCAGTGCAACGGGCAACGGCAGATCCCCCGCCAGCACGTTCCAGCCCTTTTCCCTGATGCTGCCGAGCGGAAACGGCTCCGGCACGCCCGGGATCCCCTTGAACATACCGTCAATCAGGAGTCTGTCGATTTTTCCGTCGTCCATTGCGCCCTCCCGCATGCCCGTCCTTCGGGCCTCACCATCCAGCGTGCCTGAATCCCGTACCGTCGTGCGAGGTCCCCCGGAAACAGCGTCGACATAGTTGGCAGTTTAGGCTCGCGCGCGTCAGCAAGCGCGGGACTTGCCTGCCCGTCATGTGGATGGATCTAAGCGTTTATGATCCGCTCCCGATCGCGGCTCTGTTTGCCATGCCGGTTCTCACCCGATGCCTTGCCGTCGCCCGCCCCCGGACAAAAGTCTTCGGCCTAAATGAATGACGGGGCCATTGGTTTCATCACCAATGTAGGCCTATTGCTGCGCCTTCCGCTTCCGGCAAAATGGAGAATCCCTCGCGCCGTGCCGCATCCGACAAACGCTCGTCAAGACAGACGAATCCCAATTCCTCAGGTCTCTCCTCGCAGCAAATCAGCGCCGCCGCAAGTTGCAGCGAGTCCGCCGCGCTCAGCGGATGATTCCTCAGGAGCCTCTTGGCCCGCTTCCGCACCGGATCGATGGATACGACCTCATTCCAACGATCGGAGAGAAGACGAAGACGGGATCTGGCAGCTTTCTCATCTTCTTTGGCAAGTCCCTCGCGCATCCGGCGCGCAATGCCGGACTCGATCTCCACCTCCGATAGACACCACACAATCGCGGCCGGATCCGCATGGAGCAATCCCAGGATGGTTGCGGAGTTTTTCTCTTCCAAGAGCAGCGGGAGGAGCGCCGAGCTGTCCCAGAATTTCATCGCCCACCGCGCCTTTCCTCGATGAGCGCTTCCAAGAGACGTGCCGGCAGCCTGGGCTTCGCCGGCGGGGACAGAGTTTTCAGCGCGTCATCGGCTAGTCGGGGGGGAATCACAATTCCGGCTGCCAGCGCTCTGTAATAAGAGGGCGGATGACCCTGGCCGGAAGCCGGAATCGGTTCCAGTCTGGCAATCGGGATCTCCCGGTCGTAGACGATCACTGTCTCCCCCTTCCGCACTGTCCGCAGGTATTCGGATAAGTGATCCCTGATTTCTGATATGTTGGCGTTTTTCATGACGCCATTATAGCCAGTTGAGAAGAACAAAGCAACGGCGTCGAGCAAACCTCGCAGCGGGTGGCATCGGCAGGTCTCGGCCTGCGCTGAGTCGGGAGGGATCTTTTCGGGTGCCGATTGCGTATGTGGTGGTGGAGGGCAGCTATCGTGGGGCGCTTTCATTGGAGGCTTTGGGCGGCGGTACTTTTCTGGGGTGCGCAGTCTTTTGCTGCGGATTCAAGGTTGGTCATCCTAACCGAAACCGGGCAGGTGCGGGACGGCGTGCCGGTCTACACGCGTCACCCTCATCCCGAAGCGGCCCAGTGGGTTCTTGAGCGTGGTTTCTCCGGCCGGATGTTGCGGCTCTACCAGCTCGAACAGGACTACCTTCGGCGCGCGTCGGGTTCGCGTCCTGAACCTGCCTATCTGCTGCTGTCAGGCCAGCGCGGAGGTTTTCCCAGGTTCGGTTTCTATCTCGATGACGCGGATAAGCGCGGCGCAGGGTATGTGGACCTGCACAAGAGCGGCCGGGCCGCAGGACGATTCGGCGCCATGGACCAGATTTTTCCTCATGAACTGGCACACATCATAGTCCGGCAATTGGCGGGCGAGCCTCGGCCAGGCGGTTCGAATCAGATGCACGCAACCGGCGTACGCACGGATCCGTCCCAGGCGTTCCAGGAAGGTTTTGCCGAGCACGTTCAATTGATGGCGCTCGAGGACCCGGACGCAGATCCGGCAACCAGGGGACTGATCGCGAATCCGCGCGAGCGCGAGATCGCCGACCGGCAGGCGCGCGGGTATCGGCAGGACCTGGAGTCACGCTGGCCATTCCCCGGCCCGCGGAGGATGGGGTTCATCCTCTGGTTTAGCGGCATAGAGCAGATTTGGCGCTATTTCGCTGTCAAAGAGAACGCTTTCGCCTACGGCGTCATGATTCCTGAACATATGCTCGGGGCCCGCGACCTGTATCCCGCGTACCTGCTGCAGAGCGTTCTTCCCGGAGATCCTCGCGCTCCCGTCAAATCCGTGCCGGTATTGCTTGCCACGGAAGGGGTCGTGAGTTCACTGTTCTACCGTTGGGCCAACCGCGAGGAATTGCGGAATCATTACCGGGACGACAACTTCTACCCTCGCTTCGGCACCTCGCGATCCGAAGTCTCGCCGGTGGAAAATGTCTACCTGAAGGTTTTTCACGTGCTCTATTCCCGCAAGCCTGGAGATACGTCTGCGCTGATCCGGGCATACAAAGAGGTCTTTCCTGACGAATCAGAACCGATCGACAAGCTCGTCAGCAGCAGTTTTCTCGGGCAGAGTCTGCCTACTGCTCCTGAAATCTGGCTCGCGAATCGCAATCTCCAGACCGGCAGCTCTCTGTTCGATCAATTCCGCGGCCAGCCGAGAATTCACACTTTCGATTTGAATGGGGCCACACTTGTCGACCTTCTGGCAGTGCCCGGAATGACGAAGAGCGCGGCAGAAGCCCTTCTGAGGAATGCTCCCTTTTCAGGTTTGGCCGACATTCAACGGGTGCCGGAGATCTCACACGAGCTCCGGTCCCGTTTTGATGAGATGGTCCGGGAAATGGCTCGGCTTAGATCTGGCGACGGGGAGGACGAGATCGGGGTCAACATCGCTGCGATCCTGCGCTCGTATGTTTGGCGTGCCCTGGGGATGCTCGCGCTGGCTTCCTTTATTGCAGCATCTCTGTACCGGCGGATTCGGTCCTGCAGCCGGTTGAGGGCCGCGGCGAATGGGATTTCCGCATCGCTCCTGGTATTGGCGCTAGCCTGGATCACCACCGGCACTGCGGCGGGAATTGCGCTCGCGGGGCCGCTCGTTGTGTTCGGTATCCCGGCAGCAGCCTGGCAGGCAATCAGGCACAAGGGATTTCTCCTGAGCATGCGCACGTGCGCCGCCTGGGTTTTTGCCTCCATTCCCGCCGTGGTAATTGCCTACCCCTGGGTGTGATCACGCACTATTGGTTGAGGGAGCGTGACGCTGTGGTGACTGGCCCTTAATATGTTGGATGGTTCCTGTCGGCGTCAGTTCGGCGTTCTCCCTCGTCCTGCCGGTCTTCCTGCATCGAAGTTGAGATCATGATGCGACATTGGTAGAATATATGCATGAAGGCCACTACCATCAAACTAGAAGGCGAGCTGCTCGCAGAGTTGGAGAGGGCGAAACCGGAATCCCTGAGCCTATCCGCATACGTTCGCGACGTCTTGAGCAAGGATCTCCGGCGCCGCAAGCTTGCGCAGGCGGCTGCTTCCTATGAGGAGTTCCTGGCGGCAAATCCGGAGGAGAAGAAATGGATGCGGGAATGGGATGAGGCGGATCTGGCCAGCCCGCCGAAGCGGGGGCGGCGATGAAGCGCGGCACTATTTGCTGGGTGAACCTGGAGCCTGTCTCGCCACCGGAAATGGGAAAGACCCGTCCTGCCGTGATTGTCTCAAACTCCGATCAGAACCTCTTCCTCCAAAGCGTGGTTGTCGTTCCGCTATCGTCGCAGCCGGGCGAGATATGGCCGTTGCGCATGCGATTGGAGACGCCTCGCGGCAAGGCATCGTTTGCCGTTCTCCCGGGTGTTCGCCAGGTAAGCAAGGCGCGCATCCAGGAACTGGGCGGACTCGCGCGTCCTGGTGACATGGCCCGCCTCACAGAAGCCTTATTCTGCTACCTCGACGACTGAGTCGCGCAGGAACCGCGGTGCGCGACTATTTCGCCGGGCCGGGAGTGACTTTGATCATGGCGATCTCATGTGACGGCACCGCCGCGGAGAAAGTGTCCTTCACTGGTCCGAGATCCTTCTTCGCCCACAGGTCGCGCACCAATGGCTCTGCGTCATAAGGGAGGCCGATTTCCTGCCAGGAAACGGCCACCGGCTGCGTGTTCCTGCCCCGGTTGAACAGGATGACCGCATGGGCTTGGCGCGGCCATCTTACACCGGGATGCTGTGACAAATACACTGCGGTTCTCCGTCTTTCTCCCGGATCGTATCGCATGCATGGAATTCGATCTTGCGTTCTCGGAGGAATTTTTCCGCCCGCCTGCGCACCGGAGGCCTCGAATTGCCGACCTGTGCCTTGACAAAACGGATGATGCGGCGCCTGTCCCGGACCAGATCTCCTCAGAAAATGGGATGCCGGGAGACATTTCCGGATCAATTCCAGGTCAGCCGGTGCTATTCTGCTCCCGGCGGAAAGCCCGTGTTTGATTGAACAGGAGTAGAGTCATCATCTGAGCGATATTGCTTTTGCCGGCAGGCGGCGCACCATCCGGAAACGGATGTCGGTGAGCCCATGACCATGGGCGTGATCAGGCGCGGCCTGCCGCCGCACTTGGAGAGAGTGATCGGAAATGATCATGCACAACGGATCCAAAAGCAGCCGGTTCGCGCTGTTCTGCTGGTTGAGTTGTTTCTGCGTAGTCGCCGCGGCAACGATCGCGCTGGTTTCGGGCGCATGGTTGCCCGCGGCCCAGGGCCAGGCTGGGGCGCCGGCGCCGATCGACCCGCAGAAGGTTCAAGACCAGGATGCCATGACGTGGGACGACTACCGGCCCATCCCGGGTCACAACTGGGCCGACCCGTCGCTCAAGCCCGAGCGGGAATTCAAGATTGCACTGGTCGCGATCGACTTCTCGGACCAACCGTTCGTGATCACACTGCCCAGGCACTCCGACCCGTTCGGCAATCCGCAGATCGATCCGGTCACGCGGGAGCAGGTGCCGCAGTTTTACGCCGACTTCTTCATGAAGCCGAGCGCCGTCAATCACGGCCAGACCATCAACGGGTACTGGATGGAGCAGTCGCGCGGCAAGTTCGGGATCACGAAATGTGATACTTTCGGGCCCTACCGCATGCCGAAGCCGCTGTGGCAATACGGTCTCAACGAATACCGGCAGAATGACTCGACACCCGACGGCAGCCGCGCCGGCAGCCGGATGGAACCGGACTGCGATGCCCTCTGGGCCGCCGACAAGGGAAACGTGAAAGCCAACTACGACGCGGTGCTGCGCATCTATGCCGGCTACGACGAGACCGGGGTGTGGCAGGAATTCGGCGAAATGAAATTCAACACGAAAGAGGACATCCCGCCGGCCTGGGGTAATCCTAACCCGGAGAAACCGCGCTGGATTCCGACGCGCTACGTGCCCTGGACAAGCTGGCTCGCCGGCGCGCAGCAGTGGGGCCTTTCGTCGATGCGCCAGGGCGAGAACTCCGGCACCATCACCCACGAACTCGGCCACTTCGCATTCAGCATCCCGGATCTGAACAACAATCCCTATGTCCAGCCCTATCGGCGCGTGGCGACCGGGCCATGGGACATGATGGACCGCGGATCCTTCAATGGACCCGGCGGCCCGCACAAGCGCTGGGTCGTACCGGCGACGCAGGGGGCCGCGATGCCCGCGCCCCTCATGGTGCGCAACCGGCTGGAAAACAAGTTCATCACCCAGGCACAACTGCTGACGCTGAATCGCGACGGGCTGGCCAAATCCGGACTTGCGGTTGCGAACCTGACCGCGCGCAGCGTCGACCCGCTGCCGGGTGCGTTCGCCGGGATTACGGTCGCGCTCGACGGTGGCGACCGGACGCCGGCAGACGACCCGGCCGCCAATCCTCTTTCGTCCGGCATCCCGAACTACAACTTCTATTCGCTCGAGGTGGTGCAGCGCATCGGCTACGACTCGTTCTGCCCGGACAACGGCGTGCTGCTTGCCAAGAACAAGGAGAGTTCGCGGGGGAACAACGGGGGGCCCAACGGCTTCAACAGCTTCATCTGGGTGATCGACGCGCACCCCGAAGACATCAACGTCGTGGACTATGTGAAATCCAACGGCGAGAAAGTGATGCGCACCATCGCCGATTTCCGGCAGCTCAACGACGCCCTGTTCCATGCCGGAGTCAACTCCGGCAGTAAGTATGAATGGGAGGACGCCCCGAACAGGCTCCACTTCTATATCGTCGACCTGCAAAAGAACGCGCAGGGAATCCTCTCCTACACGCTCGGTGTCCGCTCGCTCGACGGGGCGGGCCCACAACAGCGCGGCGTGGCGCTTGCTGCACCGGCGTCGACGCCGGCGAGGGCGGGCGTGATCCAGTGCAATTTTATCCTGAAGAACACTGGTAAGGCGGCGGAGACCGATCCCGCCCTGCACCGGATGAACGCGAATGCCTGGCTGACCTCGGATATCTACCGGCTGTCGGTGTCTGTGGAAGGCAAGGGATGGTCGGCGCGTTTGCTCAATGAACTGGCGGCGGTCAAGTCCGGAGAGTCGCAGCCGGTGGCAGTCTATTTGACCCGGGCGCCCGGCGCTGCTTCTGCAGTGGCCGTGACACTCAAGGCGACGTCGGAGAGCGACCCGACAAAAACCGCGACTGCAACCATCAAGCAACCGGCCCGTTGAGAAGACCGGGCACATTCTTTTATCGCGGGGTAATGTTATGCGTCGTGGGTTCTGCTGGGGAATCGTGATTCTGGGAGCAGCTTGCGTGTGGGGTGCGGTGCAGACGCCTGCGCCGAAGACGCATCGGCTGGAGGCGACGCCGGAGACGGTTGCATACGGCTATTACTGGTCGGAGGCAAAGCCCGCGCTCCGGGTCGCATCGGGCGACATCATCGACGTCGACACCCTCTTGACCAACTCCCCGGCGGGACTCGCCAGGGCGGGGGTGCCGGATGAGAAAATCCAGACCTCACTGAAAGCGGTTGTTTCCGGGGTCACCGGCGAAAGACGCGGACCGGGAGGGCACATCCTCACGGGACCGATATACGTCGAAGGCGCGGAGCCGGGGGATGCGCTGGAAGTGAAGATCCTGTCCATCGATCTTCCGATCGATTACGGCTACAACGGGTGCAGCGGCTTTGTTCCGGAGAACTGCGACCGGTCGGCGGGTTCGAAGATCATCTTGCTCGACCGGGGCAAGATGACCGCAGAGCTTTTTCCCGGGATTGTCGTCCCGCTGCGGCCGTTTTTCGGAAGCATGGGCGTGGCGCCTGTGCCCGAGCTGGGCAGGGTCGGGAGCACGCCGCCGGGCAGGCACGCAGGCAATATCGATCTCAAGGACCTGATCGCAGGCTCCACGCTCTACATCCCGGTGTTTGTTCCAGGGGCGCTGTTCGAAGTCGGCGACGGGCACGCGGCCCAAGGCGACGGCGAAGTGGACCAGACCGCCATCGAGACGTCGCTGCGCGGGCGGCTCCAACTCACGGTCCGGAAGGGAATGAAGCTGGCGTGGCCGAGAGCCGAGACGGCGACGGATTACATCAGCATGGCGGCGGACCCGGACCTGGCTGTGGCCACGAAGATGGCGATCCAGGAGATGATTGACTTCCTGGCGGCAGCGAAGGGATTGACGAAGCACCAGGCGTACCAGGTTGTGAGCATCGCCGGCGATGTGGCGATCACCCAGCTCGTCGACAAACCCAACCTCGGCGTTCACGTGCGCATGCCGAAACGGATCTTCAAGTAGCGAACCGGCCTTTTGGCAGACCATATCCCGGCATATGAGGACGGCTGCTTTGCGGTCTGCGGCTGGCGGCGCGCTTGGAGCTCAGAATAACGAATCTCCCATCCAAATCGTGGGGCGCCTGGCCCACTAAGTCAACTCTGGGTAACAGTAGTAATGGCGGCCCTTCGTGGCTCGCTACTGTCTGAATTGCCGGATGGCCCTATGATTCATCTGTGAACATAAGGGACGCGGGGAGATAATAAAAATTTGGGCTTACTACCATCCGTATGGAGGTTTTTATGAGAAATTCATTCCTGAGCTGCTTCCTTATTGTGCTTGCCTTGGTACACGCGCCCGGGGCGGGTGCTCAAAGACCGACTGCTCCAATCATACCCGCGATCGACGGGGCCGCAATCCTGCAGCACACCAGGGTTCTGGCCTCGGATCAGTATGAGGGGCGCTTCCCGGGAAGCAAAGGCGAAGATCTCACCGTTGCCTACATCGAAGACCAGTTCAGGAAGATCGGTTTGAAGCCCGGGAACACGGACGGCACGTTTATTCAGAAGGTGCCGATGGTCGGGATCACGCCTGACCCATCGATGACATTGACGCTGAAAAGCGGCAAGGATGAGATCCGGCTCAAGTACCTGGACGACTTCGTCGCCTGGACCCGGCACGAATCTCCGGCGGCCGGAATCGAGGACTCGCCGCTGGTCTTTGTCGGTTACGGCGTCAAGGCTCCCGAATTCAGCTGGGATGACTACAAGGGCGTCGACGTGCGTGGCAAGACGCTCGTGATGCTGGTCAACGACCCGCCCGTCCCGGACCCCAGGAACCCCGGTAAACTCGACCCGAAGGTGTTCGGCGGAGACGCCATGACCTATTACGGGCGCTGGACCTACAAGTTCGACATCGGCGCCGAAGTGGGCGCCGCCGGCGTGCTGTTGGTCCACGAGACCGGGCCTGCAGGCTACGGCTGGAATGTGGTCCAGGGGTTCAGCGGTGAACGGTTCGACCTGGTGACGGCGGACAAAAACATGAGCAGGTCTGACGTGGAAGGCTGGATCACACTGGATCAGGCGAAGAAGTTGTTCCTGGCCGCAGGTAAAGATTTTGACACCCTCAAGAAGCAGGCCGTGGGGAGGGATTTCCGGCCAGTGGCCCTGCCGGCCACGGCTTCCATCAACCTTCAGGTCAAACTTCATCCCATTCAATCGCGCAACGTGATCGCCAGACTCGATGGGAGCGATCCCAAGCTCAAAGGCGAGTACGTCATCTACTCGGCGCACTGGGACCATCTTGGAATAGGCAAGCCCGTGAACGGGGACAAGATCTACCACGGGGCCATCGACAACGGGGTCGCGATCGGGAGCCTGATCGAGCTTGCCAGAACCTTCACGCGCCAGGCCGCCGCCGGCTCCGGGCTTGGAACCCCAAGGCGCTCGATCCTGTTCCTGGCGGTGACGGCAGAAGAACAGGGGTTGCTCGGTTCCACATATTACGCGACCCACCCGATCTATCCGCTGGCGAGGACGCTGGCGGATATCAACCTCGAGGGGTTGAACGTGCATGGAAAAACGAAAGACCTGACGATCATCGGCCTGGGAAATTCGGATCTCGACGATTACATCCGCGAGGCTGCCACCGCGCAAGGGCGCGTGCTCCGTCCCGATCCGGAACCTGAAAAGGGCATGTATTACCGCTCGGACCACTTTCCTTTTGCCAAGCAGGGTGTGCCGTCCCTGGAGCCGGACAGCGGCATCGAGTTCGTCGGCAAACCGGCCGGCTACGGCCGCAAGCTCCGTGACGAATACATTGCCAACGATTATCACCGGCCCTCAGACAAGGTGAAGCCTGATTGGGATCTAGGCGGGGGAATCCAGGATCTGCAACTGTTCTATCTGGTCGGCTACCGGGTGGCCGACGCTGTTCGCTATCCGCAATGGAAACCGGGAAGCGAATTCAAGGCCAGGCGCGACGCCCAGCTCAAGGCTGCCGGGATCCAGAAGTAAGAGCTGCGCGGCGCGCCGCGGCATGACCGCGTGCCGGCGGCCGTGGGCCGGAAGCTCTGCCGTCAATTCGGCCCAGCCGATGCTCAATCGCCGAAACACGTGCCGACGTTGCGTGCGGCGCGCAGCAGCGGCAGGTCCGTGGGCACGAGGCGCTGTTTGCCTTCCGCATCCTCCAGCGGGATGTGCGTGACCGTCCGGCCTTTCATGACCACGAGCCGGTTTCGCTCGCCCGCCATCAGCAGTTCCAACGCCTCCCCGCCGAATTCCGTGGCCAGAACTCGATCGGCCGCAACCGGCGTGCCGCCGCGCTGCACGTGGCCGAGCGAGACCGTGCGGGTCTCGATGCCTGTAGCCGCCTCTATGTCGGAGGCCAGTTTCTGACCGACGCCGCCGAGGCGGACCGGATCGGGACTGGTCGGATCGATGCGGCTGACGATCTGCTTGCCGTCCTTGGCGCAGGCGCCTTCGGAAATGCAGATGATGCTGAACCGCTTGCCCCGTTTTGAGCGGCCGACCACGCAATCGCAGACTTTTTCGATGTCAAAAGGGATCTCGGGGATAAGGATCACGTCGGTGCCGCTGGCGATCCCGGCGTGCAGGGCGATCCAGCCGGCGTTCCGCCCCATCACCTCCACGACCATTACGCGGTGATGGCTCGCGGCAGTGGTGTGAACCCGGTCGAGCGCATCGGTGGCGATCGAGACCGCAGTGGCGAATCCGAATGTGACGTCGGTGCCGTACAGGTCGTTGTCGATGGTTTTCGGCACGCCGATGCAGTTTATGCCGAGGCGGACAAACTGAGACGTAACGGTCATCGAACCGTCTCCGCCGATGACCACGATCGCATCGAGCTGATTGTGAGCGATGTGCTCGAGACATCTGTCGGTGACATTGCGGATTTCGGTCTTGCCGTTGACGATCACCGGGTAGCGGCGGGGCTCGACGCGGTTATTTGTGCCCAGAATCGTCCCACCCAGTGTGAGGATATTGCTGACCGATTCGTTTGTCAGCGGGTGCATTCGATTCTGGATCAAGCCCAGGAATCCGTCTTCAATGCCCAGGACTTCCAGGTTGAACCGACCGAGGGCGCTCTTGCCCACCGCCCGGATCACCGCATTCAGGCCGGGGCAGTCCCCGCCCGCTGTCAGCACACCGATGCGCTGGATCTTGCTCATGGAGACCTCTCCCAATAAGTGTGATTGCTGCACTGTGCGCCGTGCGTACAATTCTCTGTTCTGCCGTACCTTCGCCCGTCCGGCAGCTTCCGAATGAAGGGAACCGCCGGCGCAGCTTTCAGCAGAGAGCCGCGATCGCCTTCCTTGCCCACTCCGGGTCATCCAGCATTCCCCGGCCGATCCCGACCAGGTCCGCGTGCCCTTCACGGACAATCCGGTCTGCGTGAACGGGTTCGCGGATGCCTCCCGTGACAATGACGGGTACGTCAATCTCTGCCTTGATGGCGGCGGCGTAAGGCACAAAGTACCCGGGCTCCTTCCCGACCCCACGCGAGCCCTGCAATCCGCCAGAGATGTCGATCAGGTCTGCGCCCGCATCTGCAAGGCGCACTGCCGTCTGCCGGGCATCGTCCAACTCGAGCCCGCCGGGCGTTTCATCATGAGCTCCCAGGCGCACGAAAACAGGGAACCCGGGACCGGCGCGTTGCCGCACTTCCTTGAGCACCTCGATGTGCATCCTGCAACGGTTCATTACGTTCCCGCCGAATTCGTCGGAACGCCTGTTGGTCAAGGGCGAAAGGAACTCGGAGAGCAGAAACCCGTGAGCGGCGTGGATTTCAACAGCATCGAAGCCCGCCTCACGCGTCCGCGCCGCTGCAGCGCCGAACGCCGCCACGATTTCCTGGATCTGGGCTCTGGTGAGCTCCTCGGGGATCTCACCAGGAGTTTCATACGGGTGAGGCACCGCCGAAGGAGCAACCGGCCGGCGTCCAAGGACGGCGGAGGTGACGCGCGATCCAGCGTGAGAAATCTGCGACGCAATTGCCGCGCCTTCTGCCCGCACGGCAGCCGCGAGCCGTCTCAAGCCCTCCAACAGTTCGTCGGAATACACGCCGATTTGTGTCCCGCTGTGCCTTCCTCCCGGGTGCACGAAAGCGTGTTCGACGATAATGAGACCGCATCCGGCTGCCGCGCGCACGCGGTGGTATTCGATGATCTTGTCGGTGACGCCCCCTTCCGGCGTTGCCTGACCCGACCACATCGGCGGCATGACGATTCGATTTCGCAGTTTGAGTCCGGAAAAAGAGAGTGGTGTCAGTAGATTCGGCATAGGTGCTTTTGTGTCCAGATTATGGGTTGTTGTTGGATCGGCCGGAGTTGTCAATCACCGAAAAGGCCAATTCTCTCCCTGGACGCGTAAGGACGCCTCCTCCGGCCGCCGGCGTGCCTCTGCAGCCAATCCTCCAGGCATTCAGGAGTATCCGAATACGCTTCTTGAATATTTCGGATTAACACCAAAAAACCCTCTTCCCGGAACCGGAGGACGGGGTTCATGCTATACCAAAGAGGCGATGCCAGGACAGCCAAAAACTCCGGGTCGGATTTTGACCCGGGACTCGGTGGAGGATGCGGTATTGCGAAGGGGGTGGACCGCCGCACCGCCTGTGATCGAGGTCGGCTCTCTGAGACCTCGCAATTCAGAGATAGAGCCAGGGCCCTGGGCCGTGGCGACCCTTCCAGGTTCTGCCGTCCGGCGAGAATTGCCGGAGGTCCTGGAACCGCGGTCCCCTGGCCCGCTCTGGAAATAGGGAGAGATCTGCGGGTGAGACGCCCGCGGCCCCAGGGGGCGATTACTTATTCCGCTGCAAATCGAGGGCGCCGTAGGTGCCGTCTTCCAAAAACCAGCTCCCCATCAGCTTGTTCCCCAGGATTTCGTCTGAGATGATATCGAGCTTCACTTTGACTTTGACAGAATTGCCGTCACCGGGCATGGTGAAATAAAACTGAAACGTGTCTTCATCTTCCCAGCTGAAGTCCTGCAGGGCGGCATTTTTTGCCCTGGCCAGAGAAATGGCGCCGGAATAGTCCTTTCCCGCTTTCTTCAGAACCAGGGCGACGTCGACTTTGTCGGTCGTGTCGGGCATGTCTGTCTGACCTGCCCAGGTTCCGGTCAGATCCGCGATCTTGCTCTGCCCCCAAAGCGTGGCGGGCAGTAGAGTCAGCAGCATCAAGCAGAATATCCAAAACGCCAGAAGCTCCGCTTTCCTCATGAAGACCTCCTCTCTTAGATAGTTTCAGTCGCGAAACTCAATCATTGTCCCGCCTGGTCTTGGACCTGGACCTAGACGTGGTCAGGCGTTTTTGATGTAACCTCTCGCGAATGATGCACTTATATCGGGCCATCGGTTTTTGCCGGGTCTACGTCCACGTCCAGGTCCAAGTCTAGCTCCAGGTCCGATGACCTTGGAGTTTTGCGACAGAAACTAGATAGACGTACGAGCCGTTCCCCATCACGTTTCAAAAAGAGCGAATTTGAGGGCAGTTTGTCGAAAAATGAGGATGGGTGGGACGGCCCGTGCACGATCGTAGAAAACCGCCGCAACTGCCTGATGGGGGAGGGTATTTCAGTCAGGCGCGGCGGGAAAGGCGCCGGTCTGGTTTTTTATCGATAAAATCACTTTATTGTTCGCCGATTTATGCGAAAATCATCCATTTTGGGATGGGATCCTATCGCCGGTGCCTGATTGGGAGGCGGGGGGGAGATCTTCATCCCGAGGATCCAGGGTACAGAAAGGCGCTTCACCGTTCAGGGTGCCTGAAGGAGGCCGCTGCTCTCCACGGAGATCGGGCCGAACCGGCGGTGAGCATTTGCGCATCGCAGGAGAATCACTCATAGCACTTAATTCGGCTCTGCCTCCGCAGGCGCTGAGTTCAGTAAAGGCTCCCGGAAAAATATGCACAAAGGACTCGACAAGGAAACCCTCGAACTGACGTTGCAGGCGATCACCGATTTCACTGATGCGCGCCTGCCCGAGGACAAGCTTCTCTATTACGATGCTACTCACGAATTCCCTGCGGACGTCGTTCATGACATGTGCGGCTCCGAGCTCGGGATCCAGCTCCTGTTCATTCCCGAGGAATTCGAAGGGATGGGAGGCGGGGCATTCGACGTGTATCGCATCTGCGAGCAGATGGCGCGGATCGATCTCGGACTCGCAACCGGGGTTCTGGCGACTTTCCTCGGGAGTGATCCGATCATTTTCGGAGGAACCCACGAGCAAAAGAAGAAATGGCTCACCCGCATCGCCCGCGAAGGTCTGCTCATGGCGTACGGCGCCACCGAACCCGAGGCAGGGAGTGACCTCGCGGCACTGCGCACGACGGCTACGCCGGTGATGGCTGACGGCAAGCTGGTCGGGTACAAGATCAACGGGAATAAGCAGTGGATCAGCAACGGAGGCGTTGCCGACCTCTACAGCATCCTGGCTTTGACGCCGGGAGGGCCCAGCTGGTTCGTGGTTGAAAAGGGGACTCCGGGCCTGGGCCACGGCAAGCCGGAGGATAAACACGGCATACGCGCCAGCAACACGGCAACGGTTTCGCTCGAGGACGTGCATGTCGATCTGGAGCGCCTCGTCGGCGACAGGGAAGGACAAGGCCTGATCCAGGCCCAACTGGTGTTTGGTTACACCCGACTCATGGTCGCCGCTTTCGGCCTGGGCGCCGGCTGGGCGGCGCTCGACCGGGCCATCCCCTATTCTGCCGGCCGCATCCAGGGCGGCTCCCCGCTCTCGGAAAAACAGGGGTATACGCACAAGCTGATTGTCCCTCATGCCGTGCGCCTGGAAGCCGCCCGTTCCTACATCGAAGAAACCGCCGAACGCATCGACAGCACCGGCGGCAACCTGAACACCGAGGGGGCGATTTCCAAGTACATGGCTACCGAGGCCGGGAACTTAGCCGCCGACTCCAGCATCCAGGCACTCGGAGGATACGGCTACACCCGGGAGTACATAGTCGAAAAAATCAAGCGTGATGCGCGAATCACCACGATCTATGAAGGAACTTCTGAGATTATGGAGATGACCATCTGCCGCGACCGGTGGCAGCTGCACCTGAAGACCCACGGGCAGTACTACCATGATGTAGCCCGGGATGTCGAAGGGTTGCAGGCGCAGCACCCCGAGATTGGCGCCGGGGCAGCCGGCCGTTGCCTTCACGCCCTCGCGGAGCTGCTTGAAGCAGCCCGGATCCATCGGCTGACAAGGCACCAGCACATCCTGTTCCGGCTGGGGGAGTTGATTGCTTATGCCGAGTGCGCGGGGAGCCTGGCACGGCGCGCGGCGCGCGCGGCGGAAGGCAGCCTGGATGCCAAGGCGAATTCGCGGTTCAACGCGGGGGCACTTGCCGTCATGAGCCGGATCTTTGCCCGGGAGGCGTCGATTCGGCTGGCTGCCGATGGCATGCGCTGGGTCATAGGCGCTGCCGGACTTCAGGACAAGGAGGTCTCCGACCTCGAAAACCGGCTGGGATTGCCTTCGCTTTACCGCGCGCAAACCGGTCTGATCCAGGATATGGACCGGGTTGCGGACATTCTGTACGGGCGCAACTCCGCCTGAGGGCATCGCCCGGCTGATTGAATCCTCGGGGCGCTGGAGCACTGGAGAGAACCGGCGGATCGTTCTGTACGGCTGAGGTTCGGCCGGTCCGGCGAGCAGGCACTCCAGACGATTACGAATCCCCACTGCGGTCGCCGATCCGGAAGAGGCAGCACTGCAGCAACACATTTCATGTCCGGAAGGAGTGGGAAGTAATGAAAGTATCAGCTCATAGAGCAGTTGCGATTGTCGGTGTGGGGGCGGTCCTGCCGGACGCGCCCAACGCCCGGAAATTCTGGGAAAACATCAAGGGGGGCGTTTACAGCATCACCGAAGTCCAACGCGATCGATGGGACCCGGAGCTTTATTACGATGCCGACCCCAAGGTCCCGGACAAAACCTACTCCAAGATTGGCGGTTGGGTGCGCGAGTGGGAATGGGATCCCCTGAAGTGGAAAATGCCGATCCCGCCGCGTGTCAGCCAGGCCATGGACTTGACGCAAAAGTGGGCGATCGTGTCGGTGAGGGAGACGCTGGCCGATTACGGTTATCCGAAGCGACCTCTCGATCCGGAGCGGACCGCCGTTATCCTTGGCAACGCCATGTCCGGCGACAATCACCTCTATTCGGCTGCCCGCGTGCTGTTTTCGGACTATGCGGACGAACTCGCGCGGGGTGCCGACTTTTCGGCTCTGCCTGCTGGAGCGCGGAAGGCGATCCTGGAACAGTTGAGCATTGCCATCGGCAAGCGCCTTCCCGAGATCACCGAAGACACGATGCCGGGCGAACTTTCCAACATCATCGCCGGTCGGATCGCCGCGCTTTACGATTTCAAAGGGCCCAACTACGTTACCGATGCCGCCTGCGCTTCGGCGATGGCGGCGATGCATGCGGCGATCGGCGGCCTGCTCCAGAACGACTATGACGCCGTGGTGACCGGGGGCATTGATGCCAACATGAGCCCCTCCACATTCGTAAAGTTCTGCAAGATCGGCGCCCTTTCGGGGACCGGGACGCGCCCCTATGCCGCCGGGGCCGACGGCTTCGTCATGGGCGAAGGAGCCGCCACCTTTTTGTTCAAGCGGCTCGGCGATGCCGAACGCGACGGCGACCTCATATATGCCGTGATCCGCGGGATCGGCGGATCGAGCGATGGTCGCGGCAAAGGCATTACGGCGCCCAACCCTGCCGGGCAGAAGATCGCCGTGAGGCGCGGTTGGTACAACGCCGGCATCGTGCCGTGCGCCGGCGACCTCATGGAAGGCCACGGGACGTCGACCCAGGTCGGAGACGTAGTCGAGGTTCAAAGCCTCAGTGAAGTGTTCTCGGAATTCGGACTGCCGGCCGGTTCCATGCCGCTTGGCTCTGTGAAGTCGAATATCGGGCACCTGAAAGGAGGCGCCGGTGCGGCCGGCATTCTGAAGACCGCCTTCGCTCTCCATGAGAAGATGCTTCCGCCGAGCGTAAATTTTCAGAGGCCGAATCCCGACATCGATTTCTCCCGCTCTCCCTTCTATGTCAACACGCGGCTGCAGCCCTGGGAGGCCCGCAAAGACACGGTGCGACACGCGGGCGTGAGTGCGTTCGGGTTCGGGGGAACCAATTTTCACATCGTTCTGGAGGAGTACATCCCTGGACGGTTCGAGACGGAGGGGAAACTCAGGATTTCGGTCCCGGCCATGGATTTTCGGCCGGCCAGGCCCGCAGCCAGGACTCCGCTGCGCGGCGCCCTGCTGATCGGCGCCGACTCGGTCGCCGCAGTCATCACCAGGCTGGAGGCGGTGCTGAAAGACGCTGCGGCCGGAACGGCCCCGGCGCCCGCGCCTCCTGCCGAGACCTCGCTGCGCGCATCTGTCCGGCTTGCGATCGACTATGCCGACGCCGCCGATCTTGCCGACAAGTGCGGCAAGGCGCTCAAGGCGTTCGAGGAAGATCAGCCGGGCCGATGGAAGGCACTGCGCGCCAAAGGCATTTTCATGGGGACCGGTCCGGCGCCCAAGGTGGCATTCCTGTTCGCGGGACAGGGTTCACAGTACGTCAACATGCTCAGGGGGCTCAGGACCAGCGAACCGATTGTGGCGGAAACCTTCGCCACCGCTGACCGGGTCATGCTGCCATTGATCGGCAAAAAACTGAGCGACTGCATCTTCCTCGACGAAGCCGACGAGGCTGCGGTGGCGCGTGCCGAGCAGGATCTGAAGCAGACGGCCATCACCCAGCCGGCGGTTCTGGCGACGGAGACCGCTCTGGCCCGCCTGCTCGGAGCTTACGGCATCGCTCCCGACATGGTGATGGGTCACAGCCTGGGCGAATACGGCGCCCTGGTCGCATCCGGCGCGATCTCCTTCGAGGAAGCGCTCCGCGCGGTCAGCGCTCGCGGCAACGAGATGACCAAGTGCGCGCTCGACGACAACGGCGTTATGGCGGCGGTTTTCGGCCCCATCGAAGAGGTCGAGAAGATCCTCTCCACGATCGACGGGTACGTGGTTATCGCCAACATCAACAGCACCAAAGAGGCGGTCATCGGCGGCGCGACGGCAGCCGTGGAGAAGGCCGTCGTCGCGGTGCGCGCTGCAGGCTACCGGGCGCAGCAGCTCCAGGTCAGCCATGCGTTCCACACCAGGATTGTGGCGCCGGCAAGCGATTCGCTCGCCCAGGTCCTGCGCGGGATGGACCTGCGGCCGCCCACGATCCCGATCATCGCAAATGTCACCGGCTCCTTCTACCCGATGGGTCCGGCCGTGGTCCCCGAGATGATCGATCTGCTCGGCAAACAGGTGGCCTCGCCGGTTCAGTTCATCAAGGGGTTGAACAGCCTGTACGAAGCCGGCGCCCGCGTCTTTGTCGAAGTCGGCCCGAAGCGTGTGCTCTACGGTTTTGTGGAAGACGTGCTCGGCGAGCGCGCAGGGGTCGTGTCACTGTTCACCAACCACCCGAGAATCGGGGAGGCGGCCTCCGTCAATCTCGCCCTGTGCGGCCTGTATGCGGCGGGCCTGGGAATTGGCGAGCCGGCGCAGTCCGAGTCCGTTCCGCCGGCGGTTGAAGTCGGCACAGGCGGCTCGCCGGCAGCCGCCGGAATGAAAACGGCGCGGCCTGCAGCGCCGCAAACGCCGCCGGTTGTGTCCGCACCCAGCGTGCCGGCGTTGGCGCGCGCGGCCACGCCCCTGGGTTCCGATCGTTATCTCGAGCTCGGTCACCTCTTCGCGGATTTTCTCGACCGGGGATTCCAGATCTACTCGGGCGGCCGGCCTTCTCCCAGCCCTGCGCGGATCGTCATTACAGGCGCGTCTCTCGGGCTGCCCGGCGTCGACAGGGTATTTGACGATGCCAACATCGAACGCATCCTGAATGGCGGCCAGTTCATTGGCCAGGTGCCGACCAAGCTGCGCAGCGCCATGGTGGAGAAGAACATCATCCGGCTGGTCAAGACCGAGTCCGGCGAGGGAAGGTTCGAGACCATCGAAAAACTCGACGACGTCATCAAGCTCGCCGCCCGCGCACGCGACCTCGACCTGGTCCGCGATTTCGGATTCCCCGAGGACCGGCTCGCGGCCCTCGACAATGTCACACGACTGGCGATCGCGGCCGGCATCGACGCCCTGCGCGACGCGGGCATCCCGCTGGTGATGCGCTACAAGACAACCACCAAGGGCACGAAGCTTCCCGACCGCTGGGGACTTCCGGACGAATTGCGTGACGACACCGGCGTCCTCTTCACGTCGGCGTTTCCCGGCTACGACTCTTACGAAGAGATCATCTCCGGCTACTATCGGGACCGCATACGTCGCGAACGGCTTCAGGAACTGAGCAGCCTGCGCGTCAAGGCATTCGAACTCGGCGGATCCGGCAACGGGGTGGTCAAGGAACTCGACCGGCGCATCGCCGAGCTTCGCGCGGAAATCGACAAGAATCCTTATATCTTTGATCGCCGGTTCCTGTTCCGCGTCCTCTCCATGGGGCACTCCCAGTTTGCCGAGTACATCGGCGCCCGCGGGCCCAACACTTCGACTAACGCGGCATGCGCCAGCGGCACACAGGCGGTGGCGATCGCCTCCGACTGGATTCAGTCCGGGCGATGCCGGCGCGTGATCGTCATCTCCGCCGACGACATCACCTCGGACAACCTGATGGGCTGGTTCGGTTCGGGTTTCCTGGCATCCGGGGCCGCAGCGACCGACGAGGTCGTCGAGGAGGCCGCGACGCCGTTCGACAAGCGGCGCCACGGGCTGATCATCGGCATGGGCGCTTCTGCCATGGTGGTCGAGAGCCTGGAGTCTGTCGCCGAGCGGGGGTTGCAGCCTATTTGCGAGGTGCTCGGTTCCGTGGCCGCCAACAGCGCCTACCACGGCACCCGACTGGATGTCGGCCACATCTGCCAGGTCATGGAAAAACTGGTCGCCGAGGCGGAGACCCGCTGGGGCATCAACCGGTTCGAGATTGCGCCACAGACCGTGTTCGTGTCGCACGAGACCTACACTCCGGCCCGCGGCGGCAGCGCGTCCGCCGAAGTCATCGCTCTTCGTCATGTCTTCAAGGAGGCCGCCGACACAATCGTCGTGGCCAATACCAAGGGCGCGACCGGCCATCCGATGGCGGTGGGGATCGAGGACGTTGTCGGGGTCAAGATCCTCGAAACAGGGATCGTTCCTCCGGTGCCGAACTTCAAGGAAGTGGATCCCGAACTCGGCATGTTGAACCTGTCCAAGGGAGGACCGTACCCGGTGCAGTACGCGCTCCGGCTGGGCGCCGGATTTGGGTCGCAAATCTGCATGACCCTTTCGCGCTGGGTTCCTACACGGGACGGACGACACCAGCGCCCGAACGCTCTCGGATTCAGCTATCGCATTGCCGACGAGAACGCCTGGCGAAATTGGATGAAACGCATCAGCGCCTACGATGCTCCGGAACTCGAGGTCGCTCAGCGGACTTTGCGAGTCAAAGACCAGGGGCCTGCTGTTTTCCAGGCGTCGATTCCCGCACAGGCGCCGGCGCCGTCTCCGGCGAGGGAAGCGGCAACTCCCGCGGTCAGCCCGCAGCCGGCCGCCGCGGCGCCCTCGTTACAGGCCGTACCCGCCGCCGCGCTCCCGCAGCCGGCCGCCGCGGTTCAACCTGTTCCCGCCGCCGGACCCGATCCAGTCCAGGTCGAGGTGATGCGCATTATCTCTGAAAAGACCGGTTATCCGCCGGATATGCTCGACATGGAGCTGGATCTGGAAGCCGACCTCGGCATCGACACGGTGAAGCAGGCGGAGATGTTTGCCGCCATCCGCGCCGCTTACGACATCCCGCGCGACGACGCGTTGAAGCTGCGCGACTTCCCGACACTGGCGCACGCGGTCAAGTTTGTCTATGATCGCCGGCCGGACCTGAAGGCTTCCCTCCCGCAGGCAGTTCCCGTTGTTTCCGCTGTTCCGAGTCCGGCAACCCCTGCGGAGCAGGCCCCGGCAGCCGGGAGCGTCCAGGATCCGGTAAGGGGAAAAGTCATGGCCATCATCGCCGACAAGACCGGGTACCCGATGGACATGCTCGACCTCGATCTGGACCTCGAAGCCGACCTCGGCATCGACACGGTGAAGCAGGCGGAGATGTTTGCCGCCATTCGCGCCGCTTACGAGATCCCGCGCGACGACGCGTTGAAGCTGCGCGACTTTCCCACGCTGAAGCACACGATCCAATTCGTCTATGACCGCCGGCCGGACCTTAAGGCGCCCGCGCTGGCGCCACCACCGCCGAAGGCCGCTCCCGCCCTCGTGCCAGACACGCCGGCAGCTGTTCCTGCGGATTCCGGCCATGACGCGGTCAGAGCGAAGGTCCTGCAGATCATCGCAGAAAAGACCGGCTACCCGCCGGACATGCTCGACCTCGACCTTGACCTGGAGGCCGACCTCGGCATCGACACGGTGAAGCAGGCGGAGATGTTTGCCGCCATCCGCGCCGCTTACGACATCCCGCGCGATGACGCGTTGAAGCTGCGCGATTTCCCGACCCTGAAACACACGATTCAGTTCGTCTACGACCGCCGGCCGGACCTGAAGCCTGCCGCCGTCGTCGCGCCGGCCGTGACGGCGCCGGCGGAGGCCGCAGTCGCGGCCCAAGCGCCCGTGGCTGCGGCCGCCGGCGACGACGGCGTGAAGGACACGGTGCTGCGGATCATTGCGCAAAAGACCGGGTATCCTCCGGATATGCTCGATCTCGATCTGGATCTGGAGGCTGATCTCGGCATCGACACGGTCAAGCAGGCGGAAATGTTCGCCGCCATTCGCGCCGCTTACGACATTCCTCGCGACGACTCTTTGAAACTCCGGGATTTTCCGACGCTGAACCACACGATTCAGTTTGTATACGACCGCCGTCCCGACCTGAAACCCGGTCTGGATCACATTTCTGCGGAATCGGCGCAGCCGGCTGTCGCAGCTGCGCAGGTCGATGTCGCCGCGCGGGCGATCACAGGCAGCATGGAAGCCGCCGCGGCCCTGCCGCGGCGCATTCCCGTCCCGCGGCTGCGGCCTGCACTCGAGCACTGCAAGCCGACAGGCGTCGAGCTGACGCAGGACAGCCGCGTGGTTGTCATGTCCGATCAGGGAGGCGTCGGCAAGGCCCTGGCGGGCAAGCTTGAAAAGCTGGGTGTCCGCGTCCTCTTTATCGAGGACGCGCCGGAGTCGGAGGACATGAGGCGGCGCCTCGAAGAGTGGCAGGCGGAAGGCCCGGTTCAGGGCATTTACTGGCTGCCGGCGCTCGATCAGGAGGGCGACATCGCCTCGATGGACCTTGCCGAATGGCGCAAGGCGACGCACGCGAGGGTGAAGCTGCTCTACACGACGATGCGTACCCTGTATGACCAGGTCGGCAATCGCGGGACATTTCTCGTTTCTGCGACCCGTCTCGGCGGGTTGCACGGGTACGACGAGGCCGGCGCTTTCGCCCCCTTAGGCGGCGGCGTCACCGGATTCACCAAGTCGTACAAGCGCGAAAAGAACAGTGCGCTGGTCAAGGTTGTCGACTTCGAGCCGAGCAGGAAGACGACCGCCCTGGCCGAGGTCTTGATCGAAGAGACGCTGCGCGACGACGGTGCCGTGGAGATCGGCTACAAGCAGGGCTTTCGTTGGACGATCGGCCTGGAGGAATCCCGGCTGGCGGATGGCGCCCCCGGACTGGTCCTGGGCGAAGACAGCGTGTTCCTTGTTACCGGAGCTGCCGGAAGCATCGTTTCGGCGATCACGGCGGATCTGGCGGCGGCCTCCGGCGGAACGTTCCACCTGCTCGACCTGGCGCCGGAGCCCGATCCGAAGAACCCGGATCTGGCGCGGTTTGCCACTGACAAAGAAGGGTTGAAGCGGGACATTTTCGAGCGCATCAAGGCGCGCGGGGAACGCGCCACACCGGTGCAGGTCGAAAAGGAAATGGCCGTGCTGGAGCGGTCGCATGCCGCGCTCTCCGCCATCGAAGCGGTGAAGCGATCCGGCGGGGCGGCTCATTATTACAGCGTGAATCTTCTCGACGCGGCGGCCGTGGCCTCCGTGATGAAGAGGATCGCCGGCACCAGCGGCCGCGTCGATGTCATGTTGCACGCGGCGGGACTGGAAGTCAGCCATCTGTTGCCGGACAAAAAGCCGGGTGAGTTCAACCTGGTCTTCGATGTCAAAAGCGACGGGTGGTTCAACCTTCTCTCCAACCTGGGCGAGATGCCGCTCGGCGCCGCAGTCGTTTTCAGCTCCATCGCCGGGCGCTTCGGCAATGGAGGGCAAACGGACTACAGCTCGGCAAACGATCTGCTCTGCAAGAGCATTTCGAACTTCCGCACCTCCCGCCCACAGACACGCGGCATCGCGATTGACTGGACGGCCTGGAGCGGCATCGGCATGGCAGCGCGCGGTTCGATTCCCGCCGTGATGAAACAAGCCGGAATCGACATGCTTCCGCCCGAGGCCGGAATTCCGTTTGTTCGGCGGGAGTTGACCGGCGGAGGCCGGGAAGAAGTGGTCGTCGCCCAAAATCTGGGCGTCATGCTTAAAGAGTTTGACGAAACCGGCGGTCTCGACGTGGCTAAAGGTTTCTGGACCGACGCGGAATTGGGAATCATGACCGGCAAGGTTGCCGGCATGGGACTCTACAGCGGGCTGACCGTCGAGACGACCCTGGACCCGGCCAAACAGCCTTTCCTGCACGACCACCAGATCAACGGCACGCCGGTGCTCCCCGGCGTGATGGGCATCGAGGCGTTGGCGGAGGCTGCGCGGCTCATCTTCCCTGGCCGGCACATCGGCGCCATCGAGGATGTGAATTTCATGTCCCCGTTCAAGTTCTATCGCTCGCAGCCGCGTACGGTGATCCTGCGGGCTGACTTCACGGCGGAAGGCGGCGACATCGTCGCCGACTGCAGGCTGATGGGCTCACGCCTGCTCCACGGGCAGTCGGAGCCGGAGGTCACCACCCATTTTACAGCGAGGGTGCGCCTGGTGTCGGCGCCATCCAAGGCGGAAAAGCGGGAGGCGGTGGTAGCGCCTACGAACGGGAAAGTAACAGCGGCCGACATCTACCGGCTCTACTTCCACGGTCCTGCCTACCAGGTCATGGAGAGTTCCTGGCGTGCCGGCAACGAAGTGATCGGCCGGTACGCCTCCAATCTGCCCGCAAACCACGAGCCGGGCAGCCTGCCGACCCTGGTCGCGCCTCGTCTGATCGAGCTGTGTTTCCAGACTGCCGGTATGTGGGAACTGGCGACGCAGGCCCGCATGGGGTTGCCGTATCGTGTCGACCGGCTCAGCATTCACCGGCCTTCCGAGGCGGCGCAGGCCGGGCTGCACTCGGTGGTGACGCCGAATGCGGACGGCGGATTCGACGCACGCGTGGTCGACAAAGACGGGAACGTGTGGCTGGCCTTGTGCGGATACCGCACCATGGCGCTGCCCGATCCGGTCGACGACTCGCTACTCGAGCCGTTGCGTGCCGTCTTGGGCTGAGATCAGGAAACAGTTTGTGAAGGAAAGCAAGCCGGACGCGGGACGCCGCCGCCGCAGGAATTCGCTGCCGGCGCTTGCCCGCGTCCAATTTGTCTCGCACTGTTTCCCGCCGCGGATTGACTCCGATGGAATCTATCAATCTCTATTATCTCATTCGGGCGCTGGCGGATCTGCCTGCGGATCCGAGCTGGCTTACCGCCGGCGAACGCGCCCGTGCCGCCGGCCTTCATGTCCCCAAGCGGCGCGGCGATTGGCTGCTGGGCCGATGGACCGCCAAGTTGGCAGTCCGATCATTCCTGGCAAAGACGGGCGCAGGGGTGCCCGACATCGGCATGCTGGAGATCCGCAACGCGCCGGACGGCGCGCCGGAGGCCTTCCTGGGAAGTGAGACTGCGCCGGTATCGCTCGCGCTCAGCCACAGCGGCGGCCACGGATTTTGTGCCGTCGCCGCACCCGGCATCCCGCTGGGTTGCGATCTCGAAGCTATTCAGCCTCGCGCAGAGGAATTCATCCTGGATTATTTCGCGGCAGAGGAAAGAGCGCTGGTTGCGAGTGCCCCGGGAGACAGGCGGCCAATGATGGCGACGCTGGTGTGGAGCGCCAAGGAGAGTGGCCTCAAATGCCTGCGCGAAGGGTTGCGCCGCGACACGCGCAGCGTGCTGGTCCGCCTGGAAGCGGGGAACGAACGAATCTGGAACGGTCTGACCGTCCGCTGCCTCGATTCGTCCCGGCTTTTCCATGGATGGTGGCGGTGCATGGAAGGGTTCGTTCAAACCATAGCCGCCGGGTCCCCGGCGCAGGAGCCGGTGGACTTGTCTTGAGATCTGAGGGCAGCCGCACCGTGTCGCGGGCGGCTTATTTGCATCTGTGATTCAGACAATGACTAGCCCCGAAGGGGCGGACTCCTTCACAAGCGCCTTTGGTCGCAGTGTCTGAATCACAGTATTTGCATTGAATTCCTGGTCTATTTGTATATGATGCGCCCAAACTTAGTTTCCAAGGGGAGGTTCTTATGGAATGGCTTATCGGTTGCGTGTTCCTGATCACGATCGTCGTAGTGTACTTCCCTTTCGCCTATATTCGCATGAACAAGAAGGTCCTGAAGGCCCTGGAGCAGATCGAGACCAACACCCACAAGTAGCAGGGCAGGGCAGACCGGGCAGGATCAGCTGAGAATGCATCAGGCGGGAATTTGAGTGCGGCCTTGCTCGCGTGCAAGGGTCGCGAGCAAGGGAAACTTCGCCCTATCCTCACCCGGTCAAGCTCTCGCGTCGGACGCCGGAGCGCATTCGTGTCGGCTTTCTTCCGCGTCCATGAATGGACCTGCGCCAATCGATAGTGAAGAATCCAGCCTTTCGATTCTCCCGGCCGGCTTGCAGGAGGCCGCACCGTGAGCCAGGATTGCCCCTCGGCTCACCGGAATACCTGGAGAAAACGGAACAGCAGCAGCCCGAACAGAGCGATGAGGTAGATCCGCAGGAAATAGAGTCCGAAACGCACCATCGGCGTCATCTTTATTCTAGGCATGTAGCACCTCGACTACCAGAATTCTGCTAGACCTTGACGTGGGTCCCGGCGCCGGTCATCAGGTCCTTATATCGTATTACGCCCAGCATGCGGTCTTCTGCGTCGACCACGGGAATCATCCGCAGATGATACTTCGCGAATATCTCGGCGACGTCCTCCTGGATGTCGTCGGCTTCCGCAGTCACCACCGGGGCCGTCATGATCTCAGCCAGAGTCTGCCGATCCTTCGCAAGGACGATCTCGCGCAGGTCCACAACTCCCAGGAGAGTGCGGGAGTCGGGGCCGATGACGTAACAATAGGAGATGTCATGCCGGTCCCGCCCCGACTCCCGGATCGCAAGCAGGACATCCCCCACCGTGGCCGTCGGAGGAAACGACAGATAGTTCGAATCCATCAGGCTGCGGGCCTGGGTCTCCTGCTCGGAGAGAATCGCCTTGATCCGGCCGGCGCTCTCCGGCGGCAGGAGTTCGAGCATCGCCATCATGTGATCGTGCGGCAGCACGGCCAGAAGTTTGGCCAGTTGCGCGACCGACATTTCCCCGAGGATCTGTCCGGCGCGTTCGCGGCGCAGCGCGGAGATCAGCTGGCGCTGGGCGCGGGGCTCCGCCTCGAAGAGTGTTTCCGCTGCCTTCTCCGAGTCGAGAGCGGAGAACAACGCCTGTTGCTCCTGTCCACTCAGCTCTTCCAGAGCGTCGGCCAGATCCTCGCTCGGGAGCTCCTTGAGCTGGCTGCGCGTGACCGAGAGAGACACCTTGTCGGTCTTGGCCGCATCCTCGACGGACAGGGGTTGGACATACTTCCAGGAGATCAGCTCCTCTTTCACCCAACGTCTGCCGCGCAGGCCGATGCGTCGCAGGAATCCGTTGAACGAAGTGTCTACGTGGATCAGCAACAGCTGGCCTTTCGCCACCAGGAGGTGGACGTCGTTGACTACTTCGGTACGCCGTCCGTCCATGTCGAGGATCGTGCGCCCCAGCAGGTGATTGCCCGCCATGATCCAGCCGGGCTGGTCGACAAAAGGCGGGTAGACATCACCGTTATCGGGCGGCTGAACGAAGATGGCGTCCTCCTCGACTTTGATCACGCGCGTCCAGGGAATGAACTCTGTAGGTTTGCCCCATCCGTGTTCGAGGTAGATGCCGACCGCCTCCGGATAGGGCTCCTTGATGGCGAAAACCAGGTCGGTCAGCCGGCCGATCCGGTTGTCGATCTTCCCGGCGCACACCGGGCGCTTGATCAGGTCGGCGTAGTATAGAAACCGGAAGTTGGCGATGCCCGGCGGGAGATCCAGGATCTTCGCCCCTGTGTTGTTCGACACTCCAGACATGTCGGCCTCCTATCCGGCGTTTTTGAACCAGCTCGGGAACAGCGTGCTCAGCGCGAACAGCGTGGACATGGCAATCACGAGCATCACGATCGTCCAGTTGACGATGTTTTGCACGCGCGTGTTTACATGTCGGCCCATGAATGATTCGGAGTTCAGGATCAGGATCAGGAACACGAGCAGAGACGGCAGCAACGTGACCGCGACAACCTGCACGAACATGGTGATGGTGATCAGCGGGGCGCCGGGAATCATGACAACGGCGCCGGCGCTTAGAAGCATCAGGAGGTAGACACCGTAAAACCATGGCGCTTCCTTGATTTTCTTGTTGAGCGAGTGGGCCCACCCGAAGACCTCACCGAACGCCCAGGAAGTCGAAAGCGAGATGCAGAGGGCGCCCAGGAACCCGGCATCGAACAGCCCGATGGCGAAGAGAGTGCGCGCAAGCTCCCCCTGTCCGTGCGGGAGCAGGGGCACGAGGGCCTGTGCCGTCTGCTGCGCATCCTCGACCACGATCGGAGGGTTGTGGAAGTGGAAGGCCGCGCCGGTGACGATGATGATGAACACAGCCACGACGCAGGTGATCAGCGAGCCCACAAACGTATCCAGCTTGCCGAATTTGATGTCATGCAGGTCCAGCCCCTTGTCCACCACCGAACTCTGCTGGAAGAAGATCTGCCAGGGCGTGATCGTCGTGCCGATATTCGCCAGGATAATAAAGAGGATCTCCGCGCCGAAGCCGGTCGCCAGGGTCGGAATGAGCAACCCTTTGGCGACCTCGCCCCAGCCCGGCGCCGTAGGGGTCTTCATGGCCCAGAAGGCGGCCGGGATGTATACCAGATTGAAGGCGCAAAACAACAGCGTGAGCTTCTCGAACGTCCAGTAGCGGCCGGAGACCACCACGACAAAGAGCAGCATCGTCATTGCCAGGTAAGTCAGCCAGACCGGGACGCCGAACAGGCTCATCGCCGCGGTCATCCCGATGTACTCCGTCACCAGGGTGAGCCAGTTGACGATGGCGAGGTCGATCAGCGAGAACCAGCCCCAGAAGCCGCCGAAGGCCTCGAAGATGATCTCCGCGTGCCCCCTCTTGGTCACGGCGCCGAGACGCACCGTCATTTCCTGCACGTAGAAAGCCATCGGCACCAGCAGAAAAAAGATCCAAAGGAGGCTGAATCCGTATTTGGAGCCCGTAACCGCGTATGTGGAAATGCCGCCGGCGTCGTTGTCGGCCACCATCGTGATGATGCCCGGGCCCAGTACGGCCAGGAAAACAATCGTGCGTCGCTGAAGGCGATTCAGGAGATGAAAGGTTTTACTGATCCAGTACATGGGCCGCTCTCTCTCTCGGTCATGGGACCAATTCCTTTCCGGCGCTGCGAGATGCTCTATTGCGACCCGGGCTGCGCTGATGGTCGACAAACGGGTGGAGAGAGGGGCGAGAGAGGAGGAAAGCCTCGGGGGCTTTGATCCGCTGCTGCCTCAGGCCAAGCGGCCTGACGGAGGCGGGGACGATTTCCGTCCGCGAGTCAGGCCGGTCAGCACGACTCCCCGCTGTCTGGGTGGCTACCGTCATCCGACATGTCAGGGAACTCCTTTCGGCGTAAACGGCGCCGCTGCTCGGTACCTTGTCGAACGACAGGGTATAGCAGGTCGATATAAGGCTGTCAATTAAAACGAGCGCAAAAAGAAAATCCGGCTGAGGGCGGTTTGCAGGGACGGTTCCAGGGCGGCAAGGCACGGAATCCCCGGAATGCGAGAAGACTTGAACCGGTTGAATTTGACGCGCTGAATCGCCTGTGGTAGCTTGAGCATAAAGGCTACGGCAGCCACCTGGGGGCGCATGGATCAAACGACGGCGGAACAGTGGATGCTCGAGGCCCTCGACGAAGCCCGCAAAGCTGAGGGTCGAGGTGAGATCCCGATCGGCGCCGTCGTGCTGATCAACAATAAGATCGTGGGGCGCGGCCACAATCATTCAATCGGCACCCATGACCCCTCCGCCCACGCCGAGATTCTCGCTCTGCGTCACGCCGCCCACAGCATGAAGAACTACCGTCTCCCCGGATCAACGCTGATCGTGACCGTGGAACCGTGCGTGATGTGCGTGGGTGCGATCATCCAGGCGCGCGTGGAAGTTGTTGTCTATGGAACCGCTGATCCGAAGGCAGGCGCGCTCGATTCCCACCTCCATCTTGCGACCGCGTCCCATCTCAATCACCAGTTTGATGTCATAGCCGGCGTGCTGGAAGAAGAATGCAGTCTTCTGATCCGGTCCTTCTTTGCCTCCCGCCGATAACCTGCGCCGATAACTTCCGTTTCCCGACAATCTTGGGGCAAGCATTCGTAAACCGCCGCTGACCGGCTCCGCTGACGAAGTGCCGAGAGGCCCTGCCTGCCCTTCTGCAGGCTCTGCGCCACGCCGCAATCGTTGATCGCTCAATCGAGTATATAATGAGGCGAGAGCCGAGGAGTCCCTCGGCTCCTTACGGATATGAACGCCGCCCTTCCTCGACCCTCTATTGGGACATCGGCCGCGGCATTGTGGAGAAGCAACAGGCACTTGGATGGGGCGAGTCGGTGATTGACCGGCTTTCGTAGGATCTGCAGGCAGTTTTTCCCCAATCGACCGGATTTTCTCCACGCAACCTGCGGAATATGAAACGCCTGTACCTCGTTTATTCCGACGATGCAATTTGGCGACAAGCTGTCGCCAAAATTGCCCGAGCGGATTCGGAATCTCTAATTTGGCCACAAGCTGTCGCCAAATTGGAGGAGTGTGCCCCCGTTGCCGATTTCCTGCGACAGCTTGTCGCAGAAATTCCCTGGGGCCATAGCCTGCTGATATTGAACAATGTCGTCGAACCGGCAGCCCGCCTCTATTACATCCGCGCCACAGCGCAGTTAGGCTGGTCCCGCAAAGTGCTGCTGAACCAGATCAAAGCCGGCGCCTATGAGCGGGCGGCTAAAGAGAAGAAAACGCATAATTTTGCCCTCGCTTTGCCTGAGCATTTTGCCGAGCAGGCAGATGAGAGGATGAAGAGCCGTTACAACCTAGAATTCCTCGGCATCGGCCGGGCAGTGAAAGAGCGCGAACTCATCGCCGAAAAAACGGTGGTTTACCGATACCACGACCTGCTCGCCGTTGGGCAATCTAAGGGTCTTCCCGGTGTTGTCGATGATCTCAAAATGGTCGCCGTTGCGTTTGACCGCGAAGGCGGGGCCGTCATACGGGTATTCGATTCAAGAGTCTAGGGCGCGGAATCGGCCCTCTTCAGGGAGATGCTGGGCATAAGCGATAGTGATTTCCCGCAGACTTCGGACGGGCATACATCGATCCTGCGAACTAGTGGCAGTGGTTGTTTACGGCAGCGGACCTTTATAGCTGTACTGAGCGTCCCGAGTCAAGCTCAATGTTTCACCATTTATTCACCTAGGTGAGTTAGATAACGCTAGCCAATAACTCATGAATGGCGTAGATTATGAGCTATTGGAGGAGTTTCTATAGCTCATGAGATGGAATTGGCAACAGCCGGACTGGACTGAATTTCGGTTCGACAAGAGCCGCCTGGATCCTCAGGAGGCTTGGCTCCTGCATTCAGCCGGGGTGGTACTGGGCATGATCAAGCATCTGGATGCCGGCGCCACCGACCAGCTGCGCATTGAGCTGCTCAGCAATGAAGCCGTCCAGACTTCCGCCATCGAAGGGGAAATCCTAAATCGCGAGAGCGTTCAATCTTCCCTTCGGAGACAGTTCGGCCTGGAGGCAGATGATCGGCGGGCGTCCCCGGTAGAGCAGGGTGTGGCTGAAATGATGGTGGATCTGTATCGGACATTCGATCAGCCGCTGGAGCACGCGACGCTTCACAGGTGGCACCAGATGCTGATGAAAGGCCGCTCGGATGTCCGTGATATCGGGCGCTATCGGACGCATGAAGAACCGATGCAGGTGGTCTCGGCCCGGCTGGACCGGATTACCGTCTATTTTGAGGCGCCGCCGTCAGCCATTGTCCCCAGGGAAATGGATCGGTTTACCGAATGGTTCAATCGCACGGCGCCGGGAAGAGACGCAGCTCTACCGGCGATCACCAGGGCAGGCATCGCGCACCTCTACTTCGTCACGATCCATCCTTTCGAAGACGGCAATGGCCGCGTGGGCCGCGCCATTGCCGAAAAAGCGCTGGCGCAAACGCTGGGCCGTCCTACTCTCCTGGCCTTGGCCGATGCCATCAAGCGCCGCCAGAAGGACTACTACCGCGCCTTGGAGGAAGCCAGCCAGACGAACGAAATCACGCCATGGCTCACTTGGTTTGCCGACACACTGCTTCAAGCCCAGCGTTTGACGCAAGCCAGAGCTGAGTTCCTGATCGAGAAAACTAAACTGCTCGACCGCCTGCGGGGCCAACTGAATCCGCGCCAGGAAAAAGCGTTGTTGAGTATGTTGGAAGAGGGGCCGGAAGGCTTCAAGGGCGGCATGAGTGCTGATAAGTACATTCGTTTGACGGAAACCTCGCGTGCCACAGCCACTCGCGATCTCCAGGATCTCGTTGAAAAGGGAGCCCTCACCCGCCGCGGGGAGCTGCGTCACACGCGATATTTCTTGGCGATCCCAACCCAGGCCATTCCACCGGCCGATTGACAGATGAATCCGCGCCCAATAACTGCAATTCACAGTTGGACCATATCCGTTGAAATTGAGAGAGTTGCGGGTGTAGAGTAGGTGCGCCTCAGTCAGGCAATCGCTACAATTGGAGTGCTCCTGCTGACGGGATTCCCCCACCGTCGTTCGCTGGCACTTGCGGAGGGAGAAGCTTGGTCAATGATGAGATCCGGCCGGGAGTTTTCGTAAGTGGGCTTCTTCTGCCGAAAGGCCGGGGTGCTCGGGTCGCATTCCTAACCAGATCGCTGTTGTTCACTCGGGACTTTCAGCCAATGAGCTTACCTTAGCCATGTCAAATCCATTCGTAATTGTTTACCGCATTGAAAGTCTAGCAGTTCCTGCCGTTTTTGACGACCCTCTGGACAAATCGCCCCGTTTCTGCTACGGTAAGGTGGATGAGTGCTGACAAAGACCGCCGGCAGGCCGATTCCGTAGACAAGCTTGAGAAGGAGAACAAGTCGCTTCGTGACCGGCTTGATAAGGCGCTTGCGGAAATCGAACGGCTCCGCAAGGAACTCGAAGAGGCCTTGCGCTCTTTGACCACCCCATCCTGAATTCCCCCTATGAGAGTCCCACGCAACACTGGGAACTGGACGCACACGGGCAACCCACGCAAAGGATCCTTGACGTTCGGCGCCGCGCCGATTTCATCACGCCGATCCCAAAACCGAAAAAACGGAAATCGACCGCCGAGCAGGACGCATTCGTTTTCGATGAAGGCAAGGGACTGTCGACCAAGGAGCAGCAGTACGATCCTACATCGATCATCAACGAAGTGCGCGGTCATGTTGACTCCTGGCGTACACTGCCAAATGCCAACGATTGGCACGTCTCGCCCGAGACTGCCCGCTTGCTTCAAGCATTGGCGCCACCACAAATTCAGCAGCCTACGCCCCTTCTTTTGCCAGACTGAGGCCGTTGAGACGGCAATCTGGCTGACTGAAGTTGCTCCCCAATTCAAGAGCGGGAAGCGCCTGCTCGACCATCTCGCCTCAGCCAACAGGGACGCCAACCCGGAGTTAATGAGGCTCGCGCTGAAACTCGCCACCGGAGCCGGCAAGACAACCGTGATGGCGATGATCATCGCGTGGCAGACGATCAATGCCGTGCGCCGACCAGGGAGCAAACACTTCACGCGTGGCTTTTTGGTCTGCACGCCCGGATTGACCATCAAGGACCGCTTGCGCGTCCTCCAGCCCAACGACCCCGACAGCTATTACAGGGACCGAGAACTGGTGCCGAACGATATGCTCGATGATGTGAATCGGGCAAAGATCGTCATCACCAATTACCATGTCTTCAAGCTGCGCGAGCGCATCGAGCTTTCCGCCGGTGGCCGTTCGCTACTTCAGGGCCGTGGTGGCGATGAGCTCAATACGCAGGAGACCGAAGGCCAAATGCTCCAGCGCGTGATGCCCGACCTGATGGGAATGAAGAATATCCTCGCCATCAACGATGAAGCGCACCACTGCTATCGGGGAAAACCCAAAGAGGCAGATGATGAGGACTTGAAAGGCGACGAAAGGAAGGAAGCCGAAAAGAACAATGAAGCCGCCCGCCTCTGGATTTCCGGCCTCGAAGCCGTGAATCGCAAGCTTGGCCTCGGCCGCGTCATCGATTTGTCTGCGACACCCTTCTTCCTTCGCGGCTCTGGCTACGCCGAGGGCACGCTGTATCCGTGGACGATGAGCGACTTCTCGCTCATGGATGCCATCGAGTGCGGCATCGTCAAATTGCCGCGCGTGCCGGTGGCCGAGAACATCCCGGGCGACGAAATGCCGATGTTCCGCAACCTATGGGAGCACATCCGCAAGGACATGCCCAAGAAAGGGCGCGGCCAGGGTGGAGATCTGGATCCCCTGAAACTGCCTATCCGGCTGCAGACGGCTTTGCAGGCCCTCTATAACCACTACGAAAAGACATTTAAACTTTGGGAGGAAGAAGGGATCAAGGCGCCGCCCTGTTTTATCATCGTTTGCCAAAACACCGCGATCTCCAAATTGGTTTACGATTTCATCTCCGGCTTCCATCGCAAAAACGAAGACGGTACCACCACCCTGGAGAACGGACGCCTTGCGCTCTTCCGCAATTTTGACGAGATCGCCGGAAATCCGCTCCCCCGCCCGAATACGATTCTTATCGACAGCGAGCAGCTCGAAGCGGGCGATGCGCTCGACGAAAATTTTCGCAGCATGGCTGCCGACGAAATTGAACGCTTCCGCCGTGAAATTGTGGAGCGGACCGGCGATGCCCGCGCCGGCGATAAATTCACCGACCAGGAACTGCTCCGCGAGGTCATGAACACGGTCGGTAAGCCCGGGCAACTCGGCGGCGCCATCCGTTGCGTCGTATCCGTCTCGATGCTCACCGAGGGATGGGATGCCAATACGGTTACCCACGTCCTGGGCATTCGCGCCTTCGGCACCCAGCTCCTGTGCGAGCAGGTCATCGGCCGTGCCTTGCGCCGCCAGTCTTACGACCTGAACGAAGAACAACTTTTCAACGTGGAATACGCGGACGTCTTCGGCGTTCCCTTTGACTTCACGGCCAAGCCGGTGGTCGCCCCGCCTCAGCCGCCGCGGGAAACGGTTCAAGTCAAGGCCATGCGCCCGGAGCGCGACCCCCTCGAAATCCGATTCCCCCGTGTCGAAGGCTATCGCATCGAGCTGCCGGAGGAACGACTGACGGCGGATTTCAACGATGACTCCATCCTGGAACTCAGTCCCGACCTCGTTGGGCCGTCAATCACGCGCAATTCCGGCATTATCGGCGAAGGCGTGAATTTGAGCCTCGAGCATTTGGGTGACTTGCGCCCCTCCACGATCATTTTCCACGTCACCCAGCGACTTCTCTATACGAAGTGGCGCGATCCGGGCGAGGAGCCGAAGCTCCATCTTTTCGGGCAGCTGAAGCGCATCACCAAGCAGTGGCTCGACACTTGCCTGGTGTGCAAAGGCGATACCTATCCCGGGCTGCTCATGGTTCAGGAGCTGGCCGATATGGCCTGCAACAAAATCACTGCAGCCATCACAAGGCGGTTCCTTGGAGAACGCCCCATCAAGGCGCTGCTCGATCCTTATAATCCCACCGGCTCAACCAGGCACGTCCGCTTTAACACGTCGCGTTCCGACCGTTGGGATACCAGCGGCCCCCCGCCCAAAAACCACGTCAACTGGGTTGTGCTGGATAGCGATTGGGAGGCGGAGTTTTGCCGCATCGCCGAATCGCACTCCGAAGTGATCGCCTATACCAAGAATCACAACCTCGGGCTGGAGGTGCCCTACCGCTACGGATCCGAGACGCGGAGGTATCTGCCCGACTTCATCGTATTGGTCAATGACCACGGCCCTGATGACCCTTTGCACCTCGTTGTCGAGATCAAGGGCTACCGGCGCGAAGACGCGAAGGAAAAGAAATCCACGATGGACACTTACTGGGTGCCAGGCGTGAACCATCTGGGCGTTTATGGCCGCTGGGCGTTCGCCGAATTCACGGAGATCTACCAGATGGAAGCGGATTTCAGGGCGAAGGTCGAGGGTGAGTTCAACAAGATGATCGAGAGGGCCACACAGCCATGACCAAGGCACTTTCCCCCCCGGATTATGCCGCCTTTCTTGCCAGCCTCAAGGAGCGCATCCTCCAGGCCCGCACCTCTGCCGCCCGAGCAGTCAATCGTGACTTGATCCTGCTCTACTGGGACATCGGCCGCGGCATCGTGGAGAAGCAACAGACCGCCGGTTGGGGCGAGGCCGTCGTGGAAAGTCTCGCCGCAGATTTGCGTGCCGAGTTTCCCGACATGCGTGGTTTCTCCGTTGCGAATCTGTGGAGAATGAAGCAATTTTATCTCGCACACACCTCGCCTGATTTTCTCTCACAGGCTGTGAGAGCCTTGAAATATGCCGATGCTGGGCCAGAAAAACTCGCGCAAGCCGCGCGAGAGTTTGAAACCGCTCAGAGGAGTACTTCTAAACCTGAATTTCTCGCACAAGCTGTGCGAGAATTTGTCGCATCGATTCCGTGGGGACACCACGTAAATATTCTGGCCAAGTTCGCCGACCCTGCCGCCCGCATTTATTACCTCCGTGCCACTGCCCAGCTAGGCTGGTCTCGAAATGTGCTCCTGAATCAGATCAAAGCCGGGGCTTATGAGCGGGCGATCAAGGAGAAGAAGACGCATAACTTTCCCCTTGCTTTGCCGGAGCATTTCGCCGAGCAGGCAGACGAGATGATGAAGAGCCGCTACAACCTCGAATTCCTCGGCATCGGCCGGGCGGTGAAGGAGCGCGAACTCGAGGATCGGCTCGTCGAGCGCCTGCAGCAATTCATTCTCGAACTCGGCTACGGTTTCTGCTTCATCGGCCGCCAATACCGGCTCACCCTGAGCGGCAAGGAATACTTCGTGGACCTGCTCTTCTACCATCGCATGCTCAAGGCGCTTGTCGCCTTCGACCTCAAGGTCGGGCCCTTCGAACCCGAGCACGCCGGCAAGATGGATTTTTATCTGAACCTCCTCAACGACAAGGAACGCGGCCCAGACGATCGGCCCTCGATCGGCATCATCCTTTGCGCAGTGAAAGACGACGTGGAGGTCGAATACGCGCTCAAGACGAAGACCAATCCGATCGGTGTCGCCGAATACCAGCTTTTGCCACGGCTTCCCGCCGAGTTTAAGGGCCGCCTTCCCACCGCCAGGCAGTTGGCCGGCGCCGTTCGCGATGTGATTGCCACGGAGAAATGACCAATGGCCAAGAAACCAGCCGCCGCCAAGTCCGTCGAAACCTTGAAACACGATGCCGATAAGCGGAAGAACATCCCGACGGCGGAGTATCAGTCCGTCCTCAAGCAGGAGGAGCAGAAGCCTGTGGAAATGCGTTACCCGCGCAACACCGACCTCGATCCGCAGCTCGTCTGGCGCGGGAAGGATGAGCAGGACTGGAGCGACCTCGTCGTTTACGCTCTGCCGCTCTATATCCAGGAAAAAGTGCATCCCAAGGTACTGATTAACGACCTGCTCAGCCAGGCCAAGGAGGGCAAGTCGCGGACCCCAGGTTATCAGCCCGACCTCTTCGCCGACTTTAACGGAATGCCCAAGGACGTGGACAAGACCGAGTTTTACCAGCACGATCAGAACTGGAGCAACCGCATGATTCTCGGCGACTCCCTCCAGGTGATGGCCAGCCTGGCCGAGCGCGAGGGTTTGCGGGGCAAGGTGCAGTGCATCTACATCGATCCGCCCTACGGCATCAAGTTCAACAGCAACTTCCAATGGTCCACCACGAGCCGCGACGTGAAGGACGGCAACGCCGGCCACATCACTCGCGAACCGGAGCAGGTCAAAGCCTTCCGCGATACCTGGCGCGACGGCATCCACAGCTACCTCACCTACCTCCGAGACCGTCTCACAGTCTCCCGTGATCTGCTTGCCGAATCCGGCTCCATCTTCGTTCAGATCGGCGACGAAAACGTGCACCGCGTGCGCGCGCTGATGGATGAGGTGTTTGGGGATGAAAATTTTGTTACGGAAATCCTCATCAAGAAGAAGGGAAGCCAAAAGGGCGGCACACTTGATCCAGTAAATGATTTCATCCTCTGGTACGGCAAGAGCGCCAAGTCGTCCGGTCAGATAAAGATTAGATCCGTCTTCGAGATTCGTGAAACCTCTGAGGTATTCGAGGATTTTCCGTTTGCTGAGCTGAGTGACGGATGGCGGGTAAGAGTGACTGATTTGGAGACGAAAGATGGTAAGAAATACACTGATGATCTCGCAGGCTTCCGTTTGAGTTACCCCGAAGCGAGACTTTTTGCTGCCAATCCACTTAAAAGCGGTGGAAATCGTCGCCAGCAGTCTCTTGATTTTTTCTATCAGGGCAGAGTTTTTCCAATAAAGCCTGGACAGTGTTGGAAGCACACTGTGGTTGAGGATGACGGCAGCACTCCGGGAATGTCGCGCCTTGCCATGGCTGATCGTCTTTTTCCGCAGCAGACTGATGTCCGCTTTGTTCGTTATTCTCCTATTCCTTCAATACGTGAAATTTCGAATTGGTGGGATGGATTTGGAGGGGCCCCTAACCAGGTCTATGTTGTACAAACAAATGAGCGTGTTATCGAGAGGCTCTTACTGATGGCCTCTGACCCTGGCGACCTCGTACTCGACCCAACCTGCGGTTCCGGCACGACAGCTTTCGTTGCCGAGCAATGGGCCCGCCGCTGGATCACAGTGGACACCTCTCGCGTGGCTCTTGCGCTAGCCCGTGCCCGCATCATGGGCGCACGCTATCCCTACTATCTACTGGCCGATTCCCGCGAAGGCCAGCTTAAGGAGGCGGAGATTACTCGCACCCCGCCGAGTGCGCAGCCGGTCCGCGGGAACATCCGCCATGGCTTTGTATATGAGAGAGCTTCCAACGTTACATCTGGCTCTATAGCCAACAATGCGGAGATCGATGTCATCTGGAAACAGTCGGAGTTAATATTGGAGCCCTTGCGCGAGTCGTTAAATACCGCCCTCAAAAAAGCCTGGCAGGAGTGGGAGGTTCCGCGCGAAGCGGACCCCGCCTGGCATGATGAGGTTAAAAAGGTACACGCCGACTGGTGGCATGCCCGCGTCGCGAGACAAAGGGCAATGGACATCTCTATCACGAGCAAGGCGGAACCTGTTTACCTTTACGACAAGCCGTACGAGGATAGGAAGAGGGTCCGCGTGGCCGGTCCCTTCACCGTGGAGAGCCTCAGCCCGCACCGCGTGCTTGGTGTGGATGAGAACGACGAGTTGATCGATTCCCTGAAGGAAGACAGTGTCGAGTACAGAGCCAAGCAGTCCTTTCCCCAGATAATTCTGGAAAACCTCAAAATCGCAGGTGTCCAGCAGGCGCACAAGGAGGACAAAATCAACTTCACCACCCTTACTCCGTGGCCTGGCGAATTGGTATGTGCCGAAGGCCGATACGTGGAAGGGGAAACAGAGAAACGCGCTGCCATCTTCATTGGTCCCGAATTCGGTACAGTCCAACGCGCCGACCTTGTGGCCGCCGCCCGCGAGGCAGGCGATGCTGGATTCGATGTGCTCATTGCATGTGCCTTCAACTATGAGGCCCACGCGACGGAGTTCAGCAAGCTCGGCCGCATCCCTGTGTTGAAGGCACGGATGAACGCCGACCTACACATGGCCGATGATCTCAAGAACACGGGCAAGGGCAACCTCTTCGTTATCTTTGGTGAGCCCGACATCACCATTCTCCCGACTGAGGACGACAAGCTGCGCGTGAAGATCAACGGCGTGGACGTCTTTCACCCCAGCACCGGCGAGATCCGCAGTGACGGGCCTGACGGTATTGCATGCTGGTTCGTTGACACCGACTACAACGAAGAGAGCTTCTTCGTCCGACAGGCGTACTTTCTAGGTGCGAACGATCCGTACAAAGCGCTTAGGACCACGCTCAAGGCCGAGATCAACGGGCAAGTCTGGGAGATGTTGCATAGTGACATCTCACGCCCCTTTTACAAACCAAAATCGGGACGGATTGCCGTGAAGGTAATCAATCACCTGGGGGATGAAGTTATGAAGGTATTTCGAGTGAAGTGATAGACAGATGTTATAGCTCCGAGCCGGTCTCGGGAATTGCAGACTCGCATGCCAGAGGGTTGCTCGATGCAAGTAAGAGAACTCATCATGGACTTAACGGACCAACAGGGAGGTGGCCGTGAATCACAAGTACAGCCACCCTCAGAAGTGTGGGAACAGTTTTTTGGAGTTCGTGTGAGCGCAACATTGCGGCCCACCTTTCGGCTCCAGAATAAGAAGACGCCTTCCGATCCAGAGCAACGCAAGGTAGTCAAGCATCACCACAACCTAACGCTCGAAATCGGCGATGCCAAGCTGCCACGCCCGGCAATCCTGCGAATGCGCCAAACCGGGATTAACGCCTTCGATTATTGGGTCTATCGACTTCCATCAGCGGCCTACCGGCACTGTGATTGGATACTGACGAACTTGGCGGCAGAGGCATCGCGGGGCAGGCGATGGATAGTCATTTAGAATAAGGGGGGCAGACTCATTCATGCCGCGGAGTCCGTTATCACCAACGCAGTACTACGAGATTCTAATCAGCCACCTGGTGCCAATGTTTGCGGGGTCTGAGTTGGACTCATCTCCCATTCCATGTGATATCGATGGCGATATGGTGGTGTCGGAAGCACATGGCAGCCTCCTCGTGCGAACCGATTCGGTGTGGCCGCATCATTTCCGGCTGCGAAGGACACATCCTTTCGACGAGAGTGACATCAGGATCGTCACGCAGTTCGTGCGTGCCCTGGGCGAGAAGCTTGTGGCCTCGGAACACTCCTTTTTTGGCTATCTGATCGACAAGTGCCCCCAAGATGTTGTCTCTTGGTCCATGCAGCACAGGACCATGGATGATTCGCTGCTGCCTACTATCATCACTACTTTGCAGAAGTGGGCATCACAGACGTACGAGGGGGGGCGTATTTCCGTATCCATCGGCGTGGATTGTGCTCCCAAGCCGTCGCGGATTTCGAGCGTTCATCTGCAAGATGTAGTTGGTCGGGACTACGCGAAGGTTCTAAGCAATGGAATCGATACGATACTGGTTGTATCCCCATCTGGGCATATTGTCGAGCACGTAGCCCTATGCGCCAAGAATTGTGCCAACACGCGGACTTCCGAAGCATTGTTTGCTCCCAACCGATATCTGCCGCTGGCGGGGTGGGTTAAAGGAGCACGCGTAGCGCTGACACTCAATCGACAGGGTGAGATCCTCGTGTTCAAGGACCAGCGATTGCAATTCGCATTCCGCCGTGGCGCTTGGTCTCATTTCTCGCACCAGGCATTGATTGCTCGAATGGGTGGCCTAGCCGAACAGAGGCGGCTCATGAAAGCCGTGTACGCAAGCTGCCTTGATATTTCGTTTGCCCGAACAGGTGGGTGCATCGCAGTCGCGAATGGCATGAACGCCAACAGGGTATCAGATTATCTGAACAGTGGTGATCTGCTGGCGTCACGCAAGACAAACCAAGCTCAGGTGCCTGCTGGGAAATGAACCCCGTCTCGCCGAACGCATTGATGTCCACTCGCTCGATTCCGTTGGCCGGCGCCTTTATCACCAGCCGCAGGCTTCAGCCCGCAGCGCTGGTATCGATCCCGGCATGGTCCCGCTGCGCGTTGGCGGTTCCGCCGACCAGGGCTGGGAAGCTGATCAGGAGCTCGTTTTGAGATAAGCTGTGGTCGAGCCCCTGTCCGGGGCGTCCTCGTATGCCAGGACGTCCGGATGCCGGCTGAGGATTGCCCGCACGATCTCCCGTTGCACCCCGATGCCGCGACCATGAACGATGCGAACCAACGTGAACCCCTTCTGAACCGCCTGATAGAGGTATTCCACCACCACACTCGGGATTTCCCTGGCCTGGAAGGTGTGCAGATCGATCCAGTCCTCGATCGGCATTTCGACCGGTTCTTCGGCCACAACCCGCCTCCTTGCCGCCGCCTTAACGGATGATGGTCCCCACCCGGCCAAGATCCACGGATCCGATTTTCTCGAAAATCCGATAAAAAGGAATTGCCGGATTCCAGGACCAGTAGACGATCATGGGCGTGCCGATCACGTCTTCACTGGGAACAAAACCCCAGAAGCGGCTGTCTTTGCTGTTCTCCCGATTGTCTCCCATTGCGAACACGTAGTCGCGCGCGACCGCGTATTCAGAGGTTTCCTGGCCGTCGATCAGGACCTTCCCGTCAAGGACCTGCGGAGTATGACCCTCGCGCCGGATGAGAACTTCCCAGGCAGGCAGGTTGGCGGCGCTCAGCGATATCTTCATTCCCCGGCGGGGGATCGTTACCGGGCCGTAATTGTCTTCGTTAAAACTGGAGCCGCGCGGGAATATATCGGGATTCGCGACGCCGGGCGGGGACACGGTATTGCGGATATGTTTCGCGTGCGGCGGATCCGGCACTACGGCGCCGTTTACAAAGACCGTCCGGTTCCGGATCTCGATCGTGTCCCCCGGCAGGCAGATGCAGCGTTTCAGATACCACATCTGATGAGGCTTCTCCACCTGGTCGCGTTCGCCGGGCCAATCAAAGACAATGACATCGCCACGGGCGACGCTCCGGAATCCCGGCACCCGGAGATGCGGTATCCGGATCGACGTCAAGGGGATGGTGTACGGTGTCGTGCCCCCATAAATGAACTTGTTGACGAATACCCGGTCGCCGATCGCCACTGTGTCTTCCATCGAGCCCGTTGGAACCTCGAAGGAAGCCAGGACGAAGCTGTTTATCACAAGCACAGCGCACACGAGGAACGCCAACTCCTTGAGGAAGGATATAACGGATGCACGGTGTTCCCGCGGGACGGGGGTCTTCCGGATCGGCTTCTTTTTTCCTGCCATGGGTCTCCCTCTGAATTGAGAAGCAAGTCCTGTTCTTATACGGAGAAGGGCGCTACAGGGCGAAGCATAAGCATATCATGACGGACCGGTGGCGAAGGCTGCAATCAGGCCGCATTCGGGACTCGGGTCAAGCCCGACTTTTTTCTGATTCTCATGCCGGGGGTTGCCGATGCGGAACCTGTGGGGCGGCGCTTCGGCGCCGAATTTCAATTATGCCGCTGCCTTCGGCCGGCAGAGGCGTGGGTGGGGGTCCGGATTAAATCTCGTGGAAAACCCGGCACAAAACCGTTATCGTTTGAATCGGCTTGTCGTTCACATGATCTCATTGCATCGGCAATTGCGTTTTACCGGCTGGCATCCACGGAGGTGGCGGGCAGCCGTGCTTCACGGGAGACCTATGAACCCGGATTCCTTACCCTTTGTCTACGGAAGAAAAGCCATGAAGCAGATGATACTCAGCCTCAGCATTATCCTGATGATTGCAGGTTCCGGCGTCGCCCGGCAAGCCCTTCCGGTCCAGGGGGGGATTGATCAGCGCCCGGCGGCGCCCGTGCCTCAGCCGAAAGTTCCCACGCCTCAGGTCAGTGAGAATTTTGTCATCGGTGTGGAAGACGTCCTGTCCATCAACGTCTGGAAGGAAGCGGAGCTCTCGCTGCCGCAAGTAGTCGTCCGTCCTGACGGAAAGATCACTCTGCCGGTGATCGGCGACGTCCAGGCGGCCGGCTTCACGACAAAGCAGCTGAAGGACAATCTCGTCGAGAAGCTGAAGGATCTGGTAATTGCTCCTACGGTCACGGTGATCGTGGTAAAAATCGAGAGCCAGAAGATATCCATCGTCGGAAACGTCGGCAAACAGGGCGCCTACCCGTTGGTCGCTCCCATTACTGTGCTTGAACTGATCGCGCGGGCCGGCGGCCTCACCGAGTATGCCAAAAGCAAAGACATCAAGATCCTGAGGAAAAGGGACGGGAAGACCCTCTCCTTCAATTACAACGACGTGATCAAGGGCAAGAACCTCCAGCAAAACATCGTGCTCGAAAACGGGGACATCGTGATGGTGCGGTAGGGAACGGCGGCGGGCCCACCTTCGATGTGGCCGGTCACGGGCCTGCACGCCCGTGACCAGGGGACAGGCTGATCGTTTCATCGGTGAGTGGACATCTGACCTGCCCGCGAAGTACACGGAAACCAAGAAGGCCATGTCGTGGTTTTCTTGGGTTTCGTGGTTGAGGTTCCTCGGGTGTGTGCCGGCTCTCCCGGAGGGCGGTTCAGCCCGTTTGCTAGACCTGGATTGCGAAATCGAGCGACACATCCAGCGCAGGGGCGCTGTGTGTAATCCAGCCCAGGGAGATCAGGTCCACCCCCGTCGCGGCGATGGCGGCAGCATTTGCCGGTGTGATTCCCCCGGAAGCCTCGGTCAATGCTTTTCCCCGGGCCATGCGGACCCCCTCGGCGAGCGTGTCAACCGGCATATTGTCGAGCAGGACCGCGTCGACGCCGAGCCTGAGCGCTTCCTCGAGCTCCACCAGCGTATCCACTTCCACTTCGATCTTCACCATGTGCCCGGCGTGCCGCCGTACGCGTCGGACGGCCTCCGTGATCCCCCCGGCGATCACTCGGTGATTATCCTTGATGAGCACGGCGTCATCGAGGCCGAATCGGTGGTTGGACCCGCCGCCGGCCCTGACGGCATACTTCTCGAGGAGGCGCAGTCCGGGAGTGGTCTTGCGGGTGCAGACTATTTTGGCCGCATACGGAGACACGGCGCGGACGATGTTTCTGGTAACGGTCGCTATCCCGCTGAGCCGGCCCAGGAAATTCAGGGCGGTTCTCTCCGCCGACAGGATGGGGCGGGCGGGACCGTGGAGGATCGCCAGGCGGTCGCCGCCTGCCGCGTCGCATCCGTCGCCGAGGAGAGTCTTGACGCGTACCTGCGGGTCGAGGCAGCGGAAAGCGCAAAAGGCGACATCCAGGCCGGCGATCCTGCCTTCCGCGCGGGCCATCACCGAGGCCACGGCATCCTCGCCGGCCGCCGCGATGGCGTCCGTGGTGAGGTCGCCGGCGCGTCCCAGGTCCTCGAGCAATGCGCGGCGCACGGTTTCTTCGTACATCAACGGATACGGCGGAACCGGCGGTTCCCCGGCAGGCGCCATGCTAGCGGCCCCCCTTGCGGAGATCGATCATTCTCTGAACGGCAAGCCTCGCCCGTTCGGCGACGCCGGCTTCCACTTCCACGACGTGCACTTCGTTGAGCAGGGAATTCAGGATCTTGGGCAGAGTGATCCGCTTCATGTGCGGGCATAGGTTGCACGGGCGCACGAACTGTATTTCGGGAAACTCGACCGCGACGTTGTCGCTCATCGAGCATTCGGTCACCAGGACCACACGCCGCGGACGGGTCGTGCCGACATGCCGGATCATGCCGGCGGTGGAGCCGACGAAATCAGCCTCCGCCAGCACATCCGGCGGGCACTCGGGGTGTGCCAGGACCTCCAGTTGAGGGTAAAGCCGGCGGTAGCCGCGCAGGTCCTCGGCCGAGAATCGTTCGTGCACTTCGCAGTGCCCCTTCCACAGGATTACCTTCACCTTCGTCTGCCCGGCGACATATCTGCCGAGGTATTCATCCGGCAACAGGATCACGCGGTCCGCGCCGAGCGACTCGACGGCTTCCACCGCGTTGGCCGACGTGCAGCACAAGTCCGACTCGGCTTTTACGGCGGCGGAAGTGTTTACGTACGTCACCACCGGGACGCCGGGATACCTCTGGCGCAGCAGGCGAACGTCCTCGGGCGTGATCGCATCGGCAAGCGAACAGCCGGCTTCGGGGTCCGGGATCAGCACCGTCTTTTGGGGATTCATCAGCTTGGCGGTCTCCGCCATGAAGTGGACGCCGCACACCACGATGCGCTCGGCATCGGTGTCCGCCGCTTCCCTGGCCAGGGCGAGGGAGTCCCCGGTCAGATCGGCGACTCCGTGGAAGATCTCGGGGGTCTGGTAGTTATGGGCCAGGATGACCGCGTTGCGCTCCACCTTCAGGCGCTGGATGGCCGCAATATAGGGTGCGTGCACCGGCCATTCGAGCGGCGGGATCACGTCCCGGACACGCTCGTACACGGCAGCCGTGGCGCGCTCGACCTCCGGGGTGAACTCCAGGTCCTCCGTGGCGGCGACCCGGTCCAGAATTCTTGTGTTCATGAACATGCCTCACTTATACTCACTTTGAGCATATACGGATGCTAAAAAAAGCCGGCCTGCGCGGGCCGCTGATCCTTATACTAGTCTTGAGCATATCCTCCTGTCAACCGGAACCAGCCGCTACCCGTGGAAAAGGCCCGAGATGCCGACCCCGGGCGCGGGACGTTCGCGGAGCACGTCCCGGCGGAAGCGGAAAAGCTCGGCCGGCCTCCCCCCGGTCTGCGCGTCGATGCGGCCCGTGCCCTCCACCAGCCCGCCGGACTCGACCAGCCGGCGAAGGTTCTGCTTATGGAGGCCGATGCCGCCCAGGGCCTCCACGACGCGCTGCAGCTGCAGCAGCGTGAATGTTTCAGGAAGTATTTCGAAGACCACGGGCCGGTACTTGAGCTTGCCGCGAAGCCTTCCCAGTGCGGTCGCCAGGATGCGCCGGTGGTCGAAGGCCATCGGCGCCCCCAGGACCTGCGGGCCGGGGCTCCGTTCTCCCGCGGCGTTCTGCGGCATCGCCCGCCGGTCTCTTTCCGACTCGGCTGCCAGGCCGATTTCATAGAGGAGCTCATAGCGGTCCAGGACCCGCTCGGCCACCCAGGGCGCACCGCCCAGGCCGAAGTAGATGTCGCATCGTTCCCGCCTCTCTTTGCGCGTTTCCGGGCTGGGAGCAGTCCGGATCCAGCGGTTCAGGGCGGGCGCGATCTGCGTGTCGATGACTGCCGGGCGGCCGTGACGCCAGTCCTCCCATGGGAAATGACGGTACCAGTCACGCCAGACAGCCTCCGAAGATCGGGAGAGCGGCACCTCCCGCACAAGCGCCAGGTAGGCAACGGAAATGACCCGGGGGCCTCCGCGCCTCTCCCCGGGGTCGCGGTTCCGGTTGCCGAAAGTGTACAGCTGCTCGACGTAGCCGATCTCGATCCCCGTCTTTTCGCGCACCCAGCGGCGGAGCCCCAGCTCCAGGGTGCGGTCCCGCTCGGGATCGAACGGCCCGAAGGGGAGGGCATCGAGGGGCGCCCGGACCGAATTCACCGATGTCTTGACGGCCAGGAAGCGCGGCACCTCCGCGGTTACCGCCGTGATCACCGCATTCAGACCGATGACGACCTGTTCTCCCAAGGCCGGTTTCCTCCGGCCGTAGTGTAATCCTATCCGTCATTAAAAAGCTACGGACCCCTTGCTCCCGAAAAGCCCAGTTGTTCCCCAGTGGCGGATTGATATGTGCGCGCCACTCGTCTACACTAAACCATCCTGATAAGGAAAGGTCACTGGAATGCTTGTATTGATGAAGGCGCATGCCACAGCGGAACAAATCCAGGAGGTGTGCCGGAAAATCGAGGAGATGGGGTACAGAGCCCACTCGATCCCCGGCAGCACGAGGACTGCCGTTGGAATCACCGGGAATCGCGGTCCTGTGGAGGCGACGGCCCTGGAAGCCCTGCCCGGAGTGGCTGAGTGCGTGCCTGTCTCCAAGCCCTATAAACTGGTCGCCCGCGAGCTCAAGGAAGAATCGACCGTCGTGGACCTGGGAGACGGCGTTCAGGTCGGAGGGCAGGAACTCGCGATCATCGCCGGGCCGTGCGCCGTCGAGAGTCGCGGGCAGGCGTTTGCGATCGCGGGCGCCGTACGCACGGCAGGCGCGCGCCTCTTCCGCGGCGGGGCGTACAAGCCGCGCACTTCTCCTTACAGTTTTCAGGGGCTGGGCGAAGAAGGACTGAAGATCCTCGCCGATATCCGCTCCGAGTTCGGGCTGAAAATCGTGACGGAAGCGGTGGACCACGAGAGCCTTGATCTGGTGGAGAAATACAGCGACGTGATCCAGATCGGCGCGCGCAACATGCAGAATTTCTCTCTGCTCAAGAGGGCGGGAAAGTCGAGCCGGCCGGTTCTGCTCAAGCGGGGAATATCGGCGACACTCGACGAGTTCTTGATGGCGGCCGAGTACATCCTCTCCGAGGGCAACTACAACGTCATCCTGTGCGAGCGAGGTGTGCGCACCTTCGCCGACCACACGCGGAATACCCTCGATCTAAGCGTAGTTCCGGCGGTGCAGCAGTTGAGCCACCTGCCGATCCTCGTCGATCCAAGCCACGGCACAGGGAGGCGGGAAAAGGTCCTCCCCCTTTCGAGAGCTGCGGTCGCGGCGGGCGCCGACGGCCTCATCATAGAGGTGCACCACAAACCGGATGAGGCCCTCTCCGACGGGAACCAGTCCATCTTCCCGGCCCAGCTGGAGCGGCTCATGGCGGAGATCCGCCAGATCGCGGCTGTTCTGGGGCGTCGCGTCGCGGGCGATTGACGCGCGCACCATCCCATTGATGTTCCGCCCGCTTTGAGTCAGGGAAACGGCATGAATTTCAAGCTATCTGTGGAAGATCTGCGCGAGGCGAGGGCAACCATCGACGGCCTGGTGCATCGCACCCCCATTCTTTCCTCCCGTTCACTCGGCAGGCGTGCCGGGTTTCCGGTCCACCTGAAAGCCGAGAACCTGCAGAAGACGGGATCTTTCAAACCACGAGGCGCTTTCAACAAGGTCCGCCATCTGCCCAGGGCGGAGGCGAGGCGGGGGATCATCACTGCTTCGGCCGGGAACATGGGTCAGGCGGTCGCCTACGTCGCCGCCCATGAGCAAATTCCGGGAGTTGTGGTCATGCCGGAAAAGGCCAATCCCGGCAAAGTGGCGGCCGTCAGGGAATACGGCGCCGAAGCGATCCAGCACGGGAAGCTGTGGGACGACGCCTACGCGAGATCGCAGGAGTTGGCGCTCGAGAGGGGCCTGGTCTACGTGCATCCGTTCAAAGACCATTACGTGCTTGCCGGACAGGGAACTGTGACGCTCGAGATTCTGGAAGATCTGCCGGAGGCGGCGGCGGTCATCGTGCCGATCGGCGGTGGCGGGTTGATGGCAGGGATGGCCATGGCCTTTCGTCTGACCAGGCCCGGAATGCGCATCATCGGCGTCGAGCCCGCCGGTTCGGCGAACATGTTCGCCAGCCGGGCCGCGGGCAGCTGCAGGGACCTCGACGCGGTGCACACCATCGCCGACGGACTCGCTACTCAGAAGACCGATCCCGATATTTTCGCGATCATCGATGAGCTTGTCGATGACCTGGTGACGGTGACCGACGTGGAGATTCTTGATGCGATCCGGTTCCTGCTCGAGCGCAGCAAACTGCTGGCCGAACCGGCGGGCGCTGCGGCCGTGGCCGCACTCCTGGCCGGCAAGATTGCACTCCCGCCCGGCACACCCGCAGTGGCTGTCGTCAGCGGCGGAAACTTCGATGTTGCCGGCAGGCTGAAGCTCGTCTACGAACCGCTCGCCTGACCGCCGACGCGTGGAAGATCGCGGGCTGAAAAGGGGGGGCCAAATGGATCAAGAAGTACGCCTCTCATTCGAGGATCTGCTGCTTGTCGTCGACGTGCAGAACGACTTCTGCCCCGGCGGCGCCCTGGCTGTGCCGGACGGCGATTCTGTCGTGCCGGCAGTCAACCGGCTGATGGCAGGATGCCGGCACGTCGCCCTGACCCAAGACTGGCATCCGAGGGGACACGTCTCTTTCGCGTCCTCGCATCAAGGGATGGTTCCGCTGCAGACGATCGAGCTTCCTTATGGAACACAGATCCTCTGGCCCGACCACTGTGTCCCCGGCACCAGAGGCGCCGATTTCCACCCCGCTCTGGCGAGCGTGCACGCACAAGTAATCGTCAGAAAAGGGTTCAACCCGATGCTTGACTCCTACTCGGCTTTTTACGAGAACGATCGCAAGAGCGCGACGGGTCTGCGAGGCTACCTGCGGGAACGGGGCATAAGACGGCTGTTCATTGCCGGGTTGGCTCTCGACTTTTGCGTCCGGTACTCGGCACTCGATGCACGGCGGGATGGGTTTGAAGTCACGGTCATCGAAGATGCCGTGCGTGGAATCGACGTCGACGCTTCCGTGGAAAAAGCCTGGAAGGAGATGGCCAGCGTGGGCGTCCGCCGGATCCGCGAACACGACGTGGCTCTCTAGGCCGCTTTGGCCCCCCGGCATTGTTGCGTTGTTTCTCGGGCCCGGTAAAACCGCGAAATGCACGAATTCGGTTTCGTGCATTTCGCAGTTCCTGCATTGGTCAGGACTCTAGAATGGCGTGCCGGGTGCGCTTGTCTTCAGCTCTCCCCTTTTCGTTTTCTCCGCCAGCCGGACACGGGTTTCCATCAATGGTTTCATTCCGGGATCGATGGTAATGCATTTTTGAAAGTCCTTGTCTGCCTCCGGCTGGTTGCCTTGCATGAGCCGCACCAATCCGCGGTCCATGTACGGCATGGCGGTGTCCGGGTTGATGCCGATCGCCTTGTTGAGATCCTCGAGCGCCTCGTCGAATTCTCCCCGCAGCAGGTGGATTCGGCCCCGGTTTGCATACCCGCCGGGCGCGGCAGGATCCAACGTGATCGCCTCCGCGTAGTCGGCGGCGGCCTTGGCAAGTTCCCCCTTCTGTTCCCACGCCAATCCGCGGGTGACATGGCAGGCGTAAACGACCTGCCTGACGCTGGCCGAAGTGCCTTTGTCGGGGAAGACGATCGTGCCTGCCCTTCGATCGAACTCGTCGCGCATTTGGATCGCGGCCGTCAGGTCGGTGATGGCGCCTTCGGTGTCTTGCGTTATGAGCCGTGTCTTGCCCCGATTGAAGAATGCGGTTGCCATTTTCGGGTCCACGGATATGGCAGTGCTGTAGTCGGACAAGGCCCCGGCCAGATTCCCTTGCTTCACGCGAGCGTTGCCGCGGTTGTTGTACGTCTCAGCGTCCGGGATGATCCCTATTGCCTTGTCATAGTCGTCGATTGCACCCTTATAGTCTCCCACTGCCTCGCGGACCATGCCGCGCGTGCTGTAGGTGGTGGCCAGTCGCGGATTTTTCACGGCCAGGCTTTGCGCATCGGCAGAGTAAGTCGGAAACAACTCGATCGCACGAGTCAGATCGCTCAGGGCGGCCTTCGGATCGCCTCTCAGATACCGAATGGTTCCGCGCACCGCGAAGGGTTCAGGCATGTGTGAATCGGCCTTGATGGCCTTGCCGGCCTCAGCGAAGGCGCCATCCAGATCTCCTCTGTAAAACAAAATGGTAGCCAGGTTGTTGTGCGGCTCGCCCAGATGCGAATTGAGCCGGATCGTCATGTTGTAGTCCGTGACCGCCTGATCCAGGTTGCCGCCCATTTGCTCCGCGATCCCCCTGCCGAGATAGGCCTCGGCAAACTTGGATTCCATTTGGATGGCTCGATTGTAGAGGGCGATGGCCTGAGCCAGATTGCCCCTGGCCTGCTCGCGTTTTCCTTGCATGAGCAACCGGTCCGGGGTGAGGTCCTCCAGGCTCTGCGCACGGACAACATTCCCGAAGACCAGTACAGCCAGAATCGTGCCGCTGAGCACCCGCAATCTCTTGGTTCCCAGATCGCCGGTCAGCCGAGTAGGCGATGTACTCATACTGTCACCTCACATTGGATTACCCGTACGGGCAACAATGACCGTCGGCGGAAGGACCTGCAATTGGTGCGTGGATTGGGAAGGCGTGATTCTGGATCCGAATGGATTGTGATGCGTCTTTCCTCTCCAGGCCGCCGGCGCGGCCCGGCATATCCTTGATCGCCACCACACCCTCGCCTCCATTTGCCTGCGACGCTTGCTGCCGAGTCAGCAGTGACGCGGCGCCCCAGGGGGATCTACGCAAAAATGTTAGAAAGTTTTCCTGGACGGCAATAACTGGGGGACACCCCAGCTTCGTCCGATTTATTCCCGATCTCGAATGGGCGGGACCGCAATGCAGCCTGCCGCCCGGAGCGCCGCGAGACTATGCCGGGGAAATTGCGCAGGTTTTCGCCAAGCAGGATATTCCTGCTGTATTCAACGGGCAGGGCGTGAGGCTAGGGCGCCTGCGGGAAGGACAGGCTCCCGGGATGACTTTTTGCTCCAAGGATGCTAGTCTCCGCCTTTCAATGGTAGTCATCCCGACGGCGAAGATTCTGTCGCTGGAATCGGAACATGAAAGAATCGAAGCAGAAACAGCGGGGTCTCCCCTCAGTCAATCGCGCCGATAAGGACGTTCTCTCGTTGTTGCGCGTCTCTCGAACCGTGGCAGTCGCCGTGCTGGCCCTCCTCACCCTCCTCGTCTATGCGAATTCGCTCGCGGGCAAGTTCGTCTTCGACGACACCGTCATCGTGCAGGACAACCCGTCGATTCAGGGATTGGATGCAGCGCATCTGAAGGAGATCTTCGGCCGGCACTACTGGGCGGCGGCGGAGACTCGGGGTGGATTGTACCGACCGGTGGTGATGCTGAGCTACGCCGTGAATTATGCCGTGGGCGGTTCGGACCCGACGGGGTATCATTTCGTGAACCTCCTTCTTCATGCGCTCAACGGCATTTTGGTTTTTCTTATTCTGGAGGCCCTGTTCGGCCGCAGGGCGCTGTCTTTTCTCACCGCTCTCCTGTTTATCCTGCACCCCCTAAGGACCGAGGGCGTGGCCTCGATCGTGGGACGCACTGAAAGCCTGTCGGCGTGTTTCGCCCTCGTTTCGTGGTACCTCTACATCCGGTATCGGAAGGGCGCGGGTAGCCTGTGGCTCTGGATTGCCTCCGTTTCGTTTGTGTTGGCAGCGCTCAGCAAGGAGAGCGCATTCGCCTTCGTGGCCCTGTTGCCGCTGACGGACTACCTCCTCGGGGATCGTAAACTGCGCAGCGTCTTCATGAATCGCGCTGCGGTTGTCCGATACATTCCCTTCGGCATCGGGATTGCGATCGCTCTGCTTCTCCGGTACTGGGCGCTTGGGGGCCTTGCACCGCTGTATATCAACCCGCGCTCAAATCCCCTGGCGCCGGCGGCGCCGTGGCCGCGATTTCTCACGGCAACCAACGTGTTTGCGCGGTATCTGGGTCTGCTGATCTGGCCCGTCGCGCTCTCTGCCGACTATTCATTCAACCAGGTCCCGGTCGTCACCTCAGTCGTTACCTGGGCGGCGGCTGTCCCACTGTTCCTGCTTGTCGTCATCGTCGTTCTGCTCGTGTGGTTGCGGCGATCCCCCGTCCTTCTGTTCTCGGGCTTCGTGTTCTTTTCATCCTTTCTATTGACATCCAACTGGATTCAGCCGATCGGCACGATCATGGGCGAACGGCTCATGTATTTCCCGGCCCTCGGCTTCAACTGCGCGACCGCCTTTCTTTTGTGCGAGGGGTTTTCAAGGCCCAAATGGCGGATGTTCTGCACGCTGGCCGCTGGAGTGCTCGTAGCCGGGTACGGACTGCGGACCATCGGGCGGAATGCGGATTGGCGCAATCACTACAACCTGTTTCACAGCGCAATTGCCACATCTCCCGAGAGCTCGCTCGTGCAGTCCAACTATGCAACCGTGCTCCTGTACGAAAAGAACGACATCCTCGGCGCGATTCAACATGCCCGCAAGGCGCTCGAGATCCGGCCCGAGGATGCGGCGGACTATTTCACGCTGGGACAGGCTTGTCATCGCGCCGGGAACCTGGCGGCGGCGGTCGAAGCATTCGATTCGGTGATTCGTCTTGCGCCCAAGACCTCTGGAGGCGCCGATGCCCTTCGTGAGAAGGCGGGGATAGAGGAAGCGATGGGAAGATACATGCAGGCACGGGCATCCTATGAAAAGCTGGTCCAGTGGAGACCCGCCGACGTGGCCGCCTCCCTGGCACTTGCCCGGGTCTACTTGAAGCTCGGCGAAGTCGCCCTTGCCCGAAATAGCCTTGAGCGCTGCCGCAAGCTGGCGCCCAACAATCGGTCCGTGATCGAGGCTCTGCAGAAGTTCGGCACCGGGCGCTGAAGAGCCAGATTCCCGCAAATCAGATCGCTCATGGTTCGGAGTCGCGCGATAGTCTGCTTCAGCGCTGCCAGAGCGCGTGCGCCTCTTCCAGGGGGATGCTGAGTTCCGGGTGCGACGGGAGGACTCGAGGCGTGTAATTCCCGGCAGGCCGGTCAGCGGGGGCGACGGCGGTGTACAGGTAGCCCCGGATGTCACCGTCCAGCCTGCCGCCCCGCGACATCTCCAGTTTGACGGCCGGAAGATTACCGGCGGCGTCGGCATACAGCTCGATCCGAATCATGTCGGGTGGAAGGCCTCCCAGGAACACTTCCGCCCCGAAGATGTGGCCGGGAGATGAGGTTTGGACTTCAAGCTTGCCGAAGCGAACCCCTGGCCAGTGGTCTGCGAGCGTCTGCTGCCAGCGGTGCAGGCTCACGCCCAGTTTCCCGTCTTCCGAGCAGCGTTCCCTGTATGTGGAGGCGCAGGGGAGATAGTGGCGTTCGGTGTATTCGCGGATCATACGATGGGCCGAATATATCGGAGTCAGCCGCGCCATGCTTTGGCGCATGCGAGCCACCCAGCCTGCCGGGATGCCGCTTTCGGCGCGATCGTAGAACGCGGGAACGACCTCCTTTTCAAGCAGGTCGAACAACTGCTCCGCCTCGGCTTCGTCATGGTCGCCGCCGACAGATGATTGACAGCCGCCAAGGGCCCAGCCGACCTCGGGAGTGTACGCTTCCGCCCACCAGCCATCCAGTTCCGACAGGTTCAGTCCGCCGTTCACCAGCACTTTCATCCCGCCGGTGCCGCTCGCATCACACAGGTGACGCGGCGTGCTGAGCCAGAGATCCACGCCCCGGGTGAGTTCCAGGGAAAGCGCCAGGTCGTAGTCTTCGATGAAGACCAGGCGGGCGCTCGGACCTGCCGACCGCACGTACATGGCCCACTCGCGGATCAGTTGTTTCCCCTCTATATCCAGGGGATGAGCTTTGCCGGCCACAATGAGTTGGACCGGCCGGTCACGTTGGGAGAGCAGGCGCGTCAATCTTTCCGGGTCGCGCAGGAGCAGATTCGGTCGCTTATAGCGCGTGAAGCGGTATGCCAAGCCGATCGTGAGAGTCTCCGCGTCGAGTCGAAATGAATCTTGTCCGGGTTCCCTGGAGTTCTTGACACGCGCAGCGGCCTGTCTTTCCAGGCGCCTGCACAGCGAATCGACCAGTGCCCTGCGGGAGAGACTGCGGGAGGCCCACAGCGCCTCATCGCTCAATTGCAGCAGATCGTGTTCGAGTGTATCCCCAGTGCCATTCCATCGGTCCGTTCCGCAGGCGACCGTCCACAGATCAGAAGCCGCGGCCGATTCCCAGGATGGAACGTGTACGCCGTTTGTGACGGTTCCAATCGGGATCTCCTGCACGGGCCAGCGGGGGAAAAGTGGCTCGCACAGGCGGCGACTGATGTCACCGTGAAGCCTGCTGGCTGCATTGACCCGGCCGCAGCCGTGCAAGGCCAGGTAGGTCATGTTGAACTGCTCCCTGCGGTCCTCCGGGCCCGATCTCCCCAGCGCCAACAGATCCGGAAGAGGGAGACCGAGCTGAGCCGCATAACCGCGGAAGTGCTGGCTTATCAGTTCCGAAGGGAAGCAGTCGAAATCGGATGCCGCCGTCGTGTGAGTGGTCAAGAGGTTTCCGGCTCGCGTGCACAGCAGGCTGGCGCCGAACGAGGCGCCCGTTGCCGTCACGTGCTCGCGGGCTCGTTCGAGGACTGCAAACGCTGCGTGCGCTTCGTTGAGATGGCAGACAGCGCAGTCGATTTCAAGTTCCTTCAGCAACCGCCACCCGCCGATACCCAAAGCGATTTCCTGATGAAGCCGGTTCTCGATATCCCTGCCATAGAGTTCACCGGTGATGCGGCGATCGCCGGGAGAATTCTGCGGATCGTTGCTGTCCAGAAGGTAGAGGCGCGTGCGGCCCACCTGAACCTGCCATGCGCGCAGCACCAGGTTCCGCCCCGGCAGTTCGACGGAGATCCGCAGCCATTCGCCGCTGCCATCCCGCAGCGGCAGCATGGGAAGCGTGCCGGGATCGTTTGCGGCGTAAGACTCCAACTGGTTGCCGTCGGCGTCCAGCGATTGACGAAAGCTCCCCTGCTGATAAAGCAGTCCGACGCCCGCAAGGGGGACACCCAGGTCGCCGGCTGCCTTGAGAGCGTCACCCGCCAGGATCCCCAATCCACCGGAATAGATCGGCAATGCGTCCGTCAGGCCGAATTCCATGCTGAAAAAGGCGGCTCCCGGCAATGCTCCCGGTGCGGCTGCCCGGCTGAACCATGTGGGTTGCGCAAGAGAAGTGCGTCGAGCTTCCACCTGCTCGGCCAGCTCTGCGCGGAATCTCTGGTCGCCTGCCAGTTCTTCGAGACGACCCTGCGATGCGCTCCTGAGGATCAACCAGGGATTCGGGGAGGCTTCCCACATTTCCGGGTCGATTGCCTGCCAAAGGGGATCGGACGTGTGGTCCCAGCCCCAGCGAAGGTCGAGCGCGAGCCCGGCCAGATCGCTCAGCGGCTCCGGCAGTGGTCGGGGCAAAAACTGACTTGGACCCATTCCCGCGCTCCGTCGGCGCCTGTAGCGCCCGGCCCGCTTTCCGAGGAACCGTGAAACAGGCGAATCGAGGCTGTCACAGGCGGATAAATCAAAAGTTCCTCATGATAGTAACATGCACGGTTCACGCCTGCACCCGACAGATCACGGGCGCCTCGCGAAAGAATTCCAGTCCTCGGCAAAAAACCGGTGAAACAACCGGACCCTCCAGATCATCAAACCTAACAGGGCGACTCGGTGGGTTGGGACGTTAGTGTCAACAATATGCCATAGGAGGCTTGTGATGGAGATGCAAAACAGAAAGTTAAGAAGCATCGGAACTTTCGTGGTCGGAGGGCTCATCGGAGCCGGCGTCGCGATCCTGTTTGCGCCGCAATCCGGCAGAAGGACACGCCGGGAGCTTCGGCATATGGGCAAGAAGGTCCTGCACAAATCTGAGGCCCTGGGGATGGATCTTCGAAACTCCCTCGATAATCTGGTGGACGATATTTCCGGCAAGCTGAAAGACGGGGTTGCTCGCGGGCGAGACTGGTCACAGCGAGCGAAGAAGGATGTCCGGAACATCGTCGAGTCGGGCCGGAGCTACGTACACTGATGAAGAGCATGCGATCTCCGCTTGGCTGGTCAGGGGAAAGCACTGATCCCGGCGCCCGCTGGGCAGCGATCGCGTGAAGTGTTCTGCTATTCCAAATTCGAGATTCGAGATTCGAAATTAACCTCGAATCTCGAATCTCGAATCAGAGGGGCAGCTGGAAATTTGCCACAGCGACAAACTCGAACAAAATTCTCGTTGTCGGCTCGATATCGGTCTAGACCGCCTCGATGAGCACAGCAGTGGCTTCGCCGCCACCGATGCAGGGGGTGGCGACGGCGTACCTTCCTCCCCTGCGGCGCAACTCGCAAAGCGCCGTCAGCACCAGGCGCGCCCCGGACATGCCGATCGGGTGACCGAGTGCGACCGCTCCGCCGTTGACGTTCATTTTATCCAGCGGGATCCCGGTCTTGTCGGCTGTGACCATCGCCACGACCGAGAAAGCTTCGTTCACCTCGAACAGGTCCACATCCGCAACCTTCAAATTGTTCGCAGCCAGCAACTTCTGCACTGCTGCCGCCGGCGCCGTGGTGAACCACTGAGGATCCTGCGCGTGGGTGGCATAGCTGACGATGCGGCCGAGGGGTTTCAGGCGGCGCTTCGCCGCCTCCGAGGCGCTCGACATCACGAGCGCGGCGGCTCCGTCGTCGATTGAGCTTGCATTGCCGGCGGTAGTCACGCCATCCTTGCCAAAAGCGGGCCGCAAGGTGCCGAGCTTTTCCGGGTTGCCTTTTCCCGGCTCCTCATCCTGCTCGACCAGGATGGGTTCACCCTTCCGCTGCGGGACAGACACGGGAACGATCTCGTCACGGAAGCGTCCTTCTTTTTGCGCGGCGAGCGCCCGGCGGTAGCTCATGGCGGCATATTCGTCGACCTTTGCCCGGGAGTAGTGGAACTCCCGCGCGCACAAATCTCCACAGTTGCCCATGTGCAGATTGTTGTAGGGATCCCACAGGCCGTCGTGGATCATCAGGTCCAGAATCGTACCGTGACCCATTCGAAACCCTGCGCGCGCCTTGTCCATTGCATACGGCGCGTTGCTCATCGATTCCATGCCGCCGGCGACCACGATGCTGGAATCGCCGAGCCGGATCGATTGCGATGCCAGCATGACTGCTTTCATGCCTGAACCGCAGACCTTGTTTACCGTCATGCAGGGGACGCTGTTTGGCAGTCCGCCGAAGAGTGCCGCTTGCCGCGCCGGAGCCTGTCCAATCCCTCCCTGCAGGACGCAGCCCATGATTACTTCGTCCACATCTGCCGGCGCGATGCCGGATTTCTTGACCGATTCGCGGATCGCGTGTGCGCCGAGTTGCGGCGCGCTGAGGGATGCCAGGGATCCGAGAAAAGCACCGATCGGCGTTCTGACGCCGGAGAGAATCACCGCATCTTCCATTTTCTTCACTCCTTGTCGAGATGGTCTGCCTTCAGCGGTCCGCAAAAACCTGCCGACACGAACATCAAATCACAAAGCTCCAGGCGAGCGCAAAGAAATCTCGCGCGATCCTGCGGATCGACGGCCGGCGGGAATGCTATTTCATCTGGCCGATCCACTGCAATGCTTCGAGCACCCGCCGGTCCAACTCGGCGCGGTTGTCACTGAACCGATGGTTGGACGATTCGATCACCCACATTCGTTTGGGCTCGCCGGCACGGCTGAACATGGCCCTGGCCTTATCCAGGGGGAGGAATTCGTCATGGGTCGAGTGAATCTCGGCAAGCGGCGCCGGACTTACTTTGCTGATGATATCTTCCACCATGAAACTCGGCTCGTTGGGCGTCTTTTTCGTGATCCAGATCGTAAAGTCCTGCCACTTCCAACCCAATTCATTCTGGTCGGGCAGACCGAGCCCTAGAATTCCCCGGATTGCCGACTTGACCCCCGGGTCGGTTGCCGCGAGCACCGAGAGCCCGGCCCCCTCGGAGATTCCCACCAGGATCGGCCTGTGGGGATTTTTTTGGCGGGCCAGATCGATGATCTGCTTAAAGTCGCCCGGCACATCCTGCGGCCTCAAGCTGGAATCGTTGGCCGTAAAACTGGACAGATATGCCTTGCTGTTGAAGCCGACTACATAGTAGCCGCGGGCGGCCAGGAACTCGGCTACGTGCACGACGAGTCCGGCCCAACCCAGATCACCGCTGGTCAGGATGATCGAGCCGCCGCCTACCGAACCGTATAACTGGAGCGTTTGCGATTTCCCGCGCAGGACGAGACCGGCGGCGTTTTGTGCGATGGCTGCCTCCGGGGCGAAGGCAGCCAGCAGAAGTGCGATCCAGAAGATGCGTTTCACGCGGTCACCTCCTCAGGAGGAGCCTCAGCAGCCCGCCGCTGCTGTGGACCCCCGCCAGTGCCACCGCCACCTGGGGAAGGTCTGCGCCCTTTGGGTAAACCAGGTACCTTCCCTCCCATCGGGGGGAAAACTTCTTCTTGAACTGGAAGAGATTCTTATACCCGTAGAATGAGTTCATGTTTTCGAACAGCAGCGCCACTCCCTTTTCGAGCGGTCCCCGTGGTCCGGCCACATTTGCCAGGGGAGCATTCCCCAGGCTGGCCTCGGTGATGCCCGAGGCCTGCAGCTGCAGCAGTGAATGGGCGAGCAGGAAGTCCATCGTGCCGGCGACTGCATCCCTGCGTTTCCGCATCAGGTCCAGGACTACGGCGCCTCCACCCTGATACGGAAGCCAGGAGCTGAACGCCACCATTCGCTCCCCGACAAAGCCGACGAACACGGGAACCTCCCGAAGCGCCTCGAGTGAGAAGCGGCCGATCGTAAATCCCAGTTCTCCCAGTTGTTTCTCGGCCAGCCACTCCTGCGAGATTTCCTCCAGCTGCTCATCGGTCTGCGCATCCGGCTGACCCTTACGGTCGTATCGACGCACGCTCATCCCGGCCTTTGCCACCTTGTTGACCATTGCCCGTACATTTGCCCGCTTATTTCCCGACAGGCTGAACTCTCTCAGGTCGAGCACTGCTTCCTCCGCGATCTTGAGGCTGCGCAGTCCCAGTTCATGGTAGATCGGCAACCGCTCCTCGGCTGCCTCGTAAAAGCATGGCGTCCAGCCGCTCCTGCGGCAAAACTCCATATATTCGATGACGCAGCCCTCGAAAAGTTCATCGGGAGCGAGCGGATCACCACACGTCAAGGCTACCGAGCCCCGGGTGGCATAGGCGACCAGGCCCCGGTTCCCGGACACGAGCAGATGGTGCTTGTCGCTTTGCACGGCAAATGTGGAGAGGGAGTGCCGGCCGTACCGGGAAAAAATCCCGGCGACATCAGGATTTGGCGCCTCCGTGCGATCACGGAGGATCACAGGCCTCAGGATAAGCGCCAGCAAATAGAATCGCGCAAGCCAGCCGGCGATCTGCAGCGATCCGAGATACCGGGCCGCCACTTCCGTGATCGGATCGAGGTTGGGCTCCAGAATCAGGATTCCGGAACGGATGGTTTCCTTGAAAGGAGTGGCTCCGGGGTACCAGGTAAACTGATGCTGGTAATGCGTCAAGCCCGTGTAGCCATAGACGATGACCGCCGCGGCCATCGCCGGGATCACCAGCGCGCTTCTCTTAATCGAAACCGGATCGCTTCGGGCGTAAAACCGACGCCGATTGTAGACCAGATAAGCCAGCAGCAGGCCTGCAATCAACGAATGATGCAGGTCGAAACCACGTGTGATGTGCAGGCAGAGCGACAACACCAGGGCGACCACCGCCACGTACCATGCCAGCTCTTTCCGGCGCGCCAGGTTGCGCGAAACCTGGAGCAGGGCGATTCCCGCAAACAGCATCAGGGGACGACTCCGCTGCGTCACCTCCAGCGGCAGCCAGGCTCTCACTGCCCGCATCGTCGCCGGGTCGCGGGGCAATATGGCAGCGAACAGGTTTATTGCGCCCATGGCGCCGATGAGGAAGGGGACAAACGTGTGGATGTCCGCCGCCTTCAGGTCCTCGATCCACTCCACATGCCGCAAGTGGCGCACGACGAGCACGGCCGCGGCCGCGACGACAAAAGCAACCAGAATCCAGAGTTCGTATCTCCGGAAGTTGAGGATCACCGTCTCGGCGACCGTGCCGAGATAGTATCCGAGAAGCGACGTCGGTACGGCCCAAATAATGCCGGCGAAAATGTTGAGGATGGTAAACCGCAAAGGCGGCATGTCGAGCGCTCCGCATGCCGCCGGTATGATGATGCGGAAGCCGAAGGCGAAGCGACTGCCAAGGAGCAGCCAGTTGCCGTGCCGCACCATCAGGTTTACGACGCTTTGATAACGCCGGTGATCACCGAAGCGCTTCTGCAGCCATTTGCGTCCCCGTGTCCTTGCGAGAACATAATAGACCTGATCGGCGCCGCAGTTGGCGATGACTGCCACGAGAATGACCAGAGTAAGGCTGAACACCCCACGGCGCGCCAGGTAAGAAGCGGCAAGGAGGAAAAATTCCCCTTCCACCGCCACCCCCATGAGCAGAACTAGATAGCCATACCTGATCAGTAATGCTTCCATAACCGTTCAAGAATGCCGGAATACCCAATCTTCCCGGGAGATTACAATTCTATCACAGTAAATCGGTTACAGGGCACGCGCGAACCCGGCGCCGCCATTCGTAAGTTTTTTTGATTGAGCTTTTTAATCCAGGATGCGCCTATGGCAGCGGATTGAAGTTCCTGCGACTGGCCGGCTCACCGGCCCTGCGACTGGATATGTGCGGCGCCACTCTGCCGAATGTCTTTCCGCAGTGATTGAAAATCTCTGAGTTGAGGGGGTGTGACGTTCAGCTTTTGAACCGGTTGAGCACATCGATGAAGTCTTTGATCATGCGCGCGGTGAGTCCCCAGATTTCGTGCGGCTCATAACGATAAAAGTAGACGTCCATGAATCTGCCCAACCGGAACATCCTCTCTGTTCGAAGACGGGCAGGATCTGAGAAGATGCGGAATGGCACTTCAAGCACCTCGGCCACCTCGGCCTTCTGCGGGACAACCGTGAAGTCTCCTTCGAGATAACCTGCGAATGGGGCGACCAGGTGGCCGGTGATCGAAATGTAGTCGTTGAACCGTCCCAGGATTTCGATCCGGCTTGGCTCCACGCCCACCTCTTCGAACGTTTCCCGCAACGCCGTCTGCTGAAGGCTCTCCCCGTCGTGGCGCATCCCGCCGGGGAAGGAGATCTGTCCCTTGTGGGTGCTCACCTCTTCGGTGCGGCGCGTCAGAAGGAAATGAGGCTCGTCTCCACGCTCGAAGATCGGCATGAGGACGGCGGCTTCCCGGTCGTAGCCGCCTGCCAGCCTTTTCGGCTGCACCCGGGCCAGTGATTCCCGCACTTGTTCGCGCATACCCATGTCGGTGTCCACCTGGTTTCTGTCGCCAAACTCAATAATTATCCTTCCGGGTCCCGGACGTGGACCTGGACCTGGACCTGGACGTGGACAGCCTTGTTTGATGCAACCTTTCGCGGATATGTCACTTAAAACGGGCCATAGGTTCTTGCCGGCGCCACGTCCACGACCAAGTCCAGGCCCAGGTCGGATGGCTATGGAGTTTTGCGGCAAGAACCAAGTCTCATCCTTGCACAATGCGCTGCTGAAAACGGCGGGTTCCGCGAATCCCACGGCCGGACCGTGGTTTTTCCTCCGCAAGACATTATAGCGTCGACGGCAGGGAAGGCCGGCTTCTTCCTACTTGATCCGGATGCGTGACACATCCATCTTCGGCGCCGGGAATTTCATGTTCAAGTCTTCCAGGGTCTCGACGATGACCTGCGACACGGCCAGGTTCCGGTACCACTTCTTGTTTGCCGGGATGACGTGCCATGGCGCCCACTGGGTGCTGCATCGGGTCAGGGCGTCTTCGTATGCCCTGAAATAATTGTCCCAGTAGCCCCGCTCGGCAAAATCCGCCTCGGAGAGTTTCCATTGTCGGGTCGGGTCATCGATCCGGTTCTCGAATCGTTTCTTTTGTTCTTCCTTGCTGATGTGGAGGAAGAATTTGATGATCTTGACGTGGCAGTCGCTCAGGAGTCTTTCGAATGAATTGATGTGTTCGTAGCGCCCTGACCAGACCTGCTTCGGCACGAGATTATGCACTCGCACGACGAGCACCTCCTCATAGTGGGAACGATTGAAGATGCTGAATTCGCCCAGTCTTGGAGCGACCTTGTGGATGCGCCACAGAAAATCGTGCTCTGCCTCCTCTTCCGAAGGTACCTTGAATGGGGTCACCGTACATCCCTGCGGATTCAGGCCCGACATCACATGGCGGATCGTCCCGTCTTTTCCCCCGGCATCCATCGCCTGGAAGACGATCAACATCGCGTGCCGGTTCTCTGCATAGAGCAGGTACTGAAGTTCTGCCAGCCGCTTCATGTTCTTTTCCAGTGCCGAAACCGCATCGTCTTTGCTTTTTACTCCTGGAGTGGAGTCCGGATCCCGTTGTGTGAGCCTCGCCTTCTGCCCGGGCTTCACCACCAGCTCTGCGCTCAGTTTCATGAAAGTCCTCCGCCTGGCATGGATGATATACGCGCGCGGCCTCGCGGCCGCAAACCATAGGACCTTACGACACGTCCATCCTCAAAGAATAGAGAACTCGCCGTCGTGATTCCGGTTCTCTCAGCCATCTCTGTCGCCTTTAAAAGCCGATCATAGCGCAGCCCCGTTGCCGTGGAGAAGCATTGAGTTGTGGCCGCACAGCCGAATCGCGGCAGCGACCAACCTGGATGTTGAGAAACCGTTCTGCCTCAGTGTATATTTAAGCTTCAATGGCGGGCATGAAGCCGGGATGGGTTTGCCTTGCGCTGGGGTCTTCCCACGGTTCATCAACCGGTTCCGGCAGCGACTGATTTCGCTTGTGCCTGCAGTTTTAGCCCTTATACCGAAAGGATTGGTTTTATGGCCAAATACAAGATTGCCTGGCTGCCGGGCGACGGCATCGGCATCGAAGTGCTTGAAGCGGCGAGGATCGTCCTGGACCGGCTGGGACTGGATGCCGAGTACATTCACGGAGACATCGGCTGGGAATTCTGGCAGAAGGAAGGGGATCCCTTCCCGGAGCGCACCATCAAACTGCTTCGCAACGTGGACGCCGCCTTGTTCGGAGCGATCACGTCCAAGCCGATGAAGGCTGCCGAGGCGGAGCTCATTCCGGAACTTCGCGGGAAGGGTTTGATTTATCGTTCGCCGATCGTGCGCATGCGGCAACTCTTCGATTTGTACAACTGCTTCCGCCCCTGCAAGGCCTATCCGGGGAACAGCCTGAATTACAGGGACGGCATTGACTTGGTCATCTTCCGCGAGAACACGGAAGATCTTTATTCCGGCGTGGAATTTACCCCTGTCCCTGCAGAACTCTCCGATCTTCTCGGGAAGCTCGCCAAACCGTTTGCAGCGTTCAAGCAACTGCCGGCTGATCAGTACGCGATTTCCTGCAAAATCAACACTCGCCACGGTTCGGAACGGATCGTGCGGGCTGCATTCGAATTCGCCCGCAAGTTCGGCCGGCGAAAGGTAACGGTTGTCCATAAGGCCAATGTGGTGCGCGCCACGGACGGCATGTTCCTCGAAATTGCCAAGGCTGTCGCCAAAGAGTATCCGGAGATCGGCACGGATGACGCAAACATCGACGCCATGACCATGTGGCTGCTCAAGAATCCCATGAATTACGACGTCCTGGTCGCGCCGAACCTCTATGGGGATATCGTCTCGGATCTGTGCGCACAAATGGTCGGCGGACTGGGGTTCGGGTGCTCGGGGAACATCGGGGAGCGCCTGGCCGTTTTCGAGCCTACCCACGGGTCCGCGCCGAAGTATGCCGGCCAGCGGAAGGTCAATCCGATCGCGACCATCCTGGCCGTGAAAATGATGCTGGACTGGCTCGGGGAAGCGGAGAAGGCGGGCAGGCTGGAGAATGCCGTGGCGACCGTGATCCGCGAGGGCAAGGTCCGGACCTACGACATGGGCGGCAGCAACTCCACTATGGAAATGGCGGCAGAAATAGCCGGCAAGCTGGGTGCCGTGACCGGGGTGGGCGCCCGGTTATAAGTTGGTGTGTCCGGGGAATCCTGACGCAGCCGGCAGAAATGGCGCCCGGCACGCCGGATCCCGGTTACCGGACGTGAGCTGATTCCATCTTTGATATGAGGGCGACAATGGGAATGACGATAACAGAAAAAATTCTCTCTCGCGCCACCGGCCGGTCTACTGTCAGCGCCGGCGAGGTGGTGGAGCCGGCGGTCGACCTGGCGATGTCGCATGAGAATGGGGCGCTGGTGATCAACCAGTTTTTCGAGATTTACAAAGGGACGGGCCGGGAGCCCAGGGTATGGGATCCGAGCCGGGTGGCGATCATTTTCGATCACCGGGTTCCGGCAGAGACCGCGAAGACTGCTACCAACCAAAAGAAGGTGCGGGAATTCGTCCACAACCAGGGAATTGCGAAGTTTCACGACATCCGGGGCGACCAGGGGGGCATTTGTCATCAGATCCTGCCCGAATACGGCTACGTCAGACCCGGCCAGGTGGTCGTCGGCACTGACAGCCACACCACCACGCACGGCGCCCTGGGAGCATTTTCGTTCGGGATCGGCGCCACGGAAATGGCTAGCGTCTGGACGCTGGGGACGGTACTGAATCTGGAAGCGCCCGGGACCATCAAGGTCGTTGTGAACGGGCGTCTGGGTGACCTGGTCTCACCCAAAGATCTGATTCTGCACATCATCGGCAGGCTGACCGCCCAGGGCGCGAACTTCATGGTGATCGAATTCCACGGGGGCACGATCCGGAGCATGACCACTTCGGGCCGCCTGGTGCTGTGCAACATGTCAGTGGAGGCCGGCGCCACATCAGGCATCGTTCCAGCCGACGAGGAGACCGTCCGCTACCTCAGGGAAGAAGCCGGGGTCGCGGATCCCCTCGACATGGTCTCGCCCGACGCCGATGCTGCTTACAGCCGGATTGTCGAGATCGACGCTTCCAGCCTGTCTCCGCAGATTGCCTGCCCGCACACGGTGGACAACGTCAAACCGGTGGAGGCGGTCGCCGGCACCAGGATCAACCAGATCGTGGTCGGCTCCTGCACGAACGGCCGGCTCGACGACCTGGCCGCCGCTGCCCGGATCCTGAAGGGGAAGAAGGTCGCGGCCGGGGTGAGGATGCTGGTGTTTCCTGCTTCCTGGCGAATCTACAAGCAGGCGCTCAAGGCGGGCTACCTCGCGGACCTGGTCGATGCCGGAGCCGTGATTGTCAATCCGGGCTGCGGCTGCTGCCTGGGAGTTCACCAGGGGGCGCTGGCCGACGGGGACGTGGCGCTCTCGACCACGAACCGGAACTTCCAGGGGAGAATGGGGAATCCCAAATCGGAGGTGTATCTCTGCTCTCCGGAAGTGGCGGCCGCGAGCGCGCTGGCCGGTGTTATTCGAGATCCGAGATAGGGGGTGGAAATGAGCGAGAATCACATGGCTGAAAATACATCCGCTGCCGGCAAGGTTGTGATCAAGTTCGGAGACGACATTTCCACCGACGCGATCTATCCCGGGCGGTACATGGCGACCGTCCTGCCCAGCGAAACGCCGCAATATGCTTTCGCAGATTATCCCGATTTCCGGGAACTGGTGAAGGAGGGCACGCTTCCGGCCGGCAGCGTGATCGTGGCGGGTTCCAACTTCGGTTGCGGCTCCTCGCGCGAGCAGGCGGCATCGGCACTCCGCGGCTTCAATCTGACGGTGGTCGCGCGCGGTTTCGCGCGCATTTTTCTGCAGAACGCCGTCAACCTCGGACTGCAGGTAGTGAGCTGTCCGGAGATTGAGGCATCCCCCGGCGAAGAACTGGAAATCTCCGCGGAATCGGTCCTCAACAGGACGACCGGCAGGCGCTATGCGGTGCAGGCTCTTCCCGAAGCCAGGAAGGCCATCATGATGGCCGGCGGCCTGATCCCTTACACCCGCAAGCGCCTTCTCGAAAGGTGAGCCGCTGTGAACGCCGAATGCCGGGACCGGGCTGTGCCCCATGTGCCCGGCATTCGGCACTCCCCTCGCATTTCCACGGACTGGGCGCTTGATTAGCATCCGGAACGAAGACATAATTTTTATGTATGAAGTCTCGTTCCGGGACGTGTGCACGTCTTCTGCTTTCCCTCCTCCTGCTTTCCCTGCCTGCAGCGGCCAACCCGCAAAAGCCCGCCGAAAAGACCGACCACTTCAAGAAGTGGCTCAACGAGGATGTGGTCTACCTCATCACTCGCGAGGAGCGCGATGTTTTCCTGAAACTGACGACGGACGATGAGAAGGATCAATTCATCGATCAGTTCTGGCGACGCAGAGACCCGGACCCGGAATCGGCAGGGACTTCATTCAAAGCGGAGCATTACCGTCGCATCGCCTACGCCAACGAACACTTCCATGCCGGAATTGCAGGGTGGCGCACTGATCGCGGGATGATCTATATCAAGTTCGGCCCTCCCAACAGCATCGACAAACATCCCGAGGGAGGCACCTATGCCAGACAGGCCTTTGAAGGGGGCGGGATCACTTCGACCTACCCATTCGAGGTCTGGTACTACAACCACATCGAGGGGGTCGGCGACGGGATCGAGATCGAGTTCGTCGACGCTTCCCGCACCAATGAATACAGGATTGCCCAGGATCCGGACGAAAAAGACGCGTTGATTCACGTGCCCGGCGCCGGCATGACATTGGCCGAATCCTTCGGCCTTCAGTCCCGGTACGACCGGCTCCGGGTGCGCGGCATCGGGAACCAGGACTCGGGCAACATCCACGACATCAACCCGGGCCTGCAGCCGCTGAGGATGCAGGATTATCCGATGGAAAAGCTGCAGACCCTGTACAACCTGACCAAGGCGCCGTCGGTGAAGTTCAAGGATCTGGAAACCGCCGTATCGGTGCGAGTGACCTATAACCAGCTGCCTGTGACCTACCGGGCCGACATGATGCAGATCTCCAACGGTGTCGCCCTGGTTCCAATCACGCTGTCCCTGAAGAAGAGGGACCTGAGCTATAAGCAGGCGGCGGAGGGTCTGGAGCAGGCGACGCTGAACGTGTTCGGCCGCGTCGAGACGCTCCAGGGAATCCTTGCCGGCACCTTTGAGGACTCCTGGCAGGTTGAAGTGCATGAAGCGACGCGCGAGAAGGAACTCAACCAGCTGGCGCTTTACCAGAAGCGCCTGCCCCTGCGCCCCGGACGGTACAAGCTGTCGCTGGCGGTAAAGGATCAGGATTCCGGGCTGATGACCAGCCTGCAGCGGCTGATCCTCGTTCCCGGAACCTCCGTGGATGAGTTGACCACGAGCTCGGTAGTGCTGACACCGCAGGTGCTGCCTGTCTCCATGGGCTCTTCGATCCAGGACGCCTTTGTATTCGGGAAATACAAAGTAATTCCCGCGGCCGGGAATGAGTTCGTCGCCGCGGACCGCTTCGTACAAGCCTATTTCGAGGTGTACAACCTGGATCTGGACGAGAGCACGCTCACCCCTTCCGTTCGGGCCGAAATCTCGCTATTGCTGGACAATCAAGTCGTGTTTCCCTACACGGCCTTTCCCAAGGAGTACGAGTTTGTCGGCGACCGCCTGCTGGTCCACAAGACAATCCCGTTCGACGGGCTCAAGCCCGGGAACTACACTGTCCGGTTCCGCATCACGGACTTGATCACCAACCGCAGCATTGAGCCGAGCATTTCCTTCCGCCTCAAGTGATCTACGCCACTCCCGCCTGCCGGCGTATGCCTCGACGGTGGTGTTTGTGAAATGCGTGGAATTTGCGGCTTCTTATATCTTCCCTCACAGCCTGGAGCGTCGTCCCCCATCCGGCAATTGGTTCCCGTGGGCTGAGCGGTTACCGTTTATGAATCATCCGGGCCGGGTGCGGGAGGGAAGGTGCGGGGAGCTGTGGCGGCACCCCGCAAAGCGCGGGATGCCGCCACGCGGGCAGTCCGATCAGAAGTTGATCTTCAAAGCGAACTGGATCACCCGGGGAGACGAATTGGACGTTGTCAACCGTCCGAACTGCGTGCTGTTGATGTCCTGGTTGCCGATGTAGAAGCTGTTGTGGTTCAGGACATTGAAGAACTCGGCGCGGAATTCGGCGTTCGACTTTTCGGTGATGCTGGTCTTCTTGATTACCCCGAAGTCCCAGTTGAAAAACGCCGGGCCCGTAAACGCAAACTTGGGCAGGGCGCCCATCGTGCCGGGATCAGGGTTGGTGAAAACCTGGCCCGAAAACAGCGGCTGCCCGTCTGCGGCGACCGCCCGGCCATCGGGGCCCACGACCGACCTGGACAGGAAGAATACTCCGCTCGCGTCGCTGCCGATGTCGAAGAGATCCTTGATTTGCGCAACGGTCATAGAGCTGTTCGCACGGTTCTGCCCGGACCTGCCGGTGCGGTTGAGTGTGCCGCGCCCGGAGATGATCGAGAACGGCGGGCCGCTCTGCCATTGAAGGATCGAAGTCAGCTGCCAGCCTCCGGCCAGCCTGTTCACCACCGGGTTGTTCAAGGCCCAGTGTTTTCCGGTGCCGAACGGCAGCTCATAGATGAAGTTTCCGTTGATCACGTGCGGCGTATCGAACTCCGCCCGGCCGCGATCATACCCTTGATCCGCAATGTTCGTGAACGGCTCGAAATTGGTCTGATCAACGCCGGAGGCGTTGGTCAGCGCCTTGGAGAAGGTATAGTTGAACTGGTAGTACAGGCCCGTTTTGAAGCGGCGGCGCAGTTGTACCTGGAGCCCGTGGTAGATCGAGTCGCCGGAGTTGGTGTACATGTCCGTAATGCCGGCGATCGGGTTGGGAGTCAGGTTGAGATCCCCGTCCAGGCCGTTGATGTGGTAGGTGTAGGCGAGTTGCCCCACCTGCCCTGTCTGGATTAAGGAACGGATCGTCGAATTCCCGAGCAGCCCGCCCGCCACAGCCTGCGTGAGGACCGTGAGCGGCTGGCTTCCCGGGATCGCCGGGTTGAAGGCAGGGTTGAACCCATTGCCGGCAGCCAGGGCGAGAACCCCGTTATTGCGGGCGGCGACGAAGTCGTTCAGGAACCCGTTCGGGCCGATGATTACCTGGTTGAAGTCCACACCGCGAACCAGCCGGCTGCCCTTCGTCCCGACATAGGAGATCTCCAGCGCGGTGTCGAAGCCGATCTTCTGTTGAATGCCGAAGTTCCAGGTCTGCACATAGGGGGTGCGCAGGTTTGGATCCACGCCAAAGGGAGTAGGCCGCAGCTCGATGGTGTCGGCGATCTCCTGATAGGTCAAAGGCAGCTGGAATGTGGGCGTGGTGAAAGTGGGCAACCCCTGGCCCAGGGTGGAAGTGAGGTCGTTGAGGGTGACATCTGCCGCCACCCCATACCGGTTGAGTGCGTTAATGGTCGAGCGAATCCCCTCGTCGTTCACGTAGGAAATGCCGTAACCCGCACGCAGCGCCGATTTCCCGTTGCCGAAAAGATCCCAGGCGATGCCGACGTTGGGCGCCCAGTTCCTCAGCCCCCGCTCGATCAGGCGTCCGGACACGAAATTCTCCTGACCGTTGGGATCAAGGATCGCCTGCAGCATGCTCTCGCCATTCAATCGTTCCGGCTGGACCAGGAGCCCGTTCTGCTCGTCGAGCTGGCTGTAGTATTCCCAGCGCAGGCCGGCGTTGAGGGTGACCCTCGGCTTTATATGCCACGCATCGCCGAAGTAGAACGCGTAGGAGTCGTACATCCAGTTTTTGCTGTTCTCGGCGTTGACGAATCCGGACGTGCGGTCGTTGACGTTGAACTCTTTCACCGCAGTGCTGGTGATGCCGCCCAGTGTTGCCAGCAGGTTTTGAGCCAGGGTCAGATCCGCGGAACGGATTCCGCCGGGGAAGGCGCCAGCATCGAGCGTGATCGGCTGGGCGGCGCTCAACCCGAGAGTGAAGGTAGGAACCACGTCGAAGCCGGCGAAATCATTCACGCGGATGAACTGGCTCTGGAAGCCGAACCGGAACGAATGCCGCCCGCGTTGCCAATTTGCGTTGTCCTGGGCCATGTAGGTGTGAGTCGCTCTGCCCTGTGTCTCGAAATTTGAAACCGGATTGGTCACGACGCCGGCCGGCAGCGCGATCTTGAAGCCGCTCGAATAGTCTTCGGTGGAATTGAAGATCACCGGCGAGCGGTTGCCGCCCATGCGCACTTCGTTCACGAGGGAGGGATTCACGGTCCACTGCCACGCGCCCACATAGAAGTGGAGGTTCCTGGACTCGGTCTTGACGAACGGATCCCTCAGGTAGCCGGTGTAGATATCCGGCCGGTCCTGGGTGTTCAACAGGAAGTTGTAGACTCCTTCCAGGCTGTGGTGGCTGTTTATGATGTAGTCGCCGCGAACGCCCCCCTGGTCGCGACGGTCGTTGTTGTTCTGGGTAAACAGCAGGCCGGCATTGTTCTTCAGCAAGTCCGGGCTGCTGTCACCCAGATCGAAGTTGTTGAACGTAGTCGGGACGTTCGCCAGCATACTGGCGATCGCCGGGTCGGTCGACACCCCGGCGGTCTCAAGGATATTCACCTTGTGAGTCTGACCGTCCAGGCCCGTATAGGTGAACAGTCCCTGCCTCGCATCGGGTGTGAGCACGAGGTTGTTCCGCGAAGTGGTCGTGTTCAGCCTCTCCCCCTCGTAGAAGCTGAAGAAAAACAGCCGGTCTTTTATGATCGGCCCGGCGATCCGTCCGCCGAACTGGTTGCGGATCAGCTTGTCCTTCGCGATCCCTGCCTTGTTGTTGAAGAAACTGTTGGATGCCAGGGCGTCGTTCCGGTGAAACTCATACAACGAGCCGTGGAATTCGTTGGTGCCTGACGGAGTCACCAGGCTGATCTGCGAGGAGCCGAATCCGGCCTCCGAACCCTGGTTCTGCGTAGTGATCGTGAATTCGCTGATCTGGTCCACGACCGGCCGGTTGGGGACAAAGTCAGTCGCATTGGCGCGAATGAAGTTGTCCTGGATGTTCATGCCGTCCTGCGTGATGTTGGTGTAGGACGTGCGCGTCCCCGCCAGCGAAGTGTCGGTCCTGCCATTGAGCGCGGTCCCGGCCTGCAGTGTCACCAGCCCAAGAGGATTCCGGCCGTCCAGCGGCAGCTCGAGCACCTGCTCCGTAGTGACGGTTGTGGACAGTTCCGCATTTGCGGTGTTGACCAGTGCCGCACCCGCGGTCACGGTGACGACCTCCGAAATCTGGCCGATTTCCAGGGGGATCACCAGGGAGTATGTCGAGCCGACGTCCACCTTGATGTCGCGCGCGTCGTAGGCCTTAAACCCGGGCATCGTGGTTTTCGCTTCATACATCCCCGGGGTCAGAGAAGGGAAGACGAATGAGCCGGATGTGCTCGAGACGGCGGTCGCCGTTTTCCCTGTTCCCTGGTTGATCAGCGTGATCTCCGCGCCCGGAATTGCTGCACCGGTCGGGTCCTTCACAGTCCCGTTGATAGTGCCGGTCGGGCCTTGCGCCGCCGCCTGGGCTGTCCAGACGACGCCGATGGCTATAAACAGGATCAATTGTCTGACTTGCTGTTTCATTCTGTCTCCTTGAAGCTATACACACTTCAAACTCGTTGCTTCCATGGAAAGAAGCAATTCACAGGCCCGAATCGGCTCTAGCGTACAATTCATTGCGGGTTACGGTTTTATCAGAGAGAACCAGCGCGGGGGATCGACGGCAATACAGGAAATTGAATCATGTACATGCAATTTGCCGTATACTTGACCAATTGAATTCATTCACCTCTATGACAGCTGAATAGAATGCGTATAACCGCGAATATACTTTCACAATGAGTGTTATATATGAGAAAGGGGAATTATCTGCTCCGGGTAAGGGTAACTACCAGTATAAACGCAAGGGAAGATCCGAGTATATCGATACATTGTGGTATTCATGTCGCCATATCGGCATGATGCCATATCTGATTCCAGCAGCGCAGAACCAGCATGAGGCGGCTTGTGATTCAGACCGCGGCGCACCCCGAGCGTTCCTGATGGAAACCTTTACGGCCGCAATTGGATTCCCATGGGGTCAACTTGCGTCGCAGCCTGACAATCCGGCACGGGGTGGGCGGGAAGGCGGGTGCGGCCATGGAGGAAAATCATTTTTTTGCTGCATGGTTCGATAGCAGCTACAATCACCGGTGGGCCGGAACCGATGTTTTGACGTTTGACGGCCGGATACGGATTGATGACGTGACTGTCTGCAAATATGCAATTTGCGTCTTGATTTTGTTTTGCGCGCTCGGATTCGCCTCACCGCCGCCGCAGCAGGTGGGTGACATGATTCGAGTCCAGACGACGCTCGTGAGCATCCCGGTGATGGTGAGCGACCCGGTGGGTGGGGCGGTTCGCGGGCTTGCGGTCTCCGACTTTACGATCTGGGACGACGGGGCGCAGCGTCAGGCGGCATTTTTTGCCGACACCGAGGAGCCGATACAAATCGTCCTCATGCTCGACACGAGCAAGAGCACTACAACCGTACTGGACAGAATCCGGAAGGCCGCGAGCGAATTTGTCTCTCAACTTCGACCGCGGGATGAAGCAATGGTGGTCAGCTTTGACGCGGAATTCCGGGTGTTGGGCCGTTGGAGCTCGGACGGCCGCGAGATCAGGCAGGCAATCCGGAGGGCCGAGGTGGGAGACTTTGTCGGTACCCGGATGCAGGACGCTGTAGTGCGCGTCGTGGACAAGAACCTGCGGTCGAGCCGGGGACGCAAGGCCATCATTATGCTGACGGACGGGCAGGATTACGGCAGCACTGCATCGGCCGAAGACATGGTGCGCGCCGTCGTCGATTCCGGCACCGTGGCGTACCCGGTCTTTTACCGCGTCAACCGATACGAGTTGGCGCGGAAACTCTTCGGTGTCTCGCTTTCCAGGAGCTCGGCTGCCGGGGCCATGTGGGAGGAGGATGAACGGGCCGCTGCCGTGCTGCTGCGCAAGGTTGCGGAAGATTCCGCAGGGAGCTTTTATCAAAGCGAGATGACGGATCTGAAGAAGACTTTCGCGCACGTGGCCGAGCAATTGCGGCACCAGTACCTGCTCGCCTTTTATCCGGATCCGGCGCGGGTCGACGGCAATGAACATGCGCTGCGCGTGACGGTATCCCGCCCGGACCTGGTGGTGCGCAGCCGCGGCAGCTACCGTGCGTCCGCGACCCCGGAGATCCGCCCCCCAAGCCCGGATTGATCTGCCGGGCAGGTCACAGGATTGCGGGCATTCGTGCGTCCCTCTATGAGTCCCAGTCTCCCAGCGCCTTGCGCACCTGGACGATCTGTCCGAGGTGATACGCGTTGTGATCAGCGACCAACAGGACCTCGCGCAGGTACGTGTGGTCTGCTCCGTGCGGAATCCTGGCGGTCAGGTCCCTGCCGGGATCGCGCACCAGTTCGATGATCTTCTGGAGGTCCGACAGGAACTCCGAACGTGCCTGGTTCCACGCATGATTCTCAAGGGTGCGAGGGTTGGCCGGCCAATAGCCTTCCGGCCAATCGGGCGACCTCCAGCCGGGGTCCAGCGTGTAGTTGAGTATATCCTGCTGCGACAGGCGGGCATGTTCGAGGAGTTCCCAAACGGAATGCGGCATTCCCGCGGGCCGCACGGTCCGGACATCCGGGTTTACGCCCTTCAGGGCTTTCACGGGGCTCAAGTGTGCGTTGCCGCCTTCCAACAGGGCAATCAGCTCATTGCGCATCGTTTTGTCGTCCATGATCACCAGCCAGACTCTCTGCCTCGCGACTCGCATCCCGATGGAATCCCGCCCGGCCGATAGCATCCGGATGGGATGTCTTTGGAAGAGGCCGGAAACCCGGAGAGGCAGAACAGCACTTTGACGGGGCGCCGGAGTTACAGCCCGCGTGAGCAAAGGGAGAAACGAGGGCTGACCGTTGCCGGATCCGCGGCACGAGTCCGGACACGGCGGGGATGCCGAGGCGCCCCCGCCGTGACTCTGTCGTCACATGTCGGCTTTGGTAATGCTCTCGACTTTTATGGATTTTCCGTCCTTGCTGGCAGTTCCCTTGAGAACCACTTTTTCTCCCGCAAACTTTTTCGCTTCATCCTGCTTGTCCAGCGTGTACATCTTGCCGTCCGACACGAGGACGGCTGCGATTCCACTGTTGATGCAGCTCTTGGCGCATTCGGCGTGATCGGCGCTCTCCCCTTTCACTCCACACTTGGCGTCCGAAATGTAACCCGTCCACTCCGCTGCGTGCAGAGCAACGGCCGACAGGGCAAAAACTATCAGCAGCAAACTTAGAGTTTTTTTCATCTTTCTGCTCCATTGCAGTTAACGTTTTGGATCTCGAGATCCGGAAGAAATTCTAGCAGTGGACGGGAGCCTATGCCAGAGTCGCCGGTGCAAACTCATGTTGTATCGAAAGGCAGTCGATTCCTTTGCCACACTCAGGGACTGGCGACGTGTTTCCGGAGGCGGGCCGGACCCGAGACCGCTGCCGAATTCAGGTCAAAAAAACGGAGCGGCCAGTGCCTCGCGTCCCCGGCATAGTCCACGCCGACACGCGGGGAGACACCGATCCTCGGCCGGCGCTGCTCCGGCCGCCCGAACAGGCGAAGATCCTCGCTGTGGAGGAGGTCCACCCCGCTCATGCCCCTGTCGATGCCGAGTGCCGAACAGAGCCGGCCCGGCCCTGACATCAGCTTGGGCGGAGCGCCGCGTGGGCCATCGGCAGCGCGCAGGAGAACGGCCTCGGCTACGCCGGCTTTGCGGGTGACGATGTTCGCGCAGCAATGCATGCCGTACACGAAAAAGACGTAGAGATGCCCCCCCTCCATATACATTGGCTCGACGCGCTGCGTGCGGCGGCCGCGCCAGGAGTGGGCTGCCGCATCTTTGCTCCCAAGGTATGCTTCCGTCTCGACAATGCGGCCGCCGTACCAGCGTTCATGATGGCGGCGGGCTACCCATGAACCGATGAGCGCCCTTGCTACGACCCGGGTATTGCGTAGATAGAAGGACCGCGGCAGTTCCTTGAGGCCGAGAGAGACCGGGTCGAACCAGAGGCGGGGGTCAATCATGCTTTAGTCTCAACCTTTGCTGCCGGTTGCCCCGAGGCACTGACGGAGCGCCTCCTCGAGTTCGGGAAAGCGGAACTGAAAACGGGCTTTGGTCAACCGGGCAGGTTCAACCCTGGTGCTTGCCAGCAGCACCTGCTTGCCCAGCTCTCCAAACATGAGCCGGATGGCGAGGGAGGGGACCGGAATCAGCGTGGGCCGGTTCAGCAAACGGCCCAGGGTCCTCGTGAACTCGGCATTGGTGACCGGAGCTGGAGCCACCGCGTTCACCGCTCCGGAGAGTGCGGGTTGGCTGAGGGCAAAAAGGAAGACCTCCAGAAGATCTTCGAGCGTGATCCAGCTGATGTATTGCTTCCCGCTGCCCAGCCTCCCCCCGAAGCCGAGACGGAATGCCGGGAGCATTCGCGCGAGCGCGCCGCCTCCGGCGCTGACGACCATCCCGGTCCGCACCAGCACCAGCCGGATGTTTCCTTCGGCTGCCTTACTGGCGGCCTCTTCCCATTGGCGGCAGACATCCGCAAGGAAACCGGAGCCCGGGCTGCTGTCCTCGCGCAGGATCTCCGCGCCCCGGTCTCCGTAATAGCCGACCGCGGAACTGCTGATCATGACCTTCGGCGGCCGCTCCAGCCCTGACAGGGTTGCCGCGAGCAGCCGCGTGCCCTTCACGCGGCTGTCCAGGATTCGCTGCTTTCTCGCGCCGGTCCACCGCCCGGCGCCGATGTTTTCTCCCGCGAGGTGCACTACGGCGTCGAGGCCGAGAAGCGACGGCGCATCGATGTCGCCCGCGTCCGGGTTCCAATAGATTTCCTGCGCCCCTTGTGCCGGCCTGCCCCGCACCATCCGGACAACACTGTGGCCGCGCGCCGCCAGGATCGGAACGAGCGCGGAGCCAATCATGCCCGAAGCGCCTGTCACCAGGATGTTCATGACTTCTCCAGTTCCGGTTGCGCGAGTTATATATGGTCTTGCACCAGTGTGGACGTCTGGTAACTATTATGCCAGGAGTTTCTGAGACGTCTGCCCGGGCGGACATTCGGATGGTCCGGGGATTCTGTCGGGGTCTCGTTTATGACACCATGGATTGCCCTCACCTATTCGTTTCTCTTCGGCTTGCTTCACGGCATACTCCCGGACGAGCACACCTGGCCGATCACTTTCAGTTATGCCATCGGCAGCGGGAGCGGCAGGGAGGGAATGAAAGCGGGGCTCTACTTCTCCGCAGCCTTCACAATCCAACGCACGCTCCTGTCTGAATTGTCATACCTTGCCTTGTCCAGGTTCATGGCGCTGGCCGCAATCAACGCCTATGTCTACGTCGTGGTCGGGCTGGTGATGTCGATTGCCGGCGCGATCGTAGTGCGCCGGAATCTGTATGTCCATTTTCACCTTCTGGGCCACCATCACGAGCGCGTGTTGACTATGGAACAGAATCATCTGCTTTTTGGGCGCACCCATCTACCGCACGCGGGCCGGGAGGCTGTGATGCCCGTGCACTGGACGCTGATCCATGGGTTCCTTGCAGGGTTTGGCATCGGTGGCTTCGCTCTGTTCGTCAACACGGTCGCCGCCCCTGCCATGCCGAGCGCCTGGATCGCGTTTCTTCCCGGACTGCTGTTCGGCCTCGGGACCATGCTGATGCTGCTGGCCATCGGCGGCCTGGTCGGGATGTCCCTTCGATGGGTGCGCTCGCTGAGTGAACAGGATGTGCTGCGGATCGGCGCCCAAACCGGGGGCCGTACGTTGTTTTTTGGCGGTCTGCTGTTTGTTTTCGCCGGGCTCGCGACCCTCCTCGGCTGGGATCGCGCTCTTCCTGTAAACGCCGGATACGTGCTGATCTGCACATTCGGAATCCTGGTTGTCATCCCTGCCTTTGTCTATTCCTGGAAAGAGGTGATGAGTGCAAAGGGCCGGCCGCAGGCTGCTGCGAAGGCAGGCAGGGAATAAATCTGACTCGGGGAATTCAATCCAGGCGGGTTGAGGGTGTTGATCCTGCCTCGCGTACTTGAGCAGGAGCGGCCCCCGGGCTCGGCCGGGGCCCCAGGGGCCGCGAGATCGTTCAGAGGATGACTACTTTTTAAGCGTCAACATGTAGGCCGTAAGATCGGCCAGGTCAGCATCCGAAATCTTGGCGACGGGGTACGCAAGCATCTTGTTGGTCTTCGGCTCCATTTCCTTGGGCGTTCGGATCCACTTCTGCATCAGGTCTTCGGTCAGCTTCGAGCCTACGCCGTCAAGAGGACTCTTCTTGTTGCCCACCCCTGCGATCGAGTGGCACATTTTGCAGTTGTTCTTGGCGTAGACTTCTTCGCCTTTCTTGACATCTGCGCGCGGCGCCGCCCAAGCTGCAATGCCGCAGGCTACAGCCACTGCCAAAATCACCGTCAAAGAAACCGCTCTTTTCATGGCTCACTCCTAAAAAAGGATCCAAATCCAGATCTCCGACTCAGGATCAAATGGTATTAGTGCCGGGGCAGATCGTCAAGCAAGGGTCAACCAGTCCGGGTCTGTTGAGAGTTCCTCCCCCTCCCGGTTACCCTCCCATCGTCAAGCGTTCCCGAAAATGTCGGTCCCCTCGATCCGGGAAGGTCCGGTGACCATTAGTGAGGTTCACACGGCCGGTTCAGACTCGTCCGCGGCATAAGCCGTGATGTTATGACCCCTTGGGGCGCTCCGGTTCCCGCTGCCGGCATAGTCTCATTAGAATAGTCTCACGTCGGCACAAATGAGGGAATATTTCCCTGATTAAGTCGTTCCTCAAGATTTTCACTCATAGTGTAAGCACTAGAAAACAGAACACTTAGAATATCATAAGCGATTGGCACAACTGTTGCGACCATCAGGGTGTGATTGGCGAGGCCGGGCGATCTCCGGCAGGGAGAAACAGGAGGCTTCTATGAAAAAAATAACGTATCGATTAAATCTGTGGTTAGTAGCTGGGATGATTGCGATGAGCGGAGCATCGTATTCCCAGGAGACGGCCAATGCGAATCTGACGAAGATTGCATCGGGCCAAAAAGCGAAGATCTCCGGCGTGATCGTCAAACGGGATGCTGACAGCTTCGTGCTCCGGGATAACGGCGGCAAGGAAGTGATGGTGGAACTGTCGGGCGCCACCTCCATCAAAGAAAAGAAAAGCAATCCTTTCCGCGGCGCCAAGACCTACGCGCCGACCCAGCTGGTGCGCGGACTCAACGTGGAAGTCGAGGGGCTGGGAGATTCGGATGGCGCTCTGGCAGCGCGGGACATCCGATTTACACAGACCCAGGTTCTGGTTGCCAATTCGGTGGAATCACGCGTTACCCCAGTGGAAACGGAGTTGGCCTCGACGCAGGTCAGGCTGACCAGGACCGAGGAGAATGCGCAACATCTTTCAGGCCAGGTCGACGAGGTCAAGGCGATGGCGGATGCCGCGCGCGGCGGAGCCAAGGCAGCCCAGGATAGTGCCGACCAGGCGATAGCGGGAGTGAGTACTGCCAACGAGCGAATCACCACCGTAGACAAGACGACGAATGCCCGCATCACGGCCGTGGATGACTATGAAGTAAAAGAAAGCGCGATGATCCAGTTCAAGCTGGGGAGCGCCGTTCTGTCAGCGGACGCCAAGTCGAAGCTGGATCAGCTGGTGGCGGAAGCCAAGGCGGAGAAGGGGTATGTCGTCGAAGTGACCGGGTTTGCCTCGACGGACGGCAGTGCGGCATTTAACCGAGTACTGAGCCAGCGCCGCGCCGATGCCGTGGTTCAGTACCTCGCGGACAACATGATTCCTCTTCGAAGGATCGTCACCCCGTTTGGCTTCGGCACCAACATGCCGGTTGCCGACAACAAGACAAAAGCCGGCAGGCAGGAGAATCGCCGCGTGGAAGTTAAGATCCTGACCAGCAAGGGGCTGGTTGGCGGCGAGCCGAACGGCATGGCCTCCATCAAGAACTGATCGAACACAGGACTTGATTTCCGGGTGTGATTCCTGGAAGTGGTGAGATCGGGTGGCTTGATCTTCAGTGCGTTTCACTCGTCCCGGGCGGCCCAGCTGGCTGCCCGGGACGTTTTTTCCTGCATGATACCTGGTGGATTTGGGGAGATGCGGACGAGGCTGAGCACCCCCTCACCAACTGCCTCCTGCCGGATAACCGGCGTTCCGCACCTCCCACTATATTAATCGTCAGTGCCATTCGAATTCGTTAAATTATCTGACGGAAATTGCGGCAACGTCCCGGAGCTACTATGACCACTCCGCCTGGCCATCCCGCCGGACCTGAGGCGGATTAAAGAAGCGGACACCCCTCTTCTTGACGATGCCCACCAGGAGGATGCCGGCAAGGAAGCCTCCGATGTGCGCCCACCACGCGACGCCGCCCCCGGCCTGCCCGCCCGACAGGATGCTGCTGAACAGTTGCAGCAAAAACCAGAAACCGAGCGCGATCCAGGCCGGAAAGTACATGAGGCGGATGAAGAACCCGAGCGTCACCAGCACCAGGACCCGGGCCCTCGGATACAGCAGAAAGTACGCGCCCAGGACGCCCGAGATGGCTCCGCTGGCGCCGATGGATGGGATTGCGGAGCTCACATCCGACAGGATGTGGCTGAGGGAGGCCGCCAGGCCGCAAAGCAGGTAGAAGCCGAGAAAGCGCGCGTGTCCCGTCGCATCCTCGACGTTATTGCCGAAAATCCAGAGATAAAGCATGTTGCCGATGAGGTGCATCCATCCCCCATGCAGAAACATGCTGGTGATGAGGCTGAAGATGGGTGGAATCGCGGTGAGCGCCGGCGGAAGTGAACTCGTCCCCACAACCGACGCGGGGATCGCGCCGTACTGATAGACAAAAAGTTCGCCCGCCCTTGGACCAAGGCTCAGCTGATAAAAAAAGACCAGCGCATTGGCAGCGATCAGTCCCACCGTGATCAACGGTCTCGTCGTGGTCGGGTTGTCATCACGCAGTGGAATCATTGGAATTCAGATTGATGCCCTTGTTTCACGGAGTTCGGGACTTCACGTGGACCAGGATTCCGCAATCCAGGGAGCATCATACTCCAGCAGGCGCCGTACTGTCACTCGGGAGCGAACCGCAGTTGCCCTCTCGAAAGATTGTTGATTTCCAATGGCCAGGTTTATAATCGGGCGCGTTTAAGTTCTCAACCCAAGTAAGGAGTCCATGATGAAGCTTCGAACTGCCTGTGCTTCTCTTGCCATCCTGGTGACGTTTGCGCTCACGGCCGCCCGTGCCCGTCAGGCCACTGCTCCGGCGCCGGGCGCCGGTGAGGAGCAACTGCTCGCCAAAGCCAAGGCCATCCACCAACGTGCACTCTCGATCGATACCCACGTGGATATTCCCGGCGCCAATTATGATCCGGGCGTCGATAACCCGCGGACCAAATGCAACCTGCCGAAAATGGAAAAGGGAGACCTGAAGGGAGTGTTCCTGGCAGTGTATGTCGGGCAGAACCCACAGTTGAATGAACAAACCTACAAGGCTGCCTACGATCAGGCCATGGCGAAATTTACGGCGGCCCACAACGTCGCCGAGAAGATGTATCCCGACCGGTGCGCCCTGGCCACCTCGCCTGACGATGTCGAACGGATTGCCAGGACAGGGAAGCGGGTCATCATGATCGGCATAGAAAACGGTTTCGTGATCGGGACTGACCTGTCGCTGGTCCGGAAATACTACGACCTGGGTGCGCGTTACATCACCTTGAGTCACAGCGGAAACAATCAGATTTGCGATTCGGCAAACGGCGGCAAGCCGCTGAACAATGGGCTCTCCCCCTTTGGCGAGAAAGTGGTCGCCGAGATGAACCGCCTGGGGATCATGGTCGACGTCTCCCACATTGCCGAGAAATCCTTCTGGGACGTGATCAAAGTTTCCAAGGCGCCCATCATCGCATCGCACAGCGGCTGCGCCGCCCTGTGCCAGAATCCGAGAAATCTGACGGATGACCAGCTGAGAGCGCTCAAGAAGAACGGGGGTGTAATTCAGATCGTGGCTTTAGGCAGCTACCTCAGAGGAGATTCCCCCGAACGGGCTCAGGCGCTCGCCAAGCTGCGCGCGGAACTCGGCATGGACCGCTTCAACCGCGCTGAAAGGCGTAACTGGACTCCGGAGCAGCAGGCCGAGTATTCCAAACTCAACCAGGCCTACCTGGAGCGGGTGAAGGAAGTGGACGCGAAAAATCCGCCCGCCCGCCCGACCGTCAAAGATTTCGTCGATCACATCGATCATGCCGTGAAAATCGTGGGAATCGATCATGTGGGGGTAGGAACGGATTTCGACGGCGGCGGCGGCGTCCCCGGATTCAACGACGACACGGATGCCCCGAACGTGACCCTGGAACTGGTGCGCCGCGGGTATTCGGAAAAAGACATCGACAAGATCTGGGGAGGCAACCTCCTGCGTGTCTGGCGCGAAGTCGAGCAAATAGCAAGCCCCTCGAAATAATGCTGTTTGAGGAAAGATGGCTAAGCCGAAAACCTCATTGCCGGGCTGAAGGGAGAACGACTGCCCAACTGCGTCAACCCGCCAGTCTGCTCAAAGCAGTAGTGTCAATTGCCGCAGAGCCCTTGCGGCGGCTGCGTCGCTGTTCATTGAACTCAGAAACTCGGTTTTGATTGGCGTGGCGACGGGGCGGTTGCCGGGACCGCCGGCGTCCCGCCGGAAGATTGTGGGTCTGGAGTCGCATTTGAACCGTTTCACAGGACCAGGAGCTGAAAGAGCCGGCGGGACGCGGGCGCTCCCGGCACCCATGGGAGATGAAGTGGAGCCATGCGTGCTGAAGTTGTGCCGCGCAAACGACCCCGGGACCGCCGGCGTCTCGCCTAATGCCACATACTTTTGGTCGAGGCCCGGAGGGCCGGGAAGAAAATAGCCAGGGGTGAGCGCAGCGAACCCCTGGTTAGCGCCAACGAGAACAGAGCCCTGGCAGGGGCGAAAGGCTTTTATTTACAATGCATTATTCTATCGCCCTTTCAGGCTCTCGCCCGCGGTTTTCGGGATGGGCTTTGGGTGCCACATTGCTCTTGCCGTCGGGACGCCGGCGCTCCCGGGAGGGAAGGTTCCGGGGCGCCCTTGCTGAGGCTCCGCCATCGTTCATTGGAACCAGAAACTCCGATTTGCGTGCGCCGTTTGTCTGTTATATTGGAGCGGTGGACACGGACATCGACAAGGTGGCAGCCCGGATTGCCGGGCTGCGCAGGGACCTCGAATATCACAACTATCGTTACTACGTCGAAAACGATCCGGTCATCGGCGATGCGGAGTACGACCGGATGTTTCGAGAGCTTCTCGAACTGGAGCGGGAACATCCCGAGCTGGCGTCGCCGGATTCCCCCACCCAGCGCGTCGGCGCCGAGCCGCAGGAGCGATTTCGAAAAGTCGAGCATCTCCGGCCGATGCTCAGCCTCGCCAATGCCTTCGACGAGGACGAGCTGCGCGCATTCGACCGGCGGATTCGCAACCTGCTGGAAACTGAGGCGATTGATTTCGTTACCGAGTTGAAAATCGACGGCAACGCCGTGGCGCTGACTTACGAGGATGGAGTGCTCGTGCGCGGCGCAACCCGCGGCAACGGCGTGCTGGGCGAGGATGTCACCGCCAACCTCAAGACAATCCGCACCATCCCGCTGAGGTTGCGCGGCGAGCACAGCGTTCCGGCGCGCGTGGAGGTGCGGGGAGAGGCCTATCTCCCCATCTCTGCGTTCAACCGGATCAACGAGGAGCGGGAAACCGCCGGCGAAAATGTTTTTGCCAATCCGCGCAACGCCGCAGCCGGGGCCCTGCGCCAGCTGGACCCGCGGATTACGGCAGCCCGGCCGCTCGCCTTTTTTGCTTATGCTCTCGGCCACATGGAGGGATTCGAACTCAAGACCCAGCTGGAGTTGCTCGGAGCGCTGCGCGACTGGGGCTTCCCGGTCAACCAGAACTATCGCCACCAGGAGACGATCGAGGACGTGATCCGGTTCTGCCGCGAATGGGAGGAGAAGCGCGACTCGCTCGATTACGAGATCGACGGCGTGGTTGTCAAAGTGAACAGCCTCGCGCATCAGCAGCGCCTCGGCGTGGTCAGCCGCGACCCGCGCTGGGCGGTGGCCTTCAAGTTCCCCGGCAAGCTTGCGACCACGCGCTTACTCAAGATCGCCATCAACGTCGGGCGCACCGGGGCACTGAATCCGTTTGCGATCCTCGAGCCGGTCCAGCTTGGCGGAGTCACGATACGCAACGCCACGCTTCACAACGAAGACGACATCCGCCGCAAGGACATCCGTGAGGGAGACGTAGTCATCGTGAAGCGTGCTGGAGACGTGATCCCACAGGTCGTCGGGCCCGTGCGTGAGAAGCGCACGGGCGCGGAGGCGGAATACCGTTACCCGGACAAGTGCCCCTCCTGTCAAGCCCCCATCGTCCGCGAAGAAGGGGACGCCATGGCCTACTGCCGGAATCCGAATTGTCCCGCGCAGCGGCTGGAGAGGATGATTCATTTCGTAAGCCAGGGCGCCATGGACATCCGCGGGCTGGGGCCGCAGACGATCGAAAAGATGCTCGACATGCGCCTGATCTCGGATGCTGCCGGGCTCTACTACCTCACCCGGGAACAGATCGCGCGCCTGCCGAACTTCAAAGAAAAATCGGTCGAAAATCTGGTGGCGAGCATCGAAGGAAGCAAGTCCCGGCCCTTCGCACATGTGTTGTACTCCCTGGGGATCCGGCATGTGGGGGAAAGCATCGCTGAGCTTCTGGCTTCCGCGTTCCACAACATCGATGCGCTGATTGCGGCGGGCGAAGAGGAAATCTCCACGGTGCAGGGAATCGGCCCGGAAATCGCACGAAGCGTGCGGAGCTATTTGGAGGTCGAAGAGAACCGGAAATTGATCCAAAGGCTCCGGGATGCCGGACTGCAGATGGCGCTCCGCGACGAGCAAAAACCGCGCGGCGGCTCGTTTGCCGGCAAGACCTTCGTCATAACCGGGACTCTGCCGACCTTGAGCCGGAAGGCAGCCGAAGAATTGATTAAACAGCACGGCGGTAAGATCGTCTCGTCCGTGTCTTCGAAAACCAGCTTCCTGCTGGTCGGGGAAGATGCGGGCTCCAAGCTGTCGAAAGCACGGGAGCTGGGCGTCGCGCAGCTCACCGAAGAAGAGCTTCTCAAACTGGCGAGGGAGGTGAAACGACCCCATGCAGAACAAAACGCAGGACTCAGAGACTCCAAGACCCCAAAATAAATGGGTGCGGCTCTTTCAGAACGCACCGCGAGTTAAGCAAATAACAAATGACCCACTGACAAATGATAAATGACAAATTTATGGTGCGATAATTCTTCTGTCCCCAAAGAGCCGCACCCAAAATTCATCGATTGTGTTCTTGGCGTCTTGGGGCCTTTGAGTCAGAGATTCCTGCCAGGAAGCGAGGGACCTGCGATTGAGGGACAGGAGATGCGGGTAGGTGATTCCTTCGTGCGCTTCGCACACTGTGCGGCGCCGGCAGCTGTCTGTGTTCGCCAGGTCCGCGCACGGACTCAGGACTGCATCCATCATCTCAAACCGGATTGAAAATGCCTGATATTGTTACTCAGACGGCTCCAGAGGTTGCAGCTGCAGCCCGGGCGGCCGCCGTCCTGCGACGGCCCAACGTCAAACTCCTCGGGTTCTTGAGCCTCGGCCACCTGGTCGTTGACATCAACCAGGGCGCCCTGCCGGCCATTTTGCCTTTCTTGAAGACGGCGCACGGCCTGTCCTATGCCGCGGTGGGGGCGCTGGTGCTGGTCACCAACCTGACCTCTTCGGTGATCCAGCCCGTCTTCGGCTATCTGTCCGACCGGCAGGCCAGGGCGTGGATGTTGCCGATCTCGGTGCTGCTGGCGGGGCTGGGCCTTTCCATGGTGGGCATTGCGCCCAGTTACTGGACGCTCATGGGACTCCTGGTCATCATGGGGCTGGGCGTGGCCTCCTTTCACCCGGAAGGATACAAGACAGCCTCGATTGTAGCGGGGGACAGGAGGGCCACCGGCATATCCTGGTTCTCGGTCGGCGGGAACGCGGGGAATTCCTTCGGGCCGCCGATCATCAGCGCCCTGGTTGCCATGTACGGACTTCCCGGCAGCATGGGCATGCTCCTGCCTGCTGTAATCGTTGCCGCAACGTTCCTGCTGTTCCTGCCTCAATTGTCCGTTCCACGGGGAAGGCTCGAAGCGCTCACGGCCGGCAAGGGGCGGGGAAGGAACATGCCGGGCGCGATTGCGCTGCTGATCTTCATCGTAGCGCTCCGTTCCTGGGCCCAGCTGGGCTTCACCACCTTCCTTCCCTTTTATTATGTCGACTACCTCAAAGCCGACCCTCACAGCGTCGGATTTCCGCTGTTCGTCTTTCTGGGGGTTGGCGTCATCGGCACTGTGGTCGGCGGGCCGCTGGCGGATCGATGGGGTGCACGCCGTTTCATGGTCTGGGGATTTCTGGCTGCAGCCCCGTTGGGAGTGCTGTTCCTGCTGACTCGCGGGGCGGTCTCGCTGCTGCTGCTCGGGCTCTTCGGCGGGGTTCTGATTTCTACCTTCACAATTTCCGTGGTGCTGGGGCAGTATTATTTGCCCGGCAACACCGGGCTGGCTTCCGGCTTGATCGTCGGTTTCGCGATTGGGACCGGCGGACTGGCTGTCACTCTGCTCGGCTGGATTGCGGACCACTACGGCCTGCCGGTCGTCCTTTGGATCGCCGCACTGATGCCGCTGGCGTGTTTCGCGGCAGCGGTCTTTCTGCCCGTCCCCAGGGAGTAGCCTCCGGGGGACGAAGGTCCGTGGCGGCGGCTTCAGCAGATCCTGGGCAACTGTTCACCGCTCAGCATGTCGACGATGCGCTCCGCGCCGATGCTGCTTCGCATGGTGACCATCCCTGCGGGTTCACCGCCGACGGAACCGATCAGGCAGGCGCCGGCCCCCAATTCGTGGGAACGCAGGAGCGCCAGCGCGCGCTCGGCGTCCCTCGCGGGTACAAATGCCAGAAACCGCCCCTCGTTGGCGACATAGAGCGGATCGAACCCGAGGATCTCGCAGGCGCCCTGGACGTCCTCGCGCACCGGGATCGCCGTCTGATGAATCCTCACGTGCATCCGGGCCGCCTCCGCGATTTCGACGAGAGCGCTTGCCAGACCGCCGCGAGTGAGATCGCGAAGGCAGTGGATCTCGATTCCCGCCTCGATCATGGCCTGCACCAGGCCTGCCACCGATGCGCAGTCGCTTTCGATGGCGGTCTCGAACGCGAGGCCTTCGCGCACGGCCATGATCGCGATTCCGTGGCGCCCGATGTCACCGCTAAGAAGAACGACGTCGCCGGGCCTGACGCTTGTGGCGACGATCGGGCGATCCGCCTGGACGATGCCGATTCCCGCCGTGTTGATATAAATCCCGTCCCCCTTGCCGCGATCCACGACTTTGGTATCTCCGGTCACCAGCTGGACTCCCGCCTCGCGAGCCGTGCGGCTCATCGAGGCCACCACACGGCGCAGCGAGTCCATCGGAAGCCCCTCCTCCAGGATAAAACCGGCGCTCAGGTAAAGCGGTTGGGCCCCGCACATCGCCAGATCGTTGACGGTTCCGTTCACCGCCAGCGTGCCAATGTCGCCGCCGGGGAAAAAAATCGGCCGCACCACATAGGAATCGGTCGTGAATGCCAGCTTGCGCGCGCCGCAGTCAAATACGGCGCCGTCGTGCCGCGAGGCGAGCATCGGGTTGTCGAAAAGGGGTAGAAACAGGCTCTCAATCAGCTGGTGCGTGAGCGTTCCGCCGCCGCCATGGGCGAGCAGCACGTTCGTGTACTGTTCGATTGGAACCGGGCAATAGAACTCGGGCGACTCGTCGGGCTTCATCTTTCACACTCCAGATCGTTCCGGGGAAGACTTCAACTTGATTCTGCGGTAGCGGTAATAGGCGGCACAGGCGCCCTCTGTCGACACCATGGTCGCACCCAGCGGGTGTTCGGGTGTGCAGGCGACACAGAACGCCGGACACTCGTGAGGTTTTTTTTCGCCCCGCAGGACGGCGCCGCTGATGCACTCCGAGGATTCCTCGACGATGCGGTGAGCCACGCCGAAGCGCTGCTCGGCGTCAAAAGCCGCGTACTCGGGCTTCAGGCCGAGCCCGCTGGCGGAGATCTCGCCGACGCCCCGCCATTTGCGCGGCACCACCTCGAATACGTCCCGGATGAGTTTCTGCGCCGGCCGGTTTCCGCCCCTCATGACCGCACGCGTGTACTGGTTTTCGACTTCTGCGCGGCCTTCCTCCAGCTGCCGGATGGTCATGAAGATGCCCTGCAGGATGTCCAGCGGCTCAAATCCCGTCACCACGATCGGGACGTGGTACTTGCGCGAAATCGGTTCGTACTCCGTATAGCCCATGACCGCGCACACGTGCCCCGCCGCCAGGAACCCCTGCACCAGGTTTGAGGGGGCGGAAAGGATCGCTTCCATCGCGGGGGGGACGAGAACGTGCGAGACGAGCAGGGAAAAATTCGAAATGCCTTCCCGGTGGGCCTGGTAGACTGCCATGGCGTTGGCCGGCGCCGTCGTTTCGAAACCAACCGCGAAAAAAACGACCTGGCGGTCCGGTGTTTCCCGGGCAATCTTCAGAGCGTCGAGCGGCGAGTAAACGATGCGGATGTCACCGCCCTGCGCCTTGACCGAAAGCAGGTCTTTTGCGGTGCCGGGCACGCGCAGCATGTCGCCGAATGAACAGAATATGACGTTTGGGATGGCGGCGATCTCGATCGCCTTCTCGATCAGTTCGACCGGCGTGACACAAACGGGACAACCGGGGCCGTGGACGAGCGTCACTCCCGCCGGAAGCAACTCGTCCACCCCGAACCGGACGATGGCGTGAGTCTGGCCGCCGCAGACCTCCATGATGGTCCAGGGCTTCGTGGTGATGCGCCGGATGGCGCGCGCGAAGCCCTCGGCCGCTTTGGGATCGCGGTACTCATCGATGAACTTCATTGTTTCGGCCCTTCGCTTTCGAGTTCAGCCAATTCTCCCATCTCCCGCAGGTATTCGAATACCTGGTTGGCTTCCTCTTCGTTGATCGTGTTGATGGCGAAGCCGACGTGGACGAGCACGTAATCTCCTACCCTGGCTTCCGGAACATAGGCCAGGTTGACCTGTTTGATGACGCCGCCGAAGTTCACCCGCCCGCTGCGGAGCACTTCGTCTTCCCCCTCGATGGTGACGATTTTCCCCGGGACTGCCAGGCACATCTCACTCACTCCTCGGTTGTGAACGCAGGGCCGCAGCGATCTGCCCCACCGCAATCCCGCCGTCGTTCGGCGGGATGCGCTGGTGCCAGTAGGGCCGGAAACCGGCAGCCTCCAGCCGCTGAACCGCGCATTCCGTTAAAAACCTGTTCTGAAAGCAGCCGCCGGAGAGCACGACCCGCTCCAGGGCGGCATGTTGTGCGACCGCGACGATGAACTCCGCAAGAGTCCGGTGGAATCGGGCGGAAACGATTCCGGCAGGCACGCCTTTCTGCAGGTCGGCGAGCAGCGCCAAAACAGCAGGCGCCCAGTCTACGATCGCGGGATCCGCGCCGCGGTCCCCCGCGGGGCCGGTATCCAACGTAAATGGATACGCGGCGCCTGCGATTCCTTCGCTGATCGCAAATTCAAGCTCCATCGCCGCCTGGCCTTCGAAACTGGCCTTCTGGCGCAATCCGGTGATGGAAGCCACGGCGTCAAACAGCCGGCCCGCACTCGAAGTCAGGGGCGAATTCACCCCCCGGGCGAGCATCTGCCACAGGATCGGCAGATCCGCCTGGCTGAAGGAACGCATCGGGGCCAACTCATCGTGCCGGGCGGCCGAATCGCCGAATATCGCATAGAGCACTCCAAGCGCCGATCGCCTCGGTTCCTTTACGGCACTCGTCCCGCCCGGGAGGCGGAAACTGCGGAAGGCGGCGATACGCCGGAAGGGGGCGCCGTCGACTTCGAGAAATTCTCCGCCCCAGATCGTGCCGTCGAGTCCGTATCCGGTGCCGTCCCAGGCGACCCCGAGGACGCGTCCTTCCAGATCGTTTTCCGCCATGCACGCCGCCACGTGCGCGTAGTGGTGCTGCACTGCGATCACCGGATGGCCGAGCGAACCCGCAAACCTGGTGGAAAGATAATCGGGGTGGAGGTCCGTTACGACAATCTCAGGCTGTGTCCGATACAGACCCTGCAGGCTGGCGATCACCCTTTGGAACGCGTCGCATGCCTCAGGAGTCTCGAGATCACCGATGTGTTGGCTGATGAATACGTTATTGCGCACTGACAGAGCGACGGCATTCTTCAAATGCGCGCCGACCGCCAGCATGGCAGGCGCCTGCCGCTTGAGATGAAGCGGCAGCGGAGCGTACCCACGCGCCCGGCGCAGTACGAGCTCCCTCCCCATGATGATGCGAACGATCGAGTCGTCCACGTGGCGCACGATGGGGCGGTTGTGCACCAGGAACCGGTCCGCGATGCCATGAAGGCGCTCGAGCGCTTCGTGCTCGTCGGTGCAGATCGGTTCGTCGGAGAGATTGCCGCTCGTGGCGACGACCGGGAACGCCAGGTCGCGCATCAGGAGATAGTGCAGAGGGGTGTAGGGAACCATCGCGCCCAGATACGGGTTGCCGGGAGCGACGGCTTCCGTCACCGTCTGCCCGGGGCTGCCGGATCTGCGCAACAGGACGATCGGCGCTTCGGGAGAATGGAGCAGGCGCTCTTCCAACCGGGACACCTCGCAATCGTGCCTGACGCTGTCCACGCCCGGATACATCAAGGCGAGAGGCTTTTCCTCCCGGCGCTTTCGCGCCCGGAGCCGCTCCACGGCTTCCCGGTTGCGGGCGTCTACCATCAAGTGGAATCCTCCGAGCCCTTTGACGGCGACGATTTTCCCCGCGCGTACCGCCTCGACCGCGGCCCTCAGGGCCTCGTCCTCCGCCGACAAGGGTGCGCCCGCTTCATCCCAGAACTCAAGCCTGGGTCCACATACCGGGCAGGCGTTCGGCTGGGCGTGAAAGCGGCGGTTTCCAGGGTCCTCATACTCGCGCCGGCAGTCGGGACACATGGCGAACTTTTTCATCGCGGTGTTGGCGCGGTCGTAGGGGAGGGATTCGATGATGCTGAATCGCGGCCCGCAATTGGTGCAGTTGGTGAATGGATAGCGATAGCGCCGGTTCGCATGATCCATGATGTCGGCGAGACACTCGGGACAGACGGCGATATCCGGAAGGACCAGCGTGTCGAGTGCGCCTCCGCCGCTGCTTGCGCGGATTTCAAAGCCGTGGAGGTCGGCCGGGTCGAGATAGGAGTGCTCCAGGCTCTGAATGAACGAACGTGCAGGCCTTTCCGCCTCGAGCCGGAGCAGAAATGTCTCCAGCAGGTCCCGCTCCCCCTGCACCTCGATGAAGACGCCTTCGCCCGAGTTCAGCACCCAGCCGTCCAGCCGCAGTTCCGTGGCAAGACGATAAACAAACGGCCGGAAACCGACCCCTTGAACGGCTCCCCGGATGACGATGCAAGCCCGTTGAATCACGATTTGCGCGCGCCTTTTTCCCTCAGCCACCCGCACCACTCGGCAATTCCGGCATTCGTCGTGCAGGAGGTTTCGAAGATCCGCAATCGCGGATTGATCTGGAGCGCGTTGTTTTTCAGGGCGGCCGGATTGCAGTTCAGGTAGGGGACCAGATCGATCTTGTTCAGCAGCATCACGGACGCATTGCGCACCATGGCCGGGTATTTGAGCGGCTTATCGTCCCCTTCCGTTGTGCTCAAGACGACCACTTTCATCGCTTCACCGAGATCGTAGTTCGCAGGGCACACCAGGTTGCCGACGTTCTCTATGATGAGAATATTCAGGCCGCGCAAATCCATTTGAGAGAGCGCGTCCTGCACCAGCCTGGCCTCGAGGTGGCAGCCTCCGTTGGTCACGATCTGGATCACCGGCACGTGGTAGCGCGCCACGCGCCTGGCGTCGAAGTCGGTCTGGACGTCCCCTTCGATTACCCCCACCCCGGGCTCCGCACCCAAGTGCTCCAGCGTGCGCTCGACGATGCTGGTCTTGCCGGCCCCGGGTGAACTGACGAGGTTTAACGCGAGGATGCCGCGCTGTTCCAGCATGGCCCGGTTCTGCCGTGCAATTTCGTCGTTCTTTTCCAGCACTTTGCGTTCGATGGTAATGACGTTCATACAACTCCCGCCTGCCGCTCCGCCAATTCGATTTCGACGACCTGCAATTCCGTGCCCGAGACGACGCTCACCTCGCCGCTGCCGCAGAGCGGACAGATGAAGGAAGCTCCCTCGACGTCAAAAACCCGGTTGCAGGCGGCGCATTTCGATTGGACCGGCGTCTCCTCGATATCCAGGCGTGCATCCCCCAGCGAGGTGCCGTTCACGATGGCACCGAAGCAGAAATCGAGGGAATCAGGCACAACTCCGGCCATCCGGCCGACCCTGAGCCTCACCAGCCTGACCTCTGCCGCCTGGTCTTCAGGCACATATTGCCTGATGATGTCCACGATCCCCTGTGCAATCGACAACTCGTGCATTCCGGTTACCCTTGAGAGAGTGTAATTATACGCCAGGCGGTGCGTTCGTGCCGGGGAATCCGTCAGATGGCAGCCTGCCGCGCCGGGAGGCAAGGACCCTCAAGGAAGCATCCCGCGTACTGCCGGCACGTTCCCCTGTGTGCCCGCAACTCCGGCTGGCAGCCCATACGAGTCTGCAGTATACTTTTGCCTGAACGTCAGGGGCGCGGCGCCGGATCGGCTGGCCGTGCAAAGCAACCCATCACCCTTACAAATCCTGAGCACAAAGGACAGCATGAAACTGCGATCCTTGCACTTATGGGTACTCACCTTTTTGATCGTGGCGGGCGCGGCGGTTTATCAGCGAATGACTGGGCCCACCTATCCCGTGCGCGGCAGCATCAGGGTCGGCGACAACGAAATTCGTTTCAGGTTGCCGCGGAGTTCCGACAGCGCCGGGAATCAGGAGATCAGGCTGACGGCGCCCGATGCCAGCATCGGCGGAATCATCGAAACCAGGCGGTTTCCGACCGACGATCCCTGGGAGCGGCACGATCTCCTCCGCCAGGGCGATGATCTGATCGGCGCCATCCCACACCAGCCGCCTGCCGGCAAAGTGACGTATCGCATCTATCTTTACGGCGGCGCCGATCCCAAATGGATCACGCCCGAGCCGGTGGTGCTCCGTTTCAAGGGCGCGGTGCCCGGATTCGTCATGGCACCCCACATCGTCCTGATGTTTCTGGCCATGTGGCTCTCGACGCGCGCGGGCTTTGAAGCGCTGCTGAAACGGCCAAACCTCTTCAAGATGGCTCTCTGGACAGTTGTGACCCTGACCCTTGGCGGCCTCATCCTGGGCCCCGTCGTCCAGAAGCTCGCGTTCGGCTCGTACTGGACCGGTTGGCCGTTCGGCAAAGACCTTACGGACAACAAGACAGTCACGGCGTGGCTGTTCTGGGTGCTGGCCCTGTGGCGAGTCCGGAAGCGGCCTGACGCGACCGGGTGGGCGGTGGCCGCGTCGATCATACTTTTCCTGGTCTATATGATTCCGCACAGCGTGCTGGGATCGGAACTGGATTATAGTAAAACTTCTCCGCCCGGCGTGTGATCTCCATCACGCCGATCCGGTTAAACCTGTCCGGCCGACATGCCGATAGGAAAACCATGACTGAAAAAGGGAATCGCGATGAAGAGCGGAGCTTGTGCGCCGATCTGATCAAGATCGTCTGGACCGACTCGTCAGGCCAGAAACAGAAGGAAATGGCCGCCCTTGAAGACATTTCGCGGGGAGGCGCCTGTCTTCAGCTCGAACACCCGATCCCGGTCGGCACGTCCATTTCAGTCCTTTATCCGGACGGCAGGTATTATGGGAGGGTCTGCTACTGCACCTTCCAGCACACCGGCTACTTCGTCGGTGTCGAGTTCAATCCGGGGTACGAATGGTCGCCGCGCCAATTCAGACCCTCCCACCTTTTCAACGTGCGTGTCCTCCGGCGCACGAAAGCCAGATGATTGTCTAACTGCCGGACGCCACAGCAGTACGGTTTTCTGCACGCCCAATCCGGGCCTCCTCCGATTCGTTTTGTTGCTTCCGGTGCAGATTGCCGCTAGAGTCTACGCATGCGCAAAGTGACGAGCGGACAGGATTTTGTGGAAACGGTCATCAACGTGCGCTACGCCGAGACCGATCAGATGGGAATCGTTTACTATGCCAATTACCTGGTCTGGTTCGAGGTGGGGCGGGTGGCGTGGTGCCGCGCCCGCGGTTTCAGTTATAAGGGCCTGGAGGAGCAGCACGGCCGCATGATGGTTGTGGCGGAAGCGAACTGCCGCTACAAGGCGCCTGCGCATTTCGACGATGATGTCTGCATTCGGACAGCCGTCGGCTCGGCCACCGACAAGGTGATCCGATTCTGCTACGAAATCCGCAACCACCGTACCGCACAGCTGCTCGCAACCGGCGAAAGCACGCACGTTGTGACCGACCGGGACTTTCACCCCGCGCGGCTCCCGGAGAAGATCCGGAAGCTATTTCAGCAGCAGCCCCGCAACTGACAGTATCGCACTTCCCGGACGAACGACTTTGAGGTTGCAGGGGGCCGGGAGCGCAGAGAGATTCGTAATGCTCTGCGCTCCCGGTTTCTTGTCCGCCGAGCCAAATCCCGCTCCCGATTGCTCAGATCGAATCCCGGTTGCGAAAGAGGCGCGCGATTTCGTCCGTCGCGAACTGCGGCCAGGGCGCCGGATTGCCATCCGTTCGCACGGCGTCGATGCCTGACCCGCAGCCCATTGCCTCGCCCAGGCAGACGGCCTCGATGCCGGCTGTCCGCAGGGAGGCGATCAATTCGTCCGCCGCCTCGGGTCGGCATGCGATCAGAAGACTGCCCGAGCCGATCAGTCCGAGTGGATCGAGTCCGAGGAGCCCGCACACCCTTCTCGTTGCCTCGAGCACAGGAATCCGATCCAGGTTCACGCGGATCCGGCGTCCGCCGGCAGCACTCAATTCCGGAAGGGCGGTCGCCAATCCCCCTTCGGTGATATCGTGCATGGCCGACACTTTGCCGGAACGCGCCGCGATCCTCGCCTCCCGGAGGATGCTCACGCCCGGGTCGAACAGCAGCGAGCGGCAACGGTCAATCTCCGCCGAAGTCATTCCCAATTCCTCGAGACGGTCCCGGAATTCGCGCGCAATAATACTCGTTCCCTCGATGGCCAGCGCCTTCGTCAACAGGATCGTGTCTCCCTCTGCCAGGGACTTCTTGTCGATCAATTTTCCGGCGGACACCGTGCCTGCAACCTGTGCCGCTACCACCGGTCGTGTGACTGCGTCGGTGATCTCGGTGTGCCCGCCGCACAGAATCACGCCCTGTTCGAGAGACGCCCGGTAAAGTTGCTCCATCGCGCTGCGCGCCTCGGCGGCATTCGTGCCGGGCGGGAACAACATGGATGCTAGCAGCCAGCGTGGTGTAGCGCCGGACGTGGCGATGTCGTTGATGTTTACCTGAACGGCACAGTAGCTGATGGCATCGGTTGCGAATGTGACCGGGTCGGACTTCAACACCAGGATCTCTTCGCCTGGCAAGCGAACGGCGGCCACATCCTCCCCCACTCCGGGTGCGACCAGCAGCGAGGGATCGCCGATGCCGATCTCTTTCAGGAATCGACGCAGCAGGTCGTTGGGCAGTTTGCCGGCGGGGAGCGGGGCATGCAGGTCGAGTATGTCCTTCAGCTCGCTCAGATGCTCGATCGTGAAATCGGACGGGTGCTGACACGGGTGCGATGAACCGCGATTGGTCAGATAACCGGTGAGCGCCCCCGCCTTGTGCCCCGCTTCGATGTCGAAGACGAAATCGCCCACAACCAGCACCTCAGCCGCGGGCACCATCAGTGCGTCTGCGGCGGCCACGATGCCCTCCGGGCTCGGCTTGGGGCTGAATGGGTCGTCGCGGGTGAGTATCACGTCGAAATCCGACGGCAGGATGCGTCTGAAGTTCTTCAGCGAGGTCTCGACAGCAGCCATGCTGTTCCGCGTGATAATGCCGATCTTCAGACCGCGCGCACGAAGGTACGCGAGCAACTCCTCGGCCCCGGCATTGGGACGCGATTGCCCGGCGGCAGCCGCTTCAAAACCGTCGAGGATTCTGAAGGCAGCGGCTCTTTCGGTCTGAGACTCGATGCCGTTGATGAATTCCAGGACCGGCTGCCGCTTCGGGCAGCCGACGGCCTCCCGTATGACATCGAAATCGATGGAGCCGGGTTCGGTGAGTGTGCCGTCGAAGTCGAAGAGCACGGCGCGTATACGTTTGTTCCGGTTCTGCGGGTTCATGGCCTGAGCATAGAAGTTCCACAGCCCACCCCGCAAGAGGCAAAAGGGGACGGATCGTCTCTTCGAAATACCCCGCCCGTGGCAGCCCAATCAAATGATAATGGAGAAGCGATCCGGCAAGGCCGTTCAAGCACCCAGCTTGGCCTTTATCCTGTCGATCACGACGCGAGTAGGGGGGAGCCAGCCGCTCAATCCCGTGCTCGCTACCTTCTCGCCGTCCACAAGCACGGCAGCCCTGCCGAAAGGACCGTCCCTGAGTTCCACCTCAATCCCGAGTTCCGACTGAATCCGCGCCGCCACACGGGCGGCCTGAATCCCCGACAGTCAATACCGACACCGGCTCACTGCCACGTGCCCCATAAGTCCTCCTTTCCCCTCAAGGTGAAAAATTTCCTCGATTCTGCGCCCTCCTTTGCCACTAGTCAATGATCCCGCCCCCGTTCCGGTATAAGATAGACGCTCGTAGTCCACATGGAACCTTGAAGAGGGTGTCGTCCTTTTGTTGACTCTCCAGGCGGGGTTCCGATCCCAAACCTATTTGACGAGGGTTCTCCTCTCAGTCCGAAAGGAAACAGGCATGCGTTCGACATCATCCCATCGATCGGTTCAGGTGGCTTTGGTTGCCTGTGCGTGGCTGATCCTGGCAGGCATCGTCCCGGCGGCGCCACCGGGCACAAAGACAATCACTTTCCAGGATCTCATGAAATTTCGCGCCATCCAGACTCCGGCGCTCTCGGAAAACGGGACGGTCGTCGCGTACGCTCTGCAACCGGACCGGGGCGACGGCGAAGCGGTGGTGCACGCGCTCGCGACCGGAAGGACGGTCCGCGTGCCGCGCGGCGGCCAGCCCGTCATCTCCAAGAACAGCCGTTGGACGGCCATGCCGGTGAAAGTGGCCTTTGCAGACAGCGAGAAGACCGGGAAAGACAAGCCGAAGCCCGGCATGGCGATCGTGGATGTTTCGACCGGCGCGATCCGGAGCCTGGAGAACGTGGATCGTTTTGTTTTTTCGGACGATTCGAAGTGGCTGGCGTGGCTCCTCTTGCCCCCGGACACGAAAAAGCCTGCAACCCCGGTCGCCGCTGCCGGGGACGGCGACCAGCAGGCCGGACAGGCCGTCGCCAGCGAGAAGAAAGCCGGCAGCGTTCTCAGCCTCCTGAATCTCGAATCGGGGGAGGAGCAAGCCGTTCCTCAGGTTTTGACATTCGCCTTCGATGCGTCCTCAAGGTACCTCGCCTACTCGGTTGCAGACGAAACCGGCAAGGCTGATGGCTTGTTCTATCGCGACCTTAAGGCGCCTGCAAATGCGGTGGCGATCGCCCAGGCGGAGAATGGCCGCTACGAGCCGCTTCTTTGGGCCAAGTCCGGGAGCGCACTTGCCTACATGGCTGCAGTGGATTCCGCCAGGGGGGCTCCGGGGCTGGCCTCGCTCTGGATCTGGGATGGCGCGACCAAACAGGCGCGCGCAGTCGTCAAGCAGGAGCAGGCGCCGAAAGGATGGATGCTGCCTTTTAAGAACGACGTCGCCTGGACCAGGGACGGCAAGCGCCTGTTCTTCGGATTCAAGCCGGCCGGCGCGGAAACCAAGGCCTCCGGCGAAAGCCCGGCCAAGCCCGCACCGAACCCATACGACTTCGACCAGATTCTCGCGAAGGTCGAACTCGACGTGTGGCACTGGAACGATCCCAAGATCAATTCAGAACAGAAAAAGTCGTGGGACCGCGAGAAAGACCGCACTTATCGCGCGGTCCTCCACCTCGACTCGAATCGCGTGGTGCCGCTTGCGGACCGCACCTTGCCCGTGGTCGAGGCGTCCGAGAATCCTCGTTACGCGATCGGCACTTCAGACGTTCCCTACGCCAAACAGACCACCTGGGGCCTGGGGGCCCGCGACGTCTATCTGGTCGATCAGACCGACGGTTCACGCAAGCTGGTGGCCGCGCGACTCACCGGGCGCGCCACGCTTTCGCCCGACGGCCGGACCATCGCGTACTTCAAGGATGCCCAGTGGAGGCTCTACGATTGCGTGAAGGGGACGACACGTGACGCGACGGGCGCCCTCGGCGTCGCGCTCCACGATGAACAGCAGGACACGCCCGATGAGCCGCCGCCGTACGGCACAGCCGGTTGGGTGGACGATGGCGCTGCCCTGCTCGTCTATGACAAGTACGACATCTGGCAGGTTCCGGCGGCCGGTGGCACCCCGCTGAACCTGACGAACAGGGAGGGCCGGGCCCGGGGCATCACCTTCCGCATCGTCCAGACCGATCCCGAAGCGCGGTCGTTCGGCACGCGCGACACGCTGCTGCTGACCGCGTATCACGAGCGCGAAAAGAATTGGGGCTATTACGCAGCGAGTTTCACCAGGCCGGGCGTCGAAGCGCGTCTCGACGAAAAGAAGCTGTTCAAATTCGTGGCCAAGGCGAAGCAGGCCGATGTCATCCTTTACACACGCGAGAGCTATGAGGAGTATCCCGACGTGTGGTTGAGCGATATCGGCTTCAAGCAGCCGCGCAAGATCTCCGCTGCCAATCCGCAGATTGCGGAATTCGCCTGGGGGGCCGCGGAACTGGTCGAGTGGCGCAGCGAAGACGGGCTGCCGCTGCAAGGCGTGCTCATCAAGCCGGCCAACTACCAGCCGGGGAAACGCTATCCCGTGATCACTTATTTCTACGAGCGGCAGTCGCAGCGGCTGTACGAGTTCAACGAACCGGTGGTGAACCACCGTCCGTCGTTCGCCATTTACACAGGCAACGGCTACGCGATCTTCCTGCCGGACGTCGTGTTCGAAGTGGGGCATCCCGGCATCTCGATGGTGAAATGCCTCGTGCCCGGCGTGCAGAAGCTCATCGACATGGGCGTCGCCGACCCGAATGCGCTCGGCTTGCACGGTCACTCATGGGGCGGCTACGGCACCGCGTTCGTCATCACGCAGACCAACATATTCAAGGCGGCGGTCGCCGGGGCGGCGGTGTCGAACATGACGAGCGCTTACGGGGGCATCCGGTGGGAGTCCGGCGTAGCGCGCCAGTTCCAGTATGAGAAGACGCAAAGCCGCATCGGCGGCAGCCTGTGGGAGTACCCGGAGCGCTTTATAGAAAACTCGGCACTGTTCCAGGCCGACCGCATACACACGCCCCTGCTGCTCGAGCACGGCGACGAGGACGGCGCGGTGCCTTGGTATCAGTCGATCGAGTTGTACCTCGCGCTGCGGCGGCTTGGAAAAGACTGCATATTCCTGCAGTACCGCGGTGAGCCCCACCACCTGCGCAAGTATCCCAACAAGCTCGATTACGCCATCAAGATGAAGGAGTACTTCGACCACTACCTCAAAGGTGAACCGGCCGCGGACTGGATCGAGACCGGCACGCCGTACACGGGCAAATGAGGCGCGCGGAGGCGCTTGCCATGGGAATGGTGCGAAACCCGGCCACCCGTGTGGCCTGACCCGCCAGGCCAGGTGGAAAAATACGAGGCACTCACCCTCTCCTGCCGTCGAACCGACGGGAAGAGAGGGTGAGTGCCTCGACAACGGATCGTAATCCGTGAGTGAATCCGGCACATTCAGCGCTGGTTGTTTGCTCAGCTCTTGACGATTTCCACTCTGATCGCAAGCTTGCTGTCGGTCTGTTCTTTGTAGTGGACCATCAAGCGGGTCCCGGTTTTCGTTGACAGTCCCTGAACGCCTGACGTGCTCCCTTCTACCTTCGTGTCGGCATTGTACTGAAACTCGATTTCTTCCCCGGTCGCGTTTCTGATTGTCAACGTCTGCGCATCAATGTCCACTTTCACCAATTCGCCTTGAGCCACTTTGTCGTTCGTGGATTGTGCCGGCGCTGCCGGGCGATTCGGTTGAGCCTGCAGGCCTGCCGGCATCACGACCAGTGCCAGTGTCAGCATAACTATGGAGAGGATTTTCCAACGGTTAGACATTTACTTTGCTCCTTTCCTTATTCGTGCCATTGCGGCACTCACCCTGCACTTACCAATGCACGAACCATTCCTCAAGGAGCGGCGCCCCAGGCTCTTCCATAAAAAAGTACTGCATTATCAACGACTTGCTATGATCAGGAACATGGAATCACGAACCGCGGTCAGGAATTGACGGCCCAAATGTGAGGAAAAATTCCCTGATATGGCGGAGTCCCGAGTTCGCTCAGGCAGGGATTTCAGATAGCGGCTGGCAAAACTTCTGCTATACTGCCGCTTCTGGTTTGCCCGGGACAGCACCTGGCTCCCACTCCAATCTGGGTCGAGTCAATGAAACGAGTATTGAGGCGGCCGCGTTTCAGCGCCGCTCCGCGTCGAGTATCACTCCGGGACGGACAACATGCCCGCCGGAACCTTTGGGTTGTGCTGCTTCTTCTCCCCTTGTGCGGGGGCCTCCCTTTCACATCCAACGGCGCATCGAAGCATGAATTGGAGGAAAAGGTCCAGCAGATCATCTGCGCCTTCAGCCCGCGTCTTGGCGTCACGGTGCCGGTGATCGTTTCCATCGTGCCCAGAAACCCGCGTCTGATCTCTGTTGAGTATGCTCGCGGAAGGACTGACCTGTTCCAGATGATGTTCGAGGAGGGATTTCTGCGGGCGCTGAATGAGACCGAACTGCGTGCAGCGGTAGCTCACGAAATGGGGCACATCTGGATCTACACTCACTTTCCTTTCCTACAAACCGAGACATTGGCCAACCGGCAGGCGCTCAAACTGGTCGCTCGAAGTGATCTTGCCGCAGTGTATGAAAGAGTGTGGGAGCGGAACAAGGAAAAGGGAAATCTGGCAGCGGTATTGGATCCCGAGAAGGGCAGCGGCAAAGGAACCCGTGGCGGAGTTTTCGGCCTGGATCAGTCTGCCGGCGGCAACGTTTCCGGCACCCCTGCACCTCGGGGTCCGGCCATCTATTTCGAGGCAAATGGGAGCGCCCGAAACCTGACCGGAATATCCCCCTCCGTTCCCGATGCTCCCCCGGTCTCCGTACCGGACATCGTCAGCCGACTGTCCAGGGATTGTCCCGCATGCAGCATTTCGGCTTCCCGCCGGAACGCCGACTACATCGTCGCCTTCAACATGAATCGGCGTGGTCAAGTCCGTCGTTGGGTGTGGTTAATCCATAGCAAGGACGGCTCTCTCGTGAAAAAGGGCGAGGGTGCGATGGCCGCCAATCCCGCGCGCGAGATATCCGCCGCAATCAAGGAGCACTGGCGCGGGAATCGTTGGTGACCTGCTCTCCCGAAACATAAGATGCAGATCCTCCGGCAACACCCGAGGCATGCGCTGTGAACGGCTCAAAGCGTCCCATCGACCTTTGAACGCTGAAACGAATCGCCATGCCGGTGTCCGCCGGCGTTTTCCCAGTCCTGCTTTTAACCGCTTCCCAAACTGCCGCCGAAATTATCAACTCCGTGGGTCCACCGCCCTTAATCCAATCCGTCCTCGGCGGCTCGGGATGCGGTGGTATTCTTTAGTAGAGCCACTCGCGAATGGGTGATCAATTCGCAAAAGGAGGTTATCAATGGTAGCGACACCATCAACCATGCTGGCGCTGGGAACGCCTGCGCCGGATTTTCGGCTGCCCGATGTCGTGTCGGGAAAGACCATGACTCTCGACACCTTTTCAGGAAAAAAAGGCCTGCTCGTCATGTTTCTGTCCAGGCACTGTCCCTACGTCCAACACGTCAAGGAAGAACTGGGCCGGATCGGGAGAGAATTCACGGAGCGAGGCGTCAGCATTGTAGCCATATCCTCCAACGACGTAGCTAATTATCCGGATGACGCTCCTGCCAGGCTCAAGGAAATGGCCAAAGAAACGCGCTTCAATTTCCCGGTTTGCTACGACGAGAGCCAGGAGACAGCCAGAGCCTTTTCGGCGGCCTGTACGCCCGATTTTTTCCTTTTCGACAAGAAGTTCAAACTCGCGTATCGGGGTCAGTTGGATGGGAGTCGCCCCGGCAACGGTGTGCCGGTGACCGGCGCCGACCTGCGCGCCGCGCTCGAGGCTGTCCTGGCCGGGAAGGCCCCTGCCGCGGACCAGAAGCCGAGCCTCGGTTGCAACATCAAATGGAAGACGGGCAACGAGCCCGATTACGCGCGGTGATGCAGTGTCATGACTTTTCCGCCGGCGGGCCAGCCACCCAGTCGGCACATGAAACAGAACCGCGAGCGCAGTCGAGCCGATGTACAGATGTCCGCTTATGTTCTCAATCCGACGGCAGGATTCCATACACCCAATTGCTCAGGCACGCGGCACTGTTTTGGGCGCGCGGCAGGAAGTCCGAAGGGGTTAAGGATGAGGGAGGCCGTCGTTGTAGCCAGTTTGCGGACGCCGCTGGCGAAATCGTTCCGGGGGTCCCTGAACCTGATCTTTGGGAGTTGAATGAGGCGTTCGCCGCGCAAGTGATCTACTGTCGTGACCGGATCGGCATCGATCCGGAACGGCTGAACGTGAACGGGGGCGCCATTTCGATTGGACACCCTTACGGCATGACCGGCTCCCGCCTGGTCGGAACGCTTGCACACGAGATGCGGCGGCGCAAGGCCCTGCATGGGATTGTTACGATGTGCGTGGGCGGCGGACAGGGTGCCGCGGGTCTGTTTGAGGCCTGCAGCTGAAATCAATCCTCACTATCATTGCGCATCCGGCGCGGTGACCGATTCGAGGCCACGGAATCCCTCTTCGGCGACAGATTTTGGTTGCATTTTTGCCCGTCCTCTACCATGATTAAGCCCGCAAATTCAATAATTTGCCCGTCGTCCTCCCAGGATGGGCGGAGGCACTTCATATGTCATCTTTGGAAGATCGGATTGAATGTAAAGAGCTGCTGAGTAAAGTAGTTCCAGTTGAAGAAGCAATCAAGCACATATCGGACCACGCCACGATCGGTATCAGCGGGTTTACGAAGTCAGGTGAACCGAAGTGCCTTATTCCGGCGTTGGCCAAACACTTCGCCGAGCACGCGCCCCACGCGCGGATCGGGCTCTTCAGCGGGGCCTCGCTTTCGGAGGAGGTGGAAAACCCGATCGCTCCGTTCGTCGGCCGACGCGGACCCTACATGTCCTCGTCGGCTTCGCGCAAGCTGATTCATGCCGGCAAAATGGACTTTACCGATGTGCACCTGTCCCTGTTTGCCCGCAACCTGCTGTACGGCTTCTATGGCGCGCTCGACGTGGCCGTGGTTGAGGTCTCGCGCATCCGTCCCGATGGGAGCGTCGTGTTGTCGTCCTCGGTCGGCATTTCCACCGAAGCGCTCACGATGGCCAGGAAGATCATCCTTGAGGTCAACACCGCGATTCCCGACTATACCGGATTCCACGACATCGTGCTCCCCCGCGTGCATCCCAACGTGGGCTGGCCGATCCCCATCCTCAATGTCAATGACCGAGTCGGCACGCCCTACGTGGAGATCGACAAGAGCAAAATCGTGGCCATAGTTGAATCCAGGCAGGCGGACTACTCGGTGGAGTTCAAGGAAACCCAGCCGATCGAAAGAAAAATCGCCGAGAATGTCGTCGACTTCCTTTTGCACTGCCGCAAGTGGTTGTCCTGGCACAAACGCCTTCCTCCCATTCAGTCGGGTGTCGGCAATGTCGCCAACGCGATCGTAGGCGAGCTCTACAAGTCCCCGTTCCAAAAAATCCGATTTTGGACCGAAGTCTTCCAGGACGGGATGATGCGGTATGTCGATGACGACGACAAGTTCGATTGCGCCTCGGCGACAGCCATCTCATTTTCTAAGCTGGCGCGGAAAGAGTTCGAACGGCTTTTCAAGCGCTGTCGCGACAAGCTGGTGCTCCGCCCCATGTGGCTGTCCAACAGCGCTGAAGTCATCACCCGGCTGTTTGTTATCGCCATGAATACGCCCCTCGAGTTCGACATGTACGGGCATGCGAATTCGACCCACATCGACGGGTCGAGGGTGATCAACGGCTTGGGCGGCAGCGGCGATTTCTTCCGGAACGCCTACATCAGTATCGCGCACACGCCGTCGATCCGCCGTCTCAAGGACGGCAGAACGGTCAGCTGTGTCATGCCCTACGTGCGCCACATCGACCACACCGAGCACGACCTCAAATGCTTGTGCACGGAACAGGGCTACGCCGTGAACACCGAGATCCGGTCGGCGCGGCGCCGCGCGGAAGATATCATCGAAAGCTGCGCGCATCCGCACTTCAAACCGCTCCTGCGCGAATACCTGCGTATCGCCGGCGGCGGCGACGAGCCGCGCGCGACCGACATGAATATTCTGCAGGGCTGGTGGAAGGAATATGACGACGCCTGCCGGTGTTTCCCTGCCGACAAGTCAGAGAATGCGCAGGCAGAGTAAAGCCACATGATGTTTCCTGGAGTCTTTGAGCCCTCGAGCCACGCCCGCATTTCCCGGCCCGAGGGCTCAAGGCCTCGAGGGCTCAACTGAAAGCTGTCGAAGAGCTTCGTACATCGCGATCCCCACCGCCGTCGCCAGGTTCAGGCTGCGCACGTTCGAGGAGCGCATCGGGATTTTGAGGGCGTCCCCCCATCGGGGGCGGATCAGATCGTCGGGCAGCCCCTTGGATTCGGGCCCGAAAACCAGGCAATCCCCCGCCCGGTAATTTACCTCCGTAAAGAAACGATCCGCTCGGGCGCTGAACCAGAAGAAGCGCGATCCCGGCAGCCGTCCCTCCAGTTCCTGAATCGTCGCCTCGCGCCTCAAATCCACATATGGCCAATAGTCGAGCCCGGCCCGCCTCACGGCACGGTCGTCGATCTGGAAGCCAAGGGTGCCCACGAGATGAAGCGGCAGGCCATTGGCTGCGCAAAGGCGAGCGATATTGCCGGTGTTCGGATGAATCTCGGGCTTGAACAGAGCGATATGCAGCAATTCCTCGGCCACATTCTTCTCCCTTACGCCTTCTACACCGGCTGACGGCGACCGGAGGCGTGCCCGGACTGGCGTGCGCCGGCAGTGGCTTGACCTTTCCTGACCCGCACTTTACACTAGTGAGTTGATCATCCTTCTATCAGAAAAATCTCGGAACCGGGTGGGTAGACATGGCGCACAATTTGTTTCACTCTCTGCAGTCGTTTGACACCGGCTCGGGTCGTACGGGCCAATTCTACTCTTTGCCGCAACTGGAAAAGGAAGGGATAGGGCCCGTTTCGCGGTTGCCGGTCAGCATCAGGATCGTGCTTGAGTCGGTCTTGCGCAATTGCGACGGCAAGAAGATCACGGAACGCGATGTTCGTGCTTTAGCCAACTGGGGGGCGGCCGCGGAACGGACGCAGGAAATCCCCTTCATCGTCGCCCGCATCCTGCTTCAGGATTTCACCGGGGTTCCGCTCGTGGTCGACCTGGCGGCGATGCGCTCTGCAGTCGCCCGGCTCGGGCGGAAGGCGAGGATGATCGAGCCCCTGGTGCCGGTGGACCTGGTCATCGATCACTCGGTCCAGGTCGATTACGCGGGCACAGGCGATGCTTTCCGGCTCAACATGGAGACGGAATTCAAGCGCAATCACGCCCGCTATCAATTCCTGAAATGGGGCATGCAGGCGTTCGACGGGTTCAAAGTCGTACCCCCGGGGATCGGCATCTGCCATCAGGTGAATCTCGAGTACCTGGCAAGAGTAGTGCTGCAGAAGAATGGTGTCTGCTGTCCGGACACCCTGGTGGGCACCGACTCGCACACCACCATGATCAACGGGCTCGGCATCGTAGCGTGGGGTGTCGGCGGCATCGAAGCCGAGGCCGGTATGCTCGGCCAGCCGGTCTATTTCTTGACCCCGGATGTCGTTGGTGTGAACATGACCGGACGCCTGCGCGAAGGTGTGACTGCAACCGACCTCGTGCTGCACGTGACGCAGATGCTGCGCAAGGCCAAGGTGGTCGGCAAGTTCGTCGAATATCACGGCGAAGGGGCCGCCACCCTCCCGGTGACGGATCGAGCCACGATTGCCAACATGTCCCCCGAATACGGGGCAACCATGGGATTTTTCCCGGTCGACGAGGAAACGTGCGCCTATCTTCGCGCCACGGGACGCAGCGCGGAACAGGTGGCGCTCGTGCGCAATTATTTCACAGCCCAGGGCATGTTCGGAATCCCGCGCCGGGGCGACTGCGACTACAGCTCATTGCTGGACCTTGACCTCGGCGACGTGCAGCCTGCCGTTGCCGGGCCAAAACGGCCGCAGGACCGGATTGACCTTTCCAGGGTCAGACAGACCTTCCTCGAGTTGCTGCAAAAGCCGGTTGCGGAAGGGGGCTATGGAAAGTCTGCGGGAGATTTGAGCCGGCGATTTCCCGTAAAGGGCAGTGCCACGGGGACAGGGGTCCGGCATGGGGACGTGTTGATCGCGGCGATCACTTCCTGCACCAATACCTCCAATCCGAGCGTCATGCTCGCTGCGGGACTGCTCGCGAAAAAAGCGGTAGAGCGGGGTCTGACCACGCCGCCTGCGGTCAAGGCATCGCTGGCGCCCGGATCGCGCGTCGTCACCGACTACCTGGAAAAGACGGGACTGCAGCCGTACCTGGACCGGCTGCGCTTCAACCTGGCCGGGTACGGCTGCATGACCTGCATAGGCAACTCGGGTCCGCTCGATCCCGCTATCGAGGATGTGGTCCGCGGCCAGGATGTCGTCACCGCGAGCGTCCTGAGCGGCAACCGCAATTTCGAGGCCCGGGTACACCAGTCGATCAAGGCCAATTTCCTCATGAGTCCGCCGCTGGTGGTTGCGTTTGCACTCGCCGGCCGCGTCGACATCGACCTGACACGTGAACCGCTGGGGAAGGGAAAGGACGGTGCCGACGTCTACCTCCGGGACATCTGGCCGACGCTGCAGGAAGTGCGTGACCTGCAGCGCGCCGCGCTCGATCCGGACACCTACCGCAGGCTGTACGGCAGCGTCGCGGAACAAAATCCGCTCTGGAACGAGATCGCCGCACCGGCGGGAGATGTATACCTCTGGGAAGAAGATTCGACCTACATCCAGGACCCTCCCTTCTTCCAGAACTTCCGGATGGAGCCGGGGCAGATCGGCGACATCAAGGGCGCGAGGCCTTTGGCGATCTTCGGGGATTCCGTGACTACGGATCACATCAGCCCGGCGGGCGCCATCAAAGCCAGTTCCCCTGCGGGGCTTTACCTCCAGGGTCGCGGCGTGAAAGTGGAAGACTTTAACAGCTTCGGCGCGCGGCGCGGCAATCACCAGGTGATGATGCGCGGGACCTTCGCCAACGTGCGCATCCGGAACCTCATGGTTCCCGGTGTGGAAGGCGGCGTCACCCTCTATCAGCCGGGCGGGGAGAGGCTGAGCATCTATGATGCGGCGCTTCGCTACATGGATGCCGGGATCCCCCTGATCGTGATCGCGGGTCAGGAATACGGGACGGGCAGTTCACGCGACTGGGCGGCAAAGGGGACCGCCTTGCTGGGCGTGCGTGCAGTAGTGGCGCAGAGCTTCGAGCGCATCCATCGCAGCAACCTGGTGGGGATGGGCGTGCTTCCCTGCCAGTTCAAGGACGGCGTTTCCGCCAAGACCGTGGGGCTCGACGGCACCGAGCGATTCGATATCACAGGGGTTGCGGACGGCCTCAAACCGCGCCAGGACGTCACCCTGGTGATCTATCGCACCGATGGCAAGAGTGAGTCGATTCCAGTCACGCTCCGCATCGACACGCCGATCGAGGTCGACTATTACACCCACGGCGGCATTCTGCCCTATGTGCTCCGGCATTTGCTGGCCGCGAGCCAGCCCGGCTAACCGGTGGACGAAGTGCATGCGCATACCGTTCCATCGGTTCCCGGCCGTGTTCCAGGCCTCAAATGCGGATGTTCCCCTCTCCGCGGTTGGTAAATCTCCCGATGACCGCGGCGGAGGTCACGCCGCGCTGATGAAGCGCCGCTATCAGGGAGGCCGCTTTTCCGGCTGCCACGGCGATCAATAATCCCCCCGAAGTCTGCGCATCGGCCATGACCAGCTTCTCACCGCGGGATCTCTGCCGTCTCCACGACACATGGGCTGAAAAGTGCTCGAGGTTGCTGAGCGTCGCTCCCGGGGCGATCCCGGCGGCAGCAAACGCAGGGATTCCGGCGAGCACCGGCACGGCATCGTAGTCGAGTTCCGCATCGAGCCGCGCGCCGGCGCACATTTCCCTGAGGTGCCCGATCAGCCCGAATCCGGTGACGTCGGTGGCGGCGTGCGCGCCCGCATCGATCATGGCTTCGGCGGCCGCTCGATTGAGCGCGCGCATCGTCGCGCAGGCCAGGTCTACGAGATCCGCTCCGGCGGCGCCGCTGCGGAAGGCGGCCATGGCGATCCCGGTGCCCAGCGGTTTGGTCAATACGAGAGCGTCCCCTTCCTGCGCGCCGGCGTTTGTGATGATGCGGTCCGGCGGCACGATGCCGGTCACCGCCAGACCGAACTTAGGTTCGGGATCCTCGATGCTGTGGCCGCCGATGATGTCGATCCCCGCCTCGCGCGCGGTAGCCGCGGCGCCGCCCAGGATCTGCTGCAGCACCTTGAGCGGGAGCCGGCGCGATGGGAATCCGACAATGCTCAAGGCGAACAGCGGACGTGCGCCCATCGCATAGATGTCGCTCAACGAATTGGAGGCGCTGATGGCCCCGAAACTGTATGGGTCGTCGACGATGGGGGTGAAGAAATCGACCGTCTGGACCACTGCCAGGCCGTTTTCCAACCTGTAGACAGCGGCATCATCGGAAGTGCCGGTCCCGACCAGGACCGCCGGGTCCGAGGGGGCGGGCAGCGCGCGCAGTATCTCTTCGAGTTCCTGTGGTCGAAGCTTGCAGGCGCAACCCATGCCGTGGCTGAAGCGCGTCAGCCGGACCTTCTCGGCGCTCTCGGGCGCCCCGGAGAGCGTTTCCGTATGCGCCATGTTGCGCACGGCTTGCGCAACGATCTCGATCGCATCGTCGATCTCTTTCGGTGTCGTAGTCCTGCCGGCGGAAAACCTGACGGTTCCCATGGCATATTCGAGCGGCACCTGCATTGCCTCCAATACCGGGGAAACGGTCACTCCCTGGGCGTGGCAGGCGGCGCCGGCGGAGGCCGCCACGCGGTCGCCGATTTCCGCCAGCAGGGTCCCGGCATCAATGCCGGGAAAACTGATGCTGAGCGTGTTGGGCAGGCCGTCGTCAGGGTCCCCATTGCGCTGCAGAGAGTCCACGGCGCCGGCCAACCCGGTCCACAGGCGGTCCCTCATCGCCCGGCAGTGCGCCATGGTGTCGGCGAGGTGTTCAGAAGCGAGTGCGCACGCCTCTCCCAACCCGACGATTTCCGGCACGTTCTCCGTTCCGGCGCGCCGGCCCAGTTCGTGCCCGGCCCCGTGGATCAACTGCGGCAGGCTGACGCCGGAGCGGATGTAGAGGGCGCCAATGCCCTTTGGGGCGTAGAGCTTATGACCGGCAATGCTCAGAAAATCAACGCCGAGCTGCTCCACGAGGACGGGAATCTTGCCCACCGATTGGGCGGCATCGGTGTGGAGCAGAACCGAGTTCCGGCGCGCAATTTCCGCGATGCGCGCGATCGGCTGGATTGTGCCGACCTCGTTGTTGGCGTGCATGATGCTGATCAGGATCGTTTCCGGAGTGAGTGCCTTGCCAACATCTTCCGGCCGAACGCGCCCGGCCCTGTCCACGGGCAGCACGGTGATCCGGAAGCCATCGGCCTCCAGAGCGCGGCACGGCTCCAGAACCGCGGGGTGCTCGACGGCGGAGACGATGATGTGGCGCCCGCGGGATTTCAGCGCGCCGGCAACTCCTTTGATGACCGTGTTGTTCGACTCGGAGCCGCCGCTGGTGAACACGATCTCCTCGGGGCGTGCGCCGATCAGTCCGGCGACCCGGATGCGTGCGCGCTCGACCGCCAGCCTGGCCGCAGCCCCGAACGCGTGCGCGCTGGAGGGGTTGCCGAAATGCTCATACAGGTAGGGAAGCATGGCCTCGGCCACCTGCGGGTCAATCGGTGTCGTGGCGTTGAAGTCGAGATAGATCATCTTCCGGCTGTCGCCGCTCGCGTACTCACCATCCTGCGGCCGGAGCGTGTCTTTGTTTTTGTCCATAGGTTTCTCATGAATGTTTCCGGGCTTGAATCTATAATACCGGGAACCGGGTGATGTTGTGTCTGGAAAGTGGGGCGTATATGGCCGGAATTGCGCGTCCGGAAACCGGCAAGGGGAGACCTCGCATGAACTTCTCCAGGTTCATCGTCAACTGTCTCGCCGGGAGTCTGCTCCTCCCAACCCTCAATGCGCAGGGCCTGAGGGACCCGCAGTTCATGGCTCAGGCGCAGCCCGGTTTTACCGACATCTACAACATAGATTACGATCAGGCCGATCGGGTTTTTCTCACACTCGAAAAAAAGTATCCGGACCATCCTGCCCCGCCGCAATATCTGGCTACGATCGCCTGGCTCCGGGAGTTGTTCCGCCGCCAGGACCTGGACCTGGACCTGTTTCTTTCCCCCTCCTTTTTTACCAAGGAAACCACACAGGTGATGCCGCCCGAACAACGCAAGGCGTTCTTCGACTATATGCAGGAGAGCCAGGCATTGTCGCAGAAGCTGTTGCAGGCGAACCCGAAGAACCAGGATGCGATTTATTTCCTTGGCGCCTCCTACGGGATTCTAGCCTCTTTCGCCATAACCATCGACTACAGCCTGCGAAAGGCCTTCAGCCATGGGAACAAGGCTTACGATTACGACCGCCAGGTGCTCAAGCTCACACCCGATTACTATGATGCTTACATGACCGTAGGCCTGTATCAATACATCGTGGGCAGCATACCCTGGTACATCAAGTGGCTGGCCGCACTTGCAGGATATCATGGCACCAAGGATGAGGGGTTCCGGCAGCTCAACGTAGCGGTCGCCAAGGGCAATTATGTCAAGGTCGATGCCAAAATCCTTCAGATGGTGCTCTTGATGACGGAAGGGAGGCCGAAGGAAGCGCTCCAGGATGCCCGGGAGTTGCATCGTGATTACCCGCGCAATTTCATTTTTCAGATCAACATCGCGCAGATTCTGGAAAAGCTCGGGGAGACGGATCAGGCCGTGACCGAGTACCTGGATGTTGTGCACCAGGCAGAGCAGGCCACCCCCAACTATCAGCTGGTGGCCATGTCGACTTTCCGGTATGCCCTGGGGAACAAGCTCCTGAAATTGGGCCGCGCGCCAGCCGCGCGTGAGCAGTTGGAGAAATCCGTCGCCAATCCGTCGACGCCCGAGAGGGAACGGATCCTTTCCCAATTGCGGTTGGGGCAGGCCCTGGATGCAGAAGGGAAGCGGGACCAGGCCGTTGAGCGCTACCAGACGGTTCTCCAAATGAAAAACGTGGATGATTCCCAGGACCTGGCGCGGAAGTTCATCCGGAAACCGTACGGAAAGTAAGCCTCCGATAACGTCAAGAAGTTAGCCACGAATTTGCACGAATTGCACGAAGCAGTGCGAATTGGTGAGTAACAAATCCGCAAAGCAAGAGCACGAACCACGAAGACCTCAAAGACATTCGCTGTCGCTTCCTCTGCAGAGGCGGCCTCCGGCCAACATCTTTGCGCGAGGCGCGCAGGAAAGCGCCGGTGAAAACGACCCTCGTTGCCGGGATCCGAGTGCGTTTTCCTGCGCGCCTCGCGCAAAGATGTTGCAGCGCGCAGCGCTGCGCCTCTGCGCAGGAAGCGACAGCGCTTGTACCGAGACCATTCGATTCCGGTCACCTTTGAGGTCTTCGAGAAAGTCTTCGTGGTTCCAAGACAGGACTCGATGCCTGTTGCCACCTGGATGGATCAGGTGAAAGTCAGTGAATTTCGTGCAATTCGTGCGAATTCGTGGCTGGTTTTTGGAACTTCTGCCTGAATGGACGTCATTGGGACTAAAGGCTTCAATCGGGGAGCCGATACGATTTGCGTGCTATGAAATCGCAGTCTGCGGTTCCCAGTGTCACCCCTGGCGTCAATTCAGAGCGGCGCGGCAGCTCCGAGCGCCGGAGTCCGCCTACATTCCCCCCACAATTCAGCAGCCAGCGGCGCAGGCAAAGCAAAGGCCGGCGCAAGACGGACCGTGGCGGGTACGTGGACATATACGATCGGGGAAGCTGGGCCCTGGCGGCCGCCGTCATGGGGCTTTCATTCCTGGATGCCCTCCTGACCGTGGTGCAGATCAAGAGAGGCGTCGTCCGCGAGGCCAATCCGCTCATGGGCGAAGTGCTGAAATGGGGCGGGATCTACGTTTTCTTCAGTCTCAAGACAGCCATGACCGCCTTTCCGCTGGCGATCATCATCCTGCACAAGGAATGGGCGCTGGCCCGATACATGGCCCGCGTCTGCCTGCTCTTTTATGTGTTGATCCTGATCTATCACATGTTTCTGGTCAACCGTCACGGCATTCTGCCGGCCTTCTTCTGACATAAGGGTTCGCGCAAAAATAAGTTCGCATTCTGGCCCGAGCGCCGGATGGGCAGATGCAAGGCGCCGCGACGCAGCAGATGCCCGTCCGCCGCCGCGCCCCGCAGGGCTGCCGGCTCTCCAGCTTGCTATATTCCTACCCTGCTTCCGCGCGCCGTCCGCAAGCTGGAGAGACGGCAGCAGAATGTGAAGTTATTTTTGTGCGAGCCCTGAGCGCCGGCGGATCCACGACGGCGCGGCCAAGTCGGCCGGATGAGCCTGCGCTCACGCCCTGCGAGGGCTTGAAATCGGCGCCGGAAGAGACTACCCTCTAGATCCTGTCGAACAATCGTGTCCCGGTCGCGCCAGAATGAAGAAAATCATCGGCATCATCCTGGGAGTTGGTTTGCTGCACCGCCTCCTCTTTTTGGGAACGCGGCAGCTGTGGACCGACGAGCTGATGCAGGCCCGGATCATCAAACTCGGGTCGCCTGCCGAGATCCTGGAACGCCTGCGCGGAGGAATGGACCTCGCGTCTCCGCTCGATTTCTTTGTCCAGAGGGGAGTCACGTTCCTGCTCGGGGATTCCACCTGGGCTCTCCGCCTGCATGCCGTCCTGTTCGGCACGCTTTCCATCTGGATTTTTTACCGCATATCGCGCTTTCTGTTCGGCGAACGCGTGGCCATCTACTCCACGGTACTGTTCGCCTTTTACCCGCTGGCTTACCACTACAGCCAGGAAGCGCGGCCGTACGCACTGTTGCTGTTCCTTACGCTGCTTTCCTACGATCTGCTGTTTCACCAGTTGTACGGGAAAGAACGCGGCTGGCAAGGGTGGGTCCTGATTGCCTGCGTCCTGACCCTGCTCTTCTATACAAGTTTTCTCGGGGGCCTGATTCTGCTCGCTCAGTTTGCCGCCCTGATGTTGGCGGCAGTTTGGAAGGCGCGCCCCATTGCGCCGCCCACGGAGGAGGATGCGGAACCGGGGCCTGCCGAAGCCGTTAAGATCAATTGGTCCCAGGTCATCTTCTACGCGTTCGCCGCCCTGGTTGCAGTCTTGCTGTTCTTCCCGTGGGTCAAGTACGCGTGGGCCAGGCCCAATCTCGTGCCTGCCGCGGAGGTGATCAATCCGAAATTGATCCTGCGCATCATCAAAGAGCTGGGCGACGGCAGTTACCCGGTTTCCGGCCTGCTCCTGATCGGGGTGATTACGGGCATCCGGGCGCTGCTCAGGCATGGCCGGCGGAACTCGCTGGTGTGGCTGCTGTGCTGGTTCCTGGCGCCGATCCCGATTCTGCTGCTTGTGGAAGTGTGGGCGGGATATTTTTTCGCTATCCGGCATATCCTTCACGCGACGCCGCCGCTGCTGCTGATCGCCGGCTATGGCCTGTCCTATGTGGGCGAGCGGCTCACGATTCTTTCGCGCCTGCCCTATCAGCTCAGTTCGCCGGCGATCACGTTTGCGACCCTGCTTGTGCTTATGTCTGCCTGGATCGGGCAGGTCCATTCCAGGAGTGATCCTGCGGACTGGGCCGGGACTGCGACCTTCTTGAGCCAGACGGTCCGCGAAGGGGACTCGGTGTCGGCGCCGATGATCTATGCACTTCTCGAGTATTACTATCCCGAGCTCCAGCGTTACCGCGCGGAGGATCTCGACCCTGGTCCGGGAACGCTGGCTTCCCCCAACGTCCAGCGGCGTATCGTCGTCTGCTACGACAGGATTTCGCCCGATCCCTGCCGCCAGTTCCGTGCTGCTGCGCTCAAGGACGCGGCCTGGGGCAAGCGCCAGTTCACGTCCTTCACCGTCTTCCTCCGCGGCAAGTAAGACCGCGCCAAAGTCAGGTCGCAGCCTTGCTGTCGCCATGCCCCCGGCTACTTTCTCTTGGCCCCTCCGGGGCAAAAGCCAACCCAGTTCACAAATGCCGGAAGAATAGCGAACAGCGGAACCTTCAATGAAATCTATCCCGGTCCGGATCTCGGGGGCGGCATCGGGATCGAGGCCGATGCCTTCGTGACGCAGAAACTTAGCGGCATTTGGATTCAGCCCGCACTTTCGGTGTCGATTTCCGTGTGACTCTGCCGGCTCGGGGACTACTTGGCTTCCTTGCTGAATTTGAAAATCGGATAAACGACCGGGTGCTGTTCGACGCCCAGAGCCCGCAGGAAATCGTCCAGCAAACCCCAGCCGACGAAGCCGTCCGCAGATTGGGGCTCGAGGTAATAGAATGCGGCGTTGGCCATGGGCTGGGCCATATCCAGAAAGTAGGTTCCCGCCGGGAACTCCCTGGCAGCCGGACCGTAGAACCCGCCTTCCAGCCTGGTCATCCCGCCCCTGGGCGCCTTGACCATTTTGTCCACAACGAATTCCTCGCCCACCGCCTTCATCGGCTTGTCCAGCGTCTGAAGCCGGATGTTGTGCGCGCGGAGTTTTCCGGCCAGGACCGACAGTTCGGCAGGGATAAGGTAGCCGCGCGGCATGGAGGCATCCTTCGTTCCGACCGGCTTAGTCAGGTGTTCAACCCCACGAATGATTTCAGGCGGCCCGCTGGCCGAGCCGGGCGCGGTGACCCGGACGCTTGTGCCCGGCAGAAAAGCGGTGTCGTTGGTCTTGTATGCGAGGATGTCAACCTTGCCCCACGACTCGTACTTGCCTTCGACCCAGTTCCGCAGTCCTCCAGTCTCTGCCTGGGCGCGCACCTTTGCGACCGTTTCGTCGTCGGCGTCCTTGCAGATCTTCTGCATTTCCTTCCCATGCGCATTGGTGTACTCGAGCAGCGACAGGACATACGCGTACTGGGCATAGATGCGGCGTTCGAATGTCGGGTGCCCGGGAGTTTCGGTGATGATCGCCATCCGATTGCGCAGTCCGTAGTCATTGACGATGAACTTCGCTTCCGTGCTCCAGATGGCGTTGTCGTGGCTCCATACGGTCGGGGGCCAGTTGCGTTCGTCCGAGAGGCAGTGCGTGAAGATCTCGAGACCGAAATCGCGCCTGACCGAGTCGCGCACGGCGGGGAAGAGGGTATCCCAGACATACCCGCGGGGGGCCGGGTTGGAGGCGGGCACCGTCGAGGTGGCGTAGGTGTTGGCATAACCGTGCTTGACGCGCCCCATCAAATGCAGATCGACGAGAAGCACCGGATCCCAGCGGTTGAGCACGTTTTGATACAGCCCGTTCGCTTCGACGGTCTCCAGCTTGACTGCGTCGCGGTTGAGGTCCAGCCCCTCGGAATTTGACCGGTCTCCCACGATGTGCGGGGTGCCGTCCTGGAGCAGGAAGGTATCGGTTCCGTCCACGTTGAAGATCGGCAGGAAGATGATCACCTGGTTGTCCAGCAACTGTTTCCGGCTGCCGAAAAGAATGTCGCGCATCACCATCAGGAGCGCCTCGGTGCCTTCCGGTTCCGGGGGATGGATATTTCCCTGCAGAAAGATCACCGGCTTTCCCGACTTTGCGGCCTCGGCCGCCGATGTCACACGCGGATTGGCCAGCACGATCGCCGGGGAGGTTTTCCTGAGCGGGCTGGTGAACGCGTTGAAGACATGGACATTCTCGCTGTTCCACTTCAGGGTTTCGGCATATTCGAGCAGATCCCGAGTCGAGGTCGTCCGTGCGTACCCCGTCTTTTCCGGGACGGTAAGGTATTTGGCGGCCCATTTCCCGTTCCAGTCCTTGGGAACCTCGTCGGCCCAATAGATCTTGCGCTGCTGGGCTCCCGCGGTGATGGCCAACGCGCCGGCGACGAGAAGGACCGGTACGAGGAACTTGGTTCGCGGCTTCATGCTGTATCCCCCTGTTTTGTCTGGTTTCAATCAGTTTCCGGATTCGGACAAAGAACGAGCACAGCGACACCTCGCCGGAAATCTCCTCCGAACGCCCGCCTCAGCGCACGCGCCCTGTGTTCCGGAGAGCGAGCCTCATCGCGGCGAGGCTATCCTCCGTGCCGAGGAATACGTCGGCCGGAAACTGATAGTATCTCAGGATTCCGTCCAGGATTTCTTTGCCCATGTAAAAGTTGAGCCACATGCCGGCGAGATACTGCAGCCGCAGATTGCGGTCGTAGTTGATCTGGGCCCCCTGCATCCACTCGTGGAGATCGGCGGCGCGGCCGGCATACGTGGCCAGCAGGTCGACGGCGACACCGAGACTCAAGGGTTCCTCTCCGGCCGTCGTTTTTCCGGCGCCGAAGCCGACTTCGAATAGCGATTCCCGCACCCGGCGGTAATCCTCACGCCCCAGTCTCTGTCCCAACCCGTCCACGTTTATCTGCGTCGGCTCGGCTTGCCCCAGCAGCACGGCGTCGTACCCCTCGCCATTCGTGTCGTTGCTGAACAGGATCCCGTTGGGGAAGACCTGGAAGAAGGTGGCGATCACGCTCTTGGTGGTTTCGTTGTTGCTCTCGTACAGCGGGATCCACAGGCTCATGACGCCGTCCGGATTCAGATGGTCCTTGCACATCTGGTAATACTCGATGGTGTTTAGGGCCGCGCAACCCTTGACCCACGGGTCGATCGGGTCGGAGGTGATGACGTCGAACTTCGCGTTCTTCGGGAGCGTGTGGATGTAATGGCGTCCGTCGTCGTAGATGACTTTTACTTCTTTGCCCTCGACCATATGGGGATTCTGTTTGTCGATGCCGTCGACGATGTGGTAGTTTTCCGCGCCGAACATCGGGGTCACCACCTTGGGGACCAGCGGTTCGATGTCGCAGATGGTGATCTTCTTGACTTTGGGGTAAGGGATGAAAGAACCCGCCGTTACCCCGGCGCCGCAGGCCACTACGAGCACGTCCTTCACGTCATCGGGATTTCGCCGGGCCAGCACGGAGAGGTGCCCGAGCATCCGCTGCAGACGCATATCCTGCGGATCGCTCGAAGCCTGCACCTTGCCGGCGCCGTGGAAATATCGCCAGCCTGAAGTCGATTTAGTCACGGCTACGGAAACATTCATGCCCTCGCCGACATAGGTGCCGTAGCGGTAAACGTTGCCGTCCTGGCTCTGGGGCACGTCCTTCTCCGCGACGATTCCGGGCACTGACCAGGGTATCCAGGTCGCCGAGAATCGGCCGTAAGCGACCGCGATCCAGGGCACCGGCGACACGGATGTGGCCAGCAGGATGGCGGCAGCGACCGCGACCGCGACGAGGACTGTCCCGATCGCCGAAAACGCGGGTCTTGGCACCGGTGGCTCGGAAGCCTCGGCGCCGGATCTGCGCGGCACAAACAACGGGGCCAGGGCGACGAGGGCGGACACCGCCGCGAGGAGGATAAGCATCCGCTCTGCTCCCTGTGTGCCCACCCGGGGAATCACGAGGACGCTGAGAACCAGCGACCCGATGATGCCGCCCACAGTATTGGCGGCATATACACCGCCCACCATCCGGCCCGGATCCTGGCCGCGCGAGGCCACCGCAGCCAGCGCGAGCGGGAAGCTTGCGCCCCACAAGATCGCCCCCGGCAGCACAACCCACGCGGAACGGAGAATATCCAGCTGGAAGGTGTACCACGGGGCCCACGGGCTCGTGGACAGGCTTGGGTTTATTGGCCAGTAGGGGAGCGAGTTGGCGATCATGAACGCGGCCCAGGCCGCGGCCCCGACGATCAGCATCTGGCACACCCCCAGCGCGATCCGCGGCCTCGCGGCTCGACGTGCGAGGAATGCCCCGGAACTGCTGCCGATCCCCAAGCCGACCAGGAACACCGCCAGGATGATCGAAAAAGTGTAGACGGTGGCCCCGAGCATCAGCGACAGCAGCCGGGTCCAGACAACCTCGGCCCCCATCGCACACAGGCCGGAGAGGGCGATCGTCAGATATACCGCTTTCACGCCCGGCGCCTGCCGCACCGAACCTTCCTCCGTGTCCGTGGTGGGAATCCGGTGCGGCGTCATTGTGGTCATGAAGAGCGCGGCCGACGCGACCGCCACGTTGATGGCCACGGCGGCGTAAGTCGCTGTAGGCATGTCAAAAACGCGCAAGAGGTAAAAACCTGCCAGCAGGGATCCGAATACCGCGCCGGCGATGTTCCCGCCATAGAAAAATCCCATCCAGGAAACGCCTTCGGGAGTCGTTTCCACCCAGCGGGCGATGGCTGGGAGCGTCGCGCCCATCAGCAGCGTCGGCGGCAACAGGCACACCGCCGCGACCAGCGTGCGCGCCAGCACCCCATGCCCGAAATAATCCGTGTAAACCTCGGCGATCAGGGGCATCCCAAACAGCACGGCTATCCCTATGATCCCAATTCCCAGCTCGAGAAAGGCATACACCCGCAACGGGTGGACCCTCGTCGGAATGATGCGCGGCAGCAGAAGGCTTCCCAGGCACATGCCGCCCATGAATGTCCCCAGCAATACGCCCAGGGAAATGCCGGAGGAGCCGATCACCAGTTGCAGCAGCTGCAACCAGACAATTTCATAAATCAGCGCGGCGCACCCGCTCCCTACGAAAAGGACGAGCAGCCAGGGAAGATAGCGTCGAGAGGCGAGCGTTCCCGCCGGTTGATTGAGCGTCATGGATGTCATGTGCGGATGGTGACTCCCGAAAATACGGTCCGAAATAAGCCGTGAACGACCTGCCACAGTCGTTTGCCGGACGAACTCTTATCACATTTCCGACTGAATCGAAACACTTTCGGTGATTATCGGGGCATCAGACCGCGTCGCTCAATGAGGTCAGCCCGAACGGAGACTGGCTGGACCTGGAAATTTCACCCGGACGAACAGCTCCCCTGATGTGCGATCTGAAGAGCCGGGCGACCCTGGACCAGAAGGCGGGGAGGTGGGTTGCGGATCTGGCGATTCCCATGACTTGCCTGACCCGGGAATTCGATCCGCGGGAAGTCTGGCGCGTCAACTTCTTCCGCGTCGAGGGGGCTGAGCCGGACCGGTTTTACTCTGCGTGGCGCCCGACTCGGACCCCGCAGCCGAATTTCCATGTACCGGAGATGTTCGGCGAATTGTTCTTTTCTCCGGAATGAGCAGAAGACAAGTCAGACACTGCTGCAAGCGTGGCGCCGTCCGGGCCCTCGGCGCCACGCTGCATGGTCGCACGCGCAGCAGGTTTCAAGCTCCAACTTTTCAGGCCTCCCGCGGCTCCTGCTGGGTCAGGCAATGCAGCGTCCCGAACCCGAGTACCAGGTCGATGGCGTGAATTCCGACAACGGGCCGGTCCTTGATCAATTCGCCTAACACGCCCAGTGCCACGCGGTCATTCGGGTCGTTGAATGTCGGCACGATCACGGCAGCATTGGAGAAATAGAAGTTCGCGTAGCTCGCCGGCAGCCGTTCTCCGTCGAAAAAGACGGGACCCGGCATCGGCAGCGCGACAACCTCCGGTCTGGACCCATCCTCGAGCCGCAGATCCGCGATCCGTTCCCAGTTCTCCGCCAGCGGCCGGTAGTTGATGTCCCTGGGATTGGCCTCCCTGATCATGACCACTGTCTTCGGATTCACGAAACGGCAGATGTCGTCGACGTGTCCGTGCGTGTCGTCGCCTGTTATGCCGCCGCCGAGCCAAAAGACGTTGGTCGCACCCAGGTTCGCCATAAGCGCCGACTCGATCTCCCGGCGGCCCATCCCGGGATTTCTCACCTGCACCTTCGGGTCGAGATAGCACTCTTCGGTTGTGAGCAGTGTACCGCGCCCGTTGACATCGATTCCGCCCCCTTCAAGGACAAAACTGCGCCGTCCGCAGCGCGCGTCGAACAACCGTTTGCGCAGATGCCTGGCTGCAGTTTCCGGCACCCTCCGGTCCTTTTGCCAGTCGGGATACCTGGCCCATGCATTGAAGTGAAAATGGACGATTGCGGTCTCGGACTTCCGTCCGGAGCGCCGCCGCACAAACACCGGTCCGCTGTCCCTGGTCCAGCCGCGGTTGGTCGGGTGCAGGACGAAATGCACGCGCCGCACATCTGCCGCGGCACGCGCGAGGCATCTTCCAGCCAGTTTTCCCTCGGCCCGGGAGTTGACCAGGATGCGCACGGTTTCGCCGGCCGCGATCTTGCGCACGATTTCGCCGTAGACCCAGCGGATGGTGTCGAGTTTATCGGGCCAATCCGTCGGATTGCTGGGCCAGCCAAGCCAGGTGGCCTCGTGCGGTTCCCATTCCGCCGGCATCGAGAACCCGAGGGCGGCGGGAGCCTGGTCGGTTTCCTTGAGTAGTTTCGGCATAACGGCAGGGATCAGGATAATCTGAAGCCCGGGAACTTACCACGTGTTTTGCCCGCCATGTCAGGATTTTTTCAGTCGCTCTGCCGCCCTTTTCCTGTCCGGCACGCTGTGGTAGGCTTATGGCTCTTCTGCCGGCAGGGGATGTGCAGGATACGGGCCGGGCCCTAACTTTGAGGCGAAAACTGGAAACAACCATGGCGAAAATTCAAAAGGCGAACCGTCGATACCGCGAAGACCTCTCAGAGATGCCGGAGTGGTTGAGGCAGAAAAAATGTCCGCACCGCGACAAGTATCTGTCCGGAAAGCGCATCATGCCCCGGAACATCACGGGCAAGGAAAAGCTGGCCGACGTCGTCGATGAGACGTTTCTCGCTTATAACTCGGCCCGGCTGAAGGAGGGCTGCCAGTTGTTCGTGCAGAAGATGCTCGAGCCTGACGTGACCATCGGCATGAGCCTCTCGGGCGCTCTCACACCGGCCGGCCTCGGCTGCTCCTCGATCGTTCCTCTCATCAGGGCCGGCTTTGTCGATTGGATTGTCGCCACCGGGGCCAACCTGTATCACGACCTTCACTTCGCCCTGAACTACCCGGTCCGCGCAGGCAGCTTCCAGATGGACGACACCGACCTGCGCAACAACGATATTGTCCGTGTCTATGACGTGCTCCTGGGATACAGCGACTGTCTGATGGCCACCGACGAGATCCTGCGCGGCATCCTCATCCAGCCGGAATTCCAGAGGGAGATGGGATCGGCCGAACTGCATCGCCTGCTCGGCAAGTACGCCGCCGAGTGGGAACGCAAAGCCGGGCTGAAAGACGTGTCGGTGCTCGCGGCAGCCTACCGCGCGGGGGTGCCGTGCTATACTTCGTCGCCGGGCGACTCGACGATCGGCATGAACGTCGCCGGCGTGGAATTGCGCGGGAACAAGCTGAGGGTCAATCCTTCTATCGACGTCAATGAAACCACAGCCTATGTGCTCGCAGCCAAGCGTGGCGGCGGCAAGAGCGCCGTGGTGCTCTGGGGAGGCGGCAGCCCGAAGAACTTCATGCTTCAGACCGAGCCGCAGATCCAGGAGGTATTGCGCATCAAGGAATTCGGCCAGGACTATTTCCTGCAGGTGACCGACGCTCGCCCCGACACCGGCGGTCTCAGCGGCGCGACTCCGAGCGAGGCCGTGAGTTGGGGGAAGGTAGACCCTGACCGCCTCCCGGACGCGGTCGTGTGCTACACCGACACCACGATCGCGATGCCGATCCTGACGCATTACGCGCTGGCCAGGCACAAGCCGCGGACCCTCCGCCGTCTCTACGACCAGCGTGACAAGATGATCAAGGCGCTGACGAAGGAATATTTCCTGCATAACAAGGTAAAGATGATCGACGGATCCAACCCGGTTCTGGACTGAGGGCGAGGGAAGCCAAGCGCTGAAATCTATGGTTTCCGCCGGGCAATGGCGACGTTGGTCGCCAGTCCTTCCAAGGCGAGGTGATAATGGCCACAGCCAGGCAGCTCCAGACAATTGCCAAAAAACACGGCACGCCCGTGGTGGTGATCGACCATGAGATCATCCGGCGCAATTATGCCCGGTACAAGCGGCATCTGCCAAAGGTTCAGGCGTACTACGCCGTGAAGGCGAACCCGGCGCCCGAGATCGTGCGCACGCTCTATCGGGCCGGCGCCAGCTTCGACGCGGCCTCGCTGCAGGAGTTCATGCTCGTGCACGAAAACATCCGGCGCCTCCCGCCGAAGGAGCAGCAGGACTTCATCTGGGACAAAATCATTTTCGCCAACACGACCAAGACCAAGGAAACGCTGCAGGCGCTCGATCAATACAAGCCGCTCGTCACCTACGACAACATCAACGAGTTGCGAAAAATCCGGCAATACGCGCCGCACGCAGGAGTAGTCTTGCGCTTGCGCGTACCCAATACCGGATCGATGGTGGAGCTGTCATCGAAATTCGGATGCGATCCGGGGGAAGCCGCGGACCTGATCCTTGAGGCGTTCCGGATGGGGTTGCAGGTCGAGGGGCTGAGCTTCCACGTGGGAAGCCAGTGCACGAATTTCGAAAACTTCGTGCAAGCGCTGAACATGGCGGCGGCCGTGATGCAGGAAGCCAAGGCGCGCGGTCACGAGATCAAGATTCTCGATATCGGCGGCGGATTTCCGGTCGCCTACGACCGTCATGTCAAACCATTCAGCGCCCTGGCCAAGGTGATCAACGCCGAGATCCGGAGGTTGTTCCCCGACGGCATCGAAATCCTGGCAGAACCGGGCCGGTTCTTCGTGGCGACGGCGGCGACGCTGGTCGCGCGCATCATTGGGAAGGCGGTGCGTGACGCGAAGACCTCTTATTTCATCGACGACAGCGTGTATCACACTTTTTCCGGGATCATTTTCGATCACTGCCAGTATCACATCAGAGCATTCAAGAAGGGCACGCCCGAGATCTGCGCCGTCTTCGGGCAGACCTGCGACGGACTGGACACGATTTCCCAGTCCGAAGAACTGCCGGACCTTGAGATCGACGACCTGGTTTATTCCGAAAACATCGGCGCCTACAGCAATGCCTCCTCCACCTGGTTCAACGGGTTTCCCCCCGCGAAAGTCGTGCATATCAACGAATGATCATGGCGTCTCCGGCTTACCCGCGGGCAAGCGACATGCGACCACGGGCTTTAGAAGTCGTCTGACGGTTGATTCAGGGCTGTCGCGGCCCGAAGGGCAGGCAGTGAATAGGGTCCCACCACGGCCCTCAATCCTGGGCCACTCCTATCCCGGCCTCATGAGGATTCCCTCGGCCCGGGAGCGCCGGCGTCCCGCCTAATGCCATCTACTTTTTGGCTGCGGCGCGGGAATAAGTATGTGCGCTCAGAAACTCAGCCGCGGACACAAATCCCCAGCGCTGTCGATCCCCATGGGGGGGCAGCCAGCAACTCCGCACCTGTGGGCGCCACAACTTGTCACGTTCTCGTCTTGCGAGAACGAAATCAAATCCTTAGGACACTTGGGCCCTGTCCTTTAGGGCTTCTGAGAGACGCGAAGTCAAATCGTTGGCTGGGCACCTCCTTTTCACCGGAAGACAGCATCTCCCACCCGATCACAAACGGGATCTTGCCGCTGACCCAAGTCAGGGCCACTGCCTGACCACTATCAGGATGTCAGATATGCATCAAAAAAACTTCACCCCCTCCAACGATCATGAAATCTGGCCGCTTCCCGCTATGAGCGAACTTCCCCTGCTTTCTTCAGGAGCTCCCTTGCCCGCATGCGCAGCAGCCGCCGGTTGACCTCTGACACCCTCTCCAGGGCGTCCCACCAGCGCTTATAGTTCTCCAGATATTTCCGGGCCACAGGAACCATTTCCTCCGACAAGAGGATCTGCTCGGTCTTGCCCCCCTTTAGGGTGACGGCCAGGTAGCGCGCCGGGCCATGCCCCTCCGTTTTGACGCAGTGGCAGTTGGGCTTGCCACAGCGCCGATATCGAGTCACGAGGCTGCCGCGGACCATTTCCTCGAAGGGGGGAAGTCCGGCAGCCAACTTCTGCCGGTCCAGTATCAGTTTGCCCTGCTGAGTTTGGGTTTTTGGCATACTGACATTCTATCAGATGTCAGATTCCGTGTCAATAAGGATAAGTAGAATTGGCTGCCTGATGTTAATGGCTGCCTCTTCAGGATCCCCTATCTCCAGCTGCTGATAAAATACGATATGTAAACTTCGGCGTTTGTGCGCCTTCCAGGCAGCATCGTACATCCGAACAGAGCTCCGGGATCCTGTTTTTTGACAGGCCTAAAGTTCACGCCCGGGGAAACTTCAAAGATTCAGGTTCGAGTCCAGCTGCCGCCCAACAACGTGCTCGCCAAAGTCGATTTCGAACTAAGCGACCCCCCTGAAGGGATCCGGCTGGTCGAGTCCACCCCAAGTTCCGGGGGCACCGAACTGGTCCTGCAATGCGACCCCGAAAAAGCCAAGGCCGGCACGAAAGGAAACCTGATCGTGACCATTTCCGGTGAGAGGAGACCCCCGGAAGGAGATGCCAGGCCGCGGCCAAACCAGCAGCGCATACCGCTGGGCACCTTGCCGGCCATCCCCTTCGAAATCATCAAGCCCCGGTCGTAGCCCGGAGCATGGCTTGTGCTTCGCCAAGAACCCGGCCGCGTCGAAACGATTGACATTCCACGATCCAAGCCAGACACTCTGCAGTCATGATTTTGCCGATTTTGCGGTTGCGGGTGTTCCAGCACTCCAATCAGGTTCCAACAAAAAGGTGAATCCAAGGGGCGAAATTTGAGCACAATCGGTCCATCAACCGGCTCAAGTGCAGGCGAGCTATTCTGCAATTGCCAGCGTCGTCGCAGCATCGTACAATCGGGATGGGACAAATCCAGGAGGCATAATTGATGGCCAGCGAAGTCATATTTTTGGTCGAAGAAGCCCCGGAGGGCGGTTTCACGGCAAAGGCCTTGGGCCACTCCATCTTCACAGAAGCAGAATCATGGGATGAACTTCGTGAGGCAATCCGTGATGCGGTCAACTGCCACTTCGAGCCCGGGGAGATTCCTCCCGTGATCCGATTGCACTTTGTTCGCGAGGAGGTGCTGGCACGATGAGGATTCCCCGCGACATCGGTGGTGAGGACCTCATTTCATTGCTCCGACGGTATGGGTACGAATCAACACGACAGACCGGGAGCCACATTCGCATCACGACCTCCCTGAATGGCGAGCATCACGTTACGATTCCGCGGCACAAGCCGCTGCGCGTGGGTACCTTGCAGGCAATCCTCAGAGATATTGCGGGCCATCTGAATATGGATTGGCGGGCATTTGCCGAGGAGCTGTTTAGCAAGTAACGATCCCGCCGCATATTGACGGGGGTCAAATCCTTGTGCTGCTAAGGCCGCCTGCAACCCTGCTATTGCTTCGGGATTACTCCGCTCCCAACCTGGCCGGCAATGTACGGTTTATCCGTTATACGGCCATCTCAGTCCTGCGGCATCATCCATGAAGAGGTCTGCTATAATAGAGACGCGAAATTCACACGGTATTTCGATACCATGCGGCAGCGTCCAGATCGCTCGGCAATAAGGCTGGAGTGGATGGAGCGAGTCGTCAGGGATCCTGATCGGGAAATCGTGCAGCAGGATGGACGCATACGACGCTGGGCTCCGATCCAGGAAGCCGATGGGAGATACTTACGGGTCGTTTTGCTGCCTGATGGCGAAACCGTGCATAACGCGTTCTTCGATCGGTCGTTCGTGCCATGAAAATCAAATATTTTGCAGATACCGACACACTTTGCATTGAATTCCGCGAGGCCGCGGCTCTCGAAACCAAAGACCTGGACGAGAACACGATCATGGACCTGGATCGTGACGGCAACATTTGTGCAATCACGATTGAACATGCGCGCGAGCGCACCCAGATTCCTTCGTTCACTTACGAACAGGTGCCCGCCTAAGGCGCCCCAGCGGCATTGCCGCATCAGATTGCTACGGCACTTCAGGACATTGCTCGGCTGACCGGCTGGTCCCGGGAACAGCGATAGTGATTTCCGGTTTCGCCGGATTACGCCCAGAATCCCGCGAACGGACCCGCAAGGGTGAACGCGCAGATCGACAACTAGTGTTTCAAAATGCGGATCTCTCGCCGTTCAGTATCGAGCAAAACGATTACCTGCATTGATTTGTCGAGTTCAAGCTGCGTTTGATAACTTTCTTTGTTCGGCAGTTCGAGCACAAGCTGATAATTGCCAGGAGGAAGGCCGCGCGCCGCGAATTGCCCGTCAATGGCGGTAAAACTAAGGGCCTTAACCTCCTCTTTTGTGTCCGGCAACAAAAAGTGAAGACGAAATTTTTCCACGGGATTGCCGTTGCTCTCGCTTGTAGACCCAGCTAGCGTCAGACCTGAATTCATTACCAAACGCAATTCCGTTTCTGACGGTTTCATTTCAGGAATCTTTAACGACACGTAGTCTCGGTGGGTTACCGAAAGGGTGTAAACGACATCGTTGCTTGGGACAAATCGGAACCGGCCTTCTTCATCTGTCTTGCCCGCTCCCAATCCTGACGCTTTGGGATCTGAGGTTCTTGCCCAAATTACAGCTCCAGCAATAGGCTCATTTCTCTCGTTAACAACCACCCCCAAAAAGGGGGGAACGGAATCAGGGTCAAATGTAAATTCGAATTGCTTGGTGATATTGGCGACGGATTGGAGACCTTCGTTTGGCGCCCTTACTAATTTGTACCCCTGCACTCGCAAAACTGTGAATCCATAATCGCCAACCTTGACTTTTTCGAGTCGTCCAAAACCCTTGTTATCGGAGACGATAGAAGCTGAAATGCGAGTATTCGCATCTTCAGTTTTCTCCTGCGATTCTTGCTTTTCCGTGAGTCTGATTTCAGCGCCAGCAACTGGTCGGCCCTTGGAATCGATGCACTTAATCTCTATGTTGCCGTATTGAACCACAGGCTTCATTCGAAGTATGAGACTCGCGTCCTCGGGAACAAGCACAACGGCATAATCCTCCATTGTGAATGATGAATGCCTGGCCCTGACAAAATACTTCCCCTCTTCCGGAATATCCGCTATTTCAAAGTATCCCCCTCGACTGCTTGTAGCGACCCAGCCCCTCTTGCCCGGTTCATGGCTCGCGGTCACAATTGCACCGACGATTGGATTTGATCGGCTATCCAAAACCTTGCCCTCGAGTTTTAGGTAAGGGTCCAACGGTATTTCGAGATTGAAATAAGATCGATCTACCTGCAATCCGCGTTCCAGGTACTCCTTGAATCCTGGAGCAGACGCATAGATTTCGTATCGATATCCGCCTGGAGCTTCAAAAGAAAACGCACCGTTCTCGTTTACCTTCTTTTCCGTTATGACTGGCTTTTCGTTTTGAACCACTAGTTTTACGATAGCGTCAGTAATACGTTTTTTATCCGCGGAGCTAATGACGACACCATTGAATAAGAACACCTTTGGAACAGAATTCACAACTTCACTTATCGATGCTGCACTTTGTCCCGGCGCATTCGCCAAACCTCCCGGGGCTGACGTCGTCCCGGATAAGTGATTGCCATTCGCACCGTCACGATCTGATTTTGAAGGGGACGTGGAGATCGGTGATGCTTGCTTTGCAGAATTATGCCTTAGAGATGAATGGAAATACAGCAATGTAACGACACAAACCACTGCGATGATCAAAACGGATGCAGTTATGCGTTTATGCATTTTTGCCTCATTCCGTAAAGTCCGTTTGAGATGGGAAACGAGGGGCCATTAACCTGTTTGTCCAAACATCAGCACAACATTTGTAAGCAAAAGCTTCAAGAAAACTTTCAGTTTTCCATTCTCCCCGCTATTGTAATTCTGGTCAAGGGGCCACATTTATGTGGCGCTGGGCACACACCTGCCCCATCAATGATTTTGTTAGATGCCCCTCGACTCAAAAAGTTCCCCAGAGCATTCGGTTAGTATTAATTGTCTCAACAAGGATGATGCGGGTCAGCAACCATAACGGTGTTAGATATTTACAGGCGCTTTATGGCGAGAATTCAACATTAAGGATAAGTAGAATTGGCTGCCTGATGTTAATGGCTGCCTCTTCAGGATCCCCTATCTCCAGCTGCTGATAAAATACGATATGTAAACTTCGGCGTTTGTGCGCCTTCCAGGCAGCATCGTACATCCGAACAGAGCTCCGGGATCCTGTTTTTTGACAGGCCTATACCTGATTGCAGGGCAGATTAGCAGCCTCGCTCAGCCGTTTGGGCGCACGTCCACCCAATGGCAGAGCGGATTGGTCGCTCTGCTACCATGCATACGCCGTCTCTGGGCCTGAAACCGGAGGGGCGATGGGCGGAGGCCTCGTGGGGAGGTCAAGGCAGGTTAGAATCTTATGGATTGCATCCGGGGTATCGATGGCAGCGAGTATTCTCATCCGCCCGCCGCAGCGAGGACAAGCCAGAACGTCCAACTCGAACACACGTTCCATGAGGGTAGCCCACTGGTAATTTCTCGGTTGACAGCCACGCTTTTTCTTTGTCTTTCCAGGTTCGGTTGCCGGAGCCTCGATCCCGGATTGACAGCCCGGATGCCGGGGCGGAGTTGAGGATTCTGCCTCCGGAATCACCCGGGGCCTGAGGCTTGCCGCAGGCGCAAAAATTCCGTAGAACCTTGTAATATTGAACCTGCGCGGATGTACAAGCGCTGCGAGCCTCTCCATCAGCTCCAATGGCTCATAGATCACGTGCGTTGTTCCGTCGCGCCAGCGCCGTTTGAGCCGATAAAGAACCCTGCCATCCGGCAATAGCGACAGTCGCTCCGTTGCAAGCGGAGGACGGCCGGCATATCTCGCGAGACGCTCCAGTCGCAGGCGGTCGCGTGCCGGGACGCGGACACCGGCATGGACGCTGAAGCCGGCAACCGCTGCGCAGCAGGGGCCGGATGACAGGGCGCCATCTTCGGGATCCACCTCGTCCCCCACTCTCGCGATGCGCATGCCGGCGCGCGGTCCCGTCGCCACGCGCCCCGAGACCGATGCGCCGTAGAGTTCGGCGAGCAACGGTTCGTCGCGCCGCAAGGCGTCCGCATCGTCCGGATCGGCTTGCGTTCCCAAGCCGCGATTCTCCATGAGCCTTGTTACGCGACGATGAATTCGCTCCGCCACACGAGCAATTTCCTGATCACTCGGAGGGGGCACATGCCGCATTACCGGTTCGCCACCGTCAATCACATAGATGCCATCCATTGCGAGGACATGGAAATGAGGATCGAGATTGAGGGCATCACTGAAGCGCTGAATGAAAGCAACGGCGCCGCAACGGGCCTGCCGGTTCGAGGCAGGAATGCCAGCCCTGCGGCGGATGGAAGCAAAGATGGTTCGTACAAATATCTCCAAAACGTCCCTGACCAGGGAGGAGTCGTATGCAAGGCGATAGCGCAATGCATAAGGGACTGAAAGCACCCACTGCCGGACGGGCACTTCCGGGAAAACGCGATCCACCAGATGCGCGGCTGTGTCAGCCATGCGCCGCCCCCCGCACGACGGACAGAATCCCCTTTTTTTGCAAGAATATGGGACGACCCGATCCAGTCCGCAGGCATCGCAGTGGACCCTCAAAAAACCTTGCGCCAAGATCCCACAATCGAGAAATGCCCGCAGTTCCTGTTCAACGAAGCGCGGCACCACCCGGTCTCGATTCCGTTGCCGGGCCAGGAAGGTCTCCAGATTTTCTGCGACGACACGATAAAGAATCGTCTTTTCGGGATTGCGGGGTACATAGGTCCCAACGCTTTCACAAACAATATGGTCCGGTTCGGCAGGCACGAGTGCGCAATAGCCGGGTGAGATTTCCTCCGGGAGATAAGCGACAGGATTTGGGTAGACCTCTCCCATATATCAGCCTCCTGCGAACGGAAGGCCGCTACCCCATCTAACTGTCTACCGCAGATTTGAGCGAAATTTCGTGAGGGCTGGCGCGGCTTCAGGAATCAGCGGGGGATTGATACTCACGTCCCGGTTGAATTTTGCCGGGAGGAACTATATCGATCGCTTTCAGGATCAAGTGCGGAATACAATGCCGATCCGTTGCGCCGGATGCGGAGATCCGAGATTGCCTTCCATTAAGAGGGCCTTCGGAATGGAGGCTTTGAAGTTAGTTATCGCAGTTCAAGCTCGACCACACTGCACGATTCGGTCAGGCTCCAGCTTGAACAGCTGAATCTGGGGGAGATTTGGATCCCTGCAAGATTCTCGGGCCATGGCGGAGCAGGGCCCCGATTTTGCATCCACGGCCGAAACTTCGAAAGCAGCATGGACAGGCCGCCGGAGGTGAAACTCATAAGCTTTTGGCATTGATCATCTGTTGCTCGACGGTGATCCAAGGAATGACCAGCGGACCAGCCACGATGAATGTCCACGACCGGTCCATTACGCCATGCAGCAAGTGCCATGCTGTTGCCGAGCACCCGGTAGGGATGCCGCTTCACAATCGGCTGCGCCCGATCCAGGCGATCGCGATAATCAGCCCCGGCCAGTTCCAAGCAAAAGGGGGAGACAGATAGCCGCCAAAAAAGTAAATGGCATTAGGCGTCCCGCCGGCACAATGCGGCTTCAGCAAAGATGCGAAACGTGACCTTCACAGACAACCTCAGATGTCTTCGGCCGGTTACTTGCCTTGATAGATGTGGCTCTTGAGGATGCCCACGCTCCGGAGGGACCGGTATTGCTGGTTGTAATCGAGTCCGAACCCGACGACAAAACGGTCCGGGATTTCAAAGCACCGGTACTTTACCGGGATGTCGACCAGCCGGCGCGTGGCCTTATCCAGGAACGTGCAGACGGCGAGACTGCTCGGCTGGCGCCCCGAGAGGATGTTGAGCAGGTACCGAAGCGTCAGGCCGGTGTCCACGATGTCCTCGACGACCAGGACATCCTTGTCCATGATGTCGAGGTCCAGGTCCTTGGAGATGCGGACCACGCCCGGCAGCGCCCGCCCGGGCGAAAAGCTCGCGATGCCCAGGAAATCGATCAGGACCGGCACCTCCAGGGCCTCGGCCAGGTGGGTCAAAAAGAAAACGGCGCCCTTCAGGACTCCGACCAGCATCAGATCGTGTCCGCGGTAGTCGCGTGAAATCTCGGCTGCGACCTCCGCGATGCGTTGATGAATCTGCTCGTGAGTGAATAGAACCCGCTCCAGATCTTCTTCCATGGTTCCGCGTCATCCTCTTGTGCTTTTGGTGGAATACTTGAACAGGAGATCCTCGAAGTCCTTCTGGTAGAGCAGCCGGATCTTGATGTCGGGAAACAGCTCGCGCAACCGCCTGACCTTCCTGTTTTTCTTTGTGACCAGCGCCTGCTTCATCGTGGTCAATTCGACGTACAGGTCGCTGTCGGGGAGGTAGAAATCGGGGGAGAAGGCCTCAGTGATGTTTCCATTCTCATCATGGCTGAGGGGAAACGTGCGGGGTTCATACTCCCAGCGGATGCCGTAAAAGTCCAGGAGCCGCGCGAAGACCATTTCGCTCGGATGAGCAAACTGGAGGAGCGACTGGTCGCGTTCGATGGACAGCTTCGTCAGCGAGCGCACGAGGCGGATCTGGTTGCGCATGCGGGACCGTTCGGCGCTTTCGTTGGACACCATGCCGTAGTCAGTGAGCTTTCTTTGCCGTGCCGCAAAGATCACCAGCTCTACGGCCTGGCTGAGTTCGAAGCCGCCGGCATTGAGGATGAGGTCGTAGCGCTCCGGTGTTTCGCTGGGGCGCCGGAAGGTGGAGTGGAGGAAACGCACGTTGCGGCGGTAGTGCTCATCCATGTCTTTGAGCGCCTGGTCGAAGGAGACCCCCGTGTCCTGCATGATGTTGTGGGCCCGGATATCCCGCGCCGAGACCAGGCGCACGTGCATGGCGTTGGGAAAAGCGCGGAAAATGAACTGGCCGCCGCACTCGAGCACCACGAGATCCTCGAGGACGGCCATGTCGGTCAGAATCGCCGAAATCAGATTGGCAAAAACCTTGCTCGAGTAATGCTCACGTGGCGTTTGCCCGATTTCTCCCGAGAGCGAGTAGTCGAGCTGATAACGGGTATGGATGACCTCATCAACCTTGGCCGGTGTGACGAGCGAAAATCCAAGCCGTTGGGCAAGCTCCGAAGCAAGGTTCTCGCCGCGTGTGCCATACTGATGAGAGATGGTGATAATTGCCAATTGATCCGCCGGCCGGACTAACCCGGTTCCCCCTCGAAAAACTGATGATAGCACATTAGAGCATCGAGGATGGGCCACACTGAGAGGCGGTTCATCTGGTATAATCAAACCCATACAAAATCCGCGGAATTCTCCGTGTGGAACCAGCGCCGCGAGGAGGCTCTCCCCTTTTTATCCCCGCCATGGTTCCCAAACGCGGATTTGCATTGGAGGATTTTTCCCCGCATGATTACCGGGCTCCGGCGAAGTGCAATATACATCCCTTGTGACAGCGAGAAGATGCTCGCGAAGTCGGCCGGGTTTGCGGCGGACTTGCTCCTGCTCAACCTGGAGGACGGGATTGCGGCATCCAAAAAGGATCTGGCGCGCACAAACGCCGTCAATGCGCTGAAGTCGCTGGATTTTGGAGTCCGGGAAACGGTGGTGAGGGTCAACAGCCCGGCCTCGGAAGCAGGGCAACGCGATCTGGCGGCGATCGTGCCGTGCCGGCCTGACGGGATCTGCCTGCCGAAGATTGAAACGCCCATGGACATCCAGTCGGCCGACAGGGCGATACTGGCACTGGAGACTTCCGCCGGTTTGGCGCCTGGGGCGCTCCGGCTCCATGCCATGATCGAGTCGGCGTCTGGGGCCCTTGCCGCGCGCGATATCGCGGCCTCGTCGAGACGCATGGCTTCGATCATCTTCGGCTCGGCAGATTACTGCGAAGACGTGCGCTGCGTGCAAGGGGATGACCGGATCGAATTGCTGCTTGCCCTGCAGATGATCGTGACCGGCGCGCGCGCCGCATCGATTGACGCTATTGATGCGCCCTGTTTCGACATCAGGAATCCCGATCTTTTGCGCCGGGAGGCCACCCAGGCGCGCCGCCTGGGATTTGACGGCAAGAGCGTGCTGCATCCCGGGCAACTTGCCGTCATCAACGAAATCTTTGACGTCACGCCGGAGGAACTGGATTGGGCGGGCAAGGTGCTCGCTGAGTTGGAAAACGCCGAGGACCGGGGCCGGGCGCTGTCGACCCTCGACGGCCGCCTCATCGACAATCCGCATCGGAACGCTGCCGAACGAATTCTGCAGCGCGCCCGGCTTTCCAAACAGCGGGAAGGTGTATAAGTGGAGCATCTCCATTCTGGGCGTCCCCCGAAACAGTCAAGGCGGGTCGCCCTACGAGCCCAGACGCGCACGTCGATTGACGGCCGTCGCCGGCGCCGATGGATGCGTTCTGTTTTCTTGTGAGAGTGGCTGGATTCGATCATGTCTCACCTGCGAGTGATTAAACCGATATGCGCCGCATGGATGTTGCTGGCAATTGTATCGGCGCCGGCTGCGGCGCAGGTCTTGACCGGCAAGGTCATCGACGAAACCGGTGTGGCTGTGGCCGGTGTGAAGGTCAGCCTGAGCGGAAACAGCCTGAAGGCGCCGGTGGCAACGGTGAGCGACGATGCGGGCCGGTTCCTGATGGCGCAGCCGCCGCCCGGTCTCTATGAGCTGAAAGCCGAGAAGCCCGGCTACTATGCGACCGTCTCCCGGAACCTGGAGATCAAGGAGAGTGCAGCTTCCCTGGAAGTGATCATCAATCACACGCAGGAGTTTGAAGAGACGGTGAACGTCGTGTATTCCGCACCGGTCGTCGATCGGAAAGAAGCCTCGGCGGCGACCTCGCTGACTGCGGAGGAGATCACAGACCTGCCGATCGTATCCACGCACGACTTCCGCAACTCTCTGCCGCTGATTCCCGGCGTTGTCAAAGACAACAACGGACGCATTCACCTGAACGGCGGAGGGGAAGACCAGGCTTATTACAGCCTGGACGGGTTCAATGTCACGAGCCCGGTTTCCGGGATCCTCCAAGACCGCATCTCCGTGGATGCGATTCGCACAGTCAGCGTCGAGACCAGCCGGTACTCCGCCGAATACGGCAAGGGTTCTGCGGGAGTGCTGGCCCTGGAATCGTCCCAGGGCGATGACCGATTCCGCTTTTCGTCGACCAACTTTATTCCTTCTTTCGAACTGACCCGGGGTTTGGTCATCAGCAACTGGAACCCGCGCGCCACCGTCTCCGGCCCGATTGTCAAAGGCCGCGCCTGGTTTTTCAATGCGCTCGACCTTCAGTACGACCTGAATACCATCCGGGAGCTGCCCCCCGGGGCGGACACAAATCCGAACTGGTTCGGCAGCAACCTCACACGCATTCAGGTCAACCTGTCCGGGAAGAACATCCTTACCGGGGGTTTCCTTTTCAACATCCGCAGCTCCCGTCATTTTGGGATCAGCCAGCTGGATCCCATGGAAACGAGCCGGAACCTGAGCGAGCGCTCCTACTTTGTCAACCTCAAGGACCAGGCGTATCTGAGCGGCGGCTGGATTCTGGAATCCGGGGTCGCCTTTCATCGAATACGGACACGGGAGGATCCGCTGGGTGATGCCCTGTATGTGATCAGTCCCGAGGGACGGTCCGGAAACTATTTCATGCGGTCTGCGGAGAACGTGAGCCGGATACAGGCCCTCGCCACGGTACTGCCGCCCATGTGGAACTGGCATGGGCGCCACAGTTTCAAGTTCGGCGTCGACGGCGACCGGATCGAATACCGGCAATTCTCATTCCGGGCGCCTTTTGAGATCAGGGGAACCAGCACAGTCGTCTCCCGCACGGTCAGCTTCCAGGGAAACCCCTATTTCAGCCGGAAAAACGCGGAATTCAGCGGCTTCCTGCAGGACCGCTGGACGCTGAACGATCAGGCATTCGTGGAAGCGGGCATGCGTTTCGATTGGGATCAGATCCTGCGCCAGCCGCTGTGGTCGCCGCGCCTGGCATTTACCTGGGGGCCCAGCCGCTTTCCGGACTCGAAATTCTCGGCAGGAGTCGGTGTTTTCTACGATGCCACCAACCTGGGATTGCTGGCGCGGGCGATGAATGTGGAACGCTCCGATACCTTCTACGACGAGGCGCGAGTTCCCTGGATGGGGGGAGCCATCATCAGCCGTTTTGCCGCCGATGACCGAAGCCTGAGGGCGCCTCTCTACCTGAACTGGAGCCTGGGCTGGCAGCAGAGGCTCGGGCGCGGATACTTCCTCCAGAGCAATTTCATCCGCAAAAATGGGCGTCGCGCGTGGTCCTTCAACCCGTCGTCACCGCCCGCTTCCGCCAACTCACTGTACGTCTACCACCTGGGAACATCCCGCCGCGACAGCTACTCCTACGTCGAAGTGGAACTCTCCCGCACATTCAAGGGCAAATATCCCTGGCTCCTCTCCTATTCGCGCTCCAGCGCCCGCACATCCGAGGTGATCGATTTTTCGCTCGACAACCCGCTCTTTGCCCGCCAGGCAGGGGGACCCCTTGATTGGGACACACCCAACAGGCTGATTTCCTGGTCTGTCCTTCCGCTGCCCCGCCTGAAAAAATATTCGCTCGCGTATTTTGCCGAATGGCATAGCGGATATCCGTGGAGCGAAGTCAACCAGTTTCAGCAACTGGTCGGTGCGCCCAATTCGCGCCGCTTTCCTGAATATTTCAGCCTGAACCTTCACGTGGAACGGCGGCTTCGATTCTGGCGCTGCGAATGGGCTCTTCGCATAGGATTCAACAACATCACAGGCCGCCAGAACCCGACGGTAGTGAACAACAACGTCGACGCCGCCGAATTTGGCCAGTACATCGGCTCCCAGCGCCGCGTTTTCACGGGTCGCATCCGGTTCCTCGGCAGAAACTGATTTTGGACCTCAGACCAGGGAGTCAGGAGTCAGGAGTCAGGAGGAGAAGCTGGGCAAGCAGGGAATCGGTGAATGAACCGACCATCGGACGTCAGACCTCGGGCTTCAGACCTTCGTCCTCAGACCAAGGCTCAATCCCTAACAACGAAGTACAGAGAGAATGTGCGATGTTGGGCCTGAAGGCAGGAGTCAGGAGCCGGGAACGCCGGCGTCTCGCCTAATGCTGCATACTTTTTCTAAAATTCCGTTCTTGCATACGAATTACCATTTTGACTCGTGGACTTGGACCTGGACTTCGACGTGGACCTAGACGAGGTTGCGGCACAGGTTTCTGAGGCGTTGGGACTTAACGGCGCACCTTTAATCCCGTCCACGCCCAAGTTCAGGTCTAGGTCTATGTCCAGGTCCAAGATCCCTGCATTTTACTCGCCCCTCTTTTTGCAAAAAGTATGCGGCATTAGGCGTCTCGCCGGCTCAAGCCGCCGTCCCGGCGGCGCTCCCGGTCCTCAGCTGGTCAGTTTATTCGGAGTCGGCATTTTGCCTGAAGTCTGTCACCGACTCATCGATGCATTCCCCGACTCCCCGCTTCTCCCGCTTTTCCTCCTGACTCCTGACTCCTGACTCCTTCGTCTGATGTCTGAAGTCTAGAGTCCGATTACGCGACACGCGGCGCGATTCGGAATATCGCGGTGTGGCGTATGGTCGCCAGGCAGAGTGGGCCGGCAAAAACGGCTACGTCCAGAACTATGAAGTGATTGCCCCTGAGCTCGAACTTCTCCACCACGCAACCTCTCGTTTCAACGGCGCATTCCTGTTCCTGGGCGTGATAATTCTGCACCGCGCTCGACACGTGAATCCACGGGGGCAGGTCGTAATTGGCCATCAGGATGAAATTGGCTTGCGAGAGGATCCAGCCGGGATGCACGAATTGGCGATAGATCGGATGATGGTCGCGAACCGCCTTCTCACAGTACTCCCAATGAGTTTTGCGGTCGAACTCCGACGTGATCGCGCTCAGCCGCGCGCCCACCTTCAGCGAGTGAAGCGAGATCGGACGCCGCGACTCCCGCTGGCCGGGCGGATAATCGTCAAGCGCCGGCTCCGGTCGCAGGGCATGAGCCGGCAGCCGGGCCACACCCGTCCCGCACGCCATGCCTTGCGGGTTTTCGGCGCGAAACTCGATGCACAGAGTTCCTTCCTTGGTCACGGAGGAGAGTTGGCCGGCTACACGGATCTCCTCTCCCTCATACGCGGGGTGATGAAAGGCGACCTCGGCGAAGCCGCGCTCCAGCCAGGTTTTTCCCAGGAACTCCACGAGGCTGCGCGACATGTAGGCGTAAATCGACACACCAGGCACGAGGCCTGCCTTGTAGCCGTGGCGCCGGGCATGGGCATCGTCGCAGATCAGATTACAGGTGTCTCCACTGCTCTTGATCGCCCTCACCCTGTATTCGGGTAACGGAGACCCTATCGCATATAGCATCGGGCCGGGACTCCATGGCGTGCAAAAGAATCACTTGAACTGCCGTTCGATAGCTCAGGATACCACAAAGACCGCGCGCGCAGTCAGGGGTGCAATCGGAAGTGAGACTCAATCCTCATGGTTGGCCACAAGCGTTGGCGGCTAAATATGTTCAGGCCAGCCTTGCGCCGTACAACGGTTAACGACAAAAGAATTTTTAAATTGTCAATGATCAATGGTCATTTGTCATCTGGCTGCTTCAAACCTCTGGCCAGTGAGGTCCTGATCGAGTTCGGATTGGGTGAAGTACCCGAGCGCAGAACCCGCCCGCCAACATGCCGACCCGCCCCCAAATGACAATTGACAAATGACAATTGACAGATTCTTTTTGTTGAATCCCTCTTCCGATTGCACCCGGGTCAGGAGGGTGTTTCCCGAAGTGTCGATGTCATAGTATCATTCGTTCTTGCGCCGGCCCGTCCACGACCTTTGAATGCAGGAGTCAGCATGCCCGAACCTGAACACATCAAACCCGGTTTGAAGGCGGAACGCACGGTGTCAGTTGAAGAGAAAATGACGGTTTCGCACACGGGAAGGCCCGTGCTGTCGACTCCCATGATGATCAGCCTGATGGAGTCGGTGGCGAACGACCTGGTCCAGCCCCTGCTTCCGGCCGGCATGGTTACCGTGGGATACGAGGTTCACGTCAGGCACAAGGCCCCCGCGTTTCCAGGAGAGGAAGTGAGAGTGTCTGCTGAATTGCTCGAGGTCGATGGCCGAAAACTGTTGTTCGGAGTGCGCGTCCTGCAGGGTGACCGCCCGGTAGGGGAAGGACGGCACCGCAGGACGATCATCCAGGCGGCCAGGCAGGCCTCATGAGCGCATTCTGGGCGTGGGCAGCGGGTTTCGTGTGGGATAAGTACACCGTCATACTCCTCATGGGGACGGGAATCTACCTGTCCTCACGCCTGAAATTCACCCACATTCGCAATTTCAGACTGGGCTGGAAGCTCCTTCTTGAGAGCACGTCGCCTTCGGCGGAAACCCAGCCCGGGACAGCGCCGCCGCCGGGTGACATTTCTCCCTGGCAGTCGATGATGACCATGCTTGCGGGCGCCATCGGAAACGGCAACATCGCCGGTATTGCCACCGCCATCGCCGTCGGCGGCCCTGGCGCCATATTCTGGATGTGGGCAAGCGGATTGTTCGCCATGGCGACCAAATACAGCGAGGCGATCCTGGGATTGAAGTATCGCGAAGCCTTGCCGAACGGCGGCGTGGGCGGCGGCCCGATGTATTACCTCAAGAACGGTGTTCGCTCTCCCCTGCTTGCCTGGATCTTCGCCTTCCTCGCGGGAATAGCTGCGATGACCACGGGTCCCCTGGCCCAGACGAACTCCATGGCACTGGTCCTCAACTCCGAGTTCCACATTCCCAAGTGGATCTCCGGGGCCTTCATTGCCATTGCTGCCTGGCTTGTCATCATCGGCGGTATCAAGAGCATTGCCCGTTTATCCGAAAAGCTGGTCCCTGTGAAGATCATCCTGTATGTCGGCGGCTGCCTTTACATTATTTTCGCCCACATCCAATTACTGCCTGAGACCATTGCATTGATCCTGAAGAGCGCCTTTACACCGGCGGCCGCCATCGGCGGATTTGCCGGCGCCTCCGTTCTCCTTGCCGCGCGCCTGGGTGCGGCCCGCGGCCTGTATGCCAACGAGGCCGGGCTCGGGACAGCCGGAATGGCGTACGGGGCCGCCCGCAGCCGGAGTCCCGTGCGCCAGGGGCTGATTGCCACCGTGGACGTCTTCATCATTACCTTCGTCACCTGCTCGATGACGGCGCTGGTAGTCACGATCACCGGAAAATGGAGCAGCGGGCTGCTGAGCACCGCGCTGGTGGCATCGGCCTTCAAGACGAGCATCCCCGTTGCCGGCGGCTGGATGGTCGCCATCAGTTCGTCCCTGTTCGGGTACTCGAACCTGGTGGGCTGGTCCTATTATGGCGAGCTCTGCTTCGGCTACATTTTCCGGGCCAACGTGCTGAAGATCTATGCCTGGATCTACTGCGCCCTGATTTTCGTCGGCTCCATCACCGAAGTGAAGACGGTCTGGGATTATGCGGATACCATGAACGGGCTCCAGATCTTTCCCAACCTGATCGCCCTGCTCATACTTGCTCCCCAGGTGGTTGCCGCCACCCGCAGCTATTTCAGCCGACCCGGGGAAGAGGGGCTGCGTTCTTCCGACGCCGGCTCTTCCTGACGCTCCGCACCTATGACGACGCACTCCTCACCGGTTCCTGCGCCCGCTTGATCATCAGGCTGGCGGCATAGCCGACGGCAAAGGTGATGAGAGTGCCGATCAAGACATACCAGGTGAACGCAATTGTACTGAATTTCCAGACGGCCAGCATCGATAACAGCCCGGCCGCCATGCCGACGATCGAGCCTCTCTCATTCGCCTTCTTGGTGAAGACTCCCAGCAGGAATACTCCCAGCATGCTGCCGTAGGTGATCGAGGCGATGGTCAGCCCCGCTTCCAGGACCGAACTGACGTGGCGCGACAGGAATGCGAGCACTACCAGGATCACTCCCCACACCACCGTCATCCATCGCGAGAAGCGCACCTGCTCTGCCGCGGTCGCTTCTTTTTTCAGAAACGGCCGGTAAAAATCCACGACCGTAGTCGATGCCAGCGAATTGAGGGCGCTGCTCAGGTTGGACATTGCCGCCGCAAATATGGCGGCTATCATGAGCCCGGAAACGCCGTGCGGCAGGTGATTGACGACGAAAGCCGGAAACAGCCGGTCGCGCACGGCGGGAACGGTCTCCTCGGGATGGTAGAGGTAAAAACTGAAGAGCATGACGCCGACGACGAGAAAAAGGGTGAACTGGAAGAAGATGAGCAGGCCGCTGCTCAGCAGCGCCTTTTTGCTGTCGCGTTCGTTCTTGGCCGCGAGCAGGCGCTGGACGATCAGTTGGTCGACTCCATGACTGGCCGTGTTCAGGAATGCGCCGCCGATGACGCCGGCCCAGAAAGTATAGGCGAGGTGGTAATCGAAGGAGAAGTTCCAGAGCGTGAGTTTGTGGCCCGCGTTGGCGACCACCCCCGCCCAGCCCCCGGGGATCAGGCTCAGGATGACGAAGAAGGTGACCAGCGTGCCTCCGACATAGATGAAGAGCTGGACGACGTCGGTCCAGATGACAGCGGTCAGCCCGCCCTCAAACGTGTAGATCAGCGTCAGCGCCGAGATGATCAGGATGGACCACATGTCCCCGGTCCCGAGGACCACGCTGACCACGGTGGCGATTGCGAACACCCTCACGCCTTCCGCGAGCGCGCGGGTGATGAGGAACATGCTCGCGGTGGCATGCTTGATTTTTGACCCGAAGCGCCGTTGCATCAGCTCGTAGGCGGTGTACATCTGGCCCTTGAAGTAGGCCGGGATCAGGACCAGGCAGATGAAGACCCTCCCCACCAGGTAGCCCATCACCAGTTGCAGCAGCGATAGGTCTCCTGCGTATGCGATCGCCGGTGTGCCGATGATGGTGAGCGTGCTCGTTTCCGTGGCGACGATCGAGAGCGACAGGGCCCAGGCGGGAATGTTCTGACCGCCCAGGAAATAGGTGTGCAGGGACTGTTGCTTCTTGCGGAAGCTGACGCCGAACAGGGTGATCGCCGCGAGATAAAACGCCACGATAAGGCCGTCAAACCAGTTGAGTCCCAATCGACCTCCAGTGTGAGAGAGCCTCAGGAATAGCTCAATTGGCCGGCGATTGCAAGCGACTGGCTCGTTTCGGGCGCCGGCGCCCCGTTTGTAAATGTTCAGCCAGGATGAAGATCGAACCACGAAGACCGCAAAGGAAAGCCGCGGCAAGCCTGTTACTGTGCTGAATTGCCACGGTTCGCCGCGGGGGCGGCCGCCGGCCAGCCTCGCCGCGCGCCTGCGGCGAATCATAACGGCCGTCGGATGCCTACAATCTCTTGGCGGTCTTTGCGGTTCGGTTTAGTTCTCAGGCTAAACAGTTGCTCCCGTTTTTGCGGCATGCGCCGGGGCGAACCCGGTTTGCTTACGCCGAAATCCGGTCTGTTGCCCGTTCCCATCCGTATGCTATGATTGCGGGCGGATCCACCCGCCCGCAGCCAGGAGCCTGACGTCATCGGCATCCCCTCCGGAGCGCCGGATCAAAATCAATGCAAGGAGCGCTTCTTACCCCGTGAAAACATATTTGCGATTGGCACTTGTTGCTCTCGGAGTCCTGTTAGCCGGGTACCTCGTGGCACAGACTGCGGGCCAGACACAGACGAAGGGTCAAACCCAGACTAAACCGAAGCCTGCGACCCCGCCGGCATCCACGGCCAAACCCGCGGCCAAGCAGGATGAGCCGGAAGAACCGATTCCCCCTGCCGGTCCGAACGCCCTGTTTCCCGCCGTCGTAGCCCGCGTGAACGGCAAGGCCGTCCTGGGGAGAGACCTGGAGCAGCGCGTCCGCGCCGAACTCGCCACCATCGGCAATCCGGCCTGGAAGGATTTGCGCGACGACTATCGGACCGAGGTTACGAGCCGATTGTTGGGACAGCTTGTCGGCGACGAACTTATGTATCAAAAAGCGGTCGCAACCGGCGTCGCAGCCACTCCGGCCGAAGTTCAGGCGGAGTTCGACAGGGTGGCCAAAACCTACCCCAGCGATGCGGCTCTGAACGCCGAATTAGCGAATCGCGGGTTGGACAGGAAAGCGCTTTCCCGGGATCTGGGCAAAAACCTGGTGATTGCCAAGTACATACAGGAAAACATCACGAAAAAGCTGGTCGTCACTCCCGCCGAAATCACCGCTTACTACAACAGCCACCCTGACGAGTTCAAACATCCGGATCTCATCCGGACGAGCCACATTCTCATCGGCGTTGCCGCGGGCGCAACTCCTGAACAGGACAAGATGGCCAGACAGCGCGCGGAGGGGCTTGCAGAAAGAGCGAAGAAGGGGGAGGATTTCGCAAAGCTGGCGAAGGAGTACTCCACGGATCCTTCCGCATCGCAGGGTGGGGACCTGGGCCTGGCCCAAAACGGCGACCTCGCTTCCGAATACGAAGAGGCCGCCGCCAAACTGAAGGTCGGTGAAGTAAGCGGTGTGATCAAGACTTCGTACGGCTACCACGTCATAAAGCTCACGGACCGGAAAAAGGCGGGCACCGCGCCTTTTGAGGAGATTCGCGCGGAGCTGACCGACTTCCTCAAGGCCCAAAAGGAAGACGAGGAAGTGGCAAAGCTGGTCAAGACCCTCCAGGGCCAGGCGAAAATCGAAGTCCTGGTAAAGTCGGTCTCGTCTGCCGGCAAACTGGATTAAAGCCCCCCTACGCAGCCAATGGCAAGGTGTCTCAAAAAAAGTAGGGTGCGGCTCTTTTAGGAGAGACGATTTGTCGCAGAGGCGCCATCGGTCCCAGGCCAGTCGCGCGCTTACTCCAGCCCATATTCGCGCAGTTTGTCGTAGAGAAGCCTGCGGTTTATTTTCAACAGTTGTGCGGCTCGAGTCCGGTTGCCCGCCGCTGCCGACAAAGCCCGTTCAATCAGGCGGCGCTCGAGCTTTTGCACGGCGCCGTGAAGCCCGTCCTCGAGCGAAAATGACTCCAGCGGATCCACGGCAGGAGCGGGCGAGGCAAGTTTCACGTGTTCAGGCAGGATCACGCCGGAGCGGCTGAGGATCAGCGCGCGCTCCAGGCAGTGTTCCAATTCACGCACATTTCCCGGCCAGTCGTTCTGAACCAGGACGGTGCGAGCCTCCTCTGAAATCGACGGCGCCGGCAGCCTGAGACGAGCGGCGCTGCGGTGCAGCAGGAATTGCGCCAGCTCGTAGATGTCGTCCCGGCGCTCCCGCAGGGGCGGGATCACGATGGAGACGACATTCAGACGGTAATAGAGATCCTCCCGGAAGCGCCCCTCGCGGACAGCCGCTTCAAGATCGCGGTTTGTGGCGGACAGCACGCGGACATCGAGGGGGATGGTGACGTTCGAGCCGAGCCTCTCGACGCAGTGATCCTGCAGCACTCGCAGCATCTTTGCCTGAGTTGAGGAGCTCAGGTCGCCGATCTCGTCCAGGAAGATGGTGCCGCCGTCGGCAAATTCGAATTTGCCGATGCGTCTCTGGCTGGCGCCGGTGAAGGCCCCGCGCTCGTGCCCGAAGAGTTCCGCCTCCAGCAGCGTTTCGGGAATCGAGGCGCAGTTGACCTTTACCATGTGCTTTGCAGATCTCGGGCTGTGGTTGTGCATTGCGCGCGCCACAACTTCCTTGCCCGTGCCCGACTCGCCCCGGATCAGCACCGTGGAATCTGTAGGCGCGGTCTGCCCGATCAGCTTGTACAGCTTCTGCATGGCCGGGCTGCTGCCGACCATTTCGGAATCCTGGAGCGCGCCCTCTTCAATTCGGTACACCTCGAGCTCGCGGATACGACGGCGGTTTTCGATGGCACGCTCGAGCTGGATGCGCAGCTCGTCGAAATTCAGCGGCTTGGTCAGGTAGTCGAAGGCGCCCAGGGCCATCGCCTCGATGGCGACGGTGCTGGTGCCATAGGCCGTCATGATCAGAACCGCCGGGGGATCCGGATGGCCCCGCAATTCGCGCATCAGCGCCAGGCCGTCCTTGCCGGGCATGCGGATGTCGACCAATGCGGCCTCCACGGTTGTCGTCGCAAGGATCCGGGAGGCTTCGTCACCGTCGGCGGCGCAGATGACCCTGTAACCCTCATCTTCGAGCAGCGCACGCAGCGATTCCCGTGCCGGCTGCTCATCTTCGGCGATCAGGATCGGCATGTCGTGTCTCAAAGCGGGCGGCTCCTGTCGATCGGAAGCTGAAGACGGAAGCGGGTGCCTGATGCGGTCGGTTCGAATTCGAGCGCGCCGCCGTGATTGGCGACGATCTCCCGCGACACCGCCAGGCCAAGGCCGCTGCCGTTCGGCTTGGTCGTGAAATAGGCGTCGAATATGTGCGGCCGGGCTTCCTCGGGAATGCCGGAGCCCTGGTCGGCGACCGTGATGCCCACGCTCGAATCCCGCTTCACCGCGTCGACCTGCACGGCGCCCGACGCCGGGGATGCATCGATGGCGTTCAGGAGCAGGTTGATGAGGACCTGGACGATTTGCGGTCCATCGACGTCCGCAGGCAAGGGGGCGGATGCCGTGACGTTGATTTTCACGTCCTTCTTGCGGGCCGGTTCCTGCACCATCTTGATGGCCTGTTCGATCAGCGGAGCCACGTCCTGGACCTGCCGGTTGTTCATCGCGGGACGGCCAAATGCCAGCAACCGCCCCACGATCATGTCAAGCCGGTCAATTTCGTGGAGCGCCTCCTCGATCTCATGACTGACAGGCACACCCTTCTTCAGTCTCCTGTCCAGGAGCTGAAGCGTGAGTTTCATCGAGTTTAACGGGTTGCGCACTTCGTGCGCCACACCCGACACCACCTTGCCCAACGCCACCAGCCTGTCCTGGCGCCGCAGCTCCGCCTCCAGGGCCATCCGCCGTTCGGCCATGCCATTGATCGCCATCGCGATCTCTCCCAGATCGCCACGGATTGTAGGCAGGCGATAGGCGAAGTCATCCTCCAGGGTGCGCAGGCCGCGCCGGATGCCGGCCACCCCCGCACGGAGCATGTACCAGATGGAGACAATCCCGAGCATGCCGAGCAGAGTGGACAGGACCAGCGCGGCGAGCCACCAGCGTCCGGAGTTGGCCAGCGGATCGCGCATCAGCGAGATGCGCCTCATCGTCCAGACTATGGAATCGCCAGCCTTGGCGTGCACGGCCGCACCAACGATGATGCTGGTGTCAAGATGGTCGCTCTGAGTGACAATTTCGTCGGTCGTTCCGGCGAGCTTGGCCAGGGTACGAACGAAATCCGCCCTGGGGCCCCTCATTCGCGGCCGGGAAACCTTGGGGTCGGCAGGATTGGCATAACCCAGGATGTGATCGGTCTTGGGGAGATAGATGCCGCCGTCGATCCCCTCGAAGGCCCTCAGCACGGTCATCGATATCGCCGTAAGCGAGAGGTCCTGCGCCTCGGCGGGCATCTGCAGCAAATCGCTCCCGTAGGTGCTTCGTTCCTCGTACTGAATCCTGAGTTCCTGGCAGGCGGAAACACAGGATTGGCGCGCCTCGGCCACCAAAGCGTCCTCGGTCGTGGAGATGACGTTGCGCACGATGAAAGCTGCCAGTCCCACGACCGCCAGCGAGGCCGCCGCGATGATCGCTGCCTGAACGCGAAAGCTTGCCGGGGTGGGCCAGAACATCGTCGCCTACTTGATCACAGGAGGATCCGGGATTCGCAGCGAGGCCTGGGCGATATTTTCCAGCGCCGACACGAGGAGGGACGAAGCGTCTCCCAACATCTGCGCCCGGTCGTACTGGCGGGCGTCATAGGCGCTGCGAGCCTGCTGATAGAGACTGCGCGAATAGGTCACGTACTGTTTCGACTCCCTTTCGCCGCACAGGCCGGAAAAATATTCCGCCTGCTGAACACGGAAATAGCAGCGCTGCAGGAACAGCGCGGCGTCGCGTTTGTCGTTCTCATCGATCTGCGCGGCTTTGCGCGCTCCGAGAATCCTGTCGCCGGCGCGGAGAAGGGCGTCCGCGGCCCGCCCCAGCCGGTCAAACTGGAAGTTGTTTCCGCGGGCCTGCTTCATCCGTTCCAACAGTTCCGCGGCGCGGGCAATCAGAAAAACATGTTCCGGCGCCGGATCGACTTCTTTGGTGCGCCAGGAAAGCATCTTGGCCAAAAAGTCCAGCCGCTCCTGCTTGTCGCGCTCCTTCCACTCTCTGTTGTCCGATCCCCTTTGTCCCCGTTGACCGATTCGGGAATCCGATTGCATCGCCGGAACAGCCGCGACTCCGGCGAGAGCCAGCACAACCATCAACATCTTTAGTCCCGGAACGGGCATTTTTATCACAGCTGCCTCATCATGTGAATCGCGATTTCGCTGCCCCTGCTTCTGTGGGTGACCACTCGAATGCCCCAGCGTTACCGGATGTCATCCCGGCAGAGTCGCACAGGCGCCCGGTGCTTACACACGCAGGGACACGCCTGCAAGCAAATCGGCGCACATCTCCCAGGATTGTGCAGCAATCCGCGTGCCAGGAGTAAGTTATTGATAATACAAAGGCTTTTACGCGTGGGCCCTCCTCAACCGTTCGGTTTCCTTACAGGTAATGTGAAGTAATCACACAGTCGACGATCGGAGAAGTCCCGTGGGGTGCATACACGCGAAGACGGCCCTTGCCCGGATGCCCGAACAATTGAGGCGGTGCGGCAGGGACAGCACGCAACCGGGAGCGAAGCTGATGAAAATGAGCATTCCGTGGTGATGAGAATTGTCAGATTCAGGCGCTCGGGCAGGATTTTTTCAAGGGCGGGACCGCACAGACCCCGCTCGATCCCGGCAAGGTTCTTCATGTTTTCGGCAACGTGCATCGAGATCCGGATAGCGTGTGCAAAGCCCTCGAGATTTTAGTCGGCTGCCTTCGACTGTCCTGCGAATTACATTGTAAGTGATTGAAAATAAAAAATATATCAGAGTGACCGGCACGCCGGGCCGGACCGTTCACCCTCTGCTGCCAATTGGTTGAGGTCTGCTGATTCCACGGCATGCTCGTGCGGAGTTTTTCACAAGATGGATTCCGTCGGACCGGTAAGGGGGTCTCTTCACAGACTCTGGCACGCCTCATGCATTCTCCAAGACGAGCACGAGAGTACCAACGTTTTTCCAATTATTCTTCTTTGGCGAGGCACCGGCATGTTGGAAGCAGCACTTCATGCGAATTTCGACCCGGCACTCCAGGGAAACGGACTCCGAACATTGGAGAAGGCCCTCAACGAGTGCGAGATGCGTTTGGGAAGACCCGCAACCAACCTGGACGTCTGCAACACACTGGGGATGAACCTGAGGGAGTTTTACTCATTGCTCGACTGCAGCAAAGGAGTCGTGTTGGGCCGTGTGGCCGACCATGGTCCCGCCGATGGTGATGGCGATCAAGAACCCATGGTGAGATATTTCCCTGACCCCGCGGACGAGCATTCCTTCTGGACCTGTAAGAAGGCGGCATTTGAAAGCGCGATGGCAGGCGCCCTGGAGGCCCTGCCGAAGAATGAGAAGCTTGTAGTCTCCCTGTACCACAATGAAGATCTTACGATGGAGGAGATTGCCCAGATCTTCGGGATCTCTCAAGTGCGCGTCGTCCAGATTTACACGATTGCGATACTGCGGATCCGGGCCAAACTCCAGTCCCTTGCCGGCATCTGATTCTGCCGTCATACCCCCCGTACGGCGGTCTCCTGAGTCTGAATCCACGGCACCCGGTTGTTGCAGACCGTGATCCGGGTGCCTGGATCCTCCTTTCCCTGATGAACCTTTCCTGAGATTTCAGGATCCAATTCGACGTATACTGCTATATCCTGGAGCCGGTCGGCTTTCATCTCGACCCAATCAGCGGAAGTCATTTCATGGAGGAAAGTGCAATGAGGAGCAAAACGAAGGCACTTCTCGGCATGTTGGCCCTGGTGCTGGCCATCGGTGCGGTGGCGAAAGACAAGATCAAGCCCTGGACCGAGTGGAACAAGAAGGACGCCGAGAAGATTCTGAACGATTCCGCCTGGGGGCAGACGCAGACAGATACCGATACATCGGAAATGACGTGGTCGACCGCATCGCGGCCGATTGACGGCAGGGGAGCTATGAACCAGGCCACGAGTGTGACCTTTTACATCCGCTTCCTCTCCGCAAAGCCCATCCGCCAGGCAATGGCGCGGCTCGCCGAACTCGATCCCGGCCGCAACACGCCGCAGCAGATCCAGAGCGCGCGGGACCTTATCGATCAGAAGTTCGATCAAACGGTCATCGTCTCGGTGAACTACGAATCCAAAGACGGACGGTTCCAAGGGCCGGCGTTTCAGGCCCTCAACAGCGCCATAACCAACACGCTCAGGAACAACACCTACCTCGAGCTCAAAGGCGGCAAGCGCATTTTTCTGCAGGAATATCGGCCCCCGACACAGGGAACGGCGATGTTCATCTTTCCCCGGATCGATAATGACAAGCCTATCCTCGATCCGAAATCAGGGGACATACGTTTCTGGGCTGAGTTCCCGAACCGAGCCCTGACCCTGAACATGCGCTTCAAGGTTGCGGATCTGATGTACAACGGAGTCCTGGAGTACTGAGTTACAGCCCCAACAGGCGGGCGGCGTTTCCAGCCAGGATTCCGGACCTCTCCTCGGCGGTGAGGCCGAGCGTATCGATGCTGCCGATCATCCGCTGCAGACTCCCGATCTGGTGCGGATAATCGCTCCCTGCCACGAGATGATCGGATCCGGCAAACGCGATGGCGAGCTGCAGTGCCCGCGTGTCGAAGTTCACCGTGTCATAATAGAACCGTTTCAGGTATTCGCTCGGTGGTTTGCCGATGTGAGTCCTGCACTCCTGGAACGCTGAATACCCCCGGTCCAGCCTTTCGGCAAGGTAGGGAATGGCTCCGCCCAGGTGGCACAAGACCCACCGTATATCCGCGTACTTCTCTACAACTCCGCTGAAAACCAGCTTTGCCGCCGCGAGGGTGGTGTCGAAAGTGAAGCCCAGGAGCGGAGTCAGCCAGAATTCGGTCATAGCCTCGACGCCGACCGGAAATGTCGGGTGAATGTACAGCACAGCGTTCCGCTTGTTCGCCAGTTCGTAAAGGGGCCAGAAACGAGGGTCGCTGAGCGCAACCCCGTTGACGTTGCTGAAGAGCATCGCTCCCCGGAATCCGAGGTCGTCGAATGCACGGCTCAGTTCGGTGACACTTGCCTCTGGCGCATTCAGGGGAAGCGTCGCGAGCGCGGCGAAGGAATCGCCCCGTTCCCTGACAATCCCGGCCAGGGCGTCGTTGACCATTCGGGCCAGCTCGACGGCGCGCTCCGGCGATTCCACGTGCGTCCCGGGAGTGGTGAAGCTGAGCACCTGTCTGGTTACCCCCGCGCGTTTCAGGACTTCCGCGCGATAGGCAATGTCCCGGTGACCGGGAACGAGGATGTTGTAATCTCCCGGATAATGGACCAGAGGGTTCCCTTCGGAGTCATGGGTCACCTTGACGTTGCTTGGCCCGGACTGAATTGCCTGGAGATATTCCGGCGGGTAAAAGTGGTTGTGAAAATCAATGACTGGCACTCTGGGTGCTCCTTTCGTTGTTATGCTTTGCCCGGAAGCAATAGACGGGCAATCCGATCAGGACCAGCGCGAGCCCGAACAGGCTCTCGCCCGGACTTGAGATTACCTGGTTGATGACGATGGCAAAAGAGGAAATGATGAATAGCGCCGGTGTGACAGGGTAGCCCCACATCCGATACCCGGGCGCCGCTCCTGGCCTGCGCCGGACCAGAATCAAGCCGATGGCCATCAGTCCGAAAAAAATCCATTCCGTATAGACGACCCGGGTAAACAGCGTGCGATAGGTCCCTGTTGCGACGAGCGCTGACGACCAGGCAGCCTGCAGAAGTATGGCCCTGTGCGGCGTCCGGTAGCGGGGATGGATCGCGCCTGCCCACTGGAACAGAAGCCCGTCCTGCGCCATGGCGTAATAGACCCGGGGACCGCAGAGAATAATCCCGCTCAGGCCTCCGAAGGTGGAAAAAACCACCAGGGCGGACATGATCACGCCGCCGCCGAAGCCGAAGAGGGCATCCGCCGCGTCGGCTGCGATTCTCGTCGAGGATGCGACTGTGGACAGCGGCAGCACGTACATGTAAACGGCATTCAACGCCAGGTAGCACGCTGTCACGATGACGGTTCCGACCACCAGCGCGCGAGGGATGATCTTCTGCGGGTCCCGCGTTTCTTCGGAATTGTAAGTGACCATGTGCCAGCCGCCGAAGGCGAAAAGACCCGCAACCATCGCCAGGAGAAAGCTGTTTGTCGAAATGCCGCGGCCCGGGTCCAGATCCCCGGCGACAAAATGATTCGGCAGGCGTGAGCCATAGATAAACCCGCAGGCGACGATGCCGGCGATGGCGACCAGTTTCCCGGCCGTAAACAGGGTCTGCAGCGTGCTTCCCTGTTTGACCCCGATGTAGTTGACGGCGGATACGAGCAGGATGGCCGCGATGGCGACTCCCTTGATCTGGGCATCCGTCAGCGGGAGGAAATAGGCGGTGTACCTCGCGAAAATCACCGAGATCGCGGCGATGATGCCCGAATGCATGCTCCAGAACATCGCCCAACCCCAGAGAAAACCGACGGCCGGAGAGAAAGCTTCGCTCAGATAGACGTAGACGCCGCCGGAACGGGTGAACGTCGATGCCAGTTCGGCGCAGGCCAGCGCGCCGAACATGGTGAGCATTCCCGAAAAAGCCCACACCAGGAGAATGCCGGCGATTGACGGGACCCGCCCGGTGATCTCGGAAGGCTGAACGAATATCGAAGCACCGATGATGATCCCGACGACCATCGCGGTAGCGTGGGGGAAAGTGATTGCGCGCCTGAGTTGGGGACTCTCACGATCCATTTTGTGTATTGGCGTCCCGAGCGAGTTGGCTCAGTGATTTTTCCTTGGACAAACTCGGGGGTTGTAACACAAGTGGGAAGCCGAATTCAATCTTCCGCATCCGGAGACAAAATATCGCTGCAGAGGCGCAGAGACTGCAGAGGAAAGGACCGTGATAATTCTCTGGGACCTCTGCGCCTCTCTGGAAACTTAGAGAACTGCATTCACCCGGCCCCGGGCTTCAGAGGGTGTCCATCGATGAAGTGAGGCCTGGCAGAATCCATGCACGAGCAGGTCACGGCCTCCCGAATCGGATTCCTGCTTCCTCGGTTTTGCGGCAGTCCAATTCGGGGGACCCTGAAAGGGTCCAA
>CAVRJA010000007.1:0-72031 GCA_963721405.1 uncultured Acidobacteriota bacterium | reverse complement strand
CCCCCGCCCATGACAGAATGCACGCGTTTTTCCGTACTTCAATCCAGCCATCATCGAAAGGGTGCTACGATGAAAACCAGCCGGGCTTTGTCAAGCAGCGCAGCTCTGATCGTTCTCTTACTTTTCCTCTCTTACGATCCGCTCCACGCGCAGGGATTCCAGGAGCCCACGGGGCGTTCCGTCGGCAAAGTAAGCGCCGCGGGGGATCTCATCTACATGACTCTGGACGAGGGCGTTTTCGGCAAGGAAACGCTGTTTGATCTGACAAAGCGCACGGTGAAGTTCACTCCCGAAGGAGCGGGCTACCGCGCCGAGACTTCGCCGCTGAAGTGGGACGCCGATTTCGGCGCCGAACTGAGCGGCGCGCAGATCGCGCTGAAGAAGTTCACCTTCCCCTTCTCCGGCAAGAGCTGGGATTCGTTCACGGTCGGCGTGAACGGGTCAATCGCCTTCCCGACCGTGACGTCTGCGCCGGCAGCTGCGCAGGGTCGCGCGGGCGGGGCACAGGGCGGTGGTCGCGGCGGCATGGGCGGCATTTCTGTTGCGAATCGCTTCGCGCAATTGCAGGACGTCGCGCGCACGCTGCTAAACACCCAACCGGCCATCCTGGTTTTCTTCAGGCTGCGCTTCCAGGGCAAGCCGAATACGCCCAGCCGCTACGTGAAGGAACTGGACGATCGCGTTGTGATCACGTGGGATGTCACCGAGCCGTACGCCGGAATTCAGGATTGGACCTGGGTCCCGACCGACAATCGTTTCCAGGCGGTCCTCTATAAGGACGGCTCGGTTGAGATGTCGTACGAAAAGCTCAACGCCAAGGACGCCATCCTCGGGCTCTACCCGATGGTAACAGACGGCGCCGAGCAAGCGATCGCCACGCTGAACGGCAAGGAGAACCCGGCGGTCGCCGCATACCTCAATATTCAGGAAGTGAAGCTATCGTCTGTCGGCGGCATGTTCTTGAAGGTTTCGCTCGACACCCGCGGCGCTCCGCTTCAGGCGGGTGATCCGGGCGCGGCGGGCGTTACGTATCGGGTGACGTTCACCCCGTCGAGCAAGGCTGCTGCCCCGGGCGCTAGGACTGCGAAGGCCGCGCCGGCCGTTCAACCGGCCGTCTGGGTGGTTCGCGCGGGCGGCATGGGACGTGGCGGCAACCGCGGCGGCGCTCCCACCAGCTACGCGGCTTCCGGGCCGGGCGTATCGCCGGCAGTAAAGGTTGAAGGAAACACCATTTCGTTCCAGGGCATCCTGCCGGCAGAGATGGCCAAGGCGGGCACGATCACCGTGGCGGCGGACGTCAGCACTCGCCCAGCGGCGCCTGCCGCGGCCCAGGGTGCCCAGCCCGTTCCGGCCCAGGGCGGCCAGCGCATCACGCCGACCACGGTGGACGAACTGGCGCCGCAGGCGGTGAAGTTGGCCGGGCTCCAAAGCCCTGACGTGGACTTCTCCTCGATCACCGCCAAGGACGGCCCATTCCCGATCGTCTACGAGTCGTTCCATTACGTATCGAAAACTACGATGATGCGGGACCTGCCGTGCACAGTAATCCGGGGATTAGGCGACAACTTCGACTTCTTGATTTACTACTCCGACTTCCGTATCGACGACCCGGAGGCGGGCAGTTCCAGCAACGGTCCGCGCGGCGGCGATACCGGTCCCTACAGCGTCCAGGGCCTGCGCGACAGGAATGGGAACCCCGGGGCCTATTGCAGCCAGGGCCGCTTCCAATGGGAAATCATCCAGCCGATACACTCCGGTGCAAACCAGATGCAGGAGCGTTCTCCGGAAGGCGTGACCGCACAGCGTGCGGGCGGTCCCATGACCGGCTACGACTTCGCCATGTCGCAGGTCGCGCACGAGCTGGGCCACCGCTGGAGCGCCTTTGTGCGCGCCAAGGTCGGCAATGAACTGATCGAACTCGGGCCGACGCACTGGCAGCGCGGCTTGCAGGCGCCCGTCGCCTTCCCTTACAAACGCACGGTAGAAGCTTCGCTGATGGGCGGCGGCGTCTGGCAGGACAACTTTGACGGCACGTTCACCCAGCTTGACGACGACTACTATGTCCCTGCCACCGGCTGGTCGTACCTCGAGCTTTACCTGATGGGCCTGGCCACGCCGGCGGAAGTGCCCGACTTCTTCCTCCTGCGGAACTTGGCGGCCGCCGGACGCGATGCGAACGACCATCCGATCTTCAAGGCCAACCGGATCAAGATCACGGTGAACGATGTGCTTGCGGCCGAGGGGCTTCGCACACCGACGCCCGATAAATCGCAGCGGAAGTTTAACACCGGCCTCGTGCTGATCGCCGCGCCGGGGGCAACGTCTCCGAAGCCCGACACCATCAAGCGCGCGAACGAAATCGCCGCAAAGTGGATCGAGTATTTCTCGATCACCACCGGACGCCGCGCCAGCACGACTGTGAGTCCCTTTGGGCCCGACAAGCCGGCTGGCAAGGCCCGTAAGGTGAAATAAAGCAGGCGACCTGCGACTGCATTGCATTTGGTCGGTTGGTATCAGAAAGAAACCTCAGTTTCGGACGACAGGGGGTGGAGGAAACCAGCAAAGATGCTGCGACCGGGCACAGAACGTGGACACCCATCCTATATTGAATTTTCGGGTGTCCACATTTTCCCTTCAAAACCCATAACGGTAAAAGGGGATGCCGAATTTGGACGCAGCTTCAGTATTGGCGGTTACCTGCACTATCCCATGTGTTGCGAAAAATTACCGTCGTCAGTCCCCGATTCCAAGATCCGCTATCTTGTCGTCAATTTGCGGCGTAAAATGACGTCATGGTGACAAGAGATCCCGAATCCGCTCTTTACCCGCGCATCTACAAGCTCCCCGGTCAGAGCTTTTTTCTCTTCGGCCCCAGAGGGGTCGGCAAGAGCACGTGGGCAAGGCAGCTTTTTCCAGATGCTCCCCGGATTGACTTGCTGGATGAAGGTCTTTATCAGGATTACCTGGCCGATCCCGATGCATTCGCGGCGGAGTTGCGCGCCCTATCAACCGGCGCTTGGGTAGTCGTCGACGAGATCCAACGCGTTCCCGGGCTCCTGAACCAGGTGCATCGATTTATCGAGGAGAAACGCCTGCGCTTCGTGATGCTTGGTTCGAGCGCGCGCAAGCTGAAGACAGCCGGAACAAATCTGCTTGCCGGCAGAGCTTTGAAAAAGACCATGTTTCCGTTGCTGCCGGAGGAACTGGGCGCGGACTTTTCCCTGGAAAAGGCTTTGACATTCGGGACCCTGCCCGTAATCGTGCGCGCGGCGTCCAAGGATGAGGCTCTGCGGGCTTATGTCGAGCTCTACCTGAAGGAGGAAATCAGAGCCGAAGCGTTGGTCCGCAATTTGGGAGGATTCGCAAGGTTCCTCCCCATCGCGGCCCTGTTCCACGCTCAGGTAGTCAACACTTCCTCCCTGGCGCGCGATGCGGGCGTCGCCCGCACAACGGTGAACGGATACCTCGATATTCTGGAGGACACCCTTCTGGCCTATCGTATTCCCGCATTCGAAGCCCGGCTCCGTGTCAGGGAAAGGAGACACCCCAAGCTGTACTGGATCGATCCGGGCCTGGTCAGAGCCATCAAGAAACACACCGGCCGGCCCGGTATGGAGGAGAAGGGGGCCTTGCTTGAGGGGTGGATCGCCACGCTGCTACGCGCTTACGGAGAACTCCGTGAAATTCTCGATGAGATCTATTACTGGGCGCCGGCAGAGGCGCGGCAGACTGAGGTAGACTTTGTTTTGAAACGAGGCCGGGAATACCTTGCCATTGAAGTCAAGTCAGGCGCCAAAGTGTCAAACCAAGACCTCTCCGGACTGCGCGCCGTCAAGGACCTCCCCCGGCTCGCACACAGAATCCTGATCTACAACGGCCGGCGGGAAATGAAGACCGCCGACGGCATCGGAATCTGGCCCATCGAGCAGTTCCTTGAGGCTTTGGCAACCAATCAGCTGTGGCCGTAGACGTTCCCCCGGAATACAATCGCCTTCCCAGGCGGGAGATTCGCGCGTGCAGCGCATCGCGCGGGAAAAGTCGTAACTCAGCATCGTCGTTTCCCCCCGAACATCTCATGTCCCGGCGAGGGTGCGCAGGGCGGCGGCCGCCGGGGCGGCCGCGATGGATGCGTCGGCGGCATAGGCGCGGACGGCGGCCAGGTGGTCGCCCCAGAAGAGTGCGTGCGGCGGGCGCAGGGCATCTTCGAGCGTCTCCGGCGCCCCGGCCCGGTTTTCCACGGCCAGCGACTTTCCCAGCCACAACGCGGCCTGAAGCAGCGCTTCCCGTTCTTCTTCGAGCAGACCGCCGCCGCCGAGCAATGCCGCCATTTTCAATTTGCGTTCTGCCTGACGCCGATGCTCCTCCACCAGCTGCCGTTCGACTTCCGACAGCGCCACAGGCGCATTTTCGGCGGCGGTTGCCAGGTCGCGGATCGCCCGCGTACAAGGGGATATCAATCCGGCTTCCACGAGGCGTGACATTGCCTCATCGGTCCCGCGGTCGATCACTTCCAGCTTGACCGGCGCGAGGGGATCAGAAACGTCCTTGCCGAAAAACTCTTCGTAGGGCTCCTTGAGTCTTTCGCGGTGCAGGGGCGCATCCCGGTCCACTACGATCACGATCACCGAGTGCGGTCCAGCGAGCGGATACCGCTCCTCGCAGCGGACACAGGCGGAACCCAGCAGTTCGCGGGCTATCTTGCTGAAGCCGAGCGGCCGGTCTGGAGGCAGAGTCTTCTTCTTGGGTGCAGGCGGCGCGGGCTTGGGCACTACGGAGATCAGCTGTTCCAGGCGGGCCAGGAACGCCTGTTTGCCGCCGCGGAACCGGATCTCGCCGAGATCGCCGCGCATGTCGAGGACTCCGTCGGCAAGCGCCTGCTTGATCGAAAGCGTATCCAGCATTCGCTGCTCGATGGTGTTTTCCGACACCAGGTGGATTACGGTCACGGCGCGCGTCTGGTGTTTGCGCCAGGCCCGCGCGATGCGCTGTTCGAGGCGCGCCGGATTCCACGGCAGGTCGCAATTGACCACGACGCTCGCAATCTGGAGGTTGAGCCCCGTGCTGCCGGAATCGGTGCTCAGGAAGACGCGAGCACTCCGGGCTGCTCTTGAACAGCTGGATCTCGGCCCGGCGGCGACGCTGCGGCACGGACCCGGTGTGCCAGGCATAACCGAGCTTCATGCGCTCGCACAGCTCCCTCACCAGCACGAGCATGCGCTCCCATTCCGAAAAAACGAGCACCTTCACATCTTTGTTGTCGCGGCACTCCGCAAAGATCTTTCCCAGTTCCTCAAGCTTGGGACAGGCGCGGTCGTCCGGATCGAGGATGAAGTTGGTGTCGCAGACCATGCGCATCATGGCGAGCTCGCGCTGCAGCTTCTCCGACTCCTGCTGAGTCAGCGGACGCCTCTTGGCGATCGCCACCAGGCGCGCCACCTGGGCTTCATGATCCGCATAGGCGCTCGCCTGCGCCGCGCTGAGCGCAACGAAGTATTTCCGGTCGGTGCGGTCCGGCAGCTCCGTCTCGACGTCGGCCTTGCGGCGGCGCAGCAGAAAAGGCTTGATGCGCTTGTGCAGCCCTTCGAGATTACAGTAACCCTCGGGCCGCCCGCGCTCGTCGAGCCGGTAAAATTCGCGATTGAAACGGAACAGCGGCCCGAGCACCGACGGTTCGAGAAACGACATGATGGAGTGAATGTCGTCGATTCGGTTTTCGATGGGCGTTCCGGTGAGCACGAACGCGTAGCGGCTCTGCAGCCGCTTGACGGCCTGCGCCGTCTTGGTGCTCCAGTTCTTGATGCGCTGCGCTTCGTCCAGGATCACCACATCCGGCTGCAACTGGGTGTTGACGTCGAGCGCGTCGGAGATCATCTGCTCGTAATTGACGATGGTAAAGAAAGGCGCTGCGCCATAAAGGCGCAGGCGCTTGCCGCGGGGGCCGAAGACCAGCTGATACGGAAGAGTGGTGAATCGTTCGATCTGCTCCTCCCACTCGGTCTTCAGTGATGCGGGAGTTACGACCAGCACCCGCCTCGCGTTCCCCAGCCGGCGCAGAAGCGCGCAGGCGGCGATGGCCTGGATGGTCTTGCCGAGGCCCATCTCGTCGGCCAGCAGCGCCCGTTCGTTGAACGCCAGGTGGAGCATGCCTTCGCGCTGATACGGGTAGAGCGGCACGAGCGTCTCGTGCGCCGGCCATTCGCCGGACTGGACTTTCTGCTCATATTCCTTGAAGGCGAGCCGACGCTCCTGCGCGCGCCGCCGCGCCTCCAGCCAGGGCGCCACATCCTGGGAGATGCGCAGCGACGAAATGCCCGTTCCCTGCAGGATTCCGATGGCTTCTTCCGGATCGGCAACACAGATCAGCCCGTCTTCCCCGACCGTCCGTCTGAGCCCGGCAGGCAGACTGCCTGTAACGCCTTCCAGGCGCAGACAATCGGCCATGAGATCAGGCACAACGTCCAGGCGCCCGGCGCCGTTCTTCTCAGCCTGCCGGAAAAGCCGCCGATGACGCGCTTCCAGATGGAGGATGGCCGCTTCGACATGCTTGCACGTGCCCAGAGCGTTGATGCGGAAATCGACGCAAGTGCACGAAAAACGCCGTTGCGAAACGCTGCGGATTTCAACTCTGTAGGTCAGCCCGCTGGCGGATTTTACCGCGAAGTTCGAAAAGATCGGAAAATCCGGGTCAAGGTTCCGCACCCGCAGGGCTTCCGTGCGTGCGCGGTACCTGCGCCTGGCGATCTCCTCCTCGTCCGTGGTGCGCCAGTTGTGAATCGACGGCAGCTTCGACTCGAGATCCTCGGTGTTCTTCATATTGGCATCCTCTTGGTGCCGCCGATGCTATACATGACGACATTAATCGTGACCTGCTTTTGAACCACGAAGGCCTCGAAGACCTCAAAGGCATGCGCCGTCACTTCCTCCGCAGGGGCGGCCTCCGGCCGACATCTTTGCCCGAGGCGCGGAGGAAGCGACAGCGCATGAAAAAAAACCTCATTGCGCCTATCACCATTGAGGTCTTCGAGGCCTTCGTGGTTCTCTGTCTTTGTTCCGCACTTCTGTCGTCATGTATAGCACCGGAACAAAGGGATTTCCGCAAATTTTTTCCCAAAATCGAACTGCATGACGACCCGCCTCCTGAGAAGCGCCAACCTGGTCGAAGCGCCAGAGAACAACCGGCTCATAGTAACCACTTCGCGCCTCGATCTGGTTCTGGACATCGCCCCGTACCTGAACCAGGTCGTCAATGCGGATGTTGGCTTTTTTCATCACACGGCCCGTACTAAAATCCCTTGCGTTCACTACCTTTGGCCGGCGCCCGCGATGCAATCTTCCTATCTGTCCCCGAGTCACGTCGAGTCACAAGCGTCGCGTGCGATTACGTTTCGTGTTGGCCGAGGCAGGAATCTGAATGCTCAGGGAAGCTCGAAGCCTTCTTTGACCGCGGCTGCATTCAGGGCCTGATCACAGGCAACGAATTGGACGGTGATGTCGGACCGGCCCGAGAGTATCAGAGCCGAGGCTAAATGAATGGCGTCGCCGGCCCGCAGCTTGTGGCGCGTCAGGAGGCGGCAGGCAAGAACACTCACTTCCGGCGACACCTCGACCACATAGAGGGAAGCCATATCACGTTGCATGGATGCCAGCAGGCGATCGCGCGCAACTGCGGTAAGCGCACCCTCTCGCTCGCGGCGGGCCAGGGCGGAAGCGATTTCGACTTCCGACAGCCTGCAGGTGACGGCAATGCCGTCCGCCAGCAGGTGCCCGACGTTCTTGCTTCCAGGCTCCGCCACATAGCGCTTTGCCAGGGCGCTGGCGTCAAAATAGCGGATCACAGCCGATCCTCCCGGTCTTCGATAACCGCGGTGGATAGCGGCGCGCCTTTGGCAACTATGGGCTTGATCCGCACCAGAGGTCCGTAGGATTTGCGCGTGAGCAGGCCGAGCGCGACCAGTTCATCCAGCCGGCCTTGTTCGCCTTCCGCTATCGCATGGACAGGCTGTATTTCAGCCACCGGCCGACCCCGGTCTGTGACGATCAGGATCTGACCTTTCTGCACCTGGCGAAGATAGGCGCCGAGACGAGTCTTAAGCTCCCGGGATCCGACGGCGGTCTTTTTCATCTCAATGGCTCCAATGTAGTCATTGTAACCACTTCTTGGGATTTCGTCAATTCATCGCTGAGTTTAAACAGACATAACATGCGGAAACACTGTTTCTGGTCAGGAATCGTTCCCGGCAACCTTGGGGAGAGCTTTGCTATTAAGCAGGTTCCGGGAGCCGCGCGCCGGGATTGACCGGGCACTTCCCGGGGTTTCAAAGAGATTCTGCCGGAACCGGAGTTGTGGGTATGCGAAGAGAATCCACGAATCGGGTGAAGAATTCAAAAGCGCACGTCACGGCGGCGAGCTCAATAATCTGCTCATCGGTGAGCAGCCGCCGGAGCGAAGCATAAAACGCGTCGTCGATCTCGGCGGCCGAGCGGTGCACGCGGTCCGCAAAACGGAATCCCAGCTTTTCCCCATCCGTGAAAGGACCCGTTTCATAGCGCCGGACTCCTACCAGCTGCTCTATGGATGCGCCTTTCTGCTTTGCCAAAGCAGTATGAGAGGATGTTCAGTAATCGCAGTTTTGGAGAATGGCGATCCTTGTGGCCAGAAGTTCCTTGTACCACCCCGGCAGAGCACCGTCGGCCATCAGCGGCTTCAGAAACGCGGCGATCCCCAATGCCAGCTCGGGTGTGCGCGCGATGGTCTTGAACATATAGGGAACGACACCGCGCTGCGCCTCCAGCAGATCGTACAAAACGCCGACCTCGGGGGCGACATCGTTCCGTTCCAGCATCGCAATTCTGAGTTTTTTTGCGTCATCCAAGGGGTTCACCTCCGGGAGCGTCCGGAAAGACGGCCCAGTGCATGCGGGCGCACGGCCCGCGGCTACAGCCGTCAGCCTCCGCCGCCACCGGCGCCGCAGCCTCCCGGTGTTGGGATTGGAGTCGAACCACCCTTCCCCGCATCGCGTCCCATGGCGAAGGCAGACACTTCCTGCTGCAGATCAGAGCTCTGACACTTGGGACAGGCCGGTTGTTTGGATCCCAGCACCAGAGCCTCGAACCGGTACCCGCATTTTCTGCAAACGTATTCGAACAAAGGCATGAATGATTTCTCCGCGCAACAAGAACCGCACCTCAATTATGCCCTGCAAAGGCGTTGCAGGCCAAGTCGAACTTTGATTGGGATCGGTTCAGGCGGTAACCAGTTTCTGTCGCGAAACTCCGAGGTCATCTGACCTGGGCCTAGACTTGGACTTGGACCTGGACTTGGACGTAGACCCGGCAAACGCCTATGGCTCGATATAGGTGCTGCATTCGCGAGAGCTTACATCAAGAAAGGCTGTCCACGTCCAGGTCTAGGTCCACGTTCAGGACCAAGAAGGACAATTATTGAGTCTCGCGACAGAAAATAACGAGCCCTGCGGAACAGGAACGCAGGTCCCGGCCGGGACTTCGTCATGAATTCGGCGGTGCAGGAGTATTGAAGTCCGGGGGCCGGCTGCGAATTCGGCGTGGACCGATGGGTCACGCCTGGGGGGGGGTGGGAGATTGCGTGTATGGGATGTTCAAGGTCCCGTCCGGCGGCCGGGACCGTCTGCTGCCGGCAACAGCTCTTTCGTCGGAGCTCTTTTGAGAGGCGGCGCGTATCTGACGCGCTTATCTGGATACAACCGGGGTCTTGCGGGAATCGGGTTTTGCTGCTGCTGGAGACCCCTGACGCACAGAAACTGCGGTAATCCGGGGCTGCTTCGCTTTTCCGGGAGCCAGCGATTCAACGAGTACGGAGGAACTGAACCCAGCCGTTGATAACTCTGAAACACCGCGAAAATGGGCCGTTCCTTTGTGCTCCCCGAGCGACAGGACCAGGAGCAGGGGGAGCGGGCCGGCCAGCAGCCAAACCGTCATCAGCCAGGGATGTGTTCCTGCCAATGAACCGTACTTGGGTTTGCTGACCATGTCTCCCGCTACCTCCCCCTGCTGGGCGCATTGGGTTTAGGGTTCCGCTCTGGACATAGCACGATCCGTACCAGTGCAGAGACCAGAACATAATCTTCTACAAACAAAGAGCTTATGTACAGGTTTGCTCCTCGGGCTTCCGTCTCGGAAGAGGCTTTGCCGGGAAATTATTCCTGTTTCTAATCTGGACCGCTTTGCTGTGAGCCGCAGGAACTCGATAAACCGAATTCCTGCCTTCCGTCGGTACCTGTCCCGGTCCGGGAGTGCCGCAAAGGGGCCTGCACCCGGCAACGAGTCAAGCTCAAAGCGGAGCGGCCTGGTCGGCCTCCGCCTCGTGCGGCTTGCGGACGCCGAGCAGCTTTCGCGTCAGATCGTCCAAGAGCGAGTAGACCACCGGCACGGCCAGCAAGGTCAGCAAGGTCGAAGTGATGAGGCCGCCGATCACGGCCCGGGCCATCGGAGCGCGGATCTCGGACCCGGCGCCGATCTGAAGGGCCAGCGGCAGCATGCCGAAAATCATGGCAAGCGTCGTCATGACGATGGGGCGCAGGCGCGTGTTGCCGGCTTTTCCCAGGGCCTCGTCCCGTGCTGTTCCTGCGCGGCGCAGCCTGTTGGTGTGGTCAATCAGCAGGATTGCGTTCTTGGTCACCAGGCCCATCAGTAGGATCAGCCCGATCATCGACATGATGTTCAACGTATCGCCGGTCAGCAGCAGCATTCCCACCACGCCGATGAGCGACAGCGGGAGTGACAGCATAATGGCAAGGGGATGGGTGAAGCTGCCGAACTGCGATGCCAGAATCAGGTAGATGAACACCACGGCCAGGATCAGCGCATCATAGATATAGCCGAAACTCTCGCGCATATCCTCCGCTTCGCCCGTATACAGAACTTCAAATCCCGCGGGCAGATTCAGCTCCGTCCCGCGCGCCCGGATGTCGTTGACCACATCCCCCATCGGACGGCCCGCCGTATTTGCGGAAACCCGAACCTCGCGGATCAGGTCGTAGCGCCGGATCTGCGACGAGCTGGTGCTCCGCCGAAGGGTGGTCACTTGTCCCACCGGTATCAGCATGTCGCGCCCAGCCGAGTCCTTTTTGGAACTGAGAATGTCGATGTCGTTCAGCACTTCGAGCGCCTTGCGCTGCCGGGCAGCGAGGCGAACCCTGACATCGTAGGCATCGCCGTCGGGATCCTCGAATTGGCTGGCCACTTCTCCATTGAGCAGCGCGCGCAGCGTCAAGGCGATCGAATCGAGGTTGATGCCCAGGTCGGATGCCAGCTTGCGGTCAATCCGGATTTTCACTTCGGGCTTATCGCGGTCCAGACTTCTATCCACATCGGCGGCGCCCGGCACCGAACGGACCAGGTCGGCCACGCGGGTGGAGATGCGATCCAATTCGACAAGGTCCGTCCCCCGGACGCTGATCTGGATCGGTTTCGAATCCCCCATGTCGTTTACTTCCTCCACGCTCGTAATGGCGGCGCTATACGAGGCAAACTCCTCACGGAGCCGGCCGCGCAGCTGGTAATCGGAGAGCTGCCGCTCCTCCTTCGGCTTGAGTTTGACGTATACCATGCCCTCGTTGATGGCGCCGCTGGCTCTTGTGCCGATGGTCGTAAACGTATAGGCGATGCCCGGCTGACGGGTGATCGTTCCCACAATATCTCCGGCAACTTTCTCCGTCTGCTCGAGCCCCGACCCGGGGGCCGACTTGAAACTCACCTGAAATTCCCCGCGGTCATAATCGGGCATGAACGTCGAACCCAACCGGGGGAAGGCCGCCAGGGCCGCGGCGAACAGGACGAAGGCAATGCCCAGCACCGCCGCGCGGTGACGGAGCGAGAATCGGATCGCGGTTTCATACACGCCGTGCAACCGTTCGAACTGACGGTCAAAGACCTCCAGAACGCGGCTGAGCCCTCTGCGGCGGCCGCCCGCAATCGCCGGATCGTACCAGCGCGACGACAACATGGGGTCGAGGGTGAAGGAGACAAACAGCGAGACGAGCACGGCAAAAGCCACGGTGATGCCGAATTCATAGAAGAACTGGCCGACAATCCCCCGCATGAACGCCACCGGCACAAATACCGCAATGATCGAGAAGGTCGTGGCCATCACCGCGAGCCCGATCTCGGAGGTGCCGATGCGCGCCGCCTCGAAATGGCCGCGGCCCTGCTGCATGTGCCTGACGATGTTTTCCCGGACCACGATGGCGTCGTCGATCAGCAGGCCGACGGCGAGCGACAGCCCCATGAGGGTGAGCATGTTCAGCGTGAAGCCGAAAATCTTCATCACGATGAAGGCGGCAATGATCGACACGGGAAGCGTCAATCCGGTGATCACCGTGCTGCGCCAGCTGTTGAGGAACACGAATACCACCATCACCGTGAAGATGGCGCCGAGAATCAGGGTGTTGCGCACATCCTCGACCGCGTCGCGGATGAATGTCGAGAGGTCCTTGACCACGGCGATCTGCGCGCGCCCCGAAAACTCCTGGTTCAATTTGGGGATAGCCGCCTTCACGGCTTCGGCGACGTCGACCGTATTCCCGCCCGACTGCTTTCGGATTTCGAGAGCCAGCGCCCGGCGCCCTTCAATCAGCGCCAGCGTCCGCTGCTCCTCGTAGCCGTCCGCGACAGAAGCCACCTCGTTCAAGTACACCGGCACACCGCGGATCGACTTCACGATCAGGTTTTCGAATGCGCCGGCATCGGCAAACTTGCCGTCAATCCGCACCAGTTCTTCCATCCGCCCGTGTTCGATCTTTCCCGCAGGCACTTCCTGATTTTCCCGGCGCAGCGCGATCACGACGTCCGGCACGGTGATGCCGTAGCTCTTCATCCGGTTGGGATCCAGCAGGATCTGAATCTCTCGCCGTTGCCCGCCGACGATGGTGAGCGAACCCACTCCCTGGATGTTCTCCAGACGCTTCTTGATGACCTTTTCGACCAGTGACGTGAGCGCCTTGGGGGAAAGCTGCTCCGATGCGACCGATAACGAGAGAATGGGAAGATCCGCCGGGTCGAGGCGCTCGATCACCGGCTCTTCCACTCCGGTGGGAAAATCACGGCGCAGCGCGCTGACCTTGCTGCGAACATCCTGCGCCGCGGCATAGATGTTGGTCCCGAGTTCGAATTCGGCAACGACGCTGGAGAATCCCTCCGAGGTGATCGAGGAAATGTGGCGTATCCCTTCGAGAGGATTAATGGCTTCCTCGATGCGCCTGGTGACTTCCGTTTCCACGGTCTCAGGAGAGACGCCCGGATACAGGGTGCGGACGCTGACCACGGGGAGATCCACCTTGGGAAACAGATCCGTCGACAACTCCTTATAGGAGAAGATCCCGAGTACCACCAGGCCGACCATGACCATGGTGGCGAATACCGGCTGCTTGATGGAGAGATCCGAAAGTAGCATGGGTTATTGCTCCACGTCGGGCCGGTCCGTCAAGGCGCGAACCGGAACACCGTCCTTCAGTGCGGGACCGATCTCGACAATCACCTGGTCGCCTTTCGCGAGGCCTTCCTGGATCCAGAGCTGGTCCTGCCGGAAGCCGCCCACGCGGACGCTGCGCCGCTGGGCCTTGCCGCCGGCGATGACATAGACGCTGCCGGAAGAGGTCTCGTTCGGGTCGACGATCAGGGCGGAGCGAGGGATCACCAGCGCCTGGCGTTCGACGCGCACTTCAATCTCGCCGCGCGCGTACATGCCGCTGCGCAGGGCCTCGCCGGGATTGGCCATCTTGACGATCAACTTTACCGAACGGTTATCGGACTCGATCATCGGGTTGATCGCGAGCACGCTGCCGTCGAATCTCCGCTCGCCGTAAGTCGGCGTAGTGAAAGTGGCGCGTTGCCCGAGGCGCACGTCCGCCAGTTGATACGAAGGCAGCAGGCATTCCAGCTCGAGGCGGGTGTTGTCCACCAGGCTGTAGACCGTGGTCCCGGAACTCAACAAGGATCCCTGGTCCAGGTATTTCCGGCGCACGTGGCCGTCTGCCGGGGCAAAGATCTTGCAGTCCTTGAGAGCCTTCTCCGTGACCGACAGCGTGGCGCGCGCCTGCTCGATCTGGGCCTCCGCCAGCGTCACCTGCGCTTCAGCCTCATTGGCGCCGTTGACCGCCGCCTGATGATCCTTTTGCGTGATGCCGCCGGTGCGCAGCAAATTATCCGCACGATCCCTCTCGAGACGGCTGTGATCCCGCGCCACCAATGCGCGCCCCAGGCCCGCCCGGGCGACAGCCAGCGCAGCGCCGGCCTGATCGCACGCAAGCCGGTAGTTGATGGGATCGATCTCCGCCAGCAACTGGTCCCGTCGCACCGTGTCGCCTTCCTGGAAGTGAGTCGCAATCAGCCGGCCGCCGACCTCGGACTTGATTTCCACGTTGGATTGCGAGCGCAGGCTGCCCGAGATCGGGATGGAAACGGGCCAATCCATCACGGATACCGGCGCGGCCTTGACCGCCAGCTCTACCGGTGGCGCGGCAGCGGAGTTCTTTGCCGGCACCTCGCTGCCGGAGCAGCGCCATTGCGCGGCCGCCGCCAGGCACAAGAAAAAGAGAATCCCCACTCGACTCTTCATCACCGGTTCTCCTCCCCGTCCAGGATGGGCAACCCGGCCGCAAGCCTCAGCCGGCCCTTCGCTATTTGGTATTGATAGGTCGTATTGATCACGGCGTTGCGCGCAACTGTGAGCGCCGTCTGCGAATCCACTACGTCCAGGGTGGTCGCCGCGCCATACTGGTAGTTAGACTGCATCATCTGGAGCACCTTCTCGGCCTGGGCGACGTTCAGCTGTGCAGCCGAAATGGCTTGCGCCGACGACTGCATGTCGTCTGCAGCTGCCTTGATCTCGAGCTTCACGTTGTTCACGAGCTGTGCCAGATTTTGTTCGGCTGCACGCAACCGGGAATTGGCCTGGGCCACCTGGCCCGCCTTGCGCCCGCCGTCGTAAAACGGCAAACGGAAATTGAAGGTGACGTTCCATCGCGAAAAATCCTGCTTGAACAGGTTCTGAGGATCGCGCACGTTGTAGCCCCAGCGCCCTTCCATGTCCACGCTCAACCGGTTTTCCGCCTGCGCCAGATTCCCCAGGAGCCTCGCCTCCTGCACCAGCCGCCGCGCGACCAGGATCTCGGGCCTGACTTCAAGCGCCTGTGCCTGGAACTCGGCCGGCGACGGCACCGGCCAAGGGCGGTATTCCAGCTTTCCCTCGATCCGGGTCGGAGTGTCCAGATCGACCACGATCAGGTTGTTGAGGGCGGCCCGGGCGAGGCGGACGCCGTTTTCAGCCCGGATTCGCTCCGGTTCGGTGTTCGCCAGGTTCACCTGAGACCGCAGCACGTCGGTCTCGGTGGCGACGCCGAGGGAGAAGCGGCTGCGCACCTGTTCGAGGTGCTTCTCCCTCTGCCGGTAGGTCTCGCGCACGACCGCGAGGTTGGCGTCCGCGAGCAGAAGGTCGTAGAACGCCTGGAAAACCCGGAAGGCCACGCGCTGGCGCACAGCTTCAAGAGCCTCCTCCTTCTCATGGCGGCCCTCGAGGGCCAGCTTGACGGCGGTTCCCACCTTGCCGGCCGTGTAGATAGGCTGTTTCACGCTCAGGCCGACATCGAACAGGTTGGCGCTCTGGGGGACAAGCGCGTTGCGGAATTCCTCGGGGACCTTGTCGAAGCTGGCGCTGTTGAGAAAGCTGGGGTCGCGCAGGCGCAGGCCGAATCCCTGCAGGGTGACCTGGGGATACGCGTCGGCGCGCACCTCGGTGATCCTCCCCTTCAGTTCTTCCAGCTGCTCGCGCGCAACCAGAACTTCGGGATTCCGCTCCAGGGCGAGCCTCACGGCCTCGGAAAGAGCAAGGGGTTCGGGCTGGGTCTGCGCGAGCGCAATTCCGGCGCAAAAGGCAGCCAGGACGGCCGAGGAGAGCAGGCGCACAATCGGGTTCATAATCTCAATCCTCTTTTTTACTATACCGATCGGTAGATCAATGCCGCAGGCTGCAGCCGTGCAGCAGGAGATCGACACATTGCACCGCGCGCCGGCGCGTCAGCGTCGGCCGCCCGGTGAAGAGATTTTCCAGGGTCGCGAACAGTTCCATTCCCATCAGCGCCGTCGCCAGATCACGGGCGTTCCCGGCCAGCTCTCCCGCATCGATTCCCTCCTGGATTACGGCGGCGATCACCTTTCTTTCCCGCTCCATTTCCTTTATGTAATCGAAGAGGGGATGCTGTTCCCCGGGGGAGAAGATCATGCGCAGGAGAAACTTGGTACGCACGGGGTCTTCCTTGGCCACCCTGAAATCGGTCGTGACCATGCGGACCAGTCGCTCGTGCAAAGAACCGCGGCGCCGGGACGCCCGCAGCAGCGTCTTGTAGTAGCCGCTGAACGAGTCGATCATCAGCTCCTGGTAGAGGTGTTCCTTGCCGTGGAAATGATAATAAAGGACCGGTTTGGTCAGGCCGGCCGCCGCGCAGATCTCGCGCGTCGATGCGCCGTCATAGCCCTTCCGGGCGAACACTCCTATCGCCGCCTTCACGATCGACTCGCGCCCCTTGCCCATGGAATCCTCCATTCGACGGAAAGTACTTTACCGACCGGTAAAGAAAAGTCAAGCGAAAATCTTCGTCTCGCTGCCTTAACCCGGATAATTCATGAAGAGGATTACGAGAAGTCCTCAACTGTCGGACATTGAACCGTTAAGGGCCAACTCCTCTTGCTTATGAAACCAACACACTCTTGGAAGCCGCGTAGCGGCGGTTTGATTGTAGCCCGGCCTTTCAAGGCCGGGAGCACACGGCGGCGAATGATTCCGTCGCGTAGCGAAGGCTGAATTCAAGCGTCGCTGCGCGACGCATCGGGAGCAGCCGACCGGATGCCGGCCTTGAAAGGCCGGCCTACATTCATGCGGCCGCTACGCGGCCCAGGCGATAGTGAATTATTCAGGTTAAGAGTAGGTCCCGTCCGCCGGGACCCCGTCTAAAATTCGAGAGCGCGCGAATGCCGCGGCACGTATTCCGGCTGCCAATCCGGCGGCGCGCAATGCGCCGTGCATGGCTGCAAGGCAATGCAGTTTCGGCAGGACCAGAAAAAGGGCGGGTATGACGGTCAGGAAGGGCTCGGGTCACGTCCGGCAAGAATGTCTCAAAACCAGGCGTCCTGGAGGGACGCAGAGAAAATAGCCGGGGGCGAGCCGCGCAGCGGCGCTGCCCCCGGTCAGGCCGGGCAAATGGTGAAAGCCCCGGCAGGGGCGACAGAAAATATCTGCAAACAAACGATTTCTGTCGCCCCTGCCAGGGCTCGGTTTCTATTTCGTCCTCTACCCCGGGCGGCGCTTCGCTTGCCCGGGGCTACTGTCTCCAGCCCTTCCAGGGCTGAAATTGAGCGTATATCGCCGGGTGCGCGAGTTTTGAGACATTCTCGGCGGCCGGGACCTACTGGCGCCGGGCCTCTTTCATGACGGCCCTTCGCGCCTCAGGGCCGAATGAGTCCATAATCGACACCGGCGCCGGTCAGCGGCGGCGGGTGCCGGGCATGACGGGATGCGGTGGGTGCGCCGGGGCCTCCGGCTGTTCCACCAGTATCTTCCCCGTCAGGATGAAATCGAGCGTATCCGCGAGCTGTTGTTCGCCGTCCGCGGCGAGGACCAGGCCGCCCGCCTCTTTCACGGGCTCGAAGGCCTCGGCCCCGACATCGAAGGCGATAAAGTAAATGGCCGCACGGTCCGGCTGCGGCTCCTGCGAAATGACCTTAGCTACATCGCCGGGCAGGTAGCCCAGGTTGTTTTCCCCATCTGAGATTACCAGCATGTGCCGGTGAGTGAAACCGGTCGCATCCAGGTCGCGCTTGGCGGTGATCATGGCTTCGCCGATGGGAGTGCCCCCGGACGGCACCAGGCTGTTGATGGCGCTCTTGGCGGCAGCAACGTCGGGCGGCCCCATTTTTACGATCTGCCGGCAGGACGGCACGCCGGCCCGCTTGCTGAACTCATAAATTCCCACCACCAGTTTCTTGTCCGGATTCTTCGCGGCGAAGGTGCTGAACTGCTGCAGGACATTTAACAGCGCCTGCTGGGCAATCTTTATTTTCGGCTTGGGCTGGTTGTCGGCGCCCTTTACTTCTTCCTCCATGCTGCCGGTCGTATCGAGAAGAATCGCGGCCGCGATCCCTTCCTGGGGCGCTACGTTGCCCGGAGGCTTGAGCAATTCCTGAATGGCTTCCGGATTGTTCGGCTTGTTGAACTCGGGCCTGTTGGGATTTGACGAGCTGCAGGCCGCCGCCAAAAGGACAAGAACTGAAGCAGTCGCCGCTACGGCTGCTCTAAAGTAACTCATGCACTTCCTCCAAACTGACCGCAAGGATCGATGGAGAGCTTTGCGTGGCCCCATCGACCTTCGCACTGATGGCTTGTTCCCATGTCGGCTTTCTTCCGCGTACTAGTCGTATTCCTCCTCTACCTGCTCCCGAAAATCTCAAACGCCCTATGTCCCGCCTACTTCTGCTCGGGCGGAAAGACACTGATTTCGACCCTGCGGTTGAGCGCCTGGTTGTTGGGATCCGCAGAATCCGCCGGAACATCCCAACCCTTCCCCTGGATGCTGAACTTGTTGGGGTCGAACTTGAATTTGTCGATCAGCGCACGCTTGATGGCTTCGGCGCGTTCGAGGCTGAGCTGGCGCACCGCATCGACCGGCACCCGGCCTTTCATGCTCGAGTCCGCGTGTCCCTCGATCAGAATCACGGCGCGTGCGAATTGGCCGGCCAGGCGCGCCACCCGTTCCAAAGTGGCATCCACGTTTGGATCGTACAGCTTGCCCTGGATCACGTTGTTCACGTCGTCCCTCGCCGGCTCGTAGGGATTGGCCGAGTTGGGGAAGAAATTGATCCGGATCGTCTGCGTCAGGATCGGGGCTTCGGCCGGTATTTTCCTGAAGCTGGACGGGGTGAAAGTCGCGACGCTCTCATCCTTCTGGTTGGCAAACGCTCCCTTCTTCTGCAGCGACTGGATGACCGAGAAATCCATCACCTGGTCGAACGGCACCGGGGCGTCGATCTTGCCCAGTTCGCGATAGACGTAGCTGGCATTCTTCCAGGTGCGCTCGAAATTGGTCGGGTTGGATGAATTGAGAAAGAACTGGATGTTCTCCGCAAAGTTCGTCGCGTGCGCGTCGTTGCGCATCGCCATGATGTCTTCGGGCTTGAGCCCGAACGCGTCCGCCATCCACTTCGCGGCCTGTTCCGGCTTGTCTTTGATAATGTCCATTCCCTCGAAGATTCCCGCTGCCAGGCCTTCGACGACTTCCGGGTGGTCCCGCGCGAAGTCGGCGCGGACTGCATAGACGTCGGCAATCAGTTTGTTGGCGTCCTTGGTGCTCGAGAGGATGCGTGTCCCGGCGACCCGCTCGGGGATGTTGTAGATGTCGGGGGCCCACGAGACGCAGGCATCGATCTTCCTGTCGGCCACGAAGGCGGTGGCGGCGGAGAAGGCGGTATCCGTGTAGCGGATGCGCACGTCGGCCGGCTTCAGCCCGGCAGACAACAGCAGCGAGGTCAGGTAGTATTCGCTCGGCGAGTTCTGCGCCAGGGTGATGCTTTTGCCGCGCAGGTCCGCGACCGTCTTGATCGAGTTGCGCACGACGATCCCGTCGCCGCCGTTGGACCAGTCAATCTGCTGGAAAACGCGCGGCGCGGTGCGGGAGTCCTTTACCAGTTCAGGCGCCATGAGCACGATCATGTCCGCGGTTCCCCACAGCGTGTGGACCTTGCCCGCGGCGAAGGCGTCTCGAGCGATGACCGGATCGTCCATCAGATCCATCTGGACGCGGAATCCGTATTTCTTGGCAAAAATGCTGTCGGCGCTGGGCTTCGTTCCGCCGTTGGCGGCAATCACCGGCAGCCAGCCGGCCCAGACATTGTAGGTGAAATGGAGTATCTTCTCTTTCGGATCCCACTGGTACTGGCTGACTCCCTTGACCGCCGGCAGCCGGTCTGCGGGCACGTACTTGTACTCCTTCACGGTGGTAACGCCCGCCGTGTCGGGGGCCTCGGTTTCGGGCGCCCCGGAAAATGCGCCTCCGCCCTGTCTGCCGCCCACCCCCTGCCGAAGCACGATCCATGTGCCGACGCCAACGAGGCCGACGATGAGAGCAATTGAGATGATCTTTCCCAGAGGTGTCAAGCGCGCACCTTGATCCGCCATACGATTTCTCCTTCGGTTAAGTAGCTTCTGTGCTGCTCACACTTCGCACTGCGGTGATCCCCGGCTGTCCCGAATCAAGTCCCGGACGATCCGGAGCCGGACGACGGCCCGATTTCTTTCTCCTTGGCGGTTGCGGCCTCCGCGGCCGGTGGCGCCTGGATTCCCTGGCTGGCCAGGAACTCGGCGAGCGCTGTCTGTTCGAGAGCCTTGCGCTCGCTCTCCTTCTCCTGCACCTTTTCGATATCCACCAGGTCCTTCGCCACGCGCGCCTTGCCCGCAGAGACCTCGTAGCGCTTGGTTAGGATCTCCTCGACGGTCTTCATCGTGTCGCCCAGGTCGCCCACCTTGAAGGCGGCGTTGCCAAGGGCGGCTGCGGCTTCTGCCTGGGCTTCCTTGATCTTCACCTGCGACATCTGTTTCTCGAGGCGGTGCAGCTTGTCCTCGAACTCCTTCTGTGCGACTTTGGCCTGGCGGAGATTGCCCTGGTAGGCGTCTTCGGTCTCGGAGAGTTCCTGTGTATCGGTCGTCAGGTCGCCTTTCAGCTCCTGCAGCTCACGCGCCAGGCTGCCTGCCAGTTCGAGATTGCCTGCCTGGTGATTGGCCAGGATCCGGCGTTCGAGCTCTTGGGCCCGCACCGTCTTTGCACGGATCTGGCTCTTCAGGCGCTCCGCAACTCCGGCCATGCGGGCGAGCGCCAGGTTGTACTGCACCATCTTTTCGCGAAATTCCTGGCGCGCGGCTTCCATCAGCGCCTCGGGGTTGCGCGCTTCGATCCCGCTGATGAACAGTCCCAGGAAGCCTCGAAACAACCGGCCCATTCTTGCGAACATTGCCATCGCTTTCTCCCTTCGCTTGTCGGAGCCATCCGCCCTTGCGGCGGATGTTGAAATGCAGCCTCGTCGGTATCAGGGAATTAATTCAACCACTCATTTTAATGCATAACCGGCCCGTGCTTTCAAGGGATGTTGTCGTCGGTGCTGATCACCGGACGGTTCGTCAGATACACTACCGCCGAGGCCAGCTCCCGCTCGTGCGCACGCTTACGCTTGCACCAGTCGCGAAGCTTGTCCTGCTCGCTCTGCGTCCGCTCCTTCAGTCCGGCACGCTCGGCATTGAGGGCCGCGATCCTGGCATCGATTTCTGCAACACGCCTCACGGCCGTGGCGGCGTGACCGTCGACCTTCTTGCGTACGAAGGCCTCGAAAGCATCCAGAGCCTGGTCCTGGGCGACGGCTTCTTTTACCAGGTCCTCCGCTGCCACCCGGTCGGCGCTGAGCAGCTCCAGCAAGTCCTTCTGGGCGGCGGCAAATTCCCGGTTTTTAAAGCGGTCCGAGCGCAGCACGTCCTTTAGCCGGGACAAGCTCCAGCCCTGCGCGGGAGCCGACACGCCGGCCGCTTCGAAAATCTTCTCAAACGCAATCGTGAACTCCGCGGGCATTTCGGCGAGCGTGCGCACATCCTCGGCGTCTATCTCGGACCTGAGTTCGTCGAGCGTCACCGTCCGGGTCACGATTTTCTGCGGTTCGCCGGACGCCGACTTCCGCTGGGCCTCCAGGATTCCCAGCTTGCCGCCAACGGTCTGCAAGAGATCGAAGACACTCATTTTCTAAACGAACCTCCGCAGTTCATCGAGCCTGTTCTCGAGTTCTTCCGGCGACATCTTGCGGAACCGCTCGGGGAGAAACCCGGCGTCGGTGCATTCTTTCACCGCGGCCAGGTCCATGTACTCGAGCTTGCGCGTGTGGCTGCTGGGACGCACCTCTGCCAGAACCTGCTGCAGGATATCCTTCAGCGGGGGAGCCGGCTCGGGGGCAAGCGCCTGAACGCGCAGGGCGCGCACGAGGATCCCCTCGATTTCGTTGCCGCCCAGGATGACCCCCGCCGGGATCTCAGGCATATCGGCGGCCGCCAGCGGCACTTTCAGTTTGCGGGCAACGGCAATCAGCAGGTCCTGCATTTCACCGGCTGTTTCCGGGGGAAACAGAGGCATATGCACATCCAGCCGGCCCTGACGCTTGAGATCCACTTCCAGCAGATCGGGACGGGACGTGGCGAACACCCAGATGATGCGCCCGCGATTGCGTGTTTCCGACATTTCCTTGGCCAGCATGGCGTACACGCGCCCGGACAGGCCTCCGTCGGTGTCCCCGCCTTCCCGCTTGCCTGCCGCCTGATCCGCCTCATCGACGAACACGACGACCTGTCCAATGGCGTGGAGCACCGAGAAAATCTTCTCGAGGTTGGATTCGGTCGCGCCGACCCACCGGTCGCGGAAGTTTTTGAACACCACGCACGGGATCCCGAGTTCGCCCGCCCAGCACTGGATCAGGAACGTCTTGCCCGTCCCGATCCGGCCGGTGATCAGATAGCCCATCGGCAGGGCCTGCAGGATGCCGCGCCGGAGCAACTGAGCGTCCTCCCGCAGCCAGGCTTTGACGCTGACGTGGCCGGCCAGGTTGTCCAGCGTGAACGGGGATTCGAGAAACTCGAGCAGTCCCTGGCACTCGCGTTCGATCATGTCCTTCTTGGCCAGGGTCAGCCATTGTGAAGTAATGGAGAGGCCATTCTTGAGCGCGAGAGACAGGACTGTCCGAGCCCCGACCCGGCTCAGCCCCGTGAGGCGGCGGCCCAGTTGTTCCGGGGGCACCTCGCAGTGCTGAGGAAGTTCCGGCAAGGTAGTGGCGGTCAGCGCCGCGACATAATCCCCCATTTCCTCCTCACCCGGCAGGGGGATCCGCAGAGCCGCGGCGTGAGGGTTCTCCACGACCAGCTCATTGAGGTCGTGCAATCCTTCCGCCAGGAGCACGGTAATGATGTTTGACTGCAGGATGGCGGGATCATTCGCCCATCCGAGAACTTTGACCACGTTGGCGCTGAACGCGCCCCCAAGCTGAATAGGATCGCCTCGCGGCACGACGAACTCGGAGAAATCGATGACCACGGCGATCCTGTGCCCTGCAGCCTCCCTCCCTCGCAGCGCCTGCAGGTTCAGCGTGCGCAGCAGGTAGCGGTCGATCAGCTCCATGGCTACGCCGGGCTCGCGTGTCTGTGTGATCGCGTTCCCCTGGTCTCCGAGCGCCTGTTTCAGCCACTCTCCCCAATCCTCGCCGCCGCGAGTGGCGCGGATTCCCCTGCCGCGGTCGTAGTGCAGAACGATGTCGTAGGTCTCGAACATGACCTCGTCGAGGAAGGATTTGAGGGAGAAAAGGCGCCTTTTCGCAGCGGGGCCCGCGGCGACCAGGTCGAATATGTTGCCGTGAAGGAGGAACTGGGCCACAGATCCCGACTTGAAGAGATTGCGCATCTCCTGGGCCCACCCCGGCAATTCATTGCTCATAATGCGACCTTCCTGGCGCCGCTATGGGTATACGAGCGACAGGGGCAAAAGGGTGCGCGGAAAAAGCCCCCCGCCGTGCTCTTTGCGTCTTGCTTCACTGTTTTACAGCCGTCTTCATCTCGATCGCAGGCGGTTCCGCCAACAGATCTTCGGTGGCCCCGTAGATCTGCTGCTGCTCCCGGATCCACTGGCTGGTTCCGTCGAGGGTGGCCGTGATCTGGTCAATGCGCGCGGAAACCACCTGGGGATCGGTCGTAAGGACTGCCTGTTCGCGGATGAGTTCCACCTGCTCCTGGAGCCGTGTCAGTTCCGCATCGAGGAAGGCAAGCTTGTCACGGGCTTCACACCTTTTCTGGAGGCGCTGCTTCAGGATTTCGATCTGTCCGGTGAGGCTGCGGCGCAATTCGTCCCCAACGGAGCTCCCCGCCAATTGCGTCTCGAGCTTTTGGATGCGGTCCTCCAGCCGGGCTCCTTCGCCGCCCGCGCCGGCCGACTCGAGGATGATCCTGTCGATTGCCTGGCGCGTCAATAGCAGGCGGAGGTACAGCCAGAGGAGACGGCCGAGTCCTTCACTCTGGGCATCCAGGCCGGAAGGCACCACGCCAGCGCGCTGCTGCTGGTCCAGGATGGAATTACAGCGCTTTTCCAGGGCACGGTAGCGTAGCTGTGCCTCGGAGCCCAGCTGCTGCACAAGATCCTCGATCCGCCCCCGCCACTGGCGCCGCGATTCCCACTGTTGAAAAGCCTTCACGGTGCGCTGGAACCGGTCGTTGGTGGCGAGCACGCCCAGGTATGCGCATTCGAGGCCTAGCCCCATGATCCAGAAGCCCGGGTTGAGGAGCCCGAGAAATCCGAACGCCGTCAGCCCGATCCAGTTCGGCGGCACGAACATCCCGATCGGGCGGGCGTTGAAGGCGGCGCGCACGTAATCCATGAATCGGGGCTTCATGGCCGGACCTTCTGCTCAGGTTTTGCCGTCTTGGAATTCAATGAGTCCACGTTTCCCCCGGAAACCCGCCGAAATGCTTCGGTCACAACGAAAACGGCTTCCTTGAAATCTGTGCGTTCCTGCGCCACCAGCGGGGGAATCCCCACTGAAGGGGGAATGGCATCCCGAATATCATAAGCGATCTGGCCTGGCGCCTGGGTAAAAATCCACACCCTCTCTCCCAGGTATACGGCTTCACTCACACTGTGGGTGACGCAAAAAATCGTCGGATGGGTGCGGTTCCAGAGCCCGACCAGAAGTTCCTGCATTTCCAGGCGCGTGGGCTCGTCGAGAGCCGAGAACGGCTCATCCATGAGCAGTATTTGCGGCTCCATCGCCAGCGACCGGGCAATCGCCACCCTTTGCTGCTGTCCGCCTGACAACTGGTGGGGATACTTGTCCTTGTGCGCAGTCAAACCGACCTGCTCGATCAGGTCTTCGGCGCGCGCCTTTCGCGCGGAGGCATCCAGCCCGATTGCGTGCCGGTTGATCTCCAGCCCGAACATCACGTTCCCGAAGACAGTCAGGTGGGGGAAGGAGCTGTACTGCTGGAAGATCATTCCGCGGTCGCGGCCCGGACCGCCGACCGGGTCCCCCTTGACCAGGACGTCTCCCGAGGTGGGCCGGAGAAAGCCGGCTATGAGGCTGAGGAGCGTGCTTTTGCCGCACCCCGAGGGACCGATGATCGTGATGAATTCCCCGTGGTCCGGCACGTCCGGAATCGAAAAAGAGATGTCGTTGAGCGCCGTGAACGACCCGAAGCGCACCGTCGCCGAGCGGGCTTCGACGACCGGCGCACGCCCGGCGGAACTGGAAGCGGAAGATGCGGTCAAGTGCGACTCCGTCGATATGGGAATAAAATGTCGGCCAGGTACTTCCAGACCACATCCGCGATCCAGGCAATCAACGTGATGATGAGGATCACCAGGTAGACGCGGCCGGATAGTGCGCGCCGGCGCGCCGTGTCGATCAGATCCCCAAGGCCGCCGGTCTTGACGACGACCTCGGCTAGCACAAGGTATGTCCACCCGACACCGAAAGCGAGACGCATGGCATGCCACATGTCGGGGAGAGCGATCGGGACCAGCACGCGGCGGATCACCTGCCAGCGTGTGGCTCCCAGTGTGTAGGCTGTCCTCAGGTAAACGTCAGGGACCGAATCCACCGCCTTGATGACCATCGGCGCAAGAAAGATGCCGAATGCCATCGCGAGAAATACGATCTTCTGAATTTCGTCCAGCCCGAACCACGACATGGTAAGCGGCACCAGGGTCGCTATGGGAATGTAACCGCTCGCGGTCATGACTGGATCGAATATCGCTCGAACGGTGCCGAAAGCCCCCATCAGGATGCCAAGCGGAACTACGACCGTCAGGGCAAGGAGGAAGCCGAGGCCGACACGCCGCAGGCTGATCCAGATGTGAGTGAACAGCGTCCGGTCGTCACTGTCCTTCGTGGTCACGAGATCGTGCAGGCTCGTGGCGACTTCTGCGGGACTGGGCAGAATCGTCGGTCCCAGAACGCGCTCCTCGGGAACTCCACGGGTCAGCAGCGTCCAGACAATCACCAAGATCACGATGGGAATTGCACCGAGGACCAGCGATGCCCCGCGCGGCACGCGTCCCCGAATCTCCGACAACCAATGTGGGATCATGACTGTGACATTACGCAATAAGCTGCCCGCGAGTCAACTGTGCAGAGACAGGGACCGCGATTCAGATGGTAACGAGCCCCAGGGCGGCACAGGCTGTTCCGCCCTTTCAGGGCTGATTCCGAGCTCAACACCAATTCCCAGGGCTTGCGCCCTGGGCTTTCCTGCTGGACCCTTTCAGGGTCCCAAACGGATCCCTTGTTGCGCACTTTTCGTCGCGGTGCGTGAACCGCGGGCGCTTTCCCTTTACCGCTTGACCCCCGTGCCGCTTTGCCCCTAAAGTGGGAGCACAAGGCGAAGTGAATCCCTCCATCGCGGCTGCTGCAGCGGGAATGGAGGGCAGGGCACGATCCCGGGGCTGGCCGAAGCACGGCCGGCCTGATCCGGTAGTGCCCCCGGACGAGCGCGCACCCGTATTTCAATGGTCAGAAACCGGAAGGAGAGGATTGGATGAAGAGGAACAGGACTTGCTGGACCGCCTGCATGGCGTTGCTGCTGACCATGCTCCCGATCATCAGTGGCGCGCAACGGGCTGAATATGCACCTGCCCTTTGGAGCGGCATGCGCTACCGCATGATCGGTCCTTTGCGCGGCGGCCGCGTCACCGCCGTCACGGGAGTGCCGTCACAGCCCACTACCTTTTACATGGGTTCCACCGGCGGCGGCGTCTGGAAGACCACCGACGCGGGCAGTACGTGGCAGAACGTATCCGACGCTTTCTTCGCCGTAGGATCCATGGGCGCCCTCGAAGTCGCTCTCTCCAACCCGGATGTCGTATACGCCGGAACCGGCTCCTCGAAGATCCGCAGCAACGTGTCCATCGGCCGCGGCATCTACAAGTCCACCGACGCCGGCAGGACATGGACGTTCATCGGATTGCGGGACGTGGGCCAGATTGCCGCCGTGCGCGTCCACCCGACGAATCCCGACATCGTCTTCGTGGCCGCCTGCGGAAATCCTTTCGCGCCGAACAAGGAGCGCGGCGTCTATCGAACTACCGACGGCGGCAGGACCTGGAAGAATGTTCTTTTCCTTTCGGAGACCGCCGGCGCCGCGGATGTCGAGATTCAGCCCGGAAACCCCAACGTGATCTTCGCCTGCATGTGGCACGGACAACGCAAACCGTGGACCATCATAAGCGGTGCTCTGGAAGGGGGGATCTATAAGAGCGCCGACGGCGGGGACACCTGGACAAAGCTCGCCGGGGGCCTGCCCCGGGAACTCTTCGGCCGGAGCAACGTGGCGATTTCGGCAGCGAATCCCAACCGGACTTACGCGTTGATCGAGGCCAGGCCGGGTTCCGGCTTGTATCGCTCCGAGGATTCGGGCGCGACGTGGACCCTGGTCAACGGCCAGGGATCGCTGATCACGCGCCCGTTTTATTACACGACGCTCGGAGTGGATCCCAACGACGCCGACGTCGTCTACGTGGGCAACGAGGGCTGGTACCGGAGCTCGGATGGCGGCAAGAGCTTCCGGACCATGCCGGTGCCGCACGGCGACAACCATGACGTGTGGATCAATCCCCGCAATTCTCAGTTCATGATCCAGGCAAACGACGGCGGGGCAAACGTGTCGCTCGACGGCGGCCGGACCTGGAGTTCGCAGCTCAACCAGCCGACCGCCGAAATCTACCAGGTCGCGGTGGACAACCAGTACCCGTATCGCGTCTACGGCGCGCAGCAGGACAGCAGCACGGTAATCGTCCCAAGCCTGCCGCTGGGCAACGGCCAGGACTTCCGCACCGGCCCGGGCTGTGAAACCGGCCCGGTCATTCCGAGCCCGGCAAATCCCGACATCGTCTATGGCTCGTGCAAAGGCCAGTTCAGCCGCCTGAATCTGACGACCGCCAATGAGCAGCAGTACTGGGTCGGCGCGGAATCGCTCTACGGCAACGCGGGCAGCGACCTGATGCTGCGATTCCAACGCGTGTCGCCGATGGAGGTTTCGCCTCACGATCCGAATGTTGTCTACTACGGCTCGCAATACGTCCACCGTACGCGGGACGGTGGCGTCACCTGGGAGCGCCTGAGCCAGGATCTCACGGCGCACCCCCCGGGAACGCAGGGTTACAGCGGTGAACCGATCACTCTCGACGGCACCGGCGAGGAAGTGTACAGCACGCTGTACTCGATTCGCGAGTCGCCGGTGCAGAAGGGCGTTATCTGGACCGGATCGAATGACGGCCCGGTCTTTGTTTCGCGCGACGACGGCAAGACCTGGACAGACGTGACGCCCCCGGGCCTGCCTCCCGGCGGGCGCGTGCAGAATATCGAGCCGAGTCCGCACCGCGCCGGAACGGCGTATGTCGCCCTCTACCGCTATCTGCTGGGAGACTTCGCGCCCTATCTCTACCGCACCGACGACTTCGGAAAATCCTGGGCGAAGCTCACGGACGGCAAGAACGGAATCGCACCCGATGAGCCGACGCGGGTGGTGCGTGAGGATCCGGACCGGGCCGGGTTGCTTTATGCCGGCACGGAGTTTGGCATCTACATTTCGTTCGACAACGGCGCACGCTGGCAGTCATTCAGGCTCAACCTCCCGGCAACACCCGTGACCGACATCAAGGTGGAGCACAAAGACCTCGTGCTCTCCACCCAGGGACGCTCCTTCTGGATTCTGGACAACCTGACGCCCCTGCATCAGCTGAGCGAGGCCGTCGCTGCGGGACAGGCATTCCTGTTCAAGTCCCACGAGGCGATCCGCACCTCGGGGCGAGGCGGCGGGCGCGGTTCCGGCCTGCAGTACCCGCCCTCCGGTGCGGCCATCGACTACTACCTCGCCGAGAGTGCGACGGGAGACCTCACGCTCGAGATTCTTGACGCCGCGGGCCAGACCGTTTTTAAGTTCTCAAGTTCAGCCCCCGCCGGCCAGCAACCCGCAGCACAGCCTCCGGCCGACGAGGAGCAGGCCCCCTCCCGCCAGCGCGGCGGAGGAGCGGTCCGCCTCGACAAGAGCGCCGGCATGCACCGCTTCACCTGGGATCTCCGTTATCCGGGCCCCTGGCAGAGCGCGACGCGGCCGGAAGGCCCGAACGGCCCGATGGCCGTTCCCGGCGTCTACTCCGTGCGGCTCACGTCCGGCACGTGGAGTTCGACGCAGCCGCTGACGATTGTCGAGGATCCGCGGGTGCTCAAGGACGGGGTGACCCTGGCGGACTTGCGCGAGCAGTTTGAGCACAACATGCGTGTCCGCGACCTGGTGAGCGACGTGAACAAGACCGTGGCCAGGCTGCAGGCGGCCCTCCGCGGCGCCTCCGGCGTCTCCGCGGAAGCACAGGCCCGGCTGCGTGAAGTGTCGAAACGCCTGATCACCCCATCGGTCCGTTACAGCAAGCCCGAATTGCAGACGCAGATCACCTATCTCTACGGCATGACCAACGGCGCCGATCAAAAGATCGGCCGGGATGCAATCGAACGCTACGGGGTCCTGCGCAAAGAACTCGATCAGCGGATCGCCGAACTCGATAAGATCATCGGACCGGGGAAGCACTAACCTGAATCCGCGCCGGATTGCGTAGCGAGGTCACCGTCGGTTTGAATATTTGGTCCCGCCAGGCACGCACGGATCTGCCGGCACAGAAGAAAGCCGACGAAAGATGCTGGCGGCCCTATTTGTGGAGAGTTTCTATCTCAAGACCCGTTCCGCAAGGCATTCAGCTGCCCCGGAGGGGCAGCCAGAGAGTAGCCCCGGGCAAGCGACGCGCAGCCCGGGGTTACGAATTGTAGAGCGTCCGAGCCCTGGAGGGGCGACAGACAAACCGCTCGAAAAAACAGCCTTTCGCCTGCCGGGGCTCTTCGATTTGTCCGCTGACCGGGGGCAGCGCGCTTCGCGCTAGCCCCCGGCTATTCTCTGGCGCCCCTCCGGGGCACGGCGAATCAGATGCAGAATCGAGTTTCGCGATGGAAGCGAGACAGAACCGCCATATCTGACGGGATTCCACTCTGACCCTGCAATCCCCGTCGCAAGGCGTCTTCACGCCGCCGCTTTACTCCTGCGGCCTGTTCTCAGGTTGACGTGTTTCCGGCACCGTCCCGTTGCGGTCGAACCAGCGGTACAGCGAGGGCAACACCAGGAGTGTTGCGAGGGTGGAGGTAAACAGCCCGCCTACGACGACCACCGCTAACGGCCGTTGCACCTCCGAACCGGGCCCGGTGGCGAACATCATCGGGATCAGGCTGAAGACGGTGATGGATGCCGTCATCAGGATCGGCCGTAGCCGCAGGGCGCAGGCGCTGCGCACGGCTTCCCGCACACTGTGCCCCTCGTTGCGCAGCTGGAGAACGCAGGAGACCAGCACCAGCCCGTTCAATACCGCAACCCCGAGCAGGGTGATGAATCCCACCGACGCGGGGACCGAGAGGTACATCCCCGATATGTACAGCGTGAAGACGCCGCCCATCAGGGCAAAAGGCAGATTCAGAAAAACCAGAAACGACAGCCAGGCGGACTTGAACGTCATGAACAGCAGCACGAGGACCAGGACGACCACCAGCGGAGTGATGATCATCAACCGGCTCATCGCGCGCTGCTGATTCTCGAATTGTCCTCCCCAGGCAATCGAGTAACCGACCGGGAGGGCCACCTCCCGACGGATCTTGCGCTGCGCTTCGGCCACGAAGGAGCCGATGTCCCTGCCGACGATGTTCAGTTCGACCCCCATGTACCGCATCCCGTTGTCGCGGCTGATCTGCACGGGACCTTCCTGGAGCGAAATATCGGCCAGCTGGCTGAGCGGGATGCCGATGCCGTCACTGGTTCCGACAAGCGTGTTGGAAAGCTTCTCCACTGAGTTGCGCTGATCCTCCGGGAAGCGGACGGTAAGGTCAAACGACCGGTTGCCCTCGTACACCTGCGTGGCAGACTTGCCCCCGATGGCGATCTCGATGACGGCGAGCACGTCCCTGACGTTCATGCCGTAACGGGCGATCTTGTTGCGGTCCACCCGTATGCCTATATAAGGCTGGCCGGACACCTTCTCCACAACCATGTCGGCGCACCCTTCGATCCCGCTCAAAACGCGGGCAATCTCATCGCTCCGGGATTTCAGGATGTCCATATCTTCGCCGAAGAGCTTCATGATCAGCTGCGCCCGCGTGCCGGCAACGAGTTCATCGATGCGGCACTGGATCGGCTGGCTGAAGCTGAAGGCCATGCCGGGTATGTCGGCAAGCCGGTCGCGCATTTTCTCGGCAAGCTCCTCCCTGGTTTTCGCTGTTGTCCATTCTTCCTTCGGCCGCAGCATCCCTACAAACCCGGTCTTGTCGACCCCTCGCGCCTCCAGCGGCACTCCGGTCTGCCCGGTGCGCGAAACCAGCGTCTCCAACTCCGGAAATTCCATGAGGCGTTGTTCAATCAGGTTGGTGATCTCCATGGCTTTGTCGAGGGAGACGCCTGGGATGAGGTTGAAATCCATGTCGAAGGCGCCCTCGTCCATGATCGGGATGAACTCCGTCCCCAAACGGGGGATGAGGAACACTGCCAGGGCAATCAGGAGGACCGACTCTCCCAGGATGAGCGCGGGAATGCGCATCCTGAAATCCAGCACCCTGACATAGACCTTCTTGACCCACTCCAGCGGTGCATTTCTTTTTTCAGCGCCGGGCTTCAGGAAAAAGGCGCAGAGGACCGGAGTAATAAAGATCGACAGAAACAGCGATGCGAACAGGGCGATCGACACGGTTAGCGCGAGGGGGGAGAACATCTTTCCTTCCATCCCCTCGAGCGTGATGATCGGGAGAAAGGTGAGCGCGATAATCAGCTCGCCGAAGATGCTCGGGCGGCGGACTTCCATCACCGCGCGGAGAACGGCGGTGAGTTTCTGCGAACGGCCGTCGAGCAGGCCGAGATGGCGCTGCACGTTCTCCACCTGGATAATCGTAGCGTCGATGATCATGCCGATGGAAATGGCCAGCCCTCCCAGCGACATCAGGTTGGCGCTGATCCCCGCCTGCTTCATCACGATGAAAGTGGCCAGGATCGCGAGCGGCAGCGCCATGACGACCACAAATGCGCCGCGCATGTTCCTCAACAGCAGGTAAAGCACAATGACGACCAGCAGCGCGCCTTCGGCAAGAGTGCGCAGGATGGTCTTGATGCTCTTGCCTACGATCTCCGAGCGATCGTAATAGGGCACCAGCTTCAGCCCCGCGGGAAGCAGGTTGCTGTCGTTGATCATCTGAACCCGGCTCTTGACCCGGCGGACGACGTCGAGGCTGTTTTCGCCCTTGAGCATCATCACGATGCCGCCGACGGCCTCTCCTTTGCCATCCTTGAGGGCCGAACCCTGCCGGGGAGCGTATCCGGTCCTGACCTGCGCCACATCCCCCACGAAGATCGGAATCCCGTGAATCGTCCTGATGATGATCTTCTCGATGTCCGGAAGCGCTCCGATCAAGCCGACTCCGCGGATGATGTACTCCTCGGAGGCCCGGTTGATGAAGCTGCCGCCGACATTTTCATTGTTGTTTCTGATCGCTTCGAAGACTTCGCCGATCGAAAACTTGTATTTGAGCAGCTTTTCAGGCTCCGCGATTACCTGGAATTCTTTCAGGTACCCGCCGAACGAATTTACTTCGTTCACTCCGGGCTCGCTCTTCAGCATTGGTGCGACCACCCAGTCCTGAAGGGAGCGGAGTTCGGTCAGGTAGCGCACATTTTCAGCAGGATCGGAAGGAGCATTGCCTTCGAGGGTGTACTGATAGATCTCGCCCATCGCAGTCGCGATCGGGCCCATCTCGGTCTTGACCCCCTCGGGGAGGTCGCTTTCGATGGCGGCCAGTCGCTCGTGGACGAGCTGGCGCGCGAAGTAGATGTCGATATCGTCGCCGAAGACCAGTGTGACTACGGCCAGGCCGTACTTGGTCACGGATCGCATGGTTATCAGGCCGGGCAGGCCGCGCATGGAGGTTTCGACGGGATAGGTGACGAATCTCTCAATCTCCAGCGGGGACAGCCCGGGAGCGCCGCACATCACCTCCACCTGGATGTTCGTCACGTCGGGAAAGGCGTCGATCGCTGTGGTCCGCATGGAATAGGCGCCCAGGCCGATGATAAGCAGCACAAGCAGGAACACCAGGACGCGGTTGCGAAGAGCGCCTCCCATCAATCGTTCAATCATGCAATCTCTCCCCTGCGGCGAACGCCTGAATCAATGCTCCTGCCGGCACTCGTGACGTCTCGCGCCACTCGTGGCAAGCTGTCATTTCTCTTCTTCGGGCTTGCCAAGTTCCGATTTCAGAGTAAATGCGCCCCTGGCTGCGAACGTCTGCCCGGCCGCGAGTCCCCCGGTGATCTCGGTTGAAATGCCGTTGGTCCTGCCGGCCGTCACTGGTTGAAGCCGGAAATTTTCGCCCTCTTTGAGGAACAGGCAGGTCTTGTTGCCGACCATAATCAGCGCCTCGTTCGGAACCAGTACCGGCACCTGGACGTCATCGACCGAGATGCGGCCGGTGACGAAAATTCCCGGGCGCCAGCGTCCGCCGGTATTGGGAATGACGACGCGCGCATGGAAAGTGCGGTTGGTTTCTTCTGCGATCGGTTCCAGGTAGGATATTTTCCCTTCCACTGTGGGAGCCGAGCTGCCCACGCCGATGGCGGCAGTCTGTCCGACCTGGATCAGGGGCAGGTCCTTCTGATGCACGTCCAGGTTCACCCAGACTGTGCTCAAATCTGCAATCACGAAGGCCGCCGACTCGTCCCGGAGGACCTCTCCAAGGCTGATGTGCTTCTCGATGATGGTCGCATCGAAGGGTGCGTCGATCTCATAGAGGATCGCGGCCCGTCCCTGCCGGTCCGGAAGCTTGGCGATGTACTCTTCCGAAAAACCAAGTGCCCGCAGCTTCTGCTCGGTCGTTCGCAGGTCAATGCCGGCTTCCGCCAGCGCGTTCTTGGCCTGTATGTAATCCTGCTCGGGAGAGATCTTCTTTTGCCACAGGTGCTCTTCCCTGGCGAAGTTGCTCTGCGCCAGGCTGACTCGCTCGCGCGCGGCAAGGAGCGCTGCGGTGCTGTCGGCCAGTTCGCGGCTTTCCAGCACCGCCATGACTTCCCCTCGCCGCACGGTATCTCCGAGGTTTTTGCGCACGTCGCGCACGACGCCGGCAACCCGCGGGACCACGTGGGCGACGCGATCGGCATTCAATGACACTTCGCCGGGCAGCACCACCTCAATCCGGATCCGGCCGGGCCCGGCCGGGGCGGTTTCGACGCCGAACTGCTTCAGCTGGGATTCGCTGAGATGGACCAATCCCTCCGAGGACTCGGGTTTCTTCGGCTCCTCGGCTTTCCCGCCGGCTTCTGCCGGCACAACGGAAGGGCCGCCGCCCCCCTTGACGCTCCAAATGGCAATGGCTCCCAAAATCAGAACCGACAGAACCACGAGCGTCGCAATCGGCACCGCGCTCCTGTTTTTCATGGATTGTCTCCTTTATCACCTTGCCGCAACCGGTGGGGCAGCAGGGGAATCGCAGCGGGCGATACGCTGGATCTCTACCGCCGCCTTCATTCCGGAGGCCACCGCTTCGATGTATCTTCCCTGGAGCTCGGCATATGTCCGCTGGGCATCCAATACGTTCAGAAAGTCGAACTTGCCGAGCCGATAGCCTTCTTCCACGGCGGCAGCCGCCTCCCTGGCGGCGGGAAGTGCGCTTTCGGCGAGTGTTTTTGCTTCCAGGACGGCGATCTCGTGTTCGTGCCTGACTTGCGCCAGTTCAGCCCGCAGGCGCCGCTCAACGACCTTTTCCTCGGCCCGCGCCTGTTCCAGGCGTATCCGCGCTTCCGCAACGGCGCCCTGGCGCTTGTCGAAAATCGTGAGCGGGATGGAAACGCCGGCAACCCATACCTGCGAATTGTCGAGGCTCAGCCGGCGGAAACCGGCGCTGAAGGTAAGATCCGGCTTTCGTGATGCCAGCTCCAGGGCAAGGCCGGCATCTCGGGATCCCACCGAGGCCGCGGCAAACTTCATGTCGGCATTGTTGCCGATGCACGCTTCCGCCGTCCCGGAAACAGCGGAAGGAATCTCGAAGGCGCCCTGGACCGAATCAACATCCCGGTATGTCCCCCCCCACAGCGCAGCCAGCCTGTCTTTGGCAGCGACGTACGCAAGCCGGCGCCTTTCCTCCTCCAACTGCGCAGAGGCGAGTGCCACAGAGGCGCGCGTCTGTTCGACCGGCGATACTTTTCCCGCAGCGACGCGCTCAACGACGATGGAATGAGACTGCTCGGCCAGCCTGGCCAGTTCGCCCTGGTTGGCCACCCTCTCCTGTTCTGCCAATACCTCTGCGAACGCCTGAGACGCGGTGCTCATCAGGTCGGTCTTTGTGACTTCGAGCCGGCTGGAAGCAACCGCCACGTCTTTTTCGGCGGCCCTGATCCTCAGGTCCCGCTTGCCGCCCAGTTCCATGCGCTGGCTGAACTGCAGAGTGCTTTCGGTGAAGTGGAACACCCCGGCGCCGATGCCCGGCGTCGAGAGGTTTTCGACTACCGCCGAAACCTCGGGATTCGGTCTGAGGCCGGCCTGCAACAACCGGGCCGAAGCAGCCCGGATTTCCAGGTCCGACACGGTGATCTCCGGGTTGTTCTCAAACACCCTCGACAGCACCTCTGCAAGCGTCATCGAGACGGCGCGGCCGGGCGTCCCCTGCGTTTCACCGACCTCCGCTGAAACTGCGGCCCGGGGCGCCGCCAGGCTGCAACATAACAAAGTCGAAAAAAACACTAGAAGCAATCGCGATATCATGTCCTCTCCGGAACATCAAGGCCGTGTCGAGCAGCGCCGGAAGCCGGCCGGGCTCTGTCAAATGCTGTCTTGCGAGCAAGGGTAGACGTGTGCCGGCGTAGAGGAACCCCACCGGCAGGGCGGAGCTGAGGCTAGATTCGTATGCAGGTATTCAGATGGGAATCGCAATTCGAGATGCGCGCCGGTTCCCGGGCCGGCTTGAAAATCCCGCCTGCGGTAGGCGCCTGGATGAAATTCTCCCCGGCCTGCGCCGCCTGGGCGGGCAAATCCGTGATCAGGGTCGGGGAAAACTGGAGAACGGCGGCGCTCTGCGTCACGCCGAAGTTGTCCATGATCAAGTCCACGCACGGGTCCGACGGGTCGTTCTCACCGAGAGAGGTGGGGCAGGACTTGTGTACGTGCCCACCAAACAGATGATGACATGGATCCTGACCGATCAGTTCCACGAGCGAGCTTCCGTCCGAGGGGAGGCACTCCACAAGGAGCCGCGACGCAACCAAGCCGTTCAACAGTGCAAGGCTGAGCAGAAGCACAGCTGCGTTCCTGGAAACGAGCAGGTTTCCGGCTTTCCTCGCCGCGGACTGCCTCAAACTGTCACCCCCGCACACGTGCAGATGCTGATATAGATTTCTCAGCGTATTCAGACTGCCCTGTAATGTCAAGGAGGAATCGGGATGAATTCGGCACCTGACCCCGGCGCGGTTTTCCTCTACAATATAATTTCCTGTTCCGGAATCGCCTCGAATTCCACAATGAGGAGACGATGTTCAGACGCCAGAAGTCGGGATCCGTGTTGTGTTCTTCCTGCGGCAAGCTGGTCGGTGTGCACGATCCGGTCTGTTTGAATTGCGGCCGGCGAAATCCCGGCCTCTGGGGCTTTGGGCCGGTCCTGCGCGCGCTGGGACGCGATTTCGGGTATGCATCAGTTGTGATCGTGGGCTGCTCAGCGCTCTATGCTGCCACGCTCGTAACGGATCCCCGAGGCATCGCCAACAGCGGCCTCTTCTCCTTTTTGTCACCCAGCCTGCGCAGCCTTTTCCGCTTTGGCGCCAGCGGGGCAATTCCAGTCTTCGGGTTCGGGCGCTGGTGGACCATCGTCAGCGCGACCTGGCTTCACGGGAGCCTGCTTCACATATTCTTCAATATGCTCTGGATCCGGCAGCTGGCGCCGGACGTGGTGGAGTTGTACGGGGCGCCGCGAACCGTCATTGTGTACACCGCAGCAGGAATCTCGGGATTTGCGTTAAGCAGCTTCGCCGGGCTGGTGTTCCCGGGGGTGCCGATCCTGGGAGGGGCCCAGATCACGATCGGGGCCTCTGCGTCCATCTTCGGATTGCTTGGGGCATTGGTCTACTACGGGCGACGGGGCGGGAGCAGCCATATCGGCGGACAGGCCAAATCGTTGGCGATCGTCTTGTTTATCTTCGGCTTCATCATGCCGAACATCGACAACTACGCTCACCTCGGCGGATTCCTGGGCGGCTACGGGATGTCCCGGTGGCTGGATCCGCTGCAGCCGGAAAAGATCGACCACATGATCTGGGCGCTCCTCTGCCTGGCGGCGACGCTGGTGTCGATACTGGCTTCCCTGCTTTTGTAACGGCGAGCCTGGCAAAAACCTGCACAATCCGGCAAAATTCGGGAAACCCGCCGGTCATCCGCCGAGCCGGATCATCTCGATCTTGGTGTGGTGATCCGCCTGGTAGCCCGCCTCGGATTTCATGGCCGCCTGCCTCTCCTCGGAGTACCGGTCCCTGCGCATTTCCCAGACAGAGCGGATGAAATCCTGGATTTGCTCATCCGGGGCATTGTCCCGCAGGAGCGCCTTGAGGTCGTGTCCGCGTTCGGAAAACAGGCAGGTGACCAGCTTGCCATCCGCCGTCAGGCGAGCGCGCGTGCAATCCGAGCAGAACGGCTCCGTTACCGACGCGATGACACCAATGTCTCCGCGTTCGTCCACGAACCCGTATGCCACGGCCGGGGCGCTCTCGTGTTCTCTGCCGATTTCGCGGAGCGGATAGCGGGCGTGGACTGTTTGCAGGATTTCCTGCTTTGACACAAGCTTGTCCGAATGCCACCGGTTGGCGTTGCCGACATCCATATACTCGATGAACCTGATCGCGAAGCCATGGAGGCGCGCAAACTCCACCAGGCTCAGGATGTCGCCTTCGTTTGCACCACGCACGACGACCGCATTCAGCTTGATCGGCTGCAGCCCGCAGCGTTTCGCGGCCTCCAGGCCTTCGAGAACCAGGGCCAGGTCATCGCGTCCCGTCATCGTCTTATATGTTTCCGCATTCAGCGAGTCGAGGCTGACGTTGATGCGCTTCAGGCCGGCTTCCGCCAGTTCGGGGGCTCGTTTGGCCAGCAGGGCGCCGTTGGTCGTAAGGCAGAGGTCCTGCAGCCCGGGCAAATGCGCGATTCCGGCCACGAGGCGATGGAGATCCCTCCGCAACAGCGGCTCCCCGCCTGTAAGCCTTATCTTCTGCACCCCCAGGAGCATGAACAGGCGCGCCAGGCGGATAATCTCCTCGTAGGAGAGGATTTCCTTCCTGGGTATCCAATCGTAATCCTCCAACGGCATGCAGTAGGAGCAACGGAAGTTGCACCGGTCGGTGACCGAAATCCTGAGATCTTTCAACGGACGGCGTAAAGTATCCACCAGCATCGACTCACTCCAAAACAAATCAGTCTCGTCGGCACGGAAATCATATCACGGCTCGGGAATCCGTAGTACAACCCATCGTCACGCCGGCAGCCGGGATTGTCTGGACAATTACCGACGCAGGGTGCAATCGGAAACGGGACCCAACAAAAAGAATTTGTCAATTGTCATTTGTCAATTGTTATTGCGGGGGCATGTTGGCGGGAGGGTACTGCGCTCGGGTACTTCACCCACTCCGCACTCGATCAGGACCCCGCCGGCCAAAGGTTTGAAGCGGCCAAATGACAAATGACCATTCACCATTGACAATTGATAAATTCATTTGTCGTTAATCGTTGCGCGACGCATCCTTTTTGTTAGATGAAACGCTGAGCTTGAAATGCTCACCCAAATTCCGCGAGGCTTGAGTCTCACTTCTGATCGCACTCACCGACGCATAATTGTTTGTCGTTGCGGCGACGCTTTGGCATAATCGGCCGCCAGGAGAAAATGCTATGGCCGCCGGTGTGCGCTCTTCGCTGCGAAAGTACCTGAGTGAGACCAGGCGTCCGATCTATTCCGCCGCCCTGGTTCTTCCCTTTTTTCTCGTCTACCACCTCGGCGCCTTTTTTTTCGGCGCCACCTACATCAACGGGGCGGATGCCCTGATCATCCGCATCCTGAGCGCGCTTTCAGTCCACTCGGTACTCGCATCGGCGCTTGTCCTGATCTTCTGTTTTGTCATCTGGCAATTGCGAACGCGGGCGAGTTGGGATCTCGATTCCGGGAAGCTGCTCCTGCTGTTTGTCGAGAGTCTGTTTTTCGCCATGTTGCTTTTTTTCATCTTTGCGTACTTCCCCGTTGCGTACAGCCGGGCAACAGGGGACCCGGGACGGATTCAAAAGCTGATCCTTTACTGCGGAGCGGGCATATATGAGGAGCTCCTGTTCCGCGGATTCCTCCTGGGGCTGCTGATGCTCATTGCCACCAGACTGCTTCGGATGAAGCGAACTACCGCAGCCGTTTCCTCCGCACTGCTGGCGGCGCTGCTTTTCGCGCTGTTTCACTATCTCGGCCCCGCCGGCGACCGTTTCGCCTGGGGGACTTTTCTCCAGCGTACAGGGGGAGGCCTGTATTTTTCAGCCCTGTTCGTCACCCGCGGTTTTGGGGTTACTGCGGCTTCTCATGCGTTCTATGATGTGCTGGTCGGCCTCCTGGTGCTGTAAAGCGGTTCTGGAATCCAGCCCGCATCCTCAGGCCGGACGCCAGAAAGACGACTGCTGTGGAACGCCTTCCGTGTTGTGGTTGACGTAACCGGTAATCCCTGTCCGGGCATCACACGATAAAGAGTGGGGGAGCAACGCGGTTTCTCCCCGGTGCGGATCTTTCAGCCGACTCTTCCTCTGGAGTTTACTCCGGGCCCTTTTTCCTTTGTGCCCATGAGGTAAATTATGACACGTCCGATTTTCACTTTTGCCGTGGCGCCTTCCCTTCCAAAAGAAATGGAATGCCTGCGAGAAATCGCCTACAACGTTCTCTGGACCTGGGACCACGAACTGTTGGAATTGTTCATGCGCCTGGATCCGGACTTGTGGGAATCGACAAACCACAATCCCGTTCAGATGATCGGCAGGATCCGGCAGGAAGTGCTGAACGCGGCGTTGCGCGACGATGCATTCATGGCTCAACTGCAGCGGGCACTGGACCATTGCCGGGAATACGTGAACAATCGGTCGACGTGGTTCCAGAAAACCCATGACGGCGCCAGGCGGCAGCCGATCGCATACTTTTCCGCAGAATTCGGGGTTACCGAATGCATGCCGATCTACTCCGGGGGTCTGGGATTGCTGGCGGGCGATCACCTCAGGTCGGCCAGCGATCTCGGTGTCCCGATCGTGGGAGTGGGCCTTCTGTACCAGCAGGGCTACTTCCGCCAATACCTCAATGCGGACGGCTGGCAGCAGGAGCGCTTCCCCGAAAACGACTTTTACACTCTGCCGTTGAATCCGGAACGCGCGGCGGACGGAAAGACCGTGACCGTCGCAGTCGAGTATCCGGGCCGCACGGTGCAGGCTGAGGTCTGGCGGGCGCAGGTCGGACGCGTGCCGCTGTACCTGCTCGACACCAACATTGCCGCGAACAGCCCGGAAGATCAGGACATCACCGACCAGCTGTACGGCGGCGATTCGGAAATGAGAATCAAGCAGGAAATTCTGCTTGGCATCGGCGGCTACCGCGCGTTGCAGGCCATCGGGCTGGAACCGGCCGTGTGCCACATGAACGAAGGGCACTCGGCTTTCATGGCTCTGGAGCGATGCCGGCGCCTGATGTCGGAGCACTCCCTGTCATTTGCCGAGGCGAGGGAGGCTGCCATGGCCGGCACCGTCTTCACGACGCACACGCCGGTACCCGCAGGGAATGAGTACTTCACCCCGGCGCTGATGGAGAAGTACTTTCGGACCTATACCGACCAGCTGCAGCTGTCATTCAACGACTTCCTCGCCCTCGGCCGGCAGAATCCCCTGAACGAATCCGAGGATTTTTGCATGACGGTCCTGGCGCTGCGGATGGCCGGGCACAGCAACGGGGTGAGCAAGTTGCACGGCCTGATCTCGCGCAGGATGTGGCGGAATGTGTGGCCGGGACTGCCCCTGGAAGACGTCCCGATCGGGTCGATCACGAACGGAGTCCACGCCCCCTCCTGGGTAAGCCGTGACATGGCCGGGCTCTTTACCAGGTATCTCGGGCCGCGCTGGCGCGAAGACCCCGCCGACTACGCGTTGTGGAGCCGAATCCACCAGATCCCCGACGAAGAGTTGTGGCGAACGCACGAACGCCGTCGCGAGCGCCTTGTCGCTTTTGCGCGGCAGCGCCTGCGCGCCCAACTGGAGGCCATCGGGGCCCCGCCGGCCCAGGTGGCACAGGCCGACGAGATCCTCGACCCCGAAGCGCTGACCATCGGGTTTGCGCGCCGCTTCGCGACCTACAAACGGGCCACCCTGCTGCTGCGCAACCCGGAACGGCTGCTGCGGATATTGAATGAAACCGGCCGACCCGTGCAGCTGATCTTCGCCGGCAAAGCCCACCCTCGCGACTCTGCCGGCAAGGAGCTCATCCGCCAGATCGTGCACTTCTCCAGGCGGCCCGAAGTCAGGAGGCGCATGGTCTTCCTGGAGGACTACGACATCACCGTCGCCCGGTATCTCGTCCAGGGAGTCGACGTCTGGCTCAACACGCCGCGCCGCCCCCTGGAGGCCAGCGGCACCAGCGGAATGAAGGCCGCCCTCAACGGTGCAATCAACCTCAGCATCCTTGATGGCTGGTGGGATGAGGGCTACAGCCCGGAAACCGGGTGGGCGATCGGTTGCGGGGAAGAATACGGGGACGAAAATTACCAGGACGAAGTCGAATCGAACGCACTGTACGATCTGCTCGAAAAAGAAGTGAGCCCGCTGTTCTTCGCCCGGGCCCACAACGGGCTGCCCAAATCGTGGATCGCCAGGATGAAGAACTCAATGCGCACGCTGGGGCCGCAGTTTAACGCCAAACGGATGGTGCGCGAGTATGTGGAAGAGATTTATATTCCTTCGGAGGAACGGTACGGGATCATGGCGGACAATGCATTTCAGCATGCCAAGGACCTTGCCTCGTGGAAGCGGCGCTTGCGCAGCCTCTGGCCAGAGATCAGGATCATCGAGGTCAAAGGCGACCTGCGCGACGACTTCAAAGTCGGAGATGTGATGCAGGTGCGTGCTCAGGTCAGGCTCTCCCAGCTCGACCCGGAGGATGTAGCCGTTGAACTGTACCAGGGCCCGCTGGACGCCCGGGGCGAGATCACAAACCCCAGAGTTGTGCCCATGTCTCCGACAGGCGCCGCCAAAGGGGATGTCCTCGAGTTCAGCGGATCTCTCGAGCCCGGCACCAGCGGTCGGCACGGCTATACGATCCGAATTTTGCCCAAGAATCCCGATCTGGTCGCGCCACACAAGGAAGGTCTGGTCTTGTGGGGGTGACGCTTCCTCTGGTACCCTGATGGATAAATCATGGCTTCCCGCAATTCGATCGCTTGCGTCATCTATGACATGGACGGACTGCTCCTCAACACGGAGCCCTTTTATACCAGGGCATCCCAGGTGGTCGCAGGCCGATACGGAAAAGTGTTCGACTGGTCCGTAAAATCGCGCATGATCGGCCAACGGGCGGCGGACTCTGCCCGAGTTTTTACGGAATCACTCCAGCTTCCCCTCAAGCCCGATGAATACCTCGAGGCGCGGCGGGAAATCCTGGAAGCGTTGTTTCCGGAAGCGGAGCCCATGCCGGGCGCTGTCCGCCTCACGGAGCATCTGCACCGCAGCGGCGTTCTCCAGGGGGTAGCCACGAGTTCCGATGCCAGAAACTACGCCCTCAAGACCAGTCGTCATGGGCTCTGGTTCCGGATTTTTGACTGCATCGTTATCGGGGATGATCCAGCCGTAAGAGACGGCAAGCCGGCGCCCGACATCTTTCTGGTGGCGGCGGAACGCCTGGGGGTCAAGCCTTCCACCTGCCTGGTATTCGAGGACTCGCCGGTCGGCGTGGAAGCCGCTCGTGCTGCCGGGATGTCCGTCATCGCTGTTCCCGATCCACATATGAAGCCGGAGGTGTTCCAACTGGCCGATCAGATCCTCGGCAGTCTGATTGAGTTTGATCCGGCGGCGTGGGGCCTGCCGCCTTACTGTGAGTAAGCGCCCGCCGGCGCGCAGGCAATCCAAAGGAGACGCATCGATGAAAAGTTACCGTAAGACGCTAGAATTTCGCATTCCATCCCGCATGGGGTTCGTCAACATCACGCCGAAGGTGAAGGCCGCGCTCGAGGAGAGCGGGATCCGGGAGGGCCTGTGCCTGGTGAACGCCATGCACATTACCGCCAGCGTGTTCATCAATGACGACGAGCAGGGCCTCCTGGAAGACTATGCGCGCTGGCTCGAACAACTGGCCCCTTTCGATCCTGGCCCCGACCGGTACCATCACAATCGCACCGGGGAGGATAACGGGGATGCTCACCACAAGCGCCAGATCATGGGAAGGGAGGTCGTGGTCGCCGTTACCGGCGGCACCCTCGACTTTGGCCCCTGGGAACAGATCTTCTACGGCGAGTTCGACGGCAAGCGCACAAAACGTGTGCTGATCAAGATCATCGGGGAGTGACGAGGCCAATCCCGAAACCTCCCGCAAAGCCCGCGGCATTCATTTCCGCGATCCGTCGACGATCTTGATTTCTGCGATCTGGCCGCCTTCCAGAATTGCATCGACCACATCCATGCCGCTCACCACCGTGGCGAATACCGTGTAGTTGTGGTCCAGGCGTGCATTGTCCGCCAGGTTGACGTACCACTGCGCATCTCCGGTGTTGCGTCCACGGGTGGACAGGCCGGCCGAACCGCGCACGTTCGATGCCAGGCCGACCTCGTCGCGCATGTACCCCGGGTATCCCGCATATTCGTTTGCCCCCGGGCTGCCGCCCTGCAATACGAAATTCGGCTCGACCCGGTGGAAGGTCAGACCGTTGTAATATCCACACTCCACCAAGCGGGCGAAGCCCGCTGCCGATACCGGCGCCTGGTCCGTAAGCAGGGCCAGGGTGAAGCTGCCGCCGTTTCTCATGCGCACAACCACTGTCGCCCGCTCGAGACGCTGGATTTCCTCCAGTGACAGCGTCAGCAGCGTTTCCTTCCGCACTTGCACCGGTACCGTACGAAGCGTGCCGGTCCACTTTTGGAGGATGGCCGCGACGGACGCGGCCACGCGAGGATCGGGATCATCCAGCATCGGTACCAGGGCATCAGCCTGCGCCGCAGACCCAAGCTCCGCGATCCGTTCCAGGAGCGCGAGCCGCGCATCGCGGGACGGGTAGCGCTTGGCCTGGACGGCTAGGGCTGCCAGCAGCGCCGGCAGCGCGGCACCGTTGCCGGCGCCCCTGAGTGCGCGCGCTGCCGTCATCAGCAGTTGGCCGTCGTTCCGGCTCAGTTGTGCAATATAGACATCGTCCGCCGCATGCCGCTCGATTTCCGCCAGACCGGTGACGGCAGCATTGCGCACGTTGTCGTCCGGATCGGCTGCGAGTTCACGCAGGGTTCCGGCCTCCTTCAGGACGGCTGCGGCCCGCGCCGCGTACATGCGCACCTGCCAGGTGCCGTGCGAGCGGAAGCGCCGGAGGTCGGCGCGCGCCCGATCGGGCGCCACACGTGCGAGGGTGACGAGGGCGTGTGCCGCGCGGTGCCACGCGGCGGTGTTTCCCGAGGCAGGCAGGGTGCGGATCTGCCGATCGAGGATGCCGGTTACTTCTGTCGCAGACGCAGCGGAGCAGCGCGACAGCTGATCGATTGCGAGCAGCGCCACGTGAGTGCTGTTGTCATTGACGGCGCGCAAGAGGTCCGCGCAGGCAGGTGCCTCCGGATAGCGAGCGAAGGCGGAAACGGCTTCGTACCGGACGTGCCAGTCGGCGTCGCGCAGCGCGCCCCGGATCAGGCTCATGCGTTCCTGCGCGGCGGCGCCCGTTGCCGACCGCAGGCTGGCGCCGGCGATCCGCACCGCGATCCGGCGTGATTCCCACTCCCTGTCCGCAAGGGCCCGCGCGAGTGTCCCCGCGTCAGCGGCCTGGTGGGGAGCGAGCGCCAGGAGAGCCAGACGTCGCAGACGGCGCCCTTCGCCGGTGTCTGCAGCCGCCACGGCCAGCGTGCGCAATCTCACGATTGTGCTTTCAGCAGGCGTCAGGAGTTTCACATGCTGGCGCAAGAGCGATTCCAGGCCCTTCACCGCTCCGACGCATGTGGCCAGGGGCGCATCACTCTGGCCGTCGGGCCCGAACGTGGCAATTACCAGGAGCTTTTCGACAATTTGCGCTTCGGCCGCATCTGCATAGGCGAGGCGTCCCATCGTCTCGCAAAGCACGCCGCGCACGCCCGCATCAGTCTCCTCCGCCAGTCGTCTCCGCAACCGGGCCGACGCCTCAGTTCTGGCCTCCTGCCCTTGCGCACCGGACGCGCCCAGGACTGCCTGGCCGATGGCGTTAGCCGCCTCCGAGCGAATTGTCGCAGAAGGTGACGACAGCTTCTGCGCCAGCAAGGGCACAAGTTCGGGCCTCTCCAGCCTGCCGAAGGCGCGCACGGCGGTTTCCTGAACCGACGGGTCTGAATGCGTGAGCCCGCTCGCCAGCCATTGCCACAGATCATCGCCGGGCCGGGCCACGTATTCCTGGGCCCAATAAATCTGCCGCCGGATGTTGTTCACGTCCCGGATCGACGTGTTAGGACGGCACGAAGCGGGCATGCCGAGTTGCCATGGAGCAGGCGCTTGCGCGCCGCTGATGCCGGCCAGGAGAGCAAACGCAAAAAGCGCGCAGGCAAGCCGTCGTATCATGCGGGCACCCCCTGGAATGATGCTGATACTCTATCATGGCGGGCTGTACGGATCAGGCAGCCATTTTTGTGTAGCACGGGTGCTGGATTTTGTGCTACAATATCGTCATGAAAAACTTCGTTCACGCGCGTCTCACCGTGGAAGATCGGGCGATGCTGGAAGATTTGAAGCGAGCGACGGGCTGCTCGGAATCGGAAATCGTCCGACGCGGGCTGCACCTGACATTCAAAGAACAGACCCGGAGGCGGAGCGCGCTCGAGCTTGCGGGGCGCAGCGCGGGCAGGTTCAAGAAGGGTCCGCGGGATCTGGCGGCCAACAAGAAACACCTGGATGAGTTCGGCAAATGAATCCTCCCGGGATCCTGCTGGATACAGGCCCTCTGGTGGCGCTGCTCTCGAGGGACGATGCGGAACATGCCCGTGCCAGGCAGTGGTTTAGCGAGTGCCTTCCTCCGTTTCGCTGTTGCGAAGCCGTTGTCGCCGAGGCTTGCTTCCTGATGAGCAAAGTCCACGCCTCAGGACCGGCTGAAGTCATCGCGCTCGGACGAAAGGGCGTTTATGAAATCTCCTTATCTCTTGAGGACCACTGGCCGAACATCGAAGCACTCTTACGCAAGTATGCGGATCGGCCGATCTCTTTGGCCGACGCATGCCTGATCCGATGCGCGGAAATCCACAAGGAAGCGCGCATCCTCACTCTCGACTCCGATTTCGGTGTCTATCGATGGGCGCGAAACAAGAGGTTTCAGCTGCTCTGAGAGAGGGGGGATAGTCACCAGTGTCCCCTGGATCCGCCTGTGGCATTCGGCAAGACCGGGAACGCTGGGGGACACTGGTGGCTGTCCCCCTTCGTTTATTTTAAGGTTTGAGGGGGGGGACGCAGCGTTGCTGCGTTCCCCCTGCAAATCAGAAGTTAAGACGCAGGACGAGCTGAACCCTGCGCGGGCTGTTCTGGTCGCCGGTCACCTGGCAGGTGTTCAGGCTGCTGCTGACGCACGAGGTCGTGAAGTTGAAGTTGACCTCGTTGAACGCGTTCAGGAACTCGGCGCGGAGTTCGAAGTTCTTGGTCTCCGTGAACCGGATCTGCTTCACCAGGCTCACGTCCAGATTTGTCCAGTTCGAGCCGCGGACATAATGATCGCGCGGCGCGCAGTCCTCATTAAATACGGAGATGCAATCCGGCGCCATCGCCGGAGAGAAGTAGCGTCCGGTGGGCGCCTCTCCGCTGTACCCGGTCGCGGAAGTCGGATTGAAGCTGTACGCCCGGATCGTGTTCTGGATGATGTCGTCCGGCAGCTGATAGATGATGCGGGCAGCATCATCGAAGCGCAGCTTGAAGACGTCCTGAAGTTCCTGATCCGTCATGCCCACGACCCTGACGTTGCCGAAACTCTCGGTATCACCGCTTTGAATGCGGAAGATGCCGTGCAGGTCCCAGCCGCCGAGAATGCGATCGAGCACCCTGCCGGTGGAGGCGCCGAACCTGCGGCCCTGGCCGAACGGCAGTTCCAGCACCCAGTTCAGCTTGAAGGTGTGCGGCAGCGTGCTGCCCAGATCGTTGATCCGATCCCGGCGGAACGAGTACCGCGACGAGCTGAAGTCTTTGGCCCAGACGTAGTTGGCCTGAACCAGCAATCCCTGTGACATACGCCGCCGCAATTCGACGACCATCGAGTCATAGCGCGTATATCCGCCGTTGCTCTGAACCTCGGCGCCGCCGCGGAGGTTGGGATTGACCATAAAGAAATTGGCCGGCATGCCTGCCTTCAGGCCGTTGGCACGCTTGGTGGCATCGTTGTGCAGAACACCCGCCCAGGATCCCGGGTTGGGGTTCACCCTGTTGAGATAGCCGAGCGTGGTGCTGGTGGTCCAGTTCGAGCCGGTATACTTCGCAGGATTCGTCGCATCCGCGGCGGTCAATCCGTTGAACCAGGCCAGGCTGATCGGCAAAGGAACCGTGCCTGTGCCCGGCCCCAGGTACTTGAAGCCGGAGGACGCCTTCCCGTTGGCGACGTTGGCCTGCAGGTTCGCCATTGCCAGTTTGAACTCGTCAAAGACGCCGTTCTCGAGCATGTTGTTTTCGGCGCTGTTGTAATTGTACGTAGTCCATCCCTGGAGGCTCCTGGTGCCCACATAGCGTACTTCGAGAGCCATGCTCTTGTTCAGCTCGCGCTGGATGCCGAAGGTCCAGGACTGGGCGTAGGGTGTTTTGAGATTAGGATCGAAGACCGTCACGCCATCCGATACCGAATAGGTCGCCGACGTGATCGGGTAGACTGGGTCGGTTGGGAATGTGCCTGGGGTGAGACGGCTCCGTTCCCGGAAAAGCAGCGGCCATTGATCGGCGCCGACGCCGCTGACCAGGTTCCCGAGGCCAACGTTGCGCGTGGCTGTCAAGGATTGACCCGGATTGTCGCTGAACATGCCGACGTAGGTGGCCATACCCATCCGGCTGAAAGCGAGCGAATATCCGCCGCGGACAACGGTTTGGCCGCTATCCCCGAGCATGCGTCCGAGCCATCCGATTTCCGTCTTCGGACTCCAGGCAAACCCGAAACTCGGCGCGATGTCCGTCCAGCGCTGATTGTAGGCCTTTGTGCCCGCCTTGTACTGGATGAACTCCGGCACCTTGCCGGTCAGGGTCCCGGGCTTGAACATGTTGCCGACGCCGGACACGCCCCAGACATCGGCAATGGTGGCCGTCGAATAAACGTCGTTGCCGGGGACAAAGGGCATCTGGATTTCCCAGCGCAATCCATAGTTGAGCGTCAGGCCGGGCCGTACGCGCCAGGAATCCTGTATGAAAGAGCCCAAATCGAAATAGTGGCCCCGGTTGACCGTATCTCCTTTATATGTGTATTTATTGGTCTTGTCGCTCAGGTACGCGCTGCCCCCCAACGAGGTAACGCTCCCGATCAAAACCCCATACATGCTGCGTGCGCTGGAGAGCTGGGTCGAGTTTGCTCCGGGGAAGTTCTTCGGGCCGTTGCTCGAGTCGAACATCACCCTGGCAGGGTCGTAAGTATTGTCGACCCCAAGGGCAACACTGGGTGTTTGGAGGGTTTGGAGCGCCGTCTGCCACACGCCGTATCGTGAGAAGGCGAAGCCGAAATTGACGCTGTGCGTCCCCTTGCTCCAGTTCAGCGTGTCCTCGAGCACTTTGCTCGTGGCATTGCGCCGGCTGCCGCTGGATGAGACCCAGGGGTTGTCGATCCCCGGCCCGCTGATGTCGACCGTGTAGCCGTCCATGTTGTATGCCGAGCCGCTGAACATGTTGGGACTGTAGTTCGGGTTGAACAGGCTGGGCCCGCCGGACATGCCGGAGCGGAATTCATTGACGAGCCGCGGGGTCAAAGTTGAACGCAGCGACAGAGAGCCGTTGTAGCGCTGCGAGCCCTGGACGCCATAATTCACCGAATTCGGGAACCTCGGTTGGCGGCTGTTTGTGGTGTCATATTGAATGGCAAAGAGCTTGTTGTGATTCCAGGTCGCTTCCAGGCGGTGCCTGCTGGTAAGGTTGAAGTCCAGCCGGCCCGTCATATAGCGCCATTTGGTCTTGGACGGCAGCGTGAAGGTGAGATCCTGGGTCAGCGGATCGTTGCGCTGTCTCAAACTCCCGGCAGAAGTGGAAGCACGCATGTCGGTCAGCATTTTCTGGACAATCGGATCCCAGGTGGACACGAACCCGTTGGCCGCCGCCAGGTTCAACAGATTCACGCTCCGCGTAACACCGCCCGCAGTCCACAGGAAATTGCCCTGCTCGGCCTCGGGAGTGAAAAGCTGGTTGGTCGAAGTGACCGAGACGGGCTGGCGCAATTCCTCGTAATTGAAGAAGAAAAACGCCTTGTCCCGGCCGTCAAAAAGTTTCGGTATCGAGATCGGGCCGCCGGCACGCACGCCGAACTGATTCTGCTTGGTCTGGGCCGGAGGCGACTTCCAGGTGCGCCAGTCCGCGCCTTCGGGCGCCGTGATGTTGCGGTTGTTGAACCACGTGTTGGCGTCGAAAACCGGGTTGCGGATATAGTCGTAGAGGCTGCCGTGGTACTCGTTGTTGCCGGAACGGGTGACGAACTTGATCTGCACCCCGCCCCCGCCGCCGCTCTCCGCACCGGGGGTCGCCGTGGAAACAGTGACCTGCTCCATGGCATCGACGCCCGGCCGCACGCGGCTGAAAAAGCCGTCGTCCGTCTTATTATAGTTGTCCTGCGCACTGATGCCGTCAATCGTGATGTTCACCATGCTCTCCGGCAATCCCATCGCATTGGCATTACGTGTGTCATCGCCGCTGATGCTGATGCCCGGAATGCTCAGGATGACGCCTTCGAGTGCGCTGCGGCTTCCAGTCGGCAGGTTGACGATCTGGCTGACGTTCATATTGAAGGACACATTGGCTGTTTGCGACTGCACCATTTCGGCGCCTGCCTCCACTACGACCGTCTCGGAAGTTCCGCCCACCTGAAGCGTGACTCGGATCGTGGCTGGAACGCCGGCTTCAAGCTTGATGTCCTTGTACACCGCCACCTTGAAGTTCGGAACCGTGACCGTAGCGGTATAGGCGCCGGCGCTTAAGGCGGGGATGGAGAAGGTCCCGTTGTTGGCTGTGATGGTCTTGAATTCGCCCCCGGTGGCGTTGTTCTTCACCGTAACGTCCGCGCCTGGGATGATACCTCCGGACTGATCGACAACTACTCCCGAAAGGGAAGATGCCATGCCGCCGCCCTGCGCGAAGGCGAATGTGCTTATCAGAGATAGATAAAGCATCGCTGTAAGCAGCCTGGTTGAGCAAAATCTCATAGGAAACTCCTTGGTTGGGTAAGTGTGCTTCGTAACTGTGTCGGATCTTCCCAGCGATTTTCGTGCAAGACCCGTCCACCGCATCTCACCCGGACAGTCCCATGGTTTGCAGAGACACAGCCTTCCAAACACGGGTAATGCCGGGTTCGGCCAGAAACAGCACGGTCATTCGGCTGCCAAACGCCAAAACGAGACGAGATGGAAGTTATCAGGAAAACCGACCAGCCTCAGGGGAGTGTTTTGGGCCCAAGGTTCGAATGCCTCGGACGCCACCCCTCTCCTCCCCTGCCGATGCCAGGATAAGGCAATCTCAGAATAGACTAATCATAACCATCTAACGCATCCACTCCGATCTCAACGTGTGGCGCCATCATAGCTACGCCAATCCCTCATCGCAACAAGTATTTTTGGGTGTTTTGAGCGGATTCCCAGAACCGATCGTAACCTCGATCAACCAAGGGCACTACAAATCTTATTAAAGCAGACCAATTTACGGCGATCTTTGTCCAGGACAGTCACCAGAGTCTCCGGGAATTCGGTACGGATGGAAACGGTGAGAGAAACACTGTGACTGTCCGTCAGGGCCCCTGGATAGCGGTGTTTGCGGGATTGTAAGCGGAATTCGGGACAGAATAAGGAAAGGGGCGGGAGAAGTTTCTCCCACCCTGGAGGGCTTTCGCCCGGCTGGTCTTCGCCGGGGACCAGGCATTATCTGCTGGCCCCCGGTTATCGTCTTCAGTCCCATCAGGGGCTGAGTTCCAATTCCTCTCGACGATGCATTTCCAGAAGGTGCAGACTTCCGGGGTCCCACCGCCTCCGGCGGTGGGACCCGGATCCGATTAGAAATTGAGGCGCAAGACCAGCTGAATCCTGCGCGGGCTGTTCTGATCGCCAGTCACCTGGCAGATGTTTGCGCCGCTGCCGATGCACCCGGTATTGACGAAGTTGAAGTTAACCTCGTTGAACGCGTTCAGGAACTCGCCGCGGAGTTCGAAGTTCTTGGTCTCCGTGAACCGGATCTGCTTCACCAGGCTCACGTCCAGATTTGTCCAGTTCGAGCCGCGGACAAAGTGGTTGCGCGGCGCGCAGTCCTCGGCAAATATCGACAGGCAATCCGCCGCCCTCGCCGGTGCGAAGTAGCGTCCCGTGGGCGCCTCTCCGCTGTACCCGGTCGCGGAAGTCGGATTGAAGCTGTACGCACGGATCGTGTTCTGGATGATGTCGTCCGGCAGCTGATAGATGATGCGGTTCGCATCATCGAAGCGCAGCTTGTAGACGCTCTGCAGCTCCTCGTCCGTCATGCCTATGACCCTGACGTTGCCGAAACTCTCGGTGTCGCCGCTCTGAAGGCGGAAGATGCCGTGCAGGTCCCAGCCGCCGAGAATGCGGTCGAGAACCCTGCCGGTGGAAGAGCCGAACCTGCGGCCCTGGCCGAAGGGCAGTTCCAGCACCCAGTTGAGCTTGAAGGTGTGCGGCAGGGTGCCGGCGCTGATATCGTTGATCCGGTCGCGGCGGAACGAGTAGCGCGACGATCCGAAGGCCTTGGCCCAGACGTAGTTGGCCTGAACCAGCAATCCCTGCGACATGCGCCGCCGCAGCTCTACGACCAGGGAGTCATAGCGGGTGTACCCGCCGTTGCTCATGATCTCGGCGCCGCCGCGCAGGTTGGGATTGGTCAGGAAGAAATTGGCCGGCATGCCCGCCTTCAAGCCATTGGCGCGCTTGGTGGCATCGGCATGCAGCGTGGACGCCCAGGACTGCGGGTTGGGGTTCACCTTGTTGAGGTAGCCGAGGTTGGTGCTGGTGGTCCAGTTCGAGCCGGTGTACTTCGCCGGATTCGAAGCATCCGCAGCGGTCAACCCATTGTACCAGGCCAGGGCAATCGGCAACGGAGAGGTGCCCGTTCCCGGTCCCAGGTACTTGAAGCCGGAGGAAGCCTTCCCGTTGGCGACGTTGGCCTGCAGGTTCGCCATCGCCAGTTTGAACTCGTCCATCAGTCCGTTCTCGAGCATGTTCTGTTCGGTGTCGTTGAAATCGTACCCCGTCCATCCCTGGAGGCTCCTGGTACCCACGTAGCGGACTTCCATAGCCATGCTCTTGTTGAGTTCGCGCTGGATGCCGAAGGTCCAGGACTGGGCGTAGGGCGTCTTGATATTGGGGTCGAAGATCGTCATCGCGGCCGTTTCCGAGTAGGTCGCCGACGTGATCGGATAGACCGGCGTATCCGGGAACGTGCCCGGCGTCAGACGGCTCCGCTCACGGAAAAGCAGCGGCCACTGATCGGCGCCGACGCCGCTGACCAGATTGTTTCGGTTGACGTTGCGCGTGGCCGTCAGGGTTCCACCCGGATTGCCGCTGTATTCGCTCTGGTAGGTGGACATTCCCATGCGGCTGTAGGCAAGCGAGTATCCGCCGCGGACAACGGTCTGCCCACTTTCCCCGATCATGCGCCCCAGCCATCCGAGATCCGATTTCGGAGTCCAGGCGAATCCGAAACTCGGCGCGAAGTCCTTCCAGCGCTGATTGTAGGATTTCATGCCCGCCTTGTACTGGATGAACTCCGGCACCTTGCCGGTCTGGATTCCGGGCTTGTACATGTTGCCGACGCCGGATACGCCCCAGATGTCTTCCACAGTGGCCGTCGAGTAGACGTCGTTGCCGGGGACAAAGGGAAACTGCAGCTCCCAGCGCAAGCCATAGTTGAGCGTCAGGCCGGGACGCACTCGCCAGGCATCCTGCGCGAAAAAGCCAAGTTCCTGGTAATGGCCGCGGTTGACGCTGTTTCCGTTAAATGCGTACTTGTTGGTCGCATCGTTCAGGTACGCGGTGCCCCCCAACGAGGTGACGCTCCCGACTAGAATCCCATACATGTCGCGGGCGTCCCCGAGCTGGCTCGAGTTTGCACCGGGAAAGTTCTTCGGGCCGTTCGTTGAGTCGAACATTACCCTGGCCGGGTCGTAAGTATTGTCGACCCCGAGCGTGACGCTGGGCGTCTGCAGGCTCCTGATACCGATGCTCCAAACGCCATATCGTGAGAAGGCGGCGCCAAAACTGACGCTGTGCGTCCCCTTGCTCCAGTTCAGCGTGTCCTCGAGCACTTTGCTCGTCGCATTGCGCCGGCTGCCGGTGGAAGAGACGTACGGGTTCGTAATCAGCGAGCTGACGCTGACCGTGTAGCCGTCCATGTTGTACAACGGGCTGCTGAACATGGCCGGACTCACGTTCGAATTGAACATGCTGGGCCCGCCGGACATGCCGGAGCGGAACTCATTGACCAGCCGCGGCGTCAGGGTCGAGCGCAGCGACAGGGAGCCGTTGTAGCGCTGCGAGCACTGGACTCCATAGTTCACCGCATTCGGGTAGTTCGGCTCGTAGCTGTTCGTTGTGTCGTAGTCCATGCAGAAGAGCTTGTTGTGGTTCCAGGTGGCTTCCAGCCGGTGCCTGCTCGACAGGTTGAAGTCCAGCCGGCCCGTCATGTAGCGCCACTTGGTCTTCGACGGAAGCGTGAAAGTGAGCGTCTGGACGAGAGGATCGTTGCCGTCTCTCAAGCTGCCGGCGGAAGTCGAAGCGCGCATGTCGGCCAGTAGTTTCTGGACGATCGGGTCCCAGGTGGACACGAATCCTTTAGTAGCCGCCAGGTCGAACAGGTTCACGCTCCGGGTTTCGCCGCCGACGGAATACAGGAAATTGCCCTGCTCGGCTCCAGGGGTAAACATCGTGCTGCTGGACGTGACCGAGCGGGGTTGGCGCAATTCTTCGTAGTTAAAAAAGAAAAATGCCTTGTCCCGGCCGTCGAATAGTTTCGGGATCCGGATCGGGCCGCCGGCACGGACGCCGAACTGATTCTGCTTGGTCTGGGCCGGAGGCGACTTCCAGGTCAGCGGGTCCGCGCCCGCCGGCGCCGTGATGTTGCGGTTGTTGAACCACGAGTTGGCGTCGAATACCGGGTTGCGGATGTAGTCGTAGAGGCTGCCGTGGTACTCGTTGTTCCCGGAACGGGTGACGAACTTGATCTGCACTCCGCCCCCGCCGGCGCTTTCCGCACCGGGGGTCGCCGTGGAGACAGTCACCTGCTCCATGGCATCGACGCCCGGCCGCACGCGGCTGAAAAAGCCGTCGGTCGACTTCATGTAGTTGTCCTGCGCGCTGATGCCGTCGATCGTGATGTTGACCATGTTCTCCGGCAATCCCATGACGCGCGCCTCGCGGGTGTCGTCGCCGCTGATGCTGATGCCCGGGATGCTCAGGATGACGCCTTCGAGAGCGCTGCGGCTCCCGGTCGGCAGGTTGGTGATCTGGCTGACGTTCATGGTGGCCGACACGTTCGCCGTCTGCGACTGCACCATTTCGGCGCCTGCCTCCACTACGACCGTCTCGGAAGTTCCGCCCACCTGAAGGGTGACACGGATCGTGGCCGGAACGCCGGCTTCAAGCTTGATGTCTTTGTACACCGCCACCTTGAAGTTCGGTACCGTAACTGTAGCGGAGTAGGTGCCGGCGCTTAAGGCGGGGATGGAGAAGGTCCCGTTGTTGGCTGTGATGGTCTTGAACTCGCCGCCGGTGCCGACGTTCTTGACGGTAACGTCCGCCCCGGGGATAACGCCTCCCGTGGTGTCGACGACGACTCCCGAGAGGGAAGATGCCGTGCCGCCGCCCTGTGCGTAGGCAAAAGTGCTTACCAGCGCAAGGAAAAGCGTCACGGAAAGCAGCTTGGTAAAGCAGAATTTCATAAAGGCTCCTTGAAAGGGAAAAACAATTGATCCTCGATATTCAATCAGAAATCCCGGATTCGCCTGTCACAAGTTCCGCGGATCGAGTCGCGCCGGCATCCGGCTCGCAGGGCCGGACAATCCTCCGGTCGCGCAACGATCCACGAAACTCGTGACAGCTCCCGTCAACGCCTCCACGGCGTCGTTTGGCAGAAGTAACACGAAATTCGGATGGGTCAGCCAGTAAAACCCACCGTCGGCAGGAGAGGCGCATTGGCTCCGGTATCGAAAGCCCGAAACGCAACCCTTCATCGCCCCGCTGCCGGGACGGTTTTAGATCATCATGATTATTCGGATCACAGTCCGCACTGACACCCTGTTCGGGGAGTGCAGGAGCATCATAATCATGTCGTTTCCAGCCTGCAAGACTTTTTATTTAGGATATCTAATTAATTTATTACAAATCTCTAATCTCATGTGGCCGATGGCGCTTCAACCGCGGACCCGCGGCACGAATCCGACAGGGATTACGGTTCCCGACTTGCTAAGATTTTTATTTCCAGTCTTTACAGTTAGCGGGCTTTGGGATGTCCAATCCGGATCCGCCGAGGGTAGAGCGGGAATCTGAAGAACAGCGCAGCCACAAATTACACGGATTTCACAAACGGCCTGTTTCCGGCTGTCGTTTGAATCGCAGTGACCGCAACTGGAAGATTGTCTTTCCTGGAGGGGACGGATATAAAATACCGGGTCATGAGCAGCAGGATAAACAGAGATCACCGGCCCGGCAACCGGTTTGGCAGGAAAGAGGTGAAGCCTAAGGAAGGTACTCTCTATGCTCCGGCGGGCCGGGAAAGGAAGTTGTATCTGCTCTCGGCCGTGCTGCTCCTGGCGACTGTTGCCGCATACCAGCCCGCCTGGCACGGCGGCATGCTCTGGGATGACGATGCTCACATAACATCCAGTGCGCTGCGCTCCGCGGACGGATTGCAGCGCATCTGGTTTGACCTGGGAGCAACTCAGCAATACTACCCGGTCGTCCATTCTGTATTCTGGCTTCTGTTTAAACTGTGGGGCGAATCCACTCTGGGCTACCATCTGCTCAGCATCGCGTTGCACGCCCTGTCCGCAATCCTCCTGGCCGTCATCTTGCGTCGCCTTGCCGTCCCGGGCGCCTTTCTCGCCGCCATCCTCTTCGCGCTCCATCCCGTTCAGGTCGAGTCCGTTGCCTGGATCTCCGAGCTGAAAAACACACTGTCCGGGGTGCTCTATCTTGGCGCCGTCCTGGCTTATCTGCATTTCGACAGGAACCGCCGGAAGCGTTTCTATGCCGCAGCATTGGCTCTCTTCACCCTTGCCATACTCAGTAAGACCGTCGTCGCCACGCTCCCGGCTGCGCTTCTCGTACTGTTCTGGTGGCAACGCGGAAAGCTGGACTTCCGTCGCGACGTGATGCCACTCGTCCCGTTTTTCGCGCTTGGCATCGCCGCGGGGCTCCTCACCGCCTGGGTCGAGCGGATCCTGATCGGAGCCCGGGGCGCAGAGTTTCAAGTCTCGGTCATCGAACGCGGTCTCATCGCCGGACGCGTGATCTGGTTCTACCTCGGCAAGCTGGTCTGGCCCGCAAACCTGACCTTCATTTACCCGCGCTGGCAGATCAGCCAGGAAGTGTGGTGGCAGTATCTCTATCCGGCGGGCGCGCTCGTCCTGCTGGCCGGACTGTGGCGGCTGCGCAAGAGATCCCGCGCCCCTTTGGCCGCGCTGCTGCTGTTTTGCGGGACCCTGTTTCCCGCACTCGGCTTCATCAACGTGTTCCCGTTCCGTTTCTCCTTCGTCGCAGATCACTTTCAATATCTCGCGAGCCTGTCGGTCATCGCCATCTTCTCCGCCGGCCTGGCGCATCTCTCCCGCCGTTGGCATCTTCACCGCATCGCCTGCGGGGCGGCAGTCCTGGTTCTCGGGGGAATTTTGGGCGCGTTGACCTGGGGCCAGAGCCGCCAGTACACTGACGCTGCAACGCTCTATCGAGCGACTATCAGCCGCAACCCGTCCTGCTGGATGGCATACAACAATCTGGGAATCCTGGAACTGCCCGGCCGGCCTGATGAAGCCATTGCCCACTTCAAAGATGCCCTGCGCCTCAAACCTGAGTACGACGAGGCGCTCAACAACCTGGGTCATGCCCTGGAAATCCAAGGTCGCACTGAGGAGGCGATTGCGCGCTACCGGGAGGCCCTGCGGGTCAGCCCGGACTTCTTCGAGGCGCAGTACAGCCTCGGCCTTTTATTGCAGAAACTGGGCAGGCCCGAGGCGCTGGAACCCTTGACGGCGGCCGTGCGTCTCAAGCCTGATGCCGCGGATGCCCGTAACAATCTGGGCAATGTCCTGGATAAGCTCGGCCGGCATGCGGAGGCCCTGGAGCAATTCGAAATGGCATTGCGGCTCAAGCCGGATCTCGTGGACGCGTGGAACAACCTGGGAAACGCAATGCAGGCGATGGGCCGCATGGACGAGGCGCTGGCCCAGTACCGGCAGGCCCTGGCGCTCAAACCCGATAATCCCGAGGCACACCACAATCTGGGGGTTGCGCTGCAGCGCATGGGCCGCCCCGAGGATGCGGCTGCGCAGTACAGAGAGGCGCTGCGCCTCAAGCCCGATTATGCCGAGGCTCATCTCAACCTGGGCTTCGCCCTGCAGGGATTGGGCCGTCTCGAAGAGGCCGCGGTTCAGTACCGCGAAGCCTTGCGGCTCAATCCCGGCTACGCCGATGCCTACTTCAACCTGGGGAACGTGCTGCAGCTGACGGGCAGGGTCGGGGAGGCCGTAGAGCAGTATCAGCAGGCCGTTAAACGCAAGCCGGGCGATGCCGAAATTCACAACAACCTGGGAGTCGCCCTCGAGAGATTAGGGCGGTTGAGCGAAGCCCTCGCCCAATACAAGGAAGCCCTGCGGCTGAATCCGGATTCCGCCGATGCAGGCGCCAACGCCTCCAGGATCTCAGGGAATCTGTCCCGGAAGCGACTTCCGCGCCAGTAGCTCACTTGCCGGCTGACTGCGCTTCCAGCCAGCGCTGGGCGCGGAGCGCGGCCATGCAGCCGAATCCCGCCGCGGTGATTGCCTGGCGATATTCGTAGTCGTGAACGTCCCCCGCGGTGAAAACCCCCTCCATGCTCGTTTCGACGTGGTTATGCGTGACGATATAGCCGCGCGCATCGGTCTCGAGGGCGCCTCCAAGAAACTTTGTGCTCGGGTTGTGCCCGATGCCCATGAAGACCCCGCTGATGCGCTCGACCTTCTCCTCGCCGCTATTCACATTCTTCAGGCGAACGGCCTCGAGCGCGTTGCTTCCCAGGTATTCGGTCAGGACCGTGTTCCACAAGAAGGCGATCCGGGGATTCGCCCGGGCCCGGTCTTCCATGATCCTGCTGGCGCGCAGCTTGTCGCGGCGATGCACGACGATCACTTTCGCCGCATGGTGAGCCAGAGTGAGAGCCTCCTCCATCGCGGTGTCGCCCCCGCCGACCACCATGACCTCTTTGCCGCGGAAGAACAGACCGTCGCAAACGGCGCACGCCGACAGCCCGCGATTGCGGAACTTCATTTCGTCAGGCAGGTGAAGCCAGTTGGCGCTGGCGCCCGTGGCGACAATCACGGTGCCGGCCTCGAACCATTCATACCCGACGCGCAGGCGAAATGGGCCGCGCGGCTTGAATGCAACCTCCTCGACATCCCGCTCGACGATTTCGGCGCCGAAGCGTTCCGCCTGTTTGCGCATCTGCTCCATGAGATCCGGACCGGTAATTCCCGAAGGAAAACCGGGGTAATTCTCGATTTCGCTGGTAAACATGAGCTGGCCGCCGGGCAGCTGCAGCCCCTTGGGTTCCGACGCCAGCAGCATCGGCGACAAGCCGGCGCGAGCTCCATAGATGGCGGCGGTGTAGCCGGCCGGGCCTGAACCTACAACGATAAGCTTCCGCATATTCCTCCACGCAGTAATCACTGCTCCCGGCAGCGCCGGAAATCACATTTAGTAATAGTAGTAGATCCGGCGGGAATCGTCAGCCGCTGAAATCTGTGAATGAGCTACCACCCGCAGAGCGGGTGGCTTCGGGAAGCCCCCGGAGGGCAAGACAATAGCCCCGGGTGAGCGAAGCGAACCCGGGGTTGGCGCACGCCCTGAAGAAGCCCTCCTAAGGGCGACAGGATCTCTCTTCCGCCCCTTCCGGGGCTCCTTACTGTTTGAGTCACAGTGCTGAAATCGCGAGCCCACGTGCGGCAGAAGAGGGCCGAGTCGGGTCTCGGTGCGCCCGCCCGAATGTTCCCGGCTGATCGAGCTACTTGCCGGCCTGCAGTGCCAGGTAATTCTCGAGACCCATCCCCTTGATCAGATCCTGCTGCTCCTCGAGGCCGTCGACATGAGCTTCCTCGTCTTTCAGCAGTTTCTTAAACAGTTCCGCCGTGCCGTTGTCCTTGGCATCGGTCGCAGCCGCGATCATGCCGTTGTACATGGCGACGGCATCCAGTTCCAGAGCCAGATCGTTCCCGATCATCTCCGGAACCGTCTGTCCGATGTTCAGCTTATGGTACTTATTCATGACCGGAACGCCTTCCAGGAAGAGAATGCGCTCGATGAGCTGTTCCGCGTGTTTCATCTCATCGATCGATTCCTTCTTGATAAAGGAGCCGAGCTTTCCGTAACCCCAGTTCTCACACATCTCCGAATGCACCATGTACTGATTGATTGCCGTCAGCTCTTCACTCAGCGCTTCATTCAGAACCTCGATAACCTTCTTGTTTCCTTTCATGAAAATCCCTCCCTAGAAAAACGATTGCAGATCAGGTCCCAAGTCTCGTCTTGCGACAGATACTGGTTACTGGTTCTTGATCACGATTCGCTTCTTGTCTTTTCCACCATACTTCGAGCTGGCGGTGAATTCCACCCAGCCCTCTTTGCCCGACAATTTTATCAGGCAGCGGTATTGTCTGGAATCCTTGCCGCGCAGGCGGAACTCCGCTCCTTTCTTGCTCAGCGCGGGAATCGCGCTTGCCATGTTGAGGGCGTCCAGCCGGGGCGCGCCCTCGGGGACGTCGAGCACGGTGATATTCTCAGACGCCGTGACCGCGAGCCTGTCGTTGACAGCGGTCTTGAGCAAGACCGCACGGTCGGATGCGGTCGGATAGACCCGATCGTTTTTGAGTGTGACGTCCACCCAGTAGAGATCTCCGGTCGCCGGGACGACCGACACCTGGTCGAATTCCACCTTGGGGAACTGGCTCGCGCAATAGAGGACGAACTGGGCCTGTTTCAGCGCCTCTCCTTCCATATACCGGGCCGGCGGGGTCCGGTCGACGTGTTTCCTGGCCGTGCTGCCAATCCAGATTGCCCCAAGATCCGGATGATTGAACTTGTGCGGCGCGATCCAGCCTTCCCCTGTCAGCTCCGTGTCGATCCACTTCATATACTCGTCGTCGTCGACCCGGCCGTCGTCGTTCAGGTCCGCCTCAAACGCCGCGTTGCCCCACAACTCGATCAGGTAGGAGAAGGCACCGAGCAGATAATACGAGTTTGCCTGGGCCTGTCCGGAGAGGCCGCTGATGGTCGGGGTGTAGTCTTTAAGGATGCGCGCACCCTGCGTCACAATGGCGAGCTGAGTCTCCATATCCGTCTGGTACTCAGGCGCCACCATGCGGTTGAAAACCTGCGCGTACTTGTTGGTCTTGCGCATTTCCTGCAGTTGCTGGCCAACCCGGGCTTCGGCCTGCTGCCGCTGTTCCGTCGTCAGGACGCCCCGCGAGTCCGGCGGGGCCGCGAACATGATCAGCCTGCCTGTATTGTGGAAATGGAAACTCGCGAAAATATTGCCGTGCCTGCGCTGGAACTCGAGCACGTTGCGCGTCTCGGATTCCGACATCGGATACGGCCAGCCGGAGCCCAGGTCCCATCCATAGGGAAAGTTCCGGTTGGGATCGGGCCCGCCGATATCGTCCTCGTTGATCCGTCCGTCCCCGTCGTTGTCGTACCCTTCCTCGCCGACGCGGCGGAATCGCTGTGCCGCGTCGTTCGGATCGGTGACGCGGATGAACCGCCGCTTGTCGGCCGACAGCTTATAGTCGCCGGCGGAATCTTCGATCCACATCGCGGAAATCTCGCCGTCCCCGTCGACATCCTCGGTCTGGTCCTCGTCGTAGAGGCCGTCGCCGTCGTTGTCTTCGGGGCGGTACGGTTCGCGCGGGTTGTTGGCGGTGTTCGGATAGGAGGCGTACGAATCGTTGGCGTCCACGTTCAGCCCGGGCAGGATATAGAAGGTCCGGGTGTTCAGCAGATCATACACATACGGGTCGTAGTCATACCGGGTCAGGAGATACCAGGCGGTGTAGAGGGAACAGGTGACTCCGTTGATCTCGTTCCCATGAATGGCGCCGTCCACCCACATCGCCGTTTTCTCTTCCGGCTTCCCGGTCGACTTTGCCGTAATGGTGAGCAGGTACTGGTCCCGCCCCATGCGGCTCTTCCCGATAGTGGAGATATCTGCCAGCTGCGGATACTGCTTCTGCAGGTCCTGCAAGATCTTCGTCCACTCGGCGTACGAGTAGTAATGCTTCCAGCTGATCGGAAAATCCTGCTCGCCGTGGTAGCCGCCCGGACTGGTCTGTACCTTCTTCTGCGCGATCGCCGGCTGGAACCCCAGAGACGTTATCAGGGCAACCAGGAAAAGCACCGGCATTGAAATGAAGCACTTTCTTGCATGCATAATGGCCCCCCGATCTAATTGAATTGAAGGTCCCTGACTTTCGTGCCGCCCTTCTGTGACGTCAAAACCAGTTTGAGCGGCGTGTCGCCTTCGATTGCGACCAGCCAGGAGATTTCGCGCGTATTGCCGGTTCCTTTGACCTGCTGCTCGGCAGGGACCTGGCGTCTGGCCTGTTGTGGCGCGCCCGGAAACGCGGGCCCGCCGCCTCGCCCGGAGCGTCCACCTGCCGGCGCGGCCGAGGTCGGGGGAGCGGTATAGCCCGGAATAGGGGAGGCCGGTTCCAACACGCCGAGCCTGGCCCACTGAGAGCCTTCCAGGAAGCGGATCTTGTCCCGGTCGCCGATCAGCCAGATCACGTCCTCGCGATTACCGGCAAGCTGGGCGCCCCTGGCGACGTGTGTGGGCAGATCGCCCAGATTCCTGACCGTAGCCGTTACCTGCACGACCTTGTACTTTCCTACCGGCTTGCCCTTTGTCACGGTGAAGATGTCGCCCTGCTGTTCGATTTTGGCGACGGCGGCGTTGTCCGTGGTGTACAGGACGGCTGCCTTCGCGTCACTGATCTCCAGCCGTGGGAGGAGTTTCGCCTTGAACAGTTCAAACTGCCAGTGTCTCTCGCACAGCGCGGTGAGCGATGCGCCGGGGACGGCATTGCCGGCGCTGTACTTTGCAACCCAGCCGCCGATCTCCCCATCGCCCCCTCCGGGGTAGCTGTAGCTCTTCCATGGAAGGAAGGCCTTTCCACCCAGCTGAGTCTCCTGGTACTTGATGTAGGAACTCTCCCACAGAGCGCGGTCGTTCTCGCCGGCATAACCGGGGAGCCCCTTGGAATCCTTTTGCCAATTCCACAGCTCCGTGCTCATCGCGAATGAGCCGAATTCGGCATAGGCCCAATCCAGAAAGACGCCATAGCCATATGGTGTCCGCTGTTCCTCGTTGTAGGGGTGGCGCCAACCCTGCGGACCGCGCGCCGCCGGTCCGCCGGAAGACGGACGGGCGCCATCTCGCGGTTGTCCCGAGCGGGCGCTCTGCGCAGGGCGCGCGGCCGCCGGCTGGTTGTCGCGTGCCGGCCGGCTCACGTCGGCGGCGGGCGTCTTCCAGGCCTCGGGAATCTCCTCGCCTGCCAGCTCGAGGTATTTCTTCCCCATGATCCGGTCGAAGATCGCCATGTCTTTCGGATCCATCCGGCTGTCGGGCCAGCGGGCAAAGGGGCGGTAGGTAAATCCCCCGGAGGTGTGGAACGACTGTGCCAGCAATATATTTGTGTGGTTGGTGAAAAACTCGAGGATGGCATGTGCTTCAGGGCTCGAAGACGGATAGTAGCCGCTGCCGCCCTGAAAGCCATCATCCCTCCACCAGCCTTCGGGGAAGTTCCGGTTGACGTCAATTCCACGAGCAGCCTGTGGAGCCTGGGCAGCCTGTCGAGCAGGAGCGCCGCCGCCTCGCACGCCTGCCGGCGGCCGGGACTGGCCCTCCCAGATGACGTTATAGCGATCCTTCGTCGTACTCTCGTTGGGCGGCAATGCCGCCAACACGCGCGGATCGGCCTCGAATGGGACATATCGGCCCGCTGGGTCCTTGTAGCGGAACTGCGAGATGATCCCGTCACCATTCACATCGCGGGGAGCGCCTGTTCCCGGCTGGGCGCCGGCCATTTCGTCCGGGGCGGGCGAGTTCTGGCGTCGTGACACGCCCCCCTCGACGCTGCTGAACACGCCATCGGGGTTCACGATGGGGCAGATGTAGAAAACGTTGTCGTCGATCAGCTTTGTGATATCGCCGTCCGTACCATAGCCGGAAACGAGTTTGTCCACGATATAGAGGCAGACTTCCGTGCCGGTGAACTCGTTGCCGTGCGTTCCGCCATCGATCCATATGCCCGGCTTGCCCTGATACGCCTTCATCGGAACCACATTCTGAGTGTTCGGCTCCTTGCGCATGTTGCGCAGCGTGATGAGCTTGTCGATGGTCGTCCCGGTCTTCATGTTGGAGACTGCAAGAACGTAAATGGGACGGTCCTGATTGGTCCTGCCGATTTCGATCAGGTCGGTGATGCCGGGATAGGCTGCGGCCACCTTCCGGATGTAGTCGGTGGCGCCGGAAAATCCGTGGAAATCATTGAACGAAATGGGAACCTGTTGCGCGGGTGTCGCCGGAGCGACCCCGACAAGGAGAAGGATTCCCAGGATGAGCCCGCTTCCGGCCCACTTGCCTGGTGACTTTTTCATCGATGTGTTCCTCCCAACGAGTGAGGCTGAACTGCCGTCATGTTCTGGAAAACCTGAACCGGCCGTGAGGTGAGGCTATGCGCACGGGATCGGCTGGCTGCTGCTGCGGGAGAATCCGGCGCTTCATGACTCTCTCCGAGTGCCGATGTCCGCCATGGCCGGCTCGCAACCATGGTTGCTGCCATTGCTCCGCCCTGGTCCGAGGACGGAGTGGCGGCGATGATTCAATCGTGACGCCCGCTAGTTTGCGACAGGCTGCACCAAAATCTCCAGCGAATTCTTTGACGTAGGCAAAGACTCGGCGCATCCCGTACAATGACGGGGTTATTTTCATACTTTGAGGGAAACGAGATGGGCGAGGCATACGCAGTCATCATGGCCGGTGGACGGGGCGAACGTTTTTGGCCTCTGAGCACGAGTTTCGTTCCAAAACCATTCCTGCCCCTGCTGGGGTCCAAGACCCTTATTCAGCAGACCGTCCAGCGCCTCCTGCCGCTGCTGCCGCCCGAGCGAATGCTCATCTCCATAGGGGAAGCCCAGAGACAGATCGCCGCGGATCAACTGCCGCAAATCCCGGCGGGAAATTTCATTGTCGAGCCGGTCGGACGGGACACCGCTGCCTGCCTGGCGTACTGCGCCCTCTGCATCGAGAAGCGGGATCCCGACGGCATCATGCTGGCAGTCCCCGCCGATCACTACATTGCCGACTCCGAAGCCTGCCGCAGGACCCTGGAAAAAGGAATCCTTGCGCTTCCGGGCGCCACCGGGGTAGTTTTCGGAATTCGGCCGAGCCGGCCGGACACCGGGTATGGCTACATCCAGACTTCAACACCCGAGCCCGGCGCGGAGGCATGGCCGGTCCTCCGATTCGTCGAGAAGCCGCACGAGGCCCGCGCCCGCGAATATCTGGCCGCGGGCAACTACTATTGGAACAGCGGGATGTTCCTGTGGCGCAATCAAACCCTGCTGGAACTGTTCCGGCAGCACATGCCCGAAATGCACCGGGGACTGGAAGCACTGCGCCCATTGATTGGCAGGGCGGAGGCGCGCCAGGAGTTGTGCGCCGTTTTCGCCGCGTTGCCGCGCATTTCGATCGACTTCGGCATCATGGAAAAGACAATGGGATTGCGCCTGGTCCCGGCGGAATTCGCCTGGGACGATATCGGGAACTGGGGAGCACTCGACCGCGCGTTGCCCCACGATGCCAACGGCAATGTCGCGCTCGGCAGGCATGTCTCGGTTGAGTCCGGCGGCTGCATCGCGTATTCGGACGCCGGCGTCATTGCGATCTTCGGCATATCCGACCTGATCGTGGTCCAGGCCCACGGCAAAGTCCTGGTCTGCCAGAAAGACCGGGCGGCAGACCTGAAACGCCTGATTTCATGCCTCCAAACCGAATGAGGAGTTCCCGGCACTGACTCTGGATGCCATCGTGAATCACCCCGCGGCAAGAAGCCTGCCATTCCGGAAGATCCCCCGTCAGCCAGAGGTGTTCCTGAAGTACCTGGATGCTGATCCGGACATTCTCCCATTCTTCAGGCACCGGCCCACGATCGAGGCTCTCCGGCAGTCAGCCGCTGACATACTCCAACAGTCCTTCCCGCGCAAGCAGATTGCCGACATCCTGAGACGCCAGAACGAGACCTTCGGCGGCGGCGATCCCGTACGGCGGGCCATCGAAGACCTGGAAAAACCGGACTCCGTGGCGATTGTCACCGGACAGCAGATAGGTCTTTTTACCGGACCGGTCCTTACGATCTACAAGGCTCTCACAGCGCTCCGCTTGTCCGAGGAAATGCGCCGCAGGGGGATCAACGCAGTCCCGATCTTCTGGATGGCCTCCGACGATCACGACCTCGCGGAGATCACGCAAATTGCCGTCTGCGATCCCGGCGCGAACCCTCGCCGGCTCGATGCCAGGCCGGCGCTTTTCGGAAAAAGCGCCCTGCCGCCCCACCCCGCGGGAAGCATGCGATTGTCCGAACCCGTCGAGCGAGTCCTGGAGGAATACGCCGCATCTTTTGCCGGACTCGAACTGGGCGGAATCGTCAGAACTCAACTGGCATCCGCCTACCGGCCGGGGAACACGTTTGCCGTGGCCTTCGGGCGGCTCATGGCGGAATTCCTGCGCGGGCGCGGCCTGGTCCTGTTCGATCCGCGGGCGCCGGAGGCAAAGAGACTGGCTGCACCCGTATTGCTGAAAGCGCTGCAGGAGGTTCAGGGGCTTCGAACGCGACTGGCGGAACGGATTCGCGCCCTGGAGCATTCCGGCCTGCAGGCCCAGGTTCCGGCGCTCCCGCGCGCTACACTGGTATTTTATGAGACAGAAGGCGAGCGCAGGCTCCTGGTCACGAAGAACGGCGGCTTTGCCATCAAGGATACCGGCAGGAACATCGGGTTGGAAGAATTGCCGGAACTGGCGCGAAGCGCTCCCGAGCGTTTCAGCCCGAATGTCCTCCTGCGCCCGGTTGTGCAGGATCACCTCTTCCCTACCGTCGCCTACGTCGGCGGCCCTGCGGAAATTTCCTATTTTGCCGAGGTGGAACCGCTCTACCGGTTTTATGACCGTCCGATGCCGGTCGTCTGGCCCCGCAGCTCATTCACCGTGCTCGACGAACAGATCTGCTCCAACCTGGAGCGCCGCGGGCTGCAGCTGGAGGATTGTTTCCAGGGAGACCGCCACGTAACGGCGGAGATTCTGAAATCCGTCCGCCCGAAATACGCGACATTGCTCGCCGCCCTCCACGAGCGTACCGAACAAGGCCTGTCAGCGCTGAAACCGAATCTGTCCTCCGTGGATCCTTCCCTCGGTCCGGCGGCCGACACGATTCAACGAAAGCTGCTCCACCGCGTCGGATCTCTCAGAACGAGATTCATCAATTTCGAAATGCGGAGGGACAGTGTGCTTGCTGAAGAGGTCCGGAACTTGATGAACCACAGCTACCCGAACGGGAACCTGCAGGAACGGGAACTGGGCGCTGCGTGCCTTCTCGCCCGCTACGGGCCTCCGCTCCTCGACACGCTGTACCGGCAGATCGATCTCGACAGCTTTTCCCACCAGATCCTGTGCCTGTAGCAGCGATCTTCGCCGCGCCTTCAGCTCGTAACAGCCGCATGCGCTTGCTCGACGACCGGGCTGAAGCCGATCCCCACAGGCTTTCAAGGCGTTGATCTTCACATGTGGGCACGGGCTTCAGCCCGTGCAAAATCTCTGAGGTGGAAGTTTTGACGCTCATTGAGCGATCGTTCCCAGAAGGGGTGGAGCAGCTCAATGGGCGGCATTGGACGGGCTGAAGCCCGTCCCCACTAGTTTTAAAGGCGTTTGTCTTCACATGCCCGCACGGGCGGATGAAGCAGAGAGCTGCTCGTCGATGTTCAATCTGCGGCGCCGCAGCGAAAAAATCACGGCGCCCGCGAGCGAGGCAAGTCCGCAGAATTGGACCGCGACGGGAGCGCCGAACCGCTGGGCAAGGTATCCCGCAATGAGGCTGCCGAAGGGGGCCATTCCCAGGAACATCATGGAATAGATCCCCATGACCCGGCCGCGCATCGTATCGCTGACCATGGATTGGATCAGAGTATTGGTCGATCCCAGCAGGGCCATGAGGCAGAAGCCCGCCGGCAGGAGCATGATCATGGAAATCCAGAGCTCCCGGGACAATCCAAACAATATCACGCTCGCTCCGAACCCACCGCAGGCCCAGGCCACAATCCGGTCCAACCCCTGGACCCGGCGACGGCGCGCGAGCCAGAGGGCGCCGATCAGGGCGCCGGCGCCCGCGCTGGTCATCAGCCAGCCAAAGGCGAGGGAGCCGCCTTGGAGAATGCGGTCGGCGAAGATGGGCATGAGCACCATGTAGGACATGCTGAGCAGGCTCATCGCACCCAGCAGAATCAGCAGCGCAAGGATGGCTGCGTTGCCACGCACATAAAGAAACCCTTCCCGCAAGAGGTCGACTTTCCCTCCCCGCTCCGGTTCGACACCCCGTTGGGGCATTTTCATCATCAGCAGCCCCGCGATCACGGCGATGAAACTCAGGCCGTTGATCAGGAAGCAAGTCCCTTCCCCGAGAGCGGCGACAAGGATTCCGGCGATTGCGGGGCCGACGATGCGCGCGCCGTTGAACATCGACGAGTTCAGGGCGATGGCATTCATGAGCTCGTCCCTGCCCACCATTTCAACCAGAAACGACTGACGCGCCGGAATGTCGAACGCATTGCAGATCCCGAGAAAGAACGCGAGCAGGAAAATCTCCCAAACCTGGATCGTTCCGGTCAATGTGAGCGCCGCCATTACCAGGGCCTGAACCATCATCGAAGTCTGTGTGCCGATGACGATGCGGTGCCGGCTGTGGCGATCGGCAAATATCCCTGCAACCGGGCCGAGGAACAGGACGGGAATCTGCGAAGCGAACCCCACTTCACCCAGCAATGCGGCGGATTGCGTCAGACGATAGACCAGCCAGCTTTGCGCCAGGGTCTGCATCCAGGTCCCGATCAATGAAATGAGCTGGCCGCCAATGAAGAGTTGAAAGTTGCGATGCCGCAGCGCACGGAACATGCCGTCCCGGTTGTGGACAGGCGAAAGCTTCGAAGAAACGTCCGGAAGTGTGCTCACGCGTGGAATTGGTGTCTCTATTCCAGATCCTGACGATCGGCTGCCCCGGGGCGCCCAGGAAGGAGCCCCGAGGAATCACGCCATTCACTGAATCTATATTCTTATCGCCCGAACTCCCGGTGCATGCATGGATCAGAATCGGGATCCGGAGGTTATGTAAATCTGGTTGCCGACGGAAGCATACGCCGGCCTGTCAACGCCGTCAAATAGCCCGATCCCCTTGCCTGTGATTCAGACAGTAGCGAGTCCCGAAGGGGCGGAACAGGAAAGCCCAGGGCGCGAGCCCTGGGATCATGAGCATCCGGGAGAATAGCCCTGTAAGGCGCCGCGCAGGGCTGGTCCTTTGCTTTTCGTCAGTACCCAGGGCTTGCGCCCTGGGCTTTCCTGCCGGGCCCTTTCAGGGTCCAAATGGACTCCTTCATACGCGCCTTTCGTCGCCGTGTCTGAATCACGGATACGCTTGCCGGGAGAGGCGGATCCGGCCCCTCCGAAGTGCGACGCACGCCGCCGCGCCAGCTTGACAGTGCCGGATGAGTTCGTTAGCCTCCAGTGGAGTACCTTTCCCGGGAGCGACTATGACCTCGAACGGACGCATCGACTCGATCAATCCGGCGACGGAAGAAGTGTTGAAATCGTTTGAGCTTCATTCAGCCGAACATGTGGAAGAGGCCCTGAAAAACGCCGCGCGAACCTTCCAGCGCTGGCGCAGGAAATCCTTTGGCGAGCGCGCGGCTCTCATGCGGCAGGCAGCCGCGATCCTGCGCCGGCAGAACTCCCGTTTTGCCTCCGTCATGACGGCCGAAATGGGCAAGCCCATCGTGGAAGCCGAGGCCGAAGTCGAAAAGTGCGCGTGGAACTGCGACTTCTATGCCGAACATGCCGAACGCTTCCTCCAGGAAGAGGTTCGCCCCTCGAATGCGACTGAGAGTTATCTTCAATACACACCGCTCGGCGTAATCCTGGCCGTGATGCCCTGGAATTTTCCTTTCTGGCAGGTCTTCCGGTTCGCCGGCCCGGCGCTGATGGCCGGCAACACGTGCGTACTGAAGCACGCTTCGAACGTGCCGCAATGCGCCTTGGCCATCGAAGAGATCTTCCGCGAGGCGGGATTCCCGGGAGGCGCCTTCCAGACGCTGCTCATCCCCGGATCGGCGGCAGAGACACTGGTCGGTTCTCCGCTGATCGCAGCGGTCACGCTGACCGGAAGCGAAGCGGCCGGCAGCGCCGTTGCGGCGCATGCCGGAAGCGTGCTCAAGAAGACCGTTCTCGAACTGGGCGGATCGGATCCGTTTATCGTCCTGGAGGATGCTGACCTCGAGGCCGCCGCGCGCACGGGCGTGCGCGCCCGCTTCCAGAACACCGGCCAGAGCTGCATCGCCGCAAAGCGGTTCATCGTCGTCGAGGCGGTTTCCCGTGAGTTTCAGGAGAGGTTCCTCGCCGAGACTGCGGCGCTGAAGGTCGGAGATCCGATGGAGCGCGACACCCGCATCGGTCCACTGGCTCGCCGCGACTTGATGGATGATCTTGACCGCCAGGTGCGCGACTCGGTGGCTCGCGGCGCACGGGTGCTGCTCGGCGGCAAACGCCGCGAAGGGCGGGGCTATTTCTACAGTCCGACTGTTCTCACTGAGGTTCTGCCCGGCTCTCCAGCAGCCTGCGAAGAGGTATTCGGGCCGGTCGCCGCTCTGATGCGGGTGCGCGACGCGGAGGAAGCTGTCCGTGTGGCCAATGATTCACAGTACGGGCTGGGATCGAGCCTTTGGACCTCAGACCTTGCCAGGGCTCGACGGATGGCCAGGGAAATCGAAGCCGGCCAGGTTTTCATTAACGGGATGGTGCTTTCGGACCCGCGTCTCCCCTTCGGCGGCGTGAAGCGCTCAGGCTATGGGCGGGAGCTTTCGGAACTCGGCATCCGCGAATTCGTGAACATCCAGACGGTCTGGATCGGCCCACCCAAACATTGACTGACTGCTAGCCAAAGCGGGGTTCTCGGGATACCATTGACTGAGTCTGGTTGAATGTTTGGATCCTAAAATCTTGAGGGCTACGATGAAATACGAACCGAGGAATTTCGAGCCTTTGTTGGGGACCGAGGGGTTCAGCAACACCCTGCTGAACAACCACTTCACTCTCTACAAGGGCTACGTGGCAAACACAAACAAGGTGGCGGAGACTCTGGACGCATTTTTGAAGGAAGGGAAACTCGCGACACCGGAGTATGCCGAGTTGAGCCGGAGATTCGGGTGGGAATTCAACGGCATGCGGCTGCACGAGTACTACTTTGAAAACATGGTCAAAGGCGGCGCCAAATTTGACCAGGGATCGACACTTTCCTCGATGATCTCGAAAGAATTCGGAAGTCACGAGAGTTTCGAGAAGGATTTCAAGGGGACCGGCAGCATGCGCGGGATCGGTTGGACCGCCTTGTATTATGATCCGATCGGCAAACACCTTTTCAACGTCTGGATCAACGAGCACGATGCCGGACACCTCTCCGGCTGCGTCCCGCTCCTGATCATGGATGTTTTTGAGCACGCCTTCATCACCGATTATCAACTGAAGCGCGCCGACTATATCGAAGCGTTCTTCAAGGCGATCAATTGGACGCTCGTAGCCGGCAGATTCAACTCAGCAACCAAATAGATCCGGGCGCAGGCATCGGGATCGGAAAACGTCGAAGTCTTCCTGTGGCCGCGGGCTTCAGCCCGCACCTTCCGTGTCGACTGCCGAGCCATCCGGCCGCATGAGAGCTTTTGCGAATCGGCCGCAGCCGTCAGCTCGGAGACAGGGCTGAAGAGGGCGTCCAACGGTTGACTCAGTGCTGATTCCAGGCCCGAAGGGCCGGAACAAGAAAGCCCAGGGCTCACGCCCTGGGAAATGGGCGTCCGGGAAACGAGCCCGGCAAGGGCGACACAGTCTGTGCCGCCCCTGCAGGGCTGGTCCTTCTCTCTTCGCCGGTCCCCAGGGCTCACGC
>CAVRJA010000006.1:0-651485 GCA_963721405.1 uncultured Acidobacteriota bacterium | reverse complement strand
CGAACCCGGCCTTTGCGCAGGTGGATGTGCCACTTGCTTCCACCTTCATGCTTTCTACCAAGGCAGGCAAGGAGGTTTATGTCGAGCCGGTGATCGAAGGCGGCGGCTACTACTTCACAGTAAAGGTGGGCAAGCCGAAGGACGCTGAGGCTGCGAAGAACGGCACAAAGCTGGCACGGGCGAACTTTCTCTGCTTGATGTCCGGCGCACCAATTTCGAGCGACTATATTAGGGCCGAGGCCAAGGCTGGACATATGGGTGCAAGGATGATGGCGATCGTTGCAGAAGCCGAGCATGGGCGTGTTTATCTGCCGCCGACCGAAGCGATGGAGGCTGTCGCACATCAGGCAAAGCCAGAGTGGAAGCCCGATGTCGAATTCCTGCCGCAAGCGCTGGGCTTTCGTATTGGCAACTATGGCATGACCAAGTGGAGCGACCTCATCACCCACCGCCAACTCGTAGCCCTGACGACGTTCACCGACCTAATTTTGGAGGTAGGTGAACGGGTACGTCGTGACGAGTTGGCTGCAGCGATGCCGGACGACCGTCGAGGTCTCGGCTCGGGCGGGCTTAGTGCCCAAAGCTACGCAGATGCAGTCGCTGTCTACCTTGCATTAGCCGTGGACAAGGGCGCAAACCTATGGTCCTCGCTGTGCTTCTGGATGAATGATCGTGGCGCCATGCGAGAAACATTCGCGATGCAGGTGCTTTCGATGGTATGGGACTTCGCCGAAGCGAATCCGTTCTCGTCTTCTGGAGGAAACTTCAACCTTTTCCTTGACAAGGTTGTCATGGCCGTAAATGCTACGCCTGCCAAGACGATAGGTTGCGCTAATTGCGCCGACGCTGCATCGCAAACCATTAGTTTGGGAAAACTCATCGCCACTGATCCGCCCTACTACGACAACATCGGCTACGCGGACCTATCAGACTTCTTTTATGTCTGGCTGCGTCGTGGCTTGAAGTCAATTTTCCCCGAACTTTTCGCCACCCTGGCTGTGCCCAAGGCAGATGAGTTGGTCGCCACGCCCCATCGTCACGGCGGCAAGGACAACGCCTCGGCGTTTTTCCTCGACGGTATGACGCGGGCAATGAAACGCCTCGCTAAACAGGCGCATCCCGCCTTCCCTGTCACAATCTTCTACGCCTTCAAACAGTCCGAGAGTGACGACGAGAAGGGTACCGCCAGCACTGGCTGGGATACTTTTCTCGACGCAGTGATCCGTGCAGGATTCGCTGTAACCGGAACTTGGCCGATGCGTACAGAACAGACGGCTGCCCTGAAAACGACCCGCAATGCCCTCGCCTCCAGCATTGTTCTCGTCTGCCGCCCGCATACAGCTGAGGCACCAACAGCGACACGGCGCGAGTTTGTTACTGCGCTCAAGGCCGAGCTGCCTGTGGCGCTTAATCACCTGCAGCGCGGCAACATCGCCCCTGTGGACCTGGCGCAGGCAGCCATCGGTCCGGGCATGGCGGCCTACACGCGCTATGCCAATGTGCTCGATGCCGAAGGCAAGCCGCTCTTGGTGCGCGAGGCACTTACACTTATCAACCAGACCCTAGACGAGGTACTGGCAGAGCAGGAAGGTGACTTTGATGCCGACACTCGCTGGGCACTGGCATGGTTTGAGCAATCCGGGTTCGCGGAGGGCGAATTCGGCGTGGCCGAGATGCTTTCGAAAGCCAAGAATACCAGCGTTTCCGGTATGGCCGAAGCGGGCATCCTTGTCTCGAGTCGAGGCAAGGTGCGGCTACTGAAGCCGTCTGATTTGCCGCCTGACTGGAATCCTGCAACCGACACCCGTTTGACGGCGTGGGAGATGGTCCATCAGCTGATCCGCACCCTGGAAACCGGGGGCGAAAGTGCGGCGGCCGCGCTCGCGGCGAAACTCGGTAGCAAAGCCGAAACCGCCCGCGAGCTCTGCTACCGCCTATACACGATTTGCGAACGTAAGAAACGTGCGGTGGAGGCCCTTGCTTACAATGGACTCGTACAAAGCTGGCCCGAAATCGTACGACTTGCACAAGAGGGAGGCAAGCCTCGCTCAAGGCAGGCCGAAATGTTCGAACAGGAGTAGACCATGGCAATTACCAATCACGAACGAGTCGGTAAATCAATGGATCTTCTGAAGGCAGGTCTTGCGCCTTTTGTGGAAAGAGAATTCCGTGAGGTATTCGCGGACGCGGCTCTCACACATGCACGACGTATGGTTGGGGAAGACCGGCTACTCGCCAACAAGCCTCTCACCGAATGGGACGCTACCGCGCTACTCAAACTGATGTGGGAAGCGTGGAATGAGGTATTCCGGCGGGTGTTGGGCCACGCTGAACGGAGCCTGATCAGCGAACTGCGAGAAGTGCGTAACAAGTGGGCGCACCAGGAACCATTTTCGACCGACGATGCGTACCGCGGCCTGGATTCAGCCGGGCGGCTGCTGACGGCAGTTTCGGCCCCAGAGGCGGATGAAATCGAGAAAATGAAAATGGAGCTGCTGCGCCTGCGCTTTGATGAGCAGGTACGCGGTGAAAAACGCAAGAGCGCCGGCATCGCGATTGAGAGTGCCTCCTCCACTAACCTGAAACCCTGGCGTGAGGTGGTAACACCGCATAAGGATGTTGCCAGCGGGCATTATCAGCAAGCAGAGTTCGCTGCCGACCTCTGGCAGGTGCACCTTGGCGAGGGAACAGATGAGTATCGAGACCCGGTCGAGTTCTTTCGCCGCACCTATCTGACCGAGAGCCTGAAGCGCATGCTCGTCGGAGCGGTACGGCGTCTGGCAGGACAAGGCGGCGACCCGGTTGTGCAACTGCAGACGAATTTTGGCGGCGGGAAAACTCACTCGATGCTGGCCCTGTATCACCTTTTCTCCGGTATTGCCCCGAACGAATTGTCGGGGATTGATAGCATCATGCAAGAGGCCGGCGCGAAAAAACTGTCGACGGTCCGCCGTGTCGTGTTGGTGGGTAACAAAATTTCACCCGGCAATCCGGTTACTAAATCCGACGGCACAAAGGTGCGCACGCTCTGGGGTGAACTGGCGTGGCAGCTTGGCGGAAAGAAAGCCTACGCGCGGGTTGCGGCCGATGATGCAAAAGCAACCAGTCCGGGGGACGTTTTGCGCGAGCTCTTCAGAGAATATGGTCCTTGTCTCGTGCTTATCGACGAATGGGTAGCCTATGCGCGACAACTCCACGACCAAACCGATCTGCCTGCAGGCACCTTCGAGACGCAGTTCACATTCGCCCAGGTCTTGACTGAATCGGCCAAGCTCGCGAAAAACTGCCTGCTCGTCATCAGCCTCCCGGCGTCAGACACCACGGGATCGCCGCACACCCAGGCAGATGACTCGGAGGTTGGCGGACAGCGCGGCCGCGAGGCGCTCGACCGTTTACGCAACGTGGTAGGAAGGGTAGAGTCTTCATGGCGCCCGGCAAGCGCGGAAGAAGGATTCGAGATTGTACGGCGCCGGCTGTTCGAACCGCTTTCGGATCCGGCCCAATTCAAAGACCGCGATGTCGTGGCAAGGGGGTTCGCCGATTTTTACCGCTCCCAGCACCAGGAATTCCCGCCCGATTGCCGCGATGCCGATTATGAGCGGCGCATTAAAGAAGCTTACCCGATCCACCCGGAAATCTTCGATCGGCTGTATACCGATTGGTCCACGCTGGTGAAATTCCAGCGCACGCGCGGAGTTTTGCGGCTGATGGCGGCAGTAATCCACAGCCTGTGGGAGAAAGGGGATAAAAATCCTCTCATCCTGCCTGCGAACATCCCGATCGACGACCCGCGCGTCCAGTTCGAGCTGACGCGCTACCTCTCGGATAACTGGGTACCGGTGATCGAGAAGGACGTGGACGGTCCGAACTCGCTGCCGCTACGCCTGGACGGCGAGTTGCCTAACCTCGGCAAGTTTGCGGCATGCCGGCGGGTGGCCCGCGCGATCTATCTTGGCTCCGCGCCCACGGCAGCAGCCGCACATCGCGGCCTGGAGGACCGGAGTATAAAGCTTGGCTGCCTGATGCCGGGAGAATCGCCGGCTGTTTTTGGCGATGCGCTAAGGAGGCTCGCAGGGGCAGCAACATATCTTTACCAGGATGGCCCTCGGTATTGGTATTCAACTCAGCCCACCGTAACGAAACTAGCGGAAGATCGGGCCGAGCAGCTCAAGCGAGATCCCGACAAGGTCGTGCACGAACTGGATCAGCGCCTGCGCGCCGACCTGCGCCTTACAGGAGACTTCTGCCGCATCCATCCTATGCCGCATTCAGGACAGGATGTGCCGGACGACCTCGATTGCCGGCTCGTGGTGCTTGATATTGATCACCCTTACAGCAAGGATCCTGGGTGCCCAGCGGAAATGGCCGCCAAAGCGATTCTTGATTCCCGCGGCAGTTCGCCCCGGCTGTTTCGCAATGCGCTTGCCTTCCTGGCCGCAGACAAAACCCGGCTGCAGGACCTCGACGAGGCTACTCGGCGGTTTATCGCGTGGGAATCGATTATCGCCGAAAAGGACACGCTGAACCTCGATCCCCAACAGGTAAAGCAGGCTGAAACACAAAAGACTGCCGCTGATAGTGCAGTAACAGCACGGATTCCGGAGACGTACCAGTGGCTTCTCGTGCCTATCCAGTCTAAGCCTCAGGCGGCGATGGAATGGCAGGCAATCCGGCTCTCGGGACAGGATGCACTGGCAGTGCGCGCTAGCAAGAAGCTTCGGCAGGATGAACTTCTGATCTCTGGATTTGCACCGACGCGCCTTCGGATGGAATTAGATGGAATACCGCTCTGGCGCGGCAACCACGTCGCGCTCAAACAGCTTGTCGAGGACTTTGCGAGGTATACCTACCTTCCACGTCTGAAGAATCCGGCGGTACTCCTGGCCGCAATCCAGGATGGCCTGGGTCTGCTCCTGTGGCAGCAGGAATCATTTGCGTACGCAGACAGCTATGACGAGGCATCGGAGAGATATCGCGGATTGCGTTGCGGTCGCCTGGCCAATATCTCCGAAGCCAATCTCTCCGGCCTGCTTGTGCGGCCGGACATTGCCTACAAGCAATACGAAGCCGATACCGCCGCAGCCAAGGCTGCCGCGGCGGGAACGACTGGTGGAACTGCAGCGACATCTCCAGGTAATGGGCCTGCACCGGCCATCACAAAACCAGAAAAAGCCGTGCCTGCAGAATCTCCAAAATTGAAGCGCTTCCATGGCAGCGTAACCCTGGATCCGACGCGCGTCGGCCGCGACGCTGGCAGGATCGCCGACGAAGTAATCGCTCACCTTGCCGGTCTGGTGGGATCTGACGTTACTGTGACGCTCGAAATCGCAGCAGAAATACCCAGTGGCGCCCCGGAAAACGTGGTGCGCACCGTTACGGAAAATGCGCGCACGTTGAGATTCACCGATCAAGGATTCGAGTCAGACTGAAGTATTCAGAGGCTCGCTGGTCTCCGACTGTTAAACCGAAATGTACGACCTGCACAATCTTGGCTGGAACAGTTTTCAGCAGCTGTGTCTCACGATCACCAGAGAGATTCTGGGTCAGACCGTGGAGTCGTTTCTCGATTCCAGTGATGGCGGGAGGGATGGCGCGTTCACGGGCAAATGGAAACCCAAGGAAGGGGAAGATCTTAGCGGCGCATTCGTGATCCAGTGCAAATTCACCGGCAAGGTCAATTACGTCCTACAGGCCTCCGATCTCACCGACGAACTCAAGAAGGCCAAGCGACTTGTGAAAGCGGGTCTTTGCGACACGTACGTCCTCATGACCAACGCGGGTTTGACTGGCACGCGGGCCGAAGAAATCAGGACTTTGCTTCTCGGCGCGGGCGTGAAGTACATCGCGACCTTCGGTTCAACGTGGATCACTCAGCAAATCAACGAGAACAAGCGGCTCCGGATGCTAGTCCCACGCATATACGGACTTGGCGATCTGGGTCAGATTCTTGACGAGCGGGCCTATCTTCAGGCCCGTACTATACTCGAGTCGATGCGCGAAGACCTCGCTAAGGTCGTTTTGACCGATGCATACCGGAAAGCGGCCGAGGCGCTTGACAAGCACAGTTTCGTGTTGCTCATTGGGGAACCCGCCTCCGGCAAGACAACGATCGCATCGCTATTGGCGATGGCAGCCCTGGACCAATGGAACGCCTCGATGATGAAGCTCGATGATCCCGGCCAGGTCGGAGAAAGGTGGAATCCTCACGAGCCCTCGCAATTCTTTTGGCTCGATGACGCCTTTGGTGTGACGCAATACGAGGACTTTCTTGTCCATCGCTGGAATCACCTCCTGCCACAGATCAAGCCAATGCTGCGCAAGGGCGCGAAGATTGTCATGACCTCGCGCGACTATATCTACAACCGTGCTCGCAAAGACCTGAAGGAAAGCGCGTTTCCACTGTTGAGGGAGAGCCAGGTCGTGATCGATGTACACGATCTCTCGATCGCAGAGAAGAGCCAGATTCTCTACAATCACCTCAAGCTCGGAAAACAGCCGTTCTTGTTTCGCAGGGAGATCAAGCCCTACCTCGAAGACATAGCGGCCCATTCTCAATTCATTCCGGAAACGGCCCGCCGTCTTGCCGATCCAATCTTCACGAAGGAGCTGTTCCTCGACCCGTATTACCTTGGACAGTTCGTGGAAAAGCGCGAGCAGCTACTGGGAGAAGTCCTTCAAGGTCTTGATGCTGATAGCAAGGCTGCCCTTGCCCTGATCTATATGCGCAACGGCAAGCTAGACAGCCCGATCACGCTGGAGGCGTCGGAAATGGAGGCGCTCGCGCGGCTCGACAGCGACTTGGGGGGATGCGTTGCTGCCCTTGAAGCGCTCAATGGGAGTCTCGTGTTGCACACGCACGCCAGCGGGGAGTGCTTCTGGAGGTTTAAGCACCCAACTATCGGTGATGCCTATGCCGAAAGCCTTGTCCACAGCCCGGAAATGCTCGGCATATACATCCGCGGAAGCGCGCCAGATCGACTGGTCAAACAAGTCACGTGCGGCGGCGTCGGCATCCAACGAGCTGTCGTTGTGCCTAAGACATTGTTCCCCCTGATGCTCGAAAAGCTTTCGGAGTTTAAAGCAAGCAAGGAATACAAGTCGTCATGGCTTTCGAGCTGGGGTGCCAGACGCGACCTCCAGGATTTTCTCAGCCGACGATGCTCGAAGGAGTTTCTTTCGTCTTACCTCGCGCAGAACCCCGGTCTGCTCGATCAGGCCGCGAAACCAGGACTCTTCCTCAACGCTGTGCCCGAAGTACGACTCGCACAGCGTCTTCATGTACTTGGCCTCCTCCCAGAGGAAAAGCGTAAGGAATTCATCGAAACCGTGAGCGACTACGCAATCAAAGGCGAGGATTTTGATGCAATCGACGATGCTGGCATCCGAACCGTTTTCACGGACGCGGAATACGAGGAACTGATCCAGCGTCTCGGGACGGAACTGTTGCCGCGTCTAACCGATGTTCGGGAGGAATGGGAATCCAACTACGACGGAGATTCTCCTGAGGCACACATGGAACACCTATTAGAGGGCCTCGGGGCGCTGAAGGAATGCCTTGCTGATGACAAGAAGGCGGTCAGGAGTATCGAACGTGAGATCCAGCTTACGAACGAATGGATTGGTGACCATGCGCCGGAGGAATCAGAACCCAAACCGCGACAGCTTGGATTCGAAACTCAGCACAAACCGCCCAAGAGCGAGCGAAGCATCTTCGACGATATCGACGCCGATGAGCCCGATCCATAGTCTGTGGGATTCTCAGGCCGAGAGCACCTGTCTGAGCTGTTGGTTCGTCACACGGCCGCAAGCGAACTCCTCGCCGCTGTCGGAATCGTCCTGGTGCATCTCCTGCACTCCGGCCGGCGGAGCGGATGCCGATGCGGGAGCGCGAGCCGAAACCCGGGGCGCACTGGAAAAAGCTCAGTAGCACCTGACCAACTATCCCGAGTCCGGACGTGCGTGCACAATCCGGCCAGGAGGTCGAGCGCGCGAAAGATGCTGGCCGCGGAGGCTTCCGCATAGCCACAGCGGCCGCGTCGCCGGCCGTAGCAGATCACCTGGCCCGTTTCCGGGCGATAGCGCAACCGCTCGAGGGCGATCGGCGAATGGACCTAGCCGGCCAGACGCCGCCGAGTCCGCAGCGGCCGACCGCCCAGGGCTCTCGCCCTATTCGAAGGACGCGATGACGGGGGCGTGGTCGGAAGGTTTTTCGCCCTTTCGCTCCTCGCGGTCGATTTCCACGGCCACGCACCGCTTCGCCAATGGAGCGCTCACCAGGATATGGTCGATGCGCATGCCCCAACCGCGATGAAATGCTCCGGCACGATAATCCCACCAGGTGTAAAGCCCCCCCTCCGGGTGGAGCATGCGGAGCGCGTCCGTGAATCCCCAGGCCAGGATGTGGCTTAACGCGGCCTTCTCCGGGTCGCTGAACAGGATCTTTCCCCTCCATTGCTCGGGATCCCACACGTCCTGGTCTTCCGGCGCCACGTTGAAATCGCCGCACAGGAGGACCTCGGCCTGCGGGGAATGGGCATCGAGGAACGTTCGCAGCCTTCCGTACCAGTCCAGCTTGTAGGCATACTTGTCCGATCCGACTTCCTGTCCGTTAGGCGCATAGATATTAATGATCCGAAAGCCTTCGATGGTGGCCGCCAGCATGCGGCTGTCGGCGTTGGCGGAATCGCCGGGAAGCGCCCGGATCACGTCAGTCGCCGGAAATCGTGACAGAACGGCCACGCCGTTATATGCTTTCTGGCCGCGGACATGGCACTGATAGCCGAGCTGAGTGATCGGCTCGGAAGGAAAATCTTCGTCGACTACCTTGATTTCCTGGAGACAGACGACCGAGGGCTTTCTGCGCTCCAGCCATGACAGCAGGCGGGGCAGCCGGGTCCGGATTGAATTGATGTTCCATGTGGCCACAGTCAGCATAAGCGTTATTCCCCCTCGGATAAGAAAGGAGTCAGAAGCCAGGAGTCAGTAGTCAGGGGCCTGGAAGTCGCAAGTCCAATCAGGATGTCCAGCCGTTGACTATGGGGTGAGCAGGCCCGAAGACATCTGAGGTGGTCTGTCAAGGTTACCTTTCGCATCTTGGCTGAATCCGCATTGTGCGGGCGTCCCGCCTCGTCCCGCCGGCGCTCCCGGGCCGAGGGAATCCTCATGAGGCCCGAAGGGCCGGCAGTAAATAGGCCCGGCCGTCAGGCCGGGATCAGAATAACGTGAAAATGAGCGCCGAAGGCGCGGCACAAAATACCCGGGAGTACATAAAATGTGCCGGCCCTTCGGGCCTCACTTCCCAGCTTGCCTGCACCCCGCGCTGACGCGCGGGGCTATTCACTGCCGGCGCTTCGCGCCTCAATCCAACCCGTATGTCCACCCTTGGACGCCCTCCATTCCACAAGACACTTCCCCCATCAGGTCATTTCCACAAATCACGGAATTTGTATCACCGGGGGGTGGCTCCTCCCTTCCCATCTCCGTACTCCGTACTCCTGACTCCTGGCTACTGACTCCTTACTCCGGCCTCTCCCGATTCACCGCTTGTACCGACCCATCAATTGTGCCTCAGCCAGGATGTGCCCCTTCATCGCCTTTTCCAGATCGGCTTTGCTCGCGCCCGGGGACAGGCTGAGGACGGCATCGAGCGCGTACAGCTTGAAGAAATAACGATGTGCCGCGCCCCTGGGCGGGCAAGGGCCGCCATAGCCGGGACGCGAGAAGTCGTTCCGCCCCTGGCGTGATCCGTCCTCGAGCTCGTTTGTCTTGGGAACGCCTTCCGGCAGCGCGCGAGTCTGCGCGGGAAGATCGAAGAGCACCCAGTGAACCCAGGTGCCGGCGGGCGCATCCGGATCGTCCATGATCAGGCTGAAGGTCCGGGTTCCGGCCGGCGGCGCGCTCCAGCTCAGCGCCGGCGAGACATCCGCGCCCTCACACGTGTGTTTGTTTGGAATATCGCCCTCGTGGTTGAAAGCAGGGCTCGTCAAACTGAGAGTCATGGCTTTTCCTCCTGTTGCGGAACAGGCGGCGGCGCAGCCCCACAAGAGTGCTGCCAGCCACAGGCCGCCGATCCTAATTCGTTCCGTCATCATCGTTCTCACTCCCGCTGTTCCGCGATCGGTCGATTCCCCTCTCCGGGAATTTCCCTCCCGGGACCGCCGGCGTCTCGCCGGCAAAGGCAATGCGGCGCCCACAGCCCGATGCGAAAACCGTGGGCGAGAGCGTACCCGATTCAATCGCTTCGGCAACCGCATCGCAGCAGGCCGGCGAGACGCCGGCGGTCCCGGCACCCTCCGTGTCGCCACGCCAATCAGGACCGGGTTTCCGATCTCAATGAACGGTGGCACGCCGCCGCAAGGGCTTCCCGGCGCCGGCCGTGCCGGGGAACGAAGCCTGCGGAATTTTGACGCAGGCATCCTTAAATTATAAAACAGTGAAAAGCGTAACGATAATAGCACCGGTTGGATTTATGATATTAATTGTGCACAGTGAATATCCCCCGGCATCCGTGAAACGGAACTAAAACCTTCATCATCGAGAGAGAATCGGTATGAAACCGCGATTGCTTCCGGCGATTCTGGTACTCCTGGTGTGGCAGGCCGCAGCCGGCGGCCCGGCTCAGCAGCTGGCGCGCATCGAGGCGTTCTCCCCACAGGGCACCGTCAGGCAGGTGCGCCAGGTCCGTGTCCGTTTTTCCGATCCGATGGTGCCCTTCGGCGACCTGCGGCTCACGCAGCCATTCGACGTTACGTGCGCGGAACAGGGCACTCCCCGCTGGGCGGACGACCGCAACTGGGCCTACGACTTCGATCGCGATCTTCCCGCGGGAGTGCGCTGCGAGTTCCGCCTGAAGGAGGGAACACGCACCCTGGCCGGCAGGGAAATCACCGGGCAGCGCAATTTCAGTTTGTCGACGGGCGGTCCGGCCATCCTCATGTGCCGGCCGTACGAGGGTTCCGAATCGATCGATGAAGGGCAGATCTTCACGCTGACGCTCAACGGCATGCCGACCGAGGCCTCCGTTCTCGAGCACGTGGCTTTCGCGGTGGACGGAATCGCCAGCCGGATCGGCGTGCGCATCGTATCCGGCGCCGAGCGTGAGGAAATCCTTAAGGCAGAATACCGCTACCGCAAACCGCCGGAGAATCTGCTGCTGCTGCAGGCGCGCCAGAAATTTCCCGCCAAGACCCGCGTCAATCTGGTCTGGGGACGCGGAGTGCAATCGCAAAGCGGGGTCGCCACCGAGCAGGACCGGATCCTGCCGTTTATCACGCGCGCCGCTTTCATGGCCCTGTTCGAGTGCTCGAGAGAGAATGCCGAGGCGCAGTGCATTCCAATCGCGCCGATGAACGTCAGTTTTTCCGCCCCGGTCGCCTGGAGCGACGCGTCCAAAGTGATCCTCACGGGACCCGGCGGCAGGCAATGGTTGCCGCAAAGGCCCGAGTCGGATGAATCGAACGGGTTCGTCTACGGGGTTTCTTTCAAAGAGCCCTTTCCCGAGCGCTCTGCTTTCACGATCGAGCTGCCGCCGGGAATGAAGGATGACGCGGAGCGAACGCTGAGCAACGCCGATAAGTTCCCACTCACGGTAAAGACTGATGAATACCCGCCGCTGGCAAAGTTCGCGGCCCCCTTCGGCATCCTGGAACTGAAGGGCAGCCCATTGCTTCCGGTGACGCTGCGCAACGTCGAGCCTGTCGTGGCCGGGCGCATGATGCAGGTCGTGGAAGGGCCAGGAAAACGTCGATCCCCCGAGAGAGCTGGTCACCGGCCTGGACGAGAGCGTTGCAGCCAGGATCCAGGGGAAGATCTACAAAGTACCGGCCGAGACGCCCAACGAAATGCTGTACTGGATCAAGAAAGTAAGCAACCGGTCCTACCAGGACAGGGAGAAGTCTGTTTTCGGCACGGTCACCGGCGCGCGGACGAAGCCCTTCAGCGTTCCAAAGTTGTCCGGGCCCAAGGCCTTCGAAGTCGTCGGCATACCTCTCAGGTCGCCGGGCTTCTACGTGGTGGAACTCGAAAGCGAGTTGCTTGGAGCCGCTCTGTTGGGCAAGCCGAAACCGATGTACGTGCCAGCCTCGGTTCTGGTCACCAACCTTTCCGTTCATTTCAAGTATGGCATCGAGTCTTCCCTGGTCTGGGTCACGACTCTGGACAACGCCAGGCCGGTCAATCAAGGCACGGTTCAAATCCGCGATTGTGAGGGCAAAACCCTCTATGAGGGCAAGACGGACCGCGACGGCATTGCCAGGATCAACAAGCTCCCGGCGGCGCTCGAACTCCCGCGATGCTCTTACGACCGCCTCGACTCCGGTCTGGTCGTATCGGCGAAAGCAGGAGAAGACAGGGCCTTCGTCCACACGAGCTGGGACGAGGGCATTGAGCCCTGGCGGTTTCAACTGCCGACCGAGTGGAACCCGACCATGATCGGCGCCCACACCGTCTTCGACCGGACGCTCTTCCGGCCCGGCGAAACGGTGCACATGAAGCACATACTTCGCAAACGCGTCCTGGCCGGCTTTTCCCTGCTGCCCGAGAACGACATCGGGCAGAAGCTGGAAATTCTCCATGCAGGGAGCGGCCAGAAGTACGAGCTGCCGCTCAAATGGAATGCTGACGGAAGCGCCGAGTCCACGTGGGCGATTCCGAAGGAGGCCACGCGCGGGACATACTTTGTGACTCTCAACCGTCCGGCCGGCGCTCCCAAGGTTTCCGAATGGGAGGAGGAACGCAACATCCCGGCTGGCAGTTTCCGGGTCGAAGACTACCGCGTGCCGCTTATGAAGGCAATCATCCGGCCGCCCTCGGAGGATCTCGTCTCTCCTTCGACGGTGCCCGTCGACGTTACCGTGAACTATCTCGGCGGCGGTGGTGCGGGCCAGCTTCCGGTCAAGTTGCGGTATCTCCTGGAACCTCGGTATGTCCCTGCACCGCAGGCATTCGACGAATACGTATTCAGCAACGGCAAGGTACACGAAGGCCTGACGCGCGGCTATGGCGAAGAAGGACCGCAGACGCAGAAGTATCCGGTCCAAAGCCAGGAGCTGACCCTGGACCGGTCTGGCTCGGCGCGGGCGAATTTCACCAACCTGCCCAAAATCGAGGAGCCGATGGGGATCACCGCCGAACTCGATTTCAGAGATCCCAACGGCGAGGTCCAGACGGCGTCGTCACGAATTCCCTTGTGGCCGGCGTCCTGGATGATCGGCATCAGGCCGGACAGCTGGGCCCTGTCGCGCCAGTCGGTCAAGTTCCGTGTGGCGGTGGTTGACCTTTCCGGGAAGCCTGTCGCGGGAGCAAACGTATCGGTCGATTTGTTCCAGCGAAAAACCTATTCCCATCGCAAGCGCCTCGTCGGCGGATTCTATGCCTATGAACACTCCACGGAAGTCAGCAAGGTCCAGGCTCTGTGCGCCGGCCGCACCGACCGGCGTGGGCTCTTACTTTGCGAGAAACCGGTGTCGGTTTCGGGCAACCTTATCCTGGAAGCGACGACCGCCGACAGCGGGGGCCGTGAGACCGCCGCGCACCAGGATGTCTGGGTAGCCGGGGCCAACGACTGGTGGTTTGCGGCCGAGGACAGCGACCGCATGGACCTCCTACCCGAGGCGAAGCACTACGAGCCGGGCCAGAAGGCCCGCTTCCAGGTGCGCATGCCATTCCGTAAGGCCACCGCGCTCATTTCGGTGGAACGCGAGGGGGTGGGGGAAACCTTCGTCAAGGAACTCTCCGGGAAGGAGCCGGTGATCGAGTTGCCGGTGCAAGGCAGTTGGTCACCCAACGTCTTCATCTCCGTCCTGGCGGTCCGTGGCCGGGCCAACGACGTGCAGCCGACGGCAACCGTGGATCTCGGGCGGCCCGCGTTCCGGCTGGGGATCGCGGAGATTCGCGTCGGTTGGAAGTCGCACGAGCTGAAGGTAAACGTCGCCACCGACCGGCGCATATACAAGGTCAGGGAAAAGGCCCTGGCAAAGATCTCCGTCACCACGGCCGACGGGCAGCCGCTGCCGCAGGGGAGTGAAGTCGCCGTCGCCGCAGTCGACGAGGGCCTGCTCGAATTAATGCCCAATGGCAGCTGGGACCTTCTGGACGCCATGATGGGCCGGCGCAGTTACGGCGTGCAGACTTCGACCGCCCAGATGAATGTGATCGGCAAGCGGCACTTCGGCCTGAAAGCCATGCCGCAGGGGGGCGGAGGCGGAAAGTCCCTGACACGCGAGCTGTTCGACACGCTCCTGTTGTGGAAAGGGCGCCTCAAGCTAGACGGGCGTGGCCAGGCTTCGGTGGAAATTCCCCTGAATGACTCACTCACCAGCTTCCGCATAGTGGCGATAGCCGACGGCGGCACCGACCGGTTTGGCACGGGATACACCTCGATCCGCACCACACAGGACCTCATCCTCTTTTCCGGTCTGCCGCCGCTCGTCCGCCAGGGCGACAAATTCCTGTCGACGTTCACCGTGCGCAACACCACGGAGCGTCCGTTGCAGGTCCGCGTCTCCGGGCGCGTGACCCCGCAGGCAGAATCCCTGGAGCCGCAGACGGTCTCGCTCGCATCGGGCGAGTCCAGGGTGATCGGGTGGAACATCACCGCCCCCGCCGGGACGGATTCTCTCAAGTACGAAATCGAAGCCGCGGGCGACGGGGGCGCCGGCGACCGCATGTCCATAACCCAGAAGATCGTGCCGGCCCTGCCCGTGCGGACTCTCCAGGCCACGCTGACCCAGGTGGAGAAGAGTTTTCGCATGGATGTTGAGCGGCCGGCAGACTCGTTGCCCGGCCTGGGTGGCGTCCGCGTCTCCTTCCAGCCAAGGCTGACCGAGGGCCTTGGCGGGGTGGCCGAGTATATGAGTTTCTACCCCTACAGCTGCCTGGAACAACTGGTCTCCAAGGCGGTCGCACTTCGTGATGCCAGTCTCTGGGACAGGATCATGCAGCAGCTGCCGGTCTATCTCGACGGCGACGGCCTGGCCAAGTATTTCCCGTCGATGTCGGAGGGAAGTGACATCCTGACTTCCTATGTCGTCGCAATCGCCGACGAAGCCGGCTGGAAAATCCCGCAGGAGTCTTTGGAGCGCACGCTGTCGGGGCTGCAGGGCTTTGCTGAGGGGCGCATCGTCCGGTATTCCGCGCTGCCGACCGCCGATCTCTCCATACGCAAGCTGGCAGCCATCGAAGCCCTGTCGCGGCACAACCGGGCGCAGGCCGGGTTCCTTTCCTCCATTTCCATCGATCCCAATCTCTGGCCCACCTCGGCCATGATCGACTGGTTCAACATTCTCACCCGCGTGACCGGCGTGGTCAACCGTGCCGCACGCCTGCAGGAAGCCCAGCAGATCCTTCGTGCGCGGCTCAATTTTCAGGGCACGACCATGGGCTTCTCCACGGAGCGGACCGATTCCTTGTGGTGGCTGATGGTCTCAACCGACACCAACGCCGTGCGGCTGCTTCTCAGCCAGCTGGGCTCCGCCGACTGGAAACAGGACATCCCCCGGCTGGTGCGGGGCGCATTAGGAAGGCAGCGTCGCGGGCACTGGGATACAACCGTCGCGAACGCCTGGGGAGTCATGGCAATGGAGAAATTCTCGAGGGCCTTCGAAAGCATCCCGGTAACCGGCGAGAGCGCGGCGACACTCGCGGGCCGCACCCAGGCGGTCGATTGGCAGGCCAATCCCAAGGGCGCCGCCCTCTCCTTCCCGTGGCCCGGCCAGCGCAGCGCACTCGAAGTCAACATGCGCGGGACCGGGATGCCCTGGGTTACCATCCAGATCCTCGCCGCCGTGCCGCTCAGCGCGCCGCTTTCGAGCGGCTTCAAGATTCTCAGGACGCTGACCCCCGTGGAACAAAAAGAAAAGGGCGTCTGGAACGCCGGCGACATCGCTCGAGTGAAGCTGGAAATCGAATCGCAGTCTGACATGACCTGGGTCGTTGTGAACGACCCGGTCCCGGCCGGCGCCACTATCTTCGGCACGGGGCTGGGCCAGGATTCCCGACTGGCCACCCGGGGAGAAGAATTCAAGGGCTGGGTCTGGCCCGCATTCGAAGAGCGCTCGTTTGAAGCGTTCCGGACCTATTACCGTTATGTGCCGAAAGGCTCATGGAGCATCGAGTACACCATCCGGCTCAACAATGCCGGCGTGTTCCAGCTTCCGCCGACGCGCGTGGAGGCGATGTACGCGCCCGAGATGTTTGGAGAGATTCCGAACGCGATTATCCAGGTAAAGTGAAATGCGAACCGCGAAGACCTCGAAAACCGTGAAGAACCTGTCCGGCATTCTCTCCGGTTTCCGGGGTCTCTGCGTCTTGATTGGCGCGGCTGTCCTCCTGGCCGCGCTGTTTGCCGCGCTTCCGCCCGGCGCTTCCACGGCGCCCGCGTTTGAGGCCGTGCGCGCGGCTTACAGCCGGTCGGAATCCGTCCTGCTGGACCGTCACGAAGAGATCGTCCAGGAGCAGAGGACCAACAGCAGCGCCAGGCGGCTCGAATGGGTCCCGCTGTCGTCGATTTCTCCGGCGCTGGTTTCGGCTATGTTGTACGCCGAAGACCGCCGCTTCTACCAGCACCACGGCGTGGACTGGACTTCGCTGGCCGGTGCGCTGGCCTCTTCCCTCGGATCCGGCCCCCGCGGCGCCAGCACTCTCACGATGCAGCTCGCCTCCCAGCTGGACAAAGAGCTGCAGCCGGCGGCGCAACGCCGCACATTTTTGCAGAAATGGCGCCAGATTCAGAGCGCGCGGGCACTGGAGCGTCGCTGGTCCAAACCCCAGATCCTGGAAGCATATCTGAACCTGGTGACCTTTCGCGGCGAACTTCAGGGCCTGGCTGCCGCGGCGAACGGCCTCTTCGGCAAGCAGCCGCATGGACTCACGAGCCTTGAATCAGTGATCCTCGCGGCGCTGGTGCGATCTCCGAATGCGGGTGCGGACCAGGTGGCGAGGAGAGCGACGACGCTCGCGTCTGCCATGCAGCTCGGGTTAGGCCCTGCGGAGATTCCGGAGCAGGCTCGCCAGACCTTGTCTCATCCGTACTTCATCAAGCCCCAGGCCCAGCTGGCGCCCCAGGCCGCACGACGCCTGTTCCGGGGGGCCCGGGCACGGGTTCAAGGCACTCCGCACCGGATCGTTTCTACGCTGGACCGCAGCCTGCAACAGTTCGCAACCGACACGCTGCGCCGTCACATCATGACTGTCCGGGCCCAGAACGTCCGCGACGGCGCGGTTCTCGTCCTGGACAACCGGACCGGGGAGGTCCTGGCCTATGTAGGCAACACCGGGGACCAGGGAAGCGCCCGCTACGTCGACGGGATTCAGGCTCGGCGGCAGGCCGGATCCACCTTGAAGCCGTTCGTCTACGGCGCCGCTCTCGACATGCGCCTGCTCACGGCGGCGTCGCTGCTGGATGACAGCCCGCTCGACGTGCCCGTGCTCGGCGGCGCATACCGCCCGAGCAACTACGACAAGTCGTTCAACGGTCCGGTTACCGCACGCATCGCCCTCGCATCGTCGCTAAACGTGCCGGCTGTAAAGACGCTGAACCTCATCGGCATCGACACCCTGCTCCGGGTGCTGACTGCCGCCGGGTTCGAAGAACTCCAGTCTGCGGAGTTTTACGGGCCGTCCCTGGCCCTCGGCGCGGCGGACGTCTGCCTGTGGGAGTTGACCAACGCTTATCGCTGCCTGGCAGACTCCGGCGTCTGGAGCCCCGTCCGGATGACATTCGAGGAGCCGCCCGGCGCGGTCCGGCGGGTATTCCCGGCGACAGTCTCGTTCCTCTTGTCCGACATCCTCAGTGACAGGGAGAGCCGGAGCCGGACGTTCAGCCTCGAGAGCCCGCTGTCGACCCGCTTCTGGACTGCCGTGAAAACGGGTACAAGCAAGGACATGCGCGACAACTGGTGCGTTGGCTACTCGGACAGTTACACCGTGGGAGTGTGGGCAGGCAACTTCTCGGGCGAGCCGATGTGGAACGTCAGCGGCATCACCGGGGCGGCGCCTGTCTGGGTCGAAATCATGAACTGGCTGCATCGGGATCGCACCAGCAGCCCTCCTTCCCCCCCGCCGGGAATCCTGGCCCATGCGGCGCTGGGCGACCGCGCCGGAAACGAGTGGTTTATCCGCGGAACGGAGCTGGCGGTAGTGCCTGGAGAGGCAATCTCAGGATTCCGGATCGCCTATCCGGCCACGGGGACCGTGGTGGCAATGGACCCGGACATCCCCGCGGAAGAACAGAAGTTGTTTTTCGAAGCACAGCCGCAAAACGATCAACTTCACTGGGTTCTCGACGGCCATCCCATCGGGGGAGCCGGGGCCTTATTGCTTTGGACTCCCATGCGCGGCAAACATATCCTGACGCTCGTCGATTCCTCCGAGCGCGCGCTCGATTCCATCACCTTCGAAGTGCGCGGACACCTCCGGTGACGGCGCCGCCAGTAGGTCCCGGCCGCCGGACGGGACCGGCTGGCGCTTTGCCAAGAGTGGTCCCAGACGTAAGTAAGTGCCGCCAGATCAAGTAACTGCTTTCTGTCGCGAAACTCCAAGGTCATCGGACCTGGACCTAGACTTGGACTTGGACCTGGACGTGGACGTAGACCCGGCAACCGCCCTTGACCCGATATAAGTGCCTCATTCGCGAAAGGTTACACCAAGAAGGCTGACCACGTCCAAGTCGAGGTTCAGGTCCACGTCCAGGACCAGGCGGGACAATGATTGAGTTTCGCGAAAGAATGTGACCAAGAGCAATTGGGCACAGGGCCTGATTTCGATCCCCGGTATCATTTCTTGATCCTGACCGGATAGGGCGGGCGTTTCGGCTCCTGGACCGGGTTTTTCTTCAGCTCATCCATGATCACCTGGATGGCCTTCTCCAACTGAGGATCGCGTCCTGCTATGACATCGGCCGGAGTCTGCTCAACCTCGATGTCGGGCGGAACGCCGACGTTTTCGACTGGCCAACCTTCCTCCGGGGTCCAGATAGCGAGATTGGGAGCGGTGACCGAACCGCCGTCCATGAGCACCGGGAAGCCGAGCGTGCCCACGAGCCCACCCCAGGTTCGTTTGCCGACCAGCGTTCCCAGCTTCAGCTTACGGAACATCCAGGGAAGCAGATCGCCGCCGGAGCCGGCTGTTTCATCTATGATCATCCTATAGATTTATCCGGGTCCGACCCCAAGGTGACGGAAGAAGCCGAGCGTGACGTCGTTGCTCAGGACGACGGCGCAGCGGTCCGGGGCCGGGTGGGAGCGGTGGATCTCGGCTTGCATGCCGCAAAGCCAGGGGAGTTCCTCAATGAGCTGCGAGATCCTGCCGAGAAGTTCCTCGACGCCACACTCGGCGGGAATTTCGCCGATCTCCACGATCTCGCGGATATCATGGTCGCTCAGCGGCGTGATGCGCACGAGCGGCGGTTTCCCCTCCCGCAACAGGCAGATCAGCGGCCCGAAGTTGGGATCCGACCGGACCTCGAGCACGGCGTATTCAGGATCGGCGGGGCCGGGAATGCTCGCGGCGGCGACGGTTTGAATGCCGAAATACCGGAGAATTTTCCACGCCGGCGCGCCTTCCAGCCAGAGCACATCACCGGAGGCCGATTCAATCATCGATTTGACTTCCTGCCGCGCCGTCCCGGAGTCGACGTCCTCGTACCAGAGGATCCTCCCTCCCGGCCGCCGGCGGAAGTCGCCGTATTGCGCCGCGCGCCCCAGGGCTGCCGCAGCCGATTCGGGGAAGCGATAGGAGGGGAACACGTGGCGGGCCGGCACTGGCCCACCGGCCTTCTCGGCGCCGAACCTCACCGCCCCCGCAGCCCCCATCAGGCAGAGGAGCGCGGGCTTGGAGACGCCGGTCCGGCGCTCGGCGCGCAGCACCCCCCGGCGGATCCCGCGCCCGACGAGGTTCGGGTCGCAATCGCCGACACAGGCAAAGATGGCGATGAGCGCGTCCACATCCCCGTGTTCCATGGTTTCCTGCACGGCGCGCTCGTACGCTTCCACGGTCGCGAGCGGTCCGAGGTCGATCGCGCCCGGGCCGGCGACGACGAGGCCGTGGGCCTCGCACGCATCGGCGCAGATCGTCAGGACGCCGCCGGAATTGCTGATGATGGCCACCCTGTTCCCGCGCGGCAGCGGCTGGTGAGCCAGAAGCACGGCGACGTCGAACAGTTCCTCGAGAGTGTCGGCGCGGATTACGCCTGCCTGGCGGAACAGGACATCGACCTCGGTGTCGCTGAGGACCACCGCGCCGATGTGGGCGCGGGCCATGGCGCCTCCGGCCCGGCTGCGCGCGCTCTTCACGCACAGGACAGGCTTGCGATAGGAAATGCGGCGCGCGATGCGCGCAAACCGCCGCGCGTTCCCGAAGGTCTCGAGGTAAAGCAACGCGATGTCCGTGGACGGGTCTTCTTCCCAGAATTGCAGCAGGTCGTTGCCGGAAACGTCGGCGCGATTCCCCGCGGAGACGAACGTGGAAAATCCCAGGCCCCGCTCGGCGGCATAATTCAGGATCACCAGGCCCAGCGCGGCCGAGTGGGAATAAAATCCGATGCGCCCGCGCGGGGGCATTTGCGGGGCCAGGCTGGCGTTCAGGCTGACATCCGGATGGGTGTTCATGATGCCCAGGCAATTCGGCCCGATCAGCCGCGCGCCGTGCGACCGCACCATTTCCAGCAGCTTTTTCTGCTCGGCCGCACCCTCAGCGCCGCTCTCGGCAAATCCGGAGGTGATGACAAGCAGTCCTTTTGTCCCGCAGTGCAGCGCTTCGTCCGCCACCCCCAGCACCTTGCCCGCCGGAACGGCGACAACGGCCAGGTCGGCGCGCTCGGGCAGCTCGCCTACCGACGAATAGGCGCGAACGCCGTGCACCGAGCCGGCCTGGTTGTTCACCGGATAGACGGTGCCGCGGAAATCGCCGCGCAGGATGTCGCGAAAAATCAAGCTGCCCATGGCATCGGGGTCTCGCGATGCGCCCACTACGGCGACAGTGCGCGGCTGCAGCAGCGGGACCAGCGAGTTGGCCGTGGCGATTCGGTCGCGAAGCTCGACGCGTTCCCGCAGTGAGGCCAGTCCGCTGACCGGGAACGTCACGTGGATGCTGCCGCCATCGAGTCCCTGCTGCACCTCGAAACCGGAATCGCGGAAGACGTTGATCATCGCCTGGTTCTCGTAGAGAACCTCGGCCTCAAACCCGACGAAACCGTGGCCAGCGGCGATCCCGGCCAACCGCTCCAGCAGCAGCGTACTGACGCCGCGCCCCTGGTACTCGTCCTGAACCAGGAATGCGACCTCGGCTTTCCCCCCGACCCCGAGAGAAAGGTAATTGCCGATCCCGACCACTCGGGAATCTGCTTCCTGCCCGATCACCGCCAGCAAAGACAGGCGATCTCCCGGTTCACCGCTGCACAGAGTCGCGATCACCGAGCGGGACACATGCGCAATGGCGCCCATGAAACGCATCTGCAGACTTTCGGGGGAAACGCTGCGCATGAGCGCTTCGACCGCGGGGATGTCCGCTTCCGTGGCGGTGCGCAGGCACACGCTTTGTCCGTCACGGAGCAGGACATATTCGCTGAAGTTCTTTCCTTCGGGAATGATTCGAAACATGGGTATGTCAATTATAAGGTCAGGGGCCCCGAGCGGCTACGAATTTTCGTGCGGTTGCGGGAATCGACCAGGTTTTCAAAACCAGTAGCGTGCGGCTGCGTCGAGAAGCCGCTGAGCCACCTGCCGGTTGCGGTGCACGATTTCCCCGCGGTTGGGGATGCCGGCGTGGCCGGGATCAGGATCGTGCAGCGTCCTCGGAAGAGCTCCTCCCGCGAGGCGCGTCCACTTCTCCCTCCAGTCCTCCGGCAGGCCGGAGGTCACGGGCAAACCGTGCATCAGCAGGTAGAGGATCGTCCACACCCGTGGTGCGGCGCGCAGTGAATAGCCGCCCCCAAGAGTGAACAGGACCCTGCCGGATGTGAGGCTGTCGGCGAGGTCGAAAATGCGCCGGAAGATCGCTTCGTAATCGTGCGTCGTCAACATCAAGTCGGCGAGGGGATCGTCGAAATGCGCATCCGCGCCTGCCTGGACAACCAGCACACCGGGCTGGAACTGGCGCAGGGCCGCCGGCACGACCCGATCGAAGACCTCCATGTAACTGTCCCCCTCGGTGAATGGTTCGAGCGGCAGGTTCAGCTTCAGGCCGCGCCCCAACCCGAAACCGAGCTCGTGGATTTCTCCCGTGCCCGGGAAGAGATACTTCCCCGACTCGTGCAGGCTGATCGTCATTACGCGCTTGTCTTCGTAAAGGATCTGTTGAACCCCGTCCCCGTGGTGTACGTCGATGTCCAGGTAGGCGACCCAGAGCCCCCGGCTGGTGAGGTGATGGATCGCGACGGCAAGATCGTTGTATATGCAAAATCCCGAAGCGAAATTGCGGTGCGCGTGGTGCAGTCCCCCACCCAGCTGCAGCACACGCTTCTCTCCCCTTTCGCTGATGAGCCGCGCCCCTAGCAGTGTGCCCCCCGCCAGCCAGCGCGCCGCCTCCTCCATTCCCGGAAAGGCGGGATTGTCGGGCGTTCCCAGGCCGTATTCTTCACGGTCGGGGACGGCCAGACCTCCGCTCAACTCCTCCACCCGGCGCACGTAGTAGTCCGCATGGATGGTGAGGATGTCCTCACGCGTGGCGGGTTCCGGCGCCTCGGTCCGCACCTCATGACCGAGCGCGCGCAGGAGCTCGAGGGTCATCTCGGCTCGCAGCGGGCTGAACGGATGGTCCTCGCCGAACGCGTATTTCCGGTAGGCCGGGTGGTAGATTACCGAGGGCATGGTTTTTCGGGAGGCCAGAGAACTTCGAACTCGGAGCGGCGCAGATCCCGCGCGATCATCCGCACTTCGATGGACCCGATGCGGAGCACCGCGCGAACATTACCCGGCCCCTCCGGATAGGTGAGGATGGAATGAACGTTCAGGCCGCGGTGGCTCATAAAGGCGGTGAGCCGCGCCAGTTCCCCGGGGTAATCCGGGAGGCGCACCTCCAGGCGGCCCGAGGGTTTGTCGACGCCGGTCATGCGCATGAGCGCGTCCAATAGATCGATGCCCGTAATGATGCCGGCCAGCCGCGCGTCGTCCATCACCGGCAGGCACCCGATCTTCTGCTCCCGCATCGTGCGCGCGGCGTCTTCAACCGGATCCATGGGGTCGGCTGTCAGCGGTGAGCGGCACATCACTTCCGAGACCCTGCCTCCCGGCGGGAAGGGCGAAGCGGAGAGCGCGCTCGTCGCCAGCCGGAGGTCGCGGTCGGTGACGATCCCGGCCAACCGGTCTTGTTCGAGCACCGGCAGATGCCGTATGCCCTTCTCCTGCATGATTCGGTACGCGTCCTGCAGCGTGGTGCCCGGTGATATGGTGATGACCGGACTTCTCATGATGTCACGGACCAGCATATCTGCTCCTCACATCGCGGTTAGTATGAGAACGTCGTTTGGCGCCCAGGCGGTTGCGAACGCAGACCCCCGGGCGCCGGTGTTTGTCGGGATTCTAGTCGACGGAACCGAATGTCTTCAAGTCATCCGGACCCTCACGCAGATCTTTCTTCCCCTTCCCTTGCACAGCCACGCGGATTTGCTCGACCACATCCGGATTCGCCAGCGTGGTGATATCCCCTGTGTCCATCCTGTTGGAGATGGCCGCAAGGACCCGGCGCATGATTTTCCCTGACCGGGTCTTGGGCATGTCCGAAACGATGTGGACCTGCTTCGGCCGGGCGATCTTTCCGATCATGGTCTCGATCGTCGTGACCACACGCTCATTGATCTCCTTGCTCGGAGCATAGCCCGGTTTCAGCGAGATGTAGATCTCCGGGACCCGTCCCTTGATCTCATCTACTACCGGGACCACTGCTGCTTCCGCGACTTCCGGCACCAGGAGACAAGCGGATTCGAGCTCTTTGGTCCCCAGACGATGTCCGGCCACGTTGATCACGTCGTCGACACGGCCGAGGATGCGGAAGTAGCCGTCGGAGGCGTGCAGGGCGCCGTCGGCCGCGAAATACGGCCAATCGCGCCAGTCTTTGCTCTGGGGATTCTTGCAGTATTTCGCATAGTACTGCCGGACGAACCGCTCGCGGTCGCCCCAGATCGTCTGCATGATGCCGGGCCATGGGTTTCGGATGCAGATGTTGCCGGCCTTCCCGGTTCCCGCGCTCATTTCCTTCCCCTGTTCATCGAGGATGTAGGGGTAGATTCCCGGCATGCCGGGCCCGGCGCTGCCGGGCTTCATGGGATCGAGCGCGGGCTTGGTGCTGCACAGGAATCCACCGTTTTCCGTCTGCCACCAGGTGTCCACGATTACGGCCTCGCGCTTACCCACGATTTCGTAGTACCACCGCCACACTTCCGGCTCGATCGGCTCGCCGACCGTAGTCATATGTTTGAAGTGATAGTTGTATTTCTTCGGCTCATCGCTGCCGGCCTTCCGCAGCATCCGGATGGCCGTCGGCGAAGTGTGGAAGATATTGACCCCCAGGCGCTCCGCGATGCGCCAGGGCCGTCCTGCATCGGGATAGACGGGAACGCCTTCATAGATGACTGCCGATGCCGCCACTGCGAGCGGCCCGTAGACGATGTAGGAGTGGCCGGTGATCCAGCCGATGTCGGCCATGCACCAGTAGACGTCCTCCGGGTGGATGTCCTGGACATACTTCGACGTCCCCGCGGTATACGCGAGGTACCCGCCGGTCCGGTGCTGGCAGCCCTTGGGTTTGCCCGTTGTCCCGCTCGTGTACATCAGGAACAGCGGTGCTTCCGAATCCATCGGGACCGGCTCGATGCGCGCACCGCGGTAATCTTTCAGGACCTCATCCACGAAAAAGTCCCGTCCATTGACCATCGGGGCTGAGGAACAGTATTTCCCCGGGGTTCGCTTCCACACCAGGATCTTTTCGATTGGCTGCCCCTCCTTTTCGGAGGTGGCGGCGGCGATCTCGGCGCCGGCTTTGTGGTCGATCATTTTGCCGCTGCGGTAATAGCCGTCCATGTAGATGAGGACGCGGCTGCCGGAATCGGCTGCGCGCAAGCCGCACGCCTCGCCGCTGAAGCCGCCGAACACCATAGAGTGGATCACTCCAAGCCGGGCGCAGGCCAGCATGGTGACCGGGAGTTCCGCAACCATGGGCATGTGAATCGTGACCCGGTCGCCCGCCTTCAAACCCGCAAAATCGCGAAGCAGGGCGGCCATTTCGTTCACGCGCACGTACAGCTCCTGGTAGGTCAGGACGACCGGGTCCTCGTCTTCCGGCTCGGGGACGAAAATCAGCGCGGCCTTGTTCTTATATTTGGCCAGGTGTCTGTCCACGCAGTTGTAAGAGGCGTTGATCTTGCCGCCGACGAACCATTTCCAGAACGGCGGATCGCCGGCGTCGAGAACAGTGTGCCATTTCTCGTACCAGTCGAGCATGTTGGCGTACTCTTCAAAGCACTGGGGAAAGTTACGCTCGCTGAATCGTTCGTTGACGGCCGGATCGGCAAGATTCGCCTGTTCCACGAATTTCTTCGGGGGGTAGACATACTCCTCCTCCTTCCAATGAACGGCAATCTGGGCCTCACTGGTATGGACTGTCATGGTCTTGCTCCTTATCGACTGCTTCTCTGTTCAAGCGAGAATTCCACCCGTGATCCCCGCACCCGCGGAAAGGAGGTCCGGCACGTGCCGCCCCCCCGCGAACACCTAAAAGTTAGTAAAAATGGACAGCTGCTGCCGGACGTCATGCCACTGGTAGGAAGGAATTCCCCTATAGAGCGGCAGCGCTCCGCTTCTGTCGGCAGCCCGCGTCCGGTAATACGATTCCTCATAGCCGATGGTGAAGTACTTGTTCAGCCTGTAAGAGAGCGTTCCGGCGATAATGTCGCTTTTGCTCCGGTTGCAGGTCGCAAGTGCAATATGGCGCACATCCCGGGCCACGGCATTGTCGAAGCTGTAAAGCATACTGAAGACCCACCCGGCGTTTCTCCCCTCCGGATTGGCATTGAAGAGGCGTGACAAAGGAAAGGCCAGATCGATGAAACCGCCTCGGGCGCGCACTGGACGCTGCGGGGCAACCGCCGCCGCTCCGCTGCCGTCGAACCCGAACGCCACATTGGACGAGCCGTCGATGGACGGCGCCAGCGCAACTCCGGTCAGCCCGAACACGTCGTTGAAGTTCGAAAGCAGGTTGCCGACAAAGTAGAAGCGAAGGTCTTCGCCGTTGAAGCCTTTGGCCAGCAGCGTGAAGTAGCGGGTCGGCAATTGCACTTCGGCACTTACGCCGTACCGGCTGCTGTCGACCGTGGCGCCCCTGGGAAAGGCGGTCTTGAACGCCGCCGGCACATTGGCGGCCAGGACGATCGCCTGCCGGCGGCCATACGTCCCGCTCAGAACGAACTGTGCCGGCGCCACGCCGGGCGCACGGTCAAGCTGAAACTGCGTCACCAGGCGGCCCTGAATTTCCGGCCGGTTCGAGTCGGCCCCCTGGCGCTCGCCGATTGCCAGTTGATCGCTGATGTTCGCCGGCAGGTTGCCGAAAGCCGGGAGGACGAGCGCAAATTCAGGCTCGAATTTCCAGCGCCGCGCGCCACCCAGGTCCCGCCCGATCCCGAAACGGAATTGCGGGGCGCGCTCATACAGGATCCCATAGCCGAGGCCCAGGCCCGTGGTTTCCAGGATCGGCGGAAGCGTGGAAGATCCGAAAGGGGTCCAATCCTGGCCGAAAAGAGCAAAGGCGCTGGTCTTCCCGGAGAACCGCTTGTCGACGCGCACATAGGCCAGCCGCAGCTGGAGAGCGTTGGACCGTATCGAGGAGATGTTGCGGTTGTTGACGCGGGAGAAGTTGCCTTCGAAGTCGGCTTCGATTCTCCCAGTGACCGTGACGTCCTTCGAGGGATCGAGCCATTCGAAATCGGCCCCGATGCGGGACGCGCGCGCGTTGAAGTGCATTTCGGGGGAATTGCCGGGGCCGGTATCCCCCAGAAATCCCGGCAACGGGAAATCGTTGCCGCCCGGGGACGACGAGTCGCTGATGAAATTCGCCTTAAGCATCCCAAAGGGCTTCACCTTGATGTCGGACCCGATCCGGATCACTGGCGCCAGCGCGTCCGGCCTGAACTGGGCATCTCCGGCAAGCGGCAGCGCCCGGATCGGCGCCACGGCGGCAATCACCGGCGGCACTGCCTGTCCGACAGGCTTGTCCGCCTGCGGTTCAACCGGCGCCAGCATGGGTCCCGCGGGATCGGGCGACTCCGGCATCGCAGGCGGCGCCATCTCCGGCGAATGCGTCCCCGAAACTTCAGGGGAATTCGTTACGCTCTCATACTCGATACGGCTGATCAGCCCCTTGTCCAGCAGGAGCCGAGCCAGTCGTTTCCCGGCTTCCGCCGGAGGAGATCCCCGCATCACAGAGGCGGCCTCTGCCTCCGATAGAACTCCTTTCGCCTGGAGAAGGCGAACTAAAGCGCGGGAATCATCGGGGCGATCCTTTATCACTTGATGCGCCGCCGCCGGAATGGTCAGGGCAAAGAGAACGAGAATGCAGAACAGCGGTAGCGCGCGCTCCCTCATGCAACGATACTCCTTATGAATGACGACCGTTCAAAGCGGACCCCTGTGTGGCCCGGACACGCAACTCGCGAGTGTTCGCATGCCCCGGGGGGCCTTTGGATAGACCTGTACCACTGGGTCAGAAACAACCGTGAATAATGAAGCCTCCGGCCTCCTACTGTAAAGGCTTTCGACATCTCCGTGTTCATGCCTCGAGAGTAGGAGTCAGTGGGAGTGAGCTGATGCAGAACCCACCAGGAACTTGCCGCTTGAACCGCCCCAAACCGTTGCCCATATCATAAGAGCCGGGTTGGACCTATTCAAGTGGGCCGGGCGCGACCAATTTGCCCAGCAGTAAGACCGCGCTGCGGCCGTTTGCCAGAAAAATACTCGCAGCAATCAATCCGCCGAAGAAAACGGGGCCGAAAACGGGGCCGTATCTCCAGAATCCAAGATCCGGCGGCATCATCCTTTCAGATTTTGGATTTTGGAGACACGGCCCCGTCTTTTTCGGCCCCGTCTTTTTCACGGCCTGCGATTAATCAGGCGGCAGCCGCTGGTCTAGGCGGTGATCGTCGCGACGCTCGCGCTCGCGACCGGCGCAAACACAGCGATGTTTACGATCTTGAACACAGTGCTTCTGCGGCCGCTTCCTTATGCCGGGCCGGAAAAGCTGATCTGGATGTTCGGGTCATTTGCATTGAACAACTCGGCGGCAGTCTCCCCGCCTGACTTTTTGGATTATCGCGAGCGCAGCGACGCCTTCGAATCAATGGGAGCGATGGAGATCGGCCTCTGGAACGTCACTCTCACCGGCCGTGGTGAACCGGAACGCGTCAGCGCAGGCGTCGTCAGCATCCTCCCGATGACCGGCGGCAGCGACACGTCGTTTTACATTGAGGGCAACCCCCCGGCTTCCGACCGCGAAAAGCGTTATGCCCAGATGCGGACCATTGCCGGCGACTATTTTGCAGCCATGCGTATTCCCGTTATTGCGGGGCGGAGTTTTTCCGAACTCGACGACCCGGAAACCCCGCGGGTTCTGATCCTCAACCGCTGCATGGCAGAAAAACTGTTTCCGGGGCAGAATTCGGTCGGCCGCCGGCTGGTCGTGGATCTTCGCAAGCCGATCACCGCCGAGATCGTAGGAGTAGTCGCCGACGTACGCGAGTTCGGCCAGAGCAACATCTCACCGGAAGTCATGTACCTGCCTGTTGCGCAGACCGCATCGCCTGTCATGACCCTGGCGGCCCGCACCGGGGGTGACGCAAGTATTGCGGTTTCCCCCCTTCGTCAAACCGTGCGGGAATTGGATGATGCAATTCCGTTGGGCCAAATCAGGACAATGCAGGAAGTCCTTTCCGCATCTGCTGCGACTCCACGACTCAGGACTATGCTCGTCAGCTGTTTCGCAGGCCTTGCGTTGACTCTCACGTTGATCGGCATCTATGGGATGCATTCCTATTCGATCGAAAGCAGGAAACGGGAGATCGGAGTACGGCTTGCACTCGGCGGAACAGCCGGCGCGGTACGCCAGATCATATTGCGGGAGGGGGCATGGCTCACAGGAGTGGGAACCATCCTTGGTCTTGCCGGTTCCGTCTGGGCGACACGGCTGCTCGACAATCTCCTGTTTGAGGTCACCCCGAGCGACCCGATCGTGGTCACCGCAGTCGTGGCGCTGGTCGCGTGCACCAGTTTTTTGGCGATGCTGATCCCGGCGCGCCGGGCCACGCGGGTCGATCCCGTGACTTCCCTGCGTGTGGACTGAAACTACAGCCGCTTGATCAGAAATTGCCGAACACCTTCCGGCGTTCTCCCGCCGCACTAGGAATTGCTGTTTCAGCTGCCAGGCAAAGCGATCTGTTGAGGCCTCTGCGCCGACTACTTCGGCGGCTTCAGGGGACGCATCTCGATACGGCTGATGAGCGTCCGCTTCGGCATCATCAGGACCGCCACGACGGCCTGCGCCACATCCTCCGGCTCCATTTTCCAGCTCCCGGTGCCAGGGGCGCCGAGCAGTTCGGTGTTCACACTGCCGGGCAGCATGGTGCAGACACCAACGTTCTCCTGGCGATGATCGAGCAGCAGGGCTTCGCTCAGGCCGTTGAGTCCGAACTTCGAGGCGCTGTAGGCCGCCCCCCCGGCTACGCCGGCTTTGCCGGCCAGGCTGCCGATATTGATGATGAAGCCTCCGCCGCGCCGCCGGAACCGGGCCAGCGCCTCGTGGCAGCAGTAGAAGACGCCGCTCAGGTTGGTATCAATGATTTTCTGCCAGTCCTCCTGCCGCAGGTCGGCGGCAGGGCGCAGGAGGGCAATTCCGGCATTGTTGACGAGGATGTCGAGTCCGCCGAGTTCGGCATCGACGAATGCGAACAGGCGGCGCACCTCGTCCGGCTTGGAGACATCCGCCTGGGCGCCGCGTATCTTCCCCTCGGCGGAGCGTGCAATCTCCTCCACGGCCTTCTGCACGGCGTCCTTGGCACGCCCGCAGATGGCGACCGCAGCGCCCTCGCGCACCAGCCCTGTCGCGATCGCCCTGCCGATGCCGCGTGTGCCGCCAGTTACTAATGCCGTGCGCCCTGTCAGAGTCATAGGCCGATAACCTCCCTGCCTGTCACCTGGAGCCGCGCTTGAAGGCCTGTTCAAACAGGGTCAAGAATACTCGGCCCATTCCCGGAGCTCGGGAATTTCCCCTGCCTCCATATGCCGTTCCTCGATCTTCATGCTACCGCGGCCCCTGCACTCTGTCAAAACCGTCCGATCAACCGGAGCGAGGCGGAATGCCCCTCTGATATGGTGTCGAAACAGGACCTTGAGTGGGCGGCCCCCCTGCAATCGGCGCCTGTCGTTGAGAATCACGGTTGGGTCCCGCGGGAGTTACTCTCTCTCGAGACGCTCGGCAACACAGACCTTGGATACAGACCGGCGCGGAACTCCAAACCGCACGGAAAAATCAAATATCAGGACTTGTGTTCTGATTCCGGTCCTTGCCAGGAAAGTCGTCAAACCAGTTTTTCGCTACTCCTCGATATTGATTGTTAGATTCAAATTATTGGATAGTTCTAAGATTCTGACCTCTGAATTTCGCGTAAAGACTCGTTTTTTCAGGAGTTTATCGGAAACTGGCATAATCCTGCTTCATGGTACAAGATTTGTTTCCAATAATGATAATGAATTGCAGTTTCATTAAAGGAGGAAAGGTGCATATGCAAAGGGCGGTAAAGTTTAGCAGCTTGGCGCTGCTATGCGTGTTGTGGTTACCCCCGGCTGCTCCCGCGCAGGTCAGCACAGCCGACGTCACAGGCAGGGTGCTTGACCAGTCCGGCGCGGTCATCCCGGGCGCGACGGTTACGGTCAAAAGCCTGGCCTCAGGCTTGGAGCGGGCTTGCGTCAGCACGAGCAATGGTGATTATGCGGTTGCGCTTCTCCCCCCTGGAGACTACGAAACCAAGGTGGAAAGGCAGGGATTCGCAACCGTTATTCAAAAGTTTTCTTTGGGGATCGGACAGCGTCAGACGCTGAACTTCACCCTGCGGCTCACCCTGAATCTCGGAGTGCGTTACGACGCCGACATCAGTTTCCTGCCGAAACTGATCACCGGCAATCCCGACACGAGCAACAGAGTCGCGCTGATCATGGAGCAGGCGCTGCAGGCGAATCCCACCGCGCCGGCGGCACAACAGGGGATCGCGCGCATACAGGACCTCTGGGGAGATTCGGACAAGCTTACCCGGACGACGGCCAACTGGAAGGAATTTCAGCCGCGCGTCGGGTTCGCCTGGGATCCGCTTGGAACCGGCAAGCATGTCATCCGCGGCGGCTATGGACTCGCCTTCGACCAGGTATTTCAGAACCTGACCCTGTTTACGCTCCAGCTCGACAACCCGACGATTTACACCACGATCTTCTCCTTGTCGGGCACGAGCCTCGCAGGATACCGGTTCGGAGTGGATCCTCTCCCCGCCCCGCTTGCAGCCAGCGGCAATCTGCCGGTCGGCGCCATGGTGTGTGTCAACGATCCGCACCTTACCGATCCCTATGCGCATCAGACGTCCATCGGCTGGTCCTGGGAATTCATGCCCGACTGGGCGTTTTCGGTCGACTACTATCACGTCCTCGGGATCCACGAGCAACGGACCCTGAATGTCAATCCGCGCATCTTGTCCCTGTGCGATGACCCGGGCATCTGGCCGGGGGCGGATCCGGGCGATCCGCGCTGCGTTGCCGGCGCCAACACCCGCTATCTGGACGCGGCCTTCGCGGCGGACGGACTGGGCGCCAACCGCATCGGCGAGATCCGGCTCATCAGCTCCAACAACCGCTCGCGCTATGACGGCACCAACTTCGTCCTGCGCAAGCGCTTCAGCCAGGGCTTCACGATGCAGGCCCAGTACACACTGGCCTGGTCCCGCTCATGGGGCGGCGCCCCCACGGCATCCCACGGCGGCACCGGCATTCGCGTCACTCCCGAGCAGCAGTTTGCGCAGGGCGAGTTCGGACCGACCATCTTCGATGAGCGGCATCGCTTCGTCTTGAGCGGCGTCTTCTCGCTACCGTATGGATTCGAGGTGGCGCCTATATTCCAGGCGGCTTCGGCGCGGCCTTATCCCATCCTCGCCGGACTGGATATCAACGGCGACGGCATCACCAACGACAACGACAGCGCGTGCGCCGGCAGCACTTTCACCAACCGCAATATCCCGGTGACCGGACCGTTTGGCTGCTCGATGGTGGAAGCCAATTCGCTGCGCGCCGATCGGTTCTCACAGATGGATGTACGGTTTGGAAAGCTGTTCAGGACCGGCGGGGATCGCGCCCAGCTGCGGCTCTACTGGGAGATCTACAATCTGTTCGACACCGGCAACTTCGGCAACAATGTCCAGAGGAACGGCCAGTTGGCCTCCTTCGGCCAGCCCCGGGCTATTTCGGCGGACAGGGATTCGGTCCCGCCACCAGCGGGCCGCTCCGCTCCCAGTCCGGCCTGCGAAAACGGGGCCAAAAACGGGGCCGTATCTCCAGAATCCAAGATCCGGCGGTATGATCCATTCAGATTTTGGATTTTGGAGACACGGCCCGGTTTTTTCTTCGGCGGCAGCGGGGCCGGACGCGATCTAATTGCCCAGCAGTAAGACCGTGCTGCGGCCGTTTGCCAGGTAGAAATCCTGCGGGTCGAGGAGCAGTTCGTTTCCAGGTTCCTGCAACCGGGGTTTGGCCGGATGTAAAGTTTCTTGTCGGATCGGACGATCTGGCAAATATGGAATATCGTCGACGTGAGCCTCGTTTCGAGATCGACCAGCCGGTGACTGTGACAAACCTCGAGCAACCCGATATCTCAATGCACGGGCGTCTCGCGAACTTCTCTGCCAAAGGTACACGCCTGATTCTCCAGCTGTTCATCAAGCCGGGAACCATGGTCAAGGTTGAGTGGGGCGGCACGATCCTGCTGGGCGAGATCATGTATTGCACTCCGTTGGACGCCGACTTCGCGGCCGGGCTGGAACTCGAGGATGCGCTTTACGAAACCGAGGTCCTTGCCTACATGTCCGACATGGACGTCTCCCGGGTATCGGCAAAGCGCTGAATCCTCCACTTCCGGAATCCACACACAGAAGTCAGTGATCGCCGGCAAATCCGGATGTTTACTCGAACAATTACAGTCATGCGCTTTGAGGCTGGTATTCAACCTGGATAATTCACCCGCGCGTGGGCCGCGTAGCGGCCGCATGAATCTAGGCCCGCCTTTCAAGTCCGGCACCCGGTCGGCTGCTCCCGATGCGTCGCGTAGGTCGTGAGAAGATATTCAAAAAATGACGATTTCACGGCTGTAAGTTATTGAAAACATTAGCGGGATTTTTGCAAATTCCTAATTTTTCTCACGACCGTAGCGACGCTTGAATTCAGCCTTCGCTACGCGACGGATTCATTCGCCGCCGTGTGCCCCCGGCCTTGAAAGGCCGGGCTACAATCAAACCGCCGCTACGCGGCTTCCAACAGTGTGTCGGTTTCATGAACGAGAAGAACTGTCCCTTAACGGTTCAATGTCTGACCGTTGAGGATTTCTCGTAATCCTCTTCATGAATTATCCGGGCTAATTGAATGCGCCTTCGCGCGGAGACGCCCGGACGGCCCGGTCATAAGCCCACGAACGTATGTGGTCCACCTGCTCGCGCATCGTCTTTGAGAGCGGGATGACGTTGAGCGCGGCCCGGTGAAGTTCCTCAAAACTCATAGTCTTGTTTTCCAGCCGCACATTCGTGAGCGCGGAAACCACCGTCTGCTCGATTTCAGCACCCGTCCATCCCTGCGTGATGCGCCGCAGCCGGTTCACTTCCAACGCATCCGGATCGATGCCCCGCTTCTGCAGATGAATGCGGAAGATCTCGACCCGCTCCTCTTCGTTGGGGAGATCGATGAAGAAGACTTCGTCGAACCGCCCCTTGCGGATCATCTCCGCGGGGAGCAGATCGATGCGGTTTGCCGTGGCCGCCACGAACAGGCCGCGGGCCTTCTCCTGCATCCAGGTGAGGAAAAAGGCGAAAATGCGCCCGAGGTTCGATCCGGCTTCGGTCCCCTGTCCCGTCAGCCCCATTTCGATTTCGTCGAACCAGACGACGGCGGGCGTCAGCGATTCCACGGCGCGGCAGGCTTCGGCAAAGGCCGCGTCCGGATTGCCGTGGCGGCCGGAAAAGACTTCAATCATGTCGATGCGGTAGAGCGGCAGTTCGAAACAGGAGGCGATTGCCTTGACGGACAGGCTCTTCCCGCAGCCGGAGACCCCCATGACCAGGAGACCCTTGGGAACGATCTCGGCAGCCAGGCTTTCGCGCTCCATGAAGAGCTTGCGCCTCGCCAGCAGCCATGTCTTCAGGTTTTCCAGTCCGCCTACATGCTCGATCCGGGTCCCGTCCTCCACGTAATTCACCAGGCCGGTCTGGTTCACGATCAGCTTTTTCTCTTCCAGCAGCAGCGTCGTCGAATCGGCATCGAGTTTGCCGCTCAGGGCCAGCGCCCGCCTCAGGGCGTGCCTGGCCTCATCCAGTGTCAATCCCTGCAGGGCGCGGCCCAATTTGAACATCGTCTGCCCGCCGGCCTCGACGCTGAAGCCCTGCTTCGCCAGCAACTGTGTCTCGTTGCCCAGAAAGTCGAGCATTTCCTCGAGATCGGGGGGGTTCAGATCCATGAACGCGAGCTGGTGGCTCAGCTCTTCGGGTATCACACGCGACGGCGAGGTAATCACAACAAACTTCCCGGTGTCGAGGCAAGTCTCATACAGGTCGCGCAGTTTGCGACGGATTTCTGACGCGTCGTGCATGAACTCATGAAAATCGCGAAGTTGAAATATCCCGTGTCCGGCGTGGCCGGCAATGAAGTCGAGCACGGCGCCCGCGTCGAGAGGCGTTCCGGACGCCACGCCTTCGTCAGGGCCGGTTAGTCCATGGGTCGAGGTCCATGACCACACGGGAATCCGCTCCGGGAACAGCCTCCGGGCAGCCTCCTGCAGCAGTTGGCGGGCGCGCAGCTCTTCCGTCGTGCGGATGTAGATCAGAGGGCGTCCTCCCTGAACAAGGTCGCGCAGCGCGGCAAAGGCCCGGCTCTCAGGCCGCTTCTCGGTCTGGCTATGGCTCATTTTCTGTTTCATGGTCAACTCCAGAAGGCGACGTTCAAATCCGCGACACACCGGGGAGCGCTTCCACTGCGTTTCGCGGTTTTAATGGCGCGGCGGTCGAGTTCACCCGTCATTCCAGGGGCTCGGGCTGGAGAGAAATGTCCTTCTCTCCCCGGGCCTTCTTTTCGTGGTAGAGCCGCAACCAGACCTCGAACCGCTTTCCCGCCGCCGCATCCCGCCCCGTAAACTCCAGGCGGGCAATATCGCTGTACCGGATCGAGATCTTCCCCTTCCCTTCCTTCGGGATCATGCGGGCGAAGCACTGGTCGAGCGCCGGCCCCTCGGCCTTGCGATCGAAGATGTAGCCCTCGACCGTGGCGCCGCTCTTCAGCATGATCGTGATGTCGCCACGAAAGTCCAGCGCTTTGTCTAGCGCGCCGCGGATCTCGTCGGGCCCGGCAAGATCGGGGATCCACCCCTGCAGTTCTTCTCGCGCCGGGAGGGGGCCCAGTTCGGGCGCCGCCGGAGGTTTCCTGATCTCTTGTGACATGTTTCCGCAGAACGGTCAGACCCGGGTCGTCTCCCGGACCGTCGCGCGCCCTTCGATTTGCACCAGAACCGGCTCTCCCGCGGACGCGTCCACCATTTCATCCGCAGCACTCCGGCTCCGATAGCCGCGGGAAAGGAGTGCCGCACGCACCGTATCCCAGAGCCCGCGGAACGAGCCGAAGGTGTCGTTGACAGCGCTGGCTTCGTAGCCGCTGTGCACCATACAATTGGCGCATTTCGGATTGCCTGACCTGGCGCCGTACCCGGGCCAATCGGTCCCGTCGATCAATTCGGCAAAAGTGTCCACGTACCCTTCCTGCAGAAGGTAACAGGGCTTTTGCCAGCCGAAAAGGTTGTAGGTGGGCATGCCCCAGGGCGTGCAGTCGTAGTCGCGCTTTCCCATCAGGAATTCCAGAAAGAGCGGGCTCTGGTTGAAACGCCAGCGCTTGCTCCGGTTGCTCAGAATCATGTTGAAAAGCTTTCTGGTGGCGTCTTTCCCGAGGAAGTGCTCCTGGTCGGGCGCCTTGGAGTAGCTGTACCCCGGCGAAACGGTCATGCCCTCCACCCCCAGATCCATCATTTCGTCAAAAAAAGCGCGGACGCTTCGCGGATCGGCGCGGTCGAAAAGCGTCGTATTGGTCGTCACGCGAAAACCGCGCCGGACCGCCTCCTGTATGCCTGCGACGGCCAGATCGTAGCCCCCCTCGCGGCACACCGACAGGTCGTGATGCTCCCTTTGGCCGTCCAGATGCACATTGATGGTCAGATACTTGCTGGGACGCAGGAGGTGGATCTTGTCCTTCAGCAGCAGCGCATTGGTGCAGAGGTAGATGTACTTCTTCCTCCGGACAAGCCCCAGGACGATGTCGGCAATCTGCGGGTGCAGGAGCGGTTCGCCGCCCGGGATGCTGACCATGGGCGCCCCGCACTCATCGACGGCTTTGAGACACTCTTCCGGGGTGAGCTGGCGTTTGAGGATATGCACCGGATATTGTATCTTCCCGCACCCCGCGCACGCCAGGTTGCACCGGAACAGGGGCTCGAGCATCAGCACCAGGGGATAGCGAGCACGGCCCGCCATCCGCTGCCTGAGTATGTAAGTCGCCACGGTCCACATCTGCGAAATCGGCACGCCCATGCAACAAATGCCTCCGACAGAGTAAATATAACCGCTGCGGCCGCCGGTGGAAATGCAAATAAACCCGGAAGGCGCAAGGGGAGACGGGGAAAAACCCGTTGGCTTCGTCTGGATTGCTGATCAGGCGGCTGTTGTTGGCCCGATTGTTCGCGACAGGTGAGGCGGATCCTGCTCCTGGATTCTGATCAGAAGCCGAAATGGCGGGGGTTGCGGCCGATGATGATCGCCGCGAACACCTTGGGAACGTACGCCCTCGTCTCATCGGGGAGCGCATGAGTTTGGTACAGGTACCAGAAATTGCGCTGCTTGATCGGATCCTTCACGTTTCTGACAGCGCGCCGCACCTTTTCCGGCCCGCTGTTGTAGGCAGCCATCGCGAGCATTACCGAACTGCCCGCCCCGAAATCGAGAATTAAATCCCGGATATACCGGCTTGCGGCCTCCGTCGATTTCGACAAGTCGAGCCGTTCGTCCACGCCCTCGCTCACCTCCATGCCGTACTCGCGGGCCGTCGCTTCCGTAAACTGCCAGACGCCCGCTGCCCCTTCCTCGCTCGTGGACGATTCCAGAAAGCCGCTCTCGACCAGCGCCATGTAGGCCAGGTCCTGCGGAAGGTTATCACGGCGGAGTATGCCGCGTATTTGCTCCAGGCTTTCGCGATCGTGCGCCAGGGCGTGGGCGACAAGATCGTGGTCCCGGACCTGGTACTGGCGGATGAAACGGCTCACCTCTTGTAGGAACTCGGGAGGAACATCGTACTCTTCGGCGCCGAATTCGCGCAGGAGCACGTTCATCTCCTGGCGGATAAACACATCTTCTGAAAGGAGGCTCTTCATCGTCTGCGCCGGAGCGCCATAACTGACTACCCTGTTGATCAATCTGCCGAGCTGCAGGTACTCGTCGCCGCTGGCAGCCTGCCTTGTCTCCAGCGGGACGCCCTGGCTGTTGATCCTGGATATTTCGCGCTGCAAGGCCCCCCTCTCCCAGTATCCATAGGAGGCTACGAGAAGCAAAACGCCGGTCATGAGGCCGATCGCGGCCCGGTACCGTTTGTGGAACCGGTGCATGGCGTGCCGCTTGTCAAAAGAGAATACATTGCCCTCGTTCCACTCGCCTCGCCTCCTGCCGGGCCCGCATGTCGGACATCCGGACTTATGCTTCCGCCTATCTGCAAATTGAGCAGGATCCTTCGAGCCGGACGATTCGTGAAAGCACCCGGGTGCAGAGGCCATAAACGGCCCTCCTTCCCTCGACACGCCAAATTTGCCGACTCGAAGCAGGCCTCTTTTGCCGACGTTCGCCTTGAAGTGACGTCCTTTGAAGTCGTGCAGACGGTAAAGGATAGCCCCTATCGTAGGGTCCAGAGGCAAGGCGTCCGGCAGATGCGAATCGCCCGGCGGCAGAGGATCTCGCGGAATCAAAGAATCCCTCATGGCTTCCTTCCCTGGAGAATGCGCAACCCTGCGGCAGGCGGACACACCTGCAGAATTGCGCCGATTAAAATCAACAGCTAAAGGTTACGGAACACGGACGCGCGCTTGAACCGGGGAAGATCCGGCGAAACCCGCATGCAAGTGAGCATATGGGGCGCGCCCTTACGGTTCGATTTGCATGGAACCTCCCGCGGCCGGCGGGGGACATGCCTGCTAAAGGAGACGACAGGAGGCTGGCCGATAATAGCAAGACAATCGGTGGAGCACAGTTCGATGCCGCCGGTGTTCGTCGCACGGTCTAGCATGACAGAAATGCCTCCACTCCCAGTAAAAAAACCAGCCGCTTATCGTTCCTCTTCCACCCTCGGACACGTCTTGGCACGTGTCACACTGTCCCATGATCCTATAGATCCCGCGTGAAGACAACACTTAATCCATCTGTATAACTACATCGGTAGTAAGTAGGCGGTTTCTTCGGTTTAGGACGGTTCGGATTGCCTGTCAGTTCTTCTTGATGACAACGCAGCTGATGTCATCCCCTGGAGGGGCGAACTCCAGCAGGTCGCGGATGATCTCTTCCAGGATGCGCCGGGAAGACTCGGTCTTGAATTCACGGATCTTTGCCTCGAGTCTGCCGGGGAAATAGATGCCCTGATCATCCCCGTGCTCTTTCAGGCCGTCCGTGTAGAGAACCAGGATGTCCCCGGGCGACATCAACTTGAGTTCATTGACCGTGTACCGGTCCTTGTAGCCGAGCGCCGAGGGGCGGCGGGAGAGGTCCGGGTCGCTCTTCGACGGCATCGTGCCGATCGGAGGATAGCTGGTCAGCAATTCCGGGCAGATATCCATGAAGCGGTCGAACTCGTTCGAAAAGACCAGTGGCGGATGATGTCCGGCGGATATGAAGCGAAACGTGCCGCCGACGTGGATTTCACCATAGATCATGGTCAAGAACTTGCGCACGCTCGAGGAGCGGTAGAACCGGTTGTTGATGTTTTCAAAGAGTTTGGTGGTAATCGTGCCGAACATTTCGAGCTCATAAAGAGCGCCGAGGAGGAACGACTGGTGGAGCATGGCGGCCAGAACGGCATCGGTGATCCGGTGACCGGAGACGTCGGCTACCAGGACCCCAGCAGTCTGTTTCATCGTCTCGAGGTTGGCAGCGATCTGGTTCTGGCCATTCTTCTCCGCCCGTGCGATCCGGGCATCGAGATCGTACCTCTGATTGAAATCGATATAGACGATGTGATCGCCGCCGATCACCCCTGCCAACGCAAGGCTGGAGCCAAAGACGTCGATGCCGGGAAGCCTGGGTATTTCGCCCGGTTCCGGCTTCAGTCGTACGGCGATTTCCTCAAAATTTTCAAGCTCTTCCGTCAGGTGATTCAACTGTCGGAGAAGCGCTTCCGGCATCTTCTTTTCTTCGATCATTCCAGCAGACCTCTTCCATCGTCGGTTCCATCTGCGCTGTCAGAGAAATTGGTATTTTAGCACAGCACCGTGAAAAGGATCAGACGCGGCTCGCCGGAACGGCAGAGCCTGTCGGGATCGTACGGCTCGAGGCGTGGTAAGGCAGTCGAGACATCCCCGCAGCAGGTCTGTGCGGATTGGTTCCTGCGGAAAGGTTATCGGGCGGCGTCGCGCCCGGCCTGGAGGGCGCGCAGGTTGATATTCACAACCTCGTCGCCTTTGCGGGCGAAGATGGTGCGCACGGCCTGCTCGATGGTTTCCGCCTTCACCGGCAACAGGGAAATCGCCGCGCCCACCATCACGATATTCGTCGCCCGGGCAGAACCCGCCTGGCGGGCCAGTTTTTCCGCGTCCACCACGACCGCACGCGGCAGGGAACGGATCCTTGCGATCAGTTCGTCCAGGTCGGGGTAGTCGGGGACATTGCGCACGGGGTTCGCCGAGGTGATGAGGACGCCCTCCGGTGACAGGTAGGAGAGGTAGCGCAGGCTTTCCATCGGCTCCATGCTGAGAATCATCGAGGCCGTCCCGTGCGGGATGAGATCGCTGGCAATCTCGCGGTCGGATATGCGCAAGGTAGCCATCACCGCGCCCCCCCGCTGTGCCATACCGTGCACTTCGGCCTGCTTGACGTGAAGTTTCTCCTCCATGGCGCCGGATGCGATGGCAGCGGCCAGGGACAGCACTCCTTGTCCTCCGACACCCGCAAGCACGATATCGCACTTCATGCCGTTCCCCCTTTTTTTGTCTGCTTTGCCGCCTCCAGGCACTCGCGCCGGGCAATGATCACGGAAAGACCGTGGTGCTCGATTTCCTGTTTGAGGATGGCGGCATTCTTTTCGACATGTTTCGGGTGCGACGTGAGCACGTGAAAGTGCCCTGGATCAACGCCGACTCCGAGGATGACCTGTTCGAGTTGGGACTGCGACAGAATCGTGGGCTGTGTCCCGGTCATGGCCACCGTTGCGTTATCCGCGATGATGAGGGTCATATTGGCCTTCGATGAAACGGCATCCATCAACGGCGTGACGCCGGAATGCAGAAAGGTGCTGTCCCCGATCACCGCGACCACCGGGTGGAGGCCCGCCTCTGCCACTCCCTTTGCCATACCGATCGACGCGCCCATGCAGACGCAGGTCTCCACCGCCGAGTGTGGTGGGAGCGCTCCCAGCGTGTAACAGCCGATGTCCGAAGTAACCACCGTCTCCGGATAGCCGGCCAGCGCCAGTTTGAGAGCGGACAACGTGTCGGCGTGGGGGCAACCGGCACAAAACTGCGGGGGACGGCCTGCGAGGGCGGGCGTGTACGATGCCAGGCTGGCGTTCTCCGGCAACCCGAGTGCGCGGCGCACGACGTCGGGATCAAGCTCGCCGTCCGTCGGAATCTGCCCGGATTCCTTCCCCTGGATCTCGACCCCTGGCGGGATGATGCCTCGCAGATGCCGCTCCAGGTATGAGTATCCCTCTTCGAGAACGATCACCCGCTTCACATGGGTGGCGAGCCTGCGGATCTTCTCCACGGGCAGAGGATATGCGCCCACATGCAGGTGAGAAGGTTCGAACCCGAGGTCCGGCTGATTTTCCAGATAGTAGTTGCGCGCGATGCCGGTGGTGATGACGCCGAAATCGGTGCGTTTCTCGTTGATTTTCAATGGGTTGTGGGCAGAGGCTTCCGTATACGCCTGGAATTCCGTTTGCCGCAGCAGCAGTTCGTGCCAGCGCCGGCGTGCGATTTGAGGCATGAGTATCCAGGAGGAAGCGCCGTCCCGGATCTTGTCCGGCGGATTTTCGGGGCGGGGATCCCCGGTGCGCACGACTGTCCGGCTGTGGGCCAGGCGCGTGACCAGGCGGATCATGACCGGAATCTCGAACCGCTCGGAAAGGTCGAAGGCTTCCCGAGTCATTTCATAGGCTTCCTGCTGGTTAGCCGGCTCGAGGCAGATCACGCGCGCAAAGTCGGCGTAGAAGCGGCTGTCCTGTTCATTCTGGGAGCTGTGCATGCCGGGGTCGTCGGCCACGGCCAGCACCAGCCCGCCGTGAATGGCGACCAGCGCCGAATTGACAAACGGGTCCGCCGCCACGTTCAATCCCACGTGTTTCATGGAAACCATCGTGCGGCGGCCGGCATAGGAAACGCCAAGGGCGCTTTCGTACGCGGTCTTTTCGTTCGCGCACCAGGCGGCGTGAGGCTTGCCTTGCCTGGCCTGATATCGGATAAGGAACTCGAGGATTTCGGTCGACGGCGTCCCCGGATATGCGTAGGCGGCGGTCAGGCCAGCGTGCACAGCCCCGAGTGCAACGGCTTCGTCTCCCAACAAAACCATCTCAGACATGAGCACCTCAGGCTTTTTTCAGCAGGTCTTTGACCCGGTTGGTTTTTTCCCAGGCAAACTCCGGCAGTTCCCGTCCAAAGTGGCCGTACGATGCAGTCTTCCGGTAGATCGGGCGCAGCAAGTCGAGGTACTGGATGATCCCCTTGGGCGTGAGGTCGAATTCCTTCTGCACGATCTCCGTCAGCCGCCAGTCGGGGACCTCGCCATTGCCCTTGGTGCTGATCAGCACGCTCACCGGTTTTGCCACGCCGATCGCATACGCGAGCTGCACGTTACAGGCGTCCGCAAGGCCGGCAGCGACGATGTTCTTGGCAACGTGCCGCGCCATGTAGCAGGCAGAGCGGTCGACTTTCGTAGGGTCCTTGCCCGAAAACGCGCCGCCGCCGTGAGGCGCCGAACCGCCATAGGTGTCGACGATGATCTTGCGTCCGGTCATTCCGGTATCGGACTGGGGGCCGCCGATTACGAATTTACCAGTAGGATTCACGAGATATTTCGTCCTGGAATCGACGTACCTGGCCGGAATCGATTTCAGCACGACGTTCTCGATGATCTCTTCCTTTGCCTTCGTCGTGATCTTCTCGCCGGTGCGGTCCAGTATGTCAGACGTGTGCTGGCTGGACACCACCACGGTATCGACGCGCCTCGGTTTTCCGTTCTCGTATTCCACGGTCACCTGGCTCTTCCCGTCGGGTCCCAGATAGGGAAGAATGTTCTTCCGGCGAACGTCGGCCAGGCGCTGCGTGATCTTGTGCGCCAGCATGATGGGCAGCGGCATCAGTTCTTTGGTCTCGTTGATCGCATAACCCATCATCAGCCCCTGGTCGCCGGCGCCGCCGGTGTCCACACCCTGTGCGATATCGGGCGATTGAGTGCCGATGGCGTTCAGAATGGCGCAGGTGGAGTGATTGAATCCGTACTTGGGATCGGTGTAGCCGATCTCCCTGATCAGATTGCGTACCAGCCCCGGAACATCGACGTAGGAATTGGTAGTAATCTCACCGCCGACGACGACCAGCCCTACGGTGATAAACGTCTCGCAGGCCACCCTGCCCCGCTTGTCTTTTCGCAGGATCTCGTCCAGTACGGCATCCGAGATTTGATCGCAAACTTTGTCCGGGTGCCCCTCGGTGACGGATTCCGATGTAAAGAAATAATTGTCTTTTGCCATTTCTGTCTCCTCTATCGTAGCTGGTGCGAAAATCAGTTCGATGCCGGCAACGTTCCCCGGCGCTATTTGGTTTGCTAAACGTCTCAGGACTGCGACCCCGTCAGCCCATGAATGCTAGCCGATCTCGCGCCGGAAGAAAACCCTTACCTTCGGGCAAACCCCCTGCGCATTCAGGTGAATGAACAGGATTCAATTCACGATGAGGTCAATATGATCAACAAAGAACGATGGGTAGAGATAATGCGGGCTGCCGGCTTGAAGGAGCAGGACATGTCCAACTGGCACCGGCAATTTGAAAAAATGGAGCCCGAAGCTCACCAGGAATTTCTCGAGTCCCTTGGAATCGAGCAATCGGAGATCAAGAGGATCCGCGAGCACAGCCGCAAGCCCGCCTAGCACGCACCAATTAGACCGTTATTGAGCCGACAACGAGAACTTTGGTCGCGTTTGTCTCTGTCGCAAATCTCCGGCTGCCCCTCCAATTCGAGATTCGAGATTCGAGATTAATTTCGAATCTCGAATTTGGAATAGCAATCGGGCACGCGGGGATTTCAAGGGGCTGCGTCCAAAACCAGCAATCGGCCTTTGCTCGGCGGGGCGTTGTGTGATTCAATGCCGCCATGCCATGGGGCGCATTGGAACATTCGGGTGATCTGCTCAGGCGGGTCTCCCGTTCCTTCTATCTCACGCTTCGCGTGCTGCCGGGCGTGATTCGCCCCCAGATCGGGTGCGCATACCTGCTCGCGCGCGCCACGGACACGATCGCAGATACCCGCCTGGTTTCGATCACCCGCCGCCGGTCAGCCCTGCGGGAAATGCGGGCGGCGATCTGGTCGGCAGCCGAAGGCCGCCGCACCGACGTGCCGGATTTCGGCGAATTGGCCGAAGCGCAGGAGGGTCCCGCGGGCCAGGGATCCTCGGGAGAGCGGCTGCTTCTCGAAACGGCGGGAGAAGTGCTCTGCGCGCTTGCGGCCCTGGACGCAGCGGACCGTCGGCTTATCCACGACCTTTTGGAAGTAATCACCCGAGGACAGGAACAGGACCTGGCCCGCTTCGGCGCGGCGAGCGCGGGCCGGATCGTGGCGCTCGACACGGAAAAGGAGCTGGAAGAGTACACCTATTGTGTGGCCGGCTGCGTCGGCGAATTCTGGACCCGGATGTGCCGCGCCCACCTGTTTCCCAGGGAAGAACTGGACGACACTTTCTTGCTTGCGAGCGGCATCCGCTTCGGCAAGGGCCTGCAGCTGGTGAACGTCCTGCGCGATTTGCCGAAGGATTTGCGCCAGGGACGCTGTTATGTGCCGCAAGCCCGAATGGCCGAACATGGTCTGGACGCACCCGCGCTGCTGGACGCGGAGGCGATGGACCGCTTCCGGCCGCTGTACGAGGAATACCTGCAAAAAGCCGAAGAACTCCTCGCAGCCGGCTGGGCTTACACCAATACCCTCCCTCGAGGACAAGTGCGCGTGAGGCTCGCATGCGCGTGGCCGGTCCTGATCGGTGTGAAGACGCTGGCGCGCTTGCGCGCCGGCAACGTGCTGGACGACCGGCGGCGGATCAAGATCAGTCGCGGCGAGGTCCAGCGCGTGATCGTGCGTTCCGTCGCCTGCTACCTCAGCCCGCGCGCCTGGGGCCGTCTCTTCGCGCAGGCCGCGAAAGATAGTCGGCGCGACATTCGACGATGAAATGGTCCTGTGCCGTGCCGGACCAGGACCCCTGGAGTCTGGAGGTATCGCGTCAGCACCTGAATCGCAGGGTTCTTCGGAAACTCAAAGAACCACATTCATGCGGTCCTGGGCTTCAGCCCGGTCTCCGAGCTGTCTGAGAAGGACCCCGACGCTTGGGCCCAAGTCAAAGTTTCAGTTTTCAACGAACGGCGACGCTGCCGCCGCAAAGGCTCTCTTCGGCGGCGGCAGCTTCGGCCGGCTGAAAACATGGAGAATCTATGAATTACCGTACATTGGGGCGCACCGGCGTGCGCGTTTCGCCACTTTGCCTCGGAACCTGGAACTTCGGCGAACCGACGCCCGAGGCTGACGCCATACGCATGGTTCACAAAGCGATTGAGGCGGGCATCAACTTCGTCGACACGGCCGACGAATATGTCCGCGGAGAAAGCGAGCGCATCGTGGGCAAAGCCCTCGCCGGCGAACGCAGGAATAGGATCATCCTCGCCACCAAAGTTCATTTCCCTCTGTCGGAAAAGCCCAATGACCAGGGCAACTCGCGCCTGCACATCCTGGATGCGGTCGAGGGTTCACTTCGCCGCCTGCAGACCGATTGGATTGACCTCTATCAGATCCATCGCCCGTCGTTCGACATCCCACAAGATGAAACGCTGCGTGCCCTCGACGATCTTGTGCGCCAGGGGAAGGTGCGCTACATCGGCAGCTCGACCTTTCCGGCCTGGCTGCTCATGGAAGCGCTGGCTCTCAGCGAAAGGTACAGCCTGGCGCGTTTTGTCTCGGAGCAGCCCCCCTACAACCTCCTTGACCGCAGAATTGAAAACGAACTGGTCCCGCTGGCATTGCGCTACAATTTGGGACTGCTGCCATGGTCGCCGCTCGCGACCGGGGTGCTGGCCGGCCGCTACTCGAGCGCCGATGCTGTCCCGGAAGATTCACGCGCCGCACGCCTGGGCGGCTGGTTGGCGGAGCGTGTGACCGCACGCGGCATTGCGGCGGCGCGGAGCGTCGCCGCGCTTGCCCGCACGCGCGGGCTTACCCCATCGCAGCTGGCGCTCCTGTGGGTCAAGGACCAGCCTGCAGTCACCGCCCCGGTAATCGGCCCACGCACCGAGGCGCACCTCGACGATGCCCTCCCGGTGCTGGAACTCAGCTCGGACCCGGACCTGGGCCGGGCAATGGACGAGATCGTGCCGCCTGGAAGCGCTGTCGCCGATTTCCACAATACCAGCAACTGGATGAGGATGAGATTGAAAACAGGAAAATGTCAGGAATAGATCCCGACCACGAAGAACCACTTCCGTCCCAGCTTGCGCGACCAGTCGCGGATCCGTGCGGACAAGCCTGTGAACAGAAACAGGCAGGGAACAGCAAGACCCCAGGCGAGGTTCGCGAACCAGAGCATGTTGCCGCTCCAGTAGTAGCGAACCGCTTTATCACTCGGGGGTGGAACAGGGACAGAAGCCTCAGTCTCTGCTGCCGAGCCGGTCGCCTGGACGGCCGCGGGATAGCCCGAAGGCGCACGAGGAGAGCTGTTTGCTGCAGCGACACTTGTGCCCAGCACGACGGCTGTCACGGTCAGGATGAGCATTCTGCGCATATCAGGAACCCTACCCACAATATTTTCAATTAACCTGCCGGAAACGCCGAGGGCAGGGGCCGATTCGCCCAAAGGGTTGATCAGGCAGCCTTTTAACCGCGTGGTGCCTTGCGCAAGGCTTCGATGCGCGGGGCGCGGCTTTTCGGGCTGTCGAGGCTGAAGGAGCGGGCGTCGCCCAGATCCAGGCGCACGTACTGTTCGGTCTTCTCGACGGCCTTTCCCAAATCCCGGTTCCCGGGCACGAAGGCCATCCAGACGATCGATGCCGTTTCCACGTCAAATTCCCAGAGCCCCACCAGCCGGCCACGGTCGAGGATGGCGTGGCTCGACAGGTCCATCAGTCCCCTTTCGCAGACGATGGTGCGCTTCATATCCTCGGGCGCCAGCAATCCCTCGACGTCGCGGCGCAGGTGACTCATGTTGTCCAGGCTGCCGGTCAGGACATACCGCGGCTTGTCCGGGACTTTGAATCGCTTGAAGGCGTCAAGGGCCTCGGACAGCATCAGCCGTTCCTCCCCGGATCCCAGGGGCATCAGTCCCAGCGGTTCTACCGCCGCTTTGGCGGCTTTTACGCCGAGGCCGGAAAACCACTGAAACTCGGCGAGCGTCGCCGGATTGATCCAGGCGAAAAACCGGCGGGCGAGTTCCGTGCAGGCTTCTTCGAGAGACAGCTTGAACCCGGCGAGCGGGTTCGGCCGCCAGAGGGCATATCGATAACGCTGCTGGTCCAGCCGCCCGTTCACCGGTACGCGGCGGATCTCCCCGGCAGCCTGGAGAATGCCAAGGGCCACAGGAAGAGTAGTAGCGAGTCCCTTTTTCTTTCCCTCTTCCCCCAGATTCCGGACCGCCCCTCCCGCGGACTTGCGCAGTTCTTCCGGATCGAGCGGCCCTTTCGCCAATACCTTCAGCACTTCGGCGCAGAGCTTCTCGATCTCCGCGTCCTTGACCCCGAGCTTTCGGGCCAACTTCCCCTCGTCGCCAAAGCCTTGCCCAACCCTGAGAGCCAGCGCAAAATCCGATGCCGGCACCACGTAGGTGCAACCTCGGGCGCTGGGGAGTTCATGAATTTCAAGCCGCGCCACTGCGTCGTCTACAGCTGCCCGCCCGAACCCGCCGCGGGCAAAAAGGGTCAGATACGGGCTGACTCCACCTACCGACCGGGCCCATCCCGTGCCTGCCAGCACCTCAGCCGCAGTTTTCCCCGCGAGTGTGCCGTCCAGACCCTGACGGTGGGACCACCATGCCTGCAATTTCGTCTTGTCCATAGGCTGAAGATACCAGAAAAGCGGAAATTGGGGGAGCCGTCCGGCAGAGGAAGCCGAACTGGAGACACCTCAGAGGATCCACTTCATGGGGACAGAGCAGGGGGGCCACGGCTATTGCGCAATTTGGGGGAGTGAAGTATAAAGCCCACTTTGATGAGACGAATCGCATTCATGGAGCTACCTTTATTTTATGCGCACTGATTTTGAACGCGTCGCCATTATCAACCGCGGCGAGCCGGCGATCAGATTCATCAGGGCGGCACGCCAGTTTAACGGGGAATACAACACTCGGCTGCGCACGATCGTCCTTTACACGACGCCCGACCGGGGCGCCCGCTTCATCCGGGAGGCGGACGAGGCAGTTGATCTCGGGGAGGCGACATTCTTCGACGCACGGGTCGGACAGCGCAAGCCGGCGTATCTGGATCACGCCAGGGTGGCGCGTGCGCTGGGGGAGTGCCGTGCGGATGCCGTCTGGGTAGGTTGGGGATTCGTCTCCGAGAGTCCCGCATTCGTGCAGCTTTGCGACCGCATGGGGCTGGCCTTCATCGGCCCGGACGGCGACTCGATGAGGCTCCTGGGAGACAAGATCAGCGCCAAGTTGCTCGCCGGGAGAGCCGGGGTGCCGGTCGTTCCCTGGTGCGGTGCGCCGGCGGACACGGTTGAGGTCGCGCTCGAGCACGCGCGGACTCTCGGCTACCCCGTGGTTATCAAGGCCACGGCCGGCGAAGGCGGGCGGGGAATCCGGAAAGTGGTTTCCGACAGCGAATTGCCGGCCGCATTTCAGAGCGCGCGGCATGAATCCCAGAGAATGTTCGGCGATCCGACGGTCTTTGTCGAAAAATGGCTCGAAGGCGCCCGTCACGTCGAGGTGCAGATCGTGGCCGACTCGGCCGGGACCACCTGGGCCGTGGGCGTGCGCAATTGCAGCATCCAGAGGCGGCACCAGAAAATAATGGAGGAGGCGCCGGCCTCGATTCTCTCCCTGCAGCAGGATCGCGCCCTCCGGGACGCCGCGGTTAAAATCTGCAAGGCCGCGCATTACAGAAACGCCGGGACGGTCGAGTTCCTGTTTGTTCCGGAGAGGCAGCAGGCCGCCTTCATGGAGGTCAATGCCCGGCTTCAGGTCGAGCACGGTGTCACCGAGCTCACGACCGGCCTGGACCTGGTGAAACTGCAGCTGCACATCGCCCGGGGCGGGCTGTTGGCAGGCGAGCCCCCCGAAACGCGGGGACACGCGATCGAGGTCCGGCTGAACGCGGAAGATGCCGAGGACGGGTTCGCGCCCGCACCCGGCAGGATCGAGTTGTTCCGGATACCGACCCAGCCGGGACTGCGCCTGGACTCCGGAGTGTCGGAGGGTGACGAGATCCCGGCCGACTTCGATTCGATGTTCGCCAAGCTGATCTGTCACGGGCAGACCCGCGGTGAAGCGCTGGCCGGCCTCACCCAGGCGCTCGGCGACAGCGCCATCCTGGTCGCGGGAGGCGCCACGAACCGGGCATTCCTGCTGCAGCTGCTCGAGCGCGACGAGGTGAAGCAGGATCAGATGGACGTCGGCTGGCTGGACCGCCTGACGGCCGCCGGCGGGCACATTACCGGACTGCACGCGGATGTCGCTCTGCTGAAAGCCGCCATCGACGTCTACGAATCCGAGTTCGAGGCGGAACGCGAGCAGTTTTTCGCTTCCGCGCTGCGCATGCGCCCGATGTTCCGCACCGAGGCAGGCCGGTCCATCGAATTGCGCCATCGCGGGCAACGCTACAAATTCCAGGTCTTCAAGCACACCATGGAGCACTACCGGGTCGTCGTCGACGGGGCCGCCTTCGACGTAGAAATCAATCCGGGGGGCCGGTACGAGCAGTGGCTGACGTACAATGACCGGCGCTGCCGGGTGATCTCGGTCGCGAGGGGCTACACCTTCCTTGTTGAAGCGGACGGTGCGATGCACAAGATCTCCCGGGACGAAGCGGGAAACATCCGCGCTTATGCCCCTTCCGTGGTGGTCTCCATCGATGTGAAACCGGGCGACGAGGTGGCGGCCGGAGACAGACTTGCGCTGCTTGAAGCAATGAAACTGGAAATGCCCGTTGTCGCCCCGTTTGAGGGAACCGTGCGGGAAGTGTTCGTCCTCAGCAACTCGCAGGTCGGGACCGGCGCTCCGCTGATGCGGATCGACGCCAGGACTCCGGAGAAGGTCGAGGAGGCTTATCCACGCGTAGTTTTCCAGTCCAGGCAGTCATCGGCTGCCGGCCAGGCCCAGCCCGAAGCCGATCTCAGAGTGCTTCTCGAAGAATTACGGCACCTCATGCTCGGCGCCGATATCCATCCCTCGGAATCCAAAAAGCTTGTGGAAGAGTACACGCGCCTCCGCGCGAGCCTCCCCTCCGGACACGGGGAACTGCTGCGAAGCGAAGACGAGATCCTGAATATATTCGTGGACCTCTCCGCCCTTTTCCGACGCCAGGTCGCGCCGGAGGACCAGGAGGACGCAGGACGGCTCAGCTCCCGGGAGTACCTGCTGACCTACCTGCGGACGATGGAAAGTCGTGGCAATGCCTTGCCGGCGTCGTTTCTCGAAAAGCTCTGCCGGGCGCTTCGCCACTATGGCGACGACAGCCTGGACCCGACTCCGTCCCTTCAGGGACGGCTGCTGATGATATTTATGGCGCATCAGCGTTTCGAGCAACAGGTGCCCGCGATCGCGGCCATCCTCGAGCGCCGGCTGGCCAATGCCGAGGAACTTGCCGGGCAGGCCGGGCAGGATTTTTCGCTCCTGTTGGACCGCCTGAGCGCTATATCGGAGGGCCGCTCTGCGGTTTTGAACGACCTGGCGCGCGAAATCAAGTATCGATACTTCGATTTCCCCACCTTCGAACAATCGCGGCGCGCTGTCTACGCGGAAATGGATGGTCACCTTGATCACCTGCTTCAGCACCCGGAAGCCGGCGACCGTGCGGAGAGGGTGCACGCCCTGGTCCAGTGCGCTTACCCGTTAATGGCCTGGCTGGCCGCCCGTTTTCCCGACGCACTCTCCGAGAAACGCCGGCTCATGCTCGAAGTCCTTACCCGTCGCTTCTACCGGATCAGGAACCTCGAGAGTCTCCGCACCCTGGAATCGCGGGGGCACTGTTTCGCCGTGGCGGAGTACGATCATGAAGGAAGGCGGGTCCACCTGGTTTCTGTCGATTCCGCGCGGCTCGAGATTGCCTCCTCCCTCGAGGCCATTCAGGCCACGATCGCAGGCTACCCTGCCGGCGATGACGTGGTTGTCGACATCTATGACTGGAATCCGGAGCCGCTGGCCGACCCCGACGCGATCGAAGCCCGGTTGCGCGCCGCTTTGAACGGCGCCCGGCTGGATCGTCCAGTGGAACGCATTGCCTTCGGGTTGGCGCGCCCTGCAAACGGCGGCGGAGTGGGGCGCACCCAGTACTACACCTACCGCATGACGGAGGAGGGATACCGCGAGGAGAAGTTCAGCCGCGGCCTTCACCCGATGATGAGCAAGCGGTTGCAGCTGTGGCGCCTGCAGAACTTTATCATCGAGCGGCTCCCCTCCGTGGAAGACATCTACATATACCGGGGGATCGCCCGGGACAATCCCAAGGACGAACGGCTGATCGCCATCGCCGAGGTGCGCGACCTGACGCCCGTGCGCGGTCCGGATGGCCGCGTCGAACGCCTGCCTCACCTGGAGCGGATGCTGACGGAAACCCTTGCGGCCATCCGCGGGGTGCAGCTGCAGCGGGCGCCCGAGGACAGGCTTTACTGGAACCGCGTGCTTCTGTATGTCTGGCCTCCCGCGGTTCTGCGGCTCGACGAGCTGCAGTCCGTCATCCGCCGCATGGCGCGACAGACTGAAGGACTCGGGCTGGAAAAGGTCGTGCTGCGGGTCGACATGGCCGACCCGAAAACCGAGGAGCTTCAGAACCGGGTTTTGAGCTTTTCCAACCCGGGCGGCCGCGGCATCGTCTTCCGGATTACGCTTCCAACCGACCAACTGGTACGTCAGTTGAGCGAATACGACCAGAAAGTGGTCCGGATGCGGCAGCGAGGTCTCAACTACCCATACGAGATCATCCGCACACTGACTCCCGAGGGAGAAGCTATTCACGCGGAACTGCCGACCGGTGAGTTCACCGAGTACGACCTCGACAAGAGCGGCTCGCTGGCGCCGGTGTACAGACCCTACGGGCAAAATACCGCGAACGTGGTCGTGGGCCTGATCCGCAACATTACGCCGAAGTATCCGGAGGGAATGAACCGGGTGATCCTGCTTGGCGATCCCAGCAAGGAAGTCGGATCCATCGCCGAACCGGAGTGCCGGAGGATCCTCGCTGCGCTGGACCTGGCGCAGGCCCGCAACCTCCCGCTGGAGTGGTTCACCCACTCGGCCGGGGCGAAGATCTCCCTGGTAAGCGGCACGGAAAACATGGATTGGATCGCGCGCGTGCTGCGGCGGCTCATCGAATTCACGCAGGCCGGGTGTGAAGTCAACATCGTCGTGGCGGGTATCAATGTCGGCGCGCAGCCGTACTGGAACGCCGAGGCCACGATGCTGATGCACACCAGGGGAATCCTGGTGATGATGCCCGAAAGCGCAATGGTGCTCACGGGCAAGACCGCTCTCGACTATTCGGGTTCGGTGTCGGCGGAGGACAACCAGGGCATCGGAGGATACGAGCGGGTCATGGGTCCGAACGGCCAGGCCCAGTACTGGGCCCGCGACCTTGCCGCCGCGTGCCGGATTCTCATGCGCCATTACGATCACACCTACATCATGCCGGGCGAGCGCTTCCCGCGCCGGGCAAGGACGGCAGACCCGTTTACGCGCGACGTCTGCCGCTTCCCTCATTCCCACAACAGAGATGGCTTCGCGTTCGTGGGAGATATCTTCTCCGACGAACACAATCCCGGCCGCAAGAAACCGTTTGAAATCCGGAAAGTCATGCTTTCGGTCGTCGACAGCGACCACCGGCCGCTGGAGCGCTGGCCCGGCATGGAGGATGCCGAAATTGCCGTTGTGTGGGATGCCCACATCGGGGGCTATCCGGTTTGCCTTCTCGGTTTCGACTCGCGCTCGCTGCCGCGAACGGGCTTCGTCGCCACCGACGGGCCCGAACAGTGGACTTCCGGAACGCTCTTCCCGATGGCATCGAAAAAAACCGCCCGCGCCATCAACGCGTCCAGCAACAACCGCCCGCTGGTCATCCTCGCCAACCTGTCCGGTTTCGACGGGTCGCCGGAATCCATGCGGCGGCGCCAGCTGGAGTTCGGCGCCGAGATCGGGCGCGCCATCGTCAATTTCAAGGGGCCGATCATCTTCTGCGTCATCTCCAGGTACCACGGCGGCGCCTTCGTGGTCTTCTCGCGCACCCTGAACGAAAACTTCGAGGCAGTCGCCCTGGAGGGAACCTATGCCTCCGTCATCGGCGGCGCGCCCGCTGCTGCGGTTGTGTTTGCCAGGGAGGTTGACAAGAGGACCAGGACGGACACCCGCGTCGCGGCGCTGGAAAAGGAGATGGCTGCGGCGGATGAGGGCCGGATGCGGCACTTGCGAAACCAACTGGTGGAGATGAAGAAAATCGTACGTTCCGAGAAACTGGGCGAAGTGGCCGAGGAGTTCGACCACATTCACAGCGTGCACCGGGCATTGAAGGTGGGATCGCTCGACCGCATCATCCCCGCCTCACAGCTGCGACCATATCTGATCGACGCCATCGAACGCGGCATGCAGCGCGAGTTGCGCCGCTCTGTTTCGGCCGCCGCTTCGGAATCCTAGACCGAATGCGCAGGGTCCGGCGGCTTAAGGATGCCGTCAGGGCTCGAGCGGTCTTTTCGAAGCCCGATGTTTGCGGCGCTTCAATCCGGCTGGAATCGATTGATTACCGGCTGCTGTCTTATGGTCAGCACATCGGTGGGTGTCAACCGCCTGACATGAGCTGGGGCGAGTGTGACCGACGCACGCGAAGATCCTTCTGCGGTGGCGAATTCGACCTCGTAGGCCGCCGCGCCCTGCGTATAAACGTCGACAATTGTGCCCACGTCGCCTGCGCGTATACCCTCATCGGGGACGTCTATCGTAGCAACCACCGTCTCCAGCAACTGAAACGAATCCATCCGGCGCCTCCTCTGTCGAGGGTTCAGGGATGACTCTTGCCAGCGTGAAGAACCAGGAGTTCCGGCACTAGATTACAATGGATATCCAGGACTGGGAAAGCAATATCTCCCATTCCGCGGGTCATTCCATCATGGCGCGGAGCATCTTGAGAAACACGTCCAGCTTCACTGCGGCTTCAATTTCGCGGAGGTCGATGGACTCCACCCTGCCGTCCCGGACGGGCACAGTGAAATAGGCCAGGAAGGCTCCTTCAAAGTCTTCCCATATTAGGAAGGCCACGAGCTCGTCGCCAGGGCGGAACACCTGCCAATAGTTCCCGGTTACGATCTTCGGGCCGTTGTAGCCCGGAGCCGGGGCCGCCTGCAGGAAATCAACCCTGGGGGCATCAGGCTTGCCCTGAACGCGCCGGAACGCCTCGAGGACGGATGCCTGGTGTTCCACGTAGACGTTTTCGCATGAGCCGTCCGCCTGTCGGGACCGTCTTGCGCCCAGGGTTTTCTGGATCCGCAGGTGGACCACCGCATCGACGCTTCGCCACAAGGTGGGGAGATCCATGTTCAAGCCGGGCCTGAGGACTTCATAAACCATGCGCCCCAGCGGATCGTAGGCCAGCACGATGTCGGATGCAACCGCACTGCCGGCAGTCAGCTGAATTCCTGTGCGGCTGAAGGTCAGATAGCCCGGAATCCCGGCCGCCAGCGAATAGCTGCCCGCGGGCAGTCCGCTGAATCGAAAATCTCCGTGTTCATCGCTGATCACGGTCAGGGGATTCCGGCCGGACGGCCCTGAGAGCGCAACTCGCGCACCCGGGAGTGTTGTGCCGGCGCAATTCGTGACATGCCCGCTGATGCTGCCGGTCTGCAACTCCTGGGCAGCGGGATACGCCTGCAGCACAGCGAAAAGCAGTGCCGCGGCGAGGGCGGTTCCTGACCTCCTGCGCATGAGGGATCCTGCTATTTCTTGAGCAGGCGGACTTCGCCGCGCGTTTCCCCGGTGAGGGGGATGGCCTGATTCACCGGCTCTCCCGCATTGATGCTGCCACCGAAGGCCGCTTTCGTATCGGCCTTGATGTAGATCCCTTCTTTGACGGCGAAATACCAGGTATCCGTGCCCTCGATCGTGCAGTCGAGCGACATCACCACACCACCCTGATCCAGATTTCCCGTCAGTGTTCCCTTTGAGGCGGATTTGACACGGACGCATTCATACCCGTCGACAGTCTCGATTCCATCCAGGGTGTTGACGTTCTTGAGGGAGATGCGGATCACGCCGCTGTCGGATTTCTGTGTGACGGTATCTTCGCTGGGCCACGACTGACCCACCTTGACCGATTGGGCGGGCAAGTCCGGGAAAAACGCCTGGAAGCTGCTCGAAATATCGCGCTTCGAGGTGGCAAGCTCGTATTGAATGGAGGATGCGCCGGCGGTATCGATTTCCTTGCCGAGCCGGGAGAGAATCATGTCAAAGCCCTTACCGGCGATGAGACTCGTATCGGGCGACATATCTCCCTGCGGTCCGGTCATACTCGCCTTGAAGGCGTCGATCACCACTCCAAGGCTGAAATTCTCGTCTTTCAGTCCCTTTGGCTTCAGCGAAAACTCGAGGGTGGCATTGCTCTGTGTCGACATGGCCTGACCCATGATTTCGAAATTCTGGGTTTCGTTGGTGGTTTGCCGATAAGCGAGCGCTTTCCCCTCAGCAAACTTGTATGCCAGCGTCACGGCCGGATCGGGTTTTGCTCCTTCACCCGCCTGCTGAGCCGCATATCCGGCCAATACGAAGGACACCAGGATGAAGAACACGGTGCGCAAGCCGGTTTTCAAGGAATTGTCTGAAGACATCGCGGCCCTCCACGGTTTCAATTTTTCATGATAAGCGCCGATGGTGCGTCAGAGGCGTCGGCATTTTCCTCGTGTGAGTAAAATACCACAGCTCAGGCCGGGAGGCCGCCCTTTCGTTCAGTTTGTTCACTGCACAAGTAAGTCTCAGGTATGCACGAAAATCTAGGGTGGTGGGTTAGCCATTCCCCTCCCGGTGTGGGGATAGCTGCCACACCTTGGTTCTCCTGGTTCTTGTGTTTTTCACGCCCGGGTTATATCCTGACAGGAATTCATGTAACCGTAAATCATTGAGACGCTCTTTCGATTTCCTCATCGTTCCTTTGCCGCTTGGGGCCGAACGGGTTCAGTCATATAGGAGCGGTTGCCATGGCAAGACGATTCCCCTGGAATCATCGTGAAGGTCTGTGCCTCTCAGGCTTTTTGCTGATGGCCTTCCTCCTGCCATCATCCGGTGCTCCGGAGCAGAAGATGAAAGCGGAGGAAGTGCTCACCAGGCACCTGATCTCGATCGGCCCTCCGGAAGCCCGTGCCGCCGCGAAAATCCGCGCGGCGCGCGGAACCGCACAGGTGACATTCCACCTGCCAAGGGCGGGCCAGCTCCCCGGCAGGAGCGAAGTGATCTCCGACGGCAGGATGGTGCGCATTGCGATGATGTTCGCCATGCAGGAATATCAGTCGGAGCAATTTGTCTTTGACGGCAAGAACGTGGACACCGGCCAGGTCAACGTCCGCCTGCGCTCCCCGATGTCGGCTTTCGTTTACGATCACCACGCGCTGCTAAGAGAGGGTCTGTTGTGCGGGACGATGACCACGGCATGGGCTCTGCTGGACGTGGCCGGGAGGCAGCCGAAACTGGTTTACACGGGGCTCAAGAAGCTGGAAGGAAAACAACTGCACGAGCTCACCTACAGGCCTAAAAAAGATGCCGGCGACCTTCAAATCTCGCTCTACTTTGATCCGGAGAACTTCCGTCACGTGTACTCTCAATATCGGCTGGTCGAGCGGGCGGGCGTGGGCCAGTACGGTAAACCCACAATGGCGAATCCCACCGGGACGAGCCCGGGCACGGACACGTTTTACAGAATCGAGGAATGGTTCGACGACTTCAGGATGGTCGATTCGCTCAGCCTGCCTCACGCGTATAAGCTGAGGTTTACCAGGGAAGGATCCGATCCCCCCACCTACATCTGCGAGTACGGCATCAGCCTGACGCAGGTCCTCCACAATCAGGCGCTGGATCCGAAAGCCTTCGTGATCCAATAATCCAAATCCTGCCGAGCTGGTGAACTCCGTGTAATCCGTGGCCTGGTTGCTGCCACGGATTACACGGTTTCTACTTCCAGAACTGCCTGTCCTAGAAGTTGATGGAGAGTATGAAATTGATGATGCGCGGGCTGCCCCTCTGGCCGCTGATCCTCGTGAAGTTGGCGTTGTCAAAGTTCGTGTTGCTGAAGTTGAAGTTGGCGTGGTTGAAGGCGTTCAGGAAGTTCACCTTCAACTCGAAGTTCGACCTCTCGGTGAATAGCACTCGCTTGGTGAGGCTGAAGTCGATCTGCGAGAACGAGGGGCCGGTGAAACAGTACGTGGGAAGGTTCCCGAACGTGCCCGGAGCGGGCGGTCCGAGGAGCCCTTCCTTCAGGGTGGCGCCCGTGAGCGCACCGGTGGTCGCACTGGTCGTGATGTTGAGGTACTTCGGGTCGATGAAGAACACACCCACCGGATTTTTGTACACGCCCATGGCGTCTTTGAGCTCCTGGAAGGTCATACCGACCAGCTGTGCCGGAAATGAGCCGCCACTGTTATTAAAGGTCGAACGGCCCGAGAAAATTGACACCGGTTGGCCGGACTGCCAGTTGAGGATTCCGCCGACCTGCCAGCCTTCGATCACCTTGACCAACGGTTTGAAGCCGCTGGCCATAAACCGGCGGCCCGTACCGAAGGGAAGCTCATAGATGAAATTGGCAATGAAGCGATGCGTCTGGTCGGAAGTCGAACGGTGCTTGTCCAGCTTAAGGTCACGGAGTGTGAGGTATTCTTGCAGGGTGCTCTGGCTCCCCTCGTTATCGGTCAAGGCTTTGCTGAAGGTGTAACCGGCCTGCAGGTAGAGCCCGTGCCTCATGCGCTTGCGCACCTCGGTCTGCAGGGAGTTGTAATTGGAAAAGGAGGCGTTCGACAACAGTCGCGTGAAGTTTGCGTTGGGATTGACCACAAAGAAGTTGGGAGCGAGATTGGCCCGGTTCCCCCGGTAGGTCGAGGTGAAGGCTAGTGTGTTGGCCATCGCGCCGACGTTATTGTTGTTGAGGTTGCTGATGAACGAGGTGCTCGTAAAGCCGGCGCTGCCGGAGAGTCCGGCAAACAACGTGCTTAAGGTGGGTGTGGCAGTGCAGCCCGCACAGGTCGGAGCGAAACTGGACCCGCCGTTGAGCGCCAGGTTCTTCTGGGCATTCAGGAATTCATTCAGGAAACCGTTCTCGAATATGTTCACCTCGTTGAGGTTGTAAGCCCGGAAGATCTTGATGGCGTGGTTTCCGACATAACGGGCTTCCACGACCCAACCGCGGGCGACTTCCCTCTCGATCCCGAACGACCATTGCTGGACATACGGAACCCGCAGATTCGGATCGAATACCCATAGCCCGTTGTTGCTGTTCACCAGCATGTTATCCGCGTCACTGACCGGCATCTTAAAGACCGGAACCGTAACCGGAACTCCTGCGGAGGTCAGTACGCCTGTCGGTGTGTTGTTGGCGGAGGACTGGATCAGCCCCGGGTTGGTCGTGCCGGTCCCGAGAGCGTTACTGACGACGGTGAAGCCGTCCTGCAAATAGCTGATGGAATAACCGGTCCGGATCGAGCTGAGTCCGTTGCCGAAGATCCACTTCATGGGACCGGATTCGAACTTGGGCTGGTAGGCAATGCCGAGGAACGGAGCGAGGTTGTTCATGTCGTTGTTATAGAGGTTCTTTCCGGTATCTCCATTTACAAAATCGAGGTACGTCGGGGCTGTCCCCTTCGTCACGCCGGGCCTGAACAGGTTTCCGTACCCGGAGATCCCGAACAAGCCGTCGATCCCGGTCGTCGGCTGGATCGCGAGGCCCTGGGTCTCATACGGAACTCCCTGCCATTCCCAGCGCAGCCCGTAGTTGATGGTCAGGTTGCTCTTGGCCCTCCACTCGTCCTGGACATAGAGGGCGAGCAGGCGTTGTTTGAAGTTTCGCGCGCGCGTGGCGCCGCCCACAAACCCGGAAGTGGGGCTGGCCACATTGAAAGTCTGCGACGCGGTTGCCAGGTTGCCGGTGATGTCGGCGTAAACACTGCGCGCGCGGTTTACGATCGCGGTCCCGGTCGAACCTGAGGGCAGATTGGGGAAGGCCGCGTTCAGGATGCCGTCCGGATTGACCGCATTCGTCCCCAGATTGACGGTCGGCTGGATGCCCGCGTCGTTGTATGTGAGCGCCGTGATGGACTCGAAATCCATCCCTATCCGGATGGTGTGGGTCCCGCGAATGTACGCGAAGTTGTCCAGGAACTGATACAGGAGGGTGTTGCGCCCCTGGGACATAAAAGTATTGTCGAAGTCGGTCACCGACCCGAGATTCGTGAAGAATGCATTACTCGGCGGCGCCTCGCGAAGGAAGCCCACCGGCGCGCGCTGGTGGCCGAACCGCGCCTCGTTGGTCATGCGGCTGCCGAAACTTGAGTTGATGGCGGTCGCCATCAGGGTGCGAGTGGAACCCTGGTATGTGTTAATCCCGCCCGGGAACGGCGCTTCGAGCGAGTTGAAAGTGTCCGGCGTCAACAGGAAATCAGCCATGTTATAGACGAATTCCAGCTTGTGATATCCATATTTCTCGCTTTGCAAAAGCTCCTGATCGAAACGCCCGACATACTTGTCGCTCGGATCCTTCCCTGTGACGTTGTACCGCCAGCCCGCGGAGTTCAGCCCGTCGCCGACTTGCGAATTGTTCGATGCCGGCATGGCGTTGAGTATGGCCATCGTGACCGGATTGAGCGTGTGGACGCTGCCGATGCTCAGCAGATCGACCGAATTCGTCTGACCGTTCGATCCGACATAACTGAAAATGCCCTTGCGAGCCTGGTCCGTCAGGACCGTGCGGTTCCGGGTGGCCATGAAGTTCTCGCGGAAGCCCTCGTAGGAAAAGAACCAGAAGCTCCGGTTCCGGCCGTCGTAGATCTTCGGCAGAAAGACCGGTCCGCCCGCGGCGACGCCGAACCAATGCTGTCGCTCCTTGGCTTTGGGAGTGGCAGGACTGGTGGCATTGTTGAAAAACGAGTTGGCTTCCAGGAAGTCATTCCGATGCTGGTAGAACACACTTCCGTGAAGCTCGTTGGTCCCGGACTTTGTGACCATCCGGACCTGGGCTACGCCGCGGCCGGCGTCCGATCCGACCGTCCCCACCGTCACACTGAACTCCTGTGTGGATTGGAGCGAGGGCGCTGTGAGCGCGAAAAACGAATCAGTTTTCACGAAGTTGTCCATCGCGTTGATGCCGTCCTGGGTCACATTGGTCGCAGACCCTCGCAGGCCGCCCACCGACGCGGTGCGTGTGTTGTCGCCGGTTACAGCCACCCCGATCTGCAGACGCGCAAGATCTACCGGGTTGCGCGTGGGCAGCGGAAGGTCCTGGACCTGCCGTGTGCTGATGACGTTGGTCAGGGTCGCGGTGACGGTGTTCACGACCTGCTGGAGTTCGCTGGTCACTACGACCTGATCGTTCACCCCGCCCACTTCCAGCTTGACGTTGGCCTGGGCCGGTTGCCCGATCTGAACGACGAGCCCCTGCATCTCGAGCTTTTTAAAGCCGGAAAGCTGGATTACAAGGTTGTACGTGCCCAGTGGAATCGAGGGGAATTTGTACACGCCTTGGGCATCGCTGACGGCGCTGAATTCTTCCCCTGTCTGGGTGTTCTTGATCGTCACGCTGACTCCCGGGACAACCGCGCCGGACGGATCCTGAACGTTGCCGCTCAGGGTCCCGCGCGTCTGGGCGAAAACTGGAACGCTCAGCGACAGCATGGCCAGGGCCCAGAGAGTCCGTCTCAGGAAATGAAACGATATCTTCATGACACCCCTCCGTTTGTTGTTTTGGTTGGCTGCATGCATCAACTCGGTTCTGCTTTGCGGCAGGCGTCAATTAAATGACCTGCCCGCATTGTCCGGGTGCGACCGCTCCCACGATTCTGGGAACCAGCCCCACCGAAATCCGAAGGAAGCATCGGACATTTTCGGTGTCGGGCGGAAGCGAATGCGATGCCAGGGATGTACTTCAGGCTTGATGATCGGCCTCGACGCCGGGATTAATAGATCCTTAAACTGAGCGCCGAGGGTTGGCTTCTGACAGCCCGCCTGATAACCGACCAGAGAGGACGCGTCCTGTCCATCAGTTCCGAATTTTGAGCCGGTGTGCCGCGCATGGGAGCCCTTCAGCCCGCTGCACGCGGCCGCTCAAAGCCGGCCGTTCCCAATTTCCTATTTGGCGTTCTCCGAGAATACCTTTACAATGCACAAAGCATGGATGGCTGTCAACAAAAAAATCGTCCGCCGGCGCGAAGGGTTGAGGTACCGGCGGCTGCCCGGCGCAAGTCGAGACGCCATCATGCCGCTATGTGTAAGGATCTGCACCGGGACCAAACGGCACCTGCGGCCCCCACGCCTTTGGATTGGATGGGCCCGGGAGTAATATAGTTTGCATACAGCAGTGCACAGAGGCCGCAGCCCTTCGATAAGACGCGGCCGGAAGATACCGGGCGCATTTGATGGTTTCCGCGCTGGACACAGGCCCGAGGTACGATCGCGTATGTTCGTAATATGCTGTCTCCCGATTTCGCCGACTTCAACATTTGTTCTGTGACCGGTTTGAAGGCGGCAAAAAGGACAGGATATGAAAATCACATCAATCGTACTGGTAGCTGCCTCAGCGGCAGCGATCGCATTCACGGCGGAAAAGTACCTTTCCAAACCGTACTCCCAGTGGACTGAGGGTGACGTGAAAAGCATTCTCAACCGGTCCCCATGGGTGAAACAGGGGGAGTTCTCGTTCGATACAGGGGCGAGCGCGTCCGTCTACTCCAAAGGTAGGGACTACGAAAAAACGAAGGCGGATGAGAAGGCTCTGGTGCGTTATGTTCCTTACAAGCTCACCTGGTACACTAAGATCCCCCGGCTGGCGGCGATTCGCAGCCGGCAACTCCAGAAACTCATTTCCTCCGAAGATGCCGCCAAATTCGCCGAGGCGATCCCCGAGGATGCCTGGCGGTTTGCCCTGGAGAGCAAGAGTTTGGGCCAAATAAACAGCGAAGAAGCCGGAAAAACAACACGAGTGGTGCGCAGCGACAATGCCTCACTGCCGGTTCAGCAGGTCACTGGCGATCGTCAGATATTGTACTTCCTATTTCCATTGCAGGGCGCCGACGGCAAGCCATTTCTCACCGAACAGACGAAAAAATTCACGTTTGAGACCAAGGCAATGGGGAACCTGATGCGTCACAGCTTCAATGTTGCCGATTGCCTGGTGGACGGCAAGCTGGAACGGTGATTTGGAAGAGGCAGTATTCTCACGCTCCCTGCTGGGGCGCTGTTTATGCGGCTGTACATCCCTTGCCGTGGTATCGGCTGAGCCCGGTCGTGAACTGAGGAGTGTTGCCGGTAATCGCGTTATTTCGCCGGCGCCAGTGCCAGCCATGCCACCACTGGAAAATGGTCGCTCGGATATTGACCATTTTCCGAATAGATGACGATGGAGGACTTGTCCACCGTCACGGGACCGCGCGTCAAAATCCAGTCGATCCGCTCCTCCCGTTCCGCCGGTTTTCTGTAACCGTGAAACGTGCTCATCTTTTCGTTCTCACGTTCCCGGGCGAGCGGAAACGTGTCGACGAACCCGCCGTTTTGCACCAGGATCTCGTAAGCTTTGCCGGCGCCGGCCACGGAGTTGAAATCGCCGGTGAGCACGACGGGCAGATCGCTCTTGAGCTGATTCACGCGCTCGACGATGAGGGCGGCGCCCTTCTGACGGGCGAGTTCGATGTCGTTGTCGAGGTGTGTGTTCCAGAAGAAAAATTCGCGGCCGGACTCGCGCTCGCGGAAGCGCACCCAGGTCACCATCCGCCGGTTGGTGTTGCCCCAGGTGGAGGAACCGACGACCGCCGGCGTGTCCGACAGCCAGAAATGGTCGAATGCGAGCGGTTCAAACCGGGACCGCAGGTAGAAAACCGCCATGAACTCGCCCCGGCTGCCACCTTCGCGGCCCAGGCCGATCCACTCGTATTCCGGGAGATCGGCGGCCAGGTCTTTCAACTGACCGTATAACCCTTCCTGAGTGCCGATCAGATCCGGCGCCACGCGCCGGATGCAGTTTCGCATCACCGGGCGCCGCTCGGGCCAGGAATTCGGCGGTTTGGGACTGGCGTACCTGAGGTTGAACGTCATGACGCGCAGCGGGACGGTTTCCGCAGGCGCCGGCAGAGCCGCTCTGTGACCGTTCGCGTCGCCCGGCAAGAGCGCTGCAAGTCCGGCAATGACGGCGATCAGGAAGTTGGATCCGAATCTCGGCATAAGCCATCATGCCCGCTTTTTCTCGTGGTGTCCATCGTTGGCTGCGCGGGGAGAAACGAGGATATGGCAGAGCTCAGGGGTTTGTGCGGGGCCGGAAGCGAGGGCAGCCTGTGCAGGGGGAGTCAACGTCGGCCGCTTTATTAGGCAACTTTTTTGCGATGTTCGTCGTTACAATGAGTGTCCGGTTGTAAGTCGAAGTATGTCTGTTACCGAAAAGGAGTCAGGCCGTGAGCAACTTAACGCGATTTACCCGTGTGCCTGCCATGTTGACAAGCACCGCCGCCGTTCTCTGTCTCTGCAACCTATCGGTCGTTCTTGGCCAGGATCCGATGGCACAATATCCTGCCGCCACCGCCAGTCTCCCTTTGTCGCCCATCGAGCAGGCACAGAAGGACGGCACTGCGCTCCCTGTTTCGCTTAGAGATCTGACACGGCTGGCGCTCCAGAACAACCTCGACATTGCCATATCGGACACCAACGAGCAGTTGTTTCAGCGGAGGGTAGATCAGGCGTATGGCCCTTACGATCCGGCTCTCGCGGTCACCCTGGGCACGCAGTCGACCAAGCGCCCCAATACCAACGCCACCAACCGGTCCACGCAGGGGGACTTCAACAAGACGGACTATGCGATCTGGGACTTTCAATACGCTCAGAACCTTCCAACCGGCGGTGGAATCGTCGCGAACTACAATTCCAGCCGCAGCGACACCAACCAGCAGTTCGCCCTGTTCAGCCCGCAATACGGGACGAGCCTCAGCTTCCAGATCACGCAACCGCTGATCCGGGACCGCCGCATCGACCAGATCCGGGGAGTCATCCGGCTGGCTAATCTGGATGCCAGGATCAATGACAGTCAGTTCAAACAGACTGTCACCTCGACCATCGCTGCTATCCAGGGGATGTATTGGGACCTGGTCGGGGCCATCCGGGATTTTGAGATCAAAAGAGACTCCGTCAAGCTGGCGCAGATCAGCCTGCGCAACAATATCAACGAAGCCGCCATCGGCACGATCGCCCGGATTTCCATCACCGAGGCACGAGCGGAAATGGCCAACCGCGAGGTGGATATGATCGCGTCCCGGCAGGTTATTCTGCTCGCGGAAAACAATCTGCGCGCCGTCATCTCACCGAATCGCAGCGCCGAAATCTGGCAGAAGGTGATTGTACCCACCGACACCCCGGACTTTGTGGAATACAAGGTCGACCCCACCAAAGCCATCGATCTGGCGCTCCAGAACCGGCCGGAGATGGAGCAATTCAGTCTGCAGCTGGAACAGAATGCGCTCAATTCCCGCCTGGAACAGAATCAGAAAAAATGGCAGTTCGATCTCGTGGCCTCGATAGGCACAAGCGGCGTGGCCGGACCACAGGCGATCGACGCGGACACGGGCCTGCCGTTGATCAATCCCGACTTGATCGGAGGGATCGGAGTCGCTAACAAGACGCTTTTCACCGGCGGATTCACCAACTGGTTCACGGGTTTCAACATACAGATTCCCCTGCGCAATCGCGCCCTGGATGCCCAGCTGGCGCAACTGAAAATTCAGCGCCAGCAACTGACCATGGTCCGCACCAATACGGAGCAGAAGGTATCCGTTCAGGTCCGGAACGCGATCGAGGATCTCCAGACCAACAAACAGCGCGTGGAAACGGCGCAGATAGCCATGGAGCTGGCTCAGGAACAGCTTACCGGCGAGACCCAGCGTTTTCAGGCCGGGATGAGCCAGAATTTCCTGGTTCTTCAACGCCAGCAAAATTTCTCCAGCGCCCAGGGAGTCTGGTTGAGAGCGTTGATCGCCTACAAGAAGTCGATCATCAATCTGCAGCAGGCCATGTACACGTTGCTTGAGTCGAACGATTTTGAAATCGCCAAGACCGTTCCGCACGATTCGACCCGGGAACAATTCAGGTGAGCGGCTCAGGAACCTGCCGGGACCGCGAAGAATTTTGGCGGGATTTCACCGGTTGCGGCCACCCGGCGGGTTGGCCACGACGCGGCGGCCGTCGTAGGCGGGAACCACCGTCCCCTTTTTGCGGATCTGTTCGATTACGACGTCCAACCGGACCTTTTTGGTGTCCACGACCTCGTAGCCCTTCATAGCTGAGCCGGCGAAGTAAGAGTTGGTGGCACCGGAATACACGCGGTCGTCTGCGACAGGCTGGCCCCCGATCGTGACCTCCTTCAGCTGGCCGCCTTCCATCCGGTAACGCAAGCCTGAGACGAACGGACTGTTCTTCATGAGGATTTCCTTGAGCTGGCGTCCGGTGATCTTGAAGGTCACAACCGTGTTGCTGAACGGGTCCATGTTGACCAGGTCTGCCAGAGTGATATTGCCTTTGACCAGAGTGTCGCGGATGCCGCTCCTGTTCTCGAGCTCGATTTCCGTGCCATAGGCTTCCCGGACCAGATCAGCGAACAGGTTGTAATTCGCCTGATCGTCACCCTGCTCGACAAAGTCCCCTGCGGCCTGACCTATGACCTCGCCGTAGCGGGCAGAGATCGGCTTCCAGTAGCGGTCAACGACGGCTGCCACAGCCTGGTCATCGGGGATATCGGGCGTCACCGGAACCAGGCGCTCGCGATAGCGGTCGACGCGCCAGACGCCGCGGCGGTCCTTATTGAATAGCAGGTCGAGCCGCCCGAGTTCCGCGCCCCACTCGAACGCCTGCACGATGATCGTTCCGTTGACCGTGAAACTCTGCAACTCGTCCGAGCGCCAGACAAAGTCGCCGTCCGGCAAGCGCGTGTGCGAATGTCCGCCCACGATGATGTCGATTGCGGGAACCTCCTTCGCCAGCTGCACGTCGGTCCTTTCGCCCGCATGCGAGATCGCAATGATAATGTCCGCGTTGCGACGCAGCGAGTTGGCCATCTGACGGGCGGTTTCGATCTCCCCCAGGATGGTCAATCCGTCCCTGGCAGCGGGATACTGGCTGGCTTCGCGCGTGGTGAGACCGAAGATCCCGATCCTCAGGTTGCCCACGCGCCGGATCGCCGAGGCCTGGACAAGCTGCTTTCCAGTGGCGTTCTCCGTGAGATTGGCGCACAGGATCGGAAACCTGGCCAAACCGAGGACCTGCTTGAGTGTCACGAGCGGGATGTTGAGCTCGTGGTTGCCAATCGTGCCGAACGTGTAGCCGGCGGCGTTCATCGCCTCGATGTCCGCTTCGCCGTGGTATTCCGTCGAGAAGGGAGTGCCATCCAAAAAATCGCCGGCATCGACCAGCCACACTGTTGAGCCTCGGCCTTCCAGTTCGGTCCGCAACCGCCTGGCCAGCGTCGCACGGCGCGCGATTCCACCGATGTCCCGCCGCACCGTCAGTGCGGCCACTGGAGATCCGGGCGGGACCATGTCGGGATAGCTGAACGGCAACAGATGGCCGTGTGTGTCGTTCGTGTGAAGGATGGTCAGCGAGACCTGTTGCGCCACAACCAGAGCGGGCAGCGCGACAAGGCATAGAACGAACAGGATCAGCAGGCGGACGCTCTTCTTCATCTCTTCTCCCGGCAATGGGTCCGTCCCCTTCGGGGACCCTCAAGAGGAAGTATCTTAGCACCCGTGCCTTGCCTGCCAAGACCAAAATCAAGGAGCCTCCAGCGACGCCCGCGGGGGGGTGGCCGCGAATCATAGCACGGGCACTCGGGAGATCTGCGGATCAGACCGCTCACCTGCTCAATCAGAGATAAAACCACGGCTTTGTGCCGTACGACCCTCGCAGGCTTTGCCGTTCCGGCGAGCCGTATCTGATCCTTCTCATGATATGCGAAGGCGCGATTAGTCGGTGGCTGCGGGCGCCTCTGGCTGCGGTTTATCCCACGGCGGCAGGATCCGTATCAGGATGGCCAGGATGACGAAAGGCATGATCAGCAATAACAGGGTCATGAGCAATCCCTCCATCCCCGTGAGCTCCAGCTTGTAGGCGGTCAACCCGCGCAGGCTCTTGGAAAACATCTGGCCGCCCATGACCACGTTCCATCTGGTCGCGAAAATTCCGACCTGAATGAGGATTGCGGCAACAAAGTACAGCAGCTTCCTCAACTCGGGGTCGACGCGGAAGAGTTTAATCGCAATCATGATGCCGAGCGGCACCAGCATTCCCAGGAGGACCTGCATCACCCCAAGGCTGATGAAGAGTTTGCCCATCACCAGCTGTGTGAGGATCCTGATCGATTCTTCGCTTTCGTAAAGGCGGTGGATGAAATCGAGGAGTTCGAGAGAAAAATCGAGGATCACCGCATAGAAGAGGTAGGAGGCGATTTTGTCGACGCACGCCATGTCGATCTTTTCCCCGCGGGAGGGCGTAATGATCATGTAGAGCAGCAGCACCAGGGCGATCCCGGAGACGATCGCGGAAAAGAGAAACACGATCGGGATGAGCACGCTGCTCCACCACGGGTTCGCCTTGATGGAGCCGAAGATGAATCCCACATACCCGTGGAGCAGAAACGCCGAAGGGATGCCGATGATCGTGATCCCCTTCACCGCCTTCCGGTCGAAATTGACGGCGCCGTCGCTGACATCGCGGGAAAAGAGCGCGAGGAGCCTGTGGACCGCGCGCATCGGGAACTTCTCCTCCTGCGCCCAGACGATCATGTCCTTGCGGTACGTAAACCAGATCTCGAGGATCAGGACCACCATGAGGTACCAGGCATAGACGAACCCGAACATGGCCATGGCCGACGTGAGGTTGGGATTGAGAAAAATCTCGTAGGAGCGCTCCGGGTGGCTGAGGTGCAGCAGGAGCGGGAGCGGAGCGATGAGCAGGAAAGAGAGCGCGGTCAGGAGCGAGAGGCGGTATACGGAATAGACTTCGCGCACGTTGAACACTTTGACCAGCGAAGCGAGGATGAAGGCCCCTGCCACCAGCCCCGTCAAGTAAGGGTAGACCACGACGAGGATGGACCAGTGGATCTCGATCTCGTTCGGGTAAATGTATCCGGTCACCTGTCTCAGGAGATCATACAGCGGGCTGGTCATCTCACTTCTCCGTCAAGTTCCGAGTAGAAGACTTTGGGCTCGGTGTTCATATGCGGCTTCAGCACGTGGAGCTTGTTCATGCGCCTGAACCTCGTCAACGGGCTTGCGTTGCTGGCGAGATCGCCGAAAATGCGGGCCTGCGTGGGACAGACCTCGACGCAGGCGGGCAGCAGGCCCTTGGTCACCCGGTGGTAGCAAAAGGTGCACTTGTCCGCGGTCATCCGTACCGGGTGCAGATACCGCGCCCCATACGGGCAGGCCTGGATGCAGTACCTGCACCCGATGCAGCGCTTCTCGTCCACCAGCACGATCCCTTCCGGAGTCTTGAAGGTTGCCCCGACGGGACAGACCTGGACACAGGGCGGGCTGTCGCACTGGTTGCACAGCTTGGGGACGAAGAAGCTTCGCAGCACGTCCCCTTCCATTACCGGCTCCTGATGGGGCGTGATGCGAGGGTCGATATTCTGAACGATCACGTCGTCCTTCTTGATGGTGTAACGCTCCACCCAGGTGCGGAAATAGAAGGGATCCGGGGGGACGCCGTTCTCCTCCTTGCACGCTTCCACGCACCGTCCGCAGCCGATGCACTTGTCGACCTGAATCCCCATGCCGTAGCGTGTGATGCTGCTTGCGGCCGCCCGGAGCCCGGCTGCGGCGCTCCCCCCCAATGCCGCCAGCAGTGAGACCAGTTTGAGCACGAATGACCTTCTTTGCATGATCACTTGACCTCCGGCATGTGGGGGTAATGACATTGCCAGCAAAGATACTTCTCGCCGTGCGTAGCCATGTCGACCTTGAGCGGCCCGACAACCGACGACCCCTTGCTGTGGCACTTGCCGCAGAATTCGCGTTCGGCCGGTTTGGACGCCAGGACGTTCCGCGGCGATATCTTGTGCTGTTCCGGGACCACATGGCAGGTGGTGCAGGCGAGCTGCACGTGAGGCGAAACCGCCTTGGTCCGCGCAATCTCCGCATGACAGGCGGCGCATTCCTCCGGCGTCGTCGGCGGCTTCGGATCATGCGGGTTGTGGCACGAGATGCAGGGCTTCAAGGGATTGTGCGCGACCGGGTTGATTTGAGGGAACCCGGTCGGGCGTGAAGGATCGTACTGGTGGCACAGGGTGCAGAATTCCCGTTTCCTCGGCGCCGTGGGCTGGGTCTCCGTCGGGTTCTCGGCATGGTTTTTCGCCGGGCCGTGACACGTCTCGCAGGAGAGATTCCTGTGATAGCCGGCTTTCTTGAGGTTGTTCTCCTCGTGGCAATCCGCGCACGGCGCGGAGCCGGCATAGTGAACCGGGCGAGCCATCTCCCGTTCGATCGTCGACTTGACGTGGATGGAGGAGTCCTTGACCTCGGGGGGAAGTATGAACCGGACTGTCAACAAAACCGTCGCCAGCAGCAGGAACACGAACAGGACCCGTGCCAGTGCGTCCGGCACCCTGCGGAAAGGGTTTATCATGCACACGCTCCCCGAGCCGCGCTAAGAAGCTCGTATGGAAACGGGGGCCGACAGGGCTCCTTCCCGCCCGAAGGGCTCCCGAAACCCGATTTTCTACCCCACGCGCACGGTTGGAGACCGGAGTCATGACCGGCTAAGGCGTCTGTTCCCAATAGGAACCGATCGGCGGGGCAATCCTCCATCCCTTTCACGCAGCACCACGATGTGGTAGATCGATAAAATAGAAAGCAGAATGCGCGAAACGCGATACGACTGTCAATATCATAATTTAATTGGGGGGGGACAGGCCACGCAACTCCCGAACTCCCTCGCGTTAATTCGGGAGTTGCGTGGCCTGTCCCCTTAATTCAATTCAATGAGCTGAGAGTGCTTCCCGTTCGCGGTACACTGGAATCATGGCAAGTGTCCGAAGTGAGTCGTCACGGGAAATGAGCATCGTTATCCGTCGCTGCCGGCCGGCCGACTTGTCCGGTGTCGCGAGACTCGCTGCGCGCCTCGTGCGGGAGCACCATGCCACGGACCCGGAGCGGTACTTCATATTCGACAGGATCGAGGAAGGGTACGCGGCATATCTCCGGGGAGAACTTGCGAGCAAGCGTGCCATCGTGCTGGTTGCAGCCCAGGGGAAAAGGATCGTCGGTTACGCTTACGGCCGGATCGAGCCGCGCGACTGGATCATGCTCCGGGATCGATGTGGCGTGCTGCACGATGTTTACGTGGATTCGCGTGCGCGGCGCAGGCGCGTCGCGATGCGCCTGGTCGAAGAGATGATCGCCCAACTGGCGTCACTTGGAGCGCCGCGCGTGATCCTCATGACGACCGCCCAAAACACGGCTGCACAGCGGCTGTTCAAGCGCCTTGGCTTCCGCACCACGATGCTTGAGCTGACCAGGGAATGCTCTCGAGCGTAGGGATTGCCCCATGGGAACCACTGCCGGCAGAGTTAACTCCCGGGCACGGGCAGCCGCGGCAGGTCGGGGAGCTTCGAGATCACTTCAGCCTCGGGCGACCTGAAGCCCAGCTGTTCTGCCAAAAACTCAATCTGGTCCCGGCGTGCCTCCGCGTTGAGCGCTGGCGCGGCGTTGTACACCTTGAAGCGCTTGTGTTCGCTCACAAGGGCGGCATATTCCTGGGTGCGTTCCGGGGCATCACTCGTCAATGGCATTAAACCAGAAGTTTGGGAAAGCGATCAGGCCGTATATCTCGTCTATGACTTGTTCGTTGTTCATGTACCATACGTGATAGTCGTCAATTCTTATCACAAACACGTTCTCAAAGCCCGGAAGGAGTTGCGCGGCGCGGTCCGGATTGTTTGGATCGACCATTAATCCCAACTGGCTGAAGGCCGGCACCACGCCATCCCCATAATCCCAGGTGAACTGATACTCCTTCCTGCCTCTCGTCCGTGTCACCATGGTACCGGAATCGGCCTTGCTGTAAAGGGATACATATTGGACCCCGTCGGGAAGCCGCCTGGAGTTCAGGCTGGTCAACTGGGGATTTTCCGGCTTAACATCAAAACTGTCGTTTATGTCTTCGCGAACCCAGGGCCAAACTGGATACAGGTTGTGATAGACATTCCCATACAGATAATCCCATGAGGACGCGACGGCGCCGAGATTGGGAACCACTGCCATGATCAGCCTTCGCACGTTCCCGTCGCCGGCAGGCAGCCCCGCGTCAGGATTTCCCACCAGATACTGCCGTGAAACGAGGCCTCCTTTGCTATAACCGATTAAGTTCACTTTAGTTGCATAGGTCTTACCTAAAACCAGGGTTACATAGCGAGCCAGCCTTTTGGCCGCTTGTGTGAAGCTGTCTTTGTTATAATCATAATCAAGTGTGAAAAGAGTCGGATACGCAGATTGGGTGTCAGTGGTGTAGCCTTCCCCCAAATAGTCATGATCGCGCAACAGTGACTCAGAGTTGGTTACGAGACCGCTGATCAGCTTATCATAGTTCGGTAGAGGCTGAACCTTTTCAAGGGGGTGAATTCCGGGCACGAATATGGTCGGCAAAAATATGCCCATCTTCGCTCGAGCAATGCCCTCATGACCATTTTCGCTCACACTTACCGTAATCTCGGGGAAAGTATTATCGGCAAATTTGGGCACATGTTTGTCGGCCAGGTTGATACTCACGTACTGTGTGCGTCTTCCTGTCAAGGCACTGGATGCTATTGGTTCGGCATTCACTGTCTGACCGTTAATATTCGCTTCCACCGTGATAGTTTTTACTGTATCCGGATCATTGCTGAACTCCGTTTCAATGCCGACTTTTAATACATTGTGCTCCATTTGTGCACTCTTGATGGTTACCGGCAAATCGCTCAATTGCTGAATCGATATCTCGATTCCTATACATGCGTTTAGAGCTCCAGTTGTGGATGACGTGCCCGACACGCCCGCGGCGAAGGTCAGTTGGTCGGCGTCTCGAACCAGAAAGGATTGACTTCTTGTGTCGACAGGGCCGCAACCATCTCTGCATTCGCTGTATTGAATACTCGAATTGACGCCCGGACCCAAAACATTGATGTACGCCCCCCCAAACCTGCAGTCACCGAAACAATGCAGTCTGTTGCTATCGCATCCGTTGTTGTATTTGGCTGTTATTGTCAAGAGTGCCTGCTGACTTGGATTTGTGCCCGTATGCACGGTAAACGATCCTGAAGATCCTGACGAAGCCGCTCCAGCCGCACAATTATCCGGGCTGCATTCAGTGCGGGAATAGGCACAAAGATTCAGCAATATGCGGTCGGTCCCCGCGAGTGGACCGGCGCCAACATTTCCATGTGCAATCGCATGGCCCCAGGTCCACCAGGGTTGTTTCTCGGTAGGTTGATGATCCCACCATGCCTGCGATTTTATAGCAACGTTGCGGTTCGGATCATTCACTTCGTCAGTCCGATATTCTTCAACTCCGTTCACATTGGCGCGCGCAGAAATATGTGCGGTTTGGGTCACAAGGGTGGTTTGCGTCCGCACCAGGGAGGGAAAGGAGAATGTCATTAAAAGCGCGATCGAAAAGCTGCCAAGTCTGGAATTGGGGTTTCTGCTGCCTGTCACCTTGTGCACGATGCATCTCCTTTGCGCATGAATCCGAAAGGCAATATTGATGAAAAATGGTTTCAGCATTTACGGATGGTGTTGTGTCGGAATGACTATCAGACGGCAACCGGCAAAGAAGATCTGTCGGCGTATAACCAGGATTCGAATAACCGGATTGTTTGCGTGCATTCAGTCTCCGACTCGGCACTTACCCTAGCAAATATCGTTCCTTAAAAACCGGACACCTGAATCGAGGAGCTTCAACTGATATAAATTCAACGACTTATGGGGAGGAGACTGCATAAGGATCTGATTACGAGCGCTGTATCCTCGGTCATTCTCTGTCAGTTTTGTTTACATATCAGAGTGATGTTCTGACGCGAGGATGCTACTAAGACGCTGATGCACAAAGGCTTATCCGGAATTGTCTGTTTATTCCGCGCATGTAAGGCATTGAGACAAATACCGATGCGCTGGTAATAAAGGCTCGGTCCCGAACAGCTCAAGGGTTGACTTGCGGCGAGGGCAAGTTGGAAATAACCGGGAAAGGCGGTCCTTGCCCGGCGATGGGAGGCGGGCTACGCAACTCCCGAATTAGAGCAAGAGAGTTGGGGAGTTGCGTGGCCTGTCCCTCGATCTTCCATGCTTCGTATGCCGAGAGCAGAGACGACTATTTTATCAGAATGAAGTCTTTTCCACGGATAGGTGTCCCGCCCAATTCTGGGACCAGATTTCCTGTCAGCCACAATGTGATCGTGTCTCCCTCTTCGTCCTCAAATCCCAGGGTCTGTGTCAAGTCTCGGGCATCAAATTGGAGCGTCAGATCTGAATATCCATCACCGTTCAGATCATGGGATTGACAGGTTGGGCCAGAAAACGGCGCGACCACATCTTCATAGCCCCATCGAAGCGGCGAAACACCAGGATATTCTCCTCGGCCCAGAAGGACTGAGGATGGATTTATATACCGTACATCAAAATCATCGGTGCCGAGAATCGCTACCGGAATCACTCCCCGGCTTTTCAAGTTAAGAGGATTGGAACAGGAACCGGGTTTGACGTCAACAAACACCCTGGGGACCACCAAGCCGGTATCGATACTCCAAAAACCAAAGTCTGATGGGCCCAGATTTGATGGAATCGGCTTGTCTTTAAAGGGCGCTATATATGCAGGTGTTTCCGTCATGCTGTATCCGGTGTAAAATCGGCGATTCTGCGCATCTTCTATATATCTGATTGCCAGGATGACCTTACCCAAAGGTGAAGGCGGAATTACGCTTTCGGTTGCAAAATTCGTATGCTCCACGATGTCCCAGGTCTGAGCATCGAGCAGCATGCGCCTTTGCTCGACGTGCAAGCCTCCCGGCAGACCCAAGATCGCTGCAACTTCAGGAGCGTAATTGGTGAGCGATAATTGGATCTGTTCCTGGTACGGCTTGCCATCGATAGAACGATTGAAATGAAGATTCAGCCAGGTGTACTGATTTTTCTGAGGGAGCATGGCTGCGAATGTCGCCGTTCCTTGAAAATCTCCCATACCGGCCTTGACATAGGAGCTCCAGATATTGTAAGAAAAAATTGTGGTGCGATACCAGTAGACCCCAAAAGCGGGTCCGCTGAAAAAGCCGGGGCTCTCAAGCCGCGCAAAGGTCGTTCCAGGTTCGTCCTGCCAGGTTCCAAAATTCCCCCCCGCTCCCTGATTGGTCCAGCCATCGGGAAGCCCATTGTCAAATTCGTCAAACCAGCTCCCCCCGGCTATTTCCACTTCAAATCGGTCCAGCAGCGTCAGATAATCACCGCCAGGGATTCCATTGGACCAGAGCGATCCGATTCCGATAAAGACAAGCACGCACATCGACAATTTAGGAAATCTGGATCTTGCCTTTTTCATGATCCGTCTCCTTCTTTGACTAATTAGATGCAAATGTGCCCAACCTATCCCAAAATGCCATTGCATTCAGAGAGAACTCTCTCTCTCTGATTGATAAGGATCACGTTGATTCCACCGCTTCTGCTTGTTGGGCTATGGACGGTCGTCAAATGCTGCGGTCTTTGAACCGGAGCGCGGTGCCGGGCGGTGACTCAACTCCCGATATGAAGGTCCTAGTCTGCTTCCCTCGTCTGCTGCAACTGCCAAGAGCCCAAGGTCGATCAAAAAGGCGATCTTGCACTCAAACAACACACTACTTCTCTTGAATTGAAGCAATCTGCAGACCACGCTCCAGGATTACACTTCTGCTCTGGCGTGTATTGGCGTGAAAAGATTGCGCTTAAATGGTTTGGAGGGTTTGGCGGCGTGGCCATGCTGGAAAGACCGCCGAACAACGCAAACGGAAACCTGTAAGGCTTTACGTCACAATCATTTCGAATGGCCATTTCAGCATGGTTGCAAATCTAGGAAATTGCAAATATTGGCTCTGTGGAGCAGGGAAAACTCGGCATTGTCGGATTTTCTAACAATGATGAGAGTCGGATAATGGCGGTCGGGCCGAAGAAAACTCAAGTTCCGTAAGTATATAAGGGGGAAGGCCGAGGGGATCCATCTTCAGGAGAGGTTGCTGAACCGGCCGCGCGGTCCGGTGAGGGCATCGTCCCAGTCTTCGGGCTTGGTGTCGCCCACGAATTCGATGCGCTTGGAGGTCATCACCGGCCCCTTGGCGTCGCGGTCGCGCACCGGGAGGCGGTCCACCATGAACTCCTGCTGCCGGATCCTGGTGCGGCCGTCCACGACGTAACGGACATACAGGACCTGCGGGCTCCCGTCGGAAAGATAGCGGATGTTGGTGCCGCGCGGCCCCAGCCGGTATTCGTGGTTTGTCACCAGGCCGCCGGGGACGAACTTCTTGACGTGGGTGAACAGATCCAGTTCGAAGACGATGGTGATTGCGCGTTCGCGATCCAGAACGGCGCAATGGAGCAGCGACGTGTCCACGAAAAGCTTGTCGGGCGGGGCCACCACCTTGCAGCGCCCGTCCCTCCAGATCAGGAGCAACCGGTCCAGCGGCGAGCAGGAAAGCAGCGTGTCGCCGGAGATCTTGTGCCCGATGTAGCCCTTTTCCCGGTCGTACCCGATCGACAGTTCATTGGCGGTGAGTTCGCGTTCGGAGATCCGGCCGAACTGCGCCAGCCGGGTGCGGCGCGGAAAGTTGTCGCCGTATTTCCGCAGCAGGTTGCGCAGGTAGCGGATGGCATAGGGGATCAGCGCGGTCAGATCCCGTTCGGTCTCATCCAGCTCGACGGCGAGGCTTTCGATCTCCCGGCGGTTCTTTTCCAGGTCGAAGAGCGAAATCCTGCGGATGGGGATGCCGAGCAGCATCTCCACGTCGTCGCGGGTGACGTCACGCTGCAGGTGCTCGCGGAACGGGCGCAACCCTTCCATGACGGCCTCAAACACGGCAGCCGCGGAATCGCAGGTCTCGATCTGCTTGTAGATGCGGTTCTCGACGAACAGGCGCACCAGCGTCTGGTGGTGCATCTCTTCCATGACCCGTCGCCGTTTGCGCATGAGTTCGCGGCGCAGAATCTCCGTCAGCCGCGAGGTGTTGTGGCGCAGGATTTCGGGGACATCCATTTCGACCGGCCTGTCGTCGCGGATGACGACGATGCGGCTGGCGATCTGCGTCTGGCACTGGGTAAAGGCGTAGAGGGTCTCGATGGCCCGGTCGAGGTCCTGTTCCGGCGGGAGCTGGATCTCGATTTCGACCTGCTCCGCCGTGAAGTCGTTAATGCTTTTTACCTTGATCTTGCCTTTGCGCGCAGCGTCCTCGATCGAGGCCATCACCGAATCCGTGGTCGATCCGAACGGAAGCTCGCGGATGACGAGGGTGTGTTCGTCCTTCTTCTCGATGTGCGCCCGCACCAGCACGGAACCGCGCCCGTCGGTGTAGCCTTCGGCATCCATGAGGCCACCCTGGGGAAAGTCCGGCAGGACACTGAATGGTTTTTTGTTCAGGATGGCAATCTGGGCTTCGAGCAGCTCGACGAAATTGTGGGGCAGGATGCGCGTGGAGATCCCGACGGCGATGCCCTCCGCGCCAAGCATCAGCAGGAGGGGAATCTTCGCAGGGAGCGTCACCGGCTCCTTCTTGCGCCCGTCGTAGGTGGGGACAAACTCGATCAGGTCCCCGTTGAACATCTCGTTCCGCCCCAGGTCGGTCAGGCGGCACTCGATATATCGCGCGGCCGCGGGCGGGTCGCCCGTGAGGATGTTCCCGAAGTTGCCCTGCCGTTCGATGAGGTATTGCCGGTTGGCCAGCGAAACCAGCGCCTCGCCGATCGCGGCATCGCCGTGGGGGTGGAACTGCATCGTGTAGCCGACGATGTTGGCGACCTTTATGAATTTGCCGTCATCGTTCTCATGCAGCGAAAACAGGATCCGCCGCTGGACCGGTTTCAGGCCGTCGTCCAGGTGGGGAATGGCACGGTCGCGGATGACGTAGGAAGCGTACTGGAGAAAGTTCCCGTCGATCAGCCGCTTCAGCGGACCATCTCCCGTGCCGGAAAGGCCGCCCGCATGCGAGGCATCGGCACCGTGGGAAGATGCGGTCTCGCCGTTTTCGTCGCCTCCGAATAACGGGAGAGTCTTCTGTCCGTCGGTCATGGCTCGGCCTCGACGACGAGGTGATTCAGAATGTACTCACGCCGCTCGGGCGTATTGCGTCCCATGTAGAAACTCAGGATCGCGGGCACGCCGTGGCGATTGGCCGGGCGGACCGGGGTCAGGCGCATCTCCGCTCCGATGAAGCGCTTGAATTCGGCAGGGGAGATCTCTCCGAGGCCTTTGAAGCGGGTCACCTCGGCCCCGCGCAAGTCCTTTACGGCGGCGTCACGCTCGGCCTCGGAGTAGCAGTAGACCGCGTCCTTCTTGTTGCGCACCCGGAACAACGGGGTCTCGAGGATGTGCACGTGTCCGTCGTGAACCACCGGTTCAAAGAAGCGCAGGAAGAACGTCAGCAGCAGGTTGCGGATGTGCAGCCCGTCCACATCGGCATCCGTCGCGATGATCACCTTGTGGTAGCGCAGGCGCTCGGCCGAATCCTCGATGTCCAGGCTGCGCATCAAGTTGTAGAGCTCCTCGTTCTTGTACATCACGTCGCGCTGCAGGTCGCAGACGTTCAAGGGCTTGCCGCGCAGCGCGAATATCGCCTGCGTGTTCACGTCGCGGCAGCTCACGATCGAGCCGGCCGCGGACTGCCCCTCGGTGATGAAAATCATGGAGGCGGCGCCCTGGCCCGTACGCTTGTCGAAGTGCATCTTGCAGTCCTTGAGCTGCGGGACGCGAATGGAGGTGGCCCGGGCTCGTTCGCGCGCCATCTTCTTGATCGATTGGAGCTCCTTACGCAGCTTGACTGATTCCTCGATCTTGAGGAGAGCCTTTTCGGCCGCCTTGGGATTGCGGTGCAGCAGGTCGGCCACGATCTCGCGCACCTGCCCCACCAGTTCGCTCCGAATCTCGGTGTTGCCAAGCTTGTTCTTGGTCTGGGATTCGAAAACCGGCTCTTTGAGGCGGATGGAAATGGCCCCGGCCATCCCTTCGCGGATGTCGTCGCCGTCGAACCTGGCCTTTGAAAACTCGTTGAACCCCTTCACCAGACCCTCGCGGAAGGCGCTGAGGTGAACGCCTCCGTCGCTGGTGTACTGGCCGTTGACGAAGGAGAAGAAGGTCTCGTCGAAACGCTGCGTGTGGGTCAGGGCGAGCTCCAGCGTCCTGGAGCGATAGTGCAGCGTCGGGTATAGCGCCTCGTCGCCGACCTCGTCACGGAGCAGATCCAGCAGCCCGTCCCGCGAGAAGTAGACCTGGCCATTGAACTCGATGCGCAGGCCGGCGTTCAGAAACGAATAGATTCTGAGCCGCCGGACAACGTGATCCGGGAGGAAGGTGACTTGGCCGAAGATTTCGGGGTCGGGCTCAAAGCTGACGAAGGTGCCGTCGGGTTCGCCGGAGAGCTTGCCGGACTCCTGCCCCAACAACTTCCCGCGCTCGAACTTCGCACCGGCGAACTCCCCGTTGCGGAAACTGCGCACCGCAAAACGTTCCGATAGTGCGTTGACCGCCTTGGTGCCGATCCCATTCAGGCCCACGCTGAACTGGAACACTTCGTCGCTGTACTTGGCGCCCGTGTTGATGCGCGACACGCACTCGACCACTTTCCCGAGCGGGATGCCCCGGCCATAATCGCGCACCGTCACGTGCGTCCCTTCGAGCCCGATCGCGATATGCTCGCCATAGCCCATGATGAACTCGTCGACAGCGTTATCCACGACCTCCTTGAGAAGAATGTAAATGCCGTCGTCGTAGTCGAGACCATCCCCAACGCGCCCGATGTACATTCCGGTCCGCTTCCGGATATGCTCCAGCGAAGAGAGGGATTTGATCTTATCTTCGTCGTAGTTGTGCTGCTTTGTCTTCATGTCTAAAGGGCGCTGATTCTACCAGCTTCCTCCCCCAAGAAAAAGGGAGGATTCACCGGCTCATCCCGAGCATGACGCCGCCGGAATAGGGGACCAGCCAGACCAGCCACACAAACAGACTGTAGCGGTGAAATCCCGCCCGCGCCTCATCGTTTCCCGAGCGCGAGACGCGGGTGGCCCAGACTGCGTGCACAAGCATGAGCCACAGAGCGATTTGCCCGGTAAGCGTGTGCGGCGCGGTCAGATCGAATGGGTCCCTGGCAAGTCGGTGCATGGCGAGAGTTCCGGAAATATCGAAGACAAAACCGGTCCAGAAGGCGATCACGTGCCACGGCTTCAGGCAGTGGGCGATCCGTTCGGACCAGACGCCAATGGAATAAAAGATCAGCGCCAGCGTGATCAGGGTAGAGGAGAGGATCAACGTGAGATTCATGAGGACGACATCATACTATGGCTGCGAAAGACACGAAAAACACGAAATACATATGACGACGTAAATCGGGACGCTTCCTGGTTGAACTGATCATGAAAGACCCTTAAACTCGGATCTCGAAGCCACAATCCCTTCAGTCGGCAGGGCGGGCGTGACGATGCCGAGACTTATCATCAAAATGCCTTCGGGTGCGGAAGAGGCCCTGGTTCTCACGGAGCCTGAGTACTCCCTGGGCCGCGCCGGCGATAACGACATTGTCGTCGAAGACACCGACGTTTCCCGTTATCATTGCCGCTTCGTGCGCCGTGACGATCAGTACGCAGTCGAAGACCTGGGCAGCCGGAACGGCATTTTTCTCAATGGGCTACGGACAGACCAATCCGTGCTTAAGAACGGGGATTTGCTGCAGGCCGGGCACCACCTGTTGACCTATCAGGCCGGAGACATCACCGGCGCCCGGCCCGAGACCGCCCCGGGCGCCGGCATCGAAGAGGATTACGACCAACTGCTGTCGGGATTAACCTCGGCGCCTTCCGCAACGAGAGAAGCCGCCGTCGGCGAGCCGCTCGCAAAGCTGGAAAAGGAGCACAAAACTCTCCGGCTTCTGCTGGACCTGGGAAACGCCCTCTCCGCGGAGCATTCGGTTGCAAGTGTTTGCTCGAAGGCGACCGCGACTCTCCTGGAGGTCACGGCAGCCGAGCGCTCGGCCATTTTTCTGCTGGACCAGGACGGGAAAACGCTGCGCTGCCTCACTACCAGCGGCCGGGACGAGGATGCGGCCGGTTCCAGTCCCGTGGTTGTGTCCCGCACGATCGCGGAGAAGATCCTGGGCGAACGCAAGGCCATTGTCACCTCCGACGCCGTGGTCGACGAACGGTTCGCGCACGGAAAGAGCGTGGTCGCATCCGGCCTGCGATCGGTGGCCTGCGCCCCGCTGCTGGGCAGGTCCGGCAACCTCGGTGTCCTCTACATGGAAAACAACTCGGCCATCGGCGCATTCACGCACGAGGACCTTCAACTGCTCTGTTCGGTGGCAGCCCAGATCGGGCTCGCGATCGAGCACGCCCGGTTCTACGATGAGCTCAAGACCACCAACGAAAACCTCGAATGCCTTGTGCAGGAGCGAACGGCAGCCCTCGCCGAAACCCAGCTCAAGCTTTACCAGTCCGAGAAGATGGCCTCACTGAGCCGCCTGGTGGCCGGAGTCGCGCACGAGATCAACAACCCGCTCGGAGCGCTGAAGTCGAACCTCGACCTGCTCACGGCCACCTTCGGCCGCGTTGCTTCGAGCCCGGGAAAATCCCCGGCGGAATCGAGGTTGTTCGAAAACCTCTCTGAGATCAGCCGGACCAGCGCGGCGGCGTGCGCCCGGATTGTTTCGGTAGTCCGTTCCCTCTCCTCATTCGCCCACCTGGACGAAGCTGTGTTCAAGCAATCCGATCTCAATGAAAACATCAGGACCGTCGTGCGGCTACTGGACCCGTCCCTCACCCGGCACATACACCTGTCACTCGATCTTGGCGAAGTTCCCGCCCTTCTCTGCTACCCCGCACTGATCAACGAGGCACTGACTAATATCCTTGTCAATGCCTGCCACGCAACCAGCGATTCGGGCCACATTTCGATCGAGTCCCGACGCGAGGGCGATTGGGTGGTCCTCAGGGTACAGGACGACGGCTGCGGGATCTCTCCCGAGCACCTTCAGTCCATTTTCGATCCGGGTTTCACAACCAAGGGGGTCGGTGTGGGCATAGGATTGGGCCTGGCCGTGGCCTACAGCATCATCAAGGCGCACCGCGGCGCCATCGAAGTCGAGAGTGAAGTCGGCCGTGGCTCCGTTTTCACAATCCGCCTCCCATCGGGCAGCCAGGCCGCGGGAGACAATCCCTCCGGAAAGTAGCGGCCGCACGCCGTCAAATATCACCGACTGCTCCTTACATGAACGCGCGGATCAGCTCGGTCTGAATGGATTTCAGACTGAAATGGGCCTGGTCGAGCTCAGCGATCTTGCTCTCCAGGGTGCGGAGCAGCGCTCGTTTCTCCAGGCCGTTTTTCACCACCATGAGCAGTTTGTCATTCTCCCAGGGCTTCTCGAGGTACTGATAGAGTCCCACCGCGTTGATGGCTCGGATGGCATTCTCCTTGTCGGCGTATCCGGTCAGCAGTACGCGAACCGCATGCGGCTGGATCTCCTTGAAGCGGGCGAGAAAGGTGATGCCGTCCATTTCGGGCATCAGGTAATCGGAGATCACCAGGTCCACGTCGCCGTTGCCGGCGGTCGACAGCGCCTTCCGTGCCGAGGTGTGCGTAACGACCTGGTAGTCCGACTCCAGGCGGAACAGGTTGCGCAGCGATGTCGTCACCATCTCTTCGTCGTCAACGATCAGTACAGTCGGTCGAAATTCAGACATCATCTCTCTCCTTTTCCCTGCCTTGCCGAATGGGAAGAACGACGGTGAAAGTGGCCCCCCCCGGCGCATTGCTTTCGACGCGGATGCAACCCCCATGCTGCAGAACGATCCTGCGGCTTATGAAGAGGCCGAGTCCGGTGCCGGCAGTGGCGCTCTTGGTCGTGAAGCCCGGCTCGAATATCTTATGCCGCAGGTCTGCCGGAATGCCAGGGCCGCTGTCGCTGATCGCGATCAGTACGTTCCCGGCGTCCTGCCAGGTGCGGATCCTGATTTCACCCTCTCCGTCGATCGCCTGGACGGCATTGACCAGGAGGTTAAGCAAGACCTGGCCGATCCGGACAGGCCGGCACTCGATTGGCGGCGCCTCACCGAATTCCCTGACTACCCGGATGCGTCGTTTGAATTCTGAGGCCAGCAGGCTCAGGCTGCCTTCGATCTCGTCATGGATGTTCGCGAGGATGCACTGACCGTCATCCGGCCGATTGGACCTGCGCAGCCCCTCCACGATGTTCACGACTCGTTCGCATGCCAGCTGGCTGGTCCGGAGCGCACTTTCGATGATGGGGAACAACTCGCCGCACTCCTTGCCGGCGTCCGTCAATTCCCCAGCAGGCGGAAGCACCAGGTTCCGCAGCCTCTGAACAGATCTGCCCAGCAGGTCGAGATTGCCGCGGATGCCGGCGAGAGGCGTGTTGATTTCGTGGGCGACCTCAGCAACAAGCGCCCCCACGGTTGCGAGGCCGTCGGCACGTTCGAGCCGGGACTCCGCGGCTGACAACCGCTCGCCCGTCTCTTTCAGTCGCCGTTCCAATTCCAGAATCCGGAGGCGAAGTTCCGTCTCTTGATCAGGGTCCATCGCGTCATCCCTCCCTTTCCCTCCCGCTGCCGGGATCCGGCTCGCCTCAAGTCCGGAATCCCGCTATTTCTCCACGGCGGCGGCAAGCTTGCGCAGCCGAAGGACCAGGTGCTTGAACAGTCCCTCGACGATTTCCACATGGTCGGAAAGCACATCATAGAAGTCTTCGCGTGGAACAAAAAGAAGTCGTGATTCCTCGACGCATTCCGCGGCCGTCAGGCGTGGCTCATCGTCGAACAGGGCCCAGACGCCGAAGGTGCCGTTAGGCATGACGCGGTCGATCTCCTGCCGGGAGCGGCGCATGAGAACGGAGCCGGAAATGACGATGTAGAGCCCATCGGGAGGATCGCCTTCCGCATACAACCGGCGGCCCTTCGGGACCGTGACTTCTTCCGCAATGGCAGCCAGGAAAGACAGCTGTTCCGATGCGACCCGGGAAAACAGGTCGACGGTCTGCAGCAACAGGACTTTTTCAAGGTTGGTCAGCATGGAGTGATCCATCCTTCGTCAGACGCAACTGCTGTAAGGCCCAATCGGCGGTTTCGCGGACGCGGTATTCGTGGTCCCGCGTCATTTGCCGGCAGAGATCCGCCAGTTCCGCAATCCGGCCCGCCCCGATCGCGTGCAGGGCGCATGCTCTCAGCCACGGGTCCGGTTGCTGAACGATGGCGCGCAGGGCCTCGACGCGCGCCGGCACGCCGACGCCGAAGAGGCGCGCCGCGCGGGCGAGGAGCAATTCCGGACTCTCCTCCTCGAGCAGCGGGAGAATGTGCGATTTGACATCTTTATTCAGAATGTTGTCCAGGAACTCGATCGCGGCAGTGCGCTTTTCGGGGCGCTGTCCGGTGAGCGCGGTGTAGGCGAAATAGATGTCTTTCTGCGGGTGTACAAGCCCGAGGAGCCTGAACACGATCTCGAGGTGCCCGTCGAGCCGTTCCTGCAGGGCCCTGCCGAGCAGGTCGATCCCCGCCCCTCCATTCCCGCCGCGAATGGCCTCACGGAGAGCAAGGCGCTCGTAATATGACATGGTCTGTGTGATCACGTGCACCGCCAGCAGCGGCCTCTTCCCGGGAGAATCCGGATCGTGCGCGTGGATGCGGCTCAGAGCTTTGACGACCTGGTATCTCACGCTGAAATCTTCGGCGCCGAGGTTTTCCAGGAGCGCGTCGGCGGCACGCGGGTCCTGGATCCGGCTGAGCACAGCCGGGATTTCGCGGCGCAGGGCGGGGTCCTGCTTCTCGTCGCGGAGTGCTTCGCCAAGGATGGCCGTCACCCGCGGTCCATAGGCGATGAGCGCCTGGCGGGCCGCCGTGCGCAACTCTCTCCGGCCCAGCATCTGCAGGATATCCGACGCAAGTTCCAGATGACCGGCGCCGCCGGCCGCCACAACCGCGCTTCCGGCCACCTCCCGCCTGGAGTCAAGGAACAGCTGCCGCAGGACGGGCAGCGACTCCGCTGCCGGCAAGCGAGCCGCCAGCCGTGCTGCTACCTGGTGCGCCCGGATGGATCGTGATCCGTCGAGAGCCATCAGGTCCCAAACCAAATCCGGCGATGGCCGGAATACCGGCTCGGGTTGATCCGCCGCACACCGGCCGGCCGCCAGTCGGACGTCGGCGTTGTCGTGCCCCAACAACGCCAAGAGCTGGGCGCCCGTCCTTTCCGGGTTGTGCAGACAGAGGTATTCCACCGCGGCGCCACGAACCCCGTCCGATTCGTCGTCGAGCAGATGCGCCGCCTCCGCTTCGTGGTTTCCCGGCAGCGCAGGCAGGGTGCGCAGGGCTTCTTCGCGGACGAAAGGAGAAGGGTGGCTCAACAAGGGAAGCAGTTGGGATGAGAAGTCATAACCGCGTGCCGCTTGCAGCAATCCCAGGGAGTAGAGGATCTGTCGCTCCTGAGAACTTTCGAGGGCTGCAACCAGGAGGCGGAGCGAGGCGGGGTCGGTTACGTATCGGCCGACCTCGGAGAGGTCAACTTCCCTGCGGGCCAGCTTCTGCCGGAAGGCGTCCACATAGGTCTTGCGCAGCTTCATGCCTGCTATGAGGCAGGCGCCGGTCAGCGCCACCACGGCGAAGGCCGTCCCCTTCAAGCCCGCCGGCAGATACTGCGTGTTTAAACCCAGGATGATAAAGGCGGCCGCAGCTCTGCCGACGCGATCGACAAACACGTCGATGAACAGTTTGATCTTCTTGCGCATGTTGGGGGACAGCGGCAGGAAGAGCAGCTCGAGGCCGGCCCGATTGATCGAGTACCGGAAGACGGAATTACAGCCCAGTGCCACCGTCGCAGACGGGAGGGAAGGAGCGAACAGCACCCCGATCGAGGTGGCGCCCAATCCGATGGGGAGAAACAATATGGCGGCCCAGATGCCGACCCGCCGAATCACAAATTGAGTTACGGTCAGCTGCAGCACGATGCCGGCGACGTTGGTCACCCAGTTGAATCTTGCCCGGAACGCCTTGATTTCCTGCCCCATGACTTGATCCGGCAGATCCTTGTATTTCTCCTGCGCGAAATAATCGACCTGCCAGTCGGCGATCTGGGAGGCGATCATGGTCAGAAACACCAGCAGCACCATGAGCTTCAGCAGTCGCGAGCCGAAAATCACGCGGAGCATGTCCATCAGGTGTTCCGCTGCCTCCGGGCTCTTCCGGGACTCCCGGGCGGACACAAGATCCGGCCGGCGGCAGCGCCAGATAATGCGGGCGAGCAGGATGAGAACCAGGCAGATGCCGACACAGATGCTCAACATCGTCGGCATGGACAGGTGCTTCAGAAAATCCGTGATCAGGCTGCCCGCAATTGAACCGGTGATGGCGCCGGCTCCGAGCAGGCCATAGATCCGCTTGGCCTGGCGGCTGTCAAAGATATAGCCGGCAAGCAGCCAGAATTGGGCGACACAAAGCACTGAAACAATCTGCACATAGGCGAAGTATGCGTACGGAAGGAAGCGGAGCTCCGCGTCGACCGCCCACCGGAACAGCAGGAGGCTGGCGACGATGCCCAGGTTCGTATACGTCACGAGCCCGATCACCGACAAGCGGCGGCTGAACTTGAACACGAGGGTGACAAGCGGCCCGGCAAGAAGCGCGGTCAGCAGGTAGGCGTTCGGGAGACTGCTCGCCGGCAATTCACTGAGGAAGAGAGCGCTGCGCAGGGGCTTGAGAATGTAGTAAAAGCACAGCACTCCGGTGACGTACGCAAACATCAAGGAGGTGATCACACCTTCGCCCGGTTTGATCTGCAGCAACTGACCGATCCGCTTGCGCATCAATCCTCTCCGGATCCTGTGAACACAGCCTGCGTCGCGCCCACCGATAGGAACGCCGGCACCGCAGTTTGGTCGCGTCGCCGGCGTGCCGCGGGAGCGGGTGTTCGACGGTACCCAACGGTTCATTCAGAGCTCACCAGGCCCGAAGGGCCGGCAGTGAGCGGGCCCGGCCGTAAGGCCGGGACAAGGATAACGCGGAAATGAGCGCCGAAGGCGCGGCACTGAATACCCGGGAGTGCATTGGATGTGCCGGCGCATCGCGCCTCATCCCGGCTTACGTGTCAATTGTCGGACACCCTCATTCCCTGCCTCGATGATCCTGGATCTATCGCGGACGCGTGGCTACGTAGTTCCCGATGAGCCCTCCCAGGACGCCACCGACCAGGATGTCCGAAGGAAAGTGTTTCTGCGCTCCCCAGCGGGAGAGGCTGACTATGGTAGCCACGGCGTAAGAAGTGACCGCCAGCCATTTGGGACATTTGGGGCTGCGCGCCACGGCGGTGGCGACGGCAAAGGTGTTCATGGCGTGTCCGGAGGGGAAACTCATGCCGCCGTGCCAAAACCCTCCTTCGCCGTTATCCTGGTCAGGCCGCTCGCGCTGCGTCACTCCTTTGATCGCATAATTGGTGATGACTGAGTTGGCCAGGGCTTCCGCCGCATTCACTCCCGCCCGGAACGCAGCGGGCTTATGAGTGATTTTGCCCGCAATCATCATGCCTCCGGTCAGCCCTCCGAGCGCGTAGGCGGCGCCGATCTTGGAGGCCCGTCCGGACCAGCGTATCTGGTCCGGCGTATTGGGCAGCCAGTTCACCGCCCGTTCATCCGTGGCGATCAAACCGGCTGTTGCGGCGGCAAGGGGGAGTGCGATCGTAAAAAACCGGCGGCGGTTCATCCGCCTCGGGCTGGTCCAGATGGCCTTTTGATCCGTCCAGACATCCCGCAGAAAGCGTCCTGCGGCGGAGTGCTTTTGCTCTTCGGGAGCAGCCTGGTCAGGAGCCTCAGGACCCTTGACATCCACAACCGCAGAGGAGCTTGCTTCCTGGGCACGCAGAGGGTGAGCCGTCAAAACCAATGCAAGCAGCAGAAAGCCACTTCTAAGTCGGAGATTCATGACCCGTCAGCTTACCATTCCCTTTCAATACCCACGACTTCAGCACCGCCGTCCTTTTTCCGGAGGTAGACCGTGACGGTTTTCCGCTCCTCCGCCTGGGTACTTATCCTGGCGGCGAAATAGTCCCCATCCCGGGCCGAGGAAAATCCGCGCGGCAGCTGGAAGGAGGTCTCTCCGGCCAGAGCAGTGCTCGTTCCGCCGGCGTTGTCAAACAGGGCCCAGGAAACCCGGTATGGGAGCGCGGCGCGGAAGTTGTATTTGACGGCCAGATCCTCGAAGAGCAGTTGCCCATCGCTGACCCGGATCGAATCCAGAGGGAGGACTTTGGCGAAATACGTCTTTCCGATCTTATCGCGCCGCCGGGCCAGGGTGGAAGTAAGGTAATCGATCACGCGAGGATCGGTGTACTCTCCAGTCTCGACAAGCGCGCGAATGTCTTCATCGCTGAAAAACATAACGATTTTGGCCGCCCAATACTCGTCGTCCGGTTGGCGCGATAAAAACGCGGGATTCGGGTAGTTCGGCTTCCATCGCTCCGGATCGAAGACGGCGGATTCGATCCGTCCCGCAGCCTTGGACTTGGGGTAGCGGGCCCGCTCCCACCTCGGAGAATAAAGGCCGAGGCTGAGCAGCTCCTTGAGCGCCCTGCCGGCCGCAGGGATCTGATAATCATTCCCGAATCGCGCGTCTTTTGCAATATCGCCGTCGCTGCCTAATGCAGAACCGAAATCGATGAGGTAGTGGCGGATGAAGGTAACGCCGCCTTCCTCGACCAGCGCGTTGTATGAATTGGCGCCTTTGGCGTCCGTGTGATTCAACCAGGCACAAAACACGAACAATCCGCGCAGGTCCCTCCGGCGCTCGTGGGCCACGGTGTCGTTTGGATCATCCGGACGGGTTCCTTCATACCGGAACGGCCCGAGGTCCTTTCCCTCTACTGCCATGCTGGCGGTCACCCGAAAGGAACCATCCGGCAACTGAGGCACTTTTGCCAGGATGTCGTAAAGATCCTTCGCGACCAGTTCGCGGGGAATGCCTCCGATCCCTTCGATTTTCGTTCCTTTTTCGATGGTCCAGTCGGAACGCCGGATTCGGATCACGTAGTTTTCCGGAGTGTTGTAGCCGATGGCATAAAAGAACTTGGAGCCGATCACATCCGCGCCGGTGCCCAACTCGGGATTGCTGAAAGGATCGGGTTTGACAAAAAAGAGCTGTCCTTTGGCATCCTTCATCCGGAATCCCGGCGTAATCCCTTCGGTCTTGGCCCCCACGATCAGGAACGGCGGCTGTGGGACGTTCCGGTCCCCGACACCGCGTTTCAACTCTTCCCGGGACATCCGGTTCCGGCCGTGGCGGTTGGTAAACCACGCGCTGTCGGGAACCTCCCCAAGGGTATTGATCCCCAGTGATGGGGTCTCCGGACGCACTTTTTGCCTTCCGGTCTGGAAGAAGTAATCGTAGAGCGCGTTGATCTTCAGTTTTTTTGCGTTCTGGATCGAGACGGGCTTCGGAACCGCCCAGATCGGATCATCGGGGTAGAATTTGCGGGTCTGAGCGGCGCCGCTTTTCAAACACATCAAAACCAGCAAGGCGGCTAGAAGACATGATCGAAAGTAAGCCATAATCCAAACCCCTCGTGGCTGAAGGCGGTGTCGATGCGGAATACCACGGCCCGCCTGGTTTTGAACCGGAACCCGAACCCGACGTCACTCTCAAGATTCTGGAGGTCAAAATCCCCATCCTTGTGAAACACCTTGCCGGCGTCCGCGAACAAGGCCGCATCCATCAATGTGAAAATCTCCCAACGGTACTCCGCATTCGCCAGGAAAAGGTTGTTGTCGTAAAACCGGTAGCGCCGGTATCCTCGCAGGTCGGAAGTCCCGCCAAGTGTTGGCAGCATATAGAATGGGACATCATGGCCCGCGTAGGGATAGCTGAGCACCGTGCGGGCCCGCAGTGCAACCACACGCTTCTGATTCAGGAACGGGATGTACTGTTCAAGCGCCCCGTCGAACTGTTCGAAGGAATAGCCGTCGATCTTTCTGGCCGTGAACTGGTTGTATTTCGCCAGGAAGTGCGTTCCCGAGTGCGGATCTTTCGGCTTGTCCCGGGAATCGAATTCCACGAACGGCCCGATGTGCAGGTAGTTCGTCTGCCTGTCGATGCCCGGGGCGACGGACGGGGAATACTGTTTCTCCGTGGATATGAATACGTCAGACTGCCCGGGACCGACATTCAACCAGGCATAACCGGTCGAGAATCCAAAGCTCAAGTAACGCCGGGTGGGCCTGAAGGCCAGGGAAAACTCAATGGAATTCTCCTCCCGGCGATAATTGCTGCGACCGATTCTCCGCGATTCGGGACCGAGTCCATAGAAATCGACAGAATTGGCGTCCACTCTGCGCCCTGCAAACCCCAGGTTGAGGAACCGGCGGGCAAGGTAGGGAAACCGCAATTCCGAATCGATCAGGTGCCAGAGTTTCTTCGATCCGATGGCCGACGTCCGGAAATACACATTGCCCTTGGCAAGATCGGGCCGGAAATATTCGGGGCCCAACCCGAATCCGGCGCCGCTGGGCATGCCCCCGAATCGCAGGCGCAATCCCGGGATTCCGCCAAGACACCTGCTCATCGGACTCTCGCCAATATACCTGTTGATGGCCTGTTCGGCCCTGTCCGGCGCCGCCGGCTCGAGGTGCTGCGCCTTCTCCTTCTGCTTGGCCTCCAGCAATTCGATCCGGGTGCCTGCTTGCGCTGCCGCGGTATCCTGCGCTCTGGCCCCGGATGCCCAGCCCAGGCAAAGCATGATGACAATAAATGAGACTGTCGGCAGATTGAGTCTCCAGCGCTTCTTCATATCCCACCCCCACGGACATGAAAACTTCCTGGTTACATCAGTGACTGTTCACAATGCATTATAGTATGCACATAAACGATAAACGTGGATAATGCGGCTGTGAATCCCTACCTGAACCGGGTCATGATCCAGGACCCGAGACATTTCTTCGGCCGCCGTTCGGAAGTGCGGCGCATTCTGGCCAGGCTCGGAGCCGACCGTCCTCAAAGCATCTCCATCGTCGGCGAACGACGGATCGGCAAGTCCTCACTCCTCACCTACCTGACATGTCCAGAAGTCCAGGACCGCCACCAGGTCGACCGATCCTCGCTGGCGATCGTCTTCCTCGATTTCCAGCAGTTGCGCACGATCTCCGTCGAGGATTTCTTCGACTTCCTTCTCGGCCGCATCCGCCATGTGTCCGGCGAGGGGCCCGCCGCAGCCTCCCACGGATACGCCGCTTTTCAGGGCCTGCTGGAGAATTTCCGCGGGCGAAGCAAAAAACTGGTGCTGCTGTTCGACGAATTCCAGGCCATCACCACCAACACCGCATTCAATATCGAGTTCTACTCCTTCCTGCGCTCGATGGCCAATAACTATGCAGTCGCCTATGTCACCACATCGAGCGTTGATCTCCAGCGCCTCTGCTGTTCCTCCGACATCTCCGACTCGCCGTTTTTCAACATCTTCAGCAACCTCTACCTGAAAACCTTCGAACGGGATGAGGCGTTGAAGCTCATTTCCGAGCCGTCGGAAGAGAACGGGGTTCCGCTGCGGAAGTATGCCGGCAAGATCATGGACCTTGCGGGACTTTTCCCGTTCTACCTTCAGATTGCCTGTTCAATTTATTTCGACAACCTGCGCGGCGATCCCGGGCAGGAGTTGGACCGCGAAGAGATCAAGAGCCGGTTTCAGGAAGAGGCGGGTCCGCATTTCGACTATTTCTGGGAACACGCAGCTCCCGAATGCCAGAGCCTCCTGGAAAATCTGGCGCACGATCGGCCTCCTGATCCCTCGGAGATGCACGTCTGCCAGGGTCTCGTGCGAAAGGGTTACCTGGCACAGGACGGGGAGCGCTGGAGGCTGTTCTCGTCGGCATTTGCCGAGCACATCCGCGTGGCGGCAAACGCATCGGCCCAGAAGGTGCGCATGTACACTCCGGCCGGTTCCGCCCCAAACCACCCGATCGGGCCCGGAGTTCGCGTGCATCAGTACCAGATCCTGCGCAAAGCCGGGGAAGGGGGCATGGGAGTCGTTTTTCTGGCAGAGGATACGGCCCTCGGCAGGAAAGTCGCGCTGAAGTTCGTGAAACCCGCCATGGTGCAGGACGACATGTCGAGGAGGCGTTTCCTGCAGGAGGCGAGGTCGGCTGCCGGCCTGAACCACCCTGCGATCGCTTTGGTCTACGAACTCTTCGAATACGGGCCGCACTTCGGACTGGCGCTGGAATGGATCGAAGGGACCACTCTGAAACAGCGCATCCTCAAGGCGGGCCGAATCGAGCTCTGCCAGGCGGTTGCCTGGATGACCGAGGCGCTGGACGGCCTGGGCGACGCGCACGAACACGGCATCATCCACCGGGACATCAACTCATCCAACCTGATGGTTACCGCCCAGAATCACGTCAAGATCATGGATTTCGGCCTGGCTCACTCGCGCGGCGTCGAAATCGAGAAGACACTGACTGCCATCACGGCAGCGGGAGCGCTGATGGGCACGATCGACTATATGTCGCCGGAACAGGCTCGGGGAGTCCCCGTCGACATCCGCAGCGACCTGTTTTCGCTTGGAGTTGTATTCTTCGAAGCTCTTACCGGGAAGTTGCCCTTCAAAGAGGAGTCCGCAATCGACACGCTGCAGGCGATCGCCCGGAAACCCGTTCCATCGCTGGGTTCCTACGGAATTGAACGCGGCGATTCTGTGGACCGGCTCCTGCAAAGACTGCTGGCCAAGTCGCCGGACATGCGTTACTGCAGCGCTGCGGAATTGAGAGTTGAATTCGAGAAGTTGCTCAAAGGCGGAAAAAACTGACGCGGGGTGAATGCCTACCTTCTGAGTTTTTTCCGGGCCCGGGCAATCTCATCCTCGAGCGCATTCCCGGAATATTCCAGGACCTTCCGGTAGCAGTCCATCGCCTGGGCCGTTTCACCGCGCTCTTCGCGGATCTCTGCCATGCGGAAGTACGCCAGGGGCCTGGTCTCGCGATCCCCCTGCGAGCTCTGCACGGCTTTGTCGAACGATTCGAGCGCCCGGCCGTACTCGCGCAGCTTGACGTACAGGTCGCCGATGCGGAAGTGGACTTCACCTGGTTGCAGGCCCGGGGCTTTCTTGGGCAGATCCCTGAGCAAATTCTGATACACTTGCATGGCGGATCTCAGGTCCTTGTTCCGCTCGTGCGCAACAGCCAGGCCGACGTCGATCAGAAAACTTTGCGGATACCGCTTGGCCAGGTCCGTGTACACCGACACGGCGGTTCCGGGTTTCCCTTTCCAGGTCTCCAGGAGAGCCATCACTACCTGTGAGTCTGCGGCGCGATACGTCCCTCTCGCGGCGACATCCCTGAACCTCTGGAGGGCGACTTCTTTATCGCCACGGATGCCGGCCAGGTAGGCCAGCCATTTATAACTCCAGGGAAGCGTCGCCGCCACGTACTCATAGACTCCGATGCTGGTGTTCGCGTCGACCATGGAAGGATCCAGTTCCAGAACCTGTTCGTGGAGTTTCCGGGCCTGGTTCCCGATTCTTCTCGCCGTCCCCGACTGCTTCGTAAGTGCGATGGCCTCCGTCGCCAGGTTCTCGAGCGCGAACCCCTTGAAATAGAGCGCCAGCGCATTGCGCGGGTTCTTCTCCAGGAGTCTGTCGCAAACCTGCTCCAGAGCATTGTTCGCTGCCAGAAAGCGAGCCCGCTCGGACGGCGCCACCGTAAGATCGGCGGGTTCATCTGTGAATGGGGTCGGTATGCCGTACTCGTGAAGGGCGAAATTCCGGGATGCGAACAGGAACTGGTGCCAGGCCGTGAAGGCGAGCATCCCGTAGCCCGCGGGATTGTCGGGGTTTTCCTGCTTCAGCTGAATGAAGATCTTTTCCGCAGCGGCATAGTCCAGGCGGTAGATCGCATCTTGCCCGGCCCGTACACGCTGGCGGAATTGGGCATCTTGCCCGGGAAGCGGAGAGGCGACAGAAAGGATGCACAACCCGACGGACAAAGCTCGTATAATCATTGCAGCCCCACTTCGTGAAAGCATGCAATACGGTGCGGTTTCTTTTGCGCCATTCTACGTCATACCGGACCGGCGTTTACAGGAGAAAGAATGACCTTCTGGAATCCGCTCACACTCGCCAGACGGTTGAGCGCGGCTTTCCTCCTGTCGGTTTTGGCCCTTCTCGCCGGGACGGAAGTATATCTCGTATTGCGCGGTGATCTGACCGCAGGACAGTCGGTACCGCTCCTGGTCCTGGTTATCCTCGGAGCGGCAAGCCTGTTTTGGGGCAGGAGGCAGCGGGCCACGCCGGTACTCTGCCTGCTGCTGGCATCGCTGGCCGTCTTTTTCAGCTACAAATTGCCGGGTGATCTCGACTGGCCTCTTCTGAGGTTCGTCTGGGAAGTCGTTTTTTGGCTCCTGGGGTTCGTGTTCGTGCATTTCGCTTTGATCTTCCCGGTCGAAACCCGTTCGGGCAGGGGCAGAATGCTGCGTGCGGCGGCAATTTACGCACCGTACGTGATCCTACTCGTACTCCGGCAAATATCCGGGATCCGTGACCTCCTGGGCGACGTGCTCCACCTGTCCATCCTCGTCGGGCTGTTCCTCGGCCTTGCGATCTTCATCCGCAAATATCGAGTTTCCTCGACCCCGGCCGAAAAGGACCGGCTCCGCGTGGTCCTCATCGGCTGCCTGACCGGGGCGCTCCCGGAAACCCTCGTCCTCCTTACCGGCGGCGACATGCCGCTTCCGCTGCCGCAACTGGCCTTTTTCATGTTCCCCTTGTTTCCCCTGTCGCTCGTAGCCGCGGTCGTGAAGGAGAATTTCTCAGAGTTAGGCAGGCGAAGCCGCGGTATCCTCGTATATGGCTTGGCCGGGGCATGCATCATAACGACGTTTTTCTTTACCTCGTTGGTGATGACCCTTCTGTTAGGCGAATACCCTCTCACGCCGTTCCTCATAGCCCTGGCGCTGGTGTTGGTACTGTCGCTCCCCGCAATCCGCTGGAGCGGGTCCTACATTTCTTCGCACTTTCATGCTTCGGAAGATCAGAGGACCGACGCGGAGACGGCATCGTCGCGATTTGAGCCGATTCAGCCGAACCCCTACTTCGCCGGGAACCCCGTCCGCTCGCCGGAAATGTTCTTCGGCCGGGAGGCGGAGTTCCAGTTCCTCCGCGGACGGCTCCTGGGGGAAAAACAGGGATGCGCCATCGTGCTCTGCGGCGAGAGAAGGATCGGAAAGACCTCCATCCTTTATCAAATCCTGAATGGACGCGTCGGCGAGGATGTCGCCCCCGTATTCCTCGACCTGCAGGGGATGGTAGTCCGGCAGGACAGCGAATTCCTCGAACAGTTAGCGGCGAGGATTCGCGCCGCCGTTCCCGAATCATGCTCCGGCAGTCCCGGCGCCATTCAAAGCTATCCTGGATTCAACGCATTCATGGACCAGGTCGCGAAGTCCGCCGGCAGACGCCGCCTCCTGCTCCTGATCGACGAATACGAGTTGATCGAGACCAAGGTGAAGGAAGGCAAGCTCAGCCCCGAAATCTATGAGTACCTCGCAGGCCTTTTGCTCCGCTGTCCCCGATTGAGCTACGTCTTTACGGGATCCAGGACGCTCAAGGAGAGTGCGGCGTGGACCAGCCTCCTCGGAAAATCGATCTACCGCAAGGTCAGCTTCCTTCAACGCAAGGATGCGGAGAGACTGATCCGCGATCCCTTGAAGAACCGCGTCAATTTCACTCCGGGCACCATCACCGAGATCCTGCGGCTCACAAACGGGCACGCATTTTATACCCAGGTCCTTTGCCAGACGCTGGTCGAGGTCCTGAACGAATTCCAGACCAGCGTAGTGAGCCGCCGCGCCTTGGAGGAGACCGTTCGCCGTGTCCTGGAAAATCCGCCGCCCCAGCTTTACTACCAATGGAAGACTTTTGCCGACTCCGAAAAAGTAGTCCTGTCGGCCCTCGCGACCCAGCTGAAAAAGCCTTACGGCTACCTGTCGCCGGACCAGATCGAGAAACTCCTGCACTCGCTGTCCGGGAAGCTCCCGAACCCGCCGGATTCTACCGCCGTTCGCATGCATTTTGAGAATCTGCGCGAGAGTACATTCCTGGACCGTGACCAGACCCGTTTTCGCTTCACCATGGACCTGATGAGGCTCTGGTTGCAGAGCGAGCACAACATCTGGAAGGTGTTGAGTGAAATCGGGGCTGCAAAACCGATGCGTTCCGCCGCAAAGCCTGGGAACTAAAAGACTTCTTTCGGTCAGACCCCGATTGAGTCGGCGAGGCGGCGGGCGATATCGGCATTGCGGGAAATAGGGACGCTACCCTATTATTGCCCGACCTTCTTCAAATAGGGGAAATAGGGACGCTACCCTATTATTGCCCTGGGAAATAGGGGAAATAGGGACGCTACCCTATTATTGCCCGACCTTCTTCGGTCGGCCGACCGGCATCGCCTGCAGCCTGCGGCCCAGCCTCGCCTCCAGCCTGGCAACGAATCGCTTGCTGCCGATCGGCCGGCCCGTGCGCGTGCACAGTCTGATCCTCCACAGCGTCTCCTCATCCTCCTTCGTCGCCAGCCACGCAGCCCAGTCCGAGGTTTCCGGCGGCCGTGCTTCCGGCAGCCGCACGAGCATCGGGTCGTCGCGCCTGCCGCAATGCATCGCGGCGCTGCTCCATGGATATTCCTCCGCTTTCCGCACCAGCCGGGCGCGCACGGGATTGCGTTCCACATACCGTATCGCCGCCCAGAGATGCTCCTCCTCGAGCGGACAGGAGAAAAACCGGCCCTGCCACAAACGCCCGCTGATTCCCTGGCTCCAGTTGACGTGCTGCGCATAACGGAGGTCCACGGGCTTCAATACTCGGGCAAGAGAATCAGCCCGGGCCGGAACACTGACAAAGTGGACGTGGTTTGTCATCAGGCAATACGCCAGCGTCGCCATACCGTGTTTGGCCGAATACTCGATCACAAGCTGAAGATAGCGCTGCCGGTCGTCATCGGAAAAGAACACGTCCTCGCGACGATTGCCTCTTTGAGTCAAATGGTGAGGAATCCCCGGCACTACGACCCTGGCCATGCGTGGCATCGGCCCATGCTAGCAGCGACGGGGGAAGTGTCAAGGGGGAAATAGGGTAGCGTCCCCTATTTCCCTGGCTCCAGTTGACGTGCTGCGCATAACGGAGGTCCACGGGCTTCAATACTCGGGCAAGAGAATCAGCCCGGGCCGGAACACTGACAAAGTGGACGTGGTTTGTCATCAGGCAATACGCCAGCGTCGCCATACCGTGTTTGGCCGAATACTCGATCACAAGCTGAAGATAGCGCTGCCGGTCGTCATCGGAAAAGAACACGTCCTCGCGACGATTGCCTCTTTGAGTCAAATGGTGAGGAATCCCCGGCACTACGACCCTGGCCATGCGTGGCATCGGCCCATGCTAGCAGCGACGGGGGAAGTGTCAAGGGGGAAATAGGGTAGCGTCCCCTATTTCCCCCCGTATTTCCCCTATTTCCAGAACTGCCCTCGTTGGTACGGCATGTTAGGCTGAGACGCCGCTTGGGCAGCAGCTTTTAATGTGTCTCCATTGAACAGACGCGCCACCAGGAACAGAGAGATTGTCAAAAGACTGAATCGCAGATAGGGCAACGCGAACTCCGGCAATACTGAGACGGTACGCCGGCAGAATCCACATCGGTAGCGCCGGACGGGAATAGATCCATCAAATTCAAGATCCACCAAAGTACGATGGTAAAACCCCCAGGAAATCAGAATCTGCAGGACACCACATAAAGAACAATGATCTGGCCGACAAACATCAGGATCAGAAATTTGTTCTATGTACTGGTGGATAGAGCCGACAAACCGATGTAGGATTTGCATAGTATCTCCTTGGAGGGTGGCACCTCCTGGGAATTGTTTGGCGGAGGGCTCTCTTGTCGACAAACAAACTGGAGCCCTCCGGCTTCCATCGCCATCCTAATCTACAACGAAATCTGATTTGGTAGGAATACTCGGAAGGGTTCAGACTGCAGCTGTGATCCGCGGCTTTTTTCACGCTCCGTTATGGGAGTGGTGCACAATCCCTTCAATCCGGCCCGAGGTTAATCTGAAAAAATAACGCTCCAACGAGTGAGATTATTGCGGTGCGTTACAATAAATATATGGACACTGACCTGTGCCGGAGATAGCCCTGGGAGTGCGCGCTCCCGGGAGCCACCGATGATCAGGGAGATGTCCAATTAACACTGATTAGTAATTTTACAAGACTTCTTTCGGTCAGACCCCGATTGAGTCGGCGAGGCGGCGGGCGATCTCGGGCATTGCGGAAACATCGACATTGGCGAAGGCGCACCGGAGGTAGGCTTCCTGTCCGGGGCCGAATGCCGCGCCCGGCAGGCAGAGAAGGTTCTGGCTTTCGGCGAGCCGTCGGGCGGCCTGCATGGAATCAAGCGGCTCGAACGGATGGTGCAGGTACGCGAGATAAGCCCCGATCGAACCGATGGTCCACCGCTTCGCGAGGGCGTCAACCTGCTCCCGGAACGCGGCAACGCGTTCGGCCATGAGTTGCCGCTTCTGCCGCCGCCACTCCCCCAGTCTCTCCACTCCGAACTGCGCCGCCAGTTGTGAAACATGGGGCGCGCAGATCACGAGGCAGTCCAGGATCTTGAGCATCTGCCCGATAAAGCGGGTCGAGGCAACCAGCGCACCGACTCGATAGCCGGCAAGGCTGTAAACCTTGGAAAAGCTGTAGAGGTGAATCAAAGCATCCGGCCATTCTTGTCTGCAAAACAGGTCATGCGGTCGCGCTTGACCTGGGGGCAGGAAGTCCCGGTAGGTCTCATCGAGGATCAGGGCGATGCGGCGGCGAATGGCCAGGTCGAAGAATCGCCGCAGGATTTCCGCCGGGTAAATGGCCCCTGTGGGATTGTTTGGAGTGACCAGAACTACCGCGCGTGTGCCGGCGTCGATCAGAGTCTCGGCTTCGGCCGGGTCGGGAACAAAGTCGTTCCCCTCCCGCGCCGGAAGAAGCCGGGCCTGGATGCCGAGCATGTCGAGGGTCATCCGGTGATTGAAGTAGTAAGGGGTCGGGAGGAGGATGTTTTCGCCCGTTTTCGCCAGGGCGATCATTGCGGCATAAAACGCCTGGTTGCACCCCGCCGTAATACAGACCTGCTCCGGCCCGACCTTGGCCCCGTAAGTGACGTCGATGTCCGCGGCGAAGGCCTCGCGCAGGGCCGGAGTTCCTTCAATCGGCGTATAGAGTGAAAGCCGGGCGTCGCGCACTTTTTCGGCGAGATACGCAGTCAGGCCGGCGTCCGGAGGGTAGTCGGGAACCGCCTGCAGCAGATCGATCAGAGGAAGGCCGGCGGCCGCCGGACGGTCCGCCACCCAGCTTTGCACTTCGGGAATGGGCGGCGGCTCGGTGGCGGCCAACAATGGGTTGAAGCGGAACTTCATCGTGTTTGATTCGTTTGACACCCGGCGTTCGCATGTCCCGCTCCCCGGCGGCAACCCGTTGCTACGACTTGCGGCCGGGAAGCGAAGACGCCGGAACCCGGATTCCCCAAACGGAAGAAGCTCGGACGAATGAGTTACTTCTTTTCGCCGAACACTGCCGTTTTGAGGCGTTCCTTTTCTTTGTCCCTGTCGTTGTAAAGGACACCCTTCTCCATCCACTCCGGCATGGGCGCGCCCTTCAATTTGTGGTCGAAGAACTGCTGCATCCGAACGGTGTAGTCCTTCATGTTTGGCCGCCGGCGCAGGCCGTGAGGCTCGCCGTTATAAACCCACATGTAGACTTCCTTGTTGAGCCGGCGCAGCGCCAGATAGTATTCGATCCCCTGGTACCAGGGTACCGCGTCGTCGTTGTCGTTGTGCAGGATGAGCAGCGGAGTCTGCACTCGGTTGGCCTGGAAAACGGGGGAGTTCTCGATGAACTGCAAGGGCGACTCCCACAGGTTTCCACCGATGCGGCTCTGCGTGTGCTCATACTGGAACTGCCGCGGCATCCCTGTACCCCAGCGAATGCCGCTGTAGGCGCTCGTCATGTTGGAAACCGGGGCTCCGGCTTCGGCGGCCTTGAACCGGTTGGTCTGGGTGATCATGTAGGAAATCTGGTACCCGCCCCAGCTGTGACCCTGGATGCCGATGGCGTTTTCGTCCACGAAACCCTTGTCGACCACCGCCTGAATGGCGGGGAGAACGCACTTGAGAGCGCTCTGCCCGGGATAGCCGATGGTGTAAACGATGTCGGGTTCCAGCACCACGTAACCGTTGCTGACGTAGTAGGAGATGTTGATCGAACTGCCCGGCGCCGGGTTGACGAAGTTGTTCACGCCGTTGGAGAGCAATTCGTAGATGTAGATCATCATCGGATACTTCTTTTTGGGATCGAAGTTCTCCGGCTTGAACAGGCTGGCGCTCAGCTGGACGCCGTCGGTGTTCTTGAAACGGATCAGCTCCGACGTGCCCCAGAGAAGTTGGGCCCTCTGCGGGTTGGCGTTGGTGACCTTCTTCATGTCGGTGAAGTTCGGCCCGCACACCACGATGTCGGGGAACTCGTTGAACGTCGAACCGGTGAGCATGTAAACGTCGGCCGACCTGGCCTTGGTCGGCGCGCTGAATCTCTTGGCCGCCATGAACAGTTTCTGCGGCGCACCGCCTTCGAACTTGTCGCGATAGAAGCCGGTGTCGCGCGTCCACTCGTTTTCGGCGCTCAGCAAAAGCGGCTGCTGCGGGTCTATCCACCGTTCGTCGGGATCAGTCCGGATGTTCACAAGGCGGAAAATGATCTTATCCTTGCGCCCCGCGCCATCGGTAAGGTTCTTGGCCCCGGAACCGTCGGGAGCTACCTGCCAGATGTCGTAGCGGTCGTAGAGCAGAACGTACTTTTCATCCTTGGTCCAGCCCCCGTTGCCGTAGCTTCCCGGCGTGCTTGGGGTATCGTTGTTCTCCTGCCAGAAGTTCGGGCCGAGGCCATTCGTCAGGTTGACTATCTTACCGTCGGGAATGGAGATGCTGTTCCAGTCCTTGCCGTCAAAGTACAGCCCGTACCTGGCATTCGGCGAGAACGAGATGGATCCCGACTGCTTGGTGAGCAGGGGCTTGCGACTGCCGTCGTCGGTGTTGACCAGGTAGGTGTCGGACACGTTCCCTTGTTCGTACCCGATCAGGATCCTGTATTTTCTGTCGTCGGAGCCGAGCGCCCAGCGCCCGTCGGCCTGCGGCGTGACCTGAGCCATGGTCTCGTCGGCCAGGGGCGTCAGTTTTTTGTTCTTGAGGTTGTAGGCCACGGTGTAGGCGCGGTTTGCTTCCTGCGATGCTCGCACCTTTTGCATCGGCTGGATGTAATCATCCTTCCAATGCCACAGGTCGGCGGAGACTCTGTCTTCGCTGGCCGCGGTGGAGGCCGCTGCCGGAGTGCGGGTGGCGCCTGGGGTCTCTTCCTCGGTTTCGGGAGCCGCGCCCGGCAGAGAAATGCCGAAGAAGATCCGGGTACCGTCCTGGGAGAAGGACAATCCGCCACGGTCGCTGATCACATAGCCCTGCCGGAAGTTCGGCGTATTGGTCGAGACCAGTTCGGTGGCAGGTCCCTGCATGTCCGTAGAGTAGATCTTGACCTTTGGCGGCCTGGCCCCGGGATTGTCCTTGTCGCTCGTGAATACCATCTGTGTCTGGTTTTCGTCCCAGGTCAGGCGGGTGTATCTTCCGCGGCCGCTGAGCAGCGCCGCTGGCTCACCGGTCCCGCCGATGGCAAAGCGATAGATGCCGTTGCCCTCCTGTTTCCGGGATGACACGGTGTACACGAGGGTCTTGCCGTCCTTGGTGAGCGAGAAGTCGAGCACGTCCGCAAACGTGCGCTCGCTCTTATCGGCCAGGTTGCGTAGTTTCAGCTCGACCCCGTACTCGGTTCGTCCCGCTCCACCGCGCCCTCCGGCTGCACCCCCTGCGCGACCGCCGGATCCCTGCCTGCCGCCACCTGCGGCGGCCGCGGGCGGCGTCGTGGCGCCGGCGGGAGCGCCGGCTTCGCCGCCGCGTCCCTGGGCAGGCGCGGCTTCAGGTTTCGGTTCGAGGGTGTAGGCAAGAACATTGGAGGCTTCTTCGGGCATCGCGAACCGGCGCACCCGCTCCACGCGCTCCACCTTGCCGTTGGTCAAGTCCATGATTCCCATGGCGTTCTGCGGCATGTCCGCCGGGCGACGGTTTTCTTTCCGCGCGGCCTCCGTTTCGGCCTCCGTGGGCAGGATCTGGAAGACGGCGAAACGCCCGTCTGGGGTGAAGGTCAACGCGGCGCTTCCGGCGCCGGCTCCACCGCCCCGGGCGCCGCCCCCCCGGCCCTGATCCTCAAGGCCGTCAGAGGGAGGTGCGGCAGGAGTCTCCCCGCGCTTGCCCCGGTTATAGCGCCATTCCTGGCTGGAGGCGAGGTTGCGAACGACGACCTCTCCGTCCGCGTCCTGAGCGTTGAGCACGTAACCGAGAAACTTGGCGTCGCGAGTCAAAAGCTGCGACTGGATTGTCTTCCAGGTGTCGTAGTCCTTGTGGTTCAAAGGCCGTTTCTTCACAACGGCCTGCTGAGCCAGCACGGATAGGGTAATCAGTGAAAACGAAAAACATAAGATAAGCAGCTTCCGGGCTGTCCGGGCTCGCTGCGGATGGACCTGTGAGCGTCGAATCATGGTACCTGCTCCTGATGTGGATGTTTAGGGAGGCAAAAGTTCATCGCTTTTTCAGAGGTCACATCTTACGCCAAATTTCCATCCTCCCGCCACTGAAACCGTAGACCCGTTGCCGGAATTCAAATGGGGCAGCCACGGCGGATGGAAGCTCATTCTCCAATCCAGTTGAGTGAGCTCTCAAAATCGCGAGCTCAAAGGTTCCCCGGCCTTGAAAGGCCGGGCTACAATCAGACCGCCGCTACGCGGCTTCCAACAGTGTGTTGGTTTCATGAATGAGAGGTTTTGGCCCTTAACGGTTCAATGTACGACAGTTGAGGACTTCTCATGATCCTCTTCATGAATTATCCGGATTAAGGAGCTGATTTTGCGGCTGGGAATTGATTTAATTAGAACTCATGCTGGAGGGGATCCATGAACCAAGCCTCGGTTATCGTTCGCAGTGGCAGGTCGTTGGTGTTGATTGCGGTCGTCGTGCTGGCTCTGGCCCCGGCCCGAGTGCAGAGTGAGCCGCCTCAAGAAGCACGGGGGGCCGCGTCAGTTCTGAGCCCGGAACAGACTCTCAGGCGGACCGGGATATCCGACCTGCAGCTCTCCCCGGACGAGCAGTCCGTGGCGTTCGTGGTTTCCGATCCCATCAAAGGAAGCGACCAGAAAAGAAACATCTGGCTTCTGAAAACGGAGACCAGGTCTCTGGCGCATTTCACGACTTCCGAGAAGTCCGACAGCCAGCCTCGTTGGTCGCCGGACGGGCAGACTCTGGCGTTTGTTTCCACCCGGGGGGAAAGGCCTCAGATCTACACCGTCCGGATTGACGGAGGTGAAGCCCAGGCGCTGACCGAAAGCAAGACGGGTGTGCAGAGCTTCGAATGGTCCCCCGACGGAAGGCAGATTGCATTCCTGGCAAGGATGGCGAACAGCGATTCAGAGGAAAAGAAGCTCAAAGAGAGAGATGATGCCAGAGTTGCGGACCGGGACGACAAAAACGCACTGATCTACCTGATCGACCTCCAGTCGCGCAAGGTCCGGCAATTGAGCGAAGCGAAGTGGCGAATTGCCAGCTTCACCTGGGCGCCGCAAGGAGATCAGCTGATCCTGTCCGCCAATGACGCGCCACAGCCGGATTGGATGACCAACCGAATCTACTCTCTCCGCATCGGCGATGGCGCAATGACCGAAGTCGCAGCCCCCCGCGGGCCCTTTGGCGGGATCAGGATTTCGCCTGACGGCAAGAGGATTGCCTACACGGGATCGCGGGGCGACGGACCTGACCCGCACGATCTCCTGCTCATGCCGCTCGCCGGCGGACAGCCTGCCAATCTGACCTCCTCATCGATCGACCGTCCCGTCGACGCATTCAGCTGGATGCACGACGGCAGCATCCTCGCGGGCGTGACCACCGGATTCACCCGAGCCTTCTATTCCATAACAGCAGATGGACAAGCCCGGAAATTGCCGGGGGCTTCGGTCCCGCTTTCCGGTTCGTTCGTGGCCGGGAAGGTAGTGCTCGCGTACGTGGCCGAGAGCTCGACCGTTGCCCCCGAGCTCTGGTTATCAGTCAAAGGCGGCGCCGCAGAAAAGGTCACCCGGTTCAACAGGGAATGGGATGCGATACCGCTCAGCAAACTCGAGATCGTCCGCTACCGCAGTTTCGACGGCATGGAAATCGAAGCCGGAATTCTGAAGCCGCCGGGCTACAAACCAGGGACAAAAGCGCCGTTCATCGTCATGGTCCATGGAGGACCCACCGGCTCCTGGGCCGATCGGTTCGACCGGTGGGGCCAGCTGCTGGCATCCCGAGGCTATGTCATTTTATATCCGAACGTTCGTGGCTCGCTGGGCTACGGACACGAATTTGTGGTCAGCAACCGATACGATTGGGGTGGAGGGGACTGGAAAGACGTGATGGCCGCCGTGGACTACGCCGTCAGCCAGGGCCTTGCCGATCCGGAACATCTGGGCATCGGCGGCTGGTCTTATGGCGGTTATATGGCGGCATGGGCGGTCACGCAAACGACTCGTTTCAAGGCGTCCGTGTCGGGCGCCCCGATGACCGATCTGGAAAGCGAATTTGGCACGGAGAGCGCCGGCGTGAACATCGGCGACACCTGGGCGCTCGGGACTCCTTACGATAATCAGGAACTGTTCACCAGGAGGTCTCCCGTCACCTTTGTCAAAAACGTAAAAACGCCCACACTTCTCCTGAACGGCGAAGAGGACACTACCGATCCTATCGGCCAGGTCCAGCAGTTTTATCGGGGCCTGAAGCGATACAAGGTCGAGTGTGAATTGGTTGTATACCCGCGCGAGGGTCATGGCATTCGTGAAGAGAATCACCAGCTCGACGTTCTCAATCGCGTAATCGGCTGGTTTGAAAAATACTTGAAGTAGAATGTCTGCCGACTGCACATCGGGATAGGAGTTTTGCTTTCATGGTTTGTCTCCCTGGTGCTTCAGCGCCTCCTTCGGAATGGGGCCTGGGGGAATGCCCGGTCCTTCCCAGGTAACCTGCAATCCCTGGCCGCCCGTCCCCTGGAAATAGATCAGTTCGATCGGGTGCCATCCCGCCTCGAGGGCGATCTCGCCGTGGATCTCGGTCATGCCGTGAACGCCATCATTGAGAACGACATCCTTGCCCCCGATGCGGAGGCGCGTCCCGTCATCGGATTCCACAGAGAACACGTATACATCGGTCCTTGGGATCTGGATGTAACCCGTGAACCTCAGACCAAAATCGGCTTTCTCGCCTTGCGCGCATTGCAGCCCGAGCGCATCCGACACACCCGTTCTTGCAGGCGTGAGGGCACCGAAATCAGGCAGGCGGGTCCAATGGCTCTTGTAAAACTCAAAGGCGAGTCCGGGCTCGAGAGCGTCAGGCTTGACGGCATCCATGATTGTCTGTGCCTTACGATAGGACCTGGCGACGACAACACTGGCCGTTCCGTCCGGCCAATAGCTGCGCGCCTTGAGCGTTATATCTCTGTCGATGGTGATCGGGGACGAGTAACTGAGTGAACGCTCGTTCGGCTCGGCGCCATCAAGCGTGTAGCGCGTCATGGCTGCCGTATCGGCCGTCTGCAGTTTCACCTGGAGCGGCGCCACGAAACCGGTTCGCGTCCCATCGAGCACCGGCGGCAGGAATCCTCGATTGAGCGTGGCAAACACTTTGGGATCGAGTTTGGATATCACCCGATCGTAGGTCATCAAGCCGTTGACCTCGATCTCACAATCCGTAGTCTGGGTGTAGACCGCCGCGGCCAGGCCTTTCTTGACCAGCCCATACATGGCGACGAGCAGGTCGGTGTATTTCTGGCGATAGGCATCGAAATCGTCGAACGAACGGTACCCCCAATTGCCTTCCTCCTTCCACAGGTGTCCCTTGACCGGCAGGCCAAGACCGCCGAATTCGCCCAGCACCACGGCACGGCCGCTTTCCGGAGTCGGCATCGCCGGACCCGGGTAAGCGTGGATGTCATTCACGTCGCCGACGCCTTCATCTGTCCAGCCGCTCGCGTCGTTGACCAGGCGAGTGGGGTCGTAGCCCTTGATCCATTCCGTAATCCGTTTGGTGTCGTGCTGTCCCCAACCCTCGTTGAAAGGCACCCACATGATGATGGACGGATAGTTGTGCAGGTGATCGATCATCGCCTTGAGCTCAACATCCCACTGCCGGTCAGCTTCGGCCAGAGCGTCGGCCGGCGCGTTCCTGCGGTTGAAATTGCTGCTGGGCATGTCCTGCCAGACGAGCAACCCGAGCTTGTCGGTCCAATAATAGAGGCGTTCGGGCTCGACTTTCACATGCTTGCGAAGCATGTTGAAACCGAGGGCTTTGAGCTGCTCCAGGTCGTAGCGAAGCGCCGCGTCCGTCGGCGCGGTATAGAGGCCGTCGGGCCACCAGCCCTGGTCGAGCGGTCCGAGCTGAAAAAGCGGCGCATTGTTCAAAAACAGACGGTTGTATCCCTGGGCATCGCGCCCGATAGCGATTTTGCGCATTCCGAAGTAACTTCCTACGGAGTCCATCGTGCGCGCCCGGGCATCAAGCAGCGTGACCCTGAGATCGTAGAGAAATGGCGCGCCCGGCGACCACAGGCGGGGCTTCGGGATTTTGAGCGCCGCGGCGTGCCCGGGCCGGCTTTCGCCACGGGCTACGACTGTCTTGCCGTCCCTGACCTCGAACCGCAGCCGGTGCTCCGCGTTGGCGCCTGCCACCTCTGCCGTCAAGGAAACGACTTGTTGATCGACATCGGGAATTGTGCGCAGCCCGGCGATGTGGGCTGAAGAAACCGGCTCGAGCCAGACTGTCTGCCAGATGCCGGTAACGGCAGTATAGAAAATGCCGCCGGGGCGCAGCACCTGTTTGCCCCGCGGCTGGGTCGAATTGCTGCCGTTGGTCGGGTCCCAGACGCGAATCACGATCCTCTGAAGACCGTCACCCTGGAATAGGTCGGAGATGTCGAAGGTGAACGGATCATAGCCGCCTTTGTGCGTGCCGGCCTGGCGGCCGTTGACGTAGACCGTCGTCTCCCAGTCTACGGCGCCGAAGTGAAGCAGAATCCGCTTCCCTTTCCAGGTTGCCGGGACCTGGAAGGAGCGGCGATACCAGAGCGCCTGGTCGGGACTGACGACTCTGCCGACCCCCGAAAGTGACGACTCAATGGCGAACGGCACCAGGATCGAACCCTCGAAGCCGGCGGGTTCGCCGGAGGATCTGGGTGTGACGGCATATTCCCACAGACCGTTGAGATTCAGCCAGTCCGTCCGGGTCATGATGGGACGCGGATACTCGGGCCAGACGTTGGCCGGGTTGACCTCCTTGGCCCAGGGCGTGCGTATCGACTGGCCGGCCGGCGTCCAGTCCTGATCAGCGGCACATACCGCAACGGCCAGCAACGGGATGATCAGCGTGGTTCGCAGCACTTTCATGGCAGATGTCACCCTTTCGACTAGTTAGTTCCTGTCGCGAAACTCCAAGGTCATTTAACCTGGACCTAGACTTGGACCTGGACTTGGACGTGGACGTAGACTCGGCAAATACCTATGGCCCGATATAAGTGCCGCATTCGCGAGAGGTTACATCAAAAAGGCTGACCACGTCCAGGTCGAGGTCCAGGTCCACGTCCAGGACCAGGAAGGAAAATAATCGAGTTTCGCGACAGAAACTAGTTAGGAACAAGCAATAATTTGCTCCGATCTGCGCAGTATACCCTGATGGCGATGAAGCCCGCAGCAGAACTTGCACGGATGGGCGTCACTGCCGTGATGGTGATGAGGAGTCGGAGCGCCACTCCTCAAAAAGCCGATTGCGATTGCGGCGCCGATCGCGATCGGCTTTGGCGCCCCGGCCTCAATCGACAATCTTGCCCTAACGCGGAACACCGCACACGCAGCGTCGTGACGGGCGCGGTGCAAAGGTTGAGGCCCGTCCTCACCGGATTGTTCCCTATAATGGAGGTGTTGGCGGGCATGTGTGCTGTGATAGCCTTAGGCTATCGAGCAAGGAGGGGCTCCATGATCGTAATGAACGTCAACGACGCCAAAGAAATCAAAATGGGGACGTACCCCTACAGAGGGAAACCACACCCCCTGAAAGAGGTCTACATCCGCTGGCTTTCACAAGTCGGACCCGATGGCGCCGCGGAGTACGGGCTCCGGTTTTTCAGCATCGGCCCGGGCGGGGAAATCCCGATTCACAACCACCTTTATTACCAGACCATGTTCATCCTGAGCGGGCATGTCCGCTGTTTCAAGCATGATTCGAAAACCGACGAGGTCGTCGAGGAAAAGGTCCTGGGACCCAACGATTTTGTGTTTGTGCCCACAATGGAAGTCCACAGCATGAGGAATGAGAGCACCGAGGAACCGGTGACTTTTCTCTGCTGCATCGCCAACGTCTATGAGGATGAGAGCCTCTGACCTTCCGGGCGTCGAATAAGCAGGAGCACGTGGATCCAATGCCCGCTTGAATCCCGGCGGCGCGCCTGCCGGCTCAGATCTGGCCGGTCTTGTCCCAGGTTTCCAGCAGCTTCCGGTAGGCAGGATCCTGGTAACGGGCGGGGGTGAAAGCCGGGGCGTAGGGCGGTAATTCGCTTTCAGTCAGATAAGCTGCCAGGAGTTCGCCCGCGGCACTCGAAGCCATCAAGCCAAAACCGGAAAAGGCCCCGATCACATAGGAGCCCTCGACCGGCAGGGGGCCGATCAGGGGGCGATTTTCGGCCGTCTTCGTATAGTATCCTCCATCCAGCACCGGTTTCGGCAGGTGCCCGAAATACGCCTCCAGGCCGGGGATCATCACGGTCAGTCCGCGGAGGACGATTTCGGGATAGTACGGGTCGAAATTGAAGGGGAAGACCGGCGCCACCGGTTCGACGTCGTATGTCCACAGGACGAGCACAACGTCGCTGTCGGCGCCGCCTTCCGGACGCGCATGCACGCCCGAAGGAAACTCGCCGAGCAGATACCGTGTTTCCTCCGTTTCGGCCAGCAGCGACCGCTCCTCCTCCAACCACGGCAACCGCCCGGGATCGCACCAGATGAGCAGCGGCGCATCGCGCCTCAGCACGCGCAAATGGTCCCTGATGGCCACTTTGATGTGGAGCTCGTGAAACACCGGCAGCTCAACGCCTATCATCCTGGCGACGTGCGGCAGGAACGGCCCCGCCGCGTCGACAAACAGGCGGGTGGAGATGGACGTGGAGCCGCCGCCCGTCTGCACGATCACCTCCTCCACGCGGTCCCCAGGCGCGCGCACTGCAGTCACGGTGCCGGACAACAGCTTCGCACCGTGCTCCCGGGCCTGCTCCAGCAGGTGCATCCCCAGCTGTTGGGCGCTGAAGAACCCGCACCGCCGGGGATGAACCGCGGCCACGGTGCGATCCGTGAGATACGGGAAATGCTCGCGGATGAGCGCCGGATCTGTGATCAGGTCGGAGCCGGTCGGCTGATGTTCGAACTCCCGGGCAGGCGCGGGGATGTAGGCAGGTTCGCCTGGCCGCCCGCCATGGCAGCGGACCGGGCCGGCCCCGAGCACCGCCGCTTCTTCCGCGGCGTGCTTGAACGCCGGAATGCGGGCAGGATCTGCGGTGACAAATAGATAACCCCGCCGGTTGAGATTGATGCGGTTGTCGGTTTCCCGGGCGATCTCCTCTAGGAGATCGATGCTGCGGTTCATCAGGGAGACCATGGCGTCGCCGGGGCCGGGCCACCAGTTGCGGTAGCACTCGGTGGACTTGTCGCTGGTAAGCGACAGCGGCGGCCGCTCATCCACCAGGATCACATTCTTGACGCCGTGACCCGTGGTCAGATGGAAGGCGCTTGCGATGCCTGCAATGCCGGCGCCGCAGATGACGACATCCGCGGTTGAAGCTGTCATACTATGGTTTCCCGGTCTCGAATGCTTTCTCCAGGGCAACGAGCATCTTTTCTTCACGCTTCGACACGCGGCCAACTCCGAGGAACCCGCCCGCAGCCTTTGCGACCGCACGGGCGTGTCCAAGCACCGTCTGTTTGACGCTCGCCCCCATGTCCGCGCTCAGGTCCCGCATCATCGCCCGGGTGTAATCCTCCCAGAGCTTCAGCAATTCCGGTTCGGGCCGTCGTTCCAGCCACTGTTCCATGAGCCGGTAGGCGACGCCGTTTGTAGGAATGCCGGCCTCCTCGATCGCCTTCAGCAAAACATCCCGTTCCGCGGGCTGTATTTCACCGTCGGACCAGGCAACCTCGATGATGGGCACCAGGGAGAATGCGACCAGGGACTCCGCATGGATGTCGTTGGCAACGAGCTGCTCGAGCACCCCGTCGTCGGTGATCCCGGAGACCTCCGCCAGCGCTTTCTTGCGCGACTCCGCCACCTCTCTGCGGCGCATTTCCGCGATCAGTTCCGCGTCGCGCTTGCGAAAGAAAGCCTCCTCCAACAATCTTGCTTCCTTGTAGTCGGGATGCGCCATAAGCCGGTCTCCTCAAAGGGATGTCGAGCGTTCGTGAGTGACTTTAACGGCCCGGAAACCAAAATTCAACACCAACCGACGATCACTGCCGGGGTCTCGAGAGGCGGTCGATTTCGTCCATCTCCTCCGGGGACAGCGCGAAGTTCATGGCGCCGGCGCTCTCGCGGGCATGGTGCGCCCGTGTCGCGCCGGGTATGGCGACCACCGTCTCGCCGTGAAAGTTCACCAGCCAGTTCAGGGCGACCTGCGCGATCGAAACGTCGTGCGCCGCCGCAATGCGCTCGAGGGCTGAAATCAGGGGACGGCTCTTTTCGACCAGACCGCGAAGCCGGAGGCGCCGGCCCAAGGGACGGCTCCCCAGCGTGGCCGGATCCTTGTGGAACTTCCCCGTCAGCAGCCCCATTTCCAGCGGTGAGTAAGCAATGATCGTGATACCCAGTTCCTTGGCCGTTGCCAGTGTGCCCCTGGTTTCGATATGCCGGTCCAGGGCGCTGTATTTGACCTGGTTCGAAGCCAGCCCGAAGCCTCGTTTTGCCAGTGCCTGGTGGGCCCGGCGCATCTGCCCGGCGGAGAAGTTGCTCACCCCGGCAGCCCGGATCTTGCCCCGCTCGATGAGGTCCGCCATGGCATTCATTTCCGACTCGACGGAGGAAAACGAGGCGGGGAAGTGCACCTGGTGAAGGTCGATGTGGAAAGGCTTCAGGCATTCCCGGCGCCGCTCGATCGTTTTTCGGAGGGAGCGTGCCGAGCGCAGCAGAGGATTCCACTTCGTGGCGACGACAACCTCGCCGTTCGCGATGCCGGCCCGCGCCAGGGCGCGGGACAGGGCTCGCTCCGAGCGCCCGAATCCGTACAGTTCGGCGGTGTCGAACCAGTTGATCCCCTCTTCGAGGGCCGCTTTGACGATGGCATCGGTCTCATCCGGGTCGACCGGGGCCCAGGTTCCCATGGCGCCCCCTTTGCCTTCGGAAAACTGCCACGTGCCCAAGCCGATCGGGGTGATCTGGATGCCGGTGCCGCCCAGGCGCCGGCGAGGCTTCTTCGTAATGGCTGCATTCAATCCGTCGGTCATGAGTCGCTCCCGGATAGATTGCTGGTTATGTTGTGGGGCTGCAACTATCGGACGACCACGGCCTTTGCGACGGTGATCGTCACGCTCTTGCTGGTGTCAGGAACACCGGTGATCTTGATCTTCTTCACGCTCATGGTCGTAAATGGCGCCAGCGAGCCGGCGATCTTCACCGTCCGTGCGAGGAGCTCTTTCCCGTTCGCCGATTCATAACTGAACCGGACCTCGATGGCGGTATATGGCAGGGTAGCGATGTTGCGGAGGGTGAAGGAGTGTACGGCGACTCGAATCCCGGGATCATACGACCAGACCTCGTCGCTGACACGGATATACCGGTCCGGATACTGGCGGTAGTACTCCAGGAGCTGGGTAGCCGCATCCGGCCTCTTCTGCGAGGTGCGGGCTTGTTCGACGGCCTTGGCAGGCAGCGGCAGAACCCACATGGCCGCCTTGTAGGCCAACACCAGCAGCGCAACGGCAAGCAGTATGCCCTCGAGGAGCAACAGCCACCGGGGACTTTTTACACGCATGGCTCCTCCACGATCGCGGCGTCTATTCAGTCACGGGTTCGTTTGACTTATCCTGAGCAATGGTACGCCTTTCCGCCGCACTTGGGGTGGATTAAATCTGCAGTCCGGACGCCCGACGTAGCGCGAGTACGCATCCCCGACCTCACGCCGCAACTCGTCCCGCCAGTCTGTCGGGCCTTCCCCGAACTCCTTGCACAGGGAGGGAGAATCACCTATAAGTTCGTAGTTGCCCGGCACAACTTCTCGAGGAGCGTTGCGTGGCATACCAGTACATATACGTCATGAAGGATCTGCGCAAGGTATATCCCCCCAACCGTGAGGTGCTGAAGGGGATCTGGCTGTCCTTTTTCCCCGGGGCCAAGATCGGGCTTATCGGCGCCAATGGCGCCGGCAAGAGCACGCTTCTCAAGATCATGGCGGGCGTGACCACGGATTTTCTGGGAGAGGCCTGGCCGGCCGAAGGAGTCCGGGTCGGTTATCTGCCGCAGGAGCCGCAGCTCGACACGGCGAAAGATGTCCTGGGAAATGTGGAGGAGGGCGTGCGTCCGGCGCGTGAGCTGCTCCAGTCCTTCGACGAGATCAATGCCCGGTTTGCCGAGGAGCTTTCCCCTGAAGAAATGGACAAGCTTCTCGCGGAACAGGCGCGCGTCCAGGACGCGATCGACGCCTGCAACGCCTGGGAACTGGACCGGACCCTCGAGATCGCGATGGACGCGCTCCGGCTTCCCCCGGGGGATGCCGACGTGACGAAGCTGTCGGGCGGCGAGCGCCGGCGCGTGGCTCTGTGCCGCCTGCTCCTGGAGAGGCCCGACCTGCTGCTCCTCGACGAGCCCACGAACCACCTGGATGCGGAGTCGGTTGCCTGGCTGGAACGGTTTCTCAAAGATTATCCGGGGACAGTCGTCGCCATTACACACGACCGCTATTTCCTCGACAACGTCGCCGGCTGGATCCTCGAACTGGACCGGGGCGAAGGCATCCCTTGGGAGGGGAACTATTCTTCCTGGCTCGATCAAAAGCAGGCGCGGCTCGTTCTCGAGGAGAAGCAGGAGTCGGCGCGCAGGCGCACGCTGCAGCGGGAACTGGAGTGGGTGCGCATGTCGCCCCGCGCCCGCCAGGCTAAAGGGAAAGCGCGTTTGACAGCGTATGAGCAGTTGCTGGCACAGGAAGCAGAGGTGGAGAAGAGCGTCCAGGCAACCGAGCTGCACATCCCGGCAGGGCCGAGGCTGGGAGACCTGGTGGTCGAATCGACCAGCCTGCGGAAAGGCTACGGCGACAAGCTGCTGATTGACGACCTGTCGTTCAAACTGCCGCCCGGTGGCATCGTCGGCGTGATCGGCGCCAACGGCGCCGGGAAAACGACGCTCTTCCGCATGATCGTCGGGGAAGAGCAACCGGACGGCGGCACTCTCAGGATCGGAGAATCAGTCAAGATCGCGTACGTGGACCAGAGCCGCGACACCCTGAAGGGCGATCGCCAGGTGTGGGAGGAGATCAGCGACGGCCGGGATCTGGTCACGCTCGGCAAGCGGGAGATTCCGGCACGGTCCTATGCCGCCGCCTTCAACTTCAAGGGTTCGGATCAGCAGAAGCGGGTGGCGGATCTGTCCGGAGGCGAACGGAACCGTTTGCACTTGGCCAAAGTGCTCAAGCGGGGCGGCAACCTGCTCCTTCTCGACGAGCCGACCAACGACCTGGACGTCGACACACTCCGTTCGCTGGAGGACGCGCTCCTCTCCTTTCCGGGCTGCGCCGTCATCATCAGCCACGACCGCTGGTTCCTGGACCGGATTGCGACTCATATCCTCGCGTTCGAGGGGGATTCGAAGGTGGTCTGGTTCGAGGGGAACTACCAGGATTACGAAGCCGACCGCAAACGGCGCCTGGGCGCGCTTGCCGACCAACCGCACCGGATCAAGTACAAGCCGCTGGTCAGGGAATAGGGGCGCCTGCGCGTGCACTCGCCGGTACCGCTTCTGGATCCGCCGGAGTGCCGCCGGCGATGGTAATTTTGGTGTGTTTGTAGCCTTCCGGGGGGATCAATGCGATGCGCGAAATGAGCTGTTCAATCTTGGCGATGGTTTTGTTGGCAGCGGTCGCGCGAGGCGAGGTGAAGGTAACGGTCGATTACAACAGCGCGGCGGCGGCATCCGCCGCATTCAAGTTTAAGACGGTGCCTGCGCCGGTCAAAGACGACGCGGGCGCCGGTGCGGTCATGACTCTCGTCGAGGGCGAGAGCGACGGCAACGGCGCCGATCTTACGGCATTAACCGATGGGCTCGTGCCGAAGGAAGAAGATGAGCCGGCCGCCAACTTCTTCTTCAACGCCGGCACACTCGGCGGGCGGGTTCGGATGGATCTCGGAAGCGTCATCGGGATCGATCAGGTCAACACCTACTCCTGGCATCCCAACACGCGCGGCCCGCAGGTGTACAAGCTCTACGCGAGTGATGGAACGGGAACCGGCTTCAATGCTGCACCCAAAGAGGGCGTCGACCCGGCCGGCTGCGGATGGAAGCTCATTGCGACCGTCGACACGCGGCCTCCGCAGGGCGACGGAGGCGGGCAATATGGCGTGAGCATAGCCGATTCCAGCGGATCGCTCGGCAAATTCCGGTACCTGTTGTTTGTTTGCATCGCTACGGAAGCTGACGACGATTGGGGCAACACGTTCTATAGCGAAGTGGACGTGGTGGCGAACAAATAGCTCGGGTCTGGCAGAAGAGTTGACGGCCGCCGGCCGGGGGCAGATCCCCTGGAACCGACGGCTGGAATTGTGTTTGATCTCGACACGGTTCAATGCGGCGGATTCGGCTACCCCGATCAGCGCCGGGTGATTATAATGCCGCTCTAATGACGTCAAATTCCGGTGCCGGCATTCGCAGTGCGGCGAATCGTGAGTGGAGACGTTTTCCGTAATGGGCAAGACAGTTTCGCATTACCGGATCATCGAGAAACTCGGCAGCGGAGGCATGGGAGTCGTCTACAAAGCCAAGGACACCAGGCTCCACCGTGCCGTCGCCCTGAAGTTTCTTCCCGAAGAACTGTCCCGTACTCCCTATGCACTGGAGAGGTTTGAGCGCGAAGCCCAGGTGGCTTCCTCGCTCACCCACCCGAACATCTGTACCATTTACGAATTCGACGAGCATGAGGGTCGGCACTTCATTGCCATGGAATTCCTCGAAGGCGAGACGCTCAAGCATCGCATTCAGGAAAAAATGCTCGACACGGACGGGATTCTCGAGCTCGCGATCCAGATTGCGGATGGCCTCGATGCCGCGCACTCGAGAGGAATCATTCATCGCGACATCAAGCCGGCGAACATCTTCGTCACGGATCGGGGCGTCGCCAAGATCCTGGATTTTGGACTGGCGAAACTCGTCCTGGAGCGCCCGGCCTCGGTATCTGCCATGCCTACAGTGCAAGTGGCAACAGATCCGCTGACCCGACCCGGCACGACAGTCGGCACGGTGGACTACATGTCGCCCGAGCAGGCCCTGGGTCACGAACTGGATGTGCGCACCGACCTGTTTTCGTTCGGCGTCGTGCTTTACGAGATGGCGACCTGTGTGACGCCCTTCCGCGGAACATCTTCAGCAGCCACGGTCGATGCCATCCTGCACAAAGTGCCGACGGCGCCCGCGCGCATCAACCCCGACCTGCCTGGCGAGTTGGAGCACATCATCCACAAGGCCCTGGAAAAGGACCCGAAGCTCCGCTACCAGAATGCATCCGACATGCGCGCGGATCTCCAACGCGTGAAACGTGACCGCGATTCGGGGCACAACGCGACTCCCATTGCTGAAGTGTCCGCGCACATCCCGTCGCTGGCAGTGCTTCCGTTTGCCAACCTGAGCGCGGACAAGGAAAACGAGTACTTCAGCGACGGGCTGGCCGAAGACATCATCGACGCCCTGGCACAGGTGCCGGGATTGCGCGTGATGGCCAGGACCTCGGCCTTCGCCTTCCGCGGCAAGGAGCAGGATGTGCGCGAAATCGGCGCGCGCCTCAACGTCGAGACGATCCTGGAAGGGAGTGTGCGCAGGGCGGGCAAACGGGTTCGGATCACGGCGCAGCTCGTCAAGGCGAGCGATGGCTACCACCTGTGGAGCCAGCGCTTCGACCGGGAGATGACGGACGTATTCGCCATTCAGGACGAGATCTCACAGGCCATCGTGGAGAAGCTGCGGATACGCTTGACCGGGAGCCGTCCGCTGGTCAAACGGCACACGGAAAACGTAGAGGCCTACCACTTGTTCCTGAGGGGACGCCATTGCATGCTCAGGATGACACCGGAGTCCATGACGAAGGGCAAGGAGTATCTGGAACAGGCCATCGCGCTCGATCCCAACTATGCGCTGGCTTACGTAGGGATGGCGGAGTTCTATGCCGTGAGCAGCTTCTGGGGCTTCATGACTCCGATGGCGGGTCTGCCCAAGTCCAAAGCGGCGGCGATGGAGGCTCTCAGCCGGGATGACACGCTGGCCGAGGCGCACGCCCTGTCGGGAATGGCCAGGGGGGTCGGCGACTTCGAGTGGGCAGGAGCGGAGCAGGAATTTCGGCGCGCTCTGGAACTCAACCCGGCGTCTCCGATCGTCAGTTATCACTATGCGGCCTGGTTTCTCCGGCCTATGGGGCGGCTGGAAGAAGCGACAACGCAGCTTCAGCGGGCGGTGGAACTGGATCCGCTCTCGCCGCTATACAACGCCCTCGTGGCATATCTCTATTACGCGAGGGGGGAGTGCGAGCCGGCGATCGAGCAGTGTCAGCGCGCGATGGACCTGGATCCCGGCTGGTACTTTCCCCATTGGCTGCTGGCCATCGCATACGAGCACAAGGGGAGGATTGAAGAGGCGATTGCCGCGGCTCAAAGCGCGTGTGAACTTTCCGGACGCAATGCGCCGACACTCGGGATCCTCGGTCTGGCGTATGGGCTGGCAGACCGGCCCGGGGAAGCACGGGCGCTGTTGGAAGAATTGATAGCGAGACGCCGCACTGCGTACGTGCCGCCTTGGGCCGTGGCGGCAATCTACCGGGGCCTGAAAGAAGTGGATCTCGCCCTCGAATGGCTGGAGAAGGGCGTCGAAGAGCGTGACATGATCGTCGTTACAGGCCTCAAATCCGATCCCAGATACATCCCCATCCACGGCCATCCGCGCTACCAGGCCCTGCTGCGGAAGATGAACCTGGAACCTTGATCGTCACACGCCCCTCAAGGCGAATAGAATTTCCTGCCCGCTCATGAAACAACCTCTATGCCGTAAGAACGGAATACCGGGTCTGCAGTGACAACCGTCAGGTGGCGCATCTTGGCCGTCGCGATAATGAAACGATCGCATGGATCTTTGTGAACTGGCGGCAAATCGACCGCCGCCATACAGACATCCCAGTCCAGCGGCTCGACCGCCAGGTCGTGATGATCGACAATCCCCTGGAACCATTCCATCGGCGGTACGGGCAGCCTCAGCTTTCCTGACCGGCACTTGGCGGCGATTTCGAAGGCGCTGATCGCGCTGATGAAAACGACGGGGGCATCTTCGATGCGGTCGCGCGCCTGTTTTGACAGCTTCTGTCCGCCTTCGGCGAGCCACAGGAGCGCACACGTATCCAGAAGCATCAGAGTTCCTCCGCCCATTCGGCCGCGCTCATCGGCTCGGTGACCTCGTACTTAATGCGCAGCCGGCTCAGGACCGGATGCGGCCTCAACCGGCTCTTCTTGACGTGAGGCACCAGGTCGGCGACAGGTTTGCCGTTGCGGCAGATGAGGTACTTCTCTCCTTTCTCAGCGACCGCTGCCAACACCGACGACAAACGTGTTTTCGCCTCATGAACGTTCAGAGTCTTCATGCCTCATGCTCCATGTATGACTTATAAGACTAAACTAACTTAGTCTACATTTCAAGAGATATTCCCGCCCGGTTGCCTATTCGGGCTACGCAACTACTGCATTCCGCAGCTGCTAGTTTGCTCCTGTTCGAGATGAAGTTCGGGAGTTGTGTAGCCTGTACCCCAAATTAGGAGGGGCGCGGAGCAACTCCGCGCCCCTATGAAGCAAAGCGTCGGACGCAACTCCTCTAGAAGTTGATCCGAGCCACGAACTGGATCAGCCTGCCGCCGGGATCGTTGGTGGTTGAGATGTCCCGATATGCCCCCGTGACCCGTCCGAAGGTGTCGCCGCCGACGCCGACACTGCTGGAAGAATTATTCACATTTCCGACGCTGAAGTTGACGTAGTTGAACGCGTTCAGGAACTCGGCGCGGAATTCAAAATTGGTGTTCTCCGTGATCCTGGTTTTTTTCACAAAGCTCAAATCGAACCTGGTGAACTGAGGTCCATAGAGCACGATGTTCGGGTACGAGCATTGCCCGGAATAGACCTCGATGCAACCGCCGCTATTGGCCGGCGCGAGGTAGCGGCCCTGGGGCACGCCGCGGCTGCTGTACCCGGTGGAACTGGTCGAGCTCACGTTATAGGCCAGAATCGTATTGTTGATGATATCCTGCGGCAGATAATAGGCAATTCCGGCCGGATCATCGAACCGCATTGCCACATTATCCTGGAGCTCCTGCCTCGTCATGCCTACGAGGCGGATGCCGCTGATGCTGAAGGGAGCGCCGCTCTGGATTCGCGCCATCCCGTGGAAAGCCCAGCCGCCGATCAGAGCATTGAGCATAGTGCCGGCAGTGCCCAGAAGCTTTTGTCCACGGCCAAACGGCAGGTCATAGATCCAGTCGGTCTTGAAGGCGTGGGTAATGACCAGCGAGCCCGGCGTCTTGTACATGGGAGCGCGCAGGGACGGGCTGTTGAGCCCGAATCCGCGGGCATAGGTATAATTCGCCTGCAACAACAACCCCTTGGACATGCGGCGCCGCAATTCGACTGTGCCGGCATCATAATACGAATGCCCGCCGACCCCCGTGTAGTTTGCACCGCCGCGCTTGCCCGGATTGGTCATAATGAAGTTGGCTGGCAATCCTGCCTTGATGGCGTTGCTGCGCCGGGCGTCGGCGCTATCCAGATTGCTCGCGAACGTGTAGGGCGTCGGATTGTATGCCGCCAGCGTGTTCACGAAGGTGCTGTTGGCGAAGAGGCTCGAGTTGTACTTCGTCGGATCGTTGGCATCCGCACCGGAAAGGCCGCTGAAGTAAGCGAGCGAAATCGGCAGTGCCGAAGTGCCCGGCGCACCGGTGTAGGCGAAGGTATTGCCCTTGCCGGCTGCCATGTTCGCCTTCAGGTTGGTCATGGCCAGTTTGAACTCGTCCAGCAGTCCGTTTTCAATGATGTTGGTCTCATTCAGATTGGTTGTGTCGCGTAACGCGAGGCCGCGGTTGGCGACATATCGGACCTCGACCACCATGTCGCTGGTCAGTTCCCGCTGATAGCCGAAATTCCAGGACATTACATACGGCGTGCTCATGTTGGGATCATAGACGTTTGCCGAATCTGTCACGGCTCCGGTAAAGGGGTATACGGGCGCGTCGGGAATGGCGGGCGGTCCGAGACGATCGCGCTCGCGGAACAGCAGGGGGAGCTTGTCATTTCCGACATTGGTAATCAGGTTGCCCAGCGTCATGTTGCGATTGGCGGTAATCGCGTTGCCTGGATTCGACGAGATCGGGCTGAGCATCGGGCTGATGCCGTCCCGGTTGAACGACAACGAGTAGCCGCCGCGGATCACGCTCTGGCGGCCGGTGCCGAGGATGCGCTGGAGGATCCCACCCTTCAGGTTCGGGCTCCAGGCAAAGCCGAGACTCGGAGCGAAGTTGCCATACTGCGTGTCATAGGCCCGATCGCCCTTCTTGAACTGCGTGTACTGCGTCTCGTGGCCGGTAAGCACGCCCGGCTTGAATAAGTTTCCGAGCCCGGAGATTCCATACACGTCTTCAAGGGTGGTGGTCGACAGGTTGTCGTTCAGTGACGTCACCGGGAACTGCACTTCCCAACGCAGCCCGTAGTTGACGGTCAGATTCGGGTTCATCCTCCACGAATCCTGCACGAACAGTCCCGTCTCCCGCATGCGCGAGCGCGTGTAACTGTTGCCGAGATAGACATATTTGCCTGAATTCTCATCCAGCTGAGCGTTGGCGCCAATCTGGGTTACGCTTCCGACCAGGGCGGCATAGATCCCCTGGGCGCGGGTGACATCCGAAGAGGAAGCCCCGGGAAAGTTCGCCGTTGCAAAGAGGCTGGAAGCGGGATCGGAGACGTCCACGCCGAATGTGATGGAGGGCACCGTGGTCTTGCCGGAACTGAAGTTTGTTACATTGGTGAAGCTTGCGCCCACGTTGAGGCTGTGCGCCCCGCGCGTCCAGCTCAGCGTATCGCTGAACTGTTGTATCGGAGTGTTGCGGCGGCTCGAGTTGGCGCTGACAGTCGGGCTGGAAATGCCGTCCGCCGCGTTGATCCCGAGGTTGTATCCTCCCTGGTTGGCGATTGGTCCGCTGAAGTCGTTGCTGCTCCTCATTCCCGAAAATACCACCGTGCCGCCGGAAAAGCCGAAGCGAACTTCGTTGATGAGGGTAGGCTTCAAGGTCGAACGCAGCGCGGTCGTGTTCGAGAAGCGGGTCGATTTCTGGTCGCCCCAGGTCGGGAAATCCGGAAAGGCCGGGGCGGCGTTGTTGAGAAAGTCGACCTTAGTGTGATGCGTCTGCGGAATGTAGGTGTTCTCCAGGTGGTGCTTGCTCGTGAAGTTGAAGTCCAGCCGCAGTGTCGGGAAAATGCGAACCTCGCCGCCCATGGGATTGAAGGTGTAGCGCTGAACGTTCGGATCCGCGATCTTGGCCGGGTCCGTCACGACCTCGACCGTTCCTGTTTTCTGGGTTGCGCTGCTAATGTCTGCCAACAGATTGCCCACCACTGGATCGATGGTGGAGGGTCTCCCCTTGGATGCCGCCAACGCCAACAGATCGACCTGGCGGATGGAAACCTGGCCTCCGCTGGTCACCTTGTACTGGAACATGCCCTGCATCGCCAGAGGATGCAAAACGGTGCGCGTCTGTGAAACTCCGGTGGGCAGGCGGAATTCCTCGTAGTTGGCGAAGAAAAAGGCCTTGTCGTGGCCGTCAAAGCCAAGCGGGCCGAAGATCTTCTTTGGCAGCGAAATGGGGCCGCCCACCCGGAAACCATACTGATTCAGCAACACCCGATCGCGCGGCGCTTTGAAAGTGGCCGGGTCGTCATTTGGTCCCGCCCGCAAGTCGCGATTGTTGAACCAGTAGTTGGCATTGAGTGCGGGATTGCGGTGGTACTCGTACAGGCTGCCGTGGTACTGGTTCGATCCCTGGCGGGTTACCAGTTTGATCTGCACGGCGCCTTCACCCGCGCTCTCCGCCCCCGGTGTGGCCGTCGACAGCGACACCTCCTCCACCGCGTCCACACGCGGATAGAGGTTGGTGTAGAAGCCGTCGGTGTTCTTGATGTAGTTGTCCTGGATGTTGAGACCGTCCAGGGTCATGTTGATCGCGCCCTGGGGCAGGCCGTTGAAAGTCGAACTGCGCGGGCGTCCCGGCGTGGTTGTCCCCGGCAGATTCAGCAGCAGGTCGGTTGCATTGCGCGAAGTGAATGGGAGCTCCGTGATCTGACGGCCGGTGATTGTCGTGTTGACGTTCGCCGACTGTGTCTGCAACACATCGCCGGCACCCTCGACGACGATCGTCTCGTTCTGTGAGCCGAGCTGAAGTGTGATCTTGACCGATGCCGGGATGCCGACGTTTACGGCAATGCCCTTGACGACGGCCTGTTTGAATCCCGGCATTGTCACGGTCACCGAATAAGCGCCGGCATTGAGCGACGGGACCGTGAAGGTGCCGTTGGCGGCACTGATTACCTTGAACTCGGTTCCGGTTCCTTCGTGCCGGACAACAATGTCGGCGCCGGGCACGATTGCCCCGGTCGGATCGACGACGGAACCGGAAAGCGATGAGGTTGAACTGACCTGCCCGAGTGCCGGCAGGCTGCATACAGCCAGCAGAATAATCAAACAGATGGTGTTGAGACGGACGGTATTCACCGTGGGTTCCTCCCTAAGAGAAGCTTTTCTGTCCCCATACTCGAAATGTGGGATCATGTTTCCTATCAGGCTGTAACGCAGCACTCCACATTGTCGGCCGCGCTCGTCAGACAAGACCTGTGGGAACGTGAGAATGGACTAATTCTTACTTCGCTTCCAAAAGCGAAGCAAGCAAAAAATCAAATGGAGAGGAAGATGTTGCGGCATGCGGCTGCCCAGCGAATCCGGCAGCGGGCGTCGACCGGCTGCAGTCAGCTTCGATTGCATCCCTCCACAGGCCTACTCAAGTGCGGGCGCGGCAGACATGCAGCTCCTGGCGTTGAGTTCGTTTGAGAGGGGGATCGCCGGCTCAAGGACCAGCCGGGTATTGCCCGAGGATCAAGATCTGGAAGGCGTCGCGCCGGGACGGAAGGTCTGAGAATTTGCAATCAGCACACATACCGTAATTTGGCCGGATGATCGATCCGGTGATCAAGAAGTGTGGAACCGATTTTCCTGATTAACGCCTGCTTAATCTCGAAGCTTGCAGAAGTGCCTTGAACTCCTGGCGCCAGCAGGTCCGGGCGTCGTCGCACAGACCCTGATCCGGGTCTTCATTCGCTGCCGAAGATCCGGCCCCAACCTTTCACTCGCGACAAATGAGCGCCGGGCCTTCATTTCTTTTTCAAATATCCTACAGACTGCGTGAGAATTACCTTCTGATCCGGACGGAGCTTCAGCAGCTTGCCCAGGGCATCCCTGTCGAACATGCCGCGGACGACCGTTGCCAGCCCCTCCGAAGCGCAGAAGAGATACACATTCTGGCTGATAAAGCCCACCCCGGCCGCCGACCAGATCTCCGCATTCGGATTCTCGCCTCGGGCTGCCTTGGCCTTTGAGAAGTCGGCCACGTAGATAAGGTTGAGAGGCACCGATTTCACGAACTCCTGCTGTCCTGTGGCCGCGCGGACATCTTCCATCAGAACGACCTTCAGTGCATTTCGCGGGGCATCATAGAGATAGAGTCCTTCCGCGGTCGCCAGGTAGATATCGATATTCTGCCAGTTCACCGCGGACGGGGCCGTGCGCTTTCGGCGTGTGATCGCGACGCCCCGATGATTGTTTTCCTGTCCCCTGGAATTGGATGGACGACGCATCTCAGGGCCGAACCTGGAGACAAGGAGTCATTCTTATGTTGGATGCCGAGGCGAGCGAAAAAGATGCCGGCAGGCAGCGGCCGCCGGAGCCGGTTAGCGGGATTTTCCTGGAATTCGATCTGCAAGCGCAGATCGAGCTGTTGCGCCGCGAGGAGACCTACCAGCATGGCCATAACTCCAAGACCCTCGCAAAATACGCTGATTTTCGAGTTGTCCTGACTGTGATTAGGGCGGGCAACCGCATCCAAACGCATACCGCGGCGGGCAGGATCTCCGTGCAAACGGTCGCGGGACATATCCGGATGCACGTTGCCGACAGGTTGCTCGATTTGTCCTCCGGACGCCTGCTTGTAGTCGATCGCACCGTTCCGCACGACGTCGAGGCAATCGAGGATAGTGCCTTTCTCCTTTCCGTCGCATGGCCTGAGCACGTTGAACATTGAGGAGGACGTCCGTGGCGCGCGGCGGCCGTTGCGCTCGTCGTATCCAGGCGTTGGTTGACCGGGATTCGACGGTTGCAGCGTGAAATGAGGAGCAACCGGGTCTAGCCGGAGGAGAGCAGGTAGGCGATCAGCGGCGTCAGGGTCAGGGGGCTCAGGAGCGTGGTTGCGACGACGGTCCCCGTCACCAGGGTGGTGTCCAGGTCATATTCCACGGCCAGGATTGTCGCCACCACCGCGGCAGGCATCGCCGATTGCAGCACCGCCGCCTGCCTTGCAATAGGCGACAGACCGAGCCAGTGAGCCAGGGCGAGGGCGATCAGCGGCGTGGCGACCAGTTGCAGAGCGGCCGCCGCGCCGATCAGCCCGATGCGGTCGCGGGGCCACGTGTGTGCCTGCGCAATCTGCAAACCCAGGATGACCAGCATGAGCGGGATCGCAGCGTCGCTGAGCAGCGAGACCGAACGGTCCAGGAAAAGCGGTACCTGCCAATTGCCCCAGCGCACCAGGGCCGCCGCCAGCAGCCCGTATACGGCCGGTACCGTCAGAAGTTCGCGCAATGCCTGGGATATCGAGAGCTTCCCCATCGATGCGATCAGGACCCCCACCGTGTAGAGGATCACGGTGCTGAACACGAAACAGACCAGGGCGCGAGCCAGCGCCCCATCGCCGAAGGCGAATTTGTTGGCGGCCAGGCCGTAATTGCCGCTGTTCGCGAAAACCGATGCGACCACCAGGCTCGCCAGCAATTGCCGACCGGCGCCGAGCAGCCTCCCGCACAGAAACGACAGAATCGCCATGACGGCGCTGATCGTGAAGGTAAACAGCGCCAGCTTGCCGAACTCGCCGGCGGCGATCTCGACGCGCGCGAGCGAGGTGAAAACCAGACACGGACTGAAAATATAGAACGCCAGCCGGGAGGCGGTCTTGATGTCGGGGCGCATGGTCCGTCCCAGGACGAATCCCGCGCCTGCCGTCAGCAGGATCGGCAGCAGATTGTTGACGAATACATCCTGGATGACGGCGAACTGCATGATGACCTTGAGCGCCCCTGTTGCCGCAAATGGATACGCAAAACTCCAACAGGGATATTCAGGCCGTCCGGAACAGCTGATCCCGAGTGGCCCGGATATCCCTGTTGACTGCTTTCCGGCCCTCATTCACCTTCCGGCTGGCCGGCACCGACGCAGAATTATGAACCGGGCTGCCTTGCCGCAGCGGCAGCGCGCCACCGGCTGGAGAGCGTTCCCATCCGCGCGATCGCGTCTTTCAGGAGATGGACGGCGCTCGCCAGCGAAAACCGGACGAAATTCTTTCCGGACGGACCGAACGCGGCACCGGGTATAGCGGCAACGCCGGCTTCTTCCAGCAGCAGGCGGCAGAGTGCCTCGGCTGTAAGGCCGGTCTCTGCGACGCTCACCCAGGCATAAAAGGCGCCTGCGGGAGGCAGGCAGCGGAACCCGGGAATGCGGTTCAGGCCGTCCACAAACAGGTCCCGCCGCTTCCGGTATTCTGCGACCATCGCGCTGACGGCATCGGTCGAATCGCGCAAGGCCTCAATCGCCGCCACCTGAGTGAATTCCGCAACCGACGTGAAGGAGTTGAGCACGAGGAGGTCCAGAGCGTCGACGATCGGACGCGGCGCCACGGCGTATCCAAGGCGCCAGCCGGTCATGGCAAAGCTCTTGGAAAAGCCGTCCACGATCACCGTCCGCTCCGCCATTCCCGGGAGCTGCGAAATGGAGAGATAGGCGCCGGAAAAGACGATGCGCGCGTAGATCTCGTCGGTTATGACGTAGAGGTCGTGCTTCACCGCCAGTTCGGCGATGCGGCGCAGTGCCGCGTCGCTGTATACCGTGCCGGTGGGATTGTTGGGCGAATTGAGCAAAAGGACGCTCGTGCGCGGCGTGATCTTCGCGGCGATTTCGTCCGGGTCGGGCTGGAATCCGTTTTCTTCGAGCAGTCGGAATCCCACGGGGTTGGCTCCGAGCCCCCGGGTCATGGAAGGGTAGATGGGAAATCCGGGATCGGGATAGAGGACTTCGTCGCCCGGCTCGATCATCGCCATCATCGACAGCGTAAGCGCCGGCTTGCAGCCGGGCGTGATCAGAACCTGCTCCGCGGACACTTCCAGGTTCCGCGTGCGCGCCAGGTACTGTGCAATTGCCTCGCGGAGGGCGGGCAACCCTCGCGGCGAAACATACCGGTCCCGCCCCGCGGAAATCGCCGCCTGCGCGGCGGCTACTACCGGCGCTGCCGGGTGAAAGTCCGGCTCGCCCAGCTCCAGGTGGATGATCGAGCGGCCTTGTCGCTCGAGCTCTTTGGCGCGAGCGAATACGGCGAGCGCCCCCTCGCCGGTCAATCCTTGTAGACGCGATGCCAGGTTTCTCATAGGGGCGGCATTATACCGCGATCGCCCGCCAGACAGAAACGGCGAACCACGAAGAACTACAAGACCTCAAAGCCGGCCTCCGTGTGTTTTTGTGAGGTCTGCGGCTTCGAGGTCCTCGTGTTTCCAGAATCCTGCATTTCGCATGTGTGGATTGAACCGAATCTGCATCCGGGGCATCTTAATCAGTGGGTCAGGTAAGCACGGGAGTGGAAACGGTATGCTGCGCACGGCACGGGTGTTGATCTTCATTTCGGCGATCCTGGCGGGCACTGTCCTGGGTGTTGCGGGCCGCGATCCCGATGCGACGGCCGCGCGAATCTACTTTTCCGTGCTCAACAAGGAAGAAAAACCGGTCACCGGACTGACTGCGGCGGACTTTGAACTGCGCGTCAACGGGAAGCTCACCCCGATGGCGGGCTTTCATGCCGGCCTGCCGCCGGTCGACCGTTCGATTCCCCTGGTCGCCTGGATCCTGATCGACTTTAATCCTCACGTGTCAGAGGCGATGATCCGGAACCAGGCCGGTGCGGCCGCCGCTGTTTTCGGCATGCTCAATCCGGAATCGGCGCTGGGTGTTAAACTCGTCAGCGACCAGTCCGAAACGCTGGCGACGCTCGCCCACGATCCGGCAGGATTGCGCAACGCATTCCTTCAGTTCGGCCAGCGGCGCACGGAGCGCAGGGTCGGCCTTTCCCGGGATTCGGCCGACGTCGGCGATGCCGGGATCGCGCGCGCGATGGAACTTGCCCTGGACGAGATGGATTCCTATATCGCGTCCAGCCCCTCTCTCAACGGCAGAGAGTTGCACCGGGCCATCATGATCATTTCCGACGGGAACCTGAACCCGGCCTACAACCTCAAGCGATTTTACGCCAGGGCGGCACAGGAAGGCCTCTTCCTCTACCCGGTGTTCGTTCCACGCCCTACCTACGGAGACTGGGTTCGCGATTACTTAGACCTGGCCAAAAAGACCGCCGGAGTGGCCTCGGTCTTCGGGGCGATCAGGCCCGGTTCGGAGATGCTGCCGCTGCCGCGCAGCGAAGTGAATCAGAACGCCCTCAACGCCAATTTCATCCACATGACCCGGGATTTGAACGGAAAATACTCCTTTGAGGTCCCGTTGACCTCGACCGGGAAGGAAATGCGGATCAGATTGAAGTGCAAAGTCAAGGGAATCAAGATCCGCCTGCCGCGCACGATCGTGCCTTGACGTCATCGCAACCCGGCGGCAGGAGTGTCCGCTTTTCCAGGCTTTTTCACTGCCGCAACTGATATCATGACCCCATGAAGGCAACTCGTTTTTGTCCGCGTATCGCGCCTCTCCTTCTCCTCGTATGCGCCGCGTGTGGTCCCGCACCACCCAATGCCGGGGAATACAAGATCGCACTCGTGCCGTCCAGAAGCGGCCAACACGGCATATTCGTGATGAATTCGGACACCTCGGGCGGGAAACTCCTGACTTCGGATGTGACGGCTCAGCTCCGTCCCAATTCCTGGTCCGGTGACGGGAAGAGGATTGCGTTCCTGGCGGTCCGCAAACCGGACTTCGAAATGCTGAACCGGTACCGCATGCCGAATCACTCTGCGCTCTACGGTATGGATGCCAGCGGAAGCAACCAGAAACGGCTGCTCGATTTTCCCGTGAGCGACTTCGGCTGGTCCCCGAACGGCAAGCAGCTTTTCTTCATCTCGGCGTATGAAAACCCCGAACGCGACGAGCCCGCCGTCCAGAGCGGGAAAAAGCCACTGCTGGCGTCGATCTACGTGCTCGACGTGCAGACCGGCCGGCAGACGCGCCTCACCGGCTTCGGATTGAGTTGCTCCGCGTCGTGGGCCCCCGACGGGACTCGCCTCGCGGTCAGTTTTGCGAGCAGTGAAAACAGCGGCATTTACGAGGTCAGCCCGGATGGCCAGCGCGGCCTTCATCTGAGCGAATCCACAACCACCGACGTGAGGCCGGTGTGGTCGCCGGACGGGAAAATGATCGCCTATGTGGCCGCGGTCAGATCGGGCGGCGACGGCAAAGACACGGGCGTGTACACAGTCAACGCCGATGGCACAAATAAGAGGAGAGTAACCGACAGGGCCGCCTACGAGGTCGCCTGGTCGCCGGATGGGAAGCTGCTATTGCTTCAGGCCAACGGCAGCGTGGATCTGGTGGATTCAAACGGGCAAAATCGGGTGCACCTGTCGGCGCCCGGCGACAATCCGCTCGATGCCGCCTTCACCCCGGACGGGCGCGGCGTCATCTACCGCTCCAACCAGGACGGAGACTGGCACCTGTACTTCGTCGACCTGAAAGGCGAAAACCGGAAGCGGATCACCGGACAATTGACCGCATCCCTTTTCTGCCTGTCGCCGTTGCTTTCGTTTCACTGAGCCTTCAGCCTTTCCAGCACGGCGCGGACAGTGGCGCTCAGCCCGGCCGGGTGGAGCGCGCGTTCGATCACGCGGCTTTCCAGCTGCCGTTCAAACGCCGCGTCCCGGTCTTCCGGCGAGAGGTCCCGCCAGGCCGGAGACGGCAGGATGCGCCCCCAGGTGTCGCGTTCCCGGAATGCCGACGCGGCGCGCTCGATCAGGAGGTCTTTCGGATCGTCACTCATGGCAGGATCTCCGCGAGGCGCACACCCCGTTTCTCCAGGCAGTCACGCAACAGGCGGCGCGCCCGGACGATGTTCTGCAGGAAGGTGTTCAGCTTCATCCGCAGGCCCTCGGCGAGCTGCCGGTCCGGCAGGCGCCCCTCGCGCAGGCGGGCCGAAATCGCCGCGAGCGGCTTCGCGGGCAGCTTTGCGAGGCAAGTGCTGATCGCACGGGCCAGGGCTGGGTCCGGAGGGTCGATTTCAACCCGGCCCTCCGGAAGGTTGTCAAGCGTCTCGAGGTCGACAAACCGATCGTTACGGCAGCGGCGCGTCTCCTCGAGCGCCACGTTACGCGAGACGCGGAAGGCAAATTTCAGTGACGCGCTGCTCCCCTCCAACACGCGGTCCGGATCGCATGCGATGAGCCACATCCTCAGGAAAGTCTCCTGGACCACGACTTCCACGTCTACCGCCCGGGCCCACCGTCTCAGACTTCGGCGCAGGGGGATTTCCAGCATCCCCATCCACTCGGCAAACGCCGCCCGGTCGCCCGATCGGGCGAGCCGGAACGCCGCATCCAGCCTTTCTGCACCGCCGTCATCGGTCATCGTCACTCCCCGGAAACTTCCACGGGATTCGGGCGCCGCTACTGCCGGGACCGCCGGCGTCTCGCCTAATGCTGCATACTTTTTCTAAAATTCCGTTCTTGCATACGAATTACCATTTTGGCTCGTGGACTTGGACCTGGACCTGGACTTCGACGTGGACCTAGACGAGGTTGCGGCACAGGTTTCTGAGGCGTTGGGACTTAACGGCGCACCTTTAATCCCGTCCAAGTCCAGGTCCAGGTCTATGTCCAGGTCCAAGATCCTTGCATTTTGCTCGCCCCTCTTTTTGCAAAAAGTATGCGGCATTAGGCGTCTCGCCGGCAAGAGCAACGCGCAGCCCAGAGCCATCCCGAAAACCGCGGGCGTGAGCCTGCCCGATTGAATCGCTTCGGCAACCGCATCGCAGCAGGCCGGCGAGACGCCGGCGGTCCCGGCAACCGCCCCGTCGCCACGCCAATCAAAGCCGAGTTTCTGTTTTCAATGAACGGCGGCGCAGCCGCCGCAGGGGCTCCCCGGAAACTTACAGAGCTGCATTCCTGCATTCATGAGGCCCCGGGCTTTCCTGTTCCGGCCCTTCGGGCCTGATTCCAGTTGGAACCAACCGTTGGTCACCCTCTGAAGCCCGGTCTCAAAACAGACCTCTACGGCTGATTCCGAAGCAGTATCCCATGCGGCAGAATCCCGCCCAAGTCGATACCGGCGCTGCGGGCTGAAGCCCGCGGCCACATGAAAACTTCGAGGTCTTCCGATCCCGATGCCTGTGCCCAGATCAGAGTTTCCGGCTGCAATGTACGACGGTCCCGTCACATGTGCCCTCCGAAATCTGGGTCGACAGAGTTTGCGGTTCAAAGCCGCGCGCGTCTACAAGCGGGTGGTTTGCCTGCTTACCATGCGTAAGGTCCTCGGCGTTCATCACCCGCTCCCTGACGGTCGCGGCTCTGAAGTCTTCGCGGCGCCGGGATCCGTCAGATACCAAGTGGAAGGTGCACATCGATCACGCTGCCGCCGGCCTCCTGCCACTGGAGCCAGGCCTCGCCGTGGCGCCAGTTGTCCGACACCTCGAGATTCAATGCCAGGCGCACGGTCAGACCCGGCTCATGCGGGCCCTCCGGGCTGCTCTGGCCCGCCTGTACCCAGGACTCGCAGACACTGCCGTCCTCGAACTGAACGCGAACTGCCGCGCCGTCGCAAGGAAGCATAAATCCATGCAGCGGCACCTCGAACTCGAGGATGAGAAGCGACCCATCCGACCACAACAGGCGCGCCTCGATAACCGGCATCGCGCTCGGGTACCGCACGGGCGCTTCCGGAACGTAATTGTAGGATTCGTCAGCCTCACGATCTTTGGCCATTTCGAGGTCGAGGCTCAAGTCGAACTCTCCGTCTGTCTCGGGTCCGCGATATTCGCTGACATGATCTACGATTCGTCTGGCGAGGAACGAGCGTGCCGGCGCCATCAACCGCAGAGGCGCCGCCCGGGGCGATGACGCCAGGCCCACCCCTTCGGCCGAGACTTCCGCCGGAAGTTCGACCGCCAGCCTCTCCCGGCGCCGCGGATCCTTCGGGTCGACCGTCGGGTCCTCGGAAATGGCGACCAGGCTCGTCATGCGGCTGGCAATCCCGTGCCGCAGACCCAGGCTTTCGATCTTCCTCTCCAATGCCTCGGATTTTTCGCCGGCCCCGGCTGCCGCCAGCTCCAGTTCGACATCCTCGATCACCTCCCGGCCAAATAGGGCGCCGACCGGGATCTTCGACAGATTGGCCTCACCCGGCGCAGCATCCGCGGGCTGTCCAACCGTTTCCATTTTTGAAATCGTGGTCCTGTAGACCCACGGAGTCGCATTTCCGGCTTGTTTTCCCTGTATCTCCAGCATGCCTCCGGCGGCGGCGACTTCCGCCAGAAAGACGAGCGGCTGTCCCTGGAGGACATCCTGAATCCGCGCGGGTGCGACGGCGCTGAGGGCGGTTCCTTTCACCTGCAGATCGGTGAGCACGGGCCGCACGGTCGCCTGCAGCAGCCGGCGGGAGGCAGCCCGGGCATCATCGTCATCCCCCACGAGGATCTCGACGCCCTTTCCGGCTCGTGCCGCGCCGCGGGTAAGGGTCCGGTTGGGCGCGGAGCCGATGCCCACGGTGTGCAGTCGCGCCCCGGGAGCAAGCCGGCGCATGACTTCGCCGATCACCTCGCCCTCGAAACCGATGTATCCGTCGGTAATCAGGATCACCTGCCGCTGCGAGTCGGGACGCAGCGGCGCGAGCGCCTCCACCATCGCCTGCGTCATTTCCGTGGCGCCGCCCGCCGCGAGCCTGCCGAGCGCTTTCAGGGCTTTTTGCACTTGCCCTTCGTTCGCCGCCACGACGCCGGGGACGAGCCGCTCGACGTCGCTCGCGAACGCCAGGATCTCGAACCGGTCGCCCGGATCGAGGCTGCGCAGAAGTTCTTCCGCCACCATTTTCGCCCGGCCGAGCGGAGTCCCGGACATCGATCCGCTGGCATCGATCAGGATCGTGAGATCGCGGGCAAGACCCTTGCGGACCTCTGCCGGCGGCGTCAGGGTAACAAGGAGATAGCGGCCGTCGTCACAGGCGAGGCCCTTCCCTTCCACGACCCGTACGCCCACCTCCTGCCGCGATGCGGTCCAGCGAACGACCAGGTCTCGGTCGAGCTTCATCGGCTCGCGCAGAGTGATGCGTACCGCGCCCGGCTGATTCTCCAAATCCAGCTCGCGGCCGGGGGAATGCGGCTGAATCTCGGATGCAGACCCGTCTGCGATCACGAGGGCGGCCTCCAGACGCACCGGAGTTCCCTCCCCGGAGGCCCGGTCTGCATCCAGCTTGTCGGCATCGGGCACCCTGCCCGGCGCGCCCTGGTAGCGGACACCCGCAACCGTGGGAAAGCGGAACTCCCAACGTGCCGGAACCGCCCCGTCGGCAGGCAGGAACGCCAGAGGCTGAAGCACTTCGATTTCCACCTCCGCGGTCTCGCCCGGAGGCAGGCAGCCGAGCTTTTGGGTGAAAGTGTCGGCCCGGTCCTGTTCCAGCAGGGCGGCGGTGCGCCCTTCGAGAATGGCCTTACGGTATTCTGCCTGAGCCTCGGCGCGCTTGCGGATTTCCCCGCGGATTACCCGCTCCCCAAGACGGATTACGTATCCGGTGACTGCGCCGTGGGCCGGAAGCGGAAGGGTGTAAAGCACTTCCAGCGGCTCTTGATAAGGATTGCCGTATTTCTGCGTGAAGGTCGTGGCTGCGACTCCCCCCTCGGCGCGAACTTCGGCATGCGCCGATTTCAGCGGGTATGTGCGGCCGTCGACAGAAACCAATCCCGTGGTGCGGGTCGAATAAGTGCCGGTCATTACGCTCACATTGGTCATTTCCATTCTCCTTTGACCGGATATGACCGGACAAGTGATTTTTGTGACAGCGGAGCATGTTGCCCCCGGAATGCCATCTGAGTTAAGCTGCCGCATCTGACAAAGGAGCGATCCATGTGCTATTTCAAGTTTGGTATTATGCTGATGGCTATTATGACTTGTCTTCCACTGGCCGCGCTCGATCAGGATGCGGCGGGCGATAGGACCAATCCGTTTTTCTCTCCTTACAGGACGCCGCTGAACACACCCCCGTTTGACCTGATCAAGCCGGGGCATTTCCTGCCGGCAATAAAGGAGGGGATCCGGCGGCACCAGGCTGAAATCGATGCCATCGTCAGCAACACGGCTGCCCCGACGTTTGCCAACACGCTGGCCGCCTACGATGCCGGCGGGCAGCTCCTGTCTGACGTGAACGCGGTGTTCGGCGCCCTACAGGGGGCCGACACGACCCCTGAAATCCAAAACATCGCCAAAGAAATCGCGCCCCTGACGGCGGCCCACAGCGACAACATCCGACTGAACGAGAAGCTCTTCGCCCGGATCAAGTCCGTGTACGACCAGCGTTCCGGCCTGAGGCTCTCCCCTGAGGAACTGTTCCTGCTCGAGAACAGCTATCGCGACTTCGTGCGCGGCGGCGCGCTGCTGAATGCGCAGCAGAAGGCGCAGCTCCGCGAGCTGAACCAGCAGCTGGCCATGCTGTCGCTCAAGTTCGGCGACAACCTGCTGGCCGAAACCAACGATTTCAAGCTCGTCCTCGAAAACAAGGATGACCTGGCGGGCCTTCCCCAGTCCGTTGTGGCCATGGCCGAGGCAACGGCGCAACAGCTGAAGATGCCCGGCAAATGGGTTTTTACCGTCCAGGTGCCGAGCATGACCCCCTTCCTGCAGTATTCGACGAGGCGCGACCTGCGTGAAAAGCTGTACCGCGGCTACATCACGCGCGGCGACCGGGGCAATGAGCGCGACAACAAGGACATCGTCCGCCAGATCGTGAACCTTCGCAGCCAAAAGGCGAAACTGCTCGGGTACGCCAGCCACGCGGCTTTCGTCGTGGAGACGAACATGGCCCGGACTCCGGCCAACGTCGACGCGTTCCTTAAGCGGCTCTGGGATCCGGCGCTGGCGCGCGCCAGGAATGAAGTGGCCGACATGCAGGCGATCATCGACCGCGATGGCGGCAATTTCAAACTCCAGCCCTGGGACTGGTGGTATTACGCGGAGAAGGTGCGCCAGGAGAAATACGCCCTCGAGGAGGCCGCGCTGCGCCCCTATTTCAAACTCGACAATGTCCGACAGGGCATCTTCACACTGTGCGAAAAACTCTACGGGCTGAAGTTCACCGAGCGGCGCGACATACCGGTCTATAACCCGGAGGTCCAGGTGTTCGAGGTGCGCGAGGGAGACGGCCGCTACGTCGGCGTGCTCTACATGGACTTCCACCCGAGGCCCAGCAAGCGGGGCGGCGCCTGGTCAGGCGCATTTCGCCGCGAGTATTACGAGAACGGCAAGCGTGTGGCGCCGCTCTCGACCATTACCTGCAATTTTACGCGCCCTACGGCCGACGCCCCTTCGCTGCTCAGCGTGGACGAGGCCAAGACTTTCGCCCATGAATTCGGGCATTCGCTGGCGACACTGCTTGCCGACAGCCGGTACCGGGGCCGCACGGTCCCGCGGGACGCGGTGGAACTCCCGTCGCAGATCATGGAAAACTGGATGCTCGAGCCGGAATTGCTCACCACCTACGCCAGGCATTACCGGACAGGCGCGGTCATTCCGGCCGATCTGGTCCAAAAACTGCAAAACAGCAGCCTGTTCAACCAGGGATTCGAAACCGTCGAGTACCTGGCTGCCTCCATCCTCGACATGAAATGGCACGAGCTGACCGCTCCCCAGCCGGGTGTGGATGTGAACAGGTTCGAAGCCGCCGCGATGTCCGGCATCGGGCTGATCCCTGAAATTACACCGCGCTATCGGACGACTTATTTCAACCACATCTTCAACGGCGGCTATTCCGCCGGCTATTACGTCTACATCTGGGCGGCGCAGCTGGACGCGGACGCCTTCGAGGCCTTCAAGGAAAAGGGCCTGTTCGACAAGGCGACGGCTCTGTCGTTCCGGAAAAACGTCCTCGAGAAATACGGCGCGCTCGATCTCATGACCCAGTACAAGGCCTTCCGCGGCGCCGAGCCGAAGATTGAGCCGCTGCTCAAGCGCCGCGGCCTTCTGGACGTCAAAAAGTAGCGGCAACTCATAAAAAGGTTTGCCCTGAACCGGAAACAGGCGTAATTTACTTCCGCTGAGTCGGCGTCGCGCTTCGGCCGGCGCCGGTTCAAGAATAACGTAAGGAGAAATATACAATGGCAGCACTCGCAGTACTCGGTGGATTGGTTGGCGGCGCGATGATCCTGGCCACGATACGCTCAAAACGCAATGCTAAGAAACCATCTCATCTTCAGACAATGCGGCTAAAGTAAGCGGCTCACCGATCATTCCACAAGAGGGCCTGCGCCGGATTTCCGGCACAGGCCCTTTTTGTTTTAGCGGCCGCCCCACGGGCCGGCAGTGTGACGCGCGCGACTCCGCCGCAGAGTCGGTTATACTGTGACCAATGCCCGGAGACCCGGGATGACCCGATGCTCGCAATAACGGGAACCGGGCCACGCCTGTTTGCGTCTAACGAAACAGTGGAGGTATGCAATTTCCAGCGCGCATTTCGCGCTCCGATCGCCAAGTGAGGGAACATGCAGAACCTGTGGCAGGATTTGCGCTATGGAGTTCGCTTGCTGCACCGAAACCCGTTGTTCACCATCGTCGCCGTCATCTCGCTCGCACTGGGGATCAGCGCGAATACCACGATATTCTCCGTGTTCAACGCCGTGTTTCTCAACACCCTGCCGGTGCAGGATGCCGCGAACCTCGTTTCAGTCTTTACCACAGACGCCAAGAATACCGGGCAGTTCCTGAACTTCATGCCGCTCTCCTATCCGAACTACGAGGACTATCGGGATCAGAACCAGGTGCTGACCGGACTGGTCGCCCAGACCTTCGCGCCGATGAGCCTGACCGCCGGCGGGGAGCCTGAACGCGTCCTCGCGGCGGCGGTCACCGGCAATTATTTCGAAGTCCTGGGCGTGAAAGCGGCGATTGGGCGGACATTTCTGCCGGAAGAGGACAAGGTTGAAGGCAGGGACCCGGTAGTGGTGCTGGGCTATCCGCTGTGGCAGCGCCGCTTCGCGGGCGACCGCAACCAGGTCGGCAGGGACATTGTGCTCAACCGCCAGAACTACACGGTCATCGGGGTGGCTCCGGAAGGGTTCCGCGGGACCTTCGTGATCGGCGGCCCCGATCTGTTCGTGCCGATGGCGATGCACGACCAGGTCCTGGCCGATTTCGCTCTCCAGCAGTTTCATCACCGCCGCGCACTTCTTTTCAATGTCTTCGGGAGGTTAAAACCGGGCATGTCCCTGGCCAAGGCCCGGGCCGCAATGGGGACCATCGGCAAGCAACTCGAACTGGCGTATCCCGCGGATAATGAAAAAAGGAACGTCGCGCTTGCCCCGTTGACACAGACTCTCATCGATCCCAACATCCGGGGGCAAGCGTTGCTCGCCAGCGGCATGATGATAGCGGTCGTCGGCCTGGTCCTGCTGATCGCATGTGCCAACGTGGCAAACCTGCTCCTGGCAAGGGCTGGCGTCCGGCAGCGTGAAATCGCACTCAGGCTCTCGCTCGGCGCCGGGAGATTGCGCCTGGTGCGTCAACTGCTGACCGAGAGCTTCGTCATGGCTCTCGTGGCCGGAACTGCCGGCCTGTTATTGGCGAATTGGGGGCGGGACCTGCTCTGGATGATGAGGCCTCCGTTTCTGGATGCCGACGCATTGCAGATCAAGCTCGACGGGCGCGTCCTGCTGTTCACGGCCGCCATCACGCTCCTCACGGGTTTTCTGTTCGGCCTGGCGCCCGCGCTGCAGGCAACCCGCGTGGATCTGGCCTGGGCGCTGAAGGACCGGACCGGGCAGCCCAGCCGCCGGCACCGCTGGTTCAATCTGCGTAACGTGCTGGTGGCGCTGCAGGTGGCCTTGTCCCTGGTGGCGCTCATCGGCGCCGGCCTGTTCCTGCGCAGTCTGCAGAAAGCCCAGAAGATTGACCCGGGATTCGAAAGCACGAACCTCTTCATGATCTCATTCGATCTCGCCGGGCAGAAATACGATGAGGCACGCGGGCGCGAATATTATCGCCAGCTGATGGAGCGTGTGCTCGCAATACCACAGGTGAAGGGAGCGGCCGTCGCCTCCGCACCGCTGTTCGGGGGCGACATCATGCGCACGGTCTTTGCCGAAGGCCAGGACGCGAGCGACCGCAGGAACGGGCGGCTCACCGCGCTGCTCCGCATCAGCCCGGGATACTTTGTAGCCATCCGGATGCCGATCGTGCGCGGGCGCGGCTTCACCGAGCGCGACAAGGAAGGGATGCCGATGGTCGCGGTGATCAATGAAACCATGGCCAGGCGGGTGTGGCCGGGAGAGGAGCCCATCGGCAGGCGGTTCAAATGTTACGGGGAAGACTGGATCATCGAAGTCGTCGGCGTGGCGCGCGACGCCAAGTACGGCACGCTCGGCGAAGAACCGCAATCATTCATGTACTTCCCGATGCTGCAGCACTACACTCCGGCAGCAACACTCCACGTCCGGACGGAGGGAGACCCCGCGCAGGCGATCGGCATCGTGCGGAGCCAGGTGCAGGCGTTGGACAAGTCCATGCCGCTCACCAATGTAAATACCATCGGCCAGGTGATGGTGGCCGTCCTATGGGCGCCACGAATGGGAGCGAGCCTGCTCGCCATTTTCGGGCTTCTGGCCCTGTCGCTCGCGGCCATCGGGATTCACGGAGTCATGTCGTATTCCGTCGCGCAGAGAACTCAGGAGATCGGAATCCGCATGGCTTTGGGAGCTCAATCGGCGGATGTCATAAAGCTCATCCTCGGTCAGGCCGGGTTGATTCTGTTGGCAGGAGGCCTCATCGGCCTCGCCGGCGCTTTCGCCCTCTCCCGGCTGCTGTCGAGCCTGCTGTATGGCATCGGAAGCAGCGACCCGCTCGCCTTCTCGAGCACAACCGTTATCCTGATTGCAGTCGCCTTGCTGGCCAGTTACCTCCCCGCCCGGCGCGCAGTGCGCGTGAACCCGGTTGTGACCCTGCGCTACGAATAGACGCAGCCGGACGACTCCCTTTCAGGCGCCTTGCCGGCTGGCACGCCGCTTTTCCAGTTCGTGGACGGCACGCCCGACAGCTTTGAGGTTGGGGACGCGCATCTCCTCGTATTCGCGGGAGACGACGATTCCGCCGGAGCCGGCCTCGAACGCCTTCAGGGTTGCCTCGTAGATCTTCTCCGGATCTTCCGGCGGGCTCCCGGGCACATCGAAACCGATGCCCGAGTAGATCTTCGTCTTGCCGTTTGCCGAGGCCACGCTGCGCTTGGTCTCCCGATAGACGTAGTCCGCGAAAAACTTTTGCGGGCGAGCTCGTCCACCTTGACCGCCGCCCAGAAGTTCCTGTAATCGGGGTTTGCCCAGCATCCCACACGGGTCCGGTTTCCGTAAACGAAGGGAGCGCTTCCCCCGCTCGCCGCCCCGGACTACGGTGATCCGCCCTCCCGTGACTTTCAGCCGGCCCACGGAGACTTGAGCCGCGGAGGCCGGGCCGGCCTCGCCGGAAGGCCTGGCCGCCGGCTTTCCACTGCCGATCCCTGAAACGTTCCAGGCGCCCGATGTGGAACGGATCAGGGTTATCTCAGGCTTGTCCAGCGTGATCCCGGTGATGCGGAGCTCCCGAGAGACAATCAGCGGCTTTACTTCGACACCGACCTGCAATGACCTGGCGAGCACGAATGGGGAGCTGCTGAACCGGGGATCGTCGGCGATGGCAATGTCATCGGCAGCAATGTTTCCGGAAAGAAGCGACAGTTTCAGGTTGCCGACTTTCACCTGGCGGCCGAGCGCGCCCGTAAGTTCGGATTCCAGCTTGGGCCGGAATTGGTTGGCGTCAATTAAGAATGGGATTGCCAGGACAACCACAACGAGCAGCACCACTACAATCCCCACGATCTTCAGAAAGCCGAAATGCCGCTTCTTGTCGGGGCCCATGATCTGTCTCCTCTTAGTGATGGGGTAAGTGTGACCTATTTCGGGGGAAAGAGAACACTCTGAAATGGAAATGCCCGGCGAGCCGGTGATCGTCGTGGCACTGCTTCAGACCAGGCAACTGTTCACGGCGGTCCCCGTGGTTCCAGTACCGGCTACGATTTGTGCCGTCGTATAAGAAACGCCGGTCGTACCTGATGCCGGCTCTGTTACTCGCCAAGGTTCATCGGCAGAACGATGGTAAACGTAGTCCCCTTGCCAACCTCGCTGGCGACTCTGATCTCGCCCCTGTGGTCCCGAACGATCTGGTAGCAGATCGACAGGCCCAGGCCCGTGCCTACACCCACGCCTTTCGTCGTGAAACCGGGATCGAAGATGCGGCCAATCTGCTCTGGGGGAATCCCGGGCCCCGTGTCTGAGATCTCGACGCAGGCCTCGCCGTCTTTGCAGTAAGTGGAAACAGAAATTTCGCCCTTTTCACCGACCGCTTGCCGGGCGTTGTTGAGGACATTCAGAAAGACCTGATTCAGGCGGCCGGGATAACACGCGAACGGGGGAACGGCCCCATAGTTCCGCCTGACGGTGATGCCGTGTTTCAGTTCATGGTGAAGGAGGACCAGGGTGTCTTCCAGCCCTTCCTGTATATCCGCGCGCTTCAGCTCGGCTTCATCCAGCCGCGCAAAGCTCCTGAGCCGTCGCACGATGTCGCTGACCCTCCCGGTTCCCGACGCGATCACGCGGTCGGCCTCCTCGATGATCTTCATGATCGTTCCGATCGCTTCGGTTTCAGGAGCGCCGGTCCTGCAGACCTCCTCGAGTTCGATCTTGAGCTTTTGAACGGCTCGCTGAAGGATGTCGTGCATGCTGTGGATCGCGCCGACAGGAGTGTTGATCTCGTGCGCGATCCCGGCTACCAGCATGCCGAGGGAGGCCATCTTTTCCGATTGCACGAGCTGCGCCTGCGCCGCGCGCAGCTGAACGGTGCGCTCTTCCACGCGCCGTTCCAACTCGTCGTGCGCCTGCTGCAGCTCTCGTTCGGCGCGACGCCGGTGTTGTGCTTCGATGGACAAAGTCACGTAGTCCGCGAGGGACGCGGAAAACTGCTGCTCTTCCAGCGTCCAGCGGCGCGCCTCGCCAATGTGTTCACTGCAGATCACGCCGGCCATTTTCCCGCCGAACCAGATCGGCGCGTCGAGCATGGATGTGATCCCCAGCGGCGCCAGGTACGAGTCGGTGAACTCCCTGGTCCTCGGGTCGCTTCTGGCGTCGTCGGCGGCAATCGCCCGCTGTTCTCCCAGAGCATTGAAATAACCCGGATAATCGGCGGCTGCCAACACCTGGCCTCCGGAGTGTTTTTGCGCGCTCCGTTCAAAAAGGTCGACACAGGTGATGCGCGAAAGGTCTTCGCTGTAAAGCCAGATCCCGGCGCGTTCCAACTCCAGCGTCTCCGCGGCCGCTTCCGTCAAAATATTCAAGGTGGCGGCAAGATCTTCCCTGGGCACATGGTACCTTGCCAGCCGGGCGAGAACCTCGTTCTGCTTGCGCAGCCGTTTCTCGCTTTCACGCAGCTGGGTGTTGATCGCCGCAAGTTCGGCGGTCCGCTCGGTGACGCGGCGCTCCAGCAGGCGATGCGCCGTGCGCAGCTCTTCTTCCGCACGCCTGTGATCGGTAATGTCGATACCGGTGGCAATGATGTGTTCCACCTGGCCGGAAGCATCCACGAGGGCGGTGTTGGACCAGGATATCAGCCGGAGGCCCTGGTTCTTGGTGCGCCAGAAATTCTCGGCGCTGTTGGGGAAACAGCCGGCGCACAGCTGTTCAAAAACGCCCCGGATCCGATCCGTTTCTTCAGGGAGGAGGAAGACTTCCCAGAAGGGCCGGCCCTTGATCTCCTCGAAGGAGTAACCTGTGGTTTGTTCGCAAGCCCGGTTGAAACGGACGATGCGTCCGGCGGTATCCAGAACCGTGACCAGAGCACCCTCGGTCTCGAGGACCGCCGATACAAAGTTGCGCTCCCGCCGCAAGGCTTCCTCGAGCTGCTTGCGGCGGGTCACGTCGCGGGCAATGCCGTCGTTGCGCACGAGCCGGCCGTGCTCGAAATCAAGCCGCCGGCTGACTTCGAAGTGCCTCGCTTCGCCACTCTTGGATACCATGCGAAACTCAAGGGTGCGCACATCATCCTCGCCGACTGCGAGCGAGTGTTCGTAAGCGCGGCGGATGCGCTCGATATCATCGCGGTGAATCAAGGGGAAAATGGGTTTGCCGATCACTTCGTGCGGCTGGTAGCCGAGGACACCTTCCAACGCGCGGTTGACGCTCACCACCACGCCGTCGCTGTCCAGCGAGTACACGATGTCGGGGACATTCTCCAGCAGCATTCGATGACGCTGATCCTGTGCCTGCAGGTGGTCTTGACGCGCGGACAGTTCCCAGGTGGCCTCAAGGATAGCGCCGATTTCAGCTGGTTTCAGCGGTCCCGGCAGGCAGCAAGCCGCGCCTTGCCGGAGCGCCTCCAGCTGGAGGGCAACCGACCAGCGCGCGGCATGAACGACAACCGGTGTTTCGGGCCGGCTCTTCCTGACCTCGCCGAGGAAATCGAGGTGGTCCCGGTCGTCCATGTCGGAATTGCCGAGCAGCACCATGTCGGAGCAATCCTTCCGGAAGAGCTCCAGCCCGGCCTTTGCGTCTGCCACTGAAAAGACCCGAAATCCGTGCTTCTTAAGCCCACCCTCTGTCGCCGCCCTGCGCCGGCCGTCCTTCTCGATGTAAAGCAGTCTGATTTCCTTCTCCATAGAACCTCATCTCCCCGCTAGTACATTGTAGCAGGAGCAGTGCCGGAGCCGGCGACGCGACGGAAACGCGGGCCGGGGCGGAGCGAGACTTGACCTGCCAGTCCGTAACAAGCCCCGGGGCGGAACAGGAACGGGACTTGTCCAAAAACGAGTTTCACAATGATCAGTTTCGAGCATTTACGCGGCACTCATGGAGGTCTGATGTCTGATTGGGACAGCACCGGAATCGTGAATCCCTGGCGGAAGACCTGCCACCACTGGAATATTGGGTCCTTTGGCGATGACCGGCCGGATTGGACGGCGATAGCGGCATCCAGAAAACCTTGGACAAGCGTGGACTCCTGGGTTAACTTGCTCCATTCCATTCCGGAGAAATCGCCATGAAACGCGTATTTTACCTGTTCGCTCTTCTTGCGGTGACGGCTCAGACAGCGGAAGCCAAGGCCAAGAACGTGATCCTCTTCCTCGGTGATGCCGCGGGCGTCCCGACGCTGCACATTGCCAGCATCGTCAAATACAATCAGCCCCAGAAGCTGTTCATACAGTCCATGCCCTACGTTGCTTTGATGGATACTTCGGCTGCCAACGACTGGGTCACCGACTCGGCTGCGGGGATGACGGCAATCGTGACCGGCCAGAAAACCAACAATGGCGTCATTTCACAGTCCGCCGCCTCCGTGCGCGGCAAGCAGGATGGCGAGTTTCTGCAGACGATTCTGGAATATGCCGAACAGCGCGGTCTCTCCACGGGAGTGGCCTCCAACATGAACATTACCGATGCCACCACCGCGGCCTGCTATGCCCACTCGAATGAGCGGTCCTCCGCGGGGGCGATATTCGCACAGATTTTTGCGCCTCGCTTCGGAGACGGGGTGGACGTGGTCATCGGCGCCGGCCGGAACTCGGTTCTGGCCGCGACCCAAAAGGCCGGCGTCAACGTTGAATCATCGGCGCGTGAAAAAGGATATGCGCTTTACTCGTCCGTCAAGGAGATCTCCGATAAGGACAAACGCGTGATTGTCCTGATGCCAACCAGGGATTTCGACGTCTGGGAGACCACCGAGCGGGCCATTCGCATCCTCTCGCAAAACGGGAAGGGCTACTTTCTGATGGTGGAATGGGACGCGCACACAGATGATCTGCAGCGAGGACTGCGCCAGGTGATGGCGCTCGACGAGACCATCCGGAAGACCGCCCAATTGGCAGGTAAGAACACCCTGATCCTGTTTGCCGCCGACCATTCCTTCGACACCCGCTTGCGGGGAGGGAAAAAAGTGGATCCGCAGGAGCCGATGACCGAAAACACGGGCACGATGCCGGCCAACCTCAATATCCGCGTCGAAAATGGGCATACCGGGGAACAGGTCCTGGTGGCCGCGCAGGGACCGGGAGCCGAGCGTGTCCGCGGATTCATCGCCAACACGGATTTGTTTCACATCATGATGGCAGCCTTCGGCTGGGAGAAGTGGGGGAAAAAGGCGCGATAACGCCACCTCACAATTTATCCGACACCGGTCCCGGCGATCCGCCGAGGACCAGAAGCGTCGTGCCCAGCGCAAAGCAGCCGGAATTATTGCGGCTGTCCCGGTTGCCATCAGTGGAGGCCATCTCCGCGAGGAGCTGCGCCAGTGTCAGTGCATTGTGGTCGAGGAATGGTAGCGGGCATAGTACAGCGCTGAAATCAGCAACAGCCACGGGATCCCCGCGAGCCAGGCGACCTGCATTCCGGGGAGGAAGATCATGGTGATGCCGACGGCGAGCAAGGCGAGGATTCCGGCCACGGAAGCATACGGAACGCCCGGTTTTCGGAACCGGACATGGGTCGCAAGGATGATCGACCAGCAGAATATTGCCCCGAAGAGCGAGATGCCCAGCATGTAGAGGTACGCCGTGTCCGAGAAAAGCTGATACGTCAGCGCCGCGATGCCCAGCCCTGCGCCTGACGCGAGCACGGCGTTCCGCGGCACGCCGCGCGACGACAGCCGGCCGAGCGCTGCCGGAGCCTGGCCCGAGCGGGCCAGCGAAAAGAGCATGCGCGAGGCGGTATACAGGTTCGCATTGATGCTGGTCAACGCCGCCGTAAGCACGACCAGGTTCATCAGGCCGGCGGCGCCTGGTATCCCGATCTTCCTGTAGACGAGCACGAACGGACTCTCGCTGATGCCTGTCTGGTTCCACGGGACGATACCCACCAGGATCGTCATGCTCCCGATATAAAAGAGCGACAGCCGCACCATGATGCGCCGCAGCGCCTTGGGCACTGATCTTTGCGGATCCCTGGTCTCGCCCGAGCCGACCGCCGCCGCCTCCAGCCCGTAGAAACTGAACACCGCCATCGTGACTGCCGCCCAGACGCCCGCGAAACCGTGCGGGAAGAATCCGCCGTAGGCCGTAAAGGCCTCCAGGCCCCGGCGCTCCACGCCGATGCCGGCAAAGATCACCACACCAAACACCAGCAGGAAACAGATCGCCAGGACCTTGATCAGTGAAAACCAGTACTCCGACTCACCGAAACTGCCGACGTTGAGGACATTCACGATGAGGATCGCCAGCGAAAATCCGACGATCCAGATCCAGGAAGGGGTGTCGGGAAGCCAGTAGCGGCAGTAAATGGCCGCGGCAACGATTTGACCGCCTATGGCAATGATCTGCGCCACCGAATAGGTGTAGCGCGTCACGAGCCCCGCCCAGGGCCCGAGATAGTGTTCGGCGTACACCCCGAACGACCCGGCGGCCGGGTGTGCCGCGGTCATCTCGGAGAGCGCCACCATGACCAGGTATGTGATCAGACCGCCGATGACATAGGAGACGATGACCCCGGGTCCGGCCATCTGGACTGAAATCCCGCTGCCGAGGAAGAGCCCGGTGCCGATCGATTGGCCGATCGCGATCATGCCGAGCAGCCTGACCGACAGTTCGCGCTTCAGCCCGGATTCCTTCTCTTCAAATGCCCGTGCAGGGTCCGGATTAGTCATCGAATTCCATCGCAGGTCGCATCCGGCGGCCGGGACTTGGTCGCAAATTCGTGTAGCGCCAAGCCGGATAAGGTGTCACGCCAGCGTTCCAAATCCATACCCGGATTCCCCTGAATCATTCCCGCTATTCGGAGGACGAAGCGCCAGGATTTCTTTCGCGGTCGCGGTTGCTGTGCCGAAACGGGGGATTGTCCCGGTCCCGTCCGGCGGCCGGGACCTACTTCCAGCCTTTTTCTTTATAGTAGTCGTTGACCAGTCTTCCGATATCGATCGTGGCGCCTTTCGCCGGGCCGTCGGGGATCGGGCGGTTGATGAAGCGATCGGGAAGCGTGTCCTCTTCGGGGCGGAGGCCTTCGCGCAGGTTGAACTCGCGTTCGACCTGGCTGACGTGCGAGCAGGCGGTCCAGAGATCGCGCGCCGTCACTTCCCTGCCCAGCAGCCCGGAATACGCTTCCGACGCCAGGTCGAAGTCCATCACGTCCATGCAGCAGGAGATGTTTTTGCACATCGTCATGCTGTCGGAGAGGATCCCCATGTGTTCGGCGTAGTTGACCAGGGCGCCTTTTCCCTCGTCTTTCAGACGATGAGCTGCTTCCCTGTGTCCCACCCGGCGCAGCGCCAGTTCCTCATCCCCCGTCAGTTCGATCATCGGTTCGCCCCGGTAGTGGTCCCCACCACGCGAATTGACCGCGTTCATCAAACCGTATCCCTTGATGCCGCGCGGATCCGCGGAGAACAGCTCCAGTCCCTTCACCTCCGCCGTGAGGCTCTTTGCGCGGGCGCCGAACTGCTCCGCCACGCGCCGGGACCCCTCCGCGAGCAGACGCCCGATCCCCTGCCTTTTCGCGATCATTGCCGGAAGCCTCAGCAGAGCTTCGCGCGAACCCCAGGAAAGATCGATGCCGTCGACGTCGGACTCGGAGATCACCCCTTCGTGCCGGCATTCCATGAGCCAGGCGATGATCTCGCCCGTACTGATGCAGTCGAGTCCGAGACGATTGACGGCGTTGGAGACGCCGACCGCAAGTTCCAGGTCGGGGTTGCCGCACTTGACGGTGAATGCCGCCTGCGCTTCGTATTCAGGGCCTTCTCCCTCGCCGTACGAGGTGTAGTTGTACCGCGAACAATAGACATTGCAGTTGTAACAGGACTTCGACTTGACTATGTGGCGCCGGCGCAGGGCTTCGCCGTTCACTTTCTCGAGGTCGTCGAATACCGCACTGCGATAGTGAAACGCCGGCAGGACCCCCATTTTGGCAAGCGAATCCATGATGCGCGTCGTGCCGTACAGGCGGCGAGCTTCGAACTCCCGGTGCCCTTCGATGTCCGCCTTGAATCGCTCGCAGGCTTTCTTGAACCGTTCCGGATCGACCGGCTTCACAGGCCTGGCGCCACGCACGACAATCGCCTTCAGCTTTTTCGAGCCCATGACGGCGCCCATTCCCGTGCGCCCCGCGGCGCGGGCGAGGTTGCAGGAAATGATGGCGTACCGGACTAGATTCTCTCCGGCCGGGCCGATCGTAGCGACCTGCGCGTCGGGATCGCGCAGTTCTTCCCGCAGCCGGACAGTCGTTTCGGCGATGTCCATGCCTTCGAGATGAGAGGCGTCCCGGATTTCAATCCGGTCGTTGTCGACAAAAAGGTAGACCCAATGATCGGAAGCGCCGGCGAATACAATCTGGTCCTGTCCCGTCCAGCGCATTTCGGAGGCGAAAAACCCACGCGCGCCCGAATCGCCCAGGTAGCCTGTGAGCGGGCTCTTGGCGCTGGCGATAAACCTGCACCCGGCGATCAATTCGCTTCCCGTCAGGGGCCCCACGGAGATGCAGAGGATATTTTCCGGCCCGAGCGGATCGATCCCGGCCTTCAGTTCGCGCAGGAGCGTCACGCTGTTCCAGCTTCTGCCGCCGATCCCGTTTTCGGGGGTAAGGGACCGGGACACGGTGCGTCGCGTCAGGTCGACACGAAGGCTGTTGCCGCGATAAATGCTCATGAGTCGACCCTCCCGCCCAGTCTCCAGGTCTCTCGCAAGGGCTTGCCCTGGACCCGCGCGAAATGAGCGCGCCGCTCACCGGGATTTCCGCTGGATCGCAAAACCGCCTGCAGCGATACTTCCTTGTAGTCTTCCCGGTAGGAAAGGGCCCCGCTGGGGCAGACGCTCACGCAGGAGACTGCACCGTCGCACAGGTCGCAGAACAGCGGCCTGTCGTCATAGAACCCCACCGCGCCAATCGGGCACGCCTCGACGCACACTCCGCAAGCGTCACAGGATTGGGCATCGAGCCGGATTTCCCCCCGCCGGCCCATGGACAGGGCCCCTCTGGGGCAATCGAGGCAGGGCTTTTCCAGACAACTCAGGCAAGCGACAGCCAGGTCCAGCCCCGTCTCCTCCAGCTTGGCCACCCGGATGCGCGACAGCACAGGGGAGACCGCGCCGAAGTGCGCCGATCCGCAGATCACCTCGCACATCCGGCAGCCCACGCATGTTTTGACATCGCAGTGAATCATCTCAGCGTCATTCCATCGATTCGATTTGCAGGATTACATTCCCTGCCGGGTCGGGGCAGAGCACGCGGCACTCATCTTTCAGCCAATCGCCATCCTGCAGGGAGCGCTGCTTGGCCGGCAGGAGAGGCAGCGTCGCCTGAAGGGCATACAGGCAGAAATGGCGGCCGGGCGGCAGGTAGATCCGCCCGCTGCGCAGCGTAAACTGATCGCCGGGCTTCATCCGGGAAGTGCAGTGGCCGTCGACCGATGCCACCTTGACCCGAAGGCTCTTGATTCCCTTTTCTCCGGAAGATCCCGCACCGTCCGCTGCACTCTCTGCTGCGCCCGCTTCATCCGGGGTCGCCCCCCCCTGGCCCTTGTCAACCCTGCCAACCTGTTCGATCTTGAAGATCACCCGGCCGTTGGGATCGGGACACTGGGCGTGATGGACGCGCCACATCCAATCCTCGTCATGCTCTTCCGCGATTTCGCGTTCCTTGGGTGTGAGCAGCGGGATCAGGCTCTGCAGGGCCCACAGGCAAATGTAGCCTCCCGGGGGAATCCGGATGTCCCCGTCGCCCACGAAGAAATGGTCGCCCGGCTTCATGGGCGGATCGGCCGTGCATTTCCCCATGACTTTGGTGACGGTCACCTTCAGTTCGTACAAGATACGCTCCTTCTGAAATCCATGCGCGCGCCAGCGGGAATGCAGATGATCCCTGGAGAAGTACAGAACCGGCGCCGGGCCTTGCTGAATCGCTCCGTTCCCTGGCTGCTTCAGCCCGGCCTTTCAGTGCACAAGCTGGATTGGGAATCTTAACCGCTTACTATAGAAATGAAGGGCCGCCAAAAGCAAGCGACTTTCCTCATGCCTCCCAGATCATGCGGTGATGATTCCAAGCGGTGGGTTGGACGGCCACTTGCCACGCGTGAAGTCGGGGATGGCGACAGGCGCTCCCTTCCTGGACACGGACTGGCAGCTTGCCCCGACGATGGCGCTCCAGGCAGCCGCGTCATAGACGTCCTGATCGAGGGGCTCGCCCTTTCGCAGGGACCAGATCAGCCGGTAATCTTCGATATAGTCCATCCCGCCGTGACCGCGACCTTCACCTTTGGCGGCGATGGCTTTCCACAGGGGGTGTTCGAATTCGGCGGCGAACTTCCCGAAATCGTCCCACTGGTGGAGGGTTGGAGATTTTCCTTCGATATAGATCCGGTCAGGCCACTTGTGAGCCAGGCCTTTTGTTCCCTGGACCAGGTTGATCCGGTTGTACGGCCGGGGCAGGTTCGTATCGTGAATCAGGATGATCGTCTTGCCGAGCTTTGTCCTGATCAGGCTCGTGTTCACGTCCCCCAGCACGAAACGCTCTTTTGCCTGAGCCGAGTCCGCCCCGAATTTTTCCACCGCGTATTCGTGGAGGCCGCGTGTGGGGCTGCTCAAGGACACAAGAAAATCGAACGCGTCTCCGCGGTTGATGTTCATGCATTGGGCCACGGGGCCAAGCCCGTGAGTCGGGTAGAGGTTTCCGTTGAATTTTTGCGCCCAGGCCCGGCGCCACAGCCCTTCCCCCTCGCTGGAAAACTTCACGCCGCGCAGATCGTGGAGGTAGCCCGCCTCGGCGTGCAGGATGTCACCGAGCACCCCCTGCCGGACGATGTTGAGCGTCATGAGCTCAATGCGGTCGTAGCAGCAGTTTTCCATCATCTGGCAGTGCTTGCCGTATTTCTCCGCCGTTTCGACCAGCTTCCAGCAATCCTCGAGGCTCATGGCCGCGGGGACTTCCGTCGCCGCATGCTTGCCGTTCTTCATGGCCGAAACACACACCGGGACGTGCCACTCCCACGGCGTGGCCGTCATGACCAGGTCCAGGTCCTCGGTCGCGCACATGCGTTCGAAGTCGGTGGGGCCTTTGGAGTATCCGGCCGGCCTCGGCTGGCCGGAGGCTTCCACCCATTTCTGGGCCCGTTCGACCTTCGACGGGACGATGTCGCAGATGGCCTTGATCTGGACGCCGTCGATATTCAAGTAGTTCTGCACGTGCGCCGAGCCCATGCCGCCGACACCGACGAACCCGACCCGAACCGGGTCGATCGGATTCACCCTGAACTGGGAGCGCGCAGCCCCCCTGCCGGCGCCTTCGGCCGGAGGGATCAGATTCAGACCCGCCAGGGCCGCGCCGACAATGGCGCCTGTTTTCAGAAATTCACGGCGATCTTTTGCGTTGTGCTCATCCGCCATCGGAGCCTCCCCCGCCCTTTGCAAGATGTAAGACTGAAGGACTCCACAATATTGGGAGACGCGGGAAAAATCAATCCATCCTTGAAGAAAGCTGCAATTCAGACACTGGAAGGCAGCGCCGTCAAATATCACCGCAGAGGCGCAGAGAACGCAGAGGAAGAGACAACAGCATGAAAATCAGGCCGCGGGTTTTCTCTGCGTCCTCTGCGCCTCTGCGGTGATGTCTTGTCTTGAGTTCCAGGTGCCGTCCGGCTCTCCTCCTTCGGTCTTTCAGGCGCACGCGCCGGCGGACGCGGGCATCAATCTGTGCTACCGTGTTCAAAGCTCACTGGAGGCAGACATGAGATATTTGCGCTGGCTTTTCCTCATAGCACTTTGCATGATCCCGGCCGCTGCGGCGAACGCACAGAAGCGCGCCTTCGCGCTCGAGGATGTTTACCGGATCAAGGGAGTTTCCGACCTTCAGGTCGCGCCCGACGACAGGTCCGCGATTTTTACGGTCTCGACTTCGGACCTGGCCCGGGCCCGGCGCAGCAGTCACATCTGGCGCATGGATGCGGACGGGCGAAACCTGCGGCAGCTGACCTTCGGCGAGCAGAGTGAGAACTCACCCCGATTCTCTCCCGACGGCAAATGGATTTCCTTTGTCAGCACGCGCGACGGCGGCGCCAACCTCTATCTTCTGGCTACCGCCGGCGGCGAGGCTCAACAGCTAACCCGCATCTCGACCGGGATCTCAGACCCGCTCTGGGCGCCGGACAGCGCCTCGATCGCCTTTTCCACCGACGTCTATCCCGAGTGCGGCGCCGATGACGCGTGCAACAAGAAGATCGCAAGCCTGTGGGAAAAGGGTCCCCTGAAGGCGCACATGGCGGACAGCCTCCTATACCGGCACTGGACGTCGTGGAAAGACGGAACCCGAACGCACATCTTCCTGGCTGCGGTTCCGTCGGGAACCGTGCGTGATCTCACCCCGGGCGATTTCGACGCCCCGTCCTTCTCGCTGGGAGGGCCGTCGCCCTACGATTTTGCGCCCGACAGCGCGAGCCTGGTTTACGTGTCCAATCATGACAAGGAGCCGGCGAGCTCAACCAACAACGACCTGTGGCTGGTCTCGCTCAAGGAGCCCTCGGCGCAAGCCCGCAATATCACCGCGGCGAATCCCGCTTATGACGGCAGCCCGAAATTCTCCCCTGACGGCAAATACATCGCCTACCGGCTGCAGAAACAGCCGGGGTATGAATCGGACCTGTTCCGTCTCGCGCTCTATGACGTTGTTGCCGGAACTTCGACTGTGCTTACGGAACCGTTCCGCAACTGGATTGATGATTTCGAATGGACGTCTGATTCCAGAACAATCTTCTTCATCGCCGAGGTGGAAGGCCAGACTCCCATTTACAGGATCGACACCGCTTCCAGCTCGATTGCGCCTGTCCTGACGGACAAGACGATCGACCAGTTCCACCTGCTGAATGGGGGAGACGGTCTGTTGTACATCCGCCGTTCGACCGGGGAACCTGCTGAGATCCTCCGCGCCGGAATCTCCTCCGGCAAGGCCGTCAATCCGTCGCGGCTGACCCGTCTCAACGAATCGCTCGAGAAGGAGGTCGAAATCCGGCCCGCTGAATCGATGTGGGTGGAAGGCGCCGGCGGCGCAAGAGTCCAGGTGTTCATCGTCAAGCCCCACGGGTTTGATCCCGGGAGCAAATACCCGCTCATCCTGAACGTGCATGGCGGGCCCCAGATGCAGTGGACCGACGGCTTCCGCGCCGACTGGCAGGTGTACCCGGGCGCGGGCTACGTGGTCGCGTTCGCCAACCCGCACGGCTCCACCGGGTACGGCCAGGATTTTACGGCGGCGATTTCGGGCGACTGGGGTGGTCTGGTCTACGAGGACCTGATGAAAGTCACCGACGCCCTGGAGAAGCTCCCGTATGTGGACCGGACCCGGATGGGCGCCATGGGCTGGTCGTACGGGGGCTACATGATGGACTGGTTCGAGGGGCACACCGACAGGTTCAAGGCTCTCGCCTCGATGATGGGCGTTTACGACCTGAAAGCGATGTACGGCGCCACCGAAGAACTCTGGTTCCCCGCCTGGGACCTGAAAGGGCAGCCATGGAACTCGAGCCTGTACGAGAAATGGTCGCCCGATTCAGCAGTAAGAAACTTCAAGACCCCGTGCCTGGTAATCACGGGAGAGATCGATTACCGGGTGCCATATTCACAGTCGCTCGAGTTTTTCACGGCCTTGCAGAAGATGAATGTCCCCTCCAGGTTGATTGTTTACGCCAACGCCGGTCACTGGCCGAGCTGGTACGAAATGGCGCTCTACTACACCGCCCATCTGGAGTGGTTCCAGAAGTACCTGGGGGGAGGTCCGCCGCCGTGGAGTTCCGAGGATTTCCTGCGCAACGCGGTCTTCGACCCGGAGACGGGAAAGCGGATCGACCAGAAATAACGCTTGCAAGGACAAATGTTCACACCGCCAATCCAAGATACTGGCGGGCATTGTCGTAGCAGATCCTGCGCGCCATCTCCCCTACCAGCGCCTCGTCGTCCGGCAGTTCCCCGTTCTCCATGTCGGCGCCGAGCAGATTGCACAGCACGCGCCGGAAGTATTCGTGGCGGGGGTAGGACATGAACGAGCGCGAGTCGGTGAGCATGCCGATGAAGCGCGAGAGCAGGCCCGCGTTGGACAGCGCATTGATCTGCCACTGCATCGCTTCCTTTTGATCGAGAAACCACCAGCCGCTGCCGAATTGGATTTTGCCCGCGATCGAACCGTCCTGGAAGTTGCCGATCATCGTGGCGAGCACATAGTTGTCGGCGGGATTGAGGTTGTAAAGGATGATTTTCGGCAGCGCATTTTCGCGGTCCAGCCGGTCCAGGTATGCGCCCAGCGCGTCCGCCTGCGGCCAGTCGCCGATGGAATCGAAACCGGTATCCGGGCCGAGAGCATTCAGGCACCGCGTGTTGCCGTTGCGCCGCGCCCCGAGATGCAGTTGCTTGGTCCAGCCCTTCTCAGCGTCCAGCCGGCCGAAAAAGAGCATCATGAAGGATGCGAACCGGCGCTGCTCGACTGCCGTCGCCGCCTTGCCGCCTCTGGCCTTGGCAAAAATCTCCTTTGCCGCACGCTCGGAAGGAAAATCGGCACAGCAAAAATTGAGGCCGTGATCCGAAAGCCGGCAGCCCATCCGGTGAAATTCATCGTGTCTCCGGCGCAGGGCCGAGAGCAGGTCCTCCAGGCCGGCTATATGAACGTCGCCGACCGCCGCCAGCTGGTCGACCCAGGAGTTGAACGCCTCCGGCCGGTGGACGTTGAGGACTTTGTCGGGCCGGAACGCCGGATACACCTTCGTTTCCAAGCCCGACGCGGAAATTCTTCTGTGATGGACCAGGTCGTCCGCAGGATCGTCCGTGGTGCAGACGGCCTTGACTCGGAACTTCTGCAGAATCCCGTGCGCGCGCAGCGCATCGGCGCCGAGAGCCGCGTTCGCGCTTTCCCAGATCCCGCGGGCGCTTTCCTCGTCGAGCCGCTCCTCGATCCCGAAGTACCGTTTCAGTTCCAGGTGAGCCCAGTGGTACAGCGGGTTGCGCAGCGTATTCGGGACGGTGCGGGCCCACGCCATGTACTTCTCGAACGGGGGCTCGTCCCCAGTGCAAAAACGCTCCGCCACGCCGTTGGCTCGCATGGCGCGCCACTTGTAGTGGTCGCCTTCCAGCCAGATTTCGAAGAGGTTTTTGAAAGCCCGGTTTTCAGCGATGTCTTTCGGCGACAGGTGGCAGTGATAATCGAGAATCGGTTCGTCCTCAGCGTAGCGGTGATACAGGCGTCGGGCGCTTTCGTTGTGCAACAGAAAATCTTCGTGAATGAAGGCCATACCGCATCCTTTCGGGATTCCTGGAACCTCCGGCAACGCCGGAGGTTCGTCGGGTGAACCGCCGAAAGCGGCAACGAATTTCTGTGTCAGCGTTCGCCGGTGTTTTTCCGCGTCCTCATTCTTTCAGACAACCGGCTGCAGGGTCGATCTTATACGGGAATCGACCTTGGTGTCGCGGATATTCTGCATTCGCGGGGACCCTGCCGGGATCCCTGGCCGTTTTAGCAATTAAAACAAAATTGTATTTGACAAAACGGCCCGTTCCGTGTTCTTTCATCGGGTGACAAACGGTCATTCGGCAGCGATTGCGGGTCGGCCGCCCGGCCGTGGCAACGGCCCCTGCCTCCCGCATCCCGGGCAATGAACACTGACAGGGATGAAAACATGATCCAGATACCGATGAGTCTCGAGAGACTGGTTCGGCTGTATGACTTTACCGGGCAGACCGTCGTGATCACAGGGGGCGCCGGAATTTTGGGCAGCGAGATCGTTTGCGGGCTGGCCAATTGCGGCGCTCAGCTGGCGGTCCTCGACCTGCGCGCCGAAGCCGGCGAGGCCCTGCTCGGGCGTCTCGGGAAACACGCCGAGAACGCGGCCTTTTTCGAAGCGGACGTTTTGCAGATCGACAGCCTGCGCCGGGTAGCCGGCGATGTGATTGCCCGCTTCGGAAAAATCGACTGCCTGATCAACGGCGCCGGCGGCAACCGCCCCCAGGCGACGACGGCTCCCGATCAGAAGTTCTTCGACCTCCCCACGGAGGCCCTGCGTTGGGTATTCGACCTGAACATCCTGGGAACGATCCTCCCGTGCCAGGTTTTCGGGCGGATCATGGCGGAGAGGGGAAGCGGCGTCATCCTGAACATCTCCTCGATGAACGCTTTCCGACCGCTGACCCGCATCGCCGCCTACTCGGCCGCGAAGGCCGGCGTCAGCAACTTCACCCAGTGGCTTGCCGTGCACATGGCTCACGAATATTCGCCGAAGATCCGGGTCAACGCCGTCGCCCCGGGCTTTTTCCTGACCAACCAGAACCGTTACCTGCTCCAGGATCGCGAAACCGGGGAGCTGACGTCGCGGGGAAAATCCATCATCGCCCACACGCCCATGGGCCGGTTCGGCGATCCGGATGATCTGCTCGGCGCGGTGCTCTGGCTGCTCTCGCCGGCGTCGGCGTTCGTGACCGGCACCATCGTTCCGATCGATGGAGGTTTTTCCGCGTACAGCGGCGTCTGAAGGAACCCGGAGACGCACGAACCGGCGCCGGCCCATCCTGGCTCGTTCGGGGTCCCGGCGGAAGGGGATTGTGACTCGGACATGAAGCTGCGACGAACCACAACGGGCAAGTACAGCATCGAAGCGGTGTCCAAGGCGCTCGACATTCTCGAGGTGTTCCGCGATTCCGAGGAGCTTTCCCTGAACGAGATTTGCCGGCGCATGGCGCTGAACAAGAGCCGGACTTTCCGTCTGCTGTACACTCTCGCCGAACGCGGTTACATTGACCGCTGCGCCGACAATTTGAGATACCAGCTCGGCACCAAGCTGTTTGAGCGCGGCGCCCATGTCCGGCGCGACATCCGCCAACTTGCCCAGCCCGTGATGCGGGCACTGCACGAGCGCTTCAACGAGACTGTGAACCTCGGCGTCCTGGACGGAGCGGACGTGCTTTACATCGATATTCTGGAGGCTTCCCGCCCGTTCCGGATGACGGCGACCGTCGGTTGCCGCATGATCGCGCCGCTCACCGCCATGGGCAAAGCCATGCTGGCCGGCCTAGCCGGGGAACCCGCCGCCGCACCGGGGCACGGCCCGGCCTCCAAGCGCAAATCCGGGACGGGACGGTCCTTGAAGCACGAGCTGGAACTGGTCCGCCGCCGCGGGTATGCCATCGACAACGAGGAGAACGAACGGGGCGTTGCCTGCATCGGGGCAGCGATATTGAATGCGACTTCCCTTCCGGTGGCGGCCATCAGCGTCTCCGGGCCTGCCCACCGGATTCTCGGAGAGGAGAAGAAAAACATTGCCGAGGCGGTGGCGGCTGCCGGCCGCCGCATTTCCGGAAGTCTCGGGTTCAGGCCCCCGGGAGGGGCTTGAGCAGAACAGGCCGCCGGGGCACAGAGAGATTGTCATCGCAGGTGTTTCATCGTTGCAGCAGAGGTAATCGAAACAACGGGGCGCCTCAGGCTGAGGAGGACATCAAGCAATGGCCGACAGGGATCTTGCAGTAGCCGAACCTCCAGCGATGCAACCGGGCATGGTGCCGGCCGCCGGACACTACCGCTGGGTGATCTGCGCTTTGCTGTTTTTCGCCGCGACCGTGAACTATATCGACCGTCAGGTCATCGGGCTGCTCAAGCCGACGCTTCAGTCCGAGCTCGGGTGGAGTGAGATCGACTACAGCAACATCGTCTTCGCCTTCCAGATGGCGTATGCGATCGGCCTGATTGTCGTCGGCCGCATCATGGACTGGCTGGGGACGCGTAAGGGCCTTACCCTGGCGGTGTTCCTCTGGAGCCTCGCGGCCATGGCTCACGCGCTGGCCCGGTCGGTGTTCGGTTTCGGCGCAGCGCGGTTCGCGCTCGGCCTCGGCGAATCCGGGAGTTTCCCGGCCTCGATCAAGACCATCGCCGAGTGGTTTCCCAAGAAGGAGCGGGCGCTCGCGACCGGAATCTTCAACTCCGGCACCAACGTGGGCGCCATCGTCACGCCGCTGGTGGTTCCCTGGCTCACCTACACCTACGGGTGGCAAGGCGCGTTCATCGCCACCGGGGCCATCGGCTTCGTCTGGGTCGTGCTCTGGATCGCCTTCTATCAGCATCCGGACCGGCATCGCGGCGTGACTGCCGCCGAGTTGGCCTACATCCGCAGCGACCCGGCCGAAAGGACAACCGCAATCCCATGGGCCCGCCTGATCGGCTATCGCCAGACCTGGGCGTTCGCCCTGGGTAAATTCCTGACCGACCCGATCTGGTGGGTCTACCTGTTCTGGGTGCCGGATTTCCTGAACCGGAACTTTAAAGTAAATCTTCTGGGCATGATGGTGCCGCTGCTGCTGATTTACAATGCCGCCACCGTCGGCAGCATCGCCGGCGGGTGGATTTCGTCATCCCTGATCAAACGAGGCTGGAGTCTGAACGCCGGCCGCAAGACGGCGATGCTCATTTGCGCGGTGTCGGTCGTCCCGATCGTCTTCGCGTCGCGCACGAACAACCTGTACGTCGCCGTGGCTCTCGTCGGTCTCGCGGCGGCCGGCCACCAGGGATGGTCGGCGAACATTTTTACCATCGCCTCGGACATGTTTCCAAAACGCGTCATCGGATCCGTGGTCGGTATCGGCGGCATGGCAGGGGCTGTCGGCGGCATGTTGATCGCCATGATCGTAGGCCGGATTCTGCAATGGACCGGGTCATATCTCCCGATCTTCATCATCGCGGGATCGGCGTACCTGGTTGCACTCGGGATAATTCATCTGCTGGCGCCGAAGCTGGAACCCGCTCAGGTCGACGTACACTAGATAGTTTCTGTCGCGAAACTCCACGGTCATCTGACCTGGACCTAGACCTGGACCTGGACGTGGACGTAGACCCGACAAATACCGAAGGCCCGATATGAGTGCCACATTCGCGGGAGGTTACATCAAAAAGGGCTGACCACGTCCAGGTCTGGGTCCAAGTCCAAGTCCACGTCCATGACCACGCAGGACAATGATTGAGTTTCGCGACAGAAACTAAATAAAGGGGCGCTGCTCTTGCGTCTCCGTAGTATTTCATGACTTTCCGACAGGGAGGTTTGCCGGTGCTGCAAATACGAGCCAGGACTGAGTGCACGTGGGACCTGGTCGCTCTGGGCGAGGTGATGCTCCGGCTGGATCCCGGAAGCGGCCGCATTCACACGACCCGCGGCTTTCGAGCCTGGGAAGGCGGCGGCGAGTACAACGTAGCGCGAGGCTTGAAGCGGTGCTTCGGTCTGGATGCCGCCGTCGTCACCGCCTTTGCGGATAACGCGGTCGGGCGCCTGATCCAGGACCTGATCTACCAGGGCGGCGTGGACCAGTCGCTCGTCAAGTGGGTCCCGTTTGACGGGGTCGGACGCGCCGTCCGCAACGGCCTGAACTTCACGGAACAAGGCTTCGGATTGCGCGCGGCGCTTGGCTGCTCCGACCGCGGCCACACGGCAGCCTCCCAACTCAAGCCGGGGGATTTCGACTGGGATCAGATATTCGGCCGGGCCGGCGCCCGCTGGTTTCACACGGGAGGTATCTTCGCGGCATTGTCCGGCTCAACGCCGGAAGTGGCCAGGGAGGCGATGCAGGCCGCCAGGCGTCACGGCACCGTCGTTTCCTATGACCTCAATTACCGCGAATCGCTCTGGAAGGCGATCGGCGGCAAACAGCGCGCCCGGGAGGTAAATCGCGAACTGGCCGCGTACGTGGACGTGATGCTGGGCAACGAGGAAGATTTCACGGCCGCGCTGGGCTTCCCGATCGAGGGCCTCGATGAGAATCTGTCCAGCCTCGCCCCCGAAAATTTCCGCCGCATGATCGATCGCGTGGTCGCAGAATATCCCCGACTCAAGGTCGTTGCCACCACGCTGCGGAACGCCAGGACCGCTACCGTCAACGACTGGGGAGCCGTCTGCTATTGTGAAGGGCTCATGCACAGCGCGCGCACCCGCGAGAATCTCGAAATCTACGATCGCGTCGGTGGCGGCGACTCGTTCGCTTCGGGGCTGATCTACGGATTTCTCACGGGCCGCGACCCGCAATGGGCGGTCGAGTGCGGAGCGGCGCACGGTGCGCTCGCGATGACAACACCCGGCGACACATCCATGGCTACCCTCGCCGAGGTCGAGAAAGTCATGAAGGGCGCCTCCGCTCGCGTGGAGCGTTGAGGCTCCGAGGAGGGAAAAACCCATGTTGAGTGAAACCAGTGTGCGTCGTGAGTTCATCAAACGGTTCACAATCGGCGCGGCCATGACCCTGCCGGCGATGGCGTCGGCTGCTGAGCTCGAAGACGAAGTCATACAGAGAAGCCCGGCAAGTCCTTCGCTGTTCTTCAATGTCGCAGACTTCGGCGCCGTCGGTAACGGGAAGACCCTTTGCACGGCCGGCATCCAGATGGCTGTGGACGCGTGCGCCAAAGCAGGAGGAGGAAAAGTGGTGTTCCCCGCCGGCAGATACCTCACCGGGCCGATCTTTCTGAGAAGCAATGTCCACGTGGAATTGCCTTCAGGCGTGGTCCTGCTCGGCAGCACCGACTTTGAAAGGGTGCCTTCGATCGCCGGGCGCTGGGAAGGGATCGATCGCACGGTATATGCGTCGATGTTTACCGGCCATGACCTCGAAAACATCTCCATCACCGGACGTGGCGTGATCGATGGCCAGGGAGACGCCTGGTGGAAGGCCTTCCGGACCGTAACTGCCATGCGCAAGAAACTCGGGCTCGTGGACCGCGAACCGGAAAATCCCCCCGGGTCTCCCCTCAAATGGGGGCGGCCGCGCATGATCAATCTCTATCGCTGCAAGAATGTCCTCATCAGCGGCCTGACGGTCATGAATTCACCGTCCTGGAATATCCACCCCGTGCTCTGCGACAACGTTGTTCTCGAGCAGTTGACGATCTTCTCTCCGTCAGATTCTCCCAACACCGACGGCATTGACCCGGATTCATGCAGAAACGTGCGCATTTCAAACTGCTACATCAGCGTGGGGGACGATTGCATCACCATCAAGTCCGGCTACAGATTCCAGAAGACGGGCAAGAACATTCCCAGCGAAAACATCGCGGTGACCAACTGCGTCTTCGCGCAGGGACATGGGGGCGTGGGGATCGGCAGTGAAACCTCCGGGGGCGTACGCAACGTGACGGTCAGCAACTGCGTCTGCGAGGGGACGGATCGAGGGATCCGGTTCAAAACGGCAAGGAGCCGTGGAAACGTGGTCGAGAACTTCCGCGCCGTCAATTTTGTCATGCGGGGAGTCGGCGACGCCATTTCGGTCACCATGCTCTACAACGCCAGCGACCCGCGAACCGCGCAACCGGTCGACGAAGGGACTCCCACCTTCCGCGAAATCCACCTGAGCGACATTACCGCTAGCGATGTCAAGCGGGCGGTGCTGATCGAGGGCCTGCCCGAGATGCCGATCCAGGGGATCAGCATCAACAACCTGGTCGTAAACGGCGCGGGCGCCGGCATCGTCTGCTCCAACGCCGCGGGCATGGTATTCGACAACGTGGTGATCAACGCGGCCAAGGGACCTGCCATGGAGGCGGTCGACGTGCGCGGGATCGAAGTCCACCGCCTCAGGGCGACGAATCCCGGGAAAGACCAGCCGGTGATTCGTTTCCAGAACGTGAACGACGGGCTCATCCAGTCCTCGAAGGCGGAGGAAGGCACCGGAACCTTCCTGGAACTCAAGGGGACCGGCAACCGTGATGTCAGCCTGATCGCCAACCGCCTGACGGCCGCGGAACAGGAAGTCAAGTTTGTGGGGGGAGCAACGGAATCCGCCATCGTGAGACGGATGTGAGAGTACCCTGAACCGCAAAGACATTCCGGATAAATGGTCCGCTCGTGTGTCCGGCGGCATGTCCTTGTGTTCTTGGAAGTCCTTCGTGGGGCGATTATCTCGTTTTCGCTGCGCTGCCCTGGGGTCTTGCCGCCGGTCCCGCGGGTGTCGAATTTCATTTCAGTGAGCACGGAGCCCCGAAGTTTGGGCAAATCTGCTTGTCGAGCGGTTTTCGCAGTTGATCAACAGGCGCCGTTCCAGGGGTCAATGACATCAAGGCCGCACTCTGCAAAATCCGCAACATTGCGCGTCGCGAGCATTGCCCCCCGTGTTCTGGCGATGGCGGCTATCTGGGCATCAGGGTGACTGATGGGTCTGCCGAGTGCGCGGCGACCGGCCGCGATCTCGGCGAAGTTTCGCGCGGCATCGCTGTCAAAAGCGAAGATCCTGCCCGCAAAATCTTCCGCGAACATCGCTTCAGCCGCAGCAAGCAGCTGGTCGCGGCGCTTGCTTTTCTTGAGGACCTCAATCCCATAGAGGATCTCTGCTTCCGTGATCGATGTCGTGGCCAGTTCCGCGGCAGCCTGTTTCGCCGCCCATCCGGCAACCTGAGGTGAAGGCTTGGGCCGCATCAGCTCTGAGATGACATTCGTGTCGAGGATGATCATCGGGTGAACTCAGGCGCTTCGCGCAAAGCGCCACGCCGCGGCAGTTCCAGTTCAACGCCGCCGAATGCGGCGAATCGATGCCCGATGGCTTCGGCCAGGTTCCTCCTGGCCGGCTGCACAGTGGTCAGGGCCGAACGCAGAATCTCCCTGGCCTCCTCCTCCATCGAACGGCCGTGATAGGCCGCGCGGATTCTCAGCCGGGCTTTGGTTCTCTCATCGAGTTGACGAATCGTCAGCGTCGCCATGCTTTCAATGCTAGCACTGCCCGCAATGAACGCAAAGCATAATCCGAGCGGGGCATCCCATGGCGGCGCCGTCAAGATCGGGTGGGGAGGGGAATGCCATGTCCGGGCACGATCACGTCTGCGACGTCTCTGGCATACTCCATGTGCTTATAGACGCGCTGCTGATCCCAGGTCGAATCGGTTATGATTTCGCTTTTGCCAGAAGCACGTTAAAACCTGCTGCGTTGAAATGGCCGTCTTTCGTCAGCGCTTCGCGGGAACCGCACTCTTTCATGATGCAGAAACTCAGGCAATCGGTAAAGGACCAGAGCTGGTCCCGGTGCTTGAGGAAAAACTGCCGCGCCTGATGGAAGCGATCCGCATCAGTCCATGCAACCCGACAACTGTTGGAGTTAAAGATATGTTCAAAAAAGGGGACAAGAATCGAAATCTTGCCGCGCGCTTTGAGCAGCGTTGCCGTCTCATCAAGGACATAATCGGTTGTCACGAAGCGAATTCGCTTTTCAGCAGCCTTCTGCAGATAGGCGGCCGCCTGCGCGTGGCGGTCATCGTCCCTGGCTAGCAGGGCATAGAACCCGCTCGTGTCTATGAAGACCTCACTTTTCATAGATCAAGCGTTCCATCTCTTCGTTGGAAAGGTTTCCCATGCCCGAGATTGCCAGACCGGCCAGCGAATAGATCGGATCATCTTCGGCTATGAAATCTTTCGCAATCGGTTCCATCCGGGCTACCGGCTTCCCGCGGTAGGTGAGGACCATGCGCTGCCCTTGGCGCAGTCTGCCGATCACCCGTTTGGCCTCACGTCGAAATTCGAGTACCGATACCTGAACCATATATTCCTCAAGTTCAACTTTAACTTCAACTCAACGACCATTATGGGCGGAGAAATGGAGCGAGGTCAAGCTCGATCTCAATCACATCACGTACATCGGGGGTTTAGGGGGGACGGTTTGCGCCGATGATTGGCATTACCGCGTTAGAAGCAGAAACGGGCCCCAAAATGTTCATGCAAACATCTTTCGTCCTCTCGCAATGGAGACATCTCTCGAATGAGCAACCATTTCGCGCCTCAAGATACATGCGGACCCAAAAGCTCAGAACCGTTCCTAACACGTAATGTTAAGTTCGTCAGCGGTGTCGCCATGCCCGAGGTTCAGCATCGACGCAGCCTCATAATTGAGAAGATCCTGCGGCACTTGAAGCCGTGGGACCGGCCCGAGCGTCCGCCTCCGCGCCCCGCCGGGCCACCGATCCAGTACGATGAGGCGATCGTCAATCTCGACGAGGCCGGCCGGTGCCTGTCCGCAGGCGTCCTCAGGAACGTCCGCGTTTGCCCGTGCCGAAACGCGCGTACAGCGACGGCATGAGAAACAGGTCCAGGATCGTGGAAGTCACCACCTGTGCTTCGTCAAAATTCCGACCGCGTTGAAAACATTGACGTTTATGCCCCCAATGCCTGACACTCTGCGGTCATGATTCTGAACATTTTGCGACTGCTAGCTTTATCCCGGAGCGCCTTCAGACTACGTTCTGATCTCGCCTTGGAGAACCTGGCGCTTCGCCAGCAACTCGCAGTTTTGAACCGCCAGCTCCGGCGGCCCAAGCTTCTGTGGTGGGATCGATTCTTTTGGTTGCTCCTGTCTCGATCCTGGCAGAGCTGGAAAGAAACTCTGCGCATCCGGTCCTCCAAGAATGTGGCCATGATTATAGCCAGAAAAACGGATGCCGTCGATGATCGGCGATGGCTTGCCCGAAGGAATTCACCGGCTGCCGGCGGGCCGGGCGGCCGCGACGGCTGCGCGGGCCAATTGCTCTATCTGCTGCCAATCCCTTCCGGCAATGAGTTTTTTCTCCACCATCCAGGATCCGCCGACCGCGATCACCGAGGGCCGCTCGAGGTACTGGAGCATGTTGGACATGTTGATGCCCCCCGTGGGGACAAAGCGCACACCGGTGTGCGCGTAGGGACCCTCCAGGGCCTTGAGCATCGCCACACCGCCCGCGGATTCGGCCGGGAAAAATTTGAGGGTGCGACACCCCAGGCTCATGGCTCTCTCCACCTCGGAGGGCGTCATCACCCCCGGGATCATCACAACACCCGCTTGCCGCGCTGCGTCCACGACCCGATCGTTCAATCCGGGCGCCACCGCAAAACTTGCGCCGGCGTCGACGGCGGCTTCCACCTGGCCGGGGTCCAGCACCGTGCCAGCCCCCAGCAGCATTTGCGGGAGCCGGGCCGCAATCCGGCGCAGGGCAGGCGCCGCGGCAGCGGAGCGGAATGTCACTTCCATGATGTCCAGCCCGGCTTTGAGCAGGATTTCGGCCAGGGGCTCTGCCAGGTCTTCGCTGTCCAGCGCGACGACAGGAACAAGCCGCACGCGCGCGATTCTCTCCAGGACCTTAACGCCGGCATCGTCCATTTTCCCCCTCATCTTGCCAGCCAGCCGCCGTCTACGGCGATGGTGTATCCGTTGACGTAGTCCGAAGCCGCCGAAGCCAGAAACACAACCACCCCTTGAAGATCTTCCGGCGCGCCCCATCGCCCCATCGGGATGCGCTCCAGGATCACTTTGCTCCGCACCGGGTCCTCGCGCAGAGCGTTCGTGTTGTCGGTCGCCATGTACCCGGGGGCGATGGCATTGGCGTGGATCCCCTGCGGTCCCAGCTCGCAGGCCAGCAGGCGCGTCAGGCCCACGACCGCGCTCTTGGAGGAGGTGTAGGAGGGCACACGGATTCCACCCTGAAATGAGAGCATGGACGCGGTGTTGATGATTTTGCCCCGCCCCTGCTTGACCATCACGCGGGCGGCCGCCTGGCTGAGCAGAAACAGAGCCTTGATGTTCACGTTCATGACATCGTCCCAGTCTTTTTCCGAGAACTCGAGAAACGGGGCGCGGCGGATGATCCCGGCGTTGTTGACGAGGATGTCGAGCCGGCCGAAGGCAGCGAGCGCCCGGTCGACCAACATCTGAGCCGCTCCAGGCGCAGCGATATCGGCCTGCACAGCGACGCACTCCCGCCCCGACTTGATCGCGAGGTCCCGGGTGGCGGAACTGTCCTCGATGTCGACGGCGACCAGGTCAGATCCTGCTTCCGCCAGGGCCAGCGCCATGGCCTGACCGAGACCGCGAGCGGCGCCGGTCACCAGCGCGACTTTCCCGTCCAACCTGAACTGATCGATGATTGTGGTCATGTTCATATCCCTGCGCCGCAGCCAGCGAAGGCGTGCCGACGCTCTTCGGAGGTCTTGGACCGCTTGAGACGGCCGGACCCGGTCACTGAACCGAAATTGTGATCTTCAGAGAGGAGCGCAGCCGCCGGGCAAACTGCTGAAGATAGGCATCCCAATCCGCCATATTCGCGAAATCTCCGCTCCTGTCCCACCCGAAGCCCGCGTAATAGGACACCGGCTGACCGGCCTGGGCTTTCGCGACGACCAGGCAATTCCCATCCGCTTCCGTGAAGTCGACGAGGGCGCCCGGGTCGAGAATGATGCCGCACCCGAGATTGCCTGCCTTCCCCTTCTGCAGCGGTTCCCAGGTGCGCAGCCATCCGTCCTTCCGGCTGGATTGAACGGCGGCCGCCCCGAAATTCCTGATGCCCACGGCGTAGGTGAACTGGCCTTCCGGCGCCAACCTGTAAAAGCTCTCGAAACGATCGAAATTCTGCCCCGCGTCCAGAGTGATGCGCTTGACCTCGGAAACTTTGTGTCCGTTCGCGTCCCACGGAGCATAGGTGAGTTCAAACACCGCTCGAATGGGGCCGTTGGCAATCACCCTGGTGTCGATAAAGTTGCGCGACACAAACAGCTTTCCATTCTCCCAGATGCCGCTGCCGCCGCAACCGCGGGTGGGTCCGGCCGAATAGAAATCGCCGCCATCGCCGTTGTCGGCGTGGTAGTTGTCCAGCATGTACCAGTCATTGATGACCAACCGGCGCACGCGTTTGGTCCAGACGTCGACGGCGCTGCTCGTCAAGGGCTCCTGCTGCCATGTTTCCAGGGCCTTGCCGTACATCCTGTGGGCGATGCGGTCGTTTTCCCAGGCGAAGTCGTCGAAGCGCTCACGGACGAAGCGCGCATAAACCTTGAACTGGTCTTTGGCCGGCAACTTCGGATTCCCGGTCTTCAGGACAAAGGTACGGTCCTCCGCGGGCTTGAAATCCGACTGGAACAGAAACAGATCCATGGCGGCATCGCCATCCATGTCAACGGCCTGGCTGACCAGCTCCCGCCCTGAACCGCCTTCGGTGACATGAACGGTCTTCCAGTCGGCGACCTTAAAGGATTTCAGCATGTCGGGGACCGCGAGAACGACCGTTTCGCTCAATCGCGCGATATCCAACTCGTTCTTCACGTGAATCACCTGCTGACCGGTCTGGGAATTGCTGACTTGAGACTGCAGAACAAACAAGAACAGGACAGCGAGGATTATCGCGGCCTTCTTCATGACTCATCTCCTTTTCGTTGCCGATGCAGCCGAAAATGCCAGCGGGTCAAACGGTAGAACAACCGCAATCCGGAATCAGGCCGGGGATGTCAGGACACGGGAAGCCGCGCGGGTCGCCTCGATCAGTTCGGCAGCCAGGGCCCGGGCTCTCGTCATGTCCATACGGAAAATGGGCGCGGATATGCTGAGCGCAGCCACGATGCGGCCGCCCACGCCAAGGACTGGAGCGCCGAGGCAGCGCCCATCGGGCTCGTTTTCCTCGTTGTCCATGGCAAAACCCTGCCGGCGCACGAGGTCCAACTCGGCCGCCAGCGCCTGGCGGGTCACAATTGTCCGCGGCGTCAGGCGGGGGAGCCCCTGGATGCGGATGAGGCGCTGGACTTCCTTTTCCGGAAGACCGCTCAGCAGCACCTTGCCCAGGGCCGTGGAATGAAGATACCGCCGGTTTCCGACCTTGGAGGACATGCGAATCGTCTGGGGGCTCTCGACGGTGCTGATGACCACCACCTCCCCCGCATCGAGAATGCCGAGATTCACCGTCTCACGGCACGAGTCGACGAGCCGCGCCATCACCGGCTGCGCCGCCCGCAACAGCGCCTGCTCCTCCGATTCGTCCTGTTGCAGATCAAAGAGTTTCCGGGCGATCAGGTAGTGCCCTGCCGGGTTCCGAGCAATGTATCCGCGGCTTTCCAGCGTCGCCACGATACGGTACGCTGTCGGCTTCGGCAGCCCCAGCGCCCTGGCCAGGTCGGCTAAAGAGAGACCCGATCGGCTCTCGCGGATGGTTTCCAGGATGTCCAGCATCTTGTGCAGAACGAGAATGCCTTGTCGTGGTTTTTGTCCAGTCATTGTCTCGCCCTCTACAACTTGGTGTTTCGCTTTGCGATTGGATTGTTTGACTGCGGTTTCCGATCTGGATGCGTCCAGCGCCATAGCGAGGATCCCCTAGATGCCGGCGAGCCGGTCGATTTCAACGCAGGCCATCAGGAATGCCCCGACTCCTTTCAGGTCGTTCTCCACCACCGGCTCGCTCATGTAATAGTCGAAGGTGCCGTCCCTCTTTTGCGGGCCCCCCAGGCCCCCCACGCTGCATATTCCGGTCAGTGTAACACTCCCGTCAGGATCGACCCGGACCAGGTGCTTTACGAGCCCTTCGTAAGCCCTTTTCGCGATCGTCGCGTATTCCTTGCCGAGGTAGCCTTTGCGGACACCTTTCGCGATCGCATAGACGAACATCGAGGAGGCGGACGCTTCAAGGTAGTTTTTCTCCCTTGTCCCCTGATCCACCACCTGACGCCAGAGGCCGGTTTTGGAGTCCTGATAGGCGGCGACCCCTTTGGCCAGGCGCTGGAAAACGTCGATCACGGCCGCTCTCCGCTGGTGCTGCGCCGGCATATAATCGAGAACGTCGACAATAGCCATCGCATACCATCCCATGGCCCGTCCCCAGAAACTCTTTGAGCAGCCGGTCTGCGGGTCGGCCCACTCCTGTGACCGGCTTTCATCCCAGCCATGATACAGCAGGCCGGTGCGTGCATCGCGCGTGTGGCTCTCGATCCAGACAATCTGGTTGGCGACATCTTCGAATCCGCCGGGCTGTTCGAACATGAGGGAAGCGCGAGCCAGAAAAGGGGAGGCCATGTAGATGCCGTCGAGCCACATCTGGAAGGGATAGATCTGCTTGTGCCAGAATCCGCCCTCCTTGGTGCGCGGCTGGCTCTCGAGCTGCTTCATCAGGAGAAAAGCGGCTTTGCGGTATTTCTCCTCGCCGCTTTTTTGATAGAGAGTGAGCAGCAACTTTCCGCTGTTGATGTTGTCGAGATTGTAATCCCCGAGCTTGTAGGTCCGGATCGAGCCGTCGGCTTCCAGGAAGGAGTCGATCACGGTCTTCAGATAGTCGAAGTACTTCGCGTTGCCTGTCCCGGCCGAAACCGTTTCCAGACCCATCAAGAACACGCCGGTCTCATAGGTCCATCTGGCCCTGGGATCTTTCCCGTAGGAAAGTGAGTCCCCGCGTCGTTTCATTTCGGACGCCGCCATCTTTTCGGCCCAGGACTTGGGAGTGTCCGCCGCCGTGCAGAACGTCAGGCCCTGGGAAAGGCAGATTGTGATAACGACCGCAATCAAGGGTAATCTATAAAGCATGATCAGGCCTCCACCAGAGGGAATCAGCCAGACGAACTGACACCGTTGAGAGCTTGCATCACGATGGTCGCAGTTGGAACCGCCGGGACGCCTGGAATCTTTCACTGCACGCAGCGGAGCGTCCCGGGTTGACCTTTGCCAGCCATGCCTGCTCAAGCAAGTGATTCCATCGGGACCACGTCCATGTCCGAGAACTCCTGGTTCTCGCCGCCCATGGCCCAGAGGAACGAATAGTTTGAAGTCCCCGCAGCAAAGTGGACCGACCATGGCGGCGAAACGACCGCCTGCCGGTCCCTGATGACCAGGTGCCTGGTTTCCCCGGGTTTCCCCATGCAATGAATAACGACCCCGGGTGCAGGCAGATCAAAGTACAGATAAATCTCGGAGCGCCTCAGGTGCGTGTGCGCCGGCATTGTGTTCCAGACGCTCCCCGCTGCCAATTCGGTATAACCCATCGTCAACTGGCAGCTCTTGATTCCCGCCGGATGGATGAGCTTGCGGATGACGCGCTGGTTCGCGGACGCCGTCGATCCCAATTCGGTCGATTCGGTCTCCTTCACGCCTGCCTTGGCACAGGGATGAGCGGCATGAGCCGGATAGCTCACGAAATAGAATTGCGCCGGATGCTCCCGATCCTCGCTGCGGAAGCCAATGTCGCGGTTTCCCCGCCCTATGTACAGTGCTTCTTTGGCGGCCAGGCAGTACTCCCGGCCCCCAGCGAAGATGATGCCGGTCCCACCGATGTTGAACACTCCAAGTTCCCGCCTCTGCGTGAAATACTCTGCCGCCAGCTCCCTGGAAGTCGGAAGCGTGGTGGTCTCGTCGCCCGGGACCACCGCACCGATGATCGCGCGATCAACGTGTGAGTAGTACGACACGATTTTCCGCGGCACAAACAGGTTCTCGAGCAGGAACGCTTCACGCATCTCCGCTGTCGTCATGCGGGCAAATGATGCAGGATCGGGCGGATGACGCATTTCCAGTGTCATGATGATCGCAAGTCCCAATATCGAAAGACGATGATCGGCGGCGCGAGCCGCCCCCACTGGAAGCGCGGGTCAGGGCGAAACGAGGATGAGATCCAGGCGCCCGGAGTCACCATCGGTTTTGCATAGAGAAACGATGAGCATCACATTACGATAATCAGCCTAGGAAGATCTTCCCCGAAAGTCAAGCGAATTTGTCAGGGGTTTGTCAGTGTTCGGACCGGCCGAAGCCTTGCAGATTCTTGAGATAGGCGTAGCAGGTCATTTTCCCGCAAATCCAGACCTGCCTTCGGCGTAGTACCCTTTGCGCGTGCGCACCACGGCATTGGGACAGTCTTTGATCTCGACCCTGATCGATCGCCATTGATTATCGTGAGAGTGATTCGAGGACGCATAAGCGAGCAGGTACTGGACGCGCAGGTCGTCGGCAACCTGTGCATATGCCTCCGCGAGATCATTCGCCCGACGAAGCGAATACATCCTCCCTCCCGTCTGTCCGGCAATGCCTTGCAGTTGCTCCCGCGCGGTTTCGTACGCGACCCTCTCTTCTCGCCGCGAACCCGGGAATGTGCCCGGGACAGGCAAAGGGAAGGGAAATGACAGGCCGCCCCGGCGCGGAAAGCGGCCGGCCGGCGGGTTCATGGCGGAAGTCTGTCCCCTGCTGTCCAGGAAGATCGTGTAGATGAGAACGTCGGTTTCCTGAACCCTGCGGAGAAGCTCTTCGAAGGTCGCAGCGGAACCGTCGCGCCGGTCCCCGTACAACTGGTTATCCACACCGTCTGTAAACACGACGATTGCCTTGCGGCCCGGCTGAACGCGCATGTACCTGTCGATGCAATTCAGCAGCGCATCGTAAAATGCCGTGCCGCCACCGGAGTGAATGCGTCCGATCACGTGCGCCGCTTCCGCTTTTTCGCCGGTGAAGTCCTGCAGCAGGCGCACTTTCGTATTAAAGGCCGCCACTGCGACCCTGTCGTTTGTCCTGATCTCGGAGACAAAACCTGCGGCGGCCTCTTTCATGAGCTTGGTGTAAGGGGCGGTGCTGCCGCTGACGTCAAGCAGAAGCAGCAGGTTGAATGGCGATTCTACCGGCAGCAACTGCTGCACGTCCTGTGCGATGTCGTCCTCGTAGACGAGAAAATCGTCCTTCTGCAGCCCGGAAATGCATCGGTTCGTAATTCGATCCAGGACCGAGATGTTCAGCAGGACGGCATCAACGTTGACCTTGATCGCGATGGCGCCGCCTGCCTGCGGAGGGGAGGCTTGTGCCGCCGTTCCAGCGGCGACACCTGCCGGGATTGACACAGGCGTCGAAATCAGGACGATGAGAATTGCGGCGACAGAGACCGATGTGATCCGGATCATCCTGTCTTACCCTCCTCAACCTCGATCGCCGGCGCGATCGCGGATCGGTTTCAGGCGGCGGGCGATTCCAGTGCGCGGGCGGATCTGCAACTGCGGAAGCAAGGAGAGCGTACGGCGATGCCACCCCCGAGGACGCGGATGAGTCGCTTCGCGGCTCGCAAGACGCCCTGCACTGCGGGCACGGCCCATATCCGCGGAATTGAGAGAATGATAACACAAACCTGAAATCGACCGCCAAGACTCCAGAACGCCTGACCGCAAAGTTGAGACAGTACTTTCCCTTCCCGGCAGTCGCATTTAAGGCAGGTTATCAAAGTAGATTGCCAGGTGGAGGGAACATCCCTGGCTGATGAGTTTCCGTAACAGGACTTGCTACTTTAGATTGACGGACTTCTCCGGATGCCTGGACCTGGACTTGGACCTGGACTTGGACCTGGACCTGGACGTGGACCGAAAATACTTTCCGAGCTGGGCTTCAGCGATCGCGTTGCACCGCAGGTCGTCTGTCTGCCGCAAGGACGTCAAAATCCAAGTCCAAGTCCACGTGGGATGACCATGGGGATTCGCAACAGAAACTAATCAGTTATCGTTCGGCCGGCTTTGGTCCATGTATTTGAGGAGGTCGTGGTAGCGAGGGTGCTGCCGCAGCGGATCCAGGTTGCTGTCGTGTACCAGCCAGCGTTTCTCTGTCAGGCCGTTGCGGACGGATCGTTCCAGGCAATCGATCGCGTTCTCGACCTGTCCGGCGAGCGAATAGATGCAGGCCACGTTGTAAAGAAGCATGGGGTCGGCAGGGTCCAGCTCAAGAGCCTGCCGTGCCCATTCCAGTCCCTTTTCACGTTCACCGAGCGCCACAAGCCCGTTGGCTCCCATGTACAGGGCCCGCCCATCATCGGGGTTCAGCCGCAGTCTTGCTTCCACAGCCAGCACTCCCTTGCGCCGGGAATCCGCCGCTGCCTCTTGCCGGTTGAGGTCGTCGTAGATCTGGGCTACCAGGAGCGGAGACTGGTAGTCCTGGGGATTGACCTCGCTGGCCTTTTCATAAAGCTCGACGGCCCGTTCGAGCTTCCCCTGGACGAATGCGACACGCGCGGAGAAATAGTAGGCTTCGAAGAGGCGCGGACCCAGACGAATGGCAGTTGCCAGCGTTAGTTCCGCCTCTTCGTATTCGGAGTTCAGCGACAATGCGACACCACGCGAGGCATAGGCCTCCGCGGACTTCGGGTCCAGGTCGATGGCTTTCCGGCTGGCCGCAATGGCCTGCTCGCGGTGGACTTGGTGGCTGCCCGCATACAAATAGAGGAAGGAGCGGCAATCGGAGATGCCGGCCCAGGCAAGGGAGTAATTTGGGTCGAGCTCAATGGCTTGAGAGAACATCCGGAGTGCAAACTCGATTCCTTTCCTCTTGTACTGGTGAAAGTACTGCTTTCCGCGAAGGTAAAAGTCGTATGCGCCCAAGTCGATGGTGGGGACTCTTCCGATTGCATCCCTCTCCAGAGGACTCAAGGTGATCTTGAGGATTCGGGCGATGCTATTGGAAATTTCCTCCTGGACTGCGAAGATGTCTTTCAGCTGCCGGTCGAATCGCTCCGACCAGAGATGGTAGCCATTTTCCGCGTCGATCAGCTGGGCCATGATCCGGAGCTGGTCCCCGGCCTTATGGACGCTTCCCTCCAGCACGGTCATCACACCGAGCTTTTTCCCGATGGTCCGGATGTCTTCAGACTTCCCCTTGAAGGCGAAGGAGGATGTCCGCGCTGCGACGCGCAAGCCCCCGATCTGCATGAGGCTGTTGATGATCTCCTCGGCAATTCCATCGCAGAAATACTCCTGGTCCTTTTGCGGACTCATATCGGAAAAGGACAGCACGGCGACCGAGGGCTGGGACTGCAGATCCGTTCCCAGCAGCTGGACCGGAGCCACCAGCCTGTATCCTTTGCGCGAGATGGTCTGAATGATGTGCGGATTCCGGGCGTCGTCCCCCAAGGCCTTCCGGAGCTCCGAAATGGAATAGGTTAGGATCCCGTCGCTGACAAAAGTATCGTGCCAGACCGTCTGCACGATTTGATCTTTTGAGAGGACCTCGCCCGGACGGTGCGCGAGGCACACCAGCACGTCGAGTACCTTTGGCTCGATCAGTACGACTCTGTCCTCACTTGTGGCACGATTGAGATCCGGCTCAATCAGCCACTCGCCGACCCGAAATCCGCAAGCCACAGCGGCCACCTCCGCACGCCGCACAAACACCCGCACGATTCCTCCGTTTCCACATTGCTCCTACGATTGCAGCTTCAGGAGGGTTCCATAAATTCGACGCGAAGCTAAGAAAATCCTCGGCAATTCCTAAAGAACTCCTTCGGGATGGTCTGCGTCTAAATGAGCAAAAGACAAGCAGGGCACTTGACCCATGTGGGGTGGAGGGCCCCCTGGGTCTTGGATATGGAGGAACCCATGACAAAGGCATTGGCGGTATCGATTTCGTTCTGCGCGTTGCTGGTTTGTCTGTCGCCCGGGGCGGCGGCAGGACCCGCGAACGGCGTTCTGATGAACATCCCGTTCTCCTTTTACGCCGGGGAGCAACTCATGCCCTCAGGCAAATACATCTTCGATATGCCCAGGTTGGGCAATGGTGCGGTCGGATCCCTGGTCAGAGTCATCACGCCTGACGGGACCCAGTGCATGAATGTGTTTTCCCAGGTAGTGAATGTGCTCAAGGCGGACAACGAGTATCACGTGACGTTTACCAAGTACGGTGAGCAGTATTTCCTCTCCAAAGTCCGCAACAGCACTTTTGGGGCCTCACTCCCGACGTCCCGATCTGAAAAGGCGGTGGCAGGCGAGTACAGAAAGACCACGGGGACCGTCGCCACCGTTGAGCTGGTCTATTCTCACTCCAAGGCCAGGTAATACCCAATCAGACCGCCTAGGCCTCCAGGATTCCTTTCGTTTCCCCCGGAATCCTGGAGGCTCTCCGTTATGTTGCGCCGTTTCGGGCGCCCCCTCGCCCTGGTCAAATCGCGCGCGGCTTGACCATCAACACAACCGGCAGAACACCACGCACCTCCGCTGACATCGCACCGGTTCTCGACATTCATGTGGTTCCATCGCGGTCGACCCGCCTATAATCCAGCTTTGTGGGCGTCATGTTTTCAGAGGAGAACCGGCCGATGCCGCCGGCTTCGGTTGATCCTCCCTACACGCGTGATGTGCCAAACGCCATGGCGGCGTGTGCAGTCACATTCTCAATCGGCTTGAAATGCCAGTCAGGACGCGCCCGATGATTTACGACATTTCACAGACAATCAGTTCCGCGATTGCGGTGTGGCCCGGCGATCAGAAATTCCGTCAGCGCTGGTCCATGCGGCTCACGAGCGGCGATTCCTGCAACGTTTCGGCGGTAACGATGAGCGTCCACACCGGGACGCACATCGATGCGCCCTACCATTTCGATGAAGCCGGGATCGACGTTTCCCGCGTGCCGCTCGAACACTACCTGGGCCCCGCCCGGGTCGTTGCTGTGCCCGAGGATCAGAAGACCCTCGACCGATCCTATCTCGCCGGGCTCGACTGGAACGGCGTCGAGCGAGTCCTGTTCAAGACGGGCGCCAGCGGGTTCCCGGAAGACCGATTCCGCAGGGATTTCGTGTGTCTCACGGAGGACGGCGCCGAATTCCTGGGAAAGCGGCACATTCTGCTCGCAGGCATCGACAGCCCGTCCGTGGATGCGTTCGACAGCAAGACCATGGCTTGTCACAAGATTCTGTTGCGCTGCCGCATCGCGATTCTGGAAGGAGTGCGCCTGGGAGAGGCGCCTCCCGCAGATTACGAGTTGATCTGTCTGCCGCTGAAATTCGCCGGCCTCGATGCATCCCCCGTCCGCGCGATCCTGCGCACGATGTGAGGGACAGGTACAGCGAACCAGGAGGCCGGATTTTCCCAGATACCCGCCGATGGCGACCAGTGTGCAAAAATGGCGGTTCCTGGTCTCCTCCTACCAGTTCTTCGCCGGGAGCGGCACAACCATAAAAGTCTGCGGCTTGCCGATCGGAGTGACCGTTTCGCCGGTCATCTTGCCGAGCGTTGCCGTGTAGCGTCCGGGTTCGACCGCCGGAGCGCCGCCGCGCCCGCCAAATCCGCCGAAGCCACCGCCGGCCTGCGGCCCGCCGGCTGCGCCGCCACCGCGGCCAGCCTGTGCACCGCCAACCGCACCTGCACCTGCGCCGCCGCGAGCACCCTGCCCTGCAGCCGCATCCTGGGGCGGGGCGGCAGGGGGGTCACCGCGCAAATTCCAGACCACGCGGTGAACGCCTGCGTTCTTCGGCAGGTCTTCCGCCGGCCTGGTGTCGCCCGGCTGTCGATTCACAACCGGAAGTTGATCGATACGGCGCACCTGTTTGCCGGTATCGTCGGCAATCGTCACCACCAGTTTGGCTTCCTCCGGGAGCGCCTGTCCTACCGAGTAGGTGAATACGGCGCCTGCCGGTGGATTCGGGGACACTTCGTTCCCCCACGCAGCCCGCTCATATCCCGACTCGGTAAACTGGTAGGCAGTGCGCAGCGCGAACAATTCCGCCTCCTGGCCGAGCGCCTGGGCGCTCACTTCGCGCAAGGGACTGTAATCGTCCAGAACGTAGAAGCCACGGCCGAACGTGCCGAGAACGAGGTCGTTCTCGCGCTTCTGAACGGCGAGGTCGCGGACCTGGCATACCGGCAGGCCTCCCTTGAGCTGGATCCACTGGTCGCCGCCGTCGACCGTGAAGAAGAGGCCGAACTCGGTCCCCGCGAAGAGCAGGTTGCCGTTCACGTGATCCTGAACCACCGACCAGACATCATGACGATCCGGAAGGTTGCCCGCGATGGATGTGAACGTCCGGCCGCGATCGGCGCTCTTGAGGAGGTACGGCCTGAAATCGCCCCTCTGCCAGTTGTTGAGCGAGACGAAGACGACATCGGCGTCGCGTGGAGACGCAAACACATCGGTTACATAAGTGCCGTCCGGCGCGCCGGGGAATGTGTCGGTCTTGCGCCAGGTCTTCCCTGCATCCTCGGAAACCTGCAGCAGGCCATCGTCCGTTCCGACGTACAGCAGTCCCTCCAGAACCGGGGACTCGTCGATGGTGACGATCGTGCTCAGGCGGGTCGTCGCCTGGTTGTACGACACCGAATCGGTCGGCCAGACCTTGCCCATGATCGGGATCGTGGTGGGATCGAGGTTGCGCGTCAGGTCGCCGCTCAACGCGACCCAGTGGTCGCCGCGGTCGTCGGTGCGGTAGAGGCGATGGCTGCCCCAATACAGCCGGGTCGGCAAATGGGGGCTGATGATGTAAGGGCAATCCCAGTTCGTTCGATCGCCGCCGCGTCCGCCGCGCCCTCCCTGGGCGCCGGCGCCGGCAGAGCCGACCTGGCCAGTCTGGCCGCGGCCCGGCGGCGGAGCCTGCTGCGCCTCGGACACTGTCCCGGGTTCGGGTTCGCCCGGACCCTGCGGGACCCGCGGCCGAATCGATCTCGAGACGCCGGTGCGCAGATCCAACCGCGTGATGCCTCCCTCCTGCGACGTTGCGTAAACGATGTTAGGATCTTCCGGGTCCACTCTCGATTGGAAACCGTCGCCGCCGCCGACGATGATCCAGTCGCTGGTGCGGATGCCGACGCGGTTGACCGTGCGCGAAGGGCCGCACATGGAGTTATTGTCCTGCGCGCCACCGCACACCTTGTAGAACGGCTTCGCGTTGTCGACCGCCACACGGTAGAACTGAGTCACGGGCAGATTGTCGAAATGCCGGAAGTGCGCCCCGTCATCGTACGTCTCGTAGGCGCCGCCGTCATTTCCGACCATGTAGTGACTGCGGTCGGTCGGATCGGACCAGACCGCGTGAAAATCGACGTGCACGCTGCCGTAGTTCATATCCGCATAGTCAATAGGCACCGCCTTCCAGGTCTTGCCCCCATCCTCGCTCCGCTCAAGGTTGGTGTTGGCAGACCAGATCGTGTCCGGCCGGATCGGATCTACGAAGATCTCGTGGTAGTACCCCGCGTCCCCTCCGCGGTACCAGTCGTCCCCCCCGCCCGCGCCGCCGCCGAAACCGCCTCTGCGGCCGCCCGCAGCCATATGTCCCACCCGCGCCCACGTCGCGCCGGCGTCATCGGACCGGTAAAATCCGGATTCATCCCTCCTGGCGTTGCACAGGGCGTAAACCCGGGTCGGTTTGGCCCTGGGATCCACGCCGATCGTAATGCGCCCCATGTCTCCCTTCGGCAAACCTCCTGCGAGCTTCGTCCAGGTGCCGCCGGCATTCGTGGACTTGTAGATTGCGCTCTCGGGCCCCCCACCGATGAACTGGCCGACTGCGCGCCGGCGCTGCCAGGTGGACGCATAGAGCACGTCGGGATTGTTGGGGTCGATGGCGAGCTCATTGGCGCCCGTATCGGGGCTGACGGTCAGTACGGCTTTCCAGGTCTTGCCCCCGTCCGTTGTCTTATAGACCCCCCGGTCGCCGCCGGCAGACCAGAGCGGCCCCTGGGCGGCCACATAGACGACATCCGAATTGCGGGGATCGATCTTTATGTTGCCGATGTGCTCGGACTTTTCGAGTCCGACGCGGGTCCAGGTCTTGCCGGCGTCCGTGGACTTGTAGACGCCGTCGCCGAACATGGACGCGCGGGGATTCGAGTTTTCGCCGGTTCCAAGCCACACGACGTTGGAGTTTTTCGGATCGACGACCACGCAGGCCAGGGAGAATGAGCCGCCCTCGTCGAATACAGATGTGAAGGTGATCCCGCGGTTTTCGCTCTTCCAGAGCCCGCCGGCGCCTGTGGCGACGTAATAAACGTTCAGATTTTTCGGATCGACGGCGATGTCCGCCACGCGTCCCGTCATCAGCGCTGGACCGAGGCTCCTCAGCTCGAGGGCTTTGAAAAAATCCGCCGTCATGCGGTCGGAACCCGCGCCGGCGCCCTGCCCCGCGCCAAGAATCGCCGCCGCCAAAAAGACCGCCAGAGGCAACGCAATCAGTGCTCTTCTCATGAGACTCTCTCCATTCGGAAGGGTAGCTGCCCGTTATCAAGGATAGGTGTTTCTATCCCGAGCGGGTCCCGGAAGCAAGCAAAATTGGGTTGCCGCCGCTGTGGTGGAGACTGGGAAATCGGTATCCGGCCACCCGGGTTTTGTCATATATTTCATCATCGAGAGCACGGCAGGCAGGATTTCTACGGGACACGGCAGCAGGATCCCAGGCTCAGCATCAACGACGGGGATCCAAAAGGAGGGTTATGATTGCTTTGATTGTGCATTTTAACGTAAAGCCGAGCGATGAGGAAAAGACCAAGGAATTGATCCGCAAGATGCAGGAGAACTCGCGCCGCGAAGCCGGCTGCAGGATGTACGTCGGCCATCAATCCGCGGAAGACTCCAGGCGGTTCTGCTTCTATGAACAGTATGAGAACCAGGACGCTCTGGATGCGCACCGCGTGGCACCCTATTTCGCCGAGTACGTCACCAACGGGCTGGCGAAGCTGTTCATCGGCAGGACGCAGGAGCTGTTCACTACTGTCGATTGAGACAGGCAGCCACGGGCAAAACAGGAGCGGCAGGGCGTACTTCTCCGATCATGCCCCCCTGGGAAATTCCAACCTGTTCATTCCATTGACCATCGAATCGGCGCGCCTGCGCGGCTGGGAAGCCTCGTTCCGCTCTCCCCGCCTGCTGGGCCGGATCGCGGTTCACGCGGCATATTCCCGCCAGTCTGACCAGGGAAGAGGCGGAGTCACCGGCGGATTGACCGATTTCGACTCCGGGGAGCCGGATTGCTTTGTCCTTGACCACGACCAGCGCGACACCTTCACCGGAGGCTTTGACGCAAATTTGCCCCGGAAACCCTGGGTCACGGGAAATGCCGCCGTCGGATCGGGATTCCTCGACGGCGATGGGCCCGGACATCTGCCGGATCACTCGATCTTCGACATGGCGATCGGTAAGTCGTTTGGAGAGCGAATCTCTCTCCGGTTTACGGCCCGGAATCTGGCAAACAGCAGGTACCTCCTCGACAACAGCAACACCTTCGGCGGGACCCATTTCAACTATCCGCGCCGGGTGTCGGCGACCATTCAATATCGCTTCCGGTACTAACTAGTCAAGGGGCTGCGCCCCTTGAAATCCCCGCGTGCCCGATTGCTATTCCAAATTGGAGATTCGAGATTCGAAATTAATCTCGAATCTCGAATCTCGAATTAGAGTGGCAGCTGGAGATTTGCGACAGAGACAAACGCGAACAAAATTCTTGTTGTCGACTCAATAACGGTATAAAAACTCGCCTCGACCTGCCTACAGGAATCAAGTATCATCGCGCTTCGCCGGAAAGGCTCGCAGTCAACAGACACACTGCCGAAAGCAACGGTGACCAATGGCCACTATGTCGGATCGCCCCGTCCACAGCGCTGCATTCCGGAAACGGCGGGCGCTGAACTGGCTGGTGCTCGGCACCACCTATGCGACCATGTACATGGCGCGCTACAACCTCTCCTTCGCAAACAAATCGCTGTCGGACACATTCGGGTGGGACAAAACCCAGATCGGCACGATCATTTCGGTGATGCTGGCGATTTACGGATTTTCGGCCCTCTTCAACGGGCCGATCGCCGACCGCATCGGCGGCCGCCGGGCAATGCTCATCGGCGTGACGGGATCGATAGTGTTCAATGTCGCGTTCGGCATCGGCGCGTACCTGGGGTTCCTGGGAACCGGCACACTGTTGCTCGCCTATTTCTCCACCGTGTGGGCCATGAACGGCTACTTCCAATCGTACAGCGCGCTGTCCCTGATCAAGGTGAACTCCGCATGGTTCCACGTGCGTGAACGAGGTGTCTTCTCCGCAATTTTCGGGTCGATGATCCAGAGCGGGCGGGCGCTCATTTACGTCATCGGGCCCATTGCCGTGACGTTGCTGCCGTGGCAGTGGGTGTTTTTCATCCCGGCCGGAATCATGACCGTCATGGCGATCCTGACCTTCCTATTTGTGCGTGACTTCCCGAAAGACGCCGGGCTTGAGGATTTCGACACTGCGGACGCTTCCAGCGGCGACACCGAAAAAGTCAACATGAGGTACCTGGTCAGAAAGGTCTTCACCAACCCGATCACGCTCACCATTGCGGCCGCGGAATTCTGCACCGGATTCGTGCGCCACGGGTTCGAGCAGTGGTTCCCGCGTTACATGCAGGAGGCACAGCACCTCTCTCTCAACTCCTCTGTTTTTCAATCCGGGTCGATGGGAGTGGTGATCGCGGGAATCCTCGGCGCATTTGCTGCCGGAACCCTTTCCGATTGGGCCTTCAAGTCCCGCCGGCCACCAGTGGCCTTCCTCGGATATTCCGCCCAGGTTGTCTCGCTCGCGGTCATCTGGTGGGCGCCGAGCACCACGATGATCATTGGCGCGTTCATCGTCAACTCGTTTGCCATCAGCATGGTCCACTCGATGCTTTCCGGCACGGCCTCGATGGATTTCGGCGGCAAGAAGGCGGCAGCCAGCGCCACCGGCATGTTCGATGGGATGCAGTATATCGGCGGATCCGCCGTCGGTATCGGCATGGGCTGGCTGCTGGAACATTTCGGCTGGGGCACTTGGGGACCGAGCATGATCGGATTCTCGCTCATCGGCGCCATCCTGATGCTGCGCCTCTGGAACGTGGTCCCCAAGGGCAAGTCGGCCCATCAGCCTGGATGATTCGTGTAAGAAAGTCTACCGGCGGATGCTCCACAGCTTCGCCGTCGCGCGCTCCAGTTCCTCGCCGATCAACCCCGGATCGTGTGTCTTTTCCGGCATGTTCTCGAAGACGGCATACGGGACCCGGTGATTGCGGACATCGATGAAGTGCGGATCTTTCGCCTCGACCTGTTCCCAGTCATTCGTCCGGTAATAGAACTCCATCTTTTCGTCGGGAAGCGAGTGGTAGAGTATGGAATCCTCCTCCCCTTTTCGCGCTCTCTGGCGGTTCTTGCGCACGGATTCCTCGTAGCTGACGCGGATGTACATCAACGACGCCTTTTCGAGCATCTCATCCGGCAGGAAAGACAGGGCGTTGCGAAGGGCATTGTCTCCGCCGCGCGCGAACTCCACGAGTGTAGTCAGCCGGTCATGGTAGAGAGGATCTTTGACGATCTTCTTCCTGTAATCCAGGGCCAGACGCTTCATGTAAAGGTCCCAGATGTACGGATCCTTGAACCAGTACTTTTCGTCGCTCCAGACACGACCGCGGCCCATTTCGGACATCAGGTCATCGAGCTCAAAGGTTTCCCAGACATACAGGAAGTCGTCGAGCTCCTCGAAATTGGCGATGTGATATTTTTCGAGTCGGACGATCGGGTCGCACTTCTTCAGGAAATCGATCACTTCGGATTTTCCCGCAGCAGGTCTGCCCGTAATAATCAAGATCGGGAAATGCTGGCTCATGGCAGCTCCTTTTGAATCGATCGGGGGTCGGACCGACGCAACCCGAATATGCCCAGATTGATAGCGTGAAAACAAGCTCAAAAATAGGGCTTAATCTCAATTTTTGGCACCCTTTTTTGCGTTTAAGCGCTTCTCAAGCATCATGGGCAAGCTCGACTTGAACAACAGAGCGGAACTGGTTCGGTTTGCACTCGAAAACGGATTGCTCCATCTGGCTTGAAGCTCGTTTGCTGCCTCTCCAGAAACAGCTCGCGGAACTCTTGGTTTCGCAAGCTGTTACTGAAACAAGCGACTACCCCATGTTTTGGGGGTAGTGGGACCCTATTCACTGCCGGCCCTGCGGGCCTGGTCAACCCTGCATCAACCGTTGGACACCCTCAGACGACCGGGGCCAGTCCCTGTCTGTTCCTTCGGAGCAGAACGTTCCGGCAGGTACGCGTCGGCGACAGAAACTGGTTGATCCAAAAAAATCACTTGCCTCAGGATCCATGATTTGTTTACTCTAGGCATAGACTAAACAAGTATTGGGAGCCTTTGAGAAACCAAGACAATCGCGACCTGTTTCCCGGCGCTTTAGAGATGATGATCCTCCAAACCCTCCGGCGCGGACCCTTGCACGGTTACGCTCTGGCGCAGGTGATCAAGAGTGCCTCGGGCGATCTTCTGCAAATCGAGGAAGGATCTTTGTACCCGGCATTGCAGCGCATGCTGAAGGCAGGATGGGTTACCGCTGCCTGGGGCCTTTCCGAGCGCAACCGGCGGATCCGGCAATACCGGATCACGCCCGAGGGCCGCGGGCAGCTTGAGCGCAAGGTGTCCAGTTTCGAGCGCATGCTGAACGGGATCACAAGAGTCATGAGGCCGACAGAATCATGAAATGGCTATGGAACCTTCTGCGCCGCCGCCGCATGCACCGGGAGCTTGCCGAAGAGGTTGCCTCCCATATCGAGGAAAAGACTGCCGAACTCATGGAATGCGGCATATCCGAGCGGCGGGCACGGCAGATCGCGATGCGCGAGTTCGGCAATGCCGCTCTCTACACCGAAATCAGCCGTGAGGTTTGGGGCTGGATGACTCTGGAGCGATTCGGCCAGGACCTGCGCTACGGCCTGCGGATGCTGCGCAGGAATCCGGGTTTTACCGCAGTAGCGGTATTGACTCTCGCGCTCGGTATCGGCGCCAACTCGGCCATTTTCAGCATGCTGGATGCCGTGATGTTTCGCCCCTTGCCGGTGAAGGATCCGGAACAGATCGTGGAAATCGCCGACCGCACGGGAACGGGCGGCCTGCATGCGGATTTTTCGTATCCTCTTTATACCGCTTTGCGACAGGGCAGCGACGCATTCTCCGGCATCGCCGCCTACTCGCGGAGCACTTTCGGGATCGGGGCCTCCGGTCGGACAGATCGGGTGCAAGGCGCATACGTGAGCGCGGATTATTTCTCCGTGCTGGGTGTTCAGCCCGCGATCGGCTCCGGGTTTGGTCCGAACGACGAGTCCCCGGGTGCGCCGCGGAGCGCCGTGATCAGCTACGGCCTGTGGCAGCGATGGCTTGGTGGTGACCCGGCGGTGCTGCAAAAGTCCATAACCCTGAACGGGCTCAGCTTTGCCGTACGCGCAGTCGCTCCCAGAAGTTTTACGGGCAACGTACGCGGCCGGCCGGAAGATGTGTGGATCACGCTCCCGCACTATGCAGATCTCGGCGACAGCCCGGGGGTTATGGCTGATCGCAGGACGAGCTGGCTTGCTCTGACAGGGCGTCTCAAACCGGGCATCCACATGCAGGAGGCCCAGTCCCGCATGACGGCACAATGGCCCGCAGGCTTTGCTCCCGACCGGGCCCCAGGCAACTGGACGGCGGTCCTAACGCCCGCTTCCGGCGGCAATGATGACTTCGTTCGCGATATGAGAAAGCCGCTCGGGATTCTGTTCCTTGCCGTCGTTTTGATCCTGGCCATCGCGTGTGCGAACGTGACGAGCCTGCTGCTGGCACGCGCCCAGGTGCGCCGGAAAGAAATGGGCGTCCGGCTGGCTCTCGGCGCCACGCGGACGCGCCTGATCCGACAGCTCTTGACGGAAAGTCTGCTGCTCTCCCTGGGGGGCGGTTCTGCCGGGCTGCTGGTCGCGACGGTGACCAGCGGCCTATACTCCGGCCTACCGGTCTCGGCGGACGAATCACTCACTCTGGACCTCTCGTTAAACGTGCGCGTCTTCGCGTTTGCCCTCGCCGTCTCGCTCTTGACCGCTCTCTTTTTGGGATTGGTCACCGCATGGCGCGCATGCCATATCGACCCTGTCCCGGTTCTCAAAGAAGGGGCCGAAACGTCGGGTCCGCTCCGCCGCTGGTTTTGCCTCCGCAAGGTCCTGGTCTCGGGCCAGATCGCAATGTCGCTGATCCTGCTCATGGGCATGGGCCTGTTTCTGCGGAGCCTGTCGAAACTCCAATCGATCGACGTTGGATTTTCGGGGCGCCAACTGCTGGTTTTATCTCTCGACGTGGAAGAGCAGCGCTACACTCCAGAGAGGGGCAAGAGCTTCTATGCCGATGCCCTGGAGAGGATCTCAGCGCTGCCGGAGGTGAAGTCTGCGAGCCTGGCAAGCGCCGTGCCGGTTACGATGGGAGGGAGAAGGATGGATCTGCCGCCCAACTTTACCAACCCGCCGGTAAACGAACCGACAGCGATCGACATCATCAGTGTCGCGCCGCGCTTCTTTGAAACCATCGGGCTGCCCTTGCAGCGGGGCCGGGATTTCGGTCCGCTCGACCGTGAAAACGGGCCGAAAACGATCATCGTCAACGAGACGATGGCGCGAATATTCTGGCCGGATTCGGATCCAGTGGGTCGCCGACTTTTGATCGGAAAATCGGCGTTCGAAGTCGTCGCCGTCGCCCGGGACACGAAGTACCGGCAACTGCGCGAGGCGGCCCGGGCAACGATGTATACCCCCCTGGCCCAATCCTACCGGCCCCGGATGAACGTGCTGGTGCGCACCGCACGACCTCCCAAGGATCTGGCGTCCCTGGTTCGCGAGCAGCTTCACGCTCTCGACCCGACTCTGCCTGCATTCGACATCCGCACGCTTTCAGAGCATCTCGGCCGGTCGCTGTATATCGAACGTATCCAGAGCCTGCTCACGTCCGCCTTCGGACTGCTGGGGCTGCTTCTGACTTCGATTGGTGTGTACGGCATGGTGGCTCAAACCGTGACCCATCGAACGCACGAGATTGGGATACGGATGGCGCTCGGCGCCCAGGCCGGTGCCGTGAGAACGCTGATGTTGAGACGAAGCCTTCATGCCACGCTCGGCGGCATAGTGGTGGGCCTGCTTGCGTCCTTCTGGCTGGCACGGCTGGTCGAAAATCAGCTCTATGGGATAAGTGCGACCGACCCATTGACGATGGCGGCCGTGTCGGCGCTGCTCGTCGTGGTGGCCTTGGTTGCAGCCTACCTTCCCGCGCGCCGAGCGGCCAAAGTCGATCCAGTCGTGGCCCTCAGGTGCGAGTGATTTCTGCAATTGCTTATTCGCAGAAAAGTGGGCCTTAAATCGGGTTTGAGGGGTCCGTGGCAGCGAATTTTTCCCATATATGCCTGCGAAACTTGGCCTTCGGCCGGTCCGACCCCGATTAGCGGTGGAAGTTGGCCAGGCGCTCGAGGGCGGAGTCCTGGATGTACTCGGCGGACCGGCTGGGGACAAGAAAGTTGTTGGCGATCATCGCGAAGGCCAGCATCTCGCCGTCTGCTGTCTTTACATACCCCGAAAGGCAACGGACATACGCAATCGATCCCGTCTTGGCATGGACGTTGTTTTCCGCTTTCGTCCCCCTCATACGGGTGCGGATCGTGCCATCGACGCCGGCGATCGGAAGAGCATCCGAGAAGACGGGGAAGTACCTTTGGCGGTACATGAACCGGAAGATCCGGATCAGCATGTCGGCACTGACCAGATTCTGGCGCGACAACCCTGAGCCATCGACATAGGCGTATGTGCCCCTGGGGATGGCCATGCGTTCCAGGGTTTCCTCCACGACTTCCCTCCCTGCTGCGAAGCTCCCCTGGTTCCGCAAGACAAGCCCCAGGGTGCGCGCGAGCGTCTCGGCGTAGAGGTTTTGACTGACCTTCAGCAAAGGCTTCAGTATCTCCGACAACGGAGGCGAGGAGTGGGTCCAGAGCAGCCGATCTCCAGCAGGCGCCTGGGATGCAGATTGGGCAACGGCCTGTGCAGTCGCACTTGACACATCGATGCCTTCCTCCTGAAGAGTCTTCTTCAGGGCCGCTGCGTAATACACGTCAGGAAGTTCGACCGCCAGCGTGGTCACATCCGCAGGGGCTTTTGCGGCGATCGTTCCACGGATGACGATCGATTCCCTGGTTTCCCCTCTCCGAATTACCACCCTGCCGTCGGAACCCGCGGCGATGGTATCGACCTGCGCATCGACGGTCACGTAATCCGGCAAGGGCGCACACTTGACCGTGGCGCGAGCGCCTTCCGCATCCCCGGCCGCGACTTCGACGGTGTACAGGTTTTCATTGAACTGCAGTGCAGTGACCGGAGCCGCATATCCGTACGCCAGGTCGTCCCACTCCCAGCCCTGGCCAAGGGAGGGCGGCGGAAAAGCCCGGCCGTCGCCCACGATGCCGCCTTCGATCCTGCGAATCCCCTGCTCTTTCAACTTGGATGCCCAGTCTTTGAAGACACGGAACGCGTCCCCTTCATGGAATCGCGGGGCGAGCGAGGGATCCCCGGTTCCGGTAACGACGAGGTTCCCCTTCAAGACCCCATCAACCACCTCGCCGCTCGCGGCGACCCGGGTCTGATATCGATAGTCGGGGCCGAGGCGCGCCAGGGCGCTTGTGGCCGTGACGACCTTGTTGTTCGATGCCGGCATCAGTAGCGTGGTTGCGTTGTGCTCAAACAGCACATCGCCCCGGTCGATGGACATCACCTCCACTCCCCATTGGGCGCCGGCAAAATTGGGGTCGCCGAACATCCTCCGCAAGTCCTCGCGGAGATGATCGAGGGAATCCCCCGCTGCCGGAAAGCCCGCGACTCGCGCGGTGTTTTTCGCGGCGCAGCCTGTCAGCAGGACAGCAAGAACCAGGACCGTGGGGAAGGTGAGGACCGGATTCCGGAGTTTCATCTCACTCGCCTTTCGCCGGCGTGCGGCCATCGCTTCGCGGCATTGGCTCGTCGGGGCGCACTCCGTACTTGCGCTGTCGTGCGCGGCCCCACGGGCAGCCGCCGAAAGTCAACAGCATCTCGAGGGATTGCAGGCGCCGGGCAAACCGGGACCCTCTTCTGGCCCCGGTACAAACCGGACAGATCTTCTCACAAAAGTCGGGATTGGCCATGGGGCCCTCATGACTGGGTGATCAGTCAGTTCATAAGCGTCCTGCGTAAGACTTCTCAACAAATGCCGGAACCACGAAACGCACGAAATCGATTTCGTGTGTTTCGTGGTTCCTTCCATCCCAGGGATTTGTTATTGACCCCCGCGTCCGCGGCCGCCGCCCTGGCCAGGCGTCGGCAACGGCTTGCGCGGCAGCTTGTCGTCACGATTCGCCGCCAGGTAAGCAAACCCTGCGACGATGGTCGCCATTTGGATGTTGTCGCGGGGCTGCAGGCGTTCGTAGGTGTCCATATTCGTGTGATGGACTACCGTGTTGTATTCGATCTCATCCTGGATGAACTGGAAGCCCGGCAGGCCGACGGCGTCGAAGGACTGGTGGTCCGTGCCGCCCGTGTTCCGCGTGGTGACGGTCGTCATGCCCAGGCTGCGGAAGGGCTCGACCCACTCACGAAAGATCGGAGCCACCGCTTCATTCCCCTGGGTATAGATGCCGCGCAGGGCGCCGGTGCCGTTGTCGATGTTGAAATAAGCGCAGAACTTGGCGTGTTCCGGCTTCAGCTCGAGCGGGCCCTGGGCCCCGCGGCCTCCTGCCGGCGCACCCGGGGTCTGCTGACGGCTGCCATAGTGAGCCGAGACGTACTCGCGGGAACCGATCAGGCCCTGTTCCTCGGCTTCCCAGAGCCCGATCCGCACCGTGCGCCGCAGTCTTACCCCGGTCGCCTTGAGGATGCGCATCGCCTCCATCATGGCCGCACTGCCGTTCCCGTCGTCGGCGGCGCCCGTCGCGGCATGCCACGTGTCGAAGTGCGCGCCGAGCAGCACGACTTCATCCGCTTTGTCGGTTCCAGGAATCTCGCCGACGATGTTGAAAACCGGCGGGTTCGGATAGTATGTGTTTCTGATGTCGGCTTCGATGGTCACCGGGACCTTCTTGTCCAGCATGCGCGCGATGCGCCCGTACTGCTCGGCGGCAATAACGATCGCCGGCAGCGTCGCTGCGGGGTCGGCGGCGCGGTTGCCGCCGATCGTGTACATGCCGTGGCCGCGTGGCGCCGTCGATATGATGCCGAGCGCACCCTCGGCCTTGAAAAACTGGTTGCGGACGTTCGCCCCGCCTTGCCCTCCGCGCCCCCCTGCGGGCGCCTGCTGCGGAGGGGCGCCGGCGCGTTGTCCCTGCTGCGCCGCCTGCTGTCCGGCGGCGGGCGCACCCTGGCGTCCCGGAGCGGCCTGGGGCGGACCTCCCTGGCGCGCGCCGCCCGGAGGCGTCACGCCGAGCTCAGGCTGTTGCTGCGGCCCTTCCAGTGCGGCCAGCTGATCCGCCGTGTAGCGCTTTGCCGGCGGATCCCACATGGCGGGAACGTCCGGCGCCGCCTGGGTGATGATCCATTTACCCCCCAGCGTGCCTTTGTACTTTGCCAGTTCTTCCTCGGAAGTCGCGATTACCATCACGACTTCGCCGCTGGCGAGCCCGTTGGTTCCCGGAGTCCACGCAGTCGGCGTCCCTGGAATGGGGAATTTTTCCGGCGACACGGCCTGCATGTAAAACTTGTCGTTCGTCCAGCCGCGGTCGAAGCCGTTGCGGTTCTCCCAGGGCTCCATCTTGACATTTACCAGGCCCCATCCCTTCATTTTGTCCATGGCCCACTGAGCAGCCTTTTCGATGGTAGGGGAGCCGGTCAGCCGGGGGGCGTAGACATCCGAAAGCCAGCTGTTGAGATCCATGACCTGCGATCGCTGCATTCCTTCCGCTCTAATCTTGGCGAGGTCGTCGTAGTTGATGTTTTCGTTACCGGCCAGCAAAGGCAGCGCAAGAAGGAGCGCCACCGACGCCAGCACATAAAGATGCTTTCTTCTCATTGCTAGTTCTCCTCAGGGATGGACGGGGAAAGGGATCCAATCATCCAATTTGTTCAGTTCTGTGACGGGGAGGATCATACGGCCGGCCCGTTCCGGCAGGGCCACGCTCTGCCGGTCCGGGGCCGACTCGTTTGACTCCTCGCAGTAGGTTCCCTGCGTTTCTATCACGGCCGCCCTCGGAGGGACAAGGGAATTTAAGGCCGTGCGGGCGGGAACCATAACAATCCTCGGGATCGATAACGACTACACGCCATGTGATCGTAAGCGACGGCCGCAGCACTCAACCTCATCATGATGCGTCCATTGACTAAGGCTCTCACGGACCCGCTCAGGCGTCGCAGCCAGAACCGTGCCCCAGCCGCGCTTCCAGACCGCTACCACTAGCGCGCCGTTCCCGAAGGTGACGTCCATCAAGATTGCTGTATTCAATTCTCGGCCCGCTGGGGAAGATAGGAATTTCAGAGGGGTAGGTCAAGCAGATGTGTCGCATAAAATTGATTTATGGCCGGGGAGGATTCAAGCGGAGCCCTGCAGGCAGCGTGTCATGCGCGCGCATTGGGCGTTTCGGCGTGTATTTCTTATTCCGCGTGGTGCGCGCACGGCTAAGGCGATTCGATCACACTCCTGTTGCAGCCTTGCGCTAGTGCCGGACTGGTCCCAGATACTTGTCGAGAAAATCGAGGCAGTCGCGAACTGCGTCAGGACGGGGAAAGACGCCGTGCCCGCCCTCGTAGAAGACCTGCGTTTTGTCCCGGGCTGCAGTGCCGAAGGCCTGCAGGAACGGGGTTTGCCGTTGCTCCACTGAGAAGACGTGATCATAACGTCCGCTGATCATCAAAACAGGGACGTTCGCGTGCGACAGGAAGTTAATAGGATTAATCTCAGGAAGAGGGGGTCTGGGCTGAAAGCCTCCCGAGGACAGAATCAGCACCCTAAGGCGATTCTCGACCGCCGCAAAAACTGGTCCATAGGTGACTCCCAGGCTCAACCCGAAGTACGCTACCTTGGCAGCGTCGAAGTCCTGTCTTGTTTCGAGGTAATCGATGCATCGGCTCAGGTCTTTCGACCAGGCGATGACATGATCCCGGTAAAAAGCACGTGGATCGCGACCGGGCACAAGCCCGTCCCGCCGTTCATAGGTACCCTTGTATATCGGAAAGATCAACGCCCGGCCGCTTCTCACCACGAAATCCACGGGATCAGATGATTCGGCAGCCGCCAGGTCGACCTTGTCGTCCATCATGGCCAACGCACCCGGAAAGTAAATCACCGCCTGGTACGGCGGCGTTCCATGTCCCGGCAGAAAAATGTAGGCAGACACGCGCTCATGCCCGTAAGCCGCGTTAAAACTGACTTTTCCTCGCCTCAGGTCTTTTGCTGTCTCGGTCTCATCCGTTCGCGCATCCAGCTCCCCCTTATCGTAAGCATACAATGCCTTATAGGCATTGAAGACGTCATCCGAGACGGGCTTGTCCTGCGACCAGTCGTGGTACGTAACCTCGATGCGCGCTGCCGCCTTGGCGGTGGGTGGCGCGTCGAGCTTAGCGCAGCGGAAACCGAAGTTCGGCCAGCGATCCCATGGGGGCTGCTCGTCGGTGAAGCCGAACAGATATTCGGGCTCGCTGAATCCACCTCCAAGGATAAAGCGTTTGCCGTCGCGTCCCTCGTTGAGGCACCACTCCTTCACGTTGCCGGCCATATCCGTAGTGCCGAAGCCGCTCAGGGCGCTGGCGCTTCCAACCGGCTGCGTTCCTTCGCCTCGGAAATTGCCCCCGCGCGCAATAATTGCGTCGCCATACTGCGACGCCTGGTTCCAATGGTACGCAGTGGGAAGGCTCTTGCCCACGAATTCGGCGTATGCTGCTGCTTCGTACCAGCTGATGCCCGCCACCGGGTGTTGTTCCTTTCCTTTCGGATAACTTCCGACCTCCCACGTCGCGGGACCCGGACGTCCCGTCGCATCACGAAAATAAGAGATCCCCACTTCCCAGGAGATCGTCTTCCCGTCCCTGACGAACGGCACCTTCCAGAATTCGGGTCTCTGGTAACCCCCTGCGTCGACAAACTTCTTGTATTGCTCGTTGGTGACCTCATGCCGATCGATGAGGAAATCGTCGACCGTAACGACCGGCGCCCCGATCGAAGGCCACGGAAGCCCGACAGTATCGCCCAACACGACCACCATTTCAGGTGGGACGGCCGCCGCGGGACGGAGCTTTGCCGTCAATTCAAAGTCTCCCCATGCACCGGGGGGAGGGGCAGCGGTGGCCACGACAATAAAAAACACGGGAGCGAATCCGGGCTTTGCCAGGCGCAAGATGTAGGGAGTCCGGGGCACCCGGAGTTTCTTGATCGGCGTCGTTCCGAGCGTCTCCCAGACATTCGGATCGCCGCCGTACGGCCGCATCGAGACTTCCGCCTCAGAAGGCTCGGAAGTCCACGAAATCTCTCCCGTCGCTAGCCTCCAGAGCCTTTCGAGCGTCGGATCTTTCGGGAGAACCGTCCGAGCCTCGCGCGCCAGGGCCGCAGCCTTCACATACTCTCCTGCGTCTTCGAGACGCCCGATCTCAGGTATTGCTGTTTCAAGCGCCCAATACTCGCGCGATGAGCGGTGCCATAGCCAGCCGAATGCGACGCTGGCCAGTACGGCCGCAGCCCCGATGGCGAGCCACGCGTTTCTCGAAACCCTCGCTGGCCGCGCAGTCACTAGAGAGACTTCCAAGGCTTTAAGCTCTCTGAGTACCTCTTCGGCGCTTCCGTATCGATTCGCCGGCTCCTTCTCGAGAAGTTTCCAGATCAGGGTCTGGAGCTTTCCCGGCACCCGCGTGTAACCCAAGTCGCGCGGTGGCGCGTGCATGATCGCGTCGGCGACGGCGATCGTAGAAGTTCCGGTGAATGGCCGCTGCCCGCTGGCCATCTCATAGAGGACAACGCCGAACGAGAAGAGGTCCGTGCGGTGATCAACACGGAGTCCGCGCAGCTGCTCCGGACTCATGTAGCCGACAGTCCCGAGCACCATTCCGGCTTCGGTGTGAGCCGCGTTTGTGGTCCCCTCGGTCATACCCTTACCCGGAACTTCAGTTTCGGTCACTCTGGCCAGCCCGAAGTCGAGCAGCTTGGCGCCATTTTTGGTAACCATCACGTTACCCGGCTTTAGATCGCGGTGAGTAATACCGACTTGATGCGCGGCGTCGAGCGCGCTGGCCATCTGGATGGCGTAGTGCAGCGCATGATCGACTGGCAGCGCCCCCTTTTTCAGGCGCTCGGCGAGCGTCTCGCCGTCGAGAAACTCCATGACCAGGAGAGGTTTTCCTTCGGACTTTTCGAACCCATAGATGGCGGCGATGTTTGGGTGGCTGAGCGATGCCAGGAGTTTCGCTTCACGGTCAAAGCGGGCCAGTCGCTCGGGGTCTCCGGCAAATGCATCGGGCAAAACCTTGATGGCAACTTCGCGGTTGAGGCTTGCATCGCTCGCCCGATACACGATTCCCATACCGCCGACGCCGATCTTATCCTTCACGCGATAGTGCAGCACCGTCCTGCCGCGCAGGTTTGCCTCCGGCTCTATTGCCAGTTCCCGAGCCGCCGCCTCCAGCGCCGGGGACGCCATGAAACCATTCGCTTCCGATTGGCACGACAGGAACGAATCGACTTCCTTCCTCAACGCCTCGTCCCCGGCGCACTTTTCGTCCAGGAACCTGCTCCTGCTCTCGGGAGCCAGTTCCAGGGCCGACTCGTAGATCCGCTTGATCTCCTGCCAGCGCTTCGCTTCCAACCTTATCCCTTGTGCTTCAGCTCATGAAGCAGCCAAACCTTTGCCAGTTCAAAGTCACGCATCACGGTTTTGTCCGAGATCCCCAACGCCTCGGCCGTTTCCTGCACGGTCAGGCCGCCGAAGAAGCGCAGTTCGACCACGCTTGCCTCCCGCGGATCGATGGCAGCCAGGGCGTTCAAAGCGTCGTCGAGCGCAATCAGGTCGGCGCCCCTCTCCACGCCCGGCATGACTCCTTCATCCAATTCGATCCTCCTGAGTTCCCCTCCGCGCTTGTGCGATCGCCGGGAGCGCGCGTGCTCCACCAGCACCCGGCGCATCATCCTGGCTGAAACCGCGAAGAAGTGGACCCGGTCCTGCCACCGCACCCGCTTCAAATCCACCAGGCGCAGATATGCCTCGTTCAGCAATGCCGTGGTCTGCAATGCGTCGCCTGCCTTTTCGCGCGCCATGTACCTGTGAGCCAACCGGTGCAGCTCCCGGTAGACCAAGGGCATCAGCCTGTCGAGCGCCCCTGGGTCGCCGTGACGCCATTCGTGTAGCAACAGGGTGACATCACCCCGTGAACCACTGTTCAGAGATTCCTCCCGAGCAAAAGAAACTTTAGATTGTTCTTATCATACATGAGGAGCCGATCAAAAAATAATTAAGAGTGCGTGGGAGTATTTCGACTTCAGTTTCGTGTGCCTTGCCAAAATTGCATACGGCCGGTCATCGGCGCGCTTCAACAGAATTGTTTTGCTCTTTGCCGTGCCAATCAGTTCTGAATCCAGAGTCTTCGAGGCTTGGTGATAATCTCCGGGAACTACGAGCACAACGGAAGAGCGTGGCCGTTCTTCCTTTGATGATCCGCGTCAAAAACTGACAGATTATGCAGCCCGGCGTTCGTAGTGGTGGTACAGTCCTCCAACCTCAGAAACCTCAACCACCGGCCCGAGGTCGGCATTCTGGATGGCTCGCGGTGTCGGCGCGTCCTTCTCCAGCGACAAATGCGTCCGGAAATTATGATAATAACGAAAATAGCGCATTAACGTCCGACGAAGATGGGTTTCTCCCAGCACAATCACATGGTCGAGACAGTCGCGCCTTACCGTCCCAAGTAGACGCTCCGCGAAAGGATTTTGCCAAGGGCTCCGCGGCGCTGTGATAACTTCTTCAATACCCATCGCCTTCACGTGCTCTCTGAAATCTTCCCCGTAAATTCCGTCACGATCCCGCAGCAAATACCGAGGCTCGCTCCCGTCAGGGAACGCCTGGAGAATCTGCTCCGCTGTCCACAGCGCTGTGGGATGTTTGCACGACCTTTGCGGAACCTTTTCGAGAAATTGGGGGTCGGGCCGTTTGTTGTTTTTTTGCTAAGCTATTGATTTTACGGGAGCCAGCGCCCGGACTTGAACCGGGGACCTACTGATTACGAATTCCCTCCAGCACAAACTGAGACGCCACAGGAAGACCCAAGCCCCAATGAAATCAAGAAAAAGGAGTGAGCGTGTAGGTCCTTGGTGTGCCCTGATACGGGGTGTGGTGGTAGCAGCGTGGTAGCAAGGAATGCTGACTAAACATTAAGATTGCACGGCCCGTTGCTGCTCCTTGGAGCCTCAGGGCGGGCCTGAACCCTCGCGGGCCAGCCAGAAATCAGATGGATTTGGGACGTTTACGGCGGGGATTTGTTGAAGTAGCCAGCGGCACTCCCAGCAAATTCCTGAGAGTGCCGTGCTAGGCAGCTCGGGCAGCCTTCGCCCGACCTACTCAACTTATTGCCGCTACGGCGTCAAAAGTCGGTTGGATTTCCTCTCTCACGCTACTTCTCTCTTCTCTAAACCTCTTTGAGCCGCTTCAATGACCCGGCAGGTCATCTCCTCAGAACGTACGACCTTGCGGTCTGCACTGCAGAGGGAAGCCGTCTGAGGCTCGCTCATCTTCGCGACCGTCGAGACTGCGGCCTTCCGGCCACGCTGAGTCTTGGAATCGAGTCGGGAGAAAGCCTGAGGCAACTTGTCGAGCGAACCGCAGACAATCGAAACGTAGTCGGAATGCGCGAGATTCATGGCGAGAGCTGCCGCCGGCGGGAGTTTCTCGAAATCCTGGCTGAGAACCTTGCGTCCACTGCGGCGGCGTTCTCCGTGTTTCAGTCTGTGGAAGTACGTTTCAACGGCATTGTTGGTTCGATCGACGAGGCGGATACCGCCGCCAGCCGCTTGTGGAAGCCGAATGGCATGACCCCAGAGGGAACGGCCGTGCTTTTGCAGATGCGCGAGCACGATGTCGATTGCGTCACGCCAGTTTCCTGCCGGACCCCGTTCGGGGCGGCGGCGCTTGAGAGAAACGGTGAGCCTTCGCACAGCGGAGCGTATGTCCTTCAATTCTGCGGCGGTGTGAATCCGATGGGCAGTGCCCCGCCTTCCGTGGCTTGATCCTTCACGCAGCCGGAGTGCATTGCGCAACTCGGCAAAGAGTCCCGCCCGTCGAGTCAGCCTGCCGGCAACGTCAGCAAAACCGAGGCCATCCTCCTCGACCGGGTGCAGGATGCGGCGCAGCCGCTCGAGAGCTTTGCGAACGGCGGGATCGGCGGCGGGATCCGCCAAGAATGTCCGCAGAGCGGCGACCACCTGCAAGCAGCGATCGTACAGGGCCAGCCAGGGCAGGTCGAAAGGAAAGCGATCGCCCTGCGTGTCGGCAGCGTAATCGAGGACCCATTGCGTCAATGCGCGCACCGTGGCCACTCCGGCCGCACCCTTGGGCAAGCGTTGCTCCAAACCAGTCTGCTGCCATTCGCGCAATCCGGTACGAGCACGGTCGATGTCCTGGCCGATATTACGCCCCAACTCGCGAGCCAGGGCGCGGAGTTGACTGCGCAGCCGGACTTGGCGGAACAGTGCGCGCAGTTTGTCGTGTCCTTCGGTGAGGAGATCCTTGCCGATGTCGCCAAGAAAGTGGAGATGACAGGCCAAGACCGGAATTTTGAGTTCGAGCTTCTTCACCAGAGTATCGGCGGCTTCAGTCATCGCGCGGCCCAAGTCGCGGACAATGGCGCAGGGCGATCCGAAACGGAAAACCGTTTCTCGCAACCGGGGAAGGATGGCGTCGGCCCGCTCAGTGGGTATCTTCCAGGCGCCGAGCACCCATTGGCGCCAACCCGTGTAAGCCACCAGCAAAGTCCCGCGCCCGTCTTCGCCCGTGGCGTCGATCTGTAACGGCCAGCCCCCATCCACTGCCAGCGCGGCCTTGAGTGCAGGGGACGAGGCGTGGTGCAGTCGCGCGAGATATGAGAGAAAGCGAGTGGACAACACGCTGATCTCGCCGCTGGAGAGCGAGAGTCCGTAATCGGCCGCAAGCGAGGCTCGGATTTCCTCCCGCTGCCGGTAACGCACAAAACGCTCGAGCCCAACGTAAACCATGACATCGTAACCTACGACGCTGCGCGTGGGTATCAGGGCCGCAAGGGCGCCGGTCGATCGTTTACTCGGGCAGCCGGCAACGCAAACGCGCACGGTCTGCCGCAATCGGAAGGAGCCGTGCTCGAGAGTAGCGCCAGTACGTTTCCATGTCTTTTGTACTCTTGTCGAAGCTCCGCATAACGCACAGCGCTCCGGCGGCGGTTCTGCATCGACCAGCGTGCCGGCGACACTCTGCGAACGCCTCCGGCACCGCTGCTCCAGCTCCCGAATTGACCGCCTCAGGCTCGCGATCTCGGCCAGCGTTATCGAGCCTTTTTTTTTACCGAGTAGGAACGGAACACTTCGTCGACCTGTTTCGCGGTCACGACCCGCCCGGCCGCCTGGAGGCGCGCCGCGATGCCGGCCGCATCGTCACGTGGATGGTGGATGACTTCCGCCAGGACGTCGATCACCAGCAACGGATCCGGCGGCACAACCGCGGCGCGGCTGGCAATCTGAAGCTTTTGCCGCGCAATCATCTGTGCAGCAGCCTTCTTCGGATCCGCGCTCAGGTAGAGATAGATGTCCTCCAGGCGCTGCCGCGCGATGCTGCTTTCCTGTACCAGACTCCGGAGCGTGTCGTGCACGCGCAGGCCGAGCTGGCGCTGAAGTTCCTCGTGCGTCCGTCCGGCCTCGGATTGCTCAACCAGGAAGATCAAACTTGCGCGCAGGGTGCCATGGGAGGAAAACCCGATCCCGCGCCAGGACCACAGGCCCAGCCGATCGAACCTGGGGATGTGCCGCAGCGTATAGAACCGCCCTGCATGACTGTAGCTGGTGAAGTAACCAACGGCCTTCAGAATACGGAAGATCGTGGTCCGCGAAGCCGTGCCGAGCGCCGCCCGAAGTTCGTCGAGCAGCGCCGCCCGCTTGCGCCGGAAGAGCTGGTTGAGCCGCGATGTGTACTTGGTCGCAACCGACATGCCGCCTCCTGGAACAGTTACGACTAACTTTATCACAATAGTCGTGATTGTTCCAGATTCCCGTAGAATCCATCTCGAGGCGGCCGCGACCGCGACCCCCATCTTCCGAGGAAGTCACACGGCCAAGACCATCAGCGCACGCAGTATTCATGCGGGTTCACAAGGAATCCCTGCTACAGGGAGGAAATAACTGGATCCTGCTCAGCACCGGGGAGCAGTCAAACGCGAACTGGAACAATTACGACTTGGCGGGGAAAAGCATCCGCTGCAACACCTGCCATATCCAGTAGTTACAGAATCGCAACCGTCGTTTGACGCCATAGTATTGCCGCTTGCCATGCCTCCGGTCGTAGCTAATCAGGCCGACCAGGTCCGTGCACAGGAGGAGTGTGGCTCAACTGCCAATAAGACGTGATTCTGTCACGTTGACCTCATGCAGCGCCTAGGGAATAGACTCTTAGTCACAAACCCGCGTGCTGTCTGTCGAGATTATTTGATGTGCTTGATGTTCTCATAATACATCCACCATAGGTCCTTGTTTCCATATCCGCCATCTCTTTCTGAATCAAAAATAACGACTCTGTGGTCGGTCGTGAACATTACGCACCGGTCGTTTTTATCAGAGTTAAGCGGGGTCACGTTGACCGCTGGTCCAAATACTCCGTGTGAATCCATGGTTGATATGTAGATGTCCTCACCACCGAGACCACCTGGCCTGTCAGAATTGAAGTAGATAGATCTCCCGTCCGGTGAGGTCGAACCATGGTGATCGCTATATGGTGTATTTACATTTGGCCCAAGGTTTATGGGTTCCTGCCACACACCGTTTACCCTATGCGCGACATAAATGTCATTACCCCCATATCCTCCCGGTCTTGTACTTGTAAGATAGCCGGTATTCTCATCCGGCCCCGAATAGTACAGGCAATGATCATCATAGATAGAATTTATTGGTGCACCAAGGTTTACAGGTTCCTGCCACACATCATCCACTTTCTCGGATACCCATAAATCCATACCACCGACTCCCCCGGGTCGATTACTCTGAAACTGCAGCTTATCTCCTTCGAGGGAGATATAGGGTTCGACCTCTGAAGATTTCGTGCTTATGGGTGGTCCAACTACCTCTCCTTTTGTCCATTCACCGTCCACAAAGTACGAGACGCAGATGTCGTTGCCGTTTCCCGGAATCCTGTTTGTGCAATTGTAGTACATTGTTCGGGAATTTGCCGTAAATGTAACCTCTGCATCCCTGAATTCACTATTGATTGCAGGGCCCATGTTTACTGGCTCTCTTTGATACCAGGACGGAGTTCCTTTCGGAGTTCCTTGTTGAGCAACAGCACTAACTATCCCCAACACAATTATAAAGCTGCCTACCCACCAGATCGCTGATTTCATGTTCTCTCCTCAATTGTGATCGTCGGGCACCGCTTCTGCGGTGGTGGCGAAGTTACTTTGGATGTTGCGCTCAGATCGAGGTTGTCTCGCACATTGAAAAGGCTGAGGAGTCATGGGAAAGACTCGGGAGTCGAAGGAAAGGTCAGTAGTCAAATCCGCCTCCTGAATTTCCATGTGAAATCTCAACATCACTTCTGATGGAGCGACACCCGCGCAACTGGACGCGTCGTTTCTGGGACTGGATTCTGGATCACAGAAGGCAGTATCAGTAGAATCTACCACAGTGTGGTAGCATAGGATTACAGGAAAGCAAAAGACTGTCAAGATATCTTTTTAGCACTGGAATTTTGACGTGCTTCTTCCAGCAGGCTGCAGCAGGTCAGGGCCTCTAACTCATCAACAATTAAAGTTGTCGATCCCGCGCTCCGGGAGTACGCGGGCAGCCGGTTGTGGTCTGGGAGGCTGGTAGAAGTAGGGTTAAACTATCTATAACATTATGATGTTGTACCCGCCGGCGTTCGCAACCTCCATCGCCCGCTTCGTCTGGTACTGTCCACTGGCGTCTTCGGAGTGGACCCCGCAGCCACACCGCTCTGCGCCAGCAAATGGTTGCAGTCCACGATCACAGGATTCCCTGCCGTCGAGCCACTCGACGGCGTGCCCGAGCGGATAGGCAATTTCCCCCCAATCCTTCGAGCGGTCGAAAGAACACCTTATCGAGTGATCAACCCCGGCGCGTCGGCGCCAGGCTGAATAAACTCAAATCACATGCTGGGCCGGAGCATGTGATCAAGAGTTCCCTCGATACCCAAACCAGCAACATCCAAGCAGATCCAAGCCCCGATGAAACAAAGAAAAGCGAGTAGAGTTCAACGTCGTGGTATGCCCTGATACGGGCTGGACAGGTAGCGCTCCTTCGCCTGCTAAAGATATGATAATCCGTCGCCGGGGACCCCGCCACCTGCGGTTCAGGAACATTTTGCCAGCCTGAACCACTTGTCCGAGTACGTAATACGGCCATGTGGCAGATCATCACTCGACTAATGTCAGTTTCCAGAACGCCGGGCCAGTAACCTGTGTCACAATGACCAATGCCCCACAAGTGCTTTAGATCTAGCTATCCAGGAACCAAACTGTCGATTATAATGGCCGCAATTTCTTGCGGGTCTGGTTATGCCAAAAGGGGAACAGACCAACAGCTATTGAAGGAGAACCTTCATGTTCAAGAGCGATCGTTGGATTCACGCCCCGGCAGGGATTTGCTATCTGTTGATTGCATTAGCCCTGCTCCTCATTGTCGGTCCTGCTGTCGATGCGGGTCCTGCAATCCGGCCAAGCCGTGTTGATGAAAAGCGAATTCCGAAGGTTGTTCGCTTACATGGGTCTCCATATGATCGAGGCTTTCTGCACGGGCGGGAACTCCGTCACGAAATCGCTCGGATGGTGGACCTTTGGAAGAAGGATCTCCGAGATCAATCCCAAGCGGATCCGGACAAGCTACTGGACAAATTTCTGGCCGAAACCAATTTTATGCCCGCCATGAGGAAATGGACCCCGGAGCTTCTAGAAGAAATCAGGGGTATTTCGATGGGGTCAGGTCAGCCTTATTCGACGATGTTAGCCTATCAGCTTGTTGACGAACTCTGGGTGTACATCGACAAAGGCGGTGCACATCAATGCAGTAGCCTGGGAGTGATTCGAAGCGGCACACATGCTGCGATTGTCGCCCAGAACGTGGATCTGCCAAAATTCCTCGACGGTTCCCAAGTTGTCCTGCACATTGCCGAAGACTCCGGGCACCCTGAACAGTTTGTTTTCACATCAGCCGGGCTCATCGCCGCAAACGGTATGAACAACCGTTCAATTGCGATAACATGCAATACACTTATGCAACTGAGCGCAGCACCTGACGGGCTCCCTGTCGCCTGTTTCGTGCGCGGCGTCCTCGCAAGGACCAACCGCGCAGACGTGCTGGATTTCGTGAAAACCGTCAAACACGCCTCGGGTCAAAACTACATCATCGGCATCGGCGACCGTGTTTATGATTTTGAAGCCTCAGCAGGCAAAGTTGCTGAATTCCGGCCCGTTCCGGACGGAAGCGTCGTGTATCATACGAACCATCCGCTGGCCAATAATGACTTGAAGCCATGGCACCAGAACTGGATGCTGTCGCTGAACCCTGGAACAAAAAGCAATAGCGAGTTCCGGTTTAGCGCATTGGCGACACGACTGCGGATGCCCGCCGAGGCTATCGACGAACAGGTCATCAAGGAAACGCTCCAATCTCGAGATTCGAAAGATCACCCGCTCTGCAAAAGTCTAGGGGATAATGGCGAAGTGTTTTCCTTCGGGGCCACCATTATGACTTTGTCCGAAAAACCATATTTCCAGGTGACCATGGGGCCTCCGGACACAAATGGATTCCTGCGGCTCGACTTTTCCGGCGCCCGGGGGGATCACTAGGAATACAGGGAAGGAATTGGCGCGAACATAAAATCATAGTCATGTCGGTTATCAATACAGGTATCCACCGACACGAACAACAGAACGCTCCTCGAAACTGGTTCAAGGAACTCACTTGCGTCCTGCCCGCTAAGCAAACGGCATCTAACTCCGCTCGTCTTTGAGAATGCGCGAACGCTGCAATTCATGCTAAATGATTCTTGTCCATAAATCCCGTTCTGGGAAGTTTAATGACCGTTGCATCTGGTCACTTGGGCGGGCGAGTAGCCCCGGGGAGTTGCACCCCGAGGCTCTCACAGAACCGTACGTGAACGTCTCCGCTCATACGGCTCCCACAACAGAACCAGACTTCACCAGTTGCCAGTGTGCGAACAACTCCGGGGCACGTCCAGATAACCGCGCCACCCATTGATGTGCCCGCCTCTGACGACGACGAAACCTCTTGTATTTCTGAGAGGCCCAACGCGCCAACGCTTTGTCCAGGTGCCGCATCGTCTGGGTTGCAGCCGAGCGGTAAAACCGTCCGTAATATTGAAGCCAGCCGCGAACGATCGGATTAAACCTCCGGGACAGATCCTCAATCGACTGATGGCTGTAAGATTGCAGCCGCCAATTTCGGATCTTGTCACGAATGGCTTTTGCTGCACGGTTAGAGATCGCCGGACTGAAGTTGACAAAGAGCTTGCCCCACCGGTTCATCGAGTTTCGCGGACGAAATGTATATCCAAGAAAATCGAATTTCTGGCTGGGATAATTCCCGCTCCTATCCTCATCCTTACAATAGACTATCTTCGTCTTCTCCGGATGAAGCTCCAGCCGACACTCTCGCAACCGCTCGGCTACGGCCTTTCGTACCTCCGCGGCCTCGCGTCCCGTCCTGCAATGCACGATGGCATCATCGGCATACCTCTCGAACGGCAGATGCGGATACCGCCGCGCCATCCACACATCGAATGCATAGTGCAGGAACAAGTTCGCTAACAACGGGCTAATGACTCCGCCTTGCGGAGTGCCGCTCTTGCGCTCCACCAACTGGCCGTCCGGTCCTTGTGCCGGCGTTTTCAGCCAGCGTTCGATGTACAGGATGACCCATGGTTCGGGCGCGTGTTTCTTTACGGCTCTTAGCAGCAGTTCCCAGTCGATGCTATCGAAGAAGCCTCGCACATCCAGATCCAACACCCAGTCGTACGCCCAACAGTTCCGTCGGGCCTGCCCCACCGCGTCTAATGCCGAGCGGCCAGGGCGATACCCAAACGAGTTGGCGTGAAAGAGTGGTTCAATCCGGGGCTCAAGCCTCCCCTTTACGACTGTCTGGGCGATCCGATCCGCTACCGTCGGAATACCTAGATTTCTTTCCCCTCCCCCAGCCTTCGGGATTTTCACCGTGCGAACCGGCGGCGGGAAATAACTGCCCGACGACATCCGATTCCAGAGTTTGTAGAGATTCCCTTTCAGGTCTCTTTCAAAGCCTGCAATCGACTGCTCGTCAACCCCTGCAGCTCCTTTATTCGCTTTGACCCTCTGATACGCCTCCCAGACTTCACGCTTCGAAATCAAGAAGGGTTTTGCCTCCTTCATCAGCTCCTCCCCTTGCGGGTTGACCGTCGAATTTGGCTCTGTTGCACAGCCCCTTGGCTCCATCCCTTTATCGGGGACTTCCTCGCTACTACGGGCTGTTCCGCCCCTGAAATCCCGCATCCGTACTCTCGCCTTCGTGGTTCTTCCACTCGCGGCTTCTCCGTTAACATCAGGATTCCAGGTTCCCACGTTCCGTTTGACCGCCTCATGGCAAGCTCAGGCCACCTCTCATGCCGGACGCCACTCCGCCCGTAAACAGGTACCGTCGGAGTTGATCCCGCAGTAACTATAAGCTGCGGTTTTGGCCATCATCTCTAACGTTTCGACACTTCAATAGTGGTTCCCTTGCGGTCCTCTTCTTGCCCGTCACCTGACCTGGTTATTCCAGGCCTTTTCCTTCCGCGTTCACGACCGTGGCTTTTGACCAAAGCCGCCGAAGGTGGTTTGGAACCTGCTCCTGTAAGCCGGTTCCGAGGGGCCCTCCCTCATCAGTCAAACAGTTGCGCACTCCAACAGCTTGTTGGCTGCGTTTGTGCTCGTGGCACACTATAGTCGTTAGCGTTCATCGGAAATGGCTCGGCGGACAAATCTACGGCATACGAGCAAAAAGAGATTGCCGAGACATTTCCGATAACGACCACTTGAAGGAAGCCGCTGTCAGCTTGCGGCGGACGCTTATGGGTTTTGAACGGATCCAAGATACAAGCGAAGGTGTTGCGGCATTGCCGGGAAACGGTCACAAAACCGGCTTGCAGCGAGGATTTCCCATAAGTCGGGCATAAGAGTCTGATCAGGAACACAATCCGAGCTGCAAAAAGACACTTTCTCGATGTAAAGAAACACACCTATACCCAGTCGATCTCTATTTGACATTCGGTTTCAGGCGGCTGAGGATATTCGGTCATCAGTAAAATCCCCTCGGGAAGACCAATCCGCGGCCTTGAACATCCGCACCCTGATCATCCTGGTGTTGCACAGAGGGCACGTCCAGGCAGTCGGTTCGGGCAACTCGGGATCAGGCGCTGGTTCCGGTTCCTGGGTTTGGGTGAGTTCCACGTGGCCGCCAATCAGCTCACGACAGAGCTCAATCCGTTTGGCACGGAAACGATTCGCCAGAAAGCCGAACTGCCGAATCCGCACGAACCCTTTGGGCAGCACGTGGGAAAAGAAACGGCGCAAGAACTCGATGGCCTCCAAGGTCATCGGCCCTTGTTTGCTCTCGTGAGCATAGTCTTTCCAGAGAAACGTCACCTTCTCGCCGTCAAACTTTACGATCCGATGATTCGAAATCGCAACGCGATGGGTATAGCGCCCGAGATAACGGATCACCTGCATGGGACCGCCAAAGGCCGGCTTGACGTACACGACCCATGGCTTTTTGTATAAATGTCGGATCAGGGTTGCGAAACATTTTTCATCCTGCAGGCAGGCTGCAGGTCCGGCCAATCGCAATTTCCTCTTGCGGTAGAGTCGCATCAATCCATGCAGAAATTTGCCGCGGAACACCTTGGATAAGACCTTGACGGGAACAAAGAACCGGTACCGCGGATGAATCCAGCTTTTGTGGTCGGGCGCAAGTCCGCCTTGCGGAATCACGCAGTGGATATGGGGGTGGGTCATCAGGTTCTGGCCCCACGTATGCAGGGTGCTGAGAATGCCGATCTGGGCTCCGAGCCACTTGGGATCGGCGGCAACCTCCAATGCGGCCTTCGAACTTGCCGAAAAAAGAAGGCTGTAAAACAGGCGCTGATTATCTCGCACCAAGACATTGAGTTCGTGCGGCACGGAAAAGACTACATGAAAGTAGGGAACGCCCAGAACTTCGCGTTCCCGTTCTGCAATCCAGCGCAGGCGTAATCCGGCCTGGCACTTTGGACAATTGCGGTTGCGGCAGCTATTGAACGAGTTCCTCTCGTATTTGCCGCAACCGGGACAGTAATCAATGTGGCCCCCGAGCGCTGCCGTGCGGCAAGCCCTGATGGCGCGAAAGGCCTTCTTCTGCTCGAAATCCATTCCGGATCCATATTTTTCGAGGAATCGATGGCCTTGAACCCGGACAATGTCGGCCACCTCAAATGGAGGTCTCGTCATGGCGACACGAGTGCGTTCAGATCTTGTCGACAGGCGAAAGTGGCAGCGAGTCGAGCGGGTTCACGATGTTTTGCAGATGTTTTTGTGATATGTGCAGATATCTGGCGGTGGTTGCCAGGTCTCCATGGCCCAGAATCTCCTGGATTCTTCTGATATCCGTTCCGTTTTCGAGCATATGGGTAGCAAAGCTGTGTCTCAGCAGATGCGGGGTGACTTTCTTCCGGATGCCAGCGCGATGCGCAGCTGTGACACAGGCATGGTAGACAGTCTTATCCGAGATCGGCATGATCTTGCCGCTCCGGATCCGTGTGCCGGGAAACAGATGTTCTTTGGGCTTTTTCCAACGCCAGTACTCGCGCAGCGTGTTCAGCAGCACGGGGCTGAGCGGAACAAACCGTTGCTTGCCTCCCTTGCCGAATTGGACATGGACCATCATTCGTGAACTATCGATATTGTCAACTCTTAACAGGGAAACTTCCTCCCTGCGCATGCCTGTACCGTAAAGCACCATCAACAGAGCGCGGTGCATCAGACTTCGAGCGGCATTGATTAACTTCGCCACTTCCTCAGGGCTGAGAACGATCGGATGCTTCCTGTGCCGTTTGGGATACGGCAAATCGTCTCGGAACTCTGGACGCTTCAGGGTGCGGATAAAAAAGAAACGCAGTGCGGCTACACGTCCGACAACAGATTCGACCGCCAATTTGCGGTCTCTGAGCAGATAGGCATGATACGAACGCAGGTGATCCGGACCAAGTTTGTCCGGAGATTTCTTGAAGTGTTTGGCGAAATCCGCGACCGTGCTCAAATAGGCACGGATCGTATGCGGTGAGTAATTCCTGCGCTGGAGTTCCTCCAGCATTTTTTGTCTTAATTGGGTCACAAGCACCTCCTTGTGACCCTCAAACTACTACGTCACCGCTCAATTCTCTGCTGCAATCGTATACTGGCACCAAGTCCGCCGCGACAGCGGCTTCGTTCAAGTGGCCTATCCGGACAAAACCCATTGGCGGCCAGAGCTGATCTGGCTTACGTCTCGGCGCAGCTGGGGCACGCCAACCCGGCGACGACACTGAGGATTTACGCGCACTGGGTGCCGGGGACACGGCGCATCACGACGGCAGTGCTCGACGCAAAGAGCGCAAACAACCTGCGAATGGAGGCCGCAGGAGAGGTAGAAGAAAGTCTTGGAAGGCCGTAAGGTGCCGGACATCCAGAGTATTCTGTGCCGCGCCGGAGAGGGTCTCTGATCGGGATCACCGGAATTGCAGGAAATTCCACTTGTACGAGTACGCCGTTTAACCGGCCAATCTCTGCCCGTTTTGATGTGTTATCTTATAGATGTTTAACATCTTATCCCAAGTTGCGTGTATTTGTAAATGCTTATTTCCTATGTTTTTCTGCTATCTGCATTTACGCTGACAACAATACCCGACTGGGGAAAGTAACAACTTCAGCTGAACAACAAAATGCCTCCCACGATTGGCCGGTTTTTTCCCGTGATACGTCCACAATGAAAGTATCCGCGTGAGAGTGACGTTTGTTTGGTGCAATTACGTCATACAGCCAATGCTAACATCGCCTACCGTCAGAATCGATACTGCAAGACTGAACCGACGAAGCAGGAACTAAGCGGTGCCGAGCAAAACGCTCCAACCGACTACCGGCAACAAGGCTGTACGGCATTCCTCGCAGCCAAAATTCCTATTCGAATCGCAAAGCATTCATCGGATCTGACAACGCTCTTCTCGCTGGGAAAAGCGGCGCGATGATGGCAAGTGCGATCCATAAAATGGCAGTGATGACATAGGTGATCGGATCGAGCGGGCTCATGCTATGAAGACGGCTCTGAAAAATCCTGGTAGCTGCCATGCTGATGGGTATTCCAATCAACAGGCCCGTCACGATGGTCAAAACTCCTTCGCGGATGACGAGTCTGATGATTTCTCCATTTTGCGCTCCCAGCGCCAGGCGAATGCCGAACTCGCGGCTCCTTGATCGGACTGAATAGGAAACCACTCCGTAAAGCCCAATGCCGGCGAGTAGGAATGCCAGTCCACCAAAAAGGGAAAGGACAAACGCCGAAGAACGCTCCCTGGTAACCAGCGACTCCATTTCTGCCGACATCAGTCGTGCATTCCGCACCTTGGCTTCGGACCCAAAGGCTTCAAAGACTTTGCGAATCGGATTGATCATGGATGACGGATTTCCGGCAGTTCTAACATGGAGCCTGCTGGGGACATCATCAAAGCCAAGCTGTGCCCCTGTAAAATATGCGTACGGCTTAGGCCCGTCCCAGGCTTTCGCATATCCGGCGTCCTTGACCATGCCGACCACTTCATACAACTGCCCGGGATTATTACGCGCCCCGAGTCTCTTGCCCAGTTGGAGTCGCTTGCCTAACGGGCTTGCGCCGGGCCAAAGCCGACGCGCCATCGTTTCGTTGACGATTACAGTGCGGGCTAAAGGGGCGCTGGCATCGTAATCCGTGAAATCCCGTCCCTGAATGATCGGGATCTGGAGAGTCCGAAAATACCCGGCGGAGATAACATTGCAGTCGACGTAGCGATAATCGTCATTGCCGCTGCCCCTTTGTTCGGGGCGAACATATTGCCCGTAACCGCTGTCGGTCTCCGGAGGGGCACTGGCCGCCCAACTCGAGGCGAGTACGCCTGGCAACGCATTGATGCGCTCCAGGACCCTCCTGTAATAGTCCACATTGTTTTTGTTCCTGCCATAGCCAGGTGCGCCGGGATCGATAACGAGCACGTTCAAATCGAATCCGGGGGCCGTCGATTCAAAACGAATGACGAACCTGACAAAGAGACCTGCGCCGATAAGCAAGACGAACGATAACGCTACTTGTGCGACAACCAAAATCCGTCTCCAACGTGGCCCCGCACCTCCGCTCAGAAGACCTTGCTCCTTGAGATTCTTGACCAGTTCAAGTCGAGATCCCAAAAGCGCCGGTGCAACCGCAAAAATGACGTTCGCCAGGATGGCGATGACTGCGCCGAAGAAAAAAATCCTTGTCTCAAACACAAGTTCCAGATCTCTGAGGGTCCCAACCTCATTGCCGAGCAAGCCTTCAAGTTCGGGCAGGCACCGCAAGGTCAAACGCCACACGGCTAAACTGGCCACCAGAGATAGGGACGAGAGGAGCGAGCTTTCTGTCAGTAACTGACAAATAATGCGAAACCGACTTGCTCCGATTGAAAGGCGGATGGAGATTTCCCGCTGTCGTGCCGCACTCCTTGCCAACATAAGGCTGCCAACATTGGCGCAGCAGATCAGGAGAATGCACCCTGAGGCGATAAACAATATGTTCAGGGAAGAAGATGTATCTTTCCGGAGCGTTCTTGGGCTGTTGAGTGGATACAATGAAACCTTCCACTCGTTCTGGGTGAGAGACCCGTCCGCATGGGCTCCCCAAGATCTTCTGGAATCAGCGTAGGCTTTTCGGAGTTGTTCGACCACTATGTTCATTCGGGACTGCGCCTGGACCAGCGAAACGCCGGGTTTGAGCCGCCCGAAGGGAAACAGGAACCGTTTGTTGCGCTGCTCAAACAGATCGGAAAACATCGGCTCTGCTTCAAGGTGCATCAACCGTTTGAACATGGGCAGAGGAACCCAGATGTCACGATACGGGCTGTTGTAGTTGATGTCCCGAAACCTCTTGGGCGCCACTCCTACGATGGTAAGCTGTTCCCCATTCAGACGGATCGGTTGCCCCACTGCGGCAGGATCGGATCCAAATATGGACTGCCACAGGCGATAGCTGATGATGGCAACGGGATGATTTTCGTTAAGTCGCCCTTCCTCCGGAAACAAATGATCGACCGGCAGCCATTCTGAGTCCAAGCACGTTGAAGAAGTTTGCGGAGACCGATCTCGCGAACAGTTTGGTGGCGTGATCCGAATCCCATAGTTCGAATCCGGCGAAATCTGCGGCTGCCACGTCGGAAAACACCTGGCCATCATTCCTGAGATCGAGATAGTCCATATAGGACGATTGGGAAAGGCTCGCCAGCCGGTCCGGTTCGAAAACCGGCAAAGGCCGAAAGATCAACTGATCGGCAATGCTGACGACCGCAGTATTTGCGCCTATGCCAAGCGCCAATACCACGATCGCGAGAATCGCGAAGCCGGGATTACGGATCAGTTGCCGCATGCCATAGCTCAGGTCTTGTGATATCTCCGCGAAGACTCGGAATCCCCACGAATCACGACATTCTTCTTGGACCTGGTCAATTCCGCCGAAGTCGCGCAAAGCGGCACGGCGTGCCTCGCGCGAATCCATTCCTGCTTTTATATTGTCTTCGATTCGACAGGCGCGATGAAATTGCAGCTCTTCCCGCATCTCCCGTTCCAGCAGATTTTTGCGCCACAATGAACGAAACAACGACAAGCCAGGCAGTCGGATCATCGCTGAATCCCACTAGGTTGTTTGAAGAAGCCGGTTCACTGCCATTGAGAGCCGTTCCCAGCTCTCCTTTTCATTTGCAAGCTGCTTACGTCCTTCCTTGGTCAGACGATAATATTTTGCACGACGGCCATTCTCAGAGGAGCCCCAGTCGTAATCGATCCAGCCTTTACGCTCGAGACGATACAGCGCTGGATAGAGTGAGCCCTGGCGCACCCTCAATACATCTTGGGTAACCTGCTGAATCCGAAGAGAAATCCCATACCCGTGGATAGGCCCTAGGGCTACCGTCTTGAGGATCAGCATGTCGAGAGTCCCCTGAAGCAGGTCCGATTCAGGTTGTTTGCCCACCTGGTCCTCCCTGAATGCCTGGGTGAAGACACTCTAAACGGTTCTTTCCTAGAATGTCAAGGAAAGCGATACTGGAATTCCGGGACTTGAGATGTATTCGGTTCACAGCAAACGCTTGCAGCGCATGGCGGGTGTATAGTCGGTTTACCGTACAATTACCGATGGGAGATCAAAACGATATTTCGGCTCGGAATGAGGTTCCGGAAAATCACCTTAAGCTCGGAAGAGCTTGCAAAATTTCTTCGAGAGCAGCCCGAGCTGCTGGAGCCTGCGGATCATTTGGGGCTCGATTTAAAAACCATCGTAGCTCGTTCGCACATTCGCGACCGAAAAAAACCTTGATGTTCTCATTGCCGGATCGCCATCGGTTCATGTGAACCGAAGCCAAATCGATCAATGTTGTTTCGACCAGCCCTCCGAATCCGTCTTCCAAAGAAAGAAAATCCAGGCCCTTCGCCCAATGGTCCGCTGCGCTCGTCGGCCGACCTTCAAAAAACAAAACGCCGGATGGCGTTTTAGTTAGTCCATAAAGCGCAAATCCGATCGCCCAATCAGCCAGCTTTCCCACCTTGTCATCAGGATGCGAAACGCTCACCTGTTGAAAATCCTTCGCCGCTTCCGAAAAATCTCCGTTCTGTAGGCGGACGACACCCGCCTCAAAAAGGCCCCTTGTCCCCGGATCCGAGTCCATCAGGATTTTTTGAACGGGCGAGGTTGAACCGAGATCGGGAAGCATTACCCGCAGAGAGCCAGCATTGGCATCGTTCTGACTGCTCAATGGCATCTCTACCCTAACAGGCACGCCTGCATTATCGTGCAAATCCTGATCTGTCTTTTTTGCACCTGCAGGAATTGACTGTGACCCAGGCTCGGTTGACAACCTATTTAACGTCTCATTGTGATTCAATGAAAGGAAAAGAACTGATGCTACCGCAAAACCAAATCCAAAGGATGCTAACAAACGCGACCAGCGCATAGGCCCTCCCGGTTTGTGCATCAGCCCAAGCATCTAAGACTCTTGCCCCATCGCACCCCGTCCCGATCTTACACCCAACGCACGGAAGTCGTGCCAGATAAGCGTCACGACACGAGCTAGATCGTTCATCGGTTTTCCCTCTGACAAGTCCCTCGCAACACCTACACCGCGGATGCAGGGTCGGGTGAGGTGTTCCGTTGCTGGACACCTCGCTCCGACTTATGGATTTTTCCTTGCTCTTTTTGTCGCCGCTTTGATTGCTTTATCCAAACTTTCCACGATGCGAACTGCTGCCTTTTGGTCTGCGTCCTCGGCACTAATCCGATTCCTCAATCTGAATTCAGTGTTCCAGAGCATCTCTTTACCTTTCAGCAGTTGACTCCGATACCCGTATTGAGGAGGAACAGGCTGCTCGCCATCAAGCACTACTATATCGCCGAGCGACGGACTCAGAATCGCATCAGCGACTTCCCGGTCCTCCGATATCTTGTAACCTCTGGACGGCAGCTCTTTGCGAAGATATGTTGCGAGACGATTCGTTCTGGCGTCGGACTTACCTTCCACGAAAATAACTTTCACGCTTGCCAGTTGCGCATCGGTTTTGCGTGACGAAGCGGCTGACAACGGGGATAAATACAGAAATAGAAGGGCAACGTCCATAATGACTACCCTCCTGATATTCCTGTTCATGTGCTGATTATCCAAGCATTTATGGCTGAAATTCAAGGAGAAATATGCATTGCGAGCGGGAAGTCGCGTACTCGTAGATAACCGATTGGCGATGAACGGGTTCGAGATCTTTGCGCGCGATTTGCCGTGATGCAGCCCAAGCTGCCGCAATAAAATCGATGTGTCCTGTTTGGCTGGATTACTTTTGTGGATTTACCATTAGGTAGTTTTTGATGAAATCGTCAATGAGATATTGGATTGAAGATCTTATGCGAAGCGCAGGCGGATCAGGAGAATTGAGTATCAATTGCCCTTGTTGCCAAGTCGGCACGTACGCAGTTTTCCCGTTTTGTTTGATGGTCACTGCTTGCTTGCACTGAATCTCAACATAAGCAGCGTAACCAGCTGGTTGCGTGGCGGACCGTATTTCCTCAAAGTCGATGTAAACACAAATCGATGAAGAAAAATCGTTGCCAACTTTGATCTTTCCCATTCGGAGCTTTGTTTCGATATCGCTCTTGATCTGTTCCTTTGAAAGACCTGTAGCCAGATCCTGCGGCAAAGGCGTCAGCACCGACAAGTAAAAGCCATCAATGCCCTGCAAATTGCCGCGTTCTTCCTCTCCTTGTCGCAGCCTAGTTGCAGGAACCAGCACCAAAACCAGCATCAGCATCAGTGTAGACAATTCTGCACCTCCGGTTTCAATAACTATACGCAAGGATCTTACCAGCCACAAGAAAATTGGTTCTACCGCGGGATCACGGGCGTATTGTCGCGTTCCCGTACAATGACCTTTTTCAGCCTCTCGGCCCGGCTTGGTTTTCATATCGTTGGTTTCACGGAATCCGGGTTGTTTCCAGGATCGCCGTGCTTCGTCCATGTGGAGTTCAGATCTGTATGCCGTCTACTGGCTTCGGGCAGTTCCGATTCATCGCTTTACGATGAAATCAGCGCCGGTTGAGAGACTCTGGCCAGTCTTGCGGTCCAGAACTTTGACTTCCAACGAATAATCGCCGGGATCAAGGTCTCTCAACGGGATCGATCGAACCACGCTGACTCCTTTGGCGGACAAATAGCAGCTACGTCCCTTGGGATCCTCCAAATTTGAGAGAATCTTGTTTCCGGATTTTATGACGAAGGTAATTTGAAGATCCGGCCTGTTTGTGATCTGATCAATGGAGGCATTGTATAACTCTAGGTAGGGGATCAAGAACTGGTTGCTAAGATACTCAGAACCTGCTTTTGGAGTCACCTTCATACTGACAGGCCCAGACCCACGCACATCAGTTGGGGGTACTTGTCGCACATTATCCGCAAGTATCAACGGATCGGCCTTCAGGGTGCTGCTCGGTTGGGTCTGCATTTGCTGCGACATTGCAATCCCGGGAAGCAACAATCCGACAAGGAAAATAGCGCGAATCCAAAACCTGTATGTTCTCATGGGGATTCTCCAAGATTTGCCTTATGTTGTCTGGTTGAAAAGAGCTTCGAATTTTTATACGTCCTCCCGTTCCGAAAAGGCAACATATATTTCGAAATCGGGTTTGAACCTCTCAAATCTCCTAACTACCACAAACTAATTGCCTTGTTCCGCTCAATTCCATATCACGGGTGTATTGTCGGGTATCCGGAGATGTGGCTTCCGGAGCGGCTGTGCCTGGATACGTTGTCGTTTCACCATTTCTTCACCCGGATTGTCAATTTCCGGGTACGCCGTTTTACGCCAGCAATGCGTGTTTTCGTATGGAAATTTAGCGAATGCGAGCCAATCTTTTGGCCCTTTCAATTAGTGGCAGGACTGATTCGGCGAACTCGTCCGCGAACCCTGGATTATCCGCTCGTTCATCTCGTATAGCTCTTTCGTAATTCGCACGTATTTTGTTCTCTTGCGATCTATTTGTCGGCTTTCGCTGAGGATAAACGAACAGACATCTCCCCATACATCTGCCCCGCGCGGATTTCGAGCGATCCAAAGCTGATTGGCCGGAGCAGAGGAGAACTGGCCCGAAATCTCACTTCGTATAGTCCGGGAGACACATCCGGCAGCACGAACCGGCCATCTACACTGTCAAAATATCGAGTATACACCGGGCTGCCAGGCGAAGAAGTCGAAATCAGCGAGACAGAGAACTGCCTTATCGGGTCATTTGTATCGTCCGACACTCGTCCGAAAATGCCTGAGCCCTCCGGAGACAGGCTGATCTTCAGAGTCGCTGGAATTATCTGTGATTCATAAATAAGCTTCCTTTCCGCGTAACCGCGTTTTGTTACCCGGACCTCCCTTACAGGAGGGTAGGATAGCGGGAGGGAGAATCGGCCATCCGGACCGGTTTCCACGGTACCCTCAAATGCTCTGGGCAGCTTGCTTTTGTCGCGAAGCGTACCGAACACATTCACCCTTGCTCCCAAGAGAGGCACTCCGGATTCCGCGGTGACTATTCCCTGGAGCAGCATAGCCTCCTCGAGCACGACCTCCATGGGAGAGGCATTTGGGTCAAGCGTAAAAGTACTGGATTCATAGCCCCTGGCAGAGACTATGCATATTACCGGCACGGCATCAAGCGGGGCTACCCAAACCAGTTTACCCGGTTCGTCACCCTTTTGCATCGACCTGCGGGACAAGGGGGAAACTGTGAGTGTTCCCACGGCTGTGGGGATCGCCGAACCACGACGATTTTTCACGAGAAAGGAGACCGTGTTGGCATCCTGCAGGTAAACATCCATTTCAGTGCACGGACCGGTTCTGACATTGATTGTCTCGGTTCTACCCAGGTGCCCTTGCGCGGAAATATGAATGTTTACCATGCTCTCCGGCAGATTGGCCAACGAGAATCCGCCTGCGCTGTCTGCAATCCGGACCTCGCCAAAAAAGTGGGATAAGTCCCCGGTGAAGCCGGATTGCATGATGGAAGGCTCGACAATCGCGCCCGCAATCGGATTTCCGCCGATGTCGAGAATCCTTCCTTTTACGCATCCGGGAGCCTGTCCTAACCTGTAATCTTTCACGATGATTCTAGGTTCTATCAGTTCCTGAAAATCTTCAACTGTTTCATATCCTGGCTTTCGAACGGCGATCACAGCATTGGGTATCGCGAGGTTTGTCTCAAGCTGGTATCGGCCTTCACTATCACAAGTTCCAGATGCGACCGGAGTTGGCCACTCATACTTTGGCGCCAGTGGTCTTGAGTCATACAATGAGACTGTGGCGCCAATCAAGGGTTCGTTTTGCTTTGAAGTCACAGTTCCGCGGAGCACGTACCCCATTCCCTGAGGGAATTCTGAGATCTTCACAAACCCATAAGGCCTGTATCCAGGTTGCAGGTCGCCTCCAATGTCAACAAAAGCCTTGCTCGGCTTGACATTTTCCGGCGGAGGCGGTTGGGAAATCCGCGTTTTCGGTGCCGGACCATCATTGCATCGATGGCTGAACAGAAGCACGCCGATGCCGATAACAACCGAGAGAAGCAGACAGAACCAGAGTTTCTGCCGGAGCATCATATAATTCACCGAAAGGGTATAGCCCTTTTCCTCGATTGTGAATCAATCTGCGTTCCATAAACCTTTCGCCAATATCCCGTTTTCAACGCTACGGGATCTTTGGTTTTGGGGAGCAGTCCGATAGAATTCAGTTCGGGAAACCTCAGATTGCGATGCCGCAAATCAGTTGTTTGAGGCAAGAGAGCTGATGAAATTCCCGCTAGGGCAAGGCAGATCAGAAAGTTCTTCGTTCAACCCATTTTGTTCCTATTCTCGCGCAAAAGACCGCTATTAGCGCATTGTAATATGAACGACAAAAATTTGAACAACTATTCTGTCCACAAGTATTACGTCAGGAAAGCTAGGATTCCGGGCGATTTGTCGCCTTCTCGTAGGACCAAGTAGCGATGGAAGGCAAAATCCACATGTCCGGTTTCGCTGTTTTCGTCCGCAATCAGGAATTCCAGCAGCGGGGAATCAAGGAACGGGTCCCTTTTTCCGTGTTCTGCTAAGATCCCCGGGGCTCAGCACTATTTCCCAATTGGCAGTGGTTTCAACTGGACGCCCACCGCGCCAAAAAAGTATCCATCTTTCACGACAACATTTTTCAGATTGCCGACGTTCAAAACGCCAGTGCCCAGGCCCTGGATTTGGATGTCATACGTTCCGGTTGGAATGTCGGTTATAGAAAATTGGCCGGAATCATCTGACACGTGTCTTGAGTACACTCTATTCGTGCGATTTACGATATCGCGAAAATACATCTCGAATTGCTTTATTGGATTCCCGCTCTCGTCTGTGACAATTCCAAAAACGCCGCTGTTGCAGGATTCCAGCCGTATTTCGAGAAAATTCGACATTTCTCCTTGCTTCAAAATCATCCGTTTTTCTTGGTATCCTTCTTTCGTAGCACGTACCTCTGAGATGTTTGGGAGTGCTTTCGGTAATGTAAAAGCTCCAATGGCATCCGATGTGGCCGTAGCGACACTAGCTGACTGCCCCGCATTTCCCTTCAGCACTGGATCGTTTGTCTGCACGACGCTGATTTCAGCTCCCGGCACGGGCTGCCCCGCTTCCGAAAGAACCTGTCCTCCAATACTTTGGTCTATCTCATCGAGGATTACTTGTTTGGGTGGATTTTTGGTGTCGATCCAAATGTAATTGACTTTATACCCGTTTGCACCGATGCGGCAATCAAATCCGTCTGTTCCCTGGGGGGCTACGATTTCGACTTTTCCCCTTTCGTCCGTGCGACCTCGTGGGGTTTCGATAAAAGAGGTGACGCCATTCTCATCCGCAAATGAACGACCCCAGTTTTCTGCAATGCCATAGACGTGTGCGCCAGCGACAGGTCCGCCTCTCCTGTTTTTGACGGAAAATAGGATTGGGATTCCAGCTATCAATTGCATGTCTATCTGTGTGCAAGGGCCTTCTTTTAATACACGGAAACTGTCTTGAGTTTCTTGAGCGACGGTCATTTTCGGCCTTCGAAAACCTGGAGCGAACGCGCGAATGCCAGCAGTTCCCAGAGGTAAATCCATCATGAAATACTTGCCGGCTGCATTTGTTTTTGTAGTTGTCATTGCAATACGGGATCGATCTGAAGTATCACTAGCCGCCCTGCCATAGTCCAAATGGACCACGGCTCCCGAGATCGGCTTACCATCACCCAGAACTGTTCCCTCGACGCAGGCTGACGACCGTTGAAGGATATAGTCTTTGATTATTCGACCTTGAACGATATTCAGATAATCTAGCTTCGTTGCATAACCGTCCTTTCGGACCCGTATCACAGCTTCTTTTAAAGGCGCGGACAGCTGAATGGAATATCGACCTTCCCAATTACATGCCGAACTCGCGATTTCTGGGGACCATTCGTCAATCAGCCATACTGGATCTGGCCCTTCAGTGTGCAGCGAAACGATAGCGCCGGGCAACGGAGTCCTATCCTCGGTCAGAACCCTGCCCATCAATGCGTACTCAACGACATTCTCTGTTCTACGCGGCCGCAGAGAAAGGAAAGTACTTGCAATTACATATTGCGGTTCGCGATTACTATCTACAGATCTATTCGGTATGCCCGTGTCCTTAGTTTCGATTCTTGGCGTGATAGTTTGGCTGGTTTGGGGAGCCCTTAGATTGGATTTCATCAGCATGAAAACGGTGATACAGAGCAAAATGAGCAGTACGGCAACAACGGCTATGCGTTTTTTTTTCATCAGAAAGCTCCTGTAGCGTGTCGCCAGAATGAGATGCTAATTAAATAGTACTTAACACTAGTGCAAGTCAACGAAATTCCTTTTTTGGCCGAACCGCTAATTCTCTGGCTGGATGCTGTCATGCCGCAGTGCATACCTTGGCATGAGGATCGAAAGCACCTAATCAAGAACGGGCATGGCCCGAACGCTTACTCCTATTTTCTACATCATTTGAGGGGAAAAGGGTGCGTCAATTATCGTATAGTCGTTAGCGTTCATCGGAAATGGCTCGGCGGACAAATCTACGGCATACGAGCAAAAAGAGATTGCCGAGACATTTCCGATAACGACCACTTGAAGGAAGCCGCTGTCAGCTTGCGGCGGACGCTTATGGGTTTTGAACGGATCCAAGATACAAGCGAAGGTGTTGCGGCATTGCCGGGAAACGGTCACAAAACCGGCTTGCAGCGAGGATTTCCCATAAGTCGGGCATAAGAGTCTGATCAGGAACACAATCCGAGCTGCAAAAAGACACTTTCTCGATGTAAAGAAACACACCTATACCCAGTCGATCTCTATTTGACATTCGGTTTCAGGCGGCTGAGGATATTCGGTCATCAGTAAAATCCCCTCGGGAAGACCAATCCGCGGCCTTGAACATCCGCACCCTGATCATCCTGGTGTTGCACAGAGGGCACGTCCAGGCAGTCGGTTCGGGCAACTCGGGATCAGGCGCTGGTTCCGGTTCCTGGGTTTGGGTGAGTTCCACGTGGCCGCCAATCAGCTCACGACAGAGCTCAATCCGTTTGGCACGGAAACGATTCGCCAGAAAGCCGAACTGCCGAATCCGCACGAACCCTTTGGGCAGCACGTGGGAAAAGAAACGGCGCAAGAACTCGATGGCCTCCAAGGTCATCGGCCCTTGTTTGCTCTCGTGAGCATAGTCTTTCCAGAGAAACGTCACCTTCTCGCCGTCAAACTTTACGATCCGATGATTCGAAATCGCAACGCGATGGGTATAGCGCCCGAGATAACGGATCACCTGCATGGGACCGCCAAAGGCCGGCTTGACGTACACGACCCATGGCTTTTTGTATAAATGTCGGATCAGGGTTGCGAAACATTTTTCATCCTGCAGGCAGGCTGCAGGTCCGGCCAATCGCAATTTCCTCTTGCGGTAGAGTCGCATCAATCCATGCAGAAATTTGCCGCGGAACACCTTGGATAAGACCTTGACGGGAACAAAGAACCGGTACCGCGGATGAATCCAGCTTTTGTGGTCGGGCGCAAGTCCGCCTTGCGGAATCACGCAGTGGATATGGGGGTGGGTCATCAGGTTCTGGCCCCACGTATGCAGGGTGCTGAGAATGCCGATCTGGGCTCCGAGCCACTTGGGATCGGCGGCAACCTCCAATGCGGCCTTCGAACTTGCCGAAAAAAGAAGGCTGTAAAACAGGCGCTGATTATCTCGCACCAAGACATTGAGTTCGTGCGGCACGGAAAAGACTACATGAAAGTAGGGAACGCCCAGAACTTCGCGTTCCCGTTCTGCAATCCAGCGCAGGCGTAATCCGGCCTGGCACTTTGGACAATTGCGGTTGCGGCAGCTATTGAACGAGTTCCTCTCGTATTTGCCGCAACCGGGACAGTAATCAATGTGGCCCCCGAGCGCTGCCGTGCGGCAAGCCCTGATGGCGCGAAAGGCCTTCTTCTGCTCGAAATCCATTCCGGATCCATATTTTTCGAGGAATCGATGGCCTTGAACCCGGACAATGTCGGCCACCTCAAATGGAGGTCTCGTCATGGCGACACGAGTGCGTTCAGATCTTGTCGACAGGCGAAAGTGGCAGCGAGTCGAGCGGGTTCACGATGTTTTGCAGATGTTTTTGTGATATGTGCAGATATCTGGCGGTGGTTGCCAGGTCTCCATGGCCCAGAATCTCCTGGATTCTTCTGATATCCGTTCCGTTTTCGAGCATATGGGTAGCAAAGCTGTGTCTCAGCAGATGCGGGGTGACTTTCTTCCGGATGCCAGCGCGATGCGCAGCTGTGACACAGGCATGGTAGACAGTCTTATCCGAGATCGGCATGATCTTGCCGCTCCGGATCCGTGTGCCGGGAAACAGATGTTCTTTGGGCTTTTTCCAACGCCAGTACTCGCGCAGCGTGTTCAGCAGCACGGGGCTGAGCGGAACAAACCGTTGCTTGCCTCCCTTGCCGAATTGGACATGGACCATCATTCGTGAACTATCGATATTGTCAACTCTTAACAGGGAAACTTCCTCCCTGCGCATGCCTGTACCGTAAAGCACCATCAACAGAGCGCGGTGCATCAGACTTCGAGCGGCATTGATTAACTTCGCCACTTCCTCAGGGCTGAGAACGATCGGATGCTTCCTGTGCCGTTTGGGATACGGCAAATCGTCTCGGAACTCTGGACGCTTCAGGGTGCGGATAAAAAAGAAACGCAGTGCGGCTACACGTCCGACAACAGATTCGACCGCCAATTTGCGGTCTCTGAGCAGATAGGCATGATACGAACGCAGGTGATCCGGACCAAGTTTGTCCGGAGATTTCTTGAAGTGTTTGGCGAAATCCGCGACCGTGCTCAAATAGGCACGGATCGTATGCGGTGAGTAATTCCTGCGCTGGAGTTCCTCCAGCATTTTTTGTCTTAATTGGGTCACAAGCACCTCCTTGTGACCCTCAAACTACTACGTCACCGCTCAATTCTCTGCTGCAATCGTATACTGGCACCAAGTCCGCCGCGACAGCGGCTTCGTTCTAGTCGCGTATCCGGACAAAACCCCTTCGCGGCCGGCGCGGATCTGGCCTACGTCTCGGCGCAGCTGGGGCACGCGAATCCGGCAACGACTCTCAGGATCTATACGCACTGGGTGCCGGGGACGCGGCGGGTTTCTACCGCTGTCCTCGATACGGCATCGGCAAATGTTCGGCAAATGTCGGCGGAAAACGAACGGGAGGAAGAAGCGGGGGCACCCGCAGATCGTTGATTCTATTGGTGGGGCGGCGAGGATCGAACTCGCGGCCTCCTGCCTGTGAGGTCGGTCCAGAATCAATGGAATTTACAGGATATGCGGCATTTTTCCTGTTGACATTCGACCCGAACAACCCGATATTCATGTCGAATGACTACCCAAGAGAAAGAACGGCTGACCATTTTGCAGGGCACTCTCGACTTGCTGATTCTCCGCATCCTGATCCTCGACCCGCAGCATGGCCAAGGGATCGCCCGCGCGATTCAATCCCAGAGTGGTGATGTCCTTCTGGTGGATCACGGTTCCCTTTATCCGGCGCTCCAGCGTCTCGAAAACCGGGGCTGGATTTCTGCGGAATGGGGTGCCTCAGACAAAAACCGCAAGGCGCGCTTCTATACCTTGACTATACGGGGTCGAGAGCATCTCGCCCGACAAACCAGCCAGTGGCGACGCATGTCAAGGGCAATTGGGAAGATTCTCGGCCCCGAACCCGCGGAGGGATAATTCGCTATGTTTGGCCGTAAGAAGCGCCGGGTTTCCGATTTCGAGTCAGAGATCAGATCTCATTTGGATCTGGCGGCCGGGCAGTTCCGCGAGGAGGGCCTTGACGAGCGCGAGGCTCGCTATGCGGCGTTGCGCCAATTCGGCAATGTCACGATCGCCCGGGAACGCTTTCACGAAGCCGGGCGATGGAGATGGTTGGACGCCATTGGCTCCGAATCGCGTCATGCACTGAAAGATCTCATCAAAGCGCCCCGCTTCGCTCTTCCGGCTGTGCTCACGCTCGCCCTGGGATTGGGCGGCGCCATGACGTTCTTCAATGCTTTTCATTCTGTGTTCCTTCGCACGCTGCCCTTTCCCGGCGCGAACCGGATCTATCGCCTGGTAATAAACACGGCTACGGGCCTGAATCCTTGGCCCCCCGTCGGCCTCACAATGGAGTTGGGGAAATTGTCCCCCGACGTGGAACGCGTGGGTTTGCTGCAAGGACTAGTTCCGTCTTACTGGATCCAGGATGACGGCAGCAGCATTCCAGTGCAGGCCTTGTCATTGGATGCCGGTACACAGGATATAGCGGGCTTGAAGCCTTCACTGGGATCACTCTTTAGGAATGATGCCTTCGCCACAGGCAATGGCGTGATTCTGAGTTGTCGTTTCTGGAAGGGCAAATTTGGAAGCGATCCAGGTGTCGTGGGACAAACCCTGAATATCGATAATAAACGCCGGCCCGTTCTGGGCGTACTGGCAGAGGGAGCGGAGGTGCCCCTGAGCCCAGAAGCAGATGTTTACCTGCCCATCAAGGCCTTCACAAGCCAACAGGAAATGGACGGCACTACCTCCACAGCGCTCTTGCGCCTGCGAAGCGGGTGCCAGCCGGAGGCTGTGCTGCCCCGCTTTCTGGCAGTGGCTCAAAACCTAGAGCAGAGAATGGGATCCCTGCGTCCCCGACTTCAATCGCTTCGCAAGGCAATGGCCGAGGATGCGGATTTGCGTTTCTTCATCGTCTGCGGCGCCGCCGGCCTTTTTCTGCTGCTGGCAACAGCGAATGTCGCAAGCCTGTTTCTGGCGAGAGCGGCCGAAAAATCCTGGGAGACTTCCGTGCGGCTATGCCTTGGCGCTCCAACCTGGTCGTTGTTCCGCAAATTCCTGGCGGAAGGGCTGGTCGTGGCCTTGGTTTCCGCCGGTCTTGGGTTCTGGCTCAGCATGGTTCTGGCGGGTTCGCTTCGCGCCTGGCTGCCGGGCGGGGAGGCCCTGCCAGGACTGAATGGCACTTGGGATCATCTGGGGGTGGCGCTGTTCGGGCTTGCCCTGGTCATCCTGATCACGATGCTTTTGGCCCTGATTCCCATGCTTCAGATTCGGCGTATGGATCTCTCGCTTGCCATCCAGGAAGGACACCGCAATCAAAGTGTCCGCACCAGGGGAAGGACAGCATTGGTCGTCGTGCAGATGACGCTGGCCACGCTGATGCTTTATGGCATGGCTCAGCTGGGGCGGAGTCTCTGGACCATGGCTCACCGCCCCTTGGGATTTAAGACGGAAAAGCTGGCCATGGTGAGGCTGCTTTACGACTCCCGTCCCAAACTGGGGAAACGCTGGGAGAATCCAGCCTTTCTGCCTGCTTTGCGCGCTCGATCAGGCATCCAGGCCGCAGCGCTTACGTTTGGCTTTGGGGGCGTTCCCGGCATGTCCTGGATTGGGAGTGGCAGCAAGAACATGAAAATAGGGGAAAACGCTCATTTTCCCGAGAGAACGCCTCTGCAACTCGTTTGCGTGAGCGATCAGGCATTTGAAACTCTGGGAGTTTCATTTATCCAGGGGCGCGCTTTCAATGCGGGCGACGCGCAAAGTCCTGTCTGCATTCTGAGTCGGGAGGCCGAGCGTCTGGCAGGCATGCCAAGCGGGAATTCCGCAGGCCGTGAACTGATCGGTTTTGGCAAGACCCGCCTTGAAATCATTGGGGTCGTACCCGACTTCCATCTTTTTCGGGATGGCGAATCTGCCAGGCCTATAGTCTTCCAGCCCTTTAGTGTAATACCGCCCGATGCGCTTTTTGTGCGCTCCACGCTTTCCCAAAAAGATCTCGAAGCCACCATTTCGTCGGTCATGCGCGAAACCTTCCCGAGCGTGAAATCCGGCAGCATTGATGAATTGAACGAGCTTCGTGGCGAGCAATCGCTTCCTCATCGCCAGATCATCGCCATGCTCGCAGTTTTCGGAGGCGCGGCCATCCTGCTGGCCGCGCTGGGTCTTTCGGCCTTGCTTTCCGACAGCGTCTCCCGGCGCCGGCGCGAGCTGGGCATCCGCGCCGCCCTGGGAGAGACATCCAGAAGCCTGATTGGCCAGGTCATGCTTCAGGGTCTCTGGCGCTCAGGGCTCGGAGTAGGTCTGGGCCTCGCCGCCGCGCTGGCCTCGGGCCGCTACCTGCAAAGCCTGTTGTTCGGCATCCGCGCCAATGATCCAACGACGCTGGCCGCGGTCGCATCGTTGCTGCTCTTCCTGGGATTGGTATCTTCCCTCGTCCCCGCGCTCCGCGCTGCATCGATTGATCCGGCGAAGGCGCTGAGGGAGGAATGACACGCTGCGCATTTCGACCGCCGTCCTCGATACCACATCGGCAAATGTTCGGCAAATGCAGGCTGTTTTGGAGGGGGACCGAAAAATCGGACAGCCGTAAGTTATTGATTCTGAATGGAGCCAGCGCCCGGACTTGAACCGGGGACCTACTGATTACGAATCAGGATACCGATTGCGATCCCGATTCCTACCCCGACGCCGAGCATTCTTGCTCTTGCTCGCAAGATGTGACGGCTCGCCGGAACGTCGGGGCGTTTCAAAGTCGAACGGCCCGAGGCCGCAGTTACAGGGAGGAACAGGAGCCGGCGCCCGGCCGGTCAGTGAGACAGGACGGCGGCGGGGATTGCCTGCTTTTTGATTTTCGAGCTCGCATACTGGACCCTCAGGTCCAGCCCGCCCGTCTTGTTGAAGTATGAGACTCGAATCGGATGAAGCCCCGCTGCCAAGGCGATCACCCCTCGCTTTTCCAGGGCGCCGTGCAGGCCGTCGTTGTCGACTACCAGAGCGTCCCCCAGGTACAACCGGCTGCCGTCATCGGAGCTCACGAAAAACTCGTAGACACCTTCTTCGGGCACTCGAAGGTATCCCACGAATTCCAGCCCGAAGAACTCCTGCTTCTTGCGCGGGGAAAGACCGAAGCCAGGCAGGGCCCCTTCCGCTACCGCTTTCAGGGAGGCGAAGTCCGGCAGCACATCCCAGTCCCCTTCGTAGTAGGCATACTTGACGCCGCTTGCCGGCCGGTCCGGTTTCACCGCCGGCCGGGGACCAACTTTCGTAAATGTGGATTGTATGGTCCCGCTGACGGGTTGGCCGTCCCGGAAGCACCGGGCGGACAAAACCGTGGTCCCCGTCAGGGTGATCTTCCCTGCCGCGACCGGCGAAGCCGGAGTGGGGACACTCCCGTCCAGGGTATAGCGCACCTGGACGTTGTCGCGATCGGAAGTGACGGCGACATCAAGCGTGTCGAAAAAAATGTCGAACCTACTCTCGATCCGGGGCGGATCATTGATATCGGCCTTGCCCGCAACATCCAGAACGACAACGCTGTCGATCGCATCGGGGGCGGCTGCCGGCACGTTGATGACCAGCGCGTCCTCAGTTCTGTCGACCGGGAGAGCGGCCTTCCGGCTGTCCGGCAGCAGCCAGGCCGTCCTGGGCGAGTTGAAAATGCCGGGGACCACGAGTTTCCCATCGCGAGGCCAGTCGAACACGTGGAGATACAACCGGGTGCCGCCCGCGACGGGTTTCGATGTGCAGCGGCCCCAGTCCAGCTTCTTGAACGGGCTGGCACCCGTGGCATAAATGGATTCGCCGTTGACGTCCATCCATTGCCCGATCTCACGGAGCCGGTCGATGCTCTCCTGCGGGAAGAGCCCTTCGGCGGTCGGACCGACGTTGAGCAGCAGGTTTCCGCCCTTGGAGGCAATGTCGGCGAGCATCCGGACGAGGTTCTTCGTGGACTTCCAGTTCCGGTCGTTCTTGTTGTACCCCCAATGGTCGTTCATCGTCATGCAGGACTCCCAATCGACGCCGGGCATCCCGGTCGCCGGGACCTCCTGCTCGGGGGTCCCGAAATCGCCCCCGAATCCGCCCGCCTTGGTGAAGCCCTGCATGCCGTCCCTCGCGGCGCCCACGCGATTGTTCACCAGGATCTTCGGCTGCAGAGAGCGGACATACGCGTACAGGTCGCGGCCGTAGTCCTGATTCCACGTGCTCTCCCACTCGCCGTCAAACCAGAGCACGCCGATGTCGCCGTAATTCGTGAGCAGTTCTCTGATCTCGTTCTTCATATTGGCGACGTACCGGTTGAAATCCGCCCCCTGTGCCGGGCGGCCCTTTTCCCAGTCTCTCCGGGGAAGATAATCCGGGTGATGCCAGTCCATGATCGAATGGTACCAGCAGATCCTGATGCCCTGCCTGTGGCACGCCTCGGCCAGTTCCTTCAAAATATCCCGCCTGAACGGGGTGGAAGCGACATCGAAGTCGGTGAATTTCGAATCGAAGAGGCTGAAGCCGTCGTGGTGCTTCGACGTGATGACGATGTATTTCATGCCGGCCGCCTTCGCCATCCTCACCCACTCGTCCGCATTGAACTTGACGGGGTTGAACTGGCTGGCGAACTTGTCGTACTCCGCCAGGGGGATCTGGGCGGTGGTTCGAATCCACTCGGCGTGGTTCGTTCTCCCCTGCCACTCTCCTGCCGGGATCGAATACAGCCCCCAGTGTATGAACAGCCCGAAACGGGCTTCGCGCCACCATTTCATCCGCGCATCGTGTTCAGCCTGGGATTCACGCTGGGGAAGGAAGCCGCCGGCAAAGGTCAGCGACAGCAGCCCGGAAAGCCAGACGGTGATCAGAAGACCTTGCCTTTTCATGGTTGTCTCCTTATCGCGGCATGTTCATGCTTCATCGAGCGGTTGACGCCTCCCATTGTTACCGTTTTGTCTGCGCGATTTCAATCGTGGAAGAGACGGCGCGGAGCAATCGGGCGTCGTGGGAACGCAACCCGGAATCGTGCGCGGGATTGCCGCCGGCGTGCGAAGTAATCGACCCCGCCTTCCAGGCGTGACTTTGGCCTGCCCTGCAAAGCAGGGCGAATCGAAGCAATCTTCGGGGTCGGCGTCGGAATCGGGATCGGGATCGGATTGGCTTTCGGCTCGGATTGGAATTCAATCCCAAAGTTCATTGACTAATCATGATCTCGAGCGACGATTCCGATCCCGATGATTCTTCGCTCTTGATTCCCGATTGTGACGGCACCCACGGCTCGCCGGAACGGCACAGCCTTTCAGGATCGCACGGCCATGGGCCGTGGTTTCATGTTGAAGCAATGAAAGGGTTGCGGCCGGGTCGCGCGAGAGACATAATCGTGGCCTCAATCGCGTACTGGCCAAGGCGAAGGAGTTGAGGAGTGGCAGATCCAGAAATCGAATTGAAGACGATCGCAGTTTTCGGGGGCCGTCATCCGGTCGCGGGTGATGCGGAATACGCGGAGGCTTTCAGGCTCGGGTATCTCCTGGCTTCGGCCAATTACGCCGTCATCAGCGGAGGGTATTCCGGCGTGATGGAAGCCGTCTCGCGCGGCGCCGTCCAGACCGGCGGCACGGCGATCGGCGTGACCATGGATATTTTCAAGAATATCAGGCCGAATCCGTTCCTGACCCACGAGATCCGGTCACGAAATTTCTTCGAGCGGCTCGAGATTCTTGTCTCCCGGGCAAGCGGCTTTGTGGCGATGCGCGGCGGCATGGGGACCCTGACCGAGATCAGCCTGATCTGGAACATGCTGCAGACGAAAACGATGGCGGACAAGCCGATCGTTCTCGTCGGGAAATTCTGGCGGCCGATGCTCCAATCGGTAGCGGATCACCTCGTGATTTCCCCCGAGGAACTCGACATATTCCGCTACGCCGATAATCCCGAGGAGGCGGTCAAATGCCTTGTCTCTCTCCATTCCGCCGACGGCGGACGGCCTTGATCCCCTTTGGCGTTGATTATCTGCGACTCCCTCTCCAGGGCTTAGACTTGGACATGGACCTGGACGTAGACCTGGACCTGGTCCTGGACGACTTCCTATGATGCAACTATGCAGCGTCACCGTCCAGGTCCAGGTCCAATTAGATCTCGAGGCCTATCGGAATTCCGGGGTCGGCAGTATCCGGGCATTCTGGGTCAGTTTGGTCTCCCCGACCTGCAGTGTGACGATGTACTCGCCCGGCGGCATGGCAGCGCGGGGCTGACCACCGCGCCCGCCGCCACCGCCGAACCCGCCTCCGCCCTCCGAAGCCACGCGGTTGATTCCCGCTTTCTGCGAGCCCGGCAGCGTCCGGACGACTTTGCCGTTCTGATCGGCGACACTAACCGACACCGGTTGTGCGGCATCGGCTTTCAGATAGTAATAGATGAGCAATCCGTTCGGCTCGTTCGGCGTGCTCGGGAATGTGTCGCCCAGGAGCCGGTAATTGCCCTGCGCGCCGTCGCGGCGGATCGGTTTCGGTTTGACCGCGAACAGGTAGGCGTTCCTGCCCAGGTTCTCGTCGGTCATTTCGCGAATCGGCGCGATGTCCACGACCCAGACACCGCGGCCGTAAGTTCCCGCCACCAGGTCCTGCTCGCGCGGGTGAATGACCATGTCGGTGACCGGCGCCGGCGCCATGTTGTTTTTGAGCGTCACCCAGCGCGCGCCGCCGTCCATCGAGACATAGATGCCGATGTCGGTGCCGGCAAACAGCACCGAATCCTTCTGGGTGTCCTCGACGATCACGTTGACCGGCCACTGAGGCAGGTTGCCGGAGATATTCTTCCATGTGGCCCCGAAATCGGTGGTCCTGAACAGGTATGGTTTGAAGATGTCCTGGCGCCTGCCGGTCTTGGCGACGTAGGCCGTTCCCGCGGCAAAGCGCGATGCGTACACGCGGCTGACCCAAACGTCTTCCGGCCCGCCCGCAGCCGCAACGGTTTTGGTGACGTCGGTCCAGGCCTGACCGTCATCTCTTGTCACCCACACCCTGCCGTCGTCCGTGCCTACCCAGATGACTCCGGCCGTGACGGGCGATTCCGAAATCGTGCTGATGTCGCAATACACGATGGAGCTGCCGGCGGCGCTTTTGTTGATCCTGGCCGGGTCGTTATTGGTCAGATCCGGGCTGATCTCCTGCCAGTGATCGCCGCGATCGGTCGATTTGTAGAGGATCTGTGCGCCCGCATACAGCGTCCTGGGATTGTGAGGCGAGAGTATGAAAGGCGCGATCCAATTGACGCGATCACTTTTGCCCGGTGTCTTTGGAGGGGCGATTCTGATCCGTTCGTGAGTCTTCTGATCATAGCGGCTGAGCGAACCGAACTCCTGCGTGTTGTAGACCCAGCGGCTGTCGGTCGGATCCACCTGGTTGTACATGCCGTCGCCGGTGCCGACCGTCACCCAGTCGTCGATGCCGATGTTCCCGGCCCAGCCATTGCTGGGACCCTTCCAGCTCTCGTGATCCTGCAGGCCGGCGTAGATGTTGTAAGGCGTGTCCATATCGACACCCAGAGCGTAAACCTCGCCGCCCCGGACCGTCTGATAGTGCTCGCAGGTCCGGCCGCCGTCGAACGACTGGAAGACGCCTCCGTCGGAGGTCGCAATCATGCGGTCCGAATCCTCAGGATCGACCCACAGCGAGCGAAAATCGCCGAAGGCGCGCCCGAACACGCGCGGCCCGCCTCGGCCGCCCCAGGTCTTGCCGCTGTCGGCGGAGGAGTTAAAACTCGATCCCGTTATCCAAATGCGGTCAGGGTTGTTCGGGTCCACAACGAGCTGGTTGAACGAATAGCCGGCCTTGCCGCTGACGTCCACCTCGTCGGGATTCACCCTGCGCCAGGACGCGCCCGCGTCGTCGGTGCGATACACCTGGCCGTTGATGGTGTCCGTGGCATTTCGCGGGTTGGGCCGCATGTTGTGGTTGTCGTACACGGCATACAGAACGTCGGGCCGGCTGCGGCAGATGTCGATGCCGATACGCCCCATGGGGCCTTTCGGCAGGCCGTTGAGCAGCTCGGTCCAGGTGGCGCCGCCGTCGAGGGTCTTGTAAATGCCCGTTCCGGGGCCGCCGTCGTTGATCACCCAGGCCAGCCGTTCATGTTCGTACGTCGCCGCATACAGGACTTCCGGGTTGCGCCGGTCCAGCACCAGGTCGACAGCGCCTGTCCGGTCATTGACGTAGAGGACCTTCTTCCAGGACTTGCCGCCGTCGGTGGTCTTGAAAACTCCCCGCTCGGTGTTCCGGGTCGCCAGGTGTCCCAGCGCGGCCACGTAGACCGTGTCCGGGCGAGTCGGATGGATCACAATGCGCGCGATGTGCTGCGTGTCCTTCAGACCCATGTTCTGCCACGTCTTGCCGCCGTCGGTGGACTTGTAGACACCGTCGCCCCAATAGGCGCTGCGGGTCGCCGAATTGTCGCCGGTCCCCACCCAGACCACGTTCTCATTGGACGGCGCGACGGCGATGGCGCCCATGGAGTAGATCTGCTGGCTGTCCATGATCGGATCGAAAGTCACGCCGCCGTTGGATGATTTCCAGACGCCGCCCGTACGCATCGCGGCATATATGGTGTTGCGATGGGCCTCGGGAGGCGTTTCCGGGATCGCGACTCCCACGCACCAGGCGCCCGCCCGGTATGGCCCCATGTTGCGGTATGGGAGCCCGTTCAAGAGAGTTTCGTTGAATGATGGCGCCGGCGCCTGCTGCGCCAGGACTGTCAGGACGAACAAACCGATGCTTAAGACGAGGAAGAGGCTCCTCCGATTCATGGGTGAATCCTCCAATAAAAAGCGGTGATCCATTCCGTTGTCAACCGGGATGAGGATAGCATTGGTTGGAGCGGAAGTGACCCGAAATCACAGCAGAAACAGATTTAACGGCGAACAGCATTTGACGCGGCGGCACGGTTGCTCTAGTCTGTGACTCGCACAATCCTTGGGTGCCCGGAAGTCTATCTGGAATCGGAGGAATAGCCAAATGCCCGAAATCTCGCTGAGCCCGTCCGGTGAGGAGTTTCAACTGCCCGCCACAGCGGAGTATCCCGCCGAACTGCGCCGCTTGCAGGATCTGGCCGCCAAGGCCCGAAAAGAGGGGAAAGAAGTAGTCGTGGTGATGGGAGTCGGCTTTGTCGGGGCCGTTATGGCCGCGATCATCGCCGACACCGCCAGCCCGAAGGGGCGACCGAAGAAATTTGTGATCGGATGCCAGAGGCCTTCTACGAGGAGCTACTGGAAGATACCGATGCTGAATCGAGGCCAGTCGCCGGTCAAGGCCGAGGATCCAGAAGTGGATCCCATGATCGCGCGCTGTGTCCTGGAAAAGAAGACCCTGACCGCCACCTACAACAGCGATTGCCTGGGGCTTGCCGATGTCGTTGTCGTGGATGTCCAGTGCGACTATCTCAAGAACTCGCTCGGCAACATGCGCACGGGGCAGACCGAAATGAATGCGCTCGAGGCGACGATGCGCACTATCGGCGAGAGAATCGCTTCGCACTGTCTGGTCCTGATCGAAACTACGGTCGCTCCGGGCACGACGGAGTTTGTCGCCTGGCCGATTCTCAAGAAGGCATTCGCGGCGCGCAGGATCCAATCCGAACCGCTGCTCGCCCACAGTTTCGAGCGCGTCATGCCCGGCAGGGAATACGTCTCCAGCATCCGCGACTTCTGGCGCGTGTGCAGCGGGTGCAACCCCGAGGCGCGCAAGCGCGTGGAGAAATTCCTGCGCGAGGTGCTCAACACGCGCGAGTTCCCGCTCACGGTGATGGACCGCCCGATCGAGTCGGAAACCACCAAAATCGTCGAGAACTCCTATCGCGCCACGACCCTGGCATTCCTCGATGAGTGGAGCATCTTCGCGGAACGCAACGGCGTCGACCTGATCAAGGTCATCCGGGCCATCCGGATGCGTCCCACGCACAGCAACATCATTTTTCCGGGGCCGGGCATCGGCGGTTACTGCCTGCCCAAGGACGGGGGACTCGGCTACTGGGCCTACAAGCACATCCTCGGTTTTGAAGACCAGGACCAGGTATTCAGGATCACCCCGACCGCGATCGACGTCAACGACACGCGCGGATTGCATGCGGCCGAGTTGACCCGCGATGCGTTGCGCAACATGGGCCGGTACATCGCCGGCGCCGACATCCTGCTCTGCGGCGCCAGTTATCGCCAGGATGTGGGAGACACCCGCTACAGCGGCTCGGAAATCGTCGTGCGCAAGCTCACCGAGATGGGCGCGGAAATGCGCGTTCACGATCCCTACGTCGACCACTGGTACGAGTTTGAAAGCCAGGACACCTACCCGGCGCCCGGCCTGTCATGGGCGCGTTTCTTCCGCAACCAGGGGCACCTCCACAACCTGCGCGTTCAGAAAGACCTGCATAAGGCCTTGCGGGGCGCCGAGGCGCTCATCCTCGCCGTGCCTCACGAACAATACCGCAAGCTCGATCCGTCCCGCGTTGTGAAGTGGGCGGGCCGCCCGCTCGCCATCGTCGACTGTTTCGGCATTCTCAGCGACGCCGCAATCAGGCGGTACTTCGAGCTGGGGTGCGAGGTGAAAGCCCTGGGACGTGGCCACATCCAGCGTATCAAGGAAGAAGTGCGCTCGAAAAAAGAAAAACCAAAGCCCCGAGCGCGGCGACGTTGAGATTGGTTCAGCCACGGGTCACTTCACGAACAGGCTGCGGGTGGCAAAATCAGTGTCCGTCGTCAGATTGACGCCCAGCTTACGCAACCCGGCGTCATCGCCGGGTGTCGGGATGTGCGTCATGTGAACTTCGCAGCTGCGCAGCTTCGGGAGCTGCTCCACGGCGGCCTGAGCGGCCGGATTCGAAAGCGCGCTGATGCACAGGGCGATGAGCGTCTCCTCGAGATCCAGGCTCATCATCCGCCCGCGCAAGACATCCCTCTTGAAGTGGGTCAGTGTCTGCGTGATGGTGGCGGGAAGCAGCGGCAGCGCGTCCGGGATGCCGGCAAGCTCCTTGGCGGCATTGAGGACCAGGGCCGAGGCCGCGTGCAGCAGGACGGAGTTCTCGCCGGTCACGATTTTCCCGTCCGGAAGTTCGAGGGCCGCGCCACAGTAAATCCCCTCGTTGCCTTTGCCCTTTTCCCGCCCTCGCTCCGACGCCCGGCGTGCAGGAATCACCACCGGACGGTCTTCGGGACCGGCGCCCATTTCTTCCATCAGCAGGCAGGAGCGCTCGACCGTTTCCTGGTCGCACAGCCCCATGGCATACTCGCAGGAATACCGGAAGTTGCGCCGGATTACCTCCTGCCTGGCAGCGGCCTGCACGGCGTCGTCGTCAAAAATGCCGAAGCCGGCGCGGTTGACTCCCATATCGGTGGGCGACTTGTAGAACGAGGCTTGCCCCGTGATCTTCTCGACGATCCGGCGCACCAGCGGGAAGGCATCCACGTCGCGATTGTAGTTGATCGCCTTTTCCCCATAGGCTTCCAGGTGAAAAGGATCGATGATGTTGAAGTCCCGGAGGTCCGCGGTGGCCGCCTCGTAAGCCACATTCACCGGGTGCTTCAGGGGAAGGTTCCAGATCGGAAAGGTCTCGAATTTAGCGTATCCGGCCGCCACCCCTCGCCGCCAGTCGTGGTACAGGAGGGTCAGGCAGGTGGCGAGTTTGCCGCTTCCCGGACCGGGGCCGGTAACCACCACAATCGGCTTGTCCGTGGGGATGTACTCGTTGGCGCCGTAACCTTCCTCGCTTACGACCAGATCGATGTTCGTTGGATAACCCTTCGTAAACTGGTGGGTATAGACCCGGATGCCGCGCCGTTCGAGCTTGTTCTTGAAGATCGTGGCGGTCGGCTGCCCGCTATAACGGGTGATCACCACGCCGCGCACCAAAATGCCCCATTCGCCCAGGTCATCGATGAGTTTCAGCGCATCGGAGTCGTAGGTGATGCCGAAATCGGCTCGAATTTTCTTGCGCTCGATGTCCCCGGCATAAATGCACAAAATGACGTCCACCTGATCCCGAAGCTGTTTGAGGAGGCGCATTTTGACGTTAGGGTCGAAACCCGGCAGGACCCGCGCGGCGTGATAATCCCAGAGCAGCTTGCCTCCGAATTCCAGGTACAGCTTGTGGTCGAAGCGCTCGACGCGCTTCAATATAGCTGCGCTCTGCTCCTCGAGATACTTGTCATTGTCAAAACCGATTTTCGACGGCATCAATCACTCCCCAAACGCTCTCTCGCGAGGATGGAATTGAACAGGGTTACGAATTATCATGAACGACGCCCGAAAGGGTTCGTGATAGTTCGTGTTAATTCGTGGCTGGTTTTCAGGCGGAGGACTTCTCCACCCAGATGCGGGCGATATTAACGACCGTCTCCAAAGATTTTTCCATGCCGTAGACCGAAAGCCATTCGGTGGGGCCGTGGAAGTTCTGCCCGCCGGTGAAAATGTTCGGGCATGGCAGGCCCCGTTCCGTCAATCGCGAGCCGTCCGTGCCGCCCCGGATCGGCTTCCACACGGGCTCCAGCCCGGCGCGCGCCGCGGCCTCCCACATGCAGTCGAGGACGCGGGTGTCCGTGCCCATGTAGTCCTTCATGTTCCGGTATTGCTCGATGATCTTCAGCTCGATCCGGGTCTTCGGATGAAGTTCCTGCACTTCCGCCACGATGGCTTCGAGCTTGTTCTTGAGCACCTCCAGGCCCGGTGTGTTGAAATCGCGCAGCAGTATTTTCAGCGTCGATCTGGCCTCCGCACCTTCCAGGACGTGTGGGTGAATGTACGGCTCGTACCCCTCGGTGTTCTCCGGCGAGATATCCTTCGGCATCCGTACGATGATATCGCCCATGGCCCGGATCGAGTTGATCATGATCCCTTTTGCGGTGCCGGGATGGATATTCCGACCGTGAACCGTAATGACCGCCTGGTTCGCGCTGAAAGTTTCCTTGTTCAATTCGCCCGGCCTGTCGCCGTCGACCGTGTACGCGAAGGCAGCGCCAAACTTGGAGATGTCGAAATACTTGGTCCCGGTCCCCACCTCCTCGTCCGGCGTAAAGCAGATGCGAATGTCCCCGTGCGGGATCGAAGCGTCGGCCAGAAGCGTCTGGGCGGCGGTCATGACGATGGCGACACCGGCCTTGTCATCGGCTCCCAGGAGGGTCGTCCCGTCGGACGTCACGATGGTCTTGCCGATGTTTTTGTTCAACTCCGGGTTTTCGGACTTCCGGATCACCACGGATTCATCGCCCGGGAGAGGGATATCCCCACCTTTGTATTCGAAGACCTGGGGCTTTACGTCCTTGCCGCTGGCGGATGGCGACGTGTCGACGTGGGCAATGAAACCGATCGTGGGCACCCGCCCTTTTGCAGGATGATGCGGCGGCAAATTGGACGGCACGGTGGCGGTGACATAGCCGTGTTCGTCGATTGAGGCGTCGCTCAGTCCCAACTCTTTCAGCTCGGCCGCGAGCAGCTTCAGGAGATCCCATTGCTTGTCGGTGCTCGGATAGCTCTCCGAATCCTCGGCGGACTGCGTGTCGATCCTGGCATAGCGGAGGAATTTTTCCAGTGCGGTTTCTTTCATCGGGCTTTCCCTCTTGCGTAAAATTGCAGGTCTCCTTTATTCGAAAAGTAGAAATCGACGAAGGCAAGCGATTAGACGCTCCCTCCGGGCTACTCGTGCCGCAGGGCGATCAGCGGGCTCACCTGCATGGCCCGCCTGGCCGGAATCAAGGCAGCCGCGAGAGCCACGACGGCCAAGCCGATCGGCACCGCCGCAAATATGACCGGGTCGACGGCAGAGGAGCCGTAGAGCTGGCTGCCGATCAGGCGCCGCAGTGCGAAGGTCCCTGCCAGGCCCACGAATTCTCCTGCCAGCGCCAGGGCCATTGCCTGGCCTGTTACCAGCCACAGCACCCTTTGTCTCGACGCTCCCAGGGCTATGCGGATACCGATTTCATGCCGCCGTTGCGCAACGGAATAAGAGATGACACCGTAGATTCCCACTATGGCCAGCAGGAGCGCAATGCCGGCAAAAATGCTGAGGAGCAGCATCGTCAGGCGCTGGGGGGCGATGGAATTTGACAGGATCTGCTGCATGGTCTGAAAGCGCGCAATCGGCAGGTTCTTGTCTACCGACGCAAGCGCCTGGCGGACGGTCCCGGCCAGGTGTGCGGGATCGGCGCCGGTGCGGACCGTGAGAATCACCCGGGAGGGAACAATCTGGCGGTAGCACAGAAACAGTTCCGCATCCGGCTCCTGGATCAGGTTCGTGTGGCGCACATCGCCCGCGACACCCACGATGGTAAAAACCGGCACGCCCTCGCCTGGCGGGCTCAGCGTGAAACGCCTCCCGAGAGGGTCTTCTCCCCCCCAGTAGCGGCTTGCCAGGGTCCGGTTGACGATTGCGACCGGCGGAGCCGGTGGCGTGTCTTTCTCGGTGAACGGCCGCCCGGCAATCAGGGGAATGGACATCGACCGGAAGTAATCTTCGCTCATGAACCGAAGCCAGACGATCTGCGCTTCATTCGGTGTCGGCATCGGCCGGCCCTCGGGATAGAATCCCATGCCCGTGTTGCTTCCGGAAAGCGGCAGATAATCGACGAAGCCTGCGGCCTGCACTTCCGGCGCGCGCCGGAGATTCTGCAGGAACTCCTGGTAAAGGGCCAGGCGCCTGGGACCCGCACTATATCCTTCCCGCGGCAGTGTGATCCCCGCTGTCAGCACGCCCCGGGCATCGAATCCCGGGTCCACGTGCTGGAGACGGACGAAGCTGCGCACCAGCTGGACTGCGGCGACGCAGAGCATCAGGGAGAGCGCGACCTCAAACACAACCAGGAGCGCGCGAATGCGGTTGCTCGACCGGCCGGCAGATACGGTGGAGGACCCTTCCTTCAACGCCCCGTACAGCACTCCCGCGGAAGTTCCCTGGCGCGACATCGTCAGTGCCGGGACGATCCCGAATATCACGCCGGTGATGACGGAAAGCAGCAGCGCGAAGCCAAATGAGACGGAGTCAACCGATGCGCTCCTCAACAACGGGTAATTGCCTGCGCTTGTCTTGATCAGAGCATTGACACCCCACGAAGACAGAAGGACGCCTGCGGCGCCCCCGATCAACCCGAGGACCACGCTCTCCCCCAGGACCTGCAGGACGAGATGTCTGCGATCGGCGCCCAGGGCCGCCCGGATTGCCATTTCCTTCTGCCGCACGTCCGCACGGGCAAGCAGAATGTTGGCTATGTTGGCGCAGGCGATCAGAAGCACGAGCCCGACCGCTCCTGCCAGAATCCAGAGGCTCAACTGCACGTTGCGCACCATGAACTCACGCATGCCCCAGACACGCGCGGTCCGCGGGATGCCGGCCGGATATTGCGCATTCAGGCGCGCGTTGATTGTGTCGATGTCGGTCTGCGCCGCCTTCAGCGTTACGGCCGGTTTCAGCCGCGCAAAAGCGCCTACGCCGGGGGCCGGGGGCTGTGCATTCCGTACTGGCGAGGCCGCCAGCGGCGTGTATAGGTCCAGTTCGGCGCCGCCGAACTGGAATCCTGCGGGAAGCACGCCCACCACCGTGTAGCTGTTTCCGTCGAGCGTGACCGGCCGGCCGACGACTCCCGGGTCCGAACCGAAGGCTTCTTGCCAGAATGGGTGATTCATGACGACTACGCGTTGCGCCCCGGGCTTGTCCTCCTCGGGCACAAATCCCCTGCCGTACGGCAGCGGCACGCCCACCATGGAAAAGAAGGCCGCATTCACCTGGAGGCAGTTCAGCCTCCGGGGTTCCCCGTGCCTGGTCAGGTTCATCTCCACGGGCCGGTAGGCTGACATGGAATCGAAGGAATGGCTTTGATCCCGCCACTCCGCAAAATCGGCGTAGGGCACGAAATGATAAGGGATGTTCCGGGCCAGCATCTGCCCCCAGATCTGAACCAGCCGGTCGGATTCTTTGTAAGGCAAGGGGCGCAGGAGGACTGCGTTGACCACACTGAAAATCGCGGTGTTCGCGCCGATTCCCAGCGCCAGCGCCAGCACGACCACCGAAATCACTCCCGGATTGCGCCGGATCATGCGAAAGGCGTACCGCACGTTCTGAAGCCAGGTGTCCATTCCATTGCTCCAGCGTAAGCCAATCGGACCTACTACCGGCTCGAGCCACGCCTGATTCCAACGGAAGGTCGTCAGCCGGCATCATTTCAGGGCACGCAGGAACGCCATCGTACACCGATTTAAATCCCATCGGCAGGGAAAAAACCTCCCGTACAGCAGCGGCCGAATGCGGTCAAGGCAACGCCGTCAAATCCCACACAGAGCCCTTGTGAAGCACGCGTCATTGATTGAAACCAGAAACTTTGATCTGGGCACAGACATCGGGATCGGGAAACGTCGAAGTTTTCATGTGGCCGCGGGCTTCAGCCCGCACCTTCTGTGTCGATTCCAGTGCCATCCCGCCGCATGAGGGGTTTTTGCGGAATCAGCCGTAGGGTTCAGTTTAGAGACCGGGCTGAAGAGGAAGAACATGAAAATCAGGACACGGATCAACACGCATTAACACGGATTCTTGAGCTTATCGGGCCGCGAATCAAGGCTGCAGTGGTAAAATCCCGTCGCAACTCTACTTTGCGGAGGAAGGCGTGGACTCGATCCGGTACTATGTCGCACTGACGATACTGTCATTCCTCCCGCCGGTCATCCTCTACTGATTCTCAATCCACCCGTTGATCCGCTTCTGGCGCAAGGTGGGATTGCACCTTACACTCGGAATCCACTATGCAGGCATGCTGCTTCTCGCAGGATTGATTTCGCTGCTCTGCCGGCCGTTGCTCACCGTGGAATTCGGCACCAGCCCGACTTTGATCGGGCTCGCCCTGGGGCCGGCGTTCTTTTCCCTGATTCTGCGCAAACGGCTGTCCAGGCATCTGCGCCCCGGCATATTCACGGGCATACCTGAGATATCGCCCGAAAAGCACAAAATCCCGCTCCTGACGGAGGGCATTTACGGCAGGCTGCGGCATCCGCGCTACGTGCAGCTATTCCTTGGCGTCGCCGCGTATGCGTTGTTCTGCAATTACCTGACCATTTACATCCTGCTGCCGACGCTCGCCATCATCCTGTACCTGCTGGCGCAGATTGAGGAACGGGAACTCCGGAATCGCTACGGCGCCGAGTATGACGCCTACTGCGCTCGGGTCCCTCGCTTCATCCCGAAGCTCCATTGGCAGAGCCTCGCGGGCCGGATTCGTGGCTGAACGTTGGACATCAAAACCGGAGCAGGTAGGAGACCTTGAAGAAAAGTCCGCGCTGCGTGTTCAGATAGTCGCCGGCTCCCTGCAGGAGCTGCGTGCCGTCCCACGAGCGCCTCTCATACAGCGCCCCGTAACCGGCGTAGGCGACGGTTCCCGGAACGAGCTCGTAGGATCCGAGAAAGTCCGTAAGTATGCGGGTGCGCGAGCTGTCGTACTGCGCGATCGCGCGCACGGAGAAGCGCTTGTTGATCTGATAGCTCGTGCGGGTGTTGATGATGTTGACCGTATATTCGTGCCGGCCGTCCGAGAGGCGGTCGAACGAGTCCCGCGCAATGGCGATGCGCTGGCTGAGCCTGGAATTGGGCTGCAGGGTGAAGCTGGTGGAAAAATACCTCTCCTTGCCCAGGAAGGGATTCTCGCGATCGTAGAACACCGAATGGGAGAAGCTCAGGTTGGACTGCAGATAAAGCCACCGGAGCAGCTGCGCCTGCCCCATCATTTCCACGGCGCGGATATCAAAAAGCTGCCCGGCCCAAGGCTCGCGGCCCCGCACGACGTTGATCTGAGCGTATCCCTGCCGGGTAAAGTTCGCCCGGAGCGCCGCCACGTAAATGCGATCGTTGCCGCCCTGGACGCGGTCCCGGTATCCGCGCACGAAAACGAACGGATTCACTCGCTTTATCCACTTGAAGCGGGTTTCGTTCGGATACAGGTTGATGCCGGAATAGACCCATCCTCCGGTGATCCCTGTCCGGTTGTAAAAACCGGTGTCCATTTTGAAATCGCGGTCGAAGTGTTCCAGTTGGGTGGACGCTTCATAGCGCTTGCTCGAATACCCGTAGGACATCTGCGCCGCCATTCCATTTCGGTCCGGCGTCCCATCGAACGGGACGGTGTTCGACCCGATCACCGTGGCGCTCCAGCTCTGGTGCTCCCCCAGGTGGAGAGAGATGTCCCCGGCGGCAACCCGGTTGTGTCCGCCGGCGAATTCCGTGTCCGTGAAGAGACCGCCGGCATAGCTGCCCTTCCCCACACTGTAAAGCACACGCCCGATATTGAAGCTCTTGCGCTCGCCGGCATTCGGATCCGAGGCGTCGAGTTGCCCCGGGGCACGGTCCGAAGCGGACAGTGTGGCAAAAGTGAACTTGCCGAGGTTTCCCGTCAGCTTCAAGCCATACAGCGGGTCGATGATGCGCCTGGTATGCACGGCGGTGCGCATGTTGCCGTCCCCGCCGGTTCCGGCCAGCTCGAAGGTCCCCATTCCTTCCATGAAAAACGGTCTCTTTTCACTGTAGAAGACCGGGAATCGCTGGTTTACCTCGACCTGGAACGTGTCGCTTTCGACCTGGCTGAAGTCGGGCCGGTAAGTCCCGTCGAGGGTCACGGAGGAGGTGATGCCGTATTTCACGGTAAACCCGGCATCGGGCTTCGAATCGTATTCCCCCCATTGGGCGGGTGTTTCGCGCGTCTGGCGGAGTGAATAGGTAAGATTGGGGATGACCTCCAGCGTCCGCGGCTGCTTCAGGTCGTGCATGCGGAGAGGCGCATATCGGGTGAAGATCGACTTGCCCCGCGGCAGGTCCGGCCAGGATGCGGATGTGCCGAGGCGGCTGACACGCCGCCAGAAAATCACCCCCATGCGCACGTCGGCTCCGCTCTTGAAGCGGATGCTCTTGAACGGAATGCTCATTTCCGCCGTGTACCCTTCCCCGGTCACTTTGCCTGCGCTTTCCCACACCCAGTCAGGAGACGTATCCTCCCCGCGCGTGCTCGTATTCAGGATGTCCCCCTGAATGCCGCTCGGGTTACTGAACAGGTCGTAGGAACTCTGGCCGGAGCCGAGCGCGTCCAGGCTCAGTCCGATCCAATCGTCGTTCCAGATCGTGTCCCGGCGCGCGATCGAGGTCTTGATCTTCCCGGGTTCTGGATCGAGGCAGCGGAACGCGAAATACAGGTAGTTCCGGTCGTAGGCCACCCAGACCTGGGTCTTCTGGGCCATCGTTTCGCCGTAGGAGGGATTGTAGGTCAACCATTCGCCCGTGGGCAGGGGAGCGGTCTTCCAGGCAGCATCGTCCAGCACACCGTCGATGACGGGGGGAGCGGTGAGAAAATAAGCCTCGATCGGCGCCATTGAACCCGGTTCGGCGATCGATTTCTCGTTCGCCGGCTGCGCCTTGCGGCCCTTGTCCCTGTCCGGTTTCGCCTGGGCCCGCGCAACCGAAGGGAGCAGGAAACAAAATAAGATCAGCCAGGCGCCGGAGGATAAACTGCGGCATGCAGGCATACGGATAGTGCTCCCCGTTCTCAATGTAACTATGATTTCACCAGCTGATAAGACGAGTGTTTGCGAAAAAAAGTTTGCTCCTCGGGCGGGAATTGTGCCGGAACCCGCGATCCGCCGCCCTTTTCCCTGGATTCGGCAGTAGTAGGTGTCCGTTTGACGATCGCCGTTTCAACAATTCTCACTCGGCAGGTCCCGGCGGCCGAGGCCCGCTGGTTCGCCGGATTTCAGCGGAAAAAACTGTAGATGCGTCCTCTGCGCTCGGACCAGCGCCTTGTGGGATAGATCCGCGAGGAAATCTCGACGAGGCGCGGCAGAAGTTCAAATATGTCGATCTGGGTCCATTTTGACCCTGAGCGAGTGCGAAACCCACGCGCATTCACCTCGTCGGCGATTTCTGAGAAGGGTTTGTCGGCGACGATCAACTCGAGCATGAGCGTCATTGCCTCCCTCTCCTGCGGATTCTCGACCAGATGAAGGCAGTCCTCAGCAACCCTCAGCCCATACGGGACTTCTTCCGCCCACGGCACATCTTCCCCCTCGAACCCGGTCTCTCGCTCCCACTCGGCGGCAATGAGCTTCCAACCCTGCCTGGTTTTGTCGTTCCAGTAATCGGCTTCAGGCAGGGATTGAAATACATCCCGAGAGCGCTCTTTGGATCTCATGTCTCCTCCTGGTTTGGGCTTCAAAGGCATAAACGAACGGTCCCGGCCCCAGTCGCACTGCGAAATCCCAAGTGCAACTACCGTAGTCGGGGGCTCATTTACTGCACGTCAGGCGCCTGCTGATAAAGACGATGAACAGGAGCAGTGGGTTCCCACCTTCCCCGTTTACTGTCAGGTGGCCACGCGGAGAAGGCCGGCCTGGATGAGTGTCGGGTGTCAGGTGTTGGGTGTCAGGGATCAATCGGATGGTTTGGGTGGGGAATCGGACTGCAGGGGGATAGGGGGACATCACACATCAGATGCCCCCACATCCAACACCCGGCACCCAACACCCAGCACCCAGATCAGTGCGGCCGGAACATATCCAGGATCTTCTCCTTGGGGAAGCCTGTTCCTTTGAGAGCGTCGTGCCGCTCTTTGACCGCGTCTCCGAAGGTCGGTCTGGGATTCGGGTCGCGGTAAAAGACGCCGGTGTACAGCTTGGTGCCGTAATCCTGGGCGAGGTCCAGCGCCCGCAGGCGGTTGGAGGAATCGTGCCCCAACTTCTCGAGGCTTTCCATGATTTCCCGGTGCGCCTTGACCTGCGCATCAACCTGCCCGTAAGTCACGCACGGCGACTGTACGTTGATGAAGGCAAAACCCGGGAATCGGATCCCTTCCTCGATGACCGCTGCCAGCCCGTCCATGTCGGCCGGCGTGCCCTGCGCGACAAACCCGGCCCCGTAGCCGAGAACGTACATCAGCGGATTGACAGGATCTTCCAGGCTGCCGAAGGCGGAGGAAGCCGTCTTCAGCCCGCGCCTGGAGGTCGGCGAGAGCTGTCCCTTGGTGAGGCCGTAGATCTGGTTGTCCATCACAATATAGGTCAGATCTATGTTCCGGCGGATGGCGTGGGCCACGTGGCCGCCGCCGATGGAGAAGCCGTCACCGTCTCCGCCGGCAACGAGCACCAGCAGTTCCGGTTGCGCCAGTTTGATCCCCTGGGCGATTGGCAGGGCGCGGCCGTGGACGCTGTTGAATCCGTACGCGGTCGTGTAGCCGGGAATTCTGCTGGAGCAGCCGATGCCGGAGACAAAGGCGATCTCGTGCGGCGGCCTGCCGATGTTGGCAAGCGCGCGGTAGATCGCGCTCACTACGCCGTAATCGCCGCATCCTGGACACCAGATCGGCTTCAGATCGCTCTTGAAATCCTTGGCAACGTATTCGTGCGCTGAACTGGTTGCGCTCATGATTGCACTACCTTTCCTGTTCTAACTTAATCTCGCATCACGCGGCGATAATCCCCGGAATTGCCTTCCGGCGTCTCCGTGGAGATCGCCGTCAGTTTTCGCTATTCCGGCTCCGTCTCGCCGCTCCGCCGACGCTGAAGCGACCGAACCTGAGCCCGCAACCGTTCGACCACCTCGGTGGCGAGGATCGGGTTGGAACCGCTTTTCGCCAGGGACTCCATTCCACGCGGGACATCCACGTACATGCGGATGAGGCGGTACAGTTGTCCCTGATGGGACTGCTCCACCACCAGGCCCATCTTCACCGAGTGGAAAAAGTCCTCAAAAATCTCTTCCGAGACCGGGAAAAGGAGTTTCGGGATCAGCAACTTCACCTTCATTCCTTCCGCCTGGGCCAGCCGCAGGGCTTCCCGGGCGACGCCGGCCACGCTGCCCCAGGACACGAGGGCAAGCGACGCGTTGACGTCCCCCTCTAACAGGAAGAGATCGCGCCTGGTCTTCAAAGGGGCAAACTTCCGGATGCGCTTCTCGTTCATTTTGGCGTGAATTTCGCCCTTCGCCGTCGGTGCTCCGGCCTCGTTGTGTTCAATGCCGGAAGCCAGATAGTTGCCCCCGGGCATGCCGGGGATGCTGATAGGGCTGATCCCGGTCTCGGTGATGCGGAAGCGCGTGTAGTGCTCGAGCTCCTTTTCGGCCGGCCGGCGGCGCTCTACCAGTTTGTAGGTCGAGGTGTCGATCGGATCCACCGTCTCCTTGCGATGACCGATTTCCTGGTCGGAGAGGATGATCACCGGCGTCTGGTAGTACTCGGCGATATTGAACGCTTCGACGGTGATGCCGAAGGCGTCGGCGACGCTCACCGGCGCAAGCACGGGACGAACGCAGTCGCCGTGGCCGGAGAATGCGGCCTGGAACAGGTCCGACTGCTCGCTCTTCGTCGGGATTCCCGTCGAGGGGCCTCCCCGCTGCACGTTGAGGCATACCAGCGGGATTTCCGCGATCGTCGCCAGACCCAGCATCTCGGTCTTGAGCGACATGCCGGGTCCCGATGTCGCCGTCAAGGCCTTCTTGCCCGCGAAGGAAGCACCGACGACGGCGCCGATGCCGGCAATCTCATCTTCCGCCTGCACCAGCGTCCCGCCGTACTTCCAGATCTCCCGGCTGAGGAAGTGCATGACTTCGGACGAGGGGGTGATCGGGTAGCCGCTGAAGAACTCGCACCCCGCGAACAGCGCGGCGGCAGCACACATGTCGTTGCCGTCGGTGAGCAGCTTGGATCCAAGCCCACCCGACACGGGTTCCATCTGCCAATGTTCTTCGATCGGGTGCGCCTTGGCATACTCGATGCCGGCATCGAAAGCGCGCTGGTTGGCTTCCATCATTTCGGGCCCCTTCTTGGCGAACTTCTTCTGTATGCCCGCCAGGATGGATTTCGGCGCCAACCCAAACCAGCCCGCCAGCAGACCCAAAACGATCGTGTTCTTGGCTTTGTCGGTCCCCGCCGTCTTCTTGGCCAGCTCTCCGATCGGGACCGGGAGGACGACCGCGGGTTTTATCCCCTCGAGGGGAAGCTTGTCGGGCGCCACTCCGGTCTTGCTCTCGTAGATCATGATTGTGTGGCCGCCCACGGGCAGCTCGGCACCGAACCTCAGGAAATCCTCCCAGTTGAGAGCTACCGCCACATCGAGGGTGCCTCCGGGATTCAGCACTTCGCCTGTGGAAACACGCAGGCGGCAGGAGGACTCGCCGCCTCGAATCTGCGGGCCGAAACTCTTCGTCATGATTGCGTGATAGCCTTCCGCCGCGGCCGCTGCGATGAGGAATTCCCCGGCGGATATGATCCCGTCTCCCCCCGAGCCTGCCATTCCGATGATCAGATCGCTTTTCATATTTCCCTTCTTTGAAGGTCGATTACATGCCCCGAAGGGCGACTTGCGGAACCGGATGCGCGCAGGGAAGCATCAGGTGCCTGCCCACCATGGTGCGCTGCCCGGAATCCGATATCTTACCAGAATCTCTCCCGGCTTCGAACCCTCGAATTAACAAACGTCGCACTATACACCTGCTTCCCCATTGCCTGTTTGCGCTTTTTGATGCACGATTTGCCAGGGGAATCTCTCGGTGGTTCGCCCACCGCTTGACCACCGGACCGCGACCCGGCACAATCTCCGGCCCGTTCCCGAGAGGAGGCGCAAATGAGCACCAAAATCGACTATGCCAACCTGAGTCTCATGGATGCCCTTGACCTGGCCATCTTCATCGAAGAGGAGGCCAAGGAGCGGTACACGGAATTCTACGATCAGATGGTGGTGCATCACACGCCGGAGGCGGCGGCGTTCTTCTATGAAATGATCGGCAACGAAAACAGGCATGAAGTGGAACTGTCCGCCAGGCGGCGCTCCCTCTTCCAGGCGGAACCGCGCCGCGTAAAACGATCCATGCTGTCAGAGGTCGAGGCTCCTGAATACGATAAGACCCGGGTCTTCATGTCGGCACGCCAGGCCATGGAGGTTGCGCTCGAGTGCGAGATCAAGGCCCACGACTTCTTCGACCACACCCTCCCCCACATCAAAAATCCCGAGGTACAGGACCTCTTCCAGGAACTGCGCGACGAAGAACTCCTTCACCAGCAGCTCGTCCGCCGGGAAATGGACAAGCTTCCACCCGATTCCGGGATCGACCCCGACGCATTCGCTGACGAGCCCACTGCCCAGTGATAGTAAGAGGATAGTGCTTTCCGGCTGACTCCGAAACACTTCCTCGCGCGGCGGGATCACATCGGCATCGATATCGACGTTGCGGGCTGAAGCCCACGGCCACCTGTTTCAGTCGGAATGGTTTATTTCTTGCGGGTCATCTCCAGGGCGCCGGTTTCCCCATCTTCCGACTCCCAGGTTCCGACAAGTTTCTCCGCGCTGATCCTGAGTGCTACGCGAATCCGGACAGCTTCTCCACTACCTGTCGTGATGACGAATTCGAAGGTCAATGCATCCTTGGCCACCGCCACTTTTTCCAGAACGGCTGCATTCGCCATTCCCAATGAGTCGGTAACGGTTCCGATATAAGAGGATCCATCCTTTTTCAAGACCAGGGTCACGAGATCCTTATCAGCCGAATCCGGCACGAGGGTTTCCCCCGTCCAGGTCCCGCTCAGGTCTTGAGCCTGTGCGAACGCCATCACAGTTGCAGCATTCGACAAAAGCACCGCAATCAGGAAAATTCTGATAAATTTCATCGGTCTCACCTCGTTCATTGCCAACGATAAACGATCCGGCTCCCATAATAGTTCCAGGTATTCCAGGACTATGCAATTGCATGCCTGCCGAAATCGACGAAACGCCCGGATCCAAAGATGGTCAAAGGCCCAAACGGATTGACTTTTTCGGCCTGTGCCGGGAATATGGGTCCGCCGGAACCGCCGGGCGGCCTGGGACTCGATATCCGGGGCCGTGGGATTGCATGGCGGGTATAATCACCGGGTCAATACGCAGGCGACGTTCTCTCGAATTTTCGGAAGCCGGGTCGCGCTATTGTGGACTGACCGGCATCGGGCAGAATGGAAGGACATATGAAATATGTGCGACTGGGATCCACGGGGATGAAGGTCTCGAGGTTGTGCCTGGGAATGATGACCTACGGTACAAAGAAATGGCGGGAATGGGTCCTGAACGAGGATGAGAGCCTCCCGTTCATCCGGCACGCACTCGAGCTGGGCATCAATTTTTTCGACACGGCCGACATGTACTCGCTCGGGGTCAGCGAAGAGGTCCTCGGGCGGGCCCTGCGCGACCTCGGTCCCTCGCGCGACCGGGTCGTGATCGCCACCAAGGTGTTTTACGAGATGGGGAACGATCCCAACCAGCGCGGCCTGTCCCGCAAGCATATCCTCCATGCGATCGACGACAGCCTCAGACGCCTGGGAACCGATTATGTCGATTTATACCAGATCCACCGGTTCGACTATGAAACGCCGATCGAGGAGACACTGGGCGCACTGCATGACGTGGTCAAAGCGGGCAAGGCCCGATATATCGGGGCCTCATCCATGTTCGCCTGGCAATTCGCCAAGATGCTCTATACCGCGGATCAGATGGGCCTGACCCGGTTTGTGACGATGCAAAACCATTACAACCTGATCTATCGCGAAGAAGAGAGGGAAATGATCCCGTTGTGCCGCGCCGAGGGCATCGGGCTCATCCCATGGAGCCCGCTGGCCCGCGGGTTCCTGGCCGGAAACCGGCGGAAGCAGGACTTCGGAGACACCGTCCGGTCAAAGACCGACGATTATGGACAGAAGCTGTACTACCAGGACTCCGATTTTGCCGTCGTGGATCGGGTCTCTGAGATCGCCGCAAAGCGAGGCGTGCCCAATATGCGCGTTGCGCTCGCCTGGATCCTCCAGCAACCCGGCATAACGGCGCCGATCATCGGGGCAAGCAAGATGCACCACCTCGACGACGCCGCAGCCGCCCTGAGTCTCGAGCTGGAAGTGGCGGAACTCATGGCACTCGCCGAGCCGTATCGCCCGCACCCGGTGCTCGGCCATTCCTGATGGACCGGGGACGGATCGGGCCGCGAAAGACCGAACCGCGAGGGCTCTCAAAGGCATGCAATAAGCTCCGGGCGCTGTTGAGGTCTCCGCGGTTCAAAAAGAGACGACGTTTTGTGTAGTCATGATTAACCCGATTGCCGGATGCAAAATCGTGTCTGAATCGCTATACTTGACGGTGCGGATCGTGCCTTTCACGCAATTTTAAGCGGACTTTCGACCCGATGCTTCCGCAAGCGGAGGTAACGAATGAAGCGAATTCTGCTCGTCGCGGCCGGAGCAGTGCTATTTCTGCCGCTGGTTTCAGCCGTCGCTCAAACAACAGAAGATCTCACCAAGGAAAAGATTCTCGCGAGCAACCAGCAATGGCAAGACAAGTACGACACCTACGAGCCGGCCGCCGAACTGCTGGATGCCTTGAAGACCAGGTTCGGGACTGACATGAAGGTCGACGTCTACCTGGGCCTCTGGTGCCCCGACTCCCGCAACCACGTACCCCCGTTCATCAAGATCCTGGATCGTCTCGGCGTCTCCGTGCCGGTGCGCTATGTCGGCGTTCCAAGGAAAGCGAGCAGAGACGTCAAGTTCTATGTCGAAGAGATGAACGTGGAAAAAGTCCCGACCTTCATATTCTACCGGGAAGGCAAGGAGATCGGCCGTATCATCGAGAATCCCAAGGCGACGCTCCTCGAAGACATGGTGGACATCGTCCTGAAGTAGGCCGCGCCATGTAGCCCGGCTAGAGCTGGCTACTTGGTGTTGGGTGTCGGGGATCAGGTGTCGGGGGATATGCGATAAGAGTTGGCCATGGATTTTCCTCCTGACTCCTGGCTCCTGACTCCTGACTCCTGGCTCCTGGCTCCTGACTCCTGACTCCTGACTCCTGACTCCTGGCTCCTGGCTCCTGACTCCTGGCTCCTGACTCCTGACTCCTGGCTCCTGGCTCCTGACTCCTGGCTCCTGGCTCCTGACTCCTGGCTCCTGACTCCTGGCTCCTGACTCCTGGCTCCTGACTCCTGACTCCTGGCTCCTGACTCCTGGCTCCTGGCTCCTGACTCCTGGCTCCTGGCTCCTGACTCCTGGCTCCTGGCTCCTGACTCCTGACTCCTGGCTCCTGACTCCTGACTCCTGGCTCCTGACTCCTGGCTCCTGACTCCTGACTCCTGACTCCTGACTCCTGACTCCTGACTCCTGACTCCTGGCTCCTGACTCCTGACTCCTGGCTCCTGGCATTGAATGGGCTTGACGCAGGGCCCTGCCCCTCCCTAGAATCTGCCCGTGTCCGTCAGTCAAACTACAACCTCTTCTTGCGTGTAACCATCTATGAAAAAAATACTTGCAAGCAGCCTGTGGCTTATCGTCGCCTGTCTGTACGTCTCAGCTCAGAGTAATCCGGGCTGGTTGCGTTACCCTGCCATTTCTCCCGATGGCAAGACGATCGTGTTCACATACAAGGGCGATTTGTACCGCGTCTCCAGCAGCGGCGGCGCCGCCTATCAGCTCACAACGCATGAAGCCGAGGATTACATGCCGGTGTGGAGTCATGACGGCAAGTCCATTGCCTTCGCCAGCGATCGTTATGGGAACTTCGACATTTTCATCATTCCTGCCCAGGGTGGCGAACCCAGGAGGGTGACCTATCACTCGGCACAGGAGTACCCGTACACTTTTGCCGCCGACGACCGGAGCGTGATATTCGGTTCGGCCCGGATGGATGCGGCGAGCAACCGGGCCTTCCCGACCGGCTCCCAGCCCGAACTCTACAAGGTTCCGGTCAACGGGGGCCGCGTAGAGCAGTTGCTGACTACGCCGGCCGAAGATGTGAAGCTGAGCAAGAACGAACAATACATGATTTACCAGGACAAGAAAGGCGGAGAAAACACCTGGCGCAAGCACCACACCTCCGCCATCGCCCGGGACATCTGGATCTACGACACCAAGGCGGGCACGCACAAGAAGATCACGACATTCGCCGGGGAAGACAGAAGCCCGGTTTTCACGGACAACGACAGGGCCTTCTATTACCTGAGCGAGGAAAGCGGCTCGTTCAACGTCCACAGAATGAGCGTCGCGGGCGGCAAGTCGCAACCGGTGACGGCATTCAGGAAGGTGCCCGTTCGCTTTCTGAGCCTGTCCGACAACGGCCTCCTGTGTTTCGGATATGACGGGGAAATCTACACGCAGCCCGGGAACGGCAAGCCGCAGAAAGTCAACATCACAATCGCGGCCGATACCAAGAGCAACAACGAACGAATCCTCCCTGTGACCAACGGCGCCCGCGAGTTGGCGGTGTCGCCGACGGGGAAGGAAGTCGCCTTCACCTTCCGGGGGGAGATTTTCGTGACCAGCGTCGAAGGGGGCGTCACCAAGCGAATCACCAACACGCCCGCGCAGGAAAGGAACGTGAGCTTCTCGCCCGATGGGAAAGCCCTGATATACGCCTCGGAGCGCGGCAACAGCTGGAAGATCTACGAGACCCGGCGCACCCGCGACGAGGAGCCCTATTTTTACGCGGCCACCGTCCTGAAGGAGACTCCCCTCATCGACAATGAAAAGGAGAATTACCAGCCGCTCTATTCCCCCGATGGCAAGGAAGTGGCATTCATCGAGAACCGGATGACACTGAAGGTCTTCAACCTCGAATCCAAACAGGCCCGCACGCTGCTCACCGACAAGGAACTGTTCTCGAACCGCGATTGCGATCAGTATTTCCAGTGGAGTCCCGACAGCAAGTGGCTCCTGTTCGACTACTCCGTGCCCGGTCTGGCTCCGAGCGAAGTCGGTTTGATCCAGGCGGACGGCAAGGGGAAGGTGGTCAACCTGACGCAGAGCGGCTTCAACGACTCCAGGCCGCGCTGGATCATGGGCGGCAGGGCGATGCTGTGGTTCAGCAATCGCGACGGCTTGAAGTCGGTCGCCCAGGGCGGCGGCGCACAGAACGACGCCTATGCCCTGTTTTTCAACCAGGAAGCATGGGACCGGTTCAGGCTCAGCAAGGAAGATGCGGCCCTGCTGAAAGAGCAGGAAGACAAGAAAGACAAACCCGATCCGGCCAAGGCCAAGGAAACCAAACCTGAAAACGTGGTGATCGACTGGGACGGGCTCGACCTCCGCAAGGCGAGACTCACGATCCACTCCTCCAACCTGGGCGATGCCCTGGTGAGCAAAGACGGGGAAACCCTCTATTACCTGGCGCGTTTCGAACGGGGGATGAACCTTTGGACCACTAACCTGCGCACGAGGGAGACCAAAATGCTGGTCACCCTCAACGCCAACAGCGGCAGCATCGATTGGGACAAGGACCAGAAAACTGTTTTCCTGCTCGCGGACGGCGCCATTTCCAAGATCGACCCCGCCAGCGGCAAGCGCGACAACGTGAGCTTCAACGGCGAGATGGCCCTCGATGTGGACGCCGAACGGCGTCTCATGTTCGAACACGTCTGGAGGAGAACGAAAGAAACCTTCTACACCGCCGGGTACCACGGCGTGGACTGGGACGGCATCAAACCGGTCTACGAAAAATACCTCCCTCACATCGGCAACAACTTCGAATTCACCGAAATGCTCAGTGAAATGCTCGGCGAACTGAACGTCAGCCACAGCGGCTCTTCGACTTCGAGCCAGAACCCGGGCGGCGACGCGACGGCGTCGCTCGGCGTCTTCCTGGATCAGAATTACAGGGGCAATGGCGTGAAGATCGATGAGGTCATCAAAGGCGGCCCGCTCGACAAGGCCGGGATGAACGTCAAAGCCGGCATGATCATCGAGTCGATCGACGGCGAAGCCATCACACCGGACAAGGACCTGCCGCAGTACCTCAACCGCAAATCGGGCAAGAAGGTGCTGCTGGTAGTCGCGGACGGCGCCGACAAACGGGAGATCATCGTCAAGCCCGTCACCTCCCAGGAAGAAAACGCGTTGCTGTACAAACGGTGGGTCACCCGGAATGAAGAGGAAGTGGGCCGCCTGAGCAACGGCCAGTTGGGATACATCCACGTGCCCGGGATGAACGACGGCGCCTACCGGTCAGCCTACGAAGAGGTCATGGGCAAGTACGCAAACCGCAAGGGCATCGTCGTCGACACCCGCTTCAACGGCGGCGGCGACCTCGTCGCAGACCTGGCGATGTTCCTGAGCGGGAAAAGATTCTTCGATTACACGACCGACACCCGGAGCAACGGCTACGAACCGAACTTCCGCTGGACCAAGCCGAGCATTTCTCTCGCCGGCGAAGCGAATTACAGCGATGGACATTGCTACGCCTTTACCTACCAGCACCTGGGCCTGGGCAAGCTCGTGGGCATGCCGGTGCCCGGGACCTGCACATTCGCCGGCTGGGAGAACCTGCAGGATACCTCCATCCGCTGGGGCGTGCCCCCCGTCGGCGTAAAAATCAACGACGGGACCTACCTGGAAAATCACCAGACCGAACCGGACATCAAGCTGATGAACGAATACGAGGTGGTGAGCAAAGGCAAGGACCAGCAGCTGGAAGCCGCGGTCGCCGCGCTCCTGAAGGAGATCAAATAAGCTGATTCAGAGAGTGTGGTGGTTTCGTAAACGAGAGGATCCGGCCTTTGATGGTTCCATGTCTGACAGTTGACTTCTTCTCATGATCGTCTTCACGAATGATTCAGGCGAGTGAGTCGGCTTCGCCCCATGAAATCCCCGCGGGCTTGCAACTGCTTTGGATCGGGGGCCGGGGCGTTTGATTACAGGAGTCAGGAGTTAGAATAAGCATCGGGAATCGATCCGGCAAGGGCGGGGTGAGGCGATGGCCGTCGATCGCTATGTCGCTTGTGATCCGGGTGCTGAAAGCGTGGCCATTGCTTCCCTCCCGTCACTACAACGAGATTTCGGCTGTGCCGTGAAACCGGTCCTCTTCCTCCGCAAAGAGGAGATTAAAGCTGGTGCAGCTGCCGTAGCAGCCGGTGATGTAGGCCTGCAGCTTCACTTTCAAGTCCTCCGGAATGTCGGCCCCGTTAATCTGCTGCTCGAGCACGCGCAGGCGGTTGCGCAGCATGACGACCTTGTGAAAGAAGGTCTCGATCGGCCAGCCCTTCTCCTGCAGGCCCGGTTTCCCTGGCCGCAGGACCAGTTCGCCGCCGCGCCATTTGTCGGCCATTGCGACGGGTGTCAGCCCGGTCTCTTCGCGGATGATGCGCCGCAGCAGCAACTCGAGATCGACGCCGCTTCCCTCCGGAACCGTCACATTGGTCATCGGTCCTATCCTTTCACGTTCAGTCACCAGGGGATCCGCTCCCCGGTCCGGGCTCAAGGCCGGCGGCTTTGCGGCGTCCGCCCTGGCCTCACCGCCGCGGTAGTTGTGCTGGCTGCCGCAATAATCGCAGATCACCCGCAGGATTTGTCCCTCGGAACCGGCGACGATCACGGTGTGGCCGCGAACCGTCTTGCATTGGCGGCACAAGTCCTGCAGCGAATCGCCGGCCCGGAACCGGCGCTCATCCTTTTCGTTCATCTGCTCCCCCCCTGCTTCGCAATGGAATCAAAGTAGCGCATCACGAACTTTACCACGGCGTGAAATCCTTGAGTGCTAACTTGATTCTCCGGCTCAAGACGGACGTGAACCTGGACGTGGGCTTGGACCTGAACGTGGACTTGGTCCTGGACGTGGACCTGGCCCGGGAGCTCCCCGAAGTTCACGTACGGCTGGCTGGTCTAAGACCACGTCCAGGTCCAGGTCCAGGTCCAGGTCCAAGTCCAGGTCGAAGTCCATGCAGCTGTCGCAGTCAGTTTAGTACATGAGGGTTGAAGCCCCTCCCCACAATATTTCAAGATCATGTTTTTCATGTGGGCACGGGCTTCAGCCGGTGCGCATGGCGCAAACGGGGAGTTCAGCACGGCACGGACGGACGAGCCGAGAATCGGCAGGCCGGTTCGATAGGGCAAAATTGGACGGGCTGAAGTCTGTCCCCACATGGATGCATTGCACATATCGACAGATTTCAAGTGGCCGCGGGCTTCAGCCCGCACCGTCAGCATCGACTTGGGCGGGATCCTGCCGTTCAGGGTACTGTTGCGGACTCAGCTGCCAGTGCGGCAGCCGGCCGGGCTTGTTGCCCGCCGGCCGCGAACAGCCGGATTTGAACCGCCAGCTCTTCATCATCCAGCAGCTGACCGGGATCGATCCCGACCCCGACGCTTGGGGCTGGATCAAAGTTTCAGATTTCAATGAATCGTGTGCAAATTGCAGTGGAAAATGTGCTTGTGTTTCGCCGCAAAGCAACAGCATAATGGCACTTCAAACCTTTCTCAGAGCAGTGTCCTTAGTGTGAATGATCAGTCAAGGCAATGTTATGCCTGGTGTGCGTCCCGCTCAGGACCGGATTACGATTGGTCCGATGGAACGGGCGATTTCATGCAGTTTCGTGCAGAGAAAGGCAATTCTGTGGCAAAGGCAGGCAAGAAGCTCGCGTCCGTACCCAGGCTCGAGAAGTGCCCCACGGGGATCAGCGGCCTCGACGAGATTACCGAAGGCGGGCTGCCACGCGGCAGGCCGACGCTGATCTGCGGCTCCGCCGGGTGCGGCAAAACGCTCCTGGCAATGGAATTCATCGTTCGCGGGATTACCGAGTTCCACGAGCCAGGCGTTTTCATGGCCTTCGAGGAAACGGCTGAGGAGTTGGCCAAGAATGCCGCGTCGCTCGGTTTCGATGTGAACGGCCTGGTCCGCCGCAAGCTGATGGCCATCGATCACGTCCACATCGAGCGGAGCGAGATCGAGGAGACCGGCGAATACAACCTGCAAGGCCTGTTTGTTCGACTCCAGGCGGCCATCGACGAGGTCGGCGCCAGGCGGGTCGTGCTCGACACCGTCGAAGCTCTCTTCGCCGGGCTGCCCAACGAGAGCATTTTGCGGGCCGAGCTTCGCCGCCTGTTCCGCTGGCTGAAGGACAAGCGCGTCACTGTCATCATTACCGGAGAGCAGGGCAAGAACGCGCTGACCCGCTACGGCATCGAGGAGTACGTCAGCGACTGCGTGATATTCCTGGACCACCGGATCACCAACCAGGTCGCCACCCGGCGGTTGCGGATCATCAAGTATCGCGGCTCCAAGCACGGGACCAACGAATATCCGACGCTGATCGACGAGTACGGGCTGTCCGTTTTGCCGATCAGCTCACTGGAGCTTAATTATCCGGTCAGTTCCGAACGAGTCTCGACCGGCATCCCGCGGCTGGACGCGATGATGGGCGGCAAAGGCTATTATCGCGGCAGCAGCATCCTGGTTTCCGGCACTTCCGGCACAGGCAAAAGCAGCATGGCGACAGCCTTCGCCGCCAGCACCTGCCGGCGAGGCGGTAAGTGCCTGTATTTCTCGTTCGAGGAATCGCCCGAGCAACTCATCCGGAACATGGGGTCGATCGGGTTTGACCTGGAGCCCTGGCGGAAACAGGGGCTGCTGCGGTTCAACGCCGTCCGGCCGACCCTCTACGGCCTCGAAATGCACCTGGCCTCGATCCACAAACTGGTCAGGGACTTCAAGCCCGACGCGGTCATCATGGACCCGATCACCAACATGATGACCATCGGCGAGAGCTACGAAGTCAAGGCGATGCTGGTGCGGGTGATCGATTTCCTCAAGAGCCAGGGAATTACCACGATCTTCACCAGCCTGACCGGCGGAGGCGACGCCCTGGAGCAGAGCGAGGTGGGCATTTCTTCGCTGATGGATACCTGGTTGCTGATCAATATGCTGGAGACTAATGGCGAGCGCAACCGGGTTCTCTACGTCATCAAGAGCCGCGGCATGGCCCACTCGAACCAGGAACGGGAGTTCCGGCTGACCGACGACGGCATTAAGTTAATCGATGTCTACATGGGCCACGGCCAGGCGCTGACCGGCACGGCCCGCCTTGTCCAGGAGGCAACCGACAAGTCGCAGAGGGCTGTCGAGTGGCAGGGGGCTGAGCGACGCCGGCGGGAGTTGGCTCATGAGCAGGCGTCTCTGGAGCTCCAGGTGCAATCTCTGAAGTCAAAAATCCAGGACTTGAAAACCGAGATCAAGATCGTGGCCAGGCATGAAGGTGAGCAGGAAAAAACCAACCGGACGGAGCAGCATAACCTGGCGGCTGCCCGGAAGGCCGACTAGCGGGCCATAATGGTTGCGTTGACAAACGAGGCCATCCCTGTATGAAGACCAGCAGCAGGAAGCAGGACGAGACGTGGGTTCTTCGCCTCTTCGTAGCCGGACAAACACCCCGGTGTGTGACCGCATTCGCGAATCTCAAGAAGCTCTGTGAGGAGCACCTCCAGGGCCGTTATGTGATCGAGGTCATCGATCTGCTGCAAAACCCCCAGTTGGCAAAGGGCGACCAGATCCTCGCTATCCCGACTTTGGTGCGGAAGCTGCCGGTCCCGGTACGCAAGATCATCGGCGATCTATCGAACACCGAACGTGTCCTGGTGGGCCTGGATCTCAGACCGCGAGCCTAGGAGGAGTCCTTTGGCCAAGAAAGTGTCCGACGCGCTAAAACGATCGCTGGAAAAAGCAGCCGCCAGGCAGAGCAAACAGAAATACGCCCTGCGGCTGTACGTAGCCGGAATCACGCCGCGATCGACCGAAGCCATCGCCAACGTAACCGCCGTCTGTGAAGCACACCTGGCCGGCCGATACGAGCTGGAGATCATCGACATCTACCAGCAGCCGGTCCTCGCCAAGGGGGAGCAGATCATCGCCGCACCCACGCTGATCAAGAGGCTGCCGCTTCCGCTCCGGCGGCTGATCGGCAACATGTCGCAGAAAGATCGAATTCTCGTGGGGCTGGACCTGAGGCCGAAGAAATAATGAGGAAGAAACCGGTCAAGACCATTCTGACCCCGGGCGCCGCGAAGCGCGCGCGACCTTCATCCCGGGCGCGAGAGCTCGAGGAACTGCGAGCCCGGCTGGCCGAGGCGGAGGAGACGCTCCGCGCGATCGGTGAGGGCGAGGTCGACGCCGTCATTGTTTCGGGGACCAGGGGCGAGCAGGTCTATTCGCTGATCGGAGCTGAATCCGTCTATCGTTTGATCGTCGAGACGATGAAGGAGGCCGCCTTTACCGTTACCTTCGAAGGCCGGATTCTGTTCTGCAACGCCCAATTCGGCGAATTCGTAAGGAGACCTCTGGAGCAGATCGTCGGCCACCCTCTGCGTGAGTTCGTCGCGCCGGACAATGCCGCAACGGCGGAGTCGATGCTGGCCCTCGGCCAAAGTCAGTCGCTGAAACAGCGCCTGGTCTTTCAGGGTGCCGATGGGTGCCAGGTGCCGGCGCACGTCTCGGCCGTTGCGCTCAACCAGGCCGGCCAACTCAGCATTTGTGTCGTCGCCACAGACCTGACGGATCTGGAACGATCCACCGAGTTGATCCAGCAGCTTTGCCGCCAGCAGGAAGCGCTGCGCGAAAGCGAATTGCGTTATCGCACCGTCGCCGACAACACCTACGATTTTGAGTTCTGGATCAATCCGGAAGGGCGGTACATGTATGCCTCGTCGGGCTGCAGGCGGGTTTACGGGCGCGAACCCGCTGAATTCCTGGCCGACGCCATGGTACGGCGTGCTGTCGTTTGCCTGGAGGACCAGGCGGCGTTTGATCGGCATACTGTCGACGAGCACAATCGGGTTCCAGGGGAGGTGGAATTCCAGATTCTCCGGACGGACGGGAAACTACGCTGGATTAGCCACGTCTGTCAGCCGGTATTCGACGAACTCGGCAATTACCTCGGACTCCGCGGCAGCAACCGGGACGTCACCGAACGCAACCGGACGGACGAATTGCTGCGCCGTGCAAAGGAACTGAGCGAGGCACTGAACCGCGTCAATGAGGCGCTGCACTCGACGCTGGAATTCCACGAAATCATGCAACTGCTGGTGGACGTCGGTGCGGCTGCGCTCGGCAGTGAAACGGCGGCAGTCTCCCTGCGCCAGCAGGATAGTTGGACCGTCAGCCGACTGAACGGGTTGCCTGCCTCCCTGGTTGGGGCGCGATTCATCGACGACGAGGAGCGTCACGCCGTCCTCGCCATCCAGTCCGGCCGGCCTGTGGCGGTCACCGACGCGTGGAACGACAACCGACTCAACCAGGACCACATGCGCAAGCATAACGTTCGCGCCGTGCTGGTCGCGCCGCTGATCGGGCGGGGTGGGCCGCTCGGTGCCCTTTTCTTCAATTACCACACCGGTCCGCACTCATTCACGGAAGCGGAAGTGAGTTTTGCCGGTCAACTGGCGGCCACTGCCGCCGTCGCGCTGGACAACGCGCGCCTGTTTGGGGAGCGCAATCGTGCCTTGGAGGCCTTGCGGCAGGTGAATGCCAGCCTGGAGCAAAAGGTCCAGGAGCGGACGGAAGAACTGGCGCAGCGGGCAGGTCAGCTTCGCGCCCTTGCCGGCGAACTCACGCTGTCCGTTCAGCGCGAGCGGCGCCGCGTGGCCAAGGTGCTGCACGACGACCTTCAACAGTTGCTGGTCGGGGCGAAGTTCCGCGCAGCCCTCCTGAGCCGGAACCTGGGCGAGCAGCACAAAGCGGTTCTTAAGGAAATCGACGATCTCCTGGACGAGTCGCTGAGCGCGTCACGTTCACTGACGGCCGATTTGAGCCCCCCGATTCTGCACGAGAGCGGGCTGCTGTTCTGCCTGCAGTGGTTGGCTCGCTGGATGGCGGGCAAACACGATCTGATGGTTAACCTGGTCATGGAGGAAGACATCCCCGCTTTGCCTGAGGACGTGAAGATCTTCCTGTTCGAGTCGGTCCGCGAACTCCTCTTCAACGCGGTAAAACATGCCAGCGTCCTTACCGCCCATGTTCAGGTCAGCGTTGCATACAACCAACTGCATATCGAGGTCAAGGACGAGGGGACAGGTTTCGATCCCCGACGGCTTAAACCCGCCGGGACCTCCGGCGGCGGCTTCGGGCTGTTCAGCATCCGCGAACGAATGGACCTGATCGGCGGCAAGATGGAAATCCACAGCGCCCCGGGCAAGGGGAGCCGCTTCGTGATCACGCTTCCTGTCAGTCAGGCAAGCAGTTCCCACGCCTGAAGGATAAAACCGAATATTCCGGTGAAATCGTAAGAGAAGGAGTCAGAGGCCAGGAGTCGGGACTAAGCAGAAGATTCCTGACTCCTGACTCCTGACGAGAGGCGTCAGCGAGGCGCAGGCGGCGGGGAGCGTCCGTCATGCGGCCAGGGCCTCATCAATGGCCTTCAGTTCCGAATCTGCAAACTGCAGGTTTTCGAGTGCGCCTGTGATTTCCTCAATCTGCGAAACCCTGCTTGCGCCAATGAGCACCGAGGTCATTTCGCGATGGCGCAGCACCCACGCAGCCGCCATCTGAGCCAGCGACTGGGAACGCGCAGCCGCAATTGCCCTCAATCTGGCGACCTTCTGCAGTTTTGCCTCCGTGACGTCCGCCCGCTGGAGGAAGCCGTGCGGCTTCGCGGCCCGGGAGTCTTCCGGGATGCCGTGCAGATATCTGTCCGTGAGCAGACCCTGCGCGAGCGGGGAAAAAGCGATGCACCCGATCCCTTCTTCGCGAAGCACCTGGAGAAGCCCGTTCTCGATCCAGCGGTTGAACATGCTGTATTTCGGCTGATGGATGAGGCAGGCGGTTCCCAGCCCGCGCAGGATTCCCGCCGCGCGCCGTGTCTGGTCCGGGTCATACGAGGAGATGCCGGCGTACAGAGCCTTGCCGCTTTTTACTATGTGATCGAGTGCCGCCATGGTCTCTTCCAGCGGCGTTTCGGGATCCGGGCGATGGGAGTAGAAGATGTCCACGTAGTCGAGGCCCATTCTCTTCAGGCTCTGATCCAGGCTTGCCACCAGGTACTTGCGCGAACCCCACTCGCCGTAAGGACCGGGCCACATGTAGTATCCCGCTTTGGTCGAGACCACTAGCTCGTCCCGGTGCCGGTCCAGCTCACTCTTGAGGACTTTGCCGAACGTCTCCTCCGCGGATCCCGGCGGCGGGCCGTAATTGTTGGCCAGGTCGAAATGCGTGATGCCGAGGTCGAATGCCCGGCAGATCATGGCGCGGGAGTTCTCGAGCGTGTCCACGCCGCCGAAGTTATGCCACAGGCCGAGAGAAATCGCCGGCAGCTTCAGGCCGCTCCGGCCGCACCGTCGGTACTGCATCTTTTCGTATCGCGTACTGAATGGATTGAAATCCACCTTCACCCCCAGAATACAGGATGCGTCTTACGGGCCGGCCGGGGTGAGCACGTCACCTCCATTGCCTTTGATTTTCCGTCACAGATCGATATTATAGCTTGAATCCATTGGGCGCCGGGACGCGTTTTACGCTCTTGCATCGGCTGCATTCGCCGGTTTTCGAGGCCTCCCGGCCGTGAGACTCTTTCCCTTGAACTCTTTGAGGACTTCGAAGTTCGTTCTCTACCTGAATTCGCGGGGATGCAGCGGTGAACCCAAGGTATTGGAAGGCCATCGTGCCCGTCGCTCTTGGGATTGCGATTGCCGCAATCCCGGTGCCGCAAGGGCTGGATCGAGAAGCCTGGTACTTCTTCGCCATCTTCGCGGCAGTCATTGCCGCCCTGATCCTGGAGCCGTTGCCCGCCGCGGCGGCGGGCTTTGCCGGCGTCTTCCTGGTCGCCGTGCTGGGATTAGCCGGAGCGACTCCGGCAGAATCGATCCGATGGGCGCTTTCGGGATTTTCAAATACCACGGTCTGGCTCATCTTCGGCGCCTACATGTTTGCCCTGGGCTACGAAAAGTCGGGCCTGGGGAAACGCATCGGGTTGACGCTCGTCAGCGCTCTGGGCAAACGAACCATCGGCCTCGGCTACGCAATTGCCTTCGCCGACCTGATCCTGGCGCCGTTCATCCCGTCGAACACCGCCAGGAGTGGCGGCACCATCTTTCCGGTCATACGCAGTCTTCCCGCCATCTATGGATCCTTTCCCGGTGAAACGTCCCGCAAGATCGGCGGCTACCTGATGTGGACCGCGTTCGCAGCCACGTGTATTACCAGCTCCATGTTTGTCACGGCGCTGGCGCCCAACCTCCTGGCTGTGGAACTGGCGAGCAAGGCCGTCGATATCAGGATCGGGTGGTCGGAGTGGTTCATCGGTTTCCTCCCGGTGGGGGGCGTATTGATTGTTCTGCTTCCCTGGATGGTGCTCAAGGTCTATCCGCCCGAGATCAGATCGGTGCCGGAAGTACCCGCGTGGGCGTCGGGAGAACTGGTCAAAATGGGGGCGGTGTCCAGGAAGGAGTTGTTGCTGGCCGCGTTCGTCATTCTCGCTCTGACCCTCTGGATATTCGGCGCCGGCAGGATTGATGCGACCACAGTAGCGGGCGTGGTGATCTGCGGCATGGTGATCACGGGATTGATTTCCTGGGACGATTTCCTCTCGCACCGGCAGGCCTGGAACGTCCTGGTCTGGTTCGCCACCCTGGTCGCCCTCGCCGACGGCCTCTCCAGGGTTGGCTTTGTAACCTGGTTCGCGAAGAGCACGGCAGGTCTGATGGTCGGAGTGTCTCCGATTGCCGTCATGATCATTTTAGTCGCGATCTTTTTCGCATCCCATTACCTCACCGCCAGCCTCACCGCCCACGCCACCGCCTTCCTCCCGATCATGCTTGCCACCGGCGCCGCCGTGCCCGGCATGCCCGTACGGACGTTTGCCCTGCTTTTATGTTACTCGCTCGGAATTATGGGCGTCATCACACCCTATGCGACCGGCCCTGCCCCCGTCTATTTCGGCAGCGGCTACGTCAGTCGCGGAGATTTCTGGAAGCTGGGCCTGCTCTTCGGCGCGATCTTCCTCGTCACCCTCCTCGGCATCGGCGTGCCGTACCTGCTGTGGACGTAACTCGGGGGACAGGCTGCGCAACTCCCGAATGCCGGTCTTCAGACCTTGGACTTTAGACATTAGACATCAGACTTCCGGAAGTTACCTGGGTGGAACGGCGGCGCTTGCCGACTGCATGCGGCTTTCCGAATCGAGCAGGAACTGGCCCGAAACGACGACCCATTCCCCCTCCCGGATGCCGCGCAAAATCTGGACGCGGTCGTCCAGGCGCCACCCGGCTTCCACACGGCGCGCCTCGAAATGGCCCTCGCCGCAATCAACGTAGACGAACTTCTTCAGCCCGGTATCGATGAGTGCGTCGGAAGGGACGCTGATGGTCGCCAATAAGGGCAACCAGCACGATCCCACTGACACCTAAAACCTGACACCCAACACCCATTCAGCCGCCCAGACGCCTGGTTGCGCGCAATCCTCATCCCAGCCTTACACGCAGGAGAGCGCGCATTACAGCGAGGGGTGCTTCAAATGCACATCTGTGTGCACCTGCAGCTGGTGGGCGACCGACAGGATGATGTCGTCGGCGAACAGACTGCCGACGATCACGGCGCAGATCGGCTGAGGCTTGGGTTCGATCGCCGGTTGCGTCCCGCCGCCTCGACCGCCTCCCTGCTGCGGCACGTCGAATTTGTAGGGAACCACCACGCACGGGTGCCCGGTCTGGGCGTTCGGCCCGACGTCGGCCTGAGGGTTGCCGATGAACAGATCGAGGTCCTTCATGTATTCCGCCCACTTGCTGATGAGCATGTAGCGCCGCCGCTGGCTCTGCACATACTCGAAGGCGCGCGTGGTGCGGCCGTTGACGAAGCGTGGATTCCAGTCGGCCGGGGCCATCGGGTTAACCGGTGCGCCACCCGCGGCGCCACGGGCGCCCCCGCCTGCCGCGCCGCCACGCTCACCGCCACCCCTGGCCCCGCCACTGCCCGCGCCGCCGCCGCGCCTGGGCTCCGGGAGGTTCGCCAGGTCCAGACCGGTTTCCTTCGCCTTCCGCTGAACATACTCGTCGAAGGCGGCGGCTCCTTCCACCCCGAGGGCGCCCCCGCCCATCCCGGCGACCGTCGGCCGGGGGCCGACGTCTCTAGGCTTGGCGCCGAGCTCGCGCAGCTTGGCCACGAGTTCCTTGGGAGCATTCGGGTCCACCCCGATTCTCAACGATGCCAGTGCGATGTTGCGGTTGAACAAAAACGGCGCCGTAACGGTCGAGGGGTCCTTTTCGTCCACGCCGTGAATCGCGTTAAAGACCATCGCGCAGTCTTCCACTGTGCGGCAGATCGGCCCGACGCGGTCCATAGACCAGGCGAGCACCATGCCGCCGTACCGGCTCACCCTGCCGAACGTGGGACGTAGCGCGCTCGCCCCGCAACGGATTGACGGCGAGACAATGGATCCCTGGGTCTCGGTCCCGATTGAAAACGCCACGCAACCGGCGATGGTTCCGGATGCCGGGCCCGCGGACGATCCGCTCGATCCCAGCGCGGGATTCCACGGGTTGTTGGTGCGCCCCCGGAACCACTGGTCGTTCTGCGCAAACAGCCCGGTCGCGAGCTTCGCCATGAGCACGGCGCCCGCGGCACGCAGCCGCACCACCGCTTCGGCGTCTTCATCGATAATGCGGTTTTCGAAGTCCGCGGCGCCCCACGTCGTGGGTACGCCCTTGGTCGAGAAGAGGTCCTTTATCCCGTATGGAATGCCGTGGAGCGGGCCCCGGTACTTGCCGGCCTTGATCTCCGCGTCGGCTTTCGCCGCCTCGGCTCGTGCCTGCTCCTCCATGATCGTCACGGCACAGAGAAGCGTGGGATTCAGGCGCTTCAGACGGGCGAGGTAGATGTCGGTCAGCTGGACAGACGTAATCTTGCGCTCCTTCAGGAGGGCGGCGAGCCTGTGAGCGGGAAGGAACACGATCTCGTCGGGGGATGTCGGAACCGGTCCGCGCCATGATTCAACCGAAAACACGGAGCGTTCGAACGCCGCACGGCCCCGCTCCCGAGCGAGCCTTTCCATCATGGCGCCGGTGCCGCCGGGATACGGCTGAAACTGCAACGCCGGCGCTTCGCCGTTGCCGAGCGGAACCGGCGGCGGCGGCGGCTGCTGTTGGCCTGGGGCGCCTGCCCCCTGAGCACGCGTCGAATCGACGCCGAGTGTGCCGGCCGCGGTGGCCGCGAGCGACAGGAGCATGAATTTCCGGCGATCCATACCGCCGGAAAGGGCCCCACCGGGTTCCTCCTGTTCCGAAACGCTCTGCTCAAGATCAACGGGGTCATCTGGGATTTTCACGGTTCTCCTCCATATCCTGGCATTCGGTTCGTAAGATCCAACATCGCATCGCGCATCGAGCGGCTGGATGAAGATTTTATCCGCGACTTTTCTCACTATTTGCGAGAAAAATCAAGAACTGTCACCAGTGTCCGTGAACCACCAGGAACAGCGAGTGCCAGGAAGCGCGAAAACTTCCCAGTCTAGGCGCGAGCGACTGCCCCACGTTCAGCCGCAGGGGCCTGTTTGGAGACCGGGCTGAAGCGCGGGGCCACCAAAATGCTGCGATTATCCGTCGCTCCTCTGCGCGAGCGCCTCATCAAGGGTAAGATATCCGGCAGCCGCCGCGTCGCCGCCGAACAGTGGAAATACCGTCAGGTTCCGGTGGACCACCGGCTGCCCCACCCGGACTCCATTTGCCGCATCGATGACACTTTGCATTTTGTCCCCTTTCCTGAACGCAGGTAGTACAGGGGGCTAGAGTGACATCCGGGGTCATTTTGCCTGCGGTGTCCGTACCAATTCTGTCAGTGTCCGAAGGCGTGTTCCACGTCCCCGGAAGTCCCCGGGGCGTGCCCACGGCGCCTGGCGCCTGAACCCATCCCACTACCGCCGGACCGGAAGGGCGCCCATGATTCCGTTGATTTGCCGGCTTGGTGGAGTGAGAATCAGTTTTTCGTATGCCATCCCGCCTTGCCGTGCGGAAGAGGTTCGCCGGCGTCGACGGAACCGGCCACGAGTGTTGCGGGTCGCATCCGACCATAACAGCACGACGTCTTCTTCAGGGGTTCACAGTGAATAGACTGATTTCACGGACAGTTCCATGGGTGTTTGTCTTCTGCATGGCATGTGGACAGCCTCCCGGTGGATCGGGAGGCTTCCGGATCGCGTATGTGCCCAGCATCCCCGGCCAATCCGGCATCTATGTCATGAACTCCGATACGACCGGGCTGAAACATCTCGTCGGGGACAAGGATGCCGGCCTTCGCTTTTCTTCCTGGTCCCCGGACGGGGAGAAGATCGCATTTTTTACCGTCCGTGCTCAGGACGGGGCGATTCTGAGCAAGTACCTCATGCCGTACAAATACATGCTTTACGCAATGGATTCGTCAGGAAAAAACGTCAAACGGCTGCTGGATTTTCCCATATTCGATTTCGCATGGGCCCCGAACGGCCGTCAACTGTTCGTCATCTCAGCGCACGAAGGTGCGGACCGCGATTCTTCGGAGGTAAGGAGCGGGTCCAAGAACCCCTCTGCTTCCATTTATATAGTCGACCTGCAGACCGGCGGAACGACCAGGTTGCCCGGTTCCGGGCGCAACTGCTCCGCGGCCTGGTCCCCCGACGGCACGCGCTTGGCGGTGAGCTACGGGGACGCGGAGAACGGCGGCCTGTACCGGGTGAGTGCCGATGGCCGGCAAAACACCCGCCTGACGGATGCCTCGACCATCGATTGCCGCCCCAAGTGGTCCCCCGACGGCAAGCTGATCGCGTATGCTGCATACGCGAAAACCGACGCCGACGCCAAGGACGCCGGAGTCTATTTAATTGGGGCGGACGGCACCGGCAAAAGGCGCGTATCGGAAGATGCGATCTACTATGTGCAGTGGTCCCCTGACGGAACCAGGCTCCTGCTCCAGTTGGAAAACAGCGTGCGTCTAACCGACCTCGAGGGGAAGCAGCAGGTCCTGCTTTCGGCCAGGTTGCGCCGCGCGGCCAACGGGCTCTTCACCCCCGACGGCAAGGGGGCGATGTTCTGCTCCAATGACGAGGGCGCCTGGAACATTTACTCCGTTGGCCTGGACGGGGAGCAGCGAAAGAAACTCACGGGCCGCACAAACTCATCCAACTACTGCCTCTCCCCCTTGCGCTGATCGGGGACTAGGATTTCCTGATTTCACGTTTGCGTGCCGGAGAACGGAGGAGTCATGAACAAATCATTCGCATTGGCGTTTGGCGGAGCGCTCGCGTTCATCCTGCTCATGCTGTATGCAGCATCGGTGATCTACATGATCACCGCGGTTGCAGCATGGGAGCGGACCGTTCCGGTCAAGCCGGTTGAATTCTCAAGCGGCCTCGTCCTGGTCGTGACCACGATCGGCGGCCTTGTGTCGGCTTTGGTGATCACCAAACTCGCAGTCACCCCGCCGGGGCAGAGCCCGACCATCAGTCTCCCCGCGGCTGTGGGTAACGGGGGACCGAGTCGTGCTGAGACGTGGCTCGCAATATTGTATTTGATTATATGGTTGATCGTCGGGCTCGGAGCCCTGATCGTGGGCGTGATAATGCGCCCGGAAGCGAATCAGACCCTTCACGACCTCGGCGCGACCTGGCTCGGTCTGGCCGTAACCTCCGGGTACGCCTACTTCGGCATCACACCGAAGACCGCAAAGTAACTGCTCTTCTGAGGTCCTTGCGGTCTTCGTGATTCCGGCTTGAAACTACTTTTTGTTCGCGGCTGTGTTGAATGCCACGAGGGATGTAATCAGAGCATCGATGTCGGCATCGGTCAGATGCTTCCTGGCCTTTTGCAGCATCGTTTTGAAGTGCTCGACTTCGTCAGGAGCATTCGGATGCCCGATGTTGCCGCCCTGAAGACGGGTGCTGTGCATGATCGCCTTGCCGTCCGGCGCGACGAATGCGAACCACGGCAACCCCTGTTCCTTGTCGATGAAGCGCTTCTCAATGTCCTTCGCGCCAATTCCTCGATCGTAGTCGAGCTTCACGGTTACGAATTCTTTCGCCATCAATGATAAAACGTCTTTGGCCGCCATCCAGGCGCCCAGCCTATGGCACCACCCTCACCAGGGCGCCGAAAACCAGACGAAGACGGACTTCCCCTCTGTCTTCGCCTGCTTCAGGGCGGCCTCGAATGGCGCAACGGCGTCGGGCGCCTGCGCCTGGTGCTGTTTCAGGAATGCGGCGAGTTTAGGCACGGCGATTCCTTCGCTGTCGCCTTCCGGCCGGAGGGCCGCCGCCGTCGTGTTCGCGATCACCTTTCCCGTCGTGTCGAGTATGGTCAGAGCCGGCAGCACGCCGGCCGAGAGCTTCACGCCATAAGTCCGCGCCAGGTCCAGGTTTTTATCGAGATGCCCGACGTCCACGTTGACAAGCTTGTATTCGTCCGAGAAGAACGACGGCGTCGCTTGAATGATCTCGGGTGCTTTCCTCGCATCCGCGAACTTCTTCGAACCCGCATCGTCGTTGGCTCCCCAGTTGATGAGCACGCGGATACCGTCCGTCGCCGCCGCACGAACGGCGGCTTCGATGGCAGCTTTCGCGTCGGCTTTCTCGTCGTAGGGCGGGGGCGGAGCGCGCCGCTGGACCGCCTGCGCCGGAACTACCTGGGCAGGCCGGGAGGGCGGTGGCGTCTGCTGGCCCGCCGCCTGGACAAGCAATGCCAGGAAAATGGGCAGGGCGTGTAACATCGGAATAAACCTCCATGAGTTGGCGCAGGATAGCATTTGTGGAGAAGAAAAACGAGCCAGGCGAACAGAAATATTGCGATGACAGGTGTCGGGTCCCGTCCGGTGTAGGTCCCGGCCGGGACCCGAGGTTTCCGTTAACCATTATCAATCACCTTTCACAAACCCCTGCCTCCCGTGGGAACAGATACGATTCGACGGATGCCTCCAGCAAGCGGCCGGCTCACGGAATGGCAAACACAGCAGCGCCTCGTGAACCGTTGACGTAAGGGCCTGTTTTGAGACCGGGCTGAAGCCCTGGGCGACAGAATGCAAATCGCCTTTCAGGAGGTGGGCTTGGAGTTTGGGGGTAGGTCCGATCCGGCATTCATGGAGGACGGTGCAGGCGCGTTCGTGCTGGGGATATTGCCCTGCGCGTTCAATCCCTTCGTGGTCGTGATTTGGGGGGCCGCGGGGGCATCGAGACTTTCGAACCACTCATCCCATGGGTTGCGGCCCCTTAAATCAAGATATTCCCTGACCGTGAGCATGCCCGATGGTAACGTCCAAGCTGCAAATCCGCAAGCAGATTGATCTGATCGGGGACTGACGGCGCTAAACTAAAAGTGAGCGTCGTCAGTCTCCGATTACGTATAGGAGTGCGCCGAAGGCCGGGGTTGTCAGGTGGAGGGGGGCGCCCGCTTCTATGTTCGGCAGAGGTGGCGGTTCGGGGTCGGCTGGAGAGCCTCCATACACCGGGGCGTAGCTCCAGAGCGCCAGGCGCCACGGGACGTCATCGAAGATGATCGGAATCGGCTGCCGGCGGTCGGCGAAATTGCAGACCAGCACTGCCCTCGAGCCGGATGGGTCCCTCCGTTCCATGACCAGCCATTTCGCCCGCTCGGAGAAATCGGTCCTGGTCAGATCCCGGCGGCAATTGGCCAGGCAGGCGTGCCGGTTTCTCGCAGCGATCAGATCGCGGTAGAAGCGAAGGATCCCAACATGAGGAGGCTTTTCCATCAGCTCCCACTGGAGCCTGGACCTTTCGAAGGTCGCGGCGGATTGGGGATCGGGGAATTCCCTGCCGGAGTAAAACGCCGCGTATTCGCTCCTGCGCCCTTCCCGCACCGCCTCCGCCAGGCCGGGGTCGCCGAAACTCGTGAAAAAGAGAAACGGCGCCGTCTCGCCGTACTCCTGCCCCATGAAGATCATCAGGATGAACGGCGAACACACGAGAACCGCCGCCGCCAGCTTCTGCTGTTCCACAGTAACCAGGTAGGACAGCCTGCTCCCCAGACACGCATTCGCGACCTGGTCGTGGTTCTGGATGCACACGACGAATTGCTCCCCCGGCCGCTCGCCGGAGGGGCTGCCATGGCGCCTCCGGCGATACCCGGAGTATTTGCCGTCGTACACGAATCCCTGTGTGACGGACTTCCCCAGATCCTCCAGCGTGCCGAAATCGGCGAGATACCCGTGGCGGTCTCCGGTGAGAACGGAGTGGAGAGAGTGATGGAAGTCATCGTGCCATTGGGCGTCGATGCCGTAGCCGCATTCGGTTCGTGGCCTGATCACACGTACGTCATTGAGATCGCTCTCGGCAATGATTCCCGCCGAACGCCCCAATCGTTGCGCCTCAAGATGAAAAGCCCCGGCAAGCTCTTCCAGGAAGTGTTTCGCGCTGAAATCGAAGATCGCGTGAATGGCGTCGAGGCGAAGGAAGTCGACGTGATATTCAGTCAGCCAGTACAGGGCGTTGTCGATGAAAAAGCGCCGCACGCCGTCGCTGTCGGGACCATCGAAATTGATGGCGTCGCCCCAGGGGGTGCGGTACCTGTCCGTGAAGCAGGGGGCAAACTCGCCGAAATAATTCCCCTCCGGACCAAAGTGGTTGTAGACGACGTCGAGCACGACGCCGAGGCCCGTGCGATGGCAGGCATCCACGAGTCGCTTGAGCCCGTCCGGACCTCCATAGGCCGAGTGGGGCGCATACAGGCAGGTGCCGTCATAGCCCCAATTGTGCGCCCCGGGGAATTCCGCTACCGGCATCAGTTCGACCGCCGTAGCCCCCAGCTGTTTCAGATGCGGGAGTTCTGAAATAATGGCCTCAAAGGTCCCATCGTGTGTAAAGGTCGCGGTGTGAAGTTCGTAGATGACCAGCTCCTTGAATGGAATTCCCTTCCATTCCCGGTCGGTCCAGCGGAACAGACGGGGGTCCACCACACGCGAAGGCCCATGGACACCGGCCGGCTGCCACCTGGAAACCGGGTCGGGGAGTTGTCTGCCATCCTCCAGCACGTACAGGTAATCGGCGCCTGTGGCAATCCCCGGCACCTCGACAGCGAACTCTCCGCCCGTTTCTGGACTCATCGCCAGCGAGGGCGCATCACCCGTGAGGACTCTCAGGCTAAGGGTGCGCAGGCGCGGGGCCCAGACACGAAATTCCACTCCGCCGCTTTGGAGTACGCGGGCGCCGAACCGGAGCGTCCAAGGATTTCCTGCAGGTGTATCACGCATCAAGTGGCGTGTCCTCATCCGCCAGCAGGGCCACCGGCAGGTGTGAAAAGACCCGGGCGGCCGAAAGCGCGATCTTCCCGTTGCGCGTGTCGATGCCGATCGGTCGTCGCGTAAATGCATCCCGGAACTGCCGGCTGCCGATCCCTTTGCGCAGCAGCACCACCGTGTCGCCCCACGCTTCCTCTCCGACCGGGAGCCGCCTCTCGCCGCCCATTTCCATGAAAAAGCGGCCGGCCACGGCGAGTACCGACCGGCGGCCCAACGTCCTGGCAAAGGCGACGACGTGCCTTTGCCGGCGCCCGGCGATGCGCAAAGGCAGATAAGCGCCTCTGGCGAAGAGGTCCCGGTTTGCCCTGCGGAACCTTAGCGCCCGGCTGGTGACGAACATCTTTATGCCGTCATCGGCCGGGTCGTTCATCAGGCGCGCAACATATCCGGCCGGATCCCCCTGGCTCTCGGCGTCCAGCCTCTCGAGCAGGGACCGGCGCGACGTGTAGTTCACCAGGCGGCGGTTGTCGGGATCCACAAGACTGAAGTTCCAGAATTCGCTTCCCTGATAGAAATCAGGCACTCCCGGCGACGCAATCTTCAGCAAGACCTGCGACAGCGAATTCAGGAGTCCCGCCCACGCGATGCCGTCCTGGAAACGGCTGAAATCGGCGAGAAACTCGTTGCCGGGCGCAGGGTCCAATATCGCCCGGACGAAATTGCGCACGACGGTTTCATAGGCCACGTTGGGGCTGACCCAGCTCGTGTACAGCTTGGCCTCGCGCAGCGCCTTCTCCATGTATCCCTGGATTCTGGCGACGTATTCGTCGTGTTCGGAGGGGGCCATGGGCGTGAGGGGCCACGTGCCCAGCAGTGTCTGGTAGAGAAGGTACTCGGCGTTGGCGCTCGGGGTTTCCGTGCCGGCAAGATCCGCCTTACGGCTTCGATTCATTCGCCGCCACGATCGGAGCACCCGGTACCATTCCGAGGGAATCTCGGAGAGAACATTGATCCGCGCCCGGACGTCCTCGCTGCGCTTGGTATCGTGTGACGAAGTGGCCAGGAGGGAGTTTGGCCATTCTACATGCCGGGCGGCATTTTGCGCATGGAAGTCCTCCCGTGAAATGCCGAACCGCTGCGGGTTGCCGCCGACTTCATTCAGCGAAGCCAGGGGGTAAAAGCGATAGAAAGCCGTGTCCTCCAGCCCTTTCGCCATGACCTGCCCGGTGTACTGCTGCAGCCGCAGGACGAAGAGCCGCCGCTCGGCATGCTGTCCTTCGCCGAGCCCGTCCGGATCCTCGAGCAGCAGCACGCTCTGGATGAAGTCGAAAATCGAGGCGCTCATCGCCGGGTTACGCTGCCTGGCCAGGGAGATCGCCAGCCGGATGTAACGTTCGTCTTCCGGCTCGATCCGTTGCGCATCACTCTCGATGTAAGTGCGATAGATGGGAAAGCAGCTGACCACGTCGCGCAAGGCGTCGCGCAGGCTTTCCAGGGTGAAATCCCGGGACCAGCGGTGCTGCTCTGAAATCCGGTCCAGCCTGCGAGCCAGCATGTTCAGCTCGCTGGACATCGACACCTGCATGATCAGTCTCTTGCTGAATACGGAGACCAGGTTTTCATAGGGCTGCGACCAGTCGGCAAACTTCCGGTAAAGGCGCGTGAAGGCCCGCCGCCGCGACTTATCGACAAACAGGCCGTTGAGAAGATTCAGGAAATCATATCCCGTCGTGCCCTCTATCTCCCACCCGGGCCGCAAAGGCTCGTCGCCGACGAGGATCTTTTCCGCTACGATGTAAAATGGCCCTTGCGGCGAAGTGTCCAGGGTCCCGAGCGCCATCCTGCATCCTTGCTGCAGGTCGCGAAAGTACCGTTCCGGCTCGAACAGGCCATCCGGATGGTCAACCCTCAGCCCGGACACGAGGCCCCGCTTGATGAGATCGAAGATCAGCGTGTGCACCGCGGCAAACACCGCCGGGTCCTCGACTCGAATCGCCGCGAGATCGTTGATGTCGAAAAAGCGGCGATAATTGATCTCGTCGGCGGCGACTCCCCAGTAGCTCAGGCGGTATGCCTGCTCGGACAGCAGCCGTTCCAGCCGGTCGAAGCTTCTGGGGTTCCCCTTGGACCCGTTGATCTGGATCAGGGACGCGTCGAAAATGCGCCGGAGCGGGGCGTTGGCCTCCAGCAGGGTGGACAGGCGCCGCTTGATGACCTCGGTTTCCCGCTGCCGTTCACGGATCCTGGCCCCGTCGGTTTCCATGTGGGGCGGCAAGTGGGATATTGCGGTAAGAATGCTCTCCAGCTCGAGCACATTCTCGTGAGCGTCGCCGAGTTCCTGCTTGAGCCCCTCCAGCACCGGCTCGAGGATCAGATGCCAGGTCCGCGGCGCAACCGGCAGCCGGCTGTGATTGAAGCAGGTGTGGAAGCTGCCGCCGTCATAGGCGATGGCAATCTGCTGATCTTCCAGCACACGCCCGTACTGGTCGCCGAGGACGGGCAGGAGCACCTTGTCGGTCAGATCCTCTTTGGGCGGCTTCCAGTCGATGTCAAAAAAACGGGCGTAGCCCGAACTGGGGCCGTTTTCCAGCACGTCCCACCACCAGGTGTTGGTCTCATCGACGATGCACATGTGATTGGGAACGACGTCCAGGAGCAATCCCATGCCCTTCTGCTTGAGGCCCTCCGCGAATCTCGAAAACTCCTGCTCGCCCCCGATCTCGGGATTGAGCCTGGTGAAATCGGTCACGTCGTAGCCGTGCAGACTGCCGGGGCGGGCCATCAGCACCGGCGAGGCATAGCAGTCACTGATGCCAAGGCTGTCAAGGTAGTCCACCATCTCGACGGCTTCGCCGAATGGGAAGAAGCGGTTGAGCTGCAGCCGGTATGTGGAAGCCGGGATATGCATCGGATCTCCCCTCGTTCGCTTCTTCATCGCCCCACCCTTCTCAGGCCCTCGGCCCCAGCCGCGCCTCGCAGCCCGGCCTAAACCAGAAAATATCACCCCAATCTCACATGCGCCACGACTCTCACCTGCGTGCCGGAAAATTCACTGAGTCGGCATGCTCCCACGCGCGGCGGAATTACACCGTGTTCGAGACCGACTGTGCGGGCTGAAGAGGGTGTCCAACGGTTGCTTCAAGGTACTCCAGGCCCTCAGGGCCGGCATGTGGCCAGGCTCAGTTCAGGTAGACGATGTCCGTCTGCGGATAATCGAGCACGAGCATGATCAGCAGGTAATCCTTCACGTTCCTGGTGAGGAGAAAATTCTGCTTCACGTGCTGATAGCCGTTTTCACCCAGCTGTTTGCACAGTGCCGGGTCGGCGAGCAACTGAAGGGCGCGGCTGGCGGCGCCTTCGGGGGAGTGAATCAGAAACCCGGTGACGCCGTTGATGATCTGTGTCTTGATGCCGCCCACGGCGCCGCCGATCACCGGCTTCTTCTTCCAGAGAGCCTCGCTCACGGTGAGGCCAAATCCCTCCCTGAGGGACTTCTGAAATACGACGGTGGAACCCCGGACGAGTGCGTTGATCTCGAAATCGCTGAAGGGGGGGAGCAGCAAAACGTGGACGTCGGGATCGGTCCCCGCAGCCTCGCGGACTTCATTCAGCACCAGCTCGCCTTCAGGGTCATCGGTCGCCCCGCCTCCCGCCAGAACCAGCTGGCAGTCGCGCCGCCTCTTGACAAGGCGATACGCAGCGATTACGCCTACGGGGTCTTTGAGCCGGTCGAACCGCGAGATTTGAGTCAGGACCGGTCGCGACGGATCGATCCGGTATTTCTCCAGAACCCTTGTTATATCGCCCGGTTCCAACTCGCGATTCTTCTCGCTCAGGGGATCGATGGATGGCGCCATCATGAACTGCGGGATGGGCAGTCGCTGCGCGAAATCGGGCATCGAAAAAACCGAGGCGTCGAACTGCTCGACGTAGGGCCGGAGAAACTCCCAAACTCGCCGGTCCGGGGTTGATATGTCGATGTGGCAGCGCCACACCCATTGCCGGCCGACTTCCTTCCTGGCGGCGATCAGCCCGGCAGGCTGCGGGTCGTGAATCCAGACGACGTCGCCGGTGAAATTCATCTCGCGCATGTTCATTTCGGAGTTAGCCCGATAGCACTCCAGCATCTCCTCTGAGATCTGTTCGTGCTTCCCATGCAGGGCGTTGTGAAACGCCTTCGTGACGTTGAAAAACGCCTGATCCCCCTTGATTACATCCCAGGAAGCTTCCACGCCGAGTTCGCGCAGCAGGGGGATCATCCTCGTGAGGATTTCCGCCACTCCGCCGCCGACAGGGGTCGAATTGATGTTTTGCAGCCGCTTGTGCCGGACCCGGTCGGCGACGACCTTCAGCTCATCGAGAATCTCAATCCCGACGACACTCTCGTAGTCCTGCAGCTTCACCGGCATGTCAACTCACTCCGTTCTTGCGGCCCAGCTCGACGATCTCGCTCTTCAGCTCGTCCAGGCTGAGCTCGTAGGGATCGAGAGCGTTGATCGCATCGGCGAGCTTTTTCTCGCCGCGCGCCGCCAGCCAATGCGAAAAATCGTTCGTGGCATGCTCCAGGCGGAGACGGGCCTCGATGAAGTGGAAGTAGAGGGAATGGTTCGAGAGCGCCGGCAGCGCGGCAAAGAAGTCGGCGACGCTGTTCACCTCGGTGCCGAGCGGCATCACGAAGCTTCTGGACTTGCAGAAATGGAATTCATCCCCCTCCGGGCAATTGCGCGCGCGCCCGCCCGTCGTGCGCAGGTGGATCTCGATCGCCTGCAGAAGGGACTCGCGAATCTGCCTTACGGACGTGAAGCCGAACATGTCGATGGCGGCAAGCTGCTCCGCGAGGGCCGCCTCGCGAAGGGCTTCCCCGACCCAGACGGCAAAATCGTTGTAGACCAGCGGCTTCTCGAAATGGTGGGAAAGAAAACGCTGGTGCGTGTGATGGAACACCGATGCGCCCGGCACTTCGCGCAATATGGCGAGCAGCTGCGGCAGATCACTCGCGTTCAGACCGGTGAGTTCCACCAGGCGGCGCTCCGTGAAAAAGCGAAACGGTTCGGCTTTATCCATCACCCATCCTCCAGCCGGGCCTGCGGACACATTTTTATATTGTGATTCGAAGCCGCGCACTGGGCAAGTCACAGAATGGTGCGCAACATCCTTTAGAACCTCGAAGACATGCTCTCGGGACCCTGCACGCTTGCGTCCATTGAGAAGATCTTCCAGTCTTAGAGATTCGCTGTTTTCGTCCCGCACCAATCTCGTTGTGTGTAAGGAATCGGTTTTGGAGGATAATGGCCCGATGAAAACACACCTGCTCGTCTCGGCATGCTTGTATATCGCTTTCTGCGCATGCATTGCTGCCCCGGGCCTCAACGCACAGTCGGCCACGGGAACCCGGGGAGCGGCAAGTTCCGCTCACCCGCTGGCCACCCGGGCCGGAATCGACATTTTGCGGAAAGGCGGGAATGCGTTTGATGCCGCGGTAGCCATGGCAGCGGCCCTGAACGTCGTCGAGCCGGACATGTCGGGGATCGGCGGATACGGGACCATCATGATTTACGACGCCAAAAAACGGGAAGCCCGATTTCTCAATCCCAGCGGCCGCATCCCGTACGCCGTGGATTCCGACACGTACCGGCCTCCCACTCCCAATTATCTCGAAAACCGGCGCGGCGCCAAGGCGGTCTCCACACCCGGCAACGCTCATGCCTGGGAAGCCATGTGGAAGGCGTATGGAACATTGAAATGGCCGGACCTTTTCCAGGCTGCCATCCGCCTGGCAGAAAACGGATACGCCCTCGATGCAAGGGGCGTGAGATCGGTGACTTCCGCCTGGAAGGAGTTTCCTGAGCACGCGCGTGCGATTTTCGGTCGTGATGATCAGCCGCTGAAAGAGGGGGAGACGCTGGTGCAGAAGGATCTGGCCCTGTCCCTGCGTCTGATTGCGAAGGACGGCGCCGCCGCCATATACGGCGGGACTCTGGGAGAAGCCATTGATGCGACGATGAAGGAAAGCGGCGGATTTCTCTCAATGGAGGATTTGCGGAGACACCAGACGGAATGGCGGGATCCGATTCGAATCACTTACCGCGAGTGCGAGGTAGTGACGGCATCGCCGCCGGCAAATACCTTTGATTTCCTGGTTCGCCTCGGCATCATGAGCCGTTTCAACCTCGTTGAGCTTGGGCACAATTCGGCCGCGTTTCTGCACAGGTTTGCGGAAGCCACGAAACACGGCTTCTGGGTGCGCCTGAAGTATGCCGGGGATCCCGAAATCAATCCGCCGCCTCTGCAGATGCTGCTTTCCGAGGATTATTGGGCGAAAATCGCCGGGACCATGGATCTTCAGCGTGCCACGCCGTTCGTTCCGCCCATGCCTGAAGAAAAGAAGGACAGCCACACGACCCATTTCGTGGTCGCCGACCGATGGGGAAACGTGGTCTCGGCCACGCAAACCCTGGGCAATGCCTTCGGCTCGCGGATCATGCCCAGGGGGACGGGCTTCTGGCTCAATAACTCGCTCGCCTACAGCACGTTCGAGCCTAAGGGAAACCCCATGGATGCCCATGCGGGGCGGCGCAAACTCTCAGGGGATTGCCCCACAATCCTGTTCCGGAACGGCAAGCCATGGGTGTCGATCGGGACTCCGGGCGGGCACACGATTGGGCAAACCGTGCCGCAAATGGTGATGAACCTGGTTGACTTCAGGATGGATATTTTCGACGCGATCGCCGCCGCCCGCATCAGCTTTGAAGAACCCGATCTCCTCACGGTGGAGGATAACATCCCCGTGGCGGTCCGCGAGGCGCTCGCCGCCATGGGGCACAAGATCCGCACCACGCGGGCCCTCGGGAACGCTCATGGACTCGCGATCGAATATAACAGCGCCGGGAAGCCGATCCGTTTTACGGCTGCCGCCGATCCTCGGGGTTCCGGCAAGGCCGCCGGGTACTGACCAGTGATTCGAGATTCGAGATTCGAGATTAATTTCGAATCTCGAATCTCGAATTTGGAAATGCAGTCGGGCACGCGGGGATTTCAAGGGGCTGCGTCCCTTGACTAGTTTCTGTGGCTTTACTCCAGGGTCATCTGACCTGGTCCTGGACCTGGACGTGGACCCGGACGGACAATCATTGAGTTTCGCGATATAAGTCAGAGAAAGGGACCGGAAAGACCATTGGGACTGGTCCCGGAATCTATCTCCGCATTGCAGACAAATTCGCCATCCTGTGCCGGGCGGCTATGCCGCCCCCCTGTGCAGGTTTGGGTCCCGAAAACTCCGTATCGCTGCGTCTTCGTCCTGGTAGATCTCGAATACCGTGTCCAGGTGCAGGAGGTGCAGGATGTAGGCGATTCTCTTGTCAGGTTTCAGCAGCTTCAGCTGGCCACCACGATGGACGGAACTCGTATAGCTGCTTACCAGCTCGCCGATCCCGGCTGCGCTGTCGAGGTAGGTTACCTGTGAGACGTTGATCAGAATGTGCCGGGCGCCCGAATCGAGTATCGTCGTAACCGTGCCGCGTATAATTCCCGGAGCATCGGATATGGTGAATTTGCCGTTCAGATCGACGATTGCGACTTCGCCGACCCGACGAACTGCCGCCGAGCAGTTCATTTCTCACCTCCGGATCTGACCAATCTTCACACATTAGAGACCACTCAGCAAGCAATACAAAGCCGGGACGCCGCAGCAGAATTGTCTAAAGCGAGAGGCCCCGGTCTGGAGGCAAACCAGCGTTTCTCGCCGGAGATTGTCGGGATCGGGAGTCTGAGGCGCCCGTCTTGAGTGGCGTCCGCCTCAGCGCCTTAGACACTCAGGAGCGAGCCGGAGAAAATCGTGCAAATTCGTGGGGGGCTTTTTCCGCTATCCGCTCAGTTGTACAGGACTGCCTGCTCACCATTCTTCGCGACCAGGGCTTCGAACCGGGCGACGATCCTGTCCCGGCGCGCCATGATCCCTTTGATTTCCGGCTTGGTCAGCCATTTGCCGGTACTGGCCTCCAATTCGGCGGCATTCAGCCTGCGCAGGCTCTCCAGCAGCTTTCGTTCACACTTGACCAGGTTCTTCGGATTTTCGAGATCGGCATACCGGCGGAAGGCGCGGCTGAAATCGATCATCCACAAATGCCAGGCTTCGGAGATCAGAACATTCTGGAGGTTGCGATCGGTGTCATAGACCAGCTGGCTGAACACCCTCATCTTGTACATCTGCTTGTTCCAGGCCTCCGGATCCGGCGGCACGATCTTGGATTTCATCCGTGTCACCTCGTCCATCTTGACCGGGAGCCACCAGGAAAGCGAACCGGTCTTACCCCCTATGCGCCGCTGGACTGTAACCGGCATCATGTCCGCGAGTCCTACAAGCCTGGCCAGTTCATATGCGGCGATGTTGTACTTATACGAGTCCCGGAAGTTCATCTCCGACCGGCCGTCGTCAAACTGCTTCTTGGGAGCGGATTCGTCGATCGACTGGAAACTGGCGTCGTGCGTGATCCGGCCGTCGCTCATTGTGAGTCTCAGCGTGTCGGTGATGCCCTTGCTCGCCGTCTTCGACTTCACCACGTCGGCGTTCAGCAGAAACTGTCGCATCTGCTCGTCGGTGAGCTGCGGTTCCTGTGCGGCGGCAAAAAAGGCGCAGGCAATGCAAACCGCAGCGACAAATGCCGTCAACCTGCAACGGGTATGAAACATATGGGCTCCTTTGAATTCGCTGCAAAGCAAAAGCGTTCGCCGGTCTCAGGTCTGGCGTGCGATACGGGGGACCGCCCCTCGGGCCGCCCCCAAAAGCACGCCAGAGCCCTTCCGTGCGTCGTGCCCCTGCGCGGCGGAACCCGTTCAGGAAGATGCCGCGGCCGCCGCAATTGCATGGGCGCTGAATACTGTGCTGAACAGCTCCCGGAGCAATTCCGGGTGCTGCGAAATCAGGTCAAACAGGTCCTCGCGGCCGATTCGCAGGGCCGTCCCATCGCACACGACGTGCGCCTTGCGCCCGAGGCCGAACCCGGCCAGGGTGTGTGAGACGCCGACCACATCGTTTGGCCCGGCCTCCAGCGCGGGTTGGCCTGAGGCCGACTCCAGGGAGATCCCGCCCGAAACGAGGGCGTAGATTGCGGGCGGTTCGGATTCAACGAAGAGCACGGCCCCCTTCTCGAGGTGCGATTCCTCCGCGATCGCCGCAAGGGCGGGCATCTCTTCCGCGCTGACGCCGGAAAAGACCGGGATGTTTTTCAGGATCAGGGCCTTCTCAATGGGCGTCCAACCCTGATCCGGGGCGATCGCCCTCCCCTGGTCCAAGGTTTCCTTGAATACGATTTGCGCCTGCGCGGCGCCCTCGGGACCGCACAGCATCCGGAACAGGCCCTGCACTAGTTCCGTGTCGTCAGCGAGGAGCGAACGGCACTCCTCGCCGCTCAGGACCAGGCAGACTGCGGGAGAAACGGTGCGCACGGTTTCGCACTGGGGTCTCTCCTCGAGCACGTGCCGGAGGCCCAGGGCAGCCGGCGCCTCCGTCACTCCCGATGCGCCGCTCAACGCCCGGCAGGACACGTTTCCGTCCAGCAAAAGATGCAGGTTCTCGGGGACGGAACCTTCCTGGGAGAGCACCTTGCCCGCCTCGAGACGCACCTGGTTCCCGATGCCGGCGATGCGGAACAGCCCGTCGACCGTAACCGACGCGAAGAGCGGCAGCCGGCGCATCCGGTCTGCCGCCTCCACCATCGGCAAGGGTTCGGCCCAGAGCTGGTGACGCCGCCCCTCCTGGAGGCGGAACGCAGCCGCCACCCAGCTTGCGGCCTCGTATACCTGCCAGCTGCCCGGCTCGGCTGTCGGCATCACTTCCTCCAGTTCCTGCTGGAGGCTTCCGAGTTTCGCCTGCCCGGCAAAGAGCACGGCCGTTGCCGCCAAAACCGGGTCAACGTCCCCGATCAGGCATGACACGGTATTCTCAAGGCTGTCCGCAGCCCCCTGCGGAAGGACACCGTTCGCGCCCAAGCCTCCGCCGGAGGCCGCTCCCTCGAGCAGCGGCATCAGACGTTTCCTGAGCGGCCGCGCCAGCAGGTTGTCCAGGTATTCCAGGGCGGCGGCGCGCGACCGGGCGTCGTTGCCCCTGATCGCGCACCGTGCGGCGGCGATGTCCTTCCAGGGATAAAGCAGACCCAGGAAGCGACAGATCCTGTCTTTGGCGCGTTCGGTCTTTTCCACCAGCGCCCGGGCCAGGAGGGTGTCCTCCGGAATTTGGTCATGGCGGAGAAGCTCACGGTGGAGCGCCTGGTAATAGGCGAGGCTGGATCCCTCCTGGAGGACCATCGATTCGATGCGTTCGTGGTCGAACGTGAGTTGCGCTTCGGCGCGATGCAGCGTCTCGATCGCGGCAAGGACCTTGAAGCGCAGCATGCCGTCCGGCTCGTCGAGAGCGCCGGCGAGGATCTCCATCGAACGCTGGCAGGGGATGCGCGCGATGGCGCCCGGAATGTGGCGCCGCACCCAAACATCTTCTTCCCGGTCGCGCAGGAAATGGCCGAGAATGCTCAGAACAGGTTCCCCGTACCCTACCAGCAGCTCCCGGGCGCTGCTCTTCAGCTTGCGGTTGCGCAGCAGGGATATGAGGGTCGGCACGAAAATGAAGTCCGCGGTCCCGAGCAGCCGGACGGTGCGCATCGCTTCCTCGGCAACCTCGGCGTTGGTATCGCCCAGGAGCGGGATCAGCAGGCGCCGGAAGTGCGGGGTGGCGACATGGCGCAGGGCGACGGCGAATTCGCGCCGCACCTGGGCGGCCGAGTCGCGCATGTCGGACACCAGTTCCCTCAGCACCGTCTCGGCAGCCGCAACGTCCTCCTCCTGCCCGCTGTTCGCCAGGACCATAGCCGCGGTCATCGCAATGCGAGGATTGCTGTCTCCCAGGTACGGCCTCACCAGGACATTCACGTTTTCGTCGCGCAGCTCCGCCAGGGCGCCGACAGCCGCCGCGCGTACCTCCGGGCTCTCGTCCCCCATCATGCGCTGGATGGCGGGAAGCCAGCGGGACACGTCCGCCGGAAGGGTGGCGGCGAGCAGCCCGAGCGTCCGTATTCGGACGGCGGGAGATTCGTGGTAGAGCAGCAGAGGCGTGATCAGGTTGCGTTTGTCCAGCGTCTCGAGCATGTCTATGGCGTACAGTACGCGGCTCGCGTCCGGGCTGGCCAGCTCCTGAATGAGCGTCTCGACCGTGGAAAGGTCCGCGATCGCGAGCCTCACGTCCGCCGGCTCTAATTCCCTGGTCTGGATGGTCTGGCGGAACGCCTCCCGGTAACCGCGTTTGGCCCGCAGCGCGACGAAGAACCAGATGACGGTCAGGGTGAGGCTTACGTAGCTGAGCTTCTGCCAGCTGAGGCCCAGTCCCCAGGGGCTGATCAGGATCAGCAGCAGCACGGCCGTCATCCCCTTCGTGAACCGGTCGCAGTTAACGTCTACGAACGGTTTGGCCTCGTACTTGATTTCATTGGGCAGGGGCATGTACAGGATTTCGCGCGTCGTCTTGTCTATGGTGTAACGCAGAGACTGGTCGAGCACCCGGCCCAGTGTGGGCGCCCACAGGGCGTAGTTGAGCAGGATGATCAGAGCCGTGCCGCCCAGTCCCATGGGCAGCAGCACGAGGGCAAATCCGACACCGAGGTAGCGCTGAATCCGGCTCGTCAGGCCGAGCTGAATGACCAGCGCGATCATCGACATGTATGCGCGGACTTGTCCGAGGAATGCGGTCATCGCATCCGCACCGCCGCCGCCCTTGAAGGCCTGGGTAGCCATGTTCAGCTGCTGGTCCAGGATGGCCGCTCCGATCGCCCCGAAGCTGATCACGAGCGCGATCAGCCGCAGATGCTTCGACTGCTGGAGCAGTTCGAGCGCTCTCCTGGCGCCTACGCCTTTTTCCTGCCGCGGGCCCAACGAGGCCCCGTCGCCCACACGCTCTCTGCGGACGATCAGGATCACGACGCCCACGCAGAACATCATGAGCGTCGCGCTGATGAGCAGAAGATTGACGGTCCCGATGCGGGCGGCAAACCAGGTAACGAGCGCCCCGAGCGTGCCCCCGAGGGTCGCCCCGCCGCCGATGAATCCAAAAAGCCTCTTGGCCTGCCGCGGGTCATAAACCACGTTCGCCAGGGTCCAGAACTGGCTGATGAGGAGGATGCCCAGGATAAGCCCCAGCAGGTAGAAACCCACGGCTACCCACCGCTGCTCCGGCTGCGTGCGGAAGAGGAACCAGAAGACCAGAATCAGGGCCGCAATGCCCGTCTGAATGATCGGGAGCGCCCAGCGCCTGGGAAGGCGGCTCATCAGCCAGGCGTAGCCCGTCATGATCAGGCCGATCACGATGCCCGCGGCCAGCTGCACGTACGGGATCAGGTTTGCGCCCAGTTTATCGATGAACAGCGACCGCTGAATGGGCTGGATGATGTTGTACGTGCTCATCGCCAGGATGGAATAGAAAAACATGAGGAGAGTCGTGAGGACTTCATCCTCCCGGATCTGTGCAAACGGCCGTAGCATGCGCTGCAGGAGTGTACGCATCTCTCTTGGGCACCTGTAGAAAAAGGGACTGTGGCAATTTCTGCTGCCGCAAGCTTAACGCCGCACGCCCGCGAATAGCAATCTCCATTTTCCACGTTCGAAAACAGAGTTGAACCTTTTATTCCTGGACAATCCGGTTTAGAGTGGCTCAATCCACGAGGTAGTCAATCATGAAAATGAAGACGGGCCGGGGATACCTGATTGTGGCAGCCTGCCGGATCTGGTTACTGCTGCTGGCGCTGCCGTTCGCCGTCCTCGCCCAGGAACGAGTGGTCGCCATCGGCGACGTCCACGGCGCTTACGCGGAATTCACGGGCATATTGCAGCGGACGGCTTTGACGGACGGCAATCAAAAATGGGCGGGCGGATCGGCGACCCTGGTCCAGACGGGAGACGTGCTCGACCGGGGGGCGCAGGCGCGCGCCTGCATCGACCTGGTCATGGCGCTCAAACAGCAGGCGGGAAAGGCGCACGGGAAGGTGATCCCCCTCCTGGGAAACCACGAAACCCTGAACGTCATGCGCGACCTGCGCTACGTGACACCCGCGATATACGCGACGTTTGCCACAGACCGTTCGGAAATGGTGCGTCAGAAGGCCTACCAGGACTTTTTGAAATTCCTCGCCGCGCACCGCGACCATTCCCACGCGGCGCTGCCCGCCGTGGATGAGCCCGCGCGCCTCAAGTGGATGGAGGCGCATCCGCCGGGCTTCTTCGAGTACTCCGACGCCTTCGGTCCCGACGGGAAGTACGGGCGCTGGGTGCGCCAGAATCGTGCGGTCGTCCAGGTCGGGGACGTCATTTTCGTCCACGGCGGCTTGAATCCTCAGCTGAGCTTCCGCGATCTGGCCGAGCTGGACGCGCAGGTCCACAACGACCTGGCCGCTTTTGACGCTCTGTGGAAGCGGCTTTCGGGCCGGAAGATCATCTGGAAGTACATGCTGTGGAGCGAGGCCTTGCAGCATGTGAGCGAGGAACTGCAGTGGATTCAGGCGCGCGGCCGCGCCGAGGATGCCGACGCGGTGGACGAGATGCGGAAATTCCTGGCCCTAAAGGATTGCCTGACCAGGTCCGCGGACGGCCCCCTCTGGTACCGCGGCCTGGCCCAGGATCCGGAGGATACTCTGGCCGGCGGCCTGGATGCGCTGCTGTCGCGCCTGAAGGCGCGCTACATTGTGGACGGCCACACCGTTCTGTCAACCTCCGAAATCACTCCCCGCTTCGAAAACCGCGTCTTCCTGATTGACACCGGCATGAACAAGGCATCCTACAAGGGCATAGCCTCGGCTCTGGAATTCCGGAACGGGCAAATTACCGCCTACTATGCGGTCGGGGATCCGAAGGTGCTCGTGCAACCCGGCGCCAAGAAGACTGCCCGCACCGCCGTGCAGCGACACGATGGAAGAGTAGAACTGCGATGATCGAACACGTCGGCCGGATTTTCAGCATGCGCCGCAGCGAGGTCGGTCCGGCGACGCTGCTTTTCTTCTACTTGTTCCTGGTCACCGGCTCCTACCTGATGGGGCAGGCCGTCGGCGACGCAATGTTTTTGGCCGTTTTCCCCAGGCACCTGCCTTACGCAATGATCGGATCGGCATTGATGGCGGGGACTTTCGTCGCGGTCTACATCCGGTTGTCCGTGCGTGTGCGCCTCGAATGGCTGATGGTGTCCACGCTGCTGTTTTTCGCCTTATCTTTCGCTTCGTTCTGGTGGCTGATCCGCCTCCAGAAGAACTGGGCCTGCCTGCTGGTGCTTGTCTGGGTTTACTCAGCCGGCGCAATCCTGCCGATGATGGGGTGGACGCTTGCCAACACCATTTTGACCACCCGGGAAGCCCGCCGGATTTACGGATGGATCGGGGCGGGGGCTCTCCTGGGCGGCGCTCTCGTCAGCCTCACCACGGCCGACATGGTGCATCACAGGCGCCTGGCGCCGCAAACCGCGCTGCTGGCGATTGTCCTGATCCTGGCGGTCTGCGCCCTGCTGGTCCACCTGCTGTTCCGGAACGCCAGGTCGCGGCTGGCATCCGTCAGCCATGCGCCCGAAGTCGACCGGGAAACACCACAGAACTTTGGCGAGAGCCTGAAGCTGATCTGTTCCTCCCGCTATTTGAAACTGCTGACGGGGCTGATCGCCGTCGGCTGCCTGGCAACGTGCATCCTGGGATATCAATTCAAGTTGATCGCCCGGGATGCATACGGCACCAACGTGGAGGCGCTGGCTGACTTCTTCTGCCGCTTCAACGGGTACATGGGGTTGGCCGCCTTCGTCTTCCAGTTGGCCCTGACACCCCTGCTGCTCAGCACTCTCGGGATACGCGTGACTTTGTTCATAGTGCCGGTGGCGCTGATGGGATCCAGCCTTGGAGTACTGGCGGCCCCGTCCCTGCTGACAGGCGGTATTCTGCGGGGCAGCCACTACATCCTGCGCTTCTCGATCGACAAGTCGTCGACGGAACTCCTGTACGTGCCCATCTCACCCGGGGTGCGGAGCCAGGTGAAATCTTTCATCGACACCTTTGTCTGGCGGTCGGCGGATGGAATCGCAGGCCTGATCCTGCTGTTCTTCGCGAATGTGGTGGATTTCAGTCCCAGCGAGGTCAGCCTGGTGAACCTGGTGGCGCTGGCGGGGTGGATCTTTATCGCCAACGCGGTGCGGCGCGAGTACCTGAACGCTTTGCGCCAGGCCATCGAGCGCCGGACTCTGAACCCTGAGCAGACGGCGGCACGGATGCTCGACACCACCACAACCGAAATCCTGGCCAACACCCTGGAATGCAGCGGCGAGCAGCAGCTCCTGTACGGCATGAGCCTGTTCGAAATAGGGAACAAGACCGGGTGGCATCCCGCGCTGCGCCGGCTGCTGGGCCACCGGTCGCCCTCCGTCCGCCTCCAGGCGCTGCGCCTTCTCGACAATGCAGGCGACCCCGCGATCCGGCCGCAGGCGGAAGTCCTGCTGGGAGATGAAAGCCTGGAAGTGCGCGCGGAAGCGCTCCGCTACCTGGTGGCGCACGCCGGTCGCGACCCGCTGACGCTTCTGAGCCAGGGCGTCGACCTCCCTCCCCACGTGATCCAGGGGGCGGTCGCAACATTCCTGGCGACCAGCGGAGAGCCGGAATACCTGACGGCGGCACGGCACATCCTGCAGAGCATGCTCACGGAGAGCGGCCCGGAGGGCGCGCCCTCGCGCCGGGAAGCCGCGCAGATACTGGGCGCAATCCCCCCGCCATCGGAGTTGCACAGCGGACTGGGCGGACTCCTGCTCGATGAAGACGTCGAAGTAGTGGAACAGGCCCTGCTGAGCGCAGGGAAAAGCCGTGTCCGGGAGCTCTTGCCGGTTATCATCGACAAGCTGGGACAGCCGAGGCTGGCGGCAACCGCGCGCGCCGCGCTGGCCGACTACGGCAGAAGCGCGGTCGGGACGCTGCAGTCCCGCCTGAATGACAGCGGCGTGCCGGCAGCAGTCCGCAGGCAGATCCCGCCAACACTCGCGCTCATCCCTGTCCCGGACTCGGCCGCGGCACTGGCAAACAGCCTGGCACAGCCAGATCCCGGGCTGCGCTGCGAAGTCCTGAAGGCGCTGCTCAGCCTGCGCGAGCGGGATCCCGCTCTGATTCCCGGGAGCATCGACTATGCCGACATGGTCAACGCCGAGCTGATCGGCCACTACCGCTCCTTCCAGGTCCTCGCGGCTCTCGACCTGCCCTCGGACAATGCCAAAGAGAACGATTCCTTTGGAAACACCCGGCTGATGAGGCGGGCGTTCCAGGAGCACATGGACAGTGAGCTCGAACACATCTTCCGGCTGCTGGCCCTGCTCTATCACCCGCACGACATGCACAATGCCTATGCCGGACTGAGATCAGGCCGCCCGCAGCTGCAGGCGAACGCCCTGGAAATGCTCGAGCACCTGCTTCCACCCGAGCTTTTCCGGCGCCTGGCCAGTGTGCTGGATCCCGACCTCGACCTGCAGCAGCGGCTCGAGAGCGCGCGCCATTACTGCCGGGTGGATGTGGTCTCCCGCACGGAAGCGTTGCGCATCCTGCTGCATTCGGAAGATCCCTGGCTGCGCGCCTGCGCGCTTTACACGGCAGGCAGGCTGGGCCTGGCAGAGCTCATGCCGGACATGAACACAGCCTCCTGCGACCACGAAACGCTGCTCGTCGAAACGCGCGATTGGGCCCTTGCCCGTCTGGCAATGAGCCAAAGGGCTTAAAGGAAAATCATGTTGACCATTCTGGAAAAAGTGGACTTGCTGCAAAACTCGGAGATCTTTCGGGAGGTGCGGACGCAGAGCCTAGCCCGCGTGGCTGGCATTGCCCAGGAGATCCTCCTGGAACCGCGGCAGAGGCTCTTCACCGAGAACGAAACGCCCGATTCCCTGTACGTCCTGCTGGAGGGCGAAGCCGCCGTGTCCCGGCCGGGACGCGAGGAACGCAGGCTTGGCGGGATGCAGGTCGCCGGCGCCCTGGCTCTCCTGGCTGATCAGCTGCAGACCGAGACGTCCATTGCCACGCAACCGGTCCGTGCCCTGCGCATCCGGCAGCAGGACCTGTTCGACGCCATGGCGGAAGACTTCAACATCACCCGCGGAGTCATGCGCGCGCTCGCAAGCCTGGCAGCTGAGGTTCATTAGGCCGCATTCAGAATTGGGCGCGCGCTGAAACCGGGCTGCCTCCTCCATACCGCAAGTACGGACACCGAAGCCGGGGAAATCTCTACTATGGCGTTGCCGAAGATTGACACTGACGGCTGGAGGCAGCAGATTCAGGCCCCTTGGGCGCACAGTTATCTGGACAGGCTGTTTGTACGGAATGCATCCAACCGAACCGGCGCCATGCAGGCATCCTATGCGCTTCAGGAGCGACGCCAGGTCCTCGCCGTCGACGAACTCCATCGTGATGAAGTGCAGGTTGTTGAACTCCGCGATGTCATGGACCCGGCAGATGTTGGGATGGGATTTTGCCGGGCGATCCGGACCTCCGCGTAGAAGCGCTCGCGGCGCGCTGAATCGTCAGCCACCTCTTTCGGCAGGAACTTCAACGCCACCTGCTGCCCGAGCTTGAGGTCGTCGGCACGATAAACCTCACCCATGCCGCCGCGCCCCAACAGCGCAATGATGCGATAGCGGCCGGCCAGCACCGTGCCTGGAGCAAAGAGTCCCCCGGACACCGAATCGAAAGAGGCCGGGCCGGGGAGAGCGGAAACCGAGGCCGCAGCGGCAGCGGGCACGGCGTCCCTGGGGACAGGCTCGGCGAATTCTGTCGGCGTATTGGAAGTGGAATCCCGGGAAGCGCCGCAGGAGGGACAGAAGTTATGGGATGGTGACAGTTCTGCAGAACAAGAGGAGCACTTCATCGCATCCCCTCATGCGGGATGGCCCTGGCCTGCGGAGGCCGCAGATCATCCCCGCACATCCCGGCATCTGAATCAATCCGCCTGAAAACGCCTGCTCCGAATCTACGGGCACCGCCAAAGCTGGCGCAATCTTAGCGCAGTCGAAGGAACTTTGATACCGCGGAGTTCCCGCGCAGAGCAATCTCGGGGACGTCTGCAGATGTCGCCGGATAGGCAGCGATAGGCAAATCCGGCAACTGCCCTCTCCGGAAACTTCCCTCCCGGGAGCGCCGTCGTCTCGCCGGCAAAAGCAATGACCCGCCCATAGCCCCTCCCGAGAACCGCGGGCGCGAGCCTGATCGATTCATTCGCTTCGGCAACCGCATCGCAGCAGGCCGGCGAGACGCCGGCGGTCCCGGCAACCGCCCCGTCGCCATGCCGATCCAGTCCGAGTTTCTGTCTTCAATGAACGGCGACGCAGCCGCCGCAGGGGCTCTTCGGAAACTTAGGGCGCGGCCTTCATGTGGCTCCGGGCTTCAGCCCGGTCTCCATACAGGCCCCGACGGCGGATTCCGGAACAATGAATAACGCGCCCGTCACAAGAGCTCCGCGGAAAGTTTTCCGGCGACGGCATCACACGGGGGAAACGCAGCCGGGATCGAGGACCAGCGAGGAAATGGCGACCGCCTTTTTGCGTCCCTTGACCTCAGCCTGACCCAGGTCGACAAACGCGAAGCCAGCCGGGGCGCACCCGGCGATATTGGTGGTTACGATGACGGCTGCCTTCTTTTCCTTGGTCAGCGCCTCCAGGCGGAATGCGATGTTGACGCTGTCACCGACGAGGGTTATAGACTGGTTCGCCCCGGTTCCCACATTTCCTAAGATCGCGTTCCCCATGCTCAGACCCACACCGATGGCAAAGGCATGCCCGGGGAAGGTGCCGGACAGGCGCCCCGAGTAGGTCGCCGCAGCCCCGACAAGCTCGCGCGCCACAGTCAGCGCCGACCTGATTTCCCCGGCCGGATTCTCCTGGTCCGACACCAGCCAGTAGCACATCACCGCATCGCCGATGAACTTGTCGATCGCGCCTCCCTGTGCTTCGATCAGCCTTCCGCACTCCTTGAACCAGTCCTTGACGAATCTCGAGAACCGCTCGCGGGGGAGCGCTTCGCTCATCCGGGTGTAATTCCGGATGTCCGCCACCAGCAGGATCACGTACCTGTTGAGAAGCTGCGATGCTGTTCCCGCCGTGCAGGTGACTTCCTTCACCCCCGTGGCCGAGGATTCGAAACGCAGGCAGGACGCGCCGATCTGAATCAGGTCGCCGTTCTGCAGGTCGCACGGCGCGGTAAGACGGCGGTCGTTGAGCCAGGTGCCGTTGGCGCTTCCCATGTCTGCCAGACGATATCGCCCAGGCGCCATGAGCCGTATTTCGGCGTGCCGGCGGGACACTTTCTGATCCTCGAGCATGAGCTGGTTGGACTGGGAGCGGCCGATGGTCAGCACCTCGCCGATCTCGACCGTCAGGTCCGGTTGTTGCTCCTGCTGAACTAGAAGTCTGGCTGCAGTCTGCTCAGGTGACATGTTATTGATGGGCACAAAGACAGGCGCCTCATTATAGCCCAATAGGCCAACGGCAATGCCAGATCTTTGGCGGCAGATGACACGGCGGAATGCGATCTGGCAGGCGGCAGTCCTGTCAGCCCTGCGCCTCTCGATCTTCTTGGGACTGACAGAGCGGCGGATGACTGGAATGCTTCGCCTTTGGAGCGGGCCTCGAATTTTCGTGGACGGGACCGTTGCCGCGCAGCGCGCCGGCGGCCTGTCGAAGAGCGTATCAGTGGTCTTTTTGCGGAATGGTGCCGGCGCTTCCGGACAGTGTCTTCGTCAGGTTCCGGAGTTTCGCGGCCAGAGGCAGGTCGGGATCGGCCTCGCGCCAGAGCTCGACAAGCGGGCGAAGCACATGGGCAGCCTTGGCTTTTTCTCCCTGCTCGAGGAAAATCTCAGCGAGACGGGCCTGCGCGGTAATCCATTCCTGTTGTGGCTCCCAGCCCAGCGGGGCCCGGGCGCCGGCGATCAGCTTTTCGTAGTACTCGATAGCCCTGGGTCTTTGTCCGGCAATGTCGCAGGCGCGTGCCAGGCTGGCGACTGTTTCGGCGCTTGAGGATGAGTTGTCGGCGAGGGACAGCAGGTCGACCGCTCTTTCCGGATTGCCGCGCGCCAGCGCCAGCTCACCCTCGAGCAGATGCAGGACGCTCTGATGCTGCGAGCTTTTCGGATCCGCATGCTTTTGCACGTAACGGAGAAGCTCCGAGGCTTTGGCGATCTCACGACTTCGGGCATACGCCACCCCGAATCTTGCACTGAACAGCACTTGTGGGTCCTTCAAGGATTTCAGGCTTTGAACCCCGGCATCAAGCTCCCGAAGCTGCTTTCTTCGATCTCCATATCCTTCCAGCAGGATCCACATGAAGAAGTGGTTGCGCGCTGTGGTCAACAATTCTTTGCGCGCAGTACTGATGAGAATCGCTTCCTGGAGCCGCTGCCCGCCAGCCCTATACTTTCCCTCGTACATGTTCAGGAGCGCCAAGGTTCTTAGTCCCGCCATCCTTGTGTCAGGATTGGCGACGGTCATCTCCACGGTCTCTCTCGCCTGGGCAAGCCTTCCCACCCGCGCAAGGGTAAAGGCATACTCGCTGTTTAGATTCGGAATTGTCAGCCGCGTTGGCTCCAGTTCAAAGGCCTTGGCATAGCAGGTTAAGGCTTCGTCACACTTGTCGAGCTGCTGCAGGCTGGTTGCGAGGTTTATCAGCGCGCCGATGTGGTTGGGGGCAATTTGGATCACTTCTCGGAACTGTTCCATGGCCTCTTCATGACGGCGGTTCAACATTAAGAAGGTCCCAAGGTTGTACCGCATGTCCGAGTCATCCGGATAGGCGGCAAGAAAGATCCGGTGAAATTGGATGGTCTCCTCCACGTGACCCAGGTCCCGCTCATAAGCGGTTGCGATGTAGAGGCGCTCGCGATCGGTGATCCGGTCTGCGGTGGCAAGCGCGGCTTTGTAGTGCTCCTCGCCTTTTGCGGGCTCGTTGTAAAGAAAGCTGAAAAACGCCGCCCCCAGCTCTGCATGCGCCATGGCAAAGTCGGCATCGTGTGCGAGGGCCGTCTCGTAGAGTTTCACGGCTTCCTTGTACGATCCTCGGCGCCACAGATACCGTCCGTCGGCGAACGCCTTGAGCGCGTCGAGCGATTGAGTCGTGACCCCCGGCAGGGGCCTGCTGCTCTGACGAATCGAGTTGAGCGATTCGCCGAGGTCTTCCCGAATCCCAGTGGCAATCCTGCCCAGCACTGCAATCACCTCATCCTTGCCGGGCGCGCTTTCCTGGTAGCTTCGCACCGCCTGACCCGTCTGGGGATCGGCCAGCCGGACGGAAATGACAAACTTGCCGCCAATCTCCGCGATGTCGCAAACTGCGAGCCCGCGGGCGTTTTCCCGCAGGCAGATCTCGCGTCCGATCGCTTCATCGATCCTGGTCTCCGGCTTCTTGCTCATTCGTGCCAGCGCCTGGTCGATGCGCGAGCGGGGAAGGACGTTGGCGTATTTCGACTGCTGCAGGCCCACGACAAAAGCGGTCCAGAGGGATTTGTCGAAGACCGGATCCCCGGTTTCATTGGTAAAATCCGTCACCATGATGAAGTCGCGCGACTCGAAAGGAAGAGCGCTCCCGGTTCTGAGAGATACAATCCATCCGGCGACGACCACAATGGCGACGAGCAACAGCACGCCCGCAGCCAGCCACAGCCCGCGCTGGCCGGGAGTTTGCGCGGCCCGCATTATCGGAAGGGCCGCAGTGCGGGCTGCGCGCACCAGGAGATACAGCAGCCCTAAAGCGAAGATGGCCAGCAGACCTGCGGCAAACCCCGGATTCAGGAAGCGCGCGCTGCCCCCAAGCAGGGCCAATCCCAGAAGGATCAACCCGCCGGACTTCAGCACGGCCCATCTCGATTCCCCGGCCCGCAATTTCCGGATCGACTTTCCCTGTAGCAACGCCGACAGTTCGGCACGCATCTGCCCGGCGGATTGGTACCGCAGGTGCGGATTTCCGAGACAGGCCTTGATGATGATCTCGTTCAGGCTGGCGAATCCCTGGGGGTGGGCATCCTCCCGAATGTCGCTCGGCAGTTCCGGATAATCCTGCCGGTCCTTTCCGGTGCTTACTTCGTAGAGCACTTTGCCCAGGCTATAAAGGTCGGCCTGCGGATTGCCGGGACCTTCCGGCGGTATGAATCCGTCCGTCCCAACAAAAGAGCGAGTTTCATCGACGGCCGTCACCAGGCCGATATCCGCCAGTTTCGGCACCCCGCCGACGAAGATGATGTTGGAAGGCTTGATGTCCCGGTGCACCAAGCCTTGCCGATGCAGGAACTCCAGGGCCTCGGTCATTTTCAAACCGAGGTTGACACACTCCGCCACGGGCAGACGCCCACGCTCTCTCACCTCGGAGCGCAGGGTGCGCGGCTCATACTCCGCCGTGTCGGCCAGGCCGGCGCCCCGGCTGTTGTCGGCGACCTCCATGACATAGTAAAAGTATTCGGATACGTCATTCCGCCCCAGTTGCAGGATGTCGACCAGCCCTTCATGGGATCGGGAGAGCGGCTCAAACCGCTTGATCCCGTCGAACTCTCGTTCGTAAGGCCGGCCATGGTCAAAGGCTTTTCGATAGATTACCTTGATCGCACGATAAGTGCCGACAATGTTCCTGGCAAGCCAGACTTCGCCATAACTCCCCTTGCCGATCAGGCGGACCAAGTCATGGTCAGGAATCTGGGGAGGAGGCAGAGCCGTGTCTCCGGCGCGCTCCATCATGGGTACTCCGGTTGCGCAAGTATGGTGCCTTTATACGACATAGCACTGCGCAAAGCAAGGGAACGGGCTGGTACCAAAGAGTAAATCTTCAGTCACTGAATAGTGCGTGGATGTCGAGGATTGGAGAACGGGCCGCCGCGGAGCAAGGTCCCATCCCGCGGAGAATACGCCCGATGTCGTGATTGCCTTTGCCGGACGGCAGAGTCATGCGCTTTGGGACTGGAGCAGACGGATCTGCGCCTTCAGCATCCTGGAGAGGCGCATTTTGGCCATGTAGACCTGGGCGGCTGAGACGCCCAGCATGTCGGTGACCGCCTTCATGGGCCACTGCTGGCTGACGTAGAGATCGAACATCTGGAACTGCTTCGGGTGAACCTTTCGCTTGACCCTGCGCAGCGCCGCCTGAAACAACTGCGTCTGCCACTCCTCTTCCCACAGGGCATCAAACGAGAAGCCGGCGGGATCGGGAACACTTTCGATGGAGTTTCCCGGATGCTCCGGATGGCCGGGCTGGACTTCCGGCCGCCTTTTGCGCAACTGGTCCACGATGCGCCTGCGCGTGATCTGGGCAAGCCAGCCTTTGAACGAACCTAACGCGGGATCGTACTTGAATCCGGGCATCTGTTTCGCGACTGCTATGAGGGTCTCCTGGACGGCGTCCTGGCTTTCGGGATCAGCGAGCCCGGCTTTTCTGGCCAGGTTGTAGATGAGCTGCCCGTAGGTGTCGAAGAAGTCCCGCCAGCTCTCCCGATCGTCCCAGTTCTTCAAGCGGCTCAGGAGGCTCTGCCGGGTCGGCAAGAAGGCATCTTCTCTTCCTTCCGGATGCAGGCTCATGACCTCGCCCCCTCTCTATCATTCGCCCGGACGATCTAAATTCTAACAGAGATTATCTCCCGGAGTCCCCTGCTTCGAGCATGGAGGCGTCAGCCCGTTGGACACCCACTGAGGCCTGTGTAACCCCGATACGTGCGTTGCTGTATAAACGACAGTTTCCATCTTGCCCTTGATTTTTTGTTAGATCCTGCTTCTCCCGCACGAATAGCCCGGCAGAAGCCCTTGCACTCGTTTGTGTTTTGTCGATAGGAGTCCGCCATGAATGGCCGAACTCGGTCGTCTGCCTTGGCTCATGGACAACTATTGAAAGGGCGCAAGTTGCAGCTGCCTGGAAAGCTGATGAGGGTGAAGGGCAACGAGTGCGAAGCAGGACTCACCAAAACCATCTCGATTGTTTGGTTAAAGGGAGAAAAAACATGACTGCAAAGAAGAATGCCTGGGAAGGTTGGAGAAGCGGAAATGAAGCCATGGCGCGCACTGCCTTCGCCAACCACGAAGTTGACTTATCTTCTCTTGTCTCGAACCTGACCCGTCGCCAGATAATGCAACGCGCGGCTGGCGCCGGCCTCTTGCTTGCTTTTCCGTGGGCCGATCGCATCCTTGCTGCCACCCCGGTCATTCCCAAAGTGAATTTCACGCGAAACAAGACCGGCGATGGGATCATGGGCCCGTTTGGCGAAGCACGTATTTACAACGTCGGAGGTCAGGTATTGCCTACCGTAGTTACTGCCCTGGGCAGCAGGGCCGTGATGGATCTCACCAGCCGCTCTCCTTTTGTTCGCTTTGGCAGCCCGACTAACAGAGCAGCGATTACCCTGACCGCTTCCGGCGTGCAGTACGGATCTGCAAAGGCGGTGCCGTGGAGTAATGCCGTCGCCAGAGATATAATCAAAAACATTATCGCCGACCCTGACAAGGCGCGTGGCGCCTTGCTCCTGCGCTCCGCACTGCAGACAAGCTATCCAGTCGCCAGTATGCTGCTTCAACCCAAACTCACCGTGGGTAGACAGATGGCCACCGTTATGGCCAATGGTGCTGCCGGTTTCGCCGCCAACTCCATGAACTGCACGGTAACGACGGTTACCGATACCGTTATCACGACAATCACCCAAATGGTTGCCGTCGTCCTGACTGCCACACAGCAGTATCAGCAGTGCTATGATGCCGAGGTCGCAAAACTTCCATGCAGCGCAGCCGGGGTGGGAGCGGGGCTCTGTGCGGCGGGCATTTGCGGCCTTAAGTCATTCGTCGATATCGTCACTGGCTGGGCAACGATCGCCACGACCGTAGTAAATGAGGTGGCCCGTCAAGTTGTCGTCTGCACCGCTCCCTCTATGAACAGATGGCCAAACCCGTGGGATTTTCCCATCGCCATCAGTGGTGGAGTGGTCCCTTCCAAAAAACAGGTGTTCAACATCAATGACGCGATCGCCTTCCTCAAATCCGTATGCAACTTCTTCGGGCCATTCGCCAAATGCCTTCTCGACGGGAAATGGAGCCTCGCCGAGCTTAACACCCCGCTTAACCTTGGTGGCAGCAACACCGTCATTCCCTACGGAGTCAAGGTCTGCTTATCCTCGGCGTGCGCAACGCAGCTTTCACCTGCAGGCATTGGCGCCGAATTGGCGGCCAATTGGCTTCTGTTGCTCGGGGCACTTGCGGCGCTGAGCCCTTCGTTTGCTGCCATGGCTGCCGGGTTCGGCATCGTTGCAACGCCTGCCATTGCGGCTGCAGCCGCAGCCAACCCGGTTCTCGCAGCGATAGCGGGGATCATCTTGGCTTTTATTCTCCTGGCGATGTGGTATGCGACCATAATCTGCGCGCAACTTGCGTATCAGATATGCTGCACGAATAACCTTGCAGATGGCCTGGTCTGCATCGAGCATCCGACATTTGCCATCGCCCTGGTTTCGATCGCTCTATTCGGTGTTGGCGGACTGAACTCCGTCTTGATACCCCCGATCGTGACCGGCTGAGAGAAGGCAGCGTGCTTTTGAGCCGATGATCTGCCAAATTGAGGGAATGACCTTCATCGCAAGGCCATTCCCTCTTTCCCAAAAAAGTGAGCTCGTGGTCTGTCCCGGCCTTTCGGGACGGACTGCGCTAAAGATGGGGCTGCCGGCTATCTCCGACCTTCGATCCACGAGGCCGAAATGGCGCTTCTCTCTCTTGCGGAGGCTGAGGAACGACCTCGATTCCTGGGCGCGGCCCTGGGATTCGTGTGTGTGGCCTCCGCCAGCCTGATCGCGCGGACGGCCGGCGATACCCTGTTCCTGAGCCGGTTCGGCCGTGAGTTCCTTCCCTACATGTATGTTGGCACGGCAGCCCTCTTGACGCCGCTGTCCTCTGTCTACGGGTTCGGCGCCAGGAGATATCCCCTGAACCGGGTGATCAGCTTCGCTTGCTGGGCACTTGCGACGCTCTCCTTCGGCCTGTGGGCCGTTCTGGCTACCACATGGGATGGGTTTCGAGTCGTTGCATATTTTGTGGCCGACATCACGGTCTACGGCTCGATGCTGCTCTTCTGGAGTTTTTTTGGACAGACGTTCGATTCCCGCGAAGCAAAGCGGCTCATTGGAATGGTAGAAGCCGGCGGCACCGCCGCCTGTATCCTTGCCGGCTTTTTGATCCGTCCGCTCATTCTGCTCATGGGCGACAGGGGGCTTTTTATCGTCGTGGGTGCGTTGGTGCTGGGGTTTGCGTTCAGTGTCTCCTGGGTATCGCATGACGCTTTCCGTCTGGCTTTCCCCAGACCAGGTGCGGAACCAGGGGCTGCACGGGCTTCAAGTCTTGCTTCCTTCAGGCAGCTTTTGAACACGCCCCAGGTCAGAACACTGGCACTGCTCGTCCTGGCGGCGACGATATCGGTCACGCTGGTAGAATTCCAGTTCAAGTCGGCCGCCGGGCTGCGCTACCAGAATCAGCTACTGGCTGCCTTCTTCGGTGAGTTCTATGGCGGGGCCAACATTGCTGTCCTCGTCATTCAGCTATTCGTCGTACATCGCCTGCTTCGACGGTTCAATTTGGCTCTGATCCTTTCGCTGATGCCGGCGGGCTTGCTGGCGGGATCTCTCGGGGTAATTGTCAGCGCAGCATTCGGCTGGATTGTGTTCATGCGGCTTACGGTCCAGACAGCATCTTTCACCATCGACAACGCTGCCAGGCAGATACTCTTCCTCGGCATTCGCAGCAAGTCGCGCAACCAGGCGAGGGCCCTCGTGGACGGGATTTGCATACCCGCGGCCGTTGGGACTACCGGAATTGTCCTGGCGCTGGTTCCCGTCAGAATTCCGATCCATGCTCTTGCCTGCGGCGTCACCGTCCTGGCGGTGGCGTGGCTGTACCTGGCGCGCAGGAATTACGTGTTTTACCTGCGAGGTCTGATTGACAGCCTCGGTTCGAAGCTGCTCGATCTGCCGGCTGCAGGAACACCCCTTTATGACCGAACCCTTGTGACATGCACAAGAAAGGCGCTCCTCTCCGCCGGGTCCAAAGAGCTCCCTCACCTCTTCAGCATCATCGAGACGCTTGGCCAGGTTGACTGGATACCGGAAGTCCGACGGCTGCTCGAATCAGACAATCCGGATGCAAGAACTGCGGCGTTGCGTTACCTCGAACGCCACGGCACTGGAAAGGACTATCCTGGCGCCTTGAGGCGAGTGTCGGACCCGGCGCCGGAAGTGCGTGAGGCAGCCCTCGGTGCGATCGCACGAACCGGCGGCAGGCAGGCAGTGGCCGCGCTTTCTGAGAGTCTTGGCGATCCCGCCCCGGGGGTGCGAGTGGAGGCGGCCGCAGGGCTCATGCAGGTCGGCGATCCGACTGCCGTGGCGGCCGCCGGCAATTGCCTCAGGAGGATGGTGGCATCCGGCCGTGCCGCCGACCGGATCGCAGTCGCCCGACACCTGGGAAGCCTGCAGTTCGATGGCTGGAAGCGCCTGTTCTTCGAGTTCATGCAGGATCCGGACAAGAGCGTGAGGGTCGCCGCCCTCGAAGCGTGTTCGACCTGCCAGGACCCGGAGCTGATACCCTCGCTCATCCGTCAACTCAGCGACAGTGCGACCTGCGCAGCCGCCGCTGACGCCCTGTCGGCATTCGGCCGGTCTACCCTGGAGTTCTTAAAGACCTGGCCCGGCAGGGCGGAGTTGCGCACGCTGCTCGCGGGTGCCGGACCGCTAGCTGCAGTTTTGGTGCGCATTGGTGGTGAAGACGCACTGAAAATAGTACTGGAGCTTTTCGATACACCCGAAAACCTGGACTCCGCCCGCCTGATCGAGACCTGCTGCCGCCTTCTCAATCAGCAGCCTTCGCCCCGGCCTTACCTCGCATTGACCTCGACGATGGCGTCCTGGCAGATGGCGGAGGCAAAGAAACGGCTCGAGTCGCTGCGCAGGGTGTCCACGCTTATCGGTGTCGATTTTCTTCGGCGGGCACTGGAGGAGGAGTATAGCCGGCATCTCCACAACCTGTTCCTCATCCTGGACGCGCGCAAACCCGGCACGTGCATCCGGAACATGCATTCCGTGCTGATCGAGGGTACGAGTGAGAATCGCGCCGCGGCCCTCGAAGTGCTGGAGAACGTCCTTCCCGGCAGTTTTAAGAGCCCGGTGTTAAGACTGCTCGAACAACGCGGTGCTGGCGGCCGGGATCATGACGGGCGGTCCGAGGTGCTCGAAATGCTCAGGCCCGGTACCTCGGATTGGGTGCTGGCCGGGGCCGTTCATGCGGCCGGGGAAAACAAGATGGCCGAAGCCGTAGAGCCGATGCGCCGTCTTCTCAGCCATCCGAATGCGAACGTGGCTAAAACGGCGCGCCGTAGTCTCGCCAGGATCGGCTCGTCAGGGCCAAGCCGAACACGGGCGCAACACGCCGGACCGGGCGACGGCTGCGGACATATAGGTCACAGTGCGGCTGAATCAAATCAACTTGAGGGGCAAGAGATGATGATCCTCGACAAGATTCTCTTTCTTCGCCGGGTCCCGCTCTTTTCCAGGATGGCGACGGAACAATTGGGCCGCCTGGCCGGCGCTACATCGGAAACCGTTTATCCCGCCGCCTCGAAAATCATCGCGGAGGGGGAGCCGGGAGATCGCCTGTTCCTGGTCGTCGACGGCGAAGTCCTGATCCATCGCGGGGATGCCCGCCTGGCGACTCTGAGGCCGGAGGACTGCTTCGGTGAAATGAGCGTCATCGATGGGGAGCCCCGCAGCGCCTCCGCCACGGCGGTCACGGATTGTCTCGTTCTGGTTCTCAGGCAGCAGGACTTCAAGGACATATTGTCGGCAAACGCCGATGTAGCCTGGGCTGTCATTCGGACCTTGAGCAGGCGTTTGCGCGAAACGATCATCAACCTGCAGCAGTCTAAAGGAGCGCAAGCCAATGGTTCGCCAATCAATGCCTGACATCTGCTGGATAGGAATCGCTCCATTGTTTTTGCTGCTCGGACAAGGCCCCGAGTTGCGAGGGGACCCGTGCACGCAGGAGGTCACAGCCCAGCCTGGTCAGGAAGCTCCCCGCTTTGCGGTCCCGCTGGGCCAGTCCGGATTCTCAATCAGCTCCCCGTTCAAGTCGCTGGCCAGAAATCGGCGGTTGCTGGAAAACATCTCACTGAAGGTCACGATGATGTATGACTACAAAGCGGGCAAAAATGAGGAAGCCTCGTGGAAGATGTCAGGACTCGCCGGCGTGGAGAGCGCGCATTATTTCGTGAAGCGGTTGCCCGATGGGTCAACATGCACCCTGGAACTGGCGCTGGTTCCTGATTCGGCGGATAGTCGTGAAATCCTGGTCTATGGTTCGCTGATCGATGCAGCAGGGCAAAAACCGAACCCCGATCTCCCTGGAATCCAGGCGCTCTTTGAAAGAACCTTCCAGAGCACCCTGAATGCGGACCTGGATCTGCGCAGCCTGGGCCAGGAGGTCTATAACCTGAGCTACCTGCAGGCGGACAGGGCAATTGCGCTGTTGAAATCCCTGGGCTACGCGACCATTGAGTTCAACTCGGAAAATTCCGAGACGCTGACCGACAAGATCTATACTCCGCTTCGAAAGGGCCCGGTTGAGCTTCCCATTGTGGTCAAACTCATCGACGCCGCGAAGACCAGCCTGATGGATCCCTCCCCTTTTCCCAATTACGGGATGCAGCAACAATTTCAATACCCGGGGGCGGTGGCTGCGGTGCCTGACATCGGGGGCCTGTTTCTCCACCAGTCTACCGCAGGAGAACCGCAGCAGAGACTGCTCCTGCTCTATGAGCCCGACGACCCCCAGTCGCTCGCCAGGCTCCTCAACCTGCTTCACGAGAAGATCGATGTGCCGGCCAGGCAGATCGTCATCGAGGCCCTGGCGATCGAGCTCGAGTCCACCAAGGCGCGGGACCTGGGTATTAGCGTGGAGTCTGCGTCTGGAAGGGTCAGCTCAAACTATGGGCTGAAGGATCAGCAGACCGGCACCGCGCTGCCGTTCACCTTTGCGTTCGACAGCAGTCTGGACCAGATGTACACATTCAAGGCGCGGCTCGCAGCTCTCCTGGAGAAAGGGGAGGCCGAGATTCTCTCGAATCCTTCGGTGCTCGTTCTTGACGGCCGCCAGGCGAGGATTCAGATAGGACAGCAGGTGCCGGCAGTCAAGTCAACTGCGACGTCGGCGGGCATCATCTCGTCTGTCGACTATTTTCCGGTGGGAATCGTCCTGAACCTGCGCCCGCGCGTCAGCGCGGACGGCGCGCAAGTCAGCATGCAGGTGGAGACCATCGTGAGCGCGGTGAGCCAGGCCGGCACCGACAGCAGTTCCTCCAAGGTGGCGTTTGCCCCCTATGTCGACAACCGGCAAGTCCAGACCTTCGTGCGGGTGACTAACAACACACCCTTCATCATCGGCGGCCTCATCGCGAAAGAAGACAGGAGCAACATCACGGGCATCCCCGTGCTTTCTGAGCTTCCATGGTTGGGAGGTCTCTTTCGCCGGACCGTCACCTCCAGGCAGAAAAAAGAGGTGATTGTCGTGCTTACCCCCCACGTGGTGCCCCAGGAAGAGAGGGCTTCCAGCTGGGTCATCCCGAAGGATTCCGACACTTTCGATACCTTCGGATATCGCCTGTTTCGCAACGCCTACCGGATCCAGGGCGGGGATGTGTTCGATTTGAAATTCGTCACTCAGAGCAGCGTCTTTCAGACGTTGCTCAGCCGCATCCGGGCGATCGACCAAACCGGCTACGATCAAAAAACAAGGGAGCAGTTTGCCTCCCTGCTGAGAGGTGCCATCCCCGGCGAGGAAATCCTGGTTCGCCGCATGCTCTGGGAGATAGTGGATAAGGCCAAATTCAGCCAGCACGTCAATGTTGAGCGGATCATCCTTTTTGAAGACAAGCCCGACGATCCCAGCGGGAGCGGATTTCGCCTGGCTTTTCTGAATCATAAACTGGCGGGGCTGGGCAAAAATGAGAATGCCTTGTCGATCAGCTTCGACGCCGAACCCAAGGTGACGCAGGAGCACCCCCTGGCACAACCGAAGTGTGTGATGGCGTACGAGCCATTGACCGCCGGGCAATTCCTCGGACGTTTGAGAAAAGGCAATCAGCGCGATGCCGCGGGAAATCATTTGAACTGGACGGTGCTCTTGTCCAACAGCTACGACGGAATCCGGGTGCCACCGCTCGAGTTGCTGCGGGAAATCATGGTCCTCAAACACGTTCTGGCGCTCAACGGCCCTGAGATCCTCTCGTTGAAGGAGTTTCACGCGGGACGTCAGATCGCTTTCCCCAGCGAAGAGGAACTGCGGACCAGCTTCCACATCATCGACCGGGATGCGGCTCGCCTGTTTTACGAAATCATTCAGTACTACCCCGAATTTGAACAGGAGTTCAACCTGCAGACACAACAGATGCTTCAAATCTTGGATCGGAAGAGGTGAAGAAGACCTTTCTATAAGTCTGCTCGATTTGACTCATCACATGGCACTTCACCTGTCCGGGAGGGCTTTCACATGAGCAAAGCCTTTTTGTCGGTTTTTGTAGTGGGACTTGTCGCTGTTACGCCGGAGATCGCGCAAAGCTATCGCGGGACTTTCACCATGACGTCGGGCGGCGTCACGCTGACCCTTGCGCTCAACCAGGACGCCGCGGGACGCATCACCGGCACAATGTCGAGCACTAAGGGAACGAGCTTCCGCCTCGAAGGTACGATCACGGAAGGCATCGCAACCGGATCATGCGCCGGGGACGCCGGCCAGTCCTATTTCGAGGCCGAATTCGAGGGGAGCAAGCTCATCTTTACCCTTGTCGAGGTCGACGCGCGCGGCGAGGGGGCTTCACGCTCCATCGAGTTCTCCCGGGCCGCGGATGGCACTGCAAAAGAAGCGCCGCCTGCGACTCACGAAGGACCGGTGCCCAAGCCGTCGGCACCTCCGGCCCCAGTCCCAACCGCTCCACCGGCGGCAACCCAGGCGGACAACAGCCTGATGCGTTACTTCGCCGGCGAGTACTACTCCTTTTCGGGCGGCGCCACGATCTATGGCGGCGCCGGCACCGAACGAACGGTCACGCTCTGTCCGGACGGCCTGTACCGAGACTCCTACGAGTTCAGCGCCTCGGGCGCCGGTCAATGGGGCGGCGCCAACAGTCAGAGGGGATCCGCGCGCTGGAGCATCCAGGGAGACAAGAGCCGCGGCGTCATTACTGTGACGTACGCAAACGGACAGACGAAGCGGATTCCGTTGCAGGTGGTTTCCAAGGACAAGGGAGTCCTCCTGCTCGACGGCATCAAATTTGCTTTTGCCGGCGCTCCCAAGTGCCGCTGAATTCTAAAGCAATCACGGTCGCTCGTCCTCGTTGAGACGAGCCCGGCGTGGGATGGCAGAGATTCGTGACCCCCCCCAAACGGGAGGGAAACTGATTTTAAGCCCGTTCTTGGCAGGTACTTTCTAGGTCGTCTCTCTTGGTCTTAGAAAATTGCCGTCGTCAGTCTCCGAGGCGACGGATGCTGCCTGAGCCGCTCACCTTCTTGGTCACCGACGGGTTGCCGTAGTACTCCACGGAGCCGGATCCGCTGATGTGGGCCGACAGGGTTTCCCGAACGCGCAGCGTGGCATCTCCCGAACCGCTGATCGAGATGTCGGCGGATTGGCTCTCGAGGTCCGGTGCGCGATAGCGCCCTGATCCGGAGATGTGAATTTCCTGCCGGTCGATCTTTCCGGGAATTTCCAGATTTCCTGAGCCGCTGATCTCGGCTTTCAGCGTAGCCGCGTCGAGTGCGTCCATGCGGATCTCCCCCGACCCGGACACATGGACGCTGAAATCCCGGCACCGCATCGGACCGGTGCGCGTTCTTCCGGAACCGGACAGATCGAGACCGTTGAGATCCTTCACCATGAGCGTGTACCGGATGCGCGAGGAGGGAGATAAAGAGACACTTGGGGGAACACGTGTGAGTTGCCGGCCTCCTGCCCGGCCATCCTCGACGCCCCCAACAATAGCACCATCGATACATACAGCCAATCCTTCCTTGTGCTCACTTCAGTTGCTCCTTCCAGGCGGTAATCACCAACTGCCCTTCTATGACTAATAACGATTCTAGTTTCGCTATTCAATATCGGATCAGGATCATTCCGTTGGCGATGGGGTCCGGGAGGTGAAGTCCGGCGATCACGGCTGGTTGACATCAAAGCATCAGATAATCTATGCTTTGATGTATGAGAACTACCCTGAGCCTCGATGAGGATGTGGCCGCCCTGCTGGAACGGGCGCGTATGGAAACGAAGGCGAGCTTCAAAGAGGTTGTCAATCAGGCTTTGCGCCAGGGGTTGCGGCAGATTGCGGCGCCGGTCAAGGCGCGGAAGCCCTACCGGACCCCGTCGGTATCGTTAGGGCGATGCCTCCAGGGGAGTGTCGATGATGTAGCAGATGTCCTGGCTGTGGCGGAAGGGGAGGACTTTAAGTGATCCTGGTGGATGCCAACCTGTTGGTGTACGCTCATGTCGGCTCCATGCCGCAGCACGCCAGGGCGCGGGAGTGGTTGGACGGGCGGCTGAACGGGGCCGCCCCGGTGGGTCTGCCTTGGCCAAGCCTCCTCGGCTTCCTGCGTCTCACCACCAATCCCCGCATCTTCGAACGGCCGCTGTCGCTCACGAACGCATGGCGTCAGGTCAGAAACTGGCTGGACTGCGAGCCGGTGTGGATACCGGGACCGACCCAGAACCATCGACAGATCCTGGAACCGCTGCTCGCCACAATCGGCGGCCGGTCGAACCTCGTTCCCGACGCGCATCTCGCCGCCCTCGCCCTCGAGCATGGCCTCATCCTCTGCTCGACCGACGGAGACTTCGCCCGCTTTGACACCCTGCGCTGGGAGAATCCGCTGTCCTGACCGCTCCCGAGTCCCCGGTAGATAGAAAAGTATTGATAAGGGGGGGACTGGAGGCTGATAATCGCTGGCAATCCCCCCTCAGATTCGGACTGCCGGCCGGGGTTGACTGCCACAGAGCAGCAGCCGGCAGCGGTAAGTCCTTGGTCGAATGCCCGTCGGTTATATGTTGCACTCTGACGTTTTCTCAGGTCGTCTGCTTCTGCCGGATAGCAGGTCAGGCAAGGACGTTAGGGATTCTGTTCCCCGAGGCTGAACCGCGCCAGGAGTGTGGAAACCATGAATAGGAAGAATGCGATGAAGAGATCCGCGGGTACGAACTTGATTTGGGCGCTGTTGCCGGTTTCGGTTTTCCTGTTCCTCAACCAGGGACTGTATGCGCAGGTAGCCGGCACCCGTATCAGTTTCACGGTGGTGACCGGAAACCTCAACATCATTCCTCCTTCTGAGCCCACTGCTGACACACCGACGCTTGAGCTAGATGGGACATTTCCCGGGGCTCCGGCTGTATTTCCTTTGACCGGAGGCCATTCGCGGCCCGGCGAGACCAATACTTACAGCTTTACGGTAGCGAATGCCACGTTCTGCCAGATCACATCTTTCATTTTGCGAAAACCGGGGAGCGATGACTGGTACGTAAGCCAGCTGTTTTTGACGGTCGGCACCGCTACCAACATCTATTTCGATACTGTGGCTAACAGGTGGATTACTTCCACGTCCCAGTATGGCCCCGGCTCGTGGACCGGCACTGCTGCGTACAGGTCTAGTTGCCCGTCGATCACCGTGACAACCGATCCACCAGGACTCAGCTTCACTGTCGACGATGTACCCTACACTTCGGCTCAGAGTTTTAACTGGGACATCGGACTCAGCCACACCATAGCGACCACCACGCCGCAGGGTTCCGGGGGAACCCGTTATGTCTGGCTGAGCTGGAGCGACAGGCAAGCTCTCAGCCACACCATCACGGCGCCTGCCAGTGCGACCACGTACACCGCGAATTTTGCGACGCAGTATCAGTTAACGACGGTAATCTCTCCGCCCTCGGGAGGGAGCGTAGACCCGGTTCCAAGCTCGGCCGACGGCTTCTACGACAGCAACACGGTCGTACAGCTTAACGCGAGGGCGAATCCCGGCTTCGCCTTCGTGAGTTGGAGCGGAAGCCTGATCGGCACTGCAAATCCGCTTCCGATCACCATGTTTGGCCCTTCCAGGGTGACCGCGAATTTTAATATTGTTTCCGGTATCACAGTCGCCACCGATCCGCCGGGACTGAGCATCACGGTCGACGGGCAGGTGTACAGTTCGACGCAGAATTTTACCTGGGTGGCCGGGACCAGCCACATCATAGCCACGGCTACACCACAGGGTTCGGGGGGGACCCGATATCGCTGGCAGAATTGGAGTGACGGCGGCGCCGTCAGCCATTCAATCATAGCGCCCGCAACCCCAACCCTGTACACGGCGAACTTCTCGGCCCAGTACCAGCTAAAGACGTCCGCTTCCCCATCATCCGGCGGCACCGTCACTATCAGTCCTACGTCGCCGGATGGGTATTACAACAGCGGAACCTCGGTGCAGTTGACCGCCGTTCCCGCCTCGGGGATCCTTTTTACCGGCTGGATCGGCGACTTGACGGGCGAAGCCAATCCCGCCTCCATCAGCATGACGGCGCCGCTGACAGTGACCGCGCTGTTCGGCGCCTGCGGGTACTCGATTTCGCCGCGCAGCCGCGACCACGGCATCGGATCTGACAGGGGAACAGTCACGGTGACGGCGGCAAGTACGTGCGGCTGGACCGCCTCCTCGAATGACCCCTGGCTTACGATCACGAGCGGTTCGAGCGGCTCCGGCACCGGCACTGTTGCCTACATGGTTTCGGCCAACAACGGCGAGGACAGGTCCGGGTCGCTGACGATTGCCGGGTTAACATTCTCAGTCGCGCAGGCGGGCCTGGTCACGCCTGAGATCACCAGCCTGACTCCCTCCCAGGCGGGCGCAGGCGGGCCGGGGTTCAACCTTGTGGTCAGCGGTTCGAATTTCATCCCGGATTCGACCGTGTTGTGGAACGGTGTGAGCCGGTCGACGACTTATCTCGGAGTCACCCAACTCCGCGCCCAGATATCTGCGTCGGATATCGCCTCGGCGGGATCGGCGCAGGTGTCAGTCGCGAATCCCGGAAGGGTGTCTTCAGCGAAAACATTCACTGTGCAGTCCGCGCAGAATCCCGTGCCCGCCGTTACAAGGCTGAGCCCGGCCAGCATGTTGAGGGGCGGTCCCGGATTCAAACTCACAGTCCTGGGGACAGGCTTCGTGCCGGGTTCCAGGGTGCGCTGGGGCCTCCAGGAACGGGCGACGGCTTACGAGAGCGGCACGATTCTGACGGCGGTGATACCCGGTTCGGATATCGCCCAGGCCGGGCAGTTTTCCGTGTCGGTCGTCAATCCCGCTCCCGGGGGAGGAGAGTCGGGAACGGCGGCCTTTGGAGTGCAGACCGGCATCGTCATCTCGGACATCAGCCCGAGCGCCGTGCTGCCGAACAGCGGAGCGTTCAAACTGACGGTCTTCGGCGAGAATTTTGTCGCCTCGCCCCCGGCGGCATTAAAGGGCGCCTACTCGCAAGAGCCGGGGGACGGTCCGACCGTGCTCTGGAACGGGCAGCCGCTGCCGACGGTGGTCGTTTCGAGCACGCAGCTGCAGGCCAGCGTGCCGGCCGGTCTGGCAGGAAGTTCGGGGTCCGCGACGGTCGCGGTGAGCGGGGGCGGCAGCGGTGCTTCGAACGTGGTTCCTATGCCGTTCTCGGCGACGATTCCGGCGCCCCAGCTGTCGGCGCTGGCGCCGAAGAGCGCCGTGCCCGGCAGCGGACGGCTCTCGCTCGCCGTGGAAGGGAAGGATTTTGCCGAAGGGGCCAGGGTCCTGTGGAACGGGCAGGAGCGGCAGACGACGTTTGTCGACAGCACAAAACTGCAGGCGATCATTCCCGAAGGGGACCTCTCGGCCATCGGCACCTCCCGCGTGTCGGTATTGAACCCGTCGCCGGGCGGAGGGGAATCCAACGGCGCGATGTTCAACTGCGTCACCACCCTGCTGTACCCGCGACTGGCGAGCATCCCGCGCACCGGGGGCAGCGTGGTTGACGACAGCGAGTTCACGGGCATCGGCTTGACCAACCTGGGGGATGAGCCGGCGAAGCTGACGATGACGGCGTTCGACAAGTCGGGGGAATTGATTGCAGGCCCCGGAATCACAAACCCGGCGCTGGTAACGATTGACGGCCATAATCAGCTGGCCGTGATCAACTGGCAGATCTTCGGCGAAGCGCTGATACAGCGAAAAACCCTGGGGTGGTTCAAGACGGAAACTTCGGGCAGCTCCCTGATGGGGTTCTTTTTGATGTTCAATTCGGATCTGACCAAGCTGGATGGAACCGACGTTTCGGAACGCACCAGCTCCAGTTTCGTGGTACCGGTGATCGAAGACCCGGGCTTCACACAGATTCACGTGGTCAACCCGGATGTTCAGCCTGCCGAAGTCCTCTTCGAGTTGTATGGACCCGACGGCGGGTTGCGGGCGCCTGCAGTCGGACGGACGCTGCCGCCGAACGCGGCGGTGGTGGAATACGTGACGGATTTGTTCCCAAGCGTAACGGCGTCGGGGTCGGACTATGTCCGCATCGTGTCGAACCGTGGCGTGTCGCTGTTCGAATACCTCGGCAGACCGGGCCGGGATGTGCAGGGCCTGAACGGCCAGGATGCTTCGGCCGGTTCGACCGTGCTGTACAGCCCGCAGTACGCGGTTGGACCGGACTGGTCGACCCGGCTGACTGTCGTGAACCTGGAAGACAGGCCCGGAGTGGTCCGCCTGCGCCTGCTCGACGACCGCGGGGCGGAACTTGCGGCTCCGGCGCCCCTGACGATTGCGGCGCGCGGCAAGCTGCTGATCACCGACCAGAAGTTCTTCGTCGATGGGGGCAACGGCCAGTCGCGGAGCGGGTACGTCGAGGTCAGGAGCGACGGCGTAAGGCTGGCCGGCAGCGTCGTGTTCGGCGATCCGGCCGGGATCCGCTACACCTCGGCGCTGCCGCTGGTGAGCGAGCTGCAAACCGATTTTGTCTTCAGTCAATTGGTTTCGGACCAGACCTATTACACGGGCCTGGCCATCCTGAACCCGAACGCTCAGGCCGTGACGGCACACATCGAGGTCTACGACGAAAAGGGGATCCCGGTAGCGGAAAAGGATGAGCCGATTCCGGCCGGTGGCAGGGTGACACAGCTGCTGACGCAGTACTTCGACTCACTGAACGGCCAGAACCGAAGTTCCGGGTACATCCGGGTGCGGACCAATCTCGGTGTCGCGAGCTATGCCGTGTTCGGGACCAAACTCGGGACGTCACTCTCGGCGGTCCCGGCCCAGCAGGTCAAGTGATTCGTTAAGTTCCCGGCCGCAAATAGGTCCCGGCTGCCGAGAATGTCTCAAAATCAGGCGTCCTGGAGGGACGCAGAGAAAGTAGCCGGGGGCTAGCCGCGCAGCGGCGCTGCCCCCGGTCAGGCCAGGCAAATGGTGAGAGCCCCGGCGACAGAAAACATCTGCAAACAAATAACTTCTGTCGCCCCTGCCGGGGCTCGGTTTCTCCTTCGTCCACTACCCCGGGCGGCGCTTCGCTTGCCCGGGGCTACTGTCTCCAGCCCTTGCAGGGCTGGGGTTGAGGGCAGATCGCCGGGTGTACGAGTTTTGAGACAGTCTCGCCGGGGGACCCGGCACTTTCGAATACCGTAGATCCATCGACCGTCGTCCTGACCCGCCTAAACTGTGCCTTTTCCAATTAGGCACAGTCGATCAGGCGACACCCATTTCGCCCTTGGAATGCATGCCGCGGTTCTTGGGCGCGGTTTAGCCTATAAAGGGTCCCGTCCGGCGGCCGGGACCTACTGCCGCACCTGCTGGGCGGGCACGGCCGACAGAGATGAAAGCGCCGTTGTGCCGAACAGCGCGAAGCTCGCCACACCCGCGTCTGTGTGCACGCGAATGTATCCGCCGTCCCGGGTCTTCCCCTGCAGATCCGGGCAATATTCCGGCAGCAGCTTCGACACTCTGCCGTTGGCCGGAATCGGTTGATCAGCCGATGTCACGAGGGTTCCATTCGCATCGTACACTTCGATCCGCGCCGTCACCGGGCCCGGATTCGGATTGACGATGGCGATCCCCGTGAAATAGGTCGGATCGGACGCCACCTGGTTGAACACCATGTCCGTCAGCAGCCCGCCGACCAGGGGCAAGGCCGTGGAAAACTGCTGCTGTCCGGGATCGCCGAACACGACGCTGCCGGCCAGCCGCACGCCGTCGCTGCGCACTTCGACATACCCGTCCTTCAGCGTGCCGCCCGCATCCACGAAGAACTTCTGATCCGTGATCGCGAGCTTGCCCCGCGCGGCGATCGTCCGCTCCAGAGGCCCGGCGAGGACCGTCCCGTTCTTGTCCACCAGCCTCATGGTCACGACTCCGGACCTGTCTTCCAGGTTCACGACCGACAGGGTCGTGCGATAGACGCCGCCGCCCACCGCATACTGAGGGCTGTAAACGACGCTGCCGCCGCCCGAGACGTCCTGCCCGTTCAGAGTGGACACGTACTGGCCGGCCTTGCCCATGCGTTCGAACAAAAGCACCTTGTGGTTGGACACGACACGCACATAATCGGAACTGCCGGCGGCGACGCCGGGGAACAGATCCGAGACCGCGGCCACCAGCTCTGTGCCGGCCTCCAGCGTCCGTTGCACCACGGGCGCGCGCAGTTGCCCGTCCGGCCCGTACAGCTCGAGCGCCACCTCGGCCGGCTGCGCCTCGGTGTTGACCACGTGCAGTTCGGTGTAGCCCTGGTCGCCGATCTCGGTGGCCACCGATGTCGTGTAGGTGGCGGAAGAGACGTCGGCGCCGTCCAGCACCGACAGGGTGTCGCTGTACATCAGGAAGAAACCGGTCGTGCCGCTGCCGGTGGACTCCATCTTGAACCACCCGATCGGCGTGTCTGCCGGCAGCCCGTTGCCGAAGAGCTGGAAGCCGACGAGCGCGTACTGACGGCCCGGTTCGAGCGTAATCACGGCGGGATTGGTCACGCCGGTCCCGGAGATCGGTGTGCCGTCCATGCCGAGCGCCGTGAAGGTAAGCTTTTCCGACGTGGCCGCGAGATTGGTGATCGCCATTCCCGTGCGTTCGCCATCGTCGAGCGCGCTGCCGGCGCTGCGCGCCGCGTTAGTCAATCTCGGGAACAGAAGCGTCTGCACGTGTCCGAAGGGCTGCGCGTTGGACTCTCCTCCCCCGGGGGCAGGATTGAGGACGCTCACCCTGGAGGCGCCAATTGCGACAATGTCGCTGTCCGGGATGATCGCCTGCAATTTGGTGCTGTCGAGGAACTGGGTCGCGCGCTCCTGCCCGTTCCAGAGCACTTTGGCCCCGTCTGTAAAGTTCTTGCCTTGCAGAGTCAGCGTAAACTGGGCGCCTCCCGGCACGGCGTTGCGCGGCGACAGGTCCGACAGCAGCGGGGTCGGCCGTGTCGCCGTAACCGGCACCGGCACCACGTTGGAAGCGCCGCTGCCCCCGCCGCTCACGGACACGACACCGGTTCCCGAAGGCGGCACGAGCTCAGTCGGCACCGTGGCCTGCAATTCGGTGCTGCTCACCACGACCGTCGGCAGCGCCACCCCGTTCCACAGGACTGTCGGTTCATTTTCGGCGGCGTGGCGCACCCCGGCGGACTGCCCGCCACCGGTTCCCTGCAGGAAGTTTGCGCCGAAAACGCTCAGAAGGAAGCCGGCGCTGCCGGGAAGCATGGAGCTTGGGCTGACATCAGTAATCACCGTCCCGGTCAGGACCTGGAAGGCCACGCCGGCGGAGGGACCGCCGGGCAGCGGATTCTCCACAGTCACCGTCGCGTCGGCCGCCTTGGCCAGGTCGGAAGCAGGAATCACCGCCGTCAGGATCGTGCCGCTCTCAAAGGAAGTCCCCCGTTCGAGGCCGTTCCATTTCACCTTCGAATCAGGCACGAAACCCGATCCTATTACGGTGAGCGTGAACCCGGACCCTCCCTGGACCATCGACCCGGGACTCAGCACGGTCACCTTCGGCACCGGAACGAAAGACTGGATCGTGAATGGCTTTTCGTCGGAGACGGCTGTGGAAGGATTGACTACGCTCACTTGAGCGGTTCCTGCTCCGGCGATGTCCGAGGCCGGAATTGCGGCCTTGAGTTGACCCACTCCCACGAATTCGGTGGTTCTCGCCGACCCGTTCCAGTACACCCTGGACCCGTTGACGAAGTTCGAGCCGGTCACCTCCAGATTGAATCCCGGCCCTCCGGCTATAGCCGGCTGAGGCTGCAGACCGGAAATGAACGGCAGATCAAAGCCCGCCCCCTCCTGGGTCACAGTAAAAGTGTTGCCCGCGATCGTCAGCGAGCCCGTGCGTGTTCCGGCGCCTCTGTTGGCCGTCACAGAATAGGTCACGGAACCGCTGCCGCTTCCCTGACTGCCGGAATCGATGGAGATCCAGATGTCACCGCTGGTTGCAACCCATGAGCACCCTTGGGAACCGATCACAGCTACGCTTCCCGAGTCGGCCCCGGAGCCATGATTCCCTGAGTCTGGTGAAATTGCCAGGGAACAGGTGCTGAAGCTCGCCGTCACGCTCCGTGGCGCTGACATGACGATTGTCTGCGGATTGGCCGTACCGGTCAGATCTCCGCTCCATCCTGCGAATTTGTTTTCGGCTACCGGGGTTGCCGTGACCTGGACAGAAGCGGCGCTGCCGTAGAATCCATCGGCCGAGGGCGGGTTTGCGCTCACCGTGCCGCTGCCGGACGGCGACACCGCCGTGGCCAGCGAATACTGGGTGGTGAAGTTCGCCGTATAGGTTTCCGGAAGTTCACCGACGCCGATCGTGTGGCTGATCGCGCCCTCATCGCTCCAGTTCGCGAAAATGTAGCGCGTGCCCGTAGCCGTCTGCGGTGACGTCGTGGCGATCGTGTGACGGGAGCCGACGTCCCAGGAAAAAGTCCGGGCCGTTGTGTAATCGGTGCCGTCCACCGTAAAAGTCCGTCCCGGCGGGTTCGTATTGATGGTGATATCCGTAGTCTCCAGAACGAAAGAGGCGGTTACGCTCCGCGGGGCCGACATGACGATCGACTGCGGGTTGACGGTGCCGGTCAGATCCCCGCTCCACCCGGTGAAGAGGTTGACAAGGAGGGGAGTAGCCGTCAGCTGGACCGAAGTGTCGCTGTTGTAATACCCGTCGGCCGATGTCGGAGTGGCACTGATGCTGCCGTTGCCGGACACCGCCGTCGTGAGCAGGTACTGGGTCGTGAAGTTCGCCGTATAGGTGGTTGGGGCCGTGAAGACCGTGATCGTGTGGCTGATCAGCCCCTGATCGCTCCAGCCGGCGAATAGGTAGCGCGTGCCGGTCGCAGTCTGCGGTGAAGTGGTGCCGATCGTGTGAGTGGAGCCGGCGTTCCAGGAGAAAGTGCGCGGCGCCGTGTATCCCACCCCGTCTGCGGTGAAGCTGCGTCCGGGTGGATTCGTGTTGATGGTGATGTCCGTAACAATCGCGACGAAGTTCGCGGTTACGCTGCGCGGGGCCGACATCGTGACCGATTGCGGGTTGCCCGGGCCGGTCAGATCACCGGTCCACCCGGTGAAGTTGCTGTAGGGAGAAGGGTTCGCCGTGACCTGGACTACAGTGCCGCTGCTGTAATACCCATCGGGTGACGTCGGGTTCGCGGCCACACCGCCCCCGCCGGCCGGCGCCACCGCTGTGGTCAGCAGATACTGGGTGGTGAAATTTGCCGTATAGGTGGTGACAGCTTCAGTTGCGGTAACGAGGTGGCTGATTGCGCCGCCATCGGACCAGTCGGCGAAAACGTAGCGGGTGCCGGTCGTTGTCTGTGGCGAAGGAGTCTCGATCGTGTGAACGGAGTCGAGATCCCAGTCAAACGTCTGCGGCGCCGTATAATCGATATTGTCCACTGTGATGGTGCGGCCCGTCGGATTGGTCGTGACTGTGACCGGTATGGTGCGATTGACCGTCAGGTCCACGTACTGATAGTTCTGTGCCGCGTCTTGCGCCGCCATTGTGATCACATTTTGGCCCACCTGCAGCGGGATTCCGGTCGCGCTCCAGTTGTTCGTGCCGGTCGCCGGACCGGATTGCTCAGTGCTGCTGACCATCCAGCTCACCAGCGCGACCCTGTTGTTGTCCGATGCAGTGCCGGCAAGATCTATCGTGCTGGCCGATGTCGTATAAGTCGGGTTCGTGGTCGGAGACGTGATGGTGACGGTCGGGAGGGTAGTGTCCGTCACCGCTACTACGTCATCAATCCCCACGTCGCCGGCATAGTTCGCCCCCATCGCTCCCCAGATGTCGACGAAGACAGCTCTGACTTGGTAACTGGTGGGGAAATTCGTGGCGCCTGACCAGTCAAACGACATGGTGGTCCAGGTTCCGATGGCCAAGGGCTGTGCGGTGCCGCTGAAAAACTGGCGGAGAGTAGCGGTATTGTAGTCATACACCTGAACATACAAGTTGGCCCATAGTTGCGCATTTCCAGTGCCGTTATACAGCTTGACGGAGTACCCGATTGCCTTCTGCCATGGAGTGTAAGTGGACGCGGAAAGGTCGGGAGACCAGGCTTGCATGATCCAGTTGCCCGTGGTGCCGACTATACTTCCTCGGACGGAAAAATATGCATACATGGGCGTGCTGGCAAAATAAGTGAGAGGAGAGAAAACTCCTGTTCCGGGTATGCTGGCCCCAGATCCGTCGAGCGGACCAACCGTAGACCACCCATCCAGGCCAGTAGAGAAGTCAAAGGTCTGTCCGGAGGCCGTTCCACAGCAGCCCAACAGGATCACCGCGACTACAGTCAGGTTTCTCAAAGTGCGCAGGGAGCCCGAAGGAAACAACAGGTTAAGAAGATTGCAGAGTGCGTTCATTGCCGTAGCCTCCCCGAATTCGTCTAATTGATGTTGGCCACCCATGTCATGGTGCTGGCCCCGGCAGCTTCCACCCAGTCGGTCGACACTTCCGCCTGATGGATTGGATTTTGGGTAAGAATAGCTGTCTTCAGGCCCGCCTTTCCAACAGCCAAGCGGTGTCAGCCCAGGGCGGTTCCGGCGCGTGTTATTCCCTCGAAGAGTCGGCGTCCGCAATGCCCAAGGTATAGCCGCATGCATGTTCAGCAATCGCACGATTGCTGTTCGAACTCGCGCCCCGAAGGGATCACATTTCCTTGCCGATCAAGAGATGAATTGATTATCCCCTCACATCGCCGGACAAAGCAACAGATTTGTGCCCCCCGGCGCCCCCAAGCGACCTGGGCCCGTTGCGGGCTGAAGCCCTCAGGCGCCAAGTTAACTACCACATCTGCGTGGACCTGGACCTGGACTTAAACTGTGCTGCCATCCGTGAACTTTCGGAAGCTGGACGTCTACCAGACCGAAGTTCGTTTCTTGCCGCTCGCGGCTGCAATTGCTGACAGTCTGCCGCCAAGATATGCAGCCATGGCGGAACAGCTCCGTCGCGCATCCCTTTCCATTCCGCTGAATATCGCCGAAGGATCAGGAAAAAGCAGTGGCCCGGATCAGCGTCGCTTTTGCACAATTGCCCGAGGCAGTGCCATGGAATGTGCGGCAATCATTGATGCCTGCTGCGCCTTGACGCTCATCGAACAGCCACGAGCCCAGGAAGCCGACCAACTCCTTCTCTCAGCGGTCAGGATGCTGTCGAAGATGTGTCCGACATAGGAAGATCCCAGGCCAGGTCCACGTCCAGGTCTAGGTCCAAGTCCGCCTTCAGTTGGCGACTTATCTTAGCGCTTATGGGCTGAAGCCCGCGGCCACATGGGCCAGGGGGGCCGACCAGGGGGGCCGTATCTCCAAAATCCAGATTTCAAAACTCAGCGTCCCGCGTCGCTTGAATTTTGGATTTTGGAGATACGGCCCCGTGTACGGGCGCCGGCGGCCGGACCGGGTGAAATCCCTTGCTTCCTCTGCTGCCGTTAGGATAGAAAACGTGATAAGTTAGGCAGTTCGCTCGCCGCAGGCCGGGGTGTGCCGGTGCAACAACCGGTTTGCGGCGAAGACCATAGCGAGAACATCACGTTCCACTGCACGGATCGGGACGCGTGGAAAAGATAGGCAAGTACAAGATCCTCGAGATGATCGGCAAGGGCGGGATGGGCGCCGTCTACAAGGCGCTCGATCCCCGCATCGGCCGCGTGGTTGCGGTGAAGACGCTGTCAGCCCACCGCGACGCGGAGCCGGAAGTCCGGCATCGTTTCCTGCAGGAGGCGCGATCTGCCGGAGCGCTCTCCCATAAAAACATCATCACCATATTCGAGATGGACGAGGATGAAGGCCAGAGCTACATCGCCATGGAGTACCTGGAAGGCGAGGATCTGAAGGTCATCATCGCGCGCCGGGCGCCCCTCTCGCTCGAGCAGAAACTTCACTTCCTGATCGAGGTCTGCGAAGGGCTGAGTCATGCTCATGCCATGGGAGTGACCCACCGCGACATCAAGCCCGGCAACATCTTTCTGACCCGGACCGGCCAGATCAAGATCCTCGATTTCGGGCTTGCGCGCGTGAGTTCTTCGGAACTGACGCAGACCCAGACCTCGATGGGAACGCCTTCCTACATGTCGCCCGAACAGGTGCGCGGCGAAAAGCTGGATCACCGCAGCGACATCTTCTCCTTCGGCGTCGTGGCATACGAACTGCTGACCTACACCAGGGCTTTCCAGGCCGAGAGCGATATCGGCGTCATCTTCAAAATCACCTACTCGGAGCCCGAACCGATCGACAAGGTCGACCCGAATCTCCCGGTCGAGATCTCGACTGTGATCGCCGGGACGATGGAGAAGGACAGGGAAAAACGTTACCAGCATGCGGAAGACCTGCTCCGCGAGCTCGAAGCCGCCCAGGGATTGCTCGAAGAGCGTAAGCTCGTGCTCCGAGAGGAGATCCGGGAAGCCGTCGGGAAACTGGAAGACATTACAGGCGCAAACAGGGACACGATCGGGGACGTTGCCGAACAGGTCGAGGAGATGAAACAGGCGGCCCCCGAGTTTTTCGAAACTCAGGTCCTGACTCAGTCCGGGCGGTCTACCTTGAGGCGGTCCTCCCGGAAACGTCAGTATTTCGAGCTGATCGAGTTTCGCGATCGCGTCCTGCGCGAGATCGACCGGGCGTCTCGGCTGGTCGAGATAAGGCAGAAGTGGGGGCCGATGATTCGGGAAGCGGAGAGCCTCCGGCAAGCGGGCAGCTTCGAGAGCGCGCTCAAGGTGGTCGACTCGATTTTGCGCGACGATCCGTCTTATGCCCCTGCGGCGGCTCTCCGCGAAGAAATCTCGTCACGCCTCGAGGAGCATGAACGCGAGCGGCAAAAGGCGCAGCTGATCGCCAGCCTCCTCGAGCAGTCCCGGGCGCAGCTTAACGCCGGTGAGCTGGCAAACTGCCGCGAATCCCTGGGAAGGCTGCTCAAGCTGCAGCCGGGTCATGCGGAAGCCATCGCCCTGGAATCCGACCTTCGTGTGAAACTTGCGGAGCAGCAGGCATATGAGGAGCGTCGCCGCCGGGCGGACGAGGCCCTGGAAAAGGCCAGAAAGGCGTTGCATTCCGGCAAATTCCAGCAATCCCGCGCCGAACTCGACCTCGCCCTGGCCGAATGGCCCGGCATGCCGGCTGCGGCCGAGCTGAGGACGCAGATCGAGCTGGCGGAGCGTGAGGCGGAAGCGCTGGCGGCACGGGAAGCGCTGGCGCGCAGCCTCTGGGCAGAGGCGAGCGCCCTGGACCAGTCGGGCCGGGAAGACGAAGCGCTTGCCCGGCTGGGACAACTGCTGGAGCTCGAGCCTGATCATTCTTACGGCCTGGAGCTTCGCGCCGGGATCGAGACCAGGCGGCTGCTCCGCCAACAAGTCCGCGACCGGCTGCAGGAGGCTTCCGGGTACCTGGCACAGGAACGCCTCGCGGCGGCCCAGGCCGTGCTGCAGAAAGCCCTCCAGCTGGAACCTTCGCACCCGGAAGCTCTCGCCCTCCTGGAACTGGTCAAACAGAAGATCCAGGCTCAGGAATTGGCCGAAAGACAGCAACAGAGGGCCATGAGCGGTCTCGATCGCGCGCGCCAGGCACTGGCGGCGCGCAATTTCGAATCTGCGCGCAGGGAACTCGCAGCCGCCGTGGAAATTTTCCCCGCCCTCGATAGCGCCGATAGCCTGGCCCGGGAGATCGACCGGGCGGAGGAGCAGGACCGGCTGCGATCGGCCAAGGAACGGAGGATCAGCGACCTCCTCGGACAGTCCCGCGCCTGCCGGGAAGCGGGCTCACATAACGAGGCGCTGGCAGTGCTTGCGCAGGTGCTCGAGCTGGAGCCCGGGCACCCGGAGGCCGCCCGGCTGAAGCAGGAGATCGAGGCCGTCCTCCGCGCGGCGGAACTCGCCGAACGGCGGAGGCGCGACAAGAACGCCGCGATCATGCGCCGCGCCCAGGAAGCCGCCGGACGGGGTGAATATGAGATCGCGCTGTCGCTGACCCGATCCCTCGAGGGGGAAGCGCAGGCGGATCACGTGGAGCTGATCGCAACCTGGCAGGCTGAACTCGACGGGCGCCGGAAGATCGAGGAGGAGAGGCGCCAGAAGATCGGGCGCCTGCTCGACTCCGCAAAGCGCCTGACGAGTGCAAAGGCGCTCCTCGAAGCAAGAAAGCAGCTTCAGGAAATCCTTGATCTGCAGGTCGATCACCCCGAGGCGCTCAAGATCGTTCAGGAGGTGCAGCTCGAGATCGAAGCCGAGAAGCTCCGCCAGGCCAAGGTCGAGGAAGGCCGGAAACAGAAACAGCTGGGGCTTCGCCTCCTTTCGGAAAAGAAATTCCGGGCAAGCCTGCTCCCACTGAAACGGGCCCTGGATTTGCTGGGGGAAGATCCCGAACTGCGTGTGGCGATCGAGGAGGCGGAGGCGGAAGTCCGGGGCGAGGACCTGCGCCTCCAGATCGAAACCGGGATCGTCGAGGCACACCGCCTGTTTACCGCCGAATTCTACGATGCAGCCCACGATGCGACCCATGAGGTGCTCAAGCTCGACCCGCAACACGCCGGGGCCCGCGAGCTGCTGGACAAGATCGAGAAAGCTCTCGAACAGGAACGCGTCCGGAGCCGGATCGCGGAACTGCTGGCACAGGCCCGGCTGGCCCTCGGAGGTCGCGATCTGGATGCCGCCTCCCGCCTGGCGAGTGAAATCCTCGTGCTCGACGGCCAGAACGCCGATGCCCGGGCAGTTCTCAAGAGAGTCGAGGAGACCCATTTCGAGAAGAGCCGGCGGCTCGAACTCGCCGCGCTGCTCGCACAGAGTTCGCAGGCCCTGACCTCCGGCGATTTCGAGCAGGCTGCGGTTCGTGCCCGGGAAGTGCTCCTGCTGGACGACCAGAACAGCGATGCCCGGGAGCTGTTGCTGCGCATCGAACAGGCCCAGAAAGCCGGGCACAAACAGGAGCAGCTCTCCGCCCTGATGCTCCAGTCCCACCAGGAGCACGGCCGGGGCGACCTGGACAGCGCCCTGGCTCACGTGGAAGAGATCCTGAGGCGCGATCCTGCGCACAAGGAAGCCAGGACCTTGCACAAGGAGCTCGAGAGAGAGCTTCGCACCCGCCAGAAGGAGCAGGAAAAGGAGCGAAAGCGCCGCGCGCTCGACGAGGAACGTTCCCGCAAGGTGGCCGCGGATGCTACCGTGATCCTGCAAAAACGGACGGGACCGGCCGCATGGATCCGCTCTCCCCTGGTCATCGCCGTCTCGGTCATCATCCTGGCGGCTGCCATCTACCTGGGCATCAGGCGACCGGCCGGCGGCGCCGAGTTCGTGGTCCACTCCGATCCGGATGGAGTCGAGGTCCTGCTCAACGGGCGCCCCATCGGCATCACCAATTCCGGAAACCTCACGCTCCGCAACCTCCCGACCGGCCAGGGCACCCTCACCGCCACGAAAGAGGGTTTCACCACCTTTTCAAAAGGACTGGACCTCGTCACAGGCAAGAATCCCGACCTGACACTGAAACTGATGCCGGCGGACGCCGAGTTGCGTGTGCGTACCAATCAGCCCGAGGTGAGTGTGCAGCTCGACGGAATCGAAATCGGCCGCACCGCCACCGCAGGAAACCTGCAGGCGTTCAAAGTGAAGGGCGGGCAGCACACCGTGAGCCTCATCAAAGAGGGCTTCCTGGTCCAGAGCAAAGATCTTGGATTCTCCGCGGGCCAGGTTGTTCTCTTCGAAGAAGAACTCCAGCCGCTTACCGTCAAGACCGACTCTTCGGTTCTGCGCATCCTGACCAATCCCGCCGATGCAGAGGTTTACCTCGACGGGAAAAGGGTCGGCACCACTGCCGGCGGATCGCTGATTTTGCAGGACTTGAAGCCCGGCACCACGAAGGTGCTCCTGCGGAAGAGCGGTTATGCGGATTCCCAGAAGGACCTGACCCTGGCGGCAGGGCGCGCCATCGACCACGTGGTGAGCCTGTCGCCGGTACCCGCGACGCTCGTCCTGGCGACGAATGCCCCCGGCGCTGAGGTCTGGATCGACAACTCTTCCCGCGGCAAAACCGATACCGCCGGAAACCTGGTCCTGAACGACCTTCCCCCTGACAGCCGGACAATCAAAATCACGAAGGATGGCTACCAGGAGAAACTGGACCTCTTGAACCTGCGTCCCGGAGAGACCAGAAAGATGCAGCTCAGCCTGGCGCCTGTCGCCGCCAAACCCGCTCTGCTTAGCATCTCCTCACTGCCGGATAAGGCGGATGTCTACATAGACGATGAACTCAAAGGGACGACCCCACTCAACGGGCTCAAGCTGGACCCCGGCACGCGTAAGATCCGGGTCAGGAAGGAAGGCTACCGCGACGTCGAACGGTCCGTGGAGCTCCGCACCGGTGAGCCGAGGGCGGAATCGATCCCGCTCGAAAAGCTCATGGGCGTCCTGCAATTCAGCGTTCAGCCGGAAGGCGCAACCGCAAAGATCGGCACGCAGACTTTCGACCCTGCTAAACAGCGCCAGATCGAACTCGAACCGGGCACCTACACCGTCGAACTTAGCGCCGCAGGCCACAAGCCGGGCCAGAGGACCATAACGATCCAGGGGGGTCAGACCACCAGGTTGCAGGCGGTGCTCGAGGCAATCGCGGCGGCTGCCCCCGTCGGCTACACCGATGCCTTCCTCATCCTGGATAATTGGGAAAATCCCTCGGGCTGGCGGGCCGACGGCCTGCTCCATGCCGCCGGCAGGGGATCGGCGATTCTCAAGGACCGCACCTATGAAGACTTCTCAGAGAGATTTCAGCTGCGGCTCAACAAAGGCGTCACCGCGTCCTGGATCGTCCGGTGGCAGGATGAAAGGAACTACTGCCTGATTCAGATCAACAGCGACCGGCACACGGACAAGACACGCAAAAACACCATTTATTTCTCAACTTTCCGCGATGGGCGACAGACTGCAGTCCTGCCTATGAACCTTCCCTTCCCGTTCGGCAGAAACAGGTCCGAATGGGTCGACATACAAATGGAAGTGACGGGAAACCTGATCATCGCCAGACTCAACGTAACCAGCGGGACTACGCTGAGCCGCACGGAGATGGGCCGCTACACCATCCCAGCCGGAACGCCGCCGCGAGGCAGGATCGGCTTCTCGGTCTTCGAGGACGAGGAGTTCGACGTCAGCAGCCTCGTGATCGACCCGATCGTCCGCAGTCCCTCCAGCCCGGAGTGAAGGCCTGTCCAGACTTCAGACTTTTGACCTCAGACTTCAGACCTCAGACTGTGCGCGGAAGCCCGCGGGAACGTGAATACTTCGGATAAGCTCAAATCACTCTAAATCACTCTTGTGGCCCCGGGCTTCAGCCCGGTCTCCAAGCGGGCCCCGACGGCTGAATTAACACACCGCCTCGGGCGGCGGATTCACGCGCGAGGCGGTGCCGACGCTGCGGGCTGAAGCCCGCGGCCACATGTGATTTCTGAGAGCGGCACTCTGTAGCCGCAATGTCAGCTTGCGCTAAAAATTCAGTTTCAGGGCGAACTGAACGCGGCGCGCGTCCACAGCGGTGTCCACGGCGCGGCCGAAGCCGGGCGCTTCCAGGATGCGGACTGGCACCCCGTAATTCGTCCGGTTGAACAGGTTGAAGAATTCCGAACGGAACTCCAGGTTGCCCTCCTCGCTGAACTTGAATTTCTTGACGAGTGCCAGGTTGAACAGCGCAAGCCCGGGAGCGCGGAACGTGTTGCGCCCCACTATGCCGTCCTGGCCGTCCGGAGCGTAGAACGATCCCGTCGAGGGCGCCGTGAGCCGGGTCGATCCCTGGTTGACCTCGCTGAAACCGTCCGTGGTGTTGAGCCGGTCCGTCAACGTCCCGTCGTTGTTGACATCCAGGGAGGTGTTGACGGTGTAAGGCTGCCCCGTCTGGCCCGAGAAAATACCGGCGACACTCCAGCCCCCGATCAGGCTGTTGCCGGTTGCGAACGGCAGGTCATAAGAGAAGCTGCCCACGAACCGATGCCGCACGTCGAAGTTCGAAGACGCGCGTTCCATCCTGAGATTGTCGTCGGACTGAGGTAGCGCGAAGAAACCGATGTTGCCGAACACGTCCGACACCTCGTCGATCGAGTGGGACCAGGTGTACGCGAGGGTGAACTCGACTCCCCCGGACAGGCGCCGGCTGCCCGCAATCTGCAGCGAGTTGTAGCTGGAAGGTGCGGAGTTTTCAAAAATGCTGTAGGGGCCGAGTCCCGCCACCGCGCGGGAAGCGGGAGGCTGCGTCTGCGCCGTCAGGAAGTCCAGGCCCCCTGGTCCGGTCAGGGTAGATACGCCGAACTGCGGCCGTCCGGCGATGCCGCCGTTCGGATATCGGAAACGCGTCAGGTGCGTTCCCCGGGACCCGAAGTAAGCAACCGAAAAGAGGGTGTCCGGGAACAGTTCCCGTTCGAAAGTCAGGTGGTATTGCTGAGCGGAAGGCGTCTTGAGTTCAGCAGTCGGCAAAGTAAAGGCGAGGCCCTGTTTCCCCTGGCTGGCCTGCGAGCCGAGATACACGCCGAAATATTGGGACGGCACGCCGATCGTGTCCACCGTGCCGAGTTGTTCGTGCGGATACACAGCGGTGGGCGGAATGCTCAGGTAGAGCCACTGGCGGCTGAGCAGGTACAAGCCGAACAGTTCCGATCCGAAACCGCTGGCATTCAGCGGGATCAGGTGCGGGAACACGTTGAGCGACTGACTGGTCACGGCCGAAATGTTCTGATCGTAGAAGATGCCGAACCCGGCTCTGAGCGCCGTTTTTCCGTCCCCGGTAAGATCCCAGGCAAACCCGATCCTCGGCGCCCAGTTCCTTTTGTAAGGCGCGTACATCGAATCCCGCCCCCCGACGAACGCCTCATAAGAGCCGGTCATCGTCTCATAGGCCGCCTTGTTGACGGCGTCCCCGGCGGAAAAAGTCTGGGCCGGCACACCGGCCAGCGGATTGGCGAACGTGGCCTCGAGCGATCCGTCGGCGCTTTGCGGCGTGCTGTTGTATTCATAGCGCAATCCCAGGCTCAGCGTCACGCGGGGCGCGATCTTCCAGTCGTCCTGGGCAAAAAAGTTCAGTTCCGTGAAACGGAGGTCGATGCGGTTGTCGAAATCGGCTTTCCCGTCGTTGTTGAAGTCGGGGATCATCGTCTGGAACAGAGCCGTGGCGTACCCGATAGAGGCCAGGTCCTTTCCGGAAATGAGCTTTGTCTTCCCGTCGATGTCGACTGCGAACCCGCTGTTAAATTCGGCAAGCGCCCGGACATTGCGGTCGAGCCTGCTGTTCTGCTGGTTGCGGCGGGCATCGAAACCAAACTTGAAAACGTGGGCGCCGGCGGCATGGCTCAGCGTGTCGGCAAACTGGTAAGTGTTGTTGATGCGCGACTGGGGGAAATTATAGACGTCGACTCCCAGCGGGCTGAAAGGACGAATGATCATCTGGCCCAGGGCGCCGGTCGTGCCGAAGGGACCGTACGTGCCTCTTCCGAAATTGGCCTTGATCGGGGTCGTGAGCGGCTTTTGCAGGTAGTCCACGTTCGGGAAAAGCGCGCTGAGTTCCGCGGTGTTGTTGCTGCCGAAGAGCAGGGGGCTGCCGGCCACTTCCTGGAAGGCCAGGTTTGTCCGGCCGTAAGACACGCGCAGCTGGTTCGTGGTGTTGCTCGAAAACACGCTGTTGAGGAACAGCGAGAGATTCTGCGTCCGGGTCTCGGGCCGGACCGAGGAGTGAATCCCGCCGCCGGTCACCGGGACCGTCAACTGGTCGTCGGTGAAGTTGTAGCGCGCGGTGAAACTGTGTTTGTCGGTGAGCTTGTTGTCCGCCTTCAGCGAGAAGATGGTCCCGGCGCCGTCGCCGTTCATCAACTCCGTGTAGGTATTGGCGCCGTACGGCCCCCCGGAGTTGTTTGCACGCGGCACCAGGTTCCAGATCGCGGCGCCGGCCACGCCCGGCAGGTAGTAGCCTGAATCGGCGAAATATTTCTCCAGCTGGCTTACGCCGGGAATCGACGAAGGCGTCAGCGGGGAGGCGCCGAAATAGCCGCGCTGGGAGTCCGTCGCGACGGCGAAATGACGCTCCGGACGGTCCAGGATGCGCTGCCGCTCCAGCGAGCCGAACCAGAAACTCCTGTTCTGGACAAACGGGCCCCCGGCGGAAAAACCGAACTGGCTGCGGCGATACTGGTTCTTGCCCGGGGCCGGGCCGTCGGCCTGGTCGAACGGATTGCGCGCACTCAGCTTACTGTCTGTGAGGTAGCCGTAGACCGAACCGTGAATCGTGTTCCCGCCGGTTTTCGAAATAACGTTCACGACCGACCCGGAGTTGCGTCCAAACTCCGCCTGCGGAGTGCCGGTGATGATCTGGAACTGCTCGATGCTCTCAATGCTCTGCGGGATCAGGGAAACATAGCCCTGCCGCCGGACGCCGACGTCCTGGTCGTTGTTGTCCGACATGTCGACCAGGAAGTTGTTGTTCCGGCCGCGCTCGCCGTTGACGCTGAACTGTCCCGCCGTGCCTACGCCGAAGCCGACTCCCGGGCCCGTCCCCGCCGATTGGGGAACCATGGCCACTCCGGGCGCCAGGAATGCCAGCTCATCGAAGGTCCGGATGCCGGACAGGGGAAGCATGGAAAAAGTCTTCTGGTCGACGGTTTCCTTCCGGGCGGAATCGGTGATGTTGACGACGGCCTGTTTGCCTTTGACGGTCAGGGTGGTCGATGGACCGGCCGCGCGTTCCAGAGCCAGCGGTGGAATGACCACCTTGGTGTCGTTGATCGCCAGCCAGATATCCGTCACTTCGACGGTCGCGTATCCTTTCAGCGAAACCATGATTTTGTACTGTCCGGGAGGATACACGGCGGTGAGAACGTACTTGCCGGAAACGTCGGTGAGCGTTCCCCGCGGCACCCCAGTGCGCATGTTCGTCAGAATCACTGTCACGTCGGCCAGTTTCTGGCCGCTGGCTTTGTCGAGGATTTCCCCCGTAACAGTACAGACATCCGCGGCTCGCATCGGAGCAAGCATTCCTGCAACGACAAACACGGCGAGAGCAAAGCATCTGGAAGTAGAAGTCATTTCAAGCTCCTCCGCCCCAGGCGGTTGGATTCGGAACAGTCGGGTACAGCCCCACACGCTTGCTGATGAACTAAGATCGAGCCTCGCCGCAGAAAGCGTTGAGAATCGGCTCCGGCGCTGTTCGTACCCCGCAGCCTCCGCGGCAAAACTCTGATTTTACAATATGACTAAACAAGTGATGCGATTTTATCATAAATCCGCATCTGACCGACTATGTCGGTAACAGGATCCTTGAATTCCAGGCTCCGGCGGCCGGTATTGTGTTGTTTGTCCGGGCCATCCCTTTGATGATCAAAGGCGAGACAATCGCCAGCATCGGCGTCGCGGGCATAGCCAGGTGAACTGGACATTTCGTTCAGGTACAATCCGTGTCAAGCTCCGAAGGAGAGGGGCAGGCTGTGCCGCCCCCTGCAGGGCTCTTCTTTGTGCCACGCAAGTCCCAGGGCTGACGCCTGGGGCATTCCTGCTGGACTCCTTCAGGGTCCCGTTCCGATTCCTTTGTTGAGCGCCCTCCGCGGCGCAACGGAATCAGGCAATCATACGCATTTTTCGGGCTCAAGACGTACGTCGGAGCCGCGAGCGTGAGCGAGCGGGTGGGATGCCCCCCAAACCGCAAGGCTCCCGGGAAACGGGACTCCATAGCGCCCGCGGCCTGGTGCGCCCTTTTTGCCTGGCCCGATTCCACCCCTGCCTGTAATATGGAGCGCAATTAATACCTGCTGGGGGTGCGCATGCGTTTTCTGTTGGTTCTTCTCCTGGTGTTTTCGGCGGACTACAAGGCCGAAATCGAAAAGTGGCGCGCGGCCGAAGAAGCGGCGCTGCGCTCCCCGACGGGTTGGCTGACGCTTGCGGGGCTCGAGTGGCTCAAGGACGGTGAAAACCGGGTTGCCATGCCGGAAGGGGCGCCCGATTTTGGTGTCTTCGAACTCCGCGGCAGCAAGGTCACGCTGCACCCTGCAGGCGCTCCCGCGGTAGCGCTAAGATCCGACGCCGCCGGCAGGCCGACCACGATCGAGCACAACGGCTACTCCGTAACGATCATCGAAAGAGGCAAACGAACCGGCGTCCGCATCCGGAACAGAAACAGTCCCGCCCTGCGCGAATTTGCCGGAATGAAGTGGTTCCCCATCCAGGAAAAGTACCGCCTCGTGGCGCGCTGGGAGGCGTACGATCAGCCGAAAACCATCCCGATCGTGAACGTCCTCGGCGACGTGAGTCAGGAGAAATCGTCCGGGCGCGCGCGGTTTGAGATCGACGGCAAGGAGTACACGCTCGAGCCGGTGGATCAGGGGGGGAACCTGTTCTTCAACTTCCGCGACATGACCAGCGGCAAGGAAACCTACGGCGCCGGGAGGTTCCTGTACGCCGACAGGCCGTCAAACGGGAACGTGATCCTGGATTTCAACAAGGCGGTCAATCCGCCCTGCGCATTTACTGCCTTCGCCACCTGCCCGTTGCCGCCGAGCCAGAACAGCCTTCGAGTGCGCATCGAGGCCGGGGAAATGGCCCCGGTTCACAAATAATGGTGCAGGCCGGCAGCCTGCAAGCGCCGGAACACAGGAATCGGAATTCCAACCTCGGGAGCAGACAAATCACGGAGCGAACAGCTTTGAACAGGTGTGGCGGTCTGTCTGGGGACCGGCTGAAGCCCGGCGCCACATGGATGCATTGCGCTGTCGATAATTTTCATGTGGCCGCGGGCTTCAGCCCGCCCTGTGGGTACCGACTCGGGCGGGAATCTGCCGCTTGGAGGACTGTTGCTAAATCAGCCGTAGGGGTCGGCGCATTTCTTGCCGGTGGCTCATCGCGGGGCAGTGCGTAATAATTATCCGGTGGAGCGCAGTCGGAAGATGGGAGGTGGGTATGGTTAAAGTCGCTTTGTATGTGCGCCTGGAGGCGAAGCCCGGAAAAGAAGCCGCGGTGGAGAGTTTTCTTCGCAGCGGTTTATCCATTGTACAGGAAGAGCCGGCCACGACGGCGTGGTTCGCGCTCCGGATGGGGCCTCGGACGTTCGGAATCTTCGACGCCTTCCCGGATGAAGCGGGCCGGCAGGCACACCTCGCCGGGCGCGTCGCTGCAGCGCTGATGTCAAAGGCCCCGGAGTTGCTCGAAAAGCCGCCGGCCATCGAAAAGGTCGACGTCCTTGCGGCAAAGCTTCCCGGCTAGCCCCCTGGCCGACCGCCAAGGCTCGATCAACCAGTCATCCGTACCCCGGGGCCGGCCGCGCAGCTTCACGTCCTGCCCCTCGAACACCCCGCGCAGCAGCGGGCGGAACGGGCCGTTCGCATGACGTTTCGGGTGTTGACAGTGCCGCGGGCGGGGGATTTACTTTTAATATGGGATGTCTCCGCGCCGGCTGACAGGTCCGGCAAGGGAGGACACTGTGAGTGACGCGTCAATGTGCCGGGAAGACGTCAACGAACTCATTCGCCGGCTGGACGACGCGGTCTCGGCGGAGGACGACGCCTCTCGATGCCGGAATGTAAAACGTGTCTTGATATCAACGGTCAACAGCGGCGGCCGGCTTGTTGATGAGTCGTACCTCAAGCCCGTCCCCGAGCGTTACGCCCGGAGGCTGCTCCACCGGGATCCGGAGGGCAGGTACACGGTGCTGGTGATGGTCTGGGACCGTGGTCAGGGCACTCCGCTCCACGATCACGCAGGCGTCTGGTGCGTCGAGTGCGTGTATGGCGGCCGCATCCGGGTCACGTCCTACTCCGTGCAAGGCGGCGACCCGGAACGGGACATCGTTCATTTCCGGCAGGAGAGCATCGTGACCGCGCAGGTGGGCGACGCGGGAGCACTGATCCCGCCCTTTGAATACCACAGGCTGGAAAACGCCGACAGCGCCGTCTCGGTGACCATTCACGTCTATGGCGGCGAAATGAGCTACTGCCACGTATTCGATCCGGTGGACAACGGCTGGAAACGCAAGTACCGCCGCCTCGAGTACACCCTGTGAAAGACTTCAGACTTCAGACCTCAGACTTTAGACTTCAGTCCAGTATCCACTTGACGAGGAAGTAAGTTTTCGCGTAGCTGACGAATTTTCGTGCAACGCGCGGCGCCAGTTGCTTGTCGGTTTCCACCGACGGCGTCCCGCCCCCGATTGCCTGGAACAGATCCTCCACGTTGAAGCCGAATTTCGCGATCGCGGGCATCCAATGATGCAGGTGGACGATCATGAAGAAGAGCGCCCCCGTGAAGACCTTGTCCTGGCCGGGCCAGCCCGTGGAATTGCTCAGGTAGACAGCATATTGCGACTCGGCCACCGCCTCGCGTGTCGCGGGGTCCTCGGAGATGCCGATGATGGCGCTGAGCAGATCGGGCTGATCACGCCACGCCTTGAGCGCGACGATGTGCCGGTTGTCATCCCCCTTCCGGCCGGGGCTGCTGCTGACCACCTTCCTGGTCTGCAGGTCGACAGGGACAGTCCAGTGTCCCTGTTCTTCAACGCGAGGTCATCAACTTGCCAAGGGCGGCGAGTTGGTCAATCGTCAGGTAGACCTTGTTCTTTACAAAGTCGCCGAACGCGGTCAGGACGAAGCAACGCGACCCTTTCGTGAACGCGAGCACGTTGTCCGGCATGCCGGGCATGATGGCCCCCTGGAACGCCTGATCGCCGACGCCGCTGATGGCACCTTTCGCATACTTTTTCTTGAGGCCATCGTAGTTCTTTGCGTCTGTGATCTGAACCATGAGGATAAGCTCGCCTGAAGCGTCGGCGAAGTTGAGGTCGCCGCCCGCCCCGGCGACGGACATGCGCGGGATCATCTTGACACCCTTCATCCCGGTCACCTTATCGATATCGGCTCCGGAGAGATATTTTTCATTTGGATTCTGTGCAAATGCGCTAAGTGCCACGCAACAACCCAGGCACACACAAATCCCCAATACCCAGAATGATTTCCTCATAGTCCACACCTCTCTCATTTTTCTAAGAAAAGGTACAACGAATCGCTCGCGGGAGTCAACGAGCGGCGCCAGCCTGCGGACGCGTGTGATGTCCTTTGCAGGAGGAAGGCGTCTGCTGCCGGCGAGCGGCTGATTCACACCAGGCAAAGCCGGCTAACCGGAGAATTCCGTCTTTAGACGGTGTCCAACGGCTGATTCAGGGCGGATCCCAGGCCCGAAGACAGCTGAGGTGGTCTGTCAAGGTTCCCTCACGCATCTTCGCTGAATCCGGATTGTGCCGGCGAGACCCGGCTCTCCCGGGCCGAGGGAATCCTCTTGAGGCCCGAAGGGCCGGCAGTCAATAGGCCCGGCCGTCAGGCCGGGATAAGGATAATGCGGGAATGAGCGCCGAAGGCGCGGCACAAATCACTGCGGATCGCATTGGATGTGCCGGTGCTTCGCGTCTCTTCTCAGCGTACATCTCAACCAGGCGCGGCCGGCTAGCCGGAGAGTTCGGTCTTCAGACGGAACGGGGCCTTGCCTGATTCCGCCAGCGTGAGTTTTGGGTCGCGGTCGATCGCGCTGAGCAACTCCCGGGTCACGCGGTCGTCGATTTCGGACGCGCGCAGCAGGTCCACCGGATAGCGGATCGAGACCTCGAGGCCCGATGTTGCCAGATTCAGCCGGCTCCTCGGCTGCAGGGTGCCGGTCGGAGTGGAGGTCAGGGTCTTTTCCATGTACCGGTACTGCTTCTCCATCTCGTCCCGGTACTCTGAGAAAATGGATGCAACGACTCCTTGCAGCCTTTCTTCCACAAGGTGGTAATCGGTGTCGGGGGACACGGTCAGGGTGACCTCGTGCCAGACAAAGTTCGTGCCGGGGATCTGTTTAAAAAAACCTGCATTCGATTGAAAAACAATCGAATTCGAGAAGGCGACGACGCGGCCGCTTGCGGTCTTCTCCCCACCGCTTACAAGCTCGAGCATGTGGAACCGTACGAGGCCGACATCCACGACTTCGCCGGAGATTCCGGCCACCTGCACGCGGTCGCCGACCCGGATGCCATATCTGCCGATCAGGAAGAAGTACCCGACAATCGACAGGATGACACTCTGGAGCGCGACGGCGACGCCGGCCGTGATGAGTCCTGCAAAGGTTGCGACCGAACTGAGCTCGTTCGCAAACGAGAAGATGAGCACGATGGCGATTACACACCACAGCACGATCCTGCGCAGCAACAGGTACTGGTATCTGCGGCGCGGGTCGCGCACATAGCCGAATATTGCCCGCCTCCACAGCGCCGAGCCCCCGAAGATTGCCGTCAGGAATGCGGCAAGAACCGCCAACCTGAGCAGGAGGCTCTTGAGCTCCGTCGCGTACCTGGTCTCGAGCGAGCCCTGCCAGTTCGTGAGGTTCTTTTTGTACTGTGCGAGAAGGATGCCCTGCTTGCTCAAGGGCAATACCGACGCCGACGTGCGCTTGAACTGCGCGGTCAGGGCGTCAAGCATCGCCTTCTCCTGGACGAGCACGAACTGATCGGTCGTATCGGTCTGCGCGGCCAGCTCATCGCCCCGTTTCGAGAGATCTCTCAGCGTGTTCACGAGCGGAGTACGAAGCGATTTCGAGTCCTGGCTCAAAGAATCCGTCGATTGAATCGCGTCGCGGAGCGTGCGCATTCTTCCGGAGACGGCAAGTATGTCCGCCGTCAGTCCCCAAATGCCGGAGAGGGCGGGTTTCCGCAAGCCGGATGCAAGAGAGGGGGCGGCCGGGGTTTCCTGTTTGGCGGCGGGATTCACCTGGGCCGCGGGATTCATCCTCGCAAGCGCCTCGATCTTCTCGCGGATGCCGGTGGCGCCCAAGCCGTTGGCGCTCGCCCCCCCAACAAAGTCGGTCATAGTTCGGAGCGCATCTCGTCGTACTTGTGCATATTCCAGTTCGCTCTGGGTTTCAGCGATTCTGCTCTGAATGGATTCGCGCAGCGTGCCGGACGCACCGGCCAGCTTCTGTTGAAGCGATTTCAGTTCCAGCTGGTTAGCCCGGACCTGCTGGTCCAGGCCGGTGAGCGTCCGGCGCAGGGCTTGATATCGCGAGGCGCCCGCTCCACTCCCCGTTGATCCCGACGAGTCCTCCTTTTCGATCGAATCTGCTTCGGACCTGGCGAACTCAAAGGCAAGCCACACAACCTGATCAGCGATCGCCTGATTGTCATTGACGATCATGCCCTCGTCGGGATCAGTTACGATTTGTCCCTCGACGTCGAGCAGCCGGGACCAGGAGATCGTCGCATTGAGGTATTGCAGAAGGGCTTCCGGCGTAAGTTCAGTGCCCGGCGTGACCTGCGAATAGGAAACCAGTGCACCGGAAGCCAGGGTGACGCAAATGAGTCCGAATGCCGTTTTGAAAGGTAGAAGCTTCATTCGAAGATTCCGATCTGAATGTACTGCTCCCGTAGAGTGTAGACGATCGAGTCGAAGGATTCCATCCGTCAAACGGGGACTTCGTCGAACGGGAACTGACGACGCTATCTTTATGATCACGATTGATATCCGTTGTTTTGAGGCCGAAAAACGCCTCTTACAGCCCAAAAACAGGCCCGGAGTTTGATTTTAGACCTGGTACGGCACTTGCCGCGCTGTTTGTGTGTGATCCGCCTGTGTGCGGTTGGTGCGCAGCCGATCGGGGAGTTGTTGTTCCCCCAAGTCCCGAGCAGGCCTTAGAACCAAAAAACGGGGCCGTTTTTTGGTTCTAAGGCCGTCTGGAAGGCCGCTAATCTGCACTTTCCAAAGCGCTATCAACAGTTGCCGTCGTCAGTCCCCGACTGGTTACTTGGGATTTCCTTCGATGTCCAGGACTACGATGGGCGCAATGCCGGTTGCCTTGAGCGGGCCTTCGATGCTGGCACGGTCCCCTACGATTACGATATCGAGGTGATCGAGATCGATGTACTGCCTGGCAACCCGCACGACGTCTTCTTTCGTGACCGCAGAAATTGCCTTCCCATATTCCTGATAGTAATTGTCCGGCAGCCCCTGCGTCCAGAGCCCGGCAAGTGCGCCGTTGATCCCGGCTACAGATGCGAATGTGCCCGGAAGCCGTTGCACTAATGCATCCTTGGCTGTCGCGAGTTCCTCGTCCGTGACCGGACGGGTCCCTTCGATTCCGCGCAGCTCCTTCATGAACTCAACCAGCGCCGCGTCGGTCTTCGCCGATTGGACGTCACCCCCCGTCCGGAAAGGTCCCGGCCCGCGCCCATAACTGAACGAAGAGCTGACGCCATAGCTGTAGCCTTTTTCTTCACGGATGTTGGCATTGAGACGCGACTGGAAAAGCCCACCCAGCATCGTGTTCATCACCTGGATGGCGTAGTAGTCGGGGGTGCTGCGCGGCGGTCCGGGATTGCCGATGGCGAATGTAGACGACGCTGCGCCGGGCTTGTCGACTATATAGATGGTGGCAGGCCGGGGAGACGGCAAGGCAGGATAGGAAAACTGGGGCTTGGTGCCGCCCTTCGGCCATGACGCCAGCGCCTTTTCGACCGTTGCTTTGACCGATGCGGGATTGACATCGCCCGTCACCGCGATCAGCGCCCGTCCGGGCTGGAAGTAATCTTTACAAAAAGCTACAACATCGTCGCGCGTGATCGCCTTGTAGGACTCCTCGGTCACGCTCTGGCCATAGGGATGCGCGGTCCCGTAAAGGACCTTTGGAAACACACGCCCCGCAATCGAGGCCGGCTGGGCTTTCGCCTGGGTCAGTGCCACCAGCCGCTGAGCGCGGATCCGCTCCAACGCGTCGGCTGGGAACGTCGAGTTGCCCAGCATGTCGGCCATGATATCGAGCGTGGCGCCGAATTTTCCGGTGGTGGAAACAAAACTGATGACTCCGGACTCGCCTCCGACGCTGACGCTTATCGAGGTGCCAAGCAGCTGCAGCGCATTCGACAGCGCCTCGCCATCGCGCGTCTTGGTGCCCTCGCTCATCATGGAAGCCGCGATGCCGGCAAGGCCGCGCCGGTCGTCACGCTCAAACTGGTTGGCGCCGCCGAGAATCGTGAGGGAGAACGACACCAGCGGCAGATCGTGCTTTTCTGAAACGATCAGGTCGGCGCCGTTGGCGAGCGTCGCCTTAGTCCAGGCCGGAACCCGGAGCACCGGGGCCTTGCCTGGCGGCGGAGTTTTGGTGCGATCGAGCGTCTGCTGCGACATCAGTGGAAACGAGACGAGCGCCAGCAGGACGAAGACGCCCGGCAACATGCGAGCAGAATTCCATTGCAGATTTTTCGGTTTCATCGTTGCACCTCCGGGCGCGGCATCTTGTCTATGACGACCTTTTTGCTTTCCGCAGGCTTGGATGCCTGGTCCAGCTTCCCTGTCGGGACGACGCTCAAATCGATACGGCCGCGCGTGAGATACTTGTCGGCCACACGCTTGACGTCGGCAGCAGTAACCGCCTGATATTTCTGGTAGTCTGTGCGGAAATAGCCGGCGTTGCCGTGGAAAGCGGCGCTGTCGCACAACTGCATCGCCTTGCCGAGGTTCGATTCGAGCCCCCGCAGGAACGACAATTCCTGGCCGGCGAGCGCCTTGCGGATCTCGTCAGCGGTGGGGCCCTCCATCTTCAGCTTGTCGATGACGGCATCCGCAGCCGTCTCGAGCTCGGTCAGCGTGTGATTCGGCCGTGGGTCAATCATGAGGATAAACTCGCCCACATCTTCGTTCGAACTCTGGGATGCGTACACCGACGCCGCGGCCTGCTGATCGTAAATCAGGCCCTTGGTGAGACGCGCCGTGCGCGGACCGGTAAGGATCGCGCCCAAAACGTCGAGCGCATAATGGTCATCATCTTTCTCCCCGACCGTCGGCCACTGAATGTAGAGCCGCGGAACCTGCACCTTGTCTTCGTAAACCAACCGCTGCTCGCTTGAAAGAGTGACGGGGGGAGCGGAAGGCCGCGTCACCGGCTTCCCGCGCGGGATGTCGCCCAAGTACTTTGCCACCCACACCTTCGCCTGCGCGGGGTCGAAGTCTCCCGCGATCGCGAGAAACGCGTTGTTCGGCGCATAGTAAAGCCGGAAGAAGTTCTTCACGTCTTCGTCGGACGCCGCCGAGAGGTCTGCCATGCTGCCGATTACGGACCAGGAATACGGGTGAGAAGGCGGATAGGTGGCATGCGAGAGGATCTCGTCAACCAGGCCGTAAGGCCGGTTGTCATAATTCTGGCGCCGCTCGTTTTTCACAATGTCACGCTGGGCATTCAGCTTCGCCAGATCGAGCGTGTCCAGCAGAAAGCCCATCCGGTCCGACTCGATCCAAAGCGACGATTCAAGGTAGTTGGATGGGACGGTCTCGAAATAGGTTGTTCGGTCGTTTGAGGTCGTGCCGTTATTGCTGCCACCGATGCCTTCGGTGAGCTTGTCGTGCAGGCCATAGGGCACGTGGCCCGAGCCGGTAAACATGATGTGCTCGAACAGGTGGGCAAAACCGGTGCGGCCCGGCAATTCGTTTTTCGAACCGACGTGGTACCAGACATTGACCGCGACGGTCGGCGTAGTGTGATCGACCGACAGGATCACCGTCAGCCCGTTGGGAAGTGTGTAGCTCTCGTATGGAATCCGGATCGCATCGGACCCCGCACCCGCCACGCCTGCCGGTGGCCTCAGGGCGGCGCAGCAGGCCAGCGCGAGGCTGGCGAGTAAGGCGATCTTTCGACCAGTGCTTGACACGGTTGCTCGTCTCCTTTCGGAACTCCGGGGAAGCCGGACGCATTAAAGTCTTGGATTTTCACTTGCATCTCACTGCTCGCCATGAGGATACCACGCAAAAGCATCGATCGGGGAATGACGAAGCACAATTGTGGCCGCCAGCCCCCGGATCGCTCTGAGTCATGTGCTAGAGGCTGAGATCGAGTGGAGGTATTCGGCAAACTTGTCGTTAAAGAGCGCTCCCGGCCTCTTCTCCCGCAACAGGCGGACTGCGTCTTCACCGCTCATTCCGAGATAGGTGAGAGTCAGTCCGGCGACGAGCGCAGAGCGGTTCAAACCGAGCCCGCAGTGACTGAGAACCCGCTCACCCTTCTCGACCAGGCTCGCGGCCAGTCGTGCAACCGCGTGAAGCTTCTGCAAGTCCGGCAGATCGTCGTCGAAGATGGGGAAATAGACATACAGCATCTGGTTGGCGGCTGTTGGAATCCCGTGATCCACGTCCCCATCGAGGTCGATGACGGCGGTGATGCCCGAATCGCGGATCGCGTCCCAGTCGTCGATGGCCGGGGAAAGGTAAAGCCTGCCCTGAGGGTCCAGCTGCACGAGTTCCATATCTCCAGGTATTATCCCAAGCCGCCGGATGATTGCAAGCAACGTAAACCTCTCAGCGCATCCCACCGTCGGCGTCGGTCGGCGTTCTTCCGCGGCCTGCCTGCTTTCCTTCACAACCTAGGGTGGTGGGTGGCGCACTCGCCGTGCGCCACAGATCAGGCCTTAAAACCAATAAAAGGCCCGTTTTTTTGGTTCTAAGGTCGTATGGAGGGACTCAGACTTATACTTTCCGGTGCATTTCGAAGAGTTGCCGTCGTCAGTCCCTGAACAACTGTGATAGATTGGCTGTTGTTTCGACTGGGCCAGAACCACTGGAACAAGTCCACTCTTGCGAAGGAAATATGCATAGACTCCTGTATCTAGTGCTCGTCCTCTGCGTCTTGACGCCGGCTTCTGCCCAACAGTCCCCGAATGTCGCGCGGCTTTTGCAGGACTCCTCCGTGAACGCCGCACTGGATGCGGCGAAAGCGAATGAGCCGGCGATCATCGAAGAACAAATCCGCTTGAGCGAAATCCCCGCCCCGTCGTTCAAAGAGGAAAAGAGGGCGGCCGCGGTCGTGCAGATCTTCAAGGACCTCGGCCTCCGGAATGTCCGCGTGGACAGGGCCGGGAACGTCATCGGGGAACGCCCCGGACTGTCGCAGCGTCCCAACCTGGCGTTTTGCGGGCACCTCGATACGGTGTTTCCCGAGGGGACCGACGTCAGGGTCAGGCGCGAAGGCGCGGTCCTGAAGGGGCCCGGCATCGGCGATGACGCCCGCGGCCTGGCGGTCGTCATCGCGGTCGCCAGGGCGCTCAACCAGGCTAAAGTTCAAACTCCGGGGACGATCACGTTCGTGGCGGATGTGGGAGAGGAAGGCCTGGGCGATCTGCGCGGCATGAAGCAGCTCTTCCACGACACCCTGAAAGACCGGATCGACCGGTTCGTGTCCGTCGATGGAAGCGGTTTCGGGATCACCCACATCGGTGTCGGGAGTTACCGTTACAAGGTCACATTCAAAGGGCCCGGCGGCCACAGTTACGGCGCGTTCGGGCTGGTAAACCCGATCCACGCTCTCGGAAGGGCTATCGCGAAGATCGCCGACTTCCAGGTGCCGGCAGATCCGAAAACCACATTCAACGTCGGACGCGTCGGCGGCGGCACTTCCGTCAATTCGATCGCATTTGAAGCCTGGATGGAAATGGATCTGCGCTCGCCCAGCCTGGAATCACTCAAACGCATCGATGGGAATTTCCTGAAGGTTGTCGACCAGGCTCTTGCCGAAGAGAACGCGCGCTGGGGTGAAAAGGGCGGAAAGCTCACCGTCGAGAAACAGAAAGTCGGAGAGCGTCCCGCAGGGAACACTCCGGAAAACTCACCAATCGTTCAAACTGCAATTGCAGCGACCCGGGCTCTCGGTCTCACACCCCGGTTGGGAGAGGGTTCGACCGACGCGAATGTGCCAATGGACCTGCACATTCCGGCGATAACGATCGGCGGGGGAGGAAAAGGGCAAGGCGCGCACTCTTTGTCAGAGAGCTTCGACACTGCAGATTCCTGGCAGGGCACACAGCGGGCCACATTGCTGGTCATTGCGCTCGCGCAGAAATAGGACGCAGCGGGGGGCCAGGCCTGCAGATGCTCACGCCGGTTTTTTCGGTGCTGGGGGGAGCCAGAATCCGGTCGTGCGAAAAACGTGCGCGCGGTCCGAAATGGACTTCATGTTTTTGAGGCCAGAAACTACCGCTTACAGCCAAAAACAGGCCCGGATTTTGAGTTTAAGGAGGATGACGGTTCGACTAGAATACATATCCGCCTTCTCCCAGGGCGATCGTCAGCTCATCCGTGTGAAACTGATATCCTTCCTCGAAGGCGTCCCTGTGGCGAATGATCCGCTCTTGGCCCAAACCGGTGTGACTGTGAAAAACAACCTGCCACGATCCGTCCGGATTCTGCCGGACCGTGGGTCTCCAGTCCCGGGGTCTCCGTTCCAGCCACTCCCATTTCTGTTTGGGGACTCGAATCATGGAAGTCAGCACTTCGTGGGTTGACCAGGAGCAGCCATGCCACTGGGCGCCCATTTCCTGCAATTCGCGCATAAAGATGGATGCCTGAAAATAGGAAGGCGGCGAACCGTCCCCTTCGAGAAACTGCGCAACCCCGCCGTGCACCCATTCCGGTAGAGGAGTGTCGCCGGAACTGAGAATCGAAGCCCCTTCCGGGGACCAGACGAAGTCCAATTCCCCGGGCGGATCAGGCAGCCACTTGCCGGCAGGGATGGCAAAAACAAAGCCGTTCCCGTTGCCGCCCTCATAATACTGATAGGCCGCCAGTCGAAACCCCTCTCTCAATTGCAGGCGCGGGAAGGCGTCAAACAGGAGATTAGGGTCGAACGGCGCCACGCTCCAACCGGACGGCATCGGCTCCAGCCGCCTGTCAACCTGCCGCGATTGACGGCGGGCCGCGCGCATCAGTTTCCGGACCTCGCGTGCAGGAACGACGTGAGCAGGATTGGACTGTTCGCGCAAGACTAACTCCCTCTCGGAGAAGCATCATAGCTCACAACAAACTTCGCAGTCGAGGATGACTGCAGGAGTCCCCGGTAATCATTCTCGACTGCTCGGACGCGGAAAAACACAGCCACGGACTACAGGGGGCAAACGAATGAGACGATCCGTGGAATCCGCGAAGTCCGTGGCGGCTTTTGGGGGCGCAGGCCAGGCAATTGCCGTCGTCAGTCCCCGGCCGGCATGCTATCCTACCGGCATTGCAAATGAGATCGCCCGTAGCCCGGCGAAATCGGTGCGGATCCGTCGCACCTGAAAGAGGCCCCTATGAATAAGAAACTGCTTTCATCGATGGCTTTGACTGCATTCCTGGTTCTCGGCCTGTCGGGTGCTGCGCAGACGCAGAAGCGCCTGCCGACCGTCGACGATCTGCTCAACGTCAGGTCCGCGGGCGGCGCAAGGATATCGCCCCAGGGCGATCGCGTGGCCTACACCGTCACGGAAACCGATTTCAAACAGGACGCGTTTGTCACCCAGATCTGGCTGGCCGACGTAAGGACCGGCAACACGATCCAGCTCACACGCGGCGATAAATCCGCCGGAAATCCGCAATGGTCGCCCGATGGTTCGTGGCTCGCGTTTTCCAGCGATCGCAACGGAGGCAAGAATCAGATCTTCGTCATCCGCCCGGACGGCGGCGAGGCGATTCAACTGACCAAGGCGGAGAACGGAGCCGGCGGAATCTCCTGGTCGCGTGATGGCAAGCGCATGGCCTTTCTCTCCACCGATATTGACGCCAAGGCGGCCAAGGACCGCAAAGATTACCTCGGCGACTACGAAGTCGTGCGCAAGGAATACAATTATTCGCACATCTGGACTCTCGAGGTTGATGGGGCACTGAAAGAGCCCGTCACCGGGACGCAGCGCACGCGGGGCAAGGATTTCACTGTCGGTTCGCTCGACTGGTCGCCGGACGGGTCGAAGATCGCGTTCAGCGCCGCTATCAATCCCGATCTGATCAACGGAAGCACTTCCGATATCTATGTGCTGGCCCTCGCCGACAACACGACGAAGAAGATCGTAGCGCAGCCGGGCCCGGACAACGGCCCGCGCTGGTCGCCGGACGGCAAACAGCTCGTGTTTTCGTCCGTGATGGGCAACCCGAAGTACTTCTACTCGAACACCAGGCTCGCGCTCGTGGCCGCGGACGGCGGCACGCCGCGGTCGATCACCGACTCGTTTGACGAGCAACCCAACCTGGTGGACTGGAACGCGGACGGGATCTACTTTTCCGGTTCTCAGAAAACCGCCGCGCACCTGTTCCGCGTCGATCCTGCTACAGCCAGGGTCGTCCGCGTGACCAGTCCCGACGGCCTGATCGCTTCCGGCTTTACCTTCTCCCACGACGGCAAGCGCCTTGCGTTCAGTTGCCCATCGCCCGACTCGCTCAATGAGATCTTCACCTCCGACGTGCAGAATTTTGCGCCGCGCAAGCTCACATCCATGACCGACCAGGTCAGAGAGTTCAAGCTTGCCACTCGGGAGGTGATCTCCTGGAAGAGCCAGGACGGCACGGTCATCGAGGGGATACTGATCAAGCCTGCCGACTTTGACCCGTCCAGAAAATACCCGCTGCTGTGCATCATTCACGGCGGGCCGACGGGCATCGACCGCCCGACCCTGCTCGACGCGCGCTACTACCCGGCGGATATCTGGGCCGGGCGCGGCGCTCTGGTTCTCAAGGTCAACTATCGCGGCAGCGCCGGCTACGGTGAGAAATTCCGCGCGCTGAACGTGCGCAACCTCGGCGTCGGGGACGCCTGGGACGTGATCTCAGGCGTCGAAACCCTCGTCGGCAAAGGATGGGTGGACCGAGATAAGGTGGGCTGCATGGGCTGGAGCCAGGGTGGATACATATCGGCCTTCCTGACCGCGTCCTCGGACCGGTTTGCGGCCATTTCGGTCGGGGCCGGAATTTCGGATTGGGCGACGTACTACTACAACACCGACATCACCCCATTCACGATCCAGTACCTTGGAGACGACCCGGTGGACGATCCCGAGATATACGCCAAAACCTCGCCGATCGCTTATATCAAGAGGGCCAAAACGCCGACACTGATTCAGCACGGGGAATTGGACAAGCGGGTGCCGATTGCCGACGCGTATGAGTTGCGCCAGGCCCTGGAAGATCGCGGCGTGAAGGCGGAGTTGATCGTCTACAAGGGCTATGGCCATGGCATCACGAAACCGAAATCCATGCGGGCGGTGATGCAGCACAACCTGGGCTGGTTCAATCACTATATTTTCGGGGATCCGCTCCCTGATTTCGCCAGGCCGGAGGTTCCGAAAATCCCCCCGGAGTAGGTCCCGGCCGCCGGGAATGTCTCAAAACCAGGCGTCCTGGAGGGACGCAGAGAAAGTAACCGGGGGCAGCGCCGCTGCGCGGCTCGCCCCCGGTCAGGCCAGGCAAGTATTGAGAGCCCCAGAAGGGGCGAAAGAAGTCATTTGTTTGCAGAGGTTTTCTGTCGACCCTGCCAGGGCTCGGTTTCTCTTTCGTCCTTTACCCCGGGCGGCGCTTCGCTTGCCCGGGGCTACTGTCTCCAGCCCTTCCAGGACTGGAATTCAGGGCATATCGCCGGGCGCGCGAGTTTTGAGACAGGCTCGCCGGCCGGGACCTGCTTCGCGCTTTTTGATACCGCGGCGGACCCGAGCTGTTACAATCGTGGCCATGATGCCTTCCCGGCGGGTTCTGCGGCTGACTTCTGCCTTACTCCTGGGCGTGTGCCTGGCCCCTACCTTCCCCGTGCGGCAGGAACAGATCGTCTATGAGGTCCAGAGCAAGTACCAGCTCATCACTGTTCGGGATACCGCCAGCGGCTACCGGCAGCTGATTTTTGACGGACGTTTCGACGGCAGCGATGCCGTCCAGTCGGAGATGAATCTTGCGAACCACGACGAGCTGACCCTCTCCTATGCCAAACACATCATGGCCGCGTTGCCGGTCGCAGCACGAACCCGCCGCATCCTGATCGTGGGGCTCGGCGGGGCATCCATGCAGCGTTACCTCCACAAACTGCTGCCGGACGCCGTCATCGAGACCGCGGAACTCGACCCGGACATGCTGGACGTCGCCGCCAAATACTTTTTCTTCAAGCAGGACGCTCGCCAGATTGTCCACCTTGGCGACGGCCGAGACTTTATCGAGAATTCCAAAGACAAGTACGACATTATTTTCCTCGATGCGTTCGGCGCGCTTTCGATCCCATACCGCCTGTCGACGCAGGAGTTCCTCATCGCCGTCAGGGGCCATCTGGCGGATGGCGGAGTCGCTTGCGCCAACCTGTGGGACGGGGAGGCGGACTACCCCGACATGCTGAAGACCTACTCTGCGGTATTCGCCGAACTGCACGTGGTGAAATGCGCCTATTCGGGCAACAGCATCCTGCTGGCGATTCCCGGCAAGCCGGCGCTGTCCGTAGCAGGCTGGGTGGAGAAAGCCGAGGCCTTTGAAAAAGCGCACCCGACCGGGATCGATCTGCCATCGCTCATCCGCGGGGGAGCGTCCGATTCGTTCGCCATCCCGGAAAATGCCAAAGTCCTTGTGGACAAGCGCACGTGAAAACCGGGCTCACCGGTTTCCGGGTAGCGCGGCGCAGAGCGCTCGGGTCTGCCCCGATTTCCATGGCGATGAAGTGCCCGCCTTCGCGAGAGGTTACATCAAAAAAGCCTGCCCCAAAAAAGCCTGCCCACCTCCAGATCGAGGTCCAGGTCCACGTCCATGACCAGGACCGTCGCCGGATCCTGGATTCTGGAGATACGGCCTCGTCTTCGGCCCCGTTTTTCCTGTGCGCCGGAAGTGCGCCAAAAACCCGCTATTGGGGAACATGGTTTTGAATTATGATCCTGTTCAGGAGCAGGACAACGGTTCGAGCCGGCAGAATGCTCCTTATCAAAATCATAAGCTGGACGGGGGACTCGGCGCGACCGAGACAGGAAGAATGCTGGTCCATGGGCTGCTTAAGCTTCCCATGCGTCCTGTGCGGATCTTCTTTCTTCGGATACGGGGATTTCGCCAATACGCAGCCTGAGCTTCCAATGCGTCGAAACCACCTGTCACGGGAGGAAAGTATGCGCATCGCCCGCTTTGCATCCGTCACCGCCTTATGCAGCCTCGTTTTCGCAATGGCCACCCCGGTACTGACCGCCCAGTCGCCCGCCCGGTCGGCAGCGAAGGTTTTGCCGGCCTATCAGAGGTTCCTCAGTCCCGCATCCCCGCTCGAACTCGTAGCGGCGAAAAAAGCCGACCGGCTTGCGTGGGTCACGTTTGAAGAGGGCAAGCGCAACGCTTACACCGCCGCCGCGCCTGCCTTTGCGCCGGTCCGCCTCACGAGCTTCCTGAAGGACGACGGCATCGGCATTTCCGCGATCCAGATCTCGGACGACGGGATGGTGGTGACGTTCGTGCGCGGCACGGCGCCGAACCGCAATGGATGGGTGGCCAACGCGTCGGCCGATCCTGACGGGCCCGAGCGCGCCGTCTGGGCCGCGCGCGTGACGGGCGGCCCGGCCTTCCGCGTAGCCGAGTTGCCCGCCGGCGGCTACACCCTGGCGCCCGACGGCAGTTCCATCCTCTTCGTGAAGGACGGCCAGATCCATCGGGCGAGAGTCACGCCGGCGCGGCCGGCGAAGGAGATGGACCGTGGCGAGACGCCGTTCATTACGGCGTGGGGTGTTCAGAGCGCGCCGACGTGGTCCCCCGACGGCAGGAGGATCGCGTTCGTCAGCACGCGCACCGACCACAGCTTCATCGTGGTCTACGACATGGCCACACGGACCGTAGGCTACCTGGCGCCGAGTGTCGACTTCGACTCGAGCCCGATGTGGGCGGCTGACGGCAAGAGCCTCGTGTTCGTGCGCCGGCCGGGCTACTCATTCAGCCAGGCGGAGCAGGCTTCGAGGAACGCCGCCGCGCCGGGCGGGGCGGCGGCAGGGCGGGGCCGTGGCGCGGTACTCGGAGCGGCAGCCCAGACGCCTCAGTCCCCTAACGCGGCGGCTTTGAAGATACCCGGCCTGACGCGCGCCACCTTCAAGGGCGGCTACACCTATTCGTTCTGGAAGGCGGACGTGGCGACGGGGGAAGCCAGGGAGGTCTGGCATAACCAGCCGGGGGACCTGACATTGAATGCGGCCGCGAACATGCGGCTTGCGGGTGACTACCTGGTGTTCCGGTTCAATGTCGGGGGCGGACGGGGAGGCGGGCGCGGGCAGGAACCTTCCGCAACACCCGCCGGCCCGATCGACGAGTGGGATCGGTACCACTCTCTGAACCTCACGACGCCTGACAGCAAGTCCGTTCTGCTGACGACGACCGACGGCCTCATCGAGGACCAGACCTCGGTGGCGCTCTCGGGTGACGGCAAGACGCTCTACTACTGCACCAACGCGAAGGATATCGAGCGGCGGCACATCTGGGCGGCGCCGGTTGCGGGCGGCACGCCCGTTCAGGTCACGACAGGATCGGGAATCGAGACCTATCCCGCGCCGCTTGCGTCGGGCAAGTGGCTCGCCACGCTGAGCGCCGACTGGAAGATGCCGCAATCGCTCGGGGTCTGGAGGTTGGGCGGCGCCGCGTCACAGGCTGCGGCGACTCAGAAAATCGTGTTCCCCGCGTCGCTGAAGAACTTCCCTGCCGACCTGCACGTGGAGCCGCAGCTCGTCCTCACCAAAGCGCCCGACGGCCTCGAAATCCACAACCAGCTCTTCCTGCCGAAGGACCTCAAGCCCGGAGAGCGGCGGGCGGCAATCATCTTCGTGCACGGCGGGCCTGCCCGGCAGATGCTGCTCGGTTATCACTACATGCAGTTCTACCACTGGGCGTACGCCATCAATCAGTGGCTGGCAAGTGAAGGCTTCATCGTGATGTCGGTCAACTACAGGCTCGGCATCGGCTACGGACGATCGTTCCGCGCGGCGGCCAACAGCGGCGCCGCCGGCAACTCCGAGTACCAGGACGTCCTTGCCGGAGCGAAGTACCTGCAGACGCGGCCGGATGTGGATCCGGACCGCGTCGGCATCTGGGGCCTTTCGTACGGCGGCCTGCTCACGGCGCAGGCGCTCGCGCGCAACTCAGACGTCTTCAAAGCGGGCGTGGATCTCGCGGGCGTTCACCTGCGCGGCAGCTCCTTTAATCCCGAGGCGCTGTCGTTCAAATCATCAGCCATCGGAGCCATCGACACGTGGAATTCTCCCGTCCTGCTCGTTCACGGCGATGACGACCGGAATGTAGCTTTCGAGCAGACGACCGGGCTCGTGCAATTGCTGCGGCAGCGAGACGTGTACATGGAACTCATTGTGTTTCCCGATGACACCCACGAATCGATGCTGCACAGCCGCTGGATGTACACGCTCGATCGCATGGACACATTCCTGAAAAAGTTCCTCAATCCGGCAGAGAGGTAGCAGGCGGGCAAGCGGGGCCGTATCTCCAAAATCCAAAATTTTGCGTGCAGGTCTCTCCTTCAGGGCAAATCTTCTGAACAGAACTTGGATTTTGGAGATACGGCCCCCTTCGCCCCAATCCCGCGAACAGCCCTGACGGGCACGACCAGCGTCCTCCAGGGGCGTACAATATAAGGCAGGGGTTGGAAATCGGGAACGCCTGCCGACAGGCGGCGATTGGGAGCGTGCCTGCTTGGACATCGATTCTCTCCAGAGGATCATTCCGGTCGCAGCGCAATCACAGGGCTTGCAGTCCGTCCTGAAGACGATCGTGTGCGGCCTCGCCGAACAGGCCGGCGTTGCCCTCGTGCGCATCTGGCTGGTCGGGCCGGGCGACCTCTGCGCATCCTGCCCCATGCGGAGCGTGTGCCCCGACCAGTCACGCTGCCTTCACCTGGCGGCCGGCGCCGGCAATCCCTTCGTTGAGGCCGGCTCCGGGAATGGCGCGCGGGAGGATTGGACCCGCATCAACGGCCATTTCCAACGCCTGCCTCTGAACACGTCGTCGAGCCTCGGACACTTCTCGGCTGCGAATGAGCCGATTCATGTCCGCATTCAAGAGGAGGGAGAGGATCAACCCTGGATATCCCGGCCAGATTGGGCGAAGGCGCAGAAGATCCGCAGTTTCGCCGGGCACCCGCTCGTCTTCAAGGGCGAGGCTCTGGGAATGGTCGCCCTTTTCAGCCGGACCGAGCTGAGTGAACGCGAGTTTGGATGGCTGGGCACCTTTGCGGACGAGGCTGCCGCCGCCATATGGACCGCGCAGATTACGGAACAGGCCGCGGCGCTCAACACCAGCGTCGCGACGATGGCGGAGCGATGGCAGGCCGTTTTCGAGAAATCAGCCATCGGCGTGGCCATGACCGATGCCAACGGCCGCTTCCTGGTTGTGAATCGCGCTTACGAGAAGCTGCTTGGCTACACGCAGGAGGAACTCCGGAAGCTCTCGTTCTTCGACATCACCCCCGAGGAATTCCGTGAATCCAACCGCGGGCTCGCTGCCGATTTATGGGCGGGCAACCGCGAGCAGTACGAGCTCGAAAAGCCGTACCGGCGCAAGGACGGGAGCATCGTATGGGTCAGGCTCCACGCCTCGATTTTTCACGGGACGGCAAGTATGCCGCGGTTTGCCATGGCGCTCTGCGAAGACATCACCGAGCGCAAGCGGGCGGAAGAGTCGTTGAGAAAAAGCGAGGAACGCTGGCGCACGCTGCTCGAGATCAACAACGCGATCATCACGACACTCAGTCAAAAGGAACTCCTTCATTGGGACCTAGATCTTGCGGTTCAATTGAGCCCAAAGGAGGCTGATTGCGAAAAGCACGCACAGCTGGTCCAGGCCCGCGCGGCGGCAGCTGCCAGGAGAGGAAAGCAGTTTCCCAGTTTTATCGACAGGCTATCGTTCGCGTACGTCGAGGTGCGATCGTTTCTGAAGGCCCGATCGCGCATCATTCAATTGAGCGACTGCACCGACGGCATCTTGAATACTGCGGAAACGCAGATCATTTATCCCATCAATCAGTCGCACCTATGATCTTGGATTCTGGGCAGTGGCTCGATTCCTATCCGGTCGTTTACGGCACCCCAGAGGCGCTGTTTGCAGCCTAAGTACGCTCCGTTGTTTGAACGGACACATGACCGAGCAAAAACTGGATTTGCTCCAACTCCCCGCCCACGGCGTGGCAAAACCTGGCACAACTCCGGCGAAGGTCGCGGGGCGCCAGTTTCGGGACGCCAAGCGAGGATGCATATTTTTTCACGACGTGCCAGACCGCCTTTTCCGTGATGCCGGATCCCCAGACCTTCCCGGTCCTTGCGACGCAACGAAAAAGTCTGGCGTCGATTATACTCGCCGCTGCCATCCATTCGTCAACGGCCTCCTTCAGCCAGTCCGGAACCGGTACGGTTCTGATGTGCCCGCCCTTTCCGATCATGTCGACGATGGCCCAGTGGTTCTCACGCCGCTCTAGGTGATGGATCGTCAGTTCCGCCAGCTCACGGCGGCGCAGCCCGCAGCTAAGCATTATGCCCAAAATTGCGCGGTCCCGCTTTCCTGCAATTGTGTCAGGGGCCGGCAGGCGCGGCAGGGATTGAGCCTCGTCCGCTGTGAGCCAGTTTCCGAGCCGGACCCCGAGTTTTTTGGCTCCCTTTACGCGGCGTATGCCCGCCGTGAGCTCGGGACTGAGCAGTCCGGCATCAGTCGCCTCATAGTCGAGGCGTCCGACTGCCGCCAGCCTCACGTTGATCGTTCCGGCGGCCAAATGGCGGTCCTCCAGGAATCCCTTGTATCGGGTCACGACAGTTTTGTTGAAAGACAATCTTGGCTCGGAGCAATACCACGATATGAATTCATCGATCGCATGCCGGTAGCCCCGCTGCGATTCGGGTGATCGTAGGCTGAGAAGCACAGCTGCTTTCGCCTGGTCAAGGTCCGGGAGCCGGAGTCTTGTTTTTGGTGCTCGGAATTTTTTGCGATTCTTCTTGTCTCTTTTCATGCCAGCGGCCTCCATACCGCTGGCTTCGAGAATAAAATCCCCTTCTGGGCTGTTCCACCCTTAACAGAATTCGACCAAATTAACGGCTGAGACCAGAAGAAACGGTTTTGTATGACAAGCGGACTTACACAGCCATGTGACCGAAAGCGATGGCGGCGTAACTTCCCGGATCGGACTTGACCTGAGCCGCCGAGCGGCGAACGCTTCGCGTGTGCTATGATTGTGCTCTCATGTGCGCTCCCGATACGACTCTAGGACTTCGGGGCACGCCTGTTCAAAGCTGAGCTCGTCCGAGCCCCTTGAGGGAAGATAACATGAGCCGCCATATTCAAAGATTTGTATGGCCGAGTTTTTGTTGATCCGATTCCGTTAAGCGCCTATACGCCGCTCGCTGGAGAAGAGGTTCCGTGCCGGCGGGCGCATACGCTTCTGGTCGCGGAATGCACCGATCGGGCCTTGCTAAGTAGGTTGTTTTTGCCTTTAATCAACCCGTACCCAGAAAACGCCACTGCACCTTTTATGGTTAATCCTGAAACGAACCGGCCTTCTTTAATCCGATTTGCGTGGCTATCCATTGCTGCGGCAATCGTAACAATGGGATTGAAAACGGTAGGCTATTGGCTGACGGGATCCGTAGGTTTGCTTTCCGATGCGATAGAGTCGATCGTCAATCTCGTCGGCGGCCTTATGGCCTTGGCCATGTTAACGATCGCCGCACGCCCGGCGGATGCCGACCATGCGTTCGGACATAGCAAGGCGGAATATTTTTCCAGCGGCGTCGAGGGGACGTTGATCCTGGTCGCGGCTGTTAGCATTGCAGTGGCAGCCGTGGAACGGATGCTGACTCCCAAGGCCCTGGAGCATGTCGGACTGGGCCTGGGAGTATCCGTGGTCGCTTCCCTGATAAATCTCGCGGTGGCCTTGTTGCTGTTGCGCGTGGGCAGAAAAAATAGTTCTATCACCCTGGAAGCAAACGCCCAGCATTTATTGACCGACGTCTGGACATCGGCGGGCGTGCTGGCCGGCGTTGGGTTGGTGGCTTTGACGGGCTGGAACCGGCTCGACCCCATTGTGGCCCTTCTGGTAGCTGCCAATATTGTCTGGACTGGCATCGCCATCGTGCGCCGCTCGGTCGCCGGCCTCATGGACCAAGCGTTGCCCATCAATGAGCAGGAAATCGTAAAGCAGATTTTGAGCAATTACGAACCGGAGGGGATTCAATGCCACGACCTGCGCACGCGCCAATCTGCCATGCACCGTTTTGTTTCGGTGCATGTGCTGACACCGGGCGCCTGGACCGTGAAACAGGGTCACGACCTTCTGGAACGGCTGGAAAAGGAGTTGAACTGCGCTCTACCCAATCTCACCGTTTCCACCCACCTGGAGCCGCTGGAAGATCCAGCCTCAACAAGAAGACACTGAACCCAATAGCCTCATTCCAACCAAATGGCCGCACCGGATCCCGACATAGATGAACAGGTGAAGTGGCGGCACCCTCCGATCGTGGCGAATGTCGGAAATGTGTGAGTATTACAATCCGTTCGGCTCATCCCGTTGATTGTTCAATCCATGTCATCGGATAGTTGTTAGCGTAAACCTGGCATTGTAACAAAAGGGGCTTATGGGGAAGTTGGGTTGATGAGCAGCCACATGCCTGATTAACGTTAGATCTCTATCGGATGCGCACGTCAATGGTGCAAGTCGGGGATTACCGCTGCGAACGTCGATACCGGCGCCAGCGGCTTAGTTTTGACGGCGTCCTCGTACAATGACCCGGAAGCGCTTTCATCGCCATCCGGATATGTACGGGAAACCGCCCGCTGATGCCCAAGATCAGTCATAACTCACGAAGCAAAATCCGTCGCGAGCAGGCTGGAGCTCATAAACCAACCATCTGAGACAGGCGGAACTTTGTCGCCACGGGGTCTTAACTTCGAATCTTCCCTACAACTCGAAACGAACGAGCACAGGGCGGCGGGCTTGGGTCGAAATGCAAGGAGTGCGTGCATAACGGAACAGATGGAAGGGTACGCGTACTTGATCGAGCGCGAGGAGGAGGAAGCCAGGAGGTTCTTCCGAGAAGCACGGCAACGAAAGAAACGCGGGTGGACACAATGTCAAACGCCATGGTGTCCGCCCGCGTTGGTGTTCGCGAGCCGGCATACTCACCTACCAATGGGGGCATTCGGGTGAGTGGCCCGCAATCATCTAGTTCTTAATGCTACCCCAGTTCTGCTGTTCCTCCACGAGCAGCGTGGCCTTGCCGATCGCAGCCGCCGTTTTGGCGTTATAGCCGTCAAGGATCGCCTTGGGGCAAGGAATAACCTGGGTATCATAGCCGGGGGCTGTGCTGCGGCACTCGATCAGCGCTTGGGCTTTTACAACGATGCTGTGGATCGTCGGATCGAGAGGGCCGAGGAAGAAAGTAAAGGAATTTGCGTTTTTGGTCCTCTGAAAGAGTTCCATGGCGACGGAACCCGTCACATCACACGGCAGTTCAAGCCCATCCAAATTGGTGCTGCAGTCGAGGTTGAGGGTGAGCCCAGTAGCTTGCAGCCGATCGGCGAAGACGACCTTCCCCGGCTCCATTTTCTTTCCGTCGAGTTCCACCCAAGCCTTGATGGCCGCGCGTGAACTGCTGGTGTACCTGCCGCCCAGATTAATGGCTTCTGTAATGTTATAAGTCCACAGTGCCGACTCCATGGACAGGATTGCCGAAACGGCCCCGCCATTGGACGTCTTGAGCGCCGCGGGAATCTCAAATAGCGTTACCGGATTACTCCAACCTTCGCCGTTCACCGCTCTCAGATTAAGTCCGTCGCGGTCGCTGGCAAAGAAGGCTTTGTTCGACGCCGGGTTCTGCGCGAACGCAGCGCTCGCGCAAAGCAGCAACGAAAGACTGATAATCGCAATGACTCCCTTCATTATTTTTCTCCTCCTGGAGTTCAAATCACTTCATTAAGGCCTTTGGCGGCCTCCTATGGTCAATCCTGTGTTGGGGCCGTGAGGGGAGGAGCGGCCAGAGTCTGATTAACCGCCTGAATGCACGTTATGTATGGGTAATAAGGCAATAAGGAAGCCAAAAACAGCGATTTTGCGGGGAAATCTCCTAAGTCAAGTAAGCAGTTTCGATTAAAAAATCTATAAATGATGCGGCTGTCCTTTTCGGGGCGTATCGGAATGTTTTACATATTTGTCGCGCGCGTGAGCGCCAGAATACCGTAAGTCTTTGAAAAATGGGCACGTCAAAGAATCTGGCCGGTGTAAAGAATTCCGACACGGCCCGGTGGAACATAAGCAAAGTAGTGCTCACCTGCCTGATAGCGTCGGATGAGTTCCTGCGGCTCTTGGGATGGGTGGCTGGTAACCCTTGGGGCTCAGACCCTCGTTCTCACAGAAAGAAAAACGCTCACCTTTCGCGGAATCCGCGACAATTATACTTCATCAAATGTTGTAACCGAGGCCAGGAATTCGGATGACGCACGCATCGCGAAACGTTATCGTACACTGACAAACAGGTGAAAATTGGGTGAAACTGCTAATCTGGCCTGCCGAGAACCGAAAAATGTCAATGTACGAGTAGGACTATTCGCTCTGATGCAGCGCAGCGGGTCCGTAACTTCCCAGATCGCGACTTTTTGGGAGTCATCCCCGTATGAAGTTGACGACTCAGCTTGAAAAGGGCGAGCGGACGGCCGATTGGATGGACAACCAGCGAAATCCGTGGGCCTCGGCTCCAGGATCCATGCCCCGGCCGCGAAATTCGACCTCGCCGGGACGAGGACCGAGCCTGCCGTTGCTTTTCCCATCAATTTACACCGGATCTGGATTGCGGGCGCTCCGCGCCAGCAGAATCTCAGCATTCCTTTCCATCAAGTATTGGTCGACAGGTGCCATTTTCGAATATTTATCCGACTGTGCCACCGCCTTCGGCACAACGAAGCCACTGATTACCAGCACCAATATAATTGTGGCCTTGACACTGATCGTTCTTTCCCTCGTGGCCGCCCTCATCGCGGGGCCTCCTTTCGCCGTCGCCGCTGCTCGCTCTCCTTTATGATTTCGCTCAAATCCACAATCGGTCGTATCTCAATCGGCCCAAGTCCATACTTAAAGCCTGGGAGCTGTGAGACAAGCTGAATGGCGTGATTAAGGTCTCGCGCCTCAAGGATTTGAATGCCGCCAAGCTGTTCCTTGGTTTCTGCATAGGGGCCGTCGGTCGTCGCGACTTTGCCGTTTTTCCAGTAAACGGTCAACGCGGTCTCCGGAGGCTGAAGAGCTACTTCGGCTACAAGATGTCCGTTGGCGCGCAGATGGTCATTGTGCTCAAAGCATTCGTCGAGCACTGCGTTTCGCTCGTCCTCGGCCATCCCTTCAAATTTCCCTGGCTCGATGTATCCCAAACAGATGTATTTCATCGCCCGTCTCCTTTTGTTGGGGGCCAGCAGCGGAATCTTGCGCTGTTTCGTTCAGCCTATTCCGCTGCTCCCTTCGGGTCCGGGTAGAAAAGAAGCTCGCGCACTTCGCCGGGCACATCGCAGGTGATGGCAGCCTTCTTCGCCCATGCAAGTGCCTCATCCAGATCGGCGGCTTCCAGAATCCAGAAACCGCCCATATGCTCCTTGGTCTCGGTGTACGGTCCGTCGGTGACGAGCACCCTGCCGTCGGGCTGCTTCCGCACCGTCTTCGCGTTGGCGGCCGGGGAAATGCCGCAGGCGAACTTCCTGGCGCCGGCAGCAATCAATTCGCGGTTGAGCGCGTGGATCTCTTCGATCATCGCTTCTGTTACGGTGGACGGGTCGAAGTCGTCGGGGAGGTAGTTACAAACCAGATACTGTGGCATGACTTTTTCTCCTTGGTTCCTGTGGCTTGTTTCCGATGACTCGTTTCCTGTTCACTCAGGAACCGTAGCTCATCGTTCTTTTATCCTATAGTCGTTGGGGAGGCGGAAAATCGACAGCTATCCCAATTTTTATTTCAGCTGCCGAATCCGCTCCTGCAGGAATTGCCGCTCCGGTTCCTGTTGGGTCAGCGCCAGAGCTTTCTCATAAGAGGACCGGGCCTCAGCGGTCCTGCCCAGCCTGCGGCACATATCCGCGCGGGCTGAATGCGCCAGGTAGTAATTTGCCAATTCGCCATGTTGCAACACCGCATCGATATGCGTCAGACCGACCTCTGGACCATCGCGCATTGCAATGGCCACGGCACGATTGAGCTCTACAACGGGCGAAGGCTGGATTCGTACCAATCGGTCGTAAAGCGCAACAATCTGCCGCCAGTCGGTCGCAGCGACCGATTCCGCTTCAGCATGAATGGCCGCGATCGCAGCTTGCAGTGTGTAAGCACCGAAGCGGCGGGAGTTCAGGGCTTTCTCCAGCAATGCCACTCCCTCCGCGATCTGCTCCCGGTTCCAGAGCGAGCGGTCTTGATTTTCCAGCAAAATCAGCTCTCCAGCCGGAGAGATTCTCGCGGCGCGACGGGATTCCTGTAGCAACATCAGGGAAAGCAGCCCAATGACGTCCGGCTCTGGCCGGAGTTCGGTCAGCAACCGACCCAGTCGAATTGCCTCGCCGGTTAGCTCGGCCCGCGTTACCTCCGCTCCCGCCGCAGCCGAATAACCCTCGTTAAAGACGAGATAGATGACCTGAAGCACGGCACCCAGTCGCTCCGGCAATTCCTGCGGCGTCGGCACCTCGTACGGAATCCGAGTCTCTCGAATCTTTGCCTTTGCGCGCACAATGCGCTGCGCCAGCGAACGCGGAGTAATGAGGAAGGCCTTTGCTATTTCCTCGGTGGTCAGCCCGCACACCTCACGCAAGGTGAGTGCAACGTGCGCTTCCGGCGCTAGAGATGGATGACAGCACGCAAAAATCAGGCGCAGCCGATCATCCTCAAGGCTGTCCTCTTCATAGGACCTTTCCGCGGAACTCCATTGCGCCTCGAGATATCGCACGAGCTCGTCTTGAGACGCATCAAATCTTGCCCGTCGACGCAGAGTATCAATGGCTTTGAATCGGGCCGTCGAAATCAACCATGGTCGCGGGTTGCCGGGTGCTCCACTCCTCGGCCACAGGCTCAGCGCAGCCGCAAAGGCTTCGTGCATCGCCTCCTCGGCGAGATCAAAATCACCGAGCAAGCGGATCAGAGTTGCCAGGATTCGTCCCGAATCCACGCGATAAAGGGAGTCGAGCAACTCGCGGATCTGTTCGGTGGAACGTTCGGACATGACAAGAACCTTAGCAAACCAGCTGCCCCGAATGCAATCGCACGAGCCGCTAGGCGGACCTTGAGAGAGTCAACTCCCATGAAACGGCGTTCCGGGAAGTAGATGATTGGCCAGCGATCCGGTCAAAGATCGGCGTTCCGGGCGGATTACGTACCAGGACATTGGCAGGGCAGGCGAAGGAACGGCTGGGCGGGCTCAAGGCACGTAACGACGCGTAATTCCGATCTCTGTGGCGGTCGAACAGGTTCGATTCCAGGCGACGGCGGGATTTTTAGCCGAGTTGCCCGGCGAGCTTCTTCAGCTCGCCTCGATAGCGTTTGAACGCCAGTCGCCCGAGGGGCGTCAGCCTGCACACCGTGTGCTGAATCTTGCCAACATAGCCCTTTTCTATGGCGATGTAGCCACTCCCCTCGAGACGCGCAAGATGGCTTTGCAGGTTGCCCTTCGTCAAGCCCGACTCTCGCAGCAGGAAGAGGAAGTCCGCCTCCTCGGCGCTGTAGAGGAGAGCCATTACCGCCAGGCGCGCCGGCTCGTGGATCATTCGATCCAACTCGACTGCTTGCTTCGCTAGCGACTTCACGGCTGGTCCTCCGTAGCCAGCGGCTGGCGCAAAAGGTGCCGAAGCGCGATAAGGCCGCCGACGAGATAGAACACGCTCACGAAGCACATGACAATTCTATAGCCGAGCCACGCCGGTAACGTCCATCCGACGACCAGTCCGGATGCCAGCGTCAGGAGTGCATAGACCAGAAGTCGCCGGATTCTCAGCCGCATCCACCACGCAAAATTGCCCGCAGCGAACAGCAAGCCCATGAACATCGGAAGTGACGACCGGAATTGTGATGATCGGGTCAAGGCAACGATGGTCAAAAAGGCCAGGACGCCACCGAGGATAAAGGCGATCACGGGCCTCCCCACTATTGGGGGAGCCCACTTGACATACCCGATTCGAGGCTGGACCCACCGCGCCCGCAGCCTCCGTGTGATTACCGAAGTAAGGAACACCGTCCCTAGAAGGAGGGCAAGCCAGGACCATCTTGCCCATTCCGGCAATCCCGACCCCCACAGCTCAAGGGCTATGCCGATCCCTCCCCACAGCAGGAACACGATTCCAAACTGTATCTCGTTCAGCCCGTCCATTGATTGTCGGGCCGGCCGCTTCAGCATGTCGTCGATCAAAGCTTTCATCATCTTCTCCTCTCGTAGCCGAGTAGGAGAAGCCACTGACCGGTCGTAGGAGATTCTTGTCTGTATCCGCCGTTTCCAGCTGCGTGCCCGAATAGAATGGTCCATAATCGAATCGGTGACCTCTCCCCTCACAGACCCGAGCGTGCAGATTTCCCGCACTCGGTTCCTCAAACAGAACTCACTTAGCTGGTGCCGAAGCCCAGGAATGGGTGATACGAGGTTTAAGCAACGGATGACGCTCAAGAAGATGCGCGAAGACATCCCAGTTGAGGGTATGTCCGCGGGTCCGCCGATTGAGCCAGTACTTCCAGGTACGACGGACCGACCGAAAGAACTGCCAGAGACTCCGGTAGTTGGTAGGTCGCCCGTAGTACTGATAATGGCCCTGCAGTTTCCTGTTGAGGGTTTTCTGCTGCTCCTCTACAGGATCATGCCGATGCTCTTTGCACCAAGCCGTCACATGCTTGAAACTGCGCCTGAGACGCTTTCGCATCGTTCGTACCTGAACCGAGAATTTCCCCTTCCGGCTTCGTTTGCAGACGTGCGTAAAGCCAAGAAAGTCAAAAGTCGCCGGCTTTCGCCCACCCGGCTTCTCTGACTGCGCCAAGGCTTGTCGCCCAAACGCCATCAGTCGAGTCTTCTCTGGGTGTAGCTTCAATCCGTACTTTGCGAATCTCTTGTGCAGCACATCCAGCACCTTCTCCGCATCGTCCTGATACTGAAAGCACAGAATGAAGTCGTCGGCGTACCGAATTTCGTAGGCTTCGCCCTTCAACCGGGGCTTCACTACCGTCTCGAACCATTCGTCGAGAACATAGTGAAGATAAATATTGGCCAGCAGCGGGCTGATCACCTGCCCCTGACCCGTCCCGGTTTCCGTAACGAGCAGCCTGCCGTCCTCGATAACTCCGACGTTGATCCATTTGCCTATCAGTCGCAGAATGCTTCCATCACTTACCCTTTTCTCAATCATCTCGATGAGCAAATCCCTGACAATCGCGTCAAAGTATCCGGTTATGTCTGCTTCGAGAACTGTCGAGATCGGATGCATACAGATCACACGTCCAACCTCATCCAGCGCGTTGTGTGCATTGTGCCCCGGACGGAATCCGTGCGAGCACTCAAGAAAATCCTGCTCGTATATCGCATTAAGCAAATCGACCGTCGCCTTCTGCAGAATCTTGTCTTCGAGAGAAGGAATCGAAATGGGGCGTTGTCGCCCATCCTCCTTTGGAATATAGACTCTGCGCAGTGGCTGCGCTCGATACTGTCCGCTTATCAGTCGATCATGGAGCTTCCGGATGTTTTCCCAAGCATCGTCCGCGTATCCCGCATAGGTGACGCCATCCACTCCCACGCTGGCGTCCTTCCGCAGATTTCCGAATGCCTCGTACAACGCGTCCAGCGTCAGAAAATGAGCGATTGAGAAAAACTTCGTTCCTTTGTCCTTCTTAGCCAGTTCAGCTATTTGGATGTGTTTCGTTAACATGCTTCCTCGATTTCTGAGTATCGTCATGTCTCCTACAGCCAATACGTTCGTTTGTTCGCCCCGTCCCTCGAGTGGGTCTCCCGGATCTTCCCCGGCATTCCCCACCTTCACCGGTACAATGGGTTCATACGACTCCTGCCAGCCCTTCGCTGGCGGTCTCTGGTTTCCCTCGACCGCCTGCTACCTCTTCCGCCAGATGCTTATTCGCTCCTCAGGCCGGTGCATCTGTACCGACCAAGGCCTGGTCCTTTGCTGTCAGGGGAACCACACCCGATTTAGCAGGAGGAGACTGGGAGGTTTTCCCAAGTTCCTGGAGATTCCATGTGAAAACGTGCCCCGGGCTAGTGACTCCGGCGGCTCCTGACGACCTCGCATTAACGGTCGTCCAGATACTGCCTTCGGCGCTGACAATAGCCTCGGCATCCGCAACCATGACCGATTTCGGAGCTGAATCCTCGCGGCCCGCTTTCTTGCTGTCTACGCTTCAACCCCCGTCGGTCACCCGGCGAGAGGCAAGACTCGCTACCAGCCTGTCCGCTAAGACTTTGGCTGGGCTGGACTTACACCAGCTGGATTCTTACGAAAGGTTTCATCAACTCATCTTGAATTCCCCTTTCCCAAGCTTAGCTTGGCGCTGTGTCAGATCAGTCTGTATTACAGACTAGTCTTTCACTATCATCCTGTGCTGTCAAGTGATTTCCGAACCAGCCGCTCTGGACACAGATTGTGGGAAGCTGAAGCGAGCCGGCTGATGATCTGCCTCCGTGTTGTGCGCCTAGACAATTTCCCAGCCGAGCCGATCACGCAAGTGGTCCGCGAACGTCTTCCGGATCAGCTGAATCCAGGCGCCGAGGTCGGTGGGTGTCCTGAAATCGGGCATCGCCTCGCCGAGAGCTTCAATCCGGCGGAGCGGCAGCTTGCGGAAGGTCAATCAGGTGAAAAAAAACTTGCAACATATGTAGTGTTATAGTTAACTATAACACTGAATGATGGGATTTGACTGGCTTCAATGATCGAAGGACAGTTTATGAGAGCAGTGGTCCAGCATCAGATGGATGATTTTGCCCGGACATCGGCCCGGGGAGTTTACGCTCGAGAGTGACGGAGCCGCTTCACAGCTCCGAGTTGCCATCTCGCTGTGCACGCAGGAAAGAGGGGTAAGCGATGAACAGGGTCATTCAATTTGGGGAAGAAGTCGAAGGGTATTCCATCCCGGTTCTGAACGAACGGGAGATCAGAGCTTCGGCCGGAATCCTGTTCTTGATCCTGTTCATCTCGATTCTGGTGGCCGGCCTCAAAGGGAATTTCCTGTTGATCAAGTACGCAATCACGATTTTTCTCACGGACATATCGATACGGGTTCTGGTCAGCCCCAGATTCGCTCCTTCCCTGATCATCGGGCGTCTGATTGTGAGGAACCAGGCGCCCGAGTATGTGGGCGCCCCACAGAAGAAATTCGCGTGGATCATCGGCATGTTTTTGTCCGGCACCATATTCATTCTCCTGGTCGCAATGAACGCGCGCAGCCCGATAACGGGCCTTGGCTGCCTCATTTGCCTCATCTTCCTGTTTTTCGAAACGGCCTTCGGCATATGTCTGGGATGCAAGTTCTACTCGCTGTTTTACAGGGAGAAGGCCCAGTACTGTCCGGGCGAAGTCTGCAGTGCAGATTCAAGACAGAAGATTCAGAAAACGTCGCGGGCGCAGCTGCTGGTTGTGTTGGGATTTATCGTGTACGTGATTCTCCTTGTCCACACGTTCAACGGCAACTTCAGCCAGCTGCCGCACGAAATGTTCCGGATGGAAGCTTCCGGACAGGTTAAATAGTTATTGTCGCACAACTCATGCACCCGGCCGCACCGGACGCGAGTTCTGGGGCCCTGGAGGGGCCCTGAGAGAGTTGCCGGGGGCAAGCGGCGCGGACTTGGCGCCGCGCGGCCCCCGGTTAAGAATAGACCAGGCCAGGAGCCCTGGAGGGGCGACAGAAGCTGTTGCCGAATAACGGTCTGCCGCCCCTGCCGGGGCTTGTCACAATGCAACTTCCTACCGGGGGCTGCGCAGCGCTGAAAAGCGCGCTTCTTGCCCCCGGCTACTCTCTGAGCGCCCCTTCAGGGCGCGAAATGGCGTTTCGCGACAGAAACGAGGCGATTCGCTCCCAAGGGAGAATCGCCGCAATTCATACTTTTCATTATGTCCTGTACAAAGGGCTCAACTGGAATCCGGAATGGATCTTGAATGGAACGACAGTCAGCCGATTTACCGGCAGCTTCGAGACCGTGTCGTCGCCATGATACTGGACGGTGTGCTCAAAGAAGGCGATCCGCTGCCGTCCGTGCGTAACGTCGCGACCGAATACCGAATCAATCCCCTGACGGTGCTCAAGGGCTATCAGCAGCTTGTCGACGAGCAGCTCGTCGAGAAGAAGCGGGGTCTCGGGATGTTTGTAAGAATCGGCGCGCGGAATCTGCTGCTGGAGGGCGAACGCCAGAAGTTTCTCACCGAACAATGGCCGAGGATCTGCGAAACCATGCAGCGGCTCGGCCTCAAACCGGAAGAATTGCTGCATGCTGCCGGCGCAGGCCGGCCGCGGTCCGATTCCGCAGATAAGGAGAGTTGATACCATGCCCTGTATCGAAGCGCGCGGCCTGCGCAAGGTCTACGGCACAACCGTAGCGCTGGACGGCGTCGATTTGAATATCGAAGAGGGTCGTATCCTTGGGCTCATCGGCCCCAACGGCGCCGGCAAGACCACCGCGATGAATGCGATTCTCGGCCTCATCCCCTACCAGGGAACACTGAAAGTGCTCGGGCGCGACCCGTGGACCGAGCGGGACCGGCTGATGCGGGACGTCTGCTTCATCGCCGATGTTGCCGTGCTCCCGCGATGGCTGCGGGTTTCGCAGGCGCTCGACTACGTCGCCGGCGTGCATCCGCGATTTCGTCGCGCCAAGGCCGAGGGTTTTCTGGCGAAGACCTCCATCAGAGCCTCGAGCAGGATACGGGAGCTTTCCAAAGGCATGGTGACCCAGCTGCATCTCGCCCTGATCATGGCCATCGACGCGAAGCTGCTCGTGCTGGACGAGCCGACATTGGGCCTGGACATCCTCTATCGCAAGCAGTTCTATGATGCGCTGCTGAATGATTACTTCGATCAGAGCCGCACCATCGTCGTCACCACCCACCAGGTGGAGGAGATTCAGGACGTCCTCACCGACCTGATGTTCATCAACCTGGGACGCATCGTGTTCGGCTGCAGCATGGACGAATTCCAGTCGCGCTATCTCGAATTGCTGGTGAATCCCGAGCGCCTCCCCGCAGCGCGCTCGTTGCAGCCGATCCACGAGCGCGAGGTTTTCGGCCGCTGCATCCTGCTGTATGACCGCGCCGATCGCCGGCAGCTCGCCGCGCTCGGCGACGTGCGCACGCCCAGCATCGCCGACCTGTTCGTAGCCGTGATGGGCCGTCAGGCCCGCCAGGCAGAAGGAGCCGCAAGATGAGCACGCCAACGAATCCCATGCCCGATGCTCCCCTCGACGATCGGATCCCCGCGGCCGGCACGGCAACGAGGCCTTTGTACTGGTCGGTGCGGCGCGAGTTGTGGGAGAACCGTTCGATCTATATGGCGCCGCTGATCGCGGCCACCCTGGTGCCTCTCGGCCTTTTGATCAGCAGGTTCTGTCCAGTGAATCCCGGGAGCGCCGCTTCGGCGGCCGACCCGGTGAAGCAGACGGCCGCGCTGCCCACAGCTTCCTCCTTCGCCGTGTCGTTGCTTTTCCTGACCGCGTTCATCGTCGGGGTGTTCTACTGTCTCGACGCGCTGCACGGCGAACGGAGCGATCGCAGCATCCTGTTCTGGAAGTCGCTGCCGGTTTCGGACCTCACCACGGTACTTTCGAAGGCGAGCATTCCGTTGGCAGTTCTGCCGGCGCTCACTTTCGTGCTCATCCTGGCCACTCAGCTGCTCGTAATGCTGATGAGGAGTATTGCACTGCTGGCCGACGGTCCGAGTGCCGCGATGGTGTCGACACAGTTGCCGTTGCTCCACATGTCGCTGGCGCTGCTTTATGGCCTGACCATGATGGCACTCTGGCATGCGCCGATCTACGGATGGCTGCTTCTGGTCTCGGGATGGGCGCGGCGCGCGGCGTTCCTATGGGCCGTGTTGCCGCCGGTTGCGATTATCGTCGTCGAGAAGATCGCATTCAACACTTCCTATGTCGGTTCACTGCTGCATTCCCGTCTGTTGGGAGGGATTGCCCGGGCATTCGCCCCGACTCCGTCGGGCGGAGCGCCGTTCGATCCGCTGACGGCACAGCTCACTCCAGGCAGGTTATTAGCCACGCCGGGCCTGTGGCTCGGGCTTGGATGCGCCGCGCTGTTCCTGTTTGCAGCCGTGCGGCTGCGCCGCCAGGGCCGGCCGATCTGACTTTCGCTAACTAGTTTCTGTCGCGAAACTCGAGTTCGGCCACAGGGCACAGCGCCCAGGAGGGGCGCCAGAGAGTAGCCGGGGGCAAGCGACGCGCTTTTCAGCGACGCGCGGCCCCCGGTAGGAAGTTGCATTTAAACGAGCCCCGGCGAAAGGTTCTGTGCGCCATAGGCTTCTGTCGCCCCTCCGGGGCTCTTCGCTGTGCAATATCCTACCGGGGGCTGCGCGCTACGCGCTAGCCCCCGGCTACTCTCTGCGGCCCCTCCGGGGCCGACATCTTGCGCGCCGATTGCGCTGCCAGGGAGTTTCGCGACAGAAATTAAGTAGTCCGGAGAACGAGAGCGGCGGCCCTGCGGGAAGAAATCGAATGGAACAAGAAACAAAGTATCGTACGGAGGATGTTATGTTGCAGGTTTTGAAGTATTGGCTTACAGGCTGTTTGCTGCTGGCACAGCCACTCTTTGCGGCAGAAGGAATCAAGGGTCATCTCGTCGACGCCGGCTGGCTCCAGAAAAACCTCAAGAACGCGGATATTCTGATTCTCGACGCGTCGCCCAACCAGGCTTACACGGCAAAACACATTCCCGGCGCGGTGAACATCAACGCCTACGAGCTGTTCAGCTACGGTTTCCAGGGAGATTCCTCTGCGGCGGCGGAGCGGCTCTATCATTCCTGGGGAATCAGTTCCGGGAAAAAGATTGTCCTGTACGATGGGGGCGGTACGATGCTGGCCACCCGGGTCTTTTATTCTCTCTATCACGATGGTTTCCCCGCAGAGGACCTGTTCATCCTGGACGGCGGCCTGTTCAAATGGCAGAAGGAAGGTTTCCCGGTGTCGACAGACGCTGCGCCTGCCCCGAACAACGGCTCCTTCAAAATCACCAGGCCTGTATCCGACGTGAGAGTCGAATTGCCGGAAGTCCTCGCCGGGTCCGGGAATCCGGCCAATTATGCGTTGGTGGAAGCGCTCGATGCCGGCTGGCATTTCGGAGAAGTCCACCCCTTCAACAAGGCCGGCCATATTCCCTACGGCATTCTGGCGCCCAGCGCCGACTTCTACAATCCCGACAAGACCTTCAAATCACCGGAAGAGATAAGGAAAATGCTGGACTACCTGGGCGTCAGGCCCGGCCAGCAGATTTACACGTATTGCGGCGGTGGCGTGGCGGCGAGCGTCCCCTTTTTTGCGGCGAAGTTCATTCTGAACTACCCCAAGGTCAAGCTCTTCCAGGAGTCCGAACTCGGATGGGTGTCCGATGAAAGGGACCTCCCCTACTGGACGTTTGATGCCCCATACCTGATGCGGGAAACAAGCTGGCTCCAGTTCTGGGTCAGCAGTATGGCAAGGACGTTCCTGGACTCCCGCGTCAGCGTAATCGATGTGCGGAATTCGGGCGAATTCAATCAGGGCCATGCGCCCTTTGCGCTCAACATCCCTGCGGAAGTATTCAGGAGCAATATCGTGAATCCCGCCAGGCTGGCTGAGATTCTGGGTCCTGCAGGTGTCAATGCGTCTCACGAAGCTGTCGTGAGTTCAGGCGCAGGGCTGACCCGGGACGCGGCCCTGGCCTTCGTTCTGCTGGAGAAACTGGGGCAAAAAAAGGTGTCCGTGTTCATGGACTCCGCGGAGAAAGGAGCACAACTCGGGCTCGCCCCGACAAAGGATCCGACTGTGGTCGGCCCCAGGAAAGGTCCCCAGGACCTTGCCATACAGCCTACGACCTATCCCGTGAATCTCAGGAAAGACGTGATGATCACGGACCCGAAGACTACCCAGGGAGTCTATCCCAAGGTGTTCATTGCCTCGGGCAAGGATGTGCCCGCCAGAGCTCCGGACGGCAGAGTCGTTCATGTCCCGTACACCGAGCTCCTGAATGCCGACGGCACGCCCAAAGCGGCAAAAGACATCTGGAACATCCTGGCCAGGGCCGGGGTTCCCCGGTACGCCGAGTTGATTTGTTTCTCCGGCGATCCGGGCGAGGCGGCCGTCAACTATTTCGTCCTCCGGTTGATGGGCTTCCCCGACGTCAAGGTATGGGTGGTTTGACAAGCGCGCTCGCGCCGATCGAGGATATAATTTTCGGGCATGCGGCATGGATGGTTCCAGCGAAACAACTTGAGGGCTGCAAAGAAACTGGTATCATAGACGAGTGGACTAAGTTGGTTCAATCGAGGTCAACCATGCCGCAAGTCAACCTTCATGAAGCAAAAACCCATCTCTCGCGACTCGTGGAGGCCGCGGCCAAGGGAAAAGAAATTGTCATCGCCAAAGCCGGAAAGCCGATGGCCCGGTTGGTACCTCTGCGGCCGTCAGCCCGAAAGGAACGCAAGCCCGGCACCCTGAAAGGAAAGATCTGGATCGCCGAGGACTTTGATGAGCCCATGGCAGCCGAAGAGTCGTCGAAATGGGCAGAGGGTCCGGTCTTCCCTTCGGGAAAATCCAAGTGAACCTCTTGCTCGACACTCATATTCTGCTGTGGTGGTTATCGGACGACGCCCGCCTGCCGAAACCAGCCCGTCAGTGGATCGCGCATGAAGCGCAGTCTGTGTTTGTGAGCACCGCTTCCCTGTGGGAGATTGCCCTGAAAGCATCTAAAGGCAAGCTGCGCGCCGACTTGAAGGAAGTCCATCGGCAAATTGAGCGTGGCGATTACATTTACTTGCCTGTGGAGCCGGCGCACGTTCTACGCTTGTCCAGGTTGCCGGCGCATCATGCCGATCCTTTCGACCGCATGCTCATCGCCCAAGCGTCCGCCGAGAATTTGAGTCTGCTCACATGCGATGCCGACCTCGAGCGGTACGGTCACGCTGTTCTGCTGGCTTGAGCCCAGGCGCTGCCGACGAACACTCAGCGCCCTCGCGTCTTGCGTCCTTGGATTCCTGATATCCCGCCGCAGAGGCAGTTCGTTTGGCAGAGTCGGCGTTTCAGGAGCCACAGGACGCGGAAACCGTGAACGCTCATGGGCTTCATGGTTTTGAAATGGGTTGTTATCCAACAATCCGGCGTGTGTCCACGGCTTTCGGTTTGGCGGGATGCGGCATGGCAGACTCAGGAGTTGTAAGGCGGGAGACGGCATGGCGAATCGATGGCTTTTCAAGGAAGAACCGAAACACTACAGCTTTGCGGATCTGACCAGGGACCGCAAGACTATCTGGGAAGGTGTAAAGAACCCTCTGGCGCAAATGCACCTGCGCGCCGTGAAGAAAGGGGATCTGATTTATTACTATCACACCGGCAACGAAAAAGCCGTGGTCGGGATTGCGCGAGCAGCATCACCCCCACATTGGGACTTGAAAGTAAAAGACCGGAAAACTGTGGCGGTCGAAATCGAGCCGGTGAAGGCGCTCGCGCACCCCGTCACTCTTGCGCAGATAAAATCGCGTCCCGAATTCAGTCAATTTCCTTTAATCCGCATCTCGCGCCTGTCAGTCATGCCCGTCAGCGCTTCCGAATGGCGCGCCATTGAAAAGTTGGCGAAATAGGCTCGGTGACAGGCGGCTCGGCAGCGATACAGTAGCCTAGCCCGGATTTCTTACTTTTTTTCGGGGTACAAAGTGACCTGGACGAAACGTTGGGTGTTGAAGTACGTCCGGGCCGCTTCCCGGACCGCGTCCTTCGTGATGAGGTCGAGGGACGCAGGCATGCGGAGCACTTCCGCCGGGTCTTCCCCGAGCATGTAGTGCCCGGCGAGCTGGGACAGCCACCAGCCGTTCTGCCGGCTGCTGACCTCGTAATCGCGCGACTCCGCCGTCCGGAGCTCCTTGACCTCCCCTGCGTCCGGGCCGTTCTTCTGGAGCCTGCCGATCTCCTCAAAGATGGCCCGGCCCAGCTCGTCGATTCGGTTCGGGTCGGCGCCGAGTTCGATGCTCACCCGGAACTCCTCCCGCGGAATCTTGGTCACGGTCGGCTGGACGCTGACGTTATAGGTCCCGCTCAGCTTCTCCCGCAGCAGCTTCCGCAGCCGGGTTTCGAGCACCTGGCTCGCGGCCCCGACGGCGTTCCGGTTTTCCAGGGTGTAGCGGAAGGGACCGGAGAACACTACGGCCGTCAGGCTCTTGGATTCGACGCCCATCTCTACGGTCCGCTTCACGACCCCTTCGGGCGGCGGCACCCGCCAGTCCTTCCAGGACTCCGTGCGGCGCAGGGAAGGCAGGCTGGCCAGGTACCGGCACACCAGGGGCCTGATCGCTTCCAGATCCAGGTTCCCGACGAAGACAAACGTGAAGTCGCTCGCATCGGCAAACCGGTCACGGTAGAAGGCGAAGGATTTCTCGAGGTCCATTTTGGGGATTTCTTCGACCGTCATCGGCCTGAACCGGGGCTGGTCCCGCTGCATGGTCGTGCGCAGGGTGTCGGAAAAGACGACTTCCGGGCTCTTCGTTCGGTTCTCCAGGAAAGCCTTGAGCTGCGCCTTCATGACCTCGAAAACGCCGGTGTCGGGCCGCGGCGCCGTAAACGTGAGGTAGATCATCTGGAAGAGAGTTTCCGCGTCCCGGGGAGACGCGGCCCCGGCAAGCCCCTCGTCGAGCTCACCGATCGTGGGCCTGACAAAGACGCTCTTCCCGGCCAGCTTTTTCTCGAGGTCGAGGGCGCTGAATGCGCCCAGCCCGCCGGATGACACGACCTGGCCGGCGGTGTTGGCCGGAACGAGGTTTTCGTCTGCGGCAAGCGAGATCCCTCCCGGGCTCGTGGCGCGCATGAGAATCTCGTCCTCTTTGAAGCGCGTGGGCTTGAGTACGACCCGCGCGCCGTTCGAGAGCGTCCACTCCGTGACGCCGATTTCGGGCCGCGTCCTGGTCGAGACGATGCTGCCGGACTCCGGCATCTCGGGAAGGAGAGGCTTGTCGGTCGTCGTATCCTTGTAGGCGGACAGTTCCTCGGTTTGGACGCCCGCGAGGACCGAGGCGAGTTCTTCACCGGTCGGAACCGGGACTCCCGCCTTTTCAGGAGCGTTGACCACGACGACGCGATTCGGCCCCGTCATCCACTCCCTGGCCAGCCGGTTGATTTCTTCGAGCGTGATCTCCGGCATGAAACGCTTGTGCGCCTCGAACTCCCACGCGATTCCGGGGGTCGGCTCCCCCTCGAGGAAGCTGCGGGTGAACTCCTCGGCCAGGTCGCCGGAATCTTCGGTCGCGCGCTCCGTGAAGGCACGTTCGAAGGCCCGGAGCATTTCGCTCTTCTGGCGCTCGAGTTCCGTTGCGGTGAAACCGAAGCGCCCCACCCGCTCCCCCTCGGCATAAAGAGCCTGCAAGCCCCGCGCGATGCCTCCTTCGGGAACGAGCGCCGACAGCGCGTAGACTTCCTTCGACTCGACCAGGAGCCCCTTGCTCGAGGCGGCCCCGAGGAACGGCGCGCCGGGCTTCTGGGCGACCTCGGCGAACCGGGCGTTGAGCATGACGTCGAAGAGCCTTTCGACCAGCATCCGCCGGTAGGCTGCGACCGTGTTCTGGTCGGCGACGGGCATCTTGTGGTAGACGGCCACGGAGCTGTTCGTCTCCTCCTTGTCCGTCGCGACGGCAAAGAGCAGGTCGTTATGGTCAGGGACGGGATATACCGGCCGGGCCGGCGCTCCTTTTGCCCGGGGGATGCCGGCGAAGCGTTTCCTGATCAGCTCCAGGATCCGCGTCCGGTCGAAATCCCCCACCGCAATGACCGCCATCAGGTCGGGGCGGTACCAGGTGCGGTAGAAGCGCTTCAGGGCTTCTACGCCGGCCGTCTCGATAGTTTCCCTGGTTCCGATGGGCATCCGCTCGGCGTAGCGGGATCCCCGGAAAAGGATGGGGAATTGCCTGGCCCGCATCCGTTCGGCGGCGCCCTGTCCGAGCCTCCACTCCTCGATGACGATCCCCCGCTCCTTGTCGACCGCCGCCCGATCAAAGTTCACCCCGTGCGCCCAGTCTTCCAGGATGAGGAATGATTTCTCGAGGATTTCCTTGGAATCCATCGGAATCTTCAGCATGTAGACCGTCTGGTCGAAGCCGGTGAACGCATTGAGATCGGGCCCGAACCTCATGCCGATCGATTCCATGAAATCGACCAGGGCCTGCCGCGGGAAATGTCTGGATCCGTTGAAGGCGAGATGTTCGACCATATGGGCAAGCCCCCGCTGGTCCTCGTCCTCGAGCACGGACCCGGCGTGGACGACCAGCCGGAGATCGGCCCGGTTCTTCGGCTCGCGGTTTTCCCTTATCCAGTAGCGGAGGCCGTTCTCGAGTTGGCCGGTCGTGATCCTGGAGTCGACAGGGAGCTTTCGGCCGGGCGCAAACTCCTCCGGCCGGGGTGCGCCTGCCCCCTGGCCATGGCTCAAGGCGTGTCCGGCGAATACCAACGCAAGGACGGCGAATACTACGACGGTCAGTGGCTTACGGTAGTTATTCATCGTTTACATCATACCTTGAAAAACTTGGGACGCTGACCGGTTTTGATAACGTCCTTCCTCTTGCGCAATCTCCGCGCACCGCAAAACCACTCAACGTCCCTTATTTCCATTCGACTGCAACATTCTAGGGATCCGCCCCGACCTCGTGATCGAGCTCAGGAGCGACATCCTCGAAGGGATCGACGGCCCGATGCTGATCCACGGCCTGCAGGGCTTCCAGTCCAAGCAGATTCTGATACCTCGCCGCAGAATTCATCAGCCCAATCGCGATTTCCCTGCCGAGCGCTACCAGCTCTTCCGCAAGGCAAGCTGAGGTGACCTGCTGCAGACTTCGTGCATGATTTCATGAATGGGCTAACGTTTCTTTCGGGGTCTGCACCAGTGCCGGCCCTTCCGCATCCTATACTGTCAACCGGGGGTTTGCTTTGCTCACCTCCAGCTACTGTCTTCCGCCCTCCCGGGGCTGGTATAGATTTCATATGCGAGACGGTTTTCGCGGCTCAGCCGCAAATCTACGCCGGAACGGCAGAGCCCTTTCGAGTCGCACCGCCAGAGGCGGTGGTTTGCCTCAAGAAAATCCGCCCCGGTAGCATAGGAAGCGCTGTTTCCCTGGGAGCAAGGATTTCGATAGATACGAGGTCGATCGAATTCCCGCAGCAGTTACCTTGCGCAAGTGTGATAAGTCACAGAGTCCTGCCTGAAGTGTCTTCGAGCCGGAACTGAGCCCGTTGCGATGGCTCGAGATTATGCTGCCTGCTTTTCTGCTGCGGTTCCAAATGCAAGCCATTTTGCGAAGGAAGCGGTCTCGCGGGCTAAAGGACAGGCCGGGCATTGATTCCTCGGGCCAGTGCGACCGCGCCTGGTCCCGAACATCATTCGCCGTACATCTCCGTGATGATCCGCCTTAAGAGTGCGGCTTGCCCCTCGGAGAGAACGGCAATTTTCGATCCCAGACGGCGCTTGCTGATCGTCCGAATCTGATCGACCGCGATCTCCGCATCGCGCCGGCGGATCCGGACTTGGAGCCTCGAGCGCCAGGTGGGATGAATGCTGGTCGTCAAGGGGCACACGGTCACGGTTTGAAGCTGCCGGTTCAAAACATCGAGGCTCACGATGATGACCGGCCTCCTTTTTGCCATCTCTGCCCCTTGTGCGGGTTCAAGATCTGCCCAGCGTATTTCATATCGCTTGACGACTGCCGGCAACCGTCCTGTCTTGTACTTCGCATCTCGTTCGGCTACTTTCGAGGGATCTGTGGCATCCCAGGGGTGAATTTCCAGGCCATCGGCAGCCACTCGGTCCCACTCGCTCCAGTCCTCCGCCGAGAGCGCAATTTCCCGGGCCGTGTCCTCCCAGGAGAGTTTCTCTACCATGGCGCCCGCAGGGCGCAGCATGATTCCATCAATCCGCTCTTCCATGATTACGGAGGCGCCAATGCCATATCGACGCAAAGTAACGGCAGGAACCCGGACTCCCTTCGAGTTGCCGATGCGCGCGATTTTGAGTTCGGTCGTTTTCATGTAATTACAGTAATTACATCCTGTCCAGTTGTCAAGGTCGAGGCTAAATCTGGCCAGTCGTCGAGAAAGGCATGGGAAAAGGGGACGTTGCCTGGTTCAGCAAACATACGTCTGGGTGTGCATCCTTGACGCAAGGCAATAAGCGGGCGGGGTTCCCTTTATCCCGGAGAGTTCAGGCTGAGGCGCCTGCAGAACCTCGTGAATTCATGGCAGATATTTCCACGAGTCGCGCGATTGTCATGTTCGCCGCTATGCGGCCGTGCGGGATGAGGGTGTGTTTCCAGGCCTTTCCGCTGCAGGTGGCGGCGTATGCGCCGGCGTGATTGCACCATTTTATCGCGGCCTCACGCCTGGCAATCACGTCGGCGTCGTCCATCGGATTCCTTGCCTTCGGCTCCAGCATGTAAATCGCATCCCCGGTTTCGGCCGCGGAGTCCGGCTGGTATTCCAGATGGTCGCTCCCCGATCTATGGAAAATCTGGAATTGACCTTTACATGCGCAAGGACACGATCGTGAGTTACTGGGAGGCCATGCACCAGGCCAACCCCGTCCGCTTCGAAAACGAAGCCGGCCGCTTTGCCGGCACGAAGCAGCTGGACCTGGCAAAGACATTCCATGTCATGCTGGAATCAGTGGAAGTAACCGCCCTCCAACGCGGCTGCCTCCGCTGGGAACCATGACCGCCACTCCTTAAGCCCAGGAGATACGATTACCTGTCGGTTGTTAAAAACTGGAGTTGGTGTCCAATTCTGATTACGTTCCTCCTGAGTGCGATCTCCGCGCAGCACAAAACCCGTCACCCCAGGTTCCTTCCGCCAATCCTTCACATGAACAATCGTATCGCAGGCCAGGCCTGAAGGCCGACGAATCTGAGAATTTCCTTACCAACAACTCAGTCATTTCTTCGCATTCGGTACAAACCCGATGGAATGCCTCTCCGGTTCGGGAGGCGCCATCAGTTCGCGAATTGCGTCGAAAACGACTTTGAACTGTTCGTCGTACTTTTGTTCGAGCGCCTCGAGCTTGTCTGCAAGTTCCGAATGGGCGCCAATCATCTGACGCAACCGCACGAAGGTACGCATGATTTCGATGTTGACTTGAATCGCGCGATTGCTCCGCAACACACTGGAGAGCATCGCCACCCCTTGTTCCGTAAAAGCGTAGGGTGCCGCTCGACGCATGCCGCCCCAACTTGAAATCACAAATTGTGATTTCAAGTTTTCGCATTCCTGGGAGCTGAGAATGAACATGAAGTCGCTGGGGAACCGTTTAATGTTGCGCTTGACCGCTTGAATCAGAGCCCGGGGTTCAACCTGGTATAGTTCAGCCAAATGCGTACTAAGCAGCACTTTCTGGCCTCGAAGGAAGAAGATTCGCGATTCTATACGCTCCACAACAACCTGGCTTTTGCGATTCCCCATAGCCCAACTCCTGTCAGTTGCTGTGGCGCCATGCCTGTACGCAGAGCGTCATAAGCAATTGCGTATAAAAGTGCACTCCGCCGAAAAGCGGCATCGTGCCGCCGCGCTGGCGATGTTGTAGTGAGCGGGGAATCCGCAAGAATGAATGTCGCACTCTATAGCGTGGCGCTTCCAGGCACACTGCCCGTAATCGTCACCGCTCCCAACAATTTCTAGCCGCCCGAGGGCCAAATTGAGCGACATTTTTCCTGGATCCGGCAAAGAAACCTGAGGCTCCTGAGTCTGAGACTTTCAGCAGGAGTGTGGTCACGCATCCAAGATCAGATGAACAGTGAGTGTCCAGATCTTCCGCAAAATACGCCCGGTCGTGCGAGACGGGCCGGCAGTAGGTAAGATCGACTGCCATGCGATGGTGACGGCCGGCGCGGCCCGCCTGCTGCCAGTAATTGGCTGGTAACTGAAACAGACCTTGCAGAAATTCCTCGACCTCGTCCGAAGGGACGCCCCACTTCTTGGCGATCTGCTGGATGGTGGTTTCCCGCCGCTCCGAGTCCTGAACCATGTCCTGCGCCAATACATGCACATCGGCGACGTTCGTCGCCCGGACAGGACGTGCGGGCTCCCGGTAATTTGTCCCAATCTTCCCCTCCTGCTGTGCGACTCGGACGCCCTTTTTCAGTTTTTTATTACCGCCGAGCTTAGGCCACTCCAAACACTCAGGAACGATTACTGCTTTTTCCGGCGGCTCCACCTGGAATCCGGCCTCCGAGGGCACTCAACCAAGGCTTATGGCAGTCATGCAATTTGCGAAGGAAGCACGGGCCAAAAGGTTATTTCCAACGTGCAGGCCTTGATGATCGTCGAAGATCATAATGCCGACCGGCCTTAGATCGATCTTCAGATGAGCGGTTCCTGCCTGGATGAGGACTGCCGAAATCAGGAGCATTTCCCTATAGAAGATGCTGACGCTGACCGGGCTTGACACAAGCCGTAATTCCGGATCAGGCCGATCCCCCACTATTTCATTCTCGACGATTTCAAACGAGATCCCCGACGGCAGGCCTTTTGGCAAACGCAAGGATACTCTCAAAGGATCGAGTTGCACCTGGAGCAACGGCTGATCTCTAATGCCAACCAGGGTCCGGCAATCGCTGATTCTGTTGGTGCCGACGATCACGCTGCCCATGGGATTGCCTCCTTAAGTGCGAATCGCTTCCCCACGCCGTTCTCCGGCAAAACTTCCACCATGGGCTCGGTTTCCACAGAAGGCACGTCAAAAAGGGCCGGGACCGTCAGCGTGACCGGATAAAGCACCCGGACATCGATTTCTCCACGGCCGTCAAGAAATTCGCGCTCCTCTTTGGAGAGAGCATGCCACAGCGGGTCCATCAGATCACGGATTGGATCCGCCGCGGGATCGCCTCGATCATCAAGGTCGATCATGATTCTTTCGAGCTTCAGGTAAAGATCCAACCGGTTGGTCAAGGCCATATTTGCCTCCAATCCTGTCGCGTGCCGGCAAGGTCGACCTCGTATCGCTGGAGTTTGACGCTGGCAGCAGGTTCCACGAAAGCATGGATCTCGGGAAAACCCGGATCCGGCCGAACCATCAGCTTATCGGCCGGAATCGATTTGTCGGGCAGCGCATACATGCGATCACCGACATTGCCGGTGGAGCCCCTTTTCATTCCGCGCGGCCTTCGGTGATTGGGCACGTTCCATTCCGAACCGGGCGCAACCGACATTCCTCCCGCCCCTGGCATGACCATGCCGTCGGCATCAGGTGCGATGTCTTGAGGTACACGTACTCCCAACATCCTCGAACTCTTGCCCACCTTGGGAAAACCGTCAGTGTCCGGTGTCATCGCACGATAAAAGAGCTCGTCATCCTGCTTCTCAGCCATATCGATTTCCAACAAGCCCCCAATAGAGAACTGACAAAAAAACAATATCATAAACCACAAACCTTTGTTGGCCAATCATTTAGACTGTTTGCTCGTTTCATTGGTTCGATTCCTCCAAAATGTCATTGTGGTCCGGCCTTGCCCCAGTCCGGGAGCGGTCCTGGAGCACATCGGGTATGAGATCGACCGGCTGATCGGGTCGGGCCTCGACGCTTCGGATATCGCTGTCATTTCATTGCGCGGCGCCGCGGAGCCTGATTCGATCGTTCACCGTGCGTGCATAGGCACCCACCGCGTCGTGCGGGCTCATGACCCCGGAGCCGGCACGTGCGTGGTTGCGGAGACCTTCCTGCGTTTCAAAGGACTGGAGCGTCCCGCCATCATTATTACGGACCTGAGCCTGGCGATCAGCAAGCCGGACTACAAAAAACGCATGTACATCGCCCTTACTCGCGCTCTCTCCACGGTCCGCATCGTCGATACCCGCAACTCGGTTTCATGTGATCCATTCCTGCGTCCGCTCTGTCAGTAGGGCCAGTTACCTGTCGTCGCCGGCCAATCCGTGGTGATCGGAACTCGGCGACATGCGGGATTTCGCGCGGCGTCGCCGAACTTCCGGAATCCCTCCCACTTGGTCTCTTATCAGGCGGGCGCTAACAAGTTTCTGAGCCGGCGTGATAGGATGCGAGCATTTAAGACCTTCGACCGCATTTGTTCGCGAAGACGATTGCGGAGCAAAGTGCCGAGGTAGGACTGGGATTATCTCTCTTCGCCCTGAGCTTAGCGCCTCGGCACGCAATGCTCCTTAACGGAGTTCCTCGCCATGACCTCACAACAGTATGCGATCGGCAAATCGTCGATCACGGTTGTCTGGGACTCAATTGTGCACTCCAAGGCGGAGGTAATCGTCAGTTCCGACGATTGCCAGCTCAGCATGGGCGGTGGAGTTTCAAGAGCCATAAGGGAAGCCGCGGGTAAAGATTTGGCATGGGACGCACGCAAGATGGTATCGGGGAGACGCCCCCCGCGCCCTGGTGACATTCTGGTGACCTCAGCCGGGAGGTTGCCGGCCAAGTATTTGCTGCATGCGGTCACATTGGCTTGGGCCGAGTCGGATCTGCCCAAAGAAGCCATCATCCGCCAGGCAACACGAAAGGCGCTGGATACAATGCGCGCATTGGACTGCCGGTCCATTGCTTTTCCTGCGCTGGGAACAGGCGTGGCACAAATACCTCCTGTGGTTGCGGCATCCGAAATGGCAACCGTGATCGCATCTCCTTTTTCAACAACGAATCCGATCTCGCCGCTCAAATCGAGCTCACCCTGCAAGCGCTCAGCAACCGATAGCGTCACGCGGCGGCACACAGAGGCTGCTCCTGGTACTCTGTGCCGCACGATCATTGGCACCGGCGAACCTTCGGCGACGAGTGGTGGGTGCCGCCAGAAAGGAGAAAACGAACGTGGAGACCCTACAAGATATCAGTGAAATTGAAGAAAATCTCGGCCACGATTGAGGCGGGATTGATCAAGCCCGACGAGCGGATAGGTGCCTCCCGGAAGTTTGCCCGATACCTGCCGTTCTGGGCATGAGTATCTCATCTAAGCGAGAGCCTGTGCTGATGACGCCGATCGCCCATAAACCATGCGTTTTCTATAGATTACTTATTTAAGCGATTGTCTGAGGCGCTGCTCAGTCTGGGCGGATCGGGCAACCATGGCCGCAAATGAAACGTACCGCCCTTTCATTCTCTTGGTCACTTTCAGCATTTGTTGAAAGCGTAATTGGAGGAGACCGGCGCTCCGAGGGTCCTGCGCGTCCAATGGAAAAGTCCGTGCGCGAAGCTGTTCGTGAAAGTGATGGGACAGCCCGATATCCTTGACTTGCCTTGAAATTCTGAAACAGGAGGCCTAGCCTCGGACCGTTTTACCTATCCGGATCCCTTCCTCGCTGGCTGGCGCGGAATTCATTTTCCCGCGCACCCTCGCCCGACTCGCAGTAAAATGAGCTTCTCACAATCTGCCGGTGGAGATGCATGCCTACACTCGACCTCGATCATCAAGTGCGGACGAAGGCCTTCGAACTACTGGATCTGCAGGTCGAGCTGCACGGCGAAGTTCTGCCGCGGCAGCTGCTGGAAAAGGGATTCTATTTTGAAGACACCCGCGTGCCTCTGATGGGGCCTCAGGGGATCTGGAAGCCTCGAATCCTAGATCTACCGTTATCCATTACCACGGTGCCGATCGTGGAGGGCCAGCCGCGACCCTATGACGACGGTTTCGAAGGGAACGGTCTCTTAAGATATCGCTATCGCGGCGAGAACCCGAATCACCCCGACAATGCCGGCCTCCGCGAGATCAGGCGCCGCCGTATTCCGCTGATCTATTTCTTCGGTGTTGCGCCGGGACGTTACATGCCCTGCTGGCCGGCCTTTGTCGAGCACGATAATCCGTCCGACCTCTGCTTCACGGTAGCCCTCGACGATCAAGCATTGACCCAGAGAAGTATCGCGGAAGATGAGACAGACGAAACCGTGGCAAGGCGCTCCTACGTCACCTCCCTGGTGCGGCGCAGGATGCACCAGCAGTCGTTTCGTGAGCGCGTGCTGCAGGCATATCGCGAACATTGTGCCGTCTGCCGGCTCAAGCACTACGAACTCCTCGAAGCGGCCCACATCCTGCCCGACAGCCATCCTCGGGGCGAGCCTGTCGTTTCCAACGGCCTGGCCCTGTGCTCGCTGCACCACGCGGCCTTCGACCATAACATTCTCGGAATTCGCCCCGACCTCATGATCGAGATCAGAAGCGATATCCTCGAGGAAATTGACGGCCCCATGCTCATCCACGGCCTCCAGGGTTTCCAGTCCAAGCATATCCTGATTCCCCGCGCCGCCATCCACCAACCCAATCCCGATTTCCTGGCCGAGCGCTACGAGATTTTCCGGAAGGCAAGCTGAAATGACCGGCTGCCCCTTCTCGGCGTGAATAGGCGAATCCGCGATGGTGCTGGACAACGAATTGGCAGCAGGAAGCCGGAGGCGCTGCCCGGTTTCGAAAACGAAAAACCAGCTGCGCCCCCGGTTCCCGATCATAGACTTGCCGATAAGTGACCGAGGGAGGATGCAGCATGGTAACCGACCTCTTAAGACGAATCCAAACTTGGCTTAGGTCTGATTTCCTGAGTAGACGGCGACACGCTCGGCCCTCGCTTCCGGACAAACTGATCAAACGTAGCGCCAACGAGCGCATCCTCAGTCTTCCAGTTGCCGGAGTCATGCACGAAGGTCACGAAAAAACTGCCGTCCGGCTCATGCTGCATGAACCTGTGACCATGAGGCGCGAGCCCGCCAATCCCTTTGACCCCAATGCGATCGCCGTCGTCGCCAAAAACGGAGACCTATTTGGATACGTGGACCGGCAGGACGCATCTCTTCTCGCCGCATGGATTGATTCGAAAGGGGGCTCAATAGAGGCGTCCGTATCCGAACTGGCAGCGGATCCTCAAGGCACCTTTGTCGGAGTGCGGGTCAGTACGATCGTGCCGGCCGATCTACCAGGGCTTCCCTCGGCAGGGATCGAATTTGACAGCGAACTGGGAAGTGGCGGCGGCGTTTACTTGTTTCTGGACTGCGACGAAGCCGCGGTGCACAGCATTCGCCAGGAACTCGAAGCCTGCGGATTGCCTTCCCTGCGCTCGGGCATGTCCTTCCGACCGTGCGGCAGCGGGCGTCTGTATCGCTGGTACGTGCGCATGGGAGTCGAGGTCACTCCTGAGGCGCTTAGAAATTTTTTTGCGGAGAGACATCAGCTTCAACCGGGTAGCCGAGAGGCGAGGGAAGCAATTGACGAGTATGCTCGCATCTTTGACAAAGACCTCGGTACAAAAGAAGCAGAAAAGAATGTTCTGCTTGAGAAAGTCGAGGACCTGGAATCGCAGTTGATCGAAGCGCACAGAAGGGAAAAAGACGCCCACGGAACCGCAATCACACGGCTCTTTACAGCGCTGTTCCGGGAAATCGTACTGCTGCGGGATTCGAGCGAGATCATCTGCGGTGAGTTGCGATCCAGCGACTCGATCCTGAAGGCGCTGCATGAAGTGGCCTGCAAACCTGCCAGCCTTCGTGCCACCGCCGTGAAGGGTGCCGACGGCTGGAAGGAAGTTCACTACAGCACGGGTCAAAAGGACGGCGGCCGTCTCTATTTCAAGCGCACAGGCGACAAGGTGCTGGCGTTAGTTTCTTTCAAGAACGTCCAAGCGAGGGATATTGAGTATCTTCGCAAGCATCACTGAAGTCGCCGCAATAAGCGCGATTGCCTTTGGAATCGAGGACTCGCCCTCGCTGTCGATTCCCAAGGACAGGCCAGGAATGGACTCGTCAGGCCGTGACGAACGCGGTCGCCTGTTTACCCCGATCGTTCCGGAAGCTCTCGATATGCATGCAAAACACTCACGGAGGCCGGAAAATCGGCGTCCTTGCCTCGAAACTCGCCTTAAGAACTTTTGCGCAGTTCCCTATCGCAGGTTATCTGGAAACCAACCGTTTGGAGATTTGTTTCGGGGGCAGTGCAACCGTCATCCGTCCGCTCTTCTTTTCCTGCGCTTTCAGGTCCCGATAAATCGCCTGGAGATCGTATTTGAACCGCTCTGCATATGCTTCGCGAATGCGGCGCACCTCTTCCACAATTTCATCCTGGTACATATGCTCAGTCCTCCAGCAACTCCTCTGGAGTGCAGATCACAGGGGGCTCATATCCCTTCGTACGGCAAATTGTTTCAATCCGGCTCCGCAGAGCTGCATTAGCGAGGTGGCTGCAATTCCAGGTAAGCAGGTAATCCATGCCATTGACAACCGCCGTCGAGACATGCAGCGCATCCACCGATGCTTTCACCGGGAATGGCACGCCGAGCATCAATTCCTGTGCAAATGCCGTGACTTCCTCGGTCAGCTCTAACATGCGAAGTCCTTCCAAAACGGCCAAACGCCGGGCCGCGGAGTCAGGATCCCCGGCACTTGCTTCCGAAACGACAAGCTGAGAAACAAACAACTCGAACTCGCTTCTCCTGGATTGCCACCACTGCTGAGTGATTTGCTGATGGGCAGCAATGATGAGGTCCCGGCTTGGGCGGGAAATCAGATAGCTGACGATTGTGGTCTCAAGGTAAATCTTCGCTTTCACTTTCTCATTCCGGGAATCTCAGGAGATTCGGCTCGGCGCCGCTACCGGGCAACCGGCTGATCAAAGACATGATAGCACCGATTTTCAAAACCGGCGCAGTTCTCGCAAACTGGAATGCTTTGGGACGTCAGGTCGAACGGCTTGTGTACTCAAGTTCGAAGGGGTGCGTATCAGTGAATGGTTTCAGGCCCGCCTTCATCCTCTTCATCCTCTTCGTCCTCTTCGTCCTCGAACCACGTTTCGAGCGGCTTGGCTTCAGGAGGTGGAAGGGAGTAGCGGATGCAATTCCCGAGTTCGGCGACTCTGCTGATCCACTCATCCAACGCCATCTTGGGCCGCCCTTCTCGGCAGCGAACTCCTGCTCACGCGGCCCGTTGCCTATTTCCCGCGCCGTTCGCGCATGGTCATCGGACGCGATTGAAAACGGAATCCGGTCCCCGAGAAGAGGGGACACTTTAACCGGGCACATTGATTCTTTTCGCAATCGACGGGGATTCCGCGTGCCTCTCACTTGCGGACGGAGAGCTCCCGGATGATCTGCTGATAGCCCGGCTCCTTGCGCAGCGCCTCGAGGTCCGGATTTGCTTCTATGGCGGCAACATCCTTGAACCCGCGCTTGACGGCGTTCGCCAGGGCATCGATCGCGCCCTTCCGATTTCCGGCCAGGGAGCTGGCACAGGCAAGCTGGTAGTAGACTCGCGGGTTGTCCGGCCTGATCTGCGCCATCAACTTCAACCGGCTGACGGCACGGTAGTAGTCCTTGCGCTCGAGATCAGCAGCGGCGGTTTCGTTCAGGCGTATCCAGCACGCGGTGACCACGCGCGCAGCCGCCAGGCGGTCGGGTCCGCCGTTTTTCTGGTCGGCCTGCCTGCGCAAGCCTGCCAGCAAACCGAGGAGCGTCTGAGCGGCGAGCTCGCGGTCTTCGCCGCCTGCCGCGCCCTCGATCAGCGGATAGAGTTTCCCCTCGAGACGCCTCTGCCTCTCGTCGGCGCCCTTGTCGAGCGCAACCGCCTTTCTGACTTCCTTTGACTCCCCAAGTTGCTTTGCCTTCAGTCCGAACCGACTCACGTCCTCGAGGCCTGCGAAGTCCTGCGACAATGCCTGGTAGCGCAGGTATGCTTCGTAAAATAGCTGCGCGCTCTCGTCCGACCGGGCTTCGGAAACCTCCCGCTCGAAGATCTCGCTGACCCGCGCCTCGTCCGCCTTGAGAATGCCGGATCTGACCGCCTGCAGTTGCATCCACTGGATCGCATCGGTGCAGACCGCCTCCGGAGGCCACTCGTGGCCGCCGTGAAACGACTCGAAACGATGGGGGACGCCCGCGCGTCCGAGCGCGTGATCCAGCTCCTCGAGCTCCGGATGGTCGAAGTCCTCGTCCCCCGCGGCCCCGAAGAATGCGAACGGGACCGCCGCGGAAGGCTTGATGGACGGAGGAAAGCCCGCGCCGCACGCGATGACCCCGGCCACTCTTCCTTTGAGCGCGAAGGCAATCGACACGGCCATGCGCGCCCCGCCTGAAAAGCCGGCCAGGTAAACCCGTGCCGGATCGATTGAGAACCGGGCTGCGGTATCGGCCAGCAGCGCCCCTGCCGCCTCCTCCACGATCCGGATCGGGCCGTTGCGGGAGTTGTTGGAGCCGGCAACGATGTAGCCGTATTTCTCCGCTGCCTCCTTGAACCGTTGCACCGGGATCAGCCCTCGGGCGCCCGGGTCTAGGGCATACACGATCGGCCACTTCCTGCCCGGCGAGTATGCGGCCGGCAGATAAAGGGCATAGCTCTGACTCGCATCATTCCTGCAGACGACCTTTTCGGTGATGACGCCGGGGGCCGGCTCCTGGGCGGCAACCGGCGCAACGGCTGTAATCAGCGACGACAGGCAACAAAAGTTTCGCAACCAAAGCATCAGGCATTTCCCTCCTGGCCGCTGCGACGAACCGCATCGATGGTGCCGGCATGACGGCCGGGGCGCGGGCATGCGCTTCACTCGAGCAGGGTAGCACCGAAAGCGCCGTCAAACCACTGCCGACACCGGCGGGAGCTTCCGGCTGAGGCGGCGCCTGCGTATTTGCCTCGGCATATCCGCGACGCCGTTATTCAGCACAAAAAGGCCGAAGCGGCCACATTCCCGCGGAGTCGTGCTGAATCCGCTCCCGCCGATTTCGATGCCGCCCGCGGATTCCAGCCACCAGTTCGCGTCGGCCTCCAGGAACAAGTCCTGGGAGCGCGCCGCGTCCCGCGCCCCAACTCCCGATATTCTTGCGGGCGAGACACTTGCGCTCCCGGGCGACTGTTCGCGATTGTGTCGGGCAGGAATTGACGCCGGGAACCAGGTAATGTAATGTATTACCTGGAGCGCTGCGATGCGTATTTCCGCGTTCGAGTGGGATGACGGGAACGAATTGCATCTGGCACTGAGGCACGGAATCGAGCCCGAGGAAGCCGAGGAGGTCTTTGTGCAGGCGCCGTTGATGCGCAAAACCAGGCGTGGGCACTATGCGGCATTCGGGCGCGCTATGTCCGGGCGCCTCCTGGTGATCATCTTCGAGATGCGCTCACGTGGCGTGGCGCGAGTGATCACCGGTTGGGACATGAGTGCCGCAGAACGCCGCTATTATTTGGAGAACCGGAAGGGGTGAACCTTGCGCAAAACGACTCGCGTCAGAGAATCCCTGGCAGAGTATTACGACCGCAGCGGAGTCCTGCCGGGATTACAAAACGAATCTGTGGAGTTCAGTCTCGACGAGGAGCTGCGCCGGCAGATTCTCAGCGGCAGGAGAACGCGCCGTCTCCAAAACACTTCGATCAAAATCGATCCGGCGCAGATTCAAGCCGTAAAGAAGATCGCGGTCATGAAATCCGTCCCCTACCAGACATTGATCCGCCATTGGCTCTCGGAATGCATCAGGAAGGAGCTGCACATCAAGCCATAGCACCTTGGGAAAGTCGATAAGCTAGAAACGCAGTTGATAGAGGAGCACAGAAGGGAAAAAGACGCTCACGGAGCCGCAATCACAAGGATCTTGACAACCCTGTTCCGGGAGATCGTACTGCTGCGGGATTCGAGCGAGATCATCTGCCGTGAGTTGCGGTGCTGCGATTCGATCCTGAAGCCACTGCATGAAGTGGCCTGCAAACCCGCCAGTATTCGCGCCGCCACCTGAGGGGCGCCGGCGGCTGGAAGGAAGTTCAATACACCACGGGCCAAAAGGACGGCGGACGCCTCTATTTCAACCGCACAGTCGACAAGGTGCTTGCGCTGGTTTCTTTCAAGAACGTCCAAGCGAGGGACATTGGGTATCTTCGTAAGCATCACTGAAGTCGCCACCTTTGGCCGGAATTTCTGCTCTGATTCCACCCCCGCAAGGATAGAATACCGGTCGTATGGATCTACGCACCGTTCAGTACTACGAAGACCATGCCGATGATGTCTTCGCTCAATATTCCTCGGGCAGTAGCGGCATCGGGAAGTATTTCGCCCTCGCGTTCCCTCCAGGCGCGGAGATCCTGGACATCGGGGCCGGCTCCGGCCGCGACATGGATACACTGATCCGGGAAGAATACGAGGCCTATGGCGTCGAGCCGAGCAGGCGATTGCGCGAGCTTGCATCGGAGAACTTCCCCAGGCTTTCGGGACGAATTTACACCGGCGCTCTGCCTGGCTTGGCCGCGAATATCGACAGGAAGTTCGACGGAGTCCTCTGCTCCGCCGTTTTCCAGCATGTTCCGCGGGAGCTACAATTCGATGCGGCCTTCGACATCCGGAATCTCCTGAAGCCGAATGGGCGCCTTCTGCTGTCGATTCCCAAGGACAGGCCAGGCATCGACTCGTCAGGCCGCGACGAATGCGGTCGTCTGTTTACCCCGCTTGTTCCGGAAGCTCTCGAACTGCTCTTCGAGCGCCTCGGCTTCCAGCGTATCGGCAAGTGGGAAACCCCGGACAGACGCCCGGGATACAGCTGGACGACCCTGCTCTTTGATTTGCGCTCGGATCAGCAGCTCCGCCCCATCGACAAGATCGAGGGAGTGCTGAACCGGGACCGCAAGGTCGCTACCTACAAGCTGGCGCTGTTCCGGGCCCTGTGCGAAATCGCGCTGACCAATTACCAGCTCGCCGAATGGCGGCCGGACGGTTCGGTCGGCATCCCGATGACCGCCATCGCAGAACGTTGGATCTATTACTACTGGCCGCTACTGGATGACGATTCCGCCTTTATTCCGCAGATACGCGGCGAATCCAGGGACAGCCGGCTCCAGATCGGTTTCCGGCCGCAGCTGAACCGCCTGATCGAAGCCTTTCGTCATTCCGGCAGCCTGGACGGTTTTGCTGTCGCATTCAGGAACGACTCGCTCGACAAGGGCCAGCGCGAGATTTTACGGGACACTTTGCGCAAGCTGGTCACGGTGATTGTCTCGGGGCCGGTCACTTATGCCGGGGGCTCGCTCGAGACTGGGCCGCTCTTCTCTTATGACGGGCGCAGCCGCCGTATGATCGTGAGCGGCGAGATCTGGCGCGAACTGTGCCTCTCGGGCCACTGGATCCAGGATGCCCTCATCCTGCGTTGGGGAGAGCTGACGTCCGAGATTTCGCGCCAAATCATCAGTCCAAGCGAAGTGATCGACCGGCTCCTGCGCGTCCCGGTCTGGCAACGGAATGTGGAAGATGCCCGGCAGGTCTATGCGGCGCTGCCTTCCAAGGAGTGCGTATGGACCGGCGGCGCGCTCGGTCTGACTTTCGATGTGGACCATGTGCTGCCGTTCTCGTTGTGGCGGAACAACGATCTATGGAACCTCCTCCCCGCCGCACGGCGGGTCAATCGGGAAAAAGCTGACCGGCTCCCCACCAGTAACCTGCTCAAGCGCCGCAAGGACACTATCCTGAGTTACTGGGAGGCCATGCTCCAGGCCAACCCCGTCCGCTTCGAAAACGAAGCCGGCCGCTTTGCCGGCACCAGGCAGCTGGACCTCGCAACGACGTTCCATGTCATGCTGGAATCAGTGGAAGTAACCGCCCTGCAACGCGGCTGCCTCCGCTGGGAACCGTAACCGCCACCGTTCGGGACGCTACCTGGTTTTGGATTGCTCGGCTGGCCTGCACCCGACCCCGCGCACGAAAGCCAGGCAGCGCGGCCGGTTTTCCTGGGGATGCAGCCCATATTCTCCACGCAGAAAAAGCAACCATACGGAATCACATTGACCGCTATGTCAGATCTGACATATAATGCGAATGTGGCTCCGAATGATAAGCCTCTTGTATGGATGCATGCCGAGGTAAAGTCGCCTCCATTTTCCACAGAAGCGAGGCTTGAGGCCGGATTCCTGCTCAGGAAACTGCAAAAGGGCCAGGTTCTGGGAATGCCGCATTCGAAACCGATGCCGGCCATCGGCGAACGGTGTCACGAATTGCGGATCGTTGACGTTGATGCGACGTGGCGCATCATCTACCGCGTCGATCCCGATGCGATTGTGATCGCGGATGTCTTCAGCAAGAAATCGCGGACCACGCCGCGATCGGTAATCGCGCGATCGAAAAAGAGATTGCGGGAGTATGACGATGCATAGCAGCAAAAGTAAGCGCCTTGAGGTCAAAGGGTGGAAAGTCGGGAGCGCGAAGGAGTTTCTCGGCCTCTCCTCCCAGGAGGAGACCTACATTGAGATCAAGCTCCGGCTTGCGGAGAAGCTTCGCAACCAGAGGTTGCGTTGTCACATGACCCAGTTGGATCTTGCCAGGGCTATCAAGTCAAGCCAGTCAAGGGTCGCGAAGATGGAAGCCGGTGAAGCCTCGGTATCCCTCGACCTCCTGGTCCGGACGCTGCTCGTGCTCGGCGCATCCGGCAGTGACCTGGCCCGGGTGCTTTCACGGCGAAAATCAGCCCCGGCAGCATGAAACGCGATCGGATTCACAAAGGCGACCGCCAGGCCCAAGCCGCGCCCTGAATAAGGCAAGCATTTACAGGCGCAACAGCTTTCGCCGTGACAGGGGATTGCGCGCATACCGGCAGAATGTGCAGTCGGAGCAGAGGGGCGGGCGAGGCGACGAGCAGATCCGGCGAGAGTTTACGCAGTCACTCCCGGACATGGTGCGCAGCCTTTTCACACTGTCGCTCGCCTCAAGCACTCCAGGGACCGCCTGGCGGCCCAGCTGGCCGACAATCCGCCACGCGAGTAGCGCCGGCCCCCGCGATTCAACCGGGGGGAAGTACACGCTCGCCCAGGATGATCCCTTTCCTAAGACGAAGGCCATCCCGGTCTATTTTCAGGATTCCGCACAACAACGCCTTCACCGCTGGATAGGCTTCAGCATTGCGCAACGCGAAGTCATATCTGCGCTCTTTGTTGAAATGGGAAATCGGGATGGATACTCCGTCGTATTGCGAGAGTACCTGTGCGAGTTGCTTTTGGCGAGGCACCGATATTCTTCTACGTTCGTTCAGCCAACTGTGCATTGCCAGCAGAGATCTAAAATTCTCTGAAGGGGAATCGTTCGTTTTCATACGATGATATTAGCAGAACCGATGGATAGAGACAGGTTCCGCGGATGTCATCGGCCGCACGGGCAACTGCCCGAATTACGCCTCAAGCACAACTGCGATTCGTTCCAAGATGAAAACCGGCTGGGCCGCGGAGTCTTCAAACTCACAGCCAAGGTCAAGTTGCGCGATGGGGTGATCCGCTTTTTGCCGGAAGGCTTCCCACCTTGCTTGCCCCTCCTGGAAGACCCGCGGGATGCGCTATTCACGCGCCTGTACCTTTGGTACTCTCGCCAGGGTCAAGTACGAAAGCTCCCTCGCGCTTACTTGCAGAACATCCAGAACGGATCATGTCCGCCGAGTTCCGGCTTCTAATTCAGTTCGACGATGCCCGCGGCGCCGGCATTCACGAGGGCTTCGGCTGCGGTCACGACGCTTTGGTGATGCGTGAAGAGGAGCACCTGGGTGGATTTCGCAAATTCAGCGAGGAGCTTCAAGGTTGCCCTGCTGCGCTCGTCGTCGAAGTGCACGAGAATGTCGTCCGCCACGAAGGGGAGCGGCTCCGCGGCCGCGCAGTAGTGCTCGATCGCCGCGAGCCGGAAGGAAAGAAAAAGCTGGTCGCGGGTGCCGTCGCTCATGGTCTCGATGGCGACCGTTTCGCCCGACGGCCGCTTGCCCACCACCACGGGACGCCCCTTATCGTCGACATCGGTTTCGATCCTCTCAAAGGTGCCGCCCGTGGTCAGCGCGAACAGGGAACCGGCGCGCGTGATGAGCGGGTCCTGCTGCTCGTGGCGGATGCGGTCGAGCGCGAGGGAGAGCAGTTCCCCGGCAAGCGCGGTTTCCAGGTAATCTTCGATGACCTGGCGCAATTCTGCCCCCGCCTGCTCCCGCACGGCCACCGCTCTGGTGATGCCGTCTTCGGTCTCGAAGCGCTCGACCTCGCGCTGCCGGTCGCGCAAATTGCCGGCTGCCTCCTCAATGGCCTGTTCGAGGCGCCGGTCCTCCTCTTCGACCTGACCGATCTCGGCATTAATTGATACGAGGTCGCGTCCGCCCCATTCCTCGCGGAGCGCGTCGATCGCCATCCCGTCGCCGGCGCCCGCAATGGCGTCGAGGAACCGGTTCCGGTCGGTTCTTGCCTGCAAACATTGCGCGTGCCGCTCCGCCGCGGCCGCGAGACCGGCCTCGGCGCATCCCGATTCCGCGCACAGTGCAACGACCGCGCCCAGGGCTGCGTCCAGCGAATCCTTCTTTTGATCCCGTACCGCGGTTTGGGTTTTGAGCTCAGAAAGCAGGCCGGACCGTTCGATGAACCGGTGGTTGTTCGATTGCCACTTTTCTTCGAGCATCCTGGCTGCGGCCAATGAATCCGTCGGAAGGTCGAAATCGATGATCCCGGCCGCCTTGTCGATCAAGTGCCTCAGCTCCCGCTCGTCGTCATCCATGCGCTGCAACCGGGTCCGGGTAAGCCTGATGCCTTCCAGGGTGCCGGCCGCGGCCGCCCATTGAGTTGCGATTTCGTTTGCTCGCTCGAGCGCGCTCCCTTCGGAGATCCTGATCTCGCCGGCTGCCTCTTTCCACTGACCCTGCCAGATCGCCTCGGCTTCTTCCAGTTTGCACAACTTGGCCTGCTTGCTTTCGAGCTGATCCCTGGTTTTCGCAAGTTCATTCCGACCGGCACGATAATCGCCGTAGGCATCATCGTGCGCCGTGATGGTCTGGCTTGCGGCGCGAATGCGCGAAGCGAGGGAAGCGTCCGGTTCCAATGTCACACCCGAGCGCGCTTCCGCCAGGACAAGCATTTCGAGGCGGGGGGCGTAATCCGCTTCCAGGCGCTGGATCTCGTCGCGGGCCTGGCGCGCGGCATCGGCCATGCCGAGGATCTCCTTACGTTCTTCGACCAGCGCCTTTAACTGCGCAAGACCCGGTTCCTTTTCGGCGGCCTGAGGCCAGGAATCGGTCCAGGCCTGCCGCGCATCCGCGGTATTTTTCTCGTTCTCCTGGCGGGCCTTATCCAGCACGGCGAGCGTTGCGGTTGCCTGTTCCCGCTGCTTCTCGGCGAGCTCGAGAGCTGCGATGCGTTTGGCTTCCAGAGACTTGCGGTCGGTCAGATCGTCTGTCCTGTGGATCTGTTCTTCAGGGCCATGCCAATGACTCGCGGCGGCCCGGGGCGTGAACGAAATAGACCCGGCCCGGCTTCGCGCTCTGCGGCTCGGAGCCAAAATACGTTTCGTAGCCCAGCCGGTCCCCGAAAATGGCAGCCAGATCCGCCTTCTGCCTGTCGTTGAAACCCGGATGGAGGCCCTCCGGCGTCGGCCTGGCTGGGTCGATATGGAACACCACGCAGTCGTTCAGCCAACTCTGGAGGTCCTGGCCCGGCAGGACGACAGAAGCCAGCAAGCCCGCGGCTGCCAAGCCGGCCAAAAGCTGCCATCTCATGCGAAACCAGCAAAACGCCGCGGATTTCACAGATATCAGTTCAAACATGAATCGTCCCCCCGTCACTCAGACCCGCGATCTTCGCGGCTGTGGAGAGAACGGATTGCCGCAGAGAATCGGGGCGCATGACTCGGACGCCGGAGCCGAAGCTCAGGATCCAGCCCACTAGTTCCGGGGTGTCGGCTAACTGCAGCACCACGGTCAGGCAGCCGTCTTTGCCTAACGTCGCTTTCTGGCTTGGGTGCCAGATGCGGTTTTTGGCCCAGGCGGTGGTTTTTCGGTCGAAGAGGAGTTCCAATTCGATCTGCGGGCCGCCGACCATTACGTTCAGGGCGTTTTTGACGTATTCCTCCACGTTGAAGCCGAGAGGCATCTGGCACGGGAGGTTCGTTACCGTCAGCGACTGGATGCGGTCCACGGCAAACATGCGGATGTCCTGGCGCATGTGGCAGTAGCCGATCAGGTACAGGGCGCCGGCGGCATACCAGATGTGGTACGGGTCGACCTTGCGGCGTGTGGTCTTGTCGCGCCAGGCGGTGTAGTAGCGCATCTCCACCGTGCGGTGCTTCTCGATCGCGCGGGCCAGCTGGTCGATCTTGTCGCGGTGCTCCCTGTAGTTCTTGTGCGGGCCGAGGCCGGCGGAGAACCACCCCTGCAATGTCTGGATATACTGCCCAGCGGCCTCGGGCAACCCCGCTTCCGCCTTCACCAGCGCGGAATCGAGCGACTCATTGATCGCGGTGCCCTTCAGGGGGCGCGCCAGGTCGCGGGTGAAGATCAGGGCCATCAGTTCCGTGGGCGAGAACTGCACCGCCGGCACGCGGTTGAAGCCCTCGACGAGCCTCCAGCGCACCTGCCTGTCCACGTGGTCGGTGTACAGGGGGAAGCGTGTCTCCAGGGCATAGAAGTCCCGGCGAATCGTGCGGGCATGACAGGTATAGTCGGCCGGCAGGGATCGGGCGAGTTCATCGATAGTCGCACCGCCCGGTTTCTCCAGAGCCTGCAGGAGAAACCACTGGCGGGTCACTTGGTCGTTGCGGGACAAGAGCATCTTCCATCAAGCGCAAGAGCAAACGCATCTACACCAAGGACTGTCCTTAAAGTTGGTAGGGGTGAACTGAGAGACGGCTCAGGCTACTCCAATCAACTCGCTGCTTTCAACAAGTATCGACTCTATCGGCACACTCTCCGGGTACCTGCACAATTCTGTTCCAGACCCGAAGAATGCCGCCCGCAGACCCCGCAGGTCCGGCCGCTTGCCCGGCGGGTGCGGACGGCGCAGTGATCAGGCCGAATATTATTGAGTCCCGATGAAATAAACCCAAGTTTACTGAAACAATATTACGCGGGCGCTCCGAGTCACGGAACAACGGCAATGATCCTGTCGCTGGGGGTGCCGGTAAGATTTGTATTGGGATGTCAGGATTGACGATAATTATCATATGTGATAACTTATAAATGAAGCTGACGATCCGTGAGTTTCTGACGGCGGCAGGCAGAAATCCCTATCGCGATTGGATCGGGAATCTGGAGGTCACGGTCCGAGCCAGAGCCCAGGCAAGAGTGTTGCGCCTCGAAACCGGCAATCCGGGTGATTGCAGGGCGCTGCGTGGCGGCATATGGGAAGCGCGCCTGATGTTCGGTCCGGGATACCGGATCTATTTCGGCCGGGAAGGACCATTTGTCATCCTGCTCCTCCTCGGCGGAGACAAGTCTTCCCAGAAGAGAGACATCCGTCACGCGCGCCGGTTCTGGAAAGAATATCGGGGAGCTACGCAACATGGCGAGACGAAGTAAGGATTGGAATAATGGACTGGCACAGGATCTCCGGAATCCGGAATTCGCCCGGGAGTTTTTGATTGCGGCAGTGGACGACGGGATCTCTCTCCAGCATGCGCTCGGCAAAGCCGTCCGTGCCTGGGGCGTCAAGGAGTTTGCCGCCGAGATCGCCATGGCGAGCCCGAATCTGCTTCGCGCCATCAACCCACGACATAATCCCACGCAGGCAACGATCAACCGTCTCCTGAAACCATGGGGGCTGAGACTGAGCCTGGCTGCCGCTGAACGTCCCAAGCGCAGGCGCGCTGCTTGACATGGCACGATGTGCGGTTAAATGCCGGCACGCTGTAAACGGCACCCAGCCCCAGATATGGCGGCCTCTGATAGCGCTTTTGGTTAGAAGTGATTTGGCCTGGCCGATCCACAATTTTACCTGCCGATCAGTAAGGTTGCGATCGCATCAGCAGACGTCATCATTTCACCTGGAGCCTGACGACCGGAGCATCTTACAAGGAAAACTGGGGACGATGCCCGGTTCTGCAGGCGACTATTCGAGAACGCGTCCACGCGCCACGCAAAACTAGGCAGCGTCCCCAGTCTCCTTGATTTTTGTAGACCGTTTGAGGTTGCGATATGGTATGATGAACCGGTATTACCATTTAGGAGGCGCGATGAGGAAGACCGTGGTAAAAAAAACGATTTCGCTCCAGGCTGATGTCTGGGAATACATCGAAAGCCAGGCCGAAAGCAATGCCAGCGCATTCATCAATGAGGCGCTCCGCGACTATCGCCGCCGGCAAGTTCACAAGAGAATGATCGAAGGCTACAAGGCCATGGCTTCACAGCCGCAAACTGCCGAAGATCTCGCTCTCTGGGACACCACCCTTCTGGATGGGCTGAACGATGAAGACAATCCGTCGCGGTGAAATCTGGCAGGTGCGCTTCGATCCGATCGAAGGTTCCGAAATCGGGAAAAAGCGCCCGGCGCTCGTGCTGCAAAACGACCTCGGCAACCGATATGCCGGCACCACGATCGTTGCTGCCATCACCGGCCGCGTAAAGGAACTCCCGACTCTGGTGAATGTCGAACCAAACGAAGAAAACGGCTTGCGCCACCCATGCGCCATCAATCTCAGCCACCTGCGCACGGTCAGTCAGCACCGCCTCGTCGCGCGATTGGGCCGGATCGAAGAAAAATATTTACCCCAAATCGAACAGGCAACTTTGATCAGCCTTGGATTCCGTTGACACGGCCACGTCCGCGCACTGTTCTGATCATTTGAAAACCGGGGAAACTTACAAGTTTCTGGAGCCGATTTCGGGAATTGCGTAGCCTGTCACCGGATTTGCTTAAGAAGTGAGGATCAGACGTGTTTCAGGGAGAGCTCCATGCGGACGCGGCTGGTTTTCCCGGTCACGCGATTTTTCGGGAGGGAATTGATGTTCGCTTCCAGGTAATGTAATGTATTACCTGGAGCGCTGCCATGCGTATTTCCGCATTCGAGTGGGATGACGGGAACGAATTGCACCTGGCGCTGAGGCACGGAATCGAGCCCGAGGAAGCCGAAGAGGTTTTTACGGAGGCGCCGTTGGTGCGCAAAACCCGGCGTGGGCACTATGCCGCATTCGGGCGGGCCATGTCCGGGCGCCTCCTGGTGATTGTCTTCGAGATGCGCTCAAGCGGCGTGGCGCGAGTGATCACCGGTTGGGACATGAGTGCCGCAGAACGCCGCTATTATTTGGACAACCGGAAGGGGTGAACCGTGCGCAAGACGACTCGCGTTAAAGAATCCCTGGCAGAGTATTACGACCGCCGTGGAGTCCTGCCGGAATTACAAAAAGAATCCGTGGGGTTCAGTCTCGACGAGGAGCTGCGCCGGCAGATTCTCAGCGGCAAGAGAACGCGCCGTCTCCAGAACATCTCGCTCAAAATCGATCCGGCACAGATTCAAGCCGTAAAGAAAATCGCGGTCATGAAATCCGTCCCCTACCAGACCTTGATCCGCCATTGGCTCTCGGAATGCATCCGCAAGGAGCTGCGCATCAAGCCATAGCACGACCCTCCTGGTACAATCACGCCTCTACGGATACTAATAAGAATGAGGAGGCAGGATTCACGACGTGGTCGCGCCAGCTGAGAAAGCAGATCTGTCCGATCGAGTTCCCGCCCAAAATAGAGGGCGCTTCCTCTTCATAGCTCGACAATACGCGTCCACCAACGAAGTCGTGGATCTGTACCAGGAAATTGTGTATCAGCTCTGAGAAAGCCTCGACCGGTTCGAAGGACGTTCGGCCCCGGCGACATAGGCCTACCGTATCGCCCTGAATCCAAAATGCCCGACTGAGCCTCTTCGATCATGAACTTTCTCAGCTACGGCATCATCAAATGGATGTAAGCTTCGTATTGCACTCTTAGTGTGCGGCACCATCAGCAGGAATTAAAGTAAAGTTGCGAGACACCATGACTGCTACCTCAGCACTTGGCCGACGCATCAGGCATTCCGAGTCCCGATCGCGGGTATATCCCGCAGCCATTTGGGGATTCGTGTTTTGCATCTGTACATGTGCTTTCTCGTTTCAGCAGGGCTCAGGCTTCAAGGAGATGGAGGCGACCGTTCGAACATACTGGCCGCGCAACCAATTCACCTTGAAAGCGGATGCCAGTCTTGTCGAGGTGGCTGCTGTGGTTCGCGACAGCCGTGGGCGCGCGGTCGGCGGCCTGACCAGGGACGATTTCGAAATCGAAGATGCAGGCAAGAAGCGCGAGATCACAACGTTTTCCGTAGAAACCTTTGCTCCAGCGGCATCCCCGATGGTTCCAGATGCTCCAGACGTAATGCCGACGGGTGTCCCACGTGAAAATGCAACCCCGCAATTGCGTTATTTGGCTCTGCTGTTCGACGATTTCAGTATGGCGCAGCCGCAGCAGGTCCAGGTAAAAGCAGCGGCCGAGCGTTTCATCAACGAGGGCCTGGCAAAGGGCGATCGCGTCGGGCTGTTTACCACATCCGGAAAGCAGATCATTCCTTTTACAGCGGATGTGGGGAAACTCGTAGCAGCCGTCGACAGATACAACTCATTCCCGACCGTTGTCAATGGCGGCTCATGTCCCAAACTGACCCCGTACGACGCTTATGTGATCGCGAACAAAATTGATTTTGAGAGTTACAAGCTCAAATATGACGAGAGAAACCGATGCTTACAGACAGGCCGAAGAGATAAGCGCCCTCCATCCGTCGAACCGCCGCGATCGTTCGCGGAAGTGCCGATGAATGACGACTTGATGATGCAGGCTATCACGATGTGGACCCAGGTCCGCGACATCTCAGCGCGCGCATTGGATACTATCAACAGACTTGTCGGCTACATGGGCCAGTTACCCGGAAAGAGCATGATTCTGCTGGCGTCCTCAGGCTTGCTGGTCAGAACGCTCGAAGCGGAGCACCAGAAAATCGTAAATGACGCGATTCGCGCCGATGTGGTCATCAATGCGCTCGATGCCAAAGGCCTATACACGGAGGATCCCCCGGAAGCAACCCTCGCCGCCGACCAGCGTTCCCTCTTGCGCATGGTGCTTCTGGAGGGCAGACAGAAGGACCTCAGCAATGATGTAATGGCAATTCTGAGTTCGGGTACGGGAGGCCTGTTTTTCGACAACAACAACGATCTCAACCTCGGCTTTCGTGAACTCGGTACGATACCCGAGGTTTCTTATCTCCTTGGCTTTTCGCCCGATGAGAAGCCCAATGGCAGGTATCACGCGCTCAAGGTGCGCCTGAAATCCCAAAACGACTTCCTGGTCCAGGCGCGGCCGGGATACTGGGCGGTTCCGAAACAGGTAGGGCCATCTGCCCAGGAGCGCAGGGTCGACCGCGAAACGATGGGAACGGATTCGCTGACGGAACTGCCAGCCGTGATCAGTTCGCAACCGGCAAAGGCTGACAACGGAGATCCGGCGCTTGAGGCCATAATCAGGATTGATCCCCGCAAGTTTCACTTCGTCGAAAAAGATGGCGTGCGCACTCAAAATCTCGTTTTTATCGCGACTCTGTTTGACGACAGCGGGAGCTTTGTGGCCGGCTCTGAACTTGAAGTAAAATTCGCGCTCAAAAAAGCTACTTACAACCGCATGTCGGATACCGGCCTCGAAATGTCGGTTACTCTGGAAGCGCCTCCCGGAGCTTATCGGTTTCGTGGGGTGGCTCAGGACGAGATCGACGGAAAGATCGTTGCGTCATCTCTATCCGTACAGATCGATCTCGATGCGGCAGATACACGCCCAGCGGTGGATGACAAAATACCGAACCACGCTCGGTCCGGCGCCGGCATGGGAATCTACGACGGGACGCGAAGCATTGTCGATTTGAGCCCGGAACAGTTGCTTATTGCGTATCAGCCGGAGTTGAGGGACGTGAAGTTCAAGGAGAGTCCCGAGCCACTATCCGAGATTTTGAAAAAGGCCGCGGATCGGGTGAGATCTTTTTTTGCTGATTTCCCCAAAATCCTGTGCACCGAACAAGTGCGTCTGGAAAGGCTCAACGGCCTGGGACGGGTAGAAGCTTCCGTGTCGCGGAGCTATCTGTATTCTTTTTCTCACGTCAGTGGAAGCGATTTTTGGGAAGAAACTAGGACGGAGCGGGATGGACGCCCGGTGGATTTGAAGGCCATTTCGGAGTTTTATCTTGGATCAGGACGCGCGGGCTTGACCGTCTTCCTTCATCCGAGTCATCAGGCCGGTTCCCGATTCCGTTATGTGGGAACACAGGCTGAGGAACCGGGTGCATACGTGATTGCATTTGCCCAGAAACCGGAAGTTGGCGATTACATGGGCAGTTATCAATCGCTCAGTTTATCCGTTCCGTCGCCCTTACTCTTCCAAGGTCTCGCCTGGGTGAATCCTGCGAATTATCAGATTATGCGGATGTCGGTGGATTTGCTCGCGCCGCGACCGGATATCGGCCTGTCCGTGCAGAGATCAGAGATATGGTTCACCGAAGTCCATTTCGCATCCTCTCTGAAAACATACTGGCTTCCGTGCGAGGTGCTCACCACCAACAAATCCATCCACTCGAATTGTCGTAACCGGCACCGCTATTCCGATTACCGAATTTTCTCCGTCTCCGTTGAAGACAAAATTCCTGTCCCTCCTGTCAAGAAATAGGATGCGCAAACCTGTCCCCTCCTCCGCAGGCGCCTCGCGGGACATATCACCTGCGCGGCAGTTTCAGGTCAGCAAAGTCATTAAGTATCTGCGGCCTTTAAGAAAACATCGGAATGGCGGGCGAATAGTCAAACCGGACATTTGCCGAGGTCAAGCTCGTGGAGAAAGCATTGCAGATCTCGAGGGCTTTACGGGCTCACCGTGACGAGACGGGCGTTTCGGACCACTATGCAGCATTGAGAGGTCTGATCTGCCCTACACTTTTCTTGATGGCTTTTTGGGCATCCCAAAGATCCACCGCACGCTGAGCGTTGAGCCAGAACTCGGGCGTGTTGCCAAATAAACGCGAGAGCCGAAGTCCCATCTCCGGGCTCACGGCGCGACGCTCCCGAAGAAGTTCATTAATAGTCTGGCGTGAAACCCCTAGCGCCCTTGCGAGGCTCGATACGGTCAAGCCGTAATCGGGCAAGAAATCCTCCCGGAGCATTTCGCCGGGATGGATTGGCCGGATCTTTCTTTCTCGCTTGTTTTCGATTGTCATAGATTTGCCCCAATGATAATCCGTGAGTTCGACATCAAAAGCATCGCCGTTCTCGAAACGGAAACATATGCGCCACTGATCGTTCACCGAGATCGAAAACTGGCCTTTTCGATCTCCTGATAATTCGTGGAGTCGGTTGCTCGGCGGCACCTTCAAATCTCGAAGCCCAGTTGCCAAGTCGATGTACTCGAGCTTCCGCCGCGCCCGCCTCACGATTTCCGGCGGGAATCTCCGCGATCTTCCGGTCTCGTACAAGTCACGAGTGTGTCCGTCGGCAAATGTCTTGATCACAACAGGATTGTAATCCGTCACGTGACAGATGTCAATGCGACAATCAAAGAGGAGACAAAAAACGACATTCCGGCCGGTTAAGTCCGCTTCCCGTACATAACCCAACAGCGATGGAGACGATCGAACGTCACCAATCACCCAGCCACAGTGCAGCGCGTTGCGCCGCCTAGGGAGTCGGGTATGGCAGGACTCTTTTCTCGCTGGATGATGGTCGCTTCGCAAATCCACCAATCCGGGGATACAGAAAAGTTGATCGAACCGATTGCGCTTGAAAAGCCGCTAAATTCGAAGGACTGTCTTCGCTGACAATTCCTTGTAGGGAAATCATCTACTCCCGGCTTGCATCGATGCGGGGCGTATAGCTCTCCGGACAGAACCCTTCCCGGCATCAGAGGGACATCAGATCTGGTGGCCTCCCATTTACTTCGGTCCAACGCCGAATTCGTCAACCTTGCGGATTGCAGACTGGGGAGCATACGACAGAGTCTTCCACGCACACCCAGTTCTGCATGACAGTGCCATTTTGCCGCTGCTGGAACTGATCCCTACCAAGAAGCCATCCTCTCCTTCGTGCTTGTTGCTCTTGTCGTCCACCATGCCGTTCTGATCAATGAAAACCTCTGATCCTGGCAGCTTGAATGTCAGTGTCTTCCACGCGCAACCACTCTCGCAGGCCAATGACACTCCCTGTGCCGTGCTTTCAATTGTGAACACGAAGTGTGTCAGCCTGGGTTTATCCTGTCGCATCGCAAAAATGGATGCGATTGTAAAAAGTGCCACGGAGATACTCACAAGCCGTTTCATTTCGACCTCCCTTGGATTCAAGGTCTCATTCCGTTATGGCCAGTCGTGCAGATAAACAAATTCTAAACGGGATTATAAACCCATCCTGATCAACCAAATCACCCCAATGACGTGTTGGGAAGATACCTGGGACCACGGCTGGCGGTTGAGTGCTCCTTCAACTATCATTTTCGTCATGTCAGCTAAAAGAACTCTACACTATGTGAGACTCATCTTTTTGATCGGACTTGCCGCCATCATGTGGCCGCGCGCGTTCGCAGCCGGTCCGCCCGACGACGCCGATGCAGTCCAGGGAAATTGGACGCCTGTCGAGGCCGTGCTGGGCGGACAATCCATGAGCGGCGATGTCCTGAAGACCATCAGCCTCAAACTCGACAACGGCAAGTACGAAGTTTTCGTCGCAGGCGAACCCGACAGGGGCACTTACACGATTGATCCCACCACCAGCCCCAAGAGCATGAACGTCACGGGCACGGAGGGACCAAACGGCGGTAGGACATTCCCTGCGATCTACGAGATCAAGGGCGATACGCTCCGGATCTGCTACGATCTTTCCGGCGCGCAACGCCCCACGGAATTCAAGAGCATCGCGGGCACGCGGCTGTATCTCGTGACCTACAACCGCAAGAAGTAAGATCAGAGACTCGCCCCTGGAGCCTGTCACCGAAATTCGGCCGACCTCCGGCCTCGGGGATGCAGACGAGTCTTGTGCGCGTGGGGGGCGCCGGACCCAGGCGCACCAGGAGTAGTGGTTTCATATTCCCGCATCGGCCAGCGCGCGCAGGAGAAGGTCGGTCACGCCCAGCATCGCGGCCCAGTGTCGGAGATAGGGCAGGTCGAGGGAGGCTTGCTGTACCTTGAGCACCCCGAGAACATCGTTCCAATGTCTTTCCGATACCTCGCCCCCCTGGCGATACCAGTCCAGCTTGTTCAGGATCACATCCTCCGGTGTCGTCAGATAGTGCTCCCGACCGGATTCATTTTCCACAAGCTTTTCCAGCCGCGCCCTGGCAAATGCCGCCTGATCATACGGGCGGGATGTCAGAACAAACACATCCACTTTTATCATCGATCCAAGGTGAACGATGTTGAAAGAGGATCGTCGTGCCACCGCATCACGCACCCTGTCTTCGTCGATGTAATATCCTTCCCGCAGCAGGTCAACCAGCGGACGGACGTGGTTTTCTTTCAGGTCCGCCACCAGATCCACATCGAGAGTCGCGCGCGCGATGCCATAAGCGGAGCTGGCAACAGATCCGCCGATCCGGTAGCGGATGCCAAGGGCTTCGAACGCTTCGATTACCGGCTCCAATGCCCCGAAAAGGTCGCCTGCGGTCATCCCGGCCTCCGCTCCATGTCCCTGCGGACTGCCTCTGCCAGTTCTGATCCGTGGTGGATCGCGACAAAGCGGACCAGCAGCTCGGTGCCCGTGCAGCCGGGATTTTGCCGGCGGAGAGCCTCGCAGGCCAATCCGATCACCGTCCGGCTCATCGAGACCGCCGTCGCGACCCGCCGCGCCACCGTCGATCTGCGCAGCAGGTCCAGCTGCACGGCCTCAGCCTGCAGGTCGGTATCCGGCGATTGGGGACGCATTCTGATTTTCCCTTCACGGCTTCAGGGTCGCGATTCGCTCATCGATCACTATACATCATGAGTCGCGGAGAACACAGCGAGTCAGAGCCTGGCGACTGCGGCGCCGCCTTTTACGGGGAAGCACCGAAATCGCGGATGAGATGGCAGTATGGTAACGATTTTGAAGCTGAAAATCTCTCATTGCGAGGCCGAGCGATGTAACTATGTCCGATCATCTTGCTGCTGGCCCTGCCGGTTTGCGCGGCATCACAAGTCACACAGAAACCGTGGACATCGTGGACAAAAGCCGAAGTGGAAAAGATCCTCAACGATTCTCCGTGGGGACAGACACAGGTCGGCGGGAACATTGCATATGAGGACTTCTCTAGTGTATTGGGCGCACTATTGCGATAGCAGGGTCTTAACTCGCTTTCGAACTGACTCCGGGATGGGCCACGACATGCTCCCCATCTTGCCGTAGATCCTCACAAGCAATTCAATCTCATCCGCTGGGTCGGGGAATACCGGCTGCTTCTTCCCGTCTATCAAAGGAAAGACTACCCAAAAACAGTCGTAGTCGTAATCGCGCTGGACGACGCCTGAAAACACCACGTTGTCCCGAAATGACAGCGTCTTGACTCCAGTCACGGCCTTGTCGCTGATGCTCTTGTCGCCCTGGCCCTTCACCTGGAGATAGGCGTCCCAATCCTGGGGAATTACCCCGGAGCCTTCTCGAGGATCGATTTCAATCAGGAATACGGCGTTGCCGGCGGATTCCGTTTCCCTCACCAGAGATCGGGCCTTCTCTTCGCTCAGGCGGCCTCTGAGCTGGGCAAATCGCGCCGAAGCTCGTATCACCTCGGGAGTGAACCAGGTCGCCCGCAACTTGAAATTGTAGGAGCGCTCCGTGTGCAAACCCCGTGAATCAAACAACCCGCCGATCCGGCCGTTTTTGCGCGTGCTCTTTCCGATCGTCTCCGCGTGCTTCAGCGGCCAAGTCAAGTAGGACTCGTCTGCCTGCGATCCGGCCAATTGCCGGGCCGTCAATGAAGGAGACGTTGGCAGGAACAGGATGGCCCACCAAATGCTCTTGAGAATGGGCTCGAATCGCATTATTGAACGGGCCTCCGCAGGATACAGATCGTTTCCGATCCGCCAAAAGCGCTCTTCGCGACCGTAACGCCGACAAAGGCAAAACCAGCCTCGCCGGCCTCCATGAGCTCTTTCTGCATGGTTCCGGTCCTGTTTGTAGCCAGGAGGCGGTATTCATACCGCTTGATCGGCGACTCCCGGTCGCGTTCCATGATTACTGCAACTTCCTTCCCGCCGAAAGTGCTCGAGAAAACCGTCTGATCTTTGTACTCGAACCCGGCATCTCCGGCCGCCTGCATCTCCTTCTGCATGGTCGAAGTCTTGTTTGTCGCCAGCAACTTGTATTCCCAACGAGGCTTGACCTCCACGCCGGCCAATCTGGACATAACCGTCACGGCCTCGGACCCGCCGAATGCTGTCTCTCCCCCCATGATGCCCTCAAAGCGAAATCCTGCTCCGGCTGCTTCATTGGCCTCCTTTTCCATGGTGGAGGTCTTGTTGGTGGCCAGAAGACGGTATTCGTATTTGGCAGTCTGTGGCGAGGATCCGGATGGATTCACCTCAGGAGCCGCCGAGACGGCCCAGAAAGCCAGGGGCAGGAACACAAGCGCAACAGCGAATACTCGCTGCCGCCAATTTCGAATGGATATTTTCATTGCGTTCTCCTCGCTGAGTTTTGGGGATGGGGAGCATGTCCAATCGTTGCGAGACATTCCTGAACCCCCGATGAGCGCAAGACAGTACGCACCTATGCCGACGACTGTCCTTCCGCCGGTGGGGGGACAAGAGGAGGGACGTGGTCAAACTACTCCAAACAAAGCACTGCGTTCAACAAATATCACCTCTATCGGCATGTGCTCCGGGCGGCTCCACGATTTTGACGTCCGCCGATCGCACGCCGGCCCGGCGGAATTGACCCCGGATGTCACTCCGGTGCTTGCTTCTTAGTACGGCCTGACCGGGGGCTGCGCTTCGCTTGCCCCCGAATCGACATAGGTAGGCGGTCGCCCTTAGGCCCTATGTTAACGACCGCATCTGCGTGGACTTGGACCTGGACGTGGACCTGGTCTTAGACTACGCCGCCGTCCGTGAACTTCAGGAGGATCCCAATCCACGTCCACTTCCAGGTCCACGTTCAGGTCTAGGTCCAAGTCCGCCTTCAGTTGGCGACTTATCTTAGCGCCTATAGGCGGTCGCCCGCTGTCCCAGTCACACCACCGCGCATACGGGTCCGTACACGTGAGCCAGGATCTTTAGACATCAGTGACAGCGCCCTTTCCTGTCGCAAAGCAGACTGGGGCTTGGCCTGGCCGCGCATATCCTGTTGTCTCGATTCGACGATCATCTGTCCTTCTACCGTCTGGAACAACAGTTTCGCGAACGGCACGGAATCGTAATCCCCCGCCAACAGATGGTGCAGTGGGTGGAGCAGATTGCCTCTTGGCTCCAGCCGGCATACGACGCCATGTGGCGACAGATGCTGGCTGGCGGTTATCTCCAGGTCGATGAGACCCCTGTTCGAGTGCTGGATCCGGATGTCGAGGGCAAAGCGGCACGAGGCTACCTGTGGTTCTACGCCGTGCCGCGCGGCGATGTAATCCTGGACTTCGACCGCAGCCGGGCGCTGAAAGTAGTACAGCAGCGCCTACAGGACTTCACGGGCACGATCCAAACCGACGCTTATGAAGTCTATCAGTCGCTCGAACGGAAGCCGAATTTTGATTTTAAGAGGCACTTCCGGGTAATCGACAACACGGATGCGCCAGTTGCGGTGTGATCCGTCTGCGATTTAGTTGCATGCGACAGAATGGCACTGAGTGACAGCCCGGATACCCTTTGCGACGAACATGGGCCTCAAAACCAAAAAACGGGGTCCTGTTTTCCGGCTCTAAGGCCATTTGGAAGGCTTTCGATCAGTACTATCTAGAGTGTTCACAAGAATTACCGTCGTCAGTCCCAGATTACCGAACAGGCACGAGTCCATAATTGAACTGACATCTGTTTCCGCCCCTTCTATCATGATGCTGGGAAAAGTGGAAATTCGGTCACGCAGATTCCGGATTGCCCTGAACGCTCTGGCTGGCTGATTTGATGGCGCAGCCATCCCTGCCAGTGCTCATGATGGGTAGTCTTGATGGCGGTGGTGGCGCCCCGGCTCCGGCAGAGGTAATCCGATAGATGACCTATCAGGAGCACATGCAAACTATGACCAGAAAGAGGAAATGGCTGATCGGGATCGCGGTTGCGACGATGCTCGGAATCGTCGCTCTCTTTGTGGCTGCATCCATTCTGGCGCGACGTTTTGAACCCTATATCCGCGAGCAGGCCATCGAATACCTGCGCAAACGGTTCGACAGCGACGTCGAACTGGCCGCACTTCGCGTCCACCTTCCGAAGACCTCTCCGTTGCGCCTGCTGCTGACGAAAGGGCGCGGCGCGCTGGTACGCGTGGAAGGAGAAGGAATCTCGTTACGGCACAAGGGCCGCCGGGATGTGCCGCCGATGTTCGCCATGAAGAAGTTCCGTTTTGAGGTCGACCTCGGGACGCTCTTCGACACGCCCAAGACCGTTCAGTCAGTTTTGCTCGAAGGGATGGAGATCAGCATCCCGCCGAAGGGCGAGCGGCCGAATCTCAGTGCCGACTCGTCGCCGGAGAAGGACAGTGTGTCTCAGACTTGGGTGCTCATCAAAGAGGTGATCATCCGGGATGCCAAGCTGGTGATTCTGCCCAAGGACAGAAAGAAGGTCCCGCTCGAGTTCGCCATCCATGACCTCCGCCTCAATTCGGCAGGTATGGGAGTGGCCATGCGGTACGATGCCGCACTGACGAATCCAAGACCGCCGGGTGCCATCCATTCCGTGGGCAGCTTCGGCCCGTGGAACGCCGAGGAGCCGGGCGACACCCCGCTTTCTGGAGACTACACGTTCGAGAAAGCCGATCTGGGCGTATTCGCCGCCATTGCCGGTATTCTCAATTCGACGGGCCATTTTGAAGGCACTCTGAATTCGATTCATGCGAAGGGGCAAGCCTCCGTGCCGGACTTCCGGCTGAAGATGGCGGGCAACCCGGTGCCGCTGGTGGCGCAATTTGAAGCGCTGATAGACGGAACCAATGGGAATACGATTCTGCAGCCGGTGAGAGCGACGCTGGGCACGACAAAGTTCACCACCAGCGGCGGTGTGATCAAGCATGAAAGCGATTTGCGGCGCACCATCAGCCTGGATGTCACCATGCCCCAAGGCGACCTGCGAGACCTGCTTCGCCTGGCTGTGAAAGGAACGCCGTTCATGGAGGGACAGATCTTCCTGAAGACGAAGATCGACATCCCCCCACTTATGGGCAAGGTGCGGGAAAAGCTGAAACTGGACGGCCGATTCGAGGTGCAGCACGGAAAGTTTCTCCGTTCCACAACTCAGGATAAGATCGATAGCCTGAGCCGCCGTGGACAGGGCAAACCGAACAGCGAAGAGATCGACGAAGTGGTGTCGGGAATGAAGGGCACGTTTAAGCTCGAAAACGAAGTGATTCGCTTTCGCTCCTTGTCATTCAGCGTATCGGGGGCGAAGGTCGACCTGAAGGGCAACTATGATCTCCAAAGAGATGCGCTGGACTTCCATGGCACGCTGAAACTGCAGGCGAAGGTGTCGCAGACCATGACCGGATGGAAGCGATGGGTGCTGAAGCCGGTGGATCCCTTCTTTGCGAAGGAAAACGCGGGCACGTTCCTTCGCATCAAAGTGACGGGCACTTCTAAGGCGCCGAAGTTCGATAGGGATCGCGGCAACAAGGGCCCATCATCGTAGCCCGACTGCCGCAGTTGCCGGGATGCCTTGTAGCCGTCCATTTCCGGCATCTGCATATCCATCAGGATCGGGTCGTAGGGCGTGCCCGATGACCTCGCTGACAGGGCTTTGTCCATCAGACCATTTGTCATGTCGTTTTTGCCCACAAATTTTCACTGAAGACCCCCAGTTTTTTGTCAACCGCCGCTCAGGGCCTAATGGTGAAGAGCTTCCTGCCATGAATGCGATAGACGTTGAATCCCCTCACATCGAGTGTGAATATCTCGTGGATCCCGGTCTCCTCGGCGAGGACGACCAGTGTGGCATCGGCAAAATCCATGGGAACATCGTGATACTTCCCCAGCAGCTCTGCGGCGCGCTCAAGACTTGCCGTGGATTGCGGCACCAGGGTTGCCCCGCCTTTCAGAATAAACTCGATACAGGCGCTTTGCGCCCCTGCAGCCGGGCCGAGGAGATAGAGGGCGTCGGTCAGCACCGGTTCCGTCGTTAAGACAGTTCCGGAAAAGGAGCGGAAGAATTCAACGCAACGCCCGTGGCTTTGCTCGCTCCGGTCCAGGAGCGCCACGAATGGACCGGTATCCAGCAGGATGCTATGCATCGCGCCGGATCCTCTTAACCAGGTGCTCCCGGTGCGATGTCCCCAAGTCAGACACACCGGTTCTGACGGAACCGACCAGGTGCTTCACCCTGCCGTAGGGAGCTTCATCCTCGCAGATCTGCAGTTCGCCCAGATAGCGTTCCAGCGCCAGCCTGACGATATCGGATCGCTTGAGCCTCAGCCGGTTGGCGGCATGAGTAAGTCCCCGGTCGAGATCATCGGGGAGCCTGACGGTCAATTGTGATTGCATGGCCTCCTCCAGGCAGCGGTTCTGCACTGCATTGTAATTCACTGCGGTGCGTATGGTCAATCTGCCGCCGCATGGCGCACTTTGGGGAGAAAGGTGCAGGCCTTCAGAATTCAGTGTTCAGCCGTACGGCAGGTCGCGTCCAAGAACTCAAAAACTTCGAGGACCGCAGGGGGCATGTCAGACGGAGGTCTTTGATGGGTTCGTAATTTCCGGAGCGGCTCCCGTCCGACGCACGCCATACGCTGAAAAGAAACCGTGCTACCGAACTATTTCCGAAAGAAATCGCCCGCACCGGAAACGATATGGGCGGCGTATTTGCGGTAGCGCCGTAACACGGAAGGCGGGAATCCCCTACCCCGCGATGCAAGGAGAAGCCTGCAAATCAATCACTCATTGCCACCAGTGTCCCATTTATAGGACACTGGTGGGGCGGGATCACCTGGATGGACTTGATTCCGGTTCGGTGTTTTGGGCCAGGCGCCCATGCGGCGGGATGGCTCTGGAGTCGACAGAGAGGGTGCGGGCTGAAGCCCGCGGCCACATGAAAAATTCCACCCCTTCCGATCCCGATGCGCGTGTCCAGGGCTGAGTTTCTGGTTCAGCACCGCAGGCGCCTTGGCGTGCGGCGGCACGACGCCGCTTCCGGCAATTGTAGACTTGCTACAATATGTTGTTGACATTCGACAATAAAGGGAATATGATTCTCTTGTCGCTCAGACGAAACCAACAACCATGACGAAAACAAGCGCCGGTCTTTTGCAGGGAACGCTCGATCTGCTGATACTCAAGACGCTCGCGCCGGGTCCGATGCACGGATGGGGCATCTCGCAGCGCATCCGCCAGATCTCCGAGGAATTCCTGCGCGTCAACCAGGGATCGCTCTATCCGGCCCTCCACCGCATGGAGCTCAAAGGCTGGATCGTTTCGGAGGAAGGACTCACCGAGACGCGCCGCCGCGTTCGCTTCTACCGCCTCACGGCCGCCGGGCGGCGGCGCCTGGGGGAGGAAATGCGCGACTGGGACCAGATGGTGGTTGCGATCGGGAGCGTCCTGAAAGCCACGTGATGGTATCGAGGGGCTAAGCCTTCTGTCGCGGCTCCGCACCCGGATGATCAAGCGTTCGGGAGGCACTATCCATGATCGGTTCCGGCATCCGTAAGCTGCTGTCCCGCTTTTCCCGGGCTCGCATAGAAAACCAGACGGAGGATGAAATCCGCTTCCATCTGGAAATGGAAACGCGGGCGAATCAGGCCAGAGGCATGACCGCCGAAGATGCGCGCCGCGCCGCACGGATGGACTTCGGCGGCGAGGAACAGACCCGCGAAACGGTGCGCGACGTCTACGCCACCTTCCTGGATTCGCTGCTGCAGGACATCCGCTACTCCTTTGTCCTGTTCCGCCGCAATCGCGGATTCACGCTGGCCGCGATCATTACCCTCGCCCTGGGCATCAGCGCCGCAACCAGCATCTTCAGCGTCGTCGATGCAACGCTCTTTCGCCCGCTTCCCTACCCCCAGCCCGACAGGCTCGTTCGCATCATGGGCTGGTCCCCGGAAAAAGCCAGATATTATGAAGGGGTTTCCAAGGACTATTTCGCCGCCTTTCGCGAGGCGCAATCGTTCGAAGGCGTGTCGGCCTACACGTGGTATCCCTCCTTGCCGATCCTGTACAATCCCGGTGGCGCGGAGAACGTCGTCGGCGCCACCGCATCGCCCAATCTCCTGCGCACTCTTGCCACGCCGGTGCTGTATGGGCGCGATTTCCGGCCCGAAGAGGAAACGTACGGCAACGACAAGGTAGTCGTGCTGACCTATGGCTCCTGGCAAAAGAGGTTCGGCGGCGACCTCAACGTGATCGGGCGTACCCTGCCGTTTGCGGACGGGCAACGGACAATCATCGGCGTTCTGCCGGCCGACTTCCGATATCCCTCGCTCCTGTCAGCCTTCATGCCGGAGATGTTGATACCGCTTCCGGTAGACTGGACGCGAGCATCATCCGATCCCAGTTATTATTTGCTCGCCCGGCTGAAACCGGAAGTCCGGCTGAGCGAGGCTCAAGCCGAGGTGGACCTGATCTCCGGCCGGAATAATCAAAGTCTGCCACAAGACAAGCGCGTCAGTTTCAGGCTCCTGCCTCTGCAGGAGCACCTGGTGAAGTATAAGCGGACGGCCCTGCTCCTGCTGTTCGGCGCGATTATGTGCCTCCCGCTCATCGGCTGCCTCAACATATCGAACATGCTGCTTGCCAGGGGACTCGCGCGCAGGCAGGAGCTGGGAATTCGCATCGCGCTCGGCGCCGGCCGGACGAGACTGGCCAGACAGCTGCTGACGGAAAGCCTGCTCCTCTCGATTGCGGGCGGGGCTTTGGGCGTGCTGTTGTCTTTTTGGATGCTTCCGCTGCTCTTGGCGCAACTCCCTTCCACGCTCCGGCTGGGCTTGAACGATATCGCCATCGATGGCCGGGTGCTGCTGTTTTCGCTGGGTCTGACCCTCGCGGCAACTCTCATTCACGGCCTGTGGCCGGCCTGGTCCGGATCGCGCACCGACATCGCAGGGTTCCTGAGAAAAGGCGATTCCCGCGGCGGGCGGGGCCGGGCGGGAGGATTCAAGCCCGCATTGCTGATCGCAGAATCGGCGCTCGCGATGGTCCTTCTCGTCGGCGCCGGGCTGCTGATCAACAGCTTCCTGCGCCTGGAAGCCCTGCCCGTGGGTTTTCAAACCGACAATCTGTGCCGGATCAGTTTCTACCTCCCGGAGAGACGCTATCCGGGCATTGAAAGCGTCGTTGACTTCCAGCGGAACATGAGCGACCGCATCCGCGGGATTGCCGGAGTGACGGAAGTTGCGACGGTGGATTATCCGCCGCTGCGCGGGGATCTCATCGGCGCGCCGGTCGTTGTTCCCGGAGTCCCCGAAGTGCAGCGTCTCGACTTGCGTCATATCAGCGCCGGTTACTTCGCCGTGATCGGCATGAACTGCACTTCCGGACGCCTGTTCACGGCTCAGGAGGAAGCGTCGGTTCCTCGCGTGGCGGTGATCAACGCCAGCATGGCCCGGCGCTACTGGCTGGGGATGAGCCCGCTGGGCCGGACGATTGTCGTGGACAAGAAGTGGCCGGTGCAGATCGTCGGGGTCGTGAAGGACGTACGTGAAAAATCCGTCCAGGAGGACCAACAGCCGGGCGTCTACGTCCCGCTGGGCGATCCGGGCGATCCAAAGCTGCGAAACCTGACGTTCGTCATCCGGACGGCGACCGGCGATCCGGCGGTTTATCGCGCAATTGCCCAGCAGGCCAGGGCCGCCGACATCCGGCAGGTGATCGAGGTAACCAGGTACAGCGACGCCGTCGCCTTCCGTTCGCCGCGCTTCTACGCCATCCTTTTCGGAATCTGCTCCGCGTTCGCCGTCGCCCTGGTCGGCATAGGGATTGCCGGGATCACGGCGTACAGCGTCTCGCAGCGAACCTTCGAGATCGGTGTGCGCCTGGCCCTCGGTGCCAGGCCCCGCCAGGTGATTTTTATGTTCATGCGGCGATCGATTTTTGCGGTAGCGGCAGGCCTTCTTGCCGGCGCCGCCGCAGCCCTGTTCGTGACGCGCATGCTCGCCGACCTCCTGTTCGGAGTCAAGCCAAAGGACCCGCTCACATTCACGGTTACACTGGTATTCTTTCTTGCCATTGCTTCCGCAGCAGCCTACCTGCCGGCTCGAAACGCAACCCGCGTCGACCCCATGACCGCCTTGCGCACCGAATAAGGGCCGGAATCATTCAGCTCCCGCACAAAAACCAGCGGCATTGGGCTGAAGCCCGCGGCCACAGGAGATCTTCGACTTCCGATGAGCGCAGCGTTCTGGCGACGGCGGAATAACACCGACGGACACCGACCGGAGTGGGCGGGTGATTATATTCTTGAAATGGCGATTGGGGGTGGCTAGAGTCGCGATTCGACACGGATTAACTGTGGATAAGATACGGCGACGTGATGACTGCGGCAGGCCGATGCGGATCTTCGGATCATACTACCCGCTCCCTTACGGTCGCGACGCTGAATGACATTATGAGGTGACAAGGGCGAGCCATGACAAACACACGATATTTCACGGTGTTTCGGTTTGCAGTGATCCTATCGATCCCATTGCTGCTGTCTATCTCCGCACTCTCCCAGGGGCCCGGGCAGACCGGTGATCCCAGGGTGCCCGGCTTCGAAAAGCATTGGGCGATGGCACAGAATTCACCGTCCAAGGGCCTTCGCTGGCAGTCCCTCGGCCCCACGAACTCGAGCGGACGGCTCGCGGATGTGGATGTCGCCAAAATGAAGGGAAAAACGCGAGCCATTTACGTGGCTGCGGGTTCCGGCGGGCTGTGGAAGACCGAGAACGAGGGCATCAACTGGACGCCTGTCTTCGAGCAGGGCGCGTCGACTTCCATCGGCGATGTCGCCGTCGCGCCGTCGAATCCCGACGTCGTCTGGATCGGAACGGGCGAGGCCAACATCCTGCGCGGCGCCACCGCCGGCGCCGGCGTCTACAAATCAATCGACGCAGGCAAAACCTGGCAGCACATGGGACTCGCAGGCACGCGCACCGTGGGAAGAATCGTCATCCACCCGACTGATGCCAATACTGTTTACGTCGCCGCATCGGGGAACGAGTGGACCGCCAGCGAGGAGCGGGGGGTTTATAAGACCACCGACGGCGGGCGCACCTGGAACCGGATCCTGTTCGTCAACCCCATGACCGGCGCGATCGACGTGCAGATGGATCCATCCGACCCGAACACGCTGTATGCGGCGACCTGGCAGCGGGCGCGCCGGCCGTGGAGCGACCCGCGCAACGAACCCGGCTACACGGGGAGCGGGATTCACAAGACCACCGACGGCGGCCGGACCTGGACCCCGGTCAATGACGGCCTGCCGGCAGCCCAGTTCCGGGGCCGCATCGGCGTCGGCATCGCCCGCAGCAATCCCAATGTCCTGTATGCGTTCGTCGACAACTACGAAGTCGCGCGCAAGGCGGGCGCCGAGGAGCGCGACGCCTACGGACGCCCGAAAGTCGACGTCATCAAGGGCGCCACGGTCTACCGCTCGTCCGACAAGGCGCGGACATGGCTGCAGGTCAGCGCGGCCGACAAGCAGATGGAAAGCGTCGCCAGCACGTACGGGTGGGTCTTCGGGCAGATCCGCGTCGACCCGAACGACGAGAACAGGGTCTACATGCTCGGGGTTCAGTCCTGGGTTTCTGCCGATGGGGCGAAGTCCTTTACCATGATCAGAAAGAGCAGCGGGGACAATCACGCGCTGTGGATCGATCCGGAGAATTCGTCCTCCCTGATCGACGGGGACGATTACGGGCTCGGCATCTCTTACGACAAGGGGCTGACCTGGAGGCGCTTCAGCGCGGCCTTCCCGGCCGCGGGCGTCGCCAACATCCCCGTGGCGCAGTTCTACAACGTCGCGTACGACATGGGGACGCCGTTCAAGGTCTATGGGTCCACGCAGGACAGCGGCAGCAAGCGCGGCGTGGTGGACCTGAGCCTGGGGCGCGACAAAATCCCGGCAGTAGGCTGGGAGGGCGCGCCGGGCGGAGAGGGGAGCTGTCACGCCGTCGATCCGACCAACCCCAACATCGTGTACGCCGCGGGATTTTACGGTTCTCTCACCAGGACCGATTACTCCGCGCCGGCTGCGCCTGGGCGAGGCGGGAGGGGGTCGCGTCCGGCTTCCAAGGCGATCCGGCCGCAGCCCGGACAGGGAGAGCCTCCGCTGCGCGGGCAGTGGATCGCACCGTTCATTCTCTCCCCGCATGATTCCAACGTCATCTACTTCGGCGCCCAGTACCTCTTCCGCTCGCCGGACCGGGGCGACACCTGGCAGCGGATCAGCGCGGATCTCACCGGGAACGATCCGAAGAAGCTGGGCGACATCCAGTACCAGACGATCGTCACGATCTCGGAGTCGCCCAAGCGCGCCGGGCTCCTGTACGTGGGCACGGACGACGGGAAAGCCCACGTCACACGCGACGGCGGCAAGACCTGGACGGAGCTGACCTCGAAATTCCCGCAGCGGAAATGGGTGTCGCGGGTCGTGGCATCGGCTTTCGATGAGGGCACGGTGTACCTCGCGCAGAGCGGCAGGACGGATGACGATTATCTTCCCTATATGTGGAAGTCTGCCGACTACGGCCAGACGTGGAAAAACATCACGTCGAACCTTCCCACGGGGTCGGTCAATGCGCTCCGCGAGGACCCGTCAAATCCCAATGTGATCTATGCGGGGACGGACGTCGGCGTCTATGTGTCGACTAACGGCGGTGAGACGTGGTCGGTGCTCGGGGCCGGGCTTCCCTCGACCTTCGTGTACGACATGATCGTGCATCCGCGCGACAAGATCCTCGTGGCCGCGACCTATGGCCGCGGCATGTGGGCATTGGACGTGGCGTCGCTCCCGGTCAAGTGACGGGCCGAGCAATAAAATATCACCGCAGAGGCGCAGAGAAGAACCACGGATACTGTTTGCCGGGTTCCTTAATTGTCATTGGACACGGAAGAACGCCGCCTTCGGACGCCGCCGGACGCCAGTTGACGTCATTGTTTTGTTGCAAATTCGAAACAAGTTTCTTAGTATGAGTGGGTTACTGGCCAAAGTTGGTAGCCTCCACCCCCTGCCATCCGTAGTCTGCGACTTGCGCCAGGCGACCATCCACACGGTCCAGATTCGCAAATTCGCGTCGCGAGGAAAATATGCGTACAACACTATCTTTTAGAAAACTCCTGGCCGTGGTGCTGACAGTGACGGCCGGGATGTTCCTGTTGCTTGGTTTTGCCGCCGGGACTCCGGATCAGGATCTGTCGAAGAACCATCCGAAGGTGCGCGAGGTCATCGACGTCCAGGAACTCACCACCCCGGTTCTGATGGAGGACGAGGAAGTTTTGGGCACTGCCGTCGGGCAGGACGACGACGGTGAAATCGCGCTGCACGTCTACGTAAACCTGGGCGGGAAGCATGTGGGCGACACTATCCGGAGCATCCCGAGGAACTTCGGGCGGACACGCGTGACCGTGGTTCTGACGGAACCGTTCCGCTCCATGGGTGGGAAGCCGGCGCCTGCCCCCAAGGTTTCGCACACGGCCAAGCAGACTCCTCCGATCCAGCTTGGCACGTCCGGCGGCTGGGGGTTTGACCTTGCCAACGGGTATTGCTGCGGGGGCACGCTCGGATCGCTTGTCAGGATAGGGAAGGTGCAGTACATACTCAGCAACTATCACGTGTTTGAGTCCGACATTGTATCAGGCGGAAACAACCGAGTGGCTACAACCGGAGATCCGATCATACAGCCGGGTTTGATAGATGTAAGCTGCAATGCTGCTTCCGCTCAAAATGTAGCTACGCTTGTCAAAAGCTCGTCGCTGCCCAACAGCAACGTCGACGCATCAATCGCACAGGTGAGTTCCGGGATGGTTCGCGATGACGGAGCCATCCTCGAAATCGGTACCATTTCAGCGTCTACGATAGCGGCGGACCTTAATCAAAAAGTAAAGAAGAGCGGCCGCACGACGGGATTGACGCGGAGCACCGTCTCAGGGCTCAATGCCACCGTGTCAGTTGCCTATGAAAACGAGTGCGCGGGAGGCACGGCCTTTACCAAGACGTTCACCGGGCAGATTATCATCGGGAACAGGGCAAGTAAGTTTCTTGCCGGCGGCGACTCAGGATCCCTGATGGTTGAGGATATAACCTTAAAGCCGAGGGCCGTGGGCCTGCTGTTTGCCGGAAGCAGCTCGCTGGCGGTAGCCAATCCCATCGGCCAGGTGCTGTCGTTTTTCGGTGCCACCATGGTCGGCCAATAGGGACGGCGGTTGTGTGGCCATGATCCTGCCTGTGAACAAATGCCGGCTCGCAGCGCTGATCTGCCTGCAGCTGATTTTGTTTTCATTTCTAACGGTGACGGGATGCCGCCGGAATTCCGGCGGCCAACCCGCACAGCCGGCGAAACCCGGCGCCACCATGCCTGCGAGAGACATTAACGACGTACTACGAGACCACGACAAGGAATTGATGGCCATCCCCGGCGTCGTCGGCGTCTATGTCGGCCTGATGCCGGACGAGAAGACGCTCTGCCTCAAGGTGATGGCCGCCCGCAAGACCCCGGAACTTGTCAAGCAGGTGCCGAAATCCCTGGAAGGGTACTCCGTAGTCGTCGAGGAGTCCGGCATCATCCGCCCCATGCCCGGTAAAAAGAAATAACCTTCACAAACCAAGCTCGTCACAACCCTGCAGGCAAAGCAAACCTTCTCCAACAAGCTCAGTCTTCATGTGGCGCCGGGCTTCAGCCCGGTCTGCAGGCAGGCCCCTACGGCTGATTCCGGAACTGTGCCTCATGCGGCGGGATCACTGCCGAGTCGACGCCGACAGTGCGGGCTGAAGCCCTCGGCCACATGCGATTTGTGTGTACCCAGGGTTGGGGGTCACCGGAGGGGTCTGCGTGGGCGGTATCTTCTTTTGGTTTCGTGAATCCTGGAAGGGGCTGCTCCCTCGACCCAGTTTTCCACCTTCAGACTCGGAATGCGCGCGAATTCCCGGGTGTTGTTGGTCACCAGGACGACGCCAAGCGCGAGGGCATGAGCCGCGATCCACAAATCGTTGTTGCCGATCGGGCGGCCGGAGCTTTCCAACTCACTGCGGGTCACGCCGTAGCGTTCGCCCACCTGTGAAGTGAGCGGCAAAACCGGAATCATCGTCGCCAGTTCACTGAGCGCCTTCAGCGCCTCCTCGCGGCGCCGGCTCTTGCACGCTCCGTAGCACAGCTCGCCATGAGTGACTACCGACATGGCAACCTCTCCCTCGCTCAGCTTTTGAAACCGTTGCAGTACGGCCTCCGGCCGATTCTTTGCGATGTAAATGCAGATATTGGTGTCGAGTAAATAGTGGTGGCTCATCAGAAGGCCTCCCGCTGTTGCGGCGGCGCATCCTCCCTGCCACCCTGCATGAAATCGTCGGGCAGGCCGGCCAGGAGTTCAAACGCGGCGGCCAGGTTCAGAGCCACCTTGCGCAACACGACTTCTTCACCACGGCGAAAGATCTCCACCTCTTCGACATCGAACTGAAATTCCTTCGGCAAACGGACTGCCTGGGAATTCCCGCTTTTAAAAACCCTAGTGGTCGCCACCGCTTCCTCCTTAAAAGATAGTCGGGATCAAAGTATATACATTCAGTATATACACAGCGAGTCTTGATCGCAAGAGGTTTTTGCGTGTTTCGTGGTTCGCGGCCAATTTGCGTCGGAGCTTCATTCGGCGAGGCGCGGCAGCCGGCTGCCCCGAATGGTAAGCTTCAACGACCGGCCCCGCCGGACGTTGGTGACGAGCGCCGGGCGAAAACAAGCCAGGCACGTTCCCGTGCTGTCCCTCACGCTCGGATACACGATCCCGGCCGAACCCGCCGCCAGGAGCTCGCGCGCGAGGTTCTGCGACAGCCGATAGCTGCCGGGATCCAGGAAACCGGCATGCGCCGCATCGCCGCGAAGGTCGTGGAACCGGGCGCGAAAATCGGCCAGGTAATCGTCGAACGCGAACGTCTCGGGTTCGTGCCAGCCGATTTCGCGAAGCTCCTGCGCTTTGTGGAAGGCGACCTCCGCCCGCGCCGTGCGCAATTCGAACGCGGCGTACCAGGCCCCCCGCTCCGGACCGTTGAAGCGGCTGCCCGCGGGGTGAGCGTGCGTGAACGCCGCATTCACGATTGCCGCATGAGCAACACCGAACAGCAGCTCGTGCACGCCGATGCCGGGCAGCAAATTCGACTCTCCCAGCAGGCGCTCGTTCGTGGCGCCTTCGATTTCAAACAGGTCCCGGAGCTGATGTTCGTCCTCGGCGAGCCGCTCCAGCACGGTGGGGTCGGAATAGCGCGACGGGACGAGCCGGTGGGTGTCATCCCGGCGGAACCTATTTGTTTTCGGCATCACCGGCCGCCCCGGCGCGCATCGAGCAGCTGGCGGACGCGCATGAGCGCGGGCACGCCGCCCCTGGTCATGTAGGCGAGCGGCGCCTCTCCCGCAAACATCGCGTTTGAGTTCGGCAGATTGACCCAGGAATCAGCCAGCTTGCCGCTGTACAGGATATTGAGGGCCTTGAAGATCCCGATGAGCAACGAGATCCTGGTCAGTTTGTCCTGATCCAGCGTCTTCCGTCGCCCGCGCTTCAGCTGATAGAACATCCCGTTTGAGACCCCGCCGAGCAGCCGGCGCGACGCCTCGTCACGGAGCCCCCAAGCCTGCGCGAGCTTGAAAAACGCCGCAATTGCGGACTTGCTGAGCCGTTCCTGAACTTCCCGGCTCGACAGGTCCGCGGCCGGATCGGCGGAAAATCCCGCCAAAGGGTGCCGCACAGTCGCCATGATGCCTCTCCATATATAGAGAATAATACCTACATTTATGGAGAAGTGCAAGGAAAACCGGGACGATGGCAGCCCTGCTGAAACCCGAAGTCAGACACAGAATTCACGGATCAATTCGGAAAACGCGGCGAGCGGTGCCGGTCGATCCAGTAGCCGAACGGCACGAAAAGCCAGGCGAGGAGCCCGGCTGCGGCTACTGTACGGCCGCTCGGGGGCGGCGGACCCGTGAGACTCAGAACGTAGATCGCCGCTACCCAAACCTATTTTGCATTCAGTGATAAATCGTAGGATCGCGCTCAGGTCGCAAAACAGGTCAGCGTCCCCAGTTTTCGAAAATGCAATTTCCCAGGACTGAACTGAACCGGGGCGGAGGGCTATAATCAAGGAGGGAGGGAAGAATGAAAAGAATTGCTTTGCGTTGCGTCCCGCTTTTTCTTGTGGCCTTTGCGGCTGCCGGTATCACGGTCCTGTCCCCCTTTCCCGCATCGGGCGAGGAAGGAATGTGGACGTTCGACAATCCGCCCGCGAAGATTCTCAAAGAGAAATACAACTTCACCATCACGAAAGACTGGCTCGACCACGTGAGGCTGTCGAGCGTGCGGTTCAATGACGGGGGTTCGGGGTCCTTTGTCAGCCCCAGCGGCCTGGTGCTCACCAACCACCACGTCGCCCTCGGCCAGCTGCAGAAAGTGTCGACCCCGCAAAAGAACTATGCCGCCGACGGTTTCTACGCGCGCAGCCAGGACGAAGAAATGAAATGTCCCGATCTCGAGCTGAACGTGCTCATGTCCATGGAGGAAGTCACCGGGCGCGTGCAGGGCGCGGCGAAGCCTGGGACGCCCGAGAAAGCCGCCTTCGAGGCTCGAAAGAGCGAAATCGCAAAGATTGAACGGGAGAGCACCGAAACCACCGGCCTCCGGTCCGATGTGGTCACGCTTTACTCCGGCGGCGAGTACTGGCTCTACCGCTACAAGAAATACACGGACGTGCGCCTGGTGTTCGCGCCCGAGCAGCAGACCGCGTTTTTCGGCGGCGACCCGGACAACTTTACCTATCCGCGTTACGACCTCGACATGGCGCTCTTCCGCGTCTATGAGAACGACAGCCCGGTCGACAGCAGGAACTATCTGAAATGGAACTCCAAAGGCGCACAGGCGGGAGACCTCGTATTCGTCTCGGGAAATCCCGGATCCACCGAACGGCTGACGACCGTGTCCGAGCTCGAAGAACAACGGGACACCCGGCTGCCCCTGACCCTGAACCGGTACAAGCGCATGCTGGGGGTGCTGCGAAAATACTCTGCGTTGGGCCCGGAGCAGGCGCGCCAGGCGGCCGGCAACATCTTCGGCCTCGAGAACGCAGTCAAGGCGATCACCGGCGAATACAATGGACTCCTCGACAAGAACCTGTTCGCCAAGAAACAGAAAGAGGAAGAAGAGTTCCGGCGGCGCCTGGCAGGCAAGCCGGATCTGGAGAAACCCTACGGAAGCGCCTGGGATGAGATCGCAGCCGCCGGCAAAAAAGAGCACGGAAGACTCAAGCAGCTCGAGTACCGGAACATTCGTGGATCGCGCGTCTTTTCGTCGGCGCTGACCATCCTGCAGTACGTCGCCGAGGTGAAAAAGCCCGACGGCGTGCGCCTCGACGGTTTCCACGATTCGCAACTGGAGTCGCTGCGTTTCTACCTGCTTTCCCCGGCGCCCACGTATCCCGACCTGGCGCAGGCGCTGATGGTCGACGGCCTGAAGGAGTCCATCGAAGAACTCGGGCCCGAGGACCCGTTCCTCAAGGCGGTCCTGGGCGGAAAGACGCCCGAAGCGGTGGCCAAAGAGGTCATTACGGATTCGAAACTGGCCGACCCGGCGGCGCGCAAGCAACTTCTCGAGGGCGGCGAGGCGGCCGTCGCCGCTTCCAAAGACCCCGCGATCGAACTCGCTCGCAAGGTGGATCCGTTCGTCCGCGAAAACACGAAGTGGACCGAGGACAACGTCCTCAGCGTCGTGACTGCCGCCGGCGAAAAAATCGGCAAGGCGCGATTTGCCATTTACGGGAAGTCCACGTACCCGGACGCCACGTTCACCCTGCGGCTGTCTTACGGCACGGTGGCCGGCTATCCCATGAACGGCACGGAGGCTCCGCCGTTCACCACCTTCTACGGCCTCTACGACCGCGCCTACGGCTTCGGGCTCAAGCCGCCCTTCAACCTCACGCAACGTTACCTGGACAGGAAGTCGAGCATCGACCTGGCGACGCCGCTCAACTTCGTCAACACTTGCGACATCATCGGCGGCAACTCGGGCTCCCCGGTAATCGACAGGAACGGCGAGATTGTCGGCTTGATTTTCGACGGTAACATCGAAAGCCTGGTCGGCAATTACGTCTACAACGAGGAGAACAACCGGGCCGTGGCCGTGCACACGGCTGCAATGTCGGAAGCGCTGCGCAAGATTTACGACGCCGCCCGCCTCGCGGATGAACTGGAGGGCCCCGGGCGCTGATTCCCGGCGTTTTGTCACGATGCCGGCTGGCGGCCCGTTCAAGAACAAGGGCAAGCCACGAATTATCACGAATTTCACGAATCCCTTCGTGTGGTTCGTGTATTTCGTGGTCACAACAGCACAAGGGGGGAACTCATGAGACTACGTCTGCATGCGGCGGCGCGGATCGCCGCGCTGATCGCCGTCCTGTGCTGCGCCGCGGCCGGCGCGTCAGGCCAGGCCCTGCCTGCCGGAATGGGCGCCGAAATCGACAAGGCCTTCGCCGCATTCGAAAAGCCCGGCTCGCCGGGATGCGCCATGGCCGTCTACCGCGACGGCGAGATCGCCTACGAGCACGGCTACGGCGAGGCCAGCCTGGAACTCGGCGTCCCGATCACGCCCCGCACGGTGTTCGACATCGGATCCACATCGAAGCAGTTCACGGCATTTTCCATCCTGCTGCTCGAGCGCGACGGGAAGCTCTCCCTCGACGACGACGTCCGCAAATATGTGCCCGAACTGCAGCCGATGCCCCGCCCGGTCACGCTCCGGAACCTGATGCTGCACACCAGCGGCCTACGCGATTACCTGACGCTCTGGGCCCTGGCCGGGATGAAGACCGAGAACTGGACCACGCAAGCAGAAGCCGTGCAACTCGTCGCGCGGCAGAAGCACCCGAACTTCCCCGCCGGGAATGAATGGCTGTACTCGAACACCGGCTACCTGCTGCTCGGCGAGATCGTCAAGAGGGTGAGCGGCAAGAGCCTGCCCGAGTTCGCCGCCGAGAGGATCTTCCGGCCGCTCGGCATGGACCACACGTTCTACCTCGACGACCACACGCGCGTCGTCCCGGGCAAGGCCGAGGGTTACGTGCCGCGCCGGGGGGGCGGTTTCAGCGTCGAGATGTCAGATTTCGAGCAAACCGGCGACGGCGCCGTCCAGACGAGCGTCGAAGACCTGCTGCTGTGGGACCGCAATTTCTACCAGCCGAAAGTGGGCGACCAGGCCCTGCTCGAAAAGGCCCAGACGGTCGGGATCCTCAACGACGGGAAAAAGCTCGACTACGCCGCGGGCCTGATGATCGGGACCTATCGCGGCCTGCCGATCGTGAGGCACGGTGGCTCCTGGGCCGGCTACCGCGCGGACCTGCTCCGTTTCCCGGGGGTCCGGACCTCCGTCGCCTGCCTGTGCAACCTCGGAACGGCCAATCCCAGCGCGCTCGCGGACCGGGTTGCGGATGTGGTCCTCGCGGCCCAGTTGCAGCCGCGCGACCAGAAGGCGGCCCCTGCCGCCAGGCCGGAGGTAAAGGTCCCCGCCGAGAAACTGGCTCCACTCGCCGGCTTCTACGAGCCTGTCAAGCCCGGGCCGTTCCGGCGGATTGCTCTGAAGGACGGCGTGCTGCGCTTCGGCATGGGAGAGGGCCAGCCGCTCAAAGCAGTGGCTGCGGACCGTTTTGTGTCCGGATCCTCCGGGGGCGAATTGTATTTCCCGGCTGCATCGCCAGGCGCGGCGCAAGAGATGCAGATGATCCGCGAGGGTTCGGGACCCGAGACTTATCGCCGGCTCCCGGCGCCTGACCCTCAAAAGCCGGAGGAATTCGTAGGCCGGTTCTACTCCGAGGAACTCGACGCCACGTGGACTTTTGCCGTGGCCGGCGGCCGGCTAACCGCCCGGGTGCTCAACGACCCGCCGATAGTGTTCACGCCGGTCAAGGAGGATTGGTTTTTGGCCGACAACGGGATGGTCGTGCGCTTTGAACGCGCGTCCGGAGAAGTCAGGCGCGCGTTTGTGCAGGCGGGGCGCGTAACCAACCTGGGGTTTGAGAAGCGTTAGTTAGTTTCTGTCGCGAACCTCCACTCCAAGCCCCGGAGGGGCGACAGAAAGCCATGGTGCATAAGGCCTTTCGCCCCTCCCGGGGCTCTTTGCTATGCAATATCTTAACCGGGGGCCGCGCGCTTCGCGCTAGCCCCCGGCTACTCTCTTCGGCCCCTCCGGGGCCGGCAATCCGACACTCGCTCGAACTTAAGAGGGAGTTTCGCGACAGAAACGGCACAGGCCGGCGGGACGCCGGCGCTCCCGGTGAAAAGCTCGAACGGGCCATCGAAGAAGAACCCGAAGAAGTATTGCTTTTTGAGCGATGGGCGTCAGATGGACTGCGGGCGATCATGCGGATCGGATGGCGTATGGATCAGTGAGGGGCAGAGGCGGCGGTGCGGATGGCGGCGACCAGGTCTTGCGTGGGGCCGCCTTTATTCAAATAAATCCTGGCGCCGGCCTCGAGCATCGCTTCCGCACGCTCTGTTTCCTCGTACATCGACAGGCCGATGATTTGAGTGCGGGGCAGTTCGGCCCGGATGCGCCTGGTCGCCTCGATGCCATTGAGCACGGGCATGCTGAGATCCATGACGACGACGTCCGGGTGATCGCGGTTCGCCAGTTCGATCGCCTGCCGCCCGTCGCCGGCTTCGGCGACGACCTCAATGTCCTCTTCCTGCCTCAGCAAGCCCACCAGTCCCTGGCGGACCATCATGTGATCGTCCGCAAGTAAAACACGAATCTTTCTGCCGCTGGTGGGCAGCGCGGCGGCTTCAGCAGCCGCGACCCCTGCCGGGACCGTGACGGGAGCCTCCTCTTTGTGTGCCTTGCGGTCCCGGCTCAGAGGAATAATCATAATCACACGGGTGCCGCGGCCGGGGGCTGTTTCAATCCTGAAATGTCCCCCAAGATATTCAATGCGCTCACGAATGCCAAACAGCCCAAGACCCGTCTCCCGGTTTTCGCCGGCCTGGAACTTCTCATAGTCAAACCCGACACCTTCGTCGCTGACCACGACCCGGATATGATCGGCGTCGATGCGGTCAACCAGGACATGAGCCGAATTCACCCTGGCGTACTTGATCACGTTAGAGAGCAGTTCGCGAACGGCGGAGAACAGCAGGGCGGCCAGGCTTTCTTCTTCGGGCGCCACGTCGGCCCTGATATCGGTTAGCACCTTGAGGCCGTGCTCGCGCCCAAACTGGCGGGCCAGCCACGGCAGCGCGGCGCCCATTCCTAATTCAAACAGGATGGGGGGATTCAACTCGACTGTGAGACGCCTGGAAGTCTCGACCGACTGATCGAGGAGCCGATTGACCTCCTCGAGCGACTCCCGCGACTTCCCCTCCGGCGTGTGCACGCGCACGCTCTCCAGGTGGAACTTTGCCGCGACCAGGAGTTGCTGCAGGTTTTCGTGAAGGACCTGGGCGAGGCGCTTCCGCTCCCGTTGCTCGGTCTGGGTCAGCCGGAAGGCCAGCTCCCGGAGCTGCCCGGCACGGTGCTCGGCCAGGGCGCGGCCTTTCTCAAGCTCGGTAACATCTTCGATGGTCAGGAGGATGCATTCCGGCATCCCGCCGGTCGCCCGGACCTGACAGCCGCTCAGGAGCATCGACTTGAGGCCGATTTGCGGTAACTCGCGTTCCACTCTGAAATCCTGGAATGATGATTTTTCCGGGATGATTTCCTCAAGCAGGTGCCGCAGGCGTTCTATGTCCAACTGCCGGTCGGCAAGGTCGTAGATGCGACGGCCGACCGTTTCCGCGGGACTGGTCTGGAACATCCGGTAAAACGCCTGGTTAGCAGAGATGACTTGCAACTTGCCATCCAGCACAATCAGGGGATCCCGAACTGTCTCGACGATACTCTCGGCATACAGCTTCCGGTACTGTAGCTTGTCCTCGACCTGCTTCAGGCGCGTCACGTTCGAGAACGTGATCGCCACCCCCTCGACCCGGTTGTCCGGCGTGCGATAGGGGAGGCTTCTGACCGTATACCACTGGCCGTCACGCGCCTGCGCTTCCTTTTCCACCACCGACCGGCTGTCGAGCACCCGTTCCGCATCGGAAACGAAGTCCACTCCGGGAGAGTTCTGCGTGAAGTCCCCAACGGGGCGCCCGATGTCACCCGGCACAAGATTCAGCAGCTCCGTTGCCCTCGGGGTGAACCGCTTGATGCGCAGGCGATCGTCCAGGAAAACGGTTGCGATCTCCATGGCGTTCATCATGTCGGCAAGGACGTCATTGGCCGTGGCGAGCCCGGCAGCCTGATCCTCCGGCCGGCAGTTGGTCCCGGTCAAATCCTCGTAGAGCGATTGCTGCTCTTTCCCGGAAGCCCCCGGTTCCGTTTTGAGGCGTGCGTGAGCCCCGATCCGGGAGGCGACTTTGCTGGTTGGCCTGCGCTTAGGATTCATAGAGCTCCTGCAGGCATGGCGCCCTGAGACCCGGGGGAGTTCCAGCCCGGTTGACTCCTTGCCGACTATTAAACTATCTATAAATGACGCGGAATTGTTGCGCAATCGGGAATTTCCCCAGGAACCACACTAGGGCAACCGCGAGGCTGCTCATTACAGATTTCATGTGGCCGCGGGCTTCAGCCCGCACTGTCGATTTCGACGTTGCGGCGCTCCCGCCGCATGGGGGACTTTTGCTGAGGCAGCCGTCGGGACCCGGTTGGAGACCGGGCCGAAGAGGGTGTCCGTATCAACCTCGATAGGATCCCACCACATGGGGGACTGATCTGGAGACCGCCGGAGGGGTCAGTTTGGAGACCGGGCTGAAGCCCGGCGCCACATGGATCAGTAACACGTGTGGCGACTGCAATTGGCTGTCGGGGCGGTTCTCCTGACTCCTGACTCCTGTCTTCTTCAAAGCCAACCGGGGCAGCCGGACCGAATCACCGATGTCGTTTCGCAACCGGCAGCCCGGGGCCAAAAGAATGACTGCTCATCATTTCGGCAGTGCGTTCTGGACGAACTTGACCAGGTCGGCGTGATATTTGGCCGCGGCCGGCTGGTCGATGTAGACCATGTGGCCCGACTCGTAATAGCCGAGCGAAATGTTGTTCTTCCTGACCTCGTCGGACACCTTCATGTGGGCAATCGTCCACTCCACCGGGAAGAAGGGACAGGCGAAATCGTAATACCCGAATCCCACGAACAGGCGCATGTGCGGGTTCTTGGCGAATGCGTTCTCCAGGTTGATCACGGTGTTGTATTCGCCCGACCAGGGAGGCGCGTTGCCGGAGACATAGTATAGAGACGGGTTCCTGTAGTTCAGGTCGTTGCGGACGTAGGCCTCGAAACAGGTGAGGAAGCAGTTCGAGATGTTGGCGTTGCTGAAATCGAAGCTCGTGCTGGTGCTGCCGCCGTCGATCTGGTAGCCGGCGAAACGCGAATCCAGGCGCGACGTCATCAGGTGCCGGTCGCGCATGCAGCTCGGTGCTGAACGGCCCGAGCGGGACGAGCAGGTCGTTGGCGTCGACGAAGGCCTTCGACAGCCCGGTGAGCCGCGCGAAGTTCGTCAGCACCCGGTCGCGCTGCGCCTGCGAGGCGCGCGCCCCGTCGAACAGGAACTCCAGGTACTCGCCCGAGGCGAACTGGCGCGCCTGTTCGGCAATCTGGACGACCGTGAGCTTCTGCAGTTCGGGTGCCAGCTTCTTGTGATAGTGCGCCGTCATGATTTCGGTCGGCAGCGTGCTCAGCTGCCGCTGGATGCCGGCGCCCGCATTGCTGTCGATGACCGCCGACAGGAGCATCACGCCGTTCGGCGGTATGCCCATGTCGGTGAGATAGCCGGCCAGCCCGGCCGCGCGCGTGGTGCCGTAGCTCTCGCCGCCGACAAAGATCGGCGAGCCCCACAGGTTGTATTCGTTCAGGAAGCTGCGGATGAACTCGCCGAAGGCCGCCAGGTCGTTTTGCACGCCGCCGAAATTGGGTCCCCAGGTAGGCTTGTCCGGGCGGCTGAATCCCGTGCCCATGGCGTCGATGAAGACCAGGTCGCCGGTGTCGAGCAGGCAGTAGGGGTTGTCGACATAGCTGTACGGCGGAGGCGGCGCCAAACCGTCCGGGTTCAGCTTCACCACCTTCGGGCCGAAGGCGCCCATGTGCAGCCAGATGGTCGCCGCGCCGGGCCCGCCGTTGAACAGGAACCAGACCGGCCGTTTCGATCTGTCGGTCACACCGTCCTTGGCATAATAAACGTAGAACAGGTGCCCCTCGGCCGCGCGGGTGGTGGCATTGCGGATGGGGATGAATCCGACGTTGGCGGTGTACTGGATCGTTTCCTTCTGCAGCGTGATCTGATGCTTCGTGACGATCGGCTGCGCCGGGTAGTCGATCGGCTGCATTTCTTCCAGCGTGTAATTGAAGCGGTAGAAGTTGTTGGGCGCGCTGCCGGCGCCCCGACCCTGGGCGAAGGCGCCGGCAACCATGGCCGCGATGAGGATGACGATGCTGCAGAGTCTCAGGTCGATTCGTCCGTAGTATCTCATGGCAATTCTCCTTGGTTGCGAGCGCTTACCGGCCTGCGGGCGCCGTCGCGTGGTTGATAAACCCGGCCAGGTCGGCCTGCAGCCTGGCCAGCGACTTGCCGTCGACATAGGGCAGCTGGCCCGCCTCGAAATGCCCCACGCTGATGTTTCCGGCGCGGACCTCCGTCGACACGTTCAGGTGGGCGAGGGTGAACTCGGTCGCGTAAAACGGCGCATCGAGGTCGTAGAAACTCACGCCCACGTAGAGATGCAGGCGGGGATTGCGCGAGAATGCGTTCGACAGGCTGGCATCGTCGTTCCCGGTCGAGGTGAACGTGCCGACGCCGCCGCTCGTGAGGTAATAGACCATGTTGTTGGGAGCGGTAAAGCGGAGCTCGCGGCGCAGGTAGGATTCGTAGGCTGCCTGAAAGCCGCCTGCGAGGTTGTCCAGGTAGAAGTCGGCCGCGCTCATGACAGGGCCGCCGCCGCGGCCCCCGCCCCCGCCGCCGCGCCCGCCGCCGCCGCTCCCCGGCACGAAGCCGGCCACGCGCGCATCCGAGTCCGACAGCGTCCGGCGCTGGTCGCGCAGCAGCTCGGGATTGAACCGCTCCGGCGTGATGCGCAGGTCGTTGCTGAAGATGAAGGCCCTCGAGAGCCCCGTCAGCCTCGACAGGTTCGCCACCACACGCGCGCGTTCATCCGGCATGATGCGGGCGCCCTGGTAAAGCGCGTGCAGGTAGTCGCGGGAGGCGAACTGGCGCGCCTGCTCCGCGATCTGTTCGGCGCCGAGCGACTGCAGTTCCGGCGCCAGCTTCCTGTGGTGCCAGGCGGCCATGACCAGGCTCGGCAGCAGCGTGATGTACCGAGTGTCGCCGGCAACGGCATCTGCGGACGGCGTCATCGACAGGAGCACCAGGCCCTGGACCGGCACCTGGCGGTCGTGGAGATAGCCGGCCAGACCCGCGGCCCTCCCCGTGCCGAAGTCTTCGCCGGCCAGGAAGAGCGGGGAGTTCCGGCGGTCGTAGGCGCTCAGGTAGCTGCGCACTGACTCTCCCAGGGAGGCGATGTCCGCGGCCGTGGTCCAGAAGTTCGGCGCGCGCCCCGGCTGGTCGGGCCGGCTGTACGCCGTGCCCACGGGGTTGACGAAGACCATGTCCGCCTGGCCGAGCAGGGTGTTGGGATTGTCCACCCAGCCGTACGGCGGCGCACCGGCAGTGCCATCGGCCGCCCACTTCATGCGCTTCGGGCCCAGACCGCCGAACTCCTGCCAGCCGGCCGAAACACCAGGGCCGCCGCCCAGGAAAAACAGCACCGGGCGGGTCGAGGGGTCGCTCACGCCGTCACGTGTGTAGCTCGTGTAAAACAGGTGGGCCTCCGGTTGGCCCGTGGTCGCGTTGCGCAGCGGCATGAATCCCGCGCGCGCGGTGTAGGCGATCGCTTCACCGTTGACGGTCATCTTCTGATGCGTTTCGACCGGAGGCGCGTCGGGGATCGCGATCGAGGAGGCCGCGGTCGGATCATAGTTGTAGAGATCGCCGGCGCCGCCGCGCCCGCCCCGGGCGCCTGCCCCGGACTGTTGCGCGGCCGGACCCTGTGGCGGGGCGCCGCGGCCGGACTGGCTTCCGCCGCCCTGGCCCCAGGCGCTGAACGAAACCCCAAACGTGATCAACAGCAGGAATTTTCCGTAACGAGTGCATCGCATAGACCGCCTCCACCGTAGAGGAGAGATAATCTGACCTGGATAGTAGGGCGATAGTAGCACAGAATTTCCGTGCCGGGCCACTCCCCTGGAAAAGCGGCCACGAATTTTCACGAACTCAAGACGCTGCGCTTCAAGCCAGGGCTGAGCCGTGGGCCGCGATATTTTCCAGCCATCCTGTGTCGGGGCGATTTTAACCCGCGGCAACCCGTCGGGCGACGGGGACAACAGCCTGATCGGCGCAGACGCGCGTTTTGCCACATCGAAATTTCGCGGGGACAAGAATCTCAGCCTGGACCTGTTCATTGTGCTGAACCGCGGATTGAATGTGCCGGCACTCCGGGCCTTGCTCCTGGAAATCGCGTTTGGAGGCTTTGACATGCCCGCATGGTTGTATATACAATCAGTCTCGTTGGAGGTTGGAGGGGCAATGGATGAGACGGGCGAAGCGACGACGATCGAACAAATCGCGGATCAATGCGTGGCGGTGAGGCTGCGACTGCTGACCCGGGCGGTGACCGGCATCTACAACCGGGCGCTGCGCCCCTACGGGCTCACCGTGAGCCAGATGAACATCCTCGTCGCCGTCTCCTGCATGCGCGAGGCGAAGCCGCGGGAGGTCTGCCGCGCCCTGCACCTGGAAAAGTCGACGCTCAGCCGCGACGCCGAGAGGATGCGCAGGCAGGGCTGGATCGACAGGCTGGCGGGAGAGGATGGGCGGACCAGCCTGCTGCGGCCGACGGCCGGCGGCAGGAAACTCCTGCAACGGGTCATTCCCGCCTGGGAACAGGCGCAACGGGAGGCGATCGAGCTGCTGGGGAAGGAACGGGTCGCGACGCTGCGCCGGGCGGCGACCTCGGTTCGTTCGGCGAAAACGGCGGTTTAAGTGGGCGCTGCTGCTGCGAAAAATCCGTCTCCGGGGATCTCCCCGATTGCTCTTGGCTTTCGCAAAATGCTTCCCGTCGTAGCGAAAACCGAGACTCCAGGGTCCCGGCCGGCGAGAATGTCTCAAAACTCGCGCACCCGGCGATATGCCCTCAATTCCAGCCCTGGAAGGGCTGAAGACAATAGCCCCGGGCAAGCGAAGCGCCGCCCGGGGTAAAGGACGAAGTAGAAACCGAGCCCTGGCAGGGGCTTTCACCATTTGCCCGGCCTGACCGGGGGCAGCGCCGCTGCGCGGCTAGCCCCCGGCTATTCCCTCTGCGTCCCTCCAGGACGCCTGGTTTTGAGACATTCTCGGCGGCCGGGACCTACTTGGGACGCGCCGACTTCACGGGTGCGGGTGAGGCCGAGGCCGGGGCCGGCGGGGAGGATCAGCTTGCCCTTTTCCACCCGGACGCCGTCGTAGGGATCGTTGGCGATCAGGAGATTGCCGTCGAGATCGGCATAATCCACGAGCGGGGAGAGGTGGGCGGCGGCGGTGACGCTGCACGAACTGGAGATCATGCAGCCAAGCATGGTCTTCATCCCCAGGGCCTTCGCGATCTGTATCCAGCGGTAGGCCTCCATGATGCCGCCGGCCTTGTCGAGCTTGACGTTGACGCCGTCATAGGCCTCCCGCAGGCGCGGGATCGCCCCAGCCTCGGTGCAGGCCTCGTCCGCGATAATCGGCATGTGCACCTTGCTCCGCACCCACTTGATCTCCTCGAACATGTGCGCCGGCATGGGCTGCTCGATGAACTGCACTCCCTGCTTCTCGAGCCAATTGATTTTGCGGACGGCTTCCTCCTTGTCGGTCCACCCCTCGTTGGCGTCGACGCGCAGCGGCTTTTTGGTCGCGCTGCGCACAGAGGCGATCATCTCCTCGTCACTCTGGAGCCCGACCTTGATTTTCAGGACCGGGAAGGCGTCGGCTTCCCTGATTTTCTGGCGGACGACCTCGGGCTTGTCCATGCCGATGGAGAACGTCGTTGCCGGCGTGCCCGACGGGTCCAGGCCGAAGTAGCGGTAGAGAGGCACGCCCAGCTTCTTGCCGACCCAGTCCATCAGCGCGATGTCGAGAGCAGCCTGTGCGGCGTGCTGCGCCGGGATCTTTCCGCCTACCATGGCCATCAGCTTCTCGAATTGCCATGGGTCAGCAGATTCGATTTCGCGCCGGATGCCATTCAGCGCGTCGCGGCCGCCCGCGGCGTCCTCCTGGTAGCGGACGATCGGGGCCCCTTCCCCGAAGCCGGTGACTCCGTCCCGCGTGTAGCGCAGGTGCAGGGTGTCGCGGAACTCGCTGGATGACATCGTGGTGGTCCAGGTGTGCCGCAGATTGAGACGGACGATTTCCATCTCGACACGGCCCGAACCGGAAGTCGCGGTCCGCGCGCCCTGCGCGGGGGCGGCGGAAAGAGACTTGCCATTTATGGCGGTCATACCCAGGGCTCCTGCGGATTTCAACCATTGGCGACGATTCATTTCAGCCTCCCGGCAGCAGCGGTTCAGCGATTATACGCGCAAATCCGCGGAGACAGGCACAGACAAAAAGAGCGAACCACGAAGACCTCCAGGACCTCTAAGGCTGCAAACGTGAAGAGACGCTGCCACATGCGCTGTCGCTTCCTCCACAGCGGCGGCCTCCGGCAAACCTCTTTGCCCGAGGCGCGCAGGAAAACGCCTCGGAATCCCAGCTCCGTGCGTCGCTCCCGCATGCACTTTCCTGCGCGCCTCGGGCAAAGAGGTTGCAGCGCGAAGCGCTGCGCCGCTGTGGAGGAAGCGACAGCGCATGTCTTTGAGGCCTTGGAGGTCTTCGTGGTTCTCTCAAATTTCGCCGCCTGCTTGATTCTGCGGTGTACAATCGGCTGCCGTAACGGATTGGGAGGAGGAAAGATGAAACTTAGGAGCGCGATTGCTGCAACCGTCATCGTCCTAGTGGCACTGGCATCGGGCGTCGTAACCAGGGCCCAGAATCAAAGCCTGTTCAACGAACGCCTGCTGGAGGTCTTCACCTACCGGAACCTGGGCCCCTTCAGGATGCAGGTGCGGGTCGCCGACATCGCCGTCCCGGACGCGCCGGTCAAGGACCACCTCTACACGATGTACGTGGCCCCGTGGATCGGCGGCCTCTTCAAGACGACCAATAACGGGACGACGTGGGACTCCCTGTTCGACGCCCAGGACAATCTCTCCTTCGGGGACGTCACTGTCGCTCCCTCGAACTCCAACATCGTCTGGGTGGGCACGGGGGATGCGTACACCTCGCGCAGCTCCTACGCCGGCGACGGCGTCTACAAGTCGCTGGACGGCGGGAAGACCTGGAAGAACATGGGTCTCAAGGACTCGCACCACATCGCAAAGATCGTCATCCATCCGACGAATCCCGACATCGTCTACGTCGCCGCCATGGGCCACCTCTACTCGACGAACGAGGAGAGGGGGGTCTTCAAGACGACGAACGGAGGCGACACCTGGCAGAAGATCCTCTACATCGATGACAAAGTGGGAGTGATCGACCTGATCATGCATCCCCGGAACCCGTCCATCCTCTATGCCGCGACCTACGACAAGGTGAGGCTTCCCTGGCAGATAGTCAACGGCGGCCCCGGAAGCGGCATTCACAAAACGACCGACGCCGGGCGCACCTGGACGCGGCTTGGCGGCGGGCTCCCCACGGGCAAGATCGGCAGGATCGGGCTCGACATCTATCTCAAGAACCCGGAGATCCTTTACGCGGTGATCGAGAACCAGAATCCGCGCACCGTGCCCCTGGCGGGCGCGCGCGGGGCCGGGCAAGGCGGCGGGGCGCCCAGGAAAGAGTCGACCATAGGCGGCGAAGTCTACCGGTCGGATGATGGCGGACAGGCCTGGAAGAAGATGAATGCCGATGATTACGACGTCAGTCCGAAAGGTCCTTACTATTTCAGCCAGATCCGGGTCGATCCCGCCAACGACCTGAACTTATTCGTGACCCAGGACGGGTTCCGGCACTCGATCGACGGCGGCAAGACCTGGAACGCGCCGCCGGTCTTTCCCCGGATGTTCGGCGACTTCCGCACGCTCTGGTTCGATCCCGAGAATCCCGGCCGGATGATCAGCGGGGGCGACGGCGGGATTGCAATTTCCTACGACGGCGGAAAGACCAGCGACGCTTACTCGAACATGCCGCTCGGGTCGGTCTACATGATCGGGGTCGACATGGAGGACCCGTACAACGTTTACGCCGGGCTTCAGGATCACGAGCATTGGCGCGGCCCGTCCAACAGCGCCTCGGGCAGGATCACGGAACAGGACTGGTTCGCACTCGGCAACGGCGACGGCATTTACACGCAGGTCGATCCGACCGACAGCCGCTGGCTGTACACGACGAGGCAGTACGGCGGACACACGCGACTGGACCAGAAGCTCGGCTACACGACCAACATCGAGCCGCGGCGGGAGGCGGGCAAGCCGCCCCACCGCTGGCTCTGGGAGCCTCCTGTTCACATCTCCCCGCACAACAGCAGCGTCATCTACGCCGGCAGCCAGGTTCTCCTGAAATCGACTGATCGCGGCGACCACTGGACGGAAATCAGTCCGGATCTGAGCACGAACGATACCGCGAAGATCATGCCCGAATCCGAAGGCGGCGTCCCCGGCGGGATTCCCTGGTTTGCGATTTCCTCGATCTCGGAATCGCCGCTGACGGCGGGCGTCATCTGGTGCGGGACGAGCGACGGGAACGTCCAGGTCACGCGGGACGGCGGCGCAACCTGGACGGACGTGTCGCCCGGGATCAATGCGCTGGGAGGCAGGAAGGAAGCCTATGTCAGCCGCGTCCAGACTTCCGCTCACGTGGCGGGGAGGGCTTACGTGTCGAAGAGCGGGTACAAGTTCGACGATTTTCGCCCGTTCCTGTACCGGACGGACGATTTCGGCGCGACCTGGACTTCGATCTCATCCGACCTGCCGGATCAGCCGATCAACGTCGTCTACGAAGACCGCAGGAATCCCGACCTGCTGTTCGTGGGGAACGATACGGGAGTCTTCGTGTCGATCGATCGCGGCGCGCGCTGGGTGAAGATGAACAACAACATGCCCAATGTCCCCGTGCGGGATCTGCTCGTACACCCGAGAGAGAACGACCTGGTTCTCGGCACCTACGGGCGCGGCCTGTACATCGCCAACATCGGGCCGTTGCAGGAAATGAGCGATACGATGCTGGCCGAAGATGTTCACCTGTTCACGATCAAGCCGACGGTTCAGAGAATCACGTGGCAGTTTGGCGCGAACGACTACCTGTTCGGCCAGCGGAACGTGCAGACGCCCAACGAGCCGAACGGGATGGTGATCCGGTATTACCTGAAGAACCAGGGGACCGGCGCCGCGACCGTTGCCATCACCGACGCCAAGGGACAGGAAGTGGCCAGGTTCCAGGGGAAGACGTCGCCCGGCATCAATACCGTCCTGTGGACAATGCGTCCGCAGGGCGCCGGCAGGGGCAGGGGCGCCGGCGGCGTGAACATCATCGACCAGTGGGCGCCGCTCGGGGAGTACACGGTCATGCTGGAGGTGGGCGGGCAGAAGCTCACCCAGAAGGCGAGCATCATCAAGATGCAAGGCTGGTCCCTGGGCCCCCCGTCCCCCCAGATCATCCGCTAGCCGTCACGAGGCAGCGCGGGCCTTAATCCGACGTTCAGACATGTGGGGACGGGCATCAGCCCATAAGCGCTAAGATAAGTCGCCAACTGAAGGCGGACTTGGACCTAGACCTGGACGTGGACCTGGCCTGGGATCTTCCTATGTCGGACACATCTTCGACAGCATCCTGACCGCTGAGAGAAGGAGTTGGTCGGCTTCCTGGGCTCGTGGCTGTTCGATGAGCGTCAGAGTGCAGCAGGCATCAATGATTGCCGCACATTCCATGGCACTGCCTCGGGCAATTGTGCAAAAGCGACGCTGATCCGGGCCACTGCTTTTTCCTGATCCTTCGGCGATATTCAGCGGAATGGAAAGGGATGCGCGACGGAGCTGTTCCGCCATGGCTGCATATCGTGGTGGCAGACTGTCAGCAATTGCAGCTGCGAGTGGCAAGAAACGAACTGCGGTCTGAGAAACGTCCAACTTACGAAAGTTCACGGACGGCAGCATGGTCTAAGTCCAGGTCCAGGTCCAGGTCCAAGTCCAGGTCCAGGTCCACGCAGATGTGGTAGTTAACTTAGCGCCTAAGGGCTGAAGCCCGTCCCCACATGAAATCAAGGTAAAGTGCTTCTAAGATAGCGATAGGGTGGTGACGACGTTCGAAGTCGATTCACAATCGCCCGTCTTTCATGCTGACTCCTGACTTCGACTCCTGGCCGATTTTGCTTCCCCCAATCGCGATCTCAAACCTTTTGGGCATGAAGTCTGAAGTCTGAGGTCTAAAGTTTAATGTCTAAAGTCTGAAGCCCGTCCTAGAACGCACGCACGGCGCGCACACGGCGGGGGAAATCTTTGTCGTCGTAGTGCTGCCTGCGGGCGTTGTCGGCAAAGTCCAGGTGATTCGCCATGTCCGCCGTTCGCTGGGTGGACGACCAGTAGCAATAGTTGTCGGCGATGTCGCTGCTGCCGAACTCGCCGATCCCGGCGAGCTTCAGGTTGACGTACATCTGGGTCAATTCATCCACCGACGGCAGAAACCAGCCGCCGACGCTATTCAAACTGAAATTCGCGCACAACTCGGCTGCCGAACCGGGAGTCTTGCAGGCAGCCAGGATGTCGGCAGTGTTCTGCCTGCCGGCGCCGATGGCGCTGCCGCGCGCACCCGGTATCAATGTCCGGAAACAGCCCCATTTTGCGCCCGCGCTCTGATCGAATGGCGCGGCCTCCAGGTATCGCCAGCCGTCTTTGGCATAATTCGGGTTGATGTGGAAGATCAGGCCGCCCGCCGGACCGGTGTCGCCAAGGGCATATTCCGCTTTTGACAGCCAGACGCTCATTTCCCCGGCGCCGCGGTTGGCCCACAAGTAATACGGGATGAGCTTCACCGGCCTGGGTTCGGAAAGCGGGTTGCTGATGTTTTTCGCTTTTCCGGTGATCATGGACACGCCGCCATAAAACTGCGGGTCGAAGGAAGCCGCCAGCTCGCTTTGCGGATCGAACAGCAATCCGAGCGCACGCCCCCCTTCACAATCGGGCCACTCCGAACAGTACACGACGGGCCCTCTCTCCACGGCCATTCTGCCGCGATCTTCCCGCACTTTCGGATCGGCAACCACCTTCCTGACTTCGAGAGGGAACTCGATTTCGATGACATCCCCGTTCTTCCAGGTCCGCTTGAGGGAAACATACCCGGATTTGTCGGCGGCGCCCGCGACATTCCCGCCGTTTACTGAGATCCGCGTCTGTGTATCACCGCGGTCCAGGTACGAATACAGGCTTTCCGGTACGGGGTGATTTCTCGCCCACCCAGGGATCCTCAACCGGATCTCTGCCTCTGTCGCCTGTTCGGCTGAGATGGTGATTTTGGCTTTCCCACCCCAGGGCATTTCCGATTGCACCGACAGGGACACTCCTTTCCCGCCGATCCTGAAGGCCGCCTCGCTGGACGCGTACAGGTTCACGTAGATTTCCTCATTGCCCTGGGCGTAAATGTAACCGGGCATGGACGCCAGGAACCGGACGAGATTGGGCGGACAGCATTCCAGGGAAGCCTTTTCCCATCGAAGGTCGCGTCCATCCCCGGCGCTGGCCAGCCGGTTCACATAGAAGAACCGGTTTCCCGATGCGGACACCGCGGACAGAGCATTGTTGTAGATCGTGCGCTCCAGCACATCGATGTACTTGCCGTCGCCTGTGGCCAGGAACATCCTGTGATTGAAGGTCGCGAACATGAATGCGGCGCAGCTTTCGCTGTAGGCGGAGATGTTGGGGAGCGAATACGGCTTCCCGAATCCCTCGTTCCCGGTCGAGCCGATGCCGCCGGTAATGTAATATTTGGCGCCCACGGCATCGAGCCAGATGCGCTGCGCCGCATCGAAGTAATCCCGGATCCCGGTAAGGACGCCGACATCCGCCAGGGACACCATCAGGGAAGCGTCGTTCACGGCGTGGCCGACCGCCTCGCTCTGCTCCAGGACCGGTTTATAGGATTGATTGTGCCGGCTCCGGTTCACCGAGCTTTCCAGGCCGCGGATGTCGAGATAATACTTGGCCAGATCCAGGTGCTTCTTTTCGTGGGTGGCGCGGTACAGCTGCACGCAGTTGATCGCGTCGCGCTCGCCCCCGGAAAACCGGGGAGGCGCCGATTTGAGCGCGTTGTAGATCAGGTCGGCGGATTTGATGGCGACGTCCAACAGGTCTCTTTTCCCCGTGACCGCATACCAGGCTGCGGCAACTTCGAAGAGCCCGTTACTGTTGGCCGGCTTCCCTTCCTGCGTCGACTTGATTTCCCGGATGCGGGTATCGACCTGGCTCTGCAGTCCGGCGTCAGGGTGCGACCGAAGCGAGTAAATCGCCGCCTCCAGGATGTTGTTGCCGACCGGTCTCCGGCTTTCCGCCGCCTTCCGGAATTCGAAGGGGATCGTTATTTCGGCATTCGTCCTGATTTTCGGTTTCCAGAAATTGTCGTTGAGCGTGATTTCTGAGAAGGGTTTGGCTTGCCTGGGGTAATCCTGGTTGGGCGTATACGCTGTTCCCGACAGGCTGATTCCGGCCTGGCTACCGGAGGCGTCCCCGGCTGCCGCCCTCCGTCCAGCCGCGGCCAGCACGCCGGCAGCAGCAGTACCCGTCCTCAAAAATTCCCGACGAGGCATTTTGTCGTTCATGACTATCCCTTGTCCTGCCTTCCCCTTCACTCCCGCAACCCGGGTCTCTCAATTTCCCGGATGGTACTCACGCTCGGTGTGGCCTTTGAGTTGGGTGCGGTAGAAATACACTTCCCTCAGGTCGCCGGTGCAGTATCGCTTCGCCTGGTCGTTAAAGTGCGGCGAAGCGGGATTTCCGCTTTCGCCGCCGGCGCTCACTGCCCTGGCCCTGACGGTTTTGCCGAATTCGACGACGGCGACGAAACTGTTCCCGCTGGTGCCATACCATTTCTTCGTCCCGGTGTAGGCGCGGGCGCCGAATGAGGCGAGCGAGCCCCACGACGCCGAGGTGAACCCGACGGGGATGCTCGGCCCCGAGTCGTTGAACGGTTGAACGATGTCGCCGGTGAGCCGCTGGAATCGATTGATCTCGCCCCACGGCGTCTTCCAGGTACCGAAGTCGGCCGTGAGCCTGTCGGACGCAGCTGCTAGCGACTGGAGAAGCGCGTCAGCCGGCACACTGCCGCTGCCGATGTAATCGGGCGCCTGCATGCCGGCCTGGCGCGCCGACTGGCCGACGCGCCGCTGGACGTCGTCGCCCCAGAACACGGCGAGGGACGTGGGCACGGAGGCGACGTCCCACCGGAGGTCCCAGGCCCGCAGGAGTTTGATCTGCTCGGCCAGCTTGTCTTTCAGCGGATCTGAGGGCAGGGTGCCGTCCCAGGCTTTGATCAGCGCGGGCATCGGCTTCTCGAACCAGGTGAGGTAGCTGTCGTAGGCCGCGGAGATGAGCGAGTCGAGAGTGAAGTCCTTCTTGTTCTGGAGGACACGGATGGCGTGGAGACCGCGGGCGGATTCGCCGCCGTTGTCGACGTATGCGGGGTAGTCTGCCTTCTTGGGACTGCTCGGCCCGGCGGCCGACCACGGCCAGTTGTTGGTGTTGTAGAGCCACCCGCTCGGCGGGTTCAGCAGGTGCGGCGTCTCGTCGACCGAAAGAAGGCCGCGCCACTCGGTCGCCGGCGTGCTGCCGTCGACCGGCCTGGTCCAGTCGAAGCTTGCGTCGCGCCTGGGAATGAAGTTGCCGTGGAAGTAGGCGATGTTGCCGTCGGCGTCGGCGTAAATCGTGTTGTTCGACGAGTTGGTGTGCAGTTCCATTGTCTGGCGGAACGCCTTGTAGTCTTTCGCCTTGGTGCGCGTGTAGGACTGGATCAGCGCCTTCACGGGCGCCTGCATCAGGCTGATGCTCACCCACTTGCCGTTCTGCTCGCGGACGACGGGCCCGTGATGGGTGCGATAGACTGTGAACTTCTTTTCAGCCATCCCGTTGCCGGTTTTGTAGGGGACCGAGATTTCGGATGATGTTACCGGCCGCTCTTCGTTGCCGTACTTGTAGTAGAAGCGGCCGCCCTTCTGCTCCACAGTTTCGAGATATTCGTCGGCGTTGTCCACCGCGCTGGAAGTGTGCATCCAGCCGGTGCGGTCGTTGAATCCCTGGTAGATGAAAAACTGGCCCCACGTCACGGCGCCGTAGGCGTTCAGCCCCTCGTCGCTGGTCATCTGCAGTTCGGACCGGAAGAAGAAGGAGGTGTGAGGATTGATCAGCAGCAGGGCGCGGTGCGCTGTGGTATTCGAAGGGGCGACGGCGGCGCCGTTCGATCCGCCGGGCTCGGCTTCGACGCTCTCGTCCTCAATGGGGGGACTGGTTCCGGGAGCCTTGCCGTAGAACGACTGAAGCTGGTTGACGTTCACCCTCGAGATCTCGCCGCCGATGCTCCCTTCCGTGAAGGACAGCGCCATCCAGGGCTCGAACCGCGTGATGACGCGCGGCTTCACCTCGGGGTGTTTGGCGAGGTAGTAGTTGAGGCCGTCGGCGAACGCGTTCATCAGCGCCTGCAGCCACGCCGGACTCGCCGCGTACTGCTTCTTCAGGAACTCGGGATCGATGAATAGCTTCATGCGCAGGTCCTGGTAGATCCTGGACTCCCCTTCGGCCTCCGCCAGGCGCCCCATCGCGTTGATGTAGTTGGTCTCGACGCGGTTGAAGTCGTCCTCGGCCTGTGCGTACACGGCGCCGAAGACGGCGTCGGCGTCCGTCTTTCCGTAGACGTGCGCGATTCCCCATTCGTCGCGGATGATGGTGACATTCTGGGCCAGCCGATCCCAGCGCGCAACATCCGGCCCTTTGACTCCCTGAAACGCAAAAGAAGCAGCTGCCACAAGAATGAAAACCACCTTCTTCATAAACTCTCCCTATATTTACTGGGACTGACGACGTTATCTCTTTGAGTTCAAGTGATATCCCGCTGTTTCGAGGCCAAAAACCATCGCTTACAGCCAAGAAACGAGCCCATTCTTTGATTTTAAGGCCCCAAACCGAAAATTCGATGAGGTTTTTTTCGCGGATGGGCAAAGGCAGGAAAGCCTTAAACCCAAAATACGGCCCGGTTTTTTGGCTCCAACCCTGCTTTGAAGGCCTCTGAACTGATCTTTCTCGAGCACTTTCAACAATTGCCGTCGTCAGTCCCCGGTTTAAACTTGCATGAATGCTTAGATCGTAGTCTCATACCGGAATTGGACGGCAAGGTCGCAAGCGGAGGCTTGATGAATACAGATTGGTACAGACGGTCGGCGGCCGAAGTACTGCAGCAGCTGGGGAGTGATCCAGGCCAGGGGCTGTCCGGCACGGAGGCTCGCCAGCGGCTGGCCCAATACGGCTCCAATGAGCTGGTCGAGAAGGCCGGCCGGCGCCGGCTGGAGATCATACGTGAGCAGCTGACCGGAGTGCTGACCATCCTGCTGCTCATTGCGGTGGCGATTTCGATTGTTCTGGGTGACTGGGTCGAAGCTGTAGTGATTCTGATCATCGTCGTGATCAACGCCATCCTGGGATATACGCAGGAGTACAAAGCCGAGCAGTCCCTGGCCGCCCTCAAGCGCATGTCCGTCCCCAAGGTGCGGGTGCGCCGCGACGGCCAGGTGAGTGAGGTTTCCGTCGCCGCCCTGGTGCCGGGCGATGTGGTGATCCTGGAGACGGGCAATATCGTGCCTGCCGACGGACGCGTGCACCTGGGCGTCAACCTGCGCGTCGAGGAGGCCGCGCTGACGGGCGAGTCGGAGCCGGTGGAAAAGGATCCGGGCCTGGTCTACGAGACGGAGCGGCAGCTCGGCGACCGCCGCAACATGCTCTACAGCGGCACCATCGTCAACTACGGCCGCGGCGAGTTCGTGGTCACCGAAACCGGCATGCGGACCGAGCTGGGACACATTGCCACCATGATCCAAGGCGTAGAGCAGGAGCGAACGCCTTTGCAGCGCCGGCTCGACCGCCTGGGCAAGGCGCTGGCGTACGCGGCTCTGGCATTGGTGGCGGTCATCATCGTCCTCGGCCTGTGGCGTGGCGAAGCGCTGGCGGATCTGCTGCTGACCGCAGTAAGCCTGGCTGTGGCGGCGGTGCCGGAAGCCCTGACCGCGGTGGTGACCATTGCCCTCTCGCTGGGCGCACAGCGCATGCTCAAGCGCAAGGCCCTCATCCGCAAGCTGCCGGCGGTCGAGACCCTCGGCTCCGTCACGGTCATCTGCTCCGACAAGACCGGCACGTTGACCCTCAACCGCATGACGGTAACAGCCCTGGACATCGCCAACCACACGTTCAACCTGGTCCAGGCAGCGGACGAAGCCGCTTTTGAGCTGGTGCCGGCGGACACCATCCCGACTCCCGGCGCCCAGCCGACTCTGGATCTGCTGCTGCTGGCAGGCGCGTTGTGCAATGACGCCGTTCTTTCACCCGACGAGAAGCACCCTGGCCGCTTCCGCGCGGTGGGCGATCCGACCGAGGGAGCGCTCGTGATGGCGGCTGCATTTGCCGGCATCAGGAAGGATGACCTGGACAGGGCTTTTCCACGCGTTGCCGAGGTTCCGTTCGATTCGGCGCGAAAACGGATGACTACGCTCAACCGCACACCGCAATCGAGGGACGAGTTGCCCGCCAGCCTGAAACCGGTCTGGGAACGGCGGATCACTCAGGTCGTTCCGCCCTACGTGTCCTTCACCAAGGGCGCCATCGACGGCATGATCTCCATCGCCAGTCAGGTCTGGGTGGAAAACCAGGCCGAGTCTCTGGACGACACGTGGCGAGCCAGGATCAAGGCCGCCCACGACCGAATGGCGGCACGGGGCATGCGTGTGCTGGGAGTAGGCCTGCGCGTCTGGGACCGTCCTCCCGACGAGTACAGCGAGAAGGCCCTGGAGGGCAACTTGATCCTGTTGGGCATGTTCGGCATGATCGACCCGCCGAGGCCCGAGGTGCGCGAGGCTGTGCTGGCATGCCGCAACGCGGGCATCCGTCCGGTGATGATCACCGGCGACCACCCGCTGACCGCGCGGCACATCGCACAACAGGTCGGCATCACCGACAACGACCGGTTCCTGACCGGCCAGGAGCTGGAGCGCATGCCCACCGGCGAGTTGGCCGAGATGGCGAGGGATGTGTCGGTCTTTGCCCGGGTTTCGCCGGAACACAAACTGAAGCTGATCGACGCATACCAGAAGCAGCAGAACATCGTCGCCATGACCGGCGACGGCGTGAACGATGCGCCGGCCTTGAAGAAGGCCGACATCGGCGTGGCGATGGGAATCACCGGCACCGATGTGGCGAAAGGCGCGGCCGACATGGTGCTGCTGGACGACAACTTCGCGACGATTGTGGCTGCAGTCGAAGAGGGACGGATCATCTATGACAACATCCGGCGCTTCATCAAGTACCTGTTGACCTGCAATACCAGCGAGATTGCCGTCATGATCCTGGGGCCGATCCTCGGAATGCCGTTGCCCTTGCTGCCGCTGCAGATTCTGTGGATGAACCTGGTGACGGACGGACTGCCTGCCCTGGCCCTGGGCGTGGAGCCCGCCGAGAAGAACGTGATGAGCCGGCCGCCCTACTCCGCGACCGAGAGCATATTCGGCCGCGGAATGGCCCAGTTCATCATCGGCATCGGCATAGTCATGAGCATTCTCTCCATCGGCGCAGCCTGGGAGTTGTGGCGCCTGGGCGATCCCGCCTGGCAGACGGTGCTGTTCACTACCCTGGTCTTTACCCAGTTGGCGGTGGCGCTGGAAGCGCGCTCCGAGGAAGAGTCTCCCTTCCGGATCGGCCTGTTCAAGAACCGGTCGATGGTTCTTGCGTTCATCCTGACGGTCGTCCTGCAACTGATGGTGGTCTACCTGCCTCCGGCGCAGCGCATCTTCGATACGGCGAGCATGCCGCTCGGCGACCTGGCTATATCGATCGGATTGTCGCTGACAATTCTGATAGTCATCGAAGTCTGGAAAGCAATCATGAGGCGGCGTCGGGGACTGACGATACGAAAGGAACGATTGCTATGAAGGCATTGCACTGTCATGCATTCAAACGGTGGCACGGTCCTGCGGGGTTGGTTTTGGCGGCCGCAGCAGCGACATTATTGCTGGAGGCGGGCCTATGGCGCGGGAATGCCCAGGTGTCGGCGCGGGAGAGGATCTCGATCAATGACGATTGGCGGTTTACCAAGGATGATCCGCCGGGAAACACAGTGAGTCTGATCTACGATGTGCGGCCTCAGGGCCGCGGACGTGGTCCCCGTGCCGGAGAGGCGCCCGGGGGGCAGCTGGCGGCTCCGCCGGCACCCGCTCCCCCGCAGGCTGTGCTCAAGCCGTGGATATTGCCATCGGGCAACGATTTCGTGAAGGATCCGGCGAAAAAGGCGGTGCGTCCGGAGGGAGATCCCGGAGAAAACGTGGCCTATGTTACGGCAGACTTTGACGACAGTTCCTGGAAACATGTGGACTTGCCGCACGATTGGGGAGTGGAGGGACCATTTATGGCCACGGGCGGGGGCGAGACGGGACGGCTGCCGTTCTATGGGATCGGGTGGTATCGTAAGAAGATAGTCATCCCGGCAGCGGATTCCGGGAAGTCGATCTTCCTGGACGTTGATGGAGCGATGTCGTACGCCACGGTCTGGCTGAACGGCCGGCTCGTGGGCGGCTGGCCCTATGGGTATTCGTCATGGCGGCTGAATCTGACGCCCTATGTAAAGCCCGGCGAAAACCAGCTCGCAATTCGATTGGACAATCCGGCGAACTCATCGCGATGGTATCCAGGCGGCGGAATCTATCGCAATGTGTGGCTGGTGAAGACGTCGCCGGTCCACGTGGCGCAGTGGGGGACGTTTCTCACGACGCCCGAGGTTTCCGCTGCGTCGGCAACCGTGCACTTGAGCGTGACGGTGGACAATAACTCCGACAGAGAAGTCGATGTCAGCGTGTCCAGTCAGGTTTTTGCGCTCGAGGAAGCCGGCAACAGGACCGGCCGCGCGGCGGCGAGCATTGCGCCAGTGAACCTCCGGATCGGCGCGGGCAAGAGCGCGGTAGCGGAGGGAAACGGGACAGTCTCGAAGCCCAGGCTGTGGGGACCGGCACCGCAGCAGAAGCCGAACCGGTATGTGGCGGTGACGACCGTGCAGCAGGGGAGTGATGTAGTAGACAGCTACGAAACGCCCTTCGGCATTCGCACGCTGAAGTTCGATCCCAATGAAGGTTTCTTTGTCAACGGACAGCACGTCGACTTAAGGGGAGTCTGCGAGCATCATGATCTGGGGGCGCTGGGTTCGGCGGCGAATTATCGCGCGTTGCAGCGGCAGCTGGAGATGCTCGTCGAGATGGGCGCAAACGCCATCCGCACAAGCCACAATCCGCCCGCACCGGAACTGCTGGATCTGGCGGACACGATGGGACTCCTGGTACTGGACGAGACTTTTGACGTCTGGCGCGCCCAGAAGACGCTGCTGGATTACCACCTGGTCTTCGCCGACTGGCACGAGCAGGACACCCGGATGCTGGTGAGGCGCGACCGGAATCACCCGTCCGTGATCATGTGGAGCATCGGCAATGAAGTTGGCGAACAAGGCCAGGCTGAGGCCGGCGCCGCGATCGCGAAGGAGCTTAGCGAACTCGTGCACGAAGAAGATCCCACCCGCCCGACGACCGCCGCGATGAATAGCGCCCGTGCCGGCGGCCCATTCCCCGCCGCAGTCGACGCGATCGGCCTCAATTACCAGGGTGCGGGGATGCGCGGCGCTCCGCCGGCGTACCCCGTGTTCCACGAAGCGTTCCCCGAAAAATTCGTCTTCGGCAGTGAAACCGCCTCCACGATCAGCAGCCGCGGCGAGTATGTCTTCCCCGTCGCGCCTGGGATCGGCGCCATCGCCGCAGCGAACGCCGGCGAAGATCCGGCGAGACGTCAAATGAGCTCGTACGATCTGTATTTCCCGAGTTGGGCGGCGTCGCCCGACAAGGAATTTGCCGCCCTGGAACGATACCCGTTTGCCGGGGGCGAATTCGTCTGGACCGGCTGGGATTATCTCGGGGAACCTACGCCTTTCGACGCCTCGCGAAGTTCCTATTTCGGCACCATCGATCTGGCCGGCTTCAAGAAAGACCGGTTCTATCTCTATCAGGCGCACTGGCGGCCGGAGTTGCCTGTGGCGCACATCCTTCCGCACTGGAATTGGCCGGAGCGGGTCGGCCGGAAAGACGCCGCCGGAAATCCGGTATTCACGCCGGTTCACGTGTACACTTCCGGGGACGAGGCGGAGCTGTTCCTCAACGGAAAGTCGCAGGGCCGGAAGAAAATGGCGCCGTATCAATACCGCATCCGCTGGGATGATGTTGTCTATGATCCCGGCGAGTTGAAAGCCGTCGCTTACAAGCAGGGAAAGAAGTGGGCGACCGACACGGTCAGAACCACGGGCGCCGCAAGCAAACTGCTGCTCAGGCCGGATCGCGCCGTGATCTCCGGCGATGGCCGTGATTTGTCGTTTGTGACCCTCACGGTGGCTGATCAGGCGGGCCGGATGGTGCCGCGCTCCATGAATCTCATCCGCTTTGAAATCACCGGGCCGGGCGAAATCGTGGCGACGGACAATGGCGATCCGACGGATTTCACCGTCTTCCCATCCAAGGACCGCAAGGCGTTCAATGGACTCGCTCTGGCAATCGTGAAGGCGAAACGCGGACAATCCGGGACGATCACGCTGACCGCAAAGTCGGATGGTTTGGCGGAGGCGCGCACAATAATCCGAATCAGGTAGCGATCATTGGGGCTTCATCCTCGCGGCAGATGCGGGTCCTCATCGGGATATCGACCACCCCCCCAGTCTGTAACTAGTTTCTGAGGCTCTCCCGGACATGCACAATCCACGTCTTCCTGAGCCTGGTAAACAATTGGCGTGGTCAGTCCCCTATTATTAACTGACCGTGGTTAATTTACTTGCGATGGTAATTGGGGGGGTGATATAAGTGATTGTACATTCGACGAGTAACCAACACGGTTAACCCAAAAGGAGCCGCAGTGGATATCGCTCTGGTGATAAGGCACCGACTCCAAGAATTGGGTTTTGAGCAAAGGGACCTGGCGATCGCGGTACAGGTTACGGAATCGTACATCTCGCAATTGCTGACGCGGAAGAAGACGCCGCCGGCGACTGACCGAACGGGCATCTACGAGAAGATGGAACAGTTCCTGAAGCTGCCGGCCGGCGAACTGGCGAAGCTTGCCGACATGCAGCGCCGGGAAGAACTGAAGAAGAAGCTGGCGGACCCGCCCGTGCCCCTGTTTGCGGAGGTCCGCGAGTTGGTACTGCGCAAGTGCAAAGCAGACAAACAGATACAGATTCGAACGATCTTTGAGAAGCAGCCCTTCGGCGAACTCGAACGTCTGATCACCCAGAAACTCCTGGACGCCGTCAAGAAAGTCGCGAGGAGGGAATTGGAGAGCGAGCAGTGGCTCCACCTGATGGCGCAACGCAACAACAGAAGCCTCGAAGAGATGCGGGTAGCCATCCTGGAGTTCCTGGATACCGACGTCTTCCACGTATCGGTGGAAAACTGCGTCTCTTTCCTCGATCCGCTGATTGAATCCTGGGACATGGACCTCGCGACTTTCAGCATCAGGATCAACTCGAATGGAAGACTGGGACCTTCGAGCCCCCTGAGATTCGAGTTTGTGGATAGAGATATGGATCCGGATTTCGACGAAGAGCCCGGATTCAGGAAATTCCTGGAGGACGCTTCCCTCAGCTGGGACGCGACCGAGGAAGAAATCGGGTTCCTGAGGAAGTTGAGATTTGTCGGGAAACGGCCGACTGCGCTCTACTACTACCGCGAGCTGCAGAACCTCCGGGACCCCCTGCATTTTTGCTTTCCGCCATCCGAGCGCAATCCCGGCTTTCCGCCGTGATGTGTCTTCGGCACGGAGGAGAGAAGCAGAGACGGCCCTTTGAGAATGGCGCACAGGACGGAGAGCAATTCGCCGTGAGCTCATTCGGGCTGGCGGTTGTCCACGAAGGCAAACAGATCGAGAAGGGCGGTTGATATGCGCCGGGCGGCACAGAAGCACTCGAGAGGATCACGATGAGGTCCCCCAGGGTTTACTTTGCCTGTGCCTGGGGAACGATCGCCCTGTTCGCGCTCTACACGGGAATTGTCGAGAGGTCTGCCGTTGCATGGTGGATCCTGCTTGCGCTCGTTCCTTCGCTCGTCGTCTTCGTCTGGTGGATGCGGGACCGAGCCGCGCTGGAACGGAGAATCAAACGGCTCGAGGCCCGTTCCGAGATTGGCGATGAAAGGCGGGTCGAGGCAAATGCGGATCTTACAAAGGTCGAAGACATGTTGGGCGACATCGAAACGAGAGTCGCCCAGATCGAGGGCAATGAAAGCAGCGCAACGAGATCTGAAGTGAGCGGGCAGATGCCGGTGTCCGGGCAACGTATCAGTTCCGTTGCCGGTTTCATCTCCGTTAACCCGAAATAGAGCCGGGAGGATATATGGCAGGAGAGTTATTTGCACAGATGAGGAAGAAAGTTCTTCGTGAGCACAAACATTCGATCGTCAGATCGGCAAGAAATGGACACAGGACAAAGGGGCGTGGACTGGTCCTGGTCAGATTCACAAACACGGGGAGGGTGCACCTCTCCTATCTGACACTCGATGCGCTGAAGCATCAACCCCGGCATGCCGGCCTGGAAGGCCAGGATCACGGGGACATGCTCATCGAAAAAGTCTCCTCCTATTCGCCGGATTCCGAGATACCCGTCATGGTCACGGACGGGGAATCTCAGCGTTTTTCGTTGGGTATCAAGCAGGAGACGCCGCCCGACCACAAATAAAATAAATCGCTCCGGCCAGCCGTACCCTGATATATTCGGCCGGCTCGGGTCGCAATTGCGGTCCCGGGAAATGCCCAGGCGGATCTTGCCGCAGCGGCTGGATCGCATGGGAGCGCTGTCCGGTGAAATCCCTTGCCGATGGAGGTTGTATGCACATTCTTCTCTACGTTCCGGATAACCACGTCACACGGAACTTCCTGCCGCAGCTCTGGCCCTTTCTCCTGCGCCAGCTCACGCCGAAGCCGCACCGCGTTACCATCATTGACGGGAATGCCACTCACGTAAGCGAGCAGGGGTTGGCCCGGTTCGTAAAGGCGAACGGCGTAGACCTCGTGGGCATGGGGTTCATGACACGCATGGCGCAAAAAGCGTATTCGACGGCGGCGACCATCCGGAGGGAGACCGGTGTGCCGATCGTGCTCGGCGGTCCGCATGTCACGAAGGTACCTGGGGAGTCGCTTGGCTGGAACGGCCTGGAACGGTGTGCCGACTCGGTAGTGTTCGGCGAAGCGGACGATATCTGGCCGCAGGTGATCCAGGACGCCGAGCGGCGCCAGTTGAAGGAAACTTACGGCACCCGGGAGGAGAACGACGAGGATTCGAAGCCTTCCCTCGAAGACTACCAGGCGGTCGATTGGGAAAACGTCGACTTGAACCTGTTCGACCTCATGCGCCTTTTGCCGGAAAGCATCCGCGATCTTCTGCAAAAGTTGAAAGTTCCCTACGAAAAAGCCTACATGATTCCGGTCGAATCAGGACGGGGATGCCCATACGGCTGTGAGTTCTGCACCGTTACCGGGTTTTTCGGCAGCCACCTCCGGTTTCGCTCCAACGAAAGCGTCATCGCCGAGCTTCTTGCGCTGAAGCGCATTGCCGTTCGCGACCGTGCCCTGGTCAACGTTTTTTTTATTGACGATAACTTCGCCATCCGGCGCGAACGCACGAAGTCGCTGCTCCGGGAGATGATTCAACGTGACGCGTGCCTTCCCTGGGTGGCTCAAATCACCTCCAACCTGCTGAAGGATGAGGAACTCCTGGATCTGATCAGCGCCAGCGGCGGCCGGTACATTTTTATGGGACTGGAGTCTATCAGTCCCGAGAGCTTGCGGAGTGCGCACAAGCCCTTCAACCGGCCTGAAGAATACTCGGGGATATTGCATAGCCTTGCAAAACGCAACGTGTATGCGATCACTTCGTTTATCGTGGGAATGGAGGATGATCGCCCGGGTGTCGGAACGGCGATCAGCGCGGAAATCGAGGCCTGGCCGCCGGTTTTGCCGGTCTTCGGACTGCTGACTCCCTATCCGGGCACGCCGTTGTACGACCGGCTCCAGAACCAGGGCAGGCTGGTACGGCCGGAGCACTGGCTGGACTTCAAACCATTCCGGCTGACATTTCAGCCCAATCATCTCACCGCGCGGCAGGCTGAGGATGAGGTGAACGAATCCTGGCGGCGGTGTTATGCTCCCCATTTCTTCGCCCGCACACAACGGTGGCTGGTGGACAACCGGAAGCCGTTCGACCAGCAGGTTGCCTTCCTGGTGGCCCGTCTGCTTTTTCGGGGGATCTACTTTCCCCAGTCTACCCCATGGTCGTGGGTTCGATTGCTGGCATCCAACGCGCCCACAATCGCCCGGCTGGTGATGCGCAGGCTGCTCACGGGCGCAGATTTCGAGAAGACAACGAAAATAGGGGCGCTCCCTGCCAAACACCCGGCGATGGGAACCGGTTCCTCGACTTGAAACTCCTCAGGAAGCAGGTTCAGTCGCGTCGTTCGTGCTAGTGGGCATGCCTGGCGGCTGCCTTTCGCAACTTGCCGGTCGGGTGAGAATTTCTATAGGAGGCGACTTCGGAATCGGTGATCGGTGCGAGGCTGCAGATGTGCACGCCGGCGGCCTCGTTCGCGACTTCCGCCAGCAGTTTCTGGTAGCAAAGATCGGGGGCTTCCTGAAACATCAGCTGATTCTTCCGGAAAATTCCGTCTTCGATGGTCAACGCAACCGTGCGCACACTCTTGTCGTGGGCCTCAATCTCGAAGCGGTATTCGCGGTGTCCGATGTGAGGAAGAACTCCAAGGTATCGGAGTTGAAGAACGAGATCTTTTGCCATGGATTGCCACCTTCCTTTGAAAAGGCGGTCTTTGACAAAACCGAAGCTCCTCTGTGTGGATGACTGAAGTCTGTGATCTGAGAGGTTCGATTCGCTAGACCCACATTGATTATACACCAATCCGGCGCCCCAGGGGAACAGGACTCAAAACCGGCGACAGGAGGCGATCGACGGTTTTCGCAGCGGCAAATATGATATTCTAGTTGCTACCGACATTGCGGCGCGCGGGATTGACGTTTCTCGGATTTCCCATGTCATTAAACTCGACATGCCCGACACCGCCGATGCCTACACGCATCGCATCGGACGCGCTCACCAGACCGGCGAAGCGCTCACGTTCGTCGCGCAGGGCGACGAAGCGATGGTGCGTGAAATGGAAGGGGCGCTGGGCGCACGCATAGAACCTAGGAAGATGCCCGCTCTGACTTCGGCAACTTCTCGTCATCCGGTAAACAGGGAGAGAGCAGCGTGCTTCAGGCTTTTCCACTTCATGCACGGAGAGAGCCCCGCCGCTTCCGGCCCGGCATCACCGGCAGGCGCCGCGCCTCCAGAGCCTAAAGGTACGAGAGGAGTACGTCATGGCAACCAAGAGACCGTCTTTCCTCAAGCGACAGAAAGAACTGAAGCGCACGGCGCGTGCCCAGGAAAAACGCGATGCCCGAAGGGGGCGCAAAGAGGCCAGGGCAATGGGCCAGAATGTTACCGAGCTCCCCGACCAGCCCACTGAGGTGACCCCGGGGACTGACGACGCCGATTAATTCATGCAGTTTAATTCAGCTCATTTAGTCGCCCACAAAATGGCGCTTGGAACCAGATTTCAGGCCCGAAATTTGGCACTAAGCCTAAAATCCTCGATTTCTGTAAGAAAGTTCCGGGTACCAGGGAACACCGACCACGACATGTCGCGGACATGCATGCCTTAGATCCAAAAATCGAAGTCATTTTTTGGTCTAAGGCCTGTTTCAGGGGCCAAAATCGAACCCTTCATGAACGGTTCCAATTGGTTATCGTCGTCAGTCCCCGATGAACAGTTCCCGGCGGCACTGGTTTGTCCGCGCTGTCGGGTTCCGGGGGCGGACGGCAGGCTGGTGGTATCGTACTTACGCCCGACAGGGCCGCTGCCGGACGGCTCGTCGGCCGACCGGTGCGGAATCTGCGATCGAAGCTATCCGCGCGTTGAAGGGATCCGCTGCGTGCCGCCGGATCTTGAATTCTTCACGGCGAGGCTGCCGGCGCCGGGCGAGGCAGACTGGATCTGCAATAATCCTGAGGATGCCGCCAAGGCATGCGCCCGGTTCGGCGGCCTGGATCCCCAAAACGAGAAATGGGGGGAGGTGGTCTTTGCCGCACTTCACGGGCTGGCCCATTTCCCTGCCAGTCCGCAAAGCGCCGAGCTCGAATGCAACGGCGCCCTGCTGCGGTGTGTCCTCGAGTGGCTCGGCCGTCATCGTGCTCCCGACAATACCGTGGCGAAATGCATGCTCGAGGCTGGCTGTGGACCGGGAGGCTTGCTGCACGCGCTGGCGCCCCTTTTTCAGCAGGGCGCCCTCGGACTGGACCTGCGTCTTGAAGTGCTGCGGCTGGCACGGCGGCTTGCAGACTGCGGCGAAGTGACGGTCCCATTTTGCATCGAAGGCAGACACTTCGCCCCACTCCACCTCGCGGCGCGGTCGCGCCCGCCGGCATCGTCGATTCATTATCTGCTCGGGGACGTGCTCTCGCCTCCTCTCGAAGCAGAGGCGTTTCCTCTCGTCGTGGCGATTTCTCTGCTCGACACGGTTGTTGATCCGATCTTTGCCTTGGGACAACTCGATGCGTTGCTCTCCCCGGGCGGGCTTCTCCTGCTCGGGACCCCTTATAGCTGGGACGCCCGGGTCACTCCGCCGGGCGAATGGTGGTCCACCTCCGCCATGACCGGGGCGGAAGCGCTGCGCGCGGCACTCTCGGGAAGGAACGCGGTTTTGCCGCACCTGTCTTACGAGATCCTGGAGCAGATTGATCTTCCGTGGGCCGTGCCCGGCCACAGACGCCTCATGTTTCGCTTTGTCCTGGACGTCGTGCTGGCGAGAAAGCGAGCGGAATAATCCTTTGGCGGCGCGTCAACCGCCGACGATGACATCCGGGCTCCCTTGAATGAGGCTGCCCGGGGCAAAGCCGCAGTGCGTGCTCATATCCGTCATCCTGAAGGCCGACAGGTTGTTGATCAACACGGTCGCACTTCCCTTTTGCGCCACCCACAGGTTCGGACCGCAACACGCGGCGGCAACCCCATTGTCAGTGACACGCAACGCGGGCATTTTGTTGATCGTGACGTTGGGGGAGCCAAGGATTGCGGGACCCACGTGCGGATGGGGGCAGCCCGGGCACCCGTGCGGATGCGGCGACGCTTGCGCCAAGTCTCCCAGACGACCTGCACCTGGCATGTCCTATTTCTCCTCTCTGCGCAATGGCCGCGTCCCGGCTCACCTTTTGAGCCGATCCCGCCGCACCTTCCGCTCGGCTGCGACTTGCGGACTTTCCTACCTGAAATCGTACCTCCTGGTGTGGCTGTTCGTGAAGCGGATTCTGTCGCGTTCCACCAACAGGTTCAGGAATGGCGCCCGGCAGCGTCGCGCTGCGGAACTGCGCCTCCTGCCTGAGCGCCGCCGGAGTCTGCTCCCAACATCACCGTATCTATGAATTCATGCACTCAGGCCGTCCAGGGCACTTGAATGGGGATTGTTCACAGGAGCAGGGCCAGCCGGCCCAGTTCCTTCAGAAAAGCATCGAGATCTACAGCCTCGCCGCCTTCCTTGTCCAGTTCCCGTGCCAGGTCGTCAAGAGTTCTTGTACCATCCAGCTTGCGGATCACGCGTTTTTCGTTTTCATTTGTGAAGCGGACTGCCAGGTGCAGCAAATTGGTGACAAGATCGCCTTTCCCTACCTGCAGCCGGGCAACCGGGCTGACAGTGGGCTGGGCACCGGGCTCGAGCGAATAACGCGGCTCGTACGAGTGCAATTGCAGCACTCCCAGCCGGTAGGACGCCAACAGGAACTCGGCGGCCAAATCCTCATTCCAGTCAGGCGGCGTCACTCCCAGCCGGTCCCCGATTCCGGCAACAAGCTCGCCGTAAGCAAGCGAACGAGGCCAGGCATCGATGAGAACAAGCATTGCAGCCTTGGCCACCGGGTGGCGGCACATCATAGTCGCGTCGTTGGCTCCGCGAAATGTCGCCTCGACAGCCGGGTCCATGTCAACGGCAGGCGGCGCCGGACTGGCTGAGGAAGATGCCCGCAGGAATCGCACCCGCTCCCGCACCGCCTGGCTTTGTACCGGCGCTTCCTGTCGACAGAGCAGGGTCTGACGAAACCGCCGGCACCTGACGAAGTCTAGATATTGTTCCTTAAGGAGGCGATTGTCGCCGAGGCTGCGCAAGGCTTCACGGGCGGGATCAGTCAAGTCGGCGTCCTGCGTCATGGGATACTCAGCCTCGGCCAGATATTGCAGGCCGTGCCGGCCGGCGTGCTCCACAAATTCGTGAAAATAGACCGGCCGATTCACATCCGCAAGATCATCGTGGTACAGGCATGCGGGATGGCGTTGCTGAATCGATGTCAGTTCTTCCTTGAGCAGCAGGTCCAGCTCGTTGGACCTGACGCGCGCGCTCTTCAGCAGCTGGCACAATGTCTGAGCCTGTGTAAGCCTTGTCCGGGGATCCGGCGCCTGGTGCACGTGGAATAGCATCATTTCGCGCAGCATCTGGCGGATGTAGAAGCCGGGATAGGCGTTATAGCTGACGTAGGCGACGCCGTCGGGGCTAAGCGAAGCACGGCAGACTTGCAGCAAACTGTCCTGCACCGGCGGCGGCACCCAGGAGTAGATACCGTGCGCAATTACATAGTCGAATGAACCCTGGCCTTCGGAAAACTCCATCAGGTTCAGCTTGCGCAGGGAGATATTCTTCAATCCCAGTTTTTGGATGAAATCCTGCCCCTCGGCAATGGGCCGTCCGGCCAGATCGATTCCGAGAAATTCACTCTGAGGCAGGCCAAAAGCCATCGGAATCAAGTTGGCGCCGTCTCCGCAGCCAATCTCCAGGACACGGCATCGATGGATGGGCCGGGGGTCAAGCCCGAAAAGATAGGCCAGTGTGGCCAGATGATCCGGGTGCGTGCTCGGGTAACAAAGTCCCGGGTAAAGGACCTCATCGTAGTCCGTGTATCTTTCTTCAGACATCCTCGTTCCTCGACCTGATGGGCGTAAACGCTTCGGACATTCCAGCACGCCCGGCGAAAAACTGACTCTGGAAAGGCCATGGATTCTCGGGATTGGGGTCGATATCGGAATCGGGGTGGGCATTTTCAGCCAAGACAAGCCAGGTTGGTCGCTGACCGAGATCGGCGCCGACAGCGATCCGGACCCCGATGCCTTTACCCAAATCCTAGATTCTGGTTTCAACGAACGATGTGCCCGGCACAGGGGCGCTCCGGAAACATCTCTATAGAGAAAGCGCTGCGCGACCACGACTTTACACGCATTCCATTCGTGAGCCTAGCGATTCCTGAGGGGACTTTCCTTCGGTGACTGACGACGCTAACTAATCCCCTCTTCGACTGTGCCGGCTGCCCGAGAACCGGAGATTTCCTCAGACCGAAAACTCGGGACCGAAAATTGAATGTAAGGCCTCTCCCGATGGCCCCACCGACAGTTTTCTATAGCGTCGAAAGAGGGTTGCGGTCGTCAGTCCCCATTCCGAAGGTTTTGGAACGGGAAGAGGCCAGCTGAACGCCGAGGGCGCCCCCCTCTCGCTCCTCGTCCAAAGGCTGGCGCAGGCGCTGGGCAGGCCCGTGATAGACGGTACAGGACTCACCGGCAATTTCGATTACAGCCTGCAGTGGACGCCCGATGAAAGCGAGAGAGGCGTAGGAATCGCAGGGGTGGAAAAACCCGACGCCGGTCTGCCGGCCGGCGATTCTTCCGGTCCATCCATCTTCACCGCGCTGCAGGAACAGCTGGGACTCAGACTGGAATCGCAAAAGGGCCCGGTCGAAATCCTCGTGATCGACCGGATCGACAAGCCCTCGGGCAACTAGCCGGCTCATCACGCCTGGTTCATTATGGAAGACTCGGGAAAAAACGCGGGTGCACGAAAGGCGTTTGCCCGCCGGACCATCGCGGCACTGGTTTTATTCGGGGCCGGCAGCCTGGCGCTGGCCGCTGCCGGGCATCACGGACGGGTCACATTCGGTGGCTTGCCCGTTCCGGGGGCGACTTGAGAGTAGATTCCGCCAACGCCATCAATCACGTCACCTTCCCCGGTTGGAACACGCTCGTTTCCAGCTCCCAGTTCGGGCTGCCGGCGGTGGCCAACCCGATGCGCAGCCTGCAAACGACTTTGCGGGCGAGGTTCTGATCATGAGGTTGATCCTGACAATTCTTCTCTTCGCGCTCAGCGCCGCCCCGCAGCAGGTCGGGCAGAATGCGCCCGCCACTGCGAAGGACCAGTTCACGTTCCGGGCCAGCACTCAGCTTCACCATCCCCAATCTCAACAAGGAAGAGAAACGGATCCCGATCAGTTCCGTGGTCTTGAGCAGCCAGCGAACGGATCTCAAGGACGTCCTGTACAACGCGACGAAGGAGAAGGACCGGGCGAAAGTGGAGGCTGCGAACCCGCTGGTGCAGGACGGACAGAAACTGATTCCCAGCGTGACGCGGGTCTTCCGACTCTGAGGCCTCTACAAATGGCTCCAAATGGATGCTTCCGTAATGTTGGGAGAGAATTAGCGTCGTCAGTCCCCGTGCTAAGAAAACTTCTCGTGTTGAGGTGCGGAATCGCTGTAAGATGTGCCGCCAAAGCCCGGAGGGACAAACCTGCCGACCTGATTCGTCCCGGATGATGTGCCTCTGGGGGCAAAGACAAGACCAACAACAGAAGTAGCGCCGCTTGCTGTGCGGCTCCGCAGCTTTGAGATCCGCTTTCGCCGGAATTCCGGCGGCAGGCACGAGGAGACTACACATGAATCCCAACCGCATGAGATCCCCCTGGAACCGAGGGCTGGCCCCTCTCGTATTCGTTCTCTTTGTCATGTCCGGCTCGGCTTACGTGTTGACCGCGACACAGGCGCAGAGTCCGTCCAAGAAGGTGCTGACCGTCGATGATTACACGCGCTGGCGCAGCATCGGGGGACAGCAGATCTCCGGCGACGGCAAGTGGGTGACGTATGGACTGTCGTATGCCAATACGGTCCCCGCGGAGGCAAAGCCGGTTCTGCACATCCTCGACCTCGAAACCAACCAGGACGTGGAAGTTCCGAACGCGACCGGGGGAATTTTTTCGCCGGACTCGCGCTGGATTGCGTACCAGGTCGATCCCAGCGGCGGACGCGGCGGGCGCGGCGGGCGGGGGCGCGGCGGCGCGCCGCCGGCCGGGGGCGAAACACAAACCGTTGCTCCGGGCTCGCAGGGACGGGGCGCCGGCACGGAAGCGCCGACCCCGCCGCGACGCGTTGAGCTGCGCAATCTGGCGAACGGTGCGGTGCAGGCCTGGCAGGACATCGAGTCGTTCACATTCTCCGCGAACTCGAGCCATCTGATCCTGCGTCGGCGCCCGGCCACGGCCGCAGGCGCATCCGGCGGCGGGCCGGGGCGTGGGGGAGCGGCGGCAAGCCCGGCAGGCGGCGCGGCGGCCGGGGCCGCGACCACACCGGCGGGCCCTCGCGGGGTCGACGTCATCCTGCTCAACCTGGCGAGCGGGCGCTATCAGCTGCTGGGCAGCGTCGGCGATGTCGCCTTCAACAAGGCCGGCGACCTCCTCGCCTACACGGTGGATGCCGCCCTGAAGGACGGCAACGGCCTGTTCGTCCTCGACCTGCGCAACGGACGCGCGACCACGCTCGACAACGATGCCAGGAACTACAACCGGCTCACATGGAGCGAAGACGGCGCGGCGCTCGCGGTGCTCAAGGGGCTCGACGTGGAAAAGATGCGCGAACGGGACAATGTGCTCATTGCGTTCCCGGATGTGCAGGCGGCGCTCGCCTGCGATCCGCCGCTGGCGCCCGCAACGCTGGATCCGTCGAAGGCGGCCGGGTTTTCGAAGGGTTGGGTGGCAAGCGACCGGGCGACGCTCACGTGGAGCGACGACAAAAAACGCGTCTTCTTCGGCATCAAGGAGCAGGTCGCCGCACCCAGCGCGGGCCCGCGAAAGGGCACGGACGAGGTCGCGGACGTGGACGTGTGGCACACCGAAGACGATCGCGTCCAGTCACTGCAGATGACGCGGGCCGAGACGGATCGGAACTTCACCTTCCGTGAGACCTTCGATGTGTCCGCCGCGAAATTCGTGAAGCTCGCGGACGAATCCATGCGCGACCTGGATGTCGCGCCGGACGGCCGCTGGGCGGTCGGGCGCGACACTCGCGGCTATATCTCCGACTACAAGCGGGCTGCCGCCGACATCTATCGCGTCAACACGACGACCGGCGAGCGCACGCTGATGCTGAAAAACCAGATGATCAACACGTCGACGGGCAATCACACCTTCGGCATCTCGCCCGACGGCCACTACTTCCTCTACTGGAAGGACAACAAGTATCAGGCGTACGACCTCGACGGGGGCACGAACAGGACGCTCGCCGGCCCAAGCCCGGCGGGCTTCGTCGACATGGAGTTCGATCATCCGGGCCCAAGGCCGTCGTACGGCATCGCGGGCTACGCGAGCGACGGCAAATCGGTCCTGGTCAACCACAGGCACGACCTCTGGCAACTCCCGCTTGACGGATCGGCGGCGCGCAATCTCACGACCGGGATAGGCGCCAAAAACGAGACCCGTTTCCGATATGTGCGGACCGAGCCGCCCGATCAACCGGGCCCCGGCGGTCCCGGCGGCGGCCGGGGAGGCGGCCCGGGCGCCCAGCGCTGGACGATCGATCTCTCGAAGCCCGTCCTGCTCTCGGCCTACGGCGAGTACACCAAGAAGGCGGGATTCTACGAACTTGCGGGCGGTCAAATGAAGGAACTCGTCTACGAGGATGCCTATTTCAGCACCCCGGTCAAGGCCGCCAAGTCGGACAAGCTTCTGTTCACGCGCGAGACCTTTTCGGAGTTCCCCGACCTGCGTGTCTCCGGCCCGGAATTCAAGGACGCGAAGAAGATCACCGACGCCAATCCCCAGCAGGCCGAATATCTCTGGGGTCACCGCATCCTGTTCGACTTCAAAAACAAGGACGGCCTGCGGCTGCAGGGCATCCTCGCCCTGCCCGACGACTACAAGCCGGGCGAAAAGCGGCCGATGCTGGTGAACTTCTATGAGAAAAACTCCCAGAACCTGCACCGGTACACGGCGCCCGCGTACCTGGGCAGCATGGGATCGTCCCCGATCCAGGCCGTGAGCGAAGGCTACGTCACGATGCTGCCCGACATTTACTTCCGCACCGGAGCGTCGCACAGCGACATGCTCGAGTGCGTCGAGGCGGCCACCAGGAAAGTGATCGAGTTGGGATACGTCGACCCGAAACGGATCGGCATCAACGGGCACAGCTACGGCGGTGAAGGGGCCGCCTTCATCGGCACGCGGTCGAGGCTGTTCGCGGCCGTCGGCATGGGCGCGGGCGTCACCGACCTGTACTTCGATTTTAACCAGAACTGGGGATGGTCCTACCAGGTGACGGGCGGGACGGGCGCCAACCAGCCCGACTACTACCTCTACAACCAGGGGCGCGAAGGTGTGTCACCGTGGGACAATCCCGAGATGTATCATTTTGAGTCCGCCCTCACACACGTGCCGGAAGTAACCGCGCCGTTTCTCATCTTTCACGGCACGGCGGATCCCACAGTGGCATTCAACAACGGTCTCGCGTTCTACAACGCGCTGCGCTTCAACCAGAAGAATGCGATCCTGCTGGCGTACCCGAACGAGGGACACGGTCTTCGCGGGGTGGCGAACCGCAAGGACCTGACGATCCGCTTTTTCCAATTCTTTGATCACTATCTGAAGGGCGCGCCTGCCCCGAAGTGGATGACGGAGGGTGTGCCGTTCCTGCTGAAAGACGCGAACCGGGATTCGCCCATCATCAAGTAGCCACGCGATCGTCCCCGGAAGGCAATGGGGGTCAATGGGGGGTCGGACCGAAGCGACCCGAACATGCTCAGATTGATAGCGTCAAGACAGGCGCAAAAAAGGGACTCAATCTCGATTTTTGGCCCTATTTATTGCGTTTAAGCAGGCCTCTCAAGCTTAGCGAACGTAAACCGCACCTGCTTATTTGCAGAAAAAGGGACCTAAAATCGAAATTGAGGGGTCTGCAGAGGCTGGTTGTTCCCCTTTATGCTTGTGAAGACAATACTTCGGTCGGTCCGACCCCCAGACTCGTCTTGCCTGGACCCGGCCCTTATGTGCCTGCGGCAGCGGCGCTGGCGGCTGGAGCGGGAGTGGTTGCGGCGGCGGGCCGGTCGAGTGCGGCTACTTCGGCTTTGCTCGGGAATTGACCCGTGGCTTCCGCAATCGTGGGAAACGGCACGGCCCGTTCCGCACAGATCGTCTCGTAGTTACCCACTGGCAGAGCGGTTGCGGTGTACTCCGTTCCTCGCTTCTGCGGATGAAGGATCACCACCGGTTTGAAGGCACGGGGGCTGGAGTATTGCCCCGCGAGTTGAGCCCGCGGCATGGTATAAAAACCGCCGACAGTTACCCCCGGTTCCGCTGTGCTGTCGGTGATCTTGAGGTTGTGCTGATTCCCGACGCGTCGGTACCAGACGTTGAGGTTGTTGTCCGGAACCGCCTTCCATTTGAACGGCTTGACCTCGAAGCGTTGCGGCAGCGGCGACCGGCTCAACCGGCCGGTCGCCTCGAAGTAAAAGAGCATGCCGGACTCCCTGAAATTCGGGTCTGTGAAATAGTCCGCCCCGCTCAACGGATGGTAGGCCGAGAAATATCCGATCGTGGGCAAATCCTGTTCCGCCATCAGCTTGTCAGGCGGATATAGTTTCAAAATTAACCATTCGTGACCGCGTCCCACGGCGCCTACATTGATGGAATTGAGATCCGCGAGGACGCTGGTGAAGTCTCTTGGACCGGACCAACTGTCTCCTTCGGCTCCGGCACGCAGGCTCTCCGCCACGTTAGAAATCGCCGCCTGGCTGTAGTATCTCCTCAACGGGCTGTCGGCCAGGTTGCGGGCGGTCATCTCGTTGTTGACCGACTCATGGCCCGACGCATACTCGTCGACGAGCAGAAACGACAGGAACAGCGCGGAAGGGCTGCAATCCCATGCGGGGGTAAGCGGTGTACCGTCGGCCAGGATGCTGAGACTCGTCCCCATCGGCATGTTTTCCGGCGCCGCCGATCCTACGCCAAAGCCCCATCCTTGTGTGAACACCCGCCAGTAGAGGTTGCCCCGCACTTGCGACGGCCCCAGCAGAACGGCGCCGTATAACAAGCCCCTGGAGTGGACCCTTGCATCGCCACTCCCGGCTGCGTGCGTGTCCTGGGCGGTGGTTCCGTCGAAAGTCGATTGCAGGCTGTAAAAGGCCCCGACGCCGAGATTCACTGCAAGCTGCAGCCGCATTGCAAGCAGGTTGTCATGCAGGATCGCGGAGCCCGGTGGCGACTCATCCCCAAGCTTCAGTGACGTGCCCAGCAGAAAATGACCACGGGGGTTGAATTCCACATTGTCAAATCGCTCGAGGCCGCAGAGGCTCAGGTATTTGTGCAAGGGGAACTCGATGACATCGCCCATGAGGAAGACGGCATCGGCATTCACGACCTCCTTCGAGTCGTTCAGTTCCACCCGGCATGTCTCCGGAGGAGCCGATGCTCCTGCGGAGCTCCGCGCCACATCGCGCAGCACCCGCAGCGGCCCCTTCCACAATCTCACCGGATATTCATGGCCCTCGTCCACCGTGTCGCCTGAATTGGGAGTCACGGGCACCGTCTGTCCATCCTGTGCGCTCGCGAAGAAGCGGTCTTTCCAGATCTGGACGCAGGCGATCGCGGCGACGGTCCGGAACGCATTCCCGAATTGCCTTCCGGACTCGAAGAGCGCATCCATACAATCCGCGCTTCCGTCGGCCGGCTCCTCGTCGCTTGTGAAATACCACCGCCGGATGGCAGAGGAGTAGGTCCTCAAGCGGTTGATCCACGCTTCGACAGCGCGGGAATATTCCAGGTTGCCTTTGACCACAGCCCTGCGGGCCGGAACAATCCAATTCAAGAGCTCGGAATCCCCGGCACGCGCGACGCGATCCGGCGCATTTTCCTGCTCGGCATCCTCACCGCTCATGACTTCCCTCTCCTACCATTCATACGAACCCCTCAGCCTCTCTCTGGTGGCATCGTCGATCTCTCCGGTGACCTGCAGCCCATTGACCCCCTGAAACCTGGCCAGCGCGGACCGGGTAGCGGCGTCGTTCGACTCACCCGCGGGCCCGGAGTAATACCCCATATTCTTGAGCCGCTTCCTGATCCCCTGGACTTCGTCCAGTGGATCCATGTGACCGATCTGGAGCGTGTATTTTTGTTCGTGCCCGGGACGGCCGAGCAGGAGGGTTCCCCGCTCCTCCCCGATCGGCACTTTCACGCGCAGGCACCCATCGCTGTCGAGCGTCCCCCGCGCGGTGAAATTCCCAACGGTCAACACGTAGCGTTCGTCTGCTTTGGGAGCGCCCCGCTTCCGAAATCTCAGTTTGATTTCAACCTTGCGGGACTGGCAGCAGAACGTGTGGCGCTTATCCGTGGCGCAGGGGATTTCTTTCAGCTCGGTCTCGGGAATGAACACTTCGTCGCCCGGATACAGGATGTTCGAGTTTCCGCGCCGGCGCTTGAGTTCTGCATTCTGCGGATGGTCCCAAAGCACAGCAGGAGTGAGCTTGTGCAGTTTAGCGATCTTTTCGATGTATTCACCTTGAACGACGGTGTGGTAAGGCATGCGATCCTCCGGGCTGAGCAGGAGCATCTTTGCCAAACAGGGAGATTTCCGATACCCACTATAGAAAACAGGGGGGTGGATTTCAAGCGGATTAGACTGGGGATCGGCCCGCCTCGCTGATGAAGCGCATCCAGGGCGTCCGTATGCAAAATTCAATAGCGGGCGGCGGTGAGACCCGGCATAATTTCAATCCATCGTTCATCCCCTCTGAAAATCTGTTTGGCAGAAGGTCACCCACCAGGAGGCTGCCGTGGATTGAGAATCCGGGCGACCCTGGACGGTGAAGGCGTTCGGCTGAAAGCGCGAAGGGCAGCAGGCCGATGGCCGGCTCCCCTTCAGCGAGAACGGCCAACGACATCAAGCGCTGGCCCATGAGCAACTGGCGCAGATCGGCGAGTGTCTGGTCATCCACTTATCCCTCCATCCCATCCCGGGTTTCAGTCAGGTATCTAAAGCACGCGCTGTTCTTTGAACGTGCGCGGCAGTAGAGCATCAGGTCTTTTTCGAGATCCCTTTTCCGGTGCGCGCATGTGCCGGACAGGCGTTCGGATGACAGACTCGAGCCGCCGGCAACATCGATGATGCATCGCGAGCAGAGCCGTACCGCCCAGCAGTCTCCACAATGGCTCTCAGCGATGGCGCCGAAGCGCCTCAGGAGTGACTCGATCCCCGGATAGTCAAAGCCGGTTGCGACGTCGCCGATGGACACCTGGTGATTGGCCCGCTCGCACGGGTGCAGCTTCCCATCCGGCGTCACATGGCAACGCCTTCCGGGCACACACTGCCCCGCGGAGATTTTTGCGTCCGGGGCTGCTGTCATGCTCCGGCGGGCGAGTTTCGCCATCGCCGAATCATTCGCAGCGCGAATGATGCCGTCAGGCGGGCCGCCGGATGCGAGCTGCCCGAGGTAGCGTTCGCGGAGCGGGTCCAGGTCCGGAGCCGATTCGCCTTCCGCGACGCCCAGAGACTCATAAAGCGCTGGCGACGCGTCTTCGAGCCCGGCAAGTACCGGTATCTTGTTCGCAAAAATCTCCCGATTCTCTTCCACGAATTCCATGATTTCAGGGACCGGATCGGGAGGAGCCAGCGTCATGCAGAAGTTCACCCTCGCTTCGAAAAATTCCGGGACAAGCTGCCGGATTCTTTGGATACGTTCCCAGATCCTCGCAAAGGAAGGACGCCCTGCCTCTGAGCGCCGGTACCGGTCGTGAATCCGCGCTGGCCCATCGAGGCTGATGAAGAGGTGGAAGGAATGGGCGGCCAGGAATTCGATGGCAGCATCGTCTAAAAGGGAGCCGTTGGTGGTCAATGAAAGACTGAGCCGTGCGCCACCCGAAACCTCCCTGCAGGCCATGTCTACCGTCTTTCGGATAAGGTCGAGTTCCAGCAACGGCTCCCCGCCGTAAAACGCAATTCGATAAACAGGCGCTGCAAAACCGAAATACCAGCGCACGGCCCGGAACGCGGTCTCGAGCGGCATGTTGCGGCTCCCATGCCTGCGCGCGTACCGATAGGCTCCCGAGAAAACGCAATAGCGGCACCGGAAATTGCAGCCTTCGGTGACGCTCAACACCAGCCGGGCCGGCCCTTCCCGGCGGAGCCTCTCTAGACCTTCCCGGATCATCGAGGCAGGGAAAATGTCGAGATCCAAGGCCGCATCAGGCATCAGCCCGAGATCGATGGCCAGTTGCCTTTGTTCGTGGCCGCCATTCTCTTTTTCGAATACGGCAAAAATTTGCCGAGGAACGCAGTGGATTGTGTTGCGGTAAGCCGAGTACAGGTAGAAATCCCCTCCCGCCTGAAATGATTTAACCCACAAGGGAATCTCCCATCCAATCTAACCACGCACTTTTTCGGTCGTCGCCGTACCGCCGACGCAATACTCGGAGCAATTATCGACTGCGGAGGCTCCCTCACCGTCGAACACCGACGTCATCGGTTCCTGCCGGATCGATTTCTGCTTGGAAAGGTCGGGAAGCGTTGTGGGGTACCTGGGCTCGTCGACTTTGGCGGCGGCATCGTCAGCATATTTTCTGGCGTCGTCATCAAGGTCTCTTATATTCAGATTTCGCGCCTTCTGGGAGAGCGGCTCGCCGTTCTCCGCCTTTGCCATTACGGCAATGGCCCTGTCAAACTCGGCAAAACCGGCATCCTCGCTCGCTTTCTTCTCAGTGACGCCTGATTCTTCCTCGCCGAGAATCTCGTTCAGGATGTCATTGAACGTATCGTCATCGACGTCGGCGGTATCGATCGCCTTCTGGAGGTTGCTGTTCTTGAAGCGCGTAATCAGGTTCTGCGTGCTCCGGCGGTCGCGGTTTTTCTCCAGCATTTCCGACTTTCGCAGGAATGCGCTCAGCGCCGTTTTCGACAGCGAGAGGCGCCGGAGATCGGTATTGATAAACGCGTTGTCGATTTCGAGCTGGCGCATCTCCCGGAATATTTCCCTAACGATTTCCTGCTTCCCGGCGCTCTTTGCCGCTACCGCCTGTTTGACCTTTTCCTTTTTTGTAAGCTCCAGATTTTCCAGGTCGCGACGCCTTTTCATCTGTTCCCGTTCGACTTCCTTGAGCTGGATGCGTATGTCCTTCGAGCCGGGAGTTTTGCTGAACAGCTGGTTGAGATTTTTCATTTTCGGGCTCCGTTGGTTTGGCTGGCTAATCACAGGAAAACAGAGCTGTGATCTCTGCACCTCGTGGCGAATCGCTAGGAGAGGTTTCGAATGATGGCCTGCTTTTGATCCTCCAACTGCTTGATCATCTCTGTCAGGGAATTGATCTCCCGGGTGAACTCTTCCACATTATCCATCGCGCTGGCCCGGGCTTCCATTTCGAGGCCTTGTTGATAGGTATCGGGATTAGCCATCAGGTCCTGCGCGGCACGATGCATGGCAGAGGCTTCCCTCTGCGAAGTCTCGATCCTGCGGAAGAGGTCGTCAATCCGAGACTGCAGATCGGCGATCTTGCCTACAATCATGGCCAATTCCTGCTGGAGTTCCGAGTTGTCGAGCACATGCAGGCCGCCGGAGAGGGGACGGATTGGCGTGACGTCTTCGGCGTCGGCCATGGCGGCGATGGTTTTCTCGAATTCGGCGTAATGCGGGTCTTCGGCGTGCTTTCTCAAGCCGGCGGCCTCATCTTCTTCTTCTCCCAGGATGTCATGCAACATCCGGTTAAACTTGTCGTCATCGACGGAGGCTCTATCGATGGCGCCCTGAAGCGAGCTGTCCCGGAAGCGCTCGATCAGCTTTTGCAGCCCTTTGTGGTCCCTTTTTTGTTCCAGTAGCTGCATCTTTCGCTGGAAGGAGGTCAGCGCGATCTTCGACAGCGAAAGCCGGCGGAGATCTTCGTTCGAGTTTCCGATGTCGATTTCAATCTGTGAAATCTCCCGGAACAGATCCCTGATCAGAGACTCGCCGCCTGCCTTCTTGGCTTCGACCGCGCGCTTGACCCTTTCCTGTTTCTTCAGCTCGAGCATGGCGACGTCGCGCTGCTTTTTCCTGCGGTCAAGGTCCAGTTCTTTGAGGCGTTGCTCGATGTCTGGAGCCGAAGGGATCTTGCTGAACAACTTCGATAGAGGATTCATGACTTGCGCTCCTTGTTCAGCCGAGTGTACATCTCTGCCGCTTCATGTTTCATCGCGGCGGCGACTTCAGGAGTCCTCTGCGACGGCTTCATCTCTGGATTGGACGCAGGTTCAGATCACAGCGGCAGCTCCCCTTCGATGTTCCATCAAGTGAATTCCTGCCACCTGCTTGCTTGTGCAATATAGCGTCATTGTAACCCGAATGGCAGTTCAACCGCCACAATGAAGCATGGTCCTTGAAGAGACTGCGAAAAACACAAAGTCCGTCTCGTGTTTTTTGCGCTCCACAAAGTTGTTGGCCTTTGCCGGCGGCGTCATGAGAACGTTGCCGGGTTGTGGAAAACGAGGGGGCTTTGCGGATTCCAGCGCTTTCGCGCCCTCGCCGCGTCTTTCTGATTTTTCACAGGCGCCCACCGACACGCGAGGGGCGGCCCGGGCACCGGCATAATTTGCTTGCCCCGCCGCTGCCGGCGCGATACAAACGACGCATGTTCTGCAGCTACTGCGGGGCCCAGAATCCGGATGACGGACGATTCTGCTCCGTCTGCGGCCGGGGGCTCAGCAGCGTCCCCTCATCCCACTGCGGAGTCCGGACTGTCGAGACTCCGGCATCCGGCGCCGCAAGTGAATTTTCGGCGGCGACCGAACTGGGCCTGCAATCCGACACCGTGCTCATCGATCGATACCTTATCCGCAGGGAACTCGGGATGGGCGGCATGGGGAGGGTGTATCTTGCCGAAGATCAGATCCTGGGAACGCACGTGGCGATTAAGGTCTTGCGTGACTTGCTGAGCCGCGACCCCGGCGCCGTCCAGCGACTGAAAAAGGAAGCGAAGCTGGCAATGCAGCTGTCCCACCCCAACATCGTGCGGGTACACACATATCAAGAGGCCGAATTCGTCAAGTTCCTGGCCATGGAGTATGTCGAGGGCGAAACCCTCGCCCACCGGGCGGCGCGGGAAGGCTGCCTTCAGGAAGATGAGGCGCGCCGGATTGCGATCGCCATCTGCAGCGGGCTGGAGCACGCCCATGAAAAGCGGATCATCCACCGCGACCTGAAACCCGGCAACGTCCTGTGCGGCAAGGACGGCTCCATCAAGATCGCGGACTTCGGCATAGCGCGCGTGTGCAGGGATTCGATGTCGCGTCTCACCTCGCAGCTGGACTCCGGAACCCTGATTTATATGTCTCCAGAGCAGCTCATGGGGGAGAGTTCGGAGTTGAGCGACCTGTACTCCATGGGTACGATCCTGTACGAACTGCTCTCGGGAGAGGTTCCCTTTCATTCCGGGGACATCCAGGCGCAAATACGCTGGAAAGCGCCGGCGCCGCTCGCCGGCGTATCGGCAGGAATGAACGAAATTGTCATGCGGTGCCTGGATAAGGCGCCGGAAGCACGGCTGGCCTGCATCCGGGAACTGCGGGAACGGCTCGAAGGAAAGCGCGCGGCAGTGGCGCACGCCGTCGGAATTTCGCCTCCTGAGCCCGTTGTGCCCGCCCCGGAAGAAAGGCGGCCGTTGCAGGATCCTTCGAGTGGAGTGCCGCCCGTCCGGGAGAGTGACCGGCCGCCAGCGCCCTCCGCTGCGGTGCCGCCTGAAATCGCATATGGCGCACCTCCGTTTCCCGGTGACGAAAGAAGTAGCCTCCCGGAGCGCCCGAAGAGCAGCAGGTGGCTGGCGTCGGCGATCAGGGGCGCCCTTGGGTTCGGCTTGGGCAGCATCGTCGCATGCTTCCCCGTAAACCTGTACCTGTGGGGAGAAGTGGGCTCTGACTTCCTGATGCTGCTTGCCATTCCCACTTTCGTATGCTGGGGACTCATCGGAGCCGTCGCATTGAAGATGGGGCGGAAAGGCGGGATCGGCCTGGCGCTCGGATTCGCAGTTGCCGGAGTGTTGTGCATGGGGCAGGTTTCAACCGGCCGGGATGAGGAAACGCTGATAGTGACGCTGGCGTGCGGCCTGCTGCTCGCCGGCCTGATCGGAGCCGCCTACATGCGAAGGGGAATCCGCTGGGTGATCGCCGCCGGAGTTGCGTGGGCCGTCCTGCCTCCTCTGGTCGGCGGACTGTTCCTTCTGGGGTATGAGCTTTTTGCCAGGCAGGAGGAGCCCGCGCTGCTCTTCGGAGCCGTTTTCGGCACCGCGCTCACCGGCGCCCTGTTCGGCGCCGCCTACGCCCGCTGGGGAACCGAAACGGAATCCGGCGGGCCGACAAATACCAGGAAAACCGGCGAATAGGGCGCTGGTTTCAGGCAAGGTGAGAACGCAGCATGGCGATTTCCTGCTCTTTAGCACGCACGCTTTGCTCTTTTTCGGTTCTCTTGTTTTCCAGGACGTTCACCTTCTGCTCGGTATCCTTTAGCATGTCCCTGAGATCTTTGATCAACGTAAGGCCTAAGGAGATTTGGGCCCGCAGGGCTTCGCCCAGCGCCTTGTGTCCTTCGCCTTCGGCAATCAGCTGGTCGAGTTCAGCCTGTTGAGCCTGCAATTCCTCGTCCTTTTGGTCCTCCTGATTCTTCAAACTCTCAGCAAGGGCTCGAAGTTCCGCCAGATCGCGGTCAAGTTGTTCAAGTTCCTTATTCATCTCCTCGAGCATCTTTTCCATTTCCCTGATTTCCTTTTCGATTTCGTCATTTTCCTCGGAAAGGATCTTCGGGCCGGAACCACGTTGGGCCTTCGTGCGCGTTGCCGCTGCCTGGCGGGATTGCGCAGGAACGCCGATGTCCTCCGCCTTTGCCATCTGCTCGATGGCACGGTCGAATTCCGCAAATCCGGCGTCCTCATGCACTTTGTCCCCGGCAACGGAGATTTCTTCCTCCCCCAGAATCTCCTCCAGCATGTTGCCGAAGGTCTCATCGTCGACTTCCGCAAGGTCGATGGTTTTCTGGAGTGAGCTGCTCGAATAGCGGCGCACCAGATTCTGCAGGCTCTTGCGGTCGTTGCTTTTTTCCAGTATTTCCGCTTTGCGCAAAAACGCGGTGAGCGCTGTCCTGGCGAGAGAGAGACGGCGCAGGTCATTGCTCAGGTACCCGTGATCAATCTCGGCCTGCCGCATATCCCGGAAGATGTCCTGAATCAGCTCCTGGCGGCCGGCCTTCTTGGCCGTAACTGCCGCTTCTACTTTCGCCTGCTTTGACTGGGCCAGGGCCTCGAGTTCACGGCGCTTTTTCCTTTGATCCCGCTCGATCTGCTTGAGCTGCAGCCGAACGTCCTGGACGCTTGGTGCTTTTTCGAACAATCTTGACAAGAGTTTCATAATCGGAACTCCTTTGGCGGAACACGGGGCAAATCGGAATGACCGCATTATACGTCAAAGATCGGTATGCAGGAACGTCAGCGGCGCGCTCATCGACGAGTAATTCACGATGAGACTCAGATCCATGGGACTCAACGTGAAAACCGTCTTCCTCCCATCCAGGATTTCTCGACCGGGAAAGGGCGCATCCCGCAGGGTTGAGGTTGGGGACGTGTCCGGTGGATTCCGATCGCCAGCAATCTCTGGAATACCCTCAACTTCCGTTCCGCAATCCCGGCAGAACTTCGAATCGGAGTCCAAACGACCGCCGCAGTTTGTGCAGAATATTGGTCTCAAGGCGCGCCCCCCTCCACGCAGAAATGGGGAATGGCCCGAATGATGTTGAGAATTCGACGATTATAGAGTCCTTTGAATCGGCACGCAAGCGTCGCGATGAAATGGGGGGCGACGAGGCGGATGGAGTCTTCCGGACGGACAGCTTCAAGATGGGGCCAGGAACAAGGCACAATTGCAATTTCGGGCACTCCATGTTTGCGTTTGAGCGGACTTGCTGGCCCAGCAGAATTGGAGCGTACCCGCCTATTCTCAGAAAAGGGGGTCAAAAATCGGGATTGAGGGGTCTCTAGCAGAGGCATATTCTGATAAGTTACTGTATCTGATTGACTTTCTTCGATATTTCCCAGACGAGAAACTGATGGCATTTTATGAGTGGTACTATGGTACTATAGGCATATGAAACCGCTGTCAGGGAAGTTTGTCATCAGAATGCCCGCAGCGTTGCATTACCAACTCAAGGAGGAAGCCCGGCGATCCGGCAAATCGCTGAATCAACTGTGTGTGGCTAAGTTGAAAGCGAACGAACAGCCCTTTGCCGGCTTCGGCCAGGCAATGGATCAAGCGGTCATGATTTCCGACAGTGTTACGGGTGAGATCGTCCGGCGGTGGCATGGAGATCTCGTCGGCCTGATCCTCTTCGGGTCGGCGGCCCGCGGCGATGCCACTGACGACTCTGATATCGATCTGCTCCTGGTCGTGAAGCCTGAAGTCAAGATTGAACGGGGTCTATATCGCCTCTGGGATGAATTCAGCCGTGAGTGCGCCAGCGCTTCCGACTGCGGCCGGATTTCCCCTCACTTCGTGAGTTTACCGGTCAGCGTACGGGAGGCCGGCGGCCTGTGGTATGAAGTGGCGCTCGATGGGATTGTGTTGTGGGAACGCGATCGCCGGGTCTCGCGTTTTCTTGCGTCCGTGCGCGAAGCCCTAGGGCAGGGGAAGATCCTGCGCAGGATGCTGCATGGGAGTCCATACTGGATCAAGGAATTCTGAGGAGTGCGATGCACAACAGGACATTGGCAGATGACTACCTCACGCGCGCGACTCACAGGCTGGCAGCACTGGATGTCCTCTTCGAACGGGAGAGCTGGGCTGATGTGGTCCGAGAGTCCCAGGAATTGGTCGAACTGGCATTGAAGTCCCTGCTGCTCTTTTCTGCGATCGAGGTTCCGCGCGTACATGATGTCGGCCAGATTCTGCGTTCGGAGTGCGACAGGCTGCCGGAGGCCGTTCGCGCGCACGTCGAAGACCTCGTGGCTACATCGCGATCGCTGAGGCGCGACCGGGAACTGGCCTTTTATGGGAGCGAGGACCTGACGCCCTCCGAGTTTTATCAGAAAACGGATGCCGAGCTGGCACGAGCGGGAGCACGCCGGGTCGTAGAGGCAGTGACAGGGGCGGTCAAGCATCAGCGGACGCCCTCGACTGGAATCCAGGAATGAACACGTATCTTGGAGTTGTTCTATTTATTCTGATTGGCGATTTTGTTCTGGACCTTGTGGTGGCACGGCTGAATCTGAGCCGCCTGGACCCTCAATTGCCCACAGAGTTCATCGGACATTATGATCAGGAGAAGTACGCACGATCACAAACATACACCCGTGAATACACCCGGTTCGGCCTGATCCGCGGCGGCATCGTGACGACGGCTACGCTGCTTTTCATTCTGGCGGGCGGATTCAATCTGGCTGACCGGCTGGCGCAAAGCCTTGTTTCGGGGCCCGTCCTTACCGGGCTCGTCTTCATGCTCTTTCTTTCAGTACTGTCCGGTCTCCTTTCCCTGCCGTTCCGCATTTACAGCACATTCGTGATCGAAGCCAGGTATGGGTTTAACCGGACCACCGTAAGAACCTTCCTCTTCGACCTGCTCAAGGGCCTTTTGCTGATGATCGTGATTGGGGCTCCCCTGCTGGCATTCATTCTGTGGCTGTTCGGCACCGCAGGAAAATCAGCCTGGCTCGTAGTTTGGGCGACCGTGACCATCTTCCAACTGTTCATGGTTTATCTGGCCCCGGTGATCATCATGCCGTTGTTCAACAAATTCACGCCACTCGAGGAAGGCGAGCTCAAATCCAGGATCGAGGCCTATGCCCGCGAACAGGAATTCAAGCTCAAGGGCGTTTTCAAAATGGATGGCTCGAAGCGCAGCAGCAAGGCCAACGCTTTTTTCACCGGGTTCGGCCGCAACCGCCGCATTGTGCTGTTCGACACCCTGATTGAAAAGCACTCCCCGGACGAGTTGGTGACGGTGCTTGCCCATGAGATGGGGCACTACAAACTCGGGCACATACCCAGGATGATGGTCGCCTCGATTGCCCAGACCGGAGTGCTGTTGTGGGTGCTTTCGTTATTCATCCGGAATCCAGGATTGTTTGCGGCATTCAAAATGGATTCTATCTCAATCTATGCGAGCCTCGTTTTCTTCGGGTTCCTCTTTGCTCCTATCAACACGATTATTTCGATCGCGATGAATTTCATGTCGCGCAGACACGAGTTCGAGGCGGACCGCTACTCGGCGCAGACCACGTCAAGGGCCGAAGCGTTCATCGCCGCATTGAAACGGCTGAGCGTGGACAATCTGTCCAATTTGACGCCCCACCCGCTGAAAGTCTTCCTGGATTACAGCCACCCGCCGGTCCTGGAGCGCATCCGGGCCCTTTCAGTGCGAGCAGGGGGACAGTCACCAGTGTCCCCTTTTGGAACTGCTTCCTGATTCTGTTGCGGTCGCCCAGCCTGGTCATTCAAGCCATGCCCGGCCCGGGAGTTGGGAACTGAAACTCGGTGACGTCCCATACAGCTAATATGTTTTCGGAATCCCAGGCTGTGTGGTGCATCCAATAACCAGCTGAACGTGCGGGCTTTACCTGGATACAAAAGAACACCGGCACCGGTGCCTGTCCCGCCTCCCGCAAGAGTGAACCGCATCGCTTATTAACAGAAAACGAGGGCTAAAATCGAGATTGGGGGGTCTGTAGAACCATTTTTCCCAGTTAAGTGCTTGTTGGCATTTGACTTCCGTCTGTCCGACCCCCACGAGACAATCAGAAGGACCATCAGCCACCAGCGCTGACGGGATTCTTTGAGTTCCGGCATCGTCTTCATGGCGTATCGCGCATGGTCTTGAGGTAGTTTCGGCAGCTCGGGTTCATCAGATTTTCCAGGGCGATGGTGATGTAGCGGGCCCCGCGATCCTTCCACTGCCGCGCTGCCTCGACATTGGGCACCATAATCCCGAGCGCGAGCCCCGTCGGCGCAACCGTGTCGACGATGCGCTGCATGATTGCCTGCATCTTCGGGTGCTGAGGCTGCCCCGGAATTCCCAGGGAGTTGGATAGGTCCGTCGGACCGATGAAGATGACGTCAATCCCGTCCACGACGACAATCTCGGATAAACGGTTCACCGCGGCTTCCGTTTCGATGTGCACGGTAACCAGGGTCTCCTTGTTGGCGATCGCGACATAATCGGCGAAGGGGACCCCCTGGGCGTAATCCGAAGCGCGCACGGCGGCCAGTCCCCGGCAGCCGCGCGGCTGGTATTTGACCGATTGCACCACCGCCTCGGCGTCGGCGCCGGAATTGACCATGGGCACGTGAAGGCCGTGGACGCCGGTGTCCATGAATCGCAGGATGACGTGCTGCTGATTGACCGGGACACGCGCGATCGGAGTCACTCCCTGCAACTCGGCTGCGCGGGTCATCTGCTCGCAGTCGGCGGGCTCGATGCGGCCGTGTTCACCGTCAAAACAGATGAAATCCCAGCCGCAATAGCCGAGGACCTCCACCAGCGCGGCATTGGGATAACGCACAAAACATCCGAAGACTGTCTGCCCGTTCTTGAGTTTTTCTTTGGTGACGTTGTGGCGCACAAGCTCCTCCATCGGGGAAATATGGCAGTCTTATATCACCGTTGCCGGCGCACCGAAACATGAATTGCCCGCGCCTGCGATTCAGACTTTAGACCTTAGACTTTAGACTTTGGACTGCTGACTTATGACATCAGGATTCAGATTACAGACTTCAAGCGTCGGGCCACCAGCCTTGGTTTTAAGTTACAGTAGAATCGCCAGCAACGGTCTTCTCATCTCAAACTCCCGAATTGGCAAGCGTAGTCACAGGTTACTCTAATCCCAATATTGCTAGCGAAGTCGAAATGCAATCAGGTGTCACAACGACATTGGTGCCGGACTATAACAGCAAACCACGAAGACCTCGAAGACCTCAAAGATCAGACGCCAGGCAATCTCCCAGATCCTATTTCTTCGAGGTCTTCGAGGTCTTTGCGGTTCAGCTTTGGTGTGGCGCGCGCAGGCGGGGCTTGAGGAAGCGACCCGTATAGGAAGCAGGGCAGGCGGCGATTTCCTCAGGGGTGCCGGCGGCGACCACCTCGCCCCCGGCGTGGCCCCCCTCGGGGCCGAGGTCGATCACATAGTCGGCGGTCTTGATCACATCCAGGTGGTGTTCGATCAACAGGACCGTGTGACCCGCCTCGACCAGGCGGTTCAGCGATGCGAGCAGATGCTCGATATCGGCCAGATGCAGGCCGGTGGTCGGCTCGTCGAGGATATACACCGTGTGCCTGGCGCGCTGGAGTTTGCTCAACTCGGTCGCGATCTTTATCCTCTGCGACTCGCCCCCGGAGAGCGTGGTCGCCGACTGACCCAGCGTCAGGTAGCCCAGGCCGAGGTCGTCGAGCACCTTGATCTTTTTGCTGATGGCCGACTCGGCGGCGAAAAACGTCACGCCTTCCTCGACCGACATGTTCAGAATATCGCTGATGGTCTTGCCGCGCAGGGCGACCTCGAGCGTTTCGGCATTGAAGCGCGCCCCCTTGCAGGCGCCGCAGAGCACCTCGACGTCGGGCATGAAGTAGAGCTGCGTCGTGATCACCCCTTCGCCCTGGCATTCTTCGCAGCGACCTCCCTTCACGTTGAAGCTGAAGCGCCCCGGCAGGTAGCCGCGCTCCCTGGACATGGGAGTCGAGGCAAAGAGGTCGCGGATGGAGTCATAGAATCCCACGTAGGTCGCAGGGTTGGACCGGCTGTTCCGCCCGATCGGCGACTGGTCGATGCTGATCACATTGTGCACCTGCTCGGCACCCTCGAGCCCGTCATGGTCTCCCGGCAGAGTGCGCGTGTCCACGAGCCGTTTCCACAGTGCCTTGTAAAGGATCTCGCTGATGAGCGTGCTCTTGCCGGAGCCGGAGGCGCCGGTGATCGCCACCAGCTTGCCCAGCGGGAACACCACATCGATGCTTTTCAGGTTGTTCTCGCGGGCGCCGCGGACGATCAGAGTCTTTCCGTTCCCGTTGCGGCGCCGCGCGGGCATCGCAATCGACCGCTTGCCCGAAAGATATTGCCCGGTCGGGGAGGCCTTGCACGCCAGGAGGTCGGCGAGAGTCCCCTGCACCACCACCTCACCGCCATGAACCCCCGGTCCGGGCCCCATCTCGACGAGATGGTCCGCGGCGCGGATCGTCTCCTCGTCGTGTTCGACGACAATCACGGTATTGCCGATGTCGCGCAGGTTCTCCAGGGTGGCGATCATCTTCATGTTGTCCTTTGGATGAAGGCCGATGCTGGGCTCATCGAGGACGTACAGCATGCCCATCAGCCCCGAACCGATCTGCGTCGAAAGCCGGATCCTCTGCGACTCGCCGCCAGAGAGCGTGCCGGAGCGCCGGTTCAGGTTCAGGTAGTCAAGGCCGATTCCCAGCAGCAGGTCGAGCCGTCTCCGGATTTCCCTGAGAATCTGCCGGCCGGCGTCGGCGCCCCGTCCGGCCGGCTTGACCGTGCCCAGGAAATCGTGGAGCCGGTCGAAGTGGAGCTGGCCCGCCTCGTGGATGTTCTTGCCCGCAACCGTGAACAGGAGCCTCGTGGCGCGGAGGCGGGCTCCCTTGCAGTCGGGGCAGGTGTGCTCGACCATCACCCTGTCGAGCCACTCCTCCATGCTCGCGCTGGCTTCCCCGCGCTGTCGGTAGCGGCGATAGTGCCGCTCGATTCGTCGCGCGATGCCGCCAAAGCCTAAGAGCTTGCCCTCCCAGTCGTCGCGCTTGACTTTGGCCTCCGGCGGCGATTTCAGGACCAGCTTTTGCGGATCAATGCCGTTGAGGATTGAGTCGCGCGCCTTCACCGGCAGATCCTGCCAGGGCGTCTCGAGCGAGAAACCGAGGGCCTTGCTCAGGCTGTACATCATCCGCCCGTCCCAGGTATCCGGGTTGTACTTGAACGCCTCGCGCACGAAGCACCCTCCCACGATGCTGCGCTTCGGATCGGGAACCAGCAGCTCCGGGTGGGTGAGCTTGTGAATTCCGAGACCGCCGCACGTGCGGCAGGCGCTCTCGGGATTGTTGAACACAAAGTAGTCCGGGCCGATGTCGCCGTAAACGAAGTGGTGCGTCTTGCTCGAGAGCCCGCGGTAGAATCGTTCGGCCTCGGCTTTGCTTGTCCCGTTGGCGACGTGGACCTGCATGAGCCCGTCGCCGACGAGCAATGTGGCGGCAATCCCGGCCTTGATGCCCTTCTCGTGTTTCCGGCTCACGACGAACCGGTCGACGACCGCTGCCATGTTCTCGCCTGCAGCCTCATCGATCTCGACGTTCTCGGAAATGTCGACCGGCTGGCCGTCGATGATCATCCGCCGACACCCCTTCTTGCGGACCTCGGTGAAGAGGTAGTCGAGTTCTTCGCCGTAGACCTTGAAGACGGGCGCCCGCAGTTCGATCTCCGCCCCCTCCGGCAACGCCAGGATCGACTCGAGGATCTGGCTGGACGTCCGGCTCGGGGTAGGTTCGCCCGTACGCGGACAGTGCGGCTCCCCGATGGTGGCGAACAGGAGGTTCAGGTAGCTCGCGATGTCGGTCATGGTGCCGACGGTCGAGCGGGGATTGCTGGAAACGGTCTTCTGCTCGATGGAAATCACCGGGGAGAGTCCGTACACGAAGTCCACGTCGGGCTTCGCCACCTGGGAAACGAACCGTTTGGCGTAGCTCGACAGCGACTCCATGTAGCGCCGCTGCCCTTCGGCATAGATCGTGTCAAAGGCGAGGCTCGATTTGCCGGAGCCGGAGAGCCCGGTGACCACGATCAGCCGATCGCGCGGGATCTCGAGAGAGATGTTCTTGAGGTTGTGGACGCGCGCGCCCGTGACTGCGATGCTCGTGCGCGCCGCGGCCTTCGCGCGGGGAAGCCGCTGATGGTTAGCAGACATCGGGCGCCGACTTTCCTGCTCGAGGACCAGGTTCTCCCGTTTCCGGTTGCAGGTGGAAGAACGCGAGCTCTTCCACCATGGCGTTGCTCCTTTTGGTGAGCCGCACCGGGATCGAAGCCTTGCAGGCCAATCCCTGGTCGGCAAGGTATTCGCAGGCGGCCGTAACCCCTTCGACGCCGAAGTTTCGCAGGAAGTGATCCTCGATGTCCGTCGCCGAGCGGGCTTCCCCGACATCTCGCAAATGATCGAGCACGGGCGCGAACAGCGACGGCGCCCGCTCCGCCAGATAGTCGTCGACGGCGTCGAGCGCAGCCTTGACGGTCTTGGACGTCTTTCGGTCGTTCAGCAGGTCCGCGTAGATGATCTTGAAGAACGCGGCGTTCAGCTTCATTGCCTGCGGGATTACCTCGCGGTCGGCGATCAACCGGGCGCCCATTACCTCGATCTTTGCGAGCGGCGTGGCGGCGTAAAGGACCCAAAGGGCGGTGTACTCGAGGTCGCCGCGCGTGGAGAACCACTTGTGGGCCTTGTATATCGATCCCAGGGCGGAGATCGCCGCTCCAAGAAGCTGCACTTCCGTGTCCCGTTCGCCGATCTCCCCCAGGCCGGCGCAGAGGTCGGCAATAGTCTGATCACGGGAATAGAGTAGCCGGCCCTTCGCCAGCAGCGAATGCATGAACGAGTTGCGGATCGTGCCTTCGACGATCTTGCGGAATTCCGCGCGCGGCATCAGGATCGCGTGCACGTTGACCCCGTCGGCGTAAAGCGCCCGCGCCCCGGGCTTGATATTCCTGTCGTCGACGGTAACAAGCAGGAGATCGATATCCGACTTCACCCAGACCGTGTCGTACGACAGGCTGCCGCAAAGAATGGCGGCCAGGATCGACCGGTCCTCCTTCACCAATTTGACCAGCCCGTCGAGGGCTTCGCCGAACTTCCGCTGAACCGCGTCGTGGATCATATGCTCTGCCCGCCGGGAAGGCCGGGCCCTTTGCGTTGCGGTCGTTGCTTGCGGCCGGCCTTCATCAGCTCGACGAGTTCCGCGATGCGCGCCGCGCGCATGTCGGGACTCCGCTTTGTCGCGTCGATCCACCGCAGATAGTTCTTGCGGTAGAAACTCGCCAGCGCGTCGAAAAAGCGCCCGGCTTCGGGATTGGCGTCGAGCGCGGCCGCCACGTCGGCTGCAAGCCCCTCGCGGGGTGGATGTTCGTCCACGATCAGTACGTCGACAACGTCTCGGGGACTCAAGCCGGCATGCCGCCTCCAGGCGGGTCCCAGGGGCAAAAAATGTCCTCTGTCGGATTGGTCAAGCCGGCCGCGGAACCGCATGCCGTTTATCGTACCCGCGACGTAATAGCGTCCCCTTGACCCCCACAATTCCGCCGGATCGAATGGGAGGGGCACGTACACCCGACTTTTTCCGGTCCCTTCGATCGTTGCCCGGAAACGCCGCTGGCGGATCTGTTTCATCGACAAGTTCCCGAGTTCGAACGCCGCGCGACAGCGCAAACGGTCTTGAGCGAGCGGACTGCGATGAACCCATCATTCAGCAACCCTGCGCCGCCGCAGGTTAACATTCACAAATTATAGGTAATTCAATCCTACTGTGCGAGGCATACTCTTGGCTGATCTGAAATCCTTAGGTTGTTTCTGTCGCGAAACTTCTTCTTGAGTTCGAGCGAGTGTCGGATTGCCGGCCCCTCCGGGGCCTAGATCTTGCGCGCCGATTGCGCTGCCATGGAGTTTCGCGACAGACACTAACTAAGCATTCTCGTCAGTCCCCGATTCCCATCACGCTGCGGGCTATTTGAGGACGACTCTCCTCCCGGTTGACGCTGAAGTCCGGGCTGCATCGAGAATCTCAGTTACGATCAGATTGTTCTCGAGCGACGACAGGCCCGAAGGTTTGACCTCCTTGCGCACAACCGCTATGAGGTAGCTCAGAAAATCCTGTTCCGGCGCAGGTATCGGCGGGGCCGTGGCCTGCTCTTCCTGCTTGCCCTGCAAGCGGACGCGCGTGTCGTTGGGGCGCGGCGCAAAGATGTACCCCGTACGGCCGTAAACCTCCATGTCTTTTCGATCAAACGGCCAGTTCCATGAGGCTTGAATGATGCCCTGCGCGCCGGGATATTCGACGATGATGGAAGCTTCGTCGTCCACCTTCGGGTAAACATCAGGCTGAAAATGCTGGGTCACCGCAGTTACGGCGATTGGTCGACGGTTGTCCATCAACCATGTAATCAGGTTCGCGCCGTAGCAGCCGAAGTCATACAAGGCCCCGGCCCCGTTTTTGACGGGGTCCGTGAGCCAGGCGAAAAACTCGGGCTGAACGCCGATCAGACGGGGACCCCGATGACCATCGTGCACCACGATCTTGCGAATCTCGCCGATGGCATTTTGTTCTCGAGCGATCCTCCAGACCGCGCGGTTGCTCGCATACCAGGTAGTTTCATAGTTGACCATGACCGGGATATTCCCCCTGCGAGCCGCCCGCTCGATGGCGCGCGCGTGCTCCATGCTCACGGCGAGCGGTTTTTCCATCATGGCAGGAATGCCGCGGGCCGCGCAGGCTTCCACAACCTGAAGGTGGTCGAATGTATTCGTGAAAATGACCACCGCCTCGGGACGAGCCTCATCGAGCATCCGGACCACGTTGCCATAGAGCAGGGATCGATCGAACCGGTACCGTTCGGCGTAGCGGGAAGCGACGGCATGATCCGGCTCTGCAATCCCGACCAACCGGATGTCCTGGCGTCCAAGATAACGATTCAGAAACCCGCCGGCGTGTCCGTGAACGAGGCCAATCATGCCAAGTCGGAGAGGTTCGACCGCCGGGAGCGGCTGTGCGAATGTGAGGCTTGCCGAAAGCAACAAACTGAACAAGAGGAGTCTCTTCATGGTATCACCCCAAAATTGATGAGTAGAAATTTCCGGTCACGCGTCTCGCCGGCCCGAAGCCGGATCCCGTTCGAGTCACACTCTATCATTCCGCGAGTGGAAAGGGCTTGCTGAACTGGCGTGCCGGCAGGCTTCGGCGGATCGGTTCACTCGCACCGCAAAGCCAATACGGGTTCGATGCGGACGGCACGGCTCGCGGGAAGATAGCTGGCCAGGAATGCCACCAGGCCCAGCAGCAATGCCACCGTTCCAAAAACGAGCGGATCCGTCGGCCTCACATCGTATAGCATGGTGGACATCAGGCGAGTGAGGCCGTAGGCCGCTGCCAGACCGACAACGATGCCCACCAGGGCCAGCTTCATCGCATGTCTGATGATCATGCCGCGCAGATCGCGGGCATCGGCGCCCAGCGCCAACCGTATGCCGAACTCCAGTGTGCGCTGTTCGACCGAGTAGGCCATCAGCCCGTAGAGGCCGATGGCGGCGAGCAGAATGGCGACGAGCGCGAACACGGAGAGCAGGAATGTGTTGAACTGGTTGCGCGCCGTTGACTGTGACACCACCTGGTCCATGGTACGGATGTGTGCGACGGGAAGGTCGGCCAGATTCTCAAATACCCGCTGGACGGGCTCGGCCAGCGAGAATGGCGCGACGTGCGTGCGGACAACCCAGGAGAGCGGCAGGAAGCGGTTGTTCAACGTCATGATTGCGTCGCGCACCTGTGCCAGCGGAATAAACATCTCGGGCTGAGGTGCGAAATTGAGGCCGGCATCCCGCGTGTCCGCCACGATGCCGATGATTTCACGCGGAGGTTCGGAAAAATCGGGCCCCATACCTGGGCCGATCGTCAAACGCTGGCCGATGGGGCTCTGGTTGGGCCAGTACTGCCTGGCGAAAGCTTCGTTGATGACCACGACCCCGGGATCCGTTGCACCATCGTGCTCCGTGAAGCCGCGGCCCCGGACGATGGGGATCCTGAAGACGTCGAAGAAACGGTGTGTGACGTACGCATAACCCGCGCCGCCGTGGGCCGGCGAGTCCGCAAGCGGCCGGCCCTCGATAATGAAGGGCAGCCCGAGTCCGCCCTCGAGCGGAAGGTAACAGCTCGCCGCCGCAGCCTGCACCCCGGGCAGCGCTTCGACACGCTGCTCGGCGAGGCGCGCCATTTCCGAAATCGCCGCGGTCCGGTCGTAACGGCTCCCGGTCAGCGAAATGTCCATTGCCAGTACATTGTGAGGGTCAAATCCCGGCGCCACGCCATTCAGCGCGGCGAACGTGCGGATGAGCAGGCCCGCGCCCGCCAGCAGGACGATGGCAAGGGCGACCTCGGTCACGACCAGCAGGCTGCGTATCCTGTTCTGGCGCGGTCCCGTACCCGCCCGCGCGCCGGCTTCCTTCAGGGTGGCGTTGAGATCAACACGTGAGGCGTGCAAGGCGGGAACCAGGCCAAAGATGACACCGGTGAGAACGGACAGGAATGCCGTAAATGCGAAGACTGTCCAATCCAGCGTGACCGCCGAACCGCTTGTGCCGATCCGAGGGATGTCGCCCGGGTTCAGCGCCAGCAGGGCGCGGACACCGATGAGGCCCAGGGCCAGGCCGATCACGCCGCCGATGACCGAGAGCAGCACACTCTCCGTGAGCAACTGCCTGATGATGCGTCCGCGCCCGGCCCCCATGGCCGCACGGATCGCGATTTCGCGCCCGCGCACGGACGAGCGCACGAGTTGCAGATTCGCGACATTGGCGCAGGCAATCAGAAGCACAAAGCCGACGGCGCCGAGCAGGACGAACAACGCGGGCCGGACATTCCTGACGACGATTTCCTGCATGGGCTCAGCCGTGAAACTGTTGTTGGGACCCATCGTGCCGGGAAACTTCCTCTTGAACTCCTCGGCTGTCAGTTTAAGCGCGGCGCGGACGGCGTCGATCGTGACGCCCGGTTTCAGACGGGCGGCGACCCGGAAATAGTGGGCTTGCTGGATGCTGTTCGGGTCGGCCTGGAAAGGCAGGTACAGATCCGGAGCGGGATCGAATGCAAATTCGGCGTGGATGACTCCGATAACGGTGTGGGGCTCGCCGCCGAGGGAAATGGTCTTGCCGATGATGGATTCGTCGGATCCGTAACGCCCTTGCCACAGCCCGTTGGAAAGCACGACGACGCGGTCGCCCCGCGGCCGGTCTTCGTCCGCAGCAAACGTGCGTCCGAGAGCCACGCGTGCGCCGAACAGCCGGAAGAACCTGGCAGAAACGTGAATTCCTTTGACCTGCTGGGGCCTTTCGCCCCCGGAGATGTTGATCCCGGGACCTCCCGTGTCATACGCGGCAACGTCTTCTAGGACCTGATCCTGCTGGCGCCAGGCATTGTATTTGGGCACGGACGCAGCCGGAGAGCTCCCCTGCGGCGAACTGTTCAGGAGCTGCACGATCCGATCCGCCTGAGGGAAGGGCAACGGTTTCAAAAGAACGGCATTGACCACCGAAAAGATGGCGGCATTGGCGCCGATGCCCAGCGCCAGCGCCGAAATGGCGGTAAGACTGAATCCGGGACTCCTGCGCAGCATGCGGAGGGCCTGCTTGAGGTCCTTGAGGAGCGTTTCCATACGTCGACCACCTTTCCGAAGACCTCCCGACGCAACCGTCCAGCCCTTAAAATGTTATTAGACGATGGTGCGGCCGAAAAGGACGAATTGCGCCAAATCGGGACTGACGACGCTAACTGGATTCTGTCGCGAAACTCAATAATTGCCCTTCTTGGTCCTGGACGTGGACCTGGACCTTGGCCGTGGTCAGCTTTGTCTTCTGTAAATATTTGCGAATGAGTCACTTAAGCCGGGCCGCAGGTTCTTGCCGGGTCTACGTCCAGGTCCAGGTCCAGGTCAGGTAACAATGGAGTTTCGCCAGACGGGGGCTGAAGACGCTAACCCGTTAAGCACAAATTACATCGGCGGTTTTATGGCCCCCAAATGCCGCCTTACAGCCAAAAAACAGGCCCGAATTTTGGCTCTAAGAGTAGTATCGCCCGCAGTGGCTATACGGAGAGCGTGACCGGCGCTGGACGGCATCTATCGTGGGAACGGCGTGGCGCCTTCCGGGCCGAACCAGTCGTACTCGACTGGCTTGCCCTGTAACCGCCAGCGCCTGGGTGCCGTCGTTTCCAGCCAGTCGAGCGGCTCGCACAGCGGCTGCTGCCTGGCCGCAACGGCAAACGCGGCTTTCAGCGCCTGCTTCTGTTCGTCTCCGACTGCCCGCGGGTCTGCAGAGACGAACAGCGGCGTTCCGCTTCGGGCGACGAGGTCCAGCCACCGGCTTCCGAGCGCCCAGGGGATCTGCGGGGTGATCGGCACGCAATCGGCATCGACCGCGAAAAATGCGCCGTGTTGCGGGGCGCGGAACGCGAGCGTGTTGACCCCCATTCGCCGCGTGCGGTTGAAATCCTGCCCGCTGGTGTCGTCGCCGGTCCGCTGAAGCTCGAAAACGCCGGCCGAGAGGTGGTTCAGGCTGTTGCAGCCAATCACCAGCGACGAGCCGGCGGCATCCCGGATCACGCGGTAGAAGGCGAGGACGATCTCCGCATTGGTCCGGCCCCGATCCGCGAAGTGCCAACCGTTGTCGGTGATGTCGGCATTCATCGTCGAACCCCATCGCCCGAATAGATCGAAGGTGGAATAATCGTGCTTGATCATTTCAAAGCCCCACCCGGCCAGGCGGCGGACGTCTTGCCGCACCGACTCGAGCACTTCGGGTACTGTGGGGTCGAGCGGCAAATTCGCGTTCGGCCGCGCGGCGTTGCCTGCGCGGCGCTGCGGCAGCCTCCACGACTCGGCGACCTGTGTCACCGTGTACAGGGGGCGCATCCAGATGCCCGGCTTTACGCCGCGCTTGCGCATTTCCTCGGCCAGGCGAGGCATGTCCGGAAACTTGTCGTTCCCACGATCCCAGGGCCCGGCGGTGCGGTTCGGCTGCCACCCGTCGTCGATCACCATGAACGGGCGGTTTGGCAGCGACGGCGCGAGTTCAGCCATCAGATCGGAATCGCGCAGGATGTCGTCGCGGGAGCTGCGGCCGTAAGCGTAGTACCAGTTGTTGCCCCCATACACCGGGGCGGCCGGCAAACGCGGCGCTGCGCACAGTTCGCGGCAGAACGAGCGCGCCGCCTGAAAGGGGGTTTCCCCGGGATTGCCGTGGCGGGCGCGAATCACTGCGGCATCCAGACGCCGGGAACCGAGGTTTACGCCTGCGCCGCCGTTGCGCACGTCAAGCCAGAGCGAAATTCCGGAGGCGTCAGCCTGCCAGAAACAGAATGCCGCGGCCCCGGTGCGGACTCCGTAGGCGTGTGCGCCTCCCGCACCGGCAGCCAGAAAGTACCAGGGCAGTATCCGCTCGGGTATCAGGCCGCGCCACTCCAGGTCGCCGTAGCTGCGTTCCCAGTGATCGCCGAGGATGCGCGTTCCTTCAGGCATGCGCGCCAGCCAGCGCAGCCGGACACGCTGGAGCCCCACGCCGGGAGCTTCGATGGCGACGGCCACTTCCCTTGCCGCGCCGGTCCCGCGCATTTTCCACTCCACCACGACAGGGTCCGAGGCCCAGCGTTCGCCCTGTCGCTCAAGCGGCAAGGTCTTATCGTCAGTAAACGCTACGATCGAATCTGGTCCCCTGAGAATATCCGGGTAGGAGGCGGGCGCAGTCCGCCCACCGCTTTGCACGAGTGCCACAGGTGCCAAGGCGGCGCCGGCCGCGGCCGCACCCGACGTTTTCAACAAATCGCGACGATTCAGTCCGCGCATTGGAAACCTCCCTGATTGGAACGCCGGATTATACATCAACGACGCGCACAACCCTGATCTTGGACGCGGAGGAACGCCGCCTTCCGGACGCCGCCATCGCACGAGTCCGTGAAAGGCCGGGGTCGCCGAAAAGCGAGGGGCAAGTAGAAGGGAGGCGCCCGGATATCCAAGCCAAAAGCCGGCGCCGGGCGGCGACTGGGCTGCCCGACACCGGCCGGCTCGAGGCGCAGTCTATTGTAAAGTGGCTGCTTCAGGACAGATTGCGATCCAGGAGCTCGCGGGTCGTCAGGGCAATTTCGCCGGCGTGTGTTTCCAGGGCAAAATGGCCGGTGTCGCACAAGTGGACCTCCGCTTTCGGGTTGTCACGCCGGAAGGCTTCGGCGCCGGGGGCAGGAAGAATGCAGCATGAGCATCTGCGGCAACCGCATGAAGGTAGCCGTCTGCTACCGCCGGTACGACTCTCGTTGAAGAGCGGCGGGCTGAGACAGACACTAATCAGGCTTTTTCCCTGCCATCGTTGTTCCGTCGCTGACTCTGATAGGATCATAAAGATGTTATGTTTTCGCCGTCGGTGCGTCCATGCTGTGAAGGAGCAGGAGCATGAAACGAATTCAATTCTTGAATAGAGCTATTGAAATATTCGGCGTCCTTTCATTTCTCAGCCTTATCGGGTACTACCTCGCAGGCCATGATATCTGGCACGATTATGCGAGTCCGGAGGTCTGGGCGCGTGCCGGTCAGGCTCTCCCCGGCTGGTATTCCCAGGTGAACCGATGCCCGCTGGAATGGGGAATGCTTCAGGTCGGATTGCTGCTGATGCTGACGTTTCACGTTCTGTTGTTTGTCAGGCTGTTAATGGGAACCGGAAAGAAGACGGTATAAAGCGAGGAACAGCTACGGGTGGAAGGGCAAACCCGTCACGGTGCTGGGACTCTCCATTGACATTACCGAACGCAAGAAGGCCGAGGAGTTGCAGCGTCACCGGCAAAGGCTCGAGTCCATCGGGAGACTCGCCGGCGGTGTGGCGCACGAAATCAACAACCCCCTGACCGGGATCATGGGCTTCGCGCAGTTGATTGCGACCGGCACAGACAAGAACAACCCATTGGCAGAATACGCCTGGGGGATCGTCCGTCTGACCGAACGCGTGGCAGCCATAGTGCATAGCCTCCTGATCTTTGCCCGGCACGAGACGCAGTCTCATAGCCCGGCCGACATCCGCGAAATTATCCGAGCTACGTTAGCCCTGATCCAGACAGTGATGCCGCACGACCAGATTGCCGTGGAGATGGACATCCCCGGGAACTTGCCGCCGGCAAAATGCCGCAGTCAGCAGATTCAGCAGGTGCTGATGAATCTTCTCACAAACGCCCGCGACGCATTGAACGAGAAATATCCGGAGGGCAATCCGGACAAGATCATCCGGGTAACAGCGCGCGTGTTCGAGATAGCCGGCAATGCGTGGATCCGGACGACGGTGGAGGACCATGGGACAGGAATTCCGCCGGAATTACGGGAGAAGTTGTTCGATCCGTTCTTCACAACCAAAGAGCCGGGCAAAGGCACGGGGCTGGGGCTGGCAATCAGCCACGGGATCGTGGAGGAGCATCACGGCGAGTTGCATTGCGAAAGCGAGCCGGGGCAGTGGACGAGGTTTCACATGGATCTGCCAGTGGACGAAGTATAGTGCGTGTCCGGGGTCGGACCGAAGCAAGTCTGGTGTTGCTTCAGGCGTTGACGATTTATCTCCTATCAGTTTGATATAGGTGCTCTGCTTTATTCATCGATAGTCATCGTGCTACTGCGATACGGCATCGTGGTCTTCGAGGCAAGCACATTGTTCTACGAACTGCTGATGGGCTTTCCGATCACGACGCAGATGTCGGCCTGGTATTCCGGGATCGGGCTGACGGGGCTCGCCTTGCTGCTTGCGCTGACTCTCTACGCCTTTCACACCTCCCTGGGCGGCCAGCCGCTCTTCGGCCGCGCCTCCCTGGGAGACTGATCAAAATCGTGACCTGTCGCCGATTTTTCCGAGGTATGATGATCGCGGGGATGTCAGCTAATGATCAGGAATCCGTCGATTGTGCGATCCTTCGAGCATGACCTTGCAAGGCAGGAGCCTGCAGACTATCGCCGCAATGTTCGCATCTTCGAAGCTCTGTATACCGAGGCACGGTCCCTGGGCGTGATCCCCCTCAAAAACGCGTTGGACGGAATCGACGCCGACATCCGTCTCGCCGGAGTTCTTAATGCTCGAGGCGTTGCTCTCGCGGATCGCGGCCGCACTTGATCAGAGTGCGCTTCCGTACATGATCATCGGCGGGCAGGCTGTGCTGCTCTATGGGGAGCCTCGCCTGACGAAAGACATCGACATCACGCTCGGCACCGGCCTCGAGCGCCTTCCCGATGTCCTGGCTGCCGCGCGAGCGGCAGATTTGACAATCCTCGTGGAACCCGAATCGTTCACCCGCCAGACCATGGTCCTCCCGTGCGCCGATCCTCAATCCGGGATGCGGGTGGACTTCATCCTGTCCTTTTCTCCCTTCGAACAGCTGGCTATTTCCAGAGCGCGCAAGGTAAGGATGGGTGATGCCGAATTGCGCTTTGCCTCCCTCGAGGATCTCATCATCCACAAGATCATCGCCGGACGCGCGCGCGACCTCGAGGATGTGAAAGGCATCCTGCTCAAAAACCCGGCTGCGGATCTGCCCTACATCCGTCACTGGCTGGCTGAGTTCACCGCTGCCACGAATGAGCCTTACGATGAAAAACTCAATCAGATCCTCGCAGAAATCAACTGACGCCCCCTTCTAATTTGAGTAATGGGCAGGAAAACCTGGGGGAAACCTCAACGAACCCGGCGGCAGCAGCCTCGTTCATTTCCTTTTCCATGGTTGAGGTTTTCGTGGTTGCTAAGACGCGATGATCATAGGTGAGACCCTGGGCAAGCGCCTGCGGCACGCACGTCACTGCGAGGAGTCCAAGACCTGCAATAATCACGACACTTCGCATCATCATCATCGATCCTCCTATAGCTGGCATTCTCGGACTTCCGCTGTCCCACTGTGCTTCGGTTCTTCGAGCTCATACCACACCGCCAGGGCTTTTCAAGCCACTCGGATGTAACCTTTTCGGTTCTGTGCCGGTATGATCCTTTGAACAGGTGGTCATGGATATCGAAGCCCTGGGGGACGAGGTTTTGATGAGGCGGGTGTGCACGCGGGATGTTGACGCCTTCCGTGTCCTTTACGGCCGCTACGAGCTTCGTGTCTTCAACTTCGTTTTCCGGTGTGTCGGCGAACGCGCACTCGCCGAAGACCTGCTCCAGGAGACTTTCTGGCGCATCTGGCAGGCCGCTCACACCTTCGATCCTGCGCGCGGCGGGTTCCCGGCCGTGGCTCTACCGCGTGGCGCTGAATGCCACCCGGAGCGAAATGGGGCTGAAACGCCACTCCCGCGAAATCCGGGAGGATGAGCTTGCCGGGGGAACGGCTGTGAAGACTGAGCGGGATCCGGCAGATGACCCGGAAACCCGGCTCGAGCGCGGGGAAACGTCGGCGCTTGTCGCCTCGGCGCTTGCAGGACTCTCCCCGTCAATGCGCGAGGTGGTCGCGCTCCGCTGCATGGAGGGGATGAAATTCAGTGAAATTGCAGCGGTTACGGGCGCCCCCGCCGGGACACTTAAGACGCGCTTTCACCGTGCCATCGCCGAACTGCGGCGCCGGCTTGCGCCGGGAGAGCAATAAGTATGGGACACCTTCAGGATGAAGAGCTGGTCGGCCTGGTCTTTGACGAACTTGCCCGGGAAGAACGGGATTCCTGCAATAAGCATCTGAGCGCGTGTCCGGGGTGCACGGCCTCGTTCGTGGCGCTTGCCCGAGCGGTGAACTTGCTCGAGAAGGAACCGACTGAGGCCCCGCCTCCATTTGCGTGGGCCCGGCTCAAGGCGCGAATCGAAAAATCCGGCACTGAACGCGACTGGGCGGATCCGGCGTGGACGCCCCTGATCCTGGGACACGTCACCGGAATGATCCTGGTGCTGGTTTTTATCTTTCTGGCCGGAGGATGGCTGGCGACAACCCCACTCTGGCAGTCGCTCCGCACATGGAAGCTGGCCGCAGAGATCGGGCCGCGCGGATTGACGGCAGTTTTCTTTTTCGGCGCCGGGGCCCTCGTGACTCTCGCCCTGGCTCCTATCTTCTGGTGGGAATCCCGGCGCCCGCGGAACGGTACGGTCCAATGAACGCCTGGGAAGCCAGGCAGCGATTCGGGAGGTAAAAATGTTGCCGAACAAGAAACGCATCCTTCGAAACATGGCCTTGATCGGACTGGCGGTATTCGTCATTGCAGGGCTCACCCTGTTGATCACTGAACGCATGAGCCGCCTGGCCGAAATCGAATACGAGAAGGACTGGAGCAAGACCCGGGAGGACAGGATCCTTAAATACCGGAACTACCTGCAGGAGACGGCAAAAAAGGTTGTCAGACTTCCGGTCGATCCAAACATCGCGGGGCGGGCCGAGGCCCACTACTTCGAAGAGTATTCCAACGCGCGCCTGTACCTTTGGGCGATGGACACCGGCGGTAAATTCCAGTTCGGAGTCCCCCGGGAACCGTTTGACCGCTTGAACCGTGCTTACGACACCTACCAGAAGCTCATAGAACAGGAGGGCCGGTTCACCGATCGCCAGGATTTTATCCGCAGGCTGGTGCGGGATCTGCGGAACATGAATTTTGGGTCCTACGAAGCCAAAACGGCAGGGCAGGAGGGCGCAGAAAGGCGGCGGCAGGAGGAAGACCGCGGGCCTCATGAAAGCGATGGATTGGTATTTTCCGCTCCTTTTCAGAACGACAAGGGAGAAATGTTGGGCACTCTCTACCTGAAGGTGTCCGGCATCGATAACGACAGAGGCTACTTCCGGAATGGGTATGAGGGCCCGCAGGAATTATCGGGCGGCTTGTTGGCCGCCTCGGCGCTGTTTCTCTGGTTCCTCCTGCCGACATGGGTATATCTCGATGCGAAGGGCCGCGGTGTAGACTCGCCGGTGCGCTGGTCCGTCCTGACTCTCGTGTCCTTCGTGTTCGGGCTGGCCATCTATCTGATCCTGCGGCCGGAACAGGGAACCAAGGGAGTGTGTCAAACCTGCGGCAGGACCATGGGCGGCGAAAAATTCTGCCCCTACTGCGGGTCGCCCGCGACCAGCGATTTTTGCCCCAAGTGCGGGTATCCGGCGCGAGCGGAATGGACTTACTGCCCCAACTGCCAGACCGCGATCCAGAAGGTTCCCGAGCCGGCGCCCCGCGCGGTACAGGAAGCGGCCATCGAGCCAGGGCCCCAGGCGTAACCCGCGTGTGTTGCGGAACTCCAAGGTCATCTGACCCGGACTTGGACGTGGACCTGGACCTGGATCTCGACCTGCCTGCAGCAAGCAGGCAGACCATTACCTGTGTTGCGCGATTGCTGAAGTCCAGCTCGAACAGAAATGCCGGGTCCACGTCCAGGTCCAAGACGAAGTCCAGGTCTAGGTCCACGTCGAGGTCCAACGCCGTGGGTTTATATCTGAATAACGTCCAGCCGTGCCGATGGACGATCACAGCCAGCGGCGCGAACAAAATTCGGAACGGTTCTTTCATAATCCACCTCGTAATTAATATGCAGCACACCGATTTTTCTTAGGCGAATTCGCGAACGCGGCAGCGTTTCGTATCCGAAGACATCCTCAGTTTTCCCTTGCAGACAATAGTCGATTTTTGATATATCAACAGTTGTTATATCGAAGTTTGATCACTTTAGGAGGAACACATGAATTCTCCGGAGGAAACACACGACAGATTGCCTTTGCTGCCTGCCGTCTTCCACATCATGCTGGCTCTGGCAGACGGGGAGCGCCACGGCTACGGCATTAAACGCGAAGTCGAATTCCGTGCTTGCGGGCTCATAAAGCTCGGTCCAGGAACGCTTTACGGCACTCTCCGGCGAATGTTGGCGGAAGAACTGATCGAGGAGTGCGAAGAACACCCGGATGCCGAAGGCGATGACGTCCGGCGCCGCTACTATCGATTGACCGACCTGGGCCGGCGGTTGGCCGGAGCCGAAGCAAAACGGTTGGAGAGCCTCGTGGACCTCGCCCGGGCAAAAGACCTTCTCGGAAGCCCCAAGTAACCTCAATGATTAACGGCCTCGACAAATTTGCACTGGTTTTGCAGCGGCTCTACAGCCGGGCGTTGGCCGTCTACCCGGCGGAATTCCGGCATGAATATGCGGCGGAGATGACGGAGTTTTTCGGAGAAGACTGCCGGCAAGCGGTTCGCCGACGCGGGTTGGTCGGACTGCTCGCTCAAGGGGTTCAGACCTTCTGGGACTTATTGCTGACGGCACCTGGAGTTCACATGGATGTTCTGCGACAAGATCTGCGCTTCGCATTTCGAATGCTGTACAAAAATCCTTCATTTGCCCTGGCTGCCGTTCTGGCGCTGGCGTTGGGAATCGGGGCGAATGCCACTATCTTCAGCCTCGTGCACGGCATTCTCTGGAACCCCTTGCCCTTTCCTGAGCCCGGCCAGCTGGTGATGGTATGGGAAAAGAGCCCCAAGGGAATCGACCGCAACAGTGTCTCCCCGCCGAACTTCATGAGCTATCGGACGGGAGCCCGATCGCTTTCGGGATGGGCGGCGTTCTATGAAGGCAGCGCGAATCTGACAGACCTGGCTGAACCCGAGCATGTTCTCGGTTCCACGGTGACCCCCGACTTCTTCAATGTTCTTGGCGTCCAACCGCTGGTAGGTTCCGGGTTAAGTACCGGACCCGGTGAACGGGATGTTCCAAAGGTGGTTCTCAGCTATGGACTCTGGCAGCGGCGATACAACAAAGATCCCGGCATCATCGGGAGAGGGACCCGAATAGACGACGCGGACTACGTGATTTGCGGCGTAATGCCCGAATCGTTCCGGTTTTCGTCCCGGGAGGTGGCGCTCTGGTCCACGATGCCCCCCAGCTATTTCCGATTGAGCCGGCAGGCGCACTTTCTCAGCACAGTAGCGAGGCTGAAGCCGGGGGTTGCCCTGTCGCAGGCGCGCGCTGAGCTTGATGCGTTAGCCGCCGGCCTGGCGGAGTCGTTCCCCTCGTCCAACCGGGGCTGGGGCGTGACGGTCCTGCCTCTCCAGGAGCAGACTGTGGGCGAAGTGCGCCGGTCTCTCTTGATACTCTTGGGAGCTGTCGGGTTCATCCTGCTGATTGCCTGCGCAAATGTCTCGAACCTGCTCCTGGCGCGCACCACTCACCGGCAGGGGGAAATTGCGATCCGATCGGCGTTGGGCGCCGGCTCAGTCCGGATCGGCCGCCAGTTGGTCACCGAGAGCGTCCTCCTCGCGGCCATCGGGGCAGGCGCCGGGCTGATCCTCTCCGGCGGCGCTCTGCAGCTGCTCAAATTGCTCGATCCGGCAGTGGTCCCGCGGCTGGATGAAGTAGGAGTGGACGGGTGGGTAATCGCCTTTGCGTTTCTGATCGCATTGTTGACGGGAGTCTTGTGCGGGCTGGCGCCCGCAATGAGAGTGTCCAGGGCAGATGTGCGCGAGGTCCTCAAGGAGGGGATCGCGAATCGAAAGAGTTTCGCAGGGCACTGGCTGCGCGAGGCCCTGGTCACCGGCGAGATTGCTTTATCACTGCTGCTTCTCGTCGGCGCCGGGTTGCTGATTCGCACTTTCGTCCACCTCCGGCAAGTAGATCCGGGTTTCCAGGCCGACCACGCCGCCGCCTTGACCATCGATATGCCGCAATCGCGTTATTCCGACGACGCGATCAAGGCAGTGTTTCTCGAAGGCGCGTTGGCGCGGCTGCGTTCCCTGCCAGGTGTGGTCTCCGCCGGGATGATCAGTAATTTGCCACTCACGGGAGGCGAAGGATACAACCGGTTCGGCTTCACCATCGAGCATCGCGAGGCGCCCCCGGGCGGGGGAAACTACCGGTTCTACGCACGCTGGATCACCCCCGGATATTTTGGCGGCATGGGCATTCCGATTCTCCGGGGACGGGATTTTTCAGACCGGGACCGGGCAGGTTCCTCGCCGGCGGTGATCATCGATGCCGCCCTGGCACGCAGATTTTTCCCTGGCGAGAATCCTGTGGGGAAGTTCCTGCGCTTGAGCTATGCCAATACAATCCCGCGCGAAATCGTCGGGGTCGTCGGCGAGGTCAGGCTGGTGGCCATGGAGATGGAACCGGCGCCCCAGATCTATATCCCCGTCTCGCAGGAAGCGCGGATGTCGTCCTTGAGCCTGGTGATCCGCTCTTCCCTGGACTTCACCGCGACGGCCGAGGAAGCGCGCCAGGAACTGCACCGGATTGACAAGAGTCTGCCCGTGTATGACGCCCGGCCGCTGGCCGGCCTTGTGGCCGAGTCGATTGCACCGCGGCGATTCACCATGCTGCTCATGACTCTGCTCGCAGGGTTGGCGCTGATTCTGGGGGCGGTCGGTGTATATGGAGTGATTTCCTACCTCGTGGGCGAACGCCTGCACGAGATCGGCATCCGCATGGCTCTCGGCGCGCGGCCGGCAGGGATAATTCTGCTGGTTGTCCGGCAGGGAATGAGGCCCGTTCTGACCGGTATCGCGCTTGGACTGCTAACGGCTTTTCTTCTGACAAAGGTAATGGCGGGGCTGCTGTTCGGCGTGCAGCCGATCGATGCCTGGACCTTCGGGACAGTCGCGCTCGTAATCGCGGCTGCAGCCTGCCTGGCCTGCATCATTCCGGCGCTGCGAGCTTCCGGCGTCGATCCGGCGAGCTTGTTGCGATCCCGATAACGAACCGAGCCGGGGGATCGAGGGATGCGGCTGCCAAGCACGGTTGAGCGCTGACCTCAGGACACACGTGACACTGGGGGTGGATGACGCCCACGAGGGCATCGTCCGGTGTTGATGGATTCGTGCGGCGCCGAGGCCCGAAGGGGCCGCCAGCTGATAGCACCAGCCGTAAGCCCGGGGGTTAGGGATTTCGTTAGCATGAGCGCTGAGGGCGCAGCACTCAAACCAAGGCGTTCATAAAGTGCCGCACCTGATAGTAAGTCTTCGACGCTCGCTCTGCTGCAATCCTAATCCCGGCCTGACGGCCGGGTCTATTGAATGCCGGCCGGGCCTCATGACATCAGGGATCCATTAGCAACGAGCGGCCGGCCCAAAGCCACAGTGCGCGTGTGGGGAACATCCAGGGTTGAGCGGGGCGTCTCGCCGGCCCTGAATGCGTGGTCGCCGGAAACAAATGACCTGAGGCAAGGCGGCCTGCGCCGGCAGAACACGCGACAGCAGCCCGCTTGTATCCCTTTCCCGACAGCCGGCGAGCGCGGGGCCCAAGGCGAACACCCGGAAAGCTTCACGCTTGCTCGGCAACTCTCTCTCTCCGGAGGTACTCCTTTCACTGCGTCGGGGTCGGCGGAATAAAGGAAATCGTGTAGTTCACGCCGCTGAGCACGGTGATGCTGTAATTGCCGCTGGCGTCCGTCTGAGCGAACCCGGTGAATGTACTGATCTGCCCCCCTGTGATCGACAACGACATGGCGGTGATCGTGACAGTGCTCACCGGCTTGCCGCTGCCATCCGTCACACGCCCTGAAATTGTCTCCAGCGCGGGAAGAGCCGGTACTGTGAAGTCGAAGTTGGCAGTATCCTGACCTAAACTCACACTCGCGGCGGGTAACGGGAAAGTAATCACTCCCAACACCGTCGAAGACCCCTGCACCACTGCGGTGCCGGCACTTACGGAATAAGTGAGGTTCTTGGGCAGGATCATCTGATACTGCGCAGTCAGGAAATCGGCGGTCGAAGTGCCAAAAACGGAGAAAGCCGAATCGGTCGCTACAATGGTCCCGCCGAACAGAGGCGATCCTGTACTGAGCAGGGTGCCGCTCAGCCTTGCCATGGCAGGCACAGCGAAGGGAGGGATCGTCGTGTTGCCGCTTATGCTCGCCGATCCAAGATTCAACAGTCCAAGCTCCTCTATCTGCAAGACGGAGAAGGTGATCGGGGCCGAGAGGCCCGCCGTGTAGCTGCCCGCCGGGATCATGCCCTGGTAGCTGCCATTTGCCGTATTGACACTGAACTGGGCTGAGACAACAGAGTTGCCGGTGGAGCTGAACGAAATTGGCAGAGAAGACAGGGAAGGCAGGTTGGCGAGTCCGGTGACGCTTCCCGACACGTTGAAAAGTGTGACCGCGGGGAGGGTGATGTCACGGGTGGTGTCCCCGGAGACTTGAACGGAGCCGGATACTGCGGAAATGACCGATAAAATCTGGCCCGAAGGCGTTCCGTTCGGAGTGAAGCCAACCGTGAGATTGTAGGTTCCACTGGGAAGCAGGATCGAATACTTGCCGGTTTGTTGATTTACGGCTCCTGAATAGCCATTCCCAGGGCCGGTGCTTGCCGTGACTACATTCCCCTGGCCGGGTCCGCTAACCGTGCCCGTCAGTTTGAATCCCGAAGGCAGCACTTCGTTCAGGGTGACATTGCTGGTCGCCGCAATTCCCGTCTCGGTTTTCGAGAGCAGCTCCACGCTGGGAGCCTTGCCGCTGGACGTGCCCGAACCGACAGGCAGAGTAGTATAAGAGAGAGGCGAGGAATTCTGGCGCAGCGTAAGCGCCGCTACCCCGTTGGTCGCTGTGATGGCGACTGATCCTCTGAAGTTGCTGGTTCCCGGAAACAGCTCGGAAAGGAACAGGGCAAGATGCCCTTTGGCTGCCAGAGGTCTCGTGGCACTCGAGCCGACGAGTGTGCCGCTTGCACTCAACAACTGGAAGGTCAATGTCGTGCTGCTGCTGCCCGGGCCGAAAAACGCGACGCCCGTGTCAAAATTGCCGGTGATGTCCACGGGCAGCGTCAACGATGTCAGCACAGGCGAGTCCCCGATCCCTGTCTCGGTCTGGAAGGCGCCCTGGGGATTGAACACCGTAAAGACGCCGGAGGCGCCCACCGGAACGTTGGAGGTAATGGTCGCGGCGCCGCTGGACAAGGCCCCGGATCCGTCGGTCTGGAGGAAGAGCGACCCGCCTGGTGCCAGATTGTTGAAAGCAAAGCTGCTGTTCGTCCCTTGGCCCGTGATCGTCGCGTTGAGTGGATTCCCGTTATCCTGTGTCAGGGCAAGAGTTACATTGGCAGGGCTTGAGGAAATATTGAAGATCAGGTACGAGGTCTTGAAGATCCCGCCCGAGTACGTACCGTTCGCTTCGTGCGGCAGATTCAATGTCAGTTTCGTTGAGGAAGTCGAGACAACCGGCAGCGAAGTGTACGAAAGAGGTGTCAGGTTCTGCCTCAGGACCATCGCCGCAACGGGGATCGGGCTTTGGATCAAAAGCGTGCCCTGAAAATTAGTGGCGGTGGGAAAGAGTTGCCCGGCTCCAGCGATGAAGGCGGCGGTGTGTCGGTGGCTGTTGACTGTCAGCGGCGCGGTGCCGACTTGCTGGCCGTTGGTACCGCGCAGCGTCAACGTCATGGAGGCGTCGGTGCCGCTGAAGTTGAAGAGCGCCAGGCCGGTGTTGAAGAGCCCGGTGGTATCCACGGGGAGCACAAAGCTGGTCAGGGGCTCTGAACTTCCCACCCCCGTTTCGGTGACGTAATTCCCATTCCTGTCATAAATGGTAAAAATCCCCGAAACCGCGATATTTGCGGCAGACGTTACCACGGCAGCCCCGGAAACCAGGCTCCCAAGGCCGTCGGTCTGCAGGATTTGACTGGCTCCGGCAGCCAGCGGGATGTTGAACTGACTGGCGGTTCCCGATCCGGTGAAGGTTACAGTGAGCGGCAGGCCGTTGTCATCCGTCAGCTGCAGAAGGGCGCTCGTGTCGGTGTTGGTGTTGTTGAACAGGATGACCGTCATCTTGAAACTCCCGTCGCCGTAGTTCCCGTTTGCAAAGTGCGACAGGTAGTACTTGTTTTGCGCGTAGGCGCCATTGACAAAGAAAAACGACACAAACAGTGCGACCAAAAAGATTCTCGACTTCATCACCGCGCCTCCCGTGTTCGCGATCAAGGTTCAGAGAGAGCGAACACTCTTCATTGAATCTCCGTGCAACCCATCACCGGTCCTCAGGCAATAATCTGAACACTGCAAATTGCTAATAAAAGATTACAGCAAAAACTGTGATGTTGAAGTCTAATTTCATAACACCGAGTTTACCGGCAAATTCGTCAGGTGAAAAAACGCGGCTGATCGGCAGACCGCTCAAGTATATGAGCCCGCTCCGGAGGGAAAAGCGCTCGAAGTAATCTCGGATAGTGTACTAATGAGTACGGAGGTTGGGCATCTAAAACAACAGCAAACTGATTTTGAGTCCCATAGCCGGCTTCAAGGCCGGCGGGGGTACGAACATTGTCGTCGCGGGATGCAAACCATCTGGTAAGGCAGTGGGGCCAGTTCACTCGGCGGGAGAAATTACTGAAGACTGTGGATTCTGCAGAATCGCCCACTATTCCGCGACCGCAATTCCTAACAAAAGGACCAGCCACCATAAGGCAAGCAGGGAGCGCATCCACAATTTGTAGCGGCGCAACCGCAGCCACCGGGGCAGGAGATTCGTTCCGGCCGCCAGCAGGAGATAGATCGCCAGCGCCTCGGCTGCGATGCCCAACGCGCCATGTACGGTGACAAGCAAATAATAGGACTCACCGAGGCTGGCGGGGATCGCCGGCAAAACCTGGCCGCGGAATGCAGGGACCATGTAAAGTGCGATTACCAACAGATTCAGCAGAACGACCGCGGATTGACACCAGGCGTGGGCGCGGTAGCATCGCCGCCGGGCGAGTACCACGCCGCACACCAGGGCCGCGCCCATGGCCAGTTCGATCCCGAGAATGTGGCTCCCTGCCCCCATGACAACCGTTTCGAGAATCTCCTTACCCATCGGGTTGACCTCCGCTGCTGTAAACCATGGCGTCGGACCGCAAAAAGTCACACAGGAGTGACAAGTTCATCGAGAAACGGTCCCCCGGGAAGCGCCTCAGGTTTTTTTCCGCACTTTGACAGCCTAGACTTTGCGGGCGTCTTGAATGCGCCGGTCCGGGCCTTTGTCTTCGGGCTTGATGTTCTGGTTTATGCAGAACAGGTTGTCCGGGTCGTACTTGCGCTTCACCTGGGCGAGACGACGGTAGTTCGAGCCATAGGCGGCGCTCACTCGATCACCCTCGTCGGCGGTGAGGAAGTTAACGTAGACGCCGCCGCTGGCGAAGGGGGCCGAAGCAGTGAAGAAGTCGCGCGCCCAGCCGATGCAGCGCTCGTCGTCGGCCGGATCTTTCCAGCGGCCGTGGACGTTCATGACGAACCGGGCATCACGGTGGGCGTACGCAGCGGACCACGGGGACGGCCGCGAGGCAGCGCCGCCGAGGGCGCCGAAGAAGATCTCACACATTGGAGCCGGCAGCCTGTCGATGTAGTCGAGGGCGACGTCGAGCATGCCATCCTGGATCGTCGACAGATTGTGGGACTTCCAGTAGTTGCGTGCGCCGCCCGCCAGCAGCGGGTCGAACGCCTGTTGCCAGGCGGTGTAGGGCTGGACACCCACGTGTTCGCCGACGGGAGTGTCGAACCTGCGCAGCGGCTCGATGAGCAGCTCGCCCCGTTTCGGGTCGCCGGCGTAGAGCAAAGCCAGCGCGATAATCCCCTTCCCGTGGACCTCCTCGGGCAGGAACGGCAGAGGCGGCGCCTGGCGCAGGAGCGCCCACACGGAGAGATCGTCCGGCGCCTGCGCGATGAATTCGCGGTACTGTTGCAGCACCGGCTTCGCCGCTGAGACCGGGTAGACGATCAGGCCGCTCAGCACGCCGGGGCCGACGGGGTGGAGCCGGAACTCGAAGCGCGTGACGACACCGAAATTCCCTCCCCCGCCACGGAGCGCCCAGAAAAGGTCGGGGTTCTCGAGGGCGCTGGCGTGCACCACTTCGCCGGCCGCAGTCACGACCTCGGCCGACTCGAGATTGTCGATGGTCAGGCCGTACTTGCGGCTGAGCCAGCCGAATCCCCCTCCAAGAGTCAGGCCGGCGACCCCGGTCGTGGAATTGATGCCGACCGGCGTGGCCAGGCCATGGGCCTGGGTGGCGGCGTCGAGGTCCCCGAGCAGTGCGCCCCCCTCGATGGCGACGCGGCGCGCGCCGGCGTCGACGGTGGCGGCCCTCATCTGCGAGAGGTCGATTACGATGCCGTCGTCGCACATGGCGCTGCCGGCGATATTGTGCCCGCCGCCGCGGATGGCGAGCAAAAGCCCGTTGTCCCTTGCGAAGTTCACAGCGTGGACGACATCCCACCTGCCGGCACAACGAGCGATGATCGCGGGGCGCTTATCGATCATCCCGTTCCAGATCCTGCGTGCGCCTTCGTAGGCGTCGCCTCCGGGAAGAAGAATCTCTCCCGTGAAGTCAGCTTTCGACTTTCCGATCTTCGCCGCCTGCAAATCCGACATGATTGTCTGACTCATGATTCTTTAGCCTCCTCTGTTTCCCGGAATGTGCTCGTTTCGATTGTGGCGGCGACATCCAGGTTCCAGCCACGACAGAAACGAAACACATCCCGGGTTTGCTTTGCCTCTTATCAAAAATACTAAGCCGGCACAGGGCCTATCTGTCTCTGTCCACCTTGCGATAGAAGAAGTAGTCGGCCGTGTAAGGGACGAACGCCTTGTTGCCGATGTCTGCCGTCGAGGAGCAGCCGGTCGACGGTGGGCGCCCCCCAGAGGTGCTCAGCCGCTGGACGAAAGTGGTCTCCGACAGCTTGTCGCCGCCGGTTGGCCCGTCTCGGTGGCCAACCACTTTCAGCAAGAGCCAGGCAATCGCATCGTCCGAGACGCTGGCGCTGCCGTTAAGGCCTTCTTGGGGAAACAGCGCGGCCCAGATCATGCTCGTGTCTCTCGAGCTCTCCCACGAGGCGCGAATCGGCCTTCCAGCCTCATCCGGGTTTTCGCTGAAGAAGTGGGTAATGATCTGTCCGTCATCGTCGTTGAACAGTGTGGCTTCCGGCGTGAAGAGTTGAAAAGAGACGCCGGCGCCTGAGGGCAGGCAGATATAGTTCTGCGTACCGACGGCGTGACCCACGAGGAACGCCTTGTTCCCCTCCGGCGCCTCAAGGCCGAAGGGCACGGGTGGCACCGTGACTTGCTGAGCGTGGGCCGGCTGCGGCTGCGAGACCGCAAAAGCCGCTGCGAGAGCAGCGGCGCACGCGGCGATCCGGATGCCGCGGGCGGTCCCATTCTTCGGTGCATTGCTGATCATCATACTGTTTTCCTTTCGCGCTTTGTGCGCGGGTTGTGGGGCCGTCGCGTCCGGGGACTTCAACGATCACACCCGGCGGCTGATTCGCCGCGAGCCGATTGCCGATCCCTTGACGACGCGGCGCCCGTTTCATCTAACGCGGCCTGACAAACGGTTCAAGCGGGGCCTTTCCCTTCCATGTTCTCTGGCTCGCCATCACTCCTGCTCCTGTTTCCGCCTTCACTTTAAATGCTCCCTTGATTCAGGCAGCCGTAATCCTGCACGTGGCGCGCCAGAGACGCGGAGCGTCGGGGATCAGGGCATGTGCTTGGGATCGTGATACTTGGAGGTTTGTCGCGGATGGCGGGCGCGCGGATTCGAGACGGGCGTCCGGCGTGCGAGACGGAGGTCCGTCACTCGGGGGAGCGGGAAATTCCGAGTCGCTGCATCTTGTAGGCGAGCGATGTCCGCTTCAGGCCCAGGAGGGCGGCTGCCCCGTTCGGGCCGCCGACCACCCATTTGCTCTTGCGGAGCGCCCGCAGGATCTGTTCCCGCTCAGCCTGCTCCAGGATGTTTGCGCCGGGGGTCGCATTCAAGTCTGTGGAAAGACGGATGTCCGTCAACGGCACTCGCAGCGATGGCCCGCTGGACAACAGCACGGCCCGCTCCATCAGGTTTTGCAGCTCCCTGATGTTGCCGGGCCACGCGTAACGGCAGAGTGCCTCCATGGTCTCGTTCGGGATACTGTCGATCGCTTTTCCCATGCGCCGTGCGTATTTTCCGATGAAGTGGCGAATGAGGAACGGTATGTCGTCCCGCCGGTCGCGCAAAGGAGGAATATCGATCGGGAAGATATTCAGCCGATAGTAGAGATCGGCACGGAATTTCTTCTCGGCCACCATCTCCGCCAGGCCGGCGTTTGTGGCCGCCACCAGGCGCACATCGACGCGTTGCATCCGGTTGCTTCCCAACCGCTCGAATTCCTGCTCCTGCAAAACCCGCAGGAGTTTGGGCTGGAGTTCCAGGGGTATGTCGCCGATTTCATCGAGAAAGAGCGTTCCCTTGTGCGCCAGCTCGAAGCGTCCAACCCTTTGTGAAATCGCCCCCGTGAAGGCGCCTTTCTCGTGGCCGAACAGTTCACTCTCCAAAAGGCCGAGAGGGATGGCGGCGCAGTTTACTCTCACGAATGCCTGGCCTTTTCGCGAGCTCAGGTTGTGAATCGCGCGAGCGATCAGTTCCTTGCCGGTGCCCGTTTCCCCCTGGATGAGGACGGTGGAGTCCGTCGGGGCAACTTGCGCCACGGCGCTCAGCACCTCCCGCAAGGCGGGGCTGTTCCCCACGATTTCCTCGAAGTTGTGCTCGCTGCGGATTTCCTCCTGGAGGTAGACGTTCTCTTTTTCCAGTCTCGCCTTCAGGGTCGCGATCTCTTCATACGACTTCATGTTTTCCACGCCCAGCGCGACCTGGTTCGCAACTTCCTGAAGGAACTCCGCGGCAGCCTCCGAATACTGATCCGGTGTGCTGCTGGCGACGCCGAGAGTGCCGATGCTCATACCGCGCACGATCAGCGGGACCACGCAGTGGGAGCGCATGCCCTCTTCAACGAGGCGCCGCTCATTCAAATATTGCTGTTCCTTCTCGAGGTCCCGGCGGACAATGGGCCGCTGATGCTGAAACACCCACCCAACGCTGCTTTCCTCCGGGCGAAGCTCCACACCCGGCTGGAAGTGATCGGAGACGAACCTGCCCGCGATCGCCACAAACCGGAAGACCTTTTTGTCCGGCAAATACAGCGTCAGGGCTGCACGCTCGAACGGTACAACGCGACGGAGCGCCTCGGCTATCGAGCTCAGAAGCGCTTCCTGCGAGAGGTTCGTTATGATGGCGTTGTTGATTTCGAGCAAGGTCCGAAGGTGGTCCGCGGTGTGCGCAACCTTCGCGCTGAGGTTGCCGATCTCCTCGTAGGACTGCATGTTCCCTATCGCCAACGCGACCTGGTTCGCCACCTCCTGCAGGAATGACACGTCGGACTCGGAGTATTGGCCCTTCGTGGGACTGCCCACGACGAGAACCCCGCTTGACTGCTCCCGGACGATCAAGGGCAGGGCGCACAGCGACCGGATGCCCTCCGCCAGGATGAGACGCTCGGTCGGGTATTGCGCCTCCGTCTCCAGGTCCTTGCGGAGGACCGGGCGGCGGTGGTCCAGGACCCATCGCGAAACGCTCTCCCGCCCGAGCTCGGTGCCTACGGAAAAGTTGCCGCCCTGAAACGGCCCCTCAAAGGCGGTGATCCGCAGAACGTCGGTCGCGGGATCACGCAAGAGGAGCGCAACCCCCCCAAAAGGAACGACTCGCTTCACTGCCTCGCAAATGCCATGCAAGAGTTCCTTTTGACCGAGTGTCGTTATGATCGCGTTGTTGATCTCGAGCAGCGTGCGCCAGCGCTCCTCGCTCTTCCGCAATGCCTCTTCGGCCCGCTTGCGCTCGGTGATGTCTTCGCAAAGCGCCATGGCGAATCGAGGCACGCTCGCGGTCCCCTGAACAATCGAGGCGTGGAGCCTGACCCAGACCAGGCTTCCGTCCTTGCGCCTGTAGGGCTTCTCGAGCTCATACTGTTCGCGTTTGCCCGACCACAACTCCGTGGCGAGCCCGAGGTTGGATCCACGGAATTCCTCAGGGGTGATGTCGAAGAACGAAAGCTTCCGGAGTTCCTCCTCGGTGTAGCCCAGTAGCTTCTCGTAAGCGCGATTCACAACCAGAAACCGGCTATTCACATCGGTCAGGGCAACGCCGATGGCCGATTTCTCGAAAACGGCACGCCATTGCTCCGCCATCGCGGTGACGCTGGTATTGAGCGCCACGGCGGGAATGTCATCTGGGGAGTGTCGATGTTCAGGCAAGCAGACTCCGGATCGCCTGTTGGGAGCAGGCAGCCCTGATCTCGATTTCAAACCCCTACCTCTTATCTATAATTGTACGCTCTCGAGACTAGTCTCGCGCCAAAAACCCCGAACCCTGTATGGGATCAACGAGTCGATTAGTGGCACAACGGCGATGGGAAAAGAGTCGCTGCAGGAAGGTGCTCTAGGCCGAATCGGCCGAGGCCCGGCGAGTGGCTATAAAGGCGCGGCGGCGCGGGGGAAGCGGGTGTTCGCCGTACGACCGCGCCGTCTGGACGGTAAAGCCGCATGAGGAGAGTTCCGCGCAGAGCGCCCGCGAGTCGAACAACCGCACCTTGTGCACTTCGATCTGATTATAGCCTGCAGGCCTGATTGACTGCCGCTCAAAGAACTCTTTGACGCGACAAGAGATTCAGTCCAGCTATGAATAGCGCCGCACCAATGATCGACCAGAGCACCGGGAACATGTGGCCGCCCACAGCGATTGTAAACAAGTCCGGGAGCTTCAGCTGCCGTGACAGCCAGGTCCCCAGAAGCGCCCCTATGAATCCAATCGCAATGGAAACGAGGCAACCGCCGTGTGAGTATCCTACGATCGCCTGCCCGAGGCTCCCACAAACGCCTGCGACAATTAGAAGCAGAAGGAAATCAATGATCGTCATTTTTCGACCTCCAGTGCTCATTCCCATGGAAGGCGGTCCTCTCCATTCCCCGTTGCGAAAAGGTCTTAACAGGGAATGTAGGATCCGTATGTCCTTTCCAATCCTCAGAGCCCGTCCTCACGGTGCACCAACTGTTCCAGACTGCTCAGGCGCAAATTATCGCTTTCATTTTCAGCATTTAGCGGATGGCACGATCCGGTCACCGGGCACGTGAAACAGGGAAATATTCCCCGCCGAACTCAAGCCGGAATTGTCAGCTCACGCTACATGCAGACCGGCAATTGACTCGCGAGTTTTGGACCGCTCGATCGCCGTTGAAACGGCAGACTGCCGGAACAGACCGATGATCAAAAAACTGGCCGGCATCAAGCTGCAAAACTGAAGCCGCCATCCCATGTCAGTCATCGAGGCACACGACTCCGCCAGGGGAACCTGCGCCCGATCCTGATTCGTGGCGTCCCCCCTCACTCTCGTTTCAGCTGCGCGTCAGCCAGCCCCTGATTTTTTCAAAAGTGCTTGACAGGCCCGGCCCAAACTGCTAAAAATTTAGCATGCTAAAATTTTAGCAGACAACCCGGCAGACGGAGCACGGACAACGGAATGCGGAGGGGAGCCGATGAAGACGCACAGGAGCCTGAGCCGGCGGGAGCGGCAGATCATGGACATCATCTACGAGATGAAGGAGGCGACGGCCTTGCAGGTCATGGAACGGCTGCCGTCCGCGCCGAGCTATTCGGCCGTGCGCGCGCTGCTGCGCGTCCTGGAAATCAAAGGGCACCTTGCTCACCGGCAGGCCGGCTCGCGCTACATCTATGTTCCGATTCTTGCCAAGGACAAGGCCAGCCGGAGCGCCCTGCGCCATCTCCTCAAGACCTTCTTCAATAATTCCACGGAGGACGCCGTGGCGGCGCTCCTCGACATTTCCGAGGACAACCTTTCGGAGGAAGACTACCGCAGACTGACGCAGCTGATCCAGAAGGCGCGGAGGGAGGGGAGATGAACATGGTCTGGCCCGCGGCAACCGAATGGCTTGGGCTATTTTCGGAATACCTGATCAAGACCACCCTGGTGCTCTTCGTGTGCCTGTTGATGGTCTCCCTCTCACGCCGGCAGGCCGCGGCCGTCCGGCATTTCCTGCTCTCCTTTTTCCTGATCGGCCTGCTCCTCCTGCCCGTGTTTTCCGTATTCCGGATCGGATGGGAGACGAATCTGCTCCCCGCACGGACAACGGGCATGGAGTTTCGCAGCGCTCCGATGGATCAAGGCCCGTCTGAGGCCGGCGCCCTGCGGGCCCGGCCGCCTGCACCGATGCCCGAAGCCGCAGGGAGGAAGTTATCGGAAGTCCGTGGCATCCTTACCGCCTCTGGACCCGCAGTTTCCCTGGCAACCGGCCTCAGCTGGTTCCTCGGGGCCTCCCTCCCCTTCCTCTGGTCGGCGGGGCTGGGGCTGCTGCTGGCGAAACTCAGCCTGGGCATTCTTGGGGCTTACCGGCTGACCCGCGAGGGGATCGATGTCAGCGACCCGTCCTGGCGGGTGCTGCTCGCCCGGTTTCTCGCCGCGATCCGTATAAGGAAGACGGTCCGCCTGAAGAGCCACGCCGGGATCGGCGTCCCGATCACCTGGGGATTGTTCAGGCCTGTCATTCTCCTTCCGCCCGGACACGAGGACTGGCCGGAAGATCAACGCTCCTCCGCGCTGCTCCACGAGCTCGGTCACGTCAAGAGAGCGGATTTTCTGGTCCTGTTCCTCGTTCGTCTCAGCCTGGCCGTTTTCTGGTTCAATCCGCTGTGCTGGATCGTCTTCCGCCGGATCAAGCAGGAACAGGAACGCGCTTGCGACGAGCTGGTGCTGACGGCAGGCATCAGACCCTCGACCTACGCCGCCACCCTGCTCCTTTTCAAGCGCACCGCAGGGTGCCGTCACAACGTTTCCGCCGCCTTCCTCGGACTGTTCGGCAGCGCCTCATTCCATGAAAGGCTGGCGGCCATACTCAGACAGAAGCTGACCTTGAAGGAGGTCACGATGAGAACCAAATTAACTATTGCGGTCGCCGCAATTCTGGCCGTGTCGGTGATCGGCCTGGCTCGTCCCTCAGCCGCTGTGCCTGAGACGCCTCTTGCCTCGAGCCTCCTGATATTTGAAGCGCCTGAAACCGCCGTCGTTCCTGTGCAGTTGCCCGCGGTCGCAGCCGGAAACAATGACCAGGAAAAGAGAGTCGAAGCAGCGAAGGAGCAGGCCAAAAAAGCGGAAGAACAGAAACGCACGATTGTCATAACGAATAAACAAGGGGAGAAGGTCCCGATCGAAATCATTACAACCCGGGGCGATGCGACCGGGAGGATCAAAGTGGCGAGAGCCCTGACCCTCAAGAAGGGTGCGGAGGGGGAGATCATCCTGGTCGATGCGGACGGGAAAGAATTGAGAGCCTTGAAGGGCGAACCTCTCCGCATGACAGTCGAAGGCAAAGATCTCACGATTATCCGGGAGGGGAGCGCGTTCAGGATAGAGAAGGGGGATCAATTATACCTGATCCCAGGCAAGGACAAAGAAGAGGCACGGGTGAGGGTCGCGCTGCGCCGGCTCAAAGCCGTCGATGAGAGCGGCGCTGAGAAGTTTGCTGTTTATGTGCAGAATCGGACCGATGAGCAGCCGCGTTTGTACCGGCTCGCCGTGGGAAAAGCGGCCGAGGTGAAGGCAAAGCTCTCCGAACTTTCGGAAAACCTACTGCAAATCAAGGAGAAGGAAACAGAAAAAGCCCAGCTGCAGAAGGTGATTGAAAGGCTCAAAGCGACACGGAAGACGCCGACTGAGAAACCGGCCGTCAAAATCATGGCCGTAAGAAAGCCCAAGACCCTGATCGCCGTCAAGCCGAAGGTTGCAGGCGCGGCCGGCAGCAAGCTCTATGTCATGGATGCCGGTAAAGAAGTAATGACGGTCTGGATTGCCGACGGCACGGGCTTTGCCGTCCTATTTGGGGTGGGCGCCGGGGAAGGCAAGCAACAGATCTACGAGCGCGTCCTCGCGAGGGTGAAGCAGGAGCTCCCGGCAGGTTATGCGGTCGAGCCCGAGTTCAACGAGAAATCGGGTGACGTGACTCTGATAATTTTCGGGCCGGAGCCACAACCGGTGTCCACCGAGTTGATCAAGAAAGTAGCTGAAGTCATCCGCGCGGAAATCAAATAGTGGGAACAGCCGGGTTTTGTCCTTCGGAGAATCAGTGACCTCCTCCCGGATTTGTCATACTCTGCGAGTCCCCCGGCCGTGCCGGGGGTTTACTCGAATCATCACTTGCCGAGGTTTCGCGCCACCATCCGATAGGCATCGCGAAAGGGTATGCCCGATTGGACCAGTTTGTAGGCTTCTTCCGTTGCATAGATCTCAGGGCTGCAGGCCTGTTGGCACCTCGCTACATCTACCTCGAGCGTATCGATCACCTGAATCAGAATCGAAAGCGTGCTTTCGACAATCTCGAAGCTCTCCATCAGGGGCTTCTTGGTTAACTGGAGGTCGCGGTTGTAGCCGGAAATCAGGTTGCCTATTATTCCCTTAATCAGAAACTCGTTGGCTACAACGGCGTGATACTGCGCCCGCGCGATCTCGAGGACATCCGGGTTCAGTTTCTGCGGCATGATGGAGCTTCCGGTGCACAAGCTGCGCGGCAGCTTGACGAAGCAGAACTCGTCCATGGAAAACAGAATGAGGTCGGCGGACATCTTGTTCAGGTCAAACATGACGTCCGACAGAGCCGACACTACGATGGCCTCGAATTTCCCCCGGCTGTTCTGAACATAGAGAGGATTCTTCTGGACCCTGCGGAAGCCGAGCTCACGGGCCGTCTGCCGCCGGTCGATCTTGAACACCGGGATTCCATATCCTGCCCCTGTTCCCAGAGGGTTTTGATCCAAGAGTTCGAGCACTGCGCCGATCATGATCTTGTTGTCGATCATGCTCTCGGCGAACGCTTCGAGCCAGAGCGAAAAAGATGACGGCATGGCCTTGCGCGCGTGGGTGTAGCCGGGCATTTTTGCGCTCCGCAGCGTCCGGGCCTTGTGACGCAACGTGCGGGTGCAGGAGTCGATCCGGCGTTCCAAAGCCAGGAGTTTGTCCCGCGAATACAACCGGATTGCCGCGACCACCTGGTCATTCCGCGACCTGGCGGTGTGGATTTTCTTTCCCAATGGGCCCAGGGCAGAGACGAGATGTTTCTCGATCGCAGTCAGCCCGTCTTCGTCTTCCGGCGCGATCCGGAATTTGCCCCTCTCCTCCAGTTCAACGATTCGGCGCAAATCCCGCACCAGTTTCCGCCGTTCGGCTTCCGTCAGGACACCCGCTTTGCGAAGCGCGCCCGCATGAGCAATGGAGGCGAGGCAGTCATACTTGACGAGTCCCATGTCGAGCCGGATGTCGTCGCCAACCGTGTATCGCTCCACTTCCCTGTCGAGCTGGTAGCCCTTGTCCCAGAGCTTCATTTCACCCCCCAGGTATGCTTCTTGCGGCTCATGATGGCGCTGTGCGCCATCAGCCGGATGGCGTTGATCCTGATGAATCCGACCGAATCCTGCTGGTTGAACCCTCCTTCGATATCCATGCTGGAGAGATCCTGGTCGTAGAGCGAGCTTGTGGACTCGCGGCCGGTCACGTAGACGTTACCCTTGTAGAGTTTCAGACTGACCTGGCCGTCGATCACTTCCTGGCTCTTGTCGATGGCTGCCATGAGGAAGTCCATTTCCGGGCTGAACCAGAAACCATAATAGATCAGCTCGGACAGCTTGGCGGTGAGCATGTCTCGAAGGCGCATGACCTCTCGGTCCATGGCCACCCCTTCAATGTCCTTGTGAGCCACGTGCAAAATGGTGCCGCCGGGGGTTTCATAAATGCCCCTGGATTTGATGCCGACGTAGCGATTCTCCACCATATCGACCCTGCCGATGCCATGTTGGCTTCCGATCTTGTTCAAGTACATAAAGAGCGGCAGCGGGCTGGTTTCCAAAGCGCCGTCATCAAGATTCCGTACCTTGATCGGGATGCCGTCTTTGAATTCGATCACGATCCTGGCCGCCTTGTCCGGTGCATCCGCAGGATCGACGGTCCTCGAATAAACGTCCGGCGTAGGTTCGACCGCGGGATTTTCGAGGATGCCCGACTCGTGGCTGATGTGAAACAGATTCTCATCCTCGCTGTAGGGCTTCTCCCCGGTCGCCTGAACCTGGATCCCATGGAGTTCGGCAAATCTCAGAAGATCGGGCCGCCCTTTGAACTCGCCCAGAAATCCGGGATCCTTCCACGGCGCGAGGACTCTAATGCCCGGTTTCAGAGCGTAATAGGAAAGCTCGAAACGCACCTGGTCGTTCCCTTTGCCGGTGGCGCCGTGGGAGACCCAGGAGGCGTTTTCCAGGTTGGCGATCTCAATCTGTCTCTTGGCGATCAAGGGCCTCGCGATGGCGGTTCCCAGCAGATACCGTCCCTCGTACAGTGCGTTCGCTTTGATGACCGGGAAGATGTAATGTGTTACGAACTCCTCCTTCAGATCTTCCACGTACACCTTGGAAGCGCCCGTTTTCAGTGCTTTGTCTCTGATTCGGTCGAAGTCATCCTGCTGGCCGACGTCGGCGACGTAAGCGACAACGTCATATCCTTTGTTGGCCAGCCACTTCAGAATCACCGAAGTGTCGAGTCCGCCGCTGTACGCGAGAATTACCTTCTCATTGGTCATTTCATACCCCCGGATCTGCTGGTTGAATGACAAACATTTAAGAATATCGGATCTTCCTATGATCCTCAATTTTGAAAACACATGGATTCAAAAGAGCGCGCACCGGATTCTCGGACATGCGGTCTCGCTTTCATCGTATCGGTGCGGTCCTCGTGGGCGCCGGTTCATTTGCCGTCCCGCAAAATTGAGGCATCGCTCGGGGTGCAAAAAACGTATAGAGTTGTAGGGCAAGAGCCGATCGAGCCGCTGCATCTGCCATCGGCCTTGTGGAACCCCTTGACTGAGTCATTCGGTATCACGACATCGACGGCCGATGGAGACCTGACGTGGGAACACTTCTTCGGGACGCGATTTTCAGCCACCGCTTTCTCTGCAGGCGTCCCGGTTTCACGATCACGGCGGCTCTTACCATTGCCCTGGGTATCGGCGCCAACACGGCCGTGTTTGCCGTGGTTCACGCCCTGCTGATCAAGCCCCTGCCATTCCAAGAGCCGGACCGCCTCGTGGTTGTCCGCGAGAAAGACCTGGTTCGGGGGATCACCTACTCCGCCTGCTCGGCCCGCATGTTCCTCGCGATGCGCGGGCAGAATGAGGTGTTTACTCAACTCGCCGGCTGGTATGAGCGCGTCACGAATGTAACGAGCGCCGATGTTACGCTGCAGGTCCAAGCCTGGCAGACTACTTCCGATTTTTTCCCCGCCATGGGCATGAAGCCCGTCCTCGGCCGTGGTTTCCTTCCTCAGGAAACCCTCGTGGGGAATCCCGCCAATGTGGTCGTGATCGGCAACCGGTTTTGGCGCCGGCAGTTCGGATCGGCCCGCGAGGCAGTGGGGCGGACGATTCTTGTGGATGACATTCCGGCCACAATCGTGGGCGTAATGCCGCCTACCGAGCAGTGGCTGGACGTCGACCTGCTCATGCCGATGCCGCCGTATGTGACGGATATGCTGGACCGGCGCATTCTTTCTGTTGTGGGGCGCCTGAAACCCGGCCAGACGATTGAAACCGCGGAGGCGCAGCTCCAGAGAATCTCGGCCGGCGTTCTACCGGAATTCCGCGTCGAACAGTCCAGGATTTCAGTTGTTCTCGTCCCCATCGACCGGGTGGTGGTCGATGGCAACGCCCGGCTCATCATCGGACTGCTCAGCGGCGCGGTCGTGTTCGTGCTCCTGATCGCATGTGTGAACCTGGCAAACCTCCTGCTGGCGCTTGCGATCGGCCGCCGCCGCGAAATCGCGATTCATGCGGCGGTCGGCACGGGACGCGTCGGTCTCGTGCGGCGGTTCCTGATTGAATCGGTCATGGTTGCCATACTCGGGGGCGCCTTTGGGATTCTGCTCGCACTTTGGGGGGTCGACATACTCCGCAGCTTCAGCGCCGGGCACATCCCCCGGCTTGACTCTATGGGGATGTCAGGCCTGGTGCTAGTGTTTACAGTTGCACTTGCGTTCGTCTCCGGAGTGGCCTCAGGGCTTTTCCCGGCGGTTCAGGCCTCGCGGACGAACGTCATCGACGCGCTCAAGGATGCCCCTGAAAGTGGTTTCGGTCGGCCGGACCGCAGGGGCCTGCGCGGCGCGCTGGTGGTAGTCGAAGTGGCGCTGGCGCTGGCGCTCCTGGTCTCCGCGGGATTGCTGCTGCGCAGCGCCACGCGCGTTTCGCGCATAAACCCGGGATTTCAGACCTCCGGCCGCGTGGCTGTGACCGTAAACCTGCCGCGCACCCGCTATGAACCCGACGCAAAAGTGATCCAGTTCTGGCGCTTGTTGCTGGAACGGGTGCGCACCCTGCCGGGGATTATCTCCGTAACCGGCACCAGCGACCGATGGTTGGAAGGCCAGCGCGTCATGGATTTCGATGTCGAGAATCAGACCGAAACGCCGCCCCGTGTCCCGATCGCCTGCGTGCGCACGGTCACGCCGGACTATTTCAGAACGATGGGCATTCGTATTCTGAAAGGGCGCGACTTCAGCGATGATGACTGGAATGCGATCGATGGAACCTTGCCGGGCGGAGCTCCTTTTGTCACAGTGGTGAGCCGGACATTGGCACAGACGCTGTGGCCGGGAGATCAGGCAATCGGCAAACGGATTCGCCCGGTCGTGGGCAACGAGCGCCCATGGTGCAGGGTGATCGGCGTGGTCGATGACGTGCGCCAGGGATCTCTCACGGAAACGCCTCGCCCCTTCTTCTATCTCCCCGAATTTCAATTTGCCTGGACCCGACTGTATCTGGTGGCGCACGTTTCGACCGACATGAACAAGGTTGTACCGGCGATCCAGGCCGCAGTCTCCTCTCTGGATCGAAGCGTCCCGGTCAACGAGGTGGTGTCGCTCGACAATTTGCGGATCGATTCCCAGTATGTGCCGCGCGCGGTCACGCTTCTGATCGTCATTTTCGCCCTCGTGGCCATGGCGCTCGCCGCGGTCGGTGTTTACGGCCTGGTGGCTTACTCGGTCGCGCGGCGCACCCACGAGTTCGGCGTTCGGATGGCCCTTGGGGCCGGCTCCGCAGACATCGTGCGCCTGGTCGTGCGCCAGGGGCTGAAGCTGATCCTTGCCGGAGAGGCAGCAGGATTGGTCCTGGCCCTGATATTTAACGCCCCCCTCGGCAGTCAACTGTACGAGATATCGCCGGCCGATCCCATGACTTACACGATCGTAGCCGTTTTCCTGCTTCTGGTCGCCGTCGCCGCCTGCGTGGTGCCGGCGTGGCGCGCCACGAGAGTCAGCCCGGCGAGCGCTCTCCGCGCAGAGTAGACATTCTCCTCTTCATGTTGCAGTCCGTTCCTCGCGACGGACGATCACCAGAGTGAAATCGTCGGCGTAGTGTTGCAGGTACGGTTGCGTCCTCGTAGCATGCACGACAGACTTGATCGTCTCTGTCGCCGTCTTGCCCCATGCCTGACGAAGGATGAACTCGAGCCCCTCCTGCCCCAGTTCCACTCCCTGCGCATCAGTGCTTTCGACTACGCCGTCCGTATAGAGCACAAGCATGTCACCCGGATGCAGCGTTTCGGCGCCCCATTCGAAGCGGGTATCCCCCGCGAATCCAAGGACCATGCCGCCCGCTTCCAATGTGGAAATCGAGCCGCCGGCTCTCAGCAACAGCGGTGGGTTGTGGCCGCAATTCGAATATGTGAGATTGCCTGTCAGGGGATCGAGCACGGCAAACACCGCGGTCACGAAGCTCGAGGAACCGATCGAGTCGCACAGCAGGTTATTCACCGACTGCATCACCCGAGACAGCCCGGCTTCATGCAGGAGCTGCATCCTCAGCGCGGCACGGAAGGTCGCCATAATGAGCGCTGCAGGGACCCCCTTTCCCGAGACGTCCGCGATCGCCACCCCGAGTCGGCCGTCGGGAAGATCGATGTAATCGAAATAGTCGCCTCCAATCTCAGAATTAGGCAGATTGAGTGCGGAGATGTCGTAGCCAGGCAGGACCGGAGGCCGTTCAGGCAGCAGTCCGGCCTGGACTTCACGGGCAATTTCCAGCTGACGCTCCATCCGCTTCTTTTCCAGGAGCTGCTGGTGCAGGACAGCCTTTTCGATCGAGATGGCCGCTGCATTGGCAATGAACTGCAGCAGCTCGGCATCGTCCGGCGCGAATGCCTCAACACTGTTGCCCTCCAGATTCACCGCCCCGATGACCTTTCCCCCCACAGTCACCGGAACCGCGATTTCGGAGAGTGTGTCTGGCCTTCCTTCTACATAGCGAGGATCCTGGCGCACGTCGGCCACGATCACGGGCTCGCCCGTCCGGATGACGTGGCCCACGATGCCCTTCCCCGATCGGAGCATCGGGTCCTCCTCCGTTGGCCGCTCCGGAAAGCCGCGCAGGGCCATGCCTGCGATCAGGTGAGACCCGATGGTCCCCTTCAGCGGGAAGCTCCCCTCGTTCAAAACGAAGATGCCGGCGGCATCATAGGGGATCATCGTCCGCACGGCGTCGATGAGATTCTGCAGCACCTCGGAGAGATCGAGGGTTCCCCGGATCTTCTGGGAAATCTCGAGCAGGAGATGGTATTTCTGTTCCGCTGTAAGTCGAGTCCGTTGCGCCACGTTGGAACCCGCCGCAAATTGTCGATTCGGTAGCTTGCGCCACACCCCGAGAAAGACGGAAAGATTGTTTATGCGCTACTTCTCCGCACTGCATCGGATTGCATGATAATACTATACACTCAGGTACGAAGCGCTTTTTCAAGGCGATAAGACCGGCGGAGCGATTCTCCGCTCGGCCCGCTCATTGGATCGGTATCATGGCCGATGTTCTCATTGCCGGAGGGGGATTGGCAGGATCGGCGCTCGCCATTCGATTCGGCCGCTTGGGCCTCTCCGTGGAATTATACGAGAGCGCGGCATTTCCGAGAGAGAAACCCTGCGGCGAAGGGCTGATGCCCGCCGGAGTGGCGGCATTGGACAGGCTCGAAATAGCCGATGCCCCCGAGTGGGCGCCCTTTTCCGGGATCCATTATCACTGGAATGGAAAGGTCGTTCGGGGAAACTTTCCGCTGGTGCGCAGCCTTCCGGCCATGGGCCGTGGCTATCGTCGTCGCGATCTCGATCTGGCCCTGTTTTCAGCGGCCCGAAGCACGCCCGGCGTTACCGCATACACGGACGCGCCGGTCGAAGCGTGCAGGATCGAAAACGGCCGCGTCACCGGCCTCATTGTCAGGGGAGCGGCCAAGCAAGGCCGGTTGGTGGTTGCCGCCGATGGCGCTCATTCGCGCCTGCGGCACGCCCTGGGATTGAACGCTCCTGCACACCGTAAGAGAGTCGGCATGCGGGCCCATTTTCGCCTGGCGTCCGGTCAGCCTCTGGCCGAGTGTGTCGACATCTACCTCGGGCAAGGCTTTGAACTATACGTGACTCCGCTGAGGAAACGGGAGTTGCTGGTTGCCGCGCTCGCGTCGGCGGAGGTCTTGGACGGGCCGCTTGAAGCGCAGTACCGGCGCTGGCTCACCCGCGAATCCACCCTGGCGCGGCGCCTTCAAGGCGCGGAACAGATAAGTGAGCTGCGTGTTACGTCACCGCTCTCCGGCCGCGCCCGGCGGGGTTGGCTGCCGGGGCTTGTACTGGTGGGAGATGCCGCCAGCTGCACCGATCCACTCACCGGCAGTGGCATGACCCAGGCTTTGCTTGCAGCCGAATTGCTCGCACAGTTCGCGGCACAAGGTCTCGACACTGCCGACCTTTGGCTTGCGGAATTCGATAACGCGCGTGCGGCGCTGTTGCGCGACTGCCGCCGGATGACCTCCCTCGTGCTGTGGCTGGCGGATCACCCGGCATTCTTCGGCAAGGCTCTGGAAGCCGTGGGGCTGTGGCCCCGGTTAATGTCCCACTTTCTGGGCGTGTCCGGCGGCGGCCTCCGCCTGTGGGGCGGACCGGTAAAAAGGAGGTCCTGATGACGATCCATGGTTACGCCTCTTACGAGTGAACGCGGCACTCGACAAGGTGCGCGCCGGCAGGGCCCGCTACCGCATGGTGCTGAAAGCCTAGGGCCAGCATAGATGCACGGTAACAGGCTGCCGGTCGAACCAATTTCGCTTACGTCGGTCTGCTCCGGCCCTCAACTAGCGGTTATTGCCGAGATGGTCTGAGGAGCAAATCGAGTCGATCCGCCGCAGCATTGCATGGCGATGGCGCCGATTGCGCGGCAAGGCGGAAATGGGAAAAGACGTGGGCGCGGAAAAACGCGAATCTCCATCACTCGTCCCACCCCATCCCGCCGGATAAAAAGCCGGACAGATCGCCCCGATCAGAGATAAAACCGCGGCCCCGCCGCACGGTGGGCCGAACAGGCCGCCGGGAACCCGGCCGTGCGTGCATTGCACCGGTTTCCGGCGTTTCTCCAGAGTCGAGTAGTGGACGCCATTTCTCTTGCGCCCTGCTGATTCGCTTGCTTTTTTCGTCATGTGTCATTAGAAGTAGCTGTGTGTCACTTCCACTGGAATCCACTGCGAACCCGGAACTGCCCGCACCGGTTCTGCCGCCGGATGCGGCGGCTCATTCAATACGTGCCGCGGTCTGGCTGGTCATCCCTGCGACCGTGCTGCTCATGCTTACGACTTCCATCATCGCATCTGTTGCCGCGTTCTTTGCAGTGATGGCACTCCCGACGTCGTTCACCAGCACTTTGCCGCTCGATTGGCGGAGACGTTTCTTGGCGAATCGTTATGGCAGCGCGGAACGGATGATGGTCGCAGTTCTGAAGGAGCCTCTTTAAGGAATTCTCTATGCTGCGCATCGACAGTTTCATTCACCGTTCCTCGCTATCTGAAGTGATCTCCCGTTGGGTGGTTGGCAAACCTGCGCCCGGCGACGTGATGCGGCTGAAGACCATCGTCAACTTTAATCTATACATCGCGAGGCTCTGGCTCGACTGGTTTGCCCGTGACCTCCTCGAGGCGTTCCACGGAGTGACGCCGACCCGCTGCCGGGTGAGCACCAAAGGGCAGCTGAAGGATTTTGCCATCACGCATCCCCGCTACACGACGGCGCGCATCGAGGAAATGCGGCTCGAGTACGGCCGTTTCCCGGAGGATTTCTACCGGGACACGCCGATGGATGGGGTGATCTACGCGGCCAGATTCGGGGACAGGGAGGAGTTCGTTGGCTCCGCGCGCATAAAACGGTTCCGGCGGATCGCCGAGAAGGGATCGCGCAGGATCGTCGACATCATGCTGAGGCAAATCCGCGCCAACGCCGATCTTCTCGCCGAAGAACGCGCCCGAAAGCTGGGCATATCCAAGGATCAACTGATCACGCCCCACGAGATGATGGTGGAGGAATTCAACCACGCTGAGAGGCAGCTCCTCAAGAGCATCAAGCACGGCACACTCCAGTCGGAGCCGCCGGATCTCGAGATCCCGGACGTGGCGGGCGTCAAGATCATCGTCGAACCCCAGGAGTACGCCCGTTTCCGCGAACTCGTCTCCCGGGCGCCGGGTGTCGTAATCGCCGAAGAGGAGCACCACGTCGGCGATTACAACGGTATCAACCTCAAGCTCAAATTCTCCTTACCCAAGGAGCGGCTGCTCGCCGAGCCGCCGGCCGAGGCGTATCTGCGCGTGCTGGCATACCGCGGCTTCGACCCCGCACAGGTGGGCCGCCAGTACCGGGAGTTCATCGAAAGCGCCGAGGACGAAGTGAGCTTCGAGATGATTGCCTCGAGCTTCCAGGAGTTCCTCGAGTCCGAGATCGGTCGGAGCATGCATGAAGAGCGGATCCTGGCGCAAAGGGCGCACCGCGAGTACAACGGCCGCCTCGCAACCAACGTCCGATTCCTGATGGAGTTCATGTTGTCTTTGTGCCGCTCCCCCTGGCGCACCGACCTGGAGGACGTCCCGATCAAACTGTGGGTCAAGTACATGCCCGACACGATGGAGCGCGCCGTGCGCAAGCTCCACACGCCCGAGGATTACTTCTTTGACACAATAGAAACGGCGCCCTTTGCGCAGCCTGATTTCGGCGTCCCGGCCATAAACAACTGCGGCAGCTCGAAAGCTCCGAAATGACAAGCGCGGAGCGGAATCGTCTCCGCGATCACGGGGAATCTCCCTGCTGGCAATTTGGTTCTGGCGGTCTGATGGTTCCGGCCAAGACAGGCGGGATCCCGTGACGTAGTGGTCAGGGATAGAGCACAACTGGACAGCCTTGTGGTCACGTGCTTAAATGCGGCTTCATAGACTTGCTCGCGCACAACGGGAGAGCTTGATTCCGGTGAGGCATCGATGAGTCACGGCCCCGTCCCGTAATAAACAGACGAATCGGCCGGCTGACGGGCAGGTTGACGCAGGCGCGACCCTGCAGATCCACGAAATCACAGACCCGCGATGATTCGGAATTGGAGGTCTACATGGCGGTTTCATCCAGGACCAGGTGCATCGGCATACTTACTTCCGGCGGCGACTGTCCAGGCCTGAACGCCGCGATTCGCGCCGTAGCCAAAGTCTGCATCAACGAATACGGCATCAAAGTCATCGGCATCACCGACGGCTTCCGCGGCCTGGTTGAGAACCGGACCATTCTCCTTGACGACCTGACCGTCAGCGGCATCCTCACGCGCGGGGGCACGATCCTGGGCACCAGCCGCGACAAGCCGCACAAGATGGTGATGGGGGGCGAGATCCGCGACATGACCGCGGTGGCGGTTGAGAATGCCCGCAGGCTTCAGATCGACTGCCTGGTGTGCCTGGGCGGCGGCGGCACGCAGAAAAACGCCATGCGGCTGCACGAGGTCGGCGGGCTCAACGTGATGACGCTGCCCAAGACCATCGACAACGACGTGGCCGAGACCGAAATCTCTTTCGGCTTCGACACGGCCATGAACATCGCCACCGAGGCGATCGACCGGCTGCACACGACCGCGACCAGCCACCACCGCATCATCGTCTGCGAGGTGATGGGCCACAAGGCCGGCTGGCTCGCCCTCGGGGCGGGCGTGGCCGGCGGAGCGGACGTGATCCTGATCCCCGAGTTCCCCTACGACCTGGAAATCGTGGCGGAATGGCTGAATGAGAGGCGGCGAAGCGGCAAACGGTTTTCCATAGTGGCGGTGTCCGAAGGCGCCCGCTCGCGGGCCGAGGTCGAGGCCGCCCGCAAGGCCCGTTCCGGGGCTGGCAAAAAATCCAGGACCGGCGAGGCGACGGAGCAGATCGAGGATGAAACTCGCGACGGCATGCCGCTGGTCGTGCGCCGGATGCGGGGCCAACTCATTTCCTATCACGTTGTCCAGGAACCGATGGCCAGCCGCATCGCCCGCCAGCTGCAGGAACTCACCGGCACCGAGGCGCGCGTCACTTCGCTCGGCCACGTTCAGCGCGGCGGCATTCCCTCGCCGTTCGACCGGATGCTCTGCTCGATGCTCGGCGCCAAGGCGGCTGATCTTCTGTCCCAGGGCAAGTACAACTGCCTGGTCGCCTACCGCGGCGATGAGTGCGTGCCGGTGCCGCTGGCTAAGGTAGCCGGCCTGCGCAAAGTCGTCACGCCCGACCATCCGCTCGTCCGCACCGCCCGGCTCCTGGGCACCTGTCTGGGCGACGTGCGCCACTAAGTACATGAATTCATAAACACGGTGATGGTTCGCTGCCGCAAGGCAGGAGGGCAAAGAATTTGTCATTTCTCATTGGTCATTTGCCATTTGTCATTGAATCCAGCCAGTTTCAAGGCCGTCAAATGGCCAATCACAATTGACAAATGGCAAATGACAAATTCCGCGTCTCTGCAGGTTTCGCTGTAGCCCCATTCCGACCCGACTTGCGCTTCTCCAGCGGGCGGAAATACGTTTCCGCATTTATGAAATCGATTACTAAGTACATGAGTCATCCGGGAGGCCCGGCACCCGCCCATCGCACCGATCTGGCAGGGATTATCTATCTCCGCTCGATACGAATTCGCTTCGCTTGACTCATCGGCATGCTCAGCTCGAGCGTGCCCGGCACCGATTGCGTCCTGGCGGTATTGCCCTGGCTGATCCTGTAGGAACCGGGGGCCAATCCCTCGATTTTCAGTTCTCCCTTGGCAGCGAGGCCTGTGGTATCAACCACCGAGAGTTCCACCGCACGGCCATCGCGTTCAAGAGTCATCCAGTCGATCTCCCCCTGGGTCAAAACCACGCGCAACTTCTTCTCGGGAACTACGACGCACTTCCGCAATCCGTCGCGGGGGACCACCCGGATCAAACCTGCTTTCTCTTCCACCTGGCATCCGGCGCCGATCAGCCCGAAAGCTTCGTCGCGGAGCACGAACGAGCGCGCCGACTTCATGAATCCCCACTGACCCTGTCCGCCTTCGCGGGTGGTGGGCGGGAAGTGGGTAAAGACTCCCGGGGACCAGACAAACTGGCAGAAGCACATGCCGTCCGGCTGCAGGTTGGCGGCAACGCTCATCACTCCGGCAAAACCCTTGATAAACATGTCCAGGTCGCCGGTCTGTTCGAAGCCGTCGAGCAAAGCCATGCCGTTCAGCGATTCGGAATACCAGGTAGACCACCAGTTGCGCCGGTCGTTGCCATACCGGAACCACAGAGGCTCGTTGCCGCCGCGGAGCGCCTTGATAACCCGCATGGTCTTGGCGTTCTTCTCGGTTTCGCCGAAGTACTTGGTAAAAAAGTAGACCTGTTCGTGGGCGGTCTGATCGATGGTCAGCTCGGAGCTGTAGGGATAGGGATCGCGCACCATGACCTTGAGGCAATCCTCCATTCTGGCCCGGAGATTGTTGTATTCCTCAGTCCAGCCTTCCTTCTTAAGATCCTCGAGCACGTTGATGGCGTTCGAGCCGCACATGATGCCGATGTGACTCCACGCGCCGGTTACGAACCAGACCATGGCTGTTCGGTCGGCCATGCGCAGGTAATCCAGGGGTTTCCTGTGAGTCAGCAGATTGTACTTCTGTCCGATTTTGTATAGAGCGTAGTAGATGTTGGTGGGGTGAGCGTAATTGTAGGTGCGCACCTGCGATTCGGATCGCTGCTGGCTCCAGCATCCCCAGGGACTGGAAGGCGTGCGTTCCTTCCAATAAAGCGATGCGCGCACGGTGAACGTCTCCGGGTTCTGGATGTGTTTGAACAGGCAGTCGGTAACGTAGGTCTCGAGCTTGGCCACCTCTTCGCGCGAGGGGTAGTGCACGTTCTTTTCAGCCAGGAACAGGGCTTCGGAGAAGCCGAACTCGTCGCTGCCCCCCACTTCCCAGACTTCCTGAGAGTCGGTGAAGGTGCTCTTTTTACCGTAGTCGAAGGGAAGGAACATGTGGTGGCGGTGATATGGATCGTCGGGATTTTCGTACCACTGGCGCTCGATGATAAAGCGCCCGCGAGCCTTGAGCATCTGTGCGATGTCGTCGACGCAGAAGAAATGCATGCGGGTCCAGCGCCGGCCGGTATGGCGCAGCGCGATGCTCTTCTGTCCGCGGCCTTTGAACGCGAGCGTAAGAAGCTCCTTGTCGCCCACTCGTTTCCTCGACTTGACAATGATGCCGTCCGATTCCGGATCGATTGAGTCCAGCGGCTGCCTGGAGCGCAGTTCCACGTAAGTCTCCGCCCCGTCCTGCACCACCATGGAAGGGATGATTCGGATGGCAACGTTCCCGGCGTTGAATACTTCGTCGCGGATCTGCTGGTAATCCCGGATGAACTTGAACCGCAGGCGATATTGGCGGCTTTCCCCCGGCTGCAGCACCAGAGAAGTGTGCCCGTTCACCCAGGGCACGGTCCACCGGTTGATATCACGTTGAGCATGGGAGTGAATCGCCAGGAAATCGGGTCCGCCGCGACCCTGCGGAGAGGACTTGTACATGCACTCGAAGGATGTGTCCTCAACCGGGTGGATCAACAGAAAGGGAGGCTCGGCCATGGGCCGCTGAATGAACGAATACGAACTATGGCCGCCGATGTAGTGATGGGAAAGCACCTTCTGTTCGTGGATCAGCCTCTGCCGGGCAGCCGTGTCGCGCGCGCCTGTGGGATTCGACGGGTCATATCCGTAGTCCTCGTTGAGCAGGAACGGAAGGGCGAGCTCGCCGATTTCCAGCAGCAATCCTGTGGTGTTCCTGAGATTGATGTCCCACACCAGCACGCCCTCTTCGGCGAAGGCGAAGCTCATCTGCAGGTCGCAGCTCTTCAGGCCTTCTTCCTTTGCGGACCTGCCTGCGTAGTCCGCCCGCAGGATCTTCCCGTCGAACGAAACCCTGCGGATGTCCGCCGAAGCTCCGGTCGTTTCGCGCTGCCAGCCGCCGGCCGAGCGGTAGGTGCGCCCCTCGAGATCCGACTTCAGGCGCTCGGGATCCCGAATCGCCCAGACAGTCATCACCACGTCACCCAGACTTCGGGAATCGCCCGGCTGGATTCCGCGCACGTTCTGAGCATTGCCGATGAAGTTGCTGCCTAACGGGTCGGACGTGCTTTTGATGGCATACAAAACCCCCTGGGTGCGGTCAAAGCTCACCGCCATGTCGCCGAAGGAGACGTCGACCAGTTCGGGCGGCGCGGCACGTTGGGTGTTCTGAGTCTGGGCTGCCAGGCCGGCAGCCAACGGCGCAGCAGCTGCCGTGGATACGAAAGTGCGACGAGTGATTTTTTTCATAACGCGAGACTACCATGCAAACACGCGTGTGCCCGTCTAAAATTTCGTCCGGATTGAAGCATATTGCACTGCGGGCAAATTGACCGCCTTGCCGCAACCAGGCCGGCGGATCGGCCACCTCGTTTGATTCACATTGGATCCGATGCGCACGGATGCCGTGTCGACGGCAGCCTCCGCAGCGGCACTGACAACTAAGCCGGAAGCACTTTTTTTCTTTCAAAGGCGGTGCGGATCAGATCACGGAACAACGGCGCCGGCTCTTCCAGCTTGGAGGTCAACTCAGGATGAAATTGACAACCCATGAAATAAGGATGATCCGGCAGCTCCATCACCTGCATGATCGTGCCGGTCGGATCGTGGCCGGAAAACACCATGCCGGCCTTCTGAAGCCGCGCCACATAGTCGGGATTAACCTCGTAGCGATGACGGAAACGCTCTCGAATTTTCTGGCTCTTATAGAGCCGGGCTGCGCGCGAATTTTCCTCAAGCACAATATCGTGGCCGCCCAGCCGCATGGTCCCTCCCTTCTGGGTGATGCCGACCTGCTCGGGCAGAATGCACACCACCGGATCGGCCACTTCGAAACCGTCTTCGGTCGCTTCCGTAGTGTGCGCGCCGGACAGGCCGACCACGTGCCGCGCATATTCCACCACCGCCAACTGCATGCCATAACAGATGCCTAAGAACGGAATACTGTTCTCGCGGCAGTGCCGGATCACCTGAATCTTGCCCTCAATTCCGCGCGTGCCGAATCCGCCCGGCACAATGACCGCATCCACCTTGCGCAGCAGGTCGGCGCAGGCGCCGCCGTTGCGCTCCAGCTCGGCCGTGTCCAGCCAGTCGATCTCCACCTGGCCGTCGATATGCGCCCCGCTGTGCCGCACGGCCTCGATTACGCTGGCGTAGGAATCGTGCAGGTTGGTGTACTTGCCGCAAATGGCCACCCTGATCACCGGCCCTGCCGGTGACGACAGGCGGTTGACCAGGTTGCGCCACTCCTGCAATTGCGGCGGCGAGTAGATGGTAAGATGCTTATGGACGATTTCCGTCAGGCCTTCTTCCTCAAACACCAGGGGGATCTCGTACACGGCCGGCACATCGAGGCCGGAGATCACTGCGGTTTTGTCGATGTTGCAGAACAAGGCGATCTTGCGTTTGATCTTTTCCGTCAGCCGCTCGGTGCACCGGCCGATGATGATATCCGGCCGGATGCCGCGCTCGTTGAGCAGCTTGACCGATTGCTGGGTCGGCTTGGATTTTTGCTCTTCCACTCCGGCCGGGACGGGGACGTAGGTCAAGTGGACGAACAACACACTTTGCTCGCCGACTTCCTGGCGCAGCTGGCGCACCGCCTCCAGATACAATTCGTTCTCCATGTCGCCGACTGTGCCGCCAATCTCGATCAGGCCGATGTCCGCCTGCAGGCGCCCGGGAATTTCGTAGAACCATTCCTTGATCACATCGGTCACATGCGGAATCAACTGCACGGTCTGGCCGAGATAGAAACCTTCCCGCTCACGGTCCAGAATGGTCTTATAAACCTTGCCCATGGTCAGGTTCCATTCGAACCGGCAGGTCACTCCCAGAAAGCGCTCGTAATGACCGAAGTCCATGTCCACTTCGCCACCGTCATCCAGCACGAAAACTTCGCCGTGCTCGATCGGATTCATCGTTCCCGGGTCGGTGTTGAGGTACCCGTCGCACTTGATGGGTATCACCATCAGACGCGAATTGAGCAGTTTGCCGATGGAGGCGGCCGCGATCCCTTTCCCCAAACCCGATATCACGCCTCCAGTGACCACGATATATTTGGTATGCTCTCGCGCCCAGTCGATGGCGTGTCTCCATTCCCGGCCGCGCTTGAAAGTGGCCACTACAGATGCATCTGGCTGCTGAGCCTCCTGTTCCGCCAGAAATTCCTCGAGATCTCCCAGGCTGATGCGGTATTGGCCACGATTGCCTATCTTGATCGATCTCAATTCATTCGATTTTACCCATCGGCGCACAGTGCTGACTGAAATTTTAAGACGGTCAGCCACATCTTCCAGGGTTAGTAGTCTCTCGTCGCTGTCCATAGCTTTTCATTCCCTAATAATGGTCAATGCTGGCCAATGCTAATCGTCGTTATTGCTTTGGTCAAGGCTTATTTCGTGCGGAAAATAGCGGATAGTATAAGCAGGGTCCGGAGAATTCGGGGGACAGGCTGCGCAACTCCCGAATTGCCAGCAACGCTCTGGAGAGCTGAAACTGGGAGTTGCGTAGCCTGTCCCCCGAATTAGTCGCGAACCGTCCCCATGGTTCAACGACCGGATACCTCCGACAAGACGCCGGTGAGGAGGGACATCCCGGAGTACCGAACGATCCTACGATAGTGGCGGCTAGTCCAGAAAACCACTAGGGTCGATCCCAGTCTTGTGCCGGACAAACACCAGGTTACGAACGGTGATGGTTGACATTTGGCGCATGTAAACCGGGATTTTGAGTCTACAACCGGAAACTCGCATCCTTCAATAAACGATCAAGAGGCACCGAAGAGTGAAACGCGGAGGATCGAGACATTTTGAGATCGGATCAGTTACGCCACTCAGGAAGTCTATGCCTCCGGAAGCCCTCACTAATCGGGGCCGTGTCTCCATAATCAAAACCAGAGTTCACGGACCCTCCGTCGCTCGTTAATTGGATTTTGGAGATACGGCCGCTCATCCACCGGTTTTGGATTATGATCACATCCGTGCAACCCGGTTCACGCTGGAGCACGGCGGCCGGAAGCACGTCTGTGTCAGGCGAAACTAAAAGGGAGGCTTTTCATGCGCAAATCTCTGTTCATCCTGGCGTTGCTGGCGGCAACCGTCACCTCCGGCAGCCTTCAAGTGGAGGGCCAGACGCCGCGGTCCGGGAATCCCATCCTGGCCGGGTGGTACGCCGATCCTGAGGCTCACATATTCGAACACGAGTACTGGATCTACCCGACGTATTCAGCGCCGTACGGCGAGCAGACCTTTCTCGACGCGTTCTCGTCGGGCGACCTGATAACATGGACGAAACATGGGCGCGTGCTGGACATTTCCAGCGTGAGCTGGGCAAAGCGCGCCCTGTGGGCGCCGTCGGTCATCGAGAAGGACGGCACGTACTACATGTTCTTCGGCGCGAACGACATCCAGAACGACAGTCAGGTGGGCGGCATCGGCGTGGCGCGCGCCCGCCGTCCCGGCGGGCCATTCGAGGATCACCTCGGCCGGCCTCTCATTGACAAGTTTCATAACGGCGCGCAGCCGATCGATGCGTACGTTTTCAAGGACGAGGGCGGGACGTATTATCTGATCTACGGTGGTTGGCGGCACTGCAACATAGCGAAGCTGAATGCGGACTTCACGGGCTTCGTGCCGTTTTCTGACGGGACAATCTTCAAGGAAATCACGCCGAAAGGCTACGTGGAAGGGTCCTTCATGTTCCTGAAGGACGGGAAATACTACTTCATGTGGTCCGAAGGCGGCTGGACGGGTCCAAACTATGCCGTGGCGTATGCGGTCGGCTCGTCACCGCTCGGCCCGTTCGAGCGCGCGGGCAAAATCCTCCAGCAGGATCCCGCCGTCGCGACCGGCGCGGGGCACAACTCGGTTCTTCATGCCAACGGCTCGAGCCGTTGGTACATCGTATACCACCGCCGCCCTCTCGATGAGACCGACCGCAACCACCGGGTCGTGTGCATCGACGAGATGCGGTTCGATGCCGGCGGCGCGATCCTGCCTGTCGTCATCACCAAGGAGGGCGTGCCGGCTGACCCGTTGCAAAAGTAGGAGTCGGATCGCCTGAAGACCTGAGCGCCTTCTCAAACACACTTCCGGCTTGCTTGTTTCCGAGCATCCGCGCTACAAATGCCGGCAGCTGAAAGATTCCGGAGAACCGAATCTCTCTCCAGGCCCGGAATTCTCCGGGTCTTCCGTCAGCCGCGCGAGATCTGGAGACAGTCTTTCTCTCTCCTTCTATCTTCCAGATCTAGGAACAGGCGACTAGAATCCCTGAATGATCATCAGCGCGAGCCGGCGAACGGATATTCCGGCCTTCTACACCCCCTGGTTCATGAATCGCATCCGGGAGGGTTTCTGCACGGTTCCCAATCCATTCAACAGCCGACAGATCTCCAGGATTTCCCTGCTGCCCGCCGATGTGGATGCGATCGTCTTTTGGACGCGCAATCCCCGGCCTCTGGGCACCCACCTGGACGAACTGGACCAGCGAGGATATCGCTACTACTTTCAGTTCACGCTTCTGGATTACCCTCGTTTGTTGGAAGCTCAGGGGCCCGGTCTGGCCGCATCCGTCGAGTCCTTTCGCCTATTATCCGAACGAGTCGGCCCTGAGCGAATCATCTGGCGATACGATCCCATTGTGCTCAGCAACCAGACAGGCGTCGATTTTCACAGGCGCGTTTTCGTCAAGATTGCCGGCATGCTGCGGGGCTTCACCAAACGATCGGTGATCAGCCTGATGGATGTTTATCGCAAGATTCAGCCGAGGATGCGGTGGCTGCAGGCTCAGGGTCTGCGTGTGGAAGAGTATCGAGGGGAGTTTCCTGACGAGGTTGGAAGACTGCTCAGTTTTATGGCTGAGGCGGCCGCCTCCAATCAGATGGAAATTCAGAGCTGCGCCGAGGTGCTGGAGATGCGACCCTTCGGCATATCACCGGGCAGGTGCATCGACGGCAGGCTGATCGATCGGCTCTTCGACATCCGGGTGGACTCCCGCAAAGACCCGATGCAGCGGGAAGCATGCGGTTGTTCGATCAGCAAGGACATCGGGATGTACGACACCTGCCTGTGCGGCTGCCAATACTGCTATGCCACGACCAGCTTTGACCGGGCCTGGTCAAATTACAGGGCCCACGACCCGGCATCCCCGTGCCTTGTGGGCAGGAGTATACTGTCGCCTTCCAGGCTGGCGCGCCTTGACTCTACGTGACCACGTGTGTTAAACGTGGCTTCGTTCATTTCCTCCAGAACGGGCGCGATCACGCTTTGTGAACCTTATCCCTGGAAGGGGGCGCTATGAAGAAATCGCTCTTGCTCCTCGCGGTGGTGCTTACCCTGGTTCCGGCTGCGTTCGCGGGACGTAATTTCACCGGCGTGTGGAGTTTGAGTCGCCAGAGCCTGATTGCCAGCGTCGACACCGTGCTTTCGGGAGCCGCTCTGATCACGATCAGAATGAACGCAAACAAGTTGACGGTGATCTCCGAAACGCCCCGCCTCGTCGAGGAGTATGTCATGGATGGGGATGATCACCCGATTGCCACTCGACTCGGCTCCATGACCTACGCAACCAGCTGGGAAGGCGACACGCTCGTAATCACAAGGACCCCCGTAAGAAAATCAGGCACCAAGGCCCAGACTCTGCGCTTTTCGGTGTCAACCAACGGGCGGTATCTGCAGATCACATGTACCCTCGAGGGAGACAAAGATCCGCAAGATGTGCTGAGTTGGGAAAAAAGATAGTAAAACCAGGCAGAATCAAAGCTGTAAGGACATGGGCTAAACAGTTACTCAAAGCTCCCTTGCCCGTTCGCGACCTCATCTCACTTCTTGATTGCGGCGAGAATCTCTTTGGCTGTCTGCAGGTTTTGCGGATCTTTGCCAATCTTGAGGTATTGTTCCAGGTTCTTGATCGCCTCGGGCATGGTCGCGTTATCACCAAGGAGGCAGCGCGCAAGCTGGAAATAGGATTCCGCATACGCTGCGTCGGCTTCGATCGATTGTCGGAATGCAGCGGCGGCTTCACTCATCTGTCCGGCGTTCACGAAAATGATGCCGATGTTGTAAAAACCCTGCCCCTTCTCGGCCGGATTGAGCTCCATGGCTTTCTTGAAACACTCCTGGGCCTCGGCCGGTTTCCGAAGATCATTCAGAACGGTCCCCTTGTTGATCCACAGGGTGGGGTCATTCGGTTCCAGAGCGATGGCCTTGTCGTAACTTATCAATGCCTCGGACTTCTGGCCGGACTTCCACTGAGCATCGGCCAGGTTTGCCAGAAGGCCGGCCTGGACGTGTGGCGACAGGCCGGTGGCCTTTTCCACCGCCAGCGAAAACTGGGCGGCTGCCTCCTGAAATTTGCTCTGGTTCATCAAATCTGTGCCGGCGGCGAACGCTTCCTTGATTTCCTTCGAAGCCTGCTGCAACTCCTTCGCCTTGCCAGGATCGACGGCCACTCTCTTCTGTGTTTCAAGGCTCGATTCGGTGACCGGGCCGTTCGGATCGCCGGGAACCATCATGATGTCGACCCTCATGCCCTCCTCAGATGGCTGAACGTTCGATTTCGAGCTTGGCTGGTAACCGGGCGCCCGGGCGATGATCCGATACGGGCCATTGGAAAGGCCCATGTAAATCCACTCCCCTTGTTTGTCGGCCTTTACCGTGAGTTCTTTCCCCTTGCCGTTGGCTTGAGTCAGATGGATCGTGACGCCTGGAACGGGCTCACCCATGTTGTTGGTGACCTGGCCGTAGAGTCCACGGGTTTGAGCGAGAACCGCAGGCGAGAGCAAGAGGCCGGAAGCGAACACAAGAATCAGGACGAGATCAAGTCTGCATTGTTGGCGGCGCATCGTTCCTCCCTGCAAAACCGGCTCATGCGAAGTCTGAATGAATGACCGTGGCGCCAACCTATACTTTTCAGGTGAGAGTGTCAACAGACAGACATCCGCATGGTTCTCATCTTTGGATGCGCCCCCTGGATCAGGATCCCTGCCCCGCATCGGGCGGGACTCTGGAGCGAACACAACGATCCGATCTTCCCTTGCCTGGACGCATTTTAATGAGAACAGCTTTCGCACCTTTGGCTTTTTTAGGACGGTGCGCCTTTCGGAGGGAATGTCAAAGCCGCCAGGGTCTCGATGGAACTCAAGGGCGCCTCGCGGAAATACCTGTCCCGGGACGGCCAAATCGTGCAAGTGCGCCGCCACGATTTCTTAACAAACTTAACAAGTTCTTCTTGACGTGACAACCCGCCTTCATTAGGATCCGTTTATCTCTGGCATCCGGTCAAAAGAGGGTTCCGAAATTTTGGGGGCTTCTATGGAAAGAGTTTTGCGCAAAACAGCGATTTTGTTGGTTCTCTTTGTTTTTGTGCTGTCGCTGACAGCCTTGTCTCAGGTACGCACGAATTCGGAAATTCACGGCGTGGTCAAGGATCCAAGCGGCGCCGTGGTTCCGGGGGCAGAGGTCGAACTTACCGACACTGCTACCGGGCTTAAGCAGAAAACGGTATCCGCGCCAGACGGCGGATTTCAGTTCTTGAACCTGGCATTCGGCAAATATCAGCTGAGGGTTTCGTTGCCGGGCTTTCAGACTGCCCTGATCAACGATATCGTCCTCGAAACGGGACGAAGCACGGATATTCCCGTCAAACTGGAAGTCGGCATACCGTCGGAGACGGTTGTGGTCGAGGCGGCTTCCGTCGTGATGCAGACGACGAGCAACCAGGTTGCAACCACAGTCCGCAACGAATTTATCCAGGACCTGCCCTTTTTCAGCCGCGACGTTCTCAACATGGCGTTGCTGGTACCGGGCGCCCAGGGGAGCGGGGGGACCGCTACCTTCAACGGCCTGCCGAACGCCTCGATGAACATCACCATCGACGGGGTTAACAACAACTCGCAGCGGTTCAAGAGCGGCGGCACGAGCTTCTTCGGATTCGCGCCGACCCGGCTGGATGCCATGGAGGAAGTCACGGTTTCCACTTCGGGCATGGGCGCCGACGCCTCCGGCGGCGGCTCGATGAATATCGTGTTTTCCACCAAGCGCGGCACCGACCAGTACCACGGCAAGTTCTTCGATCAATGGCGGAACGAGAATATGAACGCCAACTCGTTCATGAATAACAAGCGCGGGGGAACGGGCAGCTACGGGCGCGGCCACCTGAATTCCCATGACGGCGGGGCCAACGTCGGCGGCCCGGTGAAGCTGCCGTTTATGCCGTTCCTCAAGAACAAGCTGTTTTTCTTTGCCAACTTCGAAGCGGCGCCGCGGCCCAGCAGCGGCCTCGATACGGTTAGCTACCTGATGCCGGAGGCGCAGAAGGGCAATTTCGGCTACATCGGCAGCGACGGCCAGACTCGCTTCGTGAATGTGCTGGACATTGCAAGGGCGGCGGGATATCCGGGTGCGATCGATCCCTCGATCCAGAAAATGCTGGACGAAGCCAACTCGTATTCTTCGAACATGGACGCGGTGTGGCAGCCGTTGAGTCCTACCAACCCGAACCAGAGGACTTTGCAGTGGTTGGCAGATACGGGAACCAGTACCTGGTACCCGACCGTCCGCCTGGATTATCACATCACAGACAGGATAACCTGGCACGGCACCTGGAACATGCGCTGGGCGCAGTGGGCCAAAGAATACGTCTATCCGGGAGCGACGAATTATGCCGGCAGGGACTGGGCTCAGCCCTACACCGTGTCGAACGCTGTCGACTGGACCATCCGGCCGAACCTCACCAACTCGGCCACGTTCGGCAACCAGATGAACTGGGAGACCTTCGATACCGACACCAGCATCCACATGTGGGAGAAGTGGGGTAACAGGCGGTTTTGCAATCCCAGCGCCAATAATCCCTGTGCCGGGCCGGCCTGGCTCGCGAGCCCTATTCCTAACGCCACTCCATGGGACCGCAACAATCCGGTCTATCAGTTTCAGGACACCCTGAGCTGGCTCAAAGGCCGGCACACGTTGACACTCGGCGGCGATTGGATGCACACCTCCTTCTGGGAGACCTCGTGGGGCAACGCCGGAGTTCTGGCATACAACATCGGCATCGCCACCGGCGACCCGATCACTTCGGTGATCAATAACGCGGCCCTGCCGTTCCTCCGCTCCGGCAGCTCCGGCACGACCGATGTCAATAACGCCCAGTCCCTGTACGCAACGCTCACCGGCAGGCTCAGCAGCGTCACCGGCAACCGCAACGTCGATGAGATCAACCACACCTACAGTGACTTCTCCAGCATGACGCAGCGGTTCGCCCGGACCACCCTCGGCTTCTTCGCCCAGGATTCGTTCCGCGTGAAACCGTCGCTGTCGCTCAACTTCGGCCTGCGCTGGCAGGTGAGCTTCGGACTCTATAACACCAACAGCATCGACACCAGCATCCCCTATTCGGATCTGCTGGCGCCGTCGACTCGGCTGTTCTATCCCGGCGAGCTGAACGGAAACCCGAATCCGCAGTTCAGCGTCGCCCCTCATCCGTACCCGGGAGACAAATTCAATCCGTCGCCGAGCTTCGGCATCGCTTGGAGCCCCAAGAGTCAGGAGGGCCTGATGGGCAAGCTGTTCGGCGGCAAGACCGTGATCCGGACCAGCTTCCGGCTCACCACCTACGATGAGGGGATGAACACCGTCTCGAACAACATGTCGGGCAACCCCGGAACTCTGCAGTCGATCAACCTGCGGCCCGGCATGATCGGCTTCAACGCCGGCGACCTTTTGCTTTCCACGACGAATCTGCCCGCAAAGTCGACATTCCCGGAGGCATTCGAGTTCCCGATGCCGCTGTCCATGTTCGCGTTCAACGAAGGCATCTCGGCCATCGACCCCAAGATGAAGACGCCTTACACGCAGGACTGGAATTTCGGCATCCAGCGCGAACTGGCCCGCGGCCTGGTGGTTGAGGCCCGGTATGTCGGCAACCGGTCGGTGCACGCCTGGCGCACTTACACCCTGAATGAAACCAATATTTTTGAGAATGGTTTCCTCGACGAGTTCAACAGGGCCAAGAGCAACCTCGATCTGAGCATCGCCGCCGGCAAGGGGAGCAACTTCAAAAACCAGAGTCTCCCGGGGCAGGTGGCTTTGCCGATTTTCGAGGCCGCTTTCGGCCCCCGGGGCGGCATGCCCGCGTTATCAACCGGCTCGACCTGGACCAGCAGCACCTTCACCAACTATCTGCTGAATGGCAACGTCGGCTCGTTCGCCAGCTCCATCGCGGGAAACAGCCAGTACATGTGCCGCATGTGGGGCAACACCTTCGCTCCATGCACGGCTCTGAATCCGGCCTACAATGCGCCCGGACAGTACCCGATCAACTTCTTCCGCCCCAACCCGTATGTTACCGGGCTCGACGTGTTGGAAGACAACGGAAACAGCTGGTACCACGGCCTCCAGCTCGAGTTGCGGAAGGCGTACAGCAAGGGGTTGACGGTAAATGCCAACTGGACCTGGAGCAAGAGCATGTCGGACAACATGAACAACGACCAGTCCGCAACGGCAAACTTCTACACGCTGCGTAACTACGATCTGAACATCGCACCTACCGGCAACGACCGGCAGCATGTCATCAGGGCATTTGGGACCTACGCATTTCCCATCGGGCCCGGCCGCGCGTTCGACCTTCACAATTCCGCGCTCAACCGCATGCTCGACCGCTGGGTCATCGGCTTCAGTTTCCTGACGAGGTCGGGCTCGAGGAACCAGATCACCGGCGGCCGGCGCACCTTCAACTCCAACTCCTCTTTCGACGGCGGCGTGATCATGAATATCAGCCGGGAGAAGTTCGAGAGCATGCTGGGCAAGTACAGCGACGGTCCCAGCAACAACTACTACTGCGTCGATCCGTCGATTATCGGGACCGACGGCAGGATCAACCCGGAAGTTATCGGTCAGTTTGCCGTCCCCGGCCAGGTCGGCGAGTGGTTCTACTTCTATTACCCCTGGACCTGGAGTCTGGACGCGTCTCTGAACAAGGAAGTCAGGTTCACAGAAACCGTCAGGCTGGCGTTTGCGGCGGAAGCTCAGAACGTGTTGAACCACCCGATGTTCGGCTGGAGTAATTTGACGAGCACCACCTCGACCACGTTCGGTCAGACGACCTCAGTGTCAGGCGCCCGTTCCATGCAACTGCGCCTGGAGCTGAGGTGGTAAGGGAAGATGCGCGCCGGTTTGTCCGCCGGCGCGCTGTTTTTCCTGCGGCCGGCGTCGGCCGCCAGCGCTGCAAGCGAGGTAATTCTTGCTGATCGGATTCAGGGGGGCGGCACGCCGCGCCCCCTGAATCCGCTTTCATCATTCATCAGGGGCCTGCGTCCCTGCTATTCCTTCCAGCCCCGAAGCAGAGAGGCCGCGGATTACTGTCCATCCCCTGACTCGTCGATCATGGGAAAGCCGCATCAAGGCTGGCGCCGTATCCCTCGAGGCAGGTGGCCACGACGATGCAAATCTCAAATATGAGGCGCTTATGAAAAAGGCGATGATCCTGGTCATGAGCCTGTTGTTCGTGCCGGTGCTGATCGCTCAGAAACCGATGAAGCCCTGGAACGAGTGGAACGCCAAGGAAGCGCTGAAGATCATGAACGATTCCAATTGGGCGCAGACTCAGAAGGAATACCTGTCGGCCAGGCAAATCATAAAGGAAGGCCCGCTTGACAGAAGCACGACGGACGTCGATTTTCACATCCGCTTTTACACCGCCAGGCCCGTGCGCCAGGCCATAGCACGCACAATACTGCTGGGCCTCACGAAGCCCGACCCGGAAATGGAAAAGACGCTGCAACAGTTTATCGCCCAGAAGTTCGAAGACGACATTATCGTGGCGGTGACCTTCGACTCCACGGAAGCGCGTATCAACGCGCCCCTGCAGCAGGAATTTATCAGAATGCAATTTCCTGTGCTTCAGAAAGACACATACCTGGAAACCAAGGCCAGGAAGGTATACCTCACGAAATATGTCCCCCCATCCAACAACGGGCTGGGAGCGGCGTTTTACTTTCCGCGGTTGGAAAAGGGAGAGCCGTATGTGGTTCCCGAGATCGGCGATGTGCGCTTCTACGCGGATCTGCCGGGACTAGGCATCATCCTGGACAAGCGCTTCAAAATCTCCAACTTCATGTATGAAGGCATTCTGGAGTTTTGAGGTCGTAATGGATCCACGCCGCTTGGCGCAACTTGATATACACAGCGACGTAAGTCGCGGCATCATTTTTGAACCACAAAGAACGCGAAGACCGCAAAGGCTGCGCTCTCACTTCCTCCGAAGGGGCGGCCTTTGCGGTCTTCGTGGCCTTCGTGGTTCGTTTTTGTCTTTCACTTATGTCGCCATGTATAGCATCCGAATCCCTGAATGGATAGAATGGCGCGAAAGGAGGCATTCATGAACAGGAGAACTGCAGGAAAATGGCTCGTGGCAGGCACGCTGGTGTTTTGCCTGGCGGTTCTGGGGACCATGCTGCCTGGGGTTGAGGGGATCGCCCGGCCGGCGCAGACAGCCGCGCCCGCGGCGAAGACGCCGGTGCACGCCAGGCAGGTCAACCGTCTTCTCATCAGAAACGCCATGGTCATCTATGGAAACGCCGAACCCGCTTTCGGTCCGACGAACGTCTGCGTCGAAAACGGATTGATCGCGCAGGTTGGACCGGTGCCGCGCGGTTGGACGCCGGACGCCGAGATCGACGGCACGGGTAAGTACGTGATGCCGGGCATGGTCAGCAGCCACGTCCATCTCCAGGATGAGCGGGCCGGAATCCCGCAGCCGATTCAATACGAGCTGAACCTCTACCTCGCTGCGGGAGCGACGACCATCCGGACCTCCGGCGATCCCTGGGACAAAGCGAAAGAGTGGCGCGCCCGGAGCGCCGCGCATACACTCGTGGCGCCGAGGATGCTTCTATACGAACGGATCTGGTCGTCGAATGGATCGCATACCGCGGCCCTCATCCGCGAGGGCATTCGCTACGCGAAGAAAGAAGGGGTCGACGGATTGAAGCTCTCAGGCATGGATCGCGACCTGGCCGAGGCATTCATGGACGAGGCCAAGGGGCAAGGACTGCGTACGCAGATCCACATCGCCGTCGACGAGACGACGGCCAAGGATTGGGCCGAGCTGGGGGTGACCTCCATCGAGCACTTTTACGGCATCGCGGATGCCGCCCTGGACGGCATCCAGAACTTTCCGCCCGAGCACAACGCCAGCAACGAGATTCATCGCTTCGGCCGGGCCGGTGAGTTGTACATCCAACCCAACCTCAACCGGAAGAAGCTCTCCGACGTCCTCGATCTGATGGTCAAGAACAAAGTCACCTGGTGCCCGACGATGTACGCTTATGTCGCCAGCCGCGATGTCATTCGGGCGCAAAACGTCCCCTGGTTCAAGGAGTACCTGCACCCGACGCTGGAGCAATATTTCCAGCCGAACCTGAAGAACCACGGGGCCTACCTGATCGGCTGGACGAACACACAGGAGGTCCGCTGGAAAAAAGACTTCCAGGTCTGGATGGAGGCGCTGAAGGAATTCGGACTGAAAGGCGGTAACATCACCGTCGGTGACGACTCCGGTTTCATCTATTCGATCTACGGATTCGGACACGCTCATGAGATGGAGTTGCTCGAGGAGGCCGGATTCCACCCGCTCGAGGTCATCAAGATGGCTACGGTGAACGGAGCGAAGTTGATCGGCATGGAGGACAAACTCGGCCGCGTCCGCCAGGGCTTCATCGCCGACCTGCTGGTCGTAAACGGCAATCCCATTGAGAACTTGCGGCTTTTGAATCCCTATGGGACCGAAGTCATGACCTATGACGGCAAGGTCGTGAACAACTACATCCCCGTCGCCCAGGGTGATCCGAAAGTCAAGCTGGCGCACGGGGGAGGCATCGAATGGACGATCAAGGACGGAATTCCCTACCACGTTCCGACCCTTATGAAAGAAGTCAAGGAGATGGTCGCCCAGGCGCGGGCAGGGAGGGACGGCAACAAATAAGAGTCTCCACCAGACTCGGAAGGGTAGCGTTTACGCCATTCAGCTGATACTCTCGCGGATTCATGCCACCTCGAGAATAGCCCGGGGATGCTTTGCGGCAATCCGCAGTAATGTGCGCGCAGCACCCGAGGGCGCGCGACGCCCTTGTTCCCAGTCCTGCAAAGTGCGTACGGACACCCCAAGCAGCTGGGCAAATTGCCTTTGCGAAAGACCCGTTTTTTCACGAATGGCGGAAACAGGCGGCACATTGATGACGCGGCCATGTTCGCCTCGTTTGATTTCACGGATTCCCTCGAGAATTTCCAAGCCAATCCCGCGTTTTGTCTCAGCCATCGATTTCGTCCTTCGCCTTCGACAGGCCGATTACGGGTTGCTTTTCTGCCAGCGTCCATCCACCAGGCGCCAGATCCCGGCCGCATCGGTCTCCTGGAGCGCATCGGGAAGCATTTCATCCGGAAAATCCTGAAAGCAGACAGGCCGTGCAAACCTCCGAATCGCCCGGGTGCCGACCGAAGTCGAGCGCCCGTCCGAAGTAGCCGGATACGGTCCGCCGTGCACCATCGCGTGACACACCTCCACGCCGGTAGGATACCCGTTGCAGATCAGCCGGCCGGCCTTGGTCTCCAGGATCGCCAGAAGGTCCCGGTATTGATTCATTTCGGCCCCGGTTCCATGCACTGTTGCCGTCAACTGGCCGTCCAGCGCGCCGGCCAGCGCCAGCAGTTCTTCGCGGCTGTCATACTGCACCACGAGGGTCGACGGCCCGAAGACCTCATCCATCAGGCCGGGATGAGCCAAGAACGCGGGTGCTGTCGTGAGGAACAGTGCCGCAGCCGCTTTCCCCGACGGCGCCTCCGCAGGGAGTCCCGCCAGTTGCTGTACTTCTGCAACACCGGCGAATTTATCCACACCCGAACGGTAAGCGGCACAGATTCCTGCAGTGAGCATGATGGCAGCCGGCGTTGACGCGAGGCGCTGTTTGAGATCCCGCAGCAATCCCTGAGCCGCTTCCCCCGCCTCCACCACAATCACGCCGGGATTGGTGCAGAATTGGCCGACGCCCAGAGTAACGGATGCGTGGAGGCCGGCGGCAATCTCTGCAGCGCGCAGGCGCAACGCCTGGGGCAGGACAAACACCGGGTTGATGCTGCTCATCTCGGCATACACCGGAATGGGCTCGGGCCTGGCGGCCGCTGCTTCCATTAGGGACTTTCCTCCTTTCCGGGAGCCGGTAAAACCGGCTGCTCTGATTGCAGGATGACGCACAAGCGCCTGCCCGATTTCGTATCCAGCATCGAACAGCAGGGAAAAGACCCCTTCCGGAAGCCCGCACGCCTGGACGGCGGCCTGCACCGCCAGACCGGATAGTTCGGATGTGCCCGGGTGCGCCGGATGGGCCTTGACCACAACCGGACATCCGGCGGCCAGCGCCGAGGCCGTATCCCCGCCGGCCACCGAAAAGGCCAGCGGGAAATTGCTGGAACCAAACACGGCAACCGGGCCCAGCGGACGGAGTATGGAGCGTACATCGGGCTTTGGCAGGGGCTGGCGTTGCGGATCCGCGTGATCGATGCGGGCTTCCACCCAGGACCCTTCCTCGACCAGTTCCGCAAAAAGGCGCAGCTGATGGCAGGTGCGGCCCATCTCGCCTTGCAGGCGCGGCGCGGGCAGCGCGGTCTCGAGCTGCGCGCGCGCAATGATCGGCGCTGCGCCGGCTTCCAACTGGGTTGCAATCCGGCGCAGGAACTCGCCCCTTCGCTTCCCGGAAGCGCGCCCGTATGCCTCGAACGCATCGGCGGCGAGCCGGCATGCCCGATCTGCGTCCGGGAAAATGGCCGAACGGTATTCCGGATCAAGCGATTCCCCCGTGGCGGGATTGATTCCGCGAAAACCCGTGCCCTGGCCCTCCAGGCGACCGGAACCTACGATAGACTTGCCTGCAAGACTCATGTCCTTCCCCCTTTTCCGCGGCGGGCTAGAGCGCCGGACGGCGTGCCAGCGCCCCGCGTATCACCGACAGCGCCTCTTCCAGTTCACGCCCCTCGAGTTCCAGTCGCGGGGGCCGCACCAGCACACCCCCCATGCCCACTTCTGCCTGCACCAGCTTGATCAGCTGAACGAACTTGGGTACCGTATCCAGGCGCAACAGCGGCAGGAACCAGCGGTAGAGTTCGAAAGCCCTGGCCCACTCCCCCTTCATGGCATATTGGAAAAGCGCCACTGACTCGCGCGGCAGGGCGTTGACCAATCCGGCGATCCAGCCTACGGCGCCGGACTGGATGCCTTCTACGATCAAATCGTCCACACCGACAAACAGCGCCAGGCGATCTCCCGTCAAAGAGCGCAATGCGGTGAGGCGGCGCACATCGGCGCTCGACTCTTTGACCGCGTGCAGGTTGGGATTCCCGGCAGCAAGTTCGACAACCTGCTCCGGCAGAAAATCGGTGCGATACGCAATCGGATTGTTGTAGAGCATGCAGGATGCCGGCGTGGCGCGCAGCACCGCCTGCACATGCGCTTTCATTTCGCGCCAGTCGGTTGAATAGACATAGGGTGGCAGGATCATCAGTCCCTGGCAGCCGACTGCCGCAGCCTGCTCGGCGAGCCGTACGGCTTCGGCAGTGCTCAAAGCCGATATGGCGGCGACCACGGGCGCGGAACTACCCAGGGCGCCGATGCAGGTACGCAGAATCTCGATTTTTTCTTCCGTCTGCAACGTCGCCCCTTCGCTCAGCGAGCCCAGGGCGACAACGCCGGTGCAGCCTTCCTGGACCAGCCACTGCACGTGCCGTGCGACAAATTCATGATCTACGCTGAGATCGTTTCTGAAAGCCGTGGTGATTGCCGGGATCACGCCATGCCATTTCATGAGAAGGTCTCCTCCTTTTATCGCCTGGATGTACTGATTATTAGTTATACCGGCTCGGGGAGAGCTGTTCAATCTCGAGTGACGGCGTTTCGCCCGTCAGTATCTCCGCCATGAGCTTGCCGGTGACCGGGCCCAGGCTCATCCCCATCATGGCGTGGCCCGACGCCACGGAGAGGTTGGCAAACCGGCCGAAACGACCGATGTAGGGCAGGCCATCGGGTGAGCAGGGTCGCAGGCCGCACCAAGGCTGAATCCGGGAGAAATCTTCCGGCCGGAAATCGGGAAAATATCGGGGCACGGACTTGATGATGCCCTGGACGCGCCTGGGATGGATCCCCAGGTCCAGACCGGCGATTTCCATGGTGCCTGCGAATCGCAAGGCGCTTCCCATGGGCGTCACCGCTACTCGGGCCTCGGTCAGGATGGCGCACACGGAGGGCAGCCGGCGGGGCTGCGGCAGGGTCAGGCTGTAACCTTTCCCGGCCTGCATGGGAAGGTGCAAACCCAGGCTGCGCACCAGCGCGGAAGACCAGGCTCCGCCACAGATCACGTACTCGTCGGCGACATAGTCGCCGTCGGTGGTGAGGATCGCTTGGATCCGGTCGCCGCCGGTGCGCCACCCGGTAACAGCGATGTTCCAGACAAACTGAACGCCCGCCTGCGTCAGCCGCCTTGTCAGGCATGCCATGAGCGCTGCGGGAACAAGATGGCAATCGTTTGGGAAATATACCGCTCCGGCGACATCCAGGCTCAGGTTCGGCTCCACTGCGGCCACTTGGGCAGGCGTGAGAACATCCGCCGGTACGCCCAGCCGGCGGCCGAATTCGGCAACATGAGCTTCTTCGTCGAGTGCCTGCCGGGTCTTGCACAACATCAGCAGGCCGCGTTTCACCAGGCCAAACTCGTTGCCGGTCCGTTCCGCCAGTTCTTCATAGCAGGCGCGGCTCGCCATGTGCAGATCGCGCAACAGCGGGGCGGCCAGATCCACATGACGGGCCGTGGCAGCCCGGGTGAATTTCCATCCCCAGTCGAGCAAATCCCAGCTCAGCCGCGGCCTGACATAGAAAGGGCCCTCAGGGTTCCACATCCACTTCAGTCCGAGCCGGACCATGCCTGGCGCAGCCAGAGGTATGAAGTGACTGGGCACGACCATGCCGCCGTTGCCGAACGAACAGCCATCATGGTTGACGGGGCCCCGCTCGAGCACGGTGACGCCGTACCCGCGCTCAGCAACGTAGTATGCCGTGAACAATCCTATGATGCCGCCGCCGGCGATGAGTATATGCCTGCTCATGATGACCGGATTCCCCAACAGAACGGGTCGCGATCATCGAGAACAAAAGTGGCATCCGCGTTCACGAATGCAGTGCCGCGGATGGTCGGGCGGATTGCGGCACCAACTCTTTCCACCCATCCTTCGAAAATACTGCCGACGATCCCCTCCTGCCGCCAGATCTGGCCTTCGGCCAGCTTGCCGTCTTCATAGAGACAGGCCATTTTTGCACTCGTGCCCGTGCCGCAGGGGGAACGGTCGTAAGCCAGCCCGGGACAGAGCACAAAATTGCGGCTGTCGGCAAGGGGGGATTGCGGCGGGCCGAAGAGCTCCACATGATCAATTTCTTCGTTGTTGCGGCCGGTGACGCCTTCCCGCGTCAGCGACTGCCGTATGTGCCACGCAAGCCGGGTCAGCGATTCGACGCGGCTCAGGTGCAGCTCCTGGCCATGATCGTTCACGAGGAAAAACCAGTTCCCCCCCCACGCAACGTCGCCCGTGATCCTGCCATATTCAGGCACCTCCACCGTCACATCGCGTCGATGCCGGTAGCTGGGCACATTGGCGACCGATACTTCGCCTGAACAGTGCAGCTCGGCGGTCACCACGCCGACGGGGGTTTCAATCCGATGGGGTCCCGGAGTTAGCCGGCCCAGGTAGGAAAGGGTGGCGACCAGGCCGATCGTGCCGTGGCCGCACATGCCGAGGTAGCCCACATTGTTGAAAAATATCACCCCGGCGATACAGGAGGGATCGCTCGGCGGGCACAGAAGCGCGCCTACCACCGGATCGGAGCCCCGCGGTTCATTGGCAACAGCGGATCGGTAGTGATCGGCATGCCGCTGAAACCTCGTGCGGCGTTCGGCGAGTGATCCGGCGCCGAGGTCGGGCCCGCCTTCGACAATGACCCGCGTTGGTTCGCCGCCGGTATGCGAATCGATGACGCGAAATGTTCGTACGCCTGCCTTCTCGTTCATCAGGCACCTCGATGACCACCGGTTCCCGCATCCGGTCACTCCTTTCTATATCGAGACAGCAAAAGGGACAAGGACAATCCGATTTGACAAGCCGCAGGTACGCCACATTCACCAGCGCGCTCGTCTGCAACGTGTGCCTGGGACGATCACGCACCATATAGATGTGCGCCAGCCTGTGCAATTCGCCATGCACAGGAGGAGCAAGCCTTTCCAGGGCGATCTTGTCGCCCCGTGTCCAGGCATGAAGCAGACGAGTCACTTCCCGCGGAGAAGTTCCCATCCCTGATTCACCATTGAAATGCGAATGACTGGTCCCGAGCTGAGTGAATTCTACCTCAGTTTTGAGCGGCTTAGAATTTCTGTATCCGCCCGACCAGGAGGGCATTCGCATCCCCGACAGGAAATTTTGGATGGTAGTGCCCGTTTTGGGGCAGGGACGGGTGGCGAGGGCGCTGCATCGATTGACATCGGGCCTGACCGTGCCTAGAATCCGCTTAAACAAGATCGTATCACTGGTTGCCTCGAATAAATGGAGGAAAAACTATGTGGAGCAGACGTCGGTTCCTTGGGCGCGTAAGCGCGGGAGTCGGTGCGCTGGCGGTCTTACGCCCCGAGGGAATGGATCGTGTTATGGCGGCCGGTCGCGGCACCGCAGGCCTGTCGCCGCAGGAGGTCGCGAAGGACGAGGACTTCTGGTTCGATGTCCAGCAGGCGTTCACGGTTGACCGCAACATCGTCAACCTGAACAACGGCACCATGCAGCCGAACCTCCGCGTCGTCGAGGAGCGGATGCGCAAGGCCTATGAATACTCGGCCGGCGCCGGCGCGCACACCAGCTTCGATCTCAACGAAGAGGTCGAACGGGTCCGGAAGCGACTCGCGTTTCACGCCGGTTGCGACGCCGAGGAAATCGCCATCGCCCGCGGAGGGAGCGAGTCGGGGCAGATTGCCGTCATGGGCTTCAACCTCAAGCCAGGCGACGAGGTGGTCACGACGGAGTACGACTACCCGCGGTTTATCACCTCCTTCAAGCAGCGTGCGCGGCGTGAGGGCATCGTGTTGAAGCAGGCGCCGATGCCGCCCCCGTGGGTGGATCGGGATGATTTGTACGACCGGCTCGTGAAGGAGATCACCCCGCGCACCAAGATGATTATGATCTGCCAGATGACGCACTGGACGGCACAGGCCACGCCTGTCAGGCGAATCTGCGACATGGCGCACAAGCGTGGGATCGACGTCCTTGTCGACGGGGCCCACGGCTTCATGCACTATCCGGTAAACGTCCGTGACCTCGGCGCCGACTACTATCTGGCCAGCCTGCACAAGTGGTGCATGGCGCCGCCGGGAAACGGGTTCCTCTACGTCAGGAAGTCGAAGATCGCGGGGCTGTGGCCCCTGACGCCGTCCGACGAGGAGCTGGCGGGCGACATCCGGAAGTTCGAGGACGTCGGGACCCGCACGGCCGCCAATCGGGTGGCGATCGCGGAGGGGCTCGCTTTCAACGAGGGACTCGGACTGGAGCGCAAGGCTGCCCGCCTGCGCTATCTCAAGGAGCGTTGGGCGCTTCGGCTGAAGGCTCAGCCGAAAGTTCGCTTCCTGACCAGCCTCAAACCCGAAGAGTCGTGCGCGATCGCCGCGATATCGATCGACGGCATGGACATGGCGAAGCTCACATCCAAGCTGCATGATGATTACGGGATCATCGTGTCGCACATGAAGCATCCCAGGTTCGAAGGGATCAGGGTTGTGCCGAACGTGAGCAATACGCTCAGGGAGATGGACTACTTCGCGGAGTCGATCGAAGACGTGATCAAGAAGGGATTGGCCTAGGAAGCCCAGCTGGGAGGTGTGTTCTCTCACGCGGCTGACGGCCCTTGGCGGTGATATCATCGGAAGCCGAAGTTCACGCTTCTGTTGTCGGCTTGGCCGGTCCTTTTGGGCTCCAGCACCTTCTCCACTTGCAAGGGAGTCGTGTGTCTCCCGGACTGAGACCTCTTTATTTGGATGCTTGCGGATACTATTACAAGGAGAATGCCGTGAAAATTCTGCTTATCGAGCCCCCGAAGTCTCCGGTAACCATCGGAGGGGAAGAGGTATTTCTCTTCGAGAATCAGTCAAAGCCTCGAATCCCAGGCTTCACCGCCATGCGCAGTTCAGATTGGGGGAGTGCTTAATGAAAGCTGATGAGCTCAAACATTGCCTGGATCGAGAGGTAGAAATCTGGTGCCGGAAAGACTACCGGACACTCCTGAAAGAACTCAAAGACGTTGTCGCATACGAAGGCAGCGATGTTTCATCGAAATATCAAGTTGAAGTCCAACTGCTTGAAAGTACGACCGAATACGTTCACGTCATGGTGGCAGTCGACGACGGTACTCTCTTTAGGTCTTTCAAACCGCTTTCCTGGAGTTTTATCGTTCATAGTGACGGTCGCGAGGAAAGGTGAGTGGCTTCCTCAATAGGCCATTGAGCTTCATGCAAGGAGCGTCTCCGTATCCACTGAAGTTCACTTAGGCAGACGCTGTTAACTGACCAATACACCTCAGGAATTTCCTCCGCCACCTTGCGACGGGCAAAGTCACGGGCAAAGTCACGCATTTTTGAGAATTGTGCAGAAATTTTGATTACTGTAAGTCGTTGATTCTATTGGTGCCGAAGGAGGGGGTCGAACCCTCATGACCGCAAGGGCCGCGGGATTTTGAGTCTACAACCCGTATTTTCTGTCTTCTACGAAATTCTTCTAAGGAGTTCGAAACAGAAGGGGATAGGCTGGCTCGACACTACGAAATACTCATGAGGATTTTGAAGGATTTCGATTGCGTCTGTAATGAATTTGTAATGAATCGATGCGGCAAGATGAATGTACGTGCTCGGAATCACTCTGCTCCGGAAAGGCACCCAACAATCCCGAATGCTCCGGATTAAAACCGGGCATCCGGAGGAGGATGAAGCTGCAGTTTCAGACGCTATTTCAGGCGAACGCCTGTTCCAGCTGATGCAAGAACTCTGCCGCCGATCGCGGGCGTCTTTCCCGGTCTGCCGCCAGGGAACGGGCAAAGAACTCCTGCCATGAAACCGGCGGATCCTTCACGTGCTCGCTCAAAGGAGTGCAGCTGCCGGCCAGCACCGACCGCCGCCAAGTGATCCTGTCGTCCACGGGAAACGGAAGCGCGCCTGTCAGGATTTCATAAGCGGTGACGGCAAGTGCCCACAAGTCCCAGGATATGGCCGCTTTTTCGCCCAGCAACTGCTCGGGCGACATGTAACCCAGCGTGCCCACGAGCATTCCGGATTCCGTCACCGCGTAGCTCTGCGATTCCGGCACAGCCTCGGATGCGTCGAGGAACTTGGCCACGCCGAAATCCAGCACTTTGACAGTCTCGGTTTCGATATCGCCGTTCCGAACCAGGAATATATTCTCCGGCTTCAGGTCGCGGTGGATCAGCTGATGGCGGTGCGCCGCGTCCACGGCACCGCACACCGGGCGGAGGATTTCGGCCATGCGCGCCGGAGTGAGGCGCCCATGCAACTTGAGCTGATCGCGCAAAGTGGCGCCGTCAAGCAGTTCCATGACAAGGAATGCGCGCCTGCCTGCCTCAACGCCATAGTCATATACGGTGACGACATTCGGATGGTCAAAAGCGGCGCCTGCGCGTGCCTCGCGCTCGAAACGCCGCGCGGCCGCGGCGCTGTAAACAAAATCATCGCGGATCACCTTGACTGCAACTCGCCGTCCAAGGGCTTTGTCCTTGGCTTCGTACACCGTCCCCATGCCCCCGCGCCCTCGGCGCCGCTCCAGCAGGTAGCGGCCCGACAGCGTCCGCGACAAGGGCACGGGAGTCAGATTGGCGCCATCAAGTGCGCACCGGCCCGAACCCGAGTCCGAACAGGTGCCGCACTGCGGACATTCATCGAAAGTGCCCGAGGTATACCTGGCCGCCAGTGCCTCCTGCTCGAAGGGCAGCGCCAAGTTCGCCGCGATCGCTTCGAGCAGTTTCTGATCTTCGCGGGTGTAGGGCTCTTCGGAGCGCTTTAGCCCGAGAACAATTAGCGCTTCCTTCTGTTCGGGCGAGATCGCGACCGGCACCAATAGATCAATGCGGGCCTGGCGCACAAACTCGAGCTCCTTATCAGGCAACTGCCTCTGAAGCCAGTTCGATTCTCCCAGCGACACCTCCAGGGGACCTCCGCGAACGCGCATGACATAGATCAGGTTGGTATCGGCAAGGATGGCGGGCGGCGCCTTGTCTGAGGGGGATGAGGTCAGAGTCTGGAAAGTTGTTTCGCCCGATTGCCGCTGCATGATGGCCACAAATTCGGGGTGCAGCGCCGCCTCAATTTGGGCAATGACGCCAGGAGCGGCATGGGCAAAACTGCGGGCCTGGCCGGCCTCGGCGGCGACTGCGTGGAGCAGGCGCCGGGCGTCGTAGTGCTCGCGGAAGAACCGCCGGTCGATCGCCTCCCCCCAGCGGCGCCGCTGCAAATGCGCCGCCACCGCGGCCGCTGCTACCACCGCATAGATCCAGCCGCGCATTTCCAGGATGCCGATCAATGGCTGGTCGCCGTGAACGAGTAAGTCTGCGGCCAGGATGACTCCCAGTAGCGGAACCACCGAAAGCAGCGCCCCCTGTGCGGCGGCATATTGCACGCCCTGGCGTATGATGACACGGATGTCAAACAGTCGATGCCGCAGGATCGAGTAGGCAAAACAGACAGGAAACAGACCGAATATCAAAGCTACCAGGAGGTCGGGCACCCCTGACAGAATCCATCCGATGATCCCGGATGACGTCCAATATCCCCTTATGAGGAGCCTCAAGGCGCCTGGGACAATCGCTGCCCCGCCGCCGATGAACAAGACCCGCAGCCTCCGTCTTTCGTTGACGTCAGTGATTCGGTAGTAGTTGACGGCCAGCGCCGCGAGGGAAGCCAGGCAGTAGAGCCCGAAGAGGCTGGTGCCGACAAACCGGATTGCGCCGGGCAGCATGTTGCCGTATGCCTGCGACGGGCTGTACACCATGAGGAAAGTGTCATGGGCGTAGGGAGGCACGAAACATACTGCCGGCAGCCAGAGAATCGCGCAAAGCCAGCGAGCGCGAAACAACGGGCGCGGGAACAGGATGAAGAAGGTCAGGACGATTGGTCCCGCAAGATAGATGCAGAGGTTCGGTATCCAAAGCAGGTCGCCCAGGCCCCGGGGCAGGTTCCTCCAGATAGCCGCGTACCCGGGCGGGGGATTGGTGAGATAGAGACCGACTGACAACGTGGCCAGCGCGAGTGCCCCGGCTCGCGCCAGAAGATCGAAGGGCCGGGCGAAGGCGATGAAGAGCGCGATGGCAAGCAGCAGCAGTCCGTCAATCTGCCATATAGTATGGACCGTGTTATCCCGGCTCTGGAAAATCCGGACGCGTTCCGCCTTGACGGTGAAATGCAGTCGGCCACCCTCCCTCTCGATCTCGAACGCATATTCCCGGCCGACTTCGCGATTTGCCTGGCTGACTCTTAAATCTTCAGGCTTCCGGAGGGCTATGCCGTCTATGCTGAGCAGCACATCTCCTTTTTTGAGACCGACACGTTCTTGTGCGGAACTGGGGTTCACCAGGGTAATTATCTGCTGACTTCCCTGCCTGCGCACTGCAAAGCCAAACCCCTCATTGGGTCCCAGGACATGGCAGTAAATCCGCAGGAGGCAATCGAACAGAAACACAGAGGCAAGAAGGTACATCCACCACGGGGCGTGATGAATGAACTTCCGCGCCACCGTAAGGACAGCGCTTGCCGTGGACGTTTCGCCCTTCCCCTTTCTGCCCGGAAGGGTGGGGCTATGACTCAGGTCCGTCTGCGGTTCCAGTGTTGCCGAGGTTGGGGACTTAGCCAAAATGCGGGCTGCTACTTCCAGAGCGGGGACATCGAGAAGCGCTTTATTCTGGTCCAGGGAGGCCAATAAGGACTCAACCTCGCGGCGCAGCTCTGCGTCGCTCTCGCAGGTCGATTCCAGGAATTGAGCCCGCTCGGATTGTAGCTTTGAAAGAGCCTCGTTGTAGAGATCCTCCACCCGCTTCCAGTATGCAGGACCTCTGGCAGGCTTTGATCCCATGGGCCCCTCACCACAAGGGATAACAATAAGGCGTGAACCGATGTTCCCGGCTACTTCCGCCGCATTTCCCGGCCCAACCAGGCTTTGGCAAATCTCAAGTCCAGCAGGACGGTGCTTCGCGCCACCTTCAACACTTCCGCGATCTCTTCCATGCCGAGCCCGCCAAAGAAATGCAGTTCCACAACCTGGCTCTTCCGCTTGTCGAAGCCGGCTAGCGCATCAAGTGCGTCATTCAGCGCTATCAGGTCGATGTCCTTCTCATCCGTAAGGAACTGCGCCTCATGCAAAGTGACCCGCTGTATCTTCCCACCCCGTTTGCGACTGCGGCGCGATCGAGCGAAATCAACCAGGATCTGCCGCATCACCTGAGCGGAGACGGCAAAAAAGTGCGCGCGATTACGCCAGTGTTGTTGTCTGGACTCAACCAGCCGCAGGTAGGCTTCGTTCACCAGTGCGGTCGTCTGCAGGACGTGATCCTTCCTTTCGAGGTTCATGTAATGATGAGCGATCCGGTGCAGTTCCGCATGGACCACCGGGACCAGTTTATCCAGGGCTGACCGGTCGCCGTCACTCCACGCCTGAAGCCATTCAGTAACGTCTCGCTGCGCAATGGCTGCCATAGCACATTTGTTCTGCCGGAGAAACGGGCGAAGATGGGCCCAATTATAGCACTTTCAGACAATTCCGGCGTTTGTTTGCGGGGGTGGAGATTGGGAAATAAGACAGCAGTCGGTCTTTTGACCGGCAGTTTCCGCCTTTATAAGTAGGGAAAGGCCAACAGCCATAAATCGCTGCCGACCTGTCTTTGCTTACAGGAGTGTCGGCACCTTTTATCAAGAGGAGGATGGTCATGAAGAAACGATCTTTTGCCTTTGGCGCGCGCTATTTGCTTGGATTCGCAGTGGTGCTGCTCGCCGTCCTTGTTTTTGCGACACAAGACGACGGACCAAGATTCTCGGCATGGTCCGAGCCGGTCAATCTCGGCCCGCCGGCCAATGGGGCCCTTGGCGAGTGGTTTCATTTCATTTCAAAGGATGGGCTGAGCCTCTACTTCACGACGGACGACTCTGTTGATCCTGTCACCGGTTATTATTTAGAGGGTTACGGAGGTTGGGACATCTTTGTGTGCCAGCGTGCCAGTGTCAACGACCCATGGGGTCCCCCGCAGAACCTGGGACCCACCATCAACACGGAGTATTACGAAGGCGCACCAGCCATCTCCCGGGACGGTCACCTAATGTACTTTGCAAGCACCCGGCCGGGAGGATTTGGCGGAACCGACATTTACGTTTCTCGACGGCATAACATGCGCGACGACTTCGGCTGGCAGCCTCCACAAAACCTGGGTGGCGGAGTCAACACTGAATATAACGATTCAAATCCAGAGATTTTCGAGGATGATGAGAATACCGGGGCCATCATTCTCTACTTCGACTCAAACCGGCCCAGCGGCCCTGGTCCCTATGACAATATTGATAATTTCAATGGCAACGACATTTACGCCAGTGTTCTCCAGCCCGACGAGACCTTTGGCCCCGCTGAATTATTAATGGAACTGTGTACTTCTTCTCGTGAAAGACAACCGTCCATTCGTCGGGACGGATTGGAATTTTTCTTTGTATCCAATCGCTCGGGAGGCGTGGGGCAGCTTGACCTGTGGGTTTCTACCCGACCAACAACCTCCGACTCCTGGTCGGCGCCGGTAAACATGGGTGCGCCCATTAACGGTACAGACCGAGATGGGGGCCCAGCACTCTCCTGGGATGGTACAAGCCTATATTTCTGTTCCTACAAGCGTTCCGGCGGTCTCGGGCATTTCGACGGGTACGTAATCACGCGCACGAAGCTGAAAGGTCCGGACAAGGATTAAAAGTAGTCATGATCGCTGCCCACTGTGACGGGGCCTGACCGGTGAGCGAGGAAAGGGACATGCCTGGCCCCGATCTGCAAAGGGTGTCCCGGCGTTTCTACCCCGGAACTGATGGGGCGGGATGTTGGCGATGCACAGCCTCGAGCACATGATTTACTGCGGAAGCCATTATCGCAACCCTCCAACGATCTTCACCTTATGGAGAAGTTCCGGGACTCGCTGCGCTTCGTCCACCACAGCGGATGCTTTGACCTGGATGCTTAGCGCAAGGCGGCAAGGATGTCCTCGGCGGTAATGACCGCGCAGAGGCGGCCGGTCGAAGTGCTAGGCTGCGGCCTGGCTAACCGGGGCACGAATACGGCGTGCAGGAGGCGCCTGCCGTGCGCCCAGCTTTCATGTGGAGCGCCCTTGGCGAGCAGGGCTCGGGCGGTCTCCTCAAGCGCGGCCTCGGTGATCGGTTTCTCGGACCACTTGACCTCGCCGAGGAGGAGAGCATCGCCGGCGATTGCGCCTGCAACTAGGTCCCACTCCGGGCCGTTGCCTTTCCAATAGCGAAGTGCGGGGCCCCACGGGCCTGCACCGCTGAACAGGGTTGCCATCAGCCGCGGTGTCGCGGCACGGCACAAATCCTCCCACGCCTCGGCTGCCAGGTGGGCAGCGTGCCGTGCCCAGAGCGCAGCACGTGTTGCCGGACCGCCGGCCACAAGCGCGGCCCGGTGCGGCGCCACAATCCGGAACCACATCCTCATGAACGGGTCGCCGATCCGGTAGAGCGAGCGTTTGCCGCCGAGCTCCGCGTCACCGAACGGCTGTTCCCGCTTCAGCAGCCCGAGTTCCTGGAGGCGGATGAGGGGGCGGGTGAGCGTTGTGGCCGAGGTCCCCAGCCGGCCGGCGATTTCCGAGAGCCGGTGGGCGCCGCTGCCGACGGCATCGAGAATCGGGCGCAGTGCCGTCGCAGGTGGAAGCTCCGCGACGAGAAGCCTATCCGGTTCGAGGTGCAGCGGACCGCCCGGATCCAGGACGAGCGAGTCCACCGCAGTCCCGGTGTCTGTGCCGAACCGCTCGGCCAGCTCCCAATACCAGGGGACGCCGCCCCACGCGCTCCACGCTCGTACCGAGTCCGCCGCATCTCTCGTCCCCAGCGCCTCGCCGACGAAGCCGGCAGGCAGAGGCTGGAGTTCGATCGCCTCGGCGGCGCGACCAAACAGCGGGGAGGAGCGGTCGAGCTGAAGCCCTTGCATCATGCGCTGCGAGGAGCCGGCGAGCACGAGACAGAGTCCGGCTTGACGCGCATCGTGATCCACGAACGCCTGGAGCGTCGCGGGCAGCTCAGGGCTTGCTGCGACCAGGTAGGGCAACTCGTCAACGACCAGCGGTCCGCGCCAGCCGGTCCGGGCGGCCTGACGGGCCAGCGCCCGGAGCAGGGACCGCCAGTCCGGGTACTCCGCCTCGGAGAACCCCTCGATCACCGTAGACAGGACTTCGGAGAAGTAGCGGCGCTGCACCGCCGGTGCCGACCGGTCGGCCACGGAGTAGATGCCGTTTTTCTGTTGGACCCATTCGAGCAGCAGGCGGGTCTTGCCGATGCGCCGACGTCCCCAGACCAGCCCAAGCCCCCCACCCTCTCTCTGGCCCAATCCAACCAGTCGCTGCATTTCGGGATCGCGATCCAGGAATTTCATGCGCAAATATTATGCAACTTAACATAATGTTGTCAAGAATAATGCTGTGAATACAGATTTTGGTGACCTAAAATCCTCAGTTGAGCCCGTCTATTCTGAGAATTCCGTTCAGATTGAAAGAGCCGCCGGGTTCAGCACATATCGACCTAAACAACCTTTCCACTGAAACATGCGGGTATCCGCCGTGTCTGGAAGAGTAATCGCAGGGAGGAATTACGGACACGCAGATTTCTTCCTTGCCGACAGCGCGCAGAATCCGGCGGATAATGCTGCAAACAAAATCTGGCGGCCAATCCTGGAATGGATCATCGATCACCGTTGAACATCTTAGTGCTGATACTGCCAAACCGTTCCCATGATGCTGAGCGAGCGATGTGATTATGGCCCACGCGGGGAAGGGAAAATCCCGCGCGTGGGCAAAAGCCATTTAGCTTTAGACGGACGACTACAGCGAGCGTCTGCCGACGGTTCTCAGGGATGGCCTGGAGGCGTTCTTCAGCCGCGCCGGGCCCATCGAGCAGCTGGGGCTGATCTTCAGCGCGAGCCGTGAGAGCCAGGCGGACACCTGCTCGGAGCCGGCGGCCGTGCTGTATCCAGTGAACGGGGACAGGTCAAGCCTGGCGCCGCGGCTGTCGTTCGCGGGACCGAGCTATATTTCGCTTTGTCGCGAAGCAGTCCGATCTTCCCCGGCTTCCTGGATCTGAACGCTGCCATTCGCGCAAGTTGAAGCATCACTAAGCGGCCCCAGCGTCAGCATGGACGCGCAGGATGGGGAAAAGGCGCGTTGGTCTTTGTGCACGGGGGTTCTGAGGCAAGTGCTGGCGCTGCCCCCTGACAGAGTCGCGCCCAGTCCTTACCTTCCCGACTCCAAGGATTACCCGTCTTCAATGCCTTCCAGGCCGCCCCTGAAACGACGTGCCTTCTCTGCGCCAGACCTTAAAATCAGCGATTTATGGTGGTGCCGAAGGAGGGGGTCGAACCCTCATGGCCGCAAGGGCCGCGGGATTTTGAGTCCAATTCAGCTATGGGGGCTATTGGGGCCTATTTACAAAAATAACCCATAATCAGTGGTTTAATGCCTCTTTTCTTCCTTTCCACCTCCGCTATGTTCGCAGCAAACCGCGGTGCTTCGCGGCAAGTTCACGGTAAGTCACTTGGACACTTCCTGGTCACCAACGAGTTTGAGTTCGCCCGGTTTTGTCTCAAGGCCGGCGCGGTACTCGGCAAGTAGTTTCAGACCATACGCCAAATCCTGTTTTGCCACAATTGCATATCGCCTGTAAATACTTTCCGTCTTATGACCGACGAGCCGCATCGCGACCGATCTTGGCACTCCGGCCCGCTCCAAATTCCGGACCGCGGTACGCCGAAAATCATGCGGGATTTTGCGGGCAATGCCGGCAGCACTGGTGGCTCTGTCCCACTCACCCCTGAAATCCTTTATTTTATTACCGGCGCGATGAAAGACCCAAGGGACATTTTGACCGGTTGACCGTTCGATTGTCTGAGTACGGTGTTTCTGACGTAAAAGCAGATCTGCCAGTTCGGGAAGCATGGAAAACGGAAACACCCGCCCCTCATCGTTCTTAGTTGTCCCGGGTTCAAGTCGCACCTCTCCGGCGCCCATGTCTACATTCAAATCCCACCTTAGCGGGAGGACCTCACTCTTGATTCTCCACCCAGTCAGGTATGCAAACTCTACGACCGGCTGAAGATCTTCGTCGATCTTCGCGAGAAATGATCGAAACTCGGATTCCTCAAAAAATCCTGTCCGTACATTATTCAATCGCAGAACAGGGAACTGAGGCCGAATGGGCAAAAACTTGCGCGACAGGCTGAACATCCGCTTCAGCATTGCCAGTTCATACTTCACGCTAGCCTTGGCACAGCCGTAGTGATCGAGCCTCCGGTCAACATAACGCTCGATGGCTTCGTCGGTGATCTCGCTTGCCCGGTAATCGCCGAAGTATCCGTTCAGATGTGCGACTGCCCGCTCGACGCGGTCAAGCGAGCGCCTGCCATTGCGCCGATAGTCCAGGTAGAGCCGTTCTGCGAGATCACTGAATCGAAGCCGCTGCGCCTGGCCTGTGAGCAGCGTACCTGTCGTTGACGCAGCTAACCTGTCCCTAAGGAGACGGCGCGCATTGTTCTTTTTCTTAGAACCTGAGGACTCGCGTTCCTCTCGCCCATTATGATAGTAAGCAATCCACCAGATCGCGGTGTGCTGCCACTTGCCATGTTTGTTCTTGTATAGGGGCTGAAAGACTCGCCCCATGCCTCTTTCTGCCATGGCTCGTCTCTGTTGACCGGACACAAACAGCATGCCGTTTATCCGGCTCTGGCTGCGCGCCATCGCAGCAGACCCGCTTTGCTAAATCTCAGGGCCTTTCTTGACAGCCGCCGTGTAAACGGAAGGCGGCTGGCACGGCGATAGATCCAATCCTCGCTCACATTTAGAAGTCTCGCCGCATCAGCCGTGGTCAGGAGTTCTCTTCCCCCTCGGGCCTGGAATCCTGCTGCTTTGGGTTTACCGGCATTCCGAGGAGGCGCGCGGCCAAGGCCGACTGTAAGCTGGCAAGACGTGTAATCACGGGCGCAATACTCTCTGCAGGGATTTCCTTGGGATCTGGCAGGAAAAGATCTTCTACTTTCATAAAGCACCTCAATTGTTTCAACGTTTCCTACCGTTCCTTGCCTCGTTCAACAACTGCATCAAGATCGGCCTTGTCGAGTAGAAACCGATCAAGGCTGCCTTGAGATTTGAAAAGGCTCGGCAAGCGCACTCGTGACAACCGCTGGCTGTCGACTAACTGTCGAATGGCGGATCGACTGATACCGAGATAAGCAGCCGCGGCGGCAAGATCAAAAAAAAGCCTGGGTTCCGATTTCTCAACATTGAGGACAGCCGATTTCATGGGTAACTCTCCTCCATGATAAGTGAGATTCAGGGATCTGTCGCGATGGCATGTGGCGCCATGGCGCGGCATGCCACGGTAGCACCACATACCACCCTGGCAACATGTGCCATGCTGCTGGCCGTAGCGCATGTCAGGTACATCCCCCTACACTTGAAAGAGGGGAAAAACGGCGAAAAACTTACCTTGGAAAATATCATCTGCCGCGATGTCGATTTCTCGATCCCGCGGCAGCTGCAGCATAGTCGATACTGTTTGCAGCAGATCAATGCGATAAACTTCAACGTTCACTGTATTTTGCGGGCGGAAGTGGCTTGTTTCCGGATTCGAGCATTGGCAGGATTGTGCTGGCGATGGAGCTCGCCATAACCGGCTGCATTTGGCCTGATAACTCTGCCTTAAGACTAGGCCTGGGTAGGGGCTAGTCGTGGATTCATGAAAGCCACGCCCAGGGGATTCCCGGGCGGGGTTTTTAGCGTAGCCCCTCTCGGATAACCGATCGAAGTCGCAACAACGGGTCCTCGATCATGGCCGGAAGTCCAGATCACAGTTGAATCCAATCCTTCGCTCACCACTGTCGTCAACCGCTTTCAGGTCATTCAGAAGAAATATAATCTCTCCGCAGTTCAGCAATACCTCGATGCCTGCCGCGCTCTTCTCGAGCAAGGGAAGATTCTCAATGTCGCGATCTTCGGCCGCCCCAAGACAGGGAAGACCCGTTGTTGAATTTACTGGCAGAGAGTTCCGTGTTGCCGGTTGGGGTCACGCCCGTGACTGCGGTAGTGACACGGCTTCGCTACGGCGGAGCACACTGCTTCATGGGGATCGAAAATACAAATCGTCGGAGACGATATCTACGTCACCAACCCGCGCCATATCTTTCGCGGCATTGCCGAGAAGACCAACAATGCAGTCCTGATCAAGTTGAACCAGATCGGCACCGTCACAGAGACAATTGAGGCAATTCAACTTTGCCGCAAGACAGGTTGGGGATATGTCAATTCCCACCGCTCCGGCGAAACCGAAGACACCTTCATGGCGGATTTTGCCGTGGCGATGGGAGGATGGCAGATCAAGATGGGATCGGTTTGCAGGAGTGAACGGATAGCAAAATACAACCGGCTCCTGGAAATCCAAACCGACCTTGGAAGCACGGCCATTTTCGAATCTCCCCTCCCGGGTGCCTAAACGAGCGATCCTATAAAATATCTGGTTCTCAGGGGTAGTCACGCAGACCTTGAGGCTCCCGAAGCAATCGACGAATCTTACGATCCATTATTGGTTCTGGGCGTTCTTGCGGATCACGGCACCGTGCCAGAGGATGTAGATCGGTGGTTCCGCGAATCTTGTTGTCGGCTTTACCTTGCGGCCTACAGCGCGGTGCAGTTCTTCAAGGCGGACCAGACCCAAGGACAAATCATGTACGCCGCCCTTTTTATCCTGGGCGCGCACGGTGTTGGACTGATGAAGATTTTCGCGTGGGAGATGGTCCACCGGCACAGCATCAGACGCGACCTCAAGCGGTTGGAACTGAGCGTGGCGGAATTAGGTGAAATGCTGAGAACCAAGTAGAAAAGGTGTCAGTCGATAGCATCGTGGTTATTTTATGCTTCTTTCCGTCATGCGTTGGCCGCAACAGCGGCTTCGTCCTGGAGATGAAGCTGGAAACCACGATGCAGCCCGGATACGGCATATTGGTGCGCAGCAGGCTTCGAGTACAAGAACGGTCCCGAGGTCGCCATGCGGCACCAGGACGGTTTCAACGAAAAAATCCGCGAACAACTTACTGATTCCCACGTATCTTCGTGGAACGCGGTCGACATTCGCTGGTCTGGCGCGTAGTCGACCACCTCTTCAATACAGTTGCCCCGCCTTCCTTCCGAGATCACCGGTACTTAACGTCTATCGCCCGTGTGGTTCGACCTGACAGGAGATCGTTCTTCCGGACTTCCGGGAGGTATTTGGGGATGAACGATATGTCATCGATGATCGCCCATACTCGGTTCCGGGGAGCTCTGATACTCACCGATGTTTTCCACTGAAACTGCCTTCTCACGACGGGAATCCTCTCCTAGTCAGCGTGTCCGCCAACGAATATTACACCCACTGCCGACCTGGCTCCCCCCCAGACGGCTGGTTCCTCCTTGGAGACCTCACGGTCTCGGTGTGCACCCATCCGTGTGTCGATAAGCTCAGCGAACGTTCAGCACAAGCTCCGCACGGCGGTTTTCTTTTCGGCCGGCCTCTGTCTTGCTGTCGGCGATCGAGCTGACACTGCCGTCCGTTGCCGTAAGCCGCGTGGCATCAATCCCCTTGCTTACCAGGTAATCGACCACAGCCTGCGCTCGTTTTGTACCCAGGCCCTTGACTCTCGCCTCTGCCCTCGAACCATCGATGAAACCGGAAATTGTCGCGCGGAGCCTCGGATCGTTCTTCAGCTGGACGGCAACGTTATCCAAAATGGCTTTGGCAACGTTGTTCACTTTGAACCGATTTGCAGGAAAGCCTGGCACGTTCATCTTCTGACTCACGTTCACAGTCATGGTGCAGGAGGCCCTGCCCCCGCGTCCATTGTCCACAGTGGCCGTGACCGTATAGCTTCCCGCGTTCAAACCTGCCGCGTTGAAGCTTGCCGTGTTGCCGGAACCGCTGACTGTGCCCCCGGTAGCACTCCAGGAGACCGTCGGTGTCGCCCTCTCTGCGGCCGCCTGAACGCTAAGCTGTGTCGTGCCGCCCGACTCGATCACCATGACGGGAGTCTGGCATTGAATCGTCGGTGGGGGAACCGGCCTCTCGCTTACTGCCACGCTGCTCGTGCAGGAAGCGGTAAACTTCCCCGTATTCACTGTTGCCTTGATCGTGTAGCTGCCCGGTTGCCGTCCTTCGGAACCAAACACAAAGGTCGGGTTGGTGGCAGCCTGAGGCTGGTCATTGACCGTCCATGAATATGTTAGAGGAGACCCGTCCGGGCTGTTACCCGTCGCACGGACTGACGAGCTATCACCGACCATGATCGAAGTCGGCGATGCCGCACAGGAAACCGTGGGAGGCAGGTACTTCTTATTCACGGTGATTTCTGTTGAGCAGGGGACGCTGTGCTTGTACTTGTCCGAAACGGTAACGGTGACCGTGTATTTTCCTGGCTGGACGCCGGCAGCGTCAAAAGTGGCAGTGTCGCCAGTTCCGCTCAATTTGCCCCCGTTTGAAGCCCAAGCATAATTCACGGTCGTTTTTTCGAATCAAAACCCCCGCGATTCTCATCGCATAGAGTAAAGAAGACAAACCAAACTTCCTAACTATTCGAGTGTAACACCTTTAGAATTACGGATCAAACCACGCTCCACAATCGCTGTGATTCAGACACTGGGAAAAGACAGGCACGACAAATACTAGCCACGAACTCCACGAATTTTCACCGATCATCCCGAGATAGCGGGCCGGCCCCGGACGATTGCTGCTACAGCCTGGGCGTTCATTTTCGCAATTTCCTCGCCCACAGCGTCAACCAGAGAGCCACGAGTATCAGAATCCACAAGAATGCTTTGAAACCGACTGCTGCCCAGAACCAAACAGTCTGGACGAACGGCCAGCTTGCTTCCGGTCCCCAGAGCCAAAGCAAAAATGCGGGATGAGCAGACATGAAGACGAGGTACAAGATCCACTGGAGAACGAGAAGGATGATGCCGACCAGTATTGTCCACCATGCCGCAATTGCGGCGGCTCTGACTCGCTTCTCGAAGATGTCTTCCATGGCGTGTTATTCCTTTCCAAGTCGCCAATACCGTTTCAGCAAATAGTCGGAATGGGCTGCAGTCTGGCATTGCAGCCTGACCATGGTGCCTTCCGACTTCCGAGTCTTGGGTGACATGTTAACTTGACCCGTCTGCTGTGGGGATCTCAGACGTCAGCAACTCTGGATTTTACGTCGGAATGGTGCTGTGGAGCCTGGAATTTTCCCAGGCGTTCTCTGACTCCACGGCACTTGCCAAGTGAGTCGGATACCGGACACTGGCATGCTCCCGAAAATAGCGTTCGAGTTAATAACGCACTTGAACGATCTACACGACGCCGGTATTTATGGAAATCGGAGATAACAGCTCCTCCGTTCTTGCTCTCGCGGGTGACTCGTTCACTTTTCGCCTTGTCGGCTCTTCCAGGCCAGATAGGCTATCGCCCCAAAGAATAGGATCGCCAGAATGAGGGCAACAATTTTGTCTAATGACATAAGGGCCTCCCTTTGATGGCACTCCGACTGCATGAGCCCGAGGCGGAGATTTCCCTGAATAATCTCTCTGTCGGCAATGAAGAAGCGAGTCCTGGGTTTCGAGGAGCAGAGTGGCTGCAGCACGATCCGTTCGCGATCAACGTGCCGGTTAGCAACGCCGAGGCTGGTTTCCGGATCGCCCCGCAACTGGTTCGGGCAAGAACCCGACGCTGACGGCGAGGCAGCGCGCACCAACGATCAGAGAAAATGAGGCAAGGGTGGGAACGAGACAGGCATCCCGTTTCATCACGACGTGTAGCGAATCCGCACTGCGAGCCGCCCGTAGAAATCATTTTTCGAGCATCTGCCCGGTGCCGGCTTTAAATGGTGCAACCGATACCTATGGCATGAAATGATTCTTCGGATGGCGGCCCGACCAACCGCGGATTCCTCCCGGAGGGGGATCCTCCAGGACCCGTCGGTGCCTGTCGCAAAGAGGTGAACTGCGTGGCACTAAGCGCATTCTATGGCCCCGATATCTTACTGTCAACTGGCGATGACAGAGATACTGATCATTGCTGACACTCTGGCCGACAGTCCGAACAGGATGCGATCCCTGCACAGGGCGTCTCATGCCATCGTATTCGCCGGAGTTAGTGGGAATTCTCGCTCAATCCGTAGCCGTCGCAACTCAGTGTGCCATGCACTGAAAGGCATGTTATCTACGCCGCTTCCGCCAAGCGCTTGATGCCCTGGATGGTGCGCAATGCTCTATTTGCCATGAGACGTCATGGTTGTTTCCTCCTTCGAGAGCTCATGGTCTCTATGTGGGCCCATGCGTGTGCCTATGAACTCGGCGAGCGCTCAGCACAATCCTCGTACGGCGGATTTCCTTGCGGCCGGGATCGTGAGGCGCTGCCGGGCGAAGCTCACTTGGAGAGCCGGACCATCAGTTTGGTGAGCCACTCAATCGAAGGGGGACCACAGAGATCGATGCTCGCCTTCCACATCCGCTCAGCCAGGGAAATGTTGGTCTCGGTCGCATCGCCGTAGGAAGCCGGGCGGCCACGACGAAGCAGCATCTTGCGCCCGGTGTCTGTCAATTCGAGCACCGGCGCAGGAACAGGAGTAGTCGCGGTGGCAATACACTGAGACATTGTGCCAAGGACCGCCTCCATCAACTTCAGGCTCCTCTGGTAACGCTGAATCGATGTCAGGCCGCGCACCTCCGGATCAAGCATCAGGATCTGTTCAATCATCTCCAGTTGCTTCTGCGACGTCATATCGCCGGGATTCCAGCGCAGAGCATTTTTGAACGCCGACTCCGCGGCAGCGTAATTATCCAAGGCAAGTTCGGCCTGGCCGAGGCCGGCATAGGCGTCGCTGTCCTGCGGACTTTTCTGGGTGATTCCCCGAAAGGTTCCTGCGGATTCGCTTGGCAGGCCGTAATCCAGAAGCATCCTTCCCACCTGCTTCCTGACTGCGATATCTTCCGGCATCTCCGCCGTCAGCGACAGCAGCTCTGCCTGGGCCTGCGTCTTGTGTCCGAGCTTGCCCAGAGTCTCCACCAGCTCGATGCGCGTCTGAATTCTGTTGGCCCGTGGATTCTCAGGCCAGGAGCCGTAGACGGCTCGGTGATAGTTGTCCACAGCATCTTGCACATTGCCTTCCTGAACCGCGATTCTGGCAAGTCCCAGGTTCGCCGGCCCGCTGCCCGGGTCGCTGCGGATCAGTTCGTGCAGGTAAACCTCTGCCTCATTCAAGCGCCCGGCCTTCACCAGAGCGAGGCCGAGTGCGAGTCTGTCGCGGTTGGTGTGCGAGATGGAGAGGGCGCTTCGGAATCGTTCGATTGCTTCCTGAAACCGATCCCCTGCCATCAGCTCGTTGCCTTGTTGATAGTATTGCTGGGATCGGGCGTTGCGCTGGGCGTGGTAGAAATAGCTGAGGAATGCGGCCAGGGCGATCATCACCACCACTACCGCCAAAATGCCCCCGAGAATTGCGACGGGGGATTTTGCGGCCTCTTGCCCGGATTGCTCGATGATTTCGCTCTTCGTTTCCCGTTTGTAAGCAGCCAGAGCGTCGTTCAGCGTAATCACGCTTACTAACTCTCGAAGGTTCGAGCGGCTTACCACGGGAAGCACGTGCAAGCCAGTCTGCGCCATGCGGCGTATCGCTGCCTCCAGAGGTTGGTCCGCGTGCACATGAGGAAACTTCTCTGCGGGCGGCTCGACTTTAGGATCCAGAGGCGGAAGCAGATCGCCTATCCGTGCAGACCCCTGGCCCTGTCGCACGGCTTCCTCGAGCTGAGCCAAAGTGACCATCCCCAACAAGACGTTGTTGTCGACCACCGGCCATGCAGATATCTCGGCGTGGATCGTCGTCAAGCCCTGGCCGACCGTGTCGGTCGCCGCGAGAATCTCTTCGGGGGGGTGGGCGCCCTGCCTCACGGGAGGCGACTCTTCCCGATCCCTGGCCCCAATGGGCAGGTGGATGCCATCCTGGTGGAGCAGAGCTTCGTAGATTGGTTCCTTTTGCAGCCTGCTGGAAATAAAGTAGCTGATGAGATTTGAAATCATCAGAGGCACGATGATGGAGTAATCGCGGGTGATCTCGAAGATCATGATCACAGACGTCATGGGCACGCGGATGATGCCGGCGAAAGCGGTACCCATGCCTACAAGCGCGTAAGCTCCTACGCTGCCGGTATAATCAGGCAGCAGCATGTGTGCCCCGCCGCCAAACGCGCCGCCCATCATGGCGCCGATAAACAGGCTCGGACCGAAGATGCCGCCGGCATTGCCGGAGGCATAGCAGCCGGCTGTAGCCACCAGTTTCAGACCGACGAGCAGGGCCATGGCGCCGAGCGCCAACTGGCCATTGAGAGCTTCGCTCACATGGTTGTACCCGACCCCGAGCACGGCCGGAACGAACCATCCCATGACGCCCACCAGCAGTCCTCCGGCGACGGGCTGCAACGACTCAGTCCAGGACGGCATGCGGAGGAAGTGCTTGCGAAGCCAGAGCAGGAGCTTGACGAAACAAACGGAGACTATGCCGCCAACGAGGCCCAGGCCGGCGTAAAACCCGAATTCGAGAGGATTGACCAGCTGGTACGCGGGGACATGAAACAGCGGTTCATCTCCGAGCAGGAGGTGAAGCACCATCCATGAAGTCGCCGAGCTCAGGACGATGGCGCCCAGCACGCGTGCATGGAGGTCTCCCATTACTTCTTCCAGGGTGAAGAGAACGGCCGCGATCGGGGTGTTGAAAGCTGCGGCCAGCGCCGCGGCCGATCCGATGGGCACGAGAGCCTTGATCGTGCTCGGACTGAGTCCGAGTTGCCGCCCAAGGGTGGAGGCGATTCCGGCTCCGACCTGCACCGACGGACCCTCCCGGCCTAATGCGATGCCGCTTGCCAGGGAGACCGAAGATAAGCCGAACTTCCCCAGGACGGTGCGAAACCGAATCACTCCGCCGCGGATGAACATGGCAGTTTTTGTCTGCGGGATGCCGCTGCCTCGCGCATTGGGAAAATATCGTTTCAGCAGATAGCCGGTGATCAAAGCACCGAGAACAGGCACTGCAAGACGCCGCCAGGCGGCACCGCCGGCGGGGTACATGCGGGAGCCGAGGTTTTCAGTCAGCAGAATGAATGCCACGATCACCATGCCGACCACGGCGCCGATCAGCAGGGTGAGGATGAAGAGAACCTTGTCCTCATGCTGGCGAATTTTCTGTGCCTCGGCCCAATGTCGGAGCGATTGCCAGGATCTTATGGGGCCAGGATGCATCTTTGGCATAAATTGAGTGCTCGTCAGTTGCGGATCGTGCTTTGCGCTTGAATCGTGCCTGCGATACCGGCTGCATCCTCGGGGACTCCACCACCTTAACCCCTACCGGTTCCCTCATGTGCAGTTCCCGCTGGGAGAAAGGAATTTCGGAATGGCCCAGCCTGAAGACCGGCTGCCGGTAAATCTCGAAAATGTCTTTCCAGCCCATGACAGGGGCATCTGCAATGGTCAAACACCACGTGTTTCCGAATCCGACGCGGTATGATAGCATTTTAGCTAATGCCTTTCCGCCGCCTATGCCCATTTTTTCATGAGACGACCGGCTATGCCAGCCGAAACGCTGGTCCCTCGGCGTCGCGGCATTCTCCATTCTGTTCTCAGCCCCAGGGCGAGGTTTCCCAATGATCCTGGCCACGGAGAGGTCTTGGATCGCGATTCGAGTGATGCCGTCATGACGCGGGACACGATTTCAAGAGAGGAGGCGAGACGCTTTTATGATCGGTTGGGACGCATGCACGATCTGGCTGAGTGCTACGAAGGCCGGGCCAAGGCACGGGCCCTGGAATCGCTTCAACTGCAGGCCGGGCTTCGGGTTTTGAACGTGGGCGTAGGGACCGGAAAGGAACAGTCGCGCATCAAAGCCATCGTCCCCGGCGATCTTGTGGTCGGCCTGGACATATCCCGCATCATGCTCGATATAACTCGCAGGCGGACGGGTTCCCCTGTTTGCATGGGAGAAACGCTGCGTCTGCCTTTCAAGACGGGAAGCATCGACCGCCTTTTCTCATCCTATCTCATGGACTTGATTCCCGATCAGCATCTGGTCCCGGTTCTGCGCGAATTTCATCGTGTCTTGAAGCCCGGGGGCATCATGTCCATCGTGACACTGACGGAAGGAACCACCGTCTTCAGCCGCATTCTCATGGCAGGATGGCGCCTGCTTTATGCCGTGAACCCGATGATATGCGGCGGTTGTCGGCCCTTGCATCTGGCAGGACTCGTCGGTGCTGCCGGCTTTGTTCATGTGGAGCGCAAAGTGATCCTGCAGCTCGGCATTCCAAGTGAGCTTGTGGCGGCCCGCCGGGACTGAACACGGTCGGGCACCGGCCACCCTGGAAAATTCGAGAGGCGCAGATTGCGCAGGATATCAACACAGGCAACCACTCCCTTTAGCTCCAAGGCTGTTCACTAAAGAGCAACACCTCCCCTAAAACATCGATTAGAAGATGGGCACAATTTGCACGAGTTGCATGAACAAGACGTGAAAAACCATGCAGGAGTCGAGTGAGTTTCGTGAAATTCGTGCGATTGGAGTCTGGCTTCATGACTCCGTCTTTGCAGCCGCACTCTGCCGGGTATCGGGCAGCTTTTTGCAGATCTTTGTGGTCAATCCCGATCAGGGTCCTCCACCGAACATGCATAAGGGTATTCCCGAATACCCCTCGAGGCGAGGGGAAGGTACCCTATGATAAGTAATCGGTATGTTCGTGAGTGGAGCCGGTTGACTCGTGGGGGCGAGCGGGAAGAAGACTCAATCACGACGGGTCGTAAAGATGGAGCGCGGGCTCCACTCGCCGGATTCGAAAGCCGAATTCGCCTCCCGCGCGCGAACTCGCATCCACACCTGGCTTACGCGGGTCTCAAGGCACCGCCCGTTCGCCCTTAGATGAGAGGAGGTGTTCTTGGAGGCGTTCCGGATTATCTTCAAACAGAACTGGTTGAGTTTCCTGATCCCAGTATTGGTCCTGGCGGCGACACTGATCACAGGGTGGATCGTCAAGCGATTCATCTTTCGCTCGCTTGCCGATTGGGCGGCGAGGACAAGTTTTCGGGCCGACGACATTCTGGTCGAGGCAATCCGCAAGCCTTTCATGATTTGGGCCCTTATCCTGGGTTTGTATCTGGCCGCCAACACTTCCCCACTGCCGGCGCGGCCTGCGGCATTGTTGGAAAAAGCGCTTCTCATTCTCTGGGTGCTTTCCCTGGCGGTGGCGGGTGTCGAGGTGGCTCGGAATGTGATCCGCCGTTACGGCAAGGAACTGCAGGGAACGCTGCCGGTCACGAGTCTCACGGAAAACCTGGCGACGCTCTCCGTCTACATCGTTTTCGGGCTGATTCTTCTTGATATCCTGGGCATTTCGATCACTCCGATCCTGACGGCTCTGGGTGTCGGCGGCCTGGCAGTCGCCCTTGCCCTGCAGGACACACTTGCCAACCTGTTCGCCGGCTTTTACGTAAGTATCGCCGGACAGGTGCGAGTGGGAGATTATATAAAGCTAGACAGCGGCTTTGAGGGATATGTCGCCGACGTAGCCTGGCGCAGCACCACTATTCGGGCGCTACAAAACAATCTCATCATAGTGCCCAACTCCAAATTAGCACAGGCAGTCGTCACCAACTATCACCTGCCGGAGAAGCGGATGTCTCTTCTGATTCCGATCGGTGTCAGCTATGACTGCGATCCGGAAGAAGTGGAGCGTATTCTCGTGGACGAGGCCTTGAAGGGGGCGGAGGATATTCCCGGGCTGCTTCGCGATCCGGAGCCGTTCGTGCGGTTCATCCCCGGCTATGGAACCTCGTCATTGGATTTCACGCTTATCTGCCAGGTGGCGGAGTTCGTCGATCAGTATTCGGTGCAGCACGAAATGCGTAAGCGCATCCTCCGCCGTTTTCGCGCCGCCGGCATTGAAATACCGTTCCCGATCCGTACAGTGTACCTGCGGCGGGACGGCAAGGAGCCCGGGCTGGCCCCAATGCGTGATGGGCAATGAGCCTGGCGCTGGCGGCCGATCTGGATAGGATTGAAATCCGGCTCAGGCAGCGGGGCCGCATTCTGCCGTGTCTGGACTTCATCGGAATGCTGGCTGCTATCGTCTGCGATCCTGAACAGGCCGTGATGGGCGACGAAATGCGCGAACTTGCCCGCCCTATCTCCCGGAGCAAGAGAGCGAAGGTCTCCATTGGCGGGGGACGGAAGCTCGCGAGAGAGTTCGGCGGTGACTTTTCTCCGTCCGACTCTATTCACTCATGAGAAGAATCAGGGGACGGACATCTTCTTCGGGAGTCCAGTTCCAATAGCGCACCAGGATTGCGTAAACCATCAAGCCTACTTCACCCTCCCCGAAAATCAGGTACTTCACCGACTGAAGCATCAGGTTCTGCCTGGACAAGCCGAGGAAAAGGCTGATTAACCCGGTCATGGCCGATGCGCCCGCAAACCAGAGAATCAGAATCGTGGAAAAGTCATAGACCGAGCCGAACACATTCCCCATGTACTCGTGCGCCAGATATGCGGCGGCAGGGCCAGTGGCGGCGTATGCCTCCTCCGGAATGAGCAGGGTGGTTACAAAACTCGATGTCAGCAGCATGAAACTCATAATCAACGCGGCCGAGGCAAGGAGTTTGCGCGTCGCACGGATTCTGCCTCGTGGATAACCTGTGTCCCCGGCGCCGCCCGTGATCAGCGGCATCACGGTCACGCCGGTTTCAAATCCGCTCAATCCGAGCGCCAGTTTTGGAAAGATCAGGCCGGACGCGATCACCAGCATGGTCCAATCACCCCTGAGGAGCAGGCCCGCATGCCAACCAGCGATCAGCGCCGGGTGTTGGAAGATCTCCCAAATACCCCGGGCAATGACGGCCAGATTGAGCAGAAGATAGGGTATGGTGACGATCTGCGCCAGACCGATGGCTTCGCGGAATCCCTTGAGGAAGACCAGGGCAAGCAGACCTAATAGTGCAACTGTCGTCGCAAGCTGAGCATGGCTCAGGTAAGGCCGGAGATATGGATTTTCGATAACATGTTTCGTCGCGTCGGCAGCGGAAAGCGTCATCGTGATGACGAAATCGGTTCCAGCGAATCCGAGCAGGACGACCACAAACAGTTTTCCCGCCCATCCCGAGAGTAGATTCTCCAGCATCGCGATCGAGCCCTGGCCGGCATAGGAGCGCGCGGCGACCTGTGAGCAGATCGGAAGTGCCCCTAGAACGGTGACGAGCAGGAGTATGCCGGTTGCCAAGGGAGATAGAGCTCCGGCAGCGAGCAAGGCGATGCCCGGTTGGTAGCCCAGGGTGGAGAAATAGTCGACCCGGTCAACCAAAGGACTCGGTACCAGGGATGCGTTGACTCGGCGGCGTGCGGTTCGTCGACTTTGTTCTTCAGAAACCAATGGCCGAGAAAACTCTTTGGCGGCACAATCCGGGGCACCGGCAGGATCGGCAGGCGCAAATCGAGTTCTATGTCCGAGCGTTCAGGCTTGGCCATGCGTGCAGTCCCATTTTCCTATGTGTGAGCGGACGATCACCATGCCAGTCCACTGTGATCGCGCTCATGCATCGTGCCTCGCATCAGTCCTGGCGGTCTTCAAATCGCGGCGTTGCAAGTCATCCGGAGGGACTTTGACCGCGAACCTGGCCAGGGTAAATTTCAGCAGCGGCGGGGTGATCAGCGTGGTTATTATGACCATGATTACGGCGGCCGAGAGAGTCGCGTCATCGAGGATTTTCAAGTTCCTGCCCATGTTCACGAAGATGAGGCCGACCTCACCCCGCGGTATCATCCCCACCCCGACCGTCAATCGATCCAGTTTCTTCTCCAGGACACCAAGGCCGCAAACCTGCTTGCCGGCTATGGCGGCCAGGGTCAGGCCTGCGGCGACGCCGAACACCGCCGGATTGGCGAATGTTTCCAGTCGAACTTGAATTCCCATCAGGACGAAGAAAATAGGCACCAGAAACGTGGAAACCGGCCGAATGAGTTGCTCGATATGAATGTCCTCTCGAAAACTGGCGAAGTGGACGTCCTCCAGAATCAAACCTGCGGCGAAGGCCCCGACGATCGGGGCGAGACCCACTGCATCAGCCAAATAGGACAATGCGAATGCGAACAGCAGTGCGGAGATCAGCATGACACCGCCTGTCCGCAGCCTGGCCAGTTGTTTGAGGATCCTGGGGATCAGGAAAGTGCCGATGGCGAGGGCTGCCCCAAGGAAGAAAACAGCCACCGCAATCAGCCGGATCGTGGAGCCGACGTCCATGGCTTGGCCGGACTCCGCCGAGGTAATGATGCCGGAGACCACGGCAAGTACGATCAGCCCGAGTACGTCATCGATTACCGCGGCCCCGAGGATGATCTGGGCTTCTTTCGTTTGCAGCTTTCCCAGGTCTTTAAATACGCGAGCCGTAATGCCCACGCTGGTGGCGCACAGAATCGCCCCGATGAACATGTGAACATAATTCAAACTGAACCGGTCCGGTACGATGGCTGCAAGTTCGCGGGGAATCTCCTTGATAAAAAGCCAGCTGACTCCAAAACCCAGCAGGAATGGCGCCACAACACCGAGCGACGCAACCAGGAGGGAGGATGCGCCGACTTTCATCATGCCCCGGACCGTGGATTCCAGCCCGACTTCAAACAGCAATATGATCACGCCCAACTGTGCGAGCCCGCCGATGATGACAGCCCAGTCGGCTGACAATGGAGATGTGCGCAAGGGTTCAAAAAAATCCCATCCCGGCATGATCAGAATCAGGTTGCCGAGGATCACGCCACCCAGCAACTCACCGAGCACCGCGGGTAAACCAAGGCGCTCGCCTGCCTCGCCCCCGAGTTTGGCCGTGACCAGGATGAGAATCAACGCCAGCAACACTTTCGGAACGGGATCCGCGTGTCCTGCCGCCGTCGACCCAAAAGCTGCCGGAACGATCGTGAGGATCAAGAACATCAATAACAGGCGTTTTCTCTTGTTCAGCATGTCGAGTTGCCTTTCCGATGGCGAAACATCGAACAGGACTGCAGCAGCTGACCGTCTCATCGGAATGACGGCTCTTATCGCCCTGGCAAAGATACAATTCCGCCGTTGTGGTCCTCTATAGACCTCTCAGGAGATGATCTTCTTTCGGACCGCATAGAGGACGATTTCCGCGGTGCTGTGAAGATCCAATCGCTGCATCAGATTGGCTCGGTGTGTTTCAACGGTGTACACACTCAAGTTGAGCAGTGAAGCAACCGCTTTGTTGGATTTTCCCTCTGCCAGCAGCTGCAGGATCTCCTTCTCCCGGCTCGTCAGCAGATCGTATGAATCCTCGATCCCGCGCTGCTGCAGTTGCCGCATGTAGTCCTCGAGCAAGGTTTGGGCGATCTGTGGGCTGAAGAATGGCTTCCCGCGTGCAACGGTCTGGACCGCCTGAACCACGTCCATTTCCGCTGAATCCTTGAGGAGATATCCCCTGGCTCCAGCAGTCAAAATCCGCACCAGATAGCCCTCGTCGGAATGCATGCTCAACATGATGACTCCGATCCCGGGGTTGCGCTTGACGATTTGTGCGGTGGCATCGATCCCGTTCAGGAGCGGCATGGCGATGTCCATAATCACGACGTTCGGATCCAGCTCCTCGGCCAGGCGCACAGCTTCCCTGCCATCTGAGGCCTCCCCGATCACCTCCATGTCCAGCTGGTGCTCCAGCAAGAAGCGCAGCCCCTTTCTTACGATACCGTGGTCATCCGCCAGCAGGATTCGAAACTTTCTCATAGTGCCTGCCTATCCCCCACGGGCAGTGCCAGTTCCACAATGGTTCCCTTGTTGGGCTGCGATATAACTGCTACATCCCCTCCCAGTTCACGCACCCGTTCCTCCATTCCGATCAGTCCAATTCCCCGAGAAATGGCGTTGCAAGGGTCAAAACCAACGCCGTCATCCTGAATCGTAACAGCAATATCGCTCTTGCCGCCGTGGACGGTTATACGGACATTCTTTGCTCGTGCGTGGCGCGCGCAGTTGGTCAGCGATTCCTGGACGACCCTGTAGACGCACGTGCGCAGTTCCTCCGACAAATTATTGAGATCGCCATCGATGTCGACAGTTGCGGGAATCCCATTGTGACGTGAATATTCCCTGGCCTGCCACTGCAGTGCCGGTTCCAGACCGAGATCATCCAGCATCGCCGGCCGCAAACCCATTGCCAGATCACGTACGGCGCGCATTGTTCTTTCCGCCAGGTCCTTGATTTCTGCAAGCTGGTTCTGAAAATCAGGGCCCGGGGCCATGTGAAACTCTTCCAGGTTCCTGACCTCCAGGCGCAGGGCCGTCAGCATCTGGCCAATTTCATCGTGCAATTCCCTGGAGATCGACCTGCGTTCCTCTTCTTGCGCCTGCACCAGTTTTTGTGACAGAAGCCGCAAGCCCTGCTCAGCATGTTCAATCCTCCGCCGTTCCTCTTCCGAGAGCCGCTCCAGCCGCGAAATGTAAAAGTAACTGACGCTGGCTATCAGCAACCCCAGAAGCAAAATGGCGCCAGACATCCCCCCCAGATATTGCCGGAACGCGGCTTGGTTCTCACCCATCTGTCGTGTCACATTTGCGAGGCTGTCCGCGTTCAGGCTATTGATCTCCTGAGTCATTGAAATTACTGCCTCCCTGCGCGGCAGGACTTGTTGGCGAAGGAATCGGAAACCACGTTCCGCCTTCTCCTGCGGAGTCCAATCGAAGACAGGTTCCATCGAATCCCAGTAAGAATCTATTTCGCCCTGGAGCCGATCGAGAGCGTTCTTGTCCCCGGTCGACAACTCTAATTCGGCCAGTCGCTTCTCCATTGAGGAACGCACATTCAATAGATCGTTGCGATACTGGCCTCCGGTTACGGCCTGAGGGTCGATGAGAAAATCACGTATGAGAACGGCGGCTCGATAGGCATCGGTGTGGATGTCGTCCAAAATAGAGGCGCTCTTGCGATACGACTCATGAATCGTTGACACTTCCGAGTAAACCCTCTCTGCTCTCCAGAATGCGCTCAGCGCCAACAACCCAATCAGGATCAGCAGAGTGCCAAATCCCAGCAACAGGACAAGTCTTGGCGGCTTCATCCACACTCCTCTTCTGCAAGCCACTGCTACCGCTCGGTGGATTGTTCCATTTTTAGCCGACGTTCATTCTAACATTCCCTCCGAGAGCTGCGCCCGTTCGGTCTGAACCCTACTGACTTTTGGAACGAAAACTACTGCCTTCGGGGGAACGACACGACTCGTGCAAGGCATTATCATACTTTCGCATCGCGAAATGCTACTTCATGTCAAGAGCTGATCCGATGAGCCCTTTGAAGCGATTGGGCCGATTGTGATTGGTTTGAGGATCTGCTCTCACAGTGTTTCTCCTCTATCGGCGAGGGGAACAACATCACCGTGCCCCTCGTCGCTTTTCGAACGCGTATTGCTTATCCACGGTATGCCTTCGGCATGGCCGGTTGCGCGCCATGAACAGCTTTTGCGGCCCTTGCAGGATTCTGGCAGTCCTTGTATTACATCAGATATACTGCCTTTTGGCATTAATCCTACGGCCTTCACGTGATCGACAACACCCTTCCGGCCCGGTAGGCTGCTCTCGTGCTCGTTATATTCTCGGATCTCGACGGAAGCCTGCTGGATCATAAGAGCTACTCCTATGACGCGGCTCGGCCTGCGCTTGCTCTCATCAAAGAGATGCGCATTCCGCTGGTGCTGGTGACCAGCAAGACTCGCGCCGAAGTGGAGGTCTGGCAGGAGAAGCTCGACAATCACCATCCTTTCATTGTCGAGAATGGCGGCGCTCTCTACCTGCCGAGCGATTACTTTCCTCTCACTTTCCAGGCGCCCACCTACCGGAGCGGGTACGCCGTAATAGAGTTCGGCACCCCGTATGAGGATTTGGTTGAAACACTCTGCCTGGCATCATCGGAGAGCCGGTGCCGTGTGGTCGGATTTCACGAGATGAGCGTTGAAGAAGTCAGCCTCCGGTGTGAAATCTCGCTGGAACAGGCTTTCCTGGCTAAACAACGAGAATACGATGAACCCTTTGAAATCCTCGATCCGTGGGCGGAGCGCCTGCTTGACTGCGTCGAGAGCCGGAAGAAACGGTGGACACGGGGCGGCCGCTTTTACCATATTCTGGGGGCCAATGATAAGGCGCATTGCGTGCGTCTGCTGATGCACTTCTTCCAGCGGGTCTATGGTGAGGTTACTACCGTTGGGCTCGGGGACAGTCTCAACGACGCCAGGTTTCTGAAGGTTGTTGATTTCCCCATCGTGCTGAGATCCGCCGACAGTGCGCAAGTCCGGGCACGGGTGCCGAGAGCTCGCTTGGCCGATTGTCCGGGTCCGGATGGATGGAATCGAGCAGTCCTAGACATTCTGCAGGGCTCCGAACACCGGGGAGGGAAGCCGGCACCGATAGATGCCACACTGGAATCCGGGTAGGTTCCAATCATCTCCTGACTGTTTGCCTGGTGTTCCACAGACTCACACGAGCGTCCGGGATGTACTACTGGATTTATGCCTACCTTATACCGGATTGACACCATTGTTCTCCCCCGGGGCATTCCCATACCCTGGTATCCAGTCAATTCGAATCAGAAGGGTCGGCCGGCAAGCGAATGCAACTCTGGCGATCGGGGAACCTTTTAGCTACGGAGGAATACTCATGCGAAAGTCAAACCGCCTCCATGCCGTGTTCATTCTGGCTCTTGCCTGCGCTTCGACGGGCCTGGCCGGCTGCTCCAAGAAGACAGTTGTGGCTCCTGCCGCGCCCCAGGTTACGCCACAGCCGGCCGCAGAACCGCCGGCTCTTGCGCCTACGATTGCGATCTCCGCAGAACCCCAGACTATCGAAAAGGGGAGGTCTACTACTTTGTCCTGGAGTGCAGCAAATGCCACGTCGGTCGAAATCGACGGAGGCATTGGGATTGTCGGCACCGCCGGGAAGAGGATCGTAACCCCTTCCGTTTCGACCACCTATAATGCGACTGCCACCGGTCCCGGCGGCAGGGCCACAGCCAGCGCGCGCATCACGGTGATCGAACCTGTCATGGTTACGCCGCCTCCATTGCCGACAGTCTCCGCCTCGGAGTTTTTTTCGACGCGTATAGCCGATGTCTTCTTTGACTACGACCAATACAACCTCCGGAGTGATTCTGTGGCAACACTCGATCGTAATGGGGCTGCCTTGGCTGAGCGCTCAGAAATCTCCATCCTTATCGAGGGGCATTGTGATGAGAGGGGTTCTGAAGCTTACAATCTGGCTTTAGGGGACAGGCGTGCCCAAGCCGCGCGGCAGCACCTTATCTCAAAAGGAATCAGCGCGGAACGCATCGAGGCGATGAGCTACGGCGAAGAGCGGCCTTTTGCCGCGGGCCATGATGAAGCCGCATGGGCGAAGAACCGCCGTGCGCATTTTGTTCTCAAAGGCACGCGTTTGCCGTGATCGCCGACGGAGGCCGACCACCTCCACATAGGACGTCCGGCCACGCGCCAATTGGGATTGGCGTTGACTTGCATGCCTTGCCTCCGTCGTGCGGGAAATCCAGTGGGTGTACCATCGGTTACCATGCCCGTACATCACACATTTCACCATCGCCGGATTTTCCGGCTGTTTTCGGATTGGCCTCCCCGATATTGCTCTCCGGCCATCGAGTCAGCCTCGAATGAGTCCGCGCATCTCCACAGTACCCTTGAACAGCACCAGAGGCGGCAACCGTTCCCCTGTGCATATCCACGCTCGCACTCTTTACCGCTGTGATGTCATAGGTAATGCGGTTCCGGCCCTCGACAGGCGCGTGAAATGGAGAAATATTCTCGCTGAGACATAAGCTGCACAAATTTGTCACTTCGCATGCTGGGCTATGTTAAAAGATTGTGGTACGGCATCGTCGGGGTGAACTATGGATCATAAACCCGGAGCGCCATAGAGCCTCCCGCATCAATTCGTGTCTTTCTGCGCAGGCGTGCACCATGACCGTTGCTATTTCCTTTGCGCTCATCGGCGGCGTGATTTTGATCGGATTTCTTGCACATCTGCTGTTTCGAGTAACCAAGATCCCCAGTATTCTGCTGCTCATCGCCATCGGCGTCCTGCTCGGACCCTTGACCGGCTGGATCACCTCCGATGCTCTTATCACCATCGCACCGTTTTTCGGCACCATGGCGCTCCTGATCATTCTCTTCGAGGGCGGCCTGGAGTTGGATCTCGACACCGTCTTGCGGCAGGCTTCGAGAGCCTCGGTGCTCGCCGTGCTGGCGTTTGTTTTCTCAGTGGCTTCGGTTGCTGCCTTTGCATATTTCGTGGCCGGGTATTCCATGCTGAACTCGATCCTGCTTGCCGGCATCCTCGGCGCGACCAGCCCCGCGATCTGCATTCCGCTCGTATCCGGCTTGAGTGTTCGCGGTGAGATTAAGACCTTTTTGAAACTGGAATCGGCGCTCGGCGATGTGCTCCTTCTCGTAACCGTCGTGCTCGTCCTCGACATGCAAGGTGCCGGCAAGCAGGACGCGTTCGGGATGATTACCGGTTTTGTCATGTCGATCGCCGTTGCCTTTGTCATCTCCTCGATCGCAGGGGTGCTCTGGTCACGGCTGATCGGCTGGATGGGACAGGAACCCCTGGCCTACATGCTGACCCTGGGGTTCGTTTTCCTGCTGTATTTCGCGGTGGAGGAACTGCATGGCAGCGCCGCCATCGCAGTGCTGATGTTCGGCCTCATGCTCGAGAACATGGGCGTGATTGCCGGCCGCACGGGGGACAGAGTGCGCCGGATCTTTGGCATAGACATCCGCGCGGAGCAGTTCATTCTCAATCAGTTCATGAAGCATATCACCCAGGAACTATCGTTCCTGATCCGGACATTTTTCTTTGTCTATCTGGGATTGCTGTTGAACTTCAAGAACCTCAACCTTCGGGTCGGCCTTTACGGCGCCACGATCGTGATCCTTCTCCTGATCAGCCGCTGGGTCGCCTTGCAGTTCCTGAAGAGGCGGGCGCGCTTGTCTGCAGGAGAGACACAGACCGTCATGGCTATGTTGCCGCGCGGTCTCACCACCGCCGTTCTAGCCTTTTTGCCGGGGCAAAGCGGACTGCCAGGGGTAGAGTTGTTCCCGTTGTATGCATTTGTAGTGATCGTTTTAACAAACGTGTTCATGACCGTCGGGATACTTTTTGCCGAACGCAGGCTCGCGCGTGAATCTCCCGCCGAGATGCCTCCGGACCACAAGATGAGCCCTGCCGGGGACGGAACGGCCACGGAGGATGAGATCATCGCCTCGCGGCCTGCGCTTCCGGCAGCAGAAAGCCTGGATGCATCCCCGGGAGCTCTCGAAGCCGTTCTTCCGCCGGACGAAAGGCGGCACGACCGATCGGCGCCGGCTTCTTTTACCGACTGGATGGCAGGAATCTTCGGCATACGCCTGCAGGAACGGGAATCGCGGTATATCGAGGCGATCCGCGCATCCTCGATTGTGGACTCACCGTTCTGGATCGAAGCGTTTCTGGCGACCGTTCTAACTGCCCTGGGGCTGGTTCTGGATCAGAGTGCGATCATCATCGGCGCCTCTTTGATTGTTCCTTTTGTCTGGCCGGTGCTGGCGGCAGGCCTGGCTTTGGCGGTCGGCGATGTCTATCTGTTACTGAAGCTCCTGATAAAGTTCGCCCTGGTCGTGGCTCTCGTGACCGCTTTGTGCGCTCTCTTTACCTATCTGCTGCCCTTTAATACCGTGACGGCGGAGATTGCCGCACGAACCCGGCCGACGATCCTCGATTTCCTCGTCGCTCTATTCGCCGGCATCGCAGGCGCCGGGCTGTTTTCCGCAAAAAAGCGGATCCTCCACTACCTGCCCGGGGCTCTCATCGCCATTACGCTGTTGCCACCCCTCACAGTCATGGGTCTGAGTCTGGGCAAGGGATTTGGCGCCGAGATTCTCCGTGGTTCCGCGCTGCTCTTCACCGCCAATTTTTTTGCGGTCATCCTAGGGGCTTCCCTGGTCTTCGCTGCGATCGGCATGCCGGGCATCGGCGACATGGAATTCATCCGGGCGTGGAAGCGGATCGAATATGCGAGACCGGTGATCGATTTCGCCTTCCGGCGGATGGGACTCAAGCATATCGTCGGCCGCGCGGGAAGCCTGAGAGCAAGATTGACCGTCACCTTGATATTTTTGCTGGCGCTGGTTATCCCCCTGCAAATGGCGTTCAATCAGCTGGGCCAGGAGTTTCGGGCGCGCCAGGCGATCGCAGAAGTCGAGAAGATGTTTGCCCAGCCGGGACGCTCCGCAATCATAAACTCCCGCTCCAACATTTCAGGTGACCGTATTGAAGTGAGGATCCAGGTAGCCACGAACAGGTTCTATACGGCCGCGGATATCCAGAATTTTGAGCAGCGGATTTTGGATCGCGCGGGCAAACCCACGCGCCTGGACCTGGTGCAGAGTTTGAGTGATGTGGGCGAAGGGAAGATGATTCGAGCCATGCTTGCGTCGTCTCTGGCAGATGCCGCCGCCAAAACGGAAGACCTGAACAACCAGGTCGCCGACCTGCGGAACGTATTCGAAAGCAAGATGCGAGCGGTCGCGTTCCCCCCCTCGATCACGGTGCTCAGTGCCGGTGCGGAACTCGCCCGGAGTCCCGAAGCCCCGGCCTTACGAATTGTCTACCTGGCGGAAACCAGGATGGCTGAAGCTACCCGGGCTTTGCTTGCCGGCTGGCTGGGGCGCGAAATGAATCTCGGCGCGGAAAGTATTCAGTTCATCCATGTGCCCGCGAATTATCATGTTGAAATAGATGTCCGGGGTGATTTCTCCGAGGCCGGACTGGAACAATTGCGCGAGATTCACGAATTGATGAACCGATACCCCCGGCTGCGGGTGCAAATTGATCTTCCCGGCAAGGCTGGAGGTCGGAGACTGTCAGCAATTCGACAGACTCTCGATGCGCTGTTATCGTTATCGGAAGTCTCAGCGCGAGCCGCTATCGGCTCGATCCCGGAGGAAGGAAGCCGCCTGACCATCACCCTGCACTCGCCTCCTGTTCAATGAATTCAGAGGTCTATCCGATTTTTCGGAACGCAAATTCGGCCAAAAATATTGGGATTTTAGATATGCCTCCAGATCGACATCTCATCTTTCTCCTGCGTCTTTTCAGGCTTTTCTTGCAGACAACGATGTAAGACCTCTTTTCCATAAAGGCCTAGTGCCAAGCTTGCGGAGAGCACGATGCCACCCACCACAAGAATGAAGGCGGCTAGAAAAACATTTCTCGCAAAATTGAGATGATCCGCGGCGGCCGCCACGGCAACAAAGACAACCAATACGCGGACCAACTGCGCCAGCCGGCGCCCGTTGGGGATCCCTTCATTGACTGCCCAAACCAGAATATGTCGACTGAGATATCGCCCGAGCCAGAATCCGGCTACAAGAATCGCAGCAGCCACCAGTAGTTTGGGAGAGAGAAAGATCACGGTCTCGGCTATTTGGGACGTAATTTGAGTGTCAAATGCGCTGACGCCGGTCACCACTCCGCCCAGCAGGATCAGCCAAAAGGCGACATTCGCAACGATTGCGACTGTGTGAACTCTGCCGGATTGGTTGATCATCGACAATAGGCCGCTCTGGCGCAAGAAGCGGTCGAAAGCAATCCCTTTGAAAATCCTGGATATTAACCAGCGCGCGACCCGCGCAAAGATGTAGGCAATCAATATGATCAGGATGCCTGTAAGCAGCCCGGGCACGTAGGTTGAGAATTGATTTGAGATACGCTGAACGGTCTCTCTGATGACACTTTCGAATAGATGAATCATTGGATCAGGCCTCCAAACTTACTGCTGAAGCCAACTTCCCCCCTGATTTTTCCGACTCGCGATCCGCCGTGCAGGCGGGGCTGGGTGCGTTGTCCCAGCGGGCAACCAGGTCAGGCTTCAACTGCTCAAAGCAGACGCAGAGTCGCTCGATCTTCTGCTCGACTTCCTCGGAGATCAGACTCTCGGCCTCGATCACGAAGGACGCGACCCGGGCTAGATACAGTGGAGTCAAGGAGCGCAACAGGTAGCCCCGTTCGACAGGCTGCCGCCTGTAAGCGACGGCAAAGTCCATGATGATGCGAACCCACAGCTCGTCTTCCATATGGAATGTCGTTCCCCGCGACAGGTCCTGTGCCATTCGCAGCACGGCGGCATGAGTCTCCGGCCGAAGTGCGAGCTGCCAAATCTCTCCTAAATCGTGGCAGCCCAGCCGGAAACCTTTCAGCATGCGGTCGACGTTTACGCTGATGGGATCAAGCCCGACTCCGTAACGAAATCCGAATAAGTCCACATCCTCGCTGCCGGCACGCCCTTTCCAGACGCCCTCGTATTCGCTCATGAGCATAAAGACGCTGCCCACTACCTGGTGCAGCATGTCGCTCAGATCAGCGCCCGGGTCTTTGGCGTCATGGAGCTTGGCGCCCAAAAAACTCTGACAGACCCGATAGCCTTCGGCGATCGCAATGGTCGTCATCCAGATGTCGATCCCATAGCGCGCCGTATCGGTTTCCCAGTCGTTTCGCCGCAGGTAGCGTGAAAACAATCTCGACGACAGACCGAAATCACCGCCGATCGGCTGCCTTACCCTCAGCCCGTACAACGCTCGGGTCAGCGGGTACACGATGCTGTTGGTGATAGTGCCGTCGAACTTGTGACGATGATAATAAGGCGCGACAAAATCAAATCCGGCATGAAGCACGGGGCGCAGGAGCAGGTCGATCCACTCCGGAGTGATGGAACGAAGGTCGGAATCGACCACTGCGCAAGCCTTGGCGCCCAGTCGCTCTGCGAGCTGAAACACGAGGCGGAAAGCGCTCCCCTTACCCGGAATGCCGTGATAGGGCAATGACAGACGGTGCACGGGGAACAGGGGAGTGGAAAGGAACAGCAGCTGGGAATCCTCGAGCTTGCTTGCCACCACCGACTCTCTGGTGCCATCCGTGGAGCCGCCGTCTGAATTGATGATCACTGCTTTCAATTGCGGGTAATACTTTGCCAGGCCCGCCTGGGCTGCCTGAACCACGTGACCGATTGTGCGCGCGTTGTTGTGGCTCGGTATGCCGATCACCACATCTGCGGCACCCTGGAGTTTTTCGACTGCGAGCACAGCATCTTCCGGCAGCGGACGATCCGCCTTCGTTTTCTGATCATGCGACATGGCTGCGTACCAACTGCGATGCCTCCTGGATTCTCTTGAGCAGAAGGTCAAAGAAGTCTGGAACAGCTGCAATCACGCGGTTCCAATTGGGCAGGAGCGGGAGGCCCAGAGGGTCCGCGGTGAATTCTGAGGCAGCCTCATGCAAGCTCTTGGCAAAGGTCGCCACCGCGAGTTCTTCGATGTGGCGGTCGAATTCGAGGCCGTTGAGCATCGCGTCCGCATGATATCGGCCGATGGTGTCTTCGGCCATGCGGACATAACGGACTTCCAGGCTGCGGAAGTGATCCTTGGTAATGGTAAGCCCCTCTCCCGCCAGGGTGCGCATAAGCGATTTTGCTATGTCGCAGGCCATCCGTCGCAAGCCTTTGGACGGATCTTCGCTCGACAGATCCTGATGTTTGTGTTCGTAACTGTCGGCAAGATCCACCTGGCAGATCCGCGATGTGGCGCAGTTGCGAAAAATCTCAGCCAGCACTCCAACTTCGAGACCCCAATCACAGGGAATCCGGTTTGTCCGGGCCAGATCGGCCCGCATGGCGAACTCACCCGCGAGCGGGTAGCGGAAGCTATCCAGGAAACGCAGAAACGGCGTGGCCGGAGCCATGCTTTCCATCGCGCGGATCAGCGGCGTCATAAAAAGCCGCGTAACCCGCCCGTGCATCTTGTCCGTGACGCGAGCGTAGTACCCTTTGCAGAACTCAAAGCCCAGGTTTGGGTTTGCCACCGGGTACACCAGACGGGCCAGGAGCTGTCTGTTGTAGTTTACGATGTCGCAATCGTGGAGAGCGATCACGTCACAATCTCCCGTGGCAAGGAGATATCCGTAGGCCAGCCAGCAACTGCGCCCCTTGCCATCCTGCCCGGCAGATAGTCCGCGATCCCTTAACAAAGCCAGAAGGTCTTGGACCGGTGGACTATCCACCCAGAGGATGGTCACCGGATGCGGGAAACCATGGAAGAAATCCTTTACAGCCTCATACTCTCTGGGACCTGCTCGCCCGAGCGCGACGACGATGTGGCGCAGATAGTTAACGTTCGCCAGCTCATCGACGATCCGTCGCATGGACGGACTTTCAAACTCCGTATAGAGTGCCGGCAGAACCAGGCCGATCCTGTAGTGCTTGGAGAACGCATGCAACTCCCGATCCAGCCTCGCCGCGTCGTTGGGTTTCAAACGATGCAATGTGGCTACAACGCCGGTCTGATAGAAGTCGGACATGGGATTTTACCTCCTGTCCAAACATAAGCTGGAACTGAACGGCGAACCATCGCCCCCATGGGGTAGTTTTTTCCAAAAAACCGAGTACCAGCTCGGCAGGATTAATGCGGTTCCGATCGTGGATCAGAAAGCGAGAGAACTACCGGCAACCTATCAGATGCGGCTTCGTGAAATCCAAATGTCTCAAATCCACAAACATATGTGATGTTATGATTGCATAGTGCTTTACGGTTCATCGCCTTTTGGAACAGATAGTTCTAGAGTGAGGTTCCGTTGAACACCTCGCCGTCAGTCAATGAATCGAGCGCGAAACCAGAGTTTCTTCTGCCGGCTCTGCCGGTACCGCGGACCGCTTGGCCCAAATCCTTTGTCGGACGATGGTTCCTTCACAACAAAATCGACGAGCCGCACGGAGCGGAATCATGCCAACCCTGGTATCGAGTGCTGTGGTTGACCGGGGTTGATTACTTCTCGACCCTGGGATACCAACCAGGCATTGCATTGCTTGCAGCGGGCGCCCTGTCTCCTTTGGCAACCGGCATTCTCCTGGTTGTTACTTTGCTTGGCGCCCTGCCGATTTACGGTCAAGTCGCAGCCAGGTCCTTTGCGGGGCAGGGCTCTATTGCCATGCTCGAAAATCTCCTGCCCGGATGGAAGGGGAAACTCTTCGTCCTCATCCTGCTCGGATTCGCCGGGACGGATTTCGTAATCACGATGACGCTCTCAGCCGCCGACGCAACCCAGCATGCGATCGAAAACGTTTACCTGCGGCCTTACTTGGGAGAAGCCCGACTTGCGCTCACTATCGGATTTTTAAGCATGCTGGCGATCATCTTTCTCAAGGGTTTTCGTGAAGCCATCGGGCTGGCGCAGGCAGTTACAATTCCGTACCTGCTCTTAAACCTGGTCGTGATTGCCCGGGCTGCTTTAGAAATATTCCGGCATCCGGAGGTGATCTCCAGATGGCATGCAGCGCTTCTGCTGCATGGTGACTGGACCATGCTGCTGCTGGCCTCTGGTCTGATATTTCCTCGATTGGCGCTTGGACTGAGCGGTTTTGAAACCGGAGTTACCGTCATGCCATTGATCTGCGGAGAGGCGCATTCGGTCAAGTTCCCAACGAATCGGATTCGTGCAACCCGCAAACTGCTGGGATCCGCTGCCTTGATCATGAGTTTTATGCTGCTCACTTCGAGTTTTGTGACAACCATGCTCGTTCCTGAAGAAGCGTATTCCGCGAACGGTCCGGCTGCCGGCAGAGCACTTGCGTATCTTGCCCACCTGTATTTGGGAAATGGATTCGGGTCAGTTTACGACTTTTCTACGATCCTTATTCTCTGGTTTGCGGGCGCGTCCGCCATGACAGGACTGATCAATCTGATACCCAGATACCTGCCACGTTTCGGAATGGCACCGCGATGGGTATCTTATTCACGTCCGCTGGTGGTGGCATTGTTCGGAATCGACGTCATCGTCACAGTCATCTTCGGTGCCAGCGTCGAAAAACAGGCCGGCGCCTACGCAACCGGTGTCCTTGCCCTGATCACTTCAGCAGCGATGGCGGTGGCGCTGGCTCACGCAAGAGACTATTCGAGTCGGAACGGAGGTAAAGCGCCTAGATCCTTTGCGCTCAGTTCATTTTTCTGGATTCTGACCGCCGTGTTTGTCTTCACCCTCCTGGATAATGTTAAGGAACGGCCCGACGGCGTGATCATCGCCGGCATATTCACCATCCTGATCATTATCCTCAGTGCCATCAGCAGGTATCAACGCTCCAAAGAATTGCGGGTTGCCGAATTGGTGCTTGCCGATGAAGAGTCCGCAAACCTGTGGCCGTTGCTGGTCGGCAAAAAGGTCAATGCCGTGCCTGTACGCACCAGCTCTCTGGGCGCGCGTATGCGGAAAGCCCGGGATATAAGGAAGTATTACGAGATCAAGGGACCGCTAGCATTCATTCACGTGAGCCTGACCGATAATCGTAGTGACTTCCTGGCCCGGCTGAGACTAATGATCCGCCGCGAAGGCGAAGATTTTGTGATCGAACTTTCCGGCGCGGTTGCAGTCGCCAATACGATTGCGTACCTCAGCGAGTTGATCGATCCAATCAGTTTGTTTCTCGGTCTGTCGAGGCAAAACCTGATGGCCCAGTCTGCGAGATACCTGATCTTTGGAGAAGGCGAGGTAGGCCTGATGGTTTATAAAATCCTGCTGCGCTATTGGGATTGGACCACCGAAGATGATGTTCGCCCCTTGATATTTCTCATGAGCGAATAGCACCTCCTTTGGCAAATGATCCCTTGATTTGATGCGCATGTTTGTGGGCCGGGATCCATTCCTTTCATTGTACGGCAAGTTCCTTCTTGCTCTTTTATAGCTTATGTGTCAGTTCTAGATCCTCAACGAGGTTCTCGGCAATGGCAGAACCGTCATTTGGAGATCTGTGGGCCAGATTTCTTGACCGCCATTCCGCCCGCAATGAGCGCCTCATCCAGCTATGGGCGAATTGTCGACGAGAGATGGAGGACATCCTCGAAGCGCAGTACCGCAGGGTTGAGATTCCCTCAGCTGCCAGTGTCGAAAGTTTCGATCTGCTCTCTTTCCGACAAGCCCGAAAGGAAATCGCGCAACGGCTGCTCTATGAGCCTCTAGTGCAGTGGGAACACGACCAGCCATACAGCCGGGCCTTGGCAGCCATCGAAGATTTTGATCGCAGCCTGGAAAAAAGCGTGCAGACCCTGCCCTCGGATCTTCCGGTACATGGGCCGGTCATGCTCAAGGCGCTCGGCATGAATTGCCCGGCGGGATTCCGCAGGCGTTTAGGATCTATCCGGCGGAAACAATTCTCGCTCCCTTTCAGAACAGTCATCGCTCGCGAACTCAGGAAATCATGCGCGCAGCGTTTTCGGACCGATGGAGAGTTTTTGCTCGCCTTTGCTTCCGCCACGCGCCATCTGAAATCGCACTGGGACATCGCACGTGGGGCTATGGATGCTTCCATATTGGGGCGACGACCGCGGGATGCAGATCTTCAGTCCTGCCATAGTGAGGTGTACGGCGCGGTCCAAATGTCTGTCAAGCAGGCAGATACGGCTCTTGAAGGCTGGCGTAAGTGGACGCAGCTTACAATCCGACGCCTCGCAAAGGGCCTGGTCGCCAGCATATTGTGGCATCCACGCGGGAAGCCTCTGAAGCTCAGCGACCAGAGCGTCCATCACCTGGACCTCTGGACAGAGCAGATGAGGAGTGCGGATGCCGAAATCCAGCTGGAATTGGCTTTGGCGCGCAGTGAAGATCGCATTCTGGACCTGTGCAATCAGGCGCTGGAAAACCTCGAAGCGGAGCTGGCCAATCTCATGAAGGATCTCGAAGGGATCCTGGATTGGCTTCGTCAATGGACTCCCCAAAACATGCAAGAGCATTTCCCGCGACTAAAGGCCGACGTAGTACCCGCTGACACCAGGCTTGCGGAACTGGATTCAGCATGCCAGACGGTGCTGGAAACTCTCCCCGAGTCCACACAGAAACTGACCAGGTTGTCCGCCGTATCTCGTCGCCGCAAGAGATGGAAGCGCTACCATCCCAGAGCCACATTCCAGCGCGCGTTTAGACAATCCGCCCGCCAGGAGATCGCTCGCTTATTTGAAGAAATCGCTTCGGAACATCTTAAGATCTTCCAAGGCATCGAGCGGGCTCGCCAGGTAGTGGGCTTTGCGGCTGAGAGGATATCCGCCGAAGAAAATCCTGAGTCACAAGTAGCACAGGAAGCGCTCCGCAACGCACTTTCGTTGCTCGAATTCTATCGGGATGAGCCGCCTCAGTGGAACCGTTCGGCGAGCCTCCGCCTGGCCCGAGCGGTGGCGTCAATCTTCATCGACAACAGGCTTGTTTTGGTGCGCCACCGGCTGGGCGTTCAGGCTTACCTGGCACAGCAGGGACTACGTCGTGCCCTCGTGCTCATAGGCCAAAGTACCATGTCCTGGCTCGGCCAGGAACTGCGCCGGCTGTGGCAGGCACAAGGGAGGATAGTTCAGGGATTTCTGATCTACATCGGCTGGAAGCGAGCTTTGTCGCAGGGCAAAGTGCAGGTAATCACGCGACCTTATTTGCCAGAAGAGTTCATCGCGGCTGACACCAGCGAACTATCTGCCCTCTATCGCTATCTTTTTCGGGCTGAAGCGGTGCAAGATCCGAGGTTTCTGGTTGGACGCGGGGAGGAGATGTCGGCTATCGCCCAGGCACGAGCGCTTTGGGAGGAGGGTCGTCCGGCAGCTCTGCTCATTGTCGGAGAACGTGGTAGTGGAAAGACGAGCCTTATAAATTGCGCTCTGAAGCGCTGGCTGAATGACCTGAAAATCATTTCGGGGGAATTCGGCGAACGTTTAGTCTCTCCAATCCGCTTGCGAGACTTTTTGGCTCGCTTGGTGGGAGTTGAGGATCCCGCAAAATTGGTGCGAGTGCTTGCCGAGGGACGACGCGTGATCATTCTCGAGGAAGTCGAACGCACCTTCTTGCGGCAGGTTGGATATTACGAGGCAATTCGGGAACTTCAAAGATGCATAGCTGCCACCTGCTCGTCCACGCTCTGGATTTTGTCCGTCAACCGAGTCGCATTTCAGTTCCTGGACGCCGCGATTAGCCTGGGCCAGAGCTTCTCACACCGCATCAATGCGGGCACGGCCAGTCGGGAGGACCTGCAGCGAGCTATTATGTTGCGTCACAACCTGTCTGGCTTGCGGGCGCAGTTTCCTGCGTTTCAGCCGCCGGCCACTCTGCGCGGCCGCTTGAGCAATTCAGTGCAAGGCCGGCCCAATCCTGAGGTTGCCTTCTTTAATAGCCTGGCCCTTGAATCTGCAGGTATTTATCGAGCCGCGTTCGATCTTTGGCTGGGTCAGATTGAATCAGTCCGGGGTGGAGCCCTTTTCTTGAATCCCATCGCCGAGCGCGATCTGTCGGAAGTAACCAAAAATCTCAGCTTGGATCATCTTTTTGCTTTGACGGCGATCCTGCAACATGGGAGCCTCACTTCGGAAGAGTATGGTCTCGTTTTTCAACGGAGCGTTGCCGCAAGCCAGGCATGCTTGGATGAACTCTTAACCCGTGAGCTCATTCAGCCTGATCCCGGCCGGCCTGGTTTCCGAGTGCGTCCGGAGGCGATGCCCGTCGTCAAGGATGCTCTCTATCGCAATAACTTGCTGTGATATTGATCAGCGGTTAGGATATATGAAACCAAAACCCCTTTTCTCAATCCCCCTTGCACTTCAGGTGCCGTCGGAATCTCCAGCAACCATCTTTAGCAAAATACCGGCGGCAAAAGTCTTCTACGCCATCCTGGTAATAGCCGCCGTTTATCTGCTGATCCGGCTGAGCGAAACTGCCTTGGATGGTCTGAGCCGACAAGCTTCGCGCGCTCGCTTCTTTTTCAAACTGCTGAGCCCCTTGATTCGATTTACCCTATGGGTATGCGGCGGCATCGTAATCGCCACAATTTTTTCGCCATCGGCGAATACGTTGTTGGCCGTTCTGGCTTCGGTTGGAATTGCTTTGGGGTTGGGAGCCCAGGATCTAGTCAAAAATCTTGTTGGCGGCTTAGTGATTCTCGCTGATCGGCCTTACCAGCTGGGGGATCTCGTTCAAATCGGAGACGCCCTTGGTGAAATCGATCATATCGGTTTGCGCAGCACCAAATTGACTACCTTCAGCGATACGCGTGTGACAATACCCAATAGCGATATCCTGAATGGGAAGGCGTGGTGTTCGAATTCAGGAATGCCTTACTGCCAGGTGGATACCTATCTGTATCTGCCACCGGATGCAAATCCAGCAGAGGTGCAAGAGATCTGCTACGAGGCTGCCTGCAGTTCCCCATTCATCTTCCTGGGAAAGCCGGTGGTAGTTTTGGTACAGGACAGGTTCGAGTTTTGTCCGCATGTCCGGGTAAACATAAAGGCTTACGTCCACGATCATCGTTATCAGCCACGCTTTCAAAGCGATATCACTGTGCGGGCGAAAACGGAATTCCTAAAGCGCGGCATGCTGCTCGGTTGGCACACGCCTTCCCAGAGACCTGTCCAGGTGAGCCCCGTTTCTGAAGGCGCAACGGAGTAACAGGCGATCCGCAGATCGGTTGTAGCCCAAAGGATCGCCCTCGCCCTTGTCGCTCCGACGGCACGGGTCAGGGACAACCAGACCGTTCCGTAGGAGTATCGCTCTCGGCCCGCAGTACTGCTAACTCCTGATCGAAGCTCTGGTTGAGCTCGTGTACGCTTGCCTCGGAGAGAAGTCCCTCTCTTTGCAGCTCGGTGAGGCGTGCCTTCTTTACGTGGATAACACGCTGCAGCACGCGCCGCATCTGTTCCTTCTCGAGTATGCTGCCGGCCGGATCGATGCCGTCCAGGCGCGCACGCAGGTCCTGGTGCGATTCCGTCAGCTTGGCGCGCAGGGCCTCGAAGACGCGGATCTCGATCACCCCCCGATTATGCAGGGCCTCTAACTCGGCCAACCCGGCGGTTTCGGCCAGAAGGCTTCCCTGTAGCAGCTCGTACGCCTTGAGCTGGGCTGGGGGGCGAGAAAAGCGCAGCCCGCGCAGCAGAGGCGAGATGGTCAATCCTTGAACGAGGAGACTGAAGATGACCGCGCCAAAGATCATCACCACCAGTTGCGACCGTCCCGGCAGCGCCGTGGGCAGGCTCAGGACCAGGGCGATGGATAGCGAACCGCGCAGCCCTCCCCAGAAAAGCACGTGCTGCCAACGGAATGGGACAGAATCCATCCAGCGTTTCATTCCTGGCATGAGTCCGTAGATCGAGACGGCGCGGGCAACGAGCATCCCCAAGAGTGCCCAGGCAATAGCGGTCGCGTTCTCGAACAGCATGGGGATTTGAATCTCCAGGCCGATGAGCAGGAACACGAGGGAGTTTACGACGAAAGCCGCATATTCCCAGAAAGAGTTCACCGCCACCTGCGTAGTTGCGGACATCCCTATGCGTCTCCCATAGTTGCCGATGATCAGGCCGGTCACGAGGACAGCGATCACGGGGGAAACATGGATCCATTCCGCGAGCAGGAACGATCCATAGGCGGCGATTGCGGTGAGGGAAATCTCGAGTAGATGGTCGTCGAAATGCGATGTGAGCGTCGACGAGAGAAGTCCCACCACGGCCCCTGCGGCGATTCCGCCCGCCACAACGAAGCAGAACGAGATGAAGGAGTTCCAAACCAGCGCGCCGCCGGTCTCGGAAGCGGTTCCCACAAAGATACCCAGGATAATGCGAAAGACGACGACTGCTGTACCGTCGTTAAAAAGGCTCTCTCCTTCCAGAATGGTTGTCAGTCGAATGGGGAGTCCCAGCTTCTTGAAGATCGCCAGCACTGACACCGGATCAGTGGCTGAGATCATCGCGCCAAAAAGAAGCGCCGGCGCCCAACCGAGGCCTGTGCCGAAGTGCAGGACAAGGCCCATGATGCCGACCGAGATGCCGACTCCCACGCTAGCCAGCATGAGTATCGGGAGCATGTTGGCGCGCAGGCTCTGGAGCTTTAGGTTCCAGGCTGCTTCAAACAGCAGTGCCGGGAGGAAGATCAGCAGGATCAGGTCCGGGGACATGTGAATCGTAGGGAGGAAGTGCATCGGACTGATGATGATGCCGACAATGACCAGCATCAGCGTGTAAGGGACGCGCACCCATTTGGCGGCCATCGCGACTCCCGAAGCAATCAGCAGCAAGGCGATGAAAGTATTGATGGCAAAATGGGTTTCGTTCATTGTTACTCCAACTGCGCGCGGCTCAGCGCCATGATACCATAGGGATCTGCCGCCCCTTGGCCAGCTCTGCCCTCCGGTAGTGCGTTCATCGGCATGATGCGCCATGGCCTGTGCGGCCGTACCGCCGCAATGAGGGCCAGCATATCGGCGATTATAGACCGGGATTGACTTCCATGATCATTTCACAGAGCATCATCAGAGTTGCTTCGTATCTTTTCGATCGTACGCATTTGCCATTCAGGAGGGCATTTGCAGCTGAGTGATTATTCCCACCTATGGCTCGGGATGCCCATGACCTCACTCGATAATTCGCAGGAGATCGACCTTCGAGGCTGATATGACCGGCATGGAGAGGATGCTGAGAGATGTGGGTAGTCTGAAACCGTGGCTTGCCGAAACCTCGAAGAGACTGCGGAGCCAGCTGACGTGGAAGGATTTCATCATCGGCGTCGGCGCCGCAGTGCTGATCGCAACCATCGTGCGCGGCTTCCAGCTGCAGACCTTGCCCGAACACAAGGTGGGCGACATTGCAAATGTCGACGTGCGCGCGACCCAGGATCTCATATATGAGGACAAGCAGGCCACAGCCGGTCTGCGCGAGGCCGCCCGAGAGCGTACGCCTGCCCTGTACGTCCTTGATGTTGAACTGATCGCGAATCAGGAAATGCGCATCGGTCAAGCCTTCGCTACCGCAAGGCAAATTCTGTCTGACCAGAAGGTCCCTCCCCGGGGAAAGCTGGCTCGCAACCAGCAAGCACGCATTCTCCTGCTGCTGAGAAAAGGGATCGAGGACATCATTTCGCCCGAGTTCCTGCCGATACTACTGGAACAGAGATTCGACTCAGCCCTCGAGATCAAGATCCAAAAGATCCTGGACAATGCACTGCGAAGTGGCATCGTCGCCGATGGAGAAGCTTTTCGCCAGCACCTGAAACGCGGCATTCTCGTACGTGACAAGACTTCTTCCTTTGAAAGACCGTTGGAAGATTCTTCCCGAATCCGCACTTTGGAAGCAGCAAACGGATTTTTGCGTCAACAGCAGCTGGAGCTCGCGGAATTCCCGGCGCCGACGCGGGCGAAACTCTTGGCATGGCTGGATTCCTTCCTGATTCCAACCCTTATTTATGATGCAAAGGAAAACGAAAATAGGCAGGTAATCGCAGCGGAACGCGTGCAACCCAGTGAAATTGAGGTTAAGAAAGGGAAAGTTCTAGTTCGCTCGGGCGAGGAAGTCACCGCAAGAGCGGTCGAAGCTATCGCGGCCCTGCGCAAGCTGCAAAAACCACGACCAATCGTTGGCCAGCTCCTCGGCCTGACGATCTTTATTGCCGGGTTGTTGTACGCCGTCTGGCGATACTTTGTTTTTTACCAGAAGCATTATCGCAAGATCCGAACCTATGGGATTCTCGTGATCGTAGTTCTGATCCTCATGGCAACCGCAACGCGTCTCCTGACAGGTCTCGTGGACATTGTCAAGGAGGGGATACCCGGTCATTACTTGCAGAACTCGACGGATCTTTACGCAGTCATCCCCTTTGCCTACGCAGCCTTTCTGGCGACCCTGCTGGTTGACCTCAATGTCGGCTTGATCATCTGCATGGTAGTAGGTGTGCTTGTCGGGCTTTTCTATGGAGATGCCTACTTTGCAATCTATGCCCTCCTGGGAAGCCTCGCTGCCTGTTACAGCGTCAAACAATATAGGGAGCGAGCGGTCATATTCAGGTCAGGGCTGACGGTGGGATCTGTAAATGCGCTCGCGTTGAGCGGTATGCATCTTGCAAGGCAGGCGCCAATCTTGGATGCAGAGTCGCTTATCCTCTTGGCCTTGGCGATTTTCAGCGGGATCCTGGCTTCGGCCTTGTCCGCCAGCGTTCTTCCATTTCTGGAATCTTCGTTCAAAATCACCACGGACATCCGGCTGCTTGAGCTTTCCAACCTGAACTCGCCCGCCCTTCGGCGTTTGTCCGTCGAAGCTCCCGGCACTTACCACCACAGCCTGATGGTGGGGAATCTCGCCCAGGCTGCCGCACAGGCGATTGGCGCCAATCCTCTGCTGGCTCAGGTGGGTGCGTACTATCACGACCTCGGGAAAATTCGAAAACCCGAATATTTCACCGAAAACCAACACTCCAGTGAAAACAAGCATGACGAGTTGACGCCCACCATGAGTTGTAGCATTCTAGCAGGCCATATCAAAGACGGCTTGGAACTGGCAAAGGCAGCCGGCATTCCGGAGGCAGTCCAGGGCATGATTCCGCAGCATCACGGCACCCGGGTCATGAAGTATTTTTACGAAAAAGCAAAGGAGCGGAAGAATAGCGAGGACGGAGAGCTTCACGAAGCCGAATTTCGATATCCCGGGCCTAAGCCTCAGAGCAGGGAAGCCGCCATATTGATGATGGCAGACTCCGTTGAAGCTGCGTCCCGAACGCTCTCCGATCCTTTACCAGCGGAGATTCAGTGCTTAATCGATCGCCTGGTCGGAGACGTGGTTGCCGACAATCAACTCGACGAATGCAACATCACAATTCGCGAGATTCATACGGTCAAGGAGCGCTTTTTTGATGTCATCCGCGGGATTTACCACCACCGCATAGATTATCCAGGGTATAACTTCAAACTTCCTCAAGGACAAGCGGACGGAAATCCGCCACCTACCTCAGCTGTGAACGGGACGGAGGGAAAAGAACGCGAGACCCCCTAGGAAACATCAACCAGCGCTTTGGGACAATGTCTGCTGATGGATTGAAAAAACGGGCGAGCGGACATACTGATATGCATCCGCTGTTGTAGCGGTGAGGAGATCATTGTGCATGCGGTTGCCTGTCGGGGGGGAACTTTGGCTATTCACGGCGGCTGCCTTCCCATAGTGGAGGATCATGCCTGCTCCACATCAGCGCAAGGAGCGTCGGACCGGCCGGAATCAGGTGAGTAGCTTCAGGCAACAATTCTCCTGATCATCTTTTTGATGCTGGCAAACGGGTACCCGGTGGCGTTGCTGACAGCGACAATAATGTCGAATTTCGTGTGCTCCTTGCCCCTCTCCTGCTCCATTTTCGAGTGGATTATCCTTCTCATTCTTCGGATTTTTTCTTTGTAGGCGGAAGAGTTGGGATCCTCCGTAAGAAACTTCCTTAGGGCAGCCACGAAGGCGCCTTTTCGTCCATTGGGTGCAGATCCTGGCTCTTTCAAATCGACGCCGGCAAACCTCTCGTGGAATTCCTTGAATCCTCTTGATTCTCCCTTATCGCTCTCAGGTGTAGCGGCGGTTGGTTGAACAGGAAGCATTTGCCATTCTTGCATAGAAGAGTCGCGGTGATCAACCGGCTCCCATTCCCAAGACATGCTCCTCAGTTGCATCCGCAGTGTGGGCAAGAGCAATAAGAGACTGGCTCTCCGGTGGCTATTTGTCGTTTGAACCCAGGAGCTTTCCCATGTTCGAGTCGGAAAGACACCAGACGGTCGCCGGGGCGCATTCTATGACAGAATACTCCCGACGAATTCAGCTACGTCGGGGCGGAGAATCAACCAGGCAAAAGTACGCTACGGCAATTTCTTCCTCGGTAAAAAAGGGCATCCTCCGCAACTGCTCAGTTCTCATCATCATTATACTCAAGGATCCAAATTCACCTGGCGCAAGATCGTGCTGAAAGATTGGGTCATCGTCCTGCGCCCAATTACAGCAAGCCACCCAGCCTGATTATGATTTGGGAGGGCTTGGCGACGGTGAATCCAGGGGCTCGCTCCCTGCTGTTCCGGCTTCAGGAAGGTTCATGAACACCAGGATTGAGGAAGCAATGCGCTCTGCGGAAGCTCGGTCCGTATAATAAGATATCATAAAAGCGAGGGTCATCAAAATCCTGCCTGAAGTACTGACGGATGAATTTCCTCCGCTCCTCGTCGATGGACTCCATGCGGCGGCGAGCTTCCTCCGGTGTCGACTTCCAGATCTTACTGAGTCTCTGAATCCGAACCTCGGGCGAGGCCGTAATGCGCACGTTCAACCCCTGCGCGTTTTCCCTTAATACGAAATTGCCTCCCCGACCCACGAGAATGGCAGAGCCATTCGTTGCGAGACAGACCAGGGCCTCAAGCAGGGCTTTATGATAATCGTCGGCTCCAAATGAAGCGTACTCGGGCATCCTCAAAAGGCGTGAGATTGCATCCTCAATGAGGCTTTGAGACTTCTGATCCAGCTGGCGCACAAGACTTTCTCGGACGTGGCCGTTTTTGGCAATATAGGTCACGATTTCCTTATCAAAGACGTGCCATTCCAGACGCCGGGCCAATTCCTGCGCGATTTCATTTCCCAGGCTGCCCTCGTCCCTTGAGATGGTCAGAAATCGGAAACCGGACTCTTCTTTGAGCCTCTCACGCATGGCATAGCGCCGGGCATTCCATAAGCGCAACTGTTGCTCGACAAGATCTCCAGAGAGGTTGAGCTCGTCCGATTCCTTACATTCCATTTTAGGTTTCTTTCATCTCCTCATTATACAATGTGGTCGCCTTTGCACCGCGCCACGTCTATGCAGCAAGTTCCTGGACCGTGCGCAAGAAAGTGATGACATCCTCACGGCTCAGCATGCCGACCACTTGGTTGTCTGTCATCACAGGAAGTTGATTCACTCCGTCGCGATCCATCTGCTGCAGGGCGGTCCATAGTTCCTTATCCGGGCTTATGCGCATCAACTTGTCCAGCGGAAGCATGGCTTGGGCGGCACTCGTCGTCTGCCACGCACCCCGCGGCACTTCCCTTATCCGATGCAGCGTCATGAGGCCGACAGTTTCTGATCCACGATTGACAAGGAAACAACGCTGCCCGCCGCTGAGAATGTGCTCGTCCACTAATTGTTGCAGTGACAATTCCGCAGGAATGGCAACGCAATGACTGCTCATGGCCTGCGCGACCTTGTGCCCAGCCAGCAAGCCTTGAAACATCACCTGCTGTATCTGCCCAGAAGCGGCGTTGTCGAGAAACCAGCCGATGAATGCAATCCACAGCCCGCCGCCAAAGTCACCCGAGAAAACTCGCAACACTCCTGCGAAGATGAACAGAAAACCAAAAAAGCGCCCAACGTTCGCAGCCATGAGCGTCGCGCGGCGCATGTTTTTCGTGACCGCCCAAACGATGGCACGGAACACGCGACCCCCGTCAAGCGGATAACCGGGAATCAGGTTGAAGAGCACCAGTGCAAAGTTGATGTAGGCCAGGTATTTCACCAGACCCAACAAGGGCTCAATGCCAGCTGTCACAGGTTTCAGCACGGAAAACAACACCGCTAGTATAAGACTGACGATCGGCCCCGCGATGGCAATCCAGAACTCGGCGATGGCGCTGGGCGGCTCCGATCCGATTTGAGCGACCCCACCAAAAATAAACAGCGTGATGCTGCGCACGGGAATCTCATATCGCAGCGCCACTAAGGAATGCCCCAACTCATGGAGCAGCACACTCACAAAGAGCATGATGGCCGTCACCGCGCCCATGAACCAGTACAGCGGCGACGGCCAGTTCTTGAACTCGGCGGGATAGTAACTGCTCCCCAGCATCCAGGTGAGCAGCGCAAAAATCAAAAACCAGGAATAATCCAAGCCGATGGGAATACCCAGGATCCTGCCTAATGGAATTTTTTGTCGAATCACGAGTTCCTTCCTTTCTTCTCACGGAGCCCCACCAGTTCGGTAGGCAGCGGCCAACTGTGCCCTTGAGCGAGCAGCCCCTGAGCGTTCTCCGGTCCCCAGGTGCCGGCGGCGTAATTGGGGAAATCACCGGGCGGGGTCACGGCCCACGCCTCGAGCACCGGCGTTAATAACCGCCAGGCCGCCTCGACCTGGTTGGCGCGCATAAACAATGTGGCGTCGTTTTTCATCACGTCCCAGAGCAATGTTTCATACGCATCGGGCGACCGGACGGCAAATGCTTCCTTGCAATTGAACTTCATCTCCACCGTCTGCAAGTGCATCTTGGATCCGGGGTGTTTGGCTTGAAAGCGCAGCACGATGCCTTCGTCGGGGTGGATCGACATGGCGAGACGGGACGGCTGCCAGTCGAGGCTGGCCTCAGGCGGAAACGACTGATGCGGCGCCCCGCGGAATTGAATGGCAATTTCCGAGGCCTGCCGGGTGAGCCGTTTCCCCGTGCGGAGATAAAAGGGCACTCCCTGCCAACGCCAGTTGTCCACGAACAACCGTAACGCCGCAAACGTCTCCGTTTGGGAATCGGACGATACACCGTCTTCTTCGCGATACGCAGGTACTCTCTTGCCGCCAACCCAACCCTGGCTATATCAAAGCATATGTTCCCGGCGTCAGAGAGAATGGCGCGCAATACACGCATGCGGCAGTTCGGGCCGTGATCGCATTCGCCGCCCTAGGTGACAACCGTCGCGCATGGGGACTGTTGTCGATCCTCAATCCGGTGAATCATGCATGGAGCGCCGAGTCGATTGCAATTTACAAGGTGGAACCGTACGTCGTCAAATCCGATGTTTATGCGCTGTCTCCCCATACTGGCCGCGGTGGCTGGACCTGGTACTCCGGGTCGGCGGGCTGGATGTATCGGTTGATCGTGGAATCGACCCTGGGACTGCGGCTCGAGGCGGACAAGCTCCATGTCGAGCCTTGCATTCCCGCACACTGGGCATCGTTCAAGATGAATTATCGGTATCAGGAGACGGTCTATCACATCACGGTACGTCAAACGCGGGCAGCGGACGGCGCGACGATGTTGAGGGTCGACGGCATCGAGCGGCACGACCTTGTCATCCCTTTAGTCGACGATCGACAGAAACACGAAGTTGATCTGCGAATTCACAATGCACACAGCTAACGAAGCACAGTCAGCCAAACCGAAGCGGCGTGTCGCAGACTTGCCGGCACGCTTAGAATTAAAAACGCCCCAATGAAGGAGATGCAAGATGCAAATCGGCCTGATTGGCTTGGGCGTTATAGGGCGCAATCTCTCGTTGAACATGGCTGACCACGGCTTTTGGGTAGCGGGCTATGACGAGGATTCAGGCAAAGTTGAAGCCCTAAACTTGGAGTCGGAAGCGCAAACCGCTCTGGAGGCAAAACTATGACAAACATGAATCCACAACAAAGGTATGAAATCGGCATGGTCAGCTTGGGCGTCATGGGACGCAATCTATCCTTTCTGACCAGGCAGGTGAGCAATATTGAACAAACAAGCGAAGCGCCCCAAGAGTACAATTTGTTCAGGCTCAGCGGGCGGCACTGGACAAGGCTAGTGCCGATCGAAGGGCGGTGCCGGAAGCTGAGCGGGAATCATGGAAACTCAGCGCAGCCAACGAGCCGGACGCCGCGCAAATCGAAGCGTAGGTTCGCAAAGTGGAGAAACGTCATGGCGACGAGCGCCTCGGCTTCATTTGCTCAGTTGGGGAAGCGGCAAGAGTTCCCAGCGAAGAACAGCGGATGGCCCTCGTCGGGACAGCGGCGTCGAACACTGCGCTGCAACACCTGGAGCTTCTGGGGGCCTGCCCAAACCATAATCATTCGATGCGGAGGCTCCGCATCACCAACCAAAATGGAGATTCGAACATGAAAGTCTTTATTGGAGTCCTCAGTGGAATCGGACTGTTGATCGCTGTGATGACCTTGCAGTCCTGCTCATCTGCACAGGCAGGTCCGAACGGAGGCGACATTGTGGCGTTGAATAAAGACCAGGCGAAAGCTGAAATCGTGGCCAACGCTGACACTGGTGAGGTGATGGTCCATACCTGGGACCAGAACCTCAAGAACAGCCAGCCCATCGAAAACAAGCCCTTGATGATGGGGAGTGGCGACCAAACGGTCGAACTTCAACCCCACCCGACAGCCAGTGACCCGAGCGGTTTCTGCAGCCGGTTTTACGGGCAGGCGGATTGGTTACGGGGTGGCCAAATGCACCACGGCTGGCTCGGCGGCAGCGCAGACGAAAACCGACAAGAGTTCCCTTGGAACTACTGTTGGAAGGGCGGCTCAGCCCACGGTTCAATGTGGACCGAAATGGGTGAGCATCGCCGTGGAATGATGGGAGGCAAATAGGCTAATACTGTCGGGTTCTTGTCATAGCCCGCAACCGAGAAACCTTGGTCTGCCATGGTCTTCAGCTACGCCAGCGCGCATTATTTCGCACCTGCGCTCAGCGCTTCGAAGCCGGAGATGACGTCGAACAGTTCCTCGTCGATGCCACTCTGGCGCAAACGATGGAATGTCCTGTTGAGGTCCTCCAGTGATTCGTCGATGTTTTTGTCGGCGCGTTGCATCGCCGCCAGACGGCTCGCGTTCTCGCTCGCGAGGGATTCGGCGCACGCCCGGAAAAGCGATACGAAAAGATATTCGCGGATGAGCGCCCACAAAAGCGCGGTGCCGCCACCCATGACCTCGGGCAAGTTTCCCGTCGGCCAGGGAAGTTCTGCCAGCTTGCGTCGCCAGTTTTCGTCCAGTGGTAGAAGCCGCTGACTGACGGGCGCATAACTCGCCCCGGAAGTGGGGCGGTTGTAGAAGAGGTGGAGTTCGGTGACTTTACCCTGGCTGTGGTGCGTCTCGCTCTCCACGAGAATCTGCCCGACGAGCGGGGTGATGGCCTTGACAGAGTTCGGCACGGTGAAGAGTCCCATTAGTGGCAGGCCCGCGTCTGTCAGGCGCGCATGAACGCGCTCACCGACGGCCCAGACCTGTGGTTTGGCCGTCAGAGCCGCCAGCGTCTTGACCGCATGATCGGCCACCACATCATTGAACTGGCCCACCAGTCCCTGGTCTGAACCGAACACGATCGCGCCAATCGAAGCCGCAACCGTTGGTCTTTTCCGTTCTGCAATCAAGGGCGCCGGCCCGCTTGCCCGGAAGCATGCGCTCAACCCCAGTTCCACAGTGCGATAGTAGTCGGCCAACGCAAGCACCGATTTCTCGTATTGTCCGATGCTCGAAGCGGCCACGGCCTTCATCGTGCGGACGACGGATTGGAGATCCCCGGCTCCGCGGATCTTCCGGCGCAGGCTCACTGTGGTGTCGCTCATCATTCCTCCGGGAGTTTCGGCCCCGGCGGAGGCGGGTCAGTCCTGCGACTCTTTTGATCGCGCAGCCGTCCGAGGGTGCTCTCGATCAATCGGGATAACTTATCTGCAGCGCCGTCGACGGCCTGGTCCAAGGTCGCTGCCTGGTGAGTGACCGCGATGGGCTGGCAGCCTTCGAGGCGGGCTTCCATCATGCAGCGCTTGTCGTTCTGGCTGCTCTTGTGGCTGCTCTCGGCGCTCAGGTGGACCTCGACTCGCGTGATCTGATGGCTGATTCGGCTCAGGGCACTCTCCACTGTGCCACGGATGTGAGCGGCCAGCGCCTCGTGACCTTCGATGTTACGGTCGGTATTAATTTGGACCTGCATGGTGTTCTCCTGTTGTGATTGTCATTAGTTCAATACCGGTAGGTGGCAGCCAGTCCCGTCCTCCCCGGCATCCGCTCGGCCGGAATGACCATGACCCGGCCGCCCATCTTCCCGACCAGCTCGCCCAGGTCGTCGAGTAGGTCATCGACTTGCGGGTGGCTCAGCTCCGCAACTTCGACCCGACCCGTCGCGCTGTCGAGCCGGCCGGCGATCTGGCGGTCGGACTCTATCAGCAGGATCGCGACCCGCCCGGCGGTGGCCGCCTGAGCAATCTGCGCCAGGTCGTCACTGCCGAGCCCATTGGACTTCGCCACTGCGAACTCGTCGGCAAGTGTAGCCAGCCGCGCCTGATACTGCGGCTCGACGACTTGCCAGGCGCGTTGCCGAAGTTCGTCGATCGGCAGAGTATCGGGATTGATGGTGAGTCCCTCAGCCAGCAGAAACGGGTTATGGCTGACTCGGTGGAAGAGATGATGATGTTCCGGCAACGCCGCCAGGATCAACGGCAGGCCCGACGGCCGGGAATGGTGCTCGGTCACCGCGCGGTCGATGGCACGAAAAAACCGCTCAGCGTCGATGTCGGCCTCGTCCTTCTTCCCGCCCTGGCCATGGTGCATCGGCGTGCTATCTCCGCCGACGCCGCCATAGGAGGCGACCGTCTGGCGCGGTTCGGTCAGTTCCGCCCCCAGCGCCTCGGTGATCGTCCGCGGGACTCCCGGAGCCGGATCGATCTCGTCGAGCACGTCGCGGTTTCCCTCGAAGACCTGGATCTTGTGGAGGCTCAATCCCAGAACCTGATAGCGACCGACCGATTGCAGAAAACGTCGCAATGGCTTGGTGTGGAAGCTGTCGGCTACGACGGCCAATTGGGCGACCGGCCGCTGAAGGCGGAACACTCGAAACAGGCTCGGCCCGCCCAGCACGGCCAATCCATCCAGCGTATGGCTCCAGAAGTCATGATCGAGAGCGAGGGCTTCAAACGGTTCCAGAAGGAGCCGGGTTTCGACGGCCGGATACTTCTGCCGGAGCGATGTCTCCAGCTCCTTTACAAGATTGCGAAACCGGATCGGGTCCTGCTGGTTCTCCGGACGGCGCCGATGGGTCGGCTGGTAAAGCGAGAGACACGGCGAGTGTTGAGCCGACGCCAACTCGGCCAGCGATTCGATGGTGAGCAAAGTCCTGTTCTGTGTCATTTCCTGCCTCCTGGTTCGTGATTCAGTCACGCTAATAACTCAATAATCGCTTAACAAAAATGCCCTAACAAGGCGCCTTATCCAGTGGCTTTTCATCGCTCGCTGCGGCTGGGGCCTTTCTCGTGTGGGCGAAGACTAAGAGATCGCCGATGCCGGACTTACAGCGCAGACTTGCGATGGTGTTGCTCATGACTTCTCCTTGGGTGCCGCCTTGGGTTTTGGTTTGGCCTCCGTTTGGGCCTCCGGCTTGGACTCGGGTTCAGGCTTGGGATCGGCTCTGGCTTCGGATTCCGGTTTGGGCTGGAAGCGAGCAAGCGATTTGCGGGCGATTTGGATAATCGTTTCACGATCCTCGTCGCTCAATTTTTCGGCCGTATCCAATCGCTCGCTCACCTCCGCCGGGATCTCCGCGGCCGCCTCGCGTAGGGCGTGCTCGGCGTCCGTCATCTGGTCAAGCGGCACACGGTCGAAGAGTTCTGCGGTCAACGCCAGCAGCACGGCGATTTGCGCGGGCACGGACACCGGGACGAATTCCGGCTGTTTGAGGCAGGCGCGAATTCGCCGTCCGTGCTCGATGATCTTGCGGGTGTCTTCATCCAGGCGGGCTCCGAACCGGGAAAAGGTTTCGAGTTCCTCAAACTGCGCGTAGGCGAGCTTGAGGTCGCCCGCCACGGCACGGTAGGCCGCGCGTTGTGCTTTACCGCCAACGCGCGAAACGGATTTCCCGACATCGACCGCGGGCAGCACGCCCAATTCGAACAGCGACGGCGAGAGGTAGATCTGCCCATCCGTGATGGAAATCAAGTTGGTCGGAATATAGGCGGAAATGTCCTGCGCTTCGGTTTCGATGATGGGCAGCGCCGTGAGGGAACCGCCGCCGAGTTCCTTGCGCAAGTGCGTCGCACGTTCGAGCAGCCGGGAGTGGATATAAAAGATGTCGCCGGGAAACGCTTCGCGGCCGGGCGGACGGCGCAGCAAAAGAGAGAGTTCGCGGTAGGCGCGCGCGTGATGGGTGAGGTCGTCGTAAACGATCAGCACATCCCGGCCTGCTTCCATGAAAGACTCCGCGATGCTGGTCGCGGCGTAAGGCGCGATGTAAGCGAGACCCGGCGGGTCGTTGCCCTCGGTCACGACGACGACGGTGTAATCCATCGCACCCTTTTCCCGCAAGGTTGCCACGGCCTTCGCGACTGCCGACGCGCGCTGACCGATGGCACAATAAACGCACAGGACATTCTGGCCTCGCTGGTTGAGGATGGTGTCGATCGCAATGGCGGTTTTGCCCGTCTGGCGGTCGCCGAGAATCAACTCGCGCTGGCCACGCCCAACGGGAATGAGCGCATCGATGACTTTGAGGCCGGTCTGAAGAGGCACCGTGACGGGCGCGCGATCCATGATGGGCGCGGCGGCGCGTTCGACGGGCAGGCGCTCGCTGGATGCCACCATCCCATTGCCATCGAGCGGCCGACCGAGCGGGTCGATGACACGCCCCAGCAATCCATCACCCACGGCCACGTCCATGACCCGGCTCGTGCGCTGGACTTCATCTCCCGCGTGGAGATGCCAGTATTCGCCGAGCAGAACGACGCCAATTTCGTCCGCATCCACATTGAACGCAATGCCGAGCACGTCGCCGGGAAATGTCACCAATTCATCAAAACCCACGCCGGGTAAGCCCGACACCTTGGCAATGCCGGTGGCAACGCTGGTGATTGTGCCCACCTCACGTGGCGTCAGTTGTGGCGTGAATGCTTCCCGCACTTGGCTTATTCCAGCAAACGCGCCGTCGAAAACGTTCTGAAGGCTCTCAGGTTCCATGTTCATTGGCTCTTTGTTTCGGGCTTTGGTTCTTCAGGTTTGGGCTCGGCCTTGACTTCGGGTTTAGGCTCAGCCTTGGCCTCGGGTTTAGGCTCAGCCTTGGCCTCAGGTTTGGCCTCGGCTCTGGTTTCAGGTTGAGGCTCGACCTTGGCTTCAGGTTTCGGCTCAGGCTTGGCTTCAGGTTTCGGCTGAGCTTTGGCTTCAGGTTTGGGCTCGGGCTTAACTTCGGGATTTGGCTCGGCCTTGACTTCAGGTTTGGGCTCGGCTTTGGCTTCAGGTTTGTCCTTCTCTTTCAGAAGTTCTTCGACGCCCTTTTCCAGCGACGCCAGATAATCCGCGATGCTCCACGCCACCTTTTGTCCATTCGTGATGAGTTCAATGCCGCCGATCAGGTCTGGCGCGGTCTCGAACCGAATGTGGACTTCAGCCGAGAAGGTTTCGTTGAGCGCATTTTGTATCACCGCGCGTTGCTCCGCGGGCATGTCAAAAGCGCTGCGCACGACCGCAGGGTCAGACGCTCTCTTAAGGGCCTCGCCGAGGCCTGCTTTCGCCTGGCCGTCCATCTCTCGCAAGCGGCGAGTGAACACCGCGCCCAGGCGTTCTTCCAAACCCGTCGTAGCAAGATCCGTCAGCGCCTTTCGCGCGATGGCAAACACTTCCTGCTGGGTCCGGCGACTGATGGCTTGATTCAGGTTATGGGCCTCGTTTCTCAGCGTTTCCTGTCGCTTGGCACTCAAGGCGTCGGCGGCCTTCCGCGCTTCCTCGAAGAGCCGCTGACGTTCGGCCTGCGCCTCTTCTGTCGCTTTGCTCAAGAGCGCGGCGCGCTGTCGGTCAAACTCCTCGTTTTTGTGCTTGAATTCGTCGCTCTCCTTTTGGGCTTCGGCCTTCTTCTTGTTGGCGTTCGCGAGTTCTGTGGCTATCCGCTTCTCCCGCTCATCGATGGCGTGGAGAATAGGTTTGTAAAGGAAGCGCTTCATCAACCACACCAGGATGAGAAAGTTGAGCGCCTGTGCTCCGACCGTGAACCAATCGATTAACATAGGTTTACTTTCCTGTGGTTTGAGCGATGACGTGGTTCCAGAACGGATTGGCGAAGATGAGAATCATCGAGACCACGAAACAGTAGATGGCCGTTGACTCGATCATCGCGAGGCCCACGAACAAGGTCCGGGTGATGGTAGCGGAGCCATCAGGCTGCTGGGCCAGCGAACTCAGCGCCGAGGCGACCGCTTTTCCTTCCGCCAAAGCAGGCCCCATGCAGCCGAAACTGGTGGTGACGCCGGCGATGACAATTGACGCCACCGCGATGATGGTCATGCTATCCATATAATCTCCTCTTGTTGTCGTAGTTCATGCTTCAATGCTTTGTAACGGTTCAGGCTTCTTGGGCCTACGGACGCGCGTGGCGGCTGCGATGTAAACCGCTGCCAGGATGCTAAAGATGTAGGCCTGCACCATGCCGGTGAGCAGACCGAGCGCCGTCATGATGATTGGGAAGATGAAGGGCGTAATAGTGAGCAGGATAGCGATAATCATCGCCCCACTCATCATATTGCCGAACAGACGGACGGCCAGGGCCAGCGTGCGCGAAAGCTCGCTGATGATGTTAAACGGCAGCATGATGAACGTCGGCTTCACATAGGATTTGAGGTAGCTGCCCACCCCTTGCTCTTCGATGCCGAAGAACGGCACGGCCACAAACACGCACAGCGCGAGTGCGGCCGTGGTCGAGAGCGAGCCGGTCGGCGGCTCGTAGCCGGGCATGACGGTGCAGAGGCTGGCTGCGGCCACATATAGAAAGAGCGTGCCCAGAAATCCGAGATATTTCTGCGGCTCACTTAGCCCCACCTCTTCAATTTGTTTCATGATGCCGGTGACAACGATTTCCAGAAGGTTCTGCCAGCGGGAACGTTTCAGATCCGTGGAAAGCTTGCGCGTGATGAGTTTTGAACCGACAGCCAGCACGAGCATCAGTCCCCACGTAATCACAATCGTGGCGTTGAGTTTGAGAAACCCGTGTTGCCAATAGATAATCTCGTCGGGACTAAGGTGCATGGCTGGCCTCCCGTGCCAGGTAAGGTGTCTTTTCCGCCGCTCGGGTGAGCCGCGTCACGATAAGGCGCGCAATGACAAATCCAAGGAGGCAAACCAGCAGCCTCTCAAAATGACCGCGCGCGATAAAATAGAAGCCGGCCAGGGCAATGCTTGTTCGCAGCAACAGGCTGCCGAAAAACCAAAGCGCCGGCCTTTTGGATGAAATCCCCTTCTGAACCGTCCACCAAAGGCCGCCAAAGAAAATCGCCCCGAGCAAAACGCCCGTCACGAACGCCGACATCAGGGTCAATGTTTCATTCATCGCTATTCTCCTGTTCCTCGCGCATTTCCTTGTCCTCCTTGGCCACCCAATGCCAGGCATTCAAACAGCCGATCGCGAGCCCAGCAACCAACAGCGCCAGCGTCCAGGAGTGTTTTCCTGGATGACGATTGTCCAGCCAGATACCAAGCGCCGCGCCGAGCAGCGTCGGAACCACCACCGACCAGCCGATAAGCCCCATCATGCCCAAGCCAAACCAGACGCCCTGCTTGGAGTTACGCCGCGCCTTGAGCTTGCGCGCCGCCTTCGCGCCGACCTCCCGACTGAACGCAGTCCGGTTTTTCGCGCTCTCAGTTTCCGATTTTTCACTCATGATGAAACTCCGCTAAGCGGCGGATAAAACCGCTCTCCATTTTCGCCATCACTGAGCGGACGCTCTGCTCCCGCTCGTTCAGGTTCAGAAACTCCCGTTCCACCGCCTCACGCAGTTTGCCGAGGTCGGTTCCGCCGATTGCGTTGCGCACGGAGACGAGCACGTCCGGGCCGGTCTTGACCAGCACCCCTTCATCGACGGCCATGTAAACCTCGCCCTCCGCTTCATTTTCGTAGATCAGAATGCCGGGCGCGAGCGCAGCGACGCAGTCCAGTCGGTGTGGCAAGAGTCCGAACGAGCCCTCGCGGGTCTCGGCGACGATGCGCGAAACGCCGGTTTTCCCGGCGAAGATTCGGAATGGCAGGAGAACCTTAAGATTCATGAGGGTCGGCTGCATGTTCGCCCTCCGGTTTAGGTGTCGGTTCGGGCTTCGGTGGCGGTTCGGACTTGGCTTTGGGCTTGGAATGGGCGGGGGGCTTTGGGTCGGCCTTCACCGCTGGTTTGGCCCCGGGTTCGGGCTTGGCTTCGGGTTTGTCGGGCGCGGCCTTTTTCTTTGCCTCATCAATTACACCGATCATGTAAAGCGCGCTCTCCGGGTAGTCTTTGAATTCATCGCGCAGGATTCGTTCGCAGCCATCGAGCGAGTCTTTGAGGCTGACGAGTTTTCCCCTGATGCCGCTAAACTGCTCGGTGGCGAAAAACGGCTGGGTGAGGAATCGCTCCAGCCGCCGGGCGCGGGCAACCACCTTGCGGTCATCCGGCGACAGTTGCTCCAGGCCGAGCATGGCGATGACGTCCTTGAGATCTTCGTACTGCGCCAGGGTCCGCCTGATTTCCTGCGCCAGGAGATAATGCCGTTCGCCGACGACGCCGGGCGTGGCCATCTTGGAGCTGGATTGCAGCAGGTCGATCGCCGGGTAAAGTCCTTCACTCGCCCGCTTGCGCGAAAGCACGATGGACGCCGAGAGATGCGAAAACGTATGCACCGCCGCCGGGTCGGTCAAATCATCCGCCGGCACATACACCGCCTGAATGGATGTGATGGCTCCGGCGTCGGTGTTGGCGATGCGTTCCTCCAACCGCGACAACTCCGTGCCCATAGTCGGCTGATAGCCCAGACGCGACGGCATCTGTCCCATCAAGCCGGACACTTCCATGCCGGCCTGCAGGAAGCGGAAAATATTATCGATCAGCAGCAGCACGTCGCGATGTTCGTCGTCCCGGAAATACTCGGCCATGGTCAGCGCCGCATGGCCCACACGGAACCGGCTACCCGGCGGCTCGTTCATCTGCCCAAACACCATCACCATGTTCGGCAGTACGCCTGCCGCCTTCATGTCACGGTAAAGTTCCTCGCCTTCACGACACCGTTCGCCGATCCCGCAAAAAATGCTTACGCCCTTCTGGTGCCCGATCATGTTGTGAATCATTTCGGTGAGCAATACTGTCTTACCCACGCCCGCCCCGCCGAACAAGCCCGCTTTGCCGCCGCGCTCGAGCGGCACCAGCACATCGATGACCTTGATCCCCGTCTCGAAGATCTCGGATTTGGTGGAACGCCGTGCTAATCCCGGCGGGGATCGATGGACTGTGCGCCATTGGACATCTGTCGGCGCCGCCTGGCGGTCGATGGCGTTCCCGAACACGTCGAACATGCGCGAGAGAATTCCACTACCGACCGGCGCCTTCAGCGGCCCGCCCGTGTCTTCGACCGCGATGCCGCGGGCGAGGCCTTGGGTTGGGGTCAGTGCGATTCCACGCACGCGATGAGCGTCGAGTTGGGCTAAAACCTCGATAGCAATTTTCCCCTCCTTCGCATGCAGCAACGAGTAGATGGGCGGCAAATGGGCATCGAACCGTATATCTACAACACTGCCACGCACGGAGACCACTGAGCCGATGTTCGAGGAACTGGTTTTATCGCCCATGCGACAGCTCCTTGGATCTCTTGTAGCGCCGGATCAGGGTATTGGTTGAGCTGTCGTGCTTGAGTTGGCCTTTGGCCCCGGTCTCGAGTTCGGGGATGATGCGCGCGGCAAGCGCTTTCCCCAGCTCGACCCCCCACTGGTCAAATGAGTCAATGCCCCAAATGGCGCCTTGAGTGAAGACGCTGTGTTCGTACAGTGCGACGAGCTTCCCCAGCGCCGCCGGAGTCAGCCGTTCCAGGAGGATCGTGCTGGACGGACGGTTGCCCTCGAAGGTTCGGTGTGGCGCCAGCCATGCGGGTGTGCCCTCGGCTTGCACCTCCTCTGGAGTTTTGCCAAAGGCCAGCGCCTCCGCCTGGGCAAACACGTTGGCCAGGAGCATGTCGTGGTGGCGCCCGAGAGGGTTAAGCGGCTGAACAAATCCGATGAAGTCGCAGGGGATGAGCTTGGTCCCCTGATGTATCATTTGGTAGAAGGAATGCTGGCCATTGGTGCCCGGCTCTCCCCAGTAGATTGGCCCGGTTTGCCAAGCGACCTCAGTCCCTTCGAGCGTGACGTGCTTGCCATTGCTCTCCATCGTCAACTGCTGGAGGTAAGCCGGGAAGCGCTTCAAGTACTGCTCGTACGGAAGAACTGCCATGGTCTGCGCACCAAAGAAGTTGTTGTAGCAGAGACCCAGCAGCCCCATGAGCACCGGCAAGTTACGCTCGAAAGGGGCAGTGCGGAAATGCTCGTCCATCTGGTAAAAACCGTCGAGCATGGCGCGGAAGTTTTCGGGGCCAATGGCGATCATCGTCGATAGGCCAATCGCCGAGTCCATGGAGTATCGCCCGCCGACCCAATCCCAAAACTCGAACATGTTGGCGGTGTCGATGCCGAACTTAGCCACTTCCCCGGCGTTGGTTGAGACCGCGACGAAATGCCTGGCAATAGCAGCTGGATGTTTCAAAGTCTTGAGAGCCCAGTCTCGGGCCGTGTGCGCGTTGGTCATCGTCTCCAGGGTCGTAAAGGTCTTCGACGAGATGATGAACAGTGTCTCCTCAGCGTCGAGGTCGAGGGTGGCCTCGGCAAAGTCGGTGCCGTCGATGTTGGAGACGAAGCGGAAGGTCAGATCGCGCCGGCTGTAATGCCGCAATGCCTCGTACGCCATCACCGGTCCCAGATCGGATCCGCCGATGCCGATATTGATGATGTTGCGGATCGGCCTGCCGGTGTGGCCCTTCCACTCCCCGCTGCGCACCCGGGTGGAGATCGCAGCCATCTTTTCGAGCACGGCGTGAACCTGCGGCACGACGTCTTCGCCGTCCACGACGATGGATTGCCCTTTGGGGGCGCGCAGGGCCACGTGCAGGACGGCCCGCTTCTCCGTGACGTTGATCTTCTCGCCCCGGAACATGGCATCGATGCGAGCCCGCAGGCCGGACTCCTCCGTCAATTGCAGAAGGAGCCTGAGTGTCTCGTCGGTGATGCGGTGCTTCGAATAATCAAAGTAGATGCCGACGGCCTCAGCTGTCATGCGCTCCGCGCGCTTTGGATCGTCCGCGAAGAGCTTCCGAAGATGCAACTCCCGGACTTTCAAGTAATGGGCTTCGAGGCTCTGCCATGCCGCGAGTTTGGTGAGTTGCGGGATGCTTGTCGTCATGCTCATGTCCTTTCCATCGCGGCATTGTATTCGCCACGGCGCGCAGCCCGGTTGCACCTGGCTCGATGAACCAGAGCTTGCTGTGCCGCCAGCACGTTGGCCTCCTTGCCCTGCCAGATTTCCAAAGCCGGCTGCTCGATGGCGCGGGCAAACGAAAACGCCAAAGCCCAAGGCAGTCGCGACTTGAATCTGACATTCATGGCGTTCAAACGTGCCGAGGCCAGTTCAGCGGATTGGCCGCCCGACAGGAACGCAATCCCCGGAACGGCAGCGGGGACGGCTCGCAAGAGACACTTCACCGTGGCGTCGGCTGCCTTGTCCACTTCGGGCATATCTTCTTGCTGGCGGTCAATCAATCTCACCTGATACTGCTGTTCGCCGGCTGCCACCTCGGACACTTTCTTTTGTGGTGGACAGGCTAATCCAGGAAGCACCATGTTAGGCTTCAGGATCATGCCTTCCAGCATCACCCGTTGCGTGAAAAGATGGTTGAAAACTGTTCGCAAGACTTCCTCCGTTACCTCGCCGCACCGCTCCAGAGTATGGTCGCCGTCCATGAGCACTTCCGGCTCGACGACGGGGACCAGTCCAGCTTCCTGGCATAACGCGGCATAGCGAGCCAAAGCCTGCGCGTTGGCCTCGATGCAACCCCGGCTGGGAATGCCAGCGCCCAGGACAATTTCCGCGCGCCACTTGGCAAAACGGGCGCCCATTTGAGTGTATTCAGCTAGGCGGTCGCGCAATCCGTCCAGACCTTCGGTTATTTTCTCTCCCGGATGACCTGCCATGTCCTGTTCCCCGGTGTCAACCTTGATGCCGGGAATGACTCCGGCATCCGTGATGACCTTAACAAAGGGAGTGCCATCTTTCTTCTGCTGGCGGATCGTCTCGTCGTAGAGGATCGCGCCACTAATGCACTCACCGAGACCGGGCGTGGTCACAATCAGCTCCCGCCAGCTGCGCCGGGCCTCCTCGGTCTGAGGAATGCCCAACCCGGCGAATCGTTTGTTACAGGTTGGATTACTTTCATCCATCGCCAGCAGGCCCTTATCGCCGGCTACCAGCGCTCTCGCGGTGTCTATAAGCTCTTGCGCATTCATTTGGGGATGCTCCATTTCCAGTTCCGAATCTCCGGTAAATCCTCACCGTTCTTGTCGATGTATTGCTTGTGCTCGATCAGCTTGTCCTTGAGCTGCTGCTTCAGGTAGACGCCCTTGTCGCCGGTCTGCGGCAGGCGGTCGATGGTGTCCATCACGAGATGAAAGCGGTCCAGATCGTTCAGCACCGTCATGTCGAAAGGTGTGGTGATGGTGCCCTCTTCCTTGTAGCCGCGGACGTGGATGTTGTCGTGGTTGGTGCGGCGGTAGGTCAGCCGGTGGATCAACCACGGGTAGGCATGGAAGGCAAAGATGACCGGCTTGTCCCTGGTAAAGAGCTCGTCGAAATCCACGTCGCTCAATCCGTGCGGGTGCTCGGTTTGCGGCTCCAGCTTCATGAGGTCGACGACGTTGACCACCCTGATTTTGAGGGCGGGCAGATGCTCGCGCATTATGGAAACGGCGGCGAGCGTCTCGAGCGTGGGCACGTCGCCACAGCAGGCCATGACCACGTCGGGCGCCACGCCCTGGTCGTTGCTGGCCCACTGCCAGATGCCGATGCCCTCGGTGCAGTGTTTGACGGCAGCGTCCATCGTCAGCCATTGCGGCGCCGGGTGTTTGCCCGCGATCACGACGTTGACGTAATGGCGGCTGCGCAGGCAGTGGTCCATCACCGACAGCAGGCAGTTCGCATCCGGTGGGAGATACACACGCACGACCTCCGCCTTCTTGTTCACAACCAGGTCGATGAAACCGGGATCCTGGTGGGTGAAGCCGTTGTGATCCTGGCGCCAGACATGCGAAGCCAGCAGGTAATTTAACGAAGCGATCTTCCGCCGCCACGGAAGCTCCGCCGTGACTTTCAGCCACTTGGCATGCTGGTTGAACATCGAATCGACGATGTGGATGAACGCCTCGTAGCAGTTGAAGAGTCCATGCCGACCGGTGAGCAGGTAGCCTTCGAGCCAGCCCTCGCACTGGTGCTCGCTGAGCATCTCCATCACGCGCCCGGCGGGCGCGAGAAATTCGTCGTTCGGTACGGTCGCGGCGTCCCATTGGCGTTGGGTCGCTTCAAAGAGCGCCTCCAGGCCGTTGGAGAGCGTCTCGTCGGGGCCAAAGACCCGGAAATTCCGCTGCTCCTGGTTCAGTTTCGCTACGTCGCGCAGGAATGGCCCGAGCACGTGCGTGTCGCCGATGCCGCGCACCCCCGGCGCAGGCACATCGACCGCGTAGTCGCGGAAATCCGGCATGCGCAGGTCGCGGAGGAGAATGCCGCCGTTGGCGTGGGGATTCGCGCCCATGCGCCGTTCGCCCTTGGGCGCCAGTGCGGCCAGTTCAGGTTTCAGGCGGCCCTGCTCATCGAAGAGTTCCTCCGGCCGGTAGCTCCTCAGCCAGTCTTCCAGCAGCTTGAGGTGTTCGGGATGCGTGGCGGGGTCGGAGAGCGGCACCTGGTGCGCCCGGAAGGTGCCTTCAATCTGCAGGCCATCTACCGTCTTCGGCCCCGTCCAGCCCTTGGGTGAATTCAGGACGATCATCGGCCAGCGCGGGCGCGCAAAGTAGCCCTGGCTGCGGGCGTCGTGTTGGATTTTTTTGATCTGCTCCACCGCCGTGTCGAGCGTCGCGGTCATGGCCTCATGCATCAGCGCGGGTTCGTGACCCTCGACGAAGTAGGGCGTCCACCCGTAGCCCCGGAGCAACTGCTCCAATTCCTCATGTTCGATGCGGGCCAGGACGGTCGGGTTGGAAATCTTGTAACCGTTAAGATGCAGGATCGGCAGCACTGCGCCGTCGGTTATGGGATCGAGGAACTTGTTGGAATGCCATGCGGTAGCGAGCGGACCTGTCTCCGCCTCGCCATCGCCGACGACGCAGGCGACGACGAGATTGGGATTGTCGAACACCGCCCCGAACGAATGGCTGAGCGAATAGCCCAGCTCGCCCCCCTCGTGGATCGAGCCCGGGCACTCGGGCGACGCGTGGCTGGGAATTCCTCCGGGAAACGAAAACTGAATAAAGAGCTTCCGCAGCCCTGCCTCATCCTGGCTGATGTTGGGATAGATCTCGCTGTACGTGCCCTCGAGGTATGTGTTGCCCACGACGGCAGGGCCGCCGTGCCCGGGGCCGGAGACGTAAATCATGTCGAGGTCGTATTTTTTGATGACCCGGTTCAGGTGCACGTAAATGAAGTTCTGCCCGGGAGTCGTGCCCCAGTGCCCCAGCAGCATGTGCTTCACATCCGCGAGCGTCAGCGGCCGCTTCAGCAGCGGGTTGTCGTAAAGATAGATCTGGCCGACCGACAGATAGTTGGCGGCGCGCCAGTAGGCATCCATCTTGTGGAGCAGTTCCGGGGAAAGAGTCTTTGTCTTCATGGTTCAATTCTCCTTCTTTTCAGCACGCCATAATTGTTTCCGCCGGCGCTGAACACACCTTGGCCTGAGCGGCGCACAGGCAGGCGCCGAAGATGAAAATGCACCCGGAAAGGTAGATCCACAGCAACAATGCCATGATCCCGCCGAACGCTCCATAGACCGCGTTTAACGTGGCGAAGTTCTTGAGGTAGATCTCGAATAGACCTTCGGCCGCCTGCAAGAGAGCAGTGGCGCACAGGGCGGCGGCCCAGACTTCGGCAAAGCGCTTGGGCCAGCGCGGAGCCAGCCTGTAAAACAGACTCAGACTGAGGAACACCACCAACAAGGGGATGAAAAAGCTCCCCAGGACATAGACCCTGGAATGGAAATCACTCTCTGTAAAGCGCCAACCCCTCGCCATTCTCATCAGCACCGGCATCGCCATGCCCAGGAGGACCGCACCCGCCGTGAAGACGAGCAGCACCAGGCTTTTGAGCGGCAACCGCCACCAATTGTTCACCGCGGTACCCCAGGCGCGGTTGGTCGCGTAAATGAGGGTGGTAAAACATTGGAGGACGACCCAGACCAGGATGAGAAGCGCAATCGTACTCGCCTGCCTGCGCGCTTTGACCACACCGGCGATGGTGTCAAAAATGTGGCTCTGCATTTCACCACGAATCGGGACGTAGTTTTCCATGCCGGCAATGATCGCTTTCCCGGCCTGGTCCCTGTCAATAAAAGCCGAGGCAATGGTGACGAAGAGGACGATCAAAGGAAACAGCGAGAAGAACGCATGGAAGGCGAACGCTCCCGCCCACTGTCCCCCGTCAATCCGCAAAAACTTCTTGACGGCGAGACACAGTATCGCCCAGACCTCGCGAGTCTTCTGGTAAAGCCGGTTTGGCATATTCATCTGGCTCAGTCTCTCCTTGCCGTCCAGCATGCCGCAACTCGGCTGGCAGCCGTGGAAATCAAGCCCTCAGTTGGCGCGTCTTTATCCACAGCAGCATCCAGACTTGTCCTTCGGCTTAGCACCGGCGGGCGTGGTCAGAAACTTTTGCCGGCAGTGGTCGCAGCAAAAGTAGAACGTCTTGCCGTCGCGCTCGGCGTGGAGAGCGGTTGCTTCGTCCACGGTCATGCCGCAGATGGGGTCTTTGGTCACGGATTTCGGTTCTTTCATGGTCATGTTCCTTTCTTGGTTTTTGTTACTATCTTTTGATTCCGGATTTCACGTTGTTTTGTGTTAATCGAATATACTTGCTCCTGTTCTTCAACAGGTTGGTCATTTCTTCAGTCTCAGCAGTCGCGCGTTTATGGCCACAATCACCGTGCTCGCGGACATCAGTACCGCACCCAGGGCGGGAGTGAGCAGCACCCCCCACGCGAAAAGCACTCCAGCCGCCAGCGGAATAGCGACGACGTTGTAGCCCGTGGCCCAGAGGAGGTTCTGGATCATCTTCCGATATGTGGCGCGCGAAAGCTGCACAATGGCCACGACATCCAAAGGATTACTCCGCACCAGAATCACATCGGCGGTTTCCACCGCCACATCGGAACCGGCTCCAATGGCGACGCCTACATCAGCCTGGGCCAGCGCAGGGGCATCGTTCACGCCGTCGCCGGTCATGGCCACCAATACGCCGCGGGATTGGACCTCTTTCACTTTGGCGGCTTTGTCCTGGGGCAGGACTTCGGCGAAGTATTCATCCAATCCGACCTGGTCCGAGACCCATTTGGCCGTTGCTTTGTTATCGCCGGTGAGCATCACGCAGCGGATGTTTAATGCCTTAAGGGCATCGATGGCTTGCTTCGCCTCAGGTCGGACGATGTCGGCCAGGGCAATTGCTCCTTTCAACTTCCCATCAACGAGGACGAACACAACCGTCTTGCCTTGGGCTTGCAGTGGCTCGACGCGCGTGTCGGTGAGATCGATGTTCTGTTCGCGCAGGAACCCCGGGCTGACCACTTTGACCTCTCAATCCAATGCCCGAGCAACATGATGTCGATGAGTGAGGCCAACTCCCAGAAGAACATCTTGCCGGTCAGGCCGAATACTACGGCGCTGCTGTAAATATAGGCGGTCGTGATGGCGACGGAGATGAGCGTCATCATCCCGGGCTGGCGAGATTTGAGTTCCGCGAACAACCCCTTGAGAAACGGCCACCCGCCATACCAAAAGACCGCGGAAGAAAGGCCGAATAGAACATAAAGATCGCCGGGAAAACGAATAGCTTCTCGCAGTCCCACCAGCGTTTGAAGCATCGGCGAGAGCACGAGAATCGGCAGGGTCAAGACCAGTGAGATCCAGAACCGTTTCCGGAAGTCCGCCGCCATGTGAGCATGATGGTCGCGATGGTTATGGCGGTCCGGATGATCGGAGCCGACCTGCTGCAATTGAGCTTCCGCCTCCAACCAATTCTGTTCGGAATGTCCTTGCGGACGACCTTCCTTCTGATAGATGGCGTATGCTTTCTTGGCCACCTCATCATGCCCCGGCTTAGGTTCGGGCTTATCTTTAGCTGCGTGTTCGTGTTCCTTCATAGGGAATCCCGTGCTTCATAGGCAGGTCGTAAACTCACGACTTTTTATTGGACAGCTTGATAATAACGACGACCAGCAGGACCACCAGCAGTACGCCGATCAGCGTATAAATCCACATCCCTCCGCCCATCCAGCCATTCATCCATCCACCTGTATGGTTCATCATGAAGCTCCTTTCGTTGCGCTGCGACCAGCGGTCGAAATTCCTTTTCCACCGTCCATGCCAAGTCCGAGCACGCGGCACACCAAGCGCGCAATCATCAGCTCTTCGTCCGTGCGCATGACGCGAACCGTGGCCCGGCTGACGTTCGTGGAAATCACCCCCGCACTCCCGGCATTCCTCGCCTTGTGCAGTTCGATGCCGAGAAAGACTAGCCCATCGCAGATGCGCGCGCGGACGAGTGGCGCATTTTCGCCGATGCCTCCTGCGAAGACGAGCGTATCCAATCCACCGAGCGCAGCGGCGAAGGAGCCGATCCATTTCTTGACTTGGTAGCAAAACAAGGCGACCGCTTCAGCCGCCCGCACGTCCTGCGTTTCATGGTCGAGCAAGTCGCGCATGTCGGAACTGGTCTCCGACACGCCGAGCAAGCCGGACTGGAAATTGACCATCTTGTTGAATTGCTTCGCGCTCATTTTTTCCGTGCGCGCCAGATACCAAACCAGTCCTGGATCGAGATCGCCGGACCGGGTGCTCATGGGCACCCCGGCGGTCGGAGTGAAACTCATGCTTGTGTCTACAGGTTTGCCTTGATGGACCGCTGCCAGGCTCGCGCCATTGCCGAGGTGGGCGAGGATGACCCTGCCTTGTGCCGCTTCCGTTCCTGCCAGGCGGGCCAGTTCTCCCATCAGAAACGAGTATGACAAGCCGTGAAAGCCGTACCGCCGCACGCCCTGCGCTTCGTAGCGGCGCGGGATCGGCAACAACCGGGCCACGCGCGGCAGGTCATGGTGAAAAGCCGTGTCGAAACAAGCCACTTGGGGCAGGTCAGGGAATCGGTGATGAAACGCCTCGGTCAAAAGGATCTCCTCCGGCAGATGCTCAGGATCGAATGGGCTGAGCCGGTGCAGCTCCTCAACCATTTCCGCGGTGATTCGCTGCGGCTTGCTATACTTCGGCCCGCCATGCACCACGCGATGCCCCACTGCGGTCAATGCATCACGCCCGCTGCGTTCCTCGATCCAATCCATCAGAGCGCCCACTGCCACCGTGTGATCCGGTGCCGTCACCGACCGCGAAAAGTTGTCCGCCTGGTTCAAGCCTTTCACCCGCAAGGTGGCCTCCGGTAGTCCAATCCTTTCAATCCCGCCCTCCAGAATCCGCCGCAGTGAGTCACCGGCCTCGAACAGCGCGAACTTGATGCTCGACGAGCCGCCATTGATCGTCAGGATGTGGGGGTTAGCTGGTTTCATGCATGACTCCTTCGTCAATCTGCAATCCGAACGAAGCCAGTTTCGCGCGCGTGGACCTGTAATCCGTGTGAAGAATGCTTCGAATCCCCAAACCTTCCGCGATCTGGACGAACATCGGGGTGTTTTCGATATAGACCACCTGCCGGGCCGGCGCCTGGGCGATGTCCAGCGCAAGCCGAAAGATGTCCGCATCGGGCTTGTGGAGGTGGACGAAGCAGGAGGAAATAAAAGAATCCACTAACCTGTCCAGCTTGAACTTCCGAATCCGATATGCATTTAGTTCCCGCCCTTCATTGCTGATCACGGCGATCTTCAATCCGTACCTTGCCTTGAGCTGAGCGATCAGCTCGATCATCTGGGGGTAAGGTTTCGATTGTGCGAACATGAAGCGCCGAAACTGGGCCCGGGTGAATGGTCGCTTTTGGTAGAAGATCACCCGATCCAAATATTCATCAAGCGTGAGCTTTCCCTCCTCGTAGGTGTCGAAGGTCAGGTGATGCCGATCCTCCATCTCGGCCAACTCCAGCTTGAAGTTCGTCGCCGCCCGTTTGCGGGCATGATGATCCCACCCGTTGGTGAGCAGGACACCGCCGATATCCAGAAACAGCGTCGTGATCGGGATCGCTCTTTTCATTTGACCTCCGTCAACGGCGTCTGCCGCCCTTGACAGTTCGTTCCTCGAGCCAGAAGTATGGCGCTGGATCGCGGGGGCAGGTGGTAAGTGTGTGGATCTTCCCAAAGCGGTTCCTCGCCCGCGGAAAACAGATCCCGTGGCGCTTCGCGAGAGGTGTCAACGGCCAGATGCCACCGAGCCCCCGGCAGTACGGGGGGCAAACCGAAATCGACCGCATCGGCGCCGGCATTGAACATCAGGCAAAGTGCGCTCTGCTCATCTTCATGGATCAGACAGGCAAACTGTTTTTCTTTCGGGTCAGCCCAGTTGGGCAATCCCCCTTGCGGGCCAAACCAGTGGATCTCGGCGTCCGTGTAGAATTGTTCCTTGCTCAGAATCGGATGGGCACGGCGAAAGGCGATCAGGCCACAGGTGAAGCGGAAAATCTCCTCGTTGCTGTTCCAGATAGCGCCAGTCATACCAGCTGGTCTCGTTGTCCTGGCAGTAGGCGTTATTGTTGCCGCGCTTGCGTGCGGCGAAACTCGTCCCCGCCGAGCAGCATCGGCACCCCGCGCGAGATCAACAGGGTCAGAAGGAAGTTCTTGATCTGGCCTTTCCGCATGGTCTCGATCCCAGTATCCGTTGTCTCGCCCTCAGCGCCGTAGTTCTCGCTGAAGTTGTAGTTGGTCCCGTCATGGTTGTTTTCTCCGTTTGCCTCATTGTGCTTGTAGCGATAGCTCACCAGATCGTTCAGAGTGAAGCCGTCGTGGCAGGTGACGAAATTGATGCTGCTCTCGGGACCTTTGCCCGACTTGGTATAGATGTCGGCACTGCCGCAGATACGGCTGGCAAACAAACCGAGCATCCCATCGTCGCCGCGCCAGAACCGCCGGACATCATCACGGTACTGACCGTTCCACTCCGCCCAACGCCGCTCCGAAAAACTACCCACCTCGTATGCACCGGCGGCGTCCCACGCCTCGGCGATGATTTTCACGTCTCTCAAGATCGGGTCCTCGGCGATCCGTTCGAGAAGAGGGGCATTGGCCAGCAGCTTGCCGTTGCCGTCCCGGCCGAGAACCGACGCCAAGTCAAACCGGAATCCATCCACATGCATCTCGACCATCCAATAACGGAGCGCGGCCAGGATGTGATCCCGCACCACGGGATGGTTGGCATTAATGGTATTGCCGGTGCCTGTGTAGTCCCGGTAAGAACGTTTGTCGTCCGCCAGCATGTAGAAGATCGTGTTATCAATCCCGCGGAAACAGAGTGTAGGCCCCTGTTCGTTTCCCTCGGCCGTGTGATTGAAGACCACGTCCAGGATCACCTCGATGCCCGCCCCATGGAAGGCCCGGACCATTTCCTTGAATTCCAGCTTCTGCTGACCCACGCCTCCGGAACTGCTATAGGAAGCTTTAGGCGCAAAGAAGGCCACGGGATCGTAGCCCCAGTAATTCCCGAGTGGCTGGCCTGTTTGCGGATTGATGCCTGTCACCTCGTGTTCATTGAATTCCTGCACGGGCATCAGTTCCACGGCCGTCACCCCCAGTTCTTTGAAATAGGGGATCTTTTCCATCAGGCCTCGGTACGTGCCGGGATGCGCCACACCGGAGCTGGGATGGATCGTAAAGCCACGCACGTGCGTTTCATAAATGACCGTCTTGGACCAGGGATGCCGGGGCGGGCGGTCCTCGTGCCAGTCAAAATGCTCCTGCGTGAATACGCATTTCGGCATGGCGCCGGCATCATCGACCATCGAACACACCGAGTCTCCGTCGGGCACAGACGGATCGTATCCCCGAGCCGGATCGAACTCCCAGGTGGGCAACCTCGAGATCGCCGTGGCGAAGGGATCCAGGAGAAGCTTGTTGAAATTGAAACGATGGCCGTCTTCGGGTTGATACGGGCCGTCCACGCGATAGGCATACAGCTGGCCAGGTCGAATCCCTTCAATCCAGACGTGCCACACGTCACCAGTGCGATTGCGCGCGGGATCCAGATCAATCACCCTGGCGGCCGTGGCATCTTCGGGATGATCAAACAACTCCAGCCGAGCGCGGCTGGCGTGTCGGCTGAAGAACGCAAAGTTCACTCCTTCGCCACGTGCATGGGTTCCCAGAGGCAACGGCACACCAACTCGAACATCAGTCCGCTCCGACACCTCTGCCGCATAATCATGCAGAGGGCGTTCGGACGTAGTCAGACCTGTGGTCGCGCCCGCCTTTTCTGCGGCCTGGCCTGACACGGACCGCCTCCGGCCTGCCGGCTGTCGCATTCTTTTCGGTGTTTTTGACTCTCTCATAGATCGTCTTCCTTCGTCCTGCCCCCATTCGAGGTTGGATCATCGCTGCCACAGGATTCGTGCTTCTTCCAGTGGGATCGCAACGCCGACGCAGTGCGGTATCACTCGTGCCGTATAATCCGCTGGCGGTCGTGCCGCAGATACAGCCGCGGTGTACACGTAGCCGCCTGAAGCACCGGCCGGTTGGCGAACGCGCTTCATCTCCTGCCGCACCGCCGTGCCGCCGTTGACGCCATCGGCATAGAGCTCGACTCGCACGGCGTTCGAGTCGAGATCGTTCAGATAGACTTCGACCTCAAAAACGTGCTGCTCGTCCGTCAGTGGCAACCTGCACATCGCCAAAGTGTAGCGTGTCCCATTTCTGTCACTAGCGCCTGTTGCCAATGGACCAACTGCCTCCCTACTGTGCCTTTATCAGCAGCGCGCTCACGGTAGGTTGCCGCCGCCGAGAGGTAGTGTTGCTCGGTGTATTCGCGCACCGTGCGGTCGGCGGAGAAGCGCGGCGTCAATCGTGCCATGCTTTCCCGCATCCGCTTGACCCATGCGGTGGGAATGCCGCTCTCGTCTCGGGTATAGAACTCAGGGATCACCTCCCGCTCGAGCAGGTCGTAGAGCGCATCGGCTTCGACAGCGTCCCAGGCGGGATCGTCGCCATGCTCCTGCCCGTCCCCCAATGCCCACCCCACTTCGGGCGCGTAGGCTTCCGCCCACCAGCCATCCAGCTCCGACAGATTGATGCCGCCATTCACGAGCACCTTCATGCCGCTTGTGCCGCTGGCCTCCCAGGGCCGCCGCGGCGTATTGATCCAGACGTCCACCCCCTGCACCAGGTGCTCCGTCAACAACATGTCGTAGTCGCTCAGGAAGACGATGTGGGATCGGATCTTTGGCTGACGGATGAAATTGATCCATTCGTGGATCAAGGCCTGCCCCGCCTGATCCGCAGGATGGGCCTTACCGGCAATGATGAGCTGCACCGGTCGCTCAGAGTTGGTTAACAAACGAAGTAGTCGCTCCGGGTCGCGCAGCAGCAGGTTCGGTCTCTTGTAGGTCGCGAAACGGCGCGCGAAGCCCAGTGTCAGGGCGTCGGGATCAAACAGCTGCTTCGCAAGGTCAACCTCCCCGGGTGGCGCGCCTGAGGCGATCATTTGCCGGGACAATCGTTCGCGGGCATACTCAACAAGAGACTTGGTGGCCGCGGTACGGAATTGCCAGAGCCTGTCATCGGAGAGGCGGCGAATGGTCTGATCCAGGGCTTCTGTCATCCCCAGCCAGCGGTCCTTTCCACAGGCTTCCGTCCAGAGATCATCGGACGGGGCTGAGTCCCAGGTCGGCATGTGGACTCCATTGGTCACATGGCCGACCGGGATTTCGTCCTGCGGCCAGTGCGGAAAGAGCGGCCGAAAGATGTGCTGGCTCACAGTTCCGTGCAGGCGACTCACGCCATTGACCGCCCCGCTTCCCCGGATCGCCAGATACGCCATGTTGAAGCTCTCCGATGAGTCGGTCGCGTTCTGGCGGCCCAGAGCCAGCAAATCGTGAAATGGAATGCCGAGCTTCTGTTCGGCATAGCCGCTGAGGTATTGCTCGATGAGGGCCGGAGCGAAACGGTCAAAACCTGCGGCCACCGCGGTATGTGTAGTAAAGAGGTTGCCCGCTCGCGTGACGGCCAGTGCGACTTGGAAAGGTTGCCCGGTCTCTTGCATGAAACTCCGGGCGCGTTCCAGCACGGCGAAGGCCGCATGCCCTTCATTTAGGTGACAGACTTCCGGTTGAATGCCGAGAGCACAGAGAAGCCGCCATCCGCCGATCCCGAGGAGCAGTTCCTGCTTGAGGCGCAGTTCCGGTCCGCCGCCATACAGTTCGCTGGTAATCCCTCGATGAGCAGGAAAATTCGCCGCATCGTTGCTGTCCAGCAGGTAGAGCTTTACTCTGCCGACTTGGACCTGCCAGGCGCGCAGCCAGACCGAGTATCCGGGCAACGCAATTTCCAACCGCAACCAATCCCCGTTCGGCTGGCGTAGCGGCGTGATCGGCAATTGTCCGGGATCGTTATACGGGAAGAGGGCCTGTTGCGCCCCGTCCTTGTCAATTTCCTGGCGAAAATAGCCTTGCTGGTAAAGCAGCCCGACACCGACCACCGGCACGCCCAGATCGCTTGCCGCTTTGAGCTGATCGCCGGCCACATTGCCAAGTCCTCCCGAATAGATCGGGAGCGCCTCGCTTAACATGAATTCCATGCTGAAATACGCGACACAGGTAAGGGGAGCCCGCGGATGATTTTGCTGAAACCACGCCGGCGCCGCAGCCGCGTGATCCCTGGACTGCACCAGGGCATCCACTCTTTCGCGGAAGGCGGGATCGGCCAGCACCCGTTCGAGCTGGTCCCGCGAAACCGTCTGCAGAACCACCCAGGGATTATGCGTGAGTTCCCACAGCGCGGGATCAAGCTGCAGCCACACTTCGTCAGCAGCATGATTCCAAGACGAGCGCACATCCAGGGCAAGTTCGGCAAGGGGATCGAACCCCTCGACTTCCGTGGGTAGAAGGCTATAGATTGGGTGGCTGGCACGGGTTGGTTTGCTCATAGATTTTCCTTTGAGGCGCTGCCGCCAGAGTGTCGCTGACAATTGCCTGTGCTTCCTCAAGGATGCGGCGCAGATGATCGGCGCCACGGAAGCTTTCCGCATAGATCTTGTAGATGTCTTCCGTCCCGGACGGACGCGCCGCGAACCATCCGCTTTCGGCCACCACCTTTAACCCGCCGATGGGCGCGCCGTTGCCTGGAGCGTTGGTGAGGATGGTTTTGATTTTTTCGCCAGCCAGATTCTTGATTTTGACCTGCTGTGCCGAGAGTTTCTCCAGGATTGCCTTTTGTTCCGGGGTGGCCGGCGCCTCAACGCGGTCGTAAAGCGGCTCACCGAACTCGCGCGTGAGTTCGCGGTAGATCTCGCCGGGATCGCGGTCCATCCGCGCCGTGATCTCCGCCGCGAGCAAAGCCGGGACGATTCCATCTTTGTCCGTCGTCCAGACGCTGCCATCCAGACGGACGAAAGATGCACCCGCGCTCTCTTCGCCCCCGAAGCCAAGCGAACCGTCGAGCAAGCCATCGACGAACCACTTGAAGCCAACCGGCACCTCGTAGAGCTTGCGGCCAAGCTTCGCGGTGACACGATCAATCATCTGGCTGCTCACCACTGTCTTGCCTACAGCCGCTGTCCTTGCGCCACTTCGGCCGGTGTTGGAAGAGGTAGAAGATGGCGACGGAAAGATAATGGTTGGGAGGCAGCAATCCCCCGCTCCTGGTGACGATTCCGTGCCGGTCGTGGTCAGTGTCGCAGGCGAAGGAAAGGTCAAAGCGATCCTTCATGCCTATCAATCGCTGCATCGCATAGGGTGAGGATGGGTCCATGCGGATCTGGCCGTCCCAATCCACTGTCATGAAACGGAAGGTCGGGTCGACGGCCTCGTTCACGACCGTGAGGTTCTAACCCGTAGCGCTCGGCAATCGGCCCCCAGTAGTGGACCCCTGCGCCGCCGAGCGGATCAATCCCCAGGTTGATCTTCGCGCCGCGAATGGCGTCCATGTCGATCACATTGGCGAGATCAGTAATGTAAGCATTGAGATAGTCGTGCCGGTGTGTCGTGGGGGCGCGAAGAGCTTTCTCGAAAGGAATCCTTTTCAAATCGCGAAGGCCATTCTCGAGAAACTCGTTTGCCTTCGCCTCGATCCAGGCGGTGACGTCGGATTCCGCCGGCCCGCCGTTTGGGGGATTGTATTTGAACCCGCCGTCATGTGGCGGATTGTGTGACGGCGTGATGACGATGCCGTCGGCGAGTCCGGTCTTGCGCCCGCGGTTGTACGTGAGAATCGCGTGGGAAACGGCAGGGGTTGGGGTATATTCATCCCCTTGCGCGATCATGACTTCCACCCCGTTTGCCGCCAGCACCTCAAGCGCGCTGGCAAGAGCCGGCACGGAAAGGGCATGCGTGTCCATGCCGAGAAACAGCGGGCCATCGATCTTCTTCTGCTCCCGGTACAGGCAAATGGCCTGACTGATGGCGAGGATATGCCATTCATTGAAGGCCTTTTCGAATGCGGAACCACGATGTCCTGAGGTGCCGAAGGCAACCCGTTGTTCCGGCACTGAAGGGTCAGGCGCCTCCGTATAGTAGGCCGTGACGAGTCTGGGTACGTTCACCAGCATCGATGCTTCGGCCGGCTTTCCTGCACAAGGACTTACTTTCATGACTCTCCCGTCAAGTGCCGTGGTGACCTTTGCGCCAAGGTCTCCATCAGCTTGTCGAACGGTTAATGGATGGATTCGAGGTCATCCCCCGCAGTCCCTCCTCCGCGATCAGACGCCCGAGCCTGCTGCTGGCGATCAGATCGCGCCGGATGTAGTCCAGCCAAATGGATTGGCCGAGCGTTCCCAATTGTTTCAATGGGTTTCTGTCCATGATTTTGCCTCTCTGCCTTCCAGTTCCGCCACTTTGGCCAGACGACGACGATGACGCTCGGCGCCGCTGAATCGCGCGGCGAGAAATGTTTGGACCAGTTCCCAGGCGAGTGCATGGCCGACCACAAGGCCGCCCAGGCAGATCACGTTCAGGTCGTCGTCCTCGACCCCCTGATGCGCTGAAAAAGTTTCATGGATCAGGCACGCCCGTACGCCCGGCACCTTGTTGGCGACGACGCACGCACCGACACCACTGCCGCAGATGGCCACGCCGCGATCCACCTCACCGCGAGCGACTGCGCGAGCCAAAGGCACAACAAAATCCGGATAATCATCGTCCGGCGTCGGCTGGCCGTCGCCAAAGTCGATGACCTCATGGCCGGCCTCGCGCAACATCCTGGCCAGTTGTTCCTTCAAGTCATAACCTCCATGGTCGGCGGCGACCCCGATGCGTTTCGGCGTGCTTGGCGGCACTGTTCGAGGATCAGGCATTGTTCTTCTCCAGCAAGGCTACCGCTCGTTTGCAGACGTTCTCCACGGTAAATCCGTATTCGCGCATTAACACCGGTCCGGGTGCGGAGGCGCCGAAATGGTCGAGGCCAATCACGTCGCCCCATCCGCCGATGTAGCGATGCCACCCCTGGGTCGCACCTGCTTCCACGGCGAGCCGTGTGCGGACGGATGGAGGAAATACTGAGCGGCGGTATTCCTCTGTCTGGGCATCGAACAATTCCCAACTGGGCATGGATACGAGGCGAGTTTGAATATCCTGCTTCTGAAGCTGCTGCCGCGCTTCGACGATCAAACTCACCTCCGATCCCGTCGCGATCAGAATGACTTCGGGCCGGCCGTTTGCCGCCTCGGCCAGGATGTAGGCCCCGCGTCTTAATCCCTCAGCGGAGGCGTAGTGATTACGGTCCAGGGTCGGCACGTCCTGTCGGGTCAGGACCAGCGCGACCGGCCGGTCCCGTGTTTCAATCGCCACGCGCCAAGAGCACGCGGTTTCGTTCGCATCACAGGGCCGGATCACGACCAGGCGCGGAATGGCGCGCAAGTTGGCGAGTTGTTCCACCGGTTGATGAGTGGCCCCGTCTTCCCCCACTCCGATGCTGTCGTGCGTGAAGACATAGATCACGCGCTGCTCCATCATCGCCGCCAGGCGTATTGGGGGCCGCATGTAATCCGAGAAAATGAAGAACGTCGCACCGTAGGGAATGACGCCTTCGTGAACCGCCAATCCGTTCAGAATCGCGCCCATTCCGTGTTCGCGAATGCCAAAGTGCAGGTTGCGGCCAGCATAATTCCAGCCGCCGCCGCTCGAGCCTTGAGTGTCGCCCGAGGCTCGATCCGGAGATTCAAAATCGCCCGCGTCTTTCAACGCAGTGTGCGTCGAGGGATCCAAATCCGCCGAACCGCCGATGAGGGACCGGGAGTCTTGGCGCGATCGCGCTCATCACTTTTCCTCGAGGCCACGCGTGTTTTCATTCCCTTCGGGTCCGCCGGAAAAACGGGGATGTCTGCGTCCCATCCGGCCGGCAACTCACCGCGCATCCTTTGTTGAAATTCATGGGCCAGATCGGGATGTTTCCGGGCGTAGGCGGAGAACCGATCCTGCCATTCGGCCTCCGCATGCTGACCGCGCACAAGCGCCTCGCGAAAATGGGCGAGCGCTTGGGGTGGAATATGGAAGAGCGGCTCAACGGGCCAACCCAGGTTCTGCTTCGTCAGCTTGACCTCTTCCACACCCAGCGGTGAACCGTGCGCTTCAAACGTGTCCTGTTTGTTCGGCGAACCGTAGCCGAGGTGGGTGCGGACGAGAATCAGCGATGGACGCCTCGTTTCGCTCCGTGCCACTCGCAGGGCATGACCGATCGCGTCCAAATCGTTCCCATTCTCCAGCGATTGCGTATGCCAGCCATACGCCTCGAAGCGCTGCGCGCAGTCTTCGTTGGAGGCGATGTTCGTACCGGCGGAGAGCGTCACGTGGTTGTTATCGAAGAGATAGATCAGCTTGCCGAGTTCCAATTGCCCGGCGAGTGAGGCGGCTTCGGAAGCCACGCCCTCCATAAGGTCGCCGTCGCTGACCAACCCATAGGTGAAATGATTGATGATCTCAAACCCCGGCCGATTGTACTGCGCGGCAAGATATGCTTCAGCGATCGCCATGCCCACACCGTTGCCGAATCCCTGACCGAGCGGGCCTGTGGTTGTTTCCACACCCGGCGTCAAACCGCGCTCGGGATGACCGGGCGTGATGCTGCCCCATTGGCGGAATTGTTTGATTTGATCGAGCGACAGATCATAGCCGGTGAGATGCAGCAAGCTGTACAGCAGCATCGAACCGTGACCGGCCGACAGGACAAACCGATCCCGATTGAACCATTGCGGATTGGCAGGATTATGCTGGAGAAATCGTGTCCACAGCACGTAGGCCATCGGCGCGGCGCCCAGCGGCAGGCCCGGGTGGCCACTGTTGGCCTTTTGCACGGCATCGACCGACAGGAAACGGATTGTATCGACTGACAGTTGATCCAATTGCGCCGGATTGAGAGTTTCAACGATTGATGCGCTCATGGTCAGATCTCCCGCTTGTTGGCGATTCTTCATCACCTCCCCGCTCCAGAGTGACCGCGATTTCCTGATTCCCGATGATCTAACTCCTCGAAACAGAACCCACTAAACGGCGGTTGCGTGCACCTAGGAAAAATTCGGGTTGTTTCCCGATTCGGTGAAGGGCCTCTAAAATCTGTTCGGCTTTGCCCCAGTCGCTCCAGTGCACACCCCTCAGTTCCATGACCACAACCCACTCGGGCAGGCGTTCCATCAATTGTAAGGAGAAGTTCCGGGCTGGCATAATCTCGTAGATGCTTTCCAGGACATTCTTTGCCTTCGACGTTCCGACCACCTTCCCATACGGCTCAAGGAGCGGCATCACCTCAGGAAAGCACTGCCACCGCGCCTCCCACAAGGTTTCTGCCCTTGCGGCTAGAACCAGAGTGATCCAGAGGGCGTCGTAGCATTTTCCGCATCGCTGAGGCGCGCAGGCCTTCCTCGGACGGGTTCCTAAACCAATCGAACTGTTAGAACAGAGCATGGCGCGGCGCGCACTACGGCCTCCGCTACACTGCCTAGAGCAATGCGGCTTAACCCCGTCCTACCCTGTGTGCCCACGACGAGCAGCTGTGCCGGCAGTTCCGATGCCGCGCTCAAGATCGCCGGCGCCGCCGGTCCATCGCAAAGCAGGCCACCACCTTTGGCCTTGAAGTGATGCACGCACTCATCAAGCCTTTGCTGCCAAATCTTTCTCATTTGGTCGCTGAGATCCATCGGAGGCACGGCATAGAAATCGTCATAAAAGGGATTCATCACCGGGGTCAGATCGATGGCATGAATGATAGTAAGGTCGGTCTTGCGGTGCCGTGCCTCCGCTGCGCCCGCTTCAACGGCTGGAACTGCGGGGTCGGAAAAGTCGGTCGATGCCAGCACCTTTCCCACAGGCGAGGACCGCGCCACAAGAACGGGACAATTCGCATGGCGAACGACATTCTCCGCAGCGCTACCCAGCATGTGCAGTCCCCCGTGATCGACCTTCCCCCCTACGACCACGGCTCCTGCCCCGATGTTTTCGGCAGCCCGGAGTATTCCCGCGTGCGCCGTACCCTGTTCAATCTCGATCTCTATTTGGGGTGGCTCCCGACCCGTCACCGTTCGAATGCGCCTCAAAAGATCGTCGCGGACCGCTGCCTCTAGCTTAGAGAGATTCAAAGCGTCGTCAAGATGCAGCTGCGGAAACAAGGGCCGCACAGCAAAGATCTCGGGGAGGACATGGCAGACAGAAAGTTTGACGTCGTACGAGCGCGCAAGGGCATCCGCCTGAAGAAGGAGCTCTTCGGATCCTTTGCCGAGATCCATCGCAGCAAGAATTGGACCTTTGATTTTAAACATGATTTCCTCTTCGTAAGAAAAGGTAAGTGAAATCCCCTTAATCCCAATGCGCGCGGAGCCCTCCAGTTCTCGGAGGGGCTTCCCAATGGAAAATACCATCGGGGCAATTTGCCTGTCTGTTCAATATTGACCAGATGTGTGAGCCGGACTGAACAGAACGTGAACTGCCCTGAGGACATAAATAGTGTGCTTGGAACTCGCCGCCACTAGCTGGTGGAAGCCGGATCATCACGACATGCGGTATGATGACCAAGCTCGGCGAACGAAACACGACCATCCCGGTCAGACGTCCGGACGTAATTTCAACCGCCGAGGAAAACCAGACTGCACATCCTGCAGGGAGAGCGGAAACTGGCCTGCGACAACCGCACCTTGTGCCAAACCTCGATCGTCGTGAAGTCCACCGATGCCAGCATATCCCAGTGGGCTTTGAGAAAGCTCTTCCAGGTCGACTGCCTCTTTCGATCTGGTGCCGGCTCTATACCATGCGCCTTAAGCTATGTCGCCACAGCTGCTTGCAGCTCGGCTGAATATCTTTACCATGCGATCTTTCGCCTCTGGCCTTGCTTGTCTCCGCCGCCGGTCCGGTTACCTGGATGTGCCTTGGCGAGCTACCATACAAACATACGGGCGCCGCCGCCCCGTTGGCGGATCCGCCCGGTTTGGACGGGACTATCATGCACGGGAGGCACGCCCTCGCCAATCGTATCGAGAAGATGCGGTTCGTCGCCGGTGAGCTCTTCGACCTCCATGGGACTATGGCGATTCATGATCTCAGCCGCAGCCTCGATCTTCTCGTCGGACCCGTTTGCGAAAACGAGGACTCCTCCACGCCGCACTCCTTGGACGTAAGCTTTCGCCTCCCACTCGTTTGCCCCGATTGTCTTGAGCTCCCGGTCCAAACCCACCTCGAAGTCGGTGCGAGGGGTACTCATGACCCCGGTGACCGCCATATCCCGCGGCTCGCTTAGAATGCGGACGTCGTTTCGGGGGAAACCGCTGGCCTCAAGATCGTGGACGACTTGATCGGCTAAACCTGGATTCTCAAACAAACCAACTGCAGTTTTCGACATATTGCACCTCCGGCTAAAGTTTGCGTGCAGCTAATTGTTCAGACCTTTAATTCGTATATTCTCCTTGCGTGTGGTCTCCATTTTTGGGTTCTCGGTAGTTGTAGATGCGCGCTCCAGAAGATCACGACCCTTGGAAAGGATGACAGGTCGGGCTTGAGCTGTCTGGTCACAATTAGACACGTAGGTGTTCAACAACGCACACACTAGTCAAGCGGCTCCTAACTCGTCCGCGGTCGCCAGGACTTTGTTGAACACCCGGATAACCGTGTCTCGATCTGCCTTGTAGCCTCGGGAGATCCCTCCGGCACCCGCCTGAAATCCTTGACCTTGCTGACCACACAGTCTTTGGGCTGACAGAATTCGACTTCAATCGGACCAGTTTCAGCGGGGAAATCCTCATCCAGCCTTATCGAGAATGCGGCGGGCCTGGATTTTCGTGGGAGAGCTTGCGCAAAACCCGGGATTCCATTTCCTTGGCGGCATCGTCGTCCAGCTCGCGATCAACAAGCCCGACCATACTCCGGGCGGCTGAAGCAAGCTGCTTTAGCTGCCTCTGCAGGCGGGAGCAATGCTTGCACATCATCAGGTGAAGGTGTAACTCCATCCGCTTGAGCAGGCTCTGACCTGAGATGAGGTCCGAAGTCATCAGCCTGGCGACTTCTTTACAGCATATCATGGTGCGTTTCTCCAGCCCCGGGCTTCCATACATTCACGCAGGCGGTTGCGGGCCCGGTGTACCATCACCGATAAGTTAGTGACACTTATCCCCATAATCTTACAGATCTCCGGCGTTTTGATCTCCTGCATCTCCCGCAGCACGAAAACGGCTCTCTGAGCAGCCGGCAGATCTTCCATGCAACGGCTCAGCGCCTCGGCGATCTCCCCGGAAGCTATCATGCGATCAGGATCTTTCGGAGGTTGGGCCCAGTTTCCCTGAGCATCAAACCGGGATTCGAACACTTCGTCGATGGGATCGTTCTGCTGTTCCCGGTAAAGTTCCCGGCGGCGCTCGCGCACCTTGTTGTGCAGGATGGCGAAGAGCCAGGTGCGGACCTGGGAGCGGCCTTCGAAGCGATCCAGGGATTCCAGGAACGTAGCGAGGACCTCCTGCGCCAGATCCTCAGCCTCTTCCTTTGGAAAGCCCACTCCGCGCGCGGCCCGATACAATGGCCGGGTATTCTCCTGCACCTTCCGGGTCAAAGCCTCGGGATCCCTCTTATCCCACAATGCGAAAGGAGCAATGCGGAGATGTTAACCAAGACTGTGTTCGGATTCTTCGTGGCAGCCTTCTGCTTAGTTGTTACTGCAGTTGCCTGTGCCCCCCGCCCTAAGCGGATCGAAGGCGATATTGGGCGCCAGGTGTAAGAGGGCATCGCTCACGGATCGAGAACCTTCGATCACGCCAAGTTTGACGGCATTTTGCGCTGCTATGCCAGGGTCTCGGAGCATCAGTTTGATTACGCAGGACTGAAAAAGAACCAGGTCGATTTGGACGCCTACTTGCAGGAGATCGCGCGGCAGGATGTCTCCCAATTGTCGCACGACTCGCTCCTCCATTTTTTCATAAATGCCTATAACGCCTTTACCCTCCAGACAATCCTGAATTCAATGACGAGAGAGAACCCGCGCGGGGTGGCGAGCATTCGCGATATTCCGAATGTGTTCGACGCCCGCTCCCACGTCGTAAGTGGTGATTCCCTTAGTCTTAATAACATCGAATACAATATCTTGCGCCCCTTTTTCAAGGACCCGAGGATTCACTTCGCCGTAAATTGCGCCTCCATCAGGTGTCCTCCCCTTGCCGACAGCGCTTACAGGGGGGAGACGATCAACGAACAGCTCGACGTAGCGGCTCGTCGGAGTATCCAGTCAACCGATTATGTGCGGGTCGAGAATGGGAATCTGCTCTTGACCCGAATATTGGATTGGTATGGATCGGATTTCGTTACGCAGGGATACCGTGGTGCAACAAACTCGATCGCTGATTATATCGAGCGCTATGCCACGGACGAGGTGAAGCAGTTCATCCGCTCGAATCCCAAGAGCGTCCCGATCGAGTTCATGCCCTACAACTGGTCGCTGAACGGAATCCCGGATGCGACGGCGGGAACCCTTGAAGGCAGACCCGAAGCGTCTGGCCACCAATAGCTTTTGGCGACGATACTCTGTTCTCTCATTAGAAGGTGAGCACTTTCCACCCTCCCTTGATGAGGTCCGTGAGCGGTTTGCCCATGTACTTCACTTCAATTCCGAGCTTGCGGAGCTGCTCCGTGACTCCATAGGAATCCGCGCAGGCAAGACAAGCCTGCACCTTGACCCCGTCGTTCATCATGGTCTTAACCTCGGCCTGCAGGTCTTTGTCCGCAGCCAGAAGCCGTGCCGACGGTCCCCATACGATCAGGGTCACTTCATCGAACCATTTTTGCTTCTTGGCATTGTCCGTGTACATGAAACAGACCCGGTGTGCGACCTCGGGATCACCGCTGCTCCAGACGACGGCCAGGCGGTTGTCCTGGGAAGCTTTGTCCTGTCCACGGACGATGCCGGAGTGGACCATTGCTCCGATGGTTAGGGCTGCAACTACCAAAAACAAGATCAAACGCGACTTCTTCATTCAAAACCTCCATTGTCCGAACCTGCGGTTTCAAGAATACACAATTCATCAATATTCTCCACACATCTGCCCAGGATGTCGTGCGAAGACTTCTTTTTGATCTCTACCTTGATGGCCTCCGGGAAGAATCGCGAGAGCGTACGGTTTTCATCATCCAGGTCCAGCAGAACCGGGTAGGCATTTTGTTCACGCAGAAAGGTGATCAGTAAACGAGCCGCCGTGAATTTCCCTGTGCCTCCTTTGGCACCGGCCGTGAATATAATGTCCGACATCAGTGTCCCTCCGCCTCGAGTTTTTTGCGGATCGCAGCCGCTTCTTCCTTTGGCAATCGCTTCAAGTTGTACCTCTCGCTGTATGTAAATTCGAATTTAGGCTTCGGCGATGAATCGCGGCCAGAATCAACCGCCTTCTTCGAGGGCCGATCGGGGGCAACATTCTTCGATTTGGAGCTCCCTTGGTAGCTGTAGACCTTTCGGCCGCGGGATCTCACCTTGATAAACTTGAAGATGGCCGCCCGCTGAATTGTGAGGTTATATTTTTGCCGCAACAGATCGGCGATCTGCCCATAGGGTATGGGAGGCCGCCGCAGTCTTAAATCGATGATTTCTTCTTCGTAAGGAATCAGACTCGATTGGTATGGTTTCACAGCCATCGCAACTCGCTTCTCCATTGAAGATAGAGTCTCTGAGCTCGACGCCTGTATCCTCTTTGTTTCCGCTATTAGCATGAACATTTCAGAAAGCGGAAACAAAGCGGATACGGAGCGGAAACAAGGCGGAAACACGTATCCGCTTTGTTTCCGCCTTGCAATGCCTCGAAGAAACTCTTCGAGGTATTGCGTCTCGGGTTGGGAGAGCCTGGCTCGACCGACCCGAGAATTTCCATCTGAGCCTTCCCTCGAATCCGGATCAATCTAGGCATTCACCACCTCCCCCTCAAACTGGGACTCCGGTGAGGGAGAAGGCACGATGACGATAATGCTCGTCACCCAGAGCTGGCCGCCGGGCGTGGAGTCAGGTGGCGCGACTTGGACTGCACCGATCTTCCCGATGCTGGCATCCTCGAAGATCGGATCAAGGCCCTGGCCCGCTATCTCGACCGTACAGAACGTGTAGTTCAAACGGAGCAGGCGCCCGCTGTGCAGAAGCATAGCCTGCGCCAGCCAATGATCCGGGATCGAGTGACGGGATCCGTCAGCCAGACCAAAGAGGCCGCCTATTGAGGCCGAACGCAGAAGCGCGCGAGGCGTATAGCACTGAAACGACATAGGGTCTCTCCTCATCGGGACATCACATTTTCGAGATCATTGAGATGACATTGCGCGGCATGAATCAAGGTGGCGCTCTTTACTGAATTTGACGCAGTCGGTTGGCAGGTGAATGTCAGCCGACCAATTCGTTGAAAATGTCGTCGTCAAAGATGATGCCCTCGCGGGCACAGGCGCATTTCACTTCTTCAAGAAAATCGATTTCGGAGTAGTCCGCTCGACCCACGGAATTATCCCGGATTCTCCGCACGAGGTTCCCAAGCTGCTTCTTTTGCCGAGCCCGGTTGCGGGGATCAGGAAGTGCAGTAATTTCTTTGACGAAATATTTGAAGCTGTTGATTTTGACGGGGGATCGCTGCCTGACGGCTTCCAGAGCTGAAATTATTCTCTCGACAGGAACCTGGTCGAGACCGTGTTCCGCATATGTTTCGGAATCGGACTGGCTCCATAGGTTCCCCGTCACCTTTTCGTAGGTTGCCCGGACAGCCGCAAAATCGTAGTTCGTGATCTCGTGCTTTTCTCGCGGCGCAGCCGCGCCACTGTGGTTTTCCGGTTGCGTGGCAGCTCCGAGTGGAGTCCTACCGCCATTTGATGATGATTGTTTTTTATAATCATCATCATCTTTATTGGTGGCATGTGGCGCCACGCAGGCCTTGCCTGCTACGGTGGCACGATGCGCCAGGGTGGCACTTTCCGCCACAGTGGTGTCATTTGCCCCCGTGGAGCCCGGCGCCGTCTCTGCAGCTGTGATTGGCACCTGGTAGACATTCCCTTTTGAGGGTCCGCCAAGGATCGCGCGCAGCCGCCGGATCAATCCTCTCCTTTCCAGGTAAAGTATTGTGTCCTGGACCTTTCTCTGCGACATGAGGACTGACTTCGCCAGCTTTGCCAGGCCGACAACGCAGGTGTCGCGGCGGAAGCCGTGGGAGAGAAGGTACAGTTGGTAATAGACGGCTTTTGCGAACGGATCAAGTGTCGGGAACAGGCTGAAATTGATCGTATTCGGTACCCGCAGCTCGCCTTTGACCATGGCAAGTCGTGCCATGGTGGCATCTGGCGCCACGGTGGCGGGAGGTGCGACCGTGGCAGCGTGCCATGGTGAGTCACTTTCTGGTGCCACCGTGGCATTGAGTGCCAGGGTTTTTTCCACAGGCGGAGTAGGTCTAGGCCGCGGTGGCGTGCCGCCGGTCTTCGTGGTGATGACGCCCTCGAGCGGGGCATATTGCTTGAGCAGTTCTCTCGTAGCGGTATGCTCGCCCTGGCCCTGGATGAGATCTCTAGCGATGGATGCTTTCAACTGCTGCCTGTCTCTTTTGTTCATGGCTCATTTCCCGTTTGAGTTCGTTGAACAGTTTCATGAAGTCGAAGGTGGCGGAGCTTGTCGTGGAACTCTCCACGACGCCTCTCCTCATGGCGGTGGCTTCCGCGACGCCGACGTAACGATGGATGACCGATTCCAGGACCAGGCTGGCACCGAAGAATTCCTCGACCTGTTGGCGAATGATCTTGTCGAGGTTCTGCCGCTTGTTGAACATCGTGGTCAGAACGTTGATTTTCAGAGAAGGGTTGTGAGTTTCGCTGATCGCGGCAATGGTCTTGAGGAGCTGGTTCATGCCGAGCAAGGCAAACGAGCTGGAATCGATAGGTATGATCACGGAATCGGCGACGACCAGCGCGTTGATGGTAGCAGCCCGCATGGCAGGCGGGGTGTCGATGACGACGACATCGAAATTGGGCAGGACCGGCTTCAGCTGCCGGCGGAGAAGGAGCTCGCGATTGACCTTCTTTGCTTCCAGCAGGTCGTCGGCTTCAATATCGATAGAATTGGGTAGGAGATGCAGCTGGGGACGAATCTCAACGAGGTATCGGCGAATATCCGAAGCATCATTGATCAATAGGCGATGCGCTGTCGAGCTCAGCCTGTTCAGGTCGACGCCGAGACCGGCGCTGAGATTCCCCTGTTGGTCCAGATCAATAGCTAGGGTTCGGTATCCGGCTTTGGCAAAACAGACGGCGAGATTGAGGGCGACGGTGGTTTTCCCGCAGCCGCCTTTGGCATTTGTGAGTGTGAAGATATGCGCCATAGGTCAGTTCTCCTCGGGGAATGTGCGGGATGGCGACGTAATGCGACCAGGTGAGCACATGGGTATACAGATGGCACCTGGCTGCGCGGTGCAGCAGTTCCCGCGGGCCGGGAAAAAACGTGCTTTTTTCAGAACACGGTAAGTTCACGGTAAGTTTTGCGTTTTTGGGCTAAGGAGATGGAGGGAACAATGGCGCTAAACCATTGAAAACATTTGGTGCCGAAGGAGGGGGTCGAACCCTCATGACCGCAAGGGCCGCGGGATTTTGAGTCCCGTGCGTCTGCCAATTCCGCCACTTCGGCACTGTCGGAGATGCCGCTTCGGCGATCAGCGCCATCACGCCGCATCGCCGGGCAACATGCATAATATGCCTTCGATTACTGCGGGCGGTGAATGGTAGCCCAATCGACGACTTGGAGTCAATCGATGCCTGGATCAGGCGGCAATCCCGGCAGCAGGGAAAGAGAGGAGCCGCTGATATTGGCCGCCATTCCACGAAATTTCACCGTCATGCCGGGATAGCGGGCGGAGAGGGTGTATTAGGTGCCGCACTCCGGACATTCAAGCACCCGCTCCCTCGCGGTCGCGGCTCTGATTTGGACTGGTCTGGATCGACCTGCGCCGGCGCCTGAAGCCCGCCTGGGGTGCTGCGCACTTTGACTCCGGGGGGGATTTCGGGTAAAATAGGGAGTTCCCGGAGGAACTATGGAATTTCGTGTGGGAGAAAAGGTCGTTTATCCAAACCACGGCGTAGGCATCATTGAGCAGGTCACCAGCCGGGCAGTCAATGGCATCCCCGAAGAATTTTACATGCTGAGGATCCACTCCAACGCCTCGCTCGTCATGGTCCCGACCGCCAACGTAAAGAGCGTGGGCATGCGCCGCATCATCCGCAAGGTTGATTGCGAAGGCCTGTTCAAGCTCCTCGAAGAGGATTTCTTCGAACCCGCTGCCGACTGGAAGGGCCGCTACAAGGAACATTGCGACAAGATGCGCACCGGCTCCATCTTCCAGGTGGCGGAGGTGCTTAAAAACCTCGTGTATCTCAGTTTCAAGAAGAATCTCTCGTTCCGCGAAAAGCGCATGCTCGACCGCGCCAAGCAGCTCATTATCAGCGAGATAGCCACTGTCCGGGGTGTCAGCGAAAAAACCGTCGAAGATCATATCGACCGTTCGTTAGCCGAAGCCTACGCCCGTTCGGTGAAGGCTTCCGCATAAGCCATTGCACGCGTCAGCTGCTTACTTCACCCTGCTGTTCTTCTTCCTGGTTTTGTCGATATTTTTCTCGGCGTCGGAGACTGCCTTGATGGCGGTCAGCCGTCTCCGGCTCAAATACCTCGCCGAAGCCGGAGACAAGCGCGCTGACTTTATCAAACGCGTCGTAGCCAACCCCGACCGCCTGCTCGGGGTCATCCTGCTCGGCAATACCATCGCCAACGTCGCGGCGGCCAGCCTGGTCACCTACATCGCGGCCATTTATGCCCCGGCCGGCAAGATCCAGACCGTCGGCCTCCTGGCCTCCGTGGCGCTCACGATCGTCATCCTGATCTTTTGCGAGCTGACGCCCAAAATTATTGCCGCGACCCACGCCGAGGAGGCTTCGCGGAAACTGGTACTGCCGATACAGGTGTTCCTCTGGCTGCTGACGCCGTTCGCCGCCCTCGCCACGATGATCTCCAACCGCCTGGTCCGCCTCATGGGACTCTCCGCCGGCGCCAGCCCCTTCAGTCACGCCCTGAGCGAAGAGGAAATCCGCGCCATCATCGCCGGATCGTCCACGGCAGTCATGGCCGAGGACCGCAAGGAGATGCTCCACAACATCTTTGCGATGGGAGACACACAGGTGCGCGAGGTCATGATCCCGCGCACCGACGTCACCGCCGTGGACATCGACGCCCCGATCGCGGACATCATTTCCGTCTTCCGGAAGACGAACTACTCGCGCATCCCCGTCTACCGCGAGAGCTTTGACAACGTCGTCGGCATCCTTTACGTCAAAGACATCGTCCAGCACATGCAGCGCCCCGGGGAGATAAACCTCCAGGTAGCGTTGCGGCCGGTCCACTTCGTGCCCGACACCGCACGCCTCGACCCCGTTCTTCGGCAGATGCAGTCGATGCACCTGCACATGGGAATCGTCGTGGACGAATTCGGCGGAGTCGAAGGCATCATCACCCTCGAGGACCTGCTCGAGGAGATCGTCGGAGAAATCCGCGACGAGCACGACACCGAGACCGAACCGGTGCGCCAACTCGGACCCAACCTCTATTCCGTCGCGGGCAACCTGCCGGTCCGGGATTTCAACCGCTTCTTCGAGGCCAAGATTCCCGAGTCGCGCGAGTACACGACCGTCGCCGGATTCCTGCAGACCCGCACGGGACGCCTGCTCCAGGCCGGTGAGAACGTGCGCTACCAGGAACTGAACTTCTTCATCGATAAAGTCGACGGAATGAAGATCCTGCTCATCCGTGTGCGGGTGCCGAGTTTGAAAGCGAAACAGGACGCCGGGGCGGCGCGGTAGTCGAAGGCTAATTCCTGAATGACATTAGAGACGAAAGAAGAGCCGGCGAGACGCCTAATGCCGCATACTTTTTGCAAAAAGAGGGGCGAGCAAAATGCAGGAATCTTGGACCTCGACATAAACCTGGACCTGGACTTGGACTTGGACGTGGACGTGATTAAAGGTGCTCCGTTAGTAATCAGTTCATTGGTAGGTAGACATAAGGCGCAAAAACAAAACGAACCGCGAAGACCGCAAAGAGCGCGAAGATATCTGCCGAACTCATGCCGCGTTGCGGTGTCATCGGCTTCTTTGCGGTCTTCGCGGTCTTCGCGGTTCGAGTTTTCAGCATTTATGGGGCACAGCCTGTGCCTTCGCCGTGTCTGCTTACTTACAGACTGATTAGTAAGTCCCAACACCTCAGAAACCTGTGCCGCGACCACGTCTAGGTCCACGTCGAAGTCCAGGTCCAGGTCCACGAGCCAAAGTGGTAATTCGTATGCAAGAACGGAATTTTAGAAAAAGTATGCGGCATTAGGCGAGACGCCGGCGCTCCCGGCAGGCAGGCACAGGCAGAGTCCTGAACCACGAAACACACGAAAGAATCATTTTCGTGTGTTTCGCGTGTTTCGTGGTTTCCTTTATTGGGAGCAGCGGAAAGCGGCGGCGGCGGCGCGGATTGTGGCGTCCACGTCCCGTTGAGTGTGCGCCAGCGACACGAAGCACGCCTCGAACTGCGACGGGGCGAAGTATATGCCCTGCTCCAGGAGCGAGTGGAAAAACCTGCCGTACCGGGCCGTGTCGCTGGTTTTCGCCGATTGGTAGTCCGTCACCGGGGCGGAAGTAAAAAAGACGGTGAACATCGACCCGACGCGGTTGATCTGCACCGCTGCGCCGGCGGCGAGCGCCGTCCTGGCCAGCCCCGCCTGGAGCGATGCCGACAGCTCCTCGAGCCGGGCATACGACCCCGGCTTCTTGATCTCCTTGAGCATCGCGATTCCGGCGGCCACCGCCAGCGGGTTGCCGGAGAGCGTCCCCGCCTGGTAGACGGGCCCCTCGGGCGCCACCCATTTCATAATCGTGCGGTTGCCCCCGTAGGCGCCCACCGGCAGACCGCCGCCGATGATCTTGCCCAGGCACGTCAGGTCCGGCTTGATCCCATACAACTCCTGCGCGCCGCCGTAGGCAAGCCGGAAACCGGTCATCACCTCGTCGAAGATCAGAAGGCTGCCGTGCTCCCGCGCCAGTTTGCGCAGCCGCTGCAGAAAACTCTTCCCCGGCGGCACCGTGCCCATGTTCCCCCCGACGGGTTCCACAATGATCGCGGCGACTTCCGAGCGGTAATGCTGGAGCGCCCGCTGGACCGATTCCACGTCGTTGTAGGGGAGCGAGATCGTGAGCGCGGATATTTCCTGCGGCACTCCCGGGCTGTCCGGCAGGCCAAGGGTCGCCACGCCCGACCCGGCTTTCACCAGAAGGCTGTCGGCGTGTCCGTGATAGCAGCCGTCGAACTTGATGATCTTGCTGCGCCCGGTGAAGGCGCGTGCCAGCCGGATGGCGCTCATCGTCGCCTCGGTCCCGGAATTGACCAGGCGCACTTTCTCGATCGAAGGTACCGCCTTGCAGATCATCTCGGCAAGGACGACTTCATTCTCCGTGGATGCCCCGAAACTGGTGCCGAGCCCGATCTGGGCGCGCAACGCGGCCTTCACCGGCGCCGGCACATGCCCGAGAATCAGCGGCCCCCACGACCCGACGTAGTCGATGTAAGAGGCGCCGTCGGCATCCTTCATGCGGCTCCCTCTGCCCGACTCGATGAAGAGCGGGTCGCCGCCGACGCTGCGGAACGCGCGCACAGGACTGTTCACACCGCCGGGGATGTGCTGGACTGCACGAACAAACAATTCCTTGGAATTCTTGCCCACTGATCTCGCTCCGTCTGCACCGGGAAGAACGTCGTTGATTCCCCAAAGGCTTTTGCTACTGCCAGGGGGCCTCGCCCGAACGAACTCAGGACAGCAGCCTGGCTGCCTCCTTGGCGAAGTAAGTCAGGATGATCTCCGCACCCGCCCGGCGGATCCCGGTCAGCGACTCGATCATGACCCTGGGGAGGTCCAGCCAGCCGAGACGCCCCGCAGCCACCAGCGCCGAATACTCGCCGCTGACCTGGTACGCAGCCACCGGCACCGGGAAACGGTCCCGCACCATCCGGATGACGTCCAGGTAGGGGCCGGCCGGTTTCACCATGACGATGTCGGCGCCCTCCTCGAGATCCAGTTCCACTTCGCGAATCGCTTCCCGCGCGTTCGCCGGGTCCATCTGGTGGCTGCGCCGGTCGCCGAAGGCCGGCGCCGACTCGGCGGCCTCCCGGAACGGGCCGTAATAGCCGGAGGCGTACTTGACCGCGTAGGAGAGAATCGGCGTGTTCGTAAAGCCGCTCCGGTCCAGGATCGACCGGATCGCGCCGACGCGCCCGTCCATCATGTCCGACGGCGCAACGATGTCGGCGCCCGCCTTCGCGTGCGACAGCGCCATCTGCGACAGCAGCTCCAGCGTCGGGTCGTTGCGCACCTCGTCTCCCTGCACCAGGCCGCAGTGGCCGTGGCTGGTGTATTCGCACAGACAGACATCCGTGATCACCAGCAGGTCTTTGACCTCGCGCTTGAGCGCCCGGCAAGCTTCCTGCACGACTCCACGATCGTCGTACGCCTGGCTTCCTCCGTTCGTCCTTCGCCTCCGGAATGCCGAACAGCAGGACTCCAGAAATGCCAAGAGCCTTCACCGCGCGGGCCTCCTCGACGAGCGTGTCGACAGACCAGTGATAATTGTCGGGCATTGAGGAGATTTCTTTCTTTACTCCGGAACCGGGGCAGACAAACATCGGGTAGATGAACTGCGAAGGCGACAGGTGCGTCTCGCGCACCATGCCGCGGATCGTCTCATTCATCCGGGTTCGCCTCAGGCGTGTAATCGGGAATCCCATACTCAGCCTCCTGAGATTGGCAGGTTGTACTTCGAAAAATATTGATTATAGCAAACCCTGCGGCAGTCGCCCATGCGCGGGAGAGTTCTCGACAGGCGAACAGGACAAAATATTACTGCGGTCAACCGCACACCGGAGTCGCACCCAGGAGCGTAAAGGTTCGTACTCGATGAATTCCCCGGCCCCGATGGCTGGTTCAGGAACAGTCCCTGAGGCGGCGGCACAGCACTGGAGTCGAGATCGACAGTGCGGGCTGAAGCCCGCGGCCACAGGAGATTTCGGAGAGCGTCTTTTCGGGAAAGGGGAAGAGGCAGAGGAGAACAAAGGACAAATCTCTGATCTCATAAGGTCTGCTGTGGTACAAGTGTAACTGGATCATGGAGAAGCGGATGCAATTCACGGCTTTGGAATTCCAGGTCTTGAGGACGATCCGGGAGTACCGGCTGCTCGACTCGGGCGACCATGTCCTGGTCGCGGTATCAGGCGGAGCCGACTCGATGGCGCTTCTGCTCTGCCTGCACGAGATCTCCCCGCGTCTGAACCTGACGCTGACGGTGGCCCACCTCAATCACGGCATCCGCGGCCGGGAGGCCGAAGAGGACGAAGATTTTGTCCGCCGCTCGAGCGCCGCTCTCGGCCGTCCGTTCGTGTCCGAATCGGCGGACCTGGCCTCGTTCGCCTCCCGGATGAGAAAAAACCTCGAGGAGGCCGCCCGCGAGGCGCGTTACGAATTCCTGGAGCGCGCCGCCCTACACGCCGGCGCCAACAGAATCGCCACCGGTCACAACCTCGACGACCAGGCCGAGACAATCCTCATGCGTCTGCTGCGCGGCAGCGGGCTCGCGGGTCTCTCCGGGATGCAGCCGGTCACCGGCGGCCGCCTGATCCGCCCCCTGCTGGAGTGTTCACGCCGCCAGATACTCGAGTTTCTTGCCGCGCGCGACGCCGCCTATCGCGAGGATTCAACCAACCGGGAGCTGCGCTACCGGAGAAACCGCCTCCGCCGCGAGTTGATTCCCTATCTCGAGGAACACTTCAATCCGCGGTTGGTTGAGGTACTGACGAGGGAGGCGGGCATCGCGCATGCGGCCTGCGGATTTCTCCAGGACCGTGCCCGCCTGGAATATGCCGGGTTGAATCGAACGCTTGCGAATGGGATCGCCCTGCCGGCGCAGGAACTGCTGCGATTGCACCCCGCCCTACGGCACGAAGTCGTCCGAGTGGCGTTGCGCGAGCTGCTTGGGTCGCTGCGCGGCATCGAGTCCGTCCACGTAGACGGCATTCTGCGCCTCTGCGAGCCGGGCCGGAGCGGGCGGCAGATCGAACTGCCTGCGGGCGCCAGGGCGCGGCGTGACCTGGAGATGCTCAAGCTGAGCAGAGAATCGGTTGAGGTCCGTGCGGCCTACCGCTACGATCTCGCCTGGCCCGGCAGCTGCCTCATTCCGGAAGCGGCCGCGGAGTTTGTGGCAACAATCCTCGAGCAGCCGGATCCCGCCGCGCTGCATCCTACTGATTCCCATCGATTTGCCCTCCTCGATCCAGACCGGATCCCAACGACACTGACCATTCGCTCACGGCTTCCAGGCGACCATTATGGCGGTCCTGGGCACCGGAAGGTCAAACGGATGCTCCTGGGAGCGAGGATTCCCCTGCCGGAGCGCTCCTCCCTGCCCATGGTTGCCGTGGAAGACACCGTAATCTGGGTTCCGGGATTTCCGCCGGCAAGATCTTATGGCGCCACCCCCGGATCCCGCCAATCTGTCTTGTTAGAGTGCCGGAGACCTGCACCTCCTCGTCGGTCCACATCGGAAGGGACGTGAGTTCGACAAGCCCCACAGAACTCCATCTGAAGCCTGTCCCCGTTTGAGAGCATCTGGAACGGCTTGGTGGAAGTGGTAATGGGGGTGAATTTGTTTGCGGAGACACGAAACTAATCTGCGGTTTCGACGTCTAAGCTTAGTGTTGGCTATTGAGTACAAAAACATTGCAGCCGTGCAGGGTTATGGCTAGGAAACGCTCCTGCCGGTCTGATATAATGCAATACGTGGGTTTCGCGGCTACGTCATGGGCATGCCCTTGAGACGGTGTGCGATTTGACCGTGTCGCAGGACGCGAAGAAACCCACCGGAGGTTCGTTATTTGAGCACCAATTTAAAGAACATCCTTGTCTGGCTGGCAGTCGTGGTTTCCCTGGTACTGCTATGGGAACTCTTTTACAGCGTAAAGGATGCGAATGTAGAGGAGCGCGACTTCTCGACCTTCTACCAGGATGTGACGGCAAAGAAGATCAAGTCGGTCACCATATCCGGAGAGGACCTTGACGGGATCGACATCAACAACAAGAAGTTCAAAACCGTCGTTCCCAGCGATCAGAGTTTCGACCTGGTCAAGGACCTGCAGGCAAACGGCGCCACAGTCAAACTGGAGAAGACCAGCAACTCCTCGCTGATGTATGTGTTTCTCTCTTCATGGCTTCCGTTCATCCTCCTGATCGGGTTCTGGATCTTCCTGATGCGGCAGATGCAGAGCGGGGGCAACAAGGCGCTGTCGTTCGGCAAGAGCCGCGCGCGCCTGTTGTCGAGCCAGCAAAAGAAAGTCACTTTCAAGGACGTGGCCGGCGTCGAAGAAGCCAAGGAAGAGCTGACCGAAATCATCGAGTTCCTGAAAGAGCCTCAGAAGTTCCAGAAGCTGGGCGGGCGAATCCCCAAGGGAGTGTTGCTGATGGGGCCTCCCGGCACCGGGAAGACGCTGCTTGCGCGCGCAATCGCGGGCGAGGCAAACGTCCCTTTCTTTTCCATCAGCGGGTCGGATTTCGTGGAGATGTTCGTAGGCGTGGGCGCCAGCCGCGTCCGGGACCTGTTCGAACAGGGGAAGAAGAACGCCCCGTGCATCATCTTCATCGATGAGATCGACGCAGTCGGCCGCCATCGCGGCGCCGGACTCGGCGGCGGCCACGATGAACGGGAGCAGACGCTCAATCAGCTGCTGGTAGAAATGGACGGCTTCGAGTCGAACGACGGCGTGATCCTGATCGCCGCCAGCAACCGCCCGGACGTTCTTGATCCGGCGTTGCTGCGACCCGGCCGGTTCGACCGCCAGGTGGTGGTGCCCCTGCCCGACATTCGCGGGCGGGAGGGCATCCTGAAGGTTCACACCCGGAAGATCCCGCTCTCCGACGACGTGGATGTGTCCGTCGTCGCCCGCGGCACACCGGGGTTCTCCGGCGCTGCGCTGGCCAACCTTGTGAACGAGGCGGCGCTGAACGCGGCGCGCTACAGCCGGAAGATGGTTTCGATGTCGGATTTCGAAGGCGCCAAGGACAAGGTGCTCATGGGCAAGGAGCGCAAGTCCATGGTGATCACCGAAAACGACAAGAAGGTGACCGCCTATCACGAAGCCGGGCACGCGCTTGTCGCTTACTTGACCCCGGGGACGGATCCGCTGCACAAGGTGACGATCATCCCGCGCGGCATGGCTCTAGGCCTGACGCAGCAGTTGCCTGAACACGACAAGCACAACTACACCAAAGAGTTTGTCGAGGGACAAATCGCGATCCTGATGGGCGGGCGGTGCGCCGAAAAGATGTTTCTCGACACGGAGACCACCGGCGCCGCAAACGACATAGAAGTGGCCACGGAGCGGGCGCGCAAAATGGTTACGGAGTGGGGCATGAGCCCCCTCATGGGCCCGCTGGCTTTTGGAAAGAAGGAGGAGCAGATATTCCTGGGCAGGGAGATTTCCCAGCACAGGGATTACAGTGAAGATACGGCCATTCATATCGATCGAGAAGTGAAGCGCATCGTGGAGGAAGGCTACACGCGCGCCTGGAACTGCCTGGAGTTCAACCGCGACACCCTGATCCGTATTGCCGAAGCGCTGCTGGAATTCGAGACCCTCGACAGCGTCGAGATCGAAGCGCTTGTCAAAGGCCAGCCGCTGGCAAAACCGAAACCGGTGTCCTCCAACAGCGACTCCGAGGGTAGCCCGGTAAAGGAAAAAACCACGTCCCCCCATGGACCATTGCCGCAGCTTATCAACCCCAAAGGCAAACCGGCGCCGGCATAACCTGTCGAGCGGATGGGAAAGGGCCCGCTTTTCCGGGCCTTTTCGAGGGTGAGGGCAAGCCTTCGCCCGTAACATAACCTGTCAAGAGTCTCACCGCGACCTGGGAAGGGCGCGGGACATTGCCTGTACAATTGAATGCCCTACGCCGGCTCCCGCAGTCACTATCGAATCAGAGCCCGTGACGAGGCCCTGGATCTCGGGGAACGAACCCTGATCATGGGGATACTCAATATCACGCCTGATTCGTTTTCGGACGGCGGAGTGTATTCGGAGCCGGACCGGGCCGTGGATCGGGCCTGGCGGATCGCGCAAGAAGGGGCCGACATTCTCGACGTCGGCGGCGAATCCACGCGGCCCGGATCGCAAGGCGTGAGCGCCGGGGAAGAATTGCGCCGCGTCCTGCCGGTGCTGGAAGCGCTGGCAGGAAAATACCCGTTGCCGATATCGATCGACACCTCGAAATCCGAGGTCGGCAGGGCCGCACTGGAATGCGGCGCCTCGCTGGTGAATGACGTTACGGCATTCGAGAAGGACCCGGCCCTCGGCGAAGCAGCTGCGGCTTTTGAAGCCGGCGTCATCCTGATGCACATGCGGGGGAATCCCGCCGTGATGCAGACGCTGCCGCCGAGCCCCGACATCCTCGGCGACCTCGACGATTGGGCCGTGAAGGCGGCTTCGCGGGCGCAGGCGCTCGGCGTTGCGCGGGAGCGGATCATACTCGATCCGGGAATCGGTTTCGGCAAGACGCTGGAGCAGAACCTGGAGATTATCCGGAATCTGGACCGGCTGGCTGCCGCCGGGTTCCCGCTCCTGGTCGGGACATCACGGAAGTCGTTTATCGGAAGGCTGCTGTCGGATCCGAAAGCGGACCGGATCTGGGGAAGCGCCGCCGCGGTGGCGGCGTCGATTCTTTCCGGAGCTCACATCGTTCGCGTTCACGATGTCGCTGCCATGCGCGACGTGGCGCGCGTCGCGGACGCGCTGCGAAACGAGAGGGCGAGGGCGTGAACCTGTATTCTGACCTCATTTCAGGATTGGCCCAATACGCACCTCTCACTCTCCGCGACATCATCGACATCTGCATCGTAGCCTACCTCATCTACCGATTCCTGCTGCTGCTGCGCGGAACCCGGGGAGCGCAGATGACGCTCGGCCTCGTCATCCTGCTGCTCTTCTATGCGGCAACGCGGTATTACCGGCTGCGCACCCTGGAGTGGCTCTTCACGAACCTGCTCACGTACGTGGTCTTTGCCGTCATTGTCCTCTTCCAGAACGAAATCCGGCGCGGCCTGGCGGGCATCGGCCGCACTTCGTGGTTCGCCGGACACCGGAGGAGCGCCGGGAAGGAGGACTTCGAGGAGATCATCCTCGCAGCCACGACCCTGGCATCGAAAAAGATCGGCGCCCTGATCGTGGTGGAACGCGACATCGGGCTCAGGAACTACGCCGAAAGCGGGATTGAGCTCGACGCCGTCCCCACCTACGACCTGCTGGTGACGATCTTCAGTCCCAACACGCCGCTGCACGACGGCGCCGTGATCGTGCAACGGAACCGGATCATCGCTGCCGGCTGCTTCCTGCCTCTGACGCTGGATCCCTATCTGAGCAAAGAACTGGGAACGAGGCACCGGGCTGCCATCGGCATCACCGAGGAAACCGACGCCGTCGCCGTGATCGTATCCGAGGAGACGGGCATCATTTCCGCGGCGGTCGAGGGGAAGATTACGCGCAACCTGGACGGCGCCGGACTGCGCGACCTCCTGCTGGCCACCAGGGAAGGGAAAACGCCGAGCCCCGACAGCGAGACCCTGAAGGAGCACCAGGAGGCCGTATGAAAGCGATCCTCCGGTTCATCCAGGAATTTCTGCTCAAAAACTGGGGGCTGAAGCTCACCGCCATTCTCCTCGCCTTCGCGCTCTGGCTGATGGTCCGCGGCAGCCAGGGGGAGCGCGTGTTCACGGTTCCGCTCACAATCCAGATCCCGCGCAACATGGAGATCGTCAGCGAGCGCCCAAGCTTCGTGGAGATCACGGCGCAGGGCACCCTGACAAGCCTGGCGGGGTTTCAGCCGAACCTGACCTACAACATAGACATCCAGTCGGCGGGCGAGGGAGCGCAGGTCATCCCGCTGACTCCCGCCGGCGTCCGCGTCGGCCCTTCCTCCGGGTTGCGGGTTATGCGCGTCAGCCCGGCGAGAATTACGCTCAAACTGGAGAGGGTGATCGCGAAAGATGTCCCGGTAAAGGTGCCGCTCCGGGGAACGCCCACGCAGGGGTACGACCTTTACCAGCTCACGTCAAGACCGGCCAGCATCCAGATCACCGGCCCCCGCTCCGCTCTCAGCGGCATCAGGGAAATGCAAACCGAACCGGTATCCCTTACCGCGCGGGACCAGTCATTCAGCACAACAGTGAATCTCAGTGTGCCGGATGACGATATACATGTCAGCCCCGGCGGTCCCGTGGAGGTAACCGCCGAGCTCGGCCCGCACCGGCTGCTGCACACGCTGCGGGTGCCGGTAACGGTTGTCGATGATGGCGATTTCATAGCGACGCCGGCTTATGTTTCCCTGAGTATGCTGGTGCCGGTCACCTTCAAAGGGCGGCTTACCGTGAAGGACTTCCTCGTCACGGCGACCGTGCCGGATGCCGGGCCGCTTCAAGTCCAGGTTATGGTCAAGCCGAGAGTCGAGTTGACGTCCATGCTCAACGAGGGGATCGTGATCAAGGGAATCAGCCCCGAAGAAATCACATTGGTCCGCAAGGCAAGGAAGTAATAATGGGAAAGTTGTTCGGGACGGATGGGATCCGGGGAGTGGCAGGAGAGCCGCCGCTGGATAAGGATGAACTCTATCGCACCGGTCATTGCCTGACCCGCTACCTCATACCGGCGCACGCGCGGCCGCGCATCCTGATCGGCCGCGACACCCGCGAATCCGGCCCCTGGATCGAGCGCCTCCTGCAGAGCGCGATCGAGGACGCGGGCGGGATCGTCGAGCTTTGCGGAGTGGTCTCCACGCCTGCGGTGTCGTTCTTCACCAGGGCCACAGGGGCGCAGGCAGGGATCATGATCAGCGCCTCGCACAATCCATACCAGGACAACGGGATCAAGATCTTCTCCTCTGAAGGGATCAAGTTCAATGATGCCGTGGAAGAAGAGCTGGAGGCACAGATCCTCGCCAGTGCGTTGATGGCGCCGGACGGCAACGGCTCGAATCCCAAAGCTGCCGCACTGAACTTCTCGATCCCGCTGAAATTCCGGGACCTCTACACGGAACACCTCCGCGACGGCCTGCCCCCCGGCTTCCAGTTGCGCGGACTGCGCCTCGTCGTGGACTGCGCCAACGGATCGCTTTCGATGATCGCCCCCGCATTCCTGCGGAGCCTCGGCGCCGATGTGTGCGCCATCCACTGCACGCCCGACGGCCGCAATATCAATCGCCGCGCCGGCGCCCTGCACCTCGACCGGTTGCAGGAAGAAGTGCGCGGGCAGAAGGCGGATCTCGGGATCGCGTTCGACGGGGACGCGGACCGCTCGATGTTCGTGGATTCAGGCGGCAGGGCTCATGACGGAGACGATGTGCTGTATCTCCTCGCCCGCTATGCGCTGCCCTCGACAGCTCTTCGCGTCGTGGTGGGGACGGTCATGGCGAACCTCGGGCTCGAAGTTGCACTCGAAGGGATCGGCTTCCAATTGGTGCGCACCGCGGTCGGAGACCGGTATGTGCTCGAGGAGATGCTGCGGCTCGGAGCCGACATCGGCGGCGAGCAGTCGGGGCACATCATCATGACGCGACTGGCCCGCACCGGAGACGGCCTGCTGACTGCCCTCAAAGTCCTGGAAATACTCACCAGCGAAAAGCAGGACCTGGCAGACCTGTGCGACGACGTCAAACGCTTTCCGCAGGTGCTGCTCAATGTGCAGGTGCGCGAGAAGGTCCCGTTCGAAGACATCCAGGGCTTGCGCGATACCGAGGCGGCCTGCAAGACAAGCCTCGGCCAGCGCAGCCGCATCCTGTTGCGCTACTCGGGGACTGAAAAGCTCGCGCGCGTCATGGTGGAGGGGGAAGACGAACACACCGTCCAGGAAGCCGCCCGCCGCCTCGCGGCCCTCTTCGAAAACCTGCAGCAAATCAAATAGGAACGCTCCCGAATGGCGCGAAGTTAAGCTTTACCCGCATGCCCCGGCCTGGGGACTGGGCTTTCCTGCCGGATCCTTTCAGGGTCCCACCCTGTTGCTTCCTTAGCTTCAGGCCATTCGGGACATTGGCCCATTTTGCCTCTATTTTTCGTCGAGTTTTCTGCCGGCGTTCAGGTTGTCGAAATTCAGGATGGCGTTGAACACCAGGAAGTAGGTGCCGTGAGTCTCCGCGCGCCAGATGGGATTATTTGAAAACACGACGACGTGTCCTTTGTCTAACGGCACATCGATGACCGCGGGCCGTTGTGCGATCTCGGCCCCGCCATCGAGGAGGCCGGACACGAGCAGGTCTTTGGTGTCCGCGTAGCGCAGCACCACCCGTGGCCGGAGGTGCGGCGGGATGACGTTGATTCCGTTCCGCCGCTGTTCGTCCGTGACCGGCAGGGCCTGCCACGGCTCCGCCTTCGGCAGGGGCGGCGGCTCGACCCACTTGAGGGTTTGGGGGGTGTCGAGGTCGTCCGGAGTTCCCCGTCCGGTCGCCCGCGTCGGCGTTTCGGGGGCCGGGCGGCCACCACGGCCTCCCAGAATACTGCTCACCCCGAAGATCAGCCCGCCGTCGCAGTAAACGGAGAGGGTGTCGCCGTATCCGTAGGCGATGGGGCTGGCGGGATCGACGAACGTGGACTTCAGAACGCTCCCCACGATTTTCAGCCGGGTCGGCGGCGTGATGCTGACGCCGGGAGCGAGGCCGTAGTTCACGGCCAGATCCGATGTGTCGCCCGAGCCGAGCAGCAGCCCGCCACGGCGGACGAAGAGCTCCAGGTTCTGCAGGCCGCTCCATCCCAGCCCGGGCCGGACATCGTCGGTCGAGTCGATCTTGCCGATATTGGGCGTAATCTGAGTCGTCTTCCACGGCAGCGGGTTGCCCCACATCGGCATCCCTGAGATGATCGAGGCGGAATTCCTGCCCACGGGCGAGAAGACAATGGCGTCGAATCGCGAGTTCAGGTTGCCGTCTTTGGCGATGTCCTGGGTGCTGATATAGGTGTAGGGGATGTCCAGCAGATCGAATGCCTGCCGCCACCAGCCCTCGTCCTGCGTGCTCTGCCAGGTGTGCACGAGCGCGATGCGTGCCGGCCTGATGCGGTGCGTCCTGACCGTCGGGGCTTCGGAGAGCGCGTACACGCGCAGCCCCAGGTCGATGGCCGCGCGCTCGAGGTCCGTGCGCGACACGTTCTTCAGCAGGAACGACCCGCGGTTGAACTTGTGCCCCGCGGCTTCAAACGGCTCTTCCGCCGCTTCAATGGCGGCGTTCCGGAAGCGGTAACAGAACGTCATCAGCGCCGTGTCGGCATTGTGATTTACCGCGAAGAGGGTCCCGGTCCCTTCGACCGACCCGGGGCTGCGGACTTCCCCGGAAACGGCTTCCATGGCGGCGTCAAGCACCTTCAGGTCCGTGACCCGGAAGACCTGCACATTCGCGAGTTCCCCGAGCGTCCACCCGGTATCGTCATACGGCGATTTCTGCGGGTCGTTCGGGCTCCAGTACTGGTAATCGAGCAGGGCGTCGGCGATGCGGCTGTAGGGCTGGTCCATGCGCACGATGTAGCTTCCCGCGGGAAACTGCCGGGGCTGCGGCGCCGGCGGCGGTTCATCTTTTTTCGCGGGGGCTGCTGCCTCGCCGGGCTTTTCCGGCGGCTTCTTCTTCACGGGGATCAGGACGGTGAAAGGCGCGGTGGCGCGGGAAATCTCGCAACCCTGGAGCTGCAGGACGCGCAGCACCTGCGCCTGGAGGCCCGGCCTGGGATCGTCGGCGGGCAAAACGTAGGCAGCCGGCCCCGCCGTCCGGGGCTTTTCGACCGAGCGTTTGCTCTTCAGGTAGAAGTTCCGCAGGAACATCCTGTTGTTGGCGGCAAAATACGACAGGGAGACGAGCAGCCCGGTCTCCTGGTAGTTGTTGTTGTTCCGCTGCGACCACTTCGCTTTGGGGAGCGGCGGGTTCTGGCGGTACCAGGTGCGCTCGTACTGGCCCGGCGTCAGCGTGCGCTCGACCGTGTCGGCGCCGGCGTTTCCGAAGGTCTCATAGAGGCGGCTGATGCCGTTGTGCGAAGCCGCCATGAAGGTCAGGTAGCCGGGCGACCAGGTGTCGAACGTGCCGTGGGCAAACACGCCCGGCATGTTGAACTTGGTCATTTCCGAAACGTTGTTCCAGCCCGTCAGCTGCCACTCGTCTGCCAGGATCGGGTCGACCCAGGCGTTGTACGGGCCGTCCCCGACCGTGTTGTCGTAGAGGTAGGGGACGGACTCGTGGAGGTCGTGTATCACCTGTCCCTTCCACCCGATGTAGGTGTTGAGAACGTTCCGCGACAGCTTGAGCGAGAGGTTCATGGCGTCGCGGTTGTTGTCGTGCGCCACATAGTGTCCCCAGTACACCAGCGGCGGCCAGTTGTCGTTCGGGTGCGCCAGGTGCCAGTTGTAGATGTCGACCTGCCGGTCGCGCCCGTCCGTTTCCACGACCGGGGTAATCAGCGTGATCACGCCGTCGCGGATGGCCTTGTAGTAAGGGCTTTCGTCCACCGCCAGGCGATATGCCAGCTCCATCAGGGCGGTCGGCGACCCGGTCTCCGGAGAGTGGAGCGCCCCCGTGATGTAATAAACGGGAACCGACGCCGCGATCAGCCGGTCGGCTTCCGCGTCGTCCAGCTTGATCATGCGCGGGTCGGCGAGCCTTGCCAGCCGGGACCGGTTCTCTTCGAGGCGCGCCATGTTCGCCTCGGATGCGATGGCGACGGCAATCATCTCGCGCCCCTCCTCGGACGTCCCGATGGAGTAGACCTTGACCCGCGGGCTGGCCTTCTCGAGCATGCGCATGTAGCGGTGGACGTCAGCGGAATAGGGCAGCTTGCCCGGAGCGCCCGCGATGTCGCCGAGAACCGCCTGGGGCGTGGGCACGGTCCTGGAGGCCGGCAGATATTCCACCAGGGGCGAGAGGAAAGACGGGTCCGTGGTGTATTCGCGGATTTTCTTGCTGTATTCCTCGTCGACCGGCTGGCTGGGATCACGGTACGGATTCGGGCCCTGGGCCGCTAAAAGTGCGGTGCCGAAGAGCAATAGGAATCCCGAAATGCTTCTGGATACAAGGCTCGATCGCTTCATGGCATCCTCTCAATAGCCAAAACTTTGGCAACAGTCGTCGTTGGACCGATAACCGGACTGGAATGGGTGCTGGGTGTCAGGTGTCGGGTGGTAGGTAGCTGGGTTGTGCACTCTGAATCGGGAACAATGGCCGAGGGTTCGGTCAACATATGATTTCTTGCACCGGATCCCCGACACCCAGCACCTGACACCTGACACCCGCTTCTCCAGGGCTACAGGAGGCGCTCGATCTGGGCGACATGGTTTCGATCGTGGTCGGTCATATGCACGATCAGTTGCCGCAAAGTGAGCATGCCGTAGCTCTGGTGCTTTCCGGATTTTTTCCACGCGGCCTTCGGGACCGTCCTGAGCAGCGCGAGGTTATTTTCGCGCAGCGTCTTGAGCGCGGCAACGGCCGATTTCAGCGGCTGCTCGCGGTAGCCAAGGTTCTTGGCCCAGGCCTCCTGATCGAATGCGATGAGCGCCGTCCCTGGCTCGGCGACTATCGCCCGGTATCGCACACCGTAGACCAGCTCGCAGTCGGCCAGGTGCTTGACGATCTCCTTCACGGACCACTTGCCGGGCGCCGGGCGCGCGGCGGCCCGCTTCGGGCTGAGGCCCGCTGACAGACGTTCGATACGGCGCGCCGTGGAGGCGAGGCTTGCCAGCGCCTGGTCCACGGTGTAAGGGTGGTTCTTTTGGCACATCGGACAGCTCATATGCAACTCCTATCGTAAGGAAGCTATCCTATTTTACAGAGCGTCACCGGCAATTGCTCATAAAACTGCCCGCCACTAATTGATCCTTGCCGCCTGCCTGCCGCGAGGATTCTGGATACCCTCCCCGTCAATTCATGCTATCCTCGCCCCAAGAGCACAGTATCGATCGTCTATTGTTTGCGGTTTTTGCGACCGATCGCCACCTCGCTGCTCTCCAGGTCGGCGACGGCGCGATTGTGTATCAGGAAGCAACGGGAACCCTGACGGTCGCATGTGAGCCGGACCATGGCGAATACCTGAATGAGACGCAGTTCATGACATCGAATGACCTGGAACGGCACGTGCATTACAGGATCGCCGGCGGCAGTGATGTGAGATCGCTGGCAATGCTCAACGACGGTCTCGAAATGCTTGCGGTCGTGTCTCGCGACACCACAGCCTACGGCAGGTTTTTCAATCCGCTGTTTGATTTTGTGCGGCGTAACGATGCCTGCAATGAGGACCTGTGCCAATTTCTCTTGTCTGATCGCGTGTGCGTGCGATCGGACGATGACAAGACCCTCGTGCTCGCAATTCAAACATGAGCGTGAGAAAGAGTGAAAAGACCGGAAAACGTCTCAACGGCTCCAGTCGCTGCATCGCCGAGGGGTCGGCCGCAAGCCGCCACTCGATTCCCCGGTTTTCGCTCCACCCGGCGCGGTGTGGTGATCAGCGGGCGCACCCTTCCAGGGGCTGGGAGGCAGTCAACTCACCATGATAATCTACGATCCTAACCGAAACGCAGTGCCGCCCTGCGCCAATCGCGGCGATTCCGAATTATGCAGATCGTTTCAACGTTGAAGCGCCCGGCCGCAGTAGTCGCTCTCCTCGTTCTCGCGTGGGTGGGTTGGGGCTACATTCGCGCGCCGCTGAGCCGGCTGGGGTCGCTGCTGCGTTCAGTCTCCATTTCCGATAACCGGTCGAATGTGAAACTGACCCCGGCGCTCGCCTGCATCGGGATTGGTCCCGACGGCGCCCCCATGGGAGTGGCCGATTCGTTTTCAGAGGCCCAGCTGAATTCCCCCGGGGTGGGTGTGTTCCTCACATATTCCGGGGCCGTGCCGCAAAAAGATACCTTTCAAATCAGGTGGACGATCGGTGAAACGGTTACTGAATCCAATCCCCTGAAATTCGAAAAGAATGCGGACATCCTCTACGTGAAATTCCCCGGCAATTCCCTTACTGGGGTGCACAAGATTGAGTTTCTGGTTGGAGGCATCGTGCAGCAGACCAAGTCCGTCGAGATCCTGCCGGCTGCCGCCCAATCGGCGCCCCGCCGTTTGCCTCCCCGGAAACGCGGGCAGCCGGCCCTCTCCCAAGATACGGGACCACAGCCCGGCGAACCACAGCCTTCGAGTTTGCCCCCTCCTCTTCTTGCGCCGGCGCAACCCGTTCAGACGGGAGAACCGAGCCAGGGGTTCGAGGTCATACAACCGATTGTTTACCGGGCCAGGCACTGGCACACCTTTACAGGGAGCTGCACGGGTGAACTGACACTGACTCCTCAGAAAATTGAATTCAGCTCAAAGGTACACACTGTCCATTTCGAAATCAAAGATGCAGCAGTCGACAACAACGGGATAAGGAATTCTGACGGAAAACCCTGGAACTTTTACATTGCAGGAGTAGACGTCGCCCAGTTGCTTCAAAGGTGGCAACGGGGAGATCTTTTCGCATCATCGCCACGCGAACCTGCGACGCCCGCGGCCACGCAAGCGCAACCGTTGCCCGCCAAGTCGGTGCCAGGGCCTCGTTCCTCGCCGCTCACATTCAAAGCCCGTCACAAGCATTTTTTGGGGAGCTGCTCCGGGGTGCTTACGTTGACCCCTGAGATGATCACGTTCTCGTCACAGGAGCACCCATTTACAATTCAAGTCAACCAGGCTCAAGTCGAAGGGGAAGGGGTAAGAGACCGCAACGGGAAGCTGTATAACCTTGAAATTCCCGGAGAAGACGTCGGGGAACTCCTGCGCTCGTGGAAAAGAGGCCAGCTGTTCCAAGAGAAGGGACCGGCGGGTATGACCAAATGACCCGGGGCCGTGTGCTGCGCTGCAATTAGGGAAAGGAGTTACCCGGTTCTTCGCCTAATTGATCATCGCCGCATTCTTGAAGCACCCCCGGGAATTCGGGAACAGGCTGTCCCTTAAGGTGAATTTTCTCGGATGTCGATCCAATGCACTATTTCCGCAGGTTGGGGTCAGAATGGCGGAACGTTTTTGTATCTCTCTTGTATCTATTACACTCAAATCAACGGAACCTAAAACAGCTCGTTGCCTTTTGTCGTCGGAAACCACTATGGCCTACGGCGTCAAAAGTCGGTTGGATTTCCTCTCTCACGCTACTTCTCTCTTCTCTAAACCTCTTTGAGCCGCTTCAATGACCCGGCAGGTCATCTCCTCAGAACGTACGACCTTGCGGTCTGCACTGCAGAGGGAAGCCGTCTGAGGCTCGCTCATCTTCGCGACCGTCGAGACTGCGGCCTTCCGGCCACGCTGAGTCTTGGAATCGAGTCGGGAGAAAGCCTGAGGCAACTTTGCGGTCTGCACTGCAGAGGGAAGCCGTCTGAGGCTCGCTCATCTTCGCGACCGTCGAGACTGCGGCCTTCCGGCCACGCTGAGTCTTGGAATCGAGTCGGGAGAAAGCCTGAGGCAACTTGTCGAGCGAACCGCAGACAATCGAAACGTAGTCGGAATGCGCGAGATTCATGGCGAGAGCTGCCGCCGGCGGGAGTTTCTCGAAATCCTGGCTGAGAACCTTGCGTCCACTGCGGCGGCGTTCTCCGTGTTTCAGTCTGTGGAAGTACGTTTCAACGGCATTGTTGGTTCGATCGACGAGGCGGATACCGCCGCCAGCCGCTTGTGGAAGCCGAATGGCATGACCCCAGAGGGAACGGCCGTGCTTTTGCAGATGCGCGAGCACGATGTCGATTGCGTCACGCCAGTTTCCTGCCGGACCCCGTTCGGGGCGGCGGCGCTTGAGAGAAACGGTGAGCCTTCGCACAGCGGAGCGTATGTCCTTCAATTCTGCGGCGGTGTGAATCCGATGGGCAGTGCCCCGCCTTCCGTGGCTTGATCCTTCACGCAGCCGGAGTGCATTGCGCAACTCGGCAAAGAGTCCCGCCCGTCGAGTCAGCCTGCCGGCAACGTCAGCAAAACCGAGGCCATCCTCCTCGACCGGGTGCAGGATGCGGCGCAGCCGCTCGAGAGCTTTGCGAACGGCGGGATCGGCGGCGGGATCCGCCAAGAATGTCCGCAGAGCGGCGACCACCTGCAAGCAGCGATCGTACAGGGCCAGCCAGGGCAGGTCGAAAGGAAAGCGATCGCCCTGCGTGTCGGCAGCGTAATCGAGGACCCATTGCGTCAATGCGCGCACCGTGGCCACTCCGGCCGCACCCTTGGGCAAGCGTTGCTCCAAACCAGTCTGCTGCCATTCGCGCAATCCGGTACGAGCACGGTCGATGTCCTGGCCGATATTACGCCCCAACTCGCGAGCCAGGGCGCGGAGTTGACTGCGCAGCCGGACTTGGCGGAACAGTGCGCGCAGTTTGTCGTGTCCTTCGGTGAGGAGATCCTTGCCGATGTCGCCAAGAAAGTGGAGATGACAGGCCAAGACCGGAATTTTGAGTTCGAGCTTCTTCACCAGAGTATCGGCGGCTTCAGTCATCGCGCGGCCCAAGTCGCGGACAATGGCGCAGGGCGATCCGAAACGGAAAACCGTTTCTCGCAACCGGGGAAGGATGGCGTCGGCCCGCTCAGTGGGTATCTTCCAGGCGCCGAGCACCCATTGGCGCCAACCCGTGTAAGCCACCAGCAAAGTCCCGCGCCCGTCTTCGCCCGTGGCGTCGATCTGTAACGGCCAGCCCCCATCCACTGCCAGCGCGGCCTTGAGTGCAGGGGACGAGGCGTGGTGCAGTCGCGCGAGATATGAGAGAAAGCGAGTGGACAACACGCTGATCTCGCCGCTGGAGAGCGAGAGTCCGTAATCGGCCGCAAGCGAGGCTCGGATTTCCTCCCGCTGCCGGTAACGCACAAAACGCTCGAGCCCAACGTAAACCATGACATCGTAACCTACGACGCTGCGCGTGGGTATCAGGGCCGCAAGGGCGCCGGTCGATCGTTTACTCGGGCAGCCGGCAACGCAAACGCGCACGGTCTGCCGCAATCGGAAGGAGCCGTGCTCGAGAGTAGCGCCAGTACGTTTCCATGTCTTTTGTACTCTTGTCGAAGCTCCGCATAACGCACAGCGCTCCGGCGGCGGTTCTGCATCGACCAGCGTGCCGGCGACACTCTGCGAACGCCTCCGGCACCGCTGCTCCAGCTCCCGAATTGACCGCCTCAGGCTCGCGATCTCGGCCAGCGTTATCGAGCCGTTTTTTTTACCGAGTAGGAACGGAACACTTCGTCGACCTGTTTCGCGGTCACGACCCGCCCGGCCGCCTGGAGGCGCGCCGCGATGCCGGCCGCATCGTCACGTGGATGGTGGATGACTTCCGCCAGGACGTCGATCACCAGCAACGGATCCGGCGGCACAACCGCGGCGCGGCTGGCAATCTGAAGCTTTTGCCGCGCAATCATCTGTGCAGCAGCCTTCTTCGGATCCGCGCTCAGGTAGAGATAGATGTCCTCCAGGCGCTGCCGCGCGATGCTGCTTTCCTGTACCAGACTCCGGAGCGTGTCGTGCACGCGCAGGCCGAGCTGGCGCTGAAGTTCCTCGTGCGTCCGTCCGGCCTCGGATTGCTCAACCAGGAAGATCAAACTTGCGCGCAGGGTGCCATGGGAGGAAAACCCGATCCCGCGCCAGGACCACAGGCCCAGCCGATCGAACCTGGGGATGTGCCGCAGCGTATAGAACCGCCCTGCATGACTGTAGCTGGTGAAGTAACCAACGGCCTTCAGAATACGGAAGATCGTGGTCCGCGAAGCCGTGCCGAGCGCCGCCCGAAGTTCGTCGAGCAGCGCCGCCCGCTTGCGCCGGAAGAGCTGGTTGAGCCGCGATGTGTACTTGGTCGCAACCGACATGCCGCCTCCTGGAACAGTTACGACTAACTTTATCACAATAGTCGTGATTGTTCCAGATTCCCGTAGAATCCATCTCGAGGCGGCCGCGACCGCGACCCCCATCTTCCGAGGAAGTCACACGGCCAAGACCATCAGCGCACGCAGTATTCATGCGGGTTCACAAGGAATCCCTGCTACAGGGAGGAAATAACTGGATCCTGCTCAGCACCGGGGAGCAGTCAAACGCGAACTGGAACAATTACGACTTGGCGGGGAAAAGCATCCGCTGCAACACCTGCCATATCCAGTAGTTACAGAATCGCAACCGTCGTTTGACGCCATAGTTCCTTTCGGTTTTGGCCTGAGCTACACGACCTTTGAGTACTTGGACCTCGAGATCGATCCACCGGAGATGAAGCCGGCGGAGACCGTGCGCGTGCGCTGTACGGTGCGCAACTCCGGGACGCGTGCCGGGGATGAGGTGGTGCAGCTGTACCTTCGTGACGTGCTGGCTTCGGTCGCGCGCCCGGTAATCGAGCTGAAAGGGTTCCGCCGGATCAGCCTTGCGCCCGGGGAGCGGACGGAAGTCACGTTCACCCTGGGCCCCGAAGATCTGAAGATGCTCAACCGAGACATGCAGTGGGTAGTGGAACCTGGAACTTTCCGCGTCCTGATCGGCGCTTCATCCAAGGAGATCCGCCTGCGCGGCGAGTTCGCCGTCCGCTAAACGTTGAACTGCGCCGCCGGGCGCAGCAAGCGTGAAGGAATGGCAATGCGCGTGAGGCTGGAACTGATGTGATCAAATAGGGGACGCTACCCTATTATTGCCCGACCTTCTTCGGTCGGCCGACCGGCATCGCCTGCAGCCTGCGGCCCAGCCTCGCCTCCAGCCTGGCAACGAATCGCTTGCTGCCGATCGGCCGGCCCGTGCGCGTGCACAGTCTGATCCTCCACAGCGTCTCCTCATCCTCCTTCGTCGCCAGCCACGCAGCCCAGTCCGAGGTTTCCGGCGGCCGTGCTTCCGGCAGCCGCACGAGCATCGGGTCGTCGCGCCTGCCGCAATGCATCGCGGCGCTGCTCCATGGATATTCCTCCGCTTTCCGCACCAGCCGGGCGCGCACGGGATTGCGTTCCACATACCGTATCGCCGCCCAGAGATGCTCCTCCTCGAGCGGACAGGAGAAAAACCGGCCCTGCCACAAACGCCCGCTGATTCCCTGGCTCCAGTTGACGTGCTGCGCATAACGGAGGTCCACGGGCTTCAATACTCGGGCAAGAGAATCAGCCCGGGCCGGAACACTGACAAAGTGGACGTGGTTTGTCATCAGGCAATACGCCAGCGTCGCCATACCGTGTTTGGCCGAATACTCGATCACAAGCTGAAGATAGCGCTGCCGGTCGTCATCGGAAAAGAACACGTCCTCGCGACGATTGCCTCTTTGAGTCAAATGGTGAGGAATCCCCGGCACTACGACCCTGGCCATGCGCGGCATGGGCCCATGCTAGCAGCGACGGGAGAAGTGTCAAGGGGGAATTCGGGTAGCGTCCCCTATTTAGTCCCAGGGGGAATTAGGGTAGCGTCCCCTATTTAGTCCCCTATTTAGTCCGAAGGCTGCGGCCCACACGTACTCCTGAACCCTCATTCCCGGTTCCCGCCTTTCAGGCGAAAGATGCGCAGGCCGTCTTCGCCGTCGGCCAGGAAGATCAGGATCGTGCCGCCGGGTTCCGCCTCGGCTTTCACGCCGAGGGATGTGCCGCGGGTCGGCAACTCCGTGACCAGACGCGGGCGGCGCGGATCCTCGACGTCGAGCACGGCGAGCCCGCGTTCCCAGTTGGCCACAAAGAGATAATTCCCGCACCACGCGACGCCGTGGGCCCACCCGCCGGTCTCCGGGTGCGGCGCATCGGCGGAATTGAGCCCGAGCGAATGGCGCGACAGCAGCGACGGATGACCTGCACCGTCGAAAGCCGCGATCGACACGCCCGCGTGCCCTTCGGCTACCGCCGCCATGGGCCTGCCACCGGACGGTCCGGGAGCAATACTGATGGCGGTGGCCGGCGTGGGCATGACTCCGATTTCAACCGGGCTTTCCGGACGGCTGACGTCGACGACGCGCAGGCCATACTGCCAATCCGCGACCAGGGCGCGGCTGCCCCATAATTTCACGTCGTGCGACCAGCCCGGTGTCTGCAATTCCGACACGACACTGAGTTCCGCGTCGCCCAGCCTGCAATCACCAGGCCGTGCGCGCCGTAGGCGGCAAAGCCGAGATCGCCGCGGGTCACTGCCGCATTGGCGATGTCCCCATTGGAAACGCGCGCGACCGCCTCGCCGGGAGGAAACGAGCACGAGACCTTGAAACGGGCCGCAAGCAGCGGCCGGCCGCCATGCGGCGCGAGCGAGATCACATCTTTGACGGTTAGAAGATCCTGGGCGCGGTCCAACCCGAAGCGCGGTCGAAAATCAGGAAACCTCCCTGGCGGTCGGAGACGTACAGCAGGCCTCCGTCCGGTTCGACGTCGTGGCTCCAGCCGCCCGTGTCGAAGTGCGCGATCTGCACGATTCCGGGCGCGGGCCTCATGATGCAGCAGACCGGCACGAGCACGAAGAATGCCGTCGTCGTGACAGCCAGCTTCCTTAAACCGATATTCATGAGTGTCTCCAGCGCACACACTGTAATCCACATATGCCAAAATGCAACCGCCATGACGCAAAGAGATTTGTAGGGAACTTACGAAAAGCAAGAGACCTGCACGGGTGTTTATGGGCCCAGCACTCACGCCCTGAGCTTTTTCCTGTTCGCCCTTCAGAGCCCATCACCGTCTGAATCCTGAGTCCCCGAGACAGCCTCTATGCGCGCCCGGCCGTTTCTGTTATTCTCCAGCGTCAATATGGGCGTTGAAAAGATCAAGTCCCTCGATGAGATAGTGCAAATCCGGCGGCAATGCCGCCGCGGCGGCCGCCGGCTGGTTTTCACCAACGGCTGCTTCGATCTCCTGCCCGTGCGGGGCACGTGCGCTACCTGAGCCAGGCGCGCGCGCTGGGCGACGCGCTGGTCATCGGGCTCAATAGCCCGCGACCGGTCGGTTGCAGCACTCAAGGGGGAAGGGCGTCCTATCGTACCCGAGGCGGAACGGGCAGAGGTCCTTGCCGCGCTCGCGTGCGTTGATTATATTTTCATATTCGATGATCTCACGCCTCAGAACGTCATCGACGCGATTGTTCCCGACGTCCTCGTCAAAGGCGCGGATTGGGGAATCTCCGACATCGTCGAGCCGCCAGCCGTGGAGAACGCCGGCGGCACCGTCCGCAACATCCCGATTGTGGAAGGCACCTCCACGAGTTCGATCATCAAGCGGGTCTTGGCCCTGTTCGGAAAAGCCGGGACGGGCATCGAATCGTCGGACAAGAAGTCGGGAGTCAGGAATGAGGAGTCAGGAGTCAAGAAGCAGGAGTCGGGAGTCAGGAGTCGGGAGTCAGAATAGCGGATTCTATTGGTCGCCGCATGATTCGAACACGGTGCAGCGCTGTTGCCGACCGTTCCACCATCGCCTCTGTCGAAGGTGAGAACGTTTTTCTCCTGACTCCTGGCTCCTGACTTCTGACTCCTTCGGTCCCGATTCCCCGTGCAGGATAGATCGTGCTCCATCTGAAGAGACTGTTCGAGACCGCCGCCCAAAGCGGCGCGCTGCGCGATCTGTCGGCACGGCTGGGGCAGGGAGCGCACACTCTCGCCATTGAAGGCTTGACCGGCGGCGCCAAGAGCCTGGCGATCGCCCAGGCCGTGCCGGGCCGAGCAACGCGGCGTGGCGGTCCTGACAGCGACCAGCACCGAAGCGCGCAATCTTGCCCAGGAACTCGCTTTTTTCCTCGGACTGCTCTCCCCGTCCCCGCCTCGTCGTCCTCCTGCCAAGTCTCGAAGTGGATCCATACCGGGGCTTCCCCCGCATCCTGACATTGCCGCGGCCCGCGCGGGAGCGATCTGGCAGATGCTGCAGGACGGGCCCGCGGTCGTAGTCGCCTCCGTGCGGGCGGCGGCCGCCATCCGGCTGCACAGCCCTCAGCGGTTTCTTTCCTATTGTCTCGAGCTGGACAAGAGCCAACCCTATTCCCCGGAACTGCTGCGAGAGTACCTCCATGAAACCGGCTATAAAGAGGATGATCCGGTGACCGACCCAGGGGAGTTCTCTCTGCGCGGGGAGATCCTCAACATTTTCCCGCCCCACCTGGAGAATCCGGTGGCATCGAATTCTTCGGCGACCAGATCGAATCAATGCGCCTGTTCGACGTCAATTACCAGCGGTCGGTTGCCGCGGTCCAGAGGGTCGAGCTGATCCCGATGCGCGAGTATTGCGTGAGCCGGGCTCTGTTGGACCGCTGGTCCGAGGAGGGCGCCGAAGCGCTGGAGCGGGTTCCCTGGAGACCCTCGAGGAACTCGCCTTGGCACGCTCGGGAGAACCGTTTCCCGCTTTCGAATTCATGCTTCCTGCGTCCGATCCGCTGGACCGGACTCTCTTTGACTATCTCCCGGGTTACCGGCTTGTTTTGTCTGACCGCGAGACGGTCGACACGACGCTGGCCAGGTACCATGCCGAACTCTACGAGCGCTTCGTCGACCGGGTGGAGGCGGGCAAGCCGGTGCTCGCGCCGGACGAAGTGGTCCTCACCAGCGACCAGTTCCGCGCCGCGCTGGAACGCTTTCCGCTGTTGCAGGCCGAGGAGCTGAGCGTCGAGCACGCCGGGGAGAAGCCGCTGTTCCTGGCATCGCAAGCCACACGGAAGTATCACGGCAACATCCGGGAACTGATCACCGATCTGCAAAAATTCCGCGCGGGGGAGCGGATCAGCCTTTCTCTTCGCGAACCTGGGCCGCGCCGAGCGCGTCAACGACATCCTCAAGGAGTATGAGATCCCTACCCACCTGTGCCGCGGCGGCGACGAAGAGGGCGCCGCCGAGACCACCGAGGACACGGTTGTGCTCGGCGTCGGTATGATTCACGCCGGTTTTTTCCCTCCCCGCCGTGCAGCTTCGGGTTTTAACGGGGACGGATGTTTTCGACGAGTCGGAAGTGGCCGCTGCGCCCAAACGGGCGCGCAGCGCTCACCGCATGTTCCTGTCCGACTTCCGGGACCTGAAGCCGGGCGACTGCGTGGTCCACATCGACCACGGCATCGGGCGGTTCCAGGGTTTGAAATCGATCGGCCTGCAGCAGGGGACGAAGGAATTCGTACTCCTGACCTACCAGGACGACGCGAAACTGTATGTTCCCGTGGAGCGCCTGGACCTGATCCAGAAATACAGCAGCGTGGACGGCGCGCACCCGGCGCTCGACCGCCTGGGCGGAACGAGCTGGGAACGGACCAAGACGCGCATCAAGAAATCAATGCGCGATATGGCCGGCGAACTGTTGAAGCTGTATGCCGAGCGGCACTTGGCTCCCGGGTACAGCTTCGCCGCCGACACGGCCTGGCGGCGCGAATTCGAGGACTCGTTCGAGTTCGACCTGACCCAGGATCAGACCGACGCCATCGCGGCGACCAAGAACGACATGGAATCGGACCGTCCGATGGACCGGCTGCTGTGCGGCGACGTGGGTTACGGCAAGACCGAGGTGGCCCTGCGCGCCGCCTTCAAGGCCGTCCTGGACGGGAGGCCGGTCGCCGTGCTCGCCCCCCACCACCGTGCTCGCCTTTCAGCACTACATCACCTTCCCGCCGGCGATTCACCGCCTACCCCCTGCGCAGTCCGGGTCCTGAGCCGATTCCGCAGCCGCGAAAGAGCAGAACAAACCGTCGAAGGGCTTAAGCCGGAGGCGTGGACATCGTGGTCGGGACCCGCACCGGCTGCTGTCCCGGGACGTCGCACTTCAAGGACCTGGGGTTGCTCGTGATCGTACGAAGAGCAGCGCTTCGGCGTCGCCCACAAGGAGCGCATCAAGCGCTTCGGGCCTCGGTCGACGTCCTCACCCTTACGGCCACCCCGATACCCTCGCACCCTGCACATGGCCATCGGCGGCCTGCGCGACTTGTCCACTCAACACGCCCCCCGAGGACCGGCTGGCCATCCGACCATCACCTGTTGATTCACCCGAACCTGGTGCGCTAGGCGATCCAACGTGAGCTCGGCGCGCGACGGCCAGGTCTTCTACGTCCACAACCGCGTGGAGACGATCCACTCGAGTGAGCCGCCGTGGTGCAGACGCTGGTGTCCGAAGACGCGGGCCTCGGCGTGGCCCACGGACAGATGAGGGAACGCGACCTGGAGCATGTCGATGATCGACTTCGTCGCGGTCGGCTAGACCTGCTGGTCACGACGGCCATCATCGAAAGTGGGCTCGATATCCCCCGAGTCAACACCATACTCATCGACCGGGCCGACCTTCGGCCTGTCGCAGCTCTACCAGTTGCGCGGGCAGGTCGGCCGGTCGGACCGGCGCGCGTATGCCTACCTGCTCATCCCCACCGACGAGGCGCTGTCCGACATCGCGCGCAAACGGCTGGCCGCAATCCGTGAATTCAGCGACCTGGGCACCGGCTTCCGCGTCGCCGCACTCGACCTCGAGATCCGCGGGGCGGGCAACATGCTCGGCGGGGAGCAACACGGGCACATCAACGCCGTCGGCTTCGACCTCTACTGCCAGCTGCTCGAACAAACCGTCGAAGAACTGCGCGGCCTGAAACCCGAGGAAGAGGTTTCGACATCGATCAACCTGAACCTCGACATCCGCATTCCCGAATCGTACATCACCGACGAAAGCCAGCGATTGCGGATGTACAAGCGCATTTCCTCCGCGCGCGATACGGCGGAGCTGGATGCCCTGCGCCAGGAGCTCATCGATCGTTTTGGACCTTATCCGGACCCGGTGGAGATCCTGTTTCGGTATGCAGCACTGCGCCAAACGACCCTGGAACTCCAGATTCAGGCCATCGAGCGGAGCAAGAGCCAGATCCACTTCCGTTTCGTGGATCATTCCAAGGTCAGCGCCCAGAAGCTGCTGAAGCTCGTGTCCCGGAACAAGCGGGCGTCGTTTTCCCCGCAAGGGCTGCTTTCCCTTGAGGCTGAGAATCTTCCGCCTGCTGCCCTGTTCGACACCATCCACAAGATCCTCGACCAGATCCGCGAGTAGCCAATGACCATTGACGAATTGACCAACGTTTCTGCGTCAAGTACGACTCGCAGATTCAATTGCACCCGTGATATTTTTGGGCCTTTGGGTGGGAACTGTCGTCTATATTATAATGTTGGATTGCTCTTGCGCCGGGAACAGCTCCCAGAGAGGGTGTGTGTTGTTCGGTTGGCCATTCGCTATCATTTATGGTTTGTCAGCAGGTGTCGATGCTCAGACTAGGAGTGTCAGCCATGCCGCCCGGTCGGCGTCACGTGCTTGGCCTGATTTTCCTGCCTGTGATTTTCTGCCTCGCAGGGTGCGGCCTGAGAGATCGAACCGAGCGGGAGAGCCGCGGCTCCCATTGTGAAGGTGGGGGAACAGGGCTACACCAGGGCAGACCTGGAGCAGTTTCGCCAGCCGGCTGAACGAATTCGGCGGATCGACGTCCGCAGACGAAGCCCGATCTGCCTGCTGGACTCCTTCATCGAGGAGAAACTTCTGCTTCAACAGGCGACACAATTGAAGATCGAGCCAAGTTCCAGGCCCTGGAATCGATGCGCGAGAGAATCGTCGCCAGCGGCGGGGGAAACAGCACCGATCTCAAGAAGGACGTGGATTTCGAGCGGGGCATCGTGGAGAGCTTGAAGATCCAGGCGTACCTGCACGAACACCTGTTTCGGAACCTGACGGTAACCCAGGAGGAATGCGGAGCTTACTACAAGGAGCGCCTCGACGAGTTTGTCCGCAACGACGTCGTTCACGTGCGCGAGATCCTCGTCGATACTGAGGCCCAGGCGAAGAAAATCCAGGCGTTGCTCAAGACAAACCGCAATCGGAATTTCCACGAATTGGCCGAGGATTTATTCGAAGGCTCCCACGGCGGCCGAAGGCGGCGACCTGGGGACATTCCAGAGAGGCGAATTGCCCGACGAGTTCGACAAGGTGATTTTTCCACTCGCACCCGGAACAGTCAGCAAGATCGTGCGAACGCAGTATGGGTATCATATTTTTTTGGTAGAAGAGAAGATTCTGGCGCACCAGCAGAAGCTCTTCAAGGTCGAAGACCAAATCAAGGAGAAACTGCTGCTGGAGCGACAGCGGGCGGCGCTTGCCGGGGAACTGGCATCCCTGGCGCAACGGATTCCGATCCAGGTGGATCGCGAGAGACTGGAATTCAAGTACACAGGCGCCCGCCTCACCCCGCGGAGGGACAATACGATGAAGAAATTTTTATGGCTTTCGGGGACGTTGCTGATTTTCGCCTCGGTCCTGACTTCGCAGACCAATCCGGTGAAAATCGTCGACCGGATCGTGGCCCGTGTGAATGACGACATCATCACCCAGTCCGATGTAAACCGTGAGATGATCCAATACCGGCAGGAACTGGCCCAGAAATTTACGGGTGAGCAGCTGGACCAGGAAATGAAGAAGGCCGAAAAAGAGGTCCTCAAGGGATTGATCCGCGACAAGCTGTTCCTGCAGAAGGCGCAGGAATTGGGCATCGGCTCGGGCATGGATGTCCAGGTGTCTGCCGAGATTGAACGCATGCGGAAACAGTACAATATCAAAGACATGGAAGAGTTCGAAAAGGCGCTCGAAGCGCAGGGCATGACTCTCGCCGGTTACCGCGAGTACGTCAAGAAACAGATGATCATCGGGAGCCTGATCGGCGAGTTTGTCAACTCAAGGATCACGCTTCTGACAGAGGAAGTAGAACGCTACTACAAAGATCACGCGAAAGATTTTTCGTCCCCGGAAGAGGTGACCCTGAGTGAAATCCTCATTCCAACATCCGGCGACGACGGGCAGCCCCCGAAGCCCTGGCTGAGGCATATCGCAAGCGCGTTCTGCAGGGGGAGTCCTTTGCGACGGTGGCCAGCCAGTACTCAAAGGGACCAACCGCAAGCAAAGGCGGGGGCATCGGTACCTTCCAGGTGGCAAAGCTCAATCCCCAAATCGCCTCTGCGATAGCCCCCGTCAAGGAAGGCGACGTCTCATCCGTCATCAAACTCCCCGGGGGATGCGCTTTCTATCGCGTCGATAGCCGGAAGGCCTCCGTCGTCAGTCCATTCGAATCCGTGAAGGATCAGATCCGGGAGCTCCTCTTAAGGCAGAAGCGCGCGCCGGAATACGAGAGATTCGTAGCTCAGCTCAAAGAGGATGCGTCTATACAGTCTCGGGGAGCTCGGTATTGGAAAATGAAGAGATCCACCCATTTAACGCCCGGCGAGTTTGAGCTGCTCGAGATCCTGTGGTCGCTGGGTGAAGCCAGTGTGAAGAATGTGTGGGCCAAGGTGGATCCAGGGCGGGGACTGGCTTACACGACAGTCATGACTGTTCTGGAAAAGATGTACCGCAAAGGATTTCTCAGCCAGCGCAAGCAGGGGAAAGCCTACATCTATTCCCCGATCTTCGACCGGGACCAGGCTCTCCAGGGGGTTATGACGCACGTCTGCGAGGCTTATTTCGGCGGCTCTTTACCCCCAATCTCGCCGGCTTCGTCAACCGGCACTCTTCCGCCGGTCCCACGGCGCCGGCTGCCCCGCAACGAACGCGCCAAAGGCCGGCGAGCCGCCGTCCTGAGTCCTGCCGGCACAAATACAAAAACCTCCAAGACCACAGCGAATTTGCATCCTATGGACTTTGGAGGTTCTTGCGATTCGATGGAATCACTCGCTTGCCAAGCTCAGTCCTGAACCAATCCCGCACCGGTTTGGAGATCCCTGGCATCGCGGGAAGGGACCGCGAAAGACTCCTCACCGATACATCTCAGCACAAGACTGAGCTTGGATCACGGGAAATTACCACCTTTCATTAAGCACATTGCATGCCAACCTCTTGAGCCTCGAAGTAAGTCGATTTATCTGTTTAATTCGCTATGAGTTATCTCAAATCTCCCTGCTCCTGCCAACGCAGCGGTTTCCAGAAAAATTCAATAGTTTGGATTTATCGAAGCGGTTTTTTGAACCTCCGAAGTCGAGTTCTTATGCCGGCACAAGCGGGAGGAATCAGCGCGGCACGATTTAGTGTCGCGGGAATTGACGAAGTGGATCGTTGCGCGGCATTGGACGGGCTGAGGCCCGTACGCCCGAGACCACCGTAGGGGATGATCTCGTCGAGGTGGGTGGTGAGCAGGTGGCCCAATTCGAAAAGGCGGCAGAATCCGTTGCGAAGCTTGAGCTGCAGGTCCGTAGTCTGGTCCTCCTCCTCGAACCGGGAGGCAATCTGCTGGACCTGGTCCTTCAGCTCGACGTCCGACAGAGTAACAAACAGCTGCATCATCTCCACGAGGCGGTAGAGGGCATTCAGGAGGTGCTCCCGGTCGGTGCCGGCGCGGGCCGAGCCTGCCGCAAAACGCGCCTCCACTTTCCGATCAGCGACCGCCGCCTGGGGCCCTTCGCGAAGCAACAGCGTCATCAGGCTCAACAGCGGAAAGGCCGCCCGCAAGGCCGCCGCCGACCGTTCGACGGGGTTTGCCTGCCGGACACGGGCGTGCACTTGCTCGTCGACGCCATCAATCAGGTCTTCGGCGGACGCGTTGCCGTGGGCGAACTGATGGCAGAGTGTGTTCATGTGGTTATAAAGCGTAAAAGAGGCTGTGACCAGCCTGTCGTCAAATACCTTGGCCCTGCGCGTTCCCTCGCGAAAGTACTCAAGGCGGTCGGGGGATGGAGACGTCCTGAAACTCTGGTCCCGGTCGAGCGAGAGCGACAGAAACCCGAAAACCTCCGCCGCGTGATAGGATCCGATCACAGTCTGCGCTTCCACGTCGCCTTCCCGCTCGGCAAACTGCTCCAGGTACCGGCGCCACAGGTCCATCAAGTACTCCCCAGATTTTCCCTGTCCCGGCGGATAGACCATGGCGATAATTATTCCCCAGCCGGGGCCCTGCGCACAACTGCTATAATGTATTGCCTATGTTCAAGATCCGAGATGT
>CAVRJA010000005.1:0-1186382 GCA_963721405.1 uncultured Acidobacteriota bacterium | reverse complement strand
CTGGTCGTGGCCGAGAGATTGTCCGATCAAATCCACAGGCCAGACCAGTTTCCAACTCCCCCGACCAGCGAGCGCGGCCAACCTGGCGGCGACTCGGGAAGTACGCCAGAGGCTCCCCGAGTCAGGCAAGCGGGGGCGATAACACAATCGGAACGGGACTGGGCCTATGCCAGGCGCGCTTTGTGGCGAGGCGATAACCGGGAATCGATTGTGGCCGCGATCGCGTCCTACAGGCGCTATGACAAGCATAATCCCAGGCAATATGCCGAACGGACGGTGGACAAGGCGGCACAGTCTCTCGACGCGCGGCACTCGCGATTGGATGCATCAACTCCGGGTCCTGAGCGATAGGTGAGTGGCTGATTATTTTCACTCCGAGCAGGTCACGGCTCCAGGAGTGACTCTGAAACGCACTTTCATATTGAGGTGATACGAATGAAATATATCCGATTCAAGGAACTGAAAAACCTGGTGCCCCTTTGTCGAACTACAATCTGGCGCATGGAACGAGAAGGGAGATTCCCGAAGCGACGCCGGATAGGGAAGTACGCCACTGCCTGGGTCGAAGACGAAGTCCTTGCATGGATGCAGGAGCGGGCGGAAACCAGAGCGATGGGCCGCTAAGTGAGTGTGCCTCGACCTGACCCGAACCCCGAGCTGCGTCGATGCTATCGGGCAGGTGAACAAGATCGAATCATCGGTCGGGGCAAGCATCTCAAGAAAACTTGAGCTGCCGGATGTGCTCAAATGGCGAGAAAAATGTCTCCGGCTGTTTGCGGCAATTGAGAATGTCAAACATGAGACGCCTGCCTGTCTGCACGATCTGGCACGGCATTCGGATGAGGCTGAACAGAAAGGTTTGAACTCCGTTCGCAAGATCTCGCGACGTGCGAGAAGCGCCAATCTGACCAAGCCATACCAAGCCTTCATACTCCAGGCCAGTGCGGCGCTAACATCTTTGATCCTATTTTCCGTACTTTCACAAAAGCCGCAACGATCCTTCCTTGAACGAAGATGCACCGGAACATAAACCTGTCTGCCCCGGGATCTCGGCAGAGTGACGGCCTTGCCGGAGGGGACGCCTCCGTCACCGCAATGCCAAAAGCTCAATCTCGCCCTTAAAACCCTCAGATGAACATCCATTGCCCCGGGCCGCGAATCCACTGCGTGAGAATAAGCTGAAGGGCGGGGCATTCCCACTGCCAGAGATACTAATCTTACTTTGGGTCCCTGATTTGAGGGCGACGAGTCCATCGGCTCGCTGCTCCAATGTGACCTCATCCCGTGGAGTTTTCCGCAAGGACAGATTGTCACGATTCCCATAAATCCGTGCTGAGGTATTTCAACCCGGAGTCGTTAATGAGCACACCAATCGTGCTGCCTTGAAACGAGCCTGAAAGTAACTGCATTGCGGCGGCCAGATTGGCTCCGGATGAGAATCCGGCAAAGATCCCTTCCGTCCTTGCCAACAGGCGAGCGGCTGCAATTGCTTCGCTGTCGGTTACCTGGAGAAAGCCGTCAACGTGTGCAGGTTTGATAAATTGTAAGGACGAAATTGCATATCCGCCTCCTTGGATACGGTGGCTTGGCTTCGATATATCCGCCCCGGATAGCGCTGCAGCACCTTCAGGCTCAACGACGAAGCAGCGAATCGACGGATCGTGTTCTTTGAAAGCTGCTGCGCATCCTGCGAAACTGCCACCTGATCCGGGAAAGTCGCAGAAGACGCCAAGTTCACCTCCCGTCTGCTGCAGAAACTCGGGACCTGTATGCAGATAATGGGACCTAAAGTTTCCCCAAAGAGCAAACTGATCGGCCCGAAAGGCGTTCCTTTCGTTTACGATTCGCTTTGTTTCCTTTTCGACGAGTTCCAAATCATAGCCTGAGACCTGGCCGGGAACTGATTCCGGCGCCTGATCCACGAGGACAACTTCCGCTCCCAAGGCGGCCATCATGCGGGCTCTTTCTGGCGAATTGCCCCTGGACATTACAGCCACAAACCGATATCCCTTGACAGCGCATGCAATTGCTAATCCAGTCCCCATGTTTCCGCTGGTTAGTTCCACAACTACTTGCCCTGGTTGCAGTCTGTTCTCCTCCTCTGCCTCTTCTAGGATCTGCACGGCAGGCCGATCCTTCTTTGAAAATCCAGGATTAAGGTATTCAAGTTTGGCGAGGATCGATCCTTGTAAGCCCCTTGTTAGCCTCGATAGTCGTACCACGGGTGTATTACCCACTACCTCGATTATGGACGAACAGATCCTGCTGTTTCGTAATTTCATAAAATCCTCGCATCACTGACATAAGGGAAATGTAACCCGATCCACTTCGCGTAAACTACCACGGGTGTAACCACTTTTGCTATTCAGGGTATCATAAGGCCTCATCCGCAAACACGCGATTCGGTATCTCCGGGCAATGCTGCCGGCTCGACAATTCGATGAAGCTTGAGTTTCGGACCGACATTACCGATGTGGTTTGATCTTAAGAGCCATTTGGGAACTCGCGCTGGTTTCCTGAGAATTCAATTGTATTCATAGCTGATTCAATTCAATAGCCTTGCGGACTGGACGCCGACCTATTGTTCCACAGGTTCGTTCCAAGGATCTAAGCCGCGATTCTTCGCTCTCGAAAAAACGTGGGGCTATCGCCCCTTCGATGCAGGGATTTGCTCCAAAAGGCCTTTCCTCCCTTCCGGGGTGCACTGCCCTAACGAAGGATGGTGTTCGGATTTAAGGCGTCCGCACGTGTCTTCATAACTGGGCCTGAGCTGCCTCATCCCAAATCGACAAAACGGAAGCGACGACGAGCCGCACAGGCTCATCGGGAAGCGCAAGCATCGAGGAAGACGTACTTCGTCATACTTGAGGAATCCACCTGATGCCGTGATCTAAGATCCTAATCTCAATTCTTAAGTGCCTTTCACGAGAGTCTAAGCCATACAGAATCAATGAATTGTAGCCGGTGATTTCGCATTAATCCTGACCCCATTTAAGCGTTTTTGTTCCAATGGTTTAACGGATTCAGTCCTCTGCTTTTGCATATTTCGGCGATGCTTTTCGAGGCGAGTTAGGATGTCGGCTACTTTCGTGAAACGCCCTATTGTGACGGCCGCTATCCCTTTCCATGCAGACACTTGACTCTCCTAACTCGCCGGATCTTGCACCTCCATCGATAATTTTGAAAGCAGCGACTTTCACGAAAGTCGGCAGGAGGCGTCCATGGAACAACCCAGACTCTTGCACGGCGAACACCTTGCCCCGCGTCTTCGTTACGATTCCCTGTTTAGATATCTGCCTGTAATGACACATTCGTACACTTTTGGCCGTCCCGGTGTGAGTCTTCAGTGCCATGCTGCACGCGCTCATCTACCGCTGCTTACGCCGCTTGACCACTCTCTCCGATTTGGTCTATGCGCTTCATGAGAATCCATCTCTGTTTGAGTCCTTCGGCTTTGACCCCTTTGCTTCTGTACCGAGCATTGAGAGATTCTCAGGCTGGCTTCGCTCCACCCCAAACGAATCATTGCAGGACATTCGTCTTTCTCTGGTACATTCCCTCACTGATCGTGGCGCTATCAAAGGCGCCATCATCTCTTTGGACAGCTGCCCCGTCCCCTTGCCGGTTCGTGAAAACAATCTGAAAACTTCCGTCAAGGATCGATTCAACAAGGAGCTATATCCATGATCTGATCCTGAGGCTCGCGTTGGTGCCTACCGCGTCTTTATTGGCCCCGGTTCTCAAAAAATCCGCTACTTCTGGGGCTATCGCAACCATATTGTCGTGGACTTTGAAACCGAGCTGCCTGTGGCGGAAAAGACCTATCCCGCGAACCATCATGAGAGCAGAGTCGCCATTGAACTTCTGGAATCATGCCACCGCCAGCTCCAGTTGCCCGTTCAGGTCGTGTGTGCGCCGATTCTGCTTACGACAGCGAGAAGATCCTGCTGTTCATCATTCACGATTTTCACGCAGAGTCGGTGATCGCTCCGAACGAGCGGTATCAACCGAAACCGGATTTTCAGGTCAAAGGTGATGTTGTCCTCTGCCCAGCCAACCTGGCAATGGTCTACAAGGGACGAATGACTCCAATGAAAACAGGAATCACCTAGCGCCAGTACTATTGTTCCATCCACTACAGCAAGACCATGCGCCAGCGTTTTCTCTTTTCCCCGGCCAACCACCCCAAATTCCTGACCCAGAAAGGATGTAACTACCTGCGTCGAGAAGCGCCGTCATGCCGCAGTCAGATTGCCTACGGATCCGCGAAGTTCGTAGACCTTTACAAGAAGCGTACAAGTGTCGAGCGCATCTTCTCGAGACTGCTCTCGCTCGCCATGAAGCGTCCTACAGTTCATGGTCTGCAGGCCGTTCGAAATTCAGGCACAATTGCGCACATCACGGTCCTGCTCGGAGCCCTTGCCGCGTATGAACAGGGTGACATCGACAAGCTTGCCTTCGCTCGATCCTACGTTCCGAACTTCATGGCGGAGGTCTGATCTGTCCAAAGTGACTTTTGTGAAGCCCTATTCTTAACGCTTCCCAGTTGAATGTGCTATCGCAGTACCGCAAAACCAGAAATCAGTGCCGTTTAGCAGCTTTGTTACAGAAACCAGATATGGCTGCATGGCCAGGAGTGTCTGCAGATTCCTGGTCCTGCTGACAGTGTGTAAACTCAATCATAGCAGTGACTTAATTCACCTATGACATTATTGTTCTGGAACCACCGTGATTCCCTGCATTAGTGGTTTCTATATCGTAGCGATCGAGTATTCCGGAATGGTGACGTGGTACGCTCCTAGTTTATTCTTGACAGAGTGCAGAGATGTGAAATATAAAATGTCAGATTTTAAATTTCACATTGGGTAACAGCAATGGGTCAAAGCCTTCGGCTCCTTAAACGAGAGAGAGCCAGTGATTCCGTTCACCAGATCCTTCGAGAGAGCATCTTGACGCGGGTCTTTGCGCCTGGCCAGCGGCTAAAGGTTCAAGAACTCGCAAACAAATTAGGCGTAAGTTTGACGCCAGTCAAAGATGCAATCCATCGTTTGTCCGCGGAAGGGCTAATCGAAATTTCACCGAGAAGCGGAACTTACGTCGTGAATTTGGATGTTGATGAGGTCGCAGAGACTTTCGAGATTCGTGCAGCATTGGAGTGCCTAGCGGCGGAAAAGTTAACAGAGCGACTTACTGATCAGCACATGGACAAATTTCGCGAGTTAATGGCCGATATGGAAAGGCCTGTCCATTCAGACAAAGAGCGAACGTTTCACGAACGCAAAAATCTGGAGTTCCACAACTTCATCGTTGAGCTCTCGGGCAACCGTAGGCTTATTAAGCTGTACCAGAACTTGAATGCTCACATTCAGATCGCGTTCATACATTCCAGCAGGCAAGGGTGGATTGAACGCATGGAAAATGAAAAGCAAGAGCACCGAGAGATCTTTAGTGCGATTCAGGCACGCGATTCGCAAAGACTCAATAGTGCCTTGCGGGAACACATACTTCGCAGTTCACAGAATCTAGTGAACGACCTCGAAAAACAACTTGCCTCAGTATAAATTGGGGTGGATTCGTGCAAATCACTTCAATCAAGGCTTATCCTGTCAGAATCCCACGCAATTTCGACGATGCTGTCGGCACTGCTGGTACACCAGTTACTCTCAGTGACACGAAGCGAGGGGCATCTTTTCAATACGGCTGGGCTGGGCACTACAAGACGCTCTATTCGAAAAACTTCGAAACGACCTTGGTACGGATCGAAACCGATGAGGGGGTAATTGGTTGGGGAGAGGCGCAGTCGCCGGTTGCACCGGAAATCACATCAACAATTATAAATACTCTCCTCGGTCCCATCCTGATCGACGAGGATGCGCTGGCTCCGGAGGCACTGTGGCAGAGGATGTACTCTGCAATGCGGGTTCGAGGCCACACCGGAAGTTTCTTGCTTGATGCTATTGCGGGTTTGGATATCGCGATATGGGACATTTGCGGCAAAGTCTACAGACAACCGATTTATCGTTTGTTGGGAGGGCCGTGTCAAAAAAGGCTCCGCTGCTATGTGTCAGGCCTGGCGGGGCGGAACAACTCCGAAAAGATTAGTTACGCACGCCACCATTTTGAGAAAGGTGCCCGCGCATTCAAGCTTTTCTTTGACGGGACAGATGCTGAGCTTCTGACACTAGTCGACGATCTAAGAGATGCTTTTGGTAACGAGATAGATATTTTTGTTGATGCATTATGGCGTCTGTCGCCGAAGACTGCTCTGGAATTGGCGCGCAGCCTGGAATCTCGGAAGGTTGGCTGGCTAGAGGCGCCGCTGATGCCAGAGGACATAAAAGGGCACAAATGGCTTGCCCTTCGGGCCGGGATTCGAATTGCATTGGGTGAGAGCTATAGAACTCGGTTTGAACTCTCTCCCTTCCTTGAAAACAGGGCGGTTGATATTCTTCAGCCTGACATTGGCCGAACCGGAATAACGGAAGGGCGAAAGATTGCCTGCCTTGCCGACACCTTTCATGTTCCAGTTGCCCCCCACATCAGCATAGGTTTAGGTCCCCAAATCGCTGCAGCTCTTCATTTTGCGCATGCCGTTCCCAATTTGATGGTAGTTGAATGTAATCCGAGGGTGTTTGAACTTGCGAACCGATTTCTGAGGGAACCGCTTATGTTCAGCCTGGATCAGATGGCTGCACCTTCCAGTCATGGACTCGGCACTGAACTCAATGACGAGGCTCTTAGAGAGTTTTGTACATAGGCACTTCTGATGCAGGAGATATAAAAAGTGAAAAGATTCCAGGGCGTTTATCCGATCGTGATCACTCCTTTCCATGAGGATGGAACCGTAGATTTCGACAGCCAGTGCCGCGTTGTTCACTTTCTGATTGAGAATGGCGCACACGGTCTAGGACTGTTTGCAAATGCAAGTGAAGGATACACTCTCACGGGTGATGAACGAGCCAAGCTCTTCGACATCATCAACCGAGAGGTCGATCATCGAATCCCGATCATTGTCAGCACGGGCCACACCGGTACCGATATCGCGGTGTCGCTGAGCCGCGAAGCGCAAGCTGCTGGCGCCGACGGGCTAATGGTGCTTCCACCTTACTATTATCGACCCGATGCCAAAGGAGTTGCTCAATATTATCAGGCTATTTCAGAAGCGGTCAGGATCCCTATCATGATTCAAGATGCCCCGCTTATGACTCAGGTGGCCATGGGATCATCCCTCTTGGCTTCGCTGGCCCGCGACATCGAGCATGTTGAATATGTGAAAATTGAAGCACCGCCGACCGCTCCAAAAGTGACGGAGCTTGTCTCTATTGCCGGAGAGTCCCTGGGTATTTTTGGTGGTCTGAATGGGAATTTTTTCATTGAAGAGCTGGGGCGTGGCGCTATTGGGGTTATGCCTGGGAGCGACATGGTTGCTGCGTTTGTACGCGTTTGGGACCTCTATCACCAAGGACGCATCCAAGACGCGAGAGACGAGTTTTCCTATAGCCTTCCTATGATCCGATATGAGCTTCAGCCTGGATTAGGTGTCTCGGTGATGAAACATAACCTGCAAACTGCCGGAATAATTGATTCTTCCCGAGTTCGTCATCCGACAAGATCCCTTGACCAAAACGGTCTGAATGAAGTGGAGGAATTGCGATTCGGTTTAGATCGTTCTCGGCAATTCTCGAAAGCCGCCAGAGAGTCGGGACAGTTGCCTTAAACATTGCGGGACTGATACTCGTCATTTGATTCTGAGAAGTACTTGCTTCCCGTCCTGAGTTACTTAGGTTCTTAGTGTTGTACTAGACAATACGAAACGAGGTCTAAAATGAAGACAAGATGCAAGGGCAAGTATGTTTTACTCGCGTCTCTACTCTGCATGTTGAATGTTGACGTTCTGTTGGCACAGGGATTACAGAATGCCATCGTAGGGCAGGTGAGAGATCAGACTAAAGCCGTCGTCCCAAATGCCACTATAAAAGTAACGAATATAGCTACCAACATTAGTCGGACAGTTATAACCGATCAAGCAGGGAATTACACTGTTACTTCGCTTGTCGTTGGCGAATACCTCGTTCAAGCTGAACTGCCTGGCTTTAAGACAGCTGTTCAGAAGGGCGTTATCGTTCAGGCAAATAACTCAGTTCGTGTGGATCTGATTCTAGTAGTGGGTGAACGTAATGAGACTGTCGAGGTGACCGCTGAACCGATCCTGCCCATGCTTCGTACCGAAGATCCCGCTACGGGATTGGTCATTGGGCGTAGACAGGTTGAGAATCTTCCTTTAAAGGGACGTGATTTCGTCGGCTTGGCAGCCATGGTTGTTCCCGGAGCCAACGAGGCTGTCGGCGGGAACCAGAACGATTTGGGCCGGACGCAGGCGTTGAATCTGTCTGTAAATGGCCAGAGAATGTTCGACAACAACTATCGCCTTGACGGGGTGAGCTTTATCTCCAGCTTTGTCAATGGAAGTACTTTCGTTCCCTCGATTGAGGCTATTGAAGAAGTCAGTGTCCAAACAGGTCAGTACTCTGCTGCACTAGGGCTCTATTCCGGCGCGCAGGTGGATATGGTGGTTAAATCAGGTTCGAACAAGCCACATGGAGGTATTTACGAGTTTCTGCGCAACGATGCCCTAAATGCGCGCCAATTTTTCGATAAGGGCGAACCGCCCCCGTTTCGATATAACCAGTTCGGAGCTAATTTGGGTGGGCCGGTGATCCTTCCGAAGATCTATAGCGGTAGAGACCGGACTTTTTTCTTTTTTGCATTTGAGGGAATTCGTAGCTTAAAAGAGTCGACCTTATTGGGGACGGTTGCAAGCGACAGGATGAGGGGCGGTGACTTCTCAGCATTGCTCCCCACGAAAATTATTAGGGATCCCTACACAAAGCAACCGTTTGTCGGCAACATTATTCCTACTGGGAAAATCGCTCCCCAAGCTATAAAGCTTATGGAGTACATTCCACATGAGAATATTCCGGGTGCTGCCAGTAATTTTGTCAATGTTGCCAGGACCGACGAGAAGGAAAGGCAATTCTTTGCTAGAATTGACCATAAGCTGTCCACTAAGGACTCCGTGTTTTTCCGTTTTGCCCTTCGTACCGGGAATTCATCGGCCGATTCCGTGAATCCCTATTTTAAGAGCTTCTATTCGCCGCAGAACCAAAACTTCGTATTGAGTGAAACGCACATTTTTAGACCTAATGTGATCAATGAGTTTAAGGTCTCGTACGTTCGCGAATCAACACCGAAGAAATCAGGTAGGGAATTCACTGATATTGATGCGCTCAGAGACTTTGGGATGCATGGTCTGAGCAGTGATAATCCTTTTTTCCGGGGCGTTCCCGCCGCCAGCATAAGTGGTTATTTGGGAACTGGAGAGCTTTCACCAAGCCTGCGCCTGCTTTACTCTAGTCCAATGGTTCAAGATCAATTGATGTACCAGATCCGACAGCACACCATTCGCTTTGGAGGAGAGTATTTCAAGCGTCGTCAAGATTTCTTCTCAGTTGGCAGCTACCAAGGCAGCTACACATTTAGTGGGATCTTGACGGGAAATGCCTTCGCAGACTTTATTTTAGGCCTTCCGCAAAGTACGAGAATATCTAAGGTAGCGCCTGAAACCGGACCCGTACAGCAGCGAGCTGGAGCGTTTGTCCAAGATGACTGGCGAATAATGTCTCGACTGACGGTAAATCTCGGGATAAGGTATGAGTATGCCGGTTCTTTTCAAGATCGCCTTGGGAATGCGCGCAATTTTGACTGGTCGACATTATCCCTGTTCCCAGATCCAGGGACAGTCGCACCCCTTAATGACGCAAGTCACGACTTTGCTCCTCGTGTGGGGTTTGCCCTGCGTCTCAAGGGAGAGACTGTATTGCGTGGTGGATATGGGATCTTTTATACACAGCCAACAGTGGCTAATGTTAATTTGCTTCGTGCCCCCCCGGTGTATCTGGACAGCACATACAATACTAACCTCACGTCTCCAGACCTCTCCTTAGACGACGGTTTTTTGGCGACAAAACTAAACCCTCCTCCCAAAGCACCAGATCTTCAAACTATTCCCATGGATTACGGGCCTGGCTATGCGCAGACGTATAGCTTTAGCATTCAGCAGGGTCTGGGCGCCGGTTGGGTTGCCGAGATCGGGTATGTCGGGTCGCACACAATTGGTTTGGACAATGCCCACACTGAAAATACGCCGCCCCCAGGACCAGGCGTTATTCAGGATCGTCGGCCAATTCAGCAGTATGGGAACATCCGCGTATTTGGTACTGATGCCATGTCGAGTTACAATGCATTACAGGCACGACTGCAAACTAGAAATTGGCATGGTCTGAATTTGATTACCAGTTATACTTACTCCAAGTGTCTTGACACCCATAGTAATGCGGCAACTAGTACTGCGGGCGACGATGATCAGGAGCCGCAGAATCAGAACGACCGGGTTTCTGGGGAAAAGGGAAGATGCATCCTAGATTTTCGACAACAATACAAAGCACACGTGCTTTATACCATTCCATTCCCTCAGAACACGCAGGCAATTGCCAAACATCTATTGTCCGGCTGGCAGCTTGCTGGCGGTCCGACGTTACGGACGGGAGCCGCGATTTCCGTTATTACTAGTGCTAATACAGCCAATACGAGTCGTGGTACCATTCGACCAAATCGAGTGTCAGATGGTAATTTAGAGGCCTCCAAGCGGAGTGTGGACCTTTGGTTTGACACGAACGCATTTGTGGCCCCCGCGCTGTATACTTTTGGAAACAGCGGCAGAAACATCATCGAGATCGCAGGGAGGAAGCTCATTGACTTTAGTCTCTCGAGAGAATTTCGATTATTCGAATCCCACGCGATCCAGTTTCGTGCTGAAATGTTTAATGCATTTAACACGCCGCAATTCAACGCACCGGGACGGACACTCGGAACGACAGCATTTGGAACCGTTACTTCTACTGGTCCTGCCCGTGAAATGCAGTTTGGGTTGAAATACTACTTCTAAAGGTGAGGAGATCAAAGTGTGACGGCTGAGACGACGGGGACTGCATGTGAGATTCATCTTCCGTCGTCTTTCTCTTGGTTTCTTTCACTGTACGTTCGAAGCCCTCGACCTGATGATGGAGTAGGGGGAGTAGCTATAGCAGGTACGAATGAAATGACTGGAGGTTTCGACTGCCGCTGTTTGCGCTTGATAGTCGAGATAGGTTTGCACAGATAAGAAGGCACGCCGCGTCATTTGCGAAATACCACGATGTCTTAATCTGGCAGCAGGCCAGCTGACCGCCAGAGGGCAATTGCGAAGGCGGAGCGTACGAGTGAGGATACTCTGAAAAGCGTAAGGACCTCTAAGCCGTAGTTGTTGTCTAAGTCCTTGGATTGCTCGAATTGTTATTTGGTGGGCACGACGCCCGGTGAGGTGCATCATGGAGACCCGAGAAACAGGGAGATGCTTGAGGATGTGGACTCGTTGTGCTTTGACAACTGTCGCGGTTTTGTGCTGCATTTACTGTTGGGCTCAGCAACCAAATGCAGGCATCAAAGAGGAAATCTTGCAGGGGCTGTCTTTTAGGAGCATTGGACCGGCCATTATGGGTGGCAGAATAGACGATATCGCCGTTGTGGAGCAGGATCGAAGGGTAATCTACGTCGGCACGGCATCGGGAGGAATATGGAAGACTGTCAACGGCGGAACGACCTGGAAGCCTTTATTCGATAATGAGAGTGTTAGTTCAATAGGTGCTCTAAGCATTGCGCCGTCGGATCCTAACGTAATTTGGGCAGGAACCGGAGAGCCCAATAATAGGCAGAGTTCATCCTGGGGCAACGGAGTGTATAGATCGGAGGATGCAGGAGAAAATTGGCGGCAAATGGGCTTGACGGAAACGCACCATATCGGGCGAATTGTCATCGACCCACAAAATCCCGAGGTTGTATTTGTAGCGGCTCTCGGTCATCTATGGGGCCCAAATTCGGAACGCGGGTTGTATAGGACCGCTGATGGCGGTAAGACGTGGAACAATGTGCTCTTCGTCAATGATGATACAGGTATAGTTGACGTCGTGATGGACCCGAAAAATCACCGTGTTCTGTATGCGGCTTCTTATCAGCGGCGAAGGACTCCCTTTGGCTTTAACGGCGGTGGCCCTCATAGTGCGATTTATAAGAGTGTTGATTATGGAAGCACTTGGCGAAGATTGAGAAATGGCTTGCCTGAGGGCGATTGTGGCCGTATCGGCCTTGCTGTGTATAGGCAAGATTCACGAATCGTGTACGCTGTTATTGAGAATGCAAACGGTGGAGTGTTTCGATCGGAAGATTCTGGCGAAAGCTGGAAGCGAATGAGTAGCTTTGACCCACGGCCGATGTACTATAGTCAGCTACAGGTCGATCCCAACAATGATCAAAGGCTCTGGTTGTTAGAAGGTGATTTGCACTACTCGGAAGATGGCGGAAGGACTTTTTGCGGATGCGAAGACGCCGGATCGTACTGCTCTAGTTGGCAGGGTGCCATGCACTGGGATAAGCATGACATGTGGATCGATCCGAGTAACTCTGATTACATGGTACTGGGAACGGATGCCGGTATCTATATGTCTCGGGATCGTGCTCGAACATGGGAATTTGTGAACAACATGCCGCTGGGCCAAATATACGAGGTTAGTTATGATATGCAGAGGCCATATCATGTCTATGCGGGAATGCAAGATAATGGCACGTGGGAAGGTCCCAGCCGTAGTCTGTTCAGAGGAGAGAGCACACTTGAAGCTGCAGGTATAGCCAATGAGGATTGGTTTGGGCTGATGGCGGGGGATGGCTTCTATTCGCAGGTGGATCCAACGAATGCCAACATTGTTTACACGGAGCGAGACAACGGAGGGCTAGTGCGGCTCGATCGTAGTTCTGGCGAGCGAAGAGTGATCCAACCGGACCCGATGATGGGTGCAAGTCGCTCTCGATTTGACTGGAACACGCCCGTTCTTCTCTCGCCACACGATCCCAAGACGGTGTATGTGGGCGCCAACAAGCTCTTCAAGTCTAGGGACCGAGGCGAAACATGGACAGAATCCGTGGATTTGACATCTAATCCAGTGCGCGAAAAGATGGCGATCATGGGTGTTCTGCCGAGCGAAAAGACGCTTTCGCTGGATGACGGGCAAGCTACCTATGGCCAGATCGTGACGATCTCGGAGTCGCCGGTCCGAGCTGGCATTCTCTGGGTAGGGACTGATGATGGAAATCTCCAGGTATCGCGCGACACGGGGATGACGTGGAAGAATGTCCGGGCAAATGTTGCTGGGGTGCCGAAAGATACTTACATCAGTAGAGTTGTTGCGTCAAGTATCGATCAGGGAACGGCCTATGTAACGTTTGATGGCCATCGTAATGACGACTATACACCGTATGTTTTTAAAACGAGCGACTTCGGCGCTACATGGAGGAGCCTGAGCTCAAATCTGCCTGTTGGATACACGGTTAGCGTCATTCGAGAGCACCCGCGTAATCCCAAATTGCTCTTTGTCGGTACGGAATTCGGGTTATTTGTAACGTTCGATGGTGGAGAAAAATGGCTGAGGCTAAAAAATAACCTTCCGACCGTTCCAGTGGACGACATCCAAATTCATCCTCGCGAAAATGATTTGATACTAGGCACGCATGGTCGAAGTATCTATATCCTGGATGATATCGGACCCTTGGTGGAACTCACTGGGGAGGTAGTGGCGTCGGATGTACATCTTTTTGCGATGCATCCTGCGGTTATGTACCGGCTTTTCAATCGCAAAAACAATGCGGGATTGGGAAATCAATGGTTTGTTGGAGCCAATCCAGAATACGGTGCATCAATCAATTACTATCTCCGAACTCGGCCGACGCAAAAGGAGGCGGTCCAAGTATCTGTACTGGATAAGGACGGAAAACTGATCCGACAGTGGTATGGTCCGCAAGAGGCCGGAATCAACAGAACACATTGGGACCTCGCTTTTGAACCACCGGCCAACGCTATTTATGGTCGGCACGTAACCAGCATTACGCAAGGGACCTTGGTCTTGCCTGGCGAGTATACAGTTCGAGTCAGGGTCGGCAATCAAGAATTTATGAAGGCGCTGCAAGTTGAAGAGGATCCACGAATTAAGGTGAGCGATGCTGAATTGCGGGTGCATCGAGAGACTTGGCTCAAGCTGGCAGGTTTGTACGATTCAGGACAGCAGCTAGCAAAGCGCATTCGTGAACTGAGGAGCCGCTTAGATGGATATGCGGAGTGGGCAAAAGCTTCGTCAAACCCTGCACCCATGTTGAAAGCGGCAGCCGAAATCAGAGCTCAGCTTGATGCAACAGAAGGACGATTGTTTCCAAGGCCCGATGGAATCATTTATCGGATTGGACTGCTCCTCGGTGCAGTGGCTAGCTACACCGGAGCTCCGACTTCTCAGCAGACTGCGATGATCCAAGACGTGAGTGCAAAGTTGGGGGCTGCGATCGATCGTGTAAATACGATCATTCAGACGTCAATGCCGAATCTGAATAAGCAGATGATTGGCAGCCGGGGATTGACCTTTGATCGCGGTGGGCCGGTTCCTCGAGTTAAATAGGCTCACACGTGATAAATTGTGGCAGTGCGTGGCGACTATTATAGTGAAGAAGGAGTCTGTTTATATAGCCTATGAAGGAAGATCCTATGATGAAGAGGCGTGATGTGTTGAGGGTGGGAGCGGGGGCAATACCAGGACTGCTTGCGTTGTCCACTGGGGCGCCGAGTTGGGGAATGGAACAAGGGCAATCTGGGACCGGAGCGCTCAAGATAACAAAGGTCGAGCCTTTTGTAATTCGATATCCAAAAGACGACACTCCTGAGGACCAGCTCGTGGGGATGACGCCGTACGGAGCGATGACGGCGGGCAAGGGCCTTTGGAGTCGGCTTGACCACGACTATCCGGCCTATCCGAAAAGTTATATACAGGCGACCCTTGTCAAGGTTAGCACAAATGAAGGAATTGTGGGATGGGGACAATGTCACGCGCCCATGGCCCCAAGCGTGCATGTACGTGTTATCCGTGATCTCCTTGCACCCGTGATTGTCGGGCAGGATCCACGTAACGTGAGTGTATTGTGGGAAAAGATGTATGCCACGCAGCGCATGCGAGGTTATGGTACTGGCTTTTTTATTCAATCGATTGCTGGAATAGATTTGGCGTTGTGGGATATTTTCGGAAAGTCTGTCGGCCTGCCAGTTTGTGAACTTCTTGGTGGAGCCTTTCGAAAGCGGATACCAACGTATATATGGATCCGAGGAGATTCGTCAAAAGCCTATGAGGACAGCGCGAGGAAGGCGAACGAACTGGGCTATACGGCCATGAAGATGGGTATACGCAGTATAGATCAACTCGATAACGTGGCAGCGGCATGCGAGGCGGTTAAGGGCAAGGGACAGGTATTTGTGGTCGCGACTGGTCTCAAGCTTTACGAGGCGATTAAGATTGGACGAGAGTTGGACAAGCTGGGAAATGTGGGGTGGCTCCAGGAGCCTCTTCTACCTGAGGACCTGAGCGGTTATCAGAAACTGACGGCGGAGATCAACACACCGGTCTGCTATGGAGCGTTTCTAGCAAACCGTTTTCGGTTCCGCGACATATTTGTCTCGAAGGCTGTCGATATTATCAATCCCGACATCTGCTATTGTGGAGGAATCACAGAGTCGAGGAGGATTTGCGTCTTGGCAGATGTCTATGGGATCATATGGTCTCCGCACGTGAGCATGGGATCCCCTCCGTACATGTCTGCTTCAATGCATCTATCGGCGGCAAGCGGCAATGCTGTCATTATGGAGAGCTCTGATCAAGCCTTAGGACCGTTTGGGAATGTGCTGCTAAAAGAGCCCTTGGAATATCACCCTGGCTATGCAGTCGTTCCTGAGCGGCCTGGTTTGGGAATCGAATTCGATGAAGCTGAACTCGCAAAGGTTAGGATTGGGTAGGCGGGTCAGTCGCGTTGTGCAAGAAAGGGGCGTATGCGATGGTTCGAAGACGGGATCTTCTTAAGGTGAGTGGCATGAGTGCGGCGGCGGGATTAAGTGCTTTGCCAACTTTAAAGGGACAGTTGCAGAGGGGAGCAACATCACAAAGGGCGAAATTGCCGATCAAAATAACAAAGGTTGAGCCTTTTATTATCCGTTCCCCAAAGGACAATGTCCGCGAGGAGGACCTTGTTGTTATGCCGCCGATCGGGGCGCTGACAGGCGGGACTGGATTATGGAGTCGCTTGGATCATGCGAGTCCGTCGCGGTCGAAGCAATATGAACAAACAACTCTTGTAAAAATATCCACCGACCAGGGAATTATTGGCTGGGGAGAATGTCACGCGCCTGCGGCTCCCAGGGTTCACAGGACGGTGATTAATGACTTACTAGCCCCAATAGTCATGGGGCAGGATCCAAGGAACGTGGAGGTACTGTGGGAGAAAATGTATTCCTCACAACGGCTCCGCGGCTATGGAACCGGGTTCTATGCTGAGTCAATTGCTGGAATCGATCTTGCGCTCTGGGATATATTCGGAAAATCCGTCGGCATGCCCGTTTACCAGCTGCTCGGTGGCAAATATCAAGATAGAGTATCGACTTATATATGGATTCGCGGCGGCTCTGCAAGCGAATACAGGGAGAGTGCCGCTAAAGCCATAACGCAAGGATATTCGGTCGTAAAAATGGGTCTGCATGCCGGCTTGGATACCGAGCAATATAGATGGGTGGTGGCGGCATCAGAGGCAGTCAAAAGTAAGGGTCAGGTCATAATTGATTCTCTAGGTGCCTTCAAGCTCCATGAGGCGATCCAGATCGGCAAAGAGCTTGATCAGCTGGGTAACATTGGCTGGTGGGAAGATCCGTTAATGCCGGAGGACGATTCTGGGTATTCCGTGCTAAGCGACACATTGGACACTGCAATTTGCAAGGGCGAAGTCTTTTCCAATCGTTTTCAATGTCGTGATCTGTTTGCATCCAAAGCGATTGACATCACTAATGTTGACATTTGCAGAGCGTGTGGAATTACTGAATCTAGGAGGATTGCCGAGATCGCCGACATATTTGGCATAGTATGGACGCCGCATGTGAGCATGGGATCACTCCCTTACTTTGCGGCCTCGATTCACTTGGCGGCAGCAACGTCGAACTTCTTGATTATGGAGAACGGAGGCCAGTCAGAGGGGCCGCTGGGTAATGTATTGGCGAGAAAGCCCCTTCAGTATGTCCCGGGCTATGCGATCGTTCCTGAGCAGCCCGGTTTAGGTGTGGAGTTCGACGAACAAGCACTCTCCAAGGTAATCATCGATTAGAGAAATCGAGCCTGAGAAAGGTGCAGATGAAAAGAGGGATCAAACACCTCCGGTGGATTATTGCAGGTCTCGTATTTCTGAGCACTGTCATCAACTACATCGATCGTCAGGTCTTGTCGGTATTAGCGCCGCAGATCACCAAAGAGCTTGGAATCAATAACGTTGAGTATGGTTACATCGTTCAGGCGTTTCTGGTGTCATATACAATGATGTATATTGTTGCCGGCATTATCATTGATCGGTGGGGTGTGAAAATAGTATATGGCATGGCGACAATCTGGTGGTCAGTTGCAGCAATATTGCATGCTTTCGTAAGGAGCACTTTAGGATTTGTTGGTGTGCGGTTTTTGCTCGGCATTGGTGAGTCGTTTAATTTTATTTGTGCGCAAAAAGTAGCTGCTGAGTGGTACCCCCCGAAGGAACGAGCGCTATTGAATGGACTGGCAAACGCTGCAGCTGTTACTGGTGCAATCATCACGCCGCCAATCTCTGTATGGATAATGTACCACTGGGGCTGGAAAGCGGCATTTGTTTCGACTGGGTGCTTGGGTTTCCTATGGGTGGTGCCGTGGTTGGTCATTTACTATTTGCCTGACAGGCATCCCAGGATAACGACAGAAGAACTGGAACTCATAAAGGGGCGGAGTTTAGAGGCTGCGCAGACCGAGTCCTTATTGCATGTCAGTGGCGTACGATGGGTTGAACTCGTCAAATATCGAGAGACATGGAGCCTTCTTCTAGCGCGTGTATTTTCGGATCCAGTATGGTGGTTTTACCTTTTCTGGCTTCCTAAGTTTCTCACGGAGTCAAAGGGTTTTAGCATGGCTGAGGTGGGGATGCTAGTCTGGATTCCTTACCTCGCTTCAGACGTTGGTTCTGTCGCAGGAGGCTGGTTGTCGGGTGTGCTAATCGGCAGGGGATGGAGCGTGTGTACCGCGAGAAAGGCGGTGATGCTTGGATCTGCCTTGATGATGCCGCTGGGGATTATAACGGTGTTCACGAAGTCAACTGTGCTCGCAATTGTTATAATATGTATTGTCCTGTTTGCGCACATGAGTTGGAAGACGAACTTGATGACGTTGACAGTGGATGTGTTTCCCAAGGCAGTCGTGGGTTCTGTCGCGGGTATTCTTGGTACGGGAGGTGGAATCGGCTCTGCTATTTTTACCTCTATGGCGGGTTACGTGATAGAGTGGTACTCATATATTCCAGTTTTCGTTATAATGGGCATTATGCACCCTATCGGGTATTTGTACGTGCACTGGTGGATACGCGCGAAAGGCGTGGGGATCGCCAATCATGCGGGTGGTTTAGAAGTATGACATTGTACACAAGTGTGGGAAGTTGCTTGGCTGAGCGCAGGCGCGTTGGGACTGAGGAGAGAAGCGATGAGCGCGAATGAGGTCTTGCTTGAGAGGTTGTCTTGGCCAAAAGTCCGAAACGTGGCTGGAGGGGAATGCAGTATCGTCATTCCTGTAGGTTCGATTGAACAACACGGTCCGCACCTTCCATTGTTGGTTGATTCTGCTATTGCGCGATCTGTTGCGGAAGCCGCGGCGAGGAAGGTATGTGATCGGATTAGTGTAATTGTTTCACCGACACTTGCATATGGGTTATCCGAGGAACATATGGGTTTCCCTGGTACACTGTCTCTGTGCATTAAAACTTTCATGGACATGGCTGAAGAGGTCGTTGTTAGTCTGAAGCAGCATGGCTTTGAGCGTTTCATATTTTTGAATGCGCATGCTGGTAACATCGAAGCACTAAAGCTGGTGGCGAGGTCTTTACGTAAACACCACCAATGTCTTGTAGCGGTTTCATCCTACTGGGAGGTTGCCTTCGAAGGGCTCCTACCGTTGCGAGGAGGTCGAGGCGGCGGACCGAGTCATGGTGGCGAGGAAGAAACATCGTTAATGCTGTACCTGCATCCGGACTTAGTGGATATGTCAAGTGCGACCGCAAATCCGATTCGTTGGAGGAGTCCCTATCTTTCGGGTGATAAGGTGGGTGGACCTCAGGTTGCATATGGGCGGTTGCGGACTGATATTGCGCCTCAAGGCCATAATGGCGATCCCACTCTCGCCTCCGAAGCCAACGGAGAGCTTTTATTTGGTGCTATTGTTGACGGAGTCGCTCGATTTCTCTTGGACTTTCACACGTGGCGGTTAGATGAAATGACAATCCCTCAGAGTGGGTGAGTCTCTTGACAGGAACGGCAATGTTCAGGCGGTAGATCGATTTCTGGAAGTTATCTCGTTTGAATGCGAGTGGTGTCAGGTGGTGGATTATGCGGATTACAAAGGTTGAGGCCTTCGCAATTCAGGCAGCGCCGGTGGCGGACAAGGCGTACTGGGGAGCTCGCGCTTGGGGCCAGGGAAACGTCTCTAATGCAGAGGTGTCTTCTGAGTATCCATCGCCTATACGTCGTCGCACTGTTTATTCGCAGACGATTGACACTGTCATTATTAGACTGGTCACTGATTTGGGTTCTGTAGGCTATGGGGAAGCAAAAGCGCCAGTTGCGCCGGGCGTAACTAAAGAAATCGTCGATCAACTTCTGGCTCCGATTCTGTTGGGTGCGGATCCCAGGGACATAACGGTTCATTGGGAACGAATGTTTGCGGGTATGAGGGTCCGTGGTCATCGCATGGGTTTTTATATGGAGGCGATTAGCGGTATCGACATAGCTCTTTGGGATTTAACGGCAAGGATCCATGATGTTCCGATCTTTCAGCTCCTTGGAGGTTCTTTCCGGAGTGTGGTGCGGGTATACGCTTCAGCCTTGACTTCTCTCCCGCTTGACGCGTCTGAAGATGACTTTGCCAGGCTCGCTGAGGAAGCCCGGCAGGTAAGGCAACAAGGCTATTCAGGTCTAAAGATTGCGGTAGGTAAGGGTCTTCGAGGCGATATAAAGAGTGTGCGTACGGTGCGGGATGCGCTCGGAGATGAGTATTTCATATGTGTCGATGCCGCTGGAGCATATGACAGAGCTCAGGCGAGGCGGTTGGGAAGAGAGCTTGAAGATCTGGGCATAAGCTGGTTTGAGATGCCAATATTTCCTGAGGATATCGATGGCTATGTTGAATTGGCGAAAGCCCTTGATATTCCAATAGCACTGGATTGCTTGACGTCACGCTACGATGCCAGCGAATTCATTCGTCGTGGTGCTCTCGATATTGTACAGCCTGATGTATGTCGAGCTGGTGGAATCACAGAGTGCAGGCGAATTGCTGAACTTGCCGATACTTTTGGGCTTGCCTATGCCCCGCATGTGAGTATAGGGTCTGCAATTCATTTGGCGGCTACTGCTCAATTAGCAAGTGCTATGCCGAATACGCTTTTAAGCGAATATTGGACGGGTCAAAATCCCATTGGTAATTCGATCCTTAGGTCCCCGGTCACCGTTAAGGATAGCTATTTGCTTATTCCTAGCGGTCCAGGATTGGGAATCGATTTGGACGTTAATGCGATACCCGAGTTGCGGTAGTTCTAGGCAATAATCGTTCCATGCGCGAACAGAAAGCAGGAAAGAGCATCTAATTGCTGGAGGTCGCATTTGTTTTGTTCGAACCTTTCTGTTAGACGAATGGTTGGATGCCAGTCGTCTGAGGAGTAAATGGGAATGGCATTTAGAGTTCTGGTATCATCTCCATACTTTCAACTCGTTCTCGACCGGTATCGACAGTGTCTTGAATCAAGGGGAATCGAACTTATCGTCCCGCCTGTGAATGAGCGATTGTCGGAAGATGAACTGTTGAAATGGATCGCAGAGGTCGACGGGGTCATCAGTGGAAATGATCCCTTTACGGAGCGCGTTTTGCTTGGAGCGCCGCGATTGAAAGTTATCTCAAAATGGGGGACGGGGGTCGATTCGATCGACCGGAAAGCTGCAGCCAGGCTGAAGATTGTTGTTAGAAACAACGCGAATGCCTTTACAGAACCGGTAGCGGATACGGTAATGGCCTACGTACTGAGCTTCGCACGGCAAATTCTTTTAATCGACAAAGACGTGCGGTGTGGTAATTGGAAAAAGACCTTCGGTTTGATACTAAGGGAGTGTACGCTGGGAGTCATCGGTGTTGGATGCATCGGCAAGGCCGTGGTGCGCAGAGGTCGGGCTTTAGGAATGAATGTAATTGGGTGCGATGTGGTAAAGGTGTCAGACGATTTCTTGGCAGAGACATTTCTGGAAATGGTTGGTAAGGATGAGCTTCTGGGACGTTGTGAGTTCCTTAGCTTAAATTGCGACTTAAATCCAACGAGTTATCATCTTATCTCTAGACGTGAGTTTGAAACGATCAAGAGTGGCGCGTTTGTGATCAACACCTCCAGGGGAAAGGTAATCGATGAACCGAGTCTGGTCTACGCCCTTGAGCATAGTCTCATTGGCGGTGCCGCGCTCGATGTGTTCGAGGAAGAACCTTTACCGATGGACAGCAAGCTGCGAAGGTATCCAAATGTTCTACTTGGCGCGCATACTGCTAACGCAAGTATGAAGGCGTGGGAGCGAGTGCATGAGGGCACGGTGGTTCATCTTCTGGAGGGACTTGGCCTTGATTCAGAGGTCAAAATTTAGGCAGCATAGACCAGGATAAAGATCGGAGAGAACAATGTACGACATTGTTACCTTTGGCGAAGCTATGATCCGACTGTCACCGCCGAACTTCCAGCGGTTGGAACAGGCTAACTCGCTGGAGGTTCAGGTAGGAGGTGGGGAATACAATGTTGCAATAGATGCAGCACGCCTTGGTTTGAGAACGGCTTGGGTGTCAAGGTTGCCAAACAATCCACTTGGCAGGTTGATTGCGAATCGAGCTCGCCAGCATGGTGTTGATACTTCTCACATTATTTGGACGACAGCGGGCCGCGCAGGACTGTACTTCGTTGAAATGGGTGCAGCGCCGCGAGCTAGCTCAGTGCTTTATGACAGGGCGGGATCTGATATTGCTCTGATTCAGCCTGGCGAGGTGCCTTGGGAGGAGATATTCTCTGGCAGCAAGGTGTTTCACGTCAGCGGAATCACTCCTGCGCTTAGTGAATCGGCAGCGAAGGTGACGCTCGAAGCGTTGAAAGCTGCAAAACAGTCGGGGCTCACGGTTAGCTATGACCTTAACTATCGCAAGAAGCTTTGGAATGACGAGGAGGCTGAGAAGGTTCAGACTCCTATGATGCGCTACGTTGATATTCTAATCACCACTGAGGAAGACACACAGGTAGTCTTCAAAATTAATACTGCGACGTCAGGGGCGCGTGATAGCACGTATGCTTCAGTGTCAGCAGAAACGTATAAGGTCGCTGCGACTGCATTGAAACAAAGGTTTGGCTTTAGGGCGGTAGCCATCACACTCCGCGAAAACCCCTTGGTCTGGAAGAACATGTGGACTGGCATCATCCTGGACGACCAGCAGTTTTATGAGGATCGAAAGTACGAGCTCGAGATTGTTGATCGGCTTGGGGGTGGGGATTCTTTTAGTGCTGGGTTGCTTTATGGTTTTATTGCCAAGGGCAATATGGAATATGCATTAAGGTTTGCCAATGCTTGCGCAGCGCTTAAGCACTCCAATCCCAGTGACACCAATTGGTGCACCCGAGAGGAAGTCGAGAGTCTAATGAAAGGCTCTGGAGTCCGGGTTGTGCGATGATCCTGGTGAGAGGTGAGGTTATCGAACACGGCTGATTGCCGGAGCGAATGCAACCGACACGGGAGGGATGAGATGCTAAGATTAGAAATCGCGCGGAGCATCGTTGATTGTGGCGTGATTCCAATTATTCGCACTTCGTCTGCTGAGGATGCTCTGAGCGTTGCAGATGCCATTCTTGCGGGAGGCATCCAAATACTGGAGGTGACCATGACGGTTCCTAAGGCGACCACCGTCCTCGAAAAGCTGCGGGAGGTACTTGGTGATCAGGTCGTCTTGGGTGCCGGCACCGTACTGGATTCTGAAACAGCCCGTGTCGCGATCCTATCGGGTGCCGAGTTTATAGTCAGCCCTAATTTGAATTTCGAGGTCATCGCGATGACCAAGCGGTACAGCAAGGTGTCTGTACCCGCCGGACTTACTCCTACGGAAGTAGTTGCCGGATGGGAGGCCGGCGCGGACTTCATCAAGATATTTCCATGCGGTTGTGTTGGTGGCCCTCAGTATGTCAAGGCGCTGAAAAGCCCACTTTCGCAAATCGAATTAGTTCCAACCGGAGGGGTCAAGCTCGAAAATGCGGGCGACTATATTAGAGCTGGAGCGGCTGCAGTCGCCGTCGGCGCTGAACTTGTTGACAAGGAGGCTGTTAAGAACAAAAGACTGCAGATTGTTACCGAAAATGCACGTCGGTATTTGGATGAAATAAAAAAAGCAAGAACTGGGAAAGAGTATTGAGCAGCACATTGCAACTAATCTGAAGGAATCTGGGAGTCTCGGTGCTTTGAGTGCGTGTTAATAAGTATCAGGGCTATGCACTTGACGCAACCAGCCCCAACCTGTAGTGTACGGGGCTCCACCGCGTGGTCTCGCTCTTGAAGCGGTGGCTGCTCGGCACCCATCAGGGCGCAGTTGGGCACGCCCATCTCGACTACTACCTCGACGAGTTCACCTTCCGGTTCAACCGCCGGAAGTCCGCGTCGCGCGGGAAACTGTTCTACCGCCTCGCACAGCAAGCTATGCAGGTGGACCCGGCGCCCATTGTGTCGCTATCAGATCGCAACCCCTAGTGGCTGGTTGCGTCAAGTGCATAGCCCTGATAAGTATTGGATTCCTTCAGGCTGCAATTCCTCTGGCGAGCGATGGCCAATGTTTGGAGGGGCTCACGTTACATCGGCAGATTTCGGATGTCGGGGGGCAAGTGATGAAGATGAGTGTTTTGGTTTTCACGGTTTCAATCTTGTTGTGCGCTGGCATCGCACAGGGATTGCAGTCAGAATCCAACCTAGGATCAACCTGGACTATGGCTGCGGTAGGTGACGCGATCATCACGCGGCGGATCATGCAGTTTGATACAGAGGCAGATCCGAGGTTTATGGAATTAGCAAAGCTAGTCCGCGGTGCCGATGCCGGATTTGTTAACCTCGAAGTCAACCTGTTTCGACTATCCGAATTTCGAGGCTGGCCGGAGGTGGAAAACGGGGGAAACTGGGAGCTTGGCCCGCCTGAAGCGGCCGAAGAGCTCAAGAAGATGGGCTTTTCCCTCTTCAGTCACGCTAATAATCACACTACGGATTATGGTGTTGAAGGGATGAGAATGACGCACAGGCTGCTAAATCGGCTTGGACTCATCTTCGCGGGGGCTGGTGAAAACCTCAGTTTAGCAAGTCGGCCTGGTTATCTTGACACGCCCAAAGGGAGGATGGCCCTAATCGCGCTTGCGACTAGCTTCACACCGATGTCGCGCGCGGGTGCTGCACGCGCCGAGGTCATGGGGCGTCCTGGGCTTAATGCACTGAGGGTAAATCGTAGGTATGAGGCTGATGCGAAAACTCTCCAGTCTTTGCGGGCAATCGCGCCTAAATATGGTACAAGCGTAGACGAGGATCCGAATTCATCAGTTCCTATCTTCGGAGTTTTGGTGGAGCCAGGTCCGGAAAGCAGGATTGTTGAATCTCTTGATCCTCACGATGAAGGACGCATCCTTAGAGAAATCCGGAACGCAGCGAAACTAGCGGATTTCGTTGTGGTAAGTAGCCATTCGCACGAGTTCGCATACGAGCGTACAAATCCGCCTCGTTGGCTGATCGAGTTCGGCAAGAAATGCATTGATGCCGGTGCGACCGCATTCGTAGTCCACGGGATTCACCTACTTCGTGGAATTGAGATCTACAAAGGCAAACCCATCTTTTACAGCTTGGGAAACTTCATCTTCCAAAACGAGACCATAGATCCGATGCCAGCAGATAATTACGAAACGTTCGATCTTCCCGATACGGCGCTGGCCTCTGATCTATACGATGCTCGCTTCAAAGGAGGCACGACAGGGTTTCCGTCGAATCCCGTCTGGTACGAGAGTATCGTAGCCGTACCGACATTTCGGGGAACGCAGTTGGTTAATCTCAAACTATATCCAATCGACTTGGGGCAGAAAGCGCCACGATCCCAGCGGGGAACTCCTCGGCTCGCTGACATGACCATAGGCAGGATAATCATCGAGCGATTAGCGAAGCAGTCTGCGGTTTTTGGAACAAAGATTGCGTTCGAGAACGGGATTGGAGTGTGGCATTCAGGTGGTGTACCATCCGCGGACAAGTAACGTAAGCTGGAATCGCGGTGCATTAGAAAATACGCGGAGCTCTTTGGTCGTATGATTGGCGACTTCGAAACGCAGTTTCGCATCCTTGATATGTCTTCTGTATAATTCAGATCATTCAAACCGATGGATAACTGATTTTTCTCTACTTTAGAGGCTTCTAAGCCTCCGATAGCACATGTAAACACGGCCTCTCGGTGCGAGCTCTGCCTGCCGCTCGCCTGCTTGGGACGACCTTGACCCTCCATTTCCCTAACGAGGAAGTAGGGACGGTATCTCATTCCATGCGAAACTTGATGACAATCTTATGTACCGGCTCAGGTGCAGATACGGCGAGGCCCGGCATGTGTACGTCCTGTTCAAAAAAGATCACAAATGTTCCTGCAGAAACTGTAAAGAAGTTCCCTTCCCCGGCTAGAAAGAGCACGTCCTTCTCTTCATTGTACGGTTCAGTGACGGTCATCGAGTTTAGGTGTGCGTGTCCAATTACTTCCCGGCCTGAGACCACGTAATGCAGGTCGATATAACGACGATGTGCCTCCCACTTTCCGAACGCCTGCGGCTTGGTACTATATTGCTGCACTAAGGCAAAGACATCGGGTTCCTGGAGGGCATAGCGGCCTGGATGAGCAGAGAGAAATTCGGTTGATTGCGCTGCTCGCAAAGCCATCGCGACACGGTCGTTAAGTTGGCAATACTTGGAAGCGTGCTCAATGTGGTCGATAATCATTATTCCCAACCAATTCTCATACAGAAAGGGAGCCCAAATGCGACACGATTGTGCCTCTATGAATCACACTGAGCCAAGATACGTCGGAATACGCACCAGGAGCTTCTCCTGCGCAAACACTCGAATAATCCCGATAGATTTAACCCTATTGGGGCCTTTGCCGTTCCACGTTCGGAACCATGCGAGTGTTCGTCTTTCCCCATTGGAGAATGCGAGCATTCCACTCGATCTATCGGTACCTTAGATTAGGTGAAGCTATACACGAGTCAGTGATGCTAAGGGAACGCAGCACTGAGAGAATGAAGGAGATGTCCCCCTCGCGTAAGTTTATTATCGATCGTGCGTAGTACAGATGCAACAAAAAAGGACTCGGGCTTCCTGCGAAAAACTCTGTAACGATTCAAATCGTTGCTCTTGCGGCTTCGTGCTGCTACCATCGTGAGCCATGTATGGCGTAGGGATGTCGATGCTCGCCGGGCTTATGTCCACACTGCGGACACGGGCTTCGTTGCAGGTGGAGATCTTGGCTCTCCGCCACCAACTCGCGGTTCTGAAAAAGGCAATAAGAGAAGACTCCGGCTTCGGGCATCGGATCGGGTCTTGGGCTTGTTCTTTCCCGGCTCTGGCCCGAATGGCGCAAGTCCCTCCTGTTCGTCAAACCAGGCACGGTCATCGCTTGGCATCGAAAGGCATTCCTACTCCACTGGACGTGGAAAAGGCCGTTTGGCGAATTTACTCCGACGTCGGTGGATCGCGCATCTTTTCGATGGTTGGGGTTGCTAGGGCGGCACTCTTTCGGCCGATATCGATTGAGCGAGCTCCGGTTTCCAGCAGCTGGCGAGGCGAAGCAGCAGTTTCTCCCTTTACTTCTTCGGCTGTGCGCGGTCGGCTACCCACACGATGATTGCCCGCTCCTGAGCGGATACTGAGATGAGTCGACGAAGAGGTCACGCCGCTTCGCGGTAGTAGTACCGCAGCAGTCCACCTAATCGTTCGCGGCACACGATTTCACCGGTCGCCCTCCCGGCCCCTTTTCCTGCCGCGATTAGCCGGTTGCCGATCCCTTGGTGATTTCGCTCCGCATGATAATGCTCAAGAAAGCAGGTTGCGACGGATTGGAGCGCTATCTCTCCGAAGAAAATCATCCGCCCGAGGCACTCCTCCTTCACGCTTAGCATGAAGCGCTAATGCCAAAATTGGCATTAACGTTTCATGCGCAGCCTGAAGGAGGAATGTCTGGAGCGGATGATTTTCTTCGGAGAGGAATCGCTCCATACTGCCACAGTTGCGTATATGGATCATTTTCTTACGGAGCGCAATCATCAAGGAATTGGCAACCGGCTGCTGATTCCGGGTATAGAAGCAGGCCAGAAAGCTGGTGAGGTTATGTGCCGGGAACGGCTCGGCGGACTGCTGCGATATTACTATCGAAAAGCCGCATGAGCATCACCGACAATGACAGCAGGCGCTACACAGGCGACGGTCGTCATGTGCGTCGGTGACTGCATGCGATTGGGCGAAGTCCCTATCAACTGACGGGCTCATCTTTCCATCTTGTTCGCGCCAGAGCCGGCTCGATCTAAAATCGGCCGAGATTGTTCCCCTGACTCCGCTGCAATCCCCGGAGAAGAACGATTTTGATCGCCATCTGTTTAAATTCACCATACGGGATAGCGAGATCGCGCATCTACTCATTCTAACAAAACCCGAATCGCCTGGGGTTGTGTCACGAATTAGCAATTCGCCAGTGACAGGCTTCCCAATCGCTATCGGCGTCTATTCGAGCCCACGGGATATTGAAACAAGGGAAGAACTGCTACTTCGAGTGCCCGGATCCGAAGCGTTCCGAAGCCGTAGCGGGTTTTCGCGGATCACGCCGGCACCGTATCTATTCTTCCCCGTCTTCCGCCTTCACAAGCTCCAGACCGGCCACGATACGGCCTAACCGCGCTCCCCATGTATTCAATGCTTCCTGCTTCTCTTTGTCGTAGCTATACCGATCATAAACCTTTGTCACGCCCGGCTCGACGTGGTTTAGGATCTTGCTAATGACAAGTCTTTGAATGCCCATTGCTGCCATCATGGAGGCCGCTGTGCGACGAAAATCGTGCGCCCTGAAGTCAACCTTGGAATTCTCCCGCACACGCCTTGCAAGCTTCTGGCACTCGACCATGTGCTGATCTCGCCGGATCGGATTCGGGAAGATCCATTCGCTGCGGTCTCGTCCGGACTTTGAATCCCTTTTCTGGGTAATGCTCCGCACCTGTTCAATGACCCGCTGTGCCTGGGGATTCAACGGCACTCTGTGGCTCAATCCGTTCTTGGCAAATTCGGCCGGAATCGTCCACCATTCGCCATCTACATCCGACCACCGCATCGAGTGCACTTCGCTGCCACGCTGTGCTGTCAAAATACGAAGGCGAAACGTCGCCGCCATTAGCGGCCTTTCTGCGTCAAGCGCTTTCCAGATTACCTTGATTTCATCTTCAGACAGAACCCTGTCCCGTTGAGTTTCAGTCGATGGACGCTGTATGCCATGGCACGGATTGCTTTCAACACGATCTCTTGAGATTCCCCAATTCCAGATCTTGCGTGCGCAGGCCAAGACGCGGTTTGCCATGATCGGTTTGCCTTCTGCTTTCACACGGTCCAATAGTTCCCGAACCTCCCGCCGCTTGATTTCTTCCGCTGGCCGTTCACCGAATTCCGGGATGAGCACTTTGTTGATATACCATTCATCCGTTTTCCAGGAGCGCTTGTTCGGCTTCGCGTGTTGTTCCAGGTAGTCTTGACTCATCCGCTTGAAGGTGTTCTGCTCGTGCTCCTGGCGTCGCCGCTCATCCTCGCGCGCCATTCGCTCTTTCTCCAGCGCTGCCTGTTCCGCGTCCCGCTTTGCTATCGCCGGGTCGGTTCCCTTGCGGACCAGCTCAAAGGCATCGCGCGCCATCTCCCGCGCAGTCGCAAGTGAAATCTTAGGAAACCTTCCCAGTGAGAAGCGCCGCTGTTTGCCAGCGATCCTGTACTTCGCACAAAAGGTTTTTTTGCCGTCCGAGGTTACACGCACGCCGAATCCGGAGAGGGAATCATCCCAATAATCCAGCCTTACCGATTTTGATTTCAATGCGGCAATCGTCCGATCGGTAAGCTTAATCTGTGCCATGAGCTTCTCCGGGGTACCACCGGGGTACCACGAAAACGAAACCGTTTGATACGAGGCACTGAGACGATATGAAACATTACTGATATGATTAAATCACATATACCCTTATTATTCAAGGCAATCTCTTGATCTACCAGAATAGAAACCTTGTTTGTTGTGGATTAGGAATGTTTCGATGGGTGTCAAAATGAACCTGAATTTATGGACTACGAATCAAAAGGTCGCACGTTCGAGTCGTGCCGGGCGCACCATATAAATCAATAGTTCCTACCGTATCTAACGAGACACGGGCCAGGAGCCGCCAATCCGTCCCTGGTGGAATTCGACCGCTTGGGTCGTGAGAGCCTCACGCAACTCTTCCGCACTCCCGCGAAAGAGTTCTCTGTCGCGGCTGACAACGCACTTGCCGAGTTCGCGGTCGGGCAACTGCCTGCAGAGCACGCTTGCAGTTCGCAGAATCTCATGCCAGAGTCCGCCCAGCAGGGCGGCATCAGGCTTGGAACCGGAGAAGTCGAGCATGTCCAGTTCTGCCTGGCTATAATGTGCGCGTGAGATTTCGGCAAGGAGCGACAGCGGATTATAACCCGGGTCTTTGCCGCACGCTGCCCAGACCAGATAACCTAGAGGCTGGATGTCCCGGTCGCAATTGAGCACGTCGATCCAGTCGCGGGTTTCCATTCGCCCTGCCATGGCGAGAACCTTATTGGTCGCGAGGTCAAAGGGATGCAGCACCAGCCCCATGAGTTCGTCCTCGAGGAGCGGGAAAAAGCGGAATGCACTGTCCTGAACCCATTGCATGATGACACGGTCAGTCCCGCGCGAAATCCGCGCCTCAACGAAAGAAGGCGCTTCACGAAGCGGCTCCACGATATAACCGGTAGCTGCTAACAGTACGCTGTCCGCAGCCCAGGTCGCGGCGACAGCCTCCTGCGAACTGTGAAACAGGTCGATATCACGCGAGATCCGGGGCGCTGACAACAATTGATTGAGCGCCACGCCGCCGGCCACGTAGCTCTCACCCCGCTGCTTTCTATGCGCGGCAAGCGTTTTTAGGATTCCACACTGGTAGGGAGTAGCAGCCATCGCTTCAACCTTTGCGCCCGTTCAAAACCCGCTCGATCCCCGTAACGTTCGATGAGATCCAGAACGTGAAGGATTTCTTCCGTACTACGTGGAATAAAATCCTGTCGCAGAAACCACAAACACTGATCGCGGTACTTTTCAACAAGATTCTCGATCTCCGCCCTCGCCTCGGCCTTCATAGGCTGCCTTCTTGGTCTTAAGTTGGTCATGATAGCTCACTTTCAGGCAAAGTACTACGGGGACGGGCAAGAGCGGGTTTTCGGTTGAGGTCGTCGGTATCGCCCCTGGAAGATCTCGTGTGGTGTCGCCCCCGAGGCATCCGAGAGCCCGGGGTATTCTCCTATATCCAGCTGTTGCTGCGGGTTGGCTGCCTGCCACGGGGCAGAGAGACGAACCGGCATGGAGTTTGCGCTATGGGAGTCTGCATCTCATTCGGTCTGAATGGAGGTGCCTGGAACGCGCGGGGAGGCCGTGCCGGTCTGCGTGGACTGGGAGACGACGGGGCAGCAGGCCGCTCTTCGCTCAACGGTAGCTTGAGAATATCGAAGGCGGGGCCACCCTAGCGGTTCCTGCCGGAACAGCCGGTTCGCGCTGCACCCCCTGCGGCTGCGATTTGTCAATCCTCTTGAGTTTCTCGAAGTTGGAAAAGGCAGCTTCAACAGCTTCAAGCGACGTATCATCTCCGCTCACTGCCTCGATTCTCTCCAGTTTAGCGTTCATCTTCTGCAATTCGGCCCCAATAGAGAGGATGCCTTTCGCCAACTTATGGATAGCTCTGCAAATTAACAAGAGGCAGGCAATCGCGCAGCCTGCCATCGCCAATGAAACGGTTATCTGCCAGGTGAACATTTCGCTCCTCACAGCCTTTGAATCAATGCGAGCTCGTCGCTCCATGTATCCCCTTATCATTTCGGCCCGTTTGCCTTAATTGAGATCATTTTATTTTGACCGATGGACTTTTTTTGTCATGGATGAGTGCAGAGCGGGACGGCAAACCGAGCAATCTGGACGATCGTCCAGGAAGATAATATTCGGGATCCGCCTCTATTGGTGTGAGACAACTTCAGGTGGTAAAATAAGAACAAGCTTCCCCCCAGGACCCGGATTCCTGAGATGATTTCCTGCCCAAAGTGCAGTTCCCAACGTATCAGCCGTTCGCACCGGCGCGGGTGGGACTGGGTGTTTGCCGTGCTGTTTCTGCTGCCTTACCGCTGTCAGACCTGCCAGCACCGGTTCTACGGTTCTCGCTTTGCTTGACTTGATGATTACGACACGAACTTTATCCAGTGCGGCCCATGCATGTACCATTCACATGCCGGTCGCATGACGCGATCTCCGGCCCGTCGGCCGCACGGTCTGCCGCATTTCACGCGTTTAGGCCCGGGGAGACGATTCAGTAATGCAACCGGGGTCCGGAGCGACAACATAATCCTCACTACCGGCCACGGAGGAACCGCTTTATAATCCGCACAAACGCTGAAGGAACGGCGGTCAGGACTGCGCCGGGTTTAGCGGGCAGAACGAAGTCTTCGTCATTTCGCAGTTTGTAGTCAAAATCTGCCGATCGGGGAAATATCATGAAAAGGTGGCTGCCGGCTTGTTGGGTGACTCTGGTTCTGCTGTCGAGTTCATCGGCGCAGGAGTATCTTCAGAAGTACTATCCCGAGACCGACCCGCTGGTCCTGAAGCAGTTGGAGAAGTGGCAGGACATCAAGTTCGGCCTCCTGATGCACTGGGGGCCCTACAGCCAGTGGGGGGTCGTGGAGTCCTGGTCAATCTGCGCAGAGGATGAGGACTGGTGTCGCAGAAAGAACCCAAACTACATCGAATACAAAAAACAATACGAAGACCTTAAGAGGACCTTCAATCCGACCAGATTTGATCCCGACAAGTGGGCCTTGGCCGCCAAAGATGCCGGCATGAAGTATGTGGTTTTTACCACGAAACACCACGACGGCTTCTGCATGTTCGACACGCATCAGACAGATTACAGGATCACCGATCCGGGCTGCGCCTTCAGCACAAGTCCGAAAGCCAACGTAACAAAGGAAATCTTCGACGCATTTCGAAGACATGGATTTCTGATCGGGACGTATTTTTCCAAGCCTGACTGGCACAACGAGAACTACTGGTGGCCGAATTTCGCAACGCCCGACCGCAACGTGAATTACGACATCCGGAAATATCCGGAGCGGTGGAGCAGGTTCGTCGAGTTCACCCACAACCAGATCATGGAGCTGATGACTGACTACGGCCGGGTCGACATTCTGTGGCTCGATGGCGGTTGGGTGCGCACCAAAACGGACGAGGAAATCCGCGAGGCGCTGCTGAGCGCTCGCTTCGCGACGCGGCCCCAGAGCCAGGACATCGACATGCCGGAACTGGTCCGGAAGGCGCGTGAAAAACAGCCTGGGCACATCGTAGTCGACCGCGCCGTCCAGGGCCCATATCAGAATTACCTCACGCCGGAAAACCAGGTTCCGGGCAAGCTGCTTCCGTACCCGTGGGAGTCGTGCATCATTATGGGTGGCGGCTGGAGCTACTCCTTCAACGCCAGGTACAAGAGCACACGCAATCTCGTCCACATGCTGGTGGATATTGTCGCGAAAGGCGGAAATCTCCTCCTCAATATTGCCCCTTCGCCCGAAGGGACGTGGGACGACGAAGCCTACAACCGCCTGCAGGAACTCGGCGCCTGGATGCGCATCAACGGCGAGGCGATCTACAATTCGCGTCCACTGGCGCCCTATCGGGACGGGAAAATGGGTTACACGCGATTGAAAGACGGCGCCGCCTATGCGCTCTACCTCGCGGGCGAGAGTGAAACAGCGGTTCCAGCCGAGATCGGGCTTGGTCCCATCACACCGGCAAAGAACGCCCGGGTCACGCTCCTGGGCACAAACCTGAGTCTGAAATGGGAAAGAAGAGACGGCGGGCTCGTCGTATTGATTCCCGAACAGTTGCAGAAGAACCCGCCGTGCCAACATGCGTGGGTGGTCAAGATTTCCACGCTCGAAAACTGAACCTGTGATCCGCAGTACTGCCCCGGGCCCGTCCAAAGCGAGGGCAGGAACAATATTGCACGCTCCTCGGGCTTTGGGGTTTCAGGCGCGGGCATCGGGTCGATTCGGAATCGCGATTCAATAGGGCAGGCCGGCGAGCGCGCGCATTCGGTCGAGGACGGCCATGTTGCCGAGCGAATCGGCTTCGCTCACTGCAGGGGGCGCACCGTCGATGACCGCTGCAGCGAGATCATCGGCTTCCAGGGCGAGCAGTGGAACGCCGGCATCCACGCTGATAATCTGACGCGGCGCGGACCCCGGGAGCGGCACCGGGCCGGCGGAGGCGCCGATGTCCATCATCGGGGGGATGGAAGCCGACAGCTCGTATGTGGCGTGATTTGCCGGAGGCTTCCAGGGGATCGGGATTTCGACAAAGCCCCCGGTTCCACACACGGAAGCCGCGTTGTTCGCGTGGATGGTCATGCCGCAGGTAAAGGCGGCAATCAGTCCGTTGGGAAAGCGCATCGTGCCGGCAGTCACTTCGTCGACCCCGGACTCTGAAAGCACTGAGCTGACCGTCACCGAAACGGGTTCGTCGGCAGCGACCAGCCGCGAGAGATTGACGCAGTAACAACCCACATCCATGAGCGCGCCCCCTGTCAGTTCGCGGCTAAACCGGATATTCCCATCGCGGTGCCGCGTGCAGAAGCAGAAGCTCGAACGCATCAGGCGGGGTTGCCCGATGGCGCCGTTCCGGATTTGCCGGAGCCATGCTGCGGTCAGCGGATGGGACCGGAACATAAAGGCTTCGACCAGCAAACATCCGGCCCCGCGCGCCACAGCGAACATTTCGAGCGCCTGCTCCCGGCTTGCGGCAATCGGCTTCTCGCAAAGGACGTGCTTGCCGGCGCGCAATGACACGATCGCCCACTCATGATGCATGCTGTTGGGGAGCGGGATGTAAACGGCGTCAATGGAGCGGTCACCCAACAGAGCATCGTAGGCGCCGTAGGCCAGCGGGATCCGGTTCGCAGCCGCAAACCGCTTTGCCGTCGCATCCGCGCGCGAAGCCACGGCGGCCAATTCGCCGCGCCGTGACTCCGCCATCGCCTGCGCAAACTGCCGCGCAATGTTGCCTGTGCCTAATATGCCCCAACGCAACTTTCTGCTCGTCATGATCAAGATCCTATCACGGTTTGCTCATGGGTTCAGCCTGTCCGGGAATTGGCGCCGCAACGACCTGCAGGAACTGCAGCCCGAGGAAAAACACCGGCTATGGATCAACGGTTCTCGTTGTTGCCGTCGGTTCGGGATGATAAACTGCGCACATAGTCGCTGATTTTGAAGACAACACGGCGGCTCGATCCTGGATGTTTCCCACACTTGATATTGTGGTTATAGGCTGACCGCTCGTTCCTCGTGGCCTCTCATGAGGCCACGAACGGCCGGCATTTAACAGGCCCGGCCGTCAGGCCGGGAACAGAATTGCAGCATATCGAGCGCCGAAGGCGCGGCACTTGGATCTACCAGCAAATCTGATAAAGTGCCGCATCTTCGGTGTTCATGCCGGAACCAACCTGATCCAGTCCTGCTATTTCTTCTTCCCGCTTTGCCAGAAATTCGGCAGCTCGTGATAGTAGTGCGCTGCTGTCTTGATGCCGCCGAAGAAGTTGTTAAGGTTGATGAATTCATTCGGTGCGTGTGCGTTTTCGTCGGGCAGGCCGAATCCGAGCAGGACGGAGTCGATTCCGAGCAGTTTTTTGAATTCCACGACGATCGGTATCGAGCCGCCTTCGCGCTGATAGAGCGGCTTCTTTCCGAATCCTTTCTCGAGCGCCGCCACGGCTGCCTGCACGCCCGGGCTGTCGACCGGGGTGATCGCCGGTTCGCCGCCGTGGAGATTGCGCACCTTTACATCGATGGTTTTGGGCGCGATGGCCTTGAGGTGCTTCTCGAACAGTCTCGCAGTCTTCGCGGCCGATTGATCCGGAACCAGCCGCATGGAGATCTTTGCGAACGCTTTCGAGGGAAGCACGGTCTTGGCTCCTTCGCCGGTGTAGCCTCCCCAGATCCCGTTGCATTCGAGTGTCGGACGAGCCCAGAGCCGTTCGAGGGTTGAAAAGCCCTTCTCACCGTACAGCTGCTTCAGACCGAGCGACTTTGCGTACTTCCTGTCGTTCCAGGGAAGCTTCTTGAAGGCGTCGCGTTCTGCCTTGGTGAGCGGGCGGACATCATCGTACATGCCTTTGACGGTGATGCGCCCGTTCTTGTCGTGCAGCGACGCGATCATCTCCGCCAGCGCCTGGATCGGATTGTGTACGGAGCCGCCAAAGGAACCGGAGTGCAGATCACCGTTTGGTCCTGTGACCTCTACCTCCATATATGCCAACCCTCGCAAGGCATAGGTTACCGACGGAACTCCCTTGGCAAACATGCCCGAATCGGAGATGAGAATGACATCCGCTTTGAGCAATTCTTTGTGCGCCGCCACGAAAGCGCCGAGATGCTCGCTGCCGATTTCTTCTTCCCCCTCGAAGATGATCTTGATGTTTACCGGCAAGGCGCCGCCGTTTTTCAGGCAGGCTTCAATGGCTTTGAGGTGGATGAAGATCTGGCCCTTGTCGTCGGCCGTGCCGCGGGCGTATAGATTTTCGCCCCGTACGGTCGCCTCGAACGGCGGCGACTGCCACCTGTCCAGCGGATCCTCCGGCTGCACATCGTAGTGGCCGTAAAGAAGAATGACGGGCTTACCCGGCGCTCCAAGCCAGTCGGCATAAACGACCGGATGGCCTTCGGTCTCCAGAATCTGGATGTTCTGCAGACCGATGCCTGCCATGTGGTTTTTGAGCCACTCGGCGGCCCGAAGCATCTCCGGTTTGCGGCTGCTCTGCGAACTGACGCTGGGGATGGCAAGCAGTTCCTTCAGCTCCTGAAGGTATCGTTCGTGGTTGGCATCGATGAACGACAGAATGGTTTCCATAGACCTGTCCTTTCGGGTTGGGTGGGCGCAAGACTCATCCATAGGAATATAGCCATCGGATGGAGGAAACGCAAGGAAGCGCAGTGGGGCTCTGGGATTCAGACAGAGGAGAGACGGATGAAATATCACCGCTACGCCCTCGTGACGGGCACGCTCTCCTCCCGTGGGTCGAAGTTTTCATGTGGCCGCGGGCTTCAGCCCGCACCTTCTATGTCGATCCCGGTACCATCCGCCGCATATGAGATTGTTCCGGAATCAGCCTCAGGGGTCAGTTTGGAGACCGTGCTGAAGCCCGGAGCCACATGAATGCGGCTCGTTGAGTTTCCGAAGAGGCACAGAGAATAATTACTCGATCATTTTCCTCTGCGACCTCTGCGCCTCCGCGGTGATATTTGACGGCGCGGCCCGAACGGGGGATAGCCGCCTATTTCTTCGTCGGCTGGCGACGGATCTCCTCCTGGCGATCGAGGTAGGTCTGGCCGTCCGTGATCCACTTCTCCGCGGGCTCGCCCTTGAGGTAATGTCCGAACCAGGCGATGATGCGGCGCTGGTAATCGGTCTGGTTGCTTCTCTGGCGCAATCCGTGATCCTCGCCGATGTAGGCCAGCATCACGACGTTCTTCCTCGCGCGCCTCGCCACGTTGTAGAGCTCGATTCCCTGATGCCAGGCCACGGTGCCGTCGCTGTCTCCGACCTCGAGCAGGAGCGGGACCGTCATGTTCTGGGCGTTGAAATAGGCCGAGTTGTCGATATAGGCCTGCAGGTCCTCATACAACGGCACGACCATGCGCTCCTGGCCGGTTTCGATGTGGTCGGTCTCCGCGATCCCGGAGCTCCAGTGATGATCGCCGTAATAGCTGACGAGATCTGTCATCGCCGCGCCCGCAACCGCGGCCGCGAAGATCCCGTTCGTGTGCGTGGCGACAAACGACGTGTTGAAGCCTCCCATCGAATGGCCGACGATGCCGATGCGCTTGGGATCGACGACGCCCATCTCGATCACCTTCTTCACGCCCGCTGTGATGCACTCCACGACCGACAATCCCGGCTGGCGTTCCCGGAAGACGATATCCGGCTCGAGCACGAAGTAGCCGAGGCTCGTAAAGACGGCGTTGTTGTAATAGCTGGTATCGGACGGAACCACATAGCGGTGGACGTTCTGGGAGAGCAGTTCGTAGTTGTAGACGATCATCGGGTATTTTTTGCCCGGTTCATACCCCGCCGGGTAATAGAGCGCGCCCTGGAGCGGCCGCCCCTTGTCGCTCTTGTATTCGATCAGCTCGCTCCGGCCCCATGCGAAATTGCTCTGAAACGCGTTGGTGGTGGTAATTTGCCTGGCGTCTTTCAGGTCCGGGCCGCCGACAAGGAGGTCGGGCGAATCGTCGTAGTCCTGGACGGTGTACCCGTAAACATCCGCGTCCTTCGCCCTCGCAAGCGAGCCTACGCTTTTGTCGAGCCACACCAGGCGTGCGGCCGGGCTGCCCGGCTTGAGCAGCGCATATCCCGATTGCTTCGAATGGTCGCCATAGGTGCTCAGGTAGAGCGGCTTGCTGAGGTCGATGCCCTGGTCGGCGCCGCCGCCAAAGTCGCCCCCGCCGCCTCCGCGGCCACCCCCGGCCCCGTCCAGCCGCACGATGCGATGCCGAACCTGTTCCGCCGTGCCATTGGTCAGCCGCTGCACCTTTGATCCGTCGGCTGCAACCTGCCACACGTCGAATTTGTCGTAGAAAAGGACGGCCGCATCGTCCTTCGTCCAGCCGCCCATGCCGAACGGCGGTTTGAGCGGACTCGTCTGGTCTGACTCCTTGTCGATGAACGACACGGGAGCCGCCTTGGTGATATTGGCCGTTGCCCGGGTGGCCAGGTTGACCGTCCAGTACTGGTCATTCTCCCGGTAGAGCAGGTACTTGCCTCCGGGGCTTGCCTGTACGTACCGGTCGTTGATGTTCTCCTTGAGCCTGGTACGCACCCCGGTGGTGATGTCGGCGAGGTAGATGTCGGCTGCCGGCCGGCCAATCGTCCGGTCGAACGCGTATTTCGACCATTCCGCAACCCAGGCGAGGTTCGTCCCTCGGATCGGCCTTACGTCTTCGTTCACCAGGTCTTTGCCCAATTGAACCAGCTTGCCGCTGTCGAGATGCCAGGCGACCAGGAGGTTGCGGCGCCTGTCCTGCGTCGCACTCAGCTTCTGCCGGGGCATGACGAACGCATCGTTCCAGTGCCAGACCTCGACCGTCGAAGGCTGGTCGGCGGCCGTCGCGCCGCCTCTTCCACCGCGCCCGCCCTGTGCCGCATCGCCGCCGCCGGCTGCCGCTCGATTGCCGCGTCCCGAGGGGGGCGGAATCTGGTCGGGCCAGCCGGCGATCCCGAAGAAAAGCACGCCGCCGTCATCCGACCAGGCGAGCCGTCGAAAGGAAACAGTCCGCATACCCGCCGGGAAAGTGGAATCGGCGGTAGGATCGTAAGCGCGCTGGCGCTCGGTCTTGCCCAGGCCGGTCCAGGTCAGAACCACATAGGTTGAACCATCCTTGCGCTCGTCGGTCTTGGCACGGAGCACGGCGAGATCGGCGTTTTCCTTTCTCCAGGCGAGGTCCGTGTAGAGAGAAGCCGACGAATCGAGCACCCGCAGCACAGTTGATTCCGGATCAAACAGCTGCACGCCATTACCCGTTTTGCCTTCGGCGCTGATGATCATCGCCAGCAGGTGGCTGCGCTCGGCATCCTGCCAGGCGAACTGGGACACATTGCCGAGCGTCGTGTCGCGGCCGCTCGCGAGTTGCCGGACGATCAGGGTAGTGCCGGGGGCTTCTTCCGCCGCCGATCCTCCGGCTCCGCCGCCGCGCCCGCCGCGCCCGGCAGGGGTCGCCGCCGCCGCGGATCCCGCAGGGCGGGCCGGCCCGTAGCGCCGCATCGCCAGATAGGCGCCGTCCGGACTGAAGGAGAACGCCTCGATGCCGTCCACCTTCGACACCTCGCCGGTCGCGAGATTCATCAGACCGAGTTGGTTCTGCACCGGTCTCTGCTCGTTCCGCAGCCTTTCCTGCTCCGTTTCGGAGACGCCGATGTTGTATCCGATCCACTTCGAGTCGGACGAATACACGGGCTGCGCACCAAAAGCGACGACCTTGGTCGTGCCGTCTGCGATTTTGACGATCCGCAGTTCGTTATTCCTGTTGGAACGGTTGATGCCATAAGCAATCGAGCGCCCGTCGGGAGACAGGCCTCCGTTGGCTCCGGCGGTTGCAAGACTCTCCCATTGGCCGTAGTCGGCAAAAGTCGCCGGCGGCTTGGTCTGCGCGCCGATAGTAATCGTCAGCATCAGGATAAGTGAACCGAGCAGACCGGCTATCGCGTTTCGTCGCATCACATACCTTCCTTGCTGGGCATCAGAACCCGATAATTGGCATGGCAATTGAGCTTACAAGCAAATCGGACACCGGGCAAACGACAGGAACCACAAACACTGGCCACGAATTTTACGACCTTTCGCCGGTCATCACGGAAGAGTGAGCCGGCAATCGTTCACATACGTCTGTCGCCACCGCCAACGCTGTCCGAATTGCGGTGATTTTATATCCTGAACGGCCAAACGCGTGAGCCAAAAAAAACGCCTGCAGCGGCTAACGGGGCCCTGTCTCCGTATTCCAGTTTTTGTCGAAAACTTGGATTTTGGAGATACGGCCCCGTTTCCGTGTTGGCATCAATGCCGGCGAGATTCAACCGACTGGGCGAATCCAGAGCAGGAGCGGCCTGCCGGTGAAGGCGAGACCTGCGACTGGAGGGGTGCCGGCGGCGGATTCACGCGCGACGCACGCACCGGATGAGGCATCGAAGGTGTCGATGAGGCAGCGTGCTGCCTTGATGCGAAGCTGGATCTGGCCCGGTTGACCCGATCTTGTGCCAAATCTGGGTTCGAAGTATACCCAGGCGTTGCTCCCGTCGACCAGGGCGCCGTAACGCGCGACCCATGCCGGCAGCTTCTCCACAAGCGCAGCATCGCCAGACGCGGAAGCGGACAGCTCCGGCGACTCCACCCCTTCTCGCTTCAGGATTTCAATCAAGCGCCGAACATGAATGACCGTCTCATCGAACTGGATGAATGTCGCTTGCCTGGATGATTTCTCCACGGTCCTCCGGCCTACTTCAGAAATGCGCCGACTCCGGCGGCGCTTAGTTGTGCGACGCCCGGAACATCCAACAGCTTTATCGCAAGCGCCGGGGACGCGGTCTCATTGTAGGAATCCAGAATGGCGACGAATGTCGAGAGTTGCACTCCCACGCGTCGGGCGAGGGGAAACTTGGTGTCGTTGACGAGGTCTGCGGACTCCGATTTTTCGCCCATGCCGGGATTGGGAGTTTCAAAAAGATAAGCCTGCGCCTTGGTGGCGTCGCCCCATTCCCGATGCGAGAGCCCGCGAAACGAATCGGAGGAAGGCTCGAGTTTCATAGTGATGCCGGCCGCATCGAGATTCAGGACAGCCATGGCCGCGACATCCACATTCTTGGGATTTGCGACCACCATCCAGGCCAGGCGGGAGTCGGGGCCCGACTCGTGGAGGTCAAATGCCACGTCTACGGCTTCCTTCTTGATCAGTTGCAGGATTGCGAAGGCCACCCTCTCGGTCAAATTCCCATTGGCCTTTCCCGGGTACGCGCGGTCCAGGTTTCTTGCTTCAGCGCCGTCCAGTTCCTCTGTGGACTGAGGGTGCCGATACTTGCCCGGATCCTGCGCTCCCTGGTGCTCCGGCTTCGTCAGCCGGGATCCGTACCGGAACTGCCTTTTGCCGCTCGGTGTTGTGAGCGTGACGAAAAATGGGCTTGGCCGCCGGGGATCGACGTAGCCGGCCGCAGAGTTATTGGCATGGGGCACGACGATCAGACGCCCCTTCTGGATGCGCGCCCGCTCGACCAGTACGATGGCAGCCATGATCCCGGCAATTTCATTGCCGTGCGTGCCTGCGGCGACGAACACCGTTCCCCCCTTTTCCTTGCCTTCAAGTACATAAACCGGGGTCTCGCCCGGCGTGTTTGCCAGAGAAGGGAGGTAATCGGACAGATGCTTTACCGCAGTAATGGCGGGGCCGGGACGGATGTCGTGCATGATTTCCTGTTGGAACCGTGCGGTGAATCCCAAGGCATATGCCGACGGGAGGATAATACATAGAACCGATTGAAAAATCTTCATAGGCCTTCCGTTTCGCGGATCACTTTATCAGAAATATCCGCAGCAGTAGAAGAATGAGGACGACGCCTCCGGTGATTTGACGTCCCAGGTTGCGTTCCCGCACCATGACGGCCGCTATCAAAAGCGCGATCCACACGCAGATTGCCTGATACGCAATCAGCATACGCGCCTCATGAGATCGAAAGTTTCCACAAACGGCATGAGTTCCACGCGCAGGTTTTTACCTTAAAGAATCCAATGGCCCAGGTCGGGCGCGAATAACAGCATGAGAATGGCAAACGCGATCGTCAACAGGGCTGGCGCGACGCACAGCCGCAGCACCTGCATCCGGTCCGGCTCGCCGGCCACCTGGGCAGCCAGGGTTGCCGCCAGCGCGGCAGGCAACATCAGGTCCCCGAGGGCGGCCAGAAGCGAAAGGGCGGCGGCGGTGACTATTTCGCTCCGCCCCAGCAGCGCCAGCAGGAAGGGCACCCCCAACACCGACGCGGATCCAAAAGCGGAAACCGCGCCGAAAAGGGGCATGCTAACGCCCGCGGCGGCAAACAGTGCCCAGGCCGGCGCCGCTGTCATCAGCGAGACCAGCCACCCGCGGCCGCCAGTCAATGTCATGACCTGTATGAATGCCCCCACGCCGCACAAAATGCCCAATACCGGCAGCGCTTCCTCGATCGCTCGCAGCATCGAAGCGATCAGCGCAAACCGGGGAAGCGCCATGATGCCAACGAGGCACGACAAAAGAAAGATCAGGGGAAGCCCGAGATCGGGTATGCGATTGGGGGCAATGCGGGGCGCGAGCATCAAGATGGCGGCGACCGCAGGCGGCCCCCAGGCACGCTGGAAGGAAACAACGGGGGGATCCTCGGGCTCCCTGGCTTCGAGTGCGCCCCCCGGCCGTGACGTGGAGCCCGGTTCCTGCCGGCGCAACCCGGGCCAAGCCAGTCCATAGACGACAACGATCGCGAGAGGAAAGGACGCCAGGGCCAGAGGAATGTCAAACCCGGAATAAGGCAGATCAATGCCCGTCCCGATTATCATTGCCGGGATATTGACGGGGGGTGCGACCATGCCCAGCACACCTCCCATGGCGATGATGGCGGCGGCGCGCGCGCGTGCCAGTCCCAAACCCGCCAGGATGGAAGCGGCCATGGCGCCGGTCGTCAGGACCGACGCAGTGGATGATCCCGTGATCATTCCCGGAAACATGACAATGAGCATCAGGAGTGGGAGCAGGAGCATCGGTTTTGCGCCGAACCGGCGCTGGACGGCCGCACCAATCGCGCCCAGGGCCCCGCCATCGGCGAGAATGCGCATGAATATCATGGCCGTGGCGATCACCAGGATCGGATCGAGATAGGCAAAGGCCCCTTCCACCAGGTGCCGGAGCGGGATGTAGACGCCGTTTGTTGCCGCTCCTGCCCAGGCGGCGGCGATGAGCGCAAGTCCTATCGGCCAGCGCGCCAGGATGGCCAGCAGGCCGAAGGCTGCCAGCATCAGGAGAAATGTCAGCGGCTCCGCCAAGTTTCCTGCCAGCGACGAAATGGGGTTCGGCATGAGAGTTTCGTCAGCGCTGTTCCTTGAACAGGGACTTGACCGCATCCCCCGCAGCCGCGAGACTGGGGACCTCGGTCAACGCGATGCCGCCCTTGGCCGACAAATTGTTGAAGAACTTGTCCTTGTTGCCTGTGGCGACAACCACAACGTGTTGTGATTCCGGAACTACAAGCTCAATCAGATCGTTCGTGCTTTTGCCTCGTCGGGCTTCTCCGCCCACATGCATCGCCAGTATCCGCACGCCTTGCTCCCTGGCAGTTTTCAGCAGGGTCTTGGTGCGGTTGATTTCCTGGTCCATGTCGATCCCGGCAGCTCCGAGCCCCTTGGTGCTGGCGCCGATCACGATCACCAGTGTCTTGGCGCCCGCGAAGTCGGATGCCTTGGCGACCGGATTAACGTCGAAACCCAGCTTCAACTTCGTGTTAAGCAGGGCCTTGATTATGGCGATGTCCGAGCTCTGTCCAACCGAGGTGATCAGGCCCGGCTTGGAGAAATTCTGCTGCGCCACAGCCACGCCCGAACAGATGCAGGTCCCCGCCAGCAAGAAGGCAATCCAGGGAATTGATATACGGTTCTTGTTTGAAATATTCATGACAGTGCATTTCCCCTTAGTTAGTTTTCCTAATAGCCGACGACGGCGCCGTCCCTGCGCGGATCCGCTCCTCCGGTCTTCCTGCCGGTTTTGGCGTCGATCAGGATCCCCTGGGCGCCGCCAAAAAACAGGTCATACTCCCCCATGGTCTGGATGACATATCCCAGCTTCGTCAGGGCCTCGACGGTGGCGGGGGGCATTCTGGATTCTATAGACAGGTTCTTGTCCGTATCGCGAGTATAAAATCTGGGCGCCTCGATCGCCTCCTGGATGCCCATCTTGTGATCAATCAGATTCGAGATCAGGATCACCATGGTTGAGATAATGCGCGCGGCGCCGGGCGTGCCGAGCGCCGCGAAGGGCTTGCCGCCCTTCAGGAGGATGGTCGGCGCGATAGTCGTGCGCATTCTCTTGCCCGGCGCCATGGCATTGATCCCGCGGGCGGAGAAGTTCTTCATTTCATTGTTCAGGATGATTCCTGTGCCGGCAATCATCACCTTGGCCCCGAAAAAATCTGAGATCGTCTGGGTGAGCGCAACGACGTTGCCTTTCCGATCGACCGCACAGAGGGACGTGGTGCTGCCGCTTTCGTACTTGGCGGGCTCACCGGCCTTCACGGATGGACTGATGGCCTCCGCCTGAATCTCGCCGGCGCGGGCTTCGGCATAGGCAGGCGACAAGAGACCTTTCAGCGGGACCGTGACAAAGTCGGGATCCGCGATAAACCCGCTGAAGTCCGCAAAGCCTCTCTTCATGGCCTCGGCCATCAGGTGCACGTTTTGGGGCGCCAGGGGAGGATTCTTTGCCAGTTCGAAGTGCTCGAGGATTTGCAGGATCTCGAGGACAGATGTCCCGCCAACCGGGGGCGGCGACGAAAGCATGGTGTAGCCGCGATAGCTTCCCCGCACCGGCTCGCGAGTCATTGCCCGATAGGCCGCCAGATCGGCTTTGGCGAGGAAACCACCTTGCGCCGCCATCTCTGCCGTAATGGCATCTGCCAGCTCGCCCCGGTAGAAAACATCGGGGCCGCCGGCCCCGATCTTGCGCAGGCTGCGCGCCAGATCAGGATTTTTCAGGGTGGCGCCGGCTTCGAGAGGGAGCCCGCCGGGGCAGACGACGGCCGCCAGCTGGGGATTCTTCATGATCTCCTCGAAGTTGTCGGCGATCACGCCGGCTAGGGTAGGACTGACGATGAAACCTTCCTCCGCCAGACGGATCGCAGGCGCCATCACCTTCTCGAGCTTCATGCTTCCGTACAGTTTCAGGGCTGAGGTCAGCCCTGCCACCGTTCCCGGGATCGCCACGGCCGCATGTCCCGTGGCAGGAATCCCCTTGGGATAACTCGCAGAAGCGGGAGCGGCCGATCGATAATCGATGGCGACCGCCGATTTTTTGCCGGCACTGTAGACAACCATCATGCCTTCACCGCCGATGCCGCTGGCGTTCGGCTCGACGACGCCGATGGCAAATGCCGCCGCGACGGCGGCATCGATGGCGTTGCCACCCGCCTTCATGATATCCACCCCTGCCTGCGAGGCCAGTGCGTGGGCCGAGGCTACCATGCCCTTGCCGGCAACCACCTCGGCTTTCCTGGCGGCCGCCTGCCGCCCGGACAACGGGAGCGAGCCAGCGCAGACGGCGATCAGCGTGATGCAGGCAATCAGTCTGACCCGGCGCCGCCCGGTGTTCGGCGGAGGGTCTGAAACCGTGGCGCCGGTCACATCCTTGTCGTTTCGCATGGGTCACCTCAAAAAGGTACCGAGCCCTCGATTCACCATGGATTGATATTCGGGCAATCCGTCCAGCACTACACGCTTCTCCGGCCATAACTCACCCAGGCATTTGACGAATTCCGCCACGCCGGCCAGGTGCCGGGCGACGCGCATGTCCAGAGGCCAGCCGCTCTCCGGAAAAGGGACGGACAGTCTGTTGTGTTCGGCGGCGCGCGCATAGAATCGGTCTTTCCCAAAGGTCACAAGATCCGCGTCGGTTCGGCCGCGGAGTCGCCCCTGGGCAGGGTTCGTCGTTTCCGTGAGGACCGCGAGCGTCTGCGTCGCATCTCCCCACTCGCGGTGCGAAAGTCCATGGAGATTGGGTGGAGACGCCTCCAGTCCTATGGCGATTCCAATGGCTTGAAGGTTCATGTTGACGAGGGCCGCCAGGTCCAGCGCACGTTCGTGCGCGACAATCGTATTTACGACGGGATATTCGGGGGAGGCTTCATGGAGGTCGATCGCCAGATCGACTTTCTCCTGACGTATCAGCGTGGTGATGGCACAGGCGATGCGTTCCGTAAGCGTGCCGTCGGGTCTGCCCGGATACGCCCGGTTGAGGTTCCTGGTCTCGATGCCGGACAAGCTCTGGCCGGATGCCGCCAACGTGTAAACTTGCGGGTCAGGCCATTGGTGGATTGGATTAGTGACGCGGGCGCCGTAGGTAAACGTGCGCGTGCCGTGAGGAGTCCGAATGGATAGCCGCTGCGGGTGGCCTTCCTGGGCGACATTGTGCGTAAAGCCGCTGGCGTTTGCCCTCGGCAAAACGATCAGCCGGCCCGTTTGCACGCGCGCCTGCTCCACGAGTACGACCGCGGCCAGGTATCCCGCCGTTTCATCCCCGTGAGTGCCTCCCAGGACCAGGATTGTGCCCCCGCGATTCTGAGCATCGAATATATAGACCGGAGTGTCGCCGGGAGTGCCGCCAAGTTGTGGAAGATAGGCGGACAGTGGAACGGACCTGGTGATCCCCGGCCCCGGGAAAATGCTGTCCACCACGTTCATGGCGCGAAAGTCCCGGGCCGCCAGCGCAGCGATCATGCACGCGCCCAGAATTGCGATGAACCCGCTTGCCTTTCCAGCCCGATGCATTGGAATTCCGCCCGCCTCCATTGATAACGGGGAACGGTCGCGCGCGAACAGAATTCATGCCGGGCAAGGCAAAGTCAAGGCAAAAAGGGGATTCGGTTTGGAGACCGGGCTGAAGCCCGGGGCTACAAGCGTGATCAACGCGCCTCGCGGCTGCAAACGTTATCCGGAGCAGTTCTCATGACTCCTGACTCCTGGCTGCTGACTCCTTCAGGACCAACCGAATCTGCCAATCCGAATATCGGATGTCGTATGGCAGCCGGCATGGGAACCAGCAAGATCATTCCTTCGGGGGTGGTTCGCCTTCGGTCCTTGCCTTGCGGCGCCGGGCCCACTCTTCGCTGCATTCACGCATGAACTCGCCCAGGTCCTGCACATCCCTTGCGGACTTGCGCCAGAACTCTTTGAAGGCCCTTGGATCGCAGGCTTCCCCGTAGGCGTGCCGCCACCGGGAAGACCAGCCGATTTCATCCTCGTAATAGGAGGCGAGCTGGCGGCAGGCAATCGCGGCTGCGGTCATGGAGCACTCGGGTGGCAGCGGCTCGAATACGGCCGACAGGCCCTGATCCAGTTCCTTCAGGCGTGCCAGTATCCTGTTGTGACGCTCCACGCACAATGAAGCTGCGTCGCTGCTGCCGGAGCCAGTCCACTCCGACTGGAAGGCCGCGCGCGCGGTCTGAATGAGCACATGAACGAGCTTTCTTATTTCCTTGTCCCTTTCCATTTTTCGCCACTCCTTCTCAGGACTTCGTATTGTTCGCGCAAGAGTTTCTTGCCGCGATGGATGCGCCACTTCACCGTTGCCAGCGACACGCCAAGATAGCCGGCGATCCGCTTCAAAGGCATTTCATCCAGGAAGTGCAGCCTCAGCACCAGCGCATAGTCGGCTGGAATGACAGCGAGCGCTTCCCGAAGTTCCTCGTCCCCGCGCTCTCCCGGCAACGGGCGGTTCAAGGCCGGGACTTGCGCCAGGATCTCCTCGTCGAGCGGTACGCAAATGCGCCGGTGCGTCCGGGTGCGGTCCGAGAAGCGAAATGCGCAGCGGCGCGTGATCGCGTGCAACCAGGCCGGAAACTTCCGCGGCTCCTCGAGCGAAGGCAAGGCTTTGAACGCGAGCAGGAACGCCTCCTGGACTACGTCGTCGACGTCATCACGGGCAACGATCACCCGGGCTGTCCGAATGACGGCGGCGCGGTATCGGAGCACCAACACATCAAAAGCAGACAGCTCTCCCAGGATAGCCGCGACCACGAGGATTTCGTCGGGCGTGCCAATGTCAGCTTGGGTCATCGCTCATCCGCTTTCGACGCCTAAAATCTCCGCTCATCTACCATAGAGACGCCGGCGAACCGGAAGGTTAGCGCCAAAATGCGGATCACGCCATTTCCGGCTGCTTATCGGCCCCGGTGGCGCCGATTCCGCTTGCTTTCTCCGGGAGCGGAGCGATAGAAACATTTAACAAGGAGACAGAACATGCGCAATAAAAACCGCTTTCCGGGTCGGCTTTTCGTGCTCGCATTCGCACTCGTCATTTTCTTTCCGGCCGCCGTTGCGGCGCAGACTTCCGGCAAGGTTCCGCTCTACCCCGGGGCAACCTGGGAAAAAATAGAAAAGCCGGAATCCGTCGGCTATTCCCCGCAGCGGTTGGGCGCTCTGCGCGCCTGGCTGGAATCGATCGACACTACTTCCATGATGGTGTCCGTCGGTGGAAAGTCGCTTTTCGAATATGGCGACATCGCGCACCTGAGTTACCTGGCATCGGTGCGCAAGAGCGTGCTCGCGATTCTGTACGGCAAGTATGTGGAAAACGGCACGATCGTGCTCGGCAAGACGCTGCGCGAGATCGGGCTGACGGATGTGGACGGACTCCTGCCCGAGGAACAGGAAGCCACGATTGAAAACCTGATCACCGCCCGGTCGGGAGTCTACCACCCGGCATCCAATGCGGGCGACAGCACGGCCAGCGCGCCGCCCCGGGGGTCGCAACGTCCCGGCACTTATTTCCTTTATAACAACTGGGATTTCAACGCCGCCGGCGCGGCGTTCGAGAAACTGACGGGCAAGGACATCTACGATGCCGTCGAGAGCGACCTGGCCCGGCCGATCGGCATGCAGGACTTCAACCGTTCCATGCAACGGAAGAGCGGGGACGCAAAGCGGTCGCAGCTCATGGCCTATCACATGTGGTTCTCCGTGCGGGACATGGCTCGAATCGGGCTGCTCATGCTGCGCGGCGGCCAGTGGCAGGACCGCCAGGTAGCTTCGCGCGACTGGGTGCGCCGGATCACCGGCCTGGTGACCCCGCTGAACGAAATGAACCCCCCGGGCAACCGCTCCCTGGGATCGGGCGACCGCTGGGGATATGGGTGCATGTGGTGGGTTTGGGACGCGCCGAATTCTCCCGGGCCGTTCATGGGCGCTTTCACGGGAATGGGCGCGGGCGGGCAGTACATTACCATCTTGCCGCAACTGGACATGGTGATTGCCCACAAGACCGACATCCAGCAGGTGTCGCCGCACGGCCCGGGCCAGCGGCGGAGATCGGTGTCGCTCACTGACTACGACGCCGTCTTGCGTATGTTGATCGCAGCAAAATGCTCCGGTGGCAAGTGCCAGTGAATCCGTCGCTCTGGCCACAAGAGTAGGTCCGGGCCGCAGAGAGTGTCTCAAAACCGGTCGTCCCGGAGGGACGCAAAGAGAGTAGCCGGGGGCGAGCCGCGCAGCGGCGCTGCCCCCGGTCAGGCCAGGCAAATGGTGAGAGCCCCTGCCGGGGCTCTGTTCCTCCTTCGTCTTTTACCCCGGGCGGCGCTTCCCTTGCCCGGGGCTGCTGTTTCCAGCCCTCCCAGGGCTGGAATCGAGGGCAGGTCGTCGGGTACACGAGTTTTGAGACGCTCTCGCCGGACGGGACCCTATGACAAGCCCGACCGAGCCCACTACCCGCGGCAGGTATTCCTGCCGCGAATTCCGCGCTGTGCGGCGCCGCGCTCCTGAGACAGACGCAGCCTTATTAACTTTCCCATACTAAGTTTTGCGGGCCTGATCACATTGGCGGGCGCCTACCCCACAATGGGATGAAATCTACCCTACGAACGGGATGCCCTGAACATCGCAGTCAGCATACGCTGGTGATGGAGGTGGACTCCCATGTCAGACTTCTATCAGACCGGTGTAGTGGCAACCTTGCATCGCTTGACCCCCGACCACAATCGCAGGCTTGAGAAGGAGCTGGTCGAGATCGCCAAACGGCAGAGGATCGGTCTTGTCCTGCCTGCCCTCTACTCGGAGTTTGAAACCCCTTCGATGCGCAGGATCGTGAATGAGCTCGCAGAGGTGCGGTACCTGCGGCACATTGTCGTTGCCCTGGGCAGAGCCGGGCCTGAGGAATATGAGAAAGTCCAATCGTTCTTTGCCGGGTTTCCCCATCCCGTCACGATTCTCTGGATCGAAAGCACACCGGTCCAGGAGCTTCTCGGACTTCTCGCAGAGAACGGCCTGTGTGCGGGCCAGGATGGTAAAGGGCGCAGTTGCTGGCTGGCCTACGGCTACCTTCTTGCCACCGGAGAGTGCGACGTCATCGCCTTGCACGACTGCGACATTCTGAACTACAGCCGGCAAATGCTGGCCCGGCTGGTTTACCCCGTGGCACAACCGCACCTCGCGTTCGAATTCTGCAAAGGATATTACGCGCGCGTCACCAACAGGATGCACGGGCGCGTCACGCGCCTCTTCATGACGCCGCTGGTCCGGGCGCTGGAAAGCATGGCGCCCGCTACGCCCTTTTTGCGTTTCCTTGACAGCTTCCGATACTGTCTGGCGGGCGAATTCGCCATGAAGGCGGATCTGGCGTGGATGAACCGCATCCCTTGCGACTGGGGCCTCGAAGTCGGCGTGCTGGCCGAGGTATTTCGCAATTGCTCCGCCGGCCGTATCTGCCAGGTCGACCTCGCAGACAACTATGAGCACAAGCACCAGGACCTCTCTACCGAAAATCCGGAAAAGGGATTGAGGCGCATGGCATGCGACATCGGAAAGTCCCTGATGCGCACCCTGGCGGGGGAAGGGGTGGTCTTCACACTGGACCATTTCCGCAGTCTGGAAGTTCGCTATGTCCGAATGGCCGAGGACATGATTCGCAGGTACCATGCGGATGCCAAAATCAACGGCCTGGAGTTTGACCGTCACGCGGAGGAGCTTGCGGTGACGACCTTTGCCAAGAGCCTGCGCCAGGCGGCCGCCGAATTCACGGAGGCGCCTCTCGGGCTTCCCCTTCTTCCCAATTGGAACCGTGTGATTTCAGCCATTCCGGATTTCCTCGATCTATTGACCCGAAGCGTCGAAGCCGACGCGCCGCTGGTGAGAAGCTATGGCGCCTGATGCGACTTCCAAGGTGGAGCGGAGAATGCCGGCGGAAGCAGTGCAGGCGGCGGAAAATATCGGTGAAGCCGACATCGTGATCGGAATCCCCAGCTTCAACAATGTGCGGACCATCGGCCACGTCGTGCAGGCTGCGCAGGCAGGCATCGCAAAGTACTTCCCGCAGCTGAGGGCTGTGATCATCAATTCGGACGGGGGCTCGACTGACGGCACGCGTGAGCTGGCGCTGACGAGCACGCTCGAAAACTCTCAACTGCTGTTTCTGTCGACGCCAATTTCGCCGGTGCACCGGCTTTCGCTTCCGTATCATGGCGTGCCCGGGAAGGGGAGCGCTTTCCGCCTCGTGTTTCAACTGGCCCATCAGCTGGGAGCGAAGGCGTGCGTGGTGGTCGATTCCGACCTGCGCTCCATCACTCCGGAATGGATCGACCTGCTCATGCGCCCTGTCCTCTATGCCGGCTTCGACTTCGTGGCCCCGTACTATCACCGCCACAAGTTCGACGGCACGATCACCAACAGCATCGTCTACCCGCTGACGAGATCGCTGTACGGCATGCGGGTGCGCCAGCCGATCGGCGGCGACTTCGGCCTGTCCCGCGCGCTCTTCTCGCGCTTCCTGGAGCGCGATGACTGGGAGACTGATACGGCTCGTTTCGGGATCGACATCTGGATGACTACGATCGCCCTGGCCGAAGGCTTCCGCGTCTGCCAGAGCTTTCTGGGCGCCAAACTGCATGATGCCAAGGATCCCGGCAGCGATCTCAGCGACATGCTCCACCAGGTCGTGGGGAGCGTATTCGCTCTCATGGGGGAGTACGACCGGGTCTGGAAGGCACGCGCCGGCAGTGAAGTCGTGGAATTGTTCGGATTCAGGTTCGGCGTCGGGCTCGATCCCATTGAAGTCAATGTCGAGCGGATGCTGAAGGCATTCCGCCTCGGCTGCCAGAACCTCGGGGAAGTCTGGGAACAGGCTCTTTTGCCCGAGACGCTGACCGAGGTCGCTCGGCTGGGGTCCAGACTCTTGAAGGGCGATTCGTTTCACCTGGAAGACGACCTGTGGGCGAGGATCGTGCTGGACTATGCGATCGCATATCAGCGCCAACCCGTCGAGCGAAGCTACCTGCTGCGTTCCCTGACCCCGCTCTATCTGGCCCGCGTTGCTTCCTTCGTCATGGAGACCGGAAGCCTCGTGGCAGAAGAGGTCGAGGGGAGAATCGAGCACCTGTGCGCCTGCTTTGAGCAGCGAAAGCCATACCTGATTTCCCTCTGGGATAGCCCGTCTGGCCGGCCGCGAAATCTGAACGGCCGGACGGCGGAGAAGCAGGGAAGCGCGTTTCCCGAAATCATGATGGAGGTTATGCGCCATGATTGAGTTGCTGAAAAACGTCATTCACCTTACCACCCAGCGCATGTCGGACCAGGTGTCCTTTGCGGCCCCCGGGATAATTGCCGGCCTTCTGATTCTGCTGATCGCCTATTGTCTGGCCTGGCTGGCGCGCTGTCTGCTGCTGAGGATCATCAAAGGCATCTCGTTGGACCGGTTCCTGCGCCAGAGCGGCTTCGGGCCCATGCTGAAGACATCCGGGAAAGTGCACGCTGCAGAGTTACTGGCCAAAGGCGCGTTCTGGATGATCCTGCTGTCCGGACTGTTGACCGCGATCAGCGCGTTCGACACCCAGCTGACTTCCCGGCTGACGGAAGCTGCGGTCTTCTTGATCCCCAAGCTCCTGGTCGCGGCGGGAATCATCCTGGCGGGGATCTGGTTCGGGCGATACCTGGGACATCACATTCTGGTGTGGTCGGTCAACGAGGGGATCCCTTCGGGCCGCAGGCTGGCGGCGGGGGTTCGGGTGCTGGTGGTTTTTGTGGCAATTGCCGCCGCAGCCGACCATCTGGACTTTGCCAGGAATGTCTTTCTGGCCACGCTGATTCTGCTGGTCGGCGGCATCGTTCTCACGGCCAGCCTGGCGCTGGGGCTTTATGGAAAGGACTTGATACGGCATCACCTGGAGGATAAGCAGGGAGAGGCGGGTCAGAAGGACGAGATGTCGATCTGGCGGCACCTCTGATCCCTCGTCCTCTTTCCAGAGTCGCCATCAGCGCCGGATAAAAACAGCGAACCGCGAAGACCTCAAAGGTGACAGTCGCGGAGAACTGGGTGCAATTGGAAGTGGGACAGAATTTGGCAATGATCATTTGTCAATTATCAATTGTCATTTCTTGTGCGGATCTTTGTGTGGATCAATTTGGAGGATGAGCGGCAGCGGCCAGATGACAAATGACCATTGATCATTGACAATTGATAAATTCTTTTGTCGTTAATCTTTGTGCGGCGCAAGGCTGGCCTGAACTTATTTAGCCGCCAACGCTTGTGGCCAACCATGAGGATTGAGTCTCACTTCCGATTGCACCCCGGAGAACTTGTGCGCATGCCTTTGAACCCTTCGAAGTTCCCCAACCGCTCACGACTTGTATCGTCACGGTTGGTGGCGGTGGCTGCGCAGTATCCCTAAGACGGCTTGATTCCATCCCGCGGGACCGGGGTGATCGCTGACCTGGGCGCGTCGGACAGAGCGTGCCACGTCTGAGCTCGCTTTTGACTTGATCACGATCGGGAGGTCGACGACGTTGAGGAATCCCGCGTCGTTCATGGCATCGCCCAGCCCGACTGTTGTCAACTCGCCGAATGCCCGCTGAAAGAAGTGCGCCAGCAGAAGGACGCAAAGCGATTTGTCATTCGCGCCCAGGATGTGATGGAACCGGCCGCCGCGAGTCCACCGTTTTCCGCGCTTCACTATGCAGGCCAACAGGCTTTCTCCGCCGGAACCGAGGATTTGGAAAGGTTCGTCATATTCGCGCTGCCTGGCCAGTGCGGCGTGTTCGATGGGGATCCCGCTGCGGGCGCTGATTTCCCCGACGGTCATCTGATGAAAACCGACAACCCGGCAACCGCTCTCTTCGGACGCGGCCCGCAGCGTTGCCACCAGCGTCGGATACGGATCACCGAACTCGATGACGGCATACCCGTCGCGATATACGGGTGCGTGGAGATCGAAAGGAAAATAGCCGCGGGGCACGTAGAGGGCGCCGCCATTCTCCGCTATGAATGGCTCCCTGTTGTTGAGTTGTACGCGCCAGGACTCGATTTCCGCCCTGGTTTTGCTCGAGCACAGAATGAGGGGAACCGCCGCATTTCTCATCGCCTGCAGCGCCGGATGAGCGGCATCATGGGAATAGGTTTCGCTGTCAAGCAAGGTCCCATCGAGATCGCTGAAGATGACCAGCATGGTTACACCATAAGCGCCCGGCGGCGGCCGGTCGATCCCCTCGAGGCGGTACTTCCGCAGGATAATGGGGGTAAGGAAATCGCAGCAGCAGACCCGCGGCCTGCCGGATGCTAATATAGCAGATTGCCGCCGGGCATGGATGCCCCGGCCACGCCGGGCGCAGTCGATGTCGCGATTCCAATCAAGGGTGCGTTATGAAATCCGGGACAAGAATCGTACTGCTGGCAGGATTTGGCACTTTGCTGATTCTGATCGGCTTCCTGGCTCTGAGCGCCTTTCGCAGGGCCGAACGCATCTATGCGGAGGTAGCTTCGATTCACGAAACCTATCGACAGGGCGCTGCCATCCTGCAGGAGATGAATTCGGGGATATATCTCGCCGGCCTCCTGGTTCGAGACTATCTCATGGACCCGCAACAGGCGTCCGGCATCGAGCACCGCAACGAGCTGCTCGGGGTGCGGTCCTCGCTTGACAAATTGCTCGCGGAACTGGCTCCCCTGCTGGGACAGGAAGATGCCGGCACGGTCGCCCTGCTGGGCCGGGAAGTCAACACATATTGGACTTTGCTCGATCCGGTCTTTGAGTGGACGCCCGAACAGAAGGCGGAACGCGGCTTGAGATTCCTGCGCAAACAAGTCCTGCCCCACAGGCAGGCGTTGGTCTCCCTGACCCAGAAGATCGACGCGATCAATGCGGCAAGCCTGGGAAAAGAGGGGGAGCGCATCCGCGAAAGCCAGGCGGAGTTTCGCAAGTACCTGGGCGGGATATTTGCCGTGACACTTTTCCTCGGCGTGGTGGTTGCAGGCTTCAGCTTTGTCAACATTTCGCGGTTGGAACGCCGTTCTGAAAACGAGCGCCGCCGAATCGAGCACGCGGAACAGGAGTTGAGACTCCTCTCGCAAAAACTGGTTCAAGCCCAGGAGGCGGAACGCAAATCCATCTCCCGTGAACTGCACGACGAGATCGGCCAGATGCTGACCGGCTTGCGCCTGGAGCTGAGGAATCTGCAGGAACTGCGCATGGCTCCCGGCAGCGGCTTCGAGGATCACATAGCGGAAAGCAAGGATCTTGCGGAAAAGGCTCTGCGCTCCATCCGGGACCTGGCCATGGGGCTTCGCCCATCCATGCTGGATGACCTGGGTCTCGGTCCGGCACTCGAGTGGCAGGCGCGCGAATTCTCAAGGCGCAACGGCATTCCTGCCACAGTGGATATCGACGGCGACCTCGAAAATCTTCCGGAAGACCTCCGCACCTGTGTCTATCGGGTCGTCCAGGAATCTCTGACCAACTGCGCGCGCCATGCGAAGGCAAAAAACGTGCGCGTCACGGTGCACGGCAGCAAAGGCAGCCTCGCCATCACGGTGCAGGACGACGGAGTCGGTTTTGACGCCGCGTCCTCGCATTCGCAAGGACTGGGATTGATCGGCATGGGAGAGCGAGTCCGGGAGTTGGGCGGATCCGTGACAGTCTCTTCAGCACTGAACAGAGGGACGCTTCTTGATATAACGCTCCCATTGGAACGGGAGCAGCATCATGCACCCGACACTGACCCTGCCGGGTGATAACCAGGGCCCTGGGAGAGCGGGCGTATCAGGGGCCGGGTTAGGGAGAGGCCGCAAAGACCTCAAGAGCATCGATGTCGCCCTCGAGGCCCTTGTGACTCGCTTTTTCGATTCCACGCTCATTTCAGGGATTTTCGAACTGGCCGACGGCGAGCCGTTCCGCCATTGCCTCGGCCTGGGATTGGCCGATGTGCCTGATCGAATACAGAAAGCGGTTCCCGTTTGAGGTCAGGATCGGGCGGATGTCGGCGAACTCAGCGTTCGCCTGCATAAGTTCCACGGCCGCGTCCACCTCGTCCTCGGAAAGAAGGTAGGGCCGCCCTTGGAACTGTCTCGATCGGCGTGGGCCGCGGATAGGTGGCCGAGTCGAATCGGACGGCGGCCGAAATCATCTGAAGACGGTCTCCGGTTTCGGCGCGGGCGGCTGCCTCGGCATAAGCACTCGTCATGTAACGATTCGAATAGAGGAACCCGGTCGTCCCCGCGCGTACCATCCGCAGGTCGCTGACGGTCACCGCGGCAGCGGACTCCGCCAGGCCGGCGACCTCCACTCCCATGCCCGCGCAGGCCTCGTCCAGGCGAACCAACTCTCCGGCGCGCGATTTCCCGCGCACGTGATCCGCCAGGGCTTCGAGGCGTTTGATTTCATCTGGATCCGATTGAGCCATAATCTGCCGAGTGCCGAGCGGGGATCCGCGACCGCGCTGTTGCTCGTTGAACCAGCAATCAGGTTATGCCGGCAGAAGTCTTAGCTGTGCCAGGCGATCCGCGACATCCTTGAGCCCCAATTTCTCGAGCGACGTCCTCGTGGGAGAGCCGGTTTGCCGGTCCCAGCCGAGTTCCTCATAGAAGAGGTCGCGCGCCAGCTCGATGTCGTCGCGGTCCATTTTATAGTGGCCGGGTGTAAAGGGCTTCCTGTCCGGGGGATAATCGAATACCCAGTCAGGCGCGGTATCGTGCCTGGTCCGCATGTCCTGGGTCGCCATGTCCCGCACCGTGAGGACGCGATGGAGATTGAAAATGCGCTCGGCTACCCGATCAAGCTGAGCGGTGTCTTTCTTGTCTCCGGTCACCGCCGAATAGAGCTTGGCCTCGATGCCGTTATCTCCCTCGTAGCCGCGCTCCTTGCTCGGGGACGCCGCCATCGGGTACATCCAGTTGCAGAGAGTCAGCGAGTCGTGCAGTTCTTTGCGCAGGACTGACCAGAGGGCGAACCGGGCCTTGTCGCGGTTCATGGGGGTGATGTTGTCGTCCTCGTCGATCGCGCCGGCGCCCCAGATTTTGGCGGCCAGCTGCTTTTGAATCTTGACGGGCAGACCGTTGCGGAGAAAGTTCGAGTGGGAGTGGCACTGGCACTCCCGGTTATATGCCATGTTGATCAGGACTCCCGCCTGCCCCGCCTCCTCGGAGGAGTGGTGTTTCGGGTGCCCCATTTTCCACCAGTTGGTATTCGGGTTCCTGTAATAGTCCTTGGGAAACTTCCATCGTTCCGCGAGCCGGCCGGACCCCTCGCCCAGGGCGGCGCCGAGTTCCCCCTGCTTGAAGGCGATTCGTGTATAAATCTCGCGGAGGAATCCCGGGTCCCCCTGCTCATACTTTTCCCAGGGTACCGAGCTGTACTCGCGGTCTGGAATGTTGGCTTTGATCAGCCCATTGTCGTAGGCATACCGGAAGTCGCGTTGCAGCTGGCTGTAATGCGTCCAGACACCGAGGTCATCGGCGAGGTGTTTCCCGACCACCGCCGCTTCGATGCTGGACTGGCCGCGGGCGCCGTCCGGAAACGCCTTGAAAAAGCTGCGTCCGCCCCACCCCACGCACGTGCTGGCGGCATAACGGCTCACGCCGTATTTCCCCTCGACCGACGGCACGTCGAGATGCGCGTGACAACGGATGGGGCAGGAGACACAACCGCCCATCCTGACCGTGTACTTTTCGGCATTCGGCCCGAGATCGTAAGTCGCCTTGGCCGTCCGATAGCCCATCCGGTTGAGATCTTCCGGCCGGCACTCTCCGGTCTCGACCGGAGGATCCGCTGCTCCCCAATATAGACCTCTTCTTGCGGTCCACCGGCTCCCCGGCGAGGAGAACTCGGCCCACGGCTGAGGCGTGCTCGGAACGACGTGCTGGTTGTTGGCGCCCATGATAGACAGAACGTACTGGACCAGCTTTTTCCACTCTCCCTTGTCGGCCGAAATCCTGACGGCGCCGCTTCCCTTGACGGCGATCGCCTTGAGACGCTTCGAACCGAACACGCCGCCGACGCCGCCGGCCGAGTGGGAGAAGCTGTTGGTTACCAGTGACAGGCGCACGAGGTTTTCCCCCGCCTGGCCTATTGCGACTACCTGGGTATCCGCCCCCATCTCCTGGCAGATGGAGTTGTTCGTGTGATAGATGCCGTTGCCCCACAGATGGCCGGCGTCGCGGATCTCCACCTTGTCATCGACGATTGCGAGGTAGACAGGCTTCTTCGATTCGCCTTCGATGATGACGTTGTCCCAACCGGCGTACTTCAGTTCCGCACCCCACGCGCCGCCCATGTGCCCCGTGGCCACCAGTTCATCGGGATAGACGATCGGGAAGATCGTGGTAATGGATGTCCGGCCGCCGCTGGGCGCGCCGGTGCCGGTCAGGGGACCGACTCCCAGAATGATCTTGTTGTTCCTGTCGAACGCCCTGGTTCGCGCCGGGACCTCGTCCCAAAGGACCTTGTAGCCGACGCCGGTCCCACCCAGGAAGTCCTTGTACTTTGCGATCGTATCCTCGATACCGATGGTGCCGGATGACAGATCCACACGCAGCGTTTTTCCCGTCCATCCCCCGTATGCAGCCAATGTCCTGTTACCTCCTCATGAACGCACTTCCTCTAATGGCATTCCCTGCAGGCTGCCGCCTTCTTGTCACTCAGCGCCTGGAGCACTGCCCTCCGGACGGGAACGTCGTGGGTGAGATCACGCCACGGGACATAGCGGAGCGCCAGCGCCGGGCAGGCTTCAGCGCATTCGGGCGTGCCGTCGCACAGGAAGCATTTTGTGGCCTTTTTCGCCTGATCGTCGAAGGCGATCATTTCCCAGGGACAGGCTTGCAGACAGAGGCGGCAGCCCTTGCACTTCCTGGAATCCACGCGCCGCGCTCCGGTCTTGTCGTCCGCGACGATTGCGTCATTGGGGCAGGCGACGGAGCACGGCACCGGGTGCGGGCATTGCAGGCAGGTGTCCTGCACCATGCGGAGGTTGCCGAATTCCCCCTGGGAGCGGCTGAATCCGCCCCTCTGGCCGCGCGGGCCGTAGTTGTAATTGCGTGCGACCTTGATGCGCGCGAGCGCGGGTTGAGCCCGGCCGTCGTTGTACTCCGTGCAAGCCAGTTCGCAGCGCCTGCAACCTACACAGCGAGTGGTGTCCGTCACCAGGATTCCCCGGGCATTTTCCAGGATGACAAAGGGCGCCGCGGCGGATTTTCCTGCCCAGGCCAAAGCAGAGAAGCCCGTGATCCCGATTGTCGATCGGATGAAGCCACGCCTGGTGGCCTCCGCTGGAAGTCCGAGCCTGTCGATCAGGCGCGTGAGAAGATCGTCCTCTTTGGGCATGGCCGATTATAATCCGAAACAGGGAATCGTAAAGACCCCAAACGCCAAAATGTCGCTCCCACAGCCGGAGACCCCCACCCCGCGGCCCGTCGTCCCTTCTTCCTCGGCAGTGGGACTTGGAGTGGCGTCAAAGGGTTGATTCAGGGTGACCAGGCTTTGAGGGCCGGTCGTGAGTCAGACTTGTCCAGATTCGAGATTCGAGATTCGAGATAAATTTCGAATCTCGAATCTCGAACTCGGAATAGCAATAATGCACGCGGGGATTTCAAGGGGCTGCGTCCCTTGACTAGTAACTCTGCGACAGTGATTGGACGATCCGGACCAGGGCCTGCAGTTTCAGAGGCTCGGGCAACAGGCGCAGATAGCTCATCGTCGAATCGAAATTGCTCAGTGCCAACTCGGCGACAATGGCCAGTTCAAGCTGGTCCGAGGCGCCGCCGGTGCGCATGACCGGGGCTCCCTGGGGCATCGGTCTGTCCTTCTCCTCTTCCCGAAGCTGCTGCACGAGTTCGAGGCCCTTTTGGAGCAGGTCGGGGTCGACCTCCCCTTCACAGCTCTGGTAGGAACGCATCAGATTCTGCAGGACGCTTGCGCGTTTCATCAGCGGCTCAACCTGCATGAGCAAGCCTGACGCGGACTCCAGGGCGGCAGATGCGAGGTCCGGATCCTGCATATTGGCACGGTTGGCCAGCATGATGAGCGCGTCAATCTGCTCGGGTGTCCTCGAAGCCTCAGCCAGTTTTTGCCGGACAAATTCCGGATCCTTCGCCAGCTTTCCGCGCAGGCTCTGAAACAGATCCACACCGGATGTGACAGGGGACGGGGAGCGTCCCGGCTGACCGCCGACACTCGTGGTGGAAAGACTCGATGAGTTCTCGCCGCTCGTGTAGTTTGTCCTGGACATGCCGTCGATCGAATACGTCATGGACACGGTCTCCTGTGTACCCCGGGGCGGGCTCACGATGGCGTCGATCCCGCCAATGGGATCCAGCTTGCTCTTCAGCCCCGGCATGGTGTTCAGCGTCTTCATGGCAAGATCCGGGCGACCCATCAAGTTGCGGCAGAGGTCGATCACCGCGGCCTCCTGGGCCGTGAGCTGCAGAGTCTGATTGCCGACGGTGACCGTTCCGCCGGCATTGGGGGTTGCCTGCTTCTGCAGCGCCGGCATCAGCGCACTCAGGGCTTGGAGGTAGCGATTCGGATCCACGTTCGGCAGCTGCCGTACAAAGCTGAGGTAGTTCGGCAATGTCCGTTGATCAGGTTCGCGCTGGCCAAAGTCGGCGATCGCCTGATCCACGACCTTGAGGGCCTCAGCCCTGTCGCCGGATTGAATCAACTGCATTGCCAGCATGCCGGCGCTTGAGTAGCTGCCCGTGGCTGCTGCTTGCGACAGCGCGGCCAGGTCCGGCCCTGCGACCGGTCCGGATGCCGAGCCGGCAAGCTGTTTGGCGAACAAGGCGGAACTCTGGATGCTGCTCCTCCTGAAGTCTTCGCCCAGGGATGTCGGAGGATCCGGCCACAGGCGCCACAGAGCGACGGCACGATCGGTATCAAGGGTGGCAAGCGGCCTGAGGAGCGATTGGGCGGACGATTTGAACCGCTGATAGGCCTGGGCATCCTTTGCGTCCTGCGCCGAGGTTCGCAGCCACGCATATAGATCTTCCAGCGCTTGAGGCGCCTTCGTTCTGTCGAGCCGGGTCCAACTCATTGCCAGCTGGGAAAAAACCGTGGAATCGGTGCTCCGCTGCGCCAGCAGTGTCGCCTCTTTCAACGCAGTGCGGGCGTTCTTCAGGTGGTCGACGCTGATGCGCAACTGGTGTGCTGTCCGTTTGAGTTCTTTGGCCGAGTCGCCAAAGCTGACAACAGTCTGCCCGAACGATAGCGGAACCAGCAGGCAAGCGGCGCCAAAGCCGATGCTAAGACCGCGAAGGAATCGCATGACACTATCTCCGGATTGCTTCTCACGACATGGAACTCACGGGGCAGGTTCGGTTAGACAAGAAACCTCGAACACTGTTCCTCAGTTGAAATGCCCGACTTGGAAATCAGAACCATCAATAATGTTATCAGTATACACCTAAGCAGTTTCTGTCGCGAGACTTCAAGGTCATCTGACCTGGACCTAGATCTGGATCTGGACGTGGACGCAGCCCCTTGAAATCCCCGCGTGCCCGATTGCTATTCCAAATTCGAGATTCGAGATTGATTTCGAATCTCGAATCTCGTGTGGCAGGGAAAGTATCCCTGAATCATAGGTGTTTGCACTTTCTTGATATGACGGAAAGTGTTCTGTATCAATAACTTGGTTGGTGCTTTGGCTGGTCCCGCTATTGCTTGACTGAATGGGCACTGTGGCAGGCTCCATCCGGTGCTTGGGATGGCGATAGGATTCGGACATACACCGGAAATGGTGCGATGCAAAATATTGCGAGGTTTCTCCTTGAAGAAATACGATAAGAATCAAGGAAGGGATCACAAAGGAGACAATCATGAAAGGCATTCTTGTATTTCTAATCGGCCTGTTTCTCTGTCAGAGCCCGGCAACCGCGCAGGTCCGCGACGTTGATCTCGGCATTTCGGTTTCCGACGGCAGGTTGCGGGGGTTCTACCTGGCGCTCGGCGATTACTACCGCGTGCCGCCCCGTCAGGTTGTGGAATTCCGCGAACGTTACAGGTGTCCGGAAGAGGATCTGCCGGTGGTCTATTTCCTCGCGGCCCGGGCCCATGTTGAACCCGCGGCGATCATCAGCCTCCGGATGTCGAAAATGTCCTGGCTCGACATTTCGTTTCGATATGGCCTCACCCCCGACATATTCTTCGTGCCCCTGACTGTGCAACGCGTCGGCCCGCCTTATGGAAACGCCTACGGGTACTACCGGAAGTACGGGCCGGCTCGGGACTGGAAGAGGATCGTACTCAGTGACCGCGAAGTTGTCGATCTCGTCAATCTCAGGTTCATGTCAGAACATTACAGGATGAGCCCGGAATCGGTCATTGCGATGCGGGGCAGGCAAAACAAGTTCGTCGTCATCAATGACGACATCAGGAAGGGAAAAGACAAGGGCAAGCCCGAAAAACAGAATCAGGGCCAGAACGGAAAGGGAAAAGGCAAGAAAAAGCGTTGACCTGGAGAATCAAGACCCGGCCGGCAGATCCCGGTTGCCGGACGGGACACCGAGAATCATCTGCCGTAGGGGTTCGCGGTTCTTAGTCCGTTGAATTCGCAGACGCAACGCCTGCGTCCGAGCCGGCAGCTTACTTGGCGCTCAGGTTTTTCGGCGACTGCTTGTTGAGGAGATCGACCAGAGCCCTGGCGGCAGGCGGAGTCTTTGCCGCGCCTTCGAAAATAATCTGGCGTGCCGTCAGTTCCTTGCCATAGAGGTTCTGATTGGCCCCACCATCGGAACGCAGCGTTGAACCTTCCAGAGAGATTCCTGCAAACAGGCCGCGTGAGCGGGAGTAGGAGAGAATCTCAGCCTTCATTACGACATCAGTGGCTGCCGAAGCCGTTCGTCCCTTGGGACCGGCTGCGGCGGAGGCATCAGCTCCGAGTTTGACTTTGCTCCCCATGATTGATTCGGCGCCCTTTGGATTCATGACCAGCAACAGAAAGTCTGTCGCCTGACCGCCAAGCTGAAATCCGAAACTTGCGCCTTCCAGGGCGAACATCACCGGCGTGCCCCAGGGCCCCGAGAAGGCCTTCCCGGAACGGCAGACCAGGACGCCGCGCCCGTAGCTGCCGCCTATGCCGATGGCCACCTTCTTGACTGACGGGTAAATGATCACACATTCGGCCCGGTCCAGCAGGTCCTGCGGCACATCTTCGGGCATGCCGAGAATTTCCTTGAGCACGGTGGCTGATTCCTGGAGGCGTTCCCGCTCTGTGTCCTGGGAGAATGCCGGCCAGGCGAGCATAAGCATCATGCCTGCAAACACAAATATCCTATTCATAGTCCTACCCTCCAGTCTTTGCAGTATAGACCCCTGCGTCGAACCGGCGCAAGTCCAGCCGTTCCGGCACTAGCATTGGGAAAAGCGTCAAAATGCGCCCCCAGTTGCGTTTTTGATCCTGTTTCCCGCAAATAGGGTATCGGCCGTCAGTCTCCAATCCCGGAGAAGACAGCGCTTGCTCAGATGGGGAAATTGGCGGTGAAATTTGAGTCTGAGGCCGGTTTTGCAGGGTCTCTTGTTACCTATGCCTATGCAGACTTGGGACTTGTCCGGATCCGACTCCAATATCAGAAGCCGGGAGGGCGCTCGCCGGAAACACCGAATGCCTGCTCCAGGGCAATCCCGGCTCGCCCCAGGGTCCCCTCATCAAAGAGCCGCCCGATCAGTGTGACGCCGTGCGGCACGCGTCGCTTCGGAGAAAATGTCGGGAGCGGTTGGGATGGGTCCGGCGCCCAGTCGCTGCGTGCTTTGTCCACCTCGACGAATCCCGCGCGCAGCGTCAGCGACGGGTGGCCGCTAAAGTTGGTGATGGTCAGGATCTCGTCGCGCAACGAGGGGACAAGCAGGAGATCGACGCCTGCGAACAGGCGGGCCATTTCCAGTGCCACCTTTCTGCGCAACCGGTCTGCCTGCACGTAGTCGACCGCCGAAAGGAACCGCGATTGGCGGAATATGTTGGGCCATGCGTCAGGCACCTGCATCCTGAGCCTGTCGACGCCGTGCGACAGCGTCAGTTCTTCGAATGCGGCGGCCGCCTCGGCAAAGAGAATGACGCTCATGGATCCGTAAGCCCAGTCTGGGAGCGACACTTCGACCGGCGCCATTCCGACGCGCCTCACGGAGTCAAGGGCGGCGCGGTCCACGTCCGTTGCCGGCGGGGAGCTCATCCAGGCGGGCACATAACCGACGCGCAGGCCGGCGACGCTCACTGATGCGTCGAAATCGAGCCGGCTCGGCACGCTGGAAACATCGCCGGCGTCGGGTCCCGCTATGGCAGCGAGCACGAAGAGGGTGTCCTCCACGCCGCGAGCCATCGGCCCGAGCTTGTCGAGCGACCAGCAGAGCGTCATGGCGCCGGTGCGCGGCACGCGGCCGAATGTGGGCCGAAGTCCCACAACCCCGCAGCGCATCGCCGGGGCGATGATGCTGCCCCCGGTTTCGCTCCCGAGCGCAAATCCCACGCACCCCGCGGCAGTGGCGGCTCCGGGACCGGCGCTGCTGCCGGAGGAGCCCTCCTCCGGCAGCCAGGGGTTCATGGTCTGTCCGCCGAACCACACGTCGTTCAAAGCAAGTGCGCCGAGGCTCAGTTTGGCGATCATCACCGCCCCGGCCTGATGCAGCCGGCTGACCACGGCCGCGTCCGCTTGGGGAACCCGATCGCGAAAAGGCTCGGCACCGTAAGTAGTTGGGATTCCGGCGGTGTCGATCAGGTCTTTGGCTCCCCAGGGAATGCCGTGGAGAGGCCCGCGGTACTTGCCTGCCGCGATCTCTGTGTCTGCTCGTCGGGCCTGTGCCAGGGCGAGATCGCGCGTCACGGTGATGGCACAGCGCAGCTTCGGGTCGAAACGCTCCAGCCTTTCAAGATAGATGCGGGTCAGCCGTTCCGAAGTGAGCGCGCGCGATTCAATCCAGCGGGAAAGCATGGTCACCGGCGCGTACGCGATGTCTTCGTCGCGCCCGGGCAGGGATGCGTCTGCCGGCCGGCTGCGCATGAACCGGTCACGGGCAGGGCCGGCGGTCACGCCGGGCAACACCGGATCCCACTGGGAGGCCGGCGCAAGCTCCGGTTCGAATGCCACTTTGCGGGGGCCGGTACGACGCTCGTATATGGGCGCCATCATCACGCGCCAATTGCCGGCCGCCTGGACGCGCTCGGCTGCCGTGTATTGCACCTGCACCAGCTTTTCAGCCTCCGCGACGGTGGCAGGACTGATCTCCGGGCCGACTGCCGGCGCGGCTCCAAATACAGGCGGCGAGCCTGCGGGGAGCTGCGCCGGCGGCCCGCCGGTTTGGCTCGCAGGTTTTTGGCAGCTCAGCATGGATCCTGCCGCTGCCGTGCCCACCAATCCGGCAGCCCGGCCGAGGAATTTCCTGCGTGTACTGTCCATTGACGCCCTCCCTCCAGATCAGGTTTCACTCAGGTTTCACTGAGGACGGACCACTTTAGCACAGGAGGGATGAAAACGCGTACCGGCTGGACTTCGACGATCATCCGTCTGACAGGGATTGTGACCCGCAGCCGGCGACGATCGACGGATTCCGGCTGCGGGTGAATGGGTGCAGGGCTACTTCTTGGTTGCTGTAGCTCCGAGCAGCTTCTTGAAGGACTCCTCGTCCGTCTTGAAATCGCGCGCGGCCTGACCCACGCGGGTGATCCGAATGTTCCGGATTGCATCTCCCTGCTTCACTTCCTGGAGCTGGCCAAGCCCGGCAATGACTTTCCCGATCGCGGTGGTCTTTTTATCGAGGCCGGGATTCCTCTGCAGCGTCAGGTAGAATGCATCGGGGCCCGAGACGCCCAGGATGCCTGCGGCCTCGTGCCGGATGGCGGTGTTGGACGCCAACGGCAGGGCAGGGATCGCCACCGACTTCTGAACCTGCGATGCGATCAGTCCGTTGACTAAGCCGTCTCTCACGCTGATCGTGCCGATCGGCGGCGCCGCGGGCCCTCCCTGTCCGCCACGCCCGCCGCCGCGTCCGCCGCCGCCCGGACCCGCGCCGGCACCCCGGCCGCCCTGCGCCGCATTCCCTTCGACGATTCGGATGAAGTTTGCCGTCTGAAGCGGGGCGTTCGCATAGTCGAGCGTCGTCATGATGTGTATTGGGGCATCGGCAGACCCGATGGCGATATCGGCGTACAGCCCGTCGGCCAGGTACACGCCATCGCGAGTCAGGGGCTTATCGAGATTGGCGGCGCCATAGGCGACAACTGCGGTGACGAGCGCGGAATGCTTCTGGTGCTCGGTGTATGGGACGAGTTCGCTGTAGGTATCATAAAGGGTGTGCCACGCGTGGTTGTAAACGTAGTCGGTCTGCGTTCGGAAGTTCAGAGTAGGCACACTCACCATTTCAAACGAAGAAGAGTCGGTTCCGCCGGCACTGGTCGCATGTGCCCTTGGCATCGCCATCTCGAGCTTGAACGGCCACTTTGGATTCAGGTTGACGAGCGGGGCCGTAATCCTCTGAAAATCCGGGTACCAGGTTTCAGGCACCGCCGCCCCGGTAATGGCGCTCGGGCTGCCGTCCCTGTTTATCATCATAAAGATCTTCGGCTGTATCTCCGGGTGCTTCTTCAACCATGATTGGGAGCCGACCAGACCGCTCTCCTCGGCCGCAAAGAGCATGAAGATGACGGAGCTCTTGGGGTGGCCGCCGGCGGCAGTAATGAGGCGGATTGCCTCCATGCCCGGGGCAAATCCAGACCCGTCGTCGACGCCGCCGGTTGCGCCGCTGAAACAGTCGAAATGGCCGCCGATGACGATGGTATCGTCAGGGTAGGTCGTTCCGCGGAGCCTGGCGACGACGTTGTGGTACTTGATGGGCCCCATTTTGAACCAATTGCGGATGTCGAATTCGAGTTCGACCGGGTCGCCCTTTTCAACCATGGCCTTGATCTCATTGTATTGATTTTCGGCCAGCTTGATATCAGGCAGGACGGGCAGCTTGTCCCAGGAGGCGGCATGACCATCCAGAATCCGGAACGGCTCCGTCTTCGCCAGTTGGATCGTTCCCAGGGCTCCTGCTTCGACAAGCAGGTTGGTGAGTGGCGGAATCAGCTGGGAGTCGGAATATTCGGGTGTGGCGCGGCGGCCGTCGCGGCCGAAGCCGGTGTTCTCGCCGGGAATCAGCACCCATGCGCCCTTGAAGGCGGCCCTGTTGGCGTTGACCTCGGCCATTGCCGCCTGCACCGCGGCGCGCTTCTTCTCGACGTCCTCCGGGCTCGCATTGCGTCCCGGAATGGAAAACGGATCCGCCTTCAGAATGACCACGGGTCCTCGCTGCACGCCTTTCGTTCCTGCCGTGAAACTCGGCGTTCCGAAAAAGAGCGCCTTTTCGACCGGCTTGATCATCTTTCCGAACCACGGGCCACGGTTGAAACCGACCGGCACCTCGCCGACCTCGTCAAGCTCGGCTTCCAGGCCCCACTGCTTGAGTTGCCAAACGGCCCAGGCGGTCGCGTCGGTGTACGCGTTGGTTCCTGTCTCCCGGCCGCCGAAACGGTTGCTGGCGTAATCGTTCCAGGTCATGACCCGGTTGTCATTCGTGCCCAGCTCGATGATCCTGCTCACGACCGGGTCGTCCTGGGTTTGGGCGGGCGCCTGTAAGCCGGCAGTTGCTGCCAATGCAAGCAGGGTGACCGCAATCCATAGCGTGCGTTTTCTCATCACTCCTCCGATCCTCAAATTGATTTCTGTCGCTAAACTCAATCATCGTCCTGCCTGGTCCTGGACGTGGACCTGGACCTCGACCTGGACGTGGTCAGCCTTTTTGATGTAACCTATAGCGAATGCGGCGCTTATATCTGGCCATGAGTATTTGCCAAGTCTACGTCCACGTCCAAGTCCAGGTCCAAGTCTAGGTCCAGGTTAAATAACCTCGGAGTTTCGCGACAGAAACGAGTTAGTCCGGGCGGGCCGTCCCCGGTCCAGGGACAGGCAAGCCCTCGCCTCCCCGGCTCGCGGACAGCGGCAAGGTGTCGACTCCATCGACTCGAACCTTCATGTTCGCGGATATTACACCAAAACGGGGCAACCGCCATTCAATTTGCAGCCATTTCCACTGTGATCTCTCGTATGCGGGCAACGCTTCCATTTGCGTGAAAATGACCTCGCATCGATGGAGATTTCACGGGCACGGGCAGGCAAGGATTGTTAGAATAAGCATTCGTTATCAAATTATGACAGGTCTCAGTCGAATTGTCGGACACAGTACCTCTGATCGGAAGGGGGCTTGACAATGATGATCCGGCACTCTTCGTCAGCTGCGCTTGCGGCGGCGCTCCTGCTGCTATGCACCATGCTTGCAACGCAGGCGGTACCTGCGGATTGCACCAGGACTTCAGTGGGATTGATTCCACTCACCGAACTCGGCTCGAGCTCCTATCAGGGAATGCAAGGCGGGCTCTACCCGGGCGGAAGCAACAAGTTGCCTCCCGGACACGAGGCGGCGGGCCTGGCTGCGGCGCGCTCCATTCGTCCGCTCGACGCCCAAGGCCTGCCGGATGAAGCCCGAGGAAAGATCGTCTTTATTTCCGTTGGGATGTCAAATACCACACAGGAATTTTCCACGTTCAAACCTCTGGCTGACGCGGATCCTGCCAGGAATCCCAAAGTGGTGGTTGTTGACGGCGCTCAGGGCGGCGCCACGGCGAGCCTGATTTCGAATCTCTCGACACTCCAGGGGCGGCAGTACTGGAACACCACCGATTCCCGTTTGGCAGCGGCAGGTGTCACTCCTGCCCAGGTGCAGGCCGCCTGGATCAAGGAAGCGGATGCGCAACCTTCGGCCATGTTCCCAGGTTATCCGCTTCAGCTGAAGAATGAGCTGGCGGTAATCGCGCGCATTCTGAAGGCGCGCTACCCCAACATCCGCGTTACGTACCTTTCGAGCCGGATCTATGGCGGATACGCTTCGACGGCGCTCAATCCCGAACCATACGCCTACGAGTCCGGATTTGCCGTAAAGTGGCTGATCGAGGATCAGATCAACGGAACCGGGGACCTCAATTTCGATTCCGATGCCGGTCCTGTCAAGGCGCCTTGGCTTGCATGGGGTCCATATTTGTGGGCCGATGGCCTCACTCCGCGCAGCGACGGCCTGACCTACAAGTGCTCGGACTTTAACCCGAGCGACGGTACCCACCCGGCTTCATCCGGCGCGAGAGAAAAGGTTGCGAAACTGCTGCTCGACTTTCTCGAGAGTGACAACACCGGGAAGACCTGGTTTTTGAAGGGCGCTCACCTTGTTTTCCCCGTGCTGGCAGGCAGGGAAGACGTAATGGCATCTCCACCCCGCATGATGTTTACAGGGATTGCCGTGGCGAATCTCGAAAACGCCGATGCGACTTTGACTTTCACTGCCTTTGACAAGACAGGCAGGCAACTGACCGGACCGGACATCCGGAACCCGGTGTCGCTCCCCCTGGCGGCTGGTGCCCGCTTAGTCCAGATGGACTTTGAAATCTTCGGGGACGGCGTCGGCATCGGCGGCCAGTCCGGCTGGTTTCGCGTGGACAGCACCGTCTCGCGGACGAGCGGCTTTTTCCTGTTGTTCGATGGCACACTATCGTTATTGGATGGAGCCGGTGCTCCTTCTATGGGCACCCGGTCGTTTGTCCTGCCGGACATTTCCGGCGGGGACGATTTCGCAGAGCTCCACGCAGTCAATGCCGGCAGCGAACCCGCTGAGGTAAAATTGGACTCAATCGATGCGACGGGGGCTGTCCAGGGAGTGACGGCCACTCGCCGGATCGAGAGCGGAGGCGCGCTGATCGAGAAGCTGGCAAACCTGTTTCCAGGCGGCCTGGAAGATGGAAACTACCTGCGCGTGACTGCGGGCCGGGAAATTGTTCCGGCGCTTCTTTGGGGGGGCACAGGGCAGTATCTCAAGGTGCTGGAGGGTCAAGATGCAGGACTTGGCGCGGAGACCCTCTATGCGCCCCAGTATGCAGTCGGCGGCACTTGGCGGTCGACGCTATCGGTTGTCAACCTTGATGATCAGGCCGGCGAAGTGTCTTTTGAATTCACCGACCGATCAGGCGAGACCTTCTTGCGGCAGCGCCCCATAGCCGCCCGCGGAAAGATTTTTATCGGGGCCCAGGACTTTTTTGTGGATCCAAGCGCCGGGTTGCGCGACGGCCACGTCAGAATCAAGGGTGCCGGCCTGAACCTGGCGGGAAATGTCGTCTTCGGCGATTCGGTGCGGCAGGATTCCGCTACCGCCCTACCTCTGGTAGCGAATCTCCACTACGAGATGGCTTTCGGCCAGCTCGTCTCAGACAGCAACTACTACACAGGCATCGCCCTTCTCAATCCGAACAATATGGAGACGATCGCAACACTAGAGATTTATGACACACGGGGAACGCGGCTCGCCGCCGAACCGATCCTGATTGCCGGCAACCGCTCTAAGGCCCTGGTCCTTGATGCGGTCCCTGCCTTGGATAAAATCGATCTCAGCTCAGGCTATATCAGGGTAAAGGCTGACCAGCCGATTGCCGGTTTTGCGCTCTTTGCCACTCGAACAAATTCAGCCATTGCTGCCATACCGGCACAGGATTTCCGGTGAGCTGCGGGGTGAATTCAGCTCGGAGCCGCACCTGAGAATTTGGGGAAATCTTTATTTTTTGTGTGTACAATCCGCCGATGGAAGTTTCCCTGTGTGCCGGGAAGTTGAGCCGGCTAAACAAACGAGCTTTGTACCATCGTCTTTTTTTCAGTTCTTTGTGAGTCAACATGAGCAAAACCACCGCGAGTATCAAAAAGATATCGGTCACTTTGATGTGGATGATGTCACTGGTGTTGGCCATGGGATTACCGGCACAGCCCGGGACCACGGTCACCTTGAGCCGGGCCTTTTTTAACGGGCTGACGAGGATTGCCGTCACTGCCAATGTTCCGTTGACGGGGATCGACCCGGCACACATCGTCATCACCAGGCCGGACGGCGTTGCGATGCCGTCCTCGGCCATCGGCAATGTCGCCGTATCTGGCGCCACGCTCTCAGTGGTGATCGCGGCCGATCAGTTTGCACGCATCAGCTCCGAAGGCGCCACTGTCGCCACCAGGGCATTCGGCTCATTCAAGGCTTCCCGGGCCGTAAGAGTCGTGAGGCCGGGCGAACCCGCCGGCAATGGCCACATCATAGGTTCCAGCCAGTGGACGGATGAAGGGTGGAACACCCTCAGGAGCGATCCGGACTTTTACGATCCGGCTTCGCATCAAAAGGGCCTGCACCGGTTCACGGACGTCACTCCGAACAGGGTCGACGGGAACAAACCCGTGAACTGGAGCGACGGCAAGGTTGTCGCCCCGGCGCACAGGGTCAAGAACATGCTGGTTTTGTTCGTCGAGTTTCCGGACAGGAAGGCCGTTGATGCTGAATCCCCGTACGCCACGTTTCCGGCGTATCTCGAGTTTCTTGCCGGGGCGGCCGAATGGTACAGGCTGTCATCCTACGGCCAGGTCCGCTTCGAAATTTCCTCCCCACAGAACGACAATCACTGGGGGTGGATCATGATGGGCAAGAATGCCAAGGAATACAAATGGGATGCTCAGACCCACAACATGTTCGCCTATACCAGGGAGGCGTGCCAACTTGCGTATGACAGCTGGGGGATCAAGGCCGACGACTATGATATGCTTTTGATCATGCCGGCCAGGGGCCGTTCAGGTCTTTTTAACGGGCCGGGGAGCATCAACCGCGATCCAACCGACGGCGAACAACCCAATACCAATCTCGTCGCCTATGTCGACCGACAAGGCGCGCCGCATTATGTCGACACCTCCATCACTGCCGGCAACGACATGTTCCGCTGGGGATACCGCTGGCTGATTCACGAATCGGGGCATACTTTCGGATTCCCCGATCTTTACATGTATGCCCCGACGGTGAACGGGACCAGGGTCAACGCTTTTTTCTACTGCGGTGGTTGGGACATGATGGGCAACATCGCCGGACACTCGACTGAGTTCCTGGCGTGGCACAAGTGGAAACTGCGTTGGATCCGGGATGATCAGGTTGACGTGGTCAGCCAGGCCGGCCCCGGCGCCACCACCCACTTCCTGACGCCAGTGGAAACGCCGGGCGGCAGCAAAATGGTGGTCATCCGCATCGGCCTCTCGACCGCTTATGTTGCGGAATTCCGCACCAGGCTCGGGGTCAACGGTCTGGACGGCAGGGCAAAGTACTCCGGCGTTCTCCTCTATCGAATCGATGCGGCCCGGTGGGAAGCCAGGGACGTTCGACCCACCGCGCAAATCATTTCCAAGCACTACTACAACACTCCCGCCGTCGGCGGGTCAAAAAACCTGACGGGCGTCTGGCGGCCTGTCGACACTACTCTGAATGGCTATGATTCTCCGGACAGCTGCTGGCAACCCGGGGATGTTTTTTCCGACCCCACTGCGGGCGTGACCATCCGGGTAGACGGAATCACTCACTACGAGTCCTCCGACCCGGCCAACAGTCCCTACTCTCCGGATGACGTGGCCGCGATTACTGTCACCAAGACAACAAATGCCGACTTGTCCAGAAGCGTCATATTGAGCAACGCGCGACTGAAAGATCTGACCGAATTGACTTTCGACACCAGCGTCGAGTTGCAGCAGAGAATTCCCGCGGCCAATGCCATGAATGGCGGCACCTACACATATATCCGCGAGGACTCGATGCTCACTCCGGACAACCTCGCGATCACCATGGCCAATGGCTCGGTCGTGCCCCCCGGGAAAATCACTGCTGTCGTAGTGAATCCTACGAGCGTCCAGGTCACCTTGGCGAAAGGGGCCTTTGCCAATGCGTCCGAGGCTTCTCGTGCCACCGTCGCGACCAGACCTTTTTACTTCTTTGGGCCAGGCGCCCCCGTGCGGGTGAGTGTCGGCGGAATACCGTCAGGAAGGCCTTTCTAGTATCATCGGAGAGGTGCAACCGACGCAGAGAAAGGGAAGCTCACCATGACTGGCACGGAATATCTCGATGCTCTCGCGCCGGATCGGAAGGTTTTGCTATCCGGTCTTCGTGATTTGATTGTAAAGCACGACAGGAATGTCAAGGAGTCGGTGGAAAGAATGATGGGTACGGAGATGATCGTCTACAAGACGCCGGAGGGCATCTTCAAGTACGCGCTCTCGAGCGTCAAGACCCATATGTCCTTCCACTCAATGTTGATGTACTGCAGTTCTGAGCGTTTCGGCGGGACCGGAATGCGAGAGAAGTATCAGGCGCTCCTGCCGAAAGCGAAATTTCAAAAAGGATGCATCAATTTTAAGAATGCCGGCCAGATGCCGCTCGATATTGCCGAGGAATACATCCGGGAATCAGCCGGGCTGGAGTATCCCCCCGCCATTTTCAAAGCGCAGGCGCTGCAGAAGGAAGCGAAACGCCAGGCTGCCCGGAAGAAGAGGCTGACGCAATGAAGAGGTTTCCGGTTAAACCCGCGATCCCCCTGGAGATTCTCAACCAGATAGACATCCGCGTCGGGACAATCGAAGCGGTGGAGGACATTCAGGGTTCCGACAAGCTGGTCCGATTGCGCGTGAGCTTTGGCGACCACACGCGGACGATTGTCGCCGGCCTCAAGCAGGAGCGTGCCAACCCCAGGGAGATCGAAGGCCGTCAAGCGCTCTTCGTCGTCAACCTGGAACCCCGAAAGATGTTCGGCGTCGTATCCGAAGGCATGCTGTTCGACGTAGGATATGCGGATGGGATTTGCCCCGTTCTGGCCGTTCCGGAGGCGCCTGTTCCCGACGGCAGCCGGGCCGGCTAGGCTGAAGCCGCTTCCGGAATGCCGTCAGTAGTCGTTGCCTCTTTCCTTCAGGAGACGGAACAGGTTGGAGTAATCGTCCGTCCAGATTTCCGAGGGGGGCGCCGCACTCTTCCAAGGCGACACACTGGCCTTTACGACGGGATCGGCGAGAAACTGCCGGTTGGTGGTCATCAGGATCCAGTCGGTTGCATCCGTGCCCAGGCTCTGGGTAGCCTGGCCGTCGATCCACATGGCCTGCATTTCCGGGTTGGCGCCGGATCGAATCAGGTTGCGCACGACGGGGCTGAGATCGAAATAGCGGTTGGTAATGTGGATTGCCAGGATGCCGTCCTCTTTAAGATGATATTGGTAAATCTGGAAAGCCTCGCGGGTCAGCAGATGCACCGGGATGGCATCGCTGCTGAAAGCGTCGACTGCGAGCACGTCGAACCTCTGGGGTTCGGCGAGCTGTCGTTCCCTCTCCATCGAAATGCGCGCGTCCCCGAGCACCACGTCGATCCGGGCCGGATTGTCTTTGCGATAAGTGAAATACTTGTCTGAAAGCCGCAGCACCTCCGGGTTGATCTCATAAAAGCGGATGAAATCTCCCGCCCGCCCATAAGCGGCGAGAGTGCCGGTGCCGAGTCCGATCACGCCGATGCGCATGGGCTGCTGCTCGAGCCTGCGCGGATGAGAGGATATGGCCAGACCGATGCCGCTGCCGGGGCCGTAATAGGAAGTGGGCCAGCGGCGCTTTTCCTCGTCTGTGAATTGAAATCCGTGCTCGATCCGGCCGTGCAGGAGGGAGATGCGATGTTCCGCCGGATCCTCCCTGTTGAAGTCGAGCACGCGAAGGACGCCGAAAAAGTTGCGCCTCATCTCGACCGTGTCCTCCAGGGATTGCCGGACGTGTCTGCCGAGCGCGAAAGCAAGAACGACCCACGAGGCGCACATCACTGCCCAAACAGCCCAGACTCTGGCAGGACGGCCGAAAAACAGTTGACCTGTCCGGTCCTGCAGGAAAATGGCAACCGTCATCAGGACGATGGCCAGGATCCACACGTAAAAGTTCCACGACTTCCACGAATAACCGAGGAATCCAACCGCCAGAACCGTCCACGAGATCCAAACAACGGCCCACAGGGCCCACACCGCTACTGGGCGCCCCTGAAAGAGCGGACTCCTCCGATCACGGTAGAGGACGATCAGCGCCAGGAGTCCGGTGGCAAGCAGCCCGATGTGGTATTCCCAGAATCCCTTGAGCAGGTGGGGCGCCGCCACGGTGGCCAGGAGCCCTCCAAGGCTGCCACCGGCGGCGACCATAAGGTAGAACGAGGTAAGGTGGCGCGTCGCCGGTTTCAACCGCACCAGTTCGCCATGGCAGACCATGCAGGAAGTGAAGAGCGTGAGGGAATAACTGAGTATCTGCCAACGCAGGGCGACGGAAACGCCGCCGAAGAGGATGAAACAGGTCCATGCCATGGAAACGGCCAGGCCCCCCATGAACAGGGGGCGCCAGTATATCCGTTCGTACTGGAAGCAGAGAATGAAAGTGAACAGGTACAGAGCCAGCGGCAGAATCCAGAGCAGGGGCACAACCGCCAGGTCCTGGCACATCATGCTGGTTGTCGCGAGCAGCATGACTGAACTGCAGGCAGTCAGGCCGAGCCAGAGCGCGTACTGCCCGACGCCGGGTTTAGACGCATCGGCGCCGGTCTCCACATTCGCGATGCCGACCATGCTGCCGGCTTGCAGGCGGAGTGTCATTACCTTGAGCGACAGGCAGATGCACAGCAGAGCAAAAACGGCATAGACCCATGACCAGAGTGTCGCTTGCCGGCTCAGCCTTATCGCCGGTTCCACGAGGAACGGGTAGCTCAGGATCGCAAGGAGCGAGCCGAGATTCGAAAGCGCATACAGCCGGTACGGGGAAGAGCCCGGACGGGCGTGGCTGAACCAGGACTGTAACAGCGGCGCGGTGGCCGAAAGGAGCAGGTAGGGAGCGCCGATACTCACCAGGAGCAACCCCAGGATGCGCAACACGGGAGCCTGATCATCCATCGGCTTCCAGCCCGGGGATGGGACAATCGAAAGCCAAAGGACGACCAGGATCGTCACCGACAGCAGAAAAATGTGGACCAGGGCCTGCCGGCGCAACGGCCATCGGCTTGCCAGCCCGTGCGCGTACGCGTAGCCGCCGAGGAGGAGCGCCTGGAAGAACAGCATGCATGTAGTCCAGACCGCCGGCGTGCCGCCAAACCAGGGGAGCACATACTTGCCGATCAGGGGTTGAATCAGGAAAAGCAGGAACGCGCTCAGGAACATCGTCGCGCCGTATAGCAGCATAATCAGCCCATTTCTGATTGGAGGATGGTCACGTACTCCTGCCGTCGTTCTGAAAGCCGGTCGGCCTGTCGCCGGGCAGAACCATGCCGACTGTCGAACCCAGTCGGCGACCAATGATGCGAATGAAGGCAAGGCAGTGATACAGCCTAAGTCATCCTGATGTGCCACACAAGGGGAAAGCGGCTCCGGTACGGGAGGCATCAGCCCGAAGAAGCAAAGAACGAAACCTGCAATCAGGTCACGGCCGCCCTTGACATCCGATTAGTGTCATCCTCCCCCTTTGTATTGAACTTCCGAATCGTTGCAGTCTTGCAGCTCCGCGGTGTATCGGGCAGTGCCGAATTCGCCGCCGCAATGCGCCCCGATTTTCCGGCGGTCCGCCAAACAGATCGGCCCGGCCCTGCTCCAGAGGATTGGTGCCGGAAATGGCAAGATTCCCCTGAAACGAGGCCGGGCCAAGAAGGCTGCCGGTAAGTGAGCAGGGATGAATCACCCCTTATGCATTCACGCCCCCAAGTGCACCGGAGAGAAACAGGGTCTTTCATGTTTCTCTCCAGTGATACGTGGAGCAAAGCTAGAAGTTGAGCCGCAGGACGATCTGGACCAGCCGGCCGCCCGGGTCCTGCGAATTGCTTGCATCCGTAAAGGCCGACGTCACCCGGCCGTCGCTCAGTCCGCCGATGCTGCTGACGCCGTAGAAGTTGATGTTGTTGAAGGCGTTCAGGAATTCGCCGCGCAGCTCGAAGCTCTTCCTCTCGGTGAACCGGATCTGCTTGACCAGACTCAGGTCGAAGCGCACGAAGCTCGGGCCGCGGAAATAGTGGTGCCGCGGCGCACAGTCGCCGGCCACGATCTGAATGCAGTTGCCTCCATTGGCGCTTCCAGCCGGGGCGATATAGCGTCCCGACGGGGCGCCGGTGGTGAATCCGCCCGCATCATAGCTGTAGGCTTTGTACGACTCGTCGATGATGGTCTTCGGGTAATAGTAGGCGATCTTATTCGCATCGTCGAACTGCACACCTACCATGTTCCGGAATTCCTCATCCGTCATCCCGACCATATTGACGTTGCCGAAATCCAGCCGGTTGCCGCTTTGCATGCGCGCGGCGCCCTGGAATTGCCAGTTGCCGACGACCTTGTCAATCAGCCGGCCGGCGCCGCCGAAGAGGGCGCGGCCGCGCCCGAACGGCATTTCGTACACCCAGTTGGCCTTGAAAGCATGCGGCAGCGTGGAGCCCAGGTCCTTCTGCCACGGAGCACGGAAGGAGATCATGTTCAGGTTGAAAGATTTGGCCCAGGTGTAGCTCGCCTGGACCAGCAGTCCCTTGGACATCCGGCGGCGCAGTTCCACCACCATCGAGTCGTAGAGATTGCCGCCGCCGTTCTGGTAGATCCAGGCGCCGCCGTTCTGCACCGTCGGATTCACGATGAAGAAGTTGGCCGGTACGCCGTTTGCCAGCGCATTGCCGCGGCGTGTCGAGTCGCCCTGCAAGGTGCCGGCCAGGCTGTTCGGCGCCGGGCTGTATGTGTTCAGGTAGTTCACGTAGGTCGTATTGGTGAAATAGGCGGCCTGCGAGCTGAGACCTGCAGAGGTATAGCTTGTCGGATTGGTTGGGTCGAGTCCACGGCCCAGCCATTGCAGGATGATTGGCAAGGGCTTGGTTCCGGGGACGGTCGGATCGTAGCGGAAGGTCCTGCCCTTGTTCGCAGCTATGTTGGCATACAGGTTGTCCTGAGCCCGCCTGAACTCATCGATCCAACCATTCTCCACGAGGTTGCGCTCGTCGTTCAGATCCGGCTGGTACCAGGGCTGCAGATTGCGGGTCGCGGCATAGCGCACCTCGAGGGCCATGTCTTTGCCGAGTTCGCGTTGAATCCCGAAAGTCCAGGAGATTGTATAGGGTGTGCGGATGTTCGGGTCGAACGCATTGACGGAATCGTCAATGGTAGGCGTCAGCGGGAATTCCGGTTTTTTCGCGAAGGCAGGCGGAGCGAGCCGGCTCCGGTCGCGGAACAGCAGCGGCCAGGTTTCGCCCGCGGCGGTATTTACGAGATTGCCGAGGTCCTGGCTGCGGTTGGCCACGATCGTGCCGCCCGGGTTGGAGCTGAAGATTGAGTTAAAGTCGAACATGCCGTAACGGTTGTATGCGAGGGCGAAACCGCCGCGCAGAACGGTCTGGGAACCGCCGCCGAGGATCTTTGCCAGTAGTCCGTTCGTCGCCTTCGGACTCCAGGCAAAGCCAAGGCTCGGAGCGAAGCTCTTGTAGTCGACGTTATAGGCCGGATCTCCGGGATTGAATTTGTAAACCAACGTCGGCTTGCCACCGCTGGCGCCGGGCTTGAAGAGGCTGTTGAAACCCGAGGGCCCCCAGACTTCATCGACCGATGCCCAGGTGTAGGCGTTGTTGAGCGGCGTCCACGGTAATGAAACCTCCCAGCGCAACCCGTATGTGAGCGTAAGGCCGGGGCGCATGCGCCAGGAATCCTGCGCGAACAACCCCAATTCGCGCTGGCGGGCGCGCTGGACCAGCGGCCCGGTATAGGTGTATTCGTCGGTGACTTCGTTGATGACCGCGTTTGCGTTGATGGCGGTGACTCTACCGGTGAGAGTGGCGTAGAGCGATGCTGCGGAGCTCTGCTGGCTCGCAGTTGAATTGGGTAAGTTGATCTTGCCATTGTTGGAGTCAAACATGGAGTAAGCCGGATCGTAGGCGCTCGGCAGACCGAAGGTGATCGAGGGCACCAGAGTCCGGCTCCACTGCCAGCTGTTTACCTGCAGGAACGAACCCCCGAAGCTCATGCTGTGGGTGCCCCGCGTCCATGTCAGAGTCTCGTCGAACTGCTTGATCGGCCCGTTGCGGCGACTTGGGGAGGCGCTGGCGATCACGCCGGTGATGCCGCTGGGAGTAAAGTTGAATCCGCCCAGGTCCGCAATTCCTCCCGGCTCGCCGCTGAAATTCGCGACGCTGGAGTTCGGATTAAAGAGCGTCGACCCCATGTTGAATCCAAAACGGACTTCATTCACGATTCGATTGGTGATCGTCGAACGAAGTGCTAGAGAGACTGAGCCACGGTGCTGATCCACGTACCCATAATTCGGGAATCCCGGATAGCGCCAGCCCCGGCTATTGAGATAGTCCGGGTCCCTTTTGCGGGTTTCACCGTTGAAGCTGGTCTCCAGTTTGTGATTCAACGTCAGATTGAAGTCGAAGCGCGTGGTAATGTAATCGCGAGTCTCCATCCCTTTGCTGGACCAGATGAAGTTCTGGTATAGGGGATTGGCCTGCGTGGGGTAGGTCTGGATGGTCCCCGTTATCTTGGTCGAATTGCGGATGTCGGCGAGGAGCTTCTGCACCGTGGGATCCATGGTCGAAGTGAAGCCCTTGGCCTGCGCCAACGTCAGCAGGTTCTGGGACAGGACCTGGTCCGGCTGCCCGCTCTTTTTGTATAGATAAATGTAGTTGCCCTGCTCCACGGCCGGATCATAAATCGTATTGGTACGAGTGCTGCCGTTGGGCATGCGGAAGGACTCGAGGTTCAGGAAGAAAAACGCCCGGTCCTGGCCATTGAACAGTTTGGGGATCCTGATCGGGCCCCCGAAACGGCCACCGTACTGATTCAGAAGATAGCGCGGGCGCGCAGCCTTGCAATTGTCGAACTCGGTGGCCATCTGCTGGGCGGTGCAGGGTTGACCCTTGCTCGGGCCGTCACCATAGTAGGTGGGCGCCAAATTGCGGTTGTAGAACCAGTAGTTGGAATTCAGCCACGGGTTGCGGTGATATTCATAGAGACTGCCACTGTAGTCATTGGTCCCGGAGCGAGTGACGAACTTGATCTGGACTGCTCCGGCGCCGGCACTGTCCGCCCCGGAAGCGGCCGTCGACACGGTCACTTCCTGGATTGAGTCCATGCGCGCAGTGACCATGGTGTAGAAGCCATCGGTGCCTACCTGGCCCATATAGTTCTGGTCCTGCGTGTTGATACCGTCCACGCTGATGCTGATGGTGGAGTTTGGCATTCCCATGAATTCGGTGTCGCGCGCGCTTCCCGTGGTGTTCGCCCCCGGCAGGAAGACCAGGAAGTCCAAGGCATTGCGCGTCGACAGCGGCAGCTGCTGGATCTGTGTGGTCGCCAACGTCGCCGAAACCGTGGCCGTCGTCGACTGCACCACTTCCGCACCCGCCACCACGGTCACGGTTTCGTTGCTGCCGCCGATCTGAAGAGTGACCTTGATGTTAGTCGGTACGCCTACGACCAGGACGATCTTCTCGATCACGGATTGCTTGAAGTTAGGCACCGTGACGGTAGCTGTGTAGGTGCCGGCGCTCAGAGACGGGATGGAAAACGTACCGTTCTCTGCCGTGACCGCCTTGAACTCTGCCCCGGTAGCCTCATTCTTGACGAGAACATCGGCGCCGGGGATGATCCCGCCGGACTGGTCTACGACCGTTCCGTTGAGGGATGACGTCGCGCCCCCCTGGGCGAAGCCGATGCAGCAGGCCGTCCCCAAAAGGAGCATCGCGAAAACAATCTTAAACAGGCCATGTTTCATACAGTCTCCTTGCGTTGAATTACCCATTCATCGCGGCCGAAGCAGAACCGCATGATTTCTTTCCCACTCTCTTCCTTTCGACCGCTCCCCGGCCCGTGTCCGGAAAAGCGGGACTGCCGGTCTCACGCTCTGACAGAGCGCGCGAATTGGGTCAGGTAATTTGCCGTGATGGTTGAGGTGGCCAGAAAATCCACTAATGCCTGCCTGCAGCCCTATCGGCCCCACCTGCGGGATCAGCCAGGAGGCGCCCGCCTGAATCAGGGACGATTTCCATGCCGTAAGATCGTCGACTAACGCCGGCCTTCCAGGATCTTAGGCCTTGGTCCCTTCGTCGTCCCGATCACGCCTAACGGCGATTAACCAGTTTTGAGTTGAATCCCTTCAGGTTGGCCCTATACTAGCCATCCGACCCGCCTGAGGCAACAAGAAAATTTGGTAAATACTAAGAAAGGAATAGCAGGGAATATTGATGTTCTAAGAGTAAGCCTGGAAGCGTTCTAAAAGGATTGAGACGCTTACGATGCCTGGCGCATCGGAAACAGAAATCGGGCAGGCTCAATCAGTGGGGAACGGTGATCCGTTCGAAGTGGCAAACGCCTCCGCCCTCCGATAAAACCCATGCGCACGGCGTCCAAAGCAGAGTTGATCCCCTCGTCCATGAACAATCGGATCCGCCTGCCTCCTTTCATGTACCGATCAAAATGTCCGATCTAGTGCCGGATAATGACGCTGTCTTGCCGGACCCGCAGCTTGCCGATTGATTGTGGATGGGAGTCGTTTAAGAAGCGTATTCCAAAAATTACACGATGCTAAGAGTTTAAGTAAGTCACCGACTCAATGTGGCGGCCCTTCGGGCCTCCAAGAAGCCAATAGGAAGCGGAAGAACGTCGACGAATGCCGACATGGGGATGTGATGCTGCGTGCGAGACGAGCGATTGAAAAAGGCTCCGGAAGGGTCAGACTCTCAGATCGCGCGGGGCGCCGCGGCCAGTGCAGGATTCTGGCGAAGCAGGTAGCCTGCCAGACCCTCCTGTTCCAGGATCTGCTGTGTTTCCGGCCATCCGACCGGCGCCTGCCGGCCCAATGTCTCGAGAATGCGGATGATGCTGAGTGCCACTTCTGCGGTCTGGCCCATGCCTCCGGTTCTGACAAACTCGATTGCATCCATCAACACCGCGTTTGCCTCGTCGAAGTTAACGGGTGCCGTCGCGCCGTGCTGCACGATCCATTCCGGCCGGCCCAGGACGTCATTGACGTGCGAGAGGATCAGGTAGGTCGCTCTGCCGATGAGTTTGAGATTGCTCGGGCTGACGCTGGTCATCGTGTTCCCTACGACCCGGCCCAGCGAAGCCATGAGCGCGGTAGAGTGGGCATTGAGGAGCATTTTGAGCGCGATCTGGCGCCGCAGCGTGAGAGGATCGCGCGGGAAGTCCATCTGCAACGGCACCCAGCAGTCATCGCCTGCGAGGAGCGCGGGAATCCGGTGGTTGAGCCGCTCCATCTCCTCGCGCGCCGTCACGGTCACGACGGCGATTGCGGCGTCACGGCCGTGAAAGAGCTTGAGGAAGGTCCGCGCGCCGGAATCCGGATCATCCAGGGCCGGCAATTCCTCGTCCATCAGCACGAGAACCCCCAGGTCTTCGGCAGAGGGGCCCCGGCGCTCGATGTTGGCCGGTGAAAATGAAAAGTCGTAGTGGGATTCCTGATCGTTGCCGGCGTTTGTCAGGCTGCGGAGAGCCGCCTCCCGCAGATACGGATCCTCAACCTGCTCTTCAAACGCAGGCCGATACAGACGCGAGTCGAGGCCGCGGAAGGGGCGGCCGAGGAAGCTTCCCCAGGCCGAACGGAGATCGGGGGCTTCGGTCCAAACCTGCACCCAACTCCGGCGCTCCGGGTCCTCTACCTTGTCCAGGGGATACAGCCGGAACGTCGGGCTGCGCTCGGTGCTGTCGATAAACACCGTAATCAATGCTTCGTTTGCCAGGTACATGGAGAAATGGCCTGCCCTGTAGGCGCCGGCTTCGAGAGCGGTAAATCTCCCGAGTCGGCTCGCGCAGGCTTCCACGGCAAGTCTCGCCGGCTCGAAGTCGGAAAGCCGCTCCCTCATACCCGGCCTGGCGCCGAAGCCCAGTTCGAGTGCTTCGTCCCGGGTCAGACAACTTTCGAATATCTGTTCAATCGCCTCCTCGAGAATGACCCCGACGACAAAGGTCTCGATCGTGGTTGCCTGCAATCGTGTAGAGCCGGTGATGCCCTGTGGGCCTGTGGTCAGATTGATATGGGTGATGGCAGGGTTTTTGAGGACAGAGGCGCTGCGCGCGAAGGGTAGCAGGGCCTCGACAGGGTTGTTGCACACGAAATAGAGATTGTTCCGCGCTTCCGCTGTGCTCTCGTCGTCGAGGGGCCCGTATTGACCAAGCGCGGCCAGGATGGTGCCGATCACCGAGGATGTTTCACCGCCTTCGGTCACGCACAGGACCACATCCCCGTGACGGACACCGTGATCTTGGAGCTGCAGGCGGCCGATGAGCTGCAGGTCCTCAAAACCCTCGAGGGAACTGACCAGGGCCCGGTCGGCGCCGGTCATTTCTCCGGTTAGAGAATTCTCGATGTCTTCGCCTACACGGGGTCGCAGCTTCTCCCAGCAGGCATGCTGCTTGACTTTTCGCCAGAATGGCCGCCAGAAGGTGCTTTCCATCTGCTTGGCGAGCCGGCCGGTGGCGCCGCAACCGTATACGTAGATGCGGTGGCCGCCGAGAACCGCCTTTGCGACGGCACGCGCGGCCTGCTCGAGCGGCGCAGGGTCCTTCTGCAATTCGCTGATCCTTGCCGTAATATCCTCGTCCACCGACAAGAGCATCCTCAGGCCAGACTCGGTGTCGGATGGAAGGACAAAGCTGAGATTCCAGGTCTTCGGATGGCGCTGTTCGGTCGGAAGGCTGAACAGGTGGAATTGCTTCTTGTTTCTCACATAATCGATCGATACAGGCGATGGGTCGAGATGGAGCAGATCCAAGAGCCGTGACATGGGCAACGCCTCCCCGGCAAGCCGGCAAATTCATGGTACAGATAAACACAGAAATCCGGCAAATATAATCGACTAATTCGTAGGGCGGCTCAAGCTCGCTCGAGACTGGCCGCAAAAGTAGGTCCTGGCGTAGGTCTCCGCCGCCGAGCCCGTCTCAAAACTCGTGCACCCGGCGATATGCCCTCAATTCCAGCCCTGGAAGGGCTGGAGAAAGTAGCCCCGGGCAAGCGAAGCGCCGCCCGGGGTAAAGGACGAATGAGAAACCGAGCCCCGGGGCGACAGAAAACATCTACGAACAAATGACTTCTGTCGCCTGGGCTCTCACCATTTGCCTGGCCTCACCGGGGGCAGCGCCGCTGCGCGGCTCGCCCCCGGCTACTCTCTCTGCGTCCCTCCAGGACGCCTGGTTTTGAGACATTCTCGGCGGCCGGTCGGGACCCTGTCATGAGCCCAGCTGCGCCGCTAGCTCCGACGGAAGAATGGCCGAACCGTGCCGGGGAAAAGGCGTAAAATGTGCCGTGACTCTTAACGTCGGTGGCTGTCCCGGGGGGAGCATGATCAGCCAGGCAAGTGAGGGGAATCCAACATCGCGCGGCTCACAAATCGCCGTGCGAAAAACCAAGATCGTATGCACGATCGGTCCTGCCAGCCGCAGTCCGGAGAGGCTGGAGTCTCTGATTCTTGCGGGGATGGACGTTGCCCGCCTGAATTTCTCGCACGGAAATCACGAGGACCACGGGCAGGTCATCGGCGCGGTTCGGGCGATTAGCGAACGGATTGGGCGATCGGTGGCCATCCTGCAGGACCTCGGCGGGCCGAAGATCCGCACGGGCGCACTGGAAGGCGGGCGGGAGGTGACACTCGTGGATGGCGCGGAACTCACCGTCACCACGCGTCCTGTTGTGGGGAACGCTTCTGTGATCGCCACAACGTACCGCTTGCTCCCTTCGGATGTGCAGCCCGGCGACCACATTCTTCTTGCCGATGGGCTGATGGAGTTGCTGGTATCGGGCACGGATGCCGATTCCGTGCGCTGCAGGGTGGTCCACGGCGGGATTCTCGGGGAACACAAAGGCATGAATCTGCCGGGCGTGAAGTTAAGCGCGCCCGCGGTTACCGAAAAGGACCTGGCAGACCTTGAATTCGGCGTCGCTCACGGAGTGGACTATATCGCAGTGAGCTTCGTCCGCGAGGCAGAAGACTTGCGTCTTGTGCGGCGCCTGATCGAAGAGCGCCGCGCGGACACGCCGCTGATCGCCAAAATCGAAAAGCCGGAGGCGGTGCGGAACCTGGAGTCAATCCTGGACGCCTGCGAAGGGGTGATGGTGGCTCGCGGCGATCTTGGCGTGGAAGTGAGCCCGGAGAAGGTCCCCATTCTGCAGAAACAGATCATCGAGGCGGCAAACAGGCACGGCGCCCTTGTGATTACCGCGACCCAGATGCTGGAGTCCATGGTCAGCAATCCACGCCCCACGCGTGCAGAAGCCAGCGACGTGGCCAACGCCATCCTGGACGGCACGGACGCCGTCATGCTTTCCGCCGAGACTTCCGTCGGGCACTTTCCTTTGGAATCAGTGCAGATGATGGCAAGCATTGCCCTGGAAGCCGAGGCCAGCGGCCGCGGATACCGGGCCGGCACTCACATGATCCGCGATTATCCTCACGCGATCGCTCATGCGGCATGCTCCATCGCCGCGGACCTGGACTTGAAGGCGATCTGTGCTTTTACACAGTCAGGGCGCACCGCGCAGTTGGTTTCGAAGGAACGGCCCCCGGTTCCCATACTTGCCTTCACCCACAACCGCCGGGTTTACAATCTCCTGTCGCTCAACTGGGGCGTGGCGCCCCTGCTGGTGGACTTTGTAGAAGAATCGGATGCTTTGTTCAAGTGCGTGGAGGTGGAACTCCTGGCTCGTCGTCTGGCGAGCGCAGGGGATTCGATCGTAGTTCTAGGCGGTCTCCCCGTCGCCGAGAAGGGAGCGACGAACTTCGTTAAGATCCAGAGGGTGGCTGGGCGCCGGTGACTACGCGCGTCGACGGCGCACGACGAGCAGGATGAAGATCACGAATACAAGGATGAGCGTGTATTTCAGGTTGTCGGATCCGATATACGACTCGATGCGGTCGCGTGTCGCGGCAATCCCGGCGACAATGGAATTGAGGAATCCATACTCGACAAGGGTCTGCGCCACGATCATACGCGTGCGCCTGTCGATGTTCCCTCTTCGCGCATCCCCGGCCTCCGGCGATCCGCTTTGAATCCCGGATAAGATGAGAGATACAAGGTCGCCGCTCCGCAGGGAGGAGAGGCGTCAGTGAGCGGTTCCATTTTAACGCTTGTGTGGTCGCGTGAGGGCTTTTTTTGCCTGTGTGTCGCCGTCGATGAGTACTGGGTGAGGCGGATCTGTGCGGGGCCGCGAGTCGCGGCGCCCGTACGAACCGAAAGTGAGAACCTGCCTGTTGCTGAGGCCCGCTTCGTTTAGAAAGGACTTATGGAGAAGAGAATTCTCAGGCTTGCGATCGAAACTCTGGAGAACCGGCTGGCGGAAGTGATGCTCGAAAGGGAAGCCATCGGAATCATACTGAAGGAGCAACTTGAAAGCAGAACAGCTCGTCCGGATGCAGAGAAGCGGCGCCGGGCGGGCAAAGCGACGCGCAAGCCCCGTGCTGCGAAGCCGAAGAACCGTCAGTGAGGGCAGGGAACCGGCAAGCGCGGAATCTCGGGCGGCCTGTTGCTGCATCACCGTTTTCGAGCGGCGGTCATCCGCACCCTTTCGAGCACGCTTGACGGGTTCTGCACCCCGGAGCACAATTATTAAAGAATTAGGCATCAGCCCTGCCAGGGGAGATGCCGGGAAATCGACCGGGAAAAACGAGAGATTTCCGCGCTGGGGTGACATCGTGGGTTGGGTGGTTTTAGTCATATGTCTGGGAGTGGCGGCTCTCGGAATGCTGTTCTTGCAGGGAGCCAGGATCCTGGAAGAAGGGATCCGCCGGGCCGAGGAACCTGGCGACAGGTTTGAAACGATTGAGATTTCAAGGAATCGCGGTCCAAGGCAACTCGTCCTCCCCTTTTCCAGGCCTCCGGAACCGGATCTCGCTTATTCCCGGATCGGGCGGATGGCAATCCACGCCAACGTCATCTCAGGCTTTCTGTCGCGCACGCACGGGAGTTAGCTTCCACGCCCGGACGGTGTTGCCCCTCGGCGCCGCATCCCTTCCGAGTCCGGTTCCGAGTTTTTACAATTGTTTACTTCATTTTGACAAACTCGTCCCTTCAGTTCCGCTAAAGTAGAGTCCTGACCGCATGGCGATTTACGCGTCCAGGCGGACGAGGAGGCTCGGTGTAATATGGTGAGGGGAAACCGGGCCTCCTCTGATCATTCTGGCATGACGCGATTCAGACAGACCCGCCGGTCCCTCACGCTTTAACCCCCAACGCATAATCCTCAACATCCAAGTGCCGCGCCTTCAGCGCTCATGGCTCACCCGCAATCGAATCCCGGTGCATTACCTTCGTCAGGCTCTGTGCGATCCGGACGGTCTTGAATTGCACGGTCGCGGCCTTTTTTCTGGCGCGGATACAGAGTGAAGCTGTGTGCCTGCCGATGCAATAGACCGTTATTGAGCCGACAACGAGAATTTTGTTCGCGTTTGTCTCTGTCGCAAGTCTCCCGCTGCCCCTCTGAATCGAGATGCGAGATTCGAGATTAATTTCGAATCTCGAATTTGGAATAGCAATCGGGCACGCGGGGATTTCAAGGGGCTGCGTCCCTTGACTAGTTGTAAGATGGGAATGATTCATATTTCAACTGGAGGTCCGTGAATGAAGAATCCGTTTCTGCTGGCGGCAATCGAGGAAGCTGAAAAAGGGATAAATGCCGGAGACGGCGGCCCTTTTGGTGCGGTCGTCGTCCGGCGCGGCATCGTAGTGGCCCGGGCGCACAACGAGGTTCTGAAAACCAAGGATCCCACCGCCCACGCCGAAGTGCTTGCCATCCGGACAGCCGCCAGGCGGTTGCGGTCCTTTGACCTTGCCGGATGCACAATCTACAGCACCTGCGAGCCATGTCCGATGTGCCTCGGCGCGATTGCCTGGGCGCGTATTGAGAGTGTCGTATATGGCTGTACTGCCGGCGATGCCGCACGGATCGGATTCTCCGACGGAGATCTCCACTCGATGTTGCGCGGCAGAAAGAACGGGCCTGGCGCCTCGCGGCGTGTAGTGAAGCGCACTGCCGGCCAGGCCGGTGGAGCGGTTGCTGCCATTGAACGACACGAGGCGGCCGTCAGGATTCTGGGGCGAAAGGAATGTCTGTCACTCTTCAACCGGTGGTCGCAACTGCCGGGGCGCCGCCTCTACTAGGAGGAATTCGCGCAGCTGCTTCATCCAGTGAGAGGGGATGCAACGGGATCGAATTGGATTCATTGCCGGAGGAATGAGTCATGGAATTCGGAAGAGATCGCCTTCTTCGAATGTTGGACGAGAGCTTTGGCCGGACCGCCTGGCACGGAACCAACCTGCGCGGGTCGATCCGCGGTCTGACACCTGAAATGGCGTCCTGGCGGCCGGCGCCCGGCCGGCACAACATCTGGGAAATTGTGGTCCATGCCGCGTACTGGAAATATGCCGTCAGACGGCGCATCGAGGGCAGCGCGCGCGGATCGTTCGCCTGTCCCGGCAGCAACTGGTTTGTCCGCTCCGGGGCGGAGGGAATGGTCGGCTGGAAGCGGGATGTGGCACTCCTCGTAGCGGAGAACCGGCTTCTGCGTGAGACCGTGGCGGCGCTGCCGGCAAAGCGGCTTCGCGAGCTGAGCGCCAGGAAGAAGTGGACTATGGCCGAGCAGGTCATGGGAGTGGCGTTTCACGACGTCTACCACTGCGGCCAGATCCAGCTGCTCAAACGGCTGCAGAAGTAATTCCCCGCCCAAGTCGCCAGCGACCCATGCGCAGGAAAACCCGGCAACCCACCCGCTTGCTTACGCGCGGTGGCATCCGGCGCAGGCTGCAACGCAACGATATAAATTCAGGCATGGTGGGATAGTTAGGTACGACGTTGTTCAGGCACGAAGGGGCGGCAGTGAATAGGCCCGACCGGGATAGGGACGCAGGGAAGGTCGAGCGCCGAAGGCGCGGCATTTGTAATGTCACCAGTGCCACACCGTCGGCGCTCATCCTTGCCGGTCCGTGACCCCGGACTTACGACTGGCTGTTACCCACACGTGACACTGTGGCTTTGGGCCTCGTCTCCGGATGAATCCTTGAATCCCGGGCGATGCCCGGGAGACGTCATCCACTCACAGTGTCAAGTGTGTCCTGCAGCCAGGCCTTACTGCCGGGGCTACTGACTGTCGGCCCTTCGGGCCTCGTCCAGTCTTGCTGTGCATTGGTTTATGACGCTCTGTATGGAACGCCAGGGCTACTGCGCGCTGCCATCGCTGGGCGTTGTGTCAGGGTTGCCTAAGAGGTCCACATAGGCTCCCTCGACGAGATCCGCCTTGTGAATGCTCAATTTCCGCATCAGATCCTCGGCGACGGCCTTCCCGTCTTCTGCGCTCTGTCCGGGTTGCAGCACGACCTCGAGTTCCAGGAAGGCGCCCAGCCCCTCGACCTCATCCACATGAATGCGGGTGTTTCCGGTCTTGAATAGCCAGCGCCGCTTGCGGACCACACCCCGGACAGCCAGGAACGACGCAATCACTGCGTGCAGGCCTTCCGGGTCTGAGGTGCGGCAGACGAGATAGTGAGAGGATTTGGGGCCGGAGAGATCTTCGCGCTCATAGTAGATGAGCTCGCCGCGTGAGGGTGCCAGCCGGCGCAGCTTGAGCCTCCCAACGGGCACGGCGAAGAACGTGTCCTCCTGAATCAGCAGCTCGCCCGGAGTATCGCTGAGACCTTCCGCCCGCTTCCTAAGGAGTGCAGCGTCGCGGACTCCTGCTTTGATTTCGATGTTTGTCGGCATCCCTGCGTCCAATCCGGCCGGAGAAATCCAAAATTCGAAATTGGAGATTCGAGATTCGAAATTCTCCTTTCCAATCTGGAATCCCTTCGTTTCCTCTGTGTTCCCCGCCACCTCTCAGAACACGCGGAAAACCAGGCTGAAGATGAGGGAAGCGTAGCGCCAGTTCGGTGACGTTGATACTCCTGCCGGCGCAAAAGGCGCGCTGTACGCTTCCGCCTCTGTTCTTACCGCGATAGTCCGCGTCACGTCGAAATTCCACATGCCCCAGGCCCTGAGCGCCGTTTTCCACGGGCCGGCATTCTGCTCCTGGATGGCCAATCGCTGCATGCCGATCCCCAGGTCGACTTCCCCACTCCAGCGTCCATCGCCGCCGATTTGCCAGTAGGTTCCACCCTCGATCGTTTCCACGCGTTTCGGCGCGAAATAGCCCGCGTGCGAAATCCGCTGGAAACCGATCCTGTGATATTGGATCGACAACTCCCCGCGCCAGCCGATCGGGAAAACCAGAGCGGCGTCGCCCTGAGTCTTGCGATTTTTGTTTTCGACTGCCGTTTCGATATCCGCCCCGCGGCCGCCCACTCGGATGCGCAGGGGGCCCACCGGCACCATACCTTCCAGGCGCAGTTCATTGCGCATGGCCCGGTTCGTAACCAGAAGCGGTGTGGTCCCCAGCGGCATTCTCTGAATCCTGAAATCGAATGACGCAGTATTGCCGGAAGTATTCCAACGCAAGCGAAAGGCAGCCTGCGGAGTCGTCCAGGCACTGGAACCGGGCGCACTCAGCCGGACGGCGCCGCCGGAAGCTTCGAGGCGCAATGCGGTCCGTGGCCTGCCCTGCAGCCGGAACAGACCTTCATCCAGGGTCGCAACAGTCAGTCCATCGCTGATGCGCGAGTGTGCGGCTCGGGCGCCGATCCTGAATCCGGACCGCAGCGCCGCATCTCCGCTCAAGCCGAATTTCCACGTGCGATTGCCGTCGGAATCGCCGGTGACGCTGGCAAGCGGTTCGATCGCCGGCGCGGCCCGCAGGGCCGCTCTGTCCAGACGGGGCTTTATCTCCTTGGCTTGCGGCGCGAGTTTTGCCGCACGCCGATATGCTTCACGGGCTTCGACGACTTTTCCGACCCGCAGATATTTGTCGCCTGCGGCAATCCAGCCCCAGGCATCATCCGGTTCAAGCCTGACGTAGCGCAAATACCAGGCCAGCGCAGCCTCGTCGCTGCCGGCAAGCTGCCCAAGGCGATAGACGGCATGCGATTGTTCTGGATTCAAACTCACCACGTCCAGAAACAACTTCTGCGCCAGCTTGCGGTCTTCGTCGGCAAAAGCGGTGTCGGCCCGGCGCACCAGTTCAGCGATTCTTTCCGTCTGGCAAAAAAGCGGCGCCGCACAGAAGAGGAGAACAAGAATCCACAGAGAGAGGGCAATGGGACGTAACATGGGTTCTATCGCTTCCTCCAGATAAGCCGCGCAAGCTGCACGGCAAGCAGAACGGCGGCCAGCAGGAGGACCGAGGCCAGCAGCGCGGCCCAGCGCACGATATTTTCCGTTTGAGGCCGCGAAAACCTGGCAGCCCGCTCGGTCAATTGGGAACTCCCCACCGGCCCAAGCACAAACCCGAGCAGCCAACCGGTTACGAAAATGCCGGAGAGGACCGCAAGACTAAGGAAGCCGAGATGCGCAGCCGCCGCCGCATTTTTACGCGCGGACCTGCGGAAGGGCGCGGCCAGGGCGGCTACGATATAAAAGAGCCCGCCGATGCCTGTTCCAGGAATCCCGACGGTCATTCAATGCCCCTTTTCGTAGGTCTGGAGTCGTCGTCCGCGCACCACCTCAGCCCATACTGCCCGCAGGAAGAACACCGCGTTTACGGTGCGCAACACAAAGAAACTCGGAACGCTCACAAGCGCCCGGCAACTTTCGTTACGCTGCAGCGCGCCGGCCATGACCGGGATCACGATGGCCGGCACATCGATGACGTAACCAAGCAGCAAATACGGGTTCTTGAACAGCACCGCCAGCAGCGGCAGGAGCATCAGATAGACAACAGAAGCAATGATGGCATCCCAACAGGCGACCGCGACCGCCGAGCGGAGAAACGGCACCTCGAGCAGGCCCCGCCAGTGCAGCAGCACGTTCTGGACAAACCCGTGAGACCAGCGCCGCAGCTGAGCCCTCATGAACGCGTAATTATGCGGTTCGAGCGGGAAGCAGACCGCCTCCGGGATGAACCGGATTCCATAACCGCGCTGGTAGAGAGTCCAGCTCAGATCCATGTCCTCGGCCAGGGTTCGGGTGGACCAACCGCCCATCTCCCGCAAGACTGCGGTGCGGTACATCGAAAAACAGCCCGAACTGATCAGCGGCGCTCCAAAACGGTCCTGCACCCGCTTGTAAAACGTAAACGCAAACAGGTATTCCACATAGCGCCCACGTTCCCACACGCTGCGCGTGCGCCGGGGCAGGACTGTCCCGCAGGCCGCGGCGATAGTGGATTCACCAAAGGCTGGCAGCAGCTTTTCGATGGCATCGACCGCAAGCGTCGTGTCGGCGTCGACCGCGACGGCAAATTCCGTCTTCACGAAATCCAGGGCAAATGTCTGCGCGCCGGCTTTGGATCCCGTGTTGACGGAGGGTCGGATGACCGTCACGCTGAACGCGCGGGCAATGTCGCCGGTTCCATCCGTGGAACAATCGTCGACCACAATGATCTCTTCCGGGAAGGCCGTCTGCTCCAGCAGACTCCTGAGCGTGTCCGAAATAGACTTTGCTTCGTTAAATGCAGGGATGATTATTGTTACAGGTACGATCCTGGCTCGGGAGGCGGCATATCTTGATGGCATCGCGTTATCACTATGGTTGCAGAGCATTATCGGCCTGCGTGCTATCACTCATTAGGCTGCAGTACAAGGCACCTGCTGCCCCTGGACCGCGAGCAGCCCGCCGAGGAATTCGGCAACTCTCGCCGGGAACCTCTTCGAGATGCCAAAAGGGGTGCTGCAGCAGAGGATGCCGCCGAGGAGATTGTTGCTATCGGCGATGGGACGAATGTATGCTCCCATTCCCTTGAATGCCGGGCAGATGATCATTCGCAGCGGAGGGCGATCATCGGATCCACCCGGGTGGCGCGCCGCGCCGGCACATAGCAGGCGAGCAGCGCCGTCGCGATCAGCAGCAGTGGAATCGCCACGAAAGTCGCGGGATCGAGGGGCTCGATTTCAAACAGCAGACTTCCGATCAGGCGTGCCAGACCTGCGGCTGCCACGAGGCCAAGAGCCACGCCCGACAGTGCCAGCATCATCCCTTGCCGGATCACAAGCCTCAGTACATCCCCGCCCGTGGCGCCCAGCGCCATGCGCACCCCGATTTCGTGCGTCCGCTGGCTCGCGGAATATGCCATGACCCCATAGATTCCGACGCCCGCGAGAATCAGCGCGGTCGCGGCAAAGATCCCGAGCAGGAGCGTATTCAGGCGCTGCCTTGCGATCGACGCATCCAGCACTTGTTCCATCGTCCTGATGCTGAACAGCGGCTGGTCCCTGTCGAGCGCGCTGAGTGTTTCCCGGATCCCGGGCACCTGTGTCATGGGTTCGCCGCCGGTGCGCAGCAGCAGCGACATGCCCCGTTGCGGGTCCTGTGCGAACGGGACGTAGAGTTGGGCGTAGGGTTTGGCGTCCAGGCCTTCGGACCTGGTGCTTCCCACGATTCCTACAATCTCGCGCCACGCGGGCTGCCCGTTCGCTTCGTTATACGCGATTCTCTTGCCGGTCGGGTCCTCGCCGGGCCAGTACCGCTGTGCCATGGTTTCGCTGATGAGTGCGACCAGGGGGGCTCCTCCCCTGTCGGTCTGCGAAAACAGTCGTCCCCTTTTCAATGGAATAGTCATCGCATGAAAATAGTCTGGATTAACGACGCTCACTTCGGCGTCCGGAGTGTTCTCCGGACGGTCGGGCGGGCGCCCTTGAATTGCGAACGACAGGTAATTGGCCGCCAGAAACGGCGGATCACTGGCTGCTCCGGCCGCGGAAATCCCGGGCAGCGCCTTTATCCGGTCGAGGAGTTGTTCATAGAATGCCGCGACCTGGACTGGCTCCGGATAGCGGGCCGGAGGCAGGGAAAGGCGGAATGTCAGCAGGCGTTCCGGATCAAAACCGGGGGTCACCGATTGGAGCTTGAGGTAACTCCTGATCATCAATCCGGCGCCGATCAGAAGCACCAGGGCAAGGGCGACCTCGACCACGGTCATCATCCCGCGCATCCGGCTGCTGCGGATCGCTTGCGTCGTTCCCCATGCGCCTTCCTTCAAGGCCTCATTCAACCGGGGATTCGAGATGTGCAGGGCGGGCGCCAGGCCGAAGGCAATGCCGGTCAACAATGAGGCGGCCAGCGTGAATCCAAGCACGGAAAGATCGATCCCCACCTCGTTGATGCGGGGCACTCCGGCAGGAGCGATGGCCACAAGCCCCCTGACACCATAGTATGCAAGGCCCAGACCCGCGGCGCCGCCGAGCACGGCCAACAGAAGGCTTTCCGTGAGGAGTTGCCGGATGAGCCGGCTACGCGCGGCTCCGAGTGCGGACCTGAGCGCAATCTCGCGCTGGCGCCCCATGCCGCGGACCAACATGAGATTGGCCACGTTCGCGCACGCGATCAAAAGCAGGAATCCTACCGATCCCACCAGAACCAGCAGCGCCGGCTTGATCTCGCCTACCGCACGCTCCAGCAAAGGAGTCACGGTCACGCGCCAGCCCGAGTTGCTTTCCGGGTACTGCCGTTCGAGGGCTACCGAGATGGCATTCATCTCGGCCGCGGCCTGCTGCAGCGACACGCCGGGTCTGAGCCGGCCGACGACCCCGAGGTGATCGCCCCTGCGGCCCCTCGCCGCCAGCTGCGGGGTCGTATACAAGGTCCAGATCTCCGCCGGCCTGGGGCTGAGATACAGGAAATCCGCCGGCATGATCCCGATTACGGTCCGCGGACTGCCGTTCAGCGTCAGCGTCCGGCCGAGCACCCCCGGGTCGCCGCCGAAACGCCTCTGCCAGAGGCCGTAGCTCAGGATCACCGATTCGGGTTCCGGTTTCCGGTCCTCTTCAGGCGTGAAGGTCCGCCCAAAAGCCGGGTTGATTCCCAAGACCCGGAAGAAAGCGACGGAGACCGCGCCGCCGGCAATGCGCTCCGGTTCGCCGGCTCCGGTCAGGACCGGCTGCCACGTGGAGAGACAGGCCAGATCCTCAAAAGACTGGTTTTGTCTGCGCCAGTCGAGGAAGTCCGGCCCCGAAGCCGTCTCGTCTTTGATCCCCGAGGGGAGGTTGTTGCCCGATAGCCACACGAGCCGTTCCGGGCGCGCGTATGGCAGCGGGCTCAGCACAACCGTGCTCACCATGCTGAAGATGGCGCTGTTGGCGCCGATCCCAAGGGCGAGCGCAACGACGGCGGCAATCGTGAACAGGGGACGCTGGCGCATGACTCGAAGCGCAAAGCGAAGGTCGCGTAACAGGATCTCCATATGTTCTCCCGGTGCGGCAATGGCGGGGTCTATCAGTGTGCGCAGCATCATCGGGCTAATTCACTTGTTGCGTACGGTTCAGGTTTCTGCCGGACCTACTTTTTCGGATTGAGCTTGTAGCCAGCGGGTGGCGCGAACAGATCGTCCGACAACGGGCCCGTTTCGACCGAGTCGACGACGGTCGAAAACGACACATTGCCCAGCCTTGCGAGGATGCCGCCCATGGGACCGCTGCCTCCCATCTTGATCTGCATGTCCGTCTCGTAGGCGATGCCGCCAATGTCCGCCATCTGCTTGTACATCTCGGCCATCGCCTTGGCCTGTCCAGGCTGCCCCTTGGCGGCGCGAGGGTCAGTGAAGATCCAACCCTTCTCGACGGCAACCTTATAGAAGTGATTGTAGTCAGCCGCTCCCGGCGCTTTCGTGACGATCCATAGCGGCCCCGCCATGGTAACAGTCATGTTCATGTCCTTGCTGCCGCCGACCGCCGACTGCATCGAGATCTCCAGGTCGTAGCCGGCAGCCGTGTGGCCGCTGATCTGCTTGGTCTGGCCATTTGGCTTCAGGGATGCCTTCGCGCTCGATACATCCACGCTCTTGGAAAGCTCTCCGGCGAACGCAGCCATGTCCCACACGTCGGCTTCCTTCTTCTTCGAGTCGAAGATATACATCCTCTGCGCGTCGACATCGAAGATGGTGGTTTGGATCTTGTCTCCAAGCATGACATCCGACCGCATCTTGTTGCCCTTGATGTATACAGCGCCGGTAGTCTTCCCGGACATGCCGAGACCTTTCCCTCCCGTCGTCTGCTTGATTGTAACTTCGGCATAGGCAGGCAGCGCCATGCCAGCGGTCAAAATAGTGATTAGAAGCAGCTTTTTCATGGCGACCGGCCTCCAGTAGTTTTGTCTTATCGCAAGGAAATGGCCGAGCAAGCGCCCGAGCATGCGCATTGTCGGTGTCGAGTCATCCCCATTATATCGCAAAATGGGGAGTGTCACCTTGTCGGGTCCTACTGCCGCTTCAGGAAGGGGATCACCTGCTTATTGGTGGTCTCTTCCATGACGGTCCTGATGCAGTCTTCGACGTCGCGGTCAGAGGCGCCTCCCGCAAGGGTGGTTTTCCCGGCCAGCGACTGCGTGAGCATCCGTCTCTGCGGAAAGGTCGCCACGACGCCGTTCACCTTGCAGGTTACGCTGGGCTGGCCCTGATAGGTCCCGATCGTGATTTCAGTGAGCGTTGCGTCGAAATAGTAGCCCCCCGAGCCGCCCGTCTTGTCGGGAGTGAATCCGGCAGAAGCGCGGATCGCCTTGATTGTTGCATCGCGCATGAGCTGTTTTGCCTTCGCCGTGTAATTCGCTGCGACTTTTGTCGTGTCTTTGCTGTAGGCCATCGGTCCCACATCAATGTAAACGTCCGCCATGCCAATACCTCCCACGGTTTCGCGCTCAGGGGCCCATAGATCGGCCGCGTGAGCACTTCTTTACTGTAACAAACTGTGACTGACTGGAACAGGCCCCTGTGGAGGAAACCGGGGTCAGGTAACGAAGCTGCGCTTGCCGATGTGCTTTTCAAAGGCCCGCGAATCGAGAATCTGCCGCATTTCTCCAATCACCGCACGCAACTCGTCATCGGAAGTATAGAAGTGGGGGGAGACGCGGATTCCGGCGCCTGGGCGATAGTCGACGACGAAGTCTCTCTGGATCAGCTCGCGCGAGACTTCATACGCGAAGGGGGTGTTTACGGCGACTGTGCCGCCGCGCTGCTCCGGGGCGGCCGGAACAGTGAGGGGGAATCCCTGCTCCCGGGCCAGTTCGATCAGGTACGCGATCTGGCGAACGGAGTTGTCGCGCACGCGGGAGATACCGATCTTTCCCAGGATCTCCAGGCCGGGCCTGGCAGCATACAGACACGGGATGTGGGGCGTCCCGTTGAGGAAGCGGAAGGCGTCGTCACGGAAACGCATTCCCTCAGTCTCGAAACCGAATGAATTCCGATGAGCCATCCACCCGGTGAGCTTCGGCGCCAGCCTGGCGCGCAGGTCGGGATGGACATAAAGGAACGCCGCGCCCGGCCCGCCGCAGAGCCATTTCAGACAGCCGCCGATGACCACGTCGACCTCAAGATCTTTCACGTCGATGGGGATGATCCCCGCGGATTGATAAACGTCGAGGATTACTATAGCGCCGACTTCATGGGCCTTCCGGACGATTGCCTTGGCGTCCATGATGTAGGCGCTCTTGAACAACACATGACTGACCGGCACCAGAAGGGTGCTTTCATCGATCGCATCCAGGAAACGGTCCAAGTCGATGGAAACACCATCCTCGGACTTGACGACATGGATTTCCGCGCCGCGCGCTTGCTGGGCCTGATAAAGGTACATGACCGATGGGAATTCCATGTCGGTGTAGACGATCCTGCGCCTTGCACCCTCAAAGCCGAAGCACGAGAGGATGATGGCCTCTGCCAGGGTGACGTTCTGGTGAAACGAGACCTCGCCTGGACCGCATCCGAGAATGGGACCGAGCAGATCTCCCAGGTGGACCGGCATCTCCCACCACGAATCGCTCCAGGCACGAACGCCGCGCGTCGCCCACGTGTCTGCGTACTCCTTGAGCGCCTCATTCACGGCCCGTGGCATGGCCCCAAGCGAGTTGCTGATGAGATAGACCGACTCGGCCAGAATCGGGAATTCCTCGCGCCATGAAAGCAGGTCGTTGGAATCGTGCGGGTCAGATGACATCGTTATCTCATCCTGCATGGCTACTTTCCGGGATTGTCTCCGTAGAATCTCCAGTCGACTTTCATGTCACGGGTGAGTTTCTGCCGCGACATCGCGAGCCGGAGCATGGCAATGGGCATGCTCCCCTGCCGCATGATCTCGTCGTGGAACTGCTTGCCGGTCATCTGCCCGGAGTCGACGAGTTCCCTGCGCAGGGCGCGGAGTTGGAGCCCGCCGAGCAGGTACGCGGCCTGGTACAGCGGGCCGTAGCTGCCCTGAAACGACCGGCGAACCTCGCCCATGGCGTTGTCACGCTCGAAGCCGACGCTGTCCACCAGGTAGTCGACGCATTCCTGCGGCGACCATTCGCCCATGTGGAACTTGAGGGAGAAAACAATGCGGGCGCAACGGTGCATGCGCCAGAACAGTGCTCCGATCTTTTCCTCCGGAGTGTCGTGGAACCCCAGGTCGTACATCTGGAGCTCCCAGTACAGCGGCCATCCTTCGCCATAAAACGACGTTCCGCCCAGCCTGGCGCGGTACCCGGCATAGCGCGTGCTCATATAGCCGACGAAGTTGTGGCCGGGGATCATCTCGTGGAAGGCGGTGGCGTGGGAAAGAGGAGTGCTGTTTCCACGCATGCTCTGGAGCCGGGCCTCGTACCCCATGGTGTTGGTGGGATACGACACGCTGATTTCGGAGCCGCCGGTGAAGAATGGGTTCACCAGCTGCCGTTCCGGCGTCATCATGATCATGTGCAGCGATTCGCCGGCCACCTGCGGGACGGTGAGAAGGTCCTTGGCCCGGAGATAGTCGACGGCCTCGAACAGCAGGTCGCGGATGATCCCGGGCTGCCGGCCCGGCGGCACGTGCATTTCCTTGACCTTTTCCAGCGCCTTCTTCCAGTCGTCGCCGAAGCCCATCTGCTGCGAGGCCTTCCGCCTTTCCTCCGCGCACCAGGCGAACTCCCTGTTCGCGATGGCGATGAGTTCTTCGGGTGTGTACGGGATCATCTCGTTCCGCAAATCGAGAATCAGGCCGTCCCGCCCGCGGGCTGCGCCGGTAATGCCGCTGTTGTCGGTCTTGCGCGGGATGTCGGTCTGCGGCTTCGCCACGGAACGCGCAATCTGGATCTCGCACCTGCTACGGATAAATAGGTAATCCACCTGCGCGTTGCGGCTCAGCCTGTCGAAATCGAGCGTCTTCAGCGCGGCCAGCCAGGCGTCGTGGTACTGAGATCCGCGCTGCTCGGCGCCGCCGCCTGCGCCGCGACCTCCGCGGCCGCCTGCGCCCTGGCCCTGGAATCTCTGGACGATGTCCGCCATTTCGTCCTGCGGCAGTGCGAGCAGCTCTCCGATGTCCGGCACTTCGCTCAGCCTGGGCGCCTGCGCTGCCGCAATAGTCATTGGGGCCGGCTGAGGCGTATCGGATGCCTGGATGTCTGCAGTGGCGACGGTTGTGCGAAGAAACTCGGAATAGCTCTGCAGCGCGGCGTCGACATCCTTGTATGGCATCCCCATCCACCAGGTAAACAGCGGATCGTAGCCGTTGTAGAAGCTGAACCAGCCGGCCAGGCTGTTCCGGAGGCCGTCGACCGCGCCGGCTCCGCGTAGGGCGAGGTCCTTGCTCACGCGCATGGTCCCGTCCGTCTTGCCGGCCGCGCCAAGCCCCGCTTCGATCCGCGCGCGAACCTGGCCTACCATCTTCGTGACTTCGGCGATCACGCCGGCTGCCCGCTCGGCGTCCATGTCGTCCATCCGGATGCGCGCCTCGGACAGGTCGACAATCCTTTGAGAGAACGGGACGAGCGGCGTGATCCGGGCTATGGCGGCAGTGTCTGCATCCAGCTGCAGGAGGTTGCTTCGGATGGAGCCGCTGAGATTCTCGAGGTCCGCCCGGGCTGCGTCCGACAGCCGGGCCGTGTTTAACCTGGCCAGCGCGGCTTGCCAATCCATATCGTAACGCTTCAGTCGTGCGATGCGGTTGACTGAGAGGGACAGGATGGGAGCGGGAGCGCTGCCGGGACCTGCTCCGCGTGCGCCGCGACGTCCCCCGCCGCCTCCGTCATAGTTGCCGGCCAGTGTTGAGCGATCTGCATTGTAGCGCTGCGTGACCAGACGCATCTCGCTCTGTTTCGGAACCAGGAGGGCATTCAGATCGGTGGGGACGGCCTGTGATTGGGTCGCGGCCGCTTTGGTCGAGTCGCCCTGGACTGCCTGGAAGCCTTGTGCCACTTGCCTTTCCGTCGGCATCGAAGCTGCCGAAGCGTCGCCGGCCAACTGCGATTGCCGGTGCTCCTGCGGCCATGCGGCCAAAGCCAAAAGTCCGGCAGCCAAAATCAACAAGAACATCCGCGCGCGTCTGTGAGTCAGCATGGTCGAGCGTTCCCTCCATCGATTGTGAATCGACTATGAACCTTAATACAACGTCGCGGAATTCCACAGAAAAATGCAGCGGCCGCCGGAATTGGAGCAGATTCCAGCGATTCAGAAGGAGCGGAGCGGAGACAAGCAGGTCTTAAGCGAGAACATCACCGCAGAGGCGCAGAGGACGCGGAGGAAAGCTACCGTTATTGCCTCTGCGCCCTCTGCGGCGATACTCGACGGTGTCGCCTGAACCGAAGGAACAGATTTCGGCTTGCTTCGCACCGGCGGCGAGGATAGAAATATGCGTGACCATCCAGGACGAAGGAGACGGATTTGGCTACTTATGCCACGACCGTGTGGAGCCCGGCGGAACTGCGCATCCTGCGGAGGTTCAAAACTCCTGTAGATATTCAATCTTATCTCAACCGGTTGCCATACAACGACAAGGCCACGGCAATGTCGCCGCGGCGGGTCATGCGGGAGCGCACCGCTCACTGCTTCGAGGGCGCGTTGTTCGCCGCCGCAGCTCTCCGATTCCTCGGTTATTCCCCCCTGATTGTCGATCTGGCGGCTCACAACGACGACGATCACGTGATTGCGGTGTTCAAGGAGAACCGCCTTTGGGGAGCAGTCGCAAAATCGAACACGACCATGCTGCGGTATCGCGACCCGGTGTATCGCTCGCTGCGTGAGCTTGTGATGTCGTACTTCGAGGTCTATTTCAACACCAGGGGCGACAAATCGCTGTGGAGCTACTCGAGACCTGTTCATCTGGCCAGGCACGAATTCGGCGATTGGATGCGGACCGGCGAAGACCTCGACTATATCGGCGATCACCTTTTCTCCATAAAGCACATCGAGGTGGTCCCGGAGTCCCAGCGCCGGCTGCTCAGCCGGGCGGACAGGGAGGTAATCAAGGCATGCTTTCTCGGCTCCAAGAAATCTGGCCTGTACAAGCCTCAATGACCCGGTGACGTCTCTTAGCGAGGAGGGTGCAATGAAACGGATGAACGCAGCGCTCGTGTTTCTTGTGATCGCCTTGATTCTGGTGCCGGCCGCGGGCCCTGATTCCCTTGCATCCGGGCCGGCGCGGCAAACTGCAGCAACCAGGAAAAAGGTTCTGATCGTGTGGGGCGGGGAGATGCATGAGCCCAGGCAGTGCGTGGAACTCTTTGCGCCGTGGCTCACGGAACAGGGCTTTGAAGTCGAGGTCTCCCCGACCCTCGACTCCTACCTCGACGCCGCCAAAATGAAGTCGCTGTCCCTGGTAGTCCAGGCCATTACCGTCGGGAAAATCACTCCGCAGCAGGAAAGAGGGCTTCTTGACGCGATCCGGAGCGGCGTGGGAATGGCCGGTTGGCATGGCGGGATGGCGGACTCGTTCCGCGGCAACACGGAATACGCATTTATGGTCGGCGGCATCTGGGTAGCGCACCCCGGCAACATCTTCGACTACGACGTCAACGTTACGAACCACGACGACCCCATCACGAAGGGATTGGCCGACTTCAGGATGCACTCCGAGCAATATTACCTGCTCGTCGATCCCAACGTGGAGGTCCTGGCAACGACCACATTCCCCGGCGCGGGTTCTCCGTGGATCAAAGGAGTGGTCATGCCTGTCGTGTGGAAAAAGACATACGGCAAGGGGAGGGTTTTCTATTCATCGATCGGTCATGCTGCCGCCGACTTCGACGTGCTCCAGGCCCGCGAAATCGTCAAACGCGGGATGCTGTGGGCGGCGCGGGTTCCCGGCGCAGGGGAGGAACCAAGGCCTACCAATCCATACATTCCACTCTTAAAGAAGTAAGATCGACTGAAACCCGGATCCCGGTCTCACCGGGTCTGCAGGGTTCGTTCCCAGAGGGAACGTTCCACGAACACAATCAGCGGCACCTCGGGCCGCAGACCGTAGAATTCCGCCTCGTAACGATCTGCGAGCACTGACTGGAGCGCGACGGCATTCTCCTGTGATGCGATGATCACCGGGACCCCCTGCAGTTCGCCTGCCCCTGGCGGGTCCGCCCAATAGCCGACCCTTCGCAGGTCGCGAAGATACCAGGGCAACGGCCATTGCTCGTAGGGCCCGGCAATGACCTTGATCAGCATATCGTCCCTGTCCGCATGAACAGCGCTCAACTCGTGGATGCGCTGGACCAGCCGGAGGAAATCGGGACTCGTCTGCGCATAGACATAAGGATTCCGGGGGTCAGCAGGATAAACGAAATTGGCCTGCCAGTTTTGAATTGCCAGGTGGCAGATTCCCGCGAGAAGGATAGTGATGGCTGCGCCGCGGAATAGCCTGGATGGGATGCGCCTCAGCAGGGCTGTCGCCCCGCAGCCGGCCAGGATCACGAACCCCACGTAAAAGGGAACGAGATTCCAGGGTGTCTTGTAACGAAGAATCGAAAAAGCTGCCGCCGCGATGAGTGAGTAAAGGGCGATGTAGCGCAGCCAGAAGACATCAACCGTTGTGGCGGCCGGCTCAAGGCCGTCAGAATCCTCTTTGCGCCGGTTGCCGGCGAGTGCCTCCAGCATGCCGGCCACGGCCAGGAGCAGGATCATCCCCTCAGTCCAGACGATGCCGCCCGAACGGGAAAACGCGAGCGTCTGCAGGTAGTAATACCAGGGATGCGCGTGAAGACCGGGTTCCGCGATCCCGCGGGCCGTGTAGTCCTTGAAGGCCCGGACGGAATCGAAGATGCCGTCGGGATTCTGGAAGAAAGACGAGTAAAGAACCGTCGCGACTGAAACGGCTGCCGCGGTGCCGGCCAGGATTTGTACGACGATGGCTAATGAGGGGCCGGCAAATCCCCTTCGGCGGGAAATCACGCCGCTCGCCCAGATCTGCTCCAGAAGCACGGCTGCGATCGCCGCGGCCAGGACGATGATCGAGGTTTCTTTCGTGGCGAAGGCGAGACCGGCGAAAACTCCCGCCGCCAGAGCCCGGCCGGCAGTGGGACGAAGCGCGTATCGGCCCAGGGCGAGCAGGAATCCCAGGACAAAAAAGGCGAACAGCGACTCCTGGATGTAGAACCTGCTGTAATAGGTCAGTGCGGGAGAGAGCGCGGCGAACAACGCGCCCAGCGCGATTGCTCCCCGTCCCAGCCCTGCGGCAAGCGGAGCCAGCAGCAGGATCAGAGCCGCTCCGAAAACTGCGGGAACAACCCGAAGGGTCCATTCATCAAGCGTGGCGAGGTTATTCTGGCCGCGGGCCCACGCAGCCGGAAGCGTCAGATAATAGAGTGTCGGTCCGTGGTGGTCGTTCGGATCATACTGGTACTTGCCGGTCTCGAGGAGGGCGCCGAACTTGACCGCCTGGTTGGCCTCGTCATGGTGCATCGGACGGAGGTCGAGATACGCGAGACGAACGCCCAGCCCCAGGACCAGGGAAGCCAGGAAAAGCTGCCAGAACGTGGTCTTAGTCATCTTGACGGTGTACCGTAAATCTCCACTTCGACGTAATGATTCAGGTCGTTCGAGGTGTTGCCGTCGGAGTAGAGACGGACATAACGGCCCTTGGCACCCTTGGGATCGATCAACCGGCCTTCACTCACCTCTATGTATTCTTTGTCCTTGCCGATTCCGAGGCCCGAGGAGTTGTCGTGGTCGTTGTTAAAGATCGTAAGGACGCCCCTGAGAAAGTCCCTGTCGTCGGAAACCTGGACGACCACATCACGGTAGACTCTTGCCTGGCTGTGATAATGCCAGACGAGCACGGCATACAACGCGTACGATGCACCGAGGTCAACCTGCACCCATTGCCGGCCGGGGCCGAGTTCGACGAAATAACCGTCCCCGCCCGACTTCTCGCCGTCAGTGACGAAGTTCAGCTCACCGATCACGGGCTGCATGTCGCTTGAAGTGGCCGGCCGGCCGGCCGACAGCAGTCCGGTCCCCTTTGGCACAAAAAACGGGCCGCGCGGCTTGCCGGTGATGGACTCGAGATTCGGACTCCGGATATTGCCCGGCGTCCCGATGAACATCGCCTTGGGCAGCTGAAGTTTGAGTTCCTCCTTAGCGGGATCCTGAGCGGAAGAAGCGTCGAGGCGGGCGCCTGCGAGGCCGGCCATGATGAATGCGAGGAGGATGACAGTCCCTGCTGCGATTCTCATTTTCATTAGAGTTACATCAAACCACGAAACACGGCATAAAACGTGATCTATTTTTGCCTGTTGAGGTTATAGATGTCTTCGCGGTTCGTTCGTTTTGTTCCCCTTACTTGACGGCGAGGCGGGCCTTGATTTTGTCGATGGCAGCTTGTGCTTCCGCCTTTACCGCCGGCTCCCCGAGCAGAATTCCCGCGAGTTCGAGCGCCTCCGGACAGGGAAAACTCGGCAGAGCGCCCAGTATCAGCTTTCGCTCCTCCACGCGGGATGAATAAACATAGGCCATCCTCAGGTCGGCAATCGCCGCCTCCGGTTTCCGATATCGCTGGGAACGGATCATGCGCAGAAAACCCTGCAGGGCCAGCAGCCGATGGGTTTCATTTTTAGACTTTTGAGCGAGTTGGATCATATCGTCCCGCGCTGCGGGAGTGGGCCAGCCGGCGATGGCACGAGCCGCCGCGTCGACGATTTCGTCGCTTTCTTCGTTGAGGGCCGCGCGCAGAAGCGGAAGGGAACTGTCGTCTCCGATCCGGCCCAGGATGCCGCACAGGCGCACCCTGTCCTTCGGGTCTTTTGTGCGTGTCATTATCTCCTTGACGGCGTTGGATCGGCCGTCAGGAATGTTCACCTTCTGAGCGAGCGCGTTAATGGTTGTCGCCGCCTCTGCCAGTTCGGAATCGGCGCCGCTCTTGAGGAGGAACCTGAGCACCGTCGGCATATCGGAAGGTGTGCCGATGGCGCGCAGCGTGCGCAGCGCCTGGACGCGGACCCGGGGCGAGGTTGAATCCAGACAGCCTGCGACCGTGCTCTTTGCGGAGTAGATGCGGCGTTCCGCAACTGCCAGGAGGATCTCTGCCATTGCCTCATCGGAGGGCTTCCGGCCGAGCATGGCAAGCAACGCATCGTCTGCCGCCTGGCCTTTAATAAGCGCCAGGGCGTTTCGCGCGGCAGTCTGCTCGGGACCGGTGGCCCGCGCAGCTGTTTCAACCAGGAAAGGCGCCGTGGACGCATCTCCGACAGACCCGAGAGCGTTCAACGCCGCAACCCGAACCGGAGGTGCACCGGCGCGAGCGGCCTGCAGCACCGCAGGCATCACCCGCGCTGCGGGGTACCCCGCGAGAACGGGAATGAGCCGGACCTGGGCGCCCCACGCAAGCCCGGGCAAGAGGTTGCAGACAGGGCCGATGGCATCCGGCCTGTAGACATCTTCGATCTTGCCGATCGCGGCCTCCTGCATGTCGGGGTCCTCGCCCTTGAGTTGGTCCGTGATCATCGTGGCAGCCCTGTCCCCCGCGGTGGAAATCTTGCCGATCATCGCGGCGGTCCTGAGCGGGCGTGGAAGCGTCCTGTCTGCCAGCAGTTTTTCGTAGGTGCTGAAAGCGGCGCCCGTCTTTTTTGCGGCGACGAGCCCTTCGGCTCCCCGCATCGCCGCCGCGGCGACGACTGGCCTGAGTTCCGCCCGGGCAACACGAAGGGATGCCAGCAGGGCGGCGGAGGCTGACTCGCCACCGATCTCCCCGAGCGCGAGGGCGGCAGCGCCGGTGAATTCCCCGTTTGCCCTCAACAGCCCCGAGAGCGCTGGAACCGCATCAGAGCATTTCCTGTCGCCCAGCGCTGCGATGATCGAGGTCTTCACGCTTCCATCCACTTTAGGAAGCGTTTGGAGCAGCGCCCTATCCGCTGCCGTGCCGGGAATCTTTTGCAGAGCATAGAGGGCCATGTCCGCCGTGTCCCTCTCCAGGAGCATTCCCTGCAACACGGGCGCCGATTTGTCACCGCCGATCAGGCGCAGATGGCGGCAGACAGCCATTTTTGCCACCGGCGTCGCGTTCGTACCGAGAAATTCCAGGAGCCTGGTCTCGCACTCCGCGCGATCAGCCTGGACATCCTTTCGGGCATAGACATAATCGCGAAGCTTCCAGAACGGGGCGGATTCGATGCCGCCGGTATAGGATGAAATCTCTTTGAGTATCTGGTCCAGCGACGCCCCGCCCGCGGGAGTCTGGGCCGGCAGGGATGAACCGGCGACGGCCAGCGTCATCAGGGCGACAATCGCAATTGTTGTTTTTGTGATCGGGTCGGCTCTGTTCATGGTCGCACCTTTCCTCACGCAGGCAACTGCCAGGGTTTCCGATAGGAACGGCTGAGCAGGCGCTCGGCCCCCGGGTCGCCAATGATGGTTTCAGTCGCCGGATCCCATTTTATTCTGCGTCCGGCTTCGATGGCGATGACCCCAAGGTGGCCGACGCTGGCCGAGCGATGAGCGACCTCGGCGGGCGCAATGGTCAACGCCCGACTCCTCACACAGTCCACGAAGTTTTGGTAGTGATCCCGGCTTCGATACAGCTTTATTTCGTTTGGACCGATGACCTCGCCGGCCAGGTGGGCCGGCTGGCTCTCCAGCCCGCCGCGATCGACCCAGATCCAGCCGTGCTCGCCGATCCACTTCGTGCCGCTCTGGATCTCCGGGTATCCGCCGGCAATGACAATGGGAGTGCCGTCCGCATAGACCGTTTTAACCCAGTATCGTGTGGGGCTGTTGTAGATTCCGGTCGTCGGGAACTCGCCCTTGCCCTGGATCTCAACGGGTCCGGTAAGGTCGAATCCGAGGCCCCAGTGGGCGATGTCGAGGTGGTGTCCGATCCAGTCCATGAGCTGGCCGCCGCCGAAGTCCATGTTCCAGCGCCAGTTCATGTGGACGCGAGCCTTGCAGTAGGGCGAGGCGGGCGCCGGGCCGAGCCAGGTTTCATAGTCCAACTCGGGCGGTGGCGGTTCAATCTGCTCCTGGCCGAAAGTGCCTGCGAAGTCATGATGGCCGGAGGGAAGGCCGACTTCGACGCGCTGGACCTTGCCGATCCTGCCGTTGCGGACCAGTTCGCACGCGCGGTAGAAATTATCGGTGGATCGCTGCCAGCTGCCCGTCTGCCAGACGCGGCCGTAGCGTTTTACGGCATTGCAGAGTGCGCGGCCTTCGCGCAGACTGTGGGTGAAGGGCTTCTCGCCGTAAACATCCAGGCCGTTCCGGACCGCGGTGATCGACACGATCGCGTGCCAGTGGTCCGGGATGGCGATTGACACGGCATCGAGATCGCCGCGGGCGAAGAGCTCGCGGAAATCCTTGTACGTGGCGCAATCTTTGTTGTCGTACTGTTTGTTGACGCTATCCCGCGCCTCGGCAAGGTGATTGTCGTCCAGGTCGCAGACGGCCACCCACTGCACCTCGCTCTTCCCGAGGAAGTTCCGCATGTCTCCGCCGCCCTGCATCCCGAAGCCGATGCCGGCCATGACGACGCGGTCGCTCGGTGGGACTGCACCGTTCAGGCCGAGCGCCGACGCCTTGACGATGGCCGGGAAAGCGGCCGCGCCGGCTACTGCCATGGGGACTCTCGCCAGGAAATCCCGGCGGCGCATCGTTCGTCGCTTTTTCATCATGATTTCATTCCTTTTATAAACGTTGGGGGACACAGCGAGTCGTCATACGCCTGCCCTTTTTTTCGAGCGATTATAATCCGCCACGGATCAAATCGGGTAAGGAGTAATTCAGCAGGTCCCGGCCGCCCCAATGCTGTTGCTATTTGCACGTGTTTGACTATGATCAGAACCACAGACTTGCTCGCGGGACGGCGCGCATCGAGGCCGACGTGTATGTGTTGCCGGCGGGCATCGCCGGCGCTCGCAACTGCAGACTTCCGGGCGGGACCGGTCCCGCCGCAGCCGGTTGTGATGCATACGGCTGAATTGTTGACAGCTTAGTACGTCTTTGCCGGGGGACTTGCATGAAACATTCGACGGATCGGAGACAATTCATCAAGAAGGCGGCGGTCACCTCTGCCGGGCTCATGATCATTCCGAGACACGTTCTCGGCGGCGTCGGCTACACTCCTCCGAGCGATCAGCTCACCAAAGCGATCATCGGCGTGGGCGGCATGGGACGTGGCCACATTGCTTACGAAGGGACCCGGCTGCTCGCGGTCTGCGACGTGGACCGCAATCACATGAAAGATGTGCTCGACAGGGCGGGGAAAGATGTCAAGGGAACCAGCGATTACCGGGAGGTTCTGGCCCGGAAGGATGTCGACATCGTCCACATCGCCACGCCTCCCCACTGGCACGGATTGATGGCGATCGAAGCTGCCAGGGCGGGCAAGGACATCTGGTGCGAGAAGCCGATGACCCGCACGATCGGCGAGGGCATCCGTGTGATCCAGGAGGTGAACAAGTACGGACGCATGTTCCGGTTGAACACCTGGTTTCGATTCAAGGACCCGTTTTACGGGCTGGGCACCGACGTTAAGCCGCTGAAGAAGGTCATCCAGTGCGGCGTTTTAGGTTGGCCGCTGAAGGTCACCGTGAGCGGAGTCACCGGATATGACTGGAAGTTTTACTGGAGCGGCCGGACCGATCTTGCTCCCGTGCAGGCGCCCGCGGAACTCGACTATGAGATGTGGCTGGGCCCCGCCCCATACAAGCCTTACAACCCCGAACGGGTTCACTCGAAGTTCCGCGGTTACTGGGACTACGATGGCGGCGGTCTGGGCGACATGGGACAGCACTACCTCGACCCCGTTCAATACCTCCTCGACAAGGACGACACCAGCCCCATCCGCGTGGACTGTCGACGCTCCGCAGCAGCACTACGACGCCGCCGGTTCCTGGCGGCGGATCGAATACACCTATGCCGACGGCTGCGAGATCATCCTCGACGGGGAGAACCGGGACAGCGGGGCCGCCTACATCGAAGGCCCGGACGGCAGGATATATCGCGGTTTCAGGTCCGACATCCCAAACCTTCAGAAGCTTCTCGAAACCCTGCCGGATCCCGAGCCCCAGATCGAGGTTTTTTCCGAGTCGGTGCGCACCCGCAGGAAATTTGCGCTCAACGAAATGAACGGCCACCGTTCCGCCACGCTCGTAAACCTGGGCGTGATTGCGCTGCGGCTGGGCCGCACGCTGCACTACGATCCCGTGGCTCAACGCTTCCGGGACGACGAAGCCGCCAATCGGCTCATTTACCAACCGATGCGCGCCCCCTGGGTCCTTTAATGGGCAAGGAAATGACTGCGATGAAAAGAACTCGATTTGTCCTGCTCCCGGTTTCACTCGTGTTATTGCTGACCGCCATGACCGGCGCCTCCCAGGATCTGCGCCCGCTCCCCACGAAAGTGGCAGACATCCTGGCGCAGTTTCCCGCAAACCATTCCCTGCAGCGCGACCGGCTCGCCGGCGAAATGCTCGACCTCGGCGAGGCCGGCCTGGGCGAGTTCACACGCAGGCTGGTTCGGGCGGGATCAGGCAATGACACCGCGGTGCGTTTCGCGTTGAATTCCATGGCTGTCTACGCGAGCCGGTTCGGCGCGGAGCCCCAGCGGGCGCTGGCGGAAAAATCCCTGATCAACGCTCTTTCCACCGCATCCGATCCGGAGGTGAAGACGCTATCTTTTGAGCCAACTGCGGCTCGTCGGCAGGGATGAAGCGGTGAAATCGGCCGCTCCATTTCTGCTCGACGCCGCGCTGTTCGAACCTGCCACGCAGCTGATGCTCTCGGTGGCGAACGTACCGGCACGGCAGGCGCTGCTTGCGGCGCTGGCCGTATCCACGGGCGCCAACCAGGTAACCCTGGTGAAAGCCCTGGGTGAACTGAAAGCCGAAGCGGCCGCCGGCACGATCCTCCCGCTGGCAGATTCCTCCGACATGCGGCTGCGGAAAGCGGCGCTGGCTGCGCTGGCGAATATCGCCAGCCCGGGTTCGTTGAATACGCTGACAGCGGCCGCTCGCAAGACCGGCTTCCGATACGACCCGGCAAACGCCACCAGCGCTCTCCTTGCCTACGCCCGCAACCTGGGCGAGACAGGGGAACTTGCGCTTTGCGAGAAGGTCTGCCGCCAGGTCATGAAAGCGTGCACGGATGCCGAACGACTGCCGACGAACACCGCCGCCCTGGGAATCCTGGTGGAACATCGCGGGTACGAAGTGCTCCCCGACCTGCTCAAAGCCGTGGATAATGGGGACAAGGCGTACCGGAATGCCGCTTTGAATTTCGCGGAAGGGATCTCGGGAGTGGCGGCGACCCGCCAATGGGTGGCCAGGGCGCAGAAGGCCGGACCGGAGTTGAGGGCGGAAATCATCGGCATGCTCGGGCGCCGCGCGGATGTGCACGCGCTGCCGTTTATCCAGTCGTCTCTTGGGGCGAAGGAACCCGAAGTCTGTCTGGCCGCCGCCGAAGCAGTCGCAAAATTAAAAGGGCCCGATGCTGCCTCCGACCTCCTCCCGCTGCTCGAAACCCGGCAGGGCGCCGACGCAGCCCGGATCGCGGACGTCCTGCTGTGGGTCCTGGACGAGCGTCACCTCGATCCGCTGGCCGCCAGGATCGACACGCTCCCTCCGGCATCGAAAGCAGCTGCCGTCGGCGTCGTAGCCGCGAAAGGAGGGAAGCGCTACTACGAAAAGATTTTTGCGCTGACATCCGATCAAAACCCGGAAATCCGGCAGGCTGCATACGCGGCCTTGAAGAGTCTGGCCGGAGCCAGGGACACCGCCGGGCTTCTGAACCTGCTCAATTCCACCACGGAACCGGCACTGGTCCGGGAAGTCCAACAGGCCCTGGTAAAGGCCGCCAACCAGGCCGAGCCGGCCCAGTCCAGGGCAAGGCCCCTGCTCGATGCAATGAAATCATCTGCGCGGCCGGAGCAGGTTGTCGAAATACTTCCTCAGATCGGCGGGTCGGAAGCGCTCCGCGCGGTGAGGGAGCAGTTCGACCAGGGAGAAGGCGCGCGGAAGGATGCGGCGTTCCGGGCGCTAGTGCAGTGGAGGGATCCCGAGGCAGCCCAGAGGCTCTATGAAATTTGCGCCGGCGGGGATGCCAGGCATCGCGGCGAGGCCTTCAGCGGTTTCATACGCCTGATATCCTCATCGGCGCTGATGGCGGACCAGAAGCTGCTCCAGTTCCGCCGGATCACGCCGTATGCCCCCAATGCCAACGCCCGCAGGTCGATCATTAGGGCGTTGGAGCGTGTGAAGACGTTCCAGAGCTTCCTGATCGTGTCAGGCTATATGGATGATCCGGAACTCGCGAACGATGCCGCCGGGGCCGTGATGCGCATCGCGCTGCCGACGGCGGGCGCCGGGGATGGGCTGAGCGGGGTCCTTGTGCGTGATGCCCTGAACAAGGCGTTGCGCATCCTGAGCGGTCCGGAGAGCGATTACGACAAGGAAAGCATACGGAACTACCTGGCTTCCATGCCCGTCGTCGAAGGCTTCGTGCCGCTGTTCAACGGCAAGGACCTGAGCGGCTGGAAAGGCCTGGTGGAAAACCCGATCGCCAGGGCAAAAATGAGTCCTCCGGAGCACGCTGCGAAACAATCGGAAGCCGACCGCAGGATGACTTCCAACTGGAGCGTCCGCGACGGGATGATCGTCTTCAACGGTTCGGGGGACAATCTCTGCACGATAAAGGACTACGGCGATTTCGAGATGTTGGTGGATTGGCGGATCACCAAGGACGGGGACAGCGGCGTTTACCTGCGGGGATCCCCCCAGGTGCAGATCTGGGACAACGCCCGGAAGGACGTCGGCGCCGAGGTCGGCTCCGGCGGGCTCTACAACAATCAGAAGAATCCCAGCAAGCCCCTCGTGCGCGCCGACAATCCTGTCGGTGAATGGAATACTTTCCGGATCAAGATGACTGGGGAAAAAGTCACGGTATATCTCAACGGCATAAAAGTTGTCGACGACGTGACCCTGGAAAACTACTGGGACCGGAAGCAACCCATTTTCCCCATAGGCGCGATTGAACTGCAGGCGCACGGCACTGACCTTGCCTTCCGCGATATTTATGTGCGCGAGGTGTCGGACGGCGAATTCAGCCTGACCGACGAAGAAAAAGCGCAGGGTTACGTTTCGCTTTTCAATGGGCGCGACCTGGCCGGCTGGGTGGGGAACCTGGACGGCTACAAAGTGGAGAACGGGATCCTCGTATACAACCCGAATGCCGGGAATCGAGGGAATCTATACACCGAAAACGAATATGGCGATTTCAGCTTCCGCTTCGAGTTCCAGTTGACGCCGGGCGCCAACAGCGGAGTCGGCATCCGGGCGCCGCTTGAAGGGGACGCCGCTTATGCCGGCATGGAAATCCAGATACTGGACAACACAGCGCCCGTCTACGCCGGCCTGCAGCCGTACCAGTATCATGGCTCCGTGTATGGGGTGATCCCGGCGAAGCGTGAATTCCTGAAGCCGGTGGGGGAGTGGAACTCGGAGGAGATCAGCGCCCGGGGATCGCGAATCCAAGTCATCTTGAACGGCACGGTCATCGTCGACGGCGATATACTGGAGGCTGCCAAAGACGGCGCCATCGATCACCAGCAGCACCCCGGCCTGCAGCGTGCATCAGGGCACATCGGCTGGCTGAGCCATGATTCGGTCCTGCGTTTCCGCAACCTCCGCATCAAAGACATGACCCCCGCGAAACGATAGACATCCCCTGAACCACGAAGACCACGAAGACCTCGAAGTATCTGCTTCGAGGTCTTCGTGGTCATGGAACTGCTGTCTGACGAGGTTTGCCCGGGCGCGCCGGCGTCTCGCCTAACCCGACTTTGACAACTCGACCCAGTTTTCCCCTTTTTTGGCCGTTTTCGGGTCTGTAAGCCTTTTGTTTGCAGTACGGCTTTTCTCGAAAGCCGCTGTAGTGAAGACCTACCCTCTTGACCCCTCCATCGGCGTATGGACAATGGCGTTATGTTTCTCCGCTATACGCAGCGAAAGAAGGACGGGAAGCTGCACCGGTACTGGAGCATCGCTGAGAATCACCGTGGCGAAGGCAAACGAGTGGTTCAGCGGCAGGTGCTGTACCTCGGCGAGATTAACGACAGCCAGCAGGCCGCCTGGTGCCGAAGCATCGAAGTGTTCGAGTCAGGTACCGGCCGCTGGCGTCAGGTAGCGCTTTTCCCCGAAGATCGGGAAGCACCGGAACTGGCACATGAGGTGGTGCATGTGCGCCTGGATCAGCTGCAGCTACGGCGGCCACGGCAATGGGGGGCATGCTGGTTGGCTGGTGAGTTGTGGCATCAACTGCGGTTGGACGAGTTTTGGCGCGAGCGGCTGCGGCCGAGTCGCGAAGGGACAGACTGGCTGGACGTACTGAAGATCCTTGTGAGCTATCGCTTGATCGATCCCGGCAGTGAGTGGCGGCTGCACCGCGAGTGGTACCACCGCTCGGCCATGCGTGACTTGCTGGGCCGGACGGGTGACACCCTCGAGTTGCAGTCGCTGTATCGATGTCTGGACAAGCTGGTGGAACACAAGCGCGGGCTGTTCAGTTTTCTTACCGAGCGGTGGCGAGATCTATTCGAGGTGGGATACGAAGTTTTGCTCTATGACCTGACTAGCACTTATTTCGAATGCGATCCTCCGGGACATGGGAAGCGACGACACGGTTACAGCCGGGACAAACGTCCGGACTGCGTGCAGGTGGTGATCGCACTGGTGATCACGCCGGAGGGATTTCCTGTGGCGTATGAAGTGATGCCTGGAAACACGAGCGACAAGACGACTCTGAAAGCATTTCTGGAAAAGATCGAAGACCAGTACGGCAAGGCGAATCGGGTTTGGGTGATGGATCGCGGAATCCCGACCGAGGATATTCTGCGTGAGATGCGGAAGGCAACCACTCCAACATTCTACTTGGTCGGGACGCAACGAGGGCGGCTGACGAAACTGGAAAAAGAGTTTCTCAAACTGCCGTGGGCGCGAGTGAAGGACTCGCTGGAGGTGAAACTGTTGCCTCAAGAGGGGGAGCTGTACATCCTGGCCCGCAGCGAGGGTCGAAGGAAAAAAGAGCGTGCCATGCGCCGGCGCCGGCTCAAACAATTGTGGAAGCGTCTCCATGAGTTGCAGCGGCAGAAACTCACGCGCGACGAATTGCTGTTGAAGCTCGGCGCCGCCAAAGCAGAAGCGGGCAAGGCCTATCGTCTCGTGGAAGTTCAGGTGCCCAAGGCCGAGGAAACCGTCAGCGCCGAGACATTCACTTTTTCGTTGCGAAAAGAAAAGCTTCGAGCGGCCTTGCGCACTGAAGGCGATTATCTACTGCGCTCGAACCTCTCCGCTGAAGACCCGGCAATTCTGTGGCAACGCTACATTCAGCTGACGGAGATCGAGGCGGCGTTTCGCAATCTCAAGAGTGATCTGGCAGTCCGGCCCATTCACCATCAAAAAGATCCACGCATCGAGGCACACATCTTCGTTGCGTTCCTGGCCTACTGTCTGTATGTCACCTTGCAGCAGCGGCTGAGAGCATTAGCGCCCGGGCTCACCAGCAGAGCCGTGATCGAGAAGATGACTGCCATCCAGATGATTGACGTTCACCTGCCAACCACGGATGGCAGAATGCTCATTCTCTCCCGATACACACAGCCGGAGCCGGACCATCAGTTGCTGCTGCAGCGCCTCCATCTGGCGCTGCCTGCGCAGCCACCTCCAAGAATCTCTCAACAGGGCGAAAACGATGCCTCCGAGCCCATAGCCTTGTAGTGAAGACCTATGGGTTCCTTGAACGTAGAATCAATGATTTACGCAGATTTTGAGCCCCAGTTGTCAAAGTCGGGCTAATGCCGCATACTTTTTCTAAAATTCCGTCTTTGCATACGAAATTCCATTTTGGCTCGTGGACTTGGACCTGGACCTGGACTTCGACGTGGACCCAGACGTGGTTGCGGCACAGGTTTCTGAGGCGTTGGGACTTAACGGCGCACCTTTAATCCCGTCCACGTCCAAGTCCAGGTCCAGGTCTACGTCCAGGTCCAAGATCCCTGCATTTTGCTCGCCCCTCTTTTTGCAAAAAGTATGCGGCATTAGGCGTCTCGCCGGCAACATTCCCGCAAGTCACAGGAGGTCGTCCAAGACGAGTACGTCCAGAGTGTCCAGGCGCTTGAAGGCGGGATCTTTTGATATGAATCCGATAGCCTGCAACGACATCGCGGAAGCGGCCTGAATGGCATCCGGTGTCTTCAGGTTAGATTCCGCTCTGAGTCGGGCAGCCGCATCGGCAACGGGCAGCGCCAATTCCACCCAGTGCAGGTTGGGATAGGTGGATAGCAGCGCATAAAACTTGTTAACGGTGTCGAGGTCGGATCTCCGATAGGGGTTCGTCTTGGTCTCAGATTCTGCGAATTATGACATAGGGTTGATTGGCGAAATCTGCGGAGAAGCCGGGGTACAGGCAGGCCTTCTCCGGGCCTTCGGTCAGCTCGAAGTAGTACTGCAGCGGGTAGGGTGAATCCGTATAGGCGGCCGGGATGGCAGCCTGGAAGCGGGCGTCGCGCATTTGCATCGGGATGACTGCGAAACGCTCGGCCTGGTTCACGTGGCGGTAATAAAGGCGTACGGACACGCCCTCCGGCTTCGCCGGCGACAGCTCGAGTTCAACCGGTTGTCCGGGGCGGAAACTCGGCGGAGGAACGTGACGGCAGGGAATTGAGGGACGTTGCGGGCGCCCCGATGCTTCCCTGACAGCGGCGACGACTCGATCCTGTCGGGCCTCGGTCCCTTTGACCTGCCCGAGACGGGCAGCCATGTCGGCGATGTCTTCATCCATGGCCGGGAGACGGTCGAGCCAGTGGCCGCGCAGATGTGTTTCTTCGCCGACGGTGATGTCGGACTGGTACACGTTGCGCGCGCGTTCCGCCAGCGCGGCCCAGTGTGCCCTGGCGCTGCGGTACTGTTTCAGCGCCTGTTCCAGCGCCGCGCGGTCGCCGCTGCGCTCGTAGATAGCGTACAAAACACCGCTGCGCATCTTGGCGCCGTAGAAGCGGCCCAGATCGGCCTGCATGGCTACATCTATCGACAGCCGCCGCCACTCGGGCGCGCTTCTCCCCGCGACCCGGGCTTGCGCCTGCGCCAGATGCTTCTCCGCCGCGTCGGCACGGTCTTCGATCCACTGTGCGATTTCCACCGGTGAATAGCGGCCGCTTCTTTCGCCCTTCAACAGCTGTTCGGCGAAGTCGTTGATGCGCGAAAACAGCTGCGGGTCGAACGGGCTGACATTGCCGAAAACCCTGGGCGCAGGACTGTCGCCGTAAGGGTGCCTGCGCTTCGGGTCGACGATCGGCTGGTTGGTGTACATTTCGACCCAGTAGGCATTGTTGGCGGCAGACGCGCCATGCGCCGTGGTTACGGCCGGAAGAATGCGCGAGGCATGCGCCAGCGCCTGCTCGGTGTCTTGGGCCGCCGCGGCGAACTGCTTGCGCAGGTATCGGCGCCAGGCGTCCGGGTCGGATTCAGGATTATAGAGCAGCCGGCCCCAGACCCGGAGCGGGTACACGTACTTCTCCCAATCCCAACGCGGTTTCAAGGAGGCGTCGGCGTATCCGCAGCGGTCTCCCGCAATGCCGGAGCCGCGGCGGCCCTTGAACGAAAGTGGCTCCATGAGTTCCACGCCCGCACTGCCGCAGAAACTGAACGCGCGGCTGTGAGCCGCGCCCGTGAGCGGATCACCCCATAACAGGAGCCGCTGGGTGCCCGGCCAGACCCGATGAAGCACGCCGAAGCGGCGGTCTTCTTTCAGGAGATCGCCATAGCCGTAGCGGATAAAGCTGCGCGAGCCGGCGCTCAGCTTCATCAGCCCGGAACCCTCTTCGCCCGGCCCGGGGCGTTCGAGTTCCCGGATTTCCGCCTGGTGGTAAGGCAGGCCGAGGTGCTCCGCCCAGTATTTGGGCGAGATGTTCACCGGCGTGCCTGTAGCGAGCGCCACGTCGATCATCGACTGGTCCATGCCCTTGGCGTGCATGTCGATCTCCACCTTGCGGCCGCAACGCGCGACGCCGTCGAAGATCGTCTTCCACAAATCGTAGTTGCCTTCGGGAACGCCGCTCTCGCCGTGGATGCGGAAGGTGATGCCGCTGATGAAAGGGCAGTCCTTCAGCAAAGCGAGCAACGCATCGCGACAGTACGGCCCATGGTTTTCCCTGGACAGGCCTTCGATCGTGTAGTTGGGCTGAGGGCTCCGGATCCACTCGTAGCCGTGCATCCAGATGCCGAGCTGGAATTGCAGCCCCCGGGCGACGGTTTCCGCGCCGATGAACTTCAGCATCTCGAGGTTGTGGTCTCGCTCCGCGTCCGGGAGGCCGGCGGCCCTGACGTTGTATCCCGGAACTGCAAGCAGGAAGGGATAGGCGAAGAGGAAATAGGCATCCTTGACGTTGGTCAGAAAGTCATAGCCGATCCCGAGACTCAGGTTGAAGCGGTTGTAACGCTGCGTGGCGAGCATGGTGAGATAACGAGGCCACATCTCACGGTCGTTGAACCACGGCTTATCCTCGACGTCGCTGACGAAGAGCCTGGCAAGGCTGCGGATGATATTTGCCGGCCGCTCGATGACCGGCTTCGGAAAGTTCAGGGCGGCGAGAGGGTCGGCCGCATGCTGAACGCGGTCCGCCAGGTCGAGGAGGGCATAGACCAGTCCGCGCTCATCGAATGCGCAGGCAAGCAGGACCTGCCTGCCGGACGCCTGCCCCGGCACCAGCCCGAGGGCTTCCGGCACGGCGGCGATTTTGACTCCTGCACTCTGGAGGATTTGCCGCGGCGCGGGCGCGTTCAGGCCACCTGCCACGATGCACAAGTCATCCGCGGAAGCTTGAGCCAGGCGCTCATGGCGGCGCACCACGATGCCTTGGCCGAGCAGCGATCTTTCAATTTCACCCGAGGCCCACCGAGCCGGTCGCGATGCCGCCACACTGTCGCCGGGATCCATGATGATGGAAACAGTGCGCGCCCGGGCGCCTGCGATCCCGGTGCTGACTGCACCGAAGGCAGTCGCCATCCCCGCCGTCTTAAGAAAGCGGCGCCGATTGACATGGCTCGAATCCGATGGTTGCATGAAAAACTCCTTAGTCTCCAACAGTCCCTCATGCGGCTGGATCACACCCGGATTGAACCCGACGCTCGGGTGCTTCAGCCCGTAGGGGCTAAGCGCACCATGACGCGTGCACATGACTCCGGCTTCACGATTTTCATCGATCGGCTCATAATCTGAAGTCTGAGGTCTTATGTCTTAAGTCCTCATCACAAAAGCTATTTCTTCTCTATGTCCTTGCGATAATACGTCGTCTGGAGGTTGCCGTTGGGGTCCAGGGCCTGGACCTGCAGTTCGCTTTCCGTGGTGCGGGAGTCGGCAGGGCGACGGGTCAGCAGGATCTTCTCGGCGAGTTTCATGCCTTCCGATGGGGCCGCCTGGTTTCGCTGGAGCAGAGATTGTGTGGCCTGCGTGCTGCCGTCAGGGTAAGTGACACTGACCAGGTTCGAACGGGCTGCCAGTTCAAGACGGCCGCCGCCGGCTACGCGGTAGGTGTCTTTGTCCAGGTACTCCTTCCCCTGCGAGTCCTTCCATTCCCGGCTCGATTCCCGTTGGCTCAGCGCCAACCTTCCATTCACGTCCCTCGAATAGACGTCCTCCTGGCCGATGATTTCGTCGTCCGATTTGCGGGCGGCGCCCACACGTCTGCCTGCAGTTGCCCACCCGCCGTTTCCATCCGGCAACAACTGGGACCGATCGATCTCGACGGCCCCGTCGGCTTTCTTTTTTTCTACCTGGATCAGCTCCTCGGATTTTGCGAGTGCCGCATTGCTTCCCGGAATCATGGTGGTCACGCGCGTCTGGTACGTGTCAGTTCCTGCGGGGGCTGTTTCCTGTGTCTCCTTCAGGGCAACCTGCATCCGGCCGTTGGCGTCGCGCCGCGAAACCGTTCTTGTGGCGCTGAGCTTCTCGCCGGCGGCGGCATGCAGCTCCTCGACGGCGACCTCAACCAGCTGGCGCTCGCCGTTGGGACCCCGGTCGTAAATCCGCCGCGTGGTGCGCATGGAATTCGCGTCCGGCCGGGTTACTTCCGTCTCCGTCTCCGCGGTCGGCTGATTCCCGAAATCGACCTTCAAGCTTTCGAGTTTCCGGTCTTCGAAAACGAGGCCTCGCGTTTCGCCGGAAGCCGTGAGCCAATGGAAACGGCTGAAAGGATCTTTCTTCTGCGCTTCCTGGCCCTCCGGTTTGGAGGAAGACGCTGTGCCAGTCTGCCTGCCGAATGCCGGAATCCAAAGGCACAGAGTCAACAAAAACAGCGGCATCGTCACCGTGCGCATCATAATTGGCTCCTTCGGGAATGCGGCCGCGAGCAGTGCGTCGTCCACAGCATCGAAGTCCGGGGCGGCGGACACCTGATCACTCCAGGCGGCACTTGTTCAGATCCTCTCTCTTCGACTCAACGACTGAAGAACTCCTGACTTCCGGCTCCAGAGTCCACAAGCACTTCGCCTGGAATACCGGATCCCTTATCTACTTTTCCGTCCGGCTGCCGAATTTTGCAAGCTGCATTTTGATATCGGCAGCTTTGAGTGCGGCGACCAGAACATAATCTGCCTCCGGGACCAATCTCCAGGAATTCACAGAGTGTCTGTGGATCACGTCTCTCGTCGTCACGCATGCTTATTGGTCCCCGTGGAAGGCCGGGCGTACTGCAGCAGGAATCGGATCAGGACCTCCTGCGTCTGCTGAATATCGGGGCCCATCGAGAACCGGTACACCCGGGAGCGCCGGATGACGCTCATGCTGTTGCGAAGACGCGAAAGTGCCAGCCCTGCCTTTCCCAGCAGTTCCCACGCGGTGCTTTCAAGGACGAACTCGACGCCCTGGTACAGGCCCAGTCCGACGACGCCATTCTTGATGAAGGCCCTCAGGGCGGCTTTGCGTGCCGCCGGCCTGATCGTGGACGGCCCGTTCAATTGCCGCTCGCCCAGCAGGATCATTCCTGCAGGGCACGGCCTGGCGATCCGGCCCTTGAAGTGTTCGATGTCGATCAGGGTCTTCGGGCCGAATTCCATCCTCTCCACCGTGCGGATGAACTCCGCCGGCACGTTATCCGGTTCGCCGCCAGGCCGGACCCCGATCCGCAGGGGGAACGGCAGAACCTGGCCGTTCCGCGAGATCAGGGGAGAATCTTCGGAGATGAGCCTGACCCCGTCGGTCTGCAGCAGGCCTAACGCGAGCGTGGTCTTGCCCCCTCCCATCGGAAGGAGAATCAACGCAGCCTGTCCGCCAACCTCGACCCCCAGTGCATGGACGCGGTGCAGGCGGATCTTGTCCAGGTGCTGGCCGGCTTGCGACAGAATGGCGAGGTAGGCGATCTCGTGGGCGAGGTCGCGATTTCGGCAGTAGATGCGAAAGGACCCTTCTTTTGCCCGGTGCACTGCCAGCGCACGTCCGGAATAGTCCAGATACGATGTGTCTTCGTCACGGTATACGGAATTGCGGGGTGAATGGAACCTGGCCCGCAGCGGCGGCAGCTGGTCCCGGGGCGCATCCCGGTCGAAAACCTCGACCTGAAGGGCGGCGCAATCGGCAGTCGTGCGGTAAAAGGAAAAGTCGCGATTGACATCCTCGAGAACGCCGGGCAACTCGGACCGGAGGGCCACACCCAAGCCGCAGAAATCAAACGATAGACTCCGGTCTGCGGGCGACGGCATCCGCGAATCATTCCGCTCCATTAGAATCCTCGTTCCGGGTCGATGCCTGCATTGTAGATCTCAGGGCGTTCTCTGCCGCGCCATATATAGCTTGTTGCTTCGACGCTGTCAACGGAGGGCAACGGGCCGCTCGCAGCGGCAGTTTCGTCGGCGCTTGACAGGCATTGCGCGGACACGTAGCATCGTTCACTTGTCGGAACAGCCGGTGGCCGTGCAGGGAACAGTCCGTGATTATTTCCAGTGAAGTCCAAAAGACCGCAGTCGACGCGACTGAGGAGAATGCCGGCAGCCGAGCTCAACCGCCTGCGGCTCTTGAGTCGGTCGGCCGCGGGGTTGTGGTGCTCTCGGCTTCAAACGGGATTGCCCTGCTGCTTGGGGGGCTTACTACCATCATCGCCGGACGGATCCTGCTTCCCGTAGCATTTGGCCGGCTGGCCACGGCAAATCTGGTGGTAACATGGCTTAATACGATCACCGGCACGGTCTTCCTGCCCGGGCTGAGAAAAATCGTATCCGAAGACCACGATCGGATGTCGGCTGCGATCCGCTTCGGCGCCCGGTGGCACACCCTGGCGTCGCTCGCCCTTGGATTCATCTTTTGCCTGCTCTCCGCACCCGCTGCCTGGGCATTTGGCGACTCCCAGCTCACGATGCTTTTTTTGCTGTGCGGCCTCCAGGTCCCTCTGGCGGGCCTTGTCAACCTGGCGGCGACGCTGTTTGCCGGGATACGCCGCTTCTGGTGGTCGAGCATGCTCAAGGCAGCGGATGGCGTTCTGGGAGGAGTGGGCGCCGTGGCGTTCCTGCTGGTGTGGGGCAGCGCGACCGCCATGTTCTGGGGATTGCTTTTAGGAACCGCCGGATCTGCCGCTCTTGCCGTTGCCATGATGATGAAGGAATATCCCAGGTGGCGTCTGATCACTTATGCACCGATGTGGAACCGCCTTCGGTACTGGACTTCGGTTTCCCTGCCGGGCGCCATCGTTCTGGGAACCCTCCTTACCGTCGACATGTGGCTGGTGAAGGGAATCCTGGGGAATTCGGCGGCGCCGGGTCTTTATGCCGCAGCCTATGCGCTTTCCAGGTTTCCCCTGTTCATGGTGTATGGCCTCGGCCTTGCCGTCTTCACGCGCGTATCGCACGCAATCCACCACCAGGAGTTCGCTCTCGCCCGTTTGGTTTCCGTGCAGGCGCTGCGGATTTCCATAATGTTCCTGCTGCCCATCTGCACGATCACGATTGCCTCGTCTTCGGAACTCCTCACCTTTCTGTTTTCGTCCACTTATGCCGGGGCTGCGCCGGCATTGTCGGTGATGATGGCAGCCATGGTCCTGTTCGGCCTGCTGGAAACCGGCTTGCGTCTTGTCTCGGCCACCGACCGCCCGGGGGCCGGGTTGGTGATCCTCTCGGTTCTGCTGGCGGCGGCGGTTGCAGTCAGCTTGATCCTCATTCCGCGGTTCGGGATTATGGGCGCTGCGTGGGGTTCGGTGCTGGTGTTCGGCGTCGGAGCGATAGCCGCGCTGGCGCTGGTTTTCCGCTATCTCGGGGCGTTGCCGCCTCTGTCGTCCTTTGTCCGCTGCGGCATCGGGTCGGGAATCGCTTTTGCCCTGGGAGCCAGCTGGCATGCGGATGGCTGGATGGTGCTGATAAAACTGTCGGGATTGTCGCTCGCCTATCTGGCAGCCCTCGTTCTGTCGCGCGAGTTGCGAGGGGAAGATCTGCACAGGGTCAGACAGAGCATATGGCCGTAATTGAGATTCCCGTCGCTGATTTCTGAGTTAAGAAAGTTTTAAGAAAATAGTTGACAGCAAAACTGAACCGGACTAATGTGGCGTTGGGTTCCAAGAGATTGAACCTGGCCCGAACCGAGGAGAGTCCGGAGCCCGAAGGTGGTCAGCCGCGGAAGGCGCCATAAAAAGTGCCGGAAACGGAAGGTCATCCGAGGGAACTTGAGGGAACCGAGGGGAGAGGAAAGGGGAGGTCACTTGGAACTCACTTCTTTATGATGCCGCCGCTGATTCCCCCAGGGCTCTTCTTTCCTTCAACCGACCAGTTGTCCCTCACGGAACAGTGAATTCGTCGCCTTGAACTGCGGGCTGTCCTTGTGCCTCGCCCACTCAAATCCGACTGATTCGTGGTTTGTGAGCACGGCGCCTGCCTGCTCCATAAAACTCTAGTTTCTCATTTCCTTCGTTCCAGGGAATATGGTGAAATACGAGCCGGCAGGAAACGAATGGACAACGGTTGCTCGGTTCCATCCATATAGATTTGCAGGCTGCCGGAGGAGTGGGCGACATGCGTGTGGCGATAACGCGCGAGGTCAGCGAAGCGATTGGTCACTGCGAACTGAGCTACCAGGCCCGGGAGCCGATCGAGCTTGACCGTGCGCGCGCGCAGCACCGCAAATACGAAGAGTGCCTTGAGGCCCTGGGGTGCACTGTCCAGCGCCTCTCTGGGGCGCTACAGTTCCCGGATTCGGTGTTTGTGGAGGACGCCGCGGTTGTGCTCGAAGAGTTGGCGGTAATTACCCGGCCGGGTGCGGAATCGCGGCGGGGGGAGACGGTGTCAGTCGCCCAGGCGCTTCGCCCGCATCGGCGCCTGGCACACATTGTGGCGCCGGGGATTCTCGATGGGGGGGACGTGCTCTGCCTGGATCGAAGGCTGTTCGTCGGGCTGTCTCGGAGAAGCAACGTGGCTGCCGTTGAGCAGTTGAGCAAACTGCTGGCCGTCAGGGGATACACGGTGACCGGAGTGCAGGTGAAGGGCTGCCTGCATCTGAAATCAGCAGTAACGCAAGTCGCGGAGGATAGCCTGCTGGTGAATCCGGGTTGGGTCGACGGCGGCGCATTCCGTTCCATGCGACGGATCGAAGTGGACCCGGGCGAACCCTTCGCTGCCAATGCGCTGATGACCGGCGGTGCGGTGATGTTTCCAGCGTCCTTCACGGCAACGCGGAAGCGACTGGAGGCTGCAGGGATCAACGTCATTCCGGTCGACGTGACGGAACTGGCCAAGGCCGAGGGTGGCGTGACCTGCTGCAGCCTGATTTTTTCCACGGCGGAAATCGCGGTTCGGCCATCCTGATCATCCCTACAGATTTTCCTGCGATTTATGCCCCAGCGGCCCTAAAATGACCGCTTTTATGTCAGGAATCACATCCTTGGACCGATGAGATTACCGAACAGGAGGATCGATGATGGGGCATAGTCGCAAAGTTGCTATTGTGGGACTCGGTTATGTCGGACTGCCGATAGCCGTGGCCTTCGGGAAAAAAGAGCATGTGATCGCGTTCGACATCAATAAGCCGCGCGTCGAGGAGTTGAAGGCCGGGCATGACCGGAATGACGATGTACCCCGGACCGACTTCGAAGGCGGCATGGCGGAATTTACGACGGACCCGTCGCGGCTGCGCGAAGCCGATTTCATCATCGTTGCCGTCCCCACTCCGGTGGATGAAGCAAAGCGGCCGGATTTGACACCGCTGGTCCGCTCCTCCGAAACTGTCGGGCGCAATCTCAGAGCAGGATCGATCATCGTCTACGAGTCGACGGTTTATCCCGGTGCGACCGAAGAAGTGTGCGTGCCGATCCTCGAGCAGGAATCGGGATTCAAGTGCGGCAGGGAGTTCAAGATCGGGTACTCGCCCGAACGGATCAATCCCGGAGATCACGATCACACTTTCACGAAGATAGTGAAGGTCGTATCTGGCCAGGACGCCGACACGCTCGACATTGTCGCTGCGGTTTATTCTTCGGTGGTTAAGGCCGGTGTACACAAGGCAGCCTCCATCAAGGTGGCCGAAGCTGCCAAGGTGATCGAGAACACGCAGCGCGACCTGAACATCGCCTTGATCAACGAACTTGCGATCATTTTTCACCGCATGGGCATCGACACCAACGACGTGCTCGAGGCGGCCGGCACGAAATGGAACTTCCTGAAGTTTTCTCCCGGACTCGTCGGCGGCCACTGCATCGGCGTCGATCCCTATTATCTGACTCACAAGGCGGAGCAACTCGGCTATATCCCGCAGGTGATCCTCTCGGGACGGCGCATCAATGACGGGATGGGAGTTTTTGTTGCCAAGGAGGTGGTCAAGCGCGCGCTCGCCGGCGGCAAAGTCAGTTTTGACGGTGACCGTCCTGTGGCCACGATCCTCGGATTCACGTTCAAGGAGAACGTGAGCGACTTGAGAAACACCCGGGTGATCGACATCGTCGCCGCCCTGAAATCGTACAGCTTCGAAGTGCAGGTGCATGACCCGCTCGCCAGCCCGTCCGAGGCCAAACACGAGTATGGCATCCAACTCACACCCTTCGACGAACTGAAACCCGCAAACGCGGTGATTCTCGCGGTGTCGCATGATCAGTTCAAGATCGAGCCGTGGAAGCTGGTAAGCGGCCTACTCAAGGGAGGGGAGGGGGTGGTGGCCGATGTCAGGAGAATCCTGCCGCGTGAGAGCATCCCGCCGGGCGTAACTCTGTGGCGCCTCTAATCTCTACCGTTCACGAACGAATCGCTAGACATCGAACCGGGCTTTTTATAGCATAGCCGCCTGGCCAGGCGGGCCTCCTCCGCGAGCGCGACGCCTGCGGAATCATTATCCTCAGAACCAGGATCTTATATTGCCGGCGCTCATCACGGCGCTCCCACGAGAGGAGAATTCATGGCACAAGCCGCCAAAGCGGAGATCGCCCCCGCAATCCAGCCGTTCCCGAGCTCTTTCTGGACGGCAAACGTCACCGAGCTGTTCGAACGTGCCGCATATTATTCGATGGCGAGCTTTGTCGTCATCTACCTGGGCCAGCTTGGATTCGGGGAGTCCTGGCCGTCATTCCTGAATTCGACGGTGCTGTGGGGCCTGGTCTACTTTCTGCCCATTCTTTCGGGAACAATCGCGGATCAAATCGGATTCCGGCGCGCGCTGCTGATTGCGTTCGTTCTGCTGTCGGCCGGGTATCTCCTGATGGGTTACCCGGTGTGGTTCGGCGGCAGCCAGCTCGCTCCGACAATCGCCAAAGAAGTCAGCGCGAGCACGCGCGACGTGGTTGCCATCGTCGCTGCAATCCTGCTGATCGGCATCGGCGGATCGATCGTCAAACCGTGCATTTCGGGGACCGTCCAGAAGACCGCCGGGAGCAGGGCCACACTCGGCTTCGCCATCTTTTATATGGTCATCAACATCGGTTCGCTGTTCGGGCGCGGCACGGCGTTCGTGGTGCGATCCGGTTCGAGCACTCCCACCATTCTGACGGTGGTGGCGGTTTGCACCCTGGCTGCTGCCGGCCTGGTTTCACTCGTCTACTGGACTACGAGGGCAGACAAATCGAAAACGAGCGTCTGGGTGCCGACAATCGGTTTTCTCCTGATCGCTGCTTCGGCGGGCTATGCCATCGCAAAGATCTTCGGCATGCGGGTCGTGGAGCGCTCCGGCGTGGCTTCGGCCCAGTTGTCCTACATTTTTGCCGTCGCTTCCGTCGCGGCCCTGGTAGCCTTCTTCGTCGTGTTGCTTGCCTATCGTGAACCGGCAGTCGCAGCGGGGGCGCCGGTGAAGCCGAAGCGTTCGATCCGCCGCATCTTGATGGAAATGGTGCTGGTCCTGGGCAGCCTCCGCTTCGCCCTGTTTCTTGTCGTGATGGCGGGATTTTTCTTTATCTACAACCAGGTCTACAATGTGCTTCCCCTCTACGCGAAGCGGGTCGTCGAAACGAATCCTGCGATGGATCTCTATACTGCAGCCAATCCGTTCGTAATTGTCTGCCTGCAGCTGCTGATCTCGCGCAAGTTCGGGAAGATGAAACCGATTCGATCGATGGTCGTCGGCACTGTGATCGTCAGCGTGGCAATGCTCATCAACCTGAGCCCTCTTTACACCTCCGGCGGGATACGAGCGATCGTCGCCAACTGGCTGCCGATCGCGTCGGTGTTCATCATCATGACGGTAGGCCTGATCGCGCTTGGCGAATTGTTCACTTCGGCGCGCATGTACGAGTATATCGGCGCGCTGGCTCCCAAGGGGCAGGAAGGACTTTTTCTCGGCTATGCCAACCTGCCGCTTGCGCTCGGATCCATGGTCGGCGGGCCGGTCGGCGCCTATCTTTTCAACAGGATCATGGCCAAGGGAGCTACGACGCGGCCCGACGGGCTGCTCGAACTCAACCAGACGCAAAACATGTTCGGGTGGCTGATCCTGGTGGCTATCGGGCTTATTTCTGCTGCTGCGCTGTGGCAATTCAACCACTGGATCGAACGCCCGGCGCCGGCCGCGAGGAAGACCGCACCAGCCACGGCCCAGGCGCCAGCAGTCTTGAGGATCGTGAGCGGGTTCAGTGTCGGGTTGGCCGCCTGGTCGCTTGTGGCCGCGGCATACCTTGCATGGGAAACACTCACCGCCAGCGGCCTATCCAACGGGAAAGCATTCACGGGAATCTTCATCACGTGCGGCCTGATCGGCTGGACCGTCCTGCAGGCGAGTGTCGGGATCCAGATGCTAAGGAGGAGAAGCTGGGCGCGGGGCGTGTTCATAGTGGCGTTCCCGACGCTGTGGGCGCTGTCGGCGACCTGGTTCAGCTCCGCGGCACTCGTAGCCAGTGCCGTCGCGTGGCTGCTGGGCCTGGCGCTGCTGACCCGCCCCTCCGCCATGGAATTCTTTGCCGAAGAATAGCAGCATCGGAGAGCATCGGAGTCGGACCGACGCAAGTCAAGTGACATCTGCAGGTGCGCTGAAACAGCTTGCCCTGGAGGGCTCAAACTCGATTTTGGGCCCTGTTTTTTGTGAATAGGGCACAACCGAATCATTCGGATCCAAGGCAGAAACTTCGCGGCGGATCGCCCGCCTCGGGGTCCGGGATCACTTTGTGGCGGACAGGATTTTGATGAGGCGATACATGAATTCCAGTCCGTCGAAGAACTCCCGGACTCCCATGCGCTCGTCCTTGCCGTGGGCGCGCACGTCATCGATGTCGTCGAATAGTCCTGACACTCCGTAAGTCGGGATTCCTCCCAGTCGGGTCAGCGCGCCATCGGTCGCGCCCGTAGACATGATCGGGACAACGGGCACCCCGGGCCAGATTTCTTCCGTGGCTCGTTCGACGGCCTCCGAAATCTCGGGCACGAGTGGCGAAAGCGGTCCCGGCCTGGGCTTTTGCAGAGGCGCCACTTCAATCTTTTCGTCAGCCAGGACTCTAATCAGGGTTTGCTGCACTTCGGCGGGAGAATCCTCCGGGAGCAGCCGGCAATTCACCACGGCGCGCGCGCTCTGGGGCAAGGCGTTTTCCGCATGTCCGGCGTCGAGCCGGGTGGCAACACACGTGGTGCGCATGAGTGCGTTATAGTAGGAGGTTGCCGCCAGGCGGGCGGCGGCCCGCAGGTCGGGAGGAACGGCGGCGATCGCCTTCATATCGACGGCGGTCTGACCGCTTTCGATCTGCGCCATTTTCCGGAAATACAACCGGGTGGTCTCGTTCAGTTTCACCGGAAACTCGAACGTGGCCAGGCGTGCGAGCCCTTCCGCAAGGTGATAGATCGCGTTGTCTTTCTCCGGAAGGGAACTGTGGCCGCCGCGGTTCCGGACTTCGAGGCTGAAGCTCAGGTAGACCTTTTCGCTTGTCTGCAGTTCGTTCAGCATTCGACGGCCGCTCTTTAACTCTCCTCCTCCGCCGTCCGTATTCAGACAGTACTCTGCGTCAATCAGCTCGCGGTGATTCTTGAGCAACCAGTCCACCCCGTTGAAATCGCCCCCCTCCTCGTCGGCCGTCAGGGCGACGATCAGGTCCCGGTCGGGCTTGAAGCCCGTCTGCTTGAGGCGGATGAGATTCGCGACCAGCAGGGCGTCCCCTGACTTGATGTCACTGGTTCCGCGGCCATAGAAGTATCCGTCCCTTTCGGTGAACTTGAAGGGGTCGGTAGACCAGTCTTCGCGGCGGGCCTCGACCACGTCCAGGTGCGCCAACAGGAGGATAGGCCTGCGCTTGCCTGTGCCGCGCAGGCGCGCGACCAGATTTCCCTTTCGAGGATTGGGACCGAGCACCTGGACGTCCTCCGGGGCGAATCCAGCGGCCCTCAGCCGGACTGCCATTGCCTCGGCGGCCGTGGTCGTGTTCCCGGCGGAGTCGGTCGTATTGATTTCGATCAGCTCCTTGAAAATGTCGCGGGCGAGCAGCCTCTCGGGCGAGCTTGTGACGGACTGCTGTCCCGCGCCCGCCATAATGGTCGCTGCACCCGCAATCGCCAGGATTGGAGCCATCAATGCTGTCCGCGCGCAGGTCATAGTATCTTGTCCCCTCCTGATTCTCATGATACGCGAGAGAATTCCCATGAGGCAGGAAATATTGTTATTGCAACACCAGTAGGTCCCGGCCGCCGGACGGGAGCGTTGATCGCACCGACCGGGCCTCAAGACCGCGACATGCATCGCGCTGCAAATTCGGCGATGCTCGACGCATCGCGTCTGGCTGAAAAACAGCACAGTTTCGGCGGTTCAAGTTGGTGGGAAACAGATTGTGATCATCGGAAGTCTCGGGTCCCGGCCGGCGAGAATGTCTCAAAACCAGGCGTCCTGGAGGGACGCAGAGAAAGTAACCGGGGGCTAGCCGCGCAGCGGCGCTGCCCCCGGTCAGGCCAGGCAAATGGTGAGAGCCCCGGGCGACAGAAGCCATTTGTTTGTAGATGTTTTCTGCCGCCCCTGCCGGGGCTCGGTTTCTCCCTCGTTCACTACCCCGGGCGGCGCTTCGCTTGCCCGGGGCTGCTGTCTCCAGCCTTTCCAGGGCTGGAATTGAGGGCATATCGCCGGGCGCGCGAGTTTTGAGACAGGCTCGCCGGACGGGACCTACCCGGGTGCGGGATGCGCCCGCATGTGTGACTTGCTTGGTTACAGCATGGGGAAATCGGAAGGGAACTCGAGGGAGCCGGCCATGTGCGGCGGCTCCCTCGTTGAACAAGAAAACGATTACCTGGAGACGGGGTCGGGGAGGACCGTCATCTTTTTGGTCTCGACGTCTTTCCCGTCTATGGTGAGCGTGACTTTGTAAACGCCGTTATCAACCTGTCCGCCGCCGAAGCCGCCGCGTCCGCCGCCCCCGCCGCCCCCGCCGCCAAAGCCACCGCGTCCGCCTCCGGCGCCTGCCTGGGCGGCCGTGACCCTGTTCAGGCCCCAGAACACCTTCTGCAGGCCTTTCTTATTGCTGGGTGCAAATTCAGCAATGGTCGCGCCTTCCAGGTCCTTGACGGTGACCTTAACATTCTGGGCATCGGCCTTCAGATAGTAATAGATATTCGCACCGATAGGTGGATTGTCGGCCTTGACCAGTTCACCCAGGGTATCGCCCCGCTGTTCGAAGCGGCTCCACCGGATCGTGTTCTTGATATCAAACAGATGGGAAGCTTCCTGGAACAGTTCGGGTTTGAACTCCTTGATTGGACCGATGTCAGCGACGTAAATGCCTCGGCCGTAAGTCCCGATCGCCATCTCGCGGTCGCGCTTCTGAATCGCGAGGCTCCGGATGGTGACGTTCGGAGCGGTGTTCGAGAAATTCGTCCAGGTCTTGCCCTGGTCGATGGTCACATAGACGCCGTAATCAGTGGCCAGGTAGAGGACGTTTGCGTTGTCAGGATCTTCCTCGACTTCGAAAATCGGGTTGTGCATGTTCCCCGAAATGTCGGTCCAGGTCTCGCCCGAGTCGTGGGTGGCATAGAGCCAGGTCTTGTCCTCGTTGTGTGTCCGGTAGCCGTTGAAGCCCACGTAGCAGGTCTTTTCGTCGAACGCGGACGGGACTACGGCTTTCACCCAGCGGTCGTAAGGAATAAGGTCTCCCTTGATGCCCGGCTTGGGTTTCCCGTTCTCGTCGTAGAACTTATTGGTGATGTTGATCCAGCTTACGCCGCCGTCGGGAGACATCTGCACGTTGCCGTCGTCCGTCCCGGCCCAGTACAGGCCGGGCCTTTTCGCCGACTCGGCAAACGTGTAGATTGTTGCCCACTGGAGGTTGGTTTTCCTGGAGAGGTCGAGTTTCTCCTTGCTGGCCTTGCTTAGGTCAGGGCTGACGGTGACAAACGTTCCCGGATCCCCGCGGCTGAAAGAACGGTGGACATACTGCGAGCAGACGTAGACGATGCCGGGATTGTGAGGCGACAGGACGATGGGCGCATTCCACTGGAAGCGCAGCGGGGCCGCGCCTGCCGCGCTCTCCTGCTGGGTTAGGCGTGGGGCCAAATTGTCCATCTGTCCGGTCTTGAGATTCATCTTTCGAGAGGCGCCGAACTGGCTCTCCCAATAGATGAATTCCGGGTTCCACCAGTCGCGGACGGCGTAGAACCCGTCGCCCGTGGGCAGGTAGGTCCAATCAGCGCCGAAAATGCCGCGCTGGTTGCGTGTCAGCGATGGGCCCATCCAGCAGCCGTTGTCCTGGGTGCCGCCCATGACGTTGAAAGGCTGCTCGTTGTCGACGGCCACATCGAAGAACTGCTGGGCGCTGATGCCGTTTTTCTGGCTGAAGTGCTTGCCGCCGTCCCAGGTTTCGCAGAGACCTCCGTCATTGCCGTCCAGGATGTGGTTCGGATTGAGCGGGTCCATCCAGATTCCGCGGTGATCGACGTGGGTCGGCATCGGGGTGGTGCGGGCGCTGTCCCAGCCTGTGACTTCGAACGTCTTGCCGCCATCGCGGGATATGATGGCGTTGGTGTCGCCGCAAATCACCACCTGGTCGTTTGTCTGATCCACGATGATGCGGCCATAGTAACCGCCTTCCGTCTGATTGATGCGCACGTTTTGCGCGATCTTGGTGTAATCGGAAACCATCTTCCAGGTCTCACCCTGGTCGTCGGTCCTGTAGATGGCGCCATCCTTCTTCACGGGTTGCAGGGTGTTGAGGGCGTTGGCGTACAGGATCTCGAGCGCATGCCGGTTGAGGATCTGCGCCCTGCCTTTCGCCTCCGTGGAGTCGGCGGCGGGCGGGGCCTTCTTCATGAGCGCCTGGGTTTCATCGATCGACTCGATGAGGGCCGCATCTTTCGCATAAGCCTTGCGCGCCGCCTGGTCGAGCCTGGCGAGGTCGATGCCGTTCTTCGTCAGGAAGTCCTTGTCCTGGATCATCTCGTTCAGCCTGGTGACCAGTTCAGCTTCGTTCGCGGCGGCGATCGGCGTGAACTTGGGCGCCAGCCTGGCGATGTCCGGATTGATCTTGTAGTTTTTGAACTGGTCGAACGCGTAATTCTGCTGGAACAGCGTGGTGCCGCCGGCTCCGCCGCCGCGTCCGCCGCCTCCACCGCCTCTGCCCCCCGGGAGTCCGCCGCCTGCCCGGAAATTGGCCGCGCCGTCGCGCTCGGTATAGCCAAGGCTCACCCCCTGGTCCAAACGGGCGTAGATGATGCTGGGATTCTTCTCAAAGAGTGCGAGACCGGTCCGGCCCAACTCGGCGCTTCCCGGAAATCCGTTGGTTAGCTTCTTCCAGTTCTTTCCGCCGTCGACGGACTTGTACAGGTCGTTGCCTGCCCAACGGTCCATATAAGTCCAGGCCCTGCGGAAGGTCTTGTAAGCCGCGGCGATGATGATGTTCGAGTTGCGGGGATCGATGACGAAATCTGCGATGCCGCGGTCCTTCATGGGGCCCAGATTCGTCCACGTCTTGCCGCCGTCAGTGCTCTTGTAGAGGCCGCGCTCGCAGTCCATCTCGTTGTCATAGAGCTTTCCTTCAGCCGCCGCGTAAACGATGTCGGGATTCTTGAAATCCACTTCTATCCTGGGAATGAAATAGCTCTTCGACAGGCCGACGCTCGTCCATGTCTTGCCGGCATCGGTTGACTTCCACACCCCGTTGCCGTGCGTGCTGGCGCGGGCATGCATCGGCTCCCCTGTGCCAAGATAAAGGATGTCGGGATTGGAGGGCGCGATCGCCATGTAACCCATGCTCATCGTGCCGTAATGGTCGAAAATCGGGTCGAAGTGAATGCCTGCGTCTACGGTCTTCCAGAGACCGCCGCTGGCTGTGAGAACGTAGTAGGTAGTGCTCTGTCCTCTGGGAACAGCGAAGTTGGTGATGCGGCCCGAAAACGTCTGTGGACCAACCCACCGCCAGGTAAACTGATTAAAGTCGTCCGTTGTCACGGGGCTTTGGGCCGGATTCTGCGCATAGCTCAGTACGCTCAGGAGTAAGGTCATCCCCAATAAAAAGCTGAAAAAAGACTTCCTCGATGATTTGGACACTGCTCCTCCTTTTGGATATCAGGACTTCCCCTTCTTGCGACTTTTCGAAGCGGGAAAGCGCATTATATCCGCGACCGCTCTCCGTTGCCGATACAAAATTTCGGCGCTCTTCATGCCTGAATCAGATTGTAAAGATCGCCTCGTCAGCCTGCCTTGCCGGGATTTGACTCGGATCTGTTGTTGTAACGGGTTCCGTCATCTGTCATTTCCAATAGGAGCTCGGGACCCTTTTTCGGGGAGCAGGTTTATGAGTCTGACTTCCCGTTGACTGTGACGTATTATTTCAATAGGTACCTGATCCTCAGGGTTCTGAGAGAGGGAAGGCTGTGCAGGAGGGGTCATGAGGAAACGAATGGTTCTGATGGCAGCCGCCGGACTCCTCTGGGCGTCCGGTGCGCGGGCGGCGGAGAAGGCGGATAAGAAGGTCAACTTCAGCGGGAACTGGATCCTCGAAAAGAGCGAGACGGACCGCCCCGCGATGCGGGGCAGCGGGATGGGCCGTGGGGGCGGAGGAATAGGCCGCGGCGGACGCATCCCCGGCGGAAGAAATCCGGGAGGCGGGCGCCAGGGGGGCGGGCGTGGCGGCGAGAATCCGGGCGCCGGCGTTCAGTTCAAGGATTCAGAACTTTCCATTGGGCAGTCCGAAGGCGAGTTCAAGATTACCCACCTGGCGGCGGGTGGTGACGAAAGCAAACGGGAATTTGCACAGGTGTTCCGCCTGGACGGGAGCGAGAGTGTGAATCCCGCCGCTCCGGGCGCGGGGGAAATCCGGTCGAGGACAAGCTGGAGCAAGAACAACCTCGTGACCCTCGGGACTCTGACCATGCGCGGCGACAGCCGTGCTGCAGACAACATTGTGTTCAAACAGGAGTTCTCCCTTTCCAAAGACGGCAAAACCCTGACGCTCAAAACCACGAGGACGATGGGAGGGCGGGTGATTAGCGTCAAGGAGACCTTCACCCGAAAGCCGGATGCCGCCAAATAGAGTTTGAATCGATCAGGTTCAAAGGGTTCGAAGCGAGAGTTGGCCGTATTTCAGCTCGTCGTGGACGATCACGTTGCTGTGCACCTTGATGTCGGCGGCAAAGCGGGACCGGAAATTCTTCATGAAGTGATAGAATTCCTCGTTCGACTCCGTGAGGAGTTCAAATTCGTAGTCGTAGGCGCCGATCGTCTTGACCAGGAAGATGACGCTTGCCTGCCGCCGCAGGTACGACGCGATCCGGTCGATCGTTGCCTCCGACGGCGTGTTCAGTTTGAGCAGCACCTTGCGATACGTAAGCCCCAACCGCTTGTGGTCGATTTTCAAACCGAAACCGATGATTACCCCGCTGTCGAGCAGTTCCTGCAGCCGGTTCCGGGCAGCTGCCACCGAAATCCCGAGTTTTTTTGCGAGACCGGCCAAGGATATCCGGCCGTTGTGATTGACCTCGAAGAGGATCCTCTTCCCCTGCTCGTCCAGAACGCGGCGGTCGTAAGCGCCGCCGAAGAGCAGGGATCGCCCGGCGCGGGCGTCCGGCTTCAGGAAACGGAACGGGAGGTACTCGACGCGCGTGCCGATGGAGAAGTACTTTTCCTGAAAATAGGAGCCGAAACGACCGAGGATCGCGTCGTAGGTTTTTTCAAACTCCATGATGTGGTCCGACCAGATGACGAATTCGAGGTCAAAGTCGCCGTCCAGGAGCGTCAGCCAGGAGATTTCGGGGCAACGGGCCAGCTCTTTGACAAGCCGGGATTCGGTGTCGCGGCCCAGCTGGTGATATTTGACGAACACCCGGAAGTGAGCCTTGCCGAGACGATACACATCCGGGATGGCGTGGTAGCCGCGGATGACATTCATGGCTTCCAGTTGCTTGATGCGGTAGCTCACGACCTGCTTGGATAAACGAACCCGGCGCGCCAGTTCGGTCAGGTTCTGCCGGGCGTTCAGGTGGAGTTCGGCCAGGATGGCCTTGTCCTTCTGGCACAGGCCGAGCCCCGGGGCAGCGGCGCGGATGCCTGTCTCTTTTCGGTCCCGGTCCGGCCGGACAATGTGAGTCGGCCCAACAATTTTTGACATGCTCGCTCAATATCGGCTTCAAGCAAGTGTTTGTCAAGAAATTAGACTAAAAGTTTTTACAATATGTTGACCCCGCCGGCGGTTGTGTGATATGTAAGCGCGTCGGTCAGCGGGACGGTGGTCCCGGCGGCCGCAAGGAGTCTGCATGGAGAATCACCGCATTAACGAGCACCCCATTCTACCCGTCCCGGTGTGGCCTGAGATCGGCTTCTATTGGAACCATAGTCCGATGACGGCAAAGCCGGGCGAGATGATCTCCTCGGCGCTGATCGCCAACGGCGTCCTGTCTTTCGGCCGGCATCACCGCGACGGAACTGCCCAGGGAATTTTCTGCGCCAACGGCCAGTGCTCCAAGTGCATGGTCATGGCAAACGGGATTCCAGTGAAATCGTGCATGACCGCTGTCCGGGAAAACATGTTTGTCGAGAGCGTCGACGGACTGCCTGAACTGCCGTCGGTGACGGAAGCGGCGCACCTGTCGGACATCGAAGAGGTCCGCACCGATGTCCTGGTCATCGGCGGGGGACCCGCGGGGGCTTCGGCGGCCATCGAACTCGGGGAGCGGGGAATCGCGACGCTGATCGTCGACGACAAGAACGAGCTCGGGGGCAAGCTGGTGCTGCAGACTCATAAGTTTTTCGGCTCTGTCGAGGATTCGCATGCCGGCACCCGCGGCAACGAGATCGGCCGGATGCTGTCCGAAGCAGTCACGCGCAACCCGAACATCACGGTCTGGCTCAACAGCACGGTCCTTTTCATCTTCAAGGACGGAAAGGCCGGGATCCTCAAAAACGGCGCCTACGCCCTGGTCACGCCCAAGATCATTCTCAACGCCGCCGGGGCGCGCGAGAGATTTCTGACTTTTTCCGGAAACAGCCTCGTGGGGATCTACGGTGCGGGCGCCTTCCAGACGCTCGCCAACCGGGACCTGGTGCGGCCTTCCGACCGGCTCTTCATAGTCGGCGGCGGCAACGTCGGCTTGATTGCCGGTTACCACGCTCTCCAGGCAGGGATCGGGGTCGTGGGCCTGGCGGAGGCTCTGCCCCAGTGCGGCGGCTACAAAGTCCATGCCGACAAGCTCAAGCGGCTCGGCGTGCCGATCTATACCTCGCACACGATCCTGTCCGCCAACGGCCGTGAACGGGTCGAGTCGGTGACGATCGCAGGCGTCGACGCCAGTTTTAATCCGATCGCCGGCACCGGGAAGACGTTTGCCTGCGACACGATCCTGATTGCCGTAGGATTAAACGCGATCGAAGAGCTCACTCAGGAAGCCAGGGCTGCGGGAATCCCCGTGCATGCGGCCGGCGACGCGCTGGAGATCGCCGAGGCATCCTCGGCAATGTTCAACGGGAAGATTGCCGGGCTCAAGATAGCGGCGGAACTGGAGGCCGAAAACGCCGGGATACCGGCAAGCTGGCATGCCAAGGCAGAAGTGCTCAAGTCGCATCCCGGAAAGACTTACGAGCAGAAATTTCCCGTCGAAGAGCACGGCGCAATGCCGGTCATACACTGCCTTCAGGAAATTCCCTGCAATCCGTGCATTACTGTGTGCCCCTCGAAATCGATCCGCATCGAGGGCGATCCCCTGATGGGTCTCCCCTCCTTCGTTGGTGGCGAAGGGGTCTGCAGCGGCTGCTTGAAATGCGTCACAATCTGCCCCGGGCTTGCCATCACACTCGTGGATTTCCGCAAAGACCCAGACTTCCCCGAGGTCACAGTGCCTTACGAGGTCTCCAATTTCCCGGTCAAGAAGGGGGACAAACTCAGGGCGGTCGACATCGATGGCCGTGTCCTTGGCGAGATGCCGGTCACGGTAGTCCTGAACAACAAGAAGACCAGGACCCAGCTCATCAAGATCCGGGCGCCGAAACAGGCGGCCAAGCGGGTGGTTTCCTTTTCCATTCAAGCCGAATCACTGACACAGCCGCTGCCGGCGGCAATCATCCCCGGGGAAGGGGCCGACGACGCGAAGCTGTGCCTGTGCGAGCGAGTGTCCGTCGGAGCGGTGCGGGCCCTGGTCAGGCAGGGGATCACCGACATCAACCAGATCAAGGCGATCACCCGTGCCGGCATGGGCGCCTGCGGCAGCAAGACCTGCGAGACCCTCATCAAGGGTGTCTTCCGACAGGAAGGCGTCGCCCTGGATCGGATTACCACAAACACCAAACGGCCTGTTTTCGTGGAAGTGCCGCTCGGTGTGCTGGCCGGCGTGGATCAGGGGGGACGCAATGGCTAAGGGCTATGATGTGATTGTCATCGGAGCAGGATCGATCGGCGTCCCTGCCGCGATGGCGCTCGCCGGCAAGAAACTGTCGACGCTGGTGCTCGATCCATGCCCTTCGCCAGGGCAGGGAAACAACAAGAAAGCCATTGGCGGCGTCCGCGCCACTCACTCCGATTTCGGCAAAATCCGCATCTGCCTCCGCAGCATCGAGATCTTTTCCACCTGGCAGGAGCAACACGGAACCGACATCGGCTGGCTTCAGAACGGGTACAGCTATCCCGCCTATTCGGAGCAGGACGAAGCGAAGCTCAGGGACCTGATGAAAGTCCAGCTTTCCTATGGCGTGGACATCCGCTGGGTTTCACCGGAGGAGTACAACCGGATCGTGCCGGGCATCAATATGGACGGGCTGCGCGGATCGACATACTCGCCCGGCGACGGCAGCGCATCTCCACTCCAGGCCGTCAATGCCATGTATTTCAAGAGTCTTGAATTGGGAGTCCGGTACCGCTTCAACGAGACCGTTACGGCGATTCACACGGGAAATGGGCGCAGCTTCGAGGTGGTCACCGACAAAGGCGGTTACAGCGCCGGCAAAGTCGTCAATGCCGCGGGCAATGCGGGGGCTGAAATCGCCGCGAAGGTCGGGCAGAAATACCCGATCGATCCGGACAACCATGAAGCCGCGATCACCGAACCGGTGAAACCGTTCTTCGGCCCGATGATCGTGGATATGCGCCCGTCGAAATATTCGAAAAACTACTATTTTTATCAGAACGCGGAAGGGCAAGTCGTGTTCTGCATCACGCCGGATCCCGCCATCTACCGGCCGGACAACGATTCAACCTCGAGGTTTTTCCCGATGGTGGCGAAACGGATGGTGAGCCTCTATCCTCGGTTGGCCAACCTGAGAGTGCGGCGCGCGTGGCGCGGCCAGTATCCCAACACGCCCGATGGTTTTCCTATTGTCGGCTGCAACACGGAAATGCCGGGCTTTATTCATGCCATCGGCATGTGCGGACAGGGCTTCATGCTGGGGCCGGGGCTCGGTGAACTGGTCGCACGCATGGTGGCGGAAGAGGTAAGCGAAGAGGACCGGCGAATCCTGAAGAGCTTCGACCCATACCGGGATTTCTCAGGGATGGAAGCCTTTAAATAACCGGCTCAGTACGCGTTCGAAGGCCGGATCATGCCGCCCGGGGAAACCACCACGTCGATGCGGATTCCCGCGCGGTTGATGATTCCCACCTGCCCTGCGGAGCCGTTTCCCGTGGCGGGCAAATTGCCGGTGGGAAGGAAGGTCACAAAATCGCCGGGGAATGTGATCCCGCCATCGCCTGCCGCGGTGTTCCAACTGATCCCCCGAGGGAGGGTGTGTGGCCCGGCGAAGGCGACGCCGGCGCCCGTCTCTATCTGATAGGAGTCCGTGCCTGCGAGGAAGTGAACCCGGAACAGTTCGTTGCTGGACACGGCCTTCATCCGTGCAAATTGCAGCTGATTCGTGATCTCCTGAGCCGCCAGAACGACGCCGTAGTGATCCAGCATTGTCCCGATGACCGGCACGCCGATGCCGGCGATGATCACGATCCCGCAGAGCACAACCAGCAGCTCCGTAAGCGAGAAACCTGCGTGGTTACATTGATCATTCCCGATTCTGTTCATCCTGTATTTACCTCAATCCGCTGCCCTGACGCGATCAAGCCACCTGGCGGTCGCATGCTTCGGCCGGGTCGTCCGGCGGCATGGGCCTCCCTTGTCCCCTCGTGCCCGATGTCAGTTTGAATGGCCGGCCCGCGAAAAATGTGACGGTCGTCACAAACCGGACCCTGCGAGGACCAGTGAATTCGGGACACCTGGATCAGATCGGTGGATTCGAGGGGCAAAACTGTGATCCCGGTCACCGAATGACCTGCCTCTCCGGACGATTATTTCCGGCAGCACCGAGTTCGAACGCAGCCCCTGACGCTCGATAGCCCCTGAGGAACTTCAAAACGTCGGAGACGCGAAGGAAGAATCCAGGAAAGTCCGATGGAAGGAAACAGCGCCCCTCGCACCCATCTCTATCTCACCCATGCTTGGAACCGAGACGACGAAGGCGACTTCGGCTACCTTGCTCAGCAATTGCGTGCCGCCGGGCTGAATGCAACCTATGATTCGATCGGCCTGCAGGCCGGTTCAACCCTCTGGAACCGGATGCTGCCAAGGATCATGTCCGGCGAAATCGACGGCTGGGCATACCTGCTTACGCCCCGAAGCGTGACAGATTGCCGGTGCCGCGACGAACTGCTTGCCGCTCTTGACCGCGCGTACGAGCAGAAAGGGCCGGAATTCCCGCTATTCGGACTCTTGCACGGCGTCGCTGCCCAGAGTCTGCCCCCGGGGCTCAAGCTGAGGCCCTGTGTCCACCTGGCCGATCCGGGGTGGCGGGAACAGGTGCAGGCGGTCATGTCGCGCCCAAACTCCTCTGCCAGAACCCAGTTCGTCTGGAGGGTGCATGAGTCCTATGGCGGGGACGCGGCCAAAACGGCCATCGAAGTCTGTCCCCGAGGAGAGGGGGTCCGCTACTGGCGCTTTGCGGTCCCTGCGTCGGCTTCGCCCATCGAGTGGGGGCGCGGCCCTGCCGGAGGGGGCGAAATCTCTCCATTCCGCTTCTCCGTGGTGCGAGGGACGGGCAGGCTGCAAAATACTGAAATAGCATGGTTTGGTTCGGAGGACAGCATCTCTCTGGCGGAAAGCGCCTATGCGGTGTTTGCAGGACGGTTGCCCGAGTTCATCTGCTTTGGGCAGGCCGTCAAGCCGGCGGGCCCACCCGGGAAAATGGAGATGTTTCACTCGGCCATGAACCGTCAATGACCTGGTCCGCGAACTAGGGCAGCCCCGCATTTCACTAATCTTCGAAGTGCTTTCGGACGATTAGATAACTGATACAGGTGAGAATCTCGAAGTGCATCCCTTCCCCTGTGCGCATGCGCGCCTTGGCGCGCTCTTAGTGGAGGCGACCCTGATGACGCCAGAAAAAACAACTCAAGGCGAATGCCCGTGGAAACGACAAGGGCCCGCTGTTTCGCGCACCCACGGCGAAGACGGCCTGGCAGTGCTTATATCCCTGATCGCCTTGTCGGTGCTCTCGCTGCTCGGGTTGTATATGACGTTTAATGCCACAACCGAAGTGAAGATCAGCGACAACTACGAAAGCCAGGTCCAGGCCAGAGAGGCAGCCACCGCCGGCCTGGCACACGCGAGGGAGGCGGTGCGGGGAATCAGCCTGGACGACCTGTTGCAGGGCCCGGACGGCACGTATTCCACGACTGAGTCGGTTCTGACGGAGGCGCGGACGCACTCGGCTCGCAGTCCGATATCATGGAACACCGCCCGCACACTGAACATCGTGGACCCCAGCGGCGATGTTGCCGGTCTTTCCGACGACGGCCTGGTCAGCACGGGCAAGGTCGGCTCGGTAATGGGAACTCTGCTCATCCCCAAAACCGGCCTGGCCTTCACGACTCCCAACCCGAACGGCGCCGGTGTGTTTACGACCGCGCGCTATTTTGTGAAAGTGAGCGACAACAACGGGGAAGTGTCCGAGACCGCCACAGACCCGGCCAACAATCCGTTTGTCGACGGAGACAGGACGGTCATCGTACGTTCGACCGGTGTTGCCCAGACCATCCGGGAAACCTGGGCGGGAACGGTGCGCCGCAATTCGGTCGTGGTCGTTGAAACACGATTGCAGCGGGATGCTCCGTTCAGCAATCTGGGTTCGCCTTTCGTCGTGATCGGCAGCAATGTCTACCCGAACTTCAGCGGGAACGCGTTTAAGATCAATGGCCCTTCGAATGGCTATGGCATCGCCACCATCGACACGAACACAACCGACGGCTATAGTCCTACCGCCATCATCAAAGCGGGTACGGGGGGAAAGGGCCGCATTACCGGCGGCTGCGTTCCTAACAACAACTGCGTGGGTGACATCACCGCGGCCGTGACTGCCGACTCCTTCCAGGCGCGGCTCACAGATCCAGTCTGGCTATATGACTTCGTCTACAACCAGGTTCCCTCATTCGCCGACAACATCTGGGACGGCACCGGCACGGTTGACCTTGGCACGCCGACCAGTCCCAAAACCACCTATGTTCACGGAGACATCAGCCTGACCGGGGGCATCGAAGGGGCGGGCATGCTCGTAGTGACCGGAAATCTGTTCCTCGGGGGGGACTTTGTTTGGGACGGCCTGGTGATCGTGACGGGCACCGGTTTCATCTGGACTCACGGCATGAACCGGGGAATCTATGGCGGGGTGATTGTCGCCAATCTCCAGCTGGACAGTAATGGCGTGCCGATCTTCGGCGTGCCTACCCTCGACATCCGCGGCAACAGCGACATCACCACCTATGACAGCGGCCTTACGGTAAAAGCAAACGGCCTGGTGCCCATGAAACAACTGACATTCAGGGAAATCACGAGCGTGATCGACCCCTAGCGCCCCCGGCGAGCGGCGTGATGGAAGAAGCCGGAGTGAAATAAACCATGCTGTCGGGAAACATTATCATCGAGATTATTGGGAGGATCCGGAAGATGCGTATTTTGACGCAAGCCCCCGTTTCCTGTGTTAGCCGGACGCCGGGGCGCCAGGCGGCCGGGCCTGACACAGGATTCACCCTCGTCGAGATGATGATTGCGTTGCTCATCCTCGTCTTCGGCCTGCTGACGGCAGGCCAGATGATATACGCCTCGCTGCGCTCAGAATCGCTGGCGCGGTCCAAGGGAGGGGCGGCCCTGGTGGCTCAAACCAAGCTGGAATTCCTGTCGGACCTCTACAACCGGGATGCTGCGGCTGCGGACCTGACACTCGGAAACCACGGGCCGGAACAGGTTCAGCAGCTTAATCCGGCGGTGGGCAACGTCCTGAATCGGTTTGACGTTTCCTGGACAGTCGCCGACGTTCCCGATCCCCGCCCGGGTGCCGCACTCAAGGCGGTCCAGGTTACGGTGACCGTCACTCCGATCACTGCGGCCAATGCCAGAAATTTTAAGGCCGGGCTCAACAAGATCGTGACCATCACGTCCATTTTCAGCCTGAGGGTCTCATGAAAACAGCGACTTGCCTGGCTTGTGCACCTGCGTGCCCTTGCGACTGTCATCGGGCGCGCTCGGAGCAGGGGTTCACGCTTGCGGAGTTCATGATCTCCACGCTAATCCTCCTCGTCATCGCCGGATCCGTGTTCAGTCTCATGGGGAGGACACAACGCACGGCCAGCTATCAGACGGAAATGCAGGCGGTGCTTGAAAACACTCGTATCGCCCTGGAAACCGTCGAACGCATCTTCCAACAGGCGGCAAACGACCCATTCGACACCGGTTTTCAAGGGGTGACGATCACAAGCGCCACGGAGGTCAACATTCGTTCCGATTTCACCGGCTCCGCGGGGCCTGGCTCACCGGATCAGGGGGATCCAGACGGCGACACGGATGATTCCGGAGAGAATGTAACTATCCGTTACAACGGCGGGAATCGCACCCTCGAAACCGTAGTGGGTGGCACGACGCAGCCGGTCGCCAGCAATATCTCCGCCTTCTCGATGCAATATTTCGACAGGACTGGCGCCGTGACCAACGTCGGCAGCGAGGTCCGCAGAGTCCAAATCACATTGACCGGGAGTAGTCCGCTTCCCGACCCTCAGACTCGCCAGGTGTTCAGCCTGCAGGTGACGGGCGATGTTACCATAATGACCCGATAACGGCCGCAAGAGCAGGCGCCGGCCGCCGGACGGGACCTTTGACTTTCGTTAATCGTAATAAATCACCCTTCCCAGGAACTGCCGGGCTGTGCCGAGTTCCTGCCAGGCGCGAACTCTTCGGCAACGCCGAATTTGCAAAACGGGCCGAGATTTCTGCGCTCGGTCGAAGAGATGCCAGGGTCGCGTCCGGCGAGCCTGTCTCAAAACTCGCGCGCCCGGCGATCTGCCCTCAATTCCAGCCCTGGAAGGGCTGGAGACAGTAGCCCCCGGCAAGCAAAGCACCGCCCGGGGTAAAGGACGAAGGAGGAATCGAGCCCCGGCGGCGACAGAAAGCCTCTGCAAACAAATGACTTCTGTCGCCCCTGCCGCAGCTCTCACAATTTGCCTGGCCTCACCGGGGGCAGCGCCTCTGCGCGGCTCGCCCCCGGCTACTCTCTCTGCGTCCCTCCAGGACGCCTGGTTTTGAGACATTCTCGGTGGCCGGGACCTACTCCGGACGGGACCCTGGACCTTCGTTGATCGCAATAATTCTCCCTTGCCTTGTACTGCCGAGACGGCGCTGTGTTCCTGCCAGTCGCGACGCATCCTGAGGCGCCGAACTTGCTGCGGCGATGCCGGCCGGGATTCCTGGACGCGGTCGAGGAGCCGCCGGATCCCGCCGGAAGCCTGGACCTACTCTTGCGGTGTCTTCAGGCATAAACTGTCTTGAGGTTTATATGCAGGCGCCGAGACTACAGGTCGTCTGCGGCAAACCAGATTTGTGGGCTTGGGAGGACAGGAAGTGGGACCCATGAAAAGGATAATGGCGCTGAGCACGATAGCAGGACGGCAGGTCGTGTCCACTGGGACGCGCTGGGAACCAGTAGTCGGATACAGCCGGGCAGTCCGGGCGGGAAACTGGATCGCCGTGACCGGCACTATCGGCCTGAGGCCGGACGGCACGTGCCCGCCCTCGGCGGCAGAGCAGATGCGACTGGCACTCGAAATCGTCTGCACGGCGGTGGAAACGCTGGGCGGCCGGCGGACCGACATTCTGCGCACCCGGATCTATGTGACCGACATCCGGCTCTGGGAAGAAGTCGGCCGCGTTCATGCCGAGTTTCTGGGTGACGTGCGCCCGGCGACGACGATGGTCGAGGTGTCAAGGCTGGCAGATCCGGATGCGATCGTCGAAGTCGAAGCCGACGCGGTTCTCCCTTAGTGCTCCAGGGGTGAACCCGTACCCCCAGGGTCGAACGGATTAAAGCGATTTTTCGATCAGGGACACGGCCTTTTCGATTTCCGGCCTGGTGACGTTCAGGCAGCCTCGGAATCGGACCGAGCGGGTCCCGCTCGAGAGGGTCGCTAATCCGTTTTCCCAGAGGCGGGCGCGGAATTGATCCCGGGTTTTCCCGTCGGCCATGTCATAGGCGGCGAGCAGCCCTCTGCCTCGTACGTTGGTGATCCTTCCCCCGGATTTCGCGGCCAGCTCGTTGAGCCCTTCGAGAAAGAGCCTGCCCATTTCCGCTGCGTTCTCGATGAGCCGTTCCTCCCTTATGATCTCGGCATATTTGGCGCCGCGGACCATGTCGACCAGATTGCCGCCCCAGGTGGAGTTGATCCGGCTTGATTTGTGGAACACATTCTCTTCCACGTCATCGATGCGGGAGGAGGCCATGATGCCGCAGACCTGGGCTTTTTTCCCGAAGGCGAAGATATCCGGCTCGACGCCAAAGTGCTCGTATGCCCATAGTCTGCCCGTGATCCCCATGCCGGTCTGCACTTCGTCGAAAACCAGCAGGAAATCATTCTCGTCCGCAAGCTGGCGGAGCTGAGCGAAGAACTCCCGGCGGAAGTGGTTGTCTCCGCCTTCCCCCTGGATGGGTTCGATAATGAGGCAGGCGATGTCGTCCTTGTTTTCCTGCACCGCGGCCTTGATCTGAAGCACTGCCTCCTGCTCGACCTTTTCCACGTCCCGGAGGATCTGATCCGTGATCGGGAACGTAAGCTTGGGATTGATAATGCGAGGCCACTGGAACTTGGGATAGTAATTGGTTTTGACCGGGTCCGTGTTGGTGAGGGACATCGTGTACCCGGTGCGTCCGTGGAATGCTTCCTTGAAGTGAATGACCTGGTGACCTTTTTCCCCCTGTATCCCTTTCTTGAAGTTCTTTCGGACCTTCCAGTCAAATGCCGTTTTCAACGCATTTTCGATCGCCAGTCCCCCGCCGGCAACGAAGAACAGGTGTTTCATGTGCGCGGGCTTGAGAAGCCCCGCGAATTGCTCGACGAAGGCTGCGTACTCCTTGCAGTAGATGTCTGAGTTCGAAGGGTTGGCGATGGCAGCGGCGCGAAGAGCCTCCATGAAACGTTCGTCTTTCCACAGCTTGGGATGATTGTGGCCGATCGGCAGGGAAGCAAAGTAGGTATAGAAATCCAGGTACTCCTTCCCGCTTGCCGCGTCCACGATGTAAGAACCATGGCTTTTCTGCAGGTCGACAATGACATGGAACCCGTCAACCAGGATGTATTGCTTCAGCGTGTCAAAAACTCTGTCTGCGGGATAATTAATAAATTCCACTGTAAAAACCTCCTTATTATCATTCCGAAGCGCACCGCGCCTGACGAGATCCCAGCGCACGAAAGATCGCATTACCCGGACGGGCGACCATAAACTTTACCACGAAATCCCTTATTGTCATCGGAACTTCGAGTGATCCTGCGAGAGCCGGGGCAGCGGGGGATTGCGGGCCTTTTCGGCGCCCCTGACGGGAACGGCTCGAAACTGGTGGACGCGTGAACCGATGGTCCTGCGCGCAAGCAGTTTCTTACAGAAAGTGAAGCAGTGCAGAGGTCAGTCGGCTGCGGAGCGGGCTATCTGTTGGATTTGATCGTGACCAGGGCTTCGAGGTCGGTTTGCGCGACGGCCGGATTCGATTTTCCGCAGCAGGCATCTCCCTTGGGCGAGCCTTGCATGACAGGGAGTTCGAGGTGGTGCTGTGTCGTGGGCAGTTGCACCTGTTTTCCTTTCGCGAAGATCTCATGACGGCCTTTGGACTTGTGCCAGTCGGCAAGCGAGGCGGTCTGATGCATGCTCTCGATGATCTGCCGCCATCCGACGCCCGTGTTGTACGCGCAGAAGGAAATCTCGCCTTCCTGTGTGCCGTACGGGATCACGCACATTTCCGTGCGCCTGAAATCATAGTTCCACAGGTCCTGGAACCACATCCCCTCGACGCACAGCACGCGCCAGTCGTCCTTTTCGTTCCTGGTCTTCATCCGGTCGTTCCGGTCGCTGTCGGACCGGTCGGACGCGGGTTTGAAGAGATTCAGAATCTGGGAGATGGGAAATCCTGCCGGCGCCTGATCCGCCCGGTAATTTCGCAGGATGGAGAGCGCCAGTTGTGCTGCGGTGAGCACCTTGCCGCGCGCCGTGTCGGTGATCACCGCTACGTCGCGGATGAAGTTCTCGTAATTGAAAAACTTGAACAGCGGCGTCCACTGGCGCGTTTTCCGGTTTACGACCAGGAGGCTGAAAATGCCGCAATTCGGATGGCAGTTGCAGGCACTCCACCCCCAGGGGGCTTCAGGTCCCTGGAGGATGTCCATCACGCTCGTGAAGGCGCTGTAGGAGGACAGGGGGAACCAGTCCCTCATCGGGTCCCACTCGTCGCCCAACTGGGCCTTCAGGTCTGCGACCATCGTGCTCAGCGTATAACGCTGGCGATAGCGGATCTCGTCTTCAATCTCCTCGTCACGGCCCGTGAACGAGACCGGCTGAAAGGCGATGGTCTGGATCCTGTCGATGTTGCGGACGGCGAAATCGACGATCGGCCCGACCATGTCGTTGTTGATCGTGTTCACGATGGTGGTCACGAGGGTCGTTTTCATTCCGGCACTGGCCATATTTTCGATGGCCTGAAGCTTTACATCGAACAGGTTTCCGACGCCTCGATGCTGATTTTTTTCGTTGGTCGTGCCGTCGAACTGCAGATAAGCCCCGTGCAACCCGGCTTCATGGGCCTTGCGGGTAAACTCCTCACTCTGGGCAAACCGAATGCCGTTGGTGGCCGCCAGCACACGGTAAAACCCTACCTTCTTGGCGTATGCAACCGCATCGAGGAAATGCGGGGAGAGTGTCGGCTCACCCCCGGAAAAGAGGATGATAATCTGGCGCTTCGGCTGGAACGAAACAGCACGGTCGAGGATGGCTTTGATGTTCTCGAAGTCCGGCTCGTGAACGTACCCGACCTGGTTGGCGTCCATGAAGCACGGATTGCACATCATGTTGCAGCGGTTGGTCAGGTCGACGGTCAATACGGCGCCGCGCCCGTACTTGATCGTCGAGGAACCGTGCCTGTGGACGTTCTCATCGCCAGCAGCCCGGAAGTCGCGGCCGAAGAAGAGACTTTCGATCCGCCTGGTGAAGGCGGGATTGGTGGAGAGGACATCTTCAAAAGGGCCGTGTTTGTCGCAAACCTTGCGCATCAGGATCCGGCCGTCTTCCTCGAGAAGTTGGGCTTTGATCTCGCCCGGGTTTCCCTTCAACAGGAGGGAGAGGTCGGACTCCCCGCGGATGATCGAACCTCTTACCTCCGGGACGCACTTGGGGCACAGGGAATCGGTAATCCGGGGAAAGCCCAGGGGCGGCGCGGAACGCTCGTGGCTTTTGAGGATTTTCCCGGGCGCCCATTTAGGATGGGGGAGTTCGCCCTGGGGAAGCCGGCGATTGACCGATTGAACCGCTTCCCAGGTGTAATTTGCCAGGCGCGAAACAAAGGAAGAACCGGTCCAGTTGAACATGCGGCCGTGGCTGTTATGGCCGCGGAACAGATGATCTGTATACATCCCCCACTCCCAATCCCGAACCGCCGACGCTATTTCTCTCCCGCTCCCGAGTGGCGGACCCCAAATAACCGAGATCGCCGCAGGCGAGGCACTCATAAAAAACTAGCAGCCTTTGGGGAGTCCGTCCAATTTTTTAGCGAAACCGGGCCAAAATCTCCCTGATCGCTGAAATATCGGGCGCCGCCGCGAAACAATAGGGATATGGAGCGATATTCCCGAATCGTACTTCCGGGCTGGGCGCACTATGTCAACCAGCACGGTGTGCGCCGGCAGAACTTTTTCTGTTCAGCCCAGGACCGGCTTGTATACCTCATGTTGCTAGCGAAGTACTTCCCGCTGTATGAGATGGCGTTGATTGGCTATTCGCTGACGGATACCCGAGTCGAGCTTGTCCTGATCCCCGAAAAAGAACAACTGTTCAAGGACGGCATTGGCCGGCTGGAGGAGGATTTTACCCGCTGGCGCAACCCGCGGGGCGGCCGGGGAGGCGGCCCCCGGCAAGGATGCATTTTGTCCTGCCCGGTTGAAGAGGATCGTGTCTGGGCTGTCGTGAGGTGCATCGAATGGAGCCCGGTACGGGAGGGACTTGTCGAGAATGCCTGGGACTGGGGCTGGTCCAGTGCGCGCGCGCACGTCACCGGCATCGACTCGGGCGGTTATCTCGAAATGAGCGGCTGGCGGAGAGCGTTCAACGGAGAGTCATGGAAGCAATACCTGGAAATGACGCCGGTCGAGACACCGCTCTATGCCGAGATACGGCGGAACTCAATCACGGGGCGACTCCTGGGGAGCCCCGCAACCGCGATGCACTTCGAGCGGGAGTTGGGCCGCCCCTTGATTTGAAGGCAGGCGGGCGTATACGTTCTTCACGGCACCCCGCGTTCACTTCCCGATGATTCCCGATCGAGTAAGGAATGCCGCCTGCGCGTTTCCAGATATGCGAGCAGGGGGTTTTGACCGCCCGGAATGACGGCACACCGATTTTGCAGCAATGCCATGATCTACCGGGACATGGAGAATGGGCGGATGATATCAGCTGGAACTTTTGCCGGTCGGGTTGCGTATGAGATTGTCACACGACATATCACGTGCTGATATATGGAGCCAAAATGTTCAGTCCTGAATTGAAAAAGGGCAGCATCGAACTCCTCACCTTGTCGCTGCTCCGGGATCGGCCCCGCCATGGCTACGAAATCGGGAAACTGATGGAGCTCGGCTCGGGGGGGCGTCTCAGATTCACCGTCTCCGCCCTCTATCCGACCCTATATCGGATGGAGCAGAAGCAGTGGATCAAGGGGCGCTGGGTGGAAAAACAGGGGCAGCGGCGCAGGTATTACTACCGACTGATGCCCAAGGGGAAGGCCGTCCTCCTCGAGCAGCAGAGGAATTGGCAGGAATATGTCAGCGCGATCAACCAGATAGTGGGCCCGTGCCATGCATGATTGGATCCAATATGTGCGCGAGCATCTACGTCTTGCGGACATGAAAGATGACCGAAAGGAAAAGATCATCCGAGAGCTGGCATGCCAGATGGAAGAGCTATATCTCGACGCCCTTGCCACCGCATCATCTGAGGATGAGGCACTTCGGCAGGCAGATCGCCAGATCGGGGATTGGGAGCTGCTGGCTGTGGAAGTCAGTCGTGCGGAGCGGCCCGCCCAAACGGCTGCAGCCGGCCAGAGGATCCAGCGGTTCGAAGAGGAGATCCGGCTCAAAGGGAAGGGCTGGCTCATGGTCTCCGACATCTTGCGGGATCTACGCTTTGCGCTGCGCATGTTGCGCGGGAGTCCCGGCTTCACAGCCGTGGCTGTCTTTTCTCTGGCTCTAGGGATCGGCCTGAACTCGACCATCTTTTGCCTGGTGGACCGGGTCATTCTCCAACCCCTGCCGGTCGACCGTCCCGGCGAACTGGCGCTCATCAAGATCCGGACCGAGAACAGGGGGCTGTCGAGATCACTCCCATATCCCGAGTATCTCGAACTCAGAAACCAATGCAAGTCGTTGTCCGGGATCGTCGGCATGCAGCGCCATGGAGCCGTCCTGACCGGCGGAGAAATGTCGGAGTTGCTGTCGACTCAATATGTAACAAGAAACTACTTCTCAGTCCTTGGAGTGAAGGCTCAGCTTGGGCGGGTTTTTCGCGACGATGATAAAGACACAGTCGATCCTGTTGTGGTCATCAGCCATGGGCTCTGGCAACGCCACTTCGGTGGCGACCCTGGGGTCATCGGCAAGACCATTGAGCTGACCAAAAGAAACGTCACCGTGGTCGGCATTGCGCCTGAAGGCTTTGGAGGGATCCAGCGGCCCTTCACCACTACGGATGTATGGTATCCAGCCGAGAGCGCCGGGGCCAACCTTTCGGGACCGAGGGCCGAGGAGTTCGACGTCATGGGTCGCGTGGCTGCCGGCGTGACGCTTGCGAGGGTGCAGGCTGAGGTGGACAGCATCGTGCGCCGCCTGGTCCCGAGCAACCCTTCGGCAGATAAGATCCTCGGAGCCACCGTCACGTTCGAGGCCGAAGATTACTACAGAGGGTTCGCCACCCTCGGGTTCCTCCTCATGGCCATTACCGGGTTGGTCTTGCTCATTGCCTGCGTGAATGTCTCAAACCTACTCCTGGCGCGGTCCCAGGCCCGACGCAAAGAAATTGCCATCCGCCTGGCGCTGGGCGGCAGTCGGCTGCGCCTCATACGCCAATTGCTGACGGAGAGTCTGGTGCTGTCGCTGGCCGCCGCTGCCTTCGGCCTGCTGTTAACGCGATGGGCCATCCAGGCGCTGCCGGCACTCCTTCCCCCAATGCCAATGCGTGTTTTCCCCGAGATCAGCCCTGACATGCGAGTTGTCGGCTTTGCCATCGGCCTGGCTTTTCTCACCACGCTGATCTTCGCGCTTATTCCCACTCTTCATGCTTCCAAACTCAACCTGGTGTCGCTGCTGAATGAGTCGCCGGGCACCGGCCAGAGCGGTGGCCGTTACCGCGGCCTCAACGCCCTTGTAGTCGGCCAGCTGTGCATTTCCCTTGTCCTTCTGACACAGTCGGCCCTGCTGATAAAGAGCTTCGTACGCAGCTTACAGGCGGACGTGGGTTTCGAGAAAAAGAACATGCTGCTGGCCCAATTTGCGCTAGGCATGTATGCGTATGACGCAGACCGGGCCCGGGCCTTTTTCCAGAACTTACAGGAGCGCGTCCAGGCGTTGCCCGGCGTGAAGCAGGTGAGCATCGCCGGGCGCTTTCCACTCAGTCTATCAGGCGGAGGACGTATACAACAGGTGTCATTCCCGGGGGAACAGGCCTCTCAGACGATCAAGTACAACGCCGTGGGACCGAACTATTTCCAGACCATGGGCACGCGCATTCTAAGAGGGCGGGATTTCACTTCGCAGGATTTCGGATCGGCGGGAAAGGTGATACTCGTGAGCGAAGCATTCGCCCGACGCTACTGGCCCGACAAAGACCCGCTCGGGCAAGTGATACGCATCGGTGATCCACCCCAGGAATATGCAGCCACCATCATCGGCGTGGTCCAGGATGGGGCCGTCATCAGAATCGGCGAAGATCCCCAGCCCTACATGTATTTGCCGCTCGTGCGCGGGTACGCCAACGAGCTCACCATGCTTGTGGAAACTGCCGGCGATCCCGGCGCGCTGGCAAGCGCGTTCCGGCAGACTGTGCACACAATTGACAAGAGCGTATCTCCTTTCCTCATGAGCACATTGAAAGAGACCCTCCGTCAAGGCTTGTATGAACGTGAAATGACGATAACCTTCGTGGGCTCATTTGGTCTGCTTGGATTGATGCTGGCATCCTTCGGGCTTTACGGCATCGTTTCTTACACGTCCAGCCAACGGACACGCGAAATCGGCTTGCGCATGGCTCTCGGGGCGCAGCAGAGCGACGCGCTCCGTATGGTCCTAAGGCACGGGCTGCGCCTGGCGCTGCTGGGAACCGCAATCGGAATCCCCATTGCACTGCTGGTGAGCTACTCCCTCGGCAGCGCTTTGTATCAGGTGAGTCCGGCCGATCCTGCGGCGCTCGTTGGAACAGCCCTGCTGCTCGTCACGGTCGCATTGCTCGCCAGCTTTATTCCGGCGCTCCGTGCCACAAAGGTCGACCCCATGGTCGCGTTGCGTCACCAATAGCTGATTCTCGGCATAGACGAAAGCGGTGCGGACGCATCTGAGCGCGTCGGATTCTCCTACTGCATTATCGGAAGTGAAGTCCACCGTGATCCCTGCTGTCTTAATCCCACAGCTACCACAGGGAGATCGCTCAGCAGCTCGATTCGACCTTGAAATGACGAAGGCAACCCTTCCAGAGCAAACAGTTCAGACAGATACCCTGCCATGTGAGCTTTTGGCGCAAGCGTGTGCTGAGAGACGGAGCGGACAACGCCGAGGGAATCCCGCAGGGTCAGAGTCATTGTGGCGGTAGCGTCACCGGGATTCGCCAAGGCGATTCCCGTTTTGACACTTTCGCTCCAGGCGGCGAATAGAGCCATGGATGAAAGATCAATGCCGGCACCCGTGCCGACTGCATCCTGTAATTCTCCCTTGGCGTCGAAGAAAGAGAAGATGGCGATTCCACTCAAGCTCTGATCTGCAGTGACGCTGGCCCAGCCCGTTTTCAGCACCCCCTGTCCTTCCGTTTCCAGATTCAGCGTTCCAAGTGGAGGTATGGTGAAGTCGAATTGGCTCGAGTTCTGGCCTTGGATGGCAAGAATCACGTGGGCGCCATCATCGCCATAAAATTGCACGGAAACATGACAAGGCTCAAGATCGCGGTTCGCCAAGTGTATTTCGGTGTGCCACGAAATGTCTCCTGAATTCCCATCTGCAACCTGAGGGAATGACAATCGAGAGGTTCCTTCCTGGAAAGTAAATACGCCCGTCAAGGCATCCCCAACTCTGGATATGAAGGTGATCAATCCGTGATCGTTGATGCGCGGGGCTCCCAGGAATGTGAGTTTCCCGACTCCTTCCAACGTCTGGTTCTCTTGAACACGCACGAACAGGTTTGAATCCTCAACCGTGAATATTGCCCTGTTGGGGCTGGATGGTTCTGCCTTGATCCCGGCAGCAAAAAGTATTGTTCCGACATTGTTGATTTGCGGGTCCATTAAGGAGTTAAACAGGGACGCGTTGCCGGCACCCGGAATTGATTCTCCGATTTGCGCCACCACACTGAGCGTGCCACCACGCCAACTGATGACTGCGTTGGAAACATACATGATGAAGCGCGAAATGACTGTCTGCTGGCTGATGAAGACAATCTCATCACGATCGTTTAACGATGGCTGCGCAAAATAATCCAAGGGAACGTTCAAACCCGGAACTACCTGCCCGCTCATGGCTATGGACCGGAACGTGTTCCCGGAGAGCAGGAAGAGGGCGCTTTTCCCCTCTATCGAACTTTGGAAAACGATGTGACCGGAATTATTCAGGGAAAAGTTGGAAGAGATGCTGCCGAGCGCCTTCCCGTTCACCGGCTGACCTCCCAGCGCCAGTGTCGTGAGTACCCCACTGGAAATCGCAAGAATGCCGGTGTTGCTCGATGCAGGAATGTTGGTCAAAGAGGCCCAAAATGCGACTACCCCCTGATCGTTGAGAGTCACCGAATTGAAAAGATCGAATCTGGATCCTGCCAGGCCGGGCACTTCGCTGTCCTCGTCGACAAGTTTCTGAATGGATGGCCCGGAGCTGAAAAAGACGCCGTGGCGTAAGGGCAGGTTGTCCGATCGCATCGAAGCCGTGAACGCCAGATCTCCTGACTGATTGATACTGGGCTCTGAGAAAGTCCAGAACGTTGCATTTGGCACGCCAGGGATGGCTTGACCTTGCAGGACGATTGGATAAAGCTGCCCTTGATGGAGTCTGAAGATACCGTGCAAGGCGGAACCACCCGAGAGTTCGGCAGTAAAGGCGACATCGCCACCCATGTTGATTGCAGGAGGAGAAAGTGCGGTGAATCGAGCCCCTCCTGTTCCCGGAGCAACTGCGCCGGTCAAGGCCACTACCGAAACCTGTGCGCGTGCCGTCGCCTGCGATGAAACCAACAGAGTAAGCACCCATGCACATGGGATGAGAAGATTGGATCGGGACACGTTCCCCCCTTTGATTTTGGCTGAATGTTAAGACGATCGACCGGCGCTCTTATTAGTGGCAGCGCGATCGTCCATCTCGTATGTGGTTTGCTGCCCGGTCGAAGAGGATCGTGTTCCAGCTGTCTTGAGGTGCGTGGAATCGAGCCCGGTGCGGGAGGGACTGGTCGAGTTGGAGATATCCCTAATGCGTGTGCACGGACCGATCTTGGGGGGCGACAGGCCGCACCATGTCGGCAATGAACAATCACGCGACAGCGAACTTCTTGACCCGAATGGATCTCCGTTTGGGTTCGACTCGGGCTAAGTCATACTGCAGCTGCTGAAGCAGCCAACTTTCTGCGCTGGTATTAAAGGCAATCGACAGCCTGATGGCCATTTCTGCGCTGATTCCGGAACGTCCATTCAAGATGCTTGAGAGCGTCTTCCGGCTGACACCAAGAGCGGCGGCTGCCCGAGTGACGGTCAAACCCAGAGGCTCGAGACAAAGCTCGCGCAAAATCTCTCCCGGGTGCGGAGGGTTGTGCATCTTCATCGGAGATTCAGTGATAGTCTTCATAATTTACATCCTTGACATCAGGACCGGAAAACTCAAATGTAATGCGCCAGTTGCCGCTCACGACGACGGACCAGGTGCCTTTCCTGTCCCCGGTCAAAGGATCTAAGCGCAGGCCTGGCAATGCCACATCCCGAGGTTCTGCCGCTACATTGAGACGGCCTAGAATCAGTCGCAGCCTTGCCGCATGCTTTGCCTGAATGCCGGCTGCACTACCACGCACGAAAAGCCTTTCCAGTCCCTTGTGTCGGAAGCTGAGTATGGCCACACGCAGCATTGTAACACGTAACGTATCGGGTTACAACTGCGGCCGGAGGCAAACCGGTAACTTTGCGAAGCTCAATACGATGCCTGACCTTTGCTCCCGATCAGCTTTCCGACATTTTTGAGACAAGCTTAAACTCGAAGCGGTGCTGCCTCGGTTTTGCCGTAGATTTCAGCGGCACAAATCCTGCGCAGTAAAAAGAAGCTGTGGGGGATTTCATGGTTGCGAGGATTGTTTGCATGGCGCTGGGATTGACGACAGCCGTTTGTCTGCGTCGGCCGGCGCCCCGTCCATCCATCGAAACAGATGATTTTGCCGCGTCGAGTGTCAACGATTCGCGCTTTTGATAGAATATGCGGCTGACAGTAGGATGCGGCCGGCGATCGCCCCCGCGCCTGCTGCCCATTGTCATCGAAATGTCGGTATCTAGACCGTATTGCGTGGGGGAAATTCTGGTCCCCAGGTGATTCCGTTGTCAGCAAGCTCGAAAAGAAAACGTAACGCGAACGCGGCCCCTCCCGCGCGACCCCAGTCAATGGCGCGGGGGGAATTTCTCGCTTTGTCGGCAGGACTGATCACTGTCGCGCTGGCGCTTCGGCTGTACGGAATCAATGCTCAGGCGCTCTCGGTGGACGAAGCTTTTTCGTGGTACACGGTAACCTCGCCGGACTGGTTCCACAGCATCCTGATCGATAACAATCCGCCGCTATACTACCTCCTCTTGCACGCCTGGTCCTTCCTTGCCGGGACGAGTGAGACCGCGCTGCGCCTCCCAGCCGTTTTGGCTGGCACTCTGCTGGTGGGTTTGATTATTTGGGCGGGTCGCACGATTTTCAATCGCGAGGCGGCACTGTGGGCGGGTCTCCTGGCTGCAGTTGCTCCGATTCAGATTTTCTACAGCCAGCAGGCGCGGGGTTATCCGTTGCTTGATGCGCTCCTGCTGACGGCTTGGGTCCTGGTCTGGATAGCCTACGGTACCAATGACTGGCGCCGCTGGGCGCTGGCTTCCGTTGTTGCCGTCGTTGCAATGTACTGCCACTACCTTGCACTGCTCGCCCTGGCGCCGACCGCGGTGCTCCTGCTGCTCTGGTCGAAGCCCGGCCGGCGCTTCCGATTCGCGATCGCAGCAGGCGCCGGCATTCTGTTTTTTGCCCCATGGGCACTCTGGTCGTTCCTCGTCGTGGAACATCCCGCGGTTGGGACATCCTGGATCGAAAATGCCTGGAACGTGACGTCCAAGCTCCTGGCCATCCCGCAAAGTCTGGAATTCTTCGGTTTCGGCAGCGAAGCCGGATACTACCCATTGTGGATGGGGCAATTCGCGGAGATCGTTTTTCCAGGCGCACTCCGACTCCTGGGGCTGGCGGCGCTCATTTTTCTGGGCGCGGTTCTGCTGTGGAACAAGGGCGGAGAGGATCTGGGCATTCCGGATCTGGGAGCACGAAAAGCGTGGCTCGCGGCGATGCTTTTCCTGCCGCTCGCGGGGCTGTGGCTGGTCTCCTGGGTAAAGCCGATCTATGTTGTGGGACGCTACGACCTTCTGGCATACCCGGCGTTTCCGCTGCTCCTGGGCCTGGCCCTGGCCACGGTTCGGCGCCGGCAGGGCCGGTTGATCGCGGGGCTGGCGGCCGCGGCCTTGTTGATGCCTGTCCTGGTCAAGCTCCATCTCTATTACGATGTGCCGGATTCGCGCCAGGCCCGGCACATGGCGCTCATCCTCGACAACGAGGTACGGAATGGCGATGTGGTCCTGCTTACGGGTCTGCGCGGGCTTCCGGTCCTATACGAATTGAACCAGGGCGGATTCATATGGCGGGGAGGGTATTGCTCGAATGCGGCCGAGGGACGCCGATTTTACTGCCGCATGTATCCCCGAATTACCGAGCAGACGCCGGCAGCAACCAGTACGGAACGGCTTCAGGGGTCGAAGGACACGGCAAGAGCGGAGCTTGGCGACTTTCTGCCCAAACTGGATCGCAAGAGCGGAACGCTCTGGATTGTGCTCTATGGCCGCGCCGAAGGAGGGACCATGCAGATCCCTCAAGCCGATCAATTCCTGTTACGCGAACTGGTGGCGGCGGGATTCGACAAGGTGGAAGACAACCGCAGCACGCAACTTCTTTTTTTGAAGTACAGGCCGCACGCGCCGGCGGGCCCCGGGTAACAAGGAAGGCTTGGCTGGGAGACAGGGATTCGAACCCCGATTAAGTGGTCCAGAGCCACCCGTCCTACCGTTGAACGATCTCCCAACGAGCCCTAATCCTAGAAAAACTAAGGCCGAATTGCAAGGGCTGAGTGGAGAATAAGGGGGGCCGCTGCCTCAAGATCCGTCGTGTGAGGGCTTTGTGCGCTCGAGCCCTAACGCCCTTCCGGGCACGTCACCCGCCGGCGCCTTGGCCTGCCTTCTGGATCTTGGCCCAGGTGTCCTTCAGCGTCACCGTGCGATTAAATACCAGCGCTCCCGCGACCGAATCGGGGTCGACGCAAAAGTATCCCATCCGTTCAAACTGAAATGACGCACCCGCCGGGGCCTCCGCCAGGGATCGTTCCGCGCGGCAATCCGAGAGCACCTCGAGTGAATCAGGATTGAGGTGGAATTTCCAGTCCCTGCTCGCAGTCTCATTGGACGGGTCTTCTACGGAGAACAGCCGCTCATAAAGGCGAACTTCGACTCCGATTGCATGCCGTGCCGAAACCCAGTGCAAGGTGGCTTTGGCCCTTGGCAGCCCTTCGGCATTCGGGTCCAAAGACGCCGGGTGAAACGTACAACGGACTTCCACCACCTCGCCCTTGTCGTTCTTCACTACGCCCGTGCAGGTCACGAGGTAGCTGTAGCGGAGGCGAACCGTCCGGCCCGGCGCCAGGCGGTGATATTTCGGAGGAGGATTTTCGCTGAAGTCCTCCCTCTCGATGTAGAGTTCCTTCGAGAACGGCACTTTCCGCGTGCCCGCAGACGAGTCTTCGGGATTGTTCACCGCTTCGAGTTCCTCCGCGTTCCCCTCGGGATAGTTCTCGATGACCAGGCGCAGCGGTCTGAGCACGCACATGGCCCGGGGCGCCCGCCGGTTGAGATCCTCGCGAACCGCGTGTTCCAGCAAGGCGACGTCGATCACATTCTCTTTCTTCGCCACACCCACACGCTCGCAAAACTCGCGGATCGACTGGGGAGTGTAGCCGCGCCGCCTCAAGCCGCAGATCGTCGGCATTCGTGGATCATCCCAGCCGCTGACGTATTTGCCTTCCACCAGTTCGAGGAGCTTTCGCTTGCTCATGACCGTGTAATTGAGGTTCAGCCGCGCGAACTCGATTTGCCGCGGATGGCACGGAACGCTCAGGTTGTCCAGGAACCAGTCGTACAGCGGCCGATGATCTTCGAATTCCAGCGTGCAGATGGAATAGGTGATTGCTTCGATCGCGTCCGACAGCCCATGGGCGAAGTCGTACATCGGGTAAATGCACCACTTGTCCCCGGTGCGGTGATGCGATGCATGGCGGATGCGGTAGATGGTGGGGTCCCGCATATTGAAGTTCGGGGAAGCCATGTCGATCTTCGCCCTCAGAACGTGCGCGCCGTCCGGAAAATCCCCCGCCCGCATGCGTTGGAACAAATCGAGGTTTTCCTCGACACTGCGATCCCGGTAAGGGCTGTCTTTGCCGGGTTCCGTCAGGTTGCCGCGGTAGGCCCGGATTTCGTCCGCGCTGAGGCTGTCCACATAGGCCTTTCCCGCCCTGATAAGTTCGACCGCGTACCCGTACAACTGTTCGAAGTAGTCGGATGCGAAATACCTCCGATTGTCCCAATCGAACCCGAGCCAGTGCACGTCCTCTTGAATCGCGTCGACGTATTCCACTTCTTCCTTTGTGGGATTCGTGTCGTCATAGCGCAGATTGCAGGCGCCCGCATATTGGGCTGCAATGCCGAAATTCAGGCAGATCGACTTTGCGTGCCCTATGTGCAGGTAGCCGTTCGGCTCCGGAGGGAAACGCGTCGCGACGCGGCCATTATTTTTGCCGGACTTCAGATCGGCCTCGACGATGCTTCGTATGAAATCCAGGGGCGGCCTGGAGGTCGCGTTTTCCTTGCTGCTGCTGTCCTGCGTGTTCCTGGTGTCCATGGTTTCTTTCGAGATGGATGCGGACGTGATTTCCGGCGCCCGGAGAGCCCCGGCCGCCGATTTCCGCGCACGTCAAAAATCCCATAATAGCATATCTTTCGCGAGACCCGCGAACGGCTGCAACCGAATGCAGTCCTTTAGGTTTCCGGAGAGAAGCAGAGAGTGCATAGGAGGAGGCCATGGATTTTCTCTGCGCCTTGACGGTGATATTTTGTTTTGAGACCCTTGCGCCTTATTGCCTGAATTGCGGAGGCGAGGAAAGCACGATGGCTTTCCAGCGGATTCGGGTTTGCGTCAGTCGCTGATTCCGACGTGGGGGGAGGCATGCCACGCTGTTGATTTTACACTTGCGCACGGATGCACGGAGGGATAGAAATACCGCACTGACTTTCATCCGCGAACACCCGGACATCTGGTGAAGGAGCATGTGCATGGCGCATCACAGAAGATGTTTTGCGATTGGATTGATCTTTATCGGCATGCAGTTTTTGTGGGCCTGGGCTTCCCCGCAGGGCGGGCGAGGGCAGCAGGGAGCCCGCCAGACGTCGCCCCGTGGAAGAAGCATCACGCTCGGGGACGTCACGAGCTTCGAGGTGAAGGACCATGTCTTCAACATCGCGGCCGGGCCGGATCAGGTAAGGGTGATCTTCTATCGAGATGATATTTTCCGCATTTGGGTCGGTCCCGAGGGCACTTTCACCGAGGCGCAGCCGTTGCCGGAGGATGCGCAGATCGTCATTTACAGGGGCGCCGCGGCGCCGGTGCAGTGGAGGGATGCAGGCGAGTACTACCGGTTGGAGAGCAGGGAATGCGTACTGCGGGTTTACAAGAGGCCCCTGCGCTTCGCCCTCTTCGACAGGGACAATGCGGCTGTCGTCTGGCAGGAGGCCCGCCCTGTGACCTATGGCCCGTCAACGGTCCAAACACTGCGGCGGGGGGAAACTGAGAATTTCTACGGCGGCGGGATGCAGAACGGGTACTTTTCGCACCGCGACACTTCGGTCAACATCCGGCTCAATACCCGCGGTTGGGGCGACGGCACAACTCCGAATCCGGCCCCGTTCTACATGAGTACCGCCGGCTATGGGGCATTCCGCAACACGATGACGCCGGGCAGATACGATTTCCTGTCACCGCTCAGCCTGTCGCACGACGAGACGAGGTTCGACTGCTATTACTGCTACGGACCATCTCTCAAAAAGATCCTGGACGGCTACACCCTCCTGACCGGGCGGCCCTTTTTCCCGCCTCGCTGGGGCCTCGAGTTCGGCGATGCCGACTGCTACAACAAGACCGGCAAGACCCCGGATGTCATCCAGAAGGTCGCCGACAAGTATCGCGCCAACGACATGCCCGGGGGATGGATTCTGCCGAACGACGGGTACGGCTGCGGCTACGTCGAGCTTGACCGCACCATCCAGGAACTTCACAAACGCGGTTTCTACACCGGGCTCTGGACCGAAAAGGGGCTCGACCGCATCGCGAACGAAGTGAGCGTTCTCGGATCGCGGGTGATGAAACTGGACGTGGCCTGGGTCGGCCGCGGATATCAGTTCGCTCTCAACGGCATGCGCGACGCATATGAGGGGATTGAGAAAAACAGCGACGCGCGCGGCTTTGTGTGGACGACATGCGCGTGGGCCGGCGCTCAGCGCTTTGCTACGATCTGGTCGGGCGACCAGTCAGGAAACTGGGAGTACATCCGATTTCATATCCCGACGGTGATCGGCGCCGGACTCTCGGGTTTCAACGCTGCCACCGGGGACGTGGACGGCATTTTCGGCGGCGGCGCCCAGACCCAGGTCCGCGACCTGCAATGGAAGTGCTTTACCCCGGCCCTGATGATCATCAGCGGCTGGTCCAAGCAGACCAATCTTATGAAACAGCCATGGATCTTTGGGGATCCATACACGGCCACGAATCGAAAATACCTGAAGCTGAAGATGCGCCTCACGCCATACCTGTACACCTATTCCCGCCAGGCCTACGACACCGGCGTGCCGACAGTCCGTGCCATGGTTCTCGAGTTTCCGGACGATCCCGCGACCTGGTCCAAGCGGACGCAATATCAGTTCATGAGCGGCGAGTCCTTCCTGGTGGCGCCTGTCTATGAGGACACGATCATCCGGAACGACATCTATCTGCCGGCGGGAAAGTGGATCGATTACTGGGACGGGACAGAGTTTTACGGGCCGATGGTGCTGAACGGATATGCAGCGCCTCTCGACAAGCTGCCGCTGTTCGTCAGAGCCGGAGCGGTCATCCCGATGTACCCCGAGATGCTTTACGACCGGGAAAAACCCAAGGACCCGGTGACGATCGACGTCTATCCGTTCGGCAAGTCCAGTTTCGATCTTTATGAAGATGACGGCGTTACACGGCAATACCAGTCCGGCGGCTTCGCCAGAACCCTGATCGAGGTGGATGCGCCTAAGGCTCTCGACGTTCCCCAGGCCCAGGTGGTCGTCAAAGTGGGCGCCGCCAGGGGAAAGTACCAGGAAATGCCGGCGGCCCGGTCCTATGTCGTGGACGTGCACGTTCCTGCGAAACCGTCCGAAGTCAGGCTAGGAGAGCGGGCCTTGCCGTCGTTCGAGAAGAAGGCCGAATTCGACGCAGCTCCTGAAGGCTGGTACTTCGATGGCAGGGATCGCCGCGGCGTGGCGCACATAAAGGTCCGGCCACAGCAACTTTCGGTTGCCTTCTCCGTCAGAGTCACGCTTTAGATGGGATGATTTGAGGCAAAGGTCGATGGGACCATTCCACTCGCTCCACCGGCAGTTGTCCGGGTTATTGGGAAACAAGACATGAAGCGACGTTGGCTGCGACCGGGGCTTGATTGGCTGCTGGTGTTCGTGCCGCTCGCGATCGCTCTGAGATACGGCGGGGGCGAATGGCATGCCGGGATTTTCATCACGGCATGCCTGGCGATTGTTCCGCTGGCCGGGTGGATGGGAAAGGCTACCGAGCATCTGGCTGCGCGTGCCGGCGAGGGAGTCGGCGGGTTTCTCAACGCCACGTTCGGAAACGCGGCCGAGCTGATCATCGCGCTCATGGCGCTGCGCGAAGGGCTCCACGATGTCGTGAAGGCTTCGCTGACCGGATCCATCATCGGCAACGTCCTGCTGGTCCTGGGCGCTGCGTTCCTGTCCGGCGGCCTGAAGCACAAAGTTCAGAGTTTCCACGCCGGGGGCGCCAGGATCCAGGCGACGATGATGACCCTGGCGACCATCGGCCTGATCCTGCCGGCGGCCTTCCATTACCTGGCCGGCTCCAGGGCCGGGGCGGTTGAGACGGACCTGAGCATGGAATTTGCAGTTGTTTTGCTGATCACCTATGCGCTTTCGCTTTTCTTCGGACTCCACACACACAAACACTTCTTTTCGGGACACAGCGGAGAGGCAGCTGACTTGGCCGGAACGGACACTCGGGCATGGCAGTTGCGTTCCAGCATTCTCGTGCTCGCCGCCGTGACCGTCCTGGTCGCGTGGATGAGCGAAATTCTGGTCGGTTCCGTCGAAAACGCGGCCCGTTCGTTGGGACTGAGCAGTCTCTTCGTTGGTCTGATCGTGGTGGCCATCATCGGCAACGCGGCCGAGCACAGTTCGGCGGTGATGGTGGCGATCCGCAATCGCATGGATCTCTCGGTCGGCATCGCGATCGGAAGCAGCATTCAGGTGGCGCTCTTCGTGGCGCCGGTGGTCGTCCTCGCAAGCCTGTGGATCGGCCCCGCACCGATGAATCTTGTTTTTACCCCAGCGGAGGTGCTCGCCGTCATCCTGGCGGTGGTGATTGCAAACGAGATTTCGCGGGACGGTGAATCCAACTGGATGGAGGGCGCACAACTCCTGGCCGTCTACATCATGCTCGCCATCGTCTTCTACTTTCTTCCTGAGACGACATTGCGTGCGACGGCAGCGATTCCATAGCCGCCCGTGGTCTTACCGGCGCGCTTCCCGGGTCGCACGATGAAAACCGGCGCGAGCTTCGGATTCCAGCCGTTGCCGAGCACGAAGGCGGGGCTGCCGTAGCTTGCTATGATGGCCGAATCGGCAGCGAGGTCAAGCTGCCGGGAACCGGAGAGTCGCTTGCTCACATCTACGGACTTGCCGTCGGCGCCACGGCTGTTGAGTTCCCAGAAATGCACGTCGGATGAGCCGGCGATCGGGACGCCAGGCGAGTCCTGAAACTGCCATGCGACCGGTCCCACGGCATTTCCGAGGATGCAGTCGAGCAGGACTACTTCGCTGTTGGGAAAACGTGCCGGCTGGACCCGCGACAGGTAGTTGCCCACGACTCCCGGCATCCCGTCGAAGACGCAACGCAGATAGACATAGCCGTGATTCGTGCCCGGATTGCGAACCTGCGTGTAGTAAGCGCCGGAGCGAAGGGACCGGCACACGCAGTTCTCGAAAAAGCAGGGACCCGTGCCCCACATAAAGTCGACATCCCCTTCAATGTAGCAGTTGCTGACAAATGCCTGGCCGTTGATCTGGAGCGTATCCTGGCAGCTGTACAGATCTACGTCCTTGAGGATGGCCCGGGCCGCGCTGGCGCCGTTGAGGATGATCGCCTCCGCCTGGGACCCGCCCTGCGGTGTGGTGTTGCGGAAAGTGAGGTTGGTGATGACAAGATCGCTCACCCGGTGAGCCAGGAAGACGCCACGCCGGTAAATGCTGCCGCCGGCCAGCGGCTCGGCGCCGGGGTTTGGAGCGCTCCCGCCAAACGGATTCCCGCTTCCGTTGTTGAATGCGGCGTTGTTGGCGTAAGTGATGACGCTCTGTTCGCGATCCTCGCCAAGCAGGGTGATGCGGTGTTTGCCGCTGAAGAAAACGATTTCAGTGTAAGTGCCTTTGCGTAGGAAAATCGTGATGGGCGTCCCGTTGCCATCGGGGATAAAATCCAGCGCCCCTTGGACCGTGCAGAAATCGCCGGTGCCGTCGGCCGCGACCGTCAGGCGGGCCGCATTATCGGAGGGTGCAGCGGCTCTGGTCGTAAAGCGCCAGCCGGTCCGCTCGTTGATGCCTGCGAAATTGACCGCACCGTTCCTGAACACCCCTGAATCGATGGTGACGAAATAGCTCCGATTGCGGGCCAGGACGCCGTTCTTCGGATAGATCGAAACTTCGTTTCCGGAGACGATTACGGGAAAGTAATTGAAACCGTCCAGTCCGCCGATGCTCTTGACGGCCGTGGGCGAGCCGATATCGATGGATTCCACCAGCCTGCGATCGCCGGCGTCGAACACCTGAATTTTGCCGCTTGTGCCGATCTCCGGGGGCACGGCAAAAGTGAGCCGCAGCGGCGTGTCGGGACAAACGCCCGTGGCGCCGGCAGCCGGAAACAGCTTCCGGACATTCATTGGCCGCGGGCTCACGGCCGCGCCGGTGGTGGCATTTTGAACGACTGGCTCCCGAGCTGTCGTAACGGTCACAAGCCCATGTGGCCCGGCAAGGAGGAGCGCCCAAGTCGCGACTGCGAGGACGCTGCAGGGCAGGGAAGTCACGATACTTCGTGTCGATCTTAAAGATCCGGCTCGCATCGGTCAGCAACCTCGTTCAGGGAGATCCTTGCGCATTATCGTTAGTTGGAGCGGCAATGACCATTGACAAATGATAAATGACAAATCTCTTCGGATTGCAATCCCAACGCATATTATGGTGCGACAAATCTCCTGTCCCCCAAAAGCCGCACCCAATTCCCTTGAGATGCTCGCGGTCTTTGTGATCTCATTTGGCCATGATAAAAGATGCAAAGGTACGATGTCCGTGGTGCGGCGGCGACGAACTGATGATGGAGTATCACGATCGCGAATGGGGCGTGCCGCTCCACGATGACCGGAAATTGTTCGAATTCCTGGTCCTGGAGGGGATGCAGGCGGGATTGAGCTGGAAGACGATCCTGCACAAACGGGAAAACTTCCGCGAAGCCTTTCATAATTTCGATCCTGCAAGAGTCGCGCGGTATGACGACCGCATCGTGGATCGACTGCTGGCCGACGCCGGCATCATCCGCAACCGGATGAAGGTCCTGGCAACCATCAACAACGCGCAGCGATTCCTCGAAGTGCGAAGGGAATTCAAATCCTTCGACCGTTATATCTGGGAATTCATCAACGGAAACCCGATACGCAACCGGTTCAAAGCAGTCTCGGCAGTGCCGGCCCGGACAGAACTTTCCGATGCTGTCAGCGCGGACCTGCGGGCACGGGGCTTCAAGTTTGTGGGATCGACGATCGTGTACGCGCACATGCAGGCGACGGGCATGGTGAACGATCACCTTGTCGGCTGTTTCCGATATGCCGGGTGTTGTGACGGATCCTGAACGAGACATCCGGCATCCGCGACCCGGACGCCTGGCCGGAATTCCCACGGCGCAGCCGCTGTCAGAGTCAAACGCAAAGGCTCCGGGGCTCCGGGGCGCAAAGGGAAAACGGCTTCATCCCTGGCGCCTGTGCGTCTTGGCGACTTGCAGTTAAGAAGTCCTCTCCTTCAGGCGGAAGGACTTCCGAGCTGGTGGTCGGTCGCTGCGCTGCCCTTACTTCTCCGGCGCGATCAGCCGGTCCGGCCGCATGATCAGGTTCTCGATGAAGAACTCCATCATCCGCTGATTGTTTACGCCGCTGTGACCCTGATCCGGCCCCACCTGCAGTTCGAAGCTCTTTCCGGCCTGCTGAAGCGCACGGACGAGCTGCAGCGTGTTATTCGGGTGCACATTGTTGTCGGCGGTCCCGTAGTACAGCAACAGCCGGCCTCTCAGATTCTTGGCGAAATTCATGTCATTGCCGGCCTCGTAGCCTTCCTTGTTTTCCTGCGGGATCCACATATAGCGCTCGGTATAGATCGAATCGTAGTTGTACCAGGAGGTCGGCGGGGAAGACGCCGAGGCGGCGGTGAACACATCGGGATGCCGCAGGATCTCCGTCGCCGCCGTATAACCGCCGTACGACGTGCCGTAGATGCCCACGCGTGTCTTGTCGAAATACGGCCGGTTCCAGAGTGCCTTGATGCCTTCGGCCATGTCGTCCATTTCCGTCACACCCAGCTTCAGATAGATCGAGTCCAGAGTTCGCTTGCCCATGCCGGGCACTGCCCGGGATGAGAGGTTGACCACCAGGAATCCGTACTCGGTTGTCGGACTCGGCATGGTGAAATTCTCAGTCGGCACGTTGCTGCCGGAAGCGGGCCCGCCATACACGGGAACGAGCGTCGGATATTTTGCGCTGGGATCAAAGGTCGATGGGAATGCGATCGTTCCGTAGAGGGTTGTCCGGCCGTCGGCGGCTTTGTAAGTGAACATCTCGACTTTCTTCAGGCCCAGTTGCTCGAACTTGGTCGTGTCGGCCCTGGCCACTTGCGTCAGGACCTTGCCATCGGCATCGAGCAGCTGAGTGGCCGCCGGCCGGTCATGAGTCTGGTAGACATCGACGATAAAGTTGTTGTCCGGGGAAATGCCGCAGCTGCCGCCTCCCGGGCCGCCCGGCATGCCGCCGCCGCGGCCGCCGCCTGCGCCCTGGCTGCAGTTGCCGACGCTGTGGGTAAATCTGGGATCGGTTAGCCGGACATCGCCCTTGCCGTCGAGGCCGACGCGGTGAAGCTGCATCTTCATGAAGTTGTCGCCGTCGCGCGCCATGTAGAAGATGACGCCCGCCGCTTCGTCGACCTTGACGATGCTGCCGGACTCGGACGTGGTGTTGTTCGTGAGCGTGGCCACGAGTTTGCCGCTCAGGTCGTACAGGTAGTAATTGTTCCAGCCGTTGCGTTCCGACTCCCAGATGAAGCGGCGGTTGTCCTTGAGATACTGCATGGCCGGACGGTTTTCCGTCCATCCGGTCGGCCATTCCTCGCGGATGATTACCCGGCATGCTCCGGTTGCCGGACTGCAGGCAACGAATTCCATGATCTGCTGCCGGCGGTTGGTGCGGTTAAGGAGGAGCTCCGAGCCGTCAGGCGACCAGCGCACGTTGTAGGCGTAGTGCCCGACGACGTCGTTCGTGAATGGCTTGCCGTCGCGCAAATCGACCTTGGTCGTCTTGCCGTCGGCAGCGTCGTAAATCAGGATATCGGCGATCGGGTTGGGCGCGCCGGGCTTCGGGTACGCCTCGGTGTCCATGGTGTCCTGCACCTGAGTCTGGTTCATCTGCAGGTAGAAATCTTTGACCAGCCCTTCGTCGAAGCGGTAGAAGCCCACCCGCCTGCTGTCCGGCGACCACCAGATCGCGGTTGTCTGGCCGAGTTCCTCGCCGTAGACCCAGCTGCCGGTGCCGTACTTGGTGCGGTCCTTCGCGCTCCCGTCTGTCGTAACCTGCTTTTCACCGCTGCCGTCATAGTTGGCGACCCAGAGATTGCGATCGCGGTAGAACGCTTTCAGCAGCCTGTCGGATGAGGCCACGCAGAACAGCTGCCTGCCCCGCGCCGCCCCCACTGCCGGACACCCTTCCATGGGGGCCACCGGCATTTCCGACTGGGCCTGTTCCATGCCGCCGCGACCCGGGGGTGGCGCCTGGCCTTGCGTTTGCTGGCCGCGTCCTCGTCCTTCGGCCGCCGGTGGAGCTCCCCGCCCACCGCGGCCGGCGCCGCCCGCGGCCGGGGCGTCACCGGTCTCCGTCGGTTTGAGTGTTGCGAGGTCGAACCGGTACGCCTTGCCGCCGTGGTTATAGGTGAAAGTCCTGCTGTCGGCCGCCCAGGTCGCGTTGACTGCGCCGGAAACGACGGACCCGCTGATGAGCGGCTGCATTTTGGCATACTGTTCGTAGCCCGGCATCCCTCTGAGGCGATCTTGCGCTACGGTGAATGTGATGGCAGCGAGAACAGTCATGGCGCCGAACACAATCGCGCTGCGTGTGACGGGTGTACGAGAATTCATTGCAGGCTCCTCCCAAGGCAAATAAGAGGCGTGAGTATATCATCGATAGGGTAGCGTCAGCCCGGCATTCTTCGAGGCTTCAGGCAACTCTGTACTCGGCGCCCGGCTTGACCACGACAGCCTTCCCGCCGGCCGCCTCGACCTTGGCTGCGAACTCCTTCGGATCGGCCCGGATAATCTCGAATGTGCTGTAGTGCATCGGGATGTTGACGCTGGCTTTGAGAAACGCTGCCGCCCGGACCGCGTCGTCGATGCCCATCGTGAAGTTGTCGCCAATCGGAAGCAGGGCGACATCGAGCGGACCCCATGCGTCCCCGATCAACTGCATGTCGAGAAACAACCCGGTGTCTCCCGCGTGATAGACCTTTTTGCCTCCCATGGTCAACACCACGCCGGCGGGATTGCCGAGAGCCTCGCCGTTCGGCCCGGTCGAACCATGGTGGGCGATGGTCAGTTTCACGTGCCCGAACGGGAACTGGTGGCCGCCGCCGATGTGCAGCGGGTGACCCTTGCAGCCCTGTCTTTCGAGGTAATTGACGATTTCGTAATTCGATATGATCAGCGCGCCGCTCTGCTTTGCGATGACGGCGGCGTCACCGATGTGATCCCCGTGCCCGTGGGTCACCAGGATCGCATCGAGCTCTGTAAAGCGTTCCGGCTTCACATCCGCGAGCGGATTGCCGCTCAAGAACGGGTCGATCAATACCCGGTGGCTCCCGTCGTCAAACTCCCAACAGTCATGGCCGTGATAACGCAGCGTCAACATAGTGGAATCCTCCTGGGCAGGATTATAGAACGAAACCGCGCCATGTCGACATCCTGCCGCGCTACCCGGCCCTTTTCGCTTGCCTTTCCCGACCGTACAGGGATAAATACTCCTACGTACTTTCAACGACGGACGGCCTTGGGCCCTTACGCAGGGCAAACCGCCGTTTGACCATAACATCCCGCTTCCAGGGAGGAGAGACAGCTATTATGCGCACGAGAAAAACCGGATTAGCGCTGTCCCTGATGCTCGCGTTGCTGCTGACGGCATCGGGCAGCCTGTTCGCCCAGGGCACGATATCGCCGCCCAAGTTCGGCCAGTACACCGCGGGCGACGACTATTTTCTTGGCAACTACACTCAGCTGGTCGAGTACTGGGGAAAACTTGCGAAAGAGTCTGACCGGATGAAGGTGGTCGAGATCGGCAAGACATCCGAGGGCCGCACGATGATCATGGCGATCATCACCGCCCCGGCCAACTTCAAGAAGCTCGACCGCTACAAGGAAATCTCCCAGCGCCTGGCCCGTGCCGAGGGGCTGACCGACGAGGACGCCCGGAAACTGGCGGCCGAAGGCAAATCGGTCGTCTGGATCGACGGCGGGCTGCACGCCACGGAATGTGTCCCAGCCCAGCATCTATTCACATTCGCTTACCAGATGGTCAGCCAGTCGGACCCGGAGACGCTGCGCATCCTGAACGACGACATCCTGCTGCTGGTGCCGGTCAACCCTGACGGCATGGATCTGGTCTCGAACTGGTACATGCGCGAAGCCGAGCCGACCAGGCGCTCGACGGGCGGCCTTCCGGTGCTGTACAGCCATTATGCTGGGCATGACGACAACCGCGACTCGTTTATGTCCAACCTCTCGGAAACCACCGCGATCGGCCGGCAGATGTACATCGAGTGGATTCCTCAAGTCATGTACAACCAGCACCAGACCGGTCCGGCGGGCTCTGTGCTGTTCTGTGCGCCGTTCCGGGATCCCTTCAATTACAACCATGATCCGCTCGTCCCGATGGGGATCGACCTCGTGGGTTCGGCGATGCACAACCGGTTCATCGCCGAGGGCAAGCCCGGGGCGGTCATGCGCGCCGCCGCGTCCTACTCGACCTGGTTTAACGGCGGAGTCAGGACCACTACCGGATTTCACAATCAGATCGGGATCCTTACCGAGATCATCGGGAATCCGACTCCCATCGAAATTCCATTCGTCCCGACGCGCTTCGTTCCCAACGGGAACCAGCCGTTCCCGATCATGCCGCAGACCTGGCACCAGCGCCAGTCGATCGACTACCTGATCACGGCCGACCGGGCCATCCTCGACATCGCTTCCAAGCTGCGCGAAGACTTTCTGTACCGGATTTATGTCATGGGGAAAAATTCGATCCAGAAGGGAAGCCAGGATTCCTGGACGATCACCCCCAAGCGGCTGGCCGCGATGCAAGCGGCAGTGGCCAGGGATCAGGCAGCCCAGACCCCTCAAGTTGCCCAGGGCGGACAAGGCGGCCGGGGAGCCGGTGGCGGAAGAGGCGCGATGGCAGCCGGCGGCGGAGAGCAGGCGCCCGGGATGGCGGCGCGCGGAGGCGGCATGGGCCGAGGCGGCGTGCCGGTGAAATACCTGAATGAAGTACTGCGTGCCCCGGCCAACCGCGATCCCAGGGGCTACATCATCCCCTCGGACCAGGCCGATTTCCTCACTGCCACAAAGTTCATGAACGTCCTTTTGAAGACGGGCATCGTCATTCATCGAGCGACGAGTTCGTTCCAGGTCGCCGGCAAGACCTACCCGGCCGGTTCTTACGTCATCAAGTCCGCCCAGGCATTCCGGCCGCACCTGATCGACATGTTCGAGCCACAGGACCACCCGGACGACATCCCATATCCTGGAGGGCCGCCGAATGCGCCGTATGACATTACGGGTTGGACTCTCGCATTTCAGATGGGAGTGCAATTTGACCGCATTCTCGACGGTTTCGACGGGCCGTTTGAAAAAGTTGCGGGTCTGATCAAAATGCCGGCCGGCAGAGTGACGCCCGTGCAGGGCGCCGTGGGATACCTGCTGAGCCACCAGGTGAATGACGCCTTCTTGGGCACCACGCATCTGCTGCAGGCGGGTGAAGAGGTGTACTGGCTGAAAGCGGCCTTGCCCGCCAACGGGAAGTCCTATCCCGCCGGCACTATTTACGTTCCCGCCAAGCCTACGACACGCGCCGCTCTGGACAAGATCGCCGCAGAAATCGGGCTGAGTTTCGACGCCGTTTCGGCCGCGCCGTCGGCCGATGCGCTGAAACTGAAGCCGCTGCGCGTGGGCCTTTTTGACACGTACGGCGGATCGATGCCCTCCGGCTGGATCCGCTTTATGTTCGAACAGGCGTTCCCGGGGACTCCCTATGAACTGGTGTTCCCACCGGCGCTCGACGCCGGCAACCTCATCAGCAAGTACGACGCGATCATCCTGCCCGACGGGGCTGGCATCAGCGGCGGAGGCGGCAGGGGCGGCGGTGGTGGCGGCGGGGGGCGCGGCGGCGCGGCAAATATCCCGGCTGAATACCAGAATCGCATCGGTTCCATGACGCAGGCAACCACCCTGCCGCAGTTGAGGAAGTTCGTGGAAGACGGCGGGACGCTGATCGCCATCGGCTCGGCCAGCAACATCGGTTACCAGCTCAACCTGCCGATCACGAATGCGCTCGTAGAACGGCTGCCGAACGGTACGGAAACCGGGCTGTCCAGGTCCAAGTACTTTGTGCCGGGATCCGTGCTCCAGGTGGCGGTCGACAACACCAACCCGGTCGCCTATGGTTTGCCGGATAAAGTGGATGTCTTCTTCGATAACAGTCCGGTGTTCCGTCTCGAGCCGGAGGCGGCTCTTAAAGGCGTCCGCCCCCTGGCGTGGTTCGCCGGTCCCGAGCCCCTCAGGAGCGGCTGGGCCTGGGGCCAGTTCTATCTTGACGGCGGCATCGCCGCACTCGAAGCCCCCATGGGGAAAGGACGTGTACTGTTGTTCGGCCCTGAGCTCACGTTCCGCGCACAGCCGCACGGGGCGTTCAAATTCCTGTTTAACGGCATGTACATTGCGGGCGCGACGCCTGTAAAGCTGGGGAAATAGCATCACTTACCCGGCGGCGTTGAGGGCCGCAGGCGCAAAGCTCTCACGTCAGGGGCCTCGGCGCCGCCTTCGGATCCGCAGCCGACGCTGTCTGTGAACAGCGTCGGCTGCGCCGGCGTCTCGCACGTTTCGCGGTTGTCAGATTACAGACTGGACTTAATGCGGCGAGCCGCTTTCCTACAGGCCTGTTCGAGAATGGCCATGTCCTCGTCCGAGTGCGCGGTGGAAACGGCGCCGTGTCCGTGAACCATGTAGACGTCTTCGAGCAGCAGTGAGAGCTGAAGCACATGCGCGCTCAAATCGACATCGCACAACGACGGGTCGAACAGGACCTCGGGCCGGTCGAGGCGGGTGCTTTCGCGGTAAGGGAAGTGCACGTAGCCAAGGGAACTGCCCGGGACCAAATCGTTGCCGTCGCCGCTGCATCGCGCGTAGATCCCCTCATCCCGGAAAGCGCTCTCCAGGATCCTGCGCATTTTCTCTCCCCGGAGTGCGAGAGCAGGATAGATTTTGGCTTCGTGCTCGATCAGGTACTGCAGCATGATCTTGGCGGCGAGCATGGAAGCCGGATGTGAGGAAAAGGTGCCGCCGGAGAACTTGACGCGCCCGCCTCCGGAACGTCCGGCCAGTCCCATGACGTCGGCACGGCCCGCCACCGCAGCCACCGGCATGCCGCCGCCGATGATTTTGCCATAGACGCTGAGGTCGGGTGTCAGTTCGTACAGTGCACCCAGGTTGCCGGCACGAAAGCGAAAACCGCATATGACCTCATCGAAAATCAGCAGAGCGCCGTGCCTGTCTGTCAGTTCTCGGGCGGTCTTCAGAAACTCGCGGGTCGCCGGCATAAGGCCGCCGGTGCCAATGAATGGTTCGACAATGAAACACGACAGCCGCTCGCCGTAGGTGTGGAATTTTTCCTCCACGCCCTCCGTGTCGTTGAAGCCCGTAATAGCCACCTCTCCCGCCACGGAAGAGGAGAGGCCCTCGCTGTCGACCTGGAGGAATCCTTTGCCGTTATTGTCGTGAAAATTGACACCCTTCAAACCCCAAGGCTGGGCGCCATGCCACCCTCCGCCGATCTTGAGCACCATAGACCGTCCGGTAAAGGCACGGGCGAGCATGATGGCATACATGGTTGCGAGCGATCCGCTGGTAGTAAAACGCACGCGATCCGCGCCGGTCTGCGTGCATAGAAGCTTTGCCGTTTCGGCCTGCAGCCGATCGGCGAATCCCGTCTGCAGGCCGAAACCGCCTGCAAAAGCCCGGGCCAGCTCACCGGTTACAACGGCGGGGTTGTGGCCAAGGATATTTCCGAGATGACCCTGCCAGAAATCCAGAATACTGTGATCGTCCTCATCGCGCAGGTACGCTCCCCGGGCAGCGACGATGCGCGGCGGGAACGGCTGCATCAGACGGAGCTGATGGCTGCCGCCGTCCACCAGGTACCGGGCGGCCTCCGCCTGGACCGCGCCCGACCTGGGAGCGTGGCGGGCATACGCATCGCCGAGTTCCGCCAACAAACGTGTGTGATTCCTCAAGTTCATTGATTCCTCCCGGGGTGATCTTGTGAACACCTAGGATGAGATTGATTCTAGTAAAATAACCCATTGACCCGGATTATTCATTACTCAAAGGCCTGACAGGGATCATGGGCGCTGGAAAACGCTGCCGTTTGCCTGCGATCGGATTTTGCGGTCGGCACTAAGGTCCGAATCCACTTGATGCGCATTCCGGGTTAATCCGGGATGGGATTGAGTCAGGCGCCGAAAACACTCCCGACGCCAGGTATCGAAGCATTCTGAGGCCGGTATCCGGCGTCGACGCGCAGCATTTCCTTTACCGCCTGCGACAGGCGCCGGACACCCTCTTCGATCCGCGCAACCGGCATGTTCGAATAACTGAGCCGCAGAGTGTTTTCCTTGTTTCCCTTAGGGAAAAAGGCGCCGCCGGGAACAAAGACGACATCGAGCTCCAGGCACCGACGGAGCAGCTCCCTTGCATCCAGGTGGGCCGGCAGTTCAACCCAGAGGAACAATCCGCCCCCGGGACGCGAGAAGCGAACGCCCTTCGGCATTTCCTTCTCCAGCGCCCCGATCATGGAGTCTCGCCGCTCCCGGTACACGGCGCGCATCCGGGACAGGTGCTGGTCGATGTCGAACATCTCCAGGTAGGCCGCTATCTGCATCTGGCTCAAGGTGGACGTATGCAGGTCGCTCCCCTGCTTGAGGATCACATACTTTTCATACAGGGGGCTGCCAACCGTAATCCACCCGAGGCGCATGCCCGGACTCAGGACTTTGGAAAAGGTCCCCAGATAGATCACGTGCCCCTTGGTGTCGAACGATTTGATCGGCGGCAGCCGCAAACCTTCAAAACGGAGCTCGCCGTATGGATCGTCTTCGACGACCGGGAGGGAATGGCGTGCCGCCACTTCGGCGAACCGCCTGCGGCGTTCCAGCGACCATGTCGTCCCCGTGGGATTCTGAAAATTCGGGACCACGTAGATCAGCTTGACACGATCGCAACACTCGAGCCGCCTCTCAAGCGCGTCGACGTCGATCCCTTCCTCGTCCGTGGGTACCTCCACCCACCGCGGGCTGAACACCTTCAGTGCGGAAATCGCGCCGATGTATGTCGGGCTTTCGCACAGCACCGTATCCCCCTCATCCAGGAGCAGCTTGCCCGTCAAGTCCAGTCCCTGCTGGGACCCGGTTGTGATCAGCACATCGTCGGCCGTTGCATGGATGCCCCACCTGACGCCCATCCTCTCCGCCAGCTTTTGCCGAAGAGGAAAGTGCCCCTCCGTTGTCGAGTACTGGAGAGCCTGCTGGCCATACTCCTCGAGCACGCGGGCGGTGGCCTGCTCCAGTTCCCTGATCGGGAACAGTTCGGGGGCAGGGAGTCCTCCGGCAAAGGAGATGACTTCGCTTCTCTGGGTAATCTTGAGCATTTCCCGTACATCCGAAGCCTTCAGCGTGTCCATTCGTCTTGCCAACTGGATAGCCATTCTCACCTCCTGGCGCATGCAGTTTCAGCGTCGGGTGCGATGATCGGTGCCGACCTTGCGCCGGCGAGTGCCGTAGATCGTGGGTCGGCATTCGTGCCTCCGGACTCTCGGCGATCTTATTTTCCTGTTGCGGCTATTCTAAGGGATTTGCAGAGAAAAGCAATTCCAGACATGGGAACGGACATCAGACTTCAGACCTCAGCCGAATAACTGCAGCGCTCGGATGTCGTTTAGCTTTCCGTTAGTGGCAGTGGAGTCAGGAGTCAGGAGTCAGGATATCTGAAGTCTGAGGTCTGAAGCCTGAGATCTGAAGTCTGAGGTCTGAAGTCTGAGGTCTGAAGCCTGAGGTCTGAAGTCTGTCCTTAGGGCGCTTGACAAGGGGCACGCCTGCGGTATGATCAGCCTCTTCGCCGGCGCCGTACTCAAAAGGGAGCAGAACGTGCCTCAGACGATCGATTATGCGGAAGTGGGTCTCATCGCGGGCCTGGAGGTGCATCAGCAATTGCTGACAGAGCGGAAGATGTTCTGTCACTGTCCGGCGGGCCGCTACACGGAAACGCACGACGGCGTGGTGCTGCGCCACATGCGCCCGACGCTTTCAGAGCTGGGAGAATACGACGGCACGGCGCTCATGGAGTTCAAAACCAAGAAGAACATCATTTATCTGCTCCATCAGGACAACGTCTGTACCTATGAGATGGATGACACACCGCCGTTTCTTGTCAACCAGCAGGCGGTGGACATCGCCATCGAGCAGTGCCTGATGTTGGGCTGCGACATCGTCGACGAAGTGCACATCGCGCGCAAGCAGTACCTGGACGGATCGATCCCCACCGGATTCCAGCGCACGGCTATCGTGGGTGTGAATGGGCGGCTGCCGTTCCGCGGACGGGAGATCTCTATCACCCAGGTCAGCGTCGAGGAGGACTCGTGCCGCGAGGTCTCGGATCAGGGCCACCTCATTGTATGGCGGACGGACCGGCTCGGGATGCCCTTGATTGAGACCGTCACCGGCCCCGACCTCCGGACACCGGATGAGGTTGCCGAGGCGATCCTGCTCGTCGGCCGCGTTTGCCGCTCGACCGGGCACGTCCGGGTGGGGCTGGGCGCAAGCCGCCAGGACGTGAATGTGTCGGTACGCGGCGGACGCAGGGTGGAGATCAAAGGGGTGTCGAAAGCGGGCTGGGCGCCGAGGCTGGTTCACGGGGAAGCGATCCGCCAGGTGAATCTGCTGAAGCTGCGCGATGAGCTGCACAGGCGCGGTTTCACGTCTTCCGGCGGAATCGCAGTGCAGACCGCGGACGTGACCGATCTTTTTTCCGCCTCGGAGTATCAGGCTCTGCGTCGAGAGGTCTGGGAGCAGTGGGTGAAAGACCAGAAGCGGCGGCCCGGCTTCGAGCTGGGCGCCGGATCGTTTGTCGTCAAGGCGATACGGCTGAAAGGTCTGGCAGGCACACCCTCCTGGCCGACACAGCCCGATCTGACGTTCGCGCATGAACTGGCCGGGCGGGTGCGTGTGATATCCGGTCTCGACCAGGCGCCCATCCTGTTGAGCGGCGAAAAGTGGCCCGACTACCGCGGGGCGCTCACGGAGCTCCGCAAAGTGCGTACCCGGCTGCGCTGCGAGGCCGAAGACGCGGTCGTGGTGGTTTGGGGACCGGAGGAGGATTGCTGCACGGCGGCCGACGAAATTCGGCTTCGCTATGCGGACGCTGTCGGCGGCGTGCCCAATGAAACACGCCAGCCGTTCGAGGACGGCTCGACCGACTTCGAGCGTATTCTTCCCGGCCCGGACCGCATGTATCCGGACACCGACAGCCCGCCGACCCGGGTCACGCGGGAACGCGTCGCATCTTTGAATGCCAGGCTGGCCGAAAAGCCGTGGCAGCGGGAGGCGCGCTATGCGGCCGCCGGAGTGCCCGCGCCGACGGCTCACTACCTGATCCGCCGGGGCGGCGCCGTCAGCGTGGACCGGGTCGTCGCCGAGTGCGGCGCCGATTTACGGCGGGCGTGCTTCCTGTTCGGCGAGAGACTCGTCGGCATGCGGCGCGCGGGCATCGCCGTCGGCCTCATCCCGGCGGAGCGTTGGTGCGAATTCTTCCACGCGATCGGCGAACGCCCGGTGCTGTTCGAGGCACGGGACGCGCTGATTCAGCAGATGGCTGCGACTCCGGGCGAGAGCTTCGGTCAAATCGCGGCGAAACTCGGTTTCCAGGACGCGCCGGACGACTGGCGCTCCACGCTCAGACAGCACCTCGCCACGTCGGCCAAAGCTGCTTACCGCAAGGATCAGGACCTGGTGCATCGCCTCGCGATGGGAAGGGCGATGGCCAGACTCCTGGGCAGGGTGCGGGCGTCGGAAGTCGCCGCCGCTCTGCGAAGAGAGATGGAGGTGATCCGATGAGCACTGGAGCGCAGGACGAGCTGAAAGGGTACAAAGGCAGGGCCCGCGCCCGGCTCGCCGAACTCGGACTCCGGGTCTGGAGCGAAGTGCGCCTCACCAACGATGCCGGCAGCATATTCGAAGGAGTGATCCTGCCCCGCAGCGAGACTCTCGACGACGAGCACGTCGTCATCAAGATGAAGAACGGCTACAACGTCGGTGTTCACTTCCAGCGGGTTGCCCAGGCCGTTGAGCTGGGATACAAAGAAGCCATTTACAAGATTCCGGAAAAGGAGTTTCCGAACAATCCGAACCTCCCGCGGGTGACGCTTCTGGGAACCGGCGGGACCATCGCATCACGCCTCGACTACCGCACAGGCGCCGTGATCCCCGCGTTCACGCCCGGCGAACTCTACGGCGCCGTGCCTGAACTCGCCGACATCTGCAACCTGACGACCAAAAAGCTGTTCGGCGTCTTTTCCGAAAACATGGCCATGGAGCAGTACATCACCCTGGCGCACGCCATTGGCGCGGAACTCGATAGCGGAGTGGATGGGATCGTAATCGGCCACGGCACCGACACGATGGGCCACACCGCCGCGATCCTGTCTTTCATGGTGCAGAACCTGCCCGTGCCGGTCGTCATTGTCGGCAGCCAGCGTTCGAGCGACCGCCCCTCGTCGGATGCCGCGCTGAACCTGATTCACGCCGTGCGCACCGCTGCATACGGAGACATCGCCGAAGTGCAGATCTGCATGTTCGGCCCCACCTCCGACCGGTACGGTTTGCTGCATCGCGGCACGCGGACGCGCAAAATGCACAGCTCCTATCGGAACACGTTCCGCACGATAGGGGACATCCCCCTGGCCGTCGTGAGCCGCGACAGCTTTACCTACATCAATCCGGAGTACACGAAACGCGATCGCAGCCGGCAGGTCAGGATAGACGCCGTCTACAATGACCGCACTACCATCCTCTACTACTACCCCGGAATGCAGCCGGATCTCGTGGACGCGTTGGTTGAGAAAGGCTACCGCGGGATCGTCATCGCCGGAACCGGCCTGGGCCACGTCAACAAACCCCTCTACCCGGCGTTCAAACGCGCCGTCGCCGCCGGGGTTCACGTCGTCATGACCGTGCAGACGCTCTGGGGCTACGCCCAGATGTATGTCTACGATACCGGCCGCGATCTGCTGGACCTGGGCATCGTCCCGCTCGATAACATGCTTCCCGAAACCGCGCTCATGAAACTGTCCTGGGTGCTCGGTCATACCGACGACCGCTCGGAAGTGACGCGCCTGATGCGCCGGACGATCAACCACGAAATCACGGAGAGGGAACCTCACAACGGCTACCTGATCATGCAGGGGGGCCTCCCGGAAATGGAGGAATACATCAAGGCTCACTGGAAATGAGGCGATGCGGCCCCTCTTTCTGCTCGTGATCTAGAGCTGCACCGGTGCTATTTTGTAAAACATGGCTGGCGTGCGGACATTTTATCGGAGCCTCGTCGGCAAGAAGATCATCATGGCCGTCACCGGCCTGCTGCTGCTTCTGTTCGTGCTGTTCCACCTGACCGCCAATCTCGAGATCTTCCTCGGCCGCGAGGCCCTGAACCGCTGGGCCGCCACCCTGGACAGCCTGGGCCTGTTGCTGTGGGCCGCCCGCGCAACCCTGCTCGTGACTTTCTGCGTCCACGTCGTCGCCGCCATCCAGGTGTGGTGGGCAAGCTATCGCGCCCGCCCGATCCCGTACCAGGTCAAGAAAGACATCGCCACCAGTTATGCCGCCCGCACCATGATCATCAGCGGGCCCCTGATCCTGTTCTTTCTCATCTACCACGTGATGATGTTCACCTTCCTGGTCACCGGGCCCGGCTATAGCCGTACCGATGTCTACTCGAATGTGGTCGCGGCATTCCAGGTGCCGTCCATATCCGGCGTGTACATTCTGACGATGCTGATCCTGGGATATCACCTGTACCATGCGACCTGGAGCATGCTCCACACGTTCGGGATCAGCAACCCGCGATACCAGCGCCTGCGCTGGATTTTGTCTCCGGCGTTGGCCGCGATCGTCACTCTCGGGTTTATCCTGATCCCCGTGGCAGTCCTGACAGGTTTTATCCAATGACCCGGCCGCGACGGGAGAGCCTATGAAGTTAAACTTGAAGATATGGCGTCAAAGCAGGCCTGAAGAAAGAGGAAAGCTTGTAGCCTACCACCTGGACGATGTCACCGGGGACATGTCGTTTCTCGAAATGCTCGACCTGCTGAATCAGCGATTGATCATGAGCCGCGAACCGCCGGTGGCGTTCGATCACGACTGCCGCGAAGGGATCTGCGGCAGTTGCGGCTTCATGATCAATGGCGTGGCGCATGGCCCGCAGAAGTTGACATCTGTCTGCCAGCTCTTCATGAGGCACTTCCGCGATGGTGAGACACTCGTCATCGAGCCGTTTCGTGCCCGGGCCTTCCCGGTCATCAAGGACCTCGTGGTCGACCGGAGGGAATTCGATTCCATCATCCAGGCGGGCGGATTCATCAGCGCTTCCACGGGGCATGCCCCGGATGCTAACTCGATCCTCGTGCCCAAGGAGAAGTCGGACCGTGCCATGGATGCGGCCGCCTGCATCGGCTGCGGCGCCTGTGTGGCTGCCTGCCCCAACGGGTCCGCCATGCTTTTTACGGCCGCCAAGATCTCGCACCTGGCGCTGCTGCCGCAGGGAATGCCTGAGCGCAGGGAACGCGCCGTGGGGATGGTAAGCCGGATGGAGGCGGCCGGATTCGGCAGTTGCTCAAACCACGGCGAGTGCGAGGCTGTCTGCCCCAAGGGAATCTCCCTCGACTTCATTGCCCGCCTGAACCGGGAGTACCTGCGCGCAAAGACGCCCAGGTGAATGGCGCCGGCTCAGCCCCATGTGTTACGGAAAATTCAGCACGGATTGGGCATGCGGGGAATAGGGACGGGGGAGGCGTACGGCGGCAAGCTATCGGGCGGGGAACGGAATGGCAAACAGAGCCGCGACCGTGAGGGAGCGGATCATAAACGCCTCGATCCATCCGCAGGACGCGCCGGAAAACCACCTGCTTGCTGACGTGCGCGGCTCTGAACCGCAGACTCTGTCGACGCAGTTCCGGAAGCCGGCGCTATGGGGCTTGAGGATCCTGGCCGGGCACGATCGATTTCACCTTGGCGAGGAGATCGTTCATGGTGTCCATGTACATCTGTTTCCATGTGACTTCGATCAGAGACTCCCGGATCAGCCCGATCATACGCTGGATCACTCCGGCGGACGTGTCTCGGTAGCCGATCAATTTCAGGTCCATGCGCCGCTTGAGGTTTTGCTTTTCAACGACATCGACATCGAGGGAGGCGACCGACCGGATATTTTCCTGAAGAGTGCGCAAGCCCCTTTCCAGGCAGGCTGTGGAAGAAAGGAACTGGGATGCTGCGGCGGGTTCGCCCCTCAGCAGCTCGATCATTCCCAGATAGTGATAGGCATAACAGTTCCTTCCCTGTTTGAGGGCGGCATCGAAGTCGACCTTTGCGGCATCGAAATTTCCAGCATTGAAGAACATGAGACCGGAGAGGTAGTTGATCTCCTCGGATGCCGGAAGGGTCTGTTTGGCCAGGTTGATCCACTCCCGTGCGCGTTCAGGGTCCTTCAGCAGGTGGTAGTTGTACGCCTTGTAATAGTAGGCCTCGCCGCGGTAATAGCGGACGCTGTCGGCGCCCACGCGGCCTCTGCGGCTCAAGTCGGTCGCGAGCATCAGGTCCAGGGCGGCGCTGGAGTCGACGTACTGGTCCAGGTGATGAAGGGACGCCCCTTTGCCGAACAGGGCGGCCGTGTTCTGGCGATCGGACTTGAGTGTGATCTCGTAGGTCTTGAGGGCGTTTTCGTAATCCTCGAGGGTGAAGAAATAGATGTTGGCCAGCCCGTTACGCGCGCGCGAATAGTCGGGGATCAGCTCGAGCGCCCGCGAAAACGCTTCACGTGCCGGCCGTACGGCGGAACGCTGGAAGCTCAGCTCGGCGGAGAACTCCCATGCTTCGGCAAACTCCGGCACTCTTTGCGTCATCCGGACCAGGCCGGCCGCGTTGGCGCCGGCATTGAGGTAAAGGAAAAGAGGAGAATCCCTGTACTTGAGAGCGATGGCCTTCAGAAGTTCGTCGTGCCTGGGGTCGGAGCCGAAGGTTTTGGCAAAGAGGGCAAACAGGTAGGCGTCCAGCGGAGAGGAATCGGCGTCGAATTCGGCGAGATCCGGGCGGTTTATCCGCCCGGCAAGCGCCGCCGGTCCGGCCGCGTACGCCCTGGCCAGATCGCAAAGTGCTTGCCCGCGTCCGCCGGTCGTTCCCCGGCAAATGAACCGGACGTCCTCGTCGGTGGTCGGGGAGGCAATGTCCTCGTCCATCTCCCTGGTAAGCCGCAGCAGCTTTGCCAGCACCAGCTTCTCCCGGATCTCGTTGCGCGCTGCCAGGTAAAAGGCTTTTTCATACGCTTGTTCGGCGCGTCGCCAGGCGGAGAGGTGCATGCCCTGAAACAGCTCATCGCCCTGCACGACGTACTCCTGGATCAGGGACTCCGGGGATTCCGGCGGCCCGACCGGCGCCATGACGGGTTGCGGCCTGGTGCGGCAGGCCGGCGCGAGCATGGCGCAGAGCAAGGCGGCCACCGTGAGCCCGACAACCGTTCTGATCCGCTCCATGACTATCCCCGTTCCGGATTCATCCGGCTCTCTGCGTGGAATTTCATACCGTGAATTAGCACCGACAGCCTAGCACCGATCGGGGGACCGGGAGGACCAAAATTTTTTGTCGCAATCACGGGATTCATGGCATGGTTTCATCAAGTTGTTTTCAACAACGGATTCTTGCGCGGGGGGGGGAAATGTCAGCATTCAAGAGGTGGCGCCGGCGCCGGCTCAAAGGGCAGCCGCTGACGGCTGAGCGGCTGACAATGATCGTGCGCAACGTACCCTACTATGGGATCCTTCCGCCGGACCAGCAGCGCGAGCTTCAGGGCCTCGTTCAGGTTTTCCTTGCCGAGAAACCGTATGAGGGTTGCGGCGGCCTGGCACTCACCGACGAAATCAGGGTCACGATTGCCGCCCAGGGCTGCACATTGCTGCTCGGGCGTGAGACGGAGATCTACCCGAAGCTCCGTTCCATTCTGGTTTATCCCCATGCGTTCGTCGCCAACGTGACGGCCCGGCAGGCGGACGGCACTGTGCTCGAGGGCCGGCAGGGGCGCCAGGGGGAGTCGTGGCTGCAGGGATATGTCGTGCTTTCGTGGGACGACGTTTTGGCCGGCGCTGCCGACATCCACGACGGCCGCAATGTCACGCTCCACGAATTCGCCCACCAGTTAGACAACGAATCCGGTGCGCCTGAGGGCGCGCCGCTGCTCGAGGATCCTTCGCTGGCAGGCGAATGGGCGCGCGTGTTCGGGGCCGAATACAGGTCGCTCTGCGAGTGTGTCCGGGACGGCCGGGCGACCCTTCTGGATCCCTATGGCGCTGTCAGCCCTGCTGAGTTTTTTGCCGTGTGCACGGAGTATTTCTTTGAGCGGCCGCTGGAGCTGCAGGCGGAGCACGGGGATCTTTACCGGCTGCTCCAGCGCTACTACCGGCAGGATCCTGGCGTGCTGATGAGTGCCGCGCATCCGATCTCCAACCCCGCTCGGGCCTGAGGCGGTCTGGAGGCGCGTGCAACTCTTAGCACCGAATTTACTATTCCTTCCAGTGCGGCTACACTGAGGTATCGAATTGAGGTGAATTTAGGTGGGTCTCAGCGCTCCCGAGCTGTTTTTCTCGATCATCAAACTGTTGGGCGGGATCGGGCTCTTCATTTACGGCATGATGCTGATGAGCGGGGAGTTGCAAAAGACTGCCGGATACAGGCTGCGTGTGCTCCTCTCCAGGCTCACCCGGAACCGGTGGTCCGGGCTCGGCATCGGCACTTTGCTCGGTTTTCTGATACACAGCGGCCCGGTGACGGTCATCCTGGTCGGCTTTACCAATGCCGGCCTGATGGACCTGGCACAGGCGGTCAGCGTCGCTTTCGGCGCGAACGTGGGAACGACCTTGTCGATGCAGATCATCTCATTCGACATCGGCAGGTACTGCTTTCTGGTTATATTTGGAGGCCTGACCGCGCATCTTGCCTTCAAGCGGAAGTGGATCAAGCACCTCGGCCTGGTCGTCTTTGGCCTTGGGCTCCTTTTCCTTGGTTTACGAATCATGAGCGAGGCGGTCGTCCCGCTCAAGAGCACCGGGTATTTTGAGACCCTCCTGCGTCACACGAACGCAGGGTCGATAGGGGGCATGCTCTCGGGTCTGATCCTTTCGACTCTTTTCACGGCCGTGATCCAGAGCAGCGGCGCCACGATCTGCATTCTCTTCGCGCTCAGCACTGCCGGAGTATTCACGTCGCTCGACCAGGTCTTCCCTCTGATTCTCGGGGCGCACATCGGGACTTGCGCTCCGGCTCTGATCGGCAGTATAGGGGCTTCGATCTCCGCCCGTCGGGCTGCGCTTTCGCATCTTGGGTTCAACGTCTTCGGTGCTGCGATCGCCATGTTGATGTATCGGGTCTATGCCGGCGTCATGCCCCTGACGTCCGACAGCATGCTTCGTCAGATCGCCAACACGCACACGGCGGTGCAGGCGCTTACCGCGATGATCTTCATGCCGTTTACGCGCCAGTATGCCGAATTCATCACCTCGATTTTCCCGTCGCAGCAGATCGAGCCCGAAGGCAGTCACCTGGACGACAGCCTTATTGAAATGCCCGAGAAGGCCATCGTGGCCGCGTTGAGGGAGCTTCGGCGAATGGCGGCGATCATCCGCAGAATGTTTCAGGAGACCATGCGCGGGTTCCTGGACCTCGATCCCCAGCGGTTCCTTTCGGTGCAGAAGAACGAAGAAGTGCTCGACACCATCCAGGAAGCCATCAACTCCTATCTGATTGCGCTTGCCGAGCGCCGGCTCTCCAGCCGGCAGTCGATTCTCATCCAGTACTTGATGACGGCGACCTCGGAGCTCGAGCGGATCGGTGATCACATCGAGAGTCTCGCGGAGCTGACGCGGGAAAAAATGGCCCGGAATATCTGGTTCACGGATGAAACCGTCATGGACTTGATCGAGCTGTATAAGATGGCTGACCGTATCCTGGCGTTGACCATCCGGTCCTTTGATCCCTCATTCTATGATGCCCCTTCGCGCCTTGCCGCTGAAATCCTCGAGGTGCGCAATCAGTACGCAGAGTGCAGCGTCGGCATCAAACAGAAGGAACGAATCAGGATTCTTGAAAAGAAGGAAGATGCGCTCGACGGCATTTTCCTCTTTCGATATATCACCTGTTTCAACAAGGTGGTGAGGCACTCGAAGATGATTGCGCTGGTGGAGAGGGAGCCTTTGTTTTTCGTCAAGGAGCACAAGCTGGAATTGCGCTCGGACAAAGTCGAGCCCCCGGAAAATGTCAAACGAATCAAAGCCCCATACGACAAGAACATCTTCAACAAAGACTAGCCGATTCAGGTCCTAGAGAGCAGATCCGTGCCGTGGCGCCACAGGCAAATCCCGGGAGCCGAATTTCCGGAGAGCCCTTGCGGCGGCTGCGCCGCCGTTCATTGAAGACAGAAACTTTGATCTGGGCACAGAGACCGCGATCCGAAAACGTGGAAGCTTTCATGTGGCCGCGGGCTTCAGCCCGCACCTTCTGCTTCGACTCCAGCGCCATCCCGCCGCATGAGGGATTTTTGCAGAATCGGCCGCAGGGGTCAGCTTGGAGACCGGGCTGAAGCCCGGAGCCACAGGAATGCAGGAATGCAGCTCCGTATGTTTCCGGAGAGAGCCCTTGCGGCGGCTGCGCCGCCGTTCATTGAAGACAGAAACTTTGATCTGGGCACAGAGACCGCGATCCGAAAACGTGGAAGTTCTCATGTGGCCGCGGGCTTCAGCCCGCACCTTCTGCTTCGACTCCAGCGCCATCCCGCCGCATGAGGGATTTTTGCAGAATCGGCCGCAGGGGTCAGCTTGGAGACCGGGCTGAAGCCCGGAGCCACAGGAATGCAGGAATGCAGCTCCGTATGTTTCCGGAGAGAGCCCTTGCGGCGGCTGCGCCGCCGTTCATTGAAGACAGAAACTTTGATCTGGGCACAGAGACCGCGATCCGAAAACGTGGAAGTTTTCATGTGGCCGCGGGCTTCAGCCCGCACCTTCTGCTTCGACTCCAGCGCCATCCCGCCGCATGAGGGATTTTTGCAGAATCGGCCGCAGGGGTCAGCTTGGAGACCGGGCTGAAGCCCGGAGCCACAGGAATGCAGGAATGCAGCTCCGTATGTTTCCGGAGAGCCCTTGCGGTGGCGTGCCACCGTTCATTGAGATCGGAAACCCTGTTCTGATTGGCGTGGCGACACGGCGGCTGCTGGGAGCGCCGGCGTCTCTCCTAATGCCGCATACTTTTTGCAAAAAGAGGGGCGAGCAAAATGCAGGGATCTTGGACCTGGACATAGACATAGACCTGGACTTGGACGTGGACGTGGACGGGATTAAAGGTGCGCCGTTAAGTCCCAACACCTCAGAAACCTGTGCCGCAACCACGTCTAGGTCCACGTCGAAGTCCAGGTCCAGGTCTAAGTCCACGAGCCAAAATGGAAATTCGTATGCAAGAACGGAATTTTAGAAAAAGTATGCGGCATTAGGCGTCCCGCCGGCCTGCTGCGATGCGCTTGCCGAAGCGATCGAATCGGGCAGGCTCACTCCCACGGTTTTCGGGATGGGCTTTGGGCGCCGCATTGCTTTTGCCGACGGGATGCCGGCGCTCCCGGGAGGGAAGGTCCCGGAGAGCCGCCGGTCTGCGGGATCGCTCGCCCCCGTTTGCGATCCCAGTGTTGCAAGTTGCTTTGCACGCGACTAGGATACGCTCATGCCTGCGCCCGCCATATCGATCAAGAGACTCAGCAAGAGCTACGGGCGGCTGTCCGCCGTCAAAAATCTCGAACTCGACGTGCGCCCGGGCGAAATCTTCGGATTTCTCGGCCTCAACGGTGCGGGCAAGACGACAACCATCCGCATTTTGCTGGATCTGCTTCGGCCGGACGCGGGTGCGGCATCCGTGCTGGGTCATGATTGCCAGTCCCGGGGGCTGCACGTGCGCGCGCAGGTCGGCTACCTGCCCGGCGAGATGGGCACCTACGGCGACATGACGGGCCGGGATGTGCTCGATCTGTTTGGCCGTCTGCAGACACGGCCGGTGTCCATGAAGTATCGGCAGGAACTGCAGGAACGGCTGGAGCTGCCGGCATCCGACCTGCGCCGCAAACTGCGCGAGTACAGCACCGGGATGAAGCGAAAGCTCTATCTGATCCAGGCGTTCCAGGGCAACCCCCCATTGCTCATCCTCGACGAACCGACCGAAGGGCTGGATCCGCTGATGCAGGAATCGTTGTACGCCCTGCTGTTCGAGGCGCGTCGCAACGGCGCCACCGTGTTCATGTCCTCGCACGTGCTTTCGGAAGTGGAACGCATCTGCGACCGGATCGGCCTGATCAGAAAGGGCACGCTGGCGTTGCTTTCATCGGTCGCAGACCTGCACAAACTTGCGCAGCGCTCCGTACGCGTTACGTTCCGCTCGGATGTCTCCTCGCGGCCCGAAGGCGTGCCGGGAGAATGCGAGATCCTCGAGGCCGGGCCGCGTCTGTGGCGGCTCAAAGTCCGGGGTTCGATAGGCCCGCTGATTCAATCGCTGGCCGGTCTTCCCGTTCTTGACGTCGACGTTGCCGAGGCGCGGCTGGAGGAAGTGCTGATGCGGTACTTTCGCGCGGAGGGTCCATGAACGGCGGCTTTGCGCTCATAAGGCATTCGGCGCGGCGGGTGCGCATCCTGATCCTGTCGATGGCTGGGCTGCTGGCTGCGTTCCAGGTCCTGTTCGCGCTGGCAGCAAATTCGCTCCAGGAATTGAACGCCTTCGACCGGATCACGGCGCTGTTCCCCGACTTCGTGCGTCAACTGCTGGGATCCTCGCTGATCACGGTGATGTCCTTCCGCGGAATCGCCTGCCTCGGGTATTTCCACGTCGCCGTGGTCGCCACACTGGTCGGCCTGGCCATCGCCATTGCGACCGAGCCGGCGACCGAAATCGAAAGCCGCTTCCTCGACCTGGTCCTTTCACACCCGCTGCGAAGGCATTGGGTGATCACGCGAAGCATCGCGCTGCTGGGCGCTTCCATCCTCTTCGTCGTGTCGGCCATGATGATCGCCACGCGTGCCGGCCTCTACTGGCTGGTTTCGACGGATGTCGCCCGGACGACGTTCCAAGTGGTGCCGCTGTTGTCGCTGAACCTGGGCGTGCTGCTGATGTGTTGGGGCGCCGTCGCGCTCGGGATGGCGGCTGCATCCAAACGCCGGAGTGTGGCGGGTGCGTTTGCAGGTCTGCTGGCCATGGCGGCCTACCTGGCCGACGTCATCTCTCAGGTTTGGGAACCGCTGAAGCGCGTGGCCCGCTTCTCCCCGTTTCATTATTATCGGCCTCTGAACCTGGTCACCGGGAATGCCGGCGTTTCAGGAGACATCCTGACACTGGCCGGCGTCGCAGCAGCCGGATTCGCTGTCGCCTACCTGCTGTTCCAACGCCGCGATCTGTAGCGGCGCGCGGCGATTTTTGATAGCGTCCCAGGGGATTGGGATGGAGAAGGTAGTCTTTCGCCGTTCCTGGGCGCAGCGTTCTGGTTTGCCTGACCCCGGGCTGCACTTCGCTTGACCGGGGCTACTCTCTTGCGGCGCCTCCGCGGCCAGAATCTCGCCGTCTTGACTTTCCAGGCAATCGGGATTCAATGGTCCTGGCACGGACTGTGGTACAGTCAACAGGTGCACGTGATGGGTGCCGGTGTGGAGGACGAGCGCTCGCCACGTCTTGAAGGGAGAGGATAGGGAGTTGTGAATTCCGCACCCACGACCGTCCAGACCGCCCGGCGACGATTGGGTTTTTGGCCTGCCCGGCTGAACCGGCATGAGATCTCCGGATCACTGGGCGACCTGGGCACATTCCTGCCGCTCCTGGTCGGAATGAGCGTCACCAACGGGTTGGATTTCACCTCCGCACTCTTCTTCGCAGGGATCTTCAACATCGTCACGGGAATGCTGTTCTCGATCCCGATGGCCGTGCAACCGATGAAGGCCATTGCGGCAGTGGCGATTTCCGAACGCCTCCCACTGGGTCAGATCCTGGCGGCCGGGATATGGACCAGCCTGATCGTCCTGTTCCTCGGCCTCACCGGCTTGATTACGGCAGTGAACCGGGTGATTCCGAAACCGGTCGTGCGCGGGCTTCAACTCGGGTTGGGGATACAGTTGATCGAAAAGGGCGTGCTGCTGGTCCGGGACACGAACAGGCTCTGGGGGTTTGACAGCGTCGGCATCGGCATTCTTGGCTTTGCCCTGGTGCTCGCGTTTGCTTCTTCCAAGAAGATTCCGTCGGCGCTGATCCTTTTTGCAGCGGGGCTTGGGCTGGCAGTTGCAGCCAATACGGGAATTGTCTCGAGCCTTCGCGTCGGTCTCAACCTCCCTCACTGGGTGCCCCTGACCTGGGACGACTTCCGTAGCTCGTTGTTTCGGGCCGCCCTTCCGCAGATCCCGCTCACGACCTTGAACTCCGTCGTTGCCGTTTGTGCGCTTTCTCTCGACCTGTTCCCCGACCGGCCCGCGCGGCCGCGAAGGGTTGCCATCAGTGTCGGCCTTATGAACCTCGTGTCCGGTTGGTTCGGGGCCATGCCGATGTGCCACGGTGCCGGAGGCCTGGCCGGGCAGTACCGTTTCGGGGCCAGGACCAACGCGAGCATTCTTTTCCTCGGCAGCGTGAAGGTCCTGTTTGCAGTGTTCTTCGGGGGATCCCTGCTGACGATCCTCGGTGTCTATCCCGGCTCGATCCTGGGGGTCATGCTCAGTATCAGCGGCCTGGAACTGGCCATTGTTGCCATGGATCAGACGGAGCGGACGGCGGCCACCATCATGATCGGCACCGCAGCGGGCATCCTGGCACTTGGGAGCACAGCGACCGGATTTGCCATCGGCTGGATCCTTGCGCTCCTGGTAGGCTGGAAGCACGATCACAACCAATCAGGCGCTCTCAATAGCTGAAACGATCCAGCCTGACCTTCCCTCTGAACACCCAATAGATGCTCGCCGTATACGATAGAACCAGCGGCACGCCGATGATTGCGATTACCAGCATGATGCCCAGGGTTTTCGGGGAAGATGCGGCATTGTAGATGGTGAGGCTGTTGGCCGGATCATTGGAAGCGGTTACCATGTCGGGGAACATGCCGAGTCCGAAAAGGGCCATCAGAGCCGCCAATGACGCGCATGAGGAGAGAAAGGCAGAGAAGTCGCGGCCGTGATGAATCTCCCTCGGGATGTTCGCAATCGCCAGCATGTTCAGGACCGCGATGCCGAAGAAGACCGGATGGGCTTTGATGGTTGTCACCATGTGGGGTACGTAGAGGAGAGTGGCCATGGTGACGGTGACGTAACAGATGATGAAAAAAATGATGGCGTTGTTGACCCAGCCGCGCACCTTTTCGTGCAGCGCGCCTTCCGTCTTCAGCACCATGTAGATGGCGCCGTGCATCGTGAAGAGCGCGACGGTGGTCACGCCCACGAGCAGAGAATAGGGATTCAAGAGGGACAGGAAGGTCCCTGCATACTCATGGTCTGGTCTGAGCGGAACGCCCCAGGCGATGTTGCCCAGCGCAACTCCCAGCAGGAGACTCGACACGATGCTGGCAATGCTGAAGCTTACATCCCAAGTCCTGCGCCACCAGGCCATCGGCTGCTTGCTGCGGAACTCGATGGCCACAGCGCGGAAAATGAGCATCACCAGCAGCAGCATCAGCGCAAGATAAAATCCGGAGAAGACGGTCGCGTACACGTGCGGAAACGCGGCGAACAAGGCTCCGCCGCCGGTCACCAGCCAGACTTCATTGCCGTCCCAGACGGGGCCTATGGCGTTGAGCATTACTCGCCGCTCCTCGTCCTTTCCTGCCAGCAGATGCAGTGCCCCGACTCCGAGGTCGAAGCCGTCGAGCAGTGCATATCCCGTCAGGAGGAAGCCGACCAGTACGAACCACACCGCATTGAGGTCCATGTTCATTGCAGCACCTCCTTTCCTGCGGGTCCAAGTCCCTCTTCGAGGGGGCCCTCTTTGATCTTATGGTCCAGCAGATAGATGAAGAGCGCAAACAGCAGGACGTAGACAAACGCAAACAGAATGAGCGACGCGAGCGTCTCTCCAGCGCCGACGACCTTGGACACGGCGTCTTCGGTACGCAGCAGGCCATACACGATCCACGGCTGGCGGCCGATTTCCGCCGACATCCAGCCGAGCTGGTTCGCCAGTTGTGGCAGGCCGACCGAGAAAACGAACGCCCAGAGCAGCCATGTGGTCCGGAACAGGCTTCCCCGCCACCAGTACAACGCGCCCATCAGGCTCAGCGCAATGAGCGCCAGGCCGATCGCGACCATCGCATGATACGTTTGGAATACGATATTCACCGGCGGCCGGTCTTCCGGCTTGAAGGCCTTCAGGCCCATCACCGGCGTCTGCGTGTCTCCTGAGACCAGCCAGCTCAGCATTCCCGGGATCGCCACGGAAAACCGGACGCGCTCCTCACGTTCGTTCACCCATCCGAAGAGGTGCAAAGCTCCCGAAACGCCGTTTTCGTAATGACCCTCGAACGCCGCCAATTTGGCCGGCTGCGTTCGCGACACTCCCACGGCGCTCGAATGTCCCGTGATGAGCTGGAGCGGCGCCGCTATCATTGCCACCAACAGGCCGATCCTGAGAGAGGCCTGCGCAAATTCCACATGCCTCTTCCTGATCAAATAATAGGCGCTGACGCTGACGACCAGGAAGGCGCCTGTCTGGAATGCGCCCGCAAGCACATGGCTGAGGCGGTCCAGAGTGGAAGGATTCAAGACGACGTCCACAAACGAAACCACCTCGGCCCTCTTCCCCGAGGCGGTCTCGACGATTTGGTGTCCTGCCGGCGTCTGTTGCCATGAGTTTGCCACTATGATCCAGATTGCGCTGAATATGGATCCCAGCGAGACCATGACTGTGGAGAAAAAGTGCATCTTGGGTCCCACCCGGTCCCAGCCGAAGAGCAGCAGAGCGAGAAAGCCCGACTCGAGGAAGAAGGCAAAAATTCCCTCCGCGGCGAGTGCGCTGCCGAAAACGTCGCCGACGAAACGGGAATAGGTCGCCCAGTTGGTGCCGAACTGAAACTCCATCACGATGCCCGAGGCTACGCCGATCGCAAACAGGAGTCCGAAAATCTTCACCCAAAACCGGGTCATTTCATGATAAAGCGCGCGCCCCGTAGCCAGGAAGGTCCCCTCCATGAACACGAGGATCAATCCCAGGCCGATCGAAACTGGAGGGAAAATGTAATGAAAGGCGATGGTCAGCGAGAACTGCAGCCGAGCAAGAGTCAGCACGTCCATCCGCACCTCCTTACAGGCGCTCGTCGCCGTGCGGCGCCCCGGCTAGCGCCCTTCCGGACCGCCTCGAACTGCCGACAGCGACCTACGGCTTTATACGATACATAGGCGGAATTCGCAAGCGTGGTTACGTTGTTCTGCCGATCATCGTCAACATCCTGATCTGGTGAACATATCACCCGGTTGTCATGAGGGCCGGAATCGGGTGCGGCCTTGGGCTAGGCGCTGGTCCGGGGGAAGGGAAACAGTTCATCAATCATGCGCAGAAGGGGTAGACCGAAGTCTGCCTTGGTCACGAAGCCGTCCGCACCAGCGATACGGGAGATGTCGCGGTACGCGGGAAGGTCGTGCATGGTCAGGATGATGATTCTGGGGGGATTCGGCTGCTTCTTGATCTGGCTCGTCGCCTCCAGGCCGTTCATTCCGGGCATCGAGAGGTCCATCAATACGAGATCGGGATACAACTTGGCGGTCTGTGCGACGGCCTCAATCCCGGATAAGGCCTTTCCGACAATCACGATCCGAGGATGCGCGGTGAAGAAACTCGCCTCCAGTTCCAGGAACAGCGGGCGGTCGTCCACTAGAAGCAACCGGATATTCACATTGAGGGGAGCACAATGGCTGGTATCGGCTTGCATTCGCCAGCCCGGACCGGCCTCGTTCGCACTCCGCTTTGCGCCCATCGCCCCCCAACCCAAGGCTCATGGTATCGGCAGGATTAGTGTCCTGCAATACTGCAAATACCTTAGTTTTTGGGGCGAAAAGTCTGAATTTACCGATGAAGGGACCTCGTCGTCGGGGGGATAAACCCCTCAGGCCAAGGTGGATGCGGCCCCAGACAGGGAACCGGGTTTTGCAGGATTCAGGCAAGGTCGTCGGTGCCTGCCGAGGAACCGGACAGCCCTTGGGGATGCCCCCATTCGAACCGGCAATGGAGGCAGCGCCAGCGAGGATCGTTTCCTGTGGGAGCCCTCCCGGCAGGCACCGCACCGCCGGACTTGAGTTGTTCCTGTGTGGCCCGGTCGACTGAGGTCGGGCCAAACACAATCGAGGCTACCCGGGTGGCGCCGCATCTGGGACAAATGGCTGGAGTTGAACCCATAAGTGTTTCCTTAATGCCCGCCGAGACGGATGCGAACGTGATTCGTCAAGCGGCGAGAAAATGGAGGCAGTTGTCGTGTCACGCCTGGTGTCAGTGAATGGAAGAGCGGCACGAGCGAACAAATCGGTCAAGGCTGCGTATGGTTTGCCGCCAAAACGCGGATGCGCTGCACCTGCTGGCGGGCGGACCTGGCTGATTTGGCGTGGCCGCAAAGCAGGAAGCAGTCATGGGCTTCCTGGAAGCAGGCGACGGCTTTCACATAGCCTGCGCACGGGTCATCGGGAGCCAGCATCATAAACGCCTGTCCGCGGTTATATTGCGTCACGGCGTAATCGACCGGATACTGGGCGCGGGTGCGCACTCGCAAGGCCCGGTCCAGGTGGGTGAGCGCATGGAGGGCGCACCTGCGGCGGATTTTTTCGTCGGTCATGGCAAGGGACAGGTATGCATTGCCGACGTTGTTGTACAGAGCGGCATGCTGGATCGGAAAAGCGGAGAGATCATAGATTTCAAGCGCGCGTCGATAGCAGTCGGTTGCTTTGAGCACGTTGGCGATTCTGTCCCCTATCTTGAGCTGGCGGTAGGCGGTGCCCAGGTTCTGCATGGTGGCTGCATAACGCAGGGGATTTTTTTCCCTGGTTCTGACCTGTAGCGCCTGTTCATAGTGCAGGATCGCCTGCTGCCACTTTTCCGGGTATTCCTCCTCCGGCAACTCGCACCACGCGTTACCCTGGTTGTATTCCTCCCTGGCCCAATCGTCGATCTGGCCGAGACTGCGATAGAGATCGGTAGCTGTTCGATGACATTCGAGGGCAGCTTCAATGCGGTCTTTCTTAGGCAACTGCCTGGAGTAGACATAGGCGTTGCCGAGCGCATCCAGGATGCCGGCGCAGATGAGCGGGTCCTTCGACGTCGCGGTCAGGGACAGAGCGCGGCGGAGATACTCGACAGCCAGGTCGGGGTTGGTAATGGAGTTGTCCCTGCAGCCTCCGCTGTGGCAGATGCCGAGGCGGTAGTGGAGTTCGGAATTGGACGGTTGCAGACGGACTGCCTCTTCCAGGAGATCGACCGCTTCCTTGCAGCGTTGATTGATGCAATTCTCCGCTGCTTTGTCCAAAAGGGAACTCAACATAACTACTGAAGTTTACGCCTCGCCGGGCAGCCCTGCGAGTCCAACATCATAATTTTCTTATGGGAAACACCTCAGCGCCATTCCCAGTCGAGGAATCCGGGTTTTACGTCCGCCATGGCATTGACGATGAGCTCAGCCAGGCCGCCGTAAAACAGCCTGTTTTTCTCCCATAGATGATAGTAGGCGAACAGGTCGCGAAACTGACCCTTGCAATTGCTGCAGGGGGCGCAAAGGTATTTGGGGATCGACGGCTCCATGCAGTCCGAAAAGGCGCGCAGGATCTGCTCGAGTTTCTTACGGCCGGATACGTGGAACCGCCAGTCGGGGAAGTTGTTCGCACCCATGATGGCAAATCCGCTGCCTCCGCCGCAGCAATAGTTGTTCACCCCGTGCGGAGTCATTTCGCGGAACTGCGGGCAGATCCTGCGCAGGATCTCGCGCTGTGGCTCCACGACTCCCATCAGCCGCACCACGTTGCACGGATCGTGCAACGTGACGGGAAAGTCATTTCGAGCCGGATCGAGCCGAATTCGGCCGCTCATGACGATGTCGCGCAGCAGGGTCATCGAGCTTTCGCGCGGGATGTTCATGTCTCCCGACAGCACCCGGTCTGCAACAACGGACAGCGCTTTGTGGGCATGCCCGCACTCCCCGAGGACGATCTTCCTGACCCGCAGCTTTTTCGCTGCTTCGGCGTGCCTGATGGCGACACGGGCGAACTGGGCGTCGTCGTACCATAACCCATAGTTGACCGAATCGTAGCCGGCTAATTCCGAGGAGAGGGTCCAGGAGATGCCGGCGGCGTTCAGGATGATCGCGAACGCCCCGGGATTTTCGGGCCAGGCCAGGATCTCTCCCGCGTTGTGGATGAGGAGGACGTCCGCGCCTTCCACGTCCCACGGGCTCTCGACCGGGACTCCGGTTTTTTCCGTCATTTCCGCGTCGACGAACTCCATGTTATTCCTGACGGCGGCGGCATTCATGCCCGTGGTAGATCCCACGCTCAGCTGAAGCATCGAGCCGTTCTGATGGATCTCCCTGGGGGCGATTCCCATCTCCTGGCTGAAGAGTTTTCTCAATTCGTGTGCGACCAGCCCGTTGTCTGCGCCGATCGGACAGGCTTGCGCGCAGCGACGACAAAGGTTGCAGCGATAAGCAAGTTCGATCAACCTGGCGATCAAAGGCCAGTTGAGCACGATGTCGCCGTGCTGCCACGCCGACACCAGGCCGCCCTTCTTGACATATTTAAAATAAAGGCGGCGGAGGATTTCCGCGCGGTAGACGGGCCGGTACAGCTCGTTTCTGCCGCTTGCTTCATAAATGTGACACGCATCCGAGCAGGTCTGGCAGCGGGCGCAATGCTCCATCGTCAACAGCAGCGGCTGCAGAAAGGTCCAGTTGTTTTCCCTGGTGAAGAGCTTCTCCAGCCCGGAGATGAATGATGCGACAAGAGCCTTCTCTTCCTGATCAGTCTTGGGCTTCGGCACGTTTACGGCGCATGTGTCGTCGAGTATGCACTCGAACCGTTCGCGAACCCGGTCCGGCGGCGGCTCCAAAACGCGATCCTGCGGCTGATCCGCCATGGGACCAGGCAGCGGCATTAGATCGCCGTCTTCCAGGTGGGCTATCGGACGCCCGTCCTCGCCCGACATGTCTTGCGGCCTGATCCTGTGCTTCATTTCTTTACCTCGAGTGCCGGTCTGTCTGCCGCGACCTGGGCCCAGGTCTTGGTGCCGTCTGCGCCCAGGTGGGATGCCGACCATGTCGGGCGGTAGGTCAGATACTCAGCCATTTTCGCTTCGAGACTGCCCGGACCCCGATTGGGCGCGTCGTCCCAGAGCACCTTGTGGTAGGTGAAATACTTGGCAATGAAATGAGACATATGGGTCAGCGGAACATAGGCGGCCAGTAGAGCGGATGCCAACAACCCGGCGGCCAGAAGCGCGGGAAGCCGGAGGCTCAAATCGAAAGTGAGCAGGCCAACGCATACGGCCGGCATGTCCGGGGTCTGAGGACTCCGCGACAGGAAGGCGGCGGTAAGTAGTGTGAGGCTGATCAGGAAGAAGGCGAGATTGAAGACGTCGCCGGGCGTCGTGTAAGGCTTGAGATCCACGTCGGTCAGGCGAAGCCGCAGCAACGCGAGTGCCCCCAGGATCGTAAGGGCCATGCCTGCGGTGCCGGCAGACCGGTACAGGATTCGAAGGGCTTCTCCGGCTGACCCGGCCATCAGGGATGGGATGAAGATGAGAAGTGTCGCGCACAGCAGGAGCAGGGCAATCGACACAATCAGGAGATAGAGACCGAAATGGAATGGAAAGCTGCGATACCACAGGCCTCGATTGAAGCGCCATAGGCCTTTGAGAAAGAGGATCTCGGGAATCATGAACCTGAGTTCGCCCACGAGATTCGTGCGCCGGGGATGGGTCCACCATTCGCCGTTTTCAAAATAAGAGCCGCCGTGTGCCGCGCGCGTGGGATCTTCGTGTGGGACGGGGTAGAGCTCCCACCGCAGGTGGACAGGCGCACTGGCGTACTTCAGGACGCGGAAGACACAAGCGCCCACGAACACGAGTGCTGCTGCGTAAACGACCGCATACAGCAGAACTGTCATTAGAGCCCCCCAAACCCTGGGAATTGATCCGGCCGCTCATTTCGCGGTCGGATCGCGCGAAGATCAAACCACAAGAACCCCTGCGATCACAAAGCAATTCGGCGCAATGACGGCTGCGGTCGCCCCGGCGGAGTGTTTGCTGACGGGAGGAACTCAGCTGCGCCGCTGATCCCGATGCCGGGCCGCGGCCTGGATCAGACCCTGTGCCCACTCGGGGGTGCCGAGCGCGTGCACATGCGTGTACGATGCCCAGACGTTTCCAAGGACAAGCCCGTCGCGCCGCCGGCCGCATCCCGTGCCCCGCAAAACCACACATGCGCTGTTGGAGTGGTATAAGTCGCCGACAATCCGGGAATAATGAAATTCATGGCCCCGGATCAGTTTGCCCTGACGGAAGAAGGGGTTGGACCCGTCTACCATTAATTCGACGTAGCCGTGCCCTTGTGGGTCAGGATGGATCTCGATCTCGAACGGGAAGACCCCTGCCATCGGGTAGCGCGCGGCTTTCCATCGGATGGCCTGCGAAAGAAGCATCAACCCCCCACACTCGGCGTATACCGGCAGGCCGCTCAGCGCGGCGCCCTGAAGGGCAGCCAGAAAATCGCGGTTGGCGGAGAGCGCCGGGCCATGAGTCTCCGGGAAGCCGCCGCCGATGTAGAGTATGTCCAGGTTCGAGGGCAAGCGCGACGAAGACAGCGGAGAAACGTGCACCAGGGTTGCGCCCGAACGTTCGAGGGCTTCGAGGTTCTCGGGGTAGTAAAAACTGAATGCGGCGTCCTTGATTACACCGGCTCGTAAGCCGCGGGCGTCGGGCAGATCTGAATGGATCGCGGGTGCGGAGGGAAGCGTCGGAGCCCTGCGGGCAAGATCCAGAACCTGGTCCAGGTCGATCTGATCACGGACCAGTCCCCGCAACCTCTCTTTCAGTTCGTCGACGTGCGGATGTTCCTGCGTAGTGACGAGTCCCAGGTGTCGCGCCGGGAGCAGTTCCTGACCGCCGATTTTTCGGACAACGCCGAGCACGGGAAGTTCACAAATTGTCTTGACGGCTTCGCGAACAATGCTCTCGTGTCGCGGGCCGTTTACCCGGTTGAGGATGACCCCTGCGAGATGCACCTGGGGATCGAGCTTCTGGCAACCTAGAATGCCGGCGGCGATGGTCCGTGTCGCTTTTGCTGCATTGACGATCAGGAGCACCGGCGCTTTCAGAATCTTGGCCAGTTCCGCGGTGCTGTGAGTTCCGGCCGCATCCACCCCGTCAAACAGGCCGCGATTGCCTTCGACGAGGTTGAATCCGGACGCCAGGGCAGAGCGTGAGAACGAGGATGCGCATTCCCTGACGCCCATGAGCCAGGTATCGAGATTGCGCACCGGCGCGGCGCTGGCCCAGGATAACCACGCGGTGTCGATGTAGTCGGGCCCTTTCTTGTATGCGCGCACTGCGATTCCGCGTTCCCTCAAGGCGAGGAGGAGACCGAGACTGACAAGGGTTTTTCCCGAATCCCCGGACATGCCGGCGATGACGATCCGCGGATACGTGTTTATGTCGTTTGCGGTAGATTCCAGTGACATGGATCAGGATGCCGGGGCGGAGTCTTCCTTGGGGGGAAGCTGGATGAAGGAACCGCCCAAATAACTGTAAACGCAGCGCCCCGAATCGATAAGGATCCGGATTGCCTGCCTGCAGTCATCTTTCGTGCAGGATTCGGCTCCGTACTTGGAAATCATTGCTTTGGTGAGGTCGCCGGCCTTGAGATTCTTCTTTCCGGTGCATTCAGTCACCAGGCTAAACATGTCTTCTGCCAGAGCTTCGATGGAAACCGTCCCCATGGCGCGCCTCCCAGCGGTCCGTACCGGACGCGACGGGCGCCCGGAGTGGACTGATTCTAGAACGGCAGCGCAATCGGGTCAAGCAGCGAGCGACGCCTGGGATGATGTCCGTTGTCCCTTTCCTACCCTCTGCAGGTTGACTATAATTCTCGGGGTAACTCCAAGACTCGGCCGGAGAAATTGCAGCAGAGCAGCACTTTCCAGGGCAGTTCGTGAGCAGACAACAGGGACGCGTCCAGAAAAGCTTCTAAACTGAACGCGTGACGCCGACCGCTTCGATTGGTTTGCCGGGCAAGCCCGCGGCAACGCCACAGGCAGCTGATTTCGCGAACAGGTCTGAATCTGAGTCGTCCAAGGGGAGAAGGCGATGCCGCCGGTGTCATTCCAGTCAGCCATCCGGTGCCGCGATTTGCGCAAGGAATACAGGAACCGCGGCGGCAACGTCCAGGCAGTCCGCGGCCTGGATCTGGACGTGCGCCCGGGAGAGTGTTTCGGCCTCCTCGGGCCCAACGGAGCCGGCAAAACGACTACGATTGAGATTCTCGAGGGCCTGCTGGACGCCACTTCCGGCGAAGTGGAAATCCTTGGGATGCGCTGGGGCGAGCACGATGACGAACTGCGGCAGCACATCGGGATTTCATTGCAGGAAACTCGATTTCCCGAGAAGCTTTCCGTTCGGGAGACCCTGGTCCTGTTCCGCAGTTTCTATCGCGACGGAAACGATCCTGCGGCTGTCATGGCGGAGGTGGGACTGACCGAGAAATCGAAGTCCTGGGTAGGGAAACTTTCGGGAGGGCAGCGCCAACGCCTCGCGGTAGCCTGCGCCCTGGTAGGGAATCCCGAGCTGCTGTTTCTCGACGAGCCTACGACCGGCTTGGATCCGCAATCCAGGCGGCAGCTGTGGGACACTATCCGGAGCCTCGGGGAACGGGGAAAAACGACTCTTCTCACAACGCACTATATGGACGAGGCGGAGAGGCTGTGCGCCCGGGTGGCGGTTGTCGATCAGGGCAAGATCATAGCGCTGGGCTCTCCTGCGGAACTCATCGCCGGCCTTGGCGGGGAGCACGTGATCGAATTTGCCTTGAGCAATGGTTCCCGCGTTGCAGTGGAGGAACTTCTAGCGCTGCCTGCGGTGAAGGAGGTTCGAACGGAGGCTGCGGGGATGGCTTTGACGGTGACCGAGCCGCATATTGCCATTCCCGCGCTGCTCCAGATTCTTGAGCGACAGGGGCTCGAGCTGATGCGGCTGACCACCCGCCATGTCAGCCTCGAGGATGTATTCGTCCACCTGACGGGAAAGCGCTTGCGCGATGACGAAGTATCACCCTCTTAGGGAATTGCTTTTGGCGCGCCTGCGTGAATTCATGCGGGAACCCGAAGCCGTGTTCTGGGTATATGGTTTCCCCCTGCTCCTTGCTCTGGGCCTGGGAATCGCCTTCCGCAACCAGCCGGCTGTGAGAGTATATGTGGATGTTCAGCAAGGTGCGGGGGATGCCTACGGCGTGGCCCGTGACCTGCGCAACAGCCCGAACATGGTGGTGGGAATCCATTCCGCCGGCGAGTGCCACGACCGTTTGCGGCTGGGCAAGACCTCACTGGTGATAATTCCGGGGGATCCTACGACGTTCGTGTTCGACCCGACGAGGCCGGAAAGTGTGCTTGCCCGGCAGCGCGTCGACGACGTGCTGCAGCGGTCCGCCGGCCGGAGGGATCCGGTTGCCACGCGTGACGACCATCTGACGGAACCAGGAGCGCGATACATAGATTTCCTGGTGCCCGGACTACTCGGAATGAACCTGATGGGAAGCGGGTTGTGGGGGGTCGGTTTTGTAATCGTCGACATGAGAGTGCGCAAGCTGCTGAAGCGCTTTGTGGCCACGCCCATGAAGAGGGCCGACTTCCTGTGGTCGATGATCGGTGCACGGCTCGTGTTTATGATCCCCGAGCTTGTCATCGTGCTGGGAACGGGCGCTCTGATCTTCGGAGTCCTGATCAAAGGGAACATGTTCGCGATACTGGTCCTGGCGTTCCTGGGAGCGATTTCGTTTTCAGGGCTGGGCCTGCTGGTTGCGAGTCGCGCGCAGCGAATTGAAACCGTATCCGGCCTGATGAACCTGATCATGCTGCCTATGTGGCTGCTGTCGGGAATCTTTTTCTCGTCTGACCGGTTTCCAGATGTGCTGCAGCCCTTTGTGCAAAGCCTGCCCCTCACGCAGCTCAACAATGCGCTGAGGGCCGTGATCCTGGAAGGCGCGCCGCTGGTGTCACAGGTGTGGAGGCTGTCGGTCCTACTTGCGTGGGGCGGCATCTCCTTCGTCTGCGCGCTCCGGTGGTTCCGCTGGAACTGAGCGCACTCCCGGCCGCCCTCAGGCGGTGGCTTGCACCTGCACGCCGAGCAGCGGTTCGAGGAGGACGCGCTCTTCGAGGGGAAGGTCCATCAACACACGCAAATCCTGAGTCTCGCGGTATGTGACGGCGGCGTCGATCAGGCGCAGGGGGAGCCTGAAATCGGCCTGGGTGCCCGTCAGGCCGCGCCAGGTTTCCAGCCAGCGCCTTGCTGTCAGGTCCTCAAACGCGGGCGAAATCAAGTCGGGAATGCACTCCACCGTGGCATGCGCCAGGGCTGGAAGCGCGTGATGTTTGAAATAAACGAGCACGAGGACTTTGGCGCGCAACTGCAGCCCATTTTCATCGTTGAGATGGCTCTGCAGGATGCGGACGAGTTCGACCGTGTTGCCGGTGTCCGGATTGCCGGAGCTGTGGAAGCGGCGGAGCGCTTCGTCCAGCGCCGCGGCGCCTTCCCGCCAGCGGTCTTCGGCAAGCAGAATCTCCGCACGCTTGAAATACACGAAGGAGGAACACTCCCCGAGCTCGATCGCGCGCTCGACCGAAGCGAGCGCGTCGCGGTGCCTGCCCAATCCTGCCTGGGCCGCGCCGCATACAGCCCAGGCGAGCGGCTGTTCCGGGGCGATGCTCAGCGCGCGCTCCACGCGTGCGAGCGCCGGCTCGAAGCGCTTCAGCTCAATCATGGCTGCGCAGCTGTAGATGCACGGCATCTCGTCGAGGCGGTCGAGTTCCGAGGCTTTGTCAAACGAAGCAGCGGCCTCCTCGAAGCAGCCGAGGTCCGACAGCGCCATACCACGGCTGTTCCAGGTAAACGGGTCGTCCTGTGTCAGCCGAAGTGCCATGTCAAAAGACGCAAGTGCCTCGTCGGGGCGTGCGATGTTGAGCAGCAATGCGCCCCGGTCGCTCCAGACCCTGGCGTCCCCGGGATTCAGTTCGATCGCATTATCGCACGAGACCAAAGCGTCCTGGTACTTGCCGAGCTTGAACAGGCAGGCGCCTCGAAGCACCCAGGTCAACGCATCACGCGGATTCTTGGCGATCAGGCCGTCGTAACAGGCAATCGCTTCTTCAAATCGTTCCATGCTCCTGAGGCAGAATCCCTGGGCGAACAAGTCCTCCATGCGGCCGCGAAGCACGACGAGTTCCTCGGCACACCGGAGGGCACGGGCATAATCCCCCTTGTCAACGGCCGCCTGATACTCCGCGCAGCAAGCCGGAACCCTCGGGTGTTCGCCCTCTTCCCCGGTTGCCTGGAGTGCAGGAATGGCGTAATCGCGTTCGAGTGCGGCATCGGCGGGCAAAGAGGCGAATCTCTGCTGCAACTCGGCCGGGGAATACCATAGTCGCAGGAAATCGACGAGCAGGCGGACGGGTTTGCCCCGGTGTTTCTTGACTTCTATTGAAAGCCGCATGAGCGGCTCGCGCAGCTCGTAATAGTTGTCTGAACCGACCGTGAAGGAGTGGACATGCCCGATTCTGCGCAATCCTTCGAGTTGGGAGGCGGCAGTGTCGGGGTTGATGAAGCAGTGTCGGGCGATGTCCCTCACCGGCATGGGGTGCCGGCATTCGCAAATAAACGCGATGATCTTCCGTTGCTGGGGTGACAGCCAGGCCATGCGTGACTGGTAATACGGCGTCAAGTCGTCGATCGTTCGCATGAGCGGCTCAATCAACTCGTCCAGGGACTCGCGCGTCAAGAACTGCGAAAAAATGACATATGCCCGGTGGTTCCCTCCAGCAAGGTACTTGAGAGCCCGAACCCGTGCGAGGCCCCGATGCGACGAAATGAAGGCTGACAGCTGGCGGTCTCCCCTGTAAGCGGCAATTTTAGTGAGCAGGTCGACAGCATCTTCCTGGGTCAATTCCTGCAATTGATGCACAAGGCAGTCGCCGGGCAGGGGAGTCCCGCCCGCCGCCGGGGAACCATCAGGCACGCTCTGGCTGGAAGCCAGGACCACACAACATGGGTTTTCCCGTAAAAACCTGTGCAGACGGCCCTTGCCCTCGGGCCCCATCCTGAGGAGCAGTTCGTCTGTGTTTTCCATCAGGATGAGCAAGCCCCGCCCGTGCAGCACTTCCTTCAGGGTATCGGCGGCGGCGGTCTCCGCCTTTTCGGGTGTGAGGTTGTAGAGAGCATTCACTCTCGCGGCGAGCGCCGGATCTTCTTCGTGTTCCGCTGCCAGTGCCTGGAGAATTCGCAGCAGCATGTCGAGGAAGGATGTTATCTGCCACTCCTCCTCACGCAACCAGGCTGTGAGCAGGAGTTCCCGGAGGTCCGAACTCTGCTTCACGCGGTAATAAATCAGGGAGATTAGGTGAGTCTTCCCGATTCCCCGGGGTCCTACCAGGATGGCGTGATGTGGAGCGTGTTCAACAGCGCTCTTGCGGATTCGCTCCAGCAATAGTTGCGCCAGCTCCTGCCTCTGGACGAAGATTCCTTCCAAGGCTTCCGCCGGCATCAGGCTGGGGGTGAAACGGGAGAGGAATGCGCTTTTCTGCGTCATCGGGAGCGACACTTATCAACATGGCGCCGCGTGAACCAGCGGCCGGTGTTCGAACTCCGAATATCGCAGCTACCCATGTCTTTCGAGCTCTGCGACGTCGAAGCTCTGAATCTTGATCTCGCTCTTGGCGCCCAACCGCGCACAAGCGCCGTCATAGATGAGTTTCACCGCTTTCTTGGCTTCCTGGAGCTCGTGCAGCTTTTCTTTCGCGCGCGCCACCTCCGCTGCCAGCTCCCGGTCCAGCTGATCCAACTCCTCCTTGGCCAGCTCCAGTGTTTCCTCATATCTGCGTTTTTGTTCTTCAGTTAACATGGATTGCTCTGCTTTCTTCTGATTGACTGTGCTCATCGTCCCCTCCTTCGCGCGTGCGCGCTTTCACACGCCCCAGCATTTCGTCAAGGAGAACTGACTGGTGGCGGTTAGCGCTTGAACTCGACCACAATAATCAACTCGGTTTTGATGTTCACGCCGCGAAGGGTCGCGGGTTTGAATTTCCATTTCTTGAGAGCGTCTTCGGCCGCCGGGCGCAACACCGGGGGGCCGCTGATTGCCGTAGCCCGGGCCACGTTGCCTTGATCGTTCACTTCTACTCTCACGCTCACGCTCCCTTCGGTCCTCATTCTGGCCGCCAACATTGGATAGTCCGGCGCCACTCTGAGGATCGGCTGGGCTGGAGTCGCGAGCGGCGACGGTTCCGCTTTTGCAGTCGGTGCGGCGTCTTTCGTGCCTGTAGCGGGCTGTGATGCCGGTGCGGCTGTCCCCGCGGGAGGCGGCGGCGAGGACGGCGTCCGTGGCGGCTCAACAGGAGGATTATCGGGATTCGTTTTGATCGACGCCGTCTGGACCGGTGTTACCTGTGCACCTGCAGCCGTTGCCTGAGGTGCCTCCGCCTGCTTTGCAGCTGTCTGCCCGGAGGGTTGCGGCGGCACGACGGGCGGTGCTGCGGCGACGGAAACGGCCGGCGGGTCGCTGCGGCCGGCACCGGGCTGGACAGGAGGATTCCGCAGGCCCACTTTGATCGCTTGGGATGAATCCGGGACCGTCGATCCTGCAGGCTGCGCGCGCTCTGAGCCAACGCGGGGCGGCGGCGCCGCTTTCGGTCCGGCCTGCGTCTTGGCTGCGGTGCGAACTTGTCTTGCAGCCGGAGGCGCGGCGGCCAGCGGCGCCGCGGTATTTGCCCTCGACTGTTCCACCGTGCTGGGGGCAGCCTTCTGCTTCGCTCCCTCATTCTCAGCCGATGTGCCCGCAGGCGCCTGGTATTCGGGGACACTCGCCTGGCTCACCGGCTGATCTTCTGGTCTGAGGAGATAGTAGAGTGCGGCGGCCAGGATTGCGACCAGGATCACCACGGCGAAGATCAGCGCCACTCTGGCCCTCACCGAATGAGACTCCGGCATGGTGGAGAGCGGCGCCCTCGGGTCGTCAAGATCCGCAGCGGCCGAAGGCGCCGGATCGGCCACTGAAGGGTGTGGGGGTTGTTGTTTCACGGGCTCCGGCGTTTCGTGCAGTTCCTCCGAAATCGGTGGAGGCGGAGGCGGTACCGACGGTTTGAAGTCGACTGCCGGGAGGCTCAATGCCGGATGCTTCGCCCCCTCACGGGGATTCATGGGAATCACATTAGACTTTACCCGTGACTCAAGCTCGTGCAGCGTGCGGGAAAGCTCGGCATCTACGTCACTGCAAAGCGGTTTCGCCTCCAAATCGTCCGCGAGCGGCGCGAGTCTGAGGGCGGGCGACAGGTGTACATTTCCGTCGGGTGAATCCGCCCGTGCAGGCTCATTCGCGGACTCGTCTTCGGACGCGATCGTCGCTTCATTCCCTGAGGAAACTGAATCCAATTCCCGGAGAAACGCGGAAACCACAGAATCGACATCCGATCCCTCGGATCCTGCTTCCCGGGACAGTGCTGTAGCCGGGGTGGCGCCTCTGGCTCCGGACTTGCCGGCAGGATCGTCTGGCTGGGTTTCCCGGCTAAAGGCTCGTTCTCTATTCATGCTCCCGCCTCGACGCGCTGTCGGTGTCGAAAGGCCGTTTGATGAACCGGGCATGCTTGCGCACACGCCGACACGGCAACAATCACCTGCAGGAGCCGCATGCCCTCATTGAAATCCGCTCCGGCAGGGAACCACCCAGGCAATGCTAGGGGAATCTCCAGGCCGATCCGGCCGATTCTTGAACCTGGTGAACATCAGTGTAGCATTGGTCCAAACCGTCGTGACAGAGAAAATGCTGAAGGACAGGTCCGGTTGGTATCGACGGCCGATGCGGATTCCCGGCCGCAGAGTATGGGGCGATCGGGAAGGAACCCCCGACGGCCGTTCCAGACTTATGTTGAACTCCCAACTCCATCGTGATACACAGGGTAGCTTTGTCGCACCCGCCAGGCCCGGATGCGGCACATTCCTGTCGGAGATTTCGATTTCATGACACCCGGGAAGGTCTATCTCGTTGGGGCGGGCCCCGGACACCCGGAGCTGCTGACCATCAAGGCGGCCGAACTCCTACGCACCGCAGATGTGGTCGTGTATGACCGCCTGATTCAGGAGGAAGTGCTGGCCCTTGCAAAGCCCTCCGCAGAGCGTCTATACATGGGGAAGCCGGTTGGCCGGCACGGGTCCCGTCAGGATGAAATCCATGAGCTCCTGCTGCAAAAGGCCAGGGAAGGGAAGATGGTCGTCCGGCTCAAGGGCGGCGACCCGTTTCTGTTCGGCCGTGGCGGCGAGGAAGTCTTGTTCCTGGCTGAGCATGGAATCCCGTTTGAAGTGATTCCCGGTGTATCCTCCGCGCTGGCGGCGCCTTTGGGTGCGGGCATATCGGTGACCCATCGCGAGGAAGCCTCGTCGGTGGCCATTGTTACCGGCCACGAAGCTTCCAGGGAATTCAGCCGGCTCGATTGGGATGCGCTGGGCAAGCTGGATACTCTGGTGTTTTTGATGGGAGTCCACAACGTCCGGACCATCAGCCGGAAACTTATGGAACATGGCAGGGGTCCTGAAACCCCAGCGGCCATGATACAGATGGCCTTCTGGCATGACGAGAAGGTCGTCACGGGAACCCTGGCAAACATTGCCGATGAGGTTGATGGAGCAGGAATCAAGCCCCCTGCCACCCTGGTAGTGGGAGAAGTCGTGCGTTTGCGGGAGAAGATCAGGTATGCCGAACGCGACCTGTGCCGCCGTGCCGACGGCAGTACGCGCTTCGCACCCTCCCCGGCGCCCGATCAACTCCTCCGGCTGGCCACAGCGGGTCTGGGAACCCAGGTGCTCGGATTTGCCCTTGAGTTGCGGCTGTTCGACCGTCTGGAAGAGCCCATGCATCCGGATGGGCTGGCCCTGGAGTTTGGACTGCCTGCCGTGGCGATGTGCGAAGTGCTTGAAGCCCTGGTCTCGGTCGGTGTTCTGGAGGTAACGGCTGACGGGTACCGCAACCTGGAACTGGCTTCGCGATATCTCTGCAGCCGTTCTCCGCAGAGCCTTCGGGCTACTCTGCTCTGCCAGGCTGCGCAATCGGGTGACTGGGGGGGGCTGGCGCGGTATGTGACGGAAGGGTGTCCGGATTTCAAACCGGACGAGAATGAGCAGGCTTTCCGGGAGTCATGCGAGGCGCTGGCCCGTTTTGCGGCCCCGGCCGTTGTGGAAAAGCTCGATCTCGGGGGCCACGGTCCGGTCCTACTGGTGGGCTGGGGGGAGAGTGCCTACCGGGCTGCGATCTCGGAGCGCTGGCCGGTCCTCCCGATCATCGCGTGCAACCCGTTCCTCCGGCGGAGTAATCTCCTGGAGTTGAGCGATGAGTTGCCGGAGGAGCCGGCAAGCTACGGTTCAATCCTGCTTTCAGGGCTGCTTGGATCCTGCAATCGCGGACAGGCGCAGAAAATACTGGTTACTGCCGCGGCCCGGCTGAACGGGAATGGACTCCTGGCCTTGCACGACGCCTTCCTTCCCGCGAGCGCGCTGCCGCCGCCGGAAGTGGTTTTGGGCAGCCTGGGCCGGCGCATGAAACGCGGCGGTTGCCGCACCTGGGCAATCGAGAGCCTGAACGAAGTTCTCCAGGGTCTCGGGTTCGTGGAAGTGCGCACAGCCGGCCTGCCTGCCGGGACGGTCCTGGTCCGGGCGTGCCGGGGTCAGCTTTCGTGATAGGTGGCGGCAGGAGCAGAGGAGCATCCCCGGCCCCAATGCGGCGCTGGGCTGGCATCTCCCGCGAAGCTATCGAATCACCCGCCCTGAACGTGGACCTGGATCTGAATCTGGACGTAGACCCGACGATGACGTATGGACCGATCCAAGTGCAGCATTCGCAATAGGTTACATCGAACAAGGATGTCGAAGTCCAGGTTGAGGCCCAGGACCGGGAGGTACGATCTTGGAGTTTCGCGACGGAAACCAGCCGGAATCCGGCAGGGGAACCGGGGACTTGCAAATTGAGGACTTCGGCGCAAGTCCGACGCACGCCTAAAAAGCTTGTTTTGCGGGGGAATCGAGTTTACATTCTCCGCGGTTACCCCCGACTGGATTCGTTACGGAATCCGGACGGCTCCCCGCAGGACACACGTAGTTCTGACGCGATTGGAATGTAGGGCGCAGCAGGGGGGCGGCTTGTTTTTTCGCCCATATTTTCATGAAGGCTTTATCGATACCGGGAAAGGGTGATGCCCTGCGTGGCATCGCCGCCTTGGAGAGAATACATGACTTACGACAATAGCAAGAAGTACCCGCTCCTGGACAAGCTCGACAAGGGACCGTGGCCCAGCTTTGTGAGGGAGATCAAGAAGGCAGGAGAGACGAGTGAAGTCTGCAAAGACCTGCTCGGGCAACTGGAGCTCTCCTACGAGGAAAAGAAGGGGCACTGGAAACATGGTGGAATCGTCGGCGTGCGGGGTTACGGCGGCGGGGTGATCGGGCGTTACAGCGACGTGCCCGAGAAGTTTCCGAAGGTGGCCCACTTCCACACCCTGCGCATCAACCAGCCCTCCGGATGGTTCTATACGAGCACCGCGTTGCGGACTCTTTGCGATATCTGGGAGCGTCACGGGTCGGGTCTGACCAATATGCACGGAGCGACCGGTGATATCGTGTTTCTGGGCACCAAGACCGACGAGTTGGAAGCGACATTCCAGGAGCTGACCCAGGCCGGATTTGACCTGGGGGGATCCGGTTCCGACATGCGCACGCCGTCCTGCTGCGTGGGTCAGGCGCGCTGCGAATGGTCCTGCTACGATACCATGCGCATTTGCCATGACCTCACGCAGGCCTACCAGGACGAAATTCACAGGCCGCCGTTCCCCTATAAATTCAAACTGAAATTCTCCGGGTGTCCAAACGACTGCGTCGCATCCATCGCCCGCGCGGACCTGTCGATCATCGGCATATGGAAAGACGACATCCGGCAGGACAATGCCGCCGTGGCTGAGTATGCTGCCGGCGGACTCGATATTCAGAAGGAAGTCTGCGATCGCTGCCCGGCCAAGTGCATGGCTTGGGACGGCGGCACCCTGAGCATCAGAAACAGCGAGTGCTTGCGCTGCATGCACTGCATCAACCTCATGCCGAAGGCGCTGCGCCCCGGGAAGGAGAGGGGTGCGGCAGTTTTGATTGGCGCCAAAGCTCCCATTGTCCAGGGCGCACTCCTGTCCTCCGTTCTCGTTCCGTTTGTGCCGGCTGAGGAACTGGAGGAGACCCTGAAGGAGCTTCTCTCACGGGTCTGGGAATTCTGGGATGAATACGGCAAGAGCCGCGAAAGAATCGGCGAACTCATCCAGCGCGTGGGAATGGCGAACTTCCTCGATGCGATCGGCCTGGATCCCGTGCCCGAGATGATCGCGGCACCAAGGGACAATCCGTATATCTTCCTCCAGGCCGGCGAAGAGGCGGAGGAGTAACGCGCGGCAGGTTCGGCAAGGGCCTGCAGGCAACCATATGGAATGTAAGGAGCAATCTAGATGGCAACAGAACCTGTGAAGAGGATTACCGACATCGGACCGCCGCACTACGAAAAGTTTCTTCATCCTTTGATCCAGAGGAACTACGGCCAATGGAAGTACCATGAATCGATCGCGCCCGGCGTGCTCTGTCATGTGGCTGAGTCCGGCGAGAAGATCTACACCGTACGTGCCGGGTCTCCACGCCTGCTGAGCATTCAAACGCTCCGGCTTTTCGCGGACCTGGCAGACAAGTATTGTGGCGGGTTTCTGAGATTCACGAGCCGCCACAACGTTGAATTCCTGCTGGACGATCCGGCCAATATCGAGCCTCTGAAGAATGACCTGCTGGTGGCAGGCTATCCCGTCGGGGGAACGAACAATTCAATCAGCAACATCGTCCACACGCAGGGTTGGGTGCATTGCCATTCATCGGCAACCGATGCTTCGGGCATCGTCAAGAACGTCATGGACGCACTCTACGAGCATTTTACGCACGAGGATCTGCCGGCGAAGCTGCGCATTGCGCTCGCCTGTTGTTTGAATATGTGCGGGGCCGTGCATTGCTCCGACATCGCCATCCTGGGCGTCCATCGCAAACCGCCGAAGATTCAGCATGACGTGCTGCCGCGAATCTGCGAGGTTCCGACACTCATTGCCTCATGCCCGACCGGCGCCATCCGGCCCGCGACCGTCGATGGCAAGCAGTCGGTGGAGGTCGTCAGGGAGCAGTGCATGTTCTGCGGCAACTGTTACACCGTCTGCCCGGCGATGACCATGAACGATCCGGAACACGACGGCCTGTCCATCTGGGTGGGTGGGAAAGTGAGCAATGCCCGCAGCACCCCCAAGTTCACAAAACTCGCCATCCCGTTTCTGCCCAACAACCCGCCGCACTGGCCCGAAGTGGTCGACGCGGTGGTGAATATCGTCCGCGTTTACGCGGCGAACGCCAGGAAATACGAACGCATGGGCGAGTGGATCGAACGGATCGGCTGGCCAAAGTTTTTCAGTTTGACCGGCATTCCTTTCACCCGGTACCACATCGATGATTTCAAGAACGCCGGGCAGACGTATGCCCGTTCGACGCATATCCGGTTCTAGAAAGTCCTGGGGGGCTCGACGCCTTCTAAAGCAGGATGTTGCGGCATTTCCCCGGGGCTGTGCGGCCTGAAATCGAATCTGAATGGGATCGAGTGATGGGATTGTTCAAGGAGGTTAAGAAGCCGGTCATCAAGGCGAGCGTGAGCGCCGGCCAGATAAGTCCGCTGCGCCCAGTGTACGTTCCCAAGACGTCCCCCTGCATGGGCGGTTGTCCCGGCGGAACGGACATCCGGGGATGGCTGACGACCATCGCCCAGGCGGAGGCGTACGGCCGAACCGACGAGCAGGCCTACGAGCTGGCATGGAGGATGATCACAGACCGGAATCCGTTCCCCGCTGTCTGCGGACGTGTCTGTCCTCACCCTTGCGAAGAGGAGTGCAATCGCAACGCCAAGGAAGGGGCCGTGGCGATCAACTCCCTCGAGCGATTTGTCGGGGACTTTGCCATCTCAAGAAAACTCCGCCTCTCCAGGTTAAGCGAGGACAGGCATTCCGACAAAATCGCGATCATCGGCTCGGGTCCTGCCGGCCTCTCCTGCGCCTATCAACTTGCCCGCCGCGGATATCCGGTCACCGTGTTCGAGGCATTTCCTGCGGCCGGGGGGATGCTTCGTTACGGCATTCCGAAATACCGGCTGCCGCGCGAGGTGCTGGACGCCGAGATTCAGAGGATTCTCGATCTCGGAGTGGACTTGCGGTGCAGCTTCTCAGTCGGGAAGGATTGCACACTCGAACAACTACGCGCGGAGTATCGAGCGATCTTTGTCGGCATCGGCGCCCACAAAGGGCTGAAGCCCGGCATTCCGGGTGAAGATGCTGCAAATGTCTTGACCGGGACTGATTTCCTGAACCGGGTCAACTCCGGCGCGGAAGTTTCGCCGGGCGCGGCCGTGATCGTCATCGGCGGCGGAAATACGGCTGTCGACGCAGCCAGGGTCAGCAGGCGCCTGGGCGCAGACGTGACCCTGCTTTACCGGCGGACGCGCGCCGAAATGCCGGCAATCAAGGCCGAAATCGATGGGGCTCTCGATGAGGGGGTCCGGATCGAGTTTCTCGCGTCGCCGGTCGAAATTCTGCAGAGGCAGGAAGTGGCTGTCGGATTGAAGTGCATTCGCATGCAATTGGGGGATCCGGATGCCTCGGGCAGGCCCCGGCCGTCGCCGATTGCGGGCTCGGAATTTGAAATCGCCGCCTCAACTGTTATTGCTGCCATCAGCCAGGAGCCGGAGTTGGGCGCGTTCGAGGAATTGCGGGAAGGGAAGGAATGGATCCGGATCGATGGTTGGGGGGCTACACAGTCCGCCGAGCTTTATGCGGGGGGCGACGATGTGGGGCTTGGGCTGGTGTCGATCGCCATCGCGCAGGGGCGCTTCGCAGCCGAGGCAATCGACGCGCGGCTGCGCGGCAGGCTGCCTGAAAAACCCGGCTTGCCACCCGTCATAAAGCCCGAGAGAATGAAACTCGCCTGGTACAAGGAGGCGGTGCGCCACGAACGGGAACGTCTTCCTGCGGAATTGCGGGACCTGGATGCCGAGGTCGAATCGGGTTTTTCCGAGGCCGAGGCGCGCGAAGAGGCGAAACGCTGTCTGTCCTGCGGGATGTGTATGGATTGTGAGACCTGCTGGATGTACTGCACCAACAACGGCTTCATTAAACTTCCCAAAGGACAGCACTATAAGGTGAAGCTGGAGCTGTGCAACGGCTGCAAGAAGTGCGCGGAGGAATGCCCGAGCGGATACATAGAATTGGTTTAGCGCCTCCGGCCCGCCGGGCCGGGACGGAAACACTTGATTACAGAACGAGGCCGAATCAGCGCCTCCGGATAGGAGATCGACAGAATGCCGACGTTTGAAGTGAACGGAAATACTTATGAAGTGGACGAAGACGGATTCCTGGAGGATCCAAAGATCTGGAATGAGGAAGTGGCGAAGGATTTTGCGGCCAGCGAGGATGTCGCCGAGTTGACGGATGAGCACTGGAAGGTCATCAACTATCTCAGAAGCTACTATCTGGAATTCGGCATCGCCCCGATGATCCGGAAGCTCTGCAAGGAAACGGGTTTCAAGCTGAATCACATCTATGAGCTTTTCCCCACAGGGCCGGCCAAAGGCGCCTGCAAGCTTGCGGGATTGCCTAAGCCTACTGGATGCGTCTGAGGCCCGCAGAATTCGGGGGAATGCACGTGAGAGTGGAACCGGGACGTCCGTGCTCAGAGGCCTTTCTGGAATGCCTTGGTCGTCGCAAAGAAGCTATCGTCAGGCAGTGGCTGCAGGAGACGCTCATGGATTATGAGGAGAGCGCCTCGGGCTTCCTGCAGGCCGGGCAGGATCGTTTCCGCAATCCCGTGGGGCACGCGCTTCAGGAAGGACTGCCCGTTCTGATGGACTCGCTCCTATTTGGTAGAGATACAGCGGATCCGGGCTCCGTCCTGGATACGATCATTCGGATGCGGGCGGTTCAGGACTTCAGCTCGTCGCAGGCGGTTGCTTTCATTTTACGGCTGAAGGATATAGTACGCCGGGAGTTGCAGGACCTGAAGGGGAGTGGATTGGACGAAGGTTCGCTTGCGGCGTTTGAAGACCGCATAGACGGGATGGCGCTGGAGGCCTCTGACCTGTTCGTGCGGTGCCGTGAACAGATCACCGAAATCAAAGCCAGAAGTGCCAGGCGACAAGCCTTCGTCGCCGAAAGACTGGCTGAGAAATCCGCGGAGCGCAATCATGAATGAAGCGGCGGCACGTGGGTGCCGGGCGGATAATTCTCGGCCGGGATTAAAGGTAACGACATGAACCTCTTTTTTGCGGTGGTCGCCCCTTATGCCGCGATGGTCATCTTCCTTGGAGGTGTATCCTTTCGCGTCCAGAAGTGGGCCCGTGCCGCTGTTCCTTTCCGGATTCCCACCACCAGCGGCCAGCAAAAATCGCTGCCCTGGGTCCGCCATAGCCGGCTCGAAAGCCCGAGCACGAAGCTTGGCGTGGCCGGGCGTATGGCGCTCGAGATCCTCCTGTTCCGGTCGCTCTTTCGCAACAACCGGGCCGAACTTCACGGAGGCGCCCGCCTGGCCTACGGCGAGGAAAAGTTCCTCTGGCTTGGGGCCCTCACGTTTCACTATTCGCTCCTGATTATTTTTTTGCGACACCTGCGCTTCTTCCTGGAACCGGTTCCGGGGTTTGTCCTGCTCCTCCAGACTCTGGACGGTTTTTTCCAGGTCGGTGCGCCGGTGCTTTACCTGACCGATGTGACGCTCCTCGCCGCGCTGGCCTATCTCCTCTCGCGGCGGCTCCTGAACGCTCAGGTCAGGTACATCTCGTTGTTCACCGACTATTTCGCGCTCTGTCTGCTCCTCGGCCTTGCCGTCACCGGCATTCTGATGCGCTATTATTCCGGAACCGACCTTGTTCCCGTCAAAGAACTTGCCCTGGGGCTCGTGACTTTCTCCCCAAGGGTTCCAGCAGGTTTGAGCCTGTATTTTCTGGCCCACGTGTTCTTCCTGAGTCTCCTGCTCGCGTACTTCCCCTTCAGCAAACTGATGCACATGCCGGGCGTGTTTCTGAGCCCGACCCGGAATCTGCCGAACAACAGTCGCATGGAAAGGCACGTGAACCGCTGGGATTACCCGGTGAAAGTCCATTCATACGAGGAGTGGGAGAACGAATTCCGCGATCGGATCCGGGCAGCCGGACTCCCATTGGAAAGACAGTAGTCATGGCGGAACAGAAACCGAAGCCCGAGGACCTCATCAAGATTGACTACCGCCCGCCGGCCAGGAACTGGCGGGAGCCGGCGGTCGTCTTTCGCAAGGGGACTTTCTGTTACAGTGCCGCGCCCAAAAACCTGGAATATCTCGACCTGCCGAATCCCCGCGAGTGGCAGCCTTTCGATAAAGATTGGAGACTTCCCCCCGATTGGAAGCGGATCATCCTGGACGGGTTGAAAGACCGGCTCGAGAGATTTCGATCCTTCCGGCTGTTCATGGACATCTGCGTCCGGTGCGGGGCCTGCGCCGACAAATGCCATTTCTATATCGGTTCGGGCGATCCCAAGAACATGCCCGTGTTGCGCGCCGAACTGATGCGATCGGTTTATCGCAGGTATTTTACGGCGGCCGGCCGCACCTTCGGACGGCTAGCCGGCGCGCGGGACCTGACAGAAGATGTGCTCAAGGAGTGGTTCTACTACTTCTACCAGTGCACCGAGTGCCGCCGTTGTTCCGTCTTTTGTCCGTATGGGATTGACACTGCCGAAGTGACGATGATCGCCCGCGAGCTTCTGAACCTGGTCGGGTGCAACACCAACTGGGTGCTCGAGCCCGTCGCGAACAGTTTTCGCACCGGAAACCACCTGGGGATCCAGCCCCACGGCTTCAAGGACAGCATAGAATTTGCGCAGGACGAACTCGAGGAGATGACCGGCATCCGGATTCAGGCGCCCATCAACAAAAAGGGGGCGGAGATTCTGTTCGTGGTGCCGTCCGCGGACTACTTCGGGACGCCGCATTACTACACGCTGCTCGGGTATCTCCTCCTCTTTCACGAGATCGGGCTGGACTTCACGCTCAGCGCGTTCGCTTCCGACGGGGGGAACTTCGGCCTGTTCAGCTCGCACGAGATGATGAAACGCTTGAACGCGAAGATATATGCCGAGGCGCGCCGCCTTGGCGTCAAGTGGATCCTCGGCGGGGAATGCGGTCACATGTGGCGCGTTCTGCATCAGTACATGGATACACTGAACGGACCGGCCGACTTTCTCGAGGCGCCGGTATCTCCGGTGACCGGCACCCGTTTCGAAAATGCGAAGTCCACTTGTGCCGTGCACATCTGCGAGTTCACGGCCGACCTGATCAAGAACGACAAGCTCCGCCTTGACCCGAGTCGGAACGACCTCTGGAACGTCACCTTCCACGACTCCTGCAACACGTCCAGGGCCATGGGTCTCTTGGAGGAACCTCGTTACATCCTGAAGCGGGTCTGCAACCGATTCCATGAAATGCCCGAAAACACGATCCGGGAGCAGACATTCTGCTGCGGCAGCGGGTCCGGCCTGGGAACGGACGAGAATTTCGAAATGAGGATGAGGGGCGGATTGCCGCGGGCCAGCGCAGTCAAACACGTGCAAGAGGCGTTTGGTGTGAACCTGGTGGCCTGCATATGTGCGGTTGACAAGGCAACCCTGCCCCCGTTGCTGGAGTATTGGGTGCCGGGCGTCGAAGTCGCCGGGGTGCACGAGCTGCTTGGCAACGCCCTGGTTATGACCGGGGCGAACGAGCGCAACACCGATCTCAGGGGTGAGCCCATCCCGGGCAAGGAGGCGTCCCCACATGCGTGACAGAGTTTGGATCGCAGCCGGGCTGGTCTTGTTCGTGGGACTGGTCACTTTCCCTTTCTGGCACTATCTGGCGGATGGTCAGGCGCTGCCGCCGGACCTGAAGCTGTCCCTGCCCGCCTCGGAGAAGGAGTGCGTCGCCCCGATTGCGGTCATGAAGTCCTCACACGCGAAGCTGTTGGGCGAATGGCGCGACCTGGTTGTGAGGCAGAACATCCGCACCTATACTGCCTACAACGGTAGAATCCTGAACATCAGCCTTACGGGAACCTGCTTGCAGCAATGCCATGCCGACAAGGCCGCATTCTGCGACCGTTGCCACGATTACAGCGGTATTCCAGGCCTGTACTGCTGGGACTGTCACGTTGATCCCAAGTCGGTGCGGCAAGCAGCGGCGACGTCGAGCGCAGCGGGCACAGGAGAAGAGCATGGCTTGCGATAGGAAGACCTTCTTGCGCGTCACCGGGCTGTCCCTGGCGGCGATCGCGGCCGGAAAGGCAGGAACAGCCGACACCGGTCCGGAACGAGCGTCGGGTTCCGCCGTGTCCGGCGACCTGACGGCCAAACGCTGGGGAATGGTCATCGATTTGCGCAAATGCCTCAAAAAAGCGGGTTGCGATCTCTGTATCAAGGCCTGCCGAAACTGCCACAACATCCCGGAGATCGGCGATCGGCGACACGAGATCAAGTGGATCTGGAAGGAACGCTTCAAGGACGCCTTCGTATCGGAACGAAGTGAATATGCCGACGCCGCGTTCCAGGAGATTCCTGTCGTGGTGCTCTGCAACCACTGCAACCGGCCCCCCTGCGTGCGTGTCTGTCCAACCCAGGCAACCTGGAAGAGGGAAGACGGCATTGTCATGATGGATTATCACCGCTGCATCGGCTGCCGTTATTGCATGGCCGCCTGCCCGTATGGCTCGCGCAGCTTCAATTGGGAGGATCCGCGGCCCGGAATCAAGGAACTGAGCGCGGAGTTCCCGACGCGCGCGGCGGGCGTTGTGGAGAAGTGCACCTTTTGCGCCGAGCGGTTGGCGAAAGGCAACCCGCCTGCCTGCGTTCAGGCTTGCGAGCCGAAGGCCATGCTGTTCGGCGATCTGGAAGATCCGGGTTCGGCAGTCAGGGAGGCGCTGAGGGCCAACGCGGCGATCCGGCGCAAGGCCGAACTGGGGACTGCCCCTGAGGTTTACTACATCGTCTGAGGTGCGCGGATGTTCATGTTTGAGAAGGCGATTGTCGGCGGCCGCAGATACTGGATATGGGTTCTGGCGCTCCTTGCGGTGATGTCGGCTGGCTTTCTCGCCTATTTGAGCCAGCTGGAACACGGCCTGGGCATTACCGGGATGAGCCGGGATGTCACATGGGGCCTGTACATCGCACAGTTCACTTTCCTGGTCGGAATCGCCGCCTCCGCGGTCATGGTCATGCTGCCGTACTACCTGCATGACTACAAGGCTTTCGGAAAGCTGACGATTCTCGGCGAGTTTCTCGCGATTGCGGCAGTGTCGGCGGCAATGTTGTTTGTCTTCGTTGATCTGGGACAGCCGGCCAGAATCCTCAACGTCCTGCTTCATCCATCTTTCGGGTCGATGATGTTCTGGGATCTGGTGGCACTCGGCGGCTACCTGCTGATCAACGCGACAATCGCGCTGGTCACCCTCGGCGCCGAGCGGAAAGGCGCCACTCCACCGGCCTGGATCAGACCGGTGATCCTGCTCTCCATCCCGTGGGCGGTCAGCATCCACACGGTGACCGCATTCCTCTACAATGGGCTGCCCGGCCGTTCATTCTGGCTGACTGCGATCCTGGCGCCGCGTTTTCTGGCATCGGCTTTTGCCTCCGGGCCGGCGTTGCTGATTCTGCTCTGCATCGCAATGCGCCGACTAACCCGGTTTGATGCCGGCAGAGAGTCCATTCAGAAGCTGGCCGTGATCGTCGCCTACGCCATGGTCCTGAACGTTTTTTTCATCCTCATGGAAGTTTTTACGGCTTTCTACAGCGGAATTCCCGCGCACGTGTCGCACTTCGAATATCTTTTTGCGGGTTTGAGCGGACATGCGGCGTTGGTGCCCTGGATGTGGACATCCATGCTGCTGGCGGTGGTTTCGGTGGTCATCCTGATTGTCCCGCGTGCTCGCCGGAATGAGCGGATCCTCGCATGGACCAGCGCGGGCGTCTTCCTCTCATTATGGATTGACAAGGGGATTGGGCTGATCGTAGGCGGATTTGTCCCCTCGCCGTTGGAAGCGGTGACTGACTATGCACCGACGGCGCCCGAAATTGCCATCGCCCTGGGCATCTGGGCGACCGGGGTCCTGATGGTGACGGTTTTCTACAAGATCGTTCTGTCGGTGCGCGAATCCGCCGCCGGCGGGGCCGGTCAGGCAATGTGATGGCTTGGGCCCGGGCCGTTTCTACCTGCGCGCGAGAACATCCGCAATCTGCTTGTCCAGGCCGGCTGGGTCAAACCTGCCCATTTTGAAATAAACGCGCTTGCCGGTGCGATCGAAGAGCCAGGTGGCGGGCAGGGCGCCCTGCCAGTCCTTGTCGAATCCTCTGATCACAGTTTCGTCGTCTACCTGGGGGTTCTTGAGCAGGTTGATGAAATCGGCCCCCTGTTTGACTAGGAAAGGAACGGCCGTCGGCGCATCCCCATCGAAGGAAACTGCGATCACCTCGAGTCCCTTCGCGTGATACTTCTGGTACATCTTCACGATGTCCGGGAATTCCGCGACGCATGGCGCGCACCACGTCGCCCAGAAGTTGACGAATACTACCTTGCCTTTCAGTCCCGCGATGGCCTTCTTGAGGCCGGCGGCGTCCACCTCCGGCAAAGTCCGCTTCTGTTGGGCGATGCCGCCGCCAGTGAAAATCGAAATTGCAGCCACTGTCAAGAGTAAGAACTTTGCCCGCTTGGTCACGACTCTCCCCTCGCAAATTGCATGCCGGGACGAAACGACCGAACTCGCATCCTGTTCATCAGTGCCTCAATCTCCGGTATTCCCGGTGGATAACCCACGTCATTCGATACCCGGCATCTTCAAAACGCATATAATACCTGGAAAGCAGTGGGATTGCACAGCCCCTGGGGCACTGGGAACCCGATTCAGGCCTCAGGCAACCGAAGGGGAACTGGCTGGGATTCTATTGCGGGGGAGATTGAAATACAGTGGGGCGGGCGCGTAGCCCGCCCCAGTTGAGGCTGCTAGACGTTTTCCTTCTTGTGGCATTCCGCGCATTTCGCCGGCGCCTTCTTGCCTGCGGCAGCTTCCTTTAGGTGGCAGTCGATGCATGTCCCCTTCTTGGCCATCGCATCGTGGAAAGCGAGCTTGATCGTGGTCTTCATCGGCGCCGCAGCCGTCTTGGTATGGCAATCGGTGCAGTTCTCCTGCTTCGCCTTCGCAGCTTTTTCCGGCTTCGAAGGATGGTGGCAGGTATCGCACTTGTCGCCGACGAGTTTGGCGTGAGTGGTGTGGTTGAACTTTACGCCCCCCATCGGATTGCCCTTGAGGATGACGACACCCGGGGCTTTCTCCTGGGCCTGGGCTGCCAGCATGAAAACGAAGGTCAATGCGAATACCATCGCGAGTACTGCTACTGCTTTCTTCATTCTTAACCCTCCAAATGAGAATTGATCCGATAGCGGCGCAAAATACCACACTCCTATGGAATTCTCATAGCTCTAACTTTCGCACTCATGATTTCTTTTTGGCTTTGAACTTCCGCTCCCCTTGCGACTGATGGAGGTCGTACTTGCGCCGATATGCCGTTGTCCGGTCGGTGATGGTGACCTGGATCATGCCGTGCACGTCACAGCTGTAGCTCTCCTCCACTTCCTGCGAAGAGAATTCCTCGGTCCTGCGCACCTCCTGCGGATTCTGGCCGTGGCGGTCGCGGAGCGCCGGGTCGAGGGGGAACACGATGTCATCCCACGGCGTGATGTCGCCGGCAGGCTCAGCATCATCGGTCAACCGGCTGCACTCCAGGTAGCGGAAGTGGGCGATGTTGTGTGCCGGACGATAGTTTCGAGTGTGCACCAGCGTTTTGTCGCCCGGTCCCGGAAGCAGGGTGTCCTTCGGAAATATCGGGTCGAAAACAACGCGGCGCCCGGAATCGGCCTCGCGCCAGACGCCAAAGTGCCGGGTAAAGCGTTCTTTCAGGACATATCCGGCCTCGCTGTCCGCGGCGATTGCCAGACCGATGGCGGTTGCGGAATAGGGATAGGGCGAGCGGCGCACGCGGCGGCCGTAGCGTTCGCGCAGCATGCGGCCGACGACCGGCAGATCGCTGGATCCTCCTACCAGGTAGATGGTCTCGACGTCGCTCCAGGCCAAGCCTGACTTATGCTGAACTCTGGCCACGGCGGCCTCCAGAGCTTCGATGGTACGGTCCACCAGCGGCGCGCATCGGGAATAGAACTCTTCAGTCGTGACGATGACGGTGCCGCCGCCCTCAATCGCGCGCCCCAGGTCAATCGCAATTCTGCGCGTGTTGGGATGCAGGTTTTCCTTCTGGCGGCGGCACTCCTCGATGAGGTGATAACGAGCCGTCTCGGACAGATCCTGGCTGCCCCGCATGCGGGCAAGCGTAAGATCGAGGAGGATGGCGTCGATATCGTCGCCGCCGAGGCGGACGATTCCCTCGTCGGTCAGAACCTCGTGGTAGTGATCGGTCAGGGCGATGACGGACGCGTCGAAAGTGCCCCCGCCGAGGTCATAAACAACGAGGAATTCCTTGCGTGCCGTCCACTGGTTGGCGACGTGGCTGTGGGCATATTCGAGGCCGGCGGCCGACGGCTCGTTATACATGCCGAGGACCTGGAACCCGGCGCGCCGGAAGCCTTCGAGGGTGAGGAAGCGCTGGTTGCTGTTGGCATTGGCCGGGGATGCGATCAGCACTTCCAATGGTTCCTTCGATTTCAGATTCAGGTTCGAGCGTTCGTACAAGTCACGGCGCAAACAGGCCAGGTACTGAACGAGGAGGTCGAATGCGGGCAGAGGCCTGCCGGCCAGCGTCAGGGTGGAATCGGGCAGCAGTTCCCCCAGAGATCGTTTCAGGGACCGCAGAAAAGACCACTCCGGCTCGCCCTGGTGTGCCTGCGCATCGAGGGCAAACAGCAACCGGTCGCCACACCCGGCGATCAACGACGGATACCACGGTTGCATGTCGCCGGATTCGGACTGGAAACTTACCACCGGGTAGTTCCCGCGATCCGCCGCCGCGACGACGGTGCGGGTCGTGCCGAAGTCAATTCCAAGTCTCATACTCCTCCTGTGGGAATCCCCGTGCTGGTGTCGCCGAGACCCGCGTTTTCCTCCGTCAGCAGGTAGACGGCAAAAGAGGCGAGCCAGTGCTCGCCAACATAATCACCAGATGCGACATGGGCCAGCCCTGCCGCCTCGTGTCGTGACGCGGATGCGGCGAGAACTGCGCGCGCCGGGTCCGCCGGCGGCAGCGCCGCGGCGATGCCGCGCATGCACCACGCGCGGCTGAGGTTCAGACCGTCAAGATGCACGAGCTTGGGATCGCGCCGATCGCTGACGTAAGCGGGCTCGAGCAGCGAATCGTACTGGTTCCGAGTGATGCCGGGAAGGAACCGGTGAAACCACGGGCCAAATGCGCCTCCAGCCAATACGCGACGCATCAGCTCGGATTCCGTCATGCACGGCGAAAAGAAGTCTTCGCCGCCCGGTTCCCAGGTCGCCGGGTAGTCCGCATCGGAAAGGAAGTAGGTTTGCGCGCGTTCCATGATCATGGATTCGAGTTTGTCGTTGCCCAGGGTGCGGGCATAATCGAGCGCAAACGCGAGGCCAAAGGCGGTGTTGGGGTGGACGCCGGTGCGAATCGGATAGGTTTGTCGCGGAAGAAAATCCAGATAACGGTCGACGATCGCGTCGGCCAGCGGTTGAATGTTCCTCGACCAACTGCGGCCCTCCGGATCTTTGCTAAGGAACAGTTCCGCTACCAGCTTGAGCAGCCAAGCCCACCCATACATGCGCTCGAATGACTGGCGATTGGGGGCGTCCAGATAGTCGGCTTCAGTCCGGAGATTCTGGGACGTCAGGTTCGCGCTCAGCGTCGCACGGATGGCGTCGGCCTGCGGGAAGCCGGGGAAAAGCCGAAGGAGGCGCACCAGCATCCAGTGCCCGTGCACCGACGAATGCCAGTCGAAGCAGCCGAAGAACGCCGGGTGAAGCGCCCTGGGGCTCAATACGTCCGAAGGGCCGTTCAAGACGTGTTCCGGTTTGTTCGGGAACTCCCTGCAAATCCCTTTCAGTGCCAGGCCCGCGAAATGTGATGCCTGTTCTGCGGTCAATCCCTCCCTCGGCATTTCCTTCGACATTTGCCCCCTCTGATACAAACCATTAAACCACGAAAGCTGTGCGGACCTCAAAAAAACTCCTCGTCATCGATTCCTGCCCAAAATCGCGGGCGGTTCGCGGTTTGTGTTACCATTCAGGCTATGTCCGGCAGGTCTCAGCTGCTTCGTCACGGACTGCGTTTGTCCGTATTCACCGTCGCCTGGAACGTGCTCGAAGGGGTAGTGGCAATTGTCTCAGGCGTGATCGCCGGTAGTGTGGCCCTTGTCGGATTTGGGGTCGATTCATTCGTCGAAACCGCAAGCGGGATCGTAGTAGGCTGGCGATTTTCATACGAGATGCGCGGCCGGTCCCGTGAACAGGCTGAGAAAGCCGAACGGTGGGCCTCGCGCCTCGCCGGCTTCCTTCTGATCGCCCTGGCAGTCTATCTGCTTTTTGATTCGGCCCGGCGTCTACTGGGGTTCGGCCGAGAGCCGGCGCCCAGCCTGGCAGGGATGGCGATGACGGGGATTTCTCTCGTGGTCATGCCGCTGTTGGCGCGGGCAAAGTTGAAGACTGCCGATCAACTCGGGAGCAAGGCTCTTCACGCCGACGCCTACGAGACGATCACCTGCGTATGGCTGTCCGCCACGACGCTAGCCGGACTACTACTGAACGCGGCGTTGGGCTGGTGGTGGGCCGACCCGATGGCGGCGCTTGCGCTCATTCCGCTGATCGTGCGCGAGGGCCTGGAAGGGCTGCGCGGAGAGACGGAATGCGGAGGCAGCGAGACGCACGAAGCCTAGCCGATAAGTGGATTCCGGCTGTCAGGGCATCGCAGGGCGGGCGCCTGACGACTCTCCCTGTTCTTCCGACCCTGAAGTTGCGAAGCGGCTGCCTGATCGCGATGTGCAAACCGGGCGCATTCGGTTCAGACCCCGGCATCGGGCGGCGCACCGCCGGCTTCCAGGAGGGCACGGGCGTCCGGCAAGTCCGCGTTGCGGACACGGATGATGGCACTGTAGGCGTCGGGATGGAAAAAGCCCGCGGACAGGCCAAGTGCCGCCTCTCCCTGCACGAGGTAAGGGATCCCGGCCGAATCCAGGACGGATTTGATCACCAGCAACAGGCCCGCGTCCGGCGTTCTGCACAACTCCACCAGTTCATCTTCCGGCTCGATGCTCCCGGGTGGCGACTCGACGAGTGCGGCTCCGCATGCGTCGCACCGGGAGGCCTCGTTCCCGTATCTTCGTCTGCAATGGGGACAGTACAATTTTCAGCTCCTGGAACAGGCACTGCCGTCTACCATGTTCAGCCCGCCAACCCGCCGCCATCGACGACCAGGGTCGTGCCCGTGACAAAGGAGGACGCATCGCTTGCCAGGTACAGCGCCGCCCGTGCGATGTCATCCGGGGTCCCAATGCGGCCGAGCGGGCGCCGCGCGGCATCCTGCAAAAAAGTGTCCAGCGGTTCGTTAAGTTGATTCGCCTCATGGCGCAGCATGGGTGTGTCGGTATCGCCGGGGCAAAGGCAATTCACGCGGATCTTCTGCGAGGCATGATCGAGCGCCATCGCTTTGGTAAGCAGCACGACCGCCCCTTTCGAAGCGCAGTAGGATGCGGCTCTCCGCCCGCCGATCAATCCCCAGCCGGAAGCGGTGTTGATGATGACACCACCGCCCCTTCGGATCATGGCTGGAATCGCATATCTGCCGAAGAGAAATATTGATTTGACGTTGACCGCCATGACCCGGTCCCATTCTTCCTCCTGCATCTCCGGAACAGTCGCTCTGCGGATGATGCCGGCATTGTTGAACAGGATGTCGAGTCCGCCAAATTCCCTGACGGTCTCGCGTACAGCGGTTTCGCAGTCCTGGGCCCGGGTCACGTCGCAGGGCACGAACAGGGACTTGCCGCCTCGATCTTCGATCAAGCGAACGACGAGCGGACCTTCGGTCCGGTCGATGTCGGCGATTGTGATGAACGCTCCCTCCCGGGCGAAAAGAAGGGCCGTCGCCCGGCCGATTCCTGATGCGCCTCCGGTGACGATCGCACATTTCCGGATCAGATCATCCATACCTCAGCCCTTTCCGGGACGGTCTTTTTTTCACGAAACGGGCTTGTCAACAACAAGCCCACGGATTCTGCCTATTTGGCTCGATTCTTTCTCAGATAGGCGCGCCAGGTAACGGCCCAACGCGCCGGATCATCCAGCGGCGCGTGATCGATCGCATGAATCGTGCTGTTGTGAGGCGCGGTTTTCACGAGTTCGGGATCGCGCCTCGCCTCATCCGCGACGTGTTCCAGGATCGCGGCATACTCATCAAGATCTTCTTTTGAATAAGATTCGGTCGGCTCGAGAGTGCAGGGTTCCGGGACGATATACGGATGGTGGCTCGTCCAGTAATGCACACCGAAGTCGGCCGCTCGCAGGCCGAGTTCTTCGGAGTGGACTCCGGTCTCCTTCGACAATCCCTCCCAGCTGTAGCGAACCTGTTCTATGCGGCGTTTCCCCCTTGCGTACGGAGCGATCACACCCGGTATTTCCATCATCTTTTTCAAGAGATAATTGTTGTTGAGCACAGCGATCTCGGCAACCTCTCTCAAGCCACGCGCACCGAGTGACATGACCCAGGCATAGGACCTCAGCACCACGGGAACGACGCCGTAAAACGGGCCCACTTTGCCGATGCTCTCGGGCCGCTCGTGATCGAGCCGGTATCTGCTTCCGTCGAATGAGACGAGTGGCACCGGCAGGAACCGGGCCATGTCAGCTGTCGCGCCTGTCGCCCCGACCGCAGGCCCGCCGCAGCCATGCGGAGAGGAGAATGTTTTATGAAGATTGAAATGGCACAAATCAAAACCACAGTCACGAGCCCTGGTGATACCGAGTATTCCGTTGGCGTTTGCCTGGTCGTACGAGCACAAGCCCCCGGCATTATGGACGACCTTCACAAACTCCTCGATCCGCGGATTGAATATCCCCGTGTCCTCCGGATTGGTGATCAAAAGGCCGGCGGTTCGCTCCGAAACCGCCGCCTTCAGGGCGACGAGGTCCGGGTAGCCGTCGGCATCAGGGTGCAGAGTAACGATTTTGAATCCCGCGGTCCGGGCACAGGCCGCATTGGACGGGTGCGAGAAGATCGTGGTAATGATCTCGTCACGGTACGAGCTGCCGCGGGATTGGTGGAACGCCCTGATCATCGAAACGTTGGTGTAAATCGCCGCGGAACCTGCGGCCGGCTGGAGCGTGAACCTGTCCATGCCTGAGATCTCTTTCAGGATCTGCTCGAACCTGTACATGACCTCCAGGATTCCCTGGATCGTCTCCTCATCCTGTAAAGGGTGAAGGTCGGCAATCTTGGGAGATCGGGCAAGCTGGTCGTTGACCTTGGGGCTGTATTTCATGGTGCATGTTCCCTGCCCGACATCGATGTTCAGGTCCGCTCCGAGGTTCTCCTGGGAGAGCCTGAGGTAGTGGCGCAGCACCTGGGGCTGGGAGAGCTCCGGCAGCGCCGGCGGAGTCTTTCGGCGCATTTGTTCGGGCAACGCCGCCCGCACGTCACCGACGGCGTTTCGGATCTCCGGCTCGACGTCAGGAACGAGAATTCCCCGCTGTCCGGCGCGGCTCAGTTCGAAGATCACCGGCTCGCTCCACCTGGCCTGGTGGTACCTCCTCATTCCGGGCTTTGCCGGCGCCCCTGGTTGATTGTCCGAACCCTGTCTGTTCATGCGATGACCTCCTGCAGGGCGCCCACGAGGCGGTCGATGTCCTTCCTGTCATGAACTTCCGTTACGCTGTAGAGAGCGCACTGGCCGAGTTCGGGAAATTCGCCCGAGAGATCGCTGCCGCCGAAGATGCCGCACCTCAGCAGCTCGCGATTGATGTCGGAAACCGTCTTCTTCATGCCATGGAAATTGACGACGAACTCGCCAAAATGCGGGGAAGAGAAGAACGGAGTATGGATGCCGGTGATCCTGGACAGTTCCAGCATCGCGTACCGTGCCCTTGACATGATCCCCTCTCCGATTTCAGCCATTCCCTGTGGGCCCATGAGCGCCAGGTAGACGCCTGCGGTAATGCCCCATAAAGCTGCCGCGGTCCCGACCCATTCTTTGCCCTGTTCCCGGCGGGCGAAGGACGTTCTCTCATAGGCGACGTCCCCGAATCCCCATTCTCCTTTCACGCGAGTGGTCGTGATCCCAAACAGGCGAGAGGGGAACTCCATGACATACTTCTCTTCATCGCGCGTGGCGATAAAGCCGGCCTGGCCCCCGCCGAATTGCATGTGCATCCCGAGCGGCTGAATGTCGCCGCACACGATGTCGGCGCCGTAATCCGCAGGAGGCGTCAAAATTCCCAGCGAAATCGGATTGACCGCAACGATGCTGAGCGCGCCCTGTTCATGGGCGGCGGCGGAGATCGCTTTCCCGCGGGCCTCGATCGCGCCCAGGCAGGACGGGTTTTCGAAGTAGACCGCTGCCGTCCGGGAAGAAAGCGCGCTTGCGAGAGCCGCGCAGTCCAGGCCCCCTGTAATTCGGTCATAGTCGATCAACCGAAGGTGGAGATCGGGTTTGAGGTAATCCCGTATCTTGGAGAGCTTGGAAGCGCTGATGGTTCTGGCGACGAGCATCTCGGTTCTTCCGGTGATGCGCGCGGCCATGCGCAAGGCGGTGGCCGCCGCCTGAAAGCCGTCGTAGGTCGGAACATTGACGACGTCCATGTTCAGCAGCTCGCCCATCATGCTAGTGTATTCGAAGAGCGCCTGAAAACGGCCGTGATCGTCGTACGGTTCTCCCGCATACGCCGTAAGAAACTCGCTTCTCTGGTTGACCTCGTCACAGACGGCAGGCACATGGTGCTGCCAGCATCCGGCGCCCAGGAAACTGAGACAATCGGACGCGGTCCTGTTTTTGGCCAGGATGCCGTCCACGTGCCTTTTCAAGGCATATTCGGAGAGCAGCGGCTCAGGAAGGCTCATTTGTCCCTTGATGCGCAGCCTTTCCGGGACGTCTGCAAATAAGTCCTCCACCCCCGCGGCATCGACTTCGTTGAGCATCTGCCTCTTTACATCAGGAACGGAATTGGGGATGTAGGGATAAACCGTCGGCTGATTTTCCTTCATAAACTCCTCCTGCTGCATGGCAACGATCGCCTGACAGGCCATCGCCTGCGTCCAAAAAATGCATTGGTCCCCTTCCCGGGGATCGGACTCCTTTGCGGCGCAGTTTCCCGGTCAAATACAGACAATGCGGGCCAGTTCTGCGAGAGCATCGCGGCAGGCGAGAACTTCATCCAGCTTCACCCATTCGTCGGTGCCGTGGAGCCCTGCGCCGCCGGGCCCGAAAATGACGGATGGAGTGCCGGCGCGCCCGAGAACGGCCGCATCTGTCCAGAATGATACGCCGCCGCGGCTTGGGATGCCTCCGGCAGCGCGGATGGCGTCTTCGAGTGCCGGGATAAGAAAATGACCGGCCGGCGTTTCGTAGGGGCGGCGGTCGAACATGACCCGTGCTGAGGCTACGAATTCGGCGTCTTCCGACCGGAGGGCCGCGAGCACCGCATCCACCTCGCTCAACGCTGTTCCTTCACCTTCCCCTGTGACCGAGCGCCGTTCCATTTGCAGAACACAGCGGTCAGGGTACGTGCTTAGTTCGCGGCCACCGCTGATGAGGGAGGCATGGAGGGATGCGGTCCCCATCACGGGATTGGGCGCCACGGACTGCAGGTGGCGATCCAGGATCTCCAGTCGAGTCAGGATACGCCCCATGCGCAGGATGGCGTCTCGCCCGTCTCCCGGCCGGCTCCCGTGGGCGGCGGTTCCTTCCGTGACGAGTTCCACCCAGGTAAAACCCTTGTGTCCCGTCGCGATGACCATGTCGGTCGGCTCCGGGACGACGGCGGCATCGGCGGTCCAGGCGCGCGCCAGGGCCTCGGCCCCGAGGCTGGCATACTCCTCATCGGCGACCGCGGCGATGATCAGCCTGCCAGCCGGCAGGCCACCTCTCGAGGAGACAGTCCGGGCTGCGCCGAGCATGGCGGCAAGGCCGCCCTTCATATCCTGGGCTCCTCGCCCATAGAGACGTCCATCACGGACAACAGGATCGAAGGGTGCGCTCATACCGGCGATCCCGACTGTGTCCATGTGGCCACAAAACATCAGGGAGCGGCCGGCTTGGCGGCCTTCCAGGATTCCGATGACATTGGGGCGTCCCGGGGCGGCCTCGGATGTCTCGACGTCAAGTCCGATAGCTCGCATCTCTGCGGCGATGAGAGCCGCAACCCCGGCCTCGCCGGCGCCCCCCGGCACCAGGGACGGGTTGACGGAATCGACAGCCACCAGGTTGCGGAGCAGGATAATGGTTTGATCCATAGGTCTTGACGATCTCCGTTTCGGCAAGGTTTATTTGAAACCCAGGGAGAAATACGTGACGAAGTGATGCAGGTTGGAGTCCGACGTGCTCCCCGAAGCTGTCAATATCACTCCCACCAGGAAAATGACCGATTTCATCAACATGCTTGGTTCCACCTCGCCGGTTGTCTCGTTGCACGAGGATCTTATCCCACGGCTCGCGACCTCGCAAGCGCAGCGAGGACCGGATCAATCATCATTCGTAAACAGCAACGGGCGCCGGTCCGGAAGATCCCTCTGAAGGCAGTCCTGTGACTGAGCGCCAAGACTTACCGTGCAGATCAACCATCTGCGGTGAGATCCATCTCCATTGACTCAGACAGCGCGTTTCACATACGCTCTGCGGACATGGAATCGCATAATCGTTGAATCCGGGAAAGGATTCCGAATATGAGGACAAGACCATTTTCCGGCTCGGGACCCTGGATCATTCCGTTTCTTATCCTGATTCTCGTCACCGGTTTTCTCGTTCTGGCAATCTATCCTGTTCGGCCCCCGGCGGTAGCCCCGGCAGGCAGCCCGCCTGCAGAGTTCTCTGCAGATCGCGCGGCAGGGCACCTCGACCGCTTTGCCCGGGCGCCACATCCGACAGGATCCGCCGAAAATGCGAGGGTGCGAGGCTACCTGGTTGCTGAGATGGCCACCCTGGGGCTCGCGCCGGAAATTCAAACAACGGCGATTTTTCGAACGTCTCCGCGGATTGTGCTGGGGGCTACCGTTAGAAATATCATTGGCCGCCTTCGGGGCGCCAACAACACCAGAGCAGTGATGCTCGCGGCGCACTACGATTCGGTCCCCGGCAGTCCGGCCGTGAGTGACGATGGGTCAGGGGTTGCAGCTCTGCTCGAGACCGCTCGAGCGCTCCAGGCTGGATCCCCTCTTCAGAATGACGTGATCTTTCTGATGACTGATGGCGAGGAGCTTGGCCTCCTGGGGGCGCGGGCGTTTGTGACGGAACACCCATGGGCGAAGGAGGTCGCGGTTGTGCTCAACTTTGAAGCCCGAGGAACCCGCGGCCCTTCGATGCTGTTCGAGACCAGCGCAGACAACGCCTGGTTGATGCGGCAGTTCGCCGCTGCCGTCCCCTATCCGGCCGGTTACTCGTATTTGTACGAGTTCTACAAGCGCATGCCTAACGATACCGATTTCACAGTTTTCAGGCAAAGCGGCATGACCGGCCTCAACTTCGCATTTGCAGAGGGCTGGGAACGCTATCACACGGCCACGGATGACCTTCAGAACCTGGACCTCCGCAGCCTGCAACACGATGGTTCCTACGCGCTTTCGCTCGTGCGCCGGCTCGGCAATGTGGATCTGTCCCGACAGGAAAGTGGCGATGCAGTCTATTTCAGCCTTTTGGGGAAAGCATTTCATTATCCACAGAGGTGGGCTTTCCCCCTGGCGGCGGCCGCGACGCTCCTGTTTGCCGGTGTCTTGGCGCTCGGCCTGAAAAGAGGCTGCCTGTCGTGGCGCGGAATGATGCTGGGATTTGCGGGGTGGCTGATTTCTGCACTGTTTTCGGCGGCGGCAGCCCACTTTGTCTGGAAGTTGATCGCGAAGACTTCGCTGGTAACCCCGTCGCTGTACGGGATCGGATACAACAGCGAATTGTTTGCAACCGCATTTCTGGCACTGATCGCGGCGATTATGGTCGGCTTCTGCGCCGCCATGGATGATCTGGCTTCCGGCGAGAATCTGGCCGCCGGCGTAATTCTGTGGTGGTCGATCGCGGCTTTGGCGACGGGCGTCGCTTTTCCCGGCGCCAGCTACTTGTTTGTTTGGCCGCTGATGTTGTCTTCCCTGGCTCTGGGCATTGTGTTCCGTGATGCCGACCGTTTTGGGGTTCGGCAACGAGCCTTCATTTGGCTGCTTCCCGCATTTGCCGGGATTGTGCTTGTCGCCCCTCTCCCGTATGCATTGCTCGAGATGTTGAGCACGAACGGCTTGGTCCCCCTTGCATTGGCGGCCGCTATGCTCGTGGGTTTTCTCTACCCGCTGATTTGCGCCATGACCGAGGCAAGCAAGGGCTGGCTTACGGCGCTCATGACCGCCGGCGCTTTTTTCCTTTTTGGAATTGCGATTCTGGCAAGAGGATACGATTCCTACAATCCGGCGCCGGACTCCTTGTTCTACTTTCTGGACAAGGATAACGGCCAAGCCCTATGGGTGAGTACCGACTCGAAGACGGATGAATGGACGTTGCAGTACCTCGGGGATGATCCCTCCCGCGGGAACTTGCGTGAGTTCGTCGGCTTGAGCTTGCCGGTCCTGTGGTCTTCTGCCGCCGTCGCAGGCCTGGATGAGCCGCGAGTCTCCGTGCTGCGTGCCTCGGCCGACGGTGAGGTCAGGAACTTGCGGCTGCTGGTGAGCGCCCCGCCCAAGGCTCAGGCTCTCTGGCTCGAACTCCGCGGGACAGACCTGCTGGACGCGGCAATCAACGGGAAAAAGGTCGGCGATGTCGGGCGCAAGGGGGGGCTGCAAATGTACTATGTGGGGATTCCTGAGGGCGGGCTGATCCTTACCGTGGCCTTCCCGTTAAAGGAAAATCCCGAATTGAGAGTGATCGCACAGTGTGAAGGGCTGCCGGATATTCCCGCCGCTCGTTTCAGGCCTCGGCCGGCACACCTGATGCCTGTTCCCTGGCCGCCGTTCGACTCGTCGTCCATGGTTGCAAAGACCTTTCGCAACCTGGAGTCTCTGCCGGCCGGACAGGGGCCCGATTAGCCGGTGTCGAGTGATTATGGAAACCCTGAACAGAATGGCAGAGTCGTACGTAAAGCTGGTTCTGGCCCTCGGCGAGCATGATCCGGATTATGTCGACGCCTATTATGGCCCGGCGGAGTGGAGGGACGCGGCCAGGAGGGAAAAGGCCTCTTTGGACGTGATCCGGCAATCTGGACTGGCGCTGGTCGGCGAGATCCGGGGGATCGTTGCGAGGGATCAGGATCCGATGTTGAGGCTCCGGCGCCGATACCTGCAGCGGCAACTGCAGGCGCTGATCACTCGTGTCGAGATGCTCGAAGGCAGGCGACTGCGCTTTGACGAAGAGGCCGACGCGCTCTATGATGCGGTTCCCCCGGCTTACGCGGAGAGCCATTTTTCGCGCGTCCTCGGGGACCTCGAGGCGCTGCTCCCGGGTGGCGGAAGCGTCGAACAGAAATATGAACGTTTCAAGAGAGAGTTCATCATCCCGGGCGACAGATTGGATATCGTGTTTTCGGCTGCCGTTGCTGAGGCGCGCAAACGGACAAAACTGAACATCAGCCTCCCCGTGGGGGAGACTTTCCGGATCGAATTCGTCAAGGACAAGCCCTGGAGCGGTTATAACTGGTATCAAGGCAATTATTACAGCCTTATCCAGGTTAATACCGACCTGCCCGTTTATATCGACCGCGCCATCGATCTGGCATGCCACGAAGGATACCCGGGACACCACGTATACAACGTGTTACTCGAGGAGAATCTTCTAAGGAAACGCAACTGGATTGAGTTCTCGGTTTACCCGCTCTTCAGCCCTCAGTCCCTGGTTGCCGAGGGAACGGCCAACTATGGAATCGAGGTTGCGTTCCCGGGACCCGAGCGGGTCGAATTTGAGCGGAAGGTGCTGTTTCCGCTCGCCGGTCTGGATGCCTCCCGCGTGGAGACTTACGACAGAATCGCCGCTCTTGTCGAAAAGCTGAACTACGCGGGCAACGAGGCCGCCAGGCGTTACCTGGACGGCGAGATGACCGCCGACTCCGCGGTGCGCTGGCTGGAGGTCTATGCCCTGATGGGGAACGATCGCGCCCGACAGAGGTTGCGCTTTATCGACCGATATCGGAGCTATGTCATCAACTACAACTTCGGGCTCGACCTGGTGAGAGACTATATCGCAGCACGCGGCGGCACGGAAGTGCAGCCGGAGAAGCGCTGGAAGCTGTTTGCTGAACTTATCTCCTCCCCCCGCCTTCCATCCGGGCTGAGGTAGCGGGAAGCGCATGGGTTCGACCGGCGTCTGATCCGCTGCACTCCTTGCTTCCAGGCGGAGATGTCACTCTTCCGGAGACCGACACGTCATTCAACGACTGAACAAAGATGCGTTTTGAACATTTTCCGGTCGTGCGCGGGCGAAGATCACGGAAAACCGGGAAATGTTTATTCCGCCGATAAATTTTATGTTATATTTCTTCTGGTCACCTCGAATGTTGCAAAGGTGAGTACGTATAACACTCACGCAGCGCGTACCCCCCTCGCGTGCTGGACCAAAAGACTATCATTCATATTTGTGCTGGTGTTTTACCGTTTTTCTGTGCGGATACGGGACCTTCTCCGGAAGGGTTTCGCGCGGAATTGGCACCGGGCGGGTGATACGAGGGATAAGATGTTGACGAGCAAGCGACAAGAGTGGATTTTGCAGATGATCAAAGGCCCCGACATCACTCCAGTGGAAAACTGTCCGGGGCGTTATACCTCAAAGAGCACGATCAGTATTACGGCGGATCAACGGAATTGGGTAATCAGGCCTTCCGATGTACTCGACCTTTCCAATCCTGAGTTCCTGGTCGTCCACGCAGGCGACCGTGAATGCGCCATCCCCTGGGACCGGATATCAAACCTGGATTTCGACGAACAAAGTGTCCCCACCACAAACCAGCGACCGCACACTCAGACTGCACGGAACCGGATGCTTCACCTGCCTCTTGGAAAAAAAGTAGTGTAGTAAGGCCCGACTCCTGATTTGTACGAGAGACCGTGTTCGACCTTACCGCAGTGGCGCTTCATTTAACGGGGGCGAAGCGGGATTTTTTATGCCTCGTCCGTCTCCTATTGAATCTGGGCAGCGGCTGCGATCAGTTTGCGCACCCCGGGAAGGATCATGATCAGCAATTCCGCCTGTGGCCGCTCGACCTGCTTGAGGAAAGCCGCCTGATCGCGGCTCCAGGATTCAGGCGGTTTCCGGCCGAAGTCAATGTAGTCCAGCGCCTGCAATCCCGCCCCGGCGAGGCTGGAAACGTTTTCGGAAAGCGGTTCCAACTCACTAAGAAGGAACGACTTCTTCAGAGATGGGAGCAGAAGTGAATGATTGTCGCGCCACAGCTCCAGGCGCCGGCGTAATTCGAAGGACTGTGCCTGCAATCCGGCAGGGTCGGACAGGGCCAGGTCGACTCGTCGGTTGAAGTCCCTCGCAAGATCGCTCTCAGGCGGGACGGCATCCGCGAGACGGTTCATCGGGGTGAGGCTTGTGTATTTGCGCAGACGCCCGCGCCCCAGCGTCTTGACCGATTCCACGATATCTCCGAGAGTCTTCAACCGTGCGATCTCTTCTTGTCGGGACATGCGCCGAAGCATCCGTGGATAGGCAGAGTTGTGCGCAAGCCCCAGGAGATCGAGATCCCTGCTCACGAACGCGAGGCGACGGTACATGTCATCGACGTCCTTCACTTCGGAGGGAGACCAAAGGCGCTCGGCGATAGCTGCCGTCCGTGGCCAGATGCGTGAATCGATGTTTTCAGCCGTGAGGTATTCTCCCCACATGCACGCCTCGCCGCCCAGCAAGAGCGCCTTCTGCTCGTCGGTCAACTGTGCGGTCTGCGGACCCATGGGATCCACCTGGTAATGGTAGGAAGCCGGGCGCAGATGGTCGATGTAGTAGCCCCAGGAGAGAATTGCGGCGTGCCCCTGCTGCGCGCTCTGCGCCAGGGAGGTCTGACCGCGCCAGGAATGGATGACGGCGCTTCCGGGGAGATCGGGGTGGAGAATCTCGTCCCAGCCGACGGCTCTTTTGCCGTGCCTGGTAAGAAGTTCAATCAGGCGCTTGTTGAAGTAGGCCTGCAGGTCCTCGTTCGTCTTCATGCCCCGGCGTTTCTTGAAGGCGGCGATCCAGCTGTTGCTGTTCCATTGCCTGCCGTTCACTTCGTCGCCACCTATGTGCCAGTATGCGTCGGGAAACAGCGGCGTTATCTCAGACAGGAACGCGTCGAGGAACGTGTACACCTGCTCGCGTGTGGGATCCATGCAGGGGTCGAAGACGCCCCAGCTGCGCTCGATCGTATAGGGTCCGGGCGCGCTTGCCAGTTCGGGGTATCCGACGAGCCACGCCGTCGTGTGGCCGGGCATGTCGAACTCCGGCACCACGCGGATGCCTCGATCGCGGGCATAGGCGACCACGTCGCGCACCTGGGCCTGGGTGTAATACATGCGGTCGGAACCAAGCGTATGCAACTTGGGAAAACGCTTCGACTCGATGCGGAAGCCCTGGTCCTCCGACAGATGCCAATGCAGGACGTTCATTTTGACCGCCGCCATGGCATCGAGATTCCGCTTGATGACCTCGACCGGTTCCCAGTGGCGTCCGACGTCGATCAGCAGGCCGCGCCAGGGGAAACGGGGCCGGTCCTGAATGCTGACGGCGGGCAGATAGAACGACTCTGCGTCCACGTCGACAAGCTGCAGCAACGTCTCCAGACCGTGGAGTATCCCAAGGGGTGACGGCGCCTCCAGCCGGACGCTCGTCGGGGTGATCTCCAGTCTGTAGCTCTCGTCCGCTTTCACCGACTGCACCTTTTCGCCCGGGCCGGCGCAGCGGATCTCGAATTGAATCCGGGTCGGGGCGCCGGCCTGATCGGACCATAGCGGGATGCCGGTGTGATCCTGCAGGCGCCGGCGGAAGCGCTCCAGCGCCAGCGTCAGCCTGGGCTCCTCATAGCCGGTGAGCGCGGCCCGGAACGATCCATCGATTCTGAACTTCCCATCGGCTGGCTCTATGACGGCCGGAACAGGCATCAACCGGAACTGGTGAGCGGACGTGGATGGAAGCTGACCCTCCTGGATTGCGGAAATATCCGGCAGCAACAGCGCGGCCAGGCTCATGCAGAGGAAAAATCTCGATACGTTCATTCGGCGCTCCTCGACAAAGTGTGCATTCGAGCCCTTGCTCAGATCTCGAAGGTTCTTACTGTAAACAGTCGTGCGCCCGATTGTCGAGCCATTTGACGAGGGCGGCGAGATCCCTGAGGACCGGCATCCGAGGCAGGGGACAGATGAGACATCTTATCTCGCACGGATCCGGCGTCGGGCCGCATCCGGATTGACTTTGACGCTGTTGTCATGTACTTTCTCAGCGATCAATATAAAGGAGAAAGCTGTGGATAACGAGATTTCCATCATCGGAGAACCGACGGTCAATCCTGCGGTGTGCAAGTTTACCGTCAGCCGGCCGGTTCACCCCGGCGGATCCGCATACTTTCCCGACATCGAGGCGGCGAAACTTTCTCCATTGGCTTCGAGGATTTTCCAAGTGCCCGTGGTGCAGAACGTGCTGCTTGCCGAAAACCAGATCACGATCACGAAATCCGGGTTTGACCCGTGGCCCTCGGTCGGCAAGCTGATCGGAGCGAAGATCCGCGAGCATATTCATTCGGGTGAGCCGGCCGTCAGCGAGGAATTCGTGAGAAGCATTCCTCCGGAGGCGGAGATCCGGAAGAAAGTGCAGCGATTGCTGGAACGCGAAATCAACCCTGCGCTGGGCATGCACGGCGGCTGGGTAGAATTGATCGACGTCAGGAAGAATTCAGTGTATCTGCGGTTGGGCGGCGGCTGCCAGGGCTGCGGCGCCGCAGACATGACCTTGAAGCAGGGCATCGAGAAGTCCATTCGTGAGCGGATTCCCGAGGTCGGCGAGGTTCTTGACACCACGGATCACGCCGCCGGTCGAAATCCCTATTATCAGCCTCACAGGTAGGAAACCGGCCGATCGGACGCGGGCCACGCTCGCTGCGCAGTCTTGCCGGATGTGCATTTGCCCGCAAAAATGAGGCAAATGGCCGACAAAAGCGAAATTGGTGATTGCTTTTTCCGAGAATATCCGCAAAATGTGAATGTCTTCGTTTGAATGTACAAGTTGGGTCATTCTGAACGCGTCAAGTCAGAGGAGGTAGGTATGGCTGGAAAAGTGATGACGAAGAGTCAGTTAATCTCGCTGATGGCTGAGAAGAATGAATTGACGAAAGCCGCAGCAGGGAACGTGCTTGATACCATCGTGAGCACCGCGATCGCCGAGACCAAGAAAAACGGCCAGTTCGTTGTGCCGGGATTGGGCAAGGCCGTGAAGTCGCATCGCAAAGCGCGCATGGGGCGGAATCCACAGACCGGCGCTTCGATCAAGATTCCTGCAAAGACCGTCGTGAAATTCCGCGTTGCCAAGGCCTTCAAGGATGCGGTAATTCCGCCGAAGAAGTAACGCCCGTTTTACGTTTCCGCACGGGTGTTGCCGCACCAGGCTGTCCTTAGATCGGGTCAGGGACTGACCGGCGTAGTTCGCGTCGCGCAGCGCCGATGAAAACGGCTGGGCTGTCCCTCATGGTCCCAGAAAGCAAGCTCGCTGCCCCTGCGGGCTCTTTGACGTGCTCGCAGGGGAGCTGTCTCTATTGTTCCTCAGCATGCCGCGCCATCTTGGCAGACGAACCTCCGCCTGCAAAGCGCAGTGTCCGAGCGCTGACGGCGGCTGAGAGTCGTTCCTTTGCACACCCGCCGCTCAGGTCAGCTGTGCTGGTTCGTTAGGCCGGGTGCGCGGGCTGACCGTGTTCAGGCAAAACAGGGTGAGGAATACGAGCCCCAGAGGCGACAGATTCCACCAAAAGTCGGTGAGAACCCGCGGATCCGACCATAGGTTGCGCATCATCGATCCCCACGAAGCTCCAGAGTCTTGAAACCCGACATTCAGGAATGAGAGGATCACCTCACCGAGAATGAATACCGGTGCGGCGACCGCGGTCTGAGCCGCTGCAAAAGGCACAAGCGCCGGGAGCATGTGCCGGCGGAATATGCGCAACTTCGTGGATCCCAGGGCTCTGGCTGCCTCCACGTAAGCAGCGTTCTGAATCTGAAGGATCAGCCCTCGTACCCCTCTCGCCATTGGCGGCCAGGTGACGGAAGCGATTATGCTGGCCGTGAGCAACGCGGATTGCCAGAACGTCATCTGTAGCGGCAGGAGCGCGCGCACGGCCAGCACGATGTAGAGCGCCGGCAGCGCCAGCACGAGTTCGGAAAACCGCATGAGGACCGTGTCCAGCCAGCCGCGAAAAATTCCCGCGACCGCCCCGATGCCGACTCCAAGACAAAAATAGAACACACTGCCGAACAGAAGCACCGAAAGGGCGCTGCGCGCCCCTGCCAGTGTCCGCGCGAGCACATCCCGGCCCAGATCATCGGTTCCCCATGGGTGGAAGACTGCTGCGGTTCGCGTACCCAAAAGATGCCGTGACGCGGGGATTACGCCGAACAAGCGGTAGGAATATCCGCTGCAGAGAAGCACGAGGGGGTAGCGTTGGTCTGTCCGTTCCAGGTAGCTTCCCTCCAGCGGGTCGACCGACTCGATGCGGTAAATGAAGGGCCGCCAGTGGATTTCTCCCTTCGCGTCGCGGAAATGGATGCGGCTTGGCGGGGCGTAACTTTGATAAAGATCCTGTTGAGCCGGAGGGCAGGGGGACAGAAAGTCGCTGAAGATCGCGGCGACAGCAAGTGTGGCGGCCAGGATTTGCGCCAGATTGGTCATTGCCGGGCCTCCTCTCATAGCGCACCTCCCCGAACACGGGTCCTGGGATCCAGAATCAGAAGCAGGATGTCGGCGGCCAGGTTTCCTGTCACCAGAAGAATTGTGCTCCCGACCACGCACCCGGCTACCAGGGAAAGGTCTATGTTAAGCAGCGCGAAGTAAGTGATCTGTCCGAGGCCGGGCCAGGAGAATATGTACTCCAGCACGAGGCTGCCGCTCAGGACACTGCCCAACAGCGGGCCTGCCGTCGACAGAATCGGATTCAGAGACGGCTTCAACAGGTGCCGGAAAAAAATCTGCCTGCGAGTCAGACCGCGGGCGCGCGCGGCCCGCACAAACGGTTCGTCCAGGACCTCCCGTGTTGCTGCACACTGGATTCTCTCGACATAGGCCATGATCGGGAGGGTCAGGCAGGCCGCCGGGAGCATGAGGTGATGGATCCGATCAAAAAGCCATGCCATAAATTGGGTCTCACCCAGCGTGGAAACGTTCAAGCTTCCCAGCGGAAACAAGTTCGTACGCGCCGCAAACACCAGGGCGCAGAGCCCGAGCACAAGGGTGGGGAGAGCGAGCACGACGCTCGAGAGGAGATCGAGCACGATGCCGAGGGCGCGCTTACGGAAGACAGCGTGAACCGTCCCCAGGAGCGTCCCGCACGTGAGCCCGAGGGCGAGAGCAGGAATTCCGATCCAGAGTGTTTTGGCGAGGGCATCCAGAACCAGGGAATGGACTGGCCTGCGATAGAAGAGCGAGTCGCCGAAGTCCAGGCGCATGCACCGTCGCAGCCAGCGCGTGTATTGCACGAAGAGCGGTTGGTCGAGCCCGTCGGCCTGTCTGAGGCGGTCGAAAGTCTGGCGGCGAACAGCCGGATCAAGTTCCTGGGCGGAATAGTAATCACCTGGAATCAGGGCGGACAGGAAAAAAGTCGCGGAAGCGACCAGCAGGGAAAGGACCGCCAGTTGCAGTACGCGTTTCAGGATGGCGGCGAGAATCCTCACACTCTGTGCTCCGCTAACGTGTACGCTTGGTGAGCTCCCCGGAATTCCAGAGCAGGAACAACGGCAGGATCGACGGCCGGACGTTACCGACGGTGTTCCTCCAGCCCGATAGAATATTTGGTGCGACAATCGGAATGGCCGGCATCTGGTTCGCCCAGATCTCCTGCACCTGACGAAATGCACCCAGGCGCACGCCTTCCTCAAGGCTTTGCGCCAGCCGCGCGATCAACATGTCGATTTCCGCTTCCCACGGCGTGCCGGCTCGGGCTTGATTCGGGTACCAGAAATGGGATCCGCCATTGCTGTACCAGAGGTCGGCCTGCAGATCCGGGACGATGTCGCTCGGGGTAAAGCCGAAGAGAATCGCCTCATAGTCGAAGGAACGCGTGATGCGTGGCCGCAGTTCATTGGGAAGAAGGAGCTGGAAGTTCAGCCGTATCCCGACTCGTGCGAGATTCTGCTTGATAATTTCGGCCGTCCTCTCCCGTGCCGGGTCTCCCCTCGAGGTAAGGAGGGTGATCTCGAGCGGCCGGCGTCCGGAACCGTACTCGAGAGTGCCGTCTCCGTTGCTGTCCTTAAGACCGGCCAGGGCGAGCAATTCCCCTGCTCGCTTCAGGTCGTATGCCATGAAGGGGAGGCCGGAATGATACCAGACCTTGTTGCCTGAGCTGATCGGACCGAATTGAGGAGTGCCAAGCCCCAGGAATACGGTTCGAACTATCCCCTCGCGATCTATGGCGCACGAGATTGCCTTTCGGAAAGCAGCCTGTTCGAAGACGGCGCGCTTCTCCGGATCGAGGAAGGGAACGCCGGACGGGCTCTTGCCCGGGTTCAGGTTGAACCATAGGAAATCCATGCCCAGGCCGGGCCCGAGGTCCCGCAAGGTATAGTCCCTGGTCCTCTCCTGTCTCCGCAGGCCGGCATAAAGTTCAGCGGTCATGGAATTGATGGTATCGATTTCACCCGCCTGGAAGCGGAGCGCCTCAGAATTGCGGTCCTGAATGACCAGGAATGTCAACGTCTCCAGGTAGGGAAGCGTCTGACCATTCTTGTCTTTCTTCCAGTAGTAGGGATTGCGTTCGAAGACAATCCGTGTGCCCCGTTGATACTCCTTCAGGCGGAACGGTCCCAAACCTACGACATCCCGAGGTACGGCGGCAGGGCCCCAGATTGAAGCGAGCGTGCCATCCTGTGAGGCCTTCAACAGCAGTTTCTTCGGCAGAACCGGGATTGAATCCAGGGCACGCAGCCCGGTTCCTACCGGCCTTGGCCAAGTGAGCCGCAATGTGTAAGCATCGATCAATGCAATCGTCGGGAACTTCCCGTCGACTGAGATCTGGTCGGACATGATCGACTCGGATTTTGGATCTAGAAGCAGATTAAGAGTAAACACGACATCTTCCGCCGTGCAGGAGCTCCCGTCCGAAAAACGCAGACCGTGACGGAGGTGAATCGTGTAGGTACGCCCGTCCTTTGCGACCTCCCAGCGGGACGCCAGTGACGGCTCCAGTTGGTGGGTAATCCGATTGATGTGGACCAGGTCGGCAGACAGTTGCTCCGCAACGAGTACGTCCACCAGGCCCCGGGGGAACATCCGGTTGAAGGTTGCCGGATCAGCGTTGATCGCGGCAACCAGGTTGCCACCCCGGGTTCCGGTCAGGTCAGAGCGGATGAGGTAGTCGATACGCTCTTGGCTGATGGCTTCAGGGCCGCGCGCCCCTTTGGGAATCTGATCCCAATCCGATTCCGTGGGCCGGGCCCTGCACAAGGCGACAGCAATGACCAGCAGGCCGATGGCCAGTGATGCAAAAAGCCGGGATTTGGTAAACATGGCCGCAGTTTGTGAGAATTCACGGTCGCTGTCAAGAAATAGCTGGCCCTGGCGGCTCCTGTCACACGAGCAGGAGATTGCATGGCTGCGGCGTCCCGCGATGTATCGGTCCGGACTGGAGGATGCGGTTTTCCGGCCCAAATTGGTTTTTATGCCTTACAATCCCCTATTGAAGTCTGAATAATGCCGAATTGGATGTGCGCACCGAAGCAACCTGCGAGGCGTGTGCTTTGCGAGGGCGTGCGTTATTCCCTGCAGGGCCGCCTCCCCATTCCGATCGAGGCCGCAATGGCAGCAACGGGTCTGAAACCCGGAACCACAGTCAGCGACCGATACCGCGTGAGCCGGATCCTCGGTCATGGGGAGCTCGGATGTTCGTACCTGTGTCGCGACCTCGCCGAAGGAGATGCGTTTGTCGTTCTTCGAACATTAACGGAATGGGACGTCACCGGGGGCGTCAACGCCTTGCGGCTGGACTTGTCTGCCCTGAGCCGCTTCCGGCATCCAAACCTCGTGCATATCCTGGATTTCGGCGTGATGGAACGCGGGGCGGTGCCCTATGTCGTACGGGCGTTTGTTGATGGGAAAGATATCCTTCAGGAATCGGCGACCTGGGATCCCGAGCAGATCCTGTTCAATCTGGTGAAACTCTGCCGTGTGCTTCATTATCTGCATTCCCGAAACGTCGTTCATCGCCACATCAAGCCGTCCAATATCATAATTGCCGGGGATGAAGTGACCGGTGTGGATCCCCGGGTTCTGGATTTCGGGCTGGACCGGCGTGCAAAGCGTGGCCGTCAAGGCGTCTCGTGTCTTGCCTATGCGGCTCCGGAAATCCTGTTGGGGCACGTGGCGAATCCGCGTTCAGACCTTTATTCCCTGGGCATTCTTGCGTATCAGCTGCTGACGCGGCAGCTGCCGTTTGATGAAGAGGATGAAGGCTACCTGGTTCAGAAGCAACTGCAGGGAAAGGTGGACATGCGGCCCGTCGAGCGCCTCAAGCGCGGGGCGGGGATCGTCCAGGTCCTGCTCGGCCTGCTTGAGAAGGATCCGGAACAACGGCCATCGTCTGCGGAGGATGTGATCCGCCTGATGAGTGCTGCAATTGGCAAGGACTATTCCAGCACCATATCCGGGTCGCCGGAGGCCTATTTCACCGGAGGCCGTTTTGTCGGCCGTGAAAAGGAGATGGCGTTCTTGCAGGAACGTGCCGCGCGCGTGCGGGAGAATGGCCGTGGCTGGACGGTATTCCTGATGGGGGAGAGTGGTTCGGGCAAATCGCGCTGTCTCGAGGAACTCAGGACATGGGCGCTCCTCGAGGGATGGAGAGTCGTCGAAGGTTCCTGCCTTGCGCGCGAGGAACGGTCGTATGGTCCCTACCGGAGGATTCTGGCGCGCGCGGGCGCGCTACGGCCAACGCATGCGGATGTCCCGGAGGAGAGTGCGATCTTCCGGTTCGAGGATGTCTCCCGCATGACCGAGGCATCTCCACTGCCGTTGTCATCCGGGGCGGGAGCCGGGCCTTTCCGGGACCTGGTGACGAGGGAAGTAGTGAGACTGCTATGCGACTGCCCGACCGTGCTGTTTCTGCATGATTTTCATTGGGCGGATGAAGCCACCATCACGGTTCTTGACTACCTGACTTCGGATATTCTCGCCCATCCCATTTTCCTGTGCGTGAGCTTTCGTCCCGGAGAGGCCGCCGGCACGCTGGGAAGGTTGATGGAAATATCCATACGGCAGCAACGAGCGGAAATCCTGGGTCTCGAGGCCCTTCTGCCGGACGATGTCCAGGAGATGATTTCCGGGCTTACGTGCGAAGCCTCCTTGGGCAGGGACCTTGCCCCCCTGGTGCACAAATCGAGTGGAGGGAATCCGTTTTTTGTCGAGGAAATCCTGAAGCATCTTGTTGACCGGAAGTTGTTGAAAAGGGAGTTCGGCAAGTGGCGGCTCGGCGTAGAGCGGCTGGAAAACCTCGAGGTGCCCTCGAGTGTTGCAGTCGTGCTCAAGCAAAGGCTGGCCCAGCTGTCTGACGGCGCCTCTGCTGTGGCACAGTGGCTTGCACTTTTCAGACGTGCCGTCCCGAGGGATGACCTGCAGCTGCTGAGTTCTCTCACTCTCGCTGATTTTGAAGCGGGAATCAGGGAGCTGATAACACGGCAGATCGTTTGTCAGGTGAGCGGCCAGCATGACGAATGCTTCGAGTTCCGGCACGCCCTGATTTCGGAGGTCATCACGGAATCAATTCCCGAATCACGCCGTCGCAGGATGCATCAGAGCATTGGGAATGTCCTGGAGCAGCACCAGAGCAATCACGAAAACCTCCAGGAACTGGCAACGCACTTTACGGAGGGGAAGGCCGGCGAAAAGGCCATCACCTATGCCCTGAATGCAGCCCGCGCTTGCAAGGCGGAGTTTGCGAACGAAGCAGCACTGCGCTTCTACGAGTTCCTGCTCAGAAAAAAGAGCAAGCTCTCTCCCGAGCAATCCACAGAGGTCGCGCTTGAGGCCGCCGACACTTGCTGCGCCCTCGGCAATCCCAAACGGGCCGTAAAGATCTTGCGTGCTCGACTCGAATCGTGCAGAACCGGTGAACGGCCTTATGAGGTGGCAAATCTGTTTGCCCAACTTTCGAGATCTTCCCAATTTGTCGGTGACATGTGTGGGTCGGAACGTTTTGCAAAGCGAGGGCTGAAACTAGTGCGCTCCGAACCTGCAGGTTTGAAAAGGAAGGAAATGGAGACAGCATTATTGTCCCAGCTAGCCTTTTGCATGCTGGCGAAATCAGAACCGCGGAAGGGTCTCGCGATTCTGAACCAGTTTATTTCTCTGCCCCAACAAGGTGAACACTTGATGGAAGAAGGCCATCTCCTCATTCTAATGTCCGCACTATGTGGGGTAGCGTGCGATTTTGATGTCGGAGCAAGAACGGCTAAGAGGGCAATTCAAATTTTGGAGCCATTGAATGCATATCATTTGCTTCCCATGGCCTACTCTCATTTGGGGGTGAGTTTAGCGGGTATGGGAAAGTTGGGAAAAGCACTGGTACAACATGAGCTAGCCGTTGTAACTGCGAAACAAGCAAGATCTCCTCATTTGTTGGCTCAGGCATTATGTAATGCTACGGAATGTTACTGCAGGTCAGGACAGTATGAGGCGGCAAGCCAGAATTCCTTACAGGTCGTGAAGGTTACCTCACAAACTGAAAACCGCCACCTTGAGGTGGCAGGAAATTTGTGTTTGCTTGAGATTCAAATCGCCACATCTGATTGGATTGGTGCTTTAAAGACCCGGGGAAAACTGAAGACAGCCGACCTTACCTCATTGCCAGTATATTCGAAGGCACTAGCGTTGCTCTTAAGCGCATCTTTCCAAGCTGAGCTCGGATATTTTAACGACGCTCTCGCCGATTTGCAGCTATTGGATGCCTTGGTAACTTCTGAAGCTCCGATTTATGAGGTCAGTATTGGCCAAATCCTTAGAGCAAGAATTTATGGTCTCCTGGGGAAGAGTCAAGAATGTCTTGCTCTCTTGAGACTTTTGGAAGGAACAGTAACGAGGAAGCGTTGGGCGTTTCAAATGGCCCTCGCAAAATTGGAGTTAGCTGAACAGCTAATTCGAATCGAGGATTGGGATGGGGCATCAAAGAAGGTTGGAGCTTGCCTTCGCCTCTCGCTGAGAATGCCTACATTGCAGATCTGTGCAAAGGCACATTATCTTTTTGGCAAAATCGCCCTATTACGTTTTAAGAAAGCAGTACATCCAACGTCTCAATGCGGAACGGAGCAAACCCCACAAAGCTCCCTACTTTTATCTGCGGCCCGTTCGGAGCTCGAACGCGCATCGATGTTGTCTGCGGACCCGCTGATGATGGATAGTGCTTGGCGTACGCATCACCTGATGGTGGAGCTCGGACGGTTAACGCAAAATTCGAGTTACGCTCTACTTCATGCTCAGGAGACGCTGAAACTTGTGATCGCCCTTGAGATGAGATTTCCAGACAATGAACTAGATTCGTCTCCGTATCTTAGCGAACTTCGAAATGTGAGGCGAGAATGTCAGCAGTATGTCAGGGATTCAACTCAGAGAGACGATGAGACAGAGTTGACGATTAACGAAATGGAGGCAAGCCATTTACGCCTCCTCCTCCGAGTTAGCAATGCTGTTATTGCAATGCGAGATTTGGATCAGCTAATAGACGTAATCCTCAACCTCTTGGAGAAATCCATAGGCGCTGAGCAGTCGTTGATAGCGCTGAGGGCTGATTCCGATGGAAGCTATAAACCAGCGGCGAAGCGGAATCTCAGCGAGGATTTGTTGGAGAACGTACGTTCTCCAATTCGATGGGTCCTTAACCAAGTCGCGCGATCGGGAGATCCATTTGTGGCTGCAAATGCAAGAAGTGATGCGCGCCTAAATAGGGAAGACCTGATAAGGTCAGAGGTCGGAATGATGTTTTGCGCACCGCTGAATGCTCGCGGAAATACTCTGGGACTTCTTTATTGGGCCAACAGGCAGCCTAATGAAAATCTTGCGGAGTCGACAATCAATCTGTTTAGAGGTTTTGCAAATCTTGCTGCTGTGGGGTTAGACAATGCTCTTGCCCATAGGAATCTGATACAGGAGAAGATTGAGCTAGAGCAATACCTTCGGGAGACCCGTGGAGATTATTCAGAAATTGTCGGGAAAAGCGATGTGCTGCAGAAGCTACGCGAGCGAATCGGTCTTGCGGCCGCGTCACCACAGGATGTCCTGATTTGGGGAGAAAGTGGAACGGGCAAGGAACTGGTCGCGCGAGCTCTGCACCGCACTGGGCGCAGAGCAGGGAAGAGGTTCGTCCCGCTGGATTGCGGCTCACTCTCGGATTCGCTGGTGGAGAGCGAATTGTTTGGGTATCGCAAGGGCGCATTTACGGGGGCGATGGAAAACCGGGCGGGCCTGCTGGAGGCCGCCGAAGGAGGTGTGGTCTTTCCTTGATGAGATCTCCAACCTGTCGCTGCAGTTGCAGCGCAAGCTTCTTCGCGTGCTGCAGGAGCGCGAGGTGAGGCGCATTGGTGAAACCACACCTCGAAAGATCGACGTCCAGGTGATCGCGGCCACGAACAAGGATCTACGGCAGGAGATTCGCGGCGGAAGGTTCAGAGAAGATCTTTATTTCCGTCTGAATGCCATGGAGATCCACGTTCCGCCTTTGCGCGACCGCCGAGCGGATGTGCCGCTGCTTCTAGAGTGGTTTCTGGACAAAGCCGCAAAGAAGGTGGGGGGCCGGGACAAGGCCTTCTCAAAAGAAGCGCATTCGGTGCTCGTGCACTACTCCTATCCGGGCAACATCCGTGAGCTGCAAAATATCGTGGAACGGTCCTATTATCTGACCCCAGGGGACAGGATCGAAGTGGAATACCTGCCGGCGGAGGTCACAGATGGAAACAACCTGGCCACGGCAGGCGAACCTGTGCCGGCAGCCTGGCAAGTGTACAGGCGGCTCCGCGACGGGAATGGATCCTTTTCTGAATTGGTGAAAGCACCGTTTCTCAACCATGAAATCGGGAAAGGCCTGGTGCGGCAAGTCGTCCACATCTCCCTTGCCGAAACCGGGGGCAGGTACCGGGACGCATTCCGGCTTCTGGGTATACCTGCACGCGGATATGCCGTCATGATGCAGTTTCTCAAGCGTAACGACTGCTACCTTGATTTTCGCCCCTATCGCAAGCCCGATCGTTGACGCACATTAGCTCGGTTATTGTTCGGGAAAGACAGGCCGTGAATCAAGTCTTAGAGGCGAGGAGGGAATTCGAGCACGTTGCCTTCGGATGCGAGAGCCTGTGAACCGGAGAGTCTGGCCTGCTCGTTCAGGGCTTTCTGCGCGGCTTGCAGCAATCCAAGCAGAGTGGCGCCATCGCTCGGGTAGGCGGCGATTCCGGCCTGGCAGGTAATGAAAGAAGTATTTCCAGACGCCAGGTTGTTGGGCGTGCTCTTGATCTGCTGGAGCAGGCGGTGGACATAGCGAAGCGCCTGGGGGTTGCGCACTCCGGGGAGGAGTGCAGCGAATCCGTGTGGCCCATAGCGAACCAGGACATCCGTCTGCCGGAGTTCAGCTCGGAGAATGTCCGCTACCTTGCGCAGAATCAGGTCGCCCGTCGCGACACCATACAGGGTGACGATTTGCTGGAAATTCCGGATCTCGAGATACAGAAGGGACAAGGGGGCTTCAGTCTTTTGAGCATGCGTGAGAACCTGTGCGCCCGCCACGGAAAGGTACGCGAAACGGTGGGTTTCAGTGACAGGGTCGAGCAGGCTCTTCTCCTCCGGCAGGTCGGATTTCCCGGCCGCCCGGATGAGCGGAGCGACCTGCTCCGCGAGCGTCTGCATGAGAGAGAGATGGCTCGGCGTGTAAAATGACGAGGTCTGGGAGTAAAGGGAGATCGTTCCGATGCAGTCATCTTCTTGGAGTAACGGAACGACCATTGCGTCCTTCAGCGCTGAGAAATTGCCCTCTATCCCCTGGAACTCCAATGCCGGTCCGGTGTTGATCATCACCCGCTTGTAGGCCGCAGCCCACCCGCTGATGCCCTTGCCCAGGCCCATGCAGATACCCTGCAGACACTCCGCAAACTCCCCGCATGCATATTCCGCTCTGATTGAACCATCCTCCTGACAGAGAAAGAACGCACAGGTGTTGTAAGGAACGATCTGCTTCATGCGCCGGGCAAGGATCGGCAGGGCATCGGGTAGCCCGAGGGATCGTCCCACGCCGCCGCAGAACTCAAAGAGCCTCACGAGTTCCTCAGAGGCTTTAAATGAGGGAGATTCATCCAGAGCAAGGGCATCGTTTTGAGTCTCGGCGCCGTCAAGCTTTTCGAAATACTTTCTGAAAGAAAGTTCCGAGATGTTGCGCGCAGCCTCGTCGGCAGCCGACTCCAGTTCGGCAACGTGAGCGATGAAAATCTCGATCAGCTTTGGATCGTAATTGCTGCCCGACTGCGAGCGCAGGAGTTCCATTGAATCGTCGATTCCAAACGCCGTCTTATATGGCCGCGTTGACCGGATAGCGTCGTATGCATCTGCAATCGACAGTATCCTGGCGCCCAAGGGTATTTCTTCCCCCTTGAGTCCGTCGGGATATCCGTTCCCGTCCCAGCGCTCATGGTGGCAGCGCACATATTTGGCGACGGGAAACGGGAATTGGACTTGTTGAAGGATCTCATCACCGGCGGCTGCGTGGACCTTCATCTTTTCGAATTCCTGCTTGCTCAGCCTGCCGGGCTTGTTTAGGATGTAGTCTTCTATGGCAAGTTTGCCAATGTCGTGCAGCAAAGACCCGGTCTCGATTGCCTTGAGCTCGTTAGTATCAGTCACACCGCTTAATCTAGCCAAGCCCAATGCATAAGCTCTCACGCGACGGATATGGCCGTAAGTTGTCTGATCTTTAGCATCTACCGCTAATGCCAACGTTTCGACCGTTCTGAAATAAAGTTGCTCCTGCTCTCTCAAGTGTCTTTCTGCTTGGTCGGCTTTTGACTTGTTTGCCCTATTCCAACCCCAGATCAGACCCACTATTGGGGCAGCGCCGAGCGGTGCTAATGGATGCAATTCGTTCACGGATACAATAATCACTGCGCAGACGGCCGAGACTGAAAAATCTATTGATAACGGAAGACAATATTTAATCCAAAATCGCAATATGCGGTCACCCATCGACCAGGCAATCGCTGCAGACGTGACGAGAGAATTGAAAAGGAAGAAGGTGATTGTCAGGGCAACAGCTGGCAATAAAATTCTGAGTTCTCGATTATTGATGAGAATCCCGTTTAAATATTGATAGACCTCACTATATAGCCACGCAGCGCAGATCATGCTGGCGGTATTAAATACTGCTTTATATGAATGCACCTTCGGTCGATTCGGCACAAAATAGGAAGCGGCAACTGTGTGACAGAGGGTCGTGATGATGCAAGGCGATGTGCCATATAGCATGGCAACAGCCATGATAAATGCATCGCCGATGCCAATCATGGTACTTACTGGCATCAAGACGAGAAATGCTGGTACGGTGGCGAGAGTCAAAAGGAGGAGGATTACCCAATAAATCGGGTTTGGAGGTGGTGTGCCAATCAAATCCCATGCCGCTGATGCGACAATAGGCAATGCCAACGAAGTAACCGCGCCTATTAAAATCTTAACTTTAAGTGGCAGTTGCTTCCATGTCATGGCAACCAACTCCGAATAGAATTCTACGGATCCCTTATCGGCAATTGACTGTCAAGGGATTAGGAAAGCGCATGCTAAAAAAGATCTGAAGGGAAAGCAATGAAAACTTGTAGGCTATAAGAATAATGGGAGTTAACAATCGCTGAATTAGCTTAGGCCTTGCCCACTTAGGCCCACAGGATACAAGGATTTTCGCGGGTCTCGAGGATTTCTATTTCGGTCTGCATCCTAATCTCCAAATACCATTATTGAGGTCGCGGTTGAACTATGCCCACAAGATGCAAGGTGATTCACGAGTTTCGAAAATTTCGATTTCGCTCTGCATTCCTATCTCCATTCGTCATTAACAGAATTGCGGCAAAACTATGCCCACAAGATACAAGGGGTTTCACGGGTCTCAAGAATTTCGATTTCAGTCTGCATTTCAATCTCCATGTGTCACTAACAGGGTCGCGTTGAAACTATGCCCACAGGATGCAAGGGGTTTCACGGGTCTCAAGAATCTCGATTTCGGTCTGCATTTCAATCTCCATGTGTCACTAACAGGGTCGCGTTGAAACTATGCCCACAGGATGCAAGGGGTTTCACGGGTCTCAAGAATCTCGATTTCGGTCTGCATTTGGTTCTCCAATAAATAGTTTGTTGTCGGTGTGGTTAAGTTCGTGTTGCTTGCGATCACAGCCAGAGAATTGCGCCTGGTTTGTCCATGACGGTTTCCTTTCCATGACAGGGTTGAAGTGAAAGTGATTTGTCTGTTTCTACAACCAAAGGATTGCACCTGGATGGTTCATTATTGGCTCCTTTGAAAATCTCAGTCCTGAAGACAGTCATACTCTTTCCATACATTTTTCGATTTTTGTCCGGGATGGCAGAAGCGGATCAGAAAGCAACTTCGCCGGTTTAACGGGGAAGAGGTCTTCGCCCGAGGCTGAGTTTGAGACGCCAGCTAGATGCCGGTGAACGAGCCTTGCTCCAAAGAATGCGGCATCGAACACGTTACCGCATGCTCCAGCCACCCTGTGAGCATGCAGCAGCACTGATGCTTCAAACTTCGCCTGAAAACCAGCTTTGCTCTACCGCTTTGGGAGGGATAATAAAGGTCAGCCGATGTAAGGCGACCCGATCCCCCTCGAGGTGGGAGAGCTATTCGAGAATTCTGACCGCCGAACAAAGACGCGAGAAACCGAGGCGCCCTCTCGTCCTAAATACCTGAAACTAAGGAACTTCTAAGACAAGACGCTGTAGACTTCAAATCAAGCAATGAAGCCGTTTGTAGTCACAAAACCGTTAATCGATAATCGTTTATACGGAAAATAAACAATGATGTCAACAACTTTTTTTGCCAGGTTGCTTAATCGCTATTCCTAGGATTATTGATAGTCCTCAGAAATCCGCCGCCTTGAGTTACAAAAAAGGTTCTAGGGCAGATATTCCCAGAATTCGGTCCGCAGCCAACGAACGATCCGCCGGGTGACCAGTTCGCCGATCATCCGTTGGCCGCAGATTATTTTCCCGACTCCTGTCATGCCCGGTTTCAGCATACCGTCGGCATTATCCAGTTCCCCGCGGATCATGACCCGGCTGACCTGGCCCCCATCCACCGCGACCGGCGAGATTGCCTTCACCAGTGCGACCGGAAAGTCGCGCTTCGGAAACGTTCGCACCTTCACGACGATGGGAAACCCTACCGCAACGTCCCCGACCTCTTTTTCGGGAACCGGCATGTCGACATTCACCACCCTCACGTCAACGATCTCACAGAGAACGCTCCCCTTGTTCAGAAACTCTCCCAAACGATTCTTCATGTAGGGAGTAGCGACCAGGCCGTCGATCGTGCTCCGTATCTTCATCTGTTCGAGCTGCTGGCCGAGAATGCTGAGCCTCTCCTCAAGCTTGAGCACACCGGCTTCGACTGCCTGGATCGATTCCTTGCGCGAGCCGGCGAGGGCAATCTTCAACTCGCTCTGGGCTTGCGCGAGTTCCTTGGACTTGAGCTGTGTGTCACGGTCGGTTTTCTCTTCCAGGACCTTGAGTTGACCGAGCGCTTCGGAGAGCTCCTTCTGCTTGACGTTAAACGCGGTCTGGTTCAGCTCAAACTCGTTCCTGGCGATCAGACCTTCGCTGAAGAGTTTCTTGCTCCGGTCGAATACGGCCTGGGCGTTCTGCAGTTCCGCCTGCTTTTTGGACACAGTCTCCTGCAGCATCTTACGTTCCTGCTCCACCCTTCCGGCATTTTCCAAATCAGTTTTTCGGGTGGATACCACGCTCCGCGCCCGTTCGATCTCCTCCGGCCTGGTGCCGGCCAGGAGGAGGCTCAGGGTAGCACGGGCGGCAGCGAGTTCACCGCGTGTCTCCTCATAGTCATTGCTCAGCTCGAGATTCTGCACCTCGGCAAGGACATCCCCCTTCTTGACGAGGTCGCCTTCTTCCACCAGGATCGATTTCAGAGTCCCTTCGACCTCAGGATTGATGGTTACTTTCGAGCTCGGCAATATCATGAAATCCCCCGTGACCTTGAGCTCCCACGGGAGAAAACCGCCGGCCACGACAATGGCTAACAGGACGAGAAGGGAGGGCATCTTCCTGACTCTGGCTCCTACCCCACCCGCCAGCCTGCCCGTAGCAGCGATGTTCTCTTTGCTTGTGACCGGGACCACCATGAGGCACAGCACGGAAAACATCACGATGCCCCACGTCCGATACTCTCCGATCATCCACGATCCGATGCGGCCGAGTACGATCAGCAGGAGTCCGGCAGAAAATGCAAAGGAAGACAGCCCATAGAGAACAAAAATGCGCTTTTCGCGGCGGCTGAAGGACGCGCGTCCAGTCCCCGCTCCGGTGAGCCATCCGCTCAGCTTACGCTTCAGGTAGCCGAACGCCTTCTGCCGGAGGTTTGGAGTTTCAATGTAATCGCTCAGGAGATAATAACCGTCCAATCGGATCAACGGATTGAAATTGAATAGAGTCATGATTCCGGAGAACGCGATAGCAATCAGGCACATCTGGCTGCCTATCGTCTCCGGCGACAACAGCCTCCACAGAATGGTGGCCCACGCCCACAGGACGAGCTGCATGAATCCGCCGGCAAATGACACGCACACCCGCTCTCGTTTTCGGAGCAGCCAGGCATCGCTGACGTTGCAATAAAAGGCTGGAATGAAATAAAGAACGAGCAGGCCCATCTCTTCGACTTTTCCCCCGAAGTGTTTCAGGGTCAAGCCGTGCGCCAGTTCGTGGACCGTCATCACCGCAAACGCCACGACAACGATGAGGGGAACGGAATACAGCGTGAAGAGGGTGGGCACTGAGAGATAGAGCTGATCCCAGTTCACGATCGACAGGATCAGGGCGGCCGCGATCGACACCCAGGCCAGAACATGGAATCCGGCGCCAAAAAAGAATCCGCCAAACCGCTTGTCCATGCGGCCCAGCATCCGGTCCGGGTTGACGGCGTGGAGCTTGATTGACAACAGGCTATCGACCAGGCGGTGTCGGCGTCTTCCGAGTTTCTCGAGCCCGGCCCATGTCATGGGCGTGTCCAGGAGCGCAAGCCCCTGGAGCTTCCCGATAAAATCCTCAACCTGGCCGCTCTCCACGCTCGTCTGGCATTGAGCAGAGGCCGTGGCCGCCACCGTCTCTGGATCTGCCCTCCCGTCCATCAGGCTCAGGACGGTTGCCTGGATCCATGTGAAACGGTAGAAACCGTTTGTAATCGGATCCTTGACGACGACCGGGGAACGCGGATCGGGCGACTCCGTCCGGACTTCGAGATCTGATCGCAGCTTCGCGCAGTTGTCTGCCAACACAAACCTCAGCGGAAGAATACGGACTGCAAGGGCATTCTGACAGCTTCGGGTGGCATGATATCGGCAGGCACATGCAAATGCAACAGGTTTGAGATTTGCGAGCTGGCTGCCAATGGATGATTTCCTTCAGTTTCTCGAATTGACTGGCTTGCGAACACAGGAATATAATCGCCTGTTCGCGCAACCCATAAACAGGGAACTTTCGAGGAGAAATCATGATCAAGAAAACTAATCTCGCCCTCGCACTCATTTTATTTGGGCTTTTGCTGGGGGCATGCGGGAAGAAGGAAGAGGAAGCGACTCCGCAAGCAGAGCCGGAAGCGGCTGTGCAGACGCCGACGATCACCCCGGGGGAGATGGTGCTGATACCGGCAGGAGAATATCTCATTGGCAGCAACGAAAAGGACCCGGTGGAAAAGCAGGTCACGAACGCCTATCCGGAGCACAAAGTAAAGCTCAATGCATTCTGGATTGATAAATACGAAGTAACGAACAAGGAGTATCTGGAGTTCTCCATCAAGACCTCCTACCAGCCCGAGGGTGCTGCGGAGGGCAAGACCTGGAGGACATTCTTCTCTCCCGAGAAGGCCCTGGTCCCGGTCGTGTATGTCACATGGAAGGATTCCGAGGAGTTCTGCAAGGCGCAGGGCGAACGGCTTCCTACAGAAGATGAATGGGAGGCCGCCGCTCGCGGCCCCAATGGATTCCGGTTTCCCTGGGGCAACGACTGGGTGGACAACAAAAGCAATACCTACGAGGCTGGATTCGGTGTTCCCGTCGACATCGGCAAGTTTGATGATGTCAGCCCGTTCGGGGTTCACGACATGTTCGGCAACGTCCAGGAATGGACTGCGAACGTTTACAAGCCATACCCTGGAAACCCAAAGGCCGGCACCAAGGAGTACATGATGGGGTTCAAAGTGCTGCGCGGGATGGCATCCCGTTTCCGGAATGCCAAGATGACGGGCTTGTGGTCACGCGCGGCCCAGTATCCGAATTTCCTGGCTGATTTCGGATGCCGCTGCGCAAAGGACGCCACTCCGGAAGAGGCGGCCAAGGCGGCGCCGGCCAAGTAAGGAAGCCCGTGAGGGTGGTCCTACAGGACACGCAGGATGAGGCATTTCAGGTAGTGCGTTTCGGGCATCCCTAAGAGTATGGGGTGGTCTGTGCCTTGAGCGCGCCGCTCCAGCACCTGAAGGTGGCGGCGCGCGTCCTGCCCGGCCTGAAGGAGCAGGTCAAAGAAGTCTCCTTCCGACAAGTGGTACGAACAGCTCGAGGTGACGAGAATCCCCTCGGGCCCCAGCAGTTTCAGGGCGCGGAGGTTGATCTCCTTGTAACCTCCGCGAGCAGCGGAAAGGGCGCCGCGATTTTTCGCGAATGCGGGAGGATCGAGGCAGATGGTGTCGAACCGGATTCCGACCCTTTCCTGCTCCCGTAGAAAATCGAAGACGTTTCCCTCCTGAAACACAATGTTTTCGAGTCCATTCAGAGCGGCATTTCTTTTCGCCTGGGTGAGGGCTTCGACGGATGAGTCGACGGCGGTAACCGACTCGCAGTTCGCCGCAAAGTGAAGGGCGAAACCGCCGGTGTTGGTGAAGCAGTCCAGGCAATGGCCGAAGGCATAGCGGCGGGCGGCGATCCTGTTCTCGGTCTGATCCAGGAAGAAGCCGGTTTTCTGGCCGTGAAAGAGGTCGACGAGGAAACGAACTCCCCCTTCTGCTATTTCGATCTGATCGGGCACACTCCCCCAGAGGACGCCCCGACGCTCTTCGAGTCCTTCGAGAAGCCGCGCTTTGACGTCGTTGCGTTCCAGAATACCGGCCGGATTCAACTGCTCACGCAGGGTATCGATCAGCAGGCTCTTGAGGGCGTCCGCTCCCCAGGAAAGCGTCTGCAGTACGAGACAGTCTCCGTACCGGTCTACCACGACCGACGGCAGCAGATCGGACTCGCCAAACACAAGTCGGCAGGCTTCCCCAGGCTTCAGGCGGTCCCGGCGGCGTTCGATCGACTGCCGGATCCGGTCGCGGATCAGCCCGGCGGTCGGTGGTTGATGGTCCCTTGACAGGAGGCGCAGCCGGATCTGGGATTGCCGGCTGTAAAGCGCATAGCCGAGGGAATTGCGGGCCGCGTCGCGCACCCGCACAATGGGGGCGGGATCGTCAGGTTCGACCATGACGTCGCCTTTGTATATCCACAGGTGTCCCTTGCGGAGGCGGTGCGCGCCCCCGGCTGACACTTCGACTTCGGAGCGAATCTCGAAGACATCTGCAGTAGTCATTTCGTCAGTCTCTGGGCTTTGCGGACTTATAGGTACGGCGCACCAGGTCCAGTGCCTCCTCGCGGGTCAACTTTGGATTTTCCAACTGGAAGTCCTCAACCATCCGCAGAATCTGGCGGAAGACTGGCCCCGGTAAAAGCCCCAGGCCGATCAGGTCGTGGCCTGTGAGCAGCCTGGGGGGTGGCTGGGGCTCCTTCAGGAGCTCCTCGTACTGTTTTCTTGCGAAGACATAGCTGTCGAGGTTGCCGTGGCTGGCAAGGCAATCGGCTCGGTGCAACTCGAGATGGTCCTCGAAGTTTTTCAAGCGCAGAAACCGCTTCAGCGTGCTCGGGCGCATGTTCCTTATGCTAATGAAACGAAGGTGATGGCGGACCAGTTCGACAATCCGTGCGATCTCATCGTTCGACATGCGCAAGCGGCGGCATACTTCCTCGGCGATCCGCTCTCCTGCCTCAACGTGCCCGTCGAAGCGTATTCTGTTTGCGACGGTGAAAGTCTGAGGCTTGCCGGCATCGTGCAGCAGCGTGGCCAGGGCCAGGACAGCGGAAGGTTTTCGCAGCAAGGCGAGGGCTTTGCGCGTGTGGACAAAAACGTCACCTTCCGGATGAAACTCCTCGGGCTGGAGGACGCCGCGCATCGCCTCCACCTCCGGAAGGATGTGAACCAGCAGGCCGGTTTCGTGGAGCAGATCGAGGCCGCGGTCCGGCACCGGCCCGGTAAAAATCTTCACCAGCTCGTCGCGAATCCGCTCCCAGCTCACGTTCAGGATGTCCGGGGCCAGAAGGTGAACGGCATCCTGGGTTTTCAGCTCGATCTTGAAACCCAGGCTGCAGGAAAAACGCACAGCCCGCAGCATCCGGAGTTTGTCTTCACCGAAGCGCTCCTGCGGATCGCCGATCGTGCGCAGGATCCCTTTTCGAATGTCCGCCGAGCCTCCGACGTAGTCGATGACCCTTTCGCCGATCGGGTCATAGAACAGGCCGTTGATGGTGAAGTCCCGGCGCTCGGCATCCTGCCTGGCCCCGGTATAGGTCACCGTTGACGGATGCCGGCCGTCCAGGTACGGGCCTTCGCTCCGAAAAGTAGCCACATCGTAGGCGTGTCCGTACATGCGCACCTGTACTACGCCGAAACTGGCGCCGATCGGGATCGCGTGGGGAAAAAAACCGGCGACCTCATCGGGCAGGGCGCTTGTGGCGATATCAATGTCCTGCGGTTTCCTGCGGAGCAGTGTGTCCCGGACCCACCCGCCGGCAAAGAAAGCTTCATATCCGTGAAGGCGCAACTTCTCCACGATTCGCCGCGCGGCTCTTTGCATTGTTCTTTCAGGTAAATCCCGTTTTACTGTGAGTTTTTGCTCTTTCGGCCACCGTGCCGTCATCGCCGGGACGATGCGGGCTAGGTCAATTTGTCCAGGTACGCAATCCAGCTGTCGTTGCGAAAACGCTTGTGACAAAGAGAGTTGTATTTGGCGTAATTCCTTTTGTCGCCCAGTTTGAAGTAGCTGAGGGCCATGCGAAAACAAAACAGGTTGTCGCTGGGAAATTTCCGGGCGATCTTCAGCGTTTTCTCCCCTTCGACCGTCGCCTCCTTGTAGCGTCCCAGTTCATAATAGTTGTTAGTCAGAAAACTTCGAACCTCAGCCTTTTCGAGATTATTGCGGGGCCGGCGCCGGAGCGCCTCCAGGGTTACCAGAAGCGACTTTTCAAAGCGCTCGAGCCGGAATTGGCACTCGGCGATCTTGACGAAAAGCCACGTCAGGTTTTCGCGCTTGCCGGTAAGCTGCTTGATCTCGAGCATCTTTTCGTAAGTTTCCAGGGCCATCTGGTCGTTGGTCAATTGCTGATAGCAGCTGGCAACCTTCAGATGGATATCGTCGCTGCGCTCAAACGCCGGATCCAGTTCAAGCACCTTGGAAAAATACTTGATGGCCTCATGGTACTGCTTGAGCTCCATGTAATTGTTACCCATGCTCTCGTAAAGATAGGCCAGCCCCGGATCGTTGTCGCTCAGCACCTGGATAGCCTTCTGCGAGTAACGGATCGCGTCGTCGTGCCTGCCGAGCATTTCATAGTTCCGGCTGATGCCCGCGAAAAGCATCCATTTTGTGTCCTTTTCCTGCGATTCCGCATAGCGTTCACAGACCTGTCGAGCCTCCAGCGATTTGGCGAGCTTGCCGTGGTATTCGTACAGAGAGCCCAGGTAAAAATGGACAAAGCCGCACATGTCGGGCATGAATTCTGGCTTGTCCGCATCGAACAGCCGGGCCGACTTCAGCAGGTTCTGTAGTGCTTCCTTGTCTTTGCCCGCATTGTACTGACAGATGCCCACCTGACCCGCAAAGTACGCGCGCACATTGGTCGGTCTCGCGAGGGCGAGCGCACGGCGGTAATACTTGCCCGCCTCGGAAAAACGTCCTTTCCCGAACAGGGATTCGGCGAAGGAGTCCAGGAGTGCCACGCGGTCCTGATTGGAAGCCGCACTTTCCAACTTGGCGTTGAGTTGTTTGAGTTCCATGGTCTCGTGCATCCTAATTGGTAAAGGAGTAGGTTTCTATACTAGCACAGTCTGCTTTCCCCGCGAGGGCACTCTGGCGGCTCCGTCATTCGGCCCGTTGCTGATAAATTAGGATGTATCCGGGCCGCGTGTCGACTCTGTCTATGTCATACGGCAATTCGGACGGCTGCATCGGGTCTATGGGTGGATTCTGTTTGCGACCGACTGCACTGAGGATCTCAGCGACGAGCATATTCGGAAGCGTGAGACTGTCAAAGCGCGCTTCATCGAGCTTAAAGCTGGCTTTGCTCCCGCCTGTGACCAACTCCCCCGCTATGGTGAGCGTGTGGATCCCGGTCATCATCCTGCGTAACAGGCCGCTCAGGATCTGGGTAGAGCTGAACTCGAGACGGTCGAAATCGACGGTAGCGATTCCCTGAAGTTTCGATGCTGCAAATTTCAAACGGATGCTCTTCAAGCTGGGATGGTATTTGGGGCTGAGCACCAGAGCCAGGTATGAGTTTAGTTCGGTGTCGGACAGTTGAACTGTCTGTTTTTTCCCTGCCGGAGCCGTGGTCGAGAATGACTCCATGCGCTTTATCTTGGCATCACAGCTCTGCGCCGCACTCTTGGAGATCCCGGCAGTGGCGGAGGCTGATTGAGCGCACAGGAGTCCGCGCGCCCCCGCTGCCAAACCGGCCAGCATCAGGGAGAGAACAAGCAACTGCCTCGACGCGGAGCATCGGCCTCGCGCGATCTGCTGCCCTGCAGAGCTTTCGGTCATCGGATGACCTTGAAAGACCTGCTCCATCGAGTCTTGGTAAAGAAGTTTAGGAACAGGTCCTTGAACTGGCTTATCCGGTCCTTGATGGTGGTTTGCAGGTATTCGTCTCTTGGAGTCTCATAGGACCAGTAGATCACCAGGGCTTTGCCGATGATGTGATCCCGCGGCACGAAACCCCAATACCTGCTGTCCTGACTGTTGTCGCGATTGTCGCCCATCGCGAAATACTGCCCCTGAGGGACATCATAAGGGCCAAAATGCTCATAGGTGCTGCCGGCATCGATGTACTGGGTGTACTTTTCTTCAAGAGGTTTCCCGTCGACATAGACGGTGCGCCCGATCATTTCCAGGTGCTCGCCCGGCAGCCCGATCAGGCGTTTGACGTATGCCACCTCGGGACTTTGCGGGTATTTAAAAACGATCACGTCCCCCCGCTTGAGATCCTTGTAAGGCAGCAACCGGGACAGATATCCGCCGTGCAGACCGTAGACGAATTTGTTGACCAACAGGTGGTCGCCGATCAGAAGATTGGATTCCATCGAGCCCGTCGGAATCTTGAAAGCCTGGACAACGAACGTCGTGGCAAAGAGGGCAATAATCGCCGTGATGACGATGGACTCGAAATATTCACGAACTGTCGACTTGGTAAACTGCGTTTTGGGACCTTCCACTCCGATTGCTACCTCCGTGAGCTAGCTATAAATGAATAATCAGTTTAGCACACTTCTGCCTGACGGGCAAGGCGGAGCGGACATGCCCGCGGACCGGCGCGCTTTTCCTGCTTGGGCGCAACCTCCATTTCGGGGGATAATCACAGCAGGCTTGCGAAAGACAGTTGCAGATGGCGAAGAAAGAGCATTTTCAACCGCTTGCGGCGGCAATCGCCTCGGGCGAGTGCGCGGTGTGGAATTCCTGGAGAAGCGCTAATAGCAAGGTCCGGCCCGACCTTGCCGGTGCTGAACTCAGGCAGGCAAGCCTGCCGTTTGCAGATTTGAGCCATGCAAACCTGCATGGCGCCAACCTGAGCGGTACCAACCTGTATCATGCGGACCTTCAGGGTGCGGACTTGAGCGAGGCGGACCTCCGCGGCGCCAACCTTCGGGATGCAGACCTGCGCGGCGCGAATCTTTGCGACGCAAACCTTATTGAAGCTGATCTTGCCGGAGCTAACCTAAACGGCGCCAATCTGATGCACAAACCCCACCGTTACCCGAGACAGTCATAACATAAAAAACCCCAACTCGACTGTGGCATTTTGGCGCCCTGTCCTGTAAACTGTAGTGCCTACGGGCGGTTAGCTCAGCGGCAGAGCATCGGTCTTACACACCGGGGGCCGTAGGTTCAAATCCTACACCGCCCACCAGTTAGTCGGTCATCTGTTTTTGAAAGGCAGCAGCCATTCCGCGCGGAGGGTCACTATGAACAAACTGGAATCCCTGCTGGAGGCTTCTCCAGTGGTTCTGGCCGATGGCGCAATGGGTACTATGCTGTTTGAGGCTGGTTTGCAGTCCGGGGACTCCCCGCAATCCTGGAACATCACCTACCCCGAGAGAGTGAGGGCGGTTCACCGGGCATATCTGGATGCCGGCTCCCAGGTGGTTCTGACCAACACGTTCGGCAGCAACCGTTTTCGCCTGGCGCGACATTCCCTGCAATCGCAGGTGGCCGAGCTGAACCGGGCTGGAGCCTTGCTCTTGAGAGCGGAGGTGGAAATAGCCGGTGGGCGTTCCCTGGTTGCCGGAGACATCGGGCCGAGCGGCGAGCTGCTGTCGCCGCTGGGTAAGCTGGCCTATGCCGAAGCGGTCGACGCTTTCGCAGAACAGGCCGGCGCCCTCGTCGAAGGCGGCGTCGATTTCATCTGGCTCGAGACCATGTCCGCGCTTCAGGAAATCCAGGCGGCCATCGAGGGGGTGCGCAAGATGTCGCCGGATATTCCGCTCGTCGTGACCATGACCTTCGAGAAGCACGGGCGCACCATGATGGGCGTCACTCCGGAGCAGGCGCTGAAGTCGTTGACATCCTGGGGCGCGGTTGCCGTTGGGGGTAACTGCGGAACGGGTCCGGACGAGCTTCTGAACGTCATCCGTACCATGCACGGGCTCGCACCAACGCTGCCGCTTGTCTTCAAGCCCAACGCGGGTGTGCCCGAATTGGCCGACGGCAAAACAACATACAATGCCACCGTGGAATCCATGGCCCAATGTGCCGTCGATGCCGTGCGCACAGGAGCGCGGGTGGTCGGCGCGTGTTGCGGAAGCACACCGGGTCACATCCGGGCGATGAGCGAGGAATTGGCCGGCTCCGCCATCGCATAGCGGATGGGTCGGGGCTGAGACTGCCTTGGAAGAGACCTTGCCGGCGGGGGCCTGGCCGCCCAGGGAGCTCGCGCCACATCTCCTTTTTCGATCCAGGCTATTTCTTCGGATACAGGATGAGCTTTCTTTTTTCCTCTTTCTCCACGTAGTCCTGCAGCAGTTGCTGCACGACCTGGGTCATAGTCCTTCCCTGCAGTGTGGAGACGATTTTCAGCCTGCGGTGGAGCTCGTCCGGAATATTCATAACCAGTCGTTTCATATCATATACATATCTGCATATATTGACGCGGTCAAGCTATTCCCGACTGGCGAAGGAGCCTTCCCTGCAAGCTAAGCCGTCTTTTTCGCGCGGCTGTCCATCACGGCCTGGTACACCAGAAAAACGCCGACCAGGATCGGGGCCAGGGGCCACCAGCGGCGGACCCATTCCAGCGAATATCCGAATGCCGTATTGGACGCAATTATGACGCCGGCGAGAATCAACAGCACTCCAGCCAGCAAGGATCCGTGCTGATCGGGCACCTTGAATTCCTGCGGGAATTCGGATCCGGCGATCCCGGATACGGTCTGGTTGTAGAATGAAGCTCTGCGGGCCGCGTCGACGAGGTTGAAAAGCCAGTAAAAGACGAGGAAAAACACGAGTAGCGGCGTCATCGGCCAATGAAATCGCGGGCCCGGCGCCAGCAAGGATATCAGGGATCCAACGACGATGATGTTGATGAACCCCTGTTTGTAGTAACCCACATAGACCTGCCCGAGACCTGGAACCAGGGACAGAAAAGTGGCCAACGCCGGGGATTTGAACCGTGGGTCCTCCGGATAATTGGGCTTTCGCTGCCAGAGGGTGTCGCGCGCCGGGTAAGGCCGAGGCTTCGCTTCTTCGGGATGCTCTTGCTGGAGTTCCTGGGGTTCCTGCGGGATGTTCATAATTTCTCTCCTGGACTTACCGTCATGTTTTTCTGCCTATCGCTCGTACCATACTCAGAAACGCATCCCGGGGAAAAAGGTTCTGCGCCGTCGCCGAATTTCCCGGCTTCAGCGGAGATCCCGCCGGTCCGGAGTTGCCGGATCTTCCTCGAGCACGGCGAGCTTGAGTTCCTCCAGAAACGAGGTTGCCTGCCGGCGAAGTTGGGAGGCGGAGCGGGTCTGCATGTCGACTGCGGCGTTGAGCAGGCTCTTGCACTCAACGTAGATGCCGTCCAGCGATTGTTGTGCGGCATCGTGTTTTTTTGCCAGCGCCGACGAGGTGTCCAGCAAGATCCGGTCGCCGCTCTGGATCAGGACCTGACTCAATGCGACCGCCCTGGGGTTGTACTTCGACACTACGGAAGGATTGCCGAGGGTGAGCAAAATGACAAGAGCGCCCAGGTAAGCGGATTCCCAGGCAAATCGCGGCCGGCTGAACAGGCGCTGCCAAAAGCCGGCCTTCATGGCAGAACCCCTGATGAATCGTTGGTTGCCGGGGAGGCCGGTCGTCGCGCGAAGCACATCGTCCGTAAAGAGGTCGTCCGGCTCGAGGTTGGCCATGGTGGGGAGAAGAGCCTTGAGTTCCGCCAGGGAGGCAGCAAGCGCGCTGCAATTCGAACAGTGTGCCACGTGCAGTGACAGGATTTCGCTGTCGGCGGACTCGAGTCCGCCGGCGACCCAGTCGTAGAGGTGTGGCTCTGCGGCGGCGCAGGCAGTCCCGGTCGTGCGGCGCAGGATGGAAGACACCATTTCGTCGCCTGTGTCCCGCGGCAATAGGTCGGAACGGCCTGAGGCGAGTGCGTGCAAAGAGCGGCAGCGGGGGCAGGTCCCCAGGTGTCCGTTGGCGGCAGCTGCGTCCCCGGCCGGCAGGGTGCCGGCCTCGAACTCGTCAAGCCGGTCTTCAAATGTGCGGCAATCCATGATCGTCACTCGCCATTCAGCGCAATTACCTTGCGCGCCAGTTCCACCCGCGCCCGATTGCAGCGGGATTTGACCGTTCCCAGCGGAACCCGCAGAAGAGACGAGATTTCACTCAATTGCAGACCTTGAATGTCTTTGAGAAGAATCATCTCGCGATTCAAATCCGTGAGTTCCTTGAGGGCGCGGTGAATCAAGCGTTTCCGTGTGTCGGCGGCCCATTGCTCTGCGGGAGTGCGTCCGCGGTCCGGCAAGGCGGCGATGTCATTGAGTGCGACCTCCTTCCCATGCCACCTTGCTTTCCTTCTCCGAAGATGGTCGATGCAGGCGTTGCGTGAGATCCGGATGATCCAGGGAAGAAACATCTCCTCGCCTGAGCAGTCGCTGAGGTTCAGATAAATGCGCACGAAAATCTCCTGCGACAGGTCCCGCGCGTCTTCGACCTGCCCGACATAGTGATAGGCGATCCCGTACACGCGCGACTGGTACTTGCGCACCAGCGCTTCCCAGGCAAGCGGATCACCTTCTTTGCAGCGATCGAGGATCAGCGTTAAGTCCATGTCGAGCCCGCGCCATCGTCAGCCGGAGGCGCCTCCATTCAGGGCTCATGCGAGCAAGGCCGCACACATAGAAACGCAGGATGTCCCTACAAGGTTCGGTATCGGCGGAAAAAGGCAGGCATCTGTTAACTCCCGTCATGGCTTGGGGCAGCCCCGGCAGGCTCCCGTTCCGGCGATTCTCTACTGTATCGCTCCTTCGGGGTGCGGTAAAATAGTAAATCATGCCAGCCTTATCTGAAGTGCTTCAACAACATACAAGAGAGGGAGACCTCTACGAAAAACTGGAGGGAAACCAGGTCCGCTGCTATGCATGCGGGCATTGCTGCCCGATCCCTGAAGGCGCCCAAGGAGTGTGCAAGGTTCGGTTCAACCAGGGCGGCCGGCTGATGGTTCCTTTCGGTTATGTCTCCGGCGCTCAATGCGACCCGGTCGAAAAGAAGCCCTTTTTCCATGTACGCCCCGGTGCGCTCGCTTTCAGTTTCGGAATGCTCGGCTGTGATCTGCACTGCGGGTATTGCCAGAACTGGGTGACTTCGCAAGCGCTGCGCGATCCGGAGGCTGTCACCTCGGCGCTCGCGACTACACCGGAAGCACTTGTGCGAAATGCCCTGGCGCGAGGCGCCGAGATTGTCGTCAGCACCTACAACGAACCCCTCATCACCGCCGAATGGGCGGTTGCTGTCTTCAGGCAAGCCAGGGCGGCTGGTCTGCTGACCGGCTTTGTATCCAACGGCAACGCAACCCCGCGCGCCCTGCAGTATCTCCGGCCATGGACCGACTTGTATAAGGTCGATCTCAAGAGTTTCGATGACCGGTGCTACCGCAAGCTCGGGGGGAGGCTTCAGCCTATCCTGGATTCCATCCGTGAGATTTGGGAGAGAGGCTTCTGGCTCGAAATCGTGACACTGCTGGTTCCCGGCTTCAACGATTCGCCGGTCGAATTGACACGATTGACCGAGTTTATCGCCGGGGTGTCACCGGACATACCCTGGCACGTTACGGCCTACCACCAGGACTATAAGATGGTCGACAACCGCGACACGGGGACGGAGGACCTGCTTCGTGCGGCTGACATCGGCAAGCGCTCCGGCTTGCGCTTCGTTTATGCCGGAAATCTGCCGGGCAGGCTCAATGGCCTGGAAAACACGATGTGCACCGGCTGCGGCAATCTGCTCATCGAACGACACGGTTATAGGATTTTGAAATACTCGCTGACGCGCGACGGCATGTGTCCTGCCTGCTTCCGTTCCGTGCCCGGCCGATGGGCGGAATCATTCCGCGGACAATTGACCGACATGCCATTCTATGCCGGCCTTTGATTACTCAAGACTCCCTCTTCCGGCGGCGCAGCCGTAAAGCACCTGCTGTTCCGGCCCCTGATCTTCCTATAAAAGACACGCCCGGTCTGAAAGGCATTCGGGACCGCAATTCCGCAATAACTACCGTTTAAGATGGCCGGTCACGGGAGAATTCCAAGCGCTCGAAAGGAAGTTCGGATGCGATTGCAGTATTCGGCGATCCGGGGTGTCATTGACTTGTCCATGCGGCGGGGCCGGGGGAGATCTACCGAAAAAGTCTGCAGGATCCTGCCGGGCTGTGGCGACATCACGGCAACCCTGTCGCCGAGGAGGACGGCTTCCTGCAGGTTCCCGGTACATAACAGGGTCGTCGTTCCGGATTCCACCCGGAGTCTCTGGAATGCGTCGAGGATCAGTTCGATTGCCAGCGGATCCAGCGAGCCGAATGGTTCGTCCATAACGAGCAGGGCCGGATTGTGCACCAGGGCCCGGCATATGGCAACGGCTTCGGCGCCGCCCCGGGGCAATTCATGAGGCAAGGAGTGCTCGAATTTGGAGAGACCGAACCAGGCCAACAGCCGGCGGGCCCGATCCCGGCTTTCACCAGGGTCCGGGCCGCACATCTCGGCCTGCAGCAGGATATTCCGCATGGATGTCCGCCAGGGGAGCAACGCCGGCCGCTTCAGAACGAGACCGAAATCCCGGCAGGGAGGATGAATTTCGGCGCCCGAGATGCAGACCTTACCTTCGCTGATCTGCAGGATCCCGGCGATCATTTTGACGAGCGCGGTTTTGCCGCAGGCGGCGGGTCCAATGACGGAAAGGAACTCCCCTCCTTTGAGCTCCAATGAAACCGGCCCGACGACGACATCGGACGTACGCCCGACTCTGCGCAGGTGGCTCAGGTTCTCGAGCCGGAATTCGAACTTCGCGGATGCCGTGCTGCCGGCCCCGCGCATCATCCCTGTCGTCGGCATCATAGGGCTCGATCCTCTAACGGACTGTCCGGGGCGCCCCGAACGATGGCGCCCGGCCGGGCGAGTACTTCCGCGGGCCAGTGGATCCATTTCCGCTCGACGAAAACAATGAGGGTGTTGAGGCACAGGATCATCAGGATGAGCACGGCTAGCGCCGCGAAGAGCGGTGTAGCGTCGGCCCTCGAGCTGGCATATTGCATCAGGAAGCCTAGCCCCGAGTCTGAGCCTACAAACTCCGCCACCGTGGCCCCGGCAAAAGCGAGTGGGATGGAGGCCTTCAGCGCGCCCGTCAAGTATGGGAGACACGCCGGCACGCGTACCTTCACGTAGATGATTGCGCGGCCCGCTCCCATCGCGTGCAGAATTTCCTCGGTTTCGGACGGCATGGCGCCGAATCCGGCAAGGAGAAAAGAAAGCAGCGGCAGAAAGCAGACGAGAAATGCAGTTGCGACGGCCGAGCGGAAGCCATAACCGAACCAGATGATCATGAGGGGAGCAAGTGTGATCAAGGGAACGCAACTCAGGATGGAGAGGACCGCGCTCGCGATCCGGCGGAGCGGCGCCCACAATGCAACGATGGTTCCCAAGGCAAGTCCAGCGATCAGCGCCAGCAACAGGCCTTCCATGGATTCAAACAACGTGACCGTAGCGTGCTTCCTGAACTGCGGCGCTTGTCTCCAGAACTCCAGGAGCACGCGCGAAGGCGACGGGATCGAAGTAGGCCGTGCTTCGATGATCCGAACAAGAAATTCCCATGCCACCAGAATGGTGGCCACCAGAGCCGGAGCGCTTGCCAGCCGGTCTGTTGTGCGCCGCAGCAAATCACGGCCAGCTGGATGTTCTTTCCTGGAGAGCATCATCTGCCTGGCATCCCGTTCGACGGCGACGTTCAACCCAATGTGCTGACGTGTTCCGGGACTATCTTGTACATCACTCGCACTTCGGACGGCGACCGGTGCGGGTAGCTTTCTGCATTCAAGTATTTCTTCGCGAGCGCGTCGATGTGCTCGTCCGCGCCTTCGCGGGTGATTTCTGTCACACGCCCGCGGATCTCGAGGTACCGGTACGGATTCTGAGGATCCACGATGGAAAGTGCCACCCGGGGATTGTTGCGCATGTTGCGATCTTTGACTCGGCCCTCGGCGGAGTTGACTCTGACGAACGAACCGTCATAGTCAAACCAGACCGGGGTGACATGCGGGCTCCCGTCCTTCATCAGCGTGGCAAGATTCGCGAATGCGGGTTGCCGGATCAAATCCATGAACTTCGCAGGAATCTGAGCGGTCATATTGCTCTCCTTATTCGGCAAAGATTAACCAAGCGCTGTCATGCATCCCGCGGCCTGCCTGGAGCGGTCGCATTCTTACCGGAACAAGTCCTCCTCTGGCGGCCGTATCAGGTCTCTGGCGCTTCCTTCCATACACGAACTCTGGAACCCTTCGATCACAACTACCGGGATTGCGGCGGTTTTGCCCATGACGAGTTCTGCAGCCCCCGCCAGCTCGTCAGCCGCCGCAATCACCGTTGCGCGAAGTGATCTTCCATATGAGTCTACCTGTCCACGATAATCGATAAAAGGAGAAAGACCGGAGACGCCCAGTGCGACGTTGGTCAGCCCCTTGCGCCACGGCCTGCCGAATGTATCGGAAATAATCACGCCCACCCGCCTCTGCAAGGCGGACTCCAGCTCCTGGCGCAGGCGGTCAGAAGACAGGTCCGGGTCGACGGGAAGGAGCACCACGGTCCCGCTGGGAGCATTGGACGCGTCGACGCCCGCATTGGCGCAGATAAAACCGTGACAGGTTTCTACGATCAGAACGCCGCGATCCATCCGGACGATTCGGCGGGCCTGCCGCAGCACTGCTTCCACCATCCGTGGATCCTTGTGGTATTCCGACGCCCACGCCTGGGCTCGGGGGGACGGAATTACTCCGTCCAGCCTGAGGAGGCGGCCTTCCGACTTGCTCACAACCTTCTGGGCCACGACAAAAACAATCGGGCTCTCACGCCCGACGGAGGTCTCGTCGCGGCGGGCTGACATGCCGGTTGACCTCAGCGCCGACAAGATTTCGTTTGCGAGGTTTGTTCCGGGTTGAACTTCGGGGATGCCCCGGAGCCCACGGATCCTGATTTCATTGGCCGGCATGGCGGAGGAGCCTTTCCCCGATTTGAAAATCCATGAGTGTGCGGAATGTCTCACCCTCTTCCTGCAGCGAAAGGAAATGCGCTATGTCGCCGGCATCATCCAGGTCCAATGCCAGCCTTGCATTTTCCACGATGCGAAGAACGGCCCGCGCCTGTTTCGCCTCTATTTTGTGCAGCGCAAAACTACCATCACCGAAGCGGGATGGGAACAAATTCGGGGGAGTCCGCAACAGGGCGTTGGTCCCTTTCCTGTCCCGCGACGGCGCCATGACCGCTCCCGGGGGGGTGATCGGCAGCGTCAGAATCTCGTCCACGTCATTGGGCTGTACCAATGGAATGTCCGCCGGCAATCGTAGAACGGCCTCTGCGCCCTCTTGCGCCAGCTGGCGGGACGCTGCATCCACCGAAACGCTCTCCGACACCTGCAAATCCTCCCAAAGCACCCGCCATCCGAGGCTCTCCGCGCGCGCGGCCGCGCGTGGAGAGTTGGTCACGATTGCGACCGGATAAGGGAGAGGTCGCAAGGCCCGGATCAAGTCTTCCAGCATGGCCCAGGAAACGGCAGCTCTTTCCGGTGGGGTGAGAAGAGGGGACATGCGCGACTTGGCCATGGAATGCTCTTTGACCGGCACGAGAATGACAGAGGTCATGCCAGGATCTCCAGGAGAGAGCTTGCCAGCGATGTTCTCGATTCAGGGCTGTCCATCACCGCGGCGGTCACGCACGGTCTGATGCCAAGCGCCGCCACCTTGCCGGCCAGGTGTTCATCCGACCGGTCCAATACGAACACATCGAGGAAATCACGATAGAACATCGCTACGGTCACAGCCGAAACCTCATGTCCCAGTTGGCACAACATGGCCGCTGCCGGCCCCTTGAGAGCCTTTCCGGCCACGATTGGAGTCACAGCCAGAACGGTCGCCCCGGTCGACTGCAGCGCCGCCCGAATGCCGGGGACCGATAGGATCGGCATGATGCTGATAAACGGGTTGCTCGGACACAGTACGACCGCATCCGCCTCCCGGATCGCCGCAATCACGCCAGGCGCCGGGCACGCGGACTCGATGCCCTCGTAAGAAAATCCCAGGACCCGAGGTGAACACTGTCGGCGAACGAAGTAATCTTGAAAGGCCAGCGTCCCTCCCTGCGTCAGAACAAAGGTCGGAACAAAGCTGTCGGTCATTGGAAGGATCGGCGCCTCCACGCCGTTCCCGCGGGAGACGGAAGCCGTGATTTCCGTGAGCGTGTCTCCTTGCTGCAAGCGATAGGTGCGGTAAATGTGTGTCGCCAGGTCCCGATCCCCGACCTTGAACCATGGATCGCCGCCCAACCGGGCCAGGTGATCGAGACAGTGGAAGGTGTCGTCGCGTATACCCCAACCGGTCCCCGGATTCGCAATGCCGGCCAGCGTGTAAATGATGGTGTCTAAATCGGGACAAATGTGGAGCCCGTGCCAGCGGAAATCGTCGCCGGTATTCACGATGACCGTAAGGTCTTGCGGCGGCAACAGCGCGGCCGTGCCGGATAACAGCTTTGCAGCCCCAACTCCACCCGCGAGCGCGGTCAGCTTCATCTGAGCCCCTCAAAGACCCTTGACTTGGAAACGCGCCCCCTTCTTCCGGTAATGCCGATTGAGTTCCACCGCCAGGACGGTCATGCGTTCCAGCGTCCGCGCCGTTCGCAATGGACCTGCGTCGAGCGCGCGAAGAGCCGGAATCGCCGATGCAGCCGCCATGACTGCATTCTTGGCGTCCTGGGTGTCGCCGCACACGAAGACGTCGCAGTCGAGGCCTGTGTTGAGATCCGCCAGGATCGCAGCTGGAATGGTCTTGAATGCCGCCACCAGGGGCACTCCTTCCGGCAAATGCCGGGCGATGGTTTCAGAATTCGACAACCCGTCCGATTCCACGTATTCAGCATGGTCTTGCCGGAAAACTATGGGGACCGTTATGTCGACGACGATCTTTCGGGGCGTGAGCAACGACCGGATGCCGTTCAGCGCGTCGATGGCTTGATCGTACGGTACAGTGAGGAAGACAATCTCAGAAGCATCGACCATCTGTGCATTATCAAGCCCGCGAATCAAGGGCGCGCCGAGGACCACGTTGCAGTCTTCGGCGGCCTTGGCGGCGCGTTCCGGCGAACGTGATCCCAGGACAACGGACGCACCCGCAGCCGCAAAGCGGAGCGCCAGCCCTTTTGCCTCGATTCCAGTGCCTCCGAGGAATCCGAGTTCCACCACCTGGCTCCTTATGATGCCGGCCTGAATCGCGAGGATTTCAAAGAATCCACTCCGGCATTCCCGGTTCAGAGAATGGATCGTCAACCATGATGCGAAGATACCACAGTTTCGTGCGGAGAAGATGAGGCTGGTACATTCTTCCCACCGTCTCGCGCCTCATACGGTTTCTATCTCTATCCTGACAGGATCCCTGACGCCAAGCCCCCGATGGCACAACTGACCCGACAGCGAAGGAATGGATTTGGAGTTCGGACTCCATGGCAACTAAATCCCAAGGAGACGGTGGCCCTTGCACGGTTTGTGCCCTATCCCCGGTTTCACTGCGATGTGACGGCTATCCTCGACGCACGCGGATGGCCCCAGTTCCTGGAATGCAACCTCCAAAGGAACTCCCTCAGACGGGTGGGCAGGGGCGCTATGCTATGCGGATTTTGCACCGACAGACGGTGATTGATTTCTCTCCGATTCTTCGCGTACATTGTCTGTGCTCAGAAATTGCCTCATCCCGGCGCATGGATTCTAGCGGAGGAGAATGATGCACAGGTCGGCTCTGATTCCACTCCTTGTTCTGCTGTGCTGTGGGGTCCTCGCAGCCCCGAAAAACCCGTTTTTGGGCAAATGGGATATTACGGGAAGCGGTGCGAGGGGAAATTACGTCTATTGGCTCGAGGTAAGGGAAGAGGACGGCCGGCTGGCGGGGTATTTCTTGAACCGCAGCGGCAGTGTGCTCAAATTGCCCGAGATTGCCGTCGAAGGCAACGAACTGGTCTTTTCCACGGGCACGAATCCTAACCGGCCAAACGCGGTCAAACCCGTCCATCGGGCGCGCGTCGAGAAGGGAAAGCTGATCGGCGCGCTGACAACCGCCACTGAGAAGATCCCCTGGATCGGCGTGCGACCTCCCAAATGGGGAAACTACAACGCAAACAAGGTACGAAAATTCGGGGAGCCGATCCCGCTGTTCGATGGCAAGGATCTCGAGGGTTGGCACTTTCAATTTGCCGATAAATCATCGGGCTGGTCCGTGGCCGACGGCTTGCTCACCAACCATCAGAACATCAACAACATTATCTCCGACCAGACATTCAAGGACTTCAGGCTGGAGGTGGAATACAGATTGGACGCCAAGAGCAACAGCGGTTTGTATCTGCGCGGCCGCTACGAACTGCAGGTCCTGGATGACGCGGGATCCCGGCCAAACATCCATGGTCACATGGCTCTCTACAGCCGTATCGCGCCTTCCGTCAACGCCAGCAAGCCGGCGGGGGAATGGCAGGCCGCTCAGATCACGCTGGTCGGCAATCGCGTCACAGTGGTGCTCAACGGGCAAAAGGTGCAGGACAACGTGGCGATTGACGGCATTACCGGAGGGGCGCTGGACAGCAATGAGGGGGCTCCGGGACCGGTCATGATTCAGGGTGATCACTCCCGGATCTGGGTGCGCAAGGTAGTTGTCACCCCCATACTCTAGGAAATCGGGACGGCCGCAAGAAGAACCTGCGCCTCCGGCCTGCAGACGGCTGTGCGCTGCACGCGACCCTGTGGCTTTGGGCCGTCCTCCTAATTATTTGTTTTGCGATTCACGGAATTGAGGATAATAGCGCCATGAATTCAAGAGCCGGATTGTGCGGGTGGTTGCGGGCACGCTTCTGCATGTTGGCTGGAGCGATTGGTGCCGGAATGATTCTTTTAACAACCCTCGGAGCGGCCCGGCTGCCGGCGCAGACACCGGCGAAAGCACCAGGCAGCAGCGAAAAACTCGGCCCAATCCCCATCGAATTGCCGAAGCCGATGTTTGAAGGCACGCCTCAAAATTTGAATGTCCCCAACCTGGAAAAACCTCTGGGAAAGCCGCGGGATCCCTTTCTGGCGCCTGCCGGCGTGAAAAACGTGGCCCGGGGTAAGAAAGTGACCAGCAGCGACTCGCAACCGGTCATCGGGGAACTCGAAATGGTTACCGACGGCGACAAGGATGCAGCCGACGGCAGCTTTGTGGAACTGGGACCCGGGCGGCAGTATGTGACGATCGACCTGGCTGCCGTATATGAGATCTACGCCGTATTGTTCTGGCATTTCCACAAGACGCCGAGGGCGTACCTGGACGTGGTCGTACAGGCAGCCGACAATCAGGATTTCTCCAGGAACGTCAGGACCGTCTTCAACAATGACTTCGACAACACGCTGGGATTGGGCGCCGGCAAGAACATGAACTATGTCGAGACGTCCGAGGGGAAGCTTGTCGATGCGAAGGGAATACGCGCCCGGTATGTCCGCCTGTACAGCAGGGGAAATAATGCCAACGACCTGAATCACTATATCGAAGTCGAGGTATACGGCCGACCGGCCAAGTAAGAATTCGGCGATTCAGAGGGAAGTTCACCGGTCTTAATATCATCTAATCCTGAGAGGCACCAATTATGGAAGATCAAAAAAAGCAGGAAACCCCCGCGATCGGGGAAATCTCGCGCCGCACGTTTGTGGGAGGCGTGGCTGCCGCCGCAGGAATTATGATCGTTCCCCGGCACGTGCTGGGCGGACCCGGTTATCAGGCGCCCAGCGACAAGCTGAACATAGCGACCGTCGGTGTCAGCGGGCAGGGAAGCTCAAACACTCGCGGGTGCGCCGGGGAAAACATTGTTGCTCTTTGCGACGTGGACGACGTCAGGTCCGAGCGCGTTTACAAGCTGTATCCGAATGCAAAGACCTATCGGGATTGGCGCGTGATGCTGGAAAAGCAGAAAGATATCGACGCGGTCATCGTTGCCACACCGGACCACAGCCATGCGGTCATTGCGATGGCGGCCATGAAGCTGGGCAAGCACGTCTTCGTGCAGAAACCGCTGACGCGCACTCTCTGGGAAGCGCGGATGCTCACCGAGGCAGCCCGCACATACAAGGTTGTCACGCAGATGGGCAACCAGGGGCACTCCGGGGAAGGCGTCCGTCTGATCGAGGAGTGGATCGCCGCGGGCGCCATCGGCAAGGTGCACGAGGTCCACTGCTGGACCAACCGTCCGATCTGGACGCAGGGAATGCGCCGGCCCACGGATTATCCGGCGGTGCCGGAAGGGCTGGATTGGGACCTTTGGATCGGGCCCTCCCCCATGCGTGAATACCATCCCACATACCACCCATTCGCGTGGCGCTCCTGGTTTGACTTCGGGGCCGGGGCCCTCGGCGACATGGCCTGCCACGTAATGGATGCCGCCTACACTGCACTGAAGCTGGGCTATCCAACCAGCGTGATGGCGAATATTGCCTACGAAGTGATCGCACGGGAACGGCCGGACGGCAAGGGAGTGAGTTACGTGCGGCTCGATTATCGGGACAGCTATCCGATGGCCTCCGTAATTCACTATAACTTCCCGGCTCGAGGCAAGAAATATCCCGCGGTCAATCTGCACTGGTACGACGGCGGGATTTTGCCGGAGCGGCCGGAAGAGCTCGAACCCGACCGCAGGATGCCCGAGAGCGGGACGCTTTTCGTCGGGGAAAAGGGCAAACTCATGTGCGAGACCTACTCCGAGAGCCCCAGGCTTATCCCGGATGCCAGGATGAAGGCATACAAGCAACCCAAGAAGACGATACCCAGGGTCGAAAAGGCCAACCACGACCTGAACTGGATCAACGCCTGCAAGGGAAAGACCAAAGCCGTTTCCCACTTTGACTATTCGGGCCCCTTCACGGAAACAGTGCTGCTGGGAAACCTGGCCGTCCTCTACCCTGGACGGAAGCTGGAGTGGGACGGCCCCAACCTGAAGGTCACCAACTATGCGGCTGCGAATGACTTCGTAAAGCCCACATTCCGCGAAGGCTGGTCGCTCTAGAGGGAATAACCGAGGCTTCAGGGGCCGCGTGCCTGCCTCTAACCGAGGAAGGGAGTTGAGATGATTCAGATCGTTGCGCTCCTCAGTGTTTTCGGCCTTGGTATCGCCTTTTCCGCCATCGGCGCTCTGAAGCTCGAGCTGGTCAAACAGCTTAAAATCAACGACGCGCAGTTCGGCAAGCTGATTTCCGCCCTGATGTTCACGAGCATCTTCGTGGTGCTGATTTTTGGGCCGCTCGTCGATATGTTCGGGTACCGGCCGGTAGCTATTGCCGGGTTCCTGTTGGGCTCTGCGGCGGTATTCATGCTGATTTCCTCCCGCTCGTATGGGGGCGCGATCCTCTCCTGCGTGATGCTGGGCATAGGCGCGATGTGCCTGAATCTCGGCAACACCCTCATTCCCATGGTCCTGTTCACGGGGAATCCCGCGGCCGCTTCCAATTTCGGGAATGTGTTTTTCGGCGTCGGCGCGTTCATCACGCCTTTCCTGGTCGGGATACTCCTCAGCCGGCTTGGCTACAGGGCCACCGGCGCATTGATTACCCTGATCCTGCTGGCCCCGATCGTGATTGCGGCAATCGCCACTTACCCGGAGGTGCAGAAAACGGGCTTGACGTTCGGGCAGGCGTTTTCGACTGCGATCGGGTTTCTTAGTAATCCCGCCGTCGTCGTCGCGGCTCTGGCGCTCTTCTGCTATGTCGGGTTGGAGGTATCCATGGGCGGATGGATCTCCACCTATGCCGCCAATCAGGGTTTTGACGCCCGTGGCGCCAGCATGGTCCTCTCCTCATTTTGGATCGGACTCATGATCGCGCGGCTTGTTGCCTCGGTCATGGTAACGTCAGCCAATGGTATTTTTGCGGTTTCCATTCTGGCGCTGGCGGCGTTGGTACTCATCGGATGCATGATGGCGACCGGGTCGAAGACCCTGGCGGCTATCCTGGTTTTTGCCACGGGACTCTCTTTCGGGCCGCTCTTCCCGACGATTGTGGGAATCACTTTCGCGAAAATTGATCCGGGCAGCTACGGGAGCGCGTTCGGCATAATGTTTGCCGTCGGTCTGCTCGGGGGGAGTACGCTCCCCGCCGCGATCGGCATCTTGTCCCAGGGAAAGGCGATCAAGAGAAGCTTTCCCATCGCCATGGCGGCGGCGTTCGTCCTCTTCGTGCTCGCGATTGTGATGGGGCAGGCGTGAGGTCCTTTTTCTCCGAACGCGGATTCGGGCGCCCTTTGCGCAAATGACCGTGCTGCGCCGGGGCGAAGACACGGGGCAGAACGCGGGAACATCGTGCGCCGCCCGCTTCGTTCCCGCCCGGATGCCGCATGATGGCATCACGACGGGGACGATCTATCCAGGCTCTGCCGCGAAACTCAATCATTGTCCTGCGTGGTCCTGGACGTAGACCTGGACCTCGACCTGGACGTGGTCAGGCTTTTTTGATGTAACCTCTCGCGAATGCGGCACTTATATCGGCCCATAGGTATTTGCCGGGTCTACGTCCACGTCCAGCTCCAGGTCCAAGTCTAGGTCTAGGTCAGATGACCTTGAAGTTTCGCGACAGAAACTATCTGGGCATCGCGCCAAGGATTCTCTTCAGTCCCGCAAGAGATTGTTCGGTGCATTCCATCGGCGGCCTGCCGTCAGGATAGGTCTCCTGCTCGACAATGAACCACTCAGTCTTTCCGACTGCTGCACAAGCAGCTGCGACCGCAGTCCAATCAACGGAATCCTGACCCAGAATTGCCTTCCTGGAAGTGTCGCCTCCGACCACGGCTGGCTTGAAGTGCGCCGTCCGGGTGCGCCCGGGGTATTTCCTGATGAATTCGACCGGGTCCAGGCCGGCTGTTGCCGTCCATCCGCAGTCCTGCTGCAGGATCACATCCTTGCTGGTGCGTTCGGCAAAGAGATCCCAGTATGTCTTGTCACCATCTTTCCTGAACTCTGCGGTGTGATTGTGGGCGCCGCAGGCCATCCCGAGGGGTTTGAGAATCTGGGCCGCCTGGTTAAACGTCTCTGCCAGCGCCTTGCTCCTCTCCGGGTGGGTAAAATCCCGGTCGCTCGGCACGATGAGGTACTTGCAGCCGATGGTCTTGTGGAAGTCGATTGTGCTCTTAAGGGCTTCCCCTCGGATAAATCTCGTGTCGATGTGCGTCCCGGCCACTTTCAATTTCAGCTGGTCGAGCTTCTTCCTTAACTCCTTCGGCTTGCCGTCGTAAGTGTAGTATCCCGCAAATTCGACCCCCTTGAACCCCATCCTTGCGATTTGCGCCAGCGCGTCATCGAAATTCTTGCCGCAATCGGCGCGGACGGAATAGAGCTGAACCGCAATCGGGATTTTGCCGGCGGCGGCAGCGAGCAATTCTCCGGGCAATGTCCACGCCAGGGCGCCGAGTCCCGCCGCCTTGAGCAGAGACCGGCGGGTCCACTGATTCGACTCCGGATCCTGGTACGTACACATCCGCATGTTCTGTCTCCTTCAGTTGGGATGAGGCATCGGAATGCCCACAAAGATGATTGCAACGCACGAACCACGTCAATCGACAGCGACCGCTCGACTCTCCAGGCCGGTTTCGTCAAACCAAGTGCGGGTGACCGGCGTGCGGCATTATATGTCGAAACAACGGGCCAATCCAGGCGCCTGAACATGGCAGTCTCCGCCCCGCCGTAAAACCGGCGTCCCGCGTGACCGGCGGATAGGCATCCTGGTTCCAACGGGTAGCCACGCTCGAGCACGGGGTGGAGGAATACGTAGAGCGCACACTTTCGCTCACTCCCGTGGCCGCAGAATGGTATCCTTAACAGAGGATTGATGCGCATGCATAAAAGGCCGCAGAATGAATCGTCGTCGCTTTTTCAAAGCGCGGGAAGGTTGATCGCGGTCGTCCTCTTACTCATCTTCACACAAACCCGGCTGCTGCCGGCACGGCCCGGCTTCCTGGACGTGACAGGAGTGTGGGACTTGACGGTGGAGACGCAGACGAGCACCGCGCACCCATCCATCACCCTGAAGCAGGACGGCGAGAAAATTGCGGGAACCTATCAGGGACGCATGGGGGACGCCAATCTGCAAGGAACGTTGAAGGGAGATAACATTCACTTCACAGTAACCCTGAAGTTTCAGGAATCCTCCATCGCGGTTACCTATGATGGCACAGTCAGCGGCGACGCGATGAAGGGCACCGCCCGTTTTGCAGATTCCGGCACCGGCAAGTGGTCAGCTAAAAGAAGATAGGACTGGTCATGGACAGTTCTGCGGCCCAGGGTGGACATCCCGCCTTTTCGGGACAACTCGGTGATCCGAGCCGGTGGATTCAGGCCGTCGTAATGTCAGACCTTTATGGCAGCCGAGGCGAAACCGGAACGAAACGGCGGAATCGCCGGACGGCAATCCTGATGGTGCATGATCCAGTGAATCGAAGGTAGCGGGGAATGAGCTACGGTTGGATATCGAACAGGACTTCTCGGGGGCACCTGCGCCACCTGGCCCTGATTCTCGGCCTCAGTCTCGTCCTTGGCGGCAGCCAGGCCAGACAGGCCCTGGAGGTCACACGCCGCGATAAGACTCATGAAAAGGCCATCCCAGCGGCGGAATTTGCCCGTCTTATTACCGATTTTTCGGAAGAGGGCGGTTACTTCAGATCCGATAACTTCGTCTCCAACGAAACTTCCTATCTCCACATCGTTGACAAGCTGAAGGAACTGGGGGCCTTGGGCGGTGCTTATATCGGCGTGGGACCCGAACAAAACTTCACCTACATCGCCAAAATCAGGCCGCGAATCGCATTTATCGTGGATATTCGCCGGCAAGCCATCATACAGCACCTCATGTTCAAGGCGATCTTCCACCGTGCAGATACCCGCGCACGTTTCCTATCGCTGTTGTTCAGCAAGCCCTTGACGGGGCCGGCGCCGCCCGGCGCCGATGCCTCGGCCGAGGAGCTCGTCGGTTATTTTTCCAGGGCCGCGACCGACAACGCCGCGTTTACCAGGAATCGCTCGGTGATCGTCAACACGATCGTGCGCGACTTCCGTTTCCCATTGGACCCCAGGGACCGGACCACGTTGGATTATGTCTATTCCACCTTTCGAGACGAAAATCTGGATCTGCAATACCGTTCGGGTGGATTCGGGTACAGGCCGGGTGGGTACGGATATCCCGGGCGGGGCGGCTGGGGGTATTTTCCGACACTGCGCGAGTTGATTCTGGAGTCAGATCTTCACGGGAAACTCGGCAATTTCCTCGCGAACCGCGGCGACTACGAGTTCGTGCGCACCCTACAGGAAGCCAACCGGATTATCCCTATAGTAGGCGATTTCGGTGGAAGTAAGGCACTCCCGGCGGTGTCGACATATCTCAGAACTCACGGCTACACGGTGACTGCGTTTTACACATCAAACGTGGAGCAGTACCTGTTCAGCGGGGGCGGATTCGATGACTTCGCCCGGAACGTCTCGAAACTGCCCATAACCGAAAAGAGCCTCTTCATCCGCGCGTACCCCAACCAGCGCGTGCCGCATCCGGCCCAGATAGGAAACCACCGCCTGGTCACCCTGATGGAGAAGATAAGTGTGTTCCTGGATGACTACCGTCACGGCTTGTATCCGGACTATTGGACGCTCGTGCGCACGCACTACATCGGGGCTCAAGAACAGTGACAGTTTACCTTCGGCGGCACTGGACTGCAGACTTTACAGGGAGCGCGGGATCCGCAGGATCCGGCGCAACTCCATTTCCAATTCCGGGGCGCAGATCAGGCAATGGCGGGCATCGATCCGGCTGCTGCCGTCGCCGGTCAGGAATGCTGCTCCCGACTCCTGCGCGATGACGCGCGCGGGAGCATAATCCCACTCCATGCCGGCCCCGCTGAGCCAGATGTCGGCCTTCCCTCGCGCCAACATGGCCACGTCGTAACCCGCCCCGTAACCGCGAACCGTCCAGCAAGCTTCTGTCAAATGACGGACCGGCTCGGACCCCCAGGTATTCCAGGTTGACTTGAATCCGCTTACCATGAGGACCGCTTTGTCCACGCGGGAAGTGGTCGAAGCGCGCACACGGGTGCCGTTCCAGCAGGCGCCGTCTCCAGAAACCGCGTGCAACATATTTTCGAGGCAGGGGAGATAAATCGCTCCCAGAGCGACACGGCCCTCGTCCTCCAATGCAATCTGAACCGACCAGAATGAGTTGCGGCGGACGAAGTCGCGGGTTCCATCGATCGGGTCGATGAGCCAGCGCCTCCTCGAGCGCGACGGCTTGAGTGTGCCTTCTTCCCCCAGAATGCCGTCTTCGGGAAATCTGGAGGAAAGGGTTTCCCTGATGAGCTCTTCACACTCCCGGTCTGCGGCGGTAACGGGTGAGTGGTCCGCCTTTTCCTCTGCCACCATATCGGAGCGGAAATGTCGAAGGGCCAAGCTGCCGGCCTGGCGGGCGGCGAGCAACATGATTTCGCATTCGAGCTGATAACGATTCAAGCTGCGCCCCCATCCAACATCTCAACCCCCGCGTCAACAGGTTGGCAGATTGTTCAGTGCACTTGTGTCAGGCTCAAACATTTACAAAAGCCCCGGCGGCCACTAAGGCGGCCGCCATCGCATTCAGGACAACAACTCCGCCCACTTGACCGGCTGTCGCAGGCTCTATTTTCTAAGGTCGACTACCGTAGCTCCACCTCCACCCTTATTCGGCGGAGCCGGATGGAAGTTCTCGACCTGGGGATGGCCTTTCAGATGCTCGGCAATCGCCTTGCGCAAAATCCCCTTGCCATGCCCGTGGATGATGCGAACGCTTTCAGCCCCGGAGAGGAAAGCCTCATCCAGGAACTTGTCCACGCGTTCGACCGCCTCGTCTGAGAACAGTCCGATGACGTTCAATTCCGGCGTGAACTGCGACTCCAGGCTCAGTTCCGGCGCCGGCTTCACAGGGGCGCGAATGGTCGACGGCTTCGGTGCGGATTCCAGGACCTGAAGGTCGTCGATCCGGGCGCGAAACGTAAGGGAGCCGACGCTTATCAGGTATGTTCCCGCCTGTATCGATTCCACTGTTCCCGCCTGGCTGAGAGGCTTGACCCACACGCGATCCCGCTCGACGGGGTCACTCCCCGTGCGGCTATCCAATCGCGGTTCCGACCCAGCCTCGGTTGCGGCACGCGGACCGGATTTCCCGCTCAGTCCGATTTCTGTCTCGATCTTCTTCTTTGCCTCAGACCCCATGCGCCGGAACTCAGAGGCCCGGTTTTGCGCGGCCTTTCTCAATCTCTCGGCGCTGACCCTGTCTTTGAGATCGTGAAGCAACAGCTCGCTCCGGCGGGTGAATTCCTGGTTCGCGCGCTCCAGCGCCTTTTCGAACTCGACGCGCCGCGCGGCTTCCCGCTGCGAAAATTCCTCTTCGAGGCGCGCATATTCCGCGGCAGTGGCCGCACGCTCCTCCTCCAGGGCCGAGCGCAGGCTGGACTGTTCATCCACCAGTGATTTGAGCATCTTCAGGTAATTTCCGGCGAGAGCCTGGTCCGGGTTGGCCAGCGACTTCGCCTGCAGGAGGATTTCTTCGGGCACGCCCATCCGTCGGGCAATCTCCAGGCCCGCGGAGGCGCCGGCGATGCCGACCAGCAACCTGTAGGTGGGCCGCAGGGAGCGCTCGTCGAATTCGACTGAGGCGTTCAGGACGCCTCCGGTCTGCCCCGCCCACATCTTCAGCGGGTTGTAATGGGTGGTCGCCAGGGTTGTGGCTCCGCAGCGGCGGAAGTGGTCCACGATGGCGACAGCGAGCGCCGCGCCCTCTTCCGGATCGGTGCCCGTCCCGACTTCGTCGATTAAGAGCAGGGCCGGGGGCGCCACTTCGCCGGCCATTCCAGCGATATTGCGCATGTGCGCCGTAAAGGTCGAGAGGTTGGCTGCGATCGATTGCTGGTCGCCGATATCGGCAAACACCTGGTCGAAGACCGGAAGCACAGCTTCCATTGCCGGCACATGAAATCCCATCAGCGCCATCAGGGATATCAGCCCGGCGGTCTTCAATACGACCGTTTTGCCACCCGCATTGGGGCCGCTGATCACCATTACCCGGTGGGCGTCATCCATCTCAAATGATATGGGAACCGCGTGATCCCCTGCCTGGCGCAACGCATGCTCGAGCAGGACGTGACGTGCGTCCCGAAGAACAAACTCGCCGGCGCGTGAGAGTTTGGGCCGGACGCAATCGAACTCAACCGACAGTCGAGCCTTGGCCTGGGCGAAATCAATCTCCCCAATAGTTGAGGTGATTGTCCGGATGGCCTCCTGGTTGTCGCGAAATGAGTCGGTGATGGAGAGGAGGATGCGGGCGATCTCGATTTCCTCCTGCTCGTGCAACCGCACCAGGTCATTGTTCTGATCGATCACCGTCAGGGGTTCGACGAAGGTTGTTTGCCCGCTCGATGACAGGCCGTGCACCACTCCGGGAACGTGAACGCGGGAGTCGGTGCGAACCGGGATGACAAATCGGCCGTTGCGGAAAGTAATAATCTCTTCCTGCACGGACCTGGACTGCTGTCGCAGTGTGCTTTCGAGAGCCCGGTGAATGCGCGTGCGCCCGGTCTGGATCTCACGGCGGATTTCACGCAGTTCGGGGCTGGCATGGTCGTCGATCTCCCCGCCGGGAAGCACCTTCCCCTTGATGTCCGCAAGCAAGCGGCGAAGGTCCGGAATTTGGCTCGTGATGCGGCAGAGGCTGGGGAAATGCTCGCGCTCCCCGGCACCCCTGAACATGTCGCGCAAACCCATGCCGACCGACACCAGGCGCTCCAATCCAAGGATCTGCCGGGCTTCCAGGGCCGTTCCTTCGACCTGGAGACGGGCGAGGCTCTCCTCGGGGTCCTCGATCCCGGACAGCCCGAACCTCTGGCCCGATTCCTGAAAACGGACGCATTCCGTCGTCAGGTCGAGGGCGCTCTCGATCGCGGTAAAATCCGCAACGGGCCTCAGGTTTTGGACGCGGCTGTGCCCGGGTGGCGTCTGCAAGTGCCGCGCCAGCAGCCGTAGCAGCGCATCTAGTTCCAGAGTCTCAAATGTCTTTTGATCCATCGACTCTTCCCGCTGCTTTGGTGAGCGCTCCTCGCCTGCCCCCTGGTGAGGTCGCGGCCCTCGCGAGGACAATCATGATATCGATTGCGGAAATGGCGCTACGTGCCATTGAAGGCTGGCAAAAGATGCCCGCGCTGAGGTATATTTTCTGATCTTGTTTCTCTGACAACTTAGATCTGATTCTCTTTCGTTTTCTCGAGGTTTCGTCATGGCTGCAAAACAGAAGAAGGTTATCATAATGGGGGCTGCCGGAAGGGATTTCCACAACTTTAATGTCTACTTCCGCAATAATCCTCAGTACCAGGTAGAAGCATTCACCGCGTTCCAGATTCCCGGGATTGCAGGTCGAACCTATCCTCCGGAGCTGGCGGGCGCCGGCTATCCCAAAGGCATCCCGATTTTTGACGAATCCGAGTTGCCGGACCTGGTGCGGAGATTCCAGGTGGACGAGGTGGTGTTTGCGTACAGCGATGTCCCTCACGTCGAAGTGATGCACCGCGCCTCGCTGGTCAATGCGCTCGGTCCCGACTTCGTCCTCATGGGTGCAAAGTCGACGATGGTGAAGTCGATCAAACCGGTGATTTCCGTGTGCGCGATCCGGACCGGATGCGGCAAGAGCCAGACTTCGCGGCGCATCACGGAGCTGCTGCGCGAACGGGGCAAATCCGTGGTGGTGGTTCGCCATCCGATGCCGTACGGGGACCTCAACGCCCAGAGATGCGAGCGCTTCGAGACCCTGGAAGATCTCGAGCGTTACGAGTGCACCATCGAGGAAATCGAAGAGTACGAATCTCACATCCGCAAAGGCCACATCGTTTACGCCGGCGTCGATTACACCGACATCCTGCGGAGCGCGGAACGTGAGGCGGATATCGTGCTCTGGGACGGCGGCAACAACGACATTCCTTTCTACCAGAGCGACCTGAACATTGTCGTGGCCGATCCGCACCGGCCCGGTCATGAGGTACGCTACTATCCCGGAGAGACCAACCTGCGGATGGCCCAGGTAATACTGGTGAACAAGGTCAACACCGCCGCTCAGGCCGGGATTGAGGAAGTGATGGCGAATATCGCCCGCATCAATCCGAGCGCGACCGTCATCAAGGCGGCATCCGTCGTGTCTGCAGACGACGAGGCTGCCATCAAGGGAAAGCGGGTGCTTGTGGTGGAGGACGGGCCGACGCTGACTCATGGCGAGATGACCTATGGAGCCGCACACGTCGCCGCCCGGCAGTTCGGTGCGGCCGCCATCGTCGACCCGCGCCCGTACGCGGCGGGGACGATCAAGGGTGTGTTCGAAAAATATAAGCACCTGACGGACATACTGCCGGCGATGGGTTACGGTGATCAGCAGGTCCGCGACCTGCAGGCGACAATCGAGGCCGTGCCCTGCGATCTGGTTCTCGTGGGTACACCGTTTGACCTGTCGCGTCTGGTCAAGACCAGGCATCCCATGGTCCGCGTCAATTACGGGCTTGATCAGGCGGCCACCAACGAGCTTGCCCGAATCCTCGACAAGTTCCTCGCCGTGAAGCGCTAGGGGGACGGCATGGCAAGTAAGGACTTCATCACGATCAGGAGTTTTACGGCCGCGGAGATCAGGAAGCTGATCGACGACGCCATCGAGATCAAGGCGAACCCGGCGAAGTATGCGGATTCGCTCAAAGGCAAGGCGCTGGCCATGGTTTTCGAGAAGCCCTCTTTGCGCACTCGGGTCAGCTTCGACGTCGGCATTCACCAGCTTGGCGGGTTTTCCATCTACCTGTCACCGGCGGAAATCAATCTCGGCAAGCGTGAGTCCGTGGCAGACGTGGCAAGAAACCTTGAGCGCATGGTTCAGGGCGTCATGGCCCGGACCTTCAGCCATCAGGTCGTCGAGGAACTGGCCAGCCACGCTCACATCCCTGTCATAAATGGCCTGACCGACTTCAACCATCCGTGCCAGGCCATGGCGGACTACATGACCATTCTGGAGGTCAAGAAAGGACTCGCCGGGCAGAAACTCGCCTATGTGGGAGATGGAAATAACGTGGCAGTCTCGCTGATCAAAGGAGCGGCGCAGCTGGGTGTCCACCTGGCTTTGGCCACGCCTCCCGGCTACGAGCCGAATGCGCAGGTGGTGCAATGGGCGCGAACGCGGGGAGCAGAAACCGGCTGCACGATCGTTCTGACCCATGATCCTGTGGAAGCGGTAAAGAACGCGGATGCCATTTATACCGATGTCTGGACCAGCATGGGCCAGGAAGCCGAGAAAGACCTGAGGCTGAAACTGTTCCGTCCCTTCCAGGTCAACGATGACCTGTTCTCCCATGCGCGGCCGGAAGCAATCTTCCTGCATTGTCTCCCTGCGCACAGGGGGGAGGAGGTGACTGACTCCGTAATCGAGTCGCCGCGCTCGGTCGTTTTCCAGCAGGCCGAAAACCGGTTGCACGCGCAGAAAGCGATCATGCTGAGCCTGATGGGGAAGAGGTAGGCCGTGGCCGAATCGGCAGTCATTGCTGTAGGCGGGAACAGCCTGATACGCGCGGGGGAAAAAGGATCGATTCCTGAACAGATCGCCAATGCGCGCGTCATCAGCAAGGCGATCGTGGCTCTCATGAAGGCCGGGCTTCACCTGGCTGTCACACATGGCAATGGTCCCCAGGTGGGTGCGCAACTGTTGCGCTCCGAACGCGCCGCCGGGCAAGTTTACGAGCAGGGTCTGGATGTGTGTGTCGCCACGACACAGGGTGAAATCGGCTACATACTGCAACAGGCCCTCCGCCTGGAACTTCACCTGGCGGACGTGAATAAGCCGGTGACAACAGTCCTCACGCAGGTGGTCGTGCGCGCCGATGACCCGGCCTTTCAGAATCCCACCAAGCCCATCGGTCCTTTCTATTCCCATTCGGCTGCGGACGAGAAGACTCGCCAGTTCGGGTGGCGGATGATCGAGGATGCCTCTCGAGGCTACCGGCGAGTCGTCGCATCCCCGGTGCCGATCGAGATCATCGAGCTCGAAGTCATTCGCAGCATCCTCGATCAGGGCATCCTTGTGATTGCGGCCGGCGGCGGAGGCATTCCCGTGGTCAGAGAAAACGGCCTCCTCCGGGGAGTAGACGCCGTGATCGACAAGGACCGCGCCTCGCTGGTGCTTGCCATTGCGCTGGGCGTCGACATGCTGGTGTTTTCAACCGACACAGATCATGTCTACCTCAACTTCAAGCGGCCCGGACAGCGGGCCCTCAAACTGGTGACCCTCCGGGAAATTACCCGGTACTATGAGGCCGGGGAATTTCCGCCGGGAAGCATGGGACCCAAAGTCGAGGCAGCCATCCGCTTCCTCAAGGCAGGTGGCAAAAGAGCGATCATCACCTCGCTGGACAACCTGGCGGAGGCGGTGATCGGCGGTGCTGGAACTCACATTGTTTCCGAGATTGAGGAGGTCCGGCCATGAACCTACGTCACGTGATCGAGTCACAGCAGTTTACGGTCCCGCTTCTCCTGGAGTTGTTCGACCGCACCCGCGTCATGGAGCGTGTCGTGGCACGCGGCGGAACCCTCGATTATCAGAACAAGATCATGGCTACTCTTTTTTACGAGCCGTCGACGCGGACCAGGATCTCGTTTGAGGCGGCAATGCACCGCCTGGGGGGAAGAGTCTGTTCCACCGAACAGGCTAAGATGTTCTCGTCGGAGGTTGAGGGGGAGCAGCTGGAGGACACGATCCGGATTATTTCCGGCTACACCGATGTGATTGTGCTGCGCCAGACCGAAATGGGAGGCGCCGCCCGGGCAGCGGCCGTGTCAAAGGTGCCGATCATCAACGCCGGCGACGGCAGCGGCGGACAGCATCCCACACAGGCGCTTCTCGATCTTTACACCATATTCCGTGAGCGACGGACGCTGGATGGCCTCACGATCGCAATGGTCGGAGAGCTCGATCGGGGGCGCACGGCGCGTTCCCTGGCCTATCTCTTGAGCAAGTTCGACCGCGTCAAAATGTTTTTTGTCAGCCCGCCCGAAGTCCAGATGAAGAGGGATATCCTGGACCACCTTGAAGGACACAACGTCTGGTGCGCGCAGGAGTCGGAGCTCGACCGCGTGATCGGCGTCGTCGACGTCGTGTATGTGACTCAGATACACAAGGGACGCATGCCTGATCAACAGCGCATCCGGAAGTATTTCATGGATGCGTCGGTTCTGCAGAAGATGAAGCCGAACGCGATGATCATGCATCCGCTGCCCCGGACGCTGGAACTTGACAAGGCTGTAGATGACGATCCGCGCGCGTTCTATTTCCAGCAGGCCACCAACGGGCTCTTCGTGCGCATGGCGCTCTTGAGCATGCTCCTGGATGCGAAGTAACCGCACACCCCGGGCGGGTTCGATGGGGCGCCTCACGGAATCAACAGCACTTTTCCCGTAGTCCGGCGTCCCTCCAGCGCCACGTGAGCCTGCGCAGCCTCGCGCAGGGGAAAAGTGCGGCCGATTCGAAGCTTCAATTTTCCGGCCGCGACCCAGGAAAGCACATCGTTTGCCCGCCAGTTCAGCTCCTCCGGGTTCGTGGAATAGTGGGCAAGGGTCGGACGTGTTACGAAGATTGACCCTTTTGCATTCAGGATGTTCAGATCGACAGGCGGCACCGTGCCGCTCGATTGTCCGAACAGGACCATCATGCCTCTCTGCCTGAGGCAATTGAGGCTGCCTTCGAAGGTTGCGCGACCGACCGAGTCATAGACAACTTCCACCCCACGGTTGCCTGTTAGCTTCTTCACTTCGGTCCCGAAATCCGTCTGATCGTAACGGATCACATGGTCCGCGCCTGCTTCCTTTGCGAGAGCGGCTTTTTCATCGGTAGATACCGTGGCGATCACGATCGCCCCGAGCAATTTGCCCATCTGAACCAGCAGCAGGCCCACGCCGCCGGCGGCGGCATGCACAAGCGCCGACTGGTCTCTCTGGAGCCGGAAAGTCGAGTGGGTGAGATAATGAGCCGTCATACCCTGGAGCATGGCCGCGGCGCCGGATTGAAAGTCGAGCGCTCCGGGGAGCTTAACCAGTTGCCACGCATTGGCGAGCGCGTATTCGCCGTAGGCGCCCAGGTTCATTGCATAAGCCACCCGGTCGCCCGGCGTCACCCCCGCCACGGATTCTCCGACCGCATCGACGACTCCGGCCGCCTCCATACCTGGGGTGAAGGGGAGGGGGGCCTTGTACAGGCCGGTCCGGTGATAGACGTCGATGAAGTTCACGCCCACGGCGTGAACTTTCACGCGCGCCTGCCCGGGGCCCGGCGTTGGTACCGGTACATCCTCGAAAACGAGCTTCTCGGGGCCGCCCGTTTCGTGCACTCGAATTGCCTTCATATCCGCATCCTCCTTAGGGTGACAGACTCCTCTGACTTATGGCGTAATTCTTCTATTCGAAAGCTTGCCACGAGTCTCGCCGATTCCACGAATACTTTTTCCTCTGATATACTGTGAGCCGTCAATCGACCATACCTACCACGAAGAAAGGGGCGCCGCATGAAGCTGACAAGGGTATTCCCGATTGCATTCGTAATCTGCCTGTCCGTGACCCTTACGGGCAGGGCGCAGCAACGGCATCCGCTCAGTTTCGACGACCTTGTCGCATTCGGCCGGGTGAGCGATCCACAGGTTTCGCCCGACGGCAAGTCCGTAGCGTTCACCGTCAATCGCGTCGATCCGGCAAAGAACGCGGGAAACAGCGACATCTGGCTGACGCCCATCGAGGGAGGCGCCCCGCGCCAGTTGACGCGAAGCGACAAGCGCGATGACAGCCCTCGCTGGTCCCCGGACGGAAAGACGCTGGCATTCATCTCGAGCCGCGAAGGCAGCCCCCAGATCTGGATCCTGGAAGTGGCCAACGGAGAAGCGCGAAAGTTGACCTCCATCTCGACCGGGGCGGACGGAGTAATCTGGTCCCCGGACGGCAAGCATCTGGCATTCACCTCCGATGTCTATCCGGACTGCGCCAACGACGCCTGCAATGACAAGCGGGACAAGGAGGCGGAAGCGTCCAAGGTCAAGGCCAAGATCTTCGATCAGCTCCTCTACCGGCACTGGAACGCCTGGAAAGACGGGAAGCGGACGCACATTTTCGTGGCGCCTGCGGCCGGCGGCGCTCCGCGCGATCTGACCCCGGGTGACTTCGATGCGCCGCCATTCTCGTTGGGCGGGCCGACTGACTACGATTTTTCTCCTGACGGCAAAGAACTCTGCTTTGCGCGAAACACCGACAAGGTGGGCGCGATCAGCACCAACGGCGACCTCTGGACGACGCCGGTCGCCGGAGGAACGGCCCGGAAAATCACCTCCAATCCAGCCTATGACGGCTCTCCGCTATACTCGCCGGACGGGAAATACATTGCCTACCGCGCGCAGCGGCGCCCGGGATTCGAAGCGGACCGGTTCGAACTCATGCTCTACGACCGGGTGGCCGGCGCCTCGAGGTCCGTCACCGCCGGCCTGGACCGTCCTGTGGGCGGCATGACGTGGGCGCCCGACAGCCAATCGCTATATTTCAGCGCCGAAGACGGCGGGTATTCGAGCATCTACCGCATCGGGGTGAGTGGAGGATCTCCGTTGCGGGTGCTGGCAGAGAGCTATAACGACGACATCAAGGTCACACCTGGCGGAAAGACCCTGATATTCACGCGGCAAAGCATGTCGCGGCCGACGGAGATTTTTTGCGCCGACTCCGATGGACGCAATGTCCGCACCTTGACCACCGTGAACAGCGCCGCTCTCGACGGCATCACGATGGGAGACGTGGAGACCGTCAGTTACAAAGGCTCCGAAGGCGCCGATGTCCAGGCGTGGATTATCAAGCCGCCGGCATTTGTGCAGAATCGCAAATATCCGGCCGTGTTTCTCATTCACGGGGGGCCTCAGAGCGCCTGGGGTGACAGCTTCTCCTACCGCTGGAATCCGCAGATGTTCGCTGCCCGGGGATATGTCGTCTTTGCCCCAAATCCCCGGGGAAGCACCGGGTTCGGCCAGCAGTTCACAGACGAAATCTCCGGCGACTGGGGCGGCAAGGTGTACCAGGACCTGATGAGCGGGGCCGACTTCCTGGCGAAATTGCCGTACGTGGATCCGAGTCGCATGGCTGCCGCCGGCGCCAGCTACGGCGGGTACATGATCAACTGGCTGGAGGGACACACCGACAGGTTTCGCTGCCTCGTGAGCCACGATGGCGTCTACAACGCCGCGAGCATGTTCGGTTCTACCGAAGAATTGTGGTTCCCGCTGTGGGATTTCAAGGGCACGCCCTGGGACAATCCGTCGCTGTACGAGAAGTGGTCGCCATCCAGCTATGTCAATAATTTCAAGACGCCGATGCTGGTGATTCACGGCGAATTGGATTACAGGGTGCCGGTGACACAGGGGTTTGAGCTCTTCACGGCTCTGCAGCTGCAGCAAGTGCCGTCAAAATTCCTTTACTTCCCGGACGAAGGCCACTGGGTTCTGAAGCCGCAAAACAGCCGATTGTGGTTCAAGACAATGCTCGACTGGATCGATCAATGGACAGGTGTCAATAAATGAACCGATCACGCGCGAAACATACGAGAATTCCGTGTGTTTCGTGGTTCCATTCGGGTCGTGATTTAAGTCGCCTAGTCTAGAAGGCTGAAATGCCGCCGGCTTCGCAGATCAGTTCGTAAGCCCTGCGCACCCGCGCCAGGTCGGTCTGAAGATTGCCCACCGCCAGCCGGAGACAATATGTCCCCTTGAGCCTGGTGTGGGAGACGAATACTTCGCCCCCGGCATTGACCCGCTCGAGAACGGCGGCATTTATAAGCTCCAACCCGGCATCATCCTCGGCGCCGGGCGGATGGACCCGGAAACAGACTACGGAAAACGGGGACGGTGCGAGACGGTCGATGTGCGGATGTGCATCGATCCATGAGGCGAATCTCTGCGCCAGGCGCACGTGCCGGCGGATCCGGGCTGCCATTCCTTCGGTGCCGAAATAGCGGAAGACGAACCAGAGCTTTATGGCCCGAAACCGTCTTCCCAGTTGGAATGAATAATCCATGAGATCGACTACGCCACGGGCGTCCGTCTTGAGGTATTCCGGTATCAGTGAAAAGGCATTGCGGAACACTTCAGGCCTGCTGGTGAAGAGCGCCGAGCAGTCGACCGGCGTGAACAGCCATTTGTGGGGGTTTACCACGAGGGAGTCCGCTCGATCGCAGCCCGCCAGCGCCCAGCGGAATTCCGGCGCGACTGCCGCACTCCCGGCATAGGCGGCATCCACGTGCAGCCAGAGGCCGTGCCGCCGGCAGATGGCAGCTATTTCCGCCACCGGGTCAACGGCTGTTGCCGAGGTCGTTCCCACGGTGGCCACTACCGCGAACGGGCGACGGGCCGCCGCACGATCCTGCAGTATCGCCGCTTCGAGCGCATCGGTGCGCATCCGGTAACAATCATCGCTGGGGATGCGGCGGATGCCGCGTGTTCCGACGCCGAGGACCAGCCCTGCCTTGTCAACGGAGGAGTGCGCTTCCTCCGAGCAATACAAAACGAGTGGCGGCTTGCCGGAGAGACCATCCTCGCGCACATTGAGACCGGCCGCCTCTCGCGCCGCGGCCAATGCGACCAGCGTCGAGGTGGAGGCGGTGTCTGTGATCATCCCGAACCAATCCGGCGGGAGCCCAATGGCGGAAGCGTACCAGCGCATCACCACCGCCTCCAGCTCCGTCAATGCGGGGCATGTCTTCCAAAGCATGCCGTTGGCATTGATGGCACCGCTCACCATCTCGCCCAAAATGCCGGGCCCGGAACCTGTAATCCCGAAATAAGCCATAAACCCAGGATGATTCCAGTGAGTGATTCCCGGCAGAACAACCTCCTCCAGGTCCTTGAGCCACATCTCCACCGGTTCGCCCTGCGCCGGCGCCGTCGAAGGAAGAGCCTTTACAATATCGCCCGGCGCCATCCGGGACAAAACCGGCAGCATGCCCGCTCTTTCGCGATATCCGGCAACCCACTCGCCGACCCTTGCAAGCGCCGCGCGAAATTCGGAATCCGTCATGTCGGCAGGAATCTCAAAGTCCGTTCCCATCTTTTTCTCCAAGTCAGGCGGCAGCCGCGAATTCCATGAATGACTGAGATTGAGAAGTTCCCGCGATTCGTGGCGGCGATTCAATACTCCCCGTCAGGATCCAGTTCTCCCTCCCACGGGATGAGGGTATTGACGGGCCAAAACTGCTGCTCTTCATTTGAAGATCCTGGGCCACAAGGCGTCGACGCGCTTTGCCGTGGCCGGGTCCGGTTCCACCAGGGGAGGGAACCAGGGTTTGATGCGGCAATCGAGTACAATCGGGGCGGAGATGCACACTCGATGCCGTTGCACTTTCGGATCTTTCCCGTAGATGTCGGCTGCCGGCTCAAACCGGGTGAAGACCGTCCAGAGGAAGGACGCCTCATCGCGCGTGCATTCAAGTGCGTCGTCGACGAGACATACCAGCCTGAATGGCAGCACTGCCTCCTCTTTCAGCAATTCCTCCGGAATTGAATTCCGCTCCCGCCAGCGAGGGCCTTCCACCACGAGTACGCCGGGTAGGAACACCTTCTGCTTGGGAAATGCGGGATTGCGAAGCTCAGCCCGAAGCGCGGTTTCGAGGTCAAAGCGCTTGTTCCCCAGTCCCATCAGGATCGCCTTGCTCCCCTCATTCAGGGCGCCCGAGGAATAATCGAGCGTGTCCTGGGAGACGGGGGAAAAAATAAAGAGGTCGGAGACAAAATCCGCGCGCTCGAGGATGTACGCAAGTAATGGGCGGAAATCCTTTAGCGAAATGCTTCCGTCTGTTACGAGCAGGAACTTGGTGAGTGAAAGCTGGCCTTCGCCCAGGATCCGCATTGCTGCCATGAACGCTTCTTTGCGGTACCGTTCGCGCACGACTGCCGCCGCCAGCGGGTGCATTCCCGCTTCATCATAAGCCCAGACCGCGACGACGCCGTTCATTACGAGCGGAAACACGGGGGCGAAGAGATCCTGCAGATACTCGCCAATGTAGTGATCTTCCTGTGGAGGGCGTCCCACCACCGTCGCGGGGAAGATGGCGTCGCGCCGGTGATACATGCCTTCGACCGAAAAAACAGGAAACTCATGCGCGAGAGAATAGTAACCGTAGTGGTCACCGAACGGACCTTCCATCCGGCGGACCGCAGGGTGCACCTTGCCAACGAAGAGAAAGTCCGCTTCGGCAACGATCGGCAGCGGGCTCACGGCCGGATCACGGATGATGCCGATCCGCCCTCCCTGCAGGAGCGATGCCAGGATCAGTTCGGGAACGTTTTCCGGAAGGGGCGCCACCGCCGCCATGATGAGGGCGGGTGGCCCTCCCAGGTAGAGGTTGACCGGCAGTGGATGCCCGCGCCGCTCCGCTTCGTGATAGTGAAAGCCGCCCCCCCGGTGAATCTGAAAATGCATTCCCATCGTCCGGTCATCGTAAATCTGGTTCCGGTACATCCCCAGATTGCTCCTGCCGGTACCCGGATCTTCCGTGTACACCAGCGGCAGTGTCAGGAATGCGCCGCCGTCTTCCGGCCAGCTTTTGACTTGGGGAAGATCGCGCAAACGCGGGGGGTTGATGCTGCGTTCCAGAACCGGCCCCGTGCGCGATGCCCTGGTCCCCAGGAATAACGATTGTCTCAAAAGGTCGCGGTATTGCCAGAGGGTGGAAGCCCGCGGCGGCATCAGCATGGCAGCCGCCTCGGCAACTCTGCGGACAAACTTCTGCGGATCCTCTCCGAATGCCAATTCGATGCGTCGGCGGGTGCCGAACAGATTGGTGGCGACCGGAAACTGCGATCCGGCTACGCTCGTAAACAACAGGGCGGGTCCCCGGCGCGCCACCGTCCGACGCTGAACTTCGGCCAGCTCCAGGTGCGGATCGATCGATTCGCCGACGACGAGGAGCTCGTTCTCCCTGCGGAGCGTTTCCAGGAAGCTTTTCAGATTTGGGTGCCTCATCCCGTGGTTCTCCGCCAGCAGGATACACTTTCAGGAACCGTGAAACACACGAAATACGCCAGGTTGTGCCGTCCCGGCCGCGCGATCACACGGCCACCGCGCCGAACTCCCGCGGGGCCGTCGATGTCCCCTCGGTTCGCGGTTTTTGTCGGGCACGTAAGTCGCCAGGTAACTGTCGCGAAACTCGATAATTGCCACTCTTGGTCCTGGACGTGGACCTGGACCTCGACCTGGACGTTGACAACTTGCGAATGCGGAACTTAAGTCGGGCAATATGTTCTTGCCGGGCCTACGTCCACGTCCAGGTCCAAGTCCAGGTCCAGGTCGAATGGCCATGGAGTTTCACGACAGGAACTAGGTGCTGCCGAGCAGGGATGCGGCTGCTTGATCGACCATCCAAATAAGGCTTCCCTGGGAAGGTCGAATCCGTCGGGACGGGAAGTCGCAACCCGGGTCCTCGGCGACCCTCTTCAATGCCGGCGCTTTGGCGGTACCCGACACCAGGAAAACCGCCAGCCGGGCGGCATTCAGCAGCAGGGGTGTCATGGAAACGCGCCGATAGGGGGGTTGCGGGGAGTAAGCACCGACTACGAGCCGGGTCGCGTCCCACTGGGCGCCGGGAAACAGCGAAGCTGTATGCCCGTCATCTCCCATGCCCAGGAGCACAAGGTCGAAGCGCGGGAGGGGTGACCCGGCCACGTGAGCACGGATTTCCTCCTCGTACAGACGAGCGGCGCTGTCGCTGTCTTTCAGATCGGCCTGAATTCTGTGGATGTTCCGCTCGGGCACGGTCAGCCGGAACAGCAGGGAAGATTGAACCAGGTAGAAGTTGCTCTCCTTGTCGCCCGGAGGGACACAGCGTTCGTCGCCCCAGAAGAATTCGACGCGCGCCCAATCCGGCCGCCCGCACGCGCATCCCAGATCTTCGTAGACTCCTCGCGGAGTGTTGCCTCCCGAAAGGACAAAGGTGGCATTGCCCCTTTCGTCCAGGGCAGACTGCAAGGCGTTCGTGATCGTCTCCGCCGCCGCGCGAAACAGCGCTTTCGGGTCGGGATAGACCTTGATATCCATGTCCGGCGTTCGCTCACCCATGATCGCCCACTTTGAAATAGCCTGACAAAGTGAGAACTCCCGGCTTCGCAGAGGAATCAGAAGATAATCTCGCCTCGCAGCCGCGCGCGTGAGCAGGCGAGGGACGTGCCCCGAGATGCCGGCGCTTGCCTTCCGGGACAGCGTCACCTCGATTTAGAATCCTCAATACCTGATGTCCTTTTCCAAAGCCATTGCTGCTGCGAGCGCGGCCCTGAAGCCCGTGTCTTCACCCTGCAGCGACAGTTCGCCGATCAGCAGGTCTGCCTCACGCAGTGAAGGGCAGGGCACGGTATGCACGACGGGTTTCATGGAGGGAACGACGACAACCGAGCTCAAGCAGGAATTTTCATCGGCTCGCGTCACCGAGAAAGAACTGCCGTTGCGGGTCAGGAATCTCACCAGCTTCAATCCACCGTGCTTCGTGCGCTCCGGCGCTCGCGTCAGGCGGACTACGACTTCGCCGCTATCACCCCGCATATGGAAGACCGACTCATCCGCTTTCCGCTCCACCGAGGCTTGCTGCCAACCAAGGCGCGACGTCAGCCACCCTGCCAGAAGGAACACGTACCCCGGCCAGCTTTCCGCGGAAGCGCGGCGGAAGGAGATTTCCAATTCGACGAGTTCCTTCAGCTGACTGAGCGCGGCACGGGAGTCAAAAAACTGTGCAATGAGGTCGCGCCAGGCCGTGAGTCGCGACCAACTCAGGTCCCGGATCCCCACCGGCTTCGGCGCTTTCGTGAACAGGCCCAGCACGCGGGCACGATCCTCGGGTCGGCTGGGAGAGGCGTCGCTGTCTATGAGCAGAAGGTCCGTGAAACGGCTCAGAGTCTCCACCAGCAGCCAGTCGGCGGCTCGCGGCGATCGCCAATAGAGGAAAACCGGAAGATCCGGGACGAGCAGCGACACGAGGGTATTGGACAGATCGCCCGCCGATTCACGCCTGGCGCCGATGGTGATGACTTCACTGCAAACCTGCGGACCGCCGCCGACCTGCGACCTGCACTGGACCAGGATCCAGCCCTGCATGGGGAGCGAGTCTGAACCGGCGACGGGGGCTTCCTGGAAGGCGACCAGGGAGCGGCAGGGGTGCCATTCTGCGACATCCGCCAGCACCGGAGGCAACGCTTCCGCCTGCTGACGACCAGGGGTGATCACGATCAGGTTGCTGGAGCAGGCCTTGATTACTGCGGGCTCGTCTGGTTGCGCGGATGCACTGCGCCAGAAAGCGGCAAGCTGACGCTCGATCGAACCCAGGTCCGCCCCCAGCGGTGTGCCCAGATTGGCTACGGTATTCGGACTATCCATTCTTGCAGCTCCACGATCAGGACAGGCTCTTCACAACCGGCGCCAACTCCGGCCTTCACGTTCGAGAAGCTCATTTGCTTCTACAGGTCCCCAGGATCCTGACGCGTACGCCGGGATCGGCTCGGCCCGGCGCTGCGACCAGACGTCGAGGAAAGGCTGCACCAGCGTCCAGGCCGCCTCAACGGAGTCGGCGCGGTCGAAGAGGGTCGGCTCGCCCAGCATGCAATCGATCAGGAGACGTTCGTAGGCGCTTGCCAGGTGCGCGCCAAAGGTGCTGCCATAGCGAAAATCCATGTTGACCGGCTGGATCGTCATCGCCTGTCCCGGCAGCTTGGCGACAAACTTCAGCGTGATCCCCTCGTCAGGCTGGATGCGCAGTGCCAGAACGTTGGACGCCAGTCCTCCTGCCGGGGACTGGCGAAAGATCAAATGCGGCGTGCGCCGGAACAGGATGGCAATCTCGGTGACCTGCTTGGCCAGGTTCTTTCCCGTCCGGACATAGAACGGGACGCCTGCCCAACGCCAGTTGTCGATCGTGAAGCGGATCGCCGCATATGTTTCGATGTTCGACTGGGAGGATACGTCCTCTTCCTCGCGGTAGCCGACAGCAGGATGTCCGGCGATAATCCCGCGCCCGTACTGCCCGCGTACCGAAACGGACGGCACTTCGTCACTTGTCGTCGGACGAACCGATCGCAGCACTTTCACCTTTTCATCGCGGACAGAATCCGGGGCGAAATCGGGCGGCGGCTCCATGGCGACCAGGGTCATCAGCTGCATGATGTGGTTCTGGATCATGTCGCGCAGGGCGCCGGCCTCCTCGTAATAGGCGCCCCTGGTCCCCACGCCGATGTTCTCGGCAGCGGTGATCTGCACGCTATCGATGTACTGACGATTCCAGATGGGTTCGAAGATGCCGTTCGCAAAGCGGAACACGAGGAGATTCTGCACCGTCTCTTTGCCCAGGTAATGATCGATGCGATACACCTGTCTTTCCTGGAACTCACGTCCAACGACTCTATTGAGCGCCAGGGCCGACTCGAGATCGCGGCCAAAGGGTTTTTCGATAATAATCCGCACCCACGGCGTTCCCTCAGCACCTTCGCGAGCCAGGCCGGAGGAACCGAGGTTTTGGATGATGCTGTCGTAGTCGCCCGGCGACGTGGCGAGGTAGAAGATCCGGTTGCCGCCTGTGCCCCGTTCGGAATCGAGCTTGGCAAGCGTGCGTTTTATCTTCAGGTAGGTGCCCGAATCCCGGTAGTCGGCGGCGAGGTAAAAGATTCCGCGCGCGAACGCCTCCCAGGTTGGAGGATCAAGGGGCGCCCCGCCTTCCTCGAGCGTCGTGCGCAACCGCTCGCGATACTGCTCATCGCCAAGCGGGGACCGCGATATGGAGAGGATCGTGAAGCCGCCGGGGATCGTACGTCTCTGTGAAAGATTGTACAAGGCTGGAATCAACTTGCGCCGCGTGAGATCCCCCGAACCGCCGAAGATGACCATGGCGCATGCTTCCGGACTGCGGATCATCCGCCTGCCATGCCTCAAGGGATTTGCGTCTTCCATGCCGGACCTCACCCTTAAGCTTAACAGTGATTCGGTGTTTGCGCTAATCCGCGGTGACTCCGCAAAGTCGAGATTGAACACGGCTCCCATGAAACTTCACGCGCAGCATACTTGCGGCTTCGGGCTTCAGCCCGGCGGTTCCAGAGGCGCTTCCTCCAGCGCCCGGGTGTAGTGGCCGAACGTATCCGGGTCGAAACAGACGACAACTACATTCTCCGGAATGCTGTTCGCCTTGAGGAAGCCCGATATTTCGCGCAAGGCGATCCTCGACGCGCGGTCGACGGGGAAACCATAGGCTCCGGTGCTGATGGAAGGGAAGGCGACAGCCCTGGCAGCGTGCTGTTGCGCAAGGCTCAGGCTGTTACGGTAGCACTGGGCGAGGAGTTCGTCTTCCCGGTGGGCGCCACCGCGCCATACGGGCCCGACCGTATGGATTACCCATTTGGCGGGGAGGTGATATCCACCGGTGATCTTAGCCTCTCCCGTTGCGCATCCATTCAGCTTGCGGCAGTCATCCAGCAACTCCGGCCCGGCGCCGCGATGGATGGCGCCGTCGACACCGCCCCCGCCGAGGAGCGTGGTATTGGCGGCATTCACGATGGCATCGACCTTTTGCCGGGTAATGTCACCGCGAACGATCTTGATTCTTGAAAACGAATCGCTCATCGATTTCCTCCCCAGGAGTTGCCGGATGCCGATCGTGCGCTCAGGGGATGGGCGCAACCAGGGCGGCAAAATCAGGCAGAACCTTTTCGACAGCAGCAGCCTCCAGCGCAGCCGAAGTCAGACGTGACAGGTCCAGCATGTCTTCGGCTTTTGTCACCTGCTGCAGGTTGGCCATCGTTTCCGGATGCTTCGGAACGAAAAGCGTGCAGCAGTCCTGGTCGGGCAGAATGCTGATGTCGTAAGTCCCGATTGCGCGCGCCTGGCGGATGATATCCTCTTTGTCGTCTCCGACCAGGGGCCGGAAGATCGGCAACTCGCGTGCCGCCGCCGAAACGACGCGCAGATTCTCCAGGGTTTGACTGGCCACCTGGCCAAGACTGTCCCCTGTCACCAGGGCGCCGGCCCCGACCGTCAGGGCAAGGGACTCCGCAATTCGAACCATGAAACGCCTGTAGAGGATGACGCGCAACGGCGGAGGGGCATAAGCGACAATCTCGCGCTGCACATCCGAAAACGGCACCAGGTGGAGGGTGCCCTCGAGTTGGTAGCGCGCCAACACCTGGATCAGCTTCCTCACTTTTTCCTGGGACTCCAGGGTAGTGTGGGGAAAGCTGTGGTAATGCACGAACTGGACTCGGCAGCCCCGTCGCAGGAGGCGGAAAGCCGCCACCGGGGAGTCGATCCCGCCGGAGAGCAGACAGAGAACTTTGCCCCCGGTCCGGGACGGCAGCCCACCGCCTCCCGGTATCTTGTCGAAGTACAGAAACGCCCTGGGCCCTACGATCTCCACGTGGCACGTAAGGTCAGGATCATCCATGCGCACCGTGGCTCCGGTCGCGCTCAGGATATGCGCCCCCAACTCCTCGTTCAGCTGTTGCGAGTTCATGGGGAAGTCCTTCGTTCCCCGGCGGGCGTCGATCTTGAAAGTACGGAAGGTCCTGGATTGAACCAATTCCGAGAGCGCCCCACGGATGGCCTCCAACTCCGCCGGCACCTCCCAGGCAAGAGAGAAATTGGCGATCCCCGACACCCAGCGCAGCCGGCGTTCGATCTCGGCAAGCGGCGCCTCGGGCCGGAGCGCGATTATCATGCGCCCACCGAAGCGTTGAATCCCATCGTGGCCGAGGTCGCGAAGCAGCAACGACACGTGCTGGTGGAGCCTGTTTTCAAACCAGCCGCGGTTGTTTCCCTTGAGGTTGATTTCGTGATAGTGCGCGAGCACAAATCGATTCACGGGCATCCTTACGACAAAAACGGCCGATGAGTGCATCCCGGCCAGTGGCTCGATCGCTCTGATTACCCCCGCAACTGCGGGAGTCAGACGTGTCAGGAACCGCCTCCATACCCGATCCGTACCCGACTGCCCTCAACGATGACCGGAATCATGCGTTCGCCCTTAGTATACCGCAGCATCCGGTCCATCGCCTTCCTGTCATCAGCCACGTTGTGATATTCGAACGGAACCGACTTCTGGCTGTAGTCCTCACGGGCCTGAGATGTGTAGGGTCAAGTGTCCTTGCCGAAAATCATCACTTTCTCTTGCATATTTCCTCCCGCATCTTGGATAACATGGGGCCCATGATTCGTTCCAGTGGATTCTGCCGCCGTCCGGGCGCCATCACACGCAGGGAATTTGGCGCTCGCGGCGGTCTGGGTTTTGCCGGATTCGCTTTTTCCCTCGGCCGCAGTTCCGCCCGGGAAGAGGCTCCCTCCCCGGTTGCCCTGGCAAGAAACCCGGACCGCAGCGTTTCCTTGAAGACCGCATTCCAATTGCTGGGCAGGATCGATTTCGGAGGGAGAGACCTGTATTTGAAGGGCAACTTCAACAGTCCCGATCGGTTTCCGGCCACCACCCATCCGGACACGCTCAAAGCGGTCGTGGGCTTCCTTCGGACCTGCAACTGCGGCAAGCTCACGTTGGTTGAGCGCAGCGGAATGGGGATCACTTCCGACGTCTGGGCGCGCCTGGGAGTGCCGGACCTGGCCCGGCGCCTGGATGTGACGCTTATGGCCCTGGAAGACCTTCCCGACAGCGAGTGGCAAAAGGAGGAACTGCCGGGCTCCAACTGGAAGTCCGGCGTCGAGGTGCCGCGATTTCTCAATCGGGACACCTTTCTTGTTCAAATCTGCAATTTGAAAACGCACCGTTTCGGCGGTGTGTTCAGCGCCAGCCTCAAGAACTCGATCGGCCTGGTGGCTAAGTACGGCCGGATAAAACCCGGATATAACTACATGAAGGAGCTTCACGCCTCGCCTCAACAAGGGGCTATGATCGCGGAAGTGAACCAGATTTATGCCCCCCGACTCGTGATCATGGATGCAACGCAAGTGTTCACCAGCGGCGGCCCTGAAACAGGCGAATTGGCAAGTCCGGAAGCGGTCCTGGCCTCCTCGGATCGCGTGGCGATCGACGCGGCAGGCTTGGCGCTGCTGCAGCTGAGCACTACCGGGGATCCGCAGAAATGGCGTACCGTTTTCGAGCAGGACCAGCTGAAACGCGCCATCGAACTCAGGCTTGGGGCGCCGAATGCCGAGGCGATCCGCTTTGTAACCGCCGACGTGCGGGCCAGCAGGTTGGCGTCGCAACTCGAGGCAATTCTACGGGAAACACCCAAAAAACCCGGGTTGGGTGGTTCCAAGTAACCTGAATACCGGGTTCCAAATCCCTGAGATCGGTACGCATCGGCCGCTGTCCGGATCGCGGGCCGGTTTGTATCCGCCGCAAGCGTGGCGTGTATTACTTTTTTCGAGGAAATATGTGGCGCAATGAGGCGTACTTAAGTATTAGCGGCGGCATTGCCCGAACGGGATCGCCGGATCTATTGCCTTGATGTTCGGAGGGAGAATGAAAAGGGACTTGGACTCGATCATCCTAACGCGCCAGGAACTGCAGATTATGAAGGTGGTCTGGGCCATGGGAGCGGCCACCGTCAAAGATGTCTGCAGTGCCATGTCCAAGCGCAAAGCCACTGCGTACACTACGGTGCTTACCTTGATGGGGATTCTGGAGGACAAGGGGGCGCTCGTTCATGTCCGCTTGGGACGCGCCTATGTATATCGGCCTCTGCTGTCCAGGGAGCAGGCGACCAACAACCAGATCCGGGATGTGGTTTCGCGCTTCTTCGACGGCAGGCCGGAGAAGTTGATCGCGACCGTGCTGGAAAGTGAGGGAATCGCCCCTGAGAACCTAGGCGGGCTCGCCACACTGTTCAAGCCGCGGGTGGAAACCCAGATGGCCTGATCCTTTATTGGCCGCCAGCCGGTGAAAAGTATCCCTTCCGATAGTTGAGCTTCATGCTCTTTTCCGCCAGCTTCACTTCAATCTTGCGATAGCTGCCGTCGCGCCTGGGATTGCTGGAGACATATCCAATATTGTACTGACTCCTCAACTCCTGCGCTATCTCCCGGAAACTCGCGTCCAATTCCTCGACGAGGAATGGGAAAAAAGCTTTCCCGCCCGTCTCGAAGGCCAATTGAGTCAAGACCTTATCTCCTGCTCTGGTATCGCCGCCAACCCCGGCCAGCCCCCCTCGATTGATGCTGATCGAAAAGATCGTCGCCTCGGCATTCATAGCCATCTCTCGCGCCCGCTGAAAGGTCTCGTTGCTGGCGGAGTCCTCCCCGTCGGAAAGAATGACGATCGTTTTCCTGCCGGTTTCCCGGATCAGTTTTTCGTCGCACGTTTTGACAATGGCATCATAGAGCGCGGTGTTGCCGGCTGCCTGCATTGCCCTGATCTGCTTGGCAAGCTGGTTCGCGTTATTTGTGAAATCCTGCACCATCGAGACAGAGGAATCGAATTCGACCAGCATCGCGCGATCATTTTCTTTCAGCACCGTGTAAAAGAAGTTTGTTGCCGCTGCTTGCTCAAACTTCAGTTTCGGGGCGACGCTTTGGCTGGTATCCACAAGCAATGCGATCGTCAAAGGCAGATTGGTCTCGCGGGCGAAATTCTTGATCTCCTGCTTCTGGCCATCTTCGTAGATGGCAAAGTCCTCGCGCGCGAGGTTGGTCACGAAGGACTTGGTGTCTTTGTTCCACACGGAACAAAAAATATTGATCAGGTCGACGTTTACCCGATACGTCTGATCAGAGATGCTGGGAGGTAGTTGTGGTTTGCTTATTTGCGGATCTGCTCGAACCGGGTTCTGGGCGGGTCGTGCGGAGGGTTGCCAAAAGAGGAGGAGGCAGAATAGTGCAGCCAGGCCGTAACGCGTTGTTGAGAGCATCTTGTTCCCCGTATCTCCAAGCAATAATTGAATTAACTATTGAATTATAAATTTCGCTCCGAGGCGAGTCAAGGCGGGCTCACAAAAGGATTCATTTTCTGACCTCATGCCGGCCCGCATATCATATTCCCGGGGTCAGGCGATCCGGGCAATGAACTGAGCCAGTGACTGGGGCAAAGGCGATGAAAAGTGGAGCATTCTCCCCGTTCGGGGATGGCAGAACTCCAGCCGGTGCGCGTGCAGGAAATGCCGCTGCATTTCCCGAACCGCGCTCTGCAGTCGCGGATCGGCCAGGTTTCGGAAACGGCGCCCCCCGTAAAGGGTGTCTCCAACCACAGGATGCCCGATTTGCGCCAGGTGGACTCGGATCTGATGCGTGCGGCCGGTCTCGATCCGGACGCGCAGCAACGAAAAAGGGCCATAGACGGCATCCTCGCGGTAATGCGTGATCGCATCGCGGCGCCTGCGGGAATGCACTGAGATCTTCTTTCGATCCCTGAGGTCGCGTCCCAACGGAAAGTCGATCGTTCCAGCTGGAGGCGCAGGGCGTCCATAGACAAGTGCGAGATATTCCTTTTTCACCAGCCTGCGCTTGAACTGCTGAGCGAGTGCCCGGTGCGTTTCCGGATTTCGCGCCACCACAAGAAGCCCGCTCGTGAGCTTGTCGAGCCGGTGAACGATGCCCGGGCGCAAAAGCTGGCCGGTCGGCAGAGAACCCAGGTGAAATAAGAGCGCGTTGACCAGCGTACCCGAACTCACACCGGCGCCTGCGTGGCAGACCATTCCGGCGGGTTTATCCACCACCGCCAGGTCGTCATCCCTGTAGATCACCTCGAGAGGGATCGCCTCGGGCTGAGGCTGTGACTCGGCGGCAACTGGCCTCACTTGCAGAGAAACGGCGTCGCCTGCGCGCAGCATGTAGCCGGTCTTGACGCGGGCGCCGTTGACCAGGACGCTCCCCGCGCGGATCCATGCCTGAATCTGCGAGCGACTCTGCTCCGGAAAGACCGTGGACAGGTAGCGGTCCAGTCGAACACGCGACGCGTCTGGAGGGACCCGGAAGCACTCGCCCGTCTCGATCACACCTTGGCCGCCTCGGGGGTTCGTCGCCGCAGATAGACATAGACTGCGGCTGCAATCAGGATTGTCAGGATCCCGATGAATTGGGATGTAGACAACAGGCCGCGCAATACGAATCCGCGGTCGTCGTCACGGAAAAACTCTATGACGAAGCGGAGGCCGGCATAGAGCATCAGGTACTCGAGGATCACCTGGCCGGTGAAGTGCTTGTGCTTGAGCCGCCGCATCAAATAGAGGAAGAGGAGGAACGTCCCGATCGACTCATAAAGCTGGGTCGGGTGCAGCGGGACGTTCAGCGGGACTCCGACATTCTCGTAGGAGTATTGATTCGTGAATGTGATTCCCCAGGGCATGTGGGTGGGTTTGCCGTAACAACAGCCCGCCGACAGGCATCCCAGCCGCCCGATCGCCTGTCCCAGCGCGATCCCGGGAGCGGTGATGTCCGCGATGATCCAACTGGGAAGCTTGGTCTTGGCCAGGTACCAGGCCGAGGCCGCGAGCGCCAGCAAAAGGCCCCCGTAGTAAACGCCGCTGGAACGGAGCGTGGCGAGCGAGAAGATCTCCCGCGGATTGGCCGAGTAGTAGGAGTAGTCCGAGATGAACAGCAGGAGCTTGGCTCCAACCAGGGCCGAGAAGATGATCAGCAACCCGAGGTTCCAGATGGAGTCCGGATTCAGCCCCGCCCTGGCGGCGTTGCGGCTGGCAAGCCAGATCCCGGCGATAAAGGCCAGGGCAAGCAAGAGGCCGTAGGTGTGTATCGTGAGCGGCCCAAGATTGAATATTATAGGATACATAGAGTCGTTTTACTCTTCCTCTGCCTTCTTTTCCTTGTTGGCTTCGTCGATGATTTTCTGGGCTATGTGAGCCGGAACCTCATCATAATGGGAAAATTCCATGTGATACACGCCCCGGCCGCCCGTCATAGAGGTAAGTACCGGCGCGTAGGTGACCATCTCGGCCATCGGCACCTCGGCCTTGATCACCTGCATATCCCGCTTCATATCCATCCCCTGCAGCCGGCCGCGCCTGCTGGTCAGGTCTCCCATCAAGTCGCCGGCATATTCCTGCGGCGTGAAGATCTCCACGTTCATGATCGGTTCGAGCAGAACGGGATTCGCCTGTTCCATGGCCTTCTTGAAAGCGAGGCTGCCGGCGATCTTGAATGCCATTTCGGAGGAGTCTACCGGGTGGAAACTGCCGTCGTAGAGGATCGCCTTGAAATCCACGACCGGATACCCGGCAAGATAGCCCCTGGCGGCCGATTCGATGATCCCCTTTTCCACCGCAGGAATGAAATTGCGCGGAATAGAGCCGCCGAAGATCTCGTCGACAAACTCGAAATTGCCCCCGCGCGGCAACGGCTGCAGCTTGATCCAGCAGTCTCCGAATTGTCCGTGACCGCCGGTCTGTTTCTTGTGGCGTCCCTGGACATCCGCACTCCCTTTGATCGTCTCGCGATAGGGGACTTTCGGAGTCTTGAGAATCACCTCGACGCCGTATCGCTTGCGCATCCTGGCCACGGTCACTTCGACATGGAGTTGGCCTGAGCCGGAAAGCAGCAGCTGCTTGGTCTGCGGGTCGCGGTTGTATTTGATTGCCGGATCCTCCTCCAAGATGCGGGCCAGGGCGTTGCTGATCTTGTCTTCGTCTCCGCGGGACTTCGGCTCGATGGCAAACGTAATGGACGGTTCGGGGATCTCCACGCCCTGGAAGACAATGGGTTGGGATGGGTCGCAAAGCGTGTCGCCCGTGGTGGTCTCGCGCAGCTTGGTTACGGCGAAGAAGTCACCCGCATGAACCTCTCCAATCGGGGTCATGCTCTTGCCCTGCAAGACCTGCAGGGGGCCGAACTTATCCTGCTTGCCCTTGGTCTGGTTGTTGTACGTGGTGTCGGACCGCATTACTCCCGAATAGAGGCGGATGATGCTGATCCGCCCCGTAAACGGGTCGGCCACTGTCTTGACAACGTACGCCGCATACGGTTCCTTGCTGCTGACGGCGCGTTCGACCGGCTCATTGGTTTTAGGATTGATCCCGGCTGCTTTTTCAATGCCGGGTGGCGGCAACAATTCCACGATCGCGTCCAGGACCTGAGGTACGCCGATGTTGAAAGTCGAACTCGCGCATAGAATGGGAAAAATATTGCGTGCATAAACGCTCTTTTTCAGCCCTTCCAGAAGCTCGGCCGGCGCAAGTGTGCCCTCGGCGAAGAACTTTTCCATCAGGTCGTCGCTCCCCTCGGCAACCATTTCGATCAGCTTTTCACGCGCCTTTTGCGCCGATTCTTTGTACTCGGCCGGGATCTCGACGGTGCGGAATTTTCCCGATCCGTCTTTATCAAACAGATAGGCCTTTTCGTTCAAAACATCAACGACCCCCTTGAACTCACGCTCCGCACCAATCGGGAGCTGAACCGGCACTCCGGAGCGGCCAAAGGTCTCCTCAATCGACGCGAGGGCCCGCTCAAAACTGCCGTTGTCGCGATCCATCTTGTTGACGACCAGGATGCGCGGCAGCTTGAACTCTTCGGCATACTCCCACACCTTCTCGGTCTGGACCTCTACCCCGGCAACCGAGTCGATCACTACCAGCGCGGCATCCGTGGCGCGCATGACCAGCTTGGTGTCCGCCAGAAACGGGCGGTATCCGGGCGTGTCCAGGACATTGATCTTTTTCTTGTTCCACTCGCAATAGGCGAGCGCGCTGCCGAGGCTGATCTTCCTTTCAATTTCCTCTTCTTCGTAATCGGTAACCGTGTTGCCGTCCTCTACCCGGGCAAGCCGGTTGATGGCTCCGGCATCGAACAACATGGCGGAAGTCAGGGTAGTCTTTCCCGAGCTGCCATGCCCGATCATGGCAACGTTCCGAATGGATTCACTCTCGTAAATCCGCATAAAAAGCTCCTTTCAGGAGTATCGATGTGGCATGAGTCCAAAAAAGAAAGTGATATTACCATAGGCCGGAACGGGTCGCAACGATGCCGCATACCGGGAAACTGTCGGCAGGACCATTTAGAAATCTTACCGCACGAGGCTGCAATGCAAAGGTCTTGCGAAAACGCCACCGAGGATCTGGAGGGTCCGGAGTTTGCTGGACAGCCGTTACGCCGGCAGGCAAGGCCACGGGAATCCGGCGGTGATATGGCCTCAAAACGGTAAAAAAGGAATGTTTCCGCCTCCGCCTGCCCTGGATCCAATACGGTGCTATACTTGGTCACGCAGCTTGGCCAATCCAGGAGGACTCATGCGAAACGCGTTGCGCATCAATCTGATCAGCTTCCTGTTCGCCTCGACGGCTTGCGGCCAGTCCCCGGGGCTTGCAACGACTCAGTTGAGTGGCGAAAAGGCGCTGGAGTATGTGCGTGCCCAGGTGGAATTCGGTCCGAGACCGCCTGGTTCGGAAGCTTTGCAGAAGTGCCGCGAATACCTGGCCGCGCAACTCGAAGGATTCGGCTACAAGGTGGAGCGCGACTCCTTTGAGGCCACGACTCCGTATGGTCCGAAAAAGATGGTGAACCTTATCGCCAGGAAGGGAAGCGGCGGCAAAAACGTGGTCGCCCTCGCGAGTCATTACGACACAAAGTTTTTCGACAACAGCCGCTTCGTCGGTGCGAACGACGGCGGCAGCAGCACCGGTCTACTGCTGGAACTGGCGCGCGTGCTTGCGGGAAAGAAAGATGGCCCTGAATGCTGGTTTGTCTTTCTGGATGGCGAAGAGGCCTTCATCGAGTGGAGCACTTTTGACGGCACATACGGCAGCAGGCACCTGGCCAAGCGCTGGAAGGAGGATGGAACCGCCGGCAAGGTCCGCGCGCTGATCCTTCTGGACATGGTTGGAGACAAGAACCTCGACATTCTCAGGGAGCGCAATTCGACTCCCTGGCTGATGGACATGGTCTGGACTACAGCATCCGAAGAGGGGCTGCGGGGGATCCTGTCGACCACGGAATCCTACATAGAGGATGACCATCTGCCGTTTCTGGACGCCAGGATCCCCTGCGTCGATATCATCGATTTCAATTACCCCCCATGGCACACCGACGGCGACACGCTGGATAAGATCAGCGCCGCGAGCCTGGAGAAGATCGGGAAACTGGTGTTGGCGGTGCTTCCGAGGCTGGACAAAAGGCTTTCGGGCCAGTAATCGCGCAGTCAGGCCCGCGAACCTCCCAGGCAAGGTCGCATGCCCCCGCGATCGCATCAGTCGATGTCGTCGTAGGGCGCCTTGAAACCGCAATCCTTGTCGTTGCAGAACCTGACGGTGCCGGAGCGCTTAGTGGTCTTCACCAGCGTAAACCTCGCTTTGCAGTCCGGACAGGGCGCGGCGACCGGCTTGTTCCAGAGGACGGCATCACAATCCGGGTAGTTGGAGCAGCCGTAAAAGGTCTTCCCGCGCTTCGACTTGCGCACGACGATTTCACCGCCACAACCTTTGGGGCAGGCAACGCCCGTCGATTTGAGCTTGATGTACTTGCAGTCTGGGTAATCTGCGCATGCGGTGTATTCTCCGAACCGGCCGTGCTTGATGGCCAGGTTCTTCCCGCATACGGGGCACTTCTCGTCGAGCGGGATGTCCTGCCTGACCTCAACCGAGTCTGCCTTCTTGATAAGTTTCTTGGTGTTCCGGCAATCGGGATATCCGGAACAGGCCAGGAACTCGCCGAAACGGCCACGTTTCAGCACCATCGGTTTCCCGCATTTCTCGCACGCAATCTCCTCCATCTCCGGAGCAGCGGCGCCATTCTCTTCGCCGTTTCTGGGAAGCTCGCGCGTGTTCTTGCACGTCGGATACGCGGAGCAGGCGAGGAAGCGGCCGAACTTGCCCCACTTGATCACCATCCTGCTGCCGCATTTCTCGCAGACTTCTTCTGTTTCTATCTCCTCGGTCTTGACGTCCCGCATGTGTTTTTCGGCGGACGCCAGGCGCTCGGCGAATCGGTCGTAGAAGGTGCGTATGGCGTCCTGCCAGCGCTCCCGGCCCGATTCAACGCGGTCCAGGTGATCCTCCATGCGGGCGGTATACTCATAGTCGAAGATGTCATTGAAACTCTCGATGAGCAGGCCCACGACCAGTTCTCCGGTCTCGGTCGGATAAAACTTCCCCTCGCGTTTGTCGACATATTCGCGGACCTGGATCGTGCTGAGGATTGAGGCATAGGTGCTGGGCCGTCCGATGCCGCGTGCCTCGAGGGCTTTCACCAGGCTGGCTTCGTTATAGCGCGGAGGCGGCTGCGTGAAGTGCTGCGTCGGCAGGAGATCCCTGACGGCCAATGTCTCGCCCTCGGAAAGCTCAGGCAGCAGGCCTTCCTGCCCCTCAACCTCGGCGTCCGGCTTCCTTTCTTCAGGCTTGGTCTCCTGATAAATTGACAGGAACCCGTCGAATTTGAGCACGGACCCGGTCGCTTTGAACTGCACCCGGCCCGCATCGATCAGTACGTCCGTCTGGTCGAAGATCGCAGGGTTCATCTGGGAGGCGACAAACCTGGACCAGATCAGCCTGTAAAGCTTCCAGAGATCCGGCTCGAGAGCGCCCTTCAGGCTGTCGGGCGTGGTTTCGACGGATGTCGGCCGGATGGCCTCATGCGCTTCCTGCGCTGTCTTCTTCGACTTGTAGTAGATCGGGTGGTGCGGGAGGTAGGCGTCGCCGAATCCCTTGCGGATCAGGTCCCGCACCTCTCCCAATGCTGTTTCCGAAACCCGGGTCGAATCCGTGCGCATGTAAGTGATGAGCCCCACCGCGCCTTCGCTGCCGATCTCCACCCCTTCGTACAAGCGCTGGGCGAGGAGCATGGTTTTTTTGACCGTGAAGTTCAGCCTCCGCGCGGCATCCTGTTGGAGCTGGCTCGTGATGAAAGGCGGCACCGGATAGCGCTTCTTTTCACGCCGGTGGATGTTCTTGACCCGAAATGGGGTGGCGCGCAATTCCTCTACCAGCGCATTTGCGGCGTCACCATCGCCGACCTTCCACTTCTGCCCGTCCACGGTCGTGGCTTTGGCGATAAACTCCGGAGGAGCGTGGCCCGCCAGTTTGGCCGCCAGGTTCCAGTATTCCTCGGACTTGAACGCCCGGATCTCCTGCTCGCGCTCGACGATCATCCGCAGGGCTACGGTCTGAACGCGCCCGGCCGATAATCCACGACGCACTTTGTCCCACAGCAGCGGGCTGATCTTGTAACCGACAAGACGATCCAGGATGCGCCGTGTCAGCTGTGCGTCGACTTTGTGGGCGTTGATTCGCCCGGGATGTTTGAACGCCTCCTGAATCGCATTCTTGGTGATTTCATGAAACAGGACGCGATAGAGCTCCTTGTTTTTGCCGCCTAGCTCCTCGGCAAGGTGCTGGCAGATTGCCTCGCCTTCGCGGTCAGGGTCGGCTGCGAGGTAGATGACCTTTGAACCCTTGGCGGCCGCACGAAGTTCCCGGACAACCTTTTCCTTCGACGGGATGATTGCGTAATGGGGCTTAAAGCCGTCCTCGACGTCGACTCCCAGTTTGTTCTTGGGGAGGTCCTTGATGTGCCCGATGGAAGCCTTGACGATATAACCGCTGCCAAGATATTTCTTGATGGTCTTGGCCTTCGCGGGAGACTCGACGATTACCAGTGAATTTGCCATAAGAGCGCGCACACTATACTAGTGACTCCATAAATTCCAAGCGAAATCATCCATCGTGCCGTACGATCCGAATGAACAGGTTGCCCGGCACCTGGCGAATCCAGCCCCGCAATTCCAGATGCAGAAGCAGTTCGCTGAGTTGCGGAACACTCATGCGACTGTTCTGGAGGAGCTTGTCAAACTGGACGGCCTGATCCACACACAGCATACCAAGGATGCTACTCTCTTCTTCGTTCATCAAGTCGAGTTCATCGCTCTTCGGCGGGCGTGCGTCCTCCTTTGCCAGTATTTCGTGACGGATTTCGAGGGGGAACTCCTCGACGACATCCCTCCAGACCTGAACGAGTTTGGCGCCCTGCTTGATCAGGTAATTCGGCCCAAAACTCTGCGGCGAGGTCAGATTCCCCGGCAGGGCGAAAACTTCGCGGTTCTGCTCCATCGCGAGGCGCGCCGTGATCAGGGATCCGCTGTACTCACTGGCCTCCACGATCACCGTCCCGAGGCACAGTCCGCTAATGATGCGGTTTCGCACCGGGAAGTTCTGGGGGGCCGGCGAGGTCCCCGGCGGAAACTCCGATACGATCAGGCCCCGCTCGCAGATTTTCTGCGTCAGCTGGCGGTGTTCGCGGGGATAGACGACGTCGATGCCGCACCCGAGCACCGCCACGGTGCGGCCGCCGGCCTCCAGGCATCCCCGGTGAGCCGCGCCGTCGATACCCCGGGCCAGGCCGCTCACAATGACAACGCCCCGCTTGGCAAGATCAAACGCGAGCCCCTGGGCCATCTGCAGCCCGTAGAAAGTGGGCCGGCGCGTGCCCACAACCGCCACCCCGGGCAGGTCAAATGCTTCCAGGGCGCCCCGGCAATAGAGAACCAGCGGCGGATCGTAGATTTCCCCGAGAAGCGCCGGATAGCGGCCGCTGCCCCGAACCAGGAGGCGGCATTTCTCACGCCGCGCCCAGTCGACAATCTCGTCCGCCATGGCTCGATAGCGTCGGGAGGCAATCGCCGCGGAGGCTTCGGCGGGGATGCCGAACGATTCGAGGTCACGGCTGCTCAGTCCGAGTACATCCGAAATCCGCGGATTCGCTTTCCACAGACGGCTTTGGGTCAAGGCGCCCACTGCCGGCACCAGCGAAAGCTCTATCGCCGCATGCGCCTGCCGTTCCTCCGCGTCTTCCATGTGGTCCGCCGCCTGAAAATCTGTCGGAGCAGGGGTTATTTGCGGTAACCGGAGTTTGCCGGCGCGCATTCATAGATCACCCGCCGCGCCTGCAATGCCGGTTTCAATTTCGCCGACCGCTCTCTATAATCGCTCAATGGTATTGTTTCGTGTGCGGGGTTCCTATTTCCGTCTTTTGATGGGAGAACATCCTTTTGAGACTCCGAATTTCGCTGGTGAACTACCTCAACGCCGCCCCTTTGGGATGGTATTTCCTGTACGGCCCCATGCGACACACGTTCCAGGTCGTTCCCGCAACGCCCGCCCGATGCGCTGAACAGTTGGCAAATGGAGAGGCCGATATCGGCCTGATTCCCAGCATCGAGTACCAGAGAATTCCCGGGCTGCAGGTGATCCCCGGCGTCGGAGTCGCGGCCGCCGATGAAGTGCGCAGCGTCATCATGATTCGCCCACCCGGCTCAACGCGCCTCCGCTCGGTCGCGCTGGATACGAGTTCGCGGACATCGGTAGCACTCGTGAGACTGCTGCTGCAATCTAAGATGGGACTGCGGCCGGAATTCGTGCCGCACGAACCCCGGGTTCGCGAAATGCTGCAAAAGTGCGACGCCGCGCTTGTCATAGGGGACACGGCCTTACGCTGTTCGCCGAGCGAGTATGAAATCATGGACCTGGCAGCAGCCTGGCGCGAGTGGCAGGGGAAGCCGTTCGTCTTCGCTTTCTGGGGATGCCGGCCGGAGGCTGCGTCCATGGATGGACTCGCAGAGCTTTTCCAGGAAGCAAGAAACTGGGGCGTTGCCAGAATCGAAGAAATTGCCGCCTCTCACTCCCGCAGCCTCGAACTTCCGGCTTCGTTCCTCGAACACTATCTGCGCCGGAATCTCGAGCACACGTTGACGCCCGAGCATGAAGAGGGCCTGGATCGCTTCTATCGGCTGGCCTTCGAAAGCGGCCTGACCGACAGCCTGAAGCCGGTCAGTTGGGTGGGGGCGTGACAGGGAAAACCGCAGCCGAAGCCAGAATAGCGGACGCCGGCGGCCTGCTCCCATAGTTAATGTATCACATTAGCTATCATCATCTAATTCTATATTCCAATAGAAATAATCCCTCCAGGATTCCGGAGCGCTCCTGAAGCCTATTGTGATGTGAAGCATGTTGGGCACCCAGTTGGGCTCTTTCGGGCGCCGGATCAGGTGCAAACCCGCCTCTTCCGGTGTGCGTCCTCCCTTGCGGTGGTTGCAGTCGAAGCAACAGGTGACGATGTTGTCCCAGGTCTTGCTCCCGCCTTTCACGACCGGGATCACGTGATCGAAGGTCAGGTTCTCCGTGGAACATTTCTTCCCGCAGTACTGGCAAGTGTGCAGATCCCTGGCATAAATATTCGCCCGGCTGAACTTCACGTGCTGGAAGCGCTTCCGCATGCGCACGTATTTCAGCAGCCGGAGCACGCTCGGCATTTTGATCGTAAAGGTAATGCTCCGGATTTCCCGGTCGTATTCTGCGAGCACCTCCACCTTGCCCTGGAAAAGCAGTGATATGGCACGCTTCCAGGGAACGATGTTGATGGGTTCGTAGCTGGCATTGAGTACGAGTGTGTGTTCCATCGGTCATTCCCGGCGATCGACTCTTGACACGGCGCAGTCGCCGGCGTTGGATGGAGGCGCCCCGCAAGAGGTTTCGACTCCTGCCAAGCAGGCTGCCCATCGGCTGCGCGGGCCTGGATTCTGAATTCCGGCGCCGGATCCAATTCCAGCCGTACATTGCGCTAAATGACTGTTATTGAAGTACAAGCGATTCCGGCAGTCAAGTGTTTTCAGAACGAAACCGGTGAGTAGTGGTGCACGCCTACCCGTGGGAAAACCCGGGCATGACGCAGCTCCCGAAGCTGCGAGCGGGATCGATGTCGTGCAGGCTGGAGTATCCTCCTTCTTTGGGATGCTTTCGAACCGTTTTTAAAGTATCGTTTCAAACCGCATCCCTGAAAAAGTGTACCAGATGACTGGGCGGCTGGAGAGAGATTTTCCATGCGCCGGGAGGTGAGAGGATGACTGTTCGTCCGGGAATTGAGGTACTGCTGAAAGACAAACCGCAGCTTCTCGCGGGGGCGCGAGTGGGGGTTGTCGTGCACCCGGCTTCGTTACTGCCGTCACTGCAGCATACGGCGGACGCGATGCACGAGGCGCCGGAGTTACGCCTGGTTTCGCTCTTTGGACCGCAACATGGTGCGCGCGGGGAAAAGCAGGACAATATGATCGAGTCCCGGTTTTACAAAGATCCCGATACGGGGCTGCCCGTGCACAGCCTTTACAGCGAAACACGGCGTCCGACCGAGGAGATGCTGCACGACCTGGATGTTCTGGTGTTCGACCTTCAGGACGTCGGCACGCGCGTTTACACCTTTATCCACACGATGGCCCATTGCATGGAGGCTTGCGCACGCCATGGAAAGGCCATGGTAGTGCTCGACCGCCCGAATCCCATCAACGGGGACCAGGTCGAAGGCAATCTCCTGGATCCGCGGTTCAGCTCGTTCGTGGGGCTCTACCCTCTGCCGATGCGTCATGGCATGACCGTGGGGGAGTTGGCCCTCCTGTTCAACGCGGAGTTCGGCATCGGCTGCGACCTGACCGTCGTGCCCATGCAGGGCTGGCGGCGCGGCGATTGGTTCGACCAGACCGGCCTGCCGTGGATCATGCCTTCCCCGAATCTTCCTGCGCTCGAGAGTGCGACGGTCTATCCCGGCATGGTCCTGGTTGAGGGTACCATGGTATCCGAAGGGCGGGGGACGACGCGTCCGTTCGAGATTGTCGGAGCGCCGTACGTCAATGCGCGCCTGCTCGCGGAGCGCCTCAATCGTCTGTCGCTCGACGGAGTCCGGTTTCGCCCGGTTTATTTTGAGCCGACATTCCAGAAACACGCGAAGGCAATGTGCGGAGGCGTCCAGATTCACGTGCGGGACCGCCGTGTTTTCGAACCGTACCTGACGGGCATCATGGTCATTGCGACCATAAGGTCGCTTTATCCGGAATCGTTTCTATGGCGCCAGCCCCCGTATGAATACGAAACGCGGAAAATGCCGATCGAAATCCTGTGCGGCGGCGAACGGATCCCCGGGATGATCGAAGCAGGACTCTCTGCCGAAGAGTTCCGGCTATCCTGGCAAAACGATGTGTCGGGCTTTGCCTCGAAGAGGACACCATACCTGCTGTACGAATGACGACGGGGCGTGACGTCGGATCCTAAGCACTGGAACCAGAAAAACAGCAACTTACCGGTTACCGGGGCGCCGAGCGACGCATCTGCGGGTCTCGGACAGCAAACCGCGAAGACCTTCTCAAAGATGCCGGCCGGAGGCTGTCCCCGAGGACGAAGTGACGGCGCCTGCCCTTGAGGATTTCGTGGTTCATACGGGATCCTGTCTGCGCGTTTCACACATCGCGAATGTGCGGCCACGCGCTGAACTCCCTTGATCTGCGAGGCTCGTTGCCTTACCGTTGGTTTCTGCCTACGGGAGAAAATAATGATGATGAACAGGGAATCAGCCTGGGAACTGCTCACGGAATTCACCAAGAGTGACAGCTTGCGGAAGCATGCGCTGGCCGTCGAAACCCTGATGCGGGCTTACGCGAAAAAATACTCCGAAGACCCGGAAATCTGGGGCATTGTCGGGCTGCTGCACGACTTCGACTACGAGATGTACCCCACTATGCCTGACCATCCGACCAAAGGCGCGGAGATCCTGCGCGGCCACGGCTATCCGGAGGATGTCATCTACGCCATTTCGTCGCATGTCAGCGAGCTGAACCTGCCGCGCCACAACCTTCTGTGCAAGGCGATCTATGCCTGCGACGAACTGGCGGGATTTCTGGTCGCCAGCGCGCTGGTGCGCCCCGGCAAGTCGATTCTCGGTATGGAGTCGAAATCGGTGCGAAAAAAACTGAAGGACAAGGCCTTTGCCCGCGCCGTGAACCGGGATGACATCGTCCGGGGTGCGGAAGAATTGGGGGTCGACCTGGATGAGCACATTACCTTCTGCATTCATGCCATGGAGGAACGCGCCTCAGCACTCGGACTTGGCGGCGTGACCGGGACGGAATGACGGCGGGCGATTCAATGGATCGTCCGGCACGGTTCACTCACTGCGCTTCACATGTCGATCGTCGGAGGGAGCATGATCATTGGACTGACGGGCAAAAACGGGGCTGGAAAAACCGAGGTGTCCCAGTACCTGGTGAGCCGGGGGTTTGAACACTACTCACTCTCGGATGAGATTCGTCGTGAGGTGAGCAACCGCGGCGAGGAAATCACCCGGGAGCGGCTGACTGGGGTCGGCAACGAGCTTCGCACGAGGTTTGGGGCGGGAGTCCTGGCGGAACGGGTTCTGCTGCAATTGGGACATGACCGGAACTATGTTGTCGATTCGATCCGGAACCCGACCGAGGTCGAGGTCCTGAGGCGGCGGAAGGACTTTGTGCTGCTGGCGGTGGAGGCGGCTCGGGCAGCCCGCTTCGAGCGAAGCCGGCTGCGCGGCAGGGAAGGGGCGCCCCAGACCCTGGAAGCGTTTGTCCAGGAAGATGACCGGGAGGAGCAGAGTGCCGATCCCGCAAGCCAGCAGATCGCGGCGACCCGCGGGGCTGCCGACCTGGTGGTGAACAACGACGGTTCGCTTGAGGATTTGCACCGAAGGCTGGAGGAATTGCTGCCCGCGCTGATGTGCAACTTTGACCGTCCCGACTGGGACGAATACTTCCTGAGCATCGCCAGGGTGGTGGCGTCGCGCAGCAATTGCATCAAGCGTAAGGTGGCGGCGATCATCGTCCGGGACCGGCGCGTCATTTCTACCGGGTACAACGGCACACCCCGCGGCGCAAAAAACTGCAACGAGGGCGGCTGTCCCCGGTGTAACAGCATGGCCAAAAGCGGCACTTCCTTGGAGGAATGCCTTTGCTGCCACGGGGAAGAAAATGCTATCACCCAGGCCGCCTATCACGGCACCAGCCTGAAGGGGGCCACCCTGTACACAACGTTTGCCCCCTGCCTGCTCTGCACCAAGATGATCATCAACAGCGGCATCGTCGAAGTCATTTACAACCAGGACTACCCGTTGAACGATCGCGCGATGGCGCTCTTGCGCGAATGCGGCGTCACGCTGCGCAGGCATCGGCTTTAGCCCGGCAAATGCCGCAGGATCCGGAGAAGACCCGATCCCATGCGCATCATGATTGAAGGCTGATTTCAGGCGGCGAGGCCGCAGGGGAATCTGTAACTCCCCTGCGGCGCCGACGTATTGCGGCGGTGTTCCTATTCGCTGTACTGCAGGGCTTTCTGCTTGAAGGCGTCCAGAGTCAGCCTGCCCGCCTTGTAATCGGTGATCCACGATTTCTGCACGGATATGATTTCCCGGTGCGTCCGCGGGCCGGTTTCGTCCACGAGCCCCCAACCGTCAGAATCGTCGGTCGTAATAACCAGGGTGAGGTACTCGTTAGGCTTGACGGTTGTCAGCGAGTCGCCATGGTTGGCCAGTGCTTCAATCAGATAGACCTTGATTTGGGCCAGCGAGGCGAGGAATTTCGCACGGTTGGCTTCCGCGTCTTCACGGCTCTTCTTCACCCGCTCCTGAGCATCGGCCACTCTCTTGCGGAGCTCTTCCTGATTGACCTGGGCCGGCGGCGGAGGTGTCGGCGCCGCCGCGGCTTTGGGTGTTCCCCCTGTTACTCCGCCCGCTACACCGCCGCCTACCCCCGCGCCCAGTCCCTTTCCCATTGCGGCGGCATAGACCGCCAGCTCCTCCGCTTGTCTGGCGAAATCTGCGCTCATCGCATCAAATTGGCCGGAAAAGAGCCCCCTTCCCCCGGCCATGCGAAGGCCTGACGTCGGGATTACGAACACCGCGCCTTGACCATAAAGGTAGAAGGCGTTCATGTTGGAAAACCGCCACGAGGAAGAGGAGGCGTACGCCCCCCCGAACGGGGTATTCACCGTTCTTGTCGACGCAGTGGTCGGCTGTTTCTGCAGGCTCTGCGCGACAAAGGAGAGCGTTGTGCTCAGGATCCCCTTCATGATTTCCATTTCCTGCTGCGCCTTCGTGATGTCGAAGAGCTCGGTCTTCGTCCCCTGCGCCGCACTCCACGAAATCGCCCCCAGGAAAGTAAAGATGATGAAACCCGCAATGTATTTTTTCATTTTTGATCTCCGTTCTGTTTGATGTTCTGATTGGCGATCTGGAGCAGCGTATCCAGTATGGCGTCGGTCTGGTTGGCTCTAGCTTCGCTGCGTTCGACTGCGCCGTCGAGTCTGGCATTAATCGTTGCAAAGTCCTGTCCATGCTGCTGTGAAACCGCCCGGTACAGGTCGACGATCGATTTCTGAGTCGCACCCCTGAGGTCACCGGCAGTCAAAGTGATGCGGCTGTCGAATCTCTCTTCCAGACTGGTCATGGCCGCGGCCAGCTGAGTCTGCTGCCGGGACGTCAGCTCGGTCCGGAATTGCTCCATCTCGGACTGCAGGCCCCGGATCCACTCCCTTGCCAGCTCTCGATCCCTTTCTTCCGCAGCCCGCAGCATTTCGGCTTTCAGTGCGGCCAGGTCGGATCCCGCAGTCATGTCGCTGCGCCCGAAGCTCAGGGTCCAGGCGTTGCCGTCCGCGTATACGCGCAATCCTGCTATCGAGAAAACGCCGAGCAGTACGAAGAATGCGGCCGTTCCTGCAGCCAGCGCCTGCCAGCGAAACGACATTGCGCGGAACAAATGCCGGGGGCCGGTCGCGCGTTCCTGCGGATACACGAAAAAATGACGGGGCGTCGGCTCGTCTTCTGCGGACCGCATCAAACGCAGCGTCTCCGCATAAGAATCGCGCTCTTGACGGCAGGATGGACACGCGGCCAGGTGCAGGTCCAGCGCTTGTTGCTCCTCCGCGCTCAGATCGCCGAGGAGCGACCTCGGGACCTGTTGCTGATAATCGCTGCATTGCATGGTCATGCTCCTGTCCTCCTGACGATCAGGCCTTGCCGCCCAACCTTACTTTCAACAGTTCCAGGCCCGAATAGAGCCTTGATTTGATCGTGCTCAACGGAACGTCCAGGACCGAGGCGATGTCTTCGAAGGTCTGTTCCTGGAAAAACTTGAGCTCTATGACCGCGCGCTGTTCCGGCGGAAGAAACGCGAGTGCTGCGCGCACACGGTTCCGATTCTCGGCGCGCAGAAGTTCTCCGTCCTGTGTTTCCGTGGTGCGCAGCTGAATCGGCGGCAGCGATCCCGGTTCGCTCGCATCCAGAGAGACATGCGCGCCCTGGGGCCGCTTCCTGGACATGGAGATGCAGTGGTTCACGGCAATCCGGTAGAGCCAGGTCGAAAACTTGGAATCCTGGCGGAAGCGCCGGATGTTTCTGAACGCGAGGAGAAAAATCTCCTGGGATGCTTCCGCGGCTTCTTCCCGGTCTTGAAGCATCCGCAGCGCCACGTTGTAAATGGTTCTTTCCCATTTCAACACCAGACGGTTGAAGGCCAGGGTGTCGCCGCTCTGGCTGGCGGCCACCCAGGCATTTTCCTGAGTACGGTCAGCAGATTCGGGCAGAGTACCAGCCTGACCCCAGATGGAGTTCATCCTCGTGCTTACCCCTTCGATCTGTTCCTGCCCCTGTTCACCGTCCATCTACCAACATTTGACATGTGCCGTGCCCAAAAAGTCGAACTATTTTTCCAGCGGGTAGTTACGATTACGTGAAGGCTGGTTTTTCCCCTTGCAATGAGATGCGGCAAGAAACTAGTTTCTTTACTGGGAGGCCGTGTGGCGATTGAGACCGAAGTGAAAATCAGACTCACCGATATCCCGGATTTCCGGCGACGGCTGGCGTCTCTCGATCCAATGCCGCTGTCCGAGCGCCATTTCGAAGACAATTTCGTTTTCGATTTTCCCGACGGAAGGCTGCGCTCCCAAGGATGTTTGTTGCGGGTTCGCAAGACGGAGGGAAAGGATACTGTCACGTTCAAGGGTCCTCCGCTGCCGTCGCAACGCTTCAAAAGCCGCGAAGAGCTGGAAACGCAGGTTGAAAGCGCAGAGGAATTGCTGCAGATCTTCGCCCTGACCGGGTTGACGCTCTGGTTCCGGTATCAGAAATACCGTGAGGAGTATTCAATACTCGTATCCGGGGGCCCGCTTGGCAGTCTGAGCCTGGCCCTCGACATCACTCCGATCGGGAATTATGTGGAGCTGGAGGGCTCAGAGGAGGGAATCAGGGAGATCGCGGCCAGGCTGGGATTTGACGAATCCCGGTTTCTGCGTGACAGCTACTATGCGCTCTTCTTGCTCCACTGCACGGAACGCGGTGAAACCCTGGAGTCCATGGTTTTCCCGGGGCACGGTCCTGGAGGCAATGGCCAGGATTAAGACCCGGCCGGCACGTCAACGCAACGCGGTTCGAATTTGACTGATCCCGTGCCCAAGTCTGTGTGCGGAGCGGATGCGCCGCGGTCCCGGACAATGTCGTCCCCGGCTGGGACCTGTAACGCGTGTCAAACTCGTCCTTTATGCCGGAATGAGAGATTTTTCGTGAAACCAGGAAGCAACGGTCGCCTCAAAGAAAAATCCCCGCAGGGGGTTTTGCTGCTGGGCGCCTTCATTGGCCTTGGCAGCTTCGTCTACTACTATCTCCATGGATTGACCACGGTGCACTTCGACGCCAAGGCGCACCTCCTGGTAGCCCGGCGGATTATCGACACGGCGCTGCCCGGATACTCCCAGATGGGCGCGCACTGGCTCCCGCTGATTCACCTGCTGTATCTGCCGTTTGTGGCGTTCGAATCGCAGTACCGTTCCGGACTGATCCCCAGCCTGATATCGGTCGGTTCTTTCGCCGTTTCCGGATGGCTGGTCTTCCGCATCGCGTTGCAGCTGACCGCCTCCAGGATTGCCGGGTATTTCGCCGCTGCGGTTTTGCTCGCCAATCCCAACTTGCAGTTTTTGCAGAGCGCTCCGCTTACCGAGCCCGTTTACATGGTCCTATCGCTGGCGGCGATGGATTCGATGCTGCGGTGGCGTGAAAACGGCGCGTCACGAGTTCCCTGGCTCCCGGCGACATGGGCGTCGCTTGCGGCACTTTGCCGGTACGAAGGCTGGCTCTTGGTTGGGGGCATGATTGCGCTTATCGGGTATGACTTCTGGAATCGGCAGATTTCCAGGCCGCATGCCTTAAAGGCCGCAGCCGCTTACCTCGGGCTGTTTGCCGCGCCCGTCTTTGCGCACTTCGGTTACATTTATCTGAGACTCGGTGACAGCTTCTTCCAGAGGGTTGCCAGAGGCAGTCCGGCGCCATACGAAACGCACGCACGACCCTTGCTCTCCATCGTTTACCATGCGGGCGAACTCGCCCAGATGGCGGCGATCGTACCCTTGCTGATTGCCCTTGCCGGTGTCGTCTACAGCCTGTGCGCACGCGACCGGCTGCAGAGGTGCCTGCCCTATTTTCTGTTGTGGCTGCCGTCCCTGGCGAATGTTGCAGCGCTTTACTGGGGACTGATGTATCGGGTTCGCTATTCATCCCTGCTTCTTCCAGCGGTAGCCGTGTTCGGCAGCCTCATTCTTTCACGGGCGGCGGCCTCGAGGCGCGTCACGATCCTGGTTTGCCTGGCAATATTCTCCCTTCCGTGGCTCAGCTGGGTTTTTCCCCGCGTCTGGGAATATCACTTTATGCGTCCCGGCCCGGGGATCCTTCTGCTTCCGGCCGCCTCTCTGGTTGTGCTTCTGGCCGCCTGCGCGCTCGGGCGTTACCCTTGGGCTCTGGTGACGCTGGCCGTTTTGGGCATGCAGATCCCGGCACTCGAAGGAGAGTCACGGGCCATGCTGTCGGAATCGCGCGAGCACGCCTACATTGAGCCGGAGCAGCAGGAGGTGCTGCAATATCTGCGCCTGCACTACGAAGGAAGCCTCGTCCTGATCGATGTGGGGCGGTTGGCGCCCTTGATGTATGATTCGGCTCTCCCCATCAGGGAATTTGTCTGTCATGAGGGGGACCCGACCAACTGGCTGAAGGCGGTTGAAGCGCCGCGCCGGCACGTCGGGTGGCTCCTGGCCGAAAAGGGCGACGAAGTCTGGGGGTTGCTGCAGATTGACCCCCGCTGGGCAGATGGGTATTCTCTTGCGGTACAGACTGAAAACTACGTATTGTATCAAAGGAATCCGGAGGGCCGGGATAGGGTACTCCCGGCCGGGCGACTCAAGTGAAAACCGAGAAGATCGGCGCAAGCCTCCAGAAGAAGTTTGATTTCTCCCCGCCCAGGCCGCGTCCGTTCCTGGCGGGCCTGCCGGCGAAGATCGATACCTATGAGGAGGGCGTCGCGCGCCTGTTCCAGTGGCGCACGGGGCTGGATTATTACGCAACGATCGACCAGGTAGTCGATTTTATCGTCAATACGCACCGGACCAGGGTTGTCGATCTTTTGACCGACACCGGAACGCTGGCCCTGCGCCTGGCTGGGCGAAAGGCCTTTGCCGGACGGATATACTCGTTCGACAGCAACGTCACGCTTCTGGAACGGGCGAGACAAAGGGCGCGGTTGCTGAATCTCGGGCAGACCGTCGAGTTCAAACAATTCGAGGAGCAGGGGTGGCCCCTCGCGGACGGCTTTGCTGAAATTGCCGTGTCGGTGTTTGATTTTCATCGCCATCAGGCACAGCACTTCATCCAGGAGGCGTACCGGATCCTCGCTCCGGAGGGCCACTTCCTGCTCGGTGAAGTGATCGAGCCGTGTTCGTTCCGCAACCGGATGGCGTGGAATTACAGGAGACTGCATCTCCGACTGATCCAGGGAAATCCTGCCGAGGCGCATGGAATCTATTATGATAAGGAAGAAATGATCCGGCTGCTGTTTGCGGCGGGATTCCGCCAGGTCGTCATTCAAGGCCTGCGGGTCCCTTCATCGGCGCATCAAGGGGTATTCAGCCTGGTTGCGGCCACCAAGTGAGCGGCACAGTTTTTCCGAAGTGAAACTCCAGACTACTGTTGGGAGCACCCCGGGCGGCGTCCTGGAAAACACGGGTGACAGATCCTATGAAAAAGATTCACTGCATCGCGCTTTCCTTCGTCCTGCTGTTGCTGGTACCGGCATTCGCCAAGACCTTCAGCATCAAGAAGGTCGGGGAATATCCGAATTTTCTTGCCCTCAGCGCCGACGGCAAGTTTGCCTACGTGACATCCTACGGAACAGGCGAAATGCTCGAAGTGGATCTGAAGCAGCGGCTTGTAACCCGGGCGGTTGCGGTCGGGACCGCGCCCCTCGGGATTGCCCTCGGCGACGGCGGCAAGTACGCATACATTGCGTGCCGCGATACGGGCACGGTCGCAGTGGTGAATCTCGAGACCTTCAAGGTGGAAGCCGACATCAAGGTCGGAGGGGCGCCGAACGCGGTCGCCATCGGTCCGAGGGGATACCGAATTTTTGTCACCAACTTCGGCCGGAGCAAGGAAGGCTTGCTGTCGATCATCGACACAAGAGAACAACGGGTGACGGGAACCATAAAGATGGGAATGTCGCCCATCGCCGTTGTGGTGTCTCCGACGACGGAGACCGTCTACGTGGTCAACGGCGGGTCCAGCGAAGTCTGGGTCGTCGATCCCGGCCAGCAGGCCATCACCAAAAAGATCGCGGTCGGCGACAATCCCGACGGCATCGCCATCTCCCCGAACGGCGAACGCCTTTTTGTCGCCAACAGCCAGTCGAACGATCTCTCCGTGATCGACACCAGGCTGGAGACCGTGCTGGTAACCATCCCGGTAGGCAAGATGCCGTTTGGTGTGGCCGTCAGTCCGGACGGCAAGCGGGTGTATGTCGTAAACACAAGAGCGAAAACGGTGTCTTCGCTGCCCACGGATCTGAGCTCGCTCGAAGCCGTGACTTTCGGCGTGGAAAAGGGCCCGGTCTGCGTCCAGGTCGCACCCGACGGACGCTCCTTCGTCGTGACCAACGAGCAGAGCCATTCCCTATCTGTAGTGGAAATCATGTAACACGCACGAGGCGCCGCAATCGTGGCGGCGGAACGGCGCCACGCGGACCGGTCAATGCGTGTGTGCGCGAGCAGCTCTCGGGAGGAGCGGCGAGTTCGTATCACTCGGTTTCGAGGAACCAGGCGGCAAACTTCCGGATGCCCTCTTCGATGGGAGTGGCGGGCTGATAGCCCAGGACTCGGCGGGCTTTCCCGATGTCGGCGCACGTAATCCTCATGTCGCCCGCCTGGTCCGGAAGATAACGACGCGCCGCCTTCTTGCCCAGGGCGTCCTCCAGCTGAGAAATCAGGCCAAGCAGACTTGTCGTGCGGGACTCGCCGAGGTTGATGATCTCATATTTCGGATTCACCCGGATGGCGGAGACGACGCCCGCGATAATATCGTCCACATAAGTGTAATCCCTCCGGGACTCCCCGTCGCCAAACACGGGGATTTCCTCTCCTTCCCGGATCAGGCGCGCAAACTTGTGGATGGCCATTTCCGGCCGTTGCCGGGGGCCGTACACGGTAAAAAAGCGCAGGCAGGTGATGTGCATCGAATAGTTGTGCGCGTACGTGTGGCACAGCAACTCACCGGCACGCTTGGTTGCCGCGTATGGCGAGACCGGCCTGTCGACCGGGTCCTCTTCGGAGAAGGGAACTCGTTCATTCCCTCCGTAGACGGAGGAGGAGGATCCGAAGATGAAACTCTCCACTCCGAACTCGCGGGCGAGCTCCAGCAGATTCACCGTGCCGGTCACGTTGACGCTTGCGTAAATTTCCGGATTCTCCAGCGAGGGACGCACGCCGGCCCACGCGGCGAGGTGCACAATCGCCTGGGGATGAGCTTCATCGAAGACGCGGCGCAAAGCCGCGCTCTCGAGGATGTCTGTTTCATACACGCGGGTCTTGCCCCGCGCCTGCAGGTCGTGGACGTTTTTTCGCTTGAGCGCCGGGTCGTAAAAGCGGTTGAAGTTGTCCAGAAGGGCGACATCGAAACCCTCGTCCTGGAGCCGGGCAGCCAGGTGATAGGCAATGAAACCCGCTCCGCCGGTGATGAGAATCCGCATGAGCCCTTCCCTCCGGATGGCGTTGTTTTTCGATGAGTGACGCGTGCCACTGCGACCATAACACTCGGCCGTCCGAGGTTCAGACTAACTCATTCGGACAGGTCCGTAAAGCCCGTTTGGGGGGCCGCAGGCTTATGCTATTATCTGCGCTATGTTGCAGGCCGGCCTGACTGGGAACATCGCCTCTGGAAAGAGCCACGCCTCGGGTGTCTTTGCCGAAATGGGCGCGCAGATTATCGATGCCGACCTGATCGCACACGAGCTGTTTGCGCCCGGGACCGCCACTTACGCCAAGGTCGTCCAGGCGTTCGGCGCCGGAATTCTCGGCCCCGACGGCGCCATCGATCGGAAGGTCCTCGGCTCAATCGTCTTTCACGATGGGGAAAAGCGGCTCCTGTTGAATTCGCTGGTTCACCCGGATGTGCGCGCGGAGGTCCTGCGCCGCAAAGCGGCTCTGGAAGAGCAAGGCTTCGAAGGCATTGTGATCGTAGATGCCGCTCTGATGGTGGAATCGGGCTTTTACAAGATGCAGGACAGGCTGATTGTGGTCACCTGCGACCCGACGCTTCAACTGGCTCGCGTCATGGGTCGTTGCGGCATCGACGCGGCAGAGGCACGGCTGCGCATGGCTTCGCAGATGCCGGCGGAGGAGAAGATCAAGCTGGCAGACTACACGATCGACACGTCCGGCACGTACAGCCGCACAAGGGAGCAGATCGAATTCATCTATCGCGACCTGGTCCTGGAACTGCGCCGCCGCCGGGATGGCAAGGCGTCGGGTGCCTGAAGCAGGTCCGGCGCTGCGACCACGGGCGAAGACTTCCATGGTTTTTCCGAGAGACCCCCACGCCGTGCTCCATGGCAGGGAAAAACGGGGGTAATTTCGTTGACTTGCCATGCGAGGTATGTTACTTAACTTTTTCTTTATTCCCTGTAGTAGCTCGCTTTAAGTTGATTTGCGGCCTGGACGGGACGGGCTCTGGGGCTCAGGCGGCAAGCACAGGGGTGGTTTAGTAGCGGGTGCTCATCAGGGCGTTCAGCCAGAATCCTCAAGCAATTGAAGGAACATTCAACCTGCGGGTTAAAGTAGGGAATCATGCTTCAGTATCTATGGCTCGTTCCGACTCTGCCGCTGGCCGGCAGCGCACTCATCGGCCTGATCGGCCTGATCAAACTGCGGACGACCGGTGAAAAGCCGGGGAAAAAGCTGGTATCGCTGATAGCCCTGTCATCGGTCGGCCTCGCCTTCCTGGTATCGCTCATCGCAGTGTATCAGCTGTTTGTGGCCCAGGGCGGCGAGATGTTCAGCACCGACTTGTTCACCTGGATCCGCGGCGGGACATTGCCGCTCAGCGACGGCGGGCAGGCGACCTTCGAAGTCCCCTGGGGCCTGTTGCTCGATCCTCTTTCCGCCATGATGATCCTTGTGGTTTCGGGCGTTGGCTTCCTGATCCACATCTACTCCACGGGCTACATGTGGGAGGACTCCGGCTACTATCGCTTCTTCGCCTACCTGAACCTGTTCATGTTCGCGATGCTTACGCTCGTGCTCGCCAACAACTTCGTGATGATGTTCGTCGGTTGGGAAGGTGTGGGGCTCTGCTCGTATCTGCTGATCGGGTTCTATTTCGACAAGAAGAGTGCAGGGGATGCCGGCAAGAAGGCATTCATCGTGAATCGCATCGGAGATGCCGGCTTTCTCCTGGGAATGATGCTGGTTTTCGTCCATTTCGGTTCCTTCCGCTTCGAGGAGGTGTTTGCCAGCGCGGCCAAGCTTCCGGCGCAGGACGGTCATGGTTTCCTGTTTTGGGCGACGATCTGTTTTTTCATCGGCGCCACGGGCAAGAGCGCGCAGATCCCGCTGTATGTGTGGCTCCCCGACGCCATGGAAGGCCCGACACCTGTCAGCGCCCTCATCCATGCCGCTACGATGGTCACGGCCGGGGTCTACATGATCACCCGATGCAATGCCTTGTTCAGCCGGGCGCCCGAAACCATGGCGATCGTGGCGGTCGTCGGAGCGGTAACGGCGGTCTTTGCCGCCACAATCGGGCTCGCGCAGACGGACATCAAGCGCGTGTTGGCATACTCAACCGTCAGCCAGCTGGGATACATGGTCGCGGCCCTCGGCGTGGGGGCTTTCGTCGGCGGCGTCTTTCACCTCATGACCCATGCCTTCTTCAAAGCTCTCCTGTTCCTCGGTTCGGGGTCGGTGATCATGGCCATGCACCACGAGCAGGACATGCGGAAGATGGGCGGCCTGCGCAAGTATTTGCCGTGGACCTACTGGACGATGCTGATCGGGACCCTCACGATCGCCGGCGTGCCGGGGCTGGCAGGATTTTTCAGCAAGGATGAGATCCTCTGGCGGGCCTGGAGCAACGGGCATCCGGCGATATGGTTGCTTCTCTGGCTTGGCGCCGGGATGACCGCGTTCTACATGTTCCGCCTCATATTCTTGACGTTCTGGGGCGAGGAACGCATGGATGAGCACACGAAACACCACATCCACGAATCGCCGAAACGCGTCGTGGTTCCGCTCGCGGTTCTGGCGTTCCTGTCCGTGATCGGCGGCTACGTCGGGCTGCCGGGCTGGACCGGAGTGTCGAGCAGTTTCGAACATTTCATGGAGCCAGTGCTGCGCCTGCCTGCGCCGGCCCACGAAGCCGCCGTACACATGGGCGGCCTGGAATTTCTGTTCACCTGTCTATCTGTCGCCATTGCTCTGCTTGGCATCTTCCTCGCCTACAGACTGTATGTCGTCAATCCGGAAGTTCCCGAGCGGATTGCCGGCCGCTTAAAGGGTCTGTACACCCTGATCTACCGGAAATACTACGTGGATGAGGCTTATGACGCCCTGTTCGTGAACCGGGCCAAGGAGCTGGGCAACGCCTGCTACTTCGTCGATTCCAAGTTTGTGGACGGCGCCGTCAACGGGGCCGCCGCCACGACAAGAGGCACCGCAACCGTATCCCGGATCTTCGACAAGTATGTGGTGGACGGGCTGGTCAACCTTGTCGGCTGGATCAACATGACACTGAACGGTCTAGCCACGGCACTGCAGACGGGCCTGGTGCAGAGATATGCCCTGGGTGCGATTTTCGGCATTCTGCTATTCATTCTGATCTACTACAACGGGCTGTTTAGATTCTAAGTCTGGCCTCGTCCAGCCTTCCACAGCTGAGGAGCACGAACCGATGGAATCCTTCATGAACAACATTTTGAACATAGTCTGCTACCTTCCTCTGGTTGGGATGGTGGTGATCATGTTCATTCAGCGGGAGAATGTGAAAGCCATCAAGTGGGTCGCGAACATCACCGGCCTGCTCGGCTTCCTCGTCTCCATTCCCCTCATCAGCGCGTTCAACAACCCGAGGTACATCGACACTGCTTCCGGCTTCCGCTTTATCTATGACCGTCCGTGGATCCCGCTGATCGGCGCCAACTACAAGATCGGGATCGACGGCATCAGCATGCTGCTGGTGCTCCTGACGACGCTGCTGGGTGTTGTCGCGATCCTCTCCTCGTGGACGGCGATCACCGACCGAGTCAAGGAATACTACTCGTTCATGCTCCTGCTGCAGACGGGAATGATCGGCGTGTTCATCTCGCTCGATTTCCTCGTCTTTTACGTGTTCTGGGAAGTGATGCTGGTGCCGATGTACTTTCTCATCGGCGTGTGGGGCGGGCCGAGGAAACTCTACGCCGCCATCAAGTTCTTCCTCTACACGCTCGCCGGATCGGTCCTCATGCTGGTCGGCATTCTGGCCATTTACTTCTACCAGTACAATACGACAGGCGTGTATTCCTTCGACATCCTGAAGTTCCAGAAACTCGGATTCCCGGCTGATCTGCAGTTCTGGGTCTTTATCGCGTTCTTCATCGGATTCGCCATCAAGGTCCCGATGTTCCCGTTCCACACCTGGCTGCCCGACGCTCACGTCGAAGCCCCGACAGCCGGTTCCGTGATCCTGGCCGGCGTCCTGCTGAAAATGGGGACCTATGGCTTTGTGCGGTTCTCGCTCCCGATGTTTCCCTGGGCAACCATGCATTTCTTGAAGCCTCTGCTGATTCTCTGCCTGATCGGCATCATCTACGGCGCGCTGGTCGCCATGATGCAGAAGGATATGAAATCGCTGGTCGCCTACTCTTCGGTCAGCCACCTCGGTTTCGTCATGCTGGGGGTCTTTGCCGCCACTCCCGTGGCGCTGCAGGGCGGCGTCCTGCAGATGATCAATCACGGCATCTCCACCGGCGCGCTCTTCTTGATCGTGGGGATCATATACGAGCGGCGACACACGCGGCTGATCGCGGACTACGGCGGATTGAGCCACATCATGCCGGTGTACGCGACCGTCTTCATGCTCATGACTCTCAGCTCGATCGGGATGCCCGGGCTGAACGGGTTCATCGGGGAGTTCTTCATCCTGCAGGGAACTTTCGCAGCTCCCGGGCTCTGGATCTATGCGGCCCTGGCGGTAGTCGGGATCGTGCTCGGTGCGGCATACATGCTGTGGCTGTATCAGCGCGTGATGTTCGGCAAGCTGGAAAACCCGCTGAACAAGGCGCTGCCCGATCTCAATACGCGGGAACTGGCAACCTTCGTTCCGCTCATCATCCTGGCTTTCTGGATCGGCATTTACCCGAGCTTTTTCACCAAGTACCTGGACGAGCCGGTGAATGCCATCGTGATGCGGGTGCGCGCCGACTATTTCACGAACCGCGCGGCAACGCCTGTGGTTCCGGCCGTCACGCGGAGCGCCGACGTGAAATAGGCCGTTTTCGTTCCGGAGCGTTCCGGGCTGAAGCCCGCGGCAGAATAAAAGCATTGAGACGGAGTCGCAGTCGGGTGCAATCAAAAGCGCGAGTCAGGTCGCGGCGGCCGCGCAATTAAGCGACAGGGCTCCATGTCACATGCTGCGAGCAACCGTCGCTCGAAAGCTGCCTCACGGCTGCTTAAGAGCCACCCGAGCGAGGAAAACAACGGTCATTATTGGTTAATGGTCAATGGTCATTGGTCACCAAATGACAAATGACCATTGACAAATAACCAATGACCAATGTTTCTGAGTCAAGTACGACTAGCAGATTCCATTGCACGCGTCGCGGTTGCTTTGCTCTTCCCCCGTACGGGTTGTGTGCTAACATTTCTTCTTTCCGGCACCGCGAGGAAGTGCCGGATACTTTCCACTTTGGAGGAAAATTCTGGCCATGTTGAAAAAGATGTTGCTGATTTCTGTGATCGCCGGGTTGATGTCCGTCGGTTTGAGTTTTGTTCAGGAGAAGGCAGTGACGACTCGATCAGGATTGAAGTATGTTGATACAACCGTTGGTACGGGCGAGGAAGCCAAGAAGGGGATGACAGTCACGGTCCATTACACGGGGTGGCTGTATGAGAACGGGAAGCGAGGGTCCAAATTCGACAGCTCGGTTGACCGTGGAACACCCTTCAGCTTCAAGCTCGGCGCCGGTGAGGTGATCAAGGGATGGGACGAGGGCGTTGCCGGGATGAAAGTAGGCGGCAAACGCGAACTCTTCATCCCGCCTGCTCTTGGCTACGGCTCCAGCGGCGCCGGCAATGTGATCCCGCCCAACGCGACATTGGATTTTGAAGTTGAACTCCTTAAGGCCGGCAAGTAACAAACTGCGCTTTTTGCAGCCTTCACCCCGCCCATCCCGATGGCGTGGCTGGTTCGCCGCGCGCCGGCATGGGCGGGATGCCTATCGGCTCCCGGAAGAGTTCGACGTGGAGAGCACGGGAACAGCGCATCTTCCGCCGTCGTTTGCCACCTCTGGTTTCCGGGACCTTCCGCGGCAAGAAACAGACTCCCCCGCCGCCGGCAGTGCGTCAATCATGCAGCGCCTGCGTGGAATTGTGTGAGTGGCCCAGTCTGGCTGAATGGATCGCAGCCGGAGCAACCGCAAATTCCCGAGCCCTTCTTTCACCCCCGATTTTATGCTCACATGAGTGTTGAAGTCAGGTTCAAGAATACTTCGAGCTTATGGGTGACATAAGGCGGCTGCTCTTGTACGATAGCTGCAGAAACATCGTTCATTTTAGGCGGGACACTGGGGTCATCCCAAGGTCCCACTCGCCGGGATGCGGGTGGAGCAAGAGGCGTTGAAGTCGGACCGCAATTTCCATCAACTGCTCGTGCACATGTCTGGAGGACGCAATGCGTAAACCATATATGGTCGCTTTTGCCGCACTTTTTCTTTTAATCCTTGCCGGCGCCGGCTGCGGCCGGAGTGCGCCGCCGCCCGCTCCGGCCTCGATCGATGCCGCTAAGTTGGAGTTGTTCGCCCCGCTGCCGGAAGTCATGGCGTCCGCCGCGAACCCGATCACTGAGGAAAAGGTGTCGTTGGGGCGCATGCTCTATTACGAAACCAGATTGTCACGCAGTCAGAAGATATCGTGCAACACGTGCCATCTCCTCGACAAGTACGGTGTCGACGGGGAGGCTACTTCCAACGGCCACAAGGAGCAGGTTGGGGATCGCAACGCGCCCACGGTCTACAACGCCGCCGGTCATCTGGCGCAATTCTGGGACGGCCGGGCCCCAGATGTCGAAGAGCAGTCGAAAGGTCCTGTCCTGAATCCGATCGAGATGGCAATGCCGTCCATGGAGCAGGCCGTCATGGTCCTGAAGTCGATGCCCGAATACATTGCCGCCTTTAAGGCAGCATTCCCGGGAGAAAAGGACCCGGTGACGTATGACAACATGGCCAGGGCAATCGGCGCCTTTGAACGCAGACTGGTCACGCCCGACCGTTGGGACAAGTTCCTCCGCGGCGACCAGACCGCGCTGACGTCCGAAGAAAAGGCCGGGTTCAATGCCTATACCGAGGCGGGATGCCAGACCTGCCACGCCGGCGCCTATGTAGGCGGAGGCCTGTATCAAAGGCTGGGCATGACCAAACCGTGGCCGGACACCTCCGATCCGGGACGGGAGAAGGTAACAAAGAGCGTGGCCGATCGCCTTGTTTTCAAGGTCCCCTCCTTGCGCAACATCCACAAGACCGGACCCTATTATCACAATGGCAAAGTGAGCACTCTGACAGAGGCAGTGTCTATGATGGGTGAGTACCAGTTGGGCAAGACCCTGCCGGATGCCCAGGTGAAATCGATCGTCACCTGGCTGGGGACACTCACCGGTGAAATTCCCGGCGATTATGTCAAGGAACCGGTGCTGCCGAAGAGCACCAAAGCGACCCCCAAGCCGGACATTTCGGATTGAACTGCCGCCTCCCCAACAGTGGGTCCGCGTATGATGCCGGCGGTCCGCAAAGAGCGGTGGCATCACACATTCAGGAAACGAACGCGTGTATTTCGGGGGATCTTTTGAATGCGCAAGATATTCAAGTACACCGCACTGGCCGTCGTACTGTTTTTGGTGGCCGCCCAGTTCATCCGGCCGGAACTGACGAATCCACCTGTCAACCCGGACGCGACATTCGAAGCGATTGCCAAGCCTCAGCCGGCGGCCGCCCCGATCATGAAGCGCGCTTGCTACGACTGCCACTCCAACAACACCGTCTGGCCATGGTATAGCCAGGTTGCCCCAGTCTCCTGGCTTGTTGCCGACGATGTCAACGAAGGTCGCGCGCACCTGAACTTTTCCGAGTGGGGCCTTCTCGGTCCCGAGATGTCGAAAAAACGGTTAGAGGCGGTCTGCGAAGAGGCGAGGGGCGGGGAGATGCCGCTCATGCAGTACGTCCTCATCCACTCCGAGGCCAAACTCACTCCCGAGGAGGTCAACACCGTCTGCAATGCGACCGCACCATCTGCGGCTGCCTATTTGAGATGATGAGGACTCGCATCGCAGGAAACCGGGCGTCGAAGACGCGGCACTCGGGGCATAAGTGTCAGATGTCAAGAGTTGGTGATCCCCGGCTTCACTTCACGATGCTGCGGGTGTATTCCGGCTCCACGTTTTCAAAGAACAACCCTTGAAATCGACCCGCGGGAAGCTGCGGAGCGGTCACTTCAACGACGTGATCCTTACCGGGTTCGAGCGCAGTGACATCGACGTATGATCCGAGAAAATTGCGCTTGTTCCCTCCGTAAATATTGTTGTAAGCCTTCAGCACCCGGGCGGGCTTGCCGTCGATCGTCACCGTAATTTCTTTGGTGTCGTCCGGCTCGGCGATGTGCGCAAACAGCAGGAGCCTGTAAGAACCAAGCCACGGTGCAATCAAATCATCGTCGGTATACGACACGGGCCAGGACTGCCGCCTGCGACGCAGTTGCTCCAGGATGCGGGGCGGAACACGGAACCAAGCCCTGACTGTGCCGCCCGTGAAGGCCGGGTCATAAGTCCAGAGCGGTTGGCTCTTGCCAAAAGGGTCCCCCGAAAAATGGACCCGTGCAGTCACAATGTTTTCCGCCCGACGGAAGGGCACGCGCGCGCCGTCGACCGTCAGTGAATCGACCTTGGTCCCGGGCGGAACCAGGACAGCGACTTCCCGCGAAGAACCGGCCTCGCCCTCGACGTCAGCCAGCGCCAGGGTGCTTCCGTTGATCCGCACGCCCCCGCGGATGTTAAACAGGACCGGCGCGGCTGCGATAGCGCCGGCCGGCCGGATTGCCAGGACAACCGCCTCATTTCCTCCCATCGCCAGAACGACCCGATCCCCCATCTTCCAGATGCCATTCTCTACATGCCCCAGGCGCCGCCCTTTCTCAGGGTACAATTCCTCGAGGATGAACCGCGTCCCTCTTTCGAGCCCGATCGATCCGTCCAGGATGAATTCGGCCTCGAGCTTTCTATAGTTCGGATTGAAGAGGAACACAAAACCCGCATCCCCGGCGCAGGCCGACGTCCCGTCGACGCGTCCGATCATGGGCGGGCCGATAATCGGCTTGACCCGCTTCAGGAGTGCCGCATTCGCATCCGTCCAGTCCAGCCAGCCGCGAAACCAGCGTTTGTCCTCCTCGGAAAAGGCCTTGAACTCCTCGACATCACGCGCAGGGATGAAATCGACAACGTGATTGAAGGGCGCCGTCGCGATCGATGAAAGCACCGAGTACCTCCAGCCGAGGAGATCCCAGTCCCGCGGGCGGAACCGGTCGCGACGCATGATTCTTTGCGCGTCACTCCGCTCCGTCTGATGAGTCATGAAACCCGGCAGTATCTCCGGCGGACAGAAGCGCTGCATCCGGTATGTCCAGGCGGCGAACCGCTGCCGGTTCGCGGAGACGCGATCCGTGTGCAGGTCGGGGAAGGATACAAAGCTCTCCGGCTGCTCGTCCGTCAGCGATGGGTGAGGGTAAGTGCCGGCCAGCCACGTCCAGGGGCCGAAGTTCATGTATTGCTGCCGGCCGTCGATCATGATGTCCGGGATGCGCAGGCGCAGGGTCTCGAGGATCCGGCGGCAGCCGTTCCATTGAGAATACTTGCTTGAGGCGCCGTCGTACGCGATCCACCAGTGATCGAACGAATAGCCGCCGGCCCCTGTTGCCCTGGCGAAATCGACCAGTTTGCCGACCCACCAGTCCTGGAAACTGCGGAGGCCCATATCGGGTCCGTTATAGCCGCCAACCTTTCCCGCTGCCCACTTCGTCCACTCGGCATCCTGCATGAACGGGAGCGAAGGATAGGAATAAGAGACCAGCTTGATGTTTTTGGCCCTGGCGTAGTCGAGCATGCGCTGCAGGGAAGGCGGGACCGCGTCTCTTGCCGGATCCCATTCGCCCTTGCGGATCTTTTGGCCCATGGCAAAAAACAGCAGGTTCTCCCAGCCCCAGGCATCCCGGTTTTCCTTCAGACTCGACAGTTCACTGTTCGCGGGCGTAAACAGCGTGTACTGGCATCCGACCTCCACTGCCCGGTCGACGATGCGCTTGAATTCATCCCAGCCATCCGGCGTCGCGACGTCGATCTGATAGTCGTTCTCGCACCAGGGTACGTGGACGCGAATGCTCTTTTGCGGCTTGTACAACAGGAACGATCGCACGCACTCGACCAGAGCGTCGGCTTCGTTCATGTCAATCCGGGGATTCCCGGCAAGATACGCCTGGTAATCGGGGATGAATGTCCATTCCGGGATTGCCCTCGCCGGAAATGCGACGCCGCTCAGTGGGTACATGCCGATGCAGAAACGGTCCGATACGTATGGGCCGTACTCCGATTTCCAGTCGATCTCCGGGGCGTAGGTTGACTCGATCGACTGCCCGTCCCTTTTCCAGACGTTGAACGGGTTCTGGTAGAGCATGAATGCCCCATAGCCCGAGTGGGCTGGGGAGACGTTCGCCTGCACAAAACGCAGGACTGCTCCCCACGTTCCGCGCGTCGATAGTGGAAGCTCCTCCAGAATCGCCGGTTCCACTCTGGCCCTGAAGGCGGCGATTTCATTTACACGGTATCCGCCCGGCCTCCGCGGCTCGATGACGATCTGCTTCGAGAGAAACCTCCAGCCGGGTTTGAGTTCATAGATAACTTTAACTATTATATCTAAAGTGCCATAAGTAATGGATAAGAGTTGCTTGTCTGTCTCGATTTTCCCGGCGGGCAGACTCTTCGCGTCCAGGGTGTGGCCGCCAATCTTCAACGAAAAACCATCTTCTTCGAACCGGAGTCGAAAGTCCGTGCGGAGATCGACGAGCGACGTAAGGCGGGATCCGGAAAATTCGGCCCGGAGGAGTTGATTGGAGAGCACGGGCGCGACTTGAGCGAGCGAAGGCTGCGCGAGCGCAAGCAGGATGGCCAGAGCGAGTCCCAGTCGGGTGGTGCGGCAACTGTGGCGCATGGATTCCCCCTTTCAATGGGCCATATTACAGGCAGAAACCACCGCGCTTCACCCAAAATCCGCCGGGCGCGGGCATCGTTTGCCCTTGCACAGAGTGTCGGCGAGCCGTTCAGAACGGTGTTCATGGCGCACTGACGGGTTGAGACCGGCGTATCAGTCGAGCAGGCGGGCAGGGGCCAATGCTGTTGCTGCCGGGTGGGCGCATTTACCCTCCAGGACCCAATCCGACAGGAGTTTGCCTACTACCGGAGCGCAGGTAATTCCGTGACCTCCGAGGCCGGCCGCCCAGAACAATCCATGAAGTCTGGGATCCGGCCCGACGACGAACCGATGGTCAGGCGCGAAGGTTCTCATTCCGGCCCAGGCGCGCGCCACGCGGGCGTCGGCCAGGGCAGGCAGCCAGCGGGCCGCCTTGGCCGCGATCTTTTCCAGTTCACCGGGATCGGTGGTTTCGCCGCGGTCCGCGCTCACCTGCACTGTGTCGCATGCGCACATCAGGAGTCCGCCGCTTTCGGGTCGGAAATAAAACTCGTCTCCAAGAATCCAGACTACCGGCCAGCGACGGTCGACCTGCGGCATCGGCTCAGTGACGAGCAAATGCCGGCGATAGGGAGTCAGGGCGATAGGGAAGCCGGCGTCGGCCGCAAGGTCAGCCGCCCAACCGCCGCCCGCGAGGATGACCCGGCCGGCGGATACGAACCCGGACGAGGTTTCGAGTCCGGCGATCCTGCCCTGGGACGTCCGGAGATGAAGGACGTCGCATTCAGTCCGCAGTTCCACCCCGAGTGCAGTCGCGCCCTGCAGGAACGATTGCAGGATTCCGTGAACATCGAGCACGCCTTCGTCGGGTTGATAGAGGACGGTGCTCAACCCGCGCGCGACCCATGGCAGCCGGTCATAGAGTTGCGAAGGATCCACCTGACGCGGCGCCCGCATTTCGCGGCCGTTGCCGAGGCATGCAAGAAGATCGCGTTTGTATTCGTCCCGTGCCACCAGGAACAGGCCGACCGGATCCAGCAGAGGGTGGAGTGCGAAGCCATCCGGAGGTTCCCTGTAGAACGCTGCAGACTCGCGCGCCACACCCCGCAGGAGGGGATCCGGGATCAGCGAACGCAGGATGGCTGCGTTGCGCCCGGTGGAGCGTGCCCCCGGCGTGCGATCCCGTTCGAAGATGGTAATCCCGTGAGCGCCCTTGCCGGCCAGAAAAAAAGCAGCCGCTGCGCCTGCGATCCCGCCTCCGACAATGGCAATCGAACTCTTATCACGCATTCCCATGAGTTTTCCCCACCGTTCGTCAGGAACATGAAATTGTGGACGACAAAGTGGAAAAGGGCAAGCTATGCGGAACCCCCAGGCCCGTCATTGGGCTCGACAACTCGACCGGGTAACAATATCATGAGAAAAGCGGGCGGGAAGCCCGCCTTTCGACTCGGGAATATCACGGTCATGAATGAGCATCGCGAGTGCTGGATGGACTCGCCGACGGTAGAGTTCGGGCAGACGGTGGCACTGGAATTGCCGGAAGGGCTGGACTTCGTTCATGGCGGGCATCTGCAGGATATCCAGATCAGCTACGAGTCATGGGGAAGCCTCAACGCAACGCGGGACAATGCCGTCCTCGTCATCCACCCGCTTGCGTTCGACTGCCACGCTGCCGGGGACTACCGGAACCAGCCCGTGGGCTGGTGGGAGAAATTGATCGGCCCGGGTCGTGCCATCGACACGGACAGATACTTTGTAGTTTGCCCCAACCTTCTGGGCGGCTGCTACGGTTCAACCGGGCCGCGGTTCCCGGCCCCGGACGGTGAGCCGTACCTCGAACGCTTTCCGCTGCTCACTCCTTTGGACATGATGCGGGCGCAGCGCCTCTTCGCACGCAGGCTGGGGATTGAGCGATTGCGGATGGTGATCGGCGCCAGCATGGGAGGCATGCTCGCCTGGGAGTGGGCAATTGAAGCCGGCGACGAGGTCGACCTGGTTGCGGTCATAGCGGCGCCGCTGCGAACCACCCCCTTGCAGATCGGATGGAACTGGCTCCAGCGCCGCGGAGTCGAGCTGGACATGAACGGCAGCGAAGCCAATTCCGCCTGGGGACAAATGGTCGCGCGGGGCGTGGGCATGTTGAGCTACCGGTCGCCTGTCAGCCTCGAGGAGAAGTTCGGCCGCGAGTGGTCTAAGCCCCCTGGCGCGACGCTGGGCGAACGCGGCATGTTCAACGTCGAGTCATGGTTGCGGCATCAGGGGAGGAAGAGCGCCAAGCGCTTCGACCCCTATACCTACATTCTCTTTACCCGAGCGATGGATCTGTTTGATCTGAGCGAAAACCGGGGCAGCATCGTCACGGCCCTGGAGCGCGTGCAATGTCGTACGCTCGTGGTCGGCATCAGTTCGGATCAGCTTTATCCCATCGCGGACGTTCACCTCGGAGCCGACATCCTCAATCACCTCGGCAAACCCGTTGGTTTCGCCGAGATCCGTTCTCCGCACGGCCACGATGCGTTTCTTCTCGAGATTGATCAGCTGTCTGCGATTTTGCGGGACGCTTACGTGCGCAAGCCGCGCATTGTGCCGACTCCGGCGCAACGCGAAATCCGCACCGTGAGACTCGGCATCCTGGGCGCCGGGAGGGTGACCGGCATGTTTCTCCGACTGCTTGCCGAGAGGCACGCTCAGATCATCGAGGACTACAACCTGCGCCTGGATGTGGCCGCTGTTGCCGACATTGACTCTTCGCGCACTCTGGATCCGTCACTGGGGCCCATCGAACTGATCTTTGATCCGGAAAAGCTCGTTCGCCGGGAAGATGTCGACGTGATTGTGGAGGCCACGCGGGGCAGTGATACTCATGACCTGCTGGAGATCGCCCTGGCGCGCAGAAAGCCGGTCGCGACTACCAACAAGGGACTGGTGCATCAGTTTGGCCCGCACCTGGAGCGGTTCGCACTGGAGCACGGAGCCCGTCTCGCATACCACAATGGAATTGCCGCCGGGTGGCCGCTGATGTATGCCATCGAACGGCCGCTGGCACACCTGCAGATCCGGAACATTCAGGCGGTCCTGTCATCCACCTGCAACATGCTGCTGGAGAGGATGGAACAGGGATTCTCGTTCTCGGCAGCCCTCAACCAGGTCCGCGCTCTCGAGATAACGGAACCCGACCCGGAACTGGACCTGTCTGGGTGGGACACGGCCCAGAAACTCCTGATCCTCTGTGCCAGAGTCCAGGGGCGCCGGTTCAGCATCGAAGATCTGCCGGTGCGCGGCATCCACGACCTCGATCCGATGATGATACGGGAAGCGCCTTCCCTGAGCCTCAGGATCAAGCTGGTTGGATTGTTTGTCGCCGGCGCCGATGCGCCGACCGCCGGCGTCTTGCCGCTGGCGGTCCCGGCCGAAGGACACCTGGGCGGTGTGCGCGCCGACACCAACGTCGTCTTGCTCGCGGGGGCTGAAACCGGTGAACTGGTTTACCTCGGCAAGGGAAGCGGCCGGCTGCCGATTGCAGCCGCGCTTCTCAATGATGTGATCGGCCTGTTCCATCCCAGCCATAGCTGGACGGGCCGCTTCCCTCCAGCTGCCTCCAGGCCCAGGGCGCCGCGATTCGCGACGTTTCTCGCGCGGGAAGGGGGAAATTGCGTGCTGACCGATGTGGACCAGGGAAACTCGATTCCGTTGCTCGAATCATTAATCTGGCCTCACGACAGTCTCAGGTGATATGGGCCCGCCGGCATTCCAGGGCACGCATCTATCAGGTCTTGAGCCGCAGCCCCTCCGGACGCCGCTACCCGGAAACGCGTCGCAGGCAGGATGCTCCCGGCCCCGCTGAGAACTTCGCCTGAACCAAGATGCATGCTTCTTCAAAAGAAACACTTACAGGCCAGCACGAAGGGTGCTGCGACAAGTCCCACCACCAGAAGGACCGGGATTGCGGCTATTGCCAAACTGGCGCCCAGAATGAGGACCGGTATGCCGATCAGCATAATCACCAGCAGTTTGACTATGCCGAATCCGATCTTGAACGGGATAAGCGCCAGTGCGAACAATACCTTTGCCGCAAGGACGCACATGCCTACGATCAGAAAAAGCAGGAATAGCCCGCCGAGAGCGAACATACGCACCTCTCTTCCTTACTAGCTTATACGAGTGCACGCCGCCAATGGTTCGCCCCGGTTCTGGCGAAAGCGGGGAGGCTCTGCTAGAATTTTTATGCGCGCTCGGGGGCAACGGTCTTGGGTAGAGTCTCTCTCATTCCAGTGCAGGGTTTGATTTATGTTGTGATGGCCTGCATCGCAGCAGCAGGCTGCGGCGGCCCAATCACCACGTCCGGGACCGTGGTCGCAACAGGGTTACGGGAACAGGGGGCAGGGAACGCAAGAATGGAAACCAGGGGCGAAGACAAGCGACTCAAAGTAGCCACTTTTGGCGCCGGTTGTTTCTGGTGTGTGGAAGCCATGTTCCAACAGTTGAACGGCGTGGAGAAGGTAGTTTCGGGATATTCCGGGGGGAGCGTGGCAAATCCCACGTACGAGCAGGTTTGTACCGGCACTACCGGGCACGCCGAAGTGTCGCAGATCACATACGATCCCGAAAGGGTCTCCTATGCCCAGCTCCTGGAGGTTTTCTGGAAAACCCACGATCCAACGACCCGCAACCGCCAGGGAAATGACATCGGGCCGCAATATCGGTCGGTGGTTTTCTATCACGATGAAGACCAAAAACGACTTGCGGAAGGCTACAAGGCGAAGCTGGAGGCCGAACACATCTGGGACCGCCCGATCGTGACTGAAATCGTCCCGTTTGATCGATTCTGGCCCGCCGAGGACTACCACCAGAACTATTACGTGAACAATCCCGACAAAGGTTATTGCCGGGTCGTCATCACTCCGAAGGTGGAGAAGTTCAGGAAGGTCTTCCGGGACGAACTCAAGCAGAAGTAGGCTTTGAGGGAGATGGCTCTGTCACTCGGATGCCGGCGCGCAGGCGACCTGGGCTTCCTGAGAAGCGGATCTGGCTTCGTTGCCCGCCTCGAGAGTCATATCGCAGGAGCCGAAAAGGACGCCGATCTTTTCGAGAAAGGCATTCGGCGGCGTGCCCCCGGCGAAAATCCAGACGTAATCGTTCGGGATTTCGACGGGGTTGCCGTCCCTTTCGAGGACAACCGTCTGTTCCTTGATCTCCACGGGAATTGAGTTGTAAACGACCTCGAGCCGGCCCTCGCGGATGCATTCCTGAATGCGCTGCGCATTGCGTTCCTTGATCCGGCTGAAACTACCTTTGCGGTAGGAAAGCGTCACCCTGTTGCCTCTTTGGAGCGCGAGCCCCATCGCCGCCTCAATCGCGCTGTCCCCGCCTCCGACGACCAGGATCGAATTGTCGTGATAGGCGTCCGCTTCGATCAGGCTGTACATTACCTTCGGCAATTCTTCTCCTTTGACCCCCAGTTTTTTCGGTGTGCCGCGCCGGCCAAGGGCGAGAACGACCGCGCGGGAGCGGTATCGTGACTTGGGGGTCAAGATGGTGAAGAGGTCATCCTCTCCTTTGCGGATGTCTTCGACCTTCTCGGACGAATTGACTCTGAAATCCGCCCGGCGGGCGACCTTGTCCCAGAAGGCCAGAAGATCTTCCTTGGATAGTTCCAGCTTCTTGAAGTTGCCGTACAGCGGAAATCGTACCGGGCTTGTCATCACCAGTTTCTGGCGTGGATATTTTGCCACGGTGCCGCCGATTTCGGCCTGCTCGAGCGTGATATAGCTGAGCTTGTTTTCAATGGCACGCAGCGAGGCGCTGATCCCGCCGGGGCCCGCGCCGACCACGCACACGTCGAAGACATCCGGCGGAAAAGTTCTGTTCTCGTCTGCCGCCAGTCTCTTCGTGATGGTGTCGATGCATGCCTGCCCTTGATTTACGGCGTTTTTGATCAGGGCCAATCCGCCCAGTTCACCCGCAATGAACAGATTCTTTATGTTGGTTTCATACTCGGGGGTCAGATAGGGCATATCCGCCCCCATGCTCGGGTTGGCCATGACCATCTCGATGGCCCCCACAGGGCAGGCATCGGCGCACAGGCTGTGCCCGATGCACTTATACCCGTTGATGATGGCGGCTTTCCCGGCGAATACTGCCAGCACGTCTCCCTCCGGACAAACCTCCACGCAACTGCCGCATCCGATGCATTTTGAGGTATCGATATGCGGATGTTGGGCTTTGGGTGCTTCGGAAAACAGTTTTCCCTTTTCCGCCGCTTCCCGGGCGCGTGCTTCCCTGGCTTTGGTCCTCTTGAAGTTGATTGCAAGGGGGAGCAGGATGACAAGCAAGAAGACGATGTACATCAACAGGTTGTCTTTCATCAGACGATCCGGCAATCTCCTTCCGAATTAATTATATCCCCTCAAAGAATCATTTCAGGGGACAAAGCCGCGTTCTCAGATTGCCCTAAGCGAACGGCTTCATGGCAGTCCTCACACCCAATGAGATCCGTGACACGCGGAGCAGTCGCGCGGCGTCGGCTTGTAGATGATCACGATTCTTCCTTCAACCTCACGCGTGTTCTTGTGACAAAGCCCGCAGCGAACAATCCTGTGCGCCCCTTCGAGCTTGTACGTGGATTGAACATCGTGATTAAACGTAGAGGGTTTCCACGCAGTCGATAAGTGACACTTTTCGCATTCCGGCGGTCGCGAGCCAGCCGCAAACTGGCCGGCATGGGCATCCTTATGGCATGAGGAGCAAAGCCGCGGAGTGGACCTGTACACGATTCCCCGAGCGCCGTTTGCCATCGTTCCCATGACATGGCATTGACTGCAGGCAACGGTTCGATGCGCGCCCTCGAGCTTGTAAGTGGACTGCGTGTCATGGTCGAACGCGGAAGGCTTCCACTTCAGGACGCGATGACAGCTGCCGCATTGGGCCTGTCCACCGCCGGACGAGAATTGGCTGCCGTGGACGTCCGCGTGGCATCCGGAACATTGAACCGGCGCCGATTCATAATGAATACCCTTGATGCCGGCTGCAGGATTGTCGCTTTTGTGGCACTGGTCGCAGAGGACCGCCTGGTGCGCCCCCTCGAGCGGGAATTTGGTCTTGGAGTGATCAAATCCCTGCAGCTCCCTCCAGAGCCTGGTGGAGTGACACGCTTCGCAGCCTGCAGCTCTGCCGTCGGCAAGTCGTGCGTTCATGCGCGCGGAGAATTGTCCGCCGTGAGGGTCGGCATGGCAAACCGTGCAGGTCAGTTCTTCGAATCGGTACCTGGCTGCTTGCGGCGCGCCCGGGCCGGGTGCCTGAGTGTGACACTTGGCGCAGGCGACCGTGACATGCCCTCCTGTCAGCGGAAAGCGGCCTGTCGAGTGTCTTGCCACCGTGAACGTGGAGGGCCGGAACCCGCTTTCGGTGTGACAGATCTCGCAGCGGTTTTCGTAAGGTGCGGCGCGAAACTGCCCCGCGTGGACGTCGGAGTGGCATTTCGCGCAGGTGATATCCTGCATCCGGTAGACCACGCCCCCCGCGCCGGCAACGTGGCACTTTACGCATGGCGTTTCGCGGTGGCGCTCGCGCAAAGGAAACCTCGTGGCGGCGTGCTCTGTGATGCCGAACATCGAAGGTTTGTATCCGGCGACAGTGTGGCAGGCCGAGCAATCGTTGCCGTTAGGCCTGTCGGCAAACTGGCCGTGGTGCGGGTCTGTTTTGTGGCAGTCCGTGCAGTGCCCGAACGAAAGCGGCTCTTTGAAATTAGCCTGACGGTGACAGGCTGCGCACGGCACGAGGGCGTGTTTTCCCTCGAGTGGATAGCGCGTTGTCGAATGGTTAAACAGGCCGGCGGATTGGGCAGGCTTCCAGGTGGAAGTCGAGGAGTGACAGCTCCGGCAGGCTGCGCGGAACGCGCCCCTGTGAGGATCGTTGTGGCAGGGAGAGCAATCTTCAAAAGGGACTCCTCTGTATCTGGCGAAAGGCTTCGGATCCGGAACAGTCGGGTGGCACTTGGCGCACGGAACTCTTTCGTGCGCCCCCGCTAAAGAGAAACGAGCCCTGCCGTGGTCGAAACTGGCCGCTTTCTTCCAGTCCGTAGTGTCGTGACACGTAGAGCAGGAAGCGGTGAACTGGCCCCGGTGCTCGTCGGCGTGGCATCCCGCACACTCACGGGACAAGCCCAGGTAGGTCCGGGCTAGGTCCTTCCCCTGCAGCGCTCCCCTTGCCGGTCCCTGGATGTGCGCCGGCTGATGACACTCGCGGCATTTCACTCCGGCATGCCTGCCGTCCAGAGTGTAACCGGCCCTGCGGTGATCGAATGTCCCCACCGGAGTGTCCCAGTGAATGATTTCGAAGTTTTCACCGTTGTGATCCGAGTGGCATTTGGCGCAGCTCCTACCCGTGGTATCGGAACCCACGAGGGCGGGATGCAAGCCCCGTTTTTCCTGCAGGCGCTCGCGAATTTCGCGATGACAATCCAGACACTTGAACCGTGGCGGATTCTGCGCCGCATCGTGGCAGGAAGTGCAGTGCCCGGCGCCGTTCAGCGCGCTGTGAACCTTCGACAGCGGGCCCGGGGACAGTTGCGCCCAGGCTGCACAGGAGGCTGCCATGCACAGAATTGCCGACAACAAGGTCCTCTCGTAGAAGAGTCTCATCGTTCAGTGAGTTCCCGAAGACAGCCGGGTGGTGATCCGGCCTGTAAACAGGAATCCTTCAGACTGACGCGCAATCGTCACTGCCTTCCCCCGGTACCATAAAATTCTGAAGCCGCCGCGGTGGAACCCTCCGGGTGTAGCTCAGAGGAGACGGCCTTTTTGCTGCTCGGCCCGAGCCCTTGTGCCTGGTCAACCACTGAACGCTGCGAGCCGAATCTCTGGCAGATTCAGACTCCGGAATTCCGCCCTTGCGCCAGGGTGTTCATGGGGGCAGATCCGGTCACCGCCTCAGCGACTCTATCAGCGTCCCATCGTTGCGGAGAACTGGGCTTAACCCTAGTTCTAACAGGGGAAAAGCCTGTGGTCATTCTGAGGGAGCTTTGGGGATCGCCAGATGCGTGGATCAGGTCAAATCTAAGCAATCTGGAATCCTCATTTACTGGCCTGAAACGGGAAGGTCCGCGAGCGGCGTGTTCCAACCCTCCAGGCGGATCTGGAGCACGCCCTGAATGGCGCCAGCCGGCACTTCGATTTCGAGATGGCGCCTTTCGCCGGGAAGCAGCGAGACGTAGTTGTCGCTGGGATACGCGGGAAGAACACGAGTCACGTTTCCGGATTGACCCGCGACGGATTGGAGCAGCGTTACCTTGTTCATCAGTGCCACACTCCGGCCGTGGTTCTCGAGGTCGATGCCGATGCGCGCGACATTCCCTGAGCGGACTACCCGGGCCGACCCCGAGATATCTGCCGCCGGGAGCCCATTGAGTCTCCGGAATGCAGGGCCTGCCGGGGCGTGCCAGTAGAAATTGTCGGAGAGCAATGTTCCACTTGCGTCTTTTAGCTCGAGTTTGATGAATACGACCTCTGGAATCGAGTCTCGAGGCAGATCCAGCGCGACACTTTCGGTGGTTGCGTTCGGGGGGGCGGAGAGCTTCGCTTCCCGTGTGAGTACCGGGAGGCCGTCAAAGGAAACGATGCGAGTAGTCAAGGAGAGGTCTTCAAGGCGCCTGGTTGTGTTGTTGACGACCGCCGTCTTGAGTTCCGGCAGGTTGAGCTGGACGTGAATCGGCTCACAGGCCTTCTTGACACCATAATACGAGGCGTGCGTGTCGTAGTCGTGGCTGAACAGCTGCCACGACATGCTGGGCCACGCCGGTTGGCTCATCCAGAGCAGGCGGCCGGTATTGGGGGCCCAGAGGTGCGCATTGAAGCCTTCGAACATCGCGCGGTGATCCACGTAATTCAGGACCTGCGCCTTGCGCACAAAGTCCTCCAGACTGGTGGGGGCGCCCAACTGCCACACCAGAGATTCCGTGAAAGGGGTGACGCGGCCGCCCCCATCGGCATGCCAATCGTGATAGGCCCAGGTGTCGTTCGGAGGCCACAGGTCCGGTTCCGGCATCATGGCGCGGAACGTCTCTATAGTGGGAGGGGACGGCAGGCCGAGTTCGGTGGAGAAACCGCGGGCGCGGGTCGTGAAAAACTCGACCGGCTCGCCGTGATTCCACGGTCCGCTCGGCGCGAGGTTGATCAACCGTGAGTTGGGCATGTAGTAGCGCGTTCCGTCGAGTTCCCGGATGAGTTCATCCAGCCCTTCGTTGATGGCCGGGGAAGGCACGCCCTCATTGCGACCGCACCAGAGCGCAATCGACGGGTGATTGCGAAAACGGAGCAGGGTGTCGTGCGCATTTTCGAGAAACAGGGCGGTGTCGCTGGGGTCGAGATTGGAGTCCTGCGTCGTGATCCAGAAGTCATTCCAGACCAGCAGCCCGTACTCATCGCAAAGGTCGTAGAGTGTTTCTTCGGTGCTTTGCCCGCACCAGTTGCGGATCATGGTAAAGTTCGCGTCCCGGTGCAGGCGGACATAAGGTTCGAGCTGTTCCCTGGAAACGCGCTTGCGCGAATCGTCCAGTCCCCAGTTTCCCCCTTTGCAGGCGATGCGCACGCCATTGACCCGGATCACCAGGAAGGGGGATGCGCGCAAGTCAGCCAGAGGGCGGACCGACGCGGAAGATTGCGCTCCAGGCATGAATGATGCCGTGTATCCGACAGCCGTCTCCAGCGCGGCTTCATGCCGGATGTCGACCACATGTTCCCTCTTGGCCCTGGCTACAGTGGGAGCGAATTCGACGCGCCGCAAGCGGCCCGTGTTGTCGAGGAGCGACAACTCGTACGTGATTTCACGCATGCCGAATCGGAGATTCCGGACATCGGATCGTCCCTTTGCGCCCGTGAACGCGATCCTCAGATGATACAGATCGGGACTGCCGTACCCGTTGGGCCACCACAAACGCGGGTTCACGACGGCGAGCTGCGGGAACTCCGACGGCAGCATGGTCACGGTAGTCCTGCCGGGTTGGAGTGTGAGTTTCTTCGAGATTTTGACCCCCTCGAACGAGGCCTCCAGCACACCGGGAACAGTGGCCATCGAGTCATTTGTGAGCGGCACGGTGAGCCTCACATCGGCGCGGTTGGTAGCGGGCAAGGGCAGAGCCGTCACCACCTGAACATCGCCGATCCGGACCGTACCGGTGGCTGTGAGGATCACCTCCTGCCAGATGCCCGTGTTGCGGTCGCGCACTGCCGGAAGCCAGTCCCAGCCTTCCGTGCAGATGAAAGTCGGCCCATCGAGGCAGAGCATGCCGCCATTCAAGCCGGCGCCGGCTTTGATCGACTGTTCGTGAGGAATGCCCGGGTGAGGCGGGGGCGACACGAGCACGGCCAGCGCGTTCAGTGATCCGGGCGCCGCGATCCCCGTAACGTCAAAAATGCCTCGCAGGAACGCGCCTTTGATGCGGCCGAGACGTTTGCCATTGAGCCAGACCTCCGCCGCATAGTTAATGCCTTCGAAGGTAAGCGACAGCCGGCTGCCGGCGGCTGACGCCGGGGGAGTGAATTCGATGCGATACCAGTAGTCCTGTTTGTTCAGCGTCTCCGGAATGGCAAGGTTGTTCAGGGCATAGTCGGGATCCGGGTAGATGCCGCGTTCGACGAACGTCGTCAGAACCGTCCCTGGCACCACGGCCTCCAGCCAGCCGTCGGAATTGAAGCCGGGCTTCGACAAGGCTTCTCCGCCGGCGGAAATCTTGGGCGCCTCGGCAAGGCGCCAGCCGTCCCCCAGTGTCCAAGTGTTTGCGCCGCGGGGCACCAGCACAGTGGATCTCGGCGATAAGGGCTTTGCCGAGGGCTTTGATGGCGGCGCCTTGGATTTTGGCAGTGTAGCCGGGTTTTGCGGCGCCTTGAGCCCAAGGACTCCGCTGGTGGAGACCGTCCACGCCTTGGAACCTGCCTCAAACGGCAAGACATCGAGGGGGATCACACGCGTAAGCAGGGCGCGGATCTCGTCGTTCGCCAGTGCGCGTGCGGTTAGGGTGAAGTCGGCGATCTTGCCGTTGAAATGCTCGCCCTGCGGCCAGGGGAGTGGTTGGGGCGCAAGGTGCATCACTGCCGTCGACGCCCCGAGCCGCACGGCTTTTACGACTGCTTCCTTCCCTTCGAGGTAAAGGCGCGCCGTGAACCCGTCAAAGGTAGCGGCAACGAAGTGCCATCGGCCAGGTTCCAGCGGACCAGGCGCGAGCACGCTGTCCTCGCCCGTCCAGAGACCCGGACGTCCTCCCAGGATAGCCAGGTAGCGCTGTTGTCCGGCGGGGGCAGATGGCTCGCCGAAGCCGGCAAGCAACGTGTAGGAAGGGAACTGCCCGTCGCTTTTCACCCAGCAGTGCAGAGTCCACGGGGAGGTCGGCCCAATAGGCGCGTCGCGCTGGGGGAAAGGCTTCTTCAAGCCCAGGCCGCTCGGGATGAAGCTCCCATGGTACGGCCCGTAGACCGGAACCCCTTCCTGCAGGGGCAAGGGCATTCCCCGGCCGGTATCCCGCACGGGCGGCACGGTGTATGCAAGCACAACAGCCAGCCAGACAACGATCATTCGTTTTCGGTTCATGATCAGGCAGATCCAGTCTTCATCCAGGTTTTCGACCTCTCGCATCGGGCTTGTCGACAGCAGACTCTTGTAACGCGTGTCTGCCGACAGAAGCAAGGCGTAAATGCGGACTCGCCTCCGGCAAGAACATTGGCCGCTGCCTCTCCCCGGAAATTTGAAAAACTGCATTCATGTGGCCCCGGGCTTCAGCCCGGTCTCCAAACTGACCTCTACGGCTGATTCCAAAGCAACCCTTCATGCGGCGAGGAGGAATTCCCCGATTCTCCGGCCTCCCCGCGTAGACTTCAAGGAAGGAAAATGCCTAACCGCTTCTCCGGTTTGCTGTTAACGTTTCCATTCCGTCTGGCGCCGCAATTGCTCTAAAAATACCGATCTTGCTCATTGACGTTGCCGGATCCTTGTTCTCCCCCCGCTAAATGGGGAACAGGATCCATTCGGGTATAGAAAAAGCACCTGTTTCATCCCGGTGCGTGGTGAACATCCCATTCATTCGCGATTCAAGTTTCACACAAGAATATGGAGGGTGGCACATGCATGACGGATTGGAGGAACGTAAGCAATTGTGGTCGATTATCCTGGCGGGAGGAGAAGGGAAACGCACCCGGCCTTTCATCCGGCGTTGGCTCGGGCGGGCCAAGCCAAAACAGTACTGCGCCTTCGTCGGCACGAGGTCGATGCTGCAGCACACCGTCGATCGGGCGGACCAACTGGCATCGTCGGAACAGAGGGTGATCGTAACCAAGCAGGCGCATGACCGGCGCGGTTGGTTGAAGCTTCCCGGGCGTCCCGTCGGGACTGTTGTTCGACAACCGAGCGACCGCGGCACGGCCGCCGGGATCTTACTGCCCCTGACGTATGTCCGGGCCCGGGATCCCGGCGCAACAGTGGTCATCTATCCTTCGGACCACTTCATATTCCCCGAAAAACCATTCCTCGAGTCGGTGCGTCAGGCGGTGCGCGCTACCGAACTCTTTCCGGAACGTCTGGTCCTCCTGGGAGTTGCCCCAAACAAGCTGGACCCTGAGTACGGCTGGATCTGGCCGGAAAGGGTACTGAGCTGTCCCCACGAATGCACAATAAGATCCGTCGAGCGATTTGAGGAAAAACCCGCTTCGGACCAGGCACGTGCCGCCATGGCCTCCGGGGCGCTCTGGAACACACTCGTATTCGCCGCGAAGGCGGAGACCATCTGGAAACTTGGCTGGCGCTGCATGCCGGAGGTGATATCGCTGTTCGAGCAATTGGGCGACGCCATCGGCCTGGCAGTCGAAAATGCCATGATTGACTCGATCTATCGGGTGATGCCGGTCCGGAACTTCTCCAGCGACCTTCTGGCGCGTGTCGCCGACCAGATCGCGACAGTCGAACTGAAGGGGGTCCTCTGGAGCGATTGGGGCAAGCCGAGAAGGATTGCCGATACCGTCATGCGCCTCGGCATGAAACCAGCCTTCCCATTTGAATGCCTTGCCTTGCGCAGGCACGCCACCGGTTGATGATGCCGGCAGGAACATCTCATATCTAGGCAATCACCGGCTGAGGAATCGGCCATAGCTGCCGGATACCGATTGCGACAAGTCGAGCAGTCGTCCGTCGAGCAGAACAAAGCGAGGCCTGCAATTGCGCAGGTCCGGGGCGGAGCTTTCCGGCGGGACCGTCCAGATCACCAGGTCCGCGGGCGCCCCCTGGGCGATCACTCCACGCCTGCCCAGTGCGAACTTGCCGCCGGCGTCGGATGCGTAGCGCGTGAGCACCTCCACAATTCCTCCTTCCCAGCTCGCAGGCGCGCGGTATCGGCGGGCGTCAACTTCCGCGATCGCCGTGAGTCCAAACCAGCGGGGAATCGCTTCCATCCCCGCGATTCCAGCTGGTGCGCCGCCGGCCGCGGCGACCAGGGCACGCGCCCCGGCGCCCAGCCACTCTGCCAGCCGCAGTTGATCCCTTTCCGTACTGCCCGAGGGTGCGCCTGTGACCACGTAGCCCCAGTTCACCAGGCGCGTTGAGCTGCTCCATTCCCGTGGGACGGGACGCCTGGACGCGAGATCTTCCCAACGCGCCGTTTCCAGCAGCGTCGTGATGCCGCGCTCCAGATATCCCGTGTCCGTGCGCCTGGCGTCAAAAATCGACCTGTCGGGATCCCACGCGATCAGTCCCGGAGTGACCAGATAGTTGCCGCAATCGATCGTCTGGTGAGCCGTGTAAACTCCCAGGTCGCCGATTTCCGCAATTACAGCCTGGCCGCGCGATCCGGCCCGCATATCCGCGCGCACGGCGATATCTCCCCGAAACAAGGGGATCCCGGTGCCGGTAAAGATTCGTGCGTTCTGCAGAATGGTGTCATAGATGGGATTGTCGCTGTTCATCTTGAGCGCGTCAAAAACGGCGGGATTCGCGTTTTTCACGCGGCCGGTCGCCAGCGAATTCAACACTGCCGACAAAGCAACGAAATTCAGCTTGACGCCGAAGTTGATCGGTTCGCCGGCCGGATTTCCGCCGCTCTCGATGAGCACGATCGGAGTGCCCCACAGCGTCAGATTGTCACCAAATGCTCTCGGGTTGAACCCCTCGTCGTAGCGCGAGATGTGGCCGTAGACGAACGGCGACAGTGCCTCGTAAGCCACAGCGGTAACCTGCTTGGCCAGGACGCTGCTTTGCGCAGCCCTCTGGGCGTCCGCGGCGACTGCCAGGAGTGCGATGCTCGCAACCTGTCCTGTGTCGCCGACAGTCGTAGTGGCGTTCTGGTTGTGGAGATTGAAACCCAGGAAAGGCCGGTAGCGGTCCCGGACTTCTTTGAGCAGTCTTCCTTCGGGGGTTTGCAGGGCGCGCGCATCCCGGTTGATATCGATGCCCTGGGCGTTGCGCCGTTGCATGCGCTCGGCGCCGTCAGGATTGAGCATGGGCACGATCAGAAGCGAATATTTTTCGAGGACGGCCGCGATCCACGGCTCTCCGCGATGGCTGCCGAAATACTGGAGCAGGTCCAACAGCGCGCATGTTGCCGTCGGCTCATCCCCGTGCATTTGCGACCACAGGAGAATCCGTTCCGGGCCCCGCCCCGCCGTAAGCAGGAATATCTCGCGACCTTCCACCGAAGTTCCCGCGGTCTCGAGTCTCACCAGCCCGGGAAAATCCTTCGCCAGGTTTTCCACGCGCCGTTTCAATTCGGCGTGCCGCAGCGTGTATGGATTCGCGGGCGAACCGTGGCCGCTGTCCCAGGCTCCGGCAAGAGCCTGAAGGTCGATCTCGAAGAGGTCGCTTCCCGGCGCCGCACTAACCCCCGCAAACAACATCGTCCCCAGAATGAACTCGAATATCCAGGATACCGGTTCCATAGCCCCTCGCTCACTGTCACGTGCAAGTGGAATAATGAGGTGAACTGGGCGGCCTCTGCGTCAAACATCGTCCTCGGCCAACCCGCGATCAGTGCATTCCAAAAGAGCGACGACCCGGTGGCAAGCCGGCTTGGGCGACAGCATAACAAGACTCGCAAGAGCGAGTCAGCAAAAAAACAGGTATGGGGGTTGAAGGCGGGATAGGAGCGACCGGACCCGGATGCTATACTACCAGAATGTCACCGGCAGACGTGCGATTTCTCGGTTCCGGCGATTCGTTTTGTGCGGCCGGCCGCAACCAGGCAGCCTACCTGGTTGACACCCGCGAAACCGTGTTCCTGTTGGATTGCGGGGCCACGACGCTCGCTTCCCTGAAGCGACAGGGAATCGAAGCCGGCGCGATAGATACCGTTTTCCTCAGCCACTTCCATGGGGATCACTTCGCCGGACTTCCCTTCCTGTTTCTGGAGTACATATTCGAAACCCCGCGTCCGCGCCCGCTGCGCATCTGTGGCCCCCCGGGAATCGAAGCAAGGGTGGCGAATCTCTATGCCGCCATGTATCGGGACCTTGCGGCCAAACCACTGCCTTTCCGACTCGAATACACGGAGCTGGTGCCCGGAATGCCGCACAATGTGGGCAGCCTCCGGGTCACACCGTTCAGGGTGCCCCATCAGGAGCAGGAAATCTCGCTGGGGCTCGGAATTCAAACCGCCGGGCGCCGGATTCTCTATTCCGGCGATACGGGCTGGACTGAGGATCTGGTCGTGCACGCCCAGGACACGGATCTTTTCATCTGTGAGTGCTGCTTTTTTGAAACGCGCCTGCCCATCCACCTTGACTATCCGCGCCTTTATGAGAACCGCGAACGATTCGGCACCTCCCGGCTGGTGCTGACTCACCTCGGCAGGGAAGTGCTCGCGCACAGGGATGAAATCGAACTGGAGCTCGCGACTGACGGCCTGACCGTGCAACTCCCATGATCCCCGTGATTCGTTCTGAACCAAGCCCGGTGAAAAGCGCCCGATTCTTCCGGGGGATCAGAGATCGTTGCCGGAATAGGAGAGATTGAAGCTCTTGTTGCAGCATTCGAAAATTTCATCGATGCCGCCCACTCCATCAGCGCCAGGTGCCGTCCGGAGTATTCCAGGATCATGGCTTCATGGATCATCTTGAGTTCCAGGTGCGTCGACGGGTTGTCGACAGGCAATCTGAGTGACATCGCCTCCCAGAACAGCAGAAATGTGAAAACTCCGGAGGCCATAACTACCTGGCTCATGGAAAGCAAAAACAGGCTGACCAGGCAGCCGGCCAGGCCGTGATGAGAACGGTCCGACACGTGGACTGTGTGCCCGATCCCGAAAACTACGGCAGCCCGCCGTGCCTCAACGGCCCGAAGCCGGTACAGGGCCGACCATGGCCTGATAGACGAGGTAATGGAACCGGTCGTTGAGATCCACGTTTCCGGCAGGAATAAGCTGCGTCAGGAACAACGCGACCAGCTTTTCCCTTGGGTCTACAAAGTATCGCGAATAGTAGGCGCTCCCCCAGCTGAACTGGCCGACCGACCCGGGAAGTGCTGATCGGCCCAAATCGGTAACAATCTCGAAGCCGAGGCCGAAACCGAAATCGCCATTGCTGTATAGCGCGCCGACGTGATTGGCAGTCATCATCTCGACGGACTTGGGACTGAGGAGCCGGACGCCGTCGAGTTCACCGCCGTTGAGCAGCATCTGCAGAAAGCATGCGTAATCGGCGGCTGTCGACAGCAGCCCGGCGCCTCCGGAAAAACACATCCGCGGGCCGTCTACGTAATCGCCCTGTCCCGTGCCTTTCTCGGGTGCCCGCGCGAGCCGCCCGTCCGGCCCCACTCCATAGACTGTGGCCAACCGGTCACGCTTGTTCTGCGGCAGGTAGAAATACGAGTCGGACATCTTCAGCGGATCAAAGATGCGTGTGCGGAAGAACTGATCGAGGCTCATTCCGGATGCCTTCTCGATGACCGCACCGAGGATATCCGTATTGTAACCGTAGATGAAGCGTTCGCCGGGCTGGGCATCGAAGGGGAGGGTTGCGAGACGCTCCATGAGGGGCGCGATCGCTTCCGTCTTATCCGAAAGGTACCAGCCCATGATGCCGGCAGCCTTGTATTGCGCCGCTGCCGGACCGTCGCCATAAGAGATTCCGGCGGTGTGGGTGAGCAGGTCACGCACCGTGATTTCGCGCCTGGCAGGAATGACCCCGATGCGTCCACCCGGGCTCGCGGGTGGTACTGCGACAGTCGTTTGACGAAAAGCCGGAAGGAATCGCGAGACAGGATCGGCCAGCCTCAGCTTACCTTCCTCCATCAGCATGACCGCCGCTACCGAAGTCACGGCCTTGGACATCGAAGCCAGGCGAAAGATAACGTCCTTCGTCATGGGCCGGTTCGTTTCGACATCCATGCGGCCGACCGGCTCCAGGCAGACTGCTTTCCCGTCTCGCATGACCACGATTACGGCGCCTGCCATCTGGCCGCGGTCGACAAACTCCTTGAAGACTGATAACAAACGTTTCAACCGTGCCGTCGACATACCGGCCGCTTCGGCAGCCGCAGTCGGAAGTTCCTGGGCAGCGGCGAGCGATGCAAGAAGAAAAAGCAGGATGGCAGCGGTAATGGCGCGGCGATGGCTCATTCCAAACCTCCTGTTGTGTCGGGTTCTCGACACGCCTGCGCACCGTCTGGCGGTGCAGCAAACGGTGCAAGCGCGCAGCCCCACGAATCCCGGATGGTCGTTGCAGAGGAGTCTGCCACTCTCCCGCCACTGCGTGGAATGCCGGACGAAGAGCGCAGTGGGCGCCGTCGGCGCGGCAGCCAGGGATTCCGGGAGCTCCCTGACAGCCGCGGCAACGGCACCCTTTAGGTCTGAGGGCGCCCGATGCGCCCGGACGCCCCGGAGTTCACCGGTTTTCCGGGGTGGCGGCCGCAGTCGTGCGGCCGGCGTTGAGATCGTTCCAGTTCAGGATCGCGTTGAACGCCAGGAAGAAGCTCCCCTGCGTTTCATAGCGCCAGAAGGGGCGAACGCCGAACATGACGATGTGACCCTTGCCGAGCGTCGCATCGACAAGCGCAGGCCTGCCTGCCAGGCCTGCGCCACCGACGAGTTCACCCGACAGGAGCAGGTCGTTCGGATCAGTAGGATACGACAGCAGCACGCGCGGTGCGTTCGCTGCCGGCGTGCCGCCGAATGCGAATCCGCCGCCTCCGCCCCGGCCTCCGCGTCCCCCTGCTGTTGCCGCTACAGGAGGAGGGCCCGCCTCCAGAGTCGTAAGCCTTGGCGGAGCGGCCATCGGCTGCAGGTTGCCGCCGCCGACTCCGGGGGGCAGGCCGCCGCCACGCCCGCCACCGCCGCCGCGGCCGCCGCCGCCAAGCGCCAGGTTCGGCCCGTTCTTGTACATGACACCCAGCGCGTTCTGATCATAGCCGTAGAGAATCGGACTCGTCTTGTCGCCGAGCATCGCTTTGATGACCGCGCCTGGAGCATACAGGCCTTCGGGCTGTTCGGTCGTCACTCCCGGGACAAGTCGGTAGTCGGGGAACAGCGAAGCCGCGGCGCCCTCGGCGATCAGAAGACCACCCTCCTGCACGAAAGCCTCCAGTGCCTTAAGGCCGTCGCGGCCAAGGCTGCCGCGCGTGTCCTCGGTCGCATCGGGAGTGCCGGTGTTCGGAGTCAGGTCGGTCTTCTTGTAGGGCCGCGGCGTCCCCGTGACCGGGATTTCGCCGCCGTCCACCGTGATCGGGCCGTTCGGGTAGATGATCACGTCGTACTTTGCCCGTAGGTTGCCCTGGCGCACAAGGTTGTCGCCGAAGTAGGTGTAAGGCACCTTGAGCTTGTCGAACACCAGCCGCACCCACCCCTCATCCTGCGTGCTCGACCAGGAGTGGATGTATCCGATGCGCGGCACATCGAGATCGTGCATCGGAACGCTGGGGGCTGTGTCGGTCGCCCATGCCATGAGCCCGTATCCGCGAATCTGGGGCTCGAGCGCCGCCCGATCGGCGTTTTGAATGATAAACGCCCCGGCGGCAAAGTGATGGCCGCCAAGATCGAACGCCTGCTCGGCCGCCGACATCCTCACTCCGGCATTAGCGAAGCGGAATGTGGCAAGCGTGTTGTCGGTCGTGTGATCTATGACGAGAGTGGCGCCGCTGCCGGCAATCGTCCCGGGGGCTTTGAAATCGGCCGAAGCCAGCGCCATCGGCTTGTCAAAGATGCTCTTGTCATCGATCTTGTAGGTCTGCACGTTGCGGAGCAGCGGCAGAGACCAGCCCGTGTCGTCGTACGGGCGGGGGTTCTGCTCCGGGTACCACTGAACTCCCAGCATGGTGTTGACCAGCCCGCCATAGGGCTGGTCCAGGCGGATGATGTAGTCTCCCGCCGCCACTTGCACGTTCCCGATCGCAAACGGAGCGGTTGCCGTGTGCACCTCGACCGCATCCCGGCGGAAATAATTCATCAGCTCCGCCGCTTCGACGCGACGGCGCTGCTGTGCCGGTATGACCCAGGCGTACGGTTCGCGGGTCTTGCCCTCCTCGATCATCATCTTGTTCTTGATGTAGTAATTCTCCAGGAACATCTCCCTGTTTTTCGCCACCGCGTTCATAGCGAGCAGGATCGCGGACTCCTGCATGTTGATGTTTTCGCGGCCGCTCCACTGCACGCCTTCGGGCGGCACCGGGTACGGGCGATACCACTCGCGGCTCTGGCCCGCGCCGACGCCGCGGCCGCGGCCGCCCGCCTGCGCCGCTTGCGCCGGAGGCGCACCGGCCCGCCCGGTCTGGGCAGGAGCGCCGCCGCGGCCGCCGGCGCCATAGGATTGCGTCTCGTAAAACTTGCCGATGGAGTTGTGCGTAACCGCGATCCAGAACATGTAGTTCGGAACCCAGCCGTCGTAGTAGTTGTAGGTCCAAACACCCGGCACGCCGCGCTTGGTCATCTCCATGATTTCCGTCTGCGCCAGCCACCACCACTCGGTCACGAGGACCGGCGCGACTTCCGGATAGTAGGGACCGGTCCCGGTTGACGTGTAGAGCAAGGTTACCGATTCGTGCAGGTCATGCATGACCTGGGGATGCAGATCCAGGAAAGCCTTGAGAATGTTCTGGGTCAGAACGAGCCCCATGCCGATCCCGTCGCGGTTGTTGTCGTGCGCGACGTAACGGCCCCAGTACACGAATGGCAGCTGCTGGCCGGCCTCGGAGGCCCGCCGCGTGTCGACATAGCGCTCGTGCCCGTCGACTTCGGCAACCGGCGTGATGACGACGATGCTGTCGTTGCGGATCTGCTGGATGAAAGGAGTCTCTTCCACGGCCAGTCGATAGGCGAGCTCGATGAGCATTTCCGGGCTGCCGGCTTCACTCGAATGGAGGCTGCCGGTCGCCCAATAGATCGGCTTGCCCGTCTTGATAAGTTCCTTCGCCCGGGCGTCCGTGAGCTTGCGCGGGTCGGTGAGTTGGGCCGTGATCTGCTTGTACTTGTCGAGGTTCTTGATCGTCGTCTCATCGGCGATGGCCAGCGCAACCATGGGCCGCCCTTCGTCGGTCTTGCCGATCTCCCACATCGTGACGCGCTCCGACGCCTTGTCGAGCGCTTCATAGTACGCAACGATGTCTTTGTGGTACGTGACCTTATTGCCCTCGCCGGGCACATACTTGAAGAAAGCCAGCGGCGAAGGGACGGTCGCGGAAAGCGGCATGTGGTCGACCAGTTCGGTCAGGATTCGCTTGTCCGGGGTGTTGTCCTGGATCCGCTTTGCGTATTCCTCGTCGTTCTTCTGTGCCTGCGCCTGTGTCGCAGCAGGCCGGGCCTGCCTGCCCGTCTGGAACGCATTGGCGCCTATCACCATGGCAAACGCAACGCCGAACATCAGCGTCACTCTCAGCGTTTGCCGAAACATCTGCTTTGCCATTCTTTCCTCCAATGCACGGTGTTCCCGGCAGTCCTGAACAGATCGGATTGCTCTGCTTGTTTCTGGACTGGGAGAGCCGGGCACGACACCGGCTGTCGATTTCGAGTGTTGACCTCCGACTTTGTTGCCCCCTCTTATAATGGAATCCCCTCATGCGGCACAAGGTGAAAAGGCACAGGGGCGCAAACCAGCGGGCAGGGAAGACGGGAGAGTCAGGAGGCCGGGCAGGTCTTTGACTCGTCGCGCTGCCCTGCATTTTCCTGGACGTTAATCCAGGTTAAGGAGCCTTGCGGTTTACTTCTTGATGACTTTCTGATACTCGGGCTTAGCGGGGGTCTGCGGATTATTGCCTGAGATGGGTGCAAGGTTGATGACGCTGGGAGGAGACGGCTTTTCCTTTTCCGGTGCACCCGCAGTCTCAGTGCCGCGCTGGAGAATTCTTATCGGGGAGCCGATTCTCATCGGGGTGCCATAGATCTGCTGTGGGCCCGCTATCGTCAGCACGCCCACTCTGCAGGATTTGCCGGTATTGGCGCCCAGTTGAATCGTCACGGTCCCAGGCCCTACACCAGCGTCACCCTCGCGGATCTCAATCCAGTCGACATAATCGCTGTTTCTGATGGTCCACTTCACCGATGGGCTCACCTTTATCGTGAGTTTCTGTGTTCCACCCCCGCTCGGCATGACAAACTCGGCGAACCCGGAATGATTTATCAGCGACTTACAGTCTGATGGTGCATTTTGTTCAGGGCCAGCATGTGCAATCAACGGCAGGCAAAGAACTAACCACAGGCATCCCACCATAGCCGGTAATCTCTGCATGAGTCATCCTCGATCAATCACGGAACGGTTTCGGAAAATCGAGTCGTATTGGGATCATCAGCCTGTATCGTCTTTTTTGTCAATGCTCATTATTCTTTTCTTTGTGATTGATCCCAGTCGAGAAGGAGGCTGAATCATGGGACGGAAACATCAAACGGAGCCCCTACGGGAGCATTCTCTCGCGGGGTGAGAGGGGGGTGTTTCGGAAGCAGATTTGTAAATATCTGTATTGCAATGACTTATATGGATTATTGGCGGAGAGGGTGGGATTCGAACCCACGTACAGCCTTTTGGGCCGTAATCCGATTTCGAGTCGGACCCGTTACGACCTCTTCGGTACCTCTCCGGCGGAAATGAAGCCTACCAGACTTCCAGGGTTTACTAAAGAGGTTTTAGATCACGAACAAGGCAAAACGCATGCGGTGATATCGGACTGAGCTTGAGGCGGCATCCGGTGCGGGAGAAGTGAAGAGCGCCGGGATACTCATCCGGCGCTCTTCGATTCGGAAACTACTTCGAAGTATCGTCCGGCTTCGCCTTCAGGTCTACGTTTGACTGCGGGTTCTTGACGTACTTGTCAAGCCAGGCGGCCCAGCGCGCCCACAGGTCGAGCAGCGTTTCCCTCGCGGCAGGACCGTGGTCCTCCAGGGGATAGCGGTACATTGCTACGGTCTTGCCGAGTCCGTTGAGGGCATGGAAGAGCCGGACGGAATTGTCCGGATCCGTGCCCACGTTCTGATCGTGCAGACCGTGGTACATCAACAGCGCGCCGGTCATATGGTTGGCATACAGGAAGGGAGACATGTCCAGATAGACATTGGGCGCCTCCCAGAGGTCACGGCGTTCGCTCTGGAACCCAAGGGGGGTGAGCGTCCGGTTGTAAGCGCCGTCGCCTGCAATGCCCGCCTTGAAGAACGGAGTGTGGACCATGGCGTTTACAGTCGTGAACGCGCCGTAACTGTGACCGCCGATCGCGAGCCGGGTACGGTCGATGATGGCACGGCGATCCAGTTCGTCGATCACCGCCGCGAGGCTGTTCCGCAGGTCGTTTACATAGTTGTTATTCTGCTGTCCCTGCGCCCCGACGATGGGGATGGCGCCCGGAGTATCGACAACCACCGCATACCCGAGCCTCACGAAGAACTGCATGGACCGGCTGCCGAAACTCTGGAATTGATTCTTGTTCAGGGTGCGGTCCGGCCGGTCAATCGCGTCCTGGGTCTCGAACTCCCGAGGATAGAACCAGAAGATCGCCGGCAGGCGCGTCCCCTCCTTGTAGCCCGGCGGCAGCATTACGCTCACCTTGAAACGGATGCCATCCGCCCGCTCGACCGGGATGCGCTGCTTCGGCGCGCTCGTCAGGTCCGGGAACAGATCCTCGTTGTCGGTGAGCTGTTTCCGGCCGGTGCTTTCCACGAGGAAATTCTGCGGGACCTGGGTGGGACCCTGGCGTTCCACGATCAGCTTGCCGGCATCCATATCGATAATGCCGGACACGGTTTCGTAAACGTCGTTGTTGTCGCCTTCGTAGATCCTCTTTTTTTCGCCGGTCTTGATCGCGACTTTATCGATAAATGACTTCGGACCCACCTTTTCCGGATCCTTGTCATTCAAAACACCCTGGTAAAAGACACTGTTGCCGTCGGCCGAGAGCAGGACGGGACCGCCGCCACCGCCACCGCCGCCGCGTCCGCCGCCGCCACCACCGCCGCGTCCGCCGCCGCCACCGCCTCTCACTCCTATGATCGATCCGGGATTCGGGTCTTCAGTGCGGAAACGCGCTAGCGGGTAGCGCTGCGCCGGGTCGCTCAAGTAGACCGCATAGTCGACGTTGTTCTGGCCGCTGGTTTCCCTGAAGAAGAGGACCTGCATGTCGGGCGAAAAACGATGGCCTGACATGCGTGTGTTGTTTTCGAACAGCATTTTTGCGCTCTTGTCCTCGAACGGCGGCAGCCAGTGCATCAGGCGGTCTTTGCGCGGCGGTCCCTGCTGCCCCCGCCCCTGCCCGGCCTCGCCGACGGCGCCGCGGGCGCCCGTGGCCCCGCGTGTACCGGCGGCTCCGCGGCCGGCTCCGCCGCTCCGTCCAGCCGCTCCCGGCGGAGCGGGTTCCTGCTCGAGGTAGGTGAAGCCCTGGCCGTCCGGCCGCCACGTCAGTTCGCGCTTACCCTGCTGGTCGGCGCCGCCTCCGCGGCCGCCGCCGGGCGCCTGTGCCGGATCGGGAGGCGTCGCGTCGTCAGGCGCGGCGCCAAGATTGAGCTTCCGCTCGTTCAGCTTGGCGAGAGCCTTTCCCGTTGTGTCCCAGACTTCTTCGATCGAGCCGAAGTTGCTGACCGGGACGATGTATGAAAACGGCTTCGTCATCCGCGTCACGCGCAGGTAGGCGCCGTCTGGTGAAGCATCGATCGAGCGCACCATGGTGGGCGATCCGACCTTCTTCACGGCGCCCGTCTGCACGTTGATCAGCGCAATCTGGCCCGTGGCGTGCCACTCCAGCAGCTGGAATTCGTACGGCGTCATCATCAGACTGGGAAACGTCCTAAGGCGATTCTTGTCGCTGTCGCCGACCTTGAGCTCCGGCCCGGTCGGCGCTGCCGGTTCTACCGGCCTGGGCGCCCGCCCATCGGGAATGAGCACCACCGCGATCTGTGCCGCGTCGTCGGTGAAGTCAAAGCTTGAGTTGAGGGTGGCAAGCACCGGCGTTTTCGTGAGCTGCCGCGACTTCAATGTTGCGACGTCCGCGATCCAGATGTGGGTCCCATCCTCGGTGTGGACAAAATAGGCGATGCTCTTGCCGTCGGGCGACCAGGTGGCGTTCGATACGCGGGTCCCTGCGGGAATTTGAATCTGCTTCCTGGAACCGTCGGTCGCGGATATGATCTGGATGCCCACATTGTTGCTGATCGTGAGCGAGCGGGCGCGATTGGCCTTGTAGTCTAGAAAGACGCCGCCCAGCTCATCAAACGGCTTCGAAAAGGTCTTCATGACCACCGGCCCGTCGCCAATCTGATTCAAGAACCATTTCTTATCCGGACTCAGATTGGACAAATTGATGTTGTTCCACCGCGGCGCCATGACGGCCGCCGTGAGTTCTGGCGGAGGTGTCACATATCCTTCCTTGGCGATGATCTCATCGGCCCAACCGACGGGACCCGCTTTTGGTGCAGTGGCTTGTCCTCCGCTCTGCGCCGGCAATGCAAACGGCAGCAGCGCAAGAACCAGAACGAGCGCCGCCCACCATGCGTGGTCAGCGGTGGTGAATTTGAATCTTGACCTGCGTTCAAACATGATGCCTCCCTTGGCTTGGTCTTCCGGCAAGCGATTGCGCCCGAAATGCCCGGCCGCAACCATGGTACGATATGGGCTGCTACTATAAGTCAGACAGCGTAGAACGCACAAGCGGAAACAGGCTCGAACCGGGAGCTTCGTGTTAAAGTGGACATCCATGCGGGACCAAGGACGTGGCGGCACTGGGGGCATCCGGTGGCTGGCCCGGCTGTCGGGAATCATCGCCGTGCTCCCGGCTTCGATGGCGGCAGGATGGGTCGTGGGATATTTTCTATTCGACCGGACCCTGCATATTTTCCCGTGGGGAAGTATAATTCTGACTTTGCTTGGAGCGGGCGCCGGCTTCTATGAGATCCTGAGGATCCTGGCCCCGGGACCTGACCGACGTGATCGCAACCCGCGTGGGAAATCTTGAAAAACGGCTGTTCTGGCTGGGATTTGCCATGGCGGCCGGCGGGAGCATCCTGGCCTGGGCGCTTTTCGGCGCTCGCGCGGGCCTGTCCTTCGGCGCCGGCGCCGCACTGGCGGGCGGCAACCTGTCGTGGTTACGATCCTCGATCGGCGCGGTGGTCTCCGGTGACCTGAAACGCTCCAAATTCCAGGTTTTAGGGGGCTTTTTTTTGCGCCTGCTGTTGATTCCCCTGGGCCTGTATGTTATGATCCGCTTTCTTTTTTTGGACATTCTCGCTGCAATGGCCGGCTTTGCGGTTTTCATCTGCAGCGTTTTCGTGGAAGGCGTCCTCGAAGCTTTCGGAAGCAGCCCCAGATAGCATGCACGAGCAAAGCCCCGTCGCCAATTTCATCAATCAATATCTGTTCGATCCGCTTGCGCGCGCACTCGGGTTTTCTCTGACCGGGGATCAACACGCGGTACCGGCGCACATCGTGATGATTCTGCTGGTCTCACTCGGGCTGATCGTGTTTGCCCTCTGGTTCCGCCGCCGGCTGAGCGTGGAGACCCCCTCCCGAATCCAGCACCTGGTAGAGGTGATCCTGGAGGCTCTCCAGGGACTGATGCAGGGCGTAATCGGGAAGGATTATCACGCGTATCTGCCGCTGATCGGCACACTGGCCATCTACATTTTGATCGGCAACCTCATGGGCATGGTGCCGGGCTTCCTGTCGCCCGACCAGCAACCTGAACGTCACCGCTTCACTCGCGATCCCCGTCTTCCTCTATTACAACTACCATGGGATCCGGAAGCACGGGCTGTTGAGATATCTCGCGCATTTCATGGGACCGGTCTGGTGGCTTGCCTGGCTGCTGTTCCCGGTCGAGATCATCAGCCACCTGGCCCGGATGCTCTCGCTGAGCATGCGTCTTTTCGGCAACATCTTTGCGGAAGAACTGATCATCGGATCGCTCAATCAGTACATATTCCCGTTCCTGACCTCCATCCCGGTCATGTTCCTGGCCCTGTTTGCCAGCACGATCCAGGCGTTCATCTTCGTGCTTCTGACCATGGTCTACATCTCAGGCGCCGTCGAGGAATCGGAGGAACACAAAGAGGGACACAGCGTGTCGCACAACGCGGACACGACGCCTCCTCAAACTCAAGCGGCGGCGGCATAGTCGAGAACTCAACCCCGCAGAGTCCGCTGGGCTTCAGCATCTCTTGAAAGGAGACATCTTATGGGAAGAAAGTTGATTCTAGCCGTACTCTTGGGTCTGGTTCTCGTTGCGATGGCCGCCCCGGTTTTTGCCCAAGCTGAACCGGCTGCAGGCGCGCCAGGCCTCCAATGACCAGTGGCTGCTCATTTCCGCCGGATTCGGCATGGCGCTGGCCGCCGCCGGATGCGGCTATGCGCAGAGCCGTGCGCTCGCGGCGGCATGCGACGGAGTCTCCCGCAATCCGGGCGCCACCGACACCATCCGAATCTTCATCTTCCTGGGCCTGGCTTTCATCGAGTTCCTGGCGCTCCTGACCTTCGTGGTCATCATGCTCCTGCTGTTCAGGTAAAGAAGACTCGATCCTCAGGGCCGGCGTACCCGATGTGCCGGACCGCCGCCTTTTCAGCCGCAGGAATGCACGGACGGACGCAGACCGGTTTCTGTGCCGGACCGTGCGTGCCTGCGGCTTTTTTAGTCGACGGGATTATTCTTCGATTTCGTGGATCGTGGTCACCGAACGGATCTCGTAATCCTTCTGTCCGGAGGGGGTGACGATGGTGACCTCGTCCCCTTCGGCCTTGCCCACCAGGCTGCGTCCGATGGGGGAAGTGATTGAAATCAGGCCCTGACCGATGTCGGATTCCTCCGGCGAGACCAGGGTGTACCGTACTTCCTTGTCCGCGCTGTAGTCGTAGAGCAGGACCCGCGACCCGTAGGCCACGCGGTCATGGGGGATCTTTTCGAGGTTGATCAGGGAAAGGGATGCCAGTCTCGCCTGAAGATTTGCTTTTTTCCCCTCCAGAAATGCCTGGCGCTCCTTGGCGGCCTTGTATTCGGCGTTTTCGCTCAGGTCTCCGTGCTCGCGGGCCCGGAGAATTTCTTTCGGCAGGTCGACCCGCAACTCCCGCTCAATCGCGTTCAACGAGTCCTGAAGCTTCTTGCGAATATCTTTCATAGTACGGATTATTGTATGGGAAGGATGGAGCGGCTGGCAAGGTTCAGGATCGAGGTCGGGGCGATTCCCATCAGGAGCACGCCCGCCGCGGCAATCGCGATCACGGCGATAGCGGTGATCGGTATGCGCTCGACGGCGGAATCCTGCGGCTCCGTCATGTACATGTAGACCATCACGCGGAAATAATAGTAGACCGACACCAGGCTGTTGAGGACGCCGACGATGGCCAGGCCGACGTACCCCTGTTGGATCGCGGCGCTGAAGAGGTAGAACTTCCCGATAAATCCGCCGGTAAGCGGGATGCCCGCCAGCGAAATCAGAAACAACGACAGTGCCGCGGCCGCCACGGGCTGAGTCTTGCCGAGCCCGGCGAAATCCTCCAGGTTCACCCGCTGGTCGCCGCGCCGGCTCAAGGAGAGTAGGATGCTGAGCGCCCCGAGATTCATTGCGGTGTAGACGATCAGGTAGAAGATCACGGCCCTGTGGCCGGCCGCGTTGTTGGCGACAATTCCCACCATGATGTACCCGGCATGCGCGATCGCCGAATACGCCAGCATCCGCTTGATGTTCAACTGCAACGTCGCCACGATGTTCCCGAAAGTCATCGTCAGGATGGAGGAAGCCCAGAGAATCAGGGTCCAATCGGCGTGGAGCGAAGGCAACGCCTGGACCAGCACCCGGATCAGCGCGGCAAACCCGGCTGCCTTGGGCCCGACAATCATGAAGGCAGTCACGGCCGTAGGCGCGCCTTCATATACGTCCGGCGCCCAGGCGTGAAACGGCACGGTCGCAATCTTGAAACCGAAGCCGACCAGAAGCAGTCCGAGACCGATCACCATGGTGACCTGAGGCGCGCCCTGCAGCGCGGCTACCTGGCGTATGACGGAGTAGTTCGTGCTCCCCGTGCTTCCATAGATCAGCGCAATCCCGTAAAGCAGGAAGGCGGTCGCGAAGGAGCCGAGCAAAAAGTACTTGAGCGAGGATTCGTTCGACTTGAGGTCGGTCCTCTTGAAACCGGCGAGGATGTATGTCGCGATCGACAGAATCTCGATGCCGAGGAACGTCAGAATCAGGTCCCCGCTGGCGGCCATGAGCGACATTCCCGAACTGGCAAACAGCAGCAGCGCGTAGTACTCGCCCCGGTTGATCGACTCCCTTTCATTGAAGCGCAGGGCGACCAGAGCCGAAATGCCCGTGATCACGAAAAACAGCCATTGGAACGTGAAGCTGAAGCTGTCGACGATGAACATGCCGTTGAAGATGGCGCGGGGTTTATCGAGTCTTTGGAACGAAAGGGTGTAAGCGGCCAGGAATGATGCGAAAACGGCGATCTGCCCCAGCCGGCCCTTGCGATCAGGAGCGGTGAACGGCTCCAGCAGGAGAATGACCAGCCCGGCCACAACCATGATGATCTGAGGGAGGATGGCGAAGTAGTCGATGCCCATTACCGGATCACTCCTGCCGAATCGGGATTGGCGCGGCGCAATTCAATGATGTATCCTCCCGCAGGCGCATGCGCGTTGTGGATGCGCTGCTGCACGAGCATCAGGCTCGCATCCATGCGGTCCAGGAACGGCGCGGAATAAACGCCGATCCAGAGCATCGCAAGCAGGATCGGCACGAGCAGGAGCCTTTCCCGGATGTCGATGTCCTTCATCTCGAGGTTCGCCGGATTGGTGGCCTTGCCGAGAAAGACCCGCTGGTACATCCAGAGCATATAAACGGCGCCGAGGATCATGCCGGTTGCGGCGATCGCCGCGAATGCCGGGCTCTTCACGAACGTCCCTGCGAGAATGAGCACCTCGCCGACAAACCCGTTCAATCCGGGCAGGCCGATCGAAGACAACGTTACGACCAGGAAGAGCGAGGCCAGGACCGGGCTGCGGTGCGCCAGTCCGCCGAAGTCCGCGATCAGGCGCGTATGCCTCCGCTCATAGATCATCCCGACCAGGAGAAACAGGGCGCCGGTCGAAAGCCCGTGGTTGAGCATCTGGAGCGTAGATCCCTGCAGGCCCTGCTGCGTAAACGCGAAAATTCCGAGAACCACCAGTCCCATATGGCTGACCGAAGAATAAGCCACGAGCTTTTTCAGGTCCGGCTGGACCATGGCCACGAGCGCCCCGTAGACGATGCCGATGAGCGCGAGCACCGAAATGTAGGGAGCGAGGGAGATTGCGGCGGCAGGGAACAGCGGCAGGCAAAAGCGGAGCAGACCGTAGGTCCCCATCTTCAGAAGTACGCCGGCAAGAATGACGGATCCGGCGGTAGGCGCCTCCACATGAGCGTCGGGGAGCCAGGTGTGGAACGGAAACAGAGGCACCTTGATCGCGAAGGCGAGCAGAAAGGCCATGAACAGCCAGAACTCTTCGGCAGCCGAAATCTTCGTGACCCCCGAAGCCAGGTTTTCCGAAATCCGCACCAGGTCGAAGGTCGTCCCGCCGTTGAGATAGAAGAGGTAAATGATGGCCACGAGCATCAGCAGCGAGCCCACCATCGTGTACAGGATGAACTTCACCGCGGCGTAGATCCTCCGTTCGCCTCCCCAAACCCCGATCAGAAAATACATCGGGATCAGCATCACTTCCCAGAAAACATAGAAGAGCACCAGGTCCAGGGCGGCAAACACCCCGATCATCCCGGTCTCGAGCAGCAGCAGGCAGGCCATGTAGGGCTTGACTCTGCTCGTGATCGCCTTCCAGGAAGACAGCACCGCCAGCGGAGTGATGAAGGTCGTAAGCAGGATAAGGAAGAGGCTGATGCCGTCGACACCCATGTGATGACTGATCACTCCGCCTTCAATCCAGGAGAGCGATTCTTCGAACTGCATCTTCCCATTCGCGCCGTCGAAGTGATAGAAGAGGTGGAGAGACACCAGAAAGGCCGCCACCGAGGCCAGGAATGCAAACGTCTTGACCGCTTTCTCGGAACCCCGCGGGAACAGCAGCAAAACCAGCGCGGCTGCCGCTGGCAGGTAGGTTATCAGGCTCAGGATGTTCGGAATATGCATGCCTAGCTCGTCACCGGAGCAGAGTTATATACACCAGGATCATCACGGCCCCAGCCAGGATCCAGGCGGCGTAGCTGCGGACCAGGCCGTTCTGCACGTTCTTCAGGAGAGATGCCGAGCCCTGGACCAGCCGCGCCATCCCGTTGACCGTGCCGTCGATTACGGCGACATCAAACCCCTTCCACAACAGCGTTCTTGACCCGTTCGCCACCGGGTTGACGATCAGCGCGTCGTAGGTCTCGTCCACGAAATACTTGTGGACAGAGCAGCCGGTAGGCCGCGCCCATGCGTGCCGCGATCCTCGCCGGAGCGGAGGGATGAGCGACATATAACCGGTAAGCCACGAGGATGCCCGCGATTGCCACCAGCACCGAGATCAGGGCGAAGCCGAATTCGAGGCCGTGCGGAAGCTCTGCATGCTCAGCGCGCGCCGCAAACTCCAGCGAGGGCTCCAAAAACTGCTCGAAACGGTTCGGTCCCAGGCTCATCCACGCCGGGAGGCCGACGAAGCCGCCGACGGCCGACAGCACAGCCAGCCCGATCAGCGGGACCGTCATGCTCCGCGGCGATTCGTGCACGTGGTGGCGCGTTTCCTCCGGGAAACGCCCGGTCCCGTAAAAAGTCAGGAAGATCAGCCGGAACATGTAAAAGGCCGTAAGCCCCGCCGTCACGAGTCCGGTCAGCCAGATCAGCGGGTGTCCGTTCGCCCACGCAGACCAGAGGATCTCGTCCTTGCTGAAAAAACCGGCGAAAGGGAAAATGCCGCTGATGGCGAGTGCGGCAATCAGCATCGTCCCGTGCGTGGTTGGGATGAGCTTCCGGAGCGCACCCATCTTCATGAGATCCTGCTCCCCGCTCAGGGCGTGGATTACGCTCCCGGCGCCGAGGAAGAGGAGGGCCTTGAAAAACGCGTGAGTGAACAGGTGAAAGATGCCGGCCGAGAAGGCGCCGACGCCGGCGGCAAAGAACATGTAGCCCAGCTGGCTGACCGTCGAGTAGGCCAGGACCCGCTTGATGTCGGTCTGGACCAGGCCGATCGTCGCAGCCATCAGCGCGGTCAGGATCCCGATCACGGCGACCACCTCGAGCGCGATCGGAGCACGGCTGAATATCGGGGAACAGCGCACCACCATGTAGACGCCGGCCGTCACCATCGTGGCGGCATGGATCAGGGCGCTTACCGGCGTCGGACCTTCCATCGCGTCCGGCAACCAGACGTAAAGCGGAATCTGGGCGCTCTTTCCCGTCGCGCCGACAAAAAGCAGGAGCCCGATTGCGGTCAATACGCCAAAGCCCGCTTCGACGGGGAAATGTGCGGGGCTGCCGGCGATCATGCGGAAAACGTCCGCAAAGTTCATGCTCTTGAAGGTCACGAAGATGAGCAGAATGCCGAGGATGAAGCCGACGTCGCCGATGCGGTTCACGATGAACGCCTTCTTGCCCGCATCCCCCGCGCTCCGCCGGTCGAAGTAATAACCAATGAGCAGATAAGAACAGAGTCCCACACCCTCCCACCCGACAAACATCAGCAGGAAGTTGGCCGACAGGACGAGGACCAGCATCGAAAACATGAACAGGTTCAGATAAGAGAAGAAGCGGTAGTACCCGTCCTCGGCATGCATGTAGCCGATGGAATAAACGTGGATCAGGAATCCGACACCGGTCACGACCAGCAGCATGACGGCCGACAGCGGGTCCAGCAGGAACTCGGCGCGCGCGACAAAATCCCCGGACGATATCCAGGTGAAGAGAGTGTTGACGATATGCCTCTCCTCCGGCGCCCGTTCCGCAAGCCCGGCAACCGCGGCCAGCGCGACGAGGAAGGACGCACCGGTGCTCGTGCAGGCGATCGTGGAGATGAGCGGCTTCGGAAACCGCCTGCCCAGGATCCCGTTCAATGCGGATCCTATCAGGGGCAGCAGCGGGATGAGCCAGAGATAATCAGTCATAAACAGCTCTCTCTCACCACTTCATGAGGTCCGTATCGTCGACGCTCAGGGTGTTGCGATTGCGGAAGAGAGTCACGGCAATCGCCAACCCGACTGCCGCCTCGGCCGCCGCCACAACCATGACGAAGAAAACAAAAATCTGCCCGTTGACCTGATTGAGAACCCTCGAAAAGGCCACAAAACTGAGGTTCGCTCCATTGAGCATGAGCTCGATGCAAAGGAAGATGGCGATGACGTTTCTCTTGATGATGACGCCGATGGTTCCGATGGTGAAAAGCAACGCGCTCAGTATCAGGCAGTGAAATATGCTCATGGTCCGCCTATGTCTCACGCTTGGCGAGGACAACCGCCCCGATGATGGCGACAAGAATCAGGACCGATGTCACCTCGAAGGGAAGCAGGTAGTCGGTGAAAAGCGTCTGTGCCAGATTCGCGACCGTCCCGGCGGCGCCCCCTGCCGACACAGGATCGTGCGGCGTCCGCGCCAGATCGTACGCTTTCAGCAACGGGTAAAGCAGGATCAGTGCGGCCGCGCCGAGAACAATGGCAAAATAGCGCAGGTGTTTCCGCCTGTCTGCCGGCATCGTCCCCGAGAAGGGATCCAGCAGCATGATGACGAACAGGAACAACACCATGATTGCCCCGGCATAAACGATGATCTGGACCGCCGCGATGAAGGGCGCTTCCAGCAGCAGGTAGATGCCCGCCAGGGCGCTAAGGCAGACGATCAGGGAAAGTGCCGAATAGAAAACCCGGCGCATCAAGACCACGTTGATGGCCGCAACCAGCGCAATCCCTCCGAACAGGTAGAAGAGCCAGGTTTCCATTTAGTTCAGCGAGTCCAGGATCCGGTCCAGTTTTTCAACCGTCAGGCTTTCGTGATAGTCCTCGTTGATCTGCACCACGGGCGCCGTGCCGCAGGAAGCCAGGCATTCCACTTCAAGGAGAGTGAAATTCCTGTCCTCGGTCGTTTCCCCTGGTTTGATGCCAAGCCTCCGCTGGAGGTGCGTCATGATCTCTTCACAATTGCAGAGAAGGCACGAGATGTTGGTACAAACCTGAATTACGTATTTCCCGACCGGCTTCTTGTAAAGCATGGTATAGAAGCTGGCTACTTCGTAGACTTCGTTGGCCGATAGGCCGAACATCCCGGCAACTTCGCGAATGACCTCGTGCGAAACGTAGCCGACCTCGTCCTGCGCCAGTTGAAGGGATGGGATGAGAGCAGAACGGGCCTTTGGGTACCGCCTCATCAACGCTTCGATCCTGCCACGAGCAGCCTCAGATAGCATACGGCATGACTTATCGTTTAGGAAAATCCCGACACGTCCGATAGGGATTCTGTAAATTATTTAAATTCAAGCGGTTAACCAGGCCCCGACCGAAAAACAGACACATGATATTAGTGGACAAGTCATTGTGGTGTCAAGGTTTTTCCGGTTGATTTGCCGCGAGGGCAACCGCTATCATACAACCCGTGCAGGCAACGATGAGGCTGGAAATAAACGGCGAAAGCAGGACTGTCCCCGCCTCCGCCACAGTGCGGGAACTGCTCGAAAACCTCGGGATCAAACCGGACAGGATTGCGGTTGAACTCAACCGGCAGATCATCAGGCGCCAGGAATGGGATCGTACGGCTCTCAGCGAACTGGACAAGATCGAAATCGTTCAGTTCGTGGGGGGAGGATAAGACGGTCCCCCGGGATTGGAACGGCGCTCCTGGAACCGTCAAACACCAGGGGCATTGGATTCAGTGAGGAGTTAGAGGCGTGAATGAAGATTTACTTACTCTGGCAGGAAGGACTTTCCGTTCCCGCCTGATTGTGGGGACCGGAAAATATTCGAGTTTCAGCCAGATGCGGGAGGCCCTGGAAAAATCCGGGGCTGAAATCGTCACGGTTGCCGTTCGGCGCATCAACATCGGCGATCGATCCCGGGAGTCCTTGCTCGATTACATCGACACCTCCCGCCAGATGCTTCTCCCCAATACGGCCGGCTGCTACACCGCGGAAGACGCGGTTCGCACCGCACGGCTGGGCAGGGAAGCCGGACTATCGGAGTGGGTGAAGCTGGAAGTCATAGGGGACGAGAAGACGCTGTTTCCGGACACAGCGGCCCTGTTGGAGGCGACCCGGGTCCTGGTGAAAGAGGGATTCATCGTTCTCCCATACACGAATGACGATCCGATCGTGGCCCGCAAGCTGCAGGATGCAGGGGCGGCTGCGGTGATGCCCCTGGGCGCGCCGATCGGTTCGGGTATCGGCATCCAGAATCCGGCCAACATCCGGATCATTCGGGAGGCGGCGACGGTCCCCGTCATCGTGGATGCGGGCGTGGGTACTGCCTCAGATGCCGCGGTTGCCATGGAACTCGGCTGCGACGGCGTACTCATGAACACGGCGATTGCCTGTGCCAGGGATCCGGTCCGGATGGCAGAAGCCATGAATCTGGCGGTTCGGGCAGGACGTGAGGCATTCCTGGCCGGCAGGATTTCACGGAAGCTCTATGCGTCGGCCAGCAGCCCCGTGGAAGGCATCTCGCGCTGATATGAAGAAACTGGCAATCGAGCTGGGAGACCGGAGCTATCCGATTTGGGCCGGGGCCGGCATCCTGGGCCATGCCGGTGATCTTCTCGAACGCCTGGGCTTCGATTCCCCTCCAGTAGTGGTCAGCAATCCACTCGTGCTGCGCCTGCACGGGAAGGCGCTGCTGGCTTCACTGGAAGGCGCCTTCGGTCCCTGTCCCGTTATCCGGATCGGGGACGGCGAGCGCTTCAAAAACCACAGCACACTGATGTCGATTTACGAAGGCCTGTTCCGGGCGCGGGCCGACCGGCGCTCCTGGATCGTCGCGTTCGGCGGCGGAGTGATCGGCGATGTCGCGGGATTCGCCGCGGCGACTTTCATGCGCGGCCTTCCCTATGTCGGGGTTCCGACCACACTGTTGGCGCAGGTCGACAGCTCCGTGGGCGGCAAGGTCGGCATCAACGTTCCCCGCGGGAAGAACCTCATCGGCGCATTTCATCAGCCGGATGCCGTGCTGTCGGACACGGGGGTCCTGAAGACGCTGCCGGCCCGCGAACTCGCTTCCGGATTGTACGAAATCGTCAAGGCGGGTGCAATCCGATCCGAACCTCTCCTTGGATATCTGGAGCGGCGGCTGGCGGCCGTGCGCGACTGCGAAGCTGCGGCGATCGAACGCAGCGTGCTTGAAGCCGTGCGCATCAAAGCCGACGTGGTGGCAATCGACGAAAGGGAAGAACTGGCGCGCATGATCCTGAACTTCGGCCACACCGTCGGCCATGCCCTGGAGGCTGCGACGGCCTATCGCAGGTTCAAGCACGGGGAGGCCGTGGCATGGGGCATGATCGCGGCAGCCGGGCTTTCCAACGAGATCACCGGCCTGCCGGTATCGCAAGCGCGGCGGCTGGCTGCCCTGATCCACCGCATCGAACGGCTGCCCTCTCTTCGAGGAATATCGATTCCGGATGTCTGGGACGCGTTACGCCGCGATAAGAAGTTTACAAACGGCCGGATACGGATGGTCCTGCTGCCTGAACTCGGCCGCACCGAAATCGTCGAAGGCCTGGAACCCGCGCGCCTGCGGCGCTTCCTCACCGCCTTCCTGGAGCGCGGGGGGACTCTGTACGGAAAACCGGAAGACCGGGGACGCTGACCTGTTTTGCATTGAGTGATAGCTCGCAAGATCGTACTCAGGTCGAAAAATAGGGTAGCGTCCCCAGTTTGAGCAGGAGTTTGACATTTTCGGGAGTGTGCTTCGCTCGTTTGTTGGATTTGAAAAAGACGTCCACGTGCACGAGCACGTCAACGTTTACGTCAACGTCGACGAAGGGCGTGATCGTTGACGTGCTCGTGCTCGTAGACGTAGCCGTTGACGGCTTTGGGTTGCGATCAGGCGGCTTTGGAGGTGGGATGTCCGAGAAGGCTCGAGAAGTGAAGGAGATTTTCGGTGCGATCGCGCGCCGCTACGACTTCCTCAACCACTTCCTTTCGGGCAACACCGATCGCCGCTGGCGCGCGGCCTGTGTCCGCGAAGTCTCGAAGCGGGCAGCGGTCTCAGGCCCGGTGATTCTGGACGTCGGCTGCGGCACGGGCGATCTCTCGCTTGCGTTTTCTGCGCTGGGCCCGGTAGTCGGCTGCGACTTTTGCCACCCTATGCTGCGCATAGGCCTCGACAAGATCGCGCGCAGCCGTTGCAAGAACCGCATCTCGGTCCTCGAAGGGGATGCGCTCGCCCTCCCTTTTCCGGACGGAAGTTTCGACGTCGTGGTGTCGGCCTTCGTGTTGCGCAACCTTGCCGACGCGCGCAGAGGGCTCGTGGAAATGCGCCGGGTTATGCGCGTCGGGGGGGTCCTGGGAGTGCTCGACTTTTCAATGCCCCACACCCCCGTCATTGGACCGCTGTATCGCTTCTACTTCGCCAAAATACTGCCGAGGCTGGGGGCGCTCATTTCTGGAGTCGAAGGGCCCTACAAGTATCTGCCCGAGAGTGTTCAGACCTTTCCGGGACCGGAGGCCCTAAAGGCCGTGATTGCGGAGGCCGGCTTCGCGAATGCGGAACATCGGCTTTTGTCAGGCGGCATTGCAGTCCTGCTGATCGCGCGGGCCTGAATCCTGCGAACCTCAAAGACCTCAATGGCCTTGCTGGCACGGACGCTCAGAGATTGTTGAGATTGCCGCGCGCCACTTCCTCAGGCCGCACCTGTGCGGGCAGAATGAAGCGGGGCCGGAATAAGTTCTTAGAGGTCTTTGGTCTTCGCGGTCAGAGAAGCTTGTGAATCAGCAGCCTCAACGGATCCAGCCGGGGAGGGCGCCGCTCTTTCGCGCTTCCATTTCGAGGTCTGCCAGGCTCTTCTTGGCTTTCTCGACGTTTTCCCGGTTCATGTCGATTTCATAAATCGTCTTCTGGATGTCGCGCTGAATTGTCTGCTGCTTGAATCCGTCGCTCTCCTTGTAAAACTGATTTTGCAGGTCGGTCAGCTTCAGGGTCAGAACGTTTGATTCCACCTCCAGGTCTTTGACCAGCTTGCGCGCATCCGCGAAGGTCTGTTTCCAGAAGCTCTCGGGCCTCCCCATGAAATCCACCGGCTCGTCGGTCGCCGGCTTAGCCTGATCCGCCCCTGAGGCTGGGTCTCCCGCACCTCCCAGCTTCGCCGGACCCGCCTTGTCCGCGGGAGGCGGTGGAGGAGTGCCAGTGGTCACGGCCGCCCCGTTGTACTTAGCGGTCTGATCGTTGGTGATGACCTTGGTATCCGTCTTAACTGCCTGACGCCGCTCCTTTTCCTTCTTGGCCAGGTCCGCCAGGGATTGAGAGTAGGCAACCGTTGCCATGGCGACAAACACCAGGACGGTCAAGACCGAGAAAATTCGTTTCATGGTTCACACCCCAGCGATAGATAGTCCTATGGAAACCTTCGAATACTTTATCGGCGGCCCGACAGGTCCGGATTATACGAATTCTTCCGTCGGCGTCCAGCGTGACGATCAAGGCATTAATTGGCGGAATGGTCGCCGATCCTGCTGCGAAAAAAAGGAGTCAGGAGTCAGGAGTCAGAAGTCAGGAGAAAGGCAGAGAAACCTCGTTCCGTGTTACCGTCGCCTGAAGTTGCGTGCATGTTTGCCGCTCCTGACTCCTGTCTCCTGACTCCTGACTCCTGTCTCCTGATTCCATCCTCCTGGCTCCTGACTTCTGACTCCTGGCTCCTGCCTCTTCTGCCGGAGGTTCCTTGACTTCGTGCAATGTGTGCCGTACTTTACGCATTCCGAACGAGGTCGCCATGGAAATCGTCGAAGCCATCCGCCGCGTCGTGGACGGGCAGCATCTGAGCCGGGCTGAAGCCGAATCGGTGATGGAAACCATCATGACGGGCCAGGCCACGGACGCGCAAATCGCCGCGTTCCTCACCGCGTTGCGCATGAAAAACGAGACGGTGGAGGAGCTTACCGGTTTTGCCCGCGTGATCCGGGCAAAGGCCGTGCCGGTGCGGCCGAAATCGGCCGTGGACGCCGCATTCTCCGGCACCGACCGCGAGATGCTCGTCGACACCTGCGGCACCGGAGGCGATGCCGCAGGCACTTTTAACATCTCGACGGCAACGGCGTTCGTCGTCGCCGGCGCCGGCGCCCCCGTAGCGAAGCACGGTAACCGGAGCGTCTCGAGCCTGTGCGGCAGCGCCGATGTCGTGGAGGCGCTGGGCATCCGCATCGATCTCGGACCGGAAGCCGTCGCGCGCTGCATCGATGAAGCGGGAATCGGCTTTCTGTACGCTCCGTTGCTGCACAGCGCCATGCGATATGTCATGCTCGCCCGGCGCGAAATGAAGATCCGCACGGTCTTCAACCTTCTCGGGCCTCTCTGCAATCCGGCCGGCGCCAACGCTCAGGTCATGGGGGTATATAACGAGAGCCTGACCGACATGATGGCGCAGGTCCTGAGCGAACTGGGCGCCCGGCGCGCTCTCATCGTCCACGGCCTCGACGGGCTCGACGAGATCACTATCACCGGCGAAACCAAGATCTCCGAGGTGCGCGACGGGGAGGTCCGCACCTACTATGTCGTTCCCGAAGATTTCGGCCTCTCTCGCGCCTCCATCGAACAGATCCAGGGCGGCGACGCCCCGAGAAACGCCGAGATCATCCGCGAGGTGCTGTCGGGCCGCGAGAGCGTCAGGAAAGACGTCGTTCTGCTGAACGCCGCTGCCGGCCTGGTCGCCGGCGGCAAAGCCCAGTCGTTGCGCCACGGCATCGAGTTGGCGCGCGACTCAATCGCGTCCGGCGCGGCACTTGCCCGCCTGGATAAGCTGGTCGTGCTTAGTCGGCAACTCGCCCCTGATTAGACATCAGACCTCAGACTTCAGACCTCAGACCTCAGACCTCAGACCTCAGACTTCAGACCGAATACGCCTGGTTCGACACTTCTTTCTTAATGTAAGAGGTCAGACCTGCCAACGTACTGCTGGTTTTTTCGGCGAGTGAATTGGCTGAAGCATATTGTGCTGCGCTCGTGTATCCCAGACGATTAGACAGATGCAAAAAATACTTTACTTCGGCGATAGATCCCGAAGCGATGGACAAAAACTGGAGGTACTCCTTTTTGCTCGTTCGGTTGGATCCCTCTACGATATTTGCCGGAACTGAGCTTGCTGCGCGGCGCAATTGAGCAACCAGACCATATCGTTCGCTCGCTGGAAACCCCCCTGTGATCTTATAAGCCAGCTGAGTCAGCTCATCCGCCAGGATCCAAGCCTTTATCTTCGTAAAGTCGCGTGCCATGTCAAGTCCACAATTTCATCACGTCTGTTGGAACCCCCAAACTCCGTATTCAGGAGTGTGAGGTCTGAGGTCCAATGTCTGATGTCTGAGGTCTGAAGTCTGAAGTCTCAGTCACGCTGGACGCGAATGCGTCCGAGAATGCTTACCACTACCCGGTACGACCCCGCTTCCCCCTGCACGACGAACGTCCCCGCCGGCGCGGCGTTGCCGCGCTGAAAGAACCGGAGCGGGCGGCGCGGCGACGCGACGATGCGCACGCCGGCAGGGAAGTAGCGGACGGACGTCTCATAGCGGGCCCCGCCCGGCTCCTGCCAGAAGAAGCTCCGGCCGTCGGGACTGACGATGAGGATCAGGGAATCGTTTGAGGTGATCGCGTGCGTGCGCGCCCAGAGCAGCGAACTCTCGAGCAGCCGGACGCCACCCCACAGCGCCCATTCCTGGTTCATGCGATGGATGCCCGGAACGGCGCTTCCGGCCATAATCCCAATCAACCCCAGGACTACGAGCGTTTCGAGCAAGCCCTGCCCCAAGGGACTGTGCGCTCTCGCGGTCAAGCCGGCACCCTCCTCTGCGCAGAAGAGACAAAACTGCATCGTCGAGCAGCGGACGAGAAACCACCGGACGGTCGTTGAAGTCCTCGCGGTTCACTTCCCGACCCCACCAATTCTTCTAACTGTCAGGCGGACTTTTGAGCGAATAAAAAATGTCAGGCGGGGGCGTACCACTGGAGGAATGTGACGCCATAAAACAGCGCGATGGCCGCGGCCGCGCCGAGGAATGTCCCGAAGGCGAGCTTCGACTGGAGAGTCCGGCCGCCGAACAGGACGAGGAAGATGCCCACGATGCTGCCCAACAACGACCCGACAAAGATGGTGAGCAACGCCAGGCGCCAGCCGGCGAAAGCGCCTACCATGGCCATCATTTTGACGTCCCCCATGCCGAGACCCTGCCTCTTGCGCAGGGCTTGATAGCCCATCGCCACTACGAAGAGAACCCCGCCGCCGATCAGGGCGCCGGTGATCGAACCGACCCAGGGAAGCCACGCATCTGGGTTGTCTGTGGAGATCAGTTCCGCCAGGTTGTAGGAGATTGCATCCTTAAAGAAAGCGGCGTCCTGAAAAGGGCTCAGGATGATACCGGCGGCTATTCCGGGGAGTGTGAGGACGTTCGGAAGGATCTGGTGATGATAGTCGGTAAAAATCAGCACGATGATGGCGGACAGAAAGATTGAATTGACGAACGTGGCCGGCGCCATGCCCCACGCTGAAAAGCACGCGTAAAATGACAGCCCGGCCAGCAGCTCGACTACGGGGTACTGAATGGAGATCGGCTGCCGGCAGAAACGGCACTTGCCCATCAGCAGGAGATAAGAGAGCACCGGGATGTTGTCGTACGGGCGGATGCCCTTGCCGCAGTGAGGGCAGTGGGAGCCCGGGAAAGCAATCGATTCCTTGCGCGGCAACCGGTAAATGCACACATTGAGGAAGCTGCCGATCACAAGGCCCATCACGGTATAGAAATACGGGAATAGACGCATGCGCCCTCCAGGCGGCCTACTTTACTATCCGCAGCCGCAATCGGCAAGCGGCACGCGCACCCGGATCTCGAAACAAAGCATCACAGCGGAGGCAATGAGAACACAGCGACAGGCCACACCCTTATCCTCTGAGGCCTCTGCGCCTGCCCGGAAACTTAAGGCGTCGCATTCTTGTGGCCCCGGGCTTCAGCCCGGTCTCTAAAATGACTCCTACAGCTGATTCTACAATAATCCCTCATGCGGCTGGACGGCACTGGAGTCGACACAGAAAGTGCGGGCTGAAGCCCGCGGCCACATGAAAACCTCTATCCTATATCCTAAAGGGAGACCATGGATCCTCGGGGTCGGGGCCGGCGTTTGCGGCCTGCATGACCTCCTGCAGTCGCTGACTGAGATCGGTACCGATTCCGACCCCGACCCCAGGGTCGTGCCGGGATAGGACCGCGACTGCAGGCTGGGAACAAAAAAGGGCCGCCTGTTTCCATGCAGAAGACAGGCGGCCCGGAGAAGACTGCGACTGCGTGCGAGATCTGACCTACTTGAAGGTCAGCTTCGCAGACTTGCCGGTATCCTTACCGAGATCGATGCTGCTGGCTTCGAGAAGCGTGAACGTCGACATCTGCACGTTTACGATCGCTTTCCGGTAATTGACCTTGGCGCTGAGTTCCTGGCTCTGCGCCTGGGCAAGCTGGTCCTGCGCCTGCAGCACAAGGTAGTTCTGGCTCAAGCCGGCTTCCAGCCTCTTGTTCTCGGCGTCAAGGCTCATCTCCGCAAGCTTCGTGCCGAGCTTGGCGGTCTCGAGCTGCATTCGGGCAGTGTTGAGCTGCTGGATGTTGTTGCGCACTTCAACGATGATGCTCTGTTCCTGCTTGGTGCGGTTCATGAGCGTGGTCTGCCGCGAGATTCTGGTCTGCGCCAGGTCCGTGTCGACCTGGGTGTTCTTGAGCGGGATCCCGATAGTGAAGCCGACGTTCCAGCCCTTTGCCCCTTCCGTAAACAGCGTCTTGTAGGAAGTAAACAAGCCACCGACATACACGTCGGGGATTGCAGGGTTGCCGTTCCTGTCCAGACTGAACGGACCGGCGGTGCCGTTTGCGTTGATGCCCGCGCTCAGATCGAACTGCCACTTCTTGTTGTTAAGCTGCAGTTTGTACGAGAGATCGTTTTGCGCCAACTGATTATCATAATTTTCGAGTTCGGGCCGGTTCGTGAGCGCGGTTTCGATTGCCTGGCTCACATTGACGTTGTATTCGACGAAATCTGGCATATCGGTCGGCACGATGACTTTGCTCCAGATGTCCGCGTTGCGGTCATTCGAGATGTAATTGCGCAGGCTGTTTTCCGCGCTCAGGATCGATGCCTCGGCCTGCAGCAACGAGATCTCGTTGCGCGCCTGCTGCGCCTGGCTCTGCGTAATCACGATGGGAGCCTGCGTGCCGATCTCCACCTTTTTCTTGTTCTGGTCAACGGTAATCCGGCTCAGTTCCACGGTCGATTTCGCGTTCCCGTAGTTTTGAATCGCCAGCACCAGGTCCCAGTAGGCATTCTGGACCCGCTGCACCGTCTGGCTCACGGTCTGCCTGAACTGGCTGTCGTTCAATTTCAGATTGAGATTGGCGATCTTGATCTGGTTGCGGGTCGAATCGATCGCGCGGTTTCTCAGCAGCGGCTGGCTGATCGACAGACTTCCCTGGGTGGAATACTGGGGGTTGAAGAGCGAGATTGCCTGGTTATTGGCGCTGCGGCTCGAGTTCCATGACAAGCTGGCCTGGGCACCGGTGATGAAGCGCTTGCTCACGCTGGCGTTCCAGCTGGCACTTTCGGTGGAGTTCAGGTTGCCCGTCGTGGACTGGTCGATCGTGCTCTTGTTGGCGCTCGTGTTCCTATTCAGGTTGAGCCTGAGGGAGAACTGAGGGTCAAAGGAGGCATAGAGCCCTTTGAGCGTCAGTTGCCGCACATCCTCATTCGTGTCGGCGATCGCGATGTCGAGGTTGCTCTGGAGCGCCAGCTTGGTGATGTCTTTCAGGGACAAATGAAGCGCCGTCCCGTCCTTTTCGGCACGGTCGATCGGGCTGACCAGCGAGACGGGTATCAGCGCCACTTCCGCCTGCTGGGCCGCCGTTTGCTGAGAGGCTTGCGATGCCTGCGCCTGGGCCGGAGGCGTCTGCTGCGGTTCCTGCGCGAACGCTCCCCAAGGCGGGGCGCTGGTCAGAACCAGCGTGCAAGCCAAGATCGTCAATACACTAAACCACTTATAGCTTATGCCCCGGCACGGGGAAGCGTTATGAGTTCTCATAGTCAGGCTCCTAATTGCTCCTAGTTCAATCTGTATCTGAAGGGGTCCGAAGTTACCAACACACAGTACGATAGGGCAAGGGAAAATGTTTCAAAAACGTGTTTCTATAGATCGATTATCGCTGCGCTAACCCAAAAGGAGTCAGGAGTCAGACAGATGAAGTGCAACTGCAACAGACGGCTTCCTCTGCTTCTCCCGAGGCCTTCCAGGGTGAAAAAACCAGTTCTCTCGAATCAATTGTGTTTGTTAATGCTCGTTGATGCGTGAATCAGAAATCAGGAGACAGGAAGTCAGAATGAGAGGCAGGACAAACGAGGGGCTTCCAGCTTTTCTCCTGACTCCTGGCTCCTGACTCCTTTTCTCGCGCGCTTCCTGCTTGCTGTCGGAAACAGCCCGGTTTACAGGCTCCCAGATTGTTGAGGGGGGACAAGAGCCGGAATCGGAAACTGTCTTCTTTTTTCTAAAGCGAAAGAGCCCCGTGATCGGGGCTCTTTCCAAATTCATTGTCCGTCAGATCCGCAAACGCCGCCACGCCGCTAGTACGGCACTTTCTTGTCGGGATCGTCGGTCTTTTTCTTGAGCGTGGGCTTCTTTTTCGCGTCCTTGCTGTCGGGATCGGTGCTGTCGGGATCGGTCCCCGTGTCGGTGCGGCGTTTCAGGGTCGGCCGCTTCTGGTCGATCGTCCCGACCTCGGAATCCGCCTTCATCGCGTTGTCGATGGCGAGCAGCCTGGCCTTGACCCGGTCGAATTCCGAAGTATTGACGATATAGTTTTCCTTCTCCGGCAGGTAACGCTCCTCATCCATCGAGGCGGCGATTCGATCTTCCGTAAATGGATGGGTGCGGAAAAAACCGGAGAGTTTGCCCGGCTTGCTCTTTTCCTTCGCCTGCAGCTTTTCAAAGAAGGTCACGAATCCGTTCGGGTCGTAACCGGTATTCCAGAGATACTGGATTCCGAGCTGGTCCGCTTCCTTCTCGGATTCGCGGGTTACCCCAAGCAACTCGAGGTTGATTCCCAGGCCGAGTGCGTTCTGAATCCCCATCTGCGCCCAATAACCGCCTACGAACAGGGCGGGTATGGCGGCAAGCTGCAGAATCTGGGCCTTGGACATCCGCTCCGTCGCATGACGGGCAGCCACGTGCGAAATCTCGTGGGCCATGACTCCCGCGAGTTCCGACTCGTTCGCCGCCTCCAGCAGGAGGCCTTTGTTTACATAAAAGTAACCGCCTGGGAACGCAAAGGCGTTTACCTCGTCCGTGTCAACGACTTTGATGTGAAACGGAACCTTGGCGTCAGAATGCTTGACGAGGTTCTGGCCGACACGGTCGACATATTCGGCAATTACCGGATCCTCGATCAACTTGGCAGTCTGTTCAAACTCGCTCGCCACCTGCTGGCCAAGGGCAATTTCCTTTTCGAGGGACACAAAGTTGGGGAAAATTCCCCACACCCGGCCGCCAAGACTGCGGTTGCCGATGTTCTGAACGTCCCCGTGTTTCCTGTCCGTCGCGAAGCTCTGGATAGACATGCCCAGGGTCAGCACAATTGTCAACCCGGCATAGAGCATCTTCCTTGAGGACTGCATATTACCTCCCCCCGAGGAGCGGTTGTTTTGCCCATCAAGACCCGATATGCTTAGCATCGGGCTGATGGAGATCTTAACAGCACGTGCTGCATCCACACTGAACTTAGATGCCTGCGAGCGGAAAAAGTGTCAATGCCATATTAAGCTTGTGCATGGAGGCTGTCAATCGGTACCCGTGCGGGAATTCCAGGAGAGGGCCAGGATGAAGATATTGACGGCAAAGCAAATGGGTGAGGTTGACCGCCTCAGCACGGAGCGCTATGGGATACCGTCCATCCTGTTGATGGAAAACGCCGGCCGGTCCGTTGCCGACGAACTCGATCGGGCCTGCTCAGACCTTGCGTGCCGTCGTATCCTGGTTTTGTGCGGAACGGGCAACAACGGGGGCGACGGCCTGGTGGCTGCACGGCATCTCGCCGCCCGCGGCCTCCGCCCCGAAGTCTGGATTCTCGGCGACCCGGCCAGATTCAGGGGCGATGCCCTCGAAAACTGGAAGATGTGCCAATCCCTGGATCTCCCGGTGCAAATCCTTACCGGTGTTGAACAACGCCTTTCCTGCCTGAGCCGCGCTCCCCACCCCGATATAATTATAGATGCGCTGTTTGGCACGGGCCTGTCGAAACCGATCGGGGAAGATTTCCGGGGCGTCATAGAGTGGATAAACCAGGCGCGGCCTCAGTCGTACGTACTGTCCGTTGACCTCCCTTCGGGTGTATTTGCCGATTCCCCCGATGTCGACGGGATTGCGGTGCAAGCTGATCTAACTGTTACGTTTACGGCATTGAAGACCGCTCTGGTCTTTCCGCCGGCCATGGAGCGGGCCGGCAAGGTAGCGGTAGCGCCGATCGGCTCCCCGTCGGCGCTCCTGGACAATCCCGAATACCGCCTCGACCTCATCGACCCTGGGCAGGCGAGGCGGGCCCTGCCACCCCGGGCTTCTGACAGCCACAAAGGAACCTACGGCCACGTTTTTGTCCTCGCCGGATCCAGGGACAAGAGCGGCGCTGCACTCATGGCGGGGATGGCGGCATTGCGGTCCGGCGCCGGCCTGGTCACGCTCATGCTGCCCGAAAGCCTGCGCAGCGACCTGGTCGGTAAGGTGCCGGAACTCATGACCGTCTGGCTGGCTGAGACTCGTGAGGGGACGGCAGATGCATCGGCGCTTCCGACGGTGCTCGGCCAGTTGTCACAGGCGGACGCCGTTGTCATTGGTCCCGGGCTGTCTACGCACGAATCGACTCAGCGGCTGGTGCATGGATTGATCCGGCAATCGCCGGTCCCCATCGTGCTGGATGCGGATGGCATTAACGCGTTCGCCGGCAACGCCGGCAAGCTGAGGAATGACGCAGGCAATCCGATCACAATCACGCCACACCCGGGCGAGATGGCCAGGCTCCTGAAGCGCACCACCGCGGACGTCCAGCACCATCGGCTCGAGATCGCCGGCGGCTGCGCAACCGAACACCAGGTGTTCTGTGTGTTGAAGGGATTCCGTACCCTGGTGGCGACTCCCTCCGGCCGGCTGTTTGTCAACACCACCGGCAATCCGGGAATGGCAACCGGCGGGACCGGCGATATCCTGGCAGGAATGATGGGACGGCTGGTCGCCGGGTGGAAGTGCAGGTTCGGCGGTGCCGACGAGGACGCCCTCGCGGATCACATTTCGGCCGCCGTTTACCTGCACGGCCTCGCCGGGGATTTTGCCGCGGCAAAGACCGGCGAGGAATCGCTGATCGCGACGGACCTTCTCGCTCAGCTTCCCGACGCCATCAAGACCCTATGCAGAGATTGACTCGGGGCGGCCGGCGAAGGCCGAAAACCATCCGGACGGAGCGGACGATCCGCAGCGGATCTCCGGAGGAGACTCACCTCCTTGGCGTGAACTTGGCCGCGGACCTTGCCGCTCCCGGGGTCGTGTTGCTGTGCGGGGCCCTGGGTACCGGCAAGACCACGCTGGCACGGGGAATCGCACAAGGGCTGGGGCTTGCGGACCCGGCGGCCGTTCACAGCCCGTCTTTTACGCTGATCAATATTTACCAGGGACGCTGTCCGATCTATCATGTAGACCTTTACCGCCTCGGCGGAGTGCGCGAGTTGAGCAGCGTGGGGCTGGACGACTTCCTGGGCCGGGACGGCATCAGCATCGTCGAGTGGGGCGAAAGGCTGGGGCCGAACCGGGATGCCGACCTGGTGGTTGAACTCGAAGATGCAGGAGGGGATGTGCGTGTTGTCCACCTCAAATTCAAGCCGCGAAGATCCGGAGGAGCACGTAAGAGTTGAATCTCTGCTTTCGGAGCCTGCGCGGCGATAGCGAAAGACAGGAATCATGACCAAGAATTTATGCGGAATATTTCCCCCCGTAACGAGCCCCTTCAACTCGGACGGGGAACTGCTGATCGATAAATTCCGGGAGAATCTCGATCGTTGGGCCGGCGCACCGCTGGCCGGGCTGACCGTCCTGGGCTCGAACGGAGAGGCGCATTTCCTATCCGATCAGGAGAAACTCCAGCTGGTGAAGGAAGCGCGTCCCAAAATCGACTCCGGCAAAACGTTGATCGCGGGCGCCGGCAGGGAATCGACGCGACTGACAATCGAGTTCGTGCGCAAGGTTGCCGATCTTGGCACAGACTACGCCCTGCTGGGAACGCCGTGCTATTACAAGCCGCGGATGTCCGACGATGCGCTCTTTGCCCATTTCTGGAGCGTTGCGGATGAATCGCCGATCCCGGTTCTCATTTACAACATGCCGGCCCTGACCGGCATCAACACCAGCGCGGCGCTCATCGAGCGGCTTTCGGCGCACGAAAACATCGCCGGCATGAAGGAAAGTTCGGGCAACCTTCCGTTGCAGGCGGAGATCCGCCGCCGCACTCCCGAACGATTCCAGATCCTGGTCGGTGCGGCGCCGACCCTCTTTCCGAGCCTCGTGCAAGGCGCCTGTGGCGGCATCGTGGCCATTGCCTGTGCCCTGCCGGAAATGGTCTGCCGGCTGCAAGAGCTGTATCGCACCGGCGATTGGAGGGCTGCGGCCGAACTGCAGGCGAGGCTCACGCCTCCTGCAGAGGCGGTTACAAGCGGGTTTGGCATCCCTGGGCTCAAATATGCCATGACTCTCATGGGCTTTTTCGGCGGCGAGGCGCGTCTGCCCCTGTTGCCCTTGAAGGAGGACCAGCGGGCCAGGCTGGCGGCAATCCTCCGGACGGCGGGCGCGCTCGAAGCCACGCAGCACTCTCAGCATTGAGATTCCGACGGCTTCCAGGTTTCCCATCCCTGTTTTCGGATTTCATCGAGGGCGTCGGCCCCGCGCAGGAGATCTTTCCCTATCGGCCGGATGCCGGAAACCTGCTGTCCCGCGCCACTGCCGCGCAGGCGTTGATCCGCCCCCGGGAAGCGATGTGCGGACTGCTCGACGAGCAGGCGCGGCGTTTCGGGAGCGGTCAGGCGGCGTTTACTCACATCGCGAAACTCCGAGATTCGAAGACCGTGGCCGTGGTGGCAACGGTGCGACCGGGGCTGTTCGGGGGGAAGCTCTGCAGCTGGATGAAGGCCCTGACGGCCTCGAGGCTTGCATCCTGGCTCGATGAACACGGCACACCGGCAGTTCCGATCATCTGGATTGACACCGCGGACGGACCAGGGGGAGCCAACGTCGGTTTGCTTTCGCCTGAAGGTCCGACCCGGGTGGACGTCGATCGAATGCCCGACCAGAGTGGCCAAGTCCCCGACGGGATCGAAGACCTGATCGGGAAAGTCGCCGGGGCGATGGGGATGATCGAGCGCGAGTCCGATGTCGTGCAATTGCTGAAGTCCTGCTACGTGCCGGGAACAGATGCCATCACCGCCTGGGGGCGAACGCTGTCGAAATTGCTGGAGTTCGGCGGCTTGATCTTTATCGATCGGAGACAGCCCCGAGTCCACGATCTGGCACTTGACCGACCGGGGAGCGACAGAATGATCCGGAGCGATTCCCTGCGGACAGACATGCATGTCCAGCTTCTGGCTGCCGGCTATGGCCCGGCTTCGCAGGAACATCGCGACTCGAGTCGCCCCCCCGGCGAGGCGGGCGACGGCGTGACAGGATCGGCATCGCCCGACTCCCTGATCCTGGCGTCCGTGCTGCTGCCGGTCGCAGCCGTTGTCATTGACGAAGATGAGATCTACGGATTTGCGCATGACCTCCCGATGTTCCCGGAATTGGGATTGCCGGCGCCGCTCTTTTGGCCGCGCGCCAGCGCTACCGTCGTCGGTGCCCGTTGCCGCAAGGTTCTTTCGCGTTACCTCATCAGCCTGGAGGAACTCTATGCCGGACCGGCCGAGTTGACGGAGAAGCTGGCCAAAGAACCGGAGGTAAGCGATACTCTGGAGAGGATCGACGCGCTGAAGGCGGATTTTGAGACGCGGCTGAATGAAATTGCCGGCCTGGTCTCGCCGGATGACCGGTTCAGAGCCCGCGTCGAAAGCTCGGCGCGACGGATGCTTTACCAGGTCGACAAGTTGAGGGACAGGTTCCTGGGCGCGCAGCAGCGGCGCCGGAATGAGATCGTGCGACAGGTTAGGTTCCTGTGCGGTGAGTTGGCTCCATGGGGGCGGTTGCAGGAGAAGGAAATTGCAGGGATCCAGTTCGTCGCGCGCCATTCAAACCGGCTGCTGCAAGTTCTGTATGAAAATGTTGACGTCTGGAAGTTCGAACATCAACTTGTGTTTCCATAAAATGCCAACTTCGAAGATCCGCGGGCGCGTAGAAAAATCGCATTCACTTTCGCGCACGTTCGACGGTCTTTGCAGTTCAAACACGGGTTCGAGCCTATGCCATTAGACATTCTAGCGTTCGGGGCGCACCCGGATGATGTCGAGTTGCACATCGGAGGAACACTGGCCAAGATGGCTGCCGCCGGGTATGAGACCGGCGTCGTCGACTTGACGCGGGGCGAGTTGGGAACCCGCGGAACTCCCGCAATCCGTGCCCGGGAAGCCAAACAGGCGGCTCAGATCCTGGGGCTGAAGGTGCGTGAAAATCTCGGGCTGCCGGACGGCGAGGTGCTGGTAACACCGGAGTCGCGGCTCAAGGTGATCCGGGCGTTGCGAAAGCACCGGCCCATGATGGTGCTGGTGCCGCATTGGGACGAGGCGCACCCTGACCACGCGAACGCGGGGCGGCTGGTCGCAGAGGCGGCACACCACGCCGGGCTGGCCAAGATCCGGACTGGCCAGGAGCGCTTCCGGCCTAAGGCTATCCTCTATTACATGCTGCCGCCGTATGTCCGGCCGACTTTCATTGTCGATATCTCCGCCCACATAGACCAGCGGGAGCGGGCGATCGGCGCGCATCGATCCCAGCTGTTCGATTCGGGGCGCGCGCCGGACACCTACCTCAGCCAGCCCGATTTCCTCTACCGCGTCAATGCCGTCGTTTCCTATTACGGAACGCTCATCGGGCGAGCCAAAGGGGAGGCGTTTTTTATGAAGGTGCCCCCCGAGATCCCGGACCTCGTCGAGTTTTTCCGCCAACAGGGCCCCCGCCGGCTGCGGTAGCTAGTTTCCGTCGCGAAAGTCAATCATTGTCCTGCTTGGTCCTGGACGTGGACCTGGACCTGGACGTGGACAGGCTTGTCTGATGCAACTTCTCACGAATGCTGCACTAAAATTGAGGATAGGTTCTTGCCGGGTCTACGTCTACGTCCAGGTCCAAGTCCAAGTCTAGGTCCAGGTCAGATGACCGTGGAGTTTCGCGACAGAAACTACCTATAACCGCACATGACATCAGCGCCGAACGAGGGACTGTACCGGAATCGGCCGTAGCAGCCTGTCTGGAGACCGGGCTGAAGCCCGGCGTCATTTGGTCATTGGGGGGCGATTCGCGGCTGGTTTTGCGTTTTTGCTGTTATATTCTTCAGTTTCCGGCGTCTTTTCGGCAGTAGGGAGGAGAAGCTGTGCCACGCGGACATGGATTTTGCGCATCGATCGTGTTTGCATTACTCGCCGCCATGGCGGGACTCAACGCGAGCGGCGCCACGATTCGCCACATGTCGCTCGATGCGCTGGTGGACAGTTCCGACTTCATCGTTCACGGCCGCGTAATCCAATGCCGCTCTCAGTGGAACCCGGCGACAGGGGCGATCTGGACGCGCACGGAACTCCGGGTCTTCGACGCCACGAAAGGCAGGGCAGGGACCTCGCTCGCCGTTACGGAGCCCGGGGGAGTTGTAGGCGGCCGCGGAGAACTCTATCCCGGAATCCCACATTTCAAGATCGGGCAGGAAGTGGTCCTCTTCCTGTATCGTGCTCCCGGCAACCGGCTGCGCGTTACCGGACTGCTCCAGGGCGTATATACAGTCTGCAATGACCCTCAGACCGGCGAGCTCATGGCCGTACCGGCGGCCCCGCCTGCAGATGTTGTCTTCCAAGGCGCGCGACACGCGCAGGCCGCATCGCAAGCGACCGTCGTTCGCGAGAGTCTCAGCCGGTTTCTGTCCAGCATCCGCTTGAAGGCAGCGAGCCGATGAAAACCGGAACCCGCAAACGCGAAGTGATCGCGATGTTCCTGCTCCTGGCGATTCTGGCCGCATCGGCGATTTCCACGCGCGCGTATATACCGTTGCGCTGGGGCGCCAAGGCCTTCGGCGCCTGGAGGGCGGGCGCATTCCCCCTCAGGTTCTACCTGAATGAGGCGACCGCGGCGGGGACGTCGAATGTCCCGGCGGGAAGTGATCCGATGGCTGCTGTCCGGGCTGCCATGAATTCGTGGCAAAGCATCCAGACGGCGACCATCCGGTTTGCAGATCTCAAGCTGACTCAGGCCGATTCTGCGCTGGACGACGGCATGAACCTGATAACCATGGCCGCGACCGACAGGAACCGGGAGGTCCTCGGTGGCGACCTGGGCGCCGTTTCACTCACACGCCTGGTTTTCAATCCTTCCACCGGCGAGATCACGGAGGCGGACATCCTGCTCAATCCGGGATACAAGTTCTCGACGGATTTGTCGCCGGGAACTTATGATCTGCAGACGGTCGTCACCCACGAGCTAGGGCACGCCCTCGGCAGCGACCATTCCCCGGCGCAGAACGACACCATGTTTTCGGCAATCGCGCCCGGCGATTTCTACCAGCGCAATCTCTCCGCGGATGCGGTTGCATTCGCCGGCGCCACGTATCCCGACCGGACGCGCGCTGGCTCCCTGGGGAGCATGTCCGGCCGGATCACAATGGGAGGCAAGGGCATCTTCGGGGCGTCGGTCGCCGCGGTGAATGTGGACCGGAATCTGATCTATACAGGCCTATCGGAACCGGATGGGTCCTTCTCGATCGCGGGGGCGACTGCCGGAAACTACGTCATCTATGCAGAGCCGCTCGACGGCCCCGCAACCCCTGACCAGCTGATGGTGCAGGGAAGCGGAGCATACTTCGAAGGGTTGAATGCCTCCTTCCGAACCACGTCCAACAAGGCGCAACGCCTTGGAATCGGAGGCGCCCCCAGACAACTCGTCGTGAATTTTGCCGTTCCTGACGCCCCACCCACACTGAACATCGACCGGATGGGGCGCGGCGATCCGGACACCGGCATCGGCTATCTCGCGCAGGGGCCGGTGGTCATGTCCCCCGGAGACACGGTCGACCTTTGGATCGGAGGCGCGGACACCTGGAAGGTCGCCGGGATCGGGGACTTGGGGGTCCTGGGAACAGGAGTGACCATCGACCCGTCGCAGGCGCCTCAGATTCTGAGGAGCGGAAGCGGGGCTCCCGTTGGAATAGCCGTATCTCTGCTCGTGGCCCCCGATGCCTCGCCAGGGGCGCGAACGGTCACGCTCAGGGTCGGTGACCAGCAGGCGGCAAGCACTGGGGGAATTGTCGTGGCGCCGCGCGGCCTTCCCGTTTCGACACTTTATATTCCTTACCTGTCGGCCGCTCCCGACCGTTATACAGGGATCGCGATCGCGAATCCGTCGGAGACCCCGGCGACGGTGCGGGCGTCGGGACGCGATGCCCAGGGCGCACTCCTGTGGAGTCAGGACGCGGTCGTCCCATCCGACTTTGCCCTGGCCGGGAGGGCGCAGGCTGCCAGGCTCGAGCGGGAGATTTTCAACCTGCCCGTCGACGCCCGTCTATCCGGATCTGTTACCCTGGAGTCGGACAGTCCCGACGTCCAGGCCTTTTTCCTCGCCGGGGATCCCGCTAAGACTGTCCTCGATGGCGCGGAGGCCTTCACGCGGGGATTCAAGCAGCTCTATTTCGTGGAAGTGCTGCAAAACGCCGACACCACCACAGAAATTCACCTCATGAACACGAAGGACGTGCCGGTGGCGGTAGATCTCACCCTGGCGGATCAGCACGGCAATGTTCTTGGCCGCCCCATCCAACGGACCATCCCCGCACGCGGGAAGATCGGCGAACCGGTATCGAGCCTGTTCGGGTTTTCCGGCGCTCTGGGTTCGGCGCATGTCATTGCCGCCGCGTCCGATGATGCCTTGGCGGGATTCGGCCTGATCCGCCAGGCGAATGCGATCTTTGGGCTGAACGCCCAGACAGCAGACGATGCCGGGCCGGCGCTCTATTCGCCGCAACTTGCCATAGGGGATCTCGGCCTCCATTTCGATACCAGGCTGAATATAGTGAATATCGGCGGCGCCGGAACGACCGCCACCGTCGCTCTCCTGGACGAAAACGGTTCCCCATTGGGCCCATCGAAGCAGGTCCCCATCGAGGCTGGAGGCCACTTCAGCGTCGACGCGTCCAACTGGTTCGAGCTTGCACATGGACAGGGATACATCAGGATTTCGGCTGCCGGCGGCAAGCTTCTGGGCAATGTCGTCTTTGGCGACGGCGACCCGGCCTCGAGCCGTCTCGGATTCGCCGCTGCGCTGCCGCTCTCCGGATCCGGGAGCCGCTCTTTCCTGTTTGCACACATCGCGCAGGGGGCCGGGTACTATACGGGTGTGGCATTCCTGGCCCCCAACGGGGCAAAGTTGACTATTGATGCCTACGATGCCGGTGGCATCATGATAGGGAGCGCCTCGCACGATCTCGCCCCGGGTCAGCGGCTGGTATCGCTGCTGCAGGGGTTGATCCCGGATACCGCGGGGCAGGTGGGCGGTTACGTCAAGGTGGTCTCCGACCAGCCGATCATCGGGTTCGAACTGTTCGGCACGGCGGACGGGCAGCTTCTCTCGGCGGTGCCGCCGCAAAGGCTGCTGAGATAGCCTGTGTTATAATCCCCCTCCCGGTAGGGTGAAGCAACGAGTTCGACTAACAGGTTTTAAGTCTTTGCGTCGTTCAGCCGACCTGAAGACGCAAGGGACGACGAGACGCGATGTTCCGCGAGCACGCCAGACTGTTTGCCATAGTTCAATTTGCATCCGATGTCGTTCTGACCGGTGCTGCGTTTGTGCTTGCCTACTTCACCCGAATCCACATAGACCACATAACGCCGGACGTGCTGAAGCAGCTGATAAATCCCGAGTTGCTCCCTCTGCAGGACTATTGGTGGCATGTCGGGCTGTCAATCTGCTGGTGGACGATCGCGGCCACTTCGCTGGGACTCTATCGCCCGTCCATTCGCCGTTCCGGCTGGGAGAAATTCCGCATCATCCTCGAGAGCGCCATTCTCCTCGGCCTGTTCCTCGGATTTTTGTCCTACTCGTTGAAGCTCGATCTCAGCCGTTCGCTGACGGCGTTGTTCGTCTGCTATCAGGCCTGCCTCCTTTCGCTCGCGCGCGTAATTGTCACGCTTCAGGTGCGGCACCGGGCACAACCGTCGCCGGGCCGCCGAAACATCCTGATCGTGGGCAGCGGCAACAAGGCAAGGGAGATGGGCCAACTGGTCTCGCGATATTCCGATTGGGGATTGAGAATCCTCGGCTATGTCGAGCGCGATCATAAAGATCTCGCGAGTTCGGGAGTGAAGGTGCTGGGCACGATCTCCGATATTCCCCGGATCGCGGAGGAGAATGTCGTCGACGAAATCATCTTTGTGGGCAACAAACCCAGCGACCTGGAGAGCCTGGAGGATGTTCTCGAAATCAGCAAGGAGCAGGGAATTCGAACGCGCGTCGCCGTCGACCTCTTCCCGGCCAAGGTTTCAGGCGTGTCCATGGAGTTTTTGGAAAACGTCCCTCTGCTGACATTCAGCACCACTCCGGACCACGCGTTTTCCCTTTTCGTCAAGCGAGTGATGGACATCGTCCTGGCATCGATCCTGCTGGCGGTTTCATTCCCGCTCATGGTTGTCATCGGCGCCCTGGTCAAGCTGTCGTCCAAGGGGCCGGTGGTATACAGGCAGGTCCGCTGCGGCCTGTATGGCCGCAAATTCGTGCTCTACAAGTTTCGCAGCATGAGGGAAGGGGCGGAGGACGTCCTTTGGGAAATCAAGCACCTGAACGAGATGGACGGGCCGGTCTTCAAAATGCGCAATGACCCGCGCGTCACCCCGCTGGGGCGGTTCCTGCGCCGGAGTTCGATCGACGAGTGGCCTCAATTCTGGAATGTCCTGAAGGGCGACATGAGCCTCGTCGGACCGCGCGCGCCGCTTCCCGACGAGGTGAGAGAATACTCCCGCTGGCAGAGACGCCGTCTTTCCGTCAAACCTGGAATCACCTGCCTGTGGCAGGTATCGGGACGAAACGAGATCGATTTCCACGAGTGGATGAAGCTCGACCTGCACTACATCGACAACTGGTCCCTGCTCCTCGATGTGAAGATCCTGCTGCGCACGTTCCCGGTGGTGCTGCTCGGCAAGGGCGCCCGCTGAAAGGAAGTCAGGAGCCAGGAGTCAGAATGGCACTGGTTCGGATGGCGGCAGCGCGATGTTTAGTGCGCGGACTTCCTGTATTCGGTGCTCATTTCAAGGGAATCCTCATCCCAGTCTTACTGCGGGACCTTCTGACCGGCGGCCTTTTGCTCAAAATACGATTGCATTCAACCCCGGAATGGCAGAGCCTTCTCGCGTTACGCTGCCAGCGGGGGCGGCTTACTCCTGTAAGTCAAGATTCAGAGGTGAAACGGCATTGGCTCAGTTGGCCAGCGCTGCCTTCCACGCATAGTCCTCACGCGCCGGGCTCGTACCCCTCGCCCAAGCTGTCGATTTGGCTCTCCTGGCTCCTGACTCCTGACTCCTGACTCCTGACTCGCGGGGCGGATTCGACGCCAAGCAACTGATCCCGATACTGCAGCTGATAGAGCCGCCAGTAGATTCCCTTTTGTTTGAGCAGGTCCTGATGGGTTCCGGTTTCGCGGATCCGCCCGCGATGAAGGACAAGGATGCGGTCCGCATTCTGGATCGTCGAAAGCCGGTGGGCGATGATGATCGAGGTCCTTCCCATCATGAGTTTCTCGAGCGCGTCACGGATCAGCAGCTCCGTTTCGGTGTCTATGCTGGATGTCGCTTCGTCGAGGACCAGAATTTTCGGATCATAGGCCAGCGCCCGCGCGAAGGCGAGGAGTTGCTTCTGCCCGACGGATAGAGAAGAACCTCTTTCGCCAACCGCGGTGGCATATTTGCGGTCCAGGCGCCGGATGAAATCGGCTGCATGCACCGTCTCCGCGGCTTTCTCCACTTCCGAATCCCGGATACGACTGTTTCCCAACCGGATATTCTCCGCGACCGAACCGGAGAAGAGAAAGACGTCCTGGAGCACGACGCCGATTGACCCGCGCAGTTGTTGGAGTTCGTGTTCCCTGACATCGATGCCATCCACCAGAATCTGTCCCTCTTCAACGTCGTAGAACCGGCTGAGCAGGGCGATGATCGTGCTCTTGCCGGCGCCGGTTGCCCCAACCAACGCCAACTTTTCTCCCGGCTGCACGTGGAAAGACACGTCCTTCAGAACCGGGTCGCCGGGATTGTAGGAAAAGGTGACGTTCCGGAATTCGATCGACCCGTTTTTCACGGCGCCTGCCTTCGGCTGGGGAGGAGTCACGATGACGGCCTCCGTGTCGAGCAGCTTGAAAATCCGTTCCGAAGATGCCATCGCGGATTGTAGGATCGTGTATTTTTCGCTGAGGTCCGAAATCGGCCGGAAGAACCGGTCGGAATACTGCACGAAGGCCACAAGAGCGCCGATCGTCAGGGCGCCCTCGAATACCTTCAACCCGCCATACCAGACCACCAGGGCTACGGCAACGGCGCCGATCAGTTCCAGGAGCGGGTAGAACAGGGCGTAGTAGAAGATCGACTGGAGGTTGGCGTCCAGATGCTCCCGATTGATCCCGGTGAATCTCCGGTACTGACGGTTCTCCTGGGCAAAGCTCTGCACGACGGCTGTCCCCGTGATGTTCTCCTGCAGAAAGGCGTTGATGCGGGCTATCGCGGTGCGCACGCGACGGTAGGAATCCCGCACCTTGATCTTGAAGAGGATGCTTACCAGAAAAAGCAGCGGGATGACGGAGAAGATGGCGAGCGCGAGCTTGTAGTTCATCAGGAAGAGAATGACGACGATCCCCGCGAGCGTGAAGATGTCGCCGAAGACCGAGATGACGCCGGCGGTGAACAGTTCGTTCAGCGCGTCCACGTCGGTGGTCACGCGCGTCATCAGCCTTCCTACCGGGTTTTTGTCGAAGAAGGCCACGTCGAGGTTCTGCAGGTGCCGGAAGATCTGCATGCGGAGGTCGAACATGATGCGCTGGCCCATCAGGTTCAGCACCCAGGTCTGGCCGTAACTGAACGCGAAGGCCCCGAGAAGCGACAGGACGTAGACGGCCGCGATGCCGTTCAGCCCGGAGAGATTGGAAGTGCTGATGTAACGGTCGATGGCGACCTTGGTAAGCCAGGGCGGGAGCACCGACAGGGCCGACCCCGCAACGATGTACGCGAACGCAAGCGCCGCGGCGCCGCGATACGGCCTGATGTAGCGCAACAGGCGCCGCATCAGGTGCGCGTCGTAGGCCTTCCCAATAACCTGTTCCTCGTTCTGATAAGCCGGCATTTGACTCTGCGCTCAAAGTATCTGTAACGGCTCTCATTGAAATGACGCCGCGGCGAGTCCGCATCGCGCTTCCGGGCTGCAGTTCACGCCGTAGCCAGTTCTTCCTCGAGTAATTGCTTCTGATAAAGCGCCGCGTAAACCCCGTCGCAGGCCATCAGTGTGTCGTGCGTGCCCCGCTCGACGATGGCCCCGTCCTGAAGCACCACGATCTGGTGGGCATCCTTGACCGTCGAGATGCGATGAGAAACCAGAATCGTAGTGCGGTCCTTCATGACCCCTCTTAACTCCTGAAGGATCCGCTCCTCCGTGTAGGTATCGACGCTGGAGAGCGAGTCATCGAGAATCAGCATTTTGGGGGCTTTGATGACGGCACGACTGATGGCGACCCGCTGCTTCTGGCCCCCTGAAAGGGTTATGCCTCGTTCCCCGACGAAGGTCCGATACTGATCGGGGAACGTCTGGATTTCACCGTCGATCGCCGAAACCCGTGCCGCCCATTCAACGTCCTGATCGGAGATTCCATCCTCTTTGCCGAAGGCGATGTTGGCGCGGATCGTATCCGAGAAAAGGAACGTCTCCTGGGGCACATACCCGACCATCCGGCGGAGTTCCGGCAGGGGCCACTGGCGCACGTCGCGGCCATCCACAAACACCGTCGTCTCCGGGGGATCGAACAGTCGCAGAATCAGGTTGACCAGGGTCGATTTGCCGCTCCCTGTCTGGCCGACGATGGCAAGGGTTTGGCCGGCGGGGACTTTCACGTTTATGTCCCTCAGCACCAGCCGCTTCGAGTTAGGGTAGCGGAATGACAACCCGCGAATCTCGAGATCTCCTCGGATCGGATCTGGCGCAGAACATGACGGGGCGGACCGGACCTCGGGCGCAGTCTGCAGAATCCGAAGGATGCGGTCCATGGAGGCCGCGCCCCGTTGAAATATGTTGATGACCCAACCCGTGGCGATGGTCGGCCAGGTCAGCATTGCGAGATAGCCCAGAAAGGCCACAAACTCGCCCAGGCTGAGACTGCCGGCAGCAACCGCACGACCGCCGTACCAGAGCAGTGCGACGGCGGAGAGCCCGATCAGTGCCGACATCAACGGATAAAAGACTCCCCAGAGGCGGATGAGCGAGACACTGCGCCGCACATACTCATCATTCAGCCGCTTGAATTCATCAATCTCGGATTCCTCCCGGGCAAAGGCTTTCACGACGCGGATGCCGGAGAGATTCTCCTGAACCCTGGTGCTGATGTGTGAAAACTGTTCCTGAATGATTTCGAAACGGTCGTGAATCTGCCTGCCCACGCTCTTGACCCCCACGGCTGCAAGCGCCAGCGGGACGTAGGCAAGGAGGGTCAGCTTCCAATTCAAGCGGAGCAGGATCGCAGTGGCCACGACCACCGTCACCAGCGTCGTGGCCGAATACATGATGCCCGGCCCCAGCACCGAGCGGACGGCGTTCAGGTCGTTCGTGGCCCGCGACATGACGTCACCCGTGTTGTGCGTCTGGAAAAACGAGAGCGACATCTTCTGCAGGTGAGCGAAAAAATCGTTGCGCAGGTCGTACTCAATCTCCCGGCTCACTCCGATCAGAATTTTCCTCATCCAGAACCTGAAAAATCCCTCCACCGCCGAGACTCCCAGTATGAGAGCCGCATATCGGGGCAGTTTTGCCGGCGCAAATGCGAGTTGGATATCGTCCACGACATACTTGAGCACCCACGGGGATATCATGCTGACCGCGACGGTGCAGACGATCATCACGAACCCGAGGCCTAACTTGAGACGGTATTTTTGCAGGTAAGGCGTCAGGTGCAGCAGACTGTACTTGCTTTGCATAAGCGGAATTCTAAAGCGATGCCCCTAACTCCTCCCCGGCGTTCCGCGAAGGTCCTTGTAGGGCATCGCTTCGCCCTGGCGCAGCTTGAAATCCACGGAATACCGCGAGAACTGTCCGTTAGACTCAGGATAGGCCAGGTGGAATGTCGAGGTCGCGTCCGGCGCAATGGATTCGGTATTCATTCGGACGACTGCCGTTTCCAGAAGGGTGCCATCGGCAGCATAGAGGCGGATCATGGCATCGAGATTATCAATCGGCTGGGTCGAAATATTGCGGATGACGCCGCGGATGTGGAACTCCTTTCCAGTGGTTTCGTCACCGAGGAAGAGGAGCGATATCCGTTCCTGCACAGGTTGGGGGGCGTTCCTGAGCCGCAGACTTTGCGCCATGCGATCGAACGTCCCATTCGGGAGGACGATCAGAAACAAGCCGGCAGCCACGCAGAAAGCAAGCAATATGAGGATTCCGCGCATCAGGTCAGCCAGCACGGAGGTGCCGGGCAGAACCGAGTGCTCGAAAAGATGTGCATCCGCGGCGCCCCGGGCTACGTTCCCGGAGGCTGATTGCAGCCGCGCCTTGCGCGCTCTGTGGACGTAAACGAAAAGATACCCGGCCACCAGCAGGATCGCCAGAGCCGCCAGACCGATGCGGGTGTAGAGCGGGTCGTACGTCAGCAAGAGCTTGGACATTGGGCTAGTCAGTAGGCCGCTTTTTGATAGGAGGGACCGGCGTGGGCTTCTTCTCCCAAAAACTCTTATTGTCCTTGAACTGGGGTTCGGTACCGTCCAGCTTCACGCTCAACTTGCCCAGCACCCGTTTTTCAACCGCGCCAAGCGATTGCAGCGGCACCCACTTCTCGGTGCCGTCGGCATCCCGGTTCAGGGCCTGAAACTGTGATCGCACGGTCACCATTGTCTCAGTCGGAGACACCACCTCAAACAGAGTTTCAACCGAGTAGTTCGCCTTGAGCCAGCTGCCTGTCATCGAGTCGCTCTTGACAGCGTACTTGTCGATCTCTGTGGACGAGAGCGCCCCGGTGATGAACTCATAAGGCCGGGTGACCAGACGCCCTCCCTTCGGGTCCTCAAGCTCGATCCGATACCCCATCTGCTCGAGGACGGCGCGGGCCGCCCGCATGACGATTTCCTTGCGGTTGACGTATTTGATCGGATCCGGAAGCGATGGCCTGGGAAGCTGCGCCGATGCGATCACGGCGACAACTCCCAGCTCAAGCAGCATGGCCGCAAGAAGCGCTGATACTACCTTAACATGTTGAGAAATTACAGGCTTTGCTCTCACGGTGCAATGCTATCACCGCCTGCCCCGCCGAGTCAACACCAAGGGGACCGCAAACCAGGGCAAATTTGTTCTATTTCACGATAAAAAGCCGACCACGTCCACGAGCACGAGCACGACAACGCCAAACGTCAGCGTTGGCGAGCACGTGCTTCGTGCAGGTCAAGGGAGATGGCTCTTGGACGCATCCACTCGTTTCACTCAAGTTTCATCATCTTCGTCGGCATCGATACAATGCGTTCCAGGAGTTCAGTCCCCTTTTCATGGTCCCGTGCAGAAAACAGATTCAGTGTGACGCCGACATCGAGGATTGCGCCGCACTCCATGGCGGATCCGCGTGCTATCCCAAAATAGCGGGATCTGTCGGCTACGGCTGGCTTTCCAACTCCTTCCGCTATGTTTTGCGGTATCGAAACCGAAGCGCGCTTCCATTCATCGGTTAAGAAGAAATATCCCCGCGGCAGCTTCCCGATCAGCAATGCGACCAAGGCAATGAACTGAATCGAGCAACGATAGACGTCAAGCTTTTGGTAGCTGAGCATATTCTCACCTCCACAAGATCTCTAATTGTCGATGGGGTCGAATCAGCAACGATTTATTCACGGCAGATATTTTCGTGCACGTGGACCTTGACGTGCACGTGCACGGGAACGTGGACGTGGTCGTTGACGGCTTTTCCTATGCTACGAGTTAGAACAAATTCACCGTGGGCCGCAAACTCGTAGCTATGGCATGCGGACTTTGGAACGCGAGCCTCGCTTCTGATAGCGCTCGACGGCGTTCGAGTGGGAACGAAAGTCCTTTGAAAAAACGTGCGTGCCGTCATTGCGGGACACGTAGTAGAGGAAGTCGCTCGCTGCCGGGGAGAGCGCGGCGTCGAGTGAATCGAGGCCGGGATTGGCGATCGGTCCGGGCGGCAGCCCCTGGTGGAGGTACGTGTTGTATGGAGAGTCAATCCCCAGATCCGACTTTCGAAGGTTGCCGTCGAACGTCCCGGCCTGTTTGAGGACATAGATGATTGTCGGATCGCAGCCGAGAGGCATCTTCAAGCGCAAGCGGTTTACCAGGACGGATGCAACGAGGCGGCGTTCCCCGGCAGACTTGACCTCCTTTTCGATCAGGGATGCCAGAGTGACGATCCGCGGGAGGCTCCAGCCACGCGGGAGAAGAGCGGCCGCCAGCAGCTTCGAGGTTCTGGCGCGGAACTCCTGGACCAGTGCCTTCAGGATTTCCTCAGAGGTCGCGCGGCGTGAAAAACGGTAGGTGTCGGGGAAGAGGTACCCTTCAAGGCTTGCAGCACGCGGATCCAGATCCGCGATCCAGTCGGTCTTGAGGAGCAGTTGGTTCAGTTCTCTCTCATTTCCAAGCCCGTTGCGGGCAATCAGGGAAACGGTTTCCCGGGCGGTCAGCCCTTCCGGGATCGTGACGGTTCGATAGTAGATATCTCCCCGGATCATTCTCTCCACGATGTCGGAGGGCCGCACGGGCGCCGCAAAGCGGTACTCCCCGGCCTGAAGGCGGCGGGCAAAACCCGTCCAGCGAACATAGAGCACGAACGGCAGCCTGTGGCGAAGCATCCTCGCGGCAACGAGCGCATCGGCAATGGCGGCAGTCCCCGCCCCGTGTGGAATGTCGACAAAAGTCTCGGCGCTTTCGGCCCCGTAGTAGGGAGTGGCCAGCTCCCAGCGAAACCAGGCCGCGAGCGCGCCTGCCAGCACCACGAGCCCGACAATGAATCCGGCCAGCCAGCGTCGCAAATTATGCCTCCCTCAAAAACCGTTCCAGAATGAACGCGGCGGCAAGGGAGTCGACCGTACGGTACTTTCGCTGCCGGCGCGCGCTCATGGATCTCCACATTTCCGATGCTTCGACCGTTGACAGCCGCTCGTCGAATTCCCGGAGTGGCAGGCCTAGTTCCTGACCCAGGAACGCCGCGAAATGCCGGACTCGTTCCACCGCCTCCCCGGATGTGCCGTCCATGTTCAGCGGCAGTCCGATCAGGAGCGAATCGATCGCGTTTTCACGGACCACCGTCTTCAGTCGACTCAGTAGGTCCTTCCGGCTGTTGTTAGGAATGGAAGGAAGAGGCCTCACCACGACGCCTAACTCGTCGCTCGATGCGAGACCTACGTTTTTGCTTCCATAATCCAAGGCGAGGATCCGTCCGGGGCGCACGCTGTCATTGGAGCATAAGGCCCCATGCGGGTCAAGGAAAGGAGTCAGGAGCCAGGAGTCAGGAGTCAGAATGAATTGCGGTGCTGGGGGATGAATCTCGACCAGTGACCTCCACATTGGGCGGGCCGGGAGGGGCCGGTGTCACCGGCTACGTTCCGTCAAGACGTTTTTGCATCAGTACCGGCATTCGGCTCCTGACTTCTGTCTCCTTGCTCCTTCTTCATGCGGGCCAAGACAAGGAGTCAGAATGAAATGCCGTGCTGGGGGATGAATTTCGACCATTGACCTCCATATTAGCCGGGCAGGGCTGGTGTCAACGACCACGTTCCCTCAAGGCGCTTCTGCATCAGTACCGGCATTCGGCTCCTGACTCCTGACTTCTGGCTCCTGACTCCTTCTTCATAATTGTTTGATGCGGTGTCCGCAGTACTATATAATTCTGCAGTTTACAAATTGCGCTGTTGGAGGTGCAATGCTTCACAAAGGGAAAGTCCTGGTGTTTTTGTGTTCGGCCGTGATTGTTCTATACGGCGTTTCTGCGACCTTTTACGGCAAACTGGTTGCCCGCGATGAAGGCTACCCGGCGTTGGCCGTGTTCATGGAATCTCTGAGGCGGATAGACCTCGATTATGTCGAAGCCCCGGATATGAACAAGGTGCAGGAAGGCGCCATGCGTGGACTCATCGAGGCTCTCGATCCCTACAGCACCTATCTCACGAAAGAACAGGTCCAGGCGCTGGAAGGCCGGAAAAACCAGCCGGCAGGTGTCGGCCTGGTGCTCTCCAAACGCGCAAATATCATCTGTGTGGTTTCCGCCGAGCGGGGAGGCCCGGCGGCGGCGGCGGGAATGCGCTCCGGCGACTACATCGTCGCGATCGATGGGGTCAACGTCGAGGACAAGAGCATTCTGGAGGCAGACAGCCTCCTGCGGGGGGTGCCGGATTCAAAGGTCAAAGTCACTGTGTTCCGCGGCACTCAGACCAAACCGGTTGAAATAGAAGTCACTAGAAAGACTGATGATACGGCTGCGGTAGGGTCAAGGATGCTTGACGGCCAGGTCGGAGTTCTCGATGTGCCGTCCCTGGCGAAGCCGGCAATTGAACAGGTGCGTCTGAAGCTGAAGACCCTGATCTCGGCAGGGGCACAGAAGATCCTCCTCGATTTGAGAGATTGTGCCGATGGCGAGCCCGCTGCCGGTGCCGAGGTGGCGAGTTTCTTCCTCAAGAGTGGAGTTGTCTATTCGAGCAAAGGCCGGGACGGACAGGTGCTTCAGGAAATCAAGGCTAACCCTGATCAATTCCTCACCGACTTGCCGCTGGCGGTGTTGATCAACGGTTCGACCGGGGGACCCGCCGAGATCCTGGCGGGAGCGTTGAAGGGAAACGGCAGATCCCCGGTCGTCGGGGAAAAGTCGTTTGGCATGGCCTCCGCGCAAAAGCGAATCCAGCTGAAGAGCGGCGCGACCCTGGTTCTGTCCACGGCCAAGTTTTATACGCCCGACGGCAAAGTGATTGAGAACGATGAGACTTTCCGGGAAACCGGGATCAAACCGGATGTCGAATCGCCCAATCCGGACAGGCTTCAGGATTTGCTGGTGGAGTCGTATTTCAATGTGCAGGACGATGCCGGCAAGTACAAGCAGCTGCACGACAAAGTGGATCAGGAACAGTTCGACAAGGCTGTGGAAGTCCTCACAAAGGGCTTGTCGGCTGCCAAGGTTGTCCGGTAGGCGAAACCCGCTAAGGAATAGTGTTGACACGTTTTCAACCTTTCTGGTAGCTTTAATCCCTGTTTTTTTAGGCGCGTAGCTCAGGGGGAGAGCACTTCCTTGACACGGAAGGGGTCAGCGGTTCAAATCCGCTCGCGCCTACCATTAGGTAGCCGCACAGGAGTGATGACCCGTTAAGGGAAGACCGCGATGAAGTCAGCGCCCCGGTTGCAACTCTTTTCCTCCAACCAGTTTACAAGTTAATGAATAAGGTATGTTTCCGCCTGTCTTTTGGCCTCGGACTCCGGGGCAGCAAGCGCAAGGGTTCAGTTTAAACTTATGGCACTGAAGGTAACCTACCCTGACGGAAGAATGGTTGAGGTCGAGGGTCCCAAGGATCAGCTCGAGGTGTACCGTCACAGCACTTCGCACCTGATGGCGGCCGCGGTGAATGCTTTGTTTCCTGGGACCCACCTGGGGATCGGGCCTGCGATCAGCGACGGGTTCTACTACGACTTCGAGCGTGACGAGAGATTCGTCGAAGAGGATCTCGTCAGGATCGAGCAGAAGATGAGGGAACTGGCAGAGCAAAACCTCAGGTACGAACCGAGCATCGTGTCCAGGCAAGAGGCGATCGACTACTTTTCGGCCCGCGGCGAGCACCTCAAGGTAGAGCTGATCGAGGAAAAGGCGGGGCAAACGCTATCCTGCTACCGCCTGGGCGACCTCGTCGATTTCTGCACGGGACCGCACGTCGTTTCCACGAGCTCGATCAAGCCCGCCACCTTCCGTTTGCTGAGCCTGGCCGGTTCCTATTGGAGAGGCGACGAACACCGGGAGAGGCTGCAGAGGATTTATGGGACCGCGTTCCTGAGCAAGGCCGAACTGGAGGCCCACATTGCTCAGATCGAAGAGGCGAAGAAACGCGACCATCGCAAGCTCGGTCGTGAACTCGACCTGTTCAGCATCTCGGAAAAGGCGGGGCCCGGGCTGATTTACTGGCATCCGAAGGGCACCCGCGTTCGCATGGAGATCGAGAAGTTCCTGACTCCGGAGCTGATCAACCGGGGTTATGATTTCGTGACGACTCCGCACGTGGCCCTCAACACTCTGTGGAAAACCTCGGGGCATTACGACTACTACCGGGAGAACATGTACGTCTTCAAGATTGAGGACGAGGAATTCGTCATCAAACCGATGAACTGCCCGGGACACATCCAGATTTACGAGTCAAAGATGCGGAGCTACCGTGATCTGCCGGTTCGACTCGCCGAGTACGGCACCGTCTACCGGTACGAAAAGAGCGGTGTTCTTCACGGGATGCTCAGGGTGCGCGGATTCACGCAGGATGACGCCCACATCTTCTGCACGCGCGATCAAGTTTATGGCGAGATACTGGCCCTGCTTGACCTTGTCCTCTTCGTCATGAAGAGCTTCGGATTCGATAAATACAAGGTCGAGCTATCCGTACGCGACGAATCGAAACAGGAGAAGTATGCCGGCACCGCGGAAGACTGGGCGATGGCGGAAGACGCGCTGGTTCGAGCGATGAAGGAAAAGGGGATGACGTGGGAGCGGATGGAGGGCGAAGCGGTCTTCTACGGTCCCAAGATCGACGTCAAACTCATCGACGCGATCGGCCGCCCCTGGCAGCTGTCTACCGTCCAGTTCGACTTCACGCTTCCGAAGCGTTTCGATTTGAAGTATATCGGGGCGGACGGGCAGGCGCACCAGCCGGTGATGCTGCACCGTGCCATCCTGGGTTCGGTCGAACGGTTCTTCGGCGTCCTGATCGAACATTACGCGGGCGCGTTCCCCATCTGGATGGCGCCCGTGCAGGTGACGGTCATTCCCATTTCGGAGCGCCACCATGCGTACGCGCGCCTGGTCGAAGCGCGGCTGCGGGAAGCCGGTTTGCGTACGGAACTTGATGACAGAAACGAGAAGATGGGGTACAAAATCCGGGAAGCGCAGACGCAGAAGGTACCTTACATGCTTGTCGTCGGCGACAAAGAAGCGGAAAACGGCCAGGTCTCGGTGAGGAATCGCTTCCAGGGGGATGAAGGCGCCCAGACACTGGACAGCTTCCTGGCCAAAATCAAGGGATTCATCGAGTCCCGGGCTGCTCGTCCGTAGCTCCGGGCCAGAGCTTTCGCCTCTTGAGAGGCGAGAAGGAGGTCTGCAATCAAGCAAATCAGAGTTCGCATTAACGAGATGATTCGCGCGAAGGAAATTCGCGTCATCGACGAGAACGGCGAACAATTGGGGATCATGACCCCGGAAACGGCTCTTGCCAGTGCACGCTCGCGGGACCTGGATCTGGTGGAAGTGGCTCCCGGCGTTACTCCGCCCGTATGCCGGATCATGAATTACGGCAAGTTTCAGTACCAGAAAAGCAAACGGGCCCACGACGCGAAAAAGCATCAGAAGATTGTGACCCTCAAGGAAGTCAAATTCCGGCCGAAGACCGAGGAGCACGATTATCAGTTTAAAAAGAACCACATCGTCCGCTTCCTCGAGGAGGGCGACAAAGCGAAGGCGACGGTGGTGTTCCGGGGCAGGGAAATGACTCATCAGGAGATCGGCCGCCGCCTCATGGACAAGTTGCTGGTCGATCTCGCAGAGCTTGCTGAAATAGAAAAAGCACCCAGGATGGAAGGGTATGCGCTGGTTGCGATCTTCGCACCGAAAAAGAGTTGAAACCGGCCGGTGAACCGGCCCCCCCACAAAAGGTGCGAAAACGAGTGACCGGATAAGGAGAACGTAGTGAACAAGCGGAAAACGAACCGGAGCGCCGCCAAGCGCTTCAAGTTGACGGGAACGGGCAAGATCAAGCGTCGTCACAGCCATGCGCGCCACATCCTGACCAAGAAGTCCCGGAAAAGGGTGCGCAAACTCGCGTCTTCGGCGCTGGTCAGCAAAGCCGATACCAAACGCGTCAAGTTGATGCTGAACGTGTAAACAATGCCGGCTGATCCGCCGCAGGGGAGCGGCACGGGTCGCCAGACTTGGGAGCAATGAAATGCCGAGAGTGACGAGAGGAAACAAGCGGGTCCAGCGACGCAAGAAGATACTTAAGCTCGCCAAAGGATACCGCCTGACAAAAAGTAAACTGCATCGATCCGCAAAGGAATCGGTCGAGCGCGGGCTGCGCTTCTCCTACCGTGACCGCCGCACGAAGAAGCGGACCTTCCGCCGGCTGTGGATCGTGCGCCTGAGCGCGGCTGCGCGCCGCAACGAGCTTTCCTACAGCAGGCTCATGGTCGGGCTGAAGAAAGCATGCGTCGAACTCGACCGCAAGGTCTTGTCCGACATCGCGATCAAGGACCCGGAGACCTTTACCCGCCTGGTTCAGACTGCAAAGGCGGCACTGGCGGTTGCCTAGCCCGAATGGTTCATGAGCGCCCCAACGCTCTCATGAATCATTCGTGCTGGCAGGCAAATGTTCCGGGCTGGACGAAACGCTGCGCCCGGTGTCCCGCGACGCCGGGCGTTTTTTTTGGGCGGCCGTATAAAAATGCCAGCGTCTACCCCGTGTCCAGGTTTCTTGACTCTCGAGGTGGTTAGATGAACGCGTCGAAGGAAGAGCTTGTCAGGCAGTTCGAGGAAGACCTTGCCGGGGCGGCGGATCTTGAACGCGTGAAGTGGGTGCGCGACAAGTGGCTGTCGCGGGAGAGCGGCATCATCACAGGGCAGATGAAGCGGCTTCGCGACCTTCCCAAGGAGGACCGGCCGGCGTTCGGACAGACGATGAACCAGTTGCGCGAGTTTGCCGAAAAACGGATCGAAGAACTGCGCGCCACCCTGCAACAGGTCGAACTTCAGAGGGAACGGAAACGCCTCGATGTGACCCTGCCCGGATTCCCGTATGCGCTGGGCGCACGGCATCCGATCAAGCGCCTGCAGGAGGAGATCGAACTCGCCTTTCTCAGCATGGGCTTTACTGTCTTCGATCTCCCCGAAGTGGAGAAGGACTATTACAACTTCGAAGCGCTGAACATGCCGCGCAACCACCCGGCCCGAGATGCGCAGGATACCTTCTATTTTGATGACGACACGCTCTTGCGCACGCACTGCTCCACGGTGCAGGTTCACGCCATGGAAGCGATGAAGCCCCCGATCCGGGCCGTAAGCGCGGGCAAAGTCTATCGCCGCGATCCCTTCGACGCGACGCATTCCCCGATGTTCAACCAGGTTGATGTCCTGGTCGTCGACGAGGGCATCACCATGGGCGACCTGAAAGGCACGCTCGAAATCTTCCTCAAGCGCATCTTCCACCCGGACATTCGCATGCGTTTGCGTCCCGGCTTTTTCCCGTTCGTCGAACCCGGCGCAGAGGTGGATATCAGCTGCATTTTTTGCCGCGGTACGGGATGCCGCATATGCAAACAGAGCGGCTGGATCGAAATCCTGGGCGCCGGAATGGTGCACCCGAAGGTTCTGCGCATGTCCGGAGTCGACGACTCGCGATATTCCGGATTTGCCTGGGGGATGGGGATCGACCGGGTGGCTATTCTCAAGTACGGCGTCGATGATATCCGTCTCTTTTTCGAGAACGACATCAGGTTTTTAAACCAGTTCTGACAGGTGCCTCGACATGAAGATCAGCATCGAGTGGTTGCAGGAGTACGTCGATCTGCCTGACAATCTGGCCCGGTTGCGCGAGGACCTTTCGATGGCGGGCCTCGTGGTGGAGTCCATGGCCGAGGTCGACGGCACGACCGTGCTCGAGATCGAGGTCACGTCGAACCGGCCTGATTGCCTGTCCTGCATCGGAATTGCGCGAGAAATCGCCGCGCTTTACGGGAGGAAACTCCGCCGGACGCCCGCGGAAAAGGTGCTTCACGTCGACGAGGAACGGATCCCGTTCCGGATCGAGATTCTCGATCCGGACCTTTGTCCGCGCTACGTCGGCCTCGTCATGGACGGGATTCGTCAGGGACCTTCGCCTGCCTGGATGCAGCGGCGCCTCGAAGCCTGCGGCATGCGTCCGGTGGACATCATCGTCGACATTACCAATTATGTCCTCCTGGAACGCGGCCATCCTCTGCACGCTTTCGATTTTGACCGTTTGGACCAAGGGAGAATCGTCGTCGCTCGGGCGCTCGCAGGCCAGAGGATGTCGACTCTCGACGGGGTCGAGCGCGTGCTGGATGCCGAGATGCTGCTGATCAATGACGGCGCCGGGCCGGTTGCCATCGCCGGCGTTATGGGCGGGCGGGATTCCGAAATCAGCGATGCCACACGGCGAGTCCTGCTTGAATGCGCCTATTTCCGGCCGGCCTCCATCCGGCGCACCTCGAAGAAACTCGGGCTGTCGACGGAGGCGAGTTATCGCTTTGAGCGCGGCGCCGATTGGAACGGACCGCTCGACGCTATCGCCCGGACCTGTTACCTGATCCGGCGCCTTGCCGGGGGACGCGTCGCCGGCAGCGTTCAGGACATTTATCCGGCGCCCGTCGCGCCGGTCGAAATCGAGCTCAGCCATGAGCGCGCCGAAGCGCTCATCGGCGTCAAGCTGGAACCCTCGTTCGTGACCTCCACGCTCAAGCGCCTGAATTTCAAACCGGTCCGCAAGGGCAGGGGAAGGTGGCTGGTTGAGTGCCCGACTTATCGGGCGGACATGGAACTGGAAGCCGACCTGATCGAGGAGATCGCTCGCTTCTACGGGTATCAGAATATTCCCACGACCGTGCCCGCCGGAAAGACCGCCGGGCAGCCGTCCCCGGTTTCTCCCTATGAGCGGGCCGCAAGGAACATTCTCCTCGGCTTCGGATACAGTGAAGCCATCAACCTCAGCTTCGCCGGCGCGATGGAAATCCGCCGCTTTCCCCTGTCCGAGGGGCGTCCCCTGGAAATCCGCAACCCGCTGACCGAGGACACCCAGTTCCTCCGCGCCTTTCTTGTGCCGGGACTGGTGAACACCGCGCGCAGTAATTTCAATCATGACCAGCGTGAACTGCGTGTGTTCGAGATCGGCAAGGTGTTCCGACGGCGCCCGGAAGGCGCCGTCGTCGAGCAGAATCGGCTGGGAATACTCGGAACCGGCCGCTTTGCCGGCAGGAACTGGCACAACACGAGTGCGGATTACGACTTCTACCATTTAAAAGGTGTGATCACCGCCCTGCTGACGGGCCTGCGCTCCGAACCGGCCGACGTGGTCCCTGCGCCGCCGACCGCCTGGCTCAATCAGACGTCCTCCGCCGCCATCATGATCGGCGGTGTCAGCTTCGGCGTCATGGGCGAGCTGCACCACGACCTTGCGGAGGAGTTCAAACTGAAACAACCTGTGTTTGTGGCAGAAATCGACTTTGAGGCGCTCTACCCGCACCTGTTCTCGCCGGTGCGCTTCGAGCCCCTGGCCCGCTTCCCTTCGGTGGAGCGGGACTTGTCGATCATCGTCTCCCAGGAGATCGCCTACGAACCATTGCGAAAGGGGATCCTGGGTCTTGGGATCACTCAACTGGCCGCTCTCAACCTGATGGACGTGTACGAAGGGGAACAGATCCCCGCCGGAAAAATAGGCATGATGCTCCGTCTTACCTTCCTCGACCGGGAGGGAACCCTCACCGTTGACCGGGTACAGAGCTTTAGCGATAATATTCGGACTTTTCTGCGTGACCGTTACGGCGCCGAACTCAGATAGGTGGACATGACCGAGAACACTATTCAATTGGAGCTCCAGGGGCTCGAGCGCTTCAGCCATCTGGAAGACAAGATCTTCCGGGTCGTTGAGGCTTTCAAAGCCATTCGCAAGGAAAATGAAACCCTGCTCGCCGAGAATCAGAAACTGAAAGGCGAGATCGAGGAGCTGCATCGGAACGAGGCCGGCTACAGCCAGAATCTGTCCCAGCTCCAGAAGGAGCGGGAAGCCCTGCGTGAGCGCGTGGAAAAAGCCCTGAGCCTTCTGGCCACGTTGGAGGTAAGATAGGTCCGGTGACGCACCATAGTCCCGGGCCGGACGTGTACTCGGGTACGCGGCGGGAACAGAGTCGTCCCCCCTGCGGCCGGGCCCGAATGATGGATGGATGAGCCGTCAGCGACGGGGTGTGCGATGAGTGATCCTCAATCCGGCGTGGTTCAGGTAAAGATCTACGATCGGGAGTACGCGCTGCGCACAACCGGAGACATCGATCGGCTGCGCTCGCTCTGCTCCTGCCTCGACAAACGCATGAGGGATCTGGCTGCCTCCTCCGGCTCCGCGGACACGCTGAAAGTCGCCGTGCTTGCGGCATTGAGCCTGGCCGATGATATGTACCGGGCCCGCGAAACACTGCAGAAGGTCGACGAAAGCGTCGGCCGCCGCTCGCTCGCCTGCGTTTCCATACTCGACCGCTTCCTCTGCTGAAAAAGACATCAGACTTCAGACCTCGGACCTAAAGCGGGTTGAAGGGGCAAAGCACTCCCTTTGTCCGAATGGCCGGTCGACTCCTGAACCATCCTGATCTCCTATCTCCTCCGATGCCCACGGTCCGAAGTCTGAAGTCTGAGGTCTGAAGTCCGAGGTCTGTTCAGGCGGGGACATTGATCCTTGCGATGGAGACGGCGAGCCCGGTGGATTCGTCGATCTCGACGACGGCGCCGCAAAAACGGAGATTGGCCGACGCCGGCTCAAGACGCGCGGGTATCTGTTTGAGGAAGCGCTCGAGAGCCAGATCGGGGATGGATCCGATCACCGAATCATAGGGGCCGGTCATCCCCAGATCGGTGATAAACGCGGTGCCGCGGGGCAGGATGCGTTCGTCGGCGGTTTGCACGTGGGTGTGTGTGCCGGCCACGGCACTGACGCGCCCGTCCAGATACCAGGCAAACGCCTGCTTTTCCGAAGTGGCTTCCGCATGGAAATCGACGAGAATCACCTTCGTTTGCCGCCTGATCTCTTCCACCGTAGCCTCGCCGACGGCAAACGGGCAATCCAGCGACGGCATATAGACTCGTCCCTGAAGATTGAGCACGGCGACCCGCACGCCGCAGCGGCTGTCGCCGATGAAAAGCCCTGTGCCCGGTGTCGCCGGAGGGTAATTGTGCGGGCGCAGCAGCCTGGGTTGGTGGCCGAGGTACGGCAGAATGGCGCGCTTGTCCCAGACGTGATTGCCACTGGTAAGCACGTCTATTTCGGCGTCGAGGAATTCGTCGACAATCTGCGGCGTGACCCCGAAGCCGCCTGCGGCGTTTTCGACATTGGCGATGGTGAAATCAATCCGATGCGACTGGATCAGCCCCTGGAGCTTGTCAAAAAGAGCCTTCCTCCCCGGCTTGCCGAAGACGTCCCCGACGAACAGAACGCGCATATGGAATCCCGTCCAGGCCGCGGAGTCGCGGCGAATTCAGACACCGGCAGGACAAAAAAAGACCCCCGCGCCGCCGTGTGGCATTATCTATTTGAACCTTGTTTCCAAGGGGGTGCCCTGCACTCCGCATCAGGCAATCTAGTTCCCGAAGGAAAAGTATGCTCACCGCGGAGCGACGCGGGCTCCCATCAAATAGAATGTTGGCTCAAACAAAGTTTGCCATCACCAACATTGCAGGGGCATCATCATCATACCTGATGCACCCTGTGGATTCAAGAAACGAGGCCCGGACGGTTCCCGGTTTCCACGCGCTTCGCGTTGCCCGTCGTCTGCACCGCGCTGTGCAGATACTCCCTCAGGAACCGGCCGGTGTACGAACGGCGGCTGCAAACCAGTTCGTCCGGGGAACCCTCGTACTGGATGTTCCCTCCGGCGGTTCCGCCTTCCGGTCCCAGATCGATGACCCAGTCCGCGCTTTTGATCACATCCAGGTTGTGTTCGATAACCAGCACGGAATTCCCGCCGTGGATCAACTTGTCGAAGGCGGCCAGCAGCTTGCGGATGTCGTCGAAATGGAGGCCGGTAGTCGGCTCATCGAAGATATAGAGGGTGTTCTTGCTGCTCTGTGCGGAAATGTAGGAAGATAGCTTGATCCGCTGGGCTTCCCCGCCGGACAGGGAATTGGCCGACTGCCCGAGGCGGACGTAACCCAGGCCGATGTCCTCGAGCACGCGCAGCTTGCGCACCAGCTTTGAATGACCGGCGAAAAACTCGATGGCCTGGCGCACGGTGAGGTTCAGCACCTCGTCGATATTCCTCCCTTTGTACCGGACTTCCAGAATCGAGCTCTTGTAGCGCATCCCCTTGCAGTCCTCGCACGTCAGCTCCACGTCGGCGAGAAACTGCATTTCAACGGTAATGGCGCCGCTCCCCTGGCACGTCTCGCAGCGCCCTCCGCTCAGGTTAAACGAAAAATGGCTCGGCCGCAGGTTGCGCGCATAGGCGTCCCGTGTCTGGGCGAAAATCTGACGGATGGCATCGAAAGCCTTGATATAGGTCACGGGGTTCGAGCGGGGGGTCTTTCCGATGGGGGATTGGTCCACAAGCACCGCGTCGGAGATCAGGTTGGCGCCGCGCAGGCTGTCGTAGCCGTCGTGCGGCTCCGAGGAACGGCCTTTCGCTCTCTTGATGGCGGAGAACAGCACGTCGTGAACCAGGGTTGATTTTCCGCTGCCGCTGACGCCCGTGATGCAGACGAAAATTCCCAAGGGGATGCGGACATTCAGGTTCCTGAGGTTGTGTTTCCTGGCGTTGATGATCTCGAGGTAACGTCCGTTCGTCCTGCGGCGAAACAGCGGAATGGGGATCTTAAGGTCCCCCTTCAGATACCGGCCGGTAAGCGATTTCTCGGAGTTTTTCAGGCCGGCGAGGCTCCCCTGATAGACGATGACGCCTCCGCTTTCACCGGCGCGCGGGCCAAGATCGATGATGTGGTCGGCAGCGCTCATGATATCCCGATCATGTTCCACGACCAGGACGGTGTTGCCGAGCGCCTTCAGGCTCTCGAGAATATCGACCAGTCTCCGGCTGTCGCGCGGGTGAAGGCCGATGCTGGGTTCGTCCAGAACGTAGAGAGCGCCTACGAGCGTCGAGCCGAGAGAAGTCGCCAGCTGGATGCGCTGCGATTCGCCGCCGGAGAGGGACGAGGACAGCCGGTCCAGCGTAAGGTAGTCGAGGCCCACGCGAAGCAGCAGGTCGAGCCGGTGACGGATTTCATCCAGGATCTTCCGGGAGATTGCTTTCTGTTCCGCGCTCAGTTCCAGGCGGTCGAAAAATTCGAGGCTGTCGCGGATCGTCAGGCGCATGACCTCCGTAATCCGCTTGTCCCCGATCAGCACGTCGCGCGCTTCGAGGCGAAGCCGCTCGCCGCCGCATACCGGGCATACAGCATAGCCGCGATAGCGGCTGATGAAGATGCGCACGTGCATCTTGTATTTTTTTTGTTCGAGGAGGTCGAAGAATCCCCGGATCCCTGGAAAACCGCTCCCGCCCCGAGTCACCAGCTCGCGGTGAGCCTCCGGAAGTTCCTCCCAGGGGCGGTCGACGTCGATCTCCGCCTTCTCGGCGAATTTTAGCAGGCGGTTCTGGATGCCCCGGTACCGGGGCTTCGTCCACGGGTGGATCGCCCCGTCGGCGAGGCTCTTCGACTTGTCCGGCACGACCAGGTCGAGGTCGAGCGTGACGATATTGCCGAATCCCTGGCATTCCGGGCAGGCGCCGTACGGATTGTTGAAGGAGAACAGGCGCGGCTCAGGAACTTCATAGCCAATGCCGCACAGCTGGCATTCGAATCGTTCGCTGAATTTCAGCAGGGTCCCCGCGGCGTGGCGGACCCATCGGATCTGGGGAAAAGCGGACTCGAGCAGGCGTTCCGTTTCCTCCCGCGATTCGCCGAGGAGCAGCAATTCGATCCGCCCCTCCGCCTCTCGCCCGCACACCTCGAGCGAGTCGACCAGGCGTTCTCGGATGTCGTCCTGCACCGAAAGCCGGTCCACGACCACGAGGATCCGTTTGTCGGCGCTCTCTGCAAGGGCTTCCACGGCATCCTGGAGTTCCACCATCCGGTCGCCGATCAGCAGCCGGACGAATCCCTGTTGCTGCAGCCCCGGCAGGATCATTGCCAGGCGCCCCTCGGGCGTGTTCGACCGTCCCGGTTCGCCAGCCCGCGCCCGCCGGCGGCGCGATGGGTTCTCCCGCGGAGCGGGGGATGCCGGCTCCGCGGTTCCGTCCAGCAACAGTGGCATGCAGATGTAGAAGCGCAAGCCGCGGGGAAGGGACATCACGAAATCGGCGATCTTCTCCGGCGTGTCCTTTCCGACGATCCGGCCGCAGTGATGACAATGGACAATCCCGATCCGGGCATACAACAGCCGCAGATAATCGTTGATCTCGGTCACCGTCCCGACAGTGGATCGCGGGTTCCGCGTGTAGCTCTTCTGCCGTATGGCCAGCGCCGGGCAGATGCCCACAATGTCGTCCACATCCGGACGGTCTACCCGCTCCAGGAACTGCCGGGCATAAGCGGACAGGGAGGCGACGTATCTGCGCTGTCCCTCGGCATAGAGAGTGTCGAAGGCCAGGCTGCTCTTCCCGCTGCCGGAAACTCCTGTGACCACCGTCAGAGAATTGAGAGGAATCGTAGCCGTGATATTCTTCAGGTTGTGAACCCGGGCGCCTACTACTTCGATGGCGCCGTTTTCTTCCGCAGGCACGATCACCCCTCCCAGACGCAAATCCAGTCTGATGCCAAACTTCACATCATAATTTTTGTGCAAGGGGCATGTCAACTTCAGCAGATAGCCGGGTGCAATCAGAAGTGAGACTCAATTCTCGCGGAATTTGGGTGAGCCCTTCAAGCTCAGCGTTTAATCGGACAAAAAGGATGCGTCGCGCAACGATTGACGACAAAAGAATTTACCAATGGTCAATGCTGATTTGTCATTTGGCCGCTTCAAACCTCTGGTCTGTGAGGTCCTGATCGAGTTCGGAGCGGGTGAAGCACCTGAGCGCAGAAGCTGCCCGCCAACATGCCGACCCGCCCCCAAATGACAATTGACAAGTTCTTTTTCTGGAGTCCCGCTTCCGATTGCACCCAGCTAACCGGAACGGAACAGGGCGCCTCTCACCGCCTCCATCAGGATGCGGGGGCTCTGAGAAAGCAGAGTGGAGCGCATCTGCTGATAGGTAAGCCTGCCGCAGATCAGGGCGTCCGTGATGTGCCGGGTGGTGGCGCTTACCCCGAGCATCTGGATGGCACGGAGGATAAACGGGCGCAGGACAAAAAGGCCGTTGTAGAAGCGATGACGCCACTCGGCGGCGCGCTCCAGGTCGGCGCCGAAATCGCGTCGCCAGCGCTGCTCGTAACTGAGCGGGTCACGCTCCCCGAGCGCTTCGCCCAGGAGCTTGGCGGAACGCAGCGCGAAGCAGATGCCCTCGGATGTGATTGGATCAACGAACCCTGCGGCATCGCCGACCAAAGCCCAGTTGCGGCCGCAGACACGCTGGGCGGCCAGCGTAGTCCTCCTCAGGCAGGGAACACGGGCCGCAAAAAAGCCGCATCCGGACGTATCCGCGGTCGGGTAGCGTTGGGATATGAACCCGGCGACACGTCGTCGCAGGTCGGCGGCCCGAACGCCCCGAAGCCTGTGGATGATGCCGACGGACGCGTGGTCTACCCTGGGAAAAGACCAGAGATAGCCTGGAAATCCACTTTCCTGAAACACAATCACGATCCGATCCGGGTGATGCGTTCCGGGCAGGTAGTGGCCAAGCGCCAGCGAGAGGTCTTCGGCGGCGAACTTGTCCGATACGGCCGCGCGGACCGAGCTGCTTGCCCCGTCGGCCCCGATCAGGAAATCCGCTTCGTGACGCGCCCCGGAGGATGTCGTCAGCGCCCAGCCCTCGCCGACCGGCTCGCAACGCAGAACCCTCTCCGGATGGAACCGGGCGCCGGCATCGATCGCGGCGGTCCGCAAGGCCGTGTCCAGTGCCGCGCGCGAGAAAATATGGATCGGATGCTTCAGCATCAGCAGGGTGGAGCACCCTTCCAGCGTGGTCAGCTCAACCTCGCGAATCTCATTGCAGGCCAGTCTCTGTTCGCGCAGCCACGGCAGCGTGCCAAGGGCCTTGGCTGTGATGCCCCCACCGCAGGCTTTTTCTCCGCCCGTGGAGGGATCGAACAGTCTCACCTGGTGGCCCCGGGAGGCGAGGATCAGGGCCGCATACGAACCCGCCAGACGACCACCGACAATTCCGACCTTCATGGCTTCACTATATCAGAGAAGGGGGCTCGGACAGGAGTCAGGAGTCAGAAGTCAGAAGTCAGGAGAAGTTGCCGCAAGGGCGCGTTGGCAGTCTCGCGGCGCCGTGTTATTCTGTCACCTCAATCCGGCTCCTGACTCCTGACTCCTGGCTCCTGATGCCAAAGAGCAACACACAGCAGAGGAGCGCCGCCTGGCGTCTGAAGTCGAAAGTCTGAGGTTCGAATGATCGGCTTTGAGCTGCTGAGCAAGGACAAATCGTCATCGGCGCGGCTGGGCCTGCTGCACACGCCGCACGGCGATATCGAGACGCCCGCGTTCATGCCGGTCGGCACGGCCGGGACGATCAAGGCGCTGCCGCACGAGTGGCTCGAAGGCCTGGGGTGTCGCATCCTGTTGTCGAACACTTATCATCTGTATTTACGACCGGGGCATGAGCGCATCGCGCGCCTGGGGGGATTGCACCGTTTCATGTCGTGGGACCGCGCGATCCTGACCGATTCAGGCGGATACCAGGTCTACAGCCACCGAGAGCTGCGCCGGATCACCGAGGAGGGGGTTCATTTCCGGTCGCATCTCGACGGCAGCCCGCATTTTCTGAGCCCCGAAAAAGTCATAGAGGTGCAGCTTGCCCTGGGCCCGGACATCTCGATGGTGTTCGACGAGTGCACTCCCTACCCGTGCAGCCGGTCGGATGCCGAAAAGTCGATGGCTCTTTCGATGCGCTGGGCCGCGCGCTGCCGGGAACGGTGGGGAAAGGAAGCTTCGGTCCCGGGCGGGCTGTTTGGCATCGTCCAGGGGGGCGTCTACCCTGACCTGCGCGCCAAGTCCGCTGAAGAACTGCTGGCGCTGGACTTTGACGGCCTGGCCATCGGCGGATTGAGCGTCGGGGAGCCGAAGGACGTCATGATGGAGGTCCTCGACGCCACCGTCCCGCTGCTGCCCGAATGCCGGCCGCGCTACCTGATGGGGGTGGGCGCCCCGGAGGACCTGGTCCGTTGCGTGGCGCTCGGAGTGGACATGTTCGACTGCGTGCTGCCGACGCGCAACGCGCGCAACGGCTGCCTGTTCACATCCGAGGGGCGCATTCTCATTAAAAATGCGGCTTATGCCGAGGACGAAAGGCCGCTCGATCCGGCGTGCGGGTGCCTGACATGCCGGCGTTATTCGCGCGCATATCTGCGGCACTTGTTCATGGCGGGGGAGTACCTGTCCGCCACGCTGAACACCGTCCACAATGTGTCCTTTTATCTTGACACCATGTGCAAAATAAGAGAGTCTATAACACTTGATTCCTGTGGCAAATGGCTGGAGGCACTGGAGAAACGGCCTGATTGAGCTCATTGGCTCCAGCGGTTGCTCCTCACGCCTGGAAGTGACCTCAGGTCCGATCAGAAACCCCTTCTCACTGGACGCAGGTAGAAGTTGACTGGTACTGGGAGGTACTTATTAGCGCGATGCGATTGCTAACGGTAGCACAGCAGGCAGCCGGCTCTACGGACATCCTGTTTCAATTCGCTCCGATCTTGATTATCGGCGTAATTTTTTATCTTCTGATTTTCATGCCCATGCGCAAGAGACAAAAGAAACTGGAAACAATGATCGGCGCTCTGCGAAACGGCGACAAGGTAATCACCAGCTCAGGCATCTACGGAGTAGTGGCGGGAGTGAAGGACAAGACCCTGATCCTCAAGGTCGCCGACCAGGTGAAGATCGAGGTCGCAAAGAATGCGATCGCGGGGCTGCAGGCCCCTGAAGACACGTCCGCAAGCAGCTAGGGCGGAGTTCCGCCATCCGGGGGTCGGTCCCGAAGAGGTCCTGTAAAATCCAAGGTTAGGTACTGTCATGCAAAAGAATCTGCGTTGGAAGTTCCTGTTTATTGCCGCCATCATGGTGGTGAGCCTATTTTTTTTCCTCAGTCCGAATCCGCGGCAGCCCGGGTCGGGGTTGCTGTCGCGCATCAACCTGGGGCTGGACCTGAAGGGCGGGATTCACCTCGTCCTGCAGGTCAAGACCGATGACGCTCTGAATCAGGAGTTGGCTCAGGATGCGGAGCGCATTGCGAGCGACCTGAAGGACAAGAAGATCAGTTTTGAATCGGCCAAGAAGGGCAACGGGCTGACCATCGAGATCGTCGGGGTTGATACCGCCCAGGACAAGTCTGTCCGCGACTACTTGAACCCGCTTTATGATCGCAAGTACACGATTCGCACCCAGGCACTCGAGGGGAAGACCTCATTCAGCATGACGATGCTGGAATCCGTGGTCCGCGAGATGCAGGATTCAACGGTGAAACAGGCGCTGGAAACCATCCGTCGCCGCGTGGATGCGCTTGGCGTCACAGAGCCGACCCTGCAGATCTATGGAAGCAGCGGCAGCCAGATTCAGGATCAGATTATCGTTGAGCTTCCTGGAATCGATGATCCCGAACGCGTAAAGGAGCTCCTGCAGGATACGGCGCAGTTGACCCTGTGCATGGTGAAGAAAGAGAACGGCGGGCCGTTCACGACCGTCGAATCGGCAATCCAGGCCAATGGCGGCCGGATCCCGGATGACTGGAAGATCATGCCCTTCCGGGACGACCGCGGGGAGCAGACCCAGGTCACTTACCTCGTAGTCAGCGCTGTTCCCACTATTACAGGGAAGGACCTGAAAAACGCCCGGCGTTCGACGGACCAGAACGGCCGGCCCGCGGTCAGTTTTTTCCTGAATGCCGCAGGCGCCGTAATTTTCGAGCGGGTCACGGCCGAGCACGTCGGCGACCGGTTGGCGATCGTGCTGGATAACACCGTGTTTTCGGCGCCCACGATTGAAACCAAGATCGGCGCCGATGGGCAGATCACCGGCAGTTTCACGGTACAGCAGGCCGAGGATCTGTCCCTGCTGCTGCGTTCCGGCGCTCTCCCCGCATCGCTGATCGTGGCTCAGGATCGCACGGTCGGCGCTTCGCTCGGCAACGATTCCATCCGGGCCGGCGTCACGGCAGCCCTGATCGGCTTCGGCCTGGTGATCATCGGAATGGTTGTGTACTACCGGCATGCCGGGCTGAACTCGATCTGGTGCCTGCTCAGCAATCTGATCATTCTGCTCGGGTTCATGGGGGCTGTGGGGGCCACCCTGACGCTTCCCGGGATCGCGGGCGTAATCCTGACGATCGGCATGGCGGTTGACTCGAACATCCTGATATTCGAGCGGATCCGGGAGGAGTTGCGTAACGGGAAGACCGTGCGCGCGTCCGTGGACGTCGCTTTCAGCAAGGTGTTCTGGACGATTTTCGACACGCACACGACCACCCTGATCGCGGCGGCCTTCCTGTTCCAGTTTGGCACGGGACCAATCCGCGGTTTCGCCGTCACGCTCACCGTCGGCCTTCTCGCAAACATGTTTACCGCCATATACGTATCTCATCGCCTGTTCGATCTGACACTGAGCAGACGAAAGGTGGAAACATTGTCAATTTGAGGGAACTTGAGGAGCGGAACGGGGTCAAAAGGACCGGCGAGATGAATGTATCCGGTCGGTCGGCAGTCCCGGAGCTCCGGAAAATCGCATCTTTGGGAGTTCTAGGTGGAAATCCTTAAAAGCGTCTCAATCGACTGGATAGGCAAGAAGTGGTACTTCATCGGACTGTCATGTGCCCTGCTGGCGATAGGCATCACCGGTTATTTCGTCCGCGGCGGTCTGGCGCTGGGCATCGACTTCACCGGCGGGACCGTGGTGTACCTTAAGTTTCGACAGCCACCGGACCTGGAGATGATCCGCCGCACGTTGAAACCTGAGGCGGTGGGAACGACGATTATTCAGCGTTTTGGCGAGGCCGCGGACAACTCCGTCCTGGTGCGCATGCAAACAGTCTTCGGTTCAGGCCAGAATGTGGATGCCGGGCACAAGGAACTGCAGGCGCTGCTGCGACAGAGTTTCGATAGTGAGCATGTCGGGTCGACGCTGATAGACATCAATGACATCAATATCGGCGTTGATGCGGTCTCCAAGTACCTGGCGGAAGCCGATCCTGACAAACTTTCCGGCCAAAGCAAGACCGCCCTTGAAATCCAGACGCATTACCAGAACCTGGCGCGGGCCATACTCGATTACCGCAACAAGACCGGCAAAGGACTGGTAAGCTCCCTGAACGATCTAAGAAACGCCTCAGGGGTGACGCCGGCGGTGCTGGAGAGCCTGAACAAGGCTTTTTATGCGGGTCCCTTCGCGATGACCGGCATTGACAGCATCGGAGCCGTGGTCGGTTCGGACCTGAGGAACCGCGCCAGTCTTGCCGTGGGGCTTTCCTTCCTGGGCATGCTCGTTTACATCGGTTTCCGATTCAAGCCCATTTACGGCGTTGGCGCCGTCGTGGCCTTGATTCACGACGTGATCATCACGCTTGGCCTGTTTGCGCTCACCCAGAAGGAGATCTCGCTGACCGTGATTGCAGCCCTGCTGACGCTGGTCGGCTATTCGGTCAACGACACGATCGTCGTTTTCGACCGTGTCAGGGAAAATCTCAGAACAATGCGCAAGGATTCTTTGGGGAAGGTTCTCAACCTGAGCATCAACCAGACCCTTTCCCGGACGATCATAACGTCGGGGATGACGTTTCTGTCCGTTTTCGCCCTCCTCGTGTTTGGCGGGGAAGTGCTGAGCGGGTTCTCGTTCGCCCTGACGGTTGGGATCATCATCGGCACCTATTCGAGCATCGCGATCGCCTCGCCGATCGTGGAGTGGTGGTATCGAACGGCAGAGCTGAAAGCGAAGCGGAAGGCAGCCTGAAACTGTGAAAACCTCGATAAAATCAGAGCATTTCGCAGAGCGCTCACAAGGGTTTGAGATAAATCGGAATGCGGGCAAAATCTGCTTGACAGATTTTGCGGGCCGAATATAAGATCGCGCTTCCAATCGGCACCGCGCATACACCTCTTTATCTCAAGCCCGAGGGCAGTATACGGGAGATACAATGTTTGAAACCTTAGAACAGACCGACAAATCGGATTTATTGAAACGTCTGGTGACGCTCGGGATTTCCATCGTTGTGCACGTGGTGGTGATCATCGTTATCGTGATCCTCCCTCTCGTGTTCTTCAATGTGCTCCCGGAAAGCGAACTCCTTACGTTTCTGATCGCACCACCCCCTCCGCCGCCTCCGCCGCCACCGCCACCACCGCCGCCGAGTCCGACCAAAGTGGTTCAGCCTCAGAGAGTCGTGGTCGACCCGACCAAGTTCGTGGCGCCGACGGAGATTCCAAAAGAGATTCCACCGCCTGTCGATGAACCTCCAGTCGTGGGGGTAAGCGGAGTTGTCGGCGGAATTCCGGGAGGAGTAGTCGGGGGAGTTGTGGGAGGCGTCCCGGGTGGGGTCGCCGGTGGAGTTCTTGGAGGTGTCGCACCCCCGCCACCGCCGCCACCCCCGCCACGTCCCAAGAAGGTCGAGCCGCAGCGCGTCGGCGGAAACGTTCAAGAGTCAAAGTTAATCCGGAAAGTCGAACCGATCTATCCCGAGCTGGCAAAGCGTGCGCGCGTTTCCGGAATTGTCATGCTCGAGGTAAATGTGGATGAAGAGGGCAACGTTTCCACTGTCCGCGTGATCAGGGGCCATCCGCTTCTGGATCAGGCGGCGACCGAGGCTGTAAAGCAATGGAAGTATTCTCCGACACTCCTGAACGGAGAGCCCGTGCCGGTTATCGCTACCGTAACGGTCATTTTCAATCTAGGTAAATAACCCAGTTGGAGGTTAGAGAAAATCGATGGGATCAATCAATATAATGGAATTGTGGAACTCGATGGGTGGGGTCGCCAAATTGGTCGTGGTGATCCTCGGAATCATGTCGGCCTATTCGATCAGCGTCATGATCGAACGATGGATCACCTATCGCCAGGCGCGTAAACAGTCGCGCGTATTCACCCCTGCCGTCGCTGAGTGCCTCAAGGAAGGGAAGATCGATGAAGCGATCGCCCTCGGCGAACAGAACAACAAGAGCCACCTCGCGAAGGTTCTGGTATCCGGGCTCCAGGAGCTGCAGGCTCACTCACGCAGCAAGGATATCCCGGGCGAGACCATTGAGGCGGCCAAGCAGAGCGCTGGATCGCGCAACCGCGATCGGCATCTCGGATCTGAAGCGCGGCCTGGGCGGCCTGGCGACGATCGGATCGACGGCGCCTTTCGTGGGACTGTTCGGAACGACGATCGGCATCATCAACGCGTTCCAGGGCATGAAGACCGAAGAGACTGCAGGTATCGCGGCGGTCGCCGGCGGTATCGCAGAAGCGCTCGTGACGACGGCGTTCGGCTTGTTCGTCGCGGTTCCCGCGGTGTGGGCGTTCAACTCCTTCACGAACAAGATCGAAACCTTCACGATCGAAATGGACAATTCCTCGTCGGAATTGATCGATTACTTCTTGAAGAAACGGGGTCAGATCGGTGGCTAGACACTATCGAAACTGCGAAGGTCAACAGCGACATCAATGTCACGCCGATGGCCGACATCATGCTGGTGCTGCTGATCATTTTCATGATCACCACCCCGCTGCTCCAGACCGGTATTACGGTAAATCTGCCGAAAGCCAAGAATCCGCTTGAAGCTCCCGATGCCGATGCCAAGGACGCCGTCGTGGTGGCCCTGGACCGCCACGGCCGAATCTTCCTGGGAAAGAGTCTGACAACAGAACAGAATCTGATGGAAACTCTGAGACAGAGGTTCGGCGGCGGTGAGCTCAACAAGGTCATGTTCTTGAAGGCTGACAGGCGGTCCTCTACGGGCGTGTCGTCGAGGTCGTCAATGAATGCCGTAAGACCGGTGTGGAGAAGATCGGCCTGATGACGGAGAAGGAAAAGTAACTGACCGTTGTCCCGGCCCCGTGATCCTGCGCCGGTTGCGTAAGGTTTGCCAGCGGCTGCTATGGCCGTGCGCCGGCGGACCCGCAGCTGTCCGACAGGGGTCACGCCCCGCTTGCGCGTGGGGAAACGGCGGCGGAGCCGCTGGCCAGGCTGGGCGACGGCCGGATTTCGCCCTTATTCGATTCTTGACAACAACCGTTCCGAATACGGCTGAGAGAAAGGAAGTGTTCTTCCATGAGCATGGCGGTTGGTACTGGTAAGGGCCCGAAGTGCGATATCAATATCACACCGTATATCGATATCCTCCTCGTGCTTCTCATTATTTTCATGGTGATAACCCCGGTCCGTCAGTTGGACCTGGAGGTGAAGGTGCCGCAGACCTCCGCCGGAGACTCCGGACCTGAAGACACCTCCGCCCTCGGACGTGATCGTGGTGTCGATGTCGGAAACCGCTCAACTTGCTATCAACCAGGAGCCGATTCCTCATCGGTGAGTTGGAGAACGAAACTCCTGGAGATTTATAGCGCCCGGGCGAACAAGAACATGTTTATCAGCGCGAGTGCCAAACTTCCCTATGGCGACGTCGTCAAGATCATCGATCTTGCCAAGGGCGCCGGTGTACAGGACGTCGGATTGCTTACCAGAAATCCGCTAGCCGGTCATACTTCGCGCAATTCATTGAATAGTCTGGAGGCCATAATGAGGGTCAACAAAAAGTGGCTCGTCATACTCGCGCTTTCGGCGGCCATTCCGCTTTCGGGGTGCGGTTTCATTACGAAGCTGCGTGCGCGTGATGCGCTGAACAAGGGCGTCAAGGCGTTCGTCGAGCAGAAGTACGAAGAAGCGTCCAAGTTGTTCGAGGAATCCATCCGGCTCGATCCGCATTTTTCGGTCGCTCGGATGTACCTGGCCACCACCTACACTTCCCAGTTCGTGCCGGGATCTCCGGATCCGAAGAGCAAAGAAATGGCTGACAAGGCCATTGCTGACCTTTTCGGAGATCGTCAGTTCCGAACCCCGAAACACCAACGCAATGCTCAGCATCGCGAGTCTGTACTATCAGATGGGGGAATTCGACAAGTCGAAGGAATGGTGCGACAAGATTTTCTCCGTCGATCCGAACAATGCAGAGGCGCTCTATCGGATCGCCGTCATCGATTTCGACGACTCCGACAAGAAGACCGGGCTGCAGGGTGAAAACGTCGAGTTCCTGACTCGAAGAGGACAAGGCGCACACTCTCAAGGATATCGATGAAGGCTTGAACGCAATCGACAAAGCCCTCAAGATCCGCCCCGACTTACTTCGACGCCATGGAGTATCAGAACCTGCTCTGGAGAGAAAAGGCCAAGTTCGAAAAGGATGCGAAGGCCAAAGCGGCGCTGGTCCTGGAAGCGGACATGGTCGCACAGAAGGCTCTGATGATGCGTCTCAAGCAGGCTGAGGAAGAGGCAAAGAAACCCAAGAAACTGGGTACTTCCAAGTAGTCAGTTCCTGGCCGATTTGCTCCTGGAAGCTGAAGCCTTGTCGCCACCATATATGGGGCACGCCGCCGCGGTTCTCAAGCCTCGGACGTGCCCCATTTCCCGCCCTGAGAATTTCCACTATAATTATGGTGTTAGATCGGTCGAATAGCATAGTCAGATCGAAACGCCTATGATCCGATTCGAGGACCTCGCTGAGAAGGTGCTGCGCTATCACCCCGAGGCGCTCGAAATAATTCAGCGTGGCTACGTAGCATCCGCGAAGTTCCACAAGGGGCAACTGCGGATGAACGGCGAGCCTTATCTAACGCACCCGCTTGAAGTTGCCAACATCCTCGCGGAGCTGAAACTGGACGCCGGCACCGTCACCGCCGGGCTGCTGCACGATGTCCTCGAAGACACCCTGATGTCGCCGGAGGAACTGCGCAAGCAGTTCGGCGACGAGGTCTATCAGATCGTCGACGGCGTCACCAAGATCTCGCAGGTGTATTTCAGCTCCCGGCACGAGAAGCAGGCGGAAAACTTCCGCAAGATGCTGCTGGCGATGGTCGGCGACATCCGGGTCCTGTTTGTGAAACTGGCCGACCGGTTGCACAACATGCGCACCCTGCAGTACCTGCCGCCGGACCGACGAGAGCGCATTGCGCGCGAGACGCTGGAGATCTATGCGCCGCTGGCGCACCGGCTCGGAATGGCGCGCATCCGCGGCGAACTCGAGGACCTCGCATTCAGCTTTCTCGACCCGGTCGCCTATCAGAACACGGTGTCCCTGATCGAAGCCCGCCGCGCGGTCAGCCAGGATTTTATCGAAGAAACCAAGTCCGTGATCGCCTCCGAGCTCGCCGAGTACAACATTCCGGCCCGCCTGGAAAGCCGCATCAAACGGATCTATGGCGTCTATAACAAGATGCGGCGCCAGAAGATCAGCATCGATGAGGTCTTCGATTTCATCGCCATCCGGGTGATCACCGACACCGTCAAGAACTGCTACACCATCCTGGGCATCCTCCACAACCTGTGGAAACCTGTTCCGGGCCGGATCAAGGACTACATAGCGATTCCCCGGCCCAATCTGTACCAGTCGCTGCACACTTCCGTGATCGGCAAGAACGGCCAGCCGTTCGAGATTCAAATCCGGACCCAGGAGATGCACCGCATCGCCGAACTCGGCATCGCCGCCCACTGGAAATACAAGGAAGGCAAGCTGGGAGCTGTCGAAGGGGAAGATCAATTCCGCTGGCTGCGCCAGCTGATCGATTCACAGAGCGAAATCAGCGATCCGCGCGAGTTCATCAGCAGTCTCAAAGTCGACCTTTACCCGGATGAGGTGTACTGTTTCACGCCCATGGGGGAAGTCATCACGCTTGCCGCGCGAGGCCACGCCGGTCGATTTTGCCTATGCCATCCACACGGAGGTCGGACACCATTGCGTAGGCGCCAAAGTCAACGGACGCATCGTTCCACTTCGGCACAAGCTGCGGAACGGCGAGATCGTCGAGATCCTTACCGGCAAGGAAGCGAGCCCGAACAGGGACTGGCTCGTTTTCGTCCAGACCGCCCGCGCCCGCAATCGTATCAAGCACTGGGTCAATCAGAAGGAAAGGGAAGATGCGGCCGAGCTGGGCAGGAAGCTGATGGAAAAGCAGGCGCGGAAGTTCAAGACCAGCTGGAAGAAGGTCCTGACGATGCCCGAACTTCCCGCTGTGCTGCTGGAACACGGCATCCAGCGGACGGAGGACCTATACCCGGCTGTCGGGTTCGGCAAGATCGCCCCCCGGCAGATCCTCGCCGCACTCTTCCCCGACCTCGCGCCGCCCCTGGAGCCGAATGCCAAGAAGTCCTCGATCGCCACCGTGGTCAAGAAAGTGCTGGGCCGCGGCGAGATTCCCATCACGGTCAAAGGACAGGACGGCCTCCTCGTGTACCGGGCAAAGTGCTGCAACCCGATCCGCGGCGACGAAATCGTCGGCTACATCACGCGCGGCAAGGGGATATCGGTCCATACGGCCAACTGCGTCAACCTCGTGAACTTCCTCGGATCGGATCGCATGACGGAAGTGGAATGGATCGACGTGCCGGGAGACGAGATCTTTACCGTCAGACTCGCGATGACCATCGAAGACCGGCAGGGCATCCTGGCAGAGATCACATCCGCCGTGTCCAATCTCAAGACCAACATCCGCGAATCGCGATCCTCTACGAGCGAAGGAGGCAAAGGCGCCGTCGACCTCACGGTAGAGATCAACGATGTCAAGCACCTGCAAAAGATCATCAAGGTGTTGAAGGGAATCCGCGGGATTGAAGACGTGGCGCGCGTTTCCCGTATACCCTGACGATCCGGCCGCCTCCGGCCGCCCCCGGCGGCAGCGAAGCGCGGGTCCATCCGGTCCGGCGGAATGCGATCCCCGGCGGCGGTGAATCAGTTTTGTTGTGACGAACGTGCGCCAAAGGAGCGTGTATGAGGGAGATCATTGAAACCAAGAGAGCCCCGAGCCCGATCGGCCCCTATTCCCAGGCCATTCGTGCCAACGGGTTTGTTTTCGTGTCCGGGCAGATCGCCATCGATCCGGATACGGGGAGTGTGACAGGCGCCGACATCGCCGGACAGACTCATCAAGTCATGAAGAACCTGCTGGCAGTTCTTCACGCAGGCGGGAGCGGCATCGAGAAGATCGTCAAGACCACGGTTTTTCTGGCCAATTTGGACGATTTCAGCCGGTTCAATGAGATCTACAGGGAGTATCTTGGGGGCGCCAGACCCGCGCGTACCACGGCGCAGGTCGCGCGACTGCCGAAGGGCGTTCTGATCGAGATCGATGCGGTCGCCCTGGCATAGCCGGAATCCGGCTATGCCTTCTGGACCTTCCCGGACCGGAGGCACCGGGTACAGATGCGAACGCGCTTTACCGATCCCTTTTCCACAATTCGAACGCTCTGCAGGTTCGGATAAAACTTCCTCGACGTGACGTTGTGGGCATGGGAAATCGTGTGTCCGAAGATCGGGGCTTTCGCGCAAACATAACACTGCATTGGCATAATTCACTCCAGTCGAAAACGCGTCATCTTATCAGCCCGCGTAGGGACAGTCAACGGCCAATCGCAAGAACAGCCGCAGCGAAAAGCAAATAGCATCCATAAAAGCAAGCTCTCAGCTCGCCAGGTCTTCGCCGCCGTCGATGCCGATCACGTTGCCGGTCATCCACGTCGAAGCAGATGAGGCGAGCGAAACGATCACTTCGGCAACGTCTTCCGGCGTGGTCAGGCGCTTTCCGGGATTGGCTTCCCGGGCTCGCGCAAACATTCGTTCGCTCCCGGGAATTTTTCTCGCTGCGGGAGTATCGGTTACGCCCGCCCGCAAGGCGTTGGCGCTGATGCCGTGCGGCGCCAACTCCACTGCCAATTGCCGGATGTGTGCTTCCAGCGCTGCTTTGGCGGCTGAAACCGCCCCGTACGTTTCCCAGACACGGTGACCGCCCGCGCTGGTCATCGCCAGGATCTTGGCGCCGCGGGGCAGGTGTCCGGCCAAAAACAGGTCCTGGACCCAATAGACCAGGCTGTGAGCCATCACATCGAGGGTCATATTCATATCGGCCGGCTTGATGGCCGATGCGCCCGACATCGACAGGTACGGCTTCAACGTGCCGAATGCCAGCGAGTGAAGCAGGATATGGATCCCGGCGCTGCCCGGAGTCGCGGCAATCTCCTGCCGGCACACCTGTATGCTTTCCGCGCGGCGCGCAGGATCGGCGGCGTTGACATTGAAGAACACGGCCTTTTGCCCCATCCCGCGGACTTCTGAGAGGATGCGTTCCGCATTCGGCAGCGTGGCCCGGCGGTCCAGGTGAACGCCGAAAATGTGAAAGCCTCCGCGGGCCAGCGCCAGAGCGGCTGCCGCGCCGAAACCGCTGGAAGCCCCCAGGATCAAAGCCCACTTTTGTCCCGATGATCCTTGCGTGTCCAATATTACCTCCTCGGCTGCGAGCAGCCTTGACTGCGATTCACACGCCGCGACTATCGGCGCCGGCAAGCGGGCTCAAGCGGGGGACCCCGAAAGGGTCCGGCAGGAAAGCCCAGGGCGCAAACCCGGGGAAGTGGGGAAGAGAAAGGTTCAGCCCTCCTAAGGGCGCAATCTGCTTCGCCCTTGCAGGGCTCATCTCTCTCATAGCCATAATCCCAGGGCTCACGCCCCGGGCTTTCCTGTTCCGCCCCTTCGGAGCTCGTTACTGTCTGAATCGCGCCGACGTCATGAATTCTATGGAGCGTCGCGGTCGAATGCAACGGTGAAACAAATGGGGAGCGGGGCGAGAATGCGATGCAAAGCAGTAGGGCTCACGGGACCCGAGCCAGAGCCGTATCCGGTGAATCGTCTGCCCCCGCACCAGGTGCGTCCTTGTTCGCCGGGAATGGTATAATGCGACTCCAAGGCCAAAGACCTGCGCTCGAATCGCGGCCGGAAAATGCCGAAAGGCATCCGGGATGCCGTCGAAGGCGGCGTTTCGGGCAGCAGTGAAGGACTTCGGGGGAAAATACCGGAAAATCCCTGAAAAGATTTCTGGCTCATCAGGCCATGGGGAGAGTTAGATAAAGTGACGAAACCGTGAACCAGCATTGCTCGTGAGGAGAGTTCAAATGGACACAACAGGGATAGGGATCGTCGGCGTCGTGGGATCGGGCACAATGGGCTCCGGGATCGCCCAGGTGTTTGCACAGGCCGGTTACCTGGTGCATCTGGCCGATGTGCGCCAGGACTTGCTGGACCGCGCAATAAAGGCGATCGAAAAGAGCCTCGACCGGTTCGTTCAGAAAGGGACTCTTGCAGTGCAGGATCGGAATGCTACGCTCAGCCGGATTTCACCTTCGACCGGGATGGCCGAGTTCGGCTCCTGCGGACTGGTCGTGGAGGCCGTGAATGAGAACCCGACGGTGAAGAATGCGGTGTTCCAGGAGCTCGACCGGATTTGCGGCAGCGAGACCATCCTGGCAAGCAACACCTCCTCGATCTCCATCACCAGGCTGGCCGCGGTGACGAAACGGCCGGATCGCATCGTCGGCATGCACTTCATGAATCCGGTGCCGTTGATGAAACTGCTCGAGGTGATCCGCGGATTGGAGACCTCGGACGCCACCTGCCGCAAGATTCTCGACCTCGCGTCGACTCTTGGAAAGACGGCGGTCGAAGTGCAGGACTACCCGGGATTCGTTTCCAACCGCGTCCTGATGCCGATGATCAACGAGGCGGTGTATGCCTTGATGGAGGGAGTGGCGTCGCGCGAGGCGATCGACACCGTGATGAAGCTGGGCATGAACCATCCGATGGGGCCGCTCACGCTCGCGGATTTCATCGGCCTGGATGTGTGCCTCGATATCCTGCGCGTGATGCAGGAGGGGCTTGGAGACCCGAAATACCGGCCTTGTCCGCTCCTCGTGAAGATGGTGGATGCCGGACTGCTGGGTCGAAAAACGGGACGCGGCTTTTACGATTACCGTGAAAAGGAAGGAAAAGTCTAATGGCGGACGAGCGCAACAACAGGAATAAAGCGATTGAGATGGCTTTGACGCAGATCGAGAAACAGTTCGGCAAAGGGTCGATCATGCGTTTGGGTGATCGCACGGATCCATCGGGCGTAAGGTCGATTTCCACCGGATCGATTTCACTCGATGCCGCCCTCGGTGTCGGGGGATTCCCGAAAGGGAGAGTCGTGGAGATCTTCGGACCGGAATCGAGCGGCAAGACCACGCTGGCTCTCCACGCGATTGCGCAGGCGCAGAAGGCAGGGGGATCGGCGGCCTTTATCGATGCCGAGCACGCCATGGATGCAAGCTACTCCAAGATGCTGGGCGTCAATACCGACGAACTCCTGGTTTCGCAACCCGACAACGGGGAGCAGGCACTGGAGATCGCCGAAGTGCTGGTGCGCAGCGGCGCGATCGACATCCTGGTGATCGATTCGGTGGCCGCCCTCGTCCCGAAGGCGGAACTCGAAGGAGAGATGGGCGATTCGCTCCCGGGGCTTCAGGCCCGATTGATGTCCCAGGCGCTGCGCAAGCTGACCGCAATCGTTTCCAAGTCGGACACATGCCTTGTCTTCATCAATCAGATGAGGGAAAAGATCGGCGTCATGTTCGGCAATCCCGAGACTACGACCGGCGGACGCGCTCTCAAGTTCTACTCGTCCATCCGGGTCGACATCCGGCGCATCGGCGCCATCAAGGAAGGGGACCAGGTCGTCGGCAGCCGCACCCGCGCGAAGGTCGTCAAGAACAAGCTGGCGCCGCCGTTTCGCGAGGCCGAATTCGACATTCTTTACAACCAGGGGATTTCCTACGAGGGAGACCTGGTCGACCTGGCCGTGGAGCGGAAACTGATCGAGAAGAGCGGCTCCTGGTTTTCTTACAAGAGCGAACGCCTTGGCCAGGGTCGCGAGGCCGCCAAGCAGTTCCTGCGCGAACATCGCGAGATCGCACTCGAGCTGGACGGAAAGCTGCGCCAGCTCCTCGGCCTGGTGAAGGCCGCCGACCCGGCGACTGCCAGCGTAAAGGCGAAGTGATCGACACTGCCAACGGGCGGCATTAGCCTGCCCCGCAAAGCGCGGGCTGCAGGACACACTTGACACTGTGGGTGGATGACGTCTCCCGGGCACCGCCCGGATCCAAGGATTCATGGGGTCGCACGGCGCCAGGCCGTTGTTTCAGCCCGCAATAAGCCGCACGACGCGTCGACCCTGCGATTGGATGGTGCAATCCGGCGCGAATTTGTCTAAGATATCAAGTGTCGGAGGCGACCGGGCAATCGCGGTCCTGTTTTCAGGATCGAGGAAAGTCCGAACTCCACAGGGCAGTGTGCCTCGTAACGCGAGGGAGGGGCGACCCTACGGAAAGTGCCACAGAAAATATACCGCCCCCTTTGCAGGGGGTAAGGGTGAAAAGGTGCGGTAAGAGCGCACCGCGCCGTTGGCAACAATGGCGGCAGGGCAAACCCCACACGGAGCAAGGTCAAATAGAAAAGCGATCCCGCAAGGGAATAAGGGCGGCCCGTCCGACGCTTTTGGGTAGACCGCTAGATCCCCGGAGTGATCCGGGGGCCAGATGAATGATTGCCGTCTCTGCTCTGCAGAGAAACAGGATTCGGCTTACGGCCGCCTCCGACACCCCCCTCTCTGACGTTTTCCATACAAACCATCTGGGGCTTTTTATTGTGTGTGGGACTTTGATTGCCGGGTGCTGGGTGTTGGGTATTAGGTGTCAGGTCCTGCCTGCGGTGTCTTGGAAGTAAGGTACCGGGTGGTGGTGCTTCGTGATTTATCCTGGTGTCTAGCGTCTAACGTCCGCACCGCTATTCCGTAGGGAGATCCCCCGGCTTTGCCGGGGTGGCAGAAGGAGTTTGACATTTTCGGGAGTGTGCTTCGCTCGTTTGTTGGATTTGAAAAAGACGTGCACGAGCACGTCAACGTTTACGTCAACGTCGACGAAGACCGTGATCGTTGACGTGCACGTGCTCGTAGACGTAGCCGTTGACGGCTTTGGGTTGCGATCAGGCCTCTTTGAGGGGCCCGCCACTATAAAGCCTCCGGCTCTGCCGGAGGATACTTACGTGTGCCGAGCATGTGCGACAGCTCGGAAGTGGAAGTCTTCCCCCAACCTGATGGAGGTGAAGGGTAGCGGAGCGCAAGAGCGCCAATGCAAAACGGTGTTCGAAAGAAGCGCCGAGCAAACGCGCGAGGGGATGAACAAGAACCGGATATGAGGCACGAGCGCCGGACGAGCGAGCGTATGATCGCGAAGTCCGTATCCATCAAAGGCGTAAGCTGTAAATCCGGCCCTTGTGCGCGGAAGGCGGTCGCACTTACCTCGGGAGATCTGCCATATGTCACGGATTCGTGACTGAGGAAGGCGTGAGCCGACCTGACCGTATGGCAGAAGTCAGCAGCGAGCATAGTACCTGCGAAAGCGGGGAAGGCTCAAACGGTGTCCCGAAAGGGATGAAATGGAGTGGCAAGTAGACGGCCCGACTCATGAGTGAAAAGCGGCAGAAGAACCAACTACAGTTGGCCTTCATGATGGAAGGTAGGGATGAAAGCCCGAGAGACATCATGGCAGGGACCGAAGCGCTCACGGCGAAGGGGCAGGTTGAAAGCCCGGCTGAGGCCGAAAAGCTGATGGAGGAGATTCTTGATCCTGAGAATTTGAGGGAAGCATTGAAGCGAGTCAAGGCCAACAAGGGTAGTGCCGGCATGGATCGGATGACGGTCGAAATGGTGTCGGATTATCTAAAGAAGCACTGGCCGGAGATCCGGGAACAGATGCTGAGCGGAACCTATAAGCCGCAGCCAGTACTGCGGGTAGAAATAGCGAAGCCCGACGGCGGAGTCCGAAAGTTAGGGATTCCAGTGGTCGTGGATCGGTTTCTGCAGCAGGCGGTGATGCAGGTTCTGCAACGCAAATGGGACCCGACCTTCTCGGAACACAGCTACGGGTTTCGCCCAAACCGCTCGGCGCATCAAGGGGTGGCCAAGGCGCATGGATACATAGCCGAAGGCTACACCTGGGTGGTGGATCTCGACCTGGAGAAATTTTTCGATCGAGTCAATCACGACAAGTTGATGGGACTGGTGGCGAAGCGGATCTCCGACAAGCGGGTTCTGAAAATCATCCGGGCGTTCTTGAACGCGGGGGTGATGGAGAAGGGTCTGGTGAGTGCGATCGACGAAGGGACTCCGCAAGGAGGCCCTCTATCGCCCTTGCTTAGCAATATTGTGCTCGACGAGTTGGACCGAGAGTTGGAGCAACGCGGCCATCGCTTTGTTCGATATGCGGACGATTGCAACATTTACGTTCGCAGTCAACGGGCGGGGGAGCGGGTGATGGAGAGCGTCACGGGCTTCATCACGAAGACGCTCAAGCTTAAGGTTAACAGCGAGAAAAGCGCAGTGGCGCGGCCATGGGAGCGGAAATTTCTGGGCTTCAGTTTTACCGCGAAGGAACCACAGAAGAGGCGGATAGCGCCGAAATCGATGGTTCGCTTCAAGGAGCGAGTTCGGGAAATCACGCAGCGCACACGGGGTGTAAGCCTGCAGGGGATGGTTGATGATCTCAACGTCTACCTGCGGGGATGGCGTGGCTATTTTGGCTTCTGCCAAACGCCCTCAGTGCTTGATGACCTTGACAGCTGGATACGCCGGAAGTTGCGGTGTTTCGTGTGGAAGCAATGGAAACGCGGGCGGACTCGTTTCAAAGAGCTGCGCAAGCGCGGTGTCAATGAGGCCCTTGCGGCAAAAACCGCTGGGAGCCCACATGGCCCGTGGCGGCTCAGTCAGAGCCCGGCTTTGTGCGTTGCTTTCCCCAATGTTTACTTCGAAGGGATCGGGCTCTTTCGTTTGGCAGTCGGCCGGTAGCTTAACCCACCGAACCGCCGTGTACGGACCCGTACGCACGGTGGTGTGACAGGGACAGCGGGCGACCGCCTACCTATGTCGATTGCCGGCAGCGCTGTCGGCCGGCATTTCGACTCCCATAGGTGTTTGGCGCCTGATATTCGTCACCACTTTCGCCCGGCAGTCCGTCTCCCCATCCATACCCCCCAACACCTAACACCCAGCACCTAACACCCAACAGCGGCCCATCCGGGGGTGATTAGCGGGCTGTGGTAAGGCTGCCGGTCACCTTGCCCAGGCTTACCTTGGCTTCGAATTTTACCGGCATTTTGCGTTCGTCGGCCGACAACCACATGCGGAACTGGCCGCCATCTTTGAACAGCCCGCCGAGCACCGCGACAGTATCGACCTGCCAGGCGTCGAATTTTCCTGCCGGGGTTTTGACTGATTCTTTTTTCTTCACCTGGATCGAAATCTCTTTCACCTTTTCGTTGTCGCCCACCAGGACGACGTTCGAGGCGCCGGCAGACATTTCGGTTCTGCGGACGGAATAGAGCGCGGAGAACAGGTCCTTCACGCACGGCGGTATCTGGTCGTAGTCCTTGTCCCGGATTATTCTCTGTACAGTTGTCGATACATCCACCTCACGCACGTGCACCTTGCGGCTTTCGGGAAGGTAAATCAGGTCGATGTCGCGCATCCGTTTACCTTCGCGCTCCCTCTTGATTACGGTGAAAGTGCAGAAGGTCTCCGCGTCGGTGAGGAACTCGTAGTAGTCGTCGATGCGAATGCCCGCGAGCTTCACCATCGTGCCGCTGGAACGGGCGGTGAAGATGATCTTGAGCGCCTTCCTGTCCTTGTATTCGGTCGCGCCCGCAAGGCTGAGGGTTGCCTCGCCGACATCCATAGTTGGCAGAAAGAAGAGATATCCGGGCGGATCCCACTCGACATGGTACACCAGCCGCTCGGTCCCTTCGGCCGGCATCGACTGGGCGACAGCATCGGCGACCTGGGGTGAGGCCGGGGCCTGACTGAACGCTCCCGCCAGCGAGAAGCTGCAGGCAAGCAATGCAGTCGCTCCGATGCCGGCGTGATGGATGTGCGCTCTTCCGGGCTGCCTCATCGATGTCGCTCCAATCGCCGCACGACGGCTGCGAAGACCTCTTCGACCGGAATGTCCATGCACTCGTTGGCGGTCGGGCATGTTCTGCCGTTGCAAAAGCTGCATGGGAGCTGATGCACAACCGCCTCATCTTTTGCAGACCATGGGCCGTTGCGCACCGGGGATGTGGGCCCCATGATGCTTACGACCGGAGTCCCGAGCGCGCATGCCAGGTGAAGCGGCCCTGTATCTCCTCCGACGAGGAGACGGGCGCGCGTCAACAGGGGGATCAACTGCAGGAATGGTACCGGGAAATGAGCCGGCAACCTGTCCGCGCACGCCGCTGCAATCTGCTGGTACAGCATTTCTTCACCGGGACCGGTCGTCACCACGACCCGAAACCCGAGCTCCTTTTCGATCTTTGCCGCAAGCGCCCCATACCGGGCCGGCTCCCAGCGCTTTGTGGGCCACCCTCCTCCAGGGTTGATGACGATGAACCCGGAAAGTTGCTCCCGCAGCAACCGGCTCCCGATCGCCCGGTCGTCCTCGTCGGGCACGATCAAGGACGCGGACAGTTCGCCGGCAGGGGCGCCCGCCTCCTGAGCCAGGAGCAGGTTGAGGCGGGCGACATGCATCGCAGTGCCGGGATTTTTCGCCGTCCGGTGATAAAACCAGTGCGCCGGCTTTTCCCTGACGAGTTCCCTCGGAAATCCGATCCGGAGAGCCGCGCCGCTCAGCCGCGTCAAGAGGGCAGTCTTGATCAATCCCTGAAAATCGATCGCCACGTCGTAGCGGCACGCCCGCACCGTGCGCAGCGGGTCATGGAGCCGCCGCCAGCTTTCCCGGTCCGTGAACCGGGCGCGCAGCGCGTGCGTGTCGATCGGGATCACCCGGTCGATGCCGGCGACGGCGCCCAGAAGAAACGCCAGCCTGCGTTCCACCAGCCAATCGATGCGCGCCCCGGGAAAGCCCTCCCGCAGGCTGCGGAACGCCGGCAGCGTGTGGATGATGTCGCCCAGGGAACTGAGGCGAACGATCAGGATCTTGCGCGATTCCTTCATCGCCTCATCTTCGCCAGGATAGTTGCGATCAGGTCCCGCGACGAGTGCCCCTTGGGATCGCCGACAATCGCCACGCGGCCGCCATAGGAAAGGACCGTGTCGCGCTCCGGCACGCTGTCGTACGTGTAGTCGGTCCCCTTGGCGTGAATGTCCGGCCTGATCTCGAGAAGCAGACGCTCCACGGTGGGATCGTCAAATACCACCAGGTAATCTACACACTCAAGGGAGGCGATGATTTCAGCCCGCTCGTCCTGAGGTTGCAGCGGCCTGCCGTTCCCCTTCAAAGCGCGCACCGAGGCATCGCTGTTGATGCCCACTACGAGCAGGTCTCCCAGGGCACGGGCGCCTTGGAGGTACCGGATGTGGCCCACGTGAATCAGGTCGAAGCAGCCGTTTCCAAATACGACCCTGCGTCCGGCCGCGCGGGCGTGCGCAACCAGCGCGTGGAGTTCGTCGACGGTCTTGATTTTTGCACCGAAATAGATCGTCGAGGCTGGTCCGGTCCGGTCATGCGGCGGGGTCATGTTTGAGGGCATGGCTCAACTCCTCCCGCGTCACGGTTGCAGTGCCCCTCTTCATGACCACTATGCCGCCAGCATAGTTGGCCAGGCGTGCCGCATCTCCCGGGGCGCCCCCACACGCGAGCGCCAGCGTGAAGACCGCGATGACCGTGTCGCCGGCGCCCGTAACATCGGCGACCTCGTCCGTGCCGTAGATCGGGATGTGCAGAGGGGGCCGGTGCGGCTCGAACAGGGTCATGCCGAAACGTCCCTGCGTAACGAGGATCGAGCCCAGCTTCTGCTTCTTGAGAGTCCGTCGCGCTACACGGTGCAGCAAGGGCTGGTTTCCGTCGATGAGGATTCCCGTCGACGCCTCGAGTTCGGTGATGTTGGGCGTCATGGAGTCGACGCCCTGGAATTCGCCCATACGGAATCGCGAGTCGACGACGATCGGGATTCCGGAGGGCTGCACTGCATTTCTGAGTTCCTGCACATCCGGCGGGCCGGCCGCCCCATATCCGTAGTCGCTTATCACGATGCCGTCCATGCTGCGGAAGGTGCGGCGCAGTTTTCCCCACTGGGGGCGCCCGGCCGTGCCCAGGTGCGATTCCCGGTCCACACGGACGATCTGCTGCGGGGAAGAGTGATGAGCTCCCGCCAGGATCCTGGTCTTGACCGGGGTCGAGTACGATTCGACCCGGGCGACGTGCCGGACATCGGCGCCTTTCATTTCCAGGGCGGACACCAGGTCCGCTCCGGCCCCATCGCGTCCTACGGCGCCGACGACAGTCACTCCGCACCCGAGGGACAGCAGGTTGTTGGCGGCGTTCGCAGCGCCTCCGGGCAGGCGAACCATGTCCTGGTATTCCAGCACAAGCACGGGCGCTTCACGGGAGACGCGCGAAATCCGGCCGTACAGAAACTGGTCGGCGATCAGATCCCCCGCCACCGCAATCCGGCGGGAGGCAAACTGGTCCAGGATTTGTAGAAGCCGGGTGCGCGTCTGCAAGCGGTCGGACATTAGCGTGACCTTGCCTCAATTCCGGGGAAATGACCTCAATCGGACGCCCTTGATGCGGTTCGGTTGTCGATTTGCGAGAGGATCCACTCGGAGGCCTCGAGCAGATCTACTGCCACAAAAGCCGGCGGCCTGGGCCACGTTTCCCTGTGATAGTGATATTCCCCTTTTCCATAGCCGGTGAGGAGCAGAATGCCGCGAGCGCCGTCCGCGAAGCCCATAGACAGATCCTGATACCGGTCGCTGACGACAAAGCTGGAGCGAAGGTCCAGATCCAGGTCCGCTGCCGCACGACGGATCATCCCGGGCGCCGGCTTGCGGCAGTCGCAGGTCCGACGGAACTCCGCAAGCTTCCCCTCCGGATGGTGCGGGCAATAATAGATGGCATCAAGCCGGGCGCCCGAAAGAGCCAACTCGGCCAGAAGCCTCCCATGAATCTCAGCCACAAGGGACTCGGGGAAATATCCGCGGGCAACGCCGCTCTGATTCGTCACCAGCACCGTCGCAAGCCCGGCCTCATTCAATTTGTGCAGGGCGGGCCCCGACCAGGGGAACATCCGGAAGCGGTCGATGTGATTTACGTAGCCGACCTCTTCGCTGACGGTGCCGTCGCGATCAAGAAATACCGCAGCCTTCATCTCGCCCCCAAAGGCTTAGACTCTAGCAAAGTGCCGATTCCCCCACAACGCAAAAACCCGCCCGTCCGTATTACGGTTGTCTCCCCTCCCGGCCTGCTGCTGAAAATGCCGCGGTTCTTGCTGCTATTCTCACGACTTCTGACTCCTGGCGCCTTCTTCGCCGCGCTGTGGTCAGAGGCACACATCGCTGGTTGCTGTCGCCAAACTCAATCATTGTTCTGCCTGGTCATGGACGTGGACTTGGACCTAGACCTGGACGTGGTCAGCCCTTTTTGATGTGACCTCCCGCGAATGCGGCACTTATATCGGGCCATTGGTATTTGCCGGCTCTACGTCCAGGTCCAGGTCCAAGTCCAGGTCTAGGTCCAGGTCAGATGACCTTGAAGTTTCGCGACAGAGACTAGCCATGTACATCCGGAAAATGGGCCGCTACGTGACGAGGGTCACAGCCGGCCACGGGACGCGCGCTTAACTTACTGGTGACTCAGGAGAACATCGTAGGCCGGAATTGTGCGAGCTGGGATGTCCGGGGGGATGCTTCCAAACTCGACCAGTTCCGGCTACGATGTTAGTTCTCCCGCCTGCCCGGACCCCTTTCCGACAACTTCCGCCGCGCCGCACCGAGGACCTCATCGACCGTGACCCGCAGCATGCAGCGGAAGTCGATCGGGCACTCCCGCAAGAAGCATGGATTGCAGTCGACCTGCTGTTTGATCACCTGCGCGCGGCCGCTCAGCGGGCCGGTTGCCACTTCACTCGTCGAGCCGAAAATGGCGAGTTGAGGCACGTCAAGCGCTGCCGCGAGATGCATCGGCCCGGAGTCGTTGGTGATGAACAGGTCGCACTCCTGAATCAGGCCCATCAACTGGCCGAGTGTTGTCCGGCCGGCAAGTACGGCCGCGGGCATTTCCATCCGTTTGGATACTTCTTCCGCAATGTAGCGTTCGTTTGGGGCCCCGAAAATCGCGACGCCCGCCCCGCAATCCCGCGCGAGCGCGTCGCCAACGGCAGCAAACCGCTCGGCGGGCCAGCGCTTGGCGCCGCCATAACTGGCCCCGGGATTCATGCCGACGACCGGATGCTCGTGTCCGATGCCGTATGAGCGGAGCATGTCGCGCGCGGCGCCGCGGTCCGCATCGCGCACCCCGATCGCGATCGACTGCAGGCGGAAACCGGTTGCCTCCCACGGCCTCTTCGCGAGCAGGCCGGCGCCGGCGAGGATGCCGAGGTAGTAATAGGCCTGGTGCACCTTGCGCACCTCGGGATCGATGCGCACGGCATGCGTGAGCAGCAGCCCGCGCCCGTCGCGAGCGTATCCCAGCCGGAGGGGGATCCGCGCCCAATAGGAGATGAGAGCCGCCTCCAGCGCATTCTGCAGCAGGATGGCGAGGTCGAAATGACCGCCCCGCAGTTCCGCCGCCATCCGGCGCATGCCGGTCCATCCCTTGTGCTTTCCGGTCTTGTCGTACACCAGGATCTCGTCGATGAAATCAACGGCGGCATACACGTCCTGCACCCAGGGCCGGACGAGCAGCGAAATGCGGGCGTTCGGGAAAATGCGGCGGATCTCCATCAGGGCGGGCACGGACATGACGGCGTCACCCACCCAGTTTGTGCTGCGGATCAGCACTTTCTGCACCCGTTCGGGAAGGAGCTTCCTCACCGGCCCCCCCCGACCAGCTCTTTGAGCTGCTGCTCAAATACGGCCTGCTCGGCCAGCCGCGTGGACTGTACCGCCACCAGCAACGGGAAGTCGAGCGGGTCCGTGATTTTGATTGCGTCCTTTTCGGTCGTGATCAGGGCGGCTGCCCCTACGCTGGCTGCTTTGCGTGCACACTCGCGCCAGTCCGTGCGCGAAAGACGCGCGTGGTCCCTGAAGAAGCGATCCCCTCTGACATCGATCCCCAAAGACTGGATGTCGCTGCGAAACCTGCCGGGATTTCCGATGGCGGCCACGAGATAGACGGCGCCGGGCGCCCGGCACGGGTTTGCTGCGGGGCCGCTCTCCTGCCAGTCGCGAAACGGCGCCAGGCGCTCGATCCGCTGCTGGCAATGAAAAACAGCCGCCTGCCTGTTGAGGCTTCGCACCAGCTTTTCCAAAGGATCATCCGGACGACTATCCAGGCTGCCGTTGATGACGATGATTCCCGCCCGGCGCAGTCCGGATGGTGGTTCCCGCAGGGTGCCGCCGGGCAGCAGGCGGTTGCCGGCGAGCGGCTGGGTCCGGTCGATGACCACGATGTCGAGGTCCCGCTTGAGGCGGCGGTGTTGAAAGCCGTCGTCGAGGATGTATACCAGGCGCTCCGCCCGGCCGGCGATCTGCCGGGCCACCGAGCGGCGGTCATGCGATATTCCCAACCAGAGCCGCGGCTCGTGCCTCCGCATGAGCGCAGGCTCGTCGCCGACCAGCCGCGCCGGTGTGGGAACTTCCGTTCCCGGCGGAAGGACGACGGCACCCTTCTCCGACCTGCCGTAACCACGGCTCAGCAGGACCGGGATCGCGCCCAGCCTGGCGACCGTCTGTGCCACAAGCACCACGAGGGGAGTCTTGCCGCTCCCTCCGACGGTCAGATTTCCGACGCTGACCACGGGGTGGGGAAGTCTTGCCTGCGCGAAAAAAGAGGTGTCGTACAGCCCGTTGCGGGCGCGCACCACGCATTCGAACAGCAGGCTGGGAAGAAAAAACAAAGGGGCCGGCAGCGTCGAATGATTTTGACTAGCGGTTTGCACCATCGCAAAAAGTCGTCCGGAACGGGTCGTCGGGGACTGATCGGCCCCTGTGCGGCTACCAGCCCATGGCGCAGCCGTCCTTGCGCGGGTCGCTGCCGCCCATCAGCACCCCCGTGACGGGATCAATGAGGATGCCCTGGAAGCCGCCGTAGCTGTCGTTCATCACCACGATCCGATGGCCCATCAGTGTGAGCAGCCTGCGCACATCGGCACCGATGCCGGACTCAAGCCCCACCTGGCTCCCCGTGTGGCGGAACCGGGGCGCCTCGCCCGCTTCCTGTACGTTCATGCCGAATTCCACCAGGTTCAGAAACACCTGCACGTGCCCCTGGGGTTGATTGTCGCCCCCCATGACCCCGAAGCTGAAGAAGGGCTTGCCATTCCGCAATACCATCGCGGGAATCAGCGTGTGCATCGGGCGCTTGTGGGGCTCTATCCGGTTCCAGGACGCGGTATCGAGTTTGAAGCTGGCGCCGCGGTTCTGAAGACAGATCCCGGTGTCGCCCGCGACTATTCCGGAGCCGAATTCGCTGAAAATGCTGTTGATGAAGCTCACCGCATTGTGGTCCTTGTCGACAACCGTCAGATACACGGTGTCGCTCTGCTCCGATGCGCCCGGCGGAAACTGCGGCCGCGCATGGCTGGGAGAGATGAGCTTTCGCCGCTCCGCGGCGTAGTCTTTGGACAACAGGCGATTCAAAGGAATCCGCGCGAAATCCGGATCCGTGATGTAAAAGTCACGATCGGCGAATGCCAGCTTTTTTGCTTCGATCAGGTGATGAAGATAGTCCGCGGAGTTGTGTCCCCATGACTTGAGGTCGTAGCCTTCGAGGATGTTCAGCATCTCCAGGGCGACCAGGCCCTGGCCGTTGGGGGGCAGCTCGTAGAAGTCATACCCCTTGTAGTTGACGCTGATCGGTTTTACCCACTCGGCTTTGTGATCGGCCAGGTCTTTGGCACTGAGCACGCCGCCCTTTGCCTGAATCGCCTCGACAATCCGGGCGCCGATTGAGCCTTCATAGAATGAGTTGCGCCCGCCGGCGGCAATCTGACGATAGGTTGCGGCCAGGTTCTTGTTATAGGCAATCTCGCCGTGGCCCGGGGGCTTGCCATTCGGAAGGTAGGTCTTCGCCGCCCAGGGATCCCTGGCGAGTTTCGCAGCCTGCTCGTCCCACTGGTTGGAGATGATTTCAGAAACAGGGAACCCATGATCCGCATACTCGATGGCGGGCGCCAGGATCCGATCCATCTTGAGTGTGCCATACTTCTCAATCATCGAGAACCAGCCGTCGACAGCCCCGGGAACTGTGATCGCGTCCACTCCCTCTTGCGGCATGCTCGTGTAACCCTTTTTCTTCAGGTACTCCAGAGTCATGCCATATGGGGAGCGGCCGCTCGCGTTCAACCCTGCCAGTTCGCCCTTCTTGTTCCAGTAGACGATGGCAAAAACATCGCCGCCGGCGCTGGTCATCATCGGTTCCACCACGGTCAGGACGGCCGCCGCCGCAATCGCGGCATCAACGGCGTTTCCGCCTTCCTGCAATACCCGGAGTCCCGCCGCCGTGGCGAGCGGCTGGCTGGTGCAAATCATTCCGTTCCTTGCCAGCACCGGCGATCGGGTGCCGGATATGCTGCGTGCGTTGCGATCCTGTCCTGACATAATCGTAGTCCCGCACAAGAGTGCCAGCGCCATGAGAGTGGCGCACCAGGTTTTCATAGCGTCGACTTCGCTCCTCTGGGCACGCGCAGAAATGAGCTGGAGATTTTGCGTGAGCCCTCAGCCCGGAGTAATCATGAACGAAATGCCCAAATCAGTCTCTGGACGCGGAAAAACACGGCCTCCGGACGCCGCCGGAGTTCTGCCGCGTCCAGTCTCCCGGTCTCCATAAAAGTCCAGACCCGCTTCCTGAGCAATCCGGCTTAGGTCCAAGGATGATAACCCGTGGTTGCGCGGGCCTCAACAAAAACCTCGACGCCAAGGTTGCAGCCTGACCCGTTGCCAGGGGAGGTAATCCGCTCATGAGATTGCCCCTGTCCCAGTTTCGCCGGCGAAACCGATTCTGCAGATTTTTACTCACCGACCATGAGCGCCCGTGGCAGCGTGGAGGAATCCGAGAGGATGGATGATATGAAGAGTTCTGCGGTGATGTTTTGTTTTGAGATCCGAGTGCCGGTATAATCACGGTTTTCTCAACCTTGAGCCCCAGGAGGACCTCGCATGGCAGCCGGAGAGATGTCGGATCGATACCTGCAAATCAGCGCGGATGAGATCAAAGCACTGGAGCGGGAATACCTGTTTCCGACCTACCAGCGATACGACCTCTGCCTGTCGCACGGAGACGGGGCATATCTTTTTGACCTCGAGGGGCGCCGTTACCTGGATTTCCTGGCGGGAATCGCGGTGAATTCCCTCGGCTACAATCATCCAAGGATTTCCCGAGTACTCCGGGAACAGGGAGAACGGCTGATCCACTCCTCTAATCTCCTGGTTCACCCCTACCAGGGGCAACTGGCAAAGCGGCTGGCCACGATGTCAGGAATGGCCAGGGCATTCTTCACCAACAGCGGCACAGAGGCGATGGAAGCCGCGATGAAAATCGCCAGGGCCCAGGCACGGAATCTGGGGCACGAAAACAAGTCACGGTTCCTTTGTATAAAGAACTCCTTCCACGGACGCACCTTCGGCGCCCTCAGCCTTACGTCCCAGGAAAAGTATCAGGCCCCGTTCCGTCCACTGCTCGCCGACGTCGAGACAATTACGGAATTGACCTTGACCGCCCTCGAACAGGCTTTCGACGATCGCGTCTGCGCTCTCGTCCTCGAACCGATCCAGGGGGAGGCGGGCGTGCGCCCGTTGCCTGGCGAGTTCCTGCTTGCCGCCCGGAGGCTCTGCGACCGTCACGCCGCCCTGTTGATCCTGGACGAGATTCAGACCGGCTTTGCCAGGACCGGCAGGCCGTTTGCCTTTCAACACTACCAGGTTAAGCCCGATTTGTTGACCATCGCCAAGGCAATCGCCGGTGGCTTCCCGCTGGGCGCAGTGTTGGGCAGCGAATCGGTTGCCGGAAGTCTGAAACCCGGCGAGCATGGCACTACTTTCGGCGGCGGTCCGCTGGCATGCCGGCTCGCCCTCGAGGTCCTCGATATCATCGAAGAGGAAGGACTGGCACAAAAGGCGGCAGAACTCGGGGACTACCTGATGAGATCCCTGCGCGACCTGCAGTCGAGGCACCCGTCAATCCTGGATGTGCGCGGGCTGGGCCTGATGGTCGGCGCTGAATTGGGCAGTATCGCCCCGGAAGTCGTGAAGCGTCTCCTGCAGCAGGGAGTCATCGCCAACGCCGCGCATCAGTCGGTCCTCCGATTGCTGCCGCCGCTCACCATCTCGCGGAGCCAGATTGACGACTTTATCGGGGCTCTCGACCGGGTCCTGAATGAAATGAATTTGTGAACGATGAAAAACGGTATGCCGGCAATTCCCCTGCTCGGGTGGAGCATTCGCAGAATTTGCAGCATACGATGAAACGGACCCGGAATGGCGTCGACGGCTTGAGCGGCTTTGCGTCGCCCGCAAACGCACCTGATGCTTATCGTTGTGTCATGGGATGTTTACCAATAATAGCTGATGTTTAACATTATCATTAGGAACTGGCAATGGCGAAAGAAAAGTCCAAAACGATTTGTCTGCTGCCGGGTGACGGAATCGGCCCCGAGGTGATCTATCCGGCGGTCGACGTCCTACAGCGTGTGGCCGGAGCGGCCGGGATTTCGGTCGCTGTAAGCAAGGCAGCCATCGGCGGTGATGCCCTGGACCGTTGTGGCACGCCGCTGCCTGAGGCGACTTTGCACGCATGCCTTTCGAGCGATGCCGTCCTGCTTGGGGCTGTCGGCGGCCCGAAGTGGGATGACCGGCCGGCGCAGCTTCGTCCGGAGAAAGGCCTGCTCGCCGTGCGTAAAGGGCTCGGGCTCTTTGCGAATCTCAGGCCTGTGCGCCAGATTCCTTCCTTGCTGGAATGTTCTACCCTCAGGCCGGAGGTGGTGCGCGGGGTCGACCTGGTTGTGGTGCGCGAGTTGACCGGGGGCCTCTATTACGGCGAGCCGCGTGGAGTTTCCGGGCCTCCCGGCGCCGAGGTCGGCTTGAACTCGATGGTTTACAGTCGCGGCGAGATCGAGCGGATTGCGCGTCGCGCTTTCGATCTCGCGCGGATTCGGCGCAGGCAGGTAACTTCGGTCGACAAGGCGAACGTCCTGGAGGTCAGCGCGCTGTGGCGACAGATCGTCGAGGAGGTCCATGGGGAATATCCGGATGTGGCTCTGAGCCACCAGTACGTGGACAACTGTGCAATGCAGCTCGTGCTGAAGCCGGCGCAGTTTGATGTGATCCTGACGGAGAACACCTTCGGCGACATTCTGAGCGACATCGGCGGAGTCCTCACCGGGAGCATCGGAACGTTGCCTTCGGCAAGCGTGGGCGACGGTCCGGCGCTGTACGAACCGGTCCACGGCTCGGCGCCCGACATTGCGGGCCTGGACTGTGCGAATCCCATCGGGGCCTTCGGGTGTGTAGCGATGATGTTCGAGATCTCGTTCGGGCGGCCGGATCTCGCCGCCGGAATCAGAGGCGCCGTTGACGCCGTCCTTGCGGCAGGCCTGCGCACCCGGGACCTGTGCCGGGCAGGCGAGAAGCCGGTCGGGACGGCCGAATTCGGACGCTGCGTCCTCGAGCGGTTGCAGCGGACGTAAAGATCGCTTTGGGACCCTCCATCAGTGAGACTATCATTGGACCATGGACACGAAGACGGATGACGGATTCAGGATTGTGAACCAGCCGGCGGAAACGCGGACGAGGAAGCCGCGGCCTGCGTGGTTGAAGGTCCGGCTGCCTGCCGGCGAGAAGTATTCCAGCCTCAAGCGCCTGGTTCACCGGCAGCACTTGAACACCGTCTGCGAGGACGCCCGCTGTCCCAACATAGGCGAGTGCTGGAACGCGGGGACGGCCACATTCATGATCCTGGGTGATGTCTGCACGCGTGCGTGCAAGTTCTGCGCCGTCAAGACCGGCTTGCCGCCCGAATATGATCTGGACGAACCCCGCCGCGTCGCGATCGCCATCCAGCAATTGAACCTGAAATACGCGGTGATCACTTCCGTCGATCGCGATGATCTGGAGGACGGCGGCGCCTTCGTCTTTGCCGAGACGATCCGCCTGACTCGCGCGGCCTGCCCGGGGATCAAGATCGAAGTGTTGATCCCTGACCTCAAAGGGGACCCGGTGGCGTTGCGCAAGGTTGTGGAGGCGTGCCCGGACATCCTGGCGCACAACGTGGAAACCGTGCCCAGGCTCTATCGCCTCGCCCGGGCCGGGTCGCGCTATCGCCGCTCCCTTGACGTTCTGCGCAATGCGAAGTCCTTCGGACTGGAGATGCGCACCAAGTCGAGCGTCATGCTCGGGCTGGGCGAGGAAGTGGACGAGGTGCTGGAGGTGATGAAGGACCTGCGTGAAGCCGCGGTGGATGTTCTGACCCTCGGGCAGTACCTGCAGCCGAGCAAGGATCATCTGCCTGTCATGCGCTACTACTCTCCCGATGAATTCGGCGAACTGCGGAGCTCCGGCCTGGCGATCGGTTTTGCCTACGTCGAGTCCGGTCCATTGGTGCGTTCCTCCTATCACGCCGAACGGCTCGAATCCATCCTCCCCTGATCCCTCCAAAAAATATCGCAGCCCAAAAGTCGAAGTTTTCATGTGACCGCGGGCTTCAGAGGTTGTCCAACGGTTAGCTGAAGCTTGGCAGCATCCAAGCGCAAGCAGGTCACGGCCTCCCGCGTCGGATTCCTGCTTCCGTCGTCTTGCAGCAGTCCAATTGGGAGGACCCTGAAAGGGTCCAACAGGAAAGCCCAGGGCGTGAGCCCTGGGGACCGGCGAAGAGCAAACGGATCAGCCCTGAGTCAACCGTTGGACGCCCTCTCCAGCCCGTACCTTCTGCGTCGACTCCAGTACCATCCCGCCGCATGTGAGATGGTTCCGGAATCACCCGTAGGGGTGAGTTGGGAGACCGGGCTGAAGGCCGGGGCCACAAGAATGCAGCGCCTTGAGTTTCCGCGAAGGCGCAGACGCCGCACGGAGGAACCACGGCCCTTCCTTTTCCTCTGCGCTGCTGCGGCGGAATTTGCGGGAGCCGCCTTTACCGCAAGCAGCCGCCACCGTCCGGAATGTTTTTCACCCGCGTTTGAACCGTCGGGGTTGTGTCGTCTTCGGAATCATTCGGGGTCATTCTGTGTTATGATGAAACCTGTCTAAGTTAAAAGATCCCTATGCTGAACGTGGTGCGATTTGCCATCCTCGCCGCAGTGTTTTGCCTGGGCGCCGGTCCGTCCGCGCACGCGGACATTGCCAGGATCGATTTGCACGGAGCGATCGACCCGATCACGGCCGAGTATGTCGTCAAGGGCATCGAGCGGGCCAACGCGGAACACTGCCAGTTTGTGCTGATCCGGTTGCAGACTCCCGGCGGTTTCGGCAGCTCCATGGAAGAGATCATCGGCAAGATATTGAACAGCTCGATACCGATCGTGGTCTATGTGGCGCCGAGCGCCGCTTCCGCCGCCTCGGCCGGCTTCTTCGTCCTGATGGCTGCCGATGTCGCGGTCATGGCCCCGGGCACGAACACCGGCGCCGCGCACCCCTTGCTGGCCATTGCCGGGTTCCCCGTGGAAGGGGGAGAAGCGGGAAAGACGCTGACGCAGAAGATCACCAGCAACGCGACGGCATTTCTGCGCAGCATCACGACCAAACGCCACCGGAACGTCGAGGAGGCGGAGAAAGCGGTCGTCGAAAGCAAGTCGTTCACCGAGAATGAGGCGCTCGACAAACATCTGATCGACTTCATCGCCAGGGATGAAGGCGAGTTGCTGCGGCAATTGCAGGGCTACAAAGTGCAGCTGTTCTCGGGGCAGACGGTTACTCTTGCGCCCGAGGGGCAGGCGATCATTCCCTACGAAATGACGTCACGCGAAAAATTCCTGGCGATGATTTCGCAGCCGAATCTCGCGTTGCTGCTGGGAGTTTTCGGCCTGATCCTGCTGTACGTCGAATTCACCCACCCCGGGCTGGTGGCGCCGGGTGTGATCGGGGGCATCTGTTTCCTGCTTTCGATTCTGGGCTTTTCGTTCCTGCCCATCAACTATGTCGGAGTATTGCTGATTCTGCTGGCCGTAGGCCTGTTCGTAGCCGAAGTCAAAGTCCAGGGATTCGGCGTACTCGGATTGGGGGGAGTCGTCGCTATGGTCATCGGCATGCTCATTCTTGTCGACAGCCCCGATCCGGCAGTCCAGATCGGGCTGACGACGGCGCTTTCGGCGGCGCTGCCGTTCGCAGTCATCTTCACTATTCTGTTGATCGCCCTTATAAAGTCTTACCGGCAGAAGCCGGCCACAGGAAATGCCGGCATGATCGGCCTGATCGGCGTTGCGGACAGCGAAATATTCTCTGGCGGTCGCGTCAGGGTCCGGGGAGAATACTGGCAGGCGCATTCTTCCGCTCCCATCGTGGCCGGCAGACGTGTGCGCGTCGTCGGGATCGTTAACCTGACGCTTAAGGTCGAGGAGGTCCACGAGTAAGCAGGCCTGCCGTGCATCGGGCTACTACACTTGGAAACCTTGGGGGGAACAATGACACCGACGGAAGTCGTGCTGTTTGGAATCGCAATAGTGATCTTCTACCTGTTGAGCACGATCAATATTTTGAAGGAGTATGAACGTGCGGTGGTTTTCCGGCTCGGCCGCCTGGCGCAGGATGCGAAGGGTCCCGGCATCGTCTTCATTTTCTGGCCCATCTACAGGATCGTCCGCGTCAGCCTTCGCACCGTGACGCTCGAGGTGCCCCCTCAGGACGTCATCACACGCGACAACGTCTCTGTGAAGGTCAATGCCATCATCTATTTCAGGGTCATGAACGCGCCGCGGGCGATCGTGGAAGTGGAGAACTACCTCTACGCGACCTCGCAGCTGGCGCAGACGACGCTGCGCTCGGTGCTCGGCGAGGTGGACCTGGACGACCTCCTCAGCAACCGGGAGAAACTGAACATCAAGCTCCAGGAGATTCTGGATCAGCACACCGATGCCTGGGGCATCAAGGTGAGCCTGGTCGAGGTCAAACAGGTCGACCTGCCGCAGGAAATGCAGCGCGCGATCGCGCGCCAGGCGGAAGCCGAGCGGGACAAGAGAGCCAAGGTGATCCACGCCGACGGCGAATTCCAGGCTGCCGCCAAACTCCGTGAGGCGGCCGACGTCATCGCCCAGGAACCGGTCGCACTCCAGCTCCGTTATCTGCAGACCTTGGCAGACATCGGCAACGAAAAGAACACAACCATTGTTTTCCCGGTTCCCATTGATATTATTCAAGCCTGGTTCAAGCGCAATTCATAGGCAGACAAAATGGAACAACGAGGCGCCGAAGGGACGGAATTCGTCCTGGACAATCGGAAACTGATCATCGTTTTTTTGCTGCTCGTACTCATGTGCGGGGCGTTTTTCGTCATCGGCTTTATGGAGGGAAAGCGCCAATCCGTGCAGTTCGCGGCCGATCGCAGCCCGTCCGCCACGGAAGCCGGAAGCGGGCAGGTTTCCTCTCCGGACAACGCCAGGCCGGCGGAGACAAAATCAGCGGCGTCGCCTGTCGAGGGGAAATCGGTGCGCGATCAGCTGGACTGGTACAAGAACGTCCAGGGCGGATCGAGCGATCCCCTTAAGCCGGCGGTAAGCGTCAAGCCTGCGCCTGCCGTCGTCTACCCCGGCGTAAAGAAACCTCCGGCAACCGCGCCGAAGGCCGCCAAGCCGGAATCCCCGACGCCAAGGTCGATGGTTCCGGCGGCAAACCTCAGCTACAGCGTGCAGGTGGGGGCATTCCGCCAGCGACGGGAGGCTGAGGCCAAGGTTGATGCCTTGAAAGCAAAGGGCTTCCCCTGCACAATCGAAGCCCCGCAGGCGGCCGATCAGCTGTTCCAGGTCAAAGTCGGAAGATTCAACTCGCGTGCGGAGGCCGTGGCCTTGCAGGTACGGCTGAGGAAGGCAGGCTTTAACGATTGCTTCGTCAAGACCAACTGAAGCATCCTGCGGAATCTCGAACAGGCTCCTAGGGTGAAATGGCAATCACGTCACCGCACCGGCTCAAACCGTAAAAAGTTGATGTTGCTCCTGCTGCCGGCGTTCTCGGGCGCTCTGGCCTGGGCTTCCTTCCCGGTGCTCAGCCAGGGTTGGCTCGCCTGGGCGGCTCTGGTTCCGCTCCTCATCTATCTGGTCCGAACCGACAGTTCCGGCAGGGCCTTCCTGGGAGGAATGACTGCCGGCGCCGTCCAATTTGCCGGCCTGCTTTATTGGATTCCGGGGACGCTGGCGCATTTCGGCGGGTTGCCGTCAGCCGCAGCCTGGGGGCTCTTCCTGCTGATGGTGTTGGCCCTGGCTGTCTATCCCGCCCTGGTTTGTGCACTGACCCGGTACTGCATGAATCGCTCCGGTGTGAAGTTTCTTGCAGCGTTCGCTCCTTTATGGGTCGCCTCCGAGTACCTGCGCAGTTATTTCCCTTTTGGCGGATTCCCGTGGTTGTTGACCGGCTATTCCCAGACCGAATATCTGAGACTTATTCAGGTGGCCGACGTCATAGGAGTCTATGGAGTGTCGCTCCTGGTGGTGTGGGGGAATGTGGCCTGGGTATGGATTTGGATGAGCAAGGGACGGCGCCGGCAGGCGTTTGTTCCCCTGGGATCCGCGGTGGCGGCTCTCGCGCTGAGCGCCGCATACGGCACGGCGGCGCTGCGAGAGTGGGACGCCCTGGCGCCGGATCATCGCGCCGCCCTGCTGCAGGGCAATCTTTCGCTGGATGAGCCGGCGTCGACACTCGCCTGGAAGTACCGGGAGGGATATGTCCGGATGGCCGACCGGCTGGCGCCCGCCAAGCCGGACCTGCTGATTCTGCCTGAATCGCCGTCGCCCTCGTTCTATCAGGATGACCCGCGTTATCGGGGGACCATGAACAGTCTGGCCCGCCGGTTTCCGCTGGGGCTGGTGCTCAATAATGTGTTCTTCGAGGAGAGAGACGGAAACCAGCTTTACTACAACAGCGCATTTTTCCTCGATCACAACGGGGAGGAAACGGGCCGGTACGACAAAATTCACCTTGTGCCCTTCGGCGAGTATGTTCCCCTGAAACGGATCTTTTTTTTCAGCGAGACAATCTCCAAGGACGTCGGGGACTTTCAGCCGGGAAGCCGCTATGTGACCGTGCCGATGGAGCGCCATCCGGTCAATGTCATTATCTGCTTTGAAGCCGTGTTTCCCGACCTCTGCCGCGGATTCGTCGAGCGGGGAAGCGAACTCATCATCAACCTCACCAACGACGGCTGGTATGGAGACACCTCTGCCCCCTACCAGCACCTCTCCATGGCGCGCTGGCGAGCCATTGAAAATCGCAGATATCTGCTGCGGGCCGCCAATTCAGGGATTTCAGCCGTCGTCGAGCCGAGCGGTAAACTGCAGGTTCAGACACGCCTGCTGCGGGAAGACACGGCTGTCGGCCGCTTTGCCTTCCTGTCGGGCAGCACTTTCTATGTCCGCCACGGCAGCTATTGCCCGATCCTGTGTGTTATCATTTCTCTCTTGGCATTGTGTTACTGCCTCACACGAGGCGCCCTGCGGTCGGATTTTCCGGCTTCATAGATACACAGGAGGAAAGCATGCTCGAAGAATTGCGTGACAAGGTGGCTGCGATCGGACAGAAGGTGGAACAAGTTCGAGGTTATCTTTGATGTAGCACACAAACGCGCTGAAATCCTCGAAATTGAAAAAAAAGTGGCGCAGCCCGATTTCTGGAACCGGCAGGATGAAGTTCAGACGATTCTGCAGACCCGGCGAAGGCTGGAACGGGATGTCGAACTTGAGTCGAAACTGGCAAGGGACATCGCGGACCTGGGAGCCCTGATGGATCTCGCCGTTGAAGGGGAGGACGTAGTCGACGAGCTGAACACCGAGATCGAGCGCCTCGAACAGGAGATCAAGCAGACGGAGATCCGCACCCTGCTGTCGGGGGAGCACGACGAGGCGAACGCCATTGTCAGCATCCACCCCGGGGCGGGCGGCACCGAATCTCAGGATTGGGCTGAGATGCTGCTGCGCATGTACCTTCGCTGGGCCGAACGTTCGGGCTATGCCACCGAGATCCTGGACTATCAGCAGGGTGAGGAAGCCGGCATAAAGTCAGCGACGTTCCTGGTGAAGGGCGATTACGCCTTTGGAAATCTCTGTGCCGAGATCGGCGTCCACCGGCTCGTGCGCATCTCGCCTTTCGACGCCGCAGCCCGGCGGCACACGAGCTTCGCATCCGTCTTTGTCTACCCTGAAATCGACGACAAGATCGATGTGCAGATAGACGAAAAAGATCTGAGAATCGATACCTACCGTTCGTCGGGTGCGGGCGGCCAGCATGTAAATGTCACCGACTCCGCAGTTCGAATCACTCATATTCCGACGGGGATCGTCGTGTCGTGTCAAAACGAAAGGTCGCAGATTCGAAACCGCGACATGGCGCGGAAGGTGCTGCGCGCCAGGCTCTACGACCTCGAGCTGGAAAAAAAGCGGAAAGAACTGCAGGCGGTGGAAGACACGAAGATGGATATCGCCTGGGGCAGCCAGATCCGCTCTTACGTGCTGCATCCCTACCGGATGGTGAAGGATCATCGGACCAAGTTTGAGACTTCAAACACGGATCGGGTCCTGGACGGCGCGATCGACGACTTTGTTTACCAGTACCTCGTCTTTCGCGAGAAGTCAAAGAATCGCGAAGGCAAGGCAAGGCTGGCCAGATAGGAGACAGGAGAGCGCGTGGAATCCAACGGGAGTGCGAATGTGAAAATCGGCGACAAGACCCCATCGGGTGCGCCCGGGACTCGGCCGGCCCGGCCGCAGCGCCGCGGTCGCGGCCGCCGGCGCGTCTATTGGGGGCTCCTTATATTCGTGGCGGCAGCCGGCCTCCCGATGATCGGGGCCCCGTCTCTTCGGGCGCGCTTGAAGACCAGGGTCGAAACACTGCGGGACGCCGCCATGGGGGTCCCCGGGGCCCCGGCGCCCGTAATCGCCCAGGTCGGGGAGAATCGCGAACTCTTTCCAAAAGAATACGAACATCCCGCCCCGCCGCCATCCTATTTCCCCAAGATGCAGTCGCAGATGCGCCGCCAGCCGTACCGGATCGTCGCCGGTGCGCCTGTAACAACATCGCCCGCCGTGGTGTTCGACACACCACCGGTCCTCACGCCTGCGGGAGGCGCCGCGACCGCAGGGCAAACACCCCCCGCCGGCGCCGGCGGCGAACCTCAATTCAAGAAGGGACAGACGGAACAGGAAGCCTACGACATTCTGGTGAACTCCAACCAGACTCTGGCCGGGATGATCAAAGGGAGTGACCCGAAATTGAAATTCCAGGACTGGGCAGCTGCCAGCCTGGGCGGGGACTCTTATTACGTCATGGTGACCTTCGTGCAGCCGGGTGGCAACGTGCCCCAGAAATACATCTGGAGGGTAAGGGTGCAGTCGAAAGAGGTCGTGCCTGAAAGCTCGCTGGCAAGATCCATTTCAAAGTAGCCGGCCGGACGGGGCGCCGGCCCGGGCAGACACAAGACCTCCGGTGGAATGATGCCGGAGCCTCCGACTCTGTGACGTAAATGCACGAACCAATGGGGAGCTGCAATTGCACATATCCCGGATCAGACTTTATCGCAGGTCTCTGATCGGTCTGATCGTGGTCGTGTCCCTGGCGGTTCTGATCAACTATGCGCAATCCTGGCGCCGGCGCCGCGACATCATCAAGCCGAGCGCGCAGATCCTGAGTCCGGAGCTTCTCCGCTCCGCCATCAACCTCACCTATACCGAACACGAAAACGGCGGCACTAAACTGCAGCTGCACGCGGAAAAGCTCTTGGAAACACGCGAGGGGGAGGAAATTCTCGAGGGGATCGAGGCCAACGATCTCAATCCGGACGGCAGCATCCGCAACCGCATCCGCAGCCGGCTGGGAAGCTACGATACGAAAGGAAAGCAGATTTCCTTTTCCGGCGACGTCCGGCTCGACTTCGGGAAGGATGTCGAGTTGCGCATGGAAACCCTCCACTACAACATCAACGAACAAAAAGGCGATTCCGATGACCGCCTGCGGCTTGTTTCGCCGCAAGCGACCGGGACCGCCAAGGGTGTGCGGTACGACAACGCAAACAAGACACTCGAGCTGCTGAGCGAGCTTGCATTTGTACTGCATCGGAGAGTCGTCAAGCCGGGCGGACCCCCGCAGGTCGAGGACTACCGGCTTTCGGCCCGGCACGGCTACTACTCGGAAGTAGAACACACGGTACGCCTGACCGGTGCGGCAAGCCTCGCAACCGCGGCGGGCACCCTGTCGGGAGACCGCATCGAGGCGACTTTCTCGGCCGACGCGCGCCGGCTCACGGGCCTGGTGTGCGAAGGGCAGGCGACCTACCAGTCTCAGGAGCTGACGAATGTCCGCACTCTGCAGGGCGAACGCATCGAGTTCGGCATCGGCCCCGAGTCGCAGGCGCTGGAGAGCATTCGTGTCCGGGACCACGCGCTCTTCGCCGTCAGGTCCGACTCCGGCGACCAGACAATGTCCGCCTCGGTGATCGACCTGGAGATGGATCCCGTACGAAACATGCCCCGGCGCATCGTCAGCCAATCCGGCGTCACTTTCGAGTTCGTGCGCGATTCGCAAAAAACGACGGTCACCGGGGATTGGCTGGATGCCGATTTCACTCCGGGGGGCAGCACGCTCGAAGCAATGCATGTCCGCGACCACGCCATCATGCGCATCGGAAGCGGAGCAGCCGCGCCCGACGAGCTTCAAGCCGAGGAGATCCGCGTTTCTTTCCGAAACCTGGAAGGACGAAGCGCGCCACTCGATTTGAAAGCGGACCGGTCGGTCAAACTGACCTTCGCCGGACGTGCGGCCGGCAAAGGCAGCGCCGCGGAGCCGGGACGAATCCTGACCGCAGCCGCCCTTACTATGCACTACTCGAAAGCAGGCGATTTGTTCGAATCCGGAACTGCGTCCGGCAGTGTTACCCTGGCAGTCCTGCCCGTTCCGGGGGTACAGAACGACCAGCTGCGGCGGCTCCAGTGCGACCGGATCGACTTCGGTTTTTTCCCGGGCGAAAACCGCCTGCAGACCCTGGCAGGCGACGGCCATGTGCAGGTGTTTTATCAGAAGGCCGCGGCGGAGGAGTTTCGCACGTCGAGTTCGAGCATCCGCGCCCAGTTCCGGAGAGCCGACGGAGGCGTCGAGACGGTCACGCAGTCGGGTGGCTTCGTATACCAGGACGGAACCAGAACCGCAAGATCGGGAGTCTGCAATTTTGCCGCAGCGACAGATTTGCTCGTGCTGAACGATCACCCGAGCATCGACGACCCGGGCTCCACGACGACTGGAGATGTCGTCGAATACGATCGCAGGCAAAAGGTTCTCTCCGTGCACAGGAATGTCCAGTCGACGCTCAAGTCCGCCAGCGCAAAATCGCAAGGCCCCTTGACTTCATCCGCGGATTCGGGTTCTCCGAGCATCGTGATCGCGGATGAAATGCAGTACTGGATCGCACAGAAGAAAGTCCGATACGGCGGAACCGTCAACCTGTTGTCCGCGGAGAGCCATCTTCAGGCAAGGTCGCTGGAGATCACTAATCTGGGAGAAGGCGCCGGTGAGTCCGTCGATGCCCAGGGAGAGGTCCGGCATCTCGTCCTGGGCTTAAAAGAAGGCGGCCTGACCGGAGCGGCAAAGGACGGCAAAACAAAGGCCGCCGACGGTAAGGAGAAACAGCAGACCAAAAGCGGGCGGGCCCGGATCGTGAGCGCCCGGCTGCAGTATTCGCGGCTTCAAAACAGCATTCACTATTCGGGCAACGTGCTCCTGGACTCTTCGGATGCCAAGGTATGGGCCGATGTTATGGATGCATTTTTCTCTTCCAGCGGTGACATCGAGCGGGCTACTGCGCACGGCAACCTGCGCATTACCCAGGCGGGCAGGGAAGTCAAGGGTTCGGACCTGGAATACTCCGTGGCCGAGGGCAAGTTTGTGGTCACGGGAAGTCCTGTAGAATTATATGGATATGCGAAGAACGGGAAGTCTACAGGGCGTCGATTGACATTTTTTGCCGCCAATGATAGGATCTTGCTTGAATGACGCCATGCTGGAGTTAAAATGTTGGCAATGAATGACTTCCGATGACTAATTTCAGATTGCAGGCCTTGGGCTTGGTGAAGTCCTACCGAGGCAGGATCGTGGTCAGCGAGGTCAGTCTGGAACTCCGGCAAGGCGAGGTGGTAGGCCTGCTCGGACCTAACGGAGCGGGAAAGACCACTACGTTCTACATGGTGGTGGGCCTCATTGCCCCGGATTCCGGAAAAGTCCTCCTCAACAACTCGGATATAACCGGCCTCCCGATGTACCAGAGGGCTCGTTCGGGGATCAGCTATCTGCCCCAGGAGCCTTCTGTTTTCAAGAAACTGACGGTGGAGGATAATCTCAGGAGCATTGCTGAGACCCTTCCGGTTTCGGCGGCCGAACAGGCAGAGACGGTAACGCAGTTGCTGGAAGAGTTCGGGATCGAGTCGCTTCGGCGCCAGGGGGCGTACACCCTTTCGGGCGGCGAGCGGAGGCGGCTGGAGATTGCCAGGGCGCTGGTCCTGACACCCGAAGTTCATTCTTCTGGATGAGCCGTTTGCCGGGATCGATCCACTCGCAGTGCTGGATATCCAGAGAATCGTCAGTCAATTAAAGGTGCGGGGAATCGGGGTTCTGGTCACGGATCACAACGTCAGGGAAACTTTGAATATCACGGATCGCGCTTATATAATAAACGAGGGCAAGATCTTGCGTGAGGGCTCACCCGAGGAGTTGACCAACGATCTGGAAGTCCGGAAGGTCTACCTCGGCGAAAACTTCAGGCTCAATTAAGCGATGAACAACCGGCGACAGCAATTGCGGCAATCCCTCGACTACGGCTGACCCAACGGCTTGCACTGACACCCTCGTTGCTTCAGAAGATAGAGCTGCTGCAGCTGAACAAGCTCGAATTGCAGGACATGCTCACCCAGGCCCTGGTGGAGAACCCCATTCTCGAAGAGGTGACTGAGCCGGAGCCGCCGAAAGAGCTGGTGCTGGAAGAAAAAGCGCCGGAAGTCATCCCCGATCCGAGCGGGAGAGAGATTCCTTCGAGGAGATCGATTTCGGGTATTTCTTCGACGAGTACCTGGACACCGGGTACAGAAACCGCGAGGTCGAAGATCCTGAAAAGCCCTCTTTCGAGACCTTCCTGGTCCGCCCCCCTTGCCTCACCGACCACCTCAATTCGCAGCTTGGCCTTTCCGATGCGGATGAGCGCACGGCGGAGATTGCCCGGCAGATCATCGGCAACCTCGATGAAGGCGGGTACCTGCTGCTGAGCGCGGAGGAGCTTTGCGACCTGACGGCCGCCACACCGGAAGAAGCGGAGGCGGCGCTGCGGCTGGTGCAGAGTTTCGACCCCATCGGAGTGGCGGCACGGGATCTCAGGGAGTGCCTGTTGCTTCAGCTCGAGGCTCGCGGACTCAAGGAGAGCGTCTCCTGGAAGATCGTCAGCGAGCATATGCCGCTTCTGGAGAATCACAAGTTCAAGGAGCTGGCCGTCAAAACAGGCACGACGTTCGAGGCGGTACTGCAGGCGGTCGATCTCATCCAGCACCTGATACCGGAGCCCGGCCAGAAGTACAACCCGCAAAAGGTCAACTACGTTCAGCCGGAAGTGACGATCGCCAAGGTCGATGGCGAATTTGTCATCATCCAGAACGAAGAGGGCATGCCGCAGCTTCGCCTCAACTCGGGATACCGCGAACTGCTGAAGAGCAACGGCGTGAGCAGCGAAACGAAGGCGTTCCTCCGGGAGAAATTCCGCTCTGCGGTGGATCTGCTGAGAAGCGTAAGCCAGAGGAAGCGGACGATCTACCGCGTCTGCGAATGCATCGTGAGCCGGCAGCGGGAGTTCCTCGAGCGCGGTCCTTCCGCCCTTCGGCCGATGCTGATCAAGGACGTCGCCAACGAACTCGGCGTGCACAGCTCGACGATCAGCCGGGTGGTCACAAACAAATATGTCGACACTCCACAGGGTGTGATGGAGCTGAGGAAGTTCTTCACCATGGGAGTGGAGAGCCCCGATGGGGAAGAGCTCTCGATCGTGCAGGTAAAGCTGAAGATCAGAAAGCTGATCGAGGGAGAAGACAAGGCCAGGCCTTTTTCGGATAACCAGCTCGGCCAGCTGCTGCGGCGAGACAACGTCTTCATCACCCGCCGCACCGTGGCGAAATATCGCGAGCAAATGCAGATTCCGGGATCCCGCGAACGCAAGATCGGGTATCTCCTCCGCGCGGAAGGCTAGATCGGAATCCGGGGACATCACGGGGATCGGCTTGAAATCTCAATCGGGGAGGATTAAGCGATGAACGTGGAAATTACCGGGAGGCATGTCGTCATCACCCCCGCCATCCGGACTTACGTCATGAAGAGGCTGCGCAAGTTCGACAAGTTCTTCGGTGCGGATGCCAGCTTTCACGTGATCATCGACGTCGAGAAGGAACGGCACACGGCGGAGATCCTCCTCAAGTCGAAGCTGCTGGATCTGACAGGGAAGGGCGAAACGGGAGACATGTATTCTTCGATCGTCCGTGCGGTGGAAAAACTCGAGCGCCGGGCAATCAAGAGCAAGAGCCGGTTGATCAAAACGAAACGCCAGAAGGCCAAAGCCAAGTCGGTGGCGGAAAAATCCGGTGTCAGCGCTTCGAGAGTCCGGGCGCGTGCCCCGCGCCAGTCGCCGGATGAGGACGTGTCGGGCAGCGCCGTTGCGGTGGAGGAGGAGGACATGCCCCCGCTCGCGATGGCGGTGGAGGATGCGGTCTCGGAACTGGAACAGTCCGAGTATCCGTTTGTCGTTTTCCGGAATGCGGATTCCGGATCGGTGAACATCCTGTACCGGCGCAAAGACGGCTCGCTCGGCCTTATTCAGGAGTAGCGGGAAACTCCTAATCTATGCCGCAATCCGAGGCAGTGCAGTCAGAGTGTGTGACGGTGGGGGAGTTTGCGCTCTCCGGCGATTTGGGCCTGGACTTCGAGGTCATACACGGCGGCGCCGCGTTCACGAATCAGATTCTTTCCCCGCGTATCCAGAAGCTGGGCCTCGCGCTGGCCGGTTTTACCGACTATATTCATCCCGGCCGTGTCCTGCTGCTCGGCGGGAGCGAAACGAACTACCTCCAAATGCTGGATGCGGAGGCCGGTCAGAAGTCGCTCCGCGGCTTGCTCCCCCTCAAGATCTGCTGCGTGATCATCACCAAGGGCCTGGAGGTTCCGTCCGGATTCGCGTCCCTGGCCCGGGAAGCGGGCTTTGCCCTGCTGCGTACCCGGGCCGTGAGTTCGATCGCGATCGGGAGGATCACCGGTTTTCTTGAAATGCGCCTGGCCCCACGCACCACAGTGCATGGCGTGTTCGTGGAGATTCTCGGGCTCGGCGTCCTGATCCTGGGACCGTCCGGGATTGGCAAGAGCGAGTGTGCCCTCGATCTTGTCCTGCGCGGACACCGGCTGGTCGCCGACGATTCCGTTGAAATCACGCGCCAGGGGATCGACCGCCTCGTGGGCGCGGGCGGCCCGGTTCTGAAACACCACATGGAGCTGCGCGGTCTCGGCATCATCGACATCAAGGAACTGTTCGGGGTATCCGCCACTGGCGATTCTCTCCAGATCGATTTTGTCGTGCGCCTCGAGCGCTGGAAGCCTCATGGCGAATATGACCGGCTCGGCCTTGACCGGCCGACGATCGAAATCATGGGTGTGCCGCTTCCGGTCGTCGAGATGCCCGTGGCCCCCGGCCGGAATGTTTCCACGCTGATCGAGGTGGCGGCGCGCACGCATCTGCTCCGCAGACGCGGGTATGGGCTTTCAAAAGAGATTCAGGGAAGCACGAGCCCGGCGTCCGGCGCCGGACCTGGCCGCTAGTCTTTCATGAGGTAGTTAACGGGTCATGAGCCTTCAGGAACTGGTGGTGGTGACGGGCATGAGCGGTTCGGGAAAAGGAACCGTGCTTAGGGCTTTTGAAGACCTCGGCTTCTTCTGCATCGACAACCTCCCGGTTCCCCTGATCCCCAAATTCATCGAGAGCATCCATGTGAGCGGCGGCGTGGTGGAACGCGCCGCGCTCGTCATCGACATCCGCGCCGGCGAGAGATTGCGCGATCTGGAAGACACGCTGTCAAGCCTGCGCGAATTTGAATTCCGGCTCTTCGTCCTTTACCTCGAGGCGCGTGACGAAATCCTGGTGCGCCGGTTCAGCGAGACCCGACGGCCCCACCCGCTGAGCGCGAGCAAGCCTCTGCGCGACGCCATCCGCCTCGAACGCAAGCGCCTCCGCAGCATCCGCGAGCGCGCCGATGTCATCATCGACACGTCGGAGTATTCGATCCACGAGGTCAAGGCTCTCGTGATGGACCGGTTCCGCGAGCACCCCCGGGTCGAAAAGCTCATCGTCTACCTCGTCAGCTTCGGCTACAAGTACGGGGTCCCGCTCGAGTCCGACTTGCTGTTTGACGTCCGGTTCCTGCCGAACCCGTTTTTTGTCTCCGGACTTCGATTGATGAGCGGCCGGCAAAACCAGGTCATGAAATACATGCGCTCTTTTCCGGATACGAAAGAACTCATCAAACGGGTGCGTGAGTTCCTCAATTTCCTGATCCCGTTCTATGTCAAAGAGGGGAAAGCCTACCTGACGATCGGCGTCGGTTGCACCGGAGGCCGCCACCGTTCGGTGTTCGTGGTCGAAGAACTCGCAAGATCGCTGAAGATACGGGGAGTGACGATCAAGGTCCGGCACCGGGATGAAACCCAGGGCCGATCCGCGCAAGAGAAAACCTGATCCGGAGGATTCTTATGATCGGTGCACTGGTCGTAAGCCATGGGCATCTGGCGCAGGAGCTGCTGGCCGCCGCAGAAATGATCGTGGGAGAAATCTCGCACATCCAGGCGGTTTCCATCGGATGGCATGACGATGTCAACGATGCGCACAGCGAGATCGAGAAACGCATCGCGGACGTCGACAACGGGTCCGGAGTCCTGATCCTGACGGACATGTTCGGCGGCACCCCGTCCAATATTGCTTTTTCCTTTCATGAGCCCGGGAAAGTGGATATCGTGACGGGTGTCAACTTGCCCATGATTATCAAAATCGCCAGCCAGAAAGAGGGAGAGACTCTGGAATTTCTGGCGCGCACAGTGTGCGAGCAGGGGCGTTCGAGCATCGCCATGGCGAGCGGGTTTCTAGCCTCATGATTCAACAGGTTCTCGTTGTGGAAAACAAGCTGGGGCTCCATGCGCGAGCCGCGGCAAAGCTCGTCCACCTGGCTTCCCGTTACAGCAGCGAGATCTGCCTGTCGCGGGAGGGCTGTCATCAGTCGATTGACTCGAAGAGCATTCTGGGCGTTTTGATGCTGGCCGCCTCGAGAGGGACGCGGCTGGTCGTTTCCGTCGAAGGACCGGACGAAACGGAGGCCGGCGACGCGATACGGCAGCTTTTCGCGGACAGATTTGGAGAAGAGTGTTGAACAGCGCAACGGCCGAGATCGTCTTTCAGGGCAATGGCGTCTCACCCGGGGTCGCCCTGGGGAGTGCGCTCAAACTGGACAGCTACAATCGCGTCATCCTGAAAATGCTTATCGACGACGGTTCGGTCGAGGATGAGGTCCAGCGGCTCCAGCAGGCGATCCGTGCCTCCAGGGAGCAGTTGGAAAGCCTGAAGCTGCGGCTCGAACAAAAAGTGGGACGCGAGCACGGCTTCATCCTCGACGTGCACGTCCTCATGCTCGAGGACAGGGGCCTGATCGAGGATATCATCTCCCTCATCCGCGACCATCACGCCAACGCAGAGTGGGCGGTGCGGCAAGCCACAGACAGGATCCGCAACGCCTACGCCTCGCTCGATGACCAGTATTTCCGGGAGCGCGTGAGCGACATCGAGAACGTGGTTGAGCGCATCCTCCTGAACCTCTCCGGGGACAAGCCCTTCCGGTGGACCCCTCCGCCGGAAGACCTGATCATCGTCGCGCACGACTTCAACCCTTCGACGTTCGCCACCATGGACCTGCAGAGGGTTCGCGCCCTGGCCCTGGAATCGGGCGGGCGCACGTCGCATACCGCCATTATCGCCCGCAGCCTGCGTCTTCCGGCCGTAATGGAAATCAAGGGGTTTCTGTCGGCCGTGACCACAGGCGACCTGCTGCTCATTAACGGGGACGAAGGACAGTTGATCGTCAACCCTTCGGAGGAGACTCTCGCCAGGCTGCGCGCGCGGACCGAGGAGGCGCGCCAGGGGGCCGGCGAGCCCTCCTCGCCCCAGAATGGGGCCGTGACCACGGAGGATGGATTCCGCGTCGCGCTGCTGGCCAACACCGAGCTACCCCTCGAAGTGCTCGCGGCCCGGCAATACGGCGCCGAGGGAATCGGGCTTTTTCGGTCGGAGTTCCTGTTTTTCGCCCATCCTAAGGGATTTCCCAGCATGAACGACCAGCTGGAAACTTATGCGATGCTGGCACGGGAAATGGCGCCGCACCCGGTGGCGGTGCGCACCCTGGATGCGGGCGGCGACAAGTGTTGGCCGCGCGCGGAACCCTCGGCCGAACGCAATCCGAGCATGGGCCTGCGGGGAATACGGCTGAGCCTTCGCGCCCGGGAGCAGTTCAAGGTTCAGATAGAGGCGATCCTGCGCGCAAGCTCTCACGGCAGGCTCGAGATCGTGCTCCCGATGATCTCGACCGTGGAGGAGCTCTGGGACGCCAAGAAGCTCCTTGAAGAGGTCCGCACCCGCATCCGCCTCGAAGATGGCCAGATGCCCGGCGAAGTCCCCATCGGAGCCATGATCGAGGTCCCGGCTGCGGTCCTCACACTCGATCGGTTGGCGCGTGAGGTGGACTTCCTCTGCGTGGGAACGAACGACCTGATCCAGTACCTGCTGGCCGTCGATCGGGAGAATCCGCAGGTTGCGCACCTGTTCCAACCGCTCCACCCTTCGATCCTCGAGTGCCTCGCCAGAATTGCCTCGACCGGGGCCGGAATGAAAAAACCCGTGCGCCTGTGCGGCGAGATGTCCTCCAATCCGTTCTTTGCGGTGCTCTTTCTGGGCATGGGCTACGACCAGCTCAGCATGAACCCGCGATCGATCCCCGCCATCCGGCGCCTGGTGCGCAGCGTGACCGCACGTGACGCGCGAAAAATCGTCGCGCAGGCCATGACATTCTCCACGGCCAGGGAAATCGCGGATTTCCTGATCCCCGAAGTGTCTCGCCTGGTCAGGCAGGATCTGACCCCTTTTGTCCGGGAAATCCGCGACGGCATAGGGCTTTCGTGACCGGACCGGTGATGAAACCACACCGGTCCCTTTCATCCGGCGCCGCACGCCGATCCCCGTGCGAACCCGATTTCGCCTGTGGGAGTGATACTATTTCCCGCCGTCTGCATCTATACTGGTGACGGCTCGAATCACTAAAAGGACGATTCACCAGGAGGTTGCTATGCAACGAAAACTCCTTTTTCTCTTTGTCTTGATCAGTTTAACCGGTTTCTACGGGATGGCTGCGCCTCAGGATTATTCCCGCATCGCCCGTTTGTCCTATATCGAGGGAAAGGTGAGCTTCCAGCACACCAATGACGTGGACTGGAATGCCGCCAGCATCAACATGGCGCTGCAACCGGGAGACCGCATCTATACGGGAGATGACGGCCGGGCGGAAGTCGAATTCGACGACGGTTCGGTGCTCCGTCTGGCGGAAAAATCCGACGTGGAAGTGCTGACGATGAATGACCAGCTGATCCAGCTCAGAGTGCTGATCGGCCTGTGCTCCCTTACCAGCAGGAGCAGCCTCCAGTTTGAAATCAACACCCCTGCGGCAGCCTTTACCACGACGGATAAAGGCAGTTACCGTTTCGACATCGCGGAAAACGGCGATTCCGACGGAATCGTGAGAAAAGGCCAGATGGACGCCGCTAACAGCCGTTTCTCCCGGACCATCGAGTCGGGCGAGGTCCTGCATGTCCCTGCGGCCGAGAACGCCTCTGAGGTTGTCGCACGTTATGACCAGCGCGACGCGTGGGATGAGTGGACCGACCGCCGCAATGCCGACGAAACCGCTTACGAGAGCCGCAACTACCTTCCCAACCAGGTTTATATTGGCGTCGGCGATCTCGATCGCTACGGGCGTTGGGTAAACGTCGATGGCTACGGTTATGGGTGGTCGCCCAGAGTCGATCCTTATTGGAGCCCCTACTGGGACGGGAGATGGTGCTACAGGCCGAACTGGGGCTGGACGTGGGTCTCCTACGAGCCGTGGGGCTGGCTCCCATACCACTACGGCAGGTGGTATCACAGCGTGTCCTTCGGGTGGACCTGGCTTCCCGGGCCGTCTTTCGGCTTTCACTTCTGGTCGCCTGGCCTGGTGCGCTTTTATCACGGTGCGGATTTTGTGTCCTGGTGCCCGTTGGGACCCGGCGACTACTACAACGTGAATAATTATTACTACAACAGAACTTACGGCTATTACCTCAACAACTTGCGCATGCTGCAGCGCAGAGGTCCCGACGATCTCTTCAACCGGGGTATTCCCGGCGCCGTACGTGGCGTGCACAGCGATCAGTTCGTAAACGACCGAATTGGCGGACGAGGCGACGCGTTTCGTGGCGGACAGGATCTATGGAGAGGAGGCCGCGTAGTTTCGGACTCCCTTGACATCCGGCCGACTGCGAGAAGTTATGCGCCGGCGCCGGACCGCGCCGCGGTTCGATCGCCGATCAATAATTCCCGAGCCGTTGTGATCAGGACGAATCCGCAGGTTCGAGGACAAAACGACCGATTCGTGCCGGTTCCCGGGATCGGGAAGCCCGCAGATCGCGGAGAAACAGGCCGCGCCGTAGTCGGTGGCGACGCCAAGGGCCAACCCGCAAGGGACAGCAGGCAGGTGATGCCCAATGCCACGGGCGGAAGGACCAATCCCATTCAGGGCGGAACAGCGCCGGCAAGGGTCTACCAAATGCCGCAATCACGTCAAGCCGGAGGGAACTCGGGAGTTGCAGGCAGGGACGTACAGAGAACCACGGACCGCCAGGATGCCACCCCTCGGGCCCAGCAGCCGGCAAACAGCCGGAGCGACCCTGCCCGGCAATCGCCGCCAACTTCCCCGCGAATCCGCGGCAATGAACCGGCCGCGCCCGTGCCGCAGAGGCAACAGGTCGATCGGCAGGCCCCGGCTCGCCAGCCGGATGTAGCCCGGCCGCAGGCGCAGCCGCGTCCTCAGGTGGAACGGCCGAGCACGCCGCCGGCCAGGAGTAACACGCCTCCTGACAAGAAGGTGCCCGACAAGAAGCTCGAATCGAGCTACGTTCCCCGGCAGTACCCGTCCGGGAGAGCGCAGCCGGCCTCGGAGTCGTATGCCGCGCGGCAGTCGTCATCCCAGCGCGTCACCACCTGGCAGGCGCCTGCCGCTCCATCGTACTCGGGGCGATCCGCACCTGAACAGTCCAATGCCCGCCAGACCCCGACTTACACACGGCAGGTCGCTCCGCAACAGCCGGCCGCCCGCCAGGCCCCTGCCTATACGCGGCAGGTCGTGCCGCAGCAGCCGGCGGCTCGCCCGTCGCCGGCCTGGAATGGCGGCAGCACGGTCCAATCGTACGGCAATACAGGGTCCTCCGGATACTCGGCGCCGCAGCGGTCTTACAACCCGGGCGCCGGCGCTGCGATGCGCACTGCTCCCCAGGGGTCTTCCATCATGCGCAGCGCACCCCAGGGCTATGGCGCCGCCCGCAGCGCGCCGCAGTCCGGATCCTCGGGAAGCAGGGGGGCGTCCCCGCGCCGGCGAAACCAGTAATCCGCGAACTCTTGAACGGCAAGAACCCCAAAGGCCATGAGGCGCGACTCCTGGTCTCTGGGGTTTTTGCTTTTTGATGCATTGACTCTTTTATCCCCGGCAGCCTAGAATCCCCGATTTAGGCAGGATCCATGAACGAATTCCGCCGGTTGTTGCCATTCATCCGACCATACCGCTTCATGCTGGGGCTGTCCTTTGTCCTGCTTTTTGCGGTCGGGATTTTCGAAGTCCTGACTACCGCCCTGGCAATCCCGCTGTTTGATGACGTCCTGGTAAAGCCTGGGGCGAAAGACTCCCAGGCGCAGCAGGGCGGGCCGGCACTTGCCGGCGCACCGCAAACGCCGGAGACTGCGTCCCCGCCGGCGCCGGCGACACCGCTCAGCGACCTGAAAAAGAAGCTCGCGTTTCTGACCGAGGGCCTGTCACTTTTGCCCGGAAGCCGGCTCACGCAACTGTCGATTGCGCTCCTGCTGCTCACGTTCTTGAAGGGCCTGTGCGTCTACTACTCCAATTACAGGATGAGCCATGTCGGCCAGGGGGTGGTCACCGATCTCAGGAATCAGCTCTACCGGCACGTAATCAGCCAGTCGATGGGATTCTTCTCGATCAATTCAACGGGCCGTCTCATGTCGCGCATGAACAGCGATGTCGAGCAGGTGCAGGAGGCGGTGTCGACGTCTGTGGCGGACCTGTTCCGGGAGATGGTGCTGTTGATATCCCTGATTGCCTGGGTCCTCTATGTCGACTGGAAACTCGCCGGCATCTCGCTTTTGATTGCCCCCGTGGCCATACTTTTAACCATGGTGATGGGGAAGAAGATCAGGCAGGCCAGCCTCGCCAGCAGGGAAAATGTGGCTTCGCTCAGCGACCTGCTGCAGCAGTCGCTGACGGGCATGCGTATCCTGAAAGCCTTTGGCATGGAAGAGCACGAGCAAAACCGCTTCCAGAAGGTTGCTGCCGCCCTGTTTTCCGCCAACATGCGGGCCGCCCGCATCGTGTTCATCAATTCGCCGGCCATGGAATTGTTGGGTGTGGCCTGTTTTATTCCGCTGCTCTTCTACGCCAAAGCGCGCATCGATAACGACACCCTCACCCTGGGAATGTTCGGCGGTTCAATCTTTTCGCTGTTCAGGATGTATGACCCGATCCGCAAGCTGAGCCGGCTTCATGTCGGATTCCAGCGGGCATTCGCATCGGCATCACGGATCGCCGAGCTGTTCGACACACATGTGGAAATACACGACCGGCCCGACGCGCATGCGCTCGAGGGGGTGCGCGAGTCCGTCGAGTTCCGGAACGTGAGTTTTGACTACCAGGGCGCCAAGGGCCATCGGTCGGTGTTGAAAGATATCAGCCTCAAGGTCCGGCGCAACCAGGTCGTGGCCCTTGTGGGAAGCAGCGGATCCGGCAAGTCCACACTGGTGAGCCTGATCCCCCGCTTTTACGATGCGACATCGGGTGCGGTTTTGATCGACGGCATCGACGTGCGTGACTTCAGCCAGCGCTCGCTGCGCCGACACATCGCCATCGTCACTCAGGACACTTTTCTGTTCAACGACTCGGTGCGCAACAACATTGCCTACGGCGACGTCACCGCGTCCGAGGAAAGGATTATCGAAGCCGCGCGCGCCGCGCTGGCGCACGATTTCATACAGCAGATGCCGAAAAAATACGATACGCGGATCGGCGAGAGAGGGCAGCGCCTCTCGGGCGGGGAACGCCAGCGGATCTCAATCGCCCGGGCGATTCTACGCAATGCTCCGATCCTGATCCTCGATGAGGCCACCTCTGCCCTCGATTCGGAATCGGAGAAGTTCGTCCAGCAGGCGCTCGCAAACCTGATGCAGGACCGCACCACCTTCGTCATTGCGCATCGGTTGTCTACCATCCGGAGCGCAGACCTCATTGTCGTCCTCGACCAGGGCAGGATTCTCGAAACCGGGACCCACGAGAGCCTCCTCGAGTGCAGCGGGATCTACTCCCGGTTTTATCGGCTCCAGAACGAGGGCGGCTTCGCAGCTTCCCCCCAGGAGGCGGAGGCGCGCTGAATCTCGACCATCAGCCCGCGCGGCTCTCCCCGGCGGATGGGGTAACCCGGCACGAACTCCTGTCCCGAGATTCGGTGGGGCAGCCCGATGAGCGGCATTGGACGGGCTGAGGCTCGTCCCCAGCAGATACATTCCGTGTCACGGGGTTCCCCTCATTCCGAGTCCGTGTCACCGAGGGGTCGGAACGACAGTAACTCTGTGATAATGCTTGACGTGCGGCATCAATAAAGGCTAATATATTTGGATTTCGTTATTAAAGGGTGCGGAGATATGATCCAGAGCATGACGGGCTATGGCACGGTGTCGCTCCAGAAGGACGGAGCGACAGCTGCCGTCGAACTCCGCACAGGCAACCACCGTTTTCTCGATCTGCATGTCCGCCTGTCCCGCGAGTACGGTTTTCTGGAGACGGAGATTTCGCAGATCATCCGCGACGCGCTGCGCCGCGGCAGGGTCGATGTGACCGTGACGGTCCAGGCGGCGATCCCGCCCGAGTGCCTGGTCAACGCGACCACCGCCCGCAGCTATGTCGAGGCGGCCGCCAAACTGCGCACCGATCTGCACCTCGAGGACAGTATCGATCTGAAGACTCTGCTCACATTGCCTGGAGTGCTGCAGGGTCAGAACGTTTTTGCCGCCGACCAGGCTCCGGCCGGCGCGGAGCTGCGCGAAATCGTCCTTGGAGGCGTTCGCCAGGCCATCGACACCGTCATGCAGATGCGGCGGCTGGAAGGCGAGGCCCTCGAGACTGAAATGCGCGGGTATCTGCGCGGGATCCGTGAAAATGTGGCAGCCGTGCGCGCCCGCATGCCTGCGGTGCTCGCGGAATACCGGCAGAGGCTGGAGGAGAGGCTCCGCTATCTGCTCCCCCTGGTGGCGCCGGATCCGCAGCGCCTGGCGCAGGAAGTCGCGCTGTTGGCGGAGAAATCGGACATATCGGAAGAGATCACGAGGCTGGAGAGCCATCTCGACCAGTATGGGGGCGTGCTCGACGACGGCCGCGAGGTCGGGAAGAAGATGGACTTTCTGCTCCAGGAAATGCACCGGGAAGTGAACACGATCCTGTCCAAAACGGGACACCTGGAAGTGACGCGCCTTGGCATCGCCATCAAGGCTGATATCGAAAAACTGCGCGAGCAAGTTCAAAACGTGGAATAGTATGCCCCGAAAAGGCGACCTGATCATCGTATCGGGGCCATCCGGAGCAGGAAAATCTGCTCTGGCCTCAGCGGCGCTGGCGAACCTGCCGGGGTTGAGTTTTTCCGTTTCTTATACCACCCGGCCGCCCCGTGGGAACGAGCGGGACGGGGTGGAATACTATTTCGTGACCAAAGCGGAGTTCGAAACGCTTGTCCACACCGGCAGCCTTCTCGAGTGGGCCGAAGTGTACGGCAACTATTACGGCACCGCGCGGCGGTTCATCGACGAAAGGCTGGGGCGTGGCGAGGATGTGCTGCTGGATGTCGATGTGCAGGGCGCCCGCTCCATTCGGGGAAAGCGGCCGGATGCGGTCAGCATCTTTATCATGCCCCCCTCGTACCAGGTCTTGCGCGTGCGCCTCGAAAACCGGAGGCTCGACAAGGATTACATCATTGAACAGCGCCTGAAGATCGCACGGCGCGAGATTGCACAATACCGTGACTACGACTTTCTTATCGTGAACGAAGATTTCGACACAGCGGTCGAAGAATTGAAGGCGATCATCCTGGGGTCCCGATGTCGTATGACTTCGCGGACCGAGTCCGCCGAGTCGATTGTTGCTACGTTTGGAGGATTGGATGCCGAAAGTGCCTGAGAATATCGGGTCGAAATACCGCTTTATTATTATCGCCGCGGAAAGAGCCAAGCAACTGCAGAACAAAGCCAAGCCAAAGATCAAAGTCAGATCCACCAAGCCGGCTTATGTCGCCATACGCGAGGTGGAAGCCGGATTGATCGCCTTCGAGATTCCGCAGCCCGAGCCGGTTCCGAAAGTCTAGGGGGTGGCGGTGAAGGTCGCGTTGGGCGTCACGGGCTGCATTGCAGCTTATAAGGCCGTGGAGGTCATGCGCGGGTTGCAGAAGGCCGGCGTGTCGGTCCAGGTCGTGCTCACCCGCTCCGCCCGCCGTTTTGTCGCACCCCTGACGTTCGAGGCGCTTTCCGGCCGGAGCGTGATCACCGGCATGTGGCGCCAGGGCATGAACCTGTCGATCGAGCATATCCAACTGGCGCAGGAAGTCGACCTGCTGGCAGTGGTCCCGGCGACCGCCAACATCCTGGGCAAGTTTGCGCACGGCATCGCCGACGATTTCCTTTCGACTCTCTACCTTTCCTGTCCCGCCCCCGTCCTGCTGGCCCCGGCGATGAACGTGGAGATGTGGAACCACCCTGCCGTGCGCACCAGCGTCGATCTGCTGCGAAAGCGCGGCCACAGCTTCGTCGATCCCGAACCGGGAACCCTCGCCTGCGGCATGGAAGGCGAAGGCCGGCTGGCCGGCGTGGACACGATCGCGGCGCGGATCCTGGAGGATCTGCGGCGCGGCGCCTCCCTGGCGGGAAAGAAAATCCTGGTTACGGCGGGGCCCACGGCCGAGGATATCGATCCGATCCGCTTTCTCTCCAATCGAAGCTCGGGGAAAATGGGATATGCCGTAGCGCGGGCGGCGCGGCAGCGCGGCGCAGAGGTCTTTCTCGTATCCGGTCCGACAGCGCTCGATCCGCCGGCGGGAGTGCGCGTCATCTCGGTGCGCACGGCGTCCGAAATGAAGGACGCGGTGCTTGCCCTCTATCCACAGGTGAACGTAGTGTTCAAGGCCGCGGCAGTCGCCGATTACAGGCCCGCGGAGTATGCGACGGACAAGATCAAGAAGGGCGGCGAGCCCGCGTTGATCACGCTCGTGCCCACCGAGGACATCCTGGCGCGGCTTGGCGCCGCAAAGACGCATCAGTTCCTGGTCGGTTTCACCGCCGAGACGCGCGATCTCCTGGAACAGGCGCGCCGGAAGCTGGTGCGGAAAAACCTGGACATGATCGTCGCCAACGACGTCTCCACCGGAGTGTTTGGTTCCGATTCGGCCACGGTGCATGTCCTGAGTCCCGGGGGTGAAACCGTGACTCTCGAGAATCTCTCGAAAGTGGAGATTGCCCACCGCATCCTGGACCTGGTCTTGCGCGCCCTGGAGGCGCGAATAGCCGGGGCTGCATCCCATTGAGCGCCTTATCCGAATGAAATCGGGCATCGTCACCATCGTCGGCCGGCCCAACTCCGGCAAATCAACGCTCTTGAACGCGCTCGTCGGACAGAAGGTTTCCATCGTTTCCCCGAGTCCGCAGACGACACGCCACCGGCTGCGGGGCATTCTCACCGAACCCCGCGGACAGATCGTATTCGTCGACACTCCCGGCGTCCACCGTCCGGAATTTCGCATGAACCGCCGCATGCAGCGCAGCGTCATCGAATCGCTGCACGGCGTCGACCTGCTCCTGCTCGTAGTGGACGGATCGATCGCCTTCGGCGCCGGCGAGAATTTTGTCCTGGAACTGGTGAAAGAGTCGAACGTCCCCGCCATCCTCCTGATCAACAAAATCGACAAATTCGCCAAGACCCGGCTGCTTCCGGTCATCCAGCGATATGCCGAGGCGCACTCGTTCCGGGAAATCATCCCGATTTCGGCGCGGACCGGGGACAACCGCGGCCTGCTGCTGGACAAGGTCTTCGCCACCCTGCCGGAAGGGGAACCGTTCTACGACGGCGACCGGGTCACGGACCGCACGGAAAGGTTCCTGGCCGCGGAGTTCATCCGCGAGAAGATCCTGGCGTTCGCGCGGGAAGAGATCCCCTACGCGACGGCCGTGATCATCCGCAAGTTCGACGAGAGCCGCCGCGAGACCCGGAAGGTCGTCGTCGTCGAGGCGGAGATCCTGGTTGAAAAAAGGTCACAGCAGGGTATCATCATCGGAAAAGAGGGATCTCAATTGCGCGATCTGGGCATGGCGGCTCGGCGCGAACTGGAGGAGATGCTGGAATGCAAGCTCTTCCTGGGCTTGACGGTGCGCACCGCTCCGAAGTGGCGCAACGACGACGCGGTGCTCGATGACATGGGACTCGAGAGATGAGTGACATCAAGAGCGTGGGCGGGGAGCTGCTCGAGCACCTGCGCTTCTACGGGGCGCTCGGGGTTCGCCTCGCGGCAAGAAGCGACCCGGCCGCGGGCGCGATTGCATCGGCAGGGCCTGCGGCCACCGTGCCGGATCGCAATCCCCTGGTCGCAGCCCCCGTCGTGTCGCTGTTCGACTCGCAGCCTCCCGAGCACGAGGAACTGCAGGCGATCCGGACGGACCTGGGGGACTGCCGGCGGTGCAAACTGGCGCAGGCGCGCACCAATATCGTCTTCGGATCGGGAAACCCGAAGGCCGAACTGATGTTCGTCGGGGAAGCGCCCGGCGCCGACGAAGATGAGCAGGGACTCCCGTTTGTCGGCCGCGCCGGCCAACTGCTTACCAGAATCATCCAGGCAATCGACATGCAGCGCGAGGACGTTTACATCTGCAACATTCTGAAATGCCGTCCTCCGCAGAATCGCAATCCCGAGCCGGACGAGATAGCCGCCTGCCAGAGGTTTCTGTTCCGGCAGATCGCATCCGTGCGCCCTCGTGTGATCTGCGCGCTCGGCACATTCGGCGCGCAGACGCTGCTGCGAACCAAAGAGCCCATTTCACGGCTCCGCGGACAGTTCATCGACTTCCACGGCGCGAAATTCATGGCTACGTTCCATCCTGCCTATCTGCTTCGAAACCCGAATGAAAAGCGGAAGGTCTGGGAAGACGTCCAGAAGATCCGGGACTACCTGCGCGCGTGTCGCGCGCAGCAGAGTTGAATTTCCCGGATTGTCGACGAAGCAAACGCCGACTTTGCCGGACGCGCAAGAACGCGGCCGCGGGGATCCGATGTCGCGCGTGGAGGTCGATGGGGCGTTCTGGACAGTGTCTTACGCGCCGGCATTCAAACATAGAAACCGCACAAGATGACCAGCTACGCAGACGTTGCCGTCCCTGTCGGAGTGCGAAAGACCTTCGCCTACTCGGTGCCTCCGGCTTATAAGGCGCGAGTTTCCGTCGGAACGCGCGTCCTGGTTCCGTTCGGGCGCAAACTCCTCACCGGTATTGTCGTAGGGCGTTCGGCAGTTCCGCCGGCCGGCGATTTCCGCATTCGGGCAATCAGGGACGTGATCGACGCCCAGCCCGCCATTCCTGCGGCGCTGGTGGAACTCGCGCTCTGGGTGGCCGATTACTACTTCACGGCGCCGGGCGAGGTCCTGCGCGCCCTGCTCCCGACCGGCAGCGCCGGCGCCGGAGATCGCAGGCTGCGGCTGACCGCCCGTGTGCGCGATCTGCTCGCGGGGGGACTGCGCCCCCCCGGCCTCAATCGCAAGGAAGAACTGCTGCTGGAAACGCTCGCGCGCGAGGGCGAATTGGGCCTCCGGCAGGCGGGGGCAGTTGCCGGGCTGCAGGATGTGGCGCAATGGGCTGATGCCTGTGCAGCGCATGGGTGGCTTGAAATCGAAGATTTTGTCGAGCGTGCCCGCGTCGTCGAAAAAACGCGGCTGGCCGTGCGCGCGCTCCCTGCCGAGCCCGACACCGTGGCCCGGCTGACGGGGCCGCAGCGTCAGCTGTACCGGCAACTGGAATCGGCTGGGGCAGCGGTCGCCCTGCAGCAGGCGCTGCGTCTGGCGGGCGCGGGTCCCGCGATCGCGCGTTCCCTCGAGAAAAAAGGACTGGTCGAAATCGCGCCCGAGAAGGTCGACCGCATCCCGCTCGAGCTTGCGGACGCCGGTGCGCGCAAGGTCCTCGTCTTCACGCCTGCGCAGCGAGAGGCTTTCGACCGGCTGCGCGCGCTCGCCGCCGGGCCCGGATGCGTCCGCTGCCTCCTCCACGGGGTCACGGGCAGCGGCAAGACCGAGATCTACCTGCGCCTGATCGCCGAAGTGCTTGCGAGCGGCGCCAATGCCATGCTGCTGGTGCCTGAAATCGGCCTCACACCGATGCTGAGCCGCGTCGCGGCCTCCCACTTTCCGGACCAGGTGGCCTTGCTGCACAGCGGCATGTCCCCGGGCGAACGATTTGACCAGTGGAACCGCATCCGCGCCAAGGCAGCCCGAGTGGTCGTAGGCACGCGCTCCGCCGTGTTCGCTCCCGTGGAGAAGCTCCGCCTGATCGTGATCGACGAAGAGCAGGATGCCTCCTACAAGCAGGACGAATCGCCGTGTTATCACGCGCGCGAGGTCGCCTGGCAGCGGCTGCAGCGGGACGGCGGCGTTCTTCTCCTCGGTTCGGCCACGCCTTCGGTGGAGACCTACCACCTGTCGCAGGACGAGGCCTCGGTGACCCGCCTTGTCCTCCCGGAACGCATCGAAGCACGCCCGCTGCCCGAGGTCACGGTGACGGACATGAGCGTCGAGTTTCAGCGTCACGGTAAAAAGCAGGTGGTGTCGGAAATGCTCCGCGCCGAGCTGGCGAAAAATCTGCACAGAGGAGAACAATCGATCGTGCTGCTCAACCGCCGCGGTTATTCGCGCTCGCTCCTGTGCCGGAGCTGCGGGAATGTTTTCTCCTGTCCCGACTGCAGCGTCTCCATGACCTATCACCAGAAGGAAGGCCGGCTGATCTGCCACTATTGCGGACTGGAGGCGGAGACCCCGTCGGCCTGCAACAGCTGCGGGGGCGAATACATCTATTTCGTGGGCGTGGGAACCGAGCAGCTGGAGGAGATCCTGCGCACCATGTTCCCCGCGGCGCGCCTGGCGCGTGTCGACCGCGACACGACCCGCCGGCGCGGCGCGCTGCGGAAGATCCTGTTCGATTTTGCCGACCGCAAACTGGACATGCTCGTCGGCACACAGATGCTCGCCAAGGGCCACGATTTCCCCGACGTGACGCTGGTCGGCGTCATCGCGGCCGACGCCGGATTGTCGTTTCCGGATTTCCGCTCGGCGGAACGGACGTTTCAACTGCTCACTCAGGTCGCCGGCCGCGCCGGCCGCGGGAAAGTCCCGGGACGCGTGGTGATCCAGTCGTTCTACCCGGAACACTACGCGCTTCAATTCGCGCGCAGGCAGGATTATGCCGGATTTTTCCGGCACGAGATCGAATTCCGCAACTTGCTGGGATATCCGCCGTTCCGCGGCCTGGTGCAGATCCTCATCACCGATCGCGATGCCGGCAAAGGGCGGCGCACCGGCGAAAAGGTCGCGGAGGAGTTGAAACTGGTCGTGTCCCGCCTCGGGGCGAGGCCAAATGTGCAGGTGCTCGGCCCCGCCGCGGCGCCGCTGGAAAAATTGCGCGGCCAGTACCGCTTCCAGGTGCTGCTGAAATCGACGCCGGACGCCAGGGTGCCGGAGATTCTGAGGGAAACCTTTGCCGGCCTGGGGCGGCGCAAGGTCCCCCTCAAGAACATTCACGTGGACGTCGATCCGCTCTCCCTCCTGTGATTTTCCGAAAAAGGAACAGCCACGAACCAGTCAAGGGACGCAGCCCCTTGAAATCCCCGCGTGCCCGATTGCTATTCCAAATTCGAGATTCGACATTCGAAATTTATCTCGAATCTCGAATCTCGAATCAAAGGGGCAGCTGGAGATTTGCGACAGAAACAAACGCGAACAAGATTCTCGTTGCGCGGCAAATAGCGGTTTAACACGAATGATCGCGAAGCCCCCCGTCTCTTGGCAATATTCGTGATAATTCGCGTCAATTCGCGGCTGAATTTGCGTTGTGCCGCGTCCGGCACGCGGATTCGAGCACTCCGGGACGCGCCGGCGGCTCGAATTTTTGCATTGTTTCCTGCGGCCGCTTTATGATATCTGCATCGCAACAAATCTCGTGGCTCGGGAGGTGCCGAAAAAGCTGGACCGGTACCGAATGCAGCTCTTCGAATCAACAGACATCGGAAGGGGAATACGCTATGGCTTTTTGCTTGAAGTGCGGAGCAGCCCTGGTGCAAGGCGCCGCGTTCTGCGGCAAGTGCGGCGCTTCGGTTCCATCCGGCGCAGGAGCTCGGCCGGCGCCGGCTTCGCCGCCGGCACCACAGGCTCAATATACTCCCCCGCCGGCAGCGGCCCAGTACGCGCCGCCACCGCCGCCTCAGATGCATTACACCCCGCCTTCGGCGCGCACCGCGTTGCCGCCGGGACTGGTTGCCCGGGTGACCAACATTCTGACCAAGCCGAAGGTCGAATGGCCCGTGATCGAAGGCGAAGCCGCTACCGTGGCCGGCCTCTACAGCGGATACATCGTGATTCTGGCTGCGATTCCCGTGATCGCCACCTTCCTCAAGACCACTCTGATCGGGACCACCATGTTTTTCACGACGGTCCGGGTGGGAATGGCCGCCGGGCTGGTGGGCGCAATCCTGCAGTATGCATTTACCCTCGGCGGAGTGTATCTGGCTGCCTTCATCATCGACAAGCTGGCGCCCAACTTCCAGTCGCAGAGTGACCTGATGCAGGCGCTCAAGCTCGTGGCCTATGCCTACACCGCCGCATGGGTAGGCGGTGCGTTCCACATCCTGCCCTACATAGGGATTCTGGGCGTTCTCGCCGGCGGCATTTACAGCATCTACTTGTTCTACCTCGGCCTCCCGGTGATGATGAAGACGCCGCAGGACAAGGTCATCATCTACATGATCGTGTCGGCCGTGGTCATTTTTGTCATTTACCTGGTGATCGGTGTCGTGGTGGGCGCAATCACGGCGGCCGCATTCCTCGGCGGCAGCATCGTCAGCCCGGGAATATAGCCCGCATGCCGGGTCCGATCCGGCGGCTTACCAGCCTCCGGGGAGGCGGCAGGCCCTTGCCGCCTCCCGTCCAGGGGGCGTTTGCGGTGCGGGATCTTCCCGTGGCGGCGACGACCCGGTAATTCCTGCGAAATTGCTGGCGTTCTTATGATTCATGAGCACACACACGGTCACGCCCACCTCGCCGGCAGAAGGGGCCTGATCCTCGCGCTGCTTGTGACCGCGATCTGGTTTGTGGTGGAGTTGGCCGCCGGCTTCTACACCAACAGCCTGGCTCTGCTGGCCGACGCCGGCCACATGCTGACCGACCTGGCGGCACTCTCGCTCAGCCTATTTGCGCTGAAGATTTCCGCACGCCCGGCGACCCACGCAAAAACATTCGGGTACCAGCGGGCCGAGATTCTGGCCGCTCTCGCCAACGGTGTGATCCTCGTGCTCGTGGGCCTGATCATCGCCTTCGAAGCCTACCAGCGGCTGCTGGCGCCGCCGGTGGTCCGCAGCGCGCCGATGCTGGTCGTCTCCAGCATCGGCCTGGGCGCCAACCTGGTGGCCGCCAGGCTCCTGTCCCGCTCCGACATGGACAACCTGAACATCCGCGGCGCCTTCCTGCACGTGCTGGGCGACATCCTGGGATCGATCGGCGCGATCTGCGCGGGCGCCGCCATGTTGTTCTGGGGCTGGTATCTTGCCGACCCGATCGTCTCGATCGTGGTCGCCGCCCTGATCCTCTTCAGTGCCTGGCGGCTGCTCCGGGACAGCGTGGATGTCCTGCTCGAGGGGACGCCGCCGCACCTAAACGTCGACGCGATCCTCGCCGATCTCGGCAGTGTCGACGGCGTCCGTTCCGTGCACGAACTTCACGTGTGGTCGATCACGTCGGGCCTGCCCGCCATGAGCTGCCACGTCGTGCTGCGCCCAGGCGCGTCCTCGGCGGATGTGCTCGGCGTCCTCACCGGCCTGATGCGCGACCGCCACCACATCGAACACACTACGATTCAGATCGAGACCGAACACCTTGTGGTGCCTCAGCAGTCCGGCAGGGAATGGCCCAACGGATCCAGATCAAATATCCTATAGACGCCTGGCCGCGCGTCAGCGCCCCGGCGCCTGCGCGCATCACGGCTCCGGATTGTCGACCGGGGGCGGCGCGGGCGGAGGTGGCGGCGGAAGGTTGATCGGAGTCTGATAAGGCGGAGGCGGCGGCTCGGCTTTCCGTTTTTCGAAAATCGCAACCCCAAGCATGCCGCCGAGCATCGCCATCAGCGAGTAGACGATCAGGCTGAAGAAGCCGTTGAGAATCACCGACAGGATGTTGAAGTTTCCGGTGATCGGCATGGAAGAGATGAAGTCCCGCCAGGCAGGAGGCATGGAAGGCAGCGAGCCGAGCCTCTGGCGCATCTGCTCCGCATAGCCCGCGAGCACGTTGCTCATCAGGATCTGGATCGGAATGCTGAAGAGGGTCGATACGAGCGCGCCGATGGCGCCCGTGAACATTCCGAGCAGGCAGCCCGTCCCGAGCGTAACGATCGTCGGCGAGTTCTTGACATACAGGTTGGCCGCCAGCATGCCGCCGCCGATCACCCAGGCGCAGCACGCGCAGTTCAAGAGGTTGATGGGCGGCACTGCCGAGAGAATGCCAAGCAACACGCCGCCGATCAGGGCCGGCTTCAACATCGGATTCTGATTCATGAGGGACCTCCCAGAGCGCCAGCATCCAGACGCTTGCGCCTCCATGGTGCTTCTTTGATGAGCTCCGTGACCGCCGCCGCCAGCAGCGAGGAGAGCATGGCGCCGAAGAACAGGCCGGTGACGAATCGGCTGACGGCGTTGTTCGTCCAGACTCCCATGAACGGAAGCAGCGCATCCAGCAGCATCGGCGCAGACGAGCCCGCGACCCACAGCCTGCGCCAGCGCGGATCGCGCGTCACAAATGCAATTTCGAATGGGAGCAGGGAAACGAGGAACAACCCGGCATAGATGCCGGCGCAGCGATGACAGACGGCCCACGGCAGCGAACACAACGCAAAGGACCGCGCGGGATCCTGGTGACATACGGGCGAAAACAGGGAATACAGCAGGGCAGCCGGCAGCCGGGCTCCGTTCGCCGCGAGCAGCGGCGCCGCAAGAAATGACGCGCAGACACCGCCCCATAGGGAAGGGAGAAAAAGTCGTGGCCCGAGCGGAATGGCGGGTAGCGTGCCGCGTTTCATAGATGGTAGGACATTATATCCGAAAGGCGGTCCGCGAACAGAAAAAGCTTGGCCCCCAGGGGTCCTGACGATCCGCAACCGGTCCGGCCGGCGCAAAACCGCCTTCCCGGGAGAGCCTTCGACTGGGTGAAATCACCCATTCCGCAAGAGGACTAAACACACAAGCTTTTGTGCCACCATTGCGTGCCGGCCCAAAATCTTGTGGCATTCCGCGAAATAACTCTTGACTCTAATATTTGATTCCTTTATACAAAAGACCAGAAGAGAGAGGAAGATGCGAGTCGGACTGACGTACAACCTGAAGCGAGGGGAGCCCGAGGAGGGGCAGGACCCTCCAAGTAGCAACCGGGAGGCGCAGGCCGAGTGGGACGAGCAGGAGACCGTGGACGCGGTCCTTGCCGCCCTGAGGGAGCGCCACGAGGTGATTCCGGTCGATGCGGCCGAGGACCCCTATAACGCGCTCCGGGACTGCCGGCCTGATATCGTGTTCAACATCGCCGAAGGAAGTTTCGGCCCCTGCCGCGAAGGTCACATCCCCTCCATTCTCGAGTATCTGAACATCCCGTATACGGCCAGCGACCCGCTGACCTTGAACCTCTGCCTGGACAAGTCGCGCGCCAAGGAGATCCTGGCGTACAACGGCCTGCCGACGGCGCGATTCCGGGTCATCGCCGACAAGGACATTTCCTTCAACACCCTGCATTACCCGATGCTGGTCAAGCCGTTGTTCGAGGGCTCCAGCATCGGCATCCGCAACGACTCGGTCGTGCAGACCCCGCAGGAGTTGAGGGACAAGATCGGGTGGGTGGTGGAGCGTTTCCGCCAGCCGGCGCTGGTGGAGGAGTTTCTGCCCGGGCGGGAGTTCACGGTCGCGATACTGGGTAACGGCGAAAGCGCGCGGGCTCTCCCGCTGGTCGAGATCCGGTTCGACTCGCTTCCCGCGGGCATGAATCCGATCTACTCTTACGAGGCGAAGTGGATCTGGGATCAAAGTTCGAATCCACTGCGGATTTTTGATTGTCCGGCCCGGATCGACGAAGAGCTGCGGGCGGGAATCGAGGACATCGCCTTGCGCGCCTACCGGACCCTGCGCTGCCGCGACTGGTGCCGCGTCGATGTGCGCCTTGACGCCGCGAACCGGCCTCACATCCTCGAACTGAATCCGCTGCCGGGAATCCTGCCCCGGCCGGAGGACAACTCCTGTTTCCCGAAAGCCGCGCGGGCCGCGGGACTCAACTACAACCAGCTGATCAACGCGGTTCTGGACATCGCCTGCCGGCGCTACGGGATACAATAATGGGAAGATCCGACTGCATCATCTTCTACAACGCCGCCCGAATGACGGAAGTGCCGGGATCGCAGGAGAAGCTCTACCCGGCGAACCTCATGCGGGAAGAGGTGGGAGCCATCGAGGAAAGCCTGCGGGAGCTGGGGTTCAGCCCGTACGTCCTCTCGGTCGAGAGTTTCTCGAGGGACCTGGTGGCTACGTTGCAGCGCATCGCGCCGAAATTCGTGTTCAACCTCTGCGAGGAGATCAACGGCGACTGCGAACTGGAGATGTGCGTCGCCGGCCTGCTGGAGCTGATGAACATCCCGTACACCGGCGCCGGACCGCTGGCGCTCGGCCTGGCCTTGAACAAATTCCGCGTGAAGCAGGTGTTGCGCGCGGCGGGGATTCCCACCCCGCGCGGGTACCTGTGCGCTCACGGGCAGCGGCTTAAGCTGCGGGCGACTCGCCGCTTTCCGGTGATCGTGAAGCCGGTGCACGAGGATGCCAGCCTGGGGATCAACGCCAGGTCGGTGTGCCGCAATTTTGCCCGGCTGGAGGAACAGATTTCCTACATCCACGAGGTCTATCACCAGGATGCCTTGGTGGAAGAGTACCTCGAGGGAAGGGAATTCAACGTGTCGATCCTGGGCGGCCGGGACGCGCAGGTGCTGGCGATTTCGGAGATCGACTTCAGCCGGATGCCGGAAGATGAGCCGCGGATCGTCAGCTACCGCGCCAAGTGGGACGAGGAGAGCGTGGAATTTCAGGCCACGGTGCCGATCTGTCCGGCCGAGGTTTCGCCGCGCCTGGAAAACCGGATCAAGTTCATCGCCCTCCGGAGCAGCCGGTGCATCGGCTGCCGGGATTACGCCCGCGTCGACATGAGAACCGACGCCGACGGGAACATCCATGTGCTCGAGGTCAACCCGAATCCCGATATTTCTCCACGCGCCGGTTTTCCGCGCGCGGCGCGGGTCGCGGGCATGAGCTACACCGACATGATCGCTCGTATCACACATTCCGCCCTGGAACGAGGCGCGAAAGCTCCCGTCACCACCTATGCCTTCTCCTGACTCTCATATACACCTGATCCGGAGCCTCGACGCAGTTGACCGCGATGCCGTGGCCCGGATCGTCCGCGAAGTCGGCAATTTCAATCCGGCCGAGATCGACTGCGCCCTCGAGCTCGTGGACATCTACCTCGGCAACCCGGCCCAGAAGGATTACCGGGTCGTCGTCGCAGTGGACGCGGGCGGAGTGGTGAACGGCTACGCCTGTTTCGGCCCGACCCCGGTGACGAAGGGCACGTACGATCTTTACTGGATCGCGACGCATCCCGGCGTTCAGGGGCGCGGAGTCGGCCGCCAACTGATGACTTACGTCGAGAACAAAGTACGGGAGGAGAACGGAAGGCTCCTCATCATCGAAACTTCCTCCAAGGAATCATACGGGAAGACCGTGGGATTCTATCGCCGCCTCGGTTATGAAGAAGCGTCGCGGATCCGGGATTTCTACGACGCCGGTGACGATAAGCTGGTTTTTGTCAGAAGACTTTCCCGGTAAGGAGAATTGTTGTCCATGGAACAGTGGATGAATGATCTGCGCAACAGCGTCACCAAGGGCGAAACCGTCAGCGAGGAGTTCGACGCGGACATAGACGAGATCAACGAAGTTCGTGACGTCTACCCGATGCGGATCCCCCGCTACTACTACAACCTGATTCGTGAAAAGGGTGATCCCATCTGGATGCAGTCGGTCCCTTCCATTCAGGAGCTTCAGGATCAGGATTCTCCTGAAGACCCGCTGCACGAGGATGAAGACAGCCCGGTGACACGTCTCACGCACCGTTACCCCGATCGCGTGCTGCTCCTGATCACGGACCGCTGCCCGATGTATTGCAGGTTCTGCACGCGCAAGCGGATGGTAGGGCGCACCAGCGACATCACGGAAAAAACCGTGGCCACCGGGATCGAGTACATCCGGGAGCACACGGAGATCCGCGACGTCCTGCTGTCGGGCGGAGACCCCCTGATGGTCAGCGACGACAAGCTGGAGAGCATCATCTCCCGCCTGCGGGCCATCCCGCATGTCGAGATCATACGCATCGGCACGCGGTTCCCGTGCGTCCTGCCCAGCCGGATCACGGACGATCTCTGCAACATGCTCAAGAAGTATCACCCGATTTTCCTGAACACGCACTTCAACCACCCGCGGGAGGTCACGCCCCAGGCGAAGGCTGCGTGCGAGCGGCTGGCCAATGCCGGCATCCCCGTCGGCTGTCAGACTGTCCTCCTCAAGGGCGTCAACGACGATCCCGAAACCATCAAAGAGCTGATGCACAAGCTACTGATGATGCGGGTTCGCCCTTACTACCTGTACCAGACCGACCTCACGCGCGGCACCAACCACTTCCGCACCCGCGTCGAGATGGGCCTGCAGATCATCCAGGCGCTGCGCGGGCACACAACCGGCTTCGCCGTGCCGCAGTTCGTGATCGACGCTCCCGGCGGCGGAGGCAAGATCCCGCTGATGCCGGAGTATGTCGTCGCATCCGGCGAGCGGGAGTTCGTGTTGAGGAATTTCGAAGGGAGGCTGTACCGCTACCCGCAGCCGGCCGAAGACTACGTGCGCGATGTGCGCGAGATCGAGGTGATCAACTTCTGAGAGACCTCGCTGCGAAACGGACGGGACAAGGCGCGTCCGTTTCGCAGCCCTTCGGTGCGCCCCCGCACATCCTCCGGGGCAAACAATGGCTTGCCTCGTCCACGGCGGGCTGGTAATCTTCCCCTTACTTCCGGAAAATCAAGAATGCGACCACGAAAGCAGATATTTTTGTGACCGGAGGGACACCCTGAACGAGACCGCCATGAATTCTGTGAGAGTCGGCAGCCTCAAAATCGGCCACGGCGGGAAGCCGTTTTTCATCGCCGGGCCCTGTGTCATCGAAGGCGAGACGCATTGCCTCCGGATGGCGGAGCGGCTGGGAAAGATCGGTTTGCGCGCGGGCGCCGACCTGATTTTCAAGGCGTCCTACGATAAGGCCAACCGCACGTCGGGCGACTCATTCCGCGGGCCCGGGCTGTTCGAAGGGCTGCGCATCCTCGAGAAAGCGCGGGATGCGAGCGGGTTGCCGGTGTTGAGCGACGTGCATGATCTCGGACAGGTCGCCGCGGCCGCAGAAGTGCTGGACGTCCTGCAGATCCCCGCGTTTCTTTGCCGGCAAACGGACCTCGTGGTGGCCGCCGCGCGCAGCGGGCGAGCGGTCAACATCAAGAAGGGCCAGTTCCTTTCGCCGCAGGAAATGCGCAAGGCGCTGGACAAGGCGCTCAGCACGGGAAACCGCAACGTCCTGTTGACTGAACGCGGGACCTTTTTCGGCTACAACAACCTGGTCGTGGATTTCCGCTCCATGATTATCATGCAATCGTTCGGCCAGCCGGTGGTCTTTGACGTCACCCACAGCGTGCAGTCTCCCGGCGGACAGGGGGACCGGTCCGGCGGCAATGCCGAATTCATACCCTACCTTGCGCGCGCCGCTGCGGGCATGGGTGTGAAAGGGTTTTTCTTCGAAGTGCACGACCGGCCCGAAAGGGCGCTGTCGGACGGGCCGAATGCTCTCAGGCTTCGCTGTTTTCCGCGGCTCCTGATGGAGTTGCTCGAGATTCGAGCCGCTGTCCGGAGACAATCATGAGCCTCGATTCGGATCCATCCTTGACCACCGCCATCCGGGTTCTGGAGCTGGAGGCGGAGGCGGTGCACACGCTGGCCTCGCGGTTGAACAGTTCCTTCCTGCGAGCGGTCGATATCGCCGCCTCCTGCGCCGGGAAGCTCGTGGTGACCGGCATGGGGAAGTCCGGCATCATCTGCAAGAAGATCGCGGCCACATTGAGCAGCACCGGGTCCCCCGCCATCTTCCTCCATGCGGCCGAGGCGGTGCACGGAGACGTCGGCCAGCTCGGGCCGAGCGACGTGGTGCTGGCGGTTTCCAAGAGCGGCGAGACCGGCGAGATTCTGCAGATCCTCAACGTGATCAGGCGGCTCGGGCTGCCACTGATCGCCATGGCCGGCGAACCCAATTCCACCCTGGCGCGCCTTGCGGACGTCAACCTGGATGTGAGCGTCGCCGAGGAGGCCTGCCCCTTCGGGCTCGCGCCCACGACCAGCACGGCCGCCGCGCTTGCGATGGGGGACGCCCTGGCGATGGCGCTGATGGAGCGCAAGGGTATCCGCCTCGAGGACTTCGCCAAGTTCCACCCGGCGGGGAGCATCGGGAAGAAACTCCTGCGTGTGGAGGACCTCATGCACCGCGGCGAGGCCATCCCCGTGGTCGGTGAGTTGACGCCCATGAGAGAGGTGATCTGCGAGATGTCCTGCAAGAAACTCGGCATGACCGCCGTGATCGGAGAGAACGGCCGGCTCGCGGGAGTCATTTCCGACGGCGACCTCCGCCGCCTGCTGGAGCGATCGCCTGATCCCCTCCGGCTGAACGCCGGGGAGTGCATGACCCGGATGCCGAAGACCATAACCGCAAATCAGGCGGCGACGGCGGCCCTGGCCAAGATGGAAGAGCTGAAGATCACCAGCCTGGTCGTCGTCGATTCCACGAATCTTGTGATCGGAGTGATCCACATCCACGACCTGTGGCGCACGCAGATGTTTTGATCCGAAGATGCCGCTGCGGATCCTGCGACCGCGCAAAGCGGCCGGCAACACGGGACCTTGGCCGGGCATCGAATGCATGGCGACATGGGTGCTGGACAAAAACAGCGAACCACAAAGACCGCGAAGCCCTCAAAGGAGAATGCGCGTGGCGAGGGCCTGGTATCTGCGACGCCTGGGAGGTGTCTGCGATCTTCACGGTTTCCAGAACAGTCACGATTCGTGTCGTCGTATGCGGGTGCAGGGCGGAATGCATTTGATTCTCGGCAGGGCCCTCCCGGCACAGGACGAAGGATTATCGAGGGAAGGACGGATGGCGCTGATTGGAGCAAACGAACTGAAACGCAAAATGCTGATCTCGGTCGACGGGCAACCGTACACCGTGATGGAAGTTTTTTTCGCCACACCCAGCGCGAGGGGCGCCTCCACCATGGTGCGCACGAAACTGAGGCACCTCGTGACCGACCAGGTGCTTGAAAAAACTTTCAAAACCAGTGAAAAGTTTGCCGAACCCGACGTCGTCCTGACGGCGGCCTCCTTTCTGTATTCCGACGGCGAAGGTCTCCACTTCATGGATGAGGGGACTTATGAGCAGTTTGTTCTGACCGCGGAACAACTTGGCGACGAGCGGCAATACATGAAGGACGGGATTTCGCTGCAGGTGCGTCGTTACAACGGAGAGCCGATCGCGGTTCAGCTGCCGCCGTTTGTCGAACTGGCCGTCGTAAACACCGAACCCGGCGCGCGGGGCGACACCGGTTCGGGGGGCGCGACAAAGCCCGCCACCCTGGAGACCGGCCTCCAGGTACGCGTCCCGCTCTTTATCAAAGAGGGCGAAGTGGTGCGCGTCAGCACCCAGACCGGGGAGTTCGTGGGCCGGGCCTGACCTCACGGCGGGCGCGTAAGGAGATCGCGCGGATTCGATCCTTCCCATTGACTTGGCGAACGCCGATTCGCTAGAAGGAAACCCTGCCACTCGCCGAGGCCATCGAGGCCAAGCGCAAGCTCGACAGTGTGAGCGCCGATAACAACCTGCCCGCCCCGGGGCGACTCAAAGAGGATTTCATAGACTTCTACCGCAAGCTGGCTGCCAAGCAGCGGGGCAATAATACGAGGCTGGTATGGCAGTGCGGCCTAAGTCACCTGATTGCCTGCGGCGGCGATTCGATTCCTTTTACCCAAATAGACGAGCATTTCTTGGAAGGGTTTAAGCCCAGTTATCTTTGAAACCGGGAAACACCATCAAGGTAGGCACGGAGCTGTTCCTCTTGGCTTAGGAAATTTCCTATGCCCTACTAGGGTTTATCCTGCTTGTACAATGACCCCCCGCTGTTACTTTAATAAGAGTAACTAGATTACTCTCTCGCGTTCATGGAGACGATCTAGGACCAGCCGTCGGGGAAATGTGGGGAATGCACAGGCCGGTGCATGCAAAGGACGGTCGTTGTGTTTATATGGCTCACTAACTCTGCAATCCGAGTCACTGACGTGAATAGTAGCCCCACTAATTTCGACATGTGGGTGTGTCTCAAAACTGTTGAGACGTTATCGACGTGTGGGAGTTCAAGCGTCGGATTGCAGAGGACACTCCCCAATGTACCAGCGACTGGCAAAAATCGGTACGATTTGCGTTCCTGAATCGCTGCTGCTGGGCGAACTCGTAACATTATCGATCCACTCTCGTTGCGATTATATCCTTAAAACCGGATCAGGTGAACTTGCCTCCACGCTTCAAACCCTTCGCGAGGACGGTGCGATCGGTTCTCGCGCGATGGATGCTACGCGGCTCGCGTGGGCTGTTGCATTCAACGTCGAGGGTGATCGGGAACATAATACAGCCGGCACCAAACTCCGCGGTATTCGGGCCTATCAGGATCGTTGGACGGCCGACACGAAATGGGATTCGATTTGGACAACGCTTATCAAGCCGCTGGCTGCCTCCAACCCAAGTGCAACGACACTCTTGAATGAGCTCGCCTTGTCTGTTGCCTGCGAACAGCGTGGCGACTGGCAGAGCCCTGCTGCGCGTCCCGTTGATCTAGATGATGCGAACCGCGTGTTCGAGTACGTGTATGCCAGGGACAAGCTCAAGGTGCTCGGGTACATAATCAACAACTTCGGAAGACGTCTCGACCATTCCGAAGCGATTGCTAATGAGGCGTGGTCGAGGGTTTTTTGCGATTACTGGGGTGAAAAAGCACGCCGACGATTCCTCGGCCTGTGCCGAATCTCGACACTCGTTTGCCAGGTGGCTCGCTATGTGGCAATCGACGCCATGCGTGAGAGCGGATCGCTTGTGAGCGATGACGGGACGGGAGCAAGCGGACTCGAAGGATCGACGGCTTCCCTCGATGCCTTGGGCATCGTACCAGATCCGTCAGCCAAATTGATTGCCGAGGAGCTTCAACGCCGCATTCGGGAAGGTATCAAGGAGCTTCCGGCGAAACAACGAATCGTCGCGGAGATGGTGTGGTTTCGAGAAATCAGGGCCCAGCGGGTTGCTGAGTTGCTGCAAATCAGCGAGCCGGCCGTCAGCCAGCACCTGAAGAAGGCGCGGGATACGCTGCGCAACTTTCTGACTGGACAAGGATTTAAAGAGTCCGCTTAACTCTTGGGCTTAGCGAACGACTCAAAGAGTGAAGGAGACCAATGCCGATCACAGGCGACCCCATGGGCGACAACCAGCAAAAGGCGGCGGCGATCCGGGCGAGAGCGCAGCAGCTAGCATTGTCCCCGGAGTCCCAGAGCCGTACTGTGGACGCAGAGCTGCTCGCAGGCCTGGCTGACGGCACCCTATCGTTGGATAGTATCGATGACGACGCGCTTGAGCACAGTCTCGACTCCCAGGAGACCGCCTCTTTCGTGCAGTCTCTGTTAGAAGGAAAGGAGCGCACTCACTCCATCCCCGGTGATGTTGCGGAAGCCCGTGTGGGGGAGATGCCGGTGAATAGACAGAAAGCCTCGCGAAGCCTCGATGAAAAAAGAACTCTCCCCAATGGTTCCGCATGGTGGCGCATGCACCTGGTATGGGCCGGTCTGGCCGCCGCCGCTGCCGTGGCCACGCTCGCTTTTTTTCTGATCACAAGGTCGACCAAGGCGCCGGAAGTAGTGGCCGGCAACCTGACCGTGCAATGGCCTGCAACTGCGCCTTTCGATGCAGCCGGCCTCAAGCGGTGGGGTCTATCGCAAGCTCTGCTTCCAACGCAGATGCCGGACTTCAACACAACAACCGGCACGCTGGGCGCCGGCGGCAATGACCGATTCTTACAATGGCGGATGGCAACTGTAATTGTGCGGTCCCCAAACGGGTGGGGCAGTGGCGCCTTCATTTCAGGGGACGGATGGCTGCTCACGAACCATCACGTAGTAGCGGATGCGGCTCAGGTCGCGGCTCTGACCGGCAGCCCCGCGATTCTCGACGTCATTACAGCCGGTCTGGTAGACGGGCGGATCAAGCCGCAGGCGCCCTTGCATGCAACTATATATCGTATTGATCCGGTGCATGATCTGACCTTGCTCAAGTTGGACTCCTTACCGCCCGGCCGCAAGCAGGTGCCTTATTTCCCGCTTGCGAGTCAGATTCGCGAGGGCGAGGACTGCTTCGTCATCGGTTCGCAACATGGAGGTCCGGCGTGGTGGGTCCGGAGCGGAAATGTATCTCAGCTGTTCGATTTTCCTGAAGATTTGAGCGATGTCGCGGCGGGGGTCGCGAGCTCCGGAGCCAATATCGATCGAAACCAGGCAACCGTGGTTGTGACGGATGCGCGCGTATCACCTGGGGATTCGGGCGGGCCGCTGCTCAACGCCAAAGGCGAACTCATGGGTCTGACTTTCGCGACTTCGGCAAATCAGAGCGGCGGCTCGGTCGGCTGGCACATCGCCCTTCAACATCTCCGTAGCTTCGTAGCCAGCTTGCCCACCCAGCCGGAGGGTGCGCCGTTCGATATCTGGACCGCCGGTCTGCCTCATGCCTCCATGCTGGAGCCGGCCTTGGCGGACGGCGATCACGATGGCCGCGTTGATTCGCTGGTGTATCGTTTCGCGGTTCAGGACGAGGGGGAGCCTGGCGGCGCATCTCCGCGGGCTGCCGCACTCGAGGTATTCGTGGATTTCAGCGAACGCTACGCTGGGAACGGCAAGGACTCCCTCGATTTGCTTCCTTCCGGATTGTGGGGGATGGAAAGCCGGGGACGTTTCCGTTTCGATCTGGTTCTCACCAACAGGGCGGACGGAATCACCGCAGTTGGTTATACAAATGCCGACGGCGTAGTAGACAACATTCGCATTGCGCGCTCGGAGCAGACGGACGCAAACCTCGTCTGGACCCGCGATAACAGCGGGGCGTGGCGAGCCACCAAGCCGGCGGTCCCGGTGGAACTGTTCGATTCCAGCCGCCTGGGTCCGGCGAACCTGCGCAGGCTGCAAGTAATTCTCGGCTTGACGACGACACCCGGAGGCGGCCGTCAAGCCCCCGATCGCCCGTTTGAGGGTAGTGGCCGCGGGCCGAACAAAAAGTGAGGCGCCCATGAGCGGAATCAGTCGGAAGCAAATGCTCCCATTGGGGTCATTGTTCTACAAGGTTTCCGGCTGGGTTGCGATGTCGCTGCTTGTGCTGATAGTTCGGCCCGCTGCTGGACAACGGCCGCCCGCAACCTCTCCGCCGGACGTTCCGGCTCCCGCAACCTCACAGGCACCGAAGCTTCCCGAATCGATGAACAAGGACGTGGTAGGGGTTGAGTTTTTTATCGATGTCTCTCTGGAGACCTTTTCGGACAAGCTGGATGTCAACACGCTATCGCAACTGATTAAAGGTGCAGAATGGGCCGCCCCACTGCGGGAGGAATACCAGGGGAGACAGTGGTGGCAGTCCATCAATGCGCGGCGCAGACTGGATGACTTGCGCTGGTTGTCAGAAGCGGACGTGCAGCAACGCACCCAGTTTGCGGAGGCTAATGCGTTGCACCTGGACGCAAAAGACCTGTTCAGCCAGGGAAGGTATGAGGAGACAATCGCGCCACAGCAACGGGCCAACGACCTCATTCGAGGTCTGCTCGGCGAGGAGCATCCTCTCTATGCCCCGTTTTTGAGCAGCCTCGCCTTGTTTTACGAAAACACGGGAAGGTATGCGCTGGCTGAGCCTTTGTACCAACAGGCGCTGGAGATCGAAGGAAAGACATTGGGTAAAGATCATCCCAACTATGCGACGGACCTCAACAATCTCGCCTTCCTCTACTATTCGCTGGGTCGATACGAACAGGCCGAGTCTCGTTTCCTCCAAGCCATTCCAATTTTCGCGAAGAGCGTCAGTGGAGCGGACCTTTCCTGGCTCAAACTCCTGGGGACCTTCGGCAACCTTATAGACAACGTGGCGTCACTCTTTAAATCGACCGGTCGTATCGACGACGCCGAGCAGTTCCTCCGCGAAGGCGTGGGGACCTTCAAGGAAGCGTTTGACAATCCCCAATTCATCGCGCAAGTCGATGAGCTGGGCTCCATTCTTTCGGAGATGCCCACTCAGGGGGTCGGCGCCGTCGTGGCCCGCAGGATCACATATATGTTGAAGTCAATCCCGCAAGAGATCTATTCCATGGGTGTGGCTCTTCTGCGTGGTTTGGCTGACCTCGAGACATCACAGAGCCGGTATGATCGAGCCGAGCCGCTGTATAACCAAGCGCTGGAGATCTCGAAGAACAAGTTAGGTCCCGAGCACCCTTCCTATGCTCTCACCTTGAATAACCTCGCCGTGCTCTACAGCCAAATGGGCCGTTACGACAAGTCGGAGACCCTGTCCCGCGACGCTCTTGAGATTCGGAAGAAAGTGCTGGGCGAAGAACATCCGGACTACGCGCAATCGCTGGCCAACCTCGCTTCGATACTGGCGGCTACGCAGCATGACACGGAGGCCGCCGCACTGCTATTGTCGTCGGCACAGGTGCAGTGGCTTAACTTGACGCGAAACTTTCCTGCAATGTCGGACCCGCAGAAGCGCCAGTTCCTCGCCACTAGCAGCTTCGGACAGAGCGAGATGCTCTGGAACCTGGTTTTCCAAGCGAAGATAGCGGAAGCCAATACAGGCCTGAAGGCGGTTCTGCTGAGCAAGCAGTTGCTGTTCGAAGCTGCGCGGCAGGAGAGTGGAGCGCTGCGATCGACGATCGAAGCGGCAACGCCGGAATGGCAGGCGTCCTGGCGGGAGCGAGAGCAACTGCGCCGCCAGTATGTTGGGCGCGCCCTCGAGAGCACATCCCAAGCGGGGCTGCCGCGACAGCCAGGGCGTAAACCGGCGGATCCGGCCGAGATGCGCACGCTGGCGGCGAAAATCGAACAACAGGACGAACACCTGCGCCAGACTAACCCTGCCTATGCCACAGCAGCGCAGCTTAAGCAAGTGAGCCTGGAAGATGTGATCCGGACACTGCGGCCGGGCGACGCATTGATCGAATACGTGAGCTACCGGCCATACGACTTTGCGGCCAGAAAATCGGGGAGCGTCCATTACGGTGCCTTCGTGCTGTTAGGTGGCAGCGGGAAGGTGTCAGCGATGGAACTGGGTGACGCCGTAACAATCGACCGCGCTCTCGCGCAGTTCCGCGCGGAGGTTCGCGGCTTCATCGATCAGTTCCCCTCCGCCAGGCTTGAGCCAACCCCTGCGCAGATTCGCAGTTCTGAGGGGAAGATCGCAGATGCCTCCTCAACGCTGAGATCCTTGGTGTGGCGGCCGCTAGAACAGCAGTTATCAGGGACTAAGCGCGTATACGTCGCGCCCGATGGCCAGTTAAGCTTGATTCCGTTTGAAGCGCTGGCCCGAAAAGATGCATCCGGCAGATGGCGTTATCTCGCTGAAGACCGGGAACTGGTCTACTTCGGAACCAGCCGGGACCTCGGAAGACTGGCGCTCAGCGTAAGACCGGCAACAGCCCGCTCCAAGACCGCAGTCATGATCGGCAATCCCGCCTTTGATGCGAAGCCTGAGGAATTAGCAGCGGCGGTGACGCAATCACCCGCTGCCAGAATCGCAGCGCGGGCCAATGCTCAGGGCAGCTCTCCGACGCTGGGCGTCACGGGCGGAGGCGAAGCGCCACGTCTGCAGATTCCTCGAAGTTGGGAGCCGGTTGATATGTTGGGGAGCCTGATCAAGCAGGCGAGCGACCAACTCGAAGGGCTGGGCTGGTCAGTGACCACGCTCACAGGCAAATCGGCAGTAAAAGAGGCGGCAGAGGCGGTGCAGGCGCCCAGGATCTTGCAGTTTGCCACGCATGGATACGTGTTGGACCGCCCTCATAATGATCCACAGGGCTGGGACAACCCGCTTTTACGTTCCATGTTGATCCTGGCCGGAGCCAATAAATGGCAACCTGTCTATCGCGTCGGGAAAGAGGTTCTGATTGAGCCGGAAGCTCGGGCGAGAGGGTTGACTGAGGAACAAATTCAGGCGGCGCGAGTCGAGCTGGGCGACGGAATTCTGACGGCCTATGAAGTGACGGGAATGAATCTCCAGGGAACCGATCTGGTGAATCTGACGGCGTGTGAGACCGGCTTGGGAGAGGTGACTCCCGACGGGGTGGCCGGATTGCGGCAGGCGTTTCTGCTGGCGGGCGCGCGTTCAATAACGACCAGCATGTGGGAGGTGCCAGGGAAGGAGACGGCGCGGCAGGTCGAGGATTTCTACAATCGCTGGTTGGTGGGCGGCAAGGCGGCACCACGCGCGCGTTATGAAGCTTTCCGATCATCGCAACTGGCAGCCCTCTCACGGGCCCGCCAGGAGCACGGGTCGGGCCACCCATTCTATTGGGCCGGGACCATCTTTGTCGGCGACCCGGGTGATCTGCCCATTTCTTCCAAGGCTCCACCCGACCCTCCGAAAAGAGCGGCACAGCGTAACTCCACGGGCGCTCAGATTAAAGGAGTGAAATGACGGCTCACCCACCTACCACCGAAACGATTTCAATCAGCTTGGTCTTAGGCCTCGGCAAATACGTCACGAGTTTCTTCCTGACCGCGGTTCAGAACAGCAATAGATCGCTTGGTCGCTTCCGATTCAATCTAAAGCGTGGCTATTGGAAGTCGACTTTTGGGTGAGAACATGGCCTCAAAAAAGCTGGCGCGGGCTTAACTCCGCAAGAGCAAATTCGACAAATAGAACGAGAGTGCAGATTCTCAACACGAAAGGACACAAAGTAATGACAAAGAGAATGATGATTGCAACCGGAATGTTGGTGGTGGGCTGCTGGCTTGTCCAGCTGAATGCCCAGGCGCCAGCGGACAAAAAGGGACTGAATGCCGCGCCGAAGAACGGGCCGGAGGGAAGCGCGGCCGCGGTGTCGGTCTTGCGGCAGGCGGGAGATCTGGTGCGTTACGCCCGGGAGAACCAATCTCCTTTGGCTATGCTCACGGCGGTGCAGATGCTCGAACGGGTGCGCGTGCGAGATGATCGGACCGGAAAGCCAGCTTCAGAGAAGGACCCCAAAATCCAGGTAGCTGAGGGCAGTAAGGGTAAGACGCCGGAACCAACCTTGGATCCGCAGAAGCTACTTGCGGAAGCCAAGCCCTGGGCGCAGCGGGATGCTCACGTACTGGCTCTGATCGACGCAGAAGCCGCAAAGACAAAGTCTGCGGCCGGTGGAACGCTTGGAGTGACGGGCGGACCCGTCATTAGATATGACCGGGTCTTGGCAGGCTACAAGGATACGTGGAGGTTCAACTTCAGGGGTGGCGAACTGGCGCGGGTCACGGTGATCGGCGATGACGACACCGATCTGGACCTTTATATCTACGATGAGAACGGCAATCTCATCACCAAGGATGACGACTATACCGATCACTGCATCGTGGAATTCTGGCCCTATTGGACGGGCCAATTTTCCGTGGTTATCGTCAATCGCGGGAACGTCTACAACGCGTACATGCTGGTAACGAACTAAACCCGGCGGCGAATGCAGATAGCAAGAATGCGCTAAAGAAAACAGGATTTCCGGCCGCCGTGGTGTTGGCTGTAATGATCGGGCTGCCTGCAGCGGGGGCGTACACACGTCCCCGCTGATCGGGTCGGGAGAGGCGATAAGAGATGACCGCTTGGTGGGTAACTGGGCAATCAGAACTCGATCCGTTGGGTTATCCGGGGCGCGGTCGCTCACGATGAGCATGTGGGAAGTGCCTGCGGAAGAAACCACACGGCAGATTGGAGATTTTTATAATCGCTGGCTGAGTGGTAGTGGGGGCGCAGGGGGACGGTACAAGGCATTCCGCGCAGCGCAACTTGCGGCGCTCGCACGCTCTCGCCAGACGCACGGATCGGGCCATCCCTTCTATTGGGCCGGCGTCGTATTCGCCGGCGATCCTGGCGATTTGCCGTCCGCCGCAGCCAAGGCCTCGGCCGCGAAGTGATGATGCCGGTGCCATTGCGTCATGATGGGAGGGCGAGAGGTGAAGGACAATAAACGTCGGGGAGGTTAACTCGAGCTTGGCTCGCGAGACAGAGAAGGTGAAAGCAAATTATCCACGGAGGAAATGAACATGAAACGATCAAGGATGTTGCGATTTACCCCTTTTCTGCTCTGGCTGCCGCTGGCGGCTTGCTCCTATCGGAATCCAAGCGTTGTCAGCGCCGCGAGCGATTCTACCGCGTAACGAAAACGCTTGAGATCCAGCCCTCTCCTGATGCCTGGCCATTGCCGCCGCTTGTCGCGGCCAACCGGGAGAACCTGGATAAACAGGCTTCCCGCAATCTGCCGGATCAGCTATTGCAGAATGCCGGGCCCGAGGCGGCCGCGGCGGCGCGCCAAATCACCCGGTTTCGGACGGCGTGGCCCCCACGAGTGGCCACGTAGGAGGCAACAAGATCCGCAGGCGCGAAGCGAAGAAGGACGCGCGCAAGCAATTTGACGCTTCGGACGTGGTTGGAGAGACAAGGATGATTCAGGAACGGCAGTTTCGGCGATGGCGCTTCGTGGTTTTCTGGGGCGTCGTTGCAGCAGTGCTTCTGGTGATCGCGGTCCTGGCGGCCGTGGGACAACAACCGCAGCGGCGCGAGTTGCCGAAAGATCTGGCCGAAGAGGTCGCGCAGGACGAAAAAAGTATCCACGAAACATATGACAAACTGGATGATCTCGAGAAAATCCGTGATGCGATTTCTAAGGCGGATCGTGTTCTGCAGATCCGGCTGGAGAGCCAGGGACAAGAGTGGTGGGAAACCGTCAACGCACGGCTTCAGTTGGCAAAACTGCGCCAGTTCTTGACCCTGTCCGAGGATCAACGAGCGAAAGTGGCTGAAACATTTCGCCGGAATGATCAAGTGTTCGCGTCCTTTAATGTGCACAAATATGACGAGGCCATCGAGCTGATGCGCGCAAATGCGGAGATCGATCGCCAGATTTTCGGGACCGGCGATCGCGATTACGCCGCCGACCTCGATATACTGGCGATGCTTTATGCTTCAGCTGGCCGCTCTCAGGAAGCCGAGCCGCTCTACCGCCAGGCCGCGGAGATCTACAAGAGCACTGTCGGAGAAGATCATCCCGATTACGCCCAGACCCAAGATGAGCTCGGCAAGCTTTACCAGATGACCGGCCGCTACCAACAGGCTGAGCCGTTCTACCGCCGTGCGCTTGATATCCGGAGGAACACCCGCGGAGAGGACCACCCTGACTACACGCAATCCCTCGACTATCTTGGCCGTCTCTACAATTTGATGGGGCGTTACCGGGAGGCCGAGCCGCTCTTGCGGCAGGCTCTCGAGATCCGCAAAAGAACCCTTGGCAATAAGGACCCCACGTATGCCGGGAGTCTCAACAGCCTTGCTATGCTCTATTACTCAACATCACGCTATAGTCAAGCCGCACCGCTTTTTCGCGAGGCGGTGGAGGTTATCCGGGCGGAGGGCGGCTCGAACCTCGGCCTCGTGCTGAGCAATCTCGCCGATTCTTATGCCGCGGGCTTCCGATACAAAGAGGCCGAGCCTCTCTACCATGAAGCGCTGGATGTGATCGAGAAAGCTGCCGGCCGTCAGCACCCTACCTATGCGATCGCGCTGTCCAAATTCGCGGAGCTGTCAGCGAAGATGGGCCGCTACGCCGACGCAGAACAGCGGTATCGCCAGGCGCTCGGCATATTAGAGCAGACCATCGGCCGGGAGCACCCTAATTACGCTATCGTGCTGCACAGTCTTGCCCGCTTGTATAGCGAGATGGCGCGTTATGATGAGGCCCAGTCCATGCTCGACCAATCTCTGGAGATTCTAAAAAAGACGCTTGGGGACGCGAGCCCCGAATACGCCGGCAGGCTTTCGTACTTGGCGGTCCTATATGAGAGGCGAGGGCAATACGAGCGCGCCGAAACTCTTTTCAAACAGATCGCGCTGGTTCAAAAGAACGCTCTGGGCGACGCGAATCCCGATTACGCAAATGCCATCGAATCATTGGCGGACATTTATGAAACGCTGGGTCGCTACGAAGAAGCGGAGCCGCTGTTTCGCCAAGCCATGGAGATCCGGCGACAAGCGTTCGGCGAAGAGAGTATTGAGTACTCCAGAAGCCTGAATAACTTGGCTAATCTCTACTCGGCAACCGGCAGGTCGGAGCTGGTAGAGCCGCTCTTACGCCAAGCTGTCGGGCTTGTGAAAAAGGCAAGCGGCGACCAAAATCCCGACTACGCGACAGTTCTCGATAACCTGGCCGGTTTCTATCGAGGGATGGGGCGCAGCGATCAAGCCGAGCCACTGACGCGTCAAGCCCTGGAAATCCGAAAGAGCGTGCTGGGGGAACAGCATCCCGATTATGCGCTTAGCCTGGACCAACTTGCGCTGGTCGACTATTCGTTGGGCAAATACGAACAGGCCGAACCGCTCTATCGTCAAGCTGCCGAAATCCAAAAAAGAGCGCTGGGGGAAGGGCATCCGTACTATGCTTCCACGCTAAGCAGTCTGGCAGCCCTGTACTATGCGATGCGGCGCTACAACGAGGCGGAGCCGATCTACCTCCAAGCACTGCAAATTCAAAAAAAGAGCACCGGCGATCAGAACCTCGCTTACGCGATCAGCCTGAGCAATTTGGCCGCACTGTACTCCACAGTGGGCCGGAATGGAGAGGCAGAGCCGCTGGAGCGCCAAGCGCTGGAGATCTCGAAAAGCAATGTTGGAGTTGAGCACCCCCAATACGCGCTCATGTTGAACACACTCGCCCTGACTCTGGCGGCGACGAAACGTAGCGAGGAGGCTTCACGACTGATGCTGGAATCGGCACAGGCCGAATGGAAATGCCTCACGCGAAATTTCCCCACAATGACTTCCCTGCAGAAGTGGCAATTCACGAATGCGGGGAGTTTCACGCAGCCCGAAGAGCTGTGGACGCTGGTCTTTCAGGGCAACGGCGTCGATCCGAAGCGTGGTTTGGAGGCGGCTCTCCTAAGCAAGGAGCTGCTTTTCGAAGCCTCGCGGCAGGAGACCGGCGCTTTGAGAGCGGCGGTGGCGGCCGCGCCGCCTGAGTGGCAGTCCAAGTGGCGCGTACGCGAGCAACTGCTGCGGCAATATTCGACTCTGGCCATGCACAGCCTGTCCGAGTCCGGGCGCGGGCGGCCGGCAGATGGGCAGCCTGTAGACGCGGCGCAATTGCGCTCGCTCCTTGAAAACCTTGAACGGCTAAACGAGGAAGTGCGGCAGACTAACCCAGCCTACGCCACGCAAGCACGATTGCAGCAGGTGACGCTCGATGACGTGATCGCCGCCTTGCGGCCGGGCGAGACGCTTATCGAGTACGTAAAATACCGGCCTTACGACTTCGTGGGTCACAATTGGGGAAGCCCGCACTACGGGGCGTTCGTGCTGTCGGGTGGCAGCGGGCAGGTGTCGGCGATCGAACTGGGGGACGCCGCAACAATCGACCGCGCTGTCGAGCAGTTCCGCGCGGAGGTGCGCGGCTTCATCGATCAGTTCCCCTCCGCCAGGCTTGAGCCAAGCCCTGCGCAGATCGGGAGATCTGAAAGCCAGATCGCACTGGTTTCCGCGAGTGTGCGCGAACGGGTCTGGCAGCCGCTCGAGAAGCAGCTATCGGGGGCACGCCGGGTCTACGTGGCCACCGACGGCTCGCTGCGGCTAATTCCATTCGACACCCTTGCGCGCAAGGATGCCGCCGGCGGGTGGCGTTACCTGGTGGAGGATCGCGAGCTGATTTACCTGGGAACGGGACGCGACCTCGCCACACTGGCCCTGTCCGGCTCAACACGCATAAATCGACCGAAAACCGCTCTTCTGGTCGGCAACCCTGCCTTTGGTGCGACTCCTCTAGAAGCGGCTATGGTGGTTGCCGGCCTGAGATCAGCCGAAGGAGTGGCGCCTGCTAGTGCCAGTGCGCAAAGCGGCAACTCGACTTTGGGCGCGGCGGCCGGGGGTGGTACTCTGCGCCATGAAATTCCGCGAAATTGGGAACAGGTGCCGGCACTGACAGAATTGGTGCAGCGTGCGTCCGCTCAACTGAAGCGTATGGGATGGACTGTAGCTATGCTCACCGGCCGAGGCGCTGTAGAGGAGGCCGTGGAGACCATGGAGGCGCCCCGCATCTTGCAGTTCGCAACGCACGGCTATGTTCTGGACCGCCCGGAGAACATACCTGGAGAGTGGGATATTCCGCTAGTACGCTCGATGCTGATGATGGCCGGGGTCAACCTGTCGCAACCCGGCGGTTCGGTTTATTACCACGCCGGCAACCAGCTTCTAACGGAGACTCAAGCCCGCGCCCGCGGCGTCTCCCCTCAGCAATTACAGGCGGCGCGGGTGGAAGTGGGCGATGGCATCCTGACGGCGCAGGAGGTAATGCACATGGATCTGCGCAATACCGACCTGGTGAACCTGACCGCCTGCGAAACCGGTCTGGGTGAGGCGACGGGGGACGGCATCGCTGGACTGAGGGGAGCATTCCTCCTGGCCGGCGCGCGATCCCTTACCATGAGCATGTGGGAGGTACCCGCATCTGAGACCACGCTGCAGATAGAAGATTTTTACAGCCGGTGGTTGGGCGGAGGCAAGGTCCCCGATGCGCGTTACAAGGCATTCCGCGCAGCCCAGCTTGCGGCGCTCGCTCGTGCGCGCCAGGCGCACGGCAGCGGCCATCCGTTTTATTGGGCTGGAACCGTTTATGTAGGCGATCCCGGCGACTTGCCGTCCGTCGCAGCCGCGGCCTCGGCCGCGAAGTGATGATGCCGATGCCATTGCGTCATGATGGGAGGGGGAGAGGCGAAGGAAATAAACGTCGGGGAGGTTAAATCGAGCGCGGCTCGCGAGACAGAGAAGGTGAAAGCAATGTATCCGCGGAGGAAATGAACCTGAAACGATCAAGGATGTTGCGATTCACCCCTTTTCTGCTCTGGCTGCCGCTGGCGGCTCGCTCCTATGGGAATTCAAGCGTTGTCAGCGCCTCGAGCGATTCTCCCCCGGCGCGCGCCGTCTCGGGCGTCAGTTGAAGAAGATCATTCGACAGAAATGCAGGAGGTTTTATGAACGGATTTAACAAGTTTCCGGCGGCTACGATCCATTCCAAGCCGGAGTTCCACACGCGGATAAAACCGCCCCGGTCTGCGATAATTGCCGGTCTTCTATTTGTCGCCTCCGTCGCTTTGACGGCGGCACAAGAGACCGGAGTGCCGTCCAAAGTGTCGGGCGCCGCCATGGGCACTTCCTCCGCGAACGGAACGTGGAAGGGTGTGTATTTCATCTATCCCAACCTGATGGGCATGGAGTTAAATCTCAGCACCACGTCCGGCGGTACGGTTTCCGGGGTATTGAAATATTACCCGGCGGTCAAGCTGCGCAGCGCGTTCGGCGAGCCGAAGCAGGGAAGCTATCACGTCAGCGGTCAATTTGACGAACGAAGCCGCAGCTTTTTGCTCAAACCCGGCGCCTGGATCGAAAAGCCCGACATGGCTGGAGTGGTCGCGCCCATCGCAGGTGTTCTCGACGCCGGGACGAATCAAGCGGCCGGAATTTTCGAATTCCCGTCCGCGCCCAACCCGGTGTTTTTCATCCTGGCCCCGGAAACCGGCGCTGACAAGCTGATCGCCGAAATCACCAACTCAGCCTATCCGGCACCTCTCCCGCGGGAGGCGGCGAACCAAAGTCGCCAGGACAACCTCCGCCTCGCCCTCGAGCGCCGACTCGAGCAGCTCAAAAAGATGCCGCATCCACCCGGCAGCGAGCAGAGTTACAAAACGCTCGAGGAAGCGTTGGAGAAGAAGCTGGCTGCCATTCCCGGGGGCGACGCGACACCGGGATCGTGGGCGCCGCCGCCGGTTGACAGGCTGCTGGATTGGGGCTCGCGTCTGAAACAGGAAATGCCCGCACTCGATCTTCGGAATACGGTCATGGAAAAGATCTATCTCCCCGCCCGCAACCTCTTCGCAGACGATTATTTCAAGGATCATTTCGGTCTCACTTATGAAGAGATGGACACAGCCCAGCGAAAGGCCGTCGCCAGCGCTTTTTCGCAGCACGGAAGAGAACTTTTCGGATACGAATTCCTGGCCCGTCCATTCCAAAATGTCGGGGATTTTGGCGCGCCGGATATCACGATCTCAATCTATTGGCAGCGCGTTCTGCGGTCGTGGGAGCGCGACCAGCAAACGTCGTTTGCCGCGATGCCGGCGGAGGTGAACTCCTTTTCCGAACTGAACGTTGCCGAAGCCGCAGCCAACGCGGAGCTGACTTTCCTCTGGCCCAGCGAAAAAGACAGGTTCAACTCCGCGCTGAGCGGGGCTCGAACGAGACTGGCCGGTCCGGTGCTGACTCTCCAAGCCGATCAACTGATCGCCACCGCCAACGGCAACGCGGGCGCACGACTGCTGGCGGGTTGGCAAGCACGGGAGAAGAATATTCTGCAGTACGCCTCTCCGAATGACCGGGAGAAGCTTCAAAAGCGCGTAGACGTCAGGCTGGACGCAGTGCTCGGGCAACTGGTGGCGGCCGACGTCCGCTCGCTGGCCACGCTGGGACACGGCCTCGACGCCGTCGTGTCCGGCAACAAGTGGTACCAGCAGGTCGAAAAATCGTACGACTTTGCCTTGTCACGTCCGCCGATTCTGGCAGCGATTCAGCAGTTTGAGCTGGCGCGCGCCAAGAATCTGTCCGAAGCGCAGCCCGCGATCATCGCTCAGCTCGATGCCGCGGCGCAGGATACCCAAGTCCAATCCGTTCTCGACAACTGCCTACGCTGCCCAGGCGACGCGGCCTCGGCGGCCGCGGTGGCGATCCGCCAGCATGCCAGCCAACGCCTCGCCGTCATCCAGCACCAACAGTGGATGGGCTTGTTCTCCGCCTATGAGAAAAGTCTGATGTTTCCGCCTGAATCCGGACACCTCGATCTTAGCAGGGCGGACGCAAAACACATTCCCCAACCCGACGAATTGCGGCTCGCCCTGCTTCGCGGGATGGCCTTCGGAACGGGCAAGGTTCTCGGTTCACACACAGCCAAAGTTTCCACGCTTTTCGGCGCCGGCTCCATGATTGTGACGATTTCAGACACGAAAAAAGGAAGGTATGCGTATGTGAAGGCGCGTCAGTGCTGGATGGTGCTATACCAAGTTGATATGCATTTCTCCCTGCCGGATCATGATGCGCTATGGGACGCTGATCCGAATTTGCGCCGGGGCGCCCAAATGGCTGTCGATGCCGTCAACACTACGGCGGCGTTGTTGTCCCAGGAAGACAATATTCAGGAGTTTCGGCTCTACGACGACGGTTGGGGCGTTCCCGACCTCCGCCAGCAAGGTGCGGCCGGCGCGGGCCTCGAAGCCTTGTTGAAAGGGATGATGAAGCAGCGGTAAGGACTGCGGTGCTTGTCATTCGCCCGACAAAGAGCTGGGCGGTACCCTTATTGGGAAAGGGCTAACGCGGGGGGGGTACCGCGGATTGGGCGAATTCGATCACTAATAGCTTATTGCCAAACCAGTCCTGCAGATCGTTTTACAATAAGGGGGAGGTGTGCTCAAAACCCGTATGTTTGGAATTCCAGTACATACCGATTGGCGATGAAAGAGCATTTCCGGGTCATTGTACGAGGTAGCCGTTTTACGTATTAGCATCGCGGGCGTGATCAAGGCGGCGCTTGATGTGATCCGCGAGGATGAGGGGCCGCAATAGCACTTGCGAAAATCCGCAGCAAAAAGTAAAGTACTTGCCATGCAGAAATATGCTGAAGCGCAATTGAAAGCTGTACAACAAACCGCGAAGGAAAATCTATTTCCTGTTGTACACTTGTTGTACCAGAAACAACAAGAAACGCTAAAGCATAGAAAACATTACAGTAACTATGAGCGGGAGTAATTCAGCGGTAGAATGCCAGCTTCCCAAGCTGGACGTCGCGGGTTCGATCCCCGTCTCCCGCTCCAGCCAACATGAAATCCCACAACAATTAATAAACACGTCGAGCAATCACATCCTAATCCGTAGGGAGATCCCCCGGCTGTGCCGGGGTGGCAGTAGGAGTTTGACATTTTCTGGAGTGTGTTTCACTCCTTTGTTGGACTTGAAAAAGACGTCCACGTGCACGAGCACGTCAACGTTTCCGTCAACGTCGACGAAAACCGTGATCGTTGACGTGCACGTGCTCGTAGACGTAGCCGTTGACGGCTTTGGTTGCGATCAGGCCCCTTTGAGGGGCCCGCAACCATAAAGCCTCCGGCTCTGCCGGAGGATACTTTACTTCCTTCGGGAGCAGGTTGCGCCTGGGTTGCGGATTTGGACACGACTTGCGATTGATACTCGGTCTTGATGATTCTCTCGTACCCGCGGACATGGGAAGGCAGCCGCTGTGCTTGGCCAGGCGCACATTCCCATGGAATAGTCGGCGGACGATCGTTACTATTTGGGGTAGCATGGGATTGCAGGCGCCCCGCGAATCGTTTCCGTTGCCGGACTTAAGAAGGAGCGCATCGGCTGGGTCAAAGGGGCGGGCTCGGCCATTCGACACAGGTACTGGCGCACCCCGCGCGCGATATGAGTCCAAACCATCGAGTCGTACTCGTCACCAGGCACAAGGTTAAAACCGGTGAGTCTCTCGACAGTATCGCCAAGGCGAATGGTCTGACCTGGCAGCAACTCGCCGAGTTCAACTGGGGGACCAGCGTACCGGAAGAGATCAACGGGTTTCTCCGGATTCAAGTCGGGTGCACTCGAAAGACCGCGGACGGCAAAAACTATATATTCGACAGCTCCGACGATCCCGGGATTGTGAATATCCCTCACCCGTGGAAGGAATCCGGCCTGCCTGTCGACAAAACGTACACCGTACGGCTCCGGTGCCTCCCGCCAGACGACACTGAGACCTTCTCCGGTACCATCATAGGGCCGGCCGGTCCGCTCAAAAACTGGCCATTTGTGCTCAAGTGCAATGACCGTGAGGTCGAACAGAGCGCACTCGGTGGAACCTCGCCAAATCGCTTTATCCGCGGCAACTGGCTGAGCGGCAAGGGCGGCGAGTTCCTTTTTTGCAAGGTCCCTCGAGGGAGGTACAGCATCGAGGTGCTTCTGCCGGGAGGAAAACTGACGATCAACGAGGATTATCCGCCGCCTCCCGCCAGCGAGAGTGGCAACCGCGCTGAGCCGGAGGAAGCGTTCGACCGAACCGCGTTCAACGAAGATCCCCAGGACCTCAGGGGAGAAGAGTGACATGGCTTACGAATACCCGCTGGACCCGGCCGAACTGACCGATCACGCCAAGGCACGCGGCGGCAGCTTTGTGAAATATCTGGGATTGCTGGACGGGATGCGTCCGGACGTTCAGTTGACGCTGATCGCATATCGCGCATCGACCGGGTGGTTCCCGGTTACCGCCGAGAACCGTTGGCACGGAGCGCTCGACCTGGGCTTGCCCGATTGGGGCGGAGACAGCATTGCCGGCATGAAGGTGAAAGCAATCGCGGACGGAACCGTCGTTTTTGTCGATGACAACGTGGCAAGTGCCGAAGGGTTCGACCTGGGGAGGGCAATCCTCCGGCACACGGCGCCGGGCGGCGAGGAATTCTATGCCCAGTACCGGCACCTGGATAATGTGACGGTCGTACCTTCACAGCAAGTCAAGGTGGGCGAAGAACTCGGAGTGCTTGGCTGGCACGGGGATTTCCCTCACCTCAGTTTCTCAATTGCATCGCTCGAACGGATCGGCGGCGACGATGACCTGCTGCCGGAGTTTCCCCAATCCTCCCTGCCTTCGGGCGATGGCGCATGGAACGTGCTTCGCGTCCAGGTGGATTCCTTCGACCCGATCGCCTGGCCGGTGGACGTCCTCGGCGCCGGGCCGGGGTATGTGTTCAATCCGGTCGAGGTCGTGCGCTTCTGCCGGGGCGAGCCATATGAACATGACATCGGCCCAGGTTCGCTCCATGCCGTCGAGCCGCTCGTCAACAACACTACCGGGCAGCAGCTCCATTCTGTCGATGAAAACGAAGTAAAAGTACCATTGCTCGTTTCGAAAGCGCTGAGCGGCGACAACACGCTGGTCGCATTGGCCGGGGATCCCGATTTCACGCCTATTACCAGGAAGCACGCAGACACCGAGGTGGTGAAGGCCATCCAGCGGGCACTCAAGGCCTGCCATTTTGATCTTGGGCGCTTTGGGGCCGATGGCGACGGCGTGGACGGCGACTACGGCAACACCACACTGCGTGTCGTGAAGGAGTTTCAGAAGAATCAGCTCACAGATTTCGTGCAGAAAGCAGGCGAAAAGGGAGTCCTGGGGAAGACCTCCAACGACCTGCATGCCGACGGCAACGTTGACTGGCTGACCCTGATCGGCCTCGACGCCTGCGCCGCTGCCCACAAGGATGTGGAGCCACCCCAGCCGAAGCCGACCGCCGCTCCTCCGCCCCCGCCTCCGGCTGCGCCGGCGCCGCAACCGGCTTCCGGATCATGGGTTTTCGACGCCCAATCCAAAAAGCTATCGCTGGAGATGGGCCTGCGTATGTACAAGGCTTTGTTGGGATGGGAGTCGGACGGCACCAAAGGCGTGGGATATTCGACGTGCAACAAGGCGCATTATGGGACCGTGATTCCGAAAGAGCTTTGCCCGGAATGGCCCAATCTCAGTTTCTCATCCGTGAGTTCGATTACCGTTGACGGGACGACCTATCAGAAATTCAAGTGTTTCGGCGTAACCTGGGTAGGCTCAGACTTTACCAATTGCTGCAACTCTCAGATGGCAGCGCTGACCGTCGCCCTGGGCGGCAAGAAATTCGGCATCAAGAACGGTGAAGGAACGATTGTCACTTATGACATCACCGACGACAAAGTGAAGGTCGACATCAAGGCAAAAAAGGGTGGCAAAACGTTGAAGTACGGAGCCCTGGTTGTATTCGAACAAACGTTCGTAAGCGGGACACAGTACTACGACACCGATGACAATCCCTTGTATGCCGGTGATTACGGCGGGATGATTTATGCCATCAAATTTCTCAAGATCGGCGAGCCGCTGTTCAAGTTTTCGAAAGCTCAAGAAGACCTCAAAAAAATGCGCGTCGGTGACGCCGCAACTTATGACGGGCATGCATGGCTCGTCGGCGACGTCCGCTACGGCGTCTGGTTCGAAGGCAATGCGGCCGCCAAGCCGGACTGCATCCTCGACCAATCATCGTTCCTGGACGGCTCCGCCGGCACACTCGTCAAACTTGCCAAGAACAAGACCACTCGATCCGCAGAAGGCCGGAAGCTGATGACCGCCGCCGATTGCGATTGGATCATTGCGAATGAGGCTGAATTTCTCAAGCGAACACAGGCGTTCCTCGACGCAAAGAAACTTACTGAGCCCGGGGGCAGCGAGAAAAGCGTCGGCAAGATTGAGCTGGTCCACTGGCGCGTTTTTTCCGCCAACGGCAATAAAAAAACCGCTCATTCGAAGCAGTACGATCAGCAGAAGGATGGCACCTTCGAGTTGAACGAAAAGGCGACTGAGCAACTCAAGTACATTAACGGCATCACGCGGCCCTGGTGCCCGGATCTGAAATACGCGAGCAAAGTCGCGGCGGGGCGCTACTACGGCCCCTCGAGGTGACGGCATGATGTCATACCTGCTTGCATTTCTGTTGGCAGCCGTGCAGCCCATTCCCTCCTGGTCTCGGGTCGATGTCCTCGGTTGGGCCAAAGACGGAACAAGCGTTGCCTATAAGGGAACGGTGCAGAGCATGGAAAGGCCCGACGGCGTCACGCCGTGCGCGATGGTTTTCCTCGTCGTGACGGGGCTCGAAGGGAACGTACAGCGCCTCTTCCGCATGGAGCGCTGGCAGCCGATGGACGAGGTGACATGGACCGACGAACGCGCTGACACGATATGGAAGGCCGCTGGCAGCGAGGATGAGGGTAAACGATGGCTTGCCTCACACCCTCTCGTTCCCTCTCCGACGGGAAGGAAGCTCGTCCGCCAACTCGCGGTCCGGAACGGAACGCAACGCCTCACAGCGAAGGTATCGCTCCAGGGGAAGAGTTGCAGCCAGGCGTCGCTCGTCGTGGGGTTCGGGTCTGGTTCATCTGCGTTGCTCCAGGATCCCTGTCCGGCTGACGGCGACAATCCCACCCTCTTTGAGAGCACGATTCAGATCGCGTGGTCTCCTGACGGTGCGCGGGCTGCGCTCGGTTGGAATGTTGTTCGTGCGAGTAAACCGCAACCCGGCGCACAACGTCCGGCCGAAACCGGATATTTCGCAGTCGCGTTCAAAGGAAAGGGCAAGTCTTGAGCCCCATAAAAGCCCTGCGGATCGCTATTTCTAGGCGTCTGTCGCTTGCCGCTAATAATCCGCTTATAAAACCGCAGGACGCGAGGATACTGTTCGGACAAAGCAGGTCCCGATGAAGGTGAGGTTCGCATTTACGCTCCTAATATGGTGGATGCCTGGTGCGTGGAACTCAGGCATTTTGAGCCCGGAAGGTTGTTGACGAACTTGCGGTTTGCTCCGGGCTGCAGGCGCCCGTATCGTTTCACGGTAAGCTCGATTGAACTGTGCCCCATCTGCCGGAATGGAGCCGGCGTTGCAGTTACTGCCAACAGCGACGCGAGCGGCGCCCTGATACGGGAGATCGAGAACCGCGTAGCCTGTCCCCTGAATTCCCGCAACAACGCTCAGTGGACCGGGGTGCCGCCGCCTCTCCCTGGCGGCTTCTTCATCAGCAGGACCAGCGGTACCGCCAGAAGGAACATCAACGCCAGCAGCCGGAACACATCCAGAAATGAGAGAACCGCCGCCTGGCGCTGGATGATGCCGAACAGCTCGGCCCGGCCCTGCCGCAGGGCAGTCACCGGATCCGAGCCGTGCGCCGTCATACCCGACTGCAGGCCGCCCAACATCTGACGGGCCCTGAGGCTGTAAGGAGTGACGCGCGATATCAGGACGTTCGTGTGCATCTGCTGGTAGTGCGCCGTGAGCGTGGTCGCCATCGCAATGCCGATGCTGCCGCCCAGGTTGCGCAACAGGTTGAACATGCTCGTGGCGTTTCCCATCTTTTCCCTGGGGATCAGCCCCATGGTAACGGTGGTCAGCGGGACGAAAAGAAAGGCGAGTGAAAACCCCTGTATGAACTGCGGCCAGAAAAAGTCCCAATATCCGGCCTCCATGGATAGGCGGGAGAACGCAAACAGCGTGAATGCGCCCACCACCAGGCCCATCCCTAGGAACTTGCGCGCGTCGAATTTCGGCATGATGACGCCCACCAGCGGCATGCCGATCAACGACCCCATGCCGCGCGGCGCCAGCGCGAAACCCGCCTGAAGCGCCGGATAGCCGAGCAGCGTCTGGAGCCAGATGGGCAATAGCACCAGACTCCCGTAGAGAACGAACCCGACGACCGTCATCAGGAACACGCCGACGCTATAGGTGCGTTCCTTGAAGACCCGCAGGTCGACGACCGGCCCGTGGACCCGCAGTTCGTAAATGACAAACACGACCAGCGCCGCAATGGCCAGTACAAGCAGACCTGCGATCCAGCGGGAAGAGAACCAGTCATCCTCTTGCCCTTTGTCGAGGACCACCTGCAGGGCGCCCATTCCGACCGCCAGCATGCCGATCCCCCAGTAGTCAATCCCGCGGGAAGACCTCCGGATATATGGCGGATCGAAAATGAACATCTGGGTCATCACGATGGAAGAGATACCGACCGGGATGTTGATGTAGAAAACCCAGCGCCAGCTGTACGTGTCGGTCAACCACCCGCCCAGCACGGGCCCCAGAATCGGCGCCACAACGATCCCGAGGCCCCAGAACCCCATGGCCTTGCCGCGGTCTTCCGGCGGAAACGCCTCGAGCAGGACGGCCTGCGAAAGCGGCTGCAGCGAGCCGCCTGCGGCGCCCTGGACCACACGGAAAAAAATCAGGAACCCAAGACTCGGCGCAAGGCCGCAAAGAAATGACGCGACGGTAAAGCCGGTAACCGCCATCATAAGCAGCCGCTTGCGGCCCAGGAAGTTCGCCAGCCAGCCCGTGATCGGCAAGACGATCGCGTTCGAAACCAGGTACGAAGTCAGCACCCAAGTCGATTCGTCAACGGTCGCGGACAGACTGCCGGCGATGTGCGGCAACGACACGTTGACCACGGTCGTGTCCAGGACCTCCATGAAGGTGCCGAACATGACCGAAATCGCGATGATCCATGGATTCACATGTGGCTGCGTTTCAGGCACCCGGCTTGTCTCCAAGTTCCATGATGTCAGTATTCCCCGGCTGCCGTGAGGACTCGGAACATAAAGCCCACCCTGCTATTTCGTGATGACTGTCGGAACCACCGACATCCCGGGCCGGAGAAGATGCTGCGGGTCCTGATCATTCTCAAATACGATCTTCACCGGGACCCGCTGTACCACCTTGACGTAGTTGCCAGTGGCGTTTTCCGGGGGCAACAGGCTGGCCCGGGCACCCGTGATGCCGGCGATGCTGTCCACGTGGCCCCTGAATTTGCGCCCTCCATAGGCATCAACGGAGATGATCGCAGGTTGGCCCGGGCGCATGTCCTTCAGCTGAGTCTCTTTGAAATTGGCGGTGACCCAGATGTCCTGGAGGTCGAGGGGAACAACGGCGAGCAGCGGCTGGCCCGGCTGCACGACCTGGCCGACTTCCACCGTGCGCTCGCTGATCATACCGGCGACCGGCGCCCGAACGGTCGTGTATTGAAGGTTCAACTCCGCCTGTTTCACCGCAGTACGCATCTGCTCGACCCGGGCAGCCGCGGATTCGACGCGCGCGCGCGTGACCGTAACCTGCTGCGGGGCGGTGCTTGCCGATTTGGCCGTGTTTTGTGCCTGCAGGAGCTTCGCCTGCTTCTGCGCTACCTGGCTTTCCGCCACTCGGATGCTCTCCTCGGCCTCCTGCGCCTGGGACTCGGCGGAGTCGACTTCGGCCCGGTGACTTTCGGCCTCGGCAACCGCCAGGTCGTACTGTTGCCGCGACACCTCTTCCTTCGCCACGAGCGCCTTCATCCGGTCCAGATCCTGCGCCGCCCGCACATAGTTGGCCCTGGCTTCCAGAACCTTCGCCTGCGCCGATTTCAGCCGGGCGCGGGCGGCGCCCACCGCTTTTTGCGCGGCAGTTACTTCCGCCTCGGCCACCCCGACGCCGGCCTCGGCCCCGGAAAGCTGGCTGGACGCGGTCATGGAAGTAATCGGCACCTCGGTCCGGCTGACTTGCAGATTGGCCTCGGTCTCGGCCAGATCGGAGTGCGCCCGGTCCAGGGCGACCTGATAGTCACTCCCGTCAAATTGCACCAGCACCGTCCCTGCTTCGACGTACTGGTTATCCTGCACCAGAACCTTCAGCACGGTGCCGCCCACGCGCGCGCTGACGGGGTGCAAATGGCCGTCGATCTGTGCGTCATCGGTGGACTCGCGGCCCGAGGCATAGCGCCAATACCAGGCAGCGGCCGCGCCCATAGCAATGATGAGCAGGAACGCGAGCCACCTGACGGCCGGGGATCGCCGAAAGGACAAGCGCCCGGTTAGTCCCCTGGCTCCCTGGGGTAGTACTTCTGCAAGCGTCTGCTGCGGCTCGCCGGGCGTTTCCTGCAGGATCCCCGGTGTTTCTGACTGTCCTCGGTCTGCCATTACGGCATTACCCCCTGAAGAAATGATGGAATCGTTTTCTCTGCATTTCCGATCGTCCGCCCCAGGGCGGCCTTGGCCGCATTGAAGGCGTAAAGGCTGGAGATGTAGTTCTCGTTGGCGGTGGCGACGGCCTCCTGCGCCTGAATCACCTCGAGGTTGTTGGTCACGCCGGCGGAGAAACGGTCGCGCGCCTGCGTCAACTGTTGCTGAGCCAGGTCCAGCGCGCTTCGGGCCACCTGGACCAGCTCGCCGGCGGCGTTCAAATCCAGAAAGGACGTGCGGACTTCGTAGGCGATCCGCCCGCGCAAATCCGCCAATTGCGCACGGCGCTGCTCCAGCAGTGCATCCGCTTCGAGGACCTGCCCGCGCACGCGCCCCCCCTGAAAGATCGGGATTTTCAGGCTCACGGCGGCCGTATAGGCGCCATGGGAGTTGGCCGGACTGCGGCCGATGATCCCGTAATCGCCGTTGAACTCGAGCGACGGCAGGCGCTCCGCCTCGGCTGCCTTGCGCGTCAGTTCCGCTGCCCGCACGCCCGCAGCCGCGCTCTGGTAATCGCGACGTGATTCCAGGGCCCTCGATACTGCGTCCTCCAGAGTCAGCGGAGGCATCGGTGCGAAAGGCACGGCGTCGGTGAGCCGCAGCGGCTGGCCGTCCGGCAGGCCGATGGCGCGCCCCAGCGCGAGTTTCCGCTTTTCGAACTCATTGCGAAAAAAAATCAGCCGCTGTTGCAGCGCCTGAAATTCCACCTGGGCGCGGAGAACGTCGATGGCCGGCGCCACGCCGGTCTGCTTGAAATCGAGAGCCTGACGATAGGCCGCCTCGGCAGTCGCAGCCTGCGTGCGGGCAGCGTCCACGCGGCTGGCGCCGGCCACCGTCTGCAGGTAGAGATTGGTCGCCACCAGCACCACCACGTCCCGTGCGTCAAGACCGGCATAGTCGGCGGCCTTGATATCCTCGCCTGCCGCCCGGGCGTTCCGGATCGCACGAAAATCCAGGATCGATTGCGACAGGTACCCGCGTGCGTCGGAGATGCTGAAGGGTCCGACGATCGGGGAGATGCCCGGAAGCCCGGGAAATCCGAATGCCGCCAGGTTAACCTGCTGCGAAGCTTCGCTTGCCTGGACAACGATGTTCGGCAACAGTTGACTGAGTGCCATCAAGCGTGCGCCGCGCGCAGCCCGCGAGCTCTGACTTGCGAGCAAGACGCCCAGATTGTACCTGAGCCCGCGCGCGATCGCTTCGGCCAGCGACAACGGCAGCTCGTTCGTGGTTGCCGCGCCCTGCGGCATGGATCCGAGGAACGGGCTAAAACCGCCGCCCTGAGCCGGCCCGCCGGCCGGCAGCGCCTCCGATGCCTGGCGCGGCAACTGAGGCGCGGAGTTCACCCCGGCGCCCGATGGCGCCTGGGCGCATAGCAAACCCGACAGAGTCAGCCAAACAACCCCTCCGACCCGCGCCTTCCTTAACACTCGATTCCCGCCCATATGAACTCGCATAGAAAATCGATGTCCTCCTCTACGTCAGCTTTGGACCAGCCAAGCAGGCGCCGGACAATGAGGCTGCGGGCCATGTCCAGGACGGTGAAAGCCGCTGCCGGCAGCGGCACCGGCCGGATCTCCCCGCAGGTTATGGCCTCGCGAAGCACCTGCTCGATTGCTCCTGCCTGCCTGATGTACGACTCCCGGAACTGCTTGTTGATCGTCGCCGGATGAATGATGTTGCCGAACTCGGTCTGATAGATCCTGTAGAACTCGCGGTTCTCTTCGGCGTACTTCACGCGCGTGGAAACAAAGCGGTGAAGCTTCGCGCGCAGGCCCGCGACTGCCTGCATGTTCACCCTTGTCTGCTCCAGCATCTCGGCGATGCCATGCTGGAGAGCCTTCAGGTAGATGTCCTGCTTGGACTGGAAATACAGGTAAAGGGTTCCCTTGGCCAAACCCGCCGCTTCTGCGATCTCGTCCATGGTGGCGCGGTTGAAGCCTTTCGCGGCGAATACCCTGCGTGCGGATTGCAGGATTTCGGTGCATCGGTATTCTGAGACGACTTCCTGTTTGGTTCTCCTGGTTGCCGGCATTCCCATGACTCCCGAGTCAATCTTTCGTACGCTGCTTCCAGCAGACTGCACCGTACTTCTAAACTGTGCCACGCATTCCATTGTTAGTCGAGTGCCGGCTGTCGGCAGGTCCTTCCAGCAGAGAGGCTGGAAAGGTGCAACTGCTTCCAAGGATTGGCAGTGGAAGGGAAGCACGGGTCCACGTTGTCGCCGTGACCGGGAATCGGCACATATGGTCCTCTTGACATCATGATGCTATGATGATAGTCTGAACACCATGAGAACTACGATTCACATTGATGACGACGTTTATAGAGCGGCAAAAGACATCGCGGACACGGAGCAAAAATCTATTGGTGAGGTTCTTTCGTCACTGGCAAGGAGAGCTCTGGCGCCAAGAGATTACGAAACCGATGAAGAAGGCATTCCGTCATTTGTGGTCTCTGAGCATGCCGCGCCGTTGACGCTGCGGATGGTGAAAAAGGCGCTGGAGGACGAGTGATCACGCTGCTCGACGTGAATGCCCTGGTTGCTCTGGCCTGGCCGAACCATGTCCATCATCGGGCCGCTCGCGAGTGGTTTCGCTCCCAGCGAAGGCACGGCTGGGCTACATGCCCGATGACTCAGAGCGGATTCATCCGAGTTTCGTCCAACAGCCATATCACACCCGAGGCGAGAACCCCTCAGGAAGCGGCAGTACTGCTGCGCCAACTGACGTCCGTTCCCGGTCACACTTTCTGGACTGACGCTTGCTCGCTTCTCGACGAAAAGTGGCTGACACTGGACAGAATCACGACTCACCATCGGGTCACTGACGCTCACCTGTTCGTGTTAGCGCTCAGTCATGGGGGGTGCCTCGCGACCTTTGATCGCGGGATCTCACGGCTTGTCCCCGGCAGCATGGATCCTGGAATGGTGCTGCAGTTGATTCCGTTCGGCTCCGTGTAATCCGGCAGCCGGGCGGTTTGTGGTTCTTGGCAAGACACTTCTCCCGGCTTGCCTCCGGCGCTCAGTCTCTTACTTTAGCGAGACAAACCTCTGACTCATTTTCGCGAACCGGCTGCCGGCGTCTTGCCATAATTCGAGAACCCGGTGCAGAAAATGCCAGCGGCGGTTGGCGAGGCCGTCCAGAGCTACCCTCGAGGTCGCGCGGGTGAACAGGGTCCGGTGACCGGCCTTGCGATCGTCAGGGAGATGCTGCAGGTCGTCGAGCAGCTGAAGCATGACGCCGAAGCCAAAAGAGAAATCCGCCTCGTCGCGGCCGAGCCTGCCGCACACGAGCCAGCCGTCGGCCAGGACCGACGAACCGCCCTTCTCGATACTGACCAGGAGAAGGTCCGGGTCGTCTGGAGCGCATCCCGACTTCTGCTGCAGGCTCTTGACCTGTCGGGCATGGATCGCGAGCAGACTCTCATAGACTTCGGGAAACTCCGCCCGCGGGTATTCGGCTTCATTGCTTCCGGCGCGAAAGCAGCCCCGGGTACAGCTTTTCCCGGCAGTCGGGGCAAAGTCCATGCGTGAATTCCGCGCGAGTGCGCTCTTCGATGAAACGTTCCACAGGCACCCAGGATGCCGGCTGATCAGCATCCGCGCCCTGGGTGCGAATCTTTTTGCAGCTGGCACAGATCGGGACCAATCCCTCCAGCTGGCGGACACGCTCCAGGGTGGCCTGCAGGGCAGAGACGTTGTGCACGAGCTTCCTGCCCAGAAACAATGCCGGGATCAGCGCGGCGAAGAGCGCCGCAAGGTGAATGGACCAGATGCGCCGATGGTCGGCATCCTTGAGCGCCTGAAACGGGGCGTAGCTGAAGGAAACGCTGATGCCGCCCCTGATTTCGTTCGCGCTTTTGTGCTCAGGGTGGCAGGTCAGGCACGACGCTTCCGCCTTGAGCGGCGCCATATACCTGAACACGGATGCACCTGCATCCGTCTTTTGAAGCCCGTATTCTTCCTTACCACCGGCGGCGAATGCGGCCAGCGCATTTTTTTCCCACGGAGTCGGAGAATTCTGGGGCCGGATCGGGGTCAGACTCGTAAGGTGGATATGGATGCCCTTTGCCTGGTCAAGCAACTCGGAGATCATCCTCGTCATCTGCGCATGGTTGACCTTTGTCAGGCGAAGACCCTGGGTGCTGGTGATGTCACGAAGCGGGTCGACGAGGTACTCGTTGGGCTGCACGTCGGGCGCTGTCGCAAGGTACACTCCCTGATGACGGGTGTTCCAATCCCGCATTGTCACCACGGCCTGGAAGAAGCTGCTCCCCACGGCGCTGGCCAGTTGCTGGTACTGTAAATCCGTATTCTGCAGGGATGCATAAAGGGAGATCGACGCCGTCAAAAATAGCGCCACAATCAGCAGGATTATGAAGTTTCGGGTGCGTGAAACTGCTAGTTCTGCCACGCAAGTTCCTATCCGGGATTCAAGCCACGGCGAACGGATTGTCAGGAATCGTGCCATCCACCATTGACGGCATTTCGGTCAAATCACGTAGACCAGATTCGCGCCCCCCACCGAAACTAAGCCGGCCGTGGCATTGGACAGTTACGGCCGCGCGGCGGAGGGGCTCGGAAAGAAACGCTCGTAAGCCGACCATTCGCAATTATGTACCATTGGGGCTAGGAATTCGACATGCGAATGGATCAAGCACGAGTGCCGTGAGTGGCTGCGAGGCCCTGTGCCGGGTCCCTTCCGCAACTGTCGCACGCCCCCAAGCGACCAGGTCGCGACAAATCCATGACTCAGCCCAAACCGCGTCTGGGCCGAGATGCGCGCGCCCCTACTGCAAACGATCTTATCGTCGCAAATGCTGCCCCCTCCTTTTTCCCTCCCCGGCCGGGCCGCTTGTTGTTCTCCTGCGGCCTTTCCAACCCATGGAAAGGCCGTTTCAGGCGCCGACCTTGAGTTTTCCGGCCGGACTGACAAGTGCGCGCCGCTTTTGGATGCAGCCACGCTGCCAAATCTGATAGAATCGGTCCGGCCGTCGGGAGTGTTTTTCGTTCCGGCGCGGCCCTGAAGCACGAATGCGCGGGAGCGGCGGGATGGCGTCGACATACAAGGTAATGGTTCGTTGCCCGGAAACCGGGCGAGGGATCGACAGCGGGATCCGCACCTCCGGCAGGGAAGCGATCAACAGCGGACTCTTTCAAAGCGGCACGATCAGCTGCCCGCATTGCGGCCATTTGCACTCCTTCGAAAGCAACAGTTTTCTCGATGTCGACCGGGCTTCGTCCGTAACCGGGCTTTGGCGACCCAACCGGTGAGAACGCTTCAAGAGGCAGGGATTCAGCATGACAGCACACGCCGGCCAAGGCACTGACAATCCTCGCCGGTCATTGCATCTGTGTCCGAAAGTCTGCTTCCTCACAATATAAGGTCTGGAGGGCTCAATGACCAAGAGCTTGATCCGCATGCCGCCTGAAAGTACCAGGCTGGCAGCGATCATCGTAACTGTCTTCATCCTTTCCGTATCCGTCTGGAGCCAGTCGCAGAACATTTCGCAAGTCGCCATAGACGGCTTGATCCAGGACTTGAAAAATCCGGATCCAGCCCGCCGCAGGACATCCGCCAAGGCGCTCGGCGATAACAAGGTCAAGCGCGCCACACCCGACCTGGTTGCGGCGGCAGGGGATTCGAACACCGGCGTGCGGCGGGAAGTCGTCATCGCTCTCGACAGGATGCTGGACATCCGGGCCCTGCCGGCCTTCGTGAAACTCGCGGGCGACCCGGACAAGGACATCCGGGATCGCTGCATTATCGGCATGACCAACCTCTACCTCCCCCAGGAAGGAGGGCTGGCGGTCTCGCTCAACAAGATGGCCAATTTCCTGAATCCGTGGTCGGATGAATGGGCCGATATCGTTGTGGAGCCGGGAATCATCGTTGATGCGGGTGCTGTAACGGCTCTGCGCGACCGGCTGCAGGATCCCGATGCCGGAATCCGCGTCAAGGCGGCCCGCGCCCTGGGCATTCTCAAAGGGGGCGCTGCGGTACCGTCCCTGCTTGAGGCGCTGCAGCAGCAGAATACCAATGAGCTCCGATTTGAGGTCATCCGGGCCTTGAGCAAAATTGGCGATGCCTCGGCGGCAAGGGACCTCATGAATTACCTTTCCTACAACGATGCCAAGGTGCGCAACGAGGCGATCTTCACGATCGGGCGCCTTCACTACAACGAGGCGGTACCCGAACTGCTGCGCCAGTTCGAGATGCAATCGGCACTCCCGGCCAAGATGATCGACAAGCCCTATCGCGAAGCCCTGCTGGAGGCGCTGGCATTTATCGCTGATCCGGCTGCCCAGGACTTGTTCATCAAGGAAAAGAGGGACCCGGAAGACAATCTGCGTCTCCATGCGTACGAGGGCCTCGCGCGTCTGGGCGATCCGGCCATGGTCACCGACATCTCGCGCGACTGGCTGCGCGAACAGGAGCCGCGCGTCAAGGCTGCGGAGACCTATGCACTGTTCCGAATGGGCCGGCGCGAGTTCCTGTATGAACTGGCGAACTGCCTCGGAAGCCGCAAAGCGAACACCGAGGCCCGGATGTACCTGATGGAACTCAAACCGGCGGATCTGCCGGAACTGTACGCCGAGACGAGCAATAACGACGAGAACGTCCGGGAAGGATTGGCCGAGATCATCGGCCTGATCGGCGATGAGCGCGCAATCCCGGTGCTGCAGTCGCTGGCGAAAGACCGGCGCGGCCAGATCGCCGCGCTGGCTACCCAGGCCATGCGGCGGGTGAACGCACGCTTGTCGTCGCGTTGATGCCGGCACGGTTGCCGTATCGATGATCAGGGAACTAACTCGTTAAGGAAGGAATGGTGGGCGCCACAGGACTCGAACCTGTGACCCCTGCGGTGTGATCGCAGTGCTCTACCAGCTGAGCTAGGCGCCCAATCGTGCGGCTTTATTTAACATGCTGCACGTCATTTGTAAATAGCGATCAAGGAGATGACTCATGCGAACTGCAAAAACGCTGCTGCCTGTGCTCGGAGTCGTTCTTTGGATTGGAGCTGCCCAACTCCGGGCGCAGGAGGAACCGCCGGAGGAAACACAGTACCGGGAGGATTACGAGCGGTACCAAAAGATCAGAGAGGTCAAGGACCCGATGAGGCGCGCCGACGAGCTGATCCGCTTCCTGAGAGAACGAACCAGATCGAGACTGGAACCGAATGTCGCGACCGACATGCTCTACATCCTGCAGGACCTCGATAAGGCGTCCAAATGGGACACGATTGTGGCGCAGGCCGGCAGGCTCATCCAGGTCCGCCCTCGAATCGGCGAGACCTATTACTTCCTCGGCAGGGCGCTCAAGGAGCAAGGCAAGGTGCCTGAGGCGATGGACGCCCTGGCCAAGTGCTACGTCATCAAGAATCCCGTTTCCTCGAAGGCAAAACAGTTCCTGGACTACATCTACAAAGGCGCAAGGGGAAACCTCAACGGCCTCGATGCGCTCATTCAAAAAGCCAGGGCCGACATCGGCCAGTAGCTTGAGAGACATTAGACCTTAGACTTTAGACATTAGAATAAAGGCCAAGAGCAAGAGGTGTCGTCGCCTCAGATGTCGGGAGTCTGAAGTGAGAAGTCAGGCGCCTTAGGTCTGAGGTCTAATGTCTAGAGTCTAAAGTCTCTTCCCTCAGGCGACGACGCACGCTTGCAATCTGCATGGCGCCGGCCTACGCTATTAGCAGAGGCCAGGTCGAATGATCGCGGCATTACTATTGTGGGTGATTGCGGACGCCGTTTCCATCGTGACCCCGGCATATCCGCCCAACGCCATTTCCGGCGGAACTGTCGTTGCAGTCATGCATGTAACATCCGGGGCGGTCGGCGGCGTCGATATTCTTCAGGGCGATGAGCCGTTTACGGAACCGGTGCGCACGGCCCTCAGCGCCTGGCGCTTCGACGATTCCGAGAACGGAGACGTCCTGGCCGTGGCAAGTTTTCGCACGCCAAACCTGTATCCGACCGGTTCACCCGACCGGAATCTGACCGGAGTAAAAAACGTGGCCGGACTGGCCATTCCAACCAAGGTTGTCGAACCAGCCTACCCGGCGAATTCCCTTGGCGAGGGAAGCGTCGTGTTGCGCCTCTCATTGAAAGAAACCGGCGCAGTCTCGAAGGTGGAAGTACTGCAAGGCATGGGCGACTTGACCGGTTCGTGTGTGTCGGCTGCGGGGAAATGGCAATTCCTGCCCGCGCGCAATGCCCGGGGCGCCGCCGTCATGACCCAAGCCTACGCCATCTGCGTCATGCGCCGCCCGGTGCTGCCGATCAAGCGCAACGAGTGACCTGCGGCTTGTGCTTGCGGTCGTGATAATCCTCCTGCCTCCCGCAGGACGGCGCCAACGGATCGTCCATGCCTGCCCACTCCCGGGCCTTCATCCGGCCGATGATTCCCGTCGGCAGCCGACTTCACGCCTCCCTCGGCGCTCGTTGCCTTCCGGCTAATGCGTTTGCGACGGAAAGCCGATAACCCACATGAACGACTCTCCGTTCTGGCCTCAGAAAGCAATCACCCATGGATGATTTGCCCAAGTTTTGTGGGAAGGATCGGATCTTCCGGCGCGGGAACCGGCTCATTATCATCGCTGCCGTCGACATGCCGGAGTGGCAAGTACGAAAAAATCGCAAGACAGCCATCCTCGTTGGGACGACGATCTGGTGGATTGCCGGAAAAGAAGGATCGGGGCGGGGAAGTGTGCGCTACACGCTGGAGCCCTGGGACGAGTATCTGAATCAGATTCCGGGGCGGACGATCCGCTATGACGCGGAATACGTCAGGCAACGCGATGAAAATCTGAAGTCCTGGAGAATCTGCAAACGGCGGTCCGACGCACTCGTTCTCCTCAAACCATTGATCGGGTTCCTCCCCTCGAGGATCAAGGTCAGGATCGAGGACCGCTACGATATTTCCGCCAGGAGTGCGACGTTCGCGTCCCTGTTGTTCCAGTTGCTCGTATTTTTCGGCCTCGGGGCCGGGGTGGAAATCTTCGCATTCGCCGGGTTGCGCGGCGCAATCCAGGGTACGGATGTAGGGTTGGCATTTCTTGCCTGCGCAATGCCGTTACTCCTCCTGCTGCTGGCCGACATGATGATGCGGTACCACAATTACCTGAGCGAGACGAGAAGCCCATACGGATTCTGCGAATGGATCATTCGTCCGCGCCGGCTGCTGCCACGTTGAGTGCTAGCCCGGCACCTTGGGAACACAGGGTCAGCGTCAGAAGCGGCTGCCGCCCGAACCGGCAGTGAGGAAACTGGACAGGATGGCAGTTGCCGTGAAGGGATTGGCCCGGGCTGGCAGGGACCGCTGAAGCCCGGGATGGCGGGGACGCTCCCCGCGGTGCAGCGTCCGATAACACGAGACCCCATTGCGCTCATACCAAATCCCACCCGGGAAATGCTCAGGTAAGGACCCTGCCGAGATCTTCGTTGGGTATGGCCCTGGGCGAGATCGTTCGGCCTGAGCCGTCCTACGCGGCTTTTCCTGGGGCACAATGGCCAAATCCGGCGAAACCGGGATTTTCGAGCAGCGGACACTGGCCCCGGGGGCGCTGCGCCGTTTGTGGCGGAACCGGGCCGGGCGGGACATTCCCGGACGAGGATGATTTTAGGGCGCCGCCTCTTTTCGGCAAGCGCGCACCATCCCCACCGAAGAGGCCCCGGCGCGGGCGCCGGAGCCCAGCCATCCAGAAAAGGTGTATAATAAAGAGCGCTCACAACGAACGTGCGGCAGAACCGCAAAAGGAGCAACCCGTCCCGACCAAGGGTCTGCAGGAGATTCGAACTATTCACGATATCCTGAAAACCGCTATCGCTGTTTGGCTGGAAGCCCACAACGAACAACTATGGAACGCCGCGCAGCGCTGATCCGGCCGTCTAGAGATTCGCGGGCATTGCCAACGAAACAGTTTCCCGGAATAACGTGGACCCACTAAGGCGCTCGTGAGGGCGGCCCCACAGGGAGGAAGCGTGATAGATAATAGAACGGCCCAAAAACTCCGAAGGATTACAGCCGAACACACAGCAGAAGTACTGACGGTTACCACTGAAGGACATAAAAAGATGGGTCGCGGAGTGGTAGTAATCCGAGTCGACCCCGATACCGAAGAATGCAAAGTGATCTGGACTTCGGTGTCCAAGATTGCGGTAAATGAAATTCTGAAGATGGCTTGGAATTACAACCGCACCATTGAGGATCTTCTGGTAATCATGCCAACCGGCCGCCTGGAAGGCCAAGGATACTTATCGCAAACGATTTCAAGAGAGCAGCCTCTCAATAACCGTATCAACTGATTGTCTTCGGGGCGCCCTTTTTGTTTGGGCGGGGCTTGGTTGGGGAATGTGCGCCCCTAAGCACTGCCTCTCTTAGCTCTACTGCTCTGCCGTTAGGGTGCCGTTAACGATTGGTGGGAAGCATGGGGAAATTCTTGTGAATCAGCATATTTATTGGTGGATGGTGGGGGGATCGAACCCCCGGCCTCCGCATTGCGAACGCGGCGCTCTCCCAGCTGAGCTAACCACCCACTCTGTTGACTGCCGGCTGGATGTCCGTGCCGACGCGAAATTATCCCCAAACACCTGCAAGCTGTCAAATTGAATTCCGGCAAATGGATGGATATATTCCGGAGGCGCGCAGTTGCGCCGGCTTATGTGATGGTGATGGGAATCGGTGTGAAGGAAAGGATCAGGATCAGCAGGGCAACGATTCCAAGGACTACCCTCCCGGACCCGATCTCCTCCTGCTCGGAAAGCGTGGGGGGATGATAAAAGCGGTAGCGCAAACCGAAGAAAAGCACCATGCACACAAACAGGAAATAGGAAGGAATCGGCCAGCCGGCAAGGCTCACGAGCATCAGCAGGGCCGTCGCAGTAATGGAGAGCTTCTTCTGATGCTCTCTGCCCAGGATGGCGTAGGCGATGTGGCCCCCGTCCAGCTGCCAGATGGGAAAAAGATTCAGGCTGGTCGCAAGCAGTCCAAACCACGCGGCCATGGCCATCGGGGAGGCGATCATATCCTGCGTCTCGGGCACATACCCCAGCACCGCCGCTCCTACCAGGCGAAAGATGAGCGGCTCGCCGAAATAGATGTCCCCGCTGCCGCCGCCTGTCTTGGGAATCAACGAGGAAGTGGCAATCCCAATGACGAGCGCCGGAACTACGAAGACAAATCCGGCCAGTGGACCCGCGACCCCGACATCAAAGAGCGCCTTCTTGTGCTGAAACGGCGACTTGATGCGGATGAATGCCCCCATCGTGCCCACAATCGAGATAGGCAGCGGGATGAAATAGGGGGGGGTGCAGGCAATCCCATAGTAACGGCACGCGATGAAGTGCCCCATCTCGTGTGCTAAGAGAATTGCCATCAATGTGAAGGAAAACGAGATTCCCTTCAAAAAAAACGCCGGGTGCGCCGCCAGTTCGAACGCCATCCCCACAAACCCCAAGTCGCTGCGGACATAAAACAATCCTGCATATGTAGTACTGATAGCGGTTGCCAGAAAAAGTATAACGGGGAGCGCCCACGCGCGCCGGGGGGATGGCGCCTCAACGGCTGCCAGGGCCTTTTGCTCGACAGGCCCCGGAAGCCAGGATTCAGAGGGTACTGCGCGGGGATCAGTGGGGAAGTCACTACTCACAAAAATCCGGACTTTCTCGTAAAGCTCACTGAACAGGAAAGATGCTTGCAGCGTCTCCTGAACCTTCAATAAATTTTATCCGCACGGATTTCCTTGCCCGGCTTGAATCGGATCGTCTTTCCAGGAGGAATCGCCACTTCTTCGCCAGTGCGAGGATTACGGCCGACGCCGCTCTTGCGCGGTTTCACAATGAACACTCCAAATCCGCGCAACTCGATCCTCTCGCCCCGCTTAAGCGCGTTCTTGAGTGAGTTGAACACTGATTCCACTGCAATCTCCGCTTTGACCTTGGTGATATTCAACTGGTCGGCGACACGGTTCACGATGTCCTGTTTTATCACGCTGATCCTCCATAAGTTGGTGCAAAGATTTTATTTGTGGTCGCAAATGCTGTCAAGGCAATTCTATTTAGCGCCTTTACACTCCCAGAGCCCCGATGTTAGACTCCCGCCTTGCTCACTTGCCGGAGGAGGCGAAATGGGAGTCATGCCCGATTTCTGGATTGAACAAATGGCGCGAAAGCACCGGATGATAGAGCCTTACGCGCGCAACCGCAAGCGCAGCCGCAGGATATCATACGGCGTTTCCTCCTACGGCTATGATTTCAGGCTGTCCAGGGAATTCAAGATCCCCGATTTCAGTGCTGCTAAGGGCTGGGATCCCAAGAAGATGGATCAGGTCCCCTGGATCGCGCATAACGGTTCCTCGTGCTGGATCCCGCCGAATTCTTATCTGCTCGGACGTTCGCTCGAGTACTTCCGCATTCCGCGCGAAGTGCTCGTAGTCTGCCAGGGAAAATCGACATATGCCCGCAGCGGTGTCATCGTCAATGTCACACCGTTCGAACCCGAGTGGGAAGGATTCGCCACCGTGGCACTGGTCAATTCGTCGCCTTTGCCGGTGCGTGTCTACGCCGGGGAAGGGATCGCGCAGATTATGTTTTTCAAATCCGACAGCCCGTGCCGGACGTCGTACGCCGACCGCAAGGGCAAATATCAAGCTCAAAAGAAGATCCAGATCGCGCGCGTCTGATCCGCCACTTGCAAAGGAACCGCTCCTTCCCCTATGATTCCGGGTTGGCTTCCGGCGATTGGCAGGTGAGGCCCGTCCATGAAATCGAGAACTATCGGGTCCATTGCGCGCACGATGTTTTTCCTGTGTCTCCTGGGATTGCCGGTGGCGTGCGGATATCGTGTCGTCAGTTCCGTGCAGAGCCTGCCCGGGGGAGTCCGCTCCCTCGGAATCCCGACCTTCAAGAACGAAACCCGGGAATACCAGGTCGAGCAACGCATTACCGCAGCCGTGCTTAAAGAGTTCACGTTGCGCACGCGTGTGCCCGTGAGCTCGAAATCGAGCGGCGTGGACGCAGTGCTTCTGGGAGAAGTCCGGAATGTGAGTAGCAACCCGGAGGCCTTCGGAACCGATGCGTTTGCATCAGCCTTTCTGGTCACCGTGCAAATGTCCGTCAAGCTTGTCAGGCTGAAGGACGGCGTGGTCATCTGGGAAAATCCGGATTTTACGTTTCACGGGCGTTACGTGCTGACCACGAAGGTAACAGAATTTTTCTCCGAGGAAAATGCTGCGGTCGAACGCCTGGCGGCCGAGTTCGCCACCAGCCTGGCCAGCACCATCCTCACGCGTTAATCCATTGCCCACTCTGACCGTTGACGAAGTCGAATCGGAAATCTGCCGCGGCCGGCCGCGCCCCGTATATTTACTGTACGGGCCCGAAGAGTTCCTGCTGCGCCGAATCCTGTCTGCACTGAGGCGGCACATCGTCGCTCCCGAAGCGCTGGCCTTCAATTTCGTGGAATGCGACGGGCAAGCCGGGGACGCGGACGCAATCCTGGAAGAGGCGCGCACGTTCCCGATGATGTCTCCGCGCCGTCTCGTAATCGTTACCGATGTCCAGAAGATTCCGGCAACCGGACTGGAACGGCTGGCAGAATATGCGGCCGAGCCTCAGGAAAAGACCGTGCTGGTCCTGATTGCGGGCGAGGTCGACCGGCGTACCGTGTTCTACAAGCGCATGCTCGAGCACGCCTGTGTCGTGGAATTTGCGAAGTTGAAAGGCGCGGCTCTCGAGCGTTGGGCGGAAAACTCGCTCTCGCGCCAGGGATTCCGTATCAGCCCCCTTGCCCTCAAAAAGCTGGTGGACCTGGCCGGATCCGACTTGATGATGCTGAACAACGAACTCGATAAACTCGTCCTGTACACGGGGAAGGAAGAGCAGATCCCGGATGGCGCCGTGGATGACCTGGTTCATGGGAGCCGCCAGCACGGCATTTTTGAACTTACCGCCGCCATGGGGAAAAGGGATCGAAAACTGGCGCTTCGGCTGCTGGGAAATCTCCTGGAGGCGGGGGAACCTCCACTGGTCGTCCTGAGCGTGATGGCACGCCATTTCAGGCAAATAATTATCGCCAAAGAGCTTCTGCAGGAGGGGCGCCAGCCGTTCGAGATCGGGCGCGCCGCCCAGGTGCCTGAATTCGCGCTGTCGGAGTTTCTGAGGCAGGCCCGGGCCATCGAGCCGGACCTGGCGCGGAGCATGTACCAGCGGTTGGCCAGGATGGACCGCAGCTTCAAGTCCTCGAGCCCTGACGAACGCATGCTCCTGGAGCACCTGATTTGCGTGCTTTGAGTGCGGCGGTCCCGCATTCGCGGATTACTTGTTGGAAGATTGCGCGATTGCAGCGTTCAAATGCTTGGAAAGGCGTGATTTGTGCCGAGCGGCAGCATTCTCGCTTAAGACGCCTTTGCGCACCGCGGTGTCGACCTCGGCATAAATATCCGGCAATGCACCCTTCGCTTCGTCATTCTTGCCTTCACCAAGTTTGTCGGTGAAGGTTTTCAAAGCCGTCCGCAAAGCGCTGCGGTCGCTTCGATTTCGATTCTTTCGCCTTATGCTCTGGCGGTGCGCCTTTAGCGCCGACGCGTGATTCGCCATCCCTGCCACTCCTTAACAGTTGTCAATGTCCGTCCAGCCGATCCTGACATCCAGCAAAAAACCTTATGATACAAGGAGTTATCCTGGAAGTCAAATGGTATTTTAGCATTGACATTGGAAGTAACGGCAGCCTAAAATGCTGGTAGACATGCGCATAAGAGTCGATGTGGTGTGCCCCGCCGTTTCGAGGACCGCTCCGGTCCTTCCCCAATCTGATATCCTTCGGGAGGTCAAGTCAGCCCTTAGATGAAAAAAGTTCTTCTATCGGATCGCAGCCTGCAGCTGCTGTTTGGCCCCCTCGACGAGAATGTCCGGTTTTTGGAAAACCTTTTTGCAGTGACCATCCAGGCACGGGATTCTTTGCTTGCCATCGATGGAGAAGAGGACAACGTCAACCTCCTCGAGCGCATCCTCGTTGATTTTTCCGGCCTGGTCGACCAGGGACACAACATCAGCAACGGAGATCTCAAGTCGGCATTCAAGCAGATCGCAGAGGATGCCGCACTGTCCCTGCACGACTTCTTTCCGAAAATGCAGCTGCTCGCAGCGGGGAAGCGCCAGGTGACGCCCAAGAGTCTGAATCAGCGCCGCTATGTCGAGGCGATCCGGCAGAACGACATCGTGTTCGGCATTGGACCCGGGGGTACCGGCAAGACATTCCTGGCCGTGGCCATGGCGCTGACCTACCTGCTCGAAAAGACAGTCACACGCATCATTCTGACCCGCCCGGCAGTCGAGGCGGGAGAGAAGCTCGGTTTCCTGCCCGGGGACCTGGAGGCGAAGATCGATCCTTATCTCCGGCCGCTTTACGATGCGCTCTACATCCTGATGGAGTCGGAAAAAATCCAGCGGTACATGGAAACGGGAGTCATCGAAATTGCGCCCCTTGCGTTCATGAGGGGGAGAACTCTTAACGACGCCTTCATCATCCTGGACGAGGCTCAAAATACGACCTCGGAGCAGATGAAGATGTTTTTGACCCGCATCGGCCTTCATTCCAAGGCGGTCATCACGGGGGATGTCACGCAGATAGACCTTCCGTTCGGCCGCAATTCAGGGCTGGTCGAGGCCAGGCAGATCCTCAGTGAAGTGGAAGGATTGGCCTTTTGTTACTTCAACGAGAGCGATGTCGTCCGGCATCATCTTGTCCGGTTAATCATCAAAGCCTATCAGCAGCACGCGGAGAACGAAGCGGCTTCAAATGGCAACGGAAATGACAGGAAGGAATCATAAGATACGACTGGGAGTGCTGTTCGGCGGGAAATCCGGCGAACATGAAGTTTCACTATCCTCGGCCGCCTCGGTGATGCGCGCGCTCGATCCCGGCGAATTCGAAATCAGCGCCATCGGCCTCACCAGAGCCGGCAGGTTCGCTACTTCCGGAGAGCTGCGCTCCATGCTCCCGGACGACCTTCGAAACCGGGTGACTCTCTGCGGCACGGACGCCGCGGCGCCGGGGCCGCCGGCTGCCGCGTTATTTGCCGGAGTCGATTCGGAGCGGGCGCCTGAGATCATCTTTCCTCTGCTGCACGGCCCTTATGGCGAAGACGGCACGATCCAGGGCCTGCTGGAAATCGCCGGCCTCCCATACGTGGGCTGCGGGGTCCTGGCATCGGCCGTCGGCATGGACAAGGACGTCATGAAAAGACTGTTCGCCCACGCGTCCCTGCCCATCGTCCCATTCCTGGCGGAGAGTTCCTACGGCCTGGCGGACCGCCTGGCGAGCATCCGCCACGAAGCCGAAGCACGGTTCGGCTACCCGATGTTTTCCAAGCCGGCGAACCTCGGATCTTCCGTAGGGGTGTTCAAGATCCACGACATCTCCGAGTTTGACAACGCCGTCCTGGCGTCCTCACGCTACGACCGCAAGGTCATCATCGAAAAAGGCATCGATGCCAGGGAATTGGAATGCGCGATTCTCGGCAACGACCTTCCCGAAGCTTCCGTGGTTGGCGAGATTCTGCCGGCGTGCGAGTTTTATGACTACTCCGCCAAGTACGTCAATCCGGACAGCCGCGTGGAGATACCGGCCGACATCGATCAACGGACGGCCGAAGAAGTCAGGGATCTGGCGCTGCGTGCCTTCAAAGCGATCGAAGGGTCCGGCCTTGCGCGGGTCGATTTTTTTCTCGAGCGCCGGACGGGAGTGGTCTGGCTCAACGAGATCAACACGATGCCTGGATTCACATCGATCAGCATGTATCCCAAGCTCTGGGAGGCCTGCGGCGTGCCGTTTAACCGCCTGATCCGCAGGCTGGTGGATCTCGGAATGGAGCGCCACTCGGAGCGGGCGAAGCACAGCGAGTTCGCAGTCACTTGACGGATCTGTTTGTGATAACGTTGTAAATACCTGGCACGGTTTTTGGTTCTTTGACCGTTTGAAACTGAGACCTTCATAGGTACGGGAGGAGGGTAACCGCTATGAGCGTAACGATCGGCGAGGCAGAACTCCGCGAACAGTTGCTTTCGCAGGACGACCAATTCAGAAAGCTGGCGGCAGAACACCAGTCCTACGATGAGCAGCTCGCCCAGTTGCATCGACGACATCATCTCAGTGACGAGGAGCGGCTTCAGGAGATCATGCTGAAAAAGAGGAAGCTCCTGTTGAAAGATCAGATGTATTCCATCGTTCAAAAGTATCGGAAGGAAGCGAAGGCGAGTTCCTGATTTTCCGAGCAATCTCCATCACGGGTAGGTGGACGGGCATTCGGGATTCCGAGTCAGGTGCCATTGGGATCATTGTTGCCTCCGCGACCGGCTATGAAATCTGCAATGATCAAGGACGCCTATTTATTCATAATCCCCATGTTGGGCCTGATCGCGGTTTGCCTGTTTTTCGGCCTGGGCGTTCCGGCGGTGGTTCTCCTGGTCCTGACGTGCTTCGTCGCATATTTCTTCCGCAACCCGGCACGGACGATCCCGCCTGGAGAGCACCTCGTGGTTTCGCCGGCAGACGGCAAGGTCGTCAGGGTGTCACAGATCCCCGACGTTGCGGGCGAACCTCCCGGCAGGCAGAACCTCAGCATTTTTCTCAATATTTTTGACGTTCACGTCACTCGCTCTCCGATCAAGGGAGAACTCGAACGGCTGGAATACAAGCGGGGAAAGTTCAAGGTCGCATTTGACGACGAAGCCTCCCGCGTAAACGAACAGAACATCCTTACGATCCGGGGCGCGCGAATCCGCGTCGTTGTGAAGCAAATTGCCGGTCTCATCGCGCGCCGCGTGATATGCTGGAGGACGCAAGGGAATGCACTGGAGAGAGGGGAACTCTTCGGGCTGATTCGCTTCGGGTCGCGGGTCGATGTCATACTCCCCAGGGAAGTCAGGATTCTCGTCAAGGTCGGCGAAAGGGTCAAAGGGGGCAGCTCAGTGATCGGCGAGGTCATCTGAATGAAGTCCAAGGCGCAGTTTCTCGAGAACGGCGTGGAACAGCCCAGGCGCCGCCTGGGCCGAAGCGTTTTTATTCTGCCCAGCCTGTTCACCGTCGGCAATATTTTCTGCGGATTCTACGCGATCGTCGCAACCATGCATGGCAACTTCGATCACGCCGCAGAGGCGATCGGGGCTGCCATCATTCTTGACACGCTCGACGGCAAGATCGCAAGGCTGACGAATTCGACCAGCGGCTTCGGTCTTCAACTTGACTCACTGGCGGATGTGATTTCCTTCGGTATCGCCCCCTCGATCCTGGCTTTCTGCTGGGGCCTGACAAAGCTGAATTACCAGCTGGGCTGGATCGCGGCTTTCACTTTCACGATCTGCGGCGCCATGCGGCTGGCGCGTTTCAACGTTCAGGCCGGGCGGTTCAAGCACTTCGTCGGCCTGCCGATTCCGGCCGGAGGCGGGACGATCGCGGCGATCGTCCACTTCTACGTGGAACCCGTTTCAACCCGGCTGGGCGCGGGGATCCTGGTCGCGACCGTCTTCGTGCTGGCGTTCCTGATGATCAGCACATTTAAATACAACAGCCTCAAAAATCTCACGATCGGGCGGAAGTCGCACTTCACGATTCTGTTGATCGCCTTCCTGGTAGCCCTGATTTACAATTTCTCCGACTGGACCCTGCTTCTGCTGGCGTCGGGTTATGCCTCATCGGGGCCTGTAGCGCGGCTGTATTCCTTCGTGCGCCACCACCGGCGCGCGCCGGAAGAGATCCACCTCCATACACCGATCGAAGACCACTGAGTCGCATCGGCGATTTTTCGTGTGGCCGCGGGCCTCAGCCCGCACTTTCGGTAGCGACTCCGGTACGAAGCCGCCGGGTGTGCAGGTGTTCCGAAGCCGGCCGTAAGGGCCTGTGAGGAGACTGGGCTGAAGAGGGTGTCCACTGCAAAGGACGGCGGGATTGCGGACAGGAAGTAAAATGAGGACCGGTTTCGCCGGTGTACTGGCAAAGCGGCTCATGGAGCCGGCAATTCTGATTTCCGCGCTGGCCATCGTGCTTTCATCCTGCGCCACGCTGCAGGTGCGGCCGCCGCTCAAGGCGCCCTGGTTCCCGGAGCAGGAATACATCCACAAAAGCTCGAACGGCATCGACATCGGCGTCCGACCCCTGGTGAAGGAAGACGAGTACCTGCGGCTGTTCGACGACGATCTCCCGAAGATCGGGATAGTGGCCCTGTACGTCGAGGTCAGGAATGAGAGCAAATCGAACCTCGCAATCGACCCGGGATCGTGGTTTCTCCGGACCGGGGGCAGCAGATTCCCGGCCTTGAGCGTGACGAAAGTGTTCGAACGATACTACTCTGCGCACCACATCCGCATGGTTTCGGCCGCAAGGGACAGCAAGGCGCGCCTGGAGTTCGAGCAGACCGTGATCAAGAAGGGCTCGATTGAGCCCGCCGGGGTTCTTGGTGGTTTCGTGTTCTTTCAAATGGACCCTGGCATGGCCGCCGGTTGGGATCGCGGCGCAACTCTCGTAGCGCGGGGCCTCCTCGTGGACCAGCGTTCCGCCACCATGGAAATCACCCTCACCCATGCCAACCCGTGAAGCTGAAGCCATCGTCCTGAGGCAATATTCCCTGTCCGAAGCGGACCGGATCATTGTGCTGCTCACCCGCGAGCACGGGACGCTTCGGTCAGTGGCCCCGGGCGCCAAGAAGCCCCGCAGCAGGCTGGGCGGGTGCCTGGAACCGCTCACCCACGTGCGCCTGCAGTTCTATGCCAAAGAGGGCGCCGATCTGGGCCGCATCTGGCAGTGCGAAATCATCCATGCTTACCTGGGCAAAAATCCAACGCTGGAACAGATCTACGGTTTCACCTATCTCGCGGAATTGTCCCAGGAGCTGGTCCCGGAAAATAGTCCCAATCCGCTGCTTTTCCGGCTGCTCCTGGCTGTCCTTGCGGCTGGGGAGCAGCAGGGCATGAGCGAGGCGCTGCTGCGCTATTTCGAGCTCTGGGCGCTGAAGCTCAACGGCTGGCTTCCCTATTATGACTATTGCTCGGGTTGCGGCAAATGTGTTAAAGATGATGGGTTTTATGCCTGGGTGGAAGCCGGTCAGGGACGATGCCGGGAATGTGCGGAAAATCGGGGAATTCGAATCGATTCCGACTCTCTGCGCGTGCTGCACGTAATTCTGGGGATCTCTCCCCTGGAGTTCGTCTCCCGACAGTCGCCCGACGCCGACGTGCGCGAGTTGGAGCGACTGGCCCAGAAATTGATCGAGTGGCACCTGGAGAAACGACTCAAGTCCTATCTCACCTTGAAGGAGGTGTTGCGCGGCGCCCGTTGATCGGTTGCTGACTTCGTGGGGAAACATCCTGGAGCCTGATGGGACTACGAAACAGACGAAAATCACCAGACCGGTCTGGTGATTTTCGTGTGTTTCGCGATTCCCGCCATTGGTTCGTTCCGGTTGGATTTTATGCAAAAGAAGAACTTTCAGCAGATCATTCTGACACTGCAGCAGTACTGGGATCGCCAGGGCTGTGCTCTGCAGCAACCGTACGACCTCGAAGTGGGCGCCGGCACCATGGCGCCTGAAACTTTTCTCAGGGTGTTGGGGCCGGAGCCCTATCGCGTGGGCTACGTGATGCCGTCGCGCCGGCCGGCCGACGGGCGCTACGGCGACAATCCGAACCGTGTGCAGAAGCACTATCAGTATCAGGTAATCCTCAAGCCGGCGCCCCGCGAATCCCAGGATCTCTACCTCCGGAGCCTGGAAGCTCTCGGGATCGACCTGCGCGAACACGATCTGCGCTTCGAGGAGGACAACTGGGAGTCGCCTACGCTCGGGGCCTGGGGCATCGGCTGGCAGGTCCTTCTCGACGGGCTCGAAATCACGCAGTTCACTTATTTTCAGCAGGCCGGCGGGATCGACCTCGACCCGGTGAGCTGCGAGATCACCTATGGCCTGGAACGCATCGGCACATTCATCGCCGAAGTCGACAGCATCTATGACCTGATCTGGACCGACGGTCTGACCTATCGCGACGTGCGCCACCGCGAAGAAGTCGAGTTTTCCAAATACAATTTCGAAGCCGCGAATGTCCCCATGCTTTTCAGCCTGTTCGATTCCTACGAACAGGAGTGCAAACGGCTTCTTGCCGCCGATCTCGTGCTGCCCGCATACGACTACTGTTTGAAATGTTCTCACACCTTCAATCTCCTCGATTCCCGGGGGGCAATCAGTGTGACAGAACGCGTCGGGCTGATCGCGCGGGTGCGTCAGCTTGCCTGCGAAGTCGCCCGCCGATATGTGGCCAGCCGCCAGAAGCAGGAGTTTCCCCTGCTCCAGAGTGCCGGCGCCGCTGAAGCGCCGGAACCGTCCGAACGCACCTGAGATTTTCCTATGGATAAAGCGGAACTGCTATTGGAACTGGGCACCGAGGAAATCCCTGCTTCCATGCTGGAGAACGCCACGCGTCAACTCGCCCGGCACCTGGTCGAGGGACTGCGCGCGGAACGGTTGAGCGCGGAAATCGGTGCGCAGTGGTACACACCACGGCGCATGATCGTCACGCTGAACGATGTCCCTGCGCGGCAGGAGGACCTGGTCGAGACCCTCATGGGCCCGCCACGCCGGGTGGCATATGACGCCGACGGCCGACCGACGCGTGCCGCGGCAGCCTTCGCGGAAAAAAATGGGGTCGCCGTCGCCCGGCTCAAGATTGTCAACACTCCGAAGGGGGAGTACCTCTCGGCGGTCCACAGGCAAAAAGGGGAAAAGACCTCACGGGTCCTGCAACGCCTGATCCCGGCGGCGATCGCAAAGGTCCAGTTCCCGAAAGGAATGTACTGGAGCCCGGACAAGTTCCGCTTCGCGCGCCCCGTGCGCTGGATCGTCGCCCTGTATGCCGGCAAGGTGATCCGCTTTTCGATCGCTGACGTGATTGCATCGAGGTACACGGCCGGGCACCGGTTCGCCGGCAAGCCGAGGATTCCGGTGACCGGTTTCGCCTCGCTCAAGGAGTCGCTTGAAGCCAACGGCGTGCTGGTCGATCCCGAGGATCGCGGCGCCAGGATCCGCGCCGGCCTGGCGATCGCCGCAGAGGCTGCAGGAGGGCGCGTCCGTGTCGACGAAGATCTTCTCGAAACGGTGATCAACCTCAACGAACTCCCCTCCGTAATCTGCGGCGCCTTCGACCGGCGGTTCCTCGACCTCCCCGAGGAAATCCTGATCACCGTGATGAAAGCGCACCAGAAGTATTTTTCGGTTGTCGATGAGCAGAGTCACCTGCTCCCGGCATTCCTGGCGGTGATCAACCTCGGCGCCGATCCAATGGGAAAAATCCGGAGCGGTCACGAGCGAGTTCTCAGGGCGCGCTTCGCCGACGCGGAGTTCTTCTGGAACACCGATCGCAAGACCAGGCTGCAGGACCGGTCAGAATCGCTTCGGAGCGTACTGTTCCAGCAGAAGCTGGGTTCCTACCACGACAAGACCCGACGCGTGCTGTCGCTGCTGCCGAAGGTGGCGGAAGTCTCCGGCTGCGCCGGCGGGCTCCCGGAACTCGAGACCGCGGCACGGCTGCTCAAATGCGATCTTGTGACCGAGATGGTCAAGGAATTCACCGATCTGCAGGGGATCGTCGGCGGCCTGTACGCCCGCGCCGAAGGCTATCCCGAAGGCGTCTGGCGCCCGGTGTACGAACAGTACCTGCCCAAGGCGTCCAACACGCCGTCCCCCTCCACGCGCGGCGGAGCAGTCCTGGCGCTCGTGGACCGGCTGGACACCGTCTGCGGCTGTTTTTCCATAGGTTTGATCCCGACCGGCTCAGGGGATCCGTTCGCCGTCCGCAGGCAGGGGAACGGGATCCTCAAGATTCTCCTGGACCACGAGATCAACCTGTCGCTCAAACAGATCGTCGGCTGGAGCCTGGAAATCCTGGGCGACACTTCTGCGGAGACGGCCACCGAGCTGGGCCAGTTCTTCGAGGGACGCCTCCGCTTTCTTTGCGAGGAAATGGGATTCGCGTATGACTCGATCAACGGCGCCCTGGCCGTCGGGGCCGACGATCCGCTCGACGCCGTGGAACGCATGCGGGCGCTGCAGGAGATGAGGGAGGAACCGGATTTCCTTGCCCTCGCTACCAGCTTTAAGAGGGTCATGAACATCCTTTCGAAAGCCGAACCGATTTCGGAGGCGCCGGATGTTTCTCGAATGACCGATCCGGCAGAGGTCGCCCTTTGGCGAGGGTATCTCGAAATCCGCCCGCGGGTCGAATCGGCCGGGCGGGAACACAACTACGGCGAGGCGCTGCGGGCGATGGCCTCACTCCGCGCCGCCGTGGACGCCTTTTTCGAACAGGTGCTGGTCATGGCAGAGGATCCTGCGGTGCGCAGGAATCGCCTCGCTCTCCTCGGCCGGCTGGCGCGGCTGTTCCTCAGTGTGGCCGATATTTCGCAGGTAGTCATTGAACGAGCTGGTTGAAACACAATAGAAACCCGGATTGCGCACTCAACGCGTGGTCCCAGTAGAGGAACACGGACATGATCTCAAAGGGAATCAAAATCGAACCCGCGCACGGCAAGCTGGGCGTCGTACTGCCCGGCATGGGCGCCGTCAGTTCCACCTTCATAGCAGGCGTCGAGGCGATCAAGAAGGGATTGGCAAAGCCGATCGGTTCGCTCACCCAGATGGGTACCATCCGCCTGGGCAAGCGCACCGAGCGCCGCGTCCCCGCCATCAAAGATTTCGTACCACTGGCTTCACTGAACGACCTCGTATTCGGCGGGTGGGACATCTTCACGGAAGATGTCTACCAGGCCGGAGTCAACGCGGGAGTTCTCGAGAGGAGCCTCCTGGATGCCGTCAAACCTGCTCTCAAGAAGATCCGGCCCTGGCCCGCGGCCTTCGACAGCTTCTACGTCAAGCGCCTGAACGGCCCGAATGTCAAGAAAGGCCGGAACAAAATGGAGCTGGCCGAACAGGTGCAGGAAGACATCCTCAACTTCAAGAAGAAGAACAGGCTGGACCGCGTGGTCATGGTCTGGTGCGGAAGCACTGAAATCTTCCTCCGCCGCAAACCGGTTCACCAGACCATCGCCAGCTTTGAGAAGGGTCTGCTGAAAAACGACCCCGCAATCGCGCCCAGCATGATTTATGCCTACGCCGCCATGAAGGTCGGAATTCCGTACGCGAACGGCGCGCCCAACCTGAGCGCCGACATTCCGGCTCTGCTCCAGCTCGCGAACGAGCGGAGCGTCCCGATCTGCGGCAAAGACTACAAGACCGGCCAGACGCTGATGAAGACCATCCTCGCGCCGGGCCTGAAATCCCGTCTCCTCGGGCTGAACGGCTGGTTCTCGACCAATATCCTCGGCAACCGGGATGGCGAGGTGCTCGACGATCCGGAGTCGTTCAAGACCAAGGAAGAAAGCAAGCTGTCGGTGCTGTCGCAGATCCTCCAGCCGTCCGTTTACCCGGACCTGTATTCGAACTTCACGCACCGCGTGCGCATCAATTACTATCCGCCGCGCGGCGACAACAAGGAGGGCTGGGACAATATCGACATCTTCGGCTGGCTCGGTTACCCGATGCAGATCAAAGTCGACTTCCTGTGCCGGGATTCCATTCTGGCTGCGCCGCTGGTTCTCGACCTCGTGCTCTTCCTTGACCTGGCGCACCGCTGCGGCATGAAGGGGATCCAGGAATGGCTGTCCTTCTACTTCAAGAGCCCCATGTGCGCCCCCGAACTCTACCCGGAGCACGACCTCTTCATCCAGCTCATGAAGTTGAAGAACACGCTGCGCTACCTGCGCGGCGAGGAGCTGATCACCCACCTGGGGCTGGAGTATTACGACTAGCTGGTTTCTGTCGCGAAACCCCAAGGCCATCGGACCTGGACCTAGACTTGGACCTGGACTTGGACGTGGACGTAGACTCGGCAAATACTCATGGCCCGATATAAGTGCCACATTCGCGAGAGGTTACATCAAAAAAGGCTGACCACGTCCAGGTCCAGGACCAGGCAGTGACAATGATTGAGTTTCGCGACAGGAACTAGTTACCGAGCAGATCCAGATGCCGCGCCTTCAGCGCTCACGTTTGACCGGCATCGAATCCCGGCCTTACGGCCGGGTCTATTAACTGCCGGCCCTTCGGGCCTCGCCCCTGGGGTGCAGAAATCGCAGCAGCCTGGCTCGACAGGGAACGAGTTTCACAGTAACTTTTTTTTCAGGACTTTGCGCGGCACTCAAGGCGGTACTTTGCTTTGAGTGCCGCGCATTTTGTTCTAGGCGGTGCGGGACACGGCCTCGGCTGAGCCGAGGGCCGCGTGGGCCGCGGCCAGGCGGGCGATGGGAACCCGATAGGGCGAACAGGAAACGTAGTTCAAGCCCACCTCGTGGCAGAACATGACCGACGAAGGCTCGCCGCCGTGCTCGCCGCAGATCCCCACCTTCAACTGATTGCGTGTTGCGCGTCCTCTCTCCGTCCCCATGCGCACGAGCTGCCCGACTCCCTCGCGGTCCAGGACCTGGAACGGATCGTACTTGTAGATCCGGTGCTCGATGTAATAGGGGAGGAACTTGCCCGAGTCGTCGCGCGAGAGCCCGAACGTGGTCTGAGTCAGGTCGTTGGTGCCGAAGGAGAAGAACTCGGCGACCTCGGCCACCTTGTCGGCCGTGAGCGCCGCGCGCGGCAGCTCAATCATTGTGCCCACAAGGTAGTCGACCGATTCCTTGGCTTTTTCGAACACTTCGCCGGCCACCCGGCGGACCACGTCGCCCTGCAGCTTGAGCTCGGCGACATCGGCGACCAGCGGAATCATGATCTCCGGGAGAACCTTGATGCCGCGCTTCTTCACCTTGACGGCAGCCTCGAAGATGGCGCGCGCCTGCATCTCCGTGATTTCGGGGAAGACGATTCCCAGGCGGCACCCGCGGTGTCCCAGCATCGGATTGGCCTCGTGAAGCGACTGCACTCGCTCCCAGAGGTGCTTCGGCCCCACCTTGAGCTTGCGGGCCAGCTTCCGGGTTTCCTCCTCCGTGTGCGGCAGGAATTCGTGAAGCGGCGGGTCAAGCGTACGGATGGTGACCGGGAAGCCGTCCATCGCCGTGAAAATGCCTTCAAAGTCTTTGCGCTGGAGCTTCATGAGCTGCTCCAGCCCGCCCTTGTAGAGTTTCTTGGGCTCGGCGATCTCTTTCTGGAGCTGCTTGCGCTGCTGGGCGATTTCTTTGCGCCGCTTGGCGGTGATGCCCCGGTTGAGCTCTTCGGCGATGGCGTTGAGCTCCTTCTCGATCCTCTTGTAGTCGAGGGAGCCGAGAATCATCTGCCTCATGGTGTCGATGCGGTTGCCTTCGAAAAACATGTGCTCGGTGCGGCACAGGCCGATCCCCTGGGCGCCGAAGTTGCGGGCCACCCGGGCGTCCGCCGGCGTATCCGCATTTGTGCGCACCCCCAGGCGTCGGTATTTGTCCGCCCACTCCATCAGCTGCCGGAAGTCGTCACCCAGCTCCGGATCCACCAGGGGCGCCTCGCCAAGAATGACACGTCCGGTCGTTCCGTCCACCGTAATCCGGTCGCCGCGGCGCACCCGGGCGCCGTTGACCGTGAACTCATTCTTCGCGTAGTTGATGATGACGGCGCCCGCGCCGACGACGCAGGGTTTTCCCCAGCCTCGCGCCACGACGGCGGCGTGGCTGGTCGGCCCGCCAGTCGAAGTCAGAATCGCCTGCGCGGCATCCATGCCCCTCACATCCTCGGGCGAAGTCTCGCTGCGGACGAGAATGACTTTCTCCTTCTTCTCGGCCAGAGCTTCAGCCTCCTCGGGCGTGAACACCACCATCCCGGATGCGGCGCCCGGGCTGGCGTTGATGCCTGTCGTCAGGACCTGCAGCTTCGCCTTGGGATCGATCATCTTGTGCAGAAGCTGGTCGAGGTCGTTCGGAGGCACGCGCAGCACGGCGGTTCTCTCGTCGATCAGCCCTTCGCGCGCCATGTCGACGGCAATCTTAACCGCCGCGGGGCCGGTCCGCTTGCCATTCCTCGTCTGCAGCATCCAAAGCTTGCCCCTCTCCACCGTGAACTCGAGGTCCTGGATATCCTTGTAGTGCCGTTCGAGCTTTTCCGCCACCGCCTCGAACTGGGCGTAGATTTCCGGCATCTCCTGCTTGAGTTCGCTGATGTGCTTCGGCGTGCGGATGCCGGCCACCACATCTTCCCCTTGTGCGTTTGTCAGGTAGTCGCCGAAGAGCTCCTTTGCGCCCGTGGCGGGATTGCGCGTGAAGGCTACTCCCGTGCCCGAGTCGTTGCCCATGTTACCGAAGACCATGGTGACGATATTGACCGCCGTGCCCAGATCGTCAGGAATCCGCTCGCGCCGCCGGTACGCCTTGGCGCGCTCGCCATTCCAGGAACGGAATACCGCCTTGATGGCCTCCTCGAGCTGGCGCAGCGGGTCGGCAGGGAAGGCCGATCCCGTTTCGGCGCGAACGATCTTCTTGAATTCCGCCACCACGCCTTTGAGATCTTCCGCCGTAAGATCGGTGTCCAGCTTGGCGCGCACCTTGCGTTTCGCCGCCGCCAGCGCCTCGTCGAAGGCTTCGCCGTTGACGCCGAGCACGATCTTGGCGAACATCTGGATGAAACGGCGGTAGGCGTCGTAGGCGAATCGCTCGTTGGATGTCAGAGAGGCCATGCCGTTCAGCGTCGCCTCGTTGAGGCCGAGGTTCAGGACCGTGTCCATCATCCCGGGCATCGAGAATTTGCCGCCCGAGCGCACCGACACCAGGAGCGGATTCGACGGATCGCCGAATCTCTTGCCCGATGCGGCTTCCACTCGCGCCAGCGCGTCGAGCACCTGCTCCCACATTCCCTCCGGAAACTTTTCTCCGGTCGCCAGATAGGCGTTGCACGCCTCGGTGGTGATCGTGAAACCCGGAGGCACCGGGAGCCCTGCATTTGTCATCTCTGCCAGACCCGCGCCTTTGCCGCCCAGCAATTCCTTCCTGTCGCCTCGTCCGTCCGCTTTTCCGTCAGCAAAAATGAACACGTATTTGTTGGTCATCTGAGAATCTCCTGAATCAATGTGAGGCACTTTGCCGCTCAGCAAACGCCGGCAGAAATGTGCAGGATTGGGACTCCTGGCTGCATGTCATGCCGGCTCAGGTCAAACGGCCCTGGAAAAGAAACCAATGACTGCAAACACAAACCTAATCGAATACTGGAAAAGGCTACCAAAAGTCAAGCTGCCACGAAGGAGTTTGTGCGCTGCAGAGAGTGCGAACCCCTCAGGGCAAAGCAGGATTCGTGATAAATCGCGCAAGTTCGCGGCTGCTTTGCTGACTTGGGCTTGACGCTTGTCGGATTGGCGGCGGGGAACGGAAGGAATGGCTTGGGAAGGGTATCTCGCAGCCTGGGGCCGACGGTTACTTCCGGCGAACCGGAAGCGCGGCGGCCCCAGCCTGAGATTCAGCTTCTCGAATAGCCTGACATTCTTATCGGCGCCGGCGCGGATTCCTCCAGTACTTTATTCGAGCTTCAGCCCCTGGACTTTCTCTTTCAGCGACTTGAGTTCCTTTTCCATGGCGCGGAGTTGCCGTTGCATTTCCGGAAGCCTGGGGAATGCCAGGACCGCGCGCCTCCAGACGGCGCTATCGAATCCAGGGGAGCCGGATAACACCGCCCCGGCCGGGATCTCGCCGTGCACCCCGCTCTGCGCGGTTATGACGGCGCCGTCACCCACCTCCTGGTGGCCGGCGAAGCCGGCCTGCCCGCCCGCCTGGACGTTGCGGCCGAGCTTCGTCGACCCGGCCAGACCGACCTGGGCGGCGAGTATCGAATTCTCGCCCACCTGCGCTCCGTGGCCGATCTGGACCAGGTTGTCCAGCTTGGCGCCCCGGCGGATCCTGGTCTCTCCCACGGCCGCCCGGTCGATGGTAGTGTTGGCGCCGATTTCGACATCGTCCTCGACCACCACCCTGCCGGTTTGCCGGATCTTGTAGTAAGTGCCGTCCCCGATGGGCGCAAAACCGAACCCGTCGCTGCCGATGATGCTGCCGTTCTGAACAATCACGCGGTTCCCGATCCGGCAGAGTTCCCGGACGATGACCCCGGCATGCAGGATTACGTCGTCCCCGATGCAGACGCCGGGGTAGAGAATCACATGCGGATGCAGGGTGACCCGCGCACCGACTTCGCAGCCGCTGCCGATCACGGCGTAGGCGCCGATGCTCGCGCCCGGACCGATTCGCGCGTCCCGGTCGATTGCGGCGGACGCGTGGATCCCCGGCTGTGGGACCATCGGCTCATGAAAGAGCTCCAGCACACGCGCAAAGGCAAGGTAGGGGTTGGAGGTTCTCAAGCTTGGGATCGGAACATCGGGCAAGTCCAGCCCCAGGATGATTGCAGAAGCCTTGGTATCCTTGATGTGCTGTATGTACTTGCGGTTGGAGACGAAGGTCAACTCTCCGGGTCCTGCCTCCTCGATGCCGGCCACACCGGTGATTTCGACATCGTTTTCCGCCTGCATCCGGCAGGAGAGCTTGCTGGCAATTTCCGAGAGTTTCATGGTTTACGGCTTGATCTCCGACGACAGGGAATGGTTCACGCAGCGGCGCGACGCCAGGGTCCCCGTGGGCGCCTGCATCGAGGAAAGTCATACAAATCAACGCATTGCCGCATTACCGGGCTATGGTAGTATAGGCATCCTGGGCAGTCAAGGAATAGGCCTAGGATTCGGAGCCGTTCTCACTCGAGACCCATACGACGCAAAGCGATCTCGTGCAGCAAAACCCGACCAACCACTCAAGCCTGGCAGGCGCCGCAGGAACCATAAGCGCCGCAACTATGATCAGCCGCGTCCTGGCCGTGGGACGCGAGATGATCATGTCGAGCTATTTCGGCGCCGGCTATTATACCGACGCCTTCAACATTGCGTTCCGCATTCCCAACCTCCTTCGAGACCTGTTTGCGGAAGGCGCCCTGAGTTCCGCCTTCCTGCCCACCCTGATCCGCTACCGCACCCACAACGGCCAGGAGGCTGCCTGGCTGCTTGCCAATCGCGTGATCAACGCCCTGCTTATAGCCCTCGCCGCCATCACGCTGCTGTTTTATTTCGGTGCGGGCTGGTTCGTCTACCTCTTCGCCGGAAACCTTGCCGCAAGTCCCGGCAAGTTTGAACTTGCGGTCCAGATGACGCGCATCATGTCGCCGTTTCTGCTCTGCGTCGCCCTGGCGGCCGCATTTATGGGGCTCCTCAACGCCGGAGGCCGGTTTTTCGTGCCCGCGATGGCGCCGTCCGCCTTCAATGTATGTTCCATCCTGGCCGGCATTTTCCTGTCGCCCCTGATGAAAAACTTCGGCCTGGCGCCGGTCGTGTCGATGGCGATCGGCGCGCTGGCAGGCGGCGCCAGCCAATTCCTGATCCAGGCGCCGACGGCTCACCGGATGGGATTTCGCTATCGGCCGGTCATCGATTTCAAAGACCCTGGAGTCCGCCAGGTGGCCGGTCTGATGCTGCCGGCGATCATCGGGCTTTCGGCGACCCAGATCAATATAGCGGTCGACACTCACCTCGCCTCCCGCTTCGGCGACGGCCCCGTATCCTACCTCAATTACGCCTTCCGGGTGATGCAGCTCCCTATCGGGCTTTTCGGCGTTGCCATCGCCACGTCGACGCTGGCCGCCGTCTCGGTCCATGCCGCTCAAAACCAGCTGCAAAAGCTCAGCGACACGGTGTCCGGCAGTCTCCGCCTGGCTGCCTGCCTGACGTTCCCGGCCACGGTCGGCTTGATCCTGTTCCGGAACGAAATCATCGAATTGTTGTACCAGCGCGGACGCTTTCTGCCGGACGATACCGGGAATACGAGTGCGGTGCTCCTCTGGTACGCCCTGGCTTTGTTCGCATACTCGGCGGTAAAGATACTCGTCCCGGCGTTCTACGCCCTCAACGATACCCGGACGCCGGTGCGTTTGAGCATGCTTACCGTAGCGGTGAAAATCGCAGCCAACTTCGCGTTGATCTACCAACTGGGCTTTCTGGGACTCGCCCTGGCGACCGCCGTGGCATCGTGGTTTAATTTCATCCTGCTTGTGCGTAGATTTGCGCAGCGCACCGGAATACCATGGCGGCCGGGGGAACTCCGGGTCTATGCCCGGATCGTCGCGGCATCGATCCTGATGGGAGGCGCGGCTCTGGGGGCGCATGCCGTCGGCATGCAGTGGCTTCCCGCGGGCGGCACGCTCATGCGCGCCCTGCAGCTGGGCATCCCGATCGCAGCCGGAATGGCGGTGATTCTGCCTCTGCTGCGCCTCTTCGGGGTCGAGGAAGAGCGGGAGCTTTCCGGAATTGTCATGCACCTTGCGAGGAAACTCCGATGAACCGCGACTGGCTTGCCGAATATGAGGTGTATCTCAAGGTTGAAAAAAGACTGGCGCAGAATTCCGTCAGCTCCTATCTGCGCGATTTGAGAAAGCTGGGCGCATTTGCGGCGGAAAAGCACGCCCCCGTCACCGAGATCACACGCGAAGACATTGTCGAGTGGACCCGGCAGATGCGCGCGGACGGCCTGTCTGCCCGTTCTGTAACGCGGGCGCAGATCGCGGCGCGGGGGTTTTTCCGCTACCTGGTATTGGATCGCGTCCTCACTGCCGACCCCACGGAAAACCTCGAGTCGCCCCGTCCGGTCAGGAACCTGCCGCGCTTCCTCGTGCGCGCGGAAGTCGAGCGCCTGCTGCGGGCCCCCGATACCAAAATCCCCCGGGGAATCCGCGATCGGGCGATGATCGAGGTGATGTACGCGTCGGGATTGCGGGTCAGCGAACTGATCAGACTCGGAGTCGCGCAGGTCGACCTCACGCTCGGCGTTCTCTCCTGCATGGGAAAGGGAAGCAAGGAGCGCATCGTCCCGGTCGGCGCCGAAGCGGTGCGGTGGACCCGGGAGTACATGAAGTCGGCCCGCCCCCTGCTGTTGACTCAACGGCAGTGCAATTACCTGTTCGTCACCCGGAGAGGTTCCTGCATGACCCGTGTGGGCTTCTGGAAGAACCTGCGCGCTTACGGCCGCAAGGCCGGAATCAGAAAGCCGCTCACCCCTCACATGATCCGGCATTCATTCGCAACCCACCTGCTGGAAAACGGCGCCGATCTCCGGTCGGTCCAGGTCATGCTCGGCCACGCCGACATTTCGACGACGCAGATTTACACCCACGTTACGCGGGAACGCCTGCGAAAGATCTACCGCAAATACCACCCCCGAGCCTGACCGCACAAACGTCACCTGGACTTAGACTTGGACGTGGACTTCGACGTGGACGTAGACAGCCTTTTCTTGTCCTTCGCGAATGCGAACTCAATCGCCTCGGTATTGCCGGTCTACGTCCACGTCCAGGTCCAAGTCCAGGTCTAAGTCCAGGTCCACGTTGTGTATGGATCACCGTGTCAGAAACCGCATGTGGCCGCGGGCTTCAGCCCGCACTGTCTGGATCGATGCCGCAGTGATCCCGCCGCCAGACGGACGGTTGCCGAGTCAGCCTGAGAGGCCTGTTTGGAGACCGGCTGAAGCCCGACGCCACATGAATGCTGCGAATCCTGCGCCTATCGCGGAGAAAGGTTTTCACGTGCCCGCGGGGGGCTTCAAACGGTGTCAGGACGAAGTAATCCCGCCGGGGTCAGGTCCGGATCGTAAAGAGGAGTGCGAGGCCGGCCGCGCCGAAAAGCAGGTTCGGCGCCCAGGCCGAAAGCAAGGGCGTCAGAAGTCCGTAGGCCCCCATCTGTTCGAAGACGCTGAAGATTCCCCAGTATGCCATGGCGATAATCACGCTGGCGGTGATGCCGAAGAATGCCCCCTTCTTTCCCATGGAGAACGAAAAGGGAATCCCGAGCAGCGCCATGACGAAGCAACTGAGCGGGAAGGAGACTTTCTTGTTCAACTCTACCTGTAATTCTATAGCGTTATAGCCGGATTGCTTAAGGTATTCAATGTAAGCCTTTAACTCCAGGTAGGTGAGTTTGGACGATTCCTTGGGCTCGAAGATCTCCTTCCGGAAATAGGCGGCTTGTTCCGGGAACGAGAAGTCTCTTTTGGCGATGCGCTCAAAGCCCTTGTGTTCGGGACGGAAATCGCGGATCCAACCGTTGTCGAGCTGCCATTTCCCCTGGGAGTCGATGGTGGCGTTATTGGCGTAAACGCGGCGTTTGATGGTCAATTGGCGAAGATCGACCTCGTACACGTTGAGACCGTAAAACGTGTCCGTATTCGAATTGAAAAGGTCGTAGTTGAAGATACGGTCGGGTTCTTCGTTCCGGTTGGCAAGGGGCCTGGATTCGCCGAAGATCCACTTGCGCATCCGGCGGAAGTTTTGCGGCGGCTTTCCCTTGATGAGGTTTCGCATTGCGTCCTGGCGAACGTTTGCATAGGGAAGGATAAAGTCCTGGATGAAGAAAATCCCGGCGCACAGGAACCCGGCGGTCAGGAACACCGGGAGTGCAATGCGGTACAGGCTCCAGCCGCCGGCCTTGAGAGCGGTCACCTCCGAACCCTTCTCCAGGATCCCGAATTGGATCAGAATCGCCACGAGCACTGCCATAGGGACGATATACAGGAGAATCTGCGGCGTCAGAAATACGAAGTATTGAAGGATGAGCAAAATACCCGCGTGGTTCTTGATGATATCGTCGAGCAGATCGAAAAGCGTGAGAATCACAAAGAGCGAATAACAGACCACCGTCGACCAGACGAAATAAACGAGAAATCCACGGCCGATGTAAACGTCGAGCACCTTGGGAAAGCGGAGGCGCACGATCCGGCTTGTGGAGGAAAAGGCGAGATCGTTGATCTTCCGGAATAATCTGTGCAGGGGGCCCATGTGAAATTTGCGTGTGAGTGTTTCCATCCAGGGCTGCCAGTGCCAGCTGAACAGGGAGTGGCTGAACCCGCCGCACCTCTCGGTGCAGGCGAGCAGAAACAGGCCGACTCCGACCAGGATGATATCGGCGCCCCACAGCCCGAGCCATGGGGAAAGCTGGCCCGCTGCCGCCAGCCGCCGCCCATTGAAGAACAGGACGTAAAACAGGAGCACGAGGATCAGGCTGAGCACGGAGCCGGAGGTCCTCCCCCCGCCTCGCGTGTTGATTCCCAATGCCAGGCCGATCAGCGCAAAGGCCAGCACGGAGCAGGGAAGTGCGAAACGCTGGTGAAGTTCAATCAGCTCATCCCGGCGTTGCTCAGGAGTGAGGCCGGGAGCGACTCTTATCAGGTCGGCCGTTTTCTTCTCGGACGGGTCCTGCAGCGCCCCGCTGCCCGTTCCCTTTAACGGGGTGATGTTGAGCTCGATGGGTATGTCCGTGGCGCCGAATTGGCTGATCTTGTCTTTACTCGGATCCTGCGGATTGACCTCGTAAATGGCGCCGTTTTCCAGGTGCAGCTGGAGGCGCGATCCCGAGGGGTCGGAAATCCAGGTCCCCTCGCGCGCCAGGACGATCCTGGGAGCAGTCTTATCGGTATTGTCGGCAAGGAACACCCGGTCCCAGTGTTGCCGGTCGATCGAGAGATCGTCGAGGTAGAACACGATATTGGCGAAATCGTCATTGAAGACCCGCGGCACGATCCTGGAGGTCACCTGCCGGACATTAATGAGATTTAATAATCCGTTGTAAATATCGTTGGTTTTGGGAAGCACCACCACCGACAGCACCGAGGTTGCCAGCCCGACGATCACGGCCAGCGTGAAGACCGGGCGCAGCATCTGCCGCATGGACACCCCGCAGGCCCGTAAAGCGGTGATCTGGCACTCTCCGGACAGGCCGCTCAAACCGATCAGGGTGCCGATTAGAAACGACAGCGGCAGGGTCAGCATCAGGACCGCGGGCGCCAGTGTCCCGGCGATCACGAGGACGACTTCCGGGGAGGCATTGCGCGTGATCAACAATTCAGACAGGCGTCCGAGCTTGTCGCTGAAGACGACGAACGTGAGCACGCCGAGCGAAATCAAAAACGGCGGTATGATCGCGATGTATAGGATTTTGTCGATCTTGCGCATTGCGGAAAGACTAGCACAGGGTAAGTGTCACAGTAAAGGAACCTTGCGCCGCGGGGGATCCCGGTTGGCGAGGGCGCCGGGGAAGACTTCGCCAACTGCCGTCCCAACCGGCCTGCCGCCCACAATATCTACTTCTGATAAGATATATTATGTTAACTAGCGGATGCGGCAGATTTCGTCTGAACTGGCCGCCGGCACGCCCCGCTGCCCACTCTTCCCGCCTCAATAAGGTACTGCAAGTAAAACAGAAGTAGGTCCCGGCCGCCGGACGGGACCAGTCACTTTCGCTATCGGAGGCCGCTCCGATTCGAAGCTGGCATGCGTGTCAAGGTCTTGGATACTTGCCGGGGTTAGTTTCTGTCGCGAAACTCCAAGGTCATCTTACCTGGACCTAGACTTGGACTTGGACCTGGACGTGGACGTAGACCCGGCCAATACCGCTGGCCCGATATAAGTGCCGCATTCGCCTGAGGTTACATCAAGGAAAGCTGACCGCGTCCAAGTCTAGGTCCAATTCCACGTTCATGACCAGGCAGGACAATGATTGAGTTTCGCGACAGAAACTAGATTAGGGTCCCGTCCGGCGGCCGGGACCTACTCGATGTCCAGATCTAACCTAGACCTAGACCTGGACGTGGACGTGGACGCGGACCTGGAGTGCATCCGAAAAAGCCTTGCAGACAATCTGGCGTCTTTCGGCGGATCTTCCTGGATCGGTGCATACCGTGGTCGTGGTCCAAGTCCAGGTCCAAGTCCAAGTCCAAGTTCAGGTCTAAGAATTAAAATCGGAGACGGGTGGTCGGATTGGAAGCGGGGCCCGCGTACCCCGTGGCTCCTTGCACGGCCTGAGGGGGCTTTGCCGCGCGAGACGGCCGCGAGTGTGGGCCCCGCCAAATGACACTCTCACATCTTGTACTTGCCCATATCCTCGGGATTCAGGTTCTCGAGCCACTGACGGATCTCCTCCGGTGTGCTGCGTTCCGCGGAAAGCGTCGTCGAGGAGGAGCTGGCGGATTTCGTGAGCACATCGTCAGTGACGAAAATCGGCGATTCGGTGCGCAAAGCGAGGGCGATGGCATCGGAGGGGCGTGAGTCGACGGTAATCGTCTTCCCCTGGACATCGAGGAAGATCAACGCATAAAAAGTATTGTCCTTCAGTTCGGTGACGACGATCTTGAGCACGTGCGCGTTCAGGGTGTTCAGCAGGCCCTTGATCAGGTCGTGAGTCATCGGGCGCGGGGTGTCGACCTTTTCGATCTGCAGCGCGATGGCATTCGCTTCGAAGATGCCGACCCAGATGGGCAGCAAGGTGTCGCTGGTGGTGTCCTGGAGGACGACGATCGGGGAGTTGGTCAGCGGATCCATCATCAATCCCTTGATTTTGAATTCAATCTCTTTCATGCGGCCTCCGTTACTGCTGAATCCAGACACCCTTGAGACTATTGGCGCTAAATCCCGCTACCTCCACCTTGACGATGTGTCCCAGCAGGCTCTCGGGTCCGTCAAAATTGACGATCCTGTTGTTGCTCATACGCCCCGCGAGGGCGAATCTGCTGCGCGCCTTGCCGTCGACCAGGACTTCCGCGATCTGTCCCTGGTAGGCGGCATTCCTGTTGTATTGAATCAGTTTCTGCTGCTCCTGCAAAACCGTAAGCCTTCTTCCCTTTTCCTCGTCCCCGACATCGTCTCCAAGCTCGAGAGCCGTCGTGTTGGGTCGGGGCGAGTATTTGAAGGAAAAAACACTATCGTATTGTACCTGATCGAGGAGGCTAAGAGTATCCCGAAAGTCCTCCTCCGACTCACCGGGAAAACCCACGATGATGTCGGTCGAAACCGCGATTGGACGGGGCGCGCGGCGGATCCTGGAGATGGTGCTCAGGTACTTTTCCCGGGTGTATCCCCGCCGCATGGAACGAAGCACGCGGGTAGATCCTGACTGGACCGGCAGGTGCACGTGATCGCAGATCTGCGGGCAGGCAACCATGGCCTCGAGCAGGTCGTCGTCGAACTCATTGGGATGGGGAGACGTAAAACGAATCCGTTTGAGACCTTCGACCTCCGCCAGTTTCCGCAGCAACCCGGCAAAGGTCAGTCCCGCGACGGAAGGATCCCGGTAGGCGTTCACCGTCTGCCCAAGCAGGACAATCTCGAGGTATCCCTGTCCAACCAGGTTGCGTACCTCGCGCACGATGTTGGAGCTGTCACGGTCCCGCTGCTTCCCGCGGGTGAACGGCACGACGCAGAAGCTGCAGCAGCGGTCGCAACCTTCGCTGATGGTCACACCGGCTCGCCAACGGCTCTCCCTCAACACGAAAGAGGTTTCCAGGGGCTCAGGGTCTTCGTCCATGCGCAGGTCGATGGCCGGGGACTGGCTGTCGGCGGCCTTGTCCACCAGGTCGGCTATGACGTGGCCCTTCTGGGGACCGGCGAGAATGTTCACGTACGGGACCTTCTTGAGAATGCGCTCGCCTTCGAGCTGGGCCATGCAGCCCACGACTCCGACGATCAGGTCCTGCCGCTCAGCCTTGAGTTTCCGGATCTCGCCCAGGCGCGCATACACCTTCTGCACGGCCTTTTCGCGGACGCTGCACGTGTTGAGAATGATGACGTCCGCCCCCGTTGCTTCGCCGGCCGGCTCCATTCCGTGATGCCGCAGGTTGCCGGCGATCTTTTCGGAATCGAGCTCATTCATCTGGCACCCGAAGGTCTCGATGAAGAATTTCCTTTCCTTGCTCATGCCCGTGTTGCTTTCCTGGTTCCTTTGCCGGCGTGATCGAGCATCTCCCTCGCATGACGGCGCGTCGTGTCGGTGATCAGCTCTCCCCCCATCATCCGCGCCAGTTCCTGCACTCGTGCCGCCCCTTGCAGGCGCCCGACAGACGTCTCGGTCCGTTCCCCGACCTGCTCCTTGCGCACGCTGAAGTGGTCGCCTGCGTAGGCGGCAATCTGGGGCAGATGGGTGACGCAAAACACCTGGTTGTGTTCCGACACTTCTCTCAGTCTCCTGCCCACCGCTTCCGCCGCCCGCCCGCCGATGCCGGCATCGATCTCGTCGAATACCAGTGTCTTTCCTGCCTCGCCGCCGCCGCACAGAGTCCGGATCGCCAGCATGATGCGTGAAAGTTCGCCGCCCGAGGCGATGCGCGCGAGCGGTCTCATGTCTTCTCCGACGTTCGGCGCCACCAGAAACTCTACCTGATCCACGCCGGCGGGTCCACAGCAGGAAGGCAGCCGCCCGCTGTCGGCCGCGGATGTCCTGTCCCGGGGGTGAAACCGGACGCTCATTTCCATTTTTTCCATCGCGAGCGTGTGAAACTCCTTCCGGATTTCCCGTTCGAGCCTCATCGCGTCCTGGCGCCTCTTGGCAGACAGGCTTTCGGCCAGCCCGAGAAATTGTTTCAACAAGGAATCGAGTTCGGCAGTGAGTCGAGTGGCGGCGTCACTGGAGGATGCCAGTTCTTCCAGGCGCTTCTCGGATTGATCGGCGAAGGCCAGGATCTCCTCCGCGGTTTTGCCGTATTTTCCGGAGAGCCGTTCCAGATCCGCGAGCCGCCGCTCCACCTGTTCAAGACGTTCGGGGCTGAAGTCCATCCCGGCAGTGTAATCGCGCGCCGCATACGAAAGGTCCTCCAGCCGGTACCGGCTCTCGCGCAGCGCCTCCACGTGCGGGCGCCAGCCGGAATCGAATTCAGACAGCTGTTGCAGGACGCGGGACAAGCGGTCCGCCTGGCCCAGGATCGCCTGTTCGCTCTCGTACAGGAGCGCATATGCCTCGCTCGACAAAGCGAAAACCTTCTCCCGGTTGCCCAGGATCGAGCGCTCGTTTTCCAGGTCTTCCTTTTCACCCGGCTGGAGGTTTACGCGGCGGATTTCATCGACCTGATAGCGTAGGATGTCGAGGAGGCGCTGACGTTCCTGATCGTCCATGGCCAAAGCTCGCAGGCGGTCGGAAATCTCGCGCATGCGCTTGTAAAAAACGCGCAGTTCCTCGACTCCTGCCTCGTTGCCGCCAAAACGGTCGAGCCACCTGAGGTGCGAGGACAGGTCGAGGAGCGCCTGGTGGTCCTGCTGCCCGTGAATGTCCGCGAGGGCGCCCCCGATGGAGCGCAGCAGTGACAGGGTTGCGAGACTGTTGTTGATAAAGACGCGCCCGCGTCCGCTGGCGGAGATCTCGCGGCGGATCAGGATCTGCTCATCCGGGGCGCCGATCCCGGCCGCGGTGAGTTCCTCCGCCACGAGTGGATTCTCGAGCGTGAAGGCGCCTTCCAGAACCGCACTCTCACAATTGGACCGGATCATTTCCTGGGAGGACCGGGCCCCGACCAGTAGGCCGAAGGCGTCCACGATGATGGACTTGCCCGAACCCGTCTCGCCGGTCAGGATCGTCAGACCCTCATCGAATTCGATTTCAAGATTCCGGATCAGCGCAAAATCGCGTATTCTCAAGAAGCGGAGCATGCCTCTGCCTCTCAGGGTTTTTATCAGATTTGTGGCGGCGCCGGTTTTGCGCGGCCCCGCTTAGTCTAACACAGGTGCGCAGCCGGTCGAGGGCGTCTGCCCGCAACGAATGTGCCCGGCGGCGCTGAAAAAGTTCACCGGAGAGGCGCAGTGGCCGCAGAGCCTATGCGACTGGCTCGCCGTTTCAGGAGCCGAGTTTCCGCAGTGGCAAGAGTAACAACCTTGGAATTCTGGCTCGAACATGAGAGACTGCCAATTCGGACAGCGCTTTTTCTCTGCGCGCTCCGCCCCTCCGCGGTGATATTTTGACTTGAGATACGGCTTCCTGTCGCGGGTTGATAGGCGGTGGGGTCGGAGGGTGCAATCAGAAGTGAGACTCAATCCTCGCGGAATTCGGGTGAACCTTTTAGGCTCAGCGTTTGATCGGACAAATGAGGATGCCTCGCGCAACGATGAACGACAAAAGAATTTGTCAATGGTCAATGGTCAATGGTCATTTGGCCGCTTCAGACTTTTGGCCGGTGAGGTCAGGATCGGGTTCGGAGCGGGTGAAGCACCCGGGCGCAGAACCTGCCCGCCAACATGCCGACCCCCCAAAATGACAATTGACAAATGATAATTGGCAAATTCTTCTCCGATTGCACCCGGTGTCGGAGGGAGGTTTGACTTTTCCGCTAAGTTGTGGTAATTGTGAGTTTTATAGCTTGATTCACCCTGTTGTCCCTGGAGGATGGAATCATCATACACTCTACCTGGTTTCTGGCTTTCCAGGCCGCGGCGCCCGATACGGGTAATCTGCTCGGCGCGGCCATTCCGATTCGCGCATTTGCCGCAGTGATCCTGCTGCTCCTGCTGCTGTTTTCCCTGGCATCGTGGACCATCATGGTCCGCAAGTGGTTGACATTCAAGCATATCGAGCACAAGAGCCGCGGGTTCATCGCGCTCTTCCGCAAGAGTTCCCGCCTGAGTGAAGTAAACCAGGCGTGCGAGCTCTTCCGGGGCACGCCGTTGTCCAGCATGTTCGTGGCCGCCTACCAGGAACTCAACGCCCAATTGCAGACCTCCAAATCCAAAGAGGGGGGCAATCCGGGACACGTCGTGCTGACTGAAAGGAACGTCGCGGGCATTCAGCGGACACTTCAGAGAGCCGCTTCGGCGGAACTCTCGGTCCTGGAAAAATCCATGAGCTGGCTGGCCACGACTGCGTCGGTGACTCCCTTTATCGGGCTGCTCGGTACCGTCGTCGGCATCATCGACGCGTTCAACGGGCTCGGCCTGGCAAAGACGGCATCGATCCAGGCTGTGGCCCCGGGCATCGCGAACGCCCTCTACGCGACGGCCGCCGGCCTGTTTGCCGCGATCCCGGCCGTGGTCGGATACAATCAGTTTGTGCACCGCATCAAGAACGTCGCCTCCGAAATGGACGACTTTTCGACGGAGCTTCTCAACCTGATCGAGAGGAGTTTCAGCTGATGGCTTTCACGACACAGACGGGCCGGACGGCCACTTCCCTGTCCGAGATCAACGTCACCCCGCTCGTGGACGTGATGCTCGTCCTGCTCATTATCTTCATGGTCACGGCGCCGATTCTGCAGACCGGAGTCGATGTCCAGCTGCCCGAGACCAGGACGGCCACCGAGCTGAATCCTGCCGAGAATGTCGTGCTTTCGATCAGCCGGGAAGGAATTCTTTACTACAACTCAGATGTGATAAACATTTCGGCCATCTCGGCGCGTCTAAAGAAAGACATGAAAAATCCGAAGGACCCGATTTTTCTGCGCGCCGACAAGGATATCACCTGGAAGTCGATCGTGTCGGTGATCGAAGAGGTGCGCTCCGCGGGATACAGCGACCTCAAGCTGGTCACCAGGCCTTATGTGGAGCCGAAGAAGAGGTAGCCCGGCCGTCATGGAACATACGCCCGTGCGAGGAACCCTGCTCGATCTGCCGCTCATCGAGGAGCGCTACGGGCGGGCGTTTATCGCCTCGATCGCCCTCCATGGGCTATTTCTGGCATTCCTCCTGCTGGCGCCCTTCCTCGTGTCGAAATCGACGCCGATCACCATCGGGACCGGTCCCGGCGGGGGCGCCGGCGGCGAAAGCTATGCGGTCGGCGTTGCCGATGATCTCGGGGGAGGCGCGGGTCTGATCAAGCCGGCAACCAGTCCGGTGCCTCCAGCGCCGCCCATTGAGAAGCCCGCCAAGAAAGAAGTCAAGAAGGAAGCAGAAACCAAGGCGATCCCGATACCAGATGCTGCCTCCAAGAGCAGAAAAAAGACCGCCGAACCGCCTTCTGCAAAGTCCGCAAAGCCTGTTCCGGCTCCGGCTGCCGGCGTCATTCCGGTTGCTGGCGAAAAGGGCGCGGGCGGGGCGGGTGGAATGAGCGGCGGGAGCGGCGGGGGAATCGGCGGTGGCAGCGGCGTATCGATTGGTTCCGGCACCGGCGGGCTGTTCGACTCCTGGTATGCACAGTCGGTGGAAAGGCGGGTAAGCAGCAACTGGAGCAAGCCGATCGGAATCCAGCAGCGGATCGAAATTGTCTACAGCTTCATGGTGGACGCACGAGGCCGCATATCTGAAATCAAGAAGGAAAAGTCATCCGGAAACGACGACCTGGACCGCACGGCGGAGAGGGCGATCCTGGCGTCAAACCCGCTGCTGGAGCCGCCGCCGGCATTGCGCGGCCAGCCGTTGCAGTTCCTATGCCAGTTTGTCTATCCACCTGACAAATGAACACCCATACCATTAAGGAGTGAGATGCATTCGAGACAACTGCTTTTGACCGCCCTGCTTCTTTTGATCGCTCTCCCCTCCCTGGGCGTCCCAGGCTATCCTCAAATCATCATACGTCCTTCGGCGGGGGAAGAACTGATTCTCGCCGCGCCGGATGTGCAGCCGCTCAGGTCCGAACAGGCCGCCGAACTCGCCCCGACGCTGAAGATCTTCAATGAGGTTTTGTGGGCGGATCTGAAATTCTCCGGGTATTTCACGATGGCGGGCAGGAGTTTTTACCCGATGCAGCCGATCGTTCGGCCTGAGGATGTCAATTACGACGCCTGGAGCGCGCTTCCCTTCCGATTGAGTTTCCTCACGGCCGGCAGCATGGAGATCGACGGCGGCATCCTGAGCGCGCAATTGAGAATCTTCGACATGAAGCAGCGGTCGATGGGCTTCGGCCTGGGGATCAAAGGCGACACCGATCAGGTGCGCTCGATTGCGCACCGCTGGGCCGACGAAATCGTCAACAAGCTGACGGCGGGCGCTTCGCGCGGGATCGCCTCCACGAAGATCGCCTACACGTCCCGCCGCGGCGGGGCGAAAGAAGTCTACGTGATGGACTATGACGGGAACGATCAGCGCGCCTTCACCCGCAACGGCTCGCTGAATCTCTTTCCATCATGGTCCCCGGACAACTCGAAGCTTGCGTTCATCAGCTATCGAACCGGCAAGCCTGAAATCAACATCTACTCCTATCTGGACGGGTCGCGCCTGCCGTTCCCGATGTTCAACACGCTGGCATCAACGCCGTCGATCGCACCCGACGGCAACCGGCTGGCCTTTGCCATGCGCAGCCCGCGGGGCAACACCGACATTTACATCTCCAAACTGGACGGATCGGACCGGCGCAACATCACCAACAGCGGCTCCATCAACACGACTCCCACGTGGGCCCCTTCCGGCAATCAGATTGCCTTCATCTCGAATCGCGACGGCACGCCCCAGATCTACATCTCCGACACGGACGGCGCCAACGTGCGCCGCATCGTGAAGGAGGGGGGGACGCCGACTGGCCCTCCTGGTCTCCCGACGGACGCTGGATCGCCTTTCACTGGAAACCGCGCCAGGCCGAGAACTACGACATCTACATCGCGGAGGTGAGCAGCGGGCAGATACGCCAGTTGACGAGCGATTCGGGGAGCAACGAGTGCCCGTCCTGGGCGCCCGACGGGCGGCACATCGCCTTCCAGTCCAACCGGACCGGCAGCGAGCAGATCTTCATCATGTTGGCAGACACCAACAATCCCGAACTGCGCATGGTGACCAGCCAGGGCGCCAACACCTGTCCGGCATGGGGCGGCTATAAGCGCAATTGAAGATTCCCGCCGGATGTTCCCGGCGTCCGTCGTTTTTTCACGGCCGCAAATGAGCGTGTGCTATAGTACAAAGCGGTATTGAGGGAAGTACCCTAACCGCACAAGAGCACGAAATTGATATTCAATCCTGCAAAAGAAGGAGGCCCATTTCATGAGAAAATCTCCATACCCGCTAGCCCTGATCGCTCTTCTTCTGGTTGGCATCGCCGTTACGGGGACGGGCTGCGCGAAGAAGGTGGCCGCACCGCCGCCGGCTGCGACGCCTCCCCCTCAGCCGACCGAGGTGACACCCGCGCCTCCTGCCCCGACGATCACCTTGACCGCGTCGCCGACGGCGATTGAGAGCGGCCAGTCGACGACCCTCTCCTGGCGCACCACCAATGCAACCGAGGTGACGATTGACGGCGGCATTGGAACGGTGGAAGCCAACGGGAGCCGGACGTTAAGCCCGACTTCTTCTACAACGTTCCGCGCCACGGCCACGGGTCCCGGCGGGAGGGCGACCAGTGAAACCCGCGTCACCGTGAGCGCCCCGTCAGGAGTCGTTCCCCCGGTCGAGCGTCCGCTCAGCGACGCCGAGATCTTCTCGCAGTACGTCAAGGACGCGTTTTTCGACTACGACAGTTACAGCATCCGCGACGATGCCCGCCAGATCCTGATCGAGGACGCGCGCGTATTCAAGGAGCGGGCCGGCATGCGAATCACCATCGAAGGTCATTGCGATGAGCGCGGATCGGAGGCGTACAACCTCGCCCTCGGCGACAAGCGCGCCAACGCGGCGAAAGAGTTCCTGGTAGCCCAGGGAATCGACGCCTCGCGCATCGACACCATTACCTTTGGCGAAGAAAAGCCGTTCGCGACCGGTCACGACGAAGAATCCTGGAAACAGAACCGGCGCGCACACATCGTCATGCGCTGATTTTCCGACCCGAGCCGCAGGAAACGGCCGGCTGCCCATGCCGGGCATCCGGCGCCGGCCTTTTTTTGCCCGGCCGATTGAAGCCCTGGATCGGCTGTGAAATAATGCAATCGGAAATATTCGGGAGGATCATCCCATGAAGCGAATAGCCCAGTTATTTTTTATCGTAATGTTGGGTGTCGCGTCCTCGGCCAGCGCCGGCACTAAAGAGGAAATCATGCGCCTGCAGGCGGATGTCCTGGCGCTCAAGAACCAGATCAGCATGCTCGAGAAGACCATCACCGAGCGCACCGAAGGCCTGAAGAGCCTCGTCGTTCAGCTCAACGACCAGGTGGGAAAGTCGTCGCTGGTCCTCGGCCGCATCTCCACCACGCTCGAAACACAGTCTTCCGGCGACAACTCGACTCAGCAGGCCCTGCTGCAGGAGGTCAAGAACCTGTCGGGCAAAATGGACGACGCGAACACGCGGATCTCAGCACTTGCCCAGCAGATCGCGGACCTGAAGGTGCAGTCCAAGCCGATCACGCAGCGCCTCTTCCAGACCGCGGGCGACAACCCGGATACTCTGGCGCTTTCGGCCGACCAGATCTACAACGAGGCGTACAACGATCTCATCCAGGGAAATTTCACCCTTTCCATCGAAGGCTTTACCGCTTTTCTCCAGGATTTCCCCACCAACGAAAGAGCCGATGACGCGCAGTACAACATCGGCGAGGCGTACTACAACAGCAAGAAGTATCTGGATGCGATCGCCGCCTTCGGCAAAGTGGTGACCAACTATGCATCGGGAGCCAAGGTTCCAAGCGCGCTCTACAAACGGGCCAAGGCGGAGCTGATGCTGCAGCAGAAAGACGTCGCCGTGGCCGACTTCAGGGCCGTGCTCGAAAAGTATTCCACGGCGCCGGAAGCCAGCCTCGCCAAGCAGGAACTGGAGAAGCTGGGCATCGATCCGGCCAAGCTGCCGAAGCCTCCCGTCAAGCGCAAATCCCCGGTCCTCAACGCACACTGAAAGGGAAAAGTATGAGTTCGCTGAACAAGGTCATGCTCATCGGCCGCCTCGGCAAGGATCCGGAGATCCGATACACTCCGGACGGTTCCCCGGTCGCGAATTTCAGCCTCGCCACCAGCGAGTTCTGGACGGACAAGGGCGGCACGCGTCAGGAACGCACCGAGTGGCACAACATCGTGGCCTGGAACAAGCTGGCGGATCTCGCCAAACGCTACCTCGTCAAGGGGCGCCAGGTCTACCTCGAAGGTCGGATTCGCACGCGCGACTGGGATGACAAGGACGGCAACAAGCGCCGCACCACGGAAATCATCGCCAACCAGTTGGTGCTGCTCGGCAGCCGGCCCGAGGGGATGGAGGCTGGCGGCGCCGGCGCGTCCGGTGCGCCTGCGCGCCGTGCAGCGCCTGAGTCCGATCAAGCGGCGTCTCCAGGCCTCGCCGACGTCGAAATCACCGACGACGACATCCCGTTTTAGCCCCGCAATCGGAACCACGAAAGCACGCAATACTCGAAACCGGCCCTTTCGAGCATTTCGTGCCCGTGGCCACATTCAATTTCTGAGAGCAGCCCTCTGTGGCCCCGGGCTTCAGAGGGTGTCCAACGGTTGACTCAGTGCTGATTCCAGGCCCGAAGACATCTGAGGTGGACTGTCAAGTTCCTTTTTGCGTTTTGGCAGGCACTCTTGCGCCGCACCTTCGGCGCTCAACTCTGCGCCACTCTTATCCCGGCCTGACGGCCGGGCCTATTGAATTCCGGCCCTTCGGGCCTCATGAGCATTCCCTCGGCCCGAGAGCGCCGGCGTCCCGCCTAATGCCGCATACTTTTTGCAAAAAGAGGGGCGAGCAAAATGCAGGAATCTTGGACCTCGACATAAACCTGGACCTGGACTTGGACGTGGACGTGATTAAAGGTGCTCCGTTAGTAATCAGTTCATTGGTAGGTAGACATAAGGCGCAAAAACAAAACGAACCGCGAAGACCGCAAAGAGCGCGAAGATATCTGCTGAGCTCATGCCGCGTTGCGGTGTCATCGGCTTCTTTGCGCTCTTCGGGTCTTCGCGGTTCGAGTTTTCAGCGTTTATGGGGCACAGCCTGTGCCTTCGCCGTGTCTGCTTACTTACAGACTGATTAGTAAGTCCCAGCACCTCAGAAACCTGTGCCGCGACCACGTCCAGGTCCACGAGCCAAAATGGTAATTCGTATGCAAGAACGGAATTTTAGAAAAAGTATGCGGCATTAGGCGTCCCGCCGGCACAATCCGGGATCAGCAAAGATGCGAGAGGGTGCAATCGGAAGTGGGACTCAACAAAAAGAATTTGAATGCACTGCCAGCGGTTCGCGGCTCTTCTCGGCTGACATCTCAGCCGTTGAACACCCTCTTCAGCCCGGTCTCCAATCACACCCCTACGGCTTTTTCGATGTGGTCGCGCCGCTTCGTGAGTTCCGCTGCAAGGAAGTCAACGGCGGCGGGTGGCGCGCTCCTGCAGGAAACGGCGCAGTGAGGATTCATAGCTTGCGCCGGTGCTCACTTCGACCCAGTCCACGCCGCTGTTGCGCAGCATCCGCCTGATTCCTTCGATCTTCAACCCGGCATTCTTCTCATACTCCCGGCGAATCTCCGCGCGTCGTGTGCTGACGAGCCTGATCTCTCCCGTCTCGGGATGCCGCATACGGATGCGGCCGACGCCGGGGAGGCTCCATTCCCTGGGATCCGATGCCAGGACGAAGACCATCTCATGTTTGCGGCAGGCAGCGGAGAAACTGTGACTGGGCTGCAGCGGCGCCTGCAAGTCGGTCAGGAAAATCACGAGGCTGCGGGGCACTCCCGGGGAATTGACGAAGTTCCACAACGGGTCGAGCCCCGGCGCCGCGCCGCCGGGGCGTGCGGATGCCAGTTCCCGGACAAGACGCGCCGCGTGGTTCCACCCCTTCGCCGCCGGGACAAACAATTCCACCGCCGCCCGCATCAGCGCAAGGCTGACACGGTCGCGCGCGTAGAAGCCGGAGAGCGCCAGCAGCGCGGCAATCTCCATCAGCAAGTCGAATTTGGTGCGCCCGATGGTCCCAAAGCCCAGGGATCCGGAGGTGTCCAGGATCAGCAGCACGTTGCGCTCGCGCTCCTCGATCATGCGCTTCACATACAGGGACTGGTGCCGCGCGGAGACGTTCCAGTCGATGAGCCGCACCTCGTCCCCATCCGAGTACTCGCGCACGTCCGCGAACTCCATCCCCAGGCCGCGAAAGGCGCTGCGATAGAGACCCGCGTACTGTGAACGGGCCAGGAACCGGCTCTTGAGTTCGAGCCGCCTTGCCCGCGCAATCAGTGCTTCGAATTCCATATAAAACCCGGTCCGTGTGACTGCATCGTGATGGGAAACAAAATGGGAGTCAGGAGCCAGGAGTCAGGAGTCAGAAGAAAAAACGTGCTGAAGTCGAACTGATCCCGGTCATTGTCAGGAAGGCATACATAAGTCAGAAATTCTGCGCCATCAAGCTACATATTCGACTTCCAATCCTGGCTCCTGACTCCTGACTCCTGACTCCTAGCTCCTGACTCCTGACTCCTGGCTTCTGACTCCTGCCGTTCACGGGGCGGGAACCTTTTGCAGGATGCGCTCGACCAGGTCTTCCGCACGGATCCCTTCGGCCTCGGCCTCATAAGTCAGCAGAATGCGGTGGCGCAGGACGTCCGGCGTCACCTTCTTCACGTCGTCGGGAATCACGAACCCGCGCCCTTTGAGAAAGGCATATGCGCGCGCAGCGCACATGATGCCGATGCTGGCACGAGGCGAGGCGCCGAAACGGATCAAGCGCGCGAGGTCCAGCTGGTACTCCTGGGGGTTCCGGCTCGCGAACACGATGTCCAGGATATAGGTCTTGACTCGCTCATCGATGTAGATCTGAGAGGCGATCTGGCGCATGCGGAGGATCCGCTCCGGAACGAGCACCTTCTTCAGGGGAATGGCCTCCGCGGCAAGAAAGTAGACGCTGCCGTCGGACGAGTTGACGCGGTTCATGATCTCGCGTTCCTCTTTGCGATTCGGGTAGCCGAGGATGATCTTCAGCAGAAAGCGATCCATCTGGGCCTCGGGCAGCGGGTAGGTTCCCTCCTGCTCGATCGGATTCTGCGTGGCCAGCACCATGAAGGGGTCGGCCAGCCGGAAGCTTTCCTTCCCCAGCGTGACCTGCTTTTCCTGCATGCATTCGAGCAAGGCGCTCTGCACCTTGGCCGGCGCCCTGTTCACTTCGTCGGCAAGCAGGAGGTTGGTGAAAATGGGCCCCTGCCGCGGCACAAATTCGCCGCTGCGCTGGTCGAACACCATCGTTCCGATCAGGTCGGCCGGCAGCAGGTCCGGCGTGAACTGGATGCGGCGGAAAGTGACATCAATCGCTTCCGCGAGGCTCTTGACCGCGAGGGTCTTGGCCAGGCCGGGAACTCCTTCCAGCAGCAGATGGCCGCCAGTCAGCAGGGCGATCATCAGCGAATCGAGCAGGTGCGTCTGACCCACGATCCGTTTCTGGATCTCCTGCTGCACGCGCTCCAGGTAGAAGGTTTCCTCTTTGACGATCGGCGTCAGGTTGTCGGCGGCAGTATTCATAGTCAGAATCGATAATTGGCCTGTTTGATTTCGCGCCGGAAGTCCTTCCCCTTGATGTCGATCACCTTGCACATTTCGTACAGGCGCGAACGCAGGCGCGCGCCGATGCGATCCGTAAGGCTCTCTTCGCCCGGGTTCGAAGGGGTATCCGCGTAGTTGGATGTGAAGATAGTCAGTTTCTTGTCGTTGTAGCGGCAGTTGATGATGTGCGCGATCGTGTCGCGCACCCATTCGGTCGGTTTGTTGGCGCCCAGTTCATCGAGTACGAGAAGGTCGGCCATGAGCACCGGCCGGAGGACTTCCAGTTCGGAGGTCTGCGACACGGAATTCCAGCTCCCCTGGATCTCGCGCAGCAGGTCGCGGAAATCGTAAAACAGGCCGCAGTCGCCCCTCTCCAGCATGATCTGCTTGAGGATCGACACGGCCAGGTGCGTCTTGCCGACCCCGCACGGGCCGAGAAACAGCAACCCGATGTCGATCAGCGGATACTTGGCCAGGAAGCGCACCACGTCCGCCTTGGCTTTTTTCTGGGTCGGATCATTCGGGAGGTACGACTCGAGATCGCAGTGTTCATAACGTTTCGGGATGCGCGCATCCGCCAGCAGACGATCGACGCGGGCGGAATCCAGACACCCGCAACGGCGAACGCTGGCGCCGCCGTCGATGCGCTCCCAGCCAGACCCGCCGCAGCGGGGGCAGACGTCCTGAGCCGGTTCCGTAGTGTTCATGGCAGCATTCCCTCTTTTTTCACGCCGTCCTTCTGCTGGGCGGCAGTTTCAAGCGCCTTCAGCTCAGCATACATTTTCTGCAGGTTGGCGGGAAAGAAGTTCTGAAAACCAAAGGAAGCGTACTTGGCCGGAAGGTGCAGATCCGCGACGACCTGTTCCAGCGTGTCGCCGCGTTTGACCGCCGGCGCCACCAGTTCCTTCAGGTCCTTGAGGTAGTTGAGAAAATCCTCGACATCGCGCCGTGTCCCGACCTGCCCGTGTCCCGGGACGAAGGTCGCAGCATCCAGCTTCAAGGCCTCTCCCAGCGTCTTTGTCCACTCGAGAAACGTGGCGTCCTCGGCGTTCGGCAACGAGGCATTGAAAAACAGGTCCCCCAGGAAGACGATCTTTTCCTGCGGCAGGAAGAGGACCAGATCGCCGTCCGTGTGGCCGGCCCCCAGAAAGAGCAACCGCACTTCCCGGCCGCCGTCGCGAAGGCTCAAATTGTCATCGACCGTCATGGAGGGCGCGACGATCTTCAGTGCAGACATGCTCCGCAGGAATGCCTGCCGCGCGTTCAACTGCCCGCGGAGCGCCTCCTGTCTCTTCACATCCGGCTCCATGCCGAGTTCCTTGGACAACTGCTCCACCTGGGTTCGGGCTATATTCCGCACCTGGTTCAAGGCCGGGAGATCCTTCTGCAACATGTCCCGGCGGGCGGCGGTGGTCGCGATCAACTGGCGCGCCGCGGGGAAAACCTGGTTGCCGTGCGTGTGGTCCGGGTGGAAGTGGCTGTTGACGATGTAGCGCACAGGGCGGGGCGTCACTGCCTTGAGCTTGTCCGCCAACGCACCGGCGGCTTCGGGAGTGTAGTAAGTGTCAAACAGGAGTACGCCGCTCTCCAGGACGATCACGCCGCCGTTGCTGACGGCGTCGCTGTCCGGGCTTACGATGCGGACAAAGACGCCGTCGGCGAGCCGGGTTAAGTCTCCCTGCGTCGCCGGGGGAGTCGCGGCAGGCGCCCCGGCGCGTTGATTCGCGGCGGAGTCGCCGGCCAGGCAGGCCGCAAGCAGGAGCGCCGTGCAGGCCATGGTTTTCGTGCGATACATCTTGCGCTCAAGCATGCGGTTGCAGGGATTCCTCGGCGTCTGATTCGATCCGAACGATTGTTCCGCACGGCGCAGCGTGCCCTCCCGCGCGCCGGAGTGTCCAGCCAAACGGCGATGGTCAGCGCAGTCTCCGCGGTTGCTCCAGCAAAGTCGCCGTTTTCTGCATCTTGGCCCGTCCGCGGTAGAAGGTCAGGCGCACCGTATCGCCGGGTTTTTTGCTCTCCAGGGCAAGCTCGATATCATCCAAACCGCCGACCGCCTTGCCGTCGATTTCAGTGATGATGTCGCCTCCCGTAAGGAACCTCTGATTGAACAGGCCTACCACCTCGCTCGCCTGGCGGAGGCCCGCGGCTTCAGCCGTGCTGCCCCTATAGGTTCTGGCGATGAGCAGGCCGCTTTCTACGGGCAGGTCGAGTGCGGAGGCCAGGTCCGGCGTGATGTCGTAGCCTTCCACTCCCATCCATGGGCGCAAAACACGCCCTTCTTTGATCAGGTCGCCCACGACGCGACGCGCCGTGTTGACGGGGACCGCAAACCCGATGCCGACGTTGCCGCCGTTGGCGCCGCCCGGTGAAACGATCATGGTATTGATCCCGATCATTTCGCCTGCCGAGTTCAGCAGCGGGCCGCCGGAACTCCCGGGATTGATGGCGGCGTCTGTCTGAATGATGTTGTCGATCAGGTTGCCGTTGTCGGTCCGGATCTTCCTGCCGAGAGAACTGACGATCCCTGTCGTCAGAGTATTCTGGAGGCGGAACGGATTGCCGAGCGCCAGGACTTTCTGACCCACTTTCAAGGTGGAGGAATCGCCCATCGCGACCGGGTGCAGTCTCTCCTTCGGCGCCTTGAGCAAACGGATCACGGCCAGATCGTTTTGCGGGTCCCGCCCCACAACCTCGGCCTGGTAGGTCGTGCGGTCGGGCAGGGCCACTTCCAGGGTCTGCGCCGATTCAATCACGTGGTTGTTGGTAAGGACGTTCCCATTCAGGTCCAGCACCACGCCGCTGCCCGTGGACGGGCTGGCGTACGCCTGAAAGAAGAAGTCGTATTCCACGATCGTCGAGGTGATGTTCACCACGCCCGGGCTGACCTTGTTGTAGACGGAGATGTTGACCTGCTCGTCGGGGCTCAGCGGCGGCTGCGATGGGTTCGCCGCCGCGGCGGATTCCACCTCCGCGACGGCGGCCGGCCTGGCCGATTGCGGAATCATGCCCCAGCGCAACAACAGGATGGTTGCCGCGCCGGTGCATAACGCGGTTATCAGAATCGTGCGGAATAACGGGTACTTCATTTTCTCATCCCGGATCAACAGCAGCGCGGCACGCGGCCATCGCGCCGGCTATCTTACATTGATATCCAGATTGCCGGAGGACTTGAAAGTCAGCGTCCATGTAAACGCCGACACCGGCCTCTTTTCGACCGTGATGGCCTGGTTCACCTGGAGCCGGGACAGGATCAGCCTGTATTCACCCGGCGGAATCGGGCTCGTGAACCTGCAACTGCCCCTCACTCCGGCTTCGTCCGTCGTGATCGGCGTGGACGTGAAATTCCCGCCGGTGCCGCTGAGGGCCGCGTTGAAGCCGTCGAGCCGGTCCAGCTTGACTGGGCTGCCGGACTCCTTGACGAAGTTGATGTTGATTGTCTTGGGCGCCACTTTGAGCCGTTCCTGCTCTTCAATCTTCAAGATTTCCTTGCTCGTGTCCGTCATGACGCTGCCGAACCACTTGTCGTACCAGGCGTCGAACTGCTTGGCGTTCTTGAGCCGGGCGATCGTCTCGTTGACCTTCGCCAGCAGCTTGGTCTCCTCAGGCCGGACCACGACGCCATACTGGGTCTTCAGCAGCTCGACGTCGGTGGTGATCAGGTTGGTCGCGTAGGCGCTCTTGGCGATGCTGTAAGTCATGATCGGCTTGTCGCCCACGACCGCATCGATTTCGCCGCGGTTCAGCGCGCCCAAGGCATCGTCGAGCACCTTGAAGCGGCTGACAGTCACGTTTGCCGCTGTCTTCTGTTCGGTCATGAACCTGTCGCCCGTACGTCCCTCCTGCACGCCGACTTTTTTCCCGGCCAGGGACGCGAGGTCCTTGATCTCATTGTTGTCGCGGCGCCGGGCGATGGTATTGCTGCTCTCGAAATACGGATCAGAGAATGCAAATTCCTTCTTCCTCTCTTCAATAATCGCGACCGTCGAAATGACCATCTCCACTTCGCCGTTTTTCAGAATCTCCAGGATCCGGCCGAACTCGTCGACCTTGATCCACTTCGGGTCGTAGTTAAGATCCTTCGCGATCTCATTACCCAGGTCGACATCGAAACCCTGCACGCCCGTGACGTCCCCGGATTCGAAGGGCACGTTGTAAGGATTCGTGGCGATGCGCACCACTTTGTTTTTCGCCATCGAGGCCCATGCGTCGGGCGCCGGCTTGGATCCGTTGCAATGAACAGAGAGAAGAGCAAGACCAGTGATTAAGATGCAAAACTTTGCAGTCCGCAAGAGAGTCCTCCTTTTGGGGGTAAACCGGAGTTGCGTATCCTCATAATTGCATGTCGGGCTATTCTAGCCAAATCGCGGTTTGATCCAAAGCAATTTCCAGCGACGGCCATGAACTGCCCTGCGGCCCGCCTGCTTTTTCCGCCCAGTCGGTGCGATCATTCCAATAGAAGCAGCGATTTCGATTCGGCTTGAACCTGGTTCCTGCACGGCCCGCTCAATCAGGAGCGGTCATCCACGACACCACTACCTATAGTACCCTAAACCATTAGAATCAACAAGTAATGGTATTCTGTCCCGCCTCGTGAATATTTCGGGTTAAAGCCAGCATTCCATGACGTAGGCATCTTCGATCGGTTCGGTGTAGTAATTCGTGCGCTCGCCCGCGATTTTGAATCGGTGGTCGAGATAGAACTGGATCGCACCGCTGTTCGACATGCGCACCTCGAGGAAACACCGAAGGCAGCCGCGCTTGAGTGCTTCCTTGAATGCCGCACTCAACAACCGGGACCCGATTCCCTGCTTCTGGTATTCGGGGTAGACGCCGATCTTCAGCAGTTCCAGATTCTCCAGGACCGCGCGGGCGAGGAAAAAGCCCACCATCCGGGTGCCGCCCGTCTCGAGCGTGGCCACGGCCTTCCGGGCGAAATATTCCGGCTGCTCCAAAAAGCGTTTGTAGTGTTCCGTCCCCCAATAGCAGAGCGACGTCACTCCCTCGAGGTCTTCCAGCTCCGGGATGTCCTGCAGGGCGAGGTCCGAAATTTGAATCAGGCTGGATTGAATCACCGCTCGTTCACCTTCCGCCGCTGCGCATCGGGAGGTCGGATGTACAGTGGGTCCGACTGCAGAAAAACTCCCGACCTCCATGCCCGCTTGCGCGCGAGCGCCAACCTGCCCAGGGGAGCGGCCAGAAAAAGATCGACCTCCGCCAGGCGAGGCCAGCGCGTTCTGCTGAGATTCAGCTCCGACGCATAGCGAACCGCCCCGTCCCCTATCACCGTGCGATACGTTCCCTTGAGACGATTTTTCAGATCGGAGGGAAACAGGAGAGCCGGCTTGCCCGCTTTCCGGGTCTTCCCTTTCTCGCTTATGTATTCCGCGTAGTAAACCTGGGAACGCTGGGCATCCAGAACAACGCTGATCGGTCCGTCCGTGCCCGGAAGCTGTTGCGCCATGGCGTCCAGTCCCGAAATCCCCGCGAACGGCAGCGACAGGGTCTGCGCGAGGCCCAAAGCCGTCGCCACGCCGATCCGTATCCCGGTGAAGGATCCCGGGCCGATCCCGGCGGCGATCAAGCCGAGATCCGTCAGCTTCCAGCCGACATTCTGGAGCAGAAACGAGATGCTCCCGAGCAGCCGTGCCGAGTGGGTCTCCAACGACCGCAGTCTCAGCTCCGCAGCCAGATCACGCCCCTCGAGCAGCGCGACGCTGCCGCGGGGAGTCGATGTGTCGAGTGCCAGGACTTTCAAGGCTTGTTCCATTGATTCAGCCGCGAATCCGTCGAATAACGGGGAAAGGAGTCAGGAGTCAGGAGTCAGAAGTCAGGAGCCAGGAGAAAAGCGTGCGACTACCGGGCCCTTCGTTCTGATTCGCATCTGCTTCGATAATCAAGACCTCAGACTTCAGAGACCAGCCTTCAGACCAAAAGCCGGCGGGACGCCGGCGCTCCCGGGGGCGCGCGGAAACATCCTGCCGTTCCGTCGTTGCATCAGAGCCTATCCCGACTCCTCATTCGTGCTCCACCCTTATTCTGACACCCGACTCCTGCTCCTGACTCCTGACTTCTGACTCCTGGCTCCTGACTCCTGGCTCCTGACTACTGGTTCTCCGGGTTGTCGTTGACATCCGCGGAGGCAGATTATATACTGGGAATTCTTTAACTACAAGGATTAGAGATATTTCCAGTCAAGTTCGACAATCCTTTGCCCGTGGCGTCCGGATCCTCCAGCATCGATCGGGCAGTGGTGTTTGAACCCGGTTCGCCCACGGCGCGGCGGCCGGGCAACCCGACCTTATCTCATAGGAACCGGTATCTCGGTGATGATCGAAGACCTCACCCCCATGATGAAACAGTACCACGACGTAAAACGGCGTTTCCCTGGGAAGCTGGTCTTCTTCCGCCTGGGCGATTTCTACGAGATGTTTTACGAGGATGCCGTCACGGCATCCCGCGAACTGGAAATTACCCTCACGTCGCGTAATAAAGACAAGGGCGGCGCGCCTATCCCGATGTGCGGAGTTCCCTATCATTCGGTCGACGGTTACATCGCCCGCCTGCTGCGGAAGGGATACAAGATTGCCATCTGCGAACAGGTCGAGGATCCCAAGACCGCCAGGAAGCTGGTCCATCGCGAGGTCACACGGGTGATGACGCCCGGCACGGTCGTCGAAGAGATGTTGCTCGACTCCAAGGAAAACAACTATCTCGCCAGCCTGATCCAGACTCCGGATGGACTGGGCCTGGCATTCATGGATCTTTCGACTGCCGAATTCCTGGCCGTCGATTTTGCCGGCGAGGCTGCCTGGCAGAAGGCGGTGGATGAGCTGAGCCGGTTCAATCCCCGTGAACTGGTTCTGCCCGAAGACGACACGAACGATTTGCGGCAGCGGCTCACACGGGACTGGTCGGCGGATTGGGTGGCCAGCCCGCTCGATGATTGGGCCTTCAACTTCGACTATGCCCACCGGGTGCTTCTGGAGCACTTCGCGGTTGCCAGCCTGGACGGTTTCGGTTGCGAGGCGCGGCCCCTCGCAGTTTCTGCGGCAGGATCGTTGATCCACTATCTGCGCTCGACCCAGATCGATTCCCTGGCGAAGGTCGCGCGCCTGCGTTTCCTCGATACCTCGGACTACTTGAGGCTTGACTCCTCGACGATCACGAACCTGGAATTGGTCGAGTCGCTCGACGGAAGCAGGAAGGGATCCCTTCTCTGGCTGCTCGACCAGACTCGCACCGGAATGGGCGGCAGGATGCTGAAATCCTGGTTGCTGACGCCTCTGCTCGATCGCGGAACGCTCGAAATGCGCCTGGATGCCGTCGCCGCTCTTGCGGCCGACGTGCCGGCGCAGGACCGTCTCAGCCGCAAGCTCGCGGGAATCCACGACCTGGAACGGTTGACGAGCCGGGTAACCGCGGGTGTCGCCAATCCGCGGGAACTGCTGGCTCTGCGCGATTCCCTCACGGAAGTCCCCTCGATTCGCGTCATGTTGGCGGGATTCCCCGCCGGCCGCCTCGCGGGAATCCGGGACCTCCTTGACGACCTCGCCGACATCGTCGGGCTGATCCAGAACTCCATCTCGGACGATCCGCCGAACTCCGCCAGCGAGCCGGGCATCATCCGGAAAGGCTATTCGGCGGAACTCGACGAACTCCGCGGAATACGCTCCAGCGGAAAGGAATACATCGCGTCGCTCGAGACCCGCGAGCGCCGGCGCACCGGTATCAATTCCCTGAAGGTCAAGTTCAACCAGGTGTTCGGATATTTCATCGAGGTGACAAAGTCGAACCTGGCGCAAGTCCCCACCGACTACGTGCGCAAGCAGACGCTGGTCAGCTGTGAGCGATTCGTGACCGCTGAATTGCAGACATATGAGGAGAAGGTCCTGCACGCGGAAGAACGGATCGCCGCTTTGGAGAAGGAGCTGTTTGCCCAGGTTCGGGCGGGGATTGCGGCCCAGGCTGTGCGAATTCAGGCGACCGCCAGGCTTCTCGGGGAAGTCGACGTCTATGCCGCTCTCGCCGAGGTCGCCCTGAAGAACGAATACTCCAGGCCGGAGATCGTGGACGGCGACGAAGTTTATATCCAGCAGGGCCGACACCCGATGGTGGAACATCAGAGCCGCCCCTTCATCCCCAACGATCTCTACCTGAACACGACGACCGATCAACTGCTGATCCTGACGGGACCCAACATGGGGGGCAAGTCCACGTACCTGCGGCAGACGGCCCTGATCGTCATCCTGGCTCAGATCGGCTCGTTTGTGCCGGCCAGCCACGTCCGCATGGGGCTCGTCGACAGGATCTACACCCGCGTCGGGGCATCGGACAACCTCGCGCGGGGCCGTTCGACCTTCATGGTGGAGATGATCGAGACGGCCAACATCCTCAACACGGCCACCAACCGGAGCCTGATCCTGCTTGACGAGGTGGGACGCGGGACCGCGACATTCGACGGCCTTTCCATTGCCTGGGCCGTGGCGGAATACCTGGTCCAGAACCAGGTGCACCGGGCGAAAACCCTGTTCGCCACGCACTATCACGAACTCACCCGCATGGCGGACGTGCACAGCGGCGTGAAGAACTATTGCATGGCAATCAAGGAAGCCGGCAAGGAGATCGTATTCCTGCGCAAGGTTACGCCCGGGACAGCCGACAAGAGTTATGGGGTCGAGGTTGCCCGCCTGGCGGGCCTCCCACGGGAAGTCGTGCGCCGGGCCGGGGAAATCCTCGAACGGCTGGAGAAGAAGGAAATCGACCTCACGGGGCGTCCGCGCAACCGTTCCACGCAGGAAGTCATCGAGGAGATTCAGAAGTCCCTCTTCTAGCCGTTGAGACGCTCACATGAACGCAGAGGTTAATTTCGACGAAGCGGCCGTGCTACACTATGCGCCGGTCAATCGGGACGGATGTGGTCTCAAACAGAAACGGGCAGCCCATGAAGGGTAAGATAACGGCTTTGTGCAAGGCAGGGGTCAGCCTGCTCCTGTTCTACCTGCTGTTCCGCAAGTATGATTTTCACGAGTTCGGCGCCACCTTGCGCAACGCGGAACTGGGCTTCCTGGTGGCCGCCTTCATGATCCTCTGGGTCGGCCACTACATCTGCATTTTCAGGTGGCGCATGCTCATGAGGCCGCTGATGCCCGTGTTTTCACTGGTGCGCCTGTTCCAGATCTACTGCATCGGATTGTTTTTCAACCTGGCATTCCCGACTGCCGTAGGCGGGGACGTCGTCAAAATGTACTATGCCGGCAAGCCGTCCCGCAATTATGCCCAGAGTTTCGCCGCGACCTTTCTGGATCGCGACGCGGGAATGCTGGCCATGATGATCATCGCCTGCATCGGGACATTCCTCATCCCCAGCGAGATCCCCGGCATCCCGGTCCGGCTCCTGATCTGGTTGTCCTTCGCCGCGTTCATCGGCGCGAACATCGTGATTTTCATGCCCAGCCTGCACCGGCTGTTCACGAAGCTGCTGCACAGGCTGAAACTCTCGCGGACCGCCGGCCGCGTCGACGCCATCTCGAGCGCCTTCCAGGTCATGGGCAGGCATCCCCGCGTCCTGCTTGATTCGCTGCTGATCTCGATATTCAACCAGGTTCTGGTCTTCGCCGTCGCCTGGGTGACGGCCGAAGGCCTCCATCTGCACATTTCATTTCTCTATTTCCTGGTTTTTATCCCGGTCATCACGCTCATCACGATGATCCCGATCAGCCTGAATGGTCTGGGTCTGAGGGAGTATGCATTTGTCAGCCTATTCGGCGGCATCGGGGTCACCCCTGCCACGGGGCTGGCACTTTCGCTGCTGACCCTGCTCATGATCGTGCTCTCCGCCGTGCCGGGCGGCATCGTCTATGTGATCTTCAGGAACCGAAACGAATTGCAGCAGATGGCCGCCATGGGGACGGATTTCTGATGTTGTGCGAGTCTTGGACGCCCAGAGTCACATTCAGGGCCCGGTACGAGGCCCAATAGAGGAACATCGACTTGTTCTCCGAGCAATTCGCCTTTTCAATGCCGGCACGAATCAGCTTCGTCGGGGGCGGAGGGAAAACGGGATTGATCCTCAGGCTGCTCGAGGAGTATTCCCAATCAATGCCCGCCATCTTCACAACGACAACACGCATTCACCCGCCTCACCCTGCCGACGGCATGGCCGTTATTTCCTGCGACAACGAGCGCACCCTGCGGTTACTGCTGGAGGCGGCGCTCCAAGGCTGGTGTCCGGGGCGCAGGTTCGTGGTCACGCGCCTGCCGCTTTCCCGTGATCTGCTGCGCGGGGTCAATCGCGGTTTTGGCGACCGCCTCGACAGAACTCTGTTTCCGGTTGTCCTCAACGAGGCCGACGGCGCCCGCAGCATGTCCCTGAAAATGCCTCGGCAGAACGAACCGGTGCTGATGTCCGGCACGGACCACCTCGTCCCCGTGATCGGTCTGGATTGCCTGAATCAGCCTCTCGGGCCAAATACGTTGTTCCGCTGGGAACTGGCATCGAAGCGGCACCACTTGCAGGAAGGCAGCATCCTGACCCCGGAACTGGCTGCGTCGATCCTGCTTCACCCGCAGGGGGTGTGCAAAGACTGGCAAAAGGGGATGAGCATCATCCCTTTCATCAACAAAGCGGACACGACTGCGCTGGACCCGGCGGCCCAGGCGCTGGCCGCGGCGCTTCTGCAAAACGGCAATTTCCCGGTGGATCGTGTGGTCATAGGAAGCGTGCACAACTCGCGCGCCGCCTCGGTCGTCCGGTAATGCCGGGGTGCGGAATCACGTCGTCCGCGACCGATGGTCCAGTCTGGTTTCTGTCGCGAAACGCCATGGTGATCTGACTTGGACTTGGACTTGGACCTGGACGTGGACGTAGACCAGGCAAGAACCTATGGCGCGAATCGAGTTCCGTTCCGCATTCGCGAACGGAACCATCAAGCAAGGTTGTCCACGTCCAAGTCCAGGTCCAGGTCCACGTCCAGGACCAGGCAGGACAACGCTTGAGTTTCGTGACAGAAACAGGACTGGTTCCTGTCGCGAAGGTCCACGGTCATCTGACCTGGACTTAGACTTGGACTTGGACCTGGAGGTGGACGTAGACCAGGCAAGAATCTGTGGCGCGAATCGAGTTCCGCATACGCGAACGGAACCATCAAGCAAGGTTGTCCACGTCCAAGTCCAGGTCCAGGTCCACGTCCAGGACGAGGCAGGACAATTATTGAGTTTTGCGACATAACCAGGTCTATGAACAAGCCCGTACTGACGAGCAAAGCCAATCCGCTGGTGCAGAAGTTTCGTCTCGCTGCGACCAGGGTCCGCCGGGCGCCTCCCGAGCTTGTGGTGGCGGAGGGCCTGCGCGTGCTCGAAGAGGCCGTCAAAGCGCGGTGTCCCATCGAGGCCGTGCTGGTTGCAGATGTTTTCGGATCCGACGCGCGCGGTCTCGAGTTGCTGGCCCGCTGGTCCGAGCTGAACATTCCCGTGCGGCGCGCGTCGGCTGCGGTGCTCAAAGCAATGTCGGAGGTGGTGTCACCCCAGGGGGCCCTCGCGCTGGTCCGTGTACCCATCCACACGTTGAGCGACCTCGCAGACGAACCCAATCCCCTCATCCTCTGTCTGGATGGCATTCAGGACCCGGGCAATCTGGGCACACTCCTGCGCACGGCTCGCGCCGCCGGTGCGTCGCGTGTGTTTTCCGTCGCGGGGAGCGTCTCGGCAAGGAACCCGAAGGCAATTCGCGCCAGCGCCGGGGCCTTCTTTCACCTGCCCGTCGTCGAGGGGCTCCGCCCGGCGCAGATTCTCGACTACTGCCGCGCACGGCGCATTCCCATGTATAAGGCGGATGTGAAGGCCGAAGCGCCCTGCTGGGACGCCGACCTTGCAGGATCCGCCGCCATTGTTCTGGGCAACGAGGCCCGCGGCCTTACGGACGGCGACTGGGACGCGCTCGCTCCCATCAAAATTCCCATGGCCACCGGTGTGGAGTCGCTCAACGTCGCGGCGGCCGGCGCGATTCTGCTGTATGAAGCGCTCCGCCAGCGGCTGGCGGCCGCGCTTCCCAGCTCCCGAGAGGCCAAATGAGCGATCGCCTGTTTCCTGATCCGCCGGAGCAACAAACCGGAACCCGGGCTCCCCTGGCCGAGAGGATGCGGCCGCGCTCCCTCGACGAGGTCGTCGGCCAACAGCACCTGATCTCCCAGGGGAAAGTGCTGCGCGAGATGATCGAGCGCGACCAGCTGGCCTCCATCATTCTCTGGGGGCCGCCGGGCACGGGAAAGACCACCCTTGCGCGGATCATCGCCAGGGAAAGCAAGTCGGAGTTTGTCTCCTACAGCGCCGTTCTGTCCGGCATCAAGGAGATCAAGGTCATGATGGCGGAGGCGGAAACGCACTATCGCAGGAGCGGCCGCAAGACCATCGTTTTCATCGATGAAATCCACCGGTTCAACAAGGCGCAGCAGGATGCATTCCTGCACTACGTGGAATCAGGCGTGATCGTACTCATTGGCGCCACCACCGAGAACCCCTCCTTCGAGGTCATCAGCGCGCTGCTGTCGCGCGCCAAGGTTTACGTCCTCAATCCCCTGACGGTCGAGGACGTGGAACAGATTCTCAGGCGGGCGCTTCAGGATCGCGAGCGCGGCCTGGGCGACCGCCCTGTGGAGGTTGCGCCCGACATCCTGCACAAGCTCTCGGTTTATGCCAACGGCGACGCGCGCATGGCCCTGAACGCTCTCGAGATCGCCGTAGACCTCGCCTTCAGCCGTTCCGGCGCGGAGAGGACGGAATTGACCGCGGCCGATCTGGAAACGGCGCTCCAGCAAAAAATCCTCCGTTACGACAAAGGGGGCGACGAACATTACAACCTCATATCGGCCCTGCACAAATCGATGCGCAACAGCGATCCCGATGCGGCGCTTTATTGGATGGGACGGATGCTGGAAGGCGGCGAAGACCCCGTCTACATAGCGCGCCGGATGGTGCGGTTCGCCTCGGAAGACGTCGGGATGGCGGATGTCCGCGCGCTCCAGGTGGCGCTCAACGCGGTCGAGGCGGTCCGGCTCGTGGGTTTGCCGGAATGCAACCTCGCGCTGGCCCAGGCTGCAGTGTACCTTTCCGTCGCACCAAAATCGAATGCGCTCTACACCGCCTATTCGGAGATCACTGCGGACGTTCAACGCACGGTCAATGAACCCCCGCCGATGAGCATTCTCAACGCGCCCACGCGGCTGATGAAGGATCTTGGGTACGGCAAAGGCTATCAGTACGCCCACGACCTGGAGGGAAAAGTGGCCGACATGGAATGCTTGCCCGATGCGCTGCGCGGCCGCCGCTACTACCACCCCACGGACCAGGGAATGGAGCGCCGCATCAAGGAAATTCTCGACATCATCCAGGAAAAACGCCGCCGCGCCGCCTCCAAAGAGCGTGGCCCGGCATAGCCGCAATCAAAATCTCACAGTGCAACGCCTCAGTCGAGGCCGGTGGAGCGCAGGTAGAAGATCAAGACGATCGCCGCAAGCACGAGCCGGTAGATGACGAACGGAATGAATGTCCTCGTCTGAAGGTAGCGCAGGAAATATCGTATGCAGAGAAACCCGGTAACGGCGGCGCAACTGACGCCGATCGCGAGCACCGCCCAATCAATGTCGGTATCTGCGAGCGCGCCTGCGGCCTGCGCCGGAACACGAATCGCCTTTGCGAGCTTCCATCCTTCGAACATGCCCGCGCCGACGATCACCGGCGTGGCCAGGAGAAACGAAAAGCGGGCGGCAGAGGCGCGCTCCGCATTCCGGAGCATCGCGGTGCTGATCGTGATGCCGCTTCGCGACACACCCGGAATCAGCGCCAGGGCCTGGCTCAGCCCGATCCAGATCGAATCGGCCCACGTGAACTGCTCCAGCGACCGATCCCGCCGGCTCACGCGTTCGCTCAGGTAGAGAAAGCCGCCCAGAATTGCCAAGGTTGCGACGGTAATCAGCGGAGAGCGGAGCCTGGTTTCGACGTCATTCTCGAACAGGAGCCCGACGATCCCGGCAGGCAGGGTGCCGACAAACAGATACCAGGCCAGCCTTCGTTTTGGATTGGCCAGGGGCTTCCCCGCCAGGATTCCACGAATGGCTTCCGTGACCAGCTCGACCCAGTCCCGCCAGAAGTAGGCGAGGATGGCAACAGCCGTCCCGACGTGCAGCGACACATCGAATATGATCCTGTCGGGCTTCCAGCCCAGCAGCCAGGGAACCAGGATGAGATGCGCGGAACTGCTGATTGGAAGGAACTCCGTCAGGCCCTGGACCACGCCAAGCAGCGCGGCGGCAAAAAGCTCCATTTCACCCCCTGTGTGATTTCGTGCAGGACACCCCGAAACCTCCAACACTCGAGGTTTCGAGTAAATCCTCACGCGCGGAGCGCGCCGGGCTCCCGCGATTAAACATCCAGTTTTGCCGGGGAACCGAGCTCCCTGAGCGCCTTCAGGATCTCGTTCCGTGCTTCGGGCGAAAGCGGTTCGCGGTTAAACCGGTAGCGCTGCACCGTGATCCAGCATCGGTCCAGGGCCGTGTCCTCCGCCCCCAGGTTGTGGCTGCGCCTCATTTGTGCGGCTCGACGCTCCAGCAGCCTGTGCGCGCTGTCCAGAAAGCTCCTGGGTGAAGTCTTCAGCCTCTTTTCGATCACATCGAGTCCGTCATCCGGCTGTTTTCCGGCATGCAGATGACGTCGGTGCACCCAGAACCATACCACCGGGACCGCGACGAGCGCCACCACCAGCACGGCCTGCCAATGATAGGATGCGGTTTCCGCTCTCGCGCCAGCCTCGGAGGCGGATAGGGCGCCGCGCGCGGCGGTCCCGGAGCCCGGCAGGCTGACACCCTCCACCCGAACTTCTTTCCAGGTCTTTTCCCGTGGGTCGAATACCGGCAAACGAAAATCGCCGATCCTCTGCCCTGGAATTCCCCCCGAAATGCCGATCAGCCAGCGTTGCCGCTGAATCAGCGAGAGCTGGCGCTTCCCTTCCTTGTCGATCGTTTGTGTCACATTGTCCGCAGCCGCGAGCCGCGCCTGCAACCGGGCCCCCTGCGGCGTGCCGAGCCAGTCGACAGGCCGGAACAGCGCGAGGTTCGCCGTCCCTTCCATTTCCAGCAGCAGGGCGGAGCGGCCGTCCCCCTGCCACTTCAGGCTTCCCGCGACACTGCCGACGAGCGGGAGATCGCTGCCGGCTCGAGGCCACGGCGGCAAAGGCACCGAGCGCACATCGACCGGACTGGAGCTTCCAAGCACGTCCCAGTCGTCCCGTTGCGCGGCAGGACTGCCGGGCCGCTTCACTTTTACCGACAGCGGTGGGAGGCGCAGCGCACCGTCGAGGAGCGGAAAGGCAATGACCTGCCGCAGCAGGTAATCCACGGCTGCCTGGCCCCCGACCGGTCTCGCCGCCGACGCGGATTCCGGCGAAAGCGGGACTATCTCCGTCCAAAAGCCGCGAAACTGTTGCGGGTCGACATCCACGGCGGCCGGCGGACGCAGGGCCCGCAACCGGTAGATAAGGCTGAACTGCTGGCCGACAAACGGCGCCCCGAGGCTGACCTCCGTAACAATCGCCAGATCGGGTGCAATCTGGGTGATGAATGTCCTTGCCGGATCGGGGGCAGTTTCCTGCGCGCCGGCGAAATGGGCCGTCAGGGCAATCCACAGCAGTGCGACCAGGCGCGAGGAACCTCTAAGCATGGGCGCCTCCGCCGGCACGAACAGTCAGGCGGCAGAAACACTCAACGCTCAAGAGCAGCATTGCCAGCAAGGCAAGCCACTGCACAGGACTCAGACGGCCCCCATACGACGTGTCTTGCGCCTCAGCCGGCAAACCGCCTCGTTCTGACGGCTGCCGCGCCCAGGACCAGGCGCCCTGCTGCGTTTGACGGCCGAATTGCGCCGGCAAGCCATCCCTTGTGAGCCTGACGAAGGTGATCCCGGATGTCCCGTCAACCACGGACTCAGGAAGGTGCTCGATCTCCTCAGCCTCCATGGCTGTGATGACTACGAGGTGGACCTGCGGCAACCGGGATTGCCCTGACCGGACAAATGCAGCCAATGTTGCGGCAAAACCGGGACGGGTCCCAGGAGTCATTTCATATCGCAGCCGCGCAAGCACGATCTGGAGACCCTTCGCATCCAGCGTGGGCGGCACTACGGTTTGCAGCGGCGTTCCTGGCGCGAGGACTCCGATCCTGATCCCCGTCGATTGATCCGCGATTTCATGGATCGCACTCTCGAGCGAATCCCAGAGAGAATCTCCCCCGCTCTCCAGAGACGGCGTGTCCAGGAGAATCAGGACCTCCGTGGTGCGGGGCTGGTCTGCGCCTGAACCGAGATCAGGCACAGGCAGAATCGCGGCGACGGCGGAGATCCCGAACAGCAGCAACAGGAGTCGGGCGATCCGGGCGGGCCACGAGGAAGTGACTCCCATGATCGCCGGATCGCCGAATTCTCGCAGCCGGCGTCGTCGCCGCCACTCGGCGACGATCCAGCCGCCGAGCAGCAGCAGCGGCGTAAGTTCCGCCCAGAAGTATTTTGGCCACTGGAAGTGCATGCTTACCTGTTTTATGTCATTTTTATAGTAGCTTACGACATACTATATGATAAAATACATTAAGTTAGGTCCGGGACGGAATCCAGCTATCCGGGCAGCTCCGGCCAGACGAATCTGGTCAGGAGGAATTCTACGCAAATCAACAAAAGCGAAACGACGGCGAGACGCTGAACCCAAGGAAAATCATTCCTCGCTGTCGCAACAATCCGTTGCGCCTGACCGTCCGGGTCAAGTGCGGCAAGGGCGCGTCGAAGAGTGTCCGGGTTGTCGACATGGCGGTAGCTTCCCCCGGCGATCCTGGATACCTCCTCAAGCGCCCGGTCATCGATCTGGATGCGGGCTCGGATCTCGACGGGGGGCCCCTGCGGGGCCGGGGCCCAGTAACGGGAAACCTGGTCCGTTCCGATCCCGATGGTGTCGATCCGGATCCCCAACTGGGCTGCGATGCGCGAAGCATCCGCAGGAGACAACGCCCCGCGATTGTTTACTCCGTCGGTCACCAGGAGAATCCTGCGCTGATCCCACGGGCCGTCGCGCAGCCGGTTTGCCGCGCTGGCGATGCCGCTGCCGATGGCGGTCCCATCTTCTCCAAAGGCGGCAGGCGCGGCCGCCTTCAGTGCCTGGGGTAGAAAGCCGGTCCGGCTGGTTACGGGCACAACCAGTCGTGGCGATGCCGCCAGCAGGATCAGCCCAAGTTCCGTTTTGGGGCGGGAGAGGACATATTCGCTCAAGACAGCCTTCGCCGCTTCCAGCCGGTTGCCGGGCGAAAAATCTTCCGCGGTCATCGAACTCGAGACGTCGAGGACGATGACCATCGCCTCCCTCGGCGCCGATTCGACCAGTGCGGACCCGCCGCTGCGAATCCCGGCCGCAATCACGACCAGGCATGCCAGGACCGCCAGCCGCAACAGCAACCCGAGCCGTTCCGGAAGAAACGAACCGGCCGCGGACGCCGGCAGCCAATCAAAGGTCGACAGGTCGACCGTTCCCTGGCGGCGCAACCGGGCCACACGAAGGATGACGGGCAGCGCCAAGGGGATCAACCCCAGCAGCAGAAGCCATGGATGCGAAAAACTGACATTAGACATTAGACCTTGGACTTTAGACCTTAGTAATCGATTTCATAGATACGGAGACGTATTTCCGCCCGCTGGAGAAGCGCAAGTCGGGTCGGAATGGGGCTACAGAATTTGTCATTTGCCATTTGTCAATTGTGATTGGCCATTTGACGGCCTTGAACCTGGCTGGCTTCAATGACAAATGGCCAATGAGAAGTGACAAATTCTTTGCACTCCTGCCTTGCAGCAGTGATACATCACCGTATTTATGAATTCATGTACTTAGACATTAGACGTTAGGCTCAAGGGCTGGTCAACTTGGTTTATCATCAACGACGGTCCGAGGTCCCCAGGCTAAGGTCTAAGGTCTAAAGTCTAAGGTCTCATTTCCGGCACAATCGGTGCATTGCAAATTCGGCAATGCTGCGCTATTGTATGGCGGCCGCAGGTGTCTAGCAAACAAAACCCAGGAGATACCCCCATTAATCGCCAAAGCATCCTCATTTTGGACTTCGGTTCTCAGTATACCCAGCTGATCGCGCGGCGCATCCGCGAGCTCAGAGTCTACTGCGAAATCACAGCCTTCTCCCGCGCCCTCGAAAAAGCGAAAGAGATGAAGCCCGCGGGCATCGTCCTTTCCGGCGGGCCAGATTCGGTCTGCCGCTCCGGCAGTCCCCAGGTTCCGGCCGGGTTGTTCGGTCTCGGCATACCGGTGCTGGGCATCTGCTACGGCCTGCAGTTGATCGCGAACAGCCTCGGAGGAAAGGTTGTCCCCGGCAACCAGCGCGAATTCGGCAAGGCCGTCGTGGAAGTGACCGAGCCGGACAGGCTGCTGTCGGGCCTGCCGCGGAATTTCCAGGTGTGGATGAGCCACGGCGACCGGGTGGAATCACTGCCGGAAGGATTCCGCTCCCTGGCGCGCTCGGGGGATATCCTGTCGGCTGCCGGCGACGAAAACCGCCGCATCTGGGGCCTGCAATTCCACCCGGAGGTGGTTCACACGCACCATGGCACGCAAATCCTGGAGAATTTCCTGACGCGCATCTGCGGCTGCAGGCAGGATTGGACCATGGCCGCATTTGTCGACTCATCGGTGGCCGGCATCCGCGCAAGAGTGGGCGGCGGCACGGTGATCTGCGGCCTCAGTGGAGGCGTGGATTCCGCGGTCGCCGCGCTGCTGGTGCAAAAGGCCATCGGCGACCGGCTCACTTGCCTTTTCGTCGACAACGGGCTGCTGCGAAAGGACGAATATTCCTCGGTGCTGACCAGTTTTCGCGAGCGCTTCCACCTGAAGGTCATCGGGGTGCCGGCCGCCGACAGATTCCTTTCCCGGCTGGCCGGGGTGGAAGATCCGGAAAAGAAGCGCAAGATCATCGGCGAAGAGTTCATCCGCGTCTTTGAGGAGGAAGCGCGAAGGGTGGGTGACGCCAGGTACCTTGTGCAGGGGACTCTCTACCCCGATGTGATCGAGTCGACTTCGGTCCGCGGCCCCTCGGCCGTCATCAAGTCGCACCACAATGTCGGCGGCCTTCCGCAGGCGATGGAACTCGAGCTCGTGGAACCGCTGCGCGAGCTGTTCAAGGACGAGGTGCGCAAGGTTGGCGAGGAACTCGGCATGGATCCGCAGTTCGTGCACCGTCAGCCGTTCCCGGGGCCGGGACTGGCGGTCCGGATCATCGGACCGGTTTCGCCCGAACGTCTTTTCGTGTTGCGGGAGGCCGATGCCATCGTTCAGGAAGAGGTCGAACGCGATGGGTTGACACGGACACTGTGGCAGGCATTCGCCGTCCTACTGCCGATCAACAGCGTCGGGGTAATGGGAGACGACCGGACCTACGAAAACGTCGCCGCATTGCGCGTGGTCACGAGCCAGGACGGCATGACCGCGGATTGGGCCAAGCTCCCCTACGATCTGCTGGAGCGCATTTCCAACCGCATCGTCAACGAAGTCCGCGGCATCAACCGGGTCGTCTACGACATCACCTCGAAACCGCCGGGAACCATCGAGTGGGAGTGACTCGTGCCGGAATCTTCAGCTTTTGTACACCTCCACAATCATTCCGACTACAGCCTTCTGGATGGCGCCTCTAAGGTGAGCCAGCTCGTGGACGCCGCTCTCTCCATGAAGATGCCTGCCCTGGCGATCACAGACCACGGCAATCTCTTCGGCGCGATCCAGTTCTACACGATGGCCCGCAAAAAGGGGCTCAAGCCGATCATCGGCTGCGAGATTTACGTCGCGAAGGAAAGCCGGCACAAAAAAACCGGCGGCAGCGACCAGTCCAACCACCTGCTCCTGCTCGCCGAGAACGAGACCGGCTATTTCAACCTCGCCAGGCTGGTCTCCTCCGGTTACCTGGAAGGTTTTTATTACCGGCCGCGGATCGACAAGGAACTGCTGGCGCAGCACAGCCAGGGCCTGGTCGCGCTCTCCGCCTGCCTCAAAGGCGCGGTGCCCCAGCTACTGCTGATGGACCAGCAGGACGCCGCCGTGGAGGAAGCGCTGTCGCTGCGCGACATCTTCGGCCAGGGAAACTTCTACCTCGAGCTGATGGATCACGGGCTTCCGGCCCAGCATCGCGTCAACCCGGCGCTGATCGGGATTTCCAGGAAGACCGGCATTCCCCTCGTCTGCACCAACGACACTCACTACCTGCGCCAGGAGGACAGCGTCGCCCACGACGTGCTGCTCTGCATCGGCACCGGGAAGACCGTCCAGGACGCCGAACGCATGCGTTACTCGAGCGACCAGTATTATTTCAAGTCGGGCGTGGAGATGCGCCGGCTCTGGAAGGATGTGCCCGAGGCGCTCGAGAACACGCTGCGCATTGCCGAGCGCTGCCGCCTCGAGTTGAACACGTCGGTCAATCTTCTCCCCCCATTTGACGTGCCGGCGGGGGAGACATACGACTCCTACTTCGAAAAAGTCGTGCGCGACGGCTATGCCTGGCGGCTGCCGCAGCTCGAGCGGCGCGCGCGCGAAGGCGCCCTCAAGTGCCCCATTGCGGCCTATGAAGAGCGCCTTGCCTTCGAAATCGAGATGATTAAGAAGATGCAGTTCTCGAGCTACTTTCTGATCGTGTGGGACCTGATCCGGTATGCGCGCGACCAGGGCATCCCCGTCGGTCCCGGGCGCGGGTCGGTCGTCGGCAGCCTCGTGGCCTACTGCATGCGCATCACCGACATCGATCCGCTGCAGTACGACCTGTTTTTCGAGCGGTTTCTCAATCCCGAGCGGATCGCGCCGCCAGACATCGACATGGATTTCTGCATGAACCGGCGCGCGGAGGTCATCGACTACGTCGCCGGCAAATACGGACGCGACAGCGTCTGTCAGATCATCACATTCGGGACGATGGCTGCCAAGGGGGTGATCCGGGACGTCGGCAGAAGCCTCGACATCCCCTATGCCGAGGTTGACCGCATCGCCAAGCTGATTCCCAACGAACTCAACGCCACGATCGACAAGGCGCTCGAACAGGAGCCGCGGCTGCGCGAGGAGATGAAGAAGCCCCAGATCGCGAACCTGATCGAGATTGCCAAGCGGCTGGAAGGGCTGTCCCGCCACGCCTCGACACACGCAGCCGGCGTTGTGATCGCGCCCAAGCCGCTGATCGAACTCGTCCCGCTGGCCAAGTCGAGCAAGGAAGAACTCACCACCCAGTACAGCATGAAGGATCTGGAGGCCATCGGGCTGCTGAAGATGGACTTCCTGGCACTGACCACCCTGACCGTTCTTGATCATGCCGTCAAGCGCATCAAGGAGGAGAGGGGGGTCGACGTCGCCCTCTCCGCAATTCCGTTGACCGACCCGGGCGTCTATGCGCTTTTCTCCGAAGGAAAGACCAACGGCATTTTCCAGTTTGAGAGCGGCGGCATGAAAGCCGAGTTGCGCCGGCTGAAACCGGCGCGATTCGAGGACCTGATCGCGTTGAATGCCCTCTACCGGCCCGGCCCTATGGACATGATCCCGGATTTCATCCGGCGCAAACACGGGCACGTCGAAGTGAAGTACCCGCACCCCGCCCTGGAGGAGATCCTCAAGGAAACCTATGGCGTCATCGTCTACCAGGAACAGGTGATGCAGATCGCGAGCAAGATGGCGGGCTTTTCGCTGGGCGAGGCCGATGTGCTGCGCAAAGCGATGGGGAAAAAACTCGCCACCGTCATGACCTCCATGCGCGACAAGTTCCTGGCCGGGGCTCGCGCGAAGAAGATCGCCGAAAAGAGCGCCGTCCAGGTGTTTGACCTGATGGAGCATTTCGCCCAGTACGGCTTCAACAAGTCGCACGCCACCGCCTACGCCCTGCTCGCGTATCAGACCGCTTATCTCAAGGTTCACTACCCCGTGCAGTTCATGGCGGCCCTGCTGTCGAGCGAAATCGGCAATACCGACAAGATCGTGATGTACATCGCCGAGTGTAAAGACATGGGGATCCCGGTGCTCCCCCCTGACGTAAACGAGAGCGAACTTCCCTTCCACTCCACAGCGGGCAAGATCCTCTTCGGCATGCTCGCCATCCGCAACGTGGGCGCCGGCGCCATCCAGTCCATCCTGGAGCAGCGCAAGGCAAACGGGCGGTTTCGCAGCCTCTTCGATTTCTGCGAAGCCGTAGATTCGCGCTCCGTCAACAAGCGGGTGCTGGAGAGCCTGATCCGGAGCGGGGCCCTGGACTCACTCGGCTGGCGACGATCCCAGCTGATGGCGGCGGCCGATGCCGCCATCGAACAAGGCCAGAAGACGCAACGCGATCGGCTGAGCGGTCAGAAAGACCTGTTCAGCCTCATGGCCGGGCCGGCGGCAGCCGCCGGCCCCGAGCCTCCCGACATCCCGGAGTGGCCGCCCGAACAGCTCCTCGCATTCGAAAAGGAGACTCTCGGCTACTACGTCTCCGGCCATCCGCTGGATCGGTTTTCCGAAGAGCTGGCCCGGTACTCCAGAAAGACGCTTGCCGAGCTTGTCAGCGACGCGGAGAGCGTCGAGTGCAAAGTCGCCGGCATCGTTACCGACTGTCGTTTGAAGAGAACAAAAAAGGGAGAACTGATGGCGGTCTTCACTCTGGAAGATCTGACCGCCGCCGTGGAAGCGGTCGTTTTCCCGAATTCCTATGCCAAGTATGCGGCCTGCCTGGAAGCGGACACTCCTGTCTACGTGCAGGGTAGATTCGAAGTCGACGAAAACGCCTCCAAGATCATCTGCTCGGAGATAGAGCCGCTGACAGGCATCGCCGAACGCAACGCCAGGACGCTGTGCGTCCGCGTCCCGGTTTCGGGTCTGAATCCTGACGCCGGGTCGGAGCTGTACCGGCTCCTGGAGCAGAATCGGGGAGAGACCGGGGTCGTCATAGAGCTGTATCGTCCAGGCGATTTCCGTGTTACCATCGAGTCTTCGGACTTTGTGCGGGTGAAATCAAGCCCCGAACTCATTCGGAGGATAGAGGAGATTTGCGGGGCCGGATCCGTGGAAGTGTTGAACTAACTCACGACTGGGAAGGGTCGGATGGGCGACGATAAGCCATACCAGACGGAAATCGACGAATTGCGCGCCGAAGTGGAGCGCTTGCGCAAGGAGAAGTCCGAAAACGAAGGCGCCTGGAAGCGCACACTCCTGGCGCGGCATGAACTCCGCCCCTATACCCTGGATTACATCGAGCGCCTTTTCGAAGGTTTTTCCGAGATCCATGGCGACCGCCGCTTCGCCGATGACGCCACCATCGTCGCCGGTATGGCGCGCTACCACGGCCAGCCGGTCATGCTCGTCGGGCAGCAGAAAGGGCGCGACCTCAAACAACGGCAGTTTCGAAACTTCGGCTGCGCTCAGCCCGAAGGATATCGCAAGGCGCTGCGCGCGATGAAGCTGGCCGAGAAGTTCTCCCGGCCAATCATAACGTTTGTCGACACTCCCGGCGCGTATCCCAGCGTGGCCTCCGAGGAACGGGGCCAGGCCGAAGCCATCGCTTTTAACCTGCGCGAGATGGCGCGGCTGCGGGTGCCGGTCGTAGTGTGCATCATCGGCGAAGGCGGGAGCGGCGGCGCGCTAGGGATCGCGGTGGGCAACTACGTCCTGATGATGGAAAATGCCGTCTACACGGTCATCTCGCCCGAGGGGTGCTCCGCCATTCTGTGGAAAGATCAGGAGCACATGGAAGCGGCCGCCAACGCCCTGAAGATCACTGCCCAGGATCTGCTCTCCTTCGGTTTCATCGACGAGATCATTCCTGAGCCTCCCGAGGGGGCGCACACGAATTACGACGCCGCAGCCCGGGCCCTCGATTCAAAACTGAAACCCGTTCTCGATACGCTGCTCGCGATGTCGGCGCCGGCCCTCCAGGATCAGCGTTACGAGAAATTCCGCCGCATGGGCGCCGTCACCACTATCTGAAACCAGACATTAGACTTTAGACATTAGACATTAGACTAAATACCTTAAGTAGTATCTGTCGCGAAACTCCTTCTTGAGTTCGAGCGAGTGTCGGATTGCCCGCCCCGGAGGGGCCGCAGAGAGTAGCCAGGGGCAAGCGCGCAGCGCGCAGCCCCCGGTTAATATTTTGCATAGCAGAGAGCCCCGGGAGGGGCGAAAGGCTTTATGCACCATGGCTTTCTGTCGCCCCTCCGGGGCTTTTTGTTTCACAATTTCCTAACCGGGGGCTGCGCGGCGCCAAGACCGCGCCGCTTGCCCCCGGCTACTCTCTGCCCGCCCCTCCGGGGCTTGGAGTGGAGTTTTGCGACAGAACCTGAGTAGCAGAGGCGTAAGATTGACGTATTTTGGCGCGGCGTGTTGCATAGTTGAAAATCTAATGAACCTGACTCCTGACTCCTGACTCCTGACTCCTGACTCCTGACTCCTGACTCCTGACTCCTGACTCCTGACTCCTGACTCCTGACTCCTGACTCCTGACTCCTGACTCCTGACTCCTGACTCCTGACTCCTGACTCCTGACTCCTGACTCCTGACTCCCGACTCCTGACTCCTGACTCCCGACTCCCGACTCCCGACTCCTGACTCCCGACTCCCGACTCCTGACTCCTCGACGTCGCCCCGGTTCCTTCGACACCCCGAGGTCCAAAGTCTAATGTCTGATGTCCGCCGTTCAGGCACGGCCGAAATTGCGCTCAATCTCGTACAGGCTGAACCGCAGGATGATCGGCCGGCCGTGAGGGCAGTTGGTCGGAATTTTCGTCTTGCCGAGCTCGTCGAGAAGCCACTGCATCTTTTCCATGGCAAGCGGCATGTGCACCTTGATCGCCGCGCGGCACGCGGTGCTCACCGCGATCCGGTCCCTGAGGCGGTCAACGTCCAGGGTCCGATCCTCCATTTCCAGTCCTTCGAGGATCTCCGACAGCAATTTCTCGCAATCGAGGTCTTTGGCAATTGCCGGCACCGACCTGACCAGAACGGTGTTGCCCCCGAATCGCTCGACCTGAAATCCGTTTCTGTTCAGCTCGGGGAGCGCCCGGTCAAGGAGAGCGGCCTGGTGCGGCGCCAGTTCGATCGTCACCGGCACCAGCAGTCCTTGCGTCTCCACCGCGTTGTGACTCATGGCCACGGCGAACTTTTCATAAAGCACGCGCTCGTGGGCCACGTGTTGATCCACGATCAGCAGGCCGTCGGCATCGCAGCCGATGACATAGCTGTCCTGGATCTGGCCCAGGATGCGCACACCCGCGGCACGAAATGTTTCGCCGACCGTGTCAACCTGGGCGCCGAGCAGCATCTCCGGGCGCATCCTCAGGGCATGGTGGTCGGCGAGCGGGATCTGCGCCGACTGCGGAACTTCGCGCAGCGGGTAATTGAACGCGCGCTGAAACGGATCGGCCGCCGCATACGGCGGCGTGATGTCGAACGGGCCGGGCTGCGATGTGCCGTTCTGGCTGTCCGGCACACCCTGGCCGCCCGGTGTCGCGGCGCCCTGACTCCAGTCGTAGCGTTCGCGGTGCTCGTACACCGGGATCGACCGGCTCCCCACGAGTGCCCGGATGATGGTATCGCGGACGAGATCGTGCACCAGTCCCTGCTCCCGGAAACGCACTTCGGTTTTCGCCGGATGGACGTTGACATCGATCTGGTCGTAAGGCAGCTCCACGAACAGAAGCAGCACCGGATAAGCGGACGACGGGATGCTGTTGACGTAGGCCTGCCGCACTGCGCTTGTCATGACCTTGTCGCGGACCATCCGGCGGTTCACGTAGAAAAACTGCGAGTGCGCATTCGTCCGCTGTTCGTGCGGCTGCGAAGCGAAGCCGTGAACCTCGACATCGCCTGCGCGGCCGGAAATCTCCACCAGGTTTTTCAGGAAGCCGTCGCCGAACAGCTGGTAGGCCCTCTCGCGCACCGATGGCACGGGGACTGCGTCGATGAGCTTGCGCCCTTCGCTCTCCAATGTGAACCGTATTTCCGGTTGCGCCAGGGCGTAATGAGTGACCAGGCGGGTGATGTGCGCAAGTTCGGTGTCGTGCGCCCGCAGGAATTTCCGGCGCGCGGGCACGTTGAAAAACAGGTCCCGGACCGTGATCTCCGTCCCCTTGTCCCAGGGGACTGCCTTGACCGACCGCATGACCCCGCCCTGCACTTCCACTTCGGCCCCGGGCGTGGCATCGGTTTCCGCCTGGTGCCGGGTCCGCAGCGTCAGCCTGGAAATCGATGCGATCGACGGCAGAGCTTCCCCCCGGAAGCCGAGTGTGGCGATCGCGCCGAGATCGTCCACAGTGTGCAGTTTGCTCGTGGCATGGTGCTCGAAAGCAAGAATGGCGTCATCCTGGGTCATACCCTCGCCATCGTCCCGGACTACGATCAGCTTCTTGCCGCCGGCTTCGACCGCCACATAGATTGAGCGCGCCCCGGCATCCTGGGAGTTCTCTACCAGCTCTTTGACGACCGATGCCGGGCGTTCGACAATCTCGCCCGCGGCGATCTTGTTGGCCAGAATCTCGGGCAAAACCCGAATCTTGCTCATGCTGACAAAATCCCCAACTGGCGGCCTTCCGTCACGACTTGTTCCGGGCGAGGTACTCTTCGAGCTCCGGCAAAGACAATTCCCGCTGCGTCGAATCATCCATCCGCTTTAGTACATAACGCTCCCGGGCCAGTTCCTCTTCGCCGATGATGAGAACGTTCTGAGCCTCGACCCGGTTTGCCTGGCGCATCTGGCTCTTCAGGCTCCCCGCAAGTTCCAGGTGGCACGGGTACCCCTGGTGCCGAAGCGCGCGGGCAATCGCCAGGGCCTTCCGGAATGCGGCTTCCCCCACGTGGGCCAAAAAGACCGCCGGCTGCCGCCTGCCCCTGGCGCGCACGCTCTCGGGCAGGATCATCACGAGCCGGTCGAGCCCCAGGGCGAATCCAAACCCGGGAACCCTGGGGCCTCCGAGCACTTCGGCAAGGCCGTCGTAGCGTCCCCCTCCGACGAGGGCATTCTGTGCTCCCAGGTCTCCGCTCACGATTTCAAACGCCGTGCGCACATAATAATCGAGTCCGCGGACCAGGCGCGGCACGATCTCGTAGGCGATGCCGGCCTCGCGCAGATGTGTCCTCACCTCTTCGAAGTGCTTCGCGCATTCCGCGCACAGGTGGTCCGCGATCTTCGGCAGGCCGGCGATGATGGGCTGGCAGCTCTCCACCTTGCAGTCGAGGACCCGGAGCGGGTTGATCTCAGTGCGCCGCCGGCAGTCCTCGCACAATTCCGCCTGATGACGAAGCAACTCCTGGCGAAGCAGTTCGATGTATGCGGGGCGGCACCGGGCGTCCCCCACCGAATTGATCAGCAACCGCGACTTCACTTCCAGCGATTCGAGAAAAAACAACATCATCTCGATGACTTCCACCTCCACCGCGGGATTCTCCGAGCCAAGAGCCTCGGCGCCGATCTGGTAAAACTGGCGCCAGCGCCCCTTCTGTTTCTTCTCGTGCCGGAACATAGGACCGATGTAGTAGAGCTTTGTCAGTCCGGCGCCGCGGTTCATCGAATGCTGGAGATATGCGCGGACGACGGACGCCGTGGCCTCCGGACGCAGGCTCATCGACTTGCCGCCATGGTCCAGGAACGTGTACATCTCCTTCCCGACGATGTCGGTCTCCCCCCCGATACCCCGGGCAAACAGTTCGGTCGCTTCGAGCAACGGCGTACGAATCTCCTCGAATTCATAGAGCGCGAATATCCTCCTGGCGGCATCCTCCACCAGGTGCCAGGAAGACATTTCCCCAGCCAGGATATCCCGGGTCCCTGGAAGCGTGGTCAAGAGCGTGTCATCCATTCCGGCCTCGGCACGAAAGAGCAATGATCCCATGGATTCAGTCCCATGGCCCGCCAACTCCAAAACACTGGGCGTAACGTTAGCATACTGTTTCCGGAATTACATAACCAGTTGGAAGTACATTGGTTTCCGCGACCAGGCCGCGCCCGGACTTCGCCGCCAGGTTGTTCAAGAAGGCTTCCGGCGCCAGCCTCGAAACAGGCATTTCTATCAACATGCCGGCCCTCCCCTCTGGACTTGGACCTGGACTTGGACCTGGACTTGGACCTGGAGAAGCCGCGCCCGGACTTCGCCGCCAGGTTGTTCAAGAAGGGTTCCGGCGCCAGCCCCGAAACAGGCATTCATATCAACATGCCGGCCCTCCCCTCTGGACTTGGACCTGGACTTGGACCTGGACATCCGATTGCGGGGACTTTGCTGCGAGTATCGCATCCGGACGATTACCAGGCTCTTCGGATTGCAATCCCAACCCACATATGTTGCGACAGATCTTCTGTCCTGAAAGAGCCGCACCCATCCAAAAACGCACCCTGAACCGGGTGGATTTTGACGCCATCGAAACTTTCCGGGGCAAAGGCTATCTATACCCCATAGGGGTGTACAGGGGATTCGAAAGGGGGATGACATGCTCAAGGCCAAAGACCTGAGAGAGCAGCTGAAGCATGAGATTATTGGTCAAGAAGAAGCGATTGACGCCGTCGTCAGGACAGTCGTGGTAGCCGATCTCGGGATCTGCGATCCCAGGAGGCCTTTGGGGACTTTCCTCTTTCTCGGCCCGACAGGCACCGGGAAGAGCCAGATTGGGCGGTCGCTCGCCAAGATCATCCATGGCGATGAAAGTGATATCGTTTCTATCAATTGCACCGAGTTCAAGAACCCGCACGACGTAGCCAAGCTCGTCGGCGCCCCTCCGGGTTACGTGGGACATGATCAAGCGCCTTTCCTTACGCAGGACAAGCTCGAAAAACGGCTCACGATCGTGATATTCGAAGAACTGGAAAAGGCTGACCGGGCCCTGTTTGACCTTTTGCTGCAGATCCTCGAACGAGGCGAGTTGACCACCGGGCGCGGGGTGGATCTGGCATTCAAGAACTGCTTCGTCATGATGACGAGCAACGTCTGTGCCAAGGAAATCGACAACATCACCAAGAACGAAGTCATGGGATTCGGCCCACCCCCCAAGAGGTTCCAGGACATGAATCAGGAGGCAGCAGATGCGCGGATCCGGGCTGCCTGCCTGGGAGCCGTGGAGAACTTCTTCAGTCCCGAGTTCATCAACCGCATCGATGAGATCGTGACTTTCAATCCTCTGAAATACGCAGACCTGATGTCGATCCTGGAGAAGTTCCTGATTGAGACCAAGGCGCGGGTTGCTGCGGCCGGCGTCGCGATGTCTATCGCGGATTCAGCCAAGCGTTTTCTGATCGAAAAGGGAACGAACCTGCGCTACGGCGCACGCCCTCTGCGCCGGGCAGTCCGCGAGTATCTCGAGTTTCCGTTTGCCAGCCTGATGGCGGAAAGCGACCTGTCGGCACACAACCAGGCTGTTCAGGTAGAGGCGGGAAACGGCCAACTGAGTTTCTACTTTGCCCGGCTTGCCAAGAGCGCGATCCTTCCCTGAAGCGCTTCGGGGGGCTCAGACAGGGGCGAATTCGAGCCGGTAATTGAGAACGCGGCCGGGCGAACGGTGGGTTTCACCGGATTCGACGCCGTTGCTGGCCCCCCCGACGTAGCATTTCCTGATTTCGAGGGTTCCACCGCGAGCGATGGCGTTGTTGCCGCACGATCTGCCGGCAGTATCGACGACCGTCACGACACCATAAAACCTCTCCTGCGGCTGTCCCTGTTGCCCGCCAGATTCCGCGGCAACTTCGTCGGGCAGCCTCGTCCGGGCAACGTGGTAGATCGGAATCCCCTCGGACCCGAATCTTCCCTGCGTGCCTTGCGGATTCAGTTCGAGCACGCTCCAGACCTTGAAGGCCGTCGGCTGGATCAGGTAGTGGTCGTGAACGGAACGAAGAGTCCCGGCTTCCTCGACCTCGAATCGTTCGGTCCACAGATGAACGCATTGACAGTTGCCAGGGATCTTCCTGCAGGCGAGCGGCGGCGGTTCGACCCGCTTCTGCCGGCGCGCCAGGGCCACGGCGGCGCCCACTGCAAGGCTGCCGAGAGACGACCAGAGAAACAGCTTCCTGTAGTTTCTTTTCATGTTCGTTCCTGAAGCGACTTCAGGATGCCAGGGATCCAGGGGAGCGGACTGGTGAAAATCCAATCCGTTTTCTATGCTACTAAAACCGCCTCGCCGATCCAAAACAAAAAGAATTCCATACTCACTCGGGGGTCAGTTCCGGCACTTCCGGGGTCCCTGCTGTCTGCGACACGTCCTTCAATGCGCTGCGATTGGACACTTCCTGGGAAAGCACTTCGAGATAGCCGATGAATTTGCGGATCAAACCGATGATTTCCGCCTGGCTGCCCGCGGCGATGAGAGACTCCGAAAAGCTCTCGAACTCGCCCAGGTCCTGATACATCAGGTTGCCGAGCAACAATCCGCGAAATTGCGTGATCCGGTCCAGTACCCGGTCCAGGTCGAGACCGGCGGCTTTTTCCACCTCCGCCCGAAGCTCCTGCCGGAGATCCCAGAGGTAGGTCTGCAGCTTCTGTCCCTTCTGCTGGCTCTCGACCATGGATGGGAACAGCGACTTTCCGTCCACGCTCCGGTCGAGCGCCTGGACCAGGACGACGACGCCGCTCTGATAGCAATTGCGGAGGAGCCCGTGGCTGTTCTCGAACCTGGCGTACACTTTCGAAGCCGAACCTTCCGCGGCCACGAACGGCAGTTCGCGCTCAAGCACGCGTTGCGTTTCAATCTTCAGGGAGTGGATGATCAGGTCCGCCGCATCACGCAGCTCGGGATACGCGCGCTTTTCTTTCAGGAATCGGGACTTTATGAAGTCGCACAGGGACTCCGTTTGCTCGTGCAACAGTGAAAACACGACCAGGTACCGGCGCAGGGGCCGGTCTTCCACCAGCGCCCTGGAGACATGATTCAGGTAGTGAAGAAACCGGTAGAGGTGAAGGAGCACCAGCGCCACGTTTCGGCGTAAGTGCTCCTCGGTGATGGAACGAAGAACTCCGCTCAGGACGGCGTTATCGATGCAGTCGTACTGGAGGCGGAGCCGCTGATTCAGCAGCATGTCGACGAACCGGGCGTTTCTGACATCCCGGTGAAGCATCCTGCCGATGGTTAAAAACAGCTGGAAGCTCTGTCCCGGTGGATCCTTGAAAGCTCCCATCGTGACCCTGAGATCGTTGACCGACTCGATCAGCCGGGCAAGGCTGTCCAGGGGAGTGGATTGCTCGAGCATACGCCCGGACTGTGAGTCGAGGGCGCCGGGCCTGTAGACCTTGGTTTCGGCAAGCGCCTTCAGTTCGACCGTCGCGTCTTGTCCCAGACTGCACAGTTGCAGGGCGGAACGCTCGCACTCCTGAAGAGCGAACCCGGCCACGCGGATCTCGGCTTCAAAGTTGCGGCCGATGAGGTTCGGCCCTTCCGCCGGGTTCAGCGGCAGATGCCGGTGGTCGAAGAAGGCGTACAGTCCCCTGAGCCATGTCTCGAACTCGAAGAGGCTTTCGATCCCGTCCCTGGCCAGGACGTGCGCAATCCATGCGGCCAGGATCTCGTTTCCCGCGACCTTTTCGGTTCGCAGCGCCTCCAGAAAGGAGTCCGGTCCCGCCCTCGTTCTTGTTTCGACAGCCATCACTCTACCCGCGGGAAAATTACGCAAGCTTCGTCAAAACCGGCCACCTGCCTGCACAGCCTGCTCCCGGAGGTCAGTCGCGCGAATCGAACTCCTGCAATTTCAGGAATTCGCCGGTCTTCCTTCTCAGCGAGAGCCAGTCTTCAAAAAGGTCGGGAGTCTCGAGCCAGATGCGGAACCAGAGCGCCGCCTCCTGTTTCTGCGATCGCTTTTCCGCAGCTACCCGCCGGTTTCGCGCGATGAGTTCCGCGCGCCGGCGCCCAAGGGCGCCCACCTGGCGGCAGTACTCCACACCTTTCTTATCGCTGGATGCGAGAAAACATTGACGCAATTTCTCCAGGCGGCGAATGGTGTCTTCGGTTTCGACGAGAGTCCTGAAGGCGAGGATGCCTCCCAGGATGGAGTCATACGGAGGATCGAACTGCAGTTCCCGGGAACGGGATGCGGTCATTTTTTAGGTGCGGCGTCGACGGCTGCCTTCAGGTCGATTTCGAAAAAAATCAAGTCTGCTCCGGTATCCGTGCGATAGATGTCCGGTATGTAGACTCTGGCAGGCGCAAGCCTGCTCCGGAGGGTTGCCGGATCGGTCACGGGAATAAAGACGAATCCGCCACCTGTGGTATGAGGTTCTATTTTTTTGACTCCCAGGAATTTTCGCTGAAAATCCTGAGCTGCATCCTCGTTGGAGGCGGTGATTTTGATCCTCGGCAGCGGAATCGGGCTGGGCACTGCCACCCGTGAAGTCCTGCCCTGGTAAATGCGCGGCGCCACTTCTTCCGGCGGCACCGGCTGAATCTTCATGTCGTCCTGCAGCACTTCGATGCCGGCGGCTTCTACGGCGACCGGGAAGTCGTTGCTATTGAAAATAATGATCGCCAACGGCATAATCCCGCGTGCCACCATGTCGTTTTTGTCAAATACCTGGCCCGCAAGCGCGTCGGTAATCAACGGATCCACTGCAATCGTGACGCCCTCGCTGGTCAGTTTCGAGGGGTAGGATTCGATCGCGCGCGGAGTCCAGGGCCGGACCTTGTACCCGGCAGGCACGGGAATCGCGATCAGCAACAACAGAGGCAACAACCAGCAGGTTCGGCGGCAAAACGGTTTGGAGGTCATGGCGCAATCGGGCCGGCAGCGGCCGGCCGGCGTTCGGATCCAGGCTGCATCGACTCGAGTATAGCATTGCGCGGGGATGCATTAAATTGGAATCCTATTTCGTATATCTCCTGTCCCGTTTTGCGTTCGCTGCGATCGGGCGCCTGCCGCGCTCCGGCGCCATCCTGCTGCTGGAGGCGCTTGCCCGGCTGGTGTACCGCCTGGATGGGACACATCGGCGCATCGCACGCGTCAACCTGGCGATTGCCTTCCCCGGTCTGACTCCCGGGGAGCACGACGACATCGCCAGAAGGAGCTTTCAGAACACGGGGCGCAACCTCCTGGAAGTGAGCCGCATGCCCTGGTTGACCAGGGAGAACATCCGCGACCTGGTTCAGTACGACCCCCAATTCGGCCTCAACAATTACGAATCGGCCCGCGCGCGCGGGAAAGGGATCCTGTACCTGACGGGACACTTCAGCGCCTGGGAATTGCTGCCCGCGGCCCATGCGCTCTACGGGTACCCGCTCAGTTTCGTGACCCGCCCCCTCGACAACGCTCCGCTGGAAAGGCGCCTGTGCAAGCTGCGCGAGTTGACCGGCAACGAGGTGATTTACAAGCGGAACTCGGCACGGCGGATCCTCGAGAAGCTGAAGGCAGGCGGCAGCGTCGGCATCCTGATGGACCAGAACACCAGTCTGCAGGAGGGAATCTATGCGGACCTGTTCGGTCTGCCGGCAGCCACGTCCACCAGCGTTGCCCTGCTGGCGCTGCGCACGGAGGCGACGGTGCTCCCGGGCTACCTCTCCCCCGCGCCGCACGGGCGTTACACGATCAAGTTCCTTCCCCCCGTCGACCTGGTCCGCAGCGGGGACACCATGCGCGACGTTGCGGAAAACACCGGGGCGTTCAACCGGATTCTCGAGGGTATCATCCGGGACCAGCCCGAAACCTGGCTCTGGGGGCACAAACGGTGGAAAAATCAACCAGGGGAAAACCCGCCCGATCTCTACAGCCTCCCCCCCGACGAACTGCGCGCCTTCCTCTCATCCGCCGGAATCAAGCCGCAATAGCAGGTCGCTGTCATTTCCCTGTCTTGCACAGTGTCGCGCATTCCCGTGTCGTCATTCGCCGGCGTCATTCCGCGTTCGCTGCGCCTCTCCGGAACCTGCGTCGACAGGGTGAGCGATTCAGACGCGCGCGCGTCATCAAGCGGGTGGTTTGCCGGCCCGTCATGCCGATGGATCGAAGCCACCGCTCGAAAGAGGTCAGCGCGGCGGGCACGAAAGTAGGTCCCGGCTACCGAGCCCGTCTCCTAACTCGTGCACTCGGCGATATGCCCTCGGTTCCAGCCCTGGAAGGCCTGGAAGGGCTGAAGACAGTAGCCCCGGGCGGCGCTTCGCTAGCCCGGGGTAAAGGACGGAGGAGAAATCGAGCCCCGGCAGGGACGACAGAAAACATCTGCAAACAAATGACTTCTGTCGCCCCTGCCGGGGCTCTCCCCACTTGCCTGGCCTGACCGGGGGCAGCGCCGCTGCGCGGCTAGCCCCCGGCTACTTTCTCTGCGTCCCTCCGGGACGCCTGGTTTTGAAACATTCTTGGCGGCCGGGACCTACTGACGCCGGCGCCTTTGTAATCCCACTGGCGGAGGCGGTGTTTTGTTCTGGGCAACTCAGACCATGCGCGGCGGTTTTTCGGCGAGGAGACGGACGAAGCTCTCTTTGTAGCGGACGCTGTCGAGCACCGAGTGCACGTTTTTTAATTCCTCGCGCAGGATCTGGCGGTACTTCTCTGGCTCGAGCTGGATTGCCTTGGCGAAACTGGCGATGGCCAGGTCCGGGAGATTTCCCTTCGCATAGAGCACTCCGAGCCTGAAATACGCGCCCGCATCAGCCTTGCCGAGGGCGACGACTTTTTCGAGCGCCTGGGTCGCCTCTTTGTCGAGCTCCAGCTTTTCGCAGACGACCGCGAGGTTGGCCCACGCGGCCGCATAATCAGGATCGAGGCTCAGCGCGGCCTCCAATTCCGTCTTGGCCTCCGCGTACTGCTTCCTTTCGCCGTACAGCGTGCCCAGGTTGTAGTGAACTTCCTTCTGCTTGGGATTCAGTTTGAGCGAGCTGTTGTAGGCGGCGACGCTGTCGTCGTACCGGGACAGCTCCGAATAAAGATCGCCGAGGAGATAATAGGCGTCGGCGTTCTTTGGATCCAGGAGGACTGACTTCTCCAGGGCACTGGCGGCCTCGGACGTGCGTTTCAGTTTCGCCAGACTGAAGGCCAGCTTCGTGAGCAGAGGCGCGCGATCCGGAGTGACGGCGACCGCGGCCTGATAGACCTCTGCGGCCTTGTCGGTATTGTCCCCGTACGAGTACAGGTCACCGAGCAACTCCAGGGCTTCGGCATTGCGCGGCTGAAGCTTCACGACGGTTTGCAGCTCCGATACGGCGTCCGCAGTCGACTTCTGGCGCATCAGGACCAGCGCCAGATTGAAGTGGGCGTTCGCGTTTCCCGGCGCCAGATCAATCGCCGCGCGGTAATTCTGCGCCGCCAGGTCCAGCTGGCTTCGTTTCTGGTACAGGGTCCCGAGATTCACGCGCGCATCCGCGTCCTTGGGGTCGAGATCCAGGATGGCCTGAAGAGTCGGGATGGCTTTGGAATCGTCGCTTCCATGCAATTGCAGGAATGCCAGCGGCCGGAGCATCTGCAGATTCTTCGGCTGTTTTTTCACCCCTTCCTGCAGCGCCGCAATGGCCTCCTCGTTTTGGCCGAGGTCCCGATAGGTGGCAGCCAACAGCTGGTAGATGCCCTCGAAGTCCGGGTTCAGCTTCCGAACCGACTCGAATTCCTGGGCGGCCTCCTTCAGGTTTTTCTGCGTGGTGTAGATCAGCCCGAGGTTGAAATGCGCCTCGATGAAGTCCGGCCGTATCCCCAGGGCCTTCTTGAAGAGATCGGCCTGCTCCTGGCTGTTTTCCTTGGGAGTCCCGATCATCGCCTCGGCCTTCTTGAACCAGGCCATGGACTCCTGATAGGCCTTGACGTCCTCGGCCTTGGGGATCTTCTGCGTCTGCCCGAGGACAAATCCTGCGGCCAATCCGCACATCAGGAACAGGACGAGACTCCGGGCACCCCTGAATGCTGAACGGACCATAGAAATTTCCTCCGCGGATGCGTCCGGAATATCAGAGATCCCCGAAATTCGTAAGGGCGCGGAACTCGCGGTAACGGGCTTCAATCTCCGAGAATGTCAGCTCGGCAAGCCTTCGCGGACCAAATTCGCTGACATTAAAAGATGCCATAACGGATCCGAAAACTACAGCCTTGCGCAGCTCAGCCGGATCGCACGATTTCGCGGCCGCCAGGTAACCGACAAATCCTCCGGCGAAAGAATCGCCGGCGCCCGTCGGATCCACGACGTGTTCGAGAGGGTATGCAGGCGTGCCGAACATCGATTTGCGATCGATCATCAGCGCCCCGTATTCGCCCCGCTTGATGACCAGGATCTTCGGGCCCCAGTCGAGGATGGTCTTTGCCGCCTGAATCAGGTTGGACTCGCGCGCCAATTGCCGGGTTTCCGCGTCGTTGATCAACAGAATGTCGATCCGCGACAGCGTCTCGCGCAGGGAATCCGGCTTGTTCACGATCCAATAGTTCATCGTGTCGCAGGCGATCAGCTTGGGCCGCTCCATCTGTTCCATGACCCGGCGCTGGAGGTCCGGATCGATGTTGCCCAGAAACAGGAACTCGCGCTTCTTCTGCTCCGAAAGCAGGTTCGGCGAAAAATCGGCAAAAACGTTGAGCTGCGTATCCAGCGTTCTGGCGGTGTTCAGGTCTGTGCCGTATTCGCCTTTCCAGCGGAACGTCCTGCCGGATTTTGTCTCCAGTCCGGCAGTGTCGATGCCGAGTTTCTGCAGCAAGGCGATGTGCTGCAGCGGAAAGTCCTCGCCGACAACGGCGACGACGCTGACATCGGTGAAGTAGCTGGCGGCGATACTGAAGAAGGTGGCCGACCCGCCAAGAACTTCCTCCTCCTCGCCGAAGGGCGTCTTGACCGAATCGAGAGCCACCGAACCAACTGCGAGAATCCCCATCTATTCCCTCCAAAAGGACAAGCAAATTTCATCGCGACGCCGTCATCTGTGTTGTCAGGCCGGCAGGTATTTCCCGATGATGTACGAGAGGTTCTTTTTCGTTTCCGCCGGGATCAGCGACTTCTCCGTAATAATCGCGTGCCTGAGCGCGTCGGCGCAACCGCAGGCACGGGTCTCGGACATGTCCTGCACCGCCTGGACGATAATCGACTGGGCGTTGCGGCTGTTCTGCCGGAGGTTTCCGACGATCATGTCGACGGTGACCGATTCGTGGGATTCGTGCCAGCAGTCGTAATCGGTAATCAGCGCGAGCGTGACGTAGCAGATCTCGGCTTCGCGGGCCAGCTTTGCCTCCTGGAGATTGGTCATGCCAATGACGTCGGCGCCCCAGCTGCGGTACAGGTGAGATTCTGCTTTTGTGGAAAAAGCCGGCCCTTCCATGCAGACATAGGTCCCGCCTCTGACGGCTCTAACCCCGGCTTTGCCGGCCGCACGGTGAACCTGCCGGAGAAGATCGGGACAGACCGGGTCGGCAAATGCCACGTGAGCGGCGAGACCGTTGCCGAAAAAGGTCGAGATGCGGCCGCGCGTCCTGTCGATGAACTGGTCCGGCAGCAGGATGTCGAGCGGCGCCAGCGTCTCCTTGAGGGACCCGACCGCACTGGCCGACAGAATCCGCTCCACCCCGAGCATTTTCATCGCATAAATGTTCGCGCGGAAATTCAGTTCCGAAGGGAGAATCCGATGGCCCCGGCCGTGGCGCGCGAGGAACGCAACTTCCTTGCCCGCGAGCCTGCCGAGGACGAGTTTGTCCGATGGCGGCCCGAACGGTGTTTCAACGCCGACCTCTCTGCGGGCTGTAAGTTCCGCCATGTCGTACAGTCCGCTCCCGCCGATGATTCCGATCTTGACTTGTTCCATGGCATCCTATTCCGAAGGTGAATTTGAATTCAACTGAGGCTGAGACAGCTCAATCAGCACGCCGGAGGCGCTCGTCGGATGAATGAACGCGATCAGGCGCCCTCCCGCACCCAGGCGGGGGGCCGGATCAATCAGGCGCATGCCGGCAGCCTTGACTTTGGCCAGCGCCGCGGCCAGGTCGTCCACCTCGAGGCAGATGTGGTGCAGGCCCTCTCCGCGCCTGGCGATGAAGCTGGCCACCGGCGAGTCCTCCGCCGTGGCTTCGAGCAGCTCGATGCGGCTCCCGCCGATCGGCAGCAGCGCCACCCGGGTCTTCTGTTCGGGGACCTCTTCCATGCTCCAATCCGCCAATCCAAGGCCCGCCGCATAAACCTCGAGTGCGGCCTCGATCGAACGCACGGCAATCGCGACATGATCAATCTTACGATACACACATCTCTCCTGGAAAGGCCGCGAGGATCGCCGGAGCTTCGACGAACCCGCCTCTGTTCTAGCGGCCGGATTCCACCCACGCGGCCACCAGTTCCTCTGCGGCCGAATATGGGTCGATGGAGCGCTCGGCAACCCGGCGGGCGTAGGACTCCAGCCTCGCAGTCGTGCCGGGAGCGCTCATCAGGCTCCGCTGGATTTCCGAACTGATCAGCTCCAGCAGTCGCTCCTTGTGAATCTGCAGCGATCGTTCCTTCTGGAAACGCGAATCCCGCTGCGAATCGCGCCATGCGTCAATCGCCTGCGCGCACTCCTCGACGCCTTTGCCTTCCGGCGCCACCGTCTTCACGATGGCCGGCCGCCACCCGCCCGGGCGGCTGGAGATCGCCAAAAGCGACCTCAATTCCGCTTCGACGCGCTCAACGCCCGGATGGTCCGCTTTGTTAATGACGAGGACGTCGCCGATCTCCATGATGCCGGCTTTCATGGTCTGCACGTCATCCCCCATCCCGGGCACCAGGAGCACCAGGGTCACCTCAGCCGTGCGGGCGATCTCCACCTCGTCCTGGCCGACTCCCACGGTTTCGATCAGCACGACGTCGAAGCCGGCAGCATCCAGGATCAGGAGAACGTCTGCGGTCGCGCGCGACAAGCCCCCGAGATGGCCGCGTGTCGCCATGCTCCGGATGAACGTGCCGGCATCCAGCGACCGTGACTGCATGCGGATCCGGTCGCCGAGAATCGCGCCCCCCGTAAACGGGCTGGTCGGATCGACCGCGATGATGCCGACCTTCTTGCCGCGGTCGCGGTAATGTGCGGCCAACTTGTCGACCAGGGTGCTCTTGCCCGCGCCTGGCGATCCCGTAACGCCGATCGAAATGCAGCGTCCCGTATGCGAAAAGAGCTCACGCATGAACGGCGCCGCTTCGGGCGCGCCGTTTTCCACGAGCGTGATCAGGCGGGCGATGGCGCGAAAATCACCGGCAAGGACGTCAGCTACCATAGTTGGTTCGTTCACAGGGACAACCCGAAATCGGAATGGGCAGACAGCGGCGACGGCTTGGACTCACTCGAGTATCTTGCGCGCGATCACCAGCCGCTGGATCTCACTCGTTCCCTCGCCGATTGTACACAGTCTCACATCGCGGTAGTACTTTTCGACCGGAAAATCTTTGAGGAACCCGTATCCCCCGTGGATCTGGACCGCCTCGTTGGCGACCCGGACCGCGACCTCCGAGGAGAAGAGCTTCGCCATCGACGATTGCATTGTCGTCTGCTTGCCCATCTGTTTGAGCCCGGCAGCGCGCAACGTCAGCAACCGCGCCGCGTCGATCTCCGTCGCCATGTCGGCAAGCTTGAACTGCGTGGCTTCAAACTCCGCGATGCTCTTGCCGAACTGCTTCCGCTCCTTCGCATACTTCACGGCGTGTTCGTACGCCCCCTGGGCCATCCCCACTGCCAGAGCCGCAATCGAGATTCTGCCGCCATCCAGAACGTGCAGGGCGTCGTGAAACCCGTTCCCCTGCTTGCCGAGAAGGTTTTTCTCGGGCACGCGGCAATCTTCGAGAATGAGGGTCGCGGTGTCGCTGGCGCGCATTCCCAGTTTGTTCTCCTTCTTTCCGATGGAGAATCCCGGAGTGCCGCGGTCGATGATGAAGGCGGACAGCCCCCGGTGCCCCGCCCCCCGCTCCGTGACCGCCAAAACCACGTAGGCGCCCGCAACCGAGGCGTTGGTGATGAAGTTCTTGGAGCCGTTCAATATGTAGTGGTCGCCATCCCTAGAGGCGTAGGTCCGGGCGCTGCTGGCGTCGCTTCCCGATCCCGGCTCAGTCAGCGCCCACGACCCGATCTTCTTGCCCGACGCGAGATCCGGGAGATAGCGCCGCTTTTGCTCCTCCGTGCCGATGAGAAAGATGTGGTTGACGCACAGTGAATTGTGGGCCGCAAGGAACAAGGCGATCGAACCGTCGACGCGGGCGATCTCCTCGATCACGACCACGTACTCCGGGTAGGACAGGCCGCTGCCGCCGTACTCGGCCGGCAGCACCGCTCCCATAAGGCCCAGATCCGCGAGCTTCGGGACCAGCTCGGAAGGAAACCGCTGCGCCTCGTCCCATTCGGCGACGTGAGGCCCGACCTCCGTTTCGGCAAACTCGCGAATCGACTGCTTCAGAATATCCGCTTCTTCCTGTGCATCCGATATCATCGCTTCACCTTTCCAGTACTTCCTGGAAAATCCGGGCCGCCTCGGGAATCTGCTCTCGAGTCACGTCCAGATGAGTGAGCAGCCTCAGGGTGGACTCGTCGACAGTTCCCGAAAGCAATCCCCTGCCCTTCAAGGCCGCCGCCATGGCGCTGCTGTCGCGTCCCGTGCCGGCGATCCCCACAACGACCACGTTGGTGAAAACCTTCTCGGGATGGACGTCCAGGCCCTTGATCCCGCGCAGCAGCTCCGCCAGCAGCTTCGCATTGGCATGGTCTTCCGCCAGCCTGGCAGGCATCTTCTCCAGGGCGATCAGCCCTGCGGCGGCAAGCCCCCCTATTTGCCGCATGCCACCGCCCAGCATTTTCCGCACCCGGCGCGCTTTTTCGATGAAATCGGCCGAGCCCACAAGCATGGAACCTACCGGCGCGGCCAGTCCTTTGGACAGGCAGAACATCACCGAATCGCACGAGCGGCTGAGCCTGGCCACATCGGTCCCGAGCGCAACGGACGCATTGAAAATGCGCGCCCCGTCCAGATGCACCGGGATCCCCGCCTCGTGGGCGTGCCGGCAGATTTCGTCGACCTGGTCGGCTGTATAGACCGTGCCCCCGGCCATGTTGTGGGTGTTTTCGATCGTGATTAAACCGGTCTGCGCCCGGTAATAGATCTTCGGGGCAATCGCAGGACGGATCAGATCCCAGTTCAGGATCCCGTCCGGGGCCGCCACAGGCCGGGCCAGGACGCCGCTGATCGCCGCCATGGCAGCCAGCTCATAATTGAAGATGTGCCCCTGCCTTTCGGTAATGACCTCCTGGCCGGAACTCGTGTGCAGCCGCACCGCAATCTGGTTCCCCATGGTTCCGCTCGGAACAAACAGCGATGCCTCCTTCCGGAAGATCTCCGCAGCCCGCTGCTGCAGCCTGTTGGCCGTCGGATCCTCCATGTAGACGTCGTCGCCGACTTCCGCCGCAGCCATCGCCGCGCGCATCTCCGTGGTGGGTTTTGTCACCGTGTCGCTTCTAAGGTCGATCATGGAATCATTCCCGATATCAAAAAAAGCGTATCAATTCAAAAACCACGAATTACACGAATCACACGAAACCGGTTTCGTGTGATTCGTGTAATTCGTGGTTCCATCAGGTTTCACGGCTGTGCACCTCAACGAACCGTTGGAAAACTTCGTTGGAGAGAAGCATGCCGCGGCGCGTGAGGCGCACGACGGATCCCTCCCGTTCCACCAATCCCAGTTCCGCCAGTTCCTTCAGGGCGCCTTCACAGGCCTTTACCAGGTCCGGCGCGTACGCCTGCCGGATCTGATCCCAGTCGATTCCCTGTGTAAGGCGCAACCCCAGATAGAGATTCTCTTCCAGGCCGCGCCCGGCGTTGATCTCCTCGCGCCACTCCCTTGGGGACCTGGCTTCCTCGACGGCCTGCAAATAGCCGGCAAGGTTCGCAACGTTGGCGTAGCGTGCTGTTCCATCATGAGAGTGCGCTGCAACCCCGAAGGCGAGGACCGGTTCGCGCCGCCAGTATTTCAGATTGTGCCTGCATTCGCAACCGGCGTGCGCAAAATTGCTGATTTCATACTGGGCGTATCCCCGGCGGTCAAGCAGTTCCAGTGTCTGCAGATACCAGTCGGCGAGCGAATCGTCATCAGGGATCCGGACTGCGCCTCTTTTTACCGAGTGGTACAGGGGAACCTTCGGATCGAGTTCCAGCATATAGACGGAAATGTGGGACGGCGCCAGCGACACGGCGCTTTCCAGGTTGCGTATCCAGCCGGCTTGCGTTTGCCCGGGAAGGCCAAGCATCAGGTCGAGACTGATGTTCCGGAAACCGCGGTCACGCAGGAGCTCCAGCGAGGTGCGGATCTGTTCCGCCGTGTGAATGCGTCCGATGGCCAGGAGCTCATCATCCGAAAAACTCTGGGCGCCCAGTGAGATCCGGTTCACCCCGATCGCCCGGTAAATCTCGAGCTTGTCCCCCTCCAGCGTCCCCGGATTCGCCTCGAGCGATATCTCTGCGTCGGCGGAAAAACGAAACAGCGTGCGGCAGGTCTCCAGGATGGAGGCAATCTGCCGCGCGGGGATCAGGCTCGGCGTTCCGCCGCCGAAGTAAACAGTATCCACCGAACCGTCTTCGCGCGTTGACCCGGCGGCAAATTCGTGCAGTTCGCGCACAACCGCGCGCCAATACCGTTCGGCCAGAGAATCGTCCCAGGGTCTGGACACGAAACTGCAATAATCGCATTTTGAATGGCAAAAGGGGACGTGGATGTAGATGCCGGCGTTCATAGTAGACGATCGGCTGTCAAAGCCGTTGCCGCTTCACTCCTCAGCCTGAACACCGAGCAGGACCTCCAGCGTAATGAACTCCACGCGGGCGCCGCGCATCGCCGTTTCCGCCCTGGCCGCTTCCCGCGGATCCAGCGGCAAAACTGCATTCTGAATCACAGCCGTCTTGAGGCCCAACCGCCTCAGCCCAAGAGCCGCAAGCAGGACGGAGTGTTCGAGCGGAACTCCAAAGAGGATCGCATGCGGCGGCAGAACACGGAGAAGTTTTTCCGTCGCCGGATTGCTGAAGATGTCGAAATCCTGCTTTTCGATAATGATCTGCGGGTGTTTTCGCACCATGTCGTGGAAACTGCGGTCGATCGGTTTGTTCTCCAGGATCAGCGGGTGAAGCATCAGGGTGTCATCCAGCTTGCGCTGACCTTCCGTCCCGCGAATGCAGTGTGGCGGTAACGGCGCAGATCCCGGGTCGGAAGCGGAGCGGGAGATAGCCGAGGAAAGGACAGTGACCGAGTTGGCCTTGGCAAAATTGAATAGCCGGCGCAGTTTGGGAACAAGACGGTCGGCTCCCGGAACGGAAAGGGCGCCATGAGAAAGCATCAGGTCCCGCTGCGTGTCCAGATCAAGAAAGAAGAGATTCTTCATTTCCCTCCAGTAACCAAACCAAATGTTAGCACAACCCCGCATCCCTCTCCCGCAAGTAAAGTAGCCTCCGGCAGAGCCGGAGGCTTTATGGTTGCGGGCCCCTCAAAGGGGCCTGATCGCAACCAAAGCCGTCAACGGCTACGTCTACGAGCACGTGCACGTCAACGATCACGGTTTTCGTCGACGTTGACGGAAACGTTGACGTGCTCGTGCACGTGGACGTCTTTTTCAAATCCAACAAAGGAGTGAAATACACTCCAGAAAATGTCAAACTCCTACTGCCACCCCGGCACAGCCGGGGGATCTCCCTACGGATTAGCGGATCAAGCGCCCTATCCTAGTGCTGGTTCATGACGTTTAGGATCTCATCCATTTCGGGCATCCCAGATCTCGCTCCAAGCCGGGTGCAGTTGAGGGCCGCGGCTGCGTTTGCGAAGGTTATCATCCTGTCCAGCGGCCAGTTCTGCGATAGACCGTATAGGAAGGCGCCGTGGAAAATATCCCCCGCGCCGGTCGTATCTACCGCGTGGACGGCATAGCCGGGGAATGGGACGCAACGGCCACCGACCAGGGCCAGCGCGCCCTGCGCGCCCAGCGTGACCGCAAGGAAGCCCTCACAGTGGTTGCGCAGCGCCAGGAGAGAGGCAGTCGGGCTTTTGAGACCGGTGAATTCCTGCGGGAAGTCTGAACTGACAATCAGGAAATCAACGAGGGGGAGCAACTCCCCGCTGGTCGGGATTACTTTATCAAAGTCCACCACGACGGGTATGCCGTCCTCCCGTGCCCAGCGCGCCGCTTGCAGCGCGGCCTCGGGATCGCTCGCGTCCAACAAAAGGATCTTTCCGGCGCAGATCGCCTCGCGCTGCAATTCGCCGGTATGGTAATCCAGCCGCGAATCTCTCTCCCAGAGAATCGTCCGCTCGCCGGTGCTCGCATCCACCAGGATGAAGGAATGGTGATTGCGCGCCCCCTCCGACACCACGACCGAAGAGATATCGATTCTTTCTTCCGCCAGGCTGGCCGCGGACAGGCGGCCGTTTTCGTCCGAACCAACCTTGCCGATGTATTTCGCACTCAGCCCCAGCCGGGCGGCGAAAGCGACCGCCGTGGCCACCTGTCCCCCGGCCTGCCGTTCGTAACGGATCACCTCGGTCTTGCTGTCGCGGCGCGGGAACCCCGGCACGACGCAGATGTCGTCAACCGTATTCTGCCCGAACCCGACCATGTCAAAACGCTTCCCTGCAGGAAGTTCGAGGTCGAAACAATCCGACGGCTGTGACGGAAGATTCATTTTCATCGAAGTCACTCTGCAGAGTCCGTGATTTGGCCGGCGTCCGCAAAACTGAAGTAGTCGTCATGCCCCAGGATGATGTGGTCCAGGACGCGGATGCCCAGGATCTTTCCGGCCCGGCAGAGACGTTGGGTACACTCGCGGTCTTCCCGGCTCGGGGCCGGATCGCCCGAAGGGTGGTTGTGCAGGAAAATGAGCGCCGCCGTGCTGTCGCGCACGGCAGCCGAGAAAACTTCCCTCGGGTGAACCACCGAAGTGCTCAGGCTGCCGACCGATACCAGCACCTCGCGAATGAGCTGGTTCTTGGAATTGAGGTGCAATGACAAGAAGTACTCCCGGTTGGCGGCGAAAAACTGGGCCCGATAACGGACGAATAGATCCCGGCTGTTCGAAAATCGTTGCCCCGGCTTCATCGGCGAAGAACACAACTGGCGCCCGAGCGACAGCGCGGCCCGCAACGCCGCGGCCTGCCGGTCCGAGACTCTTCCCCCCTGCCGGATTTCCTCCTGCGAGGCCAGCGTCAACGCCGTCGCATTGCCGAAATGCCGCAACAGCCTCCGCGACGACGCCTCCGTCGCCGCACTGTTCCGTCCGTGCCCCAGAATCGTCGAAAGCAGACAGAGCGTTTCCCCCTGCTCCCCGTGAGATACTGCGCGCTGCTCGACGGCCTGGCTGGCACAGGAAACCGGCGCTTCGTCCAACTGAAGTTCCTCCCTGCCAGTCTAACGGCGCAAGCCCAGGAAGTGCCAACTTTTTTTGAACGATTCAGTGCCGAGAGTGCGCCGTATGTCGCGGCCGCAGGTGGGTCCCGGACGGCGGACGGGACCAGTTGATGGCCCAACCCGGAGTCATGTGCGATTTGCCCGCGTGCAATCGCCAGAATCGATAGTCTGATGATCCCTGGCCGATTGGGAGATGCATTCAAAAGCTGTGATTAGCTGGTTTCTGCCGCGAAACCCCAGGGTCATCTGACCTGGACTTGGACCTAGACTTGGACCTGGACGTGGTCAGCCTTTCTTGATGTAACTTCTCGCGAATGTGGCACTTATATCGGGCCATCGATATTTGCCGGGTCTACGTCCACGTCCAGGTCCAAGTCCAAGTCTAGGTCCAGGTTAGATGATCTTGGCGTTTCGCGACAGAAACCAGCGATATGGGGAGGGTGATGGTCCCGGACGGCGGACGGGACCTACTGGCGGCCGGAATATGGAGGGATGCGATACGGCTACATCGCCAGGCCGCCGTCGACCTGTATGACCTGGCCGGTGATGTAGCGGGCGTCGTCGGAGAGGAGAAATGCCGCGATCCGGCCGATCTCCGTGGTTGTGCCGAAGCGGCGTAGCGGAATCGCTTCGAGCACCTTCGCCTTGTGCTCCTCCGGCAGGGAATTGGTCATGTCGGTTTCGATCATGCCGAGCGCCAGCGCATTCACCGTGATGTTTCTCCCGGCCACTTCCCTGGCGAGAGCCTTGGTGAATCCGATGATGCCGGCCTTGGAGGCCGCGTAATTCGTCTGACCGGCCATCCCGGCGATTCCGCTGACCGAAGTGATGTTGAGGATCGATCCGGAGCGTGCCCGGATCATCGATGCCACGGCAAGCTTGGAAAAGTTGAAGACCCCTTTCAGGTTGGTGGCGATCACATCGTCCCACTCGTTCTCGCGCATCGCCAGGAGCAGCTTGTCGCGGATGATGCCGGCGTTATTGACCAGGCAGTCGATGCCGCCGGCCTTCTTCTTTACGTCCGCGATCATGTTCTCGACGGCAGCGTAATCCGTGACGTCCACGAGGTAGGCATGCGCCTTGCGCCCGATGGCGGTCAGCTCGTCGACCAGTGTTTCTGCCTGCTCGACGCTGTGGGCATAATTGAAGGCAACGTCGCAACCCCGGCGGCCCAGTTCCAGGCAGATGGCGCGGCCGATTCCCCTCGCCCCACCCGTCACGATCGCAGTCTTCCCGGTAAATGTCATAGCGATATCCATCCCCCTGCTGAAGCCCGTGGCCCCGGGCTTTGGCATGTTCGATGAGCCCGACGGTCTTTTACTCTCTGATCGTATCTGTTTAGCCAATCGTCGAAGTCGACGCCACATTAAGCCGTCAGCCGCAATTTGAACCACGAAGAGCTCAAAGACCGCAAAGAAACAGACTCTTGGGGGTCTTTGCGGCCTTTGTGGTTCGCGCTTCATTGCCCGGTTAAACAATTACTCTCTGATCGTATCTGTTTAGCCAATCGTCGAAGTCGACGCCACATTAAGCCGTCAGCCGCAATTTGAACCACGAAGAGCTCAAAGACCGCAAAGAAACAGACTCTTGGGGGTCTTTGCGGCCTTTGTGGTTCGCGCTTCATTGCCCGGTTAAACAATTACTCTCTGATCGTATCTGTTTAGCCAATCGTCGAAGTCGACGCCACATTAAGCCGTCAGCCGCAATTTGAACCACGTAGAGCTCAAAGACCGCAAAGAAACAGACTCTTGGGGGTCTTTGCGGCCTTTGTGGTTCGCGCTTCATTGCCCGGCTAAACAATTACCTCTGATCATATTCGTCGGCGGCGATTCCGCGGCTCGAGAACCGGTTTATTTCCCCGACGCCGCCTGTTCGATGCGCGCGCAGACTGCCGCGCCGACCTCCCTCGTGCCAAGACTCCCTTGCAGGTCCGGGGTGCATTCGCCGGCGCGCACGCACTCCTGGACTGCCGTTTCGATCATTCCGGCTTCAGCATCCCAACCGAGGTAGGCGAGCATCATCTGCGCGGCCATGATGGCCCCCATCGGATCGGCAAGGTTTTTGCCGGCATACCGCGGCGCCGAGCCGTGAACCGGTTCGAACATGCACACGCCCCCGGGCCGGATGTTACCTGAGGCCGCCAGCCCGAGTCCGCCAAGCAGCTGCACCCCAAGGTCCGCGATGATGTCCCCGAACATATTGTTGGTGACGATGACCTGGAAATGCGACGGCTCCCGCACCAGCATCTGCGCCAGCGAATCGATATACATGTGTTCGGCCTCAATCCCAGGATTCCTCTGTGCAACATCGCTGAAGGTCCGTTGCCACAGGTCACCGCCGAAACGCAGCGCATTGCTTTTGTCCGACATGGTGACCCTTTTCAGCCGGAGTTTCGCGGCGAAACCGAACGCCATCTCCAGGATCCGCTCGACGCCCTTCCGGGTCGAAATGCTCTCCTGGATGGCCACCTCATCCGGGGTTCCCTTTTTGAAGATCCCCCCGATGCCGGCGTAGAGGTCCTCGGTGTTTTCACGGATGACGGTGAAGTTGATGTCGGCTTCCGTGGCGTTTTTCAACGGCGTCAGGCGGCGCGCCAGGAGCTTGATCGGGCGGATGTTCGCATAGAGATCGAGGCCGAAGCGGATGCCAAGGAGAATCTCGAAGGCGTGTTTCATATCCGGGATACGCGGATCGCCCAACGCCCCGAGCAGAATGGCGTCAAATTCCGAACGGAAGCGGTCCAGCGCGTCCGCAGGAAGAGAGATCCCCTCCCTCAGGTAGCGCTCGGCCCCATAATCGAACTCCTTGGTCTCGATGGTTTTGCCGCCGGCAGCCGCCACCTTCCGGAGCACATTCAGGGCCTCGCGTATCACTTCCGGACCGATTCCATCCCCAGGGATCACGGCAATTCGCATATCAGATCATCCAAAACGATAGTGATGGTTAGTTAGTTTCTGTCGCGAAACTCCCCGGCAGCGCAATCGGCGCGCAAGATCTCAGCCCCGGGCCGCAGAGAGTAGCCGGGGTCAAGCGCGTAGCGCGCAGCCGCCGGGGCGCCCGGAACAGCATCAGCGGCCAAAAGGAAACGGAACCATGATCCAGCCGACCAGGATCGACAGGAGAACGAAGGATCCCAAAAGGTACAGGAAATACAGGCTGCGCTCCTTTGCGCCGGTCTTGGCGATGAAGGTAAATACCAGCGAAACCAGAACGCTGAAGACGATCATCAGGAGGAAATGATCTTTCATTACTTCTTCCTCCCGAGCGCGATGTCGAATGCGTCCACCACGACGAGCATGTTCAGAAGCCCGGCCGTGTAGACAAAAACGTTCGCAAAATCATAGGTATAAGCCGCGGGAGTCCCGGTCCCGAGGCCGCGCAGCCAGGCAACCCAGTAGAGCAGCCCGTTCCCCGCGTCGGCAATAAACTTCAGCGCCGCGAAAATATCCGAGTAATCCGGGCTGAACAGCCGCCCGTCCATCGCAAGGCCCAGGGCAAACATCAGGCTGATGCTCCCGAGGAACACCAGCGCCCGATCCCACTTGCCCAGGATTGCGTGTCCCATCCCGGGAATCAGCGCGCCCGCCACGCAGGCTGCCACGGCCTTGAGCATCCCCGCCTGATCCGGAATCTCCACAGCGGGGGTTTCCATGGAAGGTGTTTCTGGAGACGGGGGTTCCTGCGGTGAGTCCGTGGGGATGATGTCCACCTTGTCGGGAAATGATTCCATGTCCATAGGTCACAAATGTTACGGAAAGGGAGTGTTACAGTCAAGGGAAAGCCTTTGTGGACAAGGGATTCGGCTTGACACCCGCGGTGGCGGCACATAACATGGCGTCGCCGTCAGCCCTTTGAGAGAGGACACACATGAATCTTGATACCCTCCTGCGCGTCATGATGTCGAAGGGGGCATCCGACCTCCATCTGAAGACTGCTACCTTTCCCCATCTCCGCATCAATGGAGAACTGGTGCCGCTGGGAGAGTTCGGCAAGATGAGCAAGGAAGACACCCTCATGATGGCTTTCTCCATCATGACCAACAAGCAGAAGCAGCGCTTCCGCGACAATGCCGAGTGCGACCTCGGCTACGGGCTCAAAGGGGTCGGGCGATTCCGCGTCAACGTCTTCCAGCAGCGCGGCACGGTTTCAATTGCCATCCGCGCCATTCCGTTCAGCGTCCTGAATTTCGAAGACCTGTTCCTGCCCAAGGTGCTCGCCAAGATCGCCAGGGAGCCGCGCGGCATGGTGCTGGTAACCGGCACTACCGGGAGCGGCAAGTCCACGAGCATCGCGGCCATGCTCAACTACGTGAACGAGAACCTGACCCGCCACGTCATCACTATCGAGGACCCGATCGAGTTCATTCACAACGACCGGATGAGCATCTTCAGCCAGCGCGAAATCTCCGTGGACGCCTCCAGCTTCGGGGACGCGCTGCGCAGCGCCTTGCGCCAGGATCCCGATGTCATCCTGGTCGGTGAAATGCGCGATCTCGAGACGATCGAGACCGCCCTGCTGGCAGCCGAAACCGGGCATCTTGTCTTCAGCACCCTGCACACCGTGGACGCCCTGGAGACCATCAACCGTATCATCGCCGTCTTCCCGTCCCACCAGCAGCGCCAGATCCGCCTCCAGCTCGGGATGGTGCTCCGCGCCGTCGTCTCCATGCGCCTGATCCGGCGGTCGGACACGCGCGGGCGCGTGCCCGCCATCGAAGTCATGATCGTCACCGAGTACATTCGAAATTGCATCATCGATCCCGAAAAGACACGCCTCATCCGCCAGGCGATCGCCGCCGGCACCTCTCAGTACGGCATGCAGACGTTCGACCAGTCGATCTACGATCATTACAAGGCGGGCCGCATCAGCTACGACGACGCGCTCGCCTACGCCAGCAATCCCGACGAATTCAAGCTCCGCGTGCAGGGAATCTACACCACCAAAGACGCCGCAATCGAAGCGATGGAGAGCGAGATTTCGGGCCAGAATTCGTGATGGCGCCGGACCCCACCAAAAAAATCATGCACAAGGCGGCCGCCCTCCTGGCCAGGCGCTCCTACAGCCGGGGCGAACTGGGCGCCAAACTGGCAACGCTCGGCGATCCCGGTCAGATCGAGCCCGTCCTCGACCGCCTCGAAGAGCTGAACCTTCTCAATGACGCGGATTACGCTTATAATTCTGCGGTTCGCTGGATCAGGCAGGAAGGATGGGGCCCGGTCAAGGCGCTTCACATGCTGAGGCGAAGGCAAGTGAGCAGTTCCCTGGCAGAAACCGCCATCGACCGGGTACGCATGGAAATCAGCGACACGGCCGCCCTCGAATCGTTTCTCGACCGGCGCGGCCGGACACATCCTCTGCCGGGGGACCGAAAAGGCATACAGAAACTCGTCATGAGCCTGCGACGCCGCGGATATCCCGAGGAGGCAATCTGGGACGTGCTCCGGCGGCGGATTCCCGCGGCGGCCTGGCAGAACTTCGAAACGGGAGAATGACTTGCTCACCAGCAACCAGATCCGAGACGCTTTCCTCAAATTTTTTGAACGCAACGGCCATCGGGTCGTTCCCAGCTCGTCCCTGATCCCATACAATGATCCGACGCTGCTGTTCACCAACGCCGGCATGAACCAGTTCAAGGACGTGTTTCTTGGGAATGAAAGGCGCCCCTACTGCCGGGCCGCCACCAGCCAGAAATGCATGCGCGTCAGCGGGAAGCACAATGATTTCAAAGATGTCGGGCACTCGACCCGGCACCACACCTTCTTTGAGATGCTCGGGAACTTCTCTTTCGGCGACTATTTCAAGCCCGAGGCCATCCGTTTCGCCTGGGACCTGGTCACACGCGACTACGGTCTGGACCCGGCCAGATTGTGGGTGACCGTCTTTCGCGAAGACGATACCGCCTTTGACCTCTGGCACAAGGAAATCGGCGTTCCGGCAGACAAGATTTTCCGTCTGGGGGAAAAAGACAATTTCTGGGCCATGGGCGATACCGGCCCCTGCGGCCCCTGCTCCGAAATACACTACGACTTCGGCGAGAGCCCTCTGCCCAACCACGGGGAGTGCGACCTGAATTGCTCCTGCGGCCGCTGGGTGGAAGTGTGGAATCTGGTCTTCATGCAGTACAACCGGGATGCATCCGGCGCTGTCGCTCCCCTGCCCTCGCCATCCATCGATACCGGCATGGGGCTCGAACGGATCACTACCATCCTCCAGGGGAAAGCCACCAACTACGACACCGATATTTTCCGGCCGCTGCTGGAGGAAATTTCCATCATCGCCGACACCGAATATGGCGCCAATGCCAACGATGACGTGTCGATGCGCATCATCGCCGACCATGCCCGCGCCGCCACCTTCGTCGTCGCCGACGGACAGTATCCGGGAAATGACAAACGCGGTTACGTCCTGCGCAAGATCATGAGGCGCGCGATCGTTCACGGGAAGAAGCTGAAAATCGACCAGTCGTTCCTTTACCGGGTGTCCGGCGCCGTGGTCGCGCTGATGAAGGACGCCTACCCCGAACTCGCGGCCGCCCGGGATACGGTCGCCAGAGTGATCAAACAGGAGGAGGAATCCTTCGCCGATACGCTCGCCCAGGGCTTGAAGGACTTCAACGACCGGGTGCGCAAGCTCGAGACGTCCGGCCAGCGCACTCTCCCCGGCGCGGAAGCCTTCTTCCTCTACGACACCCGGGGCCTGCCGCTCGAAATCATCGAGGACCTGGCCCAGGAACGCGGAATGGATGTCGATGAGGCCGGGTTCGTGGCCGCCCTCGAAGCGCAACGCGACCGCTCGCGCCAGGACTACCAGGCCGGCAAGATCCGCGAACAGGTCGCCAGAACCGTCTTCCAGGGGAAGACGGAATTCGTTGGCTACGATTATTCCGCCCCCGTCCAGTCGACCATCCTGGCCATCCTGGTCGATGGCGAACCCGCCGACACCATCAACACCGGCCAGGCGGGTGAGATCGTTCTCGACAAGACACCGTTGTATGCGGAGGCCGGCGGCCAGGTGGGAGACACTGGAACCATCACACGCGAAGGCAGCCGGGCGCTGGTCACCCACACGCTCTATCGCGGCACGACCATCACCCACATCGTCGAAATGCGCTCCGGCAGCCTGCAGACCGGCGATGCCGTGCGGGCGGAGCCCGATCTCGCCAAACGCCGCATGACGATGAAAAACCACACCGCCACGCATCTGCTGCACACCGCACTGCGCAAAGTACTCGGCGCGCACGTCAAACAGGCAGGTTCCCTGGTCGCCCCGGACCGGTTGCGCTTCGACTTCAGCCATTTCGCCCCGCTGAGCCCGGCCGAAATCGAACAGATCGAGGATATTGTCAACGAGCACATCTGGATGAACATCCCGTTGAAGACCACGGTGATGGAACTCGAGCAGGCGATGCAGTCGGGCGCCATGGCTCTTTTCGGCGAAAAATACCAGGAGCGGGTCCGGGTCGTCGAAATCGCCGGTTTCAGCAAAGAGCTGTGCGGCGGTACCCACGTCCCCGCCACCGGCACGATCGGACTGTTCAAGATCGTCTCGGAGGGAGGCATCGCCGCCGGCGTCCGCCGTCTCGAAGCCGTCACCGGCCGGGCGGCGCTGGAACGCTTCCGGGTCGATGAGCAGCTCCTCGATTATATTCAGGCGGAACATAAGGTATTGCCACGAGAACTGCCGTCATTCCTGGATAAATTGCATGCCCAGATACGGGACTTGCAGCGGCAGGCAGGCGAGCTGAAACTGCAGAATGCCCGCTCGAACATCTCGGGATTGCTCTCGAAAACACGCGATATCCAGGGCATAAAGGTCTTGTCGCAGGTTCTGCCGGAAGTCGACCGCGCCAGCTTGCGGTCCCTGGCCGACGACCTGAAACACAAGCTTGGCTCCGGGATCGTGATCCTGGGAACGCCTCTCGACGGGAAGGTCGCCCTGGTCGTTATGGTGACGAGTGACCTTGCCAAGAGAATTCCTGCAGGTAAAATTATTAAGGAAATTGCAGCGCTTGTCGGAGGTTCCGGCGGCGGAAAGCCGGAACTGGCCGAAGCGGGAGGTAAAGATTCTTCGAAACTGGCCGATGCGATAGAACGGAGCTATTCCATCATTCAGGGATTACTGGGTGCTCATGCGTGATTTTATTAGACTTTTTCTGCCCCCCGGACGTCTTGAAGGGAAGGTTATGATGTGTTTTGGGGGTTTGAATGACTAAGTCGTTGCGCTTCTGCCTCTTCCTTCTCCTTGCGGCAGCCCTGCCCGGCTGCTGCCCGCTGATCTACGGCCAGATCTACTCCTACGTGGATCAAAACGGCCTGAGGGTCATAACCAATATCGCGCCCCAGACGCCGGTATACGATCTGAAGGTCACGGGCGCGCCCCCACCCCCGCCGCCGGCGCCAGTGGTCGCGAAAGCGAAATCCGCCAAGTCTGCCGTCAGGAGCACGGCCCGGCCTTCCCCTGCCACGAAACCTCCGGCCGAATATCCTGCAAGTGCCGCTGCGCCTGCGCCCGCTGCGGATCCCGCCGCGGCGCGTGCGGCATATGATTCAATCATTGAAAAATACTCGAGCGAATATGGGGTGGACCCAAAGCTGATCCAATCCATGATCGCGACCGAATCGGCGTTCAACGAAAAGGCGGTTTCCCCGAAAGGCGCGCAGGGCCTGATGCAACTGATGCCCGCGACCGCTTCCGGCCTGGGCGTGCGCAACCCCTTCGATCCGGAGGAGAACATCTGGGGCGGAATCAAACACATGCGCAATCTGCTGGACACTTTTTCGGGCTACCCGGATTCCCTCGTTCTCAGCCTCGCGGCCTACAATGCCGGCGAGAACCTGGTGCAGCGAATCGGCCGCGTGCCGGCCTTCCGGGAAACGAACGACTACGTGCGCAGCATCATCCAGCGTTACGGCAAGCGGCAGACGGAGCTTTTCAATCGCATGCCCCTGCAGGAAGACCCGCAGAAGCCGATGATGTTTCATTTCCTGGACGAAGACGGCATTCCCGTCCTGACTAACATCCCTCCCGTCGTCCGGTCCGGAAATCAGAACCCTGCACAGCCGCCAACCTTCCGATAGCTCCATCGCGGAACTTCAAGCTTATCAACCTCGACCTGGACCTGAACTTGGACCTGGACGTGGACGTAGACCCAGCCGGTACCTATTGCCCTATATAAGTAGCGCATTCGCGAGAGGTTACATCAAAAACGACTGACCACGTCCACGTCGAGGTCCAGGTCCACGTCCAGGACCAGGCAGGACAAGAATTGAGTTTCGCGACAGAGACTGGTCAAGGGACGCAGCCCCTCGCAATCCCCGCGTGTCCGAAGGCTATTCCAAATTCGAGATTCGAGATTCGAAATCAATCTCGAATCTCGAATCTCGAATCAGAGGGGCAGCCGCAAATTTGCGACAGAGACAAACGCGAACTGAATCCTCGTTGTTGTCTCAATAACGGTCTAAGCAGCCGTCGGTCGAACTGCAAGCCAATTTCTGTCGCGAAACTCCAAGATCATTTAACCGGTACTGCAAATCCCTTAGTTTTCAATAGGTTCGCTCACGATTCGCTTGACACGGCTGCCACGGCGGCCTATCATAGCTGCTATGATCCTCACCCAGTATGGGTTGCGGCGGAATTATGCCTCGTTTCGCCGGCTGGCAATTGGGATCGCTCTCATCCTCAGTCCAGCCGTGGCAGTCCTGTGCGCGCAGTGGGACCGCAAGGGTGCAGAGCGCGCTTGGGAAGATGCCACACGCCTCCGTGAAACGCTTACTGTCACGCCCGAACCTTCACGTGAGAGTTATCTCAAGTGCATTCGGACCTACCAGCAAGTCTATTACAAGGATCCTCACTACAGTGCCAGCCCTGAAGCGATCTGGGAGGTGGGCAAGCTCTACCAGGAAATGGCGGAGAGGTTCGAAAACCCTGCGTACTTCAGGAACGCCGCCAGGTTATACCGATATTTGACCAAAGACTACGACGTGAGCCCGAGATGCCCGGATGCCCTGTTGCGCCTGGCCACTCTGTCCGAAGGCCCGCTCCAGGATCCCGAGGGCGCCGCGGAAGCCCGTGCCCTCTTGAAGAAACGCTACAGGTCCTCTCCTGAAGCCAAATCGCTTGCCGCCGGAGAAAACAGCAGGGCCGCCAAAGCAGCGCCGCTGTCGGCACAGTCGCCTGCAGTGGCCATCCCTCCGCCTCCGGCAACGGCGCCCACGGCTGCATCGCCGGCGCCTGTAACCGGCAAGGCCGTCGGACCGGCTGCCGTCAAAGAGGTCCGGTTCTGGTCAAACCCGGATTACACGAGGGTCAGCATTGTTTCCGACGGAGAAGTCACCTACCGAAAGAGCCACCTACCCTCCCCGGAACGCATCTTTTTCGACCTTCCCGGCGCCAGGCTGGATCGTGCGCTGCTGAACAAGATCCTTCCGGTCGATGACAAGTTCGTCAAGCAGGTCCGCATCGGACAGAACAAGGCCGACGTCGTACGCATCGTCCTCGATCTGAGCGTGGAAGGCGCCTATTCGCTTACGGATCGTAGCGAGCCCTTCGGAATCACGATCGACATCCGCAACAAGGGAACGGCGCCTCCCAATCCGCCGGCAAGCACGGTTACGCCGAACGCAGCCGCGTCTGCGATCGAAAAGCGGCCGGCCACCACTCCCCCATATTCGGAAACGAAGCCTTCACCGCCCCCGCAGCCCGAGAAAACGCTGAATCAGCCATCGGTCGCCGCCGAAAAAAAGGCGAATCCGCTGCCGCCACCCCCGGTGGAATTGAAGCCGGTCGAGTCCGGCGAGCTCAAGGCGAAAGCCGGCAAGCCGGTCGAAGCGGCGGGAACGCCGGCAGTGAAGGACGTTGCGAAGGCAAGTATCCCCCCGGCGCCGGTCGTGCCGATGCCGCCTCCTGTCGCGCCGAAGGTCGCTCTACCGACCAGCAGGGGCGATCGCACGATGATCAGGATGCTCGGTTTGAAGATCGGCCGCATCGTTCTCGATCCCGGGCACGGCGGGTACGACACCGGCACCATCGGCCCGGGTGGAATGCTGGAGAAGGACCTGGTTCTGAACCTGGCCAGGAACTTGCAGAAATTGCTCGAGGACAAGCTCGGGGCGGAAGTGATCCTGACACGGAACGATGATACGTTTATTTCGCTGGAGGAACGCACTCAGATCGCCAACGAGCACCAGGCGGACCTGTTCGTTTCCATCCACGCCAACTCCAGCTCCATAAAGAGCATCAGCGGCGTAGAGACTTATTTCCTGGACTTCGCGCGCACCGGTGCAGCCCGTGAAGTAGCCGCCCGCGAGAATGCCACGAGCGACCGCAACGTGCGCGACCTGCAGAACCTGATCGAAAAGATCGCCAAGGCCGACAAGCTCGCGGAGTCGCGGGAATTGGCCGCGATCGTCCAGAAAAACCTCTACCGCGGCGTACGGAAGCTCATTCCTGCCTCTCAGGATCGCGGGGTGCGAAGCGCCCCCTTTGTGGTTTTGATCGGCGCCCACATGCCGTCGGTCCTGGCGGAAGTCGCTTTCATCAGCAATCCCCGGGACGAAAAACTCCTCAAGAAGGATGCCAGCCGGCAGTCTCTGGCCACCGCCCTGTTCCAGGGCATCGAAGGGTACATGAAAACACTTGGCAAAGGCGTGGCGCAGAACCCAGCCCATTTCAACTAGATGCGATCATACAAACTCATCGTGATTCTTGCAGTGCTGACGGGAGGGGTCCTTGTCGCTCCTGCCATGCGCGCCCAGGTTCAGCTGGTCACCAACGACTATTTCCCGGGTGACCAGGAGTTTCAGGAGCTAAAAGCGATCCAACAGGACAAAGAGCTGTCTGACCCGGCGCTGCTGGCCAAACTCACGGACGGCCCGGTCCTGATTGAATTGGGCATCAAGCGATACGCTGCGCGCACCTACGCGCTCGATGACCCGGGCCGCCTCGTTATCGAAATCTACAGGCTCGGCGACAGCCGGGGCGCATATTCCTATCTCAGCATGCTCGCCGGGACGACGCCACAACCGGGTCCGCCGGGCGATTTTATCGCCCCTGCCAGCGAGGCATTGCTGTTTACGGCGGGAAATTACTTCGTGGCCATGCACGGCGCCACTACGGACGCTCTGCTGCGGCGCGTGGCGACCTCGATCGCGAACCGCATCGGGCGCAGCGAACCCAGCCGGCCGATCCTGCTGAACCACATTCCGGCAGAGGGCTGCGATCCAGCCTCAATTCGCTATTTTCTCGGACCGCAATCGATTGCGGCATTCGGCGCCCCGATCGCGGGCGCGCCCCCTGCGATTCCCTCCGACGCCGAAGCCGTCCAGGCACGATGCAGCATGCAGGAACAAAGCGGCACCATCACGATTCTCAGCTTTCCGACCATTCCCCTGGCAGAGGATTACTTTGCCACCGGCGCCGTCTACGACAAGCCTTCCCCCGGCAGCGCCGACATCTACACCCGGCAGACTGGCCCGCTGGTGGGAATTCTAGAAGGTAACTTCAGCCCGGAAGTTGCCGATAAGACGTTAGGATCGATCGAGTTTTCTTATTCGGTCAAGTGGATCTATGACAGGACCAAGAACCGCGGACAGGTCCTCTGGGGTGTGCCGGTGCGCATTCTCAGCACGGTGGTCCACTCGCTCATGTTCACGGCGCTGATGTGTGTTGTTTCGGTTCTGGCCGGAGTCATGATTGCCGCCGGACGCGTTTATATCCGAAGACGGTTGGGACGCGAGGACGACAGCGGCTATATCAGGCTGAAGATGAATTAATGAAAATTGATTTGATTCGCCGGGTTCCCCTTTTCGCTACCTTGACAGAGGATGAGTTCAACGGCCTTGAACACATCTTTCAGGTCAAGACCTATCGAAAAAACCAGATCATCTTCCTGGAGGAAGAGACCGGCAACTACATGTACATCGTCCTGGCCGGCAAGGTGAAAGTCACGAAAGCCACTTCCGGCGGCAAGGAGACGATCCTGTCGATCCACCAGCCGGGAGATTTCTTCGGGGAAATGGCGCTGCTCGACGGCAAGACTTCTCCGGCAACCGTGTCGGCGATGGAAGACTGCCGGATCGCCACTATTTACAACACCGACTTTCAGCGCCTGCTCATGTCCAACAACAAAGTCGTGCGCCAGATCATCCAGGTGCTCTGCCTGCGCCTGCGCCAGGTGTGGTCGCAGGTTCAGGACCTGAGCTACAGCACGGCCGACGACCGCATCCGCGCCGGGATCCTGCAACTCTCCCGCAGGCACGGCGTCCAGGACTCCCGCGGGATCATCATCGACCTCAAAATCACGCATCAGGAACTGGCGGAACTGGTGGGCACTTCCCGCGAGACGGTGACGCGCACGCTCGCCAGGCTCCAGAAGAAGGGCATCCTGCAGCTCGAAAACCGCCGCATCATCCTGCTCCGCCCCAAAGAACTCATGGCCGCAAACTGAAAAATCCAGCCACGAATTAACACGAATTTACACGAACGAACCCGGAGGTGCCGCCGAGAGGCGTAAACGAAGTCACGAAGCGGCGGACGTTTGCCCTGAGCTCAAAAGCGTTTCCGAACGCGGAAAAACGCCGGCAAAGGCCGATGGGGCGCTTTGGATGGCCCCTTCGGGGGCCGGCGCCTTGCGCCGGCTTGTCCTCCGCGCCCCATCGGCCTTTGCTCGCGGATGCGACGTCCAGTGCGTCAGCGTCCGCAGGCGGCGTTCTTCCGCGTCCAGATCATTCGTGTAAATTCGTGCTCATTCGTGGCTATTTTGCTTCGAAGAGGGAGTCGACGAAGCTTTCGGGGGAGAACTCGAGCAGGTCTTCCAGCGATTCCCCGACGCCGATGAATCGGACCGGGATGTTCAGCTCCTGCACGATGCTGAAGAGCACTCCCCCTTTGGCCGTCCCGTCAAGTTTGGTGACGATCAGCCCGGTCACCCCCGAAACCTTGAGGAATTCCTTCGCCTGTGCAAGTCCGTTCTGACCCGTGGTGGCGTCCATGATCAGCAGCACTTCATGCGGCGCCCCGGGGATCTTGCGCGCGGCCACGCGGCGCATTTTTTCCAGCTCCGCCATCAGGTTGCTGCGCGTGTGGAGGCGCCCGGCGGTGTCGACGATCACGATTTCGCACTTGCGCGCCTCCGCTGCCGCGAGGGCGTCGTGAAGAACCGCCGAGGGGTCCGCGCCGAGCTTGCTCTTGATCAGCTCCGCGCCGGAACGTTCCGCCCAGATCTCGAGCTGCTCGATGGCCGCGGGCCGGAACGTGTCTGCCGCACACACGAGGACGCGCTTCCCCTCCTGCGCGCAGCGCGCAGCCAGCTTTCCGACGGTGGTCGTTTTGCCGGTGCCGTTCACCCCGACGATCATCCACACTTCCAGCGGCGGCGCCTGCTCCGGCGCCGCGTTTTCCTTGGCCTGAAGGATGGCGATCAGCTGCTGCCGGATGGCGGCGCGCACTTCCGCGGCGGTCTTGATCAGCTGTTTTTTGCGCTGGTCCTTGATGAAGTTCATCACCTGGGCCGTCGCCTTCACGCCGAGGTCCGCGCCGAGCAGCACGCCTTCCAGTTCTTCCAGCAGATTTTCGTCGATTTCCGTGTGCCCCGTCAGGACGCTCTCCAGGCGGCCCACGAGGTTTTCCTTGGTCGCAGTCAGCGCCTTTTTCATCCTCTCGAAGAGGCCCGGTTTTTTTTCGGCTTTATCCTTGGAAGATCTCGAAAACAGCATCATTTCACCTTTCTTCCGGCGCCATGCGGCGAATGCTGACGTCCCCCGCGAGGATCACTTCTTCCGCCCCGTCGAGGCTGCGAACGACGAGGGCGCCCGAATCGGTAAGCCCCGAGGTGACGGCAGGGCGCGCCGCCCCTTCTTCGACAATCCACACCGGGGTGTTGTTCCACATGCTTGAACTGCTCTTCCACTGATCCAGAATCTTCGCGTGCGCGCCGCGCTCGAAAAGATCGTATCCGAGCTGGAAGTGGTACAGAAACCTGGCCAGCAGATGCCGCCGGGGAACCTGGACTCCGGCCTCTTCGCCGACCGACGTTACCTGCGCCCGGAGCTCATCCGGCAACGGTCCGGGGCTCACGTTCATGCCGACACCGAGGACCGCCGCCGAAAGCCGTCCGGCCGCCGCGGACGTCTCAAGCAGGATCCCGCCGGCCTTTTTCCCCGAGATCAGGACGTCATTGGGCCACTTCAGCTCGAGGTCCAGCGGCCGCGGAATCACGCCCTCCTGCGTGAGTTCACGGAGCGCGTGCGCTGCGGCCACGGCGGCGGCCAGGGCCAGGAGCGCCCAGTTCTTCGGAGGCTGCGTCGGTCGAAGGATAATCGAAAAGTACAGTCCGCACCTTGCCGGCGATATCCACTGCCGCCCTTTCCGCCCTCTTCCCGCAGTCTGGCGCTCGGCGTAAATGACCGTCCCGCATTCTGCGCCGAGGCGCGCCCGGCTCAGCGCCTCCTCGTTGGTCGAACCCGCTTCGAAAAATCCGAGGATCTTCAGCCGCTCCCAGGCCACCAGCGGCGTCTCATCCTCGATCCACGCCGGGACGAGCAGGTCGCGGTCGCGCCGCAGGCGCACCCTTCCCTCGCCGATTTCCAAAGGGATGCCATGTGCCAGACAAAGAGCCACATCGATCCGCTCCGATTCGCTGAGCGGAGCCGTCAGGCCGGCTTCACCCGCGCGCGCCACACGGTCCAGAATCTCGGGTACGGCAATGGAAGCCATGCTCACCTGCCGGGAGCGCCGGCGGCCTGCCGGCATTCACTCGGTCACTTAGTACATGAATTCATAAATACGGTGATGGTTCGCTGCTGCAAGGCAGGAGTGCTAAGAATTTGTCATTTCTCATTGGTCATTTGCCATTTGTCATTGAATCCAGCCAGGTTCAAGGCCGTCAAATGGCCAATCACAATTGACAAATGGCAAATGACAAATTCTGTAGCCCCATTCCGACCCGACTTGCGCTTCTCCAGCGGGCGGAAATACGTCTCCGTATTTATGAAATCGATTACTTAGTTTGTGTCTACTGCAAAAATCACCATTTTCGATTGCCGCACCCGCCCGGCTGCCCGGACCTGGACGTGGACCCGACAATAGAGTCCCGACCAAGCTTCGCCAATCGCGTCACAAAGCAGAGTGCCTACCGCATGCACGTCGAGATCGGGGTCTATTTCCAAGTCCAGGTCCAGGTCCAAGTCCAGGTTATACGGCGCTCGAACATCCGGAATGAAGGGCCGCTTGTGAACTGTTAAGCGGGTTGGATGCCGGCGAGACGCCGGCGGTCCCGGGGTCGTTTGCGCGGCACAACTTCAGGCCCTCCCAGAACCTACTCAGGCGGCAGGCGGTTCAGATTTGATTCGAGCCTCTCGAAGCGCTGGATCAGTTCGGCGTGCCGCGCGCGATTGTCTGCGACAACATCGTCGGGGGCCCGGTCGATGAACTCGTGGCTGTTCAGCTTTTTCACGATCTTCTGAATTTCCACCCGCATCCGGCTCAGTTCTTTCTGGAGCCGTTCGCGCTCGGCCTTGAAATCGATCGCTCCCTCGAGATCGAGCCCGAACTCCCCGTACTTCCAGACGCCTTTGAGCTGCACCCGATCCGGGTGAAGCCCGGCGGCAAATTCCACGACGCCCAGGCGCGCCAGCAGCTTGACCTTGCCGATGTTGGATTTCACCAGGTCGCGCACCTGCGCATCGGGGATGACCAGGGTGGCGTCCAGGACCTTCTTCGGCTCGATGTTCATCTCGGCGCGGGCCGAGCGCATGCTCACGGTCAGGTCCATGAGCGCCTGCATTCCCAGGCCGGCCTCGTTGTTTTGCCGCACCTCGCGCGGGCGCGGGAACTCCCGGGTCATGATCGATTCGCCCTCGTGCGGGATCCGCTGCCAGATCTCCTCGGTTATGAACGGCATGAACGGGTGCAGCAACCGCAGGGAGTGATCGAGCACGTGGATCAGCACCGACACGCGTTGGGCGCGCTCTCCCGGTGCGATCCCTTCGCCGGTCAGGACGGGCTTGATCAGTTCGATGTACCAGTCGCAGAGCTCGTGCCAGATGAACTGGTAGATCTCGCTCGAGGCTTCGTGGAAGCGGAACTTGTCGAGCGCGTCCGAGATGTTGCCGGAAACCTCGTTGAGCCGGTGCAGGATCCAGCGGTCCTCCAGGGGCAGGCGGTCCCCGGAGAGGGCCAATAAACTGTCGATGCTCTCTGCGCTGACCGGGGCATCGCTCCCGGAGAGGTTCATCAGGACGAAGCGCGCGGCGTTCCAGACCTTGTTCGCAAACGCGCTGTACCCCTTCATCCGGTCGGTCGAAAACGGGATGTCGGTGCCGGGAACGGCCATGGATGAAAGCGTGAAGCGCACCGCGTCGGCGCCGTATTCCTCGATCAGCGCGAGCGGCTCGATCACGTTGCCGCGCGTCTTGCTCATTTTCTTGTGGCTGGCGTCGCGTACGATCCCGTTGATGTGGACCTGGCGGAACGGGATGTCCCCCATGAACTTCAGCCCCATCATGATCATTCTCGCAACCCAGAAGAAGATGATGTCGGGGCCCGTGATCAGCACGTCCGTGGGGTAGAAGAGGCGCAGGTCGGGCGTCTGCTCCGGCCAGCCCAGCGTCGAAAACGGCCAGAGCGCCGAGCTGAACCATGTGTCGAGGATGTCGGTCTCCTCGCGAAGTTTTCCGCCGCATTTCGTGCAGGCGGACGGGGTCGTCCGCGCGACGATGATTTCGCCGCAGGCATCGCAGTACCAGGCCGGGATGCGGTGTCCCCACCACAGCTGGCGCGAGATGCACCAGTCGTGGATGTTGTACATCCATTCGAAGTAGCGCTTCTTGAAGTTGTCGGGAACGAACTGGACCCGGCCGTTCTCAACCACCTCGATCGCAGGCCTGGCAAGCGAATCCACCTTCAGGAACCACTGCATCGAAATCTTCGGCTCGACCACGGTCGAACAGCGGTCGCACTGCCCGACGTTGTGCTCGTAGTCGGCGACCTTCACCAGGTAGCCCTCGGCAGACAGCTGGTGGACCAGCTTTTCCCGGCATTCGAACCGGTCCATCCCGGCATAAGGGCCGGCCTGATCCGTCATGTGGGCGGCGGAGTCGATCACCGTGATCCGGGGCAGGTTGTGGCGCCGGGCCGCTTCGTAGTCGTTGGCGTCGTGCGCCGGCGTGACTTTGACAACGCCGGTTCCGAATTCCCTGTCGACGAATTCATCGGCAATGACCGGGATCTCCCGGTTCATCACCGGCAGGAGCACCCTGGCGCCTATGATGCCCCGGTAGCGTTCGTCGCCGGGGTGAACCGCCACGGCGGTATCGCCGAGCATCGTCTCCGGCCGCGTAGTGGCCACGACCACCTGGCCCTCGCGCCCGACCAGCGGGTAACGGATGTGCCAGAGTTTCCCTCGCTTCTCCTGATAAGCGACTTCGAGGTCCGAAATCGCGGTCTGGCAGCGCGGGCACCAGTTGACCATGTACTCGCCGCGATAGATCAGGCCCTCCTCATACAGCCGGATGAAGACCTCCCGTACGGCGTGGGACAGCCCCTCGTCCATGGTGAACCGCTCGCGGGACCAGTCGACGGAGACTCCCATGCGGCGCATCTGGTTGAGAATCGTGCCGCCGCTCGCCTGCTTCCATTTCCAGGCCATTTCAAGGAAACGTTCGCGCCCGAGATCGAACCGTGTCTTGTGTTCCGCTTCCAGCTGCTTGTCGAGTACGTAGTGCACCGCGATGCTCGCGTGATCCGTCCCCGGGAGCCACAGGGTGTTAAACCCGGACATCCGCTTCCAGCGAACCAGGATGTCGTGGAGCGTGTGCTGCAGCGCGTGCCCCATGTGCAGCGAACCCGTCACGTTCGGCGGGGGAATCACGATGGAAAAGCGCGGCTTTGGGGAGGGGTTGTCCGCCTTGAAGTAGCCATGTTCCTCCCAGAACGAGTACCAGCGCTGCTCGAAGAGACCAGGAGCGTATGATTTATCTAGCATTTCCCGAGCCATTATGACCTCAGAAGCCACTTGAGCGGAGGGCGAAAGCCGCGATCCGCGGGCCGATGCAAAATGGGCATTGTATTAGAAATCCGCCCTCGCGTCCAGTTCCGGCCGGCGCGTCCCTGTAAAGTATCCTCCGGCAGAGCCGGAGGCTTTATGGTTGCGGGCCCCTTAAAGGGGCCTGATCGCAACCAAAGCCGTCAACGGCTACGTCTACGAGCACGTGCACGTCAACGATCACGGTTTTCGTCGACGTTGACGGAAACGTTGACGTGCTCGTGCACGTGGACGTCTTTTTCAAGTCCAACAAAGGAGTGAAGCACACTCCAGAAAATGTCAAACTCCTACTGCCACCCCGGCACAGCCGGGGGATCTCCCTACGGATTAGAGGGGCACGGTCAAATATCACCGCAGAGGCGCCGAGCCCGCTGAGAACAACGACGCCGTATTCCTCTGCAGCCTCTGCGCCTCTGCGGTGATATTTTAGGTGGGGCTAATTTTTGTTGGGGACTTTCAGCTCGTCCAGGTGCTGGCGGATCAGGATTTCGGAGAGTTCCGGAACGACTTCCCACGCGATTTCGCGCACGACTTCCTGCGAAATGCGCTTCACCACGCGCTCCACGATCAGATTCACCATCTCTTCGCTCAGCGGGATCGGCGCCGAATCGGGCCCGCCTGAACGGGTTCCGGGAAATTGAATGATCTGCTTCAGAGCCGCGGACCCTTTCGGCGCCGGTTCCTCCGCCGCCGGTTCTTCTGCAGCAACAGCCATTGCGGGCTCAACTGCCGGGATCGCCGGCACGGCAGGATCCGGAACCACCGAGTCGAACAAGTCGAGAATCCGGTTCGATCCCAGAAAAGAGGCGCGCGCGCGCTCACTGACCAGTTCACCTATCCTCGGTTCTTTCCCTGTGATCCCGATGACGCCGGAAACCGCCGCTTCCGGAACAGCAGACTCCTGCATACCGACCTCCGCTTTTGAGTTTCGCTTTTCCACGAGCGAACGGACGATCTGGATGAGTTCCGACGTGTCGAAGGGTTTGGTCAGATAAGCGTCGCACTTGACCCGCGACGCCTCGAGCTCGTCGAAGGGCTCAAACGTGCCGACCAGCAGCACCACCGGGGTCCCGGCGAGCTCGGGATCCGCCTTGATGGCCTCGCAGACCTGGTACCCGTTCCGTCCGGGCATGAAAACGTCCGCGAGGACGATATCCGGCCTGGTTGCGCCTGCCTTTTCCAGCGCCTGGTCGCCGTCCGTAACCGATTCGATCAGAACGTCTTCCGCTGCGAACGTCAGGTTGACAACTTTTTGGATGGTGACGCTGTCATCGGCAAGAAGGAGCTTTGTGGGCATAACGGGTTTCAGCGCTGCTATTCTGATTTCTTTTTCTTCTTGGTCGTGTCGTCCTGCTTCTTTGTATCGACTTTCTTATCGGTCTTTGCGGGAGTGACGTTAGTACTGGTTCCTCCGACGGTCTGCCCGTTGGTGTTTTGTTTGAGGGTTGCGTTGATCAGGACTTCGCCGCCATCCGTCGAAGTCTGGGGCTTGTTGGCGGCCGCGGCGGCCGCCTCGGCTTCTGCCTTGCGGGCCGCGATGACCCGCTGCGCCTGTGTGAAGCGATCAGCAGGCCCTTTGAAACCGATGGCTTCCGCAAATTGGATCAGCGGACGCAGCGGTGAGAACGGTTCCGGCGGCTTCAGCAGCGCCTCGTTCTGTGCCGCCAGCTGGGGATTCACCTCCGGGACCGGCTTCCCCATCTTCTGCAGTTGCGCCTTCGCCTGGTCAAAATATTTGCTGTAGGGATAGCCCTCTGCAATCCGGGTCAGGAACTTGACGGCCTCATCCGTGTTTTCCATCTTCAGCAGGGACTGGGCCAACAGAAAATCAACTTCATCCATTTTCGAGAAACGCGCATATTTTTCGGTTATTTCCTTGAAGCGAGACGATGCGCCCCACGGATTGCCGTGCTGAGCATAATAGTCCCCGATCCCATAATCGGAAAGCGCCAGGCTCTCCTGCACCTCGTCGAGGAATCCCTTCACCACAGGGATGTAGTCGCTGTTCGGAAACTGGGTGAGCATCCTGTTGATTTCGGCTTCGGCCCGCACGGCATAACTCTGGTCGCGGTCCGGCGCCCGCATCTGGCGCATGAGGATGGAGACGATCTTCATCTGCGCGTCGGCAGCCTTGGGGTTAGTCGGGAAGAAAATGATGAAATTGCGGTACTGGTCCTCCGCCATCAGGAGGTTCTCGGTTCCGCCTTCCTGGTAGAACGAATCGCCGGTCGCAAGGTAGGCCTCGGCCTCGTAATCGCTGCCGGGATAGGTCCGGATCAGGGTCTGAAACGCCAATCGCGCGTTGATGAACTGGCTCTTCTTGAGAAACTCTTCCCCATTCTGAAACAGGGTCTTATCTGCAGGGATGACGCTGTTCTGCAGTTTCGCTCCCTTCTGGCCGCCACACGCCAGCATCCCGGCCAGCAAAAAAACAATAGACACACATTTTAAAAGGAGTTTCATCGCCTGCCTCCAAGGCCAGGAAAACCCGATCTGCGGTGGGGATCAGGTCCGATCCGGACGCCCTGCTTGCCGGCGCGCGATTTCCTTCATCTCGCGCACGGCCTCCGACGGGGCTTTGCCGGACTTGAAAATGGCGGAACCCGCAACGATCATATCGGCGCCGGCAGCAAGAATGTCGCCCAGGTTGCCGGTATCGACACCGCCATCTATTTCGAGCCTGGCTCTATGGTTATTTAACGTAATCTTCTCTCTAAGTTTCCTAATTTTTTGGAGCGCAGATGAAATGAACTTCTGTCCCCCGAATCCCGGGTTCACGCTCATGACCAGGATGTAGTCCACATCAGGGATCACTTCGTCCAGGGCGCCGACCGGAGTCGCCGGGTTAAGCGCCACACCTGCTCGAACTCCTTGACTCCGAATATGTTGAATCGTGCGGTTCAGATGCGCGTCGGTCTCCACGTGCACGGAAATCCAGTTGGCCCCGGCGCTGATGAACTCATCGACGTAGCGCCCGGGTTCCTCGATCATCAGGTGCACATCCAGAGGGAGCTTCGTGCACTTGCGGATCGAAGCCACGACCGGGGGACCGATTGTCATGTTCGGGACAAAATGCCCGTCCATGATGTCGAGGTGCAGTAGATCCGCGCCCCCTCTCTCCACGCTCTCAATTTCTCCGGCCAGGCGAGCGAAATCGGCTGAGAGTATCGAGGGTGCGATCATCGTCGAACTCGCCAATTCGCTACCTCACCTCACACGTATTTGAGGAAGGTTAGCACAGCACCCCCGGAGATTCAAGGCGCCTCTATGTTGTGCGCTCCATTAACGTTGCAAAGAAACCGTCCCACAGCCGCGGGCTCGGGTAACTCCGGAACATCCCCCGCTTGTCGAGCCAGGCCTCTATGCCGGGGGGAAAATCGGGCTTACGGATCTGAAACTCCTCATGCGCAGCCAGGAAGTGCTCGACGACGAGCTCGTTCTCCTCCGGTTCGGTGGAGCAGGTGGAATACAGAATCCGCCCGCCCGGCCGGACCGCGCGCGAGACCGAATCGAGAATCTGCCCCTGTTTTCTCCCTGTTTCCCACAACCGGTCCGGTTGGATGCGCCACTTGATTTCCGGGTTTCGCCGTAGCGTCCCCAACCCGGTGCACGGTACATCCGCAAGGACGGCATCGAACGATTCTCGAAACGGGACCGCTTGCAAGGCATCCGCAACCAGCACGTCCGGTTGCCCGGCCCCGGAGCGCTCCAGCGACTCCCGCATGCGCAGCGCCCGGTCCGGATCCAGGTCCGAAGAAACCACCCGGCCCGTCCCGCCGTAGATTTCGTGCAAGATCACCGACTTGCCGCCGGGGGCGCCGCAGGCGTCCCAGACCCTCGCTCCCGCGAGCGAGCCGAACAGGTAGGGGATTAGTTGCGAGGCTTCGTCCTGAACCCTGACGGTCCCTGTCGATGGGGCCTGGTCCCAATCCTTCGCCAGCCAGGCCCCGGGCGCGAGTTCCGAGCGACGTACCGCCGCACTCTCCTCCATGGGTTCCGCCGTGCGGAATGCGATTCCGGGGGGCTGATTCAGCGACAATGCGTACTCGCAGGCGCGATCACTGCCGAACCTGGCATCCCAGCGCGACCAGAGCCACTGGGGCAGTGAAACACGCACCCACAGCGGGCAATCGCGGTGGAAATCCTGCATCGTCCAGGGGCGCTTCCGTCCCAGGCTGCGCAGAACGCCGTTGATGAAACCCGCGGAAGCCGGCCGCAATTTTTCCTTGGCCAGGTTGACGGCGTCGTTGATGACCGCGTGGTCCGGGGTCCGGTCCATACGGGTCATCTGGTAAAGGCTCAGGCGCAGAAGAATGAGCGCTCTTGGATCCACACTCTCCCAGGCGCGTGTCACGGCGCCTTCGAGCAGGTAGTCGAGCCACGCCCGCCAGCGGAGCGTCCCGTAGGTGATCTCCGTTACGAGATTGCGGTCCCGCGATTCCAGGCCGTCCATTGCCGCAGAGTGGAGCACGTCGTCGCTGTGCGCCTGGTACAGCTCAATCCTGCAAAGCAGATCAAACGCAACTCGTCTCGCCGGAGCAATCACGTCGTCACCTACAGAAAATGAAAGCCAAAAACGAACCACGAAGGCCGCGAAGACCGCAAAGGCCTCCAAACGGGACAGTTGCTGCGCTCTCACTTCCTCCGAAGAGGCGCGGCGCTGCGCGCTGCAACCTCCTTGCGTGAGGCGCACAGGAAAACGCATGTGGACTTAAGCGCCAGGCATTGCGCCAGGCGTTTTCCCGTGCGCCTCACAACAACGATGTCGGCCGGAGGCCGCCCCTTCGGAGGAAGTGAGAGCACAGCCTTTGCGGTCTTCGCGTTCTTTGTGGTTCAAAAATGATGCCGCGACTTATGTCGCTGTGCATAATTCGTGGCTCGCTTTTCGGATTCGTACCTTATGGGCCGAAAATCCGTTGACCCGGGTGAATCCTTGCTCCATTGGCGAAATCACGCCCGGAGATCCGCTTCTTCCCGGCCGGCTGCACCTCGAGGATTTCGAGGACGCTTCCCTCCCCGCACGTCACTCTCATGCCCCGATCGCCTGGGCCCAGGAAAACACCTGTCCCCTGCCCCTGCGCGATGCCGCCGTCCGGGGGCGAGCTGCGGAGGATCTGGATTCGCTGCCCCTGGAATTCCGCAAACGCGAGCGGCCACGGGTTGAGTCCGCGGACCTGGTTGTGGATCGCGGTCGCGGGCCGGTCCCAGCGGATCAGCGCCATCTCCTTCGTGATGCGCGGAGCGAGGCTCGCCTGGCTGCCATCCTGCGGCACGGGATGCAGCGTGCCGTTCTGGAGGCCCTCCAGGGTCGGGAGCAACAGCTCGGCCCCGATATCCGCGAGCCTGGCCGCGAGTTCCCCGGCGGTCATGAAAGAGTCGATCGCAACTTCCTTCTTGAGCAGCATCGGCCCGGTGTCCATGTGCTCGTCCATCAGCATGGTCGTGATTCCGGTGACCGTTTCGCCGTTGAGGATCGCCCAGGCGACCGGTGCGGCGCCTCGATACGCGGGAAGCAGTGAGCCGTGGACATTGACGCAACCGAAACGGGGAATCTGCAGGATCCACGCGGGCAGGATCTGGCCATACGCCACGACGACGATGAAATCAGGCCGGCAGTCTTCGAGCAGCGGTCGATTCTCCGGATCTCTGATCTTCTCGGGCTGGAATACCGGGATTCCGGCGTTCAGAGCGCAGGTCTTGACGGGGGGCGGCTGCTCTTTTTGACCACGCCCCGCCGGCCGGTCCGGTTGCGTGAAGACCGCACTGATTTCGTAGGAACTGTCGAGCAGTGCGCGCAGCGAGGGAACCGCGAATTCGGGCGTGCCCAGGAAGATGACCCGCATCGCTCACCACTCGCCCGCTTTGGCAAGCTTCTTGATCTTGTTGCGGATGAGGGTCTTCTTGAGAGAACTCAGGCGATCGATGAAAAGAAGGCCGTCGAGGTGATCGATTTCGTGGCTGAAACAACGGGCGAGCAGTTCCTCGGCCTGATACTGCACCTCGTTGCCATGGATGTCCCGCCCGCGAACCGTCAGTTTGCGTGGACGCACGACCGTGTCGCTGAAGTCGGGGATGCTGAGGCATCCTTCTTCGGCCTTCTGCTCCCCCTCGCTGGCGACAATCTCGGGGTTGCAGATGACGATCAGCTGCGACGGGTCCTCTCCGACGGACAGATCGATCGTGGCAAGGCGGATATTGAGCCCAACCTGGGCGGCAGCCAGCCCGATCCCGGGAGCGATGTACATGGTCTCAATCATGTTCTTGACGATCTTTTCGAGCTCCCCGTTGAAGACATCCACGGGCTTGCTGACCGTCTTGAGTTCCTGGGCCCCGTATTTGAGGATAGGCAGTACCATAACTGGTACATTTTAGACGAGATAGAATTTTCTGTCCATACCTCCCTACTAATACTCGTCGAGCATCCGGTTGTAATTCTCGAAATTGTCTTCGACTTCCGCCATCGAGTCGCCGCCGAATTTCTCCGCGAATGCCTGCCCGAGCACGATCGCGATCATCGCCTCGGCAACCACGCCCGCGGCCGGTACGACGCAGGTATCGCTGCGTTCGAACGCCGCGGCCGACTCCTCCTTGGTCTGGACGTCGACCGAAAGCAGCGCTTTGCGCAGTGTCGGGATCGGCTTCACGTAGATCCGCGCCCGCACGTCGGCCCCGTTGGTCACGCCCGCTTCGAGGCCGCCGGCGTTGTTAGTCTTCCGGAAAAAGCGTCGGCGCCCGGCATCGTAGAAAATCTCATCGTGCACGACCGATCCGGGCCGGCTGGCGGAGGCGACCCCGGTTCCGATCTCCACCGCCTTGACGGCCGGGATGCTCATGAGCGCCTGCGCCAGCAGGCCGTCGAGCTTGCGGTCCCACTGCGTGTGCGACCCGAGCCCCGGCGGTACCGACACAGCAACCGCCTCGGCAATTCCTCCCAGCGTATCCCCCTCTGTTGCCGCCTGGTCGATCAGTGCTATCATGGATTTTTCTATTTCGGCGTCCGCGCAGCGCAGAGGAGACTCCGGATCCATGCCCAGGACGGCTTCGCCTTCGACATTCTCCAGCAGCGGAGGAACGCGCTCGTTGCCGATTGCCAGAACGTGGCTCCCGATCCGGATGCCGAAATGATCAAGCAGCAACCTGATGACGGATCCGACGGCGACGCGCGCCGCAGTTTCACGAGCGCTGGCGCGTTCGAGCACATCTCTGACGTCATGGGTCTGAAATTTCAATGCTCCGGCAAGATCGACGTGCCCCGGCCGGGGACGGGTGACCGCCCGAATGGCGCTCCCTTCCGGGACGGGGTCCGGAGACATCGGGATGCGCCAGCTTTCCCAGTCCTTGTTTTCGATGCGGAAGGCGATTGGGCTTCCCAGCGTCTTGCCGTGGCGCACACCGGCGGTGATCTCGATCCGGTCCTTCTCGATCTTCATGCGCCGGCCCCGGCCGTGACCCAGTTGCCGCCGGTGAAGCTGCCGGTTGATGAAGTCGGTGTCGAAGGCCAGCCCGGACGGCACGCCCTCGATGATGCCGGTCAGGCATTTGCCGTGCGATTCACCCGCGGTCAGGTAACGAATCATAGGTTGAGTCGACTCCTTTGACGGATAAGAAATTCGATCCCGGAGCGCGGGGGAAACTCATCGAAAAAGCAAAACTCCGCTTCTGTCAAAAACTTAGAGCCCTGATGCCGTACCCTTTAGTCTTGACTTACCGAAGCGCTGCCCAATAAACTTTTGCGAGGTTTTCATGAGTAACGCTCTGATCGCTGTTGTGGAAGCGCCATTCCGATTTCTTACCAGGGCGATCTGGGAAATCCAATCCTACACTTTTCTCAGCATCCGGGCCATCGGCAATCTTTTTACCCGTCCGATCTACATGCGCGAAGTCATCGTGCAGATGGACCGCATCGGCGTCGGCTCGCTCACGATCATCCTGCTGACCGGGTTCTTTACCGGGGCTGTGCTGGGCATCCAGTCCGAGAGCGCGCTGCGCCGCTACGGCGCCGTCAGCATCACCGGCCAACTGGTGGCCATCACTCTGATACGCGAACTCGGACCCGTGCTGTCCGCCCTGATGATGGCCGGCCGCATCGGGTCGGGGATCGCATCGGAACTCGGCTCGATGGTGGTGTCCGAACAGATCAACGCGATGCGCGCCCTGGGAACCGATCCCACGCGCCGGCTGGTCACGCCGCGTATGATCGCGACCATTATGACATTACCGCTGCTGACGATCCTCTGCAACGCCGTCGGTCTCGGCGGCGGCTGGATCATCGCGCGCTACAAGCTGCTTATCAGCTCGAGCCAGTACTGGTCGGATGCCCTCAACGCCCTGCAGCCGTCGGACATCTTCGGCACACTCCTGAAGCCGCTGGTTTTTGGATTCATCATATCGATGACCGGATGTTATGTCGGTTTGCGCACCTACGGCGGCACCGAGGGGGTGGGGCGGGCGACGACCCAGGCGGTCGTGAGCAGTTCGATCCTCGTGATCACCGCCGACTTTTTCCTGAATAACCTCATCATCTACCTCTCGCCCTGGCTCAATCTATGATCGAGTTCCGCAGCGTGTCCAAGGCCTTCGATGACGACGTCGTGCTCGAGAGGGTCAGCTTCCGGATCTCCCGCGGGGAGACGAAGATCATTCTCGGCGCCAGCGGTTCGGGCAAGTCCACCATCCTGAAGCTGATCCTGGGCTTGATCCGGCCCGATGAAGGGCACATCCTCGTGGAAGGGAAAGACATCACGGTAATGCGCGAGCGGCAGCTCGTCGAAATGCGCAATGACATCGGCATGGTATTCCAGGAAGGCGCGCTCTTCGACTCGCTGTCGGTGCTCGAAAATGTAGGGTACCGCTTGTTCGAAAACTCAGACATGAGCGAAGAGGAGATCGAAACCACCGTTCAACGCCTGCTCGGCTTCGTCGGGCTCGGGGAAGCCATCGACAAGATGCCGTCGGAACTCTCCGGCGGCATGAAACGCCGCGTCGGCATCGCCCGCGCACTCGTTGGCAAGCCGAAAGTAATCCTCTACGACGAGCCCACCGCGGGACTCGACCCGATCACCAAGAGGACAATCGTCGAACTGATGATCAAGCTGCGGGATCTCGAGGGCGTCACCTCCGTTTTCGTCACTCACGACCTGCCGGCCGCGGCCACCATCGCCACGGAATACGCGGTCGCCGGCGACAACGGCCAGGTCAGGTTTCTGCGCGGCGGCAGCGATTTCTGCCTGGCCAATATCCACTTCGTCGTGCTGCAGGAGGGCGCCATCTGCTTCGAGGGGAGCTATGAAGAACTGATGAATTCCACCATCCCCTACGTCAGGATTTTTGTAACATGACCCTTGCCGGACTGCGAAACTCGCGAGACCCTCACCGTTATTCCGCGGAGGAACGGAGTTTCACCGGCCGGCGCCGGGAGGAAAGACAGCCATGGTAAAAAGGCAAAGTGCATCCATCGCCCAGATGAAAGTGGGGATTCTCGTCACCGTTTCGCTTCTGCTGCTGGCAGCGATCATCCTGCAGCAAAGCTGGGGCATCGACTGGTTCAGCCGTTCGGTCAAGGCGATCACGTATCTGCCGGACGTCGGCGGCCTGAAACCGGGGGCCCCGGTGTGGCTGGCCGGAATCGAGATCGGCAAGGTGACCCGGGTGTCCATCGTGCCGCCGCAAGTCTTTGCCGGCAACCGGCCCACCTTCCGGAGAATCCAGGAAATCCACAACCAACTGGCGTCGCTGGACCCCAAGTCGCCCAGCTACGAAAAGATCTCCTCCGACCTGAATGACGAACTCCGCAGCCTCAAGCTGGAGTTGCGCTTCGTCGAGGTTCAGCTCGAAATCCGGAGGCAGTTCCTCGACCGCATCAGCCGGGATTCGGAAGTAAGCATCGATTCCAAGGGATTGATCGGCGATTCTTACCTCGAGATCTCCCCCGGAACTTACGGCGTTCCACCCCAGATGGTCGGAGACGCCTACCTGATCGAAGGCGTCCGGATCTCCGGTTTCCGCGAAATCATGACCGGCGCCAACGACGTCATCGCCAACTTCGGCGTTCTTTCCGACCAGTTCAAGAACATCGCGATGAAGATCAACCCGGACAAGGTCGGCACCGGCCTCGCCGATACCGTGAAGGAAGTGCAATCCGCGGTCCTGGAAGCCAAGAAGACCTTCGCGCAAACCACTCAATTGATGAACAGCATTCGCGCCGGCAGCGGCACCATGGCCAAGCTCGTCAACGACCCGGCCGCCTATGAGCGGCTTCTCGATTCGCTCGATAAGCTGAACCAGCTGGCCGACAAGATCGAAAACGGGTCGGGTACGCTCGCAAAGCTCATCCAGGACCCGCAGGTTTTCAATAACGCAAATGAAACGCTGCGCAAAGCCTCCGTCATGATGGGCCGGGTCGAAAACGGCGAAGGGACCCTCGGAAAACTGTCCAAAGACCCTGCTCTGTATGACCGGAGCACCCAGGCGATCGAGAAATTCGCCGATTTTGTCGACCAGATCGACAAGGGCCAGGGAACACTGGGAAAGTTGTACAAGGACCCCGCACTGTACGACAACCTGAACCAGTCGACAGCCGAAATCACCAAGTTTATCTATGACTTACGGCAGGACCCGAAGAAGTACCTGACGATCCGGTTCCGCTTGTTTTAGCCTTGACAAGGTATTTGATTCTGTCTAGCCTAGCGAGATGATCAGCAACGCCATCGGCCGAGGCGGGAAGTTTATCCTCAGCCTCATTGTTAAAGTTTTGTCCGGGTTGCGGATCAACCCCAATATCCTCACGTTCAGCGGGGTGATCATCAGTTTCTGGGCCGCCTGGAATTTCGGCTTCGGCGAACTGCGGCGCGGCGCGCTCATCATCATCCTCGCAGGCCTGTTCGACATGCTCGACGGCGAGGTCGCCCGCGTGTCGCGGACGACAACCCGGTTCGGCGCCTTCTATGACTCCGTCATCGACCGCTACTCGGACATCATCCTGCTGCAGGGATTGATGGTCTGGTATGCCCGGGAACAACGCCTGGGATACGTCGTCCTCGTGGGAGTGGTTTTCATGGGGGCGATCATGACCAGCTACTCGCGCGCCCGCGCGGAATCGCTCATCCCGACCTGCAAAGTCGGTTTCATGGAACGGCCTGAGCGGATCGTCCTCCTCATCATCGGCGGGCTTACCTACCGGATGGAAGCCGTCCTGTGGGTGCTCGCCGTGCTCGGCAACTGGACCGTGATCAACCGCATTTATTACACGTGGAAAGAGCTGCCCAGCCCTCACCGGCTGGCGCATCATCACGACGAAGATAAAGAAAAGACACAGGAGCCCGGGAACGACTCCGCGGCCCGGGTCGTTTCCAACTAATCCCACATACCGGCTGCGCTAGCGGATGGATTGGATTTCCACTCCCTTGGGGAGTTTCTGCTCGAATTGCGACTCGGAGACTTTCGGGTTGAACTTCTCCGCGGTGAACTTCACCAGGAGATAGTCTCCGCTCGGCTCCTGCAGCTTTTGCTGCACCGGCAGATTATTCGAGTTCTTGATCCACAGCGTGATCGCGGCGAAGAACGCGGCCGCATTGCTGCTCTTCGGCTTCAGAACCAGGACCGAGCAGGGCGCGCCGTCCACCGGTTCCGTACCCTCGTATTCGATGTGGAAGGTCTCGCGCAGCTTCGCCGGGGATTGCCCGATCCCGAGCGCGAGATACTCGGCCTTGTCCTTGTTCTTCCCCATATTGGCGATGGTAGCCGACTTGATCCGCGGCTGGTAGACCGTGATCATTCCCCCTTTGATCGTCAGGATCTTCGGGGCTGGAATCCTGGTCTCCTGCCTCAGCAGGGCCGAGCCGTCTTTGGCCCGAGCATAGAGAAATATGCCGGTCTCGGGCTCGTCGAACTCCTTCAGGACAGAGACATATTTTTTTTGGGTGAATTCAGCCTGGAAACTCCGGAAGGTCCTGCCCACGCTCGCCATCCGGTCGAGCACCTGGTCGAGCGTCTGCTGGCTTTTCGCCTGCGGCGCAGCGGCGGCATTCGAGCCGCCAAAGACGAGTGCCGTCAGCAACGACAGAATCAGCAGGCGCGTGCCGCTGATAACGCAATCCGGTCTGTTCACGGGAATCACCTTGACGGGGACGAAACGTTGCCGGGAGCGGCAGGCGGGGCGCCCTGGCTCGCGTGGGCCGGCACGACGCGCGCCTCGCCGGCTCTCTTCGAGACGAAGCAGCTCTGGGGAACAAAGAAGATGAAAGCCAGGATCAGCGCGCAGAGGATGTCGTACTGCAGCGTGCCGCGCTCGTAAGTCCAGATCAGGATTTTCCGGAACGTTCCGCCGTCGCCAGCCATCTGACTAGAGTCCTCCCTGGAAACTCAGAGGAGCCCCTCCAACTCGGGCTCATACGCAAGATGAGAGGCCTGCCTGAAAATCTGCCCGTCTCTCATTTCGACGATCCGGCTCGCCACGGAGGCCGCTTCCGAATCGTGGGTGATCATGACGATCGTCTGTTTGAGCCTTTCGTTCAGAGTCTGCAGCACGCGCAGCACCTGCTGCGAGTTGCGCGAATCCAGGCTGCCGGTCGGCTCGTCGGCAAGAATGATGGCCGGGTGATTGATCAGCGCCCGCGCGATCGCCACCCGCTGCTGCTCGCCGCCGGACAATTCGGAAGGACGGAAGTGGATCTTGTCGCTCAGCCCGAGCATCTCGAAGATTTCTTCGCTTTTGTACGGATTCAGGTGCCCATTGCCGTGGATTTTCTTGGCGAGGTCGATGTTGCCCTGCGCGGTCAGCGTCGGCAGCAGGTTAAACCGCTGGAAGACGTAACCTACTTTCAGACGCCGCACGCTGGTCCGCTCGGCGTCCCCGAGTTGCGCGATGTCGGTGCCGTCGATCAGGATCTGACCGCTCGTCGGCTGCATCAGCCCGCCGAGCAAATGCAGCAAGGTGGACTTGCCGCATCCGGACGGCCCCATGATGGCGACAAACTCCCCTTTCTCGACATCGAGGTCGACGTCGTAAAGGGCGGGCACCTCGACCCGGCCTGACCGGTAGACCATTGTGAGGTCTACGGTCCGAATACTGTACTCCACGGGCTTGTACGCCATTTCCGCCCTATTCATAGGTTAAAGCCCTAACCGGGTCCATCCTGGCCGCCTTGTACGCAGGATAGAGAGCCCCCAACGCTCCCCCCAGCAATCCCAAGACACACGCAGTCAGCACTTCCGGCCACGTCATCGAGACCTGCAACGTCGGAAATGCGTGGATGATTGCCTTGCGGGCGAGCTCGCTGACCACAATGCCGAACAGCACGCCCAAGCCGCTTATTATAACAGTTTCCTTGAGAATCATGGCAACGATAAAACCACGGGAAGCCCCGAGCGACTTCAAAATGCCGATTTCGCGGGTTCGTTCGAAAATCGTCGTATACATCGCCACCAGCACCACCATAAAACTCAAGAGCATCGAAACGACGATCACGACTACCTGAAACTCCTTGAGCCCGGGCATTTTCGTGTCCGCCAGCAGCAGCGTTTCGTCCTGCGTGCTGGTGATGCCGTACCCCGCATAGGTTTCCCGCAACCGGGATTCTACTTCGCTCCGCCCGGCGCCGGGAGCAACCTTGATAAACATAATAGTGGCCTTTCCCGGAGTTCCGTTCAAGTCCTGGAGGGTCGCCAGCGGAGCAAAAACCCGGACGACCGCACCCGGTTTGCAGATGCCGCTGACGGCGAAATCGTGGTCCTTGAAGGTCAGGTGGGACCCGGGCCGAAGCTTGTGAACCCGGGCATACAGCTCATCCACGATGACGTCGTCGCCCTTGAGCGAGGCCGTGCCGGAAACGATCTGGAGCCTGCCGGGAAACTGGTTGTAACTCTCGAGGTCGATGCCGAAGACCAGCCCGAACTCCGAAACATTCATCATGGCCAGGACCGGCGTCACCGCTCCAATGCCCGGAGTCTCACGGAGCTTCTGGGCTATTCTTCCGTCCAGCGTGGCATTGTTGAAGGCATAGAAGATCGAGGCGCCGCTCGGCTGAAGGATGAAATCGGCGCCGACGCTCATCGTCCGGTTCAGGTAATCGTTGAGCGTCCCCGAAACGATCCCGCCGATGATCAGCATCAGGATGACGCCGATGGCCACGGCGAGAACGCTGATAAACGTCCGCGTCGGGCGCGAGCGCATGTTTGCGACCACCATGCTTTCCATTACAGCTATTCGCTCCTTCCCTTCTCCTTGAGGACAATACGTACCACTTTGTCGGGCAGTTTCAAGGTGAAGGCGTCTTCGGGCAGATCCGGGTTGATGCGCCAGCTCCTGAATTGCAGGTCGAGACTGTACCCGTCCAGCGGCCTTTCGATACGGATCGATCCCGGCAGCAAAACGTCGCCGTACGGGGCAAACTGGGAGTAACGGTAGACCCCGGCCAGCTCTCCCGCATCGGAGAATGTCTCTTCCCTTGCGACCACCATCTGCGACCGCTCGATCCAGAGGCGCCGCAAGGACCGCAATTCCAGCCCGCCGGTGTCCTGCAAAACGGTCAGGACATAATACTTAGCCTCTGCATCCTGCTCCTCCGTCCGCGTGAGGCGAATGCCCGGGCGGTCCAGACCCAGGGACTGCGGAAGAATCGCCTCAAAGATGTGGATCGGGCGGGCGCTGAAGGCGGACATTTCGGTGTTCCCCTCCAGGTCGAATTCCCTGGCGCTGTTCCTTCCGACGTAAACCTTGTTTTCGCGTGGGCTGAAGACTTCAAACTGATCGCCCACGGACAGGAGCGTCAGGATGCTCGTGTTCGCGATCGGCGCCAGGATGTTCAACAAAATGGAATCCGGGCGCCGGAGGAGGAGATAGCCGCCCGCATTGTGATATTGCGTCAGCTTGCCGCTCTCGGCCTTGCCTGTCGTAAGGCTCAGTTTCAGCGAAGGCGAGGCAAGGGAGGTGATGCGGGAATCGTAGGCGTGCAGCGTCGCCAGCATTTCCTGCATGGTCGCCGTACGCGCAGCCGCAACTTTCGGAGCGACCGGGACTTTCACCTCCGTCTTGATTCCACAGCCCGACACCGCCAGAGCGAGCCAGATCGACAGGCACACGACAGGCCGCCGCCTCTTCGGATGAGCCTCCCCAGGAACCGTGAATGTGCAGTCTACCATTGTTCCGCCAGAATCGACGCGTGAATCTACCAGAGCCCTGCCTTGTTGTCAACGAAGGCGGTACGCATTAGCTCCCGTGTTTTCAAGGAAAAAGAGGCACAAGCGAACTCCCGGTCGATGTACTTTCTGCCGGCCCCTGAATTAAAGATGCCCGTGCGCCGGCTTGGTTCCACCTTTCCACCATTGCCCCGCATCAGATAATGCGAATTCCGAAGCAAGTCCGGCTCAGAATTCTCCTCCCCGAAAGATTCCAGGTCAATCAACCACGAAACACACGAAAAATTCGGTAACTGTTTAGCCCATGCCCTCCTAAGGGCAAGAGATAATAGCCGGGGGTAAGCGCGAAGCGCGCAGCCCCCGGTAAGAGAGATGATCGAAAGAGCGCTGGAAGGGCGGAAGGCTTCGCATTCGCCAGCATTTTCTGACGCCCCTCCAGGGCTGTGCGCATGTATGACGGGAACCGGGGGCCGCGCCGCTTCGCGGCTAGCCCCCGGCTATTCTCTGATGCCCCTCCGGGGCAAAGACCGGTGTGATCAGCAATAGCTAAACAATTACAAAATTCGTGTGTTTCGTGTGTTTCGTGGTTGCTATAATCCTCGCTTATGGAGTTGCGATTTGCCGGGGAGTTTGACACCTTAGAAACCTCTATGTAGAATGCCGATTGCCTTGGCAAAGACGGAAAAGAAATCCCGGTACACGACGCTCGACACATCGGACGGCCGCCGACAGCCGGAGCAGGGGTCTGCCTCGGCAAACGCCCCCCCCGCACGCGAACTCCTCGGATCAGACCTCAGGGCCAAACGCCTCAAAAACAACATCACTTACGAACAGATCGCCCACGACACCCACATCAGCCTGCGGCACATCCAGAATCTGGAAGAGGGACGCTACGGGGATCTTCCGGGCGGCATGTACAATCGGGCGATTCTCAAGACGTACTGTGTCTACCTGGGCCTCGACCCGGAAAAGTTCCTCGAGCGATTCGACCGGGAATCGACTCCGCCGACCGATCGGGTCCCCAAGGTCAAGCCGCGCAACGTCCAGATGCCCGAGCATACGTTCCGCATCCCTCCCGTTCTGGTCTGGAGCGTGATGCTGCTGGCATCAATCGCCGGCGTATATTTCAGCCGCGGCTGGATCTCCGCGGTCTTTTCGCCTTATTTTGCGCAGCCGCCGGCGGCCAGGATCCAGACCACCCCGCCGGAGAGCAAGCCTGCGGCAACCGCGCAAGCGCCTCCGCCGGTCACACAGATCGCAGCGACGACGCCCGTTGAACCCGAGGGGCCTCCGTTTGTCAATCCGCCTGCTGCAGCGGCGCCGGTTCCCGGCATGATCCGCCTCGAATTCCAGGCAACGCAGACGTGCTGGATTTCAGTGGCCGGCGATGCCAACCGCTCCCAATCGCGGACTCTTCAGCCCGGCGACGTCCAGTTGTATGAAGCGAAGGAGAGCTTTGTCGTCGTGCTCGGGAACGCCGGCGGCGTCAGCCTGAAAATCGACGGGAAGCCGGCCAGGCCGCTCGGCAAGACCGGCGAGGTCCTGAAACTTCAGATCACACCGCAGAACATCCCGGCACTGCTCGAGAAAGTCATCGGTCAATAAAGATGAGCTTGGGCTCTTGTGAGTACGGGCTTCAGCCCTTAGGCGCTACGTTAACTACCACATCCGCGTGGACCTGGACTTGGACCTGGACCTGGACTTGGACCTGGTCTTAGACTATCCTGCCGTCCCGAGCCCAGGAAGCCGACCAACTCCTTCTCTCAGCGGTTAGGATGTTGTCGAAGATGTGTCTGACTTAGGAAGATCCAAGTCCAGGTCCACGTCCAGGTCCACGTCCAGGTCTAGGTCCAAGTCCGCCTTCAGTTGACGACTTATCTTAGTGCTTACGGGCTTCAGCCCGTCCAATTCCGCCCATCATGCAGGTTGTCTCCCTGACTCCCTGCAATGGAAAACACGGAGAACATTCGCAGAGTCTTGCTGTGCTTCACACCTCCGCAAACACCGCACGGGTGCTTTTTTGATTTATCCGCGACGCCCGTGTGCGTTAGGCTATGAGCGCCATGCCCGACAATGACCTGATGACCAATCTGCGGGACGGGAGGTTGTCCCGGAACATACGGATGGTTGCGGCCCGCGGCCTGCTGCCGGTCTCCGCAGATCAGATGCTTCTGCTCCTCGTCCACCTGGCCCGTGACCCGGACGATGAGCTCGCCAGGACGGCATCCGGCACGCTGAACGACTGGTCCGAGGCCGACGTCGTCTCACAGCTCCAGTCCGAGGCTTGCGCCGACGAGATCTTCCAGCACTATTCGGCTTCCAGCGCGCCGGCGGTCCAGGAGGCGATCATCATGAACCCCAAGACCCCGGGCGCAGTGATCGCCTCCCTGGCCTCACGCGTGCCGGCGGCCCTGCTCGAGATGGTCCTGTACAACCACACGCGGCTCCTGGAGTTCCCGCAGATCCTGCCGGGCATCAAGTCCAATCCTGCGGCGACGCCTCAGATCATCGGCCAGTTGCTCGAAATCGAGACGGAATTCTTCGGCGAGAAGAAACAGGAATACACCGTCGAGGAAACGGTCGAGGAAACGGTCACGCCCGAGGCGGCGCTCACCCTCGAAACCGAGCCTCCCCCGGATGACCTGTGGCTCGAGGGACTCCCGGTCGACTCGCAGGAACGCGAGGCCGCGATCCTGTCCCGGCTCAGCTCGATGACCGTCCAGCAGAAGCTGAAGCTTGCGCTCGCCGGAACCCGCGAGGCGCGTGCCGTCCTTGTGCGCGACACCAACAAGGAAATCGCCCGCGCCGTGCTCCAGAGCCCGAAACTCACGATCCAGGAGATCGAGTCGTTCGCATCCATCCGCAACATATCCGACGAGATCCTGCGCATCATCGCCGCCAGCCGGAAGTGGACGAAGAGCTATGTGGTCGTGCTCAACCTCGTGAAAAACCCGAAGACGCCGCCGATGATCTCACAGCGGATGATCCCCCGGCTGATCCCCAAAGACCTGATAAACCTGGCGCGCGACCGCAGTCTGCCTGAGCTGGTCCGGAAGAGCGCCGAGAGAATGGTCAAGCAGCGCAGTGCGAAAGGACCCATAGGTTGAGGCCGGCAAACATGAAAAATCAAGATGATCGCGCACAGATGTCGTTGCCCGGAACGCCGGAACAACCTCCCGCTTCAGCAGGCAGTGCCAGAAAAGGGCGCCGGATCCCCCACCTCGAAATTCTCAAGACGCTGCAGGACCCGGCGCTCGGAATCACCGGTGTCGCGGAAATCTACCGGCTGCATGTGCTGACGGTGAAGACGCGGAGCATTCACCTTCTGGGGAGGAAGTCTCCGGCGCAGATCATCGAAACGCTTCTCGGCTACGAGCTCAAGGCATCCTACAAGCGTATCCACTGCCCGGACATGGTCACCGCGCGCTATCTGAAGATTTTCACGGAAATCGGCTGCCGCACCGTCCGGCTCCCTTACGATCCGACCGTGACCGCCGCGCTGGTCCCGCACCTGGAGAAGGCGGTGGCGAAGATTGAAAGCGGCGTGCGAGACATCTACCCTAAGGACGGGCATCTGCAAGTCTACGTAATTCGCGAAATCTATCGCCGCCTGCGCAGCCAGCTCAAACGCGCCCAACAAAACCTCGTTGCGGGTGTCGTTGAAGGAGTGGACGGGCAATAGAGTCCGAGGCCTTCGCCACCACGCGTTATTTCTCGGGGACGAGGTCGGTGCGGACTACTTCGAGATCCTGCTCGCGCATGACAAGGCGCACCAGCCGGCCGCTCATGTCCGTCGAGAATACTCCCGCACGCACGCCCACGAACTCGACCTTGTAGTTGCGCACCGGAATACTCCCCTTGGCATACTCGAGCTTGGAGTCCTCGAGCCAGGTGACCGCCAGCGGCAAGTCGTTTCCAATCACCGGCAGGAAATTGCTGAAAAGCTGCCGGCCCCTTTTCTTGAAATCGTACATGCGCGGCAGCACGTCGTAGAGATGGAAGACATTGAAGTCGATGATAACGGTGTCGGGTTGAAGCGCCGCCGAGGCTTCGGTTAAGTTTCCGGCGCGGCTCAGAACGCGATTGATCTTTCCGCCCTTGACGGTCACCTCGCAGAAATCTTTCGTCAATCCCGATGTGTAGCGGTAGGAATAGCTGAGCGGAACGGTCGTCTCCTTAGCAAATACCATCGTGGTCTCGAACACCATGCGCTTGGTTTCCAGACCATCGGACACCAGCATGTCGTGCTGCGATCTGGCCACCCGGTTGCCACTCGCGTCCAGGCCCTCCGACACCGCTTCCGTCCCCATGCGCGCCCCGCGAATGAAGATCGTGTAGCTCGTCGAGTACGAAGGCGCGGATGAGGCCGCGGGCGCGGCCTGGTCCGGCAGAACCGAGAGGCACAGCCAGCACAGGAAGAATACGGTCATGATTTCTCGCGGCGGCTGCGAATGATCATCGAAGCCGGAACGCGCACCAGGGCGTTGAGTTTGGCGCCCGCCCCGCCGTGCGCCATGTTTTCCCTGACGAACCGGATCATATCCTCCATTTCGTTCTGCATCATCTCCATTTTCTCGCGCATGTTCAGGATCACCTCCACGCCCGCGAGATTGACGCCAAGGTCCCGTGTCAGGCTCAGGATCGTCTCCAGCCGTTTCAGATCGGCTTCGGTGAAGAGGCGCGTGTTGCCGTCGCTGCGCGAGGGCTTGAGCAGGCCCAGCCGTTCGTACAGCCGCAGGGTCTGCGGGTGAAGCTCGTAGAGTTCCGCGACCGCACTGATCATGTACCCCGTCTTCTTACGCCCGCGCACGTTTTTGGCTCCTCAAAAAAACATCACCGCAGAGGCGCAGAAAGCACAGTGGAAATAAAATGGCTTCCGCTGTGATCCTTTCTTCATTCGTGAACAAGGGCGGCCCGCGGGTTCTCCGGATTGAGCCGGGACAGCTCCCGCAGGATCTCCTTGGAGCGCTCGTCGGCGACCCTCGGCACGACCACCCGCACTTCCACGATCTGGTTCCCGACGCCTTCGCCGCGCAGCGACTGGGCGCCTTTGCCGCGCAGGCGGAACTTCTGCCCGCTCTGGGTCCCCGGGGGAATGCGCAACAGCGTCTTCCCCGAGGTCGTCGGAACTTCGATCTTGGCCCCAAGCGCCGCTTCCGTGACCGTGATCGGCACCGTGATGTGAATATCGTTCCCTTCCCGCCGGAAAAACTCGTGCGGCCGCACGGTGATGATCAGGTACAGGTCGCCCGGCGGGGCGCCATTCCGTCCCGCGGTCCCCTTTCCGGGAACGCGCATGCGAAATCCGGTGTCTACCCCGGGCGGGATCCGCACCGTGATCGTCTCCTGCTTCGCGACTTGTCCGGAACCGCCGCAGTTCCGGCAGCGGGCGCCGACGCGGCCCGTTCCGCCGCAAGTGCGGCAGGTGGAGGAGAATTTCATCACCCCGTGCATCCGGGTTTCCTGCCCGGTCCCTTTGCAGGTCGGGCAGACCGATTGTTTCTGCGACCCGTCCGCGCCGGTACCGCCGCAGACCGGGCACGCATCGGAACGATTGATGGTGAGCCGCGCCTCCAGGCCTCGGAGGCTCTCGTCGAACGAGATATTCAGGTGATGCTCGAGGTCTTCCCCCTTCTCCGGCTGCGGGTCGCGCGGCGCGCGGAAGCCGCCCCCGCCTCCGAAGAGGTCGGCAAAGATGTCGCGGAAACTGCTCTGGGAGCCCCCCTCGGCATCCGTTCCGGAGAAATCGAATCCCCACGCCGGCCCGCCTGCCGGCCCGCGTCCACCGGCAGCCCCGGCCTGTTCTTTTATGTTTTCCGAGTAGAATCCGTACTGGTTGTAGATTTCCCGTTTCTTGGGATCGCTCAGCACGTCATACGCTTCCTGGATCTTTTTGAAGCGTTCTTCCGCGGACTTGTCGCCGGGATTGACGTCCGGATGCGTCTTGCGGGCAAGGCGCCGGTATGCTTTTTTGATCTCCGATCCTTTTGCGCTGCGCGAAACGCCCAGAATCGAGTAGAAATCGTCCTTCGCCATATTCGATCAACGTTCAGAGCGCGAGGCTTGAACAGCGATGTTGCGGGAGCGTCCGGCCTTGGGCAACTCGACGTGCAGAATGCCGTTCTTCAGCGTCGCCTTGATCCGGGCATCGTCCTCGACTGCCTCAGGCAGGGACAACGTGCGGTGGAACCGGCCGCGAATCCCTTCCACACGGTGATAACTCTCGTCGCAGCAGTACGCTTCCACTTTCCGCTCGCCCCAGATCGTGAGTTCCGAGTTTCTCACCTCGACGTGCACATCCTCCTTTTCCACCCCCGGAAGCTCGGCGCTCAGCACGTAGCAGTCCCGGGTTTCATACAAATCGACGGGAGGGATGAGCGGCACCGAGGGATCCGCGAGCTTGTCCAATTCCCTCAGAAACGGGCCGTGAAGAATCACAATTCCCGGCATGTTGCGTTTGGGTCGTTCGCTCACGGTTCCTCCAACGAAACCGGAATGCTTCCGATGCGGAAAAGGAGTCAGGAGCCAGGAGTCAGGAGTCAGCATCTCCGATTCCCTGCTGCTGCATCCCTGCTTCGAGCTCACCTAAGCTTATCGCAGTTCGATGGCTGCAGGATGCAACAATCTTCTCCCCGGGAGCGCCGGCGCTCCCGGCGCCGTTCGAACATCAATACCGTTGACCGCCGTTGCGGCTTTCTCCTGGCTCCTGACTCCTGACTCCTGGCTCCCGACTCCTTCTTCCGCCCTATTTGTTTTTGTTTTCGTCCACGTCCACGTATTCGGCGTCGATGACCTCGTCTTCCTTCTTCTTGCCGGCGTCGCTCTTCGGACCCGGCCCGCCTGCGTCGGATCCCGGCGGCGGGGTTTGCGCCGTCGTCTTCTGGTACATGGCCTCGGCGAGCTTGTGCGACGCCTTCATCAACTGGTCGAAGGCGGCGTTCAGTTCGGCGGTTTCCGTGGAATGCTCGAGCGTTGACTTGGCGTTCGTCAGCGCGGCATCCACGGCCGAAGCGTCGCTGTCGGAAACCTTGTCCCGGTTTTCCTTCAGGATCTTCTCGGTGCTGTAAACGAGGCCGTCGAGCTTGTTCTTGGCCTCGATCGCCTCGCGGTTTTTCTGGTCCTCCGCTGCATGAGCTTCGGCGTCCTGCGTCATCTTCGAGATCTCATCCTTGGCCAGCCCGCTCGACGCCGTGATCGTGATCTTCTGCTCCTTCTGGGTGCCCAGGTCTTTGGCCGACACGTTGACGATGCCGTTGGCATCGATGTCGAAAGTCACTTCGATCTGGGGCACGCCGCGCGGCGCGGGCGGAATCCCGACCAGGTGGAACTTGCCCAGGGTGCGGTTGTCGCGCGCCATCGCGCGTTCCCCCTGGAGCACGTGGATTTCGACCGAAGTCTGGTTGTCGGCCGCGGTCGAAAAGATCTCCGACTTGCGCGTCGGGATCGTCGTGTTGCGCTCGATCAGCCGGGTCGACACGCCGCCCAGGGTCTCGATTCCGAGCGACAGCGGCGTCACGTCGAGCAGCAGCAGGTCCTTCACGTCGCCGGCCAGCACACCCGCCTGGATCGCCGCTCCCACGGCAACCACCTCGTCCGGATTCACGCCCTTGTGCGGCTCGTTCCCGAAGAACTCGCGCACGATCTCCTGCACCCGCGGGATGCGGGTCGATCCGCCAACGAGCACGACCTCGTCGAATGGCGTCCGGCTTCAGCCCGGCGTCGGCCAAGGCCTGCTTCGTCGGCGCCACGGTCCGCTGCAGGATGTCTTCGACCATCTGCTCGAACTTGGCGCGCGTCAGCTTCATGTTCAGGTGCTTCGGCCCGCTGGCGTCGGCCGTCACGAACGGCAGGTTGATTTCGGACTCCATGACCGTGGACAACTCCATCTTGGCCTTCTCGGCCGCCTCCCGCAGCCGCTGCAAAGCCATCTTGTCCTTGGACAGGTCGATCCCCTGGTCCTTCTTGAATTCCTCGATGATCCAGTCCATCAGGCGCAGGTCGATGTTGTCGCCGCCGAGATGCGTGTCGCCGTTGGTCGACTTGACTTCAACCACCCCTTCGCCGACCTCCAGGATGGAGATATCGAATGTGCCGCCCCCGAAGTCAAACACGGCGATCGTTTCGTCTTTCTTCTTGTCCAATCCGTAGGCCAGCGCCGCCGCAGTCGGCTCGTTGACGATGCGGACCACGTCGAGACCGGCGATCTTGCCCGCGTCTTTCGTCGCCTGACGCTGGCTGTCGTTGAAATAGGCCGGCACCGTGACGACCGCCTTTTCCACCTTTTCCCCGAGGTACTCTTCCGCGGCCGAACGCATCTTCTGCAGGATCATCGCCGAAATCTCCGGCGGGGCATACGTGCGGTCGCCCATCTTTACGTGGGCGTCGCCGTTTGATGCCGCACTGACCTTGTACGGGACGAGCTTGATCTCCTCCTGTACCTCGTTGAACTTGCGGCCCATAAACCGTTTGATCGAAAAAATCGTGTTTTCCGGATTCGTGACCGCCTGCCGTTTGGCCACCTGGCCGACAAAGCGCTCCCCGTTCTTCCCCACGGCAACCACCGATGGCGTTAAACGGCTCCCTTCCGGATTCGTGATGACCTTGGGTTCCCCGCCTTCCATCACCGCAACGACCGAGTTCGTTGTCCCGAGGTCGATTCCAATGATCTTGCTCATTTATCTTCTCCTCCTGATGATTCACTGCGCCTAAATAAGTGCGTTCTCTATATAAAATCTGAGTGCCCTATTGTCAATGTTGTTTTACGGAAATTTAGCCGCAGGGCGAGACTATGTCAAGACGGCAAATCCAGGCATTAAAATGGCTTAGAAATCCTGGCACGTCTTAAGCTTTGAGTTCCATTATGGAACGGACGGTTTTGGAGGTGGAGTCCCAGTCGGCCAGAAGACCTTTCCGGGCATCCCGGCCACGATAGCCGAGGCTGCGGGCAAGCCGGTCGAGGAGCGGGGATTCGCGCGAAATCTCCCGCGAGGTCCATTCCTCGATCAGCTGGTAGTGGTTTTCCACGCGCCGCTGGAACCTGTGAGACGCCAGCAGCCGCTCGCTCTCCACCGGCGCCAGCATTTCCGCGTCACGGAGGGCGGCGATCGCCTCGGCGATATCGGACACTCGCACCTCCGGGTGCAGCTTCCCGTGCCGGGCCTGCAGCAGCTGCATCAGGAACTCGAGATCCGAGATGCCGCCCTTGCCGAACTTGAAGTCGAGGCAGATGCGGCTTTCCTTATTGGTCTCGTTTTCCATGCGCCGCTTGAGGTGGCGGACGGCTTCGATCGCCTCCCGGTCCCAGTGAAAATCGTAGACACTCTCGAACAACGCGGCATCCCACCGCACCTGGACCTCCGGCGAATCGGCGAGAATCCGCGAGCGCACCAGCGCCATCCGCTCCCATGGCTGCATGTGCCGGCGGGCGTACTCGAGAAAGCTCGACCAGGACCTGGCCAGCAACCCCGTAGCCCCTTCCGGCCGCAGCCGCAAGTCGATTTTGTAGGCCACGCCCTCCGGGGTGATCCCGGCAAGCCGTTCCAGCAGCCGTTCCACACGCTCGTCCTGAAGCAGCTGGACACGCGTTCGCAACTCCGGCGACGACCCCTCGGGAGGATCGTCATACAGAAACAGCAGATCGAGATCCGAGGAATAGTGCATCTGCCGGCTGCCCAGCTTCCCCAGGGCGACGAAGTGCAGCGGGCCCGCAGCCGCGTCCTCCTGCCCCGCTCCGGCAGTCTCCATGCCGGCGGCAGCGCGCAGGCAGGCTTCGGCGAGATCGCTCAGTTCGCGGCTGATCGCGAGCGGGCCGGCGAGCTGTGCCAGATCCCGGTAGGCGATCCGCACCATTTCCCGCTGGCGGTACCGGCGGAGCACGTTCGCCCCCGCCCCGGGAGGCGCCAGGCGCACCCTCTCTTCCAGCTCCTGGTTCATCTCCTGCCAGACGCGGCCTTCGTGGAGGTGGATTCCGCGCGCCAGGCTGTCGAAGTACTCCGGGTGGCGCGTCAGCACCTGGTGGCAGAGGTTGCTGAGCGCGAGCAGATTGGAGAGCCGCGCCAGGTGCGGCCGGCGCGACGCCAGCGCGCGCAGGAACGAGACCCGGTTGCCGCTGGCGGCGGCAAAGCTCTCGAGGTTGTGCAGCGCCAGGTCCGGATCGAACGAATCGCGCAACACCTCGAGCATCGGGAAGACGATTTCCAGGAAGGCCCGGCGCTCCCCGGGCGGCAGCGGGCGCCCGGCCGGTCCGAGCGCCATCAGGCGGATGTTTTGCCACGCCTTGTCCGCATCCTTGAACCCGTAGTGCGACAGCAGCTCCCTGACCCGCTCGCGCGGCGCGCGCTCGCTCAGCAGCTGGGCGAACTCCTCTTCCTGTTCGCGGGGGCGCAGCGTCCCGGGAGTGAGATAGACCCGTTCCAGGATCGACCGGATGCGCGCCCGGTAGCCGTTCAGGACCGCCAGGAACGCATCCGCAGCGTTGCCTTCCGGCCCGAACCCGAGCCCCGCCGCCAGACGCTCGACTTCATCGCGGCTGTCCGGAATCAGCGCCTGCGGCGTCAGCGTGCGCAGCTGCAGCCGGTGTTCCACCGTGCGCAGGAAGACGTACCCAAGCGAGAGCGGCGACTCCTCCCCTTCCAGCAGCGCCCTGGCGTCCCCAAGCCGGTGGATCGCTTCCAACGTCCCTGGGGCGCGGACTTCCGGACAGCGGCTCCCGGCGATCAACTGCAGGTACTGCACGTAAAACTCGATGTCGCGGATGCCGCCCGGCCCCTGCTTTACGTGGATTTGGCCGGGGAGGCAGCTGTATTCCCTTTCCGAGCGGTGCTTGATGCGTTTGATTTCCTCGAGCGAGGAGTCGTCCATCTGGCGCGCAAACGTGAATTTCGCGGCGAAGCGCTCGAAGCGGCCGCACAGCTCGGGATCGCCGCAGACCGGCCGCGCCTTGATCAGAGCCTGGCGTTCCCAGGCTTCCCCCCAGGATTCGTAGTAGTTTTCAAGGCTGTCGATCGTCGGGACCAGCGGGCCGTCGCTGCCGTAAGGCCGCAACCGCATGTCGACGCGATAGAGGAAACCGCCGGGCCCCGGATGCCCGAGAGCGCGCACCAGGCGCTCGCCGAGCCGCGTGTAAGCCCGGGCCTCCGCGTCGTCATCCGAAGTCCTGCATACGAAAACAAGATCGATGTCGGAGCTGTAGTTCAGTTCGCGGCCGCCCAGCTTGCCGAAGGCGATCACCGCAAATCCGGCTTCGGGGGCGTCGCCGCGGCAGGCGTTCAGGGCAGAGGAAATCGAATATTCCGCAAGGGAGGTGATCGCGCCGACCGTTTCTTCGAAAGACGCAATTCCCGCAATGTCGCGGAACGCGATCCGGAGGTATTCCCGTTGCCGGAAAGCGCGCAGCCCGGAAAGCGCGTCCGTCCCGGCGTCTGCCGGTTGAAGTTCGTTCAAAGCCGGTTCGGCGAAGTGCAGACGCAGCCAATCCAGCCACTCCGGATGGCTGCGCAACGCATCGCGCATCACTGGCGACACGCTGTGCAACTTCGCAAGATCATCCGTAAAAGTCATGGGTTTAAAATATCACCGCAGAGGCACACATTATTATGTGAGCTGGGACTGCAATCGGAAGAGCCACACATAAAAAATTGTCATTGATCATTTGTCAATGGTCATTTGTCATTCGGGACTTTACATCTCTGCAGCCTTTGCGCTTCTGCGGCGAAGCTTTCATTCGTAGCCCTGAAGGGTGCGCGCGAGGCTCTGCTGCCAGTGCGGCAGGTCGCCGTCCGGGATCTGTTTGCCGTCCAGGGTCGTGACATAGAAGTTGTTTTCGGCGCGCGCCGTCCAGGTCGCCACCCGGGCGGAGTGGATGTGCAGCCCCGACCGCGAGATTGCGCGCGTCATGAGATACAACAGCCCCTGCAGGTCCCGTGCGATCACGTGCACCACCGTGTGTTCCTCGGAGATGTCGTTGCGCAGATCGACGCTGTCGAGCGGAATTCCCGCCGGCGGATGCTTCCCCATGGCGTTCAGGAAGTGATCGATGGTGCGGCCGCCGGTGAGAATCTCCTTGAGCGCGTTCACGATTCTCCGCGCCCGGGCCTCCGCCACCTGCCTCCCCGCCGAGCGCAGCCAGAGCGTGTCAAGCACGATCGGCCGGTCGGTGCTCAGGGTGTAGACCTGCGCCCTCTGGATGTCGGCGTCGCACCCGTAAAGCACTCCCGTGATCTTCGCCAGCATCCCCGGCTGCGGATCGTCGTAGGCGCACACGGTGAGCTCCGAGAAGTCGTCCCCCGGACGGTTGTACAGGTCGAGCACGACCTTGTCCGATTCGAGCCCTTCGAGCAGCCGGATGTGCTGCGCGATCTCATCGAGCGACGTGTTGAGGATGTAGCTCGCGGGCATCGAGTCGCAGTGGCGGCGCACCGCTTCCTCGGACCTCGACCCGTCCGCGCGCGCCAGCGTGTGGCGGATCTCGCCGATCCTCCCGGCGACGGTCTCGGCGGCGCTTTCCTCCTGGGTCTGTCCCATCAGCTGCGCCTGGACCTTGCGGTACAGCTCTTCGAGGTTGCGGTCGTCCATCGAGGTCCAGTTTTTTTCCGACACTGCCAGTGTGTCGGCGTAAGTGAAGAGATAGAGGTGGCGCAGCGCGTCCACGCTCGGGATCTTCTCGGCGACGCTCTGGATGACGGCCTGCGACTTGAGATCGTGCAGCCTGCCGGTGCGCACCAGCAGAAGGTGCTCCCCGACCAGCAGGTCGAGGAGTTCCTGTTTTTCGGGGGCCAGCTTCAAGCGCGCGGAAATCCCGGCGCAGAACTCGCGCGAAGCCTCGCTGTGATCCCTGCCGGGGACGAGCTTACCGGCGTCGTGGACCAGTGCCGCCAGGCAGAGCACGTCGAAATGCGAGCACTGCGCCGCCAGGTCGGCAAAGCGCTGCGCGGCGGCGCCCGCCCCCGCTCGCAGCCGCTCGAAGCATTCGATGATCTTCAGAGAGTGCTCCCCGACCGTGTATCGATGAGCCGGGTCCGGCGGCACGTAGCGCATGACCCCGGAGAAATCCGGGATGAAACGGCTCATCATGCCGTGCCGCGCGAGCGAGCGCAGCGTCGCCGCCACCTGGCGCCCTTCGCGCAGAATGCCGAGAAACGCCCAGGCCTCGTCCTGGCCGGACTCAGATACAGCCTCTGCCGCGCGGCGCGAATTTTCCAGGTCCTGCGCTTCGGCCAGGCTGATCGGGAGATCGTATCGCTGGGCGAGGTGGAACAGTCTGACCGAACAGGCAGGATCCGCATGTCCTCCGGTCCGCCTGCGTGAGAGGCAACCGTTCTCGAGGATCACGCAGCCGAGCTCGAGCGGGCCGGCCAGCGCCTGGCGGACCGCGGCGTCGCGGAACAGCGCCAGCGATTCCGCGTGCGCGTAGTGCCGCGACAGGAACTCCTGCGCTGTGGCCCCCTCCAGCTCGCGCGCGATCCGGTCCTGGTAGTTGTTCATCAGGACATCGAACCGCTTCCCCGCCGACAGGTGCAGCCAGTTGCGCGCGCGCCAGAACCACGCGGCCGCCGCGTCGATCTCCGCGACGCGGTCATGGCTCATCAGGCCGCGCCGCTCGAGTTCCTGGAGCAGATCGACGTCCTCGGCGCCAAGCAGCAGCTTGTAAATCCAGCGCGCCCGGTGCAGATCGCGCAACGATCCGTCCCCTTCCTTGAGATTCGGCTCGACGGCGTAGAGCGAATCCTCCGCCTCGCGTTTCTGCCGCTGGCGCAGCTGCTGGATCTCGAGCATCAGGTCCAGAGGCGACAGGCACCGGCGGACCTGCTCCTGGAGCCGGTCCGCCAGCGCGCGGTCGCCGCACAGATGACGGGCGTCGAGCAGCGCCACCTTGACCGGCAGGTCCCAGGTCGAGGCGTCGGAGATGGGACGATACGAGTAGCCGACGTGCACTTCCCGGAAGGAGAGAAAGACGTCCATCACCAGCTTGAACGCCGCGTGGACGGCAGCTTCCACCCAGGGGTCCTGCTCTTCGGATGGGATGAAGGCGATGTCGATGTCGGAGAACGGGCTCAGCTCTTTGCGACCGTAGCCGCCGGTCGCGACGATGCCGAGCCCGGAATGCGCGCTTCGCTGCGCCTCCTTATCGGCAAAGGCGCAGGAGGAGCGGTAGATCTCCTCGACCACGCGGTCGATCAGCGTCGCGTGCCGGTCCATCAGTTCGCGGCACGGGGATGTGCGCGCTGTCGCCGGAAACAGCGCGGCCCTCCCCTTGCGAAACTGATTCCGTAGGCGCGAGATCTCGTTTTGCATGGAAGTTCCCAGGGAAGAGGAGTCAGGAGTCAGTAGTCAGGAGTCAGAATGAAACGCCATCGCGCCTGGAGCGGCAAACCATCGGAAGGGTCACCGGTTTTCTGCATTTCTACTGACTCCTGACTCCTGACTACTGACTCCTGCAGAATAACGCCGACATACCCACGAGCCGATCGATATCAAATATCGTAATATAGATAAAACTCGTACGGGTGGGGCCGCAGGCGCACCGGGTCGACCTCGTGGTCGATCTTGTATTTGACCCAGGTCTCGATCACGTCGCGGGTGAAAACATCCCCTTTCATCAGGAACTCGTGGTCCTTCTGGAGAGCCTCGAGCACCGCGCTCAGCGAACTCGGCGTCGACTTCACCAGCGCCTTCTCCTCCGGCGGCAGGTCGTACAGGTTCTTGTCCCACGCATCGCCGGGATCGATCTTGTTCTGAATCCCGTCGAGGGCCGCCATCAGGATGGCCGCAAACGTCAGGTAAGGATTGCAGGACGGATCCGGGCAGCGGAACTCGATGCGCTTGGCCGAGGCGCTCTTCGAGTACATCGGGATGCGCACGGCCGCGCTGCGGTTGCGCATCGAATAGACCAGGTTTACCGGCGCCTCGAACCCGGGCACCAGCCGGCGGTAGCTGTTGGTGCTCGGCGCCGCGAAGGCCAGCAGCGCCGGCGCGTGCTGCAGCAGGCCGCCGATGGCGTAGCGCGCCGTCTGGCTCAGCCCGCCGTAGCCGCGCTCGTCGTAGAACTGGTTGACGCCGTCCTTCCAGATCGACAGGTGGACGTGCATGCCCGAGCCGTTGTCCTGGAAGATCGGCTTGGGCATGAAGCTCGCGGAAAACCCGGCCTGCCGGCAGACATTCTTGACGACGTACTTGAACAGCATGACTTTGTCCGCCATGCGGAGCAGCTCGTCGTATTTCATGTCGATTTCGGCCTGCCCCGCGGTCGCGACTTCGTGGTGGTGGACTTCCCCTTCGATCCCGACCTGCTCCATCACGAGCATGATGTGGCTGCGCAGGTCCTGGAACGAGTCCATCGGCGGCACCGGGAAATAGCCTTCCTTGTAACGCGGGCGGTAGCCGAGGTTGGGCTTTTCGTCCTTCCCGGAGTTCCAGACCCCTTCGCGCGAGTCGAGGTAGTAGAAGCCGAAATTCGGACCCTGGTCGAAGCGGACGTCGTTGAAGATGTAGAACTCCGCTTCCGGGCCCCAGAAAGAACGGTCGCCGATCCCGGTCGAGAGCAGGTATTTCTCGGCTTTCTGCGCGATGAAGCGCGGGTCGCGTGAGAAGGGCTCGAGCGTCATCGGATCGCGCACCGAACAGGTCAGGTTCAGCGTCGGCACTTCGAGCAGGGGATCGAGGAACGCGGTCGCCGGATCGGGAAAGACGAGCATGTCGCTCTCCTGGATCTGGGCGAAGCCGCGAATGCTGGACCCGTCGAAACCGATCCCGTTTTCGAAGATCGATTCGTCGAGGCGATGCGCCGGGATCGAGTAGTGCTGCCAGATCCCCGGCAGGTCGACGAATTTGAAGTCGATCATTTTGATCTGCTTGTCCTTGACGTATTTGAGAACTTCTGTGGCAGTGGAAAAGCCCATCCCGATCTCCCTTTGTAGACTTTAGACTTTAGACTTTAGACCTTAGACTAAAAGCAACAATAAAACCCAGCACCCAACACCCAAGACCCGGCACCCGACACCTGCTTTTTAGAGGGAATCCTCGCCGCGCTCGCCGGTGCGCACCCGGATCGAGTCCTCGAGCGGGAGGATGAATATCTTGCCGTCGCCGATTTCGCCGGTGTAGGCCGCCTTGCGGACGGCCTGCACGACTTCCTCGCACTGCTCGTCGAGGACGGCAACCTCGATCTTCACCTTCGCAAGCAGGTCGATGCTGTACTCCGAACCGCGGTAGCGTTCCACCTGCCCCTTCTGGCGGCCGGCGCCGCGCACGTCGGTGACGGTCATGCCGACGACGCCGACGTCGGCAAGCGCCTCTTTAACGTCCTGGAGCCGGTGCGGCCGGATAATCGCAAATATCATCTTCACAAGCGCGTTCCCGAGCTTACATGGTTACCGATCGGCAGAAGTTTACACAACTATTTTGCGGAAGAAAGACAAAATATGACCGCAGGACTTACTAATCAGTCTGTAAGTAAGCAGACACGGCGAAGGCACAGGCTGTGCCCCATAAACGCTGAAAACTCGAACCGCGAAGACCGCAAAGAGCGCAAAGAAGCCGATGACACCGCAACGGGGCATGAGTTCGGCAGATTTCTTCGCGCTCTTTGCGGTCTTCGCGGTTCGTTTTGTTTTGCCCTGAGAGCCCTGTTCGCAAAGGACACAGGGCGCCGCGGTGCTCCTTCTTCAGTACCGGGGAACGGAAGCATCCACCCGGCTCGCCCAGGCGTGGATGCCGCCTCGAAGGTTGCGGACTTTGCGGAATCCGGACTTCTTCAGCAAATCGACCGCCTGGCTGCTCCTCCCCCCCACATGGCAGTAAGCGACGATGGTGTCCGCGCTGTTGAGCTGATGCAGCTTTTCCGGCAGCTGCCTGAGCGGGATCAGGTGCGCCCCCGGCAGGCGGCAGATCTGCCACTCGTGCGGTTCGCGCACATCGAGCAGGTAAACGGGTTCACGCCGGTCGAGCATCTGCTTCAGCTCGACAGGATCGAGCTCGAACTCGGCCGCGCCTTCGGGCTGCTCCGGTATGCCGCAGAACTGTTCGTAATCAATGAGCCGGTGAATCGTCCGGTGCGGCCCGCACACCGGGCAATCGGGATCCTTCTGCAGCCGCAGCTCGCGGAACGACATCCCGAGCGCGTCAAACAGCAGCAGCCGGCCCACGAGCGGCTTCCCGATCCCCAGCAGCAGCTTGATCGTCTCGGTGGCCTGGAGCGTACCCACGGTGCCGGGGAGGATGCCGAGCACGCCCCCTTCTGCGCAGCTCGGGACCAGTCCCGGCGGAGGCGGCTCCGGGTAGAGGCAGCGATAGCAGGGCCCTTCGCGCATGCCGAAAACGGAAACCTGCCCCTCGAAGCGGAATATGCTCCCATATACGTTGGGCTTGCCCAGGAAGACGCAGGCGTCGTTGACGAGGTAGCGCGTGGGGAAATTGTCCGTGCCGTCGACGATCACGTCGTAGCCCTCGAACAGGTCGAGGGCGTTTTCCGACGTCAGCCGCGTCTCGTAGAGGTCCACGCGGATCTCCGGGTTCAGCGCCAGGAGACGCTCCTTCGCAGAAGAGAGCTTCGACTTGCCGACCGAGGAGGTGGTGTGCAGCACCTGCCGCTGCAGGTTGGTCAGGTCGACGACGTCGAAGTCGACGATACCGATCCGCCCGACCCCCGCGGCCGCCAGGTAGAGGCCAAGCGGCGAACCCAGCCCTCCGGCGCCGATCATCAGCACCTTGCCTGCCTTGAGCCTGCGCTGGCCGTCCATGGCGACTTCCGGCATGATCAGGTGGCGGCTGTAACGCAGGATTTCCTCCGGGCTGAGCGCTGTCTCCTCCGCGACGGCGTTGCCGCCGGCGATCGAAGGCACGATCCGCAATTCATCCCCCGGGCTTACATTCGTGCCGTCCTTCTGCAGGTAGCGGACATCCTCGTCGTTGAGGTAGATGTTCACGAAACTGCGCAGCTTCCCTTCGTCACCGTAAAGGTGGCGCCTGAGTTCGGGAAACCGCCCCGTGAGCTGCCCGAGAGCCTCCCCAACGGTTCCGGCCTCGATTTCGACCGAATCCGCCTCCCCCGCATACACCCGCAACGGCGTCGGTATTAACACTCTCACCATATTTGGCCTCATTTATTTTTGACGGCTTAGAGTCCTGGAGTTTTCCTCTTGCGGATCCCCCGCCAGTTCCTCGCGATCAAACGCCGAGCGGTCGTCCCGAAGGTTCCAGGATGCGAGGTCGCCCGCAGTCCCGCCGTTGACGCTGACGATGATGTAGGAGTACCAGGGCAGCGCGTGCTCGCGATCGTACTCGGAGGGGCGCGCCGGGTGGTCGGGGTGGGAATGGTAGATCCCGAGGATGTCCAGACCCCGTTTCTGCGCGTCCCTGTCGGCTCGCAGCAGCTCTATCGGCGATATCAGGTAACGGTTGCGCTTCGAGTCTTCGCGCGAATTGCCCATCGGGAGGAGCTCGGTGACCAGGCGGTTCCCGTTGTCGATGCGGCCGATCAGCAGGCCGCAGCATTCGTTGGGATACTCCTCGCACCCGTGCCTCCGGATCCGTTCGAGATGTTCCGCCGAGATAACCAGACTCATTCGCTTTCACTCCAGAATCGATGGCTGAGGTACTTGTCGCCGGAGTCCGGGAAGACGGTGACGACCACGCCGCGCTTCATTTCGGAAGCTACGCGGAGGGCCACCGCCGCCGCAGCGCCCGAGGAAATCCCGACGAGCAGCCCCTCTTCGCGCGCCAGCCTGCGGACCATCGAGTAGGCTTCTTCGGTAGCGACGGTCATGTCCCGATCCGCGAGCGAAGGGTCATAAATGCCGGGGCGGATCGCCGTGGCCATGTGCTTGAGCCCCTCAAGGCCGTGAAATCCCGAATCCGGCTGGAACGAGATCAGCCTGATGGCAGGGTTGAATTCCCGCAGGCGCTTCCCAGTGCCCGTGAAGGTGCCGGCCGTGCCCAGGCCGGCTACGAAATGCGTAACCTTGCCGCCCGTCTGGCTGAAGATTTCCACACCGGTGGTCAGGTAGTGCGCGCGCCAGTTGGCCTCGCTGTTGTACTGGTCGGGGTAGAAGTAGAGTTCGGGGGACTCGGCGTAGAGGGCGCGCGCCTTTCGAATGGCGCCGTCGGAACCCTCGCCGGGATCGGTGAAGATCAGTTCCGCGCCGTAGGTTTCGAGGATGCGCTTGCGTTCGGGGCTGACGCTTGAGGCAACGCAGAGGCGGACGCGATAGCCTTCGATCGCGCCGATCATGGCATAGGCGATGCCGGTGTTTCCCGAGGTGGCGTCGAGGATGATCTTATCGGGCGTCAACCGGCCGGATCGCTCGCCTTCGCGGACCATGTTGAGGGCCGCGCGGTCCTTGACCGAGCCGCCCGGGTTGTACCACTCCGCCTTGGCGTAGACCTTCACGTCCCTGGAAAGCGACCGCCCGACCCGCAACAGCGGTATCAGCGGCGTATTCCCAATTCGTGAAAGCACATTTGCCATATACCCTTACGCTCACGTAAGAGTATCATAGCTTGCCCAACAAACAAAAGATCACCGCAGATTGCGGACGCGCGCGGCTCTGCACCGCAGCCCTGTCCACGCGTTTTGCTCACGAGTAGAATTGGCTGGTCAGTGTCCTGGTTCTCTTGGCTCGTGTCAATTCGTGTTAGTAGCCCGCCGCTCTATTTTCGCTTGATCCGGTACACTTCCGCATAGATGCGACGCAGCGGCGCGACGCAGTACTGGTGGATGATCTCCATGTACGCGGGCGGGTCGGAGACGAGTTCTTCCAGGTGCTGATCCTCGATGCCGAAGGAGAGTCGGACGATGTCGGCCTTCCCTTCCCGCTGTTCGACCACGAGGTTTTCCTGCAGGTTCTCGGGCAGGCTGAACACCTCGGAATTGCGCACCTTCTTGAGCTTTTTGAATCCCTCGATGCTGTTGCCCTTCTGGGCTTCATAATGGTGCGAGAGGCGGCGGACCAGTTCCCCGTAGTTGAAGTTGGGGACTTTGTTGTTGATGCTGGCCTCGAGCCGGCACTGGTCTCCGGCGGTTTCCAGGGCCAGACCGTAGGTGAAATCCAGATCGCCCTTGTAAAACTTGATCCGGTGGCCGAGCGCGTCGTGGAAACGCTTGAGTTCTTCGGGCCCGAAAATGTCGGGGTTTTCGGCTTTTTTTTCAGCGGTGATGTAGTAGTCGCTGACGCTGAGGAACCACTGGTCGACGATTGCGGCCAGTGACTCGTCGATCAGCTTGCAAATCTTCGGCGAAATTTTTTTCTTACCAGGCAACCTTGTATGTCCTCGAATGAAGGGTTAGAAGATGCCCATGCGGCCTCCCCCGCAGTGGACGGCGCAGTATAGCACGTCAGGTGGGCGAAATGTGAGGGTGGAACAAAAGTTGAATCAGGTACCCGTCCGGGTCGCGAAAGTAGAAGGAGCGCGTCCCATCGCGGTGGGTCTTCGGCAGTTGCAGGACTTCCACGCCGGCGGCTGCGAGCCTGAGCGCCCAGTCGTCGACCTCGTCCGGGGTCGCGACGAGGAACCCGAAGTGGTCGAGTCCGGCGTTTGGCGCGACTTCACCGGGAGTTTCCGCCTGGTGCAGCGCCAGATTGTCGGCGCCGCTCGTCAGGTAGGCGTTGCGCTCATCCGGCTGCCAGTCGATCGCCATTCCGAGCACCCCCGTATAAAACTCCACCGACCTCCCCACATCCCGAACCTTTAGAGCCAGATGCCTCAAGCCGATCATCGGTAAATCCTCAAATATCAACGCAGAGCCCTGTTGAAGCACGCGGGATCGGAAAACCTTTTGGTTTTCATGTGGCCGCGGGCTTCAGCCCGCACCTTCTGTGTCGACTCCAGCGCCATCCCGCCGCATGAGAGATTTTTGCGGAATCGGCCGTAGGGGTCAGCTTGGAGACCGGGCTGAAGCCCGGAGCCACATGAATGCAGGAATGCAGCTCTGGAAGTTTCCGGGGAGCCCTTGCGGCGGCTGCGTCGCCCGAATCCCGGGGAAGTTTCCGGAAAGGCGCAGAGTTCTCTGCGGCTCTGCGGTGATTTTTTTGTGCTATCTTACCCGGATGCAACCACGCACACTGTTTGAAAAAGTCTGGGATGCGCACGTCGTCGCCGAGGAATCCGGCTGCCCGACCGTGCTCTATATCGATTTGCACCTGATCCACGAGGTCACCAGCCCCCAGGCGTTCCGCGGATTGCGCGCCCGCGGCCTGCGCGTGCGCCGTCCCGACCGGACCTTCGCCACCATGGATCATATCATCCCGACGATTGATCAGCGATCCCCGATCCGCGACCCGCGCGCCGCGGAAATGGTGACCGAGCTCGAGGCCAGCTGCAAGGATTCGGGCATCCGGCTCTTCGGCATCGGCGACCCGGGCCAGGGGATCGTCCACGTCATCGGCCCGGAACTCGGCCTGACCCAGCCGGGCAAGACCATCGTCTGCGGCGACAGCCACACCTCGACCCACGGCGCCTTCGGCGCGCTCGCCTTCGGCATCGGCACGAGCGAAGTCGAGCACGTCCTGGCGACCCAGTGCCTGCTGCAGCGCCGCCCGAAAACCTTCGAGGTGCGCATCGAAGGCCCGTTGCAAAAGGGAGTCACGAGCAAGGACGTCATCCTGGCCCTGATCGCCCGCATCGGCATCGGCGGCGGCACCGGTCTATGTGTTCGAGTTCACCGGCAGCACGATCCGCACGCTCGACATGGACGAGCGCCTGACGATCTGCAACATGTCGATCGAGGGTGGCGCGCGCGCCGGCATGATCGCCCCGGACGACACGACGTTTCAGTATCTGGCCGGCCGCCCGTTCGTCCCGGCCGGCGCAGAGTGGGACGAGGCGGTCGAGCGCTGGCGCGACCTGCGCACCGACGATGGCGCCGTCTATGACACGCGCTGTGCATCTGGACGCATCGGCGCTCGAGCCGATGATTTCCTACGGCACCAACCCCGGCATGACGATGCCGATCACCGGCCGCATCCCCGACCCGGCGCAGATTGCCGACGCGTCGGAAAAGAATGCCCTCTCCAAGGCGCTCGCTTACATGGGATTTGCTCCCGGCCAGCCGATGCTCGGCAAACCGGTGGACGTGGTCTTCATCGGCTCCTGCACCAACGGCCGGCTGACGGACCTGCGCCAGGCCGCGCGGGTCTTCGACGGACGCAAGGTCAGCCCGAAGGTCAGGACCCTGGTCGTCCCCGGCTCCCGGCAAGTCAAGGACGCCGCCGAAGCCGAGGGCCTCGACAAGATCTTTCTGTCGGCCGGCGCCGAATGGCGCGACCCCGGCTGCAGCATGTGCCTGGCGATGAACGGCGACGAACTCCGGCCCGGCCAGTACTGCGTCAGCACCAGCAACCGAAATTTCGAAGGCCGCCAGGGCCCGGCCAGCCGCACCCTGCTCGCCAGCCCGCTCACTGCCGCCGCCGCCGCAGTCGCCGGCGCCGTCGCCGACGTAAGAACGATCCTATGACCGCCAAGACGCAAAGACGCGAAGACCCCAAGGTCTATTTTCTTGGCGTCTTCGCGTCTTGGCGGTGAGGAGAGGTAACAATGCAATTCCGAAGCAGGCTGATCCCGCTGCCCAACGAAAACGTCGACACCGACCAGATCATCCCCGCCCGTTTCCTGAAGACAACCGTGAAGGAGGGTCTCGGCAAGGTCCTGATGTACGACTGGCGCTACGACTCAGAAGGCAACCCGCGTCCGGACTTCGTCCTGAATCAGCCCGGCGCCGCCGAAGCCAAAGTCCTGCTGGCGGGCAAGAACTTCGGCTGTGGCAGCTCGCGCGAGCACGCCCCGTGGGCGCTGGCCGACTATGGTTTCCGAGCGCTGATCAGCACCTCGTTCGCCGACATCTTCCGCAACAACTGCCTGAAGAACGGCCTGCTGCCGATCGTCGTCGACCGGGAGAGCCACGAGAAGCTGTTCCAGCTGGCGCACGAGCGACCGGAAGCGGAAGTCACCGTCGATCTCGCGACCCAAACCCTGACGCTGCAGGACGGCGAACTCGTCCGCTTCCCCATCGACCCGTTCTCGAAAAAATGCCTCCTCGACGGCATCGACGAACTGGGCTACCTCCTGCTCCACGCCGACCGGATTTCCGAATACGAGGCCAAAAGCCAAATATCATCGCAGGAGTAGGTCCCGGGCGCCGAGAATGTCGCGAAACCCGGCGTCCTGGAGGGACGCAGAGAGAGTAGCCGGGGGCGAGCCGCGCAGCGGCGCTGCCCCCGATCAGGCCAGACAAATGGTCAGAGCCCCGGCGGGGGCGACAGAAAACAACTGCAAACAAATGATTTCTGTCGCCCCCCAGGGCTCGGTTTCTCCTTCGTCCTTTACCCCGGGCGGCGCTTCGAAGCTGTGAAAAAATCGAATTTTCTATTTGCGACTCCTATTGCTTTTAACGACTTAGAGGCGAAAAACCGGCGATATTTTGATTTTTTCACAGCTTGTTCGCTCGCCCGGGGCTATTGTCTCCAGCCCTTCCAGGGCTGGAATGAAGGGCATATCGTCGAGTGCACGAGGTTTGAGACGGTCTCGCCGGACGGGACATAAGATTTGATGATTTTCTCTGCGATGATCCATTAAGAGGCCTCCCCCTGAAACGCAAAAACTCGACTCTCTGGCTCTTGTTCGCCATCAACCTGCTGAACTTCTTCGACCGCCAGATCCTGGCCTCCGTCACGGAGCCATTGCGCCGCGAGTGGTCCCTCACCGACACCGACCTCGGCTGGCTGGTCACGGCGTTCACGCTCCTGTATGCGGTGATCGGACTACCTCTCGGCCGCCTTGCCGACGTAGGGCGCCGCAACCTGCTCCTCGCCGCCGGCCTGGCCCTGTGGAGCGGCCTGACCTTCCTGTCGGGCCTGACCGCCAGCTTCTGGCAATTGTTCGCCGCGCGCCTGGGCGTCGGTGTCGGCGAAGCCTCCTGCGCCCCCGCCGCCAGTTCCCTGATCGGCGACCTGTATCGCCCCGAGGAGCGCGCCCGTGCGATGTCGATCTTCATGCTCGGCCTGCCGGTGGGCGTGGCGCTGAGCTACCTCGTCGGCGGCGCCGTGGCACAGCACTACGGCTGGCGCGCGGTCTTCTACATCGCGGGCATCCCGGGATTGCTGCTTGCGGTTGCGGCCTTCTTTCTGCCGGACCCCGCGCGCGGCCGTTCCGAACAGGCCGACGTAGGCGCGGAGCGCCGTCCCGGGTCGCCGTTGCTGCTGGTCCTCGGCATCCCGACGATGCGCTGGATCGTCCTCACGGGCCTGCTGCACAACTTCATCATGTATGCGTTCACGTTCTTCCTGCCGTCGTTCCTGGTGCGCTATCACGGGACGACAGTGCAGACGGCGGGCGCCGTGTCTGCCCTGGTGATCGGGACGGTGGGCGCATTCGGGATGATCGCCGGCGGCTGGCTCGGCGACGACGCCCGCAAGCGCCGCGAAAACGGCCGCATGCTGGTCGCAGGCGCAGCCGTACTGGCGGCAGCCCCGGCAGGCTTGCTTGCGCTGTTGATGCCGTCAGGCTCGCTCCTGCCGTTCATCGTCCTGCAGGGCATCGCCGCCTTCCTGATGTACATCTATTACGCAACCACCTACGCAACCATCCACGACATCGTCGAACCGGCGTTGCGCGGCCGCGCCATGGCGATCTACTTTTTCGCCATGTACATGCTCGGCGCCAGCCTCGGCCCGGTCGCCACCGGCCGCCTGAGCGACTATTTTGCACTTCGCGCCGCCCGAATCGCAGCCTCCCCCATATCGGAGCACTTCCGCGCCACCGGCCTCCACCAGGCCATGTACGCCATCCCCGCCCTGACGTTCGTGCTGGCGGCAGTCCTGTTCGTGTGCGCCGCCCGCGCCCCCCGCGACATCCGCATCCTCCGCACCTGGATCGCCACTCGCAACCATCCTTAAGTGCATGAATTCATAAATACGATGATGGTTCGCTGCCGCAAGGCAACCCAAAACATTTGTCATTTGTTATTTGTCCGTGGTGAGCCTTTGGTCTGCGAAAATGACAATTGATAATTGACAAATGATAATTGACATTGCTGTAGCCCCATTCCGACCCGACTTGCGCTTCTCCAGCGGGCGGAAATACGTTTCCGCATTTATGAAATCGATTACTAAGTCCCCCGCGCCCACCGGCGAACTCCATGAGCAAATGCAGTTAGTCTAAGGTCTAAAGTCTAAAGTCTGATGCCCGGCATCCGATGATGCATTTTCTCCGCGTGCACTGCGCCCGCTGCGGCGGTATTTGTTCTATAATGTCCCAACTCTTAGAGGGGGCGCCATGATTGGAGAGATGATCGGCAATCACAAGATCCTGTCACAGATCGGCCAGGGCGGGATGGGCACCGTCTACCAGGCGGAAGACATGCGCCTGGGCCGCAAGGTCGCGATCAAGATCCTGAACCCGTCGCTGCTGGCTCGTGGCGGCAAGGAGCTGGAACGTTTCCAGTCGGAAGCCAAGGTGCAGGCCAACCTGAACAATCCCAACGTCGTGACGCTCTATGGCTTCGAGCCCTACCAGGACTCCTGGGCGATGATCATGGAATACGTCGAGGGCAAGACGCTTTCCGAGCTGGTGCGCAACGTGGGGGCGCTGCCGAGCCACATCGTCGTCATGATCTGCAAGCAGGTGCTCGACGGGCTGTCGGCCGCGCACAGGCAGGGCGTGGTGCACCGCGACCTGAAGCCCTCGAACATCATGCTGACCCCGGACGGCCTCGCCAAGGTGATGGACTTCGGCATTGCAAAGGTGGAGGGGGGCAAGAGCCTGACCGCGAGCGGCGCCCTGGTCGGGACGGTCTTTTACATGTCGCCCGAGCAGGTCCGGGGCGAGCCGGTCGACGCGCGCTCGGACATCTACTCGTTCGGCATCATCCTGTTCGAGCTCTTGACGGGCCGCGTGCCGTTCAAGGACGAGAGCGACTTCTCGATCATGATCCACCACGTGCAGACGCCGGCGCCGCCGCCGACGCAGCTCCTGCCGGACGTCCCGTCCGATCTCGAGGACATCGTGATGGCCTGCCTGGCTAAAAATCCCGCCGAGCGGTTCCAGAGTGCGGCGGCCGTCGATGCGGCCTTCGAATTTTTCGCCGAGCAGCAGCGCGCGATGGGGCAGTCGGAGCTCTATTCGCGCAGGACGCTGATTGCCTGGCTCGCGGAAGCCGGTCAGCCGAGGGCGGCCGCTCCGGCGCCTGACCGCGTGGCGATCGTCCTGCCTCCGCCTCCAACACCGCCGCCGTATGTGCCCCCGCCGGCGCTGCTGGCGCCACGGGTTTCGTCCTCGATGATCCAGCCGCCACCGCAGGTCGCGGACCTGTTCGCCACCAACCCCGCGGCCGCAGCCCCGCATCAGCCCATTCCGCAGCCGGTCCAGGAGAAGAAGGGCGGCGGCAAGGCACTGCTGTTTGGTATGGCCTTTCTGATCGTCGTCGCAGCTGGGGCAGGCGCGTACTGGTACTTGAATCGAGGCGGCGCCGGCACACCGCCGGCGATAACGCAGACCGATACGGCCACAACACAGGCCCAGGCCGGCCTGCCGACAGAGCCGACGGCGCCTCCGGCTGCGACCCAGCCGGCCGCAACGACGACGCCGCCGGAACAGGCGGCGGTGACCACTCCTCCGGTTACGCCTCCGGCGGCAACGAACGTCGAGAAATCGATGCCTCCGGCAGAGAGCAAGACGCAGAAGGCATGGTCCTCATCCAAGCCGGCTTCCGGCGCGCAGCTCTCGGCTGGTGCGGGAACGGCCGCGGTATTAAAGCCCAAACCTGCAGCCGTTGCCCCGCCCGTTCGAGAAACGCAGCCGCCCGCCGGCCAGACGGAACCGGCAGTCGCCAGGCCGGCCGGCGGATTCCTGATCTTCCTGGATCCGGACCAGGCGAGCGAGCGGGTGCCGCTGACGATGGCGCAGTCGCGGATCGCGGAGATCCTCCGGGAGGCAGGCCACCAGGTGGTGTCCTCGAGCCTCGGGAGTGCTAATGTGCGTGCGGCGCTCGACCGAAATGAGTTGGCAGAGGTGCGGCGCGCAGGCGTCGGTTACGTGGTCCTGGGGACGGCGCACGCCTCGGTCGATCAGCAGAACGCTTACGGCAGCACCTACTACGTCGGCCAGGTCAGCGTGACGCTCGAGCTGGTGCGCACTTCCGACGGCAAGGTCGCCGCCACCGGCAGCAGCGACGCCAAGGGCAAGGGCTCCTCCAACGCTCAGTCATCCCTGAGCGAGGCGCTTATGACGGCGGCATCCGACGCCGCCCGCGAACTGCTGCGAAACTTTAAATAGGGACAGTCCCGAATTTCGATTCGTGAAAATTCGTGATAATTCGTGCCTTCCTCTGAGGAGTGACGAATGCGCATTACTTGCATCGGAGCGGGATACGTAGGCGCCCCGACCATGGCCGTCATCGCCATGAAGTGCCCCCAATACCAGGTCACGGTCGCCGACATCAACGAATCCCGCATCGCCGCCTGGCAGACCGACGATCTGCCGATCTATGAACCCGGCCTGCTCGAAGTCGTCCGGGCCGCCCGCGGACGCAATCTTTTCTTTACCACGGATATCAACGCCGCGATCCGCGAGGCGGACGTCATCTTCGTGTCGGTCAACACCCCGACCAAGACCTTCGGCGAAGGCGCCGGCAAGGCAGCGGACCTGCAGTACTGGGAGCGCGTCGCGCGCGACATCCTGCGCGAAGCAACGACCTCCAAGATCGTGATCGAGAAGAGCACCCTCCCGGTCAAGACCGCGCAGACGATGGAAACAATTCTCAATGCCAACGGCAACGGCGTTCATTTCGAAGTCATCTCGAACCCGGAATTCCTGGCCGAAGGTACGGCAATCAAGGACCTTCTCGAGCCGGATCGCATTCTGGTCGGGTCGCGCGAGACGCCCGAGGGACTGAAGGCGCGACAGGCCATCGTCGACATCTATGCGAACTGGGTCCCGAGGGAGCGGATCGTCACGAGCAACGTGTGGAGCGCCGAACTTTCCAAGTTGGTGGCGAACGCCTTTCTGGCGCAGCGCATTTCGTCGATCAACTCGATCTCGGCCTTGTGCGAGAAGACCGAGGCCAGCGTCCGCGAAGTCGCCCACGCCGTGGGGCTGGACTCGCGCATCGGTCCAAAGTTTCTGAACGCGAGCGTCGGCTTCGGAGGTTCGTGCTTCAAAAAAGACATCCTGAACCTGGTTTACATCTGTGAATCTTATGGGTTACATGAGGTGGCGCAGTACTGGGAGTCCGTTCTGGAAATGAACGAGTACCAGGAACACAGGTTCGTGCGCACGATGCTGCGGCAGATGTTCAACACGATCGTGGGCAAACGGATCGCGCTCTTCGGTTTCGCCTTCAAGGCGAACACGAGCGACACGCGGGAATCCCCGGCGATCTGCGTCGCCCGAATGCTGGTTGAAGAAAAAGCCAGGGTCGTGATCAGCGACCCCCGGGCCCTCGAGAACGCGCGCCACGACCTCGCAGCAATTGCGGATCACATCGAATTCACGGAAGATCCCTATGCTGCAGCACAGGGCGCCCATGCCGTCGCCATCCTGACCGAATGGGATCTCTACCGTTCCCTCGACTGGTCCGCCATCTACCACTCCATGGCCAAACCGGCGTTCTTATTCGACGGCCGCAACCTCCTCGAGCATCGTCACCTGTACGAACTCGGCTTCAACGTCCTCCCGGTCGGTTCCCCTCCCTTGAAGCATTTCTAAGCCACGAATTAACAAGAATTTCACGAACCCCGAATGGCAAATTCGTGTTAATTCGTGCCAATTCGCGGCCATTTTTTTCTGAAAGAAAGCTGCGGTGCCGGAAACTATAGGGGTGACTGGATTGAATCGCCTCGGGGACCATGGTAACGTCGGAGGCAACATGAGGCGGGCGAACGTCCGATTTACCTACAGCGACTACCTGCTGCTCCCTGAGGACAAACGTTACGAAATCCTCGACGGAGACCTCTGCAGGGTTCCCGCCCCGACGACTCGCCACCAGAGGGTAGGGCTTAATCTCAAGCTGGCGCTTCACAAATACGTCAGAGAAAAGGATCTGGGCTTGATCCTGGACGCCCCGTGCGACGTGGTTCTTTCTCCGGAAAATGTGGTGCAGCCCGACATCCTGTTTGTCGGCAAGGAGCGCAATGCCGTTATCGGCGACGCCAACATCCAGGGCGCGCCGGACATTGTCGTCGAAATTCTGTCAGAGAGCACGAGGCGCAAGGACCTCGAGGTCAAAAGGAAGGTCTATGCCGCATTCGGCGTGCCCGAGTATTGGATTGTCGATCCCGAGGCGCAAACCGTTGAGGTGCTCGTTTGGACCGAAAAGGGCTACGAATCCGCCGCCGTCTATCGAAATGCCGACTGCATAGCTTCTCCGCTCTTCCCCGACCTCAATCTCGCGCTTCCAGCGCTCTTCCAACCCTGAAGCGACCTCGCACCCGCTGGGCAAAATTGATCGGGCTGAAGCCCGTCCCCACAAGAATGCCGCTCTGCGGAGACTTCCCTCCCGGGAGCGCCGGCGAGACGCCTAATGCCGCATACTTCGCAAAAACAAAACGAACCGCGAAGACCGCAAAGAGCGCGAAGATATCTGCTGAGCTCATGCCGCGCTGCGGTGTCATCGGCTTCTTTGCGCTCTTCGGGTCTTCGCGGTTCGAGTTTTCAGCGTTTATGGGGCACAGCCTGTGCCTTGGCCGTGTCTGCTTACTTACAGACTGATTAGTAAGTCCCAGCACCTCAGAAACCTGTGCCGCGACCACGTCCAGGTCCACGAGCCAAAATGGTAATTCGTATGCAAGAACGGAATTTTAGAAAAAGTATGCGGCATTAGGCGAGACGCCGGCGGTCCCGGCAACCGCCCCGTCGCCACACGGATCAAATCCGAGTTTCTGTCTTCAATGAACGGCGACGCAGCCGCCGCAAGGGCTCATATCCGCATTTTTTCAGGTGGGCAGAGGCTTCAGCCGGTGCAGTGCAGCATACCGCTAGCGCAGAACTACTAAGGAAAACTGGCCACGAATTTCACGAAGCCCGGTTGGTGTGACCTTCGTGCTGATTCGTGGCCTTATACAAGCAGGTCTTCGAACCTGATCCTGGCGTCCGGTCTGGCCAGGGGGGAAATGCTCTCCCCTTCCGAAATGTGCAGGACCTCGCGATACGCGAATCCTCCGCCGATGCCATCCGATTTTCCGGGATTGCGGTACACTTCGAGGAGTCTGTCCGGCAGATTTACGATCCAGTATTCCTCGATCCCCGCCCTGGCGTAAAGGCTTCCCTTGCGCTCGCGGTCATAGTCGAGGGAACCCTCGGCGACTTCGACGACGAGCAGAGCCGTGGACGGATGTGCCTCGCGATAGTTCCGCCAGCTGCCCTCGACGACGGCGATATCCGGTTCCGGCTCGGAGTCGTCCGTCAGCGCCAGCGGAAGCTGAACGCGAATGCCATACCCGGGGCCGAAGGCTTCCCGCAACGCCTCCTCCGCTGCCATGATCGCGGCTGCATGCGCGGTTCCCTGCGGCGTCACTTCAATCATTTCTCCGTCGATCAGCTCGACTTTGTCTTCCGGCGTGAGCACGCCGGCAGCGACCATCCGCTCGTACCGTTCGCGCGTCCAGCGATATCCCGTCACGGGAGCAGAGCTTCTCATCTGCATACCCCTATTGTTTCGCCGCATCTCCATATCTTTCAGTTTATCAAAGATTCTCTGCGTCCCCTACGCCCACGTGGGCCACTTTCCAGTGGGCACGGGCTTCAGCCCGTGCAATGCAGCGTACCGATACTGCAGGACCTTTAAAGCACTCGGCCACGAATTAACATGAATTCCACGAACCCCGGCAGGCAGATTCGTGTCAATTCGCGGCTCAATGCAGAATGATGACATCGATGGTGGCAAAGACGGGCGGAGGGTGACACGCGGCTCAACTCCCAAATTAGAGAAGACTGGGCCAGCCCAGCCAACCGAGGAGTCGCCCGCGCTTTCCGGCTGGTCTTGAAGCGGCATCTTTCACGGGCCGGCCTTTGGGATCGGCCGGTTCTTTGTCTTCCGACTCCGAGATTGCGCGCACGTCTTGCCGGGTGCGCCAGCGATCAAGCTCGCCGGTCATCGCATAGACCGGGCTCAACCGCACCCGCGACCCTTTGGTAACCGGAAGCCTGTGGACCGGCAGGCCCCGGTTACGCTCGCCGCGTTGCACCGTCTTGACGCTGCAACCCAGATAGGAAGCTATATCCTTCCAGCCGTCGAGTCTCTTGCCTTTCATGTCCCGCATCCCTTAGACCGTTATTGAGCCGACAACGAGAATTTTGTTCGCGTTTGTCTCTGTCGCAGATCTCCAGCTGCCCATCTGATTCGAGATTCGAGATTCGAGATTCGAGATTCGAGATTACACGGTAGTGGTAAAGGGTAGGGCCGATCTGGCGGAGATGAAAAAGGCTCTGGAGGAAGTCGGCCCGAATATTTCGTGGGAGGACGCCAAAGAGAAGTTGGGGATTTAGGCGCTCTGCACGATCGAGTTGCGGCCTGCTGCCCTTCGCGACCTGAAAAGCCTGCCCAGGGAAATGCTGGAGAGGGTAAGCAGGAAAATCGCCACTCTTGCCGACAACCCGCGCCCGCCCGGTGTCGAGAAACTCCGCGGAACAGAAGACTCCTATCGCGTCCGCGTCGCTGATTATCGTGTTCTCTACGAGATTCATGACCAGCTTGTGTTCGTCGTAATTGTAAGAGTGAGGCGCCGCCGCGAAGTCTATCGTTGAATCCGCAGAAGCTCTAAACGCAAGAGCCAGCCGTCAGTTTCCGACAAATTGTTGAAAAGCAAAAAGCTGGAACCGCAAAGAGCACAAAGGTCGCTAAGAAAAAAATCTGCTGGACAACAAACAACCAAGGCATAACAAAGGGCTATCAAAAGAACACAAATCCTTCGTGTTCTTCGTGCCCTTCGCGGTTCCAATCCCCTTCGTGTTCTTCGTGCCCTTCGCGGTTCATTTTTTTTCGCTCATAATCTTGCCGTCCCCGTTAGTAAGGGTGATGACCCCGGAAATTGAGAGCGTTGCCACACAAATTATCGATGCCGCAGTCAAGGTACACAGGGCCCTCGGGCCCGGACTTCTGGAATCCGCCTACCGGCAGTGCCTCGCTTACGAGCTCGGCCGGCGCGGGCTGAACGTCAAATCGGAGGAGCCCGTCCCTCTGGTTTACGAGGGCGTGAAGATCGTCGCTTACCGTGCCGATCTGCTCATCCAGAAATGCGTCATTGTCGAAAACAAGACCGTCGACACGCTGCTTCCAATTCACGTCGCGCAGCTGCTGACATACCTCAAGCTGACCGGATGCGAGCTTGGGTTCCTGATCAACTGGAAAGTCGTCCTCATCAAGGAGGGGATCCGGAGGATCATCCTCACAAAAGACAAGGGCGCAAAGGACGTTTGAACCGCGAAGGACACGAAGGACACGAAGGGCACGAAGGACACGAAGAAATACACCGGGAATCTTGCTCGGAGAATCAGGAATGCGGCATCCTCCCCGCGGAACCTTGTCCTGATCAGCAACTCCCCAGTCCGGCGGTTCCCTCTGTAGGTGAAGCGCTCTGGGCCAGGTCAAGTACCTCGCCGAAGTGTCCGTCTCCGACTTTGAATCGCGGTACCGCGAGGTGCTTCCCGATAGAATTGTGGGCTCTGAATTTATCAAGAAGTACCGTTCCCATGACGACCCGCTGACCACTGTCCAGCCAGACGGCGAGTACCGCGTAGCAGGACCGACAGCTCACCCGATGTTCGAGAATGAACGCGTTTTGCGCTATATCCAGGACTTGCAGGAAGCCCGCGACGGGAACGAAAAAGCGCTGATCTCCGCCGGCGAGCAGATGTACGGCGCGCACGAAAGTCACAAAACCCACTGCAACCTGTCCTGCGACGAGGTGGATCTGCTGGTGGCATCCGTGCGCCGATGTGGCGCCGCCAAGGGACTCTACGGCGCAAAGATCACCGGTGGAGGTTCGGGAGGCACGGTGGCCGTGTTCGGTAGAACCGATGCGCTGAAGCGGGAAATCCCGGTCATTGCCCAGGAATACCAGCGGCGCACGGGATTGGCGCCGGGTATTTTTGAAGGTACTTCGCTCGGCGCTCTGCAGTTCAGAGCTGTACGTTATCAGTTCAGCGCCGATGGCTGGCGCATGCAAAATGCGAATTTCGAACTATTTCCGTCACCATCGTCGACTTCAGGTAGTTGATGAAGCCGGTGAAGCGGAAATTATTCTTCTTTGCGGTCTTCGAGATCTTTGCGGTTTGACTTTCGGTATCCCGCGTCGCTATCTGAAATGCGCCTTTAGCCATAAATCGATTTCGCCGGATTTCCTCAAGGTGCCGGTCGCCCGGTTGTCCTGGGCGTCGCTGGCCGTCTCGGCCGGGCTTTTTGCCGCCGTCCACGGCCGCAACTGGCTCCCGGCCTGCTGGCGGGGATTCTGTTCTTCTGGGCCTTCCGCCGGCGCGGCCGCATCCTGGATGCGATCCAGGCACATGCGACCGCCAACGCCGTGATCGAGGCTTATGTCTTGATCACCGGCGACTGGGCTAAGTGGTTGTGAACGAGAATTCGAGATTGAAAAACGATTCGAGATTCGAGATTGGGAAATTTCGAATCTCTGTCCGCGCTACACAGCTACGGGAGTAAGAGCATAAACACGCGCATGCGCGGATGCGGCCTTGATGTCTCCACGACGCAATGCACTACGGACCTCGTCCAGTTTGTAGGCATCTTCCAGAGACAAATAGGGTGACCAGCCGGTATCCGCATCCATCACTTCAACCTCAACTTCAGCCACATATTGTCCCTCGTGGACCAACTTTTTCTTGCGCCTGGTCTTCATTTCATTCTCCTCATCAGGTCCTTTGTCCATAGATCCGGGTCGGGTCTATAGGCAGTAACCAAAACCGCAGGCGAGGATGCACCCCTGGGAATCCCCCATACCACGTGCAACGGTCTTCCCTCAATGTCACGTTGTAAAACCAATACACATGGACCCTTGGCGTAATTCGGGTAATCCTCCACCACAACCGCATCTTCCAGATGTGAGACAATGTCCCGCACAAAAATGCCTTCGTCTATAATTTCGTCATAGCCATGCTCTGATATCTTCACGTCGCCGGCCTGAGTCAATTTCACAATTCTCTCGAGCGTGTCGCTCATACGGCAATCTTAAACTCTCCAGGATCGGGTCGCAACCATATCTAGAAATTCGAGATTCAAGATTCGAGATTGGGGAATATGAATTGCGAATCTCGAATTGGTTATGCGCGCGCGGCGGTTTCCGATTCAAACCGCGCTGCGCTATCGTGAAAAAGGGAAGACCGAGTGGAACGAAGGAACGTAAGCTGTTCGCGAAGGGTTCCCGTTACTGTCAACCTGAATGCAGCTCCAAATGGGGAGCGTCCCCATTTTCCCCATTTTCCCAAAATTCATCGCAGGTTTACAACTCGCCGCCTTTAGCGTACTATTCGTACGAAATGTACGGAGCAAAACGATGACTCGTCTCACGGCATCGCAACTCAGGGCAGACCTGGCGGAGGCTATCAACAAAGTGGCTTTTGGCGGGGAGAGGATTGTCCTGCAGCGAAATAAAAAGGATGTTGCGGCACTGGTGTCGATCGAGGACCTGGCATTGCTCCGTGCGCTTGAGGATCGGGCCGATCTGGCGGAGATGAAAAAGGCTCTGGAGGAAGTCGGCCCGAATATTTCGTGGGAGGACGCCAAAGAGAAGTTGGGCATTTAGGTTAAAAGCAAAAAGCTGGAACCGCAAAGAGCACAAAGGTCGCTAAGAAAAAAATCTGCTGGACAACACACAACCAAGGCATAACAAAGGGCTATCAAAAGAACACAAATCCTTCGTGTTCTTCGTGCCCTTCGTGGTTCCAATAATCACATGGTTGAACATTTTCGCGAATGAAACAACCTCCACAACCGGCGATTGGGAAAAGTGGTCGTGAACGAAAATTCGAGATTCGAGCTTGAAGAACGATTCGAGATTCGAGATTGAAAGCCCCCCCCGGGCCGGCCGGCCTCCCCATTCAGATAGCCGGAATGTCGTTTGCCTGGGCCTCGATCTGGTTTTTGTTCCAGACCGTGAGCTACGTCATCATGGCCCTGTGGCCGAGGGGCTCGCTTTCCGGGGCTGTCGCGGCGGGTCGTTTCGCCGGATTTCCTCAAGCTGCCGGTCGCCCGGTTGTCCTGGGCGTCGCTGGCCGTCTCGGCCGGGCTTTTTGCCGCCGTCCACGGCCGCAACTGGCTCCCCGACCTGCCGGCGGGGATTCTGTTCTTCTGGGGCTTCCGCCGGCGCGGCCGCAGCCTGGATGCAATCCAGGCGCATGCGACCGCCAACGCCGTGATCGCGGCTTATGTCTTGATCACCGGCGACTGGGCAAAGTGGTCCTGACATCGTGAGGTTAACGCAAAGACGCAAAGGCGCAAAGATTCTAAAGAAAATGATCTTTGCGTCCTTGCGCCTTTGCGTCTTTGCGTTGGCGTTCCGGTCACCTGCGATGGGATTTGAGCCAACGGGAAAGGTCGGTCCGAGTCTGGAAATCCAGGAGCGCTTCGCCCAGCTCCTCGACACGCCTTAGCGCGAGCTTGCGGATGGCCTGCGTTTGGAGGGGCGGAAGCGGGCCAAGGCGGCGGGTCAACAGGCGCAGTACGAGGTCAGCCTCGCCTTCGTGCCTGCCCTCCAGCTTGCCCTCCAGCTTGCCTTTACGCTCGCCCTCTCGCCTGCCTTCGGCGATGCCGAGCCGCAGGATGGGATTCCTACGAAAGACTTCCTTCGGAATGTCCATGTTCCGTATTCTACTTAGTTTCTCATGCAACTTCAAACCCTCCTCCCCTGTGAATTCCTGGTAGGCAAAGAAGAATCGGGAGACCACGTCCAGTTCTTTCGGCAGCCATTGGACGCGAACGGTATTGCGGAAGAAATCGACTGCAAGCGAAACCCTGGCATCAGGATCGACACGCATGCGCGCGGAAAGCGCCATGGCCGCGGCATTGAGTTTCTTTACATATCGGCGGGCGTCGAGACGCGCCAAATCGATGACGGCAAAACGGAAATCGAGGATCTGATCGCCACGAATGGTCATCTGGAGCGGGCGCAAGGAGGCAGAGTCGAATTCGCGGTGGGAAAGCACGGCTATGGGGTAGACCGGCAGGCCATACTGCCGCCAGTCGAGGATGAAATACTCGAGCATGCGCCGGGGAAGATCACGGTGAGACTGCGCTTCATGCTCCAGATGGATCAAAAAGGCGGCATCCTCTCCCCGGAACCTGGTTTTGACCAGCAGGTCTCCGGTCCTGCGTTCGCCCCGGTAAGTGAACCTCTCCTGGTCCACGAACTCGATATGGTCGAAGTCGATGAACCGGTAAACCCTCGGGAGAAAAGCCTCGAAGAAGTCGCGCAGCACCCGCCCGGTCTTCAATAGTGACTTGAACAACTCGTCATGGTTCATGCCACAGTTGAAGTTTCGCGACCAGCCGGATTATTTCACTGAATAGACCACGGTTTCAAAAAGTCCCCGCCATTCCACTCCTGGCTGGGCCCCTCGCAAATCCCTTCCTTCGCCTTCCGCCTACCACTGCACCTTCCCGGCAACCACAATCCCCTCCAGGCGCCTGTCAAAGACGCTTATCCCTATCGTCTCAATTGCGGCTGCCATGAAGACCTCGCAAATTCGAAATTCGAGATTGGGAAATTGCGAATTTCGAATCTCGAATTCCAACCATTTTTCTCTCACGGGCCTTCGTGCTATGCTTGACTTATCTGGCCGGGTTCCGGATTTCAGGCAGGAGGTAAGGGAATGCTCACGCAATATTTGAATGAGGCTCTCGAGCGCGCTCGCTATGAGCTTATTGAGGATGAAGAGCCTTATTACGGTGAGATCCCCGAGATCAAGGGTCTATGGGCAACAGGCAAGACCCTGGAGGAATGCCGCCGCAATTTGGCGGCAGCTTTGGAAGACTGGCTGTTTTTCAGCATTGCAAGAGGCCTTCCTATTCCCCCCGTGGGCGGCATCGAATTGAAGCCTCCCGCGGTGATTGCCGGTTGAATGGTTCGTCTTAATCCAGTTTCCCGCAGGGAGTTGATCTGGCGCCTGAGGCGTTTGGGTTTTGAAGGCCCTTATGCAGGAGGCAGCCACGAATTCATGCTCGGCGGCGTTCGGCGCTTGATTCTGCCCAATCCTCATCGTGCCGAAATCGGGGCCGATTTGTTGGCGCGCCTTCTCCATCAATCGGGGATTACTCGCGAGCAGTGGCTCGGCGCGGATGCCCCGCAAGACTGATCGGCCGACAGTTCACACGTCATTGGGGGATTCGAAATTCGAGATTCGAGATATTCGAGATTGATAATTTCGAATCCCGAATCCTATTGAGCCTGGCGGATGGGATCCGCGTGCGCTGGTGGGGTGGACCCGGCCTTCATCGTCTGGTTTGAAGTCGAGGATCATGCTAAAGTCTCAACCGAGTGGTGGCGCCGGCTCTGCTTTTTAAGGCGCGATGCCGAAGGGAGGCGTTTTCAATGACCAGGCAACTTACAGCTATCATAGAACGCGAAGGTGACGGGTACGTTGCCCTCTGTCCGGAGTTGGACATTGCCAGTCAGGGGGACACAGTCGAGTCGGCACGCGACAATCTTCGCGAAGCGATCGAGCTCTTTTTCGAGTCCGCCTCAAAGCAGGAGATTAACCAGCGGCTGCACGAGGAGATTTACGTCACGCGCCTGGAGGTAGCCGTTGGGTAAACTGCGCGTCCTGTCAGGGATGCAGGTCTGTATGATCCTCGCGCGGCATGGATTCACGGAGGTGCGCAGGCGAGGAAGCCACATCGTGATGCAAAAGGCCCTTCCAGCTACGACAATCACCGTGCCCGTGCCCGACCATCCGGAACTACGAGCAGGAACACTCCTGTCCATTATCCGGCAGTCCGGCCTCTCACGAAGCGAATTTGAGTCTTGATTGTCCAACAGCACTAACGAAGCGTTTGCAGGTTGAAAGACGATTCAAGATTCGAGATTCGTCAATTTCGAATCTCAATTCACGCTTTCTCAAATAAATCGGAAAGCGGAAGGGTCAATTCGGGCAGCAATGGGGATGACAGACGATCGGAGCGGCCGAAGATGGCGGCGCTCAAGTATCCCTGGTCGCCCAAGACCAGCACGTCGATCGTTTCCGCCTCGGGATCGACGATCCAGTACTCTGGAACGCCGAAGCCGGCGTAAATCTTCCGTTTGATCTCAAGATCCCTGTTTCGCGTGCCGGGCGAGAGAATTTCGATAACGAGGTCCGGGTCGCCGCTGATGTTCGCTTCGCCGATGATGCCGAGGCGTTCGTTGCTGACAAAGAGTATGTCCGGCTGAACGATGTTTTCGTCGGAGAGGATCACGTCGCAAGGCGCGAGCAGGACCTTTCCCAGACTCTTCTCCCTGGCATGACGGTCGAGGACGTTGAATAACTGTCCAAGCAACGTCTGATGACGAACATTGGGCGCCGGAACCACGTACAGCTCCCCATCGAGGATTTCGTAGCGTTTGTCCTCGGGGAGCAGGAGGTAGTCGTGGTAATTGAAGCGAACGTTAGCCCTTCTCATAGTTTCTTCGACGGTACCACCTTCCCTGCCTCAAGGCAAGCCTGCCACCCATGTAGTTTCGACACCGTCGGTTTTATTTCATATCGATTCGAGATTCGAGATTCGTCAATCTCGAATCTCGAATCTCGAATCTCAATTCACGCTTTCTCAAATACATCGGAAAGCGGAAGGTTCAATTCGGGCAGCAATGGGGATGACAGACGATCGGAGCCGCCGAAGATGGCGGCGCTCGAGTATCCCTGGTCTCCCAAGACCAGCACGTCGATCGTTTCCGCCTCGGGATCGACGATCCAGTACTCTGGAACGCCGAAGCCGGCGTAAATCTTCCGTTTGATCTCAAGATCCCTGTTTCGCGTGCCGGGCGAGAGAATTTCGATAACGAGGTCCGGGGCGCCGCTGATGTTCGCTTCGCCGATGATGCCGAGGCGTGCGTTGCTGACAAACATTATGTCCGGCTGGACGACATTTTCGTCCGAGAGCATCACATCATATGGCGCCACAAAAACCTCTCCCAGGTTTGTCTTCCGCGCATAGTGGAGCAGGGCGTCCAGGATTCGTACGATCAATCTCTGGTGACGAGTATTGGGCGCCGGAACCACGTACAGCTCCCCATCGAGGATTTCGTAGCGTTTGTCCTCGGGGAGCAGGAGGTAGTCGTGGTAATTGAAGCGAACGTTAGCCCTTCTCATAGTTTCTTCGACGGTACCACCTTCCCCGCCTCAAGGCAAGCCTGCCACCCATGTAGTTTCGACGCCGTCGGTTTTATTTCATATCGATTCGAGATTGAAAAGCGATTCGAGATTCGGGATTGGGAAATTTCGAATCTCGAATTCCTTTGAGCCCTCCGTGCTTTGCGGCGCCCGAAGAGCCACTGATCCGGTTATTTTGCGAAATAGACAAGCGGGCGAAACAAACCTGACGTCAGGATTGAAAAGGACCGGGGATGCTTAGAGACTTTGCGGTCAGAGCAAACCCCGAAGTCTCGAAGACTCAAAGAATCTCTAAGCGGGGTATATGCTGCATCGAAGAAATTGCCGCTCAGGCTACTCTGAAGGAAAGCCTCTCCGGGATTTTGTTCTTTCCCTTTTATCCCATTCTCTCATTCGTAATGGGTCCACATGCGGATGACTTTCACGATCCTGAGATCATCCAGGATTTGGTACACGAGTCGATGCTGAATGCTTATGCGTCGGGAACAGGCTCCCGCAAGATCTCCGACTAACTTCTCAAACGGAGGGGGAGATTGGTATGGGTTCTTTCGGAGAAGGTCCAACAAGCGCTGAGCCTGAGGCTTGAGGCCGGAGCGGGCAATCTTTTTAGCGTCACGTTGGGCTTGCGCGGTAAACACCAGCTTCCAGGTCACCATTTCAACTTTTCAGCGCACCTGGCGACCGGAGTTTTCAGACCCCGGCGAATCGATGCTCTCATACCTGGGATATTGCTCAGGTACAAGGTCTCCTGAACCGCTCGCCAGTCCTGCTCCGAGATCAAAACCGCGGAATTGCGTTTGCCGGCGATCTGCACAGGTTGATGCGATTCCGCAACCTCGTCGACCAGACTATACAGTCGTTTTCGGGCTTCGGTTGCAGTCATGCTTGGCATGTTCAGGTCTCCATATCGTACGTGTTACCGTACGCCCCGGGGCATCCGGTGTCAAGCCAATAGTTGGAAAAGGAGATTCAAGATTCGAGATTGAAAGACGATGGGGATCCGGGGGACATCAGGTTAGGCAATTTCGAATCTCCAATTTCGAATTCCAAATATCTTTGGGGTCTTCGCGGTTAACCGGATCACTCGCTGAAACGCGCCCGATACCCTAGGACAGGCCAAGCACCCGCTTGAGCCCTTCTTCGATCAAGAGCAGGTTTGCTCTCGATACGCGCCCGATTTTCGCCTTCAACCGGCTCTTGTGGACCGGGCCCACTGATTCGCATTTGGCGTAGCTTTTCTCTTTCAGACCGGTGGCCTGAGCGGAATCCGAGATCCCAACCCTCAGCGGGCCGGGCTTCTTCGTTAAAGGAACCAGCAGCACATCCGGGCACAGGTCGTTGATCGGGTCGATGCTGACGACAACCGCAGGACGCGGCTTAGGGTAGCCCACCGGTGATACTGTCCATATGTCGGCGCGAGCTATTCGTTCCACATGGCCTCCGCGATTGTGTTTTCCCATGCCTCCCGTTCCATGCGCTCCGCGTCGTTCTCCCGACCCCCTTCGAGCAGACGGCGCAGCTCCCTGTCCGCCGTCGCCTTCTTAAGTTGCAGCAGGACTCTCCCTACCTTTTCGGACCGCGATTCCCCCGGAAGCGAATCCAGAAACTCGACGAGCGATCGTTCCACCGTTACGGATATCTTGCTCTTCACGTAATCCTCCATCGTATCCTACGCATGGTCGGATAATTTATCGGATTTAAGGGAATGGGTCAAGTATTCTCCCTCGCGCCCCAGGACACGGATCAGCACGGATTCACACATACGAGCAAGGCGATCCGATCGGTGCAGATCCGTGTAGATCCGTGTCCCATTTTGTACTTTGTGGTCTTCGTGGTCTTTGCGGTTAGGATTTGAACCTATCAGGAGCCTGCCCGGCGGTGCTATGATTGCGGCAGCTATCTGCAAAACCGGCTGCGGGATTGTGGGTCGTGGCGATTTCAGCGGGAGGGGGTGGTATGCATAAGGTTAGCGTAATCATTGAAAAGGATGGATATGGCTACTATGCCTTTAGCCCTGACCTGCCCGGCTGCCAAACACAGGGGGACAGTCTGGAGGAGGCTACGCGATGAGACGAACGCTTGATGGTGGTCGGGATCCCGCGAGTAACCTCTAAGGCTCGAGAGTATTCCAAGATTGAAGCGGTCTTCAATGGCCGTTGGAAAAGTAGCGTTCCACGACGTGGATGAGGGTGTTGAGGCGTTCGTCGGTGCGGACCTGCGACGCGGCTAGTTCGTCCATGCGCCCGGTGAGGGCGTCCATGCGGGTCGCCTGCTCTTCGACAATCCGGCCGATGCGCAGCGTCAGGTCGGCAAGCTGGCCGATGTGCTCCGTGTTCTCGGTGATCTTCCTGGAGTTCTCGGCGAGCACGCCGGAGATTTCTGCCATGCGGGCATCGTGCTGAGCCTGGCTGGCGGCCAGAAACTCCAGTTGCCGTTCGATCCTCTCAAATCGCTCTTCCGGTTCCATGGTTTTCATTATATATCCCAGCGCCTCCATTGTTAATGTTTCTCCAGCGCCGCGGGGATTTCAGAAAATTGGATACGGATTTTCATGGAGCTTCACGGATCTATGACCGATGCGGATATGTGTCGCTCCGCGTACGGCAGAAGCCCTGAGGCGCGGTGAATATGGTGGAAATGGGAGCGAACTCAAATCAAATTAACACGAATTTCACGACAGCCGGATGCTGTATTCGTGTTAATTCGTGCTAATTCGTGGCTCAAGGGAGAATGATGACCGGAATGGTAGCAAACACCACCGCATCCTCGTAACGCAACGCTACCGCGCTCACCGCACCGCCGTCGGAAGTCACCTCCAGCGTCCCCTCGAAATCGTTGTAGCCGGTCGGGAACCACTGGCCGGTGCCGGAGAAAAACCCGGCGACGTACCCGTTACGGACCAGCGGGAACTGCTTGGTCGCCACCACGTTTCCCGCCGTGTCTCGCAGCCTCAGGGTGAGCATCACCTGCCCGCCATTCGGATTGCAGATCGCCAGCCCCGACTGTGCGTCTCCGAGGCTGTCGACATAGGTGGTGAAATGAGAAGTCAGCGGCGAAGAGGCCACACCCGCTTCCGAGGAGATCTTCGTCCCCGCCACGGTCTGGAAAATCGCCGACCCGCCGATGGGCTGCAGCGAGGTCACCTTCACCCACCCCGTGCGAATGCCCGCCGATGTGCCGTCGGTCACGAAGCGCGTCACTCCTTTGCCTTTCAGGCTCACGTCATACGACGTCTTCATACCCCCGTCGATAGGCAACTGCATCGGCTCGCCTGTGCCGGTGAAGAACTCCAGCCGCGCCGTAGTATCCGCAGTTCCCGGATTCACGAGAATAAAGTTAGTCTGGTACCCGCTGCCATCGGCCACTTGCGGGAAATAGAGCGTAGTAGCCGCCTCATCGACCAGCACGGGTATGGTAGAAAAGACCCACTGATTCGCACCCAGGTTGACGTTGTCGTAGCGCAACGCGACGGCAGCGACGTCACGGTCGCTGCTGAACTCGATCGAGCCCTCGAATCCCGCCCCCGCTGCGGAGAAGCGCTCGAACGCAAACCCCGCGGTGTGTTGCCCTGCGTTGAGGGCGGGCGACAGTGGCGACGGCCCCGCGATGACAGTGCCGTTCTTATCGCGCAGCGTAAGCATGACATTCGCGCCGCTGGCGCCGTAATTGGCGATCGCGTATCCCGACCAGGCGTTTTTCAGGTTGTCGATGTATATCGTGAAATTCCTGGTGGGCTTCGACAGGCTGACCCCTGCCTCGCTGAGCACCTTGTTCCCGTTCATTACTTTGAAGATCGCGCTGCCCGTAACCGCCACGTTGCTCAGCAGGCTGGCATATCCGGCTGTTGTGTCTCCCTGTAATGTGGCATCCAGGCGGGTCATACCTCCCGGGCTGACTACAGTGGTGAACGAGCTTGCCGTCTTGTCCGCGACCACCACATTCAGCGGGAGGCCCGACGACTGAGTCAGCGAGAAATTGATGATCGCCGCCTGGTTGCCGGAATTGACGCCGATGATGGATGTCCGGTATTCGCCGCCCGCGGGGCCGCCTACTGCGACCTGGGGCAACACCGACTGAGAGGTGAGGCTGGCAGGCGAGAAGTACTCGTGGGCGCCGATATCCGGCTGCGCTTGTCCGTCGTTGTTGCCGTCGAGACTCCGCGGGAATCCGCCGGCATCGGTGGCGGGCAGGGCCGGATCGCCGCCGTTTCCTTTGTCGATCACCGGCGACGAAGACTGCAGGCGGTAGTCGTTGTTGGCCGCGTCGACGAATTTCGGGTCAACGCTTACATTGCCGTTCTTGCCGAGTATGTCGGCAGAGGCCAGGACCACAAGCGAGTTCGTGACGGCCAGACTCGCGGCGGTGCCGTCGCCGCTGATGTCCCCGGTCGGGTTGTCGCGTACGATCGAGTTGGCGATGCGCGCGGAGGCTTTCAGGAATACGCCGATCCCGAGGCGCGCGTTGTTGACGACGGTGCAGTTGACGATGGTGGCCACGGTCCCCGCCCCGATCACCTGGATCCCGTCAGCATCAGTGGAACTGGAGACCCGGGCTACGGTTGTGTTCACGATGACCGCTACGCCGTTCGATATCACGATGCCTCGCGACCCACCCAGGATGGTGAGGCCGTCGATTCTGATGTTCTTGAAATCATACAGGTACAACGCGGCCGGCCCGCTCTTCTGACTGCCGTCCAGAACCGGACTCTGCCCGCCTGCGATCGTCAAGGTGATGCTCTTGCCGGTGATGTTCAGATTCTCTTCGTAGCGGCCGCTGTCGATGATCTGAACCGTGTCCCCGTTGCCCGCGGCCGCGACGGCGTCGCCGATCTTCTGATACCTGCCGCCCAGTCCAGGTTTGCTCACAGTGAGAATCTCCGCCCCGGATACGCCCAGGGCCGAAGCGCTCTCGATGATGCGCAGGTCGTAGGCCCCATACTGGGCGAAGTTGGTCGCGCCCTGGTAACGGCGGCAGAGCACGAAATACTTGCCGTCCGCCGGCGCGGACCAGACGATGCGGGATGCTTTCGCCGGACCATAGTCGTCGCTGGTGGCAAGCACCGTCACGCCGTCAGGGCCGATCAGGTCCAGCACGGTGTCGGCGCCGCTCGCCAGGTTGAGGGTTTCAATCACGTACGTGCGGCCGGGAGCGGCGTTAAACGCGGAGTAGTCGCCGTCGCCCACCGGGTAAAACGTGTGATGCTTCTCCAGGCCGCTCAGGTTGAAGGCGCCGGGAGTGGGCGTCTGCTCGCTGAAGTCGGATGCAGCATCGGTATCGGCGCCGGTAAAATTGCGCCCAATCGTCTTGCCGAGCACTGGTGACGGGGGATTCGTGCCCGTAAATGGGGTTACCGGGAACTCCTTGGATCCGCCCCAGCGCACGAAGTCCTTGCCGGCGCCGGAGCTGTCCCGGAGCGCGCACGCGCCTTCAGCCCCGTTCTCCCAGGGGATGGCGGTGCCGAAGTACAGGACGGAGCTGCTGCTGACCCCGGCGGACTCGGAGAGCACGACGAAACCGCCCGCCTTGAGCTGGAAGGGCGGGATTTCAAGCAGTGCCGTGACGTAGCCTGAACGGTGGGCGCTTATCGTCCACCCGGTGAGATCGGCGGGGGCGTCGCCGGCGTTGAACAGCTCGATCGCGCCCACGCTGCCGGCATCGATTTCGTTGATCACCACTCTGGGCCCGGAGGCGAGCGCCAGTTGGGCAACCGGGACGGTGGGGGCAGCGGCGGTACGAGTCGTCGGGTTCCTGGTTGTCGGCGAAAAACTCGATCCCGTTGAGCGTGCCGAAAATCGTCCGCATCTCGGCGGCGAAGCCATTGTTGATAGCCGGGGCAAACCAGCCGTCCCAGAACTTTTCGACGCTGATGCCCGATGGCGGCAGGGTGGGGATGTAGGTGGTCAGCACCTTCCAGATGTCCGAAAAGGGCCGCTCGAGCGGATCGTCATCCGCGCCCGGTGTGCCGTCGTCCGTGCCGCGGCCGTCCGTGATGTCCCACAGGGCGGCGCACACCGCCAGCATGTTGGCGCTCCCTTTGGTGCTTTGCAGGGGATAGGTGCTGCCGAGCGATTCGATCTCCAGTGTGAGGAGCGCGTTGGTGCCGTCGGTGAGGACATACAGGTCGGGCCGGGCATAGTGTTTGAACTGCCGGATGCTGGCGCCCGATGAACATCCCCACGCCATCGGACCAGGCGAGCCGGACGTCCTGGTTGCCGTCGCCGAAGGCCGAGAGCTGCAGCGGGCTGTCCATCAACGAGAATGCGTCCGCCACGAAACGCCCGAACTCGTGCGCGATCACAGTATCGTCGTATCCCGACCTGGAGCCGATGAAGGCGTAATTGTTTGTTCCGCCGCTGTAAAACGAACTCCTCAGGCTGTGGTCGGGACTCCAGATCAGCGTGATCTTCTTTGTGGGGAAACTGCCGTGGACATCGGGCGAGGCGACGAATTCCATGCCGTCATAGGCGACGTCCCAGATGTTGAAGGCGCCGCCCGAATAATCGTTGGCGGGAGCGGTAGTCGTCCCCATCGAAAGGGTGTCGCCGCCGGAATAGCTGACGACCCGCGAAGAGACGCTGTAGATGCCTCCGAAACTGTAGTCGGAATAGGCATAGCGCACTTCCATGAGCAACGCCGTTGTCATGGTCGAAGAGGCGTAGCAGACAGCGCGTATGGCCTGGTTCGTCGAGCCGGGGACGGTGATCGTAAACACGCCATCGGCATTGGTAGCGCCCTTTGCCAGGACCGTATCGCCTGCCAGGATGCTTACATCCGCAAACCGAATCGGCCGCGGATCGATAGCACCGGTAAACCCGTTCTGGTTGAACGCGCGGTCCTCATACTGGAACTTCCCCGAAACCGTATAGTCCGCCAACGCCACCGAATTGAGGCACCCTACCAATACGACGAACAGGCACACAACCACCACCGCACCGCTTTTCCATAGTCTCATGATTATTTCCCTCAACCTCCATATCGGCGAAACCCCACCCAGCCCACGACATTTTCCAATTTTCCAGTGGGCACGGCTTCAGCCCGTGCAATGCAGCCTCACGGGACTGATTACCCTTCAGTCGCAAGCCCTTCCAACCCCGTCACATTCTCTGCGCTCTCAACACCTCCCCGGAAACTCAAAGCACACTGCATTCATGTGGCCCCGGGCTTCAGCCCGGTCTCGAAACTGACCCCTACGGCTGATTCCGCAAAAGGCCCTCATGCGGCGGGATGGCACTGGAGTCGATATAGTAAGATGCGGGCTGAAGCCCGCGGCCACATGAAAACTAAAACGTTTTCCGATCCCGATGCCTGTGCCCAGATCAAAGTCTCCGGTTTCAATGAATGCCGCGTGCTTCGCAAGGGCTCTCCGGTAATCTTTTGTAGTAAAATCCCCCCGTGCCCCACTTCCGATTAATACTGATACTCCTCATACCGCTTCTGGCCCTTTCCTGCGCACCGACCATCCCCGGCTCCCCACATCGAACAGCCGATTACCCGGTCGGCCCCCTCGAGCCCGTACCGGCAATCCGGCAGCGCCCCGAGTGGACCCGTTTCACCATCCTCGTCTGGCAGTGGCAGAACGACGTACGTCGCGACCTCGCGCTCTACGAGCAGGCCGGCCTTCACGCCTTCCACATCGACCGCGGCGCCGGAGAAGACGATCTCGTCCGCTGGTCTCTCAAGCAGCGCTTCCCATACTACGTAGACCACGCCGCCGGCAAGGGAATTCTTTACCTCGCCGGGACGCTTCGCCCGCAGGTAACCGGTAAGAGGACCCTTTTGGTCAGACCGAACAGCCTCGCCGACCCGGAGTCCATCCGGAGCCTGAAGGATCAGCTCCGGGAGAACGTCGGCACAACAAAAAAGGGCTTCGTCTACGCCTACGCCTTCGACGACGAGATCTCCCTCGGCTCGTTCAACACCCCGGCCGAGGTCGATGTCCACCCCGCTTCCCTCGCCTGGTACCGTCAATGGCTGGCCGCCCGCTACGGCACCATTCAGCGACTGAATGATTCCTGGGCAACAAACTACGCATCCTTCGACGCGGTGCAACCCGCCAGCTTCGAAGATATTCGAAGGTCCGCCGCGGCTTCTCCGATCGCAAAATGGAACCTGTCCCGCTGGATGGAATGGCGCCACTTCATGGACTACCAGTTCGCGCAAGTCCTAGCCGACCTGACCCGCTTTACCAACAAGCTGGATCCGTCAATCCCAGCCGGATTCGTCGGCGGCCAGCAACCCTCGGCTTACGGAGGGTATGACTACGCGCTCCTGACCCGCTCCGTCCAGTGGATGGAGGGTTCCGACGATCTGCTGCGATCGCTCTGGAACACTCCCCGCCGCCCGCACGTTCAGACCTACGGCATCACCGGATCACTCAAAAAAGACACCTGGACCCTCTGGCATCGCCTGGCGCACGGCGACCAGGCCACGATCGCCTGGCCCGAAGGCTGGATGAAGGACAACCCGGCGACAAAGCAGCGGGACCTGGCAGCCGAAGTGAAGGCATTGGCGCCGGTCTTTCGCGAAGTGCAGGGCCCGGCCGGCGAGTTCATCATCAACCCCGACTCCCACCTGGAACCGGACCCGATCGGTCTCTACTACTCGCACCCCAGCATCCGCGTCGGCTGGGCCTTGGACGCCATCACGCATGGGATTACGTGGCCGAGCCGCTCATCGAGCATGGATGACGAAAACCTCTCCTCAGGTTGGCTCCGCGACTCCTGGGGCAAGCTCCTCGAGGACCTCGGGTATCAATATGACCACATCAGCTACCTGGATGTTCAGGAAGCAAGGATCGACCTGTCCCGCCGTTTCAAAGTGATCATCCTGCCACAGACAATCTGCCTCTCAGACAGGGAGGCGGACACCTTGCGCGCCTTCGTGAAGGCGGGCGGCACCCTGATCGCCGACAACCTGTGCGGCCTGCTCACCGAAACCGGTCGCGGCCGCAGAGCCGGCGCGCTCGATGATCTGTTCGGAATCACGCGCGACGAATCGAAGGGATATCTGGACGGCAAAGGCCTCACCGAAATCGACGCCGAATCCTACAACCAGCCCTTCCCCCGCCGCCTGCAGTCCTACGACGGTGCACTCCGCCGTGGCGCCATGGTCGTTTACGAACGCGGCACGCAGGTGCTGATCAAAAACCGCTCCGGCAGTGGCCGATCCGTTTATCTGAACCTGACCCCGACCGCGTACGCCTATTTCCCTTATCGCAGCGGCGATATCGGCCACCAGTGGCGCACCCTCGCCGGCGAACTTCTTATTGAAGCGGGCCTGCATCCAAGAGTGGAGGTGGAAGGCCCGAACGGCAAGGAACCCTGGATCGAGACCCTGCTATGGCGCAAAGGCGACACATATTGCCTGGCCATCTTGAAGAACCCATCTCGAGCTCCGGACGACCGCACCGACGAACTGCTTTCGGGCGTTCCCATACAAATCCACATCCGCCTGAACATCCCAACCGCCGGACTCACCAACCTCCGCACCGGCAAACCCATTCTCGACACCGACGTCTTGATCCCGAGCGAAGCCAACCTCTACACCTTTAATTCTCAGCGATCTCCTTGATAATTGTTGTCGGCGTCCGAAGGCGACGTTATTCGGCGTCCTTGAAAATGATCTTTCTGCAGCTATAGTATGCGTGTGATCGATTCCCTTTATCGATTCCTGAATGTGGGAGAACCGCCTCACAAGTGCGACTGCATCTTCGTCATGGCTGGGCGGCCGGAACGTAAAGTCTACGGGATCGACCTCTGGCGCCAGGGTTACGCGCCCGAGCTGATCCTGAGCGTCGGCCGGTTTGAGTGGCGCGGTTTTTACACCCTGGGCTTGCCGGATGGCGGCCTCAAAGGGCTGATCCAGGCCACACCTCCGGAACAGCGGCACTTTTTCGTACGCCTTCGCGATTCCGGCGCGGAAGCCAGCCTGATCCGGAAAGGCCGCCTCGGCACAATGACCGAGGGCCGCGCTCTTGCCGCTCAATTGCGTGACAGCCCGATCCGCTCCCTGATGGCAGTCTCGTCTGCAATCCACCTGCGCCGCGTCGCACTCGTATTCCGACATGCGTTCCGCAAAAGCGGCACAACCTTGACGTTTGTCCCAGTTCCCATCGACCGGGCCGGTGCGCAATCGACCACCGAAATAATGCTCGAGTTTAAAAAATACCTTTACTACCGTCTCCTGATTTCCATACGCCTGTAACCAGTTTTCGTGATAATTCGTGCCAATTCGTGGCCGCCCTTGAGCCCCCAGATGCTACATTTCCCGCAGGCCATCGTTCATTCATTGAATGCATTTCTTGCATGATCGCGTGCAGGTCATCGTTACTTTTTCTTGCGCCAGGGAGCAGTTCTGCTTAAGATGGGTTGATCTCGTGGCCGCTATATCATAGGGGGAAATCTGATGCTTCGGAATGCGGTGCTGGCCTTTCTTGCATTATCGGCAGTCGGATTTATCGCCTGGGTCGTCGTGAGATTTACGCAACCGATCATGGGAGTATCTCACGACGGCTTCCTGCTGCTGACACTGATTTCATTGGGTTTTGTCATAGCATTGAGCCTGATCGAGATTGCGTTTCCTGCCAAGAAGGGCAATTGACCGTTGCTTCCATTGGCAGCGAAGTATCTGTGGATTTTGACTATGGGTACTGCGAGGGATATAATGTTTCTACCCCTCACTTACGATAAGATGATCACGAGTAAGCGCGATTGATCGGCGAAAGCTTGGGCGAATTGCGCGCTGCGGGAGGAGACAAACATGGCTGACGAACGCAACAAGGAATCCAATCCGGATGCAGGCGTGAAATCTGAGGATGGCAGCACAGCCGATACGTCGTCGACCAGCACTCCCGATGCGACTCGGCGGAGGCTTATCAAGGCGGGTATTGTTGCCGGTCCGGTGATCCTGACGCTTAAGGGATCAAGGGCATTGGCCGGAGAAACCAAGAGTGTTCGACTATCGAGTACCCATGCTTCACACGCGCAGCAAGAATAGGATATAAATAAGAGTGGTCGCGGCCACGCAGCCGGTTTGGGGATTGACACATGGATGCAAGCTGCTGTGGCGGGAACTTGACGGCGAGTACCTGGTTTTTGATACTGCCTCCGGAGACACACATCTCCTGGATCCAGTGTCGGCAGAAATTCTAAAGAGGTTGGAGAGTACTAACGCTGCACAAGACGAATTGCAAACATTCCTGATCCAGCAAGCCGGCACTGAATCAGACGCTGATGCCAACCACTTCATCGAGGTTCTGCTCAAACAGCTCCATGCCTTGGGCGTAATTGAGCCAATAATCTTGTGAAGATCGGTGATTTGGCCTTCCCGACATTGAAAAGCCGCCTCTCTGATCCTGGTATCTACCTGCGTCATGGCCCCTTTATCATACATATTCAAGCCAGGGTCCCTTCCGTTGCAGATGCTTTTGCCTTTCTTTATGCTGACTTTCAGATAGCCGAATCCAATCTCTTCGCAGATTATCATGTAAGCATTAAACGGCCGAGTGGACTCCGTCGGTGGTTGCGGCCCACGGTGGATTTTGCTTGTGACGGTGACAAACCCTTCAGTCCCTTGCCCTTGCGGCTTGCCCTGCCGTTTCTTGAAGGGGGCTTGAATTGGTGCGTTTTCAATCATGCCCATCAGTATCTCATTATTCACGCCGCGGTCCTGGAGCGCGATGGCAGGGCCCTACTGCTGCCTGCGCCATCGGGAGCGGGCAAGAGCACATTATGTGCTGCACTTGCCTGCCGCGGCTGGAGATTATTGACCGATGAACTGGCTCTGATCTCTCCCGTGTCCGGACGTATTGTGCCACTTCCACGGCCGGTCAGCCTGAAGAACGATTCGATCGCCATCATCCGCAGTTTTGCTCCTGACGCGCAGATATCTTCCGTCTGGGCTGAACCGAATAATCGTTTTGTCGCCTATATGCGTCCACCCTCTGAGGCCCTGGCCCGGATAAATGACACTGCAATCCCAGCATGGATCGTGTTTTTAAATTTTCTCTCGGGAAAACCCGCCAGACTTGAACAAATCCCCCGATGTCGGGCTTTCCTTCGGGCTGCGGACAATGCCGTCAATTACTGTCTGCTCGGAGCACAGGGCTTCGAAACGCTGGCAGATTTGATCCATCACACGTCCTGCTATTCGCTCAGTTATGGGTATCTGGAAGAAGCGGTAGCCATGCTGGGCGAACTCAAGCCGGCATCCCGGAACGCCGGAGCTTAGATGGGCCGCAAAAACGCAAGTCGGCAATTGTTCCAAGTGCTCCGAAATCCGAGCGCTTCCATTTCATTCAGCCTTGCACAATGGGACCAGTGCCTGCGTCAGGCCAGAAAGGCATCCGTTCTCGGACGCCTCAGTTCGCAGCTTGAACAAGAGGGGTTGCTGGATCGAATCCCTCAGACAGTTCGAGCTCATCTGGATGCCACCCGGGCGGTCGCATTCCATCACAAAAGAACCGTCTGTTGGGAAGTCAACAGGCTGGAGCGTGTGCTTTTGAAATACCAAGCGCCGATCGTGCTTCTCAAGGGGGCCGCCTATTTGATGGCCTCACTGCCCCCTGCCCGCGGCCGTCATTATTCTGATGTCGATATCATGGCCCCTAAAGAAAACCTGGCAGAGATCGAGAAGACATTGCTCAACGCGGGCTGGGAGGCTGCCAAACTCGACGCCTACGATCAGCGTTATTATCGTACCTGGATGCATGAATTGCCGCCGCTGCAGCATCGGGAGCGGAAAAGTACCGTCGATCTCCATCACAACATCCTCCCCGAAACTGGGCGCCTCCACCCTGACCCGAGGCTATTGATGGAGTCCGCGCGCGAAATTCCGGGCAGCATGTTCAAGATGCTTGCGCCCGCGGACATGGTGCTGCACAGTGCCGCCCATATGTTCCAGGATGGTGAGCTTGCCGGCTCTATCCGTGACCTGACCGATCTGGACGATTTGTTGCGGCACTTTGGCGCCGAATCCGGCTTCTGGCATGGACTGGCACCGAGATCGCAACAACTCGACCTCGGCCGCCCGTTGTATTATGCACTCCGCTATTGCCGCGAATTCCTTGGTACCCCCATCCCCGAATACGTTATCGCAGCAGCTGGACAAATGGCCCCGCCTGGTCCGCTTCAGTGGCTGATGGATTCCCTGGTTCGCCGCTCCTTGATTCCGGACCTCCCTGATAGGAATCCGTGGTCGACAGAGCTCGCCCGCTTGGCGCTCTATGTCCGATCGCACTGGCTGCGCATGCCGCCTATTCTGCTGGCCCGCCACTTATTGAGGAAGAGCCTCAGGCGCTTTGATCCGAAGCCCGCGTGACCGCCTGATCAGGACCTTCGTTTGTTGCGGCAGCAATTTGACGGCATACCCGGTACGAGTCGAGTTGCTCGCATACGGTCGAGAGGTTGGCAAAACGAAAGTCATGAAGAAGGCGCACGACCTTACCTTCCATCGTGGAGAGATTCGTATAGTGGCGCAGGCGCGAACGCGCTGATGCCGGGATGCGCGGCTGTTCCGGATCGATTTCCCATGGGTGAAAATAAACCATGGCCGGCATCTTCTCGCTCTCGTTTATCCGCCTCAGAGCACGTTTTGTCACCGCATAAGGTGCAAAGCGTAGATAGCCGCCGCCTCCGACGCCGATATTGTTGTTCAGGATCCTGATGGTCGAGGGGGGAAACTCGAAGACGGAATTGCCGGCCCTCGTTTCATGCCAGTGGGCAAATCGCGGAGCCTCGGGGATCCCGTAGAAATCATGCCGGACAGGAAACACGGATGAGTCACAGGTGAATCCCTCTTCCGCCAGAACGTCGAAGCCCCACAATGTGCTCTTTACGATGGAAAAACTCGGCGCCCGGTAGCAGCGAACCGGCTGCTGTGCCTGATCGGTCAAGTGGCCAAGCGCCTTCCGCAGATCGGTGCGGAACAGTTCCGGTGTCAACCGGTGAAGCCGCTGGTGCGCAAACCCGTGGCACCCGATCTCGTGTCCCCGCGCCGCAATCTCGCGCACCAATCCCGGAAACCGCTTGGCAATCCACCCCAATACGAAAAACGTCGCCTTCGCATCGTGCGCATCAAACAAGTCGAGGATGCGTCCCACATTCCGCTCCACGCGCGGCTCATAGGTATCCCAATCCGCCTGAGAGACGCAGGATGCAAACGCCTCGACCTGAAAATAGTCCTCTACATCAACAGAAAGAACATTCAACAAAGGAGCCATTAATTTTTCTGCGTGCTCTGCGGTGAAGCATTTAAAATCACCTCGACAATGCGCTCTGCCGCATGCCCGTCCCACAGAGGCGGTAACGTTCCACGCGGCGGCTTCGCCAGCACTTCCCGGGAGGAATCGACGATGTTGGCAGGTTCCGTCCCGACCAGCCGGTTGGTTCCCATCTCAATAGTCGATGGCCGCTCGGTGTTGTTCCGCAGGGTGAGACAGGGCACTCCGAGGACAGTGGTCTCCTCTTGGATCCCGCCGGAGTCGGTCAGCACCAGGCGCGCATGTTGCATCAGGTTGAGGAATTCCGTGTACCCCAACGGCGCCGTGCGAAAAAGTCCGCGGGTCTTCCCATCTGGCGGCGAATCGGCAAAATACTCATCCATCCGCCATTCTGACACGTGCCCCTGCGTCCGAGGATGCATGGGAAACAGCAGCGGCAGGCTCTCACCGACGGTCCGCAGGGCGGACAGGATGCCGCGGAACACTTCTGCATCGTCGACATTGGACGGCCGGTGCAGGGTTACCAGCCCGAATCCATCGGGCCGGAGCCCGATTTCCTCGAGGATGCCGGAGTGGTTCGCCGCATCGAGTTGCCGCTTGAGCGAATCGATCATCACATTCCCGACAAAGTGGATTCTCTCTTCGGGAATTCCTTCCTTCAGGAGATTGCGCCGCCCGCTTTCCTCGGTGATGAACAGCAGGTCGGAGAGATGGTCCGTCAGCACACGGTTGATCTCCTCGGGCATCTCGCGATCGAAGCTTCGCAGCCCGGCTTCGACATGAATGACGCCGATACGCAGTTTTGAAGCAGTCAGAGCGCAGGCGACCGTAGAATTAACATCCCCGACCACCAGCACATAGTCGGGCTTCAGGTCCAGCAGCACAGGTTCGAACCGCTTCATGATTTCGGCCGTCTGCTGCGCGTGCGACCCGGATCCCACGTTGAGCGAGATCTCAGGCCGAGGAATCCCCAGATCCCGAAAAAACGAATCCGACATAGCCTCGTCGTAATGTTGCCCGGTATGTACGAGCGTCGCCTGCAGCACATCGTTGTGCCGATTCATCTGCGCCACAATCGGCCCGATCTTGACGAAATTAGGTCGCGCCCCCGCCACATTGACAATCTTAAGCATCAAAACTCCTGAACGCCTCGGGGGCGCCGGCGGGACGCCGGCGCTCCCGGGCCCACGCCGCATTGGTTACTCTTGTCATTTTCCTCTGCGCCCTCTGCGTCTCTGCGGTGATATTTTATGATCCCCGCCTGACGAGCACAGTCTTAATCGTCTGCAGAATAATGACGGAGTCGAGGAGGAGGGACATATGTTTGATATAGAACAGATCGTACTGCAGCTTTTCCACCGCGTCCCGCACGGAACTGCCGTATTCATAATTGATCTGCGCCCACCCCGTCACCCCGGGTTTGACCGCGTGCCGGAGGTGATAAAACGGGATCATACTGGCAAGTTCCTTGACGAAATGGGGCCGCTCAGGCCGGGGCCCGACGATGCACATGTCTCCGCGCAGGATGTTGTAAAGCTGCGGCAGCTCGTCGAGCCGCGTCCGGCGCAGGATCTTGCCGGTGCGGGTGACGCGCGGGTCGCCGCGTGTCGACCATACCGGACCGCTCGCCTCTTCGGCATCCTCCCGCATGGAGCGGAATTTCCATAAGACGAATGTCTTCCCGTCCTTTCCCACTCGCTCCTGGCGATGAAAAACTGGCCCGTGCGAGTCCAATCTGATCAGAAGCATCACCAGGAGCATGATGGGCGAAAAAATCAAGAGCATCACCGCCGAGACCAGGATCGACAACATCCGCTTTTGGATTTCCAGACTGCGCGACACCTCGAAGCCGGAGTTGAAGATCATCCAGCTCGGCTTGAGGTTCTCGATCGCGATCTTGCCGCTGATGCGCTCATACAGGCTGGTAGCGTCTTCGATTCCCACACCCTGAGTCTTCAAGGTGAGGAGGTCTTCAAACGGCAACCGCCCACGCCGGTCCTGCAGTTCGACGATGACACGGTCGACCTTGTGCTCCGCGACGATACTAAGCAGATCGCCGCTCAATCCAATGACCCGCGGATTGACGATCGATTGTCCCACAAGCGTGGGGTTATCATCCACGAAACCGCAAATGCCCAAGCCGTGCTCTGGGTGGCGGATGATTTCGGTCACGAGTTCTCTTGCGAGGCGCCCGGTCCCGAGGATCAGCAGGTTGGCTTTTGGCGCGCGTACCCCGACCCAGATCCGCAACAGGGAGTGCCAGAGGGTCAGAAACATCACAACGAAGATCAGGCTGATGGCGAAAACACCCCGTCCGACGGCGATATCAGGGTCAGAGAACGCGTAGTATATCAACGTCAGGGTGACGGTAGCCAGGATGAGCGCTTCTGCCAGCTTGGCGAAGAACTGCGAAAACGATAGAGTCCGGCGATAATCGTAGACGTCGCACAGATGGAGAAATATCTGAAATACCAGGGCAATAAGCACAGCCCGCGGCAAGTACAGGCGGTAATCCCACAGGTTCGCCTCGGGCAGCCGGATATGGATGGCATCCAGAACGCAGAAAATCAGCAGGATGTTTTCCAGGATGACGGCGCCGAATCTCCGGAACTCGAGATAGCGCGAAAAGAGGCGCCACATTGGGTTACGTCCTCCGGCCTTTTCCCTTATGGTAATAGTTGTAATAGTAGTAACGTGACGCCCTCACGTGCTTGCCCCGGTTCATGACCACACCGCAGAATTTCTCACGCCCGAGTCTTTCGATCGCTTCCTTGGCGAGTTTGGAAGGCGTCTTATCGGTTTGCACAACAAGCAGGGCCGCATCGCAGAGCGGAGCGATGAGGGTTGCGTCGGCGAGCCCGATAATTGGGGGAGCGTCGATCACCACCCAGTCGAACATCTCCGCCAGTCCCCGGATCGTGCGTTCGAGCAGCGGCGAACTCAGCAACTCCGCGGGATCATCCGGAACCGGTCCGCCCGGAAGCAGGAAGAAATCCATCTTTGCCGAGCTGAGAAGCACCTCATCGGCCTTTTTCTCCCCTCGGAGGACCTGGGACAATCCCTCCACGCGCATGGAATTCTTTACCCCGAGATCCTGGCCCGCGCGCGGCTTGCGCAGGTCGGCATCGAGCAGCAGTACTCGTTTGCCGGGTTCCTGGGCGAAGACACCGGCGAGGCAGCAGGCGGTAAAGGTCTTGCCTTCGGCGGGCACGCTGCTGGTAATAAGGAGGGTCTTGATACCACGTTCCTTCTGCAGGAGCGAGAGTTTGGCCCGCAGCAAGCGGTACTGTTCGCCGACCAGGGTCATAGGATCCAGCACGCTTCGGATTCGGCTGTCGGCGGCGGCCAGGTCGAACTGTGCGTCGCCCCGGATCTCTATTTTTGCAGGGATTGCTTCAGGCGAGGGAGGTTCCGTCTCGACTGCGGTTGCAGTTTCCTCCTGGGCTTCAGAATAAAGTGACACGGGTTTGGCAGCGGCTTCAGAGAGCGTTTTTCTTTTCTCCAGTTCCGCGCGCTTCAACCAGCTGAATATTTCGCTCATTCACTCTCCTATTCGCAACTACCGTCCCCTGCCTAACGCTGTTCAGCTCTTGTGGACGCCGCAATATCATGCAGCCTGGCATCAAGACGTGCCTGCACGCTGTGCAATCGATTTCCGTGCCACGATTCCCTTGATCGCGACCTCGGGAATCGATGCCAGTACAGGAAGGTTCAGGACCGCAGCAGCCTCCTCCTCGCTTCGAAGAGTCGGGTCGAGAAACTCACGGCCCACCGCCGCCCCCAATCCGAGCAGAATGCCACCTGCGATCCCCATCAGGATGATCTGCCGACGGTCGGGAAACACCGGTCTAACCGGCAGGCTGGCCTCGTCGATAATCTTGTATGTATCCTTGCTGGTATCGGTCTCGAGCTTTGCGGCCATGCTCGAGTTGAACTTCTTTCCCTGGATGTTGGCGTATTGCACCTTCAAGGTATCCAGCTGTCGCATTAAGGCGGCAAGATCCTGCTCGAGCGCAGGGCCCTTGAGGAGCCTGGCTTGTAACGCCTTCAGCTGGTGCGCGACCTCGTCCTGCTCTTTTTCCCGCCTGACAATCTCATTGTCGGCTTTTTCCATTTCAATCCGGATTTCGGCATCCTGCACTTCGAACATCGAAATGACACTGGGTTCCGACCCTGCGGCCTGGGTGACTGGTTTTGGCGCTTGCCCCAGGGCAGTAAGACCGATTGAACCGGCAGGCCTGGCCTCGGCGTCCCTGGTCGCCGCGATCTGCTTTTCGATCTGATCGACTTCGTTGGCCAGGCGGACCACATCAGGATGATTCGGCTGGTACCGCGACTTCAGCTCGGCGAGCCTGGCCTTTTTTGCCGCGAGATCCGCAGTTCAGGGCGACCGGTACACTGCCCTTGGCTTCGGGCGCCGGAGTACTCTCCGGGATAAACAGGTTTCGAGCCAAATTGTCCAGGCGTTTTTGCTCCTGCAGCCTGTAATCGAGCAGCTTCCGGCGGTCCTTTGCCTGCTGGAGCGCATTCTCAGCGAGGGCTAGTTGGGTGTTTAGGGCGCTCAGGTTGTTGATATTGACCATGCTTTGTTCAGGCAGTTCCCCCAGGTGAATTGTCTTGAATTGCCTGATTTTATCTTCCTGGGCCGTGAGGTCCTTTTCGATCTGGCTAAGCTGCTCGTCGATAAACTGCTCGGTCCGGTCCACCCTGTCTTTTCCCGCACTCAGGTTTGACTGGATCAGGCTTTGGGCCAGCCGCTGTGTGACATCCCGAGCAAACTGAGCATCGGGCGCCTGATAGGAGAGCGTGAAGATATTCCCAACTGATGTCTCGACTTTGATGTTTCCCCGCAGTGCCTGTATGGCATCCTCCATCACGAAATCTTTGCGGCTCCCGAATCCGAAGAGCTGAAAATCTTCAACGATCTGCTGCAGGAAGTTCCGCCCCTGCAATTGCGCGCGGATCGCATTGATGCGCTCTTCCGCGGAGGTTCGTACAAGCGGACGCACGTAGTCTTCGGGGATCGCGGCGGCTTCCACCATGATCCGCGTCTCGGAGCGATAGATCTCCGACAGACGCATGGCGTAGGTGATCGTCCCGGAGGCGACCAGCACGGAAATGACGACAAAGTACCACTTGCGCCGCCAGAACAGCTGCCACCAATCTTCAACCGACAGGTTCCTGAAGTCTCTCATGCGATATCCTCAGCGGCGCGCCCATGAGGCGCGCGAATCTAACGACCTCGACCCGGAAATACGTACTGCAAGCCCGCGGAAACGATATAACGCTCTCGAACCATGGAGAGCGTGCCCATGTCATGCCCGCGCTGGTTTACATACATGCCGCCAAGAGAGGCGACCAAGTCGGCCGGCAAAGCGAACTCCAATCCCGCGTGTGCCAAGAGGTATTCCAGCGAACCTGATTGCTCAACCCCTGAGCCACGCATATAGGAGGAAGATAGCTGCAAGTTGATCCACCGGCTCAAGCGGCTGCCAAACGCGACCATCGCCTGGTCCGATTGAAAAACCCGGGCCAAACCAATCGCGGAGAAGAAGCCGCGATGGTAATTCAGCGACATGGTATGCGACAGGGTACCCCATGACAGGGCGGCGGTGACACTTTCCCCCACCTGGCGCAGGCCGGCGGTATCCAAGTACTCGACTCCTCCCCCGACCGTGGCCGTCCATGCGCGGCCGAGACGAAACTTGAAGCCGCCCACCTGAAGCCGATGAATTCTGGCATCTTGAAACCTCTCGTCAACACGGTTCAAGTATGTTGAAAAACCGTTGCTCAGGGACAGCCAGTTCGTCAATTGATGGTCATAAGTGGCGCCAAGCTGGAGGGCATTAACGCGCCCGATATCTTCTCTACCGAACAGATAGGTCACGTAGCCGGCAGTCACGCCGAGGCTGACCTTCCGGGTGGGTTGATAACCAAAAGTTCCACTTGCCACGTTCCTCGTGATACGCTGCCGCTCAGGGAATACCTCCGTAGAGAATCCCGGGATCGGAGACTGCTGGCCGAGCACAGGGCCCAAAAACGAGCCGTACCAGTTGGGAGAGGACGATAGCTCGTCCGAGAATAGAATCGATGTGCGCCGGCTGGTCTGGAAGCCATACTGGCCCTGAACACGTTGCTCTGTCGGCCCGCCCTGCTTGTGTTTGTTGTAGATCCAATAGCCCATGGAGAAATCGGTGTGGAATCGCGCGCGGCGACGGCCCAGATTCAGGAAAACATTGGCGACAAGGGCTGTCGCGGGTCCGGACATGGTTGGTCCGGCGTTATTTGGCATATCGCTAAAATAACTCTCGTAAGCGCCGAGCGAGAATCCCGCAGCGTGACGAATATTTTGGAACACATCGTCGACAAAGGAGTTGCCGCCCTTGGGTCTCACATCTTTTGGTGTTTCCGGAACCTGAGGCTCTTGTGCAGTTGCGTCCTGCGCGACCGCTGCGCCAGCCGGCGCCAGCAAGAATAAGGTAAGGATAACTGGGATCACCTTCCGTAGCATCGATAAGTCCTCTGTCCGAGCCATACTCCTGCCCGCTCGGCGGTCATCACAGCGTAATAAACTTGGGGTTGGTTATCGCCAGATTGGCAGGCTGCCGAACGAACTCTGCCGCCCCGTGTCGCCAGAGTGACGTTTCCCTGATAATGAATCGGAGGTGAGGGGTAAAAGCATTATAAAAACATCCACCCCTCCGGGTCAACCCAAGACCGCAGAATAGCCCCGGGCGTCCTGGGAGCGCCGCCGTCCCGGCGGCGCTCCCAGGTCCCCTGAGCCGTGGAATCATTCGTGAAATTACTGAAACAAGCGTCGGTTTTGCGCTATGATGAGGTTTCCCCCTCACCGTTATTCGGGCTCCAAAGTAGCCCCAGTATTAGTTCTTAAGGATTACTGACGCCAGGACGATCTGTGTTTCGGGTGTTACTGCCCGGTCAGATCATGCCGGCAGATCTTTTGAAGGGACTGCCGACCGTAGGTGTTCAGTAAAAGATAATCGCCTTAACCATTTACGGCCAATTGGCCTGTAAGTGAGAGGGCGAAGCTATAGAGACCCGATTCAGTTGTCATCCCCCCAGATCCATCCTCTTTCCAGACCGTTGATCAACATTTCGACCGTCGGCGATGTCCCGAGCAACGTCGAATGGGACAATTATGCCAAGTCCCACTCGTGCGGAACGGTTTTTCACCTCCGCGCCTGGCAGCGGCTGATCGGGAGTTCTTTCGGGCACCTCCCTGCCCATATTCACGCGCGCGATGCCGCATCAGGCCTGCTGGTGGGCCTTCTGCCTTTGTTCCTGGTTCGGAGCCGCATCTTCGGCCGCATGCTCGTGTCGACTCCACAGGCAGCCTACGGCGGCATCATTGCCGACAGCGACGAAATCCGGGATGCGATCTACGAGCGAGCGCGGGAGATTTCCAACAAGGAAGGCGTCCGCTTTCTGGAGTTGAGAAACTACTGCAACGCTTTGCCCGGCTCCGGCACCGAGTGCAAGGACCTTTACGTCACTTTCCGGCAGGATCTCTCTTCGAATCCAGACGACAACATGAACCGGATTCCACGGAAGACACGGGCAGAAATCCGGGAAGGGATTCGCAACGGTCTTGAATTCAAGGTGGATGATTGCGGAGTGGACGGGTTCTATCGCGTTTATTCTCAAAGCGTGCGCGATCTCGGTACACCCGTCTTCTCCAAACAGCTATTCCTCAATGGGCTCAAGGAATTCGGCCGGGATTGCAGGATTTTTTCAGTTCACCTGGAAGGGCAAGATCGTAGCTGCCGTCTGGACCCTGTTCTACAAAGATGAGGTGGTTCCCTACTACGGCGGCAGCATCAGGGAATATAACCGCCTCGCCGTAAACAACTTCATGTATTGGAAGCTGATCGAATACGGAATCCAGAACGGCTACAAAGTCTTCGATTTCGGTCGGAGCAAGCGGGGTACCGGTTCTTTCGACTTCAAGAGGCGCTGGGGCATGACGATGTCAGACCTGCCCTACCAGTACTACCTGGTACGCGACAAAACCATGCCGGACACTTCCCCGTTGAATCCCAAATTCTCCCTGAGCATCCGCCTTTGGAGAAAATTGCCACTACCCGTCGCAAATTCCATAGGCCCTATTATTTCTAAACATTTAATCTAGTTCTTTTTGCGCCCTCTGCGCCTTTCAGTAAACTTAAAGCGCTGCATTCATGTGGCCCCGGGCTTCAGCCCGGTCTCCAAGCTGACCCCTACGGCTGATTCCGCCAAAAACCCTCATGCGGCGGGATGGAACTGGAGTCGATACAGAAGGTGCGGGCTGAAGCCCGCGGCCACATGAAAACTTGGACGTTTTCCGATCCCAATGCCTGTGCCCAGCTCAAAGTTTCTGGTTTCAATGAAAGACGCGTGCTTCACAAGGGCTCTGCGGTGAAGCTTTTATACCTGTCCCATCGAGTCCCATTTCCCCCCAACAAAGGTGACAAGATCCGTTCGTTCCACGAGATCCGGCATTTCAGCAAGCGACACGACATCGACCTCCTCTCCTTCTGCGACGATCCGAAAGAAGTCGCATATGCCGAAGATCTCAAGCAATACTGCAAAAACGTCACACTGATGCCACTGCCCCGCAGGCGCCAGCAGGCGCAGGCCTTCGTGTCCATGCTTACGGGAAGGCCTTGGACCCTCGGCTACTTTTCGCACCCCCAAATGTGGGCGGCAGTTCGGAAAAGACTCGGCACACCCCGGTACGATGCCATCTTTGTTTTCTCATCCTCCATGGCCCCCTATGTCGCGTCCGTGAATGAGATTCCGAAGGTCCTCGACTTTGTTGACTCTGACGCTTCGAAATGGCTGCAATATGCGCGATTCAACTCGGCTCCGGCGAGCTGGCTTTATGCCTATGAGGGCAAAAAACTGGCTCGATTTGAGCGCCAGTTGGTGAGCGCTTTTGACGCCTCAGTGTTTGTTTCGGCCCGCGAAGCCAAGTTTCTCCGGGATGTCGGGCACCTAGACAAGCTCCATTTCGTACAGAACGGCATCGATCTCGACTACTTCTGCTGGCTTGCGAGCGGAGGAGGCCTCGAAGATCATCGTCTTCACCGGCGTAATGGACTATTTTCCAAACGTGGACGCGGTCTCATTTTTTGCGCGCGAAGTTTTCCCGTTTGTTCGTTCGACGTGCCCCGATGCGCAATTCATGATTGTTGGGAGCCGGCCGGCGGCCGGTGTCCGGCGTCTTGGGGAATTGCCGGGTGTGACGGTGACCGGCAGTGTCCCGGATATTCGCCCCTACCTGGCAAAATCGAAGGTAGCGGTAGTTCCGGTACGTATCTCGCAAGGGATCCAGAACAAGATCCTGGAGGCTCTGGCCGCGGGCCTTCCCGTGGTGACGACATCGGCCGCCGCGCAGGGACTCAGTTCGACCTGTGACTTCCCTCTTGCCGTCGCCGATGACCCCCGAACTTATGCCCGGTGCGTGGAAGCGTTCCTGAAATCTGCGCCAACGGGTGAGCAGGTGGCTCTAGCAAGGCGCCGCCTGGAGCTGGATTTTGACTGGGAAACTAATCTCTCCGCCTTCGACCGGATGTTGGAGCCGCGGGTTCCATCGCTTGCCGCGAGTTTCGCCGAATGATTCATCTCAGGGCATTCATTAACAACGATCCTCAGAACGTCATTCCAGACAGCCTTGCGCAACGCTGGAAAAGACAAGGAGTCTTTCCTCATCTCGGCCATGAGTGGACACTTCATCGCAACAATGTATTCATGTCCATCCAGGGAGATTGCAACCTCGAAAACAACGTTTATACTTCCCCTCGTCTTGCCCTGATCTGCCATGCCGACCTGCTCGGATCCGGCAGTTGTGACGACTTCCGGGAGGCGAACCTGCGCCCGGCCGAGTACCTCGCGGGCCGTTACGAACAAAGAGGGGACGATCTGGCGCAGGATCTTCGCGGCTGGTTTGGCCTCGTGCTTTACGATTATGAACAGAACACCCTGAAGGCCTGGACCGATCACTTCGGCGTCCGTCGCATCGTCTACCGAGCTGCGGAGGGAGCGCTTGCGATTGCATCCGATCTGCGTCTGCTGAATGAATTCGGGAACCAGGTTCCCGAGGTAGACTCGGCGGCGATCCTGGAGTACCTGCAATACACCTGCATTCCTGCTCCTCGAACCATCTACAAGGATACTTTTCGCCTCGAGCCAGGCCACAGATTGATTTCCCGCCCGACGATTACTTCCCGCGCCTACTGGGACATGCGTTATGAGGAAAAGGAAGGCCGCAGCTTGAAGTCCTGGGCCGCGCAGACTTATGAAGCCATCGAGTCGGCTGTCGGCCGAGCGTCAAAAACACTGGATGCGGCGCATCGTCCCGGCTGCTTCCTGAGCGGCGGCACCGACAGCAGTTCCGTCAGCGGGCTGGTGGGCAAGCTGACAGGCCGGCCGCCGACCACGATTTCCATTGGGTTCGACGACCCTCGCTACAACGAGATCGAGTATGCCCGGATCGCCGCCCGCCATTTTCGAGCAGACCATCACGAGTATTTTGTAAAGCCCGGGGACATTCTCGACCTTCTTCAGAAGGCTTACACCGTTTACGACGAGCCGTTCGGCAATTCCTCGATAATTCCCGCTTATTTTTGCGCGCGCATGGGAGCGGAAAATGGTGTGAGTCACATGCTCGCCGGCGATGGAGGAGACGAACTTTTCGGCGGCAACCAGCGTTATGCCAGCGATCGGGTATTCCAGCGCTATTCCATGCTTCCGAAATCGGTTCGCTCTCATTTTCTGGAACCGCTGGTCAGCGGCGTGGGCAACAGGGTGCGCGTCGGCCCTGTCGACCTTGCGCGGCGCTATATCCGGAGAGCCAACATTCCGACGCCTGACAGGTACCTCTCGTACGATTTTTTAGCTTCTATCGACCGGACCGAATTATTCTCCCGGCCGTTTAGTGAACTATTGAACGGAACAGAATCTCTCGCAGCGGCACGGCGCCATTTCCGGGGTGCCAGGGCGACGTGCAACCTGAACCGGTGGCTCTACCTCGACCTCAAAATCACGATCACCGACAATGACTTGCGCAAAGTTACACCCATGACCGAACTGGCCGGCGTAGTGCCGAGGTATCCCCTTCTGGACCCACTTCTTGCAGAGTTTTCCGGAACCGTCCCGGCCCGTCTGAAAGTGCACGGCACCAGGCTGCGATATCTTTTCAAGCAGGCCATGACCGGCTTCTTGCCGCCGGAGATATTGACGAAGAAAAAGCACGGTTTTGGCCTACCGTTCAGCGTTTGGCTCGGCGAGAACGGGGCGCTGCATGATTTCGTCTTCGATGTCCTTGGTTCGAGCTGCGCCAGGGAGCGAGGCTATTTGCGCCCGGATCTCCTCGAGTGGCTCTGGTCTTGTCGTCAATCGGACAACCCCATCTATTACGGTGACGTGTTGTGGGTGTTCCTGATGCTGGAACTTTGGCACCGGCAGTAGGTCACGGCCGCCGGCCGGGACTATAATGCCCTCATGTTCAGGTCTGCACCCTCATGCCGGGGCCATTCGCAGAATGGAAAAAGCCTTGCCCTTGAAAACCTTCCTTGCCACTTTATTTGCGCATCTGAACATCGACGACCTCCTCAACCCGATCTTGGAATACCCGACCGCCCGCCGGCGCTATCAGGTTCTCGTCTACCACAAGGTTTCTCCGGACCTGCACCCGTATTTTCCATCCATTTCGCCCGATCAGTTTGAGCGGCAAATCACATTTTTGCGACAACACTATTCCATCTTTGATCTGGAGGAGTTAGTTGATCGGAGCGCCAATGCCGAAATCCCAAAGAGAGCCGTCGCTATTACCTTCGACGATGGCTATGCCGACAACTATGAATTCGCCTTCCCCATCCTGCGAGAACATCGCGTCCCTGCGACTATCTTTCTTGCTACCGCCGCGATCGACAATAAGCACCAGCTGTGGCATGACCGCATCTTTGATGCCTTCCGCTTTGCCACCAATGGGAATGGCAGTCTGGTATTCGAGCAGGTCATCCGTGAGGCAAAAACCTTGTCCACTGATGATCGGCTCCGGTTGGTCGAAAAGACCGAAGATACGCTTGCCCCGCGGATTCCGGAAGGCTTGGGAGCCCGGATGCTATCGTGGGATCAGGTAAAGGAGATGAACGCTGCGGGGATTCGTTTCGGTTCCCATAGCGTTACCCACCCCATTCTCTCAAGAGAAAAGCGTCAAGAGGTCCGCAAGGAGCTCATGGACTCGAAATCTGATTTGGAATACCGTCTCGGAACAGCGGTGTCGCTGTTTGCCTACCCCAACGGCCAGCCTGGGGATTATGACATTGACATCAAGAAGCAACTGCAGAATTCCGGGTACAAATGTGCAATGACGACCATCCTGGGTTACAACAACGCTGCGGTTGATCCCTACGAATTGAGACGCGGGCAACCCTGGCAGATGGACATCAACATGTTTCGGCTGCGATTCTTTTTGCAGCGTATTTCAGCAAGACCCTTTCTCTTCAGATAAACACTATGTGCGGCATCTGCGGCGTTCTTTACTTCGATGATCGTCCGGTCGACCGGTCCGTCGTGCAAGCCATGTCTGACATCCAGAAACACCGCGGGCCCGATGAATCCGGAGTCTACATTGGCAAAGGTATTGGCCTGGGACATCGTCGTCTGAGCATCATCGACCTTGCCTCCGGCCAGCAACCCCTCTCCAATGAAAACGGCAGCATCTGGATCAGCCTGAACGGTGAAATCTATAACTATCGAGATTTAAATCTGCAATTGAGATCTAATCATACATTCCGTACTCAGTCAGATACCGAGACAATCGTTCACCTCTACGAATCCTTTCCCGGCGACTTTGTTTCAAAACTCAGGGGAATGTTTGCTTTTGCGTTGTGGGATGATCGCAACCAGGTGTTGATCCTTGCCCGAGACAGGCTTGGCAAAAAGCCACTTTATTACTATCAGGATCATGAAAAATTGGTTTTCGCTTCTGAAATCAAATCGATCTTGGGCCATCCAGAACTTAAGCTCGAGATCGACGACTATTCAGTCTGTGACTATTTCTCCCTGGGATACATCCCAGCTCCGCGATCGATTTATCGCGCTATCAAAAAGGTTCAACCGGGCCATTATCTACACGTCTCCGGGCGGAAAGTCGAAGAATTCAGGTATTGGGACATCAGTTTTGCGGAATCTCAGGAATTCACTGAGTCGCAGTGGCTGGAAAAACTCCTATCCGAGTTCGAGGACGCAGTGCGGATTCGCCTGATGAGCGAAGTCCCCCTTGGGGCGTTTCTCTCCGGAGGGCTCGACTCTTCTGCAGTGGTAGCCATGATGGCCCGGATTCAAGACCAACCGGTCAAGACGGCAACGATTGGATTCAACGAAGATAAATTCGACGAGTCTCAGTACGCCAGGCAGGTGTCCGAGCACCTCAAAACCGATCACCATGAGCGCATTGTTACTCCAGACAAGATAGCCACCATTGAAAAGCTGGCCTGGCATTATGACGAACCGTTCGCCGATTCTTCGGCCTTGCCCACCTACTTCGTCAGCCAGGTTGCCCGGGAAAAGGTCACAGTAGCGCTGAGCGGCGACGGCGGCGACGAGAACTTTGCCGGATATCGACGATATTTCTTTGACCAGCAGGAAAATCGGCTACGCCGCGTCTTTCCCCCTGCACTTCGTTATGTGCTGTTCAAGCCGCTTGCGCTGGTTTATCCCAAGATGGACTGGGCGCCGCGATTCATGCGTGCGAAAGCGACGTTTCAAAACCTGACGTTAGATCCGATAGAAGGCTATTTCGACACGTTGTCCCTGTTCAAAATACACGAAAAGCCGTCGGTGCTCTCGGGTGACTTCCGGCATCGATTGGCCGGGTATGACAGCGTCGAGGTTTTCCGCAAGCACTATTGTCGGGCAGATAGCACTGATCCGCTTTCCCGAATTCAATATGTGGACATGAAAACCTACCTTACGGATGACATCCTGACGAAAGTAGATCGCGCGAGCATGGCCCATTCGCTCGAAGTGCGCTGTCCGCTGCTTGACCATGTCTTTATGGAGCTCGTCGCATCGATGCCATCGACCTTCAAATTGCATGGGAGCAAGGGCAAGTTCCTCTTTAAAAAAGCGATGGAAAGCCTCCTCCCGAGCAAAATCATTCATAGACGCAAGATGGGCTTCGGGGTGCCGCTTGCGGCTTGGTTTAAGGATGGGATCCGGGATTTTGCGAAATGTCACATACTCGAACAGGATGACCCGTTTACAAATCCCGCGTACATCCGCAAGCTATGGGATCAGCACCAGAGCGGGGTACGGGATCGCTCCTCCCAGCTTTGGACAGTGCTCATGTTCCGCCTCTGGTATAAAGGGCGACATTCCTAGCTCGGATTATTCCTAAACTTCGAGTGAATACGGATGAGGGCCGGGAGATCGGATGCGGAAGAACACGTGGAGGAGCTTCTCCACGTCGCCAAATGCATGATTTGCAGTGTCCTGCAGCATTTTTCCGCGTCCAACAAATCTCAGCCCCATCATCCATGATTGATCTGGGCGTGGGAGATCAGTGAGCACTCAAATGCCGGTGCGAATCCTGCACATCCTGCACTCATTTTCGGCCGGCGGCCTTGAGAACGGGGTGGTGCACATCATCAACGGCTCGCCGGCCCACCTGGAGCACGAGTTATGCTTTTTGACCCGAGGTGGTGAATTCCTTCAGCGGTTGAACCGCCCGGTTCCGTACCACGAGTTCCACAAGGAAGCTGGTAGAGATCTTCGACTGATCCTAAAGATAGCCTCTCACATCAGGGAGCGCCGCGTCGATATCGTGCATACACGTAACTGGGCTGCTTTTGACGGATTCATGGCGGCTTGTCTCAATCCAGGCGTGGCTTTGATCCACGGCGAACATGGTCGCGACATGGGCGATCCCGAAGGCTTAAACCGGCGCAGGAACTTGCTGCGCCGCGGATTGGCATTTCGGGCCAGAAAATTCGTCGCCGTATCAACAGACCTCTGTCGATGGTTGTCTCAGACTGTTGGGATATCAAAAGAGAAGATTCTGCACATACCGAACGGCGTCGATACGACCCGCTTTCTTCCCAACCGCAATCGTGACCTGCGCTGCAAGCTCGGCATTGCCCCGAACGAATTCGTCGTGGGAACGATCAGCCGGCTCGATCCGGTGAAAAATCAGGAGGGCCTTATCCGGGCTGTAGAAAGCATCAACCAAGGCTCCAACAAGGTCCGCCTCGTCATGGTGGGCGATGGCCCGCATTTGCCCGTGTTAAAGGGGTTGATCGAACAGAAGCCGTTCAGCCCATCCCCCATTCTGGCCGGTTATGATCCACGGCCTGAAGACTACTACGGCATTTTTGACCTCTTTGCACTGAATTCGTTTGCCGAAGGGATGTCGAATACGCTGATGGAGGCAATGGCGTCCGGCCTTCCAATAGTGTGCACGCCGGTCGGCGCGAACAGCGAGTTGGTCGTAGATGGCGTCAACGGGACTCACGTGCGGGTCGGGGACTACGACCAGCTTGCTCAGGTCATTGCGGGATTCGCAAGCAACCGGGAGATGGGGCGGAGGTTCGGGATTGAGTCGAGAGCGCTAATAGAACGGCGTTTTTCCCTTTCGGCCATGCTGCAGGGCTATAACTCACTTTACGAATCGACGGCAGCTCTATCCGTCCATCCCGCCGTGAAGCGCTGCGATTCTCTTGCCGAGGATGTTAAGGAGGGCAAAATTGGAACAGCAGAATAGACTCAAACAGGAACTGCAATCATTCAAAGGCGTATGGCAAGGCGGATATTTTGAGGGAAGCCCATTGGATCCAATGACCCAGTCTAGTTATGGCCTGCTGGGATATATGAGCATTCTTCACGCGACGTATCTTTGCTGTATCAAACCTTATCTGACCCAGGAATCGGTTGTTCTTGAGATAGGTCCTGGCAGGGGTGCGTGGACACGGACCTTCGTATCGGCACGGGAGATATGGTGCTTGGACGCACTGTCAGCCGAACACAACGGGTTCTGGGAGTTTGTTGGCCGTTCGGAGAAGATAAAGTATATTCAGGTCGCCGACTTCAGTTGCAGCATGCTGCCCGATAACAAATTCGACTATTTTTTCTCGTTCGGAACATTCTGTCACATTTCCTTCGAGGGATTGTCGGAGTACATGAAGAATATCTATCCAAAGCTGGTCAAAGGCTGTCAATGTTTTCTTATGGTTGCTGATTATGAAAAATACAATAGATGTATCGCAGATTCTGGGAAGGTCAATGCCTTTCGCATTTTAGGTCTAGTTAAACCAGAGAAGCGCTACAAACGCCTTATTTGGCGACACATATCCTCATATATCGAAAGAGTCGCGGTTGAAAGAGAGGCCTTTGAATTTCAACCCGAAATCGAGGACAATCTCCCACGACCCGCAAGATGGTACAATGCGGGAGTCACCAGAACATGTGAACTCTTGGAGAAGTTAGGATACAGGGTTTTGGACCCGGATATGGGTGTGCTGCACCGTGACCCTATGATTCACTTCTGTAAGCCTGCCTGATTGTGATGCCCATTAGCGTGAGCATGTCTGGCTCAAGAATCACTGGCATCTGAGGAACGAAGAGCAGAGGCGCCAGTCGGTACTTTGTCGTCCGACCAATCAGCCGATCGTGCAGGGGGTATTACCTCAACGAGGCCTTTCAACGTTTCTGGGACGACCTCTTCGAAGCGTGGGGGCGGCCTTACCTGAAACAATGGCTCGGGTAGCCTCCCACAACCGGCTCGAGCCGTGTGTCCGGTTTGTCGGGAAAGGGGGTATTTACTTGACTCAGGTAACCACCATATAGGGGTAGGTTGCGCCGTGGCTCGCCACATGGCCCGAAATGGCCCAGGAAAGTCGTTTCCGGGCAATCGCGCCGTCGATGGCGGGCACCACAAGTTCGCACGCATGCAGGGTACCTCAGGCGACGCAGACGCCACTCCAGCATTCGGATCGAGCAACGGCACGTTGTTTAGAAATCTGCCACCCCAATATGTGGAGCGAACCTGAGTCAAGTAAATAGCCCCTTGTCGGGATTATCCGCGAACACGTCGATGAAATCTTTACTTGGACGCGTCTGCGCGTGGCCGGCGGCGGGCTCGAAGGGATGAACAACATGGTGTAGGTCATCAGCCCTCAGTCTACGGCGTTCGCAAGACCGACTACTACATCGCCGCCATCTGGCACGGCTAGACAGATCTACCGCTAGAGTCGGTGCCGTAAACCGCTGGCTTGTGGAAGCTACCCCCCAAGGCCCGACTGGCATCAATCGAATCCTGCATCATACTTCTTGGAGACGAGCCTGAAAATCCTTCACATACTGGACCATAGCCTGCCGATTCACAGCGGCTATTCGTTCCGCACACACAGCATCCTGCGCGCCCAACGCAAAAGGGGGTGGTCGCCGCTGGCCGTCACCTCAATGAGGCATGTTGAGAATTGGGGTGGCCCGGTCGCGGCATGTGAGGACATCGAAGGATTCCGATATTACAGAACAGCCAAAACGAATTCAGGGTTTGGAAGCATATTCCGCGAGCTTAAGCTCATCCATAAGTTGTCTAGCAGGATAGAAGAGGTCCTCCTCGCTGAAAAACCGGACATTCTACACGCCCATTCTCCCGTCCTGAATGCGATGGCCGCCTTGCGTGTCGCCAAGAGTCACGGGCTGCCACTCGTTTACGAAATCAGGGCTTTCTGGGAGGATGCCGCAGTAGACCACGGCAGCTATGCTCCCAATTCGCTCAAATACGGTGCCATAAAATTCGCCGAGACGCGAATCTGCCATAGGGCCGATCATATAACTGTTCTCTGCAACGGAATCAGGAGCGATCTCGCCAACCGCGGCATTCCGACCGATAAGATGACGGTCATATTCAACGGTATCGACCCGGAAGAGCTGATCGGGAACAAACAGAACAGCCCGGGCAGGAAATCCTGGAACGTTGACGGCCGCACGGTTATCGGCTTCATCGGCTCGTTCTACCGCTACGAGGGCCTTGATTTGTTGGTCAAGGCTACGGCTGAACTTGCGCGCAGCCGGCCGGATATCTTGTTACTGCTCGTGGGAACGGGAGAGGTCGAGTCCGAATTGCGAAATCTGGCAGATCGTCTGAAACTCAGCGGCAACATCCTTTTTGCCGGCAGAGTGGAACATGGTGACATCCTAACTGTGTATCAACTGGCAGACGTTCTTGTTTACCCTCGCTACTCCAACCGTCTCACTGAACTTGTGACGCCATTGAAGCCGCTCGAGGCAATGGCATTAGGCAAGCCCGTCGTTGCGAGCGATATTGGAGGCCACCGTGAGCTCATCCAGCACGGGAGGACGGGATACCTCTTCGAGCCAGGCAATTTGACGGCGTTGGTCGAAGTACTGGACAAGGTCCTCAGGGTGCGCGAAGCGGGTGAAGCGCTGGGTAACACTGCTTTCCGCTGGGTACGGGATTTTCATTCATGGGACAGGACTACCGAACCGTATGCTGCGGTCTATGCAAAGGTTCTTGCACGCCATAGGTGAGCTTGGAATTTCATGACTATCTCGGGGCATTTACAACTGCGCCTGAGGAAATCACTCCCGTTGCTGCAGTCGGCCTGCCTCACGATATTGGGCATCCATTTATCAGAGGGTTTCGATCAGCGCGTCAACAGAGAAACCTAGTCGCTAATCAGCCGACCAATCGTAAAAGCATTCGCGTTATGAGGGACTTTGCTGTTTCAGGCGGGCGATAGAGGACAGCTTTATGACACTATATAGAATTGCGATTTGCTCAACCTGTGTCTTGTTTATGACCGCCAACCTGGTCGTGGCACAGCAGCCAAGTGACTACTTTGCTGTCAATCGGGATGCGGGTTCGCTGCGTGTGGTCGAGCAGTATCATCTGTCCCCGGAGACCTTTTGGGCCGCTTACAATGCCGGCGGATATCAGGATGCTTTGAAGCAGCTTGATTTTGTGCTTCGGTATTTTCCCAATCACCCGAAGGCGCTTCTGTTGCTCAACTCTGTGGCCCGGTTGCTGAAGGACCCGAACAAGGCCTACCCATATTACCAGAAGGCGCTCAGGCTTTATCCGCAATATGCAATCACCCATGCCCAGTGCGGAGAATTGCTTGCGTCTTTCGGCGAGATCGACGCCGGAATCAGCGAACTGAAAGAGGCCCTGGCCAGAGACTCGAAGCTGGCAGTAGCCCACGCATGGCTGGCCTCAGCGTACTACCGTCAAGGGAAGCCGGACCTAGCACAACAGTCAGAGACCGAAGCCCGAAAGCTCGGATATGTCGGTGATATTGAGGGCAAGCCGGCTGCTCAGCCGTCAAAAAAATTCTGAAATTAAGGCCATTCGTCACAGCGCCAATTACAGTAAATTCAAAGCAATTTCCAGGGAGCCGTTTGGGACCTTCATGCTGGAGGCGATACTGCCAAACCGATGCAATGCCAAATCTGAATAAATCCATCGTCAGTCGACTTGAGCTATTGCTGTTCCGATCCTATATCCGTGCCCAAAAGTGTGGGCAAGAATTTTCATGGAAGGTGGGCCGCTGGTCTCAACGTTCCGTGTTCAAGGCATACGAGCTTCTCTTGCTCCTAAGCGACGGGCAGGGCTATGTCGACGTGAGTGCCGATCTCTTGACAAGTACTATCGAGAGATCGAGACAAGGAATCCTCAAGTGTGTAGCTTTTGCCATTTCACCTCAGGAGAGCCGTCAGAGGGCATGCGAACTTCTGCGTGGAACATACATACTGCCGGACGGGACAAGTATCTCAATCTCCACCCTCTCGTGGCTTCGTGATCCATTTGCTGGTACGTCGTCGCAATCGCGGTTTCTTTTCCACTCCTTACATTTGGTGCAAGAATTGGTGGATGCCTACAGCGATACAGGACAATCCGGATACCTCGACCAGGCCAACCTGCTTACGCGGCGCTGGATGTCCGAATGCCGTGCTTGTGGAAAGCTGGATGTATTTTGGGATGACCATACCACGGGTGTGCGTGCCCTTGTACTGTGCAGACTTTTTCAGGTTTCCGCAATGTCCGCTACACCTGATCGGTCATTTCTTCGAGATTTGCTCTCTGTTCTATTGCGCCATGCCGAAATCTTGCAGCTTCAGGAATTTTATCGCCCGCACCACAACCATGGTGTTACCCAAGCCTACGCTCTTTTAGCGATTGCTCTTTTAGTGGATGCTTATTCCAAGGCAACCGAGTGGCGGAAAATTGCACAGGCCCGTCTCGAAGAGCAAATCACAACCAACGTTTCGTCTGAAGGTCTCCACCTTGAAAACTCGCCCGCATACCACTTCTCCGTACTGCAACAACTGGAGGCAGCCAGCCGATTTGGCAATGCATTTGGAATTAGATTTTCTCGTCGTTATTCCGATCGTCTTGATCTGATGGTTTCTTCCGGAACTCACCTGCTGAAGCCAAACGGGCATTTGCCGGAACTTGGCAATACCTATAGCGGGTATCCAATCGTGCTCAAAAAGCAGGATTTACACGACATCACACATTCCTCTGTTGAACACTTTTTGTACGCCACGACACACGGCGTTGAAGGCAGCCCTCCGCAACAGACCAATATTCTGTTCGAAAATGCCGGTTATGCGATATTTCGTAGTGGATGGCGAGTTGAGGAACCGCTCGAATCGGAACGATTTCTGGCTGTACGCACAGCAACCTTTGAGGCCGCCCATTTCCATGCTGATTTACTCTCGTTCGTTCTTTATGGATATGGAGACGATCTCATCGTTGACTCTGGAGGTCCCTTCGCACACGGTGCCCCAGAGGGAGAGTACTTCAAGCATACGGCAGCCCATAATACGGTAGTCGTGGACAATCGCCGACAGGTACCGGCGCGTGCCAAAATTCGACGATGGGAAAATCATTTAAGTTTTGGATTACTCGATGCTGAGCATCAAGCTATTCCGGGCGTCACACACCGGCGAGTCATAGCCTTCATACGAACCAGGTATGTATTGTTGCTTGACAATCTGATTTCGGACATTGAACATCGGTACACACACCTTTTGCATCTCAGACCCGATCTCGAAGCAATTCAGGATGGCATGGCTATCGTAACTGAGAGTCGCGATAGCCGCAGAGCAACCGTTCGCATTATTCCAATTCTCACTGAGGATTTGCAATTGACGCTAATTCGCGGGGACGATAGTCCGCGCCAGGGCTGGAGCTGCGTTGGCGATCGCTGCATGATGCCGAATACCGTCGTGAGCTATGACAGAAGCGGGATGTGCCTTGCCTACGCGACCCTCATCATTCTGGACCCCCCGGGCAGACGGGTTGCAGCCAAGGTCGCAGTTCAGGGTACTCCCTTTCAGACGGATTCCTCGTTTTCAATATCAATCGATGGCCAGGACGATGAGATTATTCTATTTGCAGATGGAAATTTAGACCTAGGGATTCATTAATAGCATGCCGCGTGAAATCTCTAATTGTCATGACACCAGTAACAATCACAAAGCTCGCGACTTCAAAAAAGCGACCCCCATCGATTTTCAGCGCGATTACTATGACCATCGCTGGGCAGCCCAAAACTACGCCAATCGCCTGCAGATGCATCGCGCGCCTGCCATCCTCGACGAAATTCGACGACTTCCGCTGAATTATCCAAAAATTTTTGATATTGGTTGCGGTCCGGGCTGGTTGACGACTGTTTTAGGGCGTTTCGGACCGGCGACTGGAATTGATTTCTCTTCAGTGGCGATTCAAACGGCAGCAGCGCGTTACCCCGATGTACAATTCTTGGTGGCAGATTTGTCCACACAACTCCCGTTTAAGATGCCTGAACTTTTTGACGTGGTTGTGAGCCAGGAAGTTGTCGAGCACGTGGAGGACCAGGCCCATCACATTGAGCTTGCTGCGGCCTGTTTGAAGCCGGGCGGTTATCTCATTCTCACAACCCCAAATGCTTATAACCTACAACATTGGACAGAGGAAGCCCTTCAAGAATGGGGGCTTCAACCTACCGAGAACTGGCTGACCCGATCTCAGCTTCAATCTATATTGGCGCGTCGATTCAAGGTTCTTCGTTTGCGAACTATTATTCACGGTTTTGGGACATGTGGCGTTTTCAGAATATTAAATAATCCACGTTTGTTAGAAGTCATAAAAGCGTTACATTGTGCAGAACGCTATGATTCACTCTTAGAACGAACCGGATTCGGCCTTCACATCCTCAGCGTAGGCCAACGACGCCAGAAATCGGTGTTAACAAAATGAACGTTCTATTGGTAATTCCCTTCCCCACTAACGGGACCGCTGGCGTTGGCCGTGTGGTGCGCAGCCTTCAACAGAGCATGAGTGAGCAAAAACACAATGGCTTTCTCCTTATTGGGTCTTTGAATAAGAGGATTAAGCCCGCTACTGAACTTGGGTGGGAAGAAACCTATGCCCTTAATTTTCATCCGCTCTCGGTATCACGTGCTCCATTGAAAAGCCGACTAGCCTTTTGGACATTCCTCGTGCTTCAAACCGTTGACCTTGGCCGCTTCCTGTCGCGTAAACGCATCGATATTGTTCATGTCAATTATCCAACCGAGATGTTGATTGTGTTTGCGATTCTTCGGATTGCCACCGGACGTAAACTTGTTGTGACCTTCCATGGCAGTGAGCTCAACAGGCTCACTTCCCTTACACGCCTGTCGAGTGTCTTATTGCATATACTTTTGAAGCGAGCGGACATTATTACAGTTTGCTCTCGCAGTCTTCAGAAAAAGCTCGCTATCATATTTCCGGACTGTGTCAATAAGGCGGTGGTAGTCCCAAACGCAAATCCGATCAATATTGAGTCAATGCACGCATCTCCACCGGCAATAAAAGGGCTTCCTGTTGATTTTATTTTATCGGTTGCCAGCCTTATACATCGAAAGGGGAATGACATTCTGATTCGCGCACTTGCGGAGGCAGGGCGCCGGGGCAGAAGGTTAAACCTCGTGATTGTGGGCGGCGGCCCCGAAAGGGACAAACTTCTATTGCTGGCACGGGATTTGGGGTTGGCTGATCAAGTGTGGATTGTCGGGGAGGTGCCTCACGACGAAATTGCCTGGTTCTACCAGCGCTGCAAGTTTTTCGCGCTCGCTACGCGTGCCGAGGGCATGCCGCTATCAATCGCGGAGGCAATGTCGTTCGCAAAAGCGGTTGTGAGCACGATGGTTGATGGCATCCCAGAGCTTGTTTCAAACGGTGAGACCGGCCTGTTAGTCGCTGCTGAAGATTTCGAGAACCTCGCAGAGAGATTGATTGAACTCGACAAGAGCCCCTTGCTTCGCGATAGACTGGGTCAAAGCGCCCGTGAATATGTAACATCTGAGCACACCTGGGCGCAATTCACCGATCGCTATATAAAGTTATACATGAAGGCATTGCAGCCCTCTGCTAAACAAGCTCGGGATTAGAAGACCTGAGTGCCTCTGCTTAAGTTTTGCGACCGAGTAATGATTAGCCAATGCTTAGACGCAGTGTAGGCTCAGCGCCGTGCTCGAAATGGGATCAATGGAACAAATGAATTCGTCAGATCTCAAGAATCGCGCTATCAAATCCCTTGCCTGGTACACTGGAACCCGGTTGTGGACGCAGATGCTTTCCTGGGGCGTGACGGTTTTTCTCGCGCGCCTGCTAACACCCAGCGATTATGGCCTTTTTGCAATGGCCTTCGCTGTTATAACCTTAATTGAGCTCCTACAGGAGTTCGGCCTCGGGGTTTCCATTATTCAACGGCAAGACCTCAGGCCGGAGCATGTCAACGCAATCTTCTGGATTACATCTTCAGCCAGTTTGGTAGTTGCACTCGTCGGCTATGGGCTCGCTCATCCAGCGGCACTGTTTTACCACGAACCGAAAATGGTGTGGATAATTCGAGCACTGTGCCTCACTTTTGTTCTCAATTCTGCAGCCACCGTACCGTACAGCCTTCTGACGAAGGAACTGGACTTTCGCTCCCGCTCGCTTGCGGAAGCTTATGGCGTCATCGCATCCGCTGCTGCATCTTTGGCTCTTGCCTATTGGGGCTTCGGTGTCTGGGCCCTCGTCGCTGGGCAGGTGGCGAGAGCAGCCGTGCGCAATGCAGGCCTTTTCATCTATGCCGGGTGGAGACCGCTGCTACAAGTCAAGGTACGGGGATTGAAGGAGCTGGTAACATTTGGACTGCGAATCGCAGGCGCAGGAGGAATTTTAAGTCTTCTTGACGGCTTTAACACGGCGATGATCGGCCGGCTTATTGGCGATGCCGGACTCGGCTATTACAACATGGCGGATACTCTTGGCAAGGGAAGCCCGGTGCATAAGCTTTCGACGTCCATTCTGAACCAGGTATCGTTGCCCATGTTTTCGAAGCTGCAACAGCAGAATGAGCAACTTCGCCACTATTTTCTGAAGATTACGAAGTATCTCGCCGTAATCTCATTGCCTACCCAAATCGGCATGTTCCTTGTCTCCAGAGACGTTGTGAACGTCGTGCTGGGGAACAAATGGCTGCCGATTGTAGGAGTGCTTCAGATATTTTGCGTGGGCGGGATTTTGTATGTGGTTGTCCTCCCATGTTCTCCGATCCTAACAGCAAAGGGACGTGCGAACACGCTGTTCAAATTTGCAGCGGTGACCGGACCTATACTCACTATCGCTCTTTTCACCGGGACGTACTTCGGATTGCTTGGAGTTGCAGTAGCGTGGTTTATTGTGTTTCTGGTCACGAGGGCTTGCCTTCTGCTGCTGGTTTCCAGGGATTTATGCGTATCTCTCCGGCAATATCTTCGCAACGTTCAGTGGCCTGCCTTTGCCACAATAATAATGGCCGTTGCTGTGTTAATCACTCAATCTGGAATTCGCTCATTGGAAAATGCACCTCTGAGGTTGACCATCTCTGTGAGTGTAGGGACTCTTTTCTATAGCGCAGTCTTGTTCGTTGTCGATCGACAGCTACGTTCTGAGATGGCAGGCCTAGTTAACATTTTGGTACCTGTGAAGCGGGGCAGCCTTTCCTGACCTACAGTTGCCTCGATTGAGCCCTTGCTTGGGCAGTCGGCAAACGCACGACACAGCTGGACAATTCTTTGCACAAACCATTGAGCACCATTTCGGCGGCAGCGCAGAATCACTCCAATTTTGAGTTTGCCGGCGCCGGCATCCTGGCTGTCGATGAGATCGAAACCAGGGAGAGCTTCCACAGCTGCCGGCAGGATTGGAATTGCCTGCTTGAGACAAGTGGAAAATTCACTCCATTCTTAACTCACGAGTGGTTTGCTTCCTGCATTGCGGGATTTTCGGATGCCCGCGAGCTCAAGATCGCAGTGATCAAGAGCGACGCGCGACTTGAGGCGATTGTTCCGCTATGGAAATCACGAGAGAAGATCCGAGGAATTGACGTGAGGAAAATCGGTTTTATCTCTTGTCCGGATACGCCATTCGCGGATTTAATTGCATTGGAAGTGAATCGAGCAGACGCTTTGACGACTCTCTTCCGTTGGCTCACAAAAACAAGCGGCAGAACGTGGGACGTCATGTCATTGGAGTGCATCCCCACCGATTCACCGAACCTGAGCGCTTTGATTTCGCTTCTGAAGGCACAGCGAAAGCCCTTTTTTCTGAAGCGAACGGCTATTTCGCCCTACATTCCGATCAACTGTCCATGGGAAGAGTACCTGCAGACGCGCTCCCCAAAATTCCGAAAGACACGCCGCAACATCATCAATAGGTTCGAGAGGCTGGGCAACGCCACGGTTGAATGTCACACCCAGAATATTACAGATGCCGTTTTGTCCGATTTCTACAGAATCGCCCAGCACAGCTGGAAGCAGGACAGGGGGATCGCAGTAACGAGCCGAGCGGATGTCAGGAGTTTCTTCGAAACCTTGACAAGGTTTTCCATGCAAGCCGGCTGGCTGCTGCTCTGGCTGTTGAAAATCGATGGGTGTGCCCGTAGCCATGGAGTACGATTTGACTTCAGGCCGCAAGGTGCATGCTCTGCGCGCCGACTATGACACTGAGTACGAACAACACTCCCCTGGCGCTTATTTGGAATATCACATCATCGAACAGCTGTTTCGCGCTGGATACGAGGAGTATTGTTCGGGGCCCGGCCTCAATGAGTACAAGCTGAAGTGGACGGATAAAACCCGTGAGAGTGTGGGACTGACTGTCTGCAACCGCACTCCAGCCGGTGCACTGCTCCTGATTGTCGAAACGCTCCTGTCATATCGGCGCAAGCTGCGGAGCCTTATGGAGCGCAAGGTGAATGGAGCGTAACGCAAGCTTGGTGGTAAGGATTTTTCCCCTCAGGGCCTCTGCAGATGATCGCCTCAGTTGAAATCAAAAAGGCACTCCCGCCGACCGGATGGGATGATGTCGTAAGCCGGCTTGGCGGGTCCATTTACCAAAGCGCCATCTGGGCAAATTACGTTCGAGCGACGTCGAGCGAAATGCCATATTTCATTCTGGGGCACAACGAGGCTGGCTGCGAGTGTTCGGCGGCAGTCGGATTCTTGCGCATGTCCAAATGGCCGCTGACTCGCAGATTGTTTAGGGAAATGTCCCTGCCGTCCCACCCGGCCATTTTGGGCGGTGATGGCGATGTCACCAGGGATTTCATTCGGCAGTGCGAACAAACTGCCCTGAGTGCCGGATGCTATAGCATGGCCCTAGACTCATTTATGAGCGGTGCCAGCCCGTTCGTTCCCGCGGACCAAGGCTACGAGCAGACAATGCGGATAGAGTTCTCAGTCGATCTTCGACGAGATGCGGACAGCCTCTGGCGGGGCATGCACCAGGATCATCGGGAGAGAGTGAGGAAGCTCGGTCGGAAGGGAATGACAGTCGAAACCGGAACCAGTCGGGATGATCTGCTGCTCCTGAAGAACTGCCGGGAAGCAACACAGGAAAAGCGCTCCGGCCAGGGGCTCGGATATGAACTCCCTACTGAAGATGAATATTACGACCGATTGCACCGGCTGTTGATGTGCAACGGCGGCGCTCGACTGCTGATAGCCAAATACAACGGTGATGCCGTCGGTGCACTTTTTTTCACAGTGTTCAACAGACGGGCGTGCTCGATGTTGAGCGGCAGCACGGAAGCGGGCTACAAACTCGGAGCTCAGAGTTCCCTCTTCTGGGCAGCGGTTGAGATGTTCAAAGCCGAAGGATTCAGCGAGCTGAACCGAGGCGGCATTCTGGCGTCAGCCGCCGATCCGAAAGATCCGCTGCATGGAATCTACAATTTCAAGTCTAGGCTTGGAACCACTCCCCTCTTTTGCCGATCCGGAGTGAAAGTATTACGACCTCTGCGCGCTCGACTGCGGACCTGCCTGCGGTCGGTTCTGGCCCGCAACTAGACCCACATGGAACACCTTGCGCTGGGATACTCTCTTCCCGAGCGACGCTCAAAATCGAGGAGCCGATTGAGCAACCTGGCTTCGTCGTATTTTTTTCGCGTACCCTACTGCGTACCGTATTGGACAGGACCAACTGTGCTCGCCCTCGTCCGGTGCATCCTGACCGGGCAGGTCATCAGAGGATCGGACATAAGTCGATTAGGCAAGCGGCTTGCCGATTATCTCAATATTGAGGCAGTTCTTCCGTGTGGAAACGGCAGGACAGCGCTGGAGCTGGCGCTGCGCACCACTGGGATTACTGAATCAGCGGAAGTTGTTGTCCCGACCTTCTGCTGCAAGAGCATCGTGCCACCGATCACTGCGTGTGGCGCTGTTCCGGTGTTCGCCGATATCGGAGAGGAATTAAACCTGACCGCTGAGACGGTGGAGCAAGCCATCACGAGCCGGACCAAGGCAGTGGTAGTTCCTCACCTGTTCGGAAATCCCGCAGACATTAGCGCGATCCTGGAATTGTGTCATGGCGGTGGCATTTCGGTAGTGGATGATGCGGCGCAGGCGCTCGGTGCAAAGATTGCAGGCAGGCCGGTGGGAACCTTGGGCGATGCCGGTGTAGTCAGCTTTGGCAGAGGAAAGGTGTGCTTCGGGACTGGCGGCGGAGCCCTGGCATGTTCGTCTCAGGACATTTTCAACCGAGCGAATGCCTTTCCATTGGCCTCAGCCGGATGGTCCGACGCTGTGCAGGTTGCTTTGTCAGTTCTGGTCTGGCGAAAGTGGCGTCGCTATTCGTTGCCTTTCTACCGTTTGATCGGCAAATTCGGATCTCAGGGTCCGGGCAGCGATTCCTATCGCAGGCAAGCGATGCGAAATCTCGATGCGGCGGTCGCGCACACTCTCATGGACACATTGGATCAGAACCTCAAGGCGAGGCGCGAAAGGGTGTCTGCTTATCATACTCTTCTTCAAGCGGAACCTCGCGTCACTTTATTTCCTCACCGGACCGGTTCTGCGTGTTTGACCCAGGTAATTGCCGTGGATGGTTCGCGGGGTTCCGGAATCAAGACGAGGGATCTGGTTGTCAGGCTGAGGTCAAAGGGATATGAAGTCGACGGAAGCTATACGCCCCTGCATCTGGCGCCGGAATATAGGCACTTTGCGAAGCGACCATTGGAAAACGCAGAGAGCATCCGGGATACGCTGATCGAGTTGCCTTGCGAACCATCCGTCTCCCTGAAGGAGGTCGCTAACATATCCGAAATCATACGGTCTTGTTTGGCGTGATCGCAGAAGGGTGTTTTCTGTAGCATATCATTCAGCGAATCGATGCAGGCACATATGGGATCAATCTACCAAAGGTTCGATACAGCATACAAGGTATTGCGTTCGCAGGGGATCGGTGCAGCGCTTCGCGAAACCATGCACAAGGTGGCAATTGTGGAAACGTACCTGGCCTATGGAGTTAGTCTTCGAGCGCCTCTTCCTGAAGTCCGCTCGGAGCTTCCAATTGTGGTTCGCCGAGCGACGGCCCAGGATTTCGCAAGGTTCCGGCAGATGCCATTGCCTTTCCGCCGTCACGCAGAGGTCCACGATGCATTTGGCCTGGATCAATGCTATCTCGCGATGGTAGCCGACGATATCGCGTTCTTAGTATGGATCTATTACCCGAATGAACAGCATCTTCAGCCCACAACCTGGCGCAGACTACGACCAGACGAGGCGGAGATCGCGAACGGAATTACCCTACCATCGTTTAGGGGTAAAGGAGTTTATCCTCGTGTCATGTCTACTCTCTTACATAAATTGAAAGACGAGGGGTACCACTACGTTTATGGTTATATAGAAAGTGATAACGTCCCTTCCAGACGCGGCATTCTCAAGGTCGGGTTTAGAGTGATTGGGCGAAGCTGGCGTGTCCGATTGTTCTATCACTATCAGCGAGATCCTGCTGCGGGGATTTACATTCACGGACCCTGTGCCCGTGGCGAGCTTGACAACGCCGAATGAGAATACTGCGATCACATGTACGCGAGCCGAAAGCGAACGGGGCTCTCTTTCCTCCAAGTCACGAAACTCCTTTCTGTTATTTCCCATGTGCCGATGAGACTTACATCCGGTAGCGCTACCGAATATGAAGGAAGGATGACATGGTTGTGGCCCTTAATCCGCGATCTGGTTTGTTCTTCCGAAGCCCTTTCGAGTCCAGAATTGCACCTGCAAGGTGTCATGGAGTGGTTGTGCCGAGCCCAGGATGCCGCTGGCGGAGGCGGTGTCGCACGCAGTTACTCGCTTCGCTGGAGACGCGCACACAACAAGCGGGGTTGGCTCGGAGCATATCCTGAAACGACTGGCTACATTATCCCGACATTCTTCAATTATGCACGCCTCACCGGTGACATGACCTACAGCGAGCGTGCCGTTCGGATGGCGGCGTGGGAAATAGAGGTCCAGATGGAGTGCGGCGCTGTGCAGGGAGGAACGGTGGAATTTCCGCCAAGTCCTGCGGTCTTCAACACCGGTCAGGTCCTTTTCGGGTGGATTCGGGCGTATGAGGTGACGGGTGAAGACAGGTTCCTTTTGGCGGCAACACGGGCCGCAGATTTTCTGCTCGATGCGCAGGATCTTGACGGAAGCTGGCATCAGCATGGGTCTCAATTCGCACGAACCGGTGTAAATCTCTATGATGCGAGGTCAGCCTGGGGATTGGCGGAAGTCTATCGGATCAGGAAAGCAGCGAAATATCGAGACGCAGCAGTTCGGAATTTGGAATTTGTCTGCCGCCGGCAGCAAGCGAATGGATGGTTCCCGGATTGCTGCCTTGATGACAATTCACGGCCGCTGCTGCACACGATCGCCTATACGATAGAAGGATTGCTCGAAGCCGGCGTGGTGCTCAACGAACAGCGTTTCATCACGGCGGCGAGAACAAGCGCAGAAGCTCTTCTGCGCCGCCATCAGAAAAACGGCAGTCTCTACGGGCGCTACGATTCCGACTGGCTGCCCGCTGCGAGCTGGCACTGTCTGACCGGCGAGGCGCAAACGGCTCTTGTGTGGCTCCGATTTTACCAATTGACTGGGGACGCGAGCTTTCTGCTGGCCGCCCGGGACAGGAATCGTTTCCTGATGACCACTCAAGATCTGGTGTCAGAGATTCCGGGCGTACGCGGCGGCATCAAAGGCTCCCATCCCATATGGCAGGAATATGGGCCTTTTGAGTTTCTCAACTGGGCTGCAAAGTTCTTCGCAGACTCCCTATCGCTGGAGTTGTCGATTCGCCGGGCCGAGGGGCCATCATGAAGCATCTGCTCATGGTTACGTATCATTACCCGCCTGATGGGGAGAGCAGTGGTGTATTGCGCCCGCTCAAGTTCAGCAAATACTTGCCCCAATACGGATGGATCCCCCATGTCCTGACCGTCAAAGACTGGCTTTATTCCGTGAAAGACGAAGTCCTTCTTAAGGACGTTCCGTCACAGGTTGCCGTTCATCGGACATTTGCGCTGGACAGTTCCCGACATTTGGCCATACGGGGTCGATATTTGAGTTTTACCTCGATTCCTGATCCCTATGTTGGTTGGCTTCCCTTTGCTGTGGTGAAAGGGTTGAAGGTCATCCGCAATACTCCCATCCAGGCCATCTACTCCACGAGCCCCCCGGCGACGACGCACTTGATCGCGGCTGCCCTCAAACGATTGACAGGCATCCGTTGGATTGCGGATTTCCGCGACCCCTGGATCGAAGATGGACTCTTTCCGAGACCCGGATCGTGGCGTTACCGTGTGGAGTCGAGAATGGAAAAAATGGTCGTATCGACCGCCGATCTGGTTTTAACCACGACTCCACACCTTCGGCGTGACTTTCTTGCCCGGTATCCTTTTCTGCCACCCCCAAAATTGGCGGTCGTCTTCAACGGCTATGACGAGGATGACTTTGAAGTCATGGCTCCGATCGCGGCGTGCGATAGGTTTGAAATCCTGCATGCGGGGCTCGTGACAGCGGAATTCCGCGATCCGAAACCTCTTCTACAGGCAGTATCGAAGCTGATTTCGGAGCAAAAGCTAAACCGAGACAGGATCCGCGTCACCTTTCTCGGTGGCGGTTCCTATGTTCGCTCCAGAGACTTCACCGACACGATCAAAGCTCTGAACCTGATCGACGTCGCCGTTGTGTGTGATCGAATCGCTCATTCGCAAGCTGTTTCGCGTATGGCTTCTTCAGCCGTCCTGCTCTTGATTCAGGCATCGGAGGACACGCGGTCGTTGATACCCGCGAAGGTTTTTGAGTATTTGCGTATCGGATGCCCGATCATTGCTTTGGTCACTGATGGAGCCACTGCCGATCTGTTGCGGGGGAAAGAGGGATGTTTTCTGGTCGATCCATCGGACCGAAGTGGGATCGAGAGTGCAGTGTTGAAGCTCTACTCCTGTTGGCATAATTCGCCGACCAGGATCGACACTGCGGGACGTTACAACGAATATGAGCGCAGCAAACTGACAGGTCAACTTTCCGAGCACCTAAACCTGATATCTTCCCGGACTGCCATGCGGGCAGAAACTCAGCAACAGAGTGGCCTCGAGCCGCCGCATTCGAAGACGCACCAGCAGATATGACAAGCACACCCCTTGAATTCAAAGGTACACAATAAACCTCCAGCCTGGCTGGAGTCATGACACTGACGGATATCCCAGTTGCGAGACATCGTACTCATCCTATGCGTGCTTCTGTCTTTGCCGGTTTGTTTCATTCAACCCTGGATCGGCATCCTGGTTTGGTCATGGCTAGGCTTCATGAATCCGCAAAGGTTTACGTGGGGACTGGCTTACTCGATGCCATTCGCCGAGTTTGTTGCCCTTGCCACCCTCGCCGGACTGCTCTTCACAAAAGAGAGATACTCTATCCCTCGCACGCTGCAATCCTTATTCCTGGCGGCCCTATGGCTCGTCTTTTTCGCATCGACGCTGTTTGCAGTCTACCAGACTGACGCCTGGCCGGAGTTGCAGAAAATTTCAAAAATCCTCTTTATGACTCTTATCACTATCAAGCTGATCCAGAGTCCGAAGAAACTGGAGTTACTGATCTGGGTGATAACTCTGTCGCTCGGGTTCTACGGAATTAAGGGCGGCCTATTCTCACTCCGCTCGGGAATGCAAAGCCAGGTCCTGGGACCGGAGTATACATTCATCTCGGGAAACACCGAAATCGGGTTGGCACTCAACATGCTGTTGCCGTTTTGCCTGCTGCTCAGGAAAACATGCCGTCGTTGGTACCTCCGGCATTTCTTTGTCGCGATGTTCGCCCTGTCGATCATTGCGATTTTGGGGACGTACTCACGCGGTGCGCTTCTCGGTTTGGTTGTCGTGCTGGTGGCCATTTTTCTCCAACGCCGCGGGAAAGGTCTGGCGCTGGTTTTGATTCTTTTCACAGTAACCTTCGCGCTATCCTTCGCCCCGCAACAATGGTTTTCGAGGATGAACACCATCGCGACTTATGAACAGGATTCATCCGCGATGGGGAGGATCAACGCCTGGAAGTTTGCAATCAATCTTGCCCTTGACAAACCATTCCTAGGGGCTGGTTTCCGGGCATTTCAGCCCGAAATGTACATGACCTACCTTCCCAGCGTTGCCCAAAGGAGCACAGACGCCCACAATATTTTCTTTCAGGTGCTGGCGGAGCACGGATTCATCGGAGTCGGACTCTATGCCGGGCTTATAGCCACAACCCTGATGACGCTTAAGCAATTAATAAACAATTCGCGCCAGGTGGCTGCGAATGCCTGGATTGGCGAATACGCCAAGGCTGTCCAGGTGAGCCTGTTTGCATATATCACAAACGGCTTTTTTCTCAGCCTCTCGTACTTTGATCTGTTCTACACACTGGTGGCTATCACGATTATCCTCAAGGCTATCAGTGTGTCGACAGTTGCCCCAACAGAGACATTTCAACGAGGCGAGACTGCTATCGGCAGCAGCCTGCCGGAATCTGTACACGCCACGTAGCAGCCGGTCCTTATGGTTCGTTATTTAATGTCCGAGAATAATAATAATGTTAATGCACCCGGCAAGGTGTCATTCGAAATAGAGTGGCGACGTCGGTTTCAACGATTCGCTCAAAGCTACAAAGAGGATCACCTGATTTCCGGATGGTCCGATCATGGACTCCGCCGAAGGCTAGCTCTCTTCGAAACTCTGGTCGGCTCAGGGATACTTGGGGAAGGATCCCGCGTTCTGGATCTTGGTTGCGGTGCGGGAACCTATGTGAGATATCTGGCCAGCTGCGGGCACCGTGCCACCGGATTGGATTACTCTCTTCCCAGCCTCCACGCGGCGATCGCGGCCGATTCGAATCAGGCCGGCGTCTATTGTGCCGGTGAAGCGTACCATCTGCCGTTCCGCAGCAATTGTTTCGATCTGGTAGTCACGATCGGAGTTCTACAGGCGCTAATGAAACCAGAAACGGTCTTTGGCGAGGCCGCACGCATTTTGAATCCGGGGGGATTTTTTGTTGTCGAGTTTTTGAACTCGTGCGAGATCACCAGGCTCGCTCGATATGCATTCGATAGAATTTTTCTCGTAGCGAATGGCGTCAGGAGCTACAGGTTGTCGCAAGTGGCGGCATGGCTCGACGAGAGCAGCTTGACGCTGCGCCGGCGGGATCCCGTCTTTTTGCCACCGCGCAGCCTTCCGAAGTTGGCCGAAGTCCTTGACCATCCCGTCGTGTCGAAGCTCCTCCACGTGCTTCCAGGCGTTTCATCGCTCGGGGCCCATGCCTACATTGTTCTTGCACAGAAATGCAGGAAGCCGGATCTTTGCACGCAGGAGCAGCTTAACAGAAACAAATTTCTTAGTCCCGAAGGGGTCGAAAGAGAATAGCCCCGAGCGTGAGCCCGGGGTTGTGAGCAGGTAAAGAACAAGCCCTGAAGGAGCGACACATCTGTTCCTGGAATAGGGTCACTATGAAATCAGATCCTCAATAATGCGAGACTGCAGCTCATGGGCGGATTTTTATTAATAAGAAAAGACGACACGTCAGCTACCGACGAAACCGACACCCGGTATCGATGTGCGATTTCCGTCTTCGAGAAAAAAGGGCTCTCTCAGGCTGCGCGTCTCGTCAATCCTCACTTCGTCCTGTATGTATATCGAAAGATGCTGCACGAAATCCCCTCGGTCCTCCTGAAGGAGAATGGAGACTTCATCGTATCAATTGGGACCGGCATCTATAACGGGAGGATGGGAATCCCGGCCCTGAAAGCTTTGTTTGACGACTACGGTTCCGGGCAAAACGTAAACGAGGGTCTCTGTGGCACATATGCGATTCTGATCTGTCATAAAGGGCAGCTCGATATATTGACAGACTACGCTGGATACTATCCTGTCTACTGCACGCACGATAGATCGCTTGTTTCTTCATCCTTCCTGGCCATAGCCAAATCGCTGGATAAGAAAATCATCTCAGCTCACGAGCTGTATGAGTACATTTTCTACGGTTTCTTTTTCCATGCCTCGACGCTGCTTACGGATATCGGAATCCTCGACAGCCGATTTCGCTGGAGGCTCGCTCCCACAATCGCCGCCACGCCGCAATCGCCCGAATTTGAACCCCTGCCGGCTTCGCTGTCATTCGAACAGGCAGTAACCCGGATCGAGTCCGACCTCCTTGCCTACTTCAAGATGCTCGGGATTGCGTTCAACAAGAGCATCGGATCCGCACTTTCGGGCGGTTACGATACACGATTGATGCTGGCGATCATGCGAAAGGTCGGTATCGAGCCGGTCTTGCACGTGTACGGAAGCTCTCGTGACTCCGACGTCTCTGTGGCCAAGGCAATTGCAGCCGGTGAAGGCTTGAAGCTGGATCACACCGATAAAGCCGGCAAACCCGTCGCGGATCCTGAAGAGTATCGCGCCCTGATTCAAAACCAGTTCTATTTCTTTGACGGGCTGAAGAGCATGGGTGTCTTCGACAATGGGTCTGATTTGGAGACACGGCTGGAGCGCGCCGCCAAAGCGCTCCTGCAACTCAATGGCGCGGGTGGCGAGATTTACCGGGAGATCTGGAATGTACCGGACAAGTCTCTCTCGATCAGGAATTTTCTCCAGCGGCGCTACGATTTTGCCGATTATTCCTTTTGTCACGACCACTTCCACAAGGATGATTTTTTCGGACAACTGGTAGAAAAAACCAAGTCCATCCTGAATATCGATGGGCCACGACTTTCACGGCAGAACATGGAAATGATGTTTCCCTTTTTGCGCAACAAGTTTGCCGCTTCGAACAATTCTGTAAACAACCAGATATCGCCGGCGCTGTTGCCCTTTGTCGAGCCGCGGATTATTTTCCCGAGCTTTGACATACCCATTCGGTGGAAATATTTTGGCCGATTCAATGCGGCATTGTGCCGATCGGCAGATCCTTCAATTGCTGCATACATGTCGGGATATCGCTACAACTTTCAGGATCCACCTACTCTTGCAAGAATGCTCAGAACCATTGCCGAAATGCAGGCACCGCTGTCATTGCGCATCCTCAAACGTCGTCGCGAAAGCAGGGGCATGCCCTTGAACCGCCCGTTGTTTCTCAGTTCACAATACCTGGACACGATCTTTAGCAATCGGCCACTCCAGGTCAGCGAATTTGTCGATCTTTCCGCAATTCGAGACCCGGAGCAATTGTCGCGGGCTTTGTCGGTGGAATTGACCATTTCGGACGTTTTTTAGATCTTTGTTTCTCCAATCTTCACTCGAAAGTCAAAAAACGAGGGAGATTCCGCCGTTCGGAACTTTGCCAGGACAACAGTCGATTGAAAGAATCCAACGATCAGCTAAGTGCTGTCGCACTAGCACTTGCGGCGCGTTTGAGCCGCCTCGCTACTGTCACAGATTTGGATTCTTGTGACAAAGCGCCTATTTCCATTTGCCCTGGCAGCAGATAGTAATACAGATTGGTGAAGTGTAGATAAATCCATAGCCTGAGACATGAGATCCCTAAGCTCGGCTCTTCAGGGCACCCCAAGATCTTAGCGAAGAGTGTCTATTCTCGGAGATTGACCATGCACATTAGAGCTATATGCAAACTCTTCAGTCTGCTTGTCATAGCATTCTTGAGTCAGGACATCTCTCTCTTTGCGCAAGGATGGACGGCTATTCCAAATTCGATCATGCACACTGTTTGTCCCGCAAATGAGCCGGGCGGCGGATACCAGTTCTATTCCATGTGCCCCAATGTGGTCAATGCCTGGAACGGGGGTGTCTTTGACACAAAACGTAACCGGCTTATTATTTGGGGCGGCGGCCATGGGGATTACTCCGGCAACGAAATATACTCCCTCGACCTGAACGCCAATCCCAAACGATTCCAAAGACTGACGAGTCCCAGCATTCCCGTCCCCAGTATGACCGCCCCATGCTCCGACGCGATGCCGGATGGGGACCCTACCTCGCGCCACACTTACGGAATGTTGGCCTACCTGGCACACGCTGACCGCCTCTGGGCATATAGCGGCTCGATTGCATGTGGATCAGGCGGTTTCAGCACCGGGACGTGGACTTTTGACTTCAGCACCTTGCAGTGGCAGAACATGAATCCTACAGGGATCAAGCCGCCAGTAACTAATGGCATACCGCAATGCGCGTATGATTCCGTCACGCATAATGTCTTTTGTCGCGATGATATCGCTTTCTACTCCTACGACTTTGGGGCTAATGTATGGACACGGTTGAAGGACAATGACCTACAACTGGGGACAGATTATGATAATGCCGTGATTGATCCCGTCCGGCGAAAATTCGTGATCATCGGACGCAGCGGGGTTCATACGATAGATTTGAGACCGGGCAGCAGTTACACCGCATCTCCCTTGACTACGACAGGCCCCCAAACCATACTTTCCACCGGCCGCTCCCCTGGACTGGCCTATAACAGCGCCAATGGGCTCATTGCCGCCTGGGACGGATCCGATAGCGGGCCCACACCGGATACCGTATACACTTTGGATCTGAACACGGCCGTCTGGACCGCGCACCAAAGTTCCGGCGGTCCGAGTGCGAACCCAGATAGCAGGGGAACCTGGGGCCGATTTCAATACAGTCCAGCTTTGGACTCCTTCGTGGTTGTGAGCAGTATTAACAGCAATGCTTATCTTTTCAAGCTCACTGCTTCAGGCGGTTCCACTCCACCCAGGGCACCTACTAATCTTTCTATTAAGCAGGATTGGATTGCTCTCGCAAACCGAAGTTGGACGACCAGGCCTGCTGTTGGTTATTGTCCATTCGCCAACGGCACCAAACACATGAATTGGGCTCAAAACACGACAGATGGAAAATTCTATTCTTGTGGGGGAGATTGGCCTCCGTTTAGAAGTGATATTGTTGGCCCAGGCGCCAGCGGCAACAATGAAATGGTTACCTATGATGCTGGAACGGATACGTGGGCGTTGATTCAGCGTTACTTGCGACCAGATCTCACCGTACAACCATGGGGACCGGATCAGGTAGGATGGGTGTATGACTCTCTGCGCAATATTTTCTGGATGATATATGGTCAAGGGGGGCAGGGCTGGACAGACCCAAACCCCAGAGTGCTGTATCCAAAAAACACATGGAGTAACGGGAACACCATGACATTCGACCCGCTTACTCAAGCATGGACAGTCCGGGCGGACGTGCCTTCGTATGGCCAACTCTACGACGGGGTGCATCCACTCCCTCAAATGGTAGCAATGGTCTATGATCCAGTAACGGATTCGATTTATAGTGTATGGCAAGACAAGATGTTTATCATTAACCTGAAGACTTCTCCTCCCTCATGGTCAGCCATAGCCAGTGATGCCAACAATTGGCATGGTGCGGCTCATCTAGCGATCGACACTGCCGGTAGAAGGATTTATTGGGTGGAATATCATTATAATAAGCTCCATTGCTTTCACATCGATACGCGGACTTACGATGCTCCAGTAGACACACCGGCGGATATTTCGTTGATTAGTAACGACGAGGAATCTCGCATCAATTGGGATTCAGTAAACAATATCTTGCTCTATACTCCTAATTACCAGAACTCCATCATATTTTTTGGAGCCATGTCTGGAACCTTTTCCAATAATGCCGCGTTAACTCTCTACCGCGGAGGTGTAGCTCAGGCCGTGGCCGGAACTTACAGTAAGACAATAGCTACCGGCGAGATCATAGTAGCAGACATATCGGGATCATTGTCTTTCGTGAATGGCGATCAATGGCGGGACGGCACAGGTAACTATTTCGCCATGCCAGATGTCGATTCTGCCGAAGACGCAAACTACATTAGACTCTTTGCATACAAACCGGGGACAGGCTGGGAAACACTCTCCACGCCAATGGTGGATGGATATAGACCAGCGGGGAGAAACGCCTTCTTCGATCCTTACCACAACTGCCTGATCGTAGGGGGTCCAAAGATGTATAACGCCCCGACTTTTCTGTATCGCTATGGAGATGGAAGCGGCAAAAGACCCGCGCCTACGCCGTAGGCTGAGCATGCCAAGGGGATTATACCATCCACTTTTTGACTCAACCCCTGCGTGATGGGCTGACTGATCGCATGAATGATGGGCTGAAGCGCGAATTTGCGTTGGCCCCGTCCACCAGAGAAGACTGCAGAAGCAGTTCACGAATCGAATGATGCCATACAATTTCGCGGTCATCGGGGTGGCAGGATTTGTCGCCCCACGACACCTGAATGCAATTCGCAACACAGGTAATCGCCTGGTTGCGGCGGTCGACCCGCACGACTCAGTCGGTATACTCGACCAATATGACCCCAGCGCGCGTTTTTTTACCGAAATTGAACGGTTCGACAGGCATCTCGAAAAACTCCGTCGCGGGGAAGATGAGAACCGCGTCCATTACGTCTCAATTTGTTCGCCCAACTACCTGCACGACGCGCATTGCCGGCTGGCCCTTCGGGTCGGCGCGCACGCGATATGTGAGAAACCGCTTGTGATCAACCCGTGGAATCTTGATCCACTTGTGGAATTGGAGCAGGAAACGGGAGAGCGCATCAGTACCATTTTACAACTGCGCGTCCATCCCAAGCTTGTCAAACTCCGGCAAGATCTGGCGGCTTCGGCATCACCGCGCCAGCACGAGGTATGCCTCACTTACGTCACCGCCCGTGGCCGCTGGTATCAGACCTCCTGGAAGGGATCTCAAGAAAAGTCAGGCGGCGTCGCGATGAATATCGGCATTCACTTTTTTGACATGCTGATGTGGCTCTTTGGCCCTGTCATCGATAGCATCGTCTTCTGCGCCACCGACAGACGGATGAGCGGTTACCTTGAGCTTGAACGCGCCCGGGTGCGTTGGTACTTGTCCATTGACGCCGCTGATCTTCCGATCCCCGCGGGATCCCGCCCCATCAGCACTTTCCGCTCCGTGACCGTCGACGGCGAAGAAATCGATTTCACCGAAGGTTTTACCGATCTGCACACCAAGGTTTATGAGGAGGTTTTGGCTGGCAGAGGCTATGGGATCGAGGACGCGCGCTCGTCGATCAGATTGGTCCATCGCATCCGCACCTCAACCGTTGCTGCGCTAAATGGTTTGGCGCACCCGTTCCTAACCCAACGTTAGCTCGAGAATATGCTTATGGATCAACGCGACTATTTTGTCCATCCGAGCGCCTGTATCGATGAGCCCTGTGAAATCGCCACAGGCACAAAAATCTGGCACTTCAGTCACATAATGTCCGGCGCCAAAATTGGCGAACGCTGCAACCTGGGTCAGAATGTATTTGTTGCCAGTGGCGTTGTCATCGGTGCCAACGTCAAGATACAAAACAACGTGTCACTCTACACGGGTGTAGAGTTAGAGGACGACGTCTTCTGCGGCCCTTCCTGTGTTTTTACGAATGTTATCAACCCTCGGTCACAGGTTTTACGTCACCATCAGTACGCTCGTACGCTGGTTCGCCGCGGCGCCACCATTGGAGCCAATTCTACAATTGTCTGCGGGATTACGATCGGCCGCTACGCGTTTGTCGGCGCGGGCGCCCTGGTACGCCACGACGTAGCAGACTATGCCCTTGTAGTCGGTGTGCCGGCGCTCCAAAAGGGCTGGATGAGTCGTCACGGCCATCGGCTCCAGACCATCGATACGGACGGCAATCTCTTGTGTCCCGAGAGCGGCTGGCGTTATCGCGCCGATGATTCCGGCATCTTACGCTGCCTTGACTGGCGGGAGGACGAACCTCTGCCAGTATGAAGGCTGAGCCGCAAGCCAAGGTCATCGGTGTATCGGATGCAAGACTGGAAAGCACTATCGACAACAAACGGGAGATCTATCTCGATCTGAGAATCACTCAGCGTGCTACTCCGAACACGGCTGCTGCTTGGTAAGTTCGATATTCGATGGCTTGATACCAATCATCCCTCCCCCGGATGCTGCCAAATAATTGCAGCAGGAGTTCTAAGGCAGCTCATATTCTCATTCGAATCAGCCGATCAATGGTGTGGTTTTCGCTGGAGCGAGTTTGCCTGCACCGGCGGTCTATGGATTTTATTCCATGGCATGATATTGAGTCCAGACCTCCTGACACGGCGCGGGGGCTGTATCACGCCGCAGGCGCGTCATTATTGGCGAAGATCCAATAGTGACGGTCAATTAGCCCGCAAGCTTGTCAGAATATTGCATGATACGCACTTTTTGGGGCACATCTCCGTTTTGGCTGAATTTTGATCAGCCCGGCCTCGGTCTGCGGCATTTAGGGCGTACAAATGTATCATGATCGAACCCCGCTAGCCGAGTAGGAGAAGCCACTGACCGGTCGTAGGAGATTCTTGTCTGTATCCGCCGTTTCCAGCTGCGTGCCCGAATAGAATGGTCCATAATCGAATCGGTGACCTCTCCCCTCACAGACCCGAGCGTGCAGATTTCCCGCACTCGGTTCCTCAAACAGAACTCACTTAGCTGGTGCCGAAGCCCAGGAATGGGTGATACGAGGTTTAAGCAACGGATGACGCTCAAGAAGATGCGCGAAGACATCCCAGTTGAGGGTATGTCCGCGGGTCCGCCGATTGAGCCAGTACTTCCAGGTACGACGGACCGACCGAAAGAACTGCCAGAGACTCCGGTAGTTGGTAGGTCGCCCGTAGTACTGATAATGGCCCTGCAGTTTCCTGTTGAGGGTTTTCTGCTGCTCCTCTACAGGATCATGCCGATGCTCTTTGCACCAAGCCGTCACATGCTTGAAACTGCGCCTGAGACGCTTTCGCATCGTTCGTACCTGAACCGAGAATTTCCCCTTCCGGCTTCGTTTGCAGACGTGCGTAAAGCCAAGAAAGTCAAAAGTCGCCGGCTTTCGCCCACCCGGCTTCTCTGACTGCGCCAAGGCTTGTCGCCCAAACGCCATCAGTCGAGTCTTCTCTGGGTGTAGCTTCAATCCGTACTTTGCGAATCTCTTGTGCAGCACATCCAGCACCTTCTCCGCATCGTCCTGATACTGAAAGCACAGAATGAAGTCGTCGGCGTACCGAATTTCGTAGGCTTCGCCCTTCAACCGGGGCTTCACTACCGTCTCGAACCATTCGTCGAGAACATAGTGAAGATAAATATTGGCCAGCAGCGGGCTGATCACCTGCCCCTGACCCGTCCCGGTTTCCGTAACGAGCAGCCTGCCGTCCTCGATAACTCCGACGTTGATCCATTTGCCTATCAGTCGCAGAATGCTTCCATCACTTACCCTTTTCTCAATCATCTCGATGAGCAAATCCCTGACAATCGCGTCAAAGTATCCGGTTATGTCTGCTTCGAGAACTGTCGAGATCGGATGCATACAGATCACACGTCCAACCTCATCCAGCGCGTTGTGTGCATTGTGCCCCGGACGGAATCCGTGCGAGCACTCAAGAAAATCCTGCTCGTATATCGCATTAAGCAAATCGACCGTCGCCTTCTGCAGAATCTTGTCTTCGAGAGAAGGAATCGAAATGGGGCGTTGTCGCCCATCCTCCTTTGGAATATAGACTCTGCGCAGTGGCTGCGCTCGATACTGTCCGCTTATCAGTCGATCATGGAGCTTCCGGATGTTTTCCCAAGCATCGTCCGCGTATCCCGCATAGGTGACGGCATCCACTCCCACGCTGGCGTCCTTCCGCAGATTTCCGAATGCCTCGTACAACGCGTCCAGCGTCAGAAAATGAGCGATTGAGAAAAACTTCGTTCCTTTGTCCTTCTTAGCCAGTTCAGCTATTTGGATGTGTTTCGTTAACATGCTTCCTCGATTTCTGAGTATCGTCATGTCTCCTACAGCCAATACGTTCGTTTGTTCGCCCCGTCCCTCGAGTGGGTCTCCCGGATCTTCCCCGGCATTCCCCACCTTCACCGGTACAATGGGTTCATACGACTCCTGCCAGCCCTTCGCTGGCGGTCTCTGGTTTCCCTCGACCGCCTGCTACCTCTTCCGCCAGATGCTTATTCGCTCCTCAGGCCGGTGCATCTGTACCGACCAAGGCCTGGTCCTTTGCTGTCAGGGGAACCACACCCGATTTAGCAGGAGGAGACTGGGAGGTTTTCCCAAGTTCCTGGAGATTCCATGTGAAAACGTGCCCCGGGCTAGTGACTCCGGCGGCTCCTGACGACCTCGCATTAACGGTCGTCCAGATACTGCCTTCGGCGCTGACAATAGCCTCGGCATCCGCAACCATGACCGATTTCGGAGCTGAATCCTCGCGGCCCGCTTTCTTGCTGTCTACGCTTCAACCCCCGTCGGTCACCCGGCGAGAGGCAAGACTCGCTACCAGCCTGTCCGCTAAGACTTTGGCTGGGCTGGACTTACACCAGCTGGATTCTTACGAAAGGTTTCATCAACTCATCTTGAATTCCCCTTTCCCAAGCTTAGCTTGGCGCTGTGTCCGGAGGTCTGGAGTCCTCGCTCGTAAGGGGTTGAGCCGGATTTCTGCCGATGGCAAGACGGCGGGCGTGATGATTGGCACGTAAGAGGCCAGATGATGCCTGAGGCACTTTCAGACAAGTTGTTCAGCAGCGCGCACAGTTCGTGGCGATCCCGTGTTTTTTTCGTCACCAAGCTCCTGGTTGCCGGTATGGGGCTGGGAGGACTTCTGTTGACCGGCAGACTGAACCTGACACCACTTGCCAGTATGCATCGTCCGCAGTACCTCGTGCTGGGGGCCGCCTCGCTCGGCTTGAGCATGATCCTGCCGGTCTGGCGATGGCTGGCGCTGATAAGGATCCAGGGATTGGAACTGGCCTGGCCGAAGGCGTTGAAGATAACCTGGGTGGGCTACTTCTGCGGCCTGTTCCTGCCAGGCGCCGCCGGGGGCGACCTTGCCAGGGCCTACCTGGCGTGTCAAAACAGGCCTGATGGAAAGACCCGGGCAGTGTCCACTGTGCTCATGGATCGGATCGTGGGCCTGCAATCGCTGCTGTTGATCGGTATAGTGGCCGGCATTGCCCTGTTATCAAAGGGTTGCAGCGTTCGTATGGGGACCGTCGTCTGGTCCTCGCTCCTGCTGTTCAGCGGCTCGGTCGTAGCTGTTGTTATCATGCTCTGGTCCCCCGCCTCGAGCATCATGCTCAAGTTCCTCCCGAGGAGATTCCGTGGTACAGTAGCCAGTTCACTCGGCTTGTACAGCACGGCACGTAGCAAGTTGTTTTATATCGGTCTCTATAGCTGCTTGTGCAACACCTTTTCCGTCGCCACCTATGTGTTGGCCGCCTTGGCGATTGGCGACGAATTCTCGTACGGCCAAATCCTGGCGGTCCCCCTGGTCGTGGTGGCTAACAGCGTGCCGATATCCCCCGGGGGCCTGGGCGTCGGAGAAACCGTAGGCGCCTTGCTGTTCTCGGAATTCGGTTCGATCAACGGCGCATTGATCATCCTGGTCGTTCGCATAGGCTTATCAATATTCTCGCTGCCGGGAATGCTGGGACTGTTCGGTGCGCACAGCACGAAGGAAACCCCGGGCGTGGCACAGGCAGGCGGATAAGCCGGAGGGCCGCCCAGATTCTCGGTGCAAAATGTCTGGGCTCGACCCAAATCTGGGCGCGCCATTGCCTCACTCAAGCTTGAAGGAGTCTCCATGGTTGAAATTGAAGACAATGATGTTTTCATTACGGGCGGGGCGGGCTTCATCGGCTCGACGTTAGTGGGGAAAATTGTCGAGAAGAACCGCATCACAATTTATGACAACTTCAGCCGCGATGCTCTTAAGCACCAGTCTTTTAAGAATCATCCCAATTTGAAGGTCGTTTCCGGCGACGTGTTGGATGCGGCGTGTCTGGCCGAGGCCATGAAAGGGCACAACATCATCGTCCACTGCGCCGCGATTGCCGGAATCGATACCGTCATCATTAAGCCCGTCACCACGATGCGCGTCAACATGATCGGTTCTGCCAATGTGCTGGAAGCGGCGTCGAAGCTCGGCCGCGTGGACCGGGTGGTATGTTTCTCCACGAGCGAGGTGTTCGGCGATCACGCATTCATGTCGGGAGAGGCTGGCAAAACCGTAATCGGTCGGGTTGGTGAGGCCCGATGGACCTATGCCGTCAGCAAACTGGCCGAGGAACATCTGGCCATCGCCTACCATAACGAGAAGTGGCTTCCCGCAGTGGTAGTCCGTCCGTTCAACGTCTATGGGCCGGGCCAGGTGGGAACCAGCGCCATGCGTACCTTCATCATGCGCGCTCTCAAAGATGAGACGATCGAAATCCACGGAGAAGGCACACAGATCCGGGCTTGGTGCTACATCGATGACATGGTGGAGGGCGTCCTGCTCGCTATGGTCCATCCCAAGGCAGTGGGACAGTCGTTTAATATTGGCAATTCCCGTGCTGTGGTTACAATTGCGGGCCTGGCCAACACGGTCGTAAGGGTACTAGGTTCCAAATCCAAGCTCGTCTATACCAGCAAGGATTACGCTGACGTGGAGCTCCGCATACCCATGGTAAAGAAGGCCAAGGAACTGCTGGGCTTTGAGGCCAAGGTGGACCTCGAGGACGGCATCCGGCGAGCCGCCGAATTTTACAAAGCGCAGATGCCATGATTCGCCTGACCGTGCCCTCGATTGAGGAAGACGATCTGCGCGCCGTCCGTGAGGTGCTGGCAAGTGGCTACCTTGTGCAGGGACCGCACGTCCTCGCCTTTGAGGCTGCGATCACCCGACGGCTTGGTGTCGAACATGTAGTTGCGGTCAGCAACGGCACGGCAGCGCTGCACCTCTCGCTCCTTGCCATTGGCATCGGCCCTGGCGATATGGTTCTGACGACTACCTACTCCTGGCCCGCAACGGCCAACGTCATCGAACTGTGCGGCGCCATCCCCGTCTTTGTGGATATTGATCCAGAGACATTCAACATGTCGCCGGCGTGCCTTGAGCGGGCCTTGTCTCGGCTGCGGACTGATCCCGCCAGCAAATCCAGAGTCAAGGCGATATTGCCTGTTCACACCTTTGGACAGATGGCCGATATGCCCGCAATCCTTAAGTTGGCCGATGCCCATGGCCTGCCGGTAATCGAAGACGCCGCCTGTGCGCTGGGAGCGACCTGGCTTGGCCGGCCAGCCGGGACCTGGGGTCGCACCGGATGCTTCAGTCTTCATCCGCGAAAGGCCATTACGACCGGGGAAGGCGGTTTTGTCACCACCGCCGACGCCGCCATCGCCCGGCGATTGCGAGCCCTGCGAAATCATGGCCTGGACCCGAACGCCCCCGGCGAATTCATCGAGCCCGGTTTTAACTACCGAATGACCGAATTCCAGGCCGCATTGGGATTGACGCAGCTGGCCAAGCTAGATCGGATTATCGGTGCTCGGCGCGAGGGGGCGAACCGGTACGACGTCCTTTTGGACGGTAGTTCGCTGCTTCCGCCGACCGTCCGGTCAGAAGCTTTTGCCGTCTACCAAACTTATATTGCGACCCTGCCACAGGAAACTACTGAGAAACGCGCTGACCTTATCGCAGCTCTCAAGATGCGCGGCGTGGAGACAAACATCGGCACGATCCATGTGCCTTTAATAGCATACTATCGTACGAAGTATGGCTATAAACGCGGGGACTTCACGGTCACTGACGATGTATTTGCTCGTTCTCTGGCATTACCTCTTTACGAGGGACTGACTGCGTCGGATCAGGCCACAGTAGCCATGCAAGTGACAACCGTCATCGCAGAATGCCTGGCGGTCGGAGGAAAACAGGCATGACGGGTGTGGTGATCTTTGGAGCTGGCCATCAGGGTCGCGTGGCCCTGGAGATCCTGCAGGCGGCTGGCCGTTCCGTCACTGCCTTCGTTGGTAAGGACAGAGCGGCATCATCGGAAGGCGCGCTCGCCAGTCTGCCTGTGTGGTCCGAAGAGGAATTCGAGAAGGCCGCGCGCTCGGGCGAGATGGAGGTCTTTGTTGCGATCGGCAACAACGACGTGCGACTTCGATTGTCGGAGAGGCTGCGAGCGGCGGGTTATCGTCTATGCAATGCCATCCACCCCTCTGCCGTGATTATGGGCAGTGCCCGACTGGGCACTGGCATCCTCTTGTGCCCCCAGGCCTTCGTGGGCGCTAACACGATCATTGAAGACGATGCGGTAATCAACACCAAGGCCTCCGTGGACCATGACAGCCACATTGGCCCCGGCGCGTACCTGGCTCCCGGAATCATCACAGCAGGTTGCGTGCGGGTAGGGCGAGGCGCCTTTATCGGCATCGGCGCGAGCTTGGGACCAAACGTCCAGGTGGGTGATGGAGCCATCGTCGGTGCCGGGGCTGTGGTACTGGACTCAGTGGGTGCCAGTGCTTTCGTGGCAGGGGTGCCTGCCCGGTTCATTCGACGAATGGCGCCGCCGGTGGACTGGTCTGCCGTATTGGCGCGAGCCCCGGGCTTGATTAGGGAGCCGGAGGAATGACCCGGGACGAACCCATGCGAATCCCATTTGCCAGGCCTTTCTTTACCGAAGAGGAAGCTCTAAGAGTCGCCGACGTCGTCCGGTCCGGATGGGTTTCCCAGGGCCCGCAGGTCGCTGAATTTGAAAGGCTGATGGCTGAGTTTTGCGGCGCAAAGCAAGCTATCGCCACCAACTCGTGTACCGCCGCGATGTGGCTGGCCCTCTTGATGGCGGGGGTCGGGCAAGACGATGAGGTGATCTGCCCATCATTTACCTGCATGGCGACTGCCAATGCCATCGTTCGGGTTGGAGCGATTCCGGTTTTCGCCGAGATCGATCCCCTCACTTTTAATCTTGATCCCGCTGCCGTCGCGGCTGCCATCACTCCCAGCACCCGTGCCATTCTGGGCGTCGATCAAATTGGGCTTCCGGCCGACTGGGACGCGCTTTTCGAGCTGGCTGCCGAGCACAATCTCGCTCTGGTCGAAGATGCGGCCTGCGCTCTCGGGGGTGAATACAAGGGCAAACGGACCGGACAGTTGGGATGTCCCGCGACATTCAGCTTTCACCCGCGAAAAATCATCGCTACCGGCGAAGGCGGCATGATTGTACTGGACGATGCGGAGGCAGCCGACCGGGCGCGCCGGTTCCGGTCCCACGGCGCCTCCGTGTCAGATCTGGTCCGGCACAAGGCTGACGGCGCGGTCATTGCCGACTATCCCGAACCTGGATTTAACTTCCGAATGACGGACATGCAGGGTGCACTCGGCGTTGTGCAGATGTCCCGGTTGCCGTGGCTGCTCCAGGAACGGCGGCGGTTGGCTCGCCGGTACGATCTCGCCCTGTCGCAACTACAAGAGATTCAGATCCCCTGGACGCCTCCCCACGCTTTGCATGCTTACCAATCGTATCTGATTCGTTTGCGTAAAGGCTGCCGGGTTTCGCGGGACGAGTTGATGGCGGCCCTGATTGCTAGTGGGGTCGCGTGCCGCCACGGCATCGCGCCGCTGCACCGGGAACCCGCCTTCAGCAACAGAAACCCGGATTTGTCGCTGCCTGTCACCGAAGACGCTGCCCGAACCACCATATTTCTGCCGATCTTTCCGGGCCTGAGCGATCTGGAACAGGACTACATCATCCAAGTGATTCGTTCCTGCCTGCGAAGCGTCAGGGCGACGGGGAGACCTGCATGAAAATACTGGTTGTAAGCAGCTGGTACCCACCAGTGCTCTCCGGCTCTTCCCTTTGGGCTGAGTCCCTGGTCCGGGCGCTCGGCGATCGCGGGCACGACGTGCGAGTTGCGACCACCCAATGGTCCGAGATTTCACGCGAAGAGGACCAAAAGCGCAGGGAGATCGTCTACCGTCTTCCAGCCCGCCTGCTACCTCGAAACAGGTTCATTCTCGGACTTCCGATCGTACCGATCGCTTATTGTCCGGCTAACCAGAAGCGAATGCTCCAGATCGTCAGGCAGTTCAAGCCCGACGTTATTCATCAGATCAACCACATCTTTGACACGCTGTTTCTTTCAGCGCGGGCCGCCCGAACGACCGGAACACCGCTGGTGGGCTCTATCACGACGCCGATCCAGTTTTCCGCGCCAATCACGAGGTTTGCCAGCCGTGTCGCCGACTTGGCCGTGATGTATCAGTTTGGCGTCCGGCACTGGCAAAGAATAATCTGCTCCGACTCAACCCAGGCCGCCTATGTTCGTGATCAGTATGGTTCGCGTGTATCCGGCCGCGTGGTGACTCACATTTTCGCAGGCATTCACCAACGTGCTCAGAGGGTTCGCGGCACGGAACGTACGCCGTGGCCGCAGATCGTTACGGTAGGTCACGTTCACCCCATTCGTGATCCGTCGAACCTGATTGCCGCGATGCCGGCAATCCTCGAAGCGTTCCCGGCGGCCAGGCTGGATATCGCCGGACGCGTCCAGTTCGACCGTCCCGTCAGGGAAGTCGAACGCTTGGGTTTGGCAGCCTCCGTCCGATTCCTGGGCGAGGTGCAGACGGAGCAGGTGGTCGAACTTGTCTCCAAAGCCCATGTGTTCTCAATCCTGCATCAGTGCCGATATGCAGGATTGAGTTTTACCGCCATCGAAGCGATGCACTTCGGCACGCCCGTGATCATCAACGCCCCCCCGGACACTTACGGCCCCGGTATGCTCAGGGATGGCGAGAACATCGTTCTCGTGGATGGCCAGAATGTTACTGAAATCGCCGAGAAAACGAAGCGCCTGCTGGCTGACCCGACACTTCGGGAGCGCATCGGGAGAGGGGGCTGCGAGTTCGTAAGTGACAATCTCAGTTGGGATCGCAATGCCGAACTGACAGAGGCCTTGTACCGCGAGATCCTATAGTGCCCGCGCTGCGTTGGGTTCGGTGAGGGTTGACATCGGGGCAGACAAGGGCGAGCCGAGAGAGGCAACAAGATTGGCAGAGCAATGGGGCAAAATAACAGAGACGCTCAGAGACCTGCTGATGAAGAGCAGGCGGCTTGGTGATTGGGGCTTTTGATGGGAGAGACCGCAAGGGGATCCGCGTACCGACCATGCTGCCCTTTGAAGGGGCCGCCAGAGGAGAGGACATGATGCGGGGCAACCTGATGCCTCGAAGACTCTCGGCGGTCATTGTTGGGTACTTGCCAGTGGCACTGCTGATGCTCTTGCCTGTTGTCTTAGGATCGCGCTATATAGCGGATGGTACGTTCCGGTACAGCGACGAGGTCACCCACGCGATGGATGGTGCCTTTGTGCGCGATGCCGTCGTCGACCTCCCGCTGTCAATCTCTGACCCCTTCGACTACGCCGCAGATTATTATGCTCACTATCCTGCATTGGGCATTCCTTTTTACTATCCTCCCTTCTTCGCTCTCGTAGAAGCAGCTCTATTTGGCATCTTCGGGATTCACATTGTGGTAGCCCGGATGACAGTGATCGCGTTCGCTGTGTTCGGAGTGCTGATGGCCTATCTCTTGCTGAAGCTCATCGCCGGCAAGCCTGCGGCCCTCCTGGGAGCAGGGCTGTTCATTGCTTTACCGGAGGTAGTGTATTGGACAAGGCAGGTAATGTTGGAGGTTCCCACCGTCGCGATGATGTTGGCGAGCTGCTATTTCTTCTACCGATACGCCGAGCTTCGGCACCGCCCAAGCGCGCTATGGGCAGGCATGTGTACTGTTGGTGCAGTGCTGACGAAACAGCCTGCGCTATTCATCATACCGGCTTTTGCCGCTTACCTGTGCGTTCGGCGCCGATGGGACTTGTTCAGGGAGTGGCAGTTCTGGATGGCCGCCACGATCATCGCTGCGGCGCTGGTTCCGTACTTCTGGTTTACATTCCAATACGCAAACCTGCTAGTCGCCGGCAGGGGAATCGGGATACCCGCCTTCCTGGATGGGACGCCCTTCCTCGTCCTGAAGAGTTGGGGCCGCACTCTGTCATGGCCGCTACTTGCCGCGACGCTTTTAGCTGGGATCGGAGCTATTGCTTGGAAAGACTTTCGACGCCGGATGCCGGGCGTATGGCTGCTGGGATTTGCGGTGGTGTTTTTTTTGGCGGAGAGCGCTTATTTGCGGATGGCAGATCCTCGGGGCGCCGTCCTGGTGGCTCCCTTTCTTGTTGGTTGTATTCCCATCCTGCTGGCGGGAGCTGGCATGCTGAAACGCCCAGTTGTCGTCGCGGGAGGCGTGATCGTCATCCTGGCGTTCGCTAGCTACTCATATGTGCAGGGCCAACCGGTAGTTCGCGGCTATGAGGAGGCGGCAGAGTTTATCGTTCGCCAGAACGGGTCAGGCCCGTTCCTGCTGTATGAGGGGTATAAGGACCGCGACCTTTGCTTCTTTGCACGCCAGCATGACGATGAGAGGAAGGCATACTTCCTCCGCGGGAGCAAGATGCTGTATGCTTGTGCCAGCGAAAAGCGATATAGCTACCAGGAGGTGGTGGTAACGGATGAGGCCCTCCTCGAGTTCATCCAGCGATACGGCATCCGTGTGATCGCCGTAGAGGACCGGGACGTTGTGGGGACCGAGCCGGGGAAACGGCTCAGGGTGCTCCTTCGCGAAAGCAGTCAATTTGACCTGGCCGGATCTTTCCCAATCAGCGCGCCGGGCACGGGCCTGGACGGCCTGAAGATTCAGGTGTACGTTTCCAGGAATCCGCGGCTGGAGCCTGAGGCGGCGACGTTGACAATTCCGCTGGTGGGCCTGAGCCGCATTTTAGAGGTACCCCTCAAGGGTGGGGGGCGGCCCAGGTTAATAAAGACATCTTGGAAGGATTAAGGGCCATAGTCGATGCTAACCCACCGGGCAGGAACTTCACGGGGGCCACATCATGGTGACTCCGTACTCATTTGCAGGCTTGGCTGGGCAGGGCCCGCGACGCTGTAATCCCACTGCGAATCTTGCAACGTGCTCAAAATAAAGTGCTTGAAGCGCACAGTGTTGGCTTCCTGAGTGCTACCGTGCAACTCCCTGTCGCCTGACGGATACTCAACTTCCAAGTATGCCCGCCTCCGTTGATCAGAATCCAGAGCTGGTGGCGCTGTGGCCATAAAACTGATCACGTTTACGACCTTATATCCCGACTCGACGCGACCGGCACACGGCGTTTTCGTGGAAAACAGACTGCGCCACCTACTCGCTGGGGGCAAGACCACGAGTCGTGTTGTGGCGCCAGTGCCATGGTTCCCTTTTAGAGGCCCTTTTTTCAGCAACTACGCGCGCTATGCTGGTATTCCCGTACATGAAATCCGGAATGGCATCACCGTCGATCATCCAAGGTACCCCCTGATTCCCAAGGTTGGCATGACGCTGGCTCCGTGGATGATGGCAGCGGCGCTAAGGCCTAAGTTGATTCGAATTTGCAGGAATGGATACGATTTTGATGTGATCGACGCTCATTATTTTTATCCAGACGGGGTCGCTGCGGCTCTGTTGGGACGCTGCCTAAAAAAACCTGTCGTTATCACAGCCAGAGGATCGGATCTGAATCGGATTGCCGATTACTTTTTCCCCCGACACATGATGCAATGGGCAGCCAAGCATTCGGCAGGACTTGTCACGGTATGTCAGGCGCTCAAGGATAAGCTCGTTCAACTGGGAACCGAAGCCGGGAAAATCACGGTCCTGCGCAATGGGGTCGATCTTGTTACCTTCCAGCCTCCGAAGGACCGCAGCGCTCTTCATCAGGAGTTTCGTTTGGGCGAGGCAAAGATGCTGCTTTCCGTCGGCGGATTGATCCCCCTGAAAGGACATGACCTGATCATCAGAGCGCTTGCCGGTTTGCCCGGATTCCAGTTGTTGATTGCAGGGGAAGGACCGCAAAAGAGTGCCTTGTCCCGGCTTGCCGCATCAGTTGGGGTACAAGAGCGAGTCGAATTTTTGGGTGTCATCGGGCATGAAAAGCTCGCTGATTATTATGGCGCTGTCGATGCAACTGTGCTGGCGTCTAGCCGGGAGGGCTGGCCGAACGTGCTGCTTGAATCGATGGCATGCGGAACTCCTGTGGTTGCCACGGCCGTTGGGGGTATCCCAGAAATCATCACGCAGCCGGAAGCAGGAGTTTTGGTCCACGATCGGGACTGCGGCGGGATTGCCTCTGGTATTCAAGCATTGTTCTCGCGTTATCCCGATCATGGCGCAACTAGACGCTTCGCCGAACAGTTCAGTTGGGATGCGACCACCGCCGGTCTGGAAGAGTTGTTTGCCGGAGTGGTTCGCCAGCGGGAAAATTCGGGGGCGCTCCGCTTGCAGGCTTCCCAAAAGGCGGCAACGAAGGGCCAAAGTTGAGACGATTCAGGCGCGGTTGCTGAGATCTACAAAAGCCATGAACAGCACCAGCGACGATTCTTTTTGGCGTATTGCAGATCAAGGCAACTGTGATCGGGATTGCGAGCGCGGGGATTGTACTGTTTTGGGAGAGATCTGGGGCGCCTGCGTGGCTTCTGAGCGGATTTCTGCTCTTCAGCATAGCTGCGACAGGGTTTCAGCCTCCATCGGACGGAGATCTCCATCAGTCGGCATAACGGCAGCAGCCCACATACGGGCGATGAAGATGGGCACTACCGTGCGCGTGGTGGCCATAAAGTCTTCTGCCACCTGCGCATCGCAAATGCATCTCCTGATAAGTACGCAGCCTCGGGCCCACACTCAAAGCTAATTGCACAGACATGAAGCAATATGGCGCAGTCTCCCAGAAACGTGGTGCCCTTGTCGCTATTTTCGCTTTCGCGGTTTTTTCTCCCTCTGCTTCGACAAGTATAAATGGTTCTCATCCCTCCAAGCTGCCAGGCCAAAATCACAAGAGCGAGTCCTCCGTGGCAATCAGTCTTCCGCCGATCCAAGGTCTCGAAATGCCTGCGGAAGCAATGTCCACAATTGCCGCTGAAGCGTCGCCCATGAAGGAACTGCTGGCCTCGGCTTCGGCCACGGGCTTGAAGATCACCCATGACCGAAAGGGTTACCTCTTTCCAATCGGCGATACGCTCGTCACATGGGTAGCCTGGGAGGGAGAACCTGACGTAAGTGCGGTGAAGGCGGTCAAATCGGGTCACGTTTACGTGTTCAAGAACGGCCAGATCCCCGTGGGACTTTCGCTCGACGACCACGCCACGGCAGGCAATCACGCTACCAAGATCGCCCGCGATTCAGCCGGACGTATCCACATGGCTTGGCTGGACTCGGGGCGCCCGGGCGTTGGGGATAAGATCATGTATCGACGAGGCGTTCAGGATCCCGCCTCCGGAGCTATTCAGTGGGAAACAGACCCGATTATTGTTGCCGATGCTGCTTGGGACTCCCACGTGGTTTTGGCTGTCAGCGCCAATGCCGTTCACCTCGCCTGGGTTCAAGCGGGGACAAGCCGTTATCGCCGCCTGGCTCACAGGGAAGGTGCCTGGTCATTTGATCCATTGCGGGATACCAAAGCGACTGGTCGGGCCTGGGACAATGGACCCGACTTGGCGGTTCGAAACGATGATGAAATCCACTTGCTCACTGCAGAAGGGGTTTACGCGATTTCAAATAATGGCGGAGTTTCCTGGACCAGGGAAAAGGTTCCGGTTCCAACCGGTGCGTCGATCAAAGGTCCGACCCTGGATCTGGACAGGGCAGGCAACAGCCATGTGGTATTCACCGCCGGCTTCGGCAATTCCAAGTATCCCGAATTGCATTACAATGATCCTAATGGCCTCTATTCGGAGTTGCGCTATGTTCGCCGTCAGGTTGGGGGTTTGTGGATCGATGCGCAAAATGTTCTGGCCGCTTTCCCCGAGTGGAGCGACTTTAAGAGCGCCAAGATTCCCGGGAGCAAAGAGTCCTGGGATAGTCTTGCGGACTGGGCGGATGTGGCAGTCGACGAGGCCGAAAATGTCCATGTGGCGTGGCATGGCCCGGTAAACACGCATATCTTTGGCAACGACGAAGCGTATTATACCCGGCGGCCCGTCTCCGGCAAGGGAACCTGGCGCGCATGGGAGGGGCCTTCACCTCTGTACCCCATAGATGGCCCCAAGGGCCATTACTTCTCATATGCACCTTCATTATGTACTGATGCCTTGACGAAGCTGGCTTTTACGGTCGTCTTCTTCGAGACTACTCCCGGCCATCCGGGCGTTCCCGGCGACGCCGGCGACCAGGTGTTCAACTCGATCTTTCGCATCGTACGAGATGGAGTTTTGGAAGGAGTGCCAATCGAACTTACTTCCATGGCACAGTACGGTATGAGCACTTGGTTTCCGTGCGCCGCTCCACGTCTCTTCCATCATGCAAATGGCCGAGCATGGTTGGACGTGCTGCAAACGACTACCACGCCCAAGAGGAACGATGAACCTTTCTTCTTCATCATCTATCAACGCCAGGACGTGACTGATCTTCTCCAAAAGATCCCGGAAAGTCACGAGGAAAAAAAGGTCGATTGACGCAGGTTAGCGTCGTTTTCTCGCCGGGGGACATGCTGCGTATTATCGCTGCCCCCCTGGTGTTTCTGCGCACACATTCTACTCTATCGCCGCGAAGTTCCGCGCTGTGCCTGCGTAAGGAATGAAGGAGCCGCAAATCATAGACTTTGCTGTATTTGTATCTTCGAGAAAGCCATTGAATTATTTAAGCTAGAGGCTCCCGTAATCAAGGGGACAGTCCTCCTTTCCAATGATGACTCCTATTGAGGCAGCACGAATCCTTGCGGCAGTGGTTGGCTTCGTTAGCGCGGGGATCGTCCTGCTTTGGCGGAGATTCGCAGCACCTTCGTGGCTGCTGAGCGGGTTTCTGCTGTTCAGCGCCGCGACGCCGGCTCTTCAGGCGATCTCGGATGCCGATCTCCATTTCAGCCTCGCGATTTCATTCCTCATCCTGGCTTGTCCCTGCGGGCTGCTTTTTACCTGGAGCGTCGGCCGGCCCGATTACAGGCAGGTGCTCGCCGGAAAACGCAGGCTCATCTGTGCAATTCTGATTCCACTTCCCTTTCTGCTGGCGGCTATCTCGCTGCTTCGGCCGGCGGTGGACACGACAATGCTGCCCAGTGGCTTTGTCGCTCTTGGGCCCGGGGGCTACCTTTCGTCGCTCTACCTGCTGATCGTTTCCGTGATGGCGCTGGCGAGCCTAGAACAGACCGTGCGCGGGGTAGACGAGAGTGTGCGCTGGGAGATCAAGTTTCTGATCCTCGGGATGGCCGGGTCTTATGCGGCCGTCATCTTCGTCGCCTCGAAGGTCCTGCTCTACTCGTTCCAATACGCGCTGCTGCCGCAGGATGCGCTCTACATCTTCACGTTCATCTTCCCACTGTCGTGCATTCTGATCATTGTCTCCTGGCGGAGGAGTTCTGGCCGGCATGTCATTCAAGTGTCGCAGAGCTTCATCTTTAGCTCCATCACCCTACTGGCGGTCGGCATCTACCTCATTGCCTCCAGCCTCATCGCCCGGTGGGTCAGCCAATGGGGATCGCCCGGGATCCAGACCGAGGCGATCCTTTTCCTGCTATCGATCATGGCGCTGGCCGCGATTTTGCTCACCACCAAGTTCCGGCACCGGGCGCGCCTCTGGATCCGCCGCAACATCTTTGCCGGCAAGTATGATTACCGCCGTTGCTGGATGGAAGCCGTCGAGAAAGTGCGTTGGGAGGATGACCCGAAAAAGACAGCCTTGGCCCTGACCCAGATCGTCCAAAAGGCGCTTGGCTCGATCGACGTGACCGTCTGGCTTCGGCGGTGGAACCCGAACCGCCTCGCCCTTCTCAGCCGGTCAGGCAACGTGGACGATCCGGATATCGTCGAGGCCGGCGGCATGATCGAGAAACTGGTGGACCGAAATGAGCCGTTTACGGCAGCCGACCTGGAGAAGACGAGCGATTCGGCGGAACTCAAGCTGTTCATGGAGCAGACGCGCGCCTCGATCCTCGTGCCGCTTGTCTCCAGCAACCGGATCGTCGGCATGCTCACGGTCGGTTCGGACCGAAGTGGGCATCCATTCGACCGCGAGACGCAGGAGTTCCTCGGGGTTCTCGGCAACCATGCGGCCAGCGAGTTCCACAAGTACGAGTTGCTTTCCACGCTGGTTGAAGCCAGGGAAATGGAAGCCTTCAAGTCGTTCTCCACGTTCCTGCTGCACGACCTCAAGAACTTCGCCTCGACCCTTTCCCTGATCGCCCGCAACGCCGAGCGCCACAGCGGCAATCCCGAATTCCAGCGTGACGCCTTCCACTCGGTTTTCGATACGGCCGAGAAGATGAAACGGCTGTGCAACACGCTGCGCTCGTTCTCCGCGACGCTGGCAACGAACCAGAAACTCGAGGATTTGAATCAGATCGTGTGCGCCGTGGCCGCTGAGCTCGATCCCGTCACGTCACGGCAGCTCCGTCTCGAGCTCGGAGAACTTCCCCGGGTGCTGCTCGACGCCGAAGAGATCGCGCGGGTGCTGCAAAATCTTGTGCTCAATGCGCAGCAGGCGATATCATCGGACGGCGCCATCTCCATCCGGACCGAGTGCCGCGACGGAGTCGTTGAGCTGGCTGTCAGTGACAATGGCCGAGGGATGAGCAAGGATTTTCTGGCAAACGAACTGTTCGTCCCGTTTCACACGACGAAGAGCGACGGGCTGGGGATCGGGCTCTTCCAGACGAAGAAGATCGTCGAGGCACACAACGGGCAGATCCTTGTCGAAAGCGAAGAGGGCAAGGGCACAACGGTGCGGGTGCGCTTTCGTGACGCCGCAGAAAAATAAAAGGGACGCGGAAAAACGCCGCCTTCGGACGCCGGCCTGCACTTGAGAAACTCCATGTGCGTGAAACTCGGCGGAAGTGTAGTATAAATTCGATGAAATCAATGGAGGAACTGGGCTATCCCCGATAATTCTGTTAAGTCGCTAGCAGTATTCATCAGGCCTTTGGTGGAACATATCCGCCGGCTTGTCCCTGAGATAGTGGCTGTCTATGCCTACGGATCTCGAGTCCGGGATGAACAGCACCCATCCAGTGATCTTGATCTCGCCCTGCTCCTTCCCAGACACGCCGCCGTTTCTCCCATGCAGCTTGCCCAGTTGCAGGGTGACTTGGAGTCGCTCGCCGGTTTCCCAGTCGATGTTTCCATCCTGTCGATCGAGACCCAAGTCGTACACTGCAAGGAGGTTGTCGCCCGCGGACTGCCTGTGTTTGCGGCAGATCTCCGCGCGATTGACGAGTTTGAAATGCTAACCCTTTCCCGATATGCGCGCCTATGCGAGGATCGAGCGCCGGTCGTCGAGGCATATTCACGCAATGGATGACGTCGTCTTAAATAAGGCAGGCATCATTGAACGCTGCTTGCGCCGCATCGTTGAGGAGTACGCCAGCGATCCCGAGCGACTGGCTAATCTCACCCATCAGGACGCAATAGTCCTCAACCTTGAGCGCGCCTGCCAGGCCGCCATCGATCTCGCTATGCATATGGTCGCACTCGAACATCTGGGCATCCCTCAGAGCAGCGCACAAGCCTTCGACCTGCTTGGCGATGCTCGGAAGATCAGCCCTGAGCTCGCAGGGAAGATGCGCCGAATGGTGGGTTTTCGAAACGTCGCAATCCATCAGTACCAGGAACTGAAGATCGACGTTCTGCGCCAGGTCATCGAAAAAGGCACTCAGGATTTTGCTGAATTCTGCGCTGCCTTCGGCCTGCGAATCTCTTGACATGGGGACGCGGATGAACGCCGCCTGCGGACGCCGCCGAACATGCTATAGTTATCGCATACCACAAGGAAGAACCATGGTGAAGCAAGTCAAAGTCATCGTCGAAAAACATCCCGATGGTTACGTCGCTTATCCCATCGAGCTAAAGGGTGTCGTAGTGGGCGAAGGTGACACCTATGAAGCCGCGATCACAGACGTAAGATCGGCGATCCAGTTTCACGTCGAGACTTTTGGATCGGAAGTCCTATCGAGAACTTAAGCGCCCTCTCCCCTCGGTCCTAAATACCAGCACAATCCGCAGCGTTGTCCGATAACCCGGATTGAAGTGGGATGATTTCGAGCAAGCCTGAAATGCAGGCACGAAACGAACCGAATGAAATGAGTGATGCGATGTTGCCGAAGATATTGGTTGTGGATGATGACCCGCAGATTTTGAAGCAGGTGGAGTGGGCGTTTTCGGAGGAGTACCAGGTATTGACGGCCGGGGACCGGCTGGGGGCGCTTGGCATGCTCAAGAAAGAGCAGGTGCCGGTGGTGCTGCTCGACCTCGGGCTGCCCCCGCACCCGCGCGAGGCGACGGAAGGGCTGCTGGCCCTGGAGCAGATCCTGGCGGAGAATCCACTGGCAAAGGTCATCATCGTCTCGGGGAACTCCGAACGGCACAATGCTCTGCTTGCCGTCGACAAGGGGGCGCACGACATTTTCCCTAAGCCGGTGGATCTGGATGAGCTTGCGATCGTCCTGCGCAGGGTCTACAGGCGCTTCCACCTCGAGCAGGAGAGCGTCGAGGAGAAAAACCTCGCGGCGCGGCTCACGTTCGAAGATATCATCGGTTCGAGTCCGCCGATGAAGGCAGTGTTCACAACCATCACCAAGGTGGCGGCGTCCGATATTCCAGTCCTGATCCGCGGGGAGAGCGGCACCGGCAAGGAACTGGTGGCGATGGCCATCCACAACCTCGGCAAGAGGAAGGCCGGCCCCTTCGCGGCCATCAACTGCGGCGCCATCCCCGAGAGCCTGCTCGAAAGCGAACTCTTCGGCCACGAACGAGGATCCTTCACCGGCGCCACCAGCCAACGGCGCGGCAAGTTCGAATATGCCAAGGGGGGGACGCTGTTCCTCGACGAAATCGGCGACTTGATGCCGGAACTACAGGTGAAGATCCTGCGGTTTTTGCAGGAGAAGGTCATCGAAAGGGTCGGGGGACGGGAGTCGATCCCGGTCGATAGCCGGGTAATCGCGGCGACGCACCAGGATCTGGCCGCGTCAGTGAAAGAGAACAAATTCCGTGAGGATCTGTACTTCCGCCTCGCCGTGGTAACCATTTCCCTTCCCCCGCTTCGGGAGCGCGGCAACGACGTCATCGAGATAGCCGAACACCTGATGGCAGCGTTTTCTAAGGAATTGAAGATGCCACTCAAGAAGTTCACCAACCAGGCGCTTGCCGCCATGAAATCCCATGCCTGGCCGGGAAATGTCCGCGAGCTTCAGAATCGGGTCAAGCGCGGGCTGGTGCTCGCGGACGGCCCTTTCATCGGGCCGGGGGAATTGGAACTGGAGGAGTCCGCCGCCTCCGAGGGGCCCGAGAGGCTTACGCTGAGAGAGGCCAAGGAGACTGTGGAACGGGAGCTGATTGCCAAGGCGCTCGATGAGAACAAAGGGAACATTTCGAAGACCGCCCGCAAGCTGGGTGTGAGCCGGCCCACGCTGTACGAGTTGATGGCGCGCTACGGGCTGCCCTGAACTGCGGCCACGAATTCACAAGAATTCCACGAATTACAGCCAAGAGGCGCCTCCATTGACTGAGTTTCTTGCGGCGTCCTCAGGAGGCGTGCGTATGAAGGAAGGTTGGGCTGGAAATGAGAGTCAAGAACCTCTATCATCCTAGATAAAGGTCAGAAAGAGGAAGTAAAGCCAATGCTGACGCAATTCATCCAAGCAGCCATGCGCCGTGCAACATACGAGCTTCTGCAGGACCGAAGCTTCTATGGTGAAATACCGGGCCTTTCGGGAGTATACGCAAATGCACCCACGCTCGAATTATGCCGGGACCAACTGCAGGAAGTGCTGGAAGGCTGGATCGTGCTGGGTCTCCGGCTAGGTCATGCCATGCCGGTAGTAGACGGCATCCGGCTTGATGTCGGAGAAGTAGTGGCATAATGCCGACCTTCGGCCCCGTAAAACGCCGTGAGCTTATTAGCGCGTTGAATAGGCTTGGATTCCAAGGCCCTTATGCCGGCGGGAAGCACCAGTACTTGGTAAGAGGCGAGCTCAGACTTTACATTCCCAATCCGCATGATGGCGAGATAGGAAAGGACCTGCTCGCCAGGATCCTGCGCCAAGCTGGAATTGATCGGAATGATTGGGAAAGCCTTTGATTGCGCCCGCCTCATCGCCGTGAGGAAATCGCCGATGGAAGCATAGCTGATCCCCTTCACGCTGACGCATCAGGAAAGTCATGCACATCAGAGTGGGGACGCGGAAAAACGCCGCCTGCGGACGCTGCCGGACCGCCAGATTTGGCTTAGGTAAGTGTTTAGCCTGTGCCTTCAGAAGGCAGCCGCGAATTGAGAAAATCCCCCCCGGTTATTCGTATTCACTACTGCCATTCCGTTACCGTTTTGGAGGCAAGACAGCACGCTCTGCGTTTCCCTTGCTGTTGGTTTTTGTGTATAATTATGTATATGAAAAATGTACAGATTACCGTGGATGAAGAGCTGCTGGATGCTGTGGACAGGGCAGGAAAGCCGTTGGGCTTGAAACGCTCTCATATTGTCCGGCAGGCATTGCGCGCCTGGCTGCAGAAGCAGTCTGTCGAACGCTTTGAACAAGAGTGGATTCAAGCACTTCAGTCGTCCCCGGACGATGCGAGCCGCGCCGAAACCTGGACGAAAGCTCAAAGCTGGAGCTCCAAGTGAACCGCGGGGACGTCTGGCAAATCGATATCGGCGGCCGGTCCGGGAGACGGCCGGCACTGATCCTCACACGGCAGGCTGTGATCCCTTTCTTGAACAAACTGACAGTCGCGGAGGTAACCACACAAGCCAAAGGCTACCCCACCGAGGTCGCCATCGGACAGCATGCCAATCTTCCCCGAAGCTCTTACGTTCAGTTGGACAATATTCAGACCGTGTCCAAGGAGCGCTTTATCAAGTACCTGGGTCACCTCGACCCGATCGTCATGCAGGAGGTCGGGAGAAAAACCATACTCGCCCTCGGCCTGGACGACTGCGTGCGGGAATAGGAGACGATTTTTTGATGTGGTTCAAACCGAGGAGCCCATGCGGCGGCTGCGTCGCCGTTCATGGAAAACAGAGACTCGGATTTGATAGGCGTGGCGACGGGGCGGTTGCCGGGAGCGTTGCCGGGACCGCCGGCGTCTCGCCTAATGCCGCATACTTTTTGCATTTGAGCCGCGGAGCGGCGACAAGATAATAGCCAGGGGTGAGCAAAGCGAACCCCTGGTATGGGATTGAAAGAAAGAGAGCCCTCCTGAAAGGGCGATAGAATAATGCATTGTAAATAAAAGCCTTTCGCCCCTGCCAGGGCTCTGTTCTGTTGGCTCTAACCAGGGGTTCGCTGCGCTCACCCCTGGCTATTTTCTTCCCGGCCCTCCGGGCCGCGACCAAAAGTATGCGGCATTAGGCGTCTCGCCGGCTCATTTTGGGTCTGGAGTCGCGTTTGAGCCGCTTCACGGGGCCAGCAGCTGAAAGAGCCGGCGCGACGCCGACGCTCCCGGCACCCATGCATTCGGAAAGTGAGACTGCCCGTTCATGACACCGAACGGACTGCCATGGTGGGCCGAAGTTGGGGTAATATCCTGGTGATGACCGCCGCGGACGCCTTAAAGATCGAGAAGCTGCTCGAGAGCCTGCGCAGAGCCGGCCCGATTTGCGTCTATCTCTTCGGATCGTGGGCGAGAGGCGAGCAGGACGAAGCCAGCGACCTCGACGTGGTAGTCATTATGCGCACCGATCTCCCGTTTCTCGAGCGCGCGCTTCCGCTATGCCGGGACTTCCCACTCGAACTGGGCGCAGTCGACCTCCTCGTCTATACACCCGAAGAGTGGCAGGAAATGCAACAAGACGGAAACGTGTTCGTCGAAACTGTTCTCGAAGAGGGTCTGCTGATTCATGCACAAACGTAAGGCGGAAGCCCGGCGCTGGTTTCAACAGGCCTGTTACGACCTGAAGGCAGCGCGCTGGAGCGCCCAGGGAGGCTTTTACGACACAGCCTGCTTCCTCGCTCAGCAAACCGGCGAAAAGGCGCTCAAGGCCCTCATGTATTACGCCGGCTCCAGAAAGCAGGCACTGATGACACATTCCCTCGTCGACATGATTCAACACGCCCCCCCGGACGCTGGAGGAGTTCACCCCCTGATTGAGGATGCGCGCTCCCTCGATCTCCATTACATTCCGTCGCGATATCCAAACGGGCTGCCCAGCGGATATCCGCATCAGTTCTACGGGAGCGAAACTGCCGACAAGGCGATCACGGCCGCGCAGAAAATCCTCGGTTTTGTCGCCGATTACTTCGCCGGCCAGGAAGAAGACGAAATCACCCAGGGCGACGATTAAGCTGCTTTCCCTCAGGGAATCGCAAGAGGAGCAAAATGCGATACCCTCGCAGAATTTGGGACGCGGATGAACGCCGCCTGCGGACGCCGCCGAACTTGCTATAGTGATCGCATACCACAAGGAAGAACCATGGTGAAGCAAATCAAAGTCATCGTCGAAAAACATTCCGATGGTTATGTGGCTTATCCCATCGGGCTAAAGGGTGTCGTAGTGGGCGAAAGTGATACCTATGAAGCCGCGATGACAGACGTCAAATCGGCGATCCAGTTTCGGACAGAATCTTGTGTGCTATCGACAAGCGCCAAGATCGCCTGAAATCAGGAATTGAACCTCTCGAGCCGGTTGCATATGATTTGAATATGTTTACCCTTCACAGCTACACGATCGTGATTAAATCGGATGACAATGGGACTTATGTCGCCTACGTCCCAGCGATTCCGGGCTGTCACGCCATTGGGCGGACATCGGCCGAGGCTCAGTCCGCCCTCGCCGATGTATTCGCGATGATCGCAGAGGAATACGAAGAAGAAAAACGGCTACTGCCACCGGATGTTCCGCTAAGGGTAGCCAGTGTCGGCTAAGGCATCCGATCTCGAGCGTGTTGCCCGGAAACTTGGATTCGCGAAGGTCCGGCAGCGGGGCAGCCACACACGCTGGTAGCATCCCGATGGTCGGGCAACCACCATCCCTGTGCATTCGTCGACCGAAGTTGGCGGTTGGCTCCTCTATGAAATCCTGTCCCAGTTGGGAATCGATGAGGAGGAGTTCCGGAACCTAACGTGATCCCCAGGGTCCTATAATCCCGACCTTCGGCCCCAGAAAAATCTTGCAAACAAGAGAGGGGACGCGGAAAAACGCTGCCTGCGGACGCCGCTAAGACCTTTACAGCCCGTATTTGAAATTACAGCCAAGGGCGCCTCGCGGCGCCTTTTCGGCGTTAATTAGCCTGGATTATTCATGAAGAGGATTATGAGATGTCTTCAACTCTCTCGGCTTCCTGCAAAGGCTGCTGCGACAGGCAGGAATCTCGCGTGAAGAATGGCTGGGGGAATCCTCTCCTAACTGAGTGGACCTCAGGCCTGTAAACCGACAGCCCCGGATTCGTTGGGGATGCCCATACGCAAATAGCGCTGGCCATCACACGGGGAGCACAATTGTGGAAATATTTCGCACGTTCGTGAAACATTACTTGCAGGCGCCTGTCGCGAGGGTACAATGAACCTGATGACACCCGAGGAACGATTTGAACGCATCGAACGGCAGCTGGAGTTTATCGCCTCGATCCAGGCGCAGAACAGTGCGCAGATCGACGCGAATTCCAGGAATATCGCGCAACTGGCGGACCTTACGCTGAGGATCGGCCGGATTGTCGAAACCCAGGCAGGCCACATAGATGCGCTCACACAACGCATGGATCAGCTGGCCCAAGCCCAGGCGCGCACTGAAGATCGCCTGAACGCGCTCATCATCGTCGTCGAGCGCTACTTTTCCAACGGCCACAAGTAAAGCCCCTCACGCCGGATTCAAAGACAGTCGAAGACGGGACACGGAAAAACGCCGCCTGCGGACGCCGCCGTGAATCGGCATTGCGACGAAAGGCGCTTATGTATGGAGCCCATTTGGACCCTGAAAGGGTCCAGCAGGAAAGCCCAGGGCGTGAGCTGCGTGAGCCCTGGGCTTTCCTGTTCCGCCCCTTCGAGGCTCGTTACTATCTAAATCAAATACCGGACGCCGCTAAGACCTTTACAGCCCGCATTTGAAATGATATGTTTGTAGTTCCCCTCCCTTCCTCGTAAAGCTTGAAATGCTTAATGCCTGGCGGTAATCCGGGCGATACTTTATGCCGACTATGACATCCGATTCAGTGGAGTCCAAATCCAGGCTTGCGCTCTTTGTCCCGTTGGTCCTGGTCACCCTGAGCTTTGCCGTGCTCTACCGGGATGTGATCGCCAAGCTGGTGAGCGACTGGTCGATCGACGAGAATTACTCGCACGGATTCCTGATCGTTCCGCTGGCCCTGTTTTTCGTCTGGGAGCGGCGCGCGAAACTCGCCGCCGCCGTGCCTAAGGGCTCGGCTTTCGGAATCGTGATTCTGGCGCTTAGCATCGCCGTGCTCACGGCAGGCGTGCTGGGTTCCGAGCTGTTTCTGACACGCATATCGATGCTGGGCGCGATCGCCGGAATCGTGCTTTTCCTCTACGGCTATCAGCACCTCAGGATCCTGATATTCCCGATCCTGTTCCTCTTGCTGGCGATGCCGATCCCGGCGATCATCTTCAACCAGATCGCCTTCCCGCTCCAGCTGCTGGCATCGCGTTTCGCCGAAGCGGCATTGAACCTGATCGGAATTCCGGTGCTGCGCGACGGCAACGTGATCCAGCTCGCCAACACGAGTCTCGAAGTCGCGGAGGCCTGTTCCGGCATCCGCTCGCTGGTTTCGCTGCTCACTCTGGGGATCGTGTACGGGTACTTCACCGACGCACGCATCCTGATGCGTGTTGCGCTCGCGCTGGCGACCGTGCCCGTGGCGATCCTGGCGAACGGGTTCCGCGTCGCAGGCACCGGATTTGCCGCGCATTACTACGGGCCGGAGGCCGCGCAGGGGTTCTTTCACACGTTTTCCGGCTGGCTGGTCTTCATCGCGGCCTTTTTCATGCTGTTCATCCTGCATCGCGTGTTTATCCTGATTTCGCCCGCGAGGCATCAAAGCGAGGGGCCCAAGGATTGAATCCGTTGGGGTCTTCGTCTTTGCGGTTGATCATAGGAGAATGAATGCTCAAGAAGGCGATTCTGGTCAGTCTGGTGCTGCTGGCGGGATCCGCATACCTGGGGATGGCATCGAAGGCGGAACCGGTGCCGATCAGGCGGGCGCTAGATGACTTGCCCATGACGCTGGGCGCATGGGAAGGACAGCCTGCGGCGCCGATGGATTCCAGGGTCCTGGCGGTCCTGGGAGTCGACGACTATCTCCAGCGTGTCTATGTCTCACCTGAGCGCGTTACCATCGGCCTCTACATCGGCTACTACCAAAGCCAGCGCCAGGGGGACACGATCCATTCCCCGCTGAATTGCCTCCCCGGCGCCGGTTGGAATCCGGTAGAAAGAGCCCACATCACGATCCCGGTCGAGGATGAACCTGTGACGAACGGCTCGGAGGAGATTGGAATTCCCTCCCGGGCAATAGAAGTGAACTCGATCGTCATCCAGAAGGGTCTGGACAGGCAGTTAGTGGTCTACTGGTACCAGAGTCACGGCAGGGTCGTGGCCAGCGAATATTGGGGGAAAATATACACCGTCCTGGACGCGATCCGCACCAACCGCACCGACGCGGCCCTGGTTCGAGTGATCGCGTCGATCGCCGGTCTCGATAAACAGGCACAAAAAAGCGCCTCAGACCATGCAATCCGGTTTGTCAAACAGCTGTTCCCTCTGCTAAAAGATTACTTGCCCGAATAGCTTTTATCCTTTGAGGTCTTCGCGGTTCATTTTTGGTAGTACTACCGGAGGTTGTAATGATCATCTCAAATCCCGGCTTCGGCGTCAAGAAAATGGCCATCGCATGTGTCGCAGCTCTGCTCATTCTATCGGTAGATGCCTGCTCCAAGTCGCCCCAGCAACTCGTCGAGAGCGGCAAGGCGTATATTGACCAGGGCAAGATCAGCGAAGCGGTCCTCGAACTCCGGAATGCCATCAAGAAGGAACCGGGTCTGGCGGAAGCGCACTTTCAGCTGGGCCGAGCTTATCTGGCCGGAGGGGCTTTCTTCGAGGCCAGGCAGGAATTCGAGCGCACCACCTCGCTGAATCAGAATCACCTGGTGGCACAACTTTACCAGGGCAACCTGCTGCTGATGGATCGAAAGTACGACGAAGCGCGCGCCAAGGCGGATATCATCCTGAAAAAGGAGCCCAACAACGTCCGCGCGCAGATACTGGCAGCGAATTCCTATGGCGGTCTGATCAGCCTGAACGACTCCATCGGTGACCTGCGCAAGGGATTCGAGCTGCAGCCGAAGCTGAATCCGTCATTCCTGCAACTGGCGCGTCTCGAGGATCCGGCGCTCAAACCGTCCCTCGCCGAGGAGGCATTCAAGAAGGCGATCGCGATGGAAGCCGGGGCCATCGAGGCAAAGCTGTGCCTGGCGAACTTCTACATGATGACGCAGCGCCAGTCAGACGCTGAGGCGCAGTTCAAGGCGGCTCTCGACGGTCAGCCCCAATCGAAGGATGCTCTCCAGGCAATGGCGTTCTTCTACCTCCAGAACAAAAGGACACCCGAGGCAGAAGCGCTCTACAAGAAGCTGGTAGATCTGAACAAGCAGGATCCAAACCAGCCGCTGATTCTGGCCGATTTTTACCTGGTCTCCGGCCAGACTGAGCGCGGCATCGAAACCCTTCAGAAGATGATTGCCGGGCAACCGGACAATGCCCTTCCCCAGAGACGGCTGGCCAACACCTATCTCAGCCTGAATGAATTCGACAAGGCCGGGCAGCTTGCCGACCAGATGCTGAAGAAAAACGAAAAAGATATCGAGGCGCGGTTTATGAAAGGCCGTATCCTGCTCGTGAACCGGAAGCCCGCCGAGGCCATCGCCGAGCTCGAGAAGGTCGTAAAAAGCCAGCCACGCGCGGCACAGGGGCACTACTTCCTCGCCTTGGCCTATCTCCAGGACCGGAAAACATCGCAGGCGAATTCAGAGCTGGAGAACGCCGTAAAGCTCGATCCGACGCTCGCACAGGGCCATTTGGCGCTTGCCCAGGTGAAGCTCGACATGGCGGATCCGGACGCGGCCATCTTGTCGGCCCTGCAGGCGCTGAATTTAAATGCCAATCTCGAGCAAGCGCACCTCATCCTGGGGAGCGCGTATGCGATGCAGCAGGACTACCGGAGCGCGGCCCCCGAACTGGAAGGATTTGTGCGGGCCAACCCGACTAATCCTGCCGGTTTGAGCCGACTGGGGCTCCTCTACACCGCGCAGGGAGATTTCACGCGTGCCGAATCACAGTTCGAGGCAGCGCTCAAGAACGAACCTGGCAACTTCGATGCCGTTGGCGGCATCGCAAAGCTCTACGTCATGCAAAAGCGGCCCGATAAAGCCATCGACCGGTTGAGTCAGGTCATTGCCAAGACGCCGGATCAACCGAGGCTTCACGAAATCCTCGGGCAGGTTTATCTAAGCCAGGAGAATCAGGCGAAGGCGGAAGAGGAGTACGTGAGGGCTGCGGCCATCAATCCCAAGGACATGACCCAGCGCCGGGTCCTTGCGGATTTCTATGCGAACATCGGGAAGATGGACAAGGGCATCGAAACATTGCAGTCGATGCTGAAAGACGAGCCGGCGAATGCGGCGGCTCGTCTGCGACTGGCCGAGATCTACGTCGGCAGCCAGCAGTTCGACAAGGCCTCCCAGACGGTCGAAGAGATGCTGAAAGCCAACGGCAAGGACGCCGAGGCGCTCGGAATGAAAGGCAGAATGCTGCTGGCTCAGAACAAGGCAATCGAGGCAATCGCCCCGCTTCAAGCGGCGGTCGCTGCCGATCCCAATCTGCAGACGGCGCAGTATTTCCTCGGGGTTGCATTCATGCAATCGGGGGATGCCAAAAAGGCGGAAGCACAGTGGACCCAGGCAGTCAACCAGGGCGGCAGGCTTGTTCAACCTTATCTGGCTCTGGCCCAGGTCAAGCTGGGTGCGGGCGACCCGGACGCCGCTGTGCGTTATGCCCAGCAGGCACTCGCCATCAATGCGAACCTCGCCGAGGCGCGGTTGATCTTGGGCAGCGCCTATGTAGCAAGCCACGATTTTCAGGGGGCGGTTACCGAACTCGAGAAATTAGTGAAGCAAAATCCCACAAGCGCCATCGGCTGGCACCGGCTGGGTCTTGCCTATCTCGGGCTGGGAAAGACCGCGGAGGCGGAGGCCAGGTTTGAATCGGCGCTTAACAGCGATTCGCAGTTCGTGGATCCGCTGGCAGCGCTGGCGAATCTTTATTTGAGCCAGAAGAATCCCCAGAAGGCGATCCAGCGTGTGAATCAACAGATAGCGAAGGCGCCGGCCGGCGCCAGAATTCATGAACTGCTGGCCAGGATTTATGCCGGGCAAGGTGACACCACCGGGGCGGAGTCGGAATACCAGAAGGCGATTTCGCTAGATCCTAAGAACCCGGCCCAACGGGCGGCCCTCGCTGATTTCTATCTGGCCACGGGCAAGCCGGACAAGGGAGCCGAAATCTACCAGGCGCTGGTCAAACAGAATCCGGCGGATGTCGGCATGAAGCATAGGCTGGCGGCATTCTACTTTGCCCAGAAAGCCTACGACAAGGGAACCCAGGCAGCCGACGAAATCCTGGCGGCGAACGCCAAGGATACGGTCGCGCGCCTCCTGAAGGGACGCATGCTGCTCGCCCAGGGGAAGAATGCCGAGGCGATTGCGCAGATGCAAACGGCGGTCAACAGTGACCGCAGCTCGGCCGCGGCACATCATTGGCTGGCCTTGAGTTACCTGCAGGACCGGAATATGCGGCAGGCAGAATCCGAATTCAGCGAAGCGGTACGAGCTGACGGCCGGTATCTGCCATCGATCGTGTCACTGGCCCAGCTCAAGCTCGATACCGGGGACGCCAACGGGGCCATCGGATATGCCCAGCAGGCTTTAAAGGTCAACGGCAATTCCGCCGAAGCCCAGCTGATCCTGGGAACGGCTCACCTGAGCAAGAGGAATTACCGGGATGCGATCTCCGCGCTCGAGGCCTTGACCCGTCAACAGCCCGGCAACCGGCCGGGCCTTTACCGGCTGGGCTTGGCTTACGCGGGCCTCGGCGACACCGCCAAAGCTGAAGCCGCATTCGAAGCCGGCCTGAAGAACGATCCTCAGAACGTGGAGTCGCTGGCTGGCCTGGTCAATCTGTATCTGTCCCGGAAACAGCCTGACAAGGCGCTTCAGCGTGTGAACCGGCAGATCGCGCTCGGGCCCAATTCAGCGAGGCTATACGAGGTTCTGGGACAGGTTCACATGACTCAGAAGAACTACCCGAAGGCGGAGGAGGCATACCGCAAGGCGGTCGAACTGGATAAAAACAGCATGGTCTCGTATGGCCTGCTGGCGCAGCTTTTCATCGCTCAGAAGTCGTTCGACAAGGCGATCCAGGAGCTGCAGAAAGTGCTGGAGATCAACCCAAAATCGGGGCCGACGCATGTCTTGATGGGTATGATTTATGAAACGCAGAACATCAGAGATAAAGCGGCTGCCCAATACCGCGAGGCCCTGAAAATCGATCCCGGCCTGGCGGTTGCTGCCAACAACCTGGCCTGGTTCCTATGCGAGTCCGGAGGAAATCTGGATGAGGCCCTTAAACTGGCCCAGGGCGCCAAGGAAAAGTTGCCCGATGTCACTAACGTCTCCGACACCTTGGCATGGATCTACTACAGGCGAGCCGCTTACCGCTCAGCCATCGACCTGCTGGAAGAATGCGTCAAGAAAGAACCCGAAAACGCCACATACGCCTATCATTTAGGCATGAGCCACTTTAAGGGCGGCAACCGGTCGCGCGCAAAGGACCTGCTCGCAAAGGCCCAGAAGCTCGATCCAAAGCTGGTGATTCCCCCCGAAGCGATAAGATGATTTGCACAGAGGCATTTATAACGGGGAGTATCTGCCGGGGGCGATGATATTGTCAGGATCGATGGCCCTCTTCAGGGTGGTCACCAGATTCCAATAAGAACCATCGTAACGGGTGATAAGGTGCATCGACTGAACGCCCACCCGGTACGGAAGAAATCCCTCTTCTTTCCCGGCATTGAACAGGGCATCGTAACAATTTTGTGCTCTGCCGGCTTCTTCTTGATTTCCACGATCGAAGAGCAATGGCACGGTGCTGTCAAAGCACCGATCCGTGAGACTCGTCAAGGTTATCAGCGGGTCAATCCCATGTTCGATGCAGATTCTCTTGACCATTTCCACGTAAACGCGAACCCTTTCCGGCTTCATCGCGACCAGCGGAGAATACCAAATGAGACCGCACCCGTCTTTGGCAGGATTCATACTTTCGCCTTTGACAGGCATCCTTCCGGATCTCCAGTAGGCCAGGGGCAATGCAATCTCGCTTGGACTTCCTGCGATGAGCTTAATGGTCGCGTCCAGGGTGTTTGCCAGCTTGCCGAGACGCTGCCCAAGATCACCCGGGACAAGCCTTGATCCTGTTTTCAGATGGCGGACGGATCGTGGTGAAAGAAAAATCAGCCTTTTGCTTAGGGATCCCAGTTTCTTCCTGATGATGGAGCGAGTCGCATTGGCCAGTGGCCTGGCCCCGTAAATGGCACCCGTTCCTGTCCAGGGCGTGATCATGTTGCGGCGGCACATTTTTGAAACTACATCGGGAGGAATCACTCCGCCCGGGGGTGTTTGCGATCTGGGGAAAGGCGCCATCATCGAAAGCACGCGCAACTGGTTCATAAGATTAATTGAGCCGCAATTCATCCCCACGGACCTCAGAGTATCCTGAACCGTCGCAACGGCGGCTTCCAATGATTCGTCCTTCTTGATCCAGAAGAAGAAATTCAGGACGCGTTCCGGCACGGGCGCCAAGGCTATAGTCATCTGCGTGACAATGCCAAAATTCCCCTGGGTGAAAAGACCATCGAGGTAAGGACCGATTCCCCATTTAAAGGCGCGGTCGACTGTGCTACCCCCCATTTCGGACAGAGCGGATCGATATATCTCGCCGTTAGGGAGGACGGCTTCCAAGGAAGTGACGGCGCCAAAATGATCCGCATAGGGGGTAATACCGTAACCTCGTTCCAGCGCGTTGCCGACCAGGCTGCAATCGGGCCCTCCTCCATGGGCCGGGACCAGAAATTGGAGCTTATTTGCGTCCAGGTAATCTCGCAGCTGCCTTTGGGTCACTCCGGGCTCTACGGTGACCAATCCCAATTCCGGCTCCATATCCAGAATCTTGTTCATACCGGAAAGGTCGATGATAACTGAATCGTCTGTAACCGGGTTGGCGCTCCCATATCCCCAATTGTGACCTGTGCTGATGGGATAAAGCGGGACATTGTACTGCCGGGCAACTTTGATGATTTCGACTATTTCGTTCAGATTGGCAGGTTTCAGAGCGGCTGCAATCCTGCGTTCGATACCAATGGTGTTGATGCCATATTCACAGTAGGCAAGGTCTGAGGTCCACACACCTCTGTCTCCAAGAAAACGCTGCCATTCCTGAATCGCCCGGGATAAGCCTTGTGGTGATTGCGCCATGATCATACCCTCCAGGAAAAGCTACACATGACTAATACGAGTGTCGGGCAAATGTGCCTTGCCATTCGTACGAAACCACTAAGGATTTCTGATCCTTTGGTGAATGTTCATTTTCAGCACTACCTCTCATGCGGTGGCATGTGGGCACGGCCAGAATACGATATGTCGAAGTTGGCTAATCCAGTGATCTACCACTCGCAGAGCGGGTGGTTTCAGAAAGCCTCCACATGGAGGCAACGTCTTATCCAGCCCATAGGTCAGCGCAATGACAGCCCAGTGCAACGCAGCCTGCTTCGCCCCATCGGGGTTTGGCTTTCCATGCCAAATCTTGCATCAGTTGCACTGAGAGCAGTATTCAATTTACGCAGCAACAGCAGGGCATTTTCGTTTCTCACCGCCAGAGGCAGTGGTTTCTTCTATCAAATGAAACGCCTAACCATGTGGCAAGGGGGATGAGAAAACGCCTGCCCAACAGACCAACACTTATCCACATCGTTACAGACCAAAATGGAATACCGACAAAATCGGGTTCTGGATATGACCAAAGTCCTGTAGACACGCCGAAAATCTCGGTTATAAACCCGAGAATTAAGGCGTATAATGCATAGAGCCAATCGTATTTTTCATGGAAAAACGCAAACAACATACATGTTGAAATTAGTGTTGAAATAAAAAGAATATTTGAATTGTTGGAAAAGAGCGAAAAGCAGAGTCCTGTAATCGCCAGACCTAGAAAGGATTTCCAGCCCAGTTTGTTTGTCGTTAGTAGCTCCGAGAAAAAGCGTTTGATGGTAATATAATAAAATCCCCACAAAAAAGGTTCATAGTAGGGCATAAGAAACATATCCCGATGTTTGAAATAAAAACCTCCGTTCCTAAGAACAAAGTAGTCTTGTACTAGAAAAAATAGGGAGGCGACAGCAAAAATAATACCATCGGTTTTGTCCCAAGGGCGGAACATAAAAAACCAAAATGGCAAAAGCACAAATGGAATGATCAAAGAATGTTCTACAATATGAATAACGGCGAATGTGACAATTATTGCCAAAATGCATTTAAGTTTATTGCCTTGTAACATGAATCTTAACTATGCCTCTCGTGTCCCCACCAAACGATGTTGGCCCGCGGCTGGGAAGACGCACTTTCGCGTCGTAGATGAGCCCGTCGGCACGGATCGGAAATAAAGGCTGTGTCCTGTCTGGGTCCCCTCCAATCGCTGCGATCGAAAATGGGATGGTTGCGCAATAAATCGTACCCGTTGTCTGCACTTAGTTTTGGCGATCACATCGGGGGATGCAGTCGCTTTCACTCCTCGACGATTGGCCCCAGCAAGTGGCTTTGATGCTTTCGTTAGCCGGTATTTGACGGGCAGTTCCGTCCTGGCCTGATCAGCAGTTCGAAACCGAACGGCCGTACGATCTCCTCCCCGACAGTGCCGTTTCTGCAACTGCCGTGGTAGTTCTTCATCCCCCAATCTGCATCGTCGCCGAATCAGCGCTCCTGGAAGTTCTTCTCAGCAGATTCACTCGCCGCTCGTTCCCTTGCCCGTTCTTGTGTTGGTCCCCGTCGGGTCGCTTCTGCCCTGCTGCCTGCCGAACGGTGGTACCCAGTCAGCAATGATTGTAAGCTACAAACCTCGTTTTGAAGCAAGACCAAATTGCAAATACGCCGACACGCAGGGCTTCTTTTCGCCCATGGATCGGCGCTTGACAAAGTTGGTCACCTGCCCGAACAACAGCAGTTCTTGCGTCTGATGCACTCCGCATAGTTGGTGATGTCTAACGAAAAAACTCTAACCCTCGGACAAAAAACTTCGCGGCTAAGCGATCCGCTGGTTATCAAGAATTTCGCATTTCTTGCGCAGTGTAAGAATTTTTTGCAGCAACCACCGCCAAGCCTCGCCTATGCTCTGGCGCTGGTTGGCTCAGACATTTCCGCGCTCCTTCCGGATGCCTGTGGAAAAGCCAGACGTTTGCTACCATTTGCCACGATTCCCTGGAGTTATCGGGCGCAGTTGAGGCCCAGGGTCGGTTCTGTCGCCATTGCGCCAAGCGCTGCCTTATGTAAGGTTTCCCAGAATTTGTGTCGGAATTTTTTACAAAAGCAGCCGACCTTAGATGGACGTGCCTTTTAAAATCAATCATTTACGTTTGGCATGCCTATTGCTTTACTTAATTGCTGAATGATGGATGGCGCCAAATGCTTAAGCGAAGGTGCCGCAGGGTCGCAACAAAAGAAAGTTCTAAGGGCAAGGAGGATAAGATGAGAAAGTTAGCAGTAATTGCAACGTTTGCAGTTGTCCTGTTGGCGGTCACCTCGACAGCTTTGGCAGATGGGATAGCCTTCCCTTTTCCGACGACGTATCAGGCAAAATATTTGAACTATGAAGGGTTTTTCACACCACAGGGCGTCATGGATACGACGGTAAGGGTTGGAGATATAAATTCGGGTTTCGCCGTCCTTCAACAAATCGCTCCCCTTCTGGATCCAAATACCCCTGGCCCCAATACCTACTTTTGGAATGGAGTAGGAGGTGGGGGTTCTCAGGTTACGGCTACTTTTACAGGCATCACAGTCACGCAGATTTTAGATACAACCGCGGGAATTTCCGTGACTGCCATCACACCAGGGTCGGGTGGTCAGGGACCAAACGACACTTATGATATCCGGTCTACGGGTGGCACGCTGAACCTTTATTCCAACATCAACAATATATTCAATCCCGCCAATCCCCTCACAGCTTCCGATCCGGGGCTCGGCAACGTGCTTGAGGCACAGTTCAATTTCATCCCAGGGATTCTCGCCACCGCCCCCACCATTACGGTGGACGGCGTGACGACCGCTACGAGTCCATTAACCGGTAAAGCCTCGAGTTATGCTGCTGTCATTTTGAATGGATTGCCATGGGCGGATTTGATGAATGGAAACGCCATTCCTTTCCAGACATTTCCCGCAGGAGCTGATTTTTTTAACACGAGTGATTTTCAGGCGCTGACAACGCCTACTGCGAACTATAGTTTCACGAGCAACGATCCCATAATTGGCACCACCGCAATTCCCGAACCCGCCAGTCTGTTGCTTCTTGGCGGTGGTCTGGTTGTAGTTGCACTGGTTGGAAGAAAACGTTTTGCAAAGAAGAACTGAATACTCTGAGTCGGAGGCCCGGAAGAACCGACCCGAAAACTAAAATCAACCATTCAGGATTTGTCTTGAAAGAGGGGGCGATCAGACGATCGCCCCCTCTTTTTGTTGGACGTGGTGGAGAAAGGAAATCACCGGGCATCGAATAGCGGTGGCCACGGCGCGGAAGCGGAACGTAGGCCGTTTGCAGCCTGAATTGCATAGCTTCTGTTCAGTAAGCGGTATGCCCGGTGCATCTGTTTCTTTACACGGAGCAACCACCCCCTGTGGCTCCCTTGACGCGGCCAGACGGACTCTTTTTCGCCGTCGATAAAAATATGGGGGTCGCGCGAGTATTTCAGAAAAGGGCTATTCCCTTGACTCAAGTAGCAACTAAATGTGTGGCCTGCGGTGTCCTGCTGGGCTTATCGCGTCCACCGGCTGCAGGAGCCGGTATTTCGTACCCAGGACACTTCGGGCCGCGGCATTGCTCGTTTCGGTGCGCCTGCAGGCTCGTCACCAGCGATAAGCTGGCCGCTGGCAGCCGGATCGGATATTCAACGCACTGGCATGTGGAGGCCACCACCATATGGAGGCGCAACCTTAGTCAAGGGAATAGCCCTTCTTCAGAATATATGACTTGTTCTCGCGAAGCGGGCTTCGAGAGATTTACGCTGACAGATTGAGGGCTTTTCTTCTGTCCTTCAACGAACCGCTTGATTCGGTTACGAACTCCCAAAGTCCGAAATTCTCCTGCCGGACTCTTTCCAAGAGTCTGCCAACATTCGCATGACAGGGTTGCCGCATGCCGTGATATGCCACCAGAGAGCCAATTGGCTTGAAATATATACTGAATCGGGAAAGGAGCCTCAACAGCGAAGGTTCCATAACCGCAAACCAGTCGGTTATGCCGTGCTCGAAGCTCATCAGCAGGGTTGCCTTCATCAGGCCCAGCGCGATGGAGGATTTCAGATTTCTTCTATCGACGGAACAGTCTCCCTGGCGGTCGATTTTGGGTGATACGAATTCGTCTGCCATCTGTCGTATTCTCTTGGAAATGGCAAAACGCGATACTTCGGCCGCATTCGACGTGATGAGGCGGTCTGCCAGCAACGGGTGGCTGCAGATCTGCTGGATCGGAAAACTCTTTTCTGGCGTCTCTTGATCTGGAAAGACTAAGCGTACAGTTCCAGTCACTGCTCCGCTTCCCCGGTCGATAAGGAGGCTGTGGATGGACCGGCTGTCAAACTCGTCCCTCTCACACTGCTGCGGGTGTTCCTCAGGAGTTTCATAGGCATGTTCACAGCAGTAAACCTGGTAGCGCAACCGGTACGCCTGTTCCAGGAGCGCAGGGGTATCGGCGGGAACTACCTTAAACCGATGGTGGTACGCATCTGACAGTCTCGTGTCTCTTAATGGAACAAACTGTTCTTTTTCAACTGCTTGGCAACAAGTCATCAATTTCCTCTAGGCACGGTCTTCCTGAAAAAGCTCAGGAAAAACGAATAACCAAAACCCAAACATATGGCAGATATCTCGACGGCGCAGCCATCTCGGGGGGAATTCCAGCGGGCTTTTCGTCCGACGCGCTTGGAGCGTCCACAGTCCGAACTCACCGATGCACCGCAGTACATCGCCGAGGACGATAGAAAACCCGCAGACTTACAGATGACATGCCTCCCAGCTAGAGCGAAACCTCAAATCCGAAGTACCACAACCAGTTAAGCCTGACTTATATTCAACTCGCCGACAGCAGGGAGCGAAAACACACTCCCACTCAGCCAAGTCTCAGGAACGTGACACCCTGAGGCAGTCGTCAATCGCAATAAACTATGAGAGCCTTACAACAAAAGATAGGAGATCACACCTGCACAACGAATCCGCAGTCCAGCATGGCAGGAACCCCGTCTGTTCCCTGCCTCATCTCAAGGTCTCAGCGGACAACTAACTCAAAAAACGACCACACCTTGCGCAACTCAACAGAAAACCAGCACCCGCACAGCGAGCCATCTTGATATCGACTGTCCGTATCCACACGCGCAGCGGCATCGGCCACATCACGATTCCAGCCGAATCCCTGGCAACCGACCGCGGTCCGACATCGCCAGTCCAACCCCTAACCCACCACCCATGGAATAAGATCACGCCACAGATACCAGATCTAGCTTCTTTGTGTCAAGGTTTATTTATTCTGTCTTCAGAAGATGTGAGCGTCGTCACAGATTTTAATGGCAATGGAACGGAGGCTGGCCAGAGCATAATGCAATTCGCTTTCATCTTGCTTCCATCTGGTTGTCACAGCAATGGACTACCGTTCCGTTGTTATCACTCAAGGTGATCGCTTGCTCCATGATGTGCATGGCGTGTCCACATCCTGACATCCTTTGTCGATCATCTCGGGTGACAAAAATGTTAACCACCGGTCTGACGTCTTCCCGCGGCAACGCTGCCTAATTGGCCGGTTAGATCCCACTCAGCCTTGCAGATATCACGTATTTACCGGGCCATCGCTACCTATATTTTGTCATGAATTCAGCTTGTGCGTCGATGAGTATTCCTAGTAGAAGCGACCGGTTTCTTGAATTGGATGCAACAGGTGATACCGTGGTCCAGATGGCGTCTCCATCATGTCTTAAGCTGCTCTCGGTCTTGAGGTTGCCGGTCTATCGCAGGTAATCCAACGATTGAGGCTACTATGAATCCGTTCGAATACAGGAAAGTATCCCAGGGCGACCCAATCCTCAAGGAGGTGTTCAAACTAAGATACAAGGTCTACATCGAGGAATGGGGATTTGAGAAACGGGATGATCATCCGGGCGAGATTGAAGAGGATCAGTTCGACGACCATTCGGTTCATTTTGTTGTAACGAGGAAGGGGGATAACCAGATCATCGGCACGATTCGGATGATCAATAATTCAGAGGAGGGGTTCCAGATCGAGAAGAATTTCAGAATTGTCAGGGACCTTTCCGACCTCGACAAAGACCGTTTTGGCGAAATATCCAGGCTGGCAATAAGCAAAGACTATAGGAGAAGGGCCTCCGATGCAGCCATTTTCGGCGGCGACGCGATTGAAGACAGGCCGCTCCCCAACGCGATCGAAGACAGAAGAAAGTTTGGAAATGACATCGTCCTCGGTCTCTACAAATGCATTTATCAGGAGAGCAAAGAAAGAGGTCACCAATATTTGTATGCGGTCATGGCGAGAGGGCTTTTTCTTCTCCTGAAACGTGTAGGTATCATTTTTGAGCCGATCGGGCCGGCGCAGACCTACCATGGCTTGAGGACGCCCTATCTGGGTAGAATAGACACCATGCTGCAGCAACTCGTCAATAGCAACCCCGCTCTCTACGAGGAGTTTGTTTGCGGATTTAAAGACGTACGCGGGGGTGAACTTATTCCTGTATCTTCCTCCAAATCAATGCCCTTTGCGCATTGAGCTCATACCTCGCGATTCTTGACATCGAAGGCTTTGAGCTGTCGGTCTGTGCCACAGTTCAGAAAGCATGTGGGCTGCTTTAGCTTCCCGGTAGTGAAGGAACAAGTGAGCTAACTAACTACGGAGTCCCTGGGAATGCGCGCACCACGCGAAAACCTCGACAGTGACCTCGACCTCCAGGATTGTTCCGGCTGCGGCAAGCCGAGCGGCAGTACCACGCATAGAGATACCAGCAACCCCCGCGCAACACGCGTTCGACGGAATCGGAAGGGTTCAGCGACTCCCGACCGTCGGTTGCATCATACGGGTATGGCTTGCGTTGACTGCGAGTCCACTCCCAAACGTTGCCCGCCATGTCCCAACACCCGTACGGGCTGACCCCACGCGGATGTCTATCCACTGCCGTCGTTCCTCGTCCGCGAACGTTGCATCGGGTGGCGTCCCACTGGTTTCCCCAAGGATACTGGCGACCGTCCGTCCCCCGCGCTGCCTTTTCCCATTCCGCTTCGCTCGGAAGTGCTGTCCCGGACCACTTGCAGAACTCTAACACATCACGGAACGTTAGCTGTACCGCCGGATGATTTTCCTCTCCGGAGTGGAACTCCGAAGGCCAACCTCCTTGCGCGCGGTATGACGTTTCCGCCGCGAATCGCTGAAAGAGCCCGTTGGTGACCGGGTACTTGCTGATCCAGTAGCCCTGCAGGCGCACCTCATGGCGGGGACGCGCATCGTAGTCTGAATCGTCGCCCATCAGGAACTCGCATTCCGGGATCAAAACCATCGTCAAGCCAAGGCGATTCAGCAGGGAAAGTATCCGCTGATCGGCTTCCGCGCTCACAAATCCCAAATGCCCGGTAAGAAGGCGCAACATGGGACCCAGTGGCCGACAAAGCTTATCGAGCAGCATGCGATCCCCGGCCCTGTCCAGCGCCAACACTGCAGCCAAAGAAACATCAGGCTGCTTTTCCACTCGGACACGTTCAACAAGACAATCGCCGGCCCATATACCGACGGCGGCCAAGCGATCTGCGGCCTCTTGGCGCCATTCCGGAGTGTGGTCTAACAGGTTTTTCAACTCTGAGGTAATCTTATCCGCCAGAGCTCGAAAATCTACCGTTCCAGGGTCCATGGCATCCGCGAGGGCACCGCCAGCAAGCAGGACATCATTGTGCACCATCAACTGGCGGAGAAGTTCAGTCGCGTCACCCTCGAGCCCCGCGTATAACAAGATGACCTCACGCCACCAGGGGTCCGTGAGATGAATGAGCAGCGATCGTCTTCCTGCGCCCACTCGGTGCAAGCGTTCCGCGGTGAAGAACTCCTGAAATGTCAGGTGGGCGAAGCTGTAAGATGTCCTGGATTGCTGCCTGATCAGACCGCTTCGTTGCAGAACCTCCTCAAGGAACGCCTCCTTTTGGGATACATCGGAGCCAAGCTTCGGCAAAACCTTGGCAAAAACTCTCAGAATCGCTTTCTTACGGGAAATCCGCACCCCCTGAACGTGCAACCTCCGGGCCAGCACCTGCAAAGCCACTCTCTTGTTTTCCGGAGTGAAAAGTGCCCGCCCGCCGAGTCCCTTGGCGTGGTCAATTTCTTCGAGCAGTTCGTTTGCGCATCGCTCGTACAATTCCGCACGCCTTTCCGGCAATCGCAGATTGCGCTCGTAGTTCAGGCAGATGAGTGACAGGAGTAGCGGATTTCTTGCCAATTGTGTCATCCTGGAATTGCGCCCGAGGCCTTGGGTAAGCCCCTCCACAAGGTACCGCGCCTCGTCGGCAGGAAGATGTCCGAACCAGTTACTGACGAATCCCGCCACCTCTTCCTCCGTGAACTCCTGAACCTCGAGCCGGTGGAAGCCACCGAGTACTCTCCTCTGATCGCGAAAGCCAGCGGTACGACAGGTTACAAGCACTGGAACCCTCTCATGATCGCTGGCCAGGCGCGCGACCTCCTCGGCAATCCTCCGATATGAGAGGTCCTCGACGATCTCGTCGAGGCCATCGAGTAGTACCAGGCACTCGCCTTTATTCAACTTCTCCCTCAACAAGTCCTCCGACCCCGCAAACCCCGCCTTTTCCAACTCCCGGGCCAGATGGGTTTGCAGGGATTCACCACCATGGGCCACATCATTCAGCGTCAGGTAAATGGGCAAGGGGTATCGCGTAAGACGGTCGCGAAGCCACTCCAGCCCTGCGACGGGCCCAGCAACCAAATCGGGGTAACTGAACGCCAGGAGGGTAGCAATTAACCCTCCAACCGACCACCATGGCACAAGTTGGAAGTAGATTGAACTCGCCAGGATCAGAACACAGAGGGCTATGCACATCAGGCCAAATGACCGGTAGTATCTGAACCAAGCAAGAACCAGCATCGTGGCCAGAACAAGCATGGTAGTCCCCGCCCAGAGCCTGTGGGGGGATTGGAAGACTCCGGCAAACCAGAGAATCGCAGAAGCAAAAGCGACAAAGAAAGCCGGCAGGGTGTACGAGAAGCTGCGCAACCGCTTTTGGATTCGGTCCGCACGATGCGCGAACCCGGGGGGCATGATCGATCGTGCCCAATCCCCGAGGGCGGGATGCCGCTGGGCAATGTGCAGCGCAAGATACTTGAGAAGCGTCGTCTTGCCGCTGCCCGGATCGCCCAGAATGGCCAGGCGGCACGGGCTGAAAGATAGCGCCTCGGTTGCGTCGATGATTCCGGAACGTTGCTGCTTTGTTCCTCCGCTCACCCGTCGCGAAGCCTCGTCGGGCTTCTCCTCCCGTGGGATGTACTCCCCGACTCGCAGCGAAATGTAGATCTTCTCCAAGTCGAGGGTCCGTCCCAGAATCTGCACGTGTTGGTGTGCCTTGACAACGCGCTGGAGGTATCGGCGTGTCGACGAATGGACGTGTGCCTCGATTGACTTATGCGGCACCGCAATCGGTTTCGGCCGACTATCGGGATCGCGCTTCAGCCGAAGTAAGTCGGTGCATAATTCGGAAGCACTCTGGTAACGAAGATTCCGGTCTTTTTCGAGCGCCTTGCTGACTATGCGCTCCAGCTCTTCTGGAATTTCGGGATTCAAACGCACCGGCGACGTCGGCGTCCTATAGAGGATCGTGGTGAAGACGACCGCCGGAGTATTGCCGGTGAATGCTTGATGGCCAGTGGCCATCTCATACAAGACAGCGCCGAAGGAGAACAGGTCGGAGCGAGCGTCGAGTTCCTCGCCGCGAGCCTGCTCCGGAGACATGTACGCGACGGTGCCAAGGGCACTGCCCGGGCTGCTGAAAAGTCCCTCGCCGGTAGCGGTGGATTCTGCCGCCTGCCGGCGCACGGCAGGGAGCTTGGCTAACCCGAAGTCGAGAATCTTGGCCTGCGCGCTTTGAGTAATGAAGATATTGGCGGGTTTGATGTCGCGATGAATGATGCCTTTTGTGTGAGCCGCATTTAAAGCATCGGCAATCTGGATAGCCACATCTAGCAAGTTCACCGGCCTTGAAGCGTTCGCCTGCAATGCGCTGCTTGAGGGTTTGTCCTTCGAGCAGTTCCATAGCGATAAAGGTCTGTCCTTCCGATTCATTGATGTCGTAGATGGTGCAGATATGCGGATGATTGAGAGCGGAAGCGGCACGAGCTTCCCGTTCGAAACGCTCCAGCGCCTGCCGTTCGTGCGCCATTCTCTCCGGCAGAAACTTCAGAGCCACACAACGTCCGAGCCTGGTGTCTTCGGCCTTGTAGACGACGCCCATTCCTCCGCTGCCGAGCTTTTCGAGGATCTTGTAACGCGTTACAGTCTGGCCGATTTCGGGCATGGGACTCTCCGACGCCCCGGGTCTGCCGGTGGGGAGATCCGTAGAGCCCCCATTATAGTTATGTCATTCAGCATCTGATAGAAAAATGCGCGCCGGTCTTGACCGCTCATGATCATGGGATCGCGGACACAAAGACCGTAGCGGTCAGGACGGGCACGCAGGCGGCGGCTCCAGGCCTGCGCAGATTGGCAACGACGAGCAACTCTGGTATTCTCCTCAGCATCTCTTCGAAATAGATAAGAGCCGCGGAGGCTACAGATCGCTTAGTACTCCAGATCGAAAATTCGATGATGTATTTTTCGCCGTTACGCAGCTACCTCCTGGCAGCGTTCCATTTCTTCTATTCGGGAAAGAAGTTGAACGAGATCACGCCGCGTGAACTTCCACTGGTCTTTTAACTATATCCTCGAGTTCCCGCTGGCCTGAGGCCGTGCCGTGGGCTTACCGGCCAATGCCATCCGCGCTCGTAATCTCGGGTCCGGAAGTTGGCGTTGAGGTGAGGTTGCGCTCGTTGAGAAGGAGGCGACGGAGACTCCTTATATCGTTGAGAATGCGGCGGCTCTTGGACAGATGTGTGGAGAGCAGGTTGATCTGGTGAGCTACTACCAGCAGCGCTTGTTTGTGCCGAATCTTCTCGTTTTCCCCGGCCCGCTCGATATCCGCCTCTACTTCTTTGTGTGCGTCACCGACAGCCTCGATCAGCAGTTCTACAAATTCCTGGGCGCTTTCAATGCTCTCGAAAGACGAATCGTCCATCATGGCTCCCAAAAACCGAAGGTGTGGTCACCTGTGAAATTGACCCTGCCTGATCATGCGCTAAAGGTGCTATCGGTAGGAAAGAAAAACCGTCTGTTCCTGCTGCCCGACTTTCGCACCAAAGCGCCGGTTGGAGTGTGCAATCGCGCGAGCCGGATGTATCCGCAACAGGCCGGTTTTCATTATGTGCAGGAGTGGACGCAGAGCTCCATTCAACATTTCGGCCGGAAAACTGCAAAAGTTTAGCTGGTTTCTGACACGAACCGTGCGAAGAATACGATCTTTGCCATAACCAAGAAGCTGCGTTAGAAACAATTCCAGCAGCATCCAGGGCATCGGCTTGCGGCATCTGGAAGGGCGGTCTTCATCGCCCGGGGAGCTGCGGCCGCTGGCCGAGGAGTTCCCTCTCAGCAAACAAGCCCAGTTGCGCGGCTTCTTCGATCCCGCCTACGTTCGCCGCATGCTCGACCAGCACATCAGCCGCAGCCAGGACCACGCCGCCCGGATCTGGGCGCTGATGGTTCTGGAAGATTGGTGCCGCACATTCCTCGATCGCGCGGATCCGCTGGCAGGGCCGCTGAAGTTCAAGTAGTCCGGCACTGCAAAAGGTTGAGACACGGCAGAAGAGGACGCTGGAGAACGCCGCCTTCGGACGCCCACAAGCCTCCATCGGGCCGGCGTCTGCCAGCCTGAAAGATCAGTTGCCTGCTCAGATCAGATGTATAATGGCCGCATCTCAGCAGTCTGCCGAAAAGGGATTGGAAGAAATCCGACAGCAGAGGCCGCCCATGGCAGTGAACTTCGGTCGCAGGTTCCGCGGGACCGACTGGGTAGTGACGTTTCCTGTAGCGGCGTTCATCGTTCCGGCCTCTTGCGAAAAAACAAGAGAATTTTCGCCGGCCGATTACGATACCGTTTGGAATTCCGTTAATCGCGATCATCCATCCTGGCCTGAACCTCGTTTCTGGCTCATAGTCCAGCCGCACCCACTGCTATTCCATGAGATGGATGCCAGGACATTTGGCCGCCCACAATATTTGAGAGAGTCATTTGACCATGGATAAAAAACTATGTTTTCTCGAAGTGCTCATCATTTCTTTCGTCGGCAGTTTGGTGGTGGGGCCCAACGGCGCCTTCGGATCAGGTTTCGCCATTTTCACTCATGGCGCGGCAGCCACAGGGCTGTCAGGCTCAGTCATTGCACATTCCAACAGCCCATCATCAATCTTCTACAATCCTGCCCTGATCAACGGACTTGAGGGAACCCGAATTGAACTCGGCACTACTCTTTTGTTGCCGACGCGAAAGTTTACGAGCGATGCCAGCGGTTCTGAATTCAAGACAAGAAGTGAGGTGTTTTATCCGTCCACATTTTTTATTACTAATAAGCTCAATGAAAAGGTCAGCCTCGGTATGGGAGTTTTCAATAATTTCGGCCTCGCAACGAGATGGAACGATAATTGGGAGGGAAAATATCTGGCTACAAATTCCGAGCTCACTGTCTTTACATTCAACCCTGTTGTATCCATAAGATTGACTGAACTTGTGTCATTTGCAGCCGGCGTGGACTACATGATTCTCGATGCCACCCTTGAGAAGCAGCTCAATCTGAACATGTTCCCAGATGCAAACCAGAAGTTCAAGGGAGATGGTAACGGCGTAGGATATAACCTGGGGATTTTCTACGAGATCACAGACCACATTTCAGTAGGCGCATCTTACAGGAGCCGGATCAAGGCCGGGATTAAGGGTGACCTCATACACCGACTGCCGGCTGAATCAGAACCGTTTGTCGGACATCTTTTCCCAAATACCCATGCAGAGAGCAAGCTGACTTTCCCTTCCCAATTGCAGTTTGGAGTTGCGATCAAAGGAACCCGGAAATTCACCGTTGAGACCGGTCTCCGCAAGGAGGGGTGGTCGTCCTATAAAGAGCAGCAGATTGTTCTGTCCCAGCCTGTTGCCGGCTTGACATCGGCTGTTACCGAAAAAAACTGGAACGACACGTATTCTTTCAATGCCGGTTCAGATTACCGGGTGAGTGACGGCGTTTCCCTGCTTGCCGGGTACTTATACAGCGGGAACCCGATTCCGGATGGAACATTTGAGCCGGCGATCCCGGATTCAAATACCCATGTTTTTACTATTGGAACCGAGTTTCGTTACAAGGCAATTAGTGTCGGGCTTTCCTACGGGTATCAGCTGCTCGAGGGAAGGAAGAAGAATAATTCTCTCGACGACAATCCTCTTGATGGTGTTGTCAATCCCCTTACCAGCGCAAATGGCAAATACAAAACGAACCTGCATGCGGTGGGAATCAGCCTTTCCTACAGGTTCTAAAGTCTTTCCTAAAGAAGGGAATTTTCAGGATATGCAAAGCAGATGGCGGAGAGCGAATCCCTGAACCAGCGTCCCTTCGGCATCGGCAGAGTATCGCCAGGTTGTTGCCTGCTGCAACATTGGTTGAGGTAATCGCCATGAGCGTTACGGACAGCGGGGAATTTAAAGGCAACGCGCGGTTCCGTATTCATCGCCGGATTGGCGCAGGCGGCATGGGGGTCGTCTACCAAGCCTGCGACCAGGAGCGAAACGAGGTCGTGGCGATCAAGACCTTCAAAAACCTGCACGATTTGGACGGCGAGGCGATCTATCGTCTGCAAAACGAGTTTCGGGCGCGGGTGGATCTGGTTCATCCAAACCTCGTCAACTTGTACGAGTTGATCGCCGATGGCGATCACTGGTTCTTCACCATGGAGTTTGTTCTCGGAGTGGATTTCCTGGAATACGTGCAGGCGGGCTGCCCAGAGAAGAGACGAAACGGGGCCCAGGCGGCCCACATAGGTCCGGAAACCAATGGCGACGCGGAAGGCGCAGCCTATGTTTCTACGCTGCAACGTAGTGAGCCCGAGACCACTCCTCGTCAGGTAACCGCGGGTATGCCCGTACCTGGCGAGATTGGGCAGAAAATCGCATCATCCGGGCCCTCCCAACCGACTTCGCTTGCTCGTTTACGAACGGCACTCCGGCAGTTGGCTGAAGGACTGGATGCGTTGCACCGTTCAGGACTGTTGCACCGCGACATTAAACCCTCCAACGTCCTTGTGACGCGCGACGACCGCGTTGTGCTGCTCGATTTCGGCCTGGCCGTCGCACGGGAGCGTGCCGAGCGGAACGATCTGAGCACGGCGAATGTCGTGGGCACCATCCCGTATATGTCTCCCGAGCAGGCAAGCCAGGCCCCTCTGACACCGGCAAGCGACTGGTACAGCGTGGGGGTGATGCTGTTCGAAGCGCTCACGGGGCGCCTGCCGTTAGCAGGGTGCGGGCTGGAACTGTTGCTGCGGAAGCAGGAAGTTGATGCCCCTGCCCCGCGCGAGGTAGCCGCGGGCGTCCCCGACGACCTGAATGCTTTGTGCGTGGGCTTGCTGCGCCGCGAGCCTGCGGACCGGCCTACCGGCGCCGACGTCCTCCGGCAGCTTCCCCCCACCGCCATTCCCGGGCTGCCCCCTCCGCATGTCGTGCCTTTTCCCGTTTCTTCGCGGAACCCATTCATTGGACGAGTGGCGCATCTGCGAACGCTGGGCGGCATGCTGCAACTGGTGCACGGGGGGCGGGCGGTGATAGTTTACGTTTCCGGAAGTTCCGGGGTAGGGAAAACGGCGTTGATGGGGGAATTTCTCGCCCAGATTGGCGACAGCAGTGAGACCGTGCTTCTGCAAGGCAAGTGTCATGAGCGCGAGAGCATTCCCTACAAGGCATTGTGCACGATCGCCGAGTCGTTGGCCCACTACCTGGTGCGGCTGCCGCGGCACGAAGTCGAATCGCTGCTACCTCGCGACGTTGTCGCGCTGGTGCGGGTGTTTCCGATCTTGCGGCGGGTAGAGGCAATGGCCTCGGCGCGGTTACGTGAGACTGATATGGCGGACAAGCAGGAACTCCGCCAGCGGGTCTTCAACGGGCTGCGCGAGCTGCTGGCCAGGCTCGGCGACCGGAAAACGCTAGTCCTGCACATCGACGACCTCCAGTGGGGCGATCTGGACAGCGCCGCTCTGTTGCGTGACCTGTTTCGCCCGCCCGATCCGCCTGTGCTCCTGCTGCTCCTCTCCTACCGCAGCGAGGACCGGGCCATCAACCCCGTCCTGGATGCCATGTTGGACCCGCAATGCGCCGCCGGGTCCGGAATCGAGACGCAACAACTCGTCGTCGAGCCGCTCACGTTAAACGAATCGCGGGAGCTGGCCCGCGCGCTTCTAATGGGTGGAGACTCCGACAGCACGTCGTTGTGCGAAGCAATCGCTCGCGAGTCAAGCGGCAACCCCTACTTTATCGAGGTGCTGGTGCGACACCACCAGGCAGCCGGGCGTGCCGGCCAAGCCGCACCGGCGGTCAGTCTGGATGAGGTGCTGCGGCTGAGGGCTGAGGGTTTACCCGAACAGGCACGGATGCTGCTAAACGTGGTATCGGTGGCCGGCCATCCGTTGCGCCAGCTTGATGCCTGCGAAGCGGCAGGGCTCGCGCAAGAGCGCCACGAAGCCCTGGCCATGCTCCGTGCCGCCCATCTGGTCCGCACGGGAGGTGAAGGGCTGGAAGACCAGGTCGAGGCATACCACGACCGAGTTCGTGAAACGATCGTCCGGAGCCTGACGTCGGCATCGCTGGCGCATTGCCATCGGCGACTGGCGCAGTCGCTCGAGAGTTCCCGTGGGGCGGACACGGCGGAACTGGCCGCGCACTTCGCTGCCGCGGGCGAGAGCGACAGAGCCTGCGACCATTACCTCGCAGCCGCCGCGCAGGCCGCCGAGGCCCTGGCGTTTGACTATGCCGCGGGCCTGTACCAACTCGCCTTTGGGCTGCGCCCGCCTTCCGGGCAGGAAGCCTGCAAGTTGCGGACCTGCCTTGCCGATGCCCTGGCGAACGCCGGCCGTGGGGCAAAGGCGGCGGAGCAGTACCTGATCGCGGCCGAGGGAGCGGATGCTCCCCTGGCGTTGGAACTCCGGCGCCGAGCTGCAATTCAATACTTGATTAGTGGCCACATCGACCAGGGCACTGCCGTGCTGGGCGATGTCCTCGCGGCGATCCGGATGTCCCTGCCGAAAGGGCCGCGAAGCGCTCTAGTTTCCCTTCTGGCTCGCCGTTTATTGTTGCGCATGCGCGGGCTTCGCTTCAACGAGCGACGATCGAGCAGCGTTCCGAAGGAGGACCTGCTCAAGATCGACACCTGCTGGTCCGCTGGTGTCGGCCTGGCTCTGGTGGATCCTTTGTATGCAAGTGATTTTCAGACAAGAGGGCTGCTGCTGGCACTGCGAAGTGGTGAACCGTACCGGATCGCCCGGTCGCTGGCCCTGGACGCAATGTATGTCGCTTCGGTCGCCGGGCGGTCCGGTCAGAATCGGGCCAAACAGATCGTGAAGACAGCCAAAGCTCTTGCTGAGAAGGCCGGCAGCGCGCATGCCGTTGGGTTGGCGGAAGCGGCGGAAGGGATCGCAGCCTGCCTTTTCGGACGCTGGAATGAAGGGGTGGAATCTTGTGGCAAGGCGCTGCAAACCTTTCGCGAGCACTGCACGGGTGTTTGGTGGGAGTTGGGGTCCGCTGAGGGTTTCCCTTTGTCAGCGCTCTGCTACTCGGGTCATGTCAGCGAGTTGGCGCGCCGCTTGCCAGGCGCCCTTGCTGCTGCGCGCAACCGCGGCGATCTCCTCTATTTGTCGCGGTTGGGTACGCTGTTTCTGCCCGCCCTGGCCGCAGACAATGCCGACGAGGCACAACGCGAACTCGAACTCTGCATGCTGCAATGGCAAGGAGGCAGGTTCCCCATGCAGCAGTTCAACGAGCTGTATGCAAAAATCCACATCGACCTATACCGCAGCCGGGCACTCGCCGCATGGGAGCAAGTCGCCGAGAAATCGCAGTTGATGAAGCGAGCGTCAATCCTGCGGGTGCAGATCGGCCGCGGCCTGTTCAGTGATGTGCACGCCCGTTGCGCCCTGGCCGCAGCGATTGAGGCACCGGATCACCGGCCGCTCCTGCGCGCGGCGGAACGCGACGCGCTACGCCTCGAACGCGAGAAAATGCCCTGGATGGAGCCGCTTGCCGAGCGAATTCGCGCTGGGGCTGCCGCACTGCGAGGGGACGAGGTTTCGGCCGCGGCCCACTTGCGTAGGGCCGTCGCGGGCTTCGACGCTGCCGACATGCCGCTGCACGCTGTTGTGTCTCGGCGGCGTCTTGGGGAACTCCTCGGCGGACAGGCAGGGCACAGCCTGATTGATGAAGCGGACGCGTGGATGACCAGCCAGGGCATCAGGAACCCGCCGCGCATGACTGCCCTCTACGCTCCAGGATTTCGCGACTGAGCCGCCTTTCAGTACATCAAGCTGATACCCGCGCTCACCGAATACAGGGAGCCCGCGCCTCGTGACCGAGGCGCCCGAAACCGGGCCAAACGGGCTTTGAATCGGCCCAGTAATGGAATCCTGGAAACCATGCACATAAACCATCAAGCACATCGCGTTGCTCATGATCCGGTCGGACACAGCCTCAGGCACAGCCAATGCTTAACCCGGATTATTCGCGAATTTGAAACACAAGGAACCCCCGCTCCATTATGGTCCTCTACGACCTGGTCTCCCGTATGCCGCCATCAGTCTCAGCACGTGGTCTTCCCCGGCACTCCTGTGAGTTCACATCCGCCAGATTTGTGAATGTACGCAGCGGCAAGAAGTTCTGGCTCGGGCTTACCGGCTAATGACAGCCGAGCTCGCGGCAACGGCTTCCGGGACTGGCGTTGCGGCGGGGTTGCGTTCGTTGAGAAGGAGGCGGCGGAGACTCCTTAAGTCATTGAGAATGCGTCGGCTCTTGGACAGATGTGTGGAGAGCAGTTTGATCTGGTGAGCTACTACCAGAAGCGCTTCCTTGTGCCGAATCTTCTCGTTTCCCCCGGCTCGCTCGATATCCCCCTCTACTTCTTTGTGTGCATCGCCGACGGCCTCGATCAGCAGTTCCACAAATTCCTGGGCGCTTTCAATGCTCTCGAAAGGAGAATCGTCCATCATGGCTCCCAAAAACAGAAGGTGTGGTCACCAGTGAAATTGACCCTGCCTAATCATGCGCTAAAGGTGCTATCGGTAAGAAAAAAACCGTCTGTTCCTGCTGCCCGATTTTCGCACCAAAGCGCCGGTTGGAGTGTGCAATCGCGCGAGCCGGATGTATCCGCAACAAGCCGGTTTTCATTATGTGCAGGAGTGGACGCAGAGTTCCATTCAACATTTCGGCCGGAAAACTACAAAAGTTTAGCTGGTTTCTGACACGAACCGTGCGGGGAATACCATCTTTGCCATCACCAAGAAGCTGCGTTAGAAACAATGCCAGCAGCATCCAGGGCATCGGCTTGCTGCATCTTAAAGGGCGGTATTCATCGCCCAGTCAAACCTCATGCGATGGGGAGCATCAACACGTTGAGATCCGGCCAGAATCCCGTTCTTCTTGCAGTTTCCGGCAGGCACAGAAAAGGCCGCCCTTTCGAGCGGCCCCCTTGGCCGCACGCATTCCTGCGGAGAAATGCCCCTATCTTCTCTTTCGGAAAAGTGATCCAAGGCCCAATGCGGCAAGACCAGCGCCGACTAAAGCGACAGATGCGGGCTCCGGGATAGCAGGCGTTGTTTGTTCAATGTTCCATCCCAGATCTCGCAGAATCCCGAGATCGTTTGCGCTCGGATTATGGTTGATCCCGAAGGATCCCACACCCAGGTTGGGCACCATCAGATCGCCCGACCCTCCCGTAAGATGAGTCACGCTACTGCCCAACTCGAAAGTACCCGGCGCAAATAGTGCGGGGGCTGTGCCCCCGTTGGCAGCAGTTGCATTGGCTCCATCGAAGACCAGATTGCCGTTTATCAATGATCCTGCTCGAGTGGTCGGATTCTGCTGCATGAGGTATTGGCTTGTGAGAGTATCGTAAACGAACTTGTCGTATATCATACCATAGGTGCCATCACCGGGAACCTGGACGCCCAATGAACCGTCGCCATTCATTGCGGAAAACATCCCGAGGCCGTGCATGATCTCGTGGAGTGCGTTAGTAACAAAGTCAAACGTATTGTCCGGGATCAATCCGTCAGTGCCGAAATACCATGGCGTTTCGCCAGCTAACGAGTGTGGGTCCGGATTGAATCCGATACGTATGTCGTTTGTGTCGTTGGGGGACGTATTTAGTTTCTGTCCGAGAAGATCGCTTGCGAGAGCGATAGGATAGGCGAATCCAGGGTCCGGCAGATTGGAGTCCAGGACCGAGTAAGTGGGAATGGTGCCGGCCAGCGCTGTTGTCCCCGCAAGCGCGTTATTCCAACTTGCATTAATCGTGATGGTCTCTCCGGTATACCGTTCGCTGATCAGACCTCCCCAAATGTTCGCCGCGAACTGCAATGCCGTTCGAGCATTTGCGTCAGTAAAGGTGGAACCATAGTTGAAGCTGAACGATATGGCTTCAGCTTCTGTCCCAGGGAGAACCACGCTGATGAAAGCAGCGGCAACAAGGCATGCTCTCAAGAGCACCCTGGCCAAAGAACCGCTTCGATGAGAGCCGGTGAGCCCGTACATAGGCATCTCCCCCGTTTCCGATTCAAAAGTGGATTGCGCACACGACTACTGCTCAGCTTCCTTCCCGTTTATGAGGCAATAGTCATGCCACTACCATGGCAAAGTGGCAGGTAGTTTCCCTTATGCGCTAGGTCGTTGCATTTACACGGGATGATGGACGTTGCCCAGTCGGAAGTAAAGGAATTCTGTTGTTAGCCCATAATCGCAATTCGTAAAGATAACTCGCACGCTTCTTGAGTTTGCATATCAGAATGAATGCAAATTTCAGATTTAATAGAGATTAGAGAATTCTTAATACTTGTCAAGTTTTCCGACACTGGAAGGTGCCAATTCACTAGATTGGCCCTTATGTGTAATGGAGTGTTAATCCCTTTGACGCAGGTCGTGATCGCCTTATCGCCTGTGCGCCGTTGGTTCCGTCGGAAATCCGAGCGTCATCTATGCCAAGCCTGAAATTGGCGCGTTAGGCTCTCGAGGCAAGTGCGCAGTTTGCTCAATGGACAGGTTCAGCTGTGGCACGCCCTGTGAAGACAAAACTCTTATGAAATCAATGTGCTTTCAAATGCAGGCGTCGGGTGATTGCCAGATTCACGGGCACGTTGCCTTACTTCAGGATCCCGAGTTCTGTATTCAACGCTGCCGCCTTGTCCTTCTGACCCGTCGCCTCGTACAGGGTGACCAGCCTGCCGCCGGCCCGGCGGGTCCGGTCGTGCTGAAGCCCGAACTGCTTTTTGATAACGTTGTAACTTTCCACAAGTAACGGTTCCGCGGCTTTGTAATTCTTTGCCTCTGTGAGGCAGCCACCCAGCATGTTCCTGGTGGTCGCGATTTCCCAGTGATTTTCGGGAAACCTCATGAGCTTGATGGTTACGGCCTGGCGCAGGCAATCCTCGGCCTCTTTGTACTTTCGCTCCTGGACCAGGACTGCCCCCAGGTTCTGGTACCTCTGGGCAACATCAGGATGGCTATCGCCGAGACTCTTCCGTGTTCTGTCCAGAACCTGCCGGGAGTAATCCTCGGCTTTGTCGAGTTCTCCCTTGGCCGAATAAACCAGGGCAAGGTTGTTAAGATTTGAAGTTACATTGGGGTGATCCTCGCCAAGTGATTTCCGGTTGATTGCCAGCGCTTCCAGAAACATCGGCTCGGCCTGGGCATATTTCTTCTGCCGCTGGTAAAGCATCGCGAGGTTGTTCAAGCTCTGCGCGATAAGAGGATGCTCGCTCCCAAGAAGCTTCCTGCGGATATTCATCGATTCGCTATATAACGCTTCGGATTCGGCACTTTTTTGCTGGTAGTCCACCACCATTGCCAGGTTGTTCAACGAAGTTGCGGTGGCTAAACTGTCGCTGCCGAGCAATTTGCGGTGAAGCGCCAACGCCTCCCGAAAATATTGCTCGGATCCCTTCCAGTCGCGCTGCTCAAATCGAAGCGAGGCAAGGTTGTTCAGACTTTCGGCGACTGCTGCATGCTCAGGGCCGAGTAATCTGCGCCGGGTATCGAGCGCTTCCTGCATGAACAGATCGGCCGCGGCATAGTCTCCCTTTTCCATCTTAAGTGCGCCGAGTATATTCAGGCCGGCCACGACTTCCGCGCTTTCCTTGGGGAAAACCTTCCGTCGTATGTCCAGGCTCTCCTGTGCCAATTCCATCGCCTTGTCATACAATCCCAGGTTGCGGTACACCGTGCTCAGGGTGAAAAGCATCTGGGCCCTGACGGCCGGCTGGTCGCGCAATTCCGTGGCGATGCGCGCGGACCCGCGGTCCAGAATCTCTCGGGCCGAAAACTCCCTGGTGCGGCGCTCGATCGGATCGGTAACCTCAAACAGACCGACGAGGAAGTCCGTTACCTGCTGTGAAGCTATGGCTTCGCGGTTCGCCCGGTCTCTCTCACGCGCAATCCTCTCTGCCTGGATCGCCATCACCACCGCAAAGGCCGCGATCAAGACAACCAGGGACGCGGCAAAACCGAAACCGATCTTGTGCCGCATGATGAGTTTCTGGAGCTGGTACGCCGCGCTGGGCGGGCGGGCGAGGATCGGCTGGCCGGTAAGGAATCGAGCGATGTCGTCCGCCAGGGCCGCTACGCTCTGGTAGCGGCGCGGGGCCTGCTTCTCCAGGGCTTTATCCACAATCGTTTCGATGTCTTTGTCCAGTCTTTTCGAACCGCTCCAGGATTTGCTGAGCGGCTCCGGTGCGGTTTCGCAGATTACCCGCACCGCCTCGTGCAGCATTGCCTTGTGCACGTTGTAGGGCTTTCGGCCGGCGATCATTTCATACAGGATCACACCCAGCGAATAGACATCGCTTCGAACATCGATCTCGTCCGGATTGCCCCGTACCTGCTCGGGACTCATGTAAGGAAGAGTCCCCTGAATCCTCCCCACCTCTGTGCCGACTGTGGCCACTGCCAGGTCGGTTTCCGTGATGCGGGCAAGGCCGAAATCGAGGATCTTGATGCCCGGCGTCTGCGGCTCATGTTGAGTATCGGACGAGTCAAACTCGCGTTGGATGATAATATTGGATGGCTTCAGGTCGCGGTGGATCACCCCCCGCTGGTGGGCGTAAGTGACGGCGTCGGAAACCTTGCGGAATATGGCGAGTCTTTCCCGCAACTGTGCCGTAGTCAAGGCTCCGCCCGTTCCGGTTTTCTCGAGATAGTCTTTGAGTGTTTCTCCCCGGACAAGTTCCATGGCGAAAAAGTGCTGGCCTTCGTCCGTCCGTCCCGATTCATAGATCGCGGCGATTCCCGGGTGCTTCAGCCGGGCGAGCGCCTGAGCTTCGCGTTCGAAGAGCCTGATCTGATATTCGTCCACCAACCGGCCGCCCTGGATTACCTTGAGCGCGACCAGCCTCTTGGGATGTTGCTGCTCGGCCTCATAAACTACTCCCATGCCGCCTGCGCCGATCTTGCGGATGATCCTGTAGCCGCCGATCATCACGTCGACCTTCCCCGGCGAAGAATCGGTCACTTCGGTGGACTTGTCATTTCCGGGCTTATTAGCCTGGAGGTCGGGCGTAGGAGCGGATTGGGTATCGTCAGATCCCGCCTGGCGTCCGATCGAATCATCTCGAACATCGGCCATGTTCACCCCCGCAATGTGTTGTGATTTGCGCCTACCTTATCACCGTCGCAGGACAGATAGCAAGCAGGCTGCTGCGATTCCGCCACTTGACCGGCGAGCTGAAGACGTTCTCGATCGGTTTCCGCGAACAAAAGTTCAACGAACTGCCCTACGCGCGGCAGGTTGTCCGGCAGTTCGACACCAGTGACAATGAGTTTGTGGTGGAACCCGGCGCTCTGGAATGCCTTGGGGACCTCGCATGGTTCTTCGACGAGCCGATGGCCGACAGCAGCGGCATCCCGACCTACTACCTGTGCAAACTGACGGCGGAGCAAGTGGACATCGCGCTCAACGGCGACGGCGGCGACGAGAGCTTCGCCGGTTACGCGCGCTATGGCGGATTCAGGGCGCATGGCCTCTACAGGATGATTCCACGCCCCCTGCGCGCCCTTGCCGACGGTCAGTTTGCCCTGCTCGCGCGCCTGTTTCCCAACAGCGGCAAGGTGGAACGGCTCTCCTTCGGCAACCACGCCACGCTGATGAGCGATGAGCAACTCTACATCCAGTGGTTGATCATCTTCCGGGAGTATCAGAAGCGGCGCCTGCTGGCCCCTGAGCATCGTCACCTCCTGCAACGGCCCGGGGGCGATTCGGAAAATATGACAATCGACCTGATGAACCTGGTGCCGGAACGCGCGTGGATTGACCGGATGACGTTCTCCGACATATCGCTGTATCTGCCGGGGGCGCTCATCCCCAAAGTGGAGCGCATGTTCAGCGCCTTCTGCCTTGACGGCCGGGCGCCTTTCCTGGATCAGCGTGTGATGGAGTTCGCGGCGCATCTGCCCGCGAATCTGCGCTTCAAGAACGGAACGCTGAAGTACTTGCTCAAGAAGGCCGTGCTGCGGTTCTTCCCCGACGAGTTCCTCAACCGGCCGAAGCAGGGCTTCGGGGTACCGATCGGCGCCTGGGTGCGCGGGGAGCTGAGGCCACTGGCCGAGGAGTTCCTGCTCAGCAAGCAGGCGCAGTCGCGCGGCTTCTTCGACCCCGCCTACGTTCGCCTGATACTCCAGCAGCACATCAGCCGCGGCCATGACCACTCCGCCAGAATCTGGACGCTGATGGTGCTGGAAGCCTGGTGCCGCACATTCCTCGATCGGACGGATCCACTGACAGGGCCGCTGAAGTTCAAGTAGTCCAGGCCGGAGGAGGACGCGGATGAACGCCCGCCTCCGGACGAAGCAAGATCCGCAAGGTGCGTTGTTGCGGCGTCCCCAGACGGGGTCTTTCTGCGTCCCCCTAATGACCGCTTAAATGTTACCGAACCTACTGGTTGTGGATGATGATGGGCAGATATTGAGACGGGCGAGGCAAGCGGTGGCCGTGGAGTATCAGGTCCTGACGGCTGGCGACCTCGCCCCCGCTCAGGAGATGGCAACGCTTTCCAAATACAGCGTATCGGGGCAGAAGTCCTGCCCTCCCTGCCATTGAACGCTGCCCATGACGGCTCTTACTGAATTGAATACGCCAGGATCCCTGAGGCTTCGAAAAATTCCGCGATCCAGATATGGCCGCACGTCAAAGCGCCTCACCTCATCATTCGTAAAAACCAGGATGAGAGTAAAATCCGGGTTTGCCTTCACTGCCTTGACGCGAGGATTCACGGACAGACTCCTATCTGAGGGGATCAATCGAAAATATGTTTTGACCGCCGCTGGCCAATTCCCAGTTGGCTAGCAATTCATCTCTGTGAATCTCGATCCAGGCCTGGACCAGCCTCTACTTGGCAGCCTTGATCTCCCCTTCCAATACTTCGCCCGTAGCAATGTCCAGGACCCCTTCCTGATCCTGGTATTTAACGTGAATGTGCGGAAGGTGATGCCGGCGATGGTCGAAATAGTACATCGACACTATGATCCCAAAAAACATGGATATTACTGCCATTTCAGCATTCCCATCGCGGTTTGGCACAGCAACGCGACTCGGGTTGGTTCCATAGACGTAGCTGGATCTCAAATGCGCCTTCTAGTGCACTTCGGTTAAACAAATACACGATTTCGAGCCATCGATCAAGGAAACTGCGTCTTCAGAAAGTGCAATGTGAAAATGTGGACGCACACCAATTTCGTATGCGTCCCTACGGACGAAGGCCTCGCGCAGCTATACTATTGCGTATTCGTAATTTATGGTCTGTAACTTGCCTGCTTCATGACCCCGCTGGGTTTCCGCCATCCGTCCCAACCCTAACCTTCAAATCGCACCCTCCCATACGATTATGGAAGAATCTTTCGCTCAATTCCTCATGCCGCCGTTAGATATGAGTGTCCGGGCTTGACCATAATCTCTCAGCGAGGGGGCCTGATGCCGCGAATCGCCAGAGTCGTTGTTCCCGGCTTTCCCCACCACATAACGCAGCGCGGCAATCGCCGCCAAAATGTCTTCTTCAGCGACGGGGATCGCCAACATTTCCTCCAGCTCCTTATCCAGTATGCGCTCCAATGTGAATTGCTGATCCTGGCATACTGCATCATGACCAATCACATCCACCTCGTCTGCATCCCCATCTACGTCAAGAGCCTCGCTTCCGTCTTCAGGCCCTTGCATACGCGGTACACCCAATATATCAACCAGGAATTCGGAATCTGCGGCCGACTGTGGCAGGGGAGGTTCTTCTCCTGCGCAATGGACGAATCCCACCTTTGGGCCGCCATCCGATATGTGGAGCGGAATCCGGTCCGGGCCTCGATGGTTGCCAAGGCTGAGGACTATCCCTGGAGCAGCGCCGCCGCACACTGTGGGCTGCGCAGCGATCCCCTGCTCTCCCCTTTACCGGAACCTCGGCCGACATCGGTCACAGATTGGTCAAAGTGGCTGGCCGAGGAGGATGACGAGAAGATGCTCGCAACGCTTCGGCTCAACACCCGAACCGGCCGGCCCGCTGGCGGCAAGAGATTTATCCTCGAGCTGGAGTCGCGGCTCGGTCGCAGGGTTCGTGCCTTGCCGGTCGGCAGACTCCCGAATAGAAGACTCGAGGAATCGTAAACACAAAACCCGCTTGTGCAGCCCAAATCGGGGAATAGAAAAGGTAATGATCTGCGATTCGAGGGCACCGAGTAAGAGTCCGTTTTCCGGGTAGCATCGGAAATGATCAAAACCGGTGTGCGTCCCTGATTTCAAAGCCACATCATGGCTTGTTAAGGCGTCCGAAGGCGGCGTTTTTCCGCGTTCTTTCATTTTCCGTGAAATAATATCAGCACGAGCGAAACTTCTCCTGTGCGAAGGATAAGGCGGATGAATTCCAGATCCTGGCGTGTACCGTGATTTCCATCCATGTCGATCGCGATACCCTGGTGGCGGATCTCCGCTCTCCCCGACTCGCGAGATAGCGATCGCCGTGCCGACTGCTTTCAGATCAGGGCCCTATTGAGTATACTTTCATAGTCACGAACCAAATGAGCGGCCACACGTTCATGTCGATCGAGACGATTTGTCTGTCAAGTTCTGGCTACAGCCTGTTACCCTAGTTCGTAACCTGGGTTTTGGCCCAGCTGAGTTGCGCCGTATCCATCGGATGATCAAGGAGAACGAAAGGACGCTTCTGGAGAAATGGCATGAGCATTTCGGAGACCAGGCCGGGTGAGAAGGTAAAGGATGTGCGTTTCACCGCAGACGCCATGTCTGTCGATCTCTTGGATGGGCGCACGATTGTGGTTCCATTGGCCTGGTATCCCAGGCTTCTGGAGGCAACGCCGGAGCAGCGCAAGAAGTGGAGGCTCAGTGGTGCCGGCTTCGGCGTTCACTGGCCGGACATTGACGAGGACCTGAGCACAGAAGGACTGCTGCGAGGAGCCCCGGCCGCGGCTCAACCGATCCGCGCACGCAAGTAGCGGGCTCTTCCCGGAAAACTGGTCGCTGAAAAACGCCGCCTCCGGACGCCGGCAAAACCGTGTCACGCGGTGTGGGTGCCGGGGCGGCGGTATTGCTGGATCCAGGATTCGGTGAAGAGGGCGCCCCAGAGAAGGTTGACAGAAAATAGGGGAAATAGGGGACGGACACCAATACCCGTGCGTCCCATGCCTCGAGGTCGCTCGCTCTTCGTTCGCATGCCAGTGCCGTAACACGCGTTGGTTTTTTCGCCTTCCCGCATACTACTGCGAAGCTGCCCGCTGTCTCTGCCGGTCTCTTTGCCGGGAATGTGACTTTTCCTGAAATGGCAGCCCGGTGAGCGAAACTATCATGATGTGAAAACCGACGTCAGCCTCAAGAGGTTGTTCAAGGCCTGTGGCCGCGATTTCGTCTGGCTCACCGGCGATCAGGATGCCACGGTGCTTTCCGTCGACGTCTTCGAGCTGCAGGAGATCCGCAGGTCCGTCGATTGTCTGATCCGGCTGCACCGCGGCCGCGAGGTTTACTATCGGCATATCGAATTTCAGGCGAAAAACGACCCGCGCATGGCCGAACGCTGTTTCCGCTACAACGCCATGCTCCTGCTCGAACTGCAGGCTCCGGTGCTGACGACCGTCATTTACCTGTCGCCTCCGGGGCCGATCGAACGCGAACTGGTCTACCGGGTGATGTTGGGAGACGTCGAGGTGAACGCCTGGCGCTTCGGGGTCGTAAGACTGTGGGAAATCGAGGCCGAAGCAGCCTTAGGAAGCAAGGCGCCGGGATTGATGGCGCTCGTGCCGCTGCTCAAGGGCGGCGAGCCGGCGACCATCTGGGCGGCCGCCCGGCAGATCCGCAACCTCATGCCCGGCCCACGGATGTCGGACCCGGAAAGCATCTTGTGGCTGCTGGCACAGGACCGATATAATAGTGAGCAGCTGGGCCATGCCATCGGAGGGAACGTTATGCAGGCACTCCTGGAATTGCTAAAGAAATCGCCGCTCTGGCAGGAAGCCGAAGCCGAAGGCGAAATCAAGGGAAGAGCCGAAGGCGAAATCAAGGGAAGAGCCGAGGGCGAAATCAAGGGAAGAGCCGAGGGCGAAGCGACAGGTGAGGCCAAGGGCCGTCTCGCGGCGCAGCGGAAGACTCTGCTCAAGCTCGTCGAGCTGAACCACCCGGATCTCCTGGCCCTGGCGGCCGAAAGGGCCGAAGCGTGCAGTGACTCAGCGTTGCTCGAATCCTGGATCCTGGCCACAAGCCGACCCGACGACGACGCGCTCGCCCGTCTCCTCATCTCGACGCCTTAAATAATTCGAGTAATCCCCCGGCTCGGCCGGGGGACTCGCTGAGTTTGACATATCCGGGAGTCAGCAGCCGAGGAAGACGAATCGGACGCGGAAAAACGCCGCCTCCGGACGCCGACATGGGAATACGCTGCGGCGTGCAAAGGTCGATGAGGCGCTTCGAATAGAAATAAGAAAATAGGGGACGCACACCAGGACCTCGGATCTCCTGGCCCTGGCGGCCGAAAGGGCCGGGAAAATAGGGGACGCACACCAGGACCTACCTTGTCGAAGCCGACCCGACCAAAACCACCAGCAACAAGTTTCGTTTGCGGAGGGCGTCGGAATACGCAGATTTCGAGCTGAGGGTCGACAGGTGGCGGGTCTTTTATCGCGTCGGGCAACAAGAGGTCATCGTCACCCTACTGGGCGAAAAGAAGGGTAACCGGCTGCCGGTGGCTGGAGAGGAGGTAGCTTTATGAAAGCGGAAAGCCTGCGCGAAGTGAAAAACAACCTCAGTCGCGTAATTGAAGAATTGCCTGAGACCGGGGCCGTGCTGATCACCAAAAACGGCCGCACTCGCGCCGTCCTGCTCCCAGTCGACGAAGATACGGACCTGGAGTCTCTCGTGCTTTCCCAAAGCAAACGTCTGTGGGAGTTGATTGATCGCAGCGTCTTGAGCGGCACCTCGAAATTCGAAGATCTGCCGGACTGAGGTTCTGCTTGAAAATCGGTGTGCGTCCCCGGTTTCTCAAGGACACGGAAAAACGCCGCCCGCGGACGCCGCTGGATCCCGCTCGCCCCCTGGGACCTGCCGTGCTTAGATTCGGGTTGACTCTGACCAGCTCACCGGTGTGCATCCCCAATCTCTGAGTTGCATATCAGATGTATGCATGCTATACATATGATATGGTAAAGCGAACTACTATCCTTTTGGATGAATCGACGCGAAGCGCCGCCAGGCAGCTAGCATTGCGTTATGGCTGCTCGACTTCGGAAGCCATCCGCAAGGCAATCTTGCGCCACCGGGATACAGTTTTCGGCGTGCCTGCGGAGAACCGCGCTGAGCGGCGCAAGAGCCTGACGCAGCTCTTCGACCTTTTCGCAGGCAACGACGCAGAGGACGAAATCCGGCGCCTGAAGTACCAGGATGAGGGATTCTGATGCGATTCCACCTGGATACCGATTTTCTGGTTGTCGCCCTGTCGTGTGCCGGTCCGGAGCGCAACCGGCTCCTGCAGCTTGCGGACTCAGACGCGGAAATTCAGATCAGCGCGATCGCCTGGTACGAGTTCTCACGCGGTCCTCGCACTCCGGAACAGCTGGGAATCGCCCGTTCGCTATTCTTCGACGACGGCATTATCCCTTTTTCGGAGGAACTGGCGACGGTAGCGGGCGAAGTATTCCGTACACTCGGTTCTCCGCGCCGGCGCGCCGCCGACATCGCCATCGGGGTCACGGCCGCCTCCATGGAAGCCGTCCTCCTGACACTTAATCGCGCCGACTTTGCGGGCATCCCCATGCTCGAGCTCGAAGCCAATTCAGGTAGATAGGCTCGCAATGGAAATCGGCTGCCGAAGCAATTGGACGCGGGAAAACGCCGCCTCCGGACGCCGGCAAAACCGTGTCACGCGGTGTGGGTGCCGAGGCGGCGATATTGCTGGATCCAGGATTCGGTGAAGAGGGCGCCCCAGGGAAGGTTGACACAAAATAGGGGCGCACCCCGATAAATGTGCGTCCCATGCCTCGAGGTCGCTCGCTCTTCGTCCGCGTGCCAGTGCCGTAACACGCGTTGGGTTTTTCGCCTTCCCGCATACTACTGCGAAGCTGCCCGCTGTCTCTGCCGGTCTCTTTGCCGGGAGTGTGATTTTTCCTGAAATGGCAGCCCGGTGAGCGAAACTACCTTAATGTGGAAACCGACGTCAGCCTCAAGAGGTTGTTCAAGGCCTGCGGCCGCGATCTCGTCTGGCTCACCGGCGATCAGGATGCCACGGTGCTTTCCGTCGAGGTCTTCGAGCTGCAGGAGATCCGCAGGTCCGTCGATTGTCTGATCCGGCTGCGCCGCGGCCGCGAGGTTTACTATCGGCATATCGAATTTCAGGCGAGAAACGACCCGCGCATGGCCGAACGCTGTTTCCGCTACAACGCCATGCTCCTGCTTGAGCTGCAGGCTCCGGTGCTGACGACCGTCATTTACCTGTCGCCCCCGGGGCCGATCGAACGCGAACTGGTCTACCGAGTGATGTTGGGCGACGTCGAGGTGAACGCCTGGCGCTTTGGGATCCTCAGACTGTGGGAAATCGAGGCCGAAGCAGCCTTAGGAAGCAAAGCGCCGGGATTGATGGCGCTCGTGCCGCTGCTGAAGGGAGGCGAGCCAGCGACCATCTGGGCGGCCGCCCGGCAGATCCGCAACCTCGTGCCCAGCCCACGGATGTCGGACCCGGAAAGCATCTTGTGGCTGCTGGCACAGGGCCGATATAATAGCGAGCAGCTGGGCCATGCCGTTGGAGGAAACGTTATGCAGGCACTCCTGGAATTGCTAAAGAAATCGCCGCTCTGGCAGGAAGCCGAAGCCGAAGGTGAAATCAAGGGAAGAGCCAAGGGCGAAGCGACAGGCGAGACCAAGGGCCGTCTCGCGGCGCAGCGGACGACTCTGCTCAAGCTCGTCGAGCTGAACCATCCGGATCTCCTGGCCCTGGCGGCCGAAAGGGCCGAGGCGTGCAGTGACTCAGCGTTGCTCGAATCCTGGATCCTGGCCGCAAGCCGACCCGACAACGAAGCGCTCGCCCACCTCCTCGCCTCGACGCCTTAGATATATACAAGACCGGGGGCGCATAAAGGACACGGAAGAACGCCGCCTGCGGACGCCGCTGGATCCCGCTCGCCCCGCGGGACCTGCCACGCTTAGATTCGGGTTGACTCTGATCGGCTCAGGCGAGCGAAACTACCTTAATGTGGAAACCGACGTCAGCCTCAAGAGGTTGTTCAAGAGGGGCGGCCGCGATTTCGTCTGGCTCACCGGCGATCAGGATGCCACGGTGCTTTCCGTCGACGTCTTCGAGCTGCAGGAGATCCGCAGGTCCGTCGATTGTCTGATCCGGCTGCGCCGCGGCCGCGAGGTTTACTATCGGCATATCGAATTTCAGGCGAGAAACGACCCGCGCATGGCTGAACGCTGTTTCCGCTACAACGCCATGCTCCTGCTTGAGCTGCAGGCTCCGGTGCTGACGACCGTCATTTACCTGTCGCCCCCGGGGCCGATCGAACGCGAACTGGTCTACCGAGTGATGTTGGGCGACGTCGAGGTGAACGCCTGGCGCTTTGGGATCCTCAGACTGTGGGAAATCGAGGCCGAAGCAGCCTTAGGAAGCAAAGCGCCGGGATTGATGGCGCTCGTGCCGCTGCTGAAGGGAGGCGAGCCAGCGACCATCTGGGCGGCCGCCCGGCAGATCCGCAACCTCGTGCCCAGCCCACGGATGTCGGACCCGGAAAGCATCTTGTGGCTGCTGGCACAGGGCCGATATAATAGCGAGCAGCTGGGCCATGCCGTTGGAGGAAACGTTATGCAGGCACTCCTGGAATTGCTAAAGAAATCGCCGCTCTGGCAGGAAGCCGAAGCCGAAGGCGAAATCAAGGGAAGAGCCGAGGGCGAAATCAAGGGAAGAGCCGAGGGCGAGGCCAAGGGCCGTCTCGCGGCGCAGCGGACGACTCTGCTCAAGCTCGTCGAGCTGAACCATCCGGATCTCCTGGCCCTGGCGGCCGAAAGGGCCGAGGCGTGCAGTGACTCAGCGTTGCTCGAATCCTGGATCCTGGCCACAAGCCGACCCGACAACGAAGCGCTCGCCCACCTCCTCGCCTCGACGCCTTAGATATATACAAGACCGGGAGCGCATAAAGGACACGGAAGAACGCCGCAGGCGGCGTTCTTCCGCGTTCTATCAGATTCTATTGTGAAATATTCCGACGATTCGGGAAACATTACCTGAGAAAAGAGTGGCAGCCGTCGAAATTGCTTTCGGGGAAATTCGTTCGGAGCGTATGATGAAAATCATGGATCCCGAAGAACGATTTGACCGGATTGAACGGCAACTGGAATTCATGGCAGGAATGCAGGCGGAGATCTTCGCCTCGCAACAGAGGAACGACGCCGAGATTGCCCAAAACTCCCTCCAGATCGCCGAGAATTCGAAACAAATCTCGGAGATCGCGGATTCGGTCTCGACACTTGCGGGCACAACCTCGACACTTGCGGGCACAACCTCGACACTTGCGGGCACTACCTCGACACTCGCGGATTCGGTCTCGACACTCGCGGGGTCAGTCTCCACACTCGCGCAGATCGTAGGCGAGCAGGGCAACCGGATGGAAATGGGATTCAGGCACACGGATGCTCTCTTCGAGCGCACCGACGAACGGCTCAACGCCCTCATCGACTTGATCAGGCGCAACTTCCCCAACGGACACCAAGGATAAGGACACGGAAGAACGCCGCCTCCGGACGCCGCTTGGAGATACCGCAGGCTGTGAGAGCTTTCCCTTCGGTGGCATCCGCTTGAAATATATGAGGCGCTATCATATAGAGCGTCATACTGTTGGGGGGGGGACAATGAGCAACGAAAGGATCACCGTTACCCTCGATGAAGAGCTGGTGCAGGAACTTGACCGGGTCGCGGCGGCCCTGAAGCAGAGCAGGAGCAATCTCCTGGAAGTGGCCGTTCGCACCTGGAAAAGAGTGCGTTTGGAGCAGGAACTGATCGAAGGCTACAGGGCTATGGCTGACGAGGACCTGAAGGCTGCCGAAAACAACCTGGCTTCCGGCTTTGAGGCGCTGAAATGAGAAGTCCCATCTGCCGGCGTGGGGAAGTCTGGGTGGCGGATTTCAATCCCGGCCGTGGGAGCGAACAGAGAGGGATTCGCCCGGCGCTCGTTATTCAAAATGACATTGGCAACCAGCATGCAGCCACTACGATCGTAGCCGCGATCACGACAACGATCAGAGATTGTTTTGTGACAGTCGTCCTGGACCCTCATGTGGCAGGACTCGAACAACGGTCGATGATAAATCTGGCTCAGATCCTCACCTCGGACAAGACGCGCCTGATGAGGAAGCTCGGCGCCCTCTCTGAAGCCCGTGTCAAGGATGTCGATACTGCACTCCGCATAAGCCTTGGTCTCGCCGATTGACCAGTTGCAGCGTCCGCAGTCGGTGTTTTTCCGTATCCTCGATTTCCTGAGCAATCCAAACAGGAGCCATTTCTCAAGGTTCGAACGGGTTCAGCAGGCTTACTGCTCACAGATTCACCTCTCGTCCGACGTCCCAGTCTCGTTCGAACAACTCATCCGGCCCGGGGTCGGGCATCTGGAGCAGATACTCTTTGAATGACGACCTCTTTCTCTGCTTGCCCAGCAGGGAGCCGCGGAGGATGCGCCGATGCTCCTCCTCCATCGACACGCCGTGCCGGCCCGCCCTCTCCCTGAGCTTCTTCACGACTTTCTCCTCAATCCGCCTTACGATCAGTTGCGCCATCATCTTCCACCAGCCGCTTTCTGGTATCAACGATAGTACACCCCGGGTACTGAAAACCGGGGGCACACCAATTTCAGGGTGGTGATGTTGTTCGGTGCGTTTCGCGGTCGGCTCTTGCCGAAACAACTGGACGCGGAAAAACGCCGCCTGCGGACGCCGCCCCATCCAAATTCTTCTACCCTTTCCGCAGTTTCGACTGAAATGGAGAGGCGCCGGGTGAAACAATCTCCAGTGAGAGTTGGCAGGGGGCGCAAGCTGGTGCTATTCTGTGGGAAATAGGGAATAGGGAAAATTCAGACCATGGCCACCAAAACCCGGCTCACTGCCAAAGATCTCTGGAATATGGCGGCTGGGGAAGTCCGCCGCGAATTGGTCAATGGCGAGGTGGTCGAGATGGTCCCTGCAGGCGGAATTCACGGAAACCTGACTGCAAAGATCTGCAGATTCCTGGTCGATCACGTCTTCAGGCACGGCGGCGGCAAGGTGGTCGTGGGTAATGTCGGTTTTGTTCTGAATCTGGCGGCGGATCCTGAACGCGTTCGCGCCCCCGATGTAGCTTATATTTCCAGTGAACGCCTGCCGGAAGGCAAGCTTCCGACAGGTTTCATCCACCGGGCGCCGGATCTCGCCGTCGAGGTGCTCTCGCCTTCCGAAACCTCGGATCAGATCCAACAGAAAGTGCGCGACTACCTGGAGGCCGGTGTCCGTTTGATTTGGGTAGTCGCCCCGGAATCCAGAAGCGTGACTGCATATCGGTGCGACGGCTCGGCGCGTTTCCTGCGCGAAACAGATTCCCTGGATGGCGCGGATGTGCTTCCCGGCCTGACAATCCGCCTCAAAGACTTCTTCGACTGAGAATCGGCTTCGGGATTGTGTCTCTCCGGGATTCGGGCGCCGCGGCGATGGCCTCCCGGGACCGCCGGCGTCTCGCCTAATGCCGCATACTTTTTGCAAAAAGAGGGGCGAGCAAAATGCAGGGATCTTGGACCTGGACATAGACATAGACCTGGACTTGGACGTGGACGGGATTAAAGGTGCGCCGTTAAGTCCCAACGCCTCAGAAACCTGTGCCGCAACCACGTCTAGGTCCACGTCGAAGTCCAGGTCCAGGTCCAAGTCCACGAGCCAAAATGGTAATTCGTATGCAAGAACGGAATTTTAGAAAAAGTATGCGGCATTAGGCGTCTCGCCGGCAAAAGCAATGCGGCACCCACAGCCCGACGCGAAAACCGTGGGCGTGAGCCTGACCAATCTAATCGTTTCCGCAACCGCATCGCAGCAGGCCGGCGAGACGCCGGCGGTCCCGGCAGCCGCCGCAGGGGCTCCCCTGCCAAAAGCCGGATTGTCCCAGCGATCCCACTCTGCGATGAAATATTTCCTTCCCTCGGAAAACATTACCTGAGAAGAGGCTCACAGCCGACGAAATTGCTTTCTGGAGACCTCGTTCGGAGCGTATCATGAAGATTATGAACCCCGAAGAACGATTTGACCGCTTTGAACGGCATCTGGAATTCATGGCAGGAATGCAGGCGCAGATCTTCGCATCGCAGGAAAAGACCGACGCCGAGATTGCCCAGAACACTCGCCAAATCGAGGAGAATTCAAGGCAGATCTCACAGCTCGCGGATTCAATCTCGACGCTCGCTCAAGTTGTCAGCGAGCAGGGCAACCGGATGGAAGAGGGATTCAAGCGCATGGATGCCCGCTTCGAGCGCACAGGTGCGCAGATTAAGCAGACCGACGACCAGATGAAGCGTACCGACGAAAGGCTCAACGCACTCATCGTTTTGATGGAGCGCAAGTCTTCCGACGGGCGCTGATGGGTTGTTGCGGCGTCCGCAGGCGGCGTTTTTCTGTGTCCCATCAGATTTCTTGAAATATTCCAGAATCGCAGAAAAGGAAGCCTCTCCTGGATTTCGCGCCAGGGAGGGTAAGGACACGGAAAAACACCGCCTCCGGACGCCGCCCTACTCGATTCCACGCAGTTCGAGGGTGCCGAAGAACTTGCGCAAGTATCCTCTGTCTTTGGCGATGAGTGCCGTCGCCTGGGCCGCGGCGTGAGCGCCAATTAGAAAATCAGGAACCATGTACTTCCGGGGGACGCCCCGGCGGCGATACTCCAGGAAAACCTGTCCTGCCATGTGCGCCGCCGCCGGGCCGATCGGATCCAGCCTGATGCCGAGCCTCGCCAGAGTCGATTCCATTTCGGAATGATCCGGGAACAGGGTGGCAATCTCCGCGTATACCACGTCACAGACGACAAGCTGCCCACGCCCCCGCTCCTCGACGAGCCGATCGACCCAGTCCGTAGCGTCAGCCTCCCCCTTTAAAATACTGAATAAAACCGAGGAATCAACCGCCGTCAGCATCGTCCTCCGGAGACTCCACGGGGCCGCGCAAGTGCTCGATTATCTGGGCGCCGGTGCGGCCCTTCATTGCCTTCTTACAGCATCCGATCGTGGAATACATAACCTCGGCTTCAAATACCCTGGTCGCCGTCAGGCTGGGCTCTTCCGCTGTGAATTCAAGAACATCCCCAGGCTTCAGATCGAGCTTCTTGCGGATCTTGGCCGGAATCGTGACCTGCCCTTTAGAGGTAATCGTCGCGCGCATGATATCAACGTAAGATATTGATGTAAGGAAATCAAGTAGGAGAGACTTGACGCGAAAAAACGCGACATCACTGCTTGAGCCGATTTGGCGGCGTCCGGAGGCGGCGTTTTCCGTGTCCCGGATTTCAGCAGGTCCCGGGAGCAAGCATGTAATTGCAAATAGCGATCCAAAGACCTATGATCGCGCAATACCTGACTTCACCTGCGGGAGGCAGCCCCGATGATTGGGCAGACGATCGGCCATTACCAGATTCTCGAGGAAATCGGTCACGGCGGAATGGGGGTCGTCTATAAGGCACTCGACACCAGGCTGAACCGACCGGTCGCCATAAAATCGCTGCAGGCCGGTGGCCCAATGCTCGAGACCGCGCAGAAGCGCTTCCGGCGCGAAGCGCAGATGATCGCCCATCTCGATCACCCCTACATCTGCAAAATATACGAGATCCTGGAGCAGGAGGGAGCGACTTACATCGTTCTCGAATATGTGCGCGGCAAATCGCTCTCCGGGCTGATCGCCGACCCGCAAAATCCGCTTCCAATAGAGAAGACCCTTGAACTGGGCATAGAGATCGCGGAAGCCCTGGAAGAGGCGCACAAGAACTCGGTCGTCCACAGGGACATCAAGCCCGCCAACATCATGCTGCTCGAATCCGGCCACATCAAGGTCCTGGATTTCGGCCTCGCCAAGGCTCTGGACAAGCCGGCGGACGGAAGCACCGCGACCTCGATCACCGCGACTGACGCGATTGTGGGAACGGTCACGCACATGTCCCCGGAGCAAATCAGGGGGCAGGAGGTCGATACCCGTTCCGACATTTTCTCCTTCGGCATTGTCCTGTATGAGATGGTCGCCGGCCGGAACCCGTTCCCGGGAGAAACGAGCGCGCAAGTGGCCGCCTCCATCCTCAATGAAGAAGCGGAGCCGCTTCATCGCTACAGGCGCGGAGTCCCCGAAGACCTGGACCGCGTTCTGCACAGGATGTTGGAAAAGGACCCGAACGAGCGGTATCAGTCGGTGCACGAAGTCCGCGTGGAGCTGCGCCACATTCGCGAGCAGCTGGCGGCGCGCGTCCCGAGCGCCGACCGTGCCAGCCGGCAGGGCCAGAGTGCCGCCGTGCCTGTCGCGGAGGCCCCCACGATCCTCGACACAGCAGCGGCGGGCCCGGCGGCGGCGAAGGAAACGACGCGGCGCACGGGCTTCTTCTCCCGGTCACGCCAGTGGTACCTGGGCTTCGCCACCGCGGTAGGCGTCATGGGGGTGATTGTCTTTTTCCTGTACTATGAATGGAGCCGGCCCGCACTATCCTTCGCCCCGCGCGGCTGGATTCTCGTCGCGGATTTCAAGAACGAAACCGGGGACACCCTGTTCGACAAGTCTCTGGGTACGGCCTTCAATGTCAGCATTTCACAGTCGCAGTATGCGAACGTCATTCCCAGATCGCGCGCAAGCACCGTCCTGCAGCGGATGGGCAGGAAGCCGGATCTCCCGCTGGACGAGGAGACCGGTAAGGAAATCTGCCAGCGGGAAAGCATCACCGGCCTGATTTGTCCGGGCATCGGGAAGATCGGCAGTCAATTCATCCTCACCGCCCGCATCGTGGATCCCAGGACCGGCGAGAGCGTGCGCTCCTACTCCGAGCGGGCCGACAGCTACGACCGGGTGCTTCCCGCTCTCGATGCCATCGCAGCCTCGGTTCGCAAGGGCCTGGGGGAATCTCTCCAGGCAATCCAGCTCACCACGCGGCCGCTCGAGCGGGTGACGACGTCTTCTCTCGAGGCGCTGCAACAGTATTCCGAAGCCCAGATACTCTGGTCCAGGGGGAAGTACAACGAAGCGCGCCAGCTACAGGAATCTGCCGTCGCGCGGGACCCGGACTTCGCCATGGCGCACGCGGCCCTGGGAACATACTACAGCAGCTTCATCTACAACAACCTGCCGGAAGGCAGGAAGCACTTCTTGAAGGCGCTCAGCCTGGCCGACCGCACGAGCGAACGCGAACGGCAGGTTATGCAGATGGAGTACGAGAGCCACTTCGGGACATTCGACAGCGCGAGAAACCTGTACGAGACCTTCGTCCGGTCGTATCCCGACGCCATCGCCCAGAGATTCAACCTGGGCAACATATTCCGGGATCACAAGGAGTACGAGAAGGCGATCGAGCAATACCAAGAAGCGCTGCGCATCGACCCGGGCTATGCCGCAGCCTGCATCAACCTGGCGACCTGCTACAGCTCGTTGCACCGCACGCAGGAGGCGCTGAAATCCTATGCCCGGGCCTTTGAACTGGAGCCGTCCTGGATCACCGGCGGCAACCTCAACCACGAATACGCGTTCGCGCTCGTCGAGGCGGGGGAACCGGAGAAGGCCCGGCAGGTGGTCACCAAAGCGCTGTCAACGCCGATCAAGGTCGCGGCGCTGCGCTCGCTGGCGCTGCTGGACCTCTACCAGGGAAAATACCGGGATGCCAGGCCGAAACTCGACGAGGCCCTGTTGATGAACGTCGCCGGCAAGGCAGGACTCAGCGAGGCGCGCAACCACTATTTTCTGCAGATCCTGCTCGCCGGCCAAGGCGATCAGCCCGGCGCCCTGCGGGAACTGGATAAGGCGGCCAGATGCTTGGAACCGCTTCCGCCCCAGGTCTGGCTGAGCTCCCGCATCGGCGTCAGCTATGCGCGCGCCCGGCTCACCGAAAAAGCTGTGGCAATTCTGAACCGGATCCGCAAGGACGTGAATCCGAACGACTCCGCCCAAAACGCCGAGTTTCACCGGCTGGAGGGGGAAATCGAACTGGCTCGCGGCTACAAGGATCGGGCGATCGAGATTCTTCAGGTGGCGGACCGCGAGAACCGCTTGCCGCTGACGGTCGAGAGCCTGGCGCGCACCTTTGAAATCGCCGGGCGGCCGGATGAAGCCGTCGCAACCTACGAATTGCTCATGATCATGAGACACGAATCAGCCGGATGGGAACCGCAGCAGGATTGGTTCGCGGCGCACGTGTCGCTTGCCCGGCTGTACCTCAACCGGCGCGAGGCAGAAAAAGCCCAAAAGGTTCTCAGTGCCCTTTTCGACCTATGGAAAGGCTGCGATCCCGACCTCCCCCTCATCAAGCTGGCAAACAGCCTCAACATCCCGAAAAGCTGATGCGGGGCGGCTCGGGTCACGTTTTGGCGGCGTCCGAAGGCAGCGTTCTTCTGCGTCCCAGTGCAGTCGCTGTGGAATCGGCTGTATCCTTGTGTTATTGTGAGATTATGAAAAACATCACAGTATCTGTGCCTGATGATGTCTATCGCAGGGCGCGCATCAAGGCCGCCGAAAAGGACACTTCCGTGAGTGCTCTGGTGCGAGAATTTCTCCAGAGTTTCGGGGAGGAAGAATCTGATTTCGAGCGCCGCAAGCGCCTGCAGGTGGAAGTAATCGCCACCATCAAGAACTTCCGTGCCGGCGACCGCCTCAGCCGTGAAGAGGCCCACGGGCGTGATGCGATTCGTTGACACCAATATTCTTCTTTACGCTGTCAGCACGAGCCGCGAGGAACAGCGGAAGGCCGGCATTGCACGCGCCCTACTGGATTCGCAAGACCTGGGGCTCTCTGTTCAGGTGCTGCAGGAGTTTTACGTTCAGGCCACGCGGCCAGGCAGATCCGGCTGCTTAAGTCACGAGCAGGCGATCCTGCTGATCGAGGCGTTCTTGCGCTTCCCGGTGCAAGAAACGACAGTTTCCCTCGCACGAGCCGCGCTGGATTCGAAGGAGCGCTACCGGATTTCCTATTGGGACGCTGCCATCATTGAAGCGGCGAGGTTGCTTGGATGCCGAACTCTCCTGTCTGAAGACTTAGGCGGGGGACGGGATTACGATGGCGTTCGAGTCGAGAACCCATTTGACCGTGAAACTGACAATCCGGAGTGATGGACGCGGAATAACGCAGCCTTCGGACGCCGCCCAGACCCCAAGATGGGCGGTTGCGGCGTCCGGAGGCGGCGTTCTTCCGTGTCCCAAAGATGTATAATGATCTCGCTATGCCGGAAACTCTCGGATCGCTCAGTCATGTCCTTCGACAGGTAGACGACTTCTTTATGAAGATAGGTCCCGTCCACGATACCTTGCGCAATCTCGCTTCCCGTCTCGCAGAGGAGAGTATCTCCTATGCAATCATAGGCGGAATGGCGCTGGCCATCCATGGTTTGGTCCGACCCACTCAGGACGTCGATGTGCTTATGACGCGCGAGGGACTCGACCGCTTTCATGAGCGTCTGGTGGGCCGCGGCTACGTTCTCGCTTTTCCAGGCGCCCGAAAACACTTTCGAGATACGATCACCGGAGTGAATGTCGAGGTCATCACCGCCGGCGAATATCCTGGAGACGGCAAGCCCAAGCCGGTTGTTTTCCCGGCGCCGGAAGATGCCTCACTTGAGGTCGACGGCGTCAGGGTCGTCGCATTGGAAACGATTATACAACTGAAGCTTGCTGCCGGCTTGAGCGCGGAACACCGCACCTTGAGAGACCTGGCCGATGTCCAGATGCTGATCGAATCCCTTGATCTCCCCGCCGACCTGGCAAGCCGATTGGATCCGTCTGTCCGTGTTGAATACGACCGGCTCTGGAACCTGGTTCAGAAATCGCGGCAGGAAGGCATCGGACCGGACAAAGAGTGACCTTCGGCTTCGGAGCACGCGGAAGGGCGCCGCCTGCGGACGCTGCTGGTCCCGGCCGGCGGCCGGGACCTACTTGTGGCTGGGGCGGTTGTATTGCTGGATCCAGGACTCGGTGAACAGGGCGCCCCAGAGAAGGTTGAGTACCGGGGACCGCAGGCGTTTCCCGTTGCCGGCATCGGTCAAGAGTTTGTCGAGCACGGGTCGAGGGATAATCTCGGACACAAACCCGTTACTGCGCAGGAGCACTTGCCGTGCGTTTGCGTTGAACTCACGATCGGTAAGCCAGCGCACGAACGGCGGCACAAACCCGCTCTTCTTCCGGTAAATGAAATCACCGGGCATGAATTCTTCCAGGAGCTTCTTCAGCGGCCACTTGACGACACCATCGTGAATCTTGGCGCTCCAGGGCAGTTTCCCCTGCTCTTCCAGCACATCGCGGAAGATGTACGGATAGACCACACGCAAACCAAGACTCTCTCCGACGGACAGCGCCTTGGCGGCCCATCGGGCACTGTTGACATAGAGCAGCTGGCGGATCGTCGTCCTGGCTTCATAACCGAGATTGGCCTCGCGATCGCCGCAGCCTAAAGCGGTCTTCACGACCAGTTCGTTCAGGGTCTCATCCCACAAAGCAGGCACGTCCAACGCCAGGTAATTGACCGGCGCCAGCGTCATGAAATACGTCATTGGGCTCGGCTCATGCACGTCTCCCAGCGAGGCCAGCCTGGCCAGCGCGCCTTCGGAGGACTCCCATTTCCAGTAGTTCGATTTTTGAAACGTGCGCGATATCAGTTTTTTCAAGGCTCCCGGAACGAGATGCTTGGTGCGGAACTTGCGCTCGAACTGCAAGGCCGGAAAGCCGAAGCAATCATCGCCGCCGTTGCACTCGATGACCATTGCCTGCTGGTTTGCGTGCTCCTTGATGAACTTCAGCAGGAAGGCGATCGGGAGACTCGAGAAATCCGAGAAGGGGTGATCCGTCAGCCGGACGGTGTCCTCAAGGGCGCCGAGGGCGTCCGCCTGGCCCATGGTCGCTACCTGGAGACCCACGCCGAGGCGTTTCGCGATAGCCTCTGCAAACGGGAATTCGGGGTCATCCCTGCCGAACGCGCAATAGAAACCCTGCAGTGGTTCGTGCGCGGCCTGATTCAGGTAGCAGCCGTACAGGCTCGAGTCGATGCCGCCGCTCAGCAACATTGCCGCCGGCGTGCGGCTGAGGAAATCCGCCGATCTCTTGAGCGCATCCCTGACCGGGGCCAGCATCGCGGCATCGTTTCCCTGCCCCGAACCGGTGTCGGCTGGAAAATCAAACTGGAAATAAGCATGCAATGAGTCTCGCCCGCTGATGAGATCGTATTCGAGATAGTGCCCCGCCGGAACGGCAGAGACAGTCTCGCTGATAGTCAGCGGCTCCGGAACCGAACCGTATTTGAGGATGGAGTAGATCGCCAGGCGGTTGACATCGAACGGAACAATGCTCAACAAGAAGCGCAGGTCGGAGCAAAAAACGATGCCGGATTCCAGCTTGTGATAGTAGATCCGCCCGGCGCCGGCGCGATTGGATGCCAGATACAGAATCCGGGCATCGCCGGTTTTCGAAACCACCGCCATGCGGAAATCGTTCTGGATCGAGTTGAATGCACCGGTTCCCTGCTGCCGAAACCGCTCATGAAAATCCCCCTGGATGTCCAGTTGAACATATCCGCCGACACCATCCCGGGCGACGAGCAGATCTTCGCTGAGGCAGACCAGATCCACAGAGGCGGCACAGGGATTCTGGTCGCTGCCGAACGGGTTCGTAAAGAAAAAATACCCGTTCTCCCAGACAGGAATCTGTTGGCAGGAAGGAGGTAGACTATGCTCCAGACGTTTGCAGATTTCGCTGTCTTCCTTCCGATAGACATATCCTCCGATCATGCTCTGCTCCTCCCGCGGGTACGGCACACCCTTTCCATTTCGGATGAAAGGACGATTGTCATCAATAATGGTACCGTGGAATTGCCGGGACGCTGAAGGACGCCTCCTCCAGACCTCGCTGGAATTCGGAGGTAAGCAAGCGCCCTTCCTTCGAGTCGGACAAGGACCGATGGCTCAGTTCTGCCCGTTGGGACGGCGGAGCTCCAGCATGGCGATGAGGGCGCTCAGCCGCTCGTCGGTGCGCTTCATTTGCTCGTTGATGCGTTCCTGGCGTTCGTCCACGCGCTTGAAGCCTGCTTCGATCCGGTTCCCCTGCTCGCCTACGACGTGCGCGAGCTCCCGGACGACGTCAGCCAGTTGGGAGATTTGCCGGGCGTTCTGGACAATCTGGGCATCGTGCCGCTGTTGGGAGGCGAAGAGCTCCGCCTGGACGCCAGTCATCCATTCCAATTGACGCTCGATCCGCTCGAATCGTTCTTCAGGGTTCATGATCTTCATCATACGCTCCGGACGAATCGCAGGAAACCGGTTTCGTCAGCCAGGTGCATCCCCTTTTCAACAGTCCGGCGAGCATGTGCCTCCCCCTGTGCCTGTACTGTTTCGCAGACGCCGGTTTTATTTCAATCAAAAACCAAGGCCCACGTCGGCGCGACCAACCGTGTGACAATGCGCGAATGTACGAATTGGGAAAAAAGAGGAGGATTCCACATTAAACGGTGAGCGTCCCATTCCCCTCGGAAAATGAAGATGGGCGCGTCCTTATGTGACACACCCATCCGCAAAATCTACCGGCAGGAACAGATCAACGAGTCTTCTTGCGGGCAAGACCCGCGGCACCGAGCAAACCCATGCCAAGCAGGATCAGCGTAGAGGGCTCGGGAACCGGAGTCGTGAAATCCTGATAATACGATCCATTGTCATTTACGGTCTTGATCCAGGGGGCATGCGCGTTAGGAATGGACGTCAGCGCATTGACCGCGCTCACGTATGCATTTGCCTGGCTGATGAGTTCGGCGTCATCTACCCCATAGGACCGTGCGAAGCCGCTACTGACATTAAACACAGGCTTTGCGGCCCCCGTGTCCGGCTTCTCGTAGAGAACTTCCCACACAGCGAGTTGCATAGCCGACTTTCTCATCAGGTCGCCAGGCATGCCGAAATGCTCGATCATGTATGCGACATAGGAGCCGGCCCCGTCGTATGCCGGAAATGATTTCGGGTCGGTATATGGCTGCCGCCAATTGGCCATGTCCTCTAGTACGACTTCACCGTTGCCAACATAGTGCTGTACGTCGACACAAAACGCATCGAATGTCCCGCCATTCGGCCAGTTGGTCGGCGGGGCCTCGTCATTGATCTCGAGGTGAAAGATGCCCAGCTGTGTGTTTACGTCAATTCCGCCGGGAATGACAAAATGCATGTTGGAGTCGTATGAAGTGAAAGTCCAGGACATCGTATCCGCATAAGCGGCCACGGGGATGAACATCAGGACAACCGCAGCAAACAACCAACGCCTCATAAAGCCCTCCAAGGCTCGACCGGTTTCACAGACTTCCCGCTGAGCGTAGCACCGATACATGGATCGCACACCCCCCTGTAAGCAAGGAACGAACCAAGCGAAGCAATCGTCCTGCACATTTGCAACAATCATTTGTATTCATTGAGCATACGGTCTAATCGGTTCCCGGCAACGCGGCGAAAGCGTCCGCCCAGTTTGGAGGAACACTTTACACAACTTACATAACAAAGGGCAGGCTTTCGCTCGAAAGGGGCGAGGATACCGTGAATGCGATCGTCGAGCGTGCTCAGAAGCTTTGGCAGCCCTGCAAATGCCGCGATAAACATCTTTGATTTCATTTTCATGATCGGCAGGAGACATCATTGTAAGGGTGTCGGATTCCTTTACATCTTCCGCATAATCCCGGATCCTGCATCATTCAGCAATTGAATGATTTACCAGCCGGGAAAACACTTCAAGAAACCGCAAGACAAGATGCGGCCGGTACTCGAGCTTAGGTGCCGAATCACCGGACGACTGGGTCCGGGTTGGGATGCCCGCCGTGAATTGGCCGATGACGGGGCAGTCGAAACGGTCCCTGTGTGAAGGACGCGGAAGAACGCCGCCTATGGACGCCGCAAGACCGATCTTCCAGGACGCATGGTTCCCAAATCGGGAAAGCTCTTTGGCTTTCCTTTTCATGCACCGGTGCCCGCCGAGGGCCATTGTCATCTTCACTTGCGTATGCTGCGGTGTCACCAAAACGGATCGCGGATTGGAAACGCTGGATCCTGTAACCTGGGTCACAATTGAAAATCCGCTCCTACCAATAAGAATGAGTGTCGCCGAGGACTACAGACATCCCCCCTTCGCAACTCACTGCGCGGATTGACAGAAATCGTGCGCAGATTCTACTTGCCTATCGGAATAGGGGGCTGCTGATGACGATCAAAAAGTATTCTGGCCAGAGCTTCTCCGTTGGATTAACAGCATTGGGGCCGAGGATTGCAGCAATCTTCGCACTGCTCAGTTTCTCCGTTTTGCTCCTTTGCCCGCTTGCCGCTGTCGCCAAGGACAAGAAGCCGTTTCCCGATGTGCGCATCCCAGGATTCGCCCGCAATGAGCATGCGATTCAGGCGCTTGGCGACAAGCTCGCCGAGGTGGCGGATTGGTACGGGAAAGACCCGGAAGAGCTCAAGAGGCTATTCAGGAACGATTCGAATCTCTGGGCCGGCCCGACCGGCCGCCTCATGTATGCATGTGAACTCGAGACCCCGCTGCTGGCGGAAGCAGATGCGCCGCCAGGTACAATTCACGTGCAAATGACCTCGGCGCCTCTGGACCAGACTTTCAAGCTGCATAGCAGTCCGAATTCGGAAAGGGTCCTCTACCTCGATTTCAACGGCGCCGTGATCTCTGGCACGGTTTGGAATGGGAGCTACGCCGGCGGCAAGGATATCGTTGCCGCTCCCTTTGACGCGGACGGCGATCCGACCACATTCAGCGCGACAGAGCTTGATGTGATCCAGAAAGTCTGGCGGCGCGTGGCCGAGGACTACTCGGCCTTTGACATTGACGTAACCACTGAGGAACCCGCTTCTGATGCGATCACTCGAAGCAGCAACAACGACACGCGGTTCGGAAACAGGGTGATCGTTACTCCGACGAACTTCTATCCCAATGCAGGAGGAGTCTCTTATATCGGCATCTTTGACGACGTCGGGGATTACTACAAACCCTCCTTTGCCTTCTCCAACATGCTGCTGAACTCAGAAAAATTTATCGGCGAAGCCTGCTCCCACGAAAGCGGTCATTCCTTAGGCCTGCATCATAACGGAAAAACTGACGGTATCGTTTATTACCAGGGCCAGGGCGACTGGGCGCCGATCATGGGCAACTCCTATTACAGAAACGTATCGCAATGGAGCAAGGGCGAGTATACCGGCGCGAACAACAAGGAAGACCAGCTTCAGCTCATTCAATCGTTCGGTTTAACGTATTACACCGATGATCACGGAAATACCGCGGCGACGGCGACCACCATGTCAGGATCCGGCAGCATCAGCGGTTCCGGCTTCATTGAACGAAGCACCGACCTCGATGTCTTCCAATTCACAACCGGAGCAGGGGCCGTTTCATTCGCGGCTGTTCCGTCGCCGCTCGGGCCCAACCTGGATATCAAGGCCGAGATTCGCGACGGCAATTGGAATATCCTGGCGCAATCGCCCGCACCGGGACTGGGCGCAAGTCTCAGTGCGACGCTGCCGGCAGGGGTCTATTACCTCGTGATTTCCGGCACAGGTGACGGGGATCCGCTTAGCACCGGCTACTCCAATTACGGCAGTCTGGGATCATACGCTCTTACGGGCACAATCGCGGATCCAGGCTCGCTCCAGCCACCGACAGCCGTTGCCTCAGCCAATCTGACCTCGGGTTATGCGCCGCTCGCGGTGTTTTTTACGGGTTCCAGTTCAGCGGACGCTGGCGGAGGATCGATCGTAGGCTACTCGTGGGACTTCGGCGACGGTACCGGATCGAGCGAGGTGAATCCCAGCCATGTCTATACGGCCCCCGGCACATACACGGCAACGCTGGTTGTAACCGATAACGATGATCTTACCGGCACCGCGCGCTTGACCATCTCTGTTCTGAATCCAGTACTGGTAAATTCCATCACCCTTAACGCTCAGGGCGCCAGCCTGGTCTCGGTCTCGGCCACAGTGGCGGTGGCGGACAGAAGCGGCAACCCTGTAGGCGGGGCTGCGGTGACGGGCACTTGGAGCGGCCTTGTGCAAGGAAGTGCGACCGGTAGCACGTCGGGCAATGGATCCGTGTCCTTCTTATCGCCTGAAACTTCCAGCACGGGCACGATTGTCTTCACCGTGAACAGCGTGTCAGCCCCAGGGTATTCCTACGACGCTGCCTTGAACGAACAGAGTTCGAATACAATTACTGTCGCTCCGACCACTGGACCGCCCAGCGTGAGCATTACCGCGCCCGCCGCGAATTCAACCGTATCAGGCTCGCAGTCAGTTCAGATATCTGCCGGTAGCAGCCTGGGAATTGCCTCAGTGAGCCTGAGCGTGGATGGGGTCTTGCTCGGAACAGACACGACTTCCCCCTACGCCTTCACCTGGAATACAAGCACGGTGGTAAACGGAGGCCACACTCTGACAGCGACGGCAAAGGACAAAGCGGGAATTACCTATACCGTGTCGCTTTCAGTCAATGTCAACAACGTGGAGGATACCATTGCTCCCACCATCGGCATTACATTCCCAAGGGCGAACGCGACGGTATCCGGAAACATTTCGGTACTGGTCAGCGTAAGCGACAACGTGGGGGTGGTTAAGGTAGAGCTTTACGTGGATGGGGCTTCAAAACCGGCCTCCTCCTCGACCAGGGCGCCCTTCACGACCAAATGGAATGCCAGCAAGGCGACGCGGGGCACGCATACGCTTCGATGCAAGGCATACGATGCGGCCGGAAACACTGCCGAGGCAAGCGTTTTCGTATTCAGGTAATGAATCTAAATGAGTGCCTTCTGCATTATCGATCGTCGCAGTACTAGTAGAATACGCACGTGAAGAGGGGGCTCTTCGATCGTTTGTCTCCCATTGGACGAAACTGGGTAGTGGAGCAAGAGGCACAACGCATCGGACATCTGAACTGAACGGTTCAGCCTTGGTGCGCGCCCCCCAAGCAGCCGTATGCGTTGATCGCAAATGCCACGATAGAGACGCAGTTTATCCCTCCACGCACCTTTCGTCGACATATAGTTCGGAAATATGGACTCAGTATGCAAAAAGGACGGGCTGCCCAAAACAGACCGCCCATAAAAGCCAGAAGCAGAATCAGTTGCAGCTATTTCTTGCGCCAGCGGCGTGATGCTATCCCGACCCCCACAAGCCCTATGCCTAGAAGAACCAGAGATGCAGGTTCAGGAACAGGGGTCGTAGACCCACCAGGTCCGCTCCCTATTAACTCGAATGAACCTATACTTGTCTGAAACTTGATACCCCCGTTATCATCGAACATTACTGACGGGTTTGTGCCAAAGCTACCTGTCAAAGCCAACAAAAAGCGATCCGAGGATCCAGCCGCCAATAAGTCGCCTTGGGCTCCTCCCGGACAGCCGTTGCCTGCCCATGCGCAGATGTCTAACTTACCAATGGATGGTAAGTTACCGCCGAGAGTTGCGTCCCAAGTGGCTCCGCCACTGAAGTTAGACACCGTGACGCCAGTAGCATTGGGGTCCATATTGAACCCAAAGGATGCGAGACCGGCGTTCGCGACTCCTGACGGCAGCACCGTGTTGTTTGCTATGTGTATGTCCAGCATTACCTCGGTGCTTGTGACTGAAGTGACATTAACAACCGCCTCGGCTGCTAAGGTTAGGCTGGAATTGGGAACCAGATAACTCCATTGGATTGTAAAGCTTCCCGCACCAGTGAAAGTAAACGTGTCAGCATTCACGGGCGCCGCCAAAAAAATCAGAAGCGCAAGACCTATCAACATCGTTGGGAATGGTTGTGAATATCTCATACGCACACCGCCTTTTGGAAAGCCTTCCAATTCAATTACTAGCAATTTGAATGCCAACTGCCGGAGCGCTAGATACAATTACTCAAGACCAGATCTGATACGTTCAAATTGTTAGTTTTACAACCTCCATCACAGTCTTGCCGCTCAACTACGACGAGCTTCACCTTGCTGCTCCCGAACTAAAATGTAAAAGTTTCTTACATAGATAAGCCGACGAAATCCCACTGCGCCGGTGACAAGCCACACAAGTACATCGGATTGAGATGTGCAAACTCGAGTATTACGCTCAGGTCTCAGAGGCGGCACATGCAAAACTCATAAAGCCTTCGATATAAAATTGCTCATGCCTTTTTTTGGACTGTCTCTAAGTATTGCTATAATGCGAGTTATCATTTATGCATAAACTGACGGATGCTGGGGATGTCTGAAGCGAAGACGGATTGATTCACCTGAAGCACGCGATTGGATCCCGAATCGACAGGGGGCACGCGGAATATTCGCATCGCTTTATAGTGGCAGACAAAGTGTCGGAGTTGCTTACAGGCCATTCTGTCTTTGCGTCAAGTGAAAGATGCGCTCGCAGATGGACATGAGGGACCGGTCTTCAAGCCAGCGCCATACGGAGCTTTCAGCGGTGTCACCGGCGGCTCTAATCTCCCCAAATTCCACCATCGTAAGGGATTGGATCTGCCCGGTCGTGGGAGTGCCGACATCGAGCCTACCGTTCTGATGGATGACGAAGAGTGACCACAAGCATCAACCACGAATCGCGTGCACAGGGATGGTCCGGTCGATCCTCCCGTCCTTCTTCGGCATCCATCGAGCGTTGTCACGGGCCATATGCTAGACTTGCTTCATGCACAGTTGCCTCGATGATGGGGTCAGTCATGCCAATCGCAATGCCACAAGTGCAGGGATCCGTGATGTGATTGGTGTGATGCACTTTCTGGCTACTCCCATGGGCAGGATCCCCAGTAAGGATGGGGCAGAACGCTGCTCCCGGATGTTGGTCGGATGAGCAAGATCCTATTTGATTGGCTTGATCTTGGCTTGGAGGGTGTGAACTTCGGCAGTCTTGGCTAGATTCGGGTCTAGCTCGAGGGCGCGGGCCAAGGAGGCTGAAAACCGGGGACGCACACCGGTTTTGAGCAATTCCCGCGCAAGAGCCCGCCGGCGGCGGACACACAAGGTTGTTGGCCCGCAAGGGTCGTAGGACGTGCGTATGGTTCGCCTCCCACCTTTCACGGCACAACAGCACTCCCAGGCGCCGGCAGCCGCAGTGCCGGTCGACCAGGGTCAATTGCAGCAGCCAATCGCGCAGCACCGTGTCTTCCTCTCACGTCGATGAGGCCCGCCAGTTGAACGTCCCCGACCTCGCGCTCATGGCCACGGTTTCGTGACTTTGGAATGACCCAACCGCCCGGGAAATATCCTGTGCGCAGCGGCGCCCGCGCTGACGCGGGCATTACCTTTGTTAATACTGCTGTGGGAACCCGGCCGGATTCCATCCTGGAGGCGCTGAGAGAGGGGGCGCCAGATGTACCCGGCTTTTCGGTTACCTTCTACTTCCGTGTGCGTGCGCCCTGCCGCTGCCGGGCGCACAAAAAGAATCGGGAGAGGGCATAGAATCGGGAATCACGCCTCCGGGTCAGTCAGAAACTCTACTTCTTGAGGAGCTTCGCAATGGATTTCCGTCGCGCGACACCTACCAGCCCAACGCCGGTGCAGAGGAGCAGCAGAGTCGACGGCTCCGGAACGGGGTCGGGCCCGGGGCCAGGGGTGCAATTCATCCCCGGGGGACAGATGGCGTCATCAAAGACGACCCATTTCTCCGAGCCGCCATTGGCAACGAAAGGTGCTCCCGCGTTCATGTAAAGATAAACGTATTCCCCTGCGCCGAACGCGGCGGCCGGCACCAACATCAACATCTCGGTATTGCTAACACCACTTATGAAATCAAGCACCTGACCGGTAGTCCCGTTGCTTGCCCAGTCGAATCTCGGGGTAGCCGAACCACTAAATGGGTAACCAGTAAGGTTGCCGGAACTCGCCTGAAATAGCTGAATCTGGTTAAGCGAGAGAAAGCCCGAATTTCCTGTCTGATTGACCGCAAAAGCGAACTCATAATACCCTGTGCCACCGACAGTAAGGAGTGGTATATCGCTCAGTTTTAAGGATGTCGTTCCCGAGGCGGTGGTGTCGAACTCAACGGCTCCGTCAGTGTTGTAGCCACTTTCCGAACCAGCTTTGTCGACGGTGAGAAAGACCTTGGAGTTGCCTACTCCTTGAATCGTGGGGTTGAAGCCGAATAAAAGGGCGTCAAGTGCGCCGATCGTGGAGGTGATTGTGCCAGAGTCACCGACACTATCGATTACGATCGAACTGGCATAGGCACTCATGCCACCCAGTGCCACAATCATGACAAGCGAAAGCGAAATGCGCGTTTTCATAACGATACTCCCTCTCAAGAGCGAAGCAATTATCCGCTGGGCGATGGGGGGAGCACCGCCACTATCCACTAAGCAACATCCATACCAGCCGGATCAGAAGTACAGGTCTCCAGCCCAAGTGATTTGTCTTCATCATGTTACGGCACCTCCCACCATCGATTCCATGGATGTCGCATCATCGGGCGATCCAATAAGATTGTAACTGAAGGCGACATTCAGAGACTAAACACGCTGCCACAATTCCACAAGTTTATTTATGTCAACGGATACACCAGTTCCTCCCTGTAAAAGCGCTTTACAAACCACGGTTTCTGGAATCGAAAAGTAGAGTGACACATGCCTCGCCGGGTAGGCATTCGGATTTCTCGAAGAATCTCTGGGAGAGGACGGCAGTCCGCTTAGCTTTGAAAATCTCGCGCCTGTAATCGGTGATCAGTCCATAGATTACATTTTCGATTTCGGTTTTTCTTTGCCGGTACCACTGACAGAAGGCGCGATCCCCTCCAAATGCCCTATTCTGAGGCAGGCACGGACAATCCTGTACGTTGCGCCGGGCAGCTCAGCAGGACCCCGGGTACAACAACAACGACTGCTCCCGAGGCGGGTGCGTTTGTCCTACTGGGGATTGGGATTGTTGTGATGGGTGCGTTTTCCAGGAGGGTCACGAAATAGATCGGAGAGAGAATCCAGAGATCCTTTGGATCCGGATCGAACTTGACGGGCGCTGGTAAGTGGCCTCCGTTGGTGTTGTTGCGTGCGTTTTTTAATGTGCCGGCGGGACGCCTAATGCCATTTACTTTTTTGGCGGCGACTCGGCAAGAAGTAAATACGCTTAGAAACTCGGCCGCGGACAGAAATCCCCCCAGTGCTGTCGATCCCCGTGGGAGGCATCCAAACGTCGAAACTTGCGCGTCGGCTTTGCTCTCTTCCCGGCTCAGCGAGGCTCCCGCGATCTCCATTGGCGCAATATATTGCGGCATTGGCGCGGCTTCAGATTGACCCCCTGCGAACGCAGATAGACGGAGAGCGCGTTGGCATCCCACCGCTTGGCGTTGAGTCCCGCTTCGGATGGACTCAAGCGCACGGCCCGTAGCGCCTGCGCCAGCTGATCCTTGGTCAGGCGCGACGGCCGGCCGGGGCGCCGGCCTTCGCGCAGTCCCGGCAAGCTCTTTTCTTGGAAATGGTGAACCCAAAGCTCCACCGCCCTGACCGAGTCGCCCAGCCAATCCGCGACCTTGGGAGGGCTCAGGCCCTGGGCGACCAGGAGAACGGCGTGAAGGCGATGATCGTATCGAGATTCCTCCGAGCGCCGGATTTCATCCTGCAAGGTCTCGGCGGCGGAGTTCGCGTTAGGGATTTTCAGAGAGCGCATGAAAAAAGTATAGGCAATTGACAGATTATACGCAATATAATATTGCCGATATGATAGACTCTCCGGGCATGAAAATCCTAAAAGTTCAAACGCAGACTCAGCGGCCGCCGGCGCAGAAAACCGTGCCGGTCGAAAGCGTTTTCGAGGTGTATCGGCGCGTGTTCTATGCCGGATTTTTCGAGCAATTAAGCCGCCAGCTGGGGATCAAGATGGCAAAGAGGATCTTCAACTGGTCCGTTGTAATCTATGGCATGATCTTGCAGCGGTTGGACGCCAAGGGGACGCTGCATGTAACAGTTTCCCGTCTGGTTCCGTGTCTGAAAGAGTTTTCGGATCACAAGCGAGTCAGGGAAAAGACAGTTTCGGCCAATCCGGGAGCCTTCAGTAAGGCGCGAGGGAACATGCCGTTGAGTGCTGTGGAGAGAAGCTTCGATCATTTGTTCGAGAGTTTGCATCGCGAGGCCGAAGGCGCCGCCGAGGGCCATTCCGCCTTTTTGTTGGACGGCTCCACATTGACATTACCGTCCACGCCGGAGCTGTTGCAGGACTATCCTCCGGCCAGTAACCAGCACGGAGTTTCCCACTGGCCGATCATGCGGGTCCTGGTGGCGCATGATCTCAGAAGCGGCTTGGCCAGCCGGCCGGTCTGGGGCCCGGCGTGCGGGCCCAACGCGGTGGGAGAACAGGCGCTGGCGGCTCAATTGATGCCCGGATTGCCGGCCGGTTCGGGTATCGTGGCCGACAGCAATTTCGGCACGTTCGCCACAGCGTACCAGGCTACGAAAGCCGGGCGGCCCGTGGTATTGCGGCTGACCGAAGTGCGGGCACAAGCTTTAGGGGGGCTGGGCTTGAACTGTGGGGCCGATCAGAAGGTGCTCTGGAAACCCTCACATTGCGACCGTCGGAAACATCCCGATCTGCCTGCCGACGCGCAAGTCAGCGGGCGTTTAATCGTACGACGCATCGAACAGGATGGCAAACTGGCCAAGCTGTACCTGTTCACCACGTATGAAGACCCGGCCGACGAGATCGTGGCTATCTACGCTCGCCGGTGGAACATCGAAACCGATTTGCGATCGCTCAAACGGACGGTTCGGCTGCATGCTTTGAGTTCAAAAACGCCCGACATGGCGGCCAAAGAGCTAGTTACAGGCGTGGCCGCCTACAACCTGGTAATTACCTTCATGGAAGCGGCGGCCCGACAGGCAGGGCTTGAGCCGCGCGAATTGAGCTTCTCTTACGCCCAGGACCACGTCTACACGTCTCTCCCGGCGCTGATGACCGCCACGTCTCCCGAGGAAAGCAGGGAGGGGCTGCAACTGCTCCTGCGACAGATCGCATCCTGCAAACTTCCCAAACGCAAGAAAAGACGCTCATACCCGCGCAAGATCTGGCTGCGTCGCCGTTCTTTTCCAACGTATCCAACCAAGCGCCGGGTCGAGTAAGATGATCGCCGCCAAAAAAGTAAATGGCATTAGGCGGGACGCCGGCGCTCCCGGGGGTTTTCTTAAGCTTGGTTTGGAGGGTACGCACTTCGAGGGTGGCACCTAGGTTGGGATCGAGCTCCAGGGCGCGGGAGAGCCATGCCGTGGCTTGAAGGGTTTGCCCGAGGTCGGCGGCGACGATCGCGGCGTGCAGGTGGATTTCGGCGTTTTGGGGGGCACGCTGGACGGCTTCCTGGAGAAGCTGGTTTGCCTTTTCGTTATCGCCCGTCATGTGCAGCACCCAGCCCAGGGTGTCGGTAATGTTGGGGTTCCCTTTGGCCAGGCTGTAGGCCTTTTCCGCGTACGGGAGCGCCTCTTTCGGGGCATTGCGGCGCACGGCAAGAGCATAGGCCAGGTTGTTCAGGGCCAGCACGTTCTCAGGCGAAAACTCAAGCACCTTCCGGTAGCGCTCGATGGCTTTATCGTACTGCTTGTCCTGTTCGTAGATCGTAGCGAGCAAAAACTGGGCGGCAACCAGCCTGCCGTCTATCGAAGTCGCTTCCTCCAGCGCAGCGCGGGCGCCGGCAATATCCTGCTTTGCCAGCCTCACTTCCGCGCGCAGCGAAGCTTTGACGGCGGCCGGCTGAACGCCAGCATTCGTGAATGCAGGCGAGGCCAATGGACGCAAGCGCCGCTCGGAGAAATAACCAGGAAGTTCGGTCTCGGAATCAAGTCCCCTATCGATTTGCTGCGGCGCCAGCGATTTTGTCCGGAACGGCGCGCACAATGGATCGCCGATTACCACTGTTTGCCAGCTCAGGTAGGGCATTCCGAGGTAATACGATTCGATCAGGCTGAAGCCCGACAGGTAAGCCGGGAACAGAATGTCGGGCCGGATCGTCGCCTCCAGGTATGGCTCAGCCACATGACCGGCAATTCCAGTCACTCCGTCGTGGATAAGGTCGCCGGCCAGGGATTGAGGGGAGCCGGCAAACTTCGGGCTCTTGTCGTCCCATGCGCCGACCACCCAGTCGGCAGGAGGCTCGCTGAATGTGCGGCCGTCCGAGCTGACGAACATCCCCGCCAGGGCGCCGGGAACGAAACCGAACTGGAAATGACGGACACGGATCGCCGGGTCGTTGGATCCCCAGGAGTAATAGCCGAGGACGCCCTGCTGGTCCGTAAGCACTTTCTCGGACGCGTCAAGCACGACGCGGTCCGCGAAGCCGTTCGCCCCCAGCCAGTCCGCCGCCGCCTGAAGCCAGCCTTCGCCCTTGTCCGTTCCCCCGCCCTTCCGGTCGATCAGGATCTTCCCTTCCCCGGACGGCGCAAAGCCTCGGTCGATCAGGCCGCGGATGTCGGCGCTCGTGTAGCCGTCCAGGCGGCTGACAAGGTAGATGTCGGATGTTTCGTGGCTGAACTGCGCCGCCCGGGCCACTGGGGCATTGCCGAGAAAATAGGGGTTGGCGATGCGGCCGGCAGGGGGCGCCGGCTGGCCGGTCATCTTGCGATACAGCAGCGTCAGTTCGGAATCGACGCTCGCAACGGTGCCGTCAGGGCCCGATGTTCCCGTTATTCTCAGAGGAATTCCCTTGGTCAGGACGATATAGAGTATACGGTCCTGGGCCGAATTGCGGGCAAGCCACGAGCCGATGGGGCCCTCGATCCGGGCAGCGAATTCTTCGCGCGAAATGTCGTCGGCAAGAGTCGTCCGGATGCGGAGGGTGTTTCCCGCCGGCAGGCCGCGCTTCTGGGCATAGTATTGGCCGACTTCGAGGGAGATGGGGCTCGATTCGTTGAGGACGAGAAGAACGTTTTCTGGGGACTGGGCGCTTGCGGGCGCGGCAAATGCCAGAATCGCTAGAATGACGGTTGTGGGGCGCATGGGTCCTTTATGTTAGCATAGAAAATATCACCGCAGAGGCGCAGAGGACGCTGAGGCTTAATGATAAAACATCCGGCGGTTCCGTACATAGCACCATTTGCCGTGTTTTTGTTGTTTTTGGCCGTCAAATCGTATTTGCCTTTCGAATATCCTCTTCGGGTGCTGGTGGTCGCGGCTGTACTCTTCTTTGTTTCAAGAAGAGTCATTTGCCTGCGCGTGTCGCAGCCGGTCCTGAGTATCCTCGCCGGGATCGTGGTCTTTGTGATCTGGATCGGGCCGGACCTGATCTGGCCCGGCTACCGGCAGCACTGGCTGTTTGAAAATCCCGTTACCGGGGCGGCGCAAACTTCCCTTCCTGCAGATGCGCGCACGAGTCCCGGGTTTCTGATTTTCCGCATCCTTGGGACGGCCGTGCTCGTCCCGATCGTCGAGGAGCTGTTCTGGCGCGGCTGGCTGATGCGCTACCTGATTTCACCACAATTCGAAGCCGTGCGCCTTGGCACCTATTCCGCGCTTTCATTCTGGGTGACGGCGATACTGTTCGCTACGGAACACGGGCCCTATTGGGAAGTCGGCCTCCTGGCCGGCATCGCGTTCAACCTCTGGATGATCCGTACGCGCTCCCTCGGAGATTGCATCCTCGCCCATGCGGTGACAAACGCCTGCCTCGCCGCCTACGTCCTCGCCTCTGGCGAATGGCAATATTGGCTCTGACGCCGACCTTTTCGTCGGCCCTTTTCAGCTTCCCGTTTCTTTTGGAAATAATGTCGTGCCAGGCGAAACATAATTCGCTGGGTGCAGTCAGAAGGGAGACTCAATCCTCGCGGAATTTGGGCGAGCCTTTCAAGCTCAGCGTTTAATCGGACAAAAAGGATGCGTCGCGCAACGATTAACGACAAAAGAATTTATCAATTGTGATTGGTTAATGGTTAATGGTCATTTGTCATTTGGCCGCTTCGGAACTTTGGCCTGTGAGGTCCGGATCGAGTTCGGAATGGGTGAAGTACCCGAGCGCAGAACCTGCCCGCCAACATGCCGACCGCCCCCAAATGACAATTGACAATTGACAAATTCTTTTTGTTGAGCCCCACTTCCGATTGCACCCTTATCCAATGAGGAAGTTTACTTCGGCAGTGAGGTGCCGTACACTCTCAAGCAGCGGAGCCATCACCATGAAAGCTATCGGGTTACGGCGCTGGAGCCGGGCTGAATACGACCGCATGGTCGCAGCCGGCCTGTTCGCGCCCGGAGAACGCGTCGAGTTGATCGACGGGGAAATCCTAACCGTGACTCCACAGGGAAGCTTGCATGCGACCGCGATACGATTGGCCGAGGACCTCCTGCGGGCGGCGTTCGGTCCCGGCTTCGACGTGCGAGCGCAATTGCCCATTGCAGCCGATGCTCGTTCCGAACCCGAGCCCGATATTGCCGTGGTCCGCGAAATCAAAGGTCAAGCGTGCCAAAAACTGGACGCGAAAAAACGCCGTTGAGGATATCGGAGCCCGTCAGCCTTTTTCTTCATCCTCCAAAGAGATCGGCTTGGCACGACTCGATCCCTTGTGGCGCAAACTTGACACGCTACGGAAATCGCAGCAGTGAGCCGCCCGGTTGTGCAATCCGAAATGTCAGCCCCAGTCCTGCAGGCGTTGGTGACGCGCACCCTCGAAAGGCGTGCCAGCCTGCGATTGATACAGCAATGCACGCAGTGGTGCCTCTCAACCCATTGCGTCAGAATTCGATCGTCCCTATGTCTGCCATCTTTACGTCACCGAGGTTCCGTACTAATGCCTTACACTTCCTTTTTCGTCAAAAACGTGGCAGCCCTTGGTGACGCGCACCCTCGAAAGGCGTGTCAGGCTGCGATTGATACAGCAATGCACGCAGTAGTGCCTCAACCCATTGCGTCAGAATTCGATCGTCCCAATGTCTGCCATCTTTACGTCACCGAGGTTCCGTACTATTGCTTTACACTTCCTTTTTCGTCAAGAAAGTGGCAGCCCAATGTCCTCTAAGCCACTAGTTCGTTTTAACTTATCGCCCTCATTTCCGTAATATCCCCTAAAAGCATGTGTAAAGGATGTTTACATAAATCCCCTGATCGATTTAGGCCATCATGGCCGGCGACCGGACGGACAGAGCAAATCCTTAATCTGCAGTATATTGCGCCAGCACAGTTTATTCGCGATTTACTGAAAACTCTGGCACTCTAATTGCTTTGCTATTGATGAAACGTGGGTCTCCCCTACCCCCGAAAGCTTTCAGACCCAATCTGGATTGGATGGGTTCCAGCACAGCGCGGAACATGCAATGTCGTTCTGGGCGAAAGGAGTTAGACATGCGGGGGCTTTCAAGTTTTATTGTAATCGGTTTTGCCTTGGTGCTTTTGTTGGCTGGCAGCGCGTTAGCTGATCCTGTCAACCTAAGGCCTGTATATACAGGAGGAAGCACCCTGGACAACCTTCAATCGATATTCGCTGGCATTGGTTCGACCATTAATGTGCGGACCGACCAGTCCGGCGCTGCAATTTTCACGAATCAGACTTCAGGTAGCAACGCCACCTACGTTGCCAGCCTGAGTTGGGATGCTGAAAATACCCCGTTTATATTCGGTATCTACGAATCCGGCAATTCTGATAACAAGGTGCCGATCTTCGTTGACAATACGAATGGCACCGGCCAGTCCAATCCGGGGGATTGGACTACGATCAATTTTGATTTCATCGGTGGCATGATCTACAGCGAGTACCATGATGCAGGCACCATGGGGAGCACCGTGGTAGGCAGCACATCGGACTGGATGAATGCATTCGGTTTTTACTTCAGTTACGATACTTTGGGTGGTGTGGCGACCTTTTATTCCCAGGACAGCCTGAATCAGGTCGGCGCATCGGCGCTCACATTTCTGGGGAAGGGCGATGCGGTCAGCATCGCAGGGTCACCCGGAAACGACGCCAATCACTGGTATGTAGCAATGGAGGGATGGGGAGCTGCTGGAGTGGCCCCGGATTTCACTGATATCGTCGTACAGATGGAATCAGTCGTGCCAGTTTCGACTCCTGAGCCTGGTGCACTTCTGCTCCTCGGCACAGGTTTGGGGGCTCTCGGAATTCTCCGATATCGCCGCAAACGCTGATACGTGTATCCTGATAAGCCAAATTCCGTGCTGGCCGCCTGCAAAAGGCGGCCAGACCTGTTTATGCATGCGGTCTTGGGGCAACCCGCATGGAGCGTCCTTGTGCTCGCGCCGGGCAACCACAGTAATCGCCGCGGACATGGCCTGGTTTTTCAGCAAGCGGCTCCCACTGCAGGAAGTACCCTGAACTCCGGAATCCCGGGATTCGTGCCCGCCGGATACTTATCCCAGTAGACATCCCAGCTTCCTCGTGTTCCGGATCCTGCCCCTGTCTCTCCTGAGAGGCAGCATCCATGAGGGCATTGCTTCGAACCCGGTCCCTTGCCTACGCCTACTATTCTTCATTCGGCCCCTACACTACCTCGAATTGCATCTGTTTGAGGTTGGCCAGGGGGATCCGGCCCTTCACACCGAGGACTTCGACCCCCACAACCTCAGAGCGCTCGTTAAAATCGAGAATTATTCCCGGATGAACTTCTTCGGATTCAACAACCTTGGATTCGTCAAACCTCACGTAGATTGCGTCCGTCTTCTCGTCGAAATGGACCCTCATAGTACCCTGCCCGCTTTGCGGTCAAAGAATGCCGTAACGACAGTCTACGGCCTCACGGTTGATTATAGATCACGCGAAGAATCCTGTCACCGCGCTCTGGCACACGCCGGAGGACGTGATGTAACGTCGGATCGCGTTTATCTTTCTCTACCGCCAGCGGATCTGCGAGAACCCGGTCGATTCAGGAACGAGAGATGCCGCGCTCGGCGATGGTCTTCTGCGCGTGCGCGGTAAGTTGGCACCTGGGGCTCTTTCGGCCGGCGGTTTTCACACACCTGATGTTTCGCCCGGTGACGTTCTATCTCAAAAAAAACGCTGTAATCGAACCTTCAGGTTCGTCGGAGAAAGCCTGGAGCAAACGGCTGGAAAGGCAATTTTGTGATCGGGGGCACGGGGAATCCGCAGGCGTGTGTGGATGATAGCCGCTACGGGAGCAAACGGCAGGTGGGAGGGAGAGTGAATAGGGTGAGACTACTGGGGCGTTTCCTGCCCTTGGTGTTTGCGGTTGCAATCACGGTTCTGGCGTGCAGCGCCTCCGCGCTGGCGGCCGATGTCACCCTGGCCTGGGACGCCAATACGGAAGCCGATCTGGCGGGGTACAAGATTTATTACGGGACGGCGCCTGGGGTGTATGGGACGCCCGTCACCACTGGGCTGCAAACCACCTTCACCCTGACAGATCTGACGCCGGGAACATATTACTTTGCCGTGACCGCCTACAATTCCGCCGGTTTGGAGAGTGGGTTTTCCAACGAAGTATTCACTATCGTTTCCGCCACTCCTGCAGGGAGCGGTTGCGACGTCAACGGCGACGGGTCGGTGAACGTGCTCGACCTCCAGACGCTGATCAATGCCATCCTCGGAACAGGCGCCGGCCGCGATCTCAACGGCGACGGCAAGGTGGACGTGCTCGATTTGCAGATTCTCGGGAATGTGATTCTCGGGATTCGCGGTTGCCCTATTCTGTAACTACCTTCAACTCCGTCCTGACAATCCGGTTCATTGAAAAGAAGGCAGTGGTGTGTGCGGTTTTTGGGATAGGTGCTCGGGCCGCGCTAAAGCAGCCGTTTACGCAATGCGCACGGGCTGAAGCCCGTGCCCACAAGAAGAAAAAAATTCCCCTGCACTCATGCAAGTGCCCTGCCGGCGGTGTCCGAAGGCGGCGTTCTTCGGCGTCCGAATGCAGACTTGAACATTTCGCGCATGAATCATCTGCGGCGAAGCTTGGGGTGGAAATCGCGCATGACTCGGGGTGTCTGGATTTGGGGGTCCCGGCCGGCGACCGGGACCTACTGGGTTTTGTGATGGGGGGCACATGGATGTTTCCTTTCGCGGTCGATGAAAGGCTTGAACTGGTGCGAATCCCCCTGGTGTGGTCGCGTACCGCTTGCCTGGGGACTGCACGAAATGCGGTGGATGGAAGGAAGCGTGAATCTGGTGAAAGAACGGCGGCTTTTCCCCCTCAATTTCATTGTGTTTGCACTCATTCTCCTTGCCGGGAGCGCCTCTGCGCTGGCGGCAGATGTCACGCTGGCCTGGGACGCCAATACCGAAACCGACCTGGCCGGGTACAAGATCTATTACGGGACCGCGCCCGGGGTGTATGGGGCACCGATAACCATTGGGGTGCAAACAACTTACACCATCACTGGCCTTGCGCCCGGGACCTATTACTTTGCCGTCACCGCTTATAACACCTCGGGGCTCGAAAGCGGGTTTTCCAACGAGGTCTCGACTACGATATCCGGCACGCCCCCGGCGAATCGCTGCGACGTCAACGGCGACACTTCGGTAAACGTGCTCGACCTCCAGATCCTGATCAACACCATTCTCGGCGCCAACCTCGGCCTCGGACGCGACATCAACGGCGACGGCAAGGTGGACGTGCTCGATCTGCAAATCCTCGGAAACGTGATCCTCGGCGTACGGAGTTGCCCAATCTTATGACGATCATTAATCACGATGTCGCGTGGAAAAGCCCGGTCGATATTCACTTGAAACGGAATCGTCTCCTGACGGCGGCGGTTCTCGTCGCGCTCGCCTGCTCGCTGCTTCGGCCGGCTGCCGCCGGCGCCCAAACCGTCAGTGTGGGCAACATTTCGGGAGCCGCCGGAACCGCGGTGAATCTCACCGTAAGCTTCACCCCGGGTGCCTCCCCTGTCGCCGGGCTCGATTTCGAGCTGACGATCCCCGCTTCCCTGTCGTACGTTTCAACCACGACCGGCGCGGCTGCCACGACCGCCGGGAAATCCGCCAACGGCAGCAACCCATCGAGCGGCATCGTCAAGGTCCTGGTCTTCGGATTGAACCAGACCCCGATCGGGTCCGGGGCGGTCGCCATTGTCCGCCTCAACATCGCCGCCGGCACACCGGCGGGGCCCCTCACGGTCGGACTGCAGAACCTGACCGCCACCGATCCCGATGCCAACCGTGTCACCGCCAGCGGATCCGGCGGAAGCGTCACGGTGACGGCGCCGTCAGACAGTACGCCTCCGGTGCTTTCCGCGATCGCCAGCAGCGCGATCACCCAGACCTCCGCAACCATCACCTGGACGACCAACGAAAACGCCGACTCGCAGGTCCAATACGGCCTGTCCACCTCGTACGGCAGCTCCACCGCCCGCAACGCCTCCCTGGTGACGTCGCACTCGCAGTCCATCAGCGGCCTGACTGCCAACACTCTCTACCACTACCGCGTCCTCTCGCGCGACGCTGCCGGCAACTTCGCCAGCTCCAGCGATTACACGTTCAGGACATCGGCGCCGGCCGATACCACGCCCCCGGTTATCTCGGGCGTCAACAGTTCCGGAATCACGCGGACCGGCGCCACCATCTCCTGGAATACCAACGAAGCCGCCGACTCCCAGGTCGACTACGGCACTACGGCATCCTACGGAAACTCCACCGCGCTCAATGACAATAGAACGACCTCGCACGTGCAGAGCCTCTCGGGCCTGACCGCCGATACGCTCTATCACTACCGCATCCGCTCGCGTGACGAGGACGGAAACCTGGCCCTCTCGGGCGACTTCACGTTCACCACCTCGGCGGATTCCGACACCACGCCCCCGGTCATCTCGGGCGTCAACAGTTCCGGGATCAGCAAAACCGGCGCATCCATTCGTTGGACTACCGACGAAGCCGCTGACTCGCAGATCGAATACGGCGCCTCCGCCGCCTATGGCCGATCCAGCCCGCTCGACTCCGCGATGGTAACCTCGCACTCGCAAAATCTCACCGGGCTTACTTCGGATACGCTCTATCACTATCGCGTCATGTCGCGCGACGCCGCCGGAAACCTCGCCGTGTCGGGCGACTTCACCTTCACCACGACCACCGGCCCTGACACGACGCCGCCGGTCATCAGCGACGCGGGGGCCTCCTCCATTACCGGAACCACCGCGGTTATCCGCTGGAAGACAAACGAAAATGCCGATTCGCAGGTCGACTACGGTCTCACGACTTCCTACGAAAGTTCATCCGGCCTGGACGGCAACTTGGTTATGTCGCACGTCGTTTCGTTGACCGGGCTGGTTCGCGACACCGTTTACCACTACCGCATCCGCTCGCGGGACTCAGAGGGCAATCTCGCCGTATCCGGCGATCTCACCTTCAAGACCACCGACAGCATCGACACGACTGCGCCGGGCATCACCGGCGTCGCAGCCACCCCCATCACCACGACCGGCGCCACCATCGTCTGGACGACCGACGAGCCGGCAGACTCACTGGTGGAATATGGGCCGGACACCGATTACGGCAGCACGACCCCGCTCGATCCCACCCTCTCCACGAGCCACAGCCAGGCGCTCACGGGGCTCACCGAAGAAACCCTGTACCACTACCGCGTGCGTTCTCGGGATGCCGCCGGCAACATGGCGGTTTCCGCCGACTACACTTTCAAAACGCGCGGCGGTTCCGACACTACGCCGCCCGTCATCAGCGGCGTCAGCGTCATCAACATCACCGGCCGCTCGGCCACGATCATCTGGAAGACCAACGAGGAAACCGACGGCCAGATTGAGTACGGGACGTCCGCCGCCTATGGCAAGTCCACTGCCCTGATTCCGGCCATGACGACCTCCCACATCGCGACGATCACCGGGCTCAACGGAAAGACCCTCTACCACTTCCGCGTCAAGTCCATGGATGCCGCCGGCGCCCTCGGCGTCTCCGCCGACGCCACGTTCACCACGACCGATGACCCCGGGGATATGAATCCGGCGACCACGCTCTACTACCCGCGGCTGTTCAGCGCTTCGACCGGCGGCCAGCCTGTGGCGGACCAGGAGTTCATCGGTCTCGCAATCGCCAATCTCGACGGCCAGCAGGCCCTGCTGCGGTTCACCGCCTACAGCAAGGACGGCGTTCAACTGTCGGGTCCCGACATCACCAACCCGGCCGAGCGCACGATCGACCCGAACCAGCAGCTGGCACTCGTCGACAGGCAGCTCTTCGGCAGCGGGCTGGACGGGATTGACTCCATGGGCTGGGTCAGGGTCGAAAGCAGCGTCAGCAAGGTGGCGGCCTTCTCCATGATGTTCAACGGCGGCGTCACCGAACTCGACGGCGCCAGTGCCGGCAATACGCCGCTGACCACGTTCCTCTACCCGGGGATCGGCAGCCAGGGTTTCACCAAGATCAATATCGCCAATCCGAACCCCGATCCGGTCAACCTGACCCTTACGCTGGTCAAGTCCGACGGCGCCGAACTCGCGTCCGCCACGCGCGAGATCCCTGCGAACGGGGCGCTCGTGGCAGACCTGTTCGCCGACATCTTTACGGATGCCGCGCCCGATTCGACCGGATATGTGCGTGTGAGCTCGAGCGCAGGCGTCCTCCCCTTCGAGCTGATGGGCAAGCCTTCCCAATACATCGTGGGGATGAACGGGCTCGATGCGGCCCGGAGCGCCGCCACGCTCTTCTGCCCGCAGTACGCGGTTGGCGGCGAGTGGCGCACGGCCCTGACGATCATCAACCTCGATCCGCGGCCGGGGACCGTTTCGCTGCGCTTCATCCGCGACGACGCCAGCCAGGTCGGGGCGACCAGGATTCTACCGATCGCGGCCAATGGAAAGATCCACATCGATGACCCGGCCTTCTTCCAGTCGTTCATCGTGGAACCCGGGGATGCACTCCGCACCGGGTACGTCGAGATCTCCGGCGACGGCATTCGGTTGACCGGGAGCGCGGTGTTCGGCGATCCCGGGCAGAGCACGTTCGCGGCCGCTCTTCCCCTGACGACGTCGCTCGAGCAGGGGGTCGTTTACAGCCACATCTCCTCGAATGACCAGTACTTCACGGGGCTGGCCATCCTCAACCCGGGCGCCTTCGACGCCACAGTGACGATCGCCATTTACAATTCGGACGCTTCGCTCGCCATGTCCAGGACGGTGGTCATCGGCCGGAAGCAGCGGATCTCCCAGATGCTGGAGCAGATCTTCCCCGAGATGGAGGGCCAGCAGCGCACGTCCGGCTATTTCACGGTCGTGGCCGATCAGCCCCTGGCATCGTTCGCCCTGTTCGGCACGCGTAACCTGTCCGCCCTGTCGGCGATCCCACCCCAGACCGTCAAATGAAAGAATGGCCACGAATTAACCGGGATATTTCATGCAGAGGATTACGAGATGTCCTCAACTGTCAGACATTGAACCGTTAAGGGCCGACTCCTCTACCTTATGAAACCAACACGCTGTCGGAAGCCGCGTAGCGGCGGTTTGATGGTAGCCCGGCCTTTCAAGGCCGGGAGCACACGGCGGCGAGTGGTTCCGTCGCGTAGCGAAGGCAGAATTCAAGCGTCGCTACGGTCGTGAGAAAAATTTGGAATTTGCAAAAATCGCGCTATTGTTTTCAATACCTTATAGCCGTGAAGTCGTCATTTTTTGAATATTTTCTCACAACCTACGCGACGCATCGGGAGCAGCCGACGGGATGCCGGCCTTGAAAGGCCGTCCTACATTCATGCGGCCGCTACGCGGCCCACGCGCTGGTGAATTGTTCAGGCAAACACGAGCTTAAGACTTCGTGAAATTCGTGGCATCAGAAAACAAGTCGTTTATTTGGGGAGAGACGCTTCCGAAGTTAAGCAAAATCGCAAGGCGCAGACCGGTTGCTTTCAGGTAATGAAGGGCCTGGGCATCGTGCACGGAAACGAGGGCCTAGCAAGCCTTGATCACTACAAGGTGGATGGACGATCTCCTCAAGGAGCAATGAGTCCGCCGGCCCATAGCTCCGCAAGGAACTCCCTCCAAGGCATCAGCACGATCGGGCCGTAGGCATCCCTGACCTCTCGTCGCTGCTTTTCCATGCAGACGATTATCCGCCGCCCTACAGGGCCGTCTTCAGCCAGCGCCGAAAGGTCCCTCACGTGCGCGTCGGCAACCCTGGCGGAGGCCTTGACTTCAAGTGCGAGTTCCTTGTCGTTGACGATGAAATCGACTTCGCGCCCGGTGCTTGTGCGCCAATAACTGATCCCCATGTCCGGAGAGCGATAGGATTTGAATGCGGTGAGCTCCATCAGGATATAGTGTTCGAAGCTCTTGCCAAACTCTGGTGTGCCGGGCTGCGGCGCGCGCCGGGCAAGATAATTCGTGATGCCGACGTCGAATAGATAAAACTTCTCGGTGAGTATCATCCTGCGTTTACGGCTGCTCGTCCAGGGCTTCACACGGAACCCGATGAGGGTGTCTTCGAGAATCTCAAAATAGTTTCGGACGACCTTTGCGCGAACGCCCGTTTCGCTCGCTACGTTGGTATAGTTGATCAGTTCGCTGCTTGTGATCGCCGCAACCCGCAGGAACTCGGCAAACGCCGGAAGATTCGCGGTCAAGGCCTCTGCGACGATTTCCTCTTTCAGATAATCACTCACGTATGCCCGTACGTCTTCGAGCGGTTCCGCCGAAAGATAATGAGGCGGAAGGAGGCCGCCTTTCATCACCCTGTCCAGATCGATTTCGTCGACCTCCGGATAGCACAGCGGCCTCATCTCGTGGCGGCGGGCGCGGCCGGCGAGGAGATTGGCATGCCCCCGCCTCAGTTTCCTGGCACTCGAACCGGTCAAAAGAAAAGTCAGATGCCTGTTTTCAATCAGCCAATGGACCTCGTCGAGGAGCGCCGGGACTTTCTGGACTTCATCGATCACAATCGGTCTTGAAAATCCTCCGGCATTGTCGCCACCGAATCGTTCCCTCAACAGGGCCGGCCGCGCCGCATATTCAGCAAAGGTGTCCGTTCTCAGGAGATCCAGCAGCGGCGCCTCCGGGAGATGGTTTCGGATCCAGAAGGACTTCCCGGTCCGGCGCGGTCCCCACAGGAAAACGGAATGCTTTGAAAGGTCAGGAAGATGCAGGGCCCTGGAAATGATCTTTCTCATTTTGGCATTATATCCGGATAAATTATCTCTACAAGGAATATTATCCGCCCTCGAATTCAAGCACCGGAAGCTGAATCTCTGCGGTTGGACGATGCGATGGGACCCGTCTGCGTTCATCCGCATCCTTAATTAGTTTCTGTCGCGAAACTCCAAGATCAATCAACCTGGACCTAGACTTGGACCTGGACTTGGACGTGGACGTGGACTCGGCAAATACTCATGGTCCGATATAAGTGTCGAATTCGCGAGAGGTTACATCAAAAAGGCTGACCACGTCCAGGTCCAGGTCCAGGTCTAGGTCCAGGTCCAGGTCAGATGATGATGGTGTTTCGCGACAGAAACGAATTGGATGACTCTGGGATTATTGTGACGGGTGACCTATGGGTTGCGGAGGGAATGTCGATAAAGTAGCCGACCTATACCCTGGAGATCGCAATGCGCCGGAAGCTTCCCCCAATCGCTGCAGTCATACTCCTGTTTGCATGCGTGGCGGCTCGCGCTTATCCGCAACAGCCTCCGGCAACGCTCACTGTGGGCGCGGCCGCCACCATCGCCGGCGCCAATGCCGACGTCACCGTCGACCTTGCCACGAGTTCGGCCTCGGTCACCGGGTTGCAGTTCGACCTCCAGTTTTCCGACTCGGTCGCCTATGTTTCCGCAGGCGCCGGAGCAGCGGCGGATGCCGCCGCAAAGAGCGCCTCCGGCAGCGCCATCCCGGGCGGCGCTAGGGTCATTCTCTTCGGGATCAACAGCAACGCCATCGGCAGCGGGCCCGTCGCAATCGTAAGAGTTGCCGTGGCCGCAGGAACGGCGGCCGGCGTGATCCCGATCGCCATCACAAACATTCAGATCACCGATGCGTCCGCACAGGCCGTGCCGTCCGCGGGCGCGAACGGAACGCTGGCGGTGCTGTCGCCGAACGATGCCTCGCCCCCTACACCGTCCAACGTCAGCGCCACGAACATTTCTACCACCGGCGCCACCATCCGGTGGACGACCACGGAGGCATCCAGTTCGCAGGTGGAGTACGGCGTCTCGAGCCAGTACGGAACTTTGAGCACGCTCGATTCGAGGCTCGTGACCGTGCATTTGCTCCGCCTGACCGGCCTGACACCGGGCGCCACCTACCACATCCGCGCCCGCTCGAGCGACGCCGAAGGCAATCAGGGCGTGTCCTCCGATTTCAGCTTTCAGACCGCACCCCCGGCCACGGATCGGCCCGTAATCACCGGCGTCACGGTTTCCCGCGTCGGATCGCATGGGGCCACGATTTCCTGGGCCACCGACACTTTCTCCGACACCCAGATCAACTACGGCCGCACACCGGATTGTGACTCCTCTACGACGCTGAACGCGTCGACAGTCGCCATGCACGCCCAGAGTCTGTCGGCACTGCAGCCGGACACGATCTACTACTTCCGCGTCCTGTCGCGAAACGAAGCCGGACTCGCCGTGTCCGAAACGCACTCCTTCAACACGGCTGCGGCCGGCACCGGCAGCCTCGTCTTCCCGCGGCTGGTGACTTCGCCCGGCCAGATCAACGGCGCCGAAAACCCGGAGTACACGGGGATCGCCGTGGTCAACCTTGGGACCGCCGATGCGCTCCTGACCTTCACCGCCTACGACAAAAATGGAACGGAGATCAGCGGCCCGGACATCACGAATCCCGTCACGCGCACGCTAGGGGGCGGCCACCAATTGGCGGTTCTCGACCGCAATCTCTTCGGCGGCGGCCTGGGCGAGCAAAACGTCATCGGCTGGATCGGCGTCGACAGTGACAGCGACGCCGTGACCGGATTCACTCTGATTTTCGATGCCGCGCTCTCGATGATGGACGGATCTGCGGTCCTGCCGGCGCCGCTCACCCAATTTCTCCTGCCCGAGATCGATTCGCAGGGCTTCACCGACGTCCACGTGGCCAACCCGAACGGCACCCGGGCCAACCTCCGGTTCCAGCTGCTGAAGTCCGACGGCGCCGTCCGGACCGAAGTCACACGCACCCTTGACCCGCTGGGAGAAGTCGTCGAGCCGCTCACGCAGCTGTTCCCCGGCGTGGATGCGGAGGCATCCGACTTCGTGCGCGTCTATGCCGACATCGGGGTCATTCCGTTTGAGCTGATGGGGAAACAGAACCAGTACCTGCGGGCCTTGAACGGGATCGATCTCGACTCCGGCACGACCACGCTCTATTCGCCGCAGTACGTGGCCGGCGGAGGCTACCGCACGACCCTGTCGATCGCCAACCTCGACGCGGTCGACGGCATGCTGACCTTGCGGCTGGTTGGAGACGACGGCGCCCAGATCGGCACCACCCGGACTCTCTCGATTGGGGCGAATGCGAAGGTGTTGATCACGGACCAGGATTTCTTCGCCTCCGCCGGGAGCGGGGCGGCCCAGGGGTATGTGGAGATTCAGAGCAGCGGCCCGAGAGTGGCCGGAAGCGTCGTCTTCGGCGATCCGGACAGCCGCACGTTCGCGACCGCGCTGCCTTTATCGGCGCAACTCGAGTACTCGATGGTGTTCAGCCAGGTGGCCTCGGATCAGACCTACTTCACGGGACTGGCGCTTCTCAATCCGAATGCGGAGGAGGCGCTCGTCACCGTCGAGCTCCATAAAGCGGATGGGACCCTGGATACGGATGCCCACGTCATCATCCCGGGAAGGCAGCGGATATCGACGCTGCTTCCGCAACTGTTTCCCGCTCTCGCAGGCACAGACCGCAGCTCCGGGTACATTCGCGTCGCGTCGGACATGCCGCTCGCCGGGTTCTCTTTGTTCGGCACGCACGACCTGACCACGCTGTCGGCAGTGCCCCCACAAATCGTCAGGTAATCCAAAGAGCACCGCGGAGGCGCAGAGGAAGCAGCGATATTTCTTGAGGTGGGTGGTGCCGAAGGGGGGACTCGAACCCCCACGAGCTTAAGCCCACTAGACCCTGAACCTAGCGCGTCTGCCAATTCCGCCACTTCGGCACTTTCGGGTGCATATCTTATTGACGGTAGAGGGACTTGTCAATACTTCGCTTCTCCCGCCAGGGTCGATGCGGGCCGGCGCATCCAGGCAGAGAACAGCCTCGCCCAGGTCCGCGGGTCCTGGCTGCTCATCTTTTCGGCATCGATCCCGAGCTTCGCCGCCCGCTCCCGCGCGGCGGCCGCCTTCTCCTCCTGTCCCTGGCTCGCCAGCGCCAGGCTGTAGAGGTACTGCGGCATCCCCAGGTCCGGGTGCACCTTGACCAGGCTCATCCAGGACCGCCAGGGCGGCCTTGTCGTCCCCTTGCAAGCGCTGCAGGACTGCCAGGTTGATCGCCACGGTGACATCCGCCTTGTTCATGTTGCGCGCGTTGGCGAGGTATTGCATCGCCGTCGGGTAATCCCCTTTACGCAGGTAGGCGACGCCGATGTTGTTGAACACTTCGAGTGACCGGAGTTGCGTCAGGATGGCGCTGTAGGCCCCGATCGCTTCCTCCGGCTTGTCCTGCCGCAGCGAGCACGTCCCGAGCATGAACTGCGCTTCCAGGTAGTCCTGGGCATCGCGCAGCGCCGGCTTCAGGTACTGGATTGTCTTTACGCAGTCGCCGCTCTGAAAGTAGTAGGCCCCGAGGAGGAAGGACGCCTGCGGAAAGTCGCGGTAGGCCGCGAGCGCCTTCTGCAACAGGTTGAACCGGGCGGATTCCTCCGTGACCGCCAGGGACTCGATGAGCATGGAATAGGGCCTGTTGGGCGCCACACGCGTCCGGGCTTTGAAGGCCTCGCGCGTCAGCGCCCCGGTGAGGCCGTTGTTCGACAGGATCGCCCAGGCGAGCTCGTTCTCCAGCTGCGGCAGGGCAGTGAGCGGGCCGGCGGCTTCCATTGCCCCGCTGAGTTTCATCGTCTTGAGGTGGAGCGCCCGCAGAGAGATGCGCAGGTTCCCCTCCGTGCCGGTGTAGTTTCCGAATATCAGGAAGTCCACGGAGGCGCGCTGTGCGAGCCGGATCATGCTGGCGCGGCTGAGCGTCGTGTTCGGCGGCAGGTCGGACGCTTCGATGAATCGGGAGCGCTCTTCCCAGCTGATCGTTTCCACGTCGGGCGACTGGCACTGCTCCGAGATCGAGACGGCAATGCCCTCGCCGGCCCAGTTCAGGGCAGCACTTTTGGTCAGATTCTCCGGCGGAAAGACGAGCAGCGTCGCGGCATCCGCGACCGGCGCCACAAAAAAGATTACCGCAAATAAGAGGAGCAGCTTTCGCACGGACCTAGATACCATGCCCGGACGCGGTATATCAAAAAAAATATCGGCAGTTTGGGCTGAAGGCCGTCCCTACAGGATTTTTGTTATTCAGCGCGAGGTTGGGATTTCAAAAGAAGATCTCTCCAATCTCTGCGGTATTCTTTGCTACTGCTCCAAAACGAATTCTCTATCGCGGAGAACCAGACTTGCGGTGGCCAGGAAGAAGGCCGTCAGGAGCACGAGCGTTGTGACCGACTCGACGGCGCTGCTGCGGTCGCCGATCAGCATCGCGATCGCGCCCAGGGTGTCGTTCTGCGGGAAGATCGACTGCACGTAGTGCGTGATCGTGAGCTTGCGCGTGAACCCCGGCAGCAGCGCGACGATTCCCTCCCAACCGAAGGCGTACGCCAGCCCGATCAGGATCGAATGCTTCAGCCAGGCGCCGAGCAGGCTGAACAAAGCGCCGTAGGCCAGCAGCGCCAGGAAGATGATCCCGATGTCCTTGCCGAGCGTGGGCAGGTCCTGGAAGAGCGGCGCCATGTCCGGCCGCAGATACAGGATCAGGTAGCTGACAATCACCACAGGGATCACCAGGATCGAGCTGATCCAGACCAGCGCCAGATACTTGCCCAGCATGATCGTCGGCTTCGGGATCGGGCGCACAAACAGGTAGGTCAGCGTCTTCCCTTCCACCTCTTCGGAAATCAGCGCCGTGCCGTAAAAGAGCGTGATGAAAATGACCAGGAAACGAATGACCGCCGTCGACATCAGGATCGAGAAGACCTGCGAGGAGTTGAGCGCCGCAGGAATGAGGTTATAGCTCAGGATAATCCGGCCGAGCATTGCCAGCCCGAGAACGATTACCGAAAGCAGCAGGACGAAGATCGTCTTCTTGCTCCAGAACAGGGTGTCCAGTGTGAGATACGCGATCGTCCGGATGTCGCGCCACCCCTTTGCCAGGCTCCTTGGTCCCGCCATGATCGCTCCTACTTCACCAGGTAACTGAAAACCGCCTGCAGGTTGTCGTCAGGCGACGTGATCTCGTCGAGTTCGACTTCGTGCCCGATCATCAGTTCGGGGAGGCGCTGGTAGAACTCGTCGGGCTTGCGCGATTCAACCGTCAGCCCGTCCCCTTCCGCATTGAACCGGACGCTTTCCACGTCGGCGAAGGCCACCAGGGCCTCCGCCAGCCGCCGCGGCGCCGAGCAACGGATGTAGATCGTGTGCGGATGCTTGTCGATCAGGTCGCGGATCTGGTGGACATCCCCTTCGGCCAGCACCTGTCCGTTGTGCATCAGCAGGATGGTCGGCGTCATCGCCTCGACCTCGTGCAGGATGTGGCTCGAGACGATGACGCACTTGCCTTCGCGCCCCCACTGGCGCACCAGCTGGATCGTTTCGCGCCGCCCCACCGGGTCCATGCCGGCCAGGGGCTCGTCGAGGACAAGCACTTCCGGGTCGTGCGCGATCGCCTGCGCCATCTTGATCCGCTGGCGCATCCCTTTGCTGTAGGCCGCGATCTTCTTGTCGCGCGCTGCCGCCAGGTTGACCGTGGCCAGTGCGGCATCGACGCGCTTTGCCACCTCGCCGTTGGGGAAGCCGTGCATCGCGAGCATCGCAGCCAGGAACTCGGCGCCGGTCATGCGCTCGTAGAACGAGTCCTGCTCCGGGCAGAAGCCGATGCGGTGAAACAGCGGGTAGTTGTTCCAGATGCGCTCGCCGAAGAGCGTGACTTCACCCTGGCTCGGCCGCAGCTGACCGGTGAGCAGCTTCATCAGCGTCGATTTTCCGGCGCCGTTCGGGCCCAGCAGGCCGATGACCCCCTGCCCGATCGTGAACGTGACGTTGTTCACGGCGATCACCTGCCCGTACCACTTCGAAACGGTTCGCCCCTCGAACACGGCGCTCACTTCACCACCTCCACCGCGCGCACACGACTGTGGACGATCCAGACGCAGCCCGACAGCACCACCGCGAGGACCAGCAGGCACACCCAGGGGGGCGTATCGAACGCATACGGGCGGCCGAAGAAGAAGTCGCCGAGCTGGGTCAGGTTGTTGCTGATCGAGACCCAGGAGACGCTCGTCGTGCGCAGCATGCCGCTGAGGATGTGATAGAAGATCTGGCCGAAGAAGATGATGGCGGCGAAGAAGATGCCGGCGAAACGGCTGCTCCGGTTCAGCGACGACATGGCGAGCACAATCAGCGCGTTCGTGAATATGATCACCAGCGAGTAGCCGACGATCGGCAGCACCACCCAGGAATACTCGGTCAGGAAGGCCATGTCGGAATGAAACGCCGCCGCCAGCAGGAACAGCAGCAGCGCGGGCACGAGCGTCGGGAGCGCGACGAAAAACACCACCACCCCCAACTTGCCGATCAGGTAATCGCGGCGCGTGATCGCCTTCGAGAGGTAGATCTGCAGCGCGTTGGCCTTGAGGTCGTTCGCAATCAGCCCCGCGCCGGCGTAAATCGAGATGATAAACGTGAAGAACAGCTGCTGGCTGAGAAAGCCCTCGAAAAAGCCGGCGTCCACCTTGAACACCTGGATCTTGCCCATGACCACGGCGACGTACAGCATCACACAGCGCACCAGGAACGGGATCAGCGAAAGGAAGAGAAGCACCAGGAAGAGCTTCCTCTTCGCCAGCAGCGCGATCCCCTGCCGCGTGATCACCCACCAGCGATACGGGTGCGACGTCCATTCGCCGGCCCAGTGACTGTAGCTCAAATCATGAATCGGCATCGCCGCTCCTTAATAATGCGGGGAGTCAGTAGTCAGGAGTCAGGAGTCAGGAGTCAGGAGAAACGCCAAAGACTTTTTCCTGCTCCGTTGCATCTCGCTTCTTTCGTGTCCGACTATCGGTACTCGTTGGTGAGCGGAAACGTTGCCTCAGCGGAGGAGTCAAGAGATATGCCTGGGGACGTTTCCCTGCTCGACGGCAGTTCGGATTAACTCGCGTCACGGTTCCGTTCTTCCTCCTGACTTCTGACTCCTGACTTCTGACTCCTGACTCCTGACTCCTGACTCCTGACTCCTGACTTCTGACTCCTGACTTCTGACTCCTGACTTCTGACTCCTGACTCCTGACTTCTGACTCCTGACTCCTGACTCCTGACTTCTGACTCCTGACTCCTGACTCCTGACTCCTGACTCCTGACTTCTGACTCCTGACTTCTGACTCCTGACTCCTGACTTCTGACTTCTGACTCCTGACTCCTGACTCCTGACTCCTGACTTCTGACTCCTGACTCCTGACTCCTGACTTCTGACTCCTGACTCCTGACTCCTGACTCCTGACTCCTGACTCCTGACTTCTGACTCCTGACTCCTGACTCCTGACTCCTTCATTTCATTCTTTCCCGATGACCTCGAGGAAGACCTGCTCCAGGGACTGGCGCAGCGGGATGAGGTGACGGATCTGCACCTTCTGGTCGCGCGCGAGTTCGAGCAGGATGTGGCTGCTCAGACCGTCGCTCATGCGGATCTTCACGACGCCGTCGTCGCCGTCGAGGCACTGGCAGCCACGGGCTTCGAGTTCGCGGCGGAAGGCGTCCACGTCCCCCTTCAGGCGGCACTCGTAAACAGATCCGGATCCGCGCTTAAGATCTTCGATCCTGCCGGCCGCCAGACGGCGTCCCTTATGAATCACGAGCGCGTCCTGGCACACCCACTCGACGTCCGGGAGCAGGTGCGACGACAGGATGACATTGATCCCTTTCGTCGTCGAAATGTCTTTGACGAGCTCCAGCATCTCGATCCGCCCCTTCGGATCCAAGCCGTTGGTCGGCTCGTCCAGGAAAATCAGCTGCGGGTCGTGCACCAGGGCCTGCGCCAGCTTGATGCGCTGCTTCATGCCCGTGGAATAGGTCTCCACGTTGCGGTAGCGCGCCTCCCCGAGGCCCACGTAATAGAGGATCTCGTGGGCGCGGCGCATCGCGTCCTTGGGCTTCATCCCGGTGAGCTGGCCCGCGTAGGCCACGAACGTGACCGCATTCATGCCCGGGATGTGGCAGTCGTTTTCTGGCATGTAGCCGACCCGCTGGCGGATGGCGAGCTGCTGCGTCCGGATGTCCAGGTCCAGGACCCTGCCGCCGCCGGCCACGGGCTGGATAAAGCCGAGCAGCGTCTTCAGCAGCGTGGTCTTGCCGGCGCCGTTCGGCCCCAGGAGCCCCATGGAACCACCCTGGAATTGGACCGCGACGCCGTCGAGCACGCGCTGCTTGCCGAATTCCACGGTGATGTTTTCGAGATCGATGATCAAATGGACCTCACATTTGTAACCATTGGTACGAGGAATCATCGACAATTGTTCAACTAAAAGCAACTGTAGCCACGAATTATCACGAGTTATCACGAAGCCAAGATCACAACGATCCCTCTCCCTCCTCCAGATTCTGCCTCTGTTTTTTTCGTGTTAATTCGTGCTATTTCGTGGCCGTCTTAGTGCATGAATTCGTAAATACGGCGATGGTTCGCTGCCGCAAGGCAGGAGGGCAAAGAATTTGTCATTTCTCATTGGTCATTTGCCATTTGTCATTGAATCCAGCCAGATTCAAGGCCGTCAAATGGCCAATCACAATTGACAAATGGCAAATGACAAATTCTGTAGCCCCATTCCGACCCGACTTGCGCTTCTGTAGCGGGCGGAAATACGTCTCCGTATTTATGAAATCGATTACTTAGTTTGCGGGCTTGTAAGGGGGGGCTCCTGCTATTACAATATCTTACGGGGGGGTCACATGAAGAAAGCCGCCATTCTTCTGATTATTGCGTTGTGTCTGCCGGTTGCGCTCTTTGCACTCGAGTCGGGACAGTTCCGCCTGATGTCGGTCGTCGAGGCGCAGAAGTGGATCCTGATTTCACAGACGCCGGGGAAGCCGAAGTACATCCTCGACGCATCCACCGCCAAGATCACGATCGACGGCAAGCCCGCCGAGCTCAAGAGCCTCTCGAACTACAGCATCGTCAATGTCAAGTTCGAGTTCAAGAAGTCGACCAGGGATGGGATCACCGTCGACGGCGTCGCATCCGAAATTCGCATCCTCACGCCGGAGCAGCCGAAAAAAACATAGTTCCCTTTTTCCGCTTCACCCTCGCTTGCCGATGTGCGTATAATTCGTTTGTCCGGGCTTTGCTCTGCCGGGCCATGGGACGATCCGCTTCGAAGTTCCCTGGAAGATATTTATAAACCATAGATATTGCAAGGTTTGGCGAGTTTCAGGCTAGGGCATGCCACTATCGCCCTGACCTCCCCGAATCGCAAGCAGGCCGCAGTGCAGGTGCGGCCGAAGCGGGCTTAGCATCGGATTCAAAGCTCTGTTCCGGAGTCTGAGCCGGTCGCGAAATCCCCCCGCGCCACCGGTTGGAGGTACAATGCATTCCGCACTGCAGTACGAAGACAACTGGGAAACCGAGCGGTACGCGCTGCTCACGACCCGCGTTTGCGACCTCAAACTCAATTTCGAAGACAGCCTGTTATCTCGATGTATTAAAAAGCTTTATGACGAACTCGCGCTCAAGAAACTCCTCTTCCGGCCGCGCTACTATTTCACCTGCGAGGGGGACGAGTGGGGCTGCCCCAACCGCATCCCGATCATCGGCATCCCGTTCCACCTGGCCGACAACCGGCTGACCCGGATCGAAAAGGAGATGGGCTACACCTCCTACGACAAAGACGATCTGATGTTCCTGCTGCGGCACGAGACCGGCCACGCCATCAACTATGCCTACCAGCTCTACACCACGCCGGAGTGGAAGGAGGTTTTTGGTGATTTCAACAAGATTTACCCTGAAAACTTCAAGTTTAAGTTTAACCCGTACAGCCGCAATTATGTCCGCAGCCAGGGGGATCCGAAGTACTACGCCCAGGCGCATCCGGACGAGGATTTCGCCGAAACGTTCGCCGTGTGGATCACGCCGCGGTCCAACTGGCACGTGGTCTACCGCAACTGGCCGGCGCAGAAAAAGCTGGAGTATTTGGATAATGCGATGGCGGCGATCCGGTTCAAAAAGCCGCACATCGTCGCCGGGCCGCTCGATTCGCCGTATCACTCGAAGACTTATACCCTGATCGAATACTACGGCGAGAATCTCGACGACTACAAGGACAACGCGCTCGGGATCTACGACGAGGATCTGAGGTGGATTTTCCCGGTCCAGTCGACGAACGGGCACAACAGGTACATCCTGGCGAAGGACCTGATCCGCAAGAACCGGCGGTTCCTGGTCAGCACGATCGCGAGCTGGACGGGCGCGAGGGAGAAGGTGGTCGCTCCGGTGGTGATCAAGTTCTGGGAGCGCTCGCGCGACCTTGGCTTGAAACTGCCCGCGGAAGACGAGAAATACCGGCTCGCGTCCCTGACCGCGCTGGGCACCACGGTCGTAATGAACTACCTGCACACCGGCCGGTACATCCCCGACTGATCTGACCCGGATAATTCACCAGCGCGTGGGCCGCGTAGCGGCCGCATGAATGTAGGCCGGCCTTTCAAGGCCGGCACATTCAAGGTTTCTGGTTTCAGTGAATGGCGTGTGCTTCACTGGGGCTCTGAGGTGATATTTAGATCCTTGACTGGTTTTTATCGCAAAACTCCCTGGCAGCGCAATCGGCGCGCAAGATCTCGGCCCCTCCTGGGCGCTGTGCCCTGCGGCCGAACTCGAGTTTCGCGATAAAAACTGGCTAGCCGAAAAAGAGGTGCATCGAGTCGACGGTCAGCGTCTGGATGCGGTTCCAGAAGAGCATCAGGCCGGCCGTGGGCAGGAGCATCACCCAGAGCAGCGCCGAGCTGGCCCACGAAAGCCTCATCACCGGCGCACGGACCCCCTCCGCCTCGGGATCGATGATCATGGTCTTGATCACGCGCGCATAGTAGTAAACGGCGACGACGCTGTTGAGCGCGCCGATGACGGCGAACCAGGCCAGGTTGTCGTTGACGGCGGCGCCGAAGATGTAGAGCTTCCCGAAAAACCCCGCGAACGGCGGAATCCCCATCAGAGACAGCATGAAGATCGCCATCGCAATCGTCATGAACGGCGACTTGCGCCACATGCCGCGATAATCCTTCAACTCGAAGCTGCCGGTGCGGTTGTAAACCTCGATCACGACCAGGAAGGCGCCGAGGTTCATGAACAGATAGGTGATCAGGTAGACCAGCACCGCCTGCAGCCCCTGGGTAGTCACGACCACAACCCCCATCATTATGTAGCCGGCGTGCGCGATCGACGAGTAGGCCAGCATGCGCTTCATGTTCTCCTGGCGCAGCGCGGCGATGTTCCCGAGCGTCATCGTGATCACCGAAATGATCAGCAGGAACAGGGTCCAGTTCACGGCCGCGAGCGGGCCCCATTGGGTTGCGGCCGGCGTGTTCGACATGCCGGTGAAGAAGAACCGCATGAGGGTGGCGAATCCGGCGGCCTTGGGGGCGACGCTCAGGAACGCGGTCACCGGTGTCGGCGCGCCGGAATAGACGTCCGGGCACCAGAAATGAAACGGCACGGACGCGGTCTTGAAACCGAAGCCGGCCAGGATGAACACGATTGCCACGAGCAGCAGGGCGGTGTTGTTCCCGCCGGCGGCGCCGTTGGCGATGGCGTCACGGATCAGGAGCATCTTGGTGGTGCCGGTGAGGCCGAACAGCAGTGTGATCCCGTAGAGCATGCTGCCGGTCGAAACGGCGCCGAAGAGGAAGTATTTCAGCGACGCTTCGTTCGACTCCCGCTCATTGCTCAAGTATCCGACCATGATGTAGCTGGTCAGCGACACCATCTCGAGCGAGAGGAACAGCATCAGCATGTCGACGGCGGAGGCGAGCAGCACCATGCCGAGCGTCACGCCCAGCAGCAGGGTGTAGAACTCGCCGATGTGCTGTTTGGAAAGCTCTTTCGACCCGGGAGCCGCCAGCAGCACGAGGAACGAAGTGACAATCAGAAACACCTTGAAAAAGGCGGTCATCGGGTCGATCGCCACCATGCCGTAGAAGAGCGTGGCCGGCGGGGTCGCGAACTGAGGCGCCGCGAAGGCCAGGGCGACGAGGAGTCCCGCTGCGCTCAGGAGAAAAGTCGTGGTCTTGCGTACGGCCGGGGCGGCGAGGTCCACGACCACGACCAGGAGCATGGTCAGCGTGATCGCGATCTCCGGGTAGAAGGCGTTCAGGTCTTGAAGAATCTGTGGGTTCATGACTTATCCCTTGAGCGTGTCGGCCTTTTCGAGGTCCACCGACTTGAGCAGCCTGTACATCGATAAAACAATTGCCAGCCCTACGGCTGCTTCCGCGGCGGCGATGACGATCACGAATATGGCGTACAGCTGGCCGTCGAGGTTCCCGGAGGAGAATCGCGAAAAAGCCACCAGGTTGATGTTCGCCGAATTCAAAATAAGTTCGATGCCCATCAGCACGTTCACGGCGTTCCTGCGCGTCAGGACGGCCATGATGCCGAGGGAGAACAGTGCGGCGCTTATGACGAGGTATGGGTTCAGTCCGATCATTCCGATCTCCTCCTGACGATCATGGCGGCCCCGATCAGGGCGATGAGCAGGAACACGGAAGCGATTTCAAAGGGGAGGATGTACTCTTTCATGAACAGTTCCCCGATCGCGGCGGTCGTCGGCCCCGGCTGGCTGGGCGCCGGGCTGTGCCAGGTCGTCTGCAGCATGACCAGGACCAGGGCCAGAAACACCAGGGTCACCAGCGCCAGGCCGGGCCAGAACTGGTAGGTCTCCGATTTCAGCTGCATGTCGTAGAGCTTGTGCGTCAGCATGACGCCGAAGATCAGCAGCACCAGGATGCCGCCCACGTAGATCACCATCTGCGCCGCGGCGATGAAATCGGCGCCCAGGAAGGCGTAGAGCCCCGCGACGCCGAAAAAGGTGAACAGCAGCGCGAAGGCCGAGTGGATCAGGTTCTTCGAGAAGACGACCACGACCGCCGAGCCGACCGTCATGACGGCGAAGAAGTAAAAGGCTATCTGCGTCAGAAAGTTGTTATCCATAGGTTCAGGCCTTGTCTGCCGGATGCTCCTTGGGGGTTTTGGCTGACATCGGTTTGTCCACGGCGAAGTGGTAGACGTGTTCCTGCTTGTCGTAGACCGAGTACTCGTATGCCGTGGTCATCACCAGGCAGTGGGTCGGACACGGGAACACGCACAGGGAGCAGTAGCAGCACTTCGTCATGTCGATGTCGAACACGTAGGTCCGCAGCTTGATGGCGGTGCCGTCCGACGCGAAAACCGCCGGCTCTTCCTTGCCGCGCTTTTCGGTCTCGATCGTGATGCAGTCCGTGGGGCAGACGCGCGCGCACTGGCCGCAGCCGATGCAGTCCTCGATCTTGTTGAACAGGCGCGCCCGCGACCGTTCGGGCATGGGCCATTTTTCGGTCGGGTACTGCAGGGTGACCGAACGCGTGAACAGGTGCAGCCACGCCACCCACATCGAACGGGCGACGGTGACAATCCCAAGCCCGAGTTCCCTGAAGTAAGTCCTCATACTCCCGCCTCTTTAAACTTCCGATTTCGTATTCGTCTGCGTTGAGGTCGATCCGTCCGGATTGGCTATTCGCTGAAAAGCCGATCGCGATTCCGACCCCATCCGTTACTTCCAATACACCGCGATCGCCCCCACTCCGACCACCAGGACAAACGATGCGGGCAGAAGGACCTTCCAGCACAGGTACATCAGCTGATCCACGCGCAGGCGGGGCAGCGCCCAGCGCAGCCACATCTGGATGAAGATCATCGCCATGGCCTTGAGGAAAAACATGATCGGGCCGGGAATCAGCGTGCCGCCCATCGAGTCGGGGAGAAACCCCGTCCACCCGCCCAGGAACAGCGTGGTAGCCACACCCGCGACCACGATCATATTGGCGTACTCGGCCAGAAAGAAAAAGGCGAAACGCATCCCTGAGTATTCCGTGTGGTAGCCGGCCACCAGCTCCGACTCGGCCTCAGGAATATCGAATGGTGTGCGATTGACTTCGGCCAGCGAACTGATGAAGTAGACGAAAAACGCAACGAACGTAAACGGATTGCGGAACACGAACCAGTTCCAGATGCCGCCCTTCTGCGCGTTGACGATTTCCTGCATCGAGAGGCTGCCTGTCAGGATGACTACGGTCATGACCGCCATCGCCGCGGGGATCTCGTAGCTGACGATCTGCGCCACGGAGCGCATGCCGCCATAGAGCGAGTACTTGTTGTTGCTCGCCCAGCCGGCCATCAGGATTCCCACCACCGCGAGGCTGCCGACCGCGAAGATGTACAGGATGCCGATATTGAGGTCGGAGACGATCGATGCGGCGCCGAACGGGATCACGACGAACGCGGCGAAGGCGCCGAGAAAGACGATGAAAGGCGCCATCTTGTACAGCAGCTTGTCGGTGTCTTTCGGGACGATGTCCTCCTTGAGCAGGAGCTTGAGCGCGTCGGCGAGCGTCTGCGCCCAGCCGTGCCAACCGCCGACGTACATCGGTCCCAGCCGGTCCTGAATGTGAGCCGACACTTTGCGCTCGAGCCACACCAGGAACAGGACCACGAGGCAGAGGACGGCAAAGATCACGACGCTGCTCACCAGCATCGGCATGTACGCCCGCAAAAGTTCCGGCAAAGCGCCGTATCCCGGTATCAGCTGCAGAAGTTGCGCGATGGATTCCATTCAGCTTCCCCTCTGAATCACGCCACGAATTATCACCAATTTCACGAATCTGATCTTCCCGGTCATTGTCATGCTTTTGCTTTAGCCTTCGCGTACATCCGTGTTAATTCGTGGCCGTCTTTAACGGTCGACTTCGCCCAGAACGATGTCCACGCTCCCGAGGATCGCGACGATGTCGGCGATCATGGCGCCGCGGCTGATCTCCCGGAAGGCGCTCATCACGGTGAAGCACGGAGACTTGACCTTGACCCGGTACGGCTTGAGGCTGCCGTCGCTGACGATGTGATACCCCAGTTCGCCGCGCGGGCACTCCGTCCGGTGATAGAGCTCCCCGGCCGGGGGTTTTATACGCTTGGGGATCGATTCCTGCACGTCGCCCGGCGTGAGTTTCGCGATCGCCTGCCGGACGATCTTGCAGCTTTCCCTGACCTCGCGGATACGCACCATGTACCGGTCCCAGCAGGAGCCGATGGGGCCGTACTCGCCTTTCCCGACCGCGACCTCGAAGTCGAAGTCTTCGTATCCGAGATACGGCTCATCCCTGCGCACGTCGAACTTCACGCCGCTGCCGCGCAGGTTCGGCCCGGTGACGCCGTAGCTGAGCGCCGTCTGGGGCGAGAGGATGCCGACGGTGGCCGTGCGCTTGATGAAGATCCAGTTGTCGGACAGGAGCGTGTTCAGGTTGTCGACCTGCGGCTCGAAATAGTCGATGAAGTCGATCACCTTCTTTTCGAAGCCGGGTTTCACGTCGCACATCAGCCCGCCGATCCAGTTGTAGTTGTACAGGAGGCGCGCGCCGCAGGTTTCCTCGAAAAGATCCAGGATCGTCTCCCGGTCGCGGAAGCACCAGAGGAACGGGGTGAACGATCCCATGTCGTTCCCGTATGTGCCTGCCGCGATCAGGTGGCTGGCAATGCGGTTCAGCTCGGCCATGATGATGCGGAGGCAGCGGACCCGGTTGTTCACCTGGATCCCCATCAGCTTTTCGACGGCCAGGACGTAGCCGAGCTCCATGTTCATGGCGGCGCAATAGTCCATCCGGTCGGTATACGGGACCACGCCCGGGTAGTCGATGCTTTCGGCGTGCTTCTCGAAGCAGCGGTGGAGATAGCCGATGTGGGGGATCGCCTCGGCGACGACCTCGCCATCGGTCTTGAGTTCGAGGCGCAGCACGCCGTGCGTCGAGGGGTGTTGCGGCCCCATGTTCAAGGTCATGACATCGCCGCTATACTGTACTTCCATCGGTCCTCCTAGACAGGCATATCCCGGTAGGTCGTGGGGAACTTGTAGTCCTTGCGCAGCGGGTGTCCTTCCCAATCGTCGGGCAGGAGGATGCGCCGCAGGTCGCTGTGCCCCTCGAACACGATTCCGACCAGGTCGTAGGCTTCGCGCTCGTGCCAGTTGGCGACGCCCCAGACAGGTTCGACCGTCGGCAGGCTCGGCGCTTCCCGGGGCAGGCGGCACTTGAGCGCATAGCGGTGATGGTGCTGCATGGAGTACATGACATAGACGACTTCAACGCGGTCCTTGTAGTCGACGCCGGAGAGGCACTCGAGGTGGTCCATCCGCAGCCGGCCGTCGTCATGCAGGAAACGGCAGATATCCTGGATCTCCGCGGGTTCGACCACGCTCCAGGGCATGAGGCCGTCGTTTTTCGCCTCGAGGATTTTCGTGCCGAACTGTTCGCTGAGCAGGGCGGCAATCTCTTCTGCCTTCATGCGGCACCTTCCGTCTTCTTCGTCTTTGCGATCGTTTCCTGCCTGATCTTTTTCTGCAGATGCATGAGCCCTTCCAGCAGCGATTCCGGGCGCGGCGGGCAGCCGGGAACATAGACGTCCACCGGGATGATCTCATCGACGCCCTTGAGCACGTGGTAGCCGTGTTGCCAGTAGGGGCCGCCGTTGTTGGCGCAGCTCCCCATGGAGATCACGTACTTCGGTTCCGGCATCTGCGCGTAGAGCCGCTTGATGCGCGTGGCCATCTTCAGCGAGACGGTGCCCGCGACGATCATCACGTCCGCCTGGCGCGGGGAGCCGCGGAACACTTCCGCGCCGAAGCGGGCCAGGTCGTAGCGTGCCGCGCCCGTCGCCATCATTTCGATGGCGCAGCAGGCGAGCCCGAACGACAGCGGCCACGGCGAATTCGACCGCGCCCAGTTGAAGATCCAGTCCATCGACGTGATGAAGACGTTGTCTTCGAATTTACCTTCCAGAACTCCCATGGTGCTCTCCTCAAAACCACTTGCAGCCGCGCGGAGAAAGGTCCTGCGCTAATGCTTCATTTCGCCGACATCCCCCGGCTTTATCCAGGCCAGGTCCCCCTTTTTCCAGACGTAGGCCAGGCCGATGGCCAGGATGGCGATAAAAATGAGCCCTTCCACGAAGGCAAACGCGCCGAGCGTCTTGAACACGACCGCCCATGGCAGGAGGAAGACGATTTCGACGTCGAAGATGATGAAAATCAGGGCGCACACGTAAAAGCGGATGTTGAAGCGGATCCAGGCATTGCCTTCCGGGACTTCCCCGCACTCGTAAGGGATGAATTTATCCGGCAGATCCTTGCCTCGCGCCTGCAGCAGCCGTGAGAACACGAGCGTGAACGCCAGGATGACCAGACCGATGCCGAAAAACATCAGGACGCTGGCAAAACTGTACGTCATAGGCATACTCCTGTACCGGATGGGGGGCCCGAGTCCCCGCCAAATCGAAGTTGTACCTTCCCTATCCCTTCCCGCGGATGAATCCAACAATAGATCGGGTACGGAGAGGGGGTCGAGCTAGGGCGTAAGTGGTTAGATTACAAGCCGCTCCGTCCGCGGTCAAGGCAAAATCGATTGCGGAACGACATCCCTGAAACGAGAGGTTTGATCCCTTTGGTTTTGCGGGAGTCAGGAGTCAGCAGGCAGGAGTCAGAATACCTGCGGGAGGTTGATTTGGTGGCCACTGGCGCCGTTCTTAAACCGGGAGCGCCGGCGTCCCGCCTAATGCCATTTACTTTTTGCGTGGTGACTACCGCTTGACCAGATTGCGTTCGATCGTCGCGTTTAAAGCGCTCTTGCGAGTGCCTGCAGATGGAAGCCAACTCGATGAAATTTCCAAGCCGGGCTGATGTCTACAGGGCTCTCAACTGTTCTCGCGCCCTCCTGGAGGCTCCCTGGCCGACAACGTCTACCTGACTCGCTTGTGATCCGAAAACTCTTTCAGACACGGAACCAGACGGGAAACTGTTACATGCAGCGTCCCCTTGGCGTCCAACCGCTGCAAGATCATGCCATAGATTACAACGGACCAGTTGAAGATCCTCTTTGCCATCTTGATCCCCAGCTGGCGGCTTAATTGCTCGAAAAATCCGGCATAGAACACGCGCCGATACACCTCGAAAACGCTTTCGACCGGCACGGTTTTCTGCGCCGGCGGCCGCTGAGTCTGCGTTTGAACTTTTAGGATTTTCATGCCCGGAGAGTCTATCATATCGGCAATATTATATTGCGTATAATCTGTCAATTGCCTATACTTTTTTCATGCGCTCTCTGAAAATCCCTAACGCGAACTCCGCCGCCGAGACCTTGCAGGATGAAATCCGGCGCTCGGAGGAATCTCGATACGATCATCGCCTTCACGCCGTTCTCCTGGTCGCCCAGGGCCTGAGCCCTCCCAAGGTCGCGGATTGGCTGGGCGACTCGGTCAGGGCGGTGGAGCTTTGGGTTCACCATTTCCAAGAAAAGAGCTTGCCGGGACTGCGCGAAGGCCGGCGCCCCGGCCGGCCGTCGCGCCTGACCAAGGATCAGCTGGCGCAGGCGCTACGGGCCGTGCGCTTGAGTCCATCCGAAGCGGGACTCAACGCCAAGCGGTGGGATGCCAACGCGCTCTCCGTCTATCTGCGTTCGCAGGGGGTCAATCTGAAGCCGCGCCAATGCCGCAATATATTGCGCCAATGGAGATCGCGGGAGCCTCGCTGAGCCGGGAAGAGAGCAAAGCCGACGCGCAAGTTTCGACGTTTGGATGCCTCCCACGGGGATCGACAGCACTGGGGGGATTTCTGTCCGCGGCCGAGTTTCTAAGCGTATTTACTTCTTGCCGAGTCGCCGCCAAAAAAGTAAATGGCATTAGGCGGGACGCCGGCGCTCCCGGGCTGAGAACTGAAGTTGCGGCCGCCACATGCTTCTCCCGGCAGTTCTCCTGACTCCTCGCTCCTGACTCCCGACTCCTGGCTCCTGACTCCTGGCTCCCGGCTCCTGACTCCTGACTCCCGACTCCTGGCTCCCGACTCCCGACTCCTGGCTCCTGACTCCTGACTCCTGGCTCCCGGCTCCTGACTCCTGACTCCTGACTCCCGACTCCTGGCTCCTGACTCCTGACTCCTCCTCCTCCGCCTTGAATTGCTTTTTAGCATCAATTAGTATGACTCGAGTTGTTGCAGTCTTGGGTGCTGCAGCGTTTGGCGAAATCGTTTCAAATTTCGAAAAGGAAATGCCCATGAAGGCAGTGCGCTTTTTTGAGCATGGGGGACCTGACCGATTGCGTTATGAGGACGTCCCCGACCCGGTAGCCGGTCCCGGAGAAATCGTCGTGCGCGTGAAAGCCTGCGCTTTGAATTACCTCGACCTCTGGGAGCGCAACGGCCTCCCCGGCGTCGCCATCCCGCTGCCCCACATTTCCGGCAGCGACGTCGCCGGCGTCGTTGACAGCATCGGCGTCGGGGTGAGCCACGTGGCGCCCGGCGACAAAACGCTCGTCAATCCAGGACTGAGCTGCATGCGTTGCGAACAGTGTTTTCAGGGATACGACAGCCAGTGCCGCGATTACTCGGTTCTCGGCTATTTCAGCGACGGCGGCTATGCCGAACTGCTGAAAGTCCCCGCGGTGAATGCGCTCCCCTACCCGGGAGACATGTCATTCGCCGAGGCCGCGGCGATCCCGCTCGTCTTCACGACCGCATGGCACATGCTCGTGACCCGCTGCGGGATTCGAACCGTGGAAGACGTCCTCGTCCTCGGCGCCGGCAGCGGTGTCGGCAGCGCGGCGATTCAGATCGCCAAGCTGTTTCACGCCCGCGTCATCGCCACCGCCGGCAACGATACCAAGCTCGAAAAGGCGCGCGCTCTGGGCGCCGACCACGTCATCAACCACTCGAACCAGAAGGTCCGCGAGGAGGTCCGCCGGATCACCGAGAAGCGCGGCGTTGACATCGTGTTCGAGCACGTCGGCGCGGCGACCTGGCAGGACAGCGTCAGCTGCCTGGCCCGTCACGGCCGGTTGGTCACCTGCGGCGCCACCACGGGATTTGATGTCCGCCTCGACCTGCGCCACCTGTTTGCGAAAGAAGTCACCGTCATGGGGTCTTACATGGGATCGAAGCACGAGCTGCTACACGTGCTGAAGCTCGTGCGGGCCGGCCTGCTCCACCCGGTCGTGTCCCAGGTCCTGCCGCTGAAGGACGCCGCCCGCGCCCAGCAGCTGATCGAGAAGCGCGAGCACTTTGGCAAAGTCGTGCTTGTCCCTGACGGACAGTAAGGCGGCAGGTCTCCCGATCGGATGACAGACCTTAGACAATAGACTTTAGACCTTAGACTTTTCCGGCACGGGCCGCGAGTCTGATGTCCCGATCGGAAGACAGACTTTAGACTTTAGACCTTAGACATTAGACTTTGCCAGCACGGGCTGCGAGTCTGATGTCCCGATCGGAAGCATGAGCGCTGAGAGCCTGAGTCTGGTGACGCACGCCGCGAGTCGAATGCCACAGTCTGAGGTCTAAAGTCTAAGGTCTAAAGTCTAATGTCTTGTTTCGGAGGTCGGCAGGTAATGGCTTCAATCGTCATATTCGCCCTGGTCCTCATCGCCGCCATCTCGTTCTTCGCTTACAGCGCGGTGCGGCTGGTGAGGCTGCTGCGGCTGGGCAAGCCGGACGCGCGCTTCGATCGCGTCGGGGCGCGGGTCGGAAACGTGCTCCGCGTGGCATTCGGGCAGACCAAGCTTCTGCGCGAGCCGCTTGCCGGCCTGATGCATTTTTTTATTTTCTGGGGCTTCGTCATCCTGCTCACGGCGGTCCTGGAGGCGATCGTCGAAGGGTTTGTCCCGGGATTCACGCTCCGGGTGCTGGGCCCGCTCTTTCCGCCGCTCGCGGTGCTGCAGGAACTGATTTCGCTGCTGGTCGTAATCTCCTGCCTCACCGCGCTGGTTCGCTGGTATTTCGTCCCTCCCAGGCGCTATTTCGGCCCCGAAGTCACGCACCACGTGCGGCTGGACGCCACACTGATACTCGGCCTGATCCTGATGATCATGATCTCCATGATCGGCACAAACGCGACGCGCATGGCGATCTCAGGAGAAGCGAGCCAGGCCCGGTTTGTGTCGACGCTACTGACACCGTACTTACAGAATCACGCCGCGGCGACGTGGTACGGATTTTTCTGGTGGATCCACATCCTGCTTGTTCTGGGATTTCTGAATTATCTTCCTTACTCGAAACACCTGCACGTTCTGACTTCGGTCCCCAACGTGTACTTCAGCTCGCTGGAGCCACGCGGCCGCCTGGCGAGGCTGGACCTCGAAGATGAGAACGCGGAAAAGTTCGGAGCCGAGGATGTCCGGGACCTGACCTGGAAGCAGCTCCTGGACGGTTTTACCTGCACCGACTGCGGGCGATGCACTTCGGTCTGCCCGGCCAACAACACGGGCAAGCTCCTGAGCCCGCGCAAAATCATCATGAACATCCGCCAGCGCGCCAGCGAGATCGGGCCGCTGCTGCTCGCGGGCGCCGCGGAGCAGCACAAGGAGATCCTCGATCACCGGCTCCTGGACAACTTCGTCACCGACCAGGAACTCTGGGCCTGCACCACATGCCGGGCCTGCATGGAGGAGTGCCCGGTGAACATCGAGCACATCCCCGCGATCGTCGACATGCGCCGCTTCCTTGTCCTGACCGAATCCCGGTTCCCGGAAGAGCTGACGGGCACGTTTAAAAACCTTGAAAACAGCTTCAACCCCTGGGCCTTCAGCCACGAAACGCGCGCCGATTGGGCGCAGGGGCTGGGCGTCAAGACCATGGCAGAGACCGCCGGCGACGGGATCGACCTGCTCTACTGGGTCGGCTGCGCCGGGTCGTACGACCGCAGGTACCAGAAGGTCAGCCGGTCCATGGTCAAGCTTCTCAACGCCGCGGGGATTCGCTTTGCCATCCTGGGGACCGAGGAGAAGTGCAACGGCGATCCGGCGCGCCGAGCCGGGAACGAGTACCTGGCCCAGATGCTGATCGCGGAAAACGTCGAAACGCTGAATCGATACCAGGTCAAAAAGATAGTGGCGAGCTGCCCGCACTGCTACAACACGCTCAAGAACGAATACCCGCAGTTCGGAGGGAACTACGAGGTCGTGCACCACACGGAGCTGCTCGAGGACCTGGTGCGCTCAGGCCGGCTCCAAGTCGCGAGGAAGGACGGCGCGGTGACTACTTTCCACGACTCGTGCTACATCGGACGGCACAACGGCATCTATGACGCCCCGAGAAACCTGCTCTCGGCCGCCGGCGAAGAACTTGTCGAGATGCGCCGGTCGCGGGACCGCGGATTCTGCTGCGGCGCCGGCGGCGCCAGGATGTTCATGGAGGAAAAAGAGGGGAAGCGCGTCAACATCGAGCGGACGGAAGAGGCGCTCGCGCTCAATCCAGAGACGATCGCGACGGCGTGTCCGTTCTGCATGACGATGCTCACCGACGGCCTGAAGGCCAAGGACGCCGACGAACGCGTCAAGGTCCGGGACGTCGCCGAAGTCCTCGCTGACGCTCTATAATCCTCATTCCACCCAATCGGTCCAGGACTGGAGCCGCGCTTTCAGGGCCGCCATGAACTGATCGGCGACGGCGCCGTCGATCACGCGATGATCGAACGACAACGCCAGGTAAACCATGGTGCGGATGGCAATCGCGTCGTTGATGATCATCGGACGCTTCTCGAGGCCCCCGACGCACAGGATGGCAACCTGCGGCTGGTTGATGATCGGCGTCCCGAAGAGCGATCCGAAGACGCCGGGGTTGGTCACCGTGATCGTCCCCTGCTGGACCTCTTCCGGTTTGAGCTTCTTGGAGCGCGCGCGTTCGGCCACGTCGTGGATTGCCAGCGCCAGGGCCGTGAATGATTTCAGCTGCGCATCGCGGATCACCGGCACGATCAGGCCGGTGCCGAGGGCGACGGCGACTCCGACGTTGATCGACTTCTTGAATATGATCGTGTCTCCCGACACGGAGCAGTTCAGAATCGGGAATTCCCGCACCGTGTCGACCAGGGCCTTCACGAAGAACGCGGTATAATTCAGCTTGATCCCCTCGCGCGCCTCGAATTCGCGCATGTGCTTCTCGCGCAGATTCGCGACAGATGTCATGTCGACTTCGAAGACGGTGTGAACGTGCGCGGATGTCCGTTTGCTTTCGATCATCCGCTCCGCGATCGCCTTCCGCATGGGAGTCATGGGAAAAGTTTCCGTCTCGCCGTGGAACTTCGGGATCTCGGCCGGTGGGGCTTGCGCGGGTTCTGCGCGCGGCGGCGCCGGTTCGGGCGGCGCTGCAGCCGGGGCGGGTGGCGCAGGTTTTGGCGGCGGCGCAACCGGAACGGGGGTTTTCGCTTCCACTGGCGGGACAGGCCTCGGGGCGGGCGCCGCCGGCTTCGAATCTACCTCGACGGGGGGCGGAGGCGCCGCCACAAGCGCCGGCTGTTTCTCTATTTTGCCGAGCCGTTCGAGGTAGGCGAAGATGTCCTCCTTTGTGATCCGGCCCGACAGGCCGGCGCCTGTGATTGCGGACAGGTCGACGCCGTAATCGCGTGCAATCCTGCGCACGAGCGGCGAGGTGCGGATCTCGCGAGGCGGTTCGACGACCGGCACAGGCGGCGACTTGATTTCGGGCTCTGCGATTTCCGGTTCCTTCGGCTCGAGAGGCTGAGCCGGTGGAGGCTCGATTTCAGACGCTGCAACTTCGTGGTCCTTCGGTTCGACGGGCGGCGCCGCTTCCGTCAGCGAAGGTGCGGGCGATTCGGATTCTGCGGCCGCGGCTTCCGGCTGCGTTTCCGCGGCAGCTGCTTCAGCCGGCGGCGCCTCCACAGCAGGCGCATCGGCTGGGGCTACGGGTTCCACGGGCGGTTCGGCAACGGCCGCGACGGCTGGGACCTGGGGTTCAGGTTCTACCACGGCGGTCTTGGACTCCCCGATCCGGGCGATTACGGCGCCGATCTTGACCGTCTCGCCCTCCGGCACGAGAATCTCTTCGAGCACGCCGTCGCCGGGAGAGGCGATTTCGGAATCGACCTTGTCGGTCGAGACCTCGAACAAAGGCTCGTCGCGCGTGACCGTGTCCCCTTCCTTCTTCAGCCATTTGGTGACGGTGCCCTCGAATATGGACTCTCCCATTTGCGGTATCACCACGTCGATCGTCATGAATCCTCCCCGAAAAACCCACCGAAATCAGCAGCCACGAATGATCACGAATTAACACGAAATCAGATTCAGGTTAATTCGTGATCATTCGTGGCCTCTCATTGAAGCCGCGAAGTTAATCGTCCAGTGCGGCGAACAGTTGATCGCTGCTCATTGTCATTATGGACCTGGCGAATATCTGCCCGAAGTGCCGGCTGAACTTTTCCGCCACTTGCCGCAGATCGATTTCGTGTCCCAGGATCGCCTGCATCGAACTGACCGGTTTTCCAACCAGCCCGCAGGGGACGATCAAGCCGTAAAAAGACAAATCCGTGTTCACATTCAGGGCAAATCCGTGCCGGGTGATCCAGCGGCTGATGTGGACGCCCATGGCGCAGATCTTTCCCGACCCGGTCCAAACGCCCGTCAGCTGTTCCTCACGCCCCGCTTCGATGCCGTATTCTGCGAGGACGCGGATGATTGCTTCTTCCAGGTTCCGCATGTATCGGTGCACGTCCTGTTCGTGCCGTTCGAGCTGGAGCAGCGGGTAGCCGACGAGCTGGCCGGGGCCGTGATAGGTGATGTCGCCGCCGCGGTCGACGTGGTGGCGAGTGACGCCCCTTGCGCGCAGAACCTCGTCGGGCACAACAAGGTGGCGCCAGTCGCCGTTGCGCCCGAGCGTGATGACCGGCGGGTGTTCGAGCAGCAGCAGTACGTCGGGAGCGAACCCCTGCTTTTTCAACTCGCAGATCCGCATCTGCAAAGCCAGGGCGCAGTCATACTCCTGCCTCTCTTTGAAGAGAACGGCGTAACAGACCTTTTCCGGTAAAGTCCCCTGCGTGCTCAAAAGTGGATCGCAGCCCCGTAGATCGCCTCCGCGGCTTCCATGACCGCCTCGGAAACCGTGGGGTGCGCGTGAATGAGGTGGGACAGGTCCTCGGCCGAGGCCTCGAGGCCCAGGCAGGCGGTCCCTTCCGCGATGAGTTCGGTCACATGCGGGCCGATCATATGGACGCCGAGAATCTGGTTGTACTTCCTGTCGCACACGAGCTTCACGAAACCGTCATTTTCGCCGAGCACCGACGCTTTCCCGATGGCCGCGAACGGGAAGCGGCTGGTCACGACTTCGTGGCCCCGATGACGGGCCTCCTGTTCGGTCAGACCCACGCTGGCCACCTCGGGGTAGCAGAAGGTGCAGTTTGGCACGCGGTCGTAGTTCAGCGGGGTGGTGGCCTGCCCGGCGATGTGCCGCATGGCAAGCATGCCCTCATGCGAAGCCAGGTGCGCCAGCTGCTGCGTCGGCACCACGTCTCCGATGGCGAAGATGCCCGGGACGTTAGTTTCCATGCGGCCGTCGACCGGGATGCGTCCCCTGATCGTGTTCACGCCGAGCGTTTCCAGGCCGATTCCATCGGTCATCGGCTTGCGGCCTACGGCAAGCAGGGCCTTCTCGGCGGTGATGGTCTCCACCTCGCCGTTCGGCGTCTGCACGGTGGCGATCGCCTTGCCGTCCTGAACGGCGACGTTCTCGAGGCGCGATCCCGCAAGCAGCTTGATTCTCCGCTTGGCCATCAGCCTGTGCAGCTCATCCGAAATGTCCTGGTCCTCGAGCGGCAGGATGCGCGGGAGCATCTCCACGACGGTAACTTCGGTGCCGAAGCGGGCGAAGAGGGAGGCAAACTCGATCCCGACGGCGCCGGCGCCCACCACGAGCAGCGATTTCGGGACCGCCTCGAGATCCAGGATCTCCTTGTTCGTCAGGATCACCTGCCCGTCCAGTTCTATTCCGGGGAGCAGCATGGCTTCGGAGCCGGTAGCAATCACGATGTTCCGGGCTTTGATCTCTATCGGAGCTTCCCCTTCGACCTGGATGGTTCCGGGCGCGGTGATGGTCCCTTTACCCTGGAAGGTCGCGACTCGATTTTTCTTCATCAGGAAGGCGGTGCCCATGGCGAGCTTTTTGACAACCCTGTCTTTGCGGGTCTTCACCAGGTGCAGGTCGACCTTGATGTCCCTGCAGAGAATGCCGAACTCCCTCCCCTTGAGCGCCTTGTCGTAGATTTCGGCGCTGAAGAGCATCGATTTGGTGGGGATGCATCCCCAGTGGAGGCAGGTGCCACCGAACTTCGAGTATTTTTCGACAAGAGCGACAGTCAACCCGAGCTGGCTCGCCTTGATGGCAGCCACATATCCCCCCGGTCCGCTCCCGATGATCGCCACGTCGTATGTCACAGGTTCCGTGTTCAAGGTTCACCCTCTATGATTTCGAGATGATCGAGTAACAAACGTTGCGATACTAACATCCGAAATGCGGGAATTCAAAAAATATCACCGCAGAAGCCTTGTGAAGTACACTTGGTTTTTTACATTATTTCTCTGCGATCTCTGCGGGCTCTGCGGTTATATTTTAGAAGGTCATGATGAACGGGGATATTTTCGAGGAAATCGTCGAACTGCGGCGGCAGGGGCAGCGGGCCGCGCTGGCGATCATCATTTCGCGCAAGGGTTCGACCCCGCGCAAGGATGCCGCCAAAATGCTGGTCTACGAGGACGGCCGCCGTACGGGCACCATCGGGGGCGGCTGCGCCGAGGACGAGGTCTGCCGCGAGGCCCTCGCCGCGATACGGCTGGGAAAGCCGCAGGTGCTCAAGTTCGATCTCACCAACGACGACGCCGAAGACGGCGGCATGATTTGCGGCGGCAGCATGGAGGTGTACGTGGAACCGATCCTACCAGAACCGGCGCTGATTATTTTCGGGGCAGGGCACGTCGGACGTTGCGTGGCGGATATCGCAAAGACCGTCGGGTTTCGCATCCTGGTGGCGGACGATCGGATCAAGTATGCCAACAAGCAGAGGTTCCCGCATGCCGACGCCCTGTACGTCGACGGCTGGGACGAGATGTTGAAGCAGTTGCCGGTCAACGATTCCACCTACCTGCTCATCGTGACACGCGGCCACCAGTATGATTTTGCGTGCCTCCGGTACGCGCTCAAGACCCCCGCGAAATACATCGGGCTGATGGGGAGCCGGCGCAAGGTGAAGCTCTTCTTCGAGGAACTGCAAAAGGAAGGCGTGGCGCCGGAGCAGCTCGCCCGGGTCCATTCCCCGGTAGGCATCGAAATCGGGTCTGAAACTCCGGAAGAAATCGCCGTCAGCATCGTCGCGCAGCTGATCGACATCCGGAAGAAAGCAGGTGCTGGGTGCTAGGTGTTGGGTGCTGGGGGTTTAGAGTTGGGTGTCGGAATTGCCTTCGAACTGGCGTTGAACTTTTGCTTTTCTTCTGACTCCTGGCTCCTGACTCCTGTTCCCCTTAGTCGAGGAGTTGATCGATATGGTAGAGCATGCCCTCTCGGGTATATGACGCCAGTTCCACGATTCCGGTATCCATGCGGATGGCGTCTTCGGGGCAGGCCTGCACGCAGAAACCGCAGAAGACGCATTGGCCGAGATCGATGTCGAAGACCCGGGGCATCTTCTCAATGTTCGGGTCGGGATTCTCCTTGGCCACGATGTGGATGCAGCGGGCGGGGCAGATGGTCTCGCACATCATGCAGGCGACGCAGCGCGGCGATCCATCCTGGCGCTTCATCAGGCGATGGCGCGTGCGCAGCCGCTTGGCATACGGCCGCCTTTCCTCGGGGTACTCATACGTGACAGTGGCGCCTTTGCCGACTTTGAACCCGAACCCGCGGGCGATGTGGCGCGGCATGTTGACGAAGAAGTGCCTTGCGGTGAGAGCGACACCCTGCACCACTTCCGCCACGTAGAACCGTTGAAGTAACCCGAGCGATTGCTGACTCATAAACCTCGCATAATACTTGAATCGAACCCCGAAGTCCAGCAGCCCGGAAGGCCAGGGTGAAATCGGAAGTGGGACTCAACAAAAAGAATTTGTCAATTGTCATTCGGGGGCGGGGCGGCATGTTGGCGGGCAGGTTCTGCGCTCGGGTACTTCACCCGCTCCGAACTCGATCAGGACATCACAAGCCAGAGGTTCGAAGCGGCCAGATGACAAATGACCATTGACCATTGACAATTGATAAATTCTCTTGTCGTTAATCGTTGCGCGACGCATCCTTTTTGTCCGATGAAACGCTGAGCTTGAAAGGCTCACCCAAATTCCACGAGGATCGAGTCTCACTTTTGATTGCACCCGGAAGACCAACTTCGATCCCACTCAGCGGCGGCAATGCTGATGCTGCCGATCCCAAGGATCCACGCACTCCTGAAGAAGGGAGAAGTTTTTATGTCTCACGCAGAGGCGGAGGCGCCGAGTTCGGCACGGCGGCTGATGGACGCGTGGTGCTGCATCGTCTGATCGGCGAAACGCAGGAAGACCCGCTTCCCTTCCGTTTCGGTGAACTTCTCGGCATATTCGCGGAAGAATCCCGCCGCGCGCTGCTCTATCCGCAAGGCGATTTCGAGGGAGCGGCGCGCGTCGAGGCATAATTCACCCGGCGTCAAACCTGGCAACTGGGAGGCGATCACCTGTCTCAGTTCCGCGGGGTCGGCGTGCAGGAAGACGGGGGCCTCGGCGAGTCCCTTTTCCTGCTTCTGCATCAGTTCGAGCTCCTGTTCCAAGGCGCGCGCGTGGCCCTCTTCCTCGACGGCGAGGGTCTGGAAAATCTTACGGCCTGCGGGATCCTGGTTGTGGTTGCCGGCAGAGCGGTAGAACTCCAATCCTTCCCTCTGCAGGGCCAGCGCCATTTTGATGGCGTCCCGCGCGAAGATCTTCCCGGTGTCCGGCCCCGGCCGCGGCCCATCCGCAGAGGGGCGTTGTTCGCGGCAGTCCCTGCAAAGTCCGTGGATCTGGATGCGTTCCTGTTGCGCCTGAAAGCCGTACTTGGCCACGATCGCCCGCTGGACGCGCTCCAGTTCCGGAGACAGGAATTCGATAACCTTGTGACACTTGGTGCAGATGATGTGGTGGTGCAACGGATGATGATAGCAGTGTTCGAAACGTGTGAGCCCGTCGCCGAGGCTGATTTCCTTCGCCATGCCGCACGCGGTCAGGGACTTGAGGGTGCGGAATACGGTGACGATGCCCACCTTCTTGTCCCGCCGCTTGACCAGGGCGTAGATGTCTTCGACGCTCATGTGCCCTTCATTGTCCAGAAATGTCTCGAGGATCAGGTCCTTCTGGTGGGTCTTTTTCAAGCCGTTCTGGCGCAGGTACTCGAAGAACAGTTCTTTTTCTCGTTCAAGCTTTTTTCCAGACATGCCGAGAATCCTCCCCGACTAAGATATGCATGAAAGCAAAGGGGAACACATGCGCATATTATCACTACGCGCCGCAAATCGTAATGAATTCCCTTTTCAGAAACCGGGATTTGGACGCGCATCAGCCCAAGAAAATAGCATCCCGACGCCGTCTGTGAAACACAAAAAGTCCTGAATCTTCAACAGAAAGAACCCCGGCATGGGGAAGCGGGCCCTCAGGCACTCGCCCATTCTTCCTTTGGGTGCGGCTCTTTTGGGACAGAAGACTTATCGCACCATTATATGAGTTGGGATTGCAGTCGGAAGAATTTGTCATTTGTCATTTGTCAATGGTCATCTGTCATTTGTCCGTTGTGGGCCTTTGACCTGTGAAAATGACCATTGATAATTGACAAATGATAATTGACAAATTCTGTCTTATGAGATCGGTGTAGCTGTAACTGGTCAAGCAGTGGCACTTGTTTGAACTGCAGGTTTGCATATCTTTTTGTATTTGCTTAACTTGCGGTGCGTTCTGAATGAGCCGCACCATTCTGCTTTCAACATTTAATTTTCTGCGTTCTCTGCGGTGATCTTTTGTCTGTCCCTACGCGTGGCGGGCCAGGAAGGAATAGCTGATCCTGTGACGCTCGCTTTCAAGCAATTTCAGGCCGTGCAGGCGGAGGCACTCGCGCAACTCGGTCTCGCCGAAAAAGCCGAATCGTATGACGCGTTCCAGAAAATATGCGACTCCGCCCGAATGTTCCGGCCGGATCGTGGTCTGTACCGACAGTCGCCCCGCCGGGCCGAGCACGCGCTCGATTTCCTTGAGCGCGAGGTCGGGCCGGTCGAACAGGTGAAGCGCGCCGCAGCAATTGACGCAGGGGAAAGCCCCCGAGAGGAACGGCAGCCGGAACGCAGTGCCTCGCATCAGGAGAACGTTTTGCAGGCCGTCCCGTTCGACCAGCCGCCTTGCCTGGCGGAGCATCGGCCACGAAAGATCGAACCCGATGACGAGGCCCCGGGCCTGGCGCGCCAGCGGGCGGGTAAAGACCCCTGTGCCGCATGCCAGGTCTAGGACGCGCTCCGTCTCGACGCCCTGCTGGAATCTCAGGATCGTCTGCACTTCCCTATCAAACGGCCGGGAGCTGGCGATAAAATAGCCGAGCCGGCGCCACCATCCCTCGTAAATCGAAACCACCAGTGGGGTTTGCATGACGCGCTGAAAGGGCGTGATCACCTCCGCCGGATCGTCGCCCATGAAGTCCAGGATCCCGTCGCGAAACGGGTACCGGGCGGAGCAGGATCGGCAGGACAAGCCGGCCGCGTCCGCCCGCAGATTCGTGCCCAGGCAGCACGGGCAGCGCATGTATGCGACAATCCGGTCGAGCATAGATGGTTTCCTGGAGCGATTACGCAACCTCCGGTGATGCCGGAGGCTTGCCTATCAGGCTTCTGTCGCGAAATTCAATTGTCCTTCGTAGACCTGGACGTGGACCTGGACCTGGACAGGTTTCTTTTGATGCGACCGTTCGCGAATACCGCACTCAAATCGGGCCGGAGGTTCTTGCCGGGTCTAAGTCCAGGTCCAAGTCCAGGTCCAGGTCATCAGACGGCCCGGGTGAGGATTTCGGCGCCCGTTTCGGTCAGGGCGACCGTGTGCTCGAAGTGCGCGGAGGGCTTTCCGTCCCTGGTTACGACGGTCCAGCCGTCCTGAAGAGTCCTGACCTCATCTGTCCCCAGGTTCAGCATCGGCTCCAGCGCCAGGACCAGTCCGGGCTGAAGCTTGATTCCGAGGCTGCCGGTGACGTAGTTGAGCACCATGGGTTCTTCGTGCATCCGCCGGCCGATCCCGTGCCCGCCCAATTCCCTGACGATCCCGTATCCATGCGTTCCGGCGTGCTTCTGGATGGCGCGCGAAATGTCGGACAAATGGTTGCCGGCCACCACCTGCTCGATCCCGAGGTAGAGGCTTTCCTCGGTGACTTTGAGCAGCTCCGCGACTTCGGGCGCGACCTGGCCGATCGGCACGGTGATGCTGGCGTCTCCGTAGTAGCCGTTGTAGATGACGCCGTAATCGAGGCTCACGATGTCGCCTTCCTTCAGCTCGCGGTTGCCCGGGATGCCGTGCACGACTTCCTGGTTGACGGAGGCGCACAAGCTTGCCGGGTATCCCCGGTAGCCCTTGAATGCGGGGCGGGCGTTCCGCTTGAGCGTCTCCTCCTCGGCGATCCGGTCGATTTCCCGGGTCTTGACGCCGGCGAGGCAGTGCGGGCGCAGCGTCTGCAGAATCTCCGCGACGATCCGGCCTGCGTCCCTCATGATTTCAATTTCGCGCTTGGACTTGAGCGTGACCACAAAGCACTCTCCCTCAGTTCACCCATCGCAGGTGCTCGCCGGTGGCGTCGATGCTGTCCGTAAGCGGGCGCCGGTGGCTGAAGTTCTCCCACACCTTGTGGGTAAAGCTGATCTTGTCCTCGCCGTAGTTCCAGCAATAGAGAAGCTCGGGATCGATCGACTGGAAGTCGACCGTGAAATATCCTTTAGGATGCCCGCCCAGTTCCACGACGCGCTCGGACCATTGTTGCAGCGCCTGTTCGACCTCTTTCAGGACCGCGTCGGAGATCGGCGATTCCCCCTCCTCCGCATCGTGGGAGGCCTGGCGGCGGATGGTGTCGAGCTCGTGTATCACCTCCTCCGTCAGGTCGGTGACCTTTTCGACCAGGCTGTTGGCTTCATTGAAGCTGAAAACCTTGACGGGTTGGTTGGGCATCGGCAGCAACCTCAGGGTTATTTTAGGGTCTCGAACACGGAAATATTTCGCATCTGTGCCAGCCGCTCGAAGAACGGGATCGCCTTTCTCACCGTGTGAGTGTTGATCAAGAAACTGACGGTCGTGACCGCCATCCTCGGCCGCGCGGCGGGGCAGTTCAGGCACGCCTTGTAATGGCTCAGGTCTCCGTCGATGTGCGCCTGCCGCAGGCGGACCATTTTCTCCGAATTCCAGATTTCCGTCAGCGTGTTTTTTTTGACGTTGCCGATCGGCTCGTCCGGATAGATGTAACAGCAAGGGAAGACAGTCCCGTCGTAGTGGACGTACATCGGCCCGCGCCAGAGCAGGTAGCAGGGGTGGCGCAGAGGCGGCCGCGAACCGTTGTCCCCGGGAATGGCGCTCCCCTCGTTGTGGACCTCGTCCTTCTTGATGCGCACCTCGTTGATCCCCTCGATCCGCCACATCCGGACCAGGTCCGGCAGCTCTTTGACGTTTTCCTTGAGCTTGACCACCTGGATAATGCAGAAGATCTTGGACCGCATCTCCTTCTTCACCCGCAGGAAGGTCAAGATGTTGCTGCGGACCTTTTCGAAGTCGGCACCCTTCCGGTACATCTCGAAGGTCTCGCGGGTGGCGCCGTCGAACGCGAAAATGATGTAATCGAGCCCCGATTCGATCAGCTTGCGGGCAGCCTTCTCGGAGAGCACGGTGGCATTCGTCGAAATCCCGGTCGGCACGCCCTTGTCCCTGCAGTAGGAAATCATGTCGTAGATCTCCGGGTTCAGGAGCGGCTCGCCGACGCCATACGGAACGGCGAATTCCAGGTAGTCTTTGGACTCGTCGACGATCTTCTTGAACAGGGACAGTTCCATGTCCCGGGGTGGGAAATAGAAGTTTTCACGCGGGCACATCGGGCAGACGAGGTTGCATTTGGCGGTGCTTTCGATCGCCAGCGTCAGCGGGCCTCCCGGGACGCGCGCCTGCTTCCGGAGGTAGCTTGTCAGCAACCCGAGCCGATTGCGCGCCTGTGAAAGGAAGGAGGCCATAGTTCTATGACTCGTTGGTCGCCCTAGCGGTCCAATTCGCCGGCGATCATGTTGATCGAGCCGAACGTCGCGATCATGTCCGCCACCATGTAGCCTTCAAGCATGGTATGCAGCCCCGCCATGTTGAAAAAACACGGCGGCCGGCAACGCACCCGGTAGGGGCGGTCTTTGCCGTCGCTGACAACATAGAAGCCCAGCTCGCCGTTGGCGCCTTCGACCGGGAAGTACGCCTCGCCCGCCGGCGGATGGATCCCGTGATAATCCATGATCAACTTGAAATGATTCATCAGCCCTTCGATGTTGCCGTACGTATCCTCTTTGCTCGGCAGGATGACCGAGCGGTCGCGCGGCGCCATCCTGGCCTGGAAACGTTTTTCCGTCCCGTCGAGCGTCGGGTCCACGGTGCTGGTCACGTTCGCGAGCCCTGCCGTGTGCCCGAGTTTGGCCTCATCGACCAGGTCGAACGACTCGACGACCTTCCCCTCGGCGTCCACCGCGATCGGGCCGCCGGGCAGGTCTTTCAGCCCCTGGCGGATGATGCGGATGCTCTGGCGCATTTCCTCCATGCGCACGAGGTAGCGGTCGTAGCTGTCGCCCTGCTCCCCGAGCGGGACGTCGAATTCGATCCTGTCATAGACAAGGTATGGGAACGCCTTGCGCACGTCGTAATTGATCCCGGCAGCGCGCGCCAGCGGGCCGGTGATGCCATAGCTGATCGCGTTTTCCGTCGTGAGCACGCCCACGTCCCGGGTGCGGTCAATCCAGATCCGGTTGCGCGTGAGCAGCTTGTCCACGTCCGCCAGTTCCCGCTCGACCTGCTTGAGGGCGCTCAGGAGCTTTTCCGGGAAACCCTCGGGAAGGTCGGCCTTGACTCCCCCGATGCGTCCGTAAGAGACGGTGAGGCGCGCCCCGGTGACGTCTTCCACGATGTCGTAGAGGTATTCCCGGGCTTTCATCAGGTACAGGAACGCAGTCATCGCCCCAAGCTCCATGGCGGAGGCGGCGATGCAGGTCAGGTGGTCTGTGATCCGCGACACCTCGCTCATCAGCACGCGGATGTATTTGCAGCGCTCCGTGATTTCAATGCCCAGGAGTCTTTCGACCGCGCCGCAATATCCGAAATTGTTGATGAGCGGAGACACGTAGTTCAGCCGGTCGGTATAGGGCATCGCCTGGGTCCAGGTCGAGTTCTCGCAACTCTTTTCAAACCCGCGGTGGAGATACCCGATCTCGGCGTCGATCTTGACTACCTTCTCCCCGTCCAACTCGGTCACCAACCGGATGACGCCGTGCATCGCGGGGTGGGAGGGCCCCACGTTGAGGAGCATGTTTCTGGTTTCTCTGGGTTGCGTCGTTGTTGTTTCCATGAGAGTCATCGTTTCCTGGATCCGGAGCGGCTGCCGGAAGCGGCGGCATCTGCTGCCCCCTCGGCGAATTTCAGTTCCCGCACCGTCGGGGTTGACAACTGCTTCTGCTTTTCAATTTTTTCCTGCAGTTTTATCAGCCCGTCCAGAACCGCCTCCGGCCGCGGCGGGCAGCCCGGGATGTAGATGTCGACCGGAACGATCGTGTCGATTCCCTGCACCGTGGCATAGTTGTCGTAGAACCCCCCGGTACAGGTGCAGACTCCGAAGGCCACAACCCATTTCGGGTCGCACATCTGATCGTAAACACGGCGCAGGACCGGCGCCATCTTGTGACTGATCGTGCCGACTACAAACAACACGTCCGCCTGGCGCGGCGAAAATCGCGGCAGGCCGGCGCCGAAGCGATCCATGTCATAGTGCCCGGAAGCCGTGGACATGTACTCCATGCCGCAGCAGGCGGTGACGAATGGATACTGGAAGATCGAATACCTGCGCGCCCAGCCGATCACACGCTCCAGCCTGGAAGTGAAGAAGCCAGGGTGCTCCTCTGCCGCCTCTGTCATAAAAAACCCCTCCTCGGATTGCGGATTCGCGCAATTCCCGGGCATCAAGCCCGCAATCCCATGTTACGCGTCCACGTCAGCGCGGCGCCTGCATTTATCCCAGAATCATCTTGAACGTTTCCGGCACTGTTTCCCGGGGAAGGAGGCTGGCGCAACTGCCGCAGGACGCCGCGTCGAGCAGGACTTCGTGCCCGCAATGCTCGCACGAACGAAGGATGTGGATCGCATCCGCCAGCTCGCTTTTCATGGCATTGAAAGCATCGATCTTCGACTCGACCATCGCCAGCTTCTCGCTCAGAATGTTCACCAGAAAGCTTACAGTAGCCTTGCCGCCTCCAGAAGACCTCTTTGCCAGCAGAATCTCGCGGATCTCCATCAACGAGAGGCCGACCTCTTTCAGGAAGTTGATCACTGCCAGGCGCTTGTGGTCTTCCTCGCCATAGAGACGGAAGCCTCCCTGGCTGCGTTTTTCCGGCTGGATCAGGCCCAGCTCCTCGTAATAGCGGATTGCGCGTACGCTGACGCCCGCCTGCCGTGCCAGTTCACCGATTTGCATCATCCGATCCTCACAAGTTGCCTGAACTCCGTCCATCGACCCCGGCACGCGGCTCGGAATCCCTCATGCCGGCGTCCGTCGGCGTTTTTCCGCGCTCCTCTGATTCCCTTCCCGATCCGCTCTATTCCTGCGCGACTTCGACCTCGATGTAATCCAGCTTGTCGATCAACGAGGCGGGCTGCTTGCGCACCTTGACGTTGACGCGCAAAATCGGGAAAGCCTCCAGCAGGCCTCGTGCGATCCGATAGGCGAGCGCCTCCACGAGATTGTACTCACGCATGTGCGCCACCTCGATCACTTTTGCCAGGACGCTGCTGTAGTCCAGCGTGTCCGCCAGATCATCCGTCGAGGCCGCCGCCTCGAAGTCTCCCCAGATGGCCACGTCTGCAGAACATGCCTGTGGAAAGCGCCGTTCGCCCGGAGTCACGCCGATCCTGGGCCGCAACTTGATTCCCATGAGGGCCAGCCGGTTCTGCGTGGAATTCCTTGCCAAAGTGGTCCCCTTTCAGGATCAATCCACCAAGATGCCGGGACGCCGCGCGTTTTCATAGTCAGGATGCTGACCGGCCCGACACGAAAGCTCCGTTGCAAGCTGGATCGCCACGATCAAAGGAAAAACGCGGGCGCAAAGCCGCCCGCGTTTTCGCCTGCCCCATTGCGTTCCGCCGGGTCATGCGTTAAAGGATTCGCCGCAGCCGCAGGTGCTCTTGGCATTCGGATTATCGAACTTGAAACCCGATCCGTTCAGCCCATCGACGTAATCGACCTGCGTGCCTTCCAGGTATATCATCGAGCGCGAATCGACGAAGACCCGTAACCCATCCTGTTCTAATACTTTGTCGTCGGCCTGTGCTTCCGGGTCCAGCGACATCTGATACTGAAAACCCGAGCAGCCCCCGCCAATAATCGCAATCCTCAGGCCGCTGGCCTCGCCACGCTCGGCCATGATTTCCTTGACCTTCCCGACCGCCGTAGCGGTTAAAGTAAGCATCGAACCTCTCCTTTCCCTCACCTTAGAGGGAGCAATCCTGACTCTCCCTAAGCGATTGAAAACAATAGTCAATTCTAACGTGAATGTCAAGGTTGTCAGAACCCGCCTGCAACCGCAGATTTTCCATGAGATGAGGGCATTTTCCCCCACGGCGCTCGAACCGGCGCGCCGAATCGCACCAGCCCTAACTCACGCCCCCGCACCCACATGGACCTGGACGCGGATGTAGATCGTTACCCAGATCGACGTGCCGCCAACGGAAAGCACCTGCCGATTAGCGAACCACATTCCCATTGGAGCGGGCCGCAGAGTAGGTCCCGGCCGCCGGACGGGACTTCGCACAAGCTAAACCGCGCGAACAATCGCAGGACGCGTTCCCGCGGCAAATTCGGCGAAGCCCGATGCAGGTATGCGGCCATGTTCCGGCAGTTTGCGACAATGCGTTACGGCTGCGGTTGTCGGGTATCCAGGGTCCCGTCCGGCGGCCGGGACCTACTGCGGACGGAACGTGCCGCAGCCTAGTCTCGTGACGGGGTCTCCCAGGCAAGCCGGTTTGAGGGTGGAGCTTTTAGACTTAAAAGGTCGCCAAAGTCTATGTATGGGAATTGTCCAAGACCAGGTCCAGGTCTAGATCTAGGTCCAGGTCCAGGTCTGGACCAAGTCTAGGCTTGGGTAGAAGCGCCGGGCCGCGTAGCGGCCCTTCTTCACACCCTCCGGGTGCTCCGGGCGTGGGGAATCCCTGGAAAAGGGTGCCGAGCGATGGGGGTTGGGCGGAGAGGGAGCGTGGCGCGCTTTTGCCTTTCGATTGACTTGTGTAAGATGATTAGTGCCATGAAGCAGAAGAGCAAGAAGACGACGATGGAAGGCGAAGCAGATACGGGGAATCGTCCGTTTGCGGGGCTGGCGGGACTGATGCGAGAGTCGGGGATCTCGCTGGAGCGGGAGGAACAGCCGCCGCAAGAACCTGTTCCGGCTTCCCCGCCGCCACAGGAGGACGCCCCCGAACTCGATGACGATCAGCTTTTTGCCCACGAAATGGACGGCGTGTCCCGGGTCAGCTGGCGCCATGATCCGGCGCCCAGCGCCCTGCCGCCGCCCGCGGTCCCGGCCGATGACGGGCTCGGGGACAGCCGGCTGTTCCAGGAGGCGGTCGAGGGAACGGAGCCCCCGCCGATCCTGGAACACCCGGAATACATCGAAGGCTGGGTGGGAGTCGCCGGCCGGCGCTTTCTGCCGAACCTGCGCAACGGTGTTTATTCGATCCAGGCGCAGATCGATCTTCACGGGTTGACCCGGGTCGAAGCCCGGGAGGCAGTCGAAGAATTCATCAGCCGGATGTCCGGGGAACGATCCTGCTGCGTCAAGGTCGTCCACGGCCGCGGCATCAATTCGCCCAGTGACCGGGCGGTCCTCAAAGAAAATCTGCAGCGCTGGCTCGCCACGCGTCGCATGTCCCATCACGTCGTCGCCTATGCCTCCGCCCCCTATGCGGATGGCGGAGTCGGCGCGGTTTACGTGCTGCTCCGCAAGAAGAAATAGACTTTAGACCTTAGACTTTAGACCTTAGATTTTGGACTTCTGACGGGAGCCGCAAGGAGGAGTCAGGAGCCAGGAGTCAGGAGTCAGGAGTCAGGAGTCAGGAGCCAGGAGTCAGGAGCCAGGAGTCAGGAGCCAGGAGTCAGGAGTCAGGAGTCAGGAGTCAGGAGCAAGGAGTCAGGAGTCAGGAGCCAGGAGCCAGGAGTCAGGAGTCAGGAGCCAGGAGTCAGGAGTCAGGAGTCAGGAGCCAGGAGTCAGGAGTCAGGAGTCAGGAGTCAGCAGGAGGATCCCGACCATAGCAAATTCCTATTCCCTGAACCCAATCCCCAGCCCCCAGCCCCCAACACCCAGCACCCAACACCCAACACCCAGCACCCAATCCCCAGCCCCCAGCACCCAGCACCCGGCACCCAACACCCAGCACCCAATCCCCAGCCCCCGGCACCATTTTCTTGCTCGATCGGGCGGCCGCTGGGGTAAGATTGCGCTCGTTTCCCGATTTCATAGTTCCGGATTGCCCGGAATCCATAATGCACACAAACGACAAGGAGGATTCTGCATGATGCTGTCACGCATGCGGGGTCTGTGGCGCCGTTCGAAGTGGCGAATAATCACGATCGCCTGCCCGGCCATCGTGTTTCTCGCGACTACAACTGCGGTGCGAACAGAAGAACCCCCGGTGTTCGCAATCACCAATGCCAAGATCATTCCCATCGCCGGCCCGGTCATCGACAAGGGTACCGTCGTGGTGCGCCGGGGGATCATCGAGTCTGTGGGCGCAGGCGGAGCGGCGCCCGGGGACGCGAGGGTAATCGATGCGACCGGCTTGACGGTATATCCCGGCCTGATCGATGCCTTTTCCGACATCGGTCTCGAGGAGGCGGCGCCCGTCCGGCAGACAACGCCGGCCGCGGCCACACCCGCTCCCGGGCGTGGGCAACAGCCGGCGCAGCAGGCACAGCAACCGGCGGTCCCGCCGGACGAGAGGCAGGGGCTGACACCGTATCGCCAGGCTCTGGAGTCGCTCAACCCAACCAATCGCAAGATCGAATCGGCGCGCGCTGCCGGCATCACCACGACGCTGGTGTTTCCCCGCCGCGGATTCTTCCCCGGGCAGGGCACCCTGATCAACCTCGCGGGCGCAAGTGCCGGCGAAATGGTGCTCAAGACTCCGTTGTTTTATTACGTAAACATGGGAGGCAGGGGCGGCGGAGGCTACCCGGGGTCGCTGATGGGAATCGTTTCATTCGTTCAACAGACCCTGCTCGACGCCGACCGGTACGGCACGGCGTGGGGCGTCTACAAGGCCAACCCGGGGGCGGAGCGACCCGAATACAGCCGCGCCCTCGAGGCGCTCCAGCCGGCCATGAAGCGCGAAATGCCGGTGATGCTGGCGGCGAACACGCCTCAGGAGATCCAGCGTGCGCTGGACCTTGCCGAATCGTTCCAGCTCAACCTGATCCTCGCGGGCGGCGCCGAAGGAGGCAAGATGGCTTCGGCTCTCAAGAGCCGCAACATCCCGGTCCTTGTTGCGGTCAAGTACCCGGAACGGCCCGCCACGACCGACCCGGACGCCCGCGAAGAACTACAGAACCTGCGCCGCAGGGTGGAAGCTCCCGGCAACGCGGCCGCGCTGGCCAAAGCCGGCGTGCGTTTCGCTTTCATGTCCGACGACATCGCCAATCCGCGGGACTTCATCCGCAACGTGGGCCGCGCAGTCGCGGCAGGCCTTGATAAGGATGTCGCTCTTAGAGCCCTCACGATGACCCCGGCAGAGATCCTGGGAGTTTCCGACCGCCTGGGCAGCATCGAGAAGAACAAGACGGCCAACCTGATCCTCGCCACGGGAGACATCTTCGACGAAAGGACACGGATCAAGTTCGCGTTTGTGGACGGCAGGAAGTTCGACATCGTGGAACCCGAACCGGCGCCCACGGCCGGCGCCGGGCGCCAGGGAGGAGCAGAGGCCGCATCCGCCTCCGGCAGATGGGAGCTCAGCATCAACGCGCCCCAGGGTGCGATGGCGCTGACGCTCACCCTGCTGCAGAGCGGGACTTCCTTGACCGGCGACATCGCCTCAGAGATGGGTTCGGCCCAGATTGCCGGGGGAACCGTCACCGGAAACCGCATTGCGTTCACCATCTCCTGGGAGACCCCGAGCGGGACCATCCAGGTCATGTGCACGGGAACAATTCAGGGAAACCGCATGTCCGGAACCATGAGCGCCGGGCAGATGGGGGTCTTCGAATTCTCCGGGACCAGGCTCCCGGGCGGCAATTGATGCCGGAGCGAGGGAACCTATGCCAAATCCACTAGGAGTCACCATGAAAAAGACACTGTATTTGATTGTCCTGCTCGCGGCCTGCATCGCATGGGCGCCGGCGTCAGATGAGCAGGCCGGCAGCTCGGGGGTGATCGTCATCAAGGACGCTACCATCCTCACCGTTTCACACGGGAACATCCCCAAGGGGTCCATCCTGATACGCGACGGCAAGATCGCCGAGGTCGGCGCCGCGGTCGCCGTCCCCGCAGGCGCCACTGTGATTGACGCCACCGGCCAGTTCGTGACACCCGGTATCATCGACCCGCATTCGCACATCGCCATCTCCGGCGGCGTCAATGAAGGGTCTCTGGCGGTCACTTCCATGACTGCGATCGAGGACGTCCTCGATCCGACCGACATCAATATTTACCGCGAGCTCGCCGGGGGAGTCACCATCAGCAACACACTGCACGGAAGTGCAAACCCGATCGGCGGCGCCAACGCGGTCATCAAACACCGCTGGGGCAAGGATGCCAAGGGACTCCTGTTCGGCGCCAAGCCCGGCTTGAAGTTCGCTCTGGGTGAAAACGTGAAGCGCGGAGGAACCTCCGGGCGCTATCCGGGCACCCGAATGGGCACCGAGGACGTGATCCGGACCGCTTTCATCGAAGCCCGCGACTACATGCGTGAGTGGGACGAGTACAAAAAACGCCTCGCCGCGGGCGACAAGACCGCGATCCAGCCCAGGAAGGATCTGACCCTGGAACCGCTGGCGGATGTCCTGCGCGGCGAGCGCCTGACGTACGTTCACGGTTACCGCTCCGACGAGATGCTCATGATGATGCGCCTGGCAGACGAGTTCGGATTCAAAGTCAACTCGTTTGAGCACGCGCTGGAGGGCTACAAGATCGCCAAAGAAATGGCGGCGCACGGCGCCGTCGGGTCGACGTTCTCGGACGGGTGGGCCTACAAGGTGGAGGCTTACGACGCCATTCCGTTCAACGCCGCGCTCATGACCCGCAAGGGGGTGCTCGCGGCCCTGAATTCCGACAGCGCCGAAGAGGCGCGCCACCTGAACCAGGAGGCCGCGAAGTGCATGAAATACGGCGGCCTGAACGAGCAGGAGGCGCTGGCCCTGATCACGCTGAACCCGGCCAAGGAACTGAAGATCGACGGCCGCGTCGGGACCATCGATCCGGGCAAGGACGCGGATCTCGTGATCTGGAATCACCATCCGCTGAGCGTCTACGCGGTGGCACAGAAGACCTTCGTGGACGGCGAGATCTATTTCGACATCCAGAAGGACGTGGAGATGCGCAAGAGCATGGAGGAGGAGCGCAAGACCCTCGATGCCCTGGACAAAAAGAACGCGCCGCAGGGGCGCCCCGGCGCCGGCCGCGGGTCCCTGCCGCCCGGCCTGTTCAACGACAAATTTCCTCATCCAGTGGAGTAAAGGAAAGAACCATGGCAAACACACTCAATCGATTGACGGTCACTCTTGCATGTGTGGCACTGATTGCCGCGGCTATTTCCGTCGCCGCGGCCGATAACCGCGCCTACGTGATCCAGAACGCCAAGGTGTACACGATGTCAGCTGCCGGGACTTTGGACCGGGCCTCGATCGTCGTGGTGAACGGCAAGATCACCGAAGTCGGCAAGACGGTCAAAACGCCGGCCGGCGCGCAGATCATCAAGGCGGACGGCCTCGAGGTGTACCCGGGCATGGTGAACGCCTGGAGCACCATCGGTCTCGCAGAGATCGGCGCCGTCGACGTGATGAACGACACGTCGGACCTGGGCGCGTTCAAACCACAGCTGCTGGCGTTCAGCGCGATTCACCCGGCGAGTGAGATGATTCCCGTGGCGCGCGTGAACGGCATCACGACATCGATCAGCGCGCCTTCCGGCGGGACGATCGCGGGACAGCCGGCACTCATTCACCTCGATGGCTGGACCACCGATGAAATGGCGCTGCTCAAGTCGGCCGGGATGGTCATGACGCTGCCGGGCGCCGGCGGCGGCAGAGGCGGCCGCGGCGGCGGCGCGACTCCCGGCGCTGCTCAGGCAGCCGACACCGCGCGCGCCCGCCAGCAGCAGCTCGCCGAGATCACCGAGTTGCTCGAAAAGGCGCGCCACTACGCCAAGGCGCGCGAGGCTAACCCGGCAACCGCTCGCGATCGACAGCTCGACGCCCTCGTACCGGTCGTCAAGGGAGAATCGACGGTCTTCCTGCAGGCTCAGACCGCGCGCGATATCCGCAGCGCGATCGAGTTCGCCAGGAAGGAAAAACTGAAATTCGTGATCCAGGGAGGGCAAGAAGCAAACAAGGTCGCCGACCTGCTCAAGAAGGAGAATGTGGCGGTCATCCTGGGTTCCATCATTGCGCTCCCCTCGCGCCAGGATGATCCGTACGACGCCAGGTTCACGCTGCCCAAGGAATTGGCGGCCGCGGGCGTCAAGTTTGCGCTGACCTCGCCGAGTCCGGCGGACGTTCGTAATCTCCCTTATGAAGCGGGATTTGCGCAGGCCTACGGGCTCTCACACGAAGAAGCTCTCAAGGCGGTTACGGTTTACCCGGCCGAGATCCTGGGCGTCGCCGATCGGATCGGCACGATTGAGCCGGGAAAGATCGCCGACCTGGTGGTCACCGACGGCGACCTGCTGGAGATCCGGACCCAGGTGAAAAACCTGATCATCGCCGGCAAGCAGGTCCCCCTGGAGAGCAAGCACACCGAGCTGTACAAGAAGTACCTGGACAGGAAGTAGGCAAAAGCAGCAACTCGCGGGGGCGCATTAACCCGCGCCTCCGCAAGCGGGCTGAAGCCCGCGGCCACATGAAAAACAGGAGACACGGGACCTCCAAGACTCATGTGGCCACGGCCTTCAGGCCGTTCTCCAGGCGCGCCCCGACGGAACTTCAGTGTTCCGCCTGACGTATGATCACGCTCTGAGTCGCTGATTCATGCTGCGGGCTGAAGCCCGCGGCCACATGAAAAACAGGAGACACGGGACCTCCAAGACTCATGTGGCCACGGCCTTCAGGCCGTTCTCCAAGAGCGCCCCGACGGAACTTCAGTGTTCCGCCTGACGTATGATCACGCTCTGAGTCGCTGATTCATGCTGCGGGCTGAAGCCCGCGGCCACATGAAAAACAGGAGACACGGGACCTCCAAGACTCATGTGGCCACGGCCTTCAGGCCGTTCTCCAAGAGCGCCCCGACGGAACTTCAGTGTTTCGCCTGACGTATGATCACGCTCTGAGTCGCTGATTCATGCTGCGGGCTGAAGCCCGCGGCCACATGAAAAACAGGAGACACGGGACCTCCAAGACTCATGTGGCCACGGCCTTCAGGCCGTTCTCCAAGAGCGCCCCGACGGAACTTCAGTGTTCCGCCTGACGTATGATCACGCTCTGAGTCGCTGATTCATGCTGCGGGCTGAAGCCCGCGGCCACATGAAAAACAGGAGACACGGGACCTCCAGGACACATGTGGCCACGGCCTTCAGGCCGTTCTCCAAGAGCGCCCCGACGGAACTTCCGTGTTTCGCCTGACGTATGATCACGCTCTGAGTCGCTGATTCATGCTGCGGGCTGAAGCCCGCGACCACATGAACAACTCGGAGAATCCGCATTTTCATAAAGAATCTGTGAAATCCACCCGCTTCCGCCGAAACTTCAGTGTTGTTGAGAAGGTACGACGGCGGAAAATTTTCCTGGAGGTCCTCCAAACATGCGCGTCTCCAAAGATGGAGCATTCTATTCGCGAAACCTCCCTCACTACCGGGCACCGGGAGCCATTTATCACTGCCGTTTCAGTTTGCACGAAATATTCGGCCGCTTTACGCAGGAGTGGATGTTTGAGGAAGTAGAATCGGCAATCCTGCGCCAGCACAAAGTGGTGTGTCTCGTTTTTGCATACGTCATCATGGCTGACCACACCCATGCTGTTTTGCAGCCCATTCCCATCCGAAATGATCCCGCGGCATGGTGCGATTTTCATTCGTTTCCTGAGCTGGAGAGAATAGTTGGGAGAATCAAAGGGCGGAGCTCTCGCCTGATCAACAAGCGATTGGGCCGAATGGGAACCTTGTGGCAGGCCGAGCCATTCGACAGAATGATACGCGATGATCGCGATCTTGAAGAGGTGATCGACTACATCCACTGTAATCCGGTTAGGTGGAATCTGGTCAGCACGCCCGAGCGGTATCGCTGGTCATCTTTACATACAATTTATTCGTGGAAGGAACAGTACCGGGGATGGTTTGATCTGTCGCTAACGCCGATCGGGCAAGCAGGAGAATGATTGCGAGGCTATCTGAAACACATCCAACGCCCACGGCCTTCAGGCCGTTCTCCAAGAGCGCCCCGACGGAACTTCAGTGTTCCGCCTGACGTATGATCACGCTCTGAGTCGCTGATTCATGCTGCGGGCTGAAGCCCGCGGCCACTGGAAAAATCGGGGGCTTCAGGGTGTGCGGGCGCCGCAGACGGATGGAGTGACAGATCCCTCGCGCGAGGATTCGGACTTTGACCTGAGCCCGAATCCCCGCGGGTCTTACTAGAGAGGCCGGGTTATTCGTACCGGAGGCACTCGATCGGGTCGAGGTTTGATGCCTGCACGGCGGGGTAGATGCCGAACACCAGGCCGACGAGCGAGCTCACTCCGAACGAGAGTGTGATCGAGGACACCGTGATGATCGTGGGCCAGCCCGAGAATGCCGCCACCGCCTTCGAGGTGCCCCAGCCAAGGCCGATGCCGATGAGGCCGCCGGCGAGGCTGAGGGCGAGCGCTTCCGCGATGAACTGCAGGCGGATATCCAGCTTGCGCGCGCCGATGGCGCGCCGCAGCCCGATTTCGCTGGTCCGTTCGAGCACGGAAGCAAGCATGATGTTCATGATGCCGATGCCACCGACGAGGAGCGAGATGCTCGCGATGGCCCCCATGACGATGTTGAAGATCGCCTGTGTCTTCTGGCTCTGCTCGAGGAGTTTCTCAGGCACGACGAGCTGGTAATCGTCCACGTAGCGGTGCATGGTCGACATCAGGCTGCCGATCGACGCCGACTGGTCCCTCAGATTCACGCCGGGTTCGTCGGGGATCTGGACCACGACCTCGTTGAGCTGATTTTCGAGCGCATCGACGTCGAATTTCTTGATCGAGGTGTAGATGGGAATGTAGATATCGTTGTTCGGGTTCTGGATTTTCACACCTTCAAACTGGTCTTTGTCCCCCAGCGCGGCGTCCGCGAGTACGCCGACGACGGTCAGCCACTGGTCGTTGATCTTGACCTTTTGCCCGACCGCATCGCCGAAACCGAACAGTTTCTGCTTGGCTGTGATCCCCAGCACGCAGACCTGGTTTTCTGCCTCGTCGTCAAAGGGAAAGAAGAAGTTCCCTTGCAGGAGCTTGAGGTTGTTGATCTCGGCGAAGGTGCTGCTGACGCCAAGAACGCGGCTGTCGCTGCGCCCCTTCTCCGAGGCGACCTGCCAGGTCTTGACGATGCGTTTGGCTGAGACCAGCGGCCGCGGCCGCAACACGGCCTCGATTGCCTCGACATCGCGCATGTGCAGGCCCAGCGATTCGGTCCGGATCTGCTTCAGCTCTTCCGGCTTAAAATCCTTGGCCGTGATGATGATGTTGCGGATGCCGAAGCTCGCGATCGTCTTCAAGCTTTCGCCCTCGGCCCCTGCGCCGATCGACAGCATGGCGATCACCGCGCTGACGCCGAAGATCATGCCCAGCATCGTCAGAAAGGAGCGCAGCTTCCGCCGGCTCAGGTTGCTCAGGGCTACTTTGATACTTTCCATCATAAACATAATGTGTGGGTCCTTCTTCGGTCTGAATCCGTGGGTCCCGCTTCAGTCTGACTAGCGTCCTCTACCGCCGCCGCCCATACCGCCGCCACCACCGCCATAGCCGCCGGCGCCACCGCCGCCACCGCGGTCACCCCCCCCCTGCATCATGCGCATCATATCCCCGCCCTGCCCGCCGCGGCCGCGCTGGTTCTGATTGACGCTGGCCTTGCTGAAGTCAGGGAGCGAAAGCTTGCGCGTTTCGATCGGGTTGCGCAGGGCGATGAGTTCCTTCTCGTTCACCCCGCTCAGTATGGTTGCCTGGCCGTGTTTGCCCATGCCGATCTGCACCGGCTTGCGCTCGAAATCATTTCTCGCGACGCCGGTGTCGCTCTTCTTGATATAGACGAAGGTGTCGTTCCCTTTGAAGTCGATGGCGCTCGCCGGAACCACGAAGCACGAATCGTACTTTTCGAGGACCACGCGCGCCCGCAGCGCCATGCCCGGCTTGATGAAGCGGAGATATTCACCCGCATCGCGGATGGTGACGTCGCAGGTGAAATACTTGAGCGGCGAGTTCCGCTCCAGCGACGCGGCCACCGACGACACGGAACGGACGATACCGTTGAATTCCCTGTCCGGAAGCGCATCGAGCTTGATCAGCACCGGCTTGTCCTTCTGCAGGTTGCCGGCTTCCTTTTCCAGCACGTAAATGCGCGCCTGGAGCGCGTTCAGGTCCACGACTTCCACCAGGACCTGTCCGGCCTGGCAGTTGTCGCCGATCTGCGGATCGCGCCGGCGGTCGCGCCGGTAAAGGAGCAGCCCGCTTGCCGGGGAGCGCAGTTCCATGGTCGACAGGGTCTGCTGGATGATGCCGACCTCCTGCATCGCCCGGTTGCGCTCGATCGCGGAGACCTGCTGCTGGGAGCTTGAAACGCGCCGTTGGACCCTGGCCTTGGCCGCCAGGTTCTCGATCCTCGCCTTGGCGAAGTCGGCGTTCAATTTGGCCTCGATGATCTCCCACTTCGAGTAGATGGTCTCGTCCTCGGGGAGGACCGTCATCGAGTAGTCGTAGTCCATTTTGGCCTGCGTGCGGTCGATTTCCATGGTCTTGGCGGTCAGCTGCTGGCTGCCCGTCTGGATCTTGCCGTTCTCCTGGTTGCGCGTCAGCGTGTTCTGCTGCTGCTCCAGGTTGAGCAGGATGTCCGTGCTGTCGAACCGGATAACCGGCGTGCCCACGCCGACGATGCTCCCCTCGGTGATCAGCCAGCCGAGCTTGAGCGAGCCGGACCGGGTGTTGGGAGTCGGCACCGGAACGGTTTCCAGCCCGACGATTTCCCCGTTCGCTTCCACCTCGAGCTGCAACGGGCCCTTCTCCAGGCTGAGGACCGGCACCGGTTCCTCGTCGGTGGCCGCGAACACCCTGGTCATCCGCGTCATGATCTCGTTGCGGTAGATTGCCACGGCGGCAACGGCGCCTACGAGGATCAGGACGCCGACGATCCTCGTGATCGACCGTCCCCATCCACCCTTCTTTTTCTTGTCTTCCCACTCATGATATGCCATGACCAGCCTCAGACTTTAGGTTTGGAGCGAATCTTGTCCGTAGTTTCCAGGCCTGATTTCACGACGGCAGACAGCTCGTCGTTGGTCTGGAGTTCAATCGCGCGCCACTCGAATTCTTTCTTGTCCGCCCTCAGGACCTGAACAAACGACCCGCCGTTCCGTTCCTGGATGCACGACAAGGGGATGACGACCGCTTTTTCGATCACGCCGACCTGGATCTGCACGCTGGCGCTCATCCCCGGCCGGATCAGAGTCAGGTCCTGTCCCGGATCGAGTTCGACCCGCGCCTCTGCAACCTTCAGGGCACGGTCAAACGTGGCCTGCTTGAGGATCGCGCTCAGTTCGATCACCTTGCCGTCGAACGTCATTCCCTGGAGTGCGGGGATGATGATCCTCGACTTCTGGCCGACCTTGACTTTGCCGGCGTCGATCTCGTCCACGAGCACCTTGACCCTCATGGTCGAGAGGTCAGGGATCTCGAGCACCGGGTCCATGGGGGTGACGTCGTTGCCGACGACCGGCTTCGGCTCATTGTTGAAGTCCCGCCGGTAGATGACGACGCCCGCGACCGGAGCCCGCACCGTCAGCGAGTCGATGGTGTCGAGCAGGTCTTCCATCTGCTTCTTGGTGTGCACCTCGTTGCTGCGGGCGATCTGCATGTCAAGCCGGCTGCTCTCGTCCTGCAGCGCGATCTGCTTCTCGAGGCTCTCGACTTCGGTCTGCGCCATTTCCTTCTGAATCTTGGTCTGCGCGATGGTAATGGCGCTTTCCAGTTCCGCTTGCTGCTCGAGTTTGGCGTTGAGCTTTTGCAGGTCGGCCCTGGACTGCTCGAGGTTGAGCTTGTTGTCGCGCACCTGGTTGTCGCGACTGGACCTCCGCTGCTGGTATTGCTCGGTGTTTCTCTGGAAATTGGCGGAGGCATCCCTCAGGCGCCGGCTGAAGTCGGAGCTGTCGAACTCCATGACGAAATCGCCTTCGGCCACCTGGGTGCCCTCGTCGACCACGCGGACGAGCTTGAACCGCCGCTCGTTGCCGATCTGCGGGCAGCTGACCGGCTGGCTCGACCTGGCCTCCAGCAAGCCGGAGGAGTTGATGATCAGCGGGTAATCGACCCGCACCACCGGGACCAGGTCTTTTTCGCTCACGAGCACCGACGCCCGCGTACTGCTGAAGAACCAGATGCCGGCCGCTGCCACGACTGCAAGGCCGAGGAGGACTGCAATCAGTTTCTTGGATTTCATTATTTCTCCTCCGATTTCTGCAGGGCCGGAAGCACGCGATCCCCGATGTTCAACCCGGAAACGATCTGCACCATCTGATCGCCGAAGACGCCCACCTTGACCAATTCCGCGGCAGGCGGGGTTTTCGGGCCGGTTTCCTTGAACACGAAGTAGCGGCCCTTGCCGTCCAATCCGATGTACGGGCGCGGGACCGCGGTCAAACCGGTCCCCATCGATACAGTGACTTCGGCATGGGCCGTCATGCCGGGTTTCATGACCGAAAGGTCCACTGAATCCAGCTTGATGATCGCCTTGAACACCTTCTGAGTGGTGGCGAAACCCTTGCGCGTCGCCACGCTCGTCAGCGATACGATCTTGCCGTGAAAGACCCGTCCTGCCACGGCGTCGAGGCGAACGTCGCAGCCCATCCCGGGCGCCAGGAACTGCAGCTCGGTGTCGTAGACATATCCGTTGACCTGCATGCTCGAGAGGTCAGGCAAACTGATGACGGTCATGCCCGGAAACGCCTGATCGCCGACCTGGTATCTGCGGTTGGCCTGCCAGTTGTCCCCGTAGATCACGATCCCGTCCTGGGGAGCGTCGATCGACAGCAGCGCCAGGTCGCCTTCCATTCTCTTCAGGACGATCTCGGCATTGGACCTGTTCAACTCCGTGAGTTTGACCTGGGAGTCGTAGCTCGCCTCGAAGTTGGCCAGGGTCTCCTTCGCCCGCGTGAGCGACAGCTTTGCCTTCTCGTAATCGTTCTGATACTTGAGGTAGGTGTTCCGCGGCTGGAGGGCTTCCGGGATATCCGCATTGAGCTTGGCGATCTTGAGGCTCCCCTCCGCCTGAGCCACGTTATTGAGGTAGCCGGTCCGCGTGGCCTCCTGGTCCTTCTTGGTCTTTTCAATGGAAAGGGAGGCCTCATCGACGGCTCTCGTCTGCTCGGCCATCAGGCTGAGCAGGGACGAGGCGTCGTACTCGATGAGTTTCTGGCCCTGCTTGATGACTTCCCCTTCCGGCGCCATGAAGGTGATCGTGCTGGTGGAACTCGCCTTGGTCAGGGGGACCTGGATCTCGCGCGAGCGCGACGCCTGCAGTTCGCCCGTGATCAGAAGGGTGCGCGAGACATCTGTCGCGGCCACCGTGTAGGGCCCCTGGAACTGAGCCTCCGGTGCTTTGGCCTGCGGCAGGCTGCTCTGCTTCGCCTGGGTCGGGGAAGACTGGGCGTTGGTCGTGCCGATTCGATCGCTGGCGAGCACGGCCAGCAGTCCGACAAGCAGCACAGGCAGGATCCAGAGCCATCGTTTTTGCATGTTTCTTAAGGGTATTGAAGCCATAATCTTCTTGAACCTCTAAGTATTAGCGAGAACCTGCTGCGGGTCCGGAGCCCCTGCCGGGACTCCCGGCGGGTTTCTGCGCCTGCACCCACGCATGCCACTCCGCTTCGACTTTGTCGATGTTGTTGCCCAACAAGTTCATGACCACCTGCAGCGTCTCCACTTTTTTCAAATTCTGTTGAATCAGGTCCTTCACCTTCTCGGGACCGCTCTTTTCCATCAGGTAACTGAAAAACGCGATTGACTGGGCGTCAAAAACCAGCCGGTCGACCTGATCCTTGGGCAGGACGCGGCTCCCGCCGCGGCCGCCGGGCTGACCACCGCCGGCCTGAGCGCCTCCCGACCTGCCGGAGGACTGAGCGCCTCCCTGTCCAGCGCCGCCCATGCGTGTGGCGCCCATGTCGCCCCCGGATTGAGCGCCCCCGCCGCCCCCGCCGCCCGATGTGTCGCCCTGGGCCACGAAGGGACGCGACATCGAAAGCATATCGTCGAGCGGAAAGGTGTCGTCGATCCGTTCCTGCATGGTGCGGTAGCTATTCTGCGTATTGCCGGTGGCATAAGCCACCAGGGCGATGTCAAGCCAGTCGTTGAGCGGGGTCCGGCTCATATCGTCCAGGCGCGAGACCCGGAACGATTTGTCGTTGTTGAGGCTCGTCATCAGGATGGCATATCCCACCTGGGACGCCAGCGTCGCTGCCGTACGCGCCTCGGCTGCCGCCTGCATCGCTGCCGGATTCTGGCCTCCGCCCTGACGGCCGCCCTGGGCCGGGTTTCCCAGGAAACGGGCTGCCTGCGCGGCCTGATCGCCCCGGGCCCCCTGGCTGCCCCGGCCTGACTGCGTGCCGCTCTGGCCTTGACGGCCATTCTGGCTCTGACGGCCGTTCTGAGCTGGCTGGTCCCCTGCGCCCGCAGCAGCCGCCTGCATTCGGGCCATGCGCTCCTGCCGCTGTGCCTCCGGCGTAAGCTGCACCAGGTACCATCTGTATCCAAGCTTGAAAATGCGCTGATCGTAGATCGAGTCCTTCTGCGCGAGCGTCGAGCAGACAAAAATCGCGCCTTTGGCGGGATCGGCGCCGAGCATGCTTTCGATTTTCTGGCGGGCATCAGCAATCGGCTTTATGAACGGGTCAATCTCGGACTTCTGGCTGGCGAAAAAGTCCACGCCCGGAGCAGCCCCCATAAATGGCTTGAACTTTGGGAATGGGTTCGTCTGGGCCGGCGCAAGACTCGCAACAAGAGCCAGGAAAACCGCGGCGGTTGATAGTCGCTGTATCATAGAACTCCCTTGCACTCTGGAAATGGATTCCGCCTGATGGCTTTAAGCTTAGCTCCCTGCTCAGCTTAGCTTCGCCCCGGGGCCGTGGGCATGCGCACGGGCATGCCGGAGCCTCCTCAGCGTCCTCCCGCAGATTATTACGAACTGATTCCGGGTCTGTTCCGCTTTTTGGAGGATCCGCACAATAAAGTGGAAAAAAATATCGGATCCCGGGCATTGCCCTTCGTCCGGGCGACAACCGGACGCCCATCGCCTGCTTTCGACGACCTTGTCCCTTATCGGAGTCTCTGGTTCCACGGACCGGCTTATTGCAGCAACCGGGCCAGGGAGGGGGGGATTCCTTCCTTGTTCGCCGAAAACAGACTTTTTACCAGCTGAGGCTTTCGAATAGCAACAGATTCCAGCGCGCGGCAGGCGAAGCTGCGCACCATCCGGTCCTCATCGCTGAGCCGGGCGCTCACATCCGCCAGGGAAAAAGATGCGCGCCGGGGAAACCGTGAAATCACCAGCCCCAGCGTGTAGAGCAGATGCCACCGAACGTAGGCAGATTCATCACCCAGCGTCCCCCTGAGTCGTTCCAGGTGGCGGACCAATCGAGCCGGGTGCGATTCCGAGAGGCGCGCGAGCGTGGCTGCGGCCCGGCCGCGGACCGTCCTCTCCTTGTCCTGCAGCAGATTTACCAGCTCATCCAGGCGTCGCGGGTGATCCACGACCGTCCGGACAACCTCGGAAGTGCGCAATTTCGACAGCGGCACAACATTTTTTTTGCGACTTCGTGCGGTGCGGGGGTGAACTTTGGGTTTCATCATGGCATGCCGCCCACCGTTGTCCGCCACCGGCTCGCCGCCCTCATGGCCGGATTGCAGCGCAGAAGCCAGAGGCGCCGGAAGAGGCCTTCCCGGTGAGGTCCTTTATACATTAATAATACTATCCCGTTCCGTCCTCAAGCTTCCGCAGCATGAGCGACAGCCGTCGTCCAGACGGATCCGCAAACCGGTGCGCGCGCCGTCCCTCGTTCGCATCACTCATGATGATTCTTGAAAGCAAACAAACTTAAACTTCAATCCGAGTATGACGCGATGAGGCTACGATGTCAATCATCGCAAACAGGTTCCCGTCCAGTGGCACCGCGCCTCGCGCGCCGGCGGATCCGGGTGGCGTTGAAGGAGCCAGAAGTCAGGAGCCAGGAGAACTGCAGCGACTGGCGCTCGCAGTCGCCACACGCGTTCAACTCATATGTGGCACCGGGCTTGAGCCCGGTCTCCAAACTTACCGGTACGGCTGATGCAGCTACAGTCCCTCTTTCGGCGAGATCAGACCACAGTCGATGCGGACGGTTGCGGGCTGAAGCCCGCGGCTACATGAATCCTCGACGAGTCCTCCTGACTTCTGACTCCTGACTCCTTTTGAGAACGACCGGCTCAACCGGTCCGGATGAAGGATTTCATTTCGCAGCGCGTCCGTCGCAGGCTTACCGTGCGGCTTGCGGGATGTCTTGCAGCGCGGACAGGTTTTCGACGGAAGAGACGTCACCCATGGGAAGGCCCAGATACCGCCGTTTGATGGCGCCACGCACGATCTTGGCGGACCGCGTCTTCGGCAGTGCGGAAACAAAGTGGATTTTGGATGGCCGCAGAGTCCGCCCCAGGGACGCTGCAACCCGTTCCGAAAGTTCCGCGGCGAGGTCCTCGCTTGCAGAGGCGCCGGGTTTCGATACCACGAAGCAGACCACGACCTCTCCTTTGATATCATCGGGCACGCCGATCGCGGCAGCTTCCGACACCGAATCATGACCGATCAAGACAGCTTCGATTTCCGCGGGCCCCGTGCGCCGTCCGGCCACTTTGATAGTGTCGTCGGCCCGTCCCTCGATGAACCAGAACCCGTCCCTGTCGATCAGGGCCCAGTCGCCGTGATTCCAGATGCCCGGCCAGCGCGAAAAGTAAGTGTCCAGGTAGCGCTGGGGGTCGTTGAGGAAGCCGCGTGTCATCGATGGCGCCGGCTGCTTCAGCACGAGGTAGCCGCGTCGGTCGCGGACGGGCCGGGCATCATCGTCCACGACGTCCACGTCCATCGCCAGTCCCGGCCCCTGAAAGGAGCATGGCTTCAACGGAGCCACAGGGGCGCAGGCGACGAGGCAGCCCATGATCTCGGTGCCGCCTGATATATTGATGATGGGACAGCGCGTCCGCCCCGCCTTCCTGAAAAACCAGAGGTAGGATTCCGGGTCCCACGGCTCCCCCGTCGATCCCAGGATGCGGAGCGAACCAAGGTCGTGGCGGTCGACCCAGGGATCACCCGCGCGAAGCAGGAGCCGGATGGCCGTCGGCGAGATGCCGAGGTGAGTGAGGCGATGGCGGTCGACCAGCTGCCACAGACGGTCCGGCTCGGGCCAATTTGGGGCGCCTTCAAAGATCATGCAGGCAGCGCCGAAAAAAGTGGATCCGATCATCGACCACGGCCCCATCATCCAGCCAATGTCGGTGAGCCAGAAAAAACGGTCCCCGGGATGCACGTCGAAGTAGTAGCCGACCTCTTTGACGATCTGGGCCAGTGCGCCGCCCTGGGTGTGAACGGAGCCTTTGGGCCTTCCCGTGGTCCCGGAGGTGTAGACGACCATGCACCGGTCCTCGGCATCGGTCCCTTCCGTTTCAATCGAATCGTCGCCGCCGCGAATGAAATCGTCCCACCAGACATCGCGCCCGTCGACCCAGGGAATCTTGCCGCCGGTTCGCCGATATACGACGACGGTCCGGACCGTGGGAACCGACAGGAGAGCTCTGTCCGCATTCTCCTTGATGCTTATTTCCTGCCCGCGCCGGTACGATCCATCTGCGGTGAAGAGCACTTTGGCGGCGGCATCCTGAAGTCGGAACGCCAGTGCCTCCGGCCCGAACGCCGAGAAGACCGGGAGCGCCACCGCCCCCAGTTTGAGCGTCGCGAAAAAGGCGACCATCAGCTCCGGCACCATGGGCATGAAGAACCCGACCACGTCCCCGCGCCCTATGCCCGCCTGACGCAAAGCCCCTGCCGTGCGGCGCACCGAGCTTTCCAGTTCGGCAAAGGTGAGCCGGCGCGTTTCTCCACCGTCCCCCTCCCACAGAATCGCCGTCTCCTGCGGCCGCGTGCGGGCGTGCCGGTCCACGCAATTGTGAACGATGTTGACCTGGCCCGCTGTAAACCAGCGGCACCAGGGAAAACCTCCGGAGCTGTCGAGCAGACGCTCGTACGGGCGATGCCATTCGACTCCCAGATCCTTCAAAGCGGCGTTCCAGAACCATTCGATATCCTCGACGGACTTTCGCAGCAGGCTGGAGTAGTCGGAAATGCCATGGCGGCCCATGAACCGGCCCAGGTTCGACCGGGAGAGATAATCGTCCGTCGGCCGCCACAGGACGTCTCCACGCGGTATTTCAGCCATGGCAGGATCTGCCTTTCAGTGCGCCGGCCCGGGGGATTTTTTCAGCACGGCAAGGTAGTCGCGGAATGCGGAACGGACGGCGATATAGTCTTTGTGTTCGATCCTCAGTTCGTCGGCGATTTGGCTCACCTCGTTGTCTTCGAGGGTCGAAATGGTCTCGTCGGCGGCCGACACCGCGAACAGGCAGTGCAGGAGCCCGAATTTCTGTTCCGGTGACGCGATCCTGTTGAATTCCCGGGTGACGAGAAAATTTTCGGTCCCGCCGAAAAGCAGGTTCTGGGTCTTCGCCATCTGAACTACGAGCACCGCCTGCTCTTCGGGCAACCCGCCCTTCTCCATGACCATCTGCTCCATGACCGACGTCTCTTCCGGAGTCACCATCAGGTCGGCGCGGGCAACACGGCTCAGGAGATAGGCGAAGGCTGCGATGAACTTGGCGCGATCGGGATCCATTTGGTCGAGCGCCCCGGCGATCTTGCGAACGGTTTCCGTTTCTGCCGAGGAGCGGCCCGGTGCGGGTTCGAGCTTCAGAAACTTCAGGATCGACATCGTTCCTCCCATGCCTTGTTGAAAACTGCACCTATCAAAGGATAATGCCACAAATGCCGGGCCTCCAAGGCGTGAAATCGGGCGCCCGCTGAAGCCGGGGGACACATGAATGCTGCGCGTATCAACGGACTTCTTCGATCCTGCGAGTTTATCGAACGCTTGACTGTCCGAATTGCATTATAATTGGCGTATGCGGGGGGAGACACGGCCCCGCAATCACCGAGGGGGAGCATCGTGCTAATGACCGCAGTCCGCAGCGGACTCTGTACGACCTGCAGCAACAACCTGTCCTGCACTTTCTGGAGCGCAGGCGGCGGCGCCATCGCCGACTGTCTCGAATTCGAAGCCTTCGCCATGAGCCGGCCGGTGTCAACGGGCGGTTACTTCTCTCCCATGGCGCGATCCTGGTTCGGGCCCACATTGGAGGAAATCGACAGTTCGGATCCCCGACTGTGCGGTACATGCCGCGGCCGCAGGACCTGCATCACCTCCAGGTCCAGGCAAGGCGACTCCAGCTGCACTAAATACCGCTGATTCTGATTCGCGGCGCAGGTTTTCAGCCAGGCGCAATCCGTCGACCCACGCCGAACCTCAGCCGGAGCGCGTGCCGCGGGTCTTGGGAGCGGGCAAGATTACAGCCTGGTCCCGTCCGGCGAGAATGTCTCAAAACCAGGAGTCCTGGAGGGACGCAGAGAGAGTAGCCGGGGGCTAGCTCCGCCACCGACGGAGTCGGATTGAATAACCTGTGACTATACAGAGCGACATAAACAATTGCGCATGAATCCTCAACGCGATCCCCAAAGCGGCGCCTTGGCGCCCCTTTTTGACGGGCATCATCAGATTCGCAACGGCATATGACGCTCTGTATAGTTGCGGCCATCGGCGGTATCTTGAACTTGAATATGCGTTTATCGCTGGCAAATACTCGCTTTCACATCGTAGTCACAGGCTAGCCGCGCAGCGGCGCCGCCCCCGGTCAGGCCAGGCAAGAGGTGAGAGCCCCGGCAGGGGCAACAGAAGTCATATGTTTGCGGATGTTTTCTGCCGCCCCTGCCGGAGCTCGGTTTCTCATTCGTCCTTTACCCCGGGCGGCGCTTCGCTTGCCCGGGGCTACTGTCTCCAGCCCTTCCCGGGCTGGGATTGAGGGCAGATCACCGGGTCTACGAGTTTTGAGACAGTCTCTGCAGCCGGGACCCACGATCGCGCTGCCGACAAGGTTCCTGGTTCGTGCTATCCTATATGTCAAGAGGACGGGTGTCGCAACATCACCAGGGAATCAGTCGGGCATGATCGAGGAAAAACTCGGCAGCTATGCCATCGTGAAGACCGTCGGCGCCGGCACCATGGGCACGGTCTATCAGGCAGAGGACCGCAGGAACGGGCGGATGGTGGCGGTCAAGCTGATTCGTTCCCGCGTGCTTTCCGATGCCGCGAAGCGGGAGCGTTTTCTCCAGGGCCTGCTCAGGACCTGCGAGATCCGGCACAAAAGCCTCTGTCCGATCCTGGAAATCGGCGACGATGACGACGACTTCTACGTCATAACTCCATTCCTCGAGGGCATGACGCTGCGGCAGAGGATGGACGGCAGGCCTCTGCCCTGGCGCGAAGCGGTGCGCGTCGCCCTGTCAGTCGCCGAGACGCTGGACGCCGTGCATGCAGCCGGCTGCGTGCACCGCAGCGTGAATCCGTCCAACCTCTGGCTGGTCGCGGATGGGACGGTCCTCCTGACCGATTGCGGCATGGCCACCTTCACCGAAACGGATCCGAGGAGTCTTCGCCGTGCGGCAGCCGCTGATCACGCCAGATCCCGGATACCCATGAACGCGTTGGCCTTCATGTCGCCCGAGCAGATCCGCGGCAACGCGGTGGACCGCCGAACCGACATTTTCGCCCTCGGCGCCGTGCTCCACACGATGCTGACGGGGACGCATCGGTTCGACCCGCGGGGTTCTTTCCAACGCGCGGGTGCGACACTTCCGAACTTCCCCGCCGATCTCCACGCCATCGTGAACAGAGCGGTGAGACAGGAGCCGGAAGCCCGCTACCAGCAGATGGGAGACCTGATCTGCGATCTCAGGCGTGTGTCGGCAATCGATGAGTGGGAGGCCGTAGATCCCGCCCCCGACACCCTTGCTCCCGGCCGCCGGCGCTTCCCGCGCATGAACCTCGCCACAGTGGCGCTTCTGCTTGTCATCCTGACCTCATTGGTCTATTACTTACTGGCTCGTTGATTGAAACCGGGGCCGCGTTCCCTTTCGGACCGTGGTCCGTTCCCTAGCGCAGGATCCGGACGGCTATCGCTCATGGTCAAAATCGCACTCTTGGGATTTGGAAATGTGGGGCGCGCCTTTGCGCGCTATCTCGATCAGCAACGCCCGCGGGAAACAGGGCGAACCCGGATTTCCGCCGTCGCGGACATTAGCGGGGGACTGCTCCTGGCGGGCGCCCCGGATGACGTACCCTGGCTTCTGGACCGGCAGGAGCAGGGACACATGATCGCGGACTGCGCCGAGCGGGGCACTCTGCTTGACGTCCCTTCCTATATCAGCGCACTCCCCCGGGCCGGGATCTCCGTCCTCGTGGAGTGCCTGCCCACGAACCCGATCGACGGGCAACCTGCCCTGGGATTGATCCGCAGCGCCCTCGAGCGGGGGATAGCCGTCGTGACCGTCGACAAGGGGCCGCTCGTTCACGGTTTCAGGGAATTGGCCGAGACCGCCCGGCGCCGCCGCACGCGCCTCGCCTACAGCGGAACCACCGGCGTGAAGCCGCCGGCCGACCTCGCGGGCTGCCACGTCCTCGAAATACGCGGCATTCTCAACGGCACGACCAACTTCGTGCTCTCGGAAATGCAGCAGCACGATCTGACTTTCCAGCAGGCTCTGGCAAGGGCGCAGGACCAGGGAATTGCCGAGCCGAATCCGGACCTCGACATTCAAGGGTGGGACACGGCATGCAAGATCCTCATCCTTGCAAACGAGTGGATGCAGGCAGGTGCGACGCTCGCTGATGTGACCCGGTCTGGAATCGGGCCCGAGACGGACGAACTGATCCGCGAGGCGCGCGACGGCGGCAGATTAGTGCGGCTGCTCGGCCGCGCCCGCCTGTCGGAAGGGAGCGTGCGCGTCAGCGTGACGCCGGAAATGGTGGCGCCGGAGTCGGTGTTTCACTCCATCTCGGGCACTTCGAAAGGCGCAATTTTCCGCACGCGGGAAAAGGGGGAGGTTTTTGCCCGCGGCGTTTCCGGCCGCGAAGCGATCGCACAGATCATCCTGGATGACATCAATGCGGTCTCGGGTCCCGCGGACGTCTGAAACTCCTCAAGGCATTGGGTACGGAATCCCTGAGACAGAAATTCTCTTGAACCCCAAGGACCTGAGTCCTCGAAGAGTTTTCTTCTTCATGGTCTTCGTGATTCAGTCCCTGCAGCAGACATCGGGGACTGAACCAGGCTCAAGACAAGAACGCTCCATTCGATGCTGTCCCCGGGGATCGAATGATGGTAATAATTTGGTGTGTCGTTCATTCACCCTGAAGCCATGGAGGTAGAGAATGCTGCTCTGCCCGAATTGCCGCAAGGAATACGAGCCGGGGAGCGCGCACTGCGGGGATTGCGGCGCTGTTCTGGTTGATGCGTCCCCCGACAAATCGCCGGGGATTCAGGCCTCCGAGGCCGGACAGGAACTTGTCGAGCTTGCCGAATTCCAGAACTTTCCCGAGGCGGAGATGATCCAGGAATTGCTGGAAGGAAATGGCATCAGCACGGTTCTGCGCGGTGAGGCGGATCCGATCGGCGTCGCGAGCGGGGCCGCGCCGAGCACGCTGCTGGTCAGTCTCGCGGATCTGCCGCAGGCGCGCAGGATTTATGAGGATTTTTTCGCCGCGGACGACTCCGAGGGCAACCTGCAACCGCTCGAAGCGGACCCGGATGATGAGGAGGATGCTGAAAACCGGTAGCCCCGCACTCACGTTCCCGGAGCCCGAAATCCATGACGAAATTCCTGCTTTGGTGCATTCTGCTGATCCTCTGCTGGCCATTGGCCCTGCTGGCATTAATATTGTATCCGTTGGTCTGGCTGATCCTGCTTCCCTTCCGGATCGTCGGCATCGCCGTGTCCGGGGTGCTTGAGCTGATCTGGGCTCTGGTGACACTCCCGGCCCGCGTCCTGCGAAAACTCGCGTGATCACCTGATTGAGCATGTTTTGGAGGAGGGTTCGTGAAAATCGGAATCACCTGTTACCCGACTTATGGCGGGAGCGGCATCGTGGCGACTGAACTCGGCAAGGAGCTGGCCGAGCGCGGGCACGAGATACACTTCATCAGCTACGCCCTCCCCATGCGCCTGAACCGGGCCACGCCGAACATCTTCTTCCACGAAGTCGAGGTTACCAACTATCCCCTGTTCGACCATCCGCCATACACTCTTGCGCTGGCATCGAAGATGGCCGAGGTTGCGTCCCTGCAGGGGCTGGACCTGCTGCACTGCCATTACGCCATCCCGCACTCCGTGAGCGCCTTCCTGGCCAAGTCGATGCTGCAGCCGCGCAACCTGCCGGTTGTGACCACGCTGCATGGGACTGACATCACCCTCGTAGGTTCGGACCGTTCTTATCTGCCCATCACCAAATTTTCGATCGAAAAATCCGACGGCGTCACGGCGGTCTCGAAATACCTCAAGCAGGCCACCTGCGAGTCTTTCGGCATCTGCAAAGAGATCGAAGTAATCTATAACTTCGTGAATTGCAGCCTGTACAAGGCGGAGGCCCGGCCGGAATTGCGCGCCCGCTTCGCGGCGCCGGAAGAAAAGGTCCTCATCCACCTCTCCAACTTCCGACCGGTGAAACGCACCAGTGACGTAGTCGAGATTTTCATGCGCGTGCAGAAGCGGCAGCCTGCGGTCCTTCTCATGGTCGGTGACGGGCCCGAGCGCAGCAGTGCCGAGTGGCTGGCGCACCACTATGGCATCGAACGGATGATCCACTTCCTTGGAAAGCGCGACAACATCGACGAACTGATCGGCATCTCCGATCTCCTGCTGCTCCCGAGCGAGACCGAGTCATTCGGCCTCGTCGCACTGGAGGCCATGGCATGCGAAGTCCCGGTGGTGGTGTCGAACGTGGGGGGGCTCCCCGAAGTGGTCACCGACGGGAAGGAGGGCTACCTGGCAGGGGCCCGTGACGTGGAAACCATGGCGAACCGCTCGATCGAGATTCTCGCGGATGAAAAGCGGCGCCGCGAGATGGGGAGGCGCGGCCGCGAAACCGCCAAGGCCCGGTTCTGCTCCGATGCGATCGTCACGCAGTACGAGAATTATTATAAGCGAATCTTAGCGGCCGTTTGACCTCGACGCCTCTCATGTCTCAACCCTGAATCAACCCTCGTACACCCTGATCCTACCTGGCGCGGTGCTGATTTTCGATCATCACCAGGCCGGAACTGAAAGCCTCCGGGAGTTTCACGACTGAGGTGAGATCGTATCCGTCCTTGATCGTTCCGCGCACCTGGACTTCGGCGCCCGTGCGGGGCACACCCTTGTCGGAGATCACCCAGAGTTTGCCGGTGCCGTCGTCGACTTCATAGGCGCCCCGTCCGAGTACCGAGTAGCTGCGCACGACTTTGCCGGCGATTCCCACTTCGTGGTTCGCATAGCGGTTCGGTTCGGCCTTGATCTGGTTGATTGTTTTCTGATCGCACGCAGCAAACAGGAGCGCGAACATCGCCAGGCCCAGGCAAGCCACGATTCTAACCGATTTCGTATTCCGCATATCCGTTCCCCCGATGCGTATTGCCCGCGTCGACATTCCCAATGCCAATATAGAGTCGGATCCGGTCCGATTGTTTCATGCCAATCCTACTTCAAGCACAAAGTCGAATCCAGTCGCCGTCGTCGGGGCCGGGCCGCGGGCGATTCCCTTGAGCGCCGTATTAACTACCGCATCTGCGGGGACCTAGCCTTGGACTCGGACCTGGACCTGGACTTAGTCTTGGACTCTGCTGACTTAGGGAAGCATCACTCCAGGTCTAGGTCCACGTCCAGGTCCAAGTCCGTTCTCAGCTGGCGAGATTGGTTAGTGCTTAAGGGGCCCCTCCGGGCCGCTTTCCCCCGGCGCGTGCGACGCGCATCGATCTTTGACAGGGGCGGCAAACAGGGCATAATAAGGGGCGAAACGGAGGTCCATGATCAACCACCCCAAGACGTTTGTGCTCGACACTAATGTCATACTTCACGATGCCACCTGCATTAATCAATTCCAGGAAAACGACATAGTCATTCCCCTGGTCGTCATCGAAGAAATCGATCACTTCAAACGCGGCAGCCAGGTCATCAACTTCAACGCCCGCGAGTTCGCCCGCACGCTCGATTCGATCACCGGGAGCGCCCTGTTCAACGGGGGCATCCCGCTCGGCGAGGGCAAAGGCAAAGTCCGGATTGCGATCACCAAGGGGCTGAGCCCGGAAATCCAGGATGTATTCCGCGAGGACACTCCAGATCACCGGATCCTGAGCGTCGCCCTCGACCTGCACAAGAAATCCAGGAATAAGCGCGGGGTCATCCTGGTCACCAAGGATGTGAATCTGCGCATGAAGGCGAAGGCGCTCAAGATCCCGGCGGAGGATTACACCACCGACCGGGTGCGGAGCATCGAGGAGCTCTACAGCGGGAAAGAGATCGTTGAGGACGTGGACGCCGGCATTCTGAGCACGCTCTATCAGCCGCCGTTCTCGCTGCCCGCCGAGCGGCTCCTGGATTTCCGCAAAGTGGACCTCATCCCCAACAAGTATTTCATCCTGCGCAACCAGAGCCGCTCGGTGCTCGCCTGCTTTGACCATGAAAACCGCACCCTGCGCAAAGTCGAGAAGGGGCTCGCTTACGGCATCAAGCCCAGGAACGCAGAGCAGACGTTCGCCATCGACGCCCTGGTTCGACCCAGCGTTCCGCTCGTCACCATGACCGGCAAGGCCGGGACGGGCAAGACCCTTCTCGCTCTCGCCAGCGCGATCCACGTGAAGAAGGCCTACCGGCAGATCTTTCTCGCGCGCCCGGTCGTCCCGCTGAGCAACAAGGACATGGGTTACCTACCGGGCGACATCGAGAGCAAGCTGGCGCCCTACATGCAGCCGCTGTGGGACAATCTGAAAATCATACAGGGCCAGTACCCGGAAGGCGACAAGCAGTACAAACAGATTGACCAGATGATCGAAGAGCAGAAGCTGGTGATCGAGCCTCTGAGTTACATCCGCGGCCGGAGCCTGCAGAAAGTGTTTTTCATCGTCGATGAGGCCCAGAATCTCACGCCGCACGAGATCAAGACCATCATCACGCGCGCAGGCGAAGGGGTGAAAATCGTCATCACCGGCGACATTTACCAGATCGATCACCCGTACCTGGACTCGCAATCGAACGGCGTGTCCTATCTCATCGATCATTTCAAGGGCCAGCACCTGTACGCGCACATCAATCTCGAGAAGGGGGAGAGATCCGAGTTGGCGGACCTGGCCAGCAACCTGCTCTGATCGCCGATTTTTTCAGGCTCCGACAGCCGCAGATGGCGCCACGAATTTCACGAAAGACGTTCCTTTGCAGATCCGTTCGTGCAAATTCGGGTTAATTCGCGGCTCGTTTCGAGAAGATCTCATGAATTTCCGAATGAATCGCGCTTTGATCCTGTGCGTCCTCCCGGCGCTCGCCATGGCTGCCGGCTGCGCCGCGCCCAAGGAGCGGACCCGCATCCTCATCAACGTCTTCGGCGGTCCTGCCCCTGTGAACTATGTCAACGGATTCCGCAAGGCGCTTGACGGACAGGTGCTCCCCTACCACTCCTCACATCCCGATGCAGACTCGGCGCTCCTGGTCAGGGCCAACAAAGAAGCCCGCTCCATATCCTGGGAGAGCGATCCTCTCCCCGCCGGGGTGAACGGGGATTTCTACCGGATCGTCTGGCTCGCAGGGCTGGAGCGGGCCGGATGGCCGGGTGAAGATGTCCACAAATTCGACTTCTCCGTGAACGGCGAGCGGTGGTTCACCTTCAAGAACCTGAAGGACGAAAACGCAAAAGAGTGGAGAGTGAGCGGGAAACAGGGCGCCGAGCTTTCGTTCAAAGCCGTCACGGTCGACCGGGCCGGCGACCTGTTCGGCTACATGTTCCTGAAGGCGCCGAAGGGCCTGGTCCAGCCGGGCGCGGCATTGAGGCTTCAGGTCACCGGGGAAGGCGGCGACAGCCTCGACTGGTACATGACCCTGCAATACTCGTTCCGGTTCGCCCCTACTCTGCGGGCGGAACCGGCGCTCACCAGGGACGGGGCGGATGTCAAGCAGCTGGTGCGGCTCAGCTTCGATAACATGCAGGAAGGCAGATTCGTCGAGATTGACGCTTCGGGTCTCGCGCCCATCAAACGGCCGCTGGACATAGGCGCCAACATCCTCTACTTGCCCGTCCCGCCGGTTGAGGCGGCGGCAGACGTTCCAGTCACCGTCAGCGTCAACGGCGAGCCGGCAGGAAAATCCACGCTTTATCTGAAGCCCGTCAAATGGCGGGACATCTATCTCCTGTCCTATTCACACAACGATATCGGGTACACCGATCTCCAACCGGTCATCGAAAGAAAGCAGTGGAACAACCTTGAGGAGGCGTTGCGTCTGATTCAGAAGACCCGGGACTTTCCCTTCGAGGCGCGCTACCGGTGGAACCTGGAGGTAATGTGGCCGCTCGAAGGATACCTCGGGCAGGCGCCGGAGGAGAGGCGCAACGAATTCTTCCAGGCGGTACGCGAAGGCAGCATCGGGCTGAACGCGCTCTACGCCAACATGCTGACCGGTCTCGCAAATGCGCCCGAGATGAAGCAATTCACCGAATATGCGGGGCGCTTTTCGGAGCAGTACAAAGCGCCCATAACCACCGCCCTGGTCTCCGACATCCCCGGCTTCAGCTGGGGAATCGTGCCGGCGCTGGCGCAAAGCGGCGTGAAATATTTCGCCAGCGCGCCGAATCCGGGCGACCGCATCGGCCATGTGCTCGAACAATGGGGTGACAAGCCGTTTTACTGGAAGTCGCAGTCCGGCAAAGAAAAGGTGCTGATGTGGGTGGCCGGCGCAAGCTATGCCAGCTTTCACGAGGGGGACCTGTCCCGGCTCGGCGATGAGAAGCTGCTGCGACTGATGAGAAAGCTGGACGAAGAGTCATATCCCTATGAGGTCCTCCAACTCCCCTATACCATCGGCGGGGACAACGGGCCGCCCGATCCCAATCTCCCCGCGTTCGTCAAGAACTGGAACGAGCGTTACGCCTCGCCGCGCCTCATCATCGGGACTCATTCACAGATGTTTGCCGATTTCGAGAAACGTCACGGCGCCGGCCTGCCGTCGTTCACGGGGGATTTCACCCCCTACTGGGAAGACGGAGCCGCCTCCACGGCGGCCGAAACGGCTCTGAACCGCCGCGCGGTGGACCGCCTGATCCAGGGCGAGGCGCTCTGGGCGATCAGAGACCCCGCCGCTTATCCGGCGGGCGACTACCAGGCGGCGTGGAGAAATGCAGTGCTCTGGGACGAGCATACCTGGGGCGCGCACAACAGCATTACCGACCCCGATCTCCCTTCCGTAAAGGAACAGTGGCGCATCAAGCGCCAGTTCGCGCTCGATGCCGATTCGATGTCGCGCGCCCTGCTCTCGCCGCCGGGTCGACTGCCCGCCCCGCGGCGGCAAGCGGGAATCCCGTTCGACATCTTCAACACAAACTCGTGGCCGCGCACGGATCTCGTGCTGCTGACGCGCGAGCAGAGCGCTGCCGGTGACCGGGCGGTCGACGAAAGCGGCACGGCGATCCCGTCCCAGCGCCTCTCCACCGGGGAACTCGCAATCCTGGCCGAAAATGTGCCGCCTTTCTCTGCCCGGCGGGTTTTCGTGGTGGCCGGGAAATCAAGCCTCCGTGGCGAATGCCGTGCGACGGCGGGAACGCTCGCCAATGCCAGCCTGTCGCTGACACTTGATCCCAGGCGGGGAGACATTCAGAGCCTCGTCTGGCGGGGGATGAAGGTTGGGCTTGCGGATCCGTCAGGCGGCTCCGGCCTGAATCAGTACCTTTATGTGCCTGGCAAGGATCCGGCACAAGCGCGCCGCCTGTCCGCAGTCAAAGTCCGCGTGAAGGAGAGCGGCGGTCTCGTCGCTTCCCTGCTCGTGGAGGCGGAGGCGCCGGGTTGCCGGAAGTATTCCGCCGAATATCGAATGATCGACGGCCTCCCGCGCCTGGATATCGTCAATCGGTTTGACAAACTGGCTGTGCGCGAAAAGGAAGCGGTGCACATCGCCTTTCCATTTGCCGTCCCTGAGGCGGAACTTCGCTACGATGTCGCGAGCGCTATCGTGAGGCCGGAAATCGACCAGTTGCCGGGTTCCTGCAAGAATTTCTTTTCGATTCAGAGTTGGGTGGATGTCTCGAACGCGGACTTCGGCGTTACCTGGGTCTCGCCGGACGCTCCATTGATCGAGATCGGCGGCATCACCGCGGAGAAGCCGTGGGCCCGGACGGTCCGGTCCTCGGCCACGATTTATTCATACGTCATGAACAACTACTGGCACACAAACTACAAGGCGGATCAGGCAGGTCCCGCGATGTTCCGGTATTCGATCCTGCCGCATTCCGGGTACCGGCCCGAGGAAGCCGCGCGGTTCGGCCGGGAATCCCGCGAACCGCTGATCGTGCTGCCGGCGGATCCTTCTGCAAGACCGGCAGGATCGCTGCTGCAGGTCCGCCCCACGGCGATCCTGGTATCCTCCATCAGACCGCTCGCCGGCGGCTGCGGGTGGCTCCTCTGTCTGTACAACCCGACCGGGACAGATCAGGAGGCGACGCTCGCCTGGAACCCTGACATTGCTGTCGTCATGCGTCAAAGCGACGGGGTGGGGCATCCCGGGGCAAAGCTCGACGTCAAGTTGAAAGTCGCGGCCTGGGGCAGCGCGTACGTGCGTGTCGATAACACCACGAAAGGACTATCGCGTTAAGAGGCAGAGACTCTTACCGCATGTATTTCAATGCGCTTGCAGCTTGATGTGTGAAGGCGCGGAAGAGCACTTCGTCGTCCTGGGTGAAAAGTCCCTTCTGCTTGTTGACGACCTGAAGGACGCCGACGATGTCGCCAGCTGTATTCCGGATCGGGCCCGCGAGCAGGTTGCGGGTCCAGTACCCGCTCGAGACGTCGATTTCCGGATCGAACCGGGCATCGAGATACGCCTCCGGCACGTTCACGAGTTCCCCGCTTTGAGCCACGAATCCGGGGATTCCGACGCCGGGCTGAACTCCGAGCGTGCGGCATTCCTCTCCGACGGTCATCCTGGTAAGAAGTCCACCCGTCCTTGAATCCCGGAGGAAAAGGTGCGCACGGTCGACCTCCATGACCCGGACGGCACGTTCAACGACGAGTTCCATCACGGCGTCGATTCCTACGGTTTGCACTGCGGCGGCGGAGGCGTCGCGAGGCGCCGCACTGGACTCGGGCGACGGCGGCAATCTCTGCAGCGAAAAGAAGTCTTCGTTGAAATCGGGAGCGGTTCCCCGTGCCAACCTCGTACGCTCCGGGAGGAACTCGTATCTGATTCTCAGAACGGACGCCGGCTCGACTGCGCAGGCCGAAACGTTGTGCTTGCCGTTGGAAAAATATTCGGCATCTCCCAGAAAATCTCCCGGCACCGCCACTCCCACCGGAATGCCCTCCAGATGCTCCAGTCTCCGATATATCAGGAACCGGCCGGACATGAGCGTGTAGATGCTGTCGCCGTACTGGTCCTGCTTCAGGAGTTCCTGGCCCGCCGATAGCGCGATTTCTTCCGAATTTTCGCTGATGCGGGCGATTTCTGCATCAGCGAGCCCGGCGAACAGAGCGCACCTTCGCAGGCGATCGATGCGCTGTTGTTCCAGGGCATTCAGAAGATCTTCCCGGGTGATCTGCTCCCGATCGACGAGGATCTCGCCGATTGGCTTGACGTTTCCTGAAGCCATTTCCGCGTTCTGAACGGAAATCGCCCACTCGATGGAAGACGACGGCACCGACAGGTATTCCCCGATCCTGCGCGTCGCTGCACTGGTTTGCGTGGAGGGCATGCGGAACCTCCTGAACGTTAAAGTCCTCGTTGATCCGAAGGGATGCCGCGCAGAGGTGTGCACCGACCCGGAGACCGTTCGTCCTCGGAACCGGTCTTCGATTCATTTCGTCGACCGGGAATCCCTTCCGTAATCGAATGATACGACGAAAGCCGCCTTCAGCACAACACTCCCGGCAGCAATCCGCGCGATCCGACGGCCACGGCAGGGCAGGGTCTTCTACCACGTCGGCGGCGGAGGCTGATTGTCTTTTGTACCCAGCCAATCAATGCCGATGCCGGCTCGGCGGCGAAGCAGCAGTGCCAGTTGGCCGGCGTGGTGCTGGGTGTGACGAAGGCTGTTCAGGAGAAACTCTCCAACGTTGAGCTCGTACCACCAAAACCCGCAGCGTTCCAACGCCCGCTCATCGCTCAGCTTCTCGAATGTCTCACCGCATTTCCGGAGGCAGTGATCCGCATAAGCCAGCAACTGGTTTTTGTGAAATGCTCTCTCCGGCGTGGTGACGATTCCCCCATATTCCCGGTAATCGCCAGGCAGGTACTGGGCAGTGTTTTCATGAAAGTCCATAGCCCGGAATGTCTTCTCATCGTCCGACAGGTAGAAGTCGACGTAGAAGAGCGCGTGGTACGCCAGGTGCTAGAACGGCGTGCCAGCTGCGCGGTCGTCCCACAACTCATCCGGACAGGACTCGATGGCCGACCGGAGCATTTGAATCGCCGCAGCGGCGGCGAACCATGCTGTGTTGTCTCACCGCCCGAACCAACATCTCCAAAATCTCGCTTATGCTCACTCGCCGGCCTTCGATCACGCTCGTTACCATCCGCACATAACACACCATCTGCGGATCGAACCGGCTGTCGTGCGGCGGTACCAGGTTCCGCCCGGTTTCTGACGCTCCGCTGCATAACGTTGCTACCGCTGGAAGCTGGGCCCGCTTGCCGTTCTGAATCTTTTTCTTGTGCTTGCCTTCCGGCGTGCGGTAGTACCCGACGCTACGTTCCGTGGAACGCCGCTTGCGATGCGAGTTTCTGCACCCAAACGGGCAACCGAGGTCGTTGCGGCCGGCGTTGCATGGATGAGTCAGGGAAAATATGCGGCAATGCCGACACCGGGTCAGCATCGCCGAAGGCAGGGCTTGGTCCTCAGTACGGACCGGAGGACAAAATAGTACTGCAGCACGACAGCGCGGATCCCCGCCTGGCGATACCATCCCGACCCAAACTGAAAATGCTCCTGGATTTTTATGCTCAAAAACCCAGCGTTTCACTTATGATGCTAATGTACTTAGGCATGCTTCGTCCTACACGATCGGCACGCCGTGTATCGAGACGTAGGACGAAGCTCTTTTCAGCAGTCCTCCGGCTTCCTACTTCTCCTTGGAAATGAAATCTTGAGGGTCAGTTTATCTGAGCAGGGTGGGGTCAATTTTCTTGAGCGCTATCGGGATCAGGGAGCAGGCCACTATTGAGCAGAAAGGACGAGCCACTACCAGTTCGATCCCATGGAAACAAAGGGGACCTGGTTAAGTTCTTGATCTGTATACGAATAAATTCTCACGTTATGCTCGCCCCTGCGTGGTATTCTAACTGAGGCCTTCAATATTGGACGCGGGGACTCGAATGCAAGCCAAAGCCACGACCGACATTAGAATTCCACGTGCTGAGTGGAACCGTCTCAAGAAGAATCCCTTTTTCAGGGATCTGGTGGAACTGCTCGAAGATCGGAACGACCTGCAAGCCGCAAAAAAGGTACGTGGTAAGAGCCTGACTCTGACGCAATATCTGAAAAAACGTGGCATACGAGATCCTCATTAAGCCATCCGCTCAACGAGACCTCGATTCCCTTCCGGAAGGGGAAGTGGAGAGGATTGCTCTACGCCTCGCACTTCTAACCGATGATCCGCGCCCATTTGGTGTGCAAAAGCTCAGCGGGGCCAGTGGCTATCGCATCCGGATCGGCGACTACCGAGTCCTTTACGAAATTCATGATAAGCGCCGTCTCGTGTCAGTTTATCGAATTAAGCATCGCCGTGAAGCATACCGATGAATCTGTGGCAGCTGACCGTGGACTCTTACCGTTCCAGCAGGCGGATCCACCCAAGCCCTCTTTTTCCCAATTGAGGTGTGCCAGCCCGCTCCAATTCGACAGCAGGGTGAAGCTCGCGCGCAGATATTTCCACTCATCTCAAAAATCGTCCGAAATGCGCCATAGCTGCACACTCTCGGCCAGGAACGTCGCGTCCTCAACCTGCGCAGGTCCCAGCGAGACACTGACCACGATTGCCCGCGCGGTTTTCTGGATGGCCTTCCGCAGCGCGACGATCTATTCGCGATGAAGCGGCCGCCCGATGTCGTCGGCCTTGATGTAATCCACGCCCCGGTCGGCGTACATCTTCACGATCGAGTCGTAATGGTCCTGCGCGCCGGGGCGGCTGGTGTCGATGCGGTACATGTCGGTATTCCAAGGGCAGACCGCTTTTGGATCGGCAATACGTGCATCATTAGTGCGCCGAAAGGCGTCCTTTTGTTCACCTGCATCCAAATAATTTGGGGGACGAGAAGCGGGATGCTTAACTTTATCTCGATCTAACTTCAATAATATAAAATGTTTATCTGAACAGGTGGCGTCCCCAACGGGATTCGAACCCGTGTTGCCGCATTGAAAGTCCGTCCGGGGCACCTTATACGGATTTGTATAGCTTCGTATGCGGTGATAAATCCCCAGTGTTTATGCGGCTACGCTGGCACTGGGGGCAATACTGCTTTACACTGCTTCATACTGTTTTATAGGCTTCCGCGTCCCCAAGGCGTCCCCAAACAGTTCATCATTCAAATTCGTATTTCGCCTTTGCAGAAGCTGCCCATTGCGTTCGGGCTAAAGCCACGTTGGCCCAGACGCAAGCGCGGCAGGTATGGGGGGGCACAGCCCAGAACGCCAATCGCGCAGTCCTAGAGCGCCACAGATCAATCTCCATCCCTTGCAGGGTGCTTCCTGCAAAGCGGAGCCACCAAGCGGCAATCTCTTCGTGGCAAGCGGGCTGCTCCCCCTTCCTCCGCGTGACCGATTCCAACCGATCGCTGAGGCTACAGGGGGTGATTGCATCCCACGTGGGGAGTGCTGAGTTGCTTGCTGCCTGCCCTCGCGCCTTATGACCAAGGCGGAACCCGCACTGTCAACCCACTCTTCATGCGTGGATTTGCAGTCTCGCACAGCGCTCCCAGAGCAGATCCCCCCACCCCCCGGAATGGCATAGAGGTCATTGCGCGCATACCCCCCTCCTTATACGCGCAACAAAATTCTGGGTGATTTTGGTCCGGTCAAAGATTTTGTGTCTGGCCTCTCATCCCATGGCACGGCCATGGGCGTTTTGCTCGTCTCAGAGTCCCGCACACGGTCGGGTGCCAAAACCGCCTCAAGATGCGTGTGGGAAACAAAGGAGTTACAGTCGTGGAGATGGCGCTTCTAGGCCGTGAAAACGGCGAATTAGCGTTCCGAGGATGATGGGACCTGGAACGCTGAGTGTCCAGTTTGCGGAACCCCCTTTAGCCCTGTGCAGTGTTGCACTGTCCGGGAAAACCCATGCTTGTTGCATGGATTGCCATTGCCGAACCAGTGAGACGGACAGAGCAGGCCCCCGCCCCCCGGAGAGGGGGGCAGGGCACGCATGGGGCATACCTCCTCCCATATACGCGCAGCAAATTTTTGGGAGCGCGATGTGTCGAACCGGGGAGACCTCGCTGCGTCAGGCGGCGTGGAGTTCTGCAAGGCCGGACCATGCACTCTACTCGCAAGAGACAGAGACTAGAGTTCCCCCTTCGGAAGCAGTTCAATCCACTTCGGGAAATTATAGTACGCACCGATAAACCGCGAGTTCGTCTCAACGAACTGCAACGGGGCGGGCTTGACGGCATAGGGTCCCAGATCGTAGTCGCCTGAGGCCACGCTGACCCACTGGGCTGCGAGACGCCTCTGTGAGTCCTGCGGGAACCTCTGGTTCAAGCCCAATACCCTTCTCCACTCGAAACCAGAACGTCCAACGTCGCATCCCCATAGCGCAGCAAACTGAAGGTTCTTGCTGACCTTCTTGATATCGGAGGGAGAGATTGTCAATCCTTGGACGTCCGATAGCTGTCCAAGAGCGTTCCCATGTGAATGCCAGATCATAGCGTGACAACTATCATCCCCTAAAAGAAACAAGAATGCCTGCTTAGAAGCGTAGGGTTGCGACCCATAGCCCAGGTTGTATCCCTTCGCCGCGAGTTTTGGCTTCCATTGATCGTAGGCTTCGCGCAACCGTCGAGCATAGGCGTCCAGCGGCTTCCCGTTTCGGTCACGTATGTCTCCAAACAGCACGAATATTGTTTTTGCTCCTTCACTCATTCGTAACCTCCTGTGCGGATGGATGGTGCGAATGAAACTAATTCCGGGGATCAGAGGTTGGCACCGACGCTGGGCCAATTCGATGGTCTGGGATCTTCGGTCAACTTTGTCCCGTTTGGCACAGCCACCGGAACTCCAGCCGATCGCGAGGATCATTATAGACTGAGAGGCGCTAATCTACTTGAGGTTTTTCCACCGCTTTGACGAAACAGCAGGATGCCCTCAAGGGACAAGTCTCACGGGGAAATAGCACACTCCTGCACGCGTCAAGCCACGCTTAGTTCAATGGCAACAATAACTTGTGCGTTGTGCAAAGTGGGTCTAAAGTACCAGCTTCTGGTGCTTCCCCTCTTAACTGCTATGGGAAACTCCTCTTCCCTGGAGACCTCACCTCGGAACGTGGCGTGGTTCCTTCTTCGTAGCCATTCACCTGGGATTTCTTGCATAGTACATCTCCCCCACCCTCCTCTCCCCCGACTACCACCAGAGAGGTGGGTCGGCCCGTGCCGCGCATACCCCCGGAGATATACACGCAGCAAAATTTTTTGAGGTACCCCGCGCAGCTCGTCTCGTGGAGGAGGAATCGGACCAGTACTATGAAATGAAAAGGCCGCCCCGAAGAGCGGCCCTTGCCAGATGATTTCGGTGAGGGGAAATCGTTACTTCTTCCTGCGCCACGCTGCCAAGCCGATCACGCCGAGACCGGTGCCGAGGAGGAGAAGGGAGGTGGGTTCGGGCACAGGCTGAAGCTCCGCTAATCCACTGTATTGCGCGTCGGCGCCGCTGGCGCGGATCTCAACTTTCTGGGTCAGCGAATAATAGGGCGCCCCATTGGCGATATTCTGGCCCGGATTGCCGAGCCAACTGCGATCGAACGAGCCGGGCCCGACCAGTCCGCTCCCGGCGAGCGAGGTCGCCCTCATGAAGTCGACCATGTTTGCATTGCAGAAACCGGCATTGTATTCGACCGTTCCGAGATTCGCCGTTCCGTCGAGGTCCATCCGAAAGAGTGAGGGCCCGAGCGCTCTCGGGTTCCCAGGCTGGCTGAAGTAGATCTCCAGAAAGTCCGTGGGCGTCCCGCTAGCCGTGACGCTGAAGCTCAAGTCCATTCTGCCAAGCCCCAGATAGTCGTAGCCCGTGCCCGTTACTTCTAAGTACCAAGGGCCAATCGTGCCGCTCCATGTGATCGCACTCGCCAGGCCATTAGTGTCCAGCGCGCTGCCGTCAGTGATGACCGCAGTGTTCGTGTCTACGCATGCCACGCGGGGCGTAAAGGGGCCTGTCGCCCCACATAGGGCGGGCGCTGACTGCATCCCGAAATCTGGTGTTGCTGTAGCACCGGAGCGGATGCCCAACTGGATCGTCGACGCTTGTGCGATCTCGGCGACGGCGAGCGCCAAGGCCACTATTGATAGGAGTATGAAGCGCTTCATTCTGAATATTCTCATCGTATATCTCCTGACTGCCACGGATTCAGGCATACTTCTAACTTGATTTGATAGATTAGAAGGCAATTTCTTATCCAGTGTTTATGCTCACTGAAGAGTGTCCTCGCATATCTAACAAATTCAATGATTTGCTGTGAATGCCGAGTGAATTTAGCCTTCTGTGAGATGTGTTGTGAATCTCTTAAATTGTTAGGCAATTTTACACGAATTTCGGCAATGACAATTTGTGATTCGCTAACTTATGGCAGATCAATGACTTGCGGAATAGTGCACTGGATCTTTGAATTGTAAGGGTTTACGACGCTTTTTGGTCAACGGGAGCAGTCCTGCTGGGATTCAGCCCTGCCCCTCGGCTCCAAGGCAACGGCCCTTGCACCGATGCGCTGTCGCGAGGGCCGGTTTCATTTCGGGATCACAGTGCGGGAACCGACCATCGAGAGGGGTTCACGGACACTCCTACCGATATCCGTGCCACGAATTCCTTGCCCCAATGTGTTCGGGGTACAGACTCTGATAAAAAAAGGAGAGAGGGCGAACACTTTGAGGCAGACAATGCTAACGGCGGAATCCCACGCCTTGTCGTGGGGTGTCCAGGCTTGTCCCATCGCTGTCAGTAATTTTACTGACAGGTTCGCTCGCCTCTACATACCACGGCTTGGCCGCGGGCTGCACGCTTGGTCTTGACATTCGCCATCAACACGCACACATCCGCACCAAGGCGCGCCCCCCCACCCCCCAAATTTGCCCTGCGCAGGATGAGCGGATACCCCCTCAGATATTTGCGCGGTAACAATCCAGTTTCGTGCCCTTTACTAGAGCCGTTCCACTAAACTTCAGCGGCCAGAATTTTCCAATCACAATAAACTCAAAAACCTTGCCTCAATCGAATCTGCTTGGCAGATTTCCTGAATTATGGACTCCGAAAGTGATTTTCCTTTGAATGATACGAGTACGCCACGGTCCGATCTTTACGCAGATGACGAACCCAAAATTTCACGCGGCAGATTGTTGCGATCAATCAATAGCCCGTGCAATATCTATTTACTGGATTCATTTCGCAACACAACAGCCTTAATTCCAACTGTCGTAAATTTCAGCGTAACGAAGTATCGTGCACCATCGATTAACGGTATGCCACCTGATGACACATCAAATGTTTGCTGAAGCTCCAGACTTTTGACCATTTTTCGATGGCCTCTAGAAGTCATGATACATTCGTGTCGAACCCCTATTCCATCATCCGCACGCCACACCTCTTCTAATTTGGGATTCAAATAATGCATTCTTCTTTTTACTTCTCGGAGATGTTCATAGGCATCCCTAAAGTTCATATTATAAGCATTCGCAACGAAAAGCGCATAGTGGTATTTCATTGAATCTATTGTTTCCATTTTGCTAAATGTTCTGCTCAAAATCACAAGCTTCTTTCTAACATTGCAATCATAGAGTTTCTTTGAGTATGCACGAAAAAGTGTTTCGCACACTCTATCACTGTGGGTTAACTGCTCTAGCAACCCAAAGATACGCGAAGCCTGTCGATCATCATGTGCGACATTTGTGTAATACAAATATTGAAGAACCAATGCATGTGGACGACTATCATCATCGCAGCTTAGTTTCTCCAGATATGAAAGATAGTCTCGTTGCGCTTCCATTGTAGCAGATTCAATCCGTTTTTGGAATTCGGCCTTGAGTTCCGCAATTTTATAAGCACCATCCAACACGCATTCCTGACCGCGTTCTATTAAGTTTTGGATCATTATGCGTTGTTCTAAAGCCCTTTTATCATCAAGCCCAGCTTTCTGGTAAACCCATATTTCAAACTGAACATAATCCACATAGCTATAGAAACTCGACGGATCCAATACAAGCTTTATCTGAAACAAATCTCTAGCTATGCTAATATATTTGTATGTTTCCTTTAAGTCCGCTTCTTTTTCATAGCAAACTTTCGCTAACAACGATGTTAGAACCGCACGTCGGTGGGTCAGGAAATGATCACGCCTTTCCAGCAAGGATTCGACGTAAATGATTTTCTCGATTGCCTTCCGTATAGCTTCCTCATTCATTCTATTTTGCAAATTGATCGCATAGTGCAAAATAAAGTGAGGATCCTCGCTATATTCATTAGAGCATAAATCATATAATTTGTTTATTTGTTGGGGGCTTAGATGTTCATAAGAGCGAAGCGATTTTAGAAGGTCAATGACCAAGCGAGAACCGCCAAAACCGGGAGCAACGCGAGTTAATAGATTTTTGTATGATTCGTAGAGCTGGTCCGAAGAAGAAAAACAGTATTGAACAAGTGCCTCGGACACCAACGAGTGCTTCGTGCGTAAATAGAGGTCAGGCTCGGGCCCATGGGCAACATTGGTCTCTTGTACCAAAATGCCTTTACTGTCGTATTGAAGAACGTCACGTATGAATTCGTCCCAATCACGAGAGATGAGGCGCATCAAAAGGGCCGCAGGCATCATGATATTGTAGCGATACAGAAGTGAGGTGTAAAGAAATGCTTGCTGCGCAGTGGGCGTTAATTGTTTATATGCATCGGCAATAATTGCAGCATGAGTACTACCTGATACTAACGCGATCAACGATAACAGCGTATCGCCCGAGTACTCATCTAAGACACGTCGGACATGGCGTTCACGTTCCCTGGCATCACGATATTTGAGAAGTCCTGCGCTAAAGAGCTTTTGTACAAGATCGCGGGCTTGATTTTCGTCGAAAGGAGAATCAACATTTACTTCATGAGTATTAGCATAGCGTTTTGTCACTTTATACATCTGCAAAATATTGTCGCGGATAGAGCCTAGTAGCAAAAATGCAACGTCAGGAATTTGCTCGGTGTTGATACGAGACCTGCACTCAATAAGGGCCTTAAATGCGCTATCTACCTCGATACCATTGAAAAGTAAAATGATCTTGTGGGCTTGACTTTGAGAACATAATTCATGAAGATCTGCCATGTTGAGTCGTTTCGGATCTACTACCTCGAAACTAAGAGTTTCAGAGTCTGAGACGTGCAAAATCTCCAGGATTGTCCGATATGTTAATGTTGTTTTCCCAGTACCGTAGGAACCCGTTAATAGTAAAATAGGGACAACATTGTTTCGTTGCGACAGAAGCTCATTGATTTTGTCCTTTAGCTTCGCAACTAACGGGTGCTTAATGACATCAAAATTTTGCCTAACGACTTCAAAGGTTGGAGCCTCGCCCCGGTAAAAGCTCGTAGCCGATAGAGACGGGGCAGCAGAGATGTCGGACAGTTGATGAAGGCTATCCGCAAGTCGGGACAAGCTACGATTAGATACGGAAATCCGCTTAGCATATGGATCCGTAAAATATGGACGCTTTGAGGAAGCCAAATAGGCATGGTGGCTATCTATCCACTTTTTGTATTCGCCGAAAAATGCTTCGGCGGTGACACGAACGATCTGTATTCTATTGGAAGAAAAAAAGGGCAGTTGGGCGTCTTTAACAAAAGGATCGATACTGACGAGCCAGCGCTTGTTTCTGTAACCATACTTATCAAAGTGTTTGAGAAGGTGCACTGAAAGCGGATCAGTATAAGAATATCCAACAGACAAAAAACAGATTTTGGGAGACATATTTTCGAGATTGCGGAGAATCACTTTGTAAAATGGGTGAGCATTTTTAAAATCTTGGGATGAAAACACTAATGGGTATTGCTTTTTGTCACTTATACATCCGTTAAGCTTCACGTATCGGATTTCGTCAACGGCCGGGTTGTAGTTTGCGTCGGCATAAGTACGAATAGGAATAAGTGAGATATCATTGTGTCCTTCGATGTGCTGCACATCGTACGCCTTTTCGATCAGCAAATCGGAGTTTGTCGTTATGATTTCTTTCCAGCGGATTGCGGCAATTATTTTGTGCAAATCGATTATTGTCAAGCTTGATAGAAGTGAAGCCACATATTCATCAAAGTCTTCTCTGTCAAATGTTGGATTGTCGCTAAGGATATCTACAAATTCCGTAAGGTTCTCTGTGTCCAAATCAAATGATTTGTGAGCGCGGTAATAGTCAATTATGTGCCTACCTAGGAACTGGTGCCGCTCAGTAACCGAAGCGCCAGCTCCAAGAAAGAGAATAGAATTCCCTGAGGCGATTGAAGGAAAGAGTGTGTCCTTGAGTAGGGTGAGAGCCGCATTGTCAAAACTAAGTATGTGATTCATTGCCCGTGCCTCTTGTTAAAAAAGAGAGTTGGGGAATAGGAGATCCGTTACTCTCATGTCGCCGTTATTCTAATTACTGGGTTTCCTCCTCAAGCCTGACAAAAAACTCAGCAGCATTTTCCAAAAAGTCAGGTTTTACAGAGGCTGCAAGACCGAGCTTCCTAATTCCTTCTGTTTTTTCTAATAACGTTGCGAAAGGCAGGAAACCGCATACCTCTGGAAGTGGGCGCTCGCGCAAACTGAAGGTCGGACGCAATAATTCTTGTTCAACCTTATCTCTCCGCTCATCGGGGGCAACGAGATAAAGCCTGATGTCTATATTGGGTTGTAGGGCGAGGAGGTCACTCATCCTGAGCAATCCGGAATAGACTGCCGTTGTGCATTCAATTTCAAAGGCGGCAACGATGGAATTGCCTCGGAGCCAAAGCACATCAATCAGCTCAATCGTCCGGTTGGTGGCTTCATTAAACTGAGTGGGCAACTCGGTGACAATGTTCTTAATGGAGCCGAGGATCTCGCCATTATACGTTTTGGTGCGATCATTTTTGGCAACCCAAAGGCTCAATCCCATCTCGGAACCCAATTTGAGCAGGCGGTACTGCATCTCTGTATGTTGCGTGGCTGCCGTGGGTAGCGCGTCGGATATCTTAGAGGGGGGCTCGATTGGCTGTTCCTCCGATGCCGGCACACTCACAACTGCTGGAACGTTCGTCTTCCCTATCTTTCGGTCTGCCTTAAAAAACGGTTTCCGCGCTAACTTCTTCGGATCAACAGGACGGATCACAGGGGAACGCTCAGCGTGCCTTATAAATTGAAGTATGAGATCGCCATCCGAACGACGCTTAAAAAGCGCGGGACTGCCTCTTAGAAAACCCTTGAATTTACCTTTATGCTCCGGCCCCTCATAAAAGTCCGTCTTTCCTTCCAGCGCATCCATCGGTATACCATGCTCAGGTTTGAGCATGATGATCGGTTTGACTTCTAATCTTGAGGGGAATTCCGCATCTCTCCAGATGCGAATGGTGTCTTTGCTCGGCCCAAGAACTTCGAGAGCTCCAACCCATCGCATTACGCCCGTTAAATAGCAAAGCAGAATGTCACCTTTTTCGATGCGATTCACAGCGTTACGCATTCGAGAGCTAAATCCTGATACCTTCGATCCTGCTTTCTGAAATTCTTCCCATGTCGTGCCCGTGAAGAGATCGAGCCAGTACTTCATAGTCGATGTCCTCCTGAAATCTCACAGCCTTGCTAGGAGTCGGTGGAAAGCATTGATGTTACATCAATTTGACAAAATTTGCATTCTGATGGTTCTCTGATATTTGCGAGACACCCTGAAGGGATACCCCCTACTTCATCGCAACCTGGCTGAGCGTCTTCCCCTCCTCCCGCATCGCCACAGCCATCTTACGGTTCTGCCCCGGCAGTGGCCCCCGCTTCCTCGGCAACCCATGCCGCTCAGCCCATCCCCGCACACTCGCCTTGAATGTCGGCAGTTTGGGAAGGTCGGGGAACATTTGCCGATAGCGGTAAATGCTCATGCGGGAGAGTGCCAGTGTTCTGGCCACTTCAGCCAGGGTGAAGATGATCTCCCTTTGCTCGTAGGGTCTCTGTTCCTGAAAGCGAGATTTCAATGATCTGAGATCCCGCTCAAATTCTGCAAGCTGATTTTTTGCATCCATAAACAAGTTCCTCCTATTCTTCACTAATTACAGGCAGATATGCGCAATCATCCGCAATAATCCGCCAATGTCCGGGAGCATTGCTGGAATGGGATTTTGTTACACGGGGGGATACGTCGATGGACGTGCGCGTTCGCGTTTTCCGATTCTTAGTGGTCACCCAGCCCGGATTGTGATTTGCTGGTAGTAGGAGTGTAGCAACCATGCTCCGATTGCCCTACTACAGGCTATCTTATTGGCATCGCACGCGTTACATCATTTGTAGTAGTTGTAGTAGGCAAATCAAGGGGTAGGGGGGTATCTAGCGGAGCAACTTTCCAAAAAATCGGCTATACCCCCCTGGTTTTAACTACTACACTTACTACATCTAAACTAACTACCTTGTTTACAATAGTTGCCATGTAGTAGGCAGCAAAACATCAGGCTACTACACGCCTGCTACAGTTACTACGTTTTCCTCCTCTCTGTCTGGGTTCTCGTACGGCGAAGCATACCGCGCCACCAAGTCAGCCAGCTGCCGATGAGACAATTCGTACCGCTTTTTTGGCTGCTGCCCATGCTGTCGGATACTTTTGGTCTGGAAGCCATAGGTATGCAAACAGCGAGAAATTTCCACGGCGTTGATTTCGAGGCCAGCAGCGCACCTTTTTTCAAGCTCGTCCGCCGTGCCACTTAACGGTGTTGTCTCTGAGGATAATCTAGCCAGTTCTTTCAATATTTCATGATCCTTGGTGGGCGTGGCCTGCTCCGCGCGGGTCTTGCCGATGGCAGCCACGAAGAGTCTGCGCATTTCAGGAAGTCTAGGGCTGTTCTTGAAAGCAACTTCGAGGATTGCCGCAAGTGGTTCACAAATCTCCCTAGTCCGATCGCCAAAGGATTCCAAGTAAGGAAAGGATTCTGCCTCATATGTCCTTTGGACCGAATCCCTACCCTTATAGGCCCAACAGGCAAGAGCGCCTCGATATAGTAAGGCTTCAAGGGACATTCTAGTGAGTCGAAATGATGCCCTTCTTTCATCGCGCTTCTGCCTTGCCATGGCGATCATGAAAGTTCGGTCTTTTGTTGTCCGGTGGAATAAACTCGTTCCAATACCAGCCATCGCCTTGGGGCCAAACACTTCAAGGGTTTCCACGTCGTAACCTTTGGTTTTCGGGTTTAGCCTACACCGTTCCACAATTCCTCCTTTCCGATATCCGGCGTTCAGGAATTTGCGAAAACTGTTCCTCGTCTCCACATTCTCGCTATCGATCTCATCTATGAGAATCGTATGATCCTTTGCCTTTCTAAACAGCACTGCTTCCGTAATTCCGACTTCTATCCCGCTCGAATTGCGGACGATGACGTCTAGAACGTCGAGAAGGCGTGTCTTTCCACTCCCCGGCTCAGAGGAATGCGCATAAATGTATCCTACGGACTGAAAAGCGCTGTAAAGATGCGTTTGGATCACCCAGAGGGTTATCAGCAAGTACAGGCTCTCGTCCTGAAGAAACACGTATCGCTTGATAAATTCGATCACGCGCTCGACCAACATGACAGAAAATGCGACTCCAGATTTCTTTGCTTTTTCATCTGCTTTTAGGCTCTGCTGATTTTGGGTAGTTCCCTCTTGTTGCATTTCTCACTCCTATCTTCACCTTCCACCTTCATGGTCTGAACCTGCCGAAGCAGGACAGGCTCTCCCTGCTGAAACGTGATCTCCAGAGAACCCCAAAAACCCGCTCTCCGAAGTTCTTCAATTCTTTCGTAAAAGCGTTTCACTGTTGTTTACTCCTTTCGATTTCTGGCTTCTGGAGCCCGCATAGGAGATCTTCAAAATCCCCTCGGCGCATTACAACAAGGTCATTTCCCCGCACCTCTCCCGCGAGGTGGATCGCAAGGAGGGGGATTTTGCCCTCTCCCGCATTTCTCCGTGCCTGCTCGAACCAATCCCGAACGCGAGCAGGGTAATTTCGCCTGCTCCTGTGCTTGCACTCGATGGAAAAGAGAGGATGCGAGCAGTCCTCGTGCTCAAAATAGTTCCGCTTGGCCCCTATGCTGCCCCAGGAGCGTTCATTCGCCTTCCATGCTGAGGTTGGCATTAGGCGTCCCTGCGGATGCCTTCTGCGATGATCCTATTGAGTTCCGCTGTTGGGATCAGGACGCGGGTTCCGAAACGTATCCCCTTGATTAGGGATTTGCGCTCATACGCGCGGATGGTGTGGGGACTCAGCCCGAGAAGGCGGGCTGCCTGTTCAATGCCGACTGCAAGGGGAGCCATTTGGCTCTGCCCCTCGGATTGGGTGGTGGAAACTGACATTTGTCAAACTCCCTTATACCTACTGCTCCTTCTGGGATCTTCGGCCATGGCGTGTGGGCCGCGCCCCTTTTCTTGCGAGGATCGCCAGTCCTCGGAAATGCTGGGATGATGTCGCTGCATTTGGCAACGCAACGATCAATTTCCAATTGCATGAAACATAAGATCCCTAGATGCGTTTGTCAATCTAGAGATTCAGTTTTATGCGGCGGTACGGGCGCAGCGGTTCTTGCTTCCGGGGGCATCGCGATACCTGATTGGAACCAATGTAACCATCGCTGATAAACCATTTGTAGCCAGCCTTCCTCATCCAACGTGAGCGAAACAGGCAATCTAAATCCCAAAAGGAGTTGACAGATATCCAAAACTAGAGTACACTACCATATAATAGATCTAGGAGATGCGATGGGCCCTGAGAAAATCAGTCAACTCCTCCCCGGCTTAGCAAACATGGGCGACGATGCTGTCAACACGTTTCGCGGAAAATGGTGGCACCTCTACCATCACCCACGGCTGCACTCTGAGGAGTCGCTTCTCAGGCTGAGGGATGAGCTGCGGTTGCTCTGGCTAAACGTCAGCGAACTCCCGTCAGAGCCTAAGATCCCCCCCCGTGCCAAGGATCTCTTTGAGAATTGGACTCCAACGGAGAGAACCCTAAAGGAGCACATCTGTGAGCACTGGCTGGAGCAGAAGGGCTGCAAATGGAAAGTTGAATGGAGCGGAAGCAGCCGGAAGCTGTCACCGAACCCGAGCTTTCTTCCCGGCATGTTGGTATCGGGGTGCCTGGAATTCGGTGACCGTCTAGCCTACTGCTGGAATCCTGCCTGTGCTGCTCCCTTTTTCATCGGGGACCGCATAGGAAGGAAATACTGTTCTCCCGCCTGTGCTGAGCCAGCAAATCGGGCAGCAAAGCGGAAGTGGTGGAATGAGAATCGCGGTAAAAAATCGCAGCGAAGTAGCCCCAAGAGGATGACGTGAGGAATGTCGATCTTCAAGCGAGGCAAGGTCTATTGGTAGCACTTCGTGTTCGAGGGCCAGCATATTCAGGCATCGACGAAGCAGGGCAATCGCAGAGCCGCAACTAGCACGTTAAAGGGAGGACAATCAAATGCCTAGGGCAGCAGCTCAAGACGGCGTTTTCAAACGGAAAGACCGCAAGGGCTACTACATTACTTGGAACGATCACACCGGGAAACGGAGAAAGCGAAAAACCGCAGCACAAACACTGGAGCAAGCACGGATGTTGCTCCGCGCGGAAAAGCTCAAGGTAGATGAAGCTATCGCTCGCGGTTACGTGCCCGCAACGGAAGACAGCTTTAGCGTGATCGCTGATGCTTTTCTGGCTCATCAGAAAGCAAGGGTTTCTGCGCAGGAATACGAGCGGGAAGCCTCCATGGTGGAGCAACATTTCAAATCCGCATTCCCCGACAAGATCAGAACAATCCGGAAGTGTGATATTGATCAATACCTAACGCGGAGGAGTGCCAAGGTCTCCCCTGCCACAGTCAAGCGGGAAGGTACGATCCTGAAACACATTTTCTCCCTTGCGGTTGAGTGGGAGAAGATTCCCGTTAATCCCGCTCAAAAGGTCAAGCTCCCCAAGGAGCCTGCTGGAAGGGTTCGCTACCTCCAGCCCACAGAGCTGAGAATCCTCCTCACAGCTGCCCCTGTTTGGATGCAAGCGATTGTGGGCTTAGCTGTAGCAACGGGAATGCGACGTGGGGAAATCTTGGGGCTTCGTTATCTCGACGTGGACTTGTCCCATCACGTTATCTTGCTTCCTCAGACTAAGAACGGAACAGGAAGGGCAGTCTACCTCAACGCCATGGCTGAGGAGATTCTCAATTCCCTTCCTCCTGGCTCCCCAACGCATAAGATCTTCATAGGAGTGGACCCTAAGAATCTTGGAGTGGCCTTCTCACGGCTTTGCAGGAAAGTCGGCATTGAGGATTTCAGCTTTCATGACCTTCGCCACACGATGGCTTCTTGGCTGCGGATGAGCGGAGCGGATTTGCATGACGTGGCGACTCTGCTGGGTCACAAGGATCTGAGGATGAGTGCCCGCTACAGTCACCTCTCCAGCCAGCATCTTACTTCTGCGGTGCGGGGTTTGGACAGGGTTTTCGGGGTCTCACGTCCCCAAGGCGTCCCCCAGATTGCGGAAGAATCTGTAAGTGTGGCGTCCCCAACGGGATTCGAACCCGTGTTGCCGCATTGAAAGCGCGGTGTCCTAGGCCGACTAGACGATGGGGACGCGAAACTTCCGACGCCGGGAATCACCAGATCGCAAATACGCCTCACTTGCTGATTCCCAAGCGTCCAGCTGAAGTGCGGCGCACATTCTGGCATTTTTGCATCGCGATTTCAAGCGCGCGGCACGATTTAGGCCATCAGGCAGTGATTTCTAAAAGCCCCTGTCTGGCAACAGCCTAAACACTTGCGCGTTTTTAGGGTATAAATGACCGTTCCGGTGGTTCGCCGGGTTTGCCGGCGTCCACCTTTGCCTCGTTTCCTAGGGAGCCTGAATGGCGCTGAAGCACGTGACGGTTTACACAGATGGAGCCTGCCTGGGAAACCCGGGACCGGGCGGATACGGGGTCGTCCTTCTCTTTGGGGACCATCGCAAAGAACTCTCAGCCGGTTTCCGGCTAACCACCAACAACCGGATGGAAATCCTCGCCGCCGTAATGGCGCTCGAAGCCCTGAAGCAAGAATGCCGGGTCACCCTCTTCAGCGACTCGCAATACGTGGTCAATGCGATCCAGAAAGGGTGGGCGGAGCGGTGGCGTGCGAACGGCTGGCGGCGAAACAAGAGCGAGAAGGCGCTCAATCCTGATCTCTGGGACCGTCTGCTGAAATGCTCGGAAGCCATGGATGTCGAGTTCCGTTGGGTCCGTGGCCACGCGGGCAATCCGGAGAACGAGCGCTGCGACCAATTGGCGATGGCGGCAGCAAAGGGGAACGCCCTCGGCATCGACGCCGCATACGAAGCGGAAATGCGCTTGCATCCCCGCTGATACCCGGGTTCCGGGACACGGTCGCGGATGGACACTGTACTTAGCCAGTCGCGGACCGTGTTGGGGAGTACCCAATCAATCGCAATTGCATCGGAAAGGTAAGACTCGCAAAGGGAATGCGAGTTTAGATACTGGTACGATGTCTTCACCAGCAGATTACCCGCCGAGGTCACGTGCGCGGTTCCGTCAAACGAGAGTTCATCGGAAGAAAGAACGAACCAGTCGCGCGCGGAGACCGCAAATTGCTTTGCCGGCTCGATTGCGTTGCCACCGGAACTGAACTTTGCCGACTGGAAAGAGATCGCGCGGTCTGCGGAATTGTAGAGAGCGATCGTGGTGCGCCAGCCGGCGGCTGCGATGTGCGGCGATCACACATCCATCAATGCTGATCACGACGCGTTTTCAGCGCAACGACTCGAGCAGGGAGTGGTTCAGAAAGAGCTCGGCCTCTTCTCGGGAATCGAACAGATACAGTCCGAGATCCTTGAAGCGGGCCGCGGAGCCATTCTGGGGCACCGTTGCGCCTTCTGCCTGACCCAGCAGCAGCCGGATTCGGCCGCTTTTTGGAACTATCTGGAAGACTCCGTATGCAGGGGCCCAGGCATTCGGCGCCGTCAGCCTGTAGATCAGCTGCTGCCCTTGCAGGTTTACGGTGATCTCCCCGCCGCTAGCCATCATCAGGTAGCCGCTCAGGCGCGGCAAACCTGTAATTCCCCCATCCGGATTGATCCTTTCGCTCGAGAGCCGGCCGAACACAAGAAGATGCTTTCCCACCGCTCCCGGCGGCAGGACGATGTCTTGAATCGCCGTCCCGCGATTCCTGACAAAGAAGCACGATCCCGAGCTCACCTGCTCCGCACCGGCATCACCCAGGAACTTCCACGCGAAACCGCCTCCCCTTGCGTCCGGGTTTTGCAGCAGATTCCTGGAGGCGACCGGAGTAGAAAGCACCAGGCTGACATCCGATACGGCCCCTTTCGGGGGAAGCTCAACTGGATCGGCCCGCAGCAGAGTTGAATTGCCGGCAGGTATGCCTGCGGCGCGGATGCGGTACTGCAGGCCTTCGAAGAAGTTGATGGAGAATGTGCCTGTGTTGGTACCGACTGAACCGCCCGGGGACAGGTAAGGGTATTCAATCAGGTCCAGTGTCACAATTGCGCGGGACGGCACGTTGCCGTCTTTGTCTACCACCTTCCCCTTCACAACCCGTTCGGCAAGGCGGGCGGGGGCAGGCATTCCTCCAAGATCGAGCCATTCGCCTGCGTCCAATTCAACAACCGTCGCCTTTCGTATCTCCGATATACCGGGGTAATAGGTTCGCGGATATGGGAAGCGGGGATCGCAGTTTCCGTCGAGCCGGATGCCGAGCAGATAGCGCCCCGGCGCAATACGATCAAACTCAAACCGGCCGTCGAGACCTGCATAGGCATACAAGGCTCGCGGAAAGGCGGGGTCTTCCGGTGATGCCAGCACCAGGTCTACCCGAAAGCCGCCCACGCTCGCCTGTGGAAGATCGGCGATTCGCCCGCGAATCCCGCCATTGTTGCAGACAGTGAAACTGAAAAAAGCAGTATTGCTGCTCCGCAGGTCGACTTGCCTCGACAGAGGCCGGGAGGGGATCATGCTCTGTTGCGGGAGCTTGCAGGTGACGGTATATATTTCGGCAGGGAGCTCCCGGAAGGCAAAAACTCCGGCCGGCCCGGTTACCACCACGCGCCGGAGGTTCTTGCCCTCCAGAGTAATCTCCGCGCCGACAACCCTCTCGCGGGCCTGCAGATTGGTTCGGAGATCCCGGTCATACTTGAGAACGCCGCCCTGGACGAGACCTGCGGGACGTTGTGATTGCCGCGCTATCGGGCTGCCAACCAGCCGGAATGCAACCAGTATCAGTGGCACTGCTGCCAAAGAAAGCCGGAGGATCTGCTTCATACCTCCCTCCCAACCTGAGCCTGCGTGAAACGCGACCGTTTCTTTCGCTCGTGCAGGCGAAGGACGGCAATCCGCCTTGATTTTAGTGCAGATCATACCATGATTTGCCAGCCCGCAGATCGCGTTTTTGGGCCGATAGACGCCGCGGCCTGAGGCTCACGGGAATCTCGTTGCCGTCCGCGACGGGCGAGACTGGCCGCAAAATGAATCGGTTTTCGTGCGAGACAACGTGGTCATCGGAGGGGATTTCTTCGAGGCGGCCCGCCGGTCGGATGATGCCTCGCGAGCACAGCGCAGGCACGGCCGACAGCAACCGACCTGCTGGAAGGCTCGCTGCCGCATCCAGACTGAAGAAGTTGGAGTTTGGTGAGCCGTGCTGGACTCGAACCAGCGACCCTCTGCTTAAAAGGCAGATGCTCTGCCGACTGAGCTAACGGCCCATCTTGTTGATAGAGTTTATGTTGTGGTCTATCCTATTCGCGGTCATTTCAGGGGGTGATGTGATAAGTGATGCGGAATCATTCGCGAGTAACTCCACCGCCTGCCGCCTGTGATCCTGGCTGAGATCCGCGTAGCACTGAACCATATTCAGACTCTTCCAACCGCCTGATTCTTGCCCGGTTCGCTCGTCGACTCCCAGCGTACCAAGCCGACCGGCAAACGCATGCCGCAAAACGTGCGGCGTAACGCCCGACAATTTAGCATGCCGGCAGGCGGTTTCAAAGGCCGTTCTGAAACTTAAGAACTGCTCCCACCGAGTGTCCCCGCTGCGCTTGCTTCCCCTGTTTGTCATAAACACCCGCGGCCCGTGAACATAAAGATTTGGGCGCCCAGGTTCTCTCAAGCCCGACGCAAGAGCCAAGACCGTCGCGACCGACGAAAATCAAACTGTCATCCTCCCCGCACCCAATCCTCCAAAGCGGATCCGTCTCATACCTGCTCATCGCTTGGAATGGACCGATTGTACAACCTCGCTCCCGCGGCTATGTCAAGATTCGGTCAAATGTGAGTCCCGGCAGGCTTTTGACGGGCGGAGGTGAAAATGATATGGTCATCAGGAAGTTTGCTTTAGGCCTGCAATGTTCTCCCGGGGATGAAATTGCCGACTATAAGCGCTTTTTACGGAATCCTGATTCAGATGTACTGGAAAGACCACGCTCCGCCGCATTTCCACGCACTCTACGCCGAGTACGAAGCGCAGATAGAAATTGTCACCCTGGAAACCATTGCGGGAAAGCTTCCGAACCGCGCCCTGTCTCTCGTGCGCGAATGGGCGGCGCAACACCGGGACGCGCTCATGGAGGACTGGAAGTTATGCGAAACCATGCAACGACCGAAAAGGATTCAGCCGCTGGAGTAGTTCTCTCCGCACCATGGAGGGTGACTGCAGTTGAAGCCTTGCCTGAATATCGACTGAAGGTAAGTTTCTTAGACGGGACGCAAGGCATCGTTGTCATGTCTCGTCTGATACTCAACGATGGGGCCGGGATATTCACGGCCCTTCGGGATCCGGCGGTTTTCAAACAGGTTTTTGTAGAGTTTGGCGCTGTCACATGGCCCGGAGAAATTGATCTTGCCCCGGATGCCATGCATCAGGAAATCAAGAGAAACGGGGAATGGTTGTTGTAGTCCGCAGGTTTTAAGTTGCCAAATCCTCCACCTCGGAGTCCTCGCCCTTCGCTGCGGCAGTGAACCAGATTTGCCGAATGCAGACCTAAGACTCTGGGAGCGACCTGGTCCGCTCGCTTCAGCCGTGGACGCGCACGAGACCCGCCGCAGCCAGTTCGGCGAGCTTCGCATCCCCGGGCGGCAAGAGCAGACATACACTTTCTCAACGGTCGGAATGTTCGCGGCCGGATTCTGCGCCGGCCGCAGCGCATGCCGCAGACACGAGCCGCGCCCCGGGCGCTATCTGGCGATGGCGTTCGGATTCCTCACAATGGCGGCCTGGCCGGAGGCTTTGAGCGGCCATTCCAGGATCAGGGCATCTGTTACGCTTCGGATCTCCTTCCTGGAACCGTAGGAAATTGTATATTGGCCGGGCGGCAATCCTCGGACCACGATGCGCACGGCAGGGGCCAGCGAGGTCGAGTCGGCCATGTTGACCCTCAAGGAGCTACCGGATGGCGCCAGCGCTGCGGAAACGATTTCACCTTTCTGAGCTTCCAGATCCAACTTCTGTTCGGCGAACCGCAGGCGTTTCCTCAGTCCGTCCCGCAGCGTTGCCGTAATCCGGCCGCCGGTTTCGGTAACGTCGCATCCGGCCCCCAGAATGCCGAAAGACGGATCGCGGAAGACATAGGATTTCGCCGCTTTGAAGAATCCGTACGTGCCGATGCCGCCGTCCAGTGTGCGCGGCGGGTCGAACGCCTGGATTCCGGGTGTCGAGACATAATGACCGAATCCCATGCCGTCCGGGAGCAGGTTGGCCATTACGCTCATGATCCCGCCATATCCCCGGAGCAGCATCTCGAGGTCGCCGGTTTCCTCGAAACCCGTCAGTAGCGGCCGGGCGTTGAGCGATGTCGTATACCAGCCGGCCATGTCGCCACGGTTGTCGTTGCCGTACCGGAACCAGACCGGCGGATTTCCGCCCCGCAGCGCCGCGATTACCTGCAGGGTCTTGGCGGCTTTTTCGGCATTGCCGAAAAACTTCGTGAAGAAGTACACGTGCTCGTGAGCCGTCTGGTCGACGAACAGTTCCGAGCTGTACGGATACGGGGTGTCGACAAACACCTGGTTGCACGCTTCCACCTGCTTCAGAAGCTCGCGGTACTCATTCTCCCAGCCTTCCGCCTTGAGATCGGCGAGTATGTTGAGGGCGTTGGACCCACCCATCACGCCGACGTGTTTCCAAGGGCCGGTCTGAAACCACTTCACCCCCGTTTTCCACGCAAGACGCAGATATTCCTGCGGCGTCGCCCGTTTTGTCAGGCCGTACAGTTTGCCGATCCGGTATAAAGCATCGTACACGTTGGCTGCGTGGGCGTAGTTGTACGTGCGGTAGCTCTCCTTCGACCGGGCCTCGGTCCAGTGGCCCCAGGGGCTCGACGGCGTCCGCTCCTTCCAGTAAAGCGAAGCCCGCAGCGCAAGAGTTTCCTGGTCCTGTAGATGTTTCCGGAGGCAATCGGCAACATAGGCCTCCAGGGTCGCGATCTCCTCGCGGTCCGGGTAATAGACATTTTTTTCGGCGAGATATAACGGCTCGGAAAATCCGTATTCGTCGTTGGCGCCGACTTCCCAGACTTCGTCGGCATCGCGGTAGGTGCTTCCTGACCTGTAGTCGAACGGCAGGAACACGTGATTGCGGTTGAAGGGGTCCTGGGGATTCTCATAAAACTGCCGCTGCACGATGAACCGGCTCCGGGCCTTGATAAGGCGCTCGAGATCCTCGATACAGTAGAAGTGCAGTTTCGTCCATTTGCCGCCGTCGTAGCCCAGCTTCAGGGTCTTCTGGCCGCGTCCCCGGAAGGCCAGCGTCAGCAGCGTCTTGTCCCCCGTTCTCTTCTTTTCACGGACCACCATATTGTCGGAAAGGAACTCGAGCTCGGGGTCGTGCCGGCCCTGGATTTCGACATATACGGGCGTGTTCTCCGGCACTACCATCGACGGGATGACGCGCACCCCGAGATTCCCCTGATCGGCAATTTCCTTCGGGATGGATGCGTACCCGTCAATGAACGCAAACCGCAAGCCGTAATGCTTCTTTTCGCCCGGCTTCAGGACAAGGGATGTGTGCCCATTCACCCAGGGCATTCTCCAGCCGCGGATATTTCTCGTCGCATACGAATGGATCGCGAGGACGTTAGCGCGGCCGCGCCGTCCGCCTCGGCCGCCGGAATCTTCGAAGCGGTAAACGCATTCGTACGCGGTGTCGCCCGTAGGGTGCACCAGGAGAAACGGCGCATCTCCGAGCAGTCTCTGAATGAGCGAATACGAGCTGTGTCCGCCGGCAAAGTGGTGTCCGGTAACCCTTTCCTCGTGGATGATCTTCTGCTCGCCGACTTTGAGCCGCTCGTCCTCGTAAAGGACCTCGTGGTCATCGACCTTGTTCGTGTACGGATTCACCGTGCGCACGCCGGAATAGTTGTCGTTGAGGGCCATGGGAAATCCGAGTTCCCCGATTTCGAGCAGGCGCCCGGTGGTGTTTACGATGTCCATTTCCAGGGCGAGTGACCGGTCGCCTGCGAGCCGATAGGTAAGGGTCAGATTGTAGCTCTTGAGCCCGCCTTCGTTCTTCGATTGCCCGATATAACTCACCGTGACGGCGCTCCCGTCAATCGAAAGGCGCCGGATATCGCCCGAACGTCCGGTGGATTCCTGGCGCCACTTTCCTGAGGGTCGGAACGAAAAGGACGGGATGAGCACGACGGGCCGCTCCGGCATGTCGAGCTCCCAGGTCGTACTCACGACGTTCCCCGTCCAGGCCGGATCATCGTAGACGGCACCCGGATTGTTGGCTGGATTTCCGAAGTAGTTGGTGCCGAAGCGTCCCTTTGTTTCGCGCACTGAATAAAGCGCGCCGGTGCGCCTGTCGATCTCGACGATCATCCGGTCATTCGACAGGCGGATGAGATTTTCATCCGGCGCGTTGGTCTGGGATGATGCCGCGGGTGCGAGGCAGAGTGCGATAACGAGTCCCATCCATCTGTTCATGGGTTGTATCCTCCGGCGACGAGATTATCAAATGCGTGCGGACTGATGCAAACTCGGACAAAGCAACAGGAGTGGCGGGAACCCCGGGTTCCGGCCCGGCCCCGTAACGGCCATCCCGGATTAACGTCCTCAGGAAAAAAAACTCGCCGACCGCAGTCATGAAGCGCCTGATCTCGCCGGCTGCTTTGGGGGTGCGGCGCCGAGACGCCGCAGTCCAAAGCGCCTTCGACGCGCAATCGTACACCCCGGGACGCACCTATGCCATTTCCGTGCTCATCACACATCCTGAGCTCAAGCGCGGCGGCTTTCAGCTGGCCATACGCGTGGCAGCGGGACCGCGAACCGGTTCTCCCGCAGGGAAGATTCAGGCGGACGACCACCGCGTGCAGATCGTGCGTTCTTCCGATGGCCGGCGGGAGTACGCCGGGCAGACCGAGAAAGGCGGAATCCCTCAGAATCAAGATTCGATTGCCTGGACCCTCAAGTGGACCGCGCCTGCCGAGCCGGGACTGGCGATCGTGTGTCACGCGGCGGGAAACGCCGCCAATGATGATGAATCTGCCCTCGGCGACGCAATCTATGCGACGAGTGCGGTTGTGCGCTGAGCTTCCGGATTGCCGCGCAGCGGATGGTTAGGGCCTGTCACAGAATAACAGGTCGACTTTGGCGCGAGCGCCGGGCGGGCAGATGCAAGGCGCCGCGACGCAGGCGATGTGGTGACATCGTCGAGGAGCGGCAACGCCGCAGATGCCCGCCCGCCGCCGCGCCCCGAAGGGCTGCGGCCCCAAGGCGCGCTGGCTTCATCGCTCGCAGTTAGCACCCGCTGTGCGCGCCTTGGGGCCGGCAGCAAAGTGGGGCTGTTATCCTGTGACAGGCCCTTGGCGCAAAGGAACTTCATGCGCCCGCCGCATCACGCGCATTCGAAAAAATTCCGGACGTTCCGACCTGGCGGAACTTCCCGCTCTTGAAGCGCGCTCTCTCGCTCTGAGATTCGGGAGTTGTGTAGCCTGTCCCCCCAATTTTCCACCTCCATGACACTCGACGAGAAGACCGGCACTCTGTACATCACGGAAATCGGCGCGAACCGCATTGTCGGCGTGCCCATCGCCTCTGACCACCCGGGATCCGGCAGCCAAAAAAAATCGTGCCAGGATGTCGATCCGGCGCCTGCCCGTTCGACTATGAGGCAGGGAGCGGAACAACTCCCTCGAGGAATTAAGGAGAAGAGACGATGCGATTCATGGTGATCGTGAAAGCGAGCAAAGATTCCGAGGCGGGCGTGATGCCGAGCGGCGAACTGCTGGCCGCGATGGGCAAGTTCAACGAGGAACTGGCACATGCCGGCGTGCTGCTGGCAGGCGAGGGTTTACAGGCAAGTTCGAAAGGGGCGCGCGTGAAGTTCGCAGGCGATAAACGCACGGTCATCGACGGCCCCTTCGCCGAGACGAAGGAATTGATCGCGGGTTACTGGATCTGGCAATGCAAGTCGCTTGCTGAAGCGATCGAGTGGGTCAAGAAATGTCCGAACCCGCACAACGAAGAGAGCGAGATCGAGATTCGCCAGGTTTTCGAGGCGTCTGATTTTGGAGGCGAGTTCACGCCCGAACTGCAGGCGCAGGAACAGCGCATCCGCGAGCAGGTAGCGGAACGGACCAAGTAACCAGCGAAAGCAGGCACAGGGTCCTCCTTGACGATCAAGCCTCCTTCGTCAGTTCGAGAAATACATCTTCGAGGCTGGCACCGCTGACTTCGACATGAAGTAAGCGTCCTAGGTCTATGACCGCCTGAAAAGGTTCTATAAACTGTTTCCATACGGAACTGTTTTCGGTTACACTGGGTGTATGTCAAGACACCCTATTTCGATCAACGTCAAGTCAAAGGACCTCTCGCAGATCGGCAAGCTACTGCGAGGGGGTATTCAACAGGTAGGCGTCGTCCTGCGAGCGCTTTCGCTACGCCAACTTGCCCACGGCTTCACCGCACCTCAAGTCGCCCAAGCACTCCCCCTTACTGCCAAGGCGGTCCGCCAGATCGCCCATCGCTACATCAGGGACGGCTTGGGTGCTGCCGTTTACGCCAAACAGCGACCGGGGGCACAAGAGATTCTCGACGGTCCCCAGAAGCAGCGTATCGTCGCCATGGTCTGCAGTGACACCGCCGGAAGGCCGTGCCCGTTGGACCGTCCGCTTGATCGCCGAAGAGGCCGTCAAACGGAAGTTGGTTCCCAAGGTGGGACGAGAGACCATCCGGATTTTGCTGCAGAGCCACGAGTTGAAGCCGTGGCGGGAAAAAAATGTGGTGCATCGGCGCGGCGGCGCGCATCACTCCGACTGAGGTTATGAAAACGGGCGAATGTCAAAAGGTTATCCATGACGGTCAGAAACATCTCGACCGCAGTCTCCTGGAGCACGCAGGATATCCTGCGCCGCACCTCGAGGGACTGCCGGGCAACATCGAATCCGTGCACAGCCGCCCTTCCGGAAGTCGGGCGGATCAGCGTGGTCAGGATTTTGAGAATGGTCGTCTTGCCAGCTCCATTCGGGCCGAGTAACCCGAAAATCTGCCCGGGCCGCACTGCAAAACTGACGTTGTCCACGGCCAGGACGCATCGCCCCCGGCTCCACCGGTTCCCGGAGTGATATGACTTCACTGGCTTTTCTGCCACCAGGGCATGATCAATCATCTTAGTTTTCCGGATCAAAAACTGAGGTTATGGCGTGTTGCGAGCCGCTTCCTCGCGGCCACGGCGCCATGGGGAATGAAACGGAATCGGGCTTCTTTGGCAGGCTATGTTCGTCGCATCGGATTCACACTGACTACAAGAGACTTTACAATCGACGCCGCAAAATGTCAAACCGCGTCCTTGCTCAACTGAGGCACAGACAGGAGGTGTCGATTCGTTATCGCCCGGAAACCGCGCACGTTATCTACTACGGCCGGCAACGCGGGCGGTGCGGCGATGACAACCACTTCCCGGCCCGGATCTTCGCGGCGCTCGATTTCCTGGCCGCTTAGTACACGCAGATTCCCGATCCCGGACAGCAGTCGGTCCGCTTCAGAGGCGCGTTCTCTAACGTGCGCCTGGCCCGGGCGCGCGCGACAGCCGTTTGGCAGCCCAGAGGCAATTGTCTAATATTCAACGGTTGATATACTATTTTGGATATAGGCATAATAGGACATGTGGCGGATCGAAGAACATCGGCGGGTTGACAAGCGTCTCGCCGGTGCGCCTGTGGAGATTCTGAAGCGCTACGAGAAATGGAAAGACATCGCTTCACTCTCGGGACCTCCCGGCCTTCGCCTTATCAAGGGATTCCACCATGAGGCACTATCCGGGGAATGGAAAGGACATCGTTCCTCCAGGCTCGGGTCGCAGTGGCGTGTGGTGTATCGGGCAGCCGCGGATGACCTCCTGTTTCAAGTTGCTTTGATTGCGCCTCATGATTACCGGAGGCCCTAATGAAGGAATATCGTCCAGCCAAGAAACGCATCTCCGTTTCCGTCGGCGAATCGGTTCGAATCATCCGTGAACTCCAGCAGTTGAGCCAGAATCAGCTCGCCCGACTCACGGGTATCCCTCAGACCACCATCTCCGCAATCGAGAACGATCGTGTGCGGCTGGGAGTTGAGCGGGCAAAGGTCCTCGCCCGTGCTTTGAAGTGCCATCCTGCAGTGCTCGTTTTCCCCGGCTGGGAGCTGCCAAGGGATGCTGCTGCATGACTCACCTGGCCTGAACTGCAGCATCGTCGGCATTCATCCTTCCAAAAATGCGGAGCGACTTAATCCGTCCGGACCCACGTGGCCTTTTTGACGCGCAAAAACCGTTATTGGGTATATAGGCCGGGTGGAATCGGACCTCGACGGCTGGACGGGCGGGCCAGCCCGCAAAGGGGGCCGTATCTCCAAAATCCAAAATCTGGCGGATGAGTCTCCTTCAAGGCAAATCTGCCCGGCAGATCTTGGAATTTGGAGATACGGCCCCGATTCTGAGCTCAGGATGCCAGGTCCTGCAGCAACTCCACTTTCCGACTGTAAGCCGCAAGCATGTAAAGCGCCAGGTCGGCATTGGTCGGGTGCTCGTGATAGGCGCGGCGGGTGGCCTCAATGTGCTCGTCGATCACTTTGAGGTTAGCCTGAACTTCGGCGAGCGTCTTGGGGTCGAGGGTAGACTTCTGCTTTTCAACGATGTCCGTCAAGATCCGGATGGCGGCGAGGTAGTCCTGTTCCGCCCCCTGAATCGATTTCAACGCCGATTCCAGGCTCCTGTCGCCGGAGTCACCGGCGAAGACCGGCCGCGAATCGCCGCGCTCCCCTGCGCGGTAGTGCCGCACCAGGAGCAGCGTGCCGGATACCGACAAGGCCACGAGGAGAACGGCGGTCAGCGCCTGGCGGACCCACGGAGTGGCGGGAATTATCCCCCACAACCAGGTCCCGGCGAGGTGTCTCCGATTCTGGGCTGATCCGGGGCCTTCGGCTGAAACCCGCGCAGCGACGCGGTCCGACAATTGCGGGGGCACTTCAAGACTGAGGTCGGTCTTGGCGGCATACGCTTCATAGACTCTGGATTCAGCCTCCAGCACTCTGAGTTCGTTCCGGCAGTCCTGACAACCGCTCAGGTGCGCAGCCACATCGGCCTTCCGGAGGTTGTCCAACTCCTCGTCGTAATAATCTTCGATCAGTTTTCGGACCTGGTCGCATTTCACGGTCCACCTCACATTCCGGGAACTCGTCCCGCTAGGTACGGCTGAAGATTCTGTCTCATCAACTGCCGTGCCCGGTGCAAATCGGTCTTGAGTTTGCCAATGGACGATCCTGTAATGATCGCGATTTCCTCGTAGCGCATCTTGTTGAACAGCTTCAGCACAAAAACGACGCGCTGGTCCTCGGACAAATGACCGAATGACCGCCGGATCGCCCGTTGCAGTTCATCGGTAATAAAGTTTTCGTCGGGTCCCGCCCGTTCGTCGCGAATGGTCATAAGCGCAGTATCGTCCAGGCCGACTTCCCTCAGATTTCTGCGTTTGTTGCGAATTGCCTCGCGCGCCACGTTGCGGGCAATTCCAAACAGCCAGGTCGAGAACTTGACGTCCTGCTGCATCCGGTCCAGCCCGCGAAACGCACGGAAGAACGTCTCCTGGGCCAGTTCCTCCGCTTTTTCCCTGTCTTCCACCAGGTGATAAAGGAAAGCCAAAACGGGTTTGCCGTAGCGCTGAAAGATGGCGCGGAATGCCTCTGGGTCGCCCGCCCTGGCGAGATCGACGACACTGGCAGACTCGCTGCCGGCTGCCCCCGGGTTGCCTGGCCCGAGATCATCCGCCACCCTCGACTCCTCTTGTTGATGCTTCAGGCCGGTTCCGGTCGCCGTGATATTCGATCCCGACGGCCATCCATGATCCTCGACGGCCTGGACAGTCATGCTTGGGTTTAGGATAAGATGTGTCCTCCCCGGATTCAAGAACGTCCGACGAGTCTCCCGCGTGCGGCCGCCTTAGGGTTCGCGCAAAAATAAGTTCGCATTCTGGCGCGAGCGCCGGATGCGCAGATGCAAGGCGCCGCGACGCAGGCGATGTGGTGACATCGTCGAGGAGCGGCAACGCAGCAGATGCCCGTCCGCCGCATCGCCCCGCAGGGCTGCCGGCTCTCCAGCTTGCTAGTTTCCTACCCTGCTTCCGCGCGCCGTCCGCAAGCTGGAGAGACGGCAGCAGAATGTGAATTTATTTTTGCGCGCGCCCTTAGCTCCGAATCAGGCTGACCCGCCCTGAAACGCTGGTGATACGAATGCTGCTCTCGCCTTCTCCGACGCGCCCGCGCGCCGACCGCCCCGGACCATAGCGCCTCTCCAGGATTTCAATCGCAAAGTCCGTGGACAGGGACCCGCTGATGGTCGACATCTCCACATACGCATTCAGATTCGCCGGGGCTTTGACCGATACGCTGCCGCTGATGGAAGAAAAGCGCATTTTCGCCGCGCCAATGACCCGCATAAGCACTACATCGACGTTGCCGCTTACCGACTGCGCGCTGACTTCCCCGCTGACATTCCGCACTTCCACGGAGCCGCTGGTACTCTCGGCGCGCACATGACCGGTCACATCCGAAAGGCGCACACTGCCGCTCACGGACCGGATGTTGTCGAAATTGAAGCTGACTGACCGCGGCACGCGCACCTGGAAGTTGACGCTGGCGTCGCAATTGCAGTTTTCCTGGTAGCGAACGTCGACGTCGACCCGGTTATCACTGCTTCGGTCGACGACCTCGACCCGGTCGCGGTTTCGCCCTACTCGGAAGCCTTCCACAATGACGGTTGGCCCGTCGTAGCCCTGAACCGTAACTTCGCCGGAGATGCTGCGAATCCGTATGATGCCATCCGGCGCAACCGTGTACGTCCGCTGGAAATCCTGGGCCGGCGCGATCACGGTGAACAGCAGTCCTGCCGCCAGCGTCGCCACCGCCGTGCCAAGGGCGTTTCTTCTCATTGTCTCACCGCTCCTCTCTTCGTAGAGCCATCACGATTATACCCATTCCCGATGAGTGAGTGTCATCTTAAGCCAAAAGGTTTCACCGGGATGCATCGAAAAGGAGAGATTTTCGCTCGCCGCAGACCACCACGATCGGCTGCCGTTCCGAAATCGAGCGCTGGAGACTGATGCATGCCTTCCAAATGCGGTCGCTGGACTTGCCCCGGCTCGGAAACAGGTGCACGGGCGGCGCCGCGGTGCGAATCTCTGCCGCGCCCATTCGTTTTACCAAGCCGGCACATGGACTATTATGGATTGTTGGACAGGCGGCAGTTTGCGGCCGGCGGCCCCGGGAGCGATCATGACCGAGGAAGACAAGAGACTTCAGGAGGCAAACCGGCGCACGGCCCATTGGCGCCGCTGGGGGCCCTACCTGAGCGAGCGGCAGTGGGGGACGGTGCGCGAGGACTACAGTCCGGCCGGGTCCGCATGGGATTATCTGCCGCACGACCACGCCCGGTCCCGCGTTTATCGCTGGGGGGAGGACGGTCTGCTGGGGATCTCCGACAATCACCAGCGTCTCTGCTTCTCGATCGCACTCTGGAACGGCAAAGACCCGATCCTCAAGGAGCGCCTCTTCGGCCTGACCAACGAGGAAGGAAACCACGGGGAGGACGTCAAAGAATACTATTTCTATCTCGACAACACACCGACGCACTCTTACATGAAGGCTCTCTACAAGTATCCCCAGCTCGAATTCCCGTACGCCGCCCTGGTCGCGGAAAACCGCCGCCGCGGCATGCGCGATCCGGAGTTCGAGCTGGTCGACACTGGAATCTTCGACCAAAACGCCTACTTCGACGTGTTCGCCGAATATGCCAAGGCGGCGCCCAACGACATCCTCGTGCGCCTGACGGCCATCAATCGCGGGCCGCAGCCGGCGATTCTCCACATCCTGCCCACCCTCTGGTTCCGCAACTCCTGGTCGTGGCGTCTCCAGGGCCCAAAGCCGTCCCTGCGCCTCGAACAACACGCGGGCCGCGCGCCGGTGATTCGAGCGGAGCACGAATCGCTCGGCACGATGTGGCTGGCGACGGACACGCCGGGCGAGATGCTGTTCACCGAAAATGAGACCAATTTTTCCAGGCTTTTCGGAACTCCGAATTCGTCTGCCTGCGTCAAGGACGCATTTCACGAGTACGTGATCGGGGGGCGCCGCGACAAGGTTCAGTCCGCCGGTTTCGGCACCAAAGCAGCGGTCCACTGCCATAAGACGCTGTCTGAGGGCGAATCGTGGACGATCAGGCTGCGTCTCTCCGACACGGAACCGGCCGCGGACATTGCCGGCGACGCCCTGGACGAGATCCTGGAAAAAAGGCGGCAGGAAGCGGACGAATTCTACCGATCGAGGGCCCCGCAGAAGCTCGCGGCGGAAGCCAGGGAGATCCAACGCCAGGCGTTCGCCGGGATGTTGTGGAGCAAACAGCTCTATCATTACGTGGTCCTCGACTGGCTGCGGGGCGACCCGGCCGGCCCTCCTCCGCCGCCGGGACGCAAGTTCGGGAGGAACAGGTCCTGGGTGCACGTTCACGCTGAAGACATCCTCTCGATGCCCGACAAATGGGAATACCCCTGGTTCGCGGCGTGGGACCTGGCCTTTCACTGCATTCCTCTGGCCATGATCGATCCGGAATTCGCGAAGCGGCAACTGCTCCTCCTGACGCGCGAGTGGTACATGCACCCGAACGGCCAGCTGCCCGCCTATGAATGGAGTTTCGACGACGTCAACCCGCCGGTGCACGCCTGGGCGGCCTGGCGAGTCTACAAGATCGATCGCCGGAGGCAAGGCCGCCCTGACCGGCTCTTCCTTGAACGCGTGTTCCAGAAGCTGCTCCTTAACTTCACCTGGTGGGTGAACCGCAAGGACACGCTGGGAAACAACATATTCGACGGGGGATTTCTCGGCCTGGACAACGTCGGCGTCTTCGATCGCGGCAGGCCACTGCCCGGCGGCGGTTTCATGGAACAGACGGATGCCACGAGCTGGATGGCAATGTACTGCCTCAACCTGCTCGTGATCGCCGTCGAACTGGCGCGGGAAGATCCGAGCTATGAGGACATCGCAAGCAAATTCTTCGAGCACTTCCTGCGGATCGTAGACGCGATGAACCACATGGGGAGCGACCAGCAGTCTTTGTGGGACCCGGAGGACGGCTTTTTTTACGACTCCCTACGGTTCCCCGACGGAGCCAGGATCCCGCTGCGCGTGCGGTCGCTCGTGGGCCTGATTCCGCTGTTCGCCGTCGAGATCCTCGAAAGCCAGGACCTGCACCGCATGAAGGACTTCACCAAGAGGATGAACTGGTTCCTGGAACACCGTCCTGAATTGTCCATGGGGGTGACGTGTGAAGGCGTTTGCGGACTCAGCGAGCGGAGAATCCTGTCGATCGTGACGACGGATCAGCTCCGTTTGATCCTCAGGCGGATGCTCGACGAAAAGGAATTTCTCAGCCCGTTCGGCATCCGCTCCCTCTCACGCTATCATCAGGACCATCCGTTTGTGCTCCGGCTGGACGGCACGGAACACAGCGTCGACTATGAGCCGGCGGAATCGACGACCGGTTTCTTCGGCCGCAACTCCAATTGGCGCGGACCGGTCTGGCTGCCGCCCAATTTCCTCATGATCGAGTCACTGCAGAAGTTCCACCGGTATTTCGGGGATGGATTCAAGGTCGAATGTCCGACAGGATCGGGACAGTTGAAAAACCTCTGGGAAGTGTCGCTCGAAATCGAGAACCGGCTCGTCCGCCTGTTCCGTAAGGACAGCGACGGGCGCCGCCCTGTATTTAACGGCTGCGAGCGCTTCCGCGCGGACCCGCACTGGGCGGGGTATCACCTTTTCTACGAGTACTTCCACGCTGAAAATGGCGCGGGCATCGGCGCCAGCCATCAAACCGGGTGGACCGGCCTCATCGCCAAACTCATCCAACAGTGCGAAGAGTACCGCGGAAAGCAGCCAGTTTGATGACCCGCACTGGCAGCTCGTGACCTCGTGAAAGACACGCCACGAATGGAGTCGATGGATTCATTCCGAATCGAGGCCCGAAGGGCCGGCAGTCAATAGGCCCGGCCTTACGGCCGGGACAAAGCGCGGCTGGAAAATGAGCGCTGAAGGCGCGGCACTCAGACCATTTCGTATGATCGAGTGCTGCCACAGCCTGCTCCCGCAAATGTCAAACTCCGGATGTCCCGAGGGGCGGGCTTGAATCAGATCCAGGCGTGAAGGCGGGAATCGGGCGAAGTGATGATGGTTTCCGCCCGGTCCGGGCCGGTCGAAATCACGGAAATCTCGGTCTGGACGAGGTCGGAAACTCGTTTCAGATAGTCCTTGGCCAGCGCCGGCAGCTCATCAAAATTGCGGATGCCGGCCGTGCGCTGCTTCCATCCGGGAACGGTGACGTAGTCCGGCGCGCACTTCTCCAGCACCGCGATGTCGGGCGGAAAGGAATCGAGCAACTCTCCTTTGTAACGATAGCCGGTGCAGATCTTTATTTCCGGAACGGTGTCGAGCACGTCCAGCTTGGTGACGACCAGCGAGTCGAGATTATTGATCAGGCGGGCGTAATGTGCGACGACGGCGTCAAACCATCCGCAGCGCCGCGGGCGGCCCGTCGAGGCGCCGAATTCCTGCCCCCGGCTCCGTATCTCATCTCCGATCGCGTCGCTCAGTTCGGTGGGGAATGGCCCCTCGCCGACGCGAGTCGTATAGGCCTTGACGATGCCGATGACTCCGTCGATGCGTGTCGGCCCGACGCCGGTTCCGGTGCATGCGCCTCCCGCGGTGGCGCTGGACGCCGTCACAAACGGATATGTCCCGTGATCGATGTCCAGGAGCGTCCCCTGCGCCCCCTCGAAGAGCACTTGTTTTCCTTCGTCGATCGCCCGATTCAGAAAGAGCGCCGTGTCGGTAAAATAGGGGTAGAGCTCTTGCGCCAGCGAGAGCGTCTTCTCGAAGAGCGCCTCGCCGGAGGTCCTGGAATCCGGCGGGATCAGGGATTCCTTCTCGCGGAGGTTCGCTTCGATCGCGGAGCGGAGCTGGGCCGGCGCCATCAGATCGCACAACCGCAGGCCGCGCCGCCCGATCTTGTCTTCGTAGGCAGGACCGATCCCGCGCTGTGTGGTGCCGATCCGCCTGGCGCCGCGGCGGGACTCGTCCTCCTTTTCCAGCGCGCGGTGATACTCCAGGATCAGGTGACACCGGTTGCTGATCAGGAGCCGCCCTTTGCACCGGATGCCCGCCGCATCCAGGGTTTCGATCTCCTGCTTCAACGCCTCGAGGTCGACGACGACGCCGTTCCCGATCACGCAGGTCTTCTGCGGGTGAAGAATCCCCGAGGGGATCAGGTGCAGAACAAATTTCCTGCCGCCGACGATTACTGTGTGGCCGGCATTGTGTCCGCCCTGGTACCGGGCCACGATGTCGAAGTGTGCGGTGAACAGGTCAACAATCTTGCCCTTGCCTTCGTCGCCCCACTGGGCGCCTACGACTATCAGGTTGGCCATGAAGAGGGCCTTTCGGAATCTTGTAATTTGCCGTTCGTTGCCCCGGACATCCCGAAACCAACTGGCGCCGTCCGGCGGGGGCCGGCAGAGCAGTTCACTGCAAAGGCGGGCGATCCTGCGCCCGGCCGTGCCTCCGAATGGTTTCAGGGATGGAAATCGATCCCCGGCGCCGGATGCATCCGGCCACGGGGCGCCGGATTCTAGAGATAGTTGTCGATCATCTTGGAGATCGTGTCCTTCGTCGTATTGCCCACGATCTGTTCCTTGATGGCCCCGTCTTTGAAGAGGAGAAGGGTGGGAATGCCCCGGATGTTGTACTTGCCGGAAGTAACCATGTTTTCGTCCACGTTCAGCTTCACGACTTTCGCCTTGCCGTCATATTTTTCGGCGATGGCATCGACTACCGGCGCCAGCATCCTGCAGGGAGCACACCAGGCCGCCCAGAAATCCACGAGAACCGGGACCTGGGAATTCAATACTTCCGTATCGAAATTCTGATCCCCAACTTCCCCAACTTTTCCACTCATGTCCATTTCCCTCCCAGGGTATATGATAGCAGGCGATCGATCCCGAGTTCCGAGCGACGGATAATTATGGGGACCCGGTCGAGGGTTGTCAAGTCAAATGAAAACTCGTCTCAAGAAGCGTTACGGCCAACATTTTCTACGAGATACGGGAATCATCCGCCGCATTGTCGACCTCATCAAACCGGGTCCCGGGGACCTCATGGTCGAAGTCGGAGCGGGAGATGGTGCCATTTCTATGCGACTGGCGCCGAAGGTGTTACGGCTGTTCGCCATCGAGATAGACCGTGACGTCCTGCCGTCGCTCTCCTTGGCACTGAAACCCTGTTCCAACACCGAAATCGTCGGGCAGGACGTGTTGAGTTTGGACCTGCCGGCCCTCGTTTCCCCATATCTGGCACCAGGGGTGGAATTGCGCTTTGCCGGCAACCTGCCCTACAACATCGGCACGGCAATTATCGAAAAACTGATGGCCCTTCCGCTCCCCATCCGGGACATGACCTTCATGCTTCAACTCGAGACCGCCGACCGCATCGTCGCTGCACCCGGATCGAAGCAATATGGTTTCTTCTCGGTTTTTTGCCAGCACAATTGCGATATCCGGCTGGCCTTCACAGTGTCCCCGGCTTGTTTCGTTCCCCGGCCGCGCGTCAATTCGGCGATGATCGTCCTCAGGCCCAGGGGCGGATCGAGAGATCCGCGATTTGAGGACGATTTTCTCACCGTCACCAAGGCTGCATTCGCCTACCGGCGCAAGACACTGGCAAACTCGCTCCAAAGGCATGCCGGGTTGGGACCGGTCGCCGCGGAACTGCTGGCGGCGGCCGGCATCTCAGGATCGCGCAGGGCCGAAGACCTGAGCGTGGCCGAATACGAGCGCCTGACCCGCGCATTTCACAGGCATCAGACCTCAGACTTTAGACCTTAGACAAAAGACATTGATCAGCCCGTTGATCTTAAGTCTTAGGCCTGAAGTCTGAGGTCTGAAGTCTGAAGTCTGGACATAGACCCGGGAAGAACCTATGGCCCGATTTCAGTGCCGCATTCGCCAAAAGTCGCGTCAAGCAAGGTTGTCCGCGTCCGTGTCCTGGATCAGGAAGCATAATCGGGATGATTGGTCCTTTCAGGGCAGTGGACTGACTGATATGCTGCAGTTTCTTCCTGTCGCGTTTTTCAGGTGAATTCCGGAGGGCGCCGGTGCTAAACTCGGGCACGGCTAAGTAGCAGTGCATGTTATATTTATTCTTATGGAAAGAGATCGTGTGACGAAGGAAGACCGGTTGGAAGTCGTCGCCCTGGGGGGCCTGGGCGAATTCGGCATGAATATGATGGCAATCCGCTATGGCGGGGACCTGGTCGTCATTGACGCGGGTCTGATGTTCCCCCGGGACGATCTGCTCGGGGTAGACCTCGTTGTTCCGGACTTGAAATACCTCGTGGAGCGGAAAGACGAGGTCCGTGCGGTTTTCCTGACTCACGGCCACGAAGATCATATTGGAGCGCTGGGCTTTCTTCTCCGCGAGGTCCAGGCGCCGGTTTACGGCACGCCGCTGACGCTCGGCTTTGCGCGCCAGCGGCTGGAGGAGCAGGACATTCTGGATCAGGCCGATTTACGAAGCGTTCAGCCGAGGGATACGGTAGCCATCGGAGCAATGCAGATCGAGTTTCTCCGGATGACGCACAGCGTGGCCGACGCCGTGGGAATTGCCCTGACAACCCCTTTGGGCACGATTGTCCACACGGGGGACTTCAAGTTCGACCAGTCGCCGCCGGACGGGAAACTGAGCGATTACGACCGCCTGTCTTCGCTAGGCGACCGGGGCGTGCTGGCGTTGTTTTCCGACAGCACCAACAGCGAGAGGCCCGGGTACACTCCGTCGGAAAGCCTTGTCCGGCGCAACCTCGAACAGATCTTTCAGGGCACTCGCGGAAAGATTATCGTGGCCTGCTTTGCCTCGAGCAGCCATCGGGTCCAGATCATCCTGAACCTGGCGGAGGAATTCGGACGCAAAGTCCTGCCGGTAGGCCGCAGCATGGTCCAGAACATCGCCATCTCCCGCGAACTTGGCTATCTCAACATTCCTCCGGACGTACTGATCGATGCCAGGGAAGGCGAGTTCATTCCCGCAGACCAGCTTGTGCTGCTGAGCACCGGCAGCCAGGGGGAGCCGAGTTCCGCGCTGACCCGCCTGGCGCTCGGCAAGTTCAAGGGATTCAGCGTGGAGGCCGACGATGCGGTCGTTTTCAGCGCCCGCGCGATTCCCGGCAACGAGATCCGGATTTCACATCTCTTCAACCACTTCTGCCGCCGCGGGGCCAGGATTTACGACGAGAGCCGGTCCATGGTGCACGCCTCCGGACACGCGAGCCAGGAGGATCTCAAACTGATGCTGAACCTGATCCGGCCCCGATTTTTTATTCCCGTACACGGGGAGTACCGTCAGCTTTATAATCATGCTCTACTGGCACAAGAGACGGGGATTCCAAGAGACCGCATACTGCTCGCAGAGACCGGCGACCTCATTGAGCTGACCCGGGATTCGGCCTGCCTGAACGGCCGAGTGCCGGTGGGAAGGCGCTTTATCGATGAAGGCGGCCTCGCGGAATTCGACGAGTTGGTAGTGAGGGACCGCCAGCATCTGTCCGAAGAAGGGGTGGTGCTCGCGGTAGTGCCGATCAGCAAGTCGACCGGGCAGCTGGAGGGCATGCCGGAGCTCGTCAGCCGCGGCCACGTCCAGGAAATCGAGGGACCGGGGCTGTTGGCAGAGGCGAGGCAAGTCATACTGAGCACGATCGAGGAATGCAGTGATGAAGAGCGGGTTGACTCGCTGGTGTTGACCGAGATGGTCCGCGCCGCTTTGAAGAAATTCTTTCGCAAGAGGACAGCGACTCGGCCTATGATTTTGCCCGTCATCCTGGAAATCTGAAGACTTGGAGTGGGCTGTGGCGGACATTCGCAAAGACAACCGGGCAAAACGGCACGAGATCTTCGGGGTTTTGCTCCTCATTTTCACGGTTCTGCTCCTGGTCTGCCTGATTTCGTACAACCCCCACGACTCGAGTTTCAACACCCTGTTTTACAAAATGAACGCCGACAACCGGATCGGCCGTGTCGGGGCGTTCGCCAGCGACATGCTCCTGCAGGTGTTCGGCCTGTCGGCATATTTGCTGCTGGTTCCCCTGACGATTCTGTGCTGGAGGCTGTTGCGCGGGAGAATGATCAACGCGCCCCGGACCCGCGCGTTCGGTTTCCTGCTCCTCCTGCTGTCCGTATGCGCAATCCTGCAGATTGTCCCTGTTCCCCTCCCCGCAAACAGTTTTGCGCCGGGTGGCCTGCTCGGCGCCATCGCGGCCGACGCGCTGGTGCCGAACCTCAACACGACCGGCACACTCGTCCTTGTGGGGGGCCTGTTCCTCGTGGGATTGCTGGCGGCGACCTCCTTTAGCCTTTCGTCGATTTTCAACCGTGAGCCGAGCGAACCGGCGCCGGAGCGTCCCGGCCTCTGGAAGAGGTTCAGGGAGTGGCGCAGAAGCGGTAAGCCGGTGCGCGCAGTAGTCAACATCAAGACTCCAACGCCGAAGATACCCGAGGCGACACCCCGCCCGCTGCCGCTCAAGCCGCCGGCGGCGACTCTGCAGGAGACGCGCCCCCCGGCGATTGTGGCCCTCCCCGAACCGGCGCCGCCGCCGCGCATCGGACCTGAGGAAAAGCCGTTGCGCCCCGCGCGCAAATTCGTGCTTCCGCCGGTCGACCTGCTGACTCCGGGGGACGGGCATTTCGCCGTCGACGAAGACGAACTGATGGAGCGTGCGAAGCAGCTGGCCGGCAAGTGCGCCGAGTTCGACGTCCACGGGAGTATCACGCAGATCCACCCCGGCCCGGTGGTGACCACATTCGAGTTCAAACCCGATGCCGGGATCAAGTACTCGAAGATAACCGGGCTGGTCGATGACTTGTGCCTGGGGGTGAAAGCCGAGTCCATCCGCATCGATCGCATCCCGGGCAAAGCCACCGTCGGCATTGAGATTCCGAATGCCCAGCGCGAGATCATCCTGCTTCGCGAGCTGATCGAATCCGATGTGTTCCGTAAGTCGCAGTCCAGGCTCACCCTCGCCCTGGGAAAGCTGATCAACGGAAACGTGTATGTCACGGAACTCGCGCGCATGCCGCACCTGCTGATCGCAGGCGCCACCGGCGCCGGCAAGAGTGTCGCGCTCAACTGCATGATCACTTCGATCCTTTACAAGGCGACCCCCGAGGAGGTCCGTTTCATCCTGATCGACCCCAAGCGCCTGGAGCTGGGCATTTATGCCAACATCCCGCACCTGTTGACCCCGATCGTCACCGATCCCAAAGAAGCATCGAATGCGCTCCGCTGGGCCATCAGCGAAATGGAAGTCCGGTACAAGAAACTTGCCCTCCGCGCGGTCCGCAGCATCGATCAGTACAACGCCCTGATTCGCTCGACCGGCCGCCAACTGTCGTTCCTTGAAGGGGAGGACGGCAACGACGGAGAGTTGGAAAGGACGCTTCCTTACCTGGTGATCGTCATCGACGAACTCGCCGACCTGATGATGGTCTCCTCGCACGAGGTGGAGGAATCGATTTCCCGGCTGGCGGCCATGGCCCGCGCCGTCGGTATCCACCTGATTCTCGCCACCCAGCGGCCGTCGGTCGACGTAATCACGGGCGTCATCAAGGCGAATTTCCCCTGCCGCGTCGCTTTCAAGGTCGCAACCAAAGTCGACTCCCGCACCATTATCGACGCCAACGGCGCGGAGCAACTGCTCGGCAACGGGGACATGCTCTTCATCCCGCCCGGCTCGTCACGCCTGATTCGCATTCACGGCGCCTATGTCAGCGAAAAAGAGGCGCAACAGATCGTCGATCATCTCAAGGGCCAGGGGCGCCCAATGTACGACGACAGCGTCCTGTCCTACGGGCAGGAGGAGGAAGTGGATGAGGCCGGGAATCCCATCGATGGGGCCGGCGAGGATAGTCTGTACAAAGATGCCGTCCGCATCGTCGTCAGCGAAGGGAGGGCGTCGACGTCTCTGCTCCAGCGCCGGCTCAGCATCGGTTATGGCCGCGCAGCCAAACTGGTGGACTCGATGCAACGCAACGGCCTGGTCGGCCCCGCGGAAGGGTCAAAACCGCGCGAGGTGCTTGTAGGGCTTGATTTTCTGGACAGGCTGGAATGATTCGAATGAAAGGAGAAAATCCCGTTTCTTGACACCGTTGGCCGGTTTGCTAAACTCTTAGATAAGAGCCCGCGTCTCAGCGTACCCTGGCGCAGACTTTGGGCGAGGTACTGGTGGTAAACCGTAATGTGACCGGACTTATTGCCTTGCTTTCCGCGGTGGTGGTGTTTGCGGGTTTATCCCTCCACGGGCAATCGCCGCAAAAGCCGACCCCTCCGATCTTCCGCGTCGGCGTCGAGACGGTTTTCGTGAAAGTCTCGGTGACCGACCCGCTGAACCGATACGTGACCGGCCTCGAAAAGGAGCACTTCAAGATCTACGAGGACAAGGTCGAGCAGTCCATCAATCACTTCACGCAGGAATCTGCGCCCGTGAGCGTGGGCATTATCTTCGACGTCAGCGGCAGCATGAAGACGAACAACAACATCCAGAAGGCCAAGAATGCGATCGTCCGCTTTCTGGAATCCGGCAACCCGGCCGACGAGTACTGCCTGATCACCTTCAACGAACGCACTTCCCTGATCCAGAGTTTCACCCATCAAAGCACGACCATCCGGAGTGAAATGGCCCTGAAACAGGCCGGCGGCCGGACCGCCATGTACGATGCCGTGTACATGGGTCTGGACGAGATCAAGGGGGGCAAGAACGAGAAAAAGGCCCTGATCCTGATCACCGACGGCGAGGACAACAGCAGCCGATACTCGATCTCGGAAGTGCGGGAGTTCGCCAAGGAATCCGACGTGCAGATTTACGCCATCGGCGAGCAGGGAGAACTCGGGTACGGCCGCGGTTTGATCCAGAACATCGTCTCGCTGACCGGGGGCCGCTCGTTTTTCCCCAACAACTTCAATGAGCTCGACTACTACATCGACCTGATTCATGCGGAACTGCGCAATCAGTACATTGTGGGCTACTCGCCGACCAATAAGGCCCATGACGGCAAATGGCGCAAGATCCAGGTCAAGTTGGATCCTCCCGAAGGCCTCCCGAAGCTGATTGTCCACGCCAAGGAAGGATACTATGCCCCGAAGAGCTGAGCTCCTGAAGCGGGCTCTCCTGCCGGTGTCGATTATCCTCCTCGCCGGCGCGGTGGCCACGTCGACCGCTGATCCTTCGGGCCTTGCGCTCCAGCAGCAAACCGGGAAACAGGACGAACGCAAGAAGCCGGTGAAGCCCGACCTGGGAGAGAAATCTCCGCCGCAGACCCCTCAGAAGGATTTCCGCATCGGCGTCAACGTCGACCTCGTGGTCGTGCACACATCCGTCGTCGACAAGGGCGGCCAGTTTGTAAGCGGGCTCAAGAAGGACAACTTCAAGGTTTTTGAAGACAATATCGGCCAGGACATCGTATCGTTCTCCCAGGAGGACGTGCCGGTAAGCCTCGGAATTGTGATCGATACCAGCGGAAGCATGCGCAACAAGATCGACAACGTCACCAAAGCGGCGCTGGCGTTCATCAAGGCCAGCAATCCCGACGACCAGGAGTTCCTGATCGGCTTCAATGACGAGGTCGAGCTTCTGGAAGATTACACCAACGACATCGATACCATTTCCGACAGCCTGAACAACACCATCGTCACTGGAGGAACGGCCCTCTACGACGCCATCTATCTCGCCGTACAAAAGGCTCAGAACGGCATCAAGCCGAAGAAGGCGCTGATCCTAATCACCGACGGTGAGGATCGGGACAGCTATTACAGCCTGGATGAGATGGTCGCCAAAGTTCAGGAATCCGACGTGCAGATTTACAGCATCGGCTTTCTGAACGAGATCCCGGAAAAGGGACTGTTCGGCCGCTGGTCGAAATCCGAGCCCGAAAAGGCGCGCGACGCGCTCCAGAGAATCTCGGAGGAAACCGGTGCCAAGGCCTTCTTCCCCAAAAACGTTTCCGACATTCACACGATTGTGGCGGAAATTGCCCACGAACTGCGCAGCCAGTACAGCATAAGCTATATCTCCTCCAACGCGGCGCGCGACGGAGCCTGGAGGCGCATCCGCGTTGCCCTCAATTCACCCAGTGGCAGCGGTCTGCACGTGCGTTACCGCGCCGGCTATTTCGCGGGAAAACAAGCCGAACGCAACAAATAATCGACCACGCCCGGCCCCTGGGACCGTAGGCGTCTCGCCGGCAAATCCCTCCGCAAGTCCGGCGCGGGCCGGAGGACTGCGGTCGCAGGACTCCCGGCAAGTCTCGCCACTCCACACAGTGGAATCGTCTTCGATTCTCCTGGCAATCACAGAAGGGCATTTCTATAATGAGCCTCGCTTCGCACTAAAGGGAGATCAAGCTGTCATGTTCCTCGCGCTCGTGATTGTGCATTCGACGCTCCCTCTGCCGGATTTCCTCATCGCTTTCATACTGGCACTGGTTACGTGGATCGTGGCTCTCGCGACTTCCGTACCGTCGCCACGGGAGGGAATGGCAGAGAAGAAGGAATGGGCCGTTCTCCGGATGGTCAGTTCGATGGCAGCCCGTCCGGCTCATCTTGGGGAAGGCCTGGCCCGATCATTGGGCAGAATGATCGAGGTGCTGGGGATGGATGCGGGGGCGATCCGCCTGAACGCAGCGTCCAACGCGCCGTCCCTTTTCGTGTCTCAAGGCCTGGGCAGCGAGGTGGTAGCGGCGTTGGAAAACGCGCTGGACAGCGCCAAACCGCGTTTGCCCCACGACCGCACCGTGCACATGGAAGATCTGGAGTCTCCCGGCGGCCGTTCCCTGCTTCTCGCTCTGAAGGCAGCCGGATTCGAGTATTTTGCCTGCCATCCGGTGATCTCAGCCGATAAATTTCTGGGCACGTTCCTGGTCGCCGGCAGCGCGCCCTCAAAGGACAACAAATCCCAGGAAGCCTTTACCGGCGCCCTGGTCGAGATTCTGGGGAACGCGATCGACGGCGCCCGGCTGCGGGAACAGTCGCACAAGCTCGAGGAGGATCTTTTCGCGCTGCATGAGGTCAACAAGATCATTTCACAAAGCTTAGACCTCGAGGACATCATCCGGCGAATCGTCATTGAGGGGCGGCGCCTGGTCAAGACCCGGCAATGCCATCTTTTTCTGCGGGAGGAGCGACAGCAGCGTCTCATCGGTTCGGCTTCGACACAAACGGAGGATCTCAACATCCGGGAGGTGGAGATCAAGCTGTCCGAAGACTCCCCGGCAGTCCAGGCACTGCTTCAGAAACGCGTCATCGCGATCGAAAATATCCCGCACAACGATTCCGCCGGCGGCGACGCGATGCAGGCGATCCGTTGCCGGTCGGCGATTTTCGCACCGCTGATTGCCAAGGAAGAGGCGGTCGGAGTCCTGATCTGCGGCGACGAGGCGGCGCAGCGTTCGTTTGCCCCCGAAGAAATCTCGAGGGCGGAAACGCTGGCCCACCAGGCCGCCATCGCCCTCGAAAACGCCCGCCTGTTCCAGGTCGTGTCACGCAGCCAGAAGGAGTGGGAGACCACATTCGATGCCATGCAGGACTGCGTGTCGGTTCACGACCCCGGCGGGAAGATCATCCGCGCAAACGTGGCGCTGGCCCGTCGCCTGAAGACCTCTCCACCGCACATGATCGGCAAGTACTGCTCGGAGATCTACAACCCGGACCAGTTGAGCTTCAGCCCGTGCCGCCACATGGAGCCGCTGCAAACGGAGCACCTGGTTGTCGAAGAAGTCGACCTCCGCTCGCTCGGAGGCGTTTTTCAGATCTCGGTAAGCCCCTGGTACGACAAAAATAACCGCCTGATCGGATCCATCCACGTCGCCAAGGACGTGAGCAACGAGAAGCTGCTCCGCCAGCAGCTGATCCAGTCGGAGAAGCTGTCCGCCATCGGCGAGTTGATCTCGGGAATCGCCCACGAACTGAACAACCCGCTTACGGGGGTGATGGGGTACTCGCAATTGCTACAGCTGCGCAAGGATCTGGACGAGCGCGCCCGTGAAACCCTGTTGAAGATCAATAACCTGGCATTGCGCTGCCAGAAGATCGTGCAGAACCTGCTGTCGTTCGCACGCAAGCAGAAACCGGAACGCACGCTTTCGAACGTAAACGACATGCTCGAACGCACGGTCGAACTGCGCAACTACGAGCTCTCCGTCAACAACATCGAAATTGTGCGTGACCTCGAGCACACCCTGCCGAAGACAATTGCCGATGCCCATCAGCTCCAGCAGGTGTTTCTCAATGTGATCACAAACGCCGAGCATGCGATGCTCCAGGCTCACGGCCGCGGGCGCCTGGTCATCCGTTCGCGAGCCGACACGCAGAACAACCGGATCGTGGTGGAAATCATCGACGACGGGCCCGGTATCCCCGAGTCGCAGCTGTCAAAGATCTTCGATCCGTTTTTCACCACCAAGGAAGTCGGGAAAGGCACCGGACTCGGTTTGAGCCTGTCCTACGGCATCATCAAAGAACACGGGGGCAATATCTACGCCCGCAGCCGTGTCGGCGAAGGGACGTCGTTCGTAATCGAGCTTCCCATCATCTCGCAGCTTTCCGATGACGCCAGCATCTTTCCACAGTTGATGCCGCAGGCCCTCGAGTTCGACAACCTGGTGCGCGACAAACGTGTCCTGATCGTGGACGATGAGAAGTACATCCTCGATTTCTTCACCGAGGTCTTCAAGTTGTTCCCCATGCGCGTCGACACCGCCTCGGACGGCCGGGCGGCGATGGAGAAACTGACCAGGAACGATTACGACCTCGTCATCACTGACTTCAAGATGCCCCAGATGAGCGGCCGCGACCTGTACCAATGGATCAAGGATAAACGTCCCCGCCTCGCCCAGCGCATCATTTTCATCACCGGCGACACCGTCAGCACTGAAACCCGCTCCTTTTTCGAAAACAACTGCAACCTCTACCTGGCCAAACCATTCAAGATCGAAGAGGTCAAAGAGGCGATTCAGCAGACGTTCGAAAACGTCGGATAGGGGATCGGACGGCGCTCGCACTCTCTTGTCGAGGAGAAATGCCCGTGTCAAACATTCTCGTTACCGGCGGCGCCGGTTACATCGGCAGCCACACGCTGCGAGTGCTCGAGACGAAGGGTCTGCGTCCCCTGTGCTTCGACAACCTGTCCACCGGTTACCGGGAGTTTGTCGGCGGCAGGCCTTTTATTCACGGCGACCTGGCGAACGAAGCCGATCTGGAATCTGTTTTCGCCTGCAGCGAGATCGCAGCCGTGATCCATTTTGCCTCTCATGCATTAGTTGAGGAATCGTACCGAAACCCTCATAAATATTATCACGATAACATCCTGTACACGTTAAACCTGCTTGAGGCGATGCGCCGTCACAGCGTGTCCCGCATCGTGTTTTCCTCCAGTTGCGCAACCTACGGAATCCCTGAACGGGTGCCGATCGATGAGGGCGAGCGGCTGGACCCGGTAAATCCATATGGCACAACCAAAATGGTGATCGAGCGTATTTTGCGGGACTATCAGAATGCCCACGGGCTGCGTTTTGTGTCGTTGCGCTATTTCAACGCCGCCGGAGCTTCACGCGATGCGGATATCGGCGAGTGGCACATCCCGGAGACGCACCTGATTCCACGGCTTCTGGAGATTGCCCTGGGAAACGGGCCGGCCGCGGAAGTATATGGCAGCGACTACCCGACGCCGGACGGCACCTGCGTGCGGGATTACATTCACGTGATGGATCTGGGACTGGCGCACGCCGCGGCTCTCGACTATCTGTTTGCGGAAAAGCCTTCTGCGATCATCAACCTGGGAACCGGGACCGGCAGTTCGGTGATGGAGGTAGTCGGCCAGGTTAGAGAAACCACTGGGATCAAGGTTCCAGTGGAGATGAAGGACCGCAGGCAGGGAGATCCGCCGCAGCTCGTGGCGAATCCGGCCCGGGCAAAAGCGGTGTTGGGTTGGGAGGCGCAGCACTCCTCGCTGAGAGAAATCGTCGAGACCGCCTGGAACTGGCGCCGTGGCCCCGCCTGCCGAGCCGTCGCCTCTGTCCGGCGCCGGCCATAGCTAGTTTCTGTCGCGAAACTCCATGGCAGCGCAATCGGTGCGCAAGATCTCGGCCCCGGAGGGGCCGCAGAGAGTAGCCGGGGGCTAGCGCGTAGCGCGCAGCCCCCGGTTAAGATATTGCATAGCAGAGAGCCCCGGGAGGGGCGAAAGGCTTTATGCACCATGGCTTTCTGTCGCCCCTCCGGGCCCTCCGGGGCTTTTTGTTTCACAATTTCCTAACCGGGGGCTGCGCGGCGCCAAGACCGCGCGCTTGCCCCCGGCTACTCTCTGCCCGCCCCTCCGGGGCTTAGAGTGGAGTTTCGCGACAGAAACCAGCTACAAGAATACGGCACATGAACGGCGCACCACGAAGACCCAAGAGACAGAGCTTCTCAACGCTTGCGACCCTTGATGTCTTTGCGCTCTTCGTGGTTGTTACAGGATCTGGGTGACCAGGACTTCGTTCAGGGACCCGCTGCGGTATCCTTCCAGATCGAGCGTGACAAACTTGTAGCCCAGTTGCTTGAACAGAACGGCGAGGCGCGCGGCGACTTCCGGATTCAAGGCCTTCGCCAGGTCTTCCTTGCCGAACTCGAGGCGGACCAGGTTCTCGTGATGGCGCACGCGGAAGACGCGGAAGCCCATGGAGCGCAGTTCCTCTTCCCCGCGATCCACGACCTGCAGCTTTTCCTCCGTGATGCGCACTCCGTATGGGAAGCGTGAAGCCAGGCAGGCCGATGCGGGCTGATCTGCCGTGGGCAGCCCCGCTTCCCGCGAAAGCTGCCGGATCTCGTCCTTGTTCAGGCCGGCTTCCATGAGGGGGCTGCGGACGCCGTGTTCCTCGGCGGCCTTGCGGCCCGGGCGGTAATCGCCGAGATCATCCGCGTTCAGACCGTCCACAACCGTCGCAAAACCCCTGTTGCGGGCGAAGGAGACCAGGAGCGTGAACAGCGTGTCCTTGCAGAAGTAGCATCGTTCGGGCGGATTCTCGCGGTACTCTTCCCGCTGAACTTCCTGGCTGTCGATGATTTCGTGACGGAATTGAAAGTCGCGCGCCAGCTGAAGCGCCATCCGGCGCTGGCTGGAAGGGACCGACAGGCTTTCGCCGGTAACTGCAAGAGCGCGTTCACCGAGGATGCGGTTCGCCTTATAGGCAAGATACGAACTGTCGACCCCGCCGCTGAAGGCCACCACCACCGGCGCCATCTCCCGCAGCAGCGTCTCGAGCTTTGCTTCTTTTTCGCGCAAGTTCATCATAGAAATCCAACGTGGGCTTAGTTTCGGCGCTCGTGGCGCAATGGCGGCACCTTGCCTGCGCCGTGAAACGCGTTTCGAATAATGGCCGGGCCTCACCGTCTCAGGCGAAGTCCTGCGCCACCCGGGCGTCGGCTTCTTCGATGGTCATGAGCGCCGTTTCGAGGCTGAGCGCCTGCAGATCAGCCTCCGCCAGCGCTTCCGCCCCTCGCAGTCCCCAACCGCACCCGATGGTGACGACATCGTTGTTGCGCGCCGCCCGGAAAAAGCCGGGCCGGGTTCCGAGCGCCAGCGTTTCGCTGGGGTTCACCTCGGACCGGCGCATGATTTCTTCGATCATCTCGTCCGCACTGCCCATGCCGAATTCTTCTGAACAACTTGCCAGGTCGAACAGGTTGTCCAGGCCGTGGCGGTCGCTGACTGCAAGCAGGTACTCCCGGCCGGCCTCCGCTCCGATCGCCGCCAAGGCCCCGCGTTTCCGGCACGTGCCCAGGAATTCCTCGATCCCGGGATACAACCTTCCAATCCCGGCGCCCGCGAGCCGCTCTTCGTGAACCCGGTAGGCGGTGTGGAGTTGTTCGAGCGTTTCTTCGTCGAGGCCAAGTTCAAGGAACCGCGTCCAGTGAAAACCATGATCGCGAAATCCCTCTTCGGCATCGACCTCGTCGGGCAACCGCATGTCGTGCGGGATCGCATCGGCAAATGGGATCAGGCTATCGCGCAGGGCCCTTGCCTTCAGGGCTGAACAGTCGAAGACGAGGTAATCCAGGTCGCAAACAATGAGACGGATTTGTCTCAACACAATTCAATCCTCAAGGCTGGATTCAGGAATGGGTCGCTCAATGGCAGTTCAAGGCACGCCGAAGCAGGGGTGCCGGCAGGATGATCCCGGCATTAGTTGTATTCGTCGTCTTCCTCTTCGTCGAGATCATCATCATCGTCGTCCCAATCCTCCTCGTCTTCATCCTCCTCGTCGTCGAAGTTGAAATCCTCTTCTTCATCTTCGTCTTCTTCGTCTTCGGCTGGAGCGAGATCGAACTCGACCGGATCGAGCGATATGACCTCCAAATCGACGCCGCATTCAGGGCAAGTGATGATTTCGCCGACGTCCTCAAATTCTTCATCTATTGGTGCGTCACACTCCGGACAATAACCCACGATCAACCTCCCACAAAGGCTTTCCGGTAAGATCAGAATCGCGTCAAATTATTAGCATCACGAAAAGGGAACGTCAAATCATTTGTCCCCTGCCGGAAACCTGCTGAAAAAGCATCAGGTACCATAAGGAATAGCTTTCTTTGCGGATCCCGTCGCCTTTGATCCCGGGGGCTGATGTGTTACCCTGTAAGTGGAAACGTAGCAAAGTCTTTAGACTTAGCGGCGGTATTTCCCGGGAGCACCTTTCATGAAGATTGCCAGCCTGGCACTGATCCTTGGCCTCTGCCTTTCCGCGTTGATTTTCTCGTCTCCGGCAGTTCACCCGGAATCGTCCCCGGCAATTCAGAATCCGCCGGGAACCCAGGGCCCGCCGACCAACAAGAAGAAGCCGGACGAAGACCAGACCAAGGGCCAATCGCAGATTTCCGTTTCCGTCAACCTGGTCAACCTCCAGGTGTTGGTTACGGACAAGAAAGGGAACATCATCACCGGGTTGAAGCCGGAGAACTTCACCGTCTACGAAGACAACGTCAAACAGGAGGTCACCCACTTCGCTCCGGTGGAAGCCGGCATCACGGCTGTGCTGCTCGTGGATTTCAGCAAGGTGGTCGAGTGGTTTATCATGGACGTCTGGAACTCCATCTATGGATTCGCGGAGAGCCTGCGCTCTGGCGACTGGGTGGCCGTCATCGGTTATGACATGCGCCCGACGATCCTCACCGACTTCACCCAGAACCGCAATACGCTGATGGAAGCGCTCAGCCGCTTCAACACTCCTGCCTTCAGCGAAAGCTGTCTTACCGACGCCCTTATCTACACGCTGGATCGCGTCGAGGAAATTGAGGGCAAGGTGGCGATTATCCTGGTCAGCACCGGGCTGGACACGTTCAGCAAGCACATCTACGACGAGGCGCTGAACAAGTGCAAGTCGGCCAATGCCTCGATTTATGCCATCAGCGTCGGCCAGAGCGTGAGGCTCAGGTACAACCTGGACAACATTGAGTGGCTGATGGCGGACAATCGCCTGCGTTCCGTCGCCGATTTGACAGGGGGAGAGTCCTTTTTCCCGCGGTTCCCCACCGAGCTGCCATCCATTTTCAAGAACATCTCAAACATGTTGAGAAACCAGTACAGCCTGGCCTATGCGTCAAGCAACACGAAGCAGGACGGCAAATTCCGCAAGATCCGAGTCGTGGCGCAGGCTGACATCAATCGCGACGGAAAGCCTGTTGAATTGAAAGTTCACACCAGGCAGGGGTACCTGGCGCGAGAGAGATAGGCGGGCAAGCCGGCTTACCCGCCCCTAAAGTCGCAGCCGCATGCGGTAGGCGTCGCTGCGGCCATGGTAGTAGCCGTGGAGGAGTTCCCCCCGCTCGTAGCCAAATCCCCGATAAAACCGTTGGGCGGTCTCGTTGGTTGTGTCCACTTCGAGGACCACTCGTTCGGTGCCGCGCCGGCGAAACTCTTCGTGCAGAGCTGACATCAGTAGCGTGCCGATCTTCCGGCGGCGGGCCTCCGGAATGACGTCGAGGGTGATGACATGAGACTCGGCGCCTGGTCCTGCCTGGCCGATCACGAATCCGGCGGCATCCCCGGAAAGTTCTGCGACTCTGGCAATCGAGGACCGGCGGGTAAGAAGAAACAGAATTTCAGCGCGGGAATAGGCGATGTACGGGGCGAAACAGATCTGGTCGATTTCATACAGCCTGGGCGCGTCGCCCGGCCGGGCGTCACGAATCGACACCTCGGGATCCGATGAGTTCGGCATAAGACGGCGCCCACTTTCCCGAACCGGCCCGTAAGCCTGCGGCCGCATGAAATCTTGAGCTTCCGATCAGCGCAGCATTCATGTAGCCCTGGGCTTCAGCCCGGTCTCCAAACAGGCCCCCCACGGCTGATTCTGCAGTTGTCCCACGCGCGGCGGAATCACCCCGGAATCGGAATCGACGCTGCGGGCTGAAGCCCGCGGCCACATGGCGTGTTAACCCGGAGAATCCATGAAGAAGATTACGAGATGTCCTCAGGTGAATTAAACAGGTCAACGCGTATGGCAACTGCAGGCACCAGTTCTCCTGAATTCAGACTCCTGACTTCCGACTCCTGACTCCTGACTTCCAACTCCCGTTTTCCTCCACGCCCGGCGGTCGAAAGCCTGAAGGCTATGATATCATTGGTGCTTTGCTGAGAGGAGAATGCTTTGACTGAGAAGATACTTGTGACTGCGGCGCTCCCGTATGCGAACGGCCCATTGCACCTCGGGCATCTTGCGGGCGCCTATATGCCGGCCGATGTGTATGTCCGCTATCAGCGCCTCAAGGGGAGCGACGTCGTGTTCATCTGCGGGTCGGACGAACACGGGGTTCCGATCACGATTCGAGCCGACCGCGAGCACGTCACGCCGCAGCAGATCGTGGACCGCTATCACGCGATGATGAAGGAGAGTTTCCGGCGGCTTGGGATCCACTTCGACAATTACTCGCGAACCTCCCTGCCCCTGCATCACAAGATCTCTCAGGACATCTTCCTGAACCTCTATAACAAGGGATTGGTCAAGGAGCAGGAGGTCCGCCAGTATTACTGTGCGACGTGCGGGCGGTTTCTGCCGGACCGCTATATCGAGGGCGAGTGCCCTCACTGCCACCACGCCGGCGCGCGCGGCGACCAGTGCGAGTCGTGCGGCCGCTGGCTCGAGCCGGAGGCGTTGATTTCACCGAAGTGCAAGGTGTGTGGTTCCACTCCGGAGATGCACACGACGAGGCACTGGTATTTCCGCCTCTCCCAGTTCCAGGGGCAGCTCGAGCAATGGCAGGCCGACAAAACCCACTGGAAGAGCAACGTGCGCGAGTTCTGCGCCGGCTGGTTCAGCGAAGGATTGACCGATCGTCCCATCACCCGCGACATAGACTGGGGCATCCCTGTGCCCCTGGCGGGCGCCGAGGGCAAGGTGCTCTATGTCTGGTTCGACGCCCCGATCGGCTACATATCCTCCACGGTCGAATGGGCGCAGAACCAAGGGAGGCCCGAGCGCTGGCGCGAATACTGGTGCGATCCCGCCACGAGGCTGATCCACTTCATCGGCAAGGACAACATCGTGTTTCATGCGATCGTCTGGCCGGCCGTCCTGATGGCCCACGGTGAGTTCGTCCTCCCCGACGACATCCCGGCCAACGAGTTTCTCAACATTGAAGGTCAAAAGCTGTCGACCAGCCGCAACTGGGCGGTCTGGGTGGACGACTACCTGGAGCTGTTCCCTCCCGACCCGCTGCGCTATTACCTCGCTGCCAACGCGCCGGAAAACAAGGACTCGGACTTTGCCTGGAAGGAATTCCAGGCGCGCAACAACGGCGAACTGGCGGATATCCTCGGCAACCTCGTGAACCGCAGCCTCTCCTTCCTCGAAAAAAACTTCGCAGCCAGGGTTCCGGCAGCACCCGCGTTGTCGGATGCCGATAACAATGTTCTCGCGGCAATCGACGCCGCGGCCACCAGCATCGGCAACCTGCTGGACGACTTCCAGGTCCGCCGGGCCGTTGGCGAAATGATCGACCTCGCTCGCGTAGGAAACAAGTACTTCAACGATTCCGCCCCCTGGACCACCCTGAAGCAGGATCCTGCCCGCTGCGCCGCGACGCTGTACACCACCGTTCAGCTCGAGCTGGCGCTCGCCGTTCTGATGGCGCCGTTCATGCCGTTCTCCGCGGAGAAACTATGGAATATGCTGAACGCTCCCGGCTCGCTGCGCGATGTGCGCTGGAGCGGGATATCCGCGCTGAGGTTGCCGGCCGGGCATCCGCTTGGAGTCCGGGAAATTCTCTTCCGCAAGGTGGAGGATGACGTGATCGAGGCGCAGGTTGCGAAACTTCACGGCGCCAGGGCGGACTGATAGCGGCCCGGGGAGGTCCTTTGCGGGGGAACACACCCCTTAGGCGCTAAGTTAACTAGTTTCTGTCGCGAAACTCCAAAGTCATCTGACCTGGACGTGGACGTAGACCCGGCAAATACCTATGGCCCGATGTAAGTGCAGTATTCGTGATAGGTTACATCAAGAAAGCCTGACCACGTCCAAGTCCAGGTCCACGTTCAGGTCCAGGACCAAGTCCGCCTTCAGTTGGCGGTTTATCTTAGCGCTTATGGAACGCACCCCGCCTCGCGGGCGCAGGCCAAATCCACGCCTTCTGGGCGTGGCCGGTTACTCTTTCGCGCGCAGCAATTCGTCCGATTGGCCGGCGGAGGCGACTTCCAACGGCACCTGTTCGGAGACCGCAATGCCATAACCCTGCAATCCAACGATCTTTTTCGGGTGATTGGTCAGCAGGCGGATCTTCCTGACGCCGAGCGCGCGCAGGATCTGCGCTCCGATACCGTAGCTGCGCAGGTCTGTTTCGAGTCCCAGCGGCTCGTCGGCATCCGCGGAGAGGGCACCTGCATCCTGCTGGGCGTAGGATCTAATTTCGTTGACGAGGCCTATTCCCCTTCCCTCCTGTCGAAGGTAGACCACGACGCCGCTGCCCGCCCGGTCGATGAACCTCAACGCCGACCGCAGCTGCTCTCCGCTGCTGCTGCGCAGCGAATGGAAGGCATCTCCCATCGTCGACTGGGAGTGCACACGCACCAGCACCGGCTCGTCTTCGCGGATGTTGCCTTTCACCAGGGCAATGTGGTGTTCATTATCCAGCGTGTTTTCGAAGGCCACCGCCCTGAAGTCACCGAACTCGGTCGGCAGATGAGCCTCCGAAACTTTGCGCACGAAAGTCTCGGTCCTGAGCCGGAATGCGATCAGATCCGCGACCGTGATCATCTTCAGGTTGTGGGTGCGCACGACCTCCGTCAACTCCGGCACTCGCGCCATGGTCCCGTCGTCCTTCATGACCTCGCAGATGACGCCGGCGGGAAAGAGGCCGGCCAGCCGCGCCAGATCGACCGCAGCCTCGGTCTGTCCGGCGCGCGCAAGCACTCCCCCGGCGCGGGCGCGCAGCGGGAAGACGTGCCCCGGCCGGACAAGGTCGCCGGGCGTGGTCTTGGGATTGACGGCGGTCAGAATGGTGGCGGCACGGTCGGCCGCCGATATGCCGGTCGTGACACCGTGGCGGGCTTCGATCGATACCGTGAATGCGGTCCCGAATTTGGATGCGTTCTGTGTCACCATCAGGGGAATCTGGAGTTCATCAAGACGTTCGCCCGTCATCGACAGGCAGATCAGCCCGCGGCCGACCTTGGTCATGAAGTTGATGGCCCCGGGTGTCACTTTTTCGGCGGCCATCGTGAGATCCCCCTCGTTTTCGCGGTCCTCATCGTCGACGACGATAACGATCCTGCCCTGGCGTATTGCTTCAATTGCGTCGGTGATGCTGTCGAATCCCAAGATGCGCTCCCGCTCGTCAAAACACCCGCCCCGCCGGCTACTGGCCAATGCAGGGTACAATGCCACAACAAAGAAGCTTATCTTATCATGCTCCCCCCCTGCAACCGTGACGGTAGCGAGCCTGCGGTTCAGATGGCGCACCGAAAGGGCCCATCAAGGGATCCGATCGGGACCCTGAAAGGATTCAGTTAACTGAACTGGCTGCAGTACCCAGTGATTCCCGCCAACCTGAACCCGTTCTTGTCCTGAAACAATCACACCTCCTATTCTGGACTAGACCTGGACCTAGACCTGGTCGTGGACCTGGACCTGGACGAATGGATGACAGAAGTACCTGATTCGAGAGCCGCATCCGCCAAACGTTAAACCAAACAGCGTGGTCCAGGTCTAGGTCCACGTCCAAGTCCAAGTCCAGGTCCGGGAAGGATGCTGCCGCCGGGCGGCGATGATTGTTTTTCGCGCTAACTCTTCGGTTGAGATAAGGGGGAGATCCGTGGCAGGATTCATTCCCTGATCGGGCAGACAGGCCGGCTTCGGCGGATCCGCTGAAACGGTACAGCTCGTTAATGACACGCCCGGTCCCCGAGAGAATCATGGTGCGGGCAACGCTCGTTTATGGATTTGTCGCCCTGTTTGTTCTGACTGTCGGGCCGATCGGCCTCGCATGGTCTTTCCTGTCCGGGAAGACAGACGGCCTGTTCACACTTGCCCGGACCTGCATCCGCGCCGCCGGCTGGATGAGCGGCATCCGCGTGAAGGTGCGCGGGAAAGGCCACCTGTCCTCCGGCCGGGCTTACCTCTTTTTGTCCAACCATCAGTGTAATTTCGATGGGCCGATCCTGATATACGCCACAGGACTGGACTGCCGCGCCGTAGTCAAGAAAGAGATGATGCGGATTCCTGTCCTGTCCGCCATCCTCAGGCGGGTGAACTTCGTCCCGGTCGATCGTTCCGATCCGATGAAAGCCCGCGCAAGCATCGACCGGGCCACACAGCTATTGAAAGAGGGGAACTCCTTTTTCGCGTTCCCCGAAGGCACGCGCAGTCGAGACGGGAGTCTTGCAGGATTCAAGAAGGGCGTCTTTGTTATGGCGATCAAGGCGGGAATCCCGGTCATGCCGGTCTCGATCCGGAACAGCCGGGCCATCCAGCCGCCTGGCCGCTATGGGATCAGGCCGGGCCTGGTGGAAGTGATGTTTCACGAACCGATTCAGACATCCCTCATGCGGATGGAGGACCGTGACACGCTCCTGCAATCGACCCGGGATCGCATCGAAGAAGGGCTCGCGTAGTCAGGGAGCCTGGGGCAAGGCCGGGGAACCACTCAAAGCAGGCGGAGGGCGCCTCGTTCCATTGTCACTTCTTCTTGTCTTTGATCCAGCGGAGGGTATTGTGACGGTCAGTGGTCACACTGGCCAGTTTTTGCTGGTAATTGCGGTAGATGGCATTCACCAGGAGCGCGTTGTCTTCGAGGTCCAGGAACCATCGTTCCGCGCTCCGTTCATCCTTCGTCTTGATGACGGGCACCTCCCGGGCAACCCGGTTCACCTCGATTAGCATCCGGTCGCTCCCGATCAGGGTGATCCACGTGGGGATGCCGTCCATGTCCACCTTGACCTTCTGCTTCTCTTTCAGGTCGCGGAAGAGCCGCCGGCTGAGCCACAGAGTGGTGGCGTCCTTTCCTTTGGTGTCCACGCCTCCTTCATACAGCCGCCAGTTGACGAATCCCTTGGCGAGGGTTATGGCTTTCGAGGGCATGAAGATCGTGCCTTGTGTCGTCGCGTCTTCCCATTCGACATAGCGATCGGGCGCGAACTGCGCGACACGCACGACAAACGGCGCTTCGCTTTCGTTTGAACTCTTGTACACCAGGACTGTATCTCGACCAAATGCGGGCATCGCCGCATCCTTTTCCTGGACGCCCGGCCAGAGCGACGCCAGCGGCAGGAGACCGACGAACAAGCGCCAAACCGTTGCTGGTGCCACCATAAGATCAATACCCCTGCTTCTTGAGTTTCTCTACGGTCAATACGCTATTTGCAGTCTGGTCGCGAGCCATGCCGAGCTGGAAAAAACGCTCGAAGTATTTCGCCAGAACGTCCGCTTCGAGATTCACCGGATCTCCCGGCTTCAGGCGCCTGAGGTTGGTCGCCCGGAAGGTCAGAGGGATGATGGCGACGGCAAAGCCGTTCTTCTTCAACTCCGCGACGGTGAGGCTTATCCCGTCCACCGCCACTGAGCCCTTGATGACCAGGTAGCGCAGAAACTCTTCGGGAACCGAAAACTCCATTTCAGCCGATTCGCCGGTCGCGAGCACGCTCGTGAGCCTGCCTACCCCGTCGACGTGACCCTGCACAATGTGTCCCCCGAGGCGGTCACCGACTGCCAGGGGCCGCTCCAGGTTCACGACGGTCCCCTCACGCGCTTTGCCGAGACTGGTGCGGCGCAAGGTTTCGCCGGACAGGTCGCACGAAAAAGCCTGAGCGTGGATTTCCGCGGCCGTCAGGCATACTCCATTCACGGCGACCGAATCTCCTGGTTTGAGCGTATGTGCGATTCGCTCCGCTTCAATGAGAAGCGATGCGCCGGACGGCGTCTGGCGGCGCGAACGGATGATTCCGGTTTCCTCGATGATTCCGGTAAACAATGGGCCCTCCGGTATTCCCACCGATCATATATGATAGCATTCTGGAACCGTTACGGCATCGGGAAGCTGATTCGGACATCAGACATTAGACTTTAGACCTTAGACTTTAGACTTAAGACATCAAACTTCAGGCATCGGAATCCTGGCCTCAGACATCAGACCTCAGACCTCAGACTAAAGCAATCGATTCGTCGCCTGGATCACTCGACGCAGGATTTCAGCGCTCATGAGTCAGATCGTGACATCAGAACCGGCCACGCTCTTCAAGAGTGTAAAGTCTGAAGCCTGAAGTCAGAGGTCTTAAGTCTAAGGTCTAAAGTCGAAGGTCTAAGGTCTAAGGTCTGTTGTCTAGGGTCTAAAGTCTGAAGTCCGGTTCCCGCGGGTTCGCGCGGTGCCCGTCGCCTGGCCGGCCCGAAGGACGCGCGCGACTTCCCGGGGCGTGAGACTGCGCGAATAGCCGACGGGCAGGCCCTCAGCGGTAAAAAAACCAATGCGGGTCCGGCGGAGTTTCGCTACCGGATGTTCGATGGCGTCGAACATCTTCCTGATTTCCCGGTTCTTCCCCTGCATCAGCGTGACTTCAAGCCAGGAGTTGTTCCCTTCCCGCATCAGGCGGATCCGGCATGGGGCCAGCTGGGTGCCGTCCTTCAGACGAACTCCGGCGCGCAGGCGATCCAGGTCGGGTTCCCCGGGGACACCGCGAACCTTGACCACGTATACTTTTGGGAATGCACCTCCCGCGCTGGAGATGATCCTGGCAAATTCCCCGTCGTTGGTGAGGAGAATCAGCCCCTCGGTGTTGAAGTCGAGGCGCCCGACCGGATAGAGCTTTCCTTTCGCTTTCACCAGATCGGTGACCTTGGGGCGGCCCGCGGGATCCGCAACCGTGGACACGACGCCCTTGGGCTTATTGAGCAGCACGTACGCTTTCCGCGCGGGCGCGTGGATCAGTTTGCCATCCACCTTGATGTGGTCGCAGCTCAGGTCTGCTTTGGCGCCGAGGGTCGTGACCACCTGTCCGTTCACGGACACGCGGCCTTCTTTGATCAGGAGCTCCGCCTTTCGCCGCGAGGCGATTCCTGCTGCCGCGATGATCTTCTGCAGACGTTCTCCGGTTTCCATGTCAGGCTATGAGAGCTCGCCCGCGGCCATCTGGGCGAACTCTTCCAGTGTGGGCAGGTCCGAGAGGTCCCTCAGCCCGAAGTGCACCAGGAACTCCTTGGAGGTTCCGTAGAGGATCGGCCTTCCGACTACCTGTTTCCTGCCCGTGATTACCACGAGCTTCTTCTCGAGCAGCGTATGCAGCGCGGTAGTCGATTTCTTTCCGCGGATGGCCAGGATTTCCGCAAGCGTGACGGGCTGTTTGTAGGCAATCACCGCCAGCGTCTCCAGCGCTGCCATCGACAGTTTCGCGCCCGGCTTCGTTTGCAGATAAGCCCGCACATACTCGTGATGTTCGGGCCGCGTGGTCATGCGATATCCGCCGGCGATTTCCCGGATCCACATGCCGCCACGGCGCGTGTTGAATTCTTCCGAAAGCCGTTGCAGGGCCTGCTCGAGCTTGTCGTAGCTCTCGTCCGGGAAGATCTCTTTCAACTGCTCCGGCCGCACCGGATCGTCGGCCGCGTAAATGATCGCTTCAAGAATAGGCTGCAGTTCCTCGATTTCCATGGTTCCTAAGCGGTCTCTCCGGCTGATTTGCTCTTGGCGATGTGAATCTCTTCAAAGGCTCTTTCTTGGTAGATCCAGATCTCGCGGAGACGCACGAGTTCCAGGAGCGCCAGGAACGAGACGATGAGGTGCCGCTTGGACGGCACCTTGGTGAAAAAAGTTGAAAACAAAAGAGAGTCGTGCACCATCAGGAGCCGGCGCATTTCCGCCAGCTTCTGATCGATGGTCACCTCCTCCTGGTCGAGTGCCATGCCGGGCTGGGATTCAAATCGCTTCACGACCTCGGCGAACGCCTTCAGCAGATCGAACAAGCTGACAGCGATGACTTCCTTTCCGTCGTCGAGCGCATCGTTGGGAGGGCTGTTCCATACGGCATTTTCAACCTCTTCGCGCGTATAAAGCATCTCGGCCGCATTCTTGAACTTCTGATGCTCCAGGAGCTGATAGACCAATTCTTTCCGCGGATCCGTGGTCGACTCGTCCTCCGTGGAGGCCGCGACCGGATCCGGCGGGAGGAGCATCCGCGACTTGATGTAGATCAGGGTCGCGGCCATGACGAGCCATTCCCCCGCAACATTGATGTTCAGATCCTGCATGAGTTGAAGGTACGACAGGTACTGCTCGGTCACGTGGGCGATCGGGATGTTCCTTATGTCCAGTTCCTCGCGCTTGATCAGGTGGAGGAGAAGATCCAGCGGACCCTCGAAACCCTCCAGGCGGACCGTCATCGCCGGCCCATCCGGAGAGGAGCCGTTCGCATCGGGATTTTCGAACCCTTCCATGGCAGCCTTCTACTTCCGATCAAACTATGCCGGTGCGTGCTGCGCCCGGCATTCCCATCCGGCTCAGGGCTCCAGGTCAAAAGCGGAGCAGGAGAGCGAGCAGGACATAGATCGGTTTAAATATGAAACTGAACAATCCCAGGATCATGAGTGCATAAAGTATCAGGATACCATAGGAGCTTATGCGCGCTAAGGTCTTGGCAGCGTTGTAGGGGAGCAACTCGTAGAGGATCCAATGCCCGTCGAGAGGAGGGATCGGGATCATATTGAAGAGCGCCAGCGCGGCGTTGATGACAAATGAAAAATAGAGCATCCCGAGCAAGGGGACCAGGATCGAGTGCTGCTGAGGAATGCGTCCCGTAAACATGATGTTGATCAGAACCCCGTTGGCCAGCGGGGAAAACGACTTGAGGACTGCCAGCAGGATGAACGAGATCAGGGCCGCCAGCAGGTTGGAACCGGGTCCTGCCAGAGAGACCCGGATCTGATCGCGGTGCGGGTTCCTGAAGTGCACGGAGTTCACAGGTACCGGCTTGGCCCATCCGATGAGCGGAAAGTTGGTAACGATCTGCAGGAGCGGAAACAGAACGGTCCCGATCGGATCGATGTGCACAAGCGGATTCAGAGACACCCTTCCGAGGTACCGGGCCGTGTAGTCCCCGCATCTGTCGGCCATCCAGGCATGGGAAGCCTCGTGGATGCTCAGGGAAAAGAGGAGCACGACAAACTGAATGAGGACAGTCCCAACATCAATGTTCTGAAGTAGATCCAATTTGAATACTCCGGATGAATAATCCCCAGGACGGAGAACTATACCACAACGCGGCAGGCACTTGGCATCAAGCTTCAAGCGCAGCATGCTTGTGACCCCGGCCGCAGAGAGCATCCAACGGTTGATCCAGGGCTCTCCAGGCCCGAAGACATCTGAGGTGGTCTGTCAAGGTCCCCTCTCGCATCTTTGCTGAATCCCGACTGTGCCGGCGGGACGCCTAATGCCGCATACTTTTTCTAAAATTCCGTCTTTGCATACGAATTTCCATTTTGGCTCGTGGACTTGGACCTGGACCTGGACTTCGACGTGGACCTAGACGTGGTTGCGGCACAGGTTTCTGAGGCGTTGGGACTTAACGGCGCACCTTTAATCCCGTCCACGTCCAAGTCCAGGTCCAGGTCTACGTCCAGGTCCAAGATCCCTGCATTTTGCTCGCCCCTCTTTTTGCAAAAAGTATGCGGCATTAGGCGGGGCGGCGCTCCCGGGCCGAGGGCATGCTCATGAGGCCCGAAGGGCCGGCAGTCAATAGGCCCGGCCGTCAGGCCGGGATAGAGATGACCTGGAAATGAGCGCCGAAGGGCGCGGCACTGAATGCCTGGCAATGCATTGAATGTGCCGGCCCTTTGGGCCTCACCTCCCAGGACAGCCAACACCCGCGCTGACGCGCGGGGCTATTCACTACCGGGGCTTCGCGCCTCATCCCAGCTCGAATGTCAACCACCCTCCCTGAAGCCCGCCTCCAGGTGAGCATTTGGTGCGCGTGGCGACTGCAAGCTCGATACGCGGCAGTCCTCCTGACTCCTGACTCCTGACTCCTGACTCCGTGGATTTGATCTGGCCAACAGTCGGTTCAAATGCTAGACTTTGCAGACCTTGGGTGCTCTTATGACGTGGACTCTTCCGTTGACAATGGTCCTGTATACTCTGGGCCTGATGCATTCCATATTCGGTTTCTACCGCAAACGGCAGATCTTTATCAGCGTCGCCCTCGGCATGGTCTGCGCCGGTTTCGCCAGCCACACGCTGTACCTGGTCCTTCTGGGTCTCCGGGTTCATCACCTCCCGATCACCAACCTGTCGGAATCCCTTTCCTTTTTCGCCTGGTGCGTCACGCTCACGTTCATCGTTGCTCACCTCAGTTACCGGATTAACGTGCTCGGGGCTTTTGTCCTCCCGCTGGTGTCCCTGCTCATGATCCTTTCGGAGCTGATCTGGGAGGAGAATCACACGATCCCGCCGTTGTTGAAGAGCCGGTGGCTGTATTTCCACACCAGTGTCGCTTTCCTGGCCTACGCCGCATTTTTCCTTACTTTCATTTCCGCGGTCCTCTACCTGATTCAGGAAAAGGAGCTGAAAGCCAAGAATTTCCGCTTCCTCTACTTCCGACTTCCGTCCCTGCAGGTATGCGACGACCTGCTGCGACGTTCGCTGTACGCAGGATTCATCCTGATGAGCCTCACGATCGTAACCGGGGCGCTCTGGGCGCAGCAGGCATGGGGGCGATTCTGGAGTTGGGACCCGAAGGAGACCGCCACGCTGGTGACCTGGGCCATCTACCTGGTGCTGGTCAATTACAGACTTTCGTCAGGCTGGCGCGGCCGCTGGGCTTCGTACATCAGCATTGCGGGGTTCATGTCAACGTTGTTTACGTTTGGGATCAACAAGGGGTTGCATACGTACCTGTAGATTTTGCGGGCTGAGCCGGCAACTGCTCGGGTGTGCGGCCTGTGTGAACGTTCGGTGAGTCAGAGTATCTGCCATTGCACAACCTTCCCGGCCAGCGCCTCCCCGCATGCGAACAAGCAGTTTTGGTGAAGCAATGTTAAATCTGGTGATTGTCGGGTTGAACCATCGCACGGCGGAACTGGATATTCGCCAGCGGGCGGCATTCCCGGCAGATGAAATCCCGGAAGCCTTGAAGCGCATGACCCGGCAACCCGGCATCGAGGAGGGGATGATCATCGCCACCTGCAACCGGGTGGAACTCCTGTCGAGAGTCGAACAGCCGGAACAGGGGATCCAGACGCTGGAGGATTTCCTGTCGGTTACCTGCGAAGTCCCGGCCGCCCGGCTCAGGGACAAGCTCTACCGGCATGTGGGCAACCAGGCCGTGCGCCACGTCTTCCGCGTCGCCAGTTCCCTGGACTCGATGATCCTCGGCGAGGCTCAGATCCTGGGGCAAGTGAAGTCGTTTTACGGGATCGCTGTTGGAGCGGCCACGACCGGCTACCACCTGAACAGCCTGATGCAGGCGGCATTTCACACCGCAAAGCGCGTGCGCGCCGAAACGAGCATCGGCGAGTTCTCCGTTTCGGTGAGTTCGGCCGCGGTCGAGCTGGCGCGAAAAATATTCGACGATCTCGGCAACAAGACCATCCTGATCGTCGGCGCCGGCGAGATGGGGGAAGCGGCGGCGCGCCATCTCGCCTCCAACGGCGCCACCCGTATCCGGGTCGCCAACCGCAACTCCGAGTCTGCGAAAAGACTGGCGGCAGAGTTCCAGGGCGAGGCGGTCCCCTTTGAAAGTCTTGGCAAATGGATCGCCCGCTCGGACATCGTGATCACCTCGACCGGCAGCCAGGAAATCCTGATCGATCGCGCGATGGCGCAGGCCGCCGCCCGGGAGAGAAAAAGCACCCCGATCGTCTTCATCGACATTTCCGTTCCCAGGAACGTCGATCCTTCGGTAAACACGATCGACAATGTCTTTTGTTACGACGTGGACGATCTCGGGGCCGTGGTCGAGGCCAACTTCGAAGAGCGGCGCAAGGCGGCGACGCAGGCGGAAAAGATCGTGGAAGAGGAAGTGGAGCTGTACTGCGCGCGCTTCAAGTCCAGAGATGTCGGCCCGGTGGTGGTGCAGCTGCAGGAACGGATCGAGAATATCTGCAAGTCGGAGCTGCAGCGTTTCATGAAGAGGGCCGGACCGCGAGATGAGCGTGAGACTCAGGAACTGGAATGGATGGTGTCGCGCATCGCCAGTAAAATCGCTCATCCGCTTGTCGTGCAGCTTCGCGGCGCGAACCACAACCCGACCAACAGGGAGGTCTACCTGGAGACCATCAAGCGCATATTCAAGCTGTAGGGAAACGCGATTACATTTCACAGTCCCCGCGGCCGGGCTCGCGAGGCGCATCACAGGAATCAAAGCTATGTTAACGATCGGTACCCGGGGAAGTTCTCTTGCCCTGGCTCAGGCCGAGTGGGTGGAACGAACGATCCTCGCCCGCTTCCCTGGGACTCAAATCACCGTGAAGACCATCAAGACATCCGCGGACCGTGACACGAAAACTTCGATCCGCTCGGGCTCGTCGACCGGAGTGTTTGTCAAGGAAATCGAAGATGCACTGCTCGCCGGGAAGATCGACCTGGCCGTGCACAGCATGAAGGACCTTCCGACCCGGATCCCGGAGGGGCTCGAGATCGCTGCCATCCCCGGCCGCGAGGACGCGCGTGACGCGCTGATTGCCGCCGTGGCAATCCGAAGCCTGGAGAGCCTTCCGGCCGGGACCGTCGTCGGCACCGGAAGCGTCCGCCGGCAGGCGCAACTCCTCGCGCTCAGGCCCGACCTCGTCACCCTCGACATTCGCGGCAATGTGCAAACACGCCTGAAAAAGCTCGAATCGGGCGGCTATGGGGCGATCATTCTCGCCTGCGCCGGCTTGAATCGGCTCGGGCTGCAGGACCGGATCGGCGTAGCCCTCGACTTTGCCCAGATGCTCCCCGCGCCGGGCCAGGGCGCCCTGGCTCTTGAAACGAGGCGGGGAGACAAGCAGGCTGCAGCCGTAGTCGAGCCCTTGAACGACCCGGCGGCCGCGGCCGCCGTGCTCGCGGAACGCGCGTTCCTGCGCCACATGGGGGGCGGCTGCAACAGTCCGATCGCAGTGCACGCGCGCTCCATCGACGGTGAAACCACGATCGACGGCCTGGTCGCGACCCCCGACGGGGTCCGGGTCGTGCGCGATTCTGTCCGATGCCGGACGGAAGCGGCCGCCGAGGCCGCCGCGTCCCTGGCAGAAAGCATGCTTTCGAACGGAGGGGCGGAGATTCTGCGGTCGCTTCCCTGACCTATGTCCCAGACTCAACAACCGCTTGCCCGAAGGACCGTCCTTCTCGCCTGCAGCGACATGAAGGCCGGCGCTCTGTCCGCCTGCCTCGCGGCTCTTGGCGCGGAAATCATCGTTTTTCCGGTCATCTCAATCGAGGGGATCGCCGACAAGGCTCCCCTGGATGCCGCTCTGGATGTCCTGGACGAGTATTCCTGGATAGTTTTCACGAGTGCCTACGGTGTCCGCTTTTTTCTGCGGAGGATGGATGAACGGGGTATCCCCCGCGCCCGTTGCGGCCGGATTCGGGTCTGCGCCGTGGGCCCGGCGACCGCCGCCACCCTGGAAGCCTCCGGAGTGGCCGTGTCCCTGGTGCCGGGGGATTATGTCGCGGAGGGCGTACTGGCGGCCCTGGCAGAACGGCACGGCGGACCGGCGAATCTGGCCGGGGCGCGCATTCTCCTGCCGCGCGCAAAGGAGGCGCGCGACCTGCTTCCGCGCACCCTCGAGGCGTGCGGCGCCAGGGTGGACGTAGTCCCATGCTACGAAAACACGCGGCCCGACGTCGACCCGGGGCTAATGCAGTCGGTGCTCGATCATCCACCCGACGCGCTGGTGTTTACCAGTTCGTCCACCGTCCGCAATTTCGTGGCGCTGCTCGGCGACGTCGGCGCCGGAAAACTGTTGGCAGGCGCCGTCGTGGCGGTCCTGGGCCCGGTCACGGCTGAAACCCTTCGCTCCATGGGGAAGCAGGCTGAAATCGTGCCTCCCGAAAACACGATTCCAGCCCTGATCGCCGCGATCCGTCACTTCTTTGAAAACCGTCCCGCAGAGTAGGCTCGGCCCGAGCGCGATTTCGAAGAGGCGGCAATATTCAAGGTCGACTTCTTGGGAGGCGGGAAGGCAACGTCGAACTTGATGCTGGTTTCGACCACTTCCCCGTTCTTGGTCGCAGGCAGGAAAATCCAGCTCGTCTTTACGGCCTCGATCGCACGCTCGTCGAGGCCTCTTCCCAAGCCTTTGACCACGGACAGGTTCTGGATCGTCCCGTCCCTGGTGATGATCGCCGAAAGCTTGACGGCGCCATAGGTATTGGTTTTGCGCGCCTGCTCCGTCGGCGTCACCTCAGGCCGCTCCACGATTCGCGGCGGGTTCAGGCCTTCCGGCAGGAGCAGCCCCTGCCAGTCCTGGTCCCAATCCGAACTCCCGTCGGCGCTCTTGACGCGGCCGAGTTCCGCCATGTTCAGGTTGCGCATTGCCGCCTGCAGATTGCCGCTCTCCAGATCGAGGTCCTCGATCTTGGCAGTCAGCTCATCGAACCGGGCTTTTTCCAGCGGCTGGTAGTAATATCGCTTGGAGCCCACGCGCATGCTCAGCTCCTCAATCTGGTCCAGGTCGCGAAATGCGCCCAGGACATTGAGTCCCTTGAAAGTGCGACTGGTGAGAAGCAGCGAGGCGCTGTAGCGGTAATTCTCGCCCTTGGTCCCTTTGGTGGGCAGGTCGAAGACCTGGCCGATGTAGAACTGTCCAGACGCCCCCTTGTAGATGAACTCGCTCGGCTGCAGCACGATCACGAAGTCAGACAGATTGATGTAATTCACGATGAACTCGTGCGCGTTCGAGACTTCCGCCGTGAAGATGTATTGCGGGCTGACGAAGGCAAATCGCTTTGGCGGCTCCTGTGCCTGCCCTGTGGGGACCGCGGCAAGCAGAAAAATCGCCGCCGCGGCAAACGCGGCGCCGGCGGCTCTGACCCGGCGTGCCCGTGCGTGTCCGGCAGGTCGACGGACTCCCGCTAACGTTCGACGCGTAGTGATCGGCAACCTCATTTCAGCACCTCCTGAGCCAACAGGCTTAGCAGCGCAGCACGTCTCGGGATATCCTCAATCAGGATATATTCGTGCACGGCATGCGCGCCATCTCCTTCGACGCCCAGGCCGTCGAGGGTCGGAATCCCCATGGCGGCGGTGAATGACCCGTCGCTTCCTCCCCCCGTCTTTCCCTCACCGAGATCCATCCCTATAGATGCAGCCACTGTCCTGGCCTTTTCAAATAAATCCGCAACCGCCTGCGTACGTTCCAGGGGAGGGCGGTTGATTCCCCCCTCCATCTGCAAACGGCAGCGCTTGTCTTTCGGGCGCAGCCTCTTGATGCACGATTCGAGGCGCCGGCCGTCGGCGAGAGTTTCGAACCGGAAGTCGACCTCCGCCTCCGCGGCTGCCGGCACAACATTCACCGCGGAGCCTCCTCGCATGGTCCCGACACTCACGGTGATCCCGCGGGTGTAGTCGGTCATCCCCTCCAGCTTGACCACCTGGCGGCTCAGCTCAAGAATGGCGTTGGCGCCTTTCTCATGGTCCACGCCGGCATGGGCCGCAATCCCCTCGGCCCGCACGAGGAACGTCCCGACGCCCTTCCGAAACGTCTTGGCCAAACCTCCTGGAAGGGGAGGTTCGAGGCACAACACCGCGTCGGAGGCGCTGGCAATCGGCTTCAGGAGCGGGAGCCCCGCAGCCGAGCCGGTTTCCTCATCCGGAACAAAAAAGAACGCCACATTTCCCCCGGCTCGTACCCAGCCCAGGCGGAGTGCGCGGCACACCAGGAGGCAAATCAGAATTCCGCTCTTCATGTCGTAGACGCCGGGACCATACGCCTTGCCTTCCTTCAGGGTGAAGGGACGGCCGGCGACCGTGCCGCGCGGCCAGACAGTGTCGAGATGGCCCAGAAAAAGCGCCTGCCGTTTCGATCCGGCCCCGTGCCACACCACTTTGAGCGCGTTCCCACTGCGCGCCAGCGGCATGATCTGCGCCTCAGCCCCCTCGCGCCTGAATTCCCCGGCAAGGAATTCGGCCAGTTGGTCGACGCCTCGCTTGTCCATGGAATGGGTTTCGATCTCCACCAGACGACGGAGCAAATTCAGCGCCGGATCGAGGTTCGCCGCAAATTGTCCAGGCAGAACTGATGAGGAGGTCATGAGCGTGTTCATGCCGGAAAATCGATGTCGCAAATGGTTTCTGCCGGCCCGGTAAGCATCAGTTCCCCGGGCGGCCGCCAATCGACCCGCAGCTTTCCCAACTCAACCTCGACTTCCACCGGACTGTCGACATGGTGATTCAGGATGGCCGCCACTGCCGCCGCGGAGCTTCCTGTTCCCGAGGCCAGAGTCGGTCCAACGCCGCGCTCCCAGAAGCGCACCCTGATGCGATGCCGGTCCAGGACCTGAATGAACTCGACATTGCAGCGGTTCGGAAAGCACTCGTGCCTCTCCAACACCGGCCCCAGCGACTGCAGCGGGGCACGGGCCACATCCGGCCAGAAAGTCGAACAGTGAGGATTTCCCATGGAGGTGATCGTCACGCGCACGCTTTCGTGCCCGACAGCGAGTGGAAAATCCACAAGTTCCGCGCCGGATCCGAGGCGCACCGGAATCCGCGCCGGATCCGTGACCGGATGACCGAGGGAACTCTCGAAGATGTAAACCGAACCACTTCGGCTTTTGAGGGTGTAGCTCTTGATCCCGCACACCGTGCGGATCCGGATGACATCAGCTTCGACCTCGCAAGTGCGAACGAGGTGCGCGGCAAGGCAGCGGGTTCCGTTGCCCGACATTTCAGCCCGGCTGCCGTCCGCGTTGAATATGAGCGCTGAGATATCGGCGTCGCCGTCGCTGACCGTGGGCTGATAGAAGATCACGCCGTCGGCGCCGATCCCGGTGTGGCGGTGGCACACCCGCTGCGCCACGGCGCCCAAAGGCACGCCGGGGTCCCCGGATTCGCCGGCTTTGACGATCAGAAAATCATTTCCCAGACCGTGAAGCTTCGACAACTTCATGCCGCACCAACCTTGATCCAGGCGCGCTCCAGGAGTCCAGTCGAGAGTCCGGAAAGGCGATCGTCTGATACCCGGACCGGGCGACTAGCCGCCCAGCCTTTGTTTGAGGGTCTCGATGACCGCGACAGGAGTCGGGTCGACTGAATTCAGGCACGCCAGGTAGAAACTGACAAAATCGCCCAGGCAGATGACGGAAAATATCCGGGCCAGGAGAGAATCTCCTTCACTCCAGACTTCATGGACTACGCCTGCCTTCCGTCTCACCACCTCCATGGTGAGGTCGAAGCGCCGCTGCACCTGGGGGTGGTCGCCGTGATCCCTGAGAAATACGACCCCGATCTTTCTCAGCAACTCCTGGGGAAATTCCCAACCGACGATTTCGTTGTGGTTCATCTCGGGCAGGAGATGGTGGAACGCGAGGGTCTTGGCGTTCTCTTCCAGTTGGCCGCGCCATCGAACGGCGGCCGGGTCGAGGAGGGAGCACGACGCATAAACGGCGGCCAAACGGCCGTGAAGTGACCGTGCGATCTTTTTTGCGTGGTTGTTGTGTTCCACTTCGTCCGGCCCATAGCGCAGAGTCAGCCGGGTCAGCAGATCCGAAGTCTCCTGCATAACTGTCGTCATGTCCGGAACCAGGCCGAGCGCCGTCATGGCGCCCAGCAGCATCGCCGTGGAATAGCCCAGCGCAGCCCGCGGGGGAAGCCCGGCGGGCAGTTGCATCACGTGGTGCTTGTGGGATCTAGCCAGAGACGCCAGCTTCCCGCCCGAGGTCAGGCAGATGATCGCGGCGCCGGCTGTGCGCGCCTGCTCGTACGCGCTGAGCGTCTCTTCGGTGTTGCCGGAATAGCTGCTGGCGAAGACCAGGGAGGATGAGTTGATGAATCCCGGAATGCAGTAGTCGCGGACCACGATCATGGGAACCCGCAGGGTGCCGGCGACCGCCGCCCGGATCACGTCTCCGCCCATCGCCGAGCCGCCCATGCCGCAGACGACCACATTCGCAATGCCGGGGATCGCCGGCAGGGAGAAGGTTTTTGCCATCTGCGCTGCTCCGGCGATCTGCGCAGGAAATGACTGCAGCAGGCCCATCATCGAACTGCTGTCCAGGGCAGCCAACCGATCCAGACGATCAAGATCCGACAAAATCTACCTCGCTCCCGGGGAGTGGATCAACTCGACGCACTCACTCCGAAACTCCGCCATGTTGAAAGGTTTGACAAAAAAACGATCCGCTCCGGCCGCAAGAATCCGGTCCCGAACAGCCGAATCGTGCTGTCCGCTCATTGCCACGATTCTGATCTTCCTGGTGACGGAGTTGGCCTTCAGCTGCCCGCAAATCTCGATGCCGTTCATGCCCGGCATCATGATATCCAGGACCAGCAGGTCCGGTTTCCGCTCGCCGATGATCAGGAACGCCTCTACGCCCCCTTGTGCCCCCGCCACATCAAATTCTTCGTCCCCCGATTGCAGCACCGCCGTCAGGAGATCAATCATGTCTATTTCATCGTCGACGATCAAGACGAATGGGAGTGGTTTGTTCAATTCCGACGGAATCGGCATGTCGAATTGCCTCATGAAACGAATCAAATCGTCCCAGAGGACGCAGGGCCCGCAGAGGAATAGGGCCATGCCGTTTCTCAGCAGCCTCTGCGTCCTCTGCGCCTCGGCGGTGTCTATAGTTTTGAGCTCCAGTTGCCGCCTGTCTCTCGACTGTTGGATCCGCGAAGCTAACGGCACCGGGCCACGATCAGTGTCATGTCGTCATCACGCTCTTCCTCAAAGGCCCAATTGAGGACTTCATCCACGATGGCCTTCTGCAACTGTTCGGCGGACAGATGCCGCTTTTCCTGCACCAGGTTGATCAAGCGCTGCTCTCCAAATTCCTCGCCGTACTCGTTGACCGACTCCACAATGCCATCCGTATAGGCAAGGAATATGTCGTCGCGCTTGAGTTGCATGGTTTCCTGGTCAAACTGGGCGTCCGGGAAGATCCCAACGACGGTCCCTCCGGTGCTGAGACGCCGGAAGTCATGCTCTCCGAAATACAGAGGCGGGTTGTGCCCGGCGTTGCAGTAGGTCAACAGTGACAGCCTGTCATCGTACAGAGCGTAAAAGAAGGAGGCGAACTTGTTTGCCGACGTGAAATTGTAGATCTGCGCGTTCAGGACGCTCACGACGCCGGCGACATTTCCATTGCCGCCGAGCTTGTCGCTGAAGGAATAAGCCCCGCGCGCCAGAACGTTGCTGCGCAGTGTCGCCTGCAGGTTGGCCATCAGCAGCGCGGCCGAAATGCCTTTGCCACAGATATCCCCAAGGGCCAGGCCCATTTTTTCGTCGTCGAACTGCAGGAAATCGTAGTAGTCCCCGCTGACGATGCGGGCGGGCAGGCACAGGCCTGTCAACTCCAATTTCTTCATTTGCGGAGCTACTTTAGGAAACAGTTGTTCCTGTACTTCTTTAGCAATCTCCAGCTCCCGCTCGAGCCGTTCCTTCTGGACCCTCTCCTTCACCAGGGTCTGCACATACTCAGTCATCTGGTTGAACGACTTGGCGAGAGCGCCTAACTGGTCTTCGGACTTGACGACGATTCGATGGCTGAAATCGCCGCGCCGGATGAACTCGGTCCCGCGGTCAAGATTGTGCACGGCGTTCGTGATCGACTTCGTCAGCAGGATGCCGCCGATCAGGGAGATGAGCTCTACGGCGACAAAGAAGCCGACCACCAGGTACAATGCGCCGAGGATGGTCCCCGTGACGCTGCTCTCGGAATGAAACACGTTCTGAAACAGCTTGGATGTCGACAGCTCCATGAACAGGACATCGGCGTTCGCCTGGGTGTCCGTCGGGGGAATTTCGTTGCCGTTGGCCCAGGAAGTCGGATAGAGGGGCATGGACCACACCGGTTTCCCGGCCGATCCCCGGGAGGCGTCGAAGTTGGACGTCGCATAAAGGATGTTCTCCTTCAGCATCGACGTGTCCTGCAGCATCACGCTCAAGGCTGAGTTCGGGACGTGATCCGCCAGGAGAAGATCCTGCCCCAGGGCCGCGCTCAGGTTCGCCAGCATGTCGCCGTCGAAGGGCACGGAGACTTCGAGGCTGTACGGCACCTCGGAGTGGAAATCCCCGAACACGACGCTGCGCAGGTAAAGCCGGCCCGTGCGCTTCCGGGCATCGCCGGAGCCTGAGTAGATGCCGGGCTGCATGTCCTCATAGGCCAGCCCGATCCAACCGTTATCCGAGACCCAGCGCGGCACCTGGTATTCGTCCGGGTTCCCGCGCAGGTTCCCCTCGCTGTAAACGACGTAGCCGCCCGTTGCGGGATCTCGATAGCGAAGCATGATGGTCGCCGAGCGGTACATGCCCAACAGGTATTTGGCGTCCCGGTCGAGGACAGGCTTCAGGTCGGCGGGATTGGCCGGGCCGACAGATATGACCTGCTGCAGCCCCGAGTTCAGCGAGAGGTTGAAGGCCTGGATCCGGGCTGTGTGGATGCCGATTTGTTTTTCGATCAGGAAGTAGCTCAACTGATAGAAGAACAGGAGCCCGGAAACGTAGAGAATCACGACCACGAGCGCCACCGGAATCGCCGCGATGAGGATGTTGGCGACGATCAGGCGGCTTCTTATCTTCCAGAGCAGTTTGCCGCGAACGAGGGCGAACAACCTCCAGGTGTAATAGACAGCCGGCACCGCGAGCAGGACGGTGAGCAGGTCCAGGGCAAGCTGAAAAATGGGCGGCAACGACTGCCGCGCGGCCGCCGGCAGCAACAGCACTCGCAGCAGCCACACGCTGACGAGGGCGAGGGTGAAGCGTCCCATCCTGGATTTTGGCATTCTCAGCCGCACGTTCTCCCCACTGGCAAGGTCAGCCGATCGGCCGGGCGCAACCCGTGTGTCCCGGATCCGCTCCTACGGCGTCGATTTGCCATGCAAGCGCAGCGTTACCGACTTGTCCGTCTTGAAAATGCGCTGAGCGATTTCCTGCAAATCCGCCTGTCTGACTTCCTGCAGGCGGCTGACGTCATCCTGAAACCCTTCCAGGCCTCTCCCGCCGGTGACGTTTCTGATCATGTCGCTGATTTGGGCGAAGCGATTCTGTTGCCGGATCATGACATCACCCACGGCGGCGTTCACGGCCGATCTGAAATCCCTGTAGGTGACCGTCGCGGTTGCGAGTCGCTGGATTTCCTCGGTGAGCGCCTTCAAAGCGAGTTCTTCGTCCGCCGGGGCCGCCGTCAGGCAGGCAGTGATGCTGCCGCCGCGGAGCAGGGGGGTGTATTCCATATCGACGTGACCGGCGGAGCGGACGGCATCCCGGACGCGATCCGTCATGCGGCCGGCCAATCCGGAGGCGTAGCTCAGGAGGACCCGCAACGGGAAGTAATCTTCGTCCCCATCAGGGGGCGCCTGGAAGCCGAGCAGGACCACGCTTGATCCCCCGCCGTAATTCGCCTCCACGGCGCCCTTGGCATCCAGAGGTTTGGGATTCGCCTCCGGAATTTTGACGTCCTGAAACCGCGACCCGCTGAAGTTGCGCACGAAATACCCTGCCAGGCTCGTTCCCTGCGTGTCGCCGACGAGGACGACCATCGGTTTCTTGTCCGCCACGTAGGTCCGGTACCACACCTGCACGGCCTCCGGCGTGATCGTTGCCAGGCTCTCTTCTGTTCCGTCCGGATCGAGCGCGTACGGATGGTCCTTAAAAAGAGTTTCCAGAAAACGCAGGCGCGCCAGATCGCGATCGGTCCGGCTGCGGATCGCGGCCAGCTGCAGCTTTTTCTGGCGTTCGACCTCCTCCGGGTCCAGCTTCGGGGCCTTGATCATGTCGGACACCAGGTCGAGCCCGGGTTCGATGCTGGCCGAAGAGACGGCAAAATACACGCCGAAGCAGTCATCGCGAACGACCGGCGTGAGGCTTCCCCCGAAGAGCTCCAGCTGCCGGTAGATCTGGCCGGCGCTTCGGTTCTTGGTATCGCTGAGCATCGCGCGCAGCAGCAGGGACGTGATGCCCGCATTGGCCTTGGCTTCACTCAGCTTGCCGCCGGCAAAGAAGATCCCCATGTGAATCAGCGGCGTCGTGTGGTCTTCCCGGATATAAAGCTCCGGTCCGCGCAATATCGACGCCATTTGAAACGGGTACCGGATCTCGGTGGGCTTGAACGCGGCGGCGGCTTCGGGCACATCCACCGCCGGCACCGTGGCCTTCTGACGTTCGGCCATTTCCTGCTCCACAACCGGCTTCAGCAGGTCCTTGATCGTGCCCTGGATCGTCTCGCCACTCAGGTTGCGGGTTTCGGCCTGCATCGGCAGGACCTCGATCATGGCACAGTTATCGAGGCGGAGATATTTGGCCGCGACGCGCGCGACGTCAATCCACTTCACCTGCCTTAGCCGCGCCAGATACCCGCTCGCTCCCTTCCACGAGCCGATCGACTCCAGGCGTGCCAGCCGGTCGGCCCGCGCCGAAACCGACAGCGATGATTCCCAGTACTCGCGCTCCAGCTGGGCCCGGGCCCGGGCCACCTCGGTCTCATCCGCATCTTCCTGCTTCAGGATTTCAAACTCGGTGAAGGCGGCCAGCTCGAAGCGGTCCAGCTCTTTCGGATCGAGATCCACACCTATTTTGAGATATCCGGCATCGGAAAAGCCGACTAGCTCGACCGTTGAGCGGGAGATGATCCCTTTCTGGTGTTTCAGGCGCCGGTTGAAGACGGCGCCCTCTCCCGTCCCCAGCATGGCTCGCAGCACCTCCAGCGCGGGATAGTCCGGTGAGCCGAGGGGCGCGGTGCGAAACCCCATGTTCACGTGAGCCAGACGGTCGCCGGCGCGAGCCTGGAGATAGTGGAAGCCCGCCTGCGGCTCCTTTGCCGGCGCAGCGGCCGGCGGCGCAGCGCCGCTCTTAGCCTGGCCATACAAGCGGAACACTTCGTTCAGCACTTCCGAGGTCGTAACGTCGCCGCAGACGATCAACACCAGGCGGTTCGGGTTGCAGGCGGACTTATAAAACGCGAGGAGTTTTTCGCGCGTGATCCTGCTCAAGGCCTCCGCCGACGGGGACAGTCCTTTCCCGAGGCGTTCGCCGGCGAATCCGGTTTCAAGGAGTTTCGCCTCCGACGTTGTCTCCGGATTCGAAAGATCGTCGCGCATCTCGGCGCCGATGACGTCGATTTGCCGCTTGAGCTCTTGAGGGTCCAGGGATGAATTCAGCAGCGTGTCCGCCTGGACTTCCAGCGCTCGTTTCCACTGGGTCGCCGGCACGACGGCGCGAAATTCGGAGTGATCGTAGAGGACCGCGCTGCTCACCTTGCCGCCCAGCGATTTCAGGTCGGCGGCCAGGGCGGCTGCGTTTCGCGTCGCCGTTCCCCGCCACAGCATGTGCTCCATCACCAGCGAAATGCCGGCCTGGTCCGCAGGCTCGTCCCGCGCCCCGGCCTCAATCCAGGCCAGGAAATCGACCAACGGAGTCGCATGCGCCTCGCTCACCAGGACGGTCAGATTGTTCTTGAACACGGCGCGGGTCAGGAATCCGTCCTGATCGAGAGACTTCAGCTGCTGCATGTAGGCAGGGGGAGCCTGTGGCTGGGACGATGGGCGGGGCCGCACCTGGGGAAAACTGTACGCCGGAAACAGAGACAACGCCAAGATCCAGAGGTTCCGAATGTTCATGGCAATTCCCAGCGCTGATTATACCTTATCAGATATCCGTCATCAGGTGTCAGACTCAAAAGCACCGGATCATAGTTCTGCAAAACCTGTTTTATGCAGGAGCCTTGCGCATGCCAAAACAGATCGCCAAAATGATTGTCCTTCCTGGTCCTGGACTTCGACCTGGACCTGGACGTGGACCTGGACGTGGACAGCCTTTGATTGATGTAACTTTTTGCTAATGCGGCACCTAAGTCGGGCCACAGGTTTTTGCCGGGTCTACGTCCACGTCCAGGTCCAAGTCCAAGTCCAGGTCCAGGTCAGATGACCATGGTGTTTCGCGACAGAAACGAGCTGGGTCCAGATCCGGGAGTAGTCGTGCGATCGTGTCGCAACGGAAACCAACTATCGGGTCGGGGGGCTGCCTGGAAGCCGGGTGTCGGAGGCCTGAAGCGAGAGGCGATAGACACCCTCCGTGGCGGTGCCGAGATATATGACGGACGGGTGCAAGGGGTCTGCGGCCAGGGTGCGCACGGGAGATGCGAACTCGGGGTTTTCCAACCGCTCCCAGCTCGATCCCGCATTCTCGCTGAGGAAAACACCTCCGTGGGTGTTGTCCGCGGCCAGGATCCGCCTGCCCGTCGAATCGAGAAAAATTACCGATGGAACATCCACGCCCAGCCGCCCGTCGGCAGACTTGCCCCAGGTGTTGCCTCCGTCGCTGGACACGTACAGGCCGCCGGTTGTCCCCGCGAATATGCGGGCCTCATCGGCGGGAGTGGAGGCGAGGCATTCCACGGTCGTGTGATCCGGGATCCCGGCAGAGGCGACCGACCAGGTGGCGCCGGAATCGTCGGAGCGCAGAACTCCCATGTGCGTGCCGGCGAAGATCCGCGCCGCATTCGCGCGCGACGGGAGAAGGGCAAACACTCGCGGGATCAGGCTGTAACCAGGCGGTTTTTCAAAATTCAGATCCCCCACCCGGGCTCGATAAACGCCGTCGTTCGTGCCCGCGAACACCCACTTCCCATCCTTGTCGAGCGCCAGATCATAAACGTTGAGGCGTGCGATCGTGCCGGGGAGGCGGCGCCATTCAGCGGCCACGGCCCGCTTCAGGAAAACACCCTTTCCAGTGCCGGCAAGGCACCCCAGCTTTCCCGGAAGCGCCAAAAAGGAAAGCATCCCTTCGCCGGGCACTTCCCTTTCACTCAGCCGCACCCAGTCGTTAACCGGATTGTCGTACACATGAAAGCCCCCGATGACCCCTGCGGAGATCTCACCGACCAGGAAGCGGCCGGGGGATGCGGGATCCGGAAGAATGCGGGCGATGGAACGGCTGGCGAATCCCGTGTTTGACTCCGTCCAGGTGCGCCCGCCGTCGCGGGTGAGAAACACCCCGTGCGACTCCGTTCCGATCAGGATCGTGCCGGCGTCCGAAGGGTTGACCTGGATGGAGTGGATGATCAAATCCGGCGGTGTGATGCGGGTCCACGTTCTGCCTGAGTTGCGGCTCACGAACAGCCCTTCGGTCGTTCCGCCATAGACGCGGCTCGAATCAGTGGGGTCGAGACAGACGACCTGCGCGCGGACCAGGAAGCTCTTGGGAAAAACCTTCAACCGGGTCCAGGAAATTCCGCGGTCCGCCGAACGATACAGGCCCGTGCAGGCGCTGGCATAAACCGTCTTCGTATCGCGTTCGTCGACCGTGATGGAAAATACGTCGGAATCCGAAATCATTCCCCGGTCGTTGCGGCGCCAGGTGCGGCCGAAATCGGTCGACCGAAATCCCAGGTGCCAGGTCCCGACATAGAGAACCTGGTGATCATGAGGGTCGATGGCCACGGATTCCACCTGGCGGAACGATTCGATGCCGGCCCCGGACTGCCGCCAGGTCTTGCCGCCGTCCGCCGTTAAATATACGCCGGACAGCGTCCCCGCGATCATGTATGCAGGCTCGCGTTTGCTCACGGCAAACCCTCGCACCGCCGCATCGGTCTTCGGCAACTTCACCTGGGTCCAGGAATTCCCCGCGTCCCGGGACTCATACAGGCCGCCGCCGCTGGAGCGCAGATCCCACCCGCCGGCATAGATGCGGTTGCCGTCGGACGGGTGCTCGACAATAACGTCGATCACGAGCTGGCGGCGTTTGATTCCCGGGTACAGCAATTTCCAGGAGGCGCCCCCGTCCGTGGACTTGAAAAGCTGTCCATCGCTGGTCCCGAGGTAGACGTTCCTGCCGTCATGCGGGCTGATCAGCAACGAGCGGACAGTCCCGCCGGGCGGGCCCAGGCGCTCGAATCGCGCTTCGGGCGCGGCAGCCGCCGGCGGGCACAATGCGAGCGCAACAAGCCAGACTCCCAGCAGCAGGCACATTGCGCCGGGAATGCCAGCAGTACGACCTTGTCGGGAATCTCTCAGGATGGCCAAAGTAAATGCTTCGACTGATATCGCGGAATAATCGGGCCGGCTCTGTGCAGGCCAGGCGGCACGGGATCCGGAAGGTTGCGGATCCCGTGCCGCCAGTTTCCTGAACTTGCACGATCCGGGAGCGACGGCCGTCAGGTCAGCCACCGCTTTCCGGAACACGCTCAAGCGCTCAGCGAACGTTCAGCTGGATTTCCACGCGACGGTTTTCCTTGCGGCCCGCGGCGGTCTTGCTGTCAGCGAGCGTGCTGACACCGCCGTCGGTCACGGTGAACCGTGATGCGTCGACTCCTTTGCTGACCAGGTAATCCACAACGGCCTGCGCCCGCTTCGTGGCCAGACCCTTGACCCGGGCCTCGGTCCGCGAGCCGTCGATGTAGCCGACGACCGTTGCGCGCAGCCGTGGATCGTTATTCATTTGAACCGCTACGTTGTCAAGGATGGCCTTGGCGACGTTGTTCACCCTGGACTGCCGTTCCGCAAAACCCGGAACGTTGATGCGCTGGCTGACGTTGACCGTCATCGTGCAGGAGGCGCGGCCGCCAACGCCATTGTCGACCGTAGCCGTTACCGTGTAGGTCCCCGCGCTCAGGCCGGCGCCGTTGAACGTCGCGGTTTGGCCGGAACCGGTGACGGTGCCGCCCGTGGCGGTCCATGTGACCGTGGGAGTCGCCCGCTCGGCGGTCGCTACGACCCTGAGATCCGCCGTGCCGCCCGACTCGATGTCCACGGTGGGCGTCTGGCACTGGATCGTCGGCGGCGGGATCGGCAGCTCACGAACCGCGACTGCACTCGTGCAGGAAGCCGTGAACTTTCCCGTGTTGACCGTAACGCCGATCGCGTAATTGCCGGGCTGTCTCCCCTGCGAACCGAAGGTGAAAGTCGGGCCGCTCGCGGCCTGCGACTGCCCGTTGACCGTCCACGCATAGGTCAGCGGCGAACCGTCCGGGCTGTTCGCAGTGGCGCGCACAGTCGCGGACTCGCCGACCATGATCGAGCTCTGATCCACCGAGCAGGACACGGTGGGAGGCAGATACAGCTTGTTCACGGTAATGCCGGCAGAAGCCGGGACGCTGTGCCCGTAATCGTCCGAGACCGTGGTCGTGATCGTGTACTTGCCCGGCACCACACCCGTGGAATCAAATATAACCGTGTCGCCGGAGCCGGTCAGCTTGCCGCCGGTCGAGGTCCAGTCGTACTTGATCGTCGCGCCTTCCGGAATGACCACGTTGGCGCGCGCAGTCGCCTTTTCACCCTGGACGATCTCCTGCGGAGAAACGGCAAGCGTGACAATGGGCGGCTCGTGCTTTCTCCGTTCGAAGGTGAGCTGGGCGACGAAGCCGTTGACGCCGGATGTCAGGATCCCAGCCGGGCGGTTTTCCTCAATACGGTTAAAGTGCCCCTGGTACCCGCCCCCGAAACTGACCCACTCTTTCGGATAGTACTTGAAGCCGAGAATGGCGTCGACCGGGCTCTGCGGGTTCAATGCATTGTCGCGTCCCGAATACTTGACGCCGTTCAATTCGGCGATGAACTGGAGTTTTCCGTACCCCGGAAAAGCGACGCCGGCATTGTAGACGAATGAATTCTGCAGATCGGCGAGCACGACTTCGTTACGCTCCGGACTGCCGGGGAAATTCGCGCCCAGGTTCAAATGCAGGGCGGCGTACTTGCCGGCCCTCTTGGAGAGCAGCATCGCGAACCCGCCCTCGTTCGCGCCATTCGTCTGGCCGCGGTTCAGGATGACGATGGACCTGTCGGACGGGACCTTCATGAAGGCCGTGAAGCTCAATCCCAGGGGCTGGCCGCGCCGCTCGCTCAGCGCGTTGATGATGCCCCCAAACCGCAGGTCTCCAGGCCCGTTTGTCCGGGGCACATCGACGAACGGAGCGGGATTGGTGAAGCTGGCAACCCCCAGGAGGTTGGTCGCCGGCTCAGGCAATCCCCCGGGCAGAACGCGATAGGTAAGTACTCCCGGGGCATTGACGCTTTTCGTCACGTCGTAGGAAGCGAACAGTTCGAGGCGATTGAAGACGCCATAAGCGAAAGAAACCGGCAATTTCCGGAAAATCAGCCTTCCAGGATCGCGATTGAAATAATCGAAGCCAAGGCTGAAGTTGAACTCTCCCTGCTTGAGCGTCTCCGCATCCCAGGTCTTGAACAGCCCCGTCGGACCGTCAAGGGAAGCGGACGTATACTTCTTTTTCGAGGCCTGATCCTGTTGGGCGACGCCGGGGATGGAAAGCAGCAAGATTACAACGGCCGCTACAACAGCACGTGCGTATCCGGATTTCATAGTCCATCATCTCCGATTTGTCAGCCATCCTGACTGCATCCAGGCTGGATCTGAGTTGGAAAATAACCGTCTTGATTAATATATTTTCATCTGAGGAAGCTCTGCCAACCGTTACACAATATAATGAACGAAAATTGCCGTCAGCCTCCCAGAACCCTTTTACTATAACATCCATAAATGCTTAGGTCAAACAACGCCGCACCCTAGTCATCATCAGTTTTGCCGGAATAGGCAGTGACGCTCATTACACTTCCGTGAATCGGTCCGAAGCCGGCGACATAGCTCATGTTGCACTATATTGAAAGTCACTTTCAGATAGGAGACTTTGCATCTTGAATTCCGGGATACCCGCCTATAGACTCACTGGGCGCAATCGCGGTGTTTCTTCGTTTCAAATCCCGGTATGGAGTTCACTCCGAGTTTACAGTCAGGCCCCTATGCAACGACGGCTCCCAATGAACGCTCTCTGTTTTCTTCTGGCGTTGACTATTCATTCCCGGCCTGGAGTCTCCAAGACGGATGCCCGGCCGCAAGGCGGCGACGCGTGGGTATGCGGCACCGGTCCGCAGCGCGAGCGTGACGCCCGCATGCGTGGGAGGTACCAGCAGAGCCTGATGCGCCGGCGTCCCGCCCAGGGCCGCGTATTGTTACAGCAGCGTGCGGCAGTGCTATCGCAGGACCAGGGCAACATCGCTGTCCTGGAAAACGACGGCACGCTTGTTACCGAACCGAATCTGTTCGATCTCCAGGGAAGGTCGTTTCTATTCGTGCCCGCCTCGCAATCCTCCTACCAGGTGATTGCCCGCGACGCACTCTTCCCCACCGAAACCGGAGTCACTCTGAGCCTCGCCGATGATGACTTCAAGACTGTCGAATTGGCCCAGGCCTTCACTTTTTACGGCAAGGTATATTCCGCGATCAATGTGAACTCGGACGGGAACCTCACATTTGTCCAGCCGGATATATCATCCTCGGCACGCGATCTCGGGAGGTTCGCCGGGGGCCCCCCGCGCATCGCGCCGCTGTTCACGGATCTTGACCCGTCCAATCCCGGGGCAGGACCGGTCTATTATCGCAATGATCCGGATGGAATCATCTTTGTATGGGACGGCGTTCCCAGTTTCAGCGGCGGGCTGTACACGAGCTTCAGCGTAAAGCTGTACAACAACGGCAGTGTCGAGTTTGTCTACGGCGCCCGCGTGGACACCCCGAAGGTGATTGCCGGCATCTCGCCCGGCGCGGGGTTGGATGGCATCTCGGCCATTGATTACTCAGCCGGCTTGCCGTCGGAACGCCTTTCGGGAAGCATCGCCGAGGTCTTCACTCCCGGCCGGGAGCTTTCCGAATCCGCAATCGCCCGCATGTTCTTCCGGAATCATCCGGATGAATTCGATCAACTGGTGGTGTTTCTGGCGTTCCCGTTCGATCTGGGGAACGCGTTCTCGTATGAACTGAATGTCAGGAATGACGTGCTGGGAATCGGCAGCATCCGGGGATTGACTGAATCGGTCATCTTCGATGACAGCGGGGACTACGGCAGCGGCGGCCGCCTGAAGAGCTTCGTCATGATGGGAGGCCTGGGCGAATTCCCCTCCGATCCCAAGCAGACGTTCATGAGGACGTACAACAGCCTTGAAGTCGTGACCCACGAGGTGGCCCACCGCTGGCTTGCCTTCCCCTTATTGCGGGAAGGAGGGATCGACACCTTGTCGCTGCTCCACACTACCGACCAGGCGCACTGGAGTTTCTTCTTCAATGCGGACGCCTCGCTCATGGAAGGGAACCAGATCGTGGATCGCGGCCAGGGGCAGGGCTCCCAGCGTTTTATTACTTCCGAAGTGACCGACAGGTTCAGCGCTCTGGACCGGTATCTGATGGGATTTCTGGGCGCGAATGACGTGCCGCCCATGTTTTATGTCAAGAATCCCGTTTCCGTCGTTCCGCCGCGCAGCTCCACGAGCCTCCCGAGCTTCCAACCTACCGTGTTCGACGGCACTCGCTGGGACTTCGCGCTTGACGATCTCATCGCAGCCAACGGGCCGCGGGTGCCGTCGGTCTATCAGTCTCAGAAGGTTCACAGACTGGCATTCATCCTCGTGAGCGATTCGCAGCGCCAGCATCCGGCCACTCAGGAACAGATCGCCATGCTCCAGAGCCTGCACGATGCCTGGGTCCCTTACTTCAACGAGTTGACCGGAGGACAGGCGTGGGCCGTTACCAATCCGCAGAGTTCCCCCGCGACGACACCGTCCACGACCTATTTCCCTTTCTTTGCCGGCGACAGCACGCGGTACACGGGCATCGCGCTGGCCAACTGGGGGCCGACGCCGACGGACGTGCTGTTCCGCGCTTACGATAATTCCGGCGACCCGATGTCGACCCCGGGAGACATCATCAATCCCAGGATGATCACAATCCCGCCAGGCGGGCAGGTTGCCATCATGGGAGAGCAGATCCACGGGCTGGCCCTGGACGGCCCGCCCCGAAACGGCTGGATACAAGCCGAGGCCGGCAGCAGCCAGGTGACCGGTTTTTTCCTCGAGGGCGACATCAAGGAAAACTATCTCGACGGGGCGGTCGCAGGGGACAAGACTTCCACGTGGCTCTGCTTCACGAGGGCGCGCGGGACTACCGGCGCCCTGAAAAACGTGATCAGCATCGTCAATCCGGGGGCCTCGTCGGTCGCGCGGCTGTCCCTCAGTCTCATGAATCCGGATGGCAGCCCGCGAGGCCCGGCAACGCAGCGCCAATTGCCGCCGCATGGACGTCTGGCCGAGGACCTCTCCAGCCTCTTCCCCGGGATTGATCCGCAATTCACCGGATACATGACCGTCACCAGCGATGCGGGTGTCCTCGGCTACGAATCGTTCGCAGGGAGTTCCACGGTCTTTTCGCTGCCGGCGCAGTCATCCGCAACCGCCGCCACCATGTATTCCGCGCAGTTCGCCTCGGGCCCTGCCGGCGTCATTCGTTACTTCACGGACCTCAACCTCATCAACACATCCAGATCGAGCCGGAACGTGGAGATCGCCCTCATCAACAATGACGGCGAACTGGTGCCGGGCGCATTCAATCCCGCCAGAATTTCGCTCGGACCCGGAGAGCAGCGCCTGTCCCGGGGAGAGGCGTTGTTCGGTCTTCCGGATGCTTCCAGCGCAGTCACGATCTCCGAAGGAACGCTGGTGATTTCCGCAGATGGAAGCGGAGTGATCGGAGACGTGACCTTTGGCGACCCGCTGGCCGGCAGTTTCCTGGCAGGCCTGCCGCTGAACGGCGCGCCGGCGGCAAACTTCGTTCTCTCGCAGGTAGCGGAAGGAAATCCAGGTGCAGGCAAGGCCTATTTCACCGGTGTGGCGATGTATAATCCAAATTCGAACGATGTCCGCGTGACTCTGGAGGTCTACTCGGCTCAGGGAACCCGTACCGGAACGCAGACGATTTTGCTGCCAAGGGGGACACGCCGTGTCGGTACTCTCCCGCAGCTGGTGCCGGCGATCACAGGGCAGTTGGGCGGGTATATCCGGCTGAGCTCCGATGGAGGACCGATCATTGCCTTCGAGCTGTTCGGGGACGCGAATCTGTCGTTTCTTGCCGCGGTTCCACCCCAGGTGATCAATCCCTGAAAGGTATTTCCATGCACACCGAGAATGAAAGGCCCGAATCCGACAGAGAGCTGGAGCTGCCTGCCGGAATCATGCGTTCTCTGATCGACCAGGCGATGACACGGATCGTGAAGCACATCGAATCTCTGCCGGAGCAGCCCGTGTCGGATGTCGCCGGAGGCGAAGTTCTGGCCCGCTCCATCGTTGAGGGGATGCCGGAGCAGGGCGCTCCCTTCCCCGAGCTCCTGGACCTTCTGTTCGACCGCCTTGTCCCAAAGACTTTCAACACGGCATCACCCGGCTACCTGGCCTACATCCCCGGCGGCGGGCTCTTCCATACCGCGGTGGCGGACCTGATCGCCGATTCCGTCAACCGGTACACGGGAGTCTGGATGGCCGCCCCTGCTCTTGCGCAGATCGAGGCCAACGTATTGCGGTGGTTCGCCGAGATCATCGGGTATCCCCGCCAGGCCCGTGGCATTCTGACGACAGGCGGATCGCTGGCGAACTTCACCGCTGTCGTGACTGCGCGGCGGGAACGGCTTCCCGAGGATTTTCTCGCAGGGACGATCTATGCCTCGGACCAGGTTCACCATTCGGTGGTCAAAGCCGCACTCCTGGCCGGCTTCTCGGAGAAGAACCTGCAAGTGATTCCGGCCGGCCCCGGCTTCTGCATGGACATCGACGCTCTGACCGCGGCGATTACCCGGGACCGCCAGAGAGGCCGCACGCCGTTTCTCGTCGTGGCCAGCGCCGGCACGACCAATACCGGCGCTGTCGACGATCTGGAAGCGCTGGCCGACCTGGCCCGGGAAGAGGAACTCTGGCTGCACGTGGATGCGGCCTACGGCGGCTTTTTTATGATGACGGACCGGGGGAGGAAGGCGATGCGCGGACTCGACAGGGCCGATTCGGTCACCCTCGATCCGCACAAGGCGTTGTTTTTGCCCTACGGCACCGGCTCGCTGCTGGTGCGCGACGGAGAGGCGCTCCGCCGCGCCCACACCGTCCATGCCGAGTACCTCCCGCCGATGCAGGACGATCCCGATCTCGTAGACTTTTGCCTCTACTCGCCGGAACTCTCCAAGAGTTTTCGCGGGCTCAGGGTCTGGCTGCCGCTCAAGATGCACGGCGCCGGTGTGTTCCGGCGCAACCTCGACGAAAAGCTGGATCTCGCCGCGTGGGCGACCGACGAGCTGCGCAGGATGCCGGGAATGAGGATCGTCGCGGAACCTCAGTTGTCACTGGTAGCGTTCCGCTACGTGCGCGACGGCCTGGGGCTGCGTGAATTGAACGACTTGAACCAACACCTGCTCGAGCGTATCAATGCCAGGCAGCGCGTTTTCCTGACATCGACCATGCTGGACCGGGAATTCGTCCTGCGGATTTGCGTCCTGTCGTTCAGGACTCACCTGGACCGGATGCAGGACGCAATGGCGGACATCCGCGCGGCGCTGCAGGAACTCGAGCAGGATCCAAGACTCGCGTAGGAAAGATCACATCTCTTGTTCGTCGAACGAATCTTCGATCTCTTCGACGTCGTCGCCGTCGAGGCCATACACCCGGCCACCGATGCGTTCACGCTTGGGACCCTTCTTGGCGGCGCTTTCGTAGCGCACGCCGCGGGCGCCGGGTTTCGTGTGGCGCTTGGCATCGTCGCGGCCTCTACGTTCGCGCCGCGGACCGCCTTCACCCAGGGCAGGCGGATCAAAAGCGTCCGGCAGCCTCGGCACACGCGGCCTGAACGGAGCCCCGGTCGAAGGCCGTGCATCCCTCGCGCGAGCCTCGCTCAAGGCCAGCGCTCTCCCCCTGAACTGCTGTTCATTGAAACGGCGCAAAGCCTCAGCAGCCTGCGCTTCGTCGCCGAATTCAACGAATGCGAAGCCTCGTCTTTTGCCGCTCTCCCGATCCACCGGGAGAAAAACGTATGACAAAGGTCCCACAGGAGAGAAGAGGTCCCTCAGCTCGGCTTCGGTTACATCAAACGGAAGGTTGCCAACAAACAAACGAGCGGACATTTATTCCTCAAAAAGTGGTCAACGTTCTACCATGGCCGTCGAGTGAACAGCGTTCTGCCACCCGGCCGGGTCTCGCCGCAATTCCCTGTCCGGCAAAGGCAGGGGTTTCGCTGATTTATCGTGAGGCAGTGAACGCTGTAAGTCAAGCAAATGAAGCAAAAGAGAAGCAACTCGTACTGAATTGCCGGCATCGGAACCGGCGCCCATCCGGTCGCGAGTCTTGGCAACCGTCAGGATTTGGGATACCATCGGGATCGTCTTCCAGCGAGTCGCTATGTATTTGCCTCTCTTTTTCGATGCCCGCCGGCTTCCCTGCCTTGTCGTCGGCGGGGGCAAGGTTGGTGCACACAAGGTCGATCTGCTCCTGTCGGCGGGCGCCATCCTGACCGTGGTCGCACCTGCGATGGACGATCGGATACGTTCGGCGGTCGATCGCGGACTGGCGATCTGGCGTGCGCGTGAGTTCCGGCCGGGCGATTGCGAAGGTTTTCGGCTGGTGGTGGCCGCCACGCCCCTGGAACCCGTGAACCGGGCGGTGTCGGACGAAGCGAAACGGCTGGGCATTCCGATAAATGTGGTCGACGCGCCTGAAATGTGCACCTTCCTATTCGGCGCCAACTGGCACGACGGTCCGCTGACCGTTACCGTGAGCACGGGTGGCCGCGCGCCGTTCATGGCCTCGGCAGTCCGCGACCTTGTCGCAGAAACGGCCGGAGGCATGGGGGATTGGGTGTCGGTCGCCGCGAAGTTTCGGGCCGCCGTGCGCCGCGAGGTGGCGAGCCCGACGGAGCGGGCCCTTCTGTTCCGGACGTTCGTCACCCGCAGCCGGCTTGGGCCTCCGGCATATTCTCCCCGGAACGAAACACTTGCCGAATGGCTCGAATGGTTGAAGGACGAGGGTAGACCGCGGTAAGGCTTTCCGTTCCTGCTGTCTCCGCCCATATGATCCGGCCATATAGTATACTTTTGAGAGCAGGCGGAGCCCGCAAGCCGGGACTCATCCTACCCGGTTCAGGAGGGCAGTCTAAACCCGGCGGCCGGCGAACCGAGAAATAATGAGGCGTCTCATGGCTACACATTTTGAGAGCATGCTGCGCACCCAACTCGCGACCAGGAGGGAAAAACTCGAGGTTGCCATCACTTCTTCTCCCGATAACTCATATCTGGCGGGGCTCCTGCATGAAGTCGATTCCGCACTGTCCCGAATGGAAACCGGCAGCTTCGGTCTGTGCGAGACTTGCCATGAGCCCATCGAAGGCGACCGCCTGGCGGCCGATCCGCTGGCGCGGTTCTGCCTCGATCATCTGACGCCTCCACAGCAGCGGGCCCTGGAACAGGATCTGCAATTGGCGGCAAGAATCCAGGCAGCCCTGCTCCCTCGAAACGACCTCGTCCAGGGGGGCTGGCAGGCAGCCTATCATTACGAACCGGCGGGACCCGTCAGCGGCGACTACTGCGATTTCGTGCCGGCCGGCGACGGCAGCCTCTATTTCATGCTCGGCGATGTTTCCGGCAAGGGAGTTGCGGCCTCGATGCTGATGGCCCACCTTCATGCCATGTTCCGCGCGCTGAGCGGCGTAGGTTTGCCCCTCGAGGAACTCGTCGAACGCGCCAGCCGCGTCTTCTGTGAGAGCACGCTCGCCAGCCAGTTTGCCACCCTGGTTTGCGGAAGAGCCTCTCAGAACGGCGACCTGGAACTGTGCAATGCCGGACACCTTCCGCCGCTCCTCGTCCGCCGGCGCCGGGTCACGAGCATTGAGGCCACCGGCCTCCCGCTCGGAATTTTCTGCGGCGAGCGCTTTGCCGTCGAAAGGACGCACCTCGACCGCGGGGATTTTCTCGCGCTGTTCACCGATGGGCTTTCGGAGTCCCAGAACAGGTCCGGGGACGAGTTCGGGGTCCAGCCGCTGATCGATCTGGCCGGGTTGCACCGCTCCGGTTCAGCCCGCGACTTGGTCCGCTCTTGCGTGGAAAATGCCGCAGCTTTTCGTTCCGGCATCCCCAACCGGGACGACCTGACCTTAATGGTGATCGACCGCATCGAGTAATCGACCACACCCGGAGAGCGCGGCTTTGGCCTGCTCCGCAAGGCGGCACGCAGAGTGCGGACGATCCGGCCCCTGGACCACCCTGGGATCGCGGACGTCTCGTCTAATGCCGCATACTTTTTGCAAAAAGAGGGGCGAGCAAAATGCAGGGATCTTGGACCTGGACATAGACCTGGACCTGGACTTGGACTTGGACGTGGACGGGATTAAAGGTGCGCCATTAAGTCCCAACGCCTCAGAAACCTGTGCCGCAACCACGTCTAGGTCCACGTCGAAGTCCAGGTCCAGGTCCAAGTCCACGAGCCAAAATGGAAATTCGTATGCAAGGACGGAATTTTAGAAAAAGTATGCGGCATTAGGCGTCTCGTCTGCAAACCTTCCCGCAGGTTCAGAGCGGGTCAGAAGCCCGCGATCCCAACCCCGTCGTTTTATCTCTGAAATAACCAGCCCGCCCGCGCGGCAACATATTCGAGAGTCGGTGTCCGCAGGCGCATTTTTGCGTTCCCCCTATTTTGCTTCGTACTCTGCGGTCGGAAATTTCCCATTTTGCCGTTGGCGGCGAGTATCATGATCCGCTGTGACTCGGTTGGAACCGGCGGATCGTGCATGCCGGCCTTTCGTCCATGCAACGGTTTCTTTGCCATTCATTGTGAGATCATGCCAATGTCGAAGCCAGGCAGGGTGAGTCCGCCGGCAGAATATTCCCGATGCCTGGAAGCGCGGCGCATGGCAGTGGCACGGCAAGAAAAGACTGAAGTTCGCATTGCCATCCTCCGCCTCTCGGCCTTCCTTGCCGCGGGAATTCTGGCCTGGCTTGCGTTCGGGGCCGGGGAGCTTTCTCCCTGGTGGCTGGCAATCCCGGCGTCGTTCTTCCTCTGCCTTGTCGTTCTCCACGATCGCGTCCGCAGGACCCGGCGATCCCTGGCTCGTTCCGTCGCATTTTTCGAGCGGGGCATCGCTCGGCTGGAAAACCGCTGGGCCGGCACCGGACTGCAAGGAGACCGCTTTCTCGACAAGTCCCATCCGTATGCCGAAGACCTCGACCTGTTCGGCAAGGGATCCCTCTTCGAGCTGATCTGTGGGGCGCGAACGCGGGCCGGTGAGAACACTCTTGCGGATTGGTTGACCCGTGCCGCGGCGCCGGAGGTCATCCGCGGGCGGCAGGCGGCCATTGAAGAGCTGCGGGGGCGGCTCGATTTGCGCGAGAATCTCGCAGTGGCAGGCGACGACGTCCCCGCGGGCGTCAATCCAGACGCGCTTGCCGCCTGGGGGCAGGCCCCTCCGCTGCTGACGTCACGCGTGCTTCGAATTGCCGCAGCAGTCCTGGCTGCCGCCACCACCCTGTCGCTGATCTGGTGGCTCGCGCGGGATTCGGGAGGAGAGGTCTTTTTTCTGCTGGTACTTTCAGAGGCGTTGTTCGCCCTCTCACTCCGCCGGAGCATCCGCAGCGTCATCATGGCGGTTGAAAAACCGGGTCAGGATCTCGCCCTCCTCTCCCGGGTGCTACTGTTGCTGGAACAGCAAAAATTCAACACCCCGCGACTGCTGGAGTTGCGGCGAATGCTCGATATCCGTGGGCTCCCGTCATCCCGACGGATCGCCCGCCTGGACCGGCTGATTGTCATGCGTGAGCAGCTTTTCGCCCCGATTGCAGCGCTGTTTCTCTGGAACATCCAGATGGCCTTCGCCATCGAGGCATGGCGAAAAGAATCGGGCCCGCAGGTGGCCGGCTGGTTGTCGGTCGTTGGAGAGATGGAAGCCCTGGCTTCGCTCGGAGGCCATGCTTTCGAGCGCCCGGACGATCCGTTCCCCGAGTTGGTGGCCGAGGGTCCGCACTTCGAGGCTCTGGATCTGGGGCACCCGCTCCTGCCGGAGAGCGTGTGCGTCAGAAACGACGTCCGGCTCTGCAGCGACCTGCGCGTGCTCGTGGTCAGCGGTTCGAACATGTCCGGCAAGAGCACGTTCCTGCGCACGGTCGGTGTCAACGCCGTCCTCGCCATGGCGGGCGCCACGGTATGCGCCAGCCGCCTCAGGCTGTCGCCGCTGTCGGTGGGTGCTTCGATCCTGCGGCGGGACTCGCTGCAGGAAGGAACATCCCGATTTTACGCCGAAATCACCCGATTGCGACGGCTCGTCGATCTTACAACCGGGAGTGCGCCGTTGATCTTTCTCCTGGATGAACTGCTGCACGGCACCAACTCCCATGATCGCAGCATCGGCGCGGAAGCCGTGATCCGGGACCTGGTCCGCCGCGGCGCTATCGGGCTTCTGACGACGCATGACCTGGCGCTTGCGCACATCGCGGACGCGCTGGCGCCGCAGGCAGAAAACGTCCACTTCGAGGACAGCATCGTAAACGGACGGATGGTCTTCGATTACCGCCTGCATCCGGGAGTGGTGCGCAAGAGCAACGCGCTCGAACTGATGCGCTCCGTCGGCCTGCAGGTCTAGCAGTATGGGTGTTGGGTGCTGGGTGCTGGGTGTCGGATTGCCGGGAAATTAGGTTTAGCCTGCATAAGACGCCAATCATCAACACCCGACACCCGACACCCAACACCTGACACCCGACACCCAATACCTATCACCCGGCACCCAAGTACGCGCCTTTGGAGTTGACACTGGTGGCGCGCCGTAATCCAATACCCTCACAATGGCAAACGCGAATGTCAAAACTGGAGCGCCGGGTCTGAGGCGCACGCTCACCTTGTGGGACCTGATCCTGTACGGGATCATCGTTATCCAGCCGACGGCCCCAATGTCGGTGTTCGGCGTGCTCAGCGAGCGTGGGCGCGGCCACGTGGCGACCACGCTGTTCATCGCCATGATCGCGATGCTGCTCACCGCCATCAGCTACGGGCGGATGGCGCGCGCCTATCCAAGCGCCGGGTCGGCATTCACGTATGTCAGCCAGGAAATCAGCCCGGCGCTCGGTTACGTCACCGGCTGGAGCATGGCGATGGATTACATGCTGAACCCGCTCATCTGCATCATCTGGTGCAGCAAAGCCGCCATGAACTTCGCGCCCGGCGTCCCTTACTGGGCCTGGGCGGTTTTCTTTTTTGTCCTCTTCACCGGCCTCAACCTGCGCGGCATCCAGACGTCGGCGCGCATTAACGCCGGTCTGGCCGCGTTCATGGGCGTCGTGATCGCCGTCTTCCTGATCGCGGCGGCACGTTACGTGATTGGCCATCCGCATGACGCCTCCGGGTTTTTCACCCGTCCGTTCTACGACCCGGACACATTCAACCTGAGCGCCGTCCTCGGCGGGACTTCCATCGCCGTGCTGACCTTCATCGGTTTCGACGGAATCTCTACCCTCTCGGAAGAAGCAGAGAATCCCCGCCGGAATATCCTGCTCGCGACGGTCTTCACCTGCCTGGCCATCGGCATCCTGTCCGCCGTCGAGGTCTATGCCGCGCAGCTGGTGTGGCCGGCCTCCCAACCGTTCCCCGACACCGATACGGCGTATGTTCACGTCGCCGGACGAGCGGCGGGCCCGGGGCTGTTCCTGGTGGTGAATCTGACGCTGTTGGTGGCCAACGTGGGTTCAGGGATGGGAGCGCAGCTGGGAGCAGCCCGGCTGTTGTACGGCATGGGGCGCAGCAACGCCCTCCCCGGCTCCTTCTTCGGGGTGATCGACCCCAAGCGGCGCGTTCCGCGCAACAACGTCGTATTCGTGGGATTGGTCGCCCTGGTCGGAGCGTTCGTGATGTCATACGGGTTGGGCGCCGAAATGTTGAATTTCGGGGCCTTGATCGCGTTCATGGGGGTCAACGCGGCCGCCATCACGCGCTATTACGTGCGCGCGCAGGAAAAGAGGCTGGTCAACCTGATCCCGCCGGCGGCGGGATTCCTCATCTGCCTCCTGCTGTGGCTGAACCTCAGCTGGCCCGCCAAGATCGCGGGCGTCGTCTGGATGATCGCAGGAATAACCTTCGGCGCCTGGAAGACCCGCGGCTTCCGGGCCAATCTCGTGGATTTCGAGCTCCCCCCGGGAGGCGATCAAAGTTCCTAGCGGCGGATTATGTTCCAGCCGCTCACCTCAACGGCAGGCGCGGCGGTCCCCACGATCGAGGCTCGAACCGTGGCATCGATCTCGCGCTTCTCTCCCGGCAGGAGCGAGACATAATTGTCCTGCCACACGACCGGGAGTATTTCCGGCCCATCTGCGTTCCGGTTGACCTTCAGGCGAATAAAGAACGCCAGGCTCTTGCCCGTGTTTTCCAGGGTCACATGCGTGATCACTTCCTGCCCCCGGCGTTCCGTGCGGCGCCCGACCTTGAGGGCAACACCGGGCAGTTGCCGAAGCGCGGTGAAATCGGCATACGATGCCGCAGGCGTGACGTACCATGTCGACTTGTCCCACGCCAGAGTTTCAGGTTTTGACGACAGCCAGTAAAAGTTGTTTCCCACCGGCCTGCCGGCTGAGTCCTCGAGACGCAAGGACAGGAAGTACACAGGGCTCAAGTCGGGGATTTCCGGCAGGTCCAGCAGCCGGACGGTGCTGTCGGCGGCCGCGTCCACCGCGACCTGACGCGTGAATTTCTCCGTCATGTCGAGGTTGTAAACCGCCGCGGTCAGCTTGAGCGCTTTCGCGTCCTGGTACTGGCTGCTCACCACCCAGATCGAGCGGTCGGAATAGGAATACATCGGGTGCAGGGTTTCCATCGCCTTTTTGGCGCCGAAATACCCTCCCCCGGGACGCAGGTAGTAGTCGTACAGATGCCATATGAGGGACGGCCAGGCGTTGTTCAGCATCCACTGGATCACGCCGGTCGAGGTGTATTTGTTGCGGCTGTATGCCTCAAACATGGCGCGGATCGCCTCATAGGTCATGAGCTGTGACTTGAATGCAAAGTCCTCCGGGCCGGAGGCGGGGCCGTAGCGCGCGTTCAGTGCATCCGTAAACACACGAATATCCTTGAACTGACCGCCGCCGGCATGAAAGTTCCACCAGTCGTCGATGGGCCAGAGATGCTCCGCGGGCAACATTTCCCGCAGGCTTTCGACAGGCGGCACGGCAGGGCCCGGCCCGGTTTCGGTATTGAACCCGAAGGCGCCGCCGTTCTTTGTGTCCGACAGCCAGTAGGAAGGTACGACGTAGTCGTACGGGCCGGTCATCTTCACACCGCTCGCGCCCGTCGCCGCGGCAGGTTTGGCCGTGGCGGAAGACACGATCGGGTTGGGCCACTGGCACTCCCTCTCGACTTTCAGATACATCGTTTCCACGTCTGCGGGCGGCGGGTTGTCGCTGCCGTTCAGCCACATCAGCAGGCTCGGATGACTGCGCAGGCGATACATCTGGCTGCGGAGCGACTCCTCCGCAATCCTGTGGTCGCGAGGCGTCCACTTGGCCCAGCGCTCCCAATGATCGCAGCAGCACCAGCCGGCCATGATCAAAATTCCGTACCGGTCCGCCAGATCGAAAAACTCATCTGTTTCCAGCTTTCCCTCGAGGCGCACTGTGTTCAGCCCCATGTCGCGGACATAGGTCAGTTCGTCTTCCAGCCTTCGAGGGTTCTCGCGCAGCATCATGTCGGACGTCCATCCCCCGCCCCGGATCAGGATTCTTTTGCCGTTGACCATGAACACGCGCCTCTTGTTCGCATCCAATTCGGAAGTGATCTCGCGGATTCCGAATCGCGTCACGGCGCGATCCGAGACCGAGCCGTTCACCACGAATTCCGTCATCAGGGTGGACTGGACGGGTGTGCCCATCTGCGCGGGCCACCAGAGGCGCGGTTTGGTGAGCTTGAGTTGCGGATACTTCCCGGGTTCGAAGGAAACGGCTTTCGACTCACCCGGCCCCAGTTCCACTTCCTGCGCAAACCGGATCGCATCGATTTGCCCCCGGAGCGTGCCCTTCAGGGGCCGTTCGGCGGTATTCTTCAGCAGCGCGGTGACGGTCAGATGGGCCTGGTCATTCGCCGGAGAGTCGACGCGCGACATCACGGCCGGGTAGCGCAATAGCACCGGCCCGCCTGCGGTGATTTCCACGCCGCGCCACAGACCCATGTTCTTGTCGGGAGGCTGCGGATTCCAGTCGACGAAGGTGATCGCCAGGTCTGTTTCCGTGGGCGCGTAGACGAGCACGGCGAGCACGTTCCGCTCGGCCGGGAGAGCTGCGGGGGTGATGTCGAATTCGTACGTCCTCCAGGCGCCGGAGACTTCATCGGGGGTCGCTATCCGGGTCCCGTTCAACCAGACTTCCGCACGATAGTTGATCCCCCCGAAGTGCAGCCTGATGTTCTTTCCTTTATACGCGGCGGGAATCGCAAATTCCTTGCGATACCACCACGGCACGGCAAACGGGCTGTCCTCGGGCATGGCCACATTGGAGAAATTCACGCCGATGCGATACCCGGTTCCGGGAATCGACCTCAAGTTCATCCCGAAGAACGGATCGGGGTAGACTTTGTTCTTAACCAGCGCGGCCACGACGGTAGTGGGTACGGTCACAGGATACCAGTCCTTGGGCGTGAACCGGCTGGTGGAGATGACGTCTCCCTTTTGCTCCACTTTGGCCGACGATTGCAGCATCCAGCCTTCCGCCAGCGTCAGCCGCTGGTCCGGGAGGAGTGGCCGGGCACTGAGGTTTTGAGCCATCACGGGGCATGGCGCCAAGAGCATGGACAGGCAGAGCAGGCTTCGCAGTTTCATAGCTGGCTCCCTTCTGCGATGTGCAGGGTTGCAGGATTCGGCGATCCTCAGTATCTCCCATTCGAAGAGGCACGATGCAGGAAAAAATGTGGTGATCCGCTTGCGCCCGACCTGTCGTGAAATAGGGATTCAGCACGAGATGACTTTTGCCCTTGCTCTGCCGGCAATCGGTCTCCTATTCTCTAATCGACTGTGCTGCCGTGTCGTTGATTCGGCAGGCACTAAATTCTCCAAGGAGCAAAGAGCATGGGTATCTGGGATAAGGTGCGAGGCGAGTTCATCGATATCGTGCAGTGGACCGACACCTCCAATGACACGATGGTGTACCGATTCGAACGATACAACAACCAGATCAAGCACGGGGCTCAGCTCACCGTCCGTGAAGGCCAGGCCGCCGTGTTCGTCAATGAAGGGAGAATCGCGGACGTCTTCCAGCCCGGCATGTACTCGCTGGAAACGAAAAACCTGCCCGTCCTTTCCACGTTGCAGGGGTGGAAATACGGGTTCAACAGCCCTTTCCTGGCAGAGGTCTATTTTTGCTCCACGCGCCAGTTCACCGACCTCAAATGGGGAACTCTGAATCCCATCATGCTCAGGGATCCCGAGTTCGGGCCCACGCGTTTGCGCGCCTTCGGCACCTACGTCGTCCGTGTCAAAGATCCTGGCGTGCTCATCCGCCAGATAGTCGGCACCGACGGGCACTTCAAGGTCGAGGAGATCGTCAACCAGTTGCGGGATCTGATCGTCTCCCGTTTTGCCGACCTGCTCGGCAGCAGCAAGATCCCGGTGCTGGACCTCGCCGCAAACTACAGCGAGCTCGGCGACTTCCTTGTCCAGCGCATCGGGCCCGAGTTTGAGAGCTACGGCATCGAGCTGACCAAGCTGCTCGTCGAGAACATCTCCCTGCCGCCTGCGGTGGAGGAGGCGCTGGACAAACGGACGAGCATGGGGATTGTGGGTAATCTCGCGGCATACACTCAGTTCAACATCGCAAACTCGATACCGGACGCGGCGAAGAATCCCGGAGGCCTGGCGGCCGCGGGCGCCGGTCTCGGAATGGGAGTGGCCATGGCCGGGCCGATCGCGCAGGCGATGACGGGCCAGCAGGCGCCTCCCGCGGCCGTGCCGCCGCCTATCGCGGGCGGCGCCGCCTACTTTGTCGCTGCCGGCAGCCAGCGCACCGGTCCGTTCGACCTGCAGGCGCTCTCCTCCCAGGCCGCGGCCGGCACGCTGACGCCGCAGACCCTCGTGTGGACACAGGGCATGACCCAGTGGACCGCTGCCGGACAGGTGCCCGCGCTGGCGCAGGTTTTTGCGAGTGTTCCGCCGCCGCTGCCGCCGAACGCCTGATGCATGCGCTGACCTCTTTTTAACCGATCCGGGAAGCTCAAAATATGGAAGGCCGTGTTGCGCAGGCCGCCGCAGAGGGAAACAAGCAGTTCCCGTGCAAACAGTGTGGGGCGAGGATCACGTACGCGCCCGGCACGAAGGTACTGAAGTGCCCGTATTGCGGCGCCGAGACTCAAATCCCGCAATCCGAAGCACAGATCGAGGAACTCGATTTCCATTCCTTTCTCGAGCAGGCGGCTAAGGAACACGAAACCCTCGAAGACCAGCGGGTAAAGTGCGAATCCTGCGGCGCGGAGACGACCATGCCGCCGCAGGTTGCCGCCGCGGCCTGTCCGTTCTGCGGGGCCAACCTGCTGCTCAAGACGCGGCAATCGCGCCTGCTGGCGCCGAAAGCGCTCCTCCCGTTCAAGATCACACAGCAGCAGGGATTTGAAGATTTCCGGCGCTGGATCAACGGCCTCTGGTTTGCGCCCGGGGACTTGAAGCAATACGCCCGGGCCGAGGGCAGGCTGGCCGGCATTTACGTGCCCTGCTGGACCTACGATTCCGACACCACCAGCTTTTACCGGGGAGAGCGCGGCGACGACTACTGGGAGACCGAAACCTACACGGTCAATGAAAACGGCCGGCTGGCGACCCGGACCCGCCAGGTTACCAGGACGCGCTGGACCCATGTGAGCGGCACTGTCTGCAACCGCTTCGACGACGTACTCGTGCTGGCGAGCAACTCCCTGCCGCGTCAATATGCCGACAAGCTGGAACCCTGGGATCTTCCCAACCTCGTTCCCTACGCCGACGAGTACCTGAGCGGATTCAGGGCAGAAAGCTACCAGGTGGATCTCGCCGCAGGCTTTGACATCGCCCGGAAGATCATGGACGAAGGGATTCGCGAGAGCGTCCGCCGCGATATCGGAGGAGACCACCAGCGAATTGCATCGGTCAGGAGCGGCTACGACAAGATCACGTTCAAGCACATCCTGCTGCCGGTCTGGCTAAGCGCGTACAGCTTCCGTGACAAGGTCTACCGGATCCTGATCAATGCGCGGACCGGTGAGCTCCAGGGAGAGCGCCCCTACAGTGCCTGGAAGATCGCGGGCGCGGTACTTCTGGCAATCGTCGTTATCGCAATCATAGCGATCATCGCATCCACCAGGCAATAAGCGCCGTAAGGTAACGACTCCCATCTGAACTCAGAGGTCAACCGGGGTATATACCGGAATCTACGATTCCGTGAATCCCGGAAGTGAGCTTTTAGGGTGACAGGCTACAACACTCCCGAATCCTCAACTCCCCCATTATGCCGGTTACGCAACGAATACTGATTAGTTTTTGTCGCGAAACTCATCCGGGAATTGAGCCGCCGGTAACCGGATCTGCCGACGCGGGATTTTTTGCTTGCGCCGCACCGCCATGCGTTATAGAAACACGTATACGCCCTTGCGTTCAGGAGCGTGTTCAATAGAAATCTGAATCCGTGAATCTCAGACTGCCGGAAAGCTGCTCCCTGGGCCATATACGGCGAATGTTGAATCGTAGGGACAAACAAAGAGTTCCGGTCAATGGACGAACTGACGCGGGAATCACAATTGCAGCAAGCCCTGCAAACGATCCACCAGTATCTGTCCGACTCCATCGCGCCCCTGATGGCGGCCGATTCGGTAACGCTTCTGCTTGACCTGGCCCCTCAGATCCTGGCCGCGGAAGTCATCAAGTGGGCGTCCGCGCAGGGCCCGGGAAAGAGTTCCAGCGTATCGTATTCCGATTATCTCTTCCATGCCCTGAAGAAACTGCACGACATGGCCGGGCTGAAGTTGATCTCGGAGGGTCGATTGCAGCCTTATTTCACCCAGTTGGCGGAGGCGGTCCTGGCACATTGCCCGGCGGCAGACCGGACCGTCCTGGCAGATGCGCTGCAGCGGCTGGGCCAGACGGATACCGCGCTGACTCAGGCTGTGGCCTATGTCCACAGGCTGCCGCAACCCTCCAGCGCATTCAAAGCCTCAGGAGAACGTGAGGAGGACCTCCCGGAGCTCAAGCATTCGGCGGTTTTGCAGCGCCGCCTCTCGATTCTCCTGCAGCGCCTGGGGGAAGAAACGCCGGGATTCGCCTCCGCCACGGGCGCGACTGCGGAAAAGCAGGAAGGGCTGGTCTCGCAGGTGGTGACCACGGCTGCCGCGGCCGCGCAAAATGACCGGGATTTCCGCCTACTTCAGGAGCGACTCAGGTCCCTGGGGATCGACTCCGGTACAGACAAGATTTTTCGAGTCTTGAGCCAGAGCCTGCCGGGCTGGTCGGTGCCCCTTGTGCCCGAGGCTGCGGCCGGTGGCGTTCCTGCACGCCAGAATACCGCGGTCGAGGCCATGCGCCAGATCATGAATCTGGCAGAGGATGGTTGGGAAAGCAGCAAGCGCTTTCAGGATATGGTTCAGGCCGCGATCGAACAGTTCAACACGGGCTCGCTTGCCCGTGCGGCCACGATGTTTGATCTCGCCGCCAGCCTGGCGACGGAGGGACGTCTGGACGCCGATGCTGTGGCCGGCATTCGCCGGGGCGCGCACGAGTCTCTTGACTTGAATCGCCTGCGTGCCTTCGCCAACAAACCGGAGAAGCACCAGTTGCTTCGGAAAGTCCTGAATTTTTTCGAACCGCTGAATGTGGAGGGTCTGCTCGACAGCCTGCAACTGGAGACCAAACGCGACCGGCGCCGGCTGCTTCTTACCCTGTTGGAAACGCACGGCGTCCCGGCGAGGGAGATGGCCTTCAAGCGCCTCAAGGAGCTGCTCGCCCGGGCGGACCTCACGAAGGACTGGTATTTCGCCCGGAACCTGATCTGCCTGCAGCACCGCATCCCTCACCCGGACGACGCTACGCGCGACGAAGAGATCGAAGCGATGCGCTCGCTGCTCGTCATCGAGAATCCCGCGCCCTTGCTTCGCGAGGTCGTCACCGGACTCGGACAGATCAAGGACAGCAAGGCCGAGCAGATCCTGCTCGAATGGGCGAAAAGACTGGGGCAACATCTGCTGGAACCACCTCCATCAGGTCCGGATCCTGGAAAATGGATCGGCCTCCTCGATCGTGTCATTTTCACCCTGGCGCAGTACGGCACTCCCGACGCCCGCCGCGCGGTCGTGGATCATGGTCTCTATCACGGCGAAGAGCTTGGGGACACGCTGGCGAGACTCTCCTATCTCTCCGGCCAGGATTTTTCTGCAGACGAGGCAGCCGTCGCCAACCTCGTCAAGGCCCTGCGAAGCAAGATACCGCGCAAACTCTTCGGGGTTTTCCTGCAAAAGAACGAGCAGGCGCTGCTCCATCTGATCAAGGCGCTGTCCTCGACGCCGGCGCCTGCGGTGAAGCAGGCTTTCGAGAGCATCGCCGCCCGCTTCCCCGACAGGGAATGCGGCAAGGCCGCGTCCCGAGCGCTGAAGGAATTCAACACCGCGCAGAAGAGATCTGAGGTTGGCGCCGAATGCCTGCTCGGCGATCTCGAGCTATTCAGCCTGCCGGACCTCCTGCAGCAACTGGGATCGCTGCAGCTTACCGGAACGCTGACGATCAAGGATTTGAGAGGTGAACAGACCGGCATAATCACGTTGGCCGGAGGCAGGGTGCGCAGCAGCAGCGCCGGGCGACTGCAGGGGGAGCAGGCTGTGTATCAGCTCCTGGAAAGCCCGGCCGAAGGGGCCTTTGCGTTCCAGGGCCGCCGCGACTGCAGCGATCAGGATCCGCGAGACGCGCCAGTTCTGCAGGATTTGAAGCCCCTGATCCAGGAAGGAGTCCGCCGCTATGACGAACTCCAGCGGGTGCGAGCGATCGTACCGGACTCGGCCGTGCTTACGCCGACGGGGGCGGAACCAATCCCGCATCCCGACGAAGAGGATCCGGCGCTCTTTGTTCAGGTCTGGCGGAGCGTCGGCTCCGGCGCCACCCCCGAAAAGTGCGAAGCCGAATGCCTGGTGGACTCCTACAGTGTGCGCAGCCTCCTGGCTCGATGGGTCGAAGAAGCTGTCCTGAGCCTGAGCGGATCCTCCTGACGCACAGGGCCCGCCCTGATTCCCGCGCCGGCAGCAGCGGGAGCCATCACTGAGCCTTCGTCGCAGGCACGCCCAGGTGTTTGTTGAACCAGGCCAGGTAGCGCTGCAGGCGGTCACGCGCGTAGCTGGGCATCGTGATTCCGTGGAACTGGCCCGGGTAAATGATCAGCTGCGTGTCGACTCCGAGGCTCTTGAGCGCCTGGTACATCTGCTCCGCGCCGATCGTGGGCACGTTGAAGTCACGGTCGCCGGACAGAAACAGGGTAGGCGTCCGGATGCGGTCCGCCTGGAAGAAGGGGTATGACAGCTTGATCCAAAGGTCCTTGCTCTTCCAGGGCGCTCCAAGCTCGTTCTCATACTGAAAGATATACTGGTCGCTGCCGTACATGGAGAGCTGCAGGGCGCTGCCGGCGCCGCTCGCCGCGGCCCTGAAGCGTGGATCGCTGGCGATGGTGTAGTCGGTCAGTATACCGCCATAGCTCCAGCCTCCGATCCCCAGCCTGTCGGGGTCAGCCACGCCGGATGCGACGACGTAGTCCACGGCCCCGAGCAGGTCGACCACTTCTTTGTTCCCCCAGTCGGCATAGATCGCTTTCTGGTATTCCGATCCCCGTCCGGAACTACCGCGGTAATTGACCGAGATGACCACGTAACCGTTGGCGGCAAAGAACTGCCGGTCGAAGCTGAACGAATGTTCGTCCTGCCCGTTGGGACCGCCGTGAATGAGAAGGAGCATGGGATGCTTCCGCCCTTGCACATAGGAAGCGGGCTTCACCATCAAGCCATGCACCTCCGTGCCATCCTTGCTTTTGGAAGTGAAATCCTCCGTGGCGCCCAGCTGCAGCTCACTGAACAGGATGTCGTTCTGATGCGAGAGGCGGCGCAGGTTCCCGTTCTCCAGGGCATGCACCTCGAAAGGTTCGTTCGCCGTGGCGGACAACAAGCCGAAGCTCGCGTCGTCCCGCCGGCTAATGCCTGACACGACGCGCCGCCCGGTAGTGGCCTTTTCGACGGGCCCGCCGGCCACGGGCATGCGCGCCAGGTAAGTGACACGGTCATCCGCGACTGTGAAAAGCAGGTTCCTGCCGTCCGAGGTCCAGAGGAACGGGCCGGTCACCCCGCGGTCGAGCGCCGTGCTCAGCACGCGTGCCGGCCCGCCTGCCGCCGGCACCACGGCCAACCTGTTCATGTTGTACGCCGAGTAGCGGGCCTCATCCCCCTGGACGTAGGTGATGAACTGCCCGTCCGGACTCCACGACGGCCGGCCTCCGTCCGGACCCTGGAAGGTTGTCAGCTGGCGCGGTTCGGCGCCTGCTTTCGCCTCGATCACGTAAATGTTGGTGTCCTCGCTGCGGTCCGGATCCGGCGTCCGATCCGAAACAAAGGCGACAAACCGCCCGTCCGGGGACCACGCTGGATTCTGCTCGTCGAAGCGCCCCGAGGTGAGAGTTTCCGCCTTCCGTGTCTCAACGTCAAAAATCGACAGGTGGTTGTGCAGCGGGCCCAGGTATCCCGTGCGATCCTGCTTGAAGTGGTACCGGTCGATCACGATCGGCGGCCGGGTTTTTCGTTTCCAGCCTTCCAGCTTCTCCGGCTCGGCGCTGGGATCGGGGTCGGCAACCACAAGCACGAGACGCTTACCATCGGGAGCCCAGGAAAAGTCGGAGACCCCGCCCTTCAGATCCGTCAACTTCTCCGCCTCTCCCCCTGCGCGGTTGAGCAGCCACACCTGGGCGCCCTTTTTCTTTTCCTCTTCATCTCCCCTCGACGTCAGAAACGCGAGAAACCGGTTGTCGGGGCTCCAGCGCGGCATGCTCTCGCTGCTTTCGGCTGTGGACGTCAACCGGACCTGCTGGCTGCCATCCCAGCTCACCATCCACAGGTCGGTGTCGCGTTTGTCCTTCTCCGCGTCCACCGTGCCGACCGTGTAGGCGATCCATTTGCCGTCGGGAGACACCTGCGGGTCGCTTACGGCGCGCAACCGGGCCAGGTCATCCAGGGTGATGGGCCTTCTGGATACTTGTGGTGCGGCCAGTTTGCCGGCGAATGCGCTGAGAACCAGCGCCAATGAGAGTGCAAGACGAGCGAGTTTTCGCATCGGAGACCTCCATTCGGGAAGATTGCAGACCGAGTTGTATCGCGGCTTGCCTCCGGAGGCAACACAGAACCGCATTGGCGGGGAAAATCAACTAGGCCAACTCCCACCCGATATGGCATATTCCCTCATTCGGGAGTCACAGTCGTTTATGGCCAAGAAGATACCAGTCCAGCCCGCAAACGCCTCTGTCGCGCCGCGATTTCTTCCCCTCCTTTTGATCCTGTTCGTCGGCAGCGGATGTTCCGCACTCATCTACGAGATCGTTTGGTTTCAGCTGCTGCAGCTGGTGGTCGGATCTTCGGCGGTGTCGCTGGCAGTCCTGCTCGGAACTTTCATGGGCGGAATGTGCCTGGGAAGCTTCTTGCTCCCGCGGGTCGTGTCAGCCGGACTGCATCCGTTTCGCGTGTACGCCCGCATTGAGCTGGGAATCGGAATCATCGGGATCCTGGTCCTGTTCGGGATGCCGCTCATCGCCGGCGTTTACACGACCGTCGGACACGGCTTCCCGGGGATCCTGTTCCGCGGGCTCGTGTGTGCGGTGTGTCTGCTGCCCCCCACGCTCCTGATGGGAGCTACGCTCCCTGCCATCGCACGCTGGATCGAATCGACTCCCGAAGGAGTTTCCTGGTTGGGCTTCTTTTATGGCGGCAACATCGCGGGCGCGGTTTTCGGCTGCCTGCTGGCCGGGTTTTACCTGCTGCGCGTCCATGACATGGCGACCGCGACGTATGTCGCCGCGGCCGTCAACCTGTCGGTCGCAGCCATCGCCTTTCTGCTCGCATCCCGGACAGGGCATCGCGCGCCTGCCGGGAGCCAGACGCGGAAATCTCCGCCGGCCCGTCGCGGCGTGTGGCCCGTGTATGTCACGATCGGGCTTTCCGGCCTGACCGCGCTGGGCGCCGAGGTTGTCTGGACGCGGCTTTTATCGCTGATCCTCGGCGCGACCGTCTACACTTTTTCCATCATCCTGGCCGTGTTTCTCGTGGGCCTGGGGATCGGCAGCAGCTCGGGGTCGTTCCTGTCGCGCCGGATCAAGCGTCCGCAGGTAGCTCTGGGCTGGTGCCAGATGCTGCTTGCCGTGGGGATCGGCTGGACGGCATTCATGCTCGCCCGGTCCCTTCCCTATTGGCCCATCAATCCGCAACTGTCGTCAAGCCCGTGGGTCACTTTCCAGATAGACCTGGCCCGCTGCCTGTGGACGATTCTGCCGGCAGCGTGCATGTGGGGAGCGAGTTTCCCCCTCGCGCTCGCCTCTGTGGCGTCACCGGAGCAGGATTCGGGCCGTGTGGTCGGGGGCGTCTATGCCGCCAACACCGTCGGCGCCATCATCGGGGCGATCGCGTTCAGCCTGCTGGTAATCCCCGGCATGGGCACACAGCAGGCTCAGCGGCTCCTGATCGCGCTCGCCGCCACTGCGGCTCTCCTTGCCCTGGCCTGGCCGTCGCCGGCGAAAGACTCATCCAGGGAGGCAACCGGAGATGCGTCCGGCAAGACAGCCGGACCGGTTTCCGTCGCCGTGTTTACCGCGGTCGCCGCGGTCCTGATACTCACCGTTGCCCCGATCCCCGCGGGCGTGGTGGGATACGGCCGTTTTTTCCCGACTTATTCGAGCCTGCCGGACTTCCTGTATGTGGGCGAGGGAATGAATGCTTCCGTGGCCGTTTCCCAGCTCGCCAACGGCGTGCGCAACTTCCATGTCAGCGGAAAAGTGGAGGCGTCGACCGAGCAGCAGGACATGCGCCTTCAGGCGATGCTCGGCAACCTCCCTGCGCTGATCCATCACAAGCCGCGGTCGGTGCTGATTGTCGGTTTCGGCGCCGGCGTGACGGCCGGCTCATTCGTGCCCTATCCGGAAGTCGAACGCATCGTCATCTGCGAAATCGAGCCGCTGATACCGCAGGTCGTGTCGCGTTACTTCGTCGACCAGAATCACAACGTGTTGAATGACCCGCGCGTCCAGGTCGTCTACGACGACGCCAGGCACTACGTCCTCACGACAAACGAGAAATTCGACATCATCACGTCCGACCCCATTCATCCCTGGGTCAAAGGCGCGGCGACGCTCTACACAAAGGAATACTTCGACCTCGTCAAACAGCACCTGAATCCCGGCGGGCTCGTCACCCAATGGGTGCCGCTGTACGAGAGCGATTCCGCCGTGGTGAAGAGCGAGATCGCCACGTTTTTCGAGGCCTTTCCCGAAGGGACGATCTGGGGAAACCTGAACAACGGCGCGGGCTACGACACGGTGCTGCTGGGCCAGGCCGAGCCCGCGAAGATCGACGTCAGCGACATCCAGCAGCGGATGAGCCGCCCGGACCACGCCAGCGTGATGGCGTCGCTCTACGAGGCGGGCTTTCAGTCGTTCACCGACGTGTTCTCGACCTATGCCGGGCAGGCATCGGGCCTCAAACCCTGGCTCGAGAACGCCGCGATCAACCGCGACCGCGACCTGCGTCTGCAGTACCTCGCGGGCTTCGGATTGAACCTCTACCGGAGTGACGCCATTTACAACGAGATCCTGAGTTATCGCACGCCGCCCGAGAACCTGTTTGTCGCGCCTCTCGACTATAAGTCCACGCTCTGGGACGCGATGATGCGGCCGCGGCGAAAGCCGTGAGGCCCGGCAGGCTCCATTCCTTACTTCACCTGCTCCGGCTCAGCGCAAAATGATGACCGGCAGGGTCGCGAACACATCGTGCAGGGGATTGTCGTAACGCAACGCGACCGCGCTGACGGGTTCCGTCGAGATCACTTCCAGCGTCCCCTGGAACTCCTTCGCCTGCGGGAACCAATGGTCGCTGAAGAATTCCGCCACATGGCCGAGGCGAGGCACTTCTATTTGGGTTGTCGCCGCGATCTCCCCGGCGGAATTGCGCAAGTTCAGGGTCAGGGTCGCCGTCGTGTCGCTCGGGTTGCAGACCGCAATTCCCGACAACGTAGATCCCAGGTTTTCGACGTAAGCCGTGAAATGGGGCGCTAGCGGGGATGAGCCTACCCCCGCCTCCGACACGATCCGGCCGCCTGCCAGTGTCTGGAAGATCGACGACCCGAAGATGGTATCCCGGCTCTGGGCTTTCGCCCACCCGGTGCTGAGATTGGCCGAGGTCCCGTCAGTCACGAAATGGCCGACACCATTGGCTTCCAGCGTCATTTCAAAACTGTTTGTCTTTGCGCCGCCGATCGAGAGTTCAAGAGGACTTCCGTCGTCCTTGAAGAAATTGAGGTTGACGGTTGTTGCCGTGTCCGAATGGGGGTTCACCAGGATGATGTTGGTGCGGTAGCCCCCGCCATCGGCAATCTGCGGGAAAAACAAAGCCCTGTTCGCCTCATCGACCAATACCGGAATCGTCGAGAAGACCTGCGAGAGCTCGCTCATGTGGGTATTGTCGTAACGCAGCGCCACTGCGGCGATCTCCTGGTCGCTGGTGAATTCGATGCTTCCCTCGAAGCCTGCCGGCGCCTTGGCGCGGAAGCGTTCGAAGGCGTACTCGGCGAGGTGCTGTCCCGGCTCGAGAGTGATGCTGGCTTCATCAAGAACGGCGCCCCCCTGGCGGCCGCGAAGCGCCAGGTGCAGGTGTGCGGGGCCGTTGCCCGTGTTCGTCAACGCATATCCGGATGCGGCGTTGCTCGTGTTGTCTATGTACACCTTGAAATCCCGGGACGGTTTGGAGGGTCCCACTCCGGCCTCACTGAGGATCACGTTGTTTTGAAGGCTCTTGAACAATGCCGTGCCGTCGAGCTTCATCTGCCCGGAGAAAAGACCGTACCCCGACACGGTGGCGCCGGGGAGCGCGAATTCGATCCGTGCCGTCCCCATAGGCGGAATGGTAAGTGGAATGGGGTCCGCGGGAATGCCCGCCGCGTTGTTGAACGGCGTGCCGTCGGATTTGAGCAGGGACACTAGAATGTCGGCAGGTATCTGGGCGGTATTGATGCCTGTCAGGACGGTCTGATAGTTGCCGCCTGAGGCAATCTGTGCGAAGACGTCCGTCTCGGCTACCGCTTCCAGCACTTTCTCCGAAATCGACCCCGAGGCGTTTCCATAGCCCGTACCATAGAAACCTCGCGCGCGGATGTAACTGTTGTGACTCAAGGGCAGGTTGAGGCCCGAAAGCCGCCAGCCTCCGCTTACGCGCATGGCGCTTCCGAGAAAGGTGTAACTGACGCCGTCCCCGGAACGTTCGATGGCAACGCGGTCAAATTCCGGCGACGATCCCCCCCGGCTCCAGGTGATCCGGGTGCCGGCGGGGTCAATGGCCAGGTTCTGCAAGGCGGCGTCCGTATTCGTGAGCCGGCCGATGTAACTGCGCGGGGTCGTTCCCGTGCCGCCATCCCCCAGCCTTGCGAATGCGCCGCCGACTACTATCTTGCCGTCGGTCTGGATTGCCAGGGCATTGACGTTGCCGCTGGCCCCGGGGTCGAAGGCCGTGTCAATGCTGCCCGCGGCATTCAGTCGGCCGATGCGGCTGCGCAAGGCCGTGCCCGCCCCGCCTCCACCCAGTTTCGTGAACTCGCCTCCGACCAGAATCCTGCCGTCGGCCTGCAGCGCGATCGACCGTATCGGGGCGTCGGCGCCCGGATCAAAGCCCTGGTCGATGCTGCCGTTCGCGTTGATGCGCGCGATCCTGTTCCTGGGAATTGTGCCCGAACCTCCGCCGCCGAACCTGGAGAACGATCCGCCCGCCAGGATGCCGCCGTCCGCCTGCACCGTGAGAACGTTTACGGTGTCGTCGGCGCCCGGATCAAAACCGGTGTCGAGGCTGCCGTCAGCATTGAGGCGGGCGATGCGGCTGCGGACCGACGTGCCTGTGCCTCCCCCTCCCAGGGAGGTGAAAGATCCTCCGGCCAGGATCCTCCCGTCGGCATGTATCTTGAGAGTGAAAACTGTGGCGTTGGCGCCGGGATTAAACGCAGGATCGAGACTGCCGTCCGTATTGAGCCGGCCGATGAAGTTGCGCGTGGTCGTGCCTGAGCCTCCTCCGCCCAGGGCAGTGAAACTGCCGCCCACCAGGATTTTGCCGTCCGGTTGCAGGGCGAGGGTGTAGACGGTGCCGTTCGCGCCGGGATCGAAGTCGGCGTCAACGCTGCCGTCGGGATTGAACCGGCCAAGCATCCTTCGTGAGACAGGCGTGCCGCTTCCCAATACCGTGAAATCGCCGCCGACCAGGATCTTGCCGTCTGGCTGGACAAGGACGGCGTAAACCGTCCGGTCAGCTCTCCCCTTGAAATCCGCATCCAACCTTCCGTCGCTGTTCAGCCTGCCGATCGCATTGACGACGCTCGATCCCGTGCCCCCGCCGCCCAGCAGGCTGAAGCTGCCGCCGACGAGTACCTTCCCGTCCGCCTGGATCGCCACCGCGCCGACCTGGCCATTGCATCCGGGATCGAAGTTCGTATCGACGTGGCCGGCGAGGCTGAGCCGGCCGATGCGGTTGCGCGGGATTGACCCTCCGCCGTTCCCCAATCCCGAGAAGGCGCCTCCTACCAGGATTTTGTCGTCGGCCTGAACTGCAAGGGCGTAGACCGTGGCATTCGCCCCGGGGTTGAAACTGTCGTCCAGGCTGCCATCGACATTGAGCCGGCCGATGAAGTTGCGCGCGATTGTGCCATTGTCGCCGCCGCCCAGTGTGGCAAACGAGCCCGCGACCAGAATCTTCCCATCGGCCTGCAGCGTAAGGGCATAAACGGGAGTATTGGCTCCCGGGTCGAAGCTGGTGTCTATGGTGCCGTCAGTGTTCAGCCGCGCGACATTATAGCGCGGCGTCGTGCCCGTGCCTCCCCCCCCGAGCATCGTGAAGGCTCCACCAACCAGGATCTTGCCATCCGGTTGCAATGCGAGAGCCGAGGCGATGTTGTTCGCCCCGACATCGAAGGCGGTGTCCAGCGTGCCATCCGAGTTAATACGCCCGATGGCGGGCCGGGCCGTAGCGCCCCTTGAGCCGCCCAGACCTGAAAATGAACCGGCGACCACGATTTTGCCGTCCGGCTGGACAACGATCGCGGAAACGGAGCCGGTCGCACCCGGATCGAAACTTTCGTCCAAACTGCCGTCGGGATTGAGCCGGCCGATATTCCGGCGCGGGGTCATGCCGGAAGTTCCCCCTCCCAGCGCGGTGAAGGCTCCACCGACAAGAATTTTGCCGTCGGGCTGAATTGCCAGGGCCATGACCGTGTAGCTGGCGCTCGGATCGAAACTCTCGTCCACGCTGCCGTCAGGATTGAGCCTGCCGATATTAATGCGTGTCACCGTAGCGCCGTTTCCCAGTTTGGTGAAAAGTCCCCCAACGACGATCTTGCCGTCCTCCTGCACCGCAATGGCCCTGACTTCGCCGTCGGTCCCCGGATTGAACCCGGTGTCGAGACTCCCGTCGGCATTCAGCCGCCCGATGCTGGTGCTGCTGGACATCCCCGAACCGCCGCCGCCCAGCATGGTGAAACGGCCCCCAACCAGAATCTTGCCGTCCGCCTGCACGGCAAGCGCCGAGACGGTCCCGTTCGTGCCCGGGTCGAAGCCATCCAACGCGGATTGCGCCCGTGCCAGGCCCGGGATCACCATCATCAGCGTCGCGAACAACGCTGTTCGCGCTGCCCGGTGCATTATTTCCCCGAGTCTCCGGGCCGCCGCTCCGCGTCCCGGCATGTCTGCTACGCCTTCACCGGCTAAAACGTTGAGTCCAACAACCTGAAATAAGAATGAAGGTATCTTTCGCGTCATAGCTTTTCCCTATGTCAATCCGTCTTAGCCTTGTGATTGATTCAAACTGGTCCTGAGGGGATCACCCTGCCTAGATTCGGTCGGTATCCGTCAAACCAAACCCCTATCTTAACGCAAAAACGCCAATCCAAGGATGAAGATTCGATTCCGTCACCCATGCACATCGTGCTCGTCGAACAGGGTTCTGGTTTTGACAGCGGATTTATGCGTCATGAGCCGACCTTCCTGCTCCATGTCCGGCAGGAAGGCGGCCTCGGCTTCTTCTCTCCCCTTGACGTAGCCCCGAGTCTCGCTTCATTCTTTCACCGTCACGGTGTCTGTTTAAAGGAGGGGAAATAACATGATCACAGTCATGGGCGCAACCGGTAACACCGGGAAGCCAATTGCCCTGAAACTCATTAAGGAAGGTTGCCAGGTGAGGGCTCTCGGCCGCGGTATTGACAAGCTGAAGCCTCTCGCGGAGCAGGGAGCGCAGACGCTATCCGGCGATGCTGCGGATGAAGCATTTTTGAGCCGGGCCTTCGCCGGCGCCGAGGCCGCGTACCTGTTGATTCCGCCGCTCTTTCAGACAGATGATTATCTCGCGTATCAAAATCGCGTTGGCGAATCGGTCCGGAAAGCGTTGTCGGTGAGCGGCGTGCGCCATGTTGTGTTTTTGAGCAGCCTGGGTGCGGAGCAATCAGCCGAAACCGGCCCGATTGTAGGGCTGCATCTGATGGAAGATCGCCTGCGGGAAGTGCCGGGCTTGAATGTTCTCTTCTTGCGAGCGGGCTATTTCTTCGAAAACCACTTTGGCTCCCTGGGAATGATCAAGCAGCAGGGGATCAACGGGGGCGCCATTGCCCCCGACGTGCCGGTAGCACAGATTGCCACGAGAGATATTGCCGACGCCGCGGCATCCGCGCTCCTCAAGCGTGATTTCTCCGGCGTTGCAGTGCGTGAACTGCTCGGTTCCCGAGACCTGTCCATGGCCGAGGCAACTCGCATCCTCGGCGCGATGATCGGCAAACCCGATCTCAGGTATGTCCAGTTCCCGTATGATGCTTTTGCGGGGGCGCTGACACAGATCGGATTCTCTGCCAATATCGCCGGGCTCTTCGCGGAAATGTCGCGCGCCATCAACGAGGGCCGCGTCCGCTCACTGGAAGGCCGCAACGAGCGCAACACCACCCACACCACCTTTGAAGTATTTGCGAATACGCTCGCCGCAGCCTACAAGGCTCAATAGGCGCCGTGAGGGAACGGCGAGAATTTTTCATCTCGGTGAGGCGGCGCCGAGTGCAGAACCCAGCTATACATGGCGACATTACGGAATAAATCCGGGATAAGTTGATGGTCCGGATCCGTGAAGCGGTGGAGGTTTGCCTCGAAGCCCAGGGCGACAGCCTGGAACCGCTCGATTTCGTTGGCGTCCAAACGATCAGCGTGGCATCGTGAGCCGCCTCCCCAGATTCACCGGCAAGGAAATCATCCGCGTCCTCGCCGCTGCCGGATTTGCGGTCATTCCGATTAAAGGGAGTCACCATTTTCTGCAACACCCGGACGGCCGCGTAACGGTTGTTCCCACACACTCCGGAGAAATCATTGCCCGGGATTGCTCATCAAGATCCGCTGTAAGCGCTTGGAAATAATGGCGGGGCCGACGAGATTCGAACTCGCGACCTCCGGCGTGACAGGCCGGCGTTCTAACCAACTGAACTACGACCCCGCTGGGTCAAAGGCGCTGCATAATAGCGCATTGCGCTCCCGGACGCAAGCTGTATCAGCCGGCGACTGCGGTTCAGAAACTGCGGCGAATGGTGCTTTTGTCAACGTCCGACAGCATCAACGTTGTGCGAAAACCTGGCCGGCGCCAGTGCGCAGCTCGAGCGCCATCCATTCATCGCGATCCTTCCGGCCGTGAATCTCCCAGCCTGCCGCAGCCAGCGCTCCCGAGATCTCGGCACGGTCCTCCGCCAGCAGCCCGGAACAGATCACGCGGCCGCCTGCGGCCACGTACCTGTGCATGTCTGGAAAATATCCCGACAAGGTCTTGCGGTCCAGGTTGGCCACCACCAGGTCGAACGGCTCGGGGCGCAGTTCTTCCAGCGAGGCCACGCGCAGCTCCATTTCTGGGCCGAAACCGTTGACCGCGGCATATTCCCGGGCGCACTCGATTGCTTCGGGATCATTGTCAATCCCGACCGCACGGCGGGCGCCCAGTCGCAGCGCCACCATAGACAGGATGCCGCTTCCGGTCCCGACATCGAGCACACGCTCCCCGCCCCTCACCGATTCTTCGAGCCACTCGACGATCAGCTGCGTGGTGGCGTGATAACCAGTGCCGAAAGCGCGCTTGGGATCGATGACGAGTTCAAACCCGCCCGGAGGAACATCTGCCGAATTCCAGCTCTGGCGGATCACGATGCGCCTTCCGAGCCGCACCGGTTGCAGCGATTCGGTCCAACGCCGGTTCCAGTCCTGATCGGGCAACTCACTGACGGTCACGCTGCTCCCGGCCTCCAGATCGCCGAGATCGACAAGCGCCTTTCTGATCGTCTCCAGGTGAGCGGGATTCCATTCTCCGGCAGGCCAGTAGACGCAGAACCCGTCTGGCGTTTCATATGCTCCCAGACTGCCCGCGGTTTCGATCCGGCCAAGAAATTCTCCCGGGTCCACCGATGTACGAATGCGGATTTCGACAAAGTTTTTTTCCATGCCAGATTCACCTGAGACCATCTTTGAATAAGAGCGCCACCGGCTTGCGAAAAGTCTTTTGACAAGTGCACATTTTACTTACTGCAGGATTGAATGTTACAACATCCATTATCTAATTTCCTATTTCAGAATTTCTGTCTCGAGTTTTTATTGCAACTATATCTTGCATCATGACAGCGACTTAGTCGACGACACGATTTCTTCCACTTGACATCCAAAACCGGTTCTCTTATAGTGAATCTTAGCCGCTGTGATTTGCGAGACCTTGAACACCGGCAGATGAGCAACGGACGGGCTTAACAGGTTTGTTCGTAGCACTAGGAGGCCGGAGCTAACGGGCTGAAATACATAAGCGGTTCGTTAGCGCTGCTGGAAGAAAGATCTGGCAGCAGGTAGCTTCTTCTGGCCGATACTCGATCCCGGGCAACGGGAAAGAGGATGCCAAAAGGGTCGGGTCAAGGGAACGGAATCACGGCGGCGATTTTTTTGCCCGCATCGGTTTTTTGCACCCTTAGTGCTCTTCTCAGTGTTTTCCCCCTTCATGAATTTTCTTCCATGCCGCCAGGTACCGACTCGCCTGGGGCAGGGACTCGTTCCACCGCGGTTCTCCGTCGCTTTCCGCCAGGATCAGGACTGCCGTCGCAATCATCCGGACCGTGAGCGCCATGTTATCGTAATCGATTTTCTCCCAGGTGTCTGCGGCGCCATGATAATCGGGATAATTGAAGGTCACGCACAGCGTGTGAGCCGGAACTCCCATGTTGGCCAGTGCCTGGTTGTCGCTCCGGCCAAAGTAGGAATCAGAATTCTTTTCGTGTTTGAAAACGGTCACTCCGGTCAGATCACCTGCGCGGCGAAACAGATCGCCCAGGTCCGTATAATCGAACCCGGTAAGGCTGGCCCGCTTGTGCTGGTCGCCTTCCGTGTCGTCGGTCCGCCCCACCATTTCCAGGTTTATCTCCGCGATGGTCTTTTCGATCGGGAAAACCGGGTGCTGCGCATAGTAGCGCGATCCGGCAAGCCCGATTTCTTCGCCATAAAATGTCATAAAAACCAGGGAGCGGCGCGGCCGCTCCTTGAGAGAGGCCATTGCCGCGGCAATCTCGATCACGGAGACTGTCCCGCTCCCGTCGTCGTTGGCAGAGTTCCAGCCGCCTTCCGACCCCGGACGAGTGCCCTGGCCGTCGTAATGGGCTGTAATCAGAATGTACGTTTCCGCGAGCTTGGGATCGGCACCGGGCAACAGGCCGACGACGTTGCGCAGCGGCGCGGGGGTATCGAGGGAACCAGATAGGTGCAGGCTGAAGCCTCCTTGCGCCTGCCCATCCGCAAGCGCGTCGTAGAGCTCGACGACTGCCGGGTCGGTCACAGCAGCCAGCGGAATCCCTGTCGCCGGCCTTCCCTTCTGTTCCGGATCGATCAGGGAGCGGCTGCGAAAGTAGCCGGTATCCAGGGAACCACCGCGCCTGATTTCCACCAGCAATGCGGGGTTGAGCGCCCCGACCCGGGACATGAATTCCTGTCTTCGGACATAGATGTTCGCCGCCTGGGTGCGGTCCCTCGGGACGGCCGGGAATTCCGTCATCAACACCCGGCCTTTCAGATTTTCGGACTGGTCCGGCAGGCTGCCTGAAAACGGAATCTTGACGATCGGCACATTGTCGATGTGGATTTCGCGGATGATCGGGTTGCTGCTGCCGAGGGCGCTGATCATTGCAAACCGGGTTGACGGCACATCCGCTGTCTTGCCATCGAGTGAAATGCGGCAACGATATCCTTCGAGGTTTGGCATGAGCCTTATTTTCGGTACCGTCTGATAGAAGCCGTCGTCGCCCGCCGGCTTCAGGCCCGACCGCCTGAATTGCGCGGCAATGTACTCGGCAGCCACCTCCTCGCCTTCGGTGCCGTTCCCGCGGCCATCGAGCAAATCGGAGGCGATGAAAGAAAGATGTCCACGCAGCGACTCGGCGGAGATCGCCGCTATTGCCTGCTTCTGGACGACCGACGGCGCGAAATCCCACTTGCCGCCCGCGCGGCCTGCTCCCGGGCCCACGATCGACCAGAAGATGAAGGTCGCCGTCAGGCAAACTCCCGCCACCGTCGATCTCGACATTTTGGACATAACCCGCGCCTCCATCGTTTTTCATCCGGATCCGCCATTCCTGACCCGGATGCCGCAATTCCACTCTGGCAACACAACAGCATTTCAGCCTAGCATAGTTTTTCGCGCGAAACATGCCGTCCTTCCGTTCCGGACTTGGACCTGGACCTAGACTTGGACCTGGACTTGGACCTCGACATGCACGGAGAACGAGAGATTCATTGAATGACATTAGTAGGAGGTTTGCCCCATACACGGCCCTCTACGTCCACGTCCACGTCCAGGTCGAAGTCCAAGTGCGCAAACTATTCGTGGCGCTTACAGGTCGGAAGCTCGTCCCCGCCGGCCAGCCACCATGGCAATGACTTGCGGCGGCCGGTTCTGTAACCGCAATTCGGCCCGGAGCTCTCGTGCATGCTTGCAGGAGTGGGGATTGAGGCTTGCGGCGGGGTAGATTCAGGATCATCCTCTATTTCGGACAGCATGATATCGGCGAACGAGAAAGAACCTATCCGCCCGGGAAGCCGGGGACGCATCGATGCCTTACTGGTTTGACGGCAACAATCTGATCGGCCAATCCGCCGCCTTGGCCCGTGAGGATCCCGAGACCCGCAGGTCATTCCTCGACGTTTTGAGCCGCTATGCTGTCGAAAGAGGCGGCCGATTTATCGTCTTTTTCGATGGAGACGACACGGACCGCCGGACCCCCCCTCGTGGAATCCGCGTTCGCTACAGCGCACCTTTGTCGACGGACGATGCCATTTTGAAGGCCGCGGATGGGGCGCGTTCTCCTGCAGAGATCATCGTGGTCACCAATGACCGGGGACTGGCTCGGCGCTGCCGCGAGGCCGGCGTCAAGACCATGGATTGGGCCCGGTTCACGCATAAGATGTCATCGAGCCGTGCGCCCGGCAGGCAGGATGCGACGAGAGAGGAGAAGATAGATCTCGACGACTGGTCGCAGTACTTCGGGCTGGATCCCAACAAACTGAAGTAGGTCGATCGTCGAGAGGGTTCGGGGACAGAGTGGCGCTAGCCGGGCAGGAACTGGACGAGGACGGCAGTGATGTTATCCGGCCCGCCGCGTTCGTTGGCCAGGTCTACCAGCGCAAGGCAGGCATCCCCGGGACCGGACGAATCCTCGACAACCTCATAGATCTCCCTCGAAGACATCTGCGAGTGCAGTCCATCGGAACAAAGCAGGAGAACATCCCCCAGGTGCAGCGGGACGCTCTTCAACGCCAGTTCCACCGCCGGCCTGACGCCGACCGCCTGCAGTAGAATGTTGCGTTCCGGGTGTCGCCGTGCCTCTTCCTCGGTGAGGATCCCTTCACTCACCTTTTGGCCTACGAGCGATTGATCCCGAGTCAACTGGCGAATCTGGCCCTGGCGCAGCAGGTATGCCCGGCTGTCGCCTACCTGCCCGATCAGGAAGCCCCCGTTCAGTTCGAGCACTGTCGTCAGGGTTGTCCCCATCCCGGCGTATTCGTGGTTGCTCGACCCGAGGCCGTAAATGCGGTTGTTGGCGGTGCCGACTGCCCCTATAAGGATTTCCTCCAGCAGGCCTTCGTCCGGCTGGCCGGCTTCCTGAATCAGTTCCTGGACCTCGTGGTACAGCGTTTTCAGGCAGAGTTTGCTGGCCATCTCGCCGGCCGCCGCCCCGCCCATGCCGTCCGCCACCGCGAACAATGATCCGAGCGGACCCGCGGGAAAGCGCAGAATGCCGTTCTTTTCGATGCGCATCCCTTCGCTCAAGTTGGCGACGAAAAACGAATCCTCGTTCCCTGCGCGAACTCGACCGACATCGCTGCACGCAAACGCATGAATCTGGTAGTGAGAGGAGCCTGTCATGTCGCCTCTGGCATCAATAACACTGTTTTATCGTTCCGCTTTGCAAAATGTCAACGCAAAAGCCTTCGTTGCTGATATAATCGTGGAGTTTATAGGGCCACATTCGAGCTGGGCGTCCCTCTCGCAACCAGGTGATCTGAATCCGTAAGGTCATCGGCATGGGTTATATGACTGCTTGGTCGAGCTTTTGGCTCGCATTTTCGCTACCGTTGCTGTTGCTGCAAGGCCTTGTTCAAGATCCTGTCCGGGCTCAGTATTCAAATGCCATGGCAGCCGCAGAAGGTCTAACGGCCCTGCTGTCCAGATTGGACGCCGTAGCGAAGGGCGGCCAGGGTTCCGCGTCCGTCCCCCAGGTAGTAGAAACCATCCAAGTCATTGCCATCCTGTACCCCGGATTGGTCCCCGACCGGGACGCGCGCCTGCAGGCGATGAAGTCTGCCGCAGACGCAAATCCCGATCTGGCGCGCGCCAAGGATTGCCCTGACGCCACCCTGGGAACGCGCGATGGCCTATCCATTCCAGCGCTGGCAGAGCGTCGCCTCCAGACCTTGAAGAGACAGTCCCGATGATTCAGAAACTTGGCAAATATGCGGTTGTAGAAAAACTGGGCGAAGGCGCGATGGGCGCCGTCTACAAGGCTTACGATGAGATCCTCGACCGCTACGTCGCGATCAAGACCATGGCGGAGGACATCAAGTGGGACCCCGAACTGAAGCTGAGATTTTATCGTGAAGCCAGGTCCGCGGCGAGCCTGCACCATCCCAACATCGTCACCATCCATGACCTCGGGGAAGAGGGGAAGATCACCTACATCATCATGGAGCTCCTCGAGGGCAAGGACCTGAAGGACATTATCAAAGAGAGGGTTCCCCTCTCGATCGAGAAGAAGCTCTTGATCATCGCGCAGGTCTGCGAAGGTCTTCAACACGCCCACTCAGCCGGCATCATCCATCGCGACGTCAAGCCCGGCAACATCCACTTTGCCGCGACAGGAAATGTCAAGATCGTCGATTTCGGGATCGCCCGCATTCCCTCTTCCGATCTTACCCGGTCCGGAGTGCGGCTCGGCACTCCGATCTATATGTCCCCGGAGCAGATTCGCGGCGAGCAGTACGACGAGCGTTCGGACATGTTTTCCACCGCCATCGTATTCTACGAGCTCCTCACCTACGTGCACCCGTTCCGGGACAAGAACATAGCCAAGACCCTGGACAACATCCTCTTCCAGAACCACTATCCCTTCGCCGAGCAATGCCCGGAAGCGCCGCCGGGGCTGTGGCCCATCATTAATACAGCGATGGCCAAGGAGGCGGCGAAACGCTACCCCAGCATGGCCGAGTTCGGCCGCGCATGCCGCAATCTGCTGGTCGACATGAATGTCGCCTCGCAACGGATGGCAAACGAAGTCAACAATGCCCTGCCTCAACTGCGCCAGGCCGTGTCGAGACCCGGCGCTCCTCCCCGCCTCCTCGCAATTCTCCAACAAGCCCAGAGTCTTCTAGGTCAGGACGAGAAACCCGATCATGTCAGCCTGAAGCGGATCCTGGCGGGCCTGTCCGAGGAATCTCATTTTCTCCAGACCGTGCCCCAGAGCGGCGCGCGGGCGCCGGAGACCGCTCCTTTTGAACCCGCTGCCGGCCCGGCAAAGCCGGCTCCGCCACAGGCGCCGCCCGGCCCGACTCCGGAGGAAGTGCGGGGCCGCGAACTGTTGCTGTCGGGACAGCAGCTGCTGCGCGAGGAACGCCTGGACGACGCACAGGCAAGCCTGCGCCAGGCTTTGGATCTGGCCGGTCGGAAGGATGAGATCGTTCAAGCGCTGGCGGAAGTCGACCGCCGGATCGCGGAACGCCGCCGCGCGCACAGCGCTTCCCTGCTTGACCGGGCACGCCTCTCGGCGGCGTCCCGAAAATACACGGAAGCGATCGAGGCCCTCAACGAGGTGCTCCAGGTCGATCCCGGCAACCAGGAAGCGGCGGAACTGCGCCGCAAAGCCGTCTCCGAGGCTGAGGCGGAGCGCGCCCGGCAGGCGCGCAGGCTGGAAGGTGAGCGCGAAAAGACCGCAGGATTGAAGCTGCTCGCGGAACAGAAATATCGCGACAGCATTGCGGCTCTCAAGCGCGCCGCGGGCCTGCTCGGGGACGACGCCGTGATCCAGAAGGCTCTTCGTGACGCCGAGGAGGCGGTCCGCGTCGATGAACTGCGGCGGCAGGTGCAGTCCGAACTGTCGGAAGCGGCACAGCTTCTGCGCGCCGAGGCCCTCGACAAGGCGCGGGCGCGCGCACAGCACGTGATCGAAATTTCCCCGGGCAATCCGGACGCGGCTGATCTCCTGGCCCGCATCGACCAGGCCCAGGAACAGAAGCGCAAGGCGGCGGAGATCTCGAGCCTTCTCGACCAGAGCCGCGACAACCTGAACCGCAAGGATTTCGAGGCGGCATATGCGCGTGCGCGCAAGGTTCTGGAAATCGACCCTGCCGATGAGAACGCGGGCGGCTTGATTCAGTCCATCGACCAGGCGCGGGAAGCAAAGCTCCGGCAGGACCAGGTCGACGCCGCCTTGCTGCAAAGCGGGGCCTCGCTCGAGCGTCAGGATTTCGCGGAGGCCGCCCGCCAAGCCGAAGCGGCTCTCACACTCGATCCCGACAACGCCAGTGCGCGCGCCATGCTCCGCAACATCAGCCAGGCCGAAGCACAAAAGAAACGGAACGACGAGCTCGCCCATCTGGTCAAGGAGGGCCAGCGGGCCTTCCTGCGCGATGACCTCGGCGAAGCGGAGAAATACACGCTCCAGGCTCTGGAAATCGATCCCCAGCATGGAAAAGCCAAAGACCTCATGCGCCGCATCGCGGAGGCCGGGCAGAAACGGAGGAGAGAGGAGATCGCGGCCCTGATCGCACGCGGGCGCCAGGCCGTGGAACGGGGAGAGTTACAGGAAGCCGGCGGCATCGGGCAGCAGGCGCTCCAGTTGGATCAGGAAAGCGACGAAGCCAGGAGCTTCGTGGCGTCCGTCGCCCAGGCGCAGGAGGCCAGGCGGCAGGAGGAAATCGCAGGCACCCTGGCGCGGGGCAGGCAGGCGCTGGAGCGTGGCGATTTCGAGGAAGCCGGGCGCGAGGCAGCGGCCGTCCAGGGCCTGGATCCTCAAAACAGCGGCGGCGCCCTCCTGCTGAAAGACATCAAGCGCGAGAGGAAAAACCGGGAAAAGGAACAGGCCAAAGAAGCAAAACGCCTCGAGAAGGAATCGAAACGCCAGGGAAAAGAGCGGCATGCCGCCGCTGCAGCACGAGCGGCCGATGCAGAGTCCGCCCAGGACCGCACGGTCCTGCTCGAGAAGCCCAAAGCGCGCGGCGTCCCCAAGATCGCCCTCTGGATCGGGATCCCGGCCCTCGTGATCATCCTGGGGGCCGTCGTTTTCTGGCAGCTGCCCCGGACCCCGCACGCACCTGACTATTCGGGCCAGCTGGCCGCCGCCCAGGCGAGCATGGATCGCGGTCTTTTCGACGAGGCGATGGCGGCGGCCCAGCAGGTTCTCGCGGCTTCCCCGGGCAATCCCCAGGCGGAGTCCATCGTAGCCGCGGCACAGAAGAAGAAGGCCGAGAAAGAAACCGGGACACTGCTGATGGAGGCTCAGAGCCTGCGGGCCGAAGGCAAGATGCAGGAAAGCCTGGATACCCTCGCCAGGCTGCTGGCCATCGACCCCGCGAATGAGGCCGCGCTTGCGGTCCGATCCCAGATAGAAACGGAAATGGCCGCGAGCAAGAGCGGGGCGGAGCAGGATGCCACCATCAAGCAATGGCTGGCAAGTGCGGAGAGCCTGCTTGCGGCGGGCAAGCTGGCTGAGGCGAAGGCGGGGCTGGATAGAGTCGCCCGTATCCGTCCGGACAGCCCCGAGCTCAAAGTGCTGCGCAGGAAACTGACCGTCCAGACCTACGAGGCAGGCCGGCAGGAGAAGGAAAAAACCGACCTCGCGCAAAAGCAGAGCCGGATCGAAGATTTGAGCCGCCAGGCAGAAACTTTATTCAAGCAGGGGAAGTACACCGAGGCGCTCGCGGTTGTCGACCAGTGGATCGCGGCTGTGCCGCAGAACACACGGGCGCAGTCCCTGCAGCATCAAAGTGCGCAGGCGCAGCAGAGCCTCCGTTCGTATGAGGCGAGCATGTCGCAAAAACTGTACGACGAAGCTCTCAAGGCTGTCTCACTGCTGGAAAAAGCCAACCCGGCCGATCCGACCATCGCCGACCTGCGCAAGCGCGCCGAGGGTCGAAAGGCCGCCGCCAAGGCCACAATCTCCGTCTATCGCCTGGGGCCCCCCTGCAAGCTCACTCTGGATGACGAGCAGCTGGGAACCGAGGGCGAGGTCGAAGGCAAGTCCATCGGCGTCGGCCGGCACAAGGTGACGATCGAAAACGCCTCAGGCAAGCAGTTCAGCAGGACCATGGAGTTCGTCGACGGGCAGACAGCGGTGATGGTCTACGACACCGCCACGATGGAACTGCGAGGCATGACCGAGGCGGATCGTCTTCTGTTGAGCCAGCGCAAGATCCGGGAAGAAATCCACCAGTACCCGGTCGAGCACCGGCACACTTTCGGCAGGTGCACGGGCACGTTGCTCATCAGCGGCATGAATGTCCAATACCAGGCCAGTGATAAGGGGCACGCCTTCAACCGCGCATTTTCCAGCCTGAAGCTCAGGGTCAATAGTGATAAGCTGGAGATGAACTCGAGCGACGGCAGGCAAAACTGGACGTTCAAGGTTCGCGATGCCGCGCAGGCGAAAGAGATCATGGAGTTGTGGGACAGGCTGCAAAGACTGGCGAAGTAGGCCGCATGCGAGCCACGGTTGGCCTGCAACTGCCAATCCGGTCGGGAGTAGGCTTGAAAGATCCAAACGGTTTTTCACATTCTCAACGGGATTCTGATCCCATACAGCCAACGGGGAGAGATCTATGAAAACGGCCCTTCGCCTTACCGTCTGTGTCCTGTTCGTCCTGCCCCTGGTTTTGCTGGCTGGTTGCCCCAAGCAGCCGGCCAAGGTCGCGATGGTGCTCGACGCGTCCTCCAATGTCAATCCCGATGCCAGCGGCCAGCCGCTGTCCGTGATGGTCAGGATTTACCAGCTGAAGGACAAAGGGCGCCTCGAGGCCGCCGACTACAATGCCGTTTTGAGGTCGGAGAAGGAGACGCTTTCCGATGACCTTCTCGACCGGCAGGAGCGCATGGTACAACCCGGCACCCAGGAACTGCTCGAAATCCAGACGAACCCGATGGCCAATTACATCGGGGCTGTCGCCCTCTTTCGCAATCCCTCGGGGGACACGTGGCGGAAGATCATCCCAATCAACAAAAGCAAGGCGCAGAAAATCACGGTGACGCTGCGCGAGCAGACAATCGAAATCGTATCCACAGCTAAATAGGGAAAACGGACGATGACACCACTCCAGAAAGTACTGTGGAGCGAGGGTCAGTTTTTAACCCCTCACCACTTTCAGCAATGGGATCGATACCACGAAGACGTGCTGAACTTCCGCATCCGTGCCCTGTCGACCTTCATGTGGGGAGCGGAGGAGTTGAAGTTCAACGAAGAGGCGCTGGAAAACGGCATCTTCGAAGTGCTGCGCTGCCGGGTTGTATTGCCCGACGGGATGGCCGTGGATGTCCCGGATGTCGACGCTCCGCCCCCGGCGAGGAATTTCACCGACTGCTTCGCTCCAACGAGCGATCGCATGGACGTGTTCCTGGCTGTGCCGGTGGTTCGTTCCGGCTCGGCCAGCGTGGCCGGCCTCGACAAGAAGGCCGCCTTCATGGCGCGGTACGTGCCCGCCCAGTCGAACATCCCGGACGAAAACACGGGTGAAAACGAGATGCCCGTTACGTTTGCCTCGAAGAACCTGCGCCTGCTGTTCGGAGAGGAGCCGTTGGACAATCACGCGGCGCTGAAGATCGCGGAGTTGCGACGCACTCCGGAGGGCAAGACGGTCCTCGAAGAAGGATATATCCCGCCGGCTCTCACCCTTTCTTCAGCCAGACCACTGGTCGACATCGTCCGTCGACTGCTGGAGATCCTCTCCGCCAAGAGCACCACTCTGGGAGAGCAGCGGCGGCAGAAAGGCCCCGGGGTTGCTGATTTCACGACTTCCGACGTGGCCACCTTCTGGCTGCTCCACACCGTGAACGCCTACTTGCCCCTGATGATGCACTACCATCACGTCCAGCGCGTCCACCCCGAGACGCTCTACCTCACCATGGCGCGCCTGGCGGGCGAGTTGATGACGTTCGTGACGGAAGGGCACCCGACTGAATTGCCCAAGTACATCCATGCCGATCTGACCACCACGTTCACTCAGCTGGACCGCAAGCTGCGCGTGCTGCTCGAGACGGTCATCCCCACCCGTTGCGTTCCCATCCCGTTGGAGCGCACCAAGGAATCGCTCTACCTGGGCCGGATCCTGGACGAACGGCTGCCCTCGAGCGCGGAGTTCTATCTCGGCGTTTATGCAAAGCTTCCGGAGGCGCAAATCCTCGAGCGCGTGCCGCGCAAGAGCAAGATCGCGTCGTTGGACACCATCAACTACCTGTTGGGACAGGCGCTCCCCGGGGTGTTGCTGCGGCCGATCCCGGTGCCGCCCGGCCCGATCCCCGTGCGCGTCGGATTCAAATACTTCCGTCTGGAGAAGCTGGGGACATACTGGGACACCATAGCGACGTCGCGGAATATCTGCATATACTTTCCGGCGGAGTTTCCCGATCTCCGCCTGGAGTTGTTCGCAGTCAAAGATTGACGCGGGGCGCGGTCGCTCCGCGCTTCAAGTTCAGGGAAAGGTAGGGCCCGATGACTCCGGCTCGCGATCAATTCGACAGCACCTCGTTTGAAACCGCATCCGGCGGCGCCAGCCAGAGCCTGGTCGACTTGTGCACGGACGCTTTCCTGCTGATCTTCTACATCCATGACGGCAAAGATCCGGGGCAGCCCGACCAGCTCCACAAGGAGATCGCGGTCCTGCTCCAGGAAATCGACAAGCGCGGCCAAAGGCACGGACACAGCGAAGAGGATCTCAAGGCGACACGCTACGCCTTGTGCGCCCTGCTGGACGAGACGATCCTCAACTCGCGGTGGCCGTTCAAAGACCAGTGGGCAGACCGTCCGCTGCAGCTGGAACACTTCGGCGAACACATGGCCGGAGAGCGCTTCTTCGAGCTGCTGGACCGCATCCGCAAGAAGGGATCACGCAAGGCGGACCTGCTCGAGGTTTTTTGCATCACCCTGATCCTCGGCTTCCAGGGGAAGTACAAACTCCGCGGCGGCGAGGAACTGAACAATCTCATCCGTGAGCTTGTCGGGGAAATTCACGGTCACCGGGGCGGCGCGCCCCGGGGGCTGTCGCCACACTGGAGGATCCCAGAAGAACCGGTGGATCGCCCCGCGCGAGTCGTGCCGCGATGGGTCTGGATTACGAGCCTGGCATCGGTGCTGCTCGTCATCCTCATATTCGTGATTTTCAAGCTCTGGCTCGGTTCTTCGGCCGGGGCCGTCGCTCGCATGGTCGTATAACTGACATTTTTGAATCCGGCCCGGTAGTCGGCTGCTGTCGTGACAGATTCCGATTACGGCTGACGGGGCCGCAAGGCAGAAGAAGCGCTACGCCATGAATCCCAATCCGCAACAGATGCCACCCTTACCGCCACGGCCGTCGTCCGTGACGAAAGTGATCACGATCATCAGCATCTCTCTGGCCCTCCTGACAGCCGGTCTCTGGGCCGTCGACAACTTCTGGGGCCGCGACAAGTTCAAGATCATCCTGATGATCCTGCTCGTGTTTCTCGGCGCCCTCGCCATCATCTGGCTGGTCGTATGGCTGATCCGGAAGATCATCTCCACGGCATCGGCCTCGAAGGAACGCCGGCAGGAGGAACTGGCGGCGGCGCAGCGGCGGGGCGCCAGTCCTGAAGAGCAGGCCGCAATGGACGGCCTTCAGGAACAGCTGAACCTGGCCTTGCGGGTCCTGCGCGAGTCCAAGCTGGCCAAAGGGAAAAAGGGGGACGAAGTTCTCTATACGCTACCCTGGATTCTAATGCTCGGCCCCGACGAGTCGGGGAAGACGACCGTGTTGAGGGAATGTGGGGTCGATTTCCCCTATACGACCGCCGAGAGCAGGAAGGCGGGACGCGGCCAATCGCCCGGCTGTGAATACTGGTTTTCGCGCGGGGCCGTGGTTCTTGACCTGGCCGGCCGCATCGGCACGGAAGACGACGGCTTCGGCACGTTCAAGGGGTTTCTCGACCAGCTCAGGCATGCCCGGAAAGAACGCCCGCTGGATGGGGTCATCGTCACTGTCAGCATCACCGATGTGCTCAATCGCCCGGCGGAAGAGGTGGAACGGCTTGCGAATCGACTGCGGCACCGATTCGACGAAATGATCAAGCGGCTCGGCATCCGGTTCCCGATCTATGTCCTTTTCACCAAGGGCGACCAGGTCGAAGGCTTCCAGGAGTTCTTCGGCAACATGCGCAGCCGCGATCGCGCCCAGGTGTGGGGGGCGACCATTTCGCGGGCGCAGCGCAAGAATCAGTCGGCCGAGCAGATCTTCTCCCAGGAGTTCAACCGGCTCGTAGAGGGGCTTTCCGCTTACCGCCTCCAACTGCTGGCCGTGGAGAAAGATCCGCGCAAGCAGCCCTTGATCTATACCTTCCCTGCCAGGCTGGCCACCCTGCGCGAACGGCTCGGCAATTTCGTGGGCGTCCTGTTGCAGCCCACCCCATACTCCGAACGGCCCATGTTCCGGGGCTTTTATCTGACGAGTGCCGTGGGCGTAGCCGCCCCGGAAGTCCATGCCCGGGAAATCCCCCAGCAGTGGGAGCCCGGCCGGCGGGCCGCGGAGGCCGAGGCGCCGCGCACGGCAGCCAGAAACTTCTTCCTTGAAACTCTCTTCCCCGAAGTCATTTTTGCCGATCGCCCGCTGGCCACCGCGTCAGTCGACACCCGGCTGCGCCGGCGATTGTGGCTGGATATCGCCTTCATCGGAACGCTCGTCCTCTGCCTCACCCTGCTCGTGGGCATGATTTTCTCGTTCATGGAAAATCAAACCCTGATCGAAGGGGCGCGCCAGGCCGCCTTGCGGCTGGCGGATGCCGGTTGGGACGGGCGCCGCACGTCGGACCTGATGGCCATGGAGGATCTGCGCCAGAAGGTCGAGGAACTCGACCGGTACAAAACGGCAGGGCCCCGCTGGACCTTGCGCTGGGGACTTTACACCGGCAACGACATCGAACCCTCCATCCGGCGGCTCTATTTCCGCAAGCTGCGCGACACCTTCGTCACCCCGACCGCCGAAGCATTGCGGCGGAAACTGAACGCATTCGCCGCCGGCGGCGACGTGTCGGGAGACTACAGCGACTTCTACACCAGCCTGAAAGCCTACCTGATGATGACCGACCCGCCGCGGGCCGAGGAATCATTCTTGAATAACGCGCTGGCCTCCACATGGAAGGGCGTGACAGCCCGGGATGCGGAGGAGGCTTCGCTGAAACAGCTCCGCTTCTACGCGCAGCAGCTTTCGAAGAACGATCCCGAGTTGAGACTGACCCAGGATGCCGATGTCGTCGCGAGGGCGCGCCGCGCCCTCAGCCAGTTTCCGGTTCTCGTCCGCCTCTACACGCGGCTCAAGAACGAAGGGAGCGCCAAGCTGCAGCCGTATACGCTGGCGATCGCGACCGGCGGCAAGAGCCTGGAGTATCTGAACTCGAGCCACGACGTGCCGGGAGTCTTCACCGAGACGGGATGGAGGACCTATTTCAAGAACGCGGTTGTGCAGGCCAGCAAAGAGGTGGTCAAGGACGACTGGGTGCTCGGCCCGACCTATTCCTACATTCCATCCGGGCAGATCTCCGATACGGACTACGAGAGCAAGATTCTCGACATGTACTACGCCGACTACTCCGCGGAGTGGTCCCGCTTCCTGGAAGGGATCACCGTACGCCAGCTGAACGATTTGACCGAGGCCCGCGCGGCGTTGGATTCGTTCTCCCAGCAGGATTCGGCGCTGTCGCGCCTCCTGATGAACGTCGCTGGACAGACGATGCTCCGGCGCGACCCTGCGAAGGGCGGGAGCGTCACGGACCTGGTCTCGGGCGCCCTGGCGAGCCTGGGGCTGTCGACCAGAGTCAATCGGGAAGAGCTGGTGGCCGTGATCGCCGACCAGTTTGCACCCCTGCACGAGCTGGTCACGTCCCCGGACGGCAAGTCACCGGCCCTGTCCGCCCAATACGTCGATGTGCTCGGGCGGATTCACACCAAACTTGAATCGCTGTTCGGCGCCGGCACCCAGTGGGAACAGGTGAAGGCTTACGTAGGCATGATCGCCACCAACATATCGGGCGACGAGTTCCACGATGGTTTCCGCGTCACCTCGCGGGTCACGCAGATGTGCCGGTCCAAAAGCACCCAGCCGATCGGTCCGTTGCTCGAGCAGCCGCTGCGCCAATGTTGGGGCGCAATTTTGCGGGACGTGGGCTACCGCCTGGACGGTTTGTGGAAAACCCGCATCGCGGACACGTTCAAGCGCGACGTGGAGAGCCGGTTCCCGTTCAACCCGGCCGGGCAGGACCTCCCTCTCTCGATGCTCGCACAATACCTGAAGCCGGGGGACGGCAGCATCTGGGCCTTTTACGAGGGCGAGATGAAGATGTTCCTGACGCCGTCGGAGAATCAGTGGGCCCCCGCGTCGCTGGTGGGCGCCCAGGTGGATTTCGCGCCGGGATTCCTTGATTTCCTTGGCAAAGCCAATGCGGCCCGGCAGGCGCTCTACGGCTCGGGTGGGGCGGATCCTTCGGTGACTTTTGATCTTACACCCGAACCGACCCCGGGGATGACTGAGAGCCTCCTCGAAATAGACGGCCAGCCCATTCGCTACCGCAACGAGCGGGCATTCCCGCAACCCCTCACGTGGCCCGGGAAGACGGGCTCGCCGCAGGCGAAACTGTCGATCTCGATCGAGCGTTCCGGGGAACGCCCGGGCGTTCCTGCGATGGATGGGGAGTGGGCGTTTTTCCGGCTGCTCAACCGCGCGACGACTATCTCGCAGTCGCCGACGAGCTACGCCGTGATCTGGTCGCTGCCGAGCGCGGACGGACGCAAGTTCGATGTGCGCTACAGGCTTCAGGCGCGCAACGTGCAGAACCCGTTCATGGCCAATTTCTTCAGCAGGATTCACTGCCCAGAACGGGTCACACAGCTGCCGGCAGTGTCCCGATTCTAGCATCCGAGTTATGATTGCCTGGAAATGAGAAAAATTCCGACATGGGCAAACAGGTTCGGCAAGAGCCACACCTTCCCGTTCCGGCCGAGCCAGGCGCGGTCGTCGATCCGCATCGACCGCTTGCGACAATACAGGACAAAGTCCGAAATGCTCAGAAAGTGCAGGTTCGGCGTGTCGTGCCATTCGTAGGGGAGTGAAGCCGTGATCGGGGTCTTCCCCCGGAAGAATATCTGAAGCCGCGCCTGGTAGTGGGCGAAGTTGGGAAAACCGACGATTACCTGCCGGCCCACGCGCAGGGCCTCCTGCATTACGGTGTCGAGTTTTTTCACCTGTTGCAGGCTCTGATTCAGGATCACATAGTCAAATGACCGGTCCCCATACCCCGTCAGCCCGTCATCGATGTCCTCCTGGAAAACACTCAGACCCTTGCTTACGCACTGATGGATGGCCTGCTCGCTGATCTCTATCCCCTGCACTTTGGCCCGTCTCTCGCGGACCAGCAGATCCAGCAATTCCCCGTGTCCGCACCCGAGATCCAGCACGGTTGAGCCGGGTTGAATCCACTCCAGAATGGTTCTGTGATCCCCGCGAACCTTTTCGCCGTCCATGGCGCATCACCTCATTCCTCATTGGCCGCACGAGCAACTTTCTGCAGGAAATGCCTGATCAGATGGGACTCTTCTTCGACCTCCAGCAGGAACGCATCATGGCCGTAGTCTGAATCTATTTCGCAATAGGTCGTGTCCACGCCGGCCAGCTTGCAGGCGCGCGCCAGGTCACGGGATTGCGTGGTCGGATACAGCCAGTCGGACTTGAACGACACCAGGAGGACCTTGCTCTTCAGTCCGGCAAACGCGCGGTGCGGGTCCGCACCGCGGCTCAGGTCGTATGAATCCATGGCATTGGTTATGTAGAGGTAGGAATTCGCATCGAACCTCTCCACGAAACGGTTTCCCTTGTAGTGGAGGTACTCCTCCACCTCAAATCCTTTGCTGAATTTGTGCGCGCGCCGGCCATTCCCGATCTTTCTGCCGAACTTCTCGGCCATGGAAGTCTCGCTCATGTAAGTGATGTGCCCGATCATGCGCGCCACGGCGAGCCCCTTTGCCGGCGGATGACCGTCGTAGCGGCCTTCCTTCCACAACGGGTCCGCCATGATCGCCTGGCGCCCGACCTCGTTGAAGGCAATCTGTTGCGGCGAATGCTTCGCAGCCGTCGCGAGGATGATCCCGCTGCGCAGGCGCGCCGGGTGAGACGCAAGCCACTCCAGCCCCTGCATTCCCCCCATGGAACCGCCCGCGACCGCCAGGAGCCGGTCGATTCCAAGGTGATCGGCGAGACGGCATTGCACTTCCACCATGTCGGAAATCGTGATCAGCGGAAAGTCGAGGCCGTAGCGCTTGCCGGTCGCAGGATCGAGGGAGGACGGGCCCGTCGTGCCGCGGCATCCGCCGAGCACGTTCGAACAGATAATGTAGTACCGATCGGAGTCGAAGGCCTTCCCCGGCCCGATCATCTCCTCCCACCACCCGGGCCGGGCATCGCCCTCGTGATATCCCGCCGCATGGGCATCTCCCGTCAGCGCATGAAGAATCAGGATCGCGTTCGACTGGTCGTGATTCAGCTCGCCATAGGTTTCGTAGGCGACCGCCACCGGGCTGATTTTCCGGCCGCTTTCGAGCTTGAGCGGATTTCCGGAATCCGCGCATTGAAAGTATTGAGTCCGGACAACGCCGACACTCCGCTCCGTTCGTGCGTTCGCTGCCGCAGCCACTGCCGTATTTTTCGTCATAGACCTCCTCGATTCTCCACAAACTCTTTCAGCGGCACGTTTGCCTCAGCGCCTGGTCGATGTCTTCCTTGATGTCCTCGATGTCCTCGAGCCCGACGGACAGGCGGATAAAATCCTCGGTCACCCCGGTAGCCTCCTGCTCGGCGCCGCTCAACTGCTGATGTGTGGTCGACGCCGGGTGAATGACGAGGCTCTTCGCGTCCCCGATGTTCGCGAGATGCGAAAGCAGTTGCACCGAGTTGATGAAGCGCTTTCCGGCCTCCAGACCTCCTTTGATCCCGAAGCCTACCAGGCCGCCGAAGCCCCCCTTCAGGTATTTTGCCGCCAGGGCGTGGCTCGGGTGCTCCTCCAGCCCCGGGTAATTCACCCACCTCACCAGCGGGTGCGCGCTCAAGAACCGCGCGACTTCCAGGGCGTTCTCAGAGTGCCTGCGGACGCGCAGCGGCAGCGTTTCCAGACCCTGGAGAAACAGGAAAGCGTTGAACGGGCTCAGCGGCGCCCCGAGATCCCGCAGCAATTGCAGCCTGGCCTTGCACACCAGCGCCACGTTGCCGGTCCCCGGCACGTCGCCAAACGCCTCCCAGTACTTGAGTCCGTGGTAGCTCGGGTCCGGCTCGGTGAATTCCGGAAACTTGCCATTGCTCCAGTCGAACCGGCCGGAGTCGACAATAACGCCGCCGATCGAGGTCCCGTGTCCCCCGATGTATTTGGTGGCCGACAGCACCGTGATGTCCGCCCCGTGGTCGATGGGTCGCACCAGGCCGACGCCTACCGTGTTGTCCACAATCAGCGGGATGCCCGCGTCATGTGCAATCCTGCCGAGCACTTCAAAATCGGGGATGTCGAGTTTCGGGTTGCCGATCGTTTCGGCATAAATTGCACGGGTGCGCGTCGTGATGGCCCGCTTGAAGTCATCTGGCCTGGTTGAATCGACGAAAACGGTTTTACGGCCCAGCTTCTCGAACGTATAATGTAATAGTTGATATGTTCCACCGTAAAGGTTGTTGCCTGCGACAATTTCATCCCCGAGCGAAGTGACCGAGAGCAGGGCGTAGGTCGAGGCGGCCTGCCCGGATGCCACCGCCAGGGAAGCGGTGCCTCCTTCGAGTGCCGCCATCCTTTTTTCAAAAACATCCGTGGTCGGGTTCATGATCCGGGTGTAGATGTTGCCGGATTCCTTGAGAGCGAATAGGTTCGCTGCATGATCGGTATCACGGAACACGAAGGAGGAGGTCTGATAGATAGGCACTGCCCGGGCGCCGGTGGCAGGATCGGGATTTTCCTGGCCGGCGTGCAGCGCCAGAGTATCGAAGCGTCTGTTGGTCATGTCTTTGTCCTGTTCATGAAATCGTTGATGGACCGGCCGCGGAAAACAAAAAAACCCACTTACCAGAAGGTTCCTCCGGCAGTGGGTCGCGGTGGCTCGAGATCTGTGCTTGACAGCTACATGAGCGCGCCTCCCATACCAAAGGGGAAGCGCATGGGCATGGCCATGCAGCATAAAAGGAACGATATCCGCTGACTCTTCCTGAATTTCATCGTCTCCACACCCATTGGCACGAACAATTACAGCACCGGCCACCCCTTGTCAAGTACGCTGTTACCGGGACCGCGCCTGGGGTACAATTCGGTGGGTGTAGAAACCGTGCAACTTCCAAATAGCGAGACCGCGAAGAGATGACTACCAAGTCCAGGGCGAAGGAATTTCGCCGGCAACTCGATTCTCGTGCGCTGGTGGCTGACGGCGCCATGGGGACGATGCTGTATTCCAAAGGGGTTTTCATCAACCGCTGTTACGACGAGCTGAACCTGTCCTCCCCGGATCTGGTGAAGGGCATCCATCTCGAATACGTAAGGGCCGGCGCCGAGATCCTCGAGACGAACACTTTTGGGGCCAACCGCATGCGGCTGGAGGGATTCGGGCTGGCCGACAAGCTGCGCGCCATCAACGAATCGGGCGTGAAGATTGCCCGCGACGCTGCCGGGGACGAGGCATTTGTCGCCGGTTCGATCGGTCCGCTGGGAGCGCACATTGAACCGCTGGGGCCGACGTCGTTTGCCGAGGCGCAGACGATTTTCGCCGAACAGGCTTCGACACTCCTCGACGCAGGAGCGGATCTCCTGATTCTGGAGACCTTCAGCAACCTCGAGGAGTTGCACGCGGCCGTGCTGGCGGCGCGGGAGGTCGCGGGAGACGACCTGGTCATCGTGGCCCAGGTGACGATCGACGACTCGGGCAACCTTCGCGACGGCACGGACACGCAAACGTACACTTTGCAGATGGAGCGCTGGCCCGCGGACGTCATCGGGTGCAACTGCACGGCGGGCCCCAAGGTGACGTTCGAGACTGTCGAGAAAATGGCGCATTACACCAGTAAGAAAATAAGCGCCATGCCGAACGCGGGTCATCCGGCGCTCGTGGAAGGGCGCAAGCTGTACTTGTGCTCGCCGGAATACATGGCCCAGTACGCCCGGCGGATGCTCTGGGCGGGCGTGAAGATCGTCGGCGGCTGCTGCGGCATCACGCCGGAGCACATAAAACTCGTCCGCGCCGAGGCGCGTTCGCTGCAACCGGGTAAGCACAGCGCGGTCGTCACAGCCGACGAGCCCAAGGCAAAGGCGCAGGCCCTGCCCCCCCTCCCGATGGCGCAAAAGTCACAGCTGGGGGCCAAACTCGCGGCCGGCCGTTTCGTGGCTTTTGTGGAGTTGGTCCCGCCCCGCGGTGTCGCCTATTCGGCCGAAATCAGCGCGGCGAAGGATTGTGCCGATCAGGGAATCGACTGCATCAATGTCCCGGACGGCCCAAGGGCCAGCGCACGAATGAGCGCGCAGGCCACGTGCCAGCTTATCCAGCAGCAGGCCGGGATCGAGGCGGTGCTGCACTTCTGCTGCCGCGACCGCAACATTCTCGGCATCCAGTCGGAACTGCTCGGCGCACATGCGCTGGGCATCCGCAACCTGATCTGCATTACGGGAGACCCGCCGCGCATGGGCAGCTATCCCGGCGCCACGGCGGTCTTCGACGTCGACTCGATCGGACTGGTGAATATCGTGAACAACCTGAACCGGGGGCTCGACATCGGCGGCAACGCGATGGGCTCGCAGACTTCGTTCCTGATCGGCGTCGGGGCCAATCCCGGGGCCTTGAACATGGAAGAGGAGCTGCAACGCTTCGAGTGGAAAGTCCGGGCGGGCGCAGAATACGTCGTCACGCAGCCGGTCTTCGACCTGCAGTTGCTCGAGAGCTTTCTCGAACGGACAAAGCACACCCGCATCCCCGTGATCGCGGGGATATGGCCGCTGACGAGCTACCGCAACGCGGAGTTCATGGTGAACGAACTGCGGGTGCCCGTTCCGGAAAGCCTGATGGAGAGGATGCGCAAGGCGCCGAATGTCGAAACCGCCTCAAAGGAGGGACAGGCGATCGCATTCGAAATGGTCCAGAAGGTGCGGCATCTCGTCCAGGGGGTCCAACTGAGTGCGCCGTTCGGCCGCCACCTGGCGGCCCTGGAGGTGGCGAAGGCGATCGGCTCCCGCTGACAGGCTCAGTCCCTATCTTCTTTCGTCCATGCGTTGCTGCAGATTCCTGAGCCGGAGGTTGCTGTCGGCCAGGGCGCGTTCGAGCCGGCTGACGAGACTCCGGAGACGGTCCATTTCTTCCTTGTCCGGATTGCCGGCCGCAGGGGGCACGAAGGCGGAAGCCGTCGAGCGATACTGCGCGATCTCGCGGCGCAGGAGTTCGTTTTCCGCCTGCAGCTTTTCGATCTTTCGCGTGAGCGCCTGAATCTCACTCCCCCCGGAAGCGACGACGGACGCCGCGCCTTCCTTTGGAGCGGCGGCGCCCCTTTCGTCACAGGCAGGAAAAGCCGCGCCCAGGCCGCCGGTCGGCGTGCCATCGGGAACATCCAGGTCCGCGCCCGCCAGGGGGTCCTTGCCCAGAGCCGCAGGCCCTTGGGGATGGTTGGCAGACCGGAAGATCGCCTTGGCATCCCCAAAGCAGATCTTGTCCTGGTCGGCGAGCATCTGGAGGTTGACCTTCTTGCCGTTCACGCTCGTGCCATTGGCGCTGTCGAGGTCCTTGATCCAGAAATGCCCGCCTTCGTAGAATATTCGCGCGTGATTCCGTGAAACCGACTTGGCGTTGAGCACGACCTGGCTCTCGGGAGACCTTCCGATGGTGGCAATCTGACGTACTGTGAACCTGCCCAGATCCTCGACTTCGAGCTCTGCGCAGACCGGGGATGCTGTCTTTTTATCCTCGCCGAGTTTGTAAAATTGGGGTGCCATTTGGGCGTAGTATAGCATAATTCAATGCGGGCGAAGCAGCGGACGATAAGTATCTCGTGGATTGCAATGGTTTGCCCCGGGGCTCCACCGGTCCGCAGGGTACCGGATTCTTCTGCCGGAATTCGCGGCGCGGGAGCCAAAATCGGTTTCCTTTGACCAATTCATTCGTTATGATGCAGGCCAATGCCGATCAATCTGGTGCATCTGCACGGCTCGCTTAAGGGCCGTCAGCACAAGTTCGCGCACGACATCGTCCGGCTGGGAAGGAAAGCCGACAACCATCTCGTTTTCCCCGACGGCGTGGTCTCCAGCTATCACGCTGAGCTGCGCGCCAAGGGGGGCGGTTACGTGCTGGTCGACCTCGACAGCACCAACGGCACGTTCCTCAATGGCAGGAAGGCTCAGCGAGAGCAACTCCGGGACGGCGACGAGATCCAGTTGGGGAAGGACGGCCCGGTCTTCGAATTTCACTCGGAAACCACAAGGAAGAGCCACGCCCCCCGGATAGTTCCCCTGTCGGGCTCATGGGAGACCGGCGAGGGACCCATCGATCTGAAGGAGGGCAGGACCTCCCTGGGCCGCGGCCAGCAAAACGACATCGTTGTGGGACGGACGCACGGATCGCCCGTATCTGCCGAGCATGCGGAGATCCGGGTCCATGCCGACCAATGCGAGTTGGAAGACCTGGACAGCACGAATGGTACGTTTGTCAACGGCACGAAAGTCCGCGCGGTCCGGCTCCATGACGGCGACCGGGTGGAACTCGGGAAGGACGGGCCGGCATTCGAGTTCCGCAGCCAGGAAAGCAGGCGGAGTGCCGGGGGTCGGGGCGCCAGCGAGAGCGAGCGGATTTTCCGCAAGCTGGAACACGCCGCCAAAGGGGGGCCGGCCGGCGATCGCACGATGATGCTCCTGCAGGCCGCCAACAAATATTACAAGAGGCGGCGTTGGCCCCTGCTGGCGCTTGCCGGCGGAGTCCTTGTCGTCGCAATCGGGATTTCCGTTGCACTCTATCTGAAGGATCGCCAGTTGAAAGAGCTGGCGCGCCAGGCCGACGAGGTTTTTTACCAGATGCGTTCCGTCGAAGCGCAACTCGTCAGCAAGGGCGACGCCATGAGTACGGAGGAGCGCCAGGACCTGCGCAACAAGAGAGCCAAGTTCGAGCAGGATTACGACCGTTACCTGCAAACCCTGGGGCTCTATAATGGAAAGAGCCCGGTGGAACAGTCGATCATGCGGCTGGCCCGCCGCCTGGGCGAGACCGATCTCGAACTGCCTCCCGATTTTCAGAAGACTGTCCTGCAGTATGTCGAGCGATGGCGAAGCACACCGCGATTGCGCACCGCCCTTGACCGCGCCCGCCAGCGCTCCCTGCCGCGCCGGATCCGCCTCGCACTCGACCAGTACGGGCTGCCGACGGAATTCATGTTTATTGCCCTGCAGGAAAGCGATTTCGACACCGCCAGGGTAGGCCCCCCGACGCGATTCGGCTATGCCAAGGGCATGTGGCAGTTTATCCCGCAGACCGGGTCGGAATACGGTCTCGCGCCGGGGCCCCTGAAGGATTTGCGTCAATACGATCCCTCCGATCAGCGCCATGACGAGAACCGGGCGACCCAGGCTGCCGCCCGCTACCTTGCCTACCTGTATTCCACCAAGGCCGCCGCGTCGGGACTGCTGGTGATTGCTTCTTACAACTACGGCGCGACACGCATCATCGAAAAGCTCGACCAGCTGCCGAACGACCCGCGCCAGCGAAGTTTCTGGAATTTCTACCGGAACGGCTGGATTCCTGACGAGACGCGGGACTACGTCATGAACATTTTTTCGGCGGCCCTGATCTGCGAGAAACCCGATATCTTCAACTTCGCCATGGCCCCCATCGACACCATCTGGTGAGAGCGGCCGCCGCGAAGTGCCGCGAATTTCACCAATCAGGCCCTCCAGGGCAGGCGCTGCGGCCGAGGCGCGGCGCAGACCCCTCAGATGCGGCGGAGGTTTGCGTCGACCGGCGCATGCGACTTGAATGAACGCCCGCTCGGGATCCTTGAATCGAGTCTGGTTGCAGGGTGCCCTCGGAAGCGGGACTCAACAAATAGAATTTGTCAATTGTCATTTGTCAATTGTCATTTGGGGGCGGGTCGGCATGTTGGCGGGCGGGTTCTGCGCTCGGGTGCTTCACCCGCTCCGAAATCGATCCTGACCTCACAGGCCAAAGGTCTGAAGCGGCCAAATGACAAATGACCATTCACCAATCACAATTGATGAATTCTGTCTCGTTACGCGACGCATCCTCTTTGTCCGATGAAACGCTGAGCTTGAAAGACCCACCCAAATTCCGCGAGGATTGAGTCTCACATCAGATTGCACCCGTGGTTGCATGCAGGCTTTTTTTTAGTGGAGCGAATGGGATATGATGGGGATTGGATATCTCACTTCCCGAACGGTCGTAACAGGATGGTCCGAATTGAGTGGAAGCAGCTCTTTCTCCGGGGGTAGTCATGAGAACCTGTCCTTCTTGCCGACGCAGTTGGGCCGATGACTTTCGCGTTTGTCCCATTGACGGGTCGCCGCTTCAGGAAGCGGGCGCCGCGGGTCCGACTGCTTCCGACCCCTACATCGGACAGAGCCTGGGCAGCTGCCGGATAGTCGAGAAAATCGCGGACGGCGACCTGGGTCCCATTTATAAGGCTGAGGACCCGGTTCGCGGCGTGGTGGCGCTCCAGATCGTCCCGCAGGATCGCGTGGCCAGTCCGGTCCTGCTGGAGGCCTTTGCGGACGCCGTAAAACTGGCGGCACAGCTCAATCACCCGCACGTGATCCGAATTTACGGCCTGGAGACTGGACCCGACGGAACCCCGGCGGTATCCATGGAATTCGTACCCGGTTCAACTCTGCAAAAATACCGCAAGGATAATCCCGGGATGAGCCCCTCGGAGGCGTGCGGCCTTGTGCGGCAGGCTGCGGAGGGAGTTCTGGCCGCGCACCGCATCTCGATGCTGCACGGCGCCATTCACCCTGCGCGGATTCTCGTAAAGCTGGACGGCGCGGTGAAAGTCGCCGGGTTCCACCGCAGCGGACTGCGCGAAGGGGGAGATGCTTTCACCGCCACTCCGGTCACGCTCCCCTACCTGGCGCCTGAGCAGATCGGTGTAGTGAGGGACATCGCGGCCCCCGACTACCGCACCGATGTTTATGCGCTGGGGGTGATCCTCTACGAATTGCTCTCCGGGCGACTTCCGTACGAAGCGAAAAATCCGCAGGACATGGCGACCATCATGGAAGGGGCCCCCCCGCTCCCTCCCAATTTTGCCAATCCTCAAGTATCTCCACTCCTGTCGCGCGCCGTGCTTCGAGCGCTGTCGAAGCATCCGACGGAGCGGCCCGCCTCGGTCGAGGAGTTGATCCGGGAGATCGAAACTGCCGGACAGCCGGCCCGGGAGCCACAAAGACCTCTGCCGCGCTATGAACCCCAGTACCCGCCCCCGAGCAAAGGGCAGAATTCAGGACTGTTTGCCCCGGCTGCTCCCTCCGCCGATTCCGGCTTGTTTTCTCCCCCTTCTTCCGCACCGCCCAAGTCAACTTCGGAGAGCCTGTGGCCGGATGCATCCCAGGAAAAGAAGGATGCAGGTGAAGCCAGCGCCTTCAGCTGGTTTAAGACGCGCGTGGGGCCAAGGGGCGGCAGTTCCAGGCCGGCCGCAGGCAGGGCCACCTTCGACGACTCGGCCTTCGGCGAAAAACCGCCTGTCAGGCGCCGCGAGGATGAGTTCGAGGAGCGGACGGTGGTGGTTTCCGGAGGGGAGAGGAAACGCAGGAGCTTTCGCGACACCTTCATCGGGCGACGCGACATGGACATGACCGGCACGGGAACCCTTCCCAGGCGCCGGTTTTCGAGCAAACTCTACCTTGGCTTGGGATTGGGCGCCCTGCTCCTGGTTGGAGTTATATTCGTGCTTCTGTATCTGTCGAAGACATCCGCGAGCGGAAAGCTGATGGTAGATTCCACGCCGCCCGGCGCCCAGGTATATATCAACGGGGAATACCGGGGAAACACGCCGCTTCCCTACACCGAGCTGAAGCCCGGCGTCTACCGGCTGCGAGTTCAGTTGGACGGATACGAATCCAAGGAAGAGAACGTCGAAATTGCTGCCCATGCGGACGTACAACGGCCATACGTGCTGGCGCGCCAGGCGTCGCTGATTCCTCCGGCCGTGCCGCCTCCGGATATTCCCCGCGACGTTCCGCCCTCGACTCCGTCCGCGCCTCCGGTCAAGCTCCCGCCGTTCGCCAATATGGTCAATGCCGCACTGAGGGCCAGGAACTTCTTCCCGCCGTCCCCGGACAATGCCTTCGACGTCCTGCAACGGTGGCAGCAGACCCCGGGAGAGGAGACATCCCCCGCATTCGAACAGGCCCGCCAGAATTTTTGTCGCGAAGTTGAAACGCTGGGCCGCGAGAAACTGGACCAGAAGGATTTTGCGGGCACCCGCACTCTGCTCGATCAACTGAGAGGCCATGGCCCGGCCCCCAATTGCGCGGCAGGCATGCAGACGGCATATGAAAAGGCGGTCGGCAGTTCGCTGGGGGATCTTCGGATCAGCGCCCGCGCTGCCATGGACCGGCAGAACTACGTAACCCCGGAATCGGACAATGCCCTCAGATACGTGCGCTTGATGTTGGCGATTGACCCGCAGGATTCCGAGGCCAAGGCTCTCGATAACGACATCCTGAATCGCGCGCTGGACCAGGCCAGGGCCAAGAGCAGCGCGCGTCAGCACCAGGACGCTCTCGACATCTACCTCCAGGTCAAAGAGCATTACGCAAGTGCGCCGAGCGCAACCGCAAGTCTCGATCAGAATATCGAGCGCGAGCGGGGCAAGCTGGCGCTCCTGAAATCGTTGAACGTCCCGTACAGCGTCCAGGTCAAGCACGGACACGGCCGCAAATGGGTCGTGTTCGGCGCCAGTGAGTGCACCGGCATCCTGCGCATCGATGGCTTTGGCATGAAATATACGACCGCGGGAGAGCACTCCTTCCAGCTCTCGTACGACGGGCTCAAGTCGTACCTCGTCGACAAAAACAAGATCACTCTTTCGGGGGTCGGCGTGCCTCAGGGCAAAATCGAACTGGAGGGGGCCGACAGCGCAGCCAACCAGGCTTTTCTGCAGATTCAGGCCAAGATCGACGAATATCGCCGGCTGAATGCAGAATACATCAGGTAATGCAGTTCTCTAAGTTTCCGGGATGAAAGTTGTGGAGTAAGGACCACGGCCAAACTGGAACCGCGGCGTATCCAGGACCGATCCGGCGATGGCGTTCGGGTTGCCGGCATCGTAGCTCGTTGACAGTGTCTTGAAAGGAATCCCGTGCCCGCACCCCAAGCGTCGATGATGCAGCAACTGGCAAAAGTCCAATTCCGCGCCGCCTCGCTTTCGCTCCCGGTGAAATGGGTGACGCCCTCGGGCGATCCGGCAGGCAAGCACTACCTGGACGCTTTCGATCCCAGCGATTTGATCAGGGTACCCAAGCCCGTGCCACCCGGACTGTTCGTAGCGGCATCTCCAAACAAGTATCACTGCGAAACGGCGAGAGAGATTTCGGACCAGTTCGAGGCCTATATCGACGGCATCTGCAACGCGATTTGTGCTGCCTGGAGCCAATGGCAGATGGCTGCGACGATCGTGGGCGTGGTGATCAACGCGGTCACCGCAACCGGCGGCCAGGTGGTCGGGCCGCCCCTGACCCCCCTCATCCTGGCGAACGCACCCAAAGCTACCCCGCAGGAAACAAAATATTCCAATGCCATTGCACAGGCGATCGGCACCGGGTGGCAGATGTATACGTCGAGCATCATGGTCCCAGGACTTCCCTGGTACCCTGCGTTCGCGGCGTTTCCTTCACCAGTGGCGCCGCCCACGCCCAACCTGCCCGCGCCGCTCATGGCCCTGGTCCAGGTAACCGTGCCGGTCTCAAAGAATGTGCTTAAAGGACAAATGATCGGCAACTTCGGGGAACCGGACGCGCTCCATCACAAGGAACTTTTCGACTGCATTGCCGATGCCTTCGAGAAATGTTTTCAGATATGGCAGTCGGCTACCATGGTCACCAACGTCCTGGGCACGGGCCCAGTGCCAACCTTCGCCCCGCCTTACGTGCCCGTGGGACCTGTGGTCGGAGGTGTCGGCATCATGATGCCGGGTGGATTTGTCTGAAGGTTCTTTCCCATGCGCGGCCCGCGCCCGCCGCGGAGCGGTATTTTGCATTTACCTATTGGAGGATTCCCGATGTCGAACGAGCGAATCACCACGCAGGACCTGCTGTTGCTGAGAAGAGTGACCCGCGCCATGGCGGACCTCCTCCGCGGGTTGATCAAGGAGTACCTCGTTACACTGACACCCCTACTGCGCCCGACGCGGGTTTTGGGAGAGTACGTGCAGGGAAGCACCCACGGTGCGGTAAAAGGGGCGGAAAAAGCCTTCAGGGATCTCCAGAGCATCTACGAAGCCGTCGCGGGGAAAAAGCCCTTCGAGGTTTCCAGAGAGATCAAGGCGCCCATCGAAATCCTCAACTCCACGCCTGAGATCCACCCGGTCGATTATTGTTACGTCGCGAAAAGCGGCCCGGAGGCCAAGAAGATCACAGTGACGTCCCCCCTCAAGTGGACGCTCACTTATGCGGGATTTTCTCCGGCCAGATTGAGGGACCTGCTCTCGGACAGAAAGAGAAGCGAAGAGGAACTGCCGCAATTTCTGCTGCACTACCTCGTCATGCACATCGTCGTGTCGCAGCAGCCGGGCTTGACCGAGATGATGTCCGCCCTGCACTTCCATGTCGAGTCGACTGCAATCCCCGATTTTGGCCAGATGCCCGTCACGATGATCACGACGCCGGTATCGACATTTCTTCCCCCTGATGACGTGATGGTCGAAAGCACGGAGATCTCCGGTGTGAACGTATTCGAGGAAGTCGTCACCTTGGCCGACGTGAAGGCAATCCGGAACCCCATCCAGGAACGACTGCTGGAGCTGATCAAGATCCAGGCGCCGAATCTGTGAGCATCCGGGAACAGGAATCTCCATATGCGCCGGTGAGCCAGCGCGTCCGCCCGCCACGGCGCGTAAGGACCAGGCAGCGACAAGGCCTGGAGGTCGAGACGAGAGGATCGGACCGCAAGAAGTTGTCCAGAGTGCCGGTACCCTGCTCCAAGATCGGCAGCGCCGCTTGTGAATTGCAGGGAGAAATCAATAGAGGTTGCGCTTCCTGAGATCTCCATGGTATCTAGGGAAGTAGTGTACCGATACGCCTTTTGGATCAGCACGGATGTGTGGCACGGATAGTTCCAGCTCCGGGGCCGCAGGCTCGATGATTTGCCGCTTTGAGGTCCTCAAATGTCTGATTACGAGGTTAAACAGGGTGATTGGTTCGCCAGAATCGTCAAGCGTGGCGGGTATGGCAACGTCTGGAGGCCGATATACAATCATGCCGATAACGCCGACTTTCGCAAAGCCTGCGTGGATCCGGACCTGCTGATCCCGGGCGAGACTTGTGTTCTCCCCGACAAGGACGAAAAGGAAGAATCGAAGGCCACCGGCAACAAGTGGAAATTCGAAAAGGCCCCCTCCAAAGCGCAGCTTCATGTGGTCATTCTCCGGGCGAATGGCCAGCCGCTCAAATCAAAACCATATACGCTTGTTTTTCACGGTCCGGGTGTCGAGGGAAAGACGGTCAGCAAGCAGACCGACGGGTCCGGGGCTGTGAAATGCGAGATCACCACCGACGTGGAAACCGCCACCCTGACGATAGAAAAGCAGACGTTCGAGCTGCTCATCGGTCATCTCGAGCCGGTGACAACCATGAACGGCATCCAGGCGCGCCTGCAGAACCTGAATTACGGCCTTCCGGTAATTGACGGCACGGCCGGGGCAGGCACGCTCACGGAGGCTGCGATCAAAGCGTTCCAGACAAACCACACCCTCAAGGATCCCGAAGGGGCGGCGGAAAAGGCGACACAGGGGAAGCTCAAGGATATTTACGGATGTTGATAATCTGACGGTACGGAAGGAAGCTATTGAACCATGGCTGGCATGGAAAGACGCGTCGCTCCGAACCACAAAAACACTCTTGCATTACCCGATTACACGCTCGAACTCACCTACCTCGGCGACTCCAAGGTCCCGCAGGATGTCGGGTACCGCTGCACGTTCGAACTGGTCGAGGCCGCCGCTCCGCCGGTTGCCGTGGCCGCGGATACGGTCATCCCGCCTGCAAGCGACGGTAAGAAGTACCGCATATTGATCCACGACAACCATGCCGCCACGTCGGCGGAAACGGCCGATGCGGGCGCGAACATCCTCGGGGCAGGGGCGGACGTGACCGCAAAACCGGCCTGTTATACAACCAACAACTGGCTGCGTGACCTGCAGCCGGCAGTCGCCTTCCGCGTCACAGTCAAGAAGTGGGCCGCCGGAGAACAGGTACCCCTGACACCCGACGAGGTCTTTGTAAGCTGGAAAGTCGAGGATCCCGAAGAAGAGTTTGATCAGATCGACAAGTGCCGCAACAGCGCGAGGCCCAAGGAGTTCATCAAAGATTTCTTCAAGTACTTCAAGCGCAAGACCAATGACGCGGGTTCAAAAATGGATGACAATTGCTCCACGATGTTCGGCGGCGTGCGCCAGCGGGACGGTGTCATCGATGCCTGCGACGTCCTGTTCGGACTCCCTTTCAATGCCGCACTGGCCAGGGCCGGCGGCGGCAAACTCCCGAGATTGGACGATCCGCCCGGTACGCCCAAGAGCGATCTCTATAAGGGCAAACGCGCCAAGAGCATCGTCAAGCCGGATACGGCCGCCGACGGCAAGGCCATCGGCGTATCCGATGTCTTTTTCTATCCACCGCCGATCTCCGGCGACAATTACGTGTTTTCGGTCGGGCTGGCGGCGCCCGATGGGTCGACGCTCGACTTCCCTGCCGCCGACGGCAGCCGGGTGAAGGTCCACAAGACCGGCCCTTTCACGCTCTGGCGCAAGGTCACGATCGACATGCTCGTCACCTTCGACAACGTCAATACGAACTACATCAACTGGACGGACGTCCAGAACGCCTACGCGGCGGCCTTTATGGAGGTTGTTCCGCCGGCGGCGGCCTCGATCGTCAAGTATGACGAGGCCACATGGAAGACAGTCGTCAAGAAGTACCTGGGCGACATCGGCAAGCCGGCAGCGACGATCAACAACAACGCCCTGTACAATTACGCCCAGTACTTTCTGCCCGCTCTTCCCGGACTCACACGTGACCAATGCTGGACATATGGCGAACAACTGGCCAAGCGTTTCCTCGACCGTGCCTACACTGACAAGGCCAAGACCTCGCCCCGCACCGATCTGGTGCAGGACACCACCAAGGGACTGTACGTATTCCTCTCCAAGGACCTGCAGGCGGTCTCGACGGCGCTGGGGATGTACATGGGGGAGCGCGAGTTTTTCATGGTGACCGTGGGAGACGCCACCTGCACGTTCGCCCACGAGATGGGGCACGCGCTTTATCTGCGGCACTGCCTGACGTCCTTTGACAGCAGTAACGCGGACCCGACGAAATGGGCCACGCAGGATGTCGAACACACCAGGGGGGCATGGCTGGATCACGACCAGGACGACGCAATCGTCTGTGCGATGTCGTACCAAAACGACTATTATGACGCCACGGGCGCCGCAGTCAGGGCCGTCGGCCCCGTGCAGTGGCATTTTTGCGCGGTTTGCCTGCTCAAGCTGAGGTTCTGGGACACCGTCAGGCTGCGTGCCAACGCCCAGTTCCGCAAGTTCATCTACTCCAAGATGAAACCTCTGAAACTGAACAGTCCTGCGGGCACCGACCTGGGGAATTTCAACATTCCCGCAGGAACGGACGGCTACATCTCATGCGTCGCCCGTGCGGAGGCGACGGTAAACAATCTGGGTGGGACCTTCAAGAAAGATGTAACGGACATGACCGACGGAGAGTGGAAGAGCAGCGTTCCCTCCCGGGCTGATTTCACCAACTATGTCGCAGGCGGCACGACATATGTAGGGAAGCTGCAGGCGGACGCGGCGCACAAGGGAACGACTCAGGTAAGCTTTCGCGTGCGCACGAAGGAAATCAAGAGCAATTCAGTCACGGGTAAGGTCACCTGACGAACCGGGAGGATTTCATGGAGGGTCTCAAGCTGGACCTGGAAGTGCGCAAAACGGAAGTCATCCGTGGAGAGTCCATACGGTTCAACCTCGTCTTATCCAACGCGGGCCAGACTCCGCTCACACTCAAGGACAACAGTGAGGTGAATCGCGCGTTTTCCGTTCATGTTACAGGCATCTGGGGCGTCGATGCCTGGGGCGACCAGATGTCGATCCATGTGCGCGAAGGAGAGCACGTCGACCAGCCTCGGACCCAGCCGACCAGGGTGCTTGCGCCTGGAGACAAATGGGTCGTCCACGGGGACGTGATCTCCTGGATCGGCGATCTGGAACCCTCCACCTACTCGCTGCAGGGACATTACATGCATTCGCCCTCTGCCAGGGCGGAGTCGTCCGTCGTGGAGGTCAAGGTCACCGAGGCCGCTCCTGTTTATGCGGGATCGGCGACACAGAATCTTCCGCTGCCTCTCAGCCCGCGAGTCACCGCGTGGATTCACCGGTCCGGGGCAACCTACAAACTTTTCGTGCTCGAATCGAGCCCCAACCATCCGCCCGTTACCTATGCCAATATTCCGCTGGCCGAGGCGGATGTTTCGACGGGCGTTTTGCCATCGTCTTACAACGTAGCTCCCCCGACCGTTCAGCACATGGTCTGGACCGCCAATGACGGCAACCTGCGTGTCCTCCGGTTCCGCAGCGACCTCCCTCCCGAGGCGCCGGTCAGCCTCCCCCTCCCAAGCGAGGATCTGGAACCCATGGCAACGCCTTATTCGGACCCAAAGGGGAACCTTCATGTGCTGCTGGTGAACCCGGGAGGCGAGAATGCCTGCCTGCTCCAGTACATCGGCAAAGGAAAACCGGCGATTCACCCGATCAAGACAGATCCGCCGCTCACAGGGCCGCGGTCTGCGATCTGGTGCAGGGACGAAGTTCTTGCCTTCGCCTGGGCAGACCCTGAGGGGATCGAGGTGTTTGCAGCCACGGTTCCTCTTTCCTCTCCACCGAAACCGGTCACGGGCAAACTCGTGTTTACTTCCGAACAACCGGTCATCGATCTGTTACTGGCACAAGTCTACAACGAGGCCAGGGAGGATTACGATCGAGTACTTCAGGTCCTCTCGCATGACCAGGTGAACGACATCTTTTTCCGATGGAAGATCAACCTGGCAGACGGCAACGCCGAACCGGACGGCCGGTTTGTGGTGGATGGCGCCGGAAACCTGCAGATCATCCAGTCTGTCCTGGCAGATGATGGCGCTCCGCTCTACCTGTTCGCTCGCCCGGACGGCACGATCGTGTTCGCCGATTCCGGCTTTACCGTCTTCCTGCCGGTCACCGATGCGAGTCACCGGCCGGTGAAGGTAAACTCGCAGCCGTGCCTCGTCGTACCGACAGGAATGAGCCGAAACCCGGACCGCTTTGTCCGGTTCATAGAACAGGGCAAGCGGTTCGCATTCGCCAAGTTGGCTTAACCTTAAAACCGGCTCATCCCGCGGAACGCAAATAATGCAAACAGGCTTCGAACCCTCCCTCCCCCCGCCGAAGCGGCGTCCTGCGCGCAGAATGACCGCCATCGTGCCGATGCTGGGGGCCGTTGGCGTGCTGCTCTGGCCGATTCATCAGGACCGCCAACTCACAGCCGCTGGAGGATGGGGCCAAAGGCCCGTGACTGAGTTGGGAGCGGGCCAAACGCAAGCCCTATCACTGGACTTGTCCCTGGCGACGAATGTCGCCGTCCGAGGCGAGTCAATCCCATGCATCTTCACGCTCACCAACAGGGGCAGGAGCCCGCTGAACCTCCTGGATGATTCCCGGGAGAATCGGGCTTTTTCCGTGCGGGTAACCGGCACGGGAGGTTTCCAGGTCACGGGCGATATGGCATCCGTCCGCGTGCGCGAAGGAGAACACATTGAGGCGCCCCGCTCTCCACAGCGCAGAGTGCTCGCCCCGGCAGAGGAGTTGCAGGTTAAGGGGGACATCACCGCATGGGTCGGTGAGCTGCCGCCGGGCAGCTACACGGTTACGGGGCAATATTCAGGATCGCCGGCGATGCGAGCCTCCTCTAAGCCTTCCGAATTCCGCGTCGCGGAAGCTTCCATCGCGTTTGCCTGCCTCACGGGCAGCCTCTTGACGGCGGCGGAACCCTCAGAGACGGCCTGGATCAATCGTGGGCAAGCCGGATATGATCTCTTCCTGCTCCGATCGAGCCCGTATGCCCCGGCAGTGGCTTACTCCAATCGCCGCATCGCTCGACTGGCTGAACCCTCGCCGGTCAGGGTCTCCGCGTACAACGTCTCCGGCCGGCCGACTCACCACATGGTCTGGGTCGCACCCGGGAGCAAACTTCAGGTCGCCCGGCTTTCCGGCGACGCCCAGCCGGAACCGCCGCGTTCCATCTCCCTCCCTGCTGAAAAGATGGGCCTGATCGATCCGCCCTATACCAGCGAAAAAGGCACCCTCTACGTGATCCTCGTAACATCCGATGGAGAGGCCTCCCTGCTGGAATTGACCGAGGGAGGGAAGCCCGTGTTCAGGCCCCTCGCGATCCTGAATCCGAACACCCCCCGGCGGGCGCTGTGGGATCGGCAGGATGGGCTCGTGTTTGCCTTTGCCGGCAAGGATCGGAAGAGCTTTTCCGTGGTTATTCGCAAAGCAGGCGCCGCGGCGGACGATTCCCGCCGAAGTTACGACACCTCTTACCCGATACTCGACATTTCCATGGGCCTGCGATATAGAGAGTCCGATTCAGGGTACGACCGGGTTGCGGTCATCCTCTGCGGCGACATCTCCAAGGGCGAGTACCTGCGCCGGCAGGTCAATCTCGACTCCGGCAAGACGGAGGGTGAACTCCGTTTTTCTTCTCCCATCGGGCCGGCATCAACATTGCTCCAGGCGGTGCTCACCAGAAATTTCGCTGCCCGATATCTGTTTTCCGCGCCGGATGGAACGGTGCATTTCCTCAACCCGGACCTCTCGCGCAACGTCGCCCTGGTCGCCCGCGATGGGAAGATGGTGCGGCAAGCCGAATTCCCGACCTTGATGGTCGCATCGGAGTTCAGCCGACAACCGGGCATATTCGTCCGCTACGTGGAGGACGGGAGGAGATTCAGCTATATAAGAGTCGAATAGCGCCGGACGCCGGTGCTTCAGGATCAGAGAATCGTGCCGTCAGGGTCTCCCGCCGGCTCCCGGAGTCAAGAGGCCGGCGGCGCTCGCCAGATCGGTGGCGATCCGCCGCCGGGGCGTCATGATCTCCATGTCCAGATAGTATTCGCACCTGTCGATGAGTTCTCCCGCAAGCACCGCCGGCAGCACCCAATCCGGATAAGCCTGCCATAGCGCCAGCGGGGCGACAAATCCCAAGCCAAGCCTCAATATCGAAGCCGACAGACGCGCGCCGTTCTTGAACCAGGATTGCCGATCGGCGTAGAGAACGAGTTTCAGCAGTCCGAAAGCGCCCGCAACCTCGGCACTGACCGTGAGGATGCCCGTCAGAAACATGCCCGTAAGCACGCTGCCGGCGCTGTGAAGCCAACCGGCGTCCCTGGCGGAAATCGCCCCGTAAACGCGGTCAATGCAAAACAATGTGAACAAACCCGAGAGGAACGCCGCCCAACCAAGCGACTTCCCGCCGAAAGGCATGAGGAAATACAGAGCCGAAAGGATGACGAAAGCGGAATACGACACGGTCTCGCGGCTGAGCCACGAATGGCGCAGGTTCAGGACTGCGCGCAGGGCCCGTTCCACGCGGCCGAGGTGAAAGGTGCTCACAGCAAGGGCGCCGACGGCGGCGACCACAAAGGCGAGCGGGTCGATCCGCAACGTCCCGAAAACCGCCGCACCGCAGATTGCGACGAGCAACGCGGCCATCATGGTGAACATCATCAGGGCCCATTCCGACTTCATTGTCATATTCCGAGGCACGCCGAGGTCCATAGAACGCGGGGCGCCCGTCGCGGGGGGTTGCTCCTGTGGGGCGCTCAACTCCGGTCCACTGCCCGGCGGGCGCAGCGGCATGAAACGTATCGAAGGGCTCAATCGGGTCGCAGGAAAACCAGGCACGCGTGCGATCCCTGTTTCCGGCTCGAGTTCGCCGAATTGCAGCGCCCCGGTCGGACAGAGCGCAGCGCACGCGGGATCCTTGCCCTCGAGCAGGCGTCCGTTACACAGGGTGCACTTGGACACTGTCCCCGCCGGCCGGCTGTAACGGGGTGAATCAAAAGGGCATGCCCAGTTGCAGTACCGGCACCCGATGCAAAGCTCTTCGTCGACAAGCACCGCGCCGGTGACCGGGTCCGTTGAATAAGCCAGGGCGGGACAGGCCCGCATGCACGCGGGGTCAGCGCAGTGCTGGCAGCCGAGCGACAGGTGGAACCGGGGCACGCCGGGGCGCCGCTGCAGGTTGAAGGTGTGGACTTCCCGCCAGCTCCTTCCCGCTCCCAGGTCGTTTTCGATGGTGCAGGCTAGCCGGCATGCGTGGCACCCGGTGCAGCGATTCAGGTCCAGCCAGAAGCCTCTCATGCCGTCACCTTCTCGACCTCTACGAGGTTGTCATGGAAGGCTGCCCCAAATCCCATATCCGTCTCCCGGCCCATGGAACAGACGTTCACCGTTCCGCCCTCGGGGATCCACCACCCGTTGGTCATGGACACACAGCCGGGCATGAGACTGAAGTCGATGCGAGCCGTCGTCTGCAGGCGCCCCCTGGCGTTGAAAACGCGCACCCGGTCGCCGTCGAGGATTCCGCGCTTTCCGGCATCGCCGGAACCGATCAGCAGGAAGGGCGCCTCGCTCACGTCACGGATCATCTTCAGGTTGCCGAACTGGGAGTGGATGCGGTTCTTTGTGTTCGGAGTCAGGAATACGAGAGGGTACGGGATTGCGGCGCCGGGCTCGCGCGTGAGCGACTCTTCCGGTGCGCGGTAACGCGGCAGCGGATCGACACCCCAAAGCTCTGCGGCAGCCTGCGAGAGGAGCTCTATTTTCCCGGATGGAGTCGGAAAAACAAGATCCGAGAAGGCGATTTCCTGACAGCCCGGAGCCATTGCCGGCCCCTCGCGAAGCCGCTCTATTGTCAGTCCGGGGATCGCGGACAGCCTGCGCTCCAGCCAGGCTTCGACCTCCGCATCGGATGGGCCGGGGATGATCTCATCCAGGATCTCGGGCTGAAAACCCAATCGGCCGGCCAGCAGGCGGTATATTTCGCTTTCCGGCTTCACTTCACCCGGCGGATCGAAGATCTTCTGTTTCAGCTGCACGTAGGGATGCCAGTAGGCGCCGATGATGTCGGACTGTTCGAACATCGACTTCGCCGGCAGCACGAGGTCGGCCTCACGCGCCGTATCGGTCATGAACTGGTCCACGACCACTCTGAAGTCGAGCGCGCGAAAGGCCTTCAATACCGCCGGTGTTTCCGGATTCTGGGTGACCGGGTTGCCGCGCTCGACCCAGGCCATCTTCAGCTCCGGCCACCTTGCGGCGAGCATATCCCGGCCCAATCTGGCGGTGGAGACGCCGACGCGAACCACGCCGTCGTCACTCTCCGGCGGATAGAACGCCAGCGGGTCGGGCACCCGGTCGAACAGGGCGCTCTGCAGGTTGGCAAACTGCCAGCCGGCGCCGGGCCTGCCTATGTTCCCCGTAATGGCGAGCAGCGCAAGGATGGCTCTCATGCTCTGGCCGCTGTTGGTGTACCTCTGCATGCCGAAGCCGGCGCAAACGGTCGCCGGCCTCACTTCCCCGAGATACCCTGCCAGCCGGCCGATACAGGAAGCCGTGACGCCGGTCAGCCCGGCTGTCCGCTCCGGGGAGAACTCGCCGGCCAGGCTGCTGAATTCGTCAAATCCGAGAATATGGTTTTCGATAAAGGTCCGGTCGAGGCGGCCATCTTTCAGAAGCAGATGGGCAATGCCGAGCGCCAGTGCTCCGTCGGAACCCGGCCGCGGCTGAACCAGGAGGTTCGCCCGCTCGGCAGTCTCAGTGCGCCTCGGGTCCACGACGACGAGCGTGGCGCCTTGCGCCAGCGCCTGCTCGACAAAACGCATCTGGTGAATATTGGTTTCTGCGGGGTTCTTTCCCCAGAGGATGATCAGTCTGGCATTGGCGAGGTCCCAGGGGACATTGTGCTTGTTTTCGCCCAGGGTCAGACGGGTGGCTTCGAGCCCGGCCGGCCAGCAGAGATCGCCGTAGGTCGTGGTGCAGCCGCCGAAAAGCCTCCAGAAGCTCATGCCTACGGAGTTCAGCAGACCCTTTGTGCCGCTCCCGGCATAGTAAAGAATGCTCCTCGGGCCGTGGCTTTCCTTCAGCTCGGATAACTTTCCGGCAATCCTGTCCAGCGCCTCATTCCATGAGATCTTCCGAAAGCCCCCGGCCGTCCGGGCCATGGGCGCGAGCAGCCTGTCGGGCGACGCAATCCTCTCGACGTAACTCAATCCCTTCAGGCAGACGCCGCCGGGCGTGGCGGCATTCATCGGGTTGGATTCAATGCGGCGGATGCGTCCTTCCTGAACTTCCACAAGCATGGAACAGGTGCTGTAACAGTTGCGCGGGCACGCGGTGGTGTAGATTGGCACGCCGGTCAGCCTCAATGCGAATTTGATAGACGGGGAAAGATATCGCGATTCGGGGCCCGCACGCAAAGAGAAAGCGCCGGGGAATTACCGGGGCCTGAACCCACTATTTAGGCTTCCAGGCATCCTTGTGCAGCTTCGTGAATGTCACCTTGCAGGTCCCCGGATCGATGTTGTCGACGCGGGCGCAGCCCTTTTCGTCGAGCGTCCCTTCCGCGACGGTCGAACCGTCCGGCAGAGTCACGCGGTAGGGCTCGCCGGGAACGGGCTTCCCTTCATCATCCAGCAGTTCGATCTCGATCCAGGATTTCTTGCTCTTGTTCTCCTTCTCATTCGGGTTATGAGTCGGCGCCGTCGAAGCCGGCGGCTGATTCTTATAGGTGGGGGATTTGTCTCCCGGGTCGGCATTGTCGGCAATCATGGCGTCCGCGGGCTCCGAGGGCGGCACCAGAGATCCGGCGGAGCCGCTCAAGGCAGAGCCGCCGCTGTTGACGTAAACCATCGTGCCCTGGATATAGACCCCCGAGGCGTCCAACGTGACGAAATTGCTTCCCACGCTGACTGTAAAGCCTTTTGCCTCGAGCACAATTTGGTCCGCAGTGAGGCAATACTTGGACTGGACCGACACGCTCTGGTCGCCGTCCACCTCCTCGATGACACTCCCGCCGACATGATCCGACTTGGAGCCCTTGATGTCGCATGCAGTCTTGCCCAGGACCGTCAGGTGGTCATCGCGAAGAACGGAGGTGATACGGTCCCTCGCGACCTTGGCTTGCTCATCTTGCCCGATCTGGCGGAAAGAATCCCGTTTCACGATCAGGTGGCTATCGTTGCCGATCCATTCTCGCCGGTCATGCTTGATGCGGACGTCGAGGTCTTTCTCCCCGTGGATGAAAACCTGTTCATTCCCTTTGCTGTCCTCGAACCGGATCTCGTTGAACCCGCCGCCGCCGGGCGACGAATAGGATTTGAATCCGGACTTGGTCTTGTGATCGGGTAGCTTGTAGGCCGGCATCTGGTCGGCGTTGTACACGCTTCCGACGATGATCGGCTGATCGGGATCTCCTTCGAGGAAATCGACTACGACCTCCTGCCCGATGCGCGGGATGTAAATGGCGCCCCAGAGCCTGCCGGCAATGGCGGTGCCCACACGGACCCAGCACGAACTGTCGGCATCGTACTTGTTTTCGCGGTCCCAGTGAAACTGCACCTTCACCCGCCCATACTTGTCGGTGAAGATCTCCTCGCCGGGGGGGCCGACCACGGTAGCGGTGTGCGTCCCGCGCACGAAGGGGCGCGGCGTGACCCGTTGCGGACGGAACGGCAGCGTCGCGGGTATGCAGGTGAACTGGTTCTCGTACACGATCTCGCCGGGCTCGCCGGAGCGGTAATTGTGCGAGAAGGCGCCCGAATGCTCGATGCTCGTCACTACATAGGGTCCGTCGGCGTCGTAATGCCGTTCCAGGTTGAACTTGAAGCCGCTGATGAGGTGCCGGATGTCGCTGCCGCCGCGGATCAGCAGGCTTGGGACCGCCTCCTGCTGCATGCGGATTCCGACTGTCCGCGAGTTGTCGGTGAAGATCTTCTGGAGTTCGGCCGGCTGATTGCCTCCCGATTTGTCTACGCCGTCGAAACGCTGCGCGTATGCGCCCGGATAATCATAAATCTCGAACTTGTCGTTTCCGCCCACCTTCAGTTTGTGCGTCACCTTGCCTGATTGCACGCTCTCGAGAATCGGCTGCCCGGCTTCGAGGTGTTTTCCCGGCAGCTCAAAGCAGTGGTCCCACAAAGTGTACGTTCCCGAGCGCAGCGCCTGAATCTTCTCCCATGACTGGATCCGGTATTCGGGACGCAGCCCGCCTGTGACCGTTTCGAAAATGAGGTTGTTCTCGATTGGAAGATTGGTATGGCACTGGGCCGTGTTCGCGACCACCATCTGATGGTTGTCGGCCGTATGCTTGAAGAAATAAAAAATTCCTTCTTCCTCCATCAGCCGGGAGGCAAAGTCAAAATCGGTCTCACGATACTGAACGCAGTAATCCCGGGGTTCGAACTTGCCTTGGATTTCGAACACGACATCCACGCCTTCGAGCACTTTCTTGAGGATGTCCGGGATCGTTGCCCGCTGGAAGATCCGGCTGCGGACAGTCCGCGTGAGCAACCAAAGCGCGGGCACCACCTCCATGCGGAAGGTCGTGAAATAATCGTCCCGTTCGCCCTGGCTCAACCGGCTGCAGATCCCGTTGATGTAACGTTTTCCCTCCTTGACGAGGGCGACGTTGATCGTGACTTTCTGGCCGAGGATCTTGTCGAACTCGACCTTGGTTGCGTTTTCGGCCAGGAGGTCGAGCTGGAAACTGAAAGGCCGGGAAATCTCCTCGTGGCCCTGGAAACCGACCAGAAGGAGAACATCCGGCCCCAGCGGGGTGGTGACCGTCATCGCCCTGTCTGCCTGGATATGGCTCGCCATGATGATCTTCCTTGTGCACTGGAGGCCCGTTGTGACTCAGCGGGGGCTCCTGCCGGGTCTGTTGCCTGTCCGCGCCGCATCCGGCGGCGCAGCGCGGCATGCCGCCGTCTTTTGCACGGGGATTGCCGGCGCAGGAAGCGCCGGCGATCCCTGAAAAAGTCAGGAAATGTGATACTCAAACTCCCCGTTCGCACCGACGCCGACGTGCACGTCGGTGATGGCCCCGCCCGCCGCCATCCGGCTCAGGACTTCCTGTGAAATCTCAGGCAGCAGAGTCCGGGTGAGGATGTGATCCACATTGCGCGCGCCGCTCTCCACTTCCTTGCAGCGGTTGGCGATGGCGCTGATCAGCGTGTCGTCATAACGGAAATGCGCTCGGTGGTTTTCGGCGACGCGCTTCTGGATCCGGCCCAACTGCAGCTTGATGATCTCGCGCATGACTTCATCGGTGATCGGGTAGTACGGGACAACGATGAGCCGTCCGAGAAATGCCGGTTTGAAGAACTTCAGCAGATCGGGGCGCAGCGCATCGGCCAGAGCGAAGGGGTCGGGCCGGGTCTCCGGGTCGGCACAGAGCTTCATCACCGTGTCGGTGCCCGCATTCGAGGTCAGCAGGATGACGGTGTTCTTGAAGTCGATTTCCCGCCCTTCGCCGTCTTCCAGCAGGCCCTTGTCGAAAACCTGGAAAAACAGCTCCATGACGTCCGGGTGGGCTTTTTCCACCTCGTCGAGAAGCACGACGCTGTAGGGTTTGCGCCGCACAGCCTCCGTGAGCACCCCGCCTTCGCCGTATCCCACATATCCGGGAGGCGAGCCCTTGAGGCTCGAGACCGTGTGCGCCTCCTGGTACTCCGACATGTTGATGGTGACCATGTTGCGCTCGCCGCCGTACAGCGAATCGGCCAGCGCCAGCGCGGTCTCGGTTTTGCCGACTCCGCTGGGGCCGACCAGCATGAACACGCCGATGGGCCGGCGGGGATCCACCAGGTTCGCGCGCGCCGTCCGTATGCGCTGGGCGATCGCCTGGAGCCCGTAATTCTGGCCGATAACCCGTTCGGCGAGCCGTTCGTGGAGCGAAAGGACCGTCTTGATCTCGTCCGACATCATCTTGCCCACAGGGATCCCCGTCCAGCCGGAAATGACATCGGCGACCGTCTGGCTGTCGACGCAGACCTGCATCAGGGGGTTCTCCCCCTGCACCTTGGCGAGATCGGCATTCAGGCCGTCGAGCTCGGCGCGCAGCTTCTCAACCTCTTCCGGCGCCAGTTTGGGAGTCTCATCGCCGTTGCCTTTCACTGCCTGACGCTCGAGCTGTTCCCGAATCTCCCTGAGGCGCGTCACCATCGCGCTTTCTTTTTCCCATCGTTCCTTGAACCCGGCGAGGTCCTTTTCGGCGGCCTCCTTCGCCGCGGTCAGATCCGCGATGCGCTCGGCGTGCGCCCCCCCTGCGACTTCTTCCCGTTGAAGGGCCTGGATCTCCACTCCCAACTGCGAGATCCGGCGCTGGCAATCTTCAATCTGCGGGGGCGTGGCGGAGTGGCTCAGCGCGAGCCGGGCGCAGGCGGTATCGAGCACGCTCACGCACTTGTCGGGCAACTGCCGCCCGGAGATGTAGCGATGGGATAGGCGCACGGACGCCTCAACCGCCTCGTCCAGAACGCGCACTTTGTGGTGCGATTCGAGAGAGGCCGCAAAACCGCGCATCATGATGGTTGCCTGGTCCTCGGTGGGCTCCTCGACTTTGACGACCTGGAAGCGGCGGGCGAGCGCGGGATCCTTCTCGAAGTACTTCTTGTACTCGGCCCACGTGGTTGCGGCAATGGTGCGGAGTTCGCCTCTGGCGAGGGCAGGCTTGAGGAGGTTGGCGGCGTCATTTTGACCGGCCTGCCCGCCGGCGCCGATCATGGTGTGCGCTTCGTCGATGAAAAGGATGATCGGCTGGGCGGACGCCTTGACTTCCGCGATCACCGACTTCAGGCGGTTTTCGAACTCCCCTTTGACGCCGGCCCCCGCCTGCAGTAGCCCCAGGTCGAGCGAACGCAACGAGACGTTGCGCAACGGCGGCGGCACATCCCCCTGGGCTATCTTGATGGCAAAACCCTCGACAACAGCAGTCTTCCCTACCCCGGCTTCGCCCGTCAAAATCGGGTTGTTCTGGCGGCGGCGCGTCAGAATGTCCACGATCTGCCGGATCTCAAACTCACGGCAGAGGACCGGATCGATATCCCCCTTTTTGGCACGGGCCGTCAGGTCATTCGTGTACTGATCGAGAGCCGGAGTCTTCGATCCCGGCCGGGCGGCACGACCCTCGGCAGCCTCCGGTGCGCCGGCAGAGGCCTGGGACGCTTCCCGGTCCTCTTCCGAACCGGACACGATGCTGAGCAGGTCGCGCTGCAGCGTCTCGATGGAGATGTGCTTCAACTCGGGTGACAGGTCGCGCGCCATGCGCGCCGTGTCGGGATCCGTCAGCAGCGCGAGCAGGAGAAAGCCGGTGCGCACGTTGGCGCCGCCATAATCGATCGAGCCGATCGACCAGGCCTGCTCGAACAGGCGGGGGAGGCGGGGAGACAGGGCGGGTGTGCGTGCGTTGCCGGTCTTGAACCGGTCGATGGCGCGCGTCAGGTCCCTGGCCAGGCGCGACGGATCCACTTCGAAGTGCCGGAAAATCCGGGAGATGTCCGTGTCCGACGCCTCGAGCAGCTTCAGCAGGAGGTGCTCGATCTCCACGTCGTAGTTGGTGCGCGACAGGCACAACCCGGCGGCTGATTCGAGAGAACTGCGGCACGTGGTGTCAAGCTTCGAGATCATGGCTTTCAGATTGGTGAACACGACGCCTCCTCCGGAAATCCGTTGATAAATGCAGGTGAGCGCGCCGGCCGCATTCCTGCGGCCTGCGCCCGCCTACGGCAAATCGTTGCAAGGCAGAACCGTGTCTTCGGCATCATGCGCGAACTCGCGCACCTTAAGCCAGGAAGACCAGCCAAGACGCGCGCCCCCGCCGCTCTGCAGGCGGCAGGCCGGGACCTCTCCGGCGAGCAGGACCAACTGGGCATCGAAATCGAGTTCGAGCCCGGCAAACAGGCGCGACAACTGCATCAGCGGCGCATGGGCGCTGCCGCCGGGCAAAAAACTTTCAAACGCGGCATGTTTCAACGGCCCGACGCGCACCCGGAACTTCGATTGCCGGTCCCAGACGCGGCTGCCGCAGATGGCGTTGAAGCCAAGCTGGTGATTTTGAACACCGATCCGTGTCCGGTTCTCCTCTCCCAGCCGCACCCAGTGCCCGAAAAACTGGCAGACCTTCACGGGGACATCGAAATAGTTGCGCAGGATCCCCTCGAGCCCGCTGGCGGAGTGAGGCCGCTGCAGAAGGAGCCCGGCGTACAGCAGCAGTCCCTGGTCCTCGATCTTGAGCCGCCGCTGCAGGCCCGGGGTTCCCATCCCGATCAGACTACTCAGGTATCCCGTGAACGTGTCGTTCCCCCGCTCATAGGCGATCGGAAAGCGGTACTTCTCCCAGGCGCGATAAAAGAGCGAGATCATCCGGTGATCGAACAGGGTCAGGAAATCACGCAGGGTGAAATCTTTGTTGTAGGTCCTCTCCAGCAGGAGCTCGGTGTAGTGGCGGGGCAGCACTCCCAGTGGCCCGGTAAGCCCCATGAAGTTTACGACGACCCGCGGCTGCACATCCTCCCGGTCGTCGAGCTCCACCTTCTGGATCTGGCTTGCAGGGAACGTGAGCGTGACGTTGCCGACGAAACGCGCAACTTCGCGGGAGGGGTGGGACGTGGCGCCGACCTGTTCTCGTTGGCGGTACAACCGTTCGAGCACACGCACAGCCTGGAAAAACTCGAAACGATATCCGCGATCAGCGATCGAGTCTCTCATACCACAATCTGTTCGCCCGCCCTCGGGGGCCAGCGTTTGAGCACGCCTTCGCGTTGTTGGGTGGTCGCAACCATCTGCACGAAAGAGTTGATCGACGTATACAGCGCCAGGAAGCGTTCCAGGACGGAAGCCAGCAGGAAGGCGCCGCTGCCGACGTACTGTTGCTCATCAAACTGGAGACTCACCTCGATGCCCCGGACAAAACTCGCGCCCAGAGGGGAAGGCATGGAGCGAAAAATCCGTCGTGCGCCGACGTGCGTGATCCCTGCGATCTGGCGCCGCGTAGCCGCCGAATCCATGAAATCGTAAAGCCGCAGGATCTCCCGCAGCGCTTCCGGCCCGTCTTCATCCGCATTCTCGACCAGGGAGAGATAATTGAGCGACAAGTGTGAGATCAGGCGCCACTGAGTCGCTCGTCTCATCGGGGGACGCAGCGTCGGGGTCGGTTTTTTCAGACACCGTATGCTGGTAAACAAGCCCGGCCCCTCAAGTTGAAAATCCCCTTCGACATTGCCGAAGGGGAGCCGGCTGGGCAGATCGCGGTTGGTGCACGTGGCGGTCACCGTGAGCGTCTCCACATCGGGCCGGGAGGGGTTGAAGTCCAGGTCCACGAGCGACAGGTAGACTTCAGTCCCCAAGTCCTCCTTGCGCGGCGATGCGCGCCGGTGCGCGTACCAGAACGTGCGCTGGCCCTCCCGATCGTGGGCGTGCCGGAACGAGTAGAAGGGCTGAAACGGAATCGGCTTTTCGTTGTAGGCCACCGAATTGGTGACGGAATCAATGGAATAGATTTCCGTCACGAACTGGCGGCCAACGTCCGGAATCACACGGTATTCCGCCTGCGTGTGCGTCAGCTGGATCGGTTCCGTCACCTGGTGGAACAGATTCACGATCGGAGTGCAGTTGAGGCGAAAAACCTGGTTCGTAACGGATTTTTCCTGCGAAAACTCCCGGTTGAAGTGAATCAGGACTTCGATCGTGTCGCCAAAGCCGGCGCGGACTGCCTTCGAAAGTCCACACAGGTCGAAGAACAGGTATTTCTCCGGGAAGGTGAAGTACTCCTGCAGCAGGCGATAGGCCATGAAGGAGCGATCCGAGTACGGGAGCATCCCCTCGTCGCGCTCAAAACCGACCTGGCGCAAGCAGCCGGCATCGAGTACAACCGGCGCCGGCCCTTTTTTCCTGGCGTCACCCGGCCGCAACTCTACCTTGACGGCGTTTACAAACAGAAGTTCGTAGAGCAGGTTGACCATCTGCCCTTCGCCCTGCAGGTAGAAGCGCACCCGGTCGAACCCCCGTTCCTCCGTTTCCGAGATCTTTTCGAACAAGGAGGTAAACGGCAGCCCGCCGGTGGTGCGCAGCACCAGGCGGAGCACCGACCGGGTCTCCTGCGTCTGCATGCCGGCCCCGGCCGGCGCTTCGAAACCCGCGGCGGCAACTTCCACCGGCCAGATCGTCAGCGGGTAACATGTGCGGAACCGGCACGGAATCCCGTCCACGGGGCGCGACGACAGGACCGACCCTCGCGCAATGGTCTGCCCCGTCTGCAATTTTGCCTGGCCGGCGTCCAGCAGGAACTGCACGATCGACATCGACGGGATCGGGGCGAGATAATGCGGGTACAGCACGCCGAGGAACGACTCGGTGATCTCGGGCAGCTCGTCGTCCAGCTTGTGGTGGATACGGCCGGCCAGGAATGCGAAGGCCTCGATGAGCCGCTCAACATGGGGATCTTCGCATTTGTCCGCTTCGAGCAGCAGCCTGCTTGCGATCTTCGGGTACTTTTCCGCAAACTCCGCGCCGATCTGGCGCAGGAAGGTGAGCTCCTTTTCGTAGTAGGGCAGCAACTCGTCGCTCATTCCTCTTCCTTGACTTCATATTCGCCGCTGTACAGCTGCAGCATGGTGTCGAACGTCACCGGCTCCGGGGCCGGGTCCACCTGGAGCTGCGCCTCGATCCGGAACCGCAGGGCGCGTTCCGTGCCGCCGCCGGTTTCCAGCGACACCGAAACCCCCTGCAGACGCGGTTCGAATTGCTCGATCGCTTCCTCCAGGGTGCGGAGAATTTGCGCCTGGTCGCTGGGACTGCTGACACTTGCGGCGCTGAAATCCGGAAGGCCGTAAAGCATCAGTGACCTCCGGGTCTGTTCCAGATCCGCAGGCAAGGGGAAGATGCTGCGGCGCGAATTGAGCAGCCACTCCAGGTCCCGCCGGACTGCATGCTTCAGCTCGCGCAGGCTCCTCGAGCGTGTCGGCGGAGGGTCGGCCGGCCTCCCGGGCTCGGAGTCGATCAGCCGGTCGAGCACAGACAGGGTAATGCGTGCCTCGCTATCGCTTCGCGGCATCCGGGAATCTACTCACTGATAGACGCTTGAGTGCAAGAGTACGGGGGCAGGTCGCTTCCCGCCCCCGCAGTCCGTCGTTCCAAGCGATGAAAACTAACAAGGCTTGTTCTTCGTCAGGTCCCATCCGGCCGGGACGTTTCCACCACCGGACCCGTCGGCGCGCTTCTGTTGCGTGTAAACCCAGTTGATCTTCCCATAGTTGAAACTCACGCTCTCACTGGGGAAATCCCCTCCGGATGATCCTGAGGGCGCAACGGATGAGACGATCACATCGGCCAACTTGACTTCCATGTACTTCATCTTGTCGCCACCCGCGCGGCACATCTCAACGATGACTTCCTTGATATGTGTGCCCTTGCAGCAGGCATCGTAGATCTTCGTGGAGGCCTTGTCCATCAGCTTAGTCACGACGAAGTCGGCGTGGTTGACGCGCTCAGCGGTCGCGCCTCCCGCGGAACTGGCGGTGGCGGACGCAGGCTGGTTTATGGCATGGCTGAAGGATTGAAGCTCGATCCAGTCCTTGTGCTTGTCGTCTGTACTCTCACCCGGGATACCATCTATCTTCAAAAATGTATCGAACGCCATTTCCTATTCCTCCTGAAAAACTTGTCTTTGCAAACCACTCGTCCTCATGAAACGCGGTAGTGCTAACCTTTGGCCGGCGGCGGCAAATCCGCGACCAGGCGCAGAGAAACCGTCAACTCATCCAGCTGGTAGTGAGGTTTGAGAAAGGCCACGGCCCGATAGCAGCCCGGCTTGCCTGGGATTTCGGCCACATCGATGCGTGCCTCGCGCAACGGGAATTTGGCCTTGGCTTCCTGCCCGGCGTTGTCGTCGAGCAGGATGTAGTTGCTGATCCAACGGTTGAGAAATTCCTGGGCATTCTGTCGCGACATGAAGCTCCCGATCTTGTCGCGCATCATCGCCTTCAGGTAATGAGCAAATCGCGAGACCGCCATGATGTACTGCAGCTGCGTGGAAAGGCGCGCGTTGGCGTTGGCCGCGTCGGAATCGAACTTCTTCGATTTCTGCGCCGACTGGGCCGCGAAGAAGGCCGCGAAATCGGTCCCCTTGCAGTGCACCAGAGGGATGAAACCGAGGTCGGACAATTCCTTCTCGCGTCGGTCCGTGATGGCAATTTCAGTGGGACACTTGAGAGCGATGTCGCCATCGTCCGTCTTGAATGTGTGCGTCGGGAGCCCTTCGACCAGCCCTCCGCCTTCCACGCCACGGATGGCGGCACACCAGTTGTACTTGGCGAACGATTCGGTCAGGCGCGTCCCGAAGGCGTAGGCGGCATTGCCCCACAGGTATTTGGCGTGGTTCATGCCGTCGACATCCTCCTCGAACTGGAAGGCCTCGACGGGGGCGGTGGCTTCGCCATAGGGCAGGCGCATCAGGATGTGTGGCGCCGTCAGCCCGATGTAGCGCGAGTCTTCCGAATCGCGGAACGACCTCCACTTGGCGTATTCCGTGGTGTCGAAGATCTTGGCCAGATCGCGGGGATCGTCCAGCTGGGTGAAACTCTCCAGATTCAGGAGCTCCGGGCTGGCAGCCGAAATGAAGGGCGCGTGGGCGGCGGCGGCCACGTTGGAGATCTTCTCCAGCAGCGAGATGTCCTGCGGGTGTTTGCCGAATTCGAAGTCGCCGATCAGCGTTCCGAAAGGAGCGCCGCCGAACATGCCGAATTCCTCCTCGTAGACCTTCTTGAAGAGCGCGCTCTGGTCGAACTCGACCGCCTTCTCAAGATCCTTGCTGAGCTCCTGTTTGGTGGCGTTGAGAACGCGGAGCTTCAGGAGCGTCCCGGTCTCCGACTTGTCGACCAGGTAGTGCAGCCCCCGCCATGACGCTTCGAGTTTCTGAAATTCCGACGCGTGCATGATCTCGTTGAGCTGCGCCGACAGGAGGGCATCGATCTGCGCGATGCGGGAGTTGATCATCGCTTCCGTGTCCTTGGAGACGGTGATTTCTCCTTCCAGAACCTGCTTTGCCAGTTCACCGATAATGTCGCGCGCCATCGATCGGTTGGCAGGGTCCTTCCACCTTCCCTGATCGAGTATCTTGTCGAGCAGGGCTTGCCCTTCGGCCAACTCCTCTGTGCGCCCTTGCTGGGCTTGACCTTGGGATTCCGGTTCTTTATTCATTGCCACCCTCCTTGCCTCCGGGCTTTTCGGTCTCAACGCCTGCAGCGGCGCCTACTTTTTTGAGCTTGTCCGTGTCGCTGAGGACCTTTTGCAGCATTTCGTCGAGCTTGTCGTTGCCGTCGATCTTGTGGACAAGGTCGGACAGGCGCTGCCGTGCTTCCAGGAGTTTCCGCAGGGGTTCCACCTGCTTGACGACCTGCTCGGGCTCGAAGTCGTCGAGGCTCCTGAAATTGAGGTCCACGCCAAGCTTGGTATCGTCGTCCGTAAGCTTGTTGTCGACCTTGTAGGCAAGGTGCGGCTTCATGCCGGCCAGAACCTGGTTGAAATTATCGCGGTCGATCGTGACGAACTTGCGGTCTTTAAGGCGCGGCAAAGGCTGCTCGGGTTTGCCGGAGAAGTCCCCAAGTACGCCGACGACGAACGGCAATTCCTTGAGCTGGATCGCACCGCCGACCTCGACGTCATACGTGATATGAACCCGGGGCGAGCGAACGCGGTCGAGTTTGTGTTGCGTGCTTTCTTTCGCCATTTTATTCCTCTCTTAGGTTTGCTATGGAATCAGACCTGCCGGGCCGCCGAGGTTCGGGAACACCCTTACTCCCCTGCCCTCCTGCGGCCGGTTATCGTGCGTACCTCCTTGCTTTTGCTACTGTCCTTCGCTGCCTGCCTTCAAGCCGAGCGTCTCACGGACGTGAGCGAGCACGCCCGCATCCTTGATCACTTCATCGAGCCAGGCTTCCAACGGCATCTGGCCCCAGTGTATGGCGCGATCGAGAAGGTAGGCCACGGGGCTGTGGGGCTCCGTGGCACGGAAAAACTCCGCAACCTCGCCCAACCGTCTCAACGCTTCCTGCCTCGAGGCGACCGGCCCGGTTGCGCGAGCGCCTCCTCCCGTGACCGGCTTGCCGTCGGCCCCGAGATCCTGGTTTGAATCCGCAACCGTCTCCACTGGATCGGGTTCGAGGATTCGCTTCTCCTTGACGATGGTCCCGACTGTCGAGCGGATTGCTTCCAACATCTTCTTGAAATCGGTCAGACCCGGAGTCTGACGCTGGAACTTCGCGTCCAGAACCTCATCCAGCGCTTTGCACTCATCCCAGCACATGTTCAGCAGCGAGTTGATATTTTCGTAAAACGCACGATTGCTGGCGTTCTTGGCGCCACGCCACTGCTCTGTGGTGATCTTCCCTTCCGTCACGGCCAGCTGCTTCAGCTGGTTCGCCCGTTCGCGCGCCTCAAATTCAAGGCCGTCGGTGTTGTCGGGGACGTCGAATCTGGAGGAATCTCTAAACTCGAGGTAGGAATAGTTCGTGCCGATCGGATTCCCGGTGATCGGCAGCTTCTGGACCGCAGCGGCGAAGAACGGGCGGTTGAGCATGTCAACGGCGTTCGCCCTTGCTTCCAGGTCCCCCTCGTCGATTTCCGGATAGAGAGTGTCCCAGAAGTTCTCCACCAACCCACGAATCAGCTTCAGTCCGTCGTGCAATCCGGCGAAACCGTGAAGGTTGACGAGCGCTTCCGTCAGCCAGGCTGCCAGTTGAAGGTCTTTGGTTTTGGCCGAAATAGCCTCAGTCGTCAGGCTCGTCACCCGGTGCCAGTCCGATACTTTCTGCTGGCGCTTCCATTCGCCCTGCTCGAGGACGTCGTCTGCCCTTCGCGCCTCACGGACCTCGTCGTGGACGCCGGCGTAGAGCAGGTTGGAACCGGAAGGATTGTCACCTGGAATTGGGGCGAGCAGTTCTTCGAAGTTCAACAGCGCTTCGTATGGCACAGATCAACCTTCCTATGAACGTGTAAAGTCAGCGCGATCTGTTGCAGCTCCCGTGAACTCATTGTTTCGACAGTATGGAGAGACAGGCATCCCATGCAAGTTTTAGCCGTCTTCTAAGTGCTTGTCGTCTCCCCGGTAGAATCGAACTTAATCTCAGACAGTTCTAACATATCGCGCTCGGCACCGTCAATCACGAAGAGTCTCCGGCCCACCCCGCGGGCGAGCCCAGAACCTGCTTCAATCCAGTCGGTTTGCCGACCCAGCTTGATTGCCTCGACGGCGTGGTCGGCAGAGCCCGGATAGAGCACCGGGAGGAACACCTCTCCCAGATCTCCCCCCCTGGCTTCGAGTTTGCCGCGGGCCCACAACAGGTCACGCAACTGCCTGGGCTTGGCGATCTCGATGCGCTGAATCTGCTCATAGGGGAGCCAGGCGTACTTTTCGTTGACGATCAGTTCAAGGAACGGGCCCAGAAACAGGTCGGCATCCTCAAATTCGCGGAACGCTCTCCCATCGGCTTCCCCCGGCAACTCCGGGTGCATGTCCAGCGCTTTTTCGAGCAGCGCCCGCGCCTTCTCCGGCTGCTTCTCGCGCTGCAAGGTCAGCGCCTCCAGGTGCAGCGGCACGTAGTCCGGAGGAGCAGTCAGGAAATCAGGAGTACGTCCCTCGGTGAACACCCCGCGCCGGGCCCGTTCGGCGGTCAGCAACTGGCGATAGATCTCGACACCGACCTGCATCTCCGTGCTCTGGTGCGCGATCACGTCCAGTTGCTTCTCGGCACGATCGAAGCTGCCGGCGAAGCACAGCAATTCGAAAAGGAAAATCCGCCCTGAGACCTCGGCCGGTTTCGATTTGACTTCCTGGGTTTGCTGCTCGATCGCGAGGGCCAGGCGCCCCTCCCGGAGAAGATCCATTGCTGCTGTCATCCTGCCCCCCTGCGTTGAATTTGTGTCTTTCCCACATGCACAGGCAATCGGTCACATCCACTCTTTCCCTCCCCGCGCCGCTTACAAACGAAGCGGAGCGCGCGGGTGGGCCAGCGTCTGCAGGCTCGGAAAACTTACAATGTCAGCATCCCGATAACTGACCAGCGGCAGCACGCCGGCGTCCATCAGCGCTTCTACCGTCTGTTCCCCCATCAGGATCTCCGCGCACGGCGTGGTGAAACCTTCTCCGTCTCCCCTGTATACGTGAAGCGGCAGGCCCTCGAGGCGCGCGACGGACCGGGCGGGATCCATCTGCCATCCTGCCTCGGCAAATGCCCCGGCAAAGATCGCCGCGATCGCGAATGCAGGGTTTCCCCAGAGGTACTGTTCGTGATCCTGGTCGGGACGCCATTCCTCGAACGCGAAACTCTCGGCGGGATCGGTCTGCGGACCATAGGGGAGCCGGCACAACAGCCGTGGCGCGGCCAGAGCCACCCATCTGGCCGGGCGCGTCTGGCGGAGGAGGCGCCACGGCCGGTAGTCTTCGCCGTCCAGCAGCCGTTCCATCTCAGCCGCCTCCGGAAGCTCGGGGAAAGACCGGCAGCCGAACAGCTTCGCGCTGGCCCCGGCAACGAACGGCGCCTTCAGACAGGCGCCGATATTCCCAAGGCGCTCCAGGACTGCGAGATCTTCCAGGTCGTGCGAAAACTCGTAGCCGCCGACCAGCAGCGAAAAACGTGCCGTCCCGGGCACCGACATCGGATCAAGCAGCAGGCCGGCCAGGCCGGAAGTCTGGAGGCTCCGGCCCGAAGTCACGTCCGCCAGCAATTCGTCCTTGCGCACCTGTACGATGCGCACCGTAGTTTCGTGACCGGCCGCATCAACCAGCCTGCGCAGGCTGCGCCACAGCGCCTCCAGCGAACGGAACGCAGGATCGTGCAGCACGGACTTCACCTGGACGGAGAGGGCGCGATCCATTGCGGCAACGATCGCCTCCTGCCGCCGTGTGTCTACTTTGAGCCGGTGAGGCTCGACGATCTCCCGGACCAGACGGTCGATGTCTGTCGGTTGCGACCGGGGCGCCTCCTGCTGGTTGAGGATGGCATCGAGCAACTGCCTGGAATCGACGGAGCGGGGCGCCGGTGGGGCGGAGGCCGCGGAGAGGTCAGGCCGGGGCGTTGCCGGCGGCTCTTCGCCGAAGCCGGGCCAGTGGGATACCGTTGCGGCAGCCTCGTCGAACCGCTTCGGATCCCCCAGGTCGGCCAGCAGCCCGCGCAATGCGCACAAAACCGGAGTCCGCTCCACAATCCGGTCCGGATGAAGGTCATCCAGTTCGCGAAAGACGAGCTCGACCGGGATGTCCGTCGCCGCTTCGCCGGGAACGTCGCGGAGCCGCCCTCGCCAGCACACTCCCAGGCGGGCCAGCACTCCGTCGAAGTTGTCGCGATCGACGTCGATGAACTTGCGCTTTCCCAACGCGACCGGTGGCCCGGGCGCCGCCATCGGGCCGCGAAAATCGGCCATCACACCGATGACCAGTTTCCGGTCGGGATCATGCTCTTCCGGAACCGGCTGATCGGCAGCTTCAGGGTTGGAGGACAGCTGAACCTCTGCATCCCACTCGCGCTTGGACATAGGAGTCACCTTTAGAATGGGTTCACTGCCACCAACTAAATCGTCAGCCGCTGCACATCGGTCGTTTGCAGAATCGTCTACATAATCTTCTATCCTAGAATAGCTTTGCCGCTCGTGATGCGCAATCTCGAAAAGGGTCCCACGGCTCAATTCTGACTGCCGGCGCCGGAAGGTGGACGATAGCCGAAAACGCCGCGCTCCTTGATCAGACGGACCCCTGGAAGCGGCACCATCTTTTCCCAGGCGGGGTCGCCGGACCGGATCATCCGAAGCACTTCTTTCGGGAAAATGTGCAGGTTGGCTTCGTTTACGTTTTTGATCGGAACGATCAGCCCGTGTTCCAGAAGATGCGCGTAGAGATGGCGCAGGTCCGGCGCAACTTCGATCGAATCCACGGTGACGAGCCTGCCCGTCGCCGCATCCCTGCAAGGATACGCATAAAGCTGGATGCCCGACTTGAAGAGACGTCCGAATGATTCCAGGATCCCCCCGTCAAGCTCCGTGTAATACGACTCATCGAACAACCGGCTGAGATTGGGAATCCCCAGGGCAAAGACGATCCGGCGGCCGGTGTATTCGCGGAGATACTGGGCAAGGCCGTAATAGTAACTGTAAGTGGAGATGATCACCGTCTTCCCGAGGGCCCCGAGAATGTCCACGCGGGCCAGAAAATCGTTATGGTCGATGCTGTCCCCCGAGAGCAGGTTGCGCAGCGACATCTCCATGATGATGACCGGCTCCTCGCCGCTTCCCTTCAATTCGGTCTGAAACTGCTCGGCAGCCCGAACCAGCAGGTCGAGTGAAGGTTCCGTGATCGGCCGGAAACTGCCGCGCTCGACCAGGACAGGCTTCTGAAAAAGGATCTCGGACGGTTGCACCACCTCGCCGTTGGCCGCGAACATCGCCGCATCCGTAAATCCCTGTTCCACCAGTTGCAGGCTCATGAGGCGATTGTCGACGCCCACAAAGCCGGGTCCCGCGAACCGGATCATGTCGATCTCGAAGTTCTCCCGCGCCAGGTCGTCGCGCAGCGAACGCACCACCTCGTTTGGCTGGTGGTATAGATAGAATGCGCCGTGAATCAGGTTGACGCCGAGTATCCCGAGCGCTTCCTGTTTTTGGACGTTGTCCGGTTCGAGCATGCGCACGTGGATGATGATCTCTGAAGGCCGGGCCTGCGGCTGATGCTGAAAGCGCACTCCGATCCAGCTGTGCCCGGGCTCCTTGCGGCTGTGGCTGCCCATGGCCGCGGTTTCGGCGAAAACAAAAAAATTCGTCGTCGCCCCGCGTTTTGCATACAGCCGCTGGAGCAGAAGGTCGTATTCATAATCCAGCATCGCCTGAAGGCGGTGCCGGCTTACGTAGCGGTCGCTGGGGCCGTAGATGGCATCGCTTACCGTCATGTCATACGCAGAAATGGTCTTGGCGACTGTCGCCGCCGCGCCCCCGACCCGGAAGAACCATCGCGCCGTTTCCTGCCCGGCTCCGATTTCGGCGAACGTGCCGTGCCTGGCGGTGTCGAGATTGATCTGGCGCGCTTTCTGATAGGCATTGGCTTTTTCTTCGTTCATCATGGCTTCTACCCCTCCCCGTTCCCCGAAGCAAATGCCTACCGGCTTGTCCCCTCGAGTGAAACGTCCAGGCGATCGTACAAGCGGCCGAGCCACAGGATGCCGGCGCCGGCCTCGGCAAGCAAACCGAGCGCCGCCATCAGCGATGCGAGCGGGAGTATTCCGAGCCCGATGAGTCCGTAGCCGGCGAAAAATATGATCGCGAAGAGCACGCCGGCCGGAATGACGGCAAAAACCAGCATGAGAACGGTCGCGACCATGGTTATCAGCCGCTGTCCCATTGCTTCGACACCCTGACGATTCGCCTTGCCCAGTTGAACCCATCCCGGCAAAAGGAGCACGGCGCCGTTTTGAATCATAACTCCCAGCAGGCTGAAACATGGCAAAAGCAGCGAGGCGCTCAAACCGAACACGATCCGTTGCGAGAGCAGGAGAGGTGTCTTCCCAATGCTCGGCAAAAGCAGTGCGGCGATCAGGAGCAACACCCATTCCCCGACTGCCAGGACCGTCGCGGGCGCCAGAACTTCGCCGAGCACCAGGGCCCACCCGGGTATCGGGTATGTCTTCAGAAGATCCACCTCGAGCATGTCGCTGCGCAGGTCGTCCCGCACGAGCATGGGCCCGAGCAGTGTCAGGAAACCGGCCATCATCCCCGCCAGCCCGCCGATCATGGCAGGTATGACCGGCCCCTGTTTTCCGCGGCTGAACAGCATGACTGCTATCGAGATTCCCACGGCAATGATCGCCGGCAGAACGCGGAGCATATCGAGCCGGCCGATCGAGATGAGGTTTTTCCAGAAGATGGGAGTGTGCGCCAGGCCCGCCGGCGCGAGCCGGAACAGCGGGGCGCGCACCCTGGCAGCGGAGCGCGCCGGACTCCTCACAATCCCGCTTTTCGCCGCCGCCAGACGGCTCGCAATCTTCTTTGCCTTCGCCAGCGAGGCCTCCTCAAACGCCACATCGCTGCGGATCACCCAGAGATAGGTGAGCACGAGAATCGCCAGGGCGGGTACGAGATTCACTAGGAAGGCGCCGGGGCCGGAAGCAAACGCAGGCCGGACGAACGCTTTGAAGGGGGCGAGAAAGTAATAGGCAGGTCCCGATCGCGTCGCCCGCAAAAGCCAGTCCGTGAAATCAGCCGGTTTTGCCACTGCGTCCGCAGGCAGCGGCGGTATGAACCACTTTACCCAGACCAGGATGGAAACACTCAGCATGGCCAACAGGCCGAGGGCCCAGATCTGCCACCTGATCCCTGAGGCGCCATGCTGGCGAAGACTCATCTGGGACAGGCTGACACCGACGCTGTAGAAGGCAAGAAACGAATAAACAATCCAGAGCGCGACCGCGAAATACAGCGGGTGGCCGAAAAACCGGCCGCGGCCAAAGATGACGAATGAAATGACTACGGAGAAAAAAATACCAAGCTGCATTTTAGCCAGCCGGAAGTGAATCAGGACCCGTCGCGACACAGGCGCCGGAAACAGGAACTGGATCTCCGCTTCGGTGAACCGGAGGCCGTCGGTGCCGCGGCCCGGCCAGATCCAGGGAAGCAGAATCAAACCGAGCAGCGCAAACGCCAGGCCGGTCTCCAGGAGAGGAAGCACATTCAGGTCCAGGGGAATCGGAGGGGTGGCGCGCGCCCTGGGGCGAGAGACAAATGGGCGGATGAAGAAGAAGAAAAAGTAGCCGAACCCGGCCAGCGCGGATATCAGGTATTTCGGCTGGCGCAGGCGACGCGCAAAGCGAACGACGTGGTTCTTGACGCTGCAGGCCATGTAATAAAACAAGGTTCCGATCATTTCATGGCCGTCCCATCGTCGGCGTGCCCCGTGATGCGCAGAAACATCTCTTCCAGGTTTGTGTCCCCCCTCAACTCGGGCAGGCTTCTTTGAATCTCCTCGAGCGAACCGTGAATGATCTTCCGGCCCTGGTTTAGGATCAGGACCCGGTCGCAGAGCTCCTCAACCAGGTGCAGCAGATGCGAGCTGATGATGATCGCGGCCCCGCTCTGCGCTCGCTTTTGAATGGTGGACTTCATCCTCCGGATGCCGATGGGATCGAGGCCCGTCAGTGGCTCGTCAAAGAGCAGGACCTTCGGGGAGTGCAGCAGACCGCAGGCAATCACCAGCTTCTGCTTCATGCCCCGGCTGAGTTCGCCGGGAAGGGCGTCGGCCTTCTCTTCCAGTTCCAGTTCTTTGAGGAGCGCCTCGGTGGTCGCCTGGAAGTCGCGCACGCCATAGATCCGCGCCGTAAACTGCAGATGCTCCCTTATCGTCAGATAATCGAACAGGCGCGGCTCGTCCGGCATGAAGGCCAGGTTTTGCTTGGCTGCCAGCGCCTCGCGCGCCATCGAGTGACCGCAGATCCGGATCTCGCCCTCGGCAGGGGGGATTATGCCGACTATGCAGCGCAGGGTTGTCGTCTTGCCGGCTCCGTTAGGTCCGACCAGCCCGAGCACTTCTCCGGCTTCAACCCGGAAGGACAGTCCGGTGACCGCGGCAAACGAGCCGTATGTCTTTGTCAGCCCCTCGACTTCGATCATGTGAATCCTCGCACGAAAAGTTGCCGCATTTTATCATGAAGTCCGGATCGCCCAACAATCTCCCGCAGGCGGTTCAAGGAAAGTGGCGGACGCATCCCGTCACAAGCGCGCTGCGGTGATGTTTTGTCTTGAGAGTCCTTTGTCGCCGGCCTCTCCACTGTCTGGATCGCAGGTTCCGCATCTCGGCCGGATTTGGCCCCACCGGCGCTCAGTGGTAAAATTTTCTTTCGTCTGCAGTCACGAAATCATATCCTGATTCGGACGCGGCGGCAGGAAACTCAAATGGGGAGGCAACGCCCGCTTGGGCTGGACCGTGCGCCGGGCAGACGGACGGCGTCGGCGATGACTCGAGTCGGCGCGAAGGGGTAATCTTGGACAACACGCAAACTGCGGTTGAGCAGGACGAGGGCAGTCGCCGGCAGAGCTCCATAACAAACGATTTCAGCATCCAGGTGGCGACGGTCAACGGATCAGGCAGCCAGTCGGCCAACAGCGTGCTGATGCGGTCCATATTCCAGATGGGAGTGCCGGTAACCGGTAAGAATCTCTTCCCCTCCAACATTGCCGGGCTTCCCACCTGGTTTACAATCCGGGCCAACAAGAACGGTTATACCGCCCGCAAGGCAGAGATCGATTTCGTCGTGGCGATGAATCCGCAGACAGCGCGGGAGGATGCGGGTTCGGTCCGGAAAGGGGGCGCGCTTCTGGCCGAGGCCACCCTTGGATTGAAGGGATTCCGCAACGACATCAGTTACTACGAGGCGCCATTTCAGAATCTGGCCGCCCAGGTCAGCACCGAAGTCAGGCTGCGCAAACTCCTTTCCAACATGATCTATGTGGGCGTCGCGTCTCACCTCCTGGGGATCGACCCGTCCGAAGTTGAAATCGCCATCAGCCGGCAATTCTCATCGAAGAAGAAAGCGGCCGAGATCAACATCAAGGCCGCCCAGGCGGGCATCGACTATGCAAAGGCAAACCTGCACAAGTGCGACCCCTTCCGGATCGAGCGAATGGACCGGACCAGCGGCATGATCATCATCGACGGAAATACCGCCGCCGCGCTGGGAGCGGTTTTCGGCGGCTGCACGGTGGTCACCTGGTACCCGATCACGCCGTCGAGTTCCGTCGTCGAGCAGACCATCGCGTACATGAGAAAATACCGCCTGGATGAGAAGACCGGCAAGCCGACGTTCGCCATCGTGCAGGCGGAGGACGAACTGGCAGCCGTAGGAATGGTGATCGGCGCAGGCTGGGCGGGGGCGAGGGCGATGACGGCGACCTCCGGTCCGGGCATTTCACTGATGTCCGAATTTGTCGGCCTGGCTTATTTTGCGGAGGTGCCGGCCGTGATCTGGGACATTCAGCGCGTCGGGCCCTCCACCGGCATGCCGACCCGAACCAGCCAGGGAGACATCCTGTCGACTCATCTCCTGAGCCACGGCGACACCCGGCACATCATGCTCATTCCCGCCACCGTCGAAGAATGCTTCCGCTTCGCGCAGGAGGCGTTCAACCTGGCCGAGCGCTTCCAGACCCCCGTATTCTGCATGAGCGATCTCGATCTCGGCATGAACAACTGGATGTCGGAATCGTTCCAATACCCGGATGACATCCCGATCGAGCGGGGCAAAGTGCTCACAGCAGAGGAACTCGGGCGCCTCGGTGGCTTCGCACGCTACCGGGACGTGGACGGCGACGGCATCCCTTACCGCACCCTCCCCGGGACCCGGCATCCGGCCGCCGGCTATTTCACGCGCGGCAGCGGGCACAACGATCGTGCCGAATATACCGAGCGCCCGGATGACTATGTGCAGCTGATGGACCGGCTGGCCCGCAAGATTGACAACGCCCGCCGTATCGTGCCCGCCCCGGTCATCGAAAGCAGCACAGGCGCCGCAATTGGCATCATCGCCTATGGCTCGACTCATCACGCGATCGTCGAGTGCCGCGACCAGCTGCACCGGGAACAGGGAATCCGGACGGACTATTTGCGCATTCGCGGCCTGCCCTTCAGCCCGGAAATCGAAAATTTCCTCGCCGGGCACGAACGGGCCTATGTCGTGGAACAGAACCGCGACGGACAAATGCGCGGCCTGCTGGCCATCGATTACCCTCAGCAGGCTTCGCGAATGCGCTCGGTGCTTCACTACAGCGGCATCCCAATCGACGCCCGCACCGTCACCGATTCGATCGTGGCGCAGGAGAGGGGGACTCACTGATCATGCCGACCGACCCCGAAACCCAAAAACCCAAAAGCGGAACCAACCGCGTCGGACTGCTGCTGCAGGATTACAAAGGCAAGGATTCCACGCTCTGCGCCGGGTGCGGGCACGACGCCGTCACCAGCCAGATCATCCGCTCTTTTTTCCAGTACGGCGTGGAGGCGCACCGCGTGATCAAGCTGTCCGGGATCGGGTGTTCTTCAAAGACCCCGGCTTATTTCCTGGACCGCGCTCATGGCTTCAATGCGGTGCACGGGCGGATGCCTGCCATCGGGACCGGCGCCCTTCTGGCGAACCGGTCTCTGATCGCCATCGGAATCAGCGGTGACGGAGACACGGCGTCAATCGGCACCGGCCAGTTCGTTCACCTCCTCCGGCGCAATGTTCCGATGATCTACATCATGGAGAACAACGGGGTATACGGGCTGACCAAGGGGCAATTCTCCGCCACCGCCGACCCCGGGTCGACGCTCAAGACCGGCGTAGTCAACGAGCTTCCCGCCATCGACTGCTGCACGCTGGCGATCGAGCTCGGCTGCGGTTACGTCGCACGCTCCTTCGCCGGCGATCCGAAACAGCTGGTGTCCCTGCTGCAGGGGGCGCTTGCGCACCGCGGGACTGCCTTCCTCGACGTGATCTCCCCGTGCGTGACATTCAATAACCACGAGGGTTCGACTAAAAGCTACAAGTACGCAAAAGAAGCGGAGGAACTGCTGCATGAGGTGGGCTTCGTCCCCTTCTTCGAACCGATCACCGTGGACTATGAAGAAGGGTCGACCCAGGTCGTGGAGATGCACGACGGCTCCCACATCACCTTGAAGAAGCTCGCCAGGGATTTCGACCCGACGAAGAAAGTCGAGTCGCTGCGCCTGCTGATCGAATCGCGGGAGAAGGGCGAGTTTCTCACGGGTCTCCTCTATGTGGAACCCGAAAAGCCGGATTTTACGGCGCTTCTCGATCTGCCGGACGAGCCGCTGGCCACTCTGGAGCCCGGGCGGGTGCGCCCCCCGCGCGCCGCCCTGGAAGAAGTCATGCAGTCCTTGCGCTGACCTGAATAATTCACCTGCCCCCGGGGATGCGACTCACAGGCTCCGATAGTTGCCGAAGTTCAATTCCACCCCATAGTCCTGACCGCGCAGCATTGCCATCACCCGCTGCAGGTCGTCACGGGACGGTGAAGAGACGCGCACCTGGTCTCCCTGAATCTCAGACTGCAGCTTCTTTATTTTCTGCTCCTTGATGAACTTCACGATGGCCCGCGCGGTTTCCGTGGGCAGTCCCTGCTGCAGATCTACTTCCTGTGTAAGGGTCCCTCCGCCGGCGGGGGTCGCATTGCCGGGATGAAGATTCTGGAGAGGCACTTTGCGGCGCACCATCTTCTGCTGAATCACCTCCCAGAGAGCGGCCAGTTTGAACTCATCCGGCGCATGCAGGACAAGCTTGTTTTCGGCGCGCTGAAAATCGATGTCCACCTTCAGCCCCTTGAAATCGTACCGCTGTTTGACCTCCTTCATCGCCTGATTTACCGCGTTGTCGACTTCCTGCAGATCGCAACCGGTGGTGATGTCAAAGGACTGTGCGCCCGCCATTCCATTCTCCTTTCGACGGAGTAATAGCCAGATGCAGACCACAGGGGATAATTGTGAGTGACCGGCGGTCACTTTTTCTGCATTTCCTGCAGCAAGGCTCCGAGCTTCTTGAGTTGTTCGCCGTATGCGGTCCAATCCCCCTGGCGCTGCGCCTGCACGGCCCGGTCGTACGCCTCAGCCGCCTGACGGATCAGGCTGGAGGGTGCGAGTTGCGCACCTTGCGGCATTGCCGCCTCCGTGGCGCTCTGCGGCGCCGCGCCTTGCTGGAAAATGCGCCCAAGCGAGGCTTCCAGCGTCTCCTCCATGGCGATTTTGTTTTCGTAGGCGACGATCACCCGCTTGAGCTCCGGGATTTTCGTGTTCTCCGCCCGGAGGTAGAGAGGACGCACATAGAGCAGGGCTTCCTCGATCGGGATCACGAGCAGTGTTCCCTGGATGACCTGCGAACCACGCTGGTCCCAGAGCGAAAGTTGTCTGGAGATATCCGCATCCTGGTTGATCCGCGCTACGATCTGCTTGGGCCCGTAAACGAGCTTCTGCTTCGGGAAGCGATATACAACCAGCTGTCCGTAACTATCGCCATCGCTGCGGGCGACCATCCACGCCGAGAGGTTGTCCTTCCGTCCGGGTGTGAACGGAAGCATCAGGATGAACTCCTCCTGTTGCTCCTTGGGCAGGCGCATGATCGTGTAGTAGGGGGCCATCGCCTGCTGGGCGCCTGCAGCATTGAGCACGGGTATCTCCCAGAGGTCCTCCTTGTTATAAAAGATCTGCGGATTGTCCATGTGGTACACGGAATAAATGTAAGTTTGTATCCTGAAGATATCCTCGGGGTAGCGCACGTGGGCGCGCAAGTCCGCGGGCATCGACGAAATCGGCTGAAATACGCCCGGAAAGATGCGCTCATAGACCCTTATCAGCGGGTCGTCGGGATCGGCGACGTACATGTCCACGGTGCCGTTATAGGCATCCAGGACCAGTTTCACCGAGTTCCGCAGGTAGTTGCCGGTTGCGCCGGCGGGTGTCGAGTATGGATACCTGTCGCTCCGCGTGTATGCGTCCTGGATCCAGAACAACCTGCCCCCCGATATCACCATGTACGGATCCTGATCCATGAGCAGGAAGGGGGCCAGGCGGCCCAGGCGGCTCTTTAGATCCCGGTGATAGAGAAACCGGCTGTCCGCCTTCAACATGGGGGAAAGGACGATATTCACATCCCGGAAATAAAATGCAAACAGGAGCTTTCGAAAAAACGATTGTATCGGGACGCCGCCGGCGCCGTTGTAAGTCGTGAAGACGTTCTGTTCGCCCGAGGGATAATCGAATTCCTGAGCGTCGGTTTTGATCACCGCATACTCCTGGGTGACCTCGCCGTAGTAGATTTCGGGTCGGGCAATGTTTAATACAGGATTGCTCGCGCTGGGAGGGATATCCTTCACATCCAGCACCGGCAGGCCTTCGCTCGTGACCCGGTTGACCGGGCCCAGCGTGAGGCCGTAGCCGTGAGTGTAGGCGAGATGTTCGTTGATCCAGTTCCGCTCGGGCAGGCTGGCAGCATCCAGTTCGCGCGCAGACAGCATCATCTGCTGCGGCCCGCCGTTCAGGTTGTAGCGGTCGTTGTCGACAGACTTGAATTCGTAGTAGGTGCGAATCTCCTGAATCTGGCTGAAGGCGTCCAGCAGGGGCTCGTGGTCCCAGAGCCGGATGCTCCGGATGGTCGCGGCGTTCGACTGGATGTCCTGGGGCGTGAGCGCTTTGTCTCCCGACAGACTCCGGTCCTGGACGGTGTCGAGTTTGTAGGCCTGCAGGGTGGCCTTGATGTTGTTCTCGATCTGCGGGCCTTCCTTGCTCAGTTCGTTCGGAGCGACCACGAACTTCTGCAGAAGCGCCGGGTAGATGTTTCCGCCGACCAGGACGACGACGTAGAGACCGGCGGCCAGAACTGCGACCCGGTAGTGCGAGGCGAAGGCGTTGTAGAACCAGAGTATGGCCCCGATGAGCGCAGTCACGACCAGAATGGTCAACACCGGCAGGCGCGCATACAGGTCGGCGTAGTTGGCCCCGTACAGCAACTGGTGATCGGAGAAGAGGATTTCAAACCGGTCCAGATAGGAGTTTATGGACAGAAAGAGAAAAAACAGTCCTGCCAGCAGCGAAAGGTGAGAGAGCGCCCGGCCGCGCTTGGACAAGGTCGCGAGGCGCAACGAAAAGGCCCCTTTGAAGTAATACAGCGCCAGGACGCCCCCCGCCGCGAGGAAACAGAGCATCAGTGCCAGCCGGACGGCATCTTCCATCAGCGGCAATGTGAAGAAGTAGAACGAAATGTCCTTGTGGAAGATCGCATCCGCCGTGCCGAAATCGAGACGATGCAGCCAGCGCCAGACTGTCTCCCAGCCGTTGGCCGCGCGCAGGGCGAGCAGGAATCCGACCGCCAGCGAGAGCAGGCCGATGACGCGCTGAACCACCGTCGGCGGAAACGTATAAGCAGTCAAGCGGCCGTCCGGTGTGGGGATGCCGATCTGGATTGCGCCGGGGCCCCGGTTCGCGAACCACAGGTTGAGGTAGAGGAAGACGAAGGCAAGAACCAGGACCGTCGTGAACAGGATCCCCTTCGCATAGAGCGCCGTCGTGAAGAGAACCGTCTTGCCGAGTTCGCCGAACCACAGCCAGTCAAAATACATCTCGACCGCGAACGACAACCCTCCGGCGAGCAGGAACACCGCCAGGATAATGATCACCAACGTTAGTCTGTTTCGCATTTTGCCTTCTTTCGGCTCGTATGACTGCATTTGTGAAGAACGCATTATATCAGCGAAACTTGCTACCAGGCAGCGAATTACCCGCATTCACGACAAAGCGGGTTGAGGGATCCGGGCAACCCGGTGCCTGACGGGTGATTTCGTGGTATTGTTGACGCCTATGGGAATCCAGCCGAGCACCGGAATCATCGAAAAACGGGTGTTGATCCAGGCTTCTCCGGCCGTGATCTTTCGAGCGCTCACGGATGCCAAAGACCTGGCACAATGGTTCTGCGATCGCGTCGCCTCCGATCCAAGAATAGGGGGTGAACTCAGGGCCTACTGGAGAACGGGGAACGGAGGACAGCCGCAGCGCGGCCGCGCGGTTTTCACCAGGCTGGTCCCGGACTCGGCCGTTGAATTGCACTGGGTGGACGAAGGGGGAATCGCAATCGCCGAATCGGCGCGCCACGTCATCGGCTACACGATCCGTCTCAAGCGCGGCACCAGCGAGGTCACGGTCCGCGACGAGGGCCCGCCGCTTGACGATGAAGAGGTATTTCAGCTGCTGGACCAGGGCTGGATCACGGTGCTTCGCGATCTCAAGGAGCACTGCGAGTCCAGGCAGCGCTCGGCCCGCCGACGTCCCGCGAAAGAACCGAAGGACGAGTAGTCAAGCCGCCGTTGCGTCGCGTAATTCGCGGCGGCATCTGCGCTTCCCGATGCGTGGTGCACCGCGGCAGGGGGCGGACTTACGGCCGGTAGCCGCGCAGAAACCGGCGATACTGCCCCAACGCCATAAGCGGCCAATAGTGCCGGTAGTAGTGGTACTTGAGGTAGAAGACCCGAGGGAAGCCGGTCCCGGTCCAGTCCTCCTCCTCCCAGGTCCCGTCCGTCGTCTGGCGTTCCATGAGGTAATGGATCCCGCGGCGAGTTGCCGGGTGGTTCCCTTCCCCGGCGGCGAGGAGGCCGATCAGGGCCCACGCCGTCTGCGACGGGTTGGAAGGCCCGAGCCCTTTCCGCGAGGGATCGTCATAGGTGTCGCAGCGTTCTCCCCAGCCGCCGTCGGCGAGTTGCACCGACAGAAGCCAGTCCACGGCCTTGCGGATGTAAGGCTGAGACATGTCCTCTCCGATGAGGCCGAGCCCGCGCAGCACCTGCGGCGTGCCGTAGAGGTAGTTCACTCCCCAGCGCCCGAACCAGCTGCCGTCCTTGCACTGGTCCTTCTTCAGGAAATTGACTGCGCGCTTGACGACCGGGTGGTGCGGATTGTAGGTAGCGGGTGCGATCGTGGCCAGCATTTCCAGGGTTCTGGACGTGATATCGGCGGTGGTGGGATCGATCATGGCATTGTGATCGGCGAACGGCACCTTGGTGAGAAACGCCTTGTCGTTGTCCCGGTCGAAACTGGCCCAGCCTCCGTCTTCGTTCTGCATTCCGCGCACCCAGATCAGGCCGCGTGCGATCGCTTCGTCGACTTCCTGCCTTTCGCCCGGAGATGACGCCCACCGCAGCGCCATCATCACCATGATGGTATCGTCGACATCCGGGTAGAATTCGTTGGCGAACTCGAAATACCAGCCACCGGGAGGCGCCGGGTTCTTGATCTGCCAATCCCCGGGGCGCTTAACCTCTTTCGAAAGCAGCCAGTCGACGGCCTTGCGGATAGGACCGCTGCACGGATCCACGCCCGCCTGCAGCAAGGCATAAGTGGAAATGCTCGTGTCCCAGACCGGGGAATGGCACGGCTGAATGCGGATGGAGTCATCATTCGGATCGCGGATCTCGAGCGCGTCCAGCTCCCGCAACCCCTCAGCCATCAACGGATGATCATCCGGATACCCGAGGATTTTAAGGGCCATGACGCTGTTCATCATGGCAGGCAGGATCGAACCCAGCCCCCCCGACGCCTCAAACCGCTCAATCATCCATTTCTCGGCCTTTTTCAGCGCGGCCCGGCGCGGGGCTTTGATCGGAAACCTCTCGGTAATCTTCAGGGCCCTGTCGGTCAGCAGGAAAAAATTGGTCCAGGAAAACGCTTCCTTCGTGCGCGGCATGCCCAGGGCGGCGTGCCCCCGGCCGCCCACGAAGAGCTCGTCCACGTGGCATTCGGGCGGCAGAAGGCAGACGGGTTTCAGAGCGCAAATCACCGACAACGGCACGAAAATCGCGCGCGACCAGGAGGACATCTCGTAGATGTTGATCGGCGCGATTGCCGGGATGAACATCATCTCAGGAGGAATTGCCGGCACGTGCTCCCAGTCGTACTGATCGAACCATGCCAGATGAAACTTCGTGTAGGTATTTGCTTTTGTGGCGCCCCCCAGCCGGAGGATCGCTGCGCGCGACCGTTTCATGTCGGGCGCGTCCGCCGGCACACCGGCCACCTTCAAGGCAAAATAGCTGAGTACGGACGAGGAGATCTCGACCGGACCGTGAGGGAAAATGGACCATCCACCCTCAGGAATCATCGCGTCCCGGATCACCCGCGCGTATTTTACGATGCGTGGATCGTCACGGTGCCCGAAGAAGGTCCGGAAGAGTATGAAGTAGCTCTCCAGTGTGGTGTCGGCTTCCAGTTCCGCTACCCAGAATCCGTCGGGGTGCTGCCTTTGCTTCAGCCACTGGCAGCTCTTGGCAACCACAGTTTCGACCTGTTCCAGGGAGGGGTCCGGCATTGCCGGTCTGGTGCGTTGAGCTTCGCCTGCGGCTGGAAACGAGCCTTGCAGGGGATGAGGCACGATTCCGGAAGTCCCGTCGCTCGTCACATCGATGGCAGCCTGCCAGTCGACGCCGGGCATGCCGCCGAAAAGTCCACGCAGTCGCTCGCTCCAGGCTCTGTCGCCGCGCGACGCCCGTCCCCGGTCCGGCGCCTGCCTTTCCGCTTTGTCTCCAGGCATCCGCGTCCTCCGCATCTGCAATCCCCTTCCCCTACAGCCAAGAACCCGATTTCGTACAGCCGGGCTCGAGATCAGCGCCCATTGAAAGCGGAATCTACTACGATTTTACCGCAACGGAAACATCAATGCCTTTCCTGACGCTCTGGGTCACCACGCAATAGTCTTCGAAGATTTCCAGGCAGCGCGCAATCTTCGGCGCGTCGGCCGGATCAAACTCCGGAGCGAGATCAACCTTGATTTTGCTGATCCGCAGCCGTCCGGTCGCATTGCGAGCATACCAGACCTTCACCGTTGTGTGAATGCTGTGGAGGTCGGCGCGCACCTTGCGCGCGCTGAACAGGAAACTGGCGCTCAGGCAGTTTCCGACCGCGGCGGCCAGGAACCGGGACGCATCGGGCGCCTTGTCGGTCCCAAGCGGGGGCGGTTCGTCCGCCATCAGGTCCGGGTACTGTTCCTTGTCAAACCTCACCCTGAACTCATACCCCTGGACCCGGTCGATCGTGATGGAAAATAGCTCCGGCCCCATGTCGGCGGTCTGTTCGGTTGTCTCCTTCTTCATCGCCCACTCCTTTCCCGTCGACCCGGTCACCACTCCACGCCCGGGAAACGGCTTTCCGTTCGCCCGCGATGCCATCGCGAGTCCCGGTGATGGCAATGGAAACTAACTCTGAATCCGCGAAATACTATGGTACCTTTTCTTTGATTGGCCGCAAGCATATATGAACTTTATGTGAGAGGAGCCTTATGAAGAGAGTCCTGATTCTCGTTTTGGCATTAGTGCTGATTACTTCCTATGCATTGGCCACCCCGCAGGAAACCAGTGAGGTGGCCGACCGGGTGGTGCGAAGCGCGGTGGTCCTGAAGGAGATCATTGACACTCCGGACAAGTCCATCCCTCAGGATCTCCTGGACAAGTGCGCTTGCGTCGCGGTGATCCCGGGGATGAAAAAAGGCGCCTTCTTTTTCGGCGCCAATTACGGCAAGGGGGTCATCTCCTGCAGAACCGACAACGGGGAAGGACCCTGGAGCGCCCCATCGATGCTGCTGATGAGCGGAGGCAGCTTCGGATTGCAGATTGGAGCGCAGGCCACGGACCTGGTGTTGGTGATCATGAATATCAGCGGTCTCGAGAGCCTGCTCGACAGCAAGTTCACGCTTGGGGGCGACGCCTCGGTCGCCGCCGGTCCGGTGGGCAGAAACGCAGCCGCGAAAACCGACGTCCTGATGGGCGCCAAGATCCTTGCTTACTCCCGCTCAAAGGGGGCGTTTGCGGGCCTGAGCCTGAACGGCGAGGTGGTCCGGGCCGACAAGGACGCCAACTTCGTGCTGTACAAGAAGCAGATCACACCCCGTGAGGTCCTGTTCCACCGTCTGGCCGATGTCCCCCGGGATGTGAAGATCCTCACCGACGAATTGACCAAGATAAGTCCTAAACACCTGAAATAGCATCGGGCGGAAAACATTCGCCGGTCCGGACGGAACGGGATCCTGCAGGCGCCCTGCCAATCACATTGACTCGGTCCCGAAGATTTGTTAGCTTAATTCGCCATCCGGAACAGCATTCCGGGAGAGCTTCTGCACCCTTGCTCCTCAGTAGCTCAATGGTAGAGCATTCGGCTGTTAACCGAAGGGTTGTAGGTTCGAGTCCTACCTGAGGAGCCATTCCTGGCTTGCCGTCATCAGCGGCGCAAAAAGCTGTCTGCACCTCATTTTCGGGACTTGCCCCGACCGATCACCACGGCCCAGGACCGGATCTCCCAGCGTGGCACAAGTCCATTGGCGACGTAGGGATCATTGCGGACGAAGCGTTCGACAACAGAACGGTCCCGGACGCGGAACACCAGAAGCGCCCCATCCGTAGGATCGGTGAATGCGCCGCCGAGAACCAGTTCGCCCCGGCGATGCGCCTCCTCTGCGAGCCGCAGATGTTCCTCCCGAAACGAAGCCCTGCGCGCCACGTAGTCGTCGACCACATGGTAGAAAAGTGCAAAGTAATTCATGTCGTCTCCTGAAAACGAGGAATAGTCGTAACGTATTCTCTGCTACTGGTCATACGACCGGTCATATGATATGATTCATTCATGCAATCAAAGGTGCAAACCATCTCGGCTACCGAGTTCAAGGCTAAATGCCTCAGGATCCTCGAAGAACTCGATACACAAGGCTTGGTAATCACTAAAAGGGGCCAACCCATCGCACGCGTTTTCCCGGTCGGACGGCCCGACAACCGCCTCCTGATCGGGTCGATGAAGGACACCATTAAGATCAAAGGGGATCTGTTCTCGACCGGAGCCCATTGGGATGCTGAATCTCGACACGCACATGCTCGTCGCCATGCTCAAGGGCGAATTGGACGGTAGAGAAACCAGTCTGATTGCGGGCACTCCATTAGCGATATCGGATATCGTCTTGTGGGAGTTGGCCAAGCTGAACCAGATCGGCCGGCTTGTACTCGATCTTAATAGCGCCGGGTTCGTCGATTGCCTCCGCACATTGACCATCTTCCCTGTCACCCGCGAGATCGCCATTATGAGCACGAGACTCGATTTTGCCTCCGACCCTGCCGATGAGATCATTGCCGCGACCAGCGTGGCCGAGAATATTCCTTTGTTAACCCGCGACCGCAGGATCCTGAAATCCCGCATGGTGCCGTTTCCTTGAGGAACGGCAGCCGAGTACAATCTCGTCACCGAATACTTCTTCTACTTCCATGAGGCGCGTAAGCGGCAGCAAGTCAGAATTCTATCTATTATCACTCAGAGTTGTCATAATGAAATCCGGGGATGCTCGGGAAGCGGGGATAAACCGAGCATCCTGTCCGTGACTGCGCTACGAATCCAGCGTTGATGATCATGGCAGGATCCCTGTGTGAGGAGCCATTTTACGGTCGACAATTCACAGCGGATCCCGAACAATATGGCGAAGACGGGTCGAGGGAAATCATGCAGACCCCAGCGGACTGCGTTCTGTCCGCCAACTCGCGCCGAAAGCGAGGCGGGAACGCGGGTGATGAGCGGATGAATCGCTTCAGTACCATGAATGGCGCCGGCGGCGGAACGTCGCTTCCCGGCAACCCTTGCCCGGCAGCCTGGTGGCAGGCATCCGACATTGCGCACGCCCCTCGACTGGAGGGAGCAGCCAGCGCCGATGTGGCCGTCATCGGCGGCGGCTTCGCCGGACTCTCCTGCGCCCGCCATCTCAAAGAGGCCTCCCCCTCGTTGGATGTTGCACTCGTCGAGCGGGAGTTCGTCGGCTTCGGCGCCAGCGGGCGCAATGCCGGGGTCCTTTCTCCGTTCGTCCCGCTCACCTGGCTGATTGACTGCCGGGCAAGCCCCCGGCGGCTGGACGACATCCGTTTTGCAGTTCGCTACATCCAGGAAGAAACGCAGGCGCTCACGCGGCTGATCCAGCGCGAGGCTATTCCCTGCGATCTCCGCGCCACGTCCATTGTCACCACAGGCGCCGGCGTTTTCCATCAGCAACAGCTGCGTCTCATTGCGGAGCGATGCCTGCTGGCCGGCATAAAGGGCCATCTTGCCACTCCCGAGGAACTGCAATCGACGATTCCGTATCCCGCGCATGGAGGTTATGTGCTGGAAGGATACGCTGTTCAGCCGATGGCTCTCGCGCAGGGATTGCGGCGATATATCCTGCAGCTCGGCACCCGGCTCTATGAAAACACTCGCGTAACTCGAATACGCCCGGCAATTGGCGGAGTGGAAGTAATAACCGGGGATGATGCCTGTCTGAAAGCCGGGAAAGTAATCATCTCGACCAATGCATACACTCATCAGTTGAACCTCGACTCCCGCCAGCATATTCCAGGCCCGATATACACCTATCTGCTCGCCACGGCGCCTCTTGATCAGGCGCAGCTCGACCGGCTCAAATTCAAGCGGCAGACGATCGGCGACATCGGGCACGACTATTTTTATGCGCGCCTTCATCAGAACAGGCTGCTCTTCGGAGGGCTCGACCGGCCCATCCTCTCCGCCGAAGACCAAGTAAATCGTGACATGCCGTATTACCGGCGTCTGCGTGCCGAAATGTTCCGGCGTTTCCCTTTCCTGGCAGGCACAAGCATCGATGCCGAGTGGGGCGGCCCATATCATGCAACGAGAACGCAAGTGCCTATAATCCGGAGGCTGGAACGGATGCCCGATGTGATTATGAATATCGGCTATGGGGGCGTGGGTGTCACACTCACACAATTCTCGGGAAGATTGTTGGGCAGTCTCATCCTGGGCCACGGGCGCCAAGACCCGGATTCTGATCGTATGCTCGCGATCTATGCAACTTCCCGCTATCCAGTGAAAGAAGGGCTTAAGTTAGCGTGGCGCCTGGCACAATCCCTGATTGTCCCGGGGAAATAGCCCGTCTCGGGGGTCGCTTCGACCGCAGGCTGTGTCCGTTCAGGGATAAGTAAGACTTGCAAATTCCTGAGCGCATAATTACTCTATGCACGTGGAATTTAAATATATAGTAAGGAATATTCCCCCCTATCCAAGGAAAGGTCACATGGACAACAAGAAAATACTGGAACTGGCGCTTGAGAATCTCGAGAATCAGAAGACCACACTTGAGGCTGAAATCAAATCACTACTAGCTGAACTGGGAGGCAAAGCCGGCAAGACTGTCGCTCCCGTCGCGGGAAAGCGAAGACCAAGGACGGCGGCAGAAAGAAAGGCGCAAGCCAGTCGGATGCGGGCTTTCTGGGCTGCCAAAAGAAGTAAGGCCAAGAAGGCCAAAGCCGCGAAAAAGCCGGCCCCTGCCGTTTCCAAACACGGGCCGCAGACTACAGCCGCAAAGAAGGCGCAGAGTGAAAGGATGAAGGCGTATTGGGCCGCTAAGAAGGCGGAAGCTCCGAAGGTCCCTCCCGTCAAGAAGACGAAAAAGTAACGCTTACAACAGGAAGACCGCTTATCAGGATTGCTCATCAGAAAGGGTTCCACTCTGATTTTGGAGGCCGAAGCACAGCACAGAGGTGATCGGTTTACGATCGCCGGAAATGGAGGACTGCCTTGGACCAGAGGATTATAGACCTTTATTATGAACTGCACATGTACGAGGGAGCGGCCCAGGCGTTCAACAACGATACCAACCCGGCGCGCTACAACAAGGAGGCGGCGACGCTCGCCTGGAACTGAACCATCGACTTTCTGAAAAAATATCTGGACTGACCTCAAGGCGGGGGCTTGGAAAACAAAGCAGTGGTGAACCAGTACGCCTTTTTCGTCAATTCTGACGCCTGCTCAGGCTGCAAGACCTGTCAGGTTGCCTGCAAGGATAGGAACAACCTTCCGGCAGGCGTGCATTGGAGAAGGGTCTTTGAGGTCTGCGCCGGGAGTTGGCGGAAACAGGAGAGCGCCTGGGTATCCACTGTGTCGGCCTACAATCTCTCCGTTTCCTGCCATCACTGCATCGAGCCGGCCTGTATGGACACCTGTTCCCCGGGGGCCATCTGGAAGCAGGAAAATGGGATCGTTCTCATCGACGAAGGCCGATGCACACGGTGCCGCCAGTGCATCGCGGTCTGCCCGTATGGCGCGATCAGCTCCGACCCGGTGCTGACGATCTCCAAATGCAACTTCTGTCTCGATGAGATCAGCCGGCAGGCGCCGCCGTCTTGCGTGGCGGCCTGCCCCAATCGCGCTCTCGACTTCGGCGACTTCCTGGACCTGCAGAAGAAATACGGGGATTTGAACAGGGTCTTCCCGCTGCCCGACCCGTCAATTGCGCGGCCCGCGCTCGTGATTCGAGCCCATCGGAATGCAGCTCGCGTCCAGAGCCAGACACCGGAAATTTCCAACTGGGAAGAGATTTGATCCAGCACTCGAGGTTCCAGGTCCGTTCGGGGCCTGGAACCTCGAGTCGATAGAATCATGGAACCTCCGGCAAAGCTGGAGGTTTGCCAGGGATATTACTTGACCACCGCGCCGGATCCCTTGAGGCGGTAAGGCGACTTGATGCCCGCCTCGCTCTGCGCCTCATCCGCCACTTTCTCGAGTTTTCCCTGGGCAGTGACTGTCTTGCCGGCGCCATCCTTGGGAAAGACGATCACGCCGTCATCCACTTTGATCATAATCGGGTCGGTCGAACTGGCATCCGTCACCAGGATCCAGCAACCCTGCATCTGGCAGACCTGGGTGATTTTCCCTTCGATCACGACTTCCTTGCCGAGATACTTTTCCGGCTCCGCCAGGATCGCCTTGATAGGAGTTGCCGTTGTCATGGTGACGGGTTTCCCCAGCTTTTGCGCGGCTGCCAACGTGGGCAGAGCAGCAAGCAGTGCGACGGCTAAAATTGCGCAACAGGACTTCTTCATAGAGTTCTTCCCTCAAGAAAGAGTGGATATCGTGTGAAAACAAATTCCTTTTCGCTCCCTTTCATTTTACGGTCTGGAGGCGCCGTCGGCAAGGTCCCGCCGCCAGATTGTCTGCGGATTCGCACGGAAGTCAAAAAGGCTGATTCAGGACAGCCGTCTTCACTCTCGATCAGCAGCGCCGGACCGTTCCGTGGCTCGGGCAAAACCAACCGGATCCTGCGCGCAGTTTCCGCTTGCTCCGGCCGGGTGCGTTGGGATAAAAGCAAGGCCGGTTGTCGCGCTTCGTTGAAAGTTGCAGAGACCTGGTTTCGCGTATTCTGCTGAAATGCATTCTGAGGTGAGGTAAGGAGAGCGCCCCCATGACAATGCGGTTCCGTGTTGTGCTACTGGCCGCCGGCCTGCTTTTGTCCCCCTGCGCCAATTCCCAGGATTCCGGCTGGGCCGTGGTCGCCAAAGTCGGCACCGTCGGCATCGGCGCCGATGTCCACAGGGAACTCGTGCCCAAGACTCTCAACTTGAGAGTCGGCGCCAGTTTCTTCCGATACACGGCCGACATAAGAGACCAGGGGATCGACTACGAGGGAAAGTTGAAGCTCGGCGCCGTTCCCGTGGTTCTCGACGTATACCCTTTCAGGAACTGGTTCCGGCTCGGGGGAGGTGTCTTTGTCAACCTGAACCGCTTGGATGGGGCCGGCAAGCCGGATCCACTGGGGCAGATTACAATCAATGGGCGCCCTTATCCCGCCTCAGCGCTGGGCCAACTGGAGGGGAAGGTTGAGTTCAACCGGGCCTCGCCCTATTTCGGAATCGGTTTCGGCAATCCGATCAAGCAGGATAAGCACTGGGGATTTTACGTCGACCTGGGCGCGATGTATCACGGGCGCCCCGATGCGACACTATCCGCCACCAACGCGATCATCCCACAACTGCAGATGGACTTGAAACAGCAGGAGCTTCGCTTCGAGGATGATGCCAGGAAATATACCTTCTTCCCAATCGTTCAACTCGGCGTCAGTTACCACTTCTGAGGGTCCGGCGGCCGCGGCGGCGGGGCTGACACTCGGCGGATTCCGGTCGCAGCATCGCTCCCGGACTGGTAAATTGTGGGGGCGGCTGTAAGACTCCCTGACGCGCTGAAATCCCGGATCGAACTTGCTCGATGCGAACCGATGCACCGAAGAGATCGATTCGGTACCGCGAATAATCGCGGGAAACTCGCGGAAGATGCCGGAGCGGCGCACCACCTGATGCGTTACTTTATATAATTTATGCTAAATCATCATTAATATAGACTTTCTTTAAGGAAATTAATGCAATACGATTTCGATCAGATCATTGAGCGACGAGGCACCGACAGCATCAAGTGGGGCACTTACCCGGAGGACGTGATTCCAATGTGGGTGGCGGACATGGACTTCAGGTCCGCCGAACCGGTGATCCAGGCGTTGCGACAGCGTGTGGATCACGGTGTGTACGGGTACACGCGCCCCGCGCCGGCGCTCAAATCGGCGCTTCAGGACAGGCTGCTGAGACTGTACCGGTGGCAAATCCGCGAGGAAGAGATCATGTTCCTTCCGGGCGTCGTTACCGGCCTGAACGTGGCTGTCCAGGCTTTTTCGGTTCCCGGGGATGAAGTCCTGCTGCAGCCGCCGGTTTATTTCCATTTTTTCCGGGATCCCCTGCACCACGGAAGGGCCGTTGTCGCCCCCCCGCTGACACGGAACGGCGACTCGTACGAGATTGATTTTGACCAATTCGAGCACGCGATTACCGGTCAGACCCGGATCTTTATCCTCTGCAATCCGCACAACCCGGTCGGCCGTGTATTCACCAGGCATGAACTCGAAAGGCTGGCAGAGATCTGTCTCCGCCATCGACTGATTATATGTTCCGATGAGATTCACTGCGACTTGGTTTATTCCGGACACCGTCACATCCCGATCGCGGCTCTGAGCCCGGAAATTGCCGCCCGGACCGTCACGCTGATGGCGCCAAGCAAGACTTACAACCTGGCAGGCCTCGAGTGCGGCTACGCTGTCATTCAGAACGACTCGCTGCGCCGGGCCTGGCAAAAGACCAGCTATGGGATCGTTCCCTGGGTGAACATCATGGGGCAGATCGCATCCCTGGCGGCGCTGCGCGAGGGCCAGGACTGGCTCGACCAGGTGCTGGCTTACCTGGAGGGAAACCGGGATTATCTCGCGGAGCATATAAGAACGAGGCTGCCGCGGATCCGGATGTGCAGGATGGAAGCCACCTACCTGGCATGGCTGGACTGCAGTGAAGCCGGAATCCCGGAAAATCCGGCGGACTTTTTCCGCAAGCAGGCGCGCGTATCGTTCAGCAGCGGCCCCGACTTCGGCAAGGGCGGCGAGGGATTCGTGCGCATGAACATCGCAAGTGCGCGCGGGATCCTTTCGACAGCCCTCGACCGGATGACCGAAGCCATGCACCGTTTGTGATCTCTGAGCCGGGGGGCGTTGTCCGGAACATCAGCGGCCGGCCTGATTCCCCGCCACTATTTCCGCGAGCGCGGCCAGCGTCCGCCTCACGTCCGCGGGGCGGATGTCTCCCATGTGCCCGATCCGGAAGCAGGTTGCCTCGTGATCCCCCAGACCGCGGGCGGTCAAGATTCCCCGCGTGATCAGCTCCTCGCGAATCCTTTGCGGAGAGGCGCCTTCGGCCACCCGGACGGCCGTCAGCGTCGGCGAATACTGAGCCAGGCAGGGAAATTGGAGCGACATCCCCAATTCCCGGATCCCGTCGCGCATCGTCCGGGCCAGCTCCTCGTGCCGGGCGAAGACGTTCTCCTGTCCTTCTTCGCCAATGAGCGTGAGCGCCTCGTTGACCTGCAGCACGAGGTGGACCGGCGTCGTCCCCGGCGTTTCCGGCCTGGCGCGGTCGAGCATTCGCCGGATCGCGGAAAAATCAAAGTATGCGTGCGGCATGCCGGCGGTCTCCTGCGCTCTCCATGCCCGCTCGCTGAGGGACACGAAGGACAGGCCGGGGCTGGACATCAGGCATTTCTGGGACGCGGTCACCGCCACGTCCACCTGCCACTCGTCGGCGCGGAATGGAGTGCCGCCGAGCGAGCTGACCGCATCCACCATGATCAGCGCTCCGGCAGCATGCGCGACAGGTGCGATCGCGGCGATATTGTTGAGCGCACCCGTGGAAGTGTCGCTGTGGGCGAGGATCACCGCGCGGCTCCGCCGGTGGGAGGCAAGTGCGTCCCCGATCTCAGCGGGATCTGCGGGTGCGCCCCAGGCACAGCAGACCCGATGGGCCTCGATTTCGAATCGCTCTGCAATCCTGGCCCACATTTCACCGAAGAGTCCATTGCAGACAGCCACGACCTCGTCACCCGGAGACAGCAGGTTGGTCACGGCGGCCTCGAGCGCGCCGCGTCCCGTGGCGTGAACCGGGAGGATGTCTCCCGACGTTCCGAAAAGGGGACGGAGCCGTGCCATGGCAGAGGCGAGAATCACGGAGAATTCGTCCGTGCGGTGGTGGATCATCGGCGTCGCCCCGGCCGCGAGCACGCGGTCGGGGACGCGCGTGGGCCCGGGCGTCATCAAAAGGAGAGTCATGCGGTATTATCCTTGGAACTCGGCGTTTTCTGGTTCTCGAGGTCGAAGGCCCTTCACGAACGAATTCCTGCGGTTCGATTCTGAGACCTGCGGACACGACCTGTGGTTGCCGGCGAATCCTGAAGCCTGAGGCTACAGGTGCTTCCACCAGTAATAGTGTTTCCTGTGAAGTTCGTCCATGGTAGGCATTTGGTAGAAGACGGTGATTTTCCCGTCCGTGAACCAGAATCCGGGTTGAATCGCCTTGTAGCTCATCACGTCCAGATTCGGATTGAGGCTGATGGTCTTGGTCCTCTTGTGCGGGTCTTGCGTGAGCTCTTTGAGGGCCGTGGGTAGATTGGTCGGATTCACATTGGGCAGAGGCCCCATGTTAAACGCCCGCACTTCATTGCTGGCGACAACCTCTTCCACGTCGATGTCATACTGGGTGAAGAAGATCTTGGGTGCACCCTTGGCCCAGGGTTCGCGGGTGATGAAGTTGCCGAAATCCGCCGGGTTCAGATTGGAGGCTACCAGCAACCGCAGCGGACATATCTCCTGATAGACGCGAAGGCGGTCTTTCTGTCCGTGGCTCGCAGGCTCCACGCCCTTCTCCAGGCCCAGCACCGCCCCGTCGGTGGTAATGAGATAAAGTTTGCGCAACGCCGCCAACTCTATGTGCTCGAGCACGCGGTAGGATTTCACGAACTTGGTGCGCTTCGGCACTCCCGGTTTTCCGGACTCGGTATCGGCCAGGCCCTCCTCGATGTGCAGATACTCGTTGCGGAAGTTGATATCCACCTCGGCGAAGATGACTTTTCCGTTAAAGTGCCGCGAACTGCCTATGGAGTAATGGCTGCCGAATGCCTCCGGCGAAAGTTGTGAGGAAACAAGCGCTTCGTTCGGGTAGAGAATCAAATATAAATGCTTCTGAAATTCGGACATGTTTCGGTCCTCGCACAATGATAAAGTGGAGTTTCACAGCAGAGGTTATCCTAACACCGTCGACGGCTCCATTCAACGGGACCGCACGGGGCGGTCCGCCCCGCGTTTTATTGCTTGAACTATTTTCTCCGTTGGGATGAGATAAGGGCTGGCTGAACGGCCGGAATATCGAATCAGTGCGATTGAATGCGATCATGGAGGGATTTTTATGCCTGAAGGTCCCGAGGACAAGTGCTGCAAATCGAATCAGGGGTTGAGCCGCAGGGGATTCCTCTCAACCGTGGGTGTGGGAGCGGTGGCGGCGGTTTCCCTCGGCAATGCGCCTCCCGCGCCTGCACAGGAGATTGACGCGGCCGGTGAAACGGTCAACATCAGCCTCCGCATAAACGGATCCGCGCGCAAGCTGGTCGTGGAGCCAAGGTGGACGCTGCTTTACGTGGTGCGGGAAGTTCTCGGGCTCACCGGGACAAAGATCGGGTGCGAACGCGGCGAGTGCGGCGCGTGCACGGTCCTGGTCGACGGCAAGACGCGGTATGCCTGCATGATCCTCGCCGTCGAAGCCCAGGGTCACGACATCACCACCCTCGAGGGCCTGATGGACGGCGAAAAGCTCGGGACGGTGCAGCAGGCGTTCGCCGACGAAGATGCCTTCCAGTGCGGCTTCTGCACTCCCGGCCAGATCATGGCAGTCGAAGGCCTGCTGCGCCAGACCCCGAATCCGGACATCGACCAGGTCCGGGTCGGCTTGAGCGGGAATTTGTGCCGGTGCGCCGCATACCAGCACATTTTCAAGGCGGCCACCAGGGCCGCGGCATCGCGCAGGAACGGGGGTGCGTTATGACCGATTACTACGATGAATTGGAAGCGTCACTCCGCCCGGGATCCGAGCCGCAGGCGCAACAGCCGCAGGACAAGATCCTGCCGTGGGGCGAGACGCGCATCGTCGGCAAGGCGCTGCCCAGAGTGGATGCGTACGAGCGGGTTTCCGGCGCGGCCCAGTACACCTACGACGTGATTCTGCCGGACATGATCTATGCGGCAATCCTGCGGTCTCCACATGCGCACGCGATGGTGAAAAGCGTCGACACTGCCGCCGCGGAGAAGATGCCCGGCGTAGTCGCCGTGCTCACCGGGACATCTCCCGGCGCGGATATCCCGTGGTATGGAGGCCGGACGCCGCAGAGCAAACTTTTCGACCCGCACTGCCGTTACGAGGGGGACGAGATCGCCGCCGTTGCGGCGCGCACCCCTTATCAGGCATGGGACGCCCTGAGAGCGATCAAGGTCACATATGAAGAGCTGCCGTTCGTCATCGACGAGGCATCGGCACTCAAGCCCGGCGCGCCCAGGCTCCACGAAAGCGGCAACACTACGGGAGCGCCGCGGGTCACCCGGCGCGGCGACGTCGAAAAGGGATTTTCCGAAGCCGATGTGGTGCTGGAAGAGACTTTTTACACCAGCATTCAGATTCACGTTCCCATGGAAACACACGGCTCCGTGGTCAAGTGGGAAGGAAACAAAGTCACCATTTGGGAATCCACGCAGGGGGTCTACGACGCCGTTCTCCTCCCCTTCGCTCAGACCATGGGCATGCCGGTCAACAACGTCCGGGTCATCGGCCGGTATTTCGGCGGCGGGTTCGGATCCAAGCTGGAACTGGGCAAGCACACGGTCATCGCGGCGCTGCTGGCGCGCAAGACCGGACAGCCTGTGAAGCTGATGCTGTCCCGAGAGGAATCGCTTCTCGCGGTCGGGAATCGTCCCGACGCCCGGATGACCCTGAAAGCCGGCGTGAAGAAGGATGGGACATTAACCGCCCTCCAGCTTACCAATGTCGCCACCTGCGGGGCCTATTCAGGCGGTACAACCGTGGGATTCCAGGTCGGGGAGCTCTACAAGTGCCCCAACGTGCAGGTCAGCGAGAGCACCTTTTACATCAATGCCGGCCGTGCCCGGGCATTTCGTGCGCCCGGATTCCCGGCGGGCAACTGGTGCCTCGAGCAGATGATGGACATGCTGGCGGAGAAGATCGGCATGGACCCGGTGGAATTCCGCCTCAAGAATTTCACCGACATGAGCCAGTCCCGGAAGATGCCCTACAGCAGCGCCGGCCTGAAGGAGTGCCTGATCCAGGGCGCCCAGGCATTTGGCTGGAAGGAAGCGAAGGCGTCGAAGAAAGCCGGCAGTCACATCAAACGCGGTTTCGGCATGGCAGCCGGGCTGTGGCAGGGCGGCGGCGGGTCCCCCCCTTACACTGCCGAAATCAGAATGTTCAGTGACGCCGGCGTGACGGTCAAGACCGGCGCGATGGATATCGGCACCGGGACCAAGACCGCCGCTTGCATGGTGGCGGCGGAGGAGTTGGGCATTCCTCTCGAGAACATCCGCATCGAGAATGCCGACACGGCAGTTACCCCATACGCCCAGAACAGCGGCGGCAGCATGACTCTCCCCGGCCTCATTCCGGCCGTGCGCAGGGGGGCGTGGCTCGTCAAGCGCCAGATCTTCGGCTGGGCTGCGGAAAACCTCAGCGTCCCGGAAGAGGATTTGCAGCTGCAAGGCAACACATTCGTGAGCCGCAGCAGCCCCGACAAGAAGCGGACGGTGCAGGAGTTGATGCGGGCTCACGGTGTGCAGGATGTCATCGGCATCGGCAACCGGGATCCGAATCCACCCGATAAGGCGGTCATGCCCTTCGGGGCGCATTTCGCCGAAGTCGAAGTCAACACCAAAACCGGCGAGGCCAGAGTCGTGCGTTACCTCGCCGCCAACGAAAGCGGCCGTGTCATCAACCGCATGACTTTTGAAAACCAGGTCATCGGCGGCGTCACCCAGGGCCTCGGTTATGCCCTGATGGAGAAGAGGGTCCTGGACCGGCAGACGGGGAAGATGTGCAACGTCAACTTCCACGACTACAAGGTGCCCACAGCGCTGGATGTTCCCGTGGATCACGTGGTGCTTCCCATCGATCTCAAGGACACGGAATGCAACATCGTCGGCTGCAAGGGATTGGGAGAACCGGCCCATGTGCCGTCGGCTTCGGCGATCGCGAACGCCATCTATGACGCAATCGGCGTGAGGCCGACGCACGGTCCGATCGACAACCGGACTATCCTTGAACTGCTCAGCAACAAGAAAAGGGGATGAACCATGATGAATAACTTTTCTTATGTCAAGGCCGGCACGGTTACGGCGGCCATCAAGGCGCTGAGCACGAAGGGCGCCAGCATTCATGCGGGCGGCACGGACCTCCTGGGATGCATCCGCGACCAGGTCCAGACGGTCGACAAGGTCGTGAGCATAAGCGGCATCAAGGAACTGATGGGCGTTTCCGCAAAGCCGGACGGCGGCTTGAAAATCGGTGCGCTCACCACGATCGCGGAGATCGCGGGCCACGCCACGATCCTGGACAAGTACGCGGTGTTGGCCCAGGCGGCGGCCGACGTCGCGAGTCCCCAACTGCGCAACCAGGGGACCATCGGCGGGAACCTCTGCCAACGGCCGCGGTGCTGGTATTTCCGCGGCGAATTTCATTGCGCGCGGAAGGGGGGCGAACTCTGCTTCGCCGTCGAGGGCGAGAATCAATACCACGCGATCTACGGGGGTGGACCGTGCTTCTTCGTGCATCCTTCCGACACGGCAGTCGCACTCGCGGCTTTGCAGGCGCAGCTCAGGATCGCAGGGCCTGCCGGGGTCAAGCCGGTGAGCGTCGAGAATTTTTTCGTCGCGCCGGACAAGATACTCGTGAAGGAGAACATTCTCGCGCCCAACGAGATCCTGACAGAAATCCATCTGCCCCCGGTTGCGGGCAGGATGCGCAGTTCTTATCGAAAAATCCGTGCCCGCCGCGCCTGGGACTTCGCGCTCACCAGCGTTGCCGTCGTTCTGCAATACCAGGCTGAGACAGTCGGCAGAGCCCGCATCGTCCTGGGAGGAGTCGGCCCCTACCCGTGGCGGGTCGAAGCGGCGGAAAAACTTCTGGCGGGCAAGAAGATCGACGCCGCCCTGGCTGCTGCGGCCGGCAAGGCGGCCGCCGAAGGCGCCAGCCCGCTGCGCGACAACGGTTACAAAGTGCAGATGGTCCAGGGAGCCATCGAAGAGTCGCTGTTGGCTCTCGCCTGACCGGAGTCCCGATATCCACACGCGGAATTGGGTGCCCGACCGTTGATTCAGAGCTGACAGGCCCGGCCGTAATGCCGGGATCAGGATGAAGTGGAATTGTGCGCCGAAGGCGCGGCACAAAACACCCGGGATCTCATTGGATGTGTCGGCCCTTCAGGCCTCTCTTTCCAGGGCGCCTGATCCCAACGCTGGCGCGCGGGGCTATGCACGGCCGGCGCTTCGCGCCTCATCACTCCTTGCATAGGAACCGTTGGACACCCTCGTGACGAGGGGCAGCGTAAAGCCGCCCCTCCTGATTCTCAGTGAATTACTCGGCCCGCACTCACTTCTTGCCGATGTAGATTTTCTTATCGACAACACCGCCGCGCGTTGAAGAGTAGCGCAGGGTGCACTCGGTGCCGGCAATGCCGTTCAGCTTGACCTTAAAAGTCACCGGCTTCGTCTCGTTGCCGGCGAGCCGGTCGATCGTGATCATAGGCCTTCCCTGCGGCTCGACGATGACCACTTTGTCCTGACTCGCGGTCGGCTGCTGGGCGCCTTCCCCGCCCCGGCCGCCCCGGCCGCCTCCCATTCCTCCAAAGCCTCCGCCGCGCCCGCCTCTGCCGCCCATTGCCTGGGCGGAGGTCATCCCGGCCGGAAAGACGAGCGAGACTGTATCCGGTCGCACGATCTTAACCAGCTGTGCCTGGCGCAAGGCCGTCGGGATGACGCCCTGGTTTGTGACGCCGGACTCGATCGTGTACTCGTCGCCGTTGGCCGTGATTTTCGGGTCGGCCATGACGACTCTGGGCAGGCTGGCGGCGAGCATCAGGTTGAACCGGGCTTCCTTCTCCGCCCAGATTTCCAGCAGTTCCGGTGGTGGGTTCTGGCTCCAGAATTTGGGATTCCACCCGCCGACTTCCGCCTCGCCGTAGTCGGGGTGGATCACCTTGGTCCAGGGCTGAAAGCGGCTGACTTTGAGCTCCTTGTCGTTGTACTGCAGCTTATCCAGGTCGTCGTTCGTGATACCGTCCTTGTTGTAATCGCCGACGTTGCCGCCGTTCCAGAGCTCATCTCCATACCAGATGGCGCCGTACTGCCAGTAGCCGAAGTCGGGGCTGTGTCCGAAGATCGGACTGCCGCGCCCGCCGCTGTAATCCATGTACACGTCGCCAGCCCGCGCATACCCGGTGATTTCCTTCCCCTTGGTGTCGAAGTTTTTGTAGAGCGCCAGATCCTCCGGATACATGCGCTCGTCGCTGGGGGAAGTGGACGGGGGCCGGAGAAGCATTGGAACCGTCGTATCCATCGTGTTCACGACGGAAACATTGGGGTGGGACAGGAGGAACGTCACCACGGCGCGGGTCTCGACTTCCGAAAGCGGATATTCGCCCGCCCCGCCCTGGGTGTAACCCCGGCCCGTCTCTTCCGTTTCCGGCCGCCAGTTTTCCGGGTAATTGCGATGGAGGTCGAGCCCGCCGATCCCGTCTTCGTTGGTCCTGCCGTCCTTGTCGTTGTCGATTCCTTCCGACATCAGCAGATAGTCGCCCTTCCCCGCGCCGACTCTCCTCATCAGGCGGCCTTTGGGGTCGCGCGAATCGACGATGGAATCGCCTTTGCCCATGCCGACCTTGACCCGCATCTGCCGGATGAACCCATCGCCGTCCAGATCCTCAGCGGGATCCTCATCGGTCAGGCCGTCGTCGTCATTGTCCACCGGTCGGATCGTGCTCCGCAGCGTTTGAGCCGTTTCCTCGTAGAGCAGGCTCCCGTCCGGATTGTTGATCGGCCGGAAATAATAGGTGAAATTGTCCAGGAGGCGCGAGACCTCCTGGTCCTTGCCGTAATTGGTCAGCATGTAATTCAACATCCAGAAGGCCGATTCGGCGGCAGTGACTTCCCCGGCATGGCGGTTGCCCTCGATGTACATGGCGGGTTTGTCGGTGTGCTTGCCTGTCTTCTTGTTCGTAACCGTCATCTGGTAGATATCGAGGCCGCCGAAGCTCTTGGCAACCACATACAGATCCACCAGGTCGGGGTATTGCTTCTCCCATTTCTTGAGAAAGTCGACGATCTCCGTGTACTTGTGATAGTGCTTGAAGTCCATGACGCCTTCCTGCAGCGGCGTGGTCTCGACCAGGAAGTTGCGCTGGAAATAGCTGGGACCGTTGCGCAGTCCGGGAACGATCCAGAATTTGGACTGCGCCTCTTTCGGGGCTTGCACCTGGGCTCGCGCATCGTTCATGACCGCAAGCGACAGGACACAACAAGCCAGTATCAGTGCTCTCGCTGTTCTGCTCATACACTGTCTCCTTCTTGTGACGGGGGTAAATGTGCGGCGCTGCAAAACCGATACCGGCACCGTCGTTTGCCATGCCTGGAAAAGGTGGAAGCCGGCCTGAAGGGACAAGATAAAACTCCCTCAAACGGAATGCCACAAAATACTTCTCCGGGTTCTGCCGGATGGGGCCCTGCCTGGTGGAAGGCTCTTGGCCGGCGCCCTGTTTGTCAGTATGATCGGTCCGCGGGGCGCGGGCGCGAACGACGGTCCGTGGAAAGATGCTCCCCCGCAATTTCCCTGCTGACAACCGTTCCTTCGGCCCGCCGGAGGGCCGGACACAAGGAGAGTTGATTGGAAAGCCACCGGCGCCGCTCCTCCAGCTACGCATTTTTTGTCGCGGCCGGAATTCTGCTCAGCCGCATCGCCGGTCTGATCCGTGAACGCATTTTTGCCGGCTATTTCGGCGGCACTTCCATGGCAGCCGGGGTTTTCCGCGCGGGGTTGCGCATACCAAACTTCCTGCAAAACCTGTTCGGCGAGGGTGTGCTTTCGGCATCCTTCATCCCCGTCTATTCCCGGCTTCTCGCCCAGGGAGATGAAGATCTGGCCGGCCGGGTTGCAGGTGCGATTGCCTCCATCCTGGCGGTATTTATAAGTGCAGTCGTGGTCCTGGGCGTGATCCTCACCCCCTGGATCGTCGACCTAATCGTCCCGGGGTTCGAGGGAGAAGCCAGGGAACTCACGATCCGGGTCGTCCGGATCCTATTCCCCGGTGTCGGCATCCTCGTTCTGAGCGCCTGGTGCCTTGGCGTCCTGAACAGCCATCGCAAGTTCTTCCTTTCCTATGTGGCCCCCGTGCTTTGGAATGCCGCGATGGTCGCGGTCATGGTGGCCTTCGGGTCCCGAATGAGCCAGACCTCCCTTGCGGAGGCCCTCGCGTGGGGAACCGTCGCCGGGTCAATGCTGCAACTCATGGTGCAGGCGCCGTTCGTGTTTCGTTATGCCAGGACGTTACGACCCGGCTTTGCGACCTCCCTGCCGCAGGTAAGGACGGTTATCCGGAATACCGCCCCCGCCATCCTGAGCCGGGGAGTGGTGCAGGTCAGCGCCTACATCGACCAGCTGATTGCCAGCTATCTGCGCAATGGGCCGGGTGCGGTTTCCATTCTAGGTTATGCACAGACGATTTATCTGCTCCCGGTAAGCCTGTTCGGCATGTCCGTGGCGGCCGCCGAGTTGCCGCAGATGTCAAGCGCGGTCGGGTCGGAAGAAGAAATCGCTGCCGGCCTTCGCCGGCGACTCGCCGCGGGAATCCGCCAGGTGGCATTTTTCATCATCCCCACCGTGGTCGGATTCATCCTGATCGGCCGGCGCCTGGTGGCAGCCCTCTACCAGACAGGCCAGTTCGGCGCGGCCGACAGCATTTACGTGTGGTATGCACTGGCCGGCTCGACCATCGGCCTGGTCGCAATCACGCGCGGAAGGATTTATAACTCCGCTTTCTATGCCCTCCATGACACCACGACGCCACTCCGTTTCGCCGTCGTGAGGGTGGCGCTGACCGCGGGACTCGGCTATCTGCTCGCGTTCCCCTTCAGGCCGGTGATCGCGTGGGCGATCGCAGATGTGCTCCGGCTGCCCGGCCCCCAGGCAGCGGACGCAGCGCTGGTATTCGGAGCCGTGGGACTCACGGCATCTGCGGGAATCGCCGGATGGGTCGAATACCTGCTGCTTCGCGGGGCAATGGAAAAGCGAATCGGGAAGTGCCGGATCGAGCCTGCTTATTCCGCCCGGCTGTGGTGCTCGGCGCTTGCGGCGGGATTCCTGTCTCTGGCAGCGCTGCACTTCCTGCTGCCGGTCTTTCATGGAATCCCCCTGGTACGTGCTTCCTGGCAGCCGGTTCTGGACGGCTGCGGCGCCCTCGCCTTTTTCGGAGCGGTCTATCTTCCTGCAACGGTGATCCTGGGCGTGGAGGAAGCGCGCAATTTGTTGCGCATGAAAAACAGGTGAAAGCCGGTCAGCCCGCTGGCGGTCAGGTCCAGGCTAAACAGTGCTATGATAGGCATCATCCGCGGTAGTTCCGATCCCCGTTCGAAACGGAGGGCGCCATGTCGTTCCGGGAAAACAAAGGAATGTGGCTGGGCATCGCTGCCGCACTCCTCGTCGTCGCGGCAATAATCTGGCTCATCCTCAGCGGTGGCCCGTTGACGCTGGTCGTGCTCTTCCCCGACATCGGAGAACTCAAGAGAGAGGACCCGGTCATCTGGCGCGGTTATTCTGTGGGGAAAGTCGTGAAGGTCGAGCCTCTGATGGACAACCAGATCGGCGTCACCATTCAGCTGCGGGAGGACTATGCGGCCAAGGTCACGCACGGCACGCGATTCACCCTGAAGCGCGCGCCGCTCTTCCGCCTTGTGGGCAGTAATGCCATCGAGATCGAGACCCCCTCCGAAATGGGACGCCGTTTCGCGGACGGAGAACGCGTTCAGGGGATCAGCCCGCCGAAACCGACGCTGGTGGAAGAGGGAAAGCAGTACGCTCTCGATTATTGGAAGCAGATCCAGAGTCAGGCCGCGCAGCTCATCGAAGAATACCGCCAGTCTCCCTATCGGAAGGAAGTGGAAGACGCGTTATCGCAGATCAGGACGCTGGCCGAGCAAGGCGCCGGCCAGGCGCAGGAGGGTCTGGAGCAATTCAGAAAGAACCACCAGAAGGAATTTGATGCGGCCATGAAAAGACTGGAGCAGGCGCGCGACTGGATCCGGAAAAAAGGAGACGAGCCTGCGGCCCGCAAGGTCGAGGATGAGATTAAGCGCCTGAAAAAGTAACGCCGGGCGACAGCCGCGCCGCTCGCGGAAGCCTTCGTCGCCCGGCATTCGGCTGCTACTTGTTCCCCTCCGGTTTTGCGCCGCCCGGCCGGTCCACTTTCAGCTGGGGCACGAGATCCACGAGTTTTTTCAGGTCCAGCCCCGAAAGGCCTTCGACGATCGGCGGCAGTTGGGCCATGATTTCGGCAACGTCGCGAGTGACCTTGCTGGCACCTGCTCCCGAACCGTCGTTGCCGGTGCTGACGATGGTGATCGAGTCGGTCTTGCTCAGCGGCTGGGCGATGGCCTGGGCGATTTCAGGCAGCGTCTGGAGAATCAGCTGAAGGACCGCGGCCTGGTTGTACTCCTTCCAGGAAGCCGCCTTTTTGGCCATGGCCTGCGCCTCGGCGGATCCCTTGAGCGCAACCACTTCCGCCTCCGCCGTCCCCGTAGCCTTGACCACGTCCGCCTGGGCGAACCCTTTCGCTTTCTGCGCCTCTGCCTGGCCGCGGGCTTCGGTTTCAAATTTGAAACGGTTGGCTTCGGCTTCGGTCTGCAGCTTGTAGCGTTCGGCGTCGGCCAGGCGCTTCACGGTCGCCTCGAGTTCCTTCTCACGGCGCAGGATCTCCCGCTCCTGGACGACGATCTGTTGTTCCTTTTCCACCACGGCGATCTGGACCTCCTCGCGCTTCAGGGCCTGGTTGGTCTTGTAACGCTGCAGATCGTAGGCGAGGTCGGCTTGCGCCTTGGCTTCGTTGGTCGAGGCATCGTACCCGGCTTTCTGCAGCAGGAAGTTTTTCTGAGCTTCCGCAATCTGGGTTTCAGCCTGGAATTTCGCGATCTCCCCCGCCTGGCGTGCCATCGCCGATTTGATGGTCGCATCGCGGTCCGCCTCTGCCTGCGCGATGACCGCATCGCGCTTGACCTCGGCAGTGCGCGGCTTGCCCAGGGCTTCGAGATACCCGTGACCGTCCCGGATGTCCTTCAGGGTGAAAGACACGATCTGGATCCCCATGTTGGCGAGATCGGAGACGGCGACTTCCTGCACGGACGAGGCGAACTGATCGCGGTTTCTGTAAATGTCTTCGATCGTCATCGTGCCCACGATCGCGCGCAGGTGGCCTTCGACCGTCTGCATGGCGATGTCTTTGATCTGCTCCGGAGTCTTGCCCAAGAACTGCTCCGACGCCGTCCGGATGGATTGCTCATCCCCGCCGACTTTGACCTGCGCCACGCCATCGACGATGATCGGCACGCCGGGCCGGGTGTACACCTCCGGAGTCGTGATGTCGAGGGTCATAATTTCAAGGCTCAGCAGGTCGATTTTCTCCACCAGGGGAAGGATGAAGGCGCCCCCGCCGCGGCGGATGCGGAACCCGACCTCGTCAATCCGCCCGTCCGATGTCTTGATCTTGTACTTGCGGCCCGAGATGATCATGACCTGGTTTGGGCCGACTTTCTTGTAGCGGCGCGCGACCGCATATATTGCGAGGATGAACGCGAGCGCGAGACCTGCGATGACGACGACAACGTTTAGATCGGAAAACATAGAATTACCTCATCGAAGGGTGCAATCCACGGCACGACCGATCACGATGCCGCTCCGGTTTGGCCGGCAACGCGAACGTAATAGACGTTCCCAACTACACGGACGATCTCCACGGCGCTGTTGCGGGAAATGGCCTTCCCGTCCGCCGACCGGGCGGGCCCGATAATGCGCGTCCCCTTGGCGATGAGCGCCACCTCGCCGGTCCCGTTCTCCGGGATCGGCGTGATGATCTGCACCACCCGGCCGATCATATCATCGAGGGAGTACTCGCTCCCCGCCTGCGTGTTCTTGAACAGCAGCGTCAGTGCACCGAAGGTGCCGCCGCTGAGCAGGATCCCGGTCAGCAGAGCTACCAGGACGCCTTTCCCGACCGAGAGCTGAAAATAGGAGTTTGCGAGCATCCCCCCGCCGCCGAAACCGGTCAGGAATGTGGCAATTACGGTAGGGCTCAGGGGCGTGATGGGCAGATCGGTGCCAACATCCATATGGACATCGCCGACGTGACCGCCGAACAAGTGGCTGGACAGCCCGACAACCACGGAATACCCCAGGCCGACCAGGAACGCGATGAGATAGATGAATCCGACGGACATGCACGTATCCCCCAAGGGATGGTGTTGGTTCGGAAAGGTTCGCTGTCGAGTGAATTGTATGCAAAACCGGCCCGGATTGGTATGTTTTACTGAATCCACCGCTCCGCCGGCCATGAGCGCGGCCGGTTTGGCAAAGCCGATCCCGATGGTTATTCTTTGCATTTGACGCCATTTTCTTTTATTTTTTCTGGGACCTCTGCACGCTCTGCTGTTTTACTCTGACGGGGTATCTCAATGGCCTTGCGCATCGTTCACTGGGCTTGCCGGATTATTCTGGCCGGAATCTTCCTTTACAGCGGCTACATCAAGATCGAATCACCCCTGCAATTCGCGGCGACGCTCTCCAGCTATCAGCTGTTTCCATCCAGCCTGATTCTCCCGCTGTCCACATATTTCCCCTGGATGGAAGTTGTGTTGGGAGCCTCGATGCTGATCGGCTGGCGGCTGCCCTGGTTCGCCGCCGCGACAGCAGGATTGCTGTCGGTATTCATCGTCCTTCTCGCCGTTACCTATTTCCGGGGCATCGAAGCGGACTGCGGGTGCTTCGGGCCGGGGGATCGGATCTCCCCTTTGACCATCGCCCGGGACGCCTCATTCCTGCTGCCGGCACTCTTCCTGACGGCGGAGGCCAGGATCCGCGGCCGCTTGAAGCAAGTGTCGCCTTGACCGGCAGCAGATTCAGGAAGGCTTTGAGCTGGAGCCCGCCATGACTCTCAAGACGGAATTATCGACCTTCCGCCAGCGGTTGAGCGATTTTGCCTCCCACTTTGAGGACGGCGCGCGCAACTCTGAAACGCGGCGGCCGTCCGCACGCAAGACCCGCACAAGAGCATCCGCATTCTCGGGCCTCCGAGACCTGTTCACTCAAGGCGTCACTCGCGACGATTTCCGGGATCTCGTCCGGCGCGACGCCCGGGATGCCTGGCGTTTTTACATGCGCGGGATCGATCTCGAATCCCTGCGGGCCCTCCCCTGGCACAGGCGTTATCCGGCGATGTGCTGGAAGGTCTTCGTCTCACTGGCCAACCGCATGAGCCCTGCGCGCCGCATCGCCTTTGCGGGGGCGACTTTTGTTTTCCTCCTGGCATGGATCCAGCTGCTGGTATCCGCAGCCGGCGCGTCCGACGATTCCTATTTCTCCTGGGCGGTCTGGCTGTTCATCGCGTTCGCGACTCTTTTTCTGCTCCTGCTCATTGAGCTCCGGGACAAGCTCGATCTGAAGGGAGACCTCGAGATTGCCCGTGAAATCCAGTTCGGCCTGGTTCCGCCGGGTCCCTATTTTCGCAACGCCATGGGCATTCACTGTTACATGAGGCCCGCAAACACCGTCGGCGGCGACTACTACGACATTATCGAGCTGGAGGACAATCGCATCGGACTCGTTGTGGGAGACGTGGCCGGCAAGGGCATGCCGGCAGCCCTCCTCATGGCACTCCTGCAGGGCAGCCTCCGGACCCTCCTGGCAGCGGGGCACCGGGGCGCCGATCTGGTAGCCAAGCTGAATGTCTATCTGTATTCCAACATTCCGGACAACAGCCTCGTCACGCTTTTCTATGCGGAACTGGACACGGTCACCGGCGAATTGCTTTACATAAATGCGGGCCACAATGCGCCCTTTATGATCCACACCGGCACTGTCATGGAACGGCTTCCCGCCACCGCCCTCGTTCTCGGCATAGATCCGAACTCCGGCTTCGAGACCGGAGTAACGCGGATTGGCCCGGGTGATCGCCTGATCCTCTTCACCGACGGCATCACGGAGGCCTTCAATAGACAGGAAGAGGAATACGGGGAGGAACGCCTGGTCGCCTTCCTGCACGGGCATGCCGCCGGCGATCCGGTCAGTGTGATTCGCGAACTGATAGACGAGTTACTCGAGTTCTGCGGCGCGGAGCGCATCCGCGACGACATAACGCTTATGCTGGTTGTACGTGAGCCCGAACCGACGAAGCCAGCCGCGGCCGGTGGCGCGGGTGTTTCGACTTAGCCTGCCTGACGCAGGCGTTGCCTGGAAGGCGGTCAATCATGACTGAGCAAACTCTGCTGCAACAGATCTGCGAGGCCAACAAGAGCTTCCTCGCGGGAAAGCCACGCAGCCTGGACCCCGCGGGTGAGCCGTTTGCCGTCGTCGTCTGCATCGACGCACGACTGACGGGATTGCTGGAGCCTGCGTTGGGACTCCCCCGGGATCGAGCGGTGGTCATCAGGAATGCCGGGAATCAGCTGTCAGAAAAAAACCGCGATTCCTTGCGGTCGGTCGCCGTCGCACTTTATGTCAAGCACGCCCGGGAAATCATCGTCCTGGGACACACCGATTGCGGCCTCGCGAATTTCGCGGCTGTCGATGTGGCAGAGGCTTTCCGCAAGGCCGGCATTCCCCGGACCGCCTTCGGCGATGAAGACCTGCGCACCTGGTTCGGCGCGTTCGCCGGCATCAAGGACAATGTGCTCGCAGCAGTCGGATATCTCCGCAATTCGGGGATCGTTCCCCAGGCTGTCAAGATCCACGGTCTGATCATTGACACAGCCCGGGGAGCGGTCGAAGTCGTTGTGGATGGAAACCAGATGCCTGCGCTTCCGGTGAAGCCGCCGGCGCCGGAACCGGAAAAGGCTGCAGCGTCAGCCGAGCCAGGCGAGAAGAGTGAGCCGGTCGAATCGCCGCCCCAGACTGTCACTCCCGCAAAACCGCAGTCCGAACAGAAGCCCAAAAGGGGACCGATCATCGTGGCAAAGCCAGCCACGGCAACCGTGGCGCAACAGGAATTGGCGGCGCCCGGTTCCATGCTCGAGGCTGCCATGATCCTGAGAGACTTTATTCAGCAGGAACGGCAAAAACCCCAAATGCACACGGCGATTCTGAATCTGAAAGCCATGTGGCAGCGAGAACGAAATCCCGCCACCGTATTCGCGGAATTCCAGAAGATCGTAGCCGCCTACGAAGCCCAGTACCCCTACGTCCCGGGAGCGCTGGCCTATCTGGAGAATGCCGTCAGGTCCGGAGGTACGGACAAGATCGGATTCGCCGAGGCCATGAGACGAATCCTGACCTGAAGAGTGATGCGCGTCCCGCAAAGTCTGTTCATGTAGTCCCGGCCGCCGAGAATGTCTCAAAACTCGTACACCCGGCGATCTGCCCTCAATCCCAGCCCTGGAAGGGCTGGAGACAGTAGCCCCGGGCAAGCGAAGCGCCGCCCGGGGTAGTGGACGAATGAGAAACCGAGCCCCGGCAGGGGCGGCAGAAAACATCTACAAACAAATGACTTCTGTCGCCCCGGGGCTCTAACCACTTGCCTGGCCTGACCGGGGGCAGCGCCGCTGCGCGTCTAGCCCCCGGCTACTCTCTCTGCGTCCCTCCAGGACGCCTGGTTTTGAGACAGTCTCGCCGGACGGGACCCAAGACTCTCGGAACCTCAATCGCTCGCCCCTCGCCTTGCTCTGCCGAGACTCCGCCGCCTTCAAGCTCGTCGCACCGGGATGTACAGAATTTGCAATGGATTCCGTGACGCGGTTCATGGGCGCGGCGGGGATTAGAAAGATCCCGCCCGGCGGCCGGGACCTACTCCGGCGGGGATATTGATCAGAGTTCTAAAACATCGGGTTGAAGAGCAGCTTGTCGCCGGGACTACTTGCGCGGCATGGACGAACCGGCGCCAGCGCGCCCAACGCCTGAAGTGCTTGTGACAATGGATGGCATCGCCGACTGGGGATCCAGATTCACGTTGCTGAAGCCGCTGATCTGGGCATTGGCAAGTATGTCCAGAGCGGACGGAATCCGCCTCTCATCTGCCCCGATGCCGCTCATCACCGACCCGTAGGTGACGGCGAGCGGATCGAAGTGGGAGGTAATCCCCGACCTGTTGGCCGCCAGAGGAATCAAGGTTCTGGCGAAAGGCAGATCCCCGGTTACCTGGATACGGCCATCCCGGGCTTCATCCATGAATGCCACGTTAGCCGCACATATGCCCAGGGCATGCCCGATTTCGTGAATGGCGACAGAAAGCAGGTCGGTGCGTCCGACTGCGTTGCCGGCCGGGTCACGGAAGATCCGGGCCACATTGATGAATCCGCCCCCCAGATTCTGGGATTCATCGGTCCGGCGCCCATACTCTTCATTGGAAGCCGGCGTCGGGTCCAGGAAAAACGCTACGGCGCCGCTGTTGTCAAACAGGATAAGTCCGTTAATCTCGCGGTTGGGGAAACCGCCTTGCTCGATCAGCGTATGAGTTCCAGCATCGCCGACCGGGGCCCAGCCGAAATTCAGCGTGATCGTGACCTCATCGCCATAGGCAGCTTCCCATATTCTGGCAGCCGCATTAAAGACGTTCGCCAGGTCGCCTCCGCCTGCTGCGTTTGCCGGCGGAGCGCCGCCGATGTAATGGGTCTCCAGGGTCAGCGCCGTGGCATTGGGTGCCAGAACAACCAGGACTAACACCGCCAGGGAAAGCTGCTTCAGGCCTTTCATCGTATTCCTCGCTGATTCACTTATGAGAGAGTCGCGCCGCGGCATGAGGGGGGTTGGACCTCATGCCGCGGCAGATCATCAACCAGGCCATTCGAGAGAGGCAGCTAAACCGGGGGGACGCTGATTTGTCGAAAAAGCTGCTTGCCTACCTGCCACCGTGCATAATCGCAATTTGGCTGCCAAATATCCGACGCGGCCAAAGTGTTCCGGGTCATTTAAGGGCTAAGTTAAAGAAAATATTTATCTTATGTCGTTTTCCCGGAAGTGGATCCCGCGCCGGGAATCCGAAGGGTGAAATCAGGATTGTAAGAAACTCCGACAGGCGGGAGCAGGCCACGAGATGGCTGTTGCTCCAGTAAATTATAATGGGAATTATATTTATGGCTTCACGGCCATCCCAGGATGAGTGTAAAGGGGGCCGACAGGTACCGGCCGGCCGGTAGCTGCGGCTGATACAGGGGATCATCTCCCAGAGGAACGGTGAACCGCCGGTGTCTCTGTCTCCGCCAGGTGGCGTACCGCAAGGGGCAACGACTCGTTCATCCCGGGTTCTTGAACCCTGGAACCATGCCGGCAGGCATGAATGTAGAGATTAAGCCGCCGGGGCACAACATGCTATTCTCAAATCGGGAACAGGCCTGCTGTCAGACCACTCAACCGTCGCAGGAGGGGAACATGCGGATCCACCGGGCCTCCGTTTTATCCAAGCGGTTCAGTTGCGTAGCCGCGCTGGCAGCCGTTTGCGCATTCGCCGCGACCCCTTCCCTGACCGGATCGTCCGGGAAAAACCTGCAGATTCCGGCAGCCGGCAGTCCCATCAGGGTCGAGGTTTCACTCGTCACTGTACCGGTGGTGGCAACAGACAAGGACGGAAAGTACATAACAGGTCTCAGGCAGGAGGACTTCCACATCTTCGAGAACGGGGTGCAGCAGAAGATCGACCGGCTCATTCCTGCTTCAGAACCATTCAATGTGGCCCTGATGTTGGACAGTTCGGGAAGCACTCACTTCAAGTTCGCCGATATCCAGAATGCGGCCCAGGCTTTCGTCGACTCTTTGCGCCCGCAGGATCGCATCATGGTCGTATCCTTCGACGATAAAATGCGCGTCCACGCCGGCTTGACCGACGATCGCGCCAGGCTGCGCCGCGCCATCCTCGAGACAGAGAGTTCGTCAAAGGGCACCAGGTTGTACGACGCGCTGGATCGCGTTCTCGAAGCGCACCTGGAACCTTTGCCCGGCCGCAAGGCGATCGTGCTTTTTTCCGACGGCGTCGACAACGGCAGCATCACCGGCGATTCAGGAAGCACTCGATCGAAGATCGAGAAATCGGATGTCGTGCTGTATGCAATCCAGTACGACACACGCAAGGACGGTATTTCGGACCGGTTCTCCGTGCCGCTGCCGCAGGGTTACGTGAGCTTCAACACGTTGTATTCCCGCGCGGTCAAGTATTTCGGAAGCCTGACGGGCCGCAGCGGCGGGCGGCTCTTCCATGCCGAGACGGTCGCCGGCCTCAACGAAGCCTTCTCGCAGATTGCGGGTGAGCTGCCCCTGCAGTACACCCTCTGCTACTATCCCGCACGCCCGGCCAAGGACGGATCCTATCGTACGATCCGCGTCACCGTCGACCGGCCAGGCGTCAAAGTGCGTGCGCGCACCGGGTATCGCGCGGGCGCGAAACCCGCGAAGGGAAAGTAGCGGCGCGCCCCGGCGCCGGCGCTTCACGCTTGACTCCCCTGAAGTGATCCGTGATAAGGTGGCCGCGTCTGACATCTCGAATGCCGGAAAGTCGCTCATTCGCCGGCGGGTAGTGAATCTGATCCGGTTCGGGAAAGCCCCATCCCGGCAGACCGCAAGGAGTTCGTTCCATGAAACTGAGGCCGGCACTGCTGTTCGCGTCGCTCTTCCTGAGCCTGCTTCCCTGCTTTACCCAGGAGCAGCCGTACCAATTCATCATGCTGTCGGATCCGCAGTTCGGGATGTACGCGGCGGACAAGGACTTTGCCCAGGAATCCGCCAACTATGAATTCGCCGTCGCCGCAGTCAACCGCATGAAACCGGGTTTTGTCATCGTCCTCGGCGACCTGGTGAACAAAGCAGGCGACCCCGCCCAGACCGCCGAGTTCCTGCGCATCTCGAAAAAAGTCAGCAGCGGGATTCCTGTATATTTCGTCTCCGGCAATCACGACGTAGGCAACGAACCGACGCCCGAGTCGCTTGCGGCCTACCGGAACAAGTTCGGCCGGGACTATTACAGTTTTCGCGCCGGCCCGGTCTACGGCATCGTTGTCAATTCCACGCTCATCCACTCCCCGAAGCGCGCCATGGCGGAACTCGAGGCGCAGGAAATGTGGTTGAAACAGGAACTGGAAGCTGCCCGGAAATCCGGCGTCCCGCACATCGTGATTTTCGAGCATCACCCCTGCTTTCTGAAGGAGCCGCTGGAACCGGACCAGTACGAAAACCTCCCGCCGGAGCGCAGGAAACCGCTCCTGGAGCTGTTTCAGATGCATGGGGTGCGCCACGTGTTCGCCGGGCACACGCACGGGAACAGCACTGCCGTGGACGGGGAGCTGGAAGTGACGGCCACCGGGCCCGTGGGGAAGCCGCTGCGCAAGGATGGCTCAGGGATCCGGATCGCCTCCGTAAGCGGATCGAAACTGGAGCACCGCTACTACGATTTCAGCTTGCTCCCGGACGCGTCGGGTAATCCGCGAAAATAGCCGGATCAGAATGCACGCCACCTTCGTGGTGAATCGTCACCGCCACCGGCGGTGGGTCGTCGTCGATTTTGCCACCTCAAATAAGTGCAAACCGCCGGCCGGGAAATTCCGCGACGGCGCTTTGACCGGCCTCACCCAATCCGAGGTTATCGGCGGGGCAACCACTCTACGGCAATGATGCCGTCAGCTTCAACCGCACGGAACTCGGGATCGCCTGTAAGGAGAACGCAATGGCAATCCTGTGCTGTGGTTACGGCGAATGCATCAGCATAGGAAATCGGGTAACACGCTTTTACGTGGGCAGCCGCCAGCACCGCGGATCTCGTGACCGGCACGATTTTCAGGGGAAGCTGATCCACTGCGGCTAGCGTACGCTGCGCAACATAGAGGTCCTTTTCGCGCTCTGTAATGTACAGGACCTCCCCCAGATTGATGAGCGAGATGTATACGAAAAATTTCCCGGACTCCGCTCCATTCATCAGTGCTTTCACCCGGGACTTGCCTGCCTCACCTTCCAGGTAGGCAAGCAAAGCGAAACTGTCCAGCACGTAGCCTGAAGATTCAACGGCCACGGGCTTTCTCCCGGCGCCGCTCGGCACGGCGTTCCGCCAGCAAGGCGCGGCGGAGCGACTTGCGTCCCTTGAGCATCCCGGCGGCCTGCTCGACCGGACTCTGCAACTTCGGCACGAGCGACAGAACCCCGCCGTAATCCACAACCTGCACTTCGGTGCCGGGGCTAAGATGATGTTTCCTGCGCAGCTCAGCCGGAATTACCACCCAGCCTTTTTCTGAAACAACGACGGTCATGTTCCAACTCCCTGTGTGTTATACAAATCCAGTGCAAAGTATAACACATGAAGCCGACATTCAGGTAAACACCGAGCGCCGCCGTCAAGGAAACAGGGGACGTTGCCCTATTGGGAGTTTCTACATCCCTTCCCCGCGGGAATAGGGCAACGTCCCAGTTATTATTGTTGTCCCGTACTCTGGCGGCACCTGAGAGCGGCGCCGCCAGATGGGTGCACTATTTATTTTTTCCCGTAAGCTTGGTTCGGGTGGTCTGGTACACGTCAATGTTCCAATATCCTCCTCCCGTTGAGTAAGGGATCCATTCTCTATCGGTCCAGAAGTACAGGGTGGTTCCGTCCCAGGAAATCGACGGCCGATCTTCACTACGGTTTGAGTTCACTTCCGGTCCCAGCTTTTCAGGGGGTGACCATGGATCCAGTGTGGTGGCGCGGGTGGAAACCCACAGGTCATACAAACCGACTGTACCACCGCGATCCGAAGCGAAAATGACTTCGAGGCCGTCTTTCCTCCGGACAAACGTATGGAGATCGTTCCAGGCACTGGAACTGTTCAGCTCTGCGACGGGTGTGGACGGCCCGGGGGTTATTTGATCCAGCATTATGCACGAAAAGATCTTATTCCTGCTGGGTGTGCCAACGCCCCGTGTGAAGTAGAGGACGACTTGCCCGATTGCTTCGTCCTCGAAAATGGAGGGTCCGACTTCGCCTGACGAGCTGTTGACACCAGGCCCCAAGTTGATCGGCGGCTCCCAACCGGTATCGTCGCGCTTGTCCTTCCGGTGCGAAACCCACAAATCGTTACCGCCAAAGGACCCCAGGTCGGTGCGGTTGCTGACAAAGTAGATCCAGTGCCCGTCGATCGTCACGAATGAGCACAGCTCACTGCCATTATCCGTGTTGATATTGGGTCCGAGGTTGATTGGGTCTTCCCATGGATCTTCAACCGTGTCGCGGTGGGATACGAAGATGTCATATTTCCAAGTGTTGGTGGTGCCGGGCACGAGCACGAGCGTCCTGAAATAGAGATCCAACCCGTTCTTCGAAATGAACGGGCAGGCTTCATAATTGCCAGTGCTGGTAATTGGCGGGCCGACTGCCACTGCCTGGGACCATGGTGAAAAGTTTGGTCCGCTGTCTTGTGCAGCAAAGAGAATAACGGCGAGCAGGGCCAGCGCTACTGCAGCAAGCAGGCCTCGCCCGCCGATGCCAAATCTTGGTTTCCACATACGTGTTCTCCTTTTTGTCAAACAGCCGCAAGTATTTGAAACTGCTTGAGCCGCCCTCGGCTGATTGCATATCTCGTTGTGGCCCCGAGGGGTCGTGGGCGACTCGTTCCGGATCTGTGGCCGGTGAAATGAGAATAGGAGGCAATCCAAGGAAATCCGGCAGCTTTCTGTTTGAGTACGAGCTTCCCTTAGTGATCATCGCTCAACCTAATGCGGGAAATCGTCTGTAACGGGGTCACAGGTCCCAGAATCTCTTGGATCTTTTGCAGCGAGACTAGCCAGATGCAGCTCTTTGGATCAATGCAGCGCCGTGGATGTTGAGTCTGTGCTTGAAAAAGCAGCCACGGATTTCAGGGATGATCCCGCGCTTCGCCGTCAAGAAAAGGCTCTTGGAGCACTGGCCCTTCTCGAGGATCTATTCCTTTTGATCTCGCCCATGAAATCCGTGTCATCCGTGGCGGCTTTGCCGCGTCCCTCCAGGCTACCGGGTTTCCCCGGGCGAAACACCTGCCAGGACTCCTGCCTGGAAAACCCAACTTGCAGACTGCTCCTGCAAACCACTTCCCGGAAGGATTTTCCTTCTCGAAGTCTTACAATGGCCTTAGTGTGGCGCAGGCACGAGGATGCCTGCAGCAGTCTGTTTCTCAAACATAACGGAGAAAACACGCATGCGTAAGCCAACAACGCTTGGACTGTTTCTATCACTGCTGACACTGTCGACCGCTGGGTACCCGCAGGAACGCGCGAACCGCCTCATCGCGCAGCTCGAGTCCGGGAAACCGGTCGTGGGGGTCTGGACGGGCGCCCTGTCCGCGCCGCGCATCGCCAAGGTGCTCGCGACCAGCGACGCGGATTACATTGTCGCCGACGTCGAGCACGACATTTACGACTTCAACTCGCTGCACCGCTTCCTGCTCGAAATCCAGGATTTCAGCAACCGCTTCCGGACGGAAGCGCGTGTGCCCCCTGTCGTCCTGGTGAAACTGGCGAACCGCGGCACCTGGGACCCTCGTTACGAAATCGCCGAGTCTCTAAAGGTCGGGCCGGCGATGGGGATCTGGCTGCCCATGGTGGAGAGCCGGGCGGACGTGGAGCGGGCGGTTTCGGCCATCCGGGGTGCGGAGACTTCGGCCCTGGCAGGACTCAACATCCCCAGGGAACGCCGTGACGTCTGGCCGCTGAACCCCAAGGGCGAGCTTCTGCTGGTGGCGATGATCGAAACGGAAGAGGGTGTGCGCCACGCGCGCGAGATCGTCGAGACTCCGGGCCTCAGCGCAGTCGAGACGGTGCACATTCCGGAAGCCGACGCCGCCCGCATTCTGGAGATGTGCCGGCAGCGCAAGGTGGTCTCCGCCATCGACACCAACCCGGCCGATGTCAAAGCCAGGCTGGACGCGGGCTACCGCATGGTCAGTGTGGGCTGGGATTTCGGGCTGCTGCAGAAAGGCCTGTCGGACACGATCAAGTCCTTCCGCTCCGCCATGAAATAATCGACGACAGCTGGAAGTCGAGGGGCGAATAACCACGAACTTCAGGCACTTGCGTCAGGTCAGCGGCTCGCAGCGACCTTGATGAATTCGATCAGCTGCTGCAGATCGTCCAGATCGATCGTTTCGACCAGGCTGCCGGGGAACAGGACGGGGATGGCGACGGCGCACGTGTCCGCCGTCGATCCGAAAGCCCTGGCCTCCGGAACTGCGGCAGTGGGCGAGGGCGTCAGCTTGATTTTCCCGCCTGCCGCGGCCAGCGCTGCCTTGAGCAGCTGGCTGCCGGCGCCCGGCGATTCCGCATCGGGAACCAGCACGCCACTGTCGAGGATTTCCACCGGATCCTTCGCGGTCCGTCCTGCCGTGCGTTGGTATGCGCCGACAATCAGGACCTGCCGGGGCGAAAATCGCTTTGCCAGGCGCGCTACTCCTGAGTTGCTGAGCGCGCTTTGGGTCGCCCACGCGAAGACGACTCCCTTCACCGGTTTTGCGTCGTAGCCCCTCAGTGTCTCCATGAGAGCCAGCGCGCCGAATTTCCGGCTCAGCATTGGCCCGGCGACGCGGTTTTCCGCCAGCAACGCAATGTCCTTGATCGCCGCCAATGGATTGAGAATCTCAACGCCCCTGGCCGCGGCTTCCTCCCTGGACCGCGCGCCGATGTCGATCAGCATGCGCTCAACCGTCAGGCTTTCACGCCGCCCCCGCACCAGGTGGGACGACGGCAGCGCCACGACTCCGCGGACCACTCCGTTCCTGATGGAGATATCGACATAGTGTCCTTCGTGAAACTGCGCGAACAGGGTCCCGGCCGCGCGCCCACCAGGTGATGCAACTCGCAGAAAGCCTTCGTCGGTAATATCAGTCACGAGGAATCCGCGCTCATCCACCGAAGTGACGACAAGGAGCTGCGGGGCGGCGTCGCCCACACGGACGATCAGGTTGCCCATGTTGTCGATTTCCGACGACACGCCGGCCGGCAGCCTGCCTTTCAGGAATTGAATGAAGCCCGCTTCGCGCCCGGTCACCGCCTGCATTGCGGCGTACCGGACGAACTCGTCACGGAGCGCCGGCTGTGGCGCTTGCGCGAAAGCCGCAAACACCCACGCCAGCATAATGCTTATGCCTGCCAATAAGTTCGTATAAGTCTTCACTGGTTTCTCCGCCTGTGAGAATGCCGCCCGTCAAAAGGATTCTGCGATCGCGACGATGAGGTCGCTCAACGCAAGCAGGTCCCGAATGTCCATCACCGAAACGAAGGAGTGCGAGTAGATGCCCGGCCACGACAGGGGGATGTCGATGGATCCTTCCGACAGGAACACCGACCCGTCGTTGCCCCCGCTGGTGATGCCCCACTGGACCGGGATCTTCCGTGCCTCTGCAATTTTCCGGATTCTGAGAGTGACCTCCTCGGGCGTGATGTTGCTGCTGTCGAATGTCCGCAGGACCGCGCCCTTCCCAAGCGGCGCGTTGCCGATGTTCTTGGGGTCGAAGGGGGCGTCGGACGAGACGAAAGTGTCGACGGCGAGGACGTATTTGGGAGAGTAAGTCCTGGCCAGGTTGCGCGAACCGCTCAGGCCCGTTTCCTCCTGCACCACCCAGGCAAAGGCCATTGACTTGGCCGGCGGCTTCCCCGCAAGTCTGCGCAGCGCGAGAATCTGGGCCGTGCATCCGCCGCGGTCATCCGTTGAGCCGGCTGCGGTCTTGTACTTCCCCATCGCCGTGACCCGCTTCGGAGGCAAAACGAAATCCCCGACCGCGATTCCCAGGGCTTCCGTGGCAGCCTTGGAATTGGTCCCCACATACATGACCATGTCGCCGGCAGCATGGTCCGCAGGCGCCTGTTCCTGGTAACTCTTTCTGGGACCGATGATCCCGTCCACGGTCCCAGTCTTCGTGTAAACCTTTACGACTTTGCTTTCCCAGATGCTCGAAAAGGAGCCGCCCCGGACCCGGGTTCGGCAGGTCCCGTCGGGATTGATTTCGGTTACCTCGAGTCCGATTTCATCCATGTGTGCGATAAACATCAACTCCGGAGTGCCCGTCCCCAGCATGACGATCAGGTTGCCCATATCATCGACGACGGGCTTCACATTCTTGGGCAGAAGGCCCCTGATATAGTCCCGGACCTTATCCTCGTGGAAGGAAACTCCTCCCACGGCGATCAGTCTTTGAAAAACATCCCGCGCTTCCTTCTCGGCAGACACCTGCGAGAAGGAGGGGGGTGCGAAGTTGGCGAGGGAAAGCAGGGCCACAGGCAAAATGTGTCTGAGTGCTTTTCTGTGCATGTCCGACTCCTGGATACAGCAGGGATTGCTGCGCTTGTCAGTAACGGCCGTGCCAGTCTATTGCCAAACAAGGCCGATAGAAAGCTGAAAAGACCAAAGAGGTCCTGTAGTCCGTCGTTGTGTCGTCAAATTCCCGGTAATCGCAAGTAGGTCCCGGCCGCCGAGACTGTCTCAAAACTCGTGCACCAGATGATATGCCCTCGATTCCAGCCCTGGAAGGGCGGCAGACAGTAGCTCCCGGCAAGCGAAGCGCCGCCCGGAGTCAGGGGGAAAAGAGCAACCAAGCCCTGAAGGGGCGACAGAAATTATCTGCAAACACATGACTTCTGTCGCCCCTGCCAGGGCTCTCACCATTTGCCTGGCCTGACCGGGGGCAGCGCCGCTGCGCGGCTCGCCCCCGGCTACTGTCTCTGCGTCCCTCCAGGACGCCTGGTTTTGAGACATTCTCGCCGGCTGGGACCCACTGCTTTCATATCGTGCTGGAACTGCGACTCAGGCGCCGGCGGCGCGTAATCGCCATGGTGGGACACTCTCGTGTTTGTGCTGGTCCCGTCTGGCGGCCGGGACCTACTTGGCCGAGACATACGCTTCATCTCAGGAGGCTGAGATTTGGGATGCTCGGGCTACCGGCGCTCTTTCCAGGAACCTGAGGAGTGCATCCCGTGCCGCTTCCGGGCCGACTTCCTGCTCCGGCAGATATGCCACCAGCCAGGCGACTTCCGTTTCCGGCGTAACCTTGACCTTTTCATTCCCGGTAATCGGGGTGTCGAGCGGTCCGGCGGCATCGGCCAACAGCGGCTTGCCGGCCAGGTTGAATGGTCCCCGCAGTGAAATGTAGCTCTCGTTGTCGCGGCCGGCCCGGAGGACGAGCGGAGGAGTGAAGCTCCCCTCCCGCATCACACAGCACGGAACCGCCAATTCCACCGACAGACAGTTGTTGAGATCGACCATGGGACTGAGCGCAGGCAGTTCTTCCCCCTTAAGGATTCGCCTCAACAATGCCTCGGAAGATATGCGGTACCGTGTGGGATCGCAGCCTGCGTTGCGGAACAGCTTGCGCAGGGCTGCGATGGGCGGATGGGCGGACAGGTTTTCCATCACGAGCCGAGTCCTGGCATTGCTTACGACCTCCGCGCGCAGGCCCGCGAGCAATTCCTCGCTGCCGGGCGCAAGTTCCAACCGGGCCCAGAACAGGATCCATCCCGGAAGTTCCTTGATCACCTCAAAGGGCGGTTTGTCCATGGCAAGTCCCCTGTCTCATCTGGATCGGGACGCGGATGCATAGGGAGAATCATCCGCCTCCGTCTGCAGTGTCATTATTTTTCCGCCAGCAACTCCGCCAGATACTTCCCCCAGATGGCGGGGTTTGAGTGCGTGCCGTGTCCGCTGGTCTGGTCGCTGATCGGGATCAGGATGTAACGTCCTCGTTTGACGCGCTTGATTTCCCGGTCGAGGATGCCGAGCTCGGGCGGGTTCACCTGATCGTCGGCGGAATTGATCGCGTAGAGCGGCGCCTTGATTTCCTCGAGGTGCGGCGCCGGATTGTAATCCCGGGAAGCGTCGTACTGGTAGATCATGTCGTTCGCCTCCAGGGACTTTAGATACCCGTTAATGCGATTTTGCAAAAACGCTTCGGCGGCGATGCGCGTCGGCGCCTGCTTCTGCCATTGCAGCGGGCTGCTGACCATCATGAGCATGAGGTGAATTGCGCCGGTCAGGCCACGGACTGGCGGGCTCTGATACTCGCCGCCCTTCCACTCGGGATCGTTTTCGATCGAATCGATCATCATCTTGCGCATCATGCGGTTCCGCCCCGCAATCTCCACAGGCAAGCTTGCGAGAGGCATCAGGGCGTCCATGAACTCGGGGTACATATACCCCCAGACCCACGACATCATGCCGCCCATCGATGTGCCCATGACCAGCCGCAGATGCTTCACGCCCAGATGATCCGTCAGCATCAGGTGCTGCGCACGGACCATGTCGTCATAGGTGTATTTGGGAAAGCGCATGCGCAGGGCGTCGCTCGGTTTGCTCGATTTTCCGTGGCCGACGGCGTCAGGCAGGATGACGTAATAGCGGGTCGCGTCGAGAAGCTGCCCGGGGCCGAACAGCCCGCCTGCGAACTGCCGGTTGGAAAGGAACGCGCGGCCGTTGCCGGTGGTGCCGTGCATGATCAGCACGGCGTTCTGCACCACGCCGGCCGCGTCCTCCACCGGCTTGCCGATTGTCGTGTAGTGCAGCCTCAGCTCCGGCAGAGTCTCGCCGCTCTGAAACTTGAAGTCCTTGACGATGAAATCCCCTTCTGTTTCGGAGGGAAAGGTTGCCCGCACCTGGCCGGTCAAAACCTGGCCGGAAAGGCACCACACCAGCGTAAACACAGGGATAAAGCGCATAATATCTACCTCCGATTCACCAACGCGTGCGAGGATGCAAGCCAATCCTGGATGTCCGGGTGCGGTCGTCCGCATCCGCGGCCGCCCTCATCGTTACTTCGCGGTCCGTGCCGCTCCCAGCCTGAATTGCCGGACGGCACGCTCAACCAGCCGGCGCAGTTCCTTGATCGGCTCCGGATTGTCGTCCACCTGCAACCGCAGCACTACGTCGTTGTGCAGCCAGACGCCACCGTCCTTCTTGACAATGAGCATGGCCGCCGACTGCATTCCGCGTTTGTCGCCGCCGGCGGCCTGGCCGGCCTCCAGCGCGGCCAGCAGGCGGAGCGACAGGTGCCCCTCGGTGTTCTCAAATGCCGTGACCATCCCGGAAACGACGGCTTCCCCGGCGAGAATGTTCCCTTGTGCCGTGCAGAACTTGCCGCCCTTGTTCCCTGCCCACGGCGTCGCTTTGGGGCCTGTGTGGGCGGCGTATTCGCCCATGGCGTTCATGACAGCAAACTGCCGTCCCAGTTTGGACCAGTTCTTCGGGTCGGGATCGCGGTCGTCTTTTAGAATCTGGCTGATGATTTTTGCGGGCGCCTTCTTCTTCCTCAGCAGCGCGAGCGCCTGGGGCCCGTAACTCACATCGACGATCGCCTGCGTGGCCGCGGCGCCGACGCCGGCCTCGGCCCAGAGAACGCCGTTGCCTACGGAAAACACCCGGGATTGCACGGCGCCGCCGACTTCGCCGGTCGCCGGGTCATAGCCCAGAATCGAGAACGTGGCCACCGGCGGCCACATCTCCGGCGGTACCCCCCTGCGTCCGGTCTGCCGCGCTGAAGCGAGCGTGACCGCGAGGAACAGGACCAACAACGACATCTTGAGCGATCTCAAAACCATACAGCCTCCCGCGACGAACGTTCCCGGCCATTCCGCCGTATGCTCTGGATTCACGGGTGATGTCTGTGGCAAAAAAGCCGGCGTGGGCGGCATTTTCTCACCTTACGGCGGCACGGGGAAGCGCAATTTTATTGAGATAAACTACCACCTCGACTGGTGTGATTCGAACAGGCACGGCCGCAGGGTAGGTCTCGGCCGCCGAGAATGTCTCAAAACCAGGCGTCCTGGAGGGACGCGGAGAAAGTAGCCGGGGGCGAGCTCCGCCACCAACGGGGTTGGATTGAATATCCTGTGACATCATTGGTCATTTATCATTTGTCATTGACCTTTTGACGACTTGAAGCTGCTTGGATTCGATGACGAATGGCAAATCTCCAATGATCATTGACAATTTCTTTGCCCTCTTGCCTTTCGGCTGCGATAAGTCGCCGCATTTGCGAATTCATACCCTACGCTCGATCCCATGAGACGCTCCCGGAGAGGCCCTGAAAGTAAGATAGTCACAGGCTAGCCGCGCAGCGGCGCTGCCCCCGGTCAAGCCGGGCAAATGGTGAGAGCCGCGGCAGGGGCGACAGAAGTCATTTGTTTGCAGATGTTTCCTGTCTCCGCTGCCGGGGCTCGGTTTCTCCTTCTCCCTTTACCCCGGGCGGCGCTTCGCTTGCCCGGGGCTACTCTCTCCAGCCCTTCCAGGGCTGGAATTGAGGGCATATCGCCGGGCGCGCGAGTTCTGAGACGGGCTCGGCGGCCGGGACCTACCTGGCGCCGGGACCTTTCATAAGATCGAGCGCGCTGGGGAAACGCAGCACCTTTCGCGTCTGCCGATTCCGCTCTATCTGTTGATGGAGGAATTCGGGGGCGTCTGACCATGGGGGTGGAGAGATCCGGATCGAAGCGATGCCCGCTGACAGTTGGAGGCGGCGAAACTGCCGCCGCCTCCAAGGTTTTCAAAGGTGCTCGGAGAGCGCTGTCCGTTTATTTGAGCTGCACGATGTGCACCGTGCCGTCTCCGTACTTCTTGGCTAATCCATCGATGGTGCGGCCGCCGAACTTCGCCGCCATCGCGTCGATGGTCGCCTGGTTTGGCAGCAGCTTGTCCGCCCCTGCCCTGCACTCTTCGATGTTGCCGGCGACCATGATGACCATGTCGCTCGGCCGCAGGTATTTCTGCGCGACGCGCTTGATGTCGGCCAGCGTCACCTTCTGGTATTTGGCCAGGTAGGTCTCATAGTAATCCATGGGACGGCCGTTGAACTCGAGGCTGGCAAAACTCTGCGCGATGGCGCCGATGTCGCTGAAAATGGGCTGCGACGGGAACGCGTTGACGCGGGAGCTTTTTGCCAGGGCGAGATCGGCTTCACTGACATCCCCGTTGCGCATCCCCTCGATCAGGTCCAGCATGAGCTGGGTGGCGAAAACCACGGTCGAGTTCTTGGTCTGGCAGGAAGCCGTGAAGGTTCCCGGATACAGGAGACCCGCGCCGCCGCCACCGCCGCCCCTGCCGCCGCCACCGCCGAAACTGGAACTGGTCGAGTACGCCAGGCCGTTGTCGGTGCGCACCACCTTGGTGATCCGCGAGGAGAACGAGCCGCCGCCCAGAATCCAGTTCATCAGATCCACTGCCGGGTAGTCGGGATCATCGGTCTTCAGGCCCAGATGCCCCAACCGGATGATGCCCTGGTTCGGACTGGCTCCCTCCGGCCGCACCATGTAGACGCCTGCCTTTGCCTCCTGCTGGACCTTCGGGACCGGCGCCACCGCCTTTTCAGCCGTGCGCCACTTTCCGAATGTGGCCTCGAGTTTCTGCAGCATCTCGGCTTTCTTGAAATCTCCCGAGACTACAAGGATGGCGTTGTTGGCGCCCCAATATTTCTTGTGCCAGGCAACCAGGTCGGACCTGGTAATGCTGTTGATGCCCGCCTCGGTCCTCTCGGCGGTGATGGGATTGTCTTTCCCGTAGATGAGCTCCTCATAGACCCTGGCGGCGACCGTACTGATATTGCGGTTCCGGTTGCGGATCGGCGGGATCGCCGATTCCTTGTCGCGTTTCAGCTTATCTTCGGGAAACGCAGGATTATTGATGACATCCGTCCAGATCCTGAGCCCCTCGTCGATGTTGCGCATATGGATGGAGAGGCTCTTCGCATCACCGCCGCCTCCCCCGCCGCCTCTGCCTCCTCTACCACCGCCGCCGCCTCCACTGCCAAGGCTGCCGCCGAGGAAATCCATGCGTTCGTCGATCTGCTCGCCGCTCATGGTCGTGCTGCCGCCCGAACGCATGATCGAGGAGGTGAAGGAATCCACGCCGAGCTTGTCGCCGGGCTCGAGAAACGGCCCGGTCTTGACCATGAGCGATCCATTGAACCAGGGGATCTCGTGGTCTTCGGCAATGTACACTACCAGCCCGTTGGAAAGCACCGTGCGGAAGTCCGAAGCTTTTGGGATCTTGAAGTTGAGGGGCGGGTATTTGAACTGGTCCGGGCGCGGCCCTTTGGGAGCCTGGGCCTTGACAGCCGGAATCCCGGGTTTCGCAGGCGCCTGGGCGTTCTGTCTGGCCTGCGCTATGCCTCCTGCAGTCACCGCGAACGCGAGCAGGGCCAGCATCAGCGATAAGGTAATGTATCGTTTGAACATCGTCATATCCTTTCCGGAAAGTGCGGCGGCGCCGCTACTTTTCCCGCTCCATAACGCCGGTCACGCTGTTGTCCCTGGTGAAGTACTTCTTCGCGACCCGCATGAGGTCCGCCGGGGTCACGGCCATGCGCTGTTTGAACTGTTCGTCGAGGAACCGCCAGTCGTAAGCGATCTCCATCCGCACCAATTGCCCCGCAATCCCCGTGCCTGCCAGACTGCGAAGAAATGAGGATTCCGTCTGGTTCTTCACTCTCTGGAGCACCTGGGGGTCGCACGGCGTGACCTTGGCATCCTCGATGTAGGTCCACAGTTCCTTCTCCAGCTGGTCCAGCGGAATCACCGTGTTGTTTCCGACTTCTTTGGCGGAAGCCCGGAACGTAAACCGGCCGTCGTACTCAGATTCGCTGGCGCTGGCGCTCACGGAAGTGGCGTGGTCGTTCTTCAGCACCATCTCCGAATACATCTTGCCTGTGCGCGAACTGATCACCTGGCCCAGCATGTATAGAGGCGCGAGATCGTCGTGCCATACAGGCGGAATGTGGAAAAGTACGGTGATATAGGGGTTGGTGGCCGCTCTCCCGATCACCCGTTTCTCGACGTAGGGAACCTTGAAATCCGGGCCATTCACCTTGCGGTAATAGTCGGGCGAGGGTTCCTCGGTGCGCACGCGCGGGGCCGAACCCGGCGGATTCTTGATCGAACCAAAGTACCTGGTGATCAGCGCCATCGTCGGTTCCACATCTACGCCGCCGGCCAGCACCAGGACGGCGTTGTCGGGGCGATAGTACTGATTGCGGTAATCGATCACATCCTGTTTTGTGATGTGACTGAGGTCGGACATCCAGCCGACGACCGACCACGAATAAGGGCTGGCCGCATAAAACGTGGCATTGAGCTGCTCGTTGAAGAAGAAGCCCTCGCCGTTCTCGCTCATGCGCCGCTCTTCCACCAGCACGTCGCGCTCCGCGTAGAACTCGCGGAAAACGGGGTTCACCAGCCGGTCGGCCTCGAGCGCCATGTAAAGCTCGAGCTTGTTCTTGGGAAGAGTCACATAGTACTGGGTCATCTCGCTTCCGGTAGACGCATTCAGACCGGTGCCGCCCGCTTCCTGGTAGGCTGTCCAGATTTCCTCGCTGACGATCGTCTCGGCGCGCTCTTTCGCGATCAGGTCGGACACCTGCTTCTTGAGCCCGATGATCTTGTTTTCGTCGCGCCCCTTGACCTTGGATTCCTCTTTCACGATCTGTGCTTCCAGGTCGTCGATCTGCCTGTTCAACTGGTTGTCCAGCTCGAGGGTTCCCGGCTTGATGCCCAACGTTTTCGTGCCCTTGAACATCATGTGCTCATGCATGTGGGAAATGCCGGTGATGCCGGGCCGCTCATTGACTGAGCCCACACGGAAGGCCAGCGTGCAGCGTACGGTCGGGATTTCCGGCCGGTTGACCATCAGGACCTTGAGCCCGTTGGGAAGCGTCCGTTCTATTACTTGTTTAGCTATGCTGAGTTCCTGCGCGCCCAGGGGCCCGATCCCCATGAATAGCACGAGCGGAAGCAGCAAAGTTAGCGGTGCGTATCGTCGATGTATCATCTCGACCATCTCCTCTAAAAACGGATCCATGGGAATTAGCCGTTTGAGCCTAGCGCGTTTAATTTGCCGATTCAATCTATTTCGGAACCCGGGCTGCCAACCACAAAAAATGTGAAAGGCACGCGATCGGCCTGCACTTTTTGGCGCAGGATTTGGTATACTTCCGCATCCTATTCAAATCCGGAAGGTGATCGGAGTAGATGTATGTATCAAATCGTGAGGCGCGAACAATTCGGCCCTGTTACATTCCTGTGGGAAGTCATGGCTCCCGACGTGGCGCGGTCGTGTCAGCCGGGACATTTCGTAATGGTGCGGATCGATGAGACCGGGGAGCGCATCCCCTTGACGGTCGCTGACTTCGACCGCGAACGCGGGACGGTGACGATCGTCGTTCAGGCAGTCGGCAAGACCACGTACCAGATGATGTCGATCCCGGCAGGAGAATCGATCCTCGACTTCATCGGCCCACTGGGCGTCGCGTCCCATCTCGAAAAGCGCAGGAAAGCCGTGCTGGTCGGAGGCGGCCTCGGCGTGGCTCCGGTCTTCCCTCAATTGCGCAGGCTCAAGGAACTCGGCTCCTACACGATTTCCATCATCGGGTTTCGCAGCAAAAGCCTCATGTTTTGGGATGGTCCTTTCGCGAGATTTTCAGACGAGTTTCGCGTCGCCACCGACGACGGCACGTTCGGAACCAAGGGCTTTGTCACCGTGGTGCTGGACCAGGTCCTCCGGGAGCAGAGCGACATCGAAGAGGTCATCGCCATCGGCCCCCTGCCGATGATGAAGGCTTGCGCCGAACTGACCCGCCCCTACGGCATCCGAACCATGGTCAGCCTCAATTCGATCATGGTCGACGGCACCGGCATGTGCGGGTCGTGCCGTGTCACGGTCGGCGGCAAGGTTCGGTTTGCCTGCGTCGACGGCCCCGATTTCGACGGCCACGGGGTCAATTTTGACGAACTCATGCTCCGCCAGAAACGGTTCGAGTGCGAGGAGAAGGAGTGTCTGAGCCGTTATCGGGCCGAGGCCGAGAAACTCGCCAGCTTCGGCCAGGGAGGGATCAACCCCGCTATCGTTTCTGCACGCCGACGGCCGCTGTCCGAGGAACTTCCCGCAGCAACGGCCTCCGAGGCACCGACCGGGGCGGGTGAACCCCGTAAGATAAAGAGCATTCGAACGATCGCGCCCACGCGCACTGCCATGCCCGAGCAGCCGGCAGCGCAGCGAGTGACCAACTTCGATGAAGTCGCCCTGGGCTATTCGCCGTCGATGGCATTTCTCGAGGCGGACCGCTGCCTGCAGTGCAAGAAGCCCAAGTGCGTCCCGGGTTGCCCGGTGACGATCGACATCCCGGGCTTCATCACCGCGCTGGCCAATCGGGACCTGCGCCTGTCATATCAGATCCTCAAAGACGCCAACGCCTTGCCCGCCGTCTGCGGCAGGGTTTGCCCCCAGGAAGTGCAGTGTGAGGCCACTTGCGTCGTGGGCAACAAACTCGAGCCCGTGGCAATCGGCCGCCTGGAGCGCTTCGTGGCCGATTACGCCGTTGGCAGGGGTTGGGACAGGCCCCCGGAAGTAAAACCCACGGGCAAGAAGGCCGCCATCGTCGGCTCCGGACCCGCCGGCCTGGCCTGCGCCGGAGACCTGGTCAAGGCCGGTGTCGAAGTCACCGTGTATGAGGCTTTGCACGTCGCCGGTGGCGTGCTCAAGTACGGCATCCCCGAATTCCGCCTCCCCAACGACACCATCGACATCGAGATCGAGGCTCTGGCGCGGCTGGGAGTGAAGTTCGAGACCGACCGGATCATCGGCAAGTTGTTTACAATCCCTCAACTCTTCGGTGAAATGGGATTCAACACGGTCTTCGTCGGCACGGGCGCCGGCAGCCCCAAGTTCATGGGCATCCCCGGCGAATCCTACAATGGGGTCGTTTCTGCCAACGAGCTGTTGACGCGCATCAACCTGATGCAGGGATTCCGCCAGCCGCTCTACGACACTCCCGTGGGCATGGGAAAACGTGTGGCCGTCATCGGCGCGGGCAACACGGCCATGGACGCGTTGCGCGTCTCGCTGCGCATGGGCGCCGAGAAAGTCTACCTGGTCTACCGGCGCAGCATCAAAGAGTCCCCGGCGAGGGCTGAAGAACTGCATCACGCCATCGAAGAGGGGGTGATCTGCAGGTGGCTCACCAATCCGGTGCGGATTCTCGGAAACGAAGCCGGGTGGGCGACCGGCATGGAAGTCATCGAGATGGAACTCGGGGAACCGGATGAATCGGGACGGCGGCGTCCGGTGCCGAAAGCCGGCAGCGAGTACACCCTCGACGTCGACATGGTCGTCTGCGCGCTCGGCACGACGGCAAATCCGATCATCGCCCAGAGCACGCCTGGCCTGAAGGTCAATCGCTGGGGCTATATCGAGGTCGGAGAGGAGACCGGCATGAGCTCGGTGCCCGGACTTTTTGCCGGAGGCGACATCGTTACCGGGGCCGCCACGGTCATCCTGGCTATGGGAGCCGGCCGGCGCGCGGCGCACGGGATGCTCAAGTACATGGGACTGCAACCGCATTCGGCGATGGCCCTGTCCACGAAAGTGGAAGAATAGCCGGAGCATTTCATGGAGGGATGGTAATGGCTTCCACTTGTCCGAAGTGCCACCAGGTCATAGAAGACGACAGCGTCTGCTGCGCGGACGTGAAGTACACATGGAAATGCAAGGCTTGCGGCAAGCTCTCGACGGGATTTGTCGTGCCTTACGGCCGCTGTTTTCTCTGCGGCGGCGAGAACGAGCGTGTCCAGGACTACAGCGGCGCCAGCCCGGACCAGGTGGCCATCGTCAATGAAGCGGTCCAGTACGAACTGGACATGTACCAGTTTTACCGGATCGCGAGGCAGCGGACCTCCAGCGACGACCTACGCGCCGTCCTGGAGCAGCTGTACCACATGGAAGAAGATCACCTGGCGGAGCTCGAGCAAAAATATCACATCCACCTTGATCCGCAGATCCGCCAGCTGCCTGAACGGGCGGAGGAGCTGCTTTCGCAGTGGATTTTCCGGGACATCGATTTTCAGGACGCCGGGGGCCACATCCTCGCTGTCTACGATCAGGCGATCGCCATGGAAAAACGGACACGCGACCATTTCAAGTGGCAGAGCGATTCCTCCCTGCCCGGCCCCCAGAAGGAAATCTACCGGGAACTCGCGGCGGAAGAGGAGGAGCACATCAGCATGCTCGAAACAGAACGCGACCAGTTGCTTCGAGGCTGATGACATCACCCTCCTTACCCGATCGCCAACCGGGAACGTGCAGCCTTATTTTGCCATTGACGTCCCGGATTCCGGGGGCGCGATCGAGGCAAAAACCATTGAATCGGAGTCAGGAAGAATTTATCTTTGAGAAGAACCGTCAGGGTAGCCGCCGGCGGAATTGACGGATTCATGCCCTGAAGACTTCGCTTTCATCGAAAGGACTGAGGAAGATGGCTGACATGGACGGCCTCGTTGCCAACAAGGACTTTTATCTCGATATTCCAGCCCGCAGCGAAGCCTTTTATCTGAAAGGCTCGAAATCACTCGACTGGGGCATGCAGAACCGGCTCGCCCGGGTGTTCAGCCCGGTCTCGGGGCGGACCGTCATGCTGGCCATCGATCACGGCTATTTCCAGGGGCCGACGACCGGTCTGGAACGGGTCGACGTCAACATTGTCCCGCTGCTGCCGTTCACAGACGCCCTCATGATCACGAGGGGCATGCTGCGCTCCAGCATCCCATCTTCGTATGGGAATGGAGTCGTGCTGAGGGCCACCGGCGGCGCCAGCATCCTCAAAGAACTTTCGAACGAGGAACTCGCCGTCGATATCGAGGATGCCGGCCGTCTCAATGTCGCCTCCGTGGCCGTACAGGTTTACATCGGCGGGGAATACGAAACCCAGACGGTCCACAACCTGACCCGCATGGTGGATATGGGCAACAGGCACGGCATACCCGTGCTGGGGGTGACGGCGGTCGGCAAGCAGTTGACTCGGGACGCGCGCTACTTGCGCCTGGCCTGCCGGATTATTGCCGAACTGGGAGCTCACTTCGTAAAGACTTATTACGTCGCCGAGGATTTTGAAACCGTGACGGCTTCCTGCCCGGTTCCCGTGGTCATGGCGGGCGGCAAGAAGCTCCCCGAGCTGGATGCGCTCCAGATGGCGTACAACGCGATCAACGCCGGCGCCGCCGGCGTCGACATGGGACGGAATATCTTCCAGTCGGAGGCCCCGGCAGCCATGATCCAGGCGGTGCGTGCGGTGGTCCACGAGCGCATGAAGCCCGAGCAGGCGTACGAACTCTACCAGACTCTGAAGGAGGAAGCAGGAGCCGGGGCGCGCCGCTGAGGCTCGGATTCGGGTAACACTCCGACAGGCGGCGGCGTATGTGACGATCCTGGGCTTGTGATTCCGGTCCGAAAGCGAATACGGTATCGAGAGTTTTCATGGAAAGCAAATGGTCGGACGCGAAGGCGGCCGAGTACATTGAGCAATACGGCCCCCGTTGGGGAGCAGATCTGGCCCTCCGCACTTACCTCGGGGTCCTGATCGGGGCGGAGGACCGGCTGGTCCTCCACGGCGGCGGAAACAGCTCGGTGAAGACCTCACGCACCAATATCCTGGGAGAGAGCGTTCCGATCATTTACGTGAAAGCCTCGGGCTTCAACATGGCCGCGATGGATCCTGAAGGTTACACGGCGCTCGACCTCGAATACCTGAAGCGGCTCCGCGCCCTGTCGGACCTTTCCGACGAAGACATGCGCAACGAATTCCAGACGCACCTCTGCAATTCCCGCGCGTTCGCCCCTTCGATCGAGACCCTGGTTCACGCCTTCATTCCGAAAAAGTTTATCGACCACACGCACGCCGACGCCATCCTCGCGCTGACCAACCAGTTGAACGGCGAGAAGGTCGTTGCCGAAGCCCTGGGGCCCGAGGTCCTGATTCTCGACTACATCACCCCGGGCTTCAAGCTCGCCCAGGCCGCCGCCGCCGCCTTTGCCCAGGCCCCCTCGAGCAAAGCCATGGTCTGGATGCGCCATGGGCTGTTGAGCTGGGGAGACACGGCCCGCGAGTCCTACGAGGCCACGATCGCGTTAATCACGAAAACAGAGGAGTATATTTCCCGGCACATGCGGCACCCGCTGGTCGTGCAAACCTCGACGCCGCTCGAAGTCGCCGAAAGACGATACGTCCAGATTGCCCCGGCAGTCCGCGGGCTGCTCGCCCTGCCGACTGGGGACCCGGACCGTCCGTATGCCCGCACGATCCTCCAGCCGCTGATTACGCGGGAGGTTGTCGACTTCGTCGATTCCGACCGCGGGCGTGAGCTCGCACTGTCGCCGCCGATCACCGGAGACCACCTGATCCGCACCAAGTCACAGCCGCTGTGGATCGACCGGCTCGACTACGCAGACATACCCAAATTGAAGGAGCGGATCACTGCGGCGATCCGCGAGTATTCTGCGGCTTACGACGCCTATGTCGAACGGTTCAGCCATCGGATCCCCGAGGGGGTCAGCCGGCTCGATTCCCTTCCCCGGATCATCCTGATGCCCGGATTGGGTGCGATCTGTTCCGGCAAGAACGCGCACGCCGCCGGCGTCGTGCGCGATATCGCCGCCCACACCCTGGGAGTCAAAGCCCAGATCGCCGGGATGGGGGACTACCTGGGCATCGCCGAAGTCGATCTCTTCGACATGGAATACCGGAGCCTGCAGCATGCAAAGCTGAACGCCGACAAGGAACTGCCCTTGACCCGCCACGTGGCCCTGGTCACCGGCGCAGCGGGCGCTATCGGGTCCGGCATCTGCCGGGCGCTCCTCGAGCAGGGCTGCCATGTGGCGGCGACCGACCTGCCGGGCGCGAATCTCGACTCGCTCGCCCGCGAACTGGGGGCAACCTTCGGCTCCCGCATCATCGGCGCGCCGATGGATGTCACCGAGCCGGGCTCCGTGGAACAGGCGTTCACGGCGATCGCAGCTTCCTGGGGCGGCGTCGATCTCGTGGTGATCAACGCGGGTGTGGCGCTGGTTGCCTCGCTGGAAGAGATGAACCTCGAAGCCTTCCGCCGGCTGGAGCGGGTCAACACCGAAGGGACCCTGCTCGTTCTGAGCGCGGCCGGGCGTCACTTCCGCAGCCAGGGTACAGGCGGAGACATCGTGCTGATCTCGACCAAGAATGTCTTTGCGCCGGGCGCCATGTTCGGCGCCTACAGCGCCACCAAGTGCGCGGCCCATCAGCTCGCGCGCATCGCCAGCCTGGAGTTCGGCGGCATCGGCGTGCGCGTCAACATGGTCGCCCCCGACGCCGTTTTCTCCAGCGGGTCGCGCAAGTCGGGACTGTGGGCGGAGGTCGGGCCGGACCGGATGAGGTCGAAGGGCTTGACTGCCGAACAACTGGAGGAACACTACCGCACGCGCAATATCCTCAAGGCCCGCATCACCGCCCGGCATGTCGCCAACGCCGTTCTTTTTTTCGCCACGCGACAGACGCCGTCCACGGGCATAACTATCCCGGTTGACGGCGGTCTTCCCGACGCCACACCGAGATAGCCGCGCAGCGCTGTCTTCATGCAAATAGCGGCACAATCTGGAACCGGCTAACGTCCACCAGCCCCTTGTCGGTGATTTTGAGGGCCGGGATGACGGGCAATGCCAGAAATGACATGGCCGTGAACGGATCGCGCAGAGCGGCGCCCAGTTGGTGGGCGGCGCAGATGAGGTCCTCAATCTGGTCGCGCACGGCTTCAATGGGCTGATCGCTCATCAGCCCGGCTATGGGCAGAGGGAGTTTCGCCGCCACGCGATCCCCATCCATGGCGACCATGCCCCCGCGCATGTCGGCGACCATCCGGGCGGCGTTCCACATGGAACTGTCGTCCGCACCGACGACCACGATGTTGTGGCTGTCGTGCGCGATCGTGGAAGCGATCGCCCCGCGCCGCAGTCCGATGCCCTTGACCAGCCCCAAGGCATAGTTGCCCGTGGCCAGGTGCCGTTCGATGACGGCGATCTTCAGCACGTCCCGGCCCGGCTCGGACACGACCTCGCCGGCATCGATGCGCAGGTCCTCGATGAGATGCTCGGTCGTCAACTGGTCGGGGATCACGCCGATAATGCGCCCGCGCCGCCCTTGCGCCGGGATGCGCATGTTCACATGCTCCCAGTTGACGTTCATGGAGGAGCGCAGGACGGCAGGTTTCAGTGGACGTTCCCAGGGTATGACTTTGCCGTCCTGTGCCACCAGCCGACCGCTGCGGAAAACCATCTCCGCCCGGATGTCCCGGAGGTCGGAAAACACGACGAGGTCGGCGCGCTTGCCCGGCGCAATGGCGCCACGGTCGAACAGGCGGAAGTAGTTGGCGGTATTCAGCGTCGCCATCGCGATGGCCATGTGCGGCGGGACGCCTTCTGCGATCGTCTTGCGAAGCAGAAAATCAATATGCCCTTCATGGAGAAGGTCGGCAGGCTGGCGGTCGTCCGTGCAGAAACATACGCGCGGGCCGTTGGCTACGGTGAGCCCGGGAATCAGCGTCAGGAGATTCCGGGCGTTGGTCGCCTCGCGGAGGAACACTACCATCCCCAGGCGCAGTTTCTCGCGCATCTCCTCGACGGTGGTAGATTCATGGTCGGACCCGATGCCCGCCGCGACATACGCCACCAGGTCGCGGCCCGTCAGTCCCGGCGCGTGCCCGTCACGGATTCCATCCTCAAATCCCCTCAACTTGTTGAGCACTTCCTCATCGCCGAACACGACCCCGGGAAAGTTCATCATCTCGCCCAGGCCCAACACCCACCGGTCACTCAAATAGTGCGAGATGTCATACCACCGCAGGTATGCGCCCGCGGTTTCCATGTCGGTCGCCGGCACGCAGGAAGGCATCATGACAAACACGGAGAGGGGATTGTACTTGGCCGCGTCAAACATGTAGCGAATGCCCTCGAGGCCGAGCACGTTGGCAATCTCGTGCGGATCGATGATGACGGTCGTCGTGCCGCGCGCGACTACGGCGCGGGCGAATTCGTGCGGCGGCACCATGCTGCTTTCGATGTGCACGTGCGCATCGATAAAGCCAGGGCAGACAAAGCGCCCGCCCAAATCTACCACTTGACGGGCGGTGTAGCCCGTGCCGATCCCCGCGATTCGGCCGTCGGCCAATGCGATGTCTGCCGGGTATATTTCTCCGGTGTAGACATTCACAATTCGGGCATCGGCAAGCAGAATCTCGGCGGGCTCGGCCCCGCGCGCCAGCCTGATGACTTGGGCAAGTTCCATTATGCATCCTCCTGATCGAATGCTGCGCCTTCTACCCTCCCGCCACCATCTTGCGGGCCAGGCAGTTGTGTTTTTCCACCAGCAGGCCCAGGTCGACGGTCCTCAGGCGTCCGTCTTCCACCACGACCCTGCCGTTGATGATGGAGAGATCGATTCGCGGCGGCGTGCAGAACACCAGGGCCGCCATAGGATCATGGAGGGCGCCGGCAAAATCGAGCCTCTCCAGGCTGCAGCCGATCAAGTCGGCCGCCATTCCCGGCGCCAGCCGCCCAATATCGTCGCGACCCAGAACGCTTGCCCCTCCGGCGGTCGCCAGCCACAGAGCCTCTCGGGCCGAGAGTCCCGCCGGGTTGCCCAACACTCGCTGCAACAGCAGCGCCATGCGGGCTTCGGCGAGCAAGTGCGAAGAGTCATTGCTGGCGGAACCATCCGTCCCCAATCCAACCCGCACTTTCGCATCGATGAATGCGCGCACCGGCGCTATCCCGGACCCGAGGCGCATGTTCGAACTGGGGCAGTGGCATACACCGGTGCCGGTTTGCGAGATGAGTGCGATTTCCGAGGTGTTTATATGAACCCCATGGGCGTACCAGACATCGTTTCCGGTCCAACCCAGGCTTTCGGCATACGCCACCGGCCGCAGTCCTAAATTGCGCAGACAGAACTCCTCTTCAGCCGGCGTTTCTGCCAGGTGAGTGTGCAGGTGTACGCCATAGGAGCGAGCCAGACCGGCCGCTTCCCGCATCAGGCCAGGACTTACCGAAAATGGGGAGCAGGGAGCGACGAAAATCCGGAGCATGGCGTACGGTTGAGCGTCGTGGTAAGTCTCGATCGCGCGCCGTGTTTCTGCAAGAATGAACCCCTCATCCTCCACCACGAGATCGGGCGGAAGCCCGCCCCGGCTTTCCCCCAGGCTCATCGAGCCGCGGCCCGCGTGAAAGCGAATCCCGATATCGCTCGCGGCCTGGATCTCGTCGTCAATGCGGCAACCGTTCGGATAGATGTACAGGTGGTCTGCGGCCGTGGTGCAGCCCGAGAGAATCAGTTCCGCCAGGCCAATCAGAGCGCTCGTGTAAACGGCCTCCGGAGTCAACCTTGCCCAGATGGGATAGAGTGTTTTGAGCCATTGGAAAAGCGTCGCGTCCTGCGCGGCGGGAATCGCCCGGGTCATTGTCTGATACAGGTGGTGATGGGTGTTCACCAATCCCGGAAGAATGATCATTCCCCCGGCGTCGATTGCCCGGTCGGCCGAGGCCGGCAATCCGGCCGTCGGCCCGACCTGCTCGATGACATGATCGCGGACAAACACTCCTCCGTCCCGGATGCATCCCAGGTTGTCGTCCATCGTCACAAGCAATTCGGCGTGTTTCACGAGAAGCGAAGGCACGAAGTTGATTCCCTCCTGGAATCGCGAGATTCAGCTCACCATGTGTCTAGCCGGCTTCGCGCTGCCATGGCAGGTAAGGCAGCGAGGCGAGCACTCCCCTGGCGATCACATACATTTCCGCAGCTTCCACGAGGGGCAACTCGCCGGGAAATTGTTTTTTCAGGTCCATCGCACGCGCGAGGAATCCGGAGCTTGCGATTGAAACTCGCAGCCGGTCGTTCTCGAAAGTGAGTTCGCCGGTGCGGTGATTCATGCGCAGCGTCGATTCTCCACCCGGGTGCCGGCGCTTGATCGTCCAGCCCTCGTCACGTGTCTGGAGGCAAAAACCGTTGTTGCCTTCCCGGGCAAGATCGGCCGGCGTGAAGTAAAGCCGCGGCTTTTCGCGATAGGGTTTGCCCGTGTGAACGCAAAAGGTCGCGCAGTTGCCGCATTCGTTGCACAGGTCGGGCAGATGAATGATCTGCCTGGACTGGCTTACGCGGAAGAACGTTTCCCGCACGGCCGTCAGCACGCCGTCACGGCAGGACAGCACGGGCACGCGCAGGCTCCCGGACGAGATCCGGTACACCTGGTTGGCGCGATTGGGGCAGACTTCCACGCACTTGTCGCAGAGGCCGGCGCACTGCAGGCAGCGCGCCGCTTCGTCCCGAGCCGCTCCTTCATCGAGCGTAGCCTCGATCAGATCAAAGCCGCTCCGCTGGTCCGGAGCGATCATCCTCGCCTTATGCGACGATGCCCTCCTGGCCCGTGCGCGCTTGGCTCGCAAGATCTCGCTCTCCGACAGTTCCGTCGACTGCGGCCCCGGCTGCCGGAATTCGATTCCCAACTCCTCGCAGATGGCCTCTGCCGCACCGCGCCCGTCCGCACAGGCCTCGATGATGCTCGCCGGCCCACGGACGGCATCTCCGCCGGCAAACACGCTCCGGCTGCCCGTAAATCCGCTCTCAGGATGAACCGAAATCGAACCGTTCTCGCACAGGCGCACGGCGCCGCCGTTGAGGAATGCCAGGTCCGGGCTCTGCCCCACGGCGACGATGACAGAATCCGCTTCGATCTCGAACTCACTTCCATCGATGGGAACCGGGCGCCTGCGCCCGTCTGCATCGGGCTCCCCGGGTCTGTTCCTGATGCAGACCAGCGCGATCACCCTCCCATCCCGCCGGTGGACCCGGACGGGTGATGCCAGTTCCTCAAGGGCAACGCCTTCCTCGAGGGCGCCTTCTATCTCCTCCTCGCGTGCGGGCATCTCCTCTCGTGTGCGCCGGTAGACTACCGTAACCGGATGCCCTGTGAAACGCCGGGCCACGCGTGCGGCATCCAGGGCGGTATCTCCCCCGCCGATCACCAGAACCTTCGGTCCCAGCTCAATTCGCGACCCGCGGCGCGCCCCCTGCAGAAACTCCAAAGCCGAAATCACGCCGGTTCCGACGATCCCCTCGATGTTCAACGGGGCGTCCTTTTGAAATCCGCCCGCAACGTAGACGGCGTCAAATCCTCGCTGCAGCAACCGCTCGGGAGGCTCAGTCACCGGGTGGGACAGCTGGATTTCCACCCCCAGACCGGCGATCCGGTCAACGTCCTCCCGGAGAACGGACGAAGGCAATCGGAAAACGGGGGCAAGGCGCATCATTCCCCCTGCGGCATCCTTCGCCTCGAAAATGGTCACTGAAATACCCTGTTGTGCAAGGAAATAAGCAGCCGACAGGCCTGACGGCCCGCCGCCGATCACGGCTACCCTCCGGCTGTGCGTATCCCTTGCGGGAAGTGCAATCCGGCCCTTCTCGGCGGCAAACCTCTTGAGCGCCCGTATCGACACCGATTCGTCATAGTTGCCGGCAGAGCGGGTGCAGCAGTCGCGGCAGAATTGTGTGCAGACATAACCCGTAGCCCCCGGCAGCGGATTTCGCGCCAGTATGATTTCCAACGCACGGTCATACTCTCCCAGGGCGATCAGGCGGGCATACTCAGGAACATCCTGGTTCACGGGGCACCGCTCCACGCAAGGGGCGGTGATGCAGTCGAACAACGTCAACCCTGAGTCGACCTTGGGCGGGCCGCCCGTGAAGTAGCGTTTCTTGAAGCGCGGATCCTTGCGAGCCCGGGCGGCGGCCGTCTTGAGGTTTGCGAGTTTGTGCCGGGAAAACTCCTCCAGGCTGACCGCCCCCCGTTTACGCATCGCCACCTCCAGATTCTCCAGGTACTGCAGGAGCCTGCAGTACCCGCCCGGCTTGAGCAAGTCCGATGCGCACGTGACGGGCCGCGCACCCGAGGCCAGGATGGCGGCTACGTTGAGGGCGTCCGCCCCACCGGAGTAGGAAACATTCAAGTCACCGTGAAATTCCTGGGCCAGCTTGTGGAAGAGATTGATCGTGAGCGGATAAAGCGGGCGGCCCGACATGTATATCTCCGGGCCAGGCAAGCTGCCCTTGTGATTGCAGGCCGCCAGCGTATTGCTCAGTTTTACGCCGAAACTCAGGTTGCGCCGCGCGGCCACCTGCTTGAGAGATTGGATCAGCTGCACAGCCTGATCGTACTTCAGATCGTGATCGAACACTTCTTCGGGGATCCGGATTTCGCGAAAGCCGAGGTCTCCATGGAGAATGCCGAGGATTTCATCCCTGCCGAGCAGGGTGGGATTGAGTTTTACCGTGGTGTGGAGGCCTCTCTCCTCGAGCAGGTAGACGGCAATCCCTGCAATTTCTTCCGCCGGACAGCCGTGCATGGTGGACACGGTAACGCTGTCGGCAACTCGAGGCGGGATCCAAACGTCGCCGAAGCCCGGGAACTGTGCCTTCAGGGTGGAGCGGATCCCGGCCAGAGCTTCGGATGCATCCGCCATCCGGCTCATGAAGCGGGCCATCGGCGCGCTCTTGATCCCTTTCAGGTCATAGCCGACGCTCATGTTGAAAATCGTCCCCTGCGGAACCTCGCCTTCATGACCGAGCAGCCGGTGGAGAATGTGAACGAGAGCCCAGGCCTTGACGTATTCGCCGGCGGACTCGTCCAGCCGGAGTTCCTGTGACCATTCGACGTTATATCCTTCGTCCTCCATATCGATGCAGGGGCGCGGGATCTCCAGCTCATCCCGAACCTGAACGGTCTTGAGTTCTATGAAGCGTCCGCCGCAGAGCCATGCGGAGACGATGTTCTGGGCAAGCTGTGTGTGCGGCCCGGCGGCGGGGCCGATGGGAGTCGACAGGAAATGGCCGAAGACGTCAGGCGCCGAGTATGGGCAATCCCGCCTGGGCACGTAGAACAGGGAACGGTGAATCCCGAAAATGGATTGCCGTTCCTCGAGTTCCCGCAGAATCCAGTTCAGGAGCACTGCGAAAGGCAGGACTTGCATTATCTCCATCCGGCCGCCGCGTGAGAAGAATCGCCGTCATCTTCTGGCGCAGGGGCATTCATCCGGATTCCTGTTTCCCGGCTTTCAGCTGCGACAGCCCCTTCCACACCCTCTCCGCAGTCAACGGGAATTCGTCAAACCAGATGCCGGTGGCATCATGGACCGCGGCGATGATGGCCGGAGCCAGCGCGATAAAGGGCATCTCGCCCATGCCGCGGGCGCCCCACGGGCCGATCGAGCTGGGGGTTTCCATGATGATCGAATCCACCTGCCCCGGGATATCAGCGGACGTGGGAATCAGGTAAGTGCTGAGATTCGGCGTCAGCAAGCGTCCCCGGGCAGTCACAAAATTCTCGCAGGTGACCCAGCCGGCAGCCTGGACTACGCTCCCCTCGATCTGCCCCATGACCTGTTGCGGATTGATCGCCTTGCCTACGTCGTCGGCACAGAAGACGCGCAGGATGCGCACTTCCCCGGAATCCGTGTCGACCTCTGCCTCCACCGCCGCGGAAACGTAGCCGTAAGAAAAATTGGGAGTGCCCCGGCCGGTCTCCCGATCGAACGGGGTTGTCCCGGGCGCCTGGTAAGTGAATTCCGCGACCGCAGGCCGCTCTCCCGCGCGCCAACTCTGCAGCGCCTTGGCACAGGCGCCCCGCACGGCGTTCCCGCTCATCAGGGTCATTCGCGAAGCGGATACGGAGCCGGAACTCCGGGGGGAGGAGGCTGTGTCCGAAACAATCAGCCGGACCCGCTCCAGCGGTACGCCCAGCGCTTCGGCAGCCATCTGGCTTATGACCGTGTGTGTGCCCTGCCCCACCTCGGCGGAACCGATGTAGACCACAGCCTCATCGATCGCATCCCCGCCGCTCAGCGTCACCTTCACCCGGCAGTTATCCGCATACCCGAAGGAATAGCCGACGTTTTTCAGCGCCGTGGCCAGGCCAGTGCCTCTGCGCACCGGGGAGCCCGAATTCTGAAACGCCGGTCTGCGCCACCCACGTCCCGCCTTCGTCCAGCCTGCCGATCGGGCGCACTGCTCGGTTACTTCCGCGAGGCTCACGCCATCCGGCAACGGGGTAGCCATGGCTGTCAAACTGCCCTCGCGCAGCAGGTTTTTGAGCCTCAGCTCCAGCGGATCCATTCCCAGTGCCTGGGCCAGCTTGTTCATCTGCATTTCGGCCGCAAAAATGGCCTGGGGCGAGCCGAAGCCCCGAAACGCGCCGCTGGGTGGATTGTTGGTATAGACGCCGTCGATGTCCGCTTTGAAATTGGGTATGTCGTAAGGGCCGGCACAGGTCGCGGTGGTGTTGCCCAGGACCTTGTTTGTCGTATAGCAGTAGGCGCCGCCATCGGCCACGATTTTAACGTCAGCGGCCACCAGTTTGCCTCCGCGAGTGGCGCCCCATTTGGAGCGTATCCAGACTGGATGGCGTTTGCAGTGGCCTGCGATCGACTCTTCGCGGCTCCATACGATCTTTACCGGCCGTCGCAACTTCCAGGCCGCAAGGGCCAGAACCACCTGAACCGACGGATCCTCCCTGCCGCCGAATGCTCCGCCGATGGCCGGATAGACAACCCGCACCTTGTCAAGCGGCAGGGCCAATGCACGGGCAATCTGGTGCTGATCTTCCGATGCCCATTGCCCGGCGGCGACAACCGTCACGCGTCCTTGTTCGTCGATGTAGGCCAGTCCGGCCTCGGGCTGCAGGTAGGCGTGCTCCTGGGATGGAGTATGATACTCCGCCTCGACTACCACGTCGGCCCGCTTCCAGCCCGCATCCATGTCTCCCTTGCGAATCTGGTGGTGCGAGATCAGGTTTCCCTCGGTGCAGAGTTCCGGATGCAACTCGCTGGTGTACCGCCGGGAGTGCAGCTGCGGCGCCTCTGGTTTGAGAGCTTCGAAGGGATCCGTCAGGGCCGGGAGGTCCTCATACTCGACCCGAATCAGGTCGCGCGCCAGGGTGGCGGCATCCTCGGTTTCCGCCACGACGACGGCGACCTGATCGCCGACAAACATGACCACGTCGGCATCCTGCCTCGTGGAACCCGGGCCGCATAGAACGGGCTGGTCGGGGATCTGCAGGCCGCGTTCGTTCACCGGTACGTCACGGGCAGTGAGCACCGCAGCCACTCCCTCGGCGGCCTCCGCCGCCGAAGTGTCGATGTTCAGGATGCGGGCGTGCGGGCGCCCGGCGAAAAGAATTCTGGCATGCAGCATGCCCTCCATTTTCAGATCGCCCGGATACTTCGCCTCCCCCGTGACCTTGGCGCGGGCATCCACGCGGGGGACGGATTTGCCGATCACATGAGTCAACGAACTCTCCGGATTCCGGGGGACGCGACCGTTTGCCCTTTCCAGCGCACGAACAACCGAATAATAGCCCGTGCACCGGCACAGGTTTCCGCTCAATCCGGCGATGATCTGCTCATGTTCAGGGAGAGGCGCTTCCTCCAACAGGCTGGATCCGGCCATGACGATACCGGGCGTGCAATATCCGCACTGCACGGCGCCCTCGTCGATGAACGCCTGCTGCAGTGGGTGGAGCACATCTCCTCGAGCCATCCCTTCGATCGTAACGATGTGCGTGCCGTGGGCGCGGGGAGCCGGGACGAGGCAGGCCAGGACCGCGATCCCGTCCATCCACACTGTGCAGGCCCCGCACTCTCCCTCGCCACAACCCTCTTTGGCGCCGGTCAACCCCAGGTCCTCACGCAGCATGTCCAGCAGTCTCTTCCCGTTTGCACCGCGCACGGCAACGTGTTCTCCATTCACCGTGCACTCGATCGGCTCTGGACCGCCGTTGGAGTGGCGCAGCGCTGTTCCACGCTGTGCCGGGAAGCGGCCGTCTGTCCTGCCCCACAACTTCGGCGCGGCGCCCGGGATGGCCGCCTGTGGGTCGCCTTCGCGCAAGGCGGCAAGCGCGCGACGCACCAGGAACCCGGCCGCGGCGCGGCGATACTCGGCGCTGCCGCGGACGTCGGCGATGGGCACAGCAGCCTGCGCCGACAGGAGGGCCGCTTCCGCGATCCGTTCCGCGCTGAGGGGCGCTCCCAGCAGCGCCTTTTCCGCTTCGGATGCGCGAATGATGATGGGAGCCACGCTGCCCAACGTAATCGCCGCCCGCGTGACCCTCTCCCCTTCGAAGGTCAGAACAGCGGCTGCGTTCACCACCGAGATGGCATTCGCGCGCCGGAGCCCCCTCTTGATGAAAATTCCGCGCTGCTGCCCGCCCAGGGCGGGAAAAGAGATGTCTGTCACCATCTCATCCCGGGCAATCGCGGTCGTGCGCACTCCCCGATAAAATTCGGGAAAGGACAGAGTGCGCTGTCCGCGGACGCTGCGCAGCGTCAGGCGCGCATCCAATGCCCAGAGTGCCGTGATCGTGTCGTTGGCCGGAGAAGCCGTGACGAGATTGCCCGCCACGGTGCCGCGGTTGCGCACCTGAGGCGTGCCCACCTGAGAGGAGGCCAGAGCCAGAGGCATTCCCCGATCAGCCAGAAGCCCGGAGGCGGCAACCTGGTTGTGAGTGGCCGCAGAACCAACGTGGATCCGGTTATCACCGTCCAGCCACACACGATCCTCGCGGCCCAGACGCGTGACGTCTATCAGAGCAAGGCCCCGCGAGGCATTCCGCCGCAATTCGACCATGAGGTCGGTGCCGCCGGCGACGATACGGGAGTCCTTGCCGTGATCGGCCAGAAGGCGCAGGACTTCATCTACGGTCGTCGGAGTTTCGTATGTCTGCCACACGACTGTTCGCTCCTGTCAGCCCCCATCCTCTCGTGGCGGCCCGGCGTTTTCCGCAGTGATTCGCTATTGCATCAAGCCGGTCATCCTGTTGAACTCTTCGATCAAGGAGTCAATCTCCTTGACCTGCCCATGGATATTGTTCCAATAGTCGCCATCGTACCACTGAGACTGAATCTCCTGGTAGGTTTTGCCCTGCTGCTCGACCCAGGTGTAGTACTTCAGGTTGTGGATGCGCTTGCGGGCCGGGTAGCTCAACTCCTCCATGTTCTCCGTCCCCTGTCCCTGCAGGTACTTGTGGTAGGCGACGGCCGCATCGTGGCCGGTAAACTCTCCGCGCTCCGCAGTAAGTTCCCGCAGGCGGCTCTGATACATCTCCATCGAATCCGTCAGGACGGTAACCACGACGTCCCCTTCATCCCACTCGAACCAACGCGCCATCTTGATCGCCGAAAGGAGGTTCGCCGCACCGGAAATGCCCAGCAGCGGCAACTGCCCGATGAGCGCCTCCGGTACGTTCATCCGGGCCAGATACCGCCTGCCTTCGCGCTCGTTGAACAGGCGGATGAGCTGCATCGGCGCTTCGTCGTCGATCCCCATCACCATGTCTGTGTTGCGCACGTTGTGGATCCACGGGACATGCTTGTCGCCGATGCCTTCAATGCGGTGGGCCCCGAAGCCGTTCATCAGCAGCGTGGGGCACTGCAACGCCTCACTGGCTGCCAGCCTGCTCCCTGGATAGGTTTCCTTCAGATAATCACCCGCACCCAGGGTCCCTGCCGAGCCGGTGGTGAAGACGCAGCCGCGCAGAGCCTCGCCCTCGCCCAATTCCCTGTTGAGCACCTGCTCCATGGCCCGGCCGGTCACCTCATAGTGCCAAAGGTGATTTCCAAACTCATCAAACTGGTTGAATACCACCAGGTCCTGGCCGGAGCGGCGCAACTCCCAGCACTTGTCGAATATTTCCTTGACGTTGCTTTCCGTGCCCGGCGTGGCGATGATTTCTCCCGCAACCCCGGAGAGCCAATCGAACCGCTCGCGGCTCATTCCTTCGGGGAGAATGGCGACCGACTCACAGCCAAGGAGTGCAGAATCGTACGCCCCGCCGCGGCAATAGTTGCCTGTGGATGGCCAGACGGCCTTCTGCCTGGTCGGGTCGAACTGGCCTGTGACCAAACGCGGCACCAGGCAGCCGAACGCCGCGCCGACCTTGTGCGCGCCGGTGGGAAACCACTTGCCGACCAGGGCAAAAATGCGGGCGCCGACGCCGGTCAGCGACTTGGGAAACTCGAGGTAATTTACGGGGCCGAAACCGCCGCCCGACGGCACCGGTTCGTTCTGCCACGTGATGCGGAAGAGATTGAGTGAATTCAGTTCCCACAATCCGATGTTTCTAAGTTGCGCCTTTACGGTGTCGGGAATCCGCGCAGGATCCCTCATCTGCGCAAAAGTAGGGATGAGGATGCCGCGCTCCTTGGCCCTCTGAACGGCTCTATTCAACTGCTCGCGGTTAACGCTCAGACCGATCATTGGCAGATTCCTCTATTGACGCAATCGTTCCATGGCCCGCCGCACATCCTCCAGGTCCGGTGAAACGATGGCGGCAGGCGTTACGGACTTGATCGCCGCAGAGACATCTTTCAGTCCGGACCCGGTCGCCAGCACCACAATACGCTCATGCGCGTCGACGAGCCCGCCCGCCATCGCCTTCACGAGGCCGGCGTAAGCAGCGGCGGCCGCGGGTTCCGCAAAAACGCCGCAACCTCTGGCTAAGGCGGGGATAGCCGCAAGAATCTCCGTGTCGCTCACGCGGACAAAGGCGCCGTCGCTTTCCCGGACGGCCCGCAGCGCCTTGATCCGGTCATGCGGGAGCCCGGTGCTGATGCTGTCGGCGATCGTGGAACTCTCGATCGGCTTCAATTCCATCGCGTTGAGGCCGCGTTCCCACGCATCCGCCAGCGCAGCCGACCCCGCTGCCTGCACGCCAATCATCCTGGGAAGATGATCGATCCAACCCAGCGCCAGGAGATCCCGCAGTCCTTTGTAGATGCCGCCGAGGATGCAGCCGTCGCCGACAGGCACGAAGATGCAGTCAGGGGCCCGCCAGCGCAGCTGTTCACAGATTTCAAAGGCGGCGGTCTTTTTGCCTTCGCTCATGTATGGGTTGAAACCCGTGCTGCGGTTGTACCAGCCGAACTCCGATGCGGCATCCAGGCACAGTCCGAAGGCATCATCGTAGTCGCCGTCCACGAGGAGCACCGTGGCGCCGAAAACCAGCAACTGCGCCACCTTCCCCCGCGGCGCGGTGCGCGGGACAAAGATGACACTCGGCTGGGAAACCGCGGCGCCCAGGCCTGCCAGTGCTGCGGCTGCATTGCCTGTGCTGGCGGTTGTAACCGTCGTGTACCCAAGCTCCCGGGCTTTTACCAGCGCGATGGCCGAGGCGCGATCCTTAAATGATGCCGTCGGCTCCCGCCCGTCGTCCTTCACCCACAGGTGCTCGAGCCCGAGAGAGGCAGCGAGGCGGGGCGCGGCAAGCAGCGGTGTCCAGCCGACGCCGGCCATGACCGTCCCCTCAATAAGCCGGCGAGCCGGCGCCGGCTCGACCGGCAGCAGCGGCAAGTAACGCCACATGGAATAGTCGCCGTCGGCCGCCAGTTTCCCGGGACTGACGCATTCCCGGATCAGGTCATAATCGTAGACCACATCCAGAATGCCGTCGTTTCCGTGTCCGGGACAGACGTAGGTCACGTCGTTCGCCTGATACCGGGCGCCGCAGATTGTGCACTCGAGCCCTGACACTTGATCCATGCGAATCCGTTTTCGCGTTGCCGAATCCCCAATTTGTGGAATGCGAGCCGATGCGGCCCAAGTCCGGCAGAGCGCTGCTTTCTGCTTTCCGCGTTCGCCGTTGCCCATTTTACTGCTTTAATGCTAAAACCATTTCATTTCTTTGCCATATACGGCCGGCGATCAGGAGCAGATCGTGAAAGATGTTCAGAAAGCAGTCGGGGAAATCAGGGGTCTGGCAAACGGGTTGTACGGCAAAGATTTTCTTCTGACCTGGGACAAAACCGCCGATGAACTGCAGATCATCCTGAGGATCGCGCGTATTTTGATGGCGCTTTATCGCAGCAACATCTCCTGCCGCATTTTCGACACCGGCCTGGCTGTCTCCCAGTTCCGCGACAACTCCACGCGCACGCGCTTTTCCTTCGCGTCGGCCGCGAACCTCCTGGGCCTCGCCATCCAGGACCTCGACGAGGGCAAATCACAAATTGCCCATGGCGAGACAGTGCGGGAAACCGCCAACATGATCTCCTTTTTGACCGAAGTGATCGGGATCCGGGACGACATCTATCTGGGTTCAGGACACAGCTACATGACCGAGGTGGCCGAAGCCCTGGATGAAGGTTACCGGGAAGGAGTGCTCGCCAGGAGGCCGACCGTGGTCAACCTACAGTGCGACGTGGACCACCCGACGCAGAGTCTCGCCGATCTGCTTCATCTCGAGCATTGTTTCGAGGGTCTCCACTCTCTCCGGGGCAAGAAGATCGCAATGTGTTGGGCTTACTCCCCGAGTTACGGAAAGCCGTTGTCCGTGCCCCAGGGCATAATCGGGCTCATGACCCGCTTCGGCATGAATGTGGTATTGGCCCACCCGGAAGGGTACAACCTGATACCGGAAGTCGTGGACCGCGCCGGAGCACAGGCACGCGCAAGCGGCGGCAGCTTCCAGGTCGGCGGGTCCATGGAGGACGCTTTCCAGGATGCCGACATCGTTTATCCCAAGAGCTGGGCTCCCTATCGGGTAATGGAATGCCGGACTGAGCTTCTGAAGCAGAACGACATCAGGGGACTCAAGGAGCTGGAGACAGAATGCCTCGAGCACAACGCTCGGCATAAGGACTGGGAATGCACGGAAGCAAGGATGAAGCTGACCAACAAGGGCAAGGCGCTCTACATGCACTGCCTGCCTGCGGACATTACGAATGTCTCCTGTGCCCAGGGAGAAGTGCGGCAGAACGTTTTCGAACGCTATCGGATTGAGACTTACAAAGAAGCCGGATGCAAGCCATTTATCATCGCAAGCATGATCCTTGCCGGCAGATTTGCAGATCCGGCCTCAGTGCTGGAGGATATCGCGGGCAAACAAGCGCCTAGAATCCACCACTGATTTCCCGCGGGACGCTCGGCTGCGCGTCGCCGATGCGAGGAATCCATGAGCCAGACCGACAATCGCGCAATCATGGCGCAGGCGGAAAGATATCGCTCTGACATGATCCGGTTTCTGCGCGACATGATCGCCATCCCTTCGGAGTCCTGTCGCGAGAAGGATGTGATTCTGCGCATCAAGTCGGAAATGGAAAGAATTGGATTCGATGAGGTCCGCATTGATGCGATGGGAAACATCCTCGGCCGCATCGGAAAAGGAAAGCACGTCATCGCCATGGACGCCCACGTAGACACCGTGGGCGTGGGTGATGCTGGATCCTGGAAGTGGGACCCGTTCCGGGGAAAGCTGGAGCAGAACGTCATTTATGGCCGGGGCGCCAGCGACCAGGAAGCAGGCATGGCCAGCCTGGTGTACGCCGCCCGTATCATCCGCGATCTCGGGCTGGGCGGGAATTACTCCCTCTGGATCACGGGAACCGTCCAGGAAGAGGATTGCGACGGGCTCTGCTGGCAGTACCTCCTCAAGGAAGGAATTATCACTCCGGAGATTGTCGTAATTACCGAGCCGACCAACCTGAACATTTACCGGGGTCACCGGGGCCGGATGGAGATCGGTGTGACCACCAGGGGAATTTCCTGTCACGGATCGGCGCCGGAGAGAGGTCAGAATGCCGTCTACAGGATGGCCAGGATCGTGAGTGAAATAGAGAAACTCAACGAACGCCTGGGTGAAGACGCCTTCCTGGGCAAAGGAACGGTGACGGTTTCCTACATTGAGTGCGACACGCCATCTTTGTGCGCCATCCCTGACCGGGCCTATATTCACCTGGACCGGCGGCTGACCCGCGGAGAAACCAGATCGACTGCGGTGGCCGAAGTCGGGGAGGCGATTCGACGGGCAGGCGTAGATGCCGAGATTCAGGTCCTTAAATATCGCACGCCCAGCTACCGTGGCCTGGTCTATGAGACCGAAAAGTACTTTCCCACGTGGGTCCTGGATGAAGATCACCCGCTCTGCGAAGCGGCCGTGGAAACCTGTCGCAGGCTTTTTTCAGAAAAACCCAAAATCGGGAAATGGACTTTTTCCACCAATGGAATTGCCACGATGGGAATGATGGGCATTCCAACGATCGGATTCGGCCCGGCAAATGAGATCCATGCTCACTCGGTCGATGACCAGGTGCCGGCGGATCATCTCGTGAAAGCGGCGGCGTTTTATGCCGCCTTTCCCCGAGTGTACTGTGCGATGGCTGAGTAGTTTCTGTCGCTTAACATCGTGGTCGTGATGCGATCGTCTCGTGACAATTAGCAGGTAGGCCCCGGCCGCCGGACGGGACCCTGAGTTGGGTGATGGGTGTTGGGTGATGAATGATGAGGATCAACGATCGTGAAGTTTACCCTGAATGGCGAACCCAGAACATTTGAGGGCGATCCCGCTCTGACGTTGTCGCAATATCTTCGTGGGGTGGCCCGCATCACCACCAGCAAGACCGGTTGCTCCGGGCAAGGAGCGTGCGGGGGGTGCACCGTGATCATCAACGGCGAGGCGGCCCTGTCGTGCACCACACGCATGAGACGCATTCGGGGCAAGGCAGTGGTTACCCCTGACGGCCTGGAGCAGAAGATCCAGGATGTCTTCGCCCGTGCCTTCGCCCTCAAAGGCGGCATTCAGTGTGGTTTCTGCACACCCGGAATGGTGATGGCAGCCCGTGCCCTGCTGTTGCACAATGCCGATCCCACCCGCGAGCAGGTCAAGGGCGCCATCGAACGCAACCTGTGCCGCTGCACCGGGTATAAGAAGATCGTCGATTCCATACTTTACGCGGCAAGGATTTTGCGCGGTGAGGAGACTTTTCCCGAGGAAGAGGTCGCGGGCAGAATCGGCAGCCGTCGCATGAAATATCAGGCTTACCAGACGGTCCTGGGGAAGGCGCCGTTTGTTTGCGACCTCGAGGAGGAGGGGATGCTTCACGGCGCCCTCCGATTTTCCGATCATCCCCGCGCGAGGGTATTAGCCATCGATGCAGTCGAAGCGCAGCAGGCGCCCGGTGTGATCAGAATCGTTACAGCGGCCGACATCCCGGGTGAACGACGTATCGGCCTCATCGCCGCCGACTGGCCTCTGATGGTGGCAGTTGGAGAAGATACCCTGTACATCGGCGACGTGATCGCCGGCGCCATCGCCCGGACAGAGCCGGCTGCGCGTGAGGCTGCCGCGAAAATTCGAGTGCAGTACGAGGTGCTCCGGCCGGTAACCACCATAGAGCAGGCGCTGGAGGAAGACGCCCCAAAACTCCATCCGGATGGCAACATTCTGTCTGTGACAGAGTTGAAACGCGGCCGGCCGCGTGCGGCAATCGAGAGCTCCGCCTACGTTTCCAGAGGGACCTACCTGACTCAGCGCATCGAGCACGGCTACCTGGAGCCCGAATGCGCGGTCGCCAAACCTTGTGCTACCGGCGGCAGAGACGCCATTGATGTCTTTTCCCAGGGACAGGGTGCCTATGAGGACCGCCGGCAGATTGCCCGGATCCTAGGGCATCCCGAGGATCGCGTTCGCGTCATCCAGGTTCCCACGGGAGGCGCATTCGGCGGCAAGGAGGATCTGTCCGTACAGGGACACGCCGCCCTGTACGCGCACCTCGTCAAACAACCCGTGCGCGTCGCACTCACTCGCGAGGAATCCCTCTGCATGCATCCCAAGCGGCATCCCATGCGCCTGGATTACACCGTCGGTTGTGACAGAAACGGCAAACTTACCGGGATGATCGTCGAGATCGACGGGGATACCGGCGCTTACGCTTCGGTGGGGATGAAGGTCCTGGAACGCGCTGCCGGGCACGCCGCGGGCGCCTACGCGGTTCCCAATGTGCTCCTTCGGTCAAGGGCGATCTATACCAACAACATTCCCAGCGGCGCCATGCGCGGATTCGGCGTGCCTCAGGCGACGTTCGCGATGGAAAGTTGCATCGACGACCTGTGCAAACAGGGAGGCTTCGACCGTTGGCAATTCCGGTATGACAACGCCCTGGCGGAAGGGAAAGAGACCGTCACCGGGCAACGCCTGAAGCGCGGCGTGGGGCTGCGCGAGACGCTCATGGCGGTGAAGGAGGCTTTTTATCATGCGCCCTACGCCGGGATTGCCTGCGGTATAAAGAACACGGGCATCGGCAACGGTGTTCCCGATATCGGCCGTGCCACGATCCGTGTCGAATCCGGCCCAAGAGTCGTCATTTATCACGGCTGGACGGAAATGGGCCAGGGCGTGCACACGGTGGCCCTGCAAACGGTCTGTGAAATGACGGGGCTTGATCCTGCGCTCATAGAGGTGCGCGTGGATACCGCCTCGGAAACGGTCTGCGGCATGACCACCGCTTCCCGGGGGACTTCGCTCGCAGGCAATTCACTGATTGCTGCTGCGGAAGGGCTCGTCAACGATCTGCGGACGCATTCCCTCGAGGATCTGTCCGGCAAAGAATATTTCGGCGAATGGATCTATGACAAGACTTCCGCGATCGGTTGCGAAAAGCCCGGCGTCGGCCACGAAACGCACTACTCTTACGGCTACGCCACACAGGTCGTCACACTGGACCGGGCGGGAAAGATCGACAGGATCTATGCCGCCCATGACGTCGGCAGGATCATGAATCCCTCCTTGTTCGAGGGCCAGATTGAAGGCGCAGTCCACATGGGTCTCGGCTACGCTCTCACCGAGGACTTCCCCCTGAAGGACGGCAGGCCGGTGTCGTTGCGGCTGGGCAAATGCGGGATTATCCGGGCGCCGGAGATGCCGGAAGTAATTGTCATGGGGATCGAGGCCGGAGACCTCAACGGACCGTTCGGCGCCAAGGGTGTGGGCGAAATCGGCATGGTGCCCACGGCCGCCGCCGTCGCCAACGCCCTGGCTGCCTATGACGGTGTGCGCCGATACTCCCTCCCAATGTCATGGAATTTCAAATGAGCCGATTGCTGATCGCCAACGGCACGATCGTCACGCTGGAGACTCCCAACCGGGTGCTTTCCGGTCATGTCCTCCTGATGGAAAACGGACTGATCAAGGCAATTCGTCCGCAAAATTCAATCAGGGATGCAAAGACGCGGCGGATCGATGCTCACGGCAAGGTCGTAATGCCGGGCTTCATCAACGCGCACATGCATTTTTATTCAACCTTCGCCCGCGGCCTGACGAAGACGGATCCTGCCGGGAGTTTTCCGCAGGTGCTGCGCAATTTGTGGTGGCAGCTGGACCGACGGCTCACCTTGACTGACTGCTATTACAGCACCCTGCTGGCAGGCGTGGAGGCCATCCGCCACGGGACTACGACCATCATCGATCATCATTCCTCTCCCGGCGCCACAAGAGGATCGCTCAGCGAAATCGCCGAGGCCGTGAAGGAGGCCGGCCTGCGCGCCTGTCTGTGCTATGAAGTCTCGGATCGGGACGGAGGAAGGGCCGCCCGGGAAGGCATCCTGGAGAACGTCCGTTTCCTCGAAGAATGCCGGCGGGCGAACGACAACCGGATAAAAGCTCTCTTCGGTCTGCATGCCTCCTTCACCCTGGAAGATCGCACGATTCGCCGATGCGCGGAAGAGGCTGGAAAATACGAAGCCGGCTTTCACATCCATTGCGCCGAAGGTGAAGTAGATCAGGCAATCACACGGAAAAAGTTCGGTCAGGGAGTCGTCCAGCGCCTGGCTGCGCACGGCATCCTCGGCCCGCGAACGATCTGCGCCCACGGCGTCCATCTTGCGGACACGGAGTGGGATATCCTCGCGCAAACCCGGACAGCCGTGATCCACAATCCTCAATCCAACCTGAACAACGCCGTTGGGGTGATGGACCTGTTGCAGGCCACGAAGAAGGGCGTGCTGGTGGGCTTGGGGTCAGATGCCGTGACCGGCAACATGCTGGAGGAGTTGCGCAGCGCGATCTGGTCCCAAAGGCTCTTACACAGGAACCCCGGTGCCGCCTTGCCCGAAGCGGTGTCGCTGCTGACCAACAACAACGCGGAGATCGCCGGCCGATACTTTGAGAAAGTCGGCCGCCTGCAGGAGGGATGGGCGGCGGATGTCATCTGCCTAGACTACTTCCCCCCGACCCCGATGACCGAGGAGAACTTTCCCGGCCACCTGGTGTTCGGGCTGTCCCAGGCCACCGTGGATACAACCATCGTCGGCGGCCGGGTTCTGATGAAGAACAAGAAGTTTTCCCGTCTCGACGAAGAGAAAATCGCCAGGATATCGAGGAGATTGTCGCAAGCGCTCTGGGGCCGGCTCCGGTCGTGAACCCTTGAATCGCCGCGCCGGAAAGGCCGCGGGGGACGTCCTTGCCGTTCACTTGAGCATTTGCCCGCGTCTCCGCGTCGATCTGGACGTGGTCCTGGACATGGAATTGGACTTGGACCTAGACCTGGACGATCTTGGAGGGCGCGAACCAACTTCGGTCTGCCGCGAGAATGCTTTCGGATGTGTGACGAGTACCAAGATATTCAGACAAAGAGTCGAGGTCCGAGTCCAGGTCTAAGTCCAGGTCCAGGTCTAAGTCCAAGTCCAAGTCCAGGTCTAAGTCCAGGTCCTTGGTTGATGACACTCCAAAGTAGTACCGATGCGGGGACGTCCTTGCCGGCGGATCGTCCCCGCGTTTGTTGCTTCCAGCCTATTTGGATTCCGGAGGGGGGTAAGGGATGCCGAGCTGTTCGAGGTAAGTCTTGTACTTTGCGGGATTGAAGTAATACTTGCTCATCTCCGGCCGGAGTTCTCTCATCAGCTTTTCATTCAGCCAGATGGCCGGCTTGTCGTTGTCGCCGATGAGCGGCTGGTACCTGGTTTCCTTTGCCTGCACATTGCTGAAGTAATCCCACGCCTGCTTGACGAGCTCCGGCTTCAGCAACAGGTCAAGGGCGGTGAACGCCTGGACCTTCGCCCCGGCGGCAGTGCCTTTATGGGCTACCGGCGTGGCCTCGGCGATGGCGCTTGCCCAATGGTGCCCGGGCAGTCCGGGGATGTTGGCGGGGTACCGCAGCGTGACAGTGGGCGCCACCCAGGAAACGTCCCCTATGTCGTCCGATCCGCCGCCACGATTGTCCTCAGGCCTTACCGGCGCGCCCAGCCGGCCCACGGCGCTCTCGAGTCCCCTCTCGGAGACCTTCTGGCTTCGTTGTACGATCTTAGCAAACGCCTGGTCGGCCTCGCTCCATTTCGGCATCCCCACCTTCTGGATATTGGCATAGGTGAGTTCGGCCACGACTTTGTTCATATGCTGCGGCCAGGCGGAACCGAGCACTCGGGAATCGACGGAGGTCCCGGTCATCATGGCCGCAGCCTGCGCCATGGTGTTGCCGAGGTCCCACATCTCCTTGATGTGCGGGTAGTCAATTTCGCGGAAGTAGTACCAGACACTGGCAGTGGGCGGAACGACGTTCGGCTGGCCGCCGCCGTTCGTGATCACGTCGTGGGAGCGCTGCGAAAGGCGCAGGTGTTCGCGCCGGAAATTCCAGCCGATATCCATCAGTTCCACGGCATCGAGAGCGCTTCTTCCACCCCAGGGCGCTCCGCCGGCGTGGGCGCTGGTGCCGTGAAACGTGTACTCCACTGAGACCGCGCCGGTGCCGCTGCCCGCTCCCCAGCTGACGCCGAAGCCGGACCCGACGTGGGCAAAGAGGACAACGTCGGCGTCCTTGAAAACCCCGGCCTTGACAAACTGCGCCTTGCCGCCGAGCAACTCCTCTGCGATTCCAGGCCAGACCTTGACCGTGCCGGCGATCTTTTCGCGCTGCATGATGTTCTTGAGTGCGACGGCGGCAGTGATGCTCAGTGGAACGCCAGTATTGTGACCTTCCCCGTGCCCCGGCGCACCTTCCACGAACGGCTCGTGCCGCGGGACGCCCGGCTTCTGGCTGGTCTCGAGCAGGCCGTCCACGTCGGAGCCGAGGGCGATCACCGGTTTGCCGGTCCCCCAGCTCGCGACCCACGCGGTAGGAATGCCGGGCACTTCCGTCACGGTGAAACCATTCTTGCGCAGGATGTCGCTGCAGTATTTGGCCGTTTCAAATTCCTGGAAACCAGGTTCCCCGAGGCTGAACAGCATATCTACCATTTGTTGAGTCAGATCGCCGAGCCTGTCAATCTCGGCTGCGGCATCGCGCTTCAGCATTTCCAGCCGGGCATCCGCCGGTGATGCAGCCTGCTGACTTGCCTGGGCCTGCCCGCCGACCGGAGCCGGAGCAGCAGTCAACACCAGGGTGAGCAAGGTCAAAACCATCGTTATCCAGAACAGACGTGCAGGACGCATATGGAGTCTCCCCTTACAAAAACCCGGACTCAGCGTGCGGCGTGATCGCCGGAATTCAGTGTAGGTGAACCGGTCCCAGACGCACGCAGCCGGGCATCAGGTGAACTATCCTCGCCGAGTGTGGAACAGGATACATCGGTGCTCGCAGGAAAGCACCGGAATTTCCGTTCCCGACCGTCTGAACCGCTGTCCGGCAAGCACTGACGATCTGACATGTGCCATGAAATGCAGCCGCGAATTGTCACTAATGATTACAAATCGAATCCTGTTTCACCGCGTGGGGGGGGGTTCCAGCTGCAGTTCAGGGATTAAGCCTGACGGGGGGCGGGAGGCTTAGTGGTCCGCCGGATGGATGTCGACGAATCTGCCGCTGCGATAATCGTCGAATGCCCGGTACAATTCCTCCCTCGTGTTCATGACGAACGGTCCTGCCCTGGCTACCGGCTCGCCGATCCGCTTGCCCGCGATCAGCAGGAACCCTGCCTTCCCGGACGCCGTGCGCATCAGCACGGACTCGCCCTCTTGCAGTACAATCAAACGGCCCGCACCGGAGTCGACCACGGTCGCCCGGTCCGGTCCATGTGCGGCCGGCATGATCGATCCGTCGTACAGGTAGCAGAAGCAATTCATGTCCACCGGCACGGAATGCGCAAACATGCTTTGCGCAGACAGCTCCACGTCGAAATAGATCACTGGAAAGTGCGGCTGTGCCGGCCCGCGGCTGCCATCGAACTCCCCTGAGATCACGGCCACGTGCGCGCCCTGGGTTTCTATCCTGGGAATTCTCTCGGAGGGGATATCCTGGTATTGCGGCTCGATCATTTTCAGCCGCGAAGGGAGATTGATCCACAATTGATAGCCCCAGAGAGATCCCTCGCTGACTTCGGGCATTTCGCTATGAATGATCCCCTTCCCTGCGGTCATCCACTGGACAGAACCCGCGGTGAGCAGCCCCTGGTTGCCGTTGGAGTCGCAGTGGTGGAATTTGCCCCGCTTCAGATAGGTAACCGTCTCGAAGCCCCGGTGGGGGTGCTCGGGAAAACCGGCAATGAGATCATTCGTGTTGTCGCGCTTGAATTCGTCCAGGAGCAGAAATGGATCGAGGGACTTCAACCGGGGCGTGCCCAGGAGACGGCTCAGCTTCACACCAGCCCCATCCTGTGTGGGAATACCGTCGAGGATTCGGCCGATAGTTCTGATAGTCATATGTTGTATGATGTCGGCCGGGTGGCCGGAGTTACAGCCCGAATCCCGATTGCGGCGTCCGTACGGAAATTCCCGGCTTGACACCCGCAAGCCTTCTCATTCAAGGTATTTGCGCTTCCTGGAAGGCCGGGACACAATTTGACCGAAGTGGCTGATTTGGCCCGGGAGAAGTGGCACAGTGTCGACGCTCGACCGCAAGCACAATTCTCACCGGTGGATCTGGGCCATCGCCATCCTGCTAGTGGCCACCTTCGGGTTGATCTCCTTCCGTGGCGTATTCTTTCGCGAAAGCGCGGCAATAAGACAACGGCCAGAGCCCGGACGGCTGGGACCAGCAGGCTCACAAGTGCCGGTGGCCGAGGTTCCACCCTCGGCAAGGGGATCACAAGCACCCCTTCTTCCGGCAGCGCAGCCCCCTGCTGCTCCCGCGCATGCTGCTGGATCCGCAGGTTCGGCGATCGCCATTAAGGGAAGAGTTCTTAGTGAGGCTACCCGCGACCCTGTCGAAAACGCCAACGTCCGCGTGTACGCGCACGGTTCGCCTCCCGCGGTCATCGACAAGGCCACAGACGCGGACGGCAGGTTCCGGATCGAGGCCCCATCCGCATTCCGTTATGGGGTAAGAGCGGTGGCCGAAGGATTCAAGCCGTTTCAGGACGATTCGCTGGTAATCACCCGCCCGTCCTATGACATCGATATCCTCCTCACCCCGACACTCACCCTCCGCGGCCGGGTCCTGGACAACCTGGGAGCCGGAGTCGGTGCGGCGCTGGTGAGGCTGCGGCGCCAGGGCGAACGATCGGGTGGATTTCTGTCCACAACGACCGATCCGCAGGGGGCGTTCCTGTTTACTGACATCCCGCGTGAAGGCCGCTACTCAGTCGATGCCTACCACCCGGGATTTGACGCAGCGGGACCGCCGGCGAATGCAAGCGTCCCTTCGGAAGACGAAGTTCTTCTTCGAATGCGACCGGCTCGAGCAATCGGATCACTGGTGGGCAATGTGACAGATACGATGCGGCGGCCGGTTGCCGGCGCGAGGATAACGCTGTTCGATCCCAGCGACCGGCGCTCCCAGTCACAGGTCCAGGGTCAGACCGACGCGAAAGGTGTCTACAGGTTCGCCAGAGTGCGTGAGGGATATTTTGTAGTGCGCTGCTCCGCCGACGGCTATCTCGAGAGCCGCAGCAACCAGGGCGCAATCGCGGTGACGGCGGACAAAGAAGCACGATTGGATTTCATCCTAGAACCCGGGTTCCTGATCCGGGGGTCCGTGGTCAACCAGAAGGGAGAGCCGGTCCTTCAGGCATTGCTGGTTTTTACTGCGGAGGACGGACAGCGGTCGTCAAGTACTACAACCGCGACGACGGATGATTCCGGGCGATTCCAGATTTTGAACCTGCGGGACGCCCAGTACACCGTGACCGTCACGCATCGTGACTATCTCGACACCACGGCACACATGAGACCATCAAGCCAGCCGCAGACCATCACCATCGATTCAGGTCTCTCCTTGCGCGGCACCGTGAGCGACCCTGCGGGTTCGGCAGTCGAGAAGTTCTCCCTGCTTTTCCAGTCGACAACCAGTCGAACTTCGAAATACGCCAAGCTGACGACGACCGACGGCAAATTTGAGGTGCAGGGTTTGAGCCGCGACACCTACCAGGTTCGTCTTCAGGCGTACGGCACTCTATATACCGGACCCCTCGAGTTGCAGATATCGACGGAAGTTTTCATTGTTTTGGATCCCCCCCCGGGAGTCAGGACCTCCCGTGAAGGCAGGGGCGGGGGGGAAGGTCGACGCTCCCTCCCTTTGAATATTCTCAAGTCCAAGTAACCTGCCTCATCCCTGGCGCTTGTGGCGCGCCTATCCCGGGCAACCCGCAAAACCCAGAATTACATTGACCAGTAACTGGAGATCCTGGACGTTCGTGTTTCCGTCCCGGTTCAAGTCCCCGTTGACCGGACTTCCCGGGATGCCCAGAATTCTGTTGATGAGCAGCTGGATATCCAGGATGTTCACGGACCTGTCGCTGTTGACGTCGCACCGGTTCGTGGCGACGGTGAAGCTCGTCGAACTGGTCGCCGTTCCTGCCGGGGTTGTCACAATGACCGGGCCGCTGGCCGCTCCGGCCGGCACTGCCGCATTGATTTGTGTCGGCGACACGACGGTGAAGCCGGTCGCGTTGGTGAGATTGAACCGCACCGCCGTGGCGCCGTTCAGGTTTGTGCCGGTAATCGTGACCGGCGTGCCCACGCTTCCGCTGGAGGGGAGAAACCCCGTGATTACAGGAGGGCTGAACAGGGTAGTGGCCGAGGCCTCGTTCGAATACCCTGATGTCCCGGTCCCATTGATAGCCTTAAGCCGATAGAAGTATGTCGTGCCTGTCCACAGCCCTGTGTCACCAAAGGACGCCTCATTTGCAGCGGCGGTGCCGATCTGGGCGTAGGTTCCCCCTGCTCCGGTCTTCCGCTCGATGGCAAATCCGGATTCATCGGCGCTGTTGTCCTGCCAGGCAAGGTTGATCCTGGAACTCGAGAGCGCCGTCGCCCGCAGGTTCGTGGGTGCGGCCGGACCCGATGCGAGACAGGTCGAGTTCGAGTTGAGATGCGACGCGATTTCCGAACGTGAGAACGCGCAGAAGGTGAATCCGGTGCCGACGGCGCTGTTCATGATGGTGTTGTTGCACTCCGTTTGCGGTGGGCTCTCCTGGTCCGGGTGAGAGGCCCCGAAGTTGTGCCCGATCTCATGGGCCGTCAGGATGTATTTGCCGATTGCCGAGGTAAACATCTGTGAGAGACCGTAGCCGTAGCTGCGCGTGTCGCAGAGGACGGAAAGGTAGGCAATCCCGATCGTGCCGCCGTCCATGTCTTTGCCCGTCCACATGTGAGCGATGTCGTACGAGACGCTGTAATAGTTGGAATTCCAGTAATCGCGAAACTCGGAGAGCATGGTGGAAGGCGCCGTGGAGACGTAAGGATCATCGGGCGTGGACCAGGCATGCTGGTATGAGACCCGCAGTGAAACGGAAAGCTCGGTCTGGTAAATGCCGTCCACCTGGTTGAGTATGTCCAGGATCGTGGCGTTGGCGGCCGCCGCTCCTCCGGATGCAGTGACATACTCATAGTCGGCCTCGGTTCCCACTTCTGCGGTGCTCACGCCGGACATGCCTGCCAAAACCTCGGGTTCGACGAGTTTCCGGGATTCACCGATCTTGTGCGCCAGCGTCGCCCCGCACATGCCGATAGCCTCGGGTAGGATATCGGAGCGGCGATAGAACACCATCTCCGAAGGGTCGGCGGAGGGGGAAAAGTTTTGCATCGGTTCGATGTAGTACCATTCACCGGGGGTCAGAATGACCCCTTCCAGCGACCGGTCCCTGATGGTGAAGCGCGCCTCTGAATCCCGAAGCCCCGGCACGGTTCCGCGATAGGTGTTGATCGGCGGGGCCGGGAGAGACCTGCGTACCCCCGCGGCAATCTCCTCCTCCGCATGGTAGCCGGGGGCGCGAAGATCATGCGGTTCCAGAACAATGAGGTAGGTCTGGCTGCCCGCAGTCAGCGAAAACCCGCCGGTCTCCCGCACCTGCCTGGCGGCGGCCCGGGGGTCCATCCTCACCCGCTCATAGCGGCGCAGCGCCCGCTCAATCTGTATGCTCCGCTGCATCGCGCCGGTGGCTTCGGGCAGAGCAGGATTCAGCAGATACACCAGTGCGGCGAACCACGCCGCGTACCAAAGGCGAAAACATGGGCGGCGACAGGGAACCGACTTCATAGCCGTCCTGGCACGGGCAAGGACAACTCTAATCTGCAAGAAAATGATGTTCGGACGCATTAAGGCATACCTCGCTTACCAGGGGAGGGGCCCGACGGGTTTTTTATCGGCAGGTAGACTGGAGGACAATAGACAGAAACAGACAGTACCGAGCCCGGAGGGGCGGCACGGGAAAACCCAGGGTGTGAAGCACCAAGCGCAAGGTCGACTACCGCATCTGCGTGGGCCTAGACCTGAACGTAGACCCGGCAAATGCCAATGGGTGCGCTCTTTCAGAACGGACCGCAAGTTAAGCAAATACAAAAAGATATGCAAACCTGCAGTTCAAACAAGTGCCGCTGCTTGACCACCTATGGCCACCTCGATCTCATCAGGGGGCCGCGCGCGAAGAATTTATCAATTATCATCTGTCAATGATCAATTGTCATTTTCGCAGACCAAAGGCTCACCGCGGACAAATAACAAATGACCATTGACAGATGACAGATGACAAATTTTTGTGTGGGGCTCTTCCGATTGCAGTCTCAACTCATATAATGGTGCGATAAATCTTCTGTCCTAAAAGAGTCGCACCCAAATTAGTTAGCGCTTAAGGGCGTGGGTACCGGTGCCTTGAGGATTCGGGAGAATGGCCCTGAAAGGACGACGCAGACTGCGCCCTTACAGCAACAAGCTCACCTGCGGTGTCTCCAACAGGAAGGGGAACAAACATTTTTTTGTTTATCTGGCCTTTTTTAGGCATATCATTGATATAACTAGACTTATGCCAAACAACACCGATCTGTTGCCTTAGGAGGGCTGATCTCTTGCCTTTCGTTTTCTTACGCACGAACCGGAGGTTCGTCCGGGAAAGCAGCGATGGCCTCAAAAAAGAGCCGGGATCTTCCAGGTCTTTGCGGATCAGAGCCCGGTCAGTCCAGCAGGTCGGGCATGTAGGTGTACAGCGCCGGAGACCCGCCCGTGTGCACGAAGAGAAGGTTCTCGCTCTTCTTGAAAAAGCCCTTCCGCGCCAGGTCAATCAAGCCGGCCATCGCTTTACCCGTGTAGACGGGATCGAGCAGAATTCCCTCCGTCCGGGCCAGCATCCTGACCGCTTCCACCATGCCGGGAGTGGGCAGCGAATATCCTCGGCCCACGTAGTCGCCGAAGCACAGAACCGCATCGCGCGGAACATCCGGTTTGATGCCGACATGCGCGGCGGTTTTCTGCACCAGATCATAGACCAGCTTTTCCTGCAGTTCCTTGGGGCGGCTGACATCGATCCCGACCACGGGGATGTTGCTGCTATTGCCGTGAAAGCCGGTCACCAGGCCGGCGTGAGTGCCGGCACTGCCGCTTGCGCACACGACGCGGTCGATCTTGATGCCTCTGTCAAACAGCTGCGCGAGAATCTCCTCGGCACAGGCGACGTAGCCCGTGGCGCCGATCGGATTGGACCCCCCGCCGGGAATGACGTAGGCCTTGCGTCCCTCCGCGGATACTTCCTCGGCCTCCATGCGCATGGCGTTTATCATATCGGAGCCGCCGGGCACGACTTTGATCTTCTCGACGCCCAGGAGGCGGAACAGGAAATTGTTTCCGCTGGCATCGGGCTTATAGCTCTTGGGAACCCGTTCTTCCAGAACCAATCTGCATTTCAACCCTTCTTTGACGGCCGCCGCCAGGGTCAAGCGGCAATGGTTGGATTGAACCGCGCCGCAGGTAATAAGCGTGTCGGCCCCCTGCGCCAGTGCATCCGCAACCAGGAACTCGAGCTTCCTCGTCTTGTTCCCTCCGGCAGTCAACCCGAGGAGGTCATCCCTCTTGATGAAAACGTTGGGACCCTCGAGCGCTGCGGAGAACCTGGGGACCGCCTCGATCGGAGTCTGTCCCTCGGTGTAACGTCTGCGCGGTAAACGTGCGAGATTCATGCCAAACCCTCCATTGTGGTTGGATTATGGATTGTTATGATGACTTCCGTTCCAGGAACTGCTCAGCTTACTCGTCCCGGGCCTCCGGCTCAAGCTGGATTTTAGGCTCAAGAGCTGACTGACAGCACCGCTGACCCTTCCAGTTTTCCGGCTCTTATGCAGGCCAGGGCCTCGTTGGCTTTCTCCAGCGGGAAAATCTCGACCTCGGCCTTCACCGGCGCCTTCGGGGCGATTTTGAAATAATCCCGGCCGTCCTGCCGCGTCAAATTGGCCACGGAACTGATCGAGCGCTCCTCCCACAGAATGCTGTAAGGGAAAGAGGGGATATCGCTCATGTGGATGCCGCCGCAAACAACGACGCCACCCTTGGCAGTCACGCGCAGGGCCGCCGGAACCAGCGCACCAACCGGGGCAAAGACGATCGCGGCATCCAGCTCCTCCGGCGGCCGCTCGTCGGAGGAACCTGCCCACACTGCCCCCAATTGCAGTGCGAATTGCTGCGCCTGGAGGTCGCCCGGCCGGGTAAATGCGAATACCTTCCGGCCTTCATGCACGGCCAATTGCAGCAAGAGATGAGCAGCCGATCCAAAACCGAAAAACCCTATGCGCTCGAAGTCCGCGCCTGCCATCCGATACGAGCGATATCCGATCAGTCCGGCGCAAAGCAAGGGGGCAACTTCGGCATCGCCGTAGGAAGCTGGAAGCGGGTAGCAGTAGCGGGCGTCCGCAACGGCGTATTCGGCATATCCCCCGTCGATGTTGTAGCCGGTAAACACGGCGTTGTCGCAGAGGTTTTCGCGGCCTTGCCGGCAGTACCGGCAGGTCCCGTCGGTCTGCCCGAGCCAGGGTACGCCGACCCGATCGCCAGGAGCGAAATCAGCCGCCTGATCCCCAAGCTTGACGACCGTGCCGACGATCTGATGGCCCAGGATCAGCGGGAGCTTGGGATGAGCCAGCTCCCCATCGGCAATGTGCAAGTCGGTGCGGCATGCGCCGCAGGCGCGCACTTTCAGCAGGGCCTGAGCCGGCCCCGGCTCGGGCACAGGCACGTCAGCCTGCTCCAGAGGTGTCCCCGGAACCCGCAATACCATCGCACGCATCGTTTTGCGCATAGCCATCGCTCACCCCGCATTAATCAAGCCATATCCTAATTAGTTCCTGTCGCGAAACCAAATGGCAGCGCAATCGGCGCGCAAGATTACGGCCCCGGAGGGGCCGCAGAGAGTAGCCGGGGGCAAGCTCAGCCTCCGACGACGTCGGATTGAATAACCTGTGACTAGGTGCGGCCATCTGCGGTATCTTGAACTTGAATATGCGTTTATCGCTGGCAAATACTCGCTTGCACATCGTAGTCACAGGCTAGCGCGTAGCGCGCAGCCCCCGGTAGGAGATTGCATAGCGAAGAGCCCCGGGCGACAGAAGCCTATGGCGCACACAGCCTTTCGCCCCTGCCGGGGCTCGTTTAAATGCAACTTCCTACCGGGGGCCGCGCGTCGCTGAAAAGCGCGCCGCTTGCCCCCGGCTACTCTCTGGCGCGCCTCCTGGGCGCTGTGCCCTGTGGCCGAATTCGAGTTTCGCGACAATAACGACTTACCGGCTGCCCTGGCGCCTTCCGTAAGGAACATAGCGGGAATCGCCGATCGTGGCCGATAGGCAGGCGCCCTCGCGCGTGAGGCGTTCAGCGGGCGACCCAGGTCCGGACCCGGTTCTGGTCGAAAAACTCGATGCCCGGTCCTTCGGCAGTCAACATCATGATCGACCGTGCCGTACCGGAGCTGTCATTGAGCACCAGGCCGGGAGCGCTTTCCTTCTCCAGAATTCCAAGAACGGCCCGCGCCCTGTCGGCCCCGTCAAAAAAACGCAGGACGGTCCGGTCAGAGGAAACTGCCAGTTGCGCTCCGCCTCGCTCCCCGGGCCCGAAGAGGTGAAGAAAGGGATTGTCGTCCGCCATTAAACCCAGGGCAGCCTTGGCCTGGTTCTTCTTCCCGATCAGCCCGAGAGCGGGCCCCTGGGTGGTCACGCTCAAATTCAGGCGCTTGGCGCCGCCGCTGAAGAGGGTGAGCACCGGGCCGGCCGGGCTGTAATTGAGAGCGGCAGCTTTGTCGTCGTTGGCATCATAGAGCGTCAGGCCGGCGCCATCCGGTTCCGCACCGAGGGACAAGATGCGATTTGCCTCATAGTCGTACAGAACCAGGGCCGGCCGATCCGCGAAGAGCCCTAATTCCGCTCTTGTTCTCCCTAGATTGTCTTTGAGAACAAATCTCCCGGCCTCCTGCGGCTTGGCCGCCTTTACGGGCGGCGCCTTGGCCGTCTTGGCCTGCCCCATGAGAAAAACCGAACCAAAGGCCAGCAGAGCTAAGACTCCAAGCTGCTTGAGCCGACGGTTCTGCCGTTCAAGCCTGCTGACGCGATCCGACAAGCTTTCCAGAATCCCGATTTGCGATTGCATGACCTATGGCTCCAGGTAACGTCCGCAGCTCGCCGGCAGGATCGGCACCCGCGAGGATTCGGACAGGATTCGTCAGGCATATGCCCGCGCGTTTGGCGGGTCCCACATCATGGGAATCAAGACATCGTATGCTGGATACGGCAATGTCGATCCTTTTCGGAGGAACGGTTCCACAAGATCGGACGTCTCCTTCGGAAGCGAAACCTGCCGGGGCAGGTTTCCCGCGCCCTCCAGGGACACCGGCCCGTGAAATTTCCGTCCACAACCTTCTCATAGAATAATATCAAGATCCGGGGAGCTCTCGGCAAATCTCTACCGGAAGGCACTTGAGCAATTGTCGGAGTTTGATATCGACATCCAGGCCAATTTATGCAAAATTTAACATTTACGCGAATTTGTCAGGCATTATAGTCGTTTCAAAATTTCGGAGGAACTCCTATGAATATCACTGCCAAACACCGGTGCTTGTGCTTGACGGTTGCGCTGCTGTCGTTATCCCTGATGTCGTCACTGCGCGCTCAGGGCACGAACGAACAGACGACTTCATCCAATCCAGCCGCATCCGGGCAGAAGGTGACGGTGGAAGGCGTAATTACAAAACGCGACGCCGATTCGTTTACTCTGCGGGACGCGCGTGGCTCAAATGTCGTTGTGGCGCTGACGAGCAGCACGGAGGTAAAGGAAAAAAAGAGCAATCCGTTCCGTCGCGCCCGCAACTATGCCACGACCCAGCTGTTGCGCGGGCTTAACGTCGAGGTCACCGGGAGGCAGGACAGTGCCGGGAAGCTGGTGGCCGATGAGATCAAGATGAAGGATACTGACGTCCGGTACGTGAATTCAGTGGAGACCCGCGTCGAGCCGATTGAAACGCGCGTAACCGAGGTGGAATCAAAGCTGGTCCAGTCCGAGCAGAACGCGCAGAGACTGTCAGGCCAGGTCGAAGAGGTGTCTGCAATCGCCAAGGCAGCCCGCAGCGCCGCCAAGGCCGCGCAGGACACGGGGGACGCAGCCAAACTGGCGGCGGCGGATGCAGCCCGTGAAGGGGTCGAGGCAGCAAAGTCGACCGCCGTTGCCGCCAATGAGCGAATTTCCTCACTCGACGAATATGACGTCAAGAACGAGACGGTCGTGTTGTTCCAGCTCGGGAGCGTTGCCCTCACAAAAGACGCAAAGGCTCAACTCGACACCCTGGCTGAAGCCGCCAAGAGCGAGAAGGGCTACATGATCGAGGTGACCGGCTATGCTTCCTCCGACGGGGATCCGGTCTACAATGAACGCCTGAGCGAGAATCGGGCGGACGCCGTCGTGCGCTACCTGACCGAAAACCACTCGATCCCGCTGCGACGACTTGTGACGCCATTCGGGTTCGGCGCAAAACAGCCCGCGGCTGACAATGCCACACTGAACGGTCGCAAGCAGAATCGGCGCGTCGAAGTCAAGATCCTTGTCAACAAGGGTATCGTCCGGCCGATCATCAAGTAGCGCCGGATGCTGCAGCAGCGGTATGCCAAACAACAGGAGACCCGCCCACAAGGGCGGGTCTTCGGTTTACATCACCAGTAAAAAAGGAACGGGGGACGCGGCCCGGATCGAATTGAGTCGTATGCCTCTTCGGACTTTCATTTGCCTGATCTTTCTCCTCGCACCGGTCTATTCCGCGGGGCCGGGTAGTCTCGTCCAGGCTCAGGCTGGTTCCGTTCGGCAGCAGGTGCAGATCCCCCCGGCCCAGACATCCCAACCGATTCGTGTCAGCTCCAACCTCGTACAGGTGCCCGTGTCGGTTACCGACGAAGCCGGACAGGCGGTCAAGGGTCTGCACTTGGAGGATTTCTTCGTTGAAGAGAACGGGGCGCCGGTGACCATCGCCCACATCGGCGAGCCGGGACAGACGCGACTGGAGATGGTCATGGTCTTCGATGTGACCGGCAGCGTCTTTGCCCGCTTCGACTTCGAGCAGCATGCGGCTACGACTTTCCTGAATGCCATCTTCCAGCAGGGCGACGCGATCTCGATTCTCTGCATCGGCCCTAAACCAAGGCTGGTTCTGAAACGGACCGTCTCGCTGGCCGAGGCATTGGACGGATTGGAACAGATCAAGCCGACGGGGGCATCCACGGCATTTTATGACAGCGTGATCGAGGCGGCGCGCACGCTCGCCGGCCCTCCGGACCCTGACACCCGCCGCGTTCAGATCGTCCTGTCCGACGGCGAAGACAATTACAGTGACGCAGAATTATCCGACGCCGTTCGCAGGGTGCAACAGGCCGACTGCATTTTCTACTCGATCAATCCGGGAGGATCGTCCATCCGCCTGAACAAGGTCAGTCTGCGCGGCCAGGAAGGAATGGAGGAACTGGCCAAGCAAACGGGGGGAGCAGCCTTCCTCGCCGAGAAGACGGATGATCTGACGGTGATTTACGGCCGTATCGCCGCCGAACTCAAGGCGCAGTACCTGCTCAGCTACTACGCCCCGGAGTCGAAGACCAAGGACGACTTCCGGCACATCTCCGTGCGCATGCCCAAACACCCTGACTTGCGCGTGCGCGCCCGCCTTGGATATTATGCCTCGAGTTCCTCGATCCGGTAAGATGCCGCGGGTTTGGCGGCGCCGAGAACTGAGTCCATTCCCTCCCCTTTGCGAAGCATTCGGACGTCGACAAATCCCGTCGAACCCAAATCTTCTACCAGCTCGTTGAAAGTGAATGTGCCGCCGCCAGGGGTCGCGACCAGCATGTTGACAGCGAAGAACGCTCCCGAGCGCGGACTCGTTCGCGACTCATCCATGACGATGTCACGGATCAGAATGTTCCCGCCCGGAACCAGGGCCTTGAACACTTTGCCGAACATCTCCCTGTTCTGCTCCCGCGAGTTCTGATGCACGATTGCGCTCACCCAAGCAAGGTCGGCGCCGGCAGGGAGTTCGTCGGCATAGAAATCCCCGGCCACCAGGCGGATGCGCCCGGCCATTCCCGGAATGCCATCGAGGTGTGCAGCCAGCGGTATCACATCCGGCAGGTCAAAAATCGTAGCCTTGGCGGCGGGATTCAGTTCCAAGAATGGAATTGTCCACGTGCCCGAGGCCCCGCCGAGGTCCAGCAAATGGCTGAATTTTAACGGCTCGAGACTCCTGACCAGGCCGCACGCAAACTTGCCGGATATCTCATGCATGGCCCGGATAAAAGAGCACGTGTCCTCGGCGGCGCCGCGCACGCTCTCTTGACCACGAACGGGTTGGCCGGTCTTGACTACTCCGGCGAGCTGACCCCAGCGGCGGAGGCAGTTGCCTTGATGCCTCACGATACCCAGAATGGAGTCTGCACCTGTCTCGGCAAGCATCGCTGCCAGGGCAGGCGGCACGAAATATACGCCGTCGCGCTTCTCCAACAGATCCATCGCGGCCACGGCGTCCAGCAAAACCGCAGTGGCCCTCGGGTCGCTCTTCAGGCGCCTTGCCAGGCCGTTTGCATCGGCCGGCTCTGCGTTCAGGTTCGTGAAGACGTCGAGCTCGGCAGCTGCAATCAGGACGCACGCCGCCTGGAATCCCCGCACCACTTCCGTCAATTCATCCGGTCGATATTGCCTGGTCATGTCTGGTATCCGCCCCGACTGCCGGCTCGCCTGCATCCCGCACGGGGCGAAGCCGGTTCGTAAATGCGGCGGCGGGTCCACCCACAGACCACGTCGGCCGCTTACATGTCATTATGACGATTCGATTCATCCCTTATCAAAAAGATTTCTTCTGCAACGGGCCCCGCGCGCTCGTTCGAACCCGAACGTGCAAAATTAATATTTGTTCAAAGGTATTTATACCATGATTATTCATAAATATCTTCAACAAGCCACTTCGTCGTTTCGGAGCCGAGACTGTCAGGGAGCGGGTGACAGACGCGGAAAGTCATCAGTCTCGAAAACCGGCAAACAACCCGATTGCTCACGCTCGCGGCTCCGATTGCGGATCGCGGACCGCCTGCACGGCTGTTCCTCGCATTTCCCGAGTCTTGATCCTTGCGGAGGACCGCGGGACGAATTACGATCAGCGGCAAGGCTCTACATTACGGGAGGGCGCACGCTATGGGTAGCAACCAACTCAGCAGGAGGAAATTCAATGCGCTGGTCGCGGCCGCGCCGCTGGCCGCCACCTCGCGGGTCAACCAACGCCCCACACAGCTGCGTAGGCAGCCAGTGGAGCAGGCTTCGGCAAACAAGGTCCGCCCGTTTCCTTTGGCGCAAGTCAGACTGCTGAGCGGAAGCTGCTACACGCTTCAGGACCGCAACCGCGTGTACCTGCACACGCTCGATCCCGACCGCCTGCTGCATGCCTTTCGGCTGACCGCCGGCCTTCCCTCGAGCGCCCGGCAGCTCGGCGGGTGGGAACGGCCCGACATCGAGCTGCGCGGCCACTTCATGGGCCATTACCTTTCGGCATGCGGCCTGATGGTTGGCAGCACCGGCGACGAGCTGCTCAAGCGCAAGGCCGACGCCATCGTCGGAGAGTTGGGAAAATGCCAGAAGGCCAACGGCAACGGGTGGCTGTCGGCGTTTCCCACCGGGTTCATGCAGCGGCTGAAGGAGCGCCTCCCGGTGTGGGCGCCCTGGTACACACTGCACAAGATCATGGCCGGCATGCTGGACATGTACCAGCACTGCGGCAATGAGCAGGCCCTGGACGTCGCCCTGGGCATGGCCGCATGGGCAAAGAAGTGGGCCGACACGCTCAGCGACGATCAGATGGCCCGGATTCTGCAGGTGGAATACGGCGGGATGAACGAGGTTCTGTACAACCTCTATGCTCTGACCGGCAACGAGAACGACGCGGCGTTGGCGCACCGCTTCGACCAGGCCCGCCTTTTCGATCCACTCGCCGAGGGGCGTGATGAGCTGAAGGGACAGCACGCCAACACCCAACTGGCCAAGCTGGTCGGCGCCGCCCGCCGTTACGAGCTGACCGGTGAAGAACGCTATCGCCGGATCGTGGAGTTCTTTTGGCAGCAGGTGGCACTGCACCGCTCCTATTGCACAGGCGGCACCAGCAACGGGCAGCGCTGGCGAACCGATCCCGGTGTGCTGGCCGCGGAGCTGAGCGCCACCACGCAGGAGTGCTGCTGCACCTATAACATGCTCAAGCTCACCCGGCACCTGTTCACCTGGAATCCGGAAGCCCGCTATGCCGACTTTTACGAGCGAGCCTTCCTCAACGGCATCATTGGCACCATGAATCCGGCGGACGGGATGACTACCTTCTATGTGCCGCTCGAATCCGGGTACTGGAAGCTTTTCAGCCTGCCGTTCGATTCCTTCTGGTGCTGCACGGGCACCGGCGTAGAGAGCTTCGCCAAGCTCGGCGACAGCATCTTTTTCCACGACGAGAACAGCGTGTTCGTAAACCTGTTTGTTCCGGCCCGGCTTCACTGGCCCGAGAAGGGCGTATTCATTCGCCAGGAGACTCGCTTTCCCGATCAGGATCAGGTCAACTTCGAATTTCAGTGTGACAAACCGGTGCAGCTCGGGCTGCGCATTCGCGTTCCCTACTGGGCCAAAGAGGGACTCACGGTGAAGATCAACGGCCAGTCGCAGACGGTTGCCGCAAAGCCTGCGAGCTACTGCCCCATCGAGCGGACATGGAAGACCGGCGACGTGGTGGAGGTGCGGCTGCCCATGAGCCTTCACACCCATGCAATGCCCGACGATCCTGCCGTCCAGGCGTTCATGTATGGCCCGCTGGTGCTGGCCGGTGTGCTCGGCAACGAGGGGCTTACCTACGAGATGATGTACAGCGACCCGACAAACCCGCGGCGTGGCGAGGGGATGCGCGGCCAGCCGGTCCCGGCGCCTGAACTGCTTGCGCCCTCGGCCGACCCCGCGGACTGGATCCGGCCCGTCGGCGATCCCGCTGCCGAAGTGCGCGACGTCGAGGTGGTTGCGGGTAGCCCGGGCGACTGGATGAGGGCGGTGGGCGACAGCGCGCTCGCCTTCCGCATTACCCAACAGCGTCGCACGCTGACACTGATTCCACTGAATCGCCTCTTCGGCCAGCGCTTTGCCGTATATTGGAGGGTAAAGCCGGCGTGACTGCAGGCGTTGCAGATTGCACCCTCCTTACAGGGCTGATCCTTCGCGCTCCGTCAGGCGCCACGGCTTGAGCCCCGGCCTTTGCTGTTTTGTCACATCGGGATTTGTGCCGTTCGAATCGCGGTGGCGCCCTGGCGCCGGTGGTGTAGAATTCAGTTTCGATCATGAAAAGCGAATCGGAGCATTTCTCTGCCCTCCTGTCGAGCCTCCAGGATCAGGATTCTCCTGGTGAGGCCGCACTCGCCGTCGAGTTGGTGAAGGCAGCCCAATGCCTGCTTCAGGAGGGTCACGCCGAATGTCCTGATGCAGGCACCTGGCATCGCTACCTGAACTGCACAGGCACGCATCATTTCCTCCGGGCGCTCCCTGGCCGCGAATACCGTTGCCTCTGGGCTGAGACTACGTTCCAGGCGGTGCTGCGGTCAGGCTACTCGCTCGAGAACATGCTGGCTGACCGCGCGCAGCGGCACCCGGAGCGCATCCTCTTCCGCGAAGTGTCCGGAGCAGCGCCTGGGACCTGGAGTTATGCCGAGATCGAGCGGCGGCTGCGGATTCTCGCGGGCCTGTTCCGAGACGCAGAGGTCGAGCCGCACGTTGCCATTTTCTGCGAAAACAGCATCGACAGCGCCTGTTGCGACCTCGCATGCCTGGCGCACCGCATCTTTGACACGCCCCTCAACATCCACTTTGACACCCGGACGCTGGCATGGATTTTCGACCACCTGCGGATCAACATCGCCGTGGCCGACACCGAAGAACGCATCCAGCGCCTCAGAGAGGTGCGCGCCCGCACCAGGCGGCCGTTCCGGATTTTTGTTTCCGGTCCCGGTGCCGGCCGTATCGGCGGCACGGACTGCGAGTCGCTGCAGGAAGCCTGCGCCCGGCTCGACCTGGACGGCCTCAACCGGCGCCTGGAGAGTCACCGGATCGCCCCGCTGACCGAGCCGGCGACGGTAATGTTCACATCAGGAAGCACGGGTGAGCCCAAGGGCATCGTCTTCACGCAGTATCAACTCATCACGAAACGATTCGCCCGCGCCGCAGCGCTTCCGGGCGTGGGCAATCACGAAGTTCTCCTCTGCTACCTGCCGCTGTTCCACACCTTCGGCCGCTACCTCGAGATGCTGGGCGCCCTTTATTGGGGCGGCACTTACGTCTTTGCTGGAAATCCTTCGGTTGAGACCTTGATATCCCAGCTGCAGCAGGTCAATCCCACCGGTCTGATCGGCGTCCCGCTTCGCTGGACGCAAATCCGCGATTTCTGCCTTGAAAGGGCGAGAGAGCCGGGTGCGCCCGGCAAGCTGGCGGAGGTTTTGCGCAGCGTCGTGGGTGACAGCTTGCGTTGGGGTCTCTCGGCCGCCGGCTACCTGGATCCGAAGGTCTTCCGCTTTTTCCAAAAACACGGGGTGGATCTTTGTAGCGGTTTCGGCATGACCGAGGCCACGGGCGGCGTTACCATGACCCCCCCCGGGGAATACGTGGACGGCGCCGTCGGCATTGCGCTTCCCGGCATCCGGATTCGCTTTGGGGCACAGGGTGAACTGGAGATCGCGGGGCCGTATGTCGCCCGGTACCTGGACGAAACGGAAACAGAGGTGATCCCAGCGCAGGATCCTCAGGAGGACTACTGGCTGGCGACCGGAGACCTGTTCAAAGAGCATGCCAGCGGCCACCTGGAAATCGTCGACCGCATCAAAGACATCTATAAGAACAACCGCGGACAGACGGTCGCTCCCCGGCGGGTGGAACAGAAGTTCGATTCCGTGCCCGGCATTCAACGCGTCTTCCTCGTGGGCGACAGAAGGGAATCAAATGTCCTGTTGATTGTGCCGGACCTCAAGGACAAAGTCCTGCAAGCGCCCGAGGGCAATGCCCAGGAGTATTTCCATCAGATTGTGGCGGCAGCCAACGCCGATCTCGCGCCGTACGAACGGGTCGTGAGCTTCGCAGTCCTCGACCGCGATTTCCAGATCGATCGCGGGGAATTGACTCCGAAGGGATCATACCGGCGCAAGACCATTGAGGAGAATTTCACCGACGTCATTGAGACGCTCTACCGGGGCAACTCCGTGGACCTGGTCTGCTCCGGAATGCACGTCCGGATTCCACGCTGGATCCTGCGGGAATCGGGCCTGCTCGAAAGCGAGATCGTGGCCGGCCAAGGCGAGCTTTTCTGCACGCGCACGCAGCGCAGGCTGCCTCTCGTCCCTCGCGGGGACACAGGAACCGTCCTGATCGGAGACCTCGAGTACAAGCTGACGGGATCGGTCGTTGACCTTGGCCTGTTCGCGCGCCAGCCGCAGCTTTGGGTCGGAAATCCCGCACTGGCAGCCTTCTGCCCCTGCAGGGACGGTTGGGATCTCCCGGTGCCGAATGTCGAGATGCGCGTATGGCTCCCATGGCGAGATTCACTCCATGAGATCGACACCGCCGTCACGCAAACCCCGGCGGTGCGCGATCAGCGCCTGAGACGCATTCACCGCATCTGCGCGGATGCTCTTCTTCTTCCCCAAGCCTCCTCACTCGCGGCGTTGGAGCTGTTAGGAGAGGAGCTGCGCTCCGTCGACGACCGGGAGGCAGGAGTCATCAGGCAGCGCCTCGAGGCGCTGGCCCGTCATCCCGCGGAGCAAGTCCGGTGCCTTGCCTACCGCGTCCTGCTCACCGACGAGACCATGCCTGCCGATGCCCGGGTGTTCCCTGCCTTCGTCAATTCAGGGCTTACTTTTTTGAACGAAGACTCGATTCGGAAGATCGCCAGCACCGGTTTGGGGAATGAGCGCCTCGAGGCGCTCCGGCAACGCCTGTTCAGCTACCGCACCCAGTTGCATTGGCCGGCGTCTCCGGTAACGCGCGAGCAGTTCGAGAAGATCTTCGGCCTGCTCTCGGATTTCGCGCGCCGGGATCCATCCTACATGGGTCCGGTCCGCGCGGAACTGGCGAGCTGGGCACTCCACAGGCAGGACCCCGGACTCGCGGCCGCCGCGGAATCCCGCCTGTCCCAACTCCAGGATTGGTACGATTCTGTACTGGCAGCCGGACCCGCGCCGGCCGACGTCGTGGGGAAAATCATCCTGGACGACAGTCTCTCCGAGGCCTCATCGGCACGCATCGAGAAGATCCTGCTCGACCCGATCTTTCTCAAGCAGTCGATCCTGCTGGCATTCGACGAGGCGGACTTCAACCTAGGCGATGTCCCCCATTCCGGCATCTGGGTTTCACGCATCCTGTCGCAGCACCAGTTCGATCTTTTTCGAGTGGGAATCAACCTGCGCAGTGGAAAGCACTTCGATCTCCTGCTGGTTGTCGGCGAGGTGATGTCGAGAGCCCGGGTACGAGACACCATCTACTGGCTCATGGCGTTGTCCGAACATCCGTCGCAGGATAAGGTGGTTCCCCGTTTCGGCGCCTGCAGCCCTGACCACGGAGCGATCTCCGTGGCCTACATAAGCGACCTGACGGTCTGGGACAAGATTCGTGAATACGCCGGCGCGCAGACAACCCGCGCCTACTTTCCAACTCGGCACGACTGGCGGCGCTTGTTTGTCCGCGGGATGGCCGCTTTCTTCGCCGTCTGGAAAAGCAGCGGCCGCCGGATCATTCCGGGTTCCATCGCGCCTGCGAATGTGGTGGTCCCGGATGCGGATTTCCGGGAAGGGGCGTTCGTCCTTTCCCTGACCGGCCTGCGGCCCTATGGCGGGCCCCGCAGCATCGTCAGGCATCTCGTGCGCAATTTTTATCGCCAGGCCGGCGCCCACTACCCGCGCATTTCATGCCAGCTGGAAATCAGCTGGATATTTGACGCCTGCATTGAATCACTGGGTTTCGAGGATGGCTCGCGGTTCCTGGAGGACTTGAAGTCTGAGCTCGCGAGATCCCCACTCCAGGGAGAGGAGGAGGCGTTCTCCAATGCGCTGACAGACTACTGCGAACGCCTCCGGGAACTGCCCTACATGCCACTTCCACTGCTCTGTGCTATCGAGCGCTATTCGGAGTGGGAGACGGCAAACCCGCATGCGACTCCCGAAGCCCGCGAAGAAGAGGTCGAACAGCTCTACCGGATCTACCGCATCAACCGTTTCCCCGTAATGCTTCGGTACCGGCTCTACCAGCGCACGTTTTTCACTCACGCCGGCGCTTCCGTCGACACCGCGTTCGACCGGCTGCTGATGCGGCTGTTTCGCAGGCCCGGCGCTTCCCCGCTGCATCTCGAGGAACTCTCCAGCCTCCAGGCGGCGCTTGCAGACCCGGCCGATCGCGAAGTTTTCAGCCGGATGGTGTTTCCGCAAGCCCGTGGTGCGCAGCACCTGGAAGTCCTGAGCGTCGGCGAAAGCGAACGAAAGCAGGTGTTCGTCCGGTCGGAAATCACGGACCGGCGCGGGGCGCGCTACTCCGTGCGTGAGCCGCTGATGCCATCGGAGGTAGGCCAGTTGTATCGACTGCTCCGGGACGCCGACTATCCAAGAGAGATATCGGAGCAGGACCGTCACGTGGTGATCGTTGACGAGGGTGAACAGGTGCTCGGCGGGATTGTTTACATTTCGCAGGAAAAGGAGGTCGTGTACCTCGTAGGGCTGGTCGTGGCGGCTTCCCTCAAGGGCAGAGGAATCGGCAGCGCGCTGCTCGAGGATTTCTGCGTGCGCCTGACGGCGCGCCGCGTCCGCATGCTGAAAACCGACTTTCTGCTGCGCCCCTTCCTCACCCCGAACGGCTTCCATGTGGATTCCCGCTGCGGCGGCCTGGTCCGCCACCTTCCGGTCGCTTGAGGATCCGGACAGAGGAAGAAGCTGCCTTTGTCGGAACGGCATTCTCGCCGGCCTCCCTCCGAACAGCGACCTGCCACGCACTGGACTTCCGCCACGGTGCGCCCAGGCGTCACTCCTTCGGCGGGGGCGGCGCCGTGAATCGGGAGAGATCCGACAGGCCGAGGCTGCTCTCGATTTCAACGATCTGCCTCACGGCGTCTTCATAGCCGTCTGCGCCAAACTGCCGGCGCTCGATCTCCTCGAACTTGTCGCCCATCTCGTCGAGTTGCTGCGCCGTGAGCGTCTGCTTCCAGGCCGGGAAGACAAGGGTGTCTTCGCGGGCGGCGTGGTTCCGGTACATCAGCACGAAGGCATCCAGCGACAGCGCAAGAGCCTCAGCCTTGCCGGCGTCCAGTTTTTCCCCTCGAGTAATCGCGAGGATGTAATCGGTGATCTCACGCCCGCGCTGATGTTGCGAAATCAAAACGTCGGCAAGCAACGCCGCGGGTCCACCGGACTGCCTGACCGCCGGGAAAATGTAAGCCTCCTCGAGCATCTTCTCGTGGTACTCCTCGCCGAAAACGCGGAAGAGGTTCGCCGTCTTCTGCAGGGCCGACGGAGGAACGCCGGCGAAATTGCTGCGCAATCCGGGTGCGACCTCCGAATATACGAGCAGCGCCCTGCGCAACACGCCGTGTTCCCGCATCAGGTCTTCCGTCGCAGTGACTTCCCCACCCTTTTCCTCCCCTCCCGTTTGGGACGGCTTCGCCTGGCTTTCGGCTTCCGGCCGGCGGCCGGCGCTGCACCCGGCTAAGATCAAACCGGCGCCGGTCGACAGCCTGAGAAACTCGCGGCGGCTCTCATGGATCCGCATGATTTCACCTCCCTTTTTTGCGTTGCACCCCGATTTTCAAGTAAGCTCGGAAACTACGCGTCAGGAGAATTTCAGCAGATTCTGACCGAACCTACAAGACTCATGTGCCCGCTATATCAATTTCCCTGCGAAACGCATTCAAGGCATCACCCGGCCGAACGCTACCGGCCGGAGTGGACTGATAAGACGAATACCATTGCTGATAATTATTCCACATCCAGAGCTGCGGATTTCGGAACTGCCGGATCACTTGCTATAATCTATCTGATCTGGAGGCCGTGGAAGTGCCAGGGGAAACGATGCGCTTCCGCAAACTGCTTTTACCTGTCCGCCGTCGTGTTGAATTGCAGGAGGGATGGAAAATGGGCACGCCTTCCCCGGTCTTCACGCCAGGCTCGACCAGGCTCAACGCTGCTCTTCTGGTCCTCCGGATTGCGAGCGCCATGGTTTTTCTCTATCACGGGAGCGCAATTCTCTTCGGCGCCTTCGGAGGCTCCGGCCCGCAGGGCTTCTCTACCTACATGAAGATGCCGGTGTTTGTCGGCTACCTTGTGGGGCTGGCACAGTTTGGCGGCGGCCTGGCAATGCTGTCCGGCGTTTTCATTCGCATCGGCGCGGCGAGCATCATCATCGTCATGCTCGGCGCCATCCTTCTGGTGCACCTGCCGCACGGCTTCGACCTGGGGAAAAACGGCTACGAGTATGCATTGACCCAGCTGTTGATCGCCGTCGCGCTCTCGCTCACCGGGGCAGGCGACTATTCGCTCGCAAAGCTGCTTCCAGCTTCGTTTCGAAAACTGTGATCGCACCGGCCCGTAAATATGATGTCGTGGAATTGACCGGGGCAGTCGCGGGGGTACGGATGCGCGGCCGGTCCCCCCTGACCCGAGCACATTCCGGGAGGTCGCCGGCCCCGCGGCGTTTAGCTCAAACATCCTGGCACGGCCCAGCCGGCTCGAGGTGATCAAACATGAGACGAGTTCTATTCTCAACATTTCCTTGGCTGCTGATCTTTGGATTGCCCCTGTATGCCCAGATCGATGCGCGTATGCTTCGCCAGCCCGACGTCTCCGGGACGGACATCGCCTTTGTGTATGCCGGAGACATATGGATTGCGCCCAAGTCCGGCGGCACCGGGCAACGGTTGACCTCGGCCAAGGGCGAAGAGTCCTTTCCACGCTTCGCCCCGGACGGATCCACCGTCGCCTTCAGCGGCAATTACGACGGCAACACAGACATCTACGTAATGCCCGCCGCAGGCGGAGTTCCGAAGCGGCTGACCCACGATCCCGCTGAGGACCGCGTGCTCGGTTGGTACCCGGATGGCCGTTCGATCTTTTTTGCCTCCGGAATGCAGAGCGGCAGGGACCGGTTTAACCAGCTCTACAAGCTCTCCAGAGACGGCGGGCTGCCGGAAAAGTTGCCGGTTCCTTACGGCGAATTCGGCGCCATATCGCCGGACGGCGAGTGGCTGGCGTACGTGCCTGAGAGCACAGACTTCCGCACCTGGAAATACTACCGCGGCGGCTGGGCGCCCGACATCTGGCTCCTGAACCTTAAGTCGATGACCGCTCAAAACATCACAAACAATCCCGCGAACGATTCCCTGCCCATGTGGCACGGCAGGACGATCTACTACCTGTCCGACCGGGGCCCCGAGCAACACCTCAACATATGGGCTTACGACATCGACACCCGGAAAACCCGGCAGGTAACCAAACTCGATCCCTACGACGTTCACTTTCCCTCCATCGGCCCCACCGACATGGTCTTCGAGTCTGGCGGACGGCTGTACCTGCTTGACCTCAAGAGCGAGCGCTATAACGAAGTGAAGATCCAGGTGGTCACGGACGAGGCTTCGCTGCGGCCGTCGGTCGAAAACGTTTCGGGTTTGATCCAGGATTACTGGATTTCTCCCACGGGCAAGCGGGCGCTTTTCGAGGCTCGGGGGGAGGTCTTCTCGGTTCCGGAGGAGAATGGGCCGGTTCTGGACATGACACGCACTCCCGGCTCGGCCGAGCGGTATCCGGTGTGGTCGCCCGACGGCAAATCCCTTGCCTACTGGACGGATCGTTCCGGGGAATACGAACTTGCAATCCGCGCCGCCGACGGATCGGGAGAAGAGGAAAAGCTGACCTCGCTCGGGCCGGGGTTCCGATACAGGCCCTATTGGTCCCCCGACGGCAAGAGGCTCGCCTTTGTCGACAAGGCCATGAACATCAGGATCGTCGACCGGGATACACGGCAGGTACGGGACGTGGACAAGGGTCTCTACATGTATGAGGGCGACCTGGACGCCTTCCGCGTGAGCTGGTCGGCCGACAGCCGCTGGCTTGCCTGGTCGCGGGCGCTCGAGGATCGCATCGAGGCGGTCTTCCTCTTCGATGCCCAAAACGGCCGGCGATACCAGGTCACTTCGGGGGCATATGACTCGGGAACGCCGTCGTTCGACCCGGAAGGAAAGTACTTGTACCTCCTGTCCAGCCGGACCTTTCGCTCGTATTACAGCGATCTCGACACCTCATGGATCTATGCCAACACCACCCGCATCGTCGCGGTGCCGCTGCGCCGCGACATCGCGTCGCCGACGGCACCTCGTGATGACGAGGAAAAAGGCAAGGAAGCGGCTGCCCCGGAAAAGGGGAAACCTGAAGGGGGATCCCAAACCCCGCCTGCAGTCGCGGCGCCGACCCCCGTCGCCATCGACATTGATGGTTTCGAAGAACGGGCAGTGGTCCTGCCTCCCGCAGCCGGCAACTACGGTGGGCTGGCGGGGGCGGAGGGAAAAGTCGTCTACCTCCGCCGGCCACACACGGGCGCTGCCCCGGAGGCGAAAAGCACCATCGTTTATTTCGATCTCAAGGAGCGGAAGGAAGAAACGGTCATTGACGGCGTCGACGATTTCCTTCTGTCGGCCGACGGGAAGAAACTCCTGGTGCGCAAGGACCAGACTTTCGCCATTCTTGACCTCAAACCGTCCCAGAAAATCGAAAAGACGCTGCGCACCAAAGAGCTGGAGATGACCGTCGACCCCCGGGCCGAGTGGCGCCAGATCTTCAACGATGTCTGGCGATTCTGCCGGGATTATTTTTATGACCCGGGAATGCACGGCGTCGACTGGAATGCGATGAAGGAGCGCTACGGCCGCCTGCTGCAGGACGCCATCACCCGCTGGGATGTGAATTACATCATCGGGGAACTGATCGCCGAGCTGAATTCCTCTCACACCTACCGTGGCGGCGGCGAGTTGGAGAAGCCGCTGCAGCGGGGTGTCGGGATGCTGGGCGTCGACTGGGCGCTCGAGAACGGCGCTTACAGGATCAAGACCATCATCACCGGGGCCGGCTGGGATGAAAACACGCGGTCGCCGCTCGCGGAGCCGGGCGTGAACGTTCACGAGGGAGATTACATCCTGGCCGTCAATGGCACGTCGCTCGATGTCACCCTGGATCCGTGGGCCTCATTCCAGGGAATGGCGGGCCAGGCTGTCCGGTTGACTGTAAGCGATCGGCCGACACTCCAGGGAGCGAGACAGGTACTCGTGAAAGCGCTTGCCGGCGAAGAGCGGCTCCGTTATTTGAACTGGGTGGAAAAGAACCGCCGCCGGGTGGAGCAGGTGTCCAAGGGCCGAGTAGGCTACATCTATGTGCCCGACACGGGCGCCGGCGGGCAGGACGATCTTGTGCGCCAGTTCCGCGCGCAGATTAACAAAGAAGGGTTGATCATCGATGAGCGCTTCAACAGCGGGGGGCAGATTCCCGACCGTTTCATCGAGCTGCTCGACCGTCCGGCGTTGAGCTATTGGGGAGTGCGTGACGGAAGCGACTGGCAGTGGCCGCCCGTCGCCAACTTCGGTCCCAAGGTCATGTTGATCAACGGCTGGAGCGGATCGGGTGGGGATGCGTTCCCGTATTTCTTTCGGGAGGCCGGTCTCGGCCCCCTGATCGGCATGCGCACCTGGGGAGGGCTGATCGGAATCAGCGGTGTGCCTGTGCTGATCGACGGCGGGAGCGTTACCGTACCGACATTCCGGATGTACACCCCGCAGGGAACGTGGTTTGCGGAAGGGCACGGCGTCGATCCGGATATCGAAGTCGTGGATGATCCCGGTCTCATGGCCAAGGGACAGGATCCGCAACTGGACCGCGGCATCCAGGAGGTGCTGCGCAGGCTCGCGGAAAAGCCGCCTGCAAAACCAAAGCGGCCCGCTTACGAAAATCGCTCTCCCATCAAAAAGTAGATCGGGGATCATCAAAATCGCGGCAACGGAAGTGTGCTTCCGGTGGAACGGGGGCCACGAAATACACGAAAAATGTCCAGCGACAGAAGGGCGTGGGACAGACTGTGAACCACGATGACATGTATGGCTTTCGCATGTTTCGTGTATTTCGTGGCCAGGTCAGTTTCGATGTCCCTTACCTAAGGACTGACTGGCTGTTATGGTTGGTAGCATGATCGTCGAAGCGGCCGTAGTATGATGCGAGAGGGCGCACATGAAAGGCGCGGTTGACAACATTCTGGAAGCCATCGGCGGCACGCCTATCGTCAAGCTGAACAAGGTGGGCGCGCACGTCGACGCCGGGATCTACGTCAAGCTTGAATACCTCAACCCGGGCGGCTCGATGAAAGACCGGGTCGCGATCAATATCATTCGGGATTATGAGCGCCGCGGCCTGCTCAAGCCTGGCGGAACCATTGTAGAGGCCACCAGCGGCAACACAGGCATGGGGCTGGCCCTGGTCGCGGCGATTCGCGGCTACAAGACCATTTTCATCATGCCCGACAAGATGTCCGAGGAGAAAATCAAATCGCTCCAGGCTTTGGGCGCACGGGTGGTGGTTTGCCCCACCCACGTGGACCCGGAAGATCCGCGAAGCTATTACAGCGTTGCCCGCCGGCTGGCGGAAGAGACACCGGGCGCCGTACTCGCCAACCAGTACTACAACCCCGCCAATCCCGAAGCCCACTACGTCTCGACGGCGCCTGAGATCTGGGCACAAACCGGCGGCGAGTTGGATGTGTTCGTGGCAGGCATGGGCACCGGGGGAACGATTTCCGGTTGCGCACGCTTTTTCAAGGAAAAGAAGCCGGCTGTCAAAATCGTCGGTGTGGATCCGGTCGGCTCGCTCTACTACGATTACGTCAAGACCGGGACGATGGTGAAACCGCGGCCCTACAAGGTGGAGGGGATCGGCGAGGACTTTCTCCCGGGCACCATGAACCTCGGCATCATTGACGAAATCATCCGCGTCAACGACAAGGAATGTTTTCTGATGACGCGGGACCTGGCCCGGCGCGAGGGGATCTTCTGCGGCGGTTCCGGGGGCGCCGCCGTTGCCGGCGCCATCAAGTATGCGGAGATGGCGGGCGGGAAGTTGAACGTCCTCGTACTGCTCGCTGATTCGGCTCAGAAATACCTTTCAAAGATCTTCGATGACGACTGGATGAGGCAAAACGGGTTTCTGGAGCCTGATCCGATCGGAACCGTCGCCGACCTGATGGCGGCCAAGGGTTCCGGCACGGTGATCACGGCAGCAGCGCCGGAGAAGATCCGCGATGTAATCGCCAAAATGAAGGCTCACGGCATTTCCTGCCTGCCCGTGACGCGCGACGGCAAACTGGCAGGCGTGGTCGCCGAAATAGACATCCTGCGCCACATGGCGGAACCAGGACACTATCCGGATGATCCGGTGGAGCATGTCGTGGAAGCCGATTTCTCCACCGTCACCCTCGCGACCCGCATTGCGCTGGTGAGCGATCTCTTCGGTCACGGCGATATCATCGTCGTTCTGGACGGTGAGAGCATCGTGGGGGTCATCACGAAGATTGATCTGATCGACTATCTGGCAAAACGCATTCCCGAGCAGAGCACATGACTATGGACGAGAAACGAGGCCGGCAAGGCCGGACGGACACGGCAGCGAAAAAACCGGGACTGGCAACGCTGGCGGTGCATGCGGGCCAGGCCCCTGATCCGTCGACAGGCGCCATCATGACACCCATCTTCAACACTGCAACCTTCGTCCAGGCTGCGCCCGGACGGCACAAGGGCTATGAATACTCGCGCACCGGCAATCCCACGCGCACGGCCCTCGAGGCGTGCCTGGCGGCACTCGAGGGCGGAGCATTCGGGCTCGCCTTCGCGAGCGGCAGCGCGGCGCATGCCACGGCGATGCACCTGCTCTCGCCCGGCGATCACGTCGTGTGCGGCGATGATGTCTACGGCGGAACATACCGGCTGTTCGAGAACATCTTCCACCCTTCTTCGGGAATCGAGACGACATTCGCCGCGGTCGAGGACCCGCGCAACCTTGCGGCTGCGCTCAGGCCCAACACGCGCATGGTGTGGCTCGAATCGCCGACCAATCCGCTGCTCAGGGTCATCGACCTGGGCGCCTGCATCGACATTGCCCGGTCCGCGGGAGTCCCCGTATGGGTGGACAACACCTTCGCCACCCCTGTGCTGCAGCGGCCGCTGGAAATCGGGGCCACGGCTGTAGTCCACTCGACCACGAAATACTTGAACGGCCACTCCGACGTTGTGGGCGGCGCGATCATTGTCAACGACCCGGACCTGCACGCGCGGCTGGCCTTCTTGCAGAACGCGATCGGGGCAGTGCCCGGGCCGACCGATGCGTGGCTGATCCTGCGCGGCCTCAAGACTCTCGGTCTTCGGATGGAGAGACACTGCGCCAATGCCGCGGCGGTGGCCGATTTTCTTGCCGCTCAGCGCCGAGTGACGCAAGTCAATTATCCGGGCCGCGAGGACCATCCGCAGCACGACCTGGCCTCCCGGCAGATGAGCGGATACGGAGGCATGGTGAGTTTCGAAGCGAGCGGCGGGCTGGAGGCGGCGCGCCGGGTGGTCAGCTCCACACGGATCTTTGCCCTTGCCGAATCGCTGGGGGGCGTGGAGTCGCTGATCGAGGCCCCCGCGCTCATGACACACGCCTCCATTCCCCGCGAACTGCGCCAGCAACGCGGCCTTGCTGACGGGCTCATCCGGCTCTCCGTCGGCATCGAGGATGTCGCCGACCTGATTGCCGACCTCGACCAGGCTCTCAACGCCGGATCGCTCGACCGCCACGACCACAAGTCGCGAAAGAGGTGAGCCCGCGATTCCGTGAATGCCCCTCGTCTTTTTCACCGATGCCGGATACGCCGGCCACGGAGGCCGCCGGGATGTCCCCGCAAACGGCGTGAAGGCACGGATGGAAGGTGCGCCCTTCGATTACTTCGAGCTCCATGAGGAGCTCGATGTCCCTCCGCTCCTGACGGTAAAGCCGCCGATCTGGGCGACTCCCTTGCTCTGGAGCGCAGCCTTCGCCTTTCGATACCACCGGGCGCGAGCCAGCACCAGCTTTGCCGCGGGGAAACAGACCAGGTAGGCGATGAGCAGGATGAGGGCGCCCCTCGTGCCGACCACGATGATGGGGAACATCGCCCAGAATGGGATCAGGAACAGGTAGAGGAACCAGCCGACGCCAGGGGTCATCACGCCGATGATCGTGAACAGCCCTATGATGCCAAAGACAAATGAGCCGATCAGGATACGCTCGGTTATGCCACGAGCATCGAAGGATTATCGTGTACAGTGTTCGGGGAGAGTTCGCGGAGGGGCTCATCCTCGCCTTCCTCTGGCCGGGGATGAGATCCTCAACCAGTTGACGTATCCGCTCACGTTGCCGGAGGGGTTCCCCAGGAAGATCGTCAGGGCCTGGAGGCCGACACCATGCAGGAAGAGTCGCCGACGACAGAGAAAATGCAGTGCCTGAAATGCAGGAGACCGTTCACCGCCGAGAACCTCTTCGCTTCCATGTCCGGCAGCATCATGGGAGATGAACACACTGACTCATATTTTCTCTGTCCGGTCTGCGAGGTTTACACAATTGTAAGATGGTGGGACGACTTTACCGGCCTCGAATCCGTCGACAGCTCGGGACCCATATCGAAGGAAGAGGGGGATGCACAGGTAGAGCTGATCTTAAAATGCGCGCGGCCCTGGGACAAGAAATGCCGCTGCGAATGGCACCTCGCCTATTTTCGCGGAACGCTTGATTGAAACCGGGGGCGGCCAGGGACAGCGGCCCGCCGCATTGCAGCCGACTTGCCAATTGAGGCTAAGTGTGGTGGATACGGTATCCGGTTCCCCAGATCTGCTCCCAGTGTTATCGCCCCTTGGGGCTGGCCATGCAGATGTTCCCCGATCCCTCGGCCATGTAGAAAATCGGCGGGTCCGGGACGAGCCGATCCCGGGTAGCTGGTCCCACGGCAACGATCCCCGGCTTGCGGTCGCAGTGATCAGGGAGAACTGGGCATTATTTCAGATAGGGATCGATGAAGGCCTTCAGAACCTCAAACTGCATCGGGCTCGCCACCTTCTGTTCCTTGCCGCCCATGGTGGCAAAAAACGTGGGAGTTGAGGTCACGCCCCTGCTGTTTCCCAGCGAGACTGAGCGGTCAATCGCCTGTTCGATCGATGGACTCTTCAACTCCTCCCTCAGCTTGACCATCTCTTGAGCAGACAGGATCCTCGACAGGACAGGTTCGATTTTGCCGTTGTAGGACCATTCCGCCTGGCAGGTGTAGAGATATTCGATCACCTTCAACCACTGATCGTGTCCCAGCGATTTCGCAGCAACCGAATATCGCGCCGCTACTCTCCCAACCGGGTGCATCTCGAGCGGGAAATCACGGAAGACGATGCAGACTCTCTTGGCGCCGGAATACTCGGACAGGAGGCGTGTCACGGTGTCGAGGTAGAAGGTCCGGCACGCCGGACATTGGAAATCGGAGAAAAGTTCGATTTTGACAGGGGAATCCGGACCGCCCATCAGGACATCGTCGGCAAGGTTCGTCTGAGCCCCTTTATCGGGGGCCTGCCCCATGATCAAGAGCGCGAGGATGAGCCATTGCATCAAAGTTCCTCTCCACTGAAAAAGGTTTGCCACATATGGTCCTGGCTGCGATCCGCCTTCTTCCTCCCAGCCCGTCAACCAACGATGCCAACTCAGAATACTATCCATCTTAACATCATTTTTCCAGCGGAAGGCATACTTCAGAAATCAACTGAACCATGGCCGAATTAGTGATATTTTGGCGGCATTTGCAGGAAACAGACGACGACACTCTTACGGGGACACCATATGCGACGCAATGCATTCTTCGCACTACTCGCTGTATTGATTGCCGGCTTCGCGCCGGCCTTCGCCCAACAACCGCGCGCTGTCACCGCCGACGACTACGCGCGCGCCGAAAAGATGCTCGGTCCGTCGGTGAATCCGCTCGTCATTGGGGGCAGCGTATCCGCCAACTGGCTGACTGGCGAACGGTTCTGGTATCGCAACACCACGGCAGATGGGGCCGAGTTTGTGCTCGCGAATCCGACATCGCGCTCGCGCGTACCGGCATTCGATCATGCCAGGCTGGCCGCGGCGCTGTCCGCCGCCTCCGGCGAAAAATCTACGGCAAACCGGCTGCCTTTTCAGACCATCGACATTTCGGCGGATGGCAGCACCATCTCCTTCGATGCCGGATCGCGTCGCTGGTCCTGTGACGCAAGGGGCGACAAGTGTGCAACCACGGGCCAGGCATCCGTCGGGCGTGGGGGCGCGGGCGGGGGACGGGGCGGCGGGAGAGGTGGCGGCCGGGGCGGCGGGAATGCGGTGGCTTCCCCGGACGGCAAGCGCGCGGTCTTCATCCGCGAGTGGAACCTCTGGGTCCGCGACGTGGCGACGGGCCAGGAGAAACAGCTCACCACCGACGGCGTCAAGGATTTCGGATATGCCACGGACAACGCGGGATGGGCCGGCAGTGACCGGGCCATCGTCCTCTGGTCGCCCGATTCGAAAAAGGTCGCCACATACCAGCAGGACGAGCGCAAGGTCGGGGACATGTATCTCGTGGAAACCAGGGTAGGCCATCCCTTGCTGCGGGCCTGGAAATATCCGCTGCCGGGGGACCCCGACGTCGCGATGCTCCAGCGGGTGATCATCGATGTCGATGGCGCACACGTCACCAGGCTGCAGATGCCCCCCGATTATCACCGGGCAACCCTGGGCGACAATTTCAGCCTGAGCGATATGCTGTGGAGCCCGGACTCGACCCGGCTTGCGTTCGCTTCCACGTCGCGTGATCACAAGCAGGCCGTGCTGCGTGTCGCCGATGCCGGCACGGGGGCAGTGCGCACGGTGTTTGACGAGACTGTCGCCACCCACTACGAGTCGCGCACCGGATGGCGGGTGCTCTGGCCCACCCAGGAGGTCATCTGGTATTCACAGCGCGACGATTGGGGACAGTTGTACCTTTATGATCTGACGACGGGAAAACTGAAGAACCAGATCACCACCGGCGAGGGGCCTGTGACCCAGATTGAGCGTGTCGACGAGAAGAACAGGACAATCTGGTATACGGCGATGGGGCGGGAAAAGGGGCAGGATCCCTATTTCCGGCACCTGTACCGGATCCGGCTGGACGGCACGGGCAACATCAGCCTGACACCCGTCAACGGCGACCACAGCGTTCAGTTGTCTCCTTCCGGAGAGTTCATTGTCGACAACTATTCCACTCCCGATGTGCCTCCGGTTGTCGTCCTGCGCGACCAGAACGGAAACGAGCTCATGCGCCTCGAGCAGGCCGACATTTCCAGGCTGCTCGCGGCCGGATGGAAACCTCCTATACCCATTACCGTGAAGGCGCGCGACAACAAGACAGACCTATACGGTCTGATGTTCCGGCCGACCAACTTCGATCCTTCCAGGAAATACCCCATCATCAACAATGCCTATCCGGGGCCGCAATCGGGCAGCACCGGATCGAGGTCGTTCGCGGCGGCGCGCGGAGATCGCCAGGCGCTCGCGGAGCTCGGCTTCATCGTGGTCACGATCGACGGCATGGGAACTCCGGGCCGTTCGAAACCCTTCCACGATGCTTACTACGGCGCTATGGGCCGCGACAATACGATCCCGGACCAGATGGCAGGTATGAAGGAGCTCGCGCAGAAGAATCTCTGGATCGATATTGACCGGGCTGCAATCTGGGGGCATTCCGGCGGCGGTTTCATCGCGGCGGACGCAATGTTCCGCTACCCGGAATTCTTCAAGGTCGGAATCTCGGAGTCGGGCAACCATGACCAGCGGGAATATGAAGACGACTGGGGCGAGAGGTACCAGGGCCTGCTCGTCAAGAACGCCGACGGCACCGACAGCTATGAAGTGGAGGCAAATCAGACCGTCGCCAAGAACCTGAAAGGACACCTGCTGCTCGCTCACGGGACCATGGACAACAATGTTCCCCCGTACAATACGCTTCTGGTGGTTGAAGCTCTGATCAAGGCAAACAAGGACTTCGACCTCCTGATGCTGCCCAACCAGGCTCACGGCTACGGAACGATGTCGTCCTATATGATGCGGAGGCGCTGGGATTACTTCGTCCGCTGGCTCCTAGGAGTGGAACCGCCGAAGGAATACCCGATGCAGCAGCCTTCCACTGCACGCTGACGATTTTTAACCGGTTTTCCCGAAAATAGAGCAGGCTCCCCATCTTTAAGTGATCGTACGAGGTAGACGGGGAAGTGATCGGCGTCACAGTATCTTTACTACGCCACTAGTCGTGTGCCTTGGGATATGCCAGCATATTCAGGAGACGCAGCGCCACTCGAGGTGGTCTGGAATAGTTTGGCGCGGATTTGTTTGATGGGTGGAAAGGCCGAGGCAGGCCAAGCCTTGGAATTGAGCTTTGCTGTTACACGGGTATCATGCATTATTAGAAATCTTTATCTCGTTATATCCCCTGGTCGACGGTTTCAGCAAGCTTGTCCATTCCCTTGGGGGCAACCTCACGGGACCGGCCATGTTCCTGGTGGCACTGCTGGACTCCTCCGTCCTGTCAATCCCGGAAGGGAACGACATCCTGATCGTAGGTTTGTCGATCGGCAAGGCGTGGTCGCAGGTTGCCTACTATGTGGGATTGACCGCGGCCGGCTCCGTCGCAGGGTGTCTCTGCCTCTACGCGATCGGGCGAAATGGAGGGAGAACGTTGGTCCGCGGGCGGCTTTCGCCGGCGCGCATGGCATGGATGCAGAACATGTACCGCAAGTATGGCGTGCTTGCACTTGTGGTTCCCTGCATCCTGCCGCCGCCAACCCCTTTCAAGGTGTTTGTGCTGAGTGCCGGAGTCTTCGGCATCCGTTTGCCGAAGTTTGTAATCGCGGTCGGGTTGGGGCGCCTGATCCGGTATTCCACTTGGGGCATACTGGCGTTTCACTACGGAGACGCAGTCAAGCGTTACCTGGAAACCAATCTTGAGAGAGTGGGATTCGGTTTGTTTTCCATATTCGTCGCCGGAATGACGGCGGCGCTGATCGTCTTCTACGCGCGTCGCCGAATCAGACGATCATCGTCAAATAGTTAGTCCGCTCAAAAGCCTGGCAAATCACACCGGAGATTGCCGCTATCCTGGAACTGTTCGACTGCTGTCGTCAGTCCCCGACTCACGCAGGTCCACAGCCTATTCGGTTCGGAGGGCGTTCATGGGATCTGCGCGCAATGCGCGCGTCGCCGGGACATAGACCGCGACTATCGATACCACAACCAGGATGAGCGCGATGACCGCGAACGTCATCGGATCCCGCGCGCCTATGCCGATCATCAGTGGCGCAAGCAGACCCGTTGCCGCGATGGCGGCGGCGAGGCCGATCGCAATGCCCGCAAGAATGAACCGGGTTCCCTGAAACAGCAACATGCGCAGGATGATTGCCCGATCCGCTCCCAAGGCCATCCGGATGCCGATTTCCCTCGTTCGTTGCGCAACTGAAAACGCGGTGGTCCCGTAGATGCCGATGCAGGTAAGCAGAAGGCCCAGGATTCCGAGACTTCCCGAGACCCAGCCGGCCAGTTTTTGTGGAAAGAGGCTGACCCGGGTGTATTCGATGAGCGATTGTGCAGATACAACCGGGAGATAGGGACTCATTTCATGAATCACGGAGCGGACTGCCGGCTGAACGATCACGCCGGGATCGGTCCGCACCATCAATGCCATCTCATTCATCGCATGCTGCTGGAAGGGAACGTAGACGAACAGCAGGGATTCCGGCGCAAGGGAGCGGTACTGGTGCGTGCGAGCCACCCCGACGATCCTCTGGGGCCGCCGGTCCTCGCCAACTCCTCCGGCGTAGATTTCGCGTCCGACCGGGTTTTCTCCCGGCCAGAAACGCTGCGCCATAGTTTCGTTGATAATGACCACGCCGGGCGCCCCCTCCTGATCCCCTGCTGTGAAATCCCGGCCTTGGACCAGTGGAATTCTGAGTGTCGAAAAGTATCCCCGGCTTATGACATTCCAGTCAGCGGTAAATAGTCGCATCCCCGCCGGCGGCTGCCGGCCGGGGATCTCGAGGCCGCCGAGGGAGCGTGAGCTGCCGTCCAGCGGCAGGCTCCAGGAGTAGACCGCCGCGCGTACCCCGGGCAAGGATCGGACGCGTTCCGCAATCCTGTCGCATACGGCCAGCAGGCTCTTATCGTGATAGCCGGCAAGCGAAAAATTGATCGTGAAAGTCTGCACGTTGGCCGGATCAAAGCCCGGATTTGCCCCGAAGGCAGAGGAAGGCCGGAAGGTTCGTTCGCCGGAAAATAAAGATGCTGGACCTCGGCGCGGTCAACGACGTGTCGTCAAGACCGCCTCGGTTTTCGGGGATACAGATCGGCTCCCAAGCGACTGTTACCGAGGTTCGGGACGCATGTATCCGCAAAAACCCTGCCGGTCCCCGTCGCGAAACCGGTGTCATTACACCCTCCGGCCCCGGCGTCACGACTGGAACCATTTCATGCCGTCGCTTCGCGCCTTCCCGTTTCCGACGGGAAAGATTGGTAGTTGTGCCGTCCTTGACGGTATAACCTATCATTCAGAAACCGGCATGGTATGCGAAGACATATTCAAGGAATTGGGGGAACCCAGATCCCACCTGGAGAGACGTCAGAAGATGACGGCTTCTTGGACTTGATGCCGGACCTTTTTGCCCGCAGGCGCAGACTCAGCAACAGGAATGTCTCCCAAGAACTTTGCGCAGCAGCCCATTTTCATGAAAGGCGACAGATTACCGATGAGATTCCATACGCTGCTTTTGGCCACGTTCCTATTCCCAGGCTGCTGCGCTTCGAGCGCCCAGCCGGCTCAGGCGCCGCAATCGCCTCCATTGGTCGCTGAGACCGGCCGCACTGTCCCCGCCTCCCGGGGCGGCAGCGCCCAGTCGTTTCAGCTCGCCTCGGCGATCCTGAAGGAAACGCGCCGGATTCTGATTGTGCTGCCCGCGTCCTATGCGCACAGCGCTCCGCACCGGCGGTACCCTGTCACGGTGGTCGCCGATGGTGAGTACCTCATAGCAGCGGTCGCAGCCGTGAGCGACGAGCTCGTTCGCAACGGACAAATTCCGGAATCGGTGATCGCCGGGATTGAGAACGTCGGGGCGGTCGGCGCCCTGTCTTCGGACCGGAAGCGGGTATATGACCTCACGCCGCCCGGCCTCTCCGTGAGCGGCAGCAGTCTGAATGAAGGCGGCGATCGCTTTCTGGATTTCATTGAGAAAGAATTGCTGCCGGCCGTGGATCGCCGGTTTCGCACGGCCGCGCCGCGCACTTTTGTGGGCGTTTCTTCCGGCGGCATTCTCGCAACCTATGCAGCCGCCACGCGCTCGACGTACCGTGCCGTGGTTTCCCTTGATGCGCCGATTCATCTCGGCGATGAATGGCTGGCGAAAAAATTGATTGCGCGGGCAGGAACGCCCGGCGCGCCCGTGCGCTACGCCTCGCTCGAGGCAAAATTTGGCTGGCCGGAGGAACAGTGGAAGAAGCTCGTGGCCGCGGCGCCCGCATCCTGGAAGCTCTATCGGGAAAAACTCCAGCGGGAGGGGCACGAGACCATGCATATGCTGGGCGCATACCTCGGGCTGCGCCAGGTGTTCAGCGATTACTCCAGGTTCGCCGCGCCGGAGGCGCCCACCACCAGCATCCTGCCCTATTACGCGAAAGTCAGCACGTCCTTCGGCGCCGTCGTGATCCCACCGAAGAGGGTGCTTCAGGATGTCGTGCAGGATCTCCTCGCTGAAGGGCGTGGTGCGGCCGCCAGGGAGGCGTACGACATGCTCACATCTGGATACGGCGCCCCCACGGACAGCACCTCACTGCTTGCCCGAATCGCCAAGGTCGAGCGACGCCCGCCGCCGGTCGAGACCGTGGAAGGACTGCTGGCCACGCCGTTTCCCACACCGGAGGAAGCCCGCCTTTACATCGGCGAGTGGGTCGGCGACATTTGGATGGGCCCGGATGAGCCCCGCACAGGCAAGACAACGCTCCGCATCTGGATCGAGGACGGGCGCGTCGTCGGGGAAACCCTGCGCCGCACTGAAACAGGGGAGGAACCGGCCCGACGCTGGGAATACTTCAAGATCACGCCGGAGGGCATGACCTGGGGGAATCTGAACGGCATGCGTCCCCGTGGCGTCGCGCTCTTTGAGGGCAAACTCGAAGGCGATACTCTCTTCGGGACGATGCGATTTGGCGGCATCAAACTGGAAGACCCCCCGCCACCGCTCAACTTTTCGTTCAAACGCGTGCGCAAGTGATTCATGCCCGCAGTCCGCGGAAAAGAGAGATATCCAAATCAGGTCATTGGCAAGCGGACATCTGAAGTGACCACGAAATGCATGCATGGCACGAAACAGCCGCGCCCAAACGCAAGCTTTGCTGGAGCAGCTGATTGCAGCCGTCAGGAAGTGACTCGCGCGAATCGCACGGCTTCGTGCCTGCTCGAATGCACGACTGCATGAATATTTCACGACAGGCGCCGCGGCCCATTCAATGAGCTGAACCGAAAGAGACCTGCCCGGGGTACAATTCCCTGCCAACATATCCTCAGCCCGGAGAGAGACCATGGGAATTCAGAGCCGCCGCTCCTTTCTGTCGACAGCAATCACGGCAGGTGTCGCCGCCTTATCGCTATGGTCCTTCAACGCTTGTTCCCGCAGGCAGGATTTTGACCTGATCGTGCGCGGAGGCGAGATCGCGGACGGCCTGGGCGCCGCACTGTTCAGGGCGGACCTGGGAATTCTCGGGAACCGAATTCACACCGTGGGAGGCCTGTCGCACGCGGCGGCGCGCATCGAGATCGATGCGCGCGGCTTGATCGTGGCCCCCGGGTTCATCGACATTCACTCTCACACCGACGAGGCGATACTCAAGAACCCGAAGGCTGAGAGCAAGATCCGTCAGGGAGTCACTCTGGATGTCGGCGGGAACTGCGGCGATTCTCCCTTCCCCGCGAAAAAGCCCGGCATTGAGAGGATGACAAACGCCGCCGATTTCACAGGATTCAGAGACCTTGTCAGGAGCGCCGGAAATGCCTGCTTCGCGCTGAATTCGGCACTCTTCGTCGGGCATACCGCCGTCCGCTCCGCCGTTCTGGGGTCCGAAGACCGGCCGCCGGATGCCGGCGAGCTTCAGATGATGCGGGATCTGCTGCGCACGGCTCTCGAACAGGGAGCCGTCGGCATGTCCTCCGGCCTGGAATACAGGCCCGGCGGATATGCATCCACGGAAGAACTGATCGAACTCTGCAAGGTCGTTGCCGCACACGACGGAGTCTATGCAACCCACATGCGCAGCGAAGACGAAAGACTGGTCGAATCGGTCACGGAAGCACTCCGGATCGCCCGCGAATCCGGTGTCTCTCTGCAGATCTCGCATTTGAAGGCCTGTGGAAAGTCGAACTGGCCGAAGACCGACACCATCATCGGCCTGATGGATAGAGCGCGTGCCGAAGGGCTGAATGTCCATTGCGACCGCTATCCCTACCTTGCTTACAGCACAGGGATGTCTGTGTTCTTCCCGGGATGGGCGGAGGAAGGAGGAACGGAAGCATTTGTCGCAAGGCTGAAGGACCCGGTGATGCGCAGAAAGATGAAATCCGAAACCCTGGCCAAACTCGAGGCAAACGGGGGCTGGGATACGGTGATGATTTCCAACGCCCGCACGGACGCGAACCGTGCGCACGTCGGAAAACGCATGGGCGAGATCGCCACGGCGCTCCAAAAGGACCCGTATGAGGCGGCGTGCGACCTCATCGTTTCCGAGGATGGCCGGCTGTCCATCGTCGGGTTCGCAATGAGCGAGGCCGATACTGACCGGATCATTGCACTTCCCTACACCATGATCGGTTCAGATGGTTATGCGATGAATGCCGACAGGGCACGAAAAGGAGGACAGCCTCACCCGCGGTCATTCGGATCCTTCCCGCGCGCCATACGCGAGTATGTGTTGGACAAGAAACTCGTCTCCATGGGGGAAATGATCCGCAAGATGACATCCATGCCGGCGGACAAGCTCGGATTCAAGGATCGCGGCAGGCTGCAGGCGGGAGCTTACGCGGACCTGGTGGTATTCAATCCCGCGACGATCCGTGACCAAGCCACCTACGTTGAACCATGGCAGTACCCCGAAGGGATCGTGCACGTCCTGGTAAACGGGGTGCGGGTGATTTCAAATCAGTCCCAGACGGAAGCGCTCCCAGGCCAGTTCCTCCTCAAGAGCCACCGAATGTAACAATCAGGGCCGTATCTCCAAAATCCGATACTTGTGCGGAAGACTTGACTCGAAGGATGCCAATTCGCAGGATTTGGGATTTTGGAGATACCGACCCCGTATGGTAAATATATTCGGCCGTACTGTAAATAGTTGCAAAAAGAGCCGCTTGGGCGGTCATAGGGTCCCCCTCCGCGGGCCTCGACAGTCCGATCAACACTTCGGCGATTTGCGCTTCTTGCCGATCGCGCTTCGTGCTTCGAATTTCTTGATCTGATCGGGCGCGAACGGAATCTTGCACGCCCCGACCAGATGGACGGCGACCTTGCCGATGTCGTTCGCCGTATCGACCGCGAGCTTGTGGAGCGGTTTAACGTAGCAGGCGACGGCGATGACGAAACTGTTCATCACGTATTTGACTCGATTGGGCTGCTGGTGGATCGACTCCGCCACGCGCTGCAGGAGCGATTTGATCTCGCCAAGATCGAGGTCCGGATCCTCCTTGATGGCAACCATGCTGCTGTAAGTCTGCCAGCCAGCTGAGGCGATGGCTTCGTCCTTGGACTCCATCCACTTCAGGGCCACCTCCCGGCCATGCGGGCTGGCGGAGGCCACCCACGGGACCGTGTATTCGGCGACCATGCCCCAGGTGGCGTTTTCGACCCACTTTTGCAGGTCCTTCTTGGTCATCTTCGCGTCGTCCGCGATCAGACCGGCGAGGTACATCGCGTCGGCGATGCCGGTGTCGTAGAGATCCAGAGCGAGCTGGTAGTCCATCTTGACGCGTTTCTGGATCTTCTTCATGTCCTCGACCTTGACGCCGAGGCACGGCTCCTGAGCGCCGTGGGTCATCCACATCTTCTTGGTTTGAGTCGTGCCGAGCTTCTTGAGCTCGGCGACGATTTCTTTGGCGGTCATTTGCCTTCTCCCTCCAGTTTCATGCAACGTGCAATCGGCTCTTCGTTTAGCGTTTGCATGGCTCCCGGGAGCCGGCTATCCAGCGCCCATCTTCCTCTCGCTCAGCCTTGGTGGACCGATTGTGCCTCCGCCGCCGGCCCGCAGCGGTTGGTTTGAATGCATGGTTTGGTTGCAGCACGAATGCGCCCGCTCTTCAGCAACCATGCCAGATACCCTGCTGCAGTGACGTCATAGGTGAGGCAGAACTGGGGCCACCAAATTGGCACGCCTGAATTGGCAATAACCGCGCCACGCACAAAGTCGAAGATGCCATGAGCCAGCAGCGCGGCCACCACAAGCCATAGCGACAACCGAAAGCCTGCGACTGCAACCGCAAGGAAGACCGCACCCACCAACGGCTCGATCTCAAGCGCCTCGTAGGACCCTCCCATGACCGCGAATAAGGCATAGTAGGACGCAATGACGATCGTCACGGTCGGGTAGAAACCTCGATCACGGTCCAAACCCACGGATGTGGCCAAGGCGCCGACTGCCAATGCGAGTAGTACTCCGATGAGCAGCGCCACGACACTTCAGTAAGCGGGTTTAGGTCACCTTGAAATACACCGAATATCGACGGTCAAACAGGCTGTTGATCGGCACCAGTGTCAGGTCTTTCTGCTGACCGGTCGTCGTAAAGGTAAACGGCTTGCCCGCCGGTTTGATGTATGACTCCGGATCGGCGGATGCGGACTTCAGCGCCGGCATTACGATCGCCGGCAGAGGAGTTGGGGCATCCGGCCGGGGGTTGCTTCCACCCCTTCCTGCCCGTTGGATGGCTGGCGTGTTCGTTCCGACCACGTGTTTCGGAGTCAGGCCTTCGGCGCCCAGATCGGCGGCCAACACGAGGGGACCGTAGAGGAATGCCTGCATCTGCCGGTCGTCTGGCATCTCCTCGGCGTAGAGGTGCATGGGAAGCTGCATCTCGAGCTTGTCGCCGACGGCCCACGTCCGGCGGATGGTCAGGTAGCTCCCCGGCGCCGCGGAAGCATCGAGCACCTTCCCGTTCAGCTTCACGGCAGGCGCATCTTTCAACCACGCCGGCACACGCAACCGTACGGATAGCATCTGCGGCCTTGCGGCTGTTATCGTCAGCAGCGTGCTTTGGGTTTCAGGAAACTTCGTCTCCTGGCGCAGCTTTACGCCCTTCTCCGTCCAGTTCAGCTCGGACGGGACGAACAGGTTGACATACAGGCCTTCGGCGTCGTGCCAGTAGATGCTGTCGTTCAGCTTGGCGTATTCCTCCACTCCCGAGCCTGTGCAGCACCAGAATGACTGGTCTTCGCTATTGAAGGTCTTCCAGGCGCCCGGCGTCAGCGAAAGATAGTACTGCGTGTAGCCCGTCTTCGGTTGGATGGTGCCGATGCGCATGTTCATCAGCGAGCGTTCGTAGTAATCGAAGTACGCCGGATCCGGATTCCAACTGTAGAGCTTCCGCGCAAGCTTCAACATGTTGTACGAGCAGCAGCACTCGGCGGTGGAAATGGAACGCGGCAGTTCGGCTGCCAACCGGCGCGGCCCCACCTGCCACGATTCGCCGTTGCTGGTTCCCGTGGTGACGTAGGAACGTGCACCGCTGACTTCGTAGAAGAAGAAGTCGGCTACGTCGTGGAAACGCGTGTCACCGGAAATTTCATAGCGGCGGGCGGCGGCGATCACCTGGGGCACGTGCGTGTTTACGTGGAGCCCTCGCAGTTCGTCACACCGAAGAGCCAGAGGATTGATGAATATTCTCTTCTGATAGCGGTCGCCCACCCTGGCCCAGCGGTCGTCGTTGGTTGCAGCCGCAAGGTTGTACAGCGTCTCGGCGATGCCGCCGTATTCGGTCCTGAGAATGCGCTGCATTTGCTCGTCGTTCTTCGTGCCCGTCCATTCATCGGCCCACGCGGACATCCCCTGAAGAACCTGCAAAGCCTGCTTGTTGCCGGCCAGGGAGTACATGTCGAACAGGCCGGCCATGATCTTGTGAATGGTATAGAACGGCGCCCAGACACGTTCGCCGGCCGCCAGCCGGTCCCAGAAACTGACGGGGAAGGCGCTCAGGTATTTGCCGCCGAGCTTTTCCTGGCACTTGGCAAGTTCGGCCACCATGTAGTCGCCCTTCGATTTGGCCTCAGTCTCGCCGGTCGAGGCATAGAGCAGCGCGACAGCTGAGAGGAAGTGCCCGGTGAAGTGCCCGCGCAGCTCGCTGGAACGCTGACCGTTGTCGGGCTGCTCCCAGCCGCCCAACGGCTGGGCCGAGCCTACCGGCAATCCGGCATTCGCACGGAAGTTGTAGAGCAGCCGGTCGGCTGTCAACCGCGACATATAGCCGCGGTTCCATTCCTGAGCGTCGTGGTAGATACTGCCGGGCAGCAGGCGCACCTGGTTCATCGGAAATGGCTTGGCCCGGAACACAATGTCGTTGCGCGTGAACTGCAGCGGGGCGTCAAACGGCGCCGGCTCCGGCGGCATTTGACGGCTCGACGGCGGCGCCTGTTGCGCGGGCGCTTCGTTCACGGGACGTTGAGTTTGCGGCGGGTTCTGCTGCTGCGCGGCGAGCGCAGGAACTGCTGCGCCTGTGGCGGCCAGAAGGGCGCCAAAGCGGCGCCGGCTGATCGGCTTTGCTTTCATTTTCGTGTCGCTCATATTCACCTTCCCATGGAGTCGCTGTCCGCCTG
>CAVRJA010000004.1:0-854745 GCA_963721405.1 uncultured Acidobacteriota bacterium | reverse complement strand
CACCGTGCGCGCCCAAAGCCAGGCGATAACGGTAAGCTTCCTACCAACTAGCGGCTTTAGATCTGGCCGAAACTTCGCCATCTCCGCCGTGACTTCCACCCTGGGGTAGAGATGCCCGATGCGCTTCTCGGCTTCGTTGCGCATCCACTGGCCATAGTAGCGTATGTCCTCGGCTAGGCCCTGTGCGCCGCGCCACTTGCGCGCGAACAGGTTCCTATCCTTGCGCGAGTCCGGATTGACCGGCGGTTTCCCAGCAAATTTAGGCGGGATCTCGATCATTGCTTTGTTGATCAGCACCGCCACCGGATTCAGGTCACTAGCGTAGCTCTCAAGCCCGAGCCGTTGCGCTTCCAGAGGAAGCGCTCCGCCTCCAGCAAACGGATCGTGAAAGGCAGGCAGTTTGTGCCTATCAAATAACTCTTTCGCCCGAGGATGATCAGCATTCTCGGCGCAGGCCGCACGCCAACTTTGCCAGATCTCGGCCCGTGCCCGATCGAGTACTTCTTCGTTCGTAGTACTTTCCCACTGTACCAAGTCCTCGATGATTCGGAACAACCGCTGGCGCTCCTTCTCCTGAGCCTTCTCAGTCTTGAAGATGTCCGGATGCGCCGACGGGTCATCTACCATCTGGGCGAAAATCACAGCCCGCGCGGCCGCCAGCGGTCGTCGCGCCCACCACAGGTGAAGCGTGCTTGGGTGCCCGTGCCGGATCGACTTTTCCCGCGCGGAAGCCACATTGATCGCATCCAGCGGCAGTGCAACTTCGATAAGCTTCCTACTGATTTTCATGGTCTGCAAACCTGAACTTTCATTGGGCGATTAGGTTTGATTACGGATATCGTTCGGTCATTTTGGCTTTTGGGACTTTGGGAATCTTCTTGTTTAACAAACGCTTAGCGCCACAATTGCGTCGGAATTGCGTTTTTATTGCGTCGAATTGCGTTTTGGGCGTAATGGAAACCATCGAGCAGACTTGGTGGTTCCGTGAACCTCAATCTGTCCAGCATGCTTCAACTCGCGGACCAATGTCTGCACCTGATTGCGCCTCAGGTCCGGAAGGACCTGCTGAAGCTCAGCCAGAGATGCACCATGGGAAGCCGAATCCTTAATGTGTTGCATCAGTAAAGCCTTGTTCGTGTCTCGATCAAGCCCACGCTTCCGCGTGTACATGCCGGTTTTGCCGAGAAATCTATAGAATCGCTGTGAAAGGAGATGGCGCACACCGCGGCCGCGCCCTACCCTCTCGATTATGCCCTGGTCGACAAGATACTGCAGCCTGGATCCCAGGTACGATGGGACAGGCTCTTCTCTGTGGACCAAATCCACAACGAGAAAATCCTCAGTGCTGAAAGTGGCCAAGCGCTCCCGTCCGACCTCCTCGAAGAAGCGCAGGAACTCCGGGTCCTGAATTTCTCCATGCAACGTTACCCAGACCGAATATTCGCCAGTCCGGGAAAAGTCGGGGAGAGGCTTGCTTTGCTGGATGCAGGCCTGGTAAATGAGATTGATCCCCTGTCCAGCCCGTTCCACAAGGCCGCACTTGTTGAGAACTTCAGCAATGCGGCGATTGCGCGGATTCTGCTCCCAGAGAAGGTTGTCTTCGTCAATACCCGGCGGGAAACCACCCGGGCTCACAATCTCGATGCGGCGCGGATACTGCCGAATAAAAACCGAACCCCCGAGTCGATAATCACGGTGGCTAACGGCGTTGAGTACAACCTCGCGCACGGCGCGTTCATCAAAGGTGGGCACATCCCATACGAAGAGCCCCTGCTGAAAATGCTGTTTATCGTTGCGGAGGTTGACCAGTTGCCAAATCTCATCGAGCACAGGCAAGAAACCCTGCCGAAATTCGCGTCGATCCGCTGCCGGACCCGCCGCTTCATTTGAGCGATATTCGTAGATCACCTCAGACTGCCCCAGCAAGCGCCCAAGCGCTTCATGGTTGCCGAGCAGAATGAGTGCTGCCCACGTGAGCTGGCCACCGACGAGCAATTCAGCATCCGTAAGCAGTCGCTCGTCCGATCGTGAGGTGAGATCGAGTCCTGGCGTCTTTCGCTGCCATAGTTGCCTCAGGAGCGAAACCGCAGACGGATCTAGGTCGGAGAATTTTGCATCAGGGCAAATTTGAGTTGAGAAGTCCGGCCCGGTCTCGGTATGAATTTCGCGCAGCCGTGCATCGGACATGGGCACAAGGGCATCGCCGGAACGCATCCAGTATGCGCCGCGATCATGCCATGCAGCTCCTGGCAATCTGGCGGGCACATGCACAATCAGGATGCGTTTCTGTTCGTGGCGACACTCTTCGATGGGAATTCGGTGCCCGAGCCTTTCGATGATTCCGGCCTCGGTTCTTCCAGGTTCAGAAAAGGCGGCCGTTCCAACTACCTGGCGCGGACGGCGATCGGTAACCCCGAGCAGGATTTTTCCTCCGCCTTCATTGGCTAGAGCGACGCAGTATCGGACCAAGTCCTCAAAATGATAGCTGCCTCTGGCTTCTTTGAACTCAAAATGGCTCCCTTCGGCAGCATCGATATAAGATTGGAACTGCTCCGGTGTCGTCATGATGGATCCTCGGCCTTGGCGAGCAGTTCGGCAAAACTATAGTTCACGCTGGTCACGCCGAAGTCCGGTTCTCGATGGAACGGCTGGCGGATATAGTGCGTCCTGTGATCGTCACCGTCGAATTCGACGATGGCGAGAATAAAATCGTCGGGCTTGTTGAGGGAGTACAGGATCTCGTTGCGCGTCACCGTGATTATGTCGGCGCCGGTAGCGCGGCCCTTGACCTCGATGAAGCGCAGCTTCCCGGTACCCGGAACGCGACTCTCGATATCATAGCCGAGCTTCTCGACCTCCCGGTCAAATGGCTCGAAACCAAGGCGGCTCTCGATTTCCATGACGGTGGCACGTGCCCGTGCGGCGCTGGCCTGCGTGTCGGCAGTCTGTGCCGGCGCAGCATGTCCCATCAATGCTTTTAACAGGCCGATCGGCACAACTAAAAGGCCACCAAGAACCACCGGCGGCAGCGGCGAGATCTGGGCTTCGAGCTTCAGATCCTCCAGCCGTTTCTGCAGTCGCCCCTGCAGCGAATCGGCGCGCTTGCGCGCTTCACCCGAGTTGAGCCGGGCGTTTGGTCTGCCGGCTTGCTCCTGGAGCTTGAGTTCCTCAGCACGGTGGTCCCAATAAATGATTTCCTTCGTCAGCCTGTCCTTGACAGCGGCCTCGGTTTTCGCAATCAGTGTGACCCTGCTATCCCGAATTTCCTTCAGATGCTCCGGCACAACCTGGGCTACGGCATGGGCTTGGGCCTTCTGCTCCAGCTCGCGATTGATCCAGGCGCACTCCGGCCTAGCGAGGAACGTTTCCACACTAGGTTCACTTTCGGCAAGCGGCCGGTAATCAAGGTATGGCGCGTAATGCAGATGGCGCGTTTTGCCGCTGGAGTCGAGCTCAACATAAAGCATCTGCTTGGAAATCACCCGGCGCTCGCCCGATCGCGTGAGGCTCGCATCCTGAATCACATGCTCCAGATAAAAAAGCACACGCGGGCTGGTTCCGGGATCCCGTTCGTCAACCAGTACGGTGCCGCGCTTGAGCAGATCACGGTTCCGCTCCAGAGTGAGATCGATAACTGCATCGAGGAGCGGATGTCCCGGGCAGATGAAGGCGGCCAGGGGCAGACCCTGCGGCGCGACCAGCAATTTCTCGAAGGCAATGCGTTCGTAGCGCGGCAGCACCGGTTCGCCCAGGCCGATCAGCCGGTCGCGATTGCGCACGGGAGCCGGGACGTGAGTGATTTCATAGCGATGTGGCTCGCGCTGCCTTGTCGATCCGCCCAGGCGCCGAAATGCCTCGTGAAAGAAGGACTCAATGTAGTGGGGCTGCAATCTGCGTGCCTCGGCGCGTTCCATGTCTTCGCGGATGCTGCGAACCCGGCTGGCATCCATGGCGTCGTGCGCAAGTGCCCGCTCTTCGAGGAGGTCCCGTAGCCGGTTACGATCGAGCGTGTGCTCCACCACCTGTGTCAGGCGAGCCCGAACCTCGGGCTGATCTCCATAGCGGATGGCTTCAATAAGCAGGTCGCGGAGTCCGCGCCCTTCGAACTGGAGTTTGCCGAGCACGTCAAACACCTGCCCGCCGAGAGACTGACGGGCCTGCTCGAGCTTGTCGAGCAGCTTGCGATAGACATCCCCTTCACGGGTTTCATCCGCAACCAGGTTCCACAAGTGGCAGACCTCCGTCTGGCCGATGCGGTGGATGCGGCCAAAGCGCTGCTCGATCCGGTTGGGATTCCATGGCAAATCGTAGTTGACCATCAGGTGCCCGCGCTGCAGGTTGATGCCCTCGCCGGCGGCATCCGTGGCGAGCAATACCTGGACATCGGGATCGTGCCTGAAGGACTCCTGTGCCTTTAGGCGCTCCTCGCGGCCCATGCCGCCATGAATCAAGACCACAGCTTCCTTGCGGCCGAGCAGCGTAGTAATTCGATTCTCCAGGTAATTCAGGGTGTCGCGATGCTCGGTGAAGATAACGAGCTTCTGCCGAGGCGAGGGTACAGGCCGAGGTATTTCGCCGGCGCCATAGGGAGCGGCGGCTTCCGCCATGCTGTTGGTGATGGCCGCGTCAGTAAAGATCTCGCTGAGGAGGCTCGCCAGTTCCCGCCACTTGGTATCGGTACCACTGCGACGGACCCTGAGCGCCAGGGCCTCCAAGCCGTTCAGGGTCTCGATTTCTGCCTTCAGTTCGGCGATGGACCTGGCCGCGGTCGCCTGGTCGAGAATCTCTTCTTCGGCAGCCTGGACCTCATTGTCCGGCGCATCTTCGAGATCTTCCACGTCGTCGGCATCAAGGGCGGGCACTGAAACTGGCGAGGCAAATGCCGTCTGGCTGCCCCGCTGGAGGACTTCAAGTTCGCGCAGCCGGCTTTCCAGCCTTTCCCGACGGCGACGTAAAGATTGGTATATCGCTTCGGGAGAGGACGCAAGCCTCCTCTGCAGTATCGTAAGAGCGAAGCCGACGGTTCCGGCCCGCTTGTCATTTTCAAGAGCTTCCGCCCGGTTAAATTCCTCACGCACATAATCGGTAACGGCTTTGTATAGCTGGGCCTCCGCATCCGAGAGTTTGTAGGGCACGGTATAGGCGATGCGCTCAGGGAAGAGCGGCGTGCCGTCGAACTTGAGCAGGGTTTCCTTCACCATGCGGCGCATCAAATCCGAGACATCCGTTGCGTGAACTCCGTCGCGGAACCGGCCCTCGAAGCGATCACCGTCGAGGAGAGCCATGAATAGCTGAAAGTCCTCTTCCTTTCCGTTATGCGGCGTGGCCGTCATCAGGAGGAAATGCCGGGTCAGGGTAGAAAGGAGCTGCCCGAGCCGGTGACGCTTGGTGTATTTGATCTCGCCTCCGAAGATCGAGGCCGACATCTTGTGCGCCTCATCGCAGACAATGAGATCCCAGCGGCAATCCGGCGCCTTGAGCTTTTGTTGCACATCCTCATTGCGTGAGAGCTTGTCCAGGCGGGCGATAACCAGGTTGGTTTCCATAAACCAGTTGCCGGTGCGCGCGGACTCGAGCTTGTCGTTGGTGAGAATCTCAAAGGGCAGATGGAAGCGCCTGTAAAGCTCATCCTGCCATTGCTCGGCAAGGCTGCCCGGGCAGACAACCAAACACCGCTGCAGATCGCCACGGGCGATGAGCTCCTTCATCAGTAGACCCGCCATTATCGTTTTGCCGGCGCCCGGGTCATCGGCGAGCAGGAAACGGAGTGGCTGCCGTGGCAGCATAGATTCGTAGACTGCGGTGATCTGGTGAGGGAGAGGTTCCACAACTGATGTGTGAACTGCGAGCACGGGATCAAAGAGATGCGCAAGACGGATTCGGTGTGCCTCGGAGACGAGTCGGAACTGGTTCCCATCGCCATCAAAACTCCAGGGTCGTCCCAGTGCCATGACTTCCAGGCGCGATTCGTCGTGACGGTAAAGAAGTTCGTTCGCAAGCTTTCCGGCCGGATCCTTGTAGGTCAGCTCGAGAGCCTCGGATCCGAACCATTGCACATTTATCACGGTCACAAGGCAGTCCGGCAAGATTCCCTTGATTGACGCGCCGTGCTTCAGGTCTTCAAGACGAGCCATTGCATCCTCGTTGGCACTTGAAATTCAGCTCAGGATCGAAGAGTGACGCTGCGATCTCAGCCGCGAGGGATTCGGACAGAAAAGGCCCACTGACGATGGCTCCTGGCCGGATCGCATCTCTGACCAAACTTTTCCCTCTGTAAGTGCCAGCGAACGACGGTGAGGGAATGCCGTCAGCAGGAGCACTCCAATTGTCACGATTGCCCGAGTAAGGCACCCCTACTCTACACCCGCAACTCACTCGCGTTCAATGGATTTGGTCCATGCGTCCTTACGGCTCATCTCTCGATTCCATTGACGCATATGGACTTCACCTTCTATAATCACCGCCGACATAGCGGGCGCAGCCACCTCCCGGATAACTGCAAAGATCCGGGCACTCGCAGTGCAATTAAGCATCAGATTGCTCCACGGCAACCCAGGGGGATTTAGGCTATCAACAGAATTGCCTGAAAGGCCTATTTACTTGACTCAAATCACTACTGTCCGGTTAATTTTTGGCAGAGCCGCGAACAACCGCGTCATTACTGGTGATTCGCAGATTTGGGCTGTAATCGATTCGATTTTTTATGGAAAAATCCGTTGTTGACATCAAAGGACTTACAGCCTCATAAGAGACATTTTCAGAGCTTAACCGGACAGTTGTGGACTCAAATAGCTGTTATTGACCGCCTCCATTCGGAATGCCCCACCGGCCGTGTTAAGAGGCTCTCTGGACAGGGAAAGCGCCCCGGGATGCTGCTGAGCTGGTTCCTACTATGCGCGCCCGTCCCAGCGCCACCTAAAGGGCCGTTATCGCAAGGCGCTTGAGTCAAGTAAATAGGCGCTTTGCCTGAAATTACCCAGATGAGCAGAAGAAAGAAAGGCAAGGGGAATCGCAAGCAAGGACATAAAGAGAAGCGGCGTAATTCTAGTCCAGATCTGAAACCGATGAAACTAACCCCTAGCCTAAAAGAGACGATTAGGGGTAAGGGACGTGATATGGGAATCTACAGTGAGTACCTGGATCGAAATCTGAGTTTTCCTGATCTGAATGCGGAAGCCAAGCGGCAGCTCAAGAGAATATCAGATCTGCGCCAAGGGAGAGATGTTCTCGTGTTTGCCGCTGACCTAAACAAGACAGATGCAGGTCAGTTGATCTCAATCAATTACGCCGATCTACTCCCCATTAATGATCAGCTTTCGAACCTAAATGGAGCTGCAATCGATCTGATTCTTGAGACTCCAGGCGGCTCCGGCGAAGTGGCTGAGGATATCGTTAGAATTCTTCGTAGCAAGTACACAGAGATTGGGATCATCGTCCCAGGATACGCAAAAAGCGCGGGTACTATCATTGCTATGGCCGGAGATGAAATCCTGATGGATCCAGGATCTGCTCTCGGCCCCATTGATGCGCAGCTTTTCTGGATGGGGAAAGTCTTCTCCGCCGGTGAACTGATCGATGGTATGGATAAGATTAAAGACGAAACTGCAAACACTGGTGTGCTAAACAAAGCCTACATTCCCATTCTGCAAGGAATTTCACCGGGTGAACTTCAGCGCGCTCGGAATGCACAGGATTTTTCCAAAAAACTCGTTGCCGACTGGCTGGTTCAATACAAGTTTAAGAATTGGGCTATTCATTCCAGCACGGGCGCCTCCGTCACGCTTGATGACAAGAAAGCCAGGGCGGAGAAGATCGCGACGCAGCTTTGTGACCATAGCCACTGGCTGACCCATGGCAGATCGATTAAGATCGAAGATCTGGAGAGAATGCAGCTTAAAATCACAGACTACTCAAAGCTGCCTGATCTGGCTGTAGCAATCCGTCGTTACTACATTTTGCTCCAAATGATTTTTGCCACAAACGTCTACAAAGTCATCGAAACCCCGGCTTCACAAATCCTGCGCTACTTGGGACCGCCCGTCGCTCTTAAGGGGAGTGCGCGTAAAATCATAGGGCCCGGCATTCCGAATCTTCCATCTGGATCCGGACTTGCCGAAATCGAGATCGGCTGCGGTAACTGTAAGACAGTCTCGCATCTTCAGGCCAATCTCGGAAAATCTCACCCATTGAAGCCCGGAAACGTGCCGTTTCCTTTGAACAACCTTTTTAGATGCCCTAAATGTGGTTCAGAGCATAACTTAGCCGACCTTAGAAGACAACTTGAGGCGCAATCGAAACAACCTGTGGTAGGATAAAAAATGGAGGAAGCTGCAAATGGAAGGAAAAAGCTACGCGGTAAATGAAATACGAATGAGCCAGGATGGTCTAATACCTGACAGCGGATTGGAAGTTGCTGGTGACCTCATTCGATCAGAGATTGAGGAAATCTCTGAGATTTGCCGTTTCGTGAATGAGATTACCGAGGCAAACCTCACTTCCTACACGACCACTTAGAAAAACGCCTGGATCAGGTAGAATCTGCGCCGCCTTGAAGTGCATTTGTTTCAGGATCTTACATCGAACCTCCTACTAATCGCCCGCCGAGCCTTAAAGTTCCCCTTCCACGATGCGAAGCACCACCCGCTTGATCTCGAACTGGTCGGTTTCCTTGACCTCGATGTCTGCGTATTGAGGGTTCATGGATTTGAGGACCACGTGCCCTTCCCGGAGCAAATACTTTTTCACGACCACACCGCCATTGACGGTCGCCACGACGAAATTTCCGGGGCGGGGCTCTTTGATGTAGTCGACCAGAATCAGGTCGCCATCCTGGATCCGCGGCGCCATGGAGTCTCCTTTCACGCGAATGACGTAGCGGTCTTCTTTCGCAAGATGCCGCACGACCGTGTGCGCGTTCGCCGGTGGATCCCCAAAAAGCTCGTCCGGCCTCCCAGCATGAATGCGGAACTGGTCGAAAAACGGGAGGTCCGCATACCGCTCTTCCTGCGGCTCGTCGTGCTCATGCCTGGGCTCGCTGTAGTCGACAGCAGGCGTTTCCTTGACTGAAAAATCGCCCTGAATCACCTTTCGCGCTGATGGAACATCCTGGACAGCCGGAGCTGGCGGCACATCTTCCAGCCAATCGTCGATATTCCGGCTGATGCTGCGGAACCACGCGAGGTAGTTGCCCTTTCTAGCGCCCTTTCCGTTTTCCCCTGCATCGCGATCAAACCTCTAATCCAGCCCGTTGCGCGAAGCGCAACGGGCTAATGTATAATAAGATCATGCCACTCGTACCGTCATATATCGAATCTCTCGTGCCTTACGAAGCAGGACGCAGCATCGAAGAAATCAAGCGGGCATTTGGGTTGCGCGATGTCGTGAAACTCGCCTCCAACGAAAACCCGCTTGGGGCCGTCGCCGCTTGCGCTGGAGGGCATCCGGCAGCACCTCGAAGGCCTGCACCTTTACCCGAACGGCGGGCTTTCCCTGCGCCGGGTGCTCGCGGAGATGTTCGACCTCAAGGTCGAGAACGTCATCGCGGGGAGCGGATCGGAGGGGATCATCTCCAACATCATCCGCACATTCCTATGCGACGAAGACGAGGTGCTCACGACGGAATCGGCCTTCATCGGGTTCCAGGTTTTGGCGAAGTCCCGCGGGGTCAAGTACCGTACGGTCCCATACCGCGCATGGCACTATGATCTGCCCGCTCTTACAGGGCAGATCAACGACCGGACCAAGATCATCTACCTGGCGAACCCCAACAACCCGACCGGCACCATCTTCAGCCGTCATGAATTCGATGAATTCTACCGGCATGTTCCCGACCGGGTGCTGATCATCCTTGACGAAGCCTACTTCGAATATGCCAAGGACAATCCCCGCTATCCGGACTCGATGCACTACCGCTACGACAACGTCATTACGCTTCGCACTTTTTCAAAGATATACGGCCTTGCGGGCGTCCGGATCGGGTATGGCTTTGCGCACGAGGAGTTGATCGCCAATCTGCTGAAAGTCAAGCTTCCCTTCGAGCCGAGCTCGCTTGCGCAGGCCGCCGGCATCGGCGCCCTGGCCGACAGGGAATTCGTGCACCGGTCTCTGGAAATCAATGCCCGCGGTATAGACTTGTTCACGACGTCGTTCCGGAGCATGGGGCTCGAAGTCGTTACCTCCGAAGCCAACTTCGTCATGGTTGTTCTGCCGGACGAGGTGAAGGCGAAGTGCCTGACGCAGGGAATGCTGGAACAGGGAATCATCATCCGGCCGCTCAAAGCCTTCGGGCTGCCGAACTGCGTGCGCATCTCGACCGGGAAGGACGAAGAAAATCGAAGGTGCGTCGAGGTGATGCGGAGGGTCCTGCCCGGGCAGTGAGCCCGGCCGGAAGAACGGGGGGATTATGCGTCCAGAAAAGAACACGTCGGGCGCGGAAAGGGATTTTCTCCCTCTGTCCGGAACCGACTACATCGAGTTCTACGTCGGCAACGCCAGGCAAGCCGCCCACTATTACCGATCCGCCTTCGGCATGACCCTGGTAGCATACCGGGGCCCCGAAACGGGCAGCCGCGATTGTGCTTCCTACGTCCTGCAGCAGGGCAAAATTCGATTCGTCCTCACCACGCCGCTGCAGCCCGACCATCCTGTCATGGACCATATCCGGCTCCACGGTGACGGAGTCAAAGACGTCGCTTTCTCCGTGGAAGATGCCGATTCCGCATACAGTGAGACGACCCGGCGAGGGGCTCGGGGCGCCCTGGATCCCGTGGCGATGCGCGACGGGCAGGGAGAGGTGAAGAAATCGGCCATTGCTGCATACGGCGACACAATCCACACCTTCGTGGAACGAAAAGACTATGGCGGTGTTTTTATGCCCGGATTCGAACCCGTCTCGGGACCCGACGTCGCGGCCCATCCGGTCGGATTGAAGCATGTCGACCACGTGGTCGCGAACGTAGGCTGGGGGGAGATGGACCGCTGGGTGCGTTTCTACGAACAGGTGATGGGGTTCCGCCTTTATCAGCACTTCGACGACAAGGATGTCAGCACGGAATACTCCGCGCTCATGTCGAAAGTGATGGCCAACAGCAACGAGCGGATCAAGCTCCCGATCAATGAGCCTGCAGCCGGCAAGAAGAAATCGCAGATCGAGGAGTATCTCGACTTCTACAGGAGTCCCGGGGTTCAGCACATCGCCATGTCCACGGGCGATATCATCGAAACAGTTTCCCGGATGCGGAACCAGGGTGTCGAGTTTCTGCGTGTGCCGGGCGCCTATTACGAGGACCTGGCGAAGCGGGTGGGCCGCGTCGACGAGCCGGTCGGCCGCCTTGCCGAACTCGGGATTCTCGTGGACCGCGACGACGAGGGTTACATGCTTCAGATTTTCACGCGGCCGGTCGAAGACCGCCCCACCCTGTTTTTCGAAGTCATCCAGAGAAAAGGGAGCCGGAGCTTCGGCAAGGGCAATTTCAAGGCGCTGTTCGAGGCTATCGAGCGCGAGCAGGCGCTGCGCGGAAATCTGTGACGGAATCGGATAAGACCCTGTGATTCAGACAGTAGCGAGCCCCGAAGGGGCGGAACAGGAAAGTCCAGGGCGTGAGCCCTGGGCTTTCCTGCTGTGGACCCCTTCAGGGTCCAAATGGACTCCTTAATACGCGCCTTTCGTCGCAGTGTCTGAATCACCGGGATAAGACCGCAGGGAGCGCGAATCGGACGCGGTCGTTTCGCTCGTTCCGCGGATCGATTTTTGGAGGCAAACATGTACCTTTTCAAAAAGGGAAAAGTGACCGGCCAGGCGCACGTGGCGCTGCCGGAGGGGACATTCGAAGAGGAGCACGGGCGGCGGGGTTTCTACGGAAAGTCGGCGCATCTTTACCACACGCACCCCCCGACCGGCTGGATTCGCATCAGCGGCAGGCTCCGTCCGCACTGCTTCGACTGCAACAAGCTCCGGCCCACCGATCGAGCAGGACCCTGACGGCAGCCCGCTCGCCTTCCTCGGCAACCGCGAAGTGACGATATCGGTGTCGCGCCGGTCGGCCCCCATGCCGTTCTACTATCGCAATGCCGATGGCGACGAACTCGTCTTCGTTCATCGTGGGCGGGGGATGCTGGAGACCGATTTCGGTCCGTTGCCTTACGAGCCCGGCGACTACGTCGTCCTGCCGAAGGCCGTCACCTACCGGGTCCTGCCCGAAACGGCCGACAACTTTTTCCTGATCATCCAATCCCGCACCGAATTCGATCAACCGGATCGTGGCCTGATCGGGCAACACGCGCTGTACGATCCCGCATCGATCACAGTCCCGGAGCCCGCTCCGCCGCCGGAACCGGACCGGGAGTGGGAAGTGCGGATCAAGGTGGACGACGAGTTATCGTCGGTAATCTACCCGTTCAATCCGATCGATGTCGTGGGCTGGAAGGGGGACCTGACGGTCTGGAAGATCAACATCAAGGACATTCGCCCGGTCATGAGCCCTCAGGGCGCACCTGCCACCCAGCGCGCACACCACGCTGGTAACCGAAGGGGCGGTGATCTGCAGTTTCGTGCCCCGTCCGCTCGAGGAAGACCCGGAGGCGATGCGCGTGCCGTTCTTCCATCGCAACTCGGATTACGACGAGTTCATCTTCTACCACGACGGCGATTTCTTCAGCAAAGACAACATGCGCGCGGGAATGGCGACGCTTCACCCGCGGGGTATGCATCATGGCCCGCACCCGAAGGCGCTCAGAGACCAGAGACTGAAATCCCGCACAGACGAGTACGCGGTGATGCTCGACGCCCTCAGCAGGCTGGACGTGTACCCGGCCGCCGAAGAAGTCGAATGGAAAGAGTACTGGATGAGCTGGTTTGACAAAGAGTGACCGGCAGGCCGCAGCCTGCCGTCGCTATTCCACGAGGAACAGAGGCTTCGCTTCGAAGCTCGAGTAAATGGGGCGAAGCCGGTCGGCGTTGTAATATTTGTTCACATCCACAACCTTCTTGCCGCTCGAGACCACGTCCAGGGGAGCGTTGTCGTATTTACCGTTCTTCAGGATGACCAGCCTTCCATAAACCCCGCGCAGAATCAGGTCCAGCGCCAGGTTGCCGAAGGCCATCGGCACGATCGAATCGATGGCATCCGGGTGTCCACAGCGGACGAGGTACCCTAACCGCTGGCTGATCACATCGATTCGCTTGCCGTGATTGAACTTTCCCGACCGGTCCCTCAGCTGATGGGAGATGATGTCGCCGATCCCGCCCAGTTTCTTGTGGCCGTAGGCGTCCGCCTCCTGGTTGCTGAAAATCATATCGCTGCCGACGAACGTGGCGCCCTCCGACACCAGGACGACGGAGTAGCGGCTGGGGTTGGTATACCGATCCGAGATCAGCAACTCGGTCAGGCGCTCCATGTCGAATCGGTGTTCGGGGATGACGCAGCGGCTGGCGGCTCCTGCCATGGTGGGCAGAAGCGCGGTGAATCCCGCATAGCGCCCGAAGACCTCGATCACCAGGAAGCGTTCGTGCGAACCCGCGGAGGTCCTGAGAGCGTGGGTCATCTCCAGGGTTCTCGTGACACAGGTGCTGAATCCTATGCAGTAATCCGTACCTGGAACATCGTTGTCCATGGTTTTTGGGATCGCGACGACCTTGAATCCTTCCCTGTGCAATCGCTCGGCATAGCTGAGAGTGTCATCCCCGCCGACCGGTACGAGGCAGCCGATGCCGAGGAAGTCGAGATTACGGAGGACCTCGGGAGTCAGGTCGTTTACCTCGTCCTTGTATTTGTCTTTGAGGTGGACGGGGATATTCGAAATGGGCACGTGGCTTGGCCGGGTACGGGAAGTGTGCAGGAATGTGCCGCCTGTCCGGCCGATGCGATTGACGGTCTCTTCGGTCAAGATCAAAAATCTCTCGCTGTTGTCGGCCGACTTGTCAGGCACGATGTCGATCAGACCCGCCCAGCCGCGGCGGATCCCGATCACCTGGTACCCCTCCCGCTGCGCCCGGATCGTGACGGCCCGGATCGCGGGATTGAGCCCCGGCACATCTCCACCGCCGGTAAGAATTCCGATAATTCCATTTTTCCCGTTGACGACGCTCATAAGTATGATTCCCCGCAAAATTGTGAAAAAAAGAAATCTGATAACATATCCGGACTCGCGAGATCAAGCCGCGACTCGGCCGGCCTGAACCGGGGAAGCGGATTACGCCGCCTCAGTCCTCCAGGCCTTCCAACCGCGGTCCTGCCTTCGGTGCGGGCCAGACCTGCGAAAAGTGCTCGTTACGAAGGTACGATTCAATCCCGCCTTCCACCTGCTTCATTCTCTCCCAGGATTCCTTCTGCGATTGATGGCAACGGATCGCGTCGAGCTTGTATTCCAGGAACCGGGAAACATCAACCACGTGGGTGATCTCATCTTCCGGGATGGGGAATATCCTCCTGTATTTTATGCGCTGCGCCTGGGCTTCCGAAATTCCGTAGGAGAAAAGGCGCGGAGGTTCGGCGCGTTCCTGAACCAGCTGCAGACACCAACGCGCGACGGTCTGGTGATCTGGGTGCCCCGAAATCCCGGAGGAGTGGAAGGAGATCATGACATCGGGACGTATTGTGTCGATCTTCTGCCGGAGAACGCCCAGCCCGCCTTCCGCCGGCAGCACAGCGAGCTTTCCATCCGGGAATTGGCAGATGTCCAGGGAGGACAGATGAAGCGCTTTGGCGGAGCAGCGCAGCTCACTGGAACGAAGCCGGCCGAGTTCGACTTGCGTGAGGTGCCGGGCCGGACCGAGAGTTCCTGCTTCACCCTGCGTCATCGTCACCAGGTGCACTGCGTGCCCGGTCAGCGAGTAGCGCGACAGGGTGCCGGCCGGGCCGAACGCTTCATCGTCGGGATGGGCAAAAATGGCAAGAATCTTCATTCTGATGTCAATCCTCCCCCCTCTAAAGATATGTGCTGGCGCCGCCAATCTCAAGGACCGCCATTCGGCCGAACGGGAGACTGCGAAATCCTCAGCGTGGCACAGATCCAACCGGAATCAAACGCCAGGCGGCAAAAGAAAAACAACTATGCCTTTGGCGGCTTTGTGTCTTGGCGACTTGGAGTTAATCAGGATTGTCAGGAGCGAAAAGTGAGGCGGACACCGCCGCATGTCTGCTAGACTCAGGCTTTCGGAACTTCTCAGGCAGGTGTTATGCGCGCGACTTCGCTGAGATCATGGGGAGGATGGACGCACTTGGTGTGCGGTCTGATGATCTCGTCGTGCTCGGCGCTGCTTTTCCTCCTGCCGTTTGCATTTCCGATCCCTGTCCCGAGCCTGTCGCCGCCGCTGGAAATCCACAACTGCAACGCGACCTACGCTCCGCTGCTTGCGGAACCCAAACGGAAGACGCCTGGATCGATAGTAACGCCGCAACCCGTCATCCTTGCCTCTCTCGTCAGCGCGCAGCCATGGGATTGGAGACCCGGCGCGGCGACTGGATCTGCCTTCCTGCCGCCGGACGCATCCTACCTTGGGATCAACCAGTTTGCCAAACCGCCTCCGCGACGATCCTGAATTCGCTCTCACAGGTTGGGAATCTTCTCGAGCAAATTTCAGGCTTTCACCAGTCAAGGAGAACCTATGGGACTTGATACCATTATCATTGTGGTCTTCGTGGTCGCTGCGGTCATCGGCTTAGTGGTTCTGCAACGCTCCGGTTCCAAGAAGGGAACGGAGCCCCCTGCGGCCCCGAAGAAATAACACGATCCGGTTTAAGAACGACTCGAAGTACTGCAGAGGCCGCGATGACCTTGAAGAGGCTCCATCGCGGCCTCTGCGATTTCTGACGCCCTTATGCGTTGGTTCAGACTCTGCAACGGATGGCGCTTGCGAGTGAGCCCAATCGGGACCCTGAAAGGGTCCAGCAGGAAAGCCCTGGGCAATGGCGTAAAGCGAGGGACAAGCCCTGAAGGGGCGGAGCAGTCTGCTCCGCCCCTTCAGGGCTTGTCATTATCTGAATCGAAAGGGCTGATGATGTACATGAACCGCCCGCGCCGCAGCGTGGTACAATTTGTGGCGCATGCTGTCCACCTTTCATCCGCTGATTCAAGAATGGTTCGAGAGCAGGTTTGAGGCGCCGACCGCGGCGCAGGCCGAAGGGTGGCCGGCCATAGCAGGCGGCCGCCACACGCTGATCTCTGCCCCTACGGGATCCGGCAAAACTTTGGCCGCGTTCCTGGTATGCATCGACCGGCTGCTGCGGGCGGCACTTCAGGGCAACCTGCCCGAATTCTCCCAGGTAGTCTATGTTTCCCCGCTGAAAGCCCTCTCCAACGACGTCCACAGGAACCTGTCGGTTCCCTTGAAGGAAATCGTGGCGCTGGCGCAATCGCGAGGGATTGCGTTGCCCGAAATCCGGATTGCGCTGCGCACCGGGGACACCCCGGCCTACGAGCGCCAGATCATGGCGCGCAAGCCGCCTCACATCTGGATCACCACGCCGGAATCTCTCTACCTGCTCCTTACGTCCGCAAGCGGCCGCCGCGGTCTCCAGGGGGTGCGGACTCTTATCCTGGATGAGATCCATGCCGTTGCCGGCAACAAGCGCGGGAGCCATCTCTCCCTGAGCGTGGAGAGACTGTGCGCGCTTGCCGGCGGACCGATCACCCGGATCGGCCTGAGTGCGACGCAGCGGCCGATTGAGGAGACGGCCCGCTTTCTGGTGGGCAATTCGAACATCGACGATGGCGGGGCGCCACGATGTGCGATTGTCGACATCGGGCACCGTCGCGACTCCGATATCCAGATCGAGATGCCGTCCGATGAGCTCGGCCCGATCGCCACCCACGAACTCTGGGGCGAAGTTGTGGCCCGGGTTGCCGCCCTGGCGCAGGGTCAGCGGACGACGCTGGTTTTTGTAAACACCAGGCGCCTGGTCGAGCGGGTTTCCCATCAACTTTCGGAGATCATGGGTGCCGAGGCTGTCGTGGCCCATCATGGAAGCCTTTCGCGCAAGACCAGGCTGCTGGCGGAGGAGCGCCTGAAATCAGGGGAAGCGCGCGTGGCGGTTGCCACCGCCTCGCTGGAGCTGGGCATCGATGTCGGGGCGGTGGACCTGGTCTGTCAGATCGGATCGCCGCGTTCGATCGGGACGCTTCTCCAGCGGATTGGACGCTCGGGCCACTCGCTGGGAGGAATTTCGAAGGGGCGCCTCTTTCCCCTAACGCGCGACGAGCTCATCGAGTGCGCAGCCTTGCTGCTTGCCGTCCGCCGTGGCGACCTCGACCGCCTGCACATTCCGCCGTGGCCGCTGGACATCCTGGCGCAACAAATCGTCGCTGCCGCATCCGCGGAGGATTGGGGCGCCGAGCGCCTCTTCGAGCTGTTGCAGCGCGCCTATCCCTACCGGGAACTGCCGCGGACCGCGTTCGATGCCGTGATCCGGATGCTGTCCGAAGGCGTGTCGGCCAGCCTGGGCCGCCGGACCGCCTTTCTTCACCATGACCGGATCAACAACATGATCCGCGGGAGACGGGGAGCCCGCCTCGCCTCGCTGACAAACGGCGGCGCAATTCCCGACAACGCAGACTACGATGTTGTCCTGGATCCCGATGGAACTTACCTGGGCAGTGTGACCGAGGATTTTGCGGTCGAAAGCGTGGCCGGCGACGTATTCCTTCTGGGGAACTCCTCCTGGCGCATCCGGCGTGTTGAGAGGGGAAGAGTGCGCGTCGAGGATGCGCGCGGGCTGGCGCCCTCTGTCCCGTTCTGGCTTGGCGAAGCCCCGTCCCGCACGCCCGAACTGTCGGAGGCCGTGTCAGACGTGCGGTCGGGAATCGAAGAGCGGCTGAACGATCCCGAAGAGTGCATGCGCTGGCTCACCGACGCTGCCGGGCTGCCGCCGGCGGGGGCAGCCCAGGCGCTGCAGTATGTCGCAGAGGGCAGGCGTCTGCTGGGAACGGTGCCGACCTTGCAACGCATTGTCGCCGAGCGGTTCTTCGACGAGAGCGGCGGGATGCAGCTGGTTCTGCATTCTCCCTGGGGGGCGAAAATCAACCGGGCCTGGGGATTGGCACTGCGCAAGCGCTTCTGCCGCAGCTTCGATTTCGAATTGCAGGCCTCAGCCACGGACGACGGCATTGTCCTGTCCCTTGGCCCCCAACACTCGTTTCCGCTCGAGGAGATCGCCCTTTTTCTTCGGGCAGGCCAGTTGCGGGAAACACTCGTGCAGGCCGTGCTGGCGTCCCCGATCTTCACGACGCGCTGGCGCTGGACGCTGACACGCTCACTGGCCATGCTTCGCTTCGCCCGCGGGAGGCGCGTGCCCGCCGCAGTCCAGCGGATGCGGGCGGAGGATCTGCTGAGCGCGGTATTCCCGGCTCAAACGCAGTGCCAGGACAATCGCCCTCCTGAGGATATCGCCGTCCCGGATCACCCGCTCGTTTTTGAAACGTTGCGCGACTGTGTCACCGAAGCGCTCGATCTCGAAGGATTGCGCGCGGTCCTTGAGAGAATGGAGCGGGGTGAAATTGAGCTGGTGGCCAGGGACACGCCCCTGCCCTCAGTTTTCTCGCACCAGATCCTGAATGCGATGCCGTACGCGTTTCTGGACGACGCGCCTCTCGAAGAACGGAGGGCGCGGGCGGTGTTCCTGCGGCGGGCTTTGCCCGAGGGGGTCGCGGAACTGGGACGGCTTGACCCGGCGGCGATCAGCCAGGCTGCGGCGGATGCCTGGCCGGCGGTCCGTGACGAGGAGGAGTTGCACGACCTGCTTTTCAGCCTGATCCTGTTTCCGGAAATGCAGGCGGCGCGGCTTCCGGAAGACGCCCCGCACTGGTTCGACCACCTCGAGCAATCGGGCAGGGCCCGGCGTGTTCGCTGGGGAGAATCCCGGTACTGGATGCCGATGGAACACCGGGAGTTGGCGCAACCCGCTGGGGAGGCCGACGCCGGCGGCCGGGCTGTGCCCGACGAGCGTCTGGTTACGTCAGTAGTCCGCGGGTGGCTGGAGGCGAGCGGTCCCGTGACGCCGCTTCAACTGGCCTCCGTCCTCGGATTCAGTGAGGAAAGCGTCAGGGCGGCTCTGGCCGTTCTCGAGGGGGAGGGCGTGTTATTGAGAGGGCGCTTCAGTCCGGCCGCAGTCGCGGACGAATTCTGCGACCGGCGGATCCTGGCGCGCATCCATCGGGCCACGATAGCGCACCTGCGGCGCGAGATCGAGGCCGTTCCTGCCTCTACTCTCATCGAGTTCCTGTTTTTCTGGCAGCACATCGAACCGGACCGTCAGCTGGAAGGGGAGTCCGGATTGGCGGAGGCCGTCGAACAGCTTCAGGGATTCGAGGCGGCCGCGGCGGCGTGGGAAGATGAGATTCTTCTGTCGAGGGTGAAAGACTATCGGCCGGCGATGCTCGACAACCTTTGCCTGACGGGGGATATTGCGTGGGGAAGATGGTCGCACCGGGAGACGCATGCAGTGGCGCCGGCGCATCGGCCGGGCCTCACTCGCACGGCGGCGCTTGGCCTTGCCATGCGCGAAGACGTGTCCTGGCTGCTCGACGGCGTCCCCCCGGATGAGAGTGCGCTCTCGATTGCCGCCCGCAGCGTTTTTGGCTACCTGCGCGAGCGCGGCGCGTCGTTCTTTGCTGAAATCATCACCGGCACTCGTTGCCTCCCCTCGCAGGTCGAGGAGGCATTGTGGCAGCTCGTGGCCGCGGGGCTGGTGACGGCCGACGCTTTTGAGGGTTTGCGGGCGCTGGTGACCGGCGAGGCGAAACGGTGGGATCGCTCCCCGCACCGGCGTCGCGGACCGCGACGAACTCGCGTCGGGCGGTGGTCGCTGCTTGCGTCACACGAGCCCATGCCCGAAAACCGGACGGAACTCGTTGCCCGCCAGTACCTGCGGCGCTATGGCGTTCTGCTGCGTGAGCTGCTCGTTCGGGAATCACCTGCGCCTGCCTGGAGAGAATTGCTTCCAGTGCTGCGCCGCATGGAGGCAAGGGGTGAGATCCGGGGCGGGAGATTCGTCGCCGGGTGCACCGGCGAACAGTTCGCGCTCCCGGAAGCCGTCGATGGCCTGCGCAGCATTCGCAAACGCGAAACTGCCGGCCGCTACCTCCGGTTGTCCGCCTGCGACCCCTTGAACCTTGCCGGCATTCTCACGCCCGGGAGCAAAGTCCCGGCGCTTCTCGGCAATCGCATTGTCTACCGCGACGGCGTGCCTGTCGCCGCAGTCGAAGCAGGAGAGGTGCGTCTCCTCGTGCCGATACCGCCGGAAGAGCGCTCCATCCTGGAACGCCTCATCGATCCACGGCCGGCTTCGGCATTTGCCCGGTAGGTCCCGGCCGGCGAGCCTGTCTCAAAACTCGCGCGACCGGCGATATGCCCTCAATTCCAGCCCTGGAAGGGCTCCGGGCAAGCGAAGCGCCGCCCGGGGTAAAGGACGAAGGAGGAATCGAGCCCCTGCCGGGGCTCCCACCATTTGCCTGGCCTCACCGGGGACAGCGCCGCTGCGCGGCTAGCCCCCGGCTACTTTCTCCGCGTCCCTCCAGGACGCCTGGTTTTGAGACATTCTCGCCGGACGGGACCCGATCCTGGCAGTAATCGAGATCGGCCATCCCTTTTGTTGCACAACGCAAAGCGAGACTCATCGGGTAGCGCCGAATTGGCGACGGGTATGCAGGCAGCGGAATTTGTGCGCGGTGGAGATCCTGACCGGATCCCATCCGGCGGCCGGGACCCACTCGGGACCCGCGGGCTAGTACCCCGCGAAATCCTCTGCGCGGATGTCATCGTCGTCGATGCCGGTGCTGTTCAGCACCTCGCGCACTCCGGCTACCATCGGTGGCGGCCCCGCGATGTAATAGATTGCGGAGTTGATCCCGGCGAGGTGGCTGTCGAAAAACTCCCGGTCCAAGGTTCCTGTCTCGCCCTTCCACTGGAGTTTGGACTTTTCGATTTGAGTCATGGTGGCGATCAACCGGTAGTTTGGATTGACGTGCTGCAAGGCGTCGAGTTCGCCGAGGAACGGGGCGTCTTCCGGGCGGCGATTGGAATAGAAGAGAAAAATGCGATGCGCCAGCCTTTCGCCCGATGCTCTGAGGAGGATGCTGCGAAAGGGAGTGATCCCGATACCTCCGGCCACGAGAACCGCCGGTTTCGAGGCGTTGTTGTGAAGAACCAGGCTGCCAAAAGGGCCTTCGATCTTAATCGGCGACCCGGGCGGCATTTTACCCAGAGTGCGTTTGAACGCGGTGTCGCGCATGCGGGTGGCCACCGTCAACCCTTCCTCAGACGGCGCGCTGGCGATCGAGAAGCTCCGGGTAATCCCCTCGTCGTCGGATTCCGGCGGGTCGATCAACGTCACGTCAATGTACTGGCCGGCTTTGAAGACAAAGCCACGAGGTTTTTCGAAATGAAAGGCCATGGTCCTATCGGCAATCTCCTGCCGGCCTTTCAGCTTTACGACAAAATCGGTCGGACTGGCATCGGCACTCATAAAACTCCTTTCTCTCGCGGCCGCAGTCGATGGATGAGGGGCTCATGGCTTGCTGCGGCTGGCAAGCTCACCTGCCGGTCCCGGGTCTCCTCAGCATGATACCAAAGACGGCAGTCGCAACTGCCCCCGTCGAAGATCTCCGGAAGAGACGAGGGGGCCCGGAAACTTCCCGGGCCCTGGTCGATGGAGGGCATTGGGGCGGGGACGCTCCCGATTAGCGGGGGCGCCCTGTAATGCAGGTCAAATGCAGGGTCGCGCTTCGCTCTTGTACATGTCTCGCAGCATTCGGGTGAGGAAGCCCCCAAGAGCGCTGTCCCGCTCGCGACACGCATTTGGGACGGAGGCTATCCTCAAATCTGCCGGGCACACGCCTGCTTTCACATTTGCGGCTGCCCGTTTGTTCGATCCTGGCTTTCCCATAAAAGCTCAAGCTCCCATCTCAGCGGCCTAATCCCCGCCGCCGAGATCCGATCCGCGGATGACGCTCAGAACCGTCGATCGAATTGCTGCGCTGGAGACAGCATCTCACGGCCCGCCTGTCGCCTCAATCCCGCGAAATCCAGATTTTGTGGTTGGTCGAAAGCGTAAGGCGCCCTACGGCCTCCACGGTATCCACCGGCGGTCCCCTCAGTCGGCCCGCACGACCCGTTGATTCCTCCGGCCTGTGCTTCTCACAAGCTGAGTGCGGCATTCGCCGCCCGGGGCCTGGCACGCGGCCGTCCGGGGTCTTCAGTCTGAAGCCAGGGGTGCGAGGTCAGATTTCGATGATCTTGTTGCGGATGGCGTAGTGGATGAGGTCGCTGATCGAATGCAGGTTGAGCTTGATGAGCACGTTTCTGCGGTGTGTTTCCGCGGTCTTAACGCTGATGCCGAGCATCGACGCGACTTCCTTGTTGGATTTCCCTTCGGCAAGCAACTGGACTATCTCCCGCTCCCGCTGCGTGAGCCGGTCGGATGGGGCATCGTCGACCGAACGGTTGGACTTGAGAAAATCGCGAAACACCATCTCAGAGACCGCGGTGGTAAAAAATGGTTTGTGCTGCTGCAGGGTGTCGATGGCGGTGACAAGGTTGCGGCCGGCGTCTGACTTCAAAACGTAGCCCCGCGCGCCGGCGGCGAGCACCTGGCGGGCCACCTGTTCGGAATCATGGATGGTCAGGATGAGCACTTCGGATTGGGGAGCGGCCTTGACGATCTGCCTTGTAGCCTCCAGGCCGTTCAGCTCAGGCATGCTGATGTCGAGGACCACGACATCCGGTTTCAGTTTGGCTGCCTTCTTGACCGCTTCGCGTCCCGTGATGGCTTCACCGACTACAACCCATCCCGGCTGCGATTCGAGGAGAGCGCACACTCCGCGGCGAACCACCTCGTGATCATCTGCCACCAGAATGCGAACCGATTTCATGACCCCACTCCAACAGGCGATCGGCGTGTTGTCGCCGTCTCTTTGCAGGTGCGTGCCTCTTGCCGGACTCTGACAGCCGGCTCCGCTGTCTGGATCCACCGAGGCCGGCCGGCATCGCGGCGAGCAGGATGTCTGCTGGCGGCAGGACAACCCCAGTCGCCGGATCGGCTGCGTCCCCGGATCCCGACTCTTGCATGCCTCAATCGGACTGCAAATAAACAGCGTTCGCGTGATTGCCGAACAGACACTTGCCTTGCGCGAACAGGCAGGAGCCCGGCGCTCCCTGCAGCAGATCAAACAGGCTGCCGAAGAACCCTCATACGAATTATCTGTTTACTTCCCGCTTAGCTCAAGGTCTTTTTCCGGGTCCGCGTTCCGGGCGGCAGGATTCCCTTTCGGCCTAAGCCGAATATACGACCTTGCCTCCCATGATGGTGGCATCGACTTTCACATCGCAAAGTTGGGAGGGGGTGATGCGAAAAATGTTGTCGCTCAAAAAGACCATGTCGGCCAGCTTCCCGGGCGTGATCGATCCCTTCACTTTCTCCTGGAACTCCGCATAAGCGCTTCCCATGGTATAGGCGGTGACCGCCTCTGCGAGCGTGATCTTCTGTTCGGAGATCCAGCCGTCCGGATTCTTGCCGTCGAGTGTCGCCCGGGTTGTTGCGGCATACAGTGACAGCAAGGGATTCAGGGGAGCGACGTACCAGTCTGTTCCCAGCGCCAGGCGGACGTGACGATTGAGCAGCGTGCGGTAGGGGTAACTCGTCCTGAGGCGCGCGTTTCCCAGTCTTCTCTCGGCCCAGCGCCCGTCGTCGATGACGTGATATGGTTGCACGGAGGCGACGACGGCCAGCGGGCTGAAGCGCTCGAAGTCCTTCAACGCGATGTGCTGGGCGTGTTCCACGCGGAAGCGCCGGTCGCGCATGCCGTGTGCCTGCGTGATGTCTTCAAACAGGTCGAGCGCCAGCGAGACGGCACGATCGCCGATAGCGTGGAGGCAGATCTGCATGCCGGCTTCATCGGCTGCCAGCAGGCGCTCGAGGATGGCGGCGCGCGGCTGCATCTCGCTGGTCAGCAGGCCGCGCGTTTCCGGGGCGTCTGCGTAAGGATCGAAAAAGCATGCGGTGGCCGAGCCGAGAGAGCCGTCGGTGAAGCCTTTGAGCGCCCCGAGACGGAGCAGCGGGGAACCGAACCCATGCCTGATTCCGATCCGGCCGCGCTCGGCCCACTCCGTTTCCAGGGGCGCCGCGTAAATGCGGGTAGTCAACTCTCCCGATTCGGCGAGTTCCATGTAGAGCGCTACGTCGGCGGCGGTCGGATTCATGTGTTGAACGCTGGTCACACCTAGCGACGCGGCATGCTCTTGCGCCCGCTTGACTGCCCGGAGACGGCGCGCATGCGTCAGGGGTGGAATGATCCCGGCGACCAGTCTGATCGCAGCATCCTTCAGGATACCGGTCGGCACACCCTGGGCGTCGCGAACGATCGCACCCCCGGCGGGATCAGGTGTGTCGGGCGTTATCCCGGCAAGACGCAGGGCGATGGAATTTGCCACGGCCATGTGCAAATCGCACCGGTGGACGAGCGCCGGGGTGTCTGCAGTTACTGGATCAATCATCTCCTTTGTCGGAAGCGCCGGCTGGTCCCATCGTTGCTCGTCCCAGCCGCCTCCCTGGATCCAGTCGCCCTGGGTTTGAGCGCTCGCCTGCGAGCCCACGCGCCGGACGAATTCGGCGGCCGAGGAGGCATCCCTGAGATCGATGTTGTCGAGCTGCAGGCCTCCATCCACGAAGTGCACGTGGGCATCGTTGAATCCCGGGACTATGAGCCTTCCTTCCGCCGCGATCACCTGCGTGCGGCGCCCGCGCCAGAGCGCGATTTCGGCGGCGCTCCCTACCGCTGCGATGCGGTCGCCGAGGACCGCCACCGCTTCCGCTTCGGGCCGCGCTTCATCCCCGGTCCAGACTGCGGCGCCCGTTATTATCAAGTCCGCTGACGGTCGGGCCGCAGCGAATGCATCATTTCTACTTGTCGCGGTTGGCTGGTCCATCGAACACTCCTCGCAATTGATCTCTTCGCAGCGCGGTTTCCGGCTGTCGCCCACGGATCCCGCCGCGTGCAGCACCTGTGGATCAAAGATCGCAGCAAGACTCTACACTATCCGGCCAGTCTCTTGGTCATGAAGATTGTCGCCATGATGGCGCCACCGACGTCAACACGGTGCTCTCCTCCTGGCTCATAGCCGTGTGCGCGATAAAAACCGACGGCTCCCGGAGCTGAATAAACAAAGACATCCGTAAAAAGTGCAGGCGGAAGCATGGACTCCACATGTGCGAGAAGAGCGCCTCCGACCCCGCGGCTGCGGAATTTCGGGTCGACGTAGAGGAGCCGGATCTCATTCATGTCGATCCCTGCTACCCCGGCGATGCGGCCCTCTACGACGCAAACAGCGAGATAGAACAGGGTCGCCCGTTCGCGCATTGCCGCCGGCGACTCGGCCAGGAGCAGCCTCTCCAAAGCTGCGGGCGGCATGAGGGGATCGGTCCGCAGACAGGCACGCACCAGGTCGCAGCAGGAGTCCGCATCCTCTGACTGGAATTGCCGGATTAACCCGGCAGGCGCCGGCATATGCCTCCGAATCTGGCCTCTCAGGGGATGTAGGCGATCGCGTCGATTTCGATCCGAAGGCCGGGCGTCGGCAGGGCGGCGACCTGAACGGTGGTCCTCGCCGGGTGATTCTCCCCGAACATGCGCACGTACACGGCGTTCATCCGCGAGAACTCGGAAATATCGGTCAGGAATACGCCGCAGCGGAGAACGTGATTCAGACTGCTGCCGGCGGCCTCAAGGATCGCCGCGATGTTGCGTAGCACCTGCTCGGTTTGATCCTCGATGCCCGCCCCGACGAGCCGGCCGGTGGCCGGGTCTTTGGCCCCCTGTCCGGAAACAAAGACCAGGCGGTCAGATATCACCGCCGGGGAATATGGGCCCGCAGGCTTCGGGAGCTTTTCTGAGGTTACCGCTATGTGCCTGGCTTTCCCGCTCATCGCAATCCTCCTATCCGTCTGTCTGTGAAGTAGGGCAGGGGGAATAATAGCCTTTCTTGGCCTGCTCTGCACCATCCGGCAACCAGTTTTGATCTTCCCGGGAGGCGCCGGGCATTTTATCGGAGCCATGTGAAGACTTTGCTGCGGGTTCCGCCGGACGTGCTGCTATAATTTGTTGTACCGGTTACATGCAGGGGATCGGCGCCAATGTCGTTGTGACCGGGCACTCGGACATCGGGGAGGACCATGATCGCATGAGGAGAGCAATCACTCTGGGGGGCGCGTTACTGGTGGGGATCATTCTGATTATTGCCCAGCGAACGCGGCAGAACGGCCCTCCTGCCCCGGGAGGGGGACCCGAACTGGGCCGGCCGGCGCCGGGCTTTCAACTCCAGGACCTGGCAGGGCAAAAGGTTTCCTTGAGCGATTTCAAGGGCAGGGTGGTGCTGCTCGACTTCTGGGCTACCTGGTGCGGGCCGTGCCGGGAATCCATGCCGATGCTCGAGGACATGCAGAGGCAACACCCGAACGACTTCACGTTGCTGGCGGTAAATTTAGGAGACTCCGCCGATCAGGTCATCCCGTTTGTCAAACGAACCAACCTCCAGACCCGGGTATTGCTCGACCTCGACGGGGAGGTGGGCAACGCCTACCAGACTATTTCCATCCCGATGCAGGCGGTCATCGACAAACAGGGAGTCCTCCGCTATACCCAGATGGGGCTGTACAACGGTTGGCAGGAAGACCTCTGGGCAGAAATCGAAAAGCTCCGCTGACTGTCTTTCAGCCCAGGACGTGAAGCGTGATCTGCGTCAGCGCCTCGATGAATTTGGGGGATACATTCAAGGACGGAGCCCGGTGAAACTCCCGGATTCCGGACTTCAGCGCCAGGCCGCGGTACAGGATGTCGATCTCCTGCAGGGTCTCGATGTGGTCCGAGACGAAACTTACCGGAATCGGCAGCACCTTGCTTATGCCGCGCTTCCCGAATCCCTGGATTACATCGGTCGTGGCCGGGCCGAGCCACTTCACCGGGCCGACCTTGCTCTGGAAGGATAGAGTAAAGGGGAATAACCCACCGAGGCGCTCGTTGATGAGCGCCACGGTCTTCCTGGTCTGCTCGAGATAAGGATCCCCTTCATCGACGTAGCGGGCCGGGATGGAATGCGCGCTGAACAGGAGATGGATGGCTGCAGGGGACGGGTCCGAGAACCGGTGTTGCGCTTCCCGCACCTGGTCGGCCATGGCTTCCAGGTAAAGCGGCTCTTCAAACCATGGCTCGACGTAGAAGATCTTCGATCTGCCCTCCAGTCCCGATTTCCTGGCCAGCGCTCGAAAGTAGTTGAGACAGGAACCGGTGGTGGTGACCGAAAACTGGGGGAAGAGCGGCAGTACGACCAGCCGTTCGATCCGATCTGCCAGGATTTGCGCGACCGCTTCGTCGATGGTCGGGTTCCAGCAGCGCATGCCGACATAGGCTTTGGCCTTGCAGCCGTATCCCGCCAGCCGCTGGCTCAACGCCGCCGCCTGGGCCTCTGTAATCCGGCGCAACGGCGATCCTCCCCCGATCTGCCGGTACAGCCCGCGGGATTTCTCCTGCCGGAGCGTCGCGATCAGCCAGGCGACGGTCCGGCGGAGTGAATTGTTCCTGATCCGGATGATGTCGGGATCGGAGAACAGGTTATACAGGAACGGGCGGACGTCGTCGAGCGTCTCCGGGCCGCCCAGGTTGAACAGGAGCACGCCCTGGTTGGTGTCGGATTCTTGCAGAAGGGCCATATCGCTAACTCAATGGTCCGCGAAGCAGAGTCCGGCCGTGGGATTGCGGGACTGCCGCCTCGCACGATGGGGCCGGCAATCTGACCGGGGACGATCACCGAGGCCCGATGCAAAGCATTTCGGGCGCCCCCGGCTGCGGGCGCCCACAGGTCGTTTCAGAGCGTCTTCGAGAAGATCGGCTTGTCCTTCAGCTTGCGCAGGTAACTGTCGAATGCCATCCCGACGTTCCTGATGAAGATGCGGCCCAGCGAGGTGACGCAAATCGAGTCCGGGCCGACAACGATGAGGCCATCTTCCTCGAGCGGCTTCAGCCGCGCGAGTTCGTCGGCAAAGTATTCGTCGAACCGCACGTCGAATTCCCGTTCGATCTCCCGCTTGTGCAGGACGCAGTGGCACAGGATCCGGCTGATGACCGCCCGGCGCAGCACGTCGTCGTCCGTCAGGCGGATGCCCCGCATGGTGGGGAGCTTTTTCCCATCAATCGCGGCGTAGTAGTCCGCGAGCGCGCGGAAGTTCTGAGAGTAGACGCGCCCCAATCCGCTGATCGAGCTGACCCCGATCCCGAACAGGTCCGCGCCCGCCTTCGTGGTGTACCCTTGGAAGTTCCGGTGCAGGGTGCGGTCGCGCTGGGCCTGGCACAGCTCGTCGTCCGGGCGTGCAAAATGATCCATTCCGATGTACTGGTATCCCGCCCGGGTGAAACGCTCGATGCCTGCGCGGAAGATGCGGAATTTGTCCATGCCCTGCGGGATGTGCTTTGCGAAAGAACCCTGCTGTTTCTTGAGCCAGGGGACATGGGCGTAGCTGAACATGGCGACGCGGTCCGGATTGAGGCCGATCACTTTTTCCACCGAGTCGACGAACGAATCAGGGGTCTGGTGCGGCAGCCCGTAGATCAGATCCACATTGATCGATTCGAATTCCTGCTCGCGGCAAAGCTCAAAAACCGCCTTGGTCATTTCATACGGCTGCACGCGATTGACGGTCTTCTGGACGTCCGGGTCGAAATCCTGGATGCCCATCGAAATCCTGTTGAAGCCCAGCCGCCTGAGGGTGGTGATGTGCGCTTCGCTCGTCGTCCGCGGATCGACCTCGATCCCCACCTCGGCGTCCGGGGCGAATGTAAAGTGCTGCCGGAGCTGCTGAAAGAGATTCGCCATTTGTTCCGGGCTGAGATAAGTCGGCGTGCCTCCGCCCCAGTGGAGCTGCACAACCGGGCGCGACGGATCCAGCCTCTGTGCGAGCTGGTCAATTTCCCAGCCGACGTTTTTGAGGTATGGGTGGAGAACCTCGTGATCTTTGTTGATGACGACGTTGCAGCCGCAGAAAAGGCAAAGGCTCTGGCAGAAGGGAAGGTGGACATAGAGCGAAAGCGGCGGGGAAGGACGGAGGCCGTTGGATTCGGCGAGCGCGCGCTCGAAGTCATCCGGACCGAACGTGTCCACCCACTCGGGGGCAGTCGGGTAGCTCGTGTAACGGGGCCCAGGCACGTTGTATCGTTCGAGGATCGATTCCGTCACGTTGAGAGTTTCCGTCTGCAGTTTGATGTCGAGAGAATTGTTCATTGAATTACCAATAATCCAGGAAGAAAGATCGACGCTTCGTGAATCGGGCCGGTTCCGCACACCCTGCGTTCCAACCTCGTGTCAACGTCGGTGCGCCGGGCGTCACTCCTCATCTGTTAAACGATTGCCTTCGACGTCGACACACCGGACCGGGCCGATCCGGAGTTCTTCCAGCGGGCGCCGGATCTTGCTCCGGTCCCCTACAGCAACAACAATCATCTGCCCGGGATGCATGTGCTCTGCGGCCACGCGGCGAACATCCCCCGTGGTCACCCTATCGATTTCATCCGGCAGGCCGCGATAATAATCGTCCGGAAGATTATGCACGAACAGGTGGCCGAGCGTTGAAGCGGCCTGCGGACTCGTCTCGAAAAGTCCCGGCATCGAACGCGCGATCGAATCCTTGGCGGTGGCGAGTTCCCCCGGGGTGACGTCGTTGCCGCGCATCTGCTCAATCTCGAAAAGGATCTCCCGGACCGCATCTCCGGTGACATCGGTGCGCACGCTGGTTCCGACAAGAAAAGGACCGGCGCTCCGCCGATACACGAACGCGGAGGAGGCGCCGTACGTGTAGCCGTGTTTTTCGCGCAGGTTCAGGTTGATCCGGCTTGAGAACATCCCACCCAACGCCGCGTTCATGACGTTAAGAGGCACATAATCCGGATGGGCGCGCGCCACGCCGACATGCCCGATGCGCAACGCCGTTTGGGGCGATGCCGGCTTATCGACGATCAGGATCCGGCAATTCGGGTTGGATTTTGTGGCGGGCGGGGGGGCCACTGCCCCGGATCCGCACCACGACCCCAGGTGCCTGCCCGCCAGGTCGCGAAGCTCATCCTCGATCACGTCTCCGGTCACGATCAGCGCCGACAGTGCAGGCGAATATCCGTAATTCCAGAACCGGGTGAGATCCTCCCTGGTAATGGCCTTGTTTGCCGCTTCCGTTCCCAGCTCGATGTGTCCGTAGGGGTGATCGGGTCCGTAAAGCTCGCTCGAAAAGCACTTGGCGGCCAGGGTGTTAGGACTGTCCTTCTGTTGGAGGAGCTGGGTGAGGCGGTCGTTCCGGAGCCGTCCGATTTCGCTCTCCGGGAATTCGGGATTGAGCAGGACATCGGTTGCCAGCTCGAAAACCGCATCCACATTCCTCTTGAGCGAGCGGAAAGCCACCACCGACATGTCCATCGTGGAACCAGTGGAGATCGAAGCTCCCAGCTGATCGGCGTCGCACGCAATTTGAAGGGCGGAGCGCTTCTTCGTCCCCTCATCGAGCATCTCGGCCGTGAATGACGCCAGCCCCGGAAGATCCAGGGGGTTGCGATCGCTGCCGCACAGGACGACCAGGTTGGCCGAGACAATAGGCAGGCTGTGCTGCTCGAGCAGGTATACGGTGAGCCCATTCGCCAGCCGGAAACGCCTCGGCACCGGGAGTCTCAGGGCCGAAAGGGGACCGGGCTTTGGGACGGTCCGCCTCCACTCCTGCCCGGAGGTGACCGGGGCCGGCTCCGCGGCGCCTTGTGCGCCCGGGGCGGAACGAGGCACGTCGTCGATCGCCTTTTCGCCGGGAACTCCGTAGACAACGACGCGCCCGTTGCGCGACAGCTCTTCCTGTGCAAGCGCCTGGAGCGACCGGGCGGTGGCTTTGTGATAGCGCTCCAGATCCCAGGCCAGGCGCCCGGGATCAGCCAGAAAATGGTTGTACTGATTGAGCCGGTCTGCGACTCCCCCGAAGCCGCCGAGATTCTCCAGCCCACGAATGATCGCGCTCTCGAACGTGTTGCGCGCCCGCTCCACTTCGGCCTCACTCGGGCCGCGAAGACGGAAGGCTTCGACCTCCTCGTCGATGGCTTTTTCCAGCTCTTCGGGCTTCACTCCCGGTTTGGCCGTCGCTTCGACGGTGAAAATCGATCCGAGAGAAAGAGAGGATTGCTGAGCGGCAGCGTCCTGGGCAATGCGCTTTTCGTAGACGAGGCTCTTATAGAGGCGGCTGGATTTCCCGCCGCCCAGGATTCTCGCCACCATGTCGCATTCCGCATCCCCCTGGGTATAGATCCGGTCGGTGATCCACGCCATGTACACCCGCGGCAACTCGACCTGGTCTTTCACGACCGCGCGCCTTTCGCCTTTGATCGGAGGAGTCTTGACCTCTACGCGGGGCACCGGCGCGCCCGGGGGAATCGGACCGAAATATTTTTTCACCAGCTCCCTGGTCTGTTTGGGGTCGATGTCTCCAACGATAGCCAGGGAGGCGTTGTTGGGAGCGTAGTAGAGGCGGAAGAACTCCCGGACGTCTTCGAGGCGTGCGGCCTCGATGTCGGAGTGTGAGCCGATCACGGATGCATAGTACGGGTGATCTTTCGGGTACAGCTGGTGGAAGAGTTCCTCCTGCACCAGGCCGTACGGCTGGGCTTCCACGCTTTGCCGCCTCTCGTTGCGCACCACGTCGCGCTGGTTCTCGAGCTTCGGCGCGTCAACTTTGTCGAGAAGATACCCCATGCGGTCGCTTTCGAGCCAGAGCGCAAGCTCCAACTGGTTCGAGGGGATCGTCTCGAAATAGTTGGTGCGGTCGAAATCGGTCGTACCATTGATTTCGCTCGCGCCGGCAGCTTCGAGGTATCGGAAATGGCCCTCCTCGCCGACGTGTCCGGATCCTTCGAACATCATGTGCTCGAACAAATGCGCGAAGCCGGTCAGCCCGGGGCGTTCGTCGGCCGGGCCTACGTGATACCAGACGTTGACCGCCACGAGCGGCAGCCTGTGGTCCTCGCGCAGGATTACATCAAGACCATTGGGCAGCGAGTATTTTTCGAACGCCAGATCGGGAACAGGCTGTTTTGACGGCACGAGATCTCCTTCAATCGTCCACTGCGATGGAATCGGCTCCACCCGAGCCTGAAAATCGTAGCACAAAGAGACGGCAGGGCTAAGAGGGCACTTGGGATTGCCTCCGATTTGGATTATCAAGAAAGCCGCTCCGGTTGTATACTGAACCGACGGGTGTTGAAAAATCGGTCGACCCACAAAAGTCGATGATCTAATCAATCCCACTTATTCATGGTTGCCGGGTAGTATCGATCCTGCGAATCAAGTTCAGCTCTGTTGCGGCAGCGGTGTTCGCGCCGTCAGGATAATGCACGGGCAACACTTTTTACCTGACCATGCATTTGGAAGAGCCAGAAACGGGAGTTGGAGGGTGTCCTCAACTCGATCCGGGTACGGTAGCCGGCTGATCACTATGAGGGCGCAGGGCGGAGTACAGAATCTTCAAATTCTATGGAGGGAATCGTGTCCAAACTAAAAGAGAAGCTCTACACGAAGATCCAGGCCTGGCGGCCGCGCACCGCCAAGCTGGTCAAAGAACATGGGGATGTCAAACTGGGCGAGGTGAATATCGGACAGGCCATCGGCGGCGCCAGGGATGTGAAGTGCCTGGTGACCGACATCTCCTATCTGGATCCGATGGAAGGGATCCGCTTCCGCGGCATGACGATCCCGGAAGTGCTGGAGAAGCTGCCCAAGGCGCCGGGCGGCGATATGCCGTACGTGGAAGGGCATGTCTACCTGCTCCTGACCGGTGACATCCCTACCGAAAAAGAGGTGGCCGAGGTGGCCGATGAATTCAGGAAGCGGGCGAAGGTTCCGCCGTACGTATTCGATGTCCTCCGCGCCATGCCGCGCGATACCCACCCGATGACCATGCTGTCGGCCGCAGTGGTGGCGATGCAGCGCGAGTCCATCTTCGTGCAGAAATACAACGCGGGCATCAACAAGAACGATTATTGGGATCCGACCTACGAAGATGCCATGAACCTCCTGGCTCAGCTGCCCGAGATTGCGGCTTACATTTTCCGCATGAAGTACCGGGGCGACGCCACCATCCCTTCCAACCCGGCACTCGACATGGGCGGCAATTTCGCACACATGATGGGGATCAACAAACCATACGATGACGTTTCGCGGCTCTACTTCATCCTGCACAGCGATCACGAAAGCGGCAACGTAAGCGCCCACGCCGGGCACCTCATCTCCAGCGCCCTATCTGACATCTACTACTCCATTTCGGGCATGATCAACGGTCTGGCCGGTCCGCTGCATGGCCTGGCCAACCAGGAAGTGCTGAGCTGGATCCAGGGGGTTATGGCCAAGATGGGCGGCAAAGTGCCCACCGACGAGGAAATGAGGCAGTTTGTCTGGGATACGCTCAAGTCAGGACAGGTGATCCCGGGGTACGGACACGCCGTGTTGCGCAAGACCGACCCGAGGTACATGGCTCAGCGCGAGTTCTGCCTGAAGCACCTGCCCGACGACCCTCTCTTCAAGTACGTGGACATCCTCTTCCGCGTGGTTCCTCCCGTTCTGCTGGAACAGGGAAAGGCCAAGAATCCCTGGCCGAATGTCGACGCCCAATCCGGTGTCATCCAGTGGTACTACGGCGTCAAGGAATACGATTTCTACACCGTGCTGTTCGCCGTCGGCCGTGCGTTCGGAGTGGCGGCCAACATCATCTGGGACCGCGCTCTCGGCTATCCGATCGAACGTCCCAAATCGGTCACGACTGCGATGATGGAAGAAGCCGCCAAGGCTGCCGCGGCCGCCAAGTCCTGACCCGCCGCACCAGTCTCGCCAGGAAATCACAAAGGGGGTGCCTCCGGGCACCCCCTTTTTCGATCCTTTAAAAGAAGTGCCACCCGGGTGTCAGGCGCCGGTGCGAACTGCCGGTGAATCAACGGGTCAGACGTTAGAAAACAGACATGCGGCTAATCTCTCCAACACCCGGTACCCAGCACCCAATAAATGGGTAATACCGACCTGATGAGGGATCCATGACGAACAGGCGGCGGGCGCAAACCCTAGGCGTTGAGGTAACTAGTTTCTGTCGCGAAACTCCAAAGCCATCTGACCTGGACCTGGACGTGGACCCGGCAATAGGCATGACCCGATATAAGTGTCGCATTCGAGATAGGTTACACCAAAGAAGGCTGACCACGTCTATGTCGAGGTCCACGTCCACGTCCAGGTCTAGGTCGAAGTCCGCCTTCAGTTGGCGACTTCTCTGGCGCTTATGGGCGCCCACCTGCAGTGCGAAATGAGCGAAACGGCCCGGGATGTCCCGGATGATGTGCGACTACTTGTTCCTGGGGACTTCAATCTCGCATAGCGGTTGGCTGCCCGACGGCTCCGCCAGCAGGTCGGCGAGAGTCGACTGCGAGAATGCCCGTTCGATGTGGGCAATGGCGTTGTCCAAGCGACGGTGCAGGGCACAGAGATCCTTACCGTGCGAAGCAATCCCGAGGGGGCAGGATTCTATCCGCCGGATCGGATCGACCGCATTCATCACCTCGAGCACACTGATCTCTCCCGGCGGACGAGTCAACGTGAATCCCCCATAGAGCCCGCGCTGAGAATGGAGGAGGTCCGCCCGGCCCAGCGACTGCAGCACCTTCGACAGATATCCGGCAGGCACACGCGTGGCGGCGGCGATCTGCTGGGTAGTCTGCGGCTCGGGAAAATGAGTCGCAAGCCAGACGATCGCCCGAAGGGCGTATTCAGAGGTCTGCGAAAACACCGACATGCTCTCCAGTTCAAATCCAGCGGGAAGCCCCGGACCAGGTGCCCCGCACGCTGATTATCCTCCATCTGCATTGTGAGTCAAGAAGATATAAAGGTTTACATCTCCTGTTAGCCCGAAGGCTTCGTGAGTCACGGTTTTGCCATTCAGGAGAGAAAGAACTCGGACCCAGAAAAACTCCTGTAGTACGGGAAAGGCATTGTTGGCGGCGATGCTTTTCCCGCCCGGGAACAAGAGCAGGACACCGCAGGGCACAACATTTAGTTGCTACCTGAGTCAAGGGAATAGCCCTCTCCCTCCTCTTCTTCATTTTCTACCCCTACTCCTGAATGTGCGTGCCGATCTCTCCATTCCAAGAACGCCAAAAACCGCTTCGTGAATATCCCCCGCCAGTATCTGCCGTGAAACTCCAAGGTCATCGACTTAGACCTAAACCTGGTCCTGGATGTGGACGTGGACCTGGACAGGTATGCGGCAAGCAGGCAGGTGATCTGCCTGTTACACGATGCCTGCAGGCCAGGTCGGACGGCATTCACGGGTCTACGTCCAGGTCGAGGTCCACCTCCAAGTCCAGGTCAAGGTCCAGGTTCGGGATAGGTAATTCGCTTGTTCCGCGACGGAAACCGGCTAGCGATTCGGGGAGAGGCTCGAGTTCAGAATTCGGCAGAGGGACTTGAACCGGTTGAGGCGGTCGGCGCCCATGCGGCGGATCGTGAAGGCGGTCTTGTTGTGAGCGAGCGGTTCGTTCATGTCGGCCCAGGCGCCGCAACGTTGGCCGTCGATGGTGCCGGGAATCGGCGCGAATTCCGAAAGGTAAACTCGCGCTCCGTGCTCGTGCGCAAAGCGCATCGAGGATTCGATCGCCTCTTCGCCGGCGTCGGGGTGCCCGATGATCACATAGGCCACGGCCGTCTCCGCCCCCGCCTGGCGGAGGGCGGCGACAGCCGTGGTGAATTCCTCCGCCGACGACTTGTCGCCCGTTTTTCTCAGCCATTCGGGAAATATGCTCTCGAAACCGAGAAAGAAGCTGCGGAATCCTGCCTGCACCATGAGACTCGCCAGTTCCGGTGTCAGAAACCGGACGTTGAGCGCGTTGGGAGTGTGAAAGGAGAGAGGCAGGTGTTCCCGGATGACTCCTTCCAGGAACGGGACCAGGACCTGTTCCGGCCTGAACAGAAGTGCGTCATCGTAGAAGGCGACGTTCTGCACGCCGGAGGCGGCGAGGCGCCGGGCTTCCTGGAGGCACTCCTCGACAGGTCTTGTTGCGAACTGCGGCTGGAGCAACGGCACGGAACAGTAAGTGCACCGGAATGGACAGCCTTCAGTGAGCTTCATCGCCGCCACCGTTCCCATGGAGACATCCCGGTAAGGAGGAGCGGATCGTGGCGTTCCCAGCAGGTTCCACAGCGGGTCCAGGTCGTCTTTCTCCACAACCAGGTGGGCGCCGAGGGAGAGGGCATGATCAGGGCACAGGCTGGCATAAATCCCGCCCAGAACGATCTTCACCTGCGGCGCCAGTTCGCGCACATCCTCAATGACCTCCCGGACGCCCGGGTACCAGTATGTCATCGTCGTCTGAATCAGCACGACGTCGAAGCGCCGTTTCCTGAGCAAGTCCCTGAATTCGTCGCGCGGCCGGCCAAACCGGCGGAAGAATCGGGGGATGTCGCCGAACGCGGCCGGCTTGGGGATTACCTGTTCGGGGAACCTGCCGCGGCCCCAGGCGTCCCGCTGCCTGGAGAGGAGAAAATCAAAAAAGGTGAGACTGCATGCATGCTGGATGCGACCCGCCACTCGAAGCATCCCGTACGGCCGCAGCCAGTAGTCGTACGCGGTAAAATCGTAGATTGGCGGATTGATCAGAAGAACCTGCATCCGCCAATGATAACAGACCCAGGGAGTCAGGAGTCAGGAGCCAGGAGTCAGGAGTCAAAGCCGAGGTTCCGTGCGGGTGCGTCGCATCTGAGTGCATGAGCACTCACACGGTCTGAAACAAGCGGCCCGGGCTTCAGCCGGTCTCCAAACAAGCCCCGAAGGCTGATTCCGGAACAGAATCGAAAGCGGCGGAGTCACACGAGAGTCGATACCGAAGCTTCGGGCTGAGCTCGCGGCTACATGAAGTTTCGGTGACACCGCCATATGAAGGCTGGATCCTTTGTGCCTCTAGCATAGAGTCCGTTTTCGCTTTGAGCTGGGGTGGAAAAGGGGGAAGAATTAGCTGGAGTCGCTTGCGTCGGGAGGCGAGACATGGCCATACCGAAGGGTATTCTGAAAATATCTGAGACTGTATGGGAGATTCCCGTCACCCACAAGCAGGGGATGAGGGTGCCGGCCCGCATCTACGCCACAGAAAAGCTGCTGAGGGACATGGACGATGGCGTTTTCGAGCAGCTGACCAACGTTGCCACCCTGCCGGGAATCCTTCAGCATGCTTACTGCATGCCGGACGGACACTGGGGCTATGGCTTTCCTATTGGCGGCGTGGCAGCCATGGATGTCGAGCACGGTGTGATCTCACCGGGCGGCATCGGTTTTGACGTAAACTGCGGCATGCGCCTGGTGCTGACCAATCTCACCGAGGAGGAAGTGAGGCCGCGGCTGCGGCAACTCGTCGACATGCTGTTCCAGCGAGTCCCTGCGGGTGTGGGAAGCTCCGGCTTCGTCCGCATTTCCCAGGACGAGTTTCGCCACGTAGTGGAGCAGGGGGCCGACTGGTGCATCAAGAACGGATATGGCTGGCGGGAAGATCTCGAGCGCACCGAAGAAGACGGCTGCATCGCGGGGGCGGACGCGTCAAAGATCAGCAATAGGGCGGTCGAACGCGGGTTCAGGCAACTCGGCACCCTGGGATCAGGGAATCACTACCTGGAGATCCAGGTGGCGCGGCCGGAATGCATCTTCGACGCGAAACTGGCGGAGGCGTTCGGCATCACCATCCCAAACCAGGTAGTCGTGATGTACCACTGCGGCAGCCGGGGTTTCGGCCACCAGATCGCAACCGACTATCTCCTAATCTTCCTGAAGGCGATGACGGCCAAGTACGGCATCCGGATTCTGGACCGGGAGCTGGCGTGCGCGCCTTTCCGATCGCAGGAAGGGCAGGACTATTTTGCCGCCATGAAATGCGCAATCAACATGTCATTCGTCAACCGCCAGGTGATCCTCCACCGGATCCGTGAGGCCTTCTCCGAGGTGTTCCACAAGGATCCGTCCGGACTGGGCCTGCATCAGGTATACGATGTCGCCCACAACACCGCCAAACTGGAGAAGCATGCGATCGACGGAAAAGTGCGCGAGATCCTGGTGCACCGCAAGGGCGCCACACGCGCCTTCGGGCCGGGAATGCCCGGACTTCCCGAACGGTACAGGCACACCGGTCAGCCGGTGATCATCGGCGGCAGCATGGAGACCGGCTCGTACCTCCTGGCCGGCGTGCCTACCGGCGACCAGACCTTCTACTCCACAGCCCACGGCAGCGGCCGCACGATGAGCCGCACCCAGGCTAAAAAACAGTTCCGCGGCCGTGAGCTGCAGCAGCAAATGGAGGCGCGGGGGATCCTGGTGCGCACCGTGTCTTACTCCGGCCTGGCGGAGGAAGCCGGACCGGCCTACAAGGACATCGACGAAGTAATCGCGGCCGCCGAGCAGGCAGGCATCAGCAAGCGTGTGGTGCGCCTGCTGCCGATGGGCAACGTCAAAGGCTGACGGCCGGGGCTGGGGATCGGGTGTCAGGTGTTGGGTGTCAGGTGTTGGGTGTCAGGTGCCCGGTGCTGGAGGCGGGGTGATGGGTGCAGGATGTCGGGTGTGAAGGACTCGGCATTCGGCGGCAGGATTACAAGATATAGTCTAATGTCTAAAGTCGAATGTCTAGAGTCTGAAGTCCGAGGTCCGAGGTCTGAAGTCTAAAGTCTAAGGTCTAAAGTCTTTTTTTTGCGAGATGCGCGAATGGCACAGCGAACACCCATCTCCCTTATTACCGGCGCCCTCGGCAGCGGCAAGACCACCCTGCTCGGTCGAATCCTGGGCCGCACGGCACGGCGTCTCGCGGTGCTGATGAACGAGTTCGGCGAAATCGCCATCGACAGCCGGATTCTGCCGGGCGAGAACCTGCGCATCATCGAACTGGCGGGCGGGTGCGTCTGCTGCGAGCTGGCGGGCGAGTTCGAGGCGGCTGTCGACGAGATCATCGAACGGTTCCAGCCGGAACTGATCGTTGTCGAGGCCACAGGCGTCGCGGAAGCCGATGCTCTGGCCTTTGAAGTGCAGGACAACCTGCCGCAGGTGCGCCTGGACAGCGTCATCAACATCGTCGATGCTTACGCGAGCATTGAGCATCCTGAAATCGGTTATGCGGCGCGCTCGCAGCTGCAGCAGGCCGACATCATCCTGATCAACAAGCTCGACCTGGTCGATCGGGAGGCTGCCGGCATCGTCGCAAGCCAGGTCCGGCGCCACAACGGCAGGGCGCACTTGGTGGAGTGCGTCCGCTGCGAGGTGGACCCTGATACCCTGTTCGGCATCGAGATCGATCGGCAGGACCTGCCGCGTACGCCGCATACAGGGGAGCACTTTCAGTCATTCGTATTTGCATCCGGCCGTGTGCTCGCACGCGCGAAATTCGAACAGGTGGCCGCCACCCTGCCGCCGGGCATCTATCGTGCCAAGGGTTTCGTGCTCCTCGACGACGGGGCACACCTGTTCAACTACGTCGCCGGACGAATGGACATGGAGGCTTTCAACGCGGAGAAGACCGAGCTGGTGTTCATCGGACCCGGTGCGGAGGCGGCACGGGAGGCTGTCCTCGCCGCACTGAAAGATTGCGAGGCCTAGGCACGTGCCATACCGTTATCTCCCCGACATCGCGATCGCAGACGTGGCATTTGAGGCCTTTGCCGGGACGATGGAGGAACTGTTCAGGGATGCCGCCGACGCGACGATGAACGTCATGGTGGGCGACCTGGGCACGATCGCGGAGCTCGAGACCCGGGTGGTGCGCGCCGAAGAGACCGAGCCCGACATGCTGTTGTTTCAGTTGCTCCAGGAATTGATTTTCTTCAAGGACGCGGAAAAGCTGTTGTTGAGAGTTCGGCGCCTCGAAATCCGGCAGACGGGCAACGGTTACACGCTCGAAGCTGAAGCCCGCGGCGAGGAGCTTGATCCGGCCCGTCACGATCTCGTGGTCGATGTCAAAGCGGTCACGCTGCACCGCTTCCGCGTGGAGCAGACGCAGCGCGGCTGGGAAGCGTTTGTCATCCTCGACATCTGAGGGGCAGGAGTCAGGAGTCAGAATGACTCTAGACATTAGGCTTTAGACATCAGACTCTAGACATTGAACCTCCGGATACGGAGCTCAGACAGGATCGACACAAAAGGAGTCAGGAGTCAGAATGAAGTCCTCGGACCTCGAAAGCGGATTTAGACATTAGACCTTAGTCATCGATTTCATAAATACTGAGACGCATTTCCGCTCCCTGGAAAAGCGCAAGAACTTGTCATTTGCCATTTGTCAATTGTGATTGGCCATTTGACGGCCTTGAATCTGGCTGGATTCAATGACAAATGGCAAATGACCAATGAGAAATGACAAATTCTTTGCACTCCTGCCTTGCGGCAGCGAACCATCACCGTATTTATGAATTCATGTATTTAAACCACTGCCGCCCAATCCCTAATCCCCAACACCCAACACCCAACACCTGGCTCCTCAGGCAGGGCGGCTACGGCTTCTTTGCGGCGGCCGTGGCTCCCACCGGAGCACCACTATTGGGCGGGCCCAGAAGGGCTTCCAACGCAGCCTGCTGGCTGCTGGCGACCACGGCGAGCACCTCATCGCCCGCCTGCAGGAGAGTTTCACCGCGCACGGCGAACACCTCGTCCTTGCGGATGATCGCCGCCAGGGTGCAGTTCGCGGGCAGCGCGAGATCGCGCACAAGTTTCCCCACGGCAGGCGCCGCGGGAGAGATCTTCTCTTCGACGAGTGCGACTTCCCCTTTGCGCAGTTTCACCAATGTCATCATGTCGCCGAGCGACATCTCCTCGGCGATGAGTTTGGCCATCAGGTCCGCCTGGTTCAGGGCAACGTCCACATGGAATTTCCCGTCGAACAGCCAGGCGTTGCGCGGATTGTTGATCCGGGCGATAGTGCGCGGGATGCAGTACCGGTCCCGCCCGATGTAGCAGAGGACGAGGTTGTCCGCGTCGACCGTAGTGCAAGCCGCCAGCACCTGGCATTCCCGGATGCCGGCAAGCTCGAGCATGTGAGGGCTCGTGGGATCTCCTTGATAGATCGCCTCGGTCGGGAGTTCGTGATGAATGCGGGCCAGCACCTCCGGCCGGTCTTCGATGAGGTGCACCTTGTGCTTTTGTGCGATCAGCAGCGATGCCAACTGGGCGCCGGTGCGGCCCCCGCTGGCTATGATGACGAACATGTTAAACCTCCGACGCCTTCTCCACTTGCTCACGCAGCGCTCTGACCACCTCCCTGGCGGCTCCCAGATGCAGGAGGTCCCCGGCTTCGACCGGGTCTTCAGGTTTAGGCAGCATCGAGCGGCCGGCCCTGGTCAATGCCAACATGCCGCACTTTTCATGCGGGATGACTTCGCGCAGAGGCCGGCGGTGCCAGGAACGGGGAACGCTGAACTCGTAGATCTCGACCGCGCTGTCCACGGCGGGGGGATCCGGCCGTTGGGGCTCGCCGGCGAGGATTGCCTCAATGCGCTGGGCGCCCATCGTGACCGGGCTGATGAGCTGCAATCCGAAAGCTTCGTGCAGAGTCCGCTTGCGCGGGTCGTAATTCCGGACCACGACGTTCGGCACCTTGAACACGACGCGGGCGATGTGCCCGAGGACGGTGTTGACCGAATCGGACGGAGTCACGGCGGCCAATGCCTGTGCATGTTCTATCCCGGCGCGCAGCAGGACATCCTGCGTCAGGACGTCCCCACGCATCGTCAAGCCCCGAAAATCCTCGGGCAGATTGCGGAAGGCGGCGATGTCCTGGTCGATTACCGTAACCTTGTGGCCTTTTCGGAACAGTCCATAGGCGACTTCAGCACCCACCCGGCCGCAGCCGATCACGATGATATTCATGACGATCTTGCTCCAGAATCAGGCTGACTCCCCAGAGTCTCTACGCCGCACCTTCGAGCCTGGCCGAAAGCGCCTCGGTGGATCCCAAGCCATCCGCTTCGCGGGTGGTATCTGATTATACTTGATACGGCACATCGGTAATCACGATTCCGCGCTTGAACAAGAGCACCAGCCTCAACAACATGGCCGTCTGCGTGTGCAGTACATTATACAGCCAACGCCTGGGCACGAACTGGGGGACCACGATCGTGATGGTTTCGTTCGGCTGCCGTTGGGCGGAGATCTCATCGATGTACTGCAGCAGCGGCTCCAGAAAGAGCCGGTACGGCGACTCGAGAATCACGAGCCGCACCCCCTTGCCCCAGATTTCCCATTCCCGCCGCACCCTTTCCCCCTCCTCCGGGTCGATCGAGACGTGAACGGCGGTTATGTCGTCCGAGAGCTTCTGTGCGTAACGGAGCGCGGCCAGTGTGCCCTGGTGCACCCCGCTGACCGTCAGGATGACCCGGTGCCGCGGCTCGGGAGGCGGCTCGCTGAAGTCCTCCAGGGAGAGGCTCCTGGCGAGTGTAAGGTAATGTTTGTGAATCCCGCGCAGAAGAATGACGAGGAGCGGGATCAGGACAAGGACAATCCATGCTCCCTCAAAAAACTTGGTCATCGAAAAGACGATCGTCACCACAGTCGTGCAAAGTGCTCCGAAGCCGTTGATGACCATCTTGAGCTTCCAGTTAGGCTCATAGCGCAGGGTGGAACCCGGTTCTTTCACCTCGACGTCCGGCTGAAGCCGGCCGATCTTCCACCAGCGACGCGCCATGCCGGCCTGCGACAGCGTGAAGGAAAGGAAAACGCCGATGGCGTAGAGGGGGATGAGGCCCGTGACACTGGCTTTGAAAAGGATGATCAGGGCCACGGCGATCAGGGCGAGGGCGATGATGCCGCGCGAATAGACCAGCCGGCTGCCGCGATAGGCCAGCTGGCGCGGCAGGAATCCGTCCTCCGCCATCATCGCGCTCAATCGCGGGAAACCGGCGAACGACGTGTTGCACGCCATGATCAGAATGACCGAGGTGGCGCCGATCGTGCACAGGTAGAGGATGCCCCTGCCCCCATATGCTGTCCGGGCCAGCTGGGAGATGACCGTCTCGTACTCGGAGGGGACGGTCCTGATGTGTTTGGCGAGGAACGAGATCCCCAGGAAGAGGCTGCCCAGGATCGAAGACATCCAGAGAAGGGTAATCCCCGCGTTGCGGGTGCGCGGTTCCTTGAAGGCCGTGATGCCGTTGGAAATAGCCTCGATCCCGGTCAGGGCGGACGTGCCGTTGGCGAACGCATGCAGAATCATGAACGCCGCGAGCGCGTGCAAGGTCGGGATGGTTTGCATTTCGGGGGGATCGGTGACCGCGCCCAGCGAGCCGGTGAAATATCGAATCAGCCCGACTCCGACCGTGAGGTACATGGCTGCGACAAAAAAATAAGACGGCACCGCGAAGGCCCGGCCGGATTCCTTCACCCCCCTCAGGTTCATGATCATCACGAACAGCACCATGCCTACAGTGATGTGTACCCGGTAAGGAAACAGGGCCGGGTACGCCGAAACGATCTGTGCCACCCCCGCCGACATCGACACTGCCACCGTCAGAACGTAGTCGGTCATCAACGCGGCGCCGGCAGTCCGAGCAGGCAGTTCGCCCAGGTTGTCGCGGGCCACGATATAGGAACCCCCGCCGCCGGGGTAGGAGTGAATGGTCTGCTCGTAGGACAGGGTAACGATCGCAAGCAGGCCCACGATGGCAATCGATATCGGAAACACGGCTCCGAACGCCATCGTGCCCGCGGCGGCGAGCACCACGAGCATCTCCTGCGTAGCATAGGCGGTCGAGGAGAGGGCGTCGGACGCGAAGATCGCGAGGCCGATCGCCTTGCCGACCGTCTGGTGGGATGCGTCCGCGGTCTGCAACGGCCTCCCGATCAGCCAGGTACGCCATGCGCGGGATGGTGAGTATTCCGCAGTCCTTCGCTGAACGGCAGTGCCGATCTTTTCATCGAGAGTCGCCATAGTGTCCAGAAACGTCAAAGAAAGGCCGTAATTGTACCCCGCGGGCTACAGCGTGTCAAAACAGCCTGCAACCAGGGGTGCAATCGGAATCAGATGTCTTCGGCGCTCAATTCTCGGCCACTCCCGTCCCGGCCTGACGGCCGGGCCTATTGAATGCCGGCTCTTCGGGCCTCATGAGGGTTCCACGAGGAACGATCGGCCGGCTCGAAGTCTCCACAGTGTCACCATTGGGGAACAGCCCGCGCTGCGCGGGGCAGGCCAAAGCCACTCCTTATGGGCGTGGTCGATTACTGCAATCCCCGGCGGCTGTCATCCTACCTGGTACGGCACGTCGGTGATCACGACCCCCCGTTTGAACAGCAGCACGAGTCTCAGCATCATCGCCGTCTGCGTGTGCAGCACGTTGTGCATCCAGCGCTTCGGCACAAACTGCGGCACCACGATCGTGATGGTTTCGTTTGGCCGGCGCAGGGATGAAATCTCATCGATATATTGCAGCAGCGGTTCCAGGAAGAGGCGGTACGGCGATTCCAGGATCACGAGCCGCACCCCCTGGCCCCAGGTTTCCCACTGCTGGTGGACCCTGGCCGATTCTTCCGGGTCAATCGACACGTGCACGGCCGTCACGTCATCGGACAGCATCTGGGCATACTGCAGCGCCGCCAGCGTTCCCTGGTGGACAGAACTGATCGGGATGATGATCCGATGGCGGAGGATCGTGGGAGGCTGGCCGAAGCCTTCCAAAGACAGGTTGCGGGCCAGCTGCTGATAATGCTTGTGAATTGCCCGCAGGAGCAGGACCAGCAGCGGGATCAGGACCAGAACGACCCAGGCGCCTTCGAAGAACTTGGTGACGGAAAAGACAATCATGACCACGGCCGTGCAGGCCGCGCCGAATCCGTTGATGATCATCTTCGTTTTCCACCCGGCCTCGTACCGCAGCGTCGAGCCGCGCTCCTTGACCTCGCGGCCGGGCTGCAGGCGCCCGATCTTCCACCATCGTCGCGCCATGCCTGCCTGAGACAGCGTGAAAGCGAGAAAAACGCCGATGGCGTACAGCGGAATCAGTCCGGTGACGCTGGCGTCAAAAAAGATGATCAGGATCGAAGCGATGAGGGAGAGGGCGATGATGCCGCGCGAATAAACTAACCGGCTGCCGCGGTAGGTCAGCTGGCGCGGAAGAAAGCCGTCGGCGGCCATCATCGCGCTCAGACGTGGGAAATCGGCAAACGACGTGTTGCACGCCATGATGAGGATCACGGAAGTGGCCCCGATGATGCACAGGTACGGCACGCCCTTGCCGTCAAACGCCGTTCGGGCCAGCTGGGAAATGACCGTTTCATATTCGGAGGGGATGGCGCCGATATGTTTGCTGAGGAACGAGATCCCGAGAAACAGGCTCCCCAGGATGGAAGACATCCAGACGAGCGTTATCCCGGCGTTGCGCGTGCGCGGCTCCTTGAACGCGGTGATGCCGTTCGAAATCGCCTCGATGCCGGTCAGCGCGGAGGTCCCGTTGGCAAATGCGTGCAGGATCAGGAACGGTGTGAGCGTCCGCAGCGTGCGCGCCGCTTCCAGCGCCGGCGGATCCGGAACGGCGCCCAGCGAACCGGTGAGATATCGGAATAACGCGATCCCGACCATTATGTACATCGATGCGATGAAGAAGTAGGTCGGCACCGCGAAGGCCCTGCCGGATTCCTTCACGCCCCTCAGGTTCATGATCATCACGAACATGACCATCGCTACCGTGATGTGAACACGATAATCGAAGAGCGCCGGATAGGCCGAGACGATCTGAGCCACGCCAGCCGACATTGAGACGGCCACCGTGAGCACGTAATCGGTCATCAGGGCAGCGCCGGCCGTACGGGCCGGCAATTCGCCCAGGTTGTCGCGGGCCACGATATAGGACCCGCCGCCCCCAGGATAGGAGTGAACCGTCTGTTCGTAGGAGATCGTCACGATCGCCAGCAGGATCACAATGGCGATCGAAATCGGGAACACGGCTCCAAATGCCATGGTCCCGGCGGCAGCCAGGACAAACAGGATCTCCTGCGTGGCATAGGCGGTCGACGAAAGGGCGTCGGACGCAAACACGGCGAGGCCGATGGCCTTGCCGACCGTCTGGTGCGGCGCGTCTGCGGTCGGCAGCGGACGTCCGATGAGCCAGGCGCGCCACGATCGTGAAGGGGTGGATCCAACCGTCCGGTGTTGAACAGCCGAGCCGCCTTTCTCACCGAGATTCAACATAGTGCCGCCGTGTCCGCAAAGCGCTAATTGTATGCTCCAGGATCGGAGGTGTCAAAACTGCCGTCAGAACGGGGTGCAATCGGAAATGGGACTCAAATAAAGAATTTGTCAATTGCTATTTATCAATAGTCATTTGGGGGCGGGTCGGCATGTTGGCTGGCAGGCTCTGCGATCGGGTACTTCAACCGCTTCGAACTCGATCAGGACCTCACAGGCCAAAGGTTTGAAGCGGCCCAATGACAAATCACCATTGACCAATCACAATTGATAAATTCTTTTTTCGTTAATCATTGCGCGACGCATCCATTTTGTCGGATTAAACGCTGAGCTTGAAAGGCTCACTCAAATTCCGCGAGGATTGAATCTCACTTCTGATTGCACCCTTCAGAACGTAAACCGATCTGAGGACGGGAAGCACACAGCGTCCAAGATCGGCGACAGCAAAATTCACTACATTCGCTCATGAGCCCGGATCGGTCACATCCCTGCCACTACAGCGCCTTGAGCACAGTGATGAAGTACCCGCCGGTCCTGTCGCTCTCATCCTTCGATTGGTGATAGACATCCTCCATCACGCCCGACCGGAAGTACCGGGATGCCATGACGCGAAACCACTGGTCCGGCGTCCTTCCGTCGACTTCGTGGCAGAGGGAACCTTCTTCGAACTCCGTGCGCAGCAACTCGAGCCTCGAAAATTCATCGCGGGGCACGTTGCCGTACTCCGCCCGGATGCAGATCCCGCCGCGCTTCATAAATCCGCGCATATTGCGCGAAACCAGCCTGTCCTTGAGGAGGGTGGCGAAAGTGGTCGCCTGCTCCTCCCGAGCCCGGCCGTTTTCCGGATCGCGAAGCCGGGCCAGTGCGCGGGCCATCTCCAGGTCCCGTCGGCTCAGACGGCGCGCCCAGCTGTTGCTGTTCTCTCCCTGCGAACAGGGCACGATGTTCGGGAACACGAACACCACGAGGTCGGCCGCGACGCCGCCGAGCTCGAAGTTGGGCAGCGTCGACTCGATCAATGTCGTGCGTCTAAGCGCGTTTCGCCCTTGACGGGCCAGCCGCGCGCGGGCCAGTCCTAGAAGGAAGGCCGACCCGTCGACACCTACCAGACGCGACTCGGGAAAACGGCGGCGAAGCCTCGACATCAGGTTGCCCGCGCCGCAGGCGTAGTCCAGGATCAGCCCGGGCGGCCGCGTATACGAGGCCCGAATGAAGTCGGCGATGTTCCGATAAGCGTAGCAGTGGGACGCATTGATCGACTGCCCGTGCCACCATCGGCCGACCTTGTCATTGTAGGTTTCCATGCCACGGCTCAGCTCGTGGTCGAATGCGATATGTTCGAATTGCATACTATCAATCGAAGCCCTTACGCTTGGTAATAGAATAAGGAATAATACACCGTTGACAAAGAGCCGCGCGGCCGCCGCTGTTGGTCAACGACAAACGATGGGAGAGCCTTGGAGCCTGACACATCCAGCCTGCAACCGGCAAACTCTCCCGTCGCACCGTGGACACACGCCGCACCCGATGCCGATTGTCTGGTCTCAAGTCTAAGGTCTAAAGTCTAAAGTCTGAATTCAGGATTCGCATGGATATCGTCGCACTGTTCGATCGTTCCGATTTCTTCAAAGGAGTCGGCGCGCGCAGCAAGGAGCTGCTCGCCGGCATCTGCATCGAGAAGAGCGCCGCAAAGAAAGAGATGCTGTTCGTGGAAGGGGACAGGGGGCAGGCGCTCTATCTGCTCGCTACGGGCGCCGTCAGCCTGTACAAGACGACCTCTGATGGCAGGGAAGTGGTCATCAAAATGGTACGCCCCGGGGAGCTGTTTGCCGAGGTCATCCTCTTTGAGCAGGATCGATACCCGGTGAGTGCGCTGGTGATGACGGCCAGCCGGCTCTTCGTGCTGCCCAAAGCCCGTTTCTACGGCCTGCTGGACAACGTCGAATTCCGGAATGATTTCATCGGCATGCTGATGCGCAAGCAGCGTTATCTTGCGGACCGCATCCGGTACCTGACCATGAACGACGTGGAAGAGCGCTTCTTCATCTTCCTCCGCGAACAATACGGCGACGGCGATCTGATCGTCCCCGCTCTTTCCAAGAAAGACATGGCTGCGGCCATCGGCATGACGCCCGAAACCTACTCGCGGCTTCTGACGCGCCTCGCGGGTGAGGGAAAGATTGCGCTGGAGGGGAAAACGATCCGATTACTGCAGCGACGGCCGCAGGCAGGGTGAGGCTGCGGGCAACTCCTGGGGTTACTAAACACAGAGTCACAGGAGCGGGACAGGAAAAGCGAACCACGAACACCTAAACGGCTGCAAACGTCCAGGGTCTTTACCTCCTATGTCTTTTCGGTCTTCGAGGTCTTCGTGGTTCAAAATGAGATCAGGGCTTATGCCGTCATGTGGAATTTCTGCGCGAACCTCAGCGCGCACCGCCGCGGACGGCGTCGCGGAGGCGGATGCCCTGCTTCTTGATGCGATTGAGCAGGAGTTCCGCCCAATGAAACTCTTTCGACAGGATGGCGAGCCCTATGGCGATCGCTACCCAGCCGGGACCCGGCGTTACCAGCATCACCAGGCCCGCCAGCAGAATGACGAAACCGACGACGATCTTCACTGCCCTCTTGGTGAGATGAATAGCCCTGGTAATCACAACAAACACATCCTCAACTCCCACGCCTCTGTTTCCAGGCGGCCTGACTACATGATACCATCTCGGCAGTACCGGAGGATTGGTTTACCCGCAAATTAATCGAACCCGCCGGACCGGCGGCGTCGCAGGGTCTTACGGCGCCTGACAATCCCGGGAATCAAACCGGATTTTCCGTACCTGGGTTCCGATGACGCTGGCCGTCGTTGTGAGGAGGCATCCCATGCGAGCTTGTGCGATTCGAATGTCGATGATCGTGATTTTGGTCCTGCTCGTCCTCGCCGTGGTTCTGCCCGCGGCGGCGCAACGTGCCTCCCAGGGGGCCAGGCCGCCCGAGGCCCTGACTCTTCTCAAGCCGGCGCGCGTGTTCGACGCCGAGGACGGCAAGATCCGCGCAGGCTGGGTAGTGCTCGTCAGGGGGGAGCGGATTGCAGCCGCCGGGCCGGCGGAGCAGGTTGCCGCGCCCGACGGGACGCAGACGATCGATCTCCCGGGGATGACCCTCCTCCCGGGGCTCATGGACATTCACTCGCACATCTTCTTGCACCCGTACAATGAAACCCTGTGGAACGACCAGGTCCTGAAGGAACCCCCCGCGTACCGGACCATACAGGCGGTGCGCGCCTGCGAACGCACGCTGATGGCGGGATTCACGCTGTTGCGCGATCTGGGCACCGAAGGGACTGGCTATGCGGATGTGTCGGTGCAGCGCGCGATTCGGGAAAACATGATTCCCGGCCCGCGCCTGCTGGTGGCCACGCTCGCGATCGTCGCCACTGCAAGCTATGGGCCGGGGCCCGCCGGTTTCGCCCCCGACCTCGTGCTGCCGAAAGGAGGGCAGGAAGTAAGCGGGCAGGCGGAGGTCCTCAAGGCGGTCCGTGAGCAGATCGGGCACGGGGCGGACTGGGTCAAAGTCTATGCGGACTACCGGCACGGCGTGAGCGGAACCGTGCCGACCTTCAGCGAGGAAGAACTGCGCATTTTGGTTTCGGAAGCCCACTCGGCGGGCCGGCCCGTGTCTGCGCACGCTACTACGGCGGAGGGGATGCGCCGGGCTGCGGTAGCCGGGGTCGATTCGATAGAGCATGGGTATGGCGGCACGGAGGAAGTTTTTCGCCTCATGGCCCAGCGCGTGGTGGCGTTCCTGCCGACGCTCACCGCGGAAGAGGCCTACGGCGAATACTTTGAAGGCTATAAACCGGGACAGGCGCTCACCGCCGGCATGCAGCAGGCACTGCGCGCCTTCAAGCTGGCTATTGGTGCCGGAGTCACAATCGGCTTGGGCAGCGATGTCGGCGTGTTTGCGCACGGCGCCAATTACCGGGAGCTGGAGTGGATGGTGCGCGGGGGAATGACCTGCTCACAGGCTCTTCTGGCGGCCACGGCCGTGAACGCCAAAATCATCCGCATGCAGGACCAGATCGGCAGAATCCAACCCAACCTTCAGGCGGATCTCATCGCGGTGCCCGGCGATCCAACCGTAAATATCGAGGTTTGCCGCGACGTGCGTTTCGTCATGAAAGCCGGAGTTATCTACAAACGGCCGTGAGCGGCGGCGCCGTCTAAAGAGTGCGGCCCTTTCCCCGCACTTCGCCACATTCCAGGCGTTCCGCGCAGCCGACGCAGTGTATGGCGAATGGAAGAGCGTCAAGCCGCTGCTCGCTGATTTCGGCGCCGCATATTTCGCAAAAACCGCAGGTATAATCATCGAGCTTGCGCTCGGCTTCCATCAGCAGCGAGAGTTGCTTCTGACGGATGTCTACGAGCTTTACCCCGAGGGACTCCACCAGGTCCACAAAGGAAAGATCCCCGGCATCCAACGCGTCGTTGAAGTGCGAACTGTGACCCTCACCGAGTTGTTCCACCAGCTCCGTGTGCAAAGCGCTCCGCAGCCGTATCCGCTCCGTTTGCAGAATCCGGTGCAGATTGTTTTGTCGATTCTCTCTTGACGCTGGCATCTTCTCCTCCGACACCCATTCAGTGTAACGCAGCCGCACGCGATTTCAACTCGCCCGGGACGCACACTTAGCGATGAAGAGCGCAAGCCCTGTGTTATTGGGCGGTGATCTGAACAAGCGATGAACCTGTCGGGGAAAACTCGTCTCTAATCTGTAGGGACCCGGGTCCGTCTGCGAAAAAGCGGTACGCCCGGACGCCGGCTGGGATATTATCGGGAAGGCAGATTGAGGAACAACATTCAAAAACGGGAGGGGTCATGAAGCGTTTCGCGATTCTATCGGTTTTTCTATGCGGTACCGGGGTGTGCCTGGCGCAGGATTCGAGCGGCGAACTCCAGGGATTCTACCAGCGGATTCAACCCTTCACGTTTAACTCGGGGGATCCATCCTTCAACATCCAGAAGGCCGGTGTCAACGGCTTCGGTTATGCCATCGGGTACAACATCAGCGATAAGTACGCGCTGTTCCAGCAGATGGGCATGCACCTCGGAGTCGAGCAAAACGGGTTCAAAATCCGCATGATCACCGAACTTCAGGGAATGAAGATCAGGACTCAAAGAGGGCCGTTTGATCTCTATGCCAAGGGGGGGATCGGTGTCATGTACTATACCTTTTCCGGCAACTTCGGGAGCGGCGGGGGGAGCGCCAAGCTGGCGCTGAATTACGGCGGCGGCACGGAAGTCCAGGTGAGCGAAGGCCTCTTCCTTGTCCTCGAGGCCACCCGCCTGACGGCCGGCTTGCCCCAGTTGACCATTTCGCCGGACCGTTCGAAATGGGTCAACGCCTGGATGTTCACCACCGGTTTCGCGATCCACTTTTAACGCGAATGACACAGTGAATTGAGGATAAGGAACCCGCCCCATGAAGGTCATTGCCGATCTGTGCATTGTCCCGCTCGGCGTCGGCGTAAGGCTCGGTCGATATATTGCCGAGTGCGAACGCGTCCTCACCAGAGCCGGGTTGAAGACCCACCTGCATGCGTACGGAACGAACATCGAGGGGGAGTGGGACGACGTGGTCGCTGCGATCAGGGAGTGTCACGAAGCCCTGCACGCCATGGGAGCGCCGCGGGTCAGTTCCAACATCCGGCTGGGAACCCGGACCGACCGCGACCAGACCATGGAAGACAAGATCCGCAGCGTCGAAGAAAAACTCATAGAAACCCAGTAGGTCCCGGCCGCCGAGCCCGTCTCAAAACTCGTGCACCTGGCGATATGCCCTCAATTCCAGCCCTGGAAGGGCTGGAGACAGTAGCCCCGGGCAAGCGAAGCGCCGCCCGGGGTAAAGGGCGAATGAGAAACCGAGCCCCGGCAGGGGCTCTCACCACTTGCCTGGCCTGTCCGGGGGCAGCGCCGCTGCGCGGCTGGCCCCCGGCTACTTTCTTTGCGTCCCTCCAGGACGCCTGGTTTTGAGACACTCTCGGCGGCCGGGACCTACTTTCTTGCGTCGCGAAGCGCTTTGAATTCCGTCCCGGGTTTCCATTCCGGATACTTGTCTGCCTGCGACACGCGGTATCCGATCAGACCATAAAACTGCAGGTCCCGGACCGCCCCGCTCATATCCCAGTCCGCACGCACGACGTCGGTTGGCTGGTGATAAATGTGCGCGGTGTACTCCTCGTGGATTTTTTTGCCGTAGTCCGCCGGCTTGCCGATGTACTCGTCGCCGCTGCCGCTGGCGAGCGCGGGCACTCCCTGCTTGGCGAAGGGGAAGTGATCGGAGCGATAATAGGAGCCCTTTTCCGGGGTGGCGTCGGGTTTGATGACGCGGCCCTGTTCGCCGGCGACTTCCCTGGCGTAGTCGTCGAGATCGGAATTCCCCAAGCCCACAATGGTGATGTCCCTGGTCGGCCCGTGCACGTTCAGAGAATCCATATTGATCACGGCCAGGGTTTTTTCCAGCGGGTAGATCGGTTTCCGCGCATACAGTTCGGAACCGAGGAGGCCCTGCTCCTCCGCGGTCACGGCGAGGAACAGGATGGAGCGCCGGGGTGGCGGGGAAACGCTCCCATAGGCACGGGCAAGCTCGATCAAGCCTCCGATGCCGGTCGCGTTGTCCTGGGCGCCATGGTAGATCTTGTCTCCATTCACCGGAGTCCCGATCCCGAGGTGGTCCCAGTGAGAGGTGTAGATTACGTATTCGTCTCTCAGGGTTCGATCGCTCCCCTGGAGTTTGCCTACCACGTTTCGCGACTCGACCTTGCGCAGCGTGTTATGGAGAGCGATGGATGCGGTCACGTCAAAAGGCGCCGGCCTGAAATCGCGCGAGACCGCCTGTTTCTTGAGGGCATCGAAATTCTTGCCCGCCATGGCGAACAGCCTCCTGGCCTGTTCGAGCGAGATCCAGCCTTCGACGGAGGCCCTGGACATGTTCTGGTCGTCGGCGATCAGGTCGAACTGTTCATTGACCTTGTTCTGCACGACGGAAAATGGGTAGCCCGCGGGTTCGGTCTCGTGGACGATGAGAATCCCGGCGGCGCCCATTTTGGCCCCGATTTCATACTTGTAGGTCCAGCGGCCGTAATAAGTCATGGCGCGGCCGCCGAAAACCTCGGGATCGAGGGCGGCGTCGTCGGCCGGATCGGGCACGGGCGGATCCCCGATCAGCATAACAAGCGTTTTTCCCTTCAAGTCGGCTCCCTTGTAGTCGTCCCACCTGAACTCGGGCGCCTGCACGCCGTAACCCACAAATACCATCCCCGAATCCTGCAGTTCGGCCGTCTCCGCTACATGCTTGGTCCAGGCGACGAAGTCATCCCGGAATTTGAGTTTTTCCTCTCTCCCACCTTTCTTGAAGCTTAGAGTGACGTTCGGGTCAGGGGTGATGCCGATGAGAGGCACACTCTGGATGAATTTGCCGTCCTTATTGCCCGGCGCCAGTCCGGCCTTGCGGAACTCATCGACGATATAGGCGACAGTGAAGTCCTCCCCCTTCGATCCCGGGGCGCGTCCCTCGAATGCGTCGGAGGAAAGCGTTTTGGCATGTTCCAGAACAGCGTTGCCGTCGATTGCTGCGAAGGTCTCCGCGGGAGTTTTTGCAGCGGGGGCGGGCGTAGTTGATCCGCCGCATCCCGCCAGTCCCAGGATGTACGCAGACAGTGCGAGTGCGAGCCGGAATGACTTCATATGGATCTCCTTGATATGCGGCATAAACTAGATGTTTTGCCGGCCCTTTGCAAGCGGTTTGGGTCATGACAAAGTTATGGACTTGGACGGGAAATTGCTCCCCAGACACGTGGGAGATCGCCCCAGGGATCATTTGCCGCGGAAAGCAGAGGGGCAGAGTCTGGCAATCGGACATGCCGCGCAATTCGGGCGGCGCGCGGAGCAGATCTGCCGTCCGTGCAGGATCAGCAGATTGCCGAAATCCGTCCAATCTTCGCGCGGAGCCAGGGCAAGGAGGTCCTTTTCGATTTTGTCTCCCGCATTGTCCTTATGCTTCGTCAGCTTGATCCGCTGCGATAGCCGGATCACATGCGTGTCGACGACGATGCCCTCGTTCCTGGCGAATGCGCCGCCGAGCACCACGTTGGCTGTCTTTCTGGCCACTCCCGGCAGAGTGAGCAATCCTTCCATCGTAGGGGGCACCTTGCCGCCGAACTCCAGGGCGATCCGTGCCGCGGCTCCCAGCACGGACTTCGTCTTGTTGTGGTAGAAACCCGTGGATCGTATCTCCTGCTCGAAAACCTTCGGGTCGGCTGCCGCATAATCGGCTGCCGTACGATATTTTTTGAACAGGGAAGCCGTGACCATGTTCACCCGTTTGTCGGTGCACTGGGCGGACAGGATCGTGGCCACCAGCAATTCCAGGGGGGTGCTGAAGTCGAGAGCGATGCGCGCCCCGGGGTAAGTCTGCCTCAGGATCGAAATGATCCTCGCGGTTCGTTCTTTGCGTTTTGCCAGCGGTTCGATCGGCATGATCCCCTCTTCAGTGAATGCCGGTTGGCCGCATCCCCGGTTCGGCGGAGACTCGACGATTTTATTCTCCGGCCGATTCTACTACCATAGGGTGCGGCAAGACAGGGCGCAGTCGACACCCTGACGCGCCATGCCCGCGCAATCTCTGCGACACGTGGAGGCGAAGGCACAATGGGAGGCAGACCAGCCGCAGACAATGAGGTGTTCGCCGCGCCGGCCTGGCAGGAGATCAGCCGGATGGGGCTGCGCGGGCTGGTGATGATTGTGGGCGGTGCCGATACCGGGAAAAGCACCCTGGCACGATGGCTCCTGCGGCGGCTAACTGTCGCGGGTGCAGCCCCGGTCGCGTTCCTGGATGGCGATCCGGGCCAGAGCAGCCTGGGTCCGCCCGCCACGGTGACCTTGGCCATCATGAGCGCTGAGGACGGAGTTTTCCCGGGCAGCAGCCGCCGCTGGCGCCGTTTTGTCGGTTCCACCTCCCCTCGCGAGCACATGCTGCCGCTGCTGGCAGGGATCGCGCGCCTGGTGGAAGTCGCCCGAATCCGGCGAATCCGGACCGTCCTTTACGACACGACCGGTCTGATCGATCCCACCCAGGGCGGGACGGCACTGAAGCTGGCCAAGATCGAACTGCTGCGGCCTGAAATCCTGATCGCGATTCAGCGCCACTCGGAGCTGGAGCCGCTGCTCGGACCCCTGCGGCGCAGCGCACGGACCCGCCTCATCGAACTGGTTTGTCCGCCGGACCTGCCAAGTCGAAGTACGGTTGCGCGGCAGCGATACCGCGCGGAACAGTTCGCGGCCCATTTCGCCGGTTCGCGGATCCTGGAACTGGACTTGTCGCACTTTGCCCTCATGCCGCAGGACAAGCCGGAGCGGAACCGGCTCCTCGCCTTCGAAGATGCGGCTGGATTTACCCGTGCTCTGGGAATCGCCGTTCAGCCCGCCGGTGCCTCAGGAAAAGTGGCGATCCTGACGCCGCTCCGTAACCTGGCGCCGATAGACGCAATTCGCCAGGCCGACCTGTGGGTCGATCCAGTTTCCTTCCGTGATCGACCCCGATACCGACCCCGACGCCTGGGCCTGAATCACAGTTCCTGATTTCACTGAAGGATGTGCACGCCATAGTGGCTCTTCGGAAACTTCCCGAGAGAGATAGAAGAATTCACCATTGGTACACCATTTGTTCAGCATTTCTTCACCTGGCGGCGTGGATAGCCGAAAGTTTCTATTTCCAATGAACTGCGGCGCAGCCGCGGCACGGGCTCCCCGGAAACATACGGAGCTGCATTCCTGCATTCCTGTGGCTCCGGGCTTCAGCCCGGTCTCCAAGCTGACCCCTGCGGCCGATTCTGCAAAAATCCCTCATGCGGCGGGATGGCGCTGGAGTCGAAGCAGAAGGTGCGGGCTGAAGCCCGCGGCCACATGAAAACTTCCACGTTTTCGGATCGCGGTCTCTGTGCCCAGATCAAAGTTTCTGTCTTCAATGAACGGCGACTCAGCCGCCGCAAGGGCTCTGCGGTGATATTTTGTTTGGTGGCGCCGTCGCCGCCTGTCTTTCCACTGCCGGAATCGACGCTTCTTCGGCTACACATCTCTTGTACGGGGCTGCAATCTAGGGGATCATATCCTGGTTGCTGAATCGTGCGTTTCCTTACCCCTCGCGGCGACAGTCCGGCATTGGCACCAACCGAACGGAAAGGATGTTGATGTCATGAAAAAGATAACGATGGACGTGTGTGTGCTGCTTCTGATTTCGAGTGTGACCATCCCGACGCTGGCGGCGAAGCCACGACAGGCCGCAGCCCCGGCGATCCAGGTCACGGATGCGAAGCTCGGCAAGGATGTGCAGGAACGGCAGGTCGTTGATGAGACAGCTGAATTCGCCCTCAACGACAAGGTTTATCTGTGGCTGAAAGTAACCGGCGCCGCGGGTGAGACCCTCAAAGTGACGTGGAAAACCGGGGAACACACCTACAGCAGCGAACTCGCGGTCGGCGGGAGTCCCTGGCGGACCTGGTGCTATAAGACCGCGGCCCTGGCCGGGGATTGGAGCGTGGCCGTCGCGGATTCCAAGGGCAACATTCTCAAGGAAATGAATTTCAAGACGAAATAAAGCCGGCTTCGGATCGTTTCTGTAGATGGGGAACGGATTCATGGGCATTGAGTGACAGTTCGCGGGATTCCGGCGCGTAGATTTGACTTGCCATGACTCAGGCAGGCTTGGTGGCATAAAAGGAGAAGGATGTTCAAACGGGGGAGGACGCTAAAGAGATACGAGGTGCAGAACCTCATATTCTTTCTGTGTTTCATAGTTGCGCTGGGCGGCCTGGGCGCGTATGTCTTTCAATCATACAAGGATAGGGATAAAGAGCCTCCCAAGCCGTTCGATCCGAACGGCATTCTCACCGAAGTGGTTTCCCAGGCTTCCAATTCCTGTTATTTCTACCTTGGCACCAAGTTGACTGAATCGAACCGGAAGTATCGCAACAAGAGCGAAATCGGCGCCAACGACGACGGCTTCATCAGGGACCTGTTCGACATCTCCGGCGTGATCGAAGTGCAGGTGGATCAACAGATGGTAGTGCTGCAGAAATCGACGAAAGCGCACTGGGAGGAAATCCAACCGGCCGCAAGGGAAGTGATTACGGCCCACCTGCACATGCACAAGTGAGGGGTCAGTAGTCAGGAGCCAGGAGTCAGGAGTCAGGAGAACGCGGCACGCTGTTGTCGATTCTGACTTCTGACTACTGACTCCTGACTTCTGACTACTGACCCCTTCTTCCGTTAGTCGCCGCCGATTTGCATCTCCCGGATCCGGAACGTGGGCGCGGCCATTCCGCGGTTCATGTCGAGATCGTTTCCCAGCATGTCGATGCCGTTCAGCATTTCATCGGCCCTGCCTGCAATGGTGAGCCCTTTGACTGGGAAGGCGATCTTGCCTTCTTCGATCCAGAATCCGGAAGCCCCGCCGCTGAAATCCCCGTTCACAGGATTGATCCCGTAGCCGGTGACTTCGGTCAGCAGGAGCCCTTTCCGGGTGGCCGCGATGACCTCCTCGCGCGAATTCGTCCCGGCGACGACGTAAAGGTTGTGCGGACCGATTCCAGGCACGCCGGTGAAGCCGCCGCGGGAGGCGTTCCCCGTGCTTTTCGCGCCGGCCCGGCGCGCAATGATGGTGTTGTACATGAACCCTTTCAGCACGCCCTGGCTGACGAGGATGCGTCGCTGCGTGGGGACGCCCTCCCCGTCGAACGGACAGCTCGCCAGACCTTTGGCTCGCGTGCCGTCGTCGACTATGGTTAGAAGTGCGGAGGCGATCTTCTGATTCAGTCGAGTTCCCAGGAAACTTGCGCCCTGGAGGACGCGTTCCCCGTTCACGGCCGCCAGGATCCCGCCGAGCAGGGACCCGGCCACATCAGGGTCGAAGATCACGGCAGCCCGCTGGGTCTTGACCATCCGCGGATCGAGCAGTTCGTAGGCTTTCCGGGCTGCTTTGGCGGCGATATCATCCGGTGTTTTGAGGTCGGCGAAGAACCGCCTCGAGCAGGACTCGCCCCCGGACGATTTCTGCTCCCCTTTCTCGGCAACGACCGATACTCCCAGGCGGCAGACGGAGGACTTGTAGCTCTTCGACACACCGCTGGAATTGGCGATGAAAATCTCCGCCTCGCCCTCGGAATAGCCGGCGCCGTCGCTCTTGGTGATCCGGCTGTCCTTTAACGCGACCTTCTCGGCCGTTACCGCCAGTTGGATTTTGGTTTCCATCGGTATCTGGCCTATTTGGGGATCGTGCAGCCCGTCGACGGCAGTGACGCCCTTGTCGGTGGGAAGCACATTGGTCGGGTCGGCCGTCATCTGCTGGGCAAATCGGACCGCGCTTTCGATGGCGCTTCCGGTGGCGGCCTCAGAAAAGTCGTTGCAGCTCGAAAAGGCCATCTTGCCCTTGGTGAAGACCCTGAAGCCGATCCCCTGCGACGCCGCTTCCTGCACGGTCTCGATTTCACCCTTGCGGACATCGATGCTCAGGTCGCGGCCGGACTCGATGAATACCTCGGCGCTGTCTGCCCCTTTTCTCAAGCAGGTCTGTACCAGTTGCTGGGCGAGTGACTTGTAGTCCATGCTCCTCTCCTCCGTTCCGGTTGCCTGGGAATTATGCGCGGGTTCCGCCCACGTTGATGCCGCGTAAGCGCACGGTCGGCTGGCCGGTAGTCACCTCGGCGTTCTGTCCCTTTCCGCAGATTCCGGGTCCGTAATCCAGGTCATCCCCCACGGCGTCGATATTCGATATGATGTCCATGCAGCTGCCGATCAGGGTCGCCCCCTTGACGGGTGCGGTCTTCTTGCCGTCCTCGATCAGGTAGGCTTCCCGGCAGGTGAAATTGAACATGCCCGTCGTCGGATTGACACTTCCGCCGCTCAGGCTCTGCACGTAAATGCCCTTCTTTGTGGAACCGAGAATGTCGGCCGGATTGTCCTTCCCTTTTTCGATGAAGGTGTTGGTCATGCGCGGAATGGGCGGGTAGCGGAAGCTTTCGCGCCTGCCGTTCCCGGTCCGAGGCATTTTCAACTGCCTGGCCGAAAGCACGTCGGTCATGAAAAGCTTGAGCACGCCTTTCTCGATGAGGACGTTGCGCTTCATCGGGGTGCCCTCGTCGTCGAAATCGGTCGTGCCCCGGAAGTTTGGCAGCGAACCGTCATCCACCATGGTGAAGACGCTGCTGGCCACCTTCTTGCCCATCTTGCCGGTGAAGACGCCGACCTGTCTGGCGATGTTGTCGGCCTCCAGCGGGTGTCCCACGGCCTCGTGCACCAGGACGCCGCCCCAGCCGTTCTGCATGACGATATCCATCTTTCCCGCCGGGCAATCCTGCGCTGCCAGCATCGCGATCGACTCGCGGGCGCATCTCCGGGCCACCTCCTCCGGCTGCACCTGTTCGAACATCTCGAACCCGGCGTGCATGCTGAGGCGCTCGCGTCCCATGTGCCGGGTGTTGTTGCCGACACCGAGCGTCTGCACGATGAAGAACAGCAGCGGCAGTTCGTCGCTGACCAGCAGGCCTTCACTGTTGGCGATGGTCCGGCCCCTGACCTCGTCGTAATAGGAGATCGATGCCATCTTAATGCGCGGATCATAGGCGAGCGCCGCCTGGTCGGCCCGCCTCATGATCTCGATGCGCCTGGAATCGTCCACGCTGTCGAGCGGGAGCTTCACGGCGGTGAACGTCGGCCGGGTTGACTTGCGCACGTCGACCGGCTTGGCCGGTTTGGCGCCACGGGCGACGAAGGAAGCCACCTCGGCGGCTCTTTTCAGCTTCTCTTCACTGATCTCATCCGTGTATGCGTACCCGGTTCTGTCGCCGGATATCACGCGCACGCCAGCTCCCTGGCTGATGCCGAAGACGGCCCGCTTCACCTTAGACTCTTCCATCAGGATGTCTCTCGAGATCCTGTTCTCCACGTAGACTTCGGCGAAGTCGCCCCCCTTCTGGAGCGCCGCCTGGATGACGCCGTTGAGCATCTGCGGGTCGAGTTCCGGCTGCGAGACCGCGGCTCCGGACTCCGTGGCGGACAGCAGGCTGGCAATGAGTGTGGGGGCCGCCGCCAGCGCCATGCCTCCCTTGAGGCCGGCCTGGAGGAATTCTCTCCTGGGCATATCCTGGATTGAATAGTGCATATGTTTCATCTCTCCCTCCCACGTTCCGGTGCGCCTCAGTATATAGGTTTTGGCAAGATCCTGCGACGAAATGAAAGCCGTGCCTGCTTCCGGGTGTTGAGTGTCAGGTGTTGGGTGTCAGGTGTCAGGTGTTGGGTCTTGGGTCGAGCACAATCTGCAGCATTGACAGATCAGCGTTGTACTCGAGGGTTTACTTGTGGAACCCGGCTTCAGGCCGCAGAGCTCTCGCAAGTGGATGCCGCGCCCCGTCCCAAGCGCCAGTTCCGCAAACACCCAACACCCAGCACCCAAGACCCAGCACCCAACACCCAAGACCCGGCACACGCTTTCACCGGTTTGACATCAGGCGCAGGGCGCTCAGCAGCCCGACGCGCGTGCACCAACCCATGTCGGCCGGCTTGGTGTCGGTGGTGTTTGCCGGGGTGTCTCCGGCCGAGTGATAGAACGGGTCGCCGTCGACGGTCACCATTCCCGGCTTTTCCCCCGCATACCAGTTGAGCGGCGGGAAGCCCTCGGTTACCGGCTGTGCGCGCTCGCGATCCCAGGCGGACGTGTAGAGAGTAACCGCCGGGTAGAGGGTCGCGCCCTCGGTCCGGGTGTTCTGGAACACGTAGGAGTCGGTTCCGCCCTGGCTCTTGATGCTGGCGGCGTGTGCGGGGAAACCGCCGGCGCCGAGGTGATCTTTCATGACCGCGCGGACCAGCGTGATGAGCTCCTGGTTCACGGCAACGTCGTCCGGCTCGACGTAAAGCGCGTCCTTCGATGACCCGAACCCGGACTGGTCGTAGTTGAACACTGCCTGCAGACGGGACGTGTCCTTGTCCATCCCGGCGAAGTATTCGCGGGTCGAGGAGATCTCGCCGCCCCAGGAGGCGAAGCGGAGGTCCCAGGCCGGTTGGGGAATCACGCCCGATTTGACGGCGGCGGCAGCGGTGCGGGCGATCTCCAGCACGATGGCGACGCCGGAGGCGTTGTCGTTGGCGCCGGGGCCTCCCGAGTCGGAATCGCCGTGTGCGCAAAACAGCACGTACTTCGACCGATCCTTGCCCGGCAGCGTCGCCACAACAGTTTCGCCGGGGGCAGTGCCGGTCTTCGCCGCGAGCGCAAACGAAATGCGCACCTTCTCGCCGGCCGTCAGCCGCTCGCGCAGTGGATTGGCCTCCTTCGGGGAAACTGAAAACAGCGGAATCGTCCAGGTCCCGCGCGCCCGGCCCACGCTGGGCCAGCCCGATGAGGCCACCCTGCCGTCGAACAACACCGCCGCGCATCCGGTCGTAGTCTCAGGTGTCGGGTTGGTGGAAGTCAGGCAGACGGCGCCCGAAGCCGCGGTCAGCGACAGATCCCCTTCGCCCTTGGCCGACGCGGCGCCCGTAAAGGGCCAGCTGGTCTTCAGCACCGCTCCCGCGCCGCCGGTCGAGCCCGCGAGGGTGCGCACTTCCCATGAAACCGGCTGGTACCAGGCGCGGGGTGCGTCCTCCCGCACCTTTACCTCCAGCCCGGACTCGCGGAAGGCTCCCGAGAGCCATGCGGCCGCCTCGTGGTTGGCGGGCGTCCCATACATGCGCGGGCCGAAGCCGACCAGCCGGTGCACTGTCTCCCCCATTCGCTTCTCGGAGACTGTCGCTGCCAGTTTCCGTTCGGCAGTGAGGCTCGGCCCCGCGCCCGGCGCGGCCTGCCGGGACACGCCGGCGCCGGTCAGCAGGCAGGCGGCAAGAAAAATGGAAACCACATGGCGATAGTTCTGGGACATCGATCACCTCCGCGAATAAGCGTGAATCATACAACATTTCCCGCCGCGGAGATCGTGTCTCGCAGAGGAGATATTCTCGGGCGTGCCATCGCCCTGGTGGCGTGCACGCCGGATGGTGCACAAAAACCCCCTCCCCGCAGGACGATCCAATTCAGGACTCTACCAGCAGGCGTGCCACATCTGGGTAGTATATGTCCACATACTCGAGCCCGAGGAGCTGCAGGCTGGTTTCCATGGACCTGGTGATGAAGTCGGGATTCACTGCCGTGCCGACGTCGGCTGACATCCTGGCCGCGCACGATCTGATTATGGAGATCGGGGCTGGTGCCGATCACAAACGAATCCCGATCCAGAGTGCGGCATACCTCGCTTGGCCGGCGCTCCTCATTCCTCTCTGAATAGGAGCTCGAAGTGTGGATGTACACTATCCCGGCATCATGAGCCCTCCGGACCAGCTGAATCGCATAAGCGGCGCCCAGGCTCACGACCGGCAGCCTGTGTCTAGTTCCCGACGCGCGACTTTCCTGCGAATCTCTCCGGGTCCCGGTCGAACTTTGCCTTGCAGTCGTCGGAGCAGAAGTAATAAATCCGGTCGCCATACTCGCTGGTTTTGCCGGCTGCTTTGGCCTCGCTCTCATCAACGTTCATGCCGCAGGTCGGATCCTTGGTCGACTTCCCATAAACGCCTGCTGCCGTAGCCTTCATGCGGCTTTCCGAGTCGATCAGGAAGGTTCCCGAAACTGCGATCCGCTCGCCGGGTACAAGGCCGCTGATAATCTCGACATGGTCGCCGAGACGCCAGCCGGTCTCCACACGCCGCGGTTCGAAGAGACCATTTCCACGCGCGACGAATACCGTCTTGTGAAGGCCGGTATCGAGGAGCGCGTCCGCCGGAACGGCGATTGCCTTGTCAAGGAGGACCGGGACTTCGAGATCGACAAACATGTCCGGACGCAGCGCAAACCCGGGATTGTCGGTCTCGAGACGTATCTTGGTTGTTCGTGTGACCGGATCGAATTGAGGCAGGACGTCGCTGACCCTGGCGTTGCGAACCACTCCCTGGTCAGGAACGTTGATACCGACGGTCATCCCGGGCTTGAAGCATTGAGCCTGGCGCCCGAATGCGTCCGCAAGAATCCAGACATGGCTCAAGTCGGCGATCCGATAGAGCTCGGTACCCCTCTCGAACCGCTGGCCGAGGGTGATGTTCCTCGCCAGGATAAAACCGGCTTCGGTCGCCCTGACTTCGATGGTGTTCGGCCCCTGACGTGTGCGCTGGATTTCATCCAGCTGGTGCTCGGTCATGCCCAGGTTGCGCAGCGAGTTCCGGTAATTGTCGATCGTGGAGTCGGTCAGGTCGATCTGCTCTTTGGTCTCCTTGTTCGCCTGGAATCGGTCAAGCGATCTTAGACCATACAGGTAAGCCTTCATCGCGGAGGAGGACTCCGGCGCGTAGATGCCCGCCAGAAGGTCGTCCTTTTTGACCAGGCTGCCGGTAGTGACGGGACGGATTTCCCTCACCCATCCATCGATGGCGGCATTGATCTGATAGATGCGCGTCTCGTCGGGGACGACTCTTCCCAGAATTCTGAGAGTCTGGCCGGCAGGAGCCTTCCCCACTGTCGCCAGCTTCACGCCGATCAATTGCTGCCTTTCCGCACTGACTCGAATGGCCCCGGGCGGCGGCAAAACGCTTTCCTCTCCTGTCTCCTGGGTGCCCTCATCGCCATGGACCGCCTCGAGTTGCATGCCGCAGATCGGACATTCTCCGGCGTGGTCGGACCGGTATTGAGGATGCATGGGACAGGTATAGGAGGAGACCTGCCTGCCGGCCGCCGCCGGATTGGCGCCGGCGGAGTGTTTCGAATACCACGTGCCGGCAAGGAAGGAGCCGGCTATCACAAAGAATAAGATAATCGCGTATGTAGGTTTGCGCATATCCGGTATTCCTCGTCTCCGCGCTGCAGGCGCCTTGGAATGCGGCGTCATGACGCCGCATTCCAAGGTCGCAGGCCGCACTAAGATAAAGGCTTAGGGCCCCGGTGCTTCAAACGAAGCGCCGGGGCCTGTGGACTTGCTGCACCTGTGCGATAGCCCGAGTTCAAGATGCGACTCGTCACTTCACTATCAACGCGTGCATCATGTCGTGTTCTTCGTGCTCCAGAATGTGGCAATGCCACACGTACTCGGCGCCGCCCGTCCGTGGGCTCTCAGGCGTTTCGATCACACTGCCGTCCCTTTTCACGATCTGAGCCTGCGACATGTCAAACTTCATGATGAGCCGTGTGACGGTTCCCGGATACATCGGCACCGTCTCCTTCCACCCCAGCTCATTCGGTTCGGGCGGGATGACAGGACCCATGAAGGTGTCGAATGCCAGGTTTTCCACGTCGAACAGCTGGCGGTTGATCACCTGGACGTTCACCAGGTGGAAGTGCATCGGATGCACGTCACCTGTGGTGTTAAAGATCTCCCACACCTCCGTAGCGCCCGCGTTGACGACTTCAGAGGAAGCGCTTATGGTCGTGGGGCCATCCACCTCTCCATATCCCAAATATGTATCCGCATTGGCATAGGGGCTTCCGCCAATTTCGTCGGCATTGCCGATAATCTGGACGAGTCGTCCCCGACTATCGGCGTATTCGTTGAGGGTCAGGCGGCGCGGGATCAGTCCCTGAGGTGGGGTGGTGAGGCCCCATTGAAGCAGGAATGGATCGATTCCATCCGTCATGTCTGCATTCGTAATCCTCAACCTCGGATCGGAGCCTTGTGCTGCCTCCACCTTGAACCGCATTAGCACCCTGGTGTTTGGGGCATAGCCCGGCGATGTGGTGCCGTTCACCGGGTTTCCCACACCTGACAAGCCGCTTCCGACATTCCAACCCTGGAAATAATCATTATTATCATCCCCGGATGGGAAGGGAGCGGGTGCGTCGGTGTAGAGAATGATCTTGTCACCCGGACTATACCTGCTGAAATCCACTATAACGTCGGGTCGCTCGGCCGGTGCAACGAGCAAGGACTTGAAGAGGTTTTTCGCTGAAGGATCGGCCTGCCCGGTGGCCGGATCGGGAGGGACCCTAAAACTCAGCGGAACGTTGCAGGGGACCTTGACCGGCATAGCCAGGAAGCCACCCTCCGTGCCGATCTGCAGGAAGGACGGATCCCCCGTAGCGGCGTTTCTGAACGGCCTGTTGGTTGGGATGCCGTTGGCATCCAGGGTGATCCCGTTCGGGGAACCGTCATGCTCATAGAGTTGCAGGTTTAGGAACCGGGCGTTGCAGGCGTTGAGGAGCCGCAGGCGGTAACGGCGCGCCTGGACGGTTGCTTCAGGAGAGGTTGTGCCATTGACCAGCATCGTGTCGCCGAAGAACTCGGCGACGACCGATGGCTCGGGCAGCGGGTCGCCACCGTCCGTCAAATCCCAGCGGTCTGGTTCATAGGTGTGGGCATACCACAGGCTGCCGGGCCTTGTCGCGTCCTTCTGCACGAGGCTGGACCAGAGCGGGTCTTTGGTCTTGATGTCCCTATCCACGAAGATCTTGTCCTGGAAAACGAGCGGCAGCTCGAACCCGCCGGCCTCGATGTAGTTGGGAAGTCCCAGATTTATGAGGCCCCGCTCGAAGTCGTCGCGGACCAGCATTCCGGATGCGACTCCGGCATAGGCGTTCAACCGCGTGATACCATGGGCATGGTCGTGGTACCACATGAACCGGGCGCTCTGATTCATGGGATAATAGTACTCGGCGGAACCCGGGGGAGCTTTCGGATTCAGGACTTGGTTGTTCAGAAAACTCAGCCCGTGCTGCCCTTGAAAGTTAAACCAGTCGAACGGCCCACCGTCGCTGATCCATGGAACCAAACCCCCGTGCAAATGAACAGATGTGCGGTTGATCTTTCCTTCGTCTGAGAAACTCTGGGTCGTATCGACCGGGACGATGTGCTGCGACACATTGAGAAGGTTCTGGAAGTTGATCTGGATCGGTATGCCTTTCTGGGCCACGATAATCCCGCCCAGGTGCGTCGGTGTGATGTTCCCGCCCAGTCCGACGGTTGGGACGTAACCCCATAGTGTGGTCGGTCCGAGGAAAGGACATACGCCGGCATCCTGGAACTGCTTGATAAGGATGTTGTACCGCATCACACCAGTCACAGGAGCCATTCCCGCGCTCGGTAGCGCAACGGGGATCCCCCCTGGGCCAACACTGCGCAAGGTAGTGCCAAAGAGCGGGATTCGATTACCTGGACTCTGATTGAACGCGTAAGCGCTGCGCAGGCCTGCCTTGTAGGCAATGAGCCCTGCCGCGCCGATCGCGGAAGTTCTCACAAATTCACGTCTGGTTAACTTCATGATTTATTGCCTCCTGTGGGGGGGGATTGCCTGTCGCCGCTCTCCACTGTCGCCAAAAGCGGTCGCGCCCACGCGCGGCCCAAGGGCCATCCCTGGCGTAAAGAATCCCTGGCCATCCCGGGACTCGGATGTAGCAACTGACCTGCAAACGTTTGTAAACATAGGAAGCCCGATCAAGGCGTTACCACGCGAGGAGGATCCGGCGCCTTTCGCCGTGCGGACAAAGCCGCAGCATCATGCGTGGCGACCCTACCCGGGCCGTTGCTTTTCGTCAGTTCCCATCTAATCGATATTGGCTACCAGAGTCCATATGCGCAAATACCTATTCTGGGCTGAGTAGAAGTACCCATCAGGCAAGGTCTGAACTATTGCCGGGCGGACCCCAGGCGCCAGCTTTAGGGTTCGCGAAAAATAAGTTCGCATTCTGGCGCGAGCGCCGGATGGGCAGATGCAAGGCGCCGCGACGCAGGCGATGTGGTGACCTCGTCGAGGAGCGGCAACGCAGCAGATGCCCGTCCGCCGCCGCGCCCCGCAGGGCTGCCGGCTCTCCAGCTTGCCATATTCCTACCCTGCTTTTGCGCGCCGTCCGCAAGCTGGAGAGACGGCAGCAGAATGTGAAGTTATTTTTGCGCGAGCCGTTAGCCCTGTACTTTGTCGCCCGTCGCCTCTAAATTGGGAGAGTGCCTGTAAAGCGGGTCGGAGTGGCATCCCGGCAATCCGCAAAGCAGGGAAGGATTATGACCGCACGGGGCCGGACCATATGAACCTGCGTGACAATTATTATGATCTGTTGACCCTGCACGGAATCTTCTGGCACAGCCGCCCTTTATGCGGGCCTCGCGTTGCTCAAATCAATATCTCCGACAACTGCAATCTGGATTGCACAATCTGTAATCATGCCGCCATGGGGGTCTCCGGCCTGCTGCCCGCACAAAAGGTGATGTCCCTCGTGGACGAGCTGTACCGTCTTGGGACGCAGGAAATCTTCTTTCATGGATTTGGTGAGCCCGGACTCCATCCTCATTTACCGGACATGATCCGCCATGTGCGGGACAAGGCTCTCCGGATTCGGCAATACCTCATCACGAACGGTGCGTGGGATTCAGCCAGGTTGCTGGAGTCCATCAAAGCCGGCGAGGTGAGCGTCCGATTCAGCCTTCATGCCGGCGATGCGGAAACATGGCAGCGCATCCATCCCCAAGATGATCTGAAATATTTCGAACGAGCGGGGAAAAACCTGGCCCGGTTGACTGAGGCGGCGCCTGACCGGGTCGAAGTGCTCTATGTCATCTGCAAGACCAACTGGGACAAGATCAAGGCAATGGGGCAGTACGCCTCAGATCATGGGGTCAGGAAGATCCTGTTCCGTCCCATGCGTTTGTTCAAAGACCGGTCCGGCCAATACATGAACGCGCATCTGTTGCCGGACGCGAGGGAATTCCAGGAGGCGGCCGCAATCATTTCCCGGCTGCAACGGGAGCTCCGGGGCAAGATTGCGGTGCAATCCGTCGCTTTCGAGCAGAACTGCTATGATCCGTCGCAGGGCCGCCCCTCCTCCCGCGCATTTTACCTCTCCCGCAGCTGCTATATCGGCTACGTCCTGACCGTGATAGAACGCGATGGCAGCGTCTGGGGCTGTCTGCCGGAATCCTCCTTCGGGGAGCCGTTAGGCAACATACACGAGAAGCGGTTCCGGGAGATCTGGTACGGACTTCCCTATGAGACTTTCCGGCGAAAACAGCTGCTCCTGGACAAATCCGCGCTCGACCAGGAAGGCTGTCACAGCTACTGCCAACACCTGGACACAAACATCCGGCTGAACGGGTTCCCCCACTGGAAGTTCAAGGGGCAGCGCCCCGGCATGGAAATTTAAGAATGAACTTCCGCTCACGGATCATCCCTCTGATTTTGCGACTTCAACATCCGCCTTTCGTGTGGGTGTTCCGAGCTTACTATTGGGTTGCCATCCAGGCGAGCCGGTTGTGGGTGGGGCGGGTCGAAGGGGTTCGCAGCATATACCTTTCAGGTTCCTGGGTCCGCCAGGAGGTGATTTATGGATTGAGCGACATCGATTTCAAGATCTTTGTTGCGGGAGAAAAGAGCCAGGAAACCTATCAAGCCATTCGCGGCCGTTTTTCCCAATTGCGCCGCTTCTTTCCCATGCTGGGCCCGCCGGATGAGAAGGGGATTTACTTCCTGCAGTCCTTCCCGGCGGATTATCGCCACCATCCTCTTATGCAGCACCTGTTCGATGAACGGTTTTTCAAGCACCGGCTGCTGAGCGGTGAAGATCTTTGGGGTGATCTCCCGTTGAAATCCTGCAGCGAACTTGATCAGGCCGAGTGCGCCTTTGGACGTCTCAAGGATTGGATCGAGAGAATCCACGTGCTGGCGGATGCTGTCGAATTCTGCCTCCCCCAGAAACAGCACCTGTTTTTCAAAGCGGTGAGTGATGTCGCGCTGCTGGTGTTGCGGTTCGATTCCCCTCAGTACTCTTTCTGTCAAAGAGCGGAAGTCCTGCGGGAAATCTCACCGCGGTTGGATGAAGGGGATTGCCGCCTGATTGAAAATCTGATCCGGGAAAACCGGGCCGATTACCGGATCCAGTGCAACAGCATGGACGAAAACCTCCAGCTGTTCAAAACGATGGTGGCGGTCTGCGCCGGCAGGACCTCGAGTCATGCCATAGACGAAATCTCATCCCTGGAAATCGAACTGAGGGCGGTTCAATGTGAGGATGACGAACCGGCTACTGCATCCACTTTGCAGGCTTTTTCCCCCAGGATCCGAAGCGTAAGTGTCTCTCGTTGGCCGCATTTGCCGCTCAATCCATTTGATCTGCGCCTCTTTCAGGCCCCGGTTTACCTGCTGGAATGCTCGGAAATTCTAACGACAGACGAGCTCGGCAAGCTGAAGGCATATTGCCGCCTCCACCTCCGAAACAAGGCGGTCGTTCTGCTTCGGGAGCGTCAACTGTTTTTGAGCTCCGTGGACGCCGAACTGGTCGACCACTGGGGGGGCTTCCCGGGATCCTCTGATCTGCTGCACTTCCTTCTCCAGGCCCCCGGGCGACATAGGATGACTGAGGGGCAAAGGGTCCGGGTGGAAACGCGGATCCGGGCATTTCAGGAGCAACTGGCCACCGCGCTCTCCCATCCGGAATTCGGGCGCATGGACCCGAGCGTATTCCCTCGATTCCTGTTCAATGCAATGCGGGTCTTGATCTTCAGTGTCGGACTGCGACGGGGCAGGTGGGAGCTGCTCTTCACACCCGGGCAGATCCTGGATTACCTGGTCAAAGAAACTCCGCTGCTGCCTGCTTTCCCGCGCAGGATCGAGCAGGAGTATGAGAGAGCCGTGCGCGCGGGAAGTGGTTTTGACGAACGGCTCTTGCCCAAGTGCCGATCCCTGCTGGCCAGGATGTTGGAAATCTCCCAGGGGGATTGTTCCTGGGAACCATTGAAGGAACTGAACGACCTCCCGGATGAGCGTCTTCTGAGCATATCCGCCGCCATCATAACCGCCGACCGGCCCCTGCAGCTGGAGCGTTGCCTGAAGTCGCTGATCCAACTGGATCGCCCCCCTGAGGAACTGATTGTTGTGGATAATGGAAAGGAGTCGCACGCCCGGCGGATCGTCGAAAATACAGAGGCCTCGTTTCCCATCCATTGTCTGAGCGTTGACCGGCAAGGGGTAGCGGCTGCTCGCAATGCGGCTGTACGGGCGGCCCGGGGTGAGATCATTGCATTTGTGGATGACGATGCCACGGTGGCGCCGGACTGGCTGGAGCGCCTCGAGCGCGTGTTCCTTCGAGATCCGCGGGTGGGCCTGGCGGCCGGCGCCGTCCTGAATATGGACTGCGGGCGGAAGGACTGGATCTGGAAATTCATGGAGACGGTGGAGAGAGTCTGATCCCATGATGATTCCTATCTTGAAGGATTACTATGCTGCCGGCTATCTGCCGGATCCCGGTCCAAACGCAATTCCACCGTACTTTCCCAATGTGAACCTGGCCGTTCGGCGCGAAATGTTGGATGCATTGGGCGGATACGATGAAGCGTGCGCAGCGGGAGAGGATGCGGACTTGTGCGTGCGTGCCGCCCGGTCCGGCTGGTCGCAGTTCTTCGATCCTGGGGCCCACGCCTGGCACGAGCCGCGCTCAGGCCTGAAATCGCTCGTGCGCCAGTGGACCTGGTATGCGCAGGGTGGAAGCCATTTCTTTTTCAAGCTGCAGGAAAAGCGTCTGGAGATTTACTGGAACTGGGAACTCACTCCCAAAATGCATCGCTACCGCCGGGTACTGGCGACGCGTTTCTTCCCCATTCCGGCGATGGTGTTCCTCTCCGCCTTCCCGGTGTGGCATTTGCTGATCCTGCTGGCTCTTCTCTGTTTGATTGCGGGATTCCCGGTGCCGGCCCTTCTGTTGCTGATCTCGAGTCTGCTTCTCCTGGCAGACCTTTTCCGCCGAAGCCCGCTCAGGCGGCTTTCGTGGAGAGAATTGAGCCGCTATGCCGCGGTGGCCTGCCTCATCAATTGGACCTGCATGATTGCCAGCCTCCGTGCGGGAATGAAGAAGCGCCGGATCCTCTTTTATCCCGGAATTTGATATCCACCCTTTTGTTCCTGCCTATCTGCGGTTCTATCTGGACTATTCCGGGCTGACTCCTTTAGGATGGGCAATCTCCCGTCGAAATCCGCAGGTCCCGTGAAGTGCCGCCCTGCAGTTCACGCCAGATCTCCAGCTCGGCTGCTTCAGCCGGTTCTTCATTTTGCCGCATAAGCCGTTTCAGGCTTTCGAGCCGCATAAGCCAATCGCCGTCCGCATCATTCACGTCGCCCACATCCAGATCCGCCGTCTCTTTCTCGATCTGCTGATACAGCCGCAACGAGTCAGCGCTCTGGAAGACTGCTACCGCGTGCGCCAGTTCATGCCCCAGGACTTCCGCATAACGCTCAATTGTACGAAGCCTATCTGCGCCTCGTGGATTTGAAGCGGGTTCAGTGGCAGGACCGTGTCCATTTTTTGCGATGTCGGCCAGGATGATGCGCCGGGTGCTGGTGGAATTCGCGCACTCCCGCCGGGCGCACAAGCGCGGCGGCGATCTCACGAGGATAGAATTAAATGAGGCCTTTATCCCGCGCATGGTGCGTGCCGCGGACCTGATTGCGCTCGATGACGCCCTGCACGCCCTCGCGGCCCTCGATCCACGAGGGGCGAATGTGGTGGAACTGCGCTTCTTCGGCGGTTTGACGGTGGAGGAAACGGCCGAGGCGCTGGGGGTGTCGGACAAAACCGTGATGCGCGACTGGGAATTGGCGAAGGTGTGGCTGCTTCACGAGCTGAAGCACAGAGGAAGCTCGAGACCGGCACTTCCTGGTGTCCGAACTGGTTGAGGCGGAAGCAGAGAATTGTCGAAAGGTTTTCTGCTCAGGACCTCGCCGGCGTCAGTCTCCGATCAGGTTTTTGGCTTTTCCGCCGGGGAGAGGGTGCCCGGATGTGGAAATTCCGGGCTTTAATGCTCAGTGCTATATCTTGACTACGTTCTCGGCCTGGAGGCCTTTGGGACCCTTGGTGACGCCGAATTCGACTGTGTCCCCTTCATTCAGCGTCTTAAAGCCGGAAGCCTGAATGGCCGAGTGATGAACGAAGACATCATCTCCGGATGCGCGGCTGATAAATCCGTATCCTTTTTCGTTGTTGAACCACTTTACGGTACCTTGTTCTGTCATATTTCCTTTTCAGTTACTTGATGGTATTCCTGCAGAGCAGGGATGTTTTGGGATCGCCTGGTAATGTGCTAGTAATGCTAGTTGGCGCTGGTTCGGGGGATCCATACGAGAGACGCCAATCTCATTCAAGAGTTTGCGGTTGGCGTTTAGCCGGGGCAACACCTGATCGAGCGGAGAGTATTATACTCTGCCTTTGCGTTATAGTCACGATTTCATTTCCGGGCTCTGCGGTTCAGACAATGCGACGGACCCTGAAAAGGTCCAGCAGGAAAGCCCAGGGCGCAAGCCTTGGGGACTGGCGCGGTGCAAGGATCAGCCCTGAAAGGGCGGCACATTCTGCTTCGCCATTACAGGACTCGTCTACAGCAAGCCCCTGATCCCAGGGCTCGCGCCCTGGGCTTTCCTGTTCCGCCCGTTATTGTCTGAATCGGAGACACGGGCTGCCGGTCCGCGTTCTGCATGAAGCGCGGTTCGATGCGCCTACTTGAACTCGATCTTCACGTGAGCCAGTGTTCCTTTGACTTCCGCAACCTGGTAGTCAAAGGAGCGGCCGTCCTCCAGAAAACCAAACGCTGTAAGCTCCAGCATGCCCTGCTGGGCCCCGCCTGTGGGATGCAGGGTCTCCTCGAAGAACGAAGCCGTTCCCTTCATGAGCGAGTCCATTCCCTGCAATTCCGTCATCGTGATCTTGTCATCTGAAATCTCCCCTTCGAGCTCGTCCCAACGGACAAACCAGACGGGAACGGCGCCATTCCCCTGCAGTTTCGCCTGGATGGGCGGCATTCCAGGCGCGGGGATCTTGTATATCAGGAAGCCGTGTACGGTCAGGGGGCAAGCGAAGACTCTCGCAACATTAGGGTCGAAGAATCTGAGCAGGTTAAACCCCGCAGGGACGCATTCCGGATCCCGGTAGAACGCGATGGCCGCCCACTCGTCCGTATGGTGAACCAATCCCCACTCGATGCGAGCGTAGAACGGCCCGCCCGGGTCTTCCTGCGGCACCAGGAACCGCTGGTCGGCCCATCCGGCCCCGGCGCCGAGCATCAGCGCAATCAAAACCACAACCGGTATCCAACGCGGTCGACATAACGATCTGACATAGGCGACACTTCCTGACATATTTGCCTCCTTTGGCTGGCATTTTGGAGTTGAATGTGCGGAGCGTATGCATCTCCGATACTTTCCACAAGGGACAAAGGCGGACAGACCGCTAATGTCACGTAATGTTCCGCCGCTTCCGACGGTTGAATCAAATTGGCGGACTATGTTAGGATCCGGACAGATTTCCCCGGAGACAAACATGAGTGCAGGGGACGATGCCCCACCCGAGGCGCCGCGATCGGATAATGGTTCGCAACTTGACTCCTGGAAGGAGATCGCGGCGTACTTCAAGCGCGATGTGCGCACGGTCCGCAGATGGGAAGCCTCCGAAGGCTTGCCCGTCCATCGCCATCTGCACAACGAACGCGGTTCCGTTTACGCTCTCAGGAACGAACTTGACGCCTGGTGGAGCAGCGGCCGCCACAAAAAAGCCGAGCCGGCTGAGACGACCAAACTTGCCCCCAGACGACGGTTTTGGCCGGTTCTCACCATCATCTGTGCCTTGGCCGCTGTTGGCCTGTATTTTCTGTTCATGACCGCAATCAACCCGACTGGAACATCCGCGAACCGGCTGCGAGTAGTGGTTTTACCGTTTGAGAGCCCGAAGGGGGACGCGACGGAGGAACCTCTCGGCGACATGTTTGCCGGCGACTTGACCTCGAAGTTAGGACGCCTGGGCCCGGAACGCCTCGCCGTGGTGGCCTATACCTCGGCAACGTTCTACCGTAGCGCCGGCAAGCGAGCGGTCGAAATCGGGCGCGAGCTGCGTGCCGACTTTCTGGTTGAGGGGAGCTTGCAGCGGGCGAACGATCAGTTGCTCGTGACGGTAAGGCTCGCCGAGACCCACGACGAGACCCTGCTGAGGGTGTGGGAGTACAAACGTCCGTCCGGGACGCTCGCCGGCCTTGCAGACGAGGTGGCCGAGGCCGTGGCAAAGGCCATCGGCGTCACCCCCACCAGACGAGATAGCCTTGCGCGGGGCCGTCCCGTCGATCCCGAGGCTTACCAACTTTACTTGCGGGCAAGCTATCGCATGAACAGGAGGTCGGGCGGACGCCAACTCGTTCAGAAGTACCTGGAAGAGGCGATCGTTCGAGAGCCGGACTTCGCTGCTGCTCATGCGGCACTGGGCGATCTCTTCTCCCGGAATGCCCGCATGGATGGCCCAGATACGCAAGCAGACAACTATGCAAAAGCCGACGCGTCAGTGCGACGGGCGTTGGCCCTCGATGAAACGCTCCCCGCTGCGCACACCGTCCTTGCCGGCATTCGCCTGTTCCGGGACTGGGATTGGGAAGGGGCCCGGACCGAGTACCGCCGGGCAATCGAATTGGAACCCAGTGACCCATACGTGCGCACCGGCTACGCGGTCTATCTCCGAGCGGCGGGCCGCATCGAGGAAGCCCTCGTCGAACGACTGCGGGCCCTCGACAGCGACCCGCTCAGCGTGTCCCTCCTCATGTTCCTCGGCACCGACTACCAGTTCGCACGCAGGTATGACGACAGCATTCGGGAGTTACAGCGCGCGCTCGACCTCGAGCCGGACTTCAAGCCGGCGATCCGTATGCTCGCGGACGCCTATGCGCTCAAAGGGCTTGACGATCAGGCCGCCTTCCAGACAATACGTTTTCTGACGCTTCAGGGCGCAACCGAGCGGGCCATGGAGTTCGAGCGGGTGTACAAAGCGCAAGGCTACAAGGCTGCCGAGAGATGGCTCGATCAGAAAAACCTCGAACAATTCAGCTTACGGCCTGCTGACAATTTGTGGAACCTCGCCTACACTTACGCACGGCTGGGGGACAAAGAGGCCGCCTTCCGATACCTGGCAGCCGCATGCGAGGCGCGTGATTCGGGGCTGCTTCAGATCCGTCTCGACCCGGATGTCGACAGCCTGCGCTCGGACCCGCGTTTCCAGGATCTGTTGCGGCGCATCGGTCCGGAACGGTGAGCGCAAATTGCCGAACCTTCCGGAACAGTTCCGTTGTTTCATTTCGCCAACTCGGTGAGCATTCTGACGGCGTTCTGCACGAAGATGCCGGAGGCCTCGGGATCGAAGCCGGTCAGGTTGACTTCGTAGCCGCCCTCCTCGTAGAGGTGCTTGGGCGGGAGGTAGCCCTCGCCGCCGTTACAGATTGTGATAATAAATGTGTGTTTGAATGGCGACGCCGCTTTGATCTCCAGGCCGATTTCGGTCAGGACTTCACAATTGACGCCCAGGAAGCCGATGTCGCCGATCCGGGCGGCAAAGAGATCGAGATACTTGGTCGGCCTTTCGACGTATTTCCCGGGCAGCGCGAGATGCATGCTGGCGGTTCGAATCTCGCCGCCGACCTTTGCCGCCTTCATCCCCTGCAGGACGCGGACCACCTCATCCCCGAGGGAGTTGCCCATCTGCACGGTTTCGGGCGTCCTTCCCCCCGAATCGTCGAATCCGGGAAGCACATCCCATGGATCGATGTTACCGGCAGCACCGGAGAATGCTGCGCTGATGAACCGCTCCCCGATGGTCTTCTCGACGGTTTGCTCTGCGATGCCGAAAATGTCGCCGCTGATCTTCCTGTTCTGGGAATTCAACGACCGGGAATGGCATGCATAATCGAACAGAGAAGCGACGGGCGTGCCGTCGGGTCGCATGACCTCGAGCACGAGGACTTCCCGGTCCACCGGCCCGTCGACGTTGCGGGCCATGATGACGCGATCCTTCTCGCCGGGGCCGCCTGCGACCTTCAGCCTGCGATTGGCGGCGACCCGGGATGAGCCCCGGCCGACACTCAGGTTTGCCGGCGAAAGGGAACGCAACGCACGGTCGATCACGGTCACGAGCTTCTGCCGGAGCGATTCCGTATAGATGAAATTATTCGGGTGGGGATAACTCCTGTTGAAGAACACGAACGGGCCGCTGTGCGTGTGTGTGCCCGCCACGAAAAGTTCGTCCGATCGCAGCCCGAACCGGTTGAGGATTGCCTTCTGGTAAGCAGGGAAGGTGCTGTTGTGAAACCCGCTAAGATCACAGGAAACGAGCACCAGCCTCCGTCCGCGACTTTCGAATGCAATGGCGCGGGCATATAGGCGGTCGTGGATGCCTTCGGAAATCCGGTTCTCGGGATTCCCGTATCCCTCGAGCGCCACTGGGTAGTCGGGAGTGATATCGAGTTTTGCCGCACCGGCCCGAAAAGTCGCCGGTGGTGTCTTTTGCGAGCCTGCCGAACTGGAGGCGCACGCGACCGATGCGGCCGCCAACAGGAAACCCGCCAACCTCAGGAACCAAATGCCGACTTCCTTCATGACTCCCCACGGGACGACCCATCGCGCCCCCTCGCCGCGTTGGCCTGTGGCGCTATTTTGACCGGCTTGTCCCAGTCATATCGTAGCCTTTCTGGGCACGCACCTGATATTCGGGATGACCTTTCACCGAAATATTGATGCTCCGGTATTTCCTTGGATCTTTGGCCGATGGTGGGAGGTAGGCCAGCCTGTAACAGACTCGATTGCCGCCCAGCATCAGCTGAAGCTGTTCGCTCAGGCTGTCCAGGTTATAAAATGCGTCGCCGCCTGTCTGACTTGCCAGGAGCGACATTCCGTGCTGGAGGTCCCGCGCAGAGTTTAAAATTTCACCTGCCAGGGAGTAGCTCTCCATGTTGACCTGCTTCGAGGCCATCGGAACTCTCGCGTCAAAGGCATAAATCATCACTCCAGAGCGCACGGCGCTGCTGATGGCCGGACGGATCTCGGAGATGGCGACGTCGCCCCCGGGAGCCGTCATCGAAAAACCCTCGGTGAACAGTGCAATGATGTGTTGCCCCGGCATGGCTGACATCTTTTCGACTGCAGTTCCGATCGAGGACATCAACGACCTGCGGCGGGACGCGGTCTCCAGAAGCAGCATCGTGCATTTGCTTACCGCTTCGGCTTCCGAGTTTTTGTTGCTGGGCATCTGCACGCTTCCCGAACTCCTGTCTTCGGCATCAATGATCAGGGTCGTCAGGCTGACAGCTTGCGGATCCCTTCGGACGACCCTGCCACAGAGCACCGGCGTGAGGAACGATTCAAATTCCGTGAATGCCGGGCGGATCTTCTTCATTTCCGACGCCAACTTCTCCCGATCAGCGGTGAATTCACCTTTTGTTCCTGGTTTGCCTCCGCTCGTCATGATCGCAATCAGATCGTTGCCGGCCGTCTGTTCATAAACGAAGCGCCTCAAAGCGATTCTTACTCCCTCGAGCCCGTTAGACGAAATGTGAGCAGTATCCACAAGCAGAGCGATAACCCTGGAGGAATTCGAACCGGAAACACCCTGGGTTCCTCCCGAAACCGCATTGGACACTCCTGCCTGCGAAGGTGCCGCGGAAGTCGACCTGCCAACGGTTTTCTCCATCGAGAAGGAATCCAGACCCTGCAGGACGTCATCTTCCTTAAGCAGGAAATCTTCCGCGCTGAGGCCTTCAATGAATTGACCGTTTCGGTCGGTAACCACCGCGCGCACCTGAACCGGCGCCGCTTTGGCTGGGACCGGCTGCGGAGTTTGCCGGTCATTCGCCTGACTTGCTGTGGTCTTCGAGAAGACCGTGGCGGCCGCGGTGAGAAGGATGAGAAATGCGATTCTCGCGATGAGCATCTTATGATCTCCCCGTCGGGACTGCATCTTCGTCCCACCCCGTGAAAAAACTCGTCCGGATGAACACGAGTATATCAGAACAGGGACTCAACTGGTCGATCAGTTGTCATCATCAGTACGCGGGCAGTGGACGAGTTCGACCCTCTTTCCGGTGCCGGGAGTGCGGGCCAGCCTGCCGTCGCATGTCAACACAATTGTGTCCAACGCCTCGGCAAGCGCAACGTAGGTTGCGTCATACGCTGTCAAGTTTTTACGCAGCGCCCATATGCGATCCAATAACGGCTCATGGGCGTGCCGCTCCAGGTCGAGAGCGCGGAGATCCTCAAGCGCGAAAGCGGCATCATGCTGGTCGAGCTCACCACACTCCACCAATCGTCTGAGTGCCTGCGCCACCTCGACGTCGACAAGATGGGGCACGTGGAGGCCGAGTGTGGGATCGGCGATCCGATCTGCAATGACACGCCCCTGCTCCGTGCCCAGCAGCAATTCGATGACCGCCGATGCATCGAGGACGATCATCCGGCATCCCGCTCGGCTCGTATGATTCCAGCCGTGCTCCGCCGCAAACGGCGGACGGGCCGAGCCTTGAGTCGTTCGAGCAATTCCTGTCGGGTGGGCCGGTCGAGCGCCTTGCGGACTTCACGGAGCACATAGTCCGACATCGACATGCCCTCAATAGCCGCCCGGGCCTTTAACCGCCGATGAATCTCGGTCGGGACGTTTCTTAACTGCACCATCGTTTTTGACATGATAAAAGAATACTTTCATCGCTTTATCATGTCAAGGGTCGGAGCCGGCCGGTCACAATTAGTAAATCCCGCCTTCCTCCCGGACCAGCCAGGGGAACGGCAACTCGCCCGTCCCGATCGGAGCGCCCGGGGGCGCGGTCATTTCCACCGGGAAAACGAATTTTGACGGGTCGGCCTGGTAGCGCTCGATCTGGGCGGCGGCGAATTTGAGGTGCGCCAGCTGGGCCTCGTCTTTCGTCGCCTTGGCCACGGCATAGGCCCTCAGTTGGTCGAGCTTCAGCGCAGCCATGGCGCGCGCCGCGGGCGCCGTGTCGGCATCGGACGCGAGTCTCATCATGTAATACACGACCGAGTTGCCCACGACCCGGTGGAGCTCAGCCAAATATGGGTCGGCGGAAGGCTCTGTTTTCCATGTGCTCGCCACGATCGCATCGATTACTTCCGCAAGGGTGGGGGCCGCCGGATCGAGAATCCGGTTGGTGATCAGCCGTGCGGCACGCTCGGGGTTCAGCAGCACCGCCAGCGTGATGTTTGCGGCAGACTCGGCAGCCGCCAGCGGGTCAAACGTCGGAGAAGTGTGGCGAGGGAAGACCTCGCCCCCGCTGACCCCAGCGCGCGGCGGAATCAGCTTGACGATGTTGCGCGGCAGCGCCAGCGCTTCCGGAGTGATGGTCCCGAGCAGGAGTTTCAACGCGCGCCTCTGAGCCGCGGCAGGCATCACTTCCACGATCTTCTGGCCGTCGCCGCGCACGGCCGCGCGATAATCGACACCGCCGATCGATTTGCCCGCGGCCTGCGTCTGGTAGCGGTGGAGGAGGTAGACCGGCACCAGCACTTCCTCCAGCCGCGCCATCGCCGTCCCTTGCGGAATGTTGTTTTCCGAGAAATGAGACAAGGCAATCTGTCGGATTTTCATCACACGTTCGAGTTCGGCCAGCGGGTCGGCCCCGTTGTCCCAATCGTGAGAATAGGGCGAGGCGCTGGAATCGCCCGACTCGCTCAGGCAGTACAGCCCGCGCCGGTTGGCGTCGTTGAGGATCCTGTCGAGCGCCGCATTTTCATTCGTCCCGTCCGGGAATTGGGAGTAGGCATACGCCACAAAGACCTTGTCCCATTCGCCGATCCCAACGGTGTAAGCGTCGGAAAAATCGAGCGTCCCGTCTTCCCGGATTTTGATGTAGGCGTGCGGGTAGTCCATCACGGAAGCCCGGTTGGCGGTGCTGGAGACATAGTTGTGGCCGAAGCCGAGCGTGTGGCCGACCTCGTGTGCCGACAGCTGCCGGATCCGGGCCAGGGCGACTTTCTCGAGTTCCTGCGTGTCTGCGGAATTTCCCGCGTAGGCTGCCTTCAGTCCTGAGAGGATCAGAAAGTCCTGGCGGATGCGGTCGGAGCCCAGGTACACGCGTCCGGTGATGATTTCGCCGGTGCGCGGATCCCGGAGCGAGGCTCCGGAAGACCAGCTGCGCCCGGGGCTGTGCGTCCACAGGATCATGTTGTAGCGGAGATCCATCGGATCGGCGTCGGCGGGCAGGACCTTTACCTGGAAGCCGTTTCGGAAGCCGGCGGCCTCAAAGGCCTGGGTCCACCAGGAAGCCCCTTCCACAAGTGCGGAGCGGATCGGCTCGGGAGTGCTGGCATCGACGTAGTAAACGATCGGCTTTGCCGGCTCGCTGACCGCCGCATCCGGGTCTTTCTTCACCAGCCGGAATCGCGAGCTGTATTCCTTTCGGGCCAGCTCGCGGAACGGCGTGGCATAATCGGTGAACTGCATGCCCGATACGCCCGAACGCGGATCGTAGCGGCGCGGCCGGTACTGGCTGTCGGGAAGTTCCACCAGTGAATAATGGACGCGGACCGTTGTCCCTGCGCTCTGGCCTCCACCTCGCCCCCCGCCCGGCTCCGGAGCACCTCCACGCCCGCCGGTAGCAGCCGCCGGCGCTCCGTTGTAAGTCAGAATCACCTCCACCTCGGTGTTCTTGGGAAAGTTCTTCGTGCGCGGCCAATAGAGGGCGGAGCGGTTGCGGTCGATTCCCCCCATGCCGAGGTTTTGGGCGTCACGGATGAAAAAATCGGTCGCATCCACCAGCACCCGGCCGTCCTCTTCCGCGGCGACCCGGAAGCCGAACACCGCGGGATCGGTGTACGCTTCCTTTACGGCGCGCGGTTCGACGGGATCACTGGTCACCGCCCGGTACCGGTAGTTCACCTGCGTCGCCAGAATCCTGGCGCCGTAGCGGTCGAACTTCAGCGACTGGCCGCCGTTCCACGACCCGCGGTTGCGGCCTTCGAAGCTGGAAGACAGGTCCGTAACATACAGGAACTCGGTCCCCAGCTTGTCGATCTCGAGCCACAGCCTTTCGGCCCTTTCCTCCCAATAGAGGTTGAAAAACCCTTCCAGCTTCTGCATGCCGGCGGTTCTTTCGCGAATCGTTGGGATCGGCGCGTCACCTGCCTGCCGTTGCGCGGCCCCGGAAACCGCGGTCGCAGCGCAGATAACCATGAGAATCGACAGTCGTCGGATCATGTGGGTCCTCCTCGGCTTGGTGGCCCATCATGATTCCTCGCGAGGATTCTTGTCAAGCGCCCTGCAGCGCGCAAGTGTTGGATCCTCAGGGTCCGCCGCCCAATACCTTGTAAAGTATGATCAGATTGCTCAGTCTTGCCAGGCGAAGGCCGACCATCTGCTGTTGAGCGGCATAAACCGAACGCTGGGCGACGAGAACGCTCAGGTAACTGTCGATCCCCCCCTTGTATCGGGCATCGGACAGCCGATAAGTTTCCTGCAGTGTATCGATGAGTGTCTGCAGCGCCTGCTGTTGGCTGGCCAGCGTGGTGCGCAGGCTCAAAGCGTCACTCACTTCCCTGAAGGCCGCCTGTATCGCCCTCTCGTACTCGGCGACTGCAATATCCCGATCGACAGTTGCCACTGTGTAGCCGGCCTTCCGGGTCCCGGAGTCAAAAATCGGGAGTGCCGCCTGCGGCGCGAAGTTCCAGGTTCCGGCAGCGGGCTTGAAGAGGTTTGTCAGGTCGCTGCTGACGATTCCAGCGGCGGCGGTCAGAGCGATCCGGGGAAAGAATGCCGCCCGCGCCGCGCCGATATTGGCGTTGGCTGCCTTCAACTGATGTTCCGCAGCGAGAATGTCCGGGCGGCGAAGCAACAGGTCCGACGGCAAGCCGGGCGCCACTTCCTTTAATTCCGCGATCTTGCTCAGGTCGTCAGCGAGCATGGCGGACGTCACGGGTTTGCCGACCAGCAGATTGAGGGCGTTTTCGTCCAGTGCCACCTGGCCCGAATATCTGGCGATATCGACCCGCGCCGCCTCTACCTGGCTTTGCGCCTGCCGCAATTCCAAGTCAGACGCCATGCCGAGTTCCCTGATGCGCAGGATCAACTCGTAAGAAGCCTGCTGGGCATCGAAAGTCACTTGGGCCAGCCTCAAATTCTCCCGATCGGCGGCCAGCGCAAGGTAGCTGTTGGCGACGGCGGCCACCAGCGAGATTTGAGTGGCGGAACGAGCCTGCTCCGTCGCCAGGAACTGTTCCAACGCTCGACTTTTCAAGCTGCGTATCCGTCCGAATAGATCCAGTTCCCAAGCAGCCATGCCCAGCCCCACGGTGTATTGCGCCACCGTTTCGTTATCATCGGCGCCCGACAGGGTCCTGGGCACCCGATAGGCGTCGCCACTGGCTGAGGCCACAATGGTGGGATACTGTTCCGCGCGCTGGATCCGGTACAATGCCTGGACCCTTTCGATGTTGAGTGTGGCCACGCGGAGATCGCGGTTGTTCGCGAGCGCCAGGTCGATCACGGATTGAAGCCGCTGATCGGTGAAGAATTCCTGCCACTTCAGGTCGACAGCGGCCGGCGCACCCGGCGCACCAGCCTCGGCAGCAGAACTTTCCGGCCAGGCAGCGGGGACGGGCAACCCTGGCCGTGCATACTGCGACGTGCGGGGACAACCGTAGAGGAAAAACGAAAGCGCCAATATTGGTATGAGATTACGCATTTTGCGGCCCCTCCGTCTGAATTTCCGAATTTGAGCCGACCGTCACTGTCCGACCTCCAGTCTTTTTCCTGCCGAAGACCTGCGTGATCAGCACGAAGAACAGGGGAATGAAGAAGATCGCGAGGAATGTCGCTGTCACCATGCCGCCGATGACGCAGGTGCCGATCGCTTTTTGCGCCCCGGCTCCCGCTCCGGTGGCGATCGCCAGCGGCAATACCCCGAAACCGAACGCCAGCGATGTCATCACGATGGGGCGAAGCCTGAGCCGCGCGCCTTCTAGAGTCGCCTCGATCAGACCTGCCCCTGCTTCCACGCGGATCTTGGCAAACTGCACGATCAGGATTGCGTTCTTCGTTGTAAGCCCCAGAACGGTGAGGAGCCCGATCTGAAAATAGACGTCGTTCGGCATCCCGCGCGAGGAAGTGGCCAGCACGCCACCGATCACCCCGAGCGGCAAGGCAAGCAGAACGGAAATAGGAATCGACCAGCTTTCGTACAGGGCTGCCAGCACCAGGAAAATCGCGAGAATGGAAAAGGCATAAAGGAGACCTGTCTGGGACTGGCTCAACCGCTCCTGGTAGGAGAGGCCGGTCCAGTCGTAGCCGATGCCCCGAGGCAGTCTTGCTGAGATTTCCTCCATGGCTTGCATGGCCTCGCCGGTGCTTCTGCCTGCCGCCGCCTCCCCGAGAAAATTCAGGGCCGGGAAACCGTTGTAGCGCTCAAGTCTTGGGGAGGCGTATGTCCAACGCCCCGACGCGAGGGCGGAGACCGGCACCATCCGGCCCATTGGATTCCTGACGTAGAGACGGTTCAGATCTTCCGGCAGCATTCTGTAGGGGGCGTCCGCCTGCACATAAACGCGATGAACTCGCCCCCCCTGTATGAAGTCGTTGACATAAGCGCTGCCGAAGGCCACAGAGATTGAACGCTGAATTGCCGACACCGGCACTCCGAGGGCGCCGGCCTTTTCCCAGTCGATGTCCACCTTGTGCTCGGCCTGGTCGGGCATGCCGTTAGGCCGGACGGCTGTCAGCCGCGGGTCGCGCATAGCCTGGCCAAAGAGTTGGAGACGGGCTTCCATCAGTTTCTCATGGCCGAGACCGCCGCGGTCCTGCAGCATGAAGTCAAATCCCTTTGCCGTGCCGAGTTCCGTGACGGCAGGGGGCGGAAAGGCCATGACGGTCGCTTCCCGAATACCGGCGAGAACGGGCATTGCCTTTCCCAATATGCCTTCTACCCGCAGATCGGGCCGGTGGCGCAGGTCCCAGTCTCGAAGTTTGATATAGGCCAGGCCCTGGTTTTGCGCCTGGCCGGCAACGCCAAATCCGGCAATAGTCAAACAGGCTTCCACTGCGTCCTTTTGATCCACAAGGAAGTGGTTCCGCACCTTTTGCATGACTCCTTCCGTCTGCTCCAGCGTCGAACCGGGAGGCAGTTGCACCATGGTCAGGAGCACACCCTGGTCCTCGTCCGGAAGATAGGCCGTAGGCATTTTCGAGAAGAAATACCCCATCGCCACAACGATCAGGACAAACACGGCGACGAAACGCAGCCTGGCCCCGAGCATGTGCCCTACGGCGGACTGGTAGTACCCCCGAAGGCGAAGAAACATGTGGTCGAACCACAGGAAGAACGGCCGGGTGAAACGGAAACCTGTCTCGGCGGCTTCATGTCCTTTTCCCACCGGCCTGAGAAGAGAAGCGCACAGCACCGGCGTCAGGATCAGGGCTACCAGGACCGAAAGAAGCATGGAGGAGATGATCGTGACGGAAAACTGGCGGTAGATGACGCCGGTCGAGCCACCGAAAAACATCATGGGGCCGAAGACCGCCGAAAGAACGAGCCCGATGCCGACCAGGGCGCTGGTGATCTGATCCATCGACTTCCTGGTGGCTTCCAGTGGCGACAGCCCCTCTTCCGACATGATCCGCTCCACGTTTTCCACCACCACGATGGCGTCATCCACAAGGAGGCCGATTGCCAGGATCATGGCAAACATGGTTAACATGTTGATGGAATAGCCGAACAGACTCAGCACGCCGAACGTACCCAAAATCACGACTGGCACGGCAATTGTGGGGATGAGGGTGGCGCGCATATTCCCCAGGAAGAGGAACATGACCAGGAAGACGAGAAGGATCGCCTCGACGAGGGTTTTGAAAACCTCGTTGATGGCTACCTGTATGAAGGGAGTCGTGTCGAAGGGGTAAACGACCGAAATGCCCGGCGGAAAATATCGGGACAATTCCTCCAATTTGGCTTTGACGGCGGCGGCGGTTTCCAGCGCGTTCGCCCCGGCCTCCTGACGGATGGCGAGACCGGATGCGGGGTGTCCGTTGTAGGTGACCTTGACGTTCGCGAACTCGGTGCCCAGTTCCGTGCGCGCCACGTCCCGGACACGCACGATGGATCCGTCCGGATTGTTGCGCAGCGGGATGGCGCCGAACTCCTCAGGGGTCTTCAGGAGTGTCTGAACCATGATGGAAGCATTGAGCCGCTGACCCGGCACTGCCGGCGACCCGCCTAACTGGCCGGCCGACACCTGCACGTTGTAGGCCCGGACCGCCGCGATCACGTCGTCAGAGGTCATGCCGTAATTCGTCAGTTTGTTCGGGTCCAGCCAGATCCGCATCGCATACCCGGCACCGAACAGTTCCGCTTCTCCCACGCCGGGCACACGGGCAAGCGAGTACTGGATCTGCGAGAAAGTGTAATCGGAAAGGTCATTCTGATCGAGGGAGTCATCGAGAGAGGTGAGTCCGACAATCATCAGATAGTTGCGGGTCGATTTGCTTACCCTGAGACCCTGGCGCTGGACTACCTCCGGCAACACCGGCATGGCAAGCTGAAGCTTGTTCTGCACTTTCGCCCAGGCGAGATCGGGATCGGTGCCCGGGGCGAAGGTCAGCTCGATCGCTGCCATCCCTGCCGAATCGGACGTGGAGCGGATGTACAACATGCGGTCCAGTCCGGTCATCTGCTGTTCGATGATCTGAACCACGCTGTCTTCCACTGTTTTTGCTGATGCGCCGGGGTAAACGCACCGGATCGAGATGGACGGCGGAGCGATCGGGGGGTACTGGGAGATGGGAAGATTGTAGATCGCCAGCACGCCGGCAAGCATCATGCCGATGGCGACGACCCAGGCAAAAACAGGACGATCAATAAAAAATCTGGCCATTGAATTCCTCCTACTTCGCCGGAACCGCTGACTGACCTGCGCCTGCTGTTGCACCAGCCGTCGCAGGGGGGACAAAATCGACAACCCTGACGGGAGCGCCGGGGCGAACTTTCTCAATGCCCTCGACGATCAGCCGATCCCCTGGCGCCAATCCTTTCGTGACCATCCATTTGTCCCCGATTGCGCGGTCCAGTACGATCGCCCGCTGCTCAACCTTGCCGTCGGCATTCACGACCAGTGCCATGGGATTCCCTTTCGGGTCTCGGCTTACGCCCTGCTGAGGAATGAGAAGAGCCTGTTCGTCCACGCCCTCCTCCACGATCGCCCGCACGAACATGCCCGGAAGAAGCACCTGTTTAGGATTGGCAAATACGATGCGCAGCGTGACCGAACCTGTGGTCGGATCCACGGTAACGTCCTGAAACTGCAATGTGCCCGTCAACGTATATAGTGTCCCATCCTCCAGGAGCAGCTGGACCGTCCGCCGGCTCGAGCCGCTCTTGATGTCTCCGCTTTCCAGTTTCCTTCGCAAGCGCAGCAGATCCGTGCTGGCCTGGATGACATCCACGTAGATCGGATTTAATTGTTGAATCACAGCCAGCGGCACCGGCTGATATGCCGTCACCATGGCGCCCACCGTGATGTTGGATTTGCCGATGCGCCCGGAAATGGGCGCCTTGATCGGTGTGTACGACAGGTTAATGCGGGCACTATCGAGAGCCGTCCGGCTTACCACCACGGCCGTCCGGCTCGCCTCCACGGCCGTCTTCGTTACGGCGAGGTTGGCCTCTGCTTGCCGCAAGGCGGCAGCGGCATCGTCGTAGTCCTGCTGGCCGACCGCGTGAATGGCCACGAGTCCCTTCAGTCGCTCCGCCCGCGACCGGATCGCCGGGAGGTTCGCCTCGGCCATGACGACATTCGCCTGCGCCGTATCGACGTTCGCCACTGCCGATGCCAACGCGGCTTCGGCCTGATCTACGGCAGCCTGGTATGGAACGGGATCAATCTGGTAAAGAAGATCGCCCTGTTTGATGTTGGCGCCTTCTTCAAACAGCCGCTTCTGCAGCAGGCCACTTACCTGCGGGCGGATTTCGGCAACGAGATACGCGCTCGTCCTCCCCGGCAGTTCGGTTGTCAGCACGATCCTCTCAGGGCGGAGCGTCACGGTCGCAACCTCCGCCGGACCTGCCGGAGGGGGTGCCACCTTCGATCCGCAACCGGAGACGGGCAACCCCGCCAGGATGAGAAGTGCGGGGATAAGGGTCTTGCAGAATTGAGTGGACGCCATTTGAACACTCCTATAGACCGACCGGTCAATTGATGGACACATTTCCGTGCAGCCGTCGTTCCAATCCGGAAGCCGCCATTCCGTGCATTTCCGCGATGAATGGCGCCGAAGATCGGCAGGTGCCAACGGCGATTGCCGAAATGGGCAGCGGAGGATATGATCAGCGATTCTTGAAGTCAAAAATCTTAGCATGTACCAGCCCAAAACGCGAGAGCTGCAATACCTCAATCAGTTGAGGGAATGCAGAAGACCAGCCATAGGGGTCAGTTTGAAGACGGGGCCGAAGCCCGGGGCCACTTGAATGCAGGAATGCAGCGCTTTAGGTTTCCGGGGAGCGTCGCGTGGAGAGGAATCTACCCGCAGCACAATGACATTACTCTGATTGTCATACGAAGAATGCCGTCGCCCGGAATCGACGGGCTACCTGTCAGAACCAACTGAGTCCTGCACCTCTTATTTGATTGTCTTTGCGGCATTGTCCAGCTGGGAGGCCAGGGCTGAAATCTGGCGACTTACTATTTCCACGCCTTTGGCGGCATCCTGCCAGCGCTGCTGTTCAACGGCCTCGCGCACGTACGGAATGGTTTTCACACCGTATCCGGTGTAAAAGCCGGGAGCATAGAGCTGGTGCTTGAACCAGGGCCTGCCCGGCAATCCCTCAGGCGCCGTGAGAGTCCGCTCGCTCCGATAGAGAATCTGGTTCAAAGCCTGGAGCTCAGCCGGATTGCGTTGAAAAACTTCGCCTGAAGCGCAAGCCTGGTCAAATGCATCCTCGAATGCCTGAGCGCTCTTTTTCAGTGCTTCCACCGCATTCTGCAGAGGCGCCGGATCTAACCTGCCTTTGCCGCCCGCGAGCCTGGCGATTTCCGACGCGTATCCTGCCGCGGTCTCGGCAAGATTCTCGAACTGGAACGGCAGGACTGAGGCATCGGCCAGGCGCATCATTGCGGTGGCATCCAACCTGGCCAGGATTTGGCCGTAGGCAAACTTGGAATCCGAAAAACGATCGAACCAGGCCTGATTGTCGTAGATCGAGTGATAGACGCCGCCTCCTCCTTCGCCGCCGAAACCCAGGTTGAGGGAGGCTATGCCCAGGTGGTCAATGAAAGCGGTGTAATCCGAACCGGAACCGAGCGCCCCGATGGCCAAGTCGGCCCGTCGGTTGATCTCCTGCCGGGCCGCGTCGGAAGCCGTTTCCAGCCGATGCTCCCTGAGGGCATCGTAGACGGATTTGCCGCGCACAGGATCCATGATGTCGCGGGCCACTTCGTGCAGGAAACGCTCGAGGGAGTGGGAGCCGGAAGCATCGAGCCAGCCCTTTCCATTCGAATCGGTATTCAGATAGACCACGGCCTTTCGCTCGAGTTCGGCGGCGTGCTGTTCCACCCACTCGGTCGAGCCGAGAAGCCCCGGTTCCTCGCCGTCCCAAGCCGCAAAGAGGATGGTTCTCTTGGGACGCCAGCCCTGTTTCACAAGCTCGCCGAGAGCGCGCGCCTGCTCAAGCTCGGCGACCAGGCCGCTGATCGGATCCGAGGCCCCGTTCACCCAGGCATCATGGTGGTTGCCCTGAATGATCCATTCGTCGGGGAATGTGCTGCCATCGATGCGCGCGATCACGTCATAAATGGTGTGCGTCTGCCAATCGCTCGCGATTTTGAAGTGCACCACGGCCGGCCCGGGACCGATGCAATAGGTCACCGGCAGTGCGCCGCGCCAGGATTCCGGTGCGACCGCCCCACGCAGGTTTTTCAGGATCGGCAGAGCATCGCCGTAGCTGATAGGCATCACCGGAATCTTCATGATGGTTTTGGCTTCAGCCAGCGGGAGACGTTTGGCTCCGGCAACGGCCCCGACCCCCGGGGTCAAAGGATCGCCCGGATAAAGCGGCATGTCCATCACGCTCCCCCGTTGCACTCCCTGTTCCGGGCGAAAGGGGCCTTCGGGATAGGGCAATCCCTGATAGTAACCGTCGTCCTTCGGATCGGAATAGATCAGGCAGCCTGCGGCGCCGTGTTCGTAAGCCAATTTCGGCTTGATCCCGCGCCAGCTCCCGCCGTAGCGGGCGAGCACGATCTTTCCCTTCACATCCACGCCCAACTTATGCAGAATCTCGTAGTCGTCGGGAATCCCATAGTTCACGTAGACAACCGCTGCGGTGACGTCCCCGTCGGCACTGAAGACGTTGTAGGTGGGCAGCTGGCCGGGCTGGGAGGATTGTGGATCTCCGGTTACAGGCGGTTCTTTCAGCTTTGCCACATAGTGTTCCGGAGTCATCAGCTCCACCAGGCGTTCCCTGGGCGTCGGGTAGAGGACCTGGAATTCCTCGATCGAAGCCTGCAGGCCGAAGGATTTGAATTTCGCCAGGAGCCACTCCGCATTCGCCCTGTCCTTGGGCGAACCGACGTGATGCGGGGCCGAGGCAAGCTCGGCCTGGTATGTACGCATCAAGTCGGGCCGGGGAATCAGGAGCATCTTCTTTTCCCAGGCCAGCTCCGTTTTCACCTCCTCGGCTGAGAAACCACGGATTGAGATTCCCGCCTGCGCACCGGCTTGGGAGCCCCCCTCGCGCATGCTGATGGCAAAACAGATCAGCAACGAGAAAGCTATGCCTCGGTTTCTTGTCGAAAACGCTCTTTCCAACATAAGTCTCCGATTGTTCGTTCGATCAGGAAAAATGTGTCTCCCTCGGGAAACATTCCATTGATAAGGCGGCCGACAAACGGGAACAAATCCGGGGACCGCGAAATTCATGAATTCGACTTCGTGTAGATCGTATGTTCCGTGGTCCCTTTGAGCCCCCCAAATCATCTCCACGATGTCTGCTCGCCCGTGCACTGACTGGCAAGTTCGGACTGGGAACACCCGCGGTGGAGTCAAACCAAGATACCATCGGCAGGGGCAAAAGACATAGGGGAACGGCGTCGTCCCTGAAATATCAGCATCAGGCAGTTCCCCGCACCAGGCCGACAAACTGGCGCAAGTCAGTCTCGCTCACATCGGACACCGCCCAGTAGTTCATTCCCGATTGCGTCCAGCGGATCATGTGATATCCATAGATACAGACGACCAGTTTTGCTTCACCTTTTCCGATCCTGGCACCTTCGATTACTATTGCTCGGTACATCCGCACAGGACCGGCAAGGTGATCGTGCAATAAGCGAGGCTGGAAGAAAAGGCTTTGCGATGCATCGATTCCGGCCGGCGGATCGCCGGGATGCCAGGGAGATTTGTCTTGTTTGGGTCCTGGCGGTCCGTGCCGCTCCGCGGCCGGCACCGTTCGTTCTTCCTCTCCCGCCAGACCGGCAGTGAAATATCCGGAAGAATTTGTCGCTGAGTACAGTAGGATGGTCTCACGGAGGCCAAGGAGGGAGAAATGAGGACGATACGACTCTTGCCAGCGGTACTGGCGATCGCGCTGTGCTCTTCATGTGTGCCGCTGGCATCGATATATCCGTTGTGGGATGGAAACAATACGGCGGAACTCCCAGGGCTGGCAGGCACTTGGACCGAGGCGGATGGAAGCACCCTCGCGTTTGCAAAGAGCGACGCGGCAAAATACGAGCTGACCTATTCGAGCAACGACGGCGTGAGCCGGTACGAAGTCCGCCCGGTGGTCATCAACGGCCGGTTCTTCCTGGACTTTTACCCGGACAAGAAAGTCCTGGAAAAGCGGCTCGAAGGAGAGGCCTATCTGCCGTTGATTCCCGCGCATTTCTTCGGCCGCATCGTCTTGAAGGGCGACACGCTTCAGCTGGGCTTGCTGGATGATGAAGCCGTGGAGAAGAAGGTGAAAGATGGCGGACTCGCCGTTCCGCTCCTGAAAAGGGACGACGATCTCGTTCTGATCGCCGATACGAAAAGCCTCCAGACGCTGCTGGACCGCTTTGCGGACGACCCGGCCCTCTGGGGAGAAACCGGCAACTTCACCCGGAAGATGTTCTGAGACATCTTCACTTTTTCAGGGTTGTTTGGGATAACCGACCGACTGTGCCAGCGCGATCTTCTGATCCTGTCGAAGCTTCATTGCCTTGGCAAGCGCCGGCCGGTCAATGCTCGCGCGAACCACCGTGGCCAGTCTTTCCGAGGCGCAGAACAGGTACACGTTCTGAGCCAGGAAGGCCGCATTCGTCCCGGTGTAAAACTCGATCGCGGCGGGATCCGTTCTGTTGCCCTTCGCAAGATCCGCGACATATACCAGGCTCACGGCAGCATCCTTCACGAACGGCTGCGTCCCGGTCAGCGCTCGAATGTCTTCCGCCAATACGCGCCTTAACTGATGCTCCTTGGCTTCATACAGATACAAGCCATCCGCAGTCGCGACGTACACGTCGATCTCCTGCCTGTTGCTCGCCGAGGGCGCGGTGTGGTGACCGTCCGGGCGGTTCACTCCCCAGGCAGCCCACAGGAGATTGGACAGGACCGGCAACGGTAGCTTCTGGCCGTTAAATTCGCGGCTCGACTTGCGCTCCTTCAATGCCTGCTGCAGCGGCATACCGCCTTCCGTCTTCGGGGCCGGCAGCTTGACGACTTCCTGCGCATAGCCGGCAACCATATTCATCAGCAGGAACAATCCGACAGAAACGATGTGTAAACGGATTCTCATCATGGCAACCCTCCAATGAAAACGGGCCGAAACGTTTCGAATTATCGAGCCGAGTTTACCCTAGATTTGCACGGAAATGTCGATATCTCAGAAATTGCCGCGGATCAGGATTCGGATCTTGTGAATTGCATGCTGGAGAGGGCCGTTTCCCTGTGGACAATGCGCGGCTTTCGGGTGCAACCCTGCTCGTCGTCGATCGTGTGTGGGTCGGCTCGTTTTCGCGCAGTTTTCAGGTGCGGGACTTCCGTATGGAAGACTACACCGAGGAGCGCTGGCATGAGCGGATGCACGCAGGCAAATAGGCGTGAACGAATTTCTGCCGCGGAGCCCGTTCCTCCACTCGAACGACCGACTTGAGTCGCGGACGTAGCCAGCTTTTCCAGAGCAGCTGATGAAGAAGAACAAGTACGCGTTCCCGGCCAGCATCGAGTACGAGTACCAGACGCCGGAGGGATCCGACGTGCTGACCGAGATCAGGAAGTGCGTGAAGTACTGCAAAGACGCGCTCGCCTAGCCCGCCAGTAGATGGGGGTTCGGCGAAGGACGGGTGTCGATCACGCGCCGGAACCGGCTGTCAGGGCGCGCGCCAGCGCGCCGAATTCCTCCGCAGTCAACAATCGCTTCTCGCGCAGAGATCGCTCCTTAACTTCCGCGAGCAGCGCCGCCTTCTGCGTCTCGGTAGCCTGGATGCCCATGTTCTCGAGGAAAAAAGCGATGCTGTCGATGCCGCTTCCCTTGCCGAGGACGGCTCGGGCCGGCGTGTTTCCTACCAACTCCGGCCGGTAGGGCGCCAGTTCGGTCGGGTACTCGGCGCCGCAATTCCGGAGCCAGCTCACAATGATGCCGCTCTCGATATCGAAAAGCCTGTCACCTACGACGCAACGGTTGGGAGGCATGCAGACGCCTGCCAACTTCTGTACCAGCCGTGACACGGCAACAAACTTCTCGGTCTTCAGGCCCAGATCGACGTCGTACATCGTCTTCATGGCCAACGCCAACTCTTCGTAGGCGCAGTTGCCCGCTCGCTCGCCGATCCCGGTCACGGAGGTGTGAGCTACCTGGCAGCCGGCCGCCAGGGCCATCAGCGTGTTGGCCACCCCCATGCCGAAATCATCATGGAAGTGAACCTCGAAGGGGGGGTCGGGAAAGACCTGGCGCATGCGCTTGATCAGATAAGAGACCGTGTGCGGGGCGAGGCCGCCAAAGGTATCCACGATCGTAAGCGCGTCCATATGCCCCTCGGTCGCCACCCGTTTCAGCATCGGAAGCACCCACTCGAGCGGGGCACGGGAGAAGTCGATCGGGAAGAAAACCACATACAGGCCGTGCTCGTGGGCAAACCGGGTTGCTTCGATCGAGGTCGCGATGGCTCTGGCTGGTTCCCACCGGTAGGCACGCTCGATAATATGGGTTGAGCTCGGGACCTCCATCACGATCCCCTTGACGCCCGTATCGAGCGCGCGCTTGACGTCCTCGACCATGCAGCGCGCAAAGCTGAACACCTCAGTGTTGGACTTCTCGAGGCGCTTAACAATGTCGCGGATCGCCTGCTCATCGGACCTGGACACCACCGGCATCCCGGCTTCGAGCCTGTGAATCCCTACCTCGGCTAGCGCTTCGGCGATCCGGATTTTGTCATCGCGGGTGAACACGATCCCCGCCTGCTGCTCGCCGTCGCGCAGCGTCACATCGTGGAGCCTCGGGTGGGCATCGAATGCGAGCCGGGAACGCACGTCGTCATCGAAATTCCAGGGGCTCGTGAACCACATGTCTGTTTGCCAGGGGGTGGTCATTGAATCTCCTTCCATTTGGGCTGAATTGGCGAGCAGAATACCATTGATCGAAGAGCAATTCACCCGGCAAAACCGCACCATGGGGGGGTCAAATGAAGAAAACATCCACGCCGGCGTTACTTCTGCTGCCGGCTGCCTTTTTCATGGTCATCCACGCGGGATGCAGTTCCCGAAAACCTGCCCTCGCGGATGTCTGGCAGGTGTTGAAAAGCAGGGAATTTGTCGACTTGACCCACTCTTTTGAGCCGGGGATTCCGCATTGGCCAGGCTTCCCTGAGGAAAAAGCGGAGACCCTCTTCTGGTACGATCCCGGAGTGGCTCCCGGCTCGGGTTTTTATGCCCAGTATTTTTCGCACGTGGGCCAGTGGGGAACTCATGCCGACCCGCCGGCGCATTTCATCAAAGGAGGACGCACGCTCGACCAGATCGGCGTTAAAGAGATGATCATGCCCCTCGTCGTTCTCGATGTTCATGAAAAAGCCGCCAATGACCCGGACTACACGTTGAAGATGGAAGACGTGACGTCATGGGAGGCGCGGCACGGTCAGGTTCCGGAGGATGCGTTCGTCGTCATGAGAACGGATTGGTCGCGGCGGTGGCCGGACATGGCGGCGATGCAGAACAAGGATGCCAACGGGACCAGCCACTATCCCGGGTGGAGCCTGGAAGTGCTGCGATACTTGTACGAAACCAGGAGGATCAGAGCTTCAGGGCACGAAACCACCGACACGGATCCCGGTACAGCGGCCAGCAAAGACCAGTTTCCCCTGGAGACTTATATTTTGAAGCAGGACCGGTATCAGATCGAGCTGCTAGGCAATCTAGAAGGTGTGCCGGAGGTGGGCGCGCTGGCCGTGGTGACCTTCCCCAAGCCGAAAAACGGCAGCGGCTTCCCCGCGCGTGTCTTCGCCATCCTGCCCTGAAAGCGCTGAACTCCCAAAGTCGGCAATGCGGACGAGGCTGTCCGGCGCCGGGCTAACTCATCCAGTTCATACGCGACTCAGGATTCCATTTGATCGTCGTTTTTTTGAGGCGTGTAAAGAATTCGATCGCGCTCTTTCCCGTGATGTCTCCCGCACCGAATTTCGAATCGTTCCATCCTCCAAAAGAAAACGGCTCGCGCGGAACAGGGACTCCGATGTTGACACCGACCATGCCTGCACTGACGCGCTCCATCACATACCTGGCCTTGCCCCCGCTTTGCGTGAACACGGATGCGGCGTTGCCGTAAGGGGAGTCGTTTTCGATCTTGAGGGCTTCATCGACTGTGTTTGCGCGCAGGATGGCGAGAACCGGCCCGAAGACCTCCTCCTGCGCGATCCGCATCCCGGGACTCACAAAGTCGATTACCGTCGGACCGACATAAAAGCCCTGTTCCTGTCCCTTCACCACGCAATTCCGGCCGTCCACCAGGACTCTTGCGCCCTGCTGTTCAGCCTCGGTAATGAAGCCTTCGATCCTCTCTTTCGCCTCCCGCGAGATAACCGCTCCCAGATTCTCGCCCGGAATGAACTTCCTTACTTCGTCGCATAACCTGTGGATGATGCGGTCCGCGGCGCCGACCGCCACCAGCACGGACGCCGCCATGCAGCGCTGTCCGGCGCAACCTGTCATGGATGCCGCGACGTTGGATGCGGTCATCTCCTCGTGTGCGTCAGGGAGCACTATCAGGTGATTCTTCGCCCCGCCAAGGCAGAGGGCTCGTTTGAAGCTTGCCGTCGCCCGCACATAGGTCATCCTGGCGACGCGGGTCGATCCGACAAATGTAAGCGCGTCGATGCCCGGATGATCACACAGGGCTTCAACCACAGCCTGGGCGCCTTGAACGACATTGAAGACTCCCCGCGGCAGTCCGGCCTGCTGCAGGAGTTCGGCCAGCCTCATCGAGCTCAGCGGCACCCGCTCCGACGGTTTGAGGATGACGACATTGCCGAGGACGAGCGCATTCGGAATTGTCCAGTTCGGGACCATGTTTGGAAAGTTGAAAGGGGTGATGGATGCTACCACGCCGACCGGATGCCGCTCGAGCCGGCACTCCACGCCCCGGCTGACTTCCAGGATTTCGCCGACGACCATCTGGGGCATGGAACAGGCGAATTCCGTGACTTCGATCGATTTCTCAATCTCCGCCAACGCTTCGCCCTGGGTCTTGCCATTCTCTTCCTGCACCAGCTGCGCAAGCTCCCGGGCATTTTCATACAGCAGGCGCCGGTACTGGTATAGGACCTGCGCCCTCTCCTTGACAGGCGTGCCCGCCCAGTCCGGCAGCGCAGCCCGCGCGGAGGAAACCGCCGCATCGACGTGCCCGGCGGTACTCAGGGGTACGGAGGCGATCTGCACACCTCGTGCGGGATTCATCACCGGAAGCCAATCCACTCCCTCGGGAGAGACAAACCGGCCGTTTATGTAATTCATCGCGGTTGCAGGTTCTGTCACGGGGATTCCTCCTTCCCGTCGATGCCCGGCTTAGGGTCACGGGGATCGGGAACCGGCGGCGTGGCTGCCCTCCCAACACCCTAAGAGGCCTTTTTGCCTGAGCGGCATGGATATTTGGATCAAGTTTTGGGAATTGCCTCCAAACCCTGGCGAGGAATAGCACGCGCCGAAACGAAATGTCGAGCGAATTATCCGGGAGATCGGGACGCTGATCCCGACGCCAGTACTTCGCCAAGACGCAAGGAAACTCAGAAACTGTAACGCAGCTGGATCTGAATGCGCCGCGGACCGCTCGTTGAGGTGACTCTGCCAAACTGGTTGTTGTTCGCGCCGCCGTTCCCCTGAACGAATTGAGCGTGGTTGAACGCATTGACGGCTTCCGCGCGGATCTCAAACCTGTGCCTTTCTTTCACGCGAAATTCCTTGGCAAGGCTCAGGTCGACATCAGCAGTGCCCGGGCCGGAGAATACGTTTCGGCCCAGGTTGCCGATACGTGTTTCTACCGGCGTCTTTGGAATGACGGGACGGAATACCGTAGGGTCAAAGAAGAAGTTGCCCGTGAACGTCCTGCCGTTGGGAAGCTTAAAAGTCCGGACCTGCCTCGGATCGAAGCTCTGAAACGTGCCGATAATGTCCGGCATGGCAGCCGCCAATCCCTGCCAAGTGGAGTCGATAGGATTGCGGATCTGCAGCGGCACGCCTGAACGGAGTTGCACATTCCCGCTGAGCCTCCATCCCGAGAGGGCCCATTTCAGCAGAGGGGATCGAAACTGTGCCGGCACGCTGAACACCCAGTAACCGACAAAATTGTGCGTTCGATCCGAATTTGCCCGCGCCCATGGTGTGCTCGCAGGGTCAGCGAGATTGAAGACGTTCCCGGTGCCGCCGACATTATCGAGCGTCCTGGACCAGACATAGTGGCCTTCGATCAGCAGCCGGGAGGAAAAGCGGCGCGAGACTCCCAGTTGCAGGGCGTTATAAACAGACGTGCCGTCGCTCACGTATCCCGCCACTTTGCCGAAATCCTTGTAGGCGCGCCGTGACTCGACGTTGTCCTGCGTGGCGCCCGCTGTCACCAGCGCCGGATTGCCTTGATACTGGCGCAGGAGGTGCAGCGACCGGTTTCCCACATAGGCAATCTCCACGACGATGTCTTTGGCGATTTGCCTCTCCAGGGAAAGGGACCATTGGTACTGGTAGGGGCTCCTCAGCCTGGAGTCCACGTAATACTCATCCTGCAGCGGCAGAAAAAAATCGCGCTGCGACACTGCACCGGCAAAGGGATCTATGCCGGTGCCCCACGGATTGAGCATATTTCCGCCCGATGCGTCCAGTTTCGATCGGTCCAGAGAGACGTCGTGAAACCAGGGCTGGACACGTGCCTGCTTAAAGCCCGCACTCCCAAGGCCGAGGATGTGATAAATCCCATATCCCGCGCGGATAGAGGTTCGCCCGGGGCCGCCGAAGAGACGCCCGGCCAGGCCGCTCTGAAATCCCGGCGACCAGGCGATGCCGATCCGGGGCGCGAAGTTTTTCCGGTCCGGCGGAATCACCGTGCTGCCCAGGACGCCGCCATGCAGCGGATCGAAATCGCCCGTGAACAGGACACCCGCAGGAGCATTGGGAAAGACGGCCGATCTGCTACCGGGTCGAAAGATGCTGACCTGTCCATCCTGAGAGACATAGTTGCCGTTCATCTCATACCGCAGGCCGAGATTCAGCGTCAGCCCGGCGTGCAGCCGGACGTCATCCTGCGCATACAATGCGGCCAGCAGGCGTCGCGCGCGTATTTTGGGATCGCTCGCTTGCGAATAGCCGTAAGGGATTCCAAGCAGGAGATCAGCCAGGTCGTCCCCTGTCCCTTTCGTGTTGTAACTGGAGAAAGTGAACCCCGGCGCGCCCCAGGTGAAATCGAAATAGTTTTCGATGGCGTAACGCAAGTCGGCCCCGAGCTTCCAGGCGTGCGCGCCGCGCTGAAGGGAGAAATCGTCCTTCCAGTGAAACGTCCGGGGCGACTCGCTTCGGGCATACCCTGACGGCTCGTACCGGTTCGAGTCCATGTACACGTTCGGGTACCCGTGCGGCCCTCCCGTGATGTTGTGAATGTTGTACCCCTCGTTCATCAGGTCTACATTCATGAACTTTCCGGTTGGCATCCAATCGTACTTCCACCAGGTGTTCCCGAACATCAGCGCATTCGTCGCCCGCGCGGAAAAACTGCGGATGTACTGAATGGACAAATTGTATCCCTGCTCGGCATTGAGAGTTGAGGTCCCGAGAGTGCGGGAGTCGGTGTATATGTCTGTATCCCGGTAAAAAAACAGGCTGCCGTTCACCATGCCGGGAGCGCCGAGGCGATGATCGACACGCGTGGTGAATTGATATCCCGAAGCCCTGTCCTCAGAGGTCAGGGACACAATGCCGCCGGATGGGTCCGGAGGAATGAACTGGTCTATGAAGAATCTGGACTGCGGAAGAATCCGGTCTGCAGGTATGCGCCCATCCGGGAAGGGCCTTCCTGTTGCGGGATCAATCGGCCACTGGTCTTGCGGCAGGGCGCCGAAGTCGCCGTGGCGCTCGGCGTCGCTCGGGAACGTCGCGTTGAATGCCTGGCTGTGGGCCGTGCGCGTCCACTCTGCATCGAAAAAGCCGAAGGTGCGATTATGCCCGTCATACAAGTGCGGCAGCTCAACGGGACCGCCCAGATTGAAGCCGGCCGCGTCCGTCCTATAAAAACTCGGATTTGCGGCGGTGCTGAAAAAATCGCGCGCGCTCAATTTGGGGTTCAACTGGAGGGCCCGGGCCTGCGCATGAAACCGGTTGGTCCCGCTGCGCGTGCGCAACGTCACCTCGGCCTGATGCCCGCCCGATTCCGCCTTGTAGTTCTGGGAATTGACGGATACCTCCTGGAGGGCGTCGGGATTCGGGCCGATCGTAATGGAGCCGCCGACCGTCCCGAGGAGATAACTGTTGTCCACGCCGTCAAACGAGAAGCCCACGCCGCCGAGCGTGGAACCATTGATGGACAGCGACATGCCATAGGAGTCTCCCAGGCCGTTGAATTGAACTGAGCTGGCCCCGGGCAGCAGCAGCTGCAGCTGCGCAAGGACACTCCGGGACTGCGGTCCCGTCAGCACCGGCATCTCCCGGATGGCAACTTCCGGAATCGAACCGTGGATTGCCGCAGTATTGGTGTCAATCGCGCCCGAGCTTCCCGAGACCAGGACTACCGTCTCCGGCGCTCCAATTTGCAGCACGAGCGGGATGGCAACTTTTTCGGATGACGCCAGCCGGATTCCCGTCCATCCTCGCGGTTGAAAAACCCTGCAGCGCGACGGTCACGATGTAGGAGCCTGGCGGCAGAAATTGAAAGACGAAATTCCCCTTTTCATCCGTTACATGCCGGAGTTCGAAACCCTTGTCGTTGCTTGACAGGGTCACGGAGGCGCCGGGAAGCACCGCCCCAGTCGAATCCTGCGCCTGGCCCGTGATCGATGCCAGCCCGCCGGATTGGGCGGAACTCCGACCGCAAGGAACAATTAAGGTGAACAAGACGCAAATCCCGATACCCACGACTTTCATGTGATCCTCCCACACCCTCATCCGACGGAAGGAGTCAGGAGCCAGGAATCAGGAGCCAGTAGAAGTGCAATAGTCCATACAATGACAAGCAAGAAAAGGACGTCGAGTTTATCGCAATTCTCCTGACTCCTGACTCCAGACTTCTGACTCCAGACTTCTGACTCCTTCCCAACCCACCTACTTCCATTCGCCCTGAACCTGGAAGGATGCCCAATAAGTAAGGATCCTGCCAGCGCCTCTGCCGGCTCATTTCCAATTGGGCGGCGCGCAGGGCGGCAGCCGGGCTCATGTCCTGGCCAAACATATTCCGATAGAAGCGGGCCATCAGTTCGGCGGTGGCCGCGTCATCGACGTTCCAGAGACTGGCCGCTACCCTGGCGGCGCCGGCGTACATGAAGCCGCGGGTCAGCCCGATCAGCCCTTCCCCTTGCACTTCCTTCCCCAGGGCGGTCCGGCAGGCGCTGAGCACGACCAGATCGGCCGGCAAGTCGAGGTTGTAGATGTCGTGGAGCCGCAGAAATCCATCCTGGGGGACTCCGCGCTCATCGACGAGCGAGAGCACGACTCCCGACAACTCCGGATGTTTGCTGTCGATCAGGCCATGGGTGGCGAAATGCACGATGCGGTATTGCGCCAGGCTCGAACTGGTTGCCGTGGTCCGGCTGGCCCGAAAGTCGAGGGCCTGGAAACCCAGTCCTTCCGGCACGACGCCGGCAATCGCCTCGGCCTCGCGGCGCGAAAACAGCAGCCTCGGGAGATGAGCAGACGCATCGGGCTGGGCGTCGCCGAGAGATCGTTCCAGGGCAACGGATCGCATCGGAGTAGCAACGTTTGAGCCGGCGCGGCGCTTCGAAGATGGCGAAACCGCACCTCCCGCCGCTCTGGCGGTATCGGTATTGCCCAGCACGCGCGTGTCGTCCTTGTCGAAGACCGGATCGGCCAACACTGCCAGTGCCTTTGGCGCCGGCTTTCTTGCGGAGATTTCGCGACGCAACACCGGCAGCACCGATGCCGACGGCAGGTAGACGATTTCATGCGCAGTCATCAGCCATGGACTGCCTGCGCCCGGTCGGGGATCGGGCAAAGATGAAAACGGGATATATTGCAGCGCACCCTGGGGATACGATCGCGAGCCGCTTGGTCCCGAACAGGGGAGCGGCAGGCCCCAGCACCATCCGGCTTAGCTGCGCCGCGGCGGCCGGATAGTCGGCCTGAGCCATCCCGAGCCGATTCCGCCGAGCCGTATCGGTTTCACCCGAAGGACGACGGTTACGCGCGGTCAGCAGTTCATAGACTTGCTGCGCTGCCGCTTCCACCTCGGCGCGAGGCGGAAGCGTGAACGAGGCCAACTTGTCCCGGGAGACAACCCAGAGGTAGCTCCGCTCGTCGCCGAGAGCGTATTCCAGGAGCAATGTGTCGTCATCGAGCACCTGCCGCTGAATCTCCTCGAGGCTGAGCGGGGCCGGCAGGGTGATGGCGGCGTAGCGGGGGCTGGACGCCCGGATCTGTCCTCCGACCTGCTCCAGTTCGAAGGTCAGCCGTTCGATTTCTCGAACCAGATCCTGCTCCTCCTGGGGGCTGTGCCCGGGCCGGCTCATGAGGGCGCGCAAACGATCGGCTCTGTTGTTGAGGCGCCGGCTCAGCAGGCGTTCCTTTTCCAACACGACGGCGTCGACACCCTGACGGATATCTACCTCGCCTTCGGAGAGCAGCGCCAGCAGACTGCGCGCGCGCGCGCGTTCGCAGGCCTTCAGGGCGGCGGCCTGGAAACCCTCCCCTGGTTTCTCTGCATCCATGCGCATCAGCAGGTCGATGTAGAATTCGTAATAGCTCTGAGTCTTGGCAAAATAGCTGGAGCGCATGTCCGGGCTGGCGATTTGGCCTCGGATCATCTCCAGGTTGGATAACGCCTGCTCAATGAGTGCGCGGGCAGCGGCGGTATTTCCCCGGTCCCGTTCATCCATGGCCAGCATTGCCAGCGGCAGGCACTGGACCTCCGGTCTGTGGAGGCCCCGGCCGATTCGTAACGCCTCTTCGTAACAGGCGCGAGCTTTCTCCCTCTCCCCCACGTTGCTATATGCGACACCGAGGTCAGACCAGGATTTCGCGGTGCCGGGATCGAGCTTCTTGTCGGCGGTCGCGAAAGCACGGTCCAGATAGCCTTCGGCCGACTGTCTATCGCCCAGGCCGTTGAAAATAATGCCGAGAAGCCAAAGGGCTTGGACGCCCGGTTGAGGCGAATTCTGAGACTGCCAGAAAGACAACGCCCGATTCACATTGCCAAGCGCCTTCTGTCTTTGGCCGATTTCCAGGTAGATGCGGGCGGATTGGAGCAGCATCAGAGCCTCGGAACTGCGGGCGCCTGTGCTTGCGTAACGCTGCGCGGCCGTCTCATAACGATCGATCGCCGTCTTTTTTTGTCCCTCGTTGTAGTAACTCGAGGCGGCGCGGGAGAGCATACTTATTCCATTTCCAAACGGGTGGAAGACGGCGGCCTGATCGAACGCTTCGGCCGCCCGCCCGGGCTCCCTCAGATTCTGGTATGCGAACGCGAGCCCAAGCAGGCCGTTAAATTCACCTGCCTTGTCTCCGGCGGCCCGGTACAGATTCAGCGCCTCGACTGCCGAATCCAGCGCGACCTGAAATCCGCCAAGTTGGCGGGCATAGATGCTCATCTTCTCCACGGTGTCGGCTTCGCGTACTGGTTCGTCGCGGGCGCGGGCGAGCTCCTGCCGTTGTCTCAGGAACGCGAGCGCCCGTTGCAAGTCGCCGAGAATGAACTGAGCCGATGCAGCCTGAAAGAGTGCGATCGACAGGAGTTCCTCGTCGCCGGCGCCGCGGCACACCAGAATGGCTTCTTCCATAGCCGCCGCCGCGTTGCGGGTAGCGTCCTCCGCTTCACGGTCGACCTGGGCATCCGCCGCCTCGAGCATCTTCTCGGCCCGTGTACGATTCCGATGCTGGTCGGTTGCCGGGCACATTTCCGCGAGTTCGATGAGGTAAGAGCCGTTTTCAGCTGGCTTTTCTGCGAGACGTACCTCGACCCGATAGATACCCGGCGCCTCCGTAATATGCGACAGGAGCGCGGGGTAGTACTGTTCGGGGTCCAGGTACATTTCACGGATTCGGTTGCCCGATGGCCCAAGGAACGAGATTGCGAGAGCCTGATTCGATTTGTCGATCAGGAAGCGCAGGAAAACCCCGGAAGCCGCAGCCACCCTATACTCGTGCACCTGGCCGTCCGATATTTCGCGCCTGAGGACGGTTTCCGCATCCAGCGGCCACGATTTCCGGCCGGCATTTGCGACATCCTGTGGAGATACACTCCCTAAATCAAGGAGTAAACAAAAGAGCGGAATGCCCAGTGCTCCGCATAACAAGCGAGGCTTCATGATCGTCATTTCCTGACCGCATCCTGCTGCTTTGCTACCCGGAAGGAATAGTCTGCGACATCCTCGAACACACCGGTGGATGGAGCCGCGCTGAGGGTAAGCACATAGTCTCCCGACGGCAACTTATCCGCCGGCATGATTGCCACGACCCTCCTGCCGCCAGGCAGGACTGGCTTCAATCCGGACTCCCGCCACAATTCGCGCCCCTCGGGCGTCCGGATCACGACACGATAGGCGGCGAAAACCTCCCCCTCGTATTCCACTGTGAACCGAATCAGGGTGTCCGAGGGTTTTATCGTAAGCTCGACGCCCTCGCCCGCACTCCTGGTCAAGCCCGGCGTCAGCGACAATGCGACAATGCCGCTTTCCGGGACTGGCGCGGCGGGCAGGGACGGTACTTCGGGCCCTTTCCGGGTTGGCGGCCCTCTTTTCCCGGGTGATGGCTGTAGATGTGCTTTGGGGGTCTCCGTGGTTTCTGCGCGATCGGGCCGGTATGTCCACCAGACGACCGATACGGCTACCGCAACAGCGATGACTGCGACAGGAAAGGCAATGAGCGGTTTTCGCAGGCTCGGAAGCATCCCGTATCTCCGCCACCAACCTTTTCGCTCGACCGTTTCTGGCCTGGTGATTTGCTTCTCCTGCAACAGCCGGCGGGCAAATTGGATCCGCTCGACCTGCCGCGGCGAGCCCAGGTAGCGGCCTTCGAAACGCGCGCGCATGCCTGCGGAAAGCTCCCCCTGCACGTAGGAGTCGATCAGTTCCGTTTCGACCGCGGCGAGATGCTCGAAAAAGGCGTCATCGGAGAAGTAGGCATCCTCCAGCTCCGTCTGCTCTTCTTCGTTCAATTCACCCAGCAGATACCGGATGCTTCGTTGGTCCTGGAATTCCTCAGCTGACATGATCGTCGTCTCGTCCCGGGTTCGAAATTCGAGCCTCCACCCTAGTGTCCCGCAAAACGGAAATTCATTTCTTCCCGCCCGGCAGGCGCGCCATGCATTCCCTGACCAGGGCTTCCAGCTTTGTCCTGATCCTGAAAGCGCGGATCCGCAGCGCGTTCAGGGGAATCCCCAAGTGGGTTGCCAGCTCCTTCCTCGCTCTGATCTTCTCCTGCTGGTCACCACAATAATATTGATAGATCAGGTCCCGGCTACGGGCGGCAATCTGCTGTAAACACATGTCAAAGCAATGAGTTAGGGGATTCTCCTCGAGCGGACCTTCATTCCCCGCGGCAACCTCCAGCTCTCCTGGTGAACGCCCGTAATTTTCCTGAACGTGATGATTCTTACGCAGGATCATCCGGGCGATCCCCACGCAGTAACCGGAAACATTGTGAATCGGCTCACCTTCGGACAGGCGCCGTGCGGCGACGTCGAGAGCATGGTCGGCGAGATCTTCCGGAAGCGCCATGCCCCGCCATCTGAAAAAAGCTGTCAGCTTGCGGCGCAGCAGTTCGTACCTCTCGCCGGCCCGTTCGCGGTCGGGATCCAGGGCCGCAAGCAGGCGGTCGAATGCCTCCCCGGTAATACCACGCTCTTCCGTCTTCAATTCAGAGGCCTTTTGGTTGGGCGCTATACCCATACGCAACGGATTGATCCGTCACGACCAAATCTTTTGAACACCCGAAAAATTGGCCTATTTTCCAGGTTCCGCGAGGCTCTTGTCAAGGAGTTATGGTGTTCTGCCCCCATTGCGCCAAGTTGCCTGCCCACTCCGCATCGATATTCGGACAATATTTTCCCGATGAATTTTCGAGCGGCTGAAATGTTTTTGCTCCTGCGGGGACAATGATGCAGAGAGCGGCTCGCTCGCGGCCTCAGAAACTAGCTCCGAATGGAACGGTTCAATAGATTCTATCCAAACCGGACTTGCAGAGCGGCGCAGTTACGCGAGAAGGTCCTCAGCCATGTAAAGACGAAAAGGAGATGAACATGAAAAAGCGAATAGCGATCTCGGTAATTTGCTTATGTGCGGTTCTGGTGGCGGGAATTGCGTCGGGAAGGCCCTGCATGCAGCGGCAGGGAGCCAGCGCGCTTTCGGCAAAGGGCAAACCTGCGCCAAGTCCGAGTCCGACATCGATGTTTTTCTCGAATCGAGACGGCGACAAACTCACAGGCGATACCTGGGGGCCCTATGTGGATGGTGTCGGGAACGTAACGTGCGTAGTCTTCCAGGGCGACTTTACGGGTGAATGTCAATTCCTGCTCAACCTGTATAAAGTCAGCAAGCCCAAACGGTATGTGCATTATGTTTATGACACGCCTGCAGACTGCAATCCGGCCGAAGGGGGCACCGGCTCGGTCGACGATGCCGGCTTTATCACCGTCCTGCATGTTGGAGATGCGCCAGTCGGCGTGCCGGGGGCACGTAACGCCACATTTTATTCACCCACGGCCGGCTACTTTAAGTTTACCCATGATGAAAGTGCCTGTACGACCTCGGCAGTCGTACTGAGGTTGAGCCGGACCAACTGGATTGTGAGTACCGACCAGCAATATGGCTCACAGCTTCTCAATTTCCCCGGCCTTCTGGTTCCCGTGGGTGATACAGCCGTGCATAGTCCGTTCAATTACCACATGCCCTTCGAGATGAACATTTATTGCCCAAGCTGCGTCTGCGCTCCCAATGATGCCAACTGCAACTGACATGAAGGGCAAATGGAAATTTCCACGGGCGCGACACGTGCGTGCGAATGCGTCCGATCACATTCAAGCCGGCAGGCGCTATTTCACTGGTTTCCCGCCGATGGCCGAAAAGCCTTCCGGGCAAAATGGTGAGATAGCCCCTCGCCGTCGGTGACACGAAATCAAGCAGCGCGATCCCTTTTGTCTCCGGAAACCGCTGTTTGGATACGCATGCGTCTCGATCCGAGAGCGTGCACGGCCGCAGTCAAATATTCATCGGTGTGGCCTGACTACGGGTGGGGGTGGGTATGAGCTTGTTCAGAATTGCAGTGTTGACGTGCGCCGTAATGCAGGTGCCATTGTCCTTCGGCCAGAATGCAGCTGGAACGGACGGGGTGACGGCCGCGGTTGTCCACGTCTTCATGCCCGACGGGTCGCCGCTGCGAAGACGCCTGCAGTTCACAGTGACTTCCAGCAATGGTCAGTCCAGCCTATGTGACACTGATTCTTCGGGTTTGGCAACCCTCACGGTTCTCCCGAACTCTGGGCCCAATTACACCATTGTGTTTGAAACAGACAATCAAACCTATGGCATGACGACGGTTCGCTTCACCTTTGTAGGGGCTGTTATGGATCTTTCGGTCTTTCTCAACCCGCCGCGGCCACAGCGCCTCGCTCCTTCTGGACCTCCGGTCGTCAGCGTGATGGAACTTCAAAAGCCTCCCGAAGAGGCGCGCTCACTTCACGAGCAAGGTCTGCGCGCATTCGCGGCAGGCGACAAGAATGGGGGAATAGGCCATCTACAGCACGCGGTCTCGCTCTGCCCCACGTACACGGCCGCGCTCAACGACCTGGGGATAATATTCCTCAGAACGGGAAATCTTGCAGGTGCGGAAGAGGTGCTGACCCGGGCCGCGAAGGTCAGTCCCGGGTCTGAAGATGCCCGACTGAATCTCGGCATCGTGTGGACGAGGGAGCACAAATACGGCGATGCGATTGAAACGCTGGAAAGGCTCCGTTTGAAGGATCCCGAAAATGCCCGGGTGCTGATCGCGCTTGCCGATGCGTTGGTGGGTCAGGGCCGCCTGGACGAAGCGGCGCCGCGACTGCTTGAGGCCCTCAAATCCGGAGGTCTTCCCGCCGCCAGCCAAGGCGCAATCCACTATAAACATGGAATGATATTGTTTAGGAAGCAGCTCTATCCTGCGGCTGTGAAGGAGCTCTCAAAGGCCGTAAAGCTCATCCCGAACAGTTCACTTGCCCACCTGGAACTGGGCATTGCAGCCTTCAAGGCCGGGCAGTGGAAGACCGCCGAACGCGAGTTGTCGACTGCATACCAAATCGGCGGAAACGAGGCCGCCGGCGCGCAAATCCTTCTCGGACAGATATATCATAGTCAGAAAAAATACGAGGCGGCACGCTCGGCCCTCGCGAAGTTCCTGACTGACTGTCCGAACGCGCCCCAAGCTGCCGAGGTCGGGGTCCTTCTCGAGAGCATCAAATAGCCGGCGGGTTATTTCGGCAATCCGTCGCGCAGCAGCAGGACTTCAGCCGAACTTGAACCGCCGAATCTCCAACTGTGCCATATGTGAGAAAACAGTGCAGCGGTTCCGGTCTTTGATCGAAAAAGCCGCGATCCGAGAGGGAGGAGAAATCGGCGTTCGGTTCAAGACGTCGCACCGGAGCAGGGCTATGGTTCAGCGGGGCATGTCGGACAGCAGACTGGCCAGCACTCTTCGGACGTGATCAGGACAGATCTGCTGCAGCAATTCGCCGTCGATCTTGTGGTACTGGATGCGCAGGATGCCGCGCGCGTCCTCGATATCCAATGGCGATCCGCCCAGCAGTTTCAGAATAATCATGTCTTCGGGACCGGCAACTTTGAGGTTGATATTTTCGAGTTGAACTGTGCGTGAACGCTGCAGAACGCCTGAAGGCGCCCCCCTGATACCCGCGAGCACGTCAATTTCGTACAGGCTATGTGCGGATCCGACATCGATCCGGATGACCTCAGAAATAGGGTCATCCGAATCTCCAGTTCGATGTTCGAAAGAATATCCGCCTGCCTGTAACGCCGATTTTAGGTTGGCGAAGTCCTGGACACCGCACAAAAAATCAACATCCCGCGTCGCCCTCACCTCACCCCACGCCGCGACAGCGTAACTTCCAATGATTGCATAGGAAATGTGATTCATTTCCAACAGGCGGACCAGGCGTGCGAGGATACTTTCCAGGCTCATCGCGGTCTCGACCTCGGTTCACGCCTCTCAACCTCAGAAAAACCTTGCGCTCTCAGACCGGCTCGATACAACTTGAGAGCATTCATGCTCATCAGAAAAACCAGCTCCATGCGACGCCCGGGAGGCAGGGCGTCATATTGAGCCCGGTTTTTTGCTCTGGTTTCAGCAAGGACCTTCGAAGCGTTTGTCCTGTTCATGCGCGCACCGTTTCAATGACGCCAGTATAACGTAATTGCGGCAGGTAATTCTTGCTTTCTCTGCGGTTCGGGCATCGAGAGGCGACTATGAAAAGACCGGGTAAAAAACCGGGAAAAACCAAAAACCGGGGACACTGCCCTATTTTCGGACATCTTGCAGAGTTGGACGGAGGCGGGCGAAAATAAGGCGGCGTCCCCAGTGTTGGGCAACGTCCCCGGTTTTCCCGTAATTTGCATCATCCTGGTAAGCCGGCAAGCTGGGGGGAAACCGGAAGAACGAACCACGAAGACCTCGAAGGCCTCAAGGTGATCGTCGCTCAGGAGCGTGTCTTCGAGAAGGTCTTTGCGGTCTTCGTGGTTCCAGAACGGGTCACGATTCGTCTGGTTGTGTCCGGATTCGCAGCATTGTGGTATAAAGGGGGCACTCATTATTGCCTCGCGGAGGATAGACATGCGCAAATCGATGCTGGTTTTGAGCTTGGGACTCCTGGTCATCCTGGGGCTGCGTCTGGCGGGCTCGGCGCAGGCTCCTGCGCCGGCGCCGGTCGCGAGCTACCTGACGCCGCCAAAGGCCGTCGCCGACATCATGGACGCCGAACCGTTACCTGCCGTTCAAATATCGCCGGATCGCACCGTGATGCTGCTCTCCCATCGGCGCAGCATGGCGACGATCGCGGAAGTTTCGGCCCCCTTCAAGGGGCTGGCCGGATCGCGCATCAATCCGCGCACCAATGGACCGCGCGTGCTGAACGGGCCAATGCGCCTCACCCTCAAGGACATGTCGACGGGCGCCGAGCGGAATCTTGCGCTTCCGCCGGGAGGAACGTACTCTGCGAGCTTCTCGCCTGACGGCAAAAAGCTGGCGGTCACCGTCACGACGGCGAACAGCATCCAGCTCTACTTTGCGGATGTTGCCACTGCCCAGTTAAAGCCGGTCCTGGCAGGGGGTATCAACGGCCTCTCCGGCGGCTGCAGCTGGCGGGACGACTCGTCCGGCTTCTTGTGCCGCCTGATTCCGGAAGGCCGCGGCCCCGAGCCCAGGGCTCCTGCCGTTCCGCAGGGACCCAACATTCAGGAGACCTCCGGACGCCCTGCACCGAGTGCCACTTATGAAGATCTGCTCAAGAATCCGTATGACGAATCGCTCTACGAGTACTATTACACCAGCCAACTCGCATGGGTCGACCTTGCGGGCAGGAAGACGGCATTCGGGAAGCCGGCGATCTTTTCCGGCGCCGATCCTTCTACGGACGGCAACTGGCTGGTCGTCACCCGCGTCAAGCGTCCGTTTTCATATCTGGTAACCGCGGGCCAGTTCCCTCGCGAAGTCGAACTCTGGGACAAGACTGGAAAACTCGTACGAAAACTCGCCGATGTTCCGATGGCGGACACCTTCCCGCGAAATGGAGTGTTCCCGGGACCCCGCGGATTCACCTGGGATCCGCTCGAGGCTGCGACACTGATTTACACCGAGGCCCTCGATAAGGGCGATCCGGCCAACAAAGTGCCGTCCCGGGATCGCCTCCTCGCACTCAAGGCCCCCTTTGCCGGCCAACCGGCCGAGTTGATTCAGTTGCAGTGGCGTGCCGGCGGCACCCAGTTCACCGAAAAAGGCGCCATTTTCGTGACCGAAAGCGACCGCGACTCGCGCATGCGCCGCACCTGGCTCTATCCCGGCGGCTTCGGCTCGACCCCGGCGAAGATCTGGGAATTGCACCAGCAGGACCGATACGGGGATCCGGGATCCCCGATGTCTCGCCCCTCGACGGGCAAGATCATTCAGTCCGGCGATAGCGTCTATCTGTCCGGTGCCGGTGCTTCCCCCCGCGGCGCCCGTCCGTTCCTGGACCGATTCAATTTGAAAAGTCTCAAGGCAGAACGCATCTGGCAGTGTGACGACGCCGGCTACGAATCCGTGGTCAGCCTTTTGGACGACAACGCAGGAAACATCATCACGCGCCGGGAAACGAGAACGGAGCCGCCGAACTATTTCATCCGCGACACCGCGGCGCGCACGGCGAAAGCGGTCACCGCCTTCAAGGACCCCCACCCGCAGATTTCGGCCGTCTCGCGTCAGTTCGTCACCTATCAGAGGAAGGACGGCGTCCAGCTCAACGGCACGATCTATCTGCCGACCGATTACAAGGCCGGCACTCGTTACCCGATGTTCATCTGGGCTTATCCGGCAGAGTTTACAGGGGCCGACGTCGCCGGCCAGGTGAGCTCCAACGAGAACCGGTTTACTACGGTAAGCGGCGCCTCCCATTTGCTGCTGCTGACCAGGGGTTATGCGGTCTTCGACAATCCAACCATGCCGATCATCGGCCCGGGCGAAACCGCGAACGATACCTATGTCGAACAGCTGGTGGCGAGCGCGGAAGCGGCCATCGACAAGGCGGTCGACATGGGGATCGCCGATCGCGACCGCGTCGGCGTCGGGGGGCACAGCTATGGAGCATTCATGACGGCGAATCTGCTGGCCCACTCCAGGCTGTTCCGTGCCGGCGTCGCGCGCAGCGGCGCATACAACCGCAGCCTTACACCGTTTGGCTTTCAGAACGAGAGGCGCAATTTCTGGGAAATCCCGCAGGTGTACGCCAGGATGTCCCCTTTCTGGTACGCCAACCAGGTGAAGGATCCGATCCTGCTGATTCACGGCGAGATGGACGACAACTCCGGCACGTTCCCGATTCAGTCGGAACGCTTCTACATGGCGCTCAAAGGCTTCGGCGCGACGGTGCGCTACGTGACCCTCCCCGGCGAGGCGCACGGCTATGCCGCCGCCGAGTCCAACAAGCACGTCGTTACCGAGACGCTGAACTGGCTGGATAAGTACGTGAAAAACGCCGGTCCAAGGCCGGCTTCGGGAAAATAGGCCTCGTCCACAGCTGGCTTGAGCTGGCCGCAGATGCAGGTCGCGGCCGCCGGACGGGATCCTGCATAACCTGATGGCGCTCAGGAACCGCAGCACGAATTCCGGATGCGAATTCGGCGATGTCGGACGCGTTGCACCTGGCTGGAAGGAAGCACGGCTTCGGCAGTTCCCCAGAAGCGGCGGGTGATTGCGGTTATCGGAAGTCTCGGGTACCGTCCGGCGAGCCCGTCTCAAAACTCGTGCACCCGGCGAAATGCCCTCAATTCCAGCCCTGGAAGGGCTGGAGACAGTAGCCCCGGGCAAGCGAAGCGCCGCCCGGGGTAAAGGACGAATGAGAAACCGAGCCCCGGCGACAGAAAACATCTACAAACAAATGACTTCTGTCGCCGGGGCTCTCACCACTTGCCCGGCCTGACCGGGGGCAGCGCCGCTGCGCGGCTCGCCCCCGGCTACTCTCTCTGCGTCCCTCCAGGACGCCTGGTTTTGAGACATTCTCGGCGGCCGGGACCTACTCTCACGCTCTTCGCGCTTACTTATTCTGGCAACAGAGGCGCCCCTGGAAGCGCACCCACTCCTGGAGGATGTAATTCAGCAGGTTGGCATCGGCCTGGTCAGCCTCCTCCATTTGCAGGGTGCCCGTCAGCCGCGACAGGTTCCGCAGGATCGCGTTCTGGCGGATCACGTCGCTTCCTTCCTCGAAAATCCTGCGGTTCTTGAGGTTTGAAAAATCTGTCCTGTAGGGGCCGTGCCATCGGGATTTATCTTGCTCCAATCCTGTGACAAGCAGAGGCGCGGTGGCGGTCATCAGGTTCCCGGCCGGCAGGCCGAGAATCGCCTCGATGGTGCGCACGGCGCTGGCCGAAGTCAAAAAACGGGAATCCACCGTCGGACGTTGCGTGTTTCCGCTGTTGTATTTGGAAATAAACAGGGCAATGCTGCGATGCGAATCGACGTGATCGCAGCCCGCTTGCGCGTCGTCCTCCAGGACGATGATCGCCGTGTTCCCCCAGTAGTATTCGTTGTCGGAGATTGCCTCCACGAGCAACCCGAGCGCCAGGTCGTTGTCGGCCACGCTGGCGTCCGGAGTCGGCCCGCCCGGCCGGACTCCCCGGGTATGATCGTTCCCCAGCCGCACAATGCTGAAGTGGGCAAGCGTGTCCTCCCCTTTTTCCCGCTGCCGCCTGGCGATGTTGTCGAAGTCCCGTTTCCAGATCTCGAACCGCAGCACGTCCGGAAACAGCTGCTCGAAATCGGGGAACAGAGGCTGATAAGCCCCTTTGAACGCCAGCTTGGTCGCGACCGTGCCGCCGGTCAGTTTCCCCGCTTCATCAAGAAGCGCGTATACGGGAACGGGCCAGGGATACGGGCTGGTGTTCCCGATCAGCGGGCTCACCATGTAAGATGGAAATTGGTCCCCCTTTTTCAGGTTCCGCAGAGGTTTCCCGGGAAGGGAACAATATTCCCCATAAATCATGATCTTCTTCCCGGCTGTAAGGACGCTGTCCCATATGTATCCGCCCTCCGGCGTGTCCACATCGGACTGATTGTATTCGACAGGAAGGATCGAGTTGTTTGTGCCTTCGGAATCATAGGTGAAATTGCTGGTCGAATAGTTGATTTGCCACTGCTGCTCGTTCCAGCCCGTGTTGATCCCCGTGGTGGACCACGTGTGTCCGTTGAAGCTCACCTCGGCGCTGTCGAAGAAGTTGTCGAAAATCCCGAATTCACGCGCAAGCCTGTGGTGGTTCGGCGTAAATTCCTCCCCGAAGTACAGGCAGGTTTGATCCCCGTTGCCCTCCTTGAGATCGCCGAACACCTGGTCGTAGGTGCGGTTTTCCTTGATGACGTAGATGACGTGCTTGAAGGGGTTGAAATCGAGCGAACTCTTTGCGGTCTTCAGGGATGCCGGATCGAGTTGAGCGTTCCGCTTCACGGCCGATGTATAGGCGCCCAGACCTTTCATCGCCGTCTCGAGTGCGATTTCGTGCAGCGAACCTTTCAACATCGTGGGTCCGTAGGGACCGGGCTGCGCTCCCGGCGGGAAAGGGAGGTTTGGTTTGTTCGTTCCGGTTCCCATCGCCTTGCCGCTTGTCAGATAGACGGTCTTGCCGTCGGCGCTTACTTCCGTCGTGTGCGGATACCAGAGCGTGGGCAGGTAGCCTTTGACCTCGTGGCGAGGAGTGTTGCCCTCGCCCGCGTCCACCTGGACTACCGCCACGGCGTTGAGCGTGCCCAGAGTGATGAGCAGGATTTTGCCGTCCGGAGTGAACGTAAGGTGATTTGGACCGGCGCCGAGTATTTTCAATTGTCGCATCTCGGGCAACCGGACATCGAAACTGTCAACGACCCGGCGATAATTTACAGACTCCGGGTTGTTGTCGATCACGGTCACCAGGTCGCTGTTCTCGACTGCGACATACACCGCGTTTCCGGACGGGCTTGCTGCCAAGCATCCGGGATGACTGCTGGGGGCCGAGGCGAATTCCTGCTGCCGGCCGACCGGTATCAACGAGGCTTGCCCTGTGGGCAGGTCCACGAACGCGACCGCGGAGCCGTTGTGCAGGCTGACGTAGAGTGTCCGGCCGCGGGGGCAGAGGGCCGTCGCATAAGGATACTCCGCAGGAATGGCGGGGTGTTTCGGATTCAGGTGCAGGTCGAAAACCCGTTTGACGGAGCGGGTCTTCGTGCTGAGTTCCACGGCGGCGTCGCTGAGGGTCAGGGCGGCATAAATCAGGTCCTCACCGGGATTCTCCGGATCGGGCATCACGGAAATGCCGGAAGGGGTGGGCGACGGGTTGTTCAGCTTGATGCCCTTGGTAAACGGGATCATCGCAGGAGTGACCTGGATCACGCCGTCTGGCGCCAGCCCCCTGTCGCTCACTCGGTAAATGCGAATTCCATTCTGGGTGCGGTCCCCAAGCCTGCGATCCCTCTTGGTCGAGGCGATCGAAACATAAAGCCGCGATCCGCTGGAACTGAATGCAATCCCGTAATACACAGTCGATATGTTGGCCGGCCCATCGAAATTCAACCCGGTCCCGGGCTCGGGAGTGTCCGAAAGCTGCCCGTTCGCACGGTCGAAGATTGCGATCGACTTGCGGAAGCCCGACGAGGGGTGGCCGAAACCGTTATTCAGGAACGCCACATACCGGCCGCCCGGGCTTACGGCCGAGTTGATCGGGAACGCATTGAGATCCGAAAGAAACGTGCCCGCCGGCGGCTCATGCAGTATCTTGCCTGACGGAAGGGGGATCGGCTGCCAGGCGCCGCTCTGCGAAAGCAGAGACGTATCGCAAACGGAGCCGACACAGAGCAGCAGAAGAGCGATAAGCTTTTTCATCGTCACCCCAAGAACAAGTGTCAGGGAGAAGGGCACGCCGAGGTCATGCCTCCCGGGCGGTTCAACGCAGCCCATCCTATGACAGATCACACCCGGCGGAGAGACGAAAACACGGCTTTCCGCCGGCGGCTCAACCACGGAACCGGGAGCGCCGGCGTCTCGCCGGCTCATGCCGCCGGGACGGCGGCGGTCCCGGGGACCGAATCCAGCGACGCGTGGAATCTATCACATGCTCCTGCTAATACCGCCAGCTCTTCAAGTCGGCGCCACGCGGGGCGGTTTTCAGGATTCTTTCCATGATTTTCGGTACGTACATCTGGTGATATCGCAGGCGCGAAATGGCATTCGGCAGGGTCGGATCGCCGTTCCAGCAGTGTTCTGCGCGATCTCCGTACGCGACCTCGCCGCCATAGGGTGGATCCTGTGCGCCCTTGAGGAACTCCTCCACCAGGTAGACGGCATTGTTCAGGTAGTAATTGTCCATGTCGCCGCAATAAATCCGGATCTTCCCCTGAAGCTTCTGGCCGAGGGTCTTCCAATCGCGCCGCAGGATGTAGCCGAGGTCGTAGTTCTCCTGCCAATACTTGGCGACCTCCGGATCGATCTCACCGGTGAGCTTGTTCCAGATTCTCTTCGGGTATCCGTCCTCTCCGGCCGGGCTGAACACCGCCTCCCAGATGTCCCACTGGTCGCCCGATCGGGAGCGTGTGCCCAGCACCAGCTCGCGATGGTTCATCTGTTCCAGCGTAGTGCTGACGTGGCCGAGGTAATCCCTCATGCCGGGGCGCGGCGTGCGCTTCCATGGGCCTTCGGTGTAATATGCATTCCGGTCCTCATAGATGTTCACAACAGTATAGGCCCGGAAGTCGATCGGGTCCGGGCAGGCCGCGAAACAGCCGTTGTAATCGTCGGGGTAGAAGATCTGCGTGGCGAGCGCTTCCCACCCGCCGGTCGAACCTCCATAAGTGAATCGCGCCCAACCCTGCCCCAGGCCGCGGAATTTCTTTTCGACATAAGGGATCAACTCGCGGTTGATGGCGTCCCCATATGGGCCGAGGTTGGCTGAGTTCACCGCATAGGAGTCGTCGTAATAGGGATTTGCATGCTGGATCAGGACGACCAGGAACCTCGGGAAGCCTGGCCCGGTCCACTCCTTGTAAAACTGGTAGGCGTACTCCTGCTGAATCCGGTTGTAGCCTTCCAGCCGGAAGCGTTTGCTGTAGTCGGGCTTCAGATCGGGATCCGGCGGGGTTTCGCGGAAGCCATCGAATGTGTAAGGGAAGTGCCCGTGATTGACCATCAGCGGGTACCGGGCTTCCGGGTGCTCCTCGAAGCCCTCGGGCAACAGGACCACCGCCCCCAGGTGCATCGGACGTCCCCAGAACTTTGTCAGCAGCTCGCTCTGGATTTTGACATGCTTGACATATTTCGTGTCCTGGGGTGCGGCGATCGGAGGGATGGCCTGATCCAGGTTGACCGTGATCCGCTCGCCAGAGGCCGGGTCGATCCGCAATTTTCGCGGTGTGCTGTAGAGATTCCCGGGCGCCTGGTTCCAGTGCTGCCCTTCACCCCGGTCCATGGGGAGATTCACGGTGTGCCCGTCGGCGCGCCGGAAAGTCTCGTAACGGTGCAGAACCGCCTGAACATAGTATTCCCCCGGAGGTATGTCTGCGATGCTCGCACGCGGATAACCGAGCACACTGCCGTCGAACATCGCCTCATCGCCCGGCTTGAGTCCCTCGACATCAATGCCGAAAATCTGCTGCGTGTCGGCGTCGTCGGTGATCTGCAGGCGCGGTTCCGGGTCCGCGCTTGTCGCGACGATGAGCAGCACGCGCCCGTCGAGCGGCTCCTTGGATTGTTCCGTTGCAAAGGAAACGCCGAATCGCAATCGGGCTCCTTCCTTGCCGCCGTTCGTCCGGCATGCCGCGAGGCACAGCAACGCACATGCCAATAAAATACTCCACAAGTGTTGCTTCCCTCCATGGCGTCGGTCCATAGGAATCTCTCCTGATTATGCTTCACCAGTGGGACTTTTACAGGTGTTTCTAACCCATGAGGATCGCAAGCGCAAGTCAAATACGGCGTGCAGGACAGGACACCGCAGGGTTCCGGCAGGAGAGCCCGGTGCCCAGAGCGTTGCTCTCCGAAATCGCATGTGGTCGTGGGCTTCAGTCGGCGGCGTCGGTATCGACTCTGATGTGATCCCTCCGCGCGAGAACGTGTTCCGAAGTCAGCCGCGAAATAGGCGCCGGGGCTTCCGTATTCGGTTTTTCACGGATATCAGGAGAGCTTTCCCTGCAGGACAGCCGCCAGCGGGAGGCGAGCGGCTGTGCCCTATCGACTCTCAGCCTGGATTGTTCATGAAGAGAATTACGAGATGTCCTCAACTGTCAGACATTGAACCGTTAAGGGCTAACTCCCACCGCTTATGAAACCAACACGCCGCTGCAGGCCGCGTAGCGGCGGTTGGATTGCAGGGCGGCCTTTCAAGGCCGGGAGCACACGGCGGCGAATGGTTCCGTCGCGGAGCGACGGCTGAATTCAAGCGTCGCTACGGTCGTGAGAGAAATTAGGAATTTGCAATAATCCCGCTAATGTTTTCAATAACTTACAGCCGTGAAATCGTCATTTTTTGAATATTTTCTCACGACCTACGCGACCCATCGGGAGCCGCCGACCGGATGCCGGCCTTGAAAGGCCGGCCCACATTCATGCGGCCGCTACGCGGCCCACGCGGTGGTGAATTATCCGGGTCAGTCGGAGGCCAGCCGGACCAGCCGGCCGAGGTCGTTCGTTTACAGTTTCTTTTTCGCCCGGTTCTCTCTGGCTTGTTTTCTCTTCTCTAGCCGTTGCACCTGTTCCGGGGTGAGGATCGACTTCACCTCCGCGGAGATCTTGCTTCTCAGCAGCACGCGTTCAAAACCTGCGCTCGACACCTTGTCGTAAGCTGCTTTCAGGGCTTGCGGATCCGCCCCCTGGGCCAGTGCGGCAGCGAGTTCCTTGCGTGCCTGCGCAGTTTGCACTGCGATACTCTTGAGTTCCTCCTTATGGCCGGCAAGAATTGACCTCAGCTGTTCCTTCTGTTCCTGCGACAGGTTCAGGCCCGCCGCCCATGCTTGTGGGCGGAGCAGGGCGTTCTGCCGCAGCGCCCTGCGCTGACGACTGAGCCGGCCGTTTTGGGCGTTGACACCCACGGCCATGGTTCCGATCAAGACGGCAACGATGCCGGCAACCCATATAGTCTTTGTGTACTTTCTCATAACAACCACCCTCCAAATGACTCCCTTGCCCTTGACATTCCTACAGGTTCTCGGTGCAGGTGTTGAAGCACCTCTCCGATCACATCTCCATAAACCCGGTCCCCGGGCAAAAGTTTCACTGCCGGCCCCGTTTTGAAGTGTTGCCGGCATCCGGGATTGTGCCATTAATTCCACTCGGAAAATCCGGGAAGCGGTACAATGGGGGGCAATCGGCTGAGATGTACTGTACACAGCGACATAGCCGGACAATAAGGGCGAACCACGAACGTCTCGTCTGCGGAGGATACGACAGCGCATGCATTCGAGAAGGTCTTCGCGGTTCCAGCTCGGCGATCATTCCACAAAGGCTCCCATTGCTTCTATGCTTATCGGGATAAACTATCCGTGGATCGATTACGGCTGGGATTTCGGCGATCCCCCTCCGGAATGGGTATCCGCATCAGCCCTCCCTGCGTGGCGCCAACAGAAACGCGGGCAGATCCGGAACGACATCAGGCGGTTCGCCTCGCAGGGAATATTTGCCGTACGGTGGTTTCTGCTGGCGGACGGGCTGAACTATGGGGTGGGAGAATCCGCTCCCCGGAAGGAAGGCGACGGCTGGACATTCGATCCGCTGCCGGCGGGCCATCCATATTACGGACAGCTATGTGCCGACTTTGAATTCATCCTGCAGGCCTGCGCCCAAAATGCCCTGAAGCTCTTCCCCTCGCTGATCGATTTTCACTGGTGCCGGCAGGGGATCGCCGTCGGAGGCAATCCGGGCATCATCAAAGGCGGGCGGTATGACCTCATCCGCGATCGGACCAAGCGGCACTCATTCCTGGAAAGAGTCCTCGATCCTCTGCTCGAAATCTCCCTCCGGTATCCGGATTCGATCTACGCCTGGGAGCTGATCAACGAGCCTGAATGGGTGATCCAAAAATTATCACCCTTCGAGGAGAGAGACGGCAACCGGAATGTCTCCCCGGGAGAGATGAAAAAATTCATCGCCGAGGGCATCGAGCGGATCAACACCAGGCACTTTCCAGATGGACCAGGAGCCTTCAAATCCTCAGTCGGATTTGCTCATTGGGACAGCCTGGAGGAATGGGACTCCAGGAACTTGGGAATAACTTTGCATCAATTCCATTATTATGCGCAGGACGATCGCGATCTGCCGCTCGGACCCTGCTCAGAAGACTATCCTTGCATTGTAGGGGAATTCGCGACCGCAGCGCTGCGAGACTGGCCTGACTTGAAGATCCTGCATAAGGATCAGACCATAGCCAACCGGCTTTGCTGCGTCGAAGAGAAAGGATATCCCGCATGTTTCCTGTGGTCGGCCAGGGCCGTAGATGCAGCCAGCAGTTGGACCGCAAATGAGCAACAGGGAATTGCCGCTTTCACCGGCTCAATCCGGCCAGATCATGTGGCGTGAGGGCCATCAGCTGCCGGTCCCGCACTCTGACCCGCAATGCAATCTGGGTGTTTCCGTTGCGCCGGGAATCTGCAGGCATGAAGCTGGTGACGAGAGCAATGAGCTACCTGCGTGAGCGAAAAGACGAACCACTTGTCCCTGCAGGCGCGGCGATCCGCCTGCATTCATCTAGTGCACATGAACGACTCGCGTCCAGGCCCACCGGTCGCCCACTCGCGCCCGTTCCGGCGAGCGCAGAATCAGCAGCACGCCCAGAATGTTAAAGGCAGGCAGGCCATCCACCGCCCGCAACACGTTGCGCAGCACAGCCCTCTTTATACCGGGCTTGCCCCCGCCCACCGCGATCACCCGCAGGCCGAACGCCCACTTCCCCGCCGTCAGGCCGAACCAACCTTCCAGCAGCACGAAGTACAAAACCATCACGATGAAAAACACGATACAGATCGGATCGGAGATGAACAGCCCGGCGCTCCAGCGGTGATCGGTCGGGGCCATCAGCCACACGCCCTTCACCAGCCGCGTGATCGGGAAGAAGAACGCGCAGAATACCAGCAGATCAACGGACAGGGCGGCAAAGCGCGCCCCCAATCCGGCATAACGGACGTTGTTGGTGTTCACGGTCTTGGTTACTTGTTGTGCATTATCCATCACAAGCCGGGCCCTGTGAGCACCTAACCTATCATAGGATGGAAGTTCGGCCAAGGTTCAGACATTCTTATTCGGCGTCGAAGTTCGACGACCTGGCCAGGCGCAATCGCACGGGGAGGTCCACACAGCGGGGACCTTCACCGCCGGCAAGGCAAGCATGAGGTCGTCTTCTCCCGGGGAGAATTTCGTTTCTCTTTCTGCTGATCGTGATAGTATCTCCGGTAAACCAAGATCGGCAGGGCGTAGGGAGGGCATCCGCGCTCGATGTGTCTTCCTGCAAGGCCTGGCTCTCGTCTTCCGCCGCAGGTGGACAATTCAGGCCTGACCGGGAGCGCGCTCAAACCGCAGACTATGCTGAGGAAGACCTTGGAAACCGGGCGATCTGCGGATCCGGCCCGATCAGGAGGAGGCACGGTTGTGGGGACACCAAGGCGCAGGCGGACGCAAGACCGGAGCATGCTTCCGGCCGCTTCGGATCCGGTGCGGACTTCGCTGCTGGCATCCATCGTGGAATCCTCGGATGACGCGATCATCGGCAAGACGATGGATGGCGTAATTACCAGCTGGAACCGCGCGGCTGAACTGATGTACGGATATTCCGCCGGAGAAATGATCGGCAAGAGCATGGCGCTCCTGTCACCGCCGGAACGGGACGGAGAGATCCCCGATATCCTTCGGCGGATCCGCGAGGGGAGGCGGGTCGAGCACTACGAGACGCTGCGAAGGCGCAAAGACGGCGCCGTCGTCCACATCTCCGTTACGGTATCCCCCATCCGGGACGCGGCCGGGCGGCTCATCGGGGCTTCCTCCATCGCCAGGGACATATCGGAACGCAAGCAGATCGAACAGCAGCTGCTCGCCACGTCCCAGTATGCCCGCAGCCTGATTGAAGCCAGTCTCGACCCGCTGGTGACCATCAGCCCGGAGGGCAAGATCACCGACGTCAACGAAGCGACCATCAAGGTCACCGGCATGCCGCGCGAGCAACTGACCGGCGCCGACTTCTCCGACTATTTCACCGAACCCGATAAGGCCCGTGCCGGGTACCGGCGGGTTTTTTCGCGCGGCGCCGTAACTGACTACCCGCTGACCATCCGTCACCGCGATGGCCGGCTCACGGGCGTCCTCTACAACGCCTCGCTCTACCGGGACCTCAGCGGCAAGGTGCTGGGGGTGTTCGCCGCCGCGCGGGACGTGACCCAGCAGCGACAGGCTTCTCAGTATGCCCGCAGCCTGATTGAAGCCAGTCTGGATCCTCTGGTCACCATCAGTCCCGAAGGCAAGATCACGGACGTCAACGAGGCGACGATCAAGGTCACGGGCATGACCCGCGAGCAGCTCATCGGCGCCGACTTCTCGGACTACTTCACGGAGCCGGAGAAGGCCAGGGAGGGATATCAGCGGGTTTTCGAGAAAGGATTCGTCACCGACTATCCGCTTACCATCCGGCACAAGGACGGCCAGTTGGTGGACGTGCTCTACAACGCTTCCGTTTACCGCGATCCCGGCGGCAATGTCCAGGGCGTATTCGCTGCCGCGCGCGATGTGACCGAATCCAAGCGTGTCATGCGCGAGTTCGAGGAGACGAAGACATTCCTCGATAACATCCTGGAGAGTTCCACCAAGTACTCCATCATCGGCAAGGACCTCGACCATCGCATCCTCTCCTGGAACCAGGGAGCAAACCTGAATTACGGGTATACCCAGGAAGAGATCATCGGCAGAGACTCGAGTCTGCTGCACGCGCCCGAGGACATACAGTCCGGGGCTGTCGAGAGACTGCTGTTGGAGGCGTACGATAAGGGGCTCGCGGAGGGCGAGTTCCAGCGGGTCCGCAAGGACGGCTCCCGTTTCGTGGCCAGCGTGGTGATCACGCGCCGCAACGATGCCTCGGGGCGTGCGATCGGCTACCTGCTGATGAGTACGGACATCGCCGAGAAGAAGCTCGCCGAGGAAAAGCTTCGTTACGCATCCCAGTATGCCCGGAGTCTGATCGAGGCGAGCCTCGACCCCCTGGTCACCATTTCCGCCGAAGGAAAGATCACCGACGTCAACGAAGCCACCATCAAGGTCACCGGCATGACGCGCGAGGAACTCATCGGGACGGATTTCTCAAACTATTTCACGGAGCCGGAGAAAGCCCGAGAAGGTTACCAACAGGTTTTTGAGAAGGGATTTGTAACCGACTACCCCCTGACCATCCGGCACAAGGACGGGCGGCTTCTGGACGTACTTTACAATGCCTCGGTCTACCGCGATCTGCGCGGCAATGTGCTGGGCGTCTTCGCGGCCGCGCGCGACGTCACTGCCCAACGGCAGGTGGCGCAGTATGCACGCAGCCTGATCGAGGCCAGTCTCGACCCGCTGGTCACGATCAGCCCGGAGGGAAAGATCACGGACGTCAATGAGGCGACGATCAAGGTGACGGGCATGGCGCGGGAACTCCTGATCGGCACCGATTTCTCCGACTACTTCACCGAGCCGGAAAACGCCCGTCGCGGCTACGAACAGGTTTTCTCGAAAGGATTCGTGACCGACTATCCCCTGACGATCCGCCACAAAGAGGGGAGGCTCACGTACGTGCTTTATAACGCCTCGGTGTATCGGGACGCGCGCGGAAATGTCCTGGGCGTCTTCGCGGCCGCACGCGACGTGACCGCGCAGAAGGAAGCGGAAGCGAAAGTCGCCGAGCAGAGAGCGCGCGAAGAGCAACGGTCTCGGGAGTTGGAACGACTGGCGGAACTGGAACGTTTCCAGAGGCTGACCGTCGGGCGTGAATTGAAGATGATCGAACTGAAGAAGGAGATCGTGGAACTGAAAGCCGAAGTCGATCGCCTCCGCAGCCCCAATCCGGCGGAAAAGACCGACCTATGAGTTCCTCTTCCAAGCCGCACACCTCAGAGCCACTTGTGGTCGACGCCGGGGGTTCCTCGAGCGCCACCGTCGATCTTCTGGAGGACATCGCCAGGGAGAAAGCGCGACTCGAGGAGACCCAGCGGGCGGTCCTTGACATTCTCGAGGATTCAGCCCGGGAAAAGGAGCGGTTGGAAGAGACGCATCGCGCCCTCCTGAACATCCTCGAGGATTCCGCTGAAGAAAAAGGAATGGCAGAAAGCACCCAGCGGGCGATGTTGAACCTGCTCGAGGACTTCGACGTAGAAAGGTCGAAGGCGGAGGCGGCCAACCGCGAACTGCGTGCTTCGTTCGAATCACTCCGCATGGCCAAAGAGGCGACTGAGGCCGCGAACCGCGAAATCGAGGCGTTCAGTTATTCGGTGTCGCACGACCTGCGCGCACCGCTCCGCAGCGTCGCCGGCTTCAGCCAGTTGCTGCTCGTGGACTATTCCCGGAAGCTCGATGCCGAAGGACGGGATTACCTGGAGCGGATCGCGGCCGCAGCCGCACGCATGGGCGACCTGATCGACGACCTGCTCAAGCTGTCGCGGCTGTCGCGCGCCACGATGGAACGAGGCCGCGTGAACCTGACCGATATCGCGCACCGGATCCTCGACCGGCTCCGGTCCGCGCAGCCCGAAAGGTCGGTGGAGGCCGCGGCGGCCCCGGACATCATCGTCGATGGCGACGGGCGCCTCCTGATGATTGTGCTCGAAAACCTCCTGGGCAACGCCTGGAAATTCACCCAGCACCGGGAGGCGGCCAGAATTGAATTCGGCGCCGAACCGGGAGGCGAGGAGGTCGTCTGTTTCGTCAGAGACAACGGCGCCGGCTTTGACATGACTTATGCCGGCAAGTTGTTCCAGCCCTTTCAGCGCATGCATAAATCAGACGAATTCCCCGGGACCGGCATCGGACTTGCCACCGTCAAAAGAATCGTCGAACGACACGGCGGCCGCGTCTGGATCGAAGGGACCATTGATTATGGAACGACCGCATATTTCGCCATTCCCCGCCCGGCAGAGGAGAAAAAATGAAGTCGAAACTGGTTCTGCTCGTTGAAGACAATCCCGACGATGTGAAGCTGACCATGAAGGCGTTCGAGCGCAGCCGGCTCGCCAATCAAATGGAGGTCGTCTCAGACGGCGTCGAGGCCATCGATTTCTTGTTCGGCACCGGGAAATACTCAGGCCGGGACTTGAGCATCATGCCGGAGGTCATTCTCCTCGACTTGAAGATGCCGAGGATGGACGGGCTGGAGGTCCTGAGGCGCATCCGCTCCGATGAAAGGACCAGGCTGCTGCCAGTAGTTGTTCTGACCTCATCGCTCGAGGACAAGGACCGCGTTGAAAGCTATCGGCTCGGCACCAACAGTTATGTGCGCAAGCCGGTAGACTTCCACCAGTTCGTCGAGGCCGTACAGACGTTGGGTCTATACTGGATGGTGCTCAATGAGCCAGCCTGACGAGCGCCTTTCGGCCGGAGCTGACCCGCTCCGCCTGCTCCTTGTGGAGGATTCAGCCGACGACGCCGTGCTTTTGGTCCAGGCTCTGCGGCGGGCCGGCTACGAGATCACCCATCGGCGCGTGGACACTCCTGAGGAGATGCGCACTGCCCTCGAACAGGAACCGTGGGACCTGGTGCTGGCCGACTATTTCATGCCCCGGTTCAGCGGCCTGGCTGCCTTGGGCATTCTCCGGGAAAAGGGCCTCGACCTGCCGTTTATCATCGTATCGGGATGCATCGGCGAAGATGCCGCCGTAGAGGCCATGAAGGCCGGCGCCCATGACTACGTCATGAAAGATCACCTCAAGCGGCTCGTCCCGGCGGTAGAGCGGGAGCTGCGAGAGGCGCGCGTGCGCCGCGACCGAAACAGGTACCAAAAGCGCGCCGGCGAGGCGCTGAAAGCCGAACGCCGGCGGTTCCACGACGTGCTGGAGATGTTGCCCGCCGGAGTGATGCTGGTAGCGCCGGACTACACCGTGGTCTTTGCCAACCGCTTCTTTCGCGAGCGCTTCGGGGAATTCAGAGCAAAGCGCAGCTTCGAATCTCTGTTTCTCCGTGACCGTCCGCGCGGGGAGTGGGCAGTGGATGAGGCCCAGAAGTCCCAACCACCGGAGTGGGAGGCAACGGGAGTGGACGGCCGCGACTACCACATCTCCCAATTCCCCTTCGCCGACTCGGATGACGCCACGCTCACTCTGGCGATGGGCATCGATATCACCGAACGCAAACGCGCAGAATCCGAGCTCCTGCAACACCGCGAGCACCTGGGAGATCTGGTCAAACAACGCACGGAGGAAATCGAGGCCCGAAACGCTCTTCTTGCCGCTGAGATTGCGGACCGTAGGAAAGCCGAAGAAGCCCTTCGCGACCGTGAAAACCAGCTCCGCGCGTTGAACGAAACCCTGGAACAGCGTGTGGCTGAGCGCACGGCGGAGGTGCAGGGTCAAGCGGAAGAGTTGCGCGCCCTGGCGGCCGATCTCAGCCACGCCGAGCAGCAGGAGCGGAAACGGATTGCGCAGGTTCTTCATGACCATATCCAGCAATTGCTGGTGGCGGCCCAGATGCACCTGGTGGTTTTCAAACGGGACTCTGCCGCAGGCGCGCCGGAAGTTTCCCTCGTGCAAACGGTTGAGTCGATCCTCAAGGAGGCTATTGAAGCCTCCCGATCGCTGGCAGTCGAACTGAGCCCGCCGGTGCTTCACGAGGCGGGATTGATTGCCGGACTCGGGTGGCTTGCAGACCACGTGCGGAAGCAGAGCCACTTCCACGTCGAAGTGAAATCCGACAACGGCGCCGAGCCGGCCGCCGAGGAGGTCCGGCTGCTGCTGTTTGAGTGCGTGCGGGAATTGCTGCTCAACGCCATCAAGCATTCCGGCCAGTCGAAGGCGGCGGTGACCGTCGAACATACTCCGGATGAGAAGATCAAAATCGTCGTGGCCGACGCCGGCAAGGGCTTTGATCCAACCCTGCTCAAGGGAAGGAGCAGGACATCACCCACGTTCGGCCTCTTCAGCATCCAGCAAAGACTCGCTCATCTTGGCGGCTCGATGGAAATCGAAACCGCGCCCGACCATGGCGTCCGTGTTACCCTCCAGGCCCCGCTCGGGAGGGGGGACTGACAACGGTAATTCGCTGCACTGTTTCAAAAACCTGGTATAGGATGCCTGTCGGAGGCTGCTATGACACCGGAACGACCAACAGAGTGGTTCGATGATGACCGGTTCTGGCGCGAGCTCTCCGGGTTCATTTTCTCCAATGCGCGCTTCGCCGGTGCCCAACGGGAAGTGGAACAACTGCTCGCGCTGACAAAGCCGGCCGGCCGGAAACCCATATGAACCGGAGACAGTTTCTTTTCTCGATCGGCGCAGGCGCTGCCGTGGCCGGCCACGGGCTGGCTGCCGCAGTCGCCGCCCCCGAGCTCCGCCGCCGGCGGCGCGCCACGCTCAAGAACTGGGCCTGGATGCGCGGCGGCGTCAAGTCAATGGACGGTTGGCGGCCCAGGCTGGCCGGGATGCGCGCTGCCGGAATCGATGCGATTCTCGTCGGCGGAAACGCAGATTTCTATCGCGAGGCGATCCCCGTTGCCCGGAGCGAGGGGCTCGAACTGCACGCCTGGATCATGACGATGATGCGCGGCGAGAACGTGAAAGCCCACCCCGACTGGTATGCAGTCAGCCGCAATGGCATCTCGACGGCCGAGAAGCCGCCTTACGTGGACTATTACAGGTTCATGTGCCCGGTGCGCGACGAGGTGCGGCAATATCTTGCCGGGGTTGTTCGTGAGATCGCACAGATTGAGGGATTGGCCAGCGTGCACCTCGACTACATCCGTTATCCCGACGTCATCCTCCCGGTCGCGCTGTGGCCGAAATACAAGCTGGTCCAGGACAAGGAGTATCCTGAGTTCGACTTCTGCTATTGCCGCGTCTGCCGCGACCGCTTCAGGCTCAAGTCGGGTGTGGATCCCATGGAGCTGCCTGATCCGCCCGGCCACAGCGCGTGGCTGCAGTTCCGATATGACTCGATTACGGAAATGGTCGGCCTGCTGGTGGACGAAGCGCACGCCCGCGGGAAGCAGGTAACGGCCGCCGTGTTCCCGACGCCGGCGATTGCGCGCGCCCTCGTGCGCCAGGATTGGGTGCGATGGAAAGTGGATGCGGTGCTGCCGATGGTCTACCACTCGTTCTATAAGGAGACTGTTGCCTGGATCGAGCGTGCGACGCGAGAGGGCGAGGAGGCGCTGCACGGGCGCATGCCTCTTTACACGGGGCTCTACGTGCCGGAACTGACGCCCCCCGACCTCGGCCGTGCCGTGGATCGCGCGTTCGCCGGCGGCGCGCAGGGCATCAGCCTGTTCCAGGGCGACACGATGACCCAGGAACACTGGAAGGAGTTCTCCGCGGCATTGAAGCGGGCCGGCTCCAGGGGAGGAAATTGATGCTTGCCTGGTTTTGCCGAAAAGCGCTTGTCGTCGCGCTGCTGGCGGCGTGGATCGTGCCCGTCCGCCCGCAGAGCGCCCGCGGCGCGCGATCCAGAGTCCATGCCCTTCGCGCCGCAGCGCTACGTCTGCTACCACGTTGCGTCCGCGCCGTCCATCAATGGCAAGTTGGACGACGCCTCCTGGCGCGCAGCGCCCTGGACCGACTATTTCGTCGACATCGAAGGCGACGCCCGCCCGCGCCCGCGCCTGCAGACGCGCGCAAAGATGCTCTGGGACGATGCCAACTTTTACGTGGCGCTCGAGATGGAGGAATCCAGACCTCTGGGGCACTCTGACCGCCCGCGACGCCATCGTATATAACGACAACGACATCGAGGTCTTCATTGACCCGGACGGAGACACCCACAATTACTATGAGCTCGAAGTCAACCCGCTAGGGACGGTATTCGACCTGATGCTCATCCAGACCTATCGCGACGGCGGACCCCCGATCATCGCCTGGGACATCACAGGGTTGCGGATGGGAATCGAAACCCGCGGCACCGCGAACCGGGCAGGCGACCGCGACGAGGGGTGGACGGTCGAACTGGCCTTCCCCTGGCACATCCTGCGCGAGGCCGCGCCGGGCAAGAGGCCGCCCAATGCCGGAGAACAGTGGCGGATCAACTTCTCGCGGGTCGAATGGCAGCTCGACGCGAAGGATGGGCGCTACGCGAAGCGCGTCGATCCGTCCACGGGCAAGGCCGTCCCTTCCGACAACTGGGTGTGGAGCCCGCAGGGCGCAATCGACATCCACATGCCCGAGCGCTGGGGCTATGTCCAGTTCTCAGGCATGAATTCAGGCGTCGGCACCGAGGCGTTCGTCGAAGATCGCAACGAACGGGTGAAGTGGGCGCTCCGCAGGCTCTATTACCGCCAGCGCCGCATCAAGGCCGCGACCGGCCGGTATGCGCCGGATCTCGCCGCATTGGATGTGAGCAGAATCCAGGTGGAGGGAATCGAGTTCCAGCCGGTCATGCAGGCGACGGCAGATCTGTACCAGATCGGCGCGAAAGGCTTCGGCGGAACCACCGTCTGGATCCGCCAGGACGGGAAGACCTGGGTCAAGTAAGGAGGGACAGTCCGACTCGCCCTCTTTCTGCGGTCAGCGCTGAGGGTCGCGGCGAACGTAGACGATTTTTCCTCCCAGGATTGTGGTTTCCACTTTTGTGTCGAGAATCTGCGGGACCGGGATCGTCATGATGTCCTGCGACAGAACCACCAGGTCCGCGAGCTTGCCCACCGTGATCGAACCTTTGCTCTCTTCCTCGAATGCGGCGTAAGCGGCATCGATCGTGAACATCCGGAGCGCTTCCTCCCGGGTCAGGATCTGCTCCGGGTGCCAGCCGGACTCGGGCCAACCGGTGCGATCCCGGCGTGTGATTGCGGCATAGATGCCCGGCAGCGGCGCCACCGCCTCGGCCGGCGCATCTGAGCCGCCCGGAATGCGGACGCCGCTGGTGAGCAGGGTGCGCCACGCGTACGCATACCGGGATCGCTCTTCGCCGATGCGGTCGGCGATCCAGTGCATGTCGGTCGTGCAGTGGGTCGGCTGCATCGACGGAATGATGCCCAGGCGCGCGAAGCGGGGGACATCGGCGGCATCCAGGACCTGCGCATGTTCGATGCGCAGCCTGGCGTCTGTGGCTCCGGTCTCCTTCAGAGCCTTTTCCATGGCGTCGAGAGCGACCCGGTTTGCCCGGTCGCCGATGGCGTGGACGGCAATTTGAAATCCTGATTTCAGCCCGCGGAGAATCGTTTCGTGTACCTCGGCCTCGGAGAGCCTCAACACTCCGCTGTTGCCGGGATCATCCGCATAAGGCGCCAGGAATGCGGCCCCGCGGGAACCGAGCGCGCCGTCGAGACTCATCTTGATTCCGCGAATCGTGAGGCGGTTGTCGTAGAGCCCGATTTGCGGGCCTTTCTGAAGGTAAGAATCGAGCGACTCGTAGGTGTGCGGGAGTTTCTGCTCGTCCTCCGGCCAGCGGACAAACTCATAGATTCTGAGGTCGAACTGGCCGGACCTCATCAGCTCCTCATACAGCTCGATATCGTCGCGCGTGCCTCCTGTCTCGTGTACGCCGGTGAGACCGGCGGCCAGACATTCTTCGATTGCGAATCGGACGGCCTGCGTTCTCTGTTCCTTGGTTAATGGCGGCATGTGCTGCGCCACGATCCTGAACGCGTTGTCGATCAGAGTTCCGGCGGGCTCTCCCCGGGCGTCCCGTATGATCTTGCCGCCGGGCGGGTCGGGGGTGGACCGGCCGATGCCGGCGATGGCGAGCGCCCTGCTGTTGACCCAGGCCGCGTGGCCGTCGACGCGCGACAGATAGACCGGGTTGGCCGGGGCCACGGCGTCCAGGTCCGCCCTGGTGGGGAATGCCTTGTCCGGCCAGTTGTTTTGATCCCATCCTCTCCCCCGGATCCACTCGCCGGGTTTCGCGCGCGCCGCCTGCGCCGCCACTTTCGCCACAATCCCGGCCTTGCTCGTGCCGCCGGCATCAATCTGCAGGCGGCGGGCCCCGATGCTCAGAAAGTGTGTGTGGGCATCGATCATCCCGGGTACGACGGTCTTGCCGGCAAGCCGCGCGACCACCGTGCCGGCGCCGGTCCATGCCCGCACTTGATCATTGGCGCCGACTGCGACGATGCGGTCCGCTTTAACGGCAATCGCCTGAGCGCTTGGTCTGGAGCTGTCCATGGTGACCACATTGCCGTCGAGGAGAACGAGGTCGGCAGCTTCCTGTGGCGTCGTACGGCAGCCTTGCAGAGCCGCTAAGTTCAGCAGTAACACGAAGCACCCGGCCAGTCGGAAAACATAAGCGGTGTTCATCAATCCCCCCATTCAACGAATTTCACATCATTCGCCGGCCGCCCAGTTGCCACGTCCTGATGGCTTCGACGGGATGGATCAGCATGATGATGTTAAGGATGAGATTATCGCGCACCCACAGCAGCATGCCGGCTTCGATGGCCAGGACGAGAGCCGCACACACCCACAGGCGGGCGCGCATCGCTATCAAAAACCCCAGGGACATCATCAGGACATCGCTCAGCGAATTGAGGACGCTGTCGCCCACGTAGCCGAGCGAAATTGTCACAGCGCGATACCGGTTGATCACAAACGGCGAGTTCTCGAGGATTTCCCAGCCGGACTCAAGCATTACTGCCATCAGGAACCGGTATCGTGCCGGGGCCCTGCGCGCCGCCAGCCAAAGCAGCGCGTAGAACAACAGGCCATGGACGACGTGAGACAATGAGTACGGGTCGGCAAACCGCTGCGATTGCTCGCTGCTCCAGATGTTGCCTTCCCACCAGGCGAACCTGCCGTCCGGGCCGAAGAGAAAACGACCCATCGACAGTTCAATGAATGCGGTCAGGACCAAAACAGCCGCTGTGCCGGCGACGATCCATCGATAGCGCTTCATGGGAAGGCAGTATAGACCATTTCGACTTCGTCGCGGTTGGTTAGAGTGACTGTCAGTCCTCCATTTGACTACCTTCTGTTACTAAACTCCATGGTCATCCGACCTAGACCTGGACCTAGACCTGGACCTGGACGTAGACCCGACAAAAACCAATGGCCTGGTTTAGTTGCCGCATTTGCGAATGGAACCATCAAACAAGGCTGTCCACGTCCATGTCGAAGTCCAAGTCCACGTCTACGTCCAGGGCGAGGCACGCAAACTGTCGAGTTGCGCGACGGAAACTAACGGGACAGTGCAGGCCAAGAATCCCTGGTTTGGGGACACTTGTGACAGTCCCTCTTACCCGCGCCGGCTAATTACCAGGAGGGTGATGTCGTCGTGAGGAGGGGCGGCGCCGACATGGGCATCCATACGCTCGAATACCCTGGCGATCGTACCCACGGCGTTCAGCTCACGGCATTCCTGCAGAGACTGGATCAGCTGCTCTTCGCCCCACTCCTCTTCGTTGAGATCGAACGCTTCCGGCACGCCGTCCGAGTACAGCACCAGGGTATCGCCGGGCTTCAACTCGATCGTTTCCGAAGTGTAAGGAATGCCTGCGATCAAGCCTAACGGCGCGCCGGTCGACTGAAGAATTTCCGGCCGGCTGTCAGAGTGCAGGAGGATGCCCCCATTGTGGCCGGCGTTCACAAAACTGCAGACTCCTGTGGCCGGATCGACGACAGCCAGTATTGCGGTCACATACTTGTCGGGCGGCGTGCTCGCCAGCAAAAGGGCGCTCGTCCGAGATGCCAGTTCGACCAGCGGCGGCGAGTAGGCGAGGGAAGTGCGGAGGATAGCCTGCAGGTTGCTCATCAGCAGCGCAGCAGGCAGCCCTTTGCCGGAGACATCCGCCATGCAAAACAGGTAATCCGGCTGTTCACGCTGCCTCCCGATGGGGAGGACGTCATAGTAGTCTCCTCCGCACTGCCGGGCCGGGCGGTTTCTCGCGGCCAACTCCCAGCCTGCGAGTTCGGGCAGCACCTGTGGAAACAGCTGGGCCTGGATGCTTGCAGCCAGCGCCAGTTCCTCTTCCATCCTTTGCTTTTCCAGCGTCTCCCGGAAATACCAGGCGCGCTCCAGGGCGACGGCTGCCTGGGCGGCCGCACTGATTCCGAATTCCAAATCCGACTGCGAAAACGATGACGGGCCTGAGCGCCTGCCGAGAACCACGCATCCCGCCACCTTGTCCTGCACACGCAGCGGGAAGATCAGTTCGGCCTGCTGAGACTGAAGATTCTGTTTCAGACTTCCTGGGGAAAGTTCGGCGACGCTTACTGCCTCACGGACATCTCCCAGCTGCTCCTGCAATTCCCTGGTGGCCGGCAGGGCGATGCCCTTCTGCTTCAGGGTGGGGGCACACCCCTCGCGCCAGGCGGCGACGGCGTACCTTCTCACAGCCCATCGACCCGCCAGGGTGAGGCCGAGCAGTCGGGCCACCTGCGCGGTCTCGGTGCAGCTGCTGAAACCGCGGGCGACATCGAGAAGCGCCTTCAGGTCCTGGACCTTGTGGCCGAGAATCCCGTTGATGCGGCCGGTTTCCGCGTGGGCACGCGCTTTGTTGATACCCCCGGCCGCAATGCCCAGCAGCGCCTTGATGAAATCGAGCTCCGCGGGCTCGATCTCCATGTCTCTGTGGTGGGATACACCCAGAACACCAGCCGGCTTATCGGAAGGGCCGATCCAAAAAAGAAACTCGATCCCTTCGGCATGGGCAACCGCTTCGTCGAACCGGGAACCGGCGGTGAGCCGGTGCATCCCCCTGGCCAGCGCCACTCTCATGACCCCGTCTTCCTCGACCGCGATCATGCCGCGCCCCGCCAGCATCCGCGCCATGACGGTGCGCAGCAGGTGACGGAGCAAGTCTTCGAGATCGACGGAAGTGTGCAGCAGCTGCGCCGACTCGAGCAAGGCCGCCAGGCGGGACGAGTCGAGCGATCCGGCCTTGAGCGGGCCGAACAGATCCGAGTGGCGTGATTCCGTGACCGGGTGTTCAGGCACCTTGCATCCCCCCACAAACATCTTCCGGGCAGCCGATCCTTTATTGCGCCGGCAAAGCCTTCTTGATCCGCATCACCATGCTCAACTCGTTTTTCCGGCCCGGGTCCATTTCGTAATGGACCTCGTCCATGATCTTCCGGATCAGTTCGAGACCCAATCCCCCGGATCGGCGCTCGGCGATGAGCTGTTTGAGGGGAACTCCAGGCACGGATGCCGGGTCGAACCCCACGCCTGTGTCCTCTACCACGATCCGGAGTGCCTGCTCATCGAACGCCGCCCGGACGATGAACTCTCTGGTCCTGTCGTGCCGGTATGCGTGCTCGATGACATTCGCGCACGCTTCATCCACGGCCAGTTCCAGCCTGCCGATTTCCGACGGGTCAAGCCCGGCCTGGCCACCGATGCCGGAGACAAACTCGCGAATCAGCACGAGGTTGTCTGTCGAGGAAGGAACCTGGATCAGGAACTTCTTCTCAAAGGTCGCCACGCAGGCCTCCTGTTCCGGGGGCAGAGGCAAAACGCTGCCGCGCCGCCTGGACGTTCTCGAGCACATCGAAAATCTGCGGGAATCCCAGAATGTCAAAGACCTCTTTGACGTTCGAATTGAGGCCGCAGATCTTGATGTCTCCCTCGCGCTCGCGGACGTCTTCCACAAAACTCATGAAGACACCCAGCCCTGCGGAGGAGATGTAGTCGAGGTTCCGGCAATCCACGATAATGCGGCAGAGGTTGGCATCAACCTCCTTCTGGATTGCGTCTTCGAAGGCGGGCGCCGTGTGGGCATCCAGGTAACCGCCGAGACTGAACACGGAAAATCCATCCTCCTGGGAACGGCGGATGGAAAACGGGTTGGACATTTCGTGCCTCCGATCTTCTCAACATGAAATCCGGGCGCTGCGCCCGGCAACGCGCTCCTCAGGCATCGGGTTTCGAAGCAATGACGACGATGGTCATGTCGTCCTCAGGCTCGTGCTGCCGGGCAAACCTGTCGGATGCGGTGAACATTCGTTCCGCGATGCCCGAGGCAGACGGTTCTTCCGAACAGGCGCGCGCGAGCTCTCCGGTCACGGTGTCGTACCCCCATGTCCTGCCCTCGGCGTTCATGCGTTCGTGAAACCCGTCGCTCATAAGCACGAGCCGGTCGGCGGGGCCGAGCGTCATCCCCTCCGTGCGCGGCTCGATCTTCTTCATAAAACCGATGGGCGGTCCGGGCAGCTGCATGGTGCGCACGCTTCCGGTCTTTGCCTCGTAAATGTAGGGGAACGGCATCCCGCTCGAACAGAGTTCCACGGTCATGCCGGTAAGGTCGATTACAGCGATGCCGAAACACATCCCCACTCCCCGGTGCGACAGTGAGGCTTTGAAAGTGGCGTTCAGATCGATCATCAGCTGCCGGACCCCCGACTCGGGGCTCCAGCGCAGGACAGAATTGAGCAGGGCCGTCTTCACCATTCCGACCACGAGTCCAGCGCCTACGCCGTGGCCCGTGGCATCGCCGATGGCGACGCAATAGCGGCCGTCGTCTACCTTGATGAAGTCGTAGTAATCGCCGCCCACTTCGGTGGCCGTGCGCATTCGTCCGACGATCTCCCCCCGCTCGAAGACGACATCCTGCTTCGGCAGCATCGAAAGCTGCAACTGACGGGCGAAGTCGAGCTCTTCGCTCTTGCGGCGATTCTCGGCTTCGACCGCCCTGGCCTGTGCTTCCGCGGCTTCCGCGCGCAGCTCCGTCTCCCTGAGGTGCGCCCGGTCGCGCTCTTTGCGGATCAGACGGCGCCGCTGCACCCGGTCGGTGGCGGCCACTGCGGCAAGCATCAGCAGCGAGTAAAGACCGTACGCCGGCCATGTGCGCCACGGCGCGGCGCGGATGCCGAACGCGGCGCCAACCGGGCCGGAGATGTTGCCGGCATAATCCCGCGCCCACACTCTGAACTCATAGCGGCCCTCGCCCAGGTTCGTGTACTCTTTCTTGGGCTCCGGCGTCCACTCGGACGGCTGCGCGTCGAACCCGTCAAGCTGGAACCGATATTCGGTGGAACCTTCCCGGAAGTAATTCAGCAGCGCATACTCGAACCGCAAGTTGTTCTCGCTGTATGCGAGTGCCTCCCTGGAGCCGAGAAGGCGCTTTTTCCCGTTAACGAGAACCTCCCCGAGATAGAGCGGCTTGGCGTTGCAGTCCTCGACGTAAGTGCGCGGATCGAAAACGGCAGCGCCCGCGCCGGTGCCGGTCCAGATCCTGCCCGCGCTGTCGACCATCGAGGCCCCCTGGTTGCAGCCGTTGCTCGGCAGTCCATCGGCGGCGATGAAAGTGTACAGGGTGTATTCCGAAGGATCCTGTGCCGTAGGGCTCCGCGGTGTCAGCCGGGCGACGCCTTTGTCGGTGAAGATATAAATGTGGCCCGCCGGATCCTCCCGGATCTGCCACACCGAATTGTTGGGAAGAGCAGGCGAGCTGGTTTCCGAAAGGACGAGCCAATTCCCGTCCGGAGATTCCGGATCGAATCGGGCCACTCCGCCGCCGACCGTCCCGGCCCAGATCCAGTGCTGACCCTCGGCGCCCGTCGTCTGGGTCAGTCCCCAAACCTGGTCGTTGGGCAACCGCGAATTCGCGGCTCTGAACTTTCTCCATTTCCCTTCGGAATAGCGCGCCAGCCCGGCATTGGTGCCGACCCACAACACAGGTGTGCCGGTGGCAGAAACGGTTTCCATGAGGCTCAGGACTTTATTGTCGGGCAGGCCCGAGTTGGAGGTATCGAATGCGGACCACACGCCATTCCTGCAGAAGGCAAGGCCACGGCTTTCGGTGCCGGCCCAGAGTGTGCGGGCGCGGTCGCCGGAGCCGGTTTCCAGGAGGCAGATGATGACATTCCCGGGCAGCCCGGGATCGGTCTTACCGAGCACAGTCCACTTTCCTGCCTCGAACTGCGCCAGGCCGCCGCCATTTGTTCCAACCAGCAGTCTGTTCCGGCCGGCGTTGCCGGAATCCAACAGGCTGAGGATGAAATCGCGCGGCAGCCCTGAGTTCCTGGAGTTGTAGACCACCCACTTCCCGTCCGTAAAGCGGGCCAGCCCGTTAGTGGTCCCGAACCAATACGCAGAGCCGGTCCGGCTGCCTTGCGTTTCGGCAATGCTCCAGACCTGCTTGTCCGGCAGTCCGGAATTGCGCTGGTCGAGAGTGTTCCAGCCTCCCGGCGTGTAGTGGCCCAGGCCGCCGTCCAGTGTCCCGATCCACAGGGACTTGGACTGCGGGTCGCCGCGCAGGCTCAGAACCGAATTATTCGGCAGATCCGAGTTGGAGGTGTTGTAGAGCGTTCCCTTGCCGGCTTCCACCCTTGCCAGCCCGTTGAAGTTGGTGCCTATCCAGACGACCGGGTCCCCGGAGACGGATGTCGTCACCTCCAGGCTACGGACCATGTCGATCTGCAATCCCGCCGATGCGGCGTCGATCCTTGTCCATGCACCCGACTTGTAATGCGCGACGCCGCCTCCGGTCGTGCCGATCCAGAGCTCGTCTTCATTGCCGTCCACCCGCGCCGGAAGAGCGGCCAGGCACCGGACGTCGTTTTTCGGAAGCCCGGAATTGGCCGCATCGAAGCCCTGCCATCGCCCGTTGCAATAGCGCGACAGGCCGCCCCCGAGAGTGCCGATCCAGACGCTTTGAGTTCCCGTCTGCGACACTGTCGTCGCGATGCACCGAACGTTGTCGCTGCGCAGCGCCGCATTGGCAGTGTTGAACTTTGTCCAGCGTCCGGCCTGGTAAACCGCGACGCCGCCTCCCCCCGTACCCGCCCAAATGGCGGGGTCCGAGGACGAGCCGGGCATTTCCAGCAGGCACCTCACCTCGTTGTTGGGGAGTCCGGAATTTGCCGTGCTGAAGGTATCCCATTTCCCGTCTTTCAGACGGCAAAGGCCCGCCTGCTGGGTGCCGAACCAGATGCTCCCGTCGGAAGCCGCGAGAATGGCGAACACATAGTTGGACGTGTTCCGCGCGGGCATGTTGACGGTCGTCCAGGACCGGCCGTTGTAATAGGCCGCGCCGTTCTGGGTCCCGACCCACAGGAATCCGCTGCGATCGAAGGCGATGCATTCAACGACGTTTTGAGGCAGGCCGTCCCGGTCGGTGTAGATGTGAAACGCAGGACGTCCCGAGAAACCGGAACCCGGTTCTCGCCCAAATGTGCCGGTCGCAGCGAGGAGCACGCTGCTGCCCAACAGGATCAGAATGCGAGATCTGCGCGACCCGCATTTTGCTCGATGCCTCCATTGGACTGCGCCGGTTTCACACACACGTTTCCGTACAGGACCGAAGTTGGCTTGTTTCCAGGAGCGTCCGATTATCCAGGAAACCGCAATGTAATGATCTGTGCAATCACTCTCTCTAGTCAAGAATAGAAAAAGAGTGTCGCTTTCAGTATCGATGTAACAAATTTTAAATAAAGGTTTTATCAGACCATCACAATACAAGATTTGTCAAAGGTAGATCTTAGTAAATTTGACTAAGCCGATCACTGGGAATAGCCTTTTTCACTAGGGTTAGGGTGTTTTCCTGCATTGGTGCGTCGATCGCTTCTCGAATCGGTCGGCGGGAAGAGCAAAGGGGGAGGGGGGAATGCGTCGTGGACTTGCTGCGTCAGTAATTTGCCTGCTTATCGTCATCGTGCCTTTGTACTCCCAGGTTCCGGGCCAAAACCACAACGTCATAACCGGCATTCAGGACAAACTCAGAGGCGATCCGTTTCTGCAGCGTCAGAACGAACCTGTGATCGTGTCCGTGCCGCGCAATCCCGATCATCTGATGGCTGTGGCCAATGATTACCGCACGGTGGATTTTGCCGGGGACCCGACGGACGATGAACTCACGCACGAGGCCTGGATCGGCGTCTACAAGTCCTACGATCGGGGTCGCAACTGGTTCGGCAGCCTCCTCCCCGGCTTCCCGCTGGATACGTCTCCTGCCGGAACGGCGTCCCCTCTGTTTGGGCTGGCGGCGGGGAGCGACCCGACATTGGCGGCCGACACCAGCGGCCACATCTATCTTGGCGGACTGGCGTTTGATCGCAGCGGCATCAGCCGCGTGTTTGTGGCGCGCTACACGGACCGTAACGACGTCGAGGGGAGCGACACTATTTCTTATGACTTCGCGAAAGTCGTTGATTCCGGGACGATTTCTGAAGTTGGCGCCTTTGTCGATAAAGATTCGATCGCGGTGGACATTCCCCGCACCCCCGGGGCCGGCCCGGCGGCATGCGGCCCGGTCTACTTTGTGTATTCCATATTTGACGGGATGGACACTTCCTCGTTTCGCAGCAAGATCATGGTTTCGGTGTCCAGGGATTGCGGGGTCACCTGGTCGCGCCCGATCAAAATCAACAAGACTTACAACCGGAACCAGGGCACCGCGATCGCCATCGACCCGCGCACAGGGACCGTTTACGTCGCCTGGCGCACGTTTGCGGAGGAGAATGGCATCGTGCTGGCGAAATCGACGAATGGCGGCTTGACATTCTCGGACCCCGTGCCTGTGACCGGCGCCGCCGGCCTCGCCTCCTTCGACCAGCCTACCTCCCCGACCACATTCCGTACCAATGGATTCCCAACGATTGCGGTCGGCAACGACGGCAGGATTTTCGTGGCCTGGCAGGAGCGCCTTGCAGCGTTGACAGGCAGTCCCCGGGTTGTGATCACGACATCCGCCAATGGCGGTGCGACCTGGACGCCGCGGCGGGTGGTCGAGTACGGCACGCAGTATGCCCACCAGGTCATGCCGGCGCTGAGCTTCGGCGGAGGGCAGTTGAGCCTGCTGTTCTACGATTCAAGACTGGATGGCCGCGACCTGGCGCCGATCGACACCTCCGGCCAGCTTTGGATCTCGGGGATCGATCGCAGAATCGACGTGCGCGTTGTGGTCGCCACGCCGGGTCCGGACGGCAATCTCACGTACCTCCCTGACGGGAATCCTCAATTCGGGCCGTCCGTTCAGGTATCCCAGTATCTGAATAAGGCAAACACCTCTCCGCCGGAGACTGTGGAAATGGCGCCCGGGCTGACTGCCGTCAGCCGGCCAAACTACAAGATGTATCAGGGAGGAAATGTCCCGTTTTTCGGGGACTACATCTGGCTCGCGCCCGCCGTCCAGTTCCTGCCGGTCCCTCCCGGCGATCCTACCGGGCTGTCGTGGCGCTTTGCCTCGAAAGCGACCGACACCGCGGCCCGTTCTTTCCACGCGATCTGGACCGACAACCGCGACGTCGTTCCGCCGTTTCTGCTCGTCAACGGCGCTTTTGTTCCGAGCCTGTCGGGCGACTGGACGCAGTATTCCCCTCCAGGCACTGGCCAGCTCTCGTGCGTCAATCCGGGGTCGCGCAATGCCAACGTATACACGGCCGAGATCAGCCCGGGAGTAGTCGCCGGGTCACCCCAGCCATTCAAGAAGCTGGTCGACGATTTCGGAACCCCGGTGCAGCGCGCGTTCGTCATGTACGTCGAGAACCCGGGCGGCACAGCCCGCTATTTCCGGCTGACGATCAACGACATCCAGGCGCATGGGTCGTTTCTCCAGTCCGCCGATCAGGCTGCGGTCGATCTGCAGATCCTCCCGTATTCCAGCATTTATCGTACCGTCTACGTGGTTTCCCCGAATGCCACCGGGTCGGTGCGCGTCGATGTTCAGGAAATCGACGGCATCCCCGGGAACCTCGTCGTCGGCGGACTGGCCACGAGTGTCACCTTCAACCCGGACCCGCTCAATCCTCAGGGCTCGCTGGGAAACAGCACCGAGGTTCACAACCCGCAGATCTCGAATCCGCAGGTCTCGAATCCGCAAGTCTCGAATCCGCAGGTGTCCAACCCTCAGGTTTCCAACCCGCAGGTCTCCAACCCGCAGGTCTCGAACCCGCAGATCTCCAATCCGCAGGTCAGCAACACGGCGGTGACCGACGTCACCTGGACGGTAACGACCTCGCCGTCGGCCAACACCGTCTCTGCTTATAGCTTCATTTCGAGCGTGGACAGTGCGGATCAGCTGCTGCTGGCTGGGTACCAGTTCCAGCTGATTCTGTACCGGGTCGCACTGCAGCCGAGCTTTGCCGGATGCCAGACGACGCAGGCGCCGGTCGACCAGGTTTTTTCGAACATCGCGGTGACGAATCCGCAGGTCAGCAACCCGCAGATCTCGAACCCGCAGATTTCAAACCCTCAGGTTTCGAATCCGCAGATCTCGAACCCGCAGGTCAGCAACGCGACTTTCGCCGTGTCGCCGACATCATCGACCGTGTCGGCGGCGGCAACGACGACCACAACTCTTCTAGCGGCAGCATCCACGCAGTATTGTGCGGATGGGACCCTGTGCGCGCCGCGGTCGCCGGATGCGGTCATGGTCACCCTGCGGATCTTCCCCCCGCCGGGATTCCCGCCGTACCAGCCGCCATTGGACCAGCAGCAGGCGCAGCAGCAGACGACGCAGGCCATTTTCGCCCAGGCCGCGAACACGGGCCAGACCGAGGCGGCCGCGGCCTTTTACGACATCACTCCGCCGCTGATTCAGCCGACGGTTACGCCGCCCCCGAATGCCGCGGGTTGGAATCAGTCCAACGTCACCGTCACCTGGACCGTGGGCGACAACGGCTCAGGTATTGCCGCCTCGTCGGGTTGCGGCGCCGCCACTGTAACCAACGACACGACCGGCACGACCTTTACGTGCAGCGCCACGAACGGCGCCGGCCTCACGAACACGGCATCGGTCACCGTGCGCATCGACAGGTCTCCGCCGGTGATCGTTTCCTCGGTGACGCCACCGCCGAACGCCGCCGGATGGAACAATTCGGATGTCACGATCGCCTGGACGGTGCTCGACGCCGGCTCCGGCATTGCGACTTCGGTCGGTTGCAGCCCGGTCACACTGACCAGCGAGACTGCGGGGCAGAACTTCACCTGCACCGCCACCAACACCGCAGGCCTGTCGGCGTCCGCTTCGGTCACGGTCAAGCTCGACAAGACCCCGCCGAACCCGCCGGCAGCCGGAGTCAGCCCGCCGCCCAATGCGGCGGGCTGGAACAACACGACGCCGGTCACCGTATCCTACTCGAGCGCGGGCGACAGCGGCCCGGTCCAGAGCGGCGTTCTGGCTTGCAGCTCACCCGCCGTTGTGGGGAATGAAACAGCGGGAACGGTTGTCAATGGCGCCTGCACGGATGTGGCCGGCAACACGAGCGCGCCGAATGCGGTCAATGTCCGGATTGACAAGACGCCGCCGGTTATCGGAATCACCACGCCTGCCGTCAACGGCGCCTATGTCCTCGGCACCGCGGTGGTCACGAATTATGCGTGCACGGACACGCTGTCGGGCGTCGCTACCTGTGCCGGCCCCGTCGCCAGCGGCACGGCCCTGAACACCGCCGCACCAGGGGTATTTGCGTTTACGGTCACTGCTCTCGATCGGGCGGGAAACGCGGCGCAGATTACCAACACCTACTCGGTGAACTACCGGTTTACAGGGTTCCTGACTCCGCTCAGCCCCGCAGGAACGGTCACTGCGCCCAGCAACTCCGGTTCGTTCAACCTGGGAAAAGTGATCCCGCTCAAATGGCAGCTCACAAACGCCCAGGGGCAGTTCATTGCGGACCTGGGGTCGTTGAAATCACTGAAAGCTTACTACAATGGCGCCGGCAGTCCTTGCACGGGCGGGCTGAGCAGTTCTTTTGTGCAGCTCTGGTCGCCGCAGGGCGGAGCCGCGGGAAACAGCACTTTCCGGTTCGGCAGCAACCAGTTCATCTTCAACTGGGACACGTCGACGAGCGCGCCGACCGGGAGGGGCTGCTATACGGTAGTGCTTGAACTCATAGACGGCAGCATCCCGAAGGCGACCATGATCCAGCTCAAATAGCTGATGCATCGATCGCGGCCGCCGGATGGGGAGTTTTTGCGGAATCAGCCGAAAGCGTCAGGTTGGCGACCGGGCTGAAGCCCAGGGCCACAAGAATGCAGCGCTTTAAGTTTGAGGGGAGCCCCTGCGATGGCGTGCCACCGTTCATTGTGATCAGAATCACGATTCTGATCACAATGAACGGCAACGCAGCCGCCGCAAGGGCTCTCAAGAGCGCAGGCGGCGTCACTTGCGGGGTCGGGAGTTGGCTGGCGTCCCGGCACTCAGGGACTTGATCGCTGCGTCGACATCCTCGTTGGTGAATTGGCGATTCGGATCGTCCCCGGTAAGGCGATAACGCAGCTGGCCAGCCCGGTCGTAAATGAAAACGGCCGGGATGCCGAGGAGATTCAGCTTCTCGAAGGCATCCGGAACGATCTCATCCATCCGGTAATTTTCGAACTCCGCCTTTTGTCTTTTCAGGAAATCAGAGGCCCGCTGGAGAGCCTGGGGGTCTTCTCGATCATCCAGGCTGATGGACACAAACCTGACGTTCCCCCGGCTGCCGTACTTTTGATAAAGCGAAACCATATGGGGAAATCGTTCGAGACACGGGGCGCACCACGTGGCCCAGAAATCCACGATCACGACTTGTCCGCGATACCCGGCGAGTTTGTGCTGCCACTGCGCAAAGGTAAGCGGCCGCAACGATACCGGCGCCGTCGACTCTTTGGCCACCCGCCCGGAGACGACGCCGGGACAGAGGATCCAGAGGATGAGTGCCGCCAGCGCGAGACGTTGCTTCATGGCAGGTTGCTCTTCTCGTACTCGACGTTGCATCCCTGCACTCGGGTTTCAGGCTCTGGCGCCGGTTTTCCCGCCAGAGCCGCCACGATCGCATCCCTGAGGTAGGATTGCGTCGGAGTCCCCCGGGTGTAGCTCACCGTGCCGTCGCTGCGCATCGACGCGGGCGAGTTGTGGATCGCGCCCATGAAGACCAGTTTCCGCTCTTTGTTGAAGACAAAGTACTCCGGGGTCCGCGTGGCCCCCAGTTTCCTGCCCAGATCCTGGCTCTCGTCGTAGACGTAGGTGAAGTCATACCCGACTCTGGCGGCATGTTCTTTCATTGCCGGAAGGCGGTCCTCGGCCCGGTGATTGACCGACACGCCCACGATGCGCACGCTCTGTCCCTTGAACTCGTTCACCAGCCTGACCAGGTCGCCATCCATTCCCTGCACCCACGGACAATGATTGGCCAGAAACACCAGGACGACGACATTCTCCTTCAGGTCCCCGGACGACAGCGTCGTGCCGTCGGTGGCAGGGAGGCTGTTGAATTGCGGCATCGAGGCTCCGATGTCAACAACCATGTTGTATTTTCCCGCAAACAGCCCCGCGGAGCCCATCAGGAGAAGGGCCGCGCCCACGATGGTGCAGATTCTCCAACTTCGGATCGACATAAACGATTCCTCCTCTTTCATCATGCCCGCCGCGGCACACTTCAAACCGTGACAGGGCAAGCCACCCCAACGCGACACCCGTCAAAAAAATGTTACGTGTCCGGCCGGGACTAAACAAGACTGCCTGGAGGATTAAGGCAATTTTACCGCGATCCACTGTGCGGCCGCTTCGGATTGAGTCGCAGGAGTCACATACAGCACAACCCTGCCATCCCGCCAGTTCGGCCGCAGGTGTTTGCCTACGTCTACGGTGCCCCGGGTGACTGAATGCCCGGATTCGTGGTGCCGGATTTCGGCCACACCGCGCGCCCGGATCTCGGCTATATCGTGCAAACCCGAGAAATCGTCCGGGTACGGCCATGAAGCCAGGTGCACGACGCGTCCGTCCTGTCCGTCCGCCACCAGGCCGATGGCGGCAATTGCGCCGATCACGCCCTGCTCGGTTCCGCCCAGGCCTTCCAGGTAGCAACCGGCCCGTGCGGCCACGGACCGGGCTTCATCCTGTGTTACGACCTCGCTCTTGCAACGAAGCCCGAAAGCCCTCGCTTCCTCCGGGACCTCCGTGGCGGCACAGAGCCCCGGATCGCTGCCGGCGACGAACCAACCCAGCACCACATCGCGCAACACTGCGATCAGCCCGTCCAGGGCCTTTGTGTTCGCGCGGGGCAACTGGATCGACGCCGACCCGTTCTTGCTGGTGTAAGGCACGCGTGGATTGAAGAAGAGCTGGTGGCGGCAGATGACGGCGCCGTCCGCTGCGTCGCCCAGACGCTTCAGCATGGCGCGCGCGAGCTGGTTGGTCCCCGGCGTGCCGGGGATGTCCGTGTCGTCGATGCCGATGAAGATCACCGCGTTCCCTCGGGAACTTCAGCAACACCATGTTGTGACTTTCGACCCCTTAAGTGGAACCAACATGCGGCGGCGATCAGGCCGGCCGCTGCCCCACATAACGTATAGGTGACTGCCGCCTGGGACCACCAGGTGGCGAATGGGCGCATGCTGGCCAGGTCGAATCCCAGCAGCTTGCTCGTACCTCTCGATGTGAGCGCCAGCAGGTTGGCGATGATTCCCGCCAGCACCAGGCGGGCGTACAGGCGCCAGCCGCCGCGCGCCCGGACGAGGGCGAAGTCCAATATCGGGCCCGTAAGGCACAGGCTGACCATGGCGCCCGTGCCATAGCCGGTGAGGCCCGCAAGGGTGAAGGCGTTCGCGGTGCCGAATGCGCCGGCGCTCATAATAAACCCCGCGAACCGGCGCGGCGCCAAAGCAAGACCCAGCGCCATCGGAACGACGGCGAGCACAATCGCATGACCCGGAATGCGCAGGCCAAGACGGATAAAGCCGGTGGCGGAAGCCGCCGCGGCGCCGCACAGGAACAGGAGCAGCAGTTCAACCGTCGAAATACGCTCCTGGGCTCTCGCGATGGGAGGTATGCGCGCGGCCTGCAGCAGTCCGTCTCGAACACGAAACCAGTTGTGAATCATGACATCCTCCGATAGGAATGGAGTATAAACCCAATCCGGCCTTCAGAACATCAGCCGTGCGGCCAGCTGCCACTCGCGCGCGTTGTTTGCCGTGGCAGTCACCCGCCCGACGTTCGACTGGTCGAGCAGGAAGACCGGCAGCTGGTAATTCGGGTGATTGAACAAGTTGAACGCTTCGGCGCGCAGCTGGAGCGCGATGCCCTCGTGCAGCCGGAACGCCCGCATGAGAGCCATGTCCAGGTTCCTGAACGCCGGGCCGATCAGGATGTTGCGGCCGGCATTGCCGTAGAGTGAGGGCCGGGCCGGCGTCGCCACAGGTTCCGCAAAGGCGCCGGGATTGAACCACAGGCCGGCAGGCACGCCGGCATAGGGATTCGAGACCAGGTCAGGACGTTGGGTCGCGAAATCGCCTGCCGCATACTGGGGAGTGAAAGGCCGCCCCGAAAGCAGCGTCACGATCCCGCTGACCTCCCAGTTGCTGATGATCGAGTTCACGATCGGAGATGATCCGGCCGCCACGCGCCGTTCCGATCCGATCGGGAGGGCCCACCGGAAGGCCGTGTTGAACTGGTGCGCCCGGTGCAGGTCCGACAACCCGCGCTCGGCGCCCATGTCATAAATATTCTGCGGCGATTTTTGTGCGCCGCTGGTCGACACGTTGGAGAGGTTGCCGGTGCTGACCGAACCGAAATCGATGGCGCGGCTGAACGTGTACGCAGCCAGGAACGTAAGCCCGCCGGACAGGCGGCGCCGCGCAGAGACCTGCAGCGCATTGTAGCTCGAATTGATCGACTGGTCCTGGAACTGGAGATCGGCAAAGTCGGGATAACGCCGCACCGAGATGAGCGTACCGCCGGACTGCAGTCCCACCGCGATCGGCTGGTTGAGATTGTATCGGCGCCCGAGATGGCGTCCCTGTGACCCCACGTATCCGACCTCGATGGCAAGGTCGCGCCCCAGCTCGCGATCCACGGTCAGATTGTACTGGTAGTACACAGGCGACTGATAGCCGACTGCCATCCCAAGCGGCTGGTTTACGCCTTGGATAGACACTCGGGAGGCCGGAAATGGATCGGCGAAGGTCAAGGACCGCGGGTTGTTCCCCTGGCGCGAGTACTGCTCCCGCTGCACGAAGGGGTAGCTCACCCCCAGTTGCTGCCGTGTTACGTTGAACGCTTCCATGCTGTAGTAGATGCCCGCGCCCCCGCGGATCACCGTTCGCCCGTCCCTGAACGGACGGAAGGCAAAGCCGACGCGAGGCGCAATGTTGTCGTTGTCGGTTTGGACAAGCGCGTCGGGAAATCGCGGATCGCCGGCAAGCACTACTTCGGCGAGTTCGGGGACGAAATTGGCGAACCGGTTGGAGGCTTCCGAAAGCGGCGTCTGGCGGTCGTAGCGAAGTCCGAGGCTGAGCGTCAACGCTGCCGTCGCCCGCCAGTCTTCCTGAATGAAGAATCCCGTCTGCCATCCACGCAGCCTGGCAGGCTCGGCGCCGACCTGGCGGGAAGTCTGGTCTAGCAGGCCGATCAGGAAATCGGCGAAGGAACGGAAGCCGCTCGACGTGCTGTTAGCGGGATTCGTGTTGCGGCCGCGGAAACGGAAATCACCCCGGATGTTGCGCAAGTCCGTTTCATTATAGTCGGACCGCACGATGTCGAACCCGGCCTTCAGTGTGTGGCGCCCGCGCGCGCGGGTGATCACGTCGCTCCACTGAAGATTCCGCACACGGAAGCTCGTAGGGTCGTTCGGCCGGTCGCCGAATTCGGCAAACCCGTCGATGCGGATCGAGGGAAAGCCCCAGACGGAGGGATCAGTGCTCAGGCCGGGGATGCCGAGCTGAGAGACGAAGTCGGTCCCGCGATTGTCGCCCGCCGTCTCTTCGGCGTCGCGGAAGTAGCCAAGGCGCGCCTCGTTGAGCCAGCCGCTCCAGACGGGCGCAGTGGCGGTGACCGCAATCGAGTCCAGGTTGCCGGTGGACTGACGCCCGAATCCCGGGTAGAAGGAGCGGAGCGACGGAAACGGATCATTGCTTCTGTCCCGCTCGCCTGACCATCTCGCGGACACCCTCGCGCCGGAGCGCCAGAAGGTATCGAACCTCCCGGTGATCAGGTGACGATCGTCGCGCGAATGGCCCACGGCGGCATACGCGTCCAGCGCATCGGGGAGGTTTGCCGCCGGGATGTATGCCAGAATCGCGCGCGACACGGGATCAATCAACGAGTCGGGAATCACGTTGGGCGCCGCAAATTCCTTCCGGGTGAAGGGATCGACGAGGCGGTTGGTGTCGTCGGCGTTGCCCCAAACACCGTCGGAACCGGCCCCCCTCACATTGCGGAAATCCCCGTTCAGCCAGGCCGCGTTCGGCGCGGTGCTGGTCGCCGCCATCGACCGGCGCTCCCTCAGCCGTTCGTAAGACGCGAAGAAAAAGGCGCGGTCCCGGCGCACCGGCCCGCCCGCGGAACCGCCGAATTGTTGCCGGCGCAGAGGGAATGATTCTCCCGGAGGGGCAAATACGTCGCGGGCGTCGAGGGCGTCGTGGCGCACATAGTCGAACAATGTGCCGGAGAGACGATTGGCGCCGGATTTCGAAACGACGGCTACCTGCGCTCCGCCCGTGCGGCCCGACTCCGCATCGTAGGTGGACGTCCGGACGTCGAATTCACGGATAGCATCGAGCGACACCGCTACCCCTGCCCGCGCGTTCCGATCCGAGCGGTTGACGATGCCGTCCAGGGTGAAGCCGGCAGAGTCGGCGCGGGCGCCCGATGCGGACAGGCCGTCGCCCTGTTCATCCGCTCCCACACGGTGATAGATCCCCGGGACGAGCGCCGTGAGGCCGCCGTAGTCGCGGCCGTTGAGCGGCAATGCCTCGAGGAGCCTGGCGGGAACCAGCTCTCCCCGCGACGGCGTATCCGTGTCGAGGCGACGCAGCGGAGCGAGGACAGTGATCTCCGTGTGCACGGTCGCGACCTGCAGGCGAACCTCAAGACGCCGAACCTCTCCGATTTCCAGCGGCAAAGCCGTTTCGTTGAAGACACGAAATCCCGGCGCGGTGACGGTGACGCCATAGACGCCCGGGAGCAGGTGAGTGAGAGTGAAGGCCCCGTCGCGCGATGTGGAAATCGCGCGCACCTGATTGGTCTCCCGGTTGGCCGCCGACACATCGGCGCCGGCCACCGGCCGTCCCTGCTCATCAAAGACCATGCCGACCAGCGCTGCCGTAATGCTCTGGGAAAAAGACCAGTACGGGATCCCGATCAGAAAAACTGCAGCCAAAGAGAATTGGGCCAGGTGAAAACTCGCCGATCTTCTCCGGTCTGGTCCTGAATCCGGTTGTTTCCGCACAGCCATTACTAAGCCCCTCACAAACCATGAGTTACCCGGATGAAACAGAGTGCGTCCCCTCTGGATAGTCTTTGAACAAGAATAACAAAATATAACAAATAATGACTCCAAAAACCTAATTCTGAGAGAAACTGAAGCAAATAACAACAGCTATTTCGACTTCGGAAGTCCAAAGCACAATGGGGAGTTCGGTTGCAGCCGGATCCCGGTAGAAAGTGGGTTGCGGCAGCCGAAAATGTCTCACACCGGGCGTTCTGGAGGGACGCCGAGAAAGCAGCGGGGGCGAGCCGCGCAGCGGCGCTGCCCCCGGTCAGGCGAGGCAAACGGCGAGAGCCCCGGGATGGGCAACAGAAGTCATTTGTTTACAGATGTTTTCTGTCGTCCATAGGCCCGAATGATAGTAAGCTCTTGGCAAGCTCTCGGTCGAGCCCCAAGGGGGATCCCGGTGCAGTGAGTGTTCCTATTGAAGCGCTCAATTTGGGAATCGCGGTTCACAGGAGGAAGCCCGATGAGAGATCGACGCCAACTCGTTATGGTCCTGATTATCCTGTCCGCAGCGGCCGCAACGGCTCCGGGATCTTTGTCCACGTCGCAGCCTCCGGATCGCCAGGTGGCGGCGAGCACTTCCTCAAGCGCCGGCCCGGCTTCAGCGAAGGCGGGTGCAAGCGGGGATGTGAAAATTGGCAATTATTTCATCGAAGCTCCATACGGAATTGCGATGATCGTCAAGGACGAGACCGCCTTTCTGATCGATCCCGACTGGGAAGAGAAGGGCGGCGCATCGAGATACTTTCCGAAAGATATCGCCTACGTACCGCCGGGAACGGCCTCTCCGGACTTTTCGTTTTTCCGGGCGGCCTTCCGAAATGAGGGCGCCGAAATCCGCTTCACCTGGGGCCGATCAGGACCTGGCGCCGTCGTCGCTCTCCTGGAGACGAACCGCGCCGTGGGCCTGACACTGAGGCTCCCGTCGACGTGGCCGCGATTCCATACGATCTATACAGCCGCAAAAGACGGCATCACGGGCTACGGGATCGCGCCGCGCGGCGAATATATTCCCTTTGCCCTGCGCTGCGAGCCGTCTCCGGCCCACACAGTGGCGAACTTATCCGCCGAGGCCGAGGTCTTGCTCTCCCTCGATCCTGAGCATCCGACGCGCCTGGTCGCCGGCGTAGGCGACCTTCCCTCGATCGAGTCGGTCGTGCCCACCCTCAAAGCGGCCGGCGAGCGTTACGCGTCGGCCAGGATTGCCGCGACGGGGGATTGGGGCGATTTCCTGGGCGCCGTCGCCGACAACGTCAACTTCTGCCGCCTGTACGGAAGCGACAACGCCCGGATCTCTCATACCGACGGACGCGGCTGGTGGCTGCAGCGCCTGGCCACGAGCCCGGATCTTCATCCCTATTTTGTCTGGGATTTCTTCTTCAACGCCCTCATGGCCAATCTCGAGGACCCGGAGGGGGCGAAAGCCACGATCCGCGCCGTGCTCTCGTTTCAGACGCCCGAGGGATTCGTTCCCAGCTGGGCCCATTGGAGCAACGAAGGGCGGACGTACGTCACGCTTCATCGCTCCATGCCGCCGGTGGGCGCCCTGTGCCTCTGGAAGATGCACCAGCGCAGGCCGGACAAGGCTTTCCTGGCTGAGGTGTATCCGCACCTCGCCCGGTGGCATGCGTGGTGGCTCAAAGCGCGCGACGACAACCGGAACGGGCTTCTCGAATGGGGTTCGGAGCAGGGCTGGTGGCAGGGAGCCCAATACGAAACCGGCTGGGACGACAACGTCCACTTCGAAGGGACGAGAATGGCGGGCACGGCCATGGATGCCGATGCCGTCGATCTGAGCTCTCTCTATTCCATGGATGCCGAGTATCTGGCTGTGATCGCCGAAGCGTTGGGCAAGGCAGAAGACGCAAAACATTACCGCTCCGAACACGAGACGATGAACAAGCGGATCAACGAGCGTCTCTGGAACGATACCCTCGGGATTTATTGCAGCCGGCGCTGGGACATTCCTGCCGTGGAGGGACCCGCCCTCGTGCCGCAGGTGGCGTTCCAAGGGGGATTCGAAACCGTCTTCTATAAAGATTGGCTCTTCAAGAACGAGGTTTTGCGCCGGCGGGACTTCATCATCGATTTCGATTGGGGGAGCGAGGCGGGTCCAGCCGCGGGAGTTCCCCAGAATCGATGGGCTGCCCGCTGGTCCGGCAATTTTGTCCCCCCCGAAACCGGCCGCTACCGGTTTGCGATCGAGGCCGCCGGAGGCACCCGGCTCTTCGTTGGCGGGAAGCTCGTCATCGACACCGTCGGTCGAGCCATGGGGGACAGACAGATCGCGGACCTCGATATGGAAACAGGCAAGCCGGCGGCTGTCATTCTCGAGTGCTTCAAGGATCGAGGACCCGCGTCGCTTCGCCTGACGGCGCATCGCCTTCAGACGGGACGGCCGGGATCCGAATGGCTGACGAGAATTACGCCGATGAACTTTTATCCGCTTATCTGCGGCGCCCCCGATGCCCAGCGAGCCGCGCGCGTCCTGGCCTGGATGTACCGTGAGGACAAGTACTGGGGTCGTTATCTGATCCCGAGCGTCGCCTACGACGATCCCGTCTGGACGCAGCAGACCTACTGGCGCGGGATGATCTGGCCGCCGGCGAACTATCTCCTCTGGCAGGGCCTCCTCCGCTATGCCGATTCCGCCCATCGGGGCGAATTCGTCAAGCGCAGCGTAGATCTTTTCATGCGGAGTTGGACGGACGGGCGGCTGTGCTGCGAGAACTACCGGAGCAGCGATGGGGAATGCGGCGACCATCCGCATTATACCTGGGGAGCGCTTCTCTGCCTGATCGGCCTCGAGGCGTTGGCCGATGTCGGCCCGAACCTCACGCCCCTGCCACGCGCGGATTCCGGAATCGCCGGAAAAATCGTCTTACGCCGCATTCCCTTCGGCGGCCGACTCTACCGGATCGAAGCGAGCGGAGGGAAAATAAACGCGTTTCCCGAATGACGACGGAATCGCCGTGTTGCCCCTCCCTCGGTTAATGGCTCTCGTACAGGAGCTTTCCTGTGTCGCGGGTGTCGTATCCCTCCATTTGGCTCACCTCGCGCCTGAATTTTTCGGATACCAGGACTTGCCGGAGGGCTTTTACCGGTTCGGCGGAGAGATTTTGGGCAGCGATGATCAAGTCAAACCGCTCTTTTGCGAGGGGGACGAATCCAAGTCCCAGCATTCTTGCAGCCGCGAGAATTCCAATGCCGGCATCGGCGGAACCGCTGAAAACATCCAGAGCTACTTCCATGTGGGTGCAGGCGATCCTGTCATAGCCCCGTACGACTGCCGGATCGATGCCGTTCAATTTCAATCCGTGGTCGAAGAGCACCCTCGTTCCCGATCCTTCCTGTCGATTCACGAAGAGGGCCTGCTTGTTGACCAGATCGCCGAGGTTTTGGATTCCCATTGGATTGCCGTGTTTCACAATCAGACCCTGCTCGCGGTAACAGAGGTTGAGAACCCTGACATTCAACTCCGAAAAATGCTCTTTGATCGCCGGGACATTGTACTCGCCTGTTTCCACGTCCAGCAGATGGGAGGCGGCGATATGGCAGGCGCCGCGCTGCAGCGCGACGAGTCCGCCCAGGCTCCCCAGGTTCGATATCGAGATGGTGCAGGCAGGGAATTGGAGACTGACGTTTTTCGTTAGAAGCTCCAGTGCGAGGTCGTTGCTCCCGCCAATCACCAGCTGATTGCCCGACGGCATCTGCTGCGACCGGACTCCGACGTTTTCCCTGGCGCTGGACAGCAGCCACTCGTCAACCAGTTGTTTTGGGAAGAGCCATTTCCCGGTGATCCTGGTGGCCGGGATCTTCCTGTCCCTGATCAACCGGTATACCTGCTTCTCGTTGATGCTGAGATATTCGGCCACTTCCTTTGTGGTAAGCATCTCTTTGGTCATCGGCGCCCCACTCCTTGCTGCGGCATTGTCGGACGCATATATTACCAGAGTGCAGCGGCAGGAATGATGGCTTTCCTTAACTCCCGACGAGTGCTACCATTTTGCAGGTTAGGGCTATTTCGTTATCCGCGACTATCGGAGGGAAAGACATGCGAAGTGTAATGCTGATTACTCTTTGTTTCGGGCTCATTTCGGTCCTGGCGGTTCCCGTCATTGCCCAGGGTAAGGAAGTAACATTGACGGGGAAGGTCACGTGCGCCATGTGCGACCTCAAGACCGACAAGGAATGCGCGACCGTGATCGTGGTCAAGCAGGGCGGAAAGGATGTCACCTATTACCTCGACGAGACATCCGGCAAAGCAAATCACGACGCCGTCTGCAAGGGCGGCAAAGAAGGCGCCGTGACCGGAACGGTCTCCAAGAAGGACGGCAAAAATATCATCACCGCCTCCAAGGTAGACTTGAAGTAGTAGCGCTCTGCGCGAAAACAGACGCAACGCGTTCTATCCGTAGCGACAAGAGTACAGGACGCATATCAGGGCACGGATTTGCAGGGATGAGCACGGGTCCAGGGAGACCTGCAATATGGATGAGCCTCTTTCGTCGGCGGCGAAAGAGGCTCATCTGATCAGTGTCGATCTGTGTGCATCCGTGTCCCGTTCTTATCATTCTTCTGATCCGATTCTCTCAGAAACTATCCGATACGACTAATCACGCTAGGTTAGCGCATCCTGACGAGTGTGAGAAAGGCCTGACTGACTTCGCCAGTGCCCGCCGATGTGCTGGAATTCCGCGTCTTCAGCGGCCTCTGCCGCCTCCCGGCGGGCCTTCCATTCCCCGCCCACCCGGACCGCCGCCTCGTTGTTGGTTCACGGTCGTGGGCTTGCTGAAGTCCGGGAGCGTCAACTTCTTGACCTGAAAAGGATTACTCAGCGCCATGAGTTCCTGGTCGTTTACTCCGCTCAGAACGGTCGCCTGACCGTGTCTCCCCAAGCCGAGCGTGACCTCTCTCCTTTCATAGCCTGTGCCGTTCTTGATGTAGACATAAGTCTTGTTCTCCTTTTCCACGTAATCCACGGCACTGGCGGGAACGACAAAACATGAGTCGTAGTTCACAAGAATGACGCGGGCCTGCAACTTCATGCCCGGCCTGATCAATCCAAGAAATGCTTCCGCGTCGCGGATGGTGACATCGCAGGTGAAATACTTGAGCACGCCGTTGCGCTCGATCGCTGCCGCCACGGCGGATACAGATTGCACTTCTCCATGAAATACACGGTCCGGTAGCGCGTCGAGCTTGATCGTTACGGGCTTGCCTTTGGCCAGGCCTCCGGCCTCTTTCTCGAGCACATAAATGCGGGCCTGCAAGGCGCTCAGGTCGACGAGGTCGATCAAAACCTGGCCTGCCTGGCAGCTGTCGCCGATATTCGGGTCCTGCCTGCGATCACGCCTGTAGACGACGAGACCGCCGGCCGGCGCCTTCACCTCCATCGTGGACAGAGATTGCGTGAGAATGTCAACTTCAGCCTGCGCCCGGTTTCTCGTGAGGGCGGATATCTGCTGCGCTGAACGCGACTGCCGTTTCTGTGTTTTTGCCTTGGCGGCCAGATTATCGACTTTGGCCTTGGCAAATCCGGCGTCTACCCTGGCGCTGATGATTTCCCACTGTGTGAAGATCTCGGTATCCTCCGGAAGGGTCCTCCTCGAATACTCGTAATCCATCAGCGCAGCAGCCTGCTCGATTTCGAGGTCTTTTCCGGTCAATTGCTGGTCGCCCTCGTCGATCTCCGCCTGCAACCGGTTTTCGTCGAGCGTGTTGTTTTGCGACTCGAGTTTAAGCAGCGTATCCGTGTCGTCGAAACGGATCAACTGTTCTCCAGGAGCAGCCATCGTCCCCTCGGGGATGAGCCAGGCCAGTGTCAGGGAGCCGGCTCCCGTTTTGGGTGCGGCGATGGGAACGCTTTCCAAGCCGACAATTTCCCCATCAGCCGGCAATTCGACCTGGAGCGAATCCCGCTCCAGGGTCAGTACCGGAATTGTCTCCTCGTTCCGGGAGGCCGAAAATGTCACGGCGACCCAGGTTGCGATCTCAGTGCGGTATTTTGTGAAGACATAGCCGCCGCATACAAGAATGATCAGGATGCCGATGATGCGAAGCATCAGCACCCTCGGTCCGGATCCTGTATTGCCATTCCCACGATGGTTGTGTGCCATGAGCAGCCTCAAGTTTCAGGTTCGATGCTATCGAGCACCTGAATAAGTAATAGCAGGCAGACGTAAAGCCTTTATGTCGCCGGGAGAGTTTTTGGTAAAGAACAGGTAAAAGGTTCAATAGCGTGCCGACAGACGCGCCGAAGGTAAAGCATGTACTTTTGCCGGCTGGATTTTTGTTAAGGGATGGTAAAAGTCGGATGTATTTGCGCTTCTGCGGCGTTAGACTGGCTCTGCGCTATGGCAAACTCAGCCGATTGGACTGAAATTCAACCCAGGATTCGAATCCTGCTGATCGATGATGATCCGAAACTCTGCCGCCTTGTGACCGATTACCTCAAGCCGTTGGGATTTGAGGTCAGCAGCAAGCACACCGGGCCGGAGGGCTTGCGGGAAGCGCTGCAGGGCGGCTATCAGGCCGTGATCCTGGACTGCATGCTTCCGGGGATGGATGGCTTCGAAGTATTGCGGCAATTGCGGCGCACCTCCTCCGTGCCGGTTCTGATGCTGACGGCGCTGGGCGATGAATCCGACCGGATTGTCGGACTCGAGCTGGGTGCCGACGATTATCTGCCCAAGACTTTCTCGACCCGCGAGTTGCTCGCTCGCCTGCGTGCCGTCACGCGCCGGTCCGCCATTACCGCAGGCGCAGTCGCGGCGCAGGAGGCAGCCGCTGCCGATGAGATCACCGTCAACGGGCTGTGGCTTGATATGGCAGCTCGCAGGGCCGCTCTGGATGGCCGGCCGCTTCTGCTCACAGCCCTCGAGTTCGATCTGCTTTGGTGTCTGGCTCGCGCGCCCGAGCGCGTGTTGAGCCGTGATCAGTTGCTGCAGGCGATCAGCGGGCGCGATTACGAGGTCTTCGACCGCTCCATCGATGTCCACATTTCGGCATTGCGCCGGAAGCTGGGCGACGATCCCAAGAAGCCAAAGTATATAAAGACCGTGCGTTCGGCGGGTTACATGCTGCTGCGCGAAGGAGAGCAATAGGTTCTCATGCGGCTGCGCCTCTCGCTTTTCAGTAAAATCCTGCTCTGGTTTTTCCTCAACCTGATCGTTCTGGGCGCCGTGATCCTGGTCTTCTTCAATCTGCAATTCCGTTTCGCTCCAGGCTCCTTTCTGTCGGCCACGTCCGGAAACCGCATGGAGTACGTGGCCAGGATGATCAGCGAGGAAATGCGCGCCGCGGCCGCAACGGACCGCGGGGCAATCCTGCAACGCTACTCGGCTTCCTACCAGGTCGACTTCCTGCTCTATTCCGACAGGGGGGAAAAGCTGGCGGGCGCGGATGCAGCGTTGCCCGCCGAGGTCCTGCGCCGTCTCATTGAGGGGCCGACTGCATCGGGCCCTCCCTCGCCCGCCGAAGGAGCGCGCCGCGCCGTCGATGAACGGCCGCCCACGGGTGAGGGCGGACGTCCTTTTCCACGCCGCCCGCAGGACAGCCCGCCGCCTCGACCTTGGGCGGCAAACAGAGGATCAGCATCTGCATTCCGCCCCCAGCCGATATTCACGCTGAAGACGACCGACCCGACGCGTTACTGGGCGGGAGTGCGCACACTTCTCTTCGAACCCGACCAGTTCAGACCGACGCGCGCGACTCTTCTGGCCGTCTCCACTTCCATGACCGGGCACGGCCTCTTCTTCGATGTCAAACCGTGGCTCTTGATCATCGCGATCGTGCTGACGCTCTCGATCCTGCTCTGGCTGCCCTTTGTCCGGAGTCTGACGGGCCGGATCAAGCAGATGACCGCCGCAACCGAGCTGATCGCTGAGGAACGATTCGACACGCGCGTGGACGAAAGGGGGACCGACGAACTGGGGCGTCTGAGCGTCGCCATCAACCAGCTGGCGGCACGGCTGGCAAGCTTCGTGAGAGGGCAGAAGCGCTTCCTCGGCGGCATTTCGCACGAGCTCAACTCCCCGCTGGCGCGCATGCATTTTGCGCTCAGCATCCTGGCAGAGCGGGTGCATTCCGAACACGGCAGCTATGTCGCAGACGCCCAGGAAGAGGTGCGCCTGATGTCGGAGATGGTGAACGAACTCCTGGCATTCGCCAAGGCGGGCATGAAGACGGCCGAAAACAAACTCGTCAGCGTGCCGCTGGCGCCCCTGGTACAGCGGATCTGTGCGCGGGAAGCCTCCGCATCCGATATTAAGATCGACATTGCCGATGACACGGCCGTACTGGCTCAGCCGGAACTGCTGTCACGCGCACTGGCCAACGTTTTGCGCAACGCCGCCCGGTATGCCGCGGGAAGTGAAATCAGCATCGCAGCCCTGAAGCAGAATGACCACATCCGTCTCACGATCACGGATCACGGGCCCGGCGTGCCGCCGGAGTCGCTCATCCGCCTTTTCGATCCCTTTTACCGCCTGGAAAGCGATCGGGCGCGAGCCACGGGCGGCATCGGTCTGGGGCTGTCCATCGTCAAGACCTGCGTAGAAGCCTGCCAGGGAACAGTAGCTGCGCGGAACATCAGTCCCTCCGGCCTGGAAATAAGCATGATGCTGCGAGCCGGCACGCCACAGAACGTTTAACGCACCAAAGCGTTGAACAGGAATTTGTATGTGCCGTGGGTCTGGGCGCGATTCTGGGTCCGGAAACCGATCAGGATCGCTCTGCCTTGACCATAGGCGATCGATGCCATGGCCGTCCTGCCGGCAATGAATTTCTCGCCGTTCAGCCAGCCGCTTCGCTCGACGTTGCGATCGGCATAGCGAACGATGATCTGGTTCCTTTCGTTGAAGTTCGTAGCCGCCACATCGAATGCCGGGCTGTAGTGGAACAGCACCAGAGCATCCTCGGGCATTCCGTACGCCAACGGGTTTGAATTGTCGACCTTCACGCGCAGGGTCGATCCGGGACAGAAGAACTCCTTGGTGCTCAGGCCGGCCACCACGTTGCGGACCGGCAGCCCCAGCCTGGTGATCGCAAAGTCAGTGGCCCCGCCGAGCGTAATCAGCGTGCCGCCTTTGGCCACGAAATCCCTGATCGCGTTCACGCCGTCGCTGCCGATGCCGCTCCGGTACTCCGGCGGCGTCGAGTCGGGAACAGCCGCAAACGCGCTGCCGCGGCCGCCGCCCCCTCTGCCTCCGTCGGGTTCGCCGGTGATGGCGCCGGTGCTGTCGTCCGCGAAGATGAACACGTCATAGTTGGCGTTGAGATTGCCCTTCTTGATCTCGGCATCATAGACGCTCTTGAACGGGAACAGGAACTGCGCTTCCAAAAGGAAGCGCGTCCAACCCTCGTCCATGTTGCCGCCGCGGTAGCGCTGGTACATGCCGATGCGCTGCCGTTTCAGTTCGTGCGCCTGTTTCGGTTCCGCATTCAGTGCGTGGAAGCCGACGCCGGTCTGCTTCGCGATTTCCGCGACCAGCGTGTCGGGCGCCGACGGCGACACAAGAAAATCTCCGCGCCGCACGCCGTTGTCGTCACTGTCGGCGCGCCGCATCGGGACATTCTTGTCAAAGAGCAGGTTGACCGCCTTGAAGGCGTCGTTCAGCCGCCCATCGATGAAATAGCCCGCTGGTCCCCTGGCAGCCTTGCCGGCCCACTCGATCCGAGCCGCCACCTTCACAAAGTCGCCTTTGAGCGCCGCGTCCAGCGGATCGACTTTGATACCCATGTATTCGGCCAGCACGTCCTGCCCCATGTCATAGGGCCGGATCGGCGTCCCGTCCTGCTGCCGGGTCCACTCGTTGTCCGGGTAGTGCGTTTCACCCAGCAGGTAGCGGATAAGTCCCATCTTGGGCTGGGCCAGCGCCACGTAAAAGGAGCCGGAGGGGTAGATCACGCCGTCCTGCGTCGTGAATCCCTTCGCCGACTGCATCACCTCGATGCCCTGGTTCAGCAACGCGTTGATCAACTTGTAGAGCGTGAGCGAATCGTTCTGGATCGCCGAGATCGCATAAGCAGCTGGTTTGCCGTTGACGCCGCGTTCCGTCTGCCGGGTCGCCTTCAGCCAGGTGTCCCAGACGATGGTTTCCGAGTTTCGCGCCACGCAGTCCAACAGGGCCCAGGCCGCGACCTTCTGGCGCTCGACGATGTCCCGCAGGCGCCACCAGCCGCCCGGCCAAGGATCCGGGAAGTTCATCTGTTCCTGCGTCGGGTGTTCGAGGTTCCGCGCCCCGCTTGTAATCTGGCTCGGGTCGATGTAGAGCGGCGTCGCCAGCCGCGCGCTTGCCGACTCGGTCAGCATGCCGGCGATGTTGTGGAACGGAGTGATCCAGTGGAACCCGAAATGGCCCCAGCCGGAATACTGGCCGTTGTTCATCACTCCCGAGAGCCCGGCCTCTTCCGCCTTGTTCGCCATCTCGGCGCCGTACCACGCCGACTCCCGCCAAACCAGCGGATCGGCCAGGGGCCGGATCGGCTCGGCGTAAGGCGGGTAGTAAATCCGCGCTCCATAGCTGCCCATGTGGTGGAAGTCGAAATATGCCTGGGGCTTCCACTCCGTGAACAACACTTTCCCCGCGTACTGCGACTCCTTCATGTTCATGGTGAGGGCATCGCGGTTGTTGTCGTGGCCGACATACTTGTTGTACAGCCATGGGGGCGCCGCCCCCTCATACTCGGTCCCGAGATACTTGTTGTAGAAGTCGGTCACCATGATCTCGCCGTCGGGATTGAAGGAGGGAATCAGCAGGAAGATGACGTCGTCCAGAATCCTCCGTGCCTCGGAATCGGACCGCGTCAGCAGGTCGTACGCGAGCTCGGGCGACATCTGAGCGCCACCGATCTCGGTGGCGTGCATGCTCATCGTCATTGCGACCAACGGTTTGCCTGCTGCCGCGATCTTTCTCGCCTCGGCTTCCGGAATCCCGCGCGGATCGCTGAGCTTGAGGTTGTTCTGCCGGAGCGTTTCCAGGTTCGCCTGATTCGCCGGCGAGGTGAATATGCACAGGAGGAAGGGATTGCCCATCTCGGTCGGGCCCATGTTGACGACCTTGAGTTTGCCGCCGCCCTCCTTTTCCAGAAGCCGGTAATACTCCACGAGCTTGTCCCAGCGCGCAATCTTCCTGTCGGCGCCCATCTGGAACCCGAAGAACTTTTCAGGCGATGTGACCTGGCTCTGCGCCTGAACACTCAGGGTCGGGAGGCCCGAACCGGCAAGAGCCAGTACCACGACGATGGGAAGCGCCAGAATGACTCTCATTTCTCTTTTCATCGGAATCCCTCCATGCCATCCAATTCAGGCCAAAGTTAAAAAACGTCGGGGCCGGAATCGGTGTCGGAATCCAAAACATCGAGTCCAATGGCCGATTCCGATACCGACTCCGACCCTGACGGACAATAGATCGAATTGTCGTCGATGGGAGATCCGCGGTGTCCGCGGTTTCCCGGAGTTGTCAACTTTACTGTGCGACGGCGGCGGGAAAGATCTCCTTGAACGCGTTCATGAAGAGCTTCATCTCCTCCGCGGCGCCCACTGAAACCCGCAGCCATTGGTCCATGGGCGGAAACTTGCGGCCGACCAGGACTCCCTTCTTCCTGAAGGCCTCCCGGACTTCCGTGGCATCCTTCCTGATGTTGACCATGAAAAAATTCGTGTCCGACGGGATGAGCTCGAAGCCCATGGACCGCAGTTCCGACATTGTCCGATCGCGCAGCTGCCGGACAAGACGACTGACCCTCGCATCGTTCGCAGTGTCCTTGAGCGCCGCCACGGCGCCGTGCTTCGCCAGTGCGTTCATGCTGCTGTTGTAAATCACCTGCCGCATCTGATCGATTACCTCTTTCGGTGCGACCCCATATCCCAGGCGCATGCCCGCGAGTCCGGAGATCTTGGAAAAGGTCCGGGTGATGATCACCTTGCGGCCCTGGAGCACATACTTCATGGACGACTCGTAGTTCGGATTCTCCACGAAATGATGGTAGGCCTCATCGATCAGCACCGGGATCTCCTCCGGGATGCTGTCGAGCAGCAGTTTGATTTCGTCCTTGGGGACGATGTTCCCCGTCGGATTGTTTGGATTGCATATGTAAACAAGGCCGACGTCGCGCGCGTTCAGCTTCGTGACGCGGATGATCTCCCTGATATCGGCCGCATAATCCGGTCGCAGCGGCACCGCGATGGCCTGGGCCTTGCTGTTGGTCGCGTATCTGAACACGGTTTCGAATGTCGGGTCCACCCCGATCACCTTGCGGTGATCGGGAAGAAAGGCGTCGTCAGCGGCTTTCAGGATCTCGGCCGACCCGGCGCCGATGAGGACACTTTCCGGTTTGACGGCATGATGTTCCGCGATCGCCTCCACGATGCCCCCGTCCGGGTAGCTGTAGCGGTTCGAGTATTTCCACGCGTCGTTCATGGCCTTCAACACTGCCTCCGACGGGCCGTAAGGGTTTTCATTGGAAGCGAGCTTGGCCATCCTGTCGTACTCGGCGGCAGCCGCGGCCGGGGAAAGGTTTGCTTTGGCCGCAGGACGTTTGTCCTGCCGGGGGAAACCGAAGGAAGACAGGGCCCTGCCGCCCGCGACCGCGGCCAGCCCTCCCATAAACCGCCTGCGTGTGGTATTGACCATGGAAAGCATTTCTCCTCCCTATTTTCAAAAAGATGGCGGCAAGCAACGTGCGGCTATCATATCGCAGCCCACGGCGTCGCGAAATGATTTGTTGCCTCTGCAAAGATCCAAAAGTACGCCGAGAACACAATTGCCGAGTACTGGGCGGAAGGCACGCAGTGGTGGTTCTGGTCGAATTTCGAGTTTTATGACGGCGACACGCGCGTACAGACTCCCGACGATCTCAAAGCGTACGACCCGACACTCTATGCGCTGCTCGAGAAGGTGTACATCGGGCATCACATTCCGGCCGACATCTATTATAGCCGCAACATCAGGCCGGCGAGACGGTGAGAGGATGGAGTCAGGAGCCAGGAGTCAGGAGGGACCAGTGTCGCCGGCTTGATCGACCTCGCCGGCCTTCCTGCCGGGTTTTATGAAATGCGGATCGCCGTCTGGGAGCGCAGTCCAAACAGACATTGCTGCGCACCGAAGTGTTCGGGATTGAATGACCAGGTAGTTACCCTTCAAGACAGGCTGCCGGATACAGCGGGCGCGCCAAGTGCATGAATCGTCACAGGACATGATATGATCGTATGCAAGGAAAGGAACTTGCCATGTACCGTAAGATTGAGGACTTTCTGCGAAACTGGGAGTATGAGGCCGCCAGCACAGGCAAGATGATCGCCGCAATGACAGACGAAACGCTCGGCCAGCCGGTCGCACCCGGACATCGGACCCTGGGCCGGCTTGCGTGGCATCTGGCGCAGACCATTCCGGAAATGATGAACAAAACCGGGCTTTCGGTGACGGGAGTCGATCCCGCCGCCCCGGTGCCGGATAATGTCGCCGCCATCAAGCAGGCCTATGACGACGCAAGCATTGCGCTGGCCGGGGAAGTGAAGAACAAATGGAGTGACGCCACACTCGAGATCGAAGACAACATGTACGGCGAAAACTGGAAGCGCGGGATCACACTGACCGCCCTCATGATGCATCAGGCGCATCACCGGGGCCAGATGACGGTGTTGCTGCGCCAGGCGGGTGTGAGGGTTCCCGGCGTATACGGTCCCGCCCTGGAAGATTGGGCTGCGTATGGGCAACCCGAGCCGCCGGTCTAGGAACCGGAGCCGCCAAAAATGTCTGAGAACGATATTGACGCGTACCTGGCCAAAGTTCCCGAGCCGCACCGGTCCACCTTGCGTGCCGTGCGCTCCACGATCCGGGCGATACTCCCGGATGCGCAAGAGTGCATAGCCTACGGCGTTCCCGCTTACAAAGTGGACGGGATCGGGGTCGCGGGATTTTCGGCATACAAAAACCACTGCTCGTATTTTCCAATGAGCGGGTCCGTATTCAGTGCGATGCCCGATGACGTCGCGAAGTACACGATCACAAAAGGGGCGCTCCATTTTGCGGTCGACAAGCCGCTGCCGGCGACGCTCATCCGCAAATTGATCAAGACACGCCTCAGCCAGATCGCGGAAGAGTCCCGTTCAAAGCGCCGGTAAGGTGTGCCCCGGCAAAAATCCCGTGACATGTCATCGGATGCGGGGCTGATTCCAGGAACTTGCCAGCCCTGATCGTAGCAACCATGCCGCCTTCCATCAGGGGAGTGTTGAGTGTGCACGCCAACCCCCGGCTGGTGGATGCGGGCTTGGACTTTGGACATCCGGCACGATTTGTGTGATTATATGTGTGGAGGTTCACACATGGCTACTAATCTCTCCATCGATCCCGAACTCATCGACAAGGCTCTCCAGGTCAGCGGCGAGAAAACCAAAAGGGCTGCCGTGACCAAAGCCCTACAGGAATTCATTGCCCGCCGCGAACAGCGGCGCATCCTCGAGCTTTTCGCCACGCTCGAATGGGATCCGGCCTTCGATTACAAGAAGGAGCGGTCCCGATGAATATCCTGGTCGACACCAGCGTCTGGTCCGCTGCGTTGCGCCGAGACTCCCCGGCGGACTCCCGGGAAGTACAGCGCCTGAGAACGGCCCTCCAGTGTGAGGATGCCCTCTTCACCACCGGCCTGGTCCTTCAGGAGCTCCTTCAGGGATTCAGTACGCCGAAATCCCGGGAAAAGATTCTCAGGACTTTCGCCAGCCTGCCGAGTATTGTTCCGGAGCGAAGGGACCATATGGAAGCCGCCGCTCTCAAGGTCAGGCTGCGCCAGAAGGGCGTGCAGGCCGGCACGATCGACGTGCTGCTCGCACAGCTATGCATACGCCACGGCCTGTCCATTCTCGCCGCGGATGCCGATTTCGCCCACATGGCGCGCTTCGTTCCCCTCAATCTGGCGTGACAATTTCAAACCACGGAGACACAGGAACACAGAGAACTTCTCCGTGAACTTCCTCCGTGACACGGGTGGGCAATATGGCCGGACTGGTCCGGGATCCGCTCTTCCGTGCGGTGTCCTTTGCGGTCTTCGACGTCTTCGTGGGTCCCAGACAGGGCACGATTCATGCCATCAAATATGATCATGCGCCGTTGAAAAGATGCAAATTTGGCGTCCTGAAACGCCGCCATGAGTTATAGTTTTTGTAAGGGGTGGAGGGATCGGAAGGTGTCATCAGGGTGTGTAGAGGCACTTCCAGGCAATGCATCCAAACCGGGCCAAACGCACGGCCGGCAGCAAGTTCCTCCTGCGCTTCACCTCACTGCAGTGCAGGGTGCGACCGCACCCCCTTTTCGACGCGCGAATCCCTGCCTGCGCTGCCTGGCATTGTGCCCCAGGCCTGTGAGGTGTGGGGCCAGGATCGAGAGGAGCCATGATCAAGTATCTGCCGTACAATATCATCATCCACGGAAACCCCAAGTATCGGCGCGGCGAATTCCCATTCGAGGACAACAATGGGCCCGCCGCGAAAGCTTACGAAGAGCGCATTCGGGTGACCCTGAACGCCATCGGCAATACCCGTGTGGGCCGGTGTTTGTACAGGAGCCTGTGCGCCTCCGTACCGGTTTACATCGTGCCGTATACGGGGGATGCCTGCAACGCACTAACCGGCCAGATAACAAGCGACTTGAAGACGGGGGTGCGGATTCAATACTCACCGGAGACCTGGTCCTTCGATCGGTGCGGGCGCTTTCCCGGTTACCGCCCTGTCGAATCGCTCTTTCATGAGATGGTCCACGCTTCCCGCTTTACGAATTATGGTTTTGCGGGATCGAACCAGGCGCCCCTTGACAAGATGCAGGACCACGAGGAGTTTCTGGCGGTGATGCTCACCAACGTCTACCGCTCGGAAGTGGGAGCCAGGAAGTTCAATCGGGATTATGTCACCGGCACGCTTGTGAGCCAGGCTGACCTCGAGAATTTTCTGTCATCCAAAATGGACTATATCAATGCTATCGACTACTTCTTGAACGACAGGCTGGGGAAGCTTGCTGTGTCGTTGACCACGCCCTTCAATCCGTTCCGGGACATCAATAGACTGAGAACGAACTACGCCAATCGTCTGCACAACGCCTTCATCCCCGAATTGCTGCGCAGGTGACCATGCAGGAGGTCCGACATCTGCCTTTGCAGGCGCTCGCAGCTGCGGATTTCTATGTCGGCGGCAGGCCAGCGCCGGGGACGGCCGGCATTTAGCCCGCTTTTCGCAGTCGAGAGGGGATCGAGCCGGTACGCTCTTTGTTTTCAATAGAGGCACCCCGAAGGTCTTCACTACATTCAGGGGGCGGTCACCGAGGCACGTAGTTTGGAAGCAGGGGATATGGATCTCGCACCGAAAACATTGTAGTGTTTCGTGGCTCCTTTATTCCAGAGGTTACCTGGCCGGGAGCCACATGCACATTTCGCCGTCCCCGCGATTGGACCAGGCATAAAAGGGAATTGCGGTCACCTGTTCGCCGCCGCGCCGGGCGCGGATCACGGTGACACCGCCCAGGAGGTCCTTGCGATATTCGGCCACGAGCTCGGAGTCGGGAGAAATCACCAGGTTGCGTGCCCGCCCGCCATTGTCGATGCCTTCGACGCAGTAGACCAGCGGGCCGCGCTCCAGTGCGATCCGTCCGCGATCTGCTTCCACGGCGTCGTTGGCCAACACCCGATGGACCGGCATGGGGAGATTGAGCTCGATCGTGTCGCCGGTTTTCCAGGTCCTACGGAGCACGGCATACCCTTTTTCCAGCGCGGGCGGCACGGGCTTGCCGTTCACCTTCAACGTGATTGCCGGGACCTCATTTTCGGCGTAGCGGTACAGGTCGCCGGGCACCGGCTTGCCCCGCGCCCAACCCGGGATGCGGAGATTCAGCGTAAAGTCTGACGCGGCGGCTGGCAAGACTTCGATCTTGATGCTGCCATCCCATGGATAGCGAGTCTGCTGGGTGATGCGGAGCGCCCTGGCTTTGGCGCCTTCACCCAGTTTGAGGTCGGCGCTTCCCCCGATGAACAGGTTGACGTAGACCGTATCGGCGGCCGTGGCATAGATGTAACCCGGAATGGACGGCATGAGGCGAACGATATTGGTCGGGCAGCAGGGCCAGGTGAACCACGGCATGCGCGCCGACCGCGAGCGTGCGCCGTCGGATTCGAGCGCGTTGGTATAGAAGAAGCGGTCTCCGCTGAGCGAGACGCCGCCGAGAAACCCGTTGTAGAGCACTCTCTCGAGCACATCGATGTATTGGGCGTCGCGGTGCAGCAGGAACATGCGCTGCTGCCAGAACGCGTTGGCGACGGCGGCGCAGGTTTCGTTGTAGGCGGTGAGATTGGGGAGCTGGTAATCATTGCCGAAAGCTTCGCCGTTGCGCTGAGCGCCCAGGCCGCCGGTAAGGTACATGCGCCGGTCGACCACGTTGTGCCAGATGCGGTCCATGGCCTGCGTGTACTCGGCGTTTCCCGTGAGGGCGGCGAGATCCGTGACACCGCAGTACAGGTAACCGGCGCGCACCGCGTGTCCTACGGCTTCGGCCTGTTCGATCACGGGTTTGTGGTCCTGGGCGTAGGTGCCGTAGTTCGGCGTGCGGCGGCCGCGCTGGTCGACGAAATATTGGGAGAGCCGCAGGTAACGCTGGTCGCCGGTGGCGCGGTACAGCCGGGCGAGAGCCAGTTCGATTTCCTCATGGCCGGAAGCGTCGTGCCGCTGGTTTTCTGCGGGACCGAAAGCCGCGTTCAGGAAATTGGCGGCCTTGAGGGCCACATCGAGGAGGGCCCGTTTGCCGGTGTTCTGGAAATAGGCGACTCCCGCTTCGCAAAGGAGGCCCATCACGTACGTCTCGTGGCTGGTGCGTTCGCGCGTCCAGCGCTCGGGTCCGGACATTTCAGGCATTTTGTCGGGCGGGGTGATGCGGCGGGCGGTGTAGATGTAGCCGTCCGGCTCCTGGGCGGCGGCGATCCTGCGGATCAGGTCGTCGACGTATTTTTCGATCTTCGGGTCGGGGTGGGCGGCGAGCATGTAGGCGGCGCCTTCGATCGTCTTATAGGCGTCGGAGTCGCGCGCGGGCGAAGAGCCCCGGAATGGGCCTTCCATGGCGCCGGCGGCCTTGGCGAAGTTGTCAAACTCACCGGCTTCTTCCGCCTGCTTGAAGACGTGCCAGAGCGTGACGTTCCTGCTGGTTTCCAGACGCGGGCTCCAGAATTCGTCCTTCACGTGAACGGAGGCAAGCGGCGCCGGATGAACAGCGTAATCCTTCACCTGGGCCCGCGCAGACACAAGGAACAAGGGAATCAGCAAGAGACCGAATCGAAGTCTGACGTTGGTGCTCATGCGTGCCTTCCTCGGGCAACAAGAGGGACAGTCACCTCTGTCCCCGTATATATCGTGATTGACCATGGCTGAGATTGACGGTTTGGCAACACTGGTGACCGTCCCTCCTTCTCTTCAGGCGGAGATTGCGCCCAGTTCCGCGTTCTGGCTCTTGAGCAGCGTCTGAAGCTCCTTGACGTCGAGCTTGCGCGGGGCGACGCCTTTCGTCGCGGCAAGCGCTGCGGCACAGCCCGAGGCGTGACCTATGGCCATCGCCGGCGCCATCGAGCGCGCCGACTGGAACGGTCCCTGCTCGCATGAGATGCACCGCCCGGACAGGACTAAGCCCTCCACCTTCTTGGGTACGAGCGCACGATAGGGGATGCTGAAACCCTCGTGCTTGAAGAAATATCTCTGGCCATGATACTCGGGCATGGGATTCGAACTGATGGCGATCACGTCAGGGAAACGCGTGCCTTCGACGGCATCTTTTTCGGTGACGGTATATTCGCCAATCACCCGCCGTGTTTCCCTCACACCAATCGTGGTGGCGGTCTGGGATAGATAGATCGACTCTCCCGATTTCTTCCGCAGCGCCTGGACGTCATCCCAGAGCTTCAATCGCGCATCGACCTCCGCCTTCGTGAGTGTCTCGACGTCCGTGCCGTCGCCTGCGATGCGAGGTCCCCACCGAACCACGTGGTCGCCTTTGCGCATGCCGCCAAACGGGCCCTGGATTGATGAAGGCACCCCACCCAAGGCATACATCAAGCTCATCGCCATGCGATCACCTGTGGCGGAAGGACTCATGAACGGCGCGCCGGCCGCTGCCGCGATATCGCCGTCGCCGGTGCAATCGATCACGATGTCGGCGGCAATCGCCTGACGGCCCGATTTGGAGTGAACGATGACCCCGGTCACACGAGAGCCTTCGGTCATGGGCGCCACCACCCAGCTGTGCAGGCGGAGCTTGACTCCTTCCTTCTTGAGGAGATTCAGGCAGGCGACCTTGGCTGCCTCGGCAGAAAACGGGACCGTATAGGGAATATCCCCTTTCGTGACATCATGCTGAATCGATCTTTCGTAAGTGTCGCTATCGGCGACCCCTCCCAGCCTGACAATCTCGGCGATGTACTCGGCCGGGATGCCCTTCACGGTCTGGAGAGCCTCCGGCGCCCTCTGGTTGCGGAAGCCGTTGTAACAGGTCATCAGCCCGGCCGTGCCGTTGCCGCCCAGGAATGCGTACCGCTCGACAAGAAGCGTGTCCGCCCCGCTCCGTGCCGCCGCCAGCGCTGCAATCACACCGCTCGGCCCGCCGCCGGCGACCACCACCTGGTGGCGTGCCACGATCGGCGTCACAAAGGATTCGCGATAACCTTTTGCCGCGCTGGCAGTCTGTTTGGCCGTGGAACCCTGAAAGGCCGAGCAGACTCCGGCAACCGTGGTTCCCAATGCCGCTTGAACAAATACCCGACGCCCCACACTGCCCTTCGGTTGGGCCTCCCGCCGTTCTTTCTTCATATGGCGACCTCCTCAGCCTGAAATATCGGAAAAATATCTTTGCCTGCCGCCATTTGTAGTCCCGCTCCACTCAAAATATCAATCGAATAACTTGCCTCCGGGGCGCTGTGCCGTGTGGCCGAACTCGAGTCTTGCGACAGAAAGCAGTTACACGACTGCGGGGAGAAGTCGGCAGCCTGTGGCTCGAAGATTCAATGTTCGTTGTCGTATGACATGCTGGCGCCGGCGAGTACCTGCTGCAGGTATGCCATCTCCGGTTCGATCTCGTGAGGTGCCGAGACGGTTTGCGCCACTTCTTCGCGCACCAGAGCGCGGAGACGGCGGCGCAGGCGATGCACCTCGGACTTCAGGGCGGCAAGCGAGATGCCCAACTTTCGCGCCGCCTCTTCGTAGGTAACGAGTTGGCCAGCGCCCGGCAGGAACCGCTCGAGCGTGAGGAAGGCAGCATCGCGGTGTTGCTCCGAGTATTCCGAGTGGAGTCGCTGCAGCGCGGACTCCAGAATCCTCAGTGCCCAGTTGCGGTCGAACGTCCGGGCCTCATCGGGTGTGCAGAGCGAGTGCCGGCCTACCTCCGGTTCATCCGTATCCAGACTGACGTGCCGCCGGTCGCCCCCGCGTTTTAAAGCCTGTCGCTTATCCGCCGCGTCGGCAAGGAAGCGCACTAAAGCCCCGAGCAGAAAGGAGCGGAACTTCCCGCGCAAGGGGTCGGCCCGTGAGAACAACGACTTCTGCATCAAATGGAGCATGAATTCCTGCGTCAGGTCTTGGGCATCCGGGTCAGTTACTCGGCGCGACCGGATGAACCGATAGACCGGCACCCAATAGCTCCCGCAAAGCGCCTCCAACGCCCTGCGGCTTGGGATGCTCCCATTCAAGGTCGCCAGCGCGAGCAGACTCCAATGAGTTGTCGGGAAATCCATGTCGGAACACCCTTCCGCCGAATTTCGCTGGGGAGATGTTTCGCTCCTCCTCAACCTGAATCACTGATCAGGTTTCTGCTACGACCGCGGAGCCGCAAATGTCCAGCGCCTTGCGGCCGGTCTCCCCGGCTAACTCTCTGATGAGCCTGTGGAGTCCCCCGTCGCAGACCTTCATCAATACCCATCCGCACTGCTTCGCAGGGAAGCCCGGATGGAAATGCGGATCAACAATTGACATCAGTTTTATTAGCACAAGCAGATTCTTATTGGTAGATTTTATCATAAGGTGCTTTCCTGCCGGCGATCATGGGCTCGGGGGATCAATGCTGGAGAATACCTCCAGGATGGTCAGCGATGTTGGGAATCAAGGCAGCCTGTTTCAATGCCCCAGCTGCCATCTCAAACTCGAGGAAAACTACCTCGACGGACTCTGTCCGGCCTGCATCTGGGCTTCTCTTTCAGACGACATCCCTGACGGCCCCCGACCAACTCCGATCGGCGTTGCCAATCCCGGCCTGCTCCAGATTCCCGGGTACCATGTGCTGGAGGAGATCTCGCGCGGCGGGATGGGGATCGTCTATCGCGCGCAACAACTGAACCCGTTGCGGGAAGTCGCGCTCAAGATGCTGTTGCCGCACCAGGTGGGTTCGGCCGAGCTGCGGGAGCGGTTCCGCACGGAGATACTCGCGATCTGCAGCCTGGAGCACCAGTCAATCCTTCCGGTCTACCAGGCAGGCGAGTACGACGGCATGCCGTTTTTTGCCATGAAATACGCCTCAAGGGGATCGCTTGCCCTGAGAGCATCCGAATATTATGGCAACTTCCGGGAAATCGCGACGCTGATTACGGGCATGGCGGACGCGGTGCAGTTCGCCCATGAACGGGGTGTGCTCCACCGGGATCTGAAACCGGGAAACATCCTCTTCGATCAGGCCGGACGCGTCTACCTGAGCGATTTCGGCCTGGCAAAATTCGCCATCGGAGACCGGGAGCTGACGCGTACCGCGGATATTTTCGGAACGCCGAGCTATCTGGCTCCGGAAGTGGCCGCACACAGTGCCCGGCAGGCGACGACTGCGAGCGATATTTACAGCCTCGGGGCCATCCTGTACGAGTTGCTGGCGCGCAGGCTTCCTTTCGAAGCCGAGGACCTTCCTGTGCTTTTGAGAAAGATCGCCGAGGAAGAGCCGCCTCCCCTGCCCGGATGCGTTCCCCGCGACCTGGGAGTGATCTGTCTGAAGTGCCTCGCCAAGGAACCGCAGCGCCGTTTCGCGTCAACCCGGGAGTTGGCGGAGGACTTGCGGCGATGGCTGGCAGGAGTCCCGATCTCAGCGCGACCCGTGTCGTACGCCGAGCGGGCCTGGAGATGGGCGCGGCGCAATCCTTCGTATGGCGCAATTCTGGGAATGTTCTTGCTTTTGTTGCTCGGCGGCGGCGTTACGTTGTGGCAAAGCGATCATGCAGTCCGTGCAGCTCAGAGCACCGCAAGGAACGCTCAGCTCGATGCCCAGCAGAATTTGCGCGCCAACCTGCTCGCGGAAGTCCACGCCATCGGAGCTGCCCGCAAAATGGGCCAGCGGTCGGAAGCGATCGAGATTCTTGCCCGTGCCGCGAGGATTGGCCCATCCGTGGAGTTGCGCAACGAGGCGGCAGCCGCGCTGGCCCGGCCCGATTTGCGCGAGATCCTCCGCTTCCGTGCTCAGGTGGGCGAGGCCGGCAGCTCCATAGTCTTCTCGTCGGATTTGCAGAGCTATGTTGCCCCCGAACCAGCCGGGGGATTCTCCCATCGGGCCACCCGGAATCAGGCACTCCTCGCGGGATTTCCCGGTTCCCTGGAGAAACCGGCGCGCTGGTTCGTGCTCAGCCCCGACGACCGGCATGTGGCGGCGCTCTTGAACGACTACACGCTCGAAGTGTGGGCTCTGGACGAAAGGAGTCCAAAGCTTCGCTGGAAGGGCTCCGTCGACCAGCCACCGGTTGCCGGGTTCCATCCGGACGGAAAGACGGTAGCCGGTTTCGTCCCGGATGCGGGCTTGTTTTTGCAGGGATTGGACGGCACAGCCCGCCGCAGCCTTGTTTCCTCCAAAGCACGCGCGATCTACCTCCGGTTCGACCCCACCGGTGAGAGGCTGGCGGTTGTTCGCGACCCGGGAGGAGTCGAACTCTGGCGCTGCACCGGAACTCCCAGGCTGCTCTGGACACATCCCCTGCAGAAGACAGTGCCGTGGGTTGCCTGGAGTCCGGACGGCAAAGACATCGCCGTGGCGGCTGACGACGGCAAAGGCGTACGCGTGATCTCGGCCCGAAGCGGCCAGATCCGGCTGATTTACTCGCAGCACTTGCTGTACCCGCGCCAGTTCGAATTCGCACCAATCGGGCACTCGATTGTCTCCATAGGGCAGGATTGGGTCTTGCGGTTTTGGGATGCACGCACCGGAGCCGATCTCGTGACCGGCGTCGGACGGCACCGCGTCATGCAGTTCTCGCGCGATGGCAGAAGTCTCACGACCTCCCCCAAGGATGGCGAATTGAGCGTGCTCGAATTGGCGCCGGAGCGGGTTTTCCGCGAGTTCGCCTCCACACCCACCGCTTTCAGGACGAACTCGCATGGCCTCGCGCTCAGCGCGGACGGCAGATTGCTGATGGCCGCCACACCCATGCCCCGGCTCTACGACGCGTGGCGCGGCGAGGAGGTGGCAAATCTGGATTTCGTAAAATCCGAGAGAGTCAGGAATGCCTTTTTCGATTCTACCGGGCAGGCCATCCTCTATAGCCGTTCGGGGCAGGGTGTTTTCCGCCGCTCGATCTTCCTGGATTCAGATCCGGCCGCCGGAAAGCTTGCGGCCAGATGGGGTGCGGAAACGCTCCTGATACGAAATCAGAATGCTACCATCTTAAGCGCACTCGACAGCGGGCGGACATGGGTCAATTCCGCAGGTGATACCCTGCAACTCAAGCAAAGACAGAATCCCGCGCACGCCCTGCCCGTCTCGGATCCCGGCATTCCACGGGGCCCGGCAGCCGGCGAAAACGACCGCTGGGCTGCCGTCATCGACTCTGTTCGCGATTCCATAATCGTCAAGGATTTCAAGTCCGGCCGCGTAATCTCAACACTCACTGCTCATAATCCCTCGCACGTTTGGTTTTCCCCTGATGGCGAGTGGCTCGTGGCGGGCATCGAGGGCGGCTACCGCACGTGGAGAACAGCCAACTGGCAACCGGGCGCCTCCTGGAACGCGCGACTCGACAGCGGCGATCCCGCAGAGGTCGCTTTCTCGGGCGACGGCAAGTTTATAGCAGCCCGGCACGAACGCGAGACATTCAGGCTGCTCAGTTTCCCTGATTGCCGCGAATTGGTGACGCTCAAGCCCCCCATTGCCCTTCCTGTGCAGAGCGCCTGCCTCAGCCGCGACGGAAATCGGCTTTGGCTGCTCGACAGCGGTTACCGCATCTTCGAGTGGAACCTCGCCGAACTGCGCTCCGAATTGGCCAGGCTCGGTCTGAATTGGTGAATCCGCCGGCAGGCTGCACAAATCACGGACTGTCCATCTTCGACCTGGACTTGGACTTAGACCTGGACTTAGTCCTCGAAGTGGCAAGACAGGCAGCCGCGCTTCTAAGTTGCACGCTCATAAAGGAATGAGCGAACGGTACGGTCCTAGGTCCAGGTCCACGTCCAAGTCCAGGTCTAGGACTAGGTCCAGGTCCAGGGGAAGGGCTCCCCGGCAACTTGAAGCGCTGCATTCATGTGGCTCCGGGCTTCAGAGGCTGTCCAACGGTTAATTCAGCGCGGGCTCCAGGCCCGAAGGGCCGGCAGTGAATAGGCCCGGCCGTAAGGCCGGGAATGGAATGGCGTGGTAATGAGCGCCGAAGGCGCGGCACAAATTACCCGGGAGTGCATTGCATGTGCCGGACCTTCAGGCCTCATACTCGGGCATGCCTTAACCCCGCGCTGACGCGCGGGGTTAATCAATGCCGGCGCTTCGCGCCTCATCCCGGCTCGCATCTCAACCGTTGGACACCCTCTTCAGCCCGGTTTCCAAGCCGACCCCTGCTGCTGATTCCGCGAAAAACCCTCATGCGGCGGGATGGCACTGGAGTCGATACAAGAGTTGCGGGCTGAAGGCCGCGGCCAACGGTTGATTCAGGGCTCACAAGGCCCGAAGGGCCGGCAGTCCATAGGCCCGGCCGTCAGGCCGGGATCAGGATAACGTGGAAATGAGCGCCGAAGGCGCGGCACTCAATGCCCGGAAACGCATTGCATGTGCCGGACCTTCAGGCCTCACTCTCCAGCGTGCCCAAACCCCGCGCTGACGCGCGGGGCTATTAACTACCGGCGCTTCGCGCCTCATCTCAATTGCATATCAACCGTTGGACACTCTCTGAAGCCCGCGGCCACAGGAAGACTTCGACGTTTTCCGATCCCGAGGCATGCGCCCAGATCGAAGTTTCTGGTTTCCATGATTGACGTGTACGTCGCAAGAGCCCCTCGTATACTAGCGGACCACCACATTGCCGCCGGCGAGAACCTGCTCGGCGGTTGCGGTGCCGGTCCAGTTGCTGGAGAACCAAAGGCCGCCGCTCTTATTCCACACGGTGATGCCGATTCGATCTGTGTTTCCAGGCTCACCGTTGTCGGTCATCGTTACTTGCAGCGTGGCGTTGCCGTCGACCGGCACCGGCGCCAGTGGATTTGTGATATCGGTTATGCTTGCCTTGCCCGTAAAAGTCGCCTTGCCGCCTCCGGTGACCGGCTGCACCGAAAGCGAGGTCATCGAGTTCCCCTTGATCTGATAGACGCGGCCCTGTCTCCGAATGATGGTGTTGATCCGGCCTTGCAGGTTGGTGCCGCTCTTGTTGTATTTGACGTTGAAACCGAAGTTGGCGCGCGTGTTGACGTCGCCCGCGGTCAAGCCCGCCGGGTTGGCCAGCACGAGGTAGCCGCCGCCCGTGATGAAGCTGGTCGGGTAGGGCCGGGAGACGGTCACGATGGCATCGTCGTTCGAGTCGTTCCTGGTGTAGTAGCCGTCAACCACAACGCCGATCGTATATTGGGCCGAATCGGCCGAGCCGATGTTCGCGCTCCAGTTGCAGGTGGCGGTGCCGGTCTTGAGATCCGCGGCGCTGACCAGCCCGACGGGCAGGCTGGAGCACAGAATTGCGCCGGAATCGCGATCGACGAAGCTCACTTTCGCATTGCGCACGTCGCCCGGGTCAGCATCGGAAAGCACGGCGGCCGAGATGTCCTGGATCGTGGCGCTCAACACAACTGTAGCGGTTGAGGAGCTTGTCGAACTCGTCGCAGCAAAGAGCGTGCCGGCGTAGGTCGCCCGAGCATCCTCACGGGTGGTGTTAAGCGTCGTGCTGGTGGTCGCCAGTGAGAAGTTCGCGTCCACGCCGGTGAAGGCGATTGTCACCGGGTACGATGCGGGTGCAAGGAGAAGCGGTCCGACATGGGCCGTGGCTGAAATCGTGCTGCCGTTCAGGGAGAACGCAACCGGTCCGTAGGTCTGGCCGCCGACGCTGACCGACATCGAGGTCGCGGGGCTCAGTCTGGCAACGATCGGCAGCGTGACCGTGACGGAGGTCCGGTCGCTGTACTGAACCGTCGCGGGATCAATCTTGATCGCCGGCGTGATCGCGAGTGGAAGGACGGTGATGGAGACGGTTCCGGTTGCGGAGTTGAAGTTCAGCGCATCCCCGGGAGCAAACTGTACCGCCAGAGACTGCGTGCCGGCAAGGAGCAGGGCTCCGGCGTCGGGCACATAGGAGTAGGCCCCTGAGAGCGTCGCCCCATTGAACGATGCCGCAGCATTCAGCTGTGTCCCGCTGAGCGGACTTCCGAATGGAATGCTGCCTGGATTGTTCCATGTTATGCTGGGCGTCGCTCTGGCGATCTGAAACGCCTGGCTGACCGGGATTGCGGGACTGAATGTGACATCGCCCCCCTGTGAAGCCGTAATTGTGCATATTCCGGCGCCTGTGATCGTGACCATCGTGCCGGCATTCGTGCAGGTTCCCTCAGCCGAGAATGAGACGGCCAAGCCGGAGGATGATGTCGCCGACACTGCAAAAGCCGGATCACCGTACCTGCGGTCCGGAAGCGGCCCGAAGCTGACAGTCTGGGAGGTGGAGGGGTGCGCGCCGTCCACCATAAAAGTAGTCGTGCACGTACTGCTCCTGCCGGCGTCATCGGTGACTGTCAACGTCACGCTGTTTGACCCCAGGCCGACGAGCGTGGCTGGACTTGGACTTTGTGCAATGGTAAGGTGCGCGCCGCTTGGGCTATACACGCTCACACCCGGTGTGAAGTCCGGCAGCGGCGCTTGGCCATTCGCGTCAGCGGAGGCGTTTGCCGACGGTGCGCAGCTTGTGATCCGCGGTGCGTTGAGGTCGTTGACCGTAAGCCGCGCCGTACAGGCGCTTGCATTGCCGACCTCGTCAGACACGACGAGTAGAACGTCTATCCCCCCGACGCCCTTCAATGTGCCTGACTCTGGCCTCTGGGTAACGGTTAAGTTGCTGCCAACGCTGCTTGTCGCGACTACCCCGCCGGTAAAGTCAGGCACTGTTCCAAGCCCGCTCGCGTCGGCGATGATGCTCTGGTCCGGCGGACAAGCGGCGATGACTGGCTCCTTCACAATCGGCTGTGAGTAATCGGTTCCTGATTCGCTTGTGATTCTGTACCCTGAGACAGTATTGCCCTGACTGTCCCGCACTTCGGAAACACCGAGCCATCTGACGGTTCTCGCGAATCCGGCATTCGCAAATCCCTCAGATCGCGGCTGACCGCCGGGACCAAAGTACAACGCTTCCGCATAGGTATAGGCACTTATTGTGATGTTGATCGGCTGGCCGTAGATAAAGTTCACTGTCCCTTGAAAGCGAGACAGTTCCTCTCCCACGCAACCACCCTGGCTGCCACATTGTTTTTGCCTTTCGAGAACGGTTTCGCCGTTTATATACACAAACACCTTAATCCATGCTGACGCCCGCCACCAGGCATCGGATTGGGTGGGGAGGGGCACGTCGCCGCTAATGTCCAGGTCGAATGGAAACGAGCCGGCAGTACCTTCTAGGCCCGGCATGTCTACCTGGAACACGTCGAAAAAATCGCCATAGGCATATGCTATAGCACCTCCATCTCTGTTAAACGCTAAAGACTGGGCATTCAGCAATATTTCACCTGGCCTGCAAAAACCCCATGCGAAGGCGTGGCTCCCATTTCTGCCGTTTGCCAGGAGTTCATCTTGTGCGGTAGGGCCGGAAGGGAAAATGGGACCCTTTTGATCATTATCTGTACTGACACCAAGAGTCAAATTGCACCAAACCTGCGACCAGCCGGCTGAGGGAAACAATCCCACAACTGCGACTGACGCAAGGATATTGATCAATCCTGATACGACGAGACGCTTCAACCCTACCCGGATCGCGGGTCGCTGGATGCCGTCATCGCAAGAGATGCTGTTCATGTTGAGTCCTCTCCTGAGTCTGTTATTGGATTCGCCGCAATTGCGGCGTGTCACCTTTATTCTCAGATTCCGATCCCGAGTTTGAGTCGTTGCTTCTGTTTTCGAAGCAATGTCCCAGCAGCGGGGTACAGCCGTGGTGCATGAAAGCTGAGGCGCATTGGGCTGCCGCAGCTCGTTGCCGCCCTGGTTTGGAGCGGAGGTTTGCCGTCGACTTGTAGCAGCGCGAGCGGATCGGTGATGTTCGCCTTCCCCCCACCTGTTCTTCATGTTCTTTCTCCCTTGGATGCAGGCAATCCGATGTTGTCCTGCCGGCATGAACCCTCACGCGGATTCTGGCCGCGCTCCGTGCTACTCATATCTCAGGAATCTAATACCGAAAGTTTCAGCAAAATCGTTGTCAGGCTAGGTTTTCCCCAATTGCGATCGGGATTGTGCTGGGGAACACGCCGACGGGAAGGAACTCCTGAGCAGCCCCATGTATCAACGGGCACGGAGACGAGGATCGAGTGGATAATTCGCAAAGCTTCAATGGCGAAAGCGCACCCAAATGCCAGGCGCTGCTCGACGAGGCGGCCATCGCCTCCTGCATGGTGTACGTGGATCTTAATCCTATCCGTGCCGGCCTGGCAGAAACTCCGGAGGAAAGCGACTTCACCAGCATCCAGGAACGGATCCGTGCCTGGAAGAAAGAGACGACGACGGCGGCAGTACGAGAACTGCAGGCTACCTCGGTCGGAAACGGCACGCTAATGACGGGAAATACCACCGAGATTTCGCATACCCTTGCCGGCCACCTTGCCGCCATGGCGAAATCCTCTGATGACTCACCGTTTTCTGGCTGCAGGCTTTGTCCGATCCAGTCCGATTCCGAACGGCGTGGGATTCTGAGTATGACTGCAGCCGAGTATTTCGATCTGGTGGACAAGTCGGGACGGATGATGCGGTCGGATAAACGGGGAGCCATCGATGCCGATCTTGCGCCGATCCTGCTTCGGATCGGTGCCAAGCCGGAGGGGTGGCTGGATACCGTTTCCCGCTTCGGCACCCAATTCCGCCTGGCCGCCAGGCTGGTTTCCAGCCTGCGCGATTTTGCGGATCGGCTCGGCAGATGCTGGTTCCAGGGCGCCGCCGCGGCCCGCGCAGCCTTCGGATCGCCGCCGCAATTTGCCTGACGCCGAAGCGCGTTCGGCGGCGCAGTCCTCTGCAGATCTGAAACGATCTTCTACTTGCCGCGGCTCCATCGGCATTGTTACTTCGACGTCCACGCCGCCTGCCGGTGACAGCCCTACGAGTCTGATCCGGCAGACTTGTAACAGCCGATTGTCGACACTCCTATCCTCAACACCAATTGCCATTCCCGCTGCTGAGGTCGAGGATGCACCAAAACAATGGGTGTCCAGGTCTTCCGCTCAAAAACTATGGAAAAACGATGGATTTCCAGATTCTCTATGCGCTCAGACAAAACCGATCCGGGGCTCGCAACTGTATGCATCCCCTATCGGGTCACTTCCACTCCCAGATTTTGGAGCGGGTGTTGCCGTCCGCGTCCACTTCGAACTCGAAGACACCGGCGATCGAATTCAGGCGGGACAGCTTGGGCGAGGTTGTCGTGTAGCAAAGCGAACCGCGATAACTGACCGCACCGCCGCCTGTGAATCTTCCAGTGCCGAGAACGTTCAAGGAACTCCTATCGAATTCCGGCACAGCCCTTTGTTTCGGCCAGCATGCCGCCCAGTGAAGACACCAGACCTCCGCCGGGACCGCCGAAGCCGCGCGAGGCGCGGATGAACGTGCTCTTTTCATCGAGGGGCAGACTGGCCACATTCGCACAAAAACTGCTCCAGCCGTCTCCAAGATACTGCTCGACGTTGGAGAGATAGAACGCCGTAATCGTGGCGGCATGCTCCTTAAGATATTTACCTGCAGACCGGATGGCTTTGGATCCGGCGAAATCTCCGACGAGGGGGACGACAAGGTTCTTCTCCTGGAGATCCTTGACCACCGCAAATCTGTCGTTGGAAGCCAGGAAACTTCGACTGATGCCATTGCCGTCCGTCAAGACCATCAGATCAGCATAGGACGAATAGCTCCGGCCGCGTCCTCTGAAACTCAGTCCCGTGGACCCGTAGTTGATGCCTGGGCCGAATGTAAAAAAGCTGCGGTAGACACGCTCGATACCCGCTAGATCCTCGTCCCCGACCGGCAGTTTGTGTTTCTCAACCAGGAGATCCTTGATCGCCTTCAGGTTTTCCCGGAATGCCGTGTCAGTTCCCGCCGGCACAGCCGTGAATGCCCTGAAGATATCCTGCGCGGTGGATGCCGCCTCGAGGCCCTCGGGACGTTTCCTGGTAAACAGGCGCGAAACAAATTCGGCCCGGTCGGCGGAAAGCTCAAAAAGAGCTTTATACATCAACTGGGTGTGCAGGTTTCCACGCCGGATATCCGTGATGAAAGCTATCCTGGGTTTGAGGGCTGCCATATAGGTGAAATTCTGCTCCGGGCCTACTCCCATGTATGCTCCGCCGGGACGTGTGCGCTCGATCAGTTCCGGGATGACATATTGCATCCCTAACTCGTTGGAAAGGAGATTATCGGAACGGAAATATCCCTCAGGCTCGGAAAATGTCTCGATGATGTGCCAGAATTCCTGGTTGCTGAGACGCTCCGGCAGCGGCTCCGCCGTCCGCATCACCGGCGCGCTCGACGAAGCACCGATGCAGAGGATCACTGCCAGTGCGGCAATCCACGAACGACTGCGTTTCATCATACCCGGTTCCCACAACATGATAGCACGCAAGGAAAATGGGGGCGTCACCCAATATCACGAAAATGGGGCGGTGATCGTTAAAGGGAAGACAGAATTATGACCGATCTCGTGCCCGGGGGCTTACTCTTCGCCGAGTGCTTCGATGTCTGAGAGATCCTTGTTACGCCCTGTGGCACGTTTGTTGGCAATGAACTGCTGCCGGCCAAGATAGTGGACAGGCACGTCCCCGAAGTGCCCCGCTTCCTTGGAGGAGTTTGCTTCCTCCCACGAGACGCCGGTGAGCGATGTAATCAAGTCGACTCGCACCGGAGGCACTCCCAACTGCACTACCTGGTCCGGGTTCCGAAAGTCGTCGACGGTCAGGTTGGGGAATTCAAACCCGAAAGCGGCCAGTGCCTGGAGGACTCGGCGGGCATTTTCTTGAGAAGGCCGTATAAAGAGGTCGATGTCGCCTGTGAATCGGGGGGCACCGTGAAAGGCTAAGGCATATCCCCCGACGATCAGGTACTCAACCTTGTGTTCGTTTAACAACGCGAGCAGATCTCTGAAGTCGGGCTGTACTTCCATAGTGTTGACGGCGCAGAATCTCGACGGCAGCAATCCGTTCGGATGGTGAACGAGACTTCCAGTAGGAAAGATCGTCACGTGTCGAGGAATCCGTGAGCGCCCTCTTCTGTATCGATTTCTGAATCATGCGACGATGATACCACCTGCAGGCTGCAATTTCATCAATTCCAACCGATTCGGGAAGGAGGGACACCTGGACCCCCAAAGTGAACCCGATATCATGAAAATGGGGCGGGTGACCGTTAAACACCGACAACGGTTCGCTCGGAGCCCCAGAAACGGATCTTTGCGCCGATGAGTAAAACCCGATTTTTTCCTTGTCCGACAGAATCATTCCGGGTGAATTCCATCCCAAGTGCTGCTACCCTCCTTCTGCCTGGATCAGGCGGATTACCGGCATACATTCCTGGTCGCCCTTCCGAAAGGATGACGTCATGATACGGTCTGGCGGTTCGGTCCCCGTTTCCCGCGCTCACAGATTTCTGAGAGCTCGAGTATCAGTTGCCCTGTTGCTTGTTGCCTCGTTCGCCATTCTGATTCCTGCTCTCAGCCAGGAGAAGAACTCCGGCGACAAGCCGGTGTTGTATGTCATTGGCACGGCTCATCTCGACTCGCAATGGAACTGGACCGTCCAGGACACTATCCGGCAGTACCTGGGAGCCACGTTTCTTGACAACTTCAAGTTGTTCGAACGGTTTCCCCGTTACGCATTCAACTACGAGGGCGCGATCCATTACATGTGGTTCAAGGAGTACTACCCCGAGGCCTGGCCGACCCTGCAGAAGTACGTCGCCGAGGGCCGGTGGAAACTTTCCGGCTCCTGGGTCAATGCTGCCGATGTGAATGTTCCTTCCCCCGAATCGCTCATGCGCCAGGCGCTCTATGGAAAGCGTTTCTTCCGTCAGGAGTTCAACCGCACGAGCCAGGACGTCTATCTTCCAGACTGTTTCGGTTTTGGTTTCGCACTCCCCTCGGTTGCCGTTCACAGCGGCCTGTCCGCCTTTTCCACGCAGAAGCTGACGTGGGGCTCCTCCGTGCCGATCCCCTTTCCCGTGGGCCGATGGCAGGGTGTGGACGGAAGCACGGTGGTGGCCGCGTTGAACCCGAGGGATTATGTCACGAAAATCCGGAGCGATATCTCCGCCGACCCCAAGTGGTCCGATGATCTCACGTCACTTGGAGACGGCCGCCGGGTGGGATTCCGATATTTCGGCACGGGCGACATCGGCGCAGCGCCCGACGCCGAATCAGTCGAGTGGCTGGAAAAAGCCGTTGCCAATCGCGACGGCAAAGTCGAAGTGCGCAGCACGTCTGCTGATCAGCTTTCCCGCGATTTGACACCGCAGGAGAGGAGCGCACTCCCCGAATACGCGGGCGAGCTCGCCATGAAGACACACGGGGTCGGCTGCTATACCTCCCAGGCCGCCATGAAAAGGTTCAACCGGATGAACGAGCTGCTTGCCGACTCCGCGGAACGTGCCGCGGTCATTGCCGAGCGGCTGACGGGGTTGCCCTATCCCGGCGAACGCCTGCGTGAAGCCTGGCTGCGCGTGCTCTGGCACCAGTTTCACGACGACTTGACAGGCACCTCCATCCCACAGGCGTACGGGTTTTCGTGGAACGACGAACTCGTGAGTGCAAACCAGTTTGCGGCGGTGCTCCGGAGTTCGACGGCGGACGTCGCCGGATCGATGGATACCCGGGCTTCCGGCATCCCGCTCGTAGTCTACAATCCGCTCGCCGCGGAACGGCGGGACCCGGTGGAAGCCACCGTCCTGTTCCCGGGGCCGGCGCCCTCGGCCGTTCGAATCATTGACCGTGTGACCGGGCAGGAAGCGCCGGCCCAGGTTCTCGGCACCAAGGGCAACGAGGCGCGGATCCTGTTTCTGGCCGACATGCCTCCGGTCGGCTACAAGGTCTTCGAGGCGAGCATGGCCGCCTCGACGGCGGAATCTTCGCGACTCAGGGTGACGCCGTCGTCACTGGAAAATGCGCGCTATGTGGTAAAGATCGACGGCAACGGCGATCTGGCCTCAGTCTTCGACAAGGAAGCGCAAAAAGAACTGCTCCGCAGCGCGGTCCGGCTCGAGATGAGAGATAATCCCTCTCCCGACAAACCGGCATGGCGCATCCTCTGGGCCACGGTCAATTCGGCACCCCGCGAGTATGTGGCCTCGCCCACGATGCGCATCCTCGAAAGCGGGCCGGTACGCGTCACGCTGGAAATCGCCCGCAAGGCGGCAGGTTCCACGATTGTGCAGCGTGTTTCGCTGCTTGACGGGGGCGATCGCATAGACGTCGAAAACCTGATCGACTGGAAATCCCCGAATACTCTCCTCAAGGCATCTTTCCCATTTGCGGCCTCGAATCCAAAAGCCACGTACGACCTGGGGCTGGGAACCATCGAGCGGGGCAACAATACTTCGGATCACTACGAGGTGCCGGGGCAGAAGTGGGCGGACCTTACCGATGCGGGCGGGACCTACGGCGCCGCGGTGCTGAACGACTCCAAGTACGGGTGGGACAAACCAGAGGATCACGTGCTGCGCCTGACCCTGCTGCATACGCCGCTGCCGCGGGCCTCAGCCTACCAGCGCAGTCAGGACATAGGCCGCCACCGCTTCACATACGCGATCGCCGGCCATGCGGGCGATTGGCGGGCAGGCCGCGTCCCGGCGCGCGCCGCTGCCTTGAATCAGCCGCTCATCGCATTTCAGGCTGCGACCCACGCGGGCCCGCTCGGGCGCAGTTTTTCCCTCCTCTCGCTCGGCGACGCGAATGGCCAGGTTGGCGTCGCAGCGCTCAAAAAGTCGGAAGATTCCGATGAGATCGTTTTGCGGCTCCAGGAACGCCACGGCCGGCCGACGCAGGCCCGGATCAGGTTCGCGGGCCCAATTTCCGCGGCGCGCGAGATCAACGCCGCCGAGGAGCCCCTGGGGACGTTGCCGTTTTTGGGGAACGAACTCAGCATCGACCTCAAACCCTACCAGCCGCGCACGCTGGCGTTGCGGCTGCGCACGGCGCCGGTTGCCAGGTCCAGCCATGCCGCGCTTCCACTAAGTCTAGCGTTCAACCTGGACGGCATGTCCAGGGACAACAATCGAGCGGATGGCGACTTCGACGGCAGGAAGCAGACGCTGGCCGGCGAGCTCCTGCCGCAAGAAATGCGGCTCGATGGCGTGCCTTTCAAATTGGGATCAAGCGCACCGGGTGCAACGAATGTGCTGGTGCCGAACGGGCAACGGATACGGATACCGGATGGGTCCTACAATTACCTTTATGTCGTCGCCGCTGCCATTGGCGGCGATATCCCGGCAGGCTTCCGGATCCTGGGGGGTTCCAACTCTACGGCGGTCTCGATCAACGTTCGAGAATGGGAGGGCCCTGTCGGCCGGTGGTACACCCCCCTGAAGGACACCCGCCTGTTCCGTGAGGTGTATGTGCCCCCGATGCGCGGCCAATCCTGGACGCAGGATGCGATTCAGGCGGATTTGGTCGTCAGCGCTGACCCGGCGACCGGGGTGATCCGAGGCATCGATGATATTCGGCCCGGCTTCGTGAAACGCGATGAGATCGCGTGGGTGGGCGGCCATCGTCATGGCGCCGATGGCAATCAGCCGTACTTACCCAGCTACCTGTTCCTGTACGTGATTCCTCTGCCGCCGGGCGCGCGTTCGGTGCAATTGCCGGGCAACGAAGGCCTGAGGATCCTGGCGATGACCGTGGCGCACCAACCGCCCCGGCTCCCGGCGGCGGGAGCACTGTACGCGGCGGACCTGCCGGAGCCGGGTGTTCCCGAATCCGCCCCGGCCGCCGACAAACGCCGATGACTGCAAGGATCTTGCCCCAGGAGGCCGCAGGAACAGTGCGGGGGTTGCGCTGGTGGATGATCGCCCTCGTGTTCCTGGCGACGCTGATCAATTTTATCGACCGGCTGACTATCTCCGTGCTCGCTCCGGTGATCACGGTTCAGCTTGGGTTGACGAATCTCCAGTTCGCCAGCATCAGCATGTGGTTTCTGATCGCCTACACGGCCAGCCAGGGTCTGTCGGGGAAGCTCTACGACCGCATCGGCACGCGCCGCGGGTTCACGATCTCCATCCTGATCTGGTCGTCCGCTGCCGTAGGCCACGCGTTTGCGCGCGGATTGGCTAGCCTGAGTTGTCTGCGCTTTCTCCTCGGGATCGGCGAAGCAGGCAACTGGCCGGGGGCAGCCAAGGCGATCACCGAGTGGTTCCCGGCGCGTCAGCGCGCCCTGGGCATGGGGATCTTCAACAGCGGGGTTTCGATCGGCGCCATTGTCGCGCCGCCGCTGATTGTCTGGCTGCAGCTGCGGTTCGGATGGCAGACGACGTTCCTGGTCACCGGCGGGCTCGGCTTCGGCTGGCTGATCCTGTGGTTGCTGTTTTACGAAACGCCGGAGCGCCACCGATCCATCTCCCGTGAGGAGTATGCGCTGATCAAGGAGGGCCAGTCTTCAGCGCCCCGATTCGAGGCGGTGAGTTGGAGGCAACTGCTGCGATACCGGCAGGTGTGGGCAATCGTGATTTCCCGATTCCTGACCGATCCGGTCTGGTGGCTGTACATCACCTGGCTGCCGCTCTATCTCTCCGATGTGCGCGGTTTCAGCCTCAAGCAGATCGGGATGTTCGCCTGGCTTCCATTTGTGACCGCCGATGCCGGAAGTCTGCTCGGCGGCTGGGCATCGGGTTTCCTCATGGCTCGCGGGATCAGCACGAATGCGGCGCGGAAATCAGTGATGGTTGCAGGAGCGGCTCTGATGCTGGCGGGCATTCCGGCGGCGTTTTCCACCAGCGCGATGGGCGCGCTGGCGTTCATCAGCGTGGTCACGTTCGGATTCCAGAGCTGGATCAACAACGTGCAGACCACGCCGAGCGATTTTTTCCCCGAGCATGCAGTCGCATCCGTGGCCGGGTTGGGCGGAGTGGGTGCGGGGATCGGCGCCATTCTTTTTACACTGACTACCGGACTGGTGGTGGACAGGCTGCATTCCTACACGCCCATCCTGATTACCGCCGGCCTGCTTCCCGTGCTGGGCACCATCGTCTATTTCCTGGTCGGAGGTCCGATCCGCAAGGTGATGTGCCAGGGTGGTCCGGACTGAGGCGAAATATTCAGGAATGCCGAAGTGCCACGGCGTGATACGACCCGGGCAGAAAGGGGATTCGGGAATGCAGAAACGCAGGTTTGTATTCAGCACGAAAGCGACGGTTCACTATCGGTTTCCGACGCACGTCAACGATCTCGTGATGGATCGTGCCGAGTCGGAGACCTCGGAGGTTTTCCTGGTCGTTCTCGAACCCGGCGAAAGCCCGCCATTGCACCTTCACCACGACACCGAGCAGGTATTTTATGTTCTGAATGGCGCCGGCGTTTTGCAGATCGGCGAATCATTGGAACCGCAGCCGGTAAAGCCGGGGGATGTTGTGCGCATTCCGCCGCACACGCTTCACCGCATTCAATGTCACGGCGCCCGGCCTCTGCGCTACCTGTGTGTCGATTGCTTTGTCGGCGGCAAGCCGAAGGCCGAGCCCACCTGGGAAAGCCATGTAAGGGCCATGTGCGCGCAAAACAACTGGGATTTCGAGACAATCCGCAACGCCGGGAAACAGCGAAGGCGATCCCGAGGCTAATTAGTTTCTGTCGCGAAACTTCAAGGTCATCTGACCTGGACCTCGACTTGGACTTGCATCTGGACGTGGACCTAGACCCGGCAAATACCCATGACCCGATATAAGTGCCGCATTCGCGAAAGGTTAAACCAAAAAAGGCTGACCACGTCCAGGTCGAGGTCCAGGTCCACGTCCAGGACCAGGCAGGACAATGATCGAGTTTCGCGATAAAAACTAATTGGAAGGAGGGACAGTCACATCGGTACCCCCGAAATATCGAGCCTGAACCGGTCTTACATTGGCCATTCAGGGACACTGGTGACTGTTCCTCAGTTTTTCTCTGTTATAATCGGCGATTGTTATGACGGAAAAACTGCTGCCCGTGGAAGCTGAAAAACCTGTCAAACCGGTCTGGCGCCGGTGGAAATGGGTCGGTCTCTCGCTGTTCCTGCTGGCGATGATCTTCGGTACCTGGTTGCCCGGGATCGTGGTCGGGGTCTGCTATCTTTGCGGCTTCGTGGTGATCGCGAATCTGCTGTTTCACCTGGGCCGGTATCTCCGGGACCACCTGTTCTGGCGGGTCCGCAACCGGCTGTTGGCCGCCTTTGTATTCGTAGGATTGATTCCTATTGTGCTGCTGCTCGGCCTCGGATTTTTGTCCGGGTACCTGCTGATCGGCCAGATGGCAGCGACTTATTTCAGCACCTCGATTCAAGAGTTGCAGGGAGAAGTGGCGAAAATCAACGGCGAGCTTGCCGGTTCCCTCCCCGCGGCGCCGGCGCCCGCAACGTTTGAGCCGCTGGCCACGCGGGTCCTGCGCGCCCACGCCGGGATATTTCCACATGCGGCGGCGAGGCTGCTGAAATCCGGGTCCGATCACTCCTTTCAGGTGGTTTCGTCCTTCGACCCGTCGGGGGTCGTAAAGCAGGAGGCCCAGGTTCCGGCCGGCCTTTGGCTCGCGGGCAGCCACGATTTCGACGGCGTCCTGGTGGAAGACCAGAAAGTCCGTATCGTGAGCCTGAAGCCGGTGCTGCAGGCTCCAGGATATTACATTGAGATCGCGGTGCCCTTCGACTCAGAGCTGGAGCGGAAACTGGCGCGCGAGAAATCCCTTTACGCCGCGTTGATGGGCCCGGGAAGGACAGAGGTCCGGGTCACGGGCGCTTCGGTGAGCGTCGATATCCAGGATAAGGACAAGGGCGTCCAGCAGGTGCAGACCAAGGCGGAAGCCGAGCAGCGGACCCGCGAGCTGGAGGCACTCGCCGGCAAAGACCCTCGCAGGATGATCACCTACGGCAGCCTTCTCGAGGGGAGGAAGTACGCGACCGGAGAAAAGGACTACGTGGGCTTCGTGCTTCTCAGGGTCCCGTTGGCGATCCTGTTCAAACAATACCTGGCTCCGACCGATCTGGAGAGCCAGATCATCCTGAAGGCGATGTACGTTTTCGCCGGCCTGTTCGTATTCGCAGAGGTCGTGTCGCTGATCATCGGCCTCACCATCAGCCGCAGGGTGACGCGCTCCGTGCACGACATGTACCAGGGCACGGTGGCGCTCCAGGGCGGCGACCTGCAATACCGCATTCCCGTCCGGCGCAAAGACCAGCTCGGGCAGCTGGCGCATTCCTTTAACCAGATGAGCGCATCGATTACCAGGCTCCTGGAAGAAGTGAGCGAGAAGAAGCGTCTCGAGCAGGAACTCGAGATTGCACGCGAAGTTCAGGCCACGCTTTTTCCAAAGCAGCTCCCGCACCCTCGCGGCATGATGATCTTCGGGGGCTGCGAGCCGGCCCGCACCGTGAGCGGCGACTACTACGATTTTATCGTCGAAGACGAGGCGCGCCTGCACATCGTGGTCGGCGACATCAGCGGGAAAGGGATATCGGCGGCGTTGCTGATGGCGAATCTTCAGGCGGCGATGCGCAGCCAGCTCCTCTCGTTGAAGTCCGCCGCGAACCGCGACATCGAACAGGGCCTCGCCGCGGTCATGGCCCATCTGAACCAGCAGATCTATCTCAACAGTCCCTCGGAAAAGTATGCGACCCTGTTCGCTGGACGCTACGACGCGGAAAGCCGGCGTTTCCACTACAGCAACGCCGGCCATCTCGCGCCCATCCTCCTGAATGGCGGCGAGCTCACACGCCTCGATTCCACGGGGACTGTCCTCGGCCTGTTCCCGGACCAGAATTACGAAGCGCGCTCCGTCGAGTTGCCGCCCGGGTCACTCCTCGCCGTGTTCACCGACGGTGTGACCGAGGCAGTCAACGATAAGGATGAAGAATTCGGCGAAGAGCGATTGCTGGAGACGTTGCGGGAGTACCAGTCGCACCCGCCCGAAGAGATTTATCGCCAGGCTGTCGCGCGCGTGCGCCAGTGGCAGGGGGAGTTGAAGCAGCACGACGACATCACCCTGATCATCGCCAAGGCGGCTTGAAGCAGGCCCAACCCATCTGGCGGCCGCGGTGTTCGGAGCGCACGGTCCGGAGGCGGCGGAGCAATCACTTCCCGGATGTGACCGTCACATGGGAATGAGGACCGGGAGTGCTTTTCAGCATAAAGCCGTCTATGCCGGGCAGGTGCATCTCGGCAAGGTGAGAAACGGAATCAACCTTGTCGAAGAGCAGCGACGGCTGGTTTCCGGGCCGGGGGGCAAGGCGGGTCAGGCAAGGTATTGCCACCTCTCCCCTGCCCTGAAGATTGCGAACCATGATCTCGGTCCCACGCTCATTGGGAACAAGTTCGTACCTTCCCGCGGGGAGTGATTTCGTACCTGCCATGAATTGAAACGGGATGTTCACGGTCACCTTCGGGAGATCCTGCGCCGCCAGCGCAATCGCCGCAACCATGAACACTACACCTAAGAGCCAACGCTTCCGCATCCTTCCCTCCACCGATCTTCAAGGAGGGCCAGACCGTCACGGCGTTCTGACCCTCGGACATCAGAAGAAAGGTTCCCTTAGGGACGCTGATCTGTCAATGTCCTGATTTTCCGGGCAAGCTTCCGGCCAGGCCAGGGGAGGAGAGACAGTCGAGGGGGGACGTGGACTTCCCGGGGAGAGAACCATGCAGCGGGATCCGATGATCACTGGCACATGCTGTTTAGACGGCCGTCAATGGGCGGCCGCGAACAGGTGGATTACGGAAAAAGCGGCGCCCTGGGGATCCTGCAAGGTCGAGAACCGGCCGACTTTCTCTATGTCCATCGGCGGCACGCAAATACGCGCTCCAAGGCCTTTTGCTTTCTCCACAGCGGCATCGCACTTTTCAACCAGGAAGTATATCCCCCAGTGCGGCGGCATCGGTCCCCATTCGGGCCTGATCTTCATCATGCCGGCGAATGAATTCTTCCCCAGAACGAATTCGGTGTACTCGGTGTCGTCGGCCTTCGTGGTCCAACCGAACAGCGACGTGTAGAACGTGCGGGCTGCTTGAACGTCATTGGTCAGGAGTTCCTGCCAGCAGCAGGTGCCGAACTCGCCCGTAACCTGCACCCCGATGTGTTTCCGCGGCTGCCACAAGCTCAGCACCGCTCCGCCCGGGTCCTGCATGACGGCCATCCTGCCGGCATCAAAGACGTCGAATGGCTCGGCGAGGACCTGACCCCCGAGTTTCGTCACCCTTGCCGCCGTCTCATCCGCGTTGGCTACCGACACATAGCTCAGCCAGTTGGGCGGAACGCCGCGCTCCAACTGACCCTTTCTCAACCGGCAGATCGCGCCCACGTCGCTCCCCTGCAACTGAACCATGGAGTAGACTTCGCCCTCGCTGACGGGGAACTCGTTGACACTCCATTCAAACAGCTTTGTATAAAACGATTTAGCCTTCTCTTGATCCGTGGTGGAAAGCTCAATCCAGCAAAAGCTCCCCTCAGGATGACTCGTAACAACTGGCATATCGCCCTCCCTTGTCAAAATGACTCCGGCCGAAAGCCGGAGTGCTTGAACAGACGTTCTATTCCATTCCGGTCCGGTCGGCGATCACACGCCGGCCCGCCAACCGCACAAGGACGGAGTGTTCTCCGGATCCCTGGCGAAGTCTTCTCGAATCGGAATGGCCCTCCCATGACCCACCTCGTCTCTAATATGTAGCACAGCGAATCCCCTTAGGCGAATCGACAGGCGGCAATGGGGGAAATGGACATGGGGGGGGGACGTTGCCCGCGAAAAAAAATGGGGAACGACGCTAATTTCATTCAATCAGCTGGAAAGAGGATATTGTCCCGCTTTCGACATTGTGGAATGGAGGCCGGTATCACGCTCTCGTCTCCGAGGATTTCACGTATCCCTTGCCAAGTGGTTTCGCCCACCTGCGTTTGCTCGGGCTTGTAGCCATGCAATGTGCCTGTTTCTTTAACAGTCTGGCGAGCAGCAGGCATGCCGCCGCCCAGGCAAGCGCCACCGGTCCTGCCAGCGCGAGAGTTCCCGCGTCGGGGACGTTCTCGACGAAAAAGCGCAGGATCTTTTGAACCGGGTCCGTCATCCCTGCTCCACCTTGAACGTCTTGCGCATCGATGTCCGGCAGCGTTCCGTGAGCAGATGTGATCGAAGGTTATCTCACCCCAGCTCCGTTTCGCTCAAAGACGACCTTTCCGTCCACCATGGTCAGATCGACATCGGTCTCCAGGACGCGCTCGGGAGCGATCCTCAACAGATTCCGGTCCAGGACGGTGATGTGGGCGAGCTTGCCGGCTTTCAGCGAGCCGCGCACGTTGGCAATCAACATGTGATTGGGTTCCCGCGGCTGGTTCTCCTCGGTAACCGGGCCGCTGCCCGTCATCAAGAACCATTCCCCTCTTGCTGTTCCCACTCCCTGTTGAATTTGTCGATAAACATCTGCTGGCTACGCGCTTCCTCCTCCCATTCAGCGCGAGTGAGATAGATGGAAAACGGATAATCGTAATCCATATTGCTACCGTCCAGGTGACAGAACGTCGGCGTGAACTCTTCACTCATCGCTCGGCACATGGGACAATCTTCGCCAATCGCAGCCTCCTCGGCCGACATGATGAGCGGCAGCCGTTTACGCTCGCATTCGAGGATGTAAGCGGGATTTCTACCGCCGAAGTCGTGATGAGGACACTCAAGCCAGTCTGCTTTGATTTTCTCCAGTCTCGCCACTTCATCGGCTGCGGGGACGTCTCTTTCCTCGTTCAAGCGCTTCCAGCACTCCGATAGCAGGAATCGCAACAGCTCGTAATACACCACCACTTCGTGCGTGCCGAAGCCGGCGAACCGGTAGGCAGTGGAATCTCGCGTCAGGCACGGCGCCGGCTCGCCGAGGAATGTCCATTGCTGCTCGCGTGATTGCAGGTCGGCGTCAATAAAGCCGCATTTCAAAAGCATCATCTCCCGCGGCGATTGCCCGCGCAAATCACGGCGTGGAGTCATGAGCCATTTGGCGTGAATCTCAGCGATCGGGTCTTCGGCGTTCGAATCACCAGCCGCAAGACACTGCCGGACGATGAACTCCACGACGGCGCCGTATAGGACGGCGCGAGCATCGAACGGCTGAGACGCCGTGCGTCGAGCGCGCCGCCGATCACAGACACCTTTATATCGGGCAACGGAATTAACGAACAGCCAGTCATCGGGAGTCCGATACGGCAGCCACACGTCGGTTGCATGCACACCGTCGTGGTATTGGATTCGACCTTCGGGTGGCGGCATCGAGTAAGACGACTCGCAGGCCACGACTCGCGCGGCCAGATCGAGGAAGATGATCCCGCCGTCCCACGACTCGTCGCTGGTGCCTGCGTCAAACTCTGCGAAAGGTCGGGAGTCATTGACTGGTTTGATGAACCGGGCCACAGCGTCCTGCAATTCCTCGATGGTCTCCGGTTCGGCGGACAGCGCTGCCACGGCCGCATCGGCCACGCTGCCGTGAATCGTGCCGCAGCACGCCCGGCTGGCATCCAGGATATTCAATCTGACTTCACTCATCGAGAGACCTCCTCGCAATCGCTCTGCCATATCTAACGGTCCATCCTCGGTTTTGAGCCGGATTTTCTTCAGGACCCGCGATTCAGCGGGAAGCGGCAGGGATGTTCTGCGCCTGTGAGCCTGATCCCGTGCAGAAACGCGGGCAGCCGGCGGCGAGTGAGAAATTCCTTCTGCGCCTGCAAAGGATTTTGGGATCAGCAGCACTGAGTGGGACAAACGAAGCGGATCACGCGCCTTGCCTTTTCAGAGTACCTCTCGAACGTGATCGCCTCCTTCCCGATTTCCCCAGCCGGCTCCTGTCGCATCAGGTCCGGTATGCCTTGAGGATCTTGATCGGTGGATCGAGCGACTCGGTCCCGTAAGCCCCGCGCTGGCCCGCCGGCAACGTGTGCGCGGATTGAATCTTCTTGACGACGTCCATTCCGTCGACCACGCGGCCGAAGGCGGCAAAGCCCTGCCCGTCCGCATTCCGCTTGCCGCCGAAATCCATCTCGGGCTGATCGCCGATCACAATCGAGAACGAGGCCCTGGCGGTGTCCGGCCCGCTGCGAGCCATGGACAACACGCCGTTCACATGCTTCAGTCCGGTCACGTTGGTTCGTTCCATCGGAATCGGCGGGAATTGCTCACGGTTGCGCCCGGGATTGATCTGGAACTGGATCACCTGGATTTCGACGTCGTGGCGGGTCGTATTGTCCGGCCGCACGGCGCGATTGATGATGCCGCCGTCATAAAATCCCCCATCGACGTACTTCAGGAAGTTCTCTCCGGTGATCGGCGCATGGACGATGTCTACTTCCATCGTGATTTTGCCGAGCTCAGTTTCGAAGATTACCCGCACGGGCTTGGCTGGAGTTTGCGTCCAGGCGTTGAGAATGACAGTAATCAAAAGAAGCGCAGTGAAGGGCAGAATGCGAAGCCATCTCATAGTTCAAACCTCATCCTGGAAATCCGGGAGGTCCCCGAGTTTATAGAGGGGACGCCGGCATTACTGCGTGACGCCCCCTTTACTCACCTGGATTTTCGAATTGACGGTCAGCTTACCTTTTCAATCGTCACCTTGGCCGTGGGCCCCGCGCCGACCGGCAGCTCAAGCCAATGATCGGCCGCGTCGCCTGGCATTTTGACCGTCCGGGACTGGCCGCCCACCGTGAACCTGTATTCGCCTGCTGCCAGGCCGTTGATGCAGAGCTGCGCTTTGTGCGCGGCCCGGACGCGGTTCTCCAGCGTGAATTGGATTCTGGTCAGCTTGTCGTTGAGCACCAGAGGCTGGCCGCCAGCGTAGCCGTCGCCGATCAGCTCCATATGCAAACGCTGATCGTCACGGATGACGTGCAGGCGCGCGCGCAGGCCGTCGCGCGGGATGACCGACACTGTGTCGGCCTTGCGCGCCAGCTCGCCGCCGTAAGCATATTCCCCGAAGATCGGGTCCTTCGTCACAATCGTCGCGTGGGTGCGCAGCGCGCCGCAGTAACCTACGTCTTCCTCGGCGCTGTAGTACCACGCGCCGCGCGGCACGGCCTTGCGGATCCAGCCGCTGCCCATCGGCTCGGGATTGAATCCGCCGCCGGTGGCGCCGTCGTTTTCCTTGCCGGGCCACCAGAACCCGTAGTTGCTCTCGGGCGTGCCGCTGTTGACCAGCGCCCACGAGCTGAGCGACGAGGCGTAGCCGAGGCGCAGGTATTCAGTGGGATCTTTGGCGAAGTAGAGGCCGTAATCGAGCACGCCCCAGCCGCCCATTTGCGACATGTAGCTGAGCAGGTAGTTCAATCCGCCTCGATAATCGCTGCCCAGCTGATAATAAGTGTTCTCGAGCCAGCCGCGGTCGCCCAGGTTCAGCCGCAGCTGAAACTCCAGGAACTCCTTGGCCTGTTCCGCGGTGTAGAGGCCCCGGCCGCGGGGCCTGGAAATCTGGTCCATGGCGTAATGCGCCATCGAACCCGTCGATTCGAAACCCGTCGAGTCGAAGGCGAATTCCGAGCCGAACAGGTTCGGCCGCGTCTTGGTGTTGACGTAACTCTCGACCTTGCCGTTCCACAGCTCGTGCAGCCTGGCGGCTTCCGCCTTCTTCCCCTCGCGCTCCAGCGCGACAATCAGCTCGGGGACGAAAGCCTCGTTCATCGTCGGCACTTCATTGGCCGACCACCCGTTCGGCTTGTCGGTCTGCATCGGCACTGTCCAGTAGGCCACCGATGTGTTGTAGGCGAGCATCAGGTACTCGTCTGCGTTGGCATAGTGGACCATCGTCGGAACCATCTTGGCGATCTGGTACATCCGGAAGTACATCAGCATGATGTGCGGATAGTCGTAGATGCGCCACAGGTGCTCGCGGTGCAGCCGCGTCCAGCCTACGTCCAGCGGCAGGCGAGAGTTCTGCGGCTTGAAGTTCGCGGGCGGCGTCGGATCGATGGTGCGGTGCTGATACCAGTTGTCGAACGTGCCGTAGATGCCGTAGGGATAGGGCTCCTTCTCGGTCATCTGCATGCCGCCGGCGCCCTGGTCCCAGCGATTGCCATTGAAAAGATAGTGCTTGATGTAGAGCTCGACGCTGTCGATCTCGGCCTGGTCGGGGAAGAACAGGTTCTTGGAAGCCACATAGGCGGGCCGCGCATTGCCGGCGTCGTCGCTGGCGTCCGTGAGCCAGGGGGACAGCCCGTCGCGGTCTACAGGGCTGCGCAAAATTTTGTTGACCTGGTCCCAATCGCTGTAGACCCCGTACCACCACTTGCTGGGATCCTTGTGCTGCATGCTGTTGACCAGGAAGCTGGAGCGCTTCTTAATTACGGTTTCCAGCGGTTCGGTGATGAAGAACTGCAGGGTGCTCCACTTGCTGCCGCCGTACTTGACGGTCAGCATGTTCTCGCCCAGCTTGGCGAAGCGAACCCTATAGACCTTGTTGCCGTTGCCCTTGTCGCCGACGAATTCCACCTTTGTCTTGGCGGGGAACTCGGCCACGATGCTGTCGATCTTCTGCTTCGTGCGCAGCGAAATGAGTGCCGGGAGGTCGGTGGGGAGCGCCATGCCGGGCACGATGTTGACGTCGATCGAGCCTTCGTTGTAGAGCACGTCGCGGACGGCGTTGAAATCCTTCGCCCACGTGAACTTGAACGAGTAGGTTACAGAGTCGCCCTTCGACCCCTTGGGGGCGAGCTTCAGGCTGGTGATCGGCAGCCGCCACGGCTGCTCGCGGCCGGCCTTTTTCCCTGCTTCAATCGGACCGACGCTCGACACCGCCGAGTGGATGAAGGGGGTGAAGCCGCCACCGCGGCCGCCGCCCGGGGTGCCGCTGGCGGCTGCGACCGCGACGCTGCCGGTATACTCGATCCTGGTGTCGCCCTGGGGCGCCATCACCAGGAAGGGTCCCTCGGCGTTGGCGCGCTGCCAGAAGACCCAGGAGCCGTTGCCCGCGATGAAGCTGTGGCGGATGAGCTTCTGGGTGTAGATCTGTCCGCGGCCGGCCGGCGTGCCTTCCGCCATGCTCAAGGGGAGGGCCAGGTCGCCGATTTCGATGGGCTCCGCGGTCAGGTTGGCGACGATCAGCGTCCAATCCAGGTAGTTGCCGTTGAGTTTGAACGACTCCTCGGCTCTAATATCTTTTGAAGCACCGACGATGCGCTCCGGACCGACGCGCCATTCGTTGATCGCCGCTCCGGCGCCCGGGGCCATCCTGACTTCCACCCGCAGCGCGGTGGTCTTGACCGGCGCGAAATCAACGCGGTTGAACTGGCCCGGCTCTACGCCGTACGGTGTCGTGGCCTTGACTTCGTTCCAGTTCGAACCGTCCTGACAAAGCAGCCTCCAGGAGGCAGGAACGCGCACCGTGGGGTTCGGCGTGTCTTCCGATGCCCAGTAAACCTGAACGGTGGATACCTCTTGCGCGTTCGGGAAGGTGTACTGCACCCATTGGGTGCTGCCGCGCTCGCCCTGCCAGGTGAAGACAGCCGGCGGTGCGGGAGTGGCGGCTCCACGCCCGCCGCGGCCTGCGGCACTGCCGCGGCCACCGGGAGCGCCCGGCGCCGCAACGGGCGGGAACTGGCCGTCGCTCAGAGATGCCAGATTGGTTCCGTTGACCGATGCCGAAGCGGTGCTGAGCTGAGGCAGCGTGGGCAACAGTGTGCCTATTATATAGTTGACGCTGTTGCTGCCCGGCGCCGCCGCGGGGCCGGCGCCGATTTCGCGCGCCGTTGTCCAAACAGACCCGGCGCCCCTCCTGTACTGGATGAAGACGTTGCCCAACACCCCGCCCCTGGTAACGTACTCGGTTTCATAGGTGTCATTGGCGCGCCGCAGGCTCGTGATGCCACCCGCGTTGTACTGGATGTTAAAGGCATCATTGCTGAGCACCTGACCGACGGCCAGTCCCGGCAGCAGCACCAGGGCCATGATCCACGCTATCGTCCAGCGGTTGTTCGCCATTTGCTCTCCCCCCATCAGTTCATCAGTTGCCTGCAATATAAGTCCGATTATACAATCGGCTCGCATCATACGCATGACTTGCAGAGCCTGCAAGCGATCTTCATTCGGGGTCTCCAGGACGAACGGTGTCAGGTCTTCAACATTCGTTTTCCTTCGAATTTGAATTCTGAAGACCTGGCACCCTTTTCGCCCTTTTCGTGGACAACTGAGTTCGCGCGGAGTTATCTTTCTCGATATGCGGGTGTATCTGTGGCTTGCCGGCACAATTCTGCTATTGAACCCAGCGGTGCAAACACCGACGCTGAGTGACCAGACCGGGATGTTCGCCGACGCAATCGCCTATGAAAGCTTCATAGGAAGGTGGAGCCGCCTTATTGCCCCTCTATTTGTCGAATTTGCCCGGATCAGAGACGGAGATCGCGTTCTCGATGTCGGGTCGGGGACGGGATCGCTTGCATTTTCGATAACGGCTTCGAGGCGCAGGTGTCGCGTGGTAGGCATTGACCCCTCGGCCCAGTATGTGTCGTATGCCGGGTCGAAGAATACCAACTCCAATGTTCACTTCGAGATCGGAGATGCGCAGCAGCTGGTTTTCCCGCCCGCCCAGTTCGACGCGGCGGCATCACTTCTGGTCCTGAATTTCATCCCTGACGCGCGCAAAGCCATGTCGGAACTGCGACGGGTGACCCGGCCCGGAGGCGTGATCTCCGCGGCGGTCTGGGATTACGGGGAGGGGATGCAAATGCTGAGACTCTTTTGGGACGCCGCAGTGGCGCTGGATCCAAAAGCTGAGCCGCTGGATGAGAAGCACATGCCCCTGTGCCGCGCCGGAGAGCTTGCCGGGCTTTTCAGGACCGCGGGTCTGGTGGACGTCCAGGAAAAGGCGCTGGAGATCAAGTTGCACTTTGCCTCGTTCGACGATTACTGGAATCCGTTTCTGGAGGGGCAGGGGCCTGCCGGGTCCTATGTGTCAAAACTGCCGGAGCGCCAGAGGGCAGCACTGCGCGATCGCCTGAAATCGCTGACTCTCGCCAGACTCGACGCCGGCGGCGGCTTCGAGCTTGGAGCCCGTGTCTGGGCAGCGCGAGGAACAGTGCCACAATCCAAATGACCGCGGAGAAATTGGCGCCCGTGCCCTGTCCCCCATTTCGGACGCTGCCGCGATTCCGCGTGAACCGACCGCCCCTCGCGCCTGGTTTGAGACTGATGAGCACAGCCAAATGCGCGCGCGGATTTCTTTGATACAAATCCCGCCCACGACACGGGATTTTATTTCAATTGTGTGCCAGCTTTGGAGCAGCGCTTTGCCAGGGGCGGACGCCCGCCTTTCCGGCCGTTTGTGCGCGACGCCCGGGTCTTGGCTTGCGACCGCCGCAAGCCGCCACGCCTGCCCAGTTCGCGCATCCAGGCCCGCGTTCCAAAGATTCCCAAGGCGAGATTCGGAACGCTGAGGTCAACATCCAGATCTTCCCAATACAAGCCTCCTCCGGCGGGCGTCACCGTGACCTTGGCCAGGGCTCCGGATGGTGCGCTTGCAAGGCCCTGAACGATCCCGGGAGGAAACACAAACTGGCAGCCGTTTGCAAGTTCGACGATGATACGCTCCTTGCCGGCATCATAGCGTGCTGAAATGGCGCGGGGCTCGGACGCAGCCGCTTTCGCACCTTCCTGCGACGCCCGGCGATACCGGCGTGCCAATTCATTTCGAATCCAGGGTTTCACCATGTATCTCCTGCCATTTTGTTCGCAAAAGCGAGCCTTTTGCGTCGACCACCCGGAGTGCCACGGCCAGATCGGCTTGCGTTAATCCGTTGTTGACGACGAGTCTGGGTTTTCCTCCGCGTGCGCCCAGGTTGATCTTTGCTTCGCCGCCGGCACCCGACACATGAACATGCGCCGGATCGTGGTCGTTCAAATAGATGGCGATCCGCAGTTTGCCGACGCGGGCGATAGTAGGCATGTTCAGTTTAACCCAAGCGGATAGGTTTTAAAAGGATTCCCCGAGCGGCCACTCACGCAGCGGAAGTTTCGCGGGCCCGGGTTCTATTTCAAATCATCTTTGAGGAACAGGAGAGGCCAGGCCCGAACTAGTGCATCGCGGTTGGCAAGCCGTGGACGTTTTCTGCAGATTACAGGGCGTCAAAAGCCCCTCTTGTAGCAAGTATTCGGCTTCGAAGTTTGATTTTAGGTTCAAACTGCCTGATTCTTGCAAGATCCATGTCTTGCACTCATTGACTCCGTCAGCCCCCGTAAGTTCCTGAAACTCAGAATTCGGCCAAATTTTTGCCTCTGGAATCCAAGGGGTCGGACCACGGGAAGTAGTTGATGTGGTTGGTAATAACTCCTCTGCAATAGGCTAAAACAGGTTCGACGCAAAGATCTCAAAGCCCATTTCAGCCTCTGGATGCCCTATCAATCCATATTGAGCCCCAGAACTTCCCAGATTTCGTTGTGCCGGTCCCAAAACAAGTCCTTGCGATTAGTTCATGAATAATTGTAACTGTTGGGACAATAATGGCAGTCGCAGCTATCCGATCGGACAGCGAGGCTGAGGATGATTTCAACAGATTTCGAATCGGGAGGGATTCTTTGAGACATCTGGTAGCTTTTGCCGGGCTTGCGGGAATGCTGGCGTTATGGATCGGGTTGTCGGGGAGCGGAATGACGCAACAACCTGCCGGGCCTGGAGATATTGATTCAACTGTGCAGCAGTTTCTCAATACCCGCCGTGGTTCCTGGCACGACCTCAACATCCCCGAGGCGGACGGTCGCGAGTTGAATAGGATCATCGTCGCGCACGGGTACAAGAGCGCGCTCGAGATTGGCACGTCCACGGGCCACTCCGGCATCTGGATCGCCTGGGCGCTTTCGAAAACTGGCGGCAAACTGGTCACGATCGATATTGACCGTGACCGGCACCTGCAGGCTCTGGCCAACTTCAAAGCGGCTGGAGTAGCACAGTACATCGACGCCCGACTCGGAAATGCACACGAGATTGTGCCCGCGCTACAGGGGCCGTTCGATATCGTGTTTTCCGACGCGGACAAAGAGTGGTACGTCAACTACGCGAAGGCCATACTGCCCAAACTGTCCCACGGCGGCTGCCTCGTCACGCACAATGTCTCCGAACGCGGCGGGGGATCTAATGCAGGGTACCTGCGATTCCTGCGAAGCCAGCCGGACCTGGAGACGGCCCTGTTTACCGGGGGAGGAGGAATGTCGGTCAGCTATAAAATGTAAACCCTGCTTCGGGAAAAATCGTCTACCCTTACAGATGCAGGCGGCTGTGGAGAGCACTCGGGCGGAACTGCAGGACTTCGAGGAGGTTGTACGCCTCCATTGGCAGCGCATCTACCGGTTTGTTCTGGCTTCCGTGCGCGATGCGGATGCCGCCCAGACTCTCACGCAGGACTGTTTCATGCGCGCTTATTCCAAGCGCGGAGCGTTCCGCGGCCAGGCCAGCGTTAAGACCTGGTTGATGAAGATCGCCGTCAACCTGGTGCGCGATTTTGGCCGGAACCGCCGGCTCCAGTTCTGGAAGCGATTGAACGCCTCGGGCGTAAACCCGGGCGATGTGAGCGACCATCTGCCGGATGCCACGATTTCCCTGGAGGATCGGGCTTTGCTGAACGAACAGGTGCAGATGATATGGCAGGCGAGCCGGAGACTGCCGGAACGGCAAAGAACCGTGTTCCTGCTGCGTTTTGTGGAGGACATGGACCTCCTCGAAATCGCAGCCGCGACCGGCATGAAGGAAGGAACCGTTAAGATACATCTCTTCCGGGCCCTCCATGCAATCCGGGGGAGACTCGGGAGATCGAGATGAGCGCGCACCTGTCTTCGGAACAGATTTCCAGATGCATAGCCGGCAACTGCACTCCGGATGCGGATCAGCACCTTCGAGAGTGCCCACAATGCGCGGCGGAAACCTCCCGCCTGAAAACGCTTCTTGCGGAGTTTCGTTCTTCTGTCATCGCCAGGAGCGCGCTCGAAAAGGGCGCCGAAGCCCCCGAGCGATGGGCGCCGCTGGAACACCGGCGCAGGTTTACCAGCGGCGCGCCGAGCTGGAAGCTGGCCGCAGCCGCGCTGGCCATCGCGGTAATAGTGCCGATCTGCAAAAACTCCGGCGAGCGGCGACGCGATGCTGCGGCATTCCAGGCGGATGTCCAGCTCTGGGAAGCGGTGAATGCCCAGGTTTCACGATCGGTTCCAATGCCGCTGGAGCCGCTGATGAAGCTGGTCGCCTGGGAGCCGGATGCCGTCGAAAAGTGAAAGTCAAATAAGGAGAAACTCGATGATGATTCCAAAACTCGGATTGATGATGCTGCTTACCGGTGCCGCAGGGCTGGCACAACAGCCTCCGCCACCCCCTCAACCGACTCAGCCACCTGCGGTGCAGGCACCGCCGCAGGCGCCGCTCACCGAAGCGGAACGCAGGCGCCTCGATGATATCCAGGCCAGACGCAACCGTGGTGAAACGATCTCGCCCGAGGACCAGCGCTTCGTGCGGGAGATGAGGGTGCGCATGAACCAGACTCCAAGGCCTGCCATTGCACCCCAACCCGCTCCACGGGCGACCAGAGCGAGCACAATCCAGACTCCAAGGCCTGCCGTTGCACCCCAACTCGCTCAACCGGTAGTCAGGGGGCGCACAATCCAGACACCAAGGCCCGAAGTGGCCGTCCAGCGGGCTCAACCGGGCAGGCCGCCGCTGGAGCGCGTGCTCGGCGTACCGGGGGGGAAATGGTGGACCCGTCCGGAGATGGCTCAAAGGCTGAGTCTGACAGCAGACCAGACGAAGAAAATGGACGATACCTTCCAGCAATACCGCCTGAAATTGATCGATCTGAATGCGTCGGTGCAGAGGGAAGAAACAATCATGGAACCGCTGGTTGCGGCCGAACAACCCGACGAAGCCAAAATCGTCGCCCAAATCGATAAGGTAGCTCAGGCCCGCGCCGAACTGGAAAAGGCCAACGCCAGGATGCTGCTCGGGATCCGCCGCCTGCTGACCCCGGAGCAATGGGACAAGCTGAAAGCCGATATTCCGCCTGTCCCGCCCCTGCCCGTTCGTCGCTGAGTGGCAACGTCCCTGAATTCCCCTCATTCGCTCTGCTATTTCCCGACGGGCAGTGGCTTGCCGTCTTCGCCGATGAAGTTGAGGGTCACAGCCGATGCTCCGCCGGCGCCGATCAGGATGAACTGCGTCACATAACCGCTTCCATCCGCAATCTGTGGAAACACGATCGGCGCGGGCGCACTCCGGGTCATGTCGGCGATCGGGAAGGTCGCCAGGAGGAAATCATGACGCTCGTTGTAGAGCGATCGCATCGTGAGACACGCAAAGGGGGTAGCTGAAGCGAAATCCACCACGCCGGTGAATCCATCCGGCAACCGGCCGACTAACTCGTTGACGAAACGTGCGCGGTGCCCGTTCGGCGGCACCTCGAGCGGAACGTCACTGACGCCAACCCGGGTAATGCCGTCGCTCTGATACGCCCTGATTGCGATCAAGGCACTTGTGCCGGAAGGATTGGCGATGGCCAGCCCTGTGCCGCGAAACAGGGACATGTCGACATAGATGCGTGCGTGGGTGGTGGCGGCAGCTGCCGGGACGCCGGACTCGGTTACCAGGAAGCTGCCGGGATTGTAGCCGAACACGCCGGCTCCGACCGGTGTTGAAGTTCCGGCATCAGGCGTCAACCTGGCCCATCCGGTCCGCGTAGTCGTGGCAGACCCATCCGTCTGAAAGAAGGCTGCGCCGCGCCTCGGAATCGTGTATCGCAACGTCGAGCCCGAGGTGCCGCCAACATCCGTGACAACGAGAGGAAAGCCGTTATCATCCATCACTTGCAGCGTCCCGGTCTCGATTACGTTTGAGGTGTTGAGCAAAACCAGGGATGTAGTGTACCCGCCGCCATCGGCTAAATGGGGAAAGAAGAGGGCTCCGTCGGCAGGCGGTTTGATAAGATCTGCTATCGGCGTGGTTGTGAAGAGCGCTTCGCCTCTTTGATTGGTGGTCATGCGCAGTGCCAGGATCGAAACCGGCCGATCACTGGAGATATCCAGGGATGCGAACTTAATGGCAGCCCGGAAATTCGCGGGCAGGACGAAGTCCGGCGCCACCTCCTGCAGCTGGTGGACGAACCTGGCCAAATGGGCCCCGGCAGCGAGAGTCCCATGGCCGCTCGCGACGGGAGTGCCTGCGGAATCGCATAGCGTGTAGGTGACGTTGGCCGGGGCAGAACCATTGTTAGCCACGGCGATCCCGGTGTTGATGTTGATCGAGCCGGAACTGGCGCGCCCTGGGATTGCGGCAACCGAGGAACGATAGTCGATGAAGATCCGAGCGGTCGTGGTGGGCGGGGAAGCGGGCACTCCGGCTTCGCTTACCGTCACCCCGTTCTGCTTGAAGCTGAACACGGCCGTGCCATAGGGCGCGCTGCCTGACGTCAGGGTCGCGGCAACATACCCGACTTGGGTCGTGTCGGCATAACCCGGTGTGGCTGCTGCGGCGGTTCCTCCTGACGGGACCGCCAGGCTTACCTTCGTTCTGTCCTCCTCGGAGGGAGTGTACTGTACGAGGCGTGATGAGAACTTAAACTCGCCAACCCACAGGCGGTCCTGATGGGCAGCCAGATAGGCAGGCCAGAAGAGCCGGTTGATGCCGATGGCCGGCTGCATGGGTACCCGGCCGCCCAGAATGATTACGCGATTGAGATCGCCGGCATCCGCCAGGTTTTTCCATAGGTACACCAGGTTTGCGCCCATATCCGCGATTGCCAGGCTGTTATTGAATGTGATGGCGCGCTGCGGCGAAATCAACCAGGAGGCACTCGGGAAATTCTGGAGTGTCTTGAAGGGACGAACAGTCCCGCCTCCTTTCAGATCTTCGACCCGGAAGATATAGATTTTTTGAGACGTTCCACTTACGGCACAAAGATAAGTTCCATCGCTATGGATTTGGTCTAATTGCGTATCCAGGTCCCCAATGCTCAGGAAAGGTTCTTCGTTCCCGGTTCGAGGGATTTCCCGCCACATTGCGAGGGTTCCGTCCGCCTTGGCGAGATAAAAGAAACTCTGGTCCAGAGCGACGCCCGTGACCTGGGAGAGCACGAAACTGCCTATATGCTCGGCGATGGAATAAGATGGAGGTTCGCCGTTCAGGGGGTATGAGTTCCACACGGCGACTTTGTTCCCTGGCCCCACGTTCGGTCCTGCGCCGACCAGTTTTCCGTCAAAGAGGCCCAGCCCGACGGGCTGAAAATCAAGATCCATCCTTACGTCGGGCGCCTGTCCGCTTCTTTGCGGTAGCGATTTCCAGATCCAGAGTTTGGCGAAATAGCCGGAGGCGAACAAAGCCGTTCCGTCAGTGTACACATTGGGATTCCCGAGGATGTTGAGAGTCTCCAGGGTATTGATATCAATGGACGGGCTGCCGAGAGCGAAATCCGGCAGCTGATTGGATGCTGTCGGGATGCCGTTATACACCTGGACGTTGTTGCCGTTGTAATTATTGACGTATAAGCGTCCTCCCGCAAACAAGGCGTTGGGACCGTCTCCGTTTTTGTAATATTGGTTTCTCAATGTCAAAACGGGATCATGACCGGCTGAAGTCGGCACGGACGCCCAGAGAAATACTGCGTTCAGACCTCCGGCCGCCCATTGTCCGCTGGGAAGCTTGCTGCCCTTGATCCATTCATCACGATAAAAATCGAACGGTTGATCTGCCTGCCGGGGAAAGGAATTCCAAAAGAACGTTCCGGACTGATCGGCCTGGTGGCCATTGACAGAAGCGTTATGGTCCGAGACAAAGAAGTATGTCGAACCATCGGTAGAAATGTTGCGCGGCGTACCTAATTGGGGAAGGCGGATCGTATAATCGGGAGCCTGATCATCGACGTTCGTAAGCGAGTTCCAGAACAGGATGGCGGCGGTCGCGTGCGTGGACGTGGCGACGAGCCTGGTTCCATCGGTCCACACGCCCCAAGGCCATATATAGTTGGACGGGCCGGGCAACCTCAAGGAAATCGAAATGTCCGCGGCCTGGCCGCTCCGGGTCGGGAATCGATTCCAGATGAGGATTCGATCGTTATAAGTGTCGGCAACCGCCACTCTGCCGTTGTCCGCCACGAACACGTTTCCGGGCCAGTTCATCTCACCCTTGGATGTGCCCGGATTATTGTCCGTGAAATTGCGTTGTCCGAGAACGAGATCGGGCAGTGCGTCCCATCGGTCAGGAAGCGTGTTCCAAACGAGAACACGGTTATTGAAGCGGTCGCACAACAGAAAGTGCACACCGTCGCTGGCGATGTCCGAGGGATGATTGAACATCAAAGCGCCGCCGGTATTGTTGAAATCGACCCCGGAAAGCAGCAGGCCGGCATTCTGTCCGGTGACAAACCAGCCCTGCGAAGATGAAACTGCGGCAATACCAGAAAGCAGCGAAAGGGCAAGAGCGAGGAATGCAATTCTACAGATCTTGCTATCCATAGGAATTTCGATCCTTTCATCCTGCTATCTCGAACCTTGCGGCAATATCCGCCGCTGCCAATCATCCCGAGATTGCCAATAATGATCAGAGTCGATGATCTTCAAGCCGTTGCGAGCGGCGGCGACACCGGGTGTGAAAACATTCACGGTGTGAGTGGTTGAACATAGGCCGCTGGATCGTATCGTTGCAACATTCCTTCCGAAGGTAGACAGTTTCTGATAAGTGAGATCTTCAGGTCCGGCGCCTGCGGGAGCAGAATAGCACCGGTCGGCTTGGGAATCACCCTGAATTACCCCGCAGCAGACAATCGACAGGCTCGCGTCCCTGGTTTTCATTCTTTGGCTTTTGAGGGGGGCGGGAATACGACGTTGATTTTCATGATAGTATTGCGTCCAACTTCTTCGTTGTAGTGCTGCGGTCATTTTGTTTCGAGGAGGCGTATCATGTTGCGCATTGCTACGTTCAATCTGGAAAACCTGTTTACGCGTCCTTCGGCCATGAGTTTCCCGAGTGACGCTGCCGGGCGGCAAGCCATTGAAGACCATGCGGAACTCAACGTGATCGTGGCCAAGGACGCATACACCCCTGAAGATAAAGCCCGGCTGGTCGAGTTGTCCGGGCAGTACAAGTTTCACTTCCTGGACCAGCCGGATAATGCGCTTATTCAGCTGCAGAAAATCCGGGGACAGCTTTTCAGGAAGCCGAAGAACAAGCCATTGGAAGTGGTTGCCGGCGGGCGCGCGGAATGGACGGGATGGTTCGAACTGCGGCGCGAGAATGTCGAATGGCAGGCCACGTACAATACGGCGCGGGTAATCGCGGAGATCCGGCCGGATATTCTGATCCTAGTCGAGGTGGAGAATCGTCCGACTCTGCTGCGGTTTTTCGAGCAGGTGCTCGCCCCGAAGTTCCAGTTCACGTACCCTCATTGCATGGTCATCGACGGCAATGACGGTCGGGGGATAGACGTGGGCATCGCGAGCCGCTTCCCGCTTGTCTCGATGCGCTCGCACGTGGATGATCTGGGCGCCAATGGCAAGAAGATCTTCTCGCGGGACTGTCCGGAATACGATATCGAGGTGACAGGCGGCAGGCGGATCGTGGTGATACCGAATCACTTCAAGTCACAGCGTAACGGCGACGATCAGGCGTCGCTTGACCGCAGGGAGGCCCAGGCGAAGCAGGCGCATGTTATCGCCAAGGCAGCACTCAGCCGCTCGGATCTAGTGCTTCTCGGCGGGGATCTGAATGACGTGCCGGACAGCCCTCCCTTGGCCTCGCTCTTCACGGAAGGCTTTACCGATGTCAGCGCGCACCCGAACTGGCCCCAGGACAGGCCGGGGACCTATGGCACGGGATTGATAACCCAGAAGTTCGATTACTTGATCATGTCGCCGCAACTGCAGGCCATACTCCAGGATGTGGGGATCGAGCGGCGGGGTACATATCATCCGACTCTTTGGGAGCACTTCGATTCGGTTAGCAAGACCTCGGAAGCCTCGGATCATCTCCTGGTGTGGGCGGATTTTGATTTGTAGGCGCTCTTCCTACTTACGATTTACGGTGAGACGGAATCACGCCAGGGAACGCAGATATCGGTATGCAGACGGCATGAGGCCGGCAGCGAACGGCTTCGGATCGCGATCCATGGACCGGCCTTCCACCTGGGCTCTTGCGAGGACGCGACGGGTCCACATCGAAATTCTGCCCGGGCATGGTCACGAGCACGGGGCTGGAGCGCCAGGTGGGATGGACAAAAGCAGCCTGGCAACAAAAGGCTCCGGAGCCCGCCATGCGGACCCCGGAGCCTGGGAGAGTCTCCGAACAGGTCTGCCTAGAAAGTATAGCGCAGAGCAAAAAAGATCCTGCGATTGCCCCCGTCGGTGCCCCACTGGTTGCCGAAACCGGTGTTGTTGATGCGCGCTTCCGGGATCCCGAAGTTCCGTGTATTGGTCATGTTGTACATTTCAAGCCGGAACTGAAAGCTCTGGGATTCGGTAATATGGAAGTTTTTCACGATGCTCATATCAATCTGGGCGATGCCGTCGCTGCGCAGGACGTTGCGACCGACATTACCGACCCGCTGGGCAAGCGTGACGGGGCTGAAAAGAGTGCGGCCTCCCGCGGCAAGCAACTCCTCCACGGACATGTGGGTGACATCGAGCGCAGTCCCGAAGTTGGGACGGATCGAATTCCCCACCAGCCCGTCGATGCCTGCCAGCGCACCCGCCGGATCCGTGCCGTTGAGGGGTGAGAACGGTGAGCCGCTTTGGAACGTGAGGTAGGAGCTGACCTGCCAGCCTCCCAGGGCATGGCCGGCTATGCCGCCCTGGCTTCGATAAAACGGCAACTCATAAACGAAGTTGGTTGACAACCGCAACGGCCGATCATAAGTGGAAAGCCCGCGATCCAATCGGCGATTGTAGGAATCCTGCGAGACCGCGACCTCGCCGCGAGCCGACGGATTGAAGGTGTCCGAGGCATCGTCGATAAACTTGCTCCAGGTGAAGTGCGCGCCGGCGCTGAAGCCTCTTGAAAGACGCTTGTCGGCGCTGACCTGCATGGAGTGATAGATGGACCCTGCCGAGTTCGCGCGCAGTCGGATGACCCCCCGCGTCGGATCGACGCGCGGGCAGTTCGGCGCTGTGCTGCAGATGGTTCGCGGATTTCCATCAATCGTCTGGAAGAGCCCCGTGCCTCTGGTGCCGACCCAGCCAATTCTCAGCACCGCATTGGATGCCAGTTCCCGCTGGACTTCGAAGGAAAACTGCTCGGCGATGGGCGCCCGGAAGTCGGGCGAGACGATGGTGCGTGTGAGGGTCTGCAATTGAGCCGGATTGCTCAAGTCCGGCTGTAAGGTCGGGAGTGTAGCGAATGCGTTGGCAAGGTTGGATCTGCTGATCGCGGCGACAAAGGGGAAAGAGCTCGCGATGTTCAGTGCAAGGTTGATGAACTGATAGTCGTTGGCGCGCGCATAACCTCCACGCAAAACCATTCTGCCGCCACCCGTCAGCCGTTTGAGCCATCCCGTCTGCGGTCGGGGTTCCCAGCTGAAGCCCACGCGGGGCTGGAAATTGTTGTTGTGCCCGCTGGGGGCGGGTGTCAGACGGAACACATCGTTGCCGCCGTTGGCGGCCACGATTTTCTGATTCAGCTCGACGAGGCTCTGGATCGCGTTGCCGGGCCGCTCGTAGCGCAGTCCGAGGTTCAACGTGAGGTTCGGCGTCGCCTTCCAGGTGTCCTGAGCGAAGAGGTAGGCGTCGTACCACTTGTAGTAAATGATGGTTTCGCCTCCCGGCAGCGCCCGGTTGAGATTGAGCGCCTCGGCGGTGTCGTTCACGAAGTTCTGGAGCGAGCTGTAGCGCAGTAGGCCGCGGATCTGCGGGTAGAAGAAGCTCTTGACGTCGGTCCGCCGGATATCCATGCCGAACTTCAACGAATGGGCTCCTCGAACCCACGAAAACGAGTCCTGGAACTGGAAGGTGTTGTTATAGCGGAACTGGGGCAGGTTGACCGCCAGCCCGATGGCTGTCCGGTCAGCCGCGGCGTTGAATCCCGTCAGCCCCAGTTGGGTGATCTCAATCGAAGGAATCGACTCCGAGGAGGTGTCCGCGGCAGTGGTGACGGTTGCCAACCTCTGCCAGGAGGCGCGCGCCTCGTTGACCAGTTTTGGGCTGAGGCTGCTCGTGAAAAACAGCGACAGGGCCTGGCGCCGCGAAGGCACATAGGTGGTCAATCCCGGAGGGGTTGCTTGCCCACCGCCGTCATTTACATCATCATCGAACAGATATCGTGCGCCGAGAGAGTGCCGGCCCAGGTTCTGATCGATGCGCGAGCTCCACTGCCAGTTGTTTCGCAGTTGCGTCGTTGAGTTTGTCAACGTTCCCTGCTCGATCTGGACGGTCTGGTTCCCCACCGTGACTGGAATGAAAGTGCCGAGCGATCGGTTTGCCGGAGGCAGAAATTTCAGGAGTGCCGCCACCTGCGGACGGCTGCCGGCGATCTGCTGCAATGCCTGCTGGCCGGCTTGCGTGGGGATGCCCGAAATCGTGCTTCCTGAACCTACCTGCCGGATGGTCCAGCGTTGCAGCGATCCGAAGAAGAACGTCTTGTCTTTGAGGATCGGACCACCCGCCGTGCCGCCGATCTGGTTTTCAATCAGCCAGGGCGCCTCGGTGAGGCCCGCGTTTTTGTCGAGATTGCTCCGGGAGTTCAAGGCATTGTTGTTATTGAACCAGTAAGCGGATCCATGCAGCTGATTCGTCCCGCTCCGCGTAATTACGTTTACCACTGAGCCGGCCGCCCGGCCGTACTCGGCCAGGAACTGGCTGGTGATCACCTGGAACTCCTTGACCACGTCCGGATTGTTCATGGCCTGGGTGCGCCCGGTGACACTGGGATCATTGGAGTCCTGGCCATCAATCATGAAATTGTTTCCCCGGGGGCGCAGGCCGTTTACGGAGAAGTTGGTGCCGGAAGCAAACGCGGAATTGCCGCTGTTGAGCTGGCTGACTCCCGGTGCGGACAACGCGTAGGAAAAGATATCCCGGAAGCCCCCTCCGAGACCAAACTGCCCGCTCGTGGGAAGATCGGAAATCCTCTTCTGATCGAAGCGCACCCCCACCTCTGAGGTCTCTGCGTTGAGCAGGGGGGCGTCAGCGGTCACGGTTACGGTCTCTGCCGTTCCCGCAGGCTTCAGCTCCACATCAACCACAGCCGCCTGATTCAATACCACGCTGATCGGCGACCTCTTATAGGTGGCGAAGCCCGAAAGTGCGACTGTCAGCTCATAGGGCCCCACGGAGAGCCCCGGAATGAGATAGCGACCCGCTTCATCGGTTGCGACAACGCGGGCCGCGTTGGTTTCGAGGTTACGCACCGAAACGGTAACGCCTGGGATCACCGCACTGCTTTGATCTTTGACGACTCCAGAGATCGTGCTCGTCGTCATCTGACCAAAGGACAGTCCGATGGCCCCCCAAAAAACGCACAAAAGCAAACCTGTGAGAATTCGAATGTGCTGGGCTCTAATTTGGCACATAGGGTCTCATTATCTCCCTGGAAAAGGGTTGTTGGAAAAAACACAAATCCTTCCAAAGAATCTTTCCGTCTGGCTGTTGGGCAAGAGGTACTTTGTTGGAGCGTCGACACGCACATGCCTGCCATAGGAGTTGCAAACAAATCCGTTCGAGCCGTCCGAAACTTCGGTATTGTCAATGTTGCAGGCAACAGCAGTGCCAGTGACACGGGCTGTTCCTCCCAGGACTCCAACTATCGCCCAAAATATTGTATTACTTTAACTTACGCGAGTCTGATGCCCGCCGGAACAAGATGGCTCCGATGGGTGCAATGCTGAGTCTCATCCAACTTTATGGATGGATATCCAAAACAACGTAGAGCCACGCCGATAGCGGTTGATCTATGATTGCAGCATTCCTGGCCGTCAGCTCGATCTTAGCCTCAATAATTCACCAGCGCGTGGGCCGCGTAGCGGCCGCATGAATGTAGGCCGGCCTTTCAAGGCCGGCATCCGGTCTGCTGCTCCCGATGCGTCGCTACGGTCGTGAGAAAAAATCCGAAAACGGGGAACGCTCACCGGTTTTCGCCTGGATTTCCGGTTTTTGATGGTGTTCTCGGCAGTTTCCATCCGAAGACCGGTGAGCGTTTCCGGTTCTCGTCAGAGTGCCTGCGGGAAACTCAAGTCCAAGCGCGAGGCGGCCACCGGATTCTGGCCATTTCAGAAAATATGGGTAAGGGCCAGGTCCAGGGCAGGGAACAGGGGCGAGTTGAGGGTGCCGGTCCAGGGAACGACGGCATCGGTGCGATATCCAGTTTCGGTCAGGGAGAGGACCTCTATGGTTTTGGCATCGGGATCGACGATCCAGTATTCGCGCACGCCATATCTGGCATACAGATTCCGTTTAAGCCCGAGGTCGCGCTGCCCGGTGGAAGGTGAGAGAATTTCTACGACCAGGTCGGGAGATCCCTGAATGTTGGCATCCGTTAGGATTCCCTTTCGCTCGCAGGAGACAAACAGCAGGTCCGGCTGAACCACAGTGGCCTCGGAAAACAAGACGTCACAGGGTGCGAGAAACACCTCGCCAAGCTGATTAGCTTCAGCATGAGAGTAGAGAGACGTCCAGAGCTTTCCCAGGATTCTCTGGTGATAAAGTCTCGGGGCCGGGACCAAGAAGAGTTCTCCTTCCACGAGCTCGTAGCGTTTGTCGTCGGGAAGTTGAACGTAGTCATGGTAGGTGAGTTTGATATTCGCCTGCTTCATAGTTGCCATCACCTTAGCACCATTTCTGGCCCCATTCAATCAACCGCGGTGCACGCAGTCTCGCATCCATTTAGTTTCTCCCTTCCTCAGTTTATTTCACGGTATTTGATTATCTACGGATACGACGGGGCACAGCATACGCGCCCACACTACAAATAGTAGCGTGCTGAAACAACCGGACAAGCAGGAGATCGCTTATGCCGTGCTAAAGGCGCAGCGAAATCCGAAATCATTGTACTGGAAGTGCGGTGGCAGAATGCTGCGCGCCGCAACTCGAGCGATCTTCACCTGATGGCGCCACGCCCCGCCGCGCGCGGAGCGACGGGCGCCGGAAACCGGACCTGTCCCTGCCAAAAACTCCGTAGCAACTCAAATCATTGATCTTACAATCTCTTGCTGATACCGCCTTAAGCCTTGTGCGATTTGTTGAAATCGATATTCGCCGGGCTTGCATCCGCAGCGCGAACGCGAGCATCCCAATAAGCTGGGGTCCTGGATCCGGTTTATTGACGCACCTGCACCTTATTGCAGTCTGTCCACCCGACTCCTGCTTTCCGGTATGAGCATGATGGCCCGCCATCAATTCACGCCAGATCTCAATCTCAGCAGCTTCGGCGACGCGCTCCAGCAGCACATGCTCGTCGGTCTGAGGCCTCTGGTCTTTGAAGCGGATCTTCTGAAGCCCGCCATTGTCCAGGTACTCTAGCTTAGATGTAGAATCCTGCCTCGGAGGCCGGCACATGCCCCCGAGTTCACAGTCGCCCCTTATCAGAAGCCGAACGGAAGGCTCCAGGCGCCCCTGGGGCAGAGCCGATTACCGACGCGAGTTCTGTTTGAAATTCCTATCCTCATTCAGTCCATGGTTTACGCGAACGACACCACTTTTTGTGCGGCCGTGACCACGGTCCCCGCCGTCGTGAAGATGGTGTGCATCACGCAGACCATGCTCTCGAATCCGGAGACTATGGTCTCCGCGAACGAGAAGATCTTCTTGACCGCGGAAACCATCTTCCCGCTCAACCGGAAGATGGTCTCAGGCGTTGAGACCCTGGTCTTTGTCGTTCCGACCCCGTTGCACCGAAACAGCCGCACGGCGACGATGTCACTGCATCGCGGCGCCTGACTCAGGGCCGACGAGTGCATGCCAAGCGGATGCATCGGCCGCCGCGATCTATACCGGAATTCCCGGATCCATTTGGCGGAAGGAGAGGCTGCGGGGTAGAATCTTTGCATGGATCGCGATGAGCTGCTGAGAGTGCTGCGGGCGTTCGAACAACAAGACCTCGAATATGTTCTGATCGGCGCGACCGCCATGGGTTTTCACGGCTTGATTCGCGCGACCGAGGACGTGGACCTGCTGATCCGGCCGACGGCCGAAAATGTCGAACGGCTGAGGGGGGCGTTACGGGCGGCCTATTCCGGCGACCCCAACATCGAGGATATCCGCGCGGAGGACTTGCTGGGCGATTACCCCGCTGTCAGGTACTACCCCGCTACGGGAGAGCTCTTTTTCGATATCCTGACCCGTCTGGGCGAAGCGGCAAGCTATGACGCCGTCGAATCGGAACTCAAAGAAGCGGAGGGTGTGCGCGTGAGCGTCGCCACTCCGCGAGCGCTGTATCTGCTGAAGAAAGACACCTCGCGTCCCATCGACCGGCAGGATGCGGCCGCGCTCAGGGAAAGATTCAAGCTGGGAGAAGGGTAAATGCCCGTAGAAAGATACCGGTCCATCCAGGAAATGAACGCCGCGCCAATCCGTGCGGGCGCAGAGGATGCGTTCGCACGTTTCGTGCGGCACTGCGCGCGCTACCGGCTGATTGCGCGGCCCAGAAATCCTGTCGGCGTCTTCAGATTCCGCTCGATCGAGGAGGCCCAGGCTGGCCGGGAATCGGCGGCAGCCCACTCCGCGTGAATCCGGGGTAGAGCACAATCCACCTCCATGTTCTCCATGGATCAAGCGGCCGCGCGCCTCCCGGTTGCGCGCGCTGGAGATTTGGCGGGATGACGGAATTCGACAACATCGAGTTTTTCCGGTCCGGGTACGGGATGCTCCCTGAGCTGGGCGACAAGGATCCCGGTATGCCGCTTTGCGTCCCGCGCTGCGCGGGTGGGGGCATCCTGACCGGCAAATGCGATTGCCGGGAAAGCAGGAAGCGCAAGGGATGCGCGCATTTCGAGCGGTTGACGCGGGCCGTGGGCCCGATCCGCGAGCGGCAGGGCGGCCGCTCCTGGGGAGAGGCTTTCGCCGGGAGCGTGTGGTACCGCCTCGCTGGTGTCCTGAGCGAAGACGACTTTTCCTGCTGCCGGGACATCCGGCCTGCGCGCGACCCGGGGCAGGGCACGCTTTGCTTCTTTGCCCCGGGTGACCGTCTGGTGGCGCGGCTGTTGGATGCCTCGGAGGCATCCTTGCGGTTTCTCGAACGGTTGGGGAAGGCGCCCACGTCCAATCGCTTCCGGGATCGCGCCGGGCTCATCCGGAACGTGGCCGCCATGGTAAGCGGCGACGACGAAAAGCGGATGAACGAGGCCGGCGTCCTCACCATCCGCCAAAGGACCGAACAGAGTCTCTGGGGAGTGCTCGCCTATCACTGCTTCCGGGAATACGGCGCCGGCTTCACCTTCCACCCGGCCGTCGAGCAGAGCAGCGGCGATTTTGTGCTCAAGTGCCGCACCGGCGCCGGAGCTCTTCTTCTGGAACTGGTCGTGCCGCGCCGGCAGGTGCGCAAGGCGCTCGGCCTGCTCGCCGCCGAGTTTCCCGCTCAAGCGGATCTTGCCATCCACCCCATCCCGTTAAGATCCATCTTTCTCGTCACGCAGAAGACGAAACTGGACCTCGAGGTGCGCCCGATGATCCATGCAATGCAGGCCTCCGGAGAGGCTCGGTTTCTGGCTGGCTCGGATTTGGAGAGATTCCGCTATGGAAACCTCGTATACCTGCGCGAGATGCACATTTTGGCAGAGCTGGAAACGCCGGGATCGGGCAGGAAATTCGCCGCCCCCGTGGACATGAAGCTCAAAAAAAGCCTGCTTCCCGCGTTTCTGGACGAGCACCGGCGCGACCTGGAGGACGGCCTGCTGGTGCTCGACGATCCGCTCGCCCACCTGCGAATCCTGCGGCAACATGACTACCTCGAAGTGATGGCGGGCGCGATGGAACGCAGCTGGTACTGGCTTTCCATCCGCTACGGATTCGGCGACGAGTCGGTTTCGCTGGCTGAGATGCTGGAAGCCAGGCGCGCGGGACGGAACTACATCACGCTTAGGGAAGGCTGGGTCGACGTCCATGCGGACGCGTTCGGCGCTCTGGAGTCGCTCGAGAAGGACGGCGCGCCGCCGGTCGACGGCGAGCGGGTGCGCCTCTCGGCGCTCGACCTGCTGCGCCTGGCGTCCGCCGGCGCCAAGCCGGTCCGTGTCGAAGACCGGCGCGCGCAGATCGCGAAGCGGCTGCTCGCGCTGGCTCCCGCTCTCCCCGCGGGCAGGATGAAAGGGATGGCCACGCCCCTGCGGCCCTATCAGGTGCGGGGAGTCGATTGGCTCCGGTTCCTGTTCGAAAACGGGCTGGCGGGCCTGCTGTGCGACGACATGGGCCTCGGCAAGACGCACCAGGCGATGGCCCTGATGGTTTCGCTGCGCGAACTCAACAAGGTCAAGGATCCGTTCCTGGTTGTCTGTCCCACGACGGTGATCAGCCACTGGATGAGCAAGATCCGCGAACACGCGCCGGGATTGAGGCCCGCGGTCTATCACGGCGGCGAACGCGACCTCAAGGCCGCGCTCAAGCAGGCCGGCGTACTGGTGACCTCGTATGGGATCATGCGCAACGACATCGCGCTGCTCGGCGGCGTCCCGTTCACCCTCGCCGTATTCGACGAAATCCAGAACCTCAAGAATCGCGAAACGCAGAACTACCTGGCGGCGGCCTCCCTGCAGGCCCGGATGAGGATCGGGCTGACCGGAACCCCGATCGAAAACTCGCTCGGCGACCTGAAGGCGCTTTTCGATCTCGTGCTGCCGGGTCTGCTCGGTTCGGACGAGGATTTCGAAAAGCAGTACGGCCGCGCGGCAGATGCGACCGACGGGCTCAGGAGACTGATTTCGCCTTTCATACTGCGCCGGCTGAAAGGCGCCGTGCTGGATGAACTGCCGGAGAAGATCGAAGACCTGCGCACCTGCGAGCTGAGTCCGGCCCAGGTCAAGTTGTATCGCGACGCCCTGGCCGCAAAGGGAGCGGACCTGGTCGCACAGCTCCGCTCCGGCGGGCGCCGGCTGCCGTATATTCACATCTTCGCCCTGCTCAACCTCCTGAAGCGGATCTGCGACCACCCGGCGCTGGCGCTCAACGCGATCGCGGACTACCAGAAGCATGAATCCGGGAAATGGGAGCTGTTCCAGGAACTGTTGTTCGAGAGCCTGGACAACGGCCAGAAGGTGGTGGTTTTCAGCCAGTACCTCGGGATGATTACGATGATGGAGCGGCTGCTCGCCGACCTCGGCATCGGGTTTGCGACCCTGACCGGCGCGAGCGTGGAGCGGGGCGAGATCGTGCGCCGGTTCAATCAGGAGCCGGGCTGCCGCGTGTTCCTGGGGAGTCTGAAGGCCGGCGGCGCGGGCATCGACCTGCTGGCGGGCACCGTGGTCATCCACTACGATCGGTGGTGGAACGCGGCCCGGGAGGACCAGGCGACCGATCGGGTCCACCGCATCGGGCAGAAGCGCGCCGTCCAGGTCTTCAAGCTGATCACCGCCGGTACGCTCGAGGAAAAGATCTCGTCCATCATCGAGCGCAAGCGCCGCCTGTTGGATTCCGTCGTGCGGGCCGACGATCCGCACCTCCAGAAGATCTTCACGCGCGAGGAGCTCCTCGACCTGCTGCGCCCGGTCTGAGCTTGCCGCCGGCCGGGGCCGGACGGCCGGAGAGGTCAGCCCGCTGCCAGCCCGTCCTCGCTTGTTCGGCACCGCCTCGGCCCCCTGCGCGGGCGAGGATCCCGGCGGCAGCCTGATCGCCGAAGCGCCGGCGCCGCCATCTACGAAAACGGGGGACGCTCGCCGGTTTTCGCCTGGATTTCCGGTTTTTGATGGTGTTCTCGGCAGTTTCCATCTGAAGACCGATGAGCGTCCCCGGTTCCCGGAAACACGGATGCTTGCTTGTTTTGAAAGAAACCGGCAAAACCAGGAAGTCTAGTTTCCCCAGCAGCAGCCGAATGCCAGCCGTTTTTGCGCCGAAGGCGCCTTGGAGTGCGGCGGCATGACTGTCATGCCGCCGCACTCCAAGGCTGCCGGCTGATCGCCGGCCGCTTTAGGCGAAGAGGTTGTTACTTGTAGTACTGCCTGTCGTGGATGCAGTACACGCCATTTTCCGATATCCACCTCTGGCGCTCGGCGGCGATGAATTTCCTGATCCCGTTCTTTCGGATGAACTCCAGGTTGTGGATCTCGCTCATGCCGTATTTCGTCCGGTACCGACGGTCGAGGTGCCGGAGGCGGTCGCAGGGGAACTCCGGGCAATGGCAACAGAACTTGCCGCCTCTTTTGTCGCAAATGCGCAGGCGGCAGTTGACGCGAGTCTTGGGCTTGTTCTTTTGGGCCTCGTTGCAGCCGTGGCAAGGGTTATGTTCGCGCAAGTAGGCCTTGCAGATGCCGCAGTTCATCCCGCAAGGGGCGATCAGGTTTTGGGCGATCGGGTGTTTCATTTTAAATGGTCCAGTCTGTTCTTGGTGCTCCACTATCCACTCGGCGACGAGCATCCGGCCTGGAGAGACGCCGCAAGAGAAGGCGGCCTCGATGGATTTTCCTTGCCCCGGGGTGAGCGTGTCTTTTCCAGACGGCTTCCTGTAGGTCAAAGATTTAGCGTCGTCAGTCCCCGATCCCGGAAGGCTCATTCGTGCGCTTGGTGGAAATACGTGGACATCCGACTAATTTTCGAGGTCCATCTCAATCCCTTTCATTACAACGATTCATAATAATAGTCAGACGTCACCGAATTTCTTGGATTGCGACTTATGCCACAAGGGTGCGCTTCAGCCGATTCAGCTCTTTCTCCAGTCGATCGAGGCGGCCTTCGGTTTGGGCATCTTTCTGAAGTGCGCGCATTAACACCTGGTTCAGGAGTCTCTGGTAGGGAATCCCCGTCTTGGCCGACTGTATGCGCAGAATCGCCAGAGCCTCGGAATCGATGTTGATGGTGATCTTGACCGCCTGTTTTCGCGCGGCTATCCGGCGGACTTGCCGGGTGCCTTTCACATCGAATTCAAAGTCACCGGTTTTGGGTTCTTTCATCGTAAAGCCTCCTGAACATGCGCCATGAAGCAGATCCGATAATCCGAATGGTGTTCCCTCGTCTCGTGAATCTGGTAGTGAGAATTCGTCCGTTTCCGGATCTTCCAATCCAGAAGAACCGCGCCTCAGCTTGAGAGTGTTTGATGTCCGTCAGCTGAAAACCATCCGGGTCTTCAAAGGATTCCGCAGCCTCCAAAAATGAGACTCGTGCTTTCGGAGGTTCTCGAGTTCCTTGGACAAATCCCACTCGAATGTCACGGCTTGTTATACCATATCGATATGGATAGATCCATATATGCCATTTGGGTCCAGTCCATTTCGGAGTGATCATCAGATCGAAGTAAAGCGCGATCAGCCTTGTGATGTTGTAGCGATTCTCATTTCCGTCGGGAAGGCTGCTAAACGAACGACGCGGCTGGTTGCGGAGCAGTGAGTGCTGGTGGGAAACCATCCCAGGTGCGGCCGTCGAGGAGCCGGCCGGCTTTCTTTTTGTTGGCGCCACCCCATTGTTTAAAAAAGAAGGTACGCCGGCGGCGAAACATTGTTTCCTGATTTCCACCACCCAGGGTTGTTCCATCGGCCGGGGCCGGGGCCGGATTCGCCGCCCACGATCACCGAATCGATCGCGGCGAGATCGATTCCGCCGAGGGATTCAAGCAGCGGTTCAAAGGAGATGAATCGGACGCGGGCGGGAACGCTGCGCAGATGATCGATTCTCTGCAAATATTCTCGGTTCTCAACGCTCACACCGGCCCATACGTTGTCGGGCCATTCGAGATCGCGGCCAGGCGTTTTCATGCGCTCAGCCCGCTCGGTCAGGACCTGGAACGTGTGCCATGAAGCCCGGCTCATGACACCAACGGGGCCGTATCTCCAAAATCCAAATTTTGCCGTCATAAGGCACTACCAGGATTTTGGATTTTGGAGATACGGCCCCGTTTCCCTAGATGACGGATTTGGTTTGGTGGTGCCGGGGCGTTGGCCGCCGGTGGAAGGCTGCGTTGGGAGCGGTTGATGGATGGGGGGCTTGGTTCTACGACGGGGACTTTTTTCGGGCTTCCTCCGCCTTCTGCAATACGGCTTTCCCGTACTCCTCCTTGAGTCCAGCCGCGATCTCCCGCACTCCGGGGGTGGAAACATAGGGTGCCATCTTCAAATCGACTTTCTGCTCTACCTCTCGGATCGCCCGTTCCACATCCTGCCTGTTCAAAGGATCGAAAACTACTTTGGCGACCGCGCCGTCGAGTGCCTTCTTCAGTTGCTCCAAGTTTCTGGTCACTTCACTCAAGCCCGTCAGTTTAAAACCCATCCCGTCACCTCCTTGTGTGCCCGTTTCAGAAAATTGTAACACCTTCTCGGAATTCGGTTGCGCCGAAGAAAATTCGACCACCCGGGGGCGGTTATCCGTAGTGTTTCTTGTCGTGCACGCAAAGAATTCCTTTTTCGGATTTCCATTTCTTGCGCTCCGCCGCCACGAACTTCCTGATACCCTTGTCGCGGATAATTTCCAAGCTCTCGATCTGGCTCATGCCGTATTTCGTGCGGTAGCGGTCGTCGAGGTGCCGGAGGCGGTCGCAGGGGAACTCGGGGCAATGGCAACAGAACTTGCCGCCTCTTTTGTCGCAAATGCGCAGGCGGCAGTTGACGCGGGTTTTGGGCTTGTTCTCTTGGGCCTCGTTGCAGCCGTGGCAAGGGTTATGTTCGCGCAAGTAGGCCTTGCAGACGCCGCAGTTCATCCCGCAAGGGGCGATCAGGTTTTGGGCGATCGGGTGTTTCATTTTGAATGGTCCAGTCTGTTTTTGGTGCTCCACGGTCCACTCGGCGATGAGCATCTGGGCTGGAGAGACGCCGCAAGAGAAGGCGGCCTCGATGAATTTTCCCTGCTCCGGGGTGAGCGTGTCTTTTCCAGACGGCTTCGTCTGAAAGTATGGACGCCCATCAAAGATCCACAAAACGGTGGGTATCCACGTTTTCCCCAGCGCTTACAGCTCACCTGGGGCATGGAACCGGTTGAGTCAGGCGGCATGATTCAAAATTGCCGGGGCCTGATTTCGCTGGGACCAGAAGAGCGGCTGTATATCGTAGGCGCGGATCGCGGCGAGGTTGTCTTCCTTTACAGGATGTTCGACGTCATTTAGGAACCTGAAAGCCTGCAAAGGATCGGCGCGAATGACCCGGACATCGGCAATGGCGAAGGCCAAGGAGGTAGCCTGATCCTTGCCGAGCGCATTGATGGCCTTCAGCACTCTCTGCGGCTTTTTTAAGGTTTTGGGCAATCCAAAGTCAAACTTATGATCAAACCCGCTGCGGCCGCTCAGCTTGAAATCAGGGAAGAAAGGGATGGCGTTTTGCTCAAGGAACCGCGCGACGTCCTCTTTGAAGAGCGAAAGAACGTGTTCTTCAGCCATCACGAACATATCGTTGATGGACAGAATGGCCTGAACCAAGGCGTGCTTCTTCTGCGGGAAATCCTGGGGTGATGCCGCGACAAGCACCTCGTTATTATCCAATCGGACGCCAAAGCCGTTGAGGATTGACTGGAGGTGAGGCTTTCGTTTCTCGGTCTCGAAGCTCATTCCGGTCGCTTCCAGATCGGCGATGGTGTAGCCGTCGTCGGTCAGGACCAGGCCGCCATTGCGCTTCTCAACGTAGATTTCGATTTCGTCGTTGTGGCGATCCAGGGAGGGAGTCGAAATCTGACAGCAAGTCTCCAGCTCGTTGACCCGGAGCCCTTGCTTGAGCCAACCGACGTACTCCGCAATCAATCGCTCACATTCCTTGTTTCTCATCTTGATAAAGGGCAGGGAGGATCGAGCGCAGAAAGCCGATGATATTCTCTTGAACGACTGGATCTAATGGACTCCCCTTTAGGCTTGGGAGGTCTTTATACGTGCGAAATCATCCGTTCGTACTCACCGTGGGAGCCAATCCAGAACCAGACGATGTCATCATCGACGTTCAATCCCAGTGCTCGGTAGCCGACACCCGGCGCGGACGGAAAACACTGGGATGCGGACGCCGACAAGCTTGAATTGCAGACCAGCGTGCCCAGGATTCTCTTTCCAAATCCTGTAGTTTTTTCGCGCAACGCGCCGGACTCGCACTGGAAGTTTACTGAACCAAGAAATGAAATCCCCGGTGAGATGGGATATCAAAGATCGTCGAACCCCTTTTTTTCAGTCTTGCCCATGCGATATTCTTCCGCGGCCCGCTCCGCCAATCGCTCCAGTTTCTCCTGTGAAGCTGCCAGAGTGGCATCCCAGCGGGATTCCCAGTCAATTTCCTCAAGCAATTCCCGGGCAAGCTGATCCTGCAAATCCTCAGGAAGCTCAGCCGCCTTGTCGAATGCCTGCGCCAGCAACTTTGTCATGGCCCATACCTCACTTCGAGAAGCGTACTGGTGTCAGTGATTGCCGTCAACATGTTTTGTGGGACGTTACAGCCACAAGCCCGCAAATCTCGTCAGAATTCGTACCCGGGCGCCGCAAGCGGGCATGGATACAAGGCGCGCACCTTTGCAGAGGAGGTCATTACACGAAGCTTTGAGCGGGGCACGAAGCAATAACCGCAGCAGGCAGGCCTTCCCAGGTTCGGCCGTCGAGGAGACGGCCGGCTTTCTTTTTGTTGACGCCGCCCCATTGTTTGAAAAAGAAGGGGACACCGGCTTCGAGACTTTGTTCTCTTATTTCCACCACCCAGGATGGTTCCATCGGCCGGGCGCCGGGACCGGATTCGCCGCCCACGATCACCCAATCGATCGCGGTGAGATTGATTTCGCCGAGGTGCTCGAGCAGCGGTTCAAAGGAGATGAAACGGACGCGGGCAGGAACCTTGCGCAAACAATTGATTCTCTCGAGATATTTCCGAGACTCAACGCTTACGCCAACCCAAATGTTGTCGGGCCATTTGAGATCGCGGCAAAGACTCTGTAGGCGTTCCGCCCGCTTTGTCAGTACCTGAAATGTGTGCCATGAGGCCCGGCTCATGATATCGAACACGCGCCGGATGAAGTCATCCGGGACCTCTTTGTGAAAGAGATCGCTCATAGAGTTTACGAAGATGGTCTGAGGCTTTTTCCAGGTGAGCGGCAGCTCCAGCATATGCTCCTGGAGCGACAGTTTGAATCCACGCTCGTAGTTCGGCTGCCCCATGGCCTGAAGGCGCATCGCCATGCGCTCGGCGTAGCAGTGCTTGCATCCCGGACTGATCTTGGTGCAGCCGGTTACCGGATTCCAGGTGGATTCGGTCCACTCGATTCCCGATCCTTGTGCCATCAGCGCAGATCCTTTAGCAAATGTCCCGCAATCCTGAGCGCCACCTCAGCGCCGCGCTTATTGGAGGCCGCAAAACATAGCAGGTAAAGCGGACTGTTTGTCGAATTCCGCAGTACTCCGGGTTCCTCTGCCACGCCTGGGAAGATTTCCTTGAGACGTTCGACGAAGTAGCGGCCGATTGTGGCCATACTGGCCTTCACGACGTGCTCCTGGTCGCCTCCGAACAGCGCTGGCGTCCTCTCCACCCTGTAAAATTCATCATACCATGCTGCCGTGCCCAGCAAGTCATCCAGTCGCCTGCGCCAGGCCGCAGGAATGTCGCCGGATTTTGTAAGCAGCCGGTTGACGCCCATTCCCAGCGGGAACAGGAGCCAGAGGTCAATAGCCCGGGTCGCGGCGATCGCCTGGATTGTTTTCCACTCGATCTGCATACCGTATGGATCCAGAAAGAGTACGGCACGGTGAGATCTCCAGTCACCGTTGCAAATCTGCCGGATCTGAATGTTGGCGTCTCCGCATCGAATATCGATGTCTGCGGCCAGTGCAGGAAATTCCTTTTTGAGGATTTCCAGTTGTTGGCATCGACTAGGATTCCGCTCAACGAAAATATACTTGTCGAATCCGGGTTGGGTCAGCAGGGCCAGCTTTGCAGAGCCTTCCATCAGTTCCTGTGTTTCGCGCTCGGCGAGATCCGGGAACAGGAGTCCTTGTTGCGTTTGCTGCTCTTCCTCGCGCCTCTCTTCACGATAGCCAGTGCCGGCAAACGCATCGATATAGGCCTTGCGAAATGGCCGATCCTTGCTCGGCTTGTCCTTGAGGGCGGTCGTATACCCATGCAGATACTGGGCGATCACATCAAGTTTAGCTGTGGTCCAGTTCCCGCCGAATCGATGACCCTTTCCAATTTCCTTCGTCTGCCTGGGCGGCATCTCTTCCCCCTGTCAGGGTTTCTCCTAAGAGGCGAAAAGCGGGCCACGTCCCCGGTTTAAATGAGCCAGCTGATTTAGCCGGAAATTCGGGGACATTCAGTACGTCCACCTGCTTTCTGCCAGTCCGCTCAAAAACCGGGTTGCGTCCCTGTTTTTCCCACATTGCATTATTTGGGTCCGACCCCGCACCGACAGATAATTCTTGTTTAGCGCTGCTTTTTCCCCGGCGATTTCATGCCGGCCCCGGACTCCCGACCGGCAGTGTACGTCGCAAGTTCCTCGCGAACCACTTCCCTGACCATTTCGAGAGTCGAGCGCCGGTGTACATATTCAAGCAGGGCGTCGTTGATCAGGGTTTGGTAATTTCCTCCACCTGCATTGTTCACGATGTCCCGGAAGTATTCGAGGACAGCGTTATCCAGGCGGATCGAGATCTTTGTTTTGCCGGGCTCGGGCCTGGCGACAGCTCCTCGTTTTGCGTCGGAAAAATCAAAGTCTCGATACTTCTCAGCAACGATTTTTCTCATATTGCTTCCTTTGCCGTCTGTTCGCCTTCCACGCCGAAATCAATCGGATCGTGTCAGGTTCGCGATAGGTGTATACGACCACAAGCAGGTTTCCAGGTCGCTGAGGCCGAGAGTTACAAATCGTCGCTCAGCCACGGCGTCAGGATCCTCGCGGGTGAGTGCGAATTCATCTTCAAGCACGGTTGCAGCTTCAGCGAAGTTCACCTCGTGAACAAGCAAGTTGGCTTTTACCTTTGCCAAATCCCATTCGAGTCTCACCGTTTAATTGTATAGACATTTGTCCTCCATCGCAAGTGGATCAGAGACACAAAGGCACTCGGCAGGAAGGCCATCAGTTGCCTGAACCTGCGGCAAAACCGGGAAGCGTCCCTGGTTTACGGCGGTTCAAACCCCGGGCTTTTATTGTTGAACTTGGAAAAACAACGTTCATTTATCAGTATCCGGTCGGGTTGGAGTATCTGCTCCCGAACGATGTCCAGGTGTCTTTGTAGCACCCAGGAATAGCCAAAAAAAGTGAACCAGTAGAGATACCCCATTGTCAGGTATCCGATCCTGGTCATGCGATCCTTAGCCTGCAAAGGAATTTCAAAACGCGCCGTAATCTTGTCCGGGTGGAGCGCGAACTTCTGCGAAAGCTGCCTGATGATTTGGGCGTAGTCCTTGGCTTGCTGGAGCCCGTCGCCGGGATTCCTATAGACGGATTTTGCTTCGACGACGGCAATCGTGAAGTCTCTTCGATACTTCAGGAGATAGTCGGCGCGCTTTTGCGGACGGCGGGACGGCTTTGCCCCGGCGACCACGATGCGGCCGTCGGTAAAGCTCTTCTGCTCGCTGATCTGCTCGTCAGTCCAGTTTGCGGCGTAGAGCTTGGGGAGCACGTACTTTCGACATGTGTCGGCTTCGGTTAGTGTCGTCATCTTTTAGTTGCACAGCTTTAGCGTTCTGCGAACCGGGGCCGGGGAATGTCGCGGAAATCATCGCGAGTCGCGCCATGATAGCGGCAAAGGCATGTCAGATCTTTGATTTTTCAAAGATGATTGAATACGCAAAAGCATACAACCTTACGATCCAACGCAACCTCGGGTTCCTGCTTGACGCGGTTGGCGTCTCAACCGATGTCCTGTACGAGATCGCGCACACCAAGATGACCGGATTCAGCAAAATGCACGGAAACGCAAAAACCTTCAACGCTAAATGGCGGCTGTACTATGACCCTGGAGTTATTGACTAAAGCACAACTCCAAGTCATTAACCGGAGGAGCGGTCTCCGGTATCCCCTCGACGCTGCCGAGAAAGGTTATTTCCTCGCGCTGGTATCGAAAATAATCTCCAGCGTCCACCACCGAGTGCGCCTCGCTGCGAGTCTCCACGTCTGCAGGCAAAATCGCCAGGTGCCGCGCATAGAAACCGCAGGAACGCGCCGCTCCCGCCAGCACCATAGCGTAGTTCTGGCAGATGAACCGCCCGCCCGCTTTCGCTTCCCGCAGGATAGTAATCGGATCCGACTTAGATGCCATGTGACTGGGGTCATGTTCCCACTGCCTGCTGGTCCATTGGGCCAGCCGGATCAGCCGCTCATAATCATTTCCGGCGCCTGACACCGCCGCTTCGATATGGAACTCGCTCCGCAGCTGGGCGATTTCCGGGGCTTGCAGATCGTCGAAGCGCAAGGGGAATACCGGCGCCGGCTGCGAAATGTCCCAAACAAGCGTTTTCGGTGCATACTTCTCCTTGATTTCTGCAAGCAGCGCCTTAAAATCCGAATCGCCGCGCAGCGATTCCAAATCCGGATCCTTCGAAAACGAGAGCCAGTTTGTGTACCCTGCATGCAGTGACGCCCGGGCTGCGCGGATTGCAGGCCCCTTCTGCTTCAGCAGCGCAAGCACGCATGCCTTGTTAAAAAGGAGCCCCGCGCGTGCTCCTGGCAGTGCGGCTGTTTCCGGTGATGCCAGCATCTTATCAATCGTTGCGAGCGCATCCGAGAACTGAGCCGCCTTGTATTGCACAGCAAACTGCTGGTTCAACCTCTGCAGCTCCTGCGACACCTCCTGGGAGAAGGCGAGCAAGCCGGCGAACAGAACAAGTCCGAAAACCCCTATTAGTCGCATAGCATATCCCCCAGGCTAGATCCGTTCCGATCAGACGTTGCTGCAAAACATACTATAACAAAACATGGCCGGCACGGTTGAGCGCCTCTGCGCGGTTACCGGGGACCCCCGATCAACGATGAGTGGCCCACGCTGCACCGCACCACTTAAATTGAAAAAAGCAGTTCAAAAATCGAATCTGAGCCCGATTTTAGCACCGATTTAACCCTCATCTCTTCTTATCTAAATGACTTCCGTCGGTCCGACGCCGATCCTGCCCCGATCCTACCGGATGGTCAGATCAAGGATTCTCCGAACCAGGGCGGCCGCATCCTGCGCCTCCTGTGGAGCCTTTCCGGAGATCCGGCGGCGCAGGCATTGCCCACGATCTTCGATATGCTAGTGTTACTGGATGGAAAGGGGTCAATTCGCATGGAACGAAAGAACGCATCAGATTTTCCCCAGGAGTTGTTGGATCTCTTCGACCGTTATGTCCACGCCGATATCAGCCGCCGCGAATTCCTGGACGGCGCAGGGAAATTTGCGGTCGGCGGCCTGACGGCTATGGCGATCTGGGAGAGCCTCCGCCCGAATTATGCCTGGGCGCAGCAGGTAGCCAAAGACGACAATCGGATCAAGACCGAGTACGCGACTGTTCCCTCGCCGCAAGGGAACGACAGCATACGCGGGTACCTGGTTTGGCCTGCGAAGGCGGACGACAAACTGCCCGGCGTATTGGTTGTACACGAAAACCGGGGACTCAATCCTTACATTGAGGACGTGGCGCGTCGATTGGGAACCGCCAACTTCATGGCTTTTGCCCCCGATGGGCTTACCAGCGTAGGCGGTTACCCGGGCGACGATGAAAAAGGCGGGCAGCTTTTCGGCAAGGTGGACCGGCAGAAAATGGCGGAGGATTTTCTTGCGGCCGCGCGCTGGCTGAAAGCGCGTTCCAACTGCACCGGCAAAGTGGGCGTTGTGGGCTTCTGCTTCGGCGGCGGGATCGCCAACACACTCGCCGTGCGCATGGGCGCAGAGCTTGCGGCTGCAGTGCCCTTCTATGGCGGACAGCCGCCGTCGGCGGACGTGGCCAAAATCAAGGCTCCCCTGCTGCTGCACTACGCCTCACTCGACACACGGGTCAACGCCGGCTGGCCCGCATACGAGGAAGCGCTCAAAGCGAACGGTGTGCCGTACACGGCCTATATGTATGAAGGCGCAAACCACGGCTTCCATAACGATACGACACCCCGCTATGACGCGGCGCAAGCCAAACTGGCCTGGGAACGCACGCTCGATTTTTTCAACAAGTACTTGAGGTGATCCTTCCGGATTGCAGGCAAAACCCGCAAGTTTCCCCTCTCTACGCCAGATAAGCTATTGCAAACAAAATGGATGGCGGAGAGGGGGGGATTCGAACCCCCGGTAAGGTTTCCCCTACACACGCTTTCCAAGCGTGCGCCTTAAACCACTCGGCCACCTCTCCATCGTGCTGCGAGTGCTGCAGATCAGGTCCGAGCAGAGACGCCAGATTGTACGCTGCCGGATGCGGAATCGCAAGCCCGCCGCCCGAAACTATGCTCCCAGCACGCGTTTCAGGGCGGGCAGTCAAAACTCTCCCTGCCCTGTCTTTTGGCTTGCGGTTCAGATAAACTTAGTCCCTTCGTAAGAGGCGCGGCCGCTCGCTCGGGATCGGCCGGCCAGGGATAGGGGGTATGATGGAAAAGACCACCGGGAACTTGAGGTTTCAGGCGCAGCTCGACTATTCGTCTCAGCGGAGGTCAGACACCTTTCTGCCGGGCTTCCCTGGGGAAATGATGGTGCCCCCGTCGGAAACCGGCCTCCCGGGGACACTCGAGGAGCAGGCGCACATCCTCTCCCTTCTCTATGACATAGGGAAAGAACTCACTTCGATCCTGGACCTGGAAGCCCTGCTGCGCGCCATTGGCGAGCGCGTCAAGCTCCTGGTGGATTACGACATGTTCAACGTGATGCTGTTGAACAACGATACGCTGCGGCTCGAACACGTTTTTTCCCTGAAATATGACGAGCGGATCCACCTGAAGTCGACGCTGGCGCTGGGACAGGGGCTGTGCGGCACCGCCGCACAGGAACAAAGACCGATCCGTGTGGACTACGTACGAACCGACGCCCGCTACGTCCGCTGCGATGCGAGCCCCCTGGTGGAGTCCGAGCTGGTCGTCCCGCTGATCGTCAAAGATCGAGTCCTCGGAGTGCTTGATTTCGAAAGCACAAGACCCGCCGCGTTCACGCAGCGCCAGGAGGAAATGCTCAGCGCTCTCGCTTCCAGCGTGGCCATAGCGGTGGAAAACGCCCGCCTGTACGACGAGCTGCGCCGGGACGCGCAGCGCAAACAGGAGGATCTCGGCCGCGCGCGCGAAGTCCAGCGGCTGCTCCTGCCCAAGGAGATCCCGGAGCTTCCCGGCATCGACATCGCCACTGTCTACCTGCCCGCGCAGGAACTGGGGGGCGATTTCTATGATTTCCTCCCTTATGGCGATGGGCGCATTGCGATCGCTGTGGGCGACGTTTCGGGCAAAGGGCCCGCAGCGGCTCTCCTCGCGGCGCTGGGGGTCGGAATCCTGCGCGAACACGCCGTTCACCACTTCGCGCAGCCGCACGAGATGCTCGCCGACCTGAACGGACACCTGCAGATCCTGGGTGGAAACGGCCGGTTCATCGCCATGGCGTTCTGTGTGTACGACTCCGCGAGCCGCGAGCTCAGGATCTCCAGCGCTGGTTTTCCGCAGCCGCTGCTGGTGCGCAAAAACCGGGCGACGCCGATCGCTGTCACCGGGGTCCCCCTTGGCCTCCTCTCCGAGTCGGAGTATGACTCCGTGTGCCTGCGCCTGGAGCCCGGCGACGCTGTCGTGTTCTGCTCCGACGGCATCCACGAGCAGACCAATGCGCGGGAAGAACAGTTCGGCGTCGAGGGGCTGGTCTTCTGGTTTGCGCAGGCGGATCCATGCTCTTCCGCGGAGAAGATCGCCTCGGATGTGATTCGCGCTATCGACGTGCATGCCGGCCCCGGAGCCGCGACAAGGGAATTCGACGACGACCGGACTATCGTGGTGCTTCGCCTCAAGGACGAATAATCGCGCAGCCCGATCAGTCGATGCCCAGCTCCTGCTGGATTTTTTCCAGGGAAATGCCTTTGGTCTCCGGCATGACGAGGATTACCCAGATGAGCTGCCCGATGCAGCAGACCGCGTAAAAGGCGAATGCGTGGCCGCCGGACTGAGCCGCGATCATCGGGAAGGTCCAGGAAATCAGCGCCGCCATCACCCAGTGTGTGAAGGATCCCAGCGCCTGGCCGCGGGCGCGGACGCGGTTGGGGAAGACTTCGCCGATGAACACCCAGATCACCGCGCCCTGGCCGAACGCGTGCGAGGCAATGAAAACAACCAGGCTCGCCAGCAACAGCTTCCCGCCCGTCCCGGTGTAGAACGAATAGGCCGCTGCACTCAGGCTGATGATGTAGCCGATGGAGCCGACCAGCATCAGTTTCCGCCGCCCGAAGTGATCGATCACCGACATGGCCGCAATCGTGAACACCAGGTTGGTGAACCCGATGATCACCGACTGCAGCAGCGCGTCCGCCGAGCCGTACCCCGCCATCCTGAAAATGTGGGAGGTGTAGTAGATCAGGGCGTTGATCCCGGAGAGCTGGTTGAACGCCGCGATGGCGACGGCCAGCATGATCGGCTTGCTGTACTTCGCCCGGAAAAACGGCTCCCTTAGGGTGTGGTGCTCCAGGTCAAGCGACTTCTGGATGTCCCGGATCTCTTCGTCTACGTTTACGGCGCCGCACGCCTCCAAGACGGCCCGGGCTTCATCCACGCGCCCCTTGGCCGCGAGCCACCGTGGGCTCTGAGGCGTCCCGAAGAGCAGAAGGAAGAACGCCGCCGAGGGGACTGCCATCACGCCGAACATCCAGCGGCACTCGTTCGCGCCCAGGTTCAAATTGCCGATGATGTAGTTGGACAGGTAGGCGAGCAAAATGCCGAGCACGATGTTGAACTGAGTGATCGCTACCAGCCGGCCCCGGTACTTCGCCGGTGAAATCTCGGCGATGTACAGAGGCGACACCACAGACGCGCCACCCACCGCCAGGCCGCCGATAAAGCGGAAGGAGATGAACATGCCCCAGGACCAGGCGAGCCCGCAGCCGATCGATGAAATAAAAAACAACACGGCGAGCGCGTACAGGACCCCGCGCCTCCCGATGGCGTCCGCCGGCCTGCCGACCGCGATTGAACCGATGATCGTTCCGATCAAGGCGCTTGCCACCGTGAAGCCGAGCATGAAATCCGTCAGGGCAAACTGGCTCTTGAGCCACTCCGTCGTGCCGGAGATGACCGCCGTGTCAAATCCAAAAAGCAGGCCGCCCAGGGCGGCCACAATTGCGCTGCGTATCAGGGTTCCACTGAGCTTCATCGTCGTCGCCTTTCGCTGCAGATAAGGGCTCATGGCCCGCCATTTCGAATTGCCGTGCGCCGGGCTTTTTTAGAGGGCGTAGGATATCACCATTCCCTTCGGAGGTCAGCCGGAATTGACGGACGCAGAGGAAACCGCCAATACGCCGGAACGCGGCGAAAAAATCCTCTCCGGTTGAGGGGAAAGCGTGGCAGGATGCAGGATTGACAACTGTAGGTCTAAACGCGCTCGAGTCCAAAAAGGAATATTCATGGCTAAAGCAAAAAGCAAACGGCAGTTGACGATCGGCATCGACATCGGAGGCACGAAGGTCGCCGGTGGGCTCGTGACCGAAAAAGGACGGCTGGCCAGGTCCATGGAAGTCCCCACGCTGGCGGACAAGGGTCTGAAAACGAGCCTGGGGCAGGTGATGGGATTGATAACCCGACTGCTCGATCATGCCGGAGGCAAGGAGAATCTTCGGGGAATAGGCATTTGCGCTCCCGGTCCGTTGAATCCGAAGACCGGCATTGTAATCTGCCCTCCGAACCTGCCGGGATGGCGCGATGTGCCGCTCGCCCGCCTGGTCACGGAAAGGTTCGGCCTGCCTACGCTGGTGGAGAATGACGCCAACGCCGCCGGCTTGGCAGAGGTGCTCATCGGAGCGGCATCCGGGTGCCAGGACATTTTCTATGTCACAGTGAGCACCGGCATTGGGACCGGCATCATCATCGATCGGAAAATCTATCACGGCAAGAACGGCGTGGCAGGAGAAGGGGGGCACGTCGTGGTGGATTGCAATTCACCGTATGTCTGCGGCTGCGGCACGCGCGGCTGTATCGAAGCGATCGCTTCCGGGCCCGGCATGGCCCGGCGGGCCCGCGTCCGGCTGGAACAGGAACAGGCTGCGGCAAGCCTGCTGCGCACTCTCTCCGGGGGCAACCCGGGCTCGATTACGCCGAAGATGATCGCCGCGGCCGCGCGCAGAGGAGATCCCGTGGCACGATCGGTGCTGGACGAGACCGGTTTCTACCTGGGCGTGTGGCTCGGGGCGATGGTCTCACTCTTCGATCCCGAGGCGATTGTCATCGGCGGCGGCGTCTCACAGATCGGGAAACCGCTGTTCGACAAGATCAGGGAAACGATCCCGAATTACACGATCAACCGTGACGTCGTTTCCACGCTTCCTATCGTGCCCGCTAAGCTGCAGAGGGACGTCGGAGTGTTCGGGGCAGCCAGCCTCTTCTTGCCGGCGGCCTGAAGCCCGGGGCCACAGACTTCAGCACGCACGCATTTCCGTGTGAGTGAGGGCAAGCCCGGCGCTAAAGGGGCTATTCAGGGAACAGCCTCGGGCGCCGGCCTTTCTTAGCCGCGCTCAGCCCAACAGGGACCAGAATCCCACTTTCACCAGGACCCAAACGACCCAGAGGCAGACGATCGGTACAGCCGCCTTGGCCGGGGTGAGTTTTTTCTCCGACATGGCTGCAAATCCGATCGAAAGGAGAATGACAGTCCAGATTGAGAAAAGGTCTATCGAGGATAGGAAGCTGTTGAGCGCCGGGTTGGTGTTGAAATTCGCCAGCATCCCGAGGTTGCTTATTACGTTGTAAACGGGAGCGATTTCAAGATCGGCCGGATTCTTCAAAAATATGAACAGCAGGCTCAACAGCGTTACTACAATCGCCGGCGGCGCCGTGGCCCAGATCGTTGTCGTGAACGATTTTCGGAAGGTTATTCCCGCTCCTGTAATTATAAAGGCGAGCAGGAGGATGGCTGCCATCAGCAGGTATGACAGGTAAATCATGACCGGAGCCACGAGAAGTCCCGAGTACTTTCTCAAGAAGCTGCGGGGCTGCAAGGCCGCTTTCTGGGCCTGTTCCTCGGCCTGGGCGATCTGCTCCGGGCTCAATACTTTCTTCAGGAATGGTTTGGACATGGCCATGCCCTTGAGCGCGGCATCGGCGGGGTCCATGCGCCACTGCAGCGTGTAACTGGCCGCGAGGTTGACGATGCAGAACAAGAGAAAAATGCCGAACCAGGACCGCTTGCGGCTGATGTCCGCGAACGTCTTGGACGGCTCGAAATAAACGCCGATCAGCCGCTCGAAAAAACTCATCGGTGGAGCTTCCTGCGCCACTGCGCCAGTGGTTGCGTTGTTTTCCATCTGCCTCCCCTTTCCTGTGGAAATCGATGCATGTTTCTACAATGAATTCCCCTCGCGCGTATACATCGAAATTTGATGACTTCCGGGTGCAAAAATATTGCTTATCGTCTCGACACGAAATACCGCCAGGGCGCCGGAACTCCGGAACGCCGACCAGAACGCTTTTTATACGATCGAGGGGAGTCTTACGGCTCGTGAAAACTGGGGACGCTGACCGTCATCTGTATTTTACCTCTGCGCCGACGTTGTAAAGGAAGAAGGCGTATTCGTCGGCTGTCGATTCAATGGCCTTGGTCACGTTGCTCGAGCCGTGGCCTGAACGCGTTTCGATCCGGATCAGGACAGGATTCTCTCCCTTGTTCTTTTCCTGGAGCGTGGCGATGAATTTGAACGAGTGCGCCGGCACGACCCGGTCGTCGTGATCGGCCGTCGTCACCAGAGTGGCCGGGTACGAGACCGCCTCTCTGAGGTTGTGCAGCGGCGAATAGGCGTAGAGGAACTTGAAATCCTTTTCGTTGTCGCTCGACCCGTACTCGACGGCCCAGCCCCAACCCACGGTGAACTTGTGGAACCTCAGCATGTCCATGACGCCGACTGCCGGCAGTGCAACCTTGAACAGGTCGGGCCGCTGGGTCATGGCCGCGCCCACGAGCAGGCCTCCGTTGGAGCCGCCCGCGATGCCCAGCTTCTCCTTCGAAGTGTAGCCCGCACCGATCAGGTATTCCGCGGCCGCGATGAAATCGTCGAATACATTCTGTTTCTTCTCCAGCATGCCGGCCTTGTGCCACGTCTCCCCGTACTCGCCGCCGCCGCGCAGATTCGGCTGGGCGTACACGACCCCGTTCTCCAGCAGGGCGATATCCAAAGCACTGAAGCTCGGCGTCAGGCTGATGTTGAAGCCGCCATACGCCGTCAGGTAGCAGGGGTTCCTGCCGTCCAGGGAGAGCCCTTTCTTGTGGACGATGAACATCGGCACCCGGGTCTTGTCCTTGCTCTCGTAAAAAACCTGCTTTACCTCGTAATCGCCCGGCGTGAACTTAACCTCGGCTCTGCGAAACACCTCGCTCTTGCCGCTGGCGATTTCATACCGGTAAATCGCCGGGGGGAACGTAAACGATGTAAACGTGTAAAAAAGAGTCGTGTCGTCTCGCCAACCGTCGAAGCCGCCGGCAGTCCCGAGAGTGGGCAGTTCGATCTCGCGGACCGGCTTGCCGTCGAGGCCGTGCTGATAGACCCTGGTGTTGGCGTCTTTGAGGTAGCCGCAGAATAGCTGGCCGCCGACCGTGTTGGCCCAGCTCAGAACATCGGCCTTCTCGGGGATGACCGTTTGCCAGTTCTCTTTGGCCGGCTTCTTAGGATCGATCAGGACCACCTTGTAGTCGGGCGCATCGAGGTTGGTATAGACCAGGAACTTGTCGCCGACGTTGTCGATGGGGGCGCTGTCGTTGTCGAACCCCTTGATCAGGAGTTCGAACGGGACATCTTTCTTCTTCAGGTCCTTCCAGTAGATTTCGGTCCCCGATGTCCCCTCGGCGACGCTGAGGAAGGCGTAGGATTCGTCCTCAGTAACCCCCACGTCGAAATAACGCAGAGGATGCTGCTTGTCTTCGTGGGCCAGTTGATCCTTCTCCTGCGGGTCGCCGAGCCTGTGGTAATAGACCTTCTGGAACTCGTTCTTGGCCGTGAGTTCCTGTCCTTTGGCGGGTTTGTCGTAGCCGCTGTAGAAGAATCCGGCGCCCTGCCATCCCGCACCCGAAAACTTGACCCACTGCAGGCGGTCGGGAAGCTCCTTTTTTGTGGCGATTTCCATGACCCGGATCTCGGACCAGTCCGATCCCGCTTCGCCGCGGGAAATGGCGACGTATTTCTTGTCTTTCGAAAAGCTGATCAACCCGACGCGGATTGTCCCGTCCGGCGAGAGCTGGTTAGGATCGATGAAGACCTCGGGCTGCCCGTCCAGGCCTTTCTGAAAATAGATCACCGGCTGGTTTTGCAGCCCGTCGTTCTTGGTGAAGAAGTAGTACTCCCCGGCACGCCTGGGCGATGAGTAGCGGGGATAATTGTAAATCTCCATGAGGCGCTTGCGCAGGGCCTCGCGGAAGGGAATCTTGCCCAGGTAACCGAAGGTCACAGCGTTTTCCGCCACGACCCACTTTTTCGTTTCATCGGAGTTGTCGTCCTCGAGCCAGCGATACGGGTCCGACACTTTGGTTCCGAAATAGTCGTCCATCTGGTCAGCTTTCCTGGTTACGGGATAGGTCATCGGTTCGGCCTTTTTGCAGGATGGAAGAACAAGCATGGAAATGATTACAGGCAGGAACAGCATGCTTTTGTGCACCGGCGCCTCCATGATTCCGTGATGAAATGAACCGAAAACATCGGATCAGTATAGCATGTGCATGACAGCCGCAACCGACCGGTGCGCAGGCCCCAACCGCCGGTAGGTCCCGGCCGCAATCGGAAGTGGGACAGAATTTGTCAATTGTCATTTGTGAATTGTCATTCGGGGGCGGGGCGGCATGTTGGCGCGCAGGTTCTGCGCTCGGGTGCTTCACCCACTCCGAACTCGATCAGGACCCGGCAGGCCAACGGTTTGAAGCGGCCAAATGACAAATCACCATTGACCAATGACAATTGACAAATTCTTTTGTCGTTAATCGTTGCGCGACGCATCCTTTTTTGTCCGATGAAACGCTGAGCTTAAAAGGCTCACCCAAATTCCGCGAGGATTGAGTCTCACTTCTGATTGCACCCGTAGATCCCGGCCGGGACCTACTCCGGACAGGATTTGTTGGAGCGGGGGGCGCTCCCAACCGATCGCCGGGGAGTGTTTTGCTTCTGCGCATGACGCGCGGGGTTCACGTAATTCGGGGGGAGTGTGGCAGAATAGGGGCGTGAGCGATACCGTTCAGATCGAGCTGATTCCTCAGGGCACTCGCCTCGAAGTGGCGCGCGGATCCGCACTCGCGGAGGTCCTGGCCGAATACGGTGTGGAATTTCCGTGCGGCGGGTCGGACCTTTGCGGCGGGTGCCGCGTTCGGGTCCTCGAAGGCACGCTGCGGGCCCGGATCGAAGACAAGTGCGTATTCTCGGAAGAGGAACTTTCGCAGGGCTGGCGATTGGCCTGCCGCGCCCGTGCCGAAACGCCGTTGACGCTGGAGGTCGGGCAATGGGTCATGCCGATTCTCGCCGATTCCGCGCATCTGCAGGGGGCCGGCCGCACCGGTCTCGGCATCGCGGTGGACATCGGGACAACCACGCTGGCGGCCCAGATACTCGACCTGTCATCCGGCGAAGTTCTCGGGGTCCGGACGGCTCTCAACCCGCAGTGCGCTCACGGGGCCGACGTCATGAGCCGGGTGCTCTTCGCCCTTTCTGACCCGGCATTGACCCCGCTCGTCCGAAACGCCGTCGGAGGAATGATCGCGGAGCTCGCCGGGCAGAAGGCCGCGGAAGTCTGCGATGTGGTCCTGGTCGGGAATACGGTGATGCACCACCTCTTTGGCGGGATCTCCGTCGAACCGCTTTCGCACGCCCCCTTTGCTCCCGTCGATGACGGCGAACAACTCTTCGAGCCCGCGCAGCTCGGCTGGGATTTGCCGGACCGTTGCAGGATCCGTTTCCTGCGTTGCCTGGGCGGTTTTGTAGGTTCCGACATCCTCGCCGGCATCGTCGCCGCCGGCATCGTCGCCGCCGACTCTCTCGGCGTGCTCATCGATCTCGGCACCAACGGCGAAATCGTCCTGAGCGGCCGGGGCCGGATCCTGTGTGCCTCCACTGCGGCCGGGCCTGCATTCGAAGCCGCTTCCATCAGAATGGGTATGCGCGCCGCCAACGGCGCCATCTCGCACGTTTTCCTCCGCGACGGCCGTCTCGACTGCCGCGTGATCGGGGACGTGCCGCCCCGCGGCATCTGCGGCAGCGGACTCGTGGATGCCGTGGCGGCCGCGCTCGATGCGGGCGTCATTCTTCCGGGTGGAGAGCTGGCCGACGGCGCGCGGGAGTTCCCGGTTGCCGGGCGCGTCGTGCTGACGCAGCGGGATGTCCGCGAGCTGCAGCTGGCCAAGGCCGCGATCTCTTCGGGACTGCGCCTGCTGCTCGAGCACCTGGGGGCCGCCCGCGACGACATCGAGACGGTGCATCTCGCAGGGGCCTTCGGCAACTATGTCCGGATCGAGAGTGCCGTGCGCATCGGACTGCTCGAAGTGGCGCCGTGCCGCATCAACGCCGCGGGAAACACGGCCTTGCGGGGTGCAAAAATGATGCTGCTCTCGCCCGAACTCCGGCCCCCGGACGCCATCGAGCATATTCCGCTCGCATACCAATCGAAGTTTCAGGAGACGTTCATCGATTGCCTGTCGTTTCCGGATTTCAGGTAACTGCCGGGATGCAAGTAATAGGCATGACGACATAACTCGCGCCATTTTTATTAACCACGAAGACCTCGAAGACCTCAAAGGTGATGGGCGGAAAGAGGCTTTGGCGCCCGCCCCAGTATGGGAATCGGCAGTGCATTTCTTTGAGGTCTTAGTACTCGATTTCATAAGTGCGGAGACATATTCCCGCCCGTTAGCCTGGAATATTCATGAAGAGAATAACCAGATGCCCTCAACTCTCAGAGATTGAACCGTTAAGGGACAACTCCTCTCGCTTATGAAACCGACACGCTGTTGGCAGCCGCGTAGCGGCGGTTTGACTGTAGCCCGGCCTTTCAAGGCCGGGAGCACACGGCGTCGAAGGATTCCGTCGCGTAGCGAAGGCTGAATTCAAGCGTCGCGACGCGACGCATCGGGAGCAGCCGACCGGGTGCCGGCCTTGAAAGGCCGGCCTACATTCATGCGGCCGCTACGCGGCCCACGCGTTGGTGAATTATCCGAGTTAGAGAAGCACAAGTCGGGTCGGATCGGTGCTACAGCCAAACCTGTCATTTGTCATTGACCACTTGACGATTTGAAACTGGATGGATCCAATGACAAATCGCAAATCACCAATGATCAATGACAAATTCTTCGCAGTCCTGCATTGCGGCCGCGAACCATCATCGTATTTATGAATTCATGCGCTTAGAGGTCTTCGTGGTTGGCGGTTTATGTTCGTCACTTTTGCTGCTTTGTATGATTCTCAAACCAGCAGGACCTTGAGGGCGCCTCTGGCGGCGGCAAGGTCGAAGGCCCGCGGCGCTTCGGCCAGAGGGACCCGGGCCGTAATCATCGCGGTCAGGTTGAGGCGTCCGCCGCGCAGCAGGCGCAGCGCGGGCTCGAAGCGGCCGCAGCGCGACCCGATGATCGTGATCTCGTCGACGACGATGTGCGCGGCGTCCATGGACACAAGCCCGTGCACCGTCGACTTGATCACAACCGTGCCGCGCGGGCGGACCATCGACACGGCCTGGCGCAACCCGTCCGGCGAGCCGGTGGCCTCGACGACCCAATCAAATGCCCGGGCCGGGAGGCATTTGCGGCCCAAATCCACCTTCACCCCCACGGCGTCCGCGATAGCCAGTTTTTCCTTGTGACGCCCGAACAGGTGGGCTTCCTTTCCGCTCAGCTGCAGGACCTGGGCCACAAGCAGGCCGAGCTTGCCGTCGCCCAGGATCGCGACCTGCGCACCGCGACGCAGACTCACCTGTTCGAGAATCTCGCAGGCGGCTGCCAGCGGTTCGGTGAAGACGGCCGACTCCGTCGGAATCGACGCCGGGATTGCATGCAGGTTGCGCTCCGGCAGCACAAAGTACTCGGAAAACGCGCCGGGCCGGCGGACGATGCCGAGCACCTCGCGTTCCGGACAATGGCGTCCGAGCCCGCGCCGGCACCAGTCGCAGGCGCCACAGGAGATGTTGATCTCGCCGACCACCCGCCGGCCCACGAGGGAGGCCGTGTCGGCCTCGACGACTTCACCGACAAACTCATGGCCGGGTGTGCCGCGGAAGCCGTAGTAGCCTCGCTGCAGTTCCAGATCGGTGTTGCAGATGCCGCCGCAAAGCAGCCGGATCAACGCACTGCCCGGCGGCCTGCGCGGGCGCGGGCGCGGCCGGATCGACACCCGGCCGTTTTCGAGGTGGACTGAGTTCATCATCGATGCCTCCCCTTCCTGGGTCAGTGCGCAGGCCCTGCATTCGCGAGCAAGGCCGTGAGAAGCGCCGGAGGGACCATCAGCATTGCGGTGACGTCCGAACCGGCCAGGGGGATCAGCAGGAGGCTCGCGGCCAGCGATCCGAGACACCCGCCGATCAGGTCGGCGGCATAGAGCCGGCCGACTGCTTTTCTCCCGTCGCCCGCCCCCGCGAAACCCGCGAAGGCGAACGCAGACGATACCAGCGCCCCGGTTGCCAGCAGCAGCACCGCCGATTCTATCAGCCCGCCACTCGAGGCAGCGCGCACGCGTCCGCCGACAATGAGTGAGAGCAATGCGAATCCGACGGCGAGAGCCGGGACAAATGCAAGCGCCGGCCGGCGAACACGGGTGACAATCCAATGGTGCACGGCCAGCGAGCCCAAGGCGAGACCGGCCATGAAGCTCATCAGCAGGAGTCCTATGTCCTGGTACAGGATGCCGCTTTTGACCTGGTAGTGGAGCACGAGAAGCGTTTCCAGGACCATCCCGAGAAGGCCGGCCATGCCGGCGAGCAGCACGCCGCGGATCGGCGCGCGCCGGCGGCCGAAGAGAAAAAGAGCGGCCAGGAACAATCCGGCCGCCCACCAGGCCACGCGGTGGAACCGGCTCCAGGATGCCAGCGAAGCGGGCGACCATGCGGCCAGGCCCGGGTAGAACTTCGAGAGCCAGATCATCAGCGTATATTGATAACAGATGGGACGAACGTCGGTGTTGAGCTGAGAGTCTCCAGTTTCGAGCGTGTGAGCGGTCCAGGCAAACCGGCTGTTCCCATAGACGTAGCGGATGTAGGGTTCGGAGACCAGCCGGGCTTTGATTCCGCGGGATCGGAAGCGGGCGGTCAGGACCAGGGGATCTCCCGCCAATGCCTGCCGGGAGGCGGCGAAGGTGTTGGTTCCCCCGGGCAGGACCTGCACTTCGGGCAGGGCCGTTTTCAGAGTCCTGTAAATGCTGACCGCTCGCGCCGTCTGCTGCGGCGTCCACATGTTCTCGGCGGATTTCAGCCGGAAGGCGAGAATCCCGTCCGGTTCGAGCCGGGCGGCGCACTGCCGGAAGAATTCGAGCGTGTAATAACGGTTGGTCTGGCCGGAGTCGGGTTCCGGCATCCCGATCAGGATCAGGTCGTAGCTGCCGGCGCGGCTCAGGAATTGCCGCGGGTCGTCGATGATCCGGCGGACGGCCGGATCGCGTAGCGCCTGCTGCAGCGGCGCCGGCAGCAACGGCACGACGACTTGCGCGAGGCCGGGATTGATTTCCACGCAGTCGACACGTTCCGGACGGTGTTTCAGGATTTCCCCGGCGGTCCCCTCCATGCCGCCGCCCAGAATCAGCACGCGGGCCGGGTGGGGATGGAGAAGCGCGGCCATGTGGGCGAATTCCTCCGCCTCGGTCCCTTCGGTTTCGTACGTCAGGACGTCGTTCTCATACAACGCCAGTTGGCCGTCCTGCCGTGTAACGGTGATGCGACTGTAAGGCGTATCCCGGCTGGCCACGACCTGCGGATGCGTCCAGGACGTCATCGCCCGGTCGACCATCCCGCCAAACAGGAGGAGCATGAACAGGATCGCCAGAGAGCAACCCGAAACGGCGCGGAGCCTGCGGCTGCCGCCGCGGCACACCGCGAGGACCACGACGGCCGCAATGCAGGCGCAGATCGTGGCGACGGCGAAGTTCTGGATGCCGGACCTGAGGAGCAGGGTCGCCAGCAGCCCGCCGGCGCATCCGCCCGCGCTTTCGACGGCATAGGCGGCCGCGAGGGAGCGGCCCCGGGCCATAAAGGATTTGGCGGCCCACTGAAACATCAATCCGGAAAGCAACCCGATCGGCAGCAGCGCCGCCGCCATCGCCAGCATCTGATCCGGAAACGGAAGGTAAGCGCCCGGGATCCCGGAGAAGAGGGTCCGTATGGCGCGTATGAAGACCACGTCCGTGGGAAGGAGAACCGAAAAGAGGATCAGCAGCCGATCGACTCGTGCGGGTTCCGGCATCAGATTCTTGCCGGCGATCACCGCACCCATCGCAGTCCATATAAGCCAGATGCCGAGAGCGAGGGTGTAGATCAGGTCGACGCCATAAAAGGCGACGCTCAGTTCCCGCAAAAGAACCGCCTGCCCGAGAATGGAGACGAGTCCGAGAACCAGGAGCTGGATCATGACCGCTCTCAATTGCTGCTACCGTGAATTGGGGGCGCCGGTTACTTGAACTCGGTTTCGCTGAACACGTCGGCCTGGAAGACCAGGAACTGCGCGCCGCTCTTCCAGCTTCCCGCCGGCAAGCCGGCTTTGAGGCAGAGATTATCGAGCATTTCCGACAATCCCCAACGCTGTTCGGTCGCCACCTGAGGCAGGAATACAGCGGAGCGGCCGGACTTCTGGATCACGACGCCGTCGCGGCCCACTACGATGTCGGCGGGCTTGGCAACCGGCTTGAGAGGGGTCATGACGGAGATCTCGATTTCGAGCCCGGCCAGCTCCTTCAGGGTGACGGCGGGGAAGCGCGAATCGTTCAATCCCGCCTGGACCGCCATCCACGCGGTTGCCATGCCGACCGGGAAATCCCCGGCGAGGTGTCCGATGCAGCCCCGCAATTCACCCCGTTTCTTGAGGGTCACGAATGCCCCCTGGGGAAACCGCAGCCTGGATGGCTGGTTGCGCGCCAGCGGAACGGTTTCAGTTGAGAGAAATCGCTGCAGGCTTTGCCGGGCGATTTTGAGCAGCGCTTTCTTGTCGGCGGCTGCCAGCGGGCCCGACGGAGGAGGCCCGGAAGGTGGAGTAAGGGCCTTGGTATCCGGCGCCGCAACGCCGGCGGCAAAGACAACCGAGCCGTAACCGACCACGCGCGACCGGTCCTCGGCGACCACGTCGCCCGTGTTTGCATAGCTCACCACCACGCCATGCGTCGCCCCCAGAATCTTCGCGGCGGTCATGGCCGCCAGGACCGGCGCCTCGCCGCAGGCGCACGTCCCGAGGTTGCGGGTGTTGCCGGCCATCAGGGAACGGACTTTCGAAGCGAACTGCGCGGGATCGAATCTGGCGATGGCCTCCAGCGTCTGACGGTCGACGTCCACGGCATTTTCATATCCCGGGAAATGGGAAAGATCCGAGCTGGCGACGATCAGCGCGCGCCTGTCCTTCACGACTTTCGCCAGCGTCCTGCCGAACCGCGCGCACATGGCGGCGTCGGGCATGCCGATCACGACCGGCACGATCTTGGCGGTGGGGAAGAGAGTCTGGATGAAGGGGACCTGCACTTCGACCGAATGCTCCTTCGCCTGTGCAGCGGTGTTCGATGTGCAGTCGGAGTCCTCCGACAGCAGCGCCTTCGCGACCGCATCGTCGACGGGGACATCCCCCAACGGCGTCCGGTATGCGCCGCCGGGGTAGACGGAAATCCCGGTGAGATCGGCGCTGGTGTGGTTCGTGCCGAGAATTATGACCGTGTCGTAACTCTGCCCCTTGACCTGGCGGTAGGCGTCGGCGGCGATCTGCCCGGAATAGAGATAGCCGGCATGCGGAACGACCAGGGCAACCGGCCTGTCAACCGCGACGGACACCGCATCCTCGATGAACTGCTGCACTGCCTGCTTCAGGCGGGCCGGGTCTGAGGGGTAGAACTGCCCGGCCACCGCGGCGGGGCGCACATTGGTCGCCTTCTGTCCTCCCGTCCCGGGAAAAGCACAACAGGCGAGAAAAAGTGACAGCAGGAAGATATGGGATCGCATATCTTTCATGATTCGCATGATCCGCCTCATAAATGGAAAGCCCCGGTTGGGCTCAGTTCCATACACCGGAGATGGCTTTCCCGCAGAATTTGCAGCGTCCGTCCTTGAGGCTCATCTCCAGGACGAAAAAGCCGTTTCGCCTGATCACCACCTTTCCGCAAGCGGGGCAAACCGTGTGGTTCCCCGGGTGATCCGGGACGTTGCCGACGTAAGGGTAGCGAATCCCCCGGCTCAGCGCGAGGCTGCGGGCGCGTTCGAGAGTCTTTACCGGGGTTGGCGGCAGGTTCAGCAGCTGATAATCCGGGTGAAATGCAGTGAAGTGAACCGGCACGTCGGGACCGACCTCTCCCATCACCCAGTCCACCAGCGCACGGAACATCGCGTCCGAGTCGTTCAACGTGGGGACCACCAGGTTGACGATTTCGAGGTGGACGCCGCTCTTCGCGATCTGTTTGATGCTTCTCAGGACCGGCTTCAACTCTGCGCTGCACACATTGCGGTAAAACGATTCGTCGAAGCCCTTGAGATCGATCTTGATCGCGTCGAGGATGCGGCACATCTCGGCGAGCGGTTCGGGATTCATGAAGCCGCAGCTGACCATCACGTTGCGCCGCTTCCGTTTCCGCGCCTCTGCCGCAATGTCGACAAGATATTCCATGAACACGGTCGGTTCGTTGTAGGTGAAGGCGACTACCGGGGATTTGCGCGCGACGGCGGTACCCGCGATGTCGGCCGGCGCGACGATGCCGCTGGAATAGTCCTCCGGGCGAGACTGCGAAATCTGCCAGTTCTGGCAAAACTTGCAGCGCAGCGGGCATCCGGAAGTGGCCAGGGAAAACGCCGCCGAGCCCGGCAGGAAGTGGTAGAAGGGTTTTTTTTCGATCGGGTCGACCTGGGTCGCCATCGGTCTGCCGTACACCAGGCTGCGCAACTCTCCTTTTACGTTGATGCGCGCGCGGCATCTGCCCCTCTCCCCGGGACGTATGGCGCACGATTGCGCGCACAGGAGGCACTTGACGGTACGTTCCTTGTCTTTGGCGTGATGCTGCCTGTCGGCCAGGTTGTCTTTTGGATCATGGCACGTGAGACAATCAACCCCGGGGGACGCGGCCGAAACCCAGAAACGGGCTCTGGGCGCCGTGCGCAGGAGATCTTCGATTCGGTCCTGCGCGGGGACTGCCTCTCCCGCGAAGACGAGCGATTGCCACAGGCTGCCCGAAATGGCCAGGCTCGCACCGGCGAAAGGTCCGGATTTTGCGGCGGCAATCAGCAACTGGCGCCGGGAGATCATGGCTTCTTCCCCCGGCGACTAACATAGTCCGATTCAGCCGGGCATGTCAATTGAGGTGGCACGGCTCCCTTGAGCCGGACAGTGACGAGCCGCGGAGGGGGCACTGCAGAAAAGCCCAGGGCGTGAGTGCTTAAGCGCTGGGTTAATTCGTTTCTTTTGCGAAACTCAACCGTCGTCCTCCTGGTCCTGGACGTGGACCTGGACCTCGACCTGGACGTGGTCAGGCTTTTTTGATGTAACCTCTCGCGAATGAGGCACCTGTATCGGGCCATAGGTACTTGCCGCGTCTACGTCGACGTCCAGGTCCAAGTCCAGGTCCAGGTCAGATGACTTTGAATTTTCGCGACCGGAACTAGTTAACTTATATATTGTGAATTTCATTCGTGAATGTGGTCCAGGATAGGCTAAAGTATGGTTCATTACGAGGGCGGGAGAATGGCCGGAAGAAGCCTGCCCGGAAGGCACGTGCCGCGCTGGGCCCGCAGGGGCCGGGCGCGAGGACTGTGCGTCGCTTGATCCACACGCTGGAAAGGCAGGGCTCAGTTTGCTGCAGCGCCTAGGCAAGTATCTGTTGCTTTGGGGACTTCCGGGACTGTTGGCCATCGCGTTCGTCGATTCAGCCGCCGTGCCGACAATCGGGGGGACCGATGCGGTTGTCCTGCTGCTCGCCTGGCGACGGCCGGTACAGATCCTGTTGATCATCATCGCCGCCACGGTCGGTTCCACCCTCGGTTCCCTGGTCCTCTACAAGGTAGGCAGCGCCGGAGGCGAAATGGCGCTTTCGCGGTTCAGCCCGGAGCGGCGCGCTTGGGTGAAACGTAAACTGGACCGCAATGCCTTCAGTGCCGTGCTCGCCGCGGTTGCCGCTCCCCCTCCATTCCCGACCAAACTTGTCATCCTGGCTGCCGGTGCTTTCCACGTGCGCAAGCTGAGGTTCACCAACGGAGTTCTGGCAGGACGCCTCCTGCGTTATTCGGTAGTCGCATTCCTGGGCGCCCGCTTGGGAGACCAGGCCGCCGATGTGATCAAAGCACATTACCCCACCATGGCCCTGATCCTGGCCGTCCTGCTGATCCTTTGGCTGCTCTATATTTGGTTTCGAAGTCTAAAGAAGTCAGTCGCCACGGAAAAATAGCGGGCAAGTGGGCGAAGACGTACGCTATTAAGCTCTTCTGTAGCCATCAAGTGTCCAAACGTCCTCAATCTCGTCGTGCCGGAGAATGTAGATATTGCGGTCGTCCGCAATCAGGCGAAAATAGACGGCGCCGGGGGAATACCACTGGTCCTCGATTCCCGTTACCTCAAGAGTCTGCTCACCGAGGGTAAACCGGACCGGCCGCTCCTCCCCACGATACCCGGCGTAGCACTCAACACGGATTGAACTCATAAAACTCTCAAGCCCGGAACCGCCGGAGCCACCGGGATAGTGTGAGTTTCACCGGCGTGTAGTTGGCGGCGACGTACATGAGCAGGAGGCCGAGAAACAACAGGGCGGACGGCCACGCAACGTGGTTCCTGAACAGGTCTTGCTGCAGCCGGACGATGCCGATGGCCAGGAAAACCAGGCCACTGGCCAGGAAGTTCTTCATCTGCTTCGGGATGCTGCCGAAGATGAACAGGCATGCAGCCGACGGCAGGACAATCTCGAAGAAGCGTGCCTCCGAAGGCCACAACGGCGCTCTGCCGTTGCCCCAAAAGTCGGAGGCGTTCCATTGCAGGAGCAGCAGGGAAGTCAGCACGTGGCCCGGGATCACGAAACGGAATACTTTTGCGACGGTGCGCATCTGCGCGGAACCGAATCGTTCGCTGAAACTCTGCAGTGCGAGGTAGACAACGGCGTTGAAGATGAAAAAGTACTCCGGTTGGCCACCGGTCCTGGGTACGGCCCTCGCCAGCCACTCGCTCAAGTGGCGGTCCTGCGCAGCTTCGCCGGAGAGGGCCAGGAACGTGAAAAAAACGGCGATCGGGTAGAAGTAACGCGAATCGGCCGGCCGGTTACGGCGCTCGATGATGACGGCGAGAGCGAAAAACAGGAGCGCCACGGGAATCAAGCGCAGATAGAACCGGCGGGCCTCATCGGGAAACCAATCGATCGCGCCCATGCATGCCAATGCGACCAGGGGGAGCAGGGCGCCCATGACGGCAAATACCAGGGAGAATACCGATGCCTTTGTGAAGCGGCGCAACCAGAGGTAAGCCGGGAGGGACAGCAGGATGGCGCAGAGGAGCTGGGCGTTGGTCGGCAACCGGGTCGCGGAAAACTGGGCGATGAGTTCCAGGCTCTCCTTGCCCTGGGTGAACCCGGCAAGCAGATGCCACTTGCCCATGGCGATCAGCATGGTGATCGGCAGCAGGAGGCAGAATGCGAGCAGGTAGGCGATCGCGATGCGAAATCGCCCCAGTTTCCAGCAGCGGATCCCGATCCAGGCAGTCGGGAGGGCGGCAGCGGCCGAAAGCAGGAGGGAAGCCGGTTCGGACAACCTGTCGAAATGAAAAAGCACGATGAGCATGGCGCCCACGATCAGGACCCACGCGCCCAGGTAGAGGGAGACTTGCGAAAGCGAGAGCCGGCGAGCCTCCAGGATCCAGGCATCCTCCCGGTCGATCAGGCGGTCATAGAGCTTGCGGAACGAGTCATATTCATAGGGTGAAAGGATGCGGTCCTGCCTCCAGCCCTCCAGGTCGCGGAGGTGCTGATCGATCTTGCCGGCCATCATGCGGGAGTAGGAAGGCGGGCTGGCGAGCACGGGTTCACCCGCGAGATAGTGCGCCAGATCCTCCGCCATCTCGCGAGCCGTCTGGTAGCGGCTGGCCGGCTCCTTTTCGAGCGCCTTGAGGCATATGTTCTGCAGCTCACCGGGAACGATTGAATTGATGCGCCTCGGCAGAACCGGGTCCTGTTCGCAGATCACACGCACCTGGCTGGGCAGGCAGTCGGCGCGGAACGGCAGCACGCCCGTGAGCAGCTGATAGAAGATAATGCCCATTGAAAACACGTCGCTGCGCGCGTCCAATGACTCGTCGGCGCGCGCCTGCTCCGGCGAAAAGTACTCGGGAGTACCCATTATTTCGCCTGCTAGGGTCAGGTGCTGCTCGCTGCCGGTCTGCCGGGCCAGGCCGAAGTCCAGGACTTTAGGCTCGAGATCGGGGCCGACACGGATGTTACCCGGCTTGAGGTCGCGGTGAACGACCTGGTGCTGGTGCAGGAAGTCGACGGCCAGCACGACCTTGTGCATCATTTCGACTTTCTGCTCGAGTGTGAGGGCACGCGCCGCTTCGGTCAGGGAGGTCCCCTCGACATATTCCATGACGAAGTGCGGAATCTCTTCGGGCTGCCCCAGGTTGTAGATGTGCACGATGTTGGGGTGGCTCAGCCTTGCCATGGCCCGAGCCTCCTGCATGAAGCGCGTGCGCACCGCGGCGTTGTCCAGGTAACGCGCATTGAGCACTTTGATGGCTACGGTCCGGCCCAGGGCCTCGTCCACGCCGAGAAGCACGCGTCCCATGCCGCCCGACCCGATTTCGCGGAGGATCTTGTGTCCGGAGAGCTTATCGGGGAGCGCTTCACCGGAAAGGGCCGGCACGCCCTGCCCGGCGCGGTCCAGCAATTCTTCCAGGTGATCGATGGTCTCGATTTCCGGGCGCAGCGCGGCATACTGGGGATGAAGGCAGCAGTATGTCTCGACATCGATTTCGCCGCCCTCGGCGCGCAGGTCGAGGAAATCGGCCAGCGCATTTGCCAGCAGTTGTTCCTCGTCGGGAGCCTGCCCCCGGGCGTCCCTTCCGGGTTCGGGTTTGTTTCCGGGGGATGACTCCTTCATGCGTAATCCTGCGGTTTGTGCAGCTGCCTGAAGCGCTTGATCGCCCGGTGGAGCAACAAGGCGACGCCATTCCTCGATTTTCCCAGCCGCTCCGCGATCTCTTGCGTGGACAGGCCCTCCATCTTGGCGAGCAGGATGATCTCACGGTACTCCGCGGGGAGTTCATCCAGCGCCTCGAGCAGGGCGCGCAGGCTTTCTTCCTGTGCCAGGAGCCGGCTGGGAGTCGTCGAATCGGCCGGCTCCACGCCTCCGGGATTGCTTTCCGACCGCAATGGGAGCACCTCGGCAGCCTGTCTCTTCTGCCTGCCTTGATACCGTGCGGTGTCCGCGATTACATGGTCCAGGATGCGCGCCAGCCAGCGCAGGAAACTTCCGGGGTTGCGGTAGGTGAACTGTTCGAGCTGCACATAAGCCTTCAGGAGGGTTTCCTGAAGGATGTCGTCGATCTCAACTTGCTCGAGCATCCGCGCGCCGAGTCGATAGTGAGCCAGGACGGCGAGGCGCCGCCGGTGCTTCTCGAAAAGCAGGGAGAGCGCTTCCCGGTCGCCGCTCTTGATCCGATCGATCAGGTTGAAGCTCGAAGTCGGTTGTTCCATATATGCGTCGACGCTCGGCCGCGCTGTTTTGATGGGGAGAATATCAGTGTTGCCGTCGCCGGACAAGATCTCCGTGCTTCTGGCGGCCGGATGCCGCGAAGGTTAGACAGTTTCTCTCGCGAGACTGTCGAATCACCCGTCCTGGACCTGGACTTAGACCTGGACGTAGACCCGGCAATATCGCATGGCTCGATTCAAGCGCCGCATTCGTCAGAGGTTACATCAGACAAAGATGTCTAAGTCCGGGTCGAGGTCCAGGTCTAAGTCCAGGACCATGAATAACAATTATGGAGTGTCGCGACAGAAACAAGAAAGAAAAACCGGCGACAGAGGAAGGGGATGCAATTTTGCCTCACGGAGGACGCTGTATATCTTTGGAGCAGTGGATCGGACAATGACTCCATCGAGGCGAATCGAGCTCACATTGAGTCGGGAACGCCGCCGGGACGCGGCGCTCCCAGGTTGAAGATTGTGTTCAGGTACCGGTGATTCAGACACTGCGACAAAAGGCGCGCATGAAGGAATCCATTTGGACCTTGAAAGGGTCCAGCAGGAAAGCCCAGGGCGCAAGCCTATGGCGACGAAATGCCGGTGAAGGACACGACAATCCCAACGTTTCAAAAGAGTTCCATTTGACAACAGGTTCATACTCTACCACATTGATTTCGCTGTTCTGAGTTGAACGGCTTGCTCGAGACTGCAAAATACGCCGTTTTTTTGAGGTTTTACGTCATCTTCCTGCATGAAAATTACTGCGATCAAGGCACAATGTGATAATGTAATAACCATGATTTTACAATAGGTTGTTACATTACCATAATGGGAGGTGGCACATTGCGAACTTCTCAGTTCACCCTGAACGACGTAATTGCATCCTTTGCTCAGAAGCAAGTCCTTACCAAAACTGAACTGCTGCAGGAGCATGGTTGTTCGCCCATGACTCTCTGGCGCCTGCTCCGGCAGGCGGGCTATTCGACCAGCTACAACCACAACGCCAAGTACTACACGCTGACGGCGATTCCCCGGTTTGATGATCACGGACTGTGGAGTTATCAAGACATTCACTTCAGCAAGTGGGGGACGCTTCCGGAAACCATGGTTGCCGTCATTGAGCAAAGCGCCCGGGGGATGACGGCGCGCGAGGTAGCGGAGCTTTTGCATGTCCAAAATGCGAAGCCGTTGCTCGCCAAGTTGGCTCTCAAGCAACGGCTCGGCCGCGACACCCGGGACCGCTCCTTCGTCTACTTGGCGTCGGAGCCGAGCCGGCAGGAGCAGCAGTTGCGAAAGCGTAACGAGCAGGCACTACCGCGGGCGTTGCCGGAGCCGCAGCAGATCATTGCCCTGTTGGTTGAGATGATTCGGCATCCGCAGCAGATGCCTCGGCAGTGGGCGCAACACTTGGCTCGGCGCGACGTGCACCTGGAGATGCAAGATATTAAGGCTGTGGTGGAGCACTATCACCTGACCGTAAAAAAAGGGCTCTTGAATACTTGAAAGTGCGCGGCCAACTGCTCCAAAGCGCAACCGTGCCATCATCGGCGACGACCCGGCTGCCCGTGCATTATCCGCTGGAGGTAGCTAGCTGGAAAACCGTTTGCGACGACTGTCAAGTGCGGCTGCGGCGTCAACGCACCTCGATCCATTATCCAATTGGGCTTTTGCTCGGCCAGCCTCGGGTCCATTTGGTAGAGAAGCAATGTCCGGTTTGTCTCCGAATCTTTCGTGCCGAGGAGTACCCGGAGCTGGTGCCTCCCCACGGGAATCATGCCTTTGACTTGGTCGTGGAAGTAGGCCTGGCCAGCTTCCTGCGACACCGGCAAAATGGCGAAATCGGACAAGAACTTCGCGCGCGTTGGGGATTACAGCTCCCCTGCTCGACCATCCGAGAACAGGCGCAGTCGTTCTTGGATTACCTTGCCGCCGCTCATCAGGCTCACGTTCCGGAATTGCGCGAGCGCTTGCAGAAGGACGGCGGCTATGTCCTGCACGTGGACGGCACGTGTGAAGCCGGCACGGAAATTATCTTTAACGCCGTGGCCGGAAATCGGGGCTGGACGCTGGCGGGCTGTAAGATGGCCACCGAAGACACTGCCCAAATCCAGAGCTTGCTGCGGCGCTGTGTGGAATGGTTCGGCCCGCCGCTGGCGCTGGTGCGGGATTTAAGCCCTCAAATCGAGGCCGCGCACCAGCAGGTCATGCCAGGCGTTCCCGACCTGATTTGCCACTACCATTTTCTGGAGAACGTGGGCACGAAGCTATGCGAAAAGCACCATAGCAGACTCATCGCCTGCCTGCGCCGCCTCAAGATCCGGCCCGCCTTGGGTTCGCTACGTCACGATCTGGTCCGGCACGCCAAACAAAAGGGCTGCTTTACCCCCGCTCAGATCGAGCAGCTCCTGACAGCACCCGAACAAACTACCGATCTCGCTCCTGCTCAAAGACGATGGGCCTTGGCTTACCTGCTTCTCTGTTGGCTGGAAGACTATGGAGCAGATTTGCAGGGAGAGTATTTCCCGTTCGACTTGCCCAGCCTGGCGCTCTATCGCCGCTATCGCACTGTGCACGCCTTCCTGGTCCAGACACTGGCCGCGACCGATTCGCCCGGCCAGGAGTTCCAGACTCTGGAGACGATTCGGCGCCACTTGGCGCCAGTCGTGGAAGACAAGGAACTGGTAACGGTCGCAGCGCGTCTCGAAAAGGCTGAGAGCTTGTTTAACGAACTACGCGAGGTACTCCGATTGAGCAGTGATGGCCACCGTCCGCTTTTGCATCAACGGCCCGTGCCTGACGGGCCGGTCCAGGCTCGGCAAAGGGAGGAACACCTTCAAGAGTGGATGCATCGGCTGAAGCAGCGGCAGGCATCAGAAAGCGACACCGATCGGGCGACTGACCTCGCAATCGTCCTGGACTACCTGCAGAAATATCACCGCAAACTGGTCGGCCATGTGATTGTCTTGAATGGCCTTCAGCAGCCATTCGTCGTGCAGCGCACTAACAATCCCTCAGAACACACCTTCGGAAGAAAGAAACAGGGACTGCGGCGTAAGCTCGGCACCAAGAACCTGGCACGGTACGTGCAGGCCATGCGCCCGGAGGAGTTCCTGGTCGATAACCTGCGCGATCCCGACTACCTGCAGATCGTCTGCGGCGGCAACTTAGACAACCTCACCTCGTCATTCGCCCAAAACTGGCAAAAGGGCCGAGATATCCGCTCATCGCGCAAAGCAAGAACGACCAACCACCCAATCCCCGCAAAAAGAAAATGCCTGCGCGAGGATGCATTCCTTGCTAAGCTCAGACGCGCGATCGTTGCCGTTACGCAACCACTCACGACGAAGGGCGCTGAAGCGTGACCTTCACCGGCATTTCGTCGCCATAGGCGCGCGCCCTGGGCTTTCCTGTTCCGCCCCTTCGGGGCTCGCTACTGTCTGAATCACAGTTCAGGTACAGCAATCCTATCCGGATGGCGGTCAGTTCTGATACCATATTGTTTCGTCGTCAATGAAGACGATCGAGCCGGAACCCAGGGTGAGGGATGAAAGTGAAGACGATGCTGTGCCGTCGTCCTGGCGTCCTCGTGTCCTGGCGCTCTCCGATTGAACCGCCGGGGCGCAAGGTGGCCAGGAGATATCTTCAGCGGGGCGGACCGCCACGCGCCCTTCGGGGCACGGGGGTGCTGGGGATTGCCGTCGTGATGCTGGCTTTGTCATCGACCGGCTGCTCCGTGCTGATCAACAAGGTGGGCGACGCGCTGGCGACGGGCAATTCGGTTTACGCAACCGACGATGACCCGGATTTTGTCTGGGAGGCGGTCCCCTTCGGGCTGAAGACTATCGAAGGATTGCTGCTGCAGGCGCCGAAAAACAAGAACCTGCTGCTTGCTGCCACGAGTGGATTTACCCAGTACGGCTACGGACATCTGCAGCAGGATGCGGACTTCACGGAGGCGAACGATCTCGCCGCCGCGACGGCGCTGCGCGGACGCGCGCGCAAAATGTACCTGCGGGCGCTCGAGTACGGGCTCAGGGGCCTCGAAGTCGATGTGCCCGAATTCCGCGTGCTGCTCCGGAAGGATCCTCAGGCGGCCGTGGGCAAGCTGAAGAAGTCCCACGTGCCCCTCCTCTACTGGACGGCGAACGCCTGGGGCGCCGCCATCTCGATCTCGAAGGACGACGCCGAGCTGACGACGGATCAGAACCTGGTGGAGGCGCTGATGCGCCGGGCCCTCGCCCTCGACGAGACCTACGAGCGCGGCTCGATCCACGATTTCTTCATATCGTATGAGGGAGGGCGGGCCTCGGTCGGCGGATCGTTCGCGCGGGCGCGCGAGCACTTCGAGCGTGCGAAGCAGTTGTCCCAGGGACTCCGCCTCGCGCCCCTGGTAAGCTTCGCCGAGACCGTCTCCGTCGCCACACAAAACAAGAAGGAGTTTCAGACGCTGCTCGAAGAAGTTATGGCGTTCGACGCGGACAAGGCGCCGGGGTTGCGCGTGGCAAACCTGATCTCGCAGCGGCGCGCCAGGTGGCTGCTCGCCCGCGCCGCGGATCTGTTCATTGATTAACAACGCTGCTTTTACGGAAGGTGTTGATCATTATGAATCGCGAACTCGCCTGCAAGACCCGGTTGCTTCACAGGCTGCCGGCAGCTTTCGTCACGGCGGCAGCGATTGTGCTGCTGGCGACTGTGCCGTTTGCCTCGCGGGCCAATGCTCAGATCACCGTCAAAATGGCGACCATGGTGCCCGAAGGATCGTCATGGCACCTGATCCTGAAGGAGGCCGCCGACAAGTGGAAGAAAGTGTCCAACGGGAGGGTCTCGCTGACGATCTATGCCGGCGGCGTCGCTGGGGACGACACGGATGTCGTCCGCAAGATGAGGCTGGGCACGTTGCACGCCGGGGTGCTCACCTCGGTCGGAGTCGCCGAGATCGACCAGTCGGTGTATGCGCTGAGCGTGCCGATGATGTTTGCCTCGTACGAAGAGGTGTACGCCGTACTGGAGAAGATGCGTCCCCGGCTCGAGTCCAGCATGGAGAAGCAGGGCTTCATCGTACTAAACTGGGTCGACGGCGGTTGGATCCGCTACTTCACCCAGAAACCCGTGGCCACGCCGGACGACCTCAAGAAGTTGAAGCTGTTTTCCTGGGCCGGCGACGCCGACGCCATCGACCTCCTGAAGGCCGCCGGATTCAACCCGGTGCCGCTGCCGGCGACGGAAATCGCCACGGCGCTCCAGACCGGCCTCGTCAACGCGGTGCCGACCTCTCCCCAGGTGGCGGTGCTTACCCAGTATTACAACTATGCGAAGAACATGACCGACCTGGACTGGGAGATGCTGCTGGGGGCGACGGTCATCGACAAGCGGATGTGGGACCGGATTCCTGCGGACCTGCGCGCCACGTTGCTCGCCGTCATGCAGGAAGCGGGGAAAAAGCTGCAGACCGAGATCCGTCAGGGGGGGCAGCGCGACATTGAAGCCATGAAGAAGCGCGGCCTGAACGTGGTCCAGGTCGATGCCAAGGCCCGTGAGGCCTGGCTCAAGGTCGCGGAGAGCGTGTATCCGCGGATCCGGGGCAAAATTGTGCCGGCCGACGCTTTCGACGAAGCGCTCAAGTACCGTGACGAGTACCGCAAACGCACCGGGGTTGCCAAATAACGTGAGGCTCGACGACGTCGTCCACCGGGTAGAGCAGGCCCTGCTCGTGAGCGCGCTCGCGCTCGCTGCCGTGCTTCCCCTCATCGATGCCTTCGGCCGGCCGATTGGCTTCAATATTCCCGGCTCCTCCTCGCCCTACGTCCAGCAACTGACACTGTGGCTGGCGTTCGTGGGCGGCCTGGTGGCTACGCGCGAGGGGAAGCACCTCACGCTTTCGACCGCTGAGCTGTTGGGGGAGGGAACAGCGCGCCGCGCCGCTCGCGTGTTTGCCTGCGCCGTCTCCGCAGCGACCGTCGCCATGCTGGCATATGGCAGCATCGCCGTCGTGGACGTGAACCGACAGAGCGGCAAGGTCCTCCCGATCGGGCTGCCCGAGTGGGTGAGCGAGTGCATCATGCCGGTAGTTCTGGCGCTGATGGCTGCGCGGTTCGCATGGCAGGCGTCGCCCCGCTGGCGTGGCCGCATGGCGGCGTTGGCCGCTGTGGCTGGCGCATTCGCCCTGGGCTGGCTTCCCGCCGAAAGTGTCGCGCACATCTGGCCGCTGGCCCTCGCCGTCATCGTCGGGGCGCTGCTGGGCGCGCCGGTGTTCGTTGCCATGGGCGGACTGGCGCTGATCTTCTTCTTCCGGGACATGACTCCGATTTCGGCGGTCCCCGATGCGGTGTACCGGCTGATGGACTCGCCCACCCTGCCGGCGATCCCGCTGCTGACCGCCTGCGGGTACGTCCTCGCCGAGAGCCGCGCGTCTGCCCGGCTGGTGCGTTTCTTTCGCGCGTTCTTCGGCTGGATGCCGGGCGGCATCGCCGTGATGGTGGCGGCGGTTTGCGCACTTTTCACCACCTTCACCGGAGGATCCGGCGTGACCATCATCGCGCTCGGAGGGCTGGTCTATCCGATCTTGCGGGAAGACGGGTACTCGGAGGGTTTTTCTCTTGGCCTGGTTACCGCCTCCGGAAGCCTGGGATTGCTGTTCCCGCCGAGTCTCCCGGTCATCATTTACAGCGTTGTGGCCAGCAGGGGGCAGACGAGCGTACCGGCGGACCAGCTCTACCTTGCCGGGCTGATTCCCGGTTTTCTGCTGGTGCTCCTGGCTGCCGCCTACGGCATTTATATCGGCAGGCGAATCAAAACCGGCCGTCAACCGTTCCGATGGAAGGAAGCCGCCGCGGCGACCTGGAAAGCCAAGTGGGAGCTTGCACTCCCTTTCCTCGTGATCGGGCTCTTTGCCAGCGGGCTGACGTCCATGGTCGAAACGGCCGCCGCGGCGTTTGTTTACGCCGTAGTAGTCGAGTGCTTCATCACCCGCGACATCGGGTTCGTACGAGGGCTGCCCGCGGTCCTGCTGCGTTCCGCGTCGCTCATGGGCGCCGTGCTCATCCTGCTCAGCATTGCCATGGGCTTGACGAGCTACCTGGTCGATGCGGAGATACCCTCCACGCTTATGACTTGGGTGACGACGCACATCCACTCGCCGCTGGTGTTCCTGCTCGTGTTGAATGTGTTGCTGCTCGTGCTCGGCAGTGTGCTCGAGATCTATTCGGCTCTCATCATCCTGGCGCCTCTGATTGCGCCCATGGGCGTCGTTTTCGGCATCGACCCGATTCACCTGGGAGTCATCTTCCTTGCCAACCTCGAGCTGGGATTCCTACTGCCTCCGGTGGGACTCAATCTTTTCCTGTCGTCGACGCGATTCGGCAAGCCGTTGCCCCAGCTCTACCGCCACGTGGTTCCCTTCCTGATCATTCTCGGAATCGGCGTCCTCCTGATCACCTATATCCCGGACATGTCATTAGGCATTTTGAAATTGCTCGGCAGAAATTCCTGAAAGCCTGTTTACATTTTCCCTCATGCGACATTATCATCGTGGAAACCTATGCGAGGAGAATCGTTTATGGTGTTCCCTGCCAGAGTCAACGCTGTTCCGCCGATCTGCGCTCTTATCCTGGCTTGGTGTGTGCTGGTCTCCGGCCTGGGGGGCGTGCTCCATGCGCAGGCCGTTCCGACTCCGGAATCCGTGCTCGGCTATAAACCGGGCGCCGATTATCACCTGACCCGGTACGACGAATCGCTCGCCTACTTCCAGAAGCTCGCCTCTGCGTCGGACAAGATCAGGCTGGAGAAGATCGGCAAGACGACGCTGGGACAGGACTGGTATATCGCGATCATCTCTTCGCCGGAAAATCTGAAGAACCTGGACCGTTACCGGGAGATCTCGCGCCGCATCGCGCTGCTGCAGGACCTGAACGACGATTCCGCGCGCCAGCTGGCGCGCGAAGGCAAAGTGGTGGTCCACCTCGACGGAGGGCTGCATTCCACGGAAGTTGCCGGCGCGGAACACACGCCGCAGCTGGCCTATGACCTGGTCTCGAATACGACTGATCCGCAGATCAAGTTCATCCTGGACAACGTGATCGTCATCCTGTGGTTTTCCCTGAACCCGGATGGCCAGAACATGGTGACGGACTGGTACCGGCGCAATCTCGGGACGGCCTATGAAGTCAGCCCGATGCCCTGGCTCTACCAGAAATATGTCGGGCACGACAACAATCGTGACGGCTACATGAACAACATGATTGAATCACAGGCGGTGACTCGAATGGAGGTCGAAGAGTGGTTTTCGATGGTCTATTTCAACCATCACCAGACGGCGCCGTTCCCGGCGCGGATCTGGATTCCCCCTTTCGCCGAGCCGATCTCGAGCAACGTCCATCCGCTGATGTGGCGGTGGACCAACGTGTTTGGCACCGCCATGGCCTCCTATCTTGACCAACACGGCATGCCGGGGTCGATCCATCGGACCGGTTTCGACGACTGGTACCCGGGATTCATCGACGGCGTGAACAACTATCGCAACACGGTTTCATTCCTGACCGAAACGGCGCTCTACCGATACGCGACGCCACGTTTTTACACGGTGCAGGATTTTCCCAAGGAGTTCCAGGGACTGCGCCAGGAGGTCTTCTATTCAAGCCCATGGAAGGGAGGGTGGTGGCGTCTCGGCGATGCCGTGCGCTACATGATCGGCGCTTCCATGTCGGTGTTGGACACGGCCGCAAAATACCGGGAAGAGCTGATCTACAACCGCTACCAGGCCGGGCGCGACATCGTGAAGAGGTTCACGACCGAACCGCCGTTTGCGTATATCATCCCGCAGAAGCAGCGGGATCCGCAGACCGCTGCCCAGATGGTGGACAAGCTCAGGATTGACGGTTTGCGGATTCACCAGGCCGCGCAACCGGTCAATGCCAACGGCCGCGAGGTTCCCGCGGGAAGCTGGGTGATCCTCATGGACCAGCCATTTGCCCTGCTTGCAAAGGAACTGCTCGAGGTGCAGAAGTATCCTGATCTGCGGGAAACGCCCGGAGGCGAGCCCGATCTTCCCTATGATGTCGCCGGCTGGACGCTGCCTCTGCAGATGGGCGTCGAAGTGATACCGGTCGCCGCGCCGTTGACCCAGGAATTCCGGGGCAGGCTGCGGCCGATCGACAAAGTGGCGCCGCCGGCGGCCGGCATCGAGGGATCCGGCGCGGCCTACGTCTTCGATCACCAGTCCAACGCCTCGTTGCGGGCTGTCAACCGTGTCTTGAAGGCCGGGGGAAACGTCTCGTTTGCCCGGCAGGAGCTGGCCGCCGGCAAAGTGCGCCTGGCGCCCGGGGCCGTCGTGGCGACTGGGCTTTCTCATCAGCAGATGCAGAGTATCAGCAGCGACCTGAGCCTGCCGGTGCAGGCGACGGGCCCGGTGAGCGATGCGGCTGCCGCCGTCAAGGCGCCGCGCATCGGGATCTACACTTCCTGGCTGGGCAACATCGATGAAGGCTGGACCGCGTGGCTTTTGGATCAATACGAATTCCCTTATAAAGAGGTCCACAACGCCGAAATCCAGTCGGGTCATTTGCGCGACAGCTATGACGTGCTGATCTTTGCGGAAGCCGGCGCGAGCGCGATCATGGACGGCCACGCGGTGGGGACGGTGCCCGCCGAGTATGTCGGCGGGATCGGCGACGCCGGCCTGGCGAAGCTCCGGGAGTTCGTGCGCGACGGCGGCACTTTGCTGACGCTTGGCAACGCTTCTCTGTTTGCCGTCGAGCGATTCAACCTGCCGGTGAAAAATGTCCTCCAGGGGCTCAAGAACCAGGAATTCTTCTGCTCCGGTTCGATCCTGCGGACCGAGGTGAAAGACACGGCGCACCCGCTGCTGTACGGCCTGCCTCAGGAGCCGGCCGTGTTTTTCGCCCGCAACGCCGCGTTCGAGACCGACCGCGATTTCAAGGGAAACGTCCTCCTGACCTACCCGAAGGATGACGACCCGCTGTTGAGCGGGTACCTGCTGCATCCGGAAAAGATCCAGGGGAAGATTGCCGCGCTCGACGTTTTCTATGGCCGCGGCCACATCATCCTGACCGGCTTCCGCCCGCAATGGCGGGGGCAGACCTTCGGCATGTTCAAGCTGATATTCAATACGATGTACTTTTTCGGCCCCGTCGCCGAGGGCGTCGCACCGGCCGCGGCTGCCCGTACCAGCCTGGAACAGGACTGGGGCAAGATTGCGGATGCGGTGCGCGCCGATCTGCAGAAGGCGCTGGCCCAGGGGCAGAAATTCGCCGGCGCCCGCGGCGCACAGGCGGTCGAGGAGGGGAAGCAGTTCGATGCCCTGGTGCAGCAATTCCAGGGAACACACTTCGCGGCCATCGATGAGTTCAAAGGGCGAGCCGGGGCTCGGGCAGCCGCAAGGCTGGAGGAATACAAGGCGCAGCTCAAGGCCGCGCTCCTTGACATGCGCGGCAAAGACTATGCGGCGGTCAAATTCTCGTTCAACGACCTGTTGATCCAGTTCAGGCTTGCGAACCTGGAACAGGAAGTCCGCGACCTGGTAAGAGGCCAGTAGCCGCCTATGGGTCAGCGGGTGCGTTCGTGCTCGATGATTTTGTCGAGCATCGAGTCCAGGTCGTGGGTATTGGCGTACCCTACGGTTCTCTTGAGCTTGCTGATATCGGGAACCCGGCGCTCCATGTCTTCGAAGCCTTCCTGGTAGGCCCGCTCGTAGGGAATATGCTCAATCGGCGAGGAACTGCCGGTCAGTGTCCGGACGCGGTTGGCGAGATCGTTGATGGAAATCTCCTCGTCGCCGCCGATGTTGAAGATTTCGCCCACCGCGCGGGGCTCATCGATCAGCGACATCACCCCCTGCACCACGTCCCCGACATAAGTAAACGTGCGGGTTTGCGCCCCGGTGCCGTAAATGGTGAGCGGTTCGTTCCTCAGCGCCTGTCCCACGAACCGCGGCACGACCATGCCGTAGCGTCCGGTCTGGCGCGGTCCCACCGTATTGAAGAAACGCGCAACAATGACGGGGAGCTGCTTGTTGTGGTAATAGGCCAGTGCGAGGAACTCGTCCATGGCCTTCGTGGCGGCATAACTCCAGCGGGCGACTGCCGTTGAACCGTAGATGCGCTCGTCGTCTTCCGCGAGGGGGACCTTGGAGTTTCTGCCGTAGACCTCGGAGGTGGAAGCCAGGAAGGTCTTTTTGCGGAACTTGTTGGCCAATTCCAGGACGATTTCCGTGCCGGCGATGTTGGTGTGTATCGACTTGAGCGGCTCGTCGATGATGAGTTTGACGCCTACCGCGGCCGCCAGGTGGACGACGACGTCGCAGATGCCGGTCAACTCGAGCATCGCGTCCCGGTTGAGAATCGTATCGTTGAGGAAATGGAACCCGGGGCATTTCAGGAGATGCTTGATGTTTTCCAGCCTCCCGGTGGAGAGATCGTCGATGACGTAGACCTCGTTTCCCCTCTCCAGATAGGCCTCCGACAGATACGAACCGATAAATCCCGCCCCGCCTGTTATGAGTACTTTCACCGGATCTCCTCTGAATCAGGGTGCGAATCTAGTATTTTCCGGGCTGAGCGTCAATGGCGCATTTTGTAGAGCTTCACTTTTAATTTGAATGTGACGCCCCAGGTGTGTTATCCACTATCCCCGATTTCCTAGTAATTAGTTTATTGCTGCATGAGGATTAATATATCGTGACCATCAGGCATCACGCATTCTCGTTTCATCCGCAGGACCGATCGGCATTTTCCAGTTTCACGGACCGAGGGAAGCGCGTTTTGAAGTCCCAGGCCGCGAGCCAGGTGCTGATCATTGTCGCCATCATCGTGAGCATCATTCTGCTCACGCGTGTATAGCGACCTGCGGGAAAGAGATCCGGAAACAAGGGCCGTCACGCTTTCGGGCTGGCGGCCCTTGTGTTTTGCAGGGTGATGGCGCCTCCGCCCGGCGGTCCCGGAATAGGGATTTCCACTCATCCGAGGGTTGGCATATAATCATCCATCCGGCCGTCTTCAACGCTGCGTGTCTGAGCGCGTCACACCTTGTCTCGTTTCGAAAAGCAGCCGGCGTCCGGGATGGAGGGATCAAGCATGCGGGTCCGCCGGGGACGATGGCGCCGACCCATCATTCGAATGCGCCGGAGCTCCTCGCGCGACAGCGGGGCGGCCCGCGCTGGATTTCCCTAAATGACCGATTTGCCTAGTTTTACCCAACCCGAGAGGAACACCTCACGCACCCGCCGCTACGTGCTCGGGACGATCCTGTTTCTGGTGCTGGCGCTGACCGCGACGCAGATCTGGCTGCACCAGCCGGGCATCGGAAGCCCCAAGTTCGCCACGCGCACCTTCCAGCTCTGGACCGCGACGGTCCTGGTGATTCTCGCGCTCCTGATTCTCGCCACAATCCTGGGCCGCAACCTGATCAAGCTCTATTTCGAGCGCAAGAGCGGCCAGGTCGGGAGTGTCTTCAAGACCAAAATGGTCCGCATCTTCGTGGTGCTGGCGCTGCTGCCGGCCGTGCTCCTGTTCTCCATGGCTTATTGGATGCTGTCCGCTTCGATCGAACAGTGGTTCAGCGCCCCGGCCGTGCAATTGCAGGAGAGCAGCCAGCGAATCGCCAAGCGCTACTACGAGGAGGCGGCCTTGAATGCCAAGACTTTCGCTGCCGACATCGCCGCCAGGGTGGGCCAGTTTGGGGGGGCCGGGCAGCCACCCTCTCCGGAACAGGAGCAGGCGTTCGCGCAGCTGCGACAGCTCTTTCGCATCGACGTCATCCGCATCTATGGCCAGGGCGGCACGCTCGTAACCGAGTCCGGCGCCCCGGCCCGGGCCGGTGGTCACGAGCCAGATCTGACCAGGCTGGTGATGCGTGCGCTTCAAGGAACGTCCGACTACGAGGTCCAGGGCGACGACAAACGCGAGACGACGTGGGCCACCGCGGCGATCCGCGATCCGGGCGGCTCGATTACCGGCGCAGTGGTCACCGAAACTTCAAGCGCCGAAAATATCCATCTGAAGGCGATCCAGGTGATGCAGGCCTACGACGCCTACGAGCAGCTGCAGCGCGAAAAGCGGACAGTCCGGTTCAACATCCTGCTGATTCTCGCGCTTTCCACGCTCCTGATCGTCTTTGCCTTTTCCTGGTTTGCCATGTATCTGGCCAAGCGCATTACGGTCCCGATCCAGGCGCTGGCGGAGGGAGCGGCGGCGGTTGCGGCGGGAAACCTCGATTACCGGGTCAAGTGCGTGGCCTTCGATGAACTCGGGAGCCTGGTTACGACGTTCAACCGCATGACGTCCGAACTCCAGGAAAACAAGGCGAACATCGAAGAGGCCCAGAACAGCCTGCGGCAGACTAACGTGGCGCTCGACGAGCGCCGGCGCTACATCGAGACGGTTCTGCAGGCAATCGCCACCGGCGTCGTGTCGCTGGATGCCGACTACCGGATCCGCACGATGAACCGCGCCGCCATGGAGATGCTGGAAGTGGAGGGGCAGGCAGGCGACCTGCTCCTGGAAGAAGTGGTGAAGGGCCCGGCCTACGAAACGCTGCGCACGCTGATGCGCAAGGCCGGCGTGCTCGGCCCCGTGATCCGGAATATCGAACTCAACTTGCCGTCCAAATCCCTGCATCTGGCTACGACCGTGACCTCGCTGGTGGACGGCTCGGAACAGCACACCGGCTGGGTGGTCGTACTGGACGACCTGACGGAGTTGTTGCGCGCCGAAAAAATGGCTGCCTGGCAGGAAGTCGCGCGGCGTCTGGCGCACGAGATTAAGAACCCTCTGACCCCGATTCAGCTGTCCGCGGAACGCATGCTGAGCCGGTATCGCCAGATCCCTTTGCCCGGCCCATCGATGACGCAGTGGCGGGCGCGGCATGATCAGCTGGCTGCTTTTGACCAATTGCTGGAGGAGTGCGTGCAGACGATCATCCGGGAGGCCGACTCGCTCAAGAACCTCGTGGACGAATTCTCGAGCTTCGCGCGCCTCCCGGGCGTAAGACTGGAAGAGACGGACCTGCACCGGATTCTCGAGAGCGCCCTGAGCCTGTACAACGGCCGGATCCAGGATGTCCTGATCGAGAGGTCTTTTGACGTCGACCTGCCGCCTGTCAGTCTCGATGCGGAACAAATGAAGCGCGTATTCATCAATCTGATCGACAACGCGCTCGAGGCGATGTCGGGCGAAGCGCGCCCCAAGGTACTGCGGATTCGAACCAGCCGCAACGTTCAGCAGCGCTCCGCGCGCATCGAGATCAGCGATACCGGCCGCGGCTTTCCCAAGGAGTACCAGGACAGCCTGTTCCTTCCCTATTTCTCGAGGCGCCAGGGCGGAACGGGCCTGGGATTGGCCATCGTCCGTCAGGTCGTGTCCGACCATCACGGCCAGGTTCGCGCCGAACCGAACCTGCCGGTGGGAACCAGGATCGTGATCGATTTGCCCTTGGCGGCTTCCTGATGAAAGATCAAAATAGGCAGCTATGACCCGAGCCGCGATCCTTGTCGTCGATGACGAAAAAGGCGTGCAATCCTCGCTGCAGGGAATCCTGGGGGACGTGGGGTTCGATGCCGAAGGGGTATCCAGCGGCGAGGAGTGTCTGGAACTACTGTCGAAGAAGGAATTTGCAGTCGTCCTGCTCGATATCTGGCTTCCCGGGATGGACGGCCTCCAGGTGCTCGAGCAGGTCCGCAAGATCTCGCCGGCTACCAGCGTCATCATGATCTCCGGCCATGCATCCATCGAAGCGGCCGTGCGCGCCACCAAACTCGGCGCATTCGACTTCGTGGAAAAGCCGCTGTCCCTCGAGAAGACCCTGCTGGTAGTAAAAAACGCCCTGCACCAGCGCAACCTCGAAGAGGAAAACCGGCTTCTGCGCGAGCAGATCGAGCAGCGCTACGTCATGATCGGGGATTCCGTGCCGATGCAGGCGCTGCGCCAGCAGATCGAATTCGCCGCTCCCACAAACGGCCGGGTCCTCATCTGCGGGGAGAACGGCACGGGCAAGGAGCTGGTGGCCCACCTCCTGCACCTCCACAGCCAGCGCAGCGATCAACCGTTCGTCGAAATGAACTGCGCCGCTATACCAGAGGAGCTCATCGAGAGCGAGCTGTTCGGTCATGTGAAAGGATCATTCACGGGCGCCACGGAAGACAAAGAGGGGAAGTTCTCGCAGGCGGACGGTGGGACGCTGTTCCTCGACGAAGTCGGCGACATGAGCTCGAAAACCCAGGCCAAAGTGCTGCGCGTGCTGGAGGAACAGCGTTTCACGCCTGTCGGCGGGAGCGCTTCCATGTGCGTCGACGTGCGGGTGATCGCTTCCACCAACAAGGATCTGGAAAAAGAGATCGAGCTCGGCAACTTCCGCGAGGATCTCTACTATCGCCTGAACGTGATCCCGTTCCAGCTCCCGCCGCTGCGGGAACGCAAGGAGGACGTCCAGGACCTGACCCGCTATTTCCTGGAGGATTTCGCGCGCAGGTACTCGCGCCGGCCTCCCACGTTTACGAAACGGGCCATGGACACTCTCGAGGGCTACTCCTGGCCCGGCAATGTCCGGGAACTGCGCAACATCATGGAAAGGTTCATCATCATGACCCCCCAGCAGCGCCTCGACCTGTTCGATCTCCCCGAAGCCATCCTCCGGCGCACCATCCTGACGGCCCCCGAACCCGATGGCGTGGCGTCGCTTCAAGGTGCCCGCGAGAAATTCGAACGCGCCTTCATCATACAGAAATTGATGGAGTACAAGGGGAACGTCAGCCGCGCCGCACAGGTGCTTCAGATCGAACGCAGCAACCTGTACCGCAAAATGCGCCAGCTCGGCATCCCCTATTCCGGCCGCGAAAACGGCGACCCGGACTGAATCCCCCGAGATCCCATGCATGCAATCGGAAGTGGGACTCAACAAAAAGAATCTGTCAATTGTCAATTGTCATTTGGGGGGCGGGCCGGCATGTTGGCGGGCAGGTTCTGCGCTCGGGTGCTTCACCTACTCCGAACTCGATCAGGACCCCACAGGCCAGAGGTTTGAAGCGGCCAAATGACAAATGACCATTCACCAATCACAATTGATAAATTCTGTCTCGTTGCGCGACGCATCCTTTTTGTCCGATGAAACGCTGAGCTTGAAAGGCTCGCCCAAATTCCGCGAGGATTGAGTCTCACTTCTGATTGCACCGAGACCCCATCCGCCAGTTGCCCGCCCCGCCCCTGTAGGATAATGTAAACTGTTTGTGCAATGCCGGTCTTTGCCCGACCGACTATTGCAACTGAGTCAAGAGAACTTGGGGGAAATCATGATTCACATCAAAAATCCTATTGCCCGCAGACTGACGAATCTGGGATGGTGCCTGCTGCTGGCGCTTCCCGTCTCCGCCCAGGAAAAAGAGTACCCGCACCTCGTGCCGCAAGGGGGAACTCTCACCCGCATCCTGAAGAGCGACTATGAGACTCCCGCGGTGCGCACAATTGAAGTGCGGGGAGAGAGCGAGCTCGACTCTATGATCAGGGACGGCAAGCTGGAGATAAGCGAGGAGGATGCCGTCCGGCTGGCACTCGCGAACAACGTCGACATCAACGTGCTGCGCTATACCCCGTATTTCCAGCTGTGGGGCATCGAGGGCGGGAAGGCCGTCCTGAACCCAACCCTTCAGTTCAACCCCAACATCAACCGCAACGTGACGCCGTCGTCGAGCGCTCTGCAGGGGAACGCCGGTGTGCTCAATCTCACCAACCTTTACAGCATGAACGTGCACAAGCCGTTTGAGCCGGGCCTCGACTTCGACTTCAACTTCAGCGCCACGCGCGCCCGGACGAACAGCCCTTTTTCGAGCCTGAACCCTTCGATCACCACGATCTGGAGCATCAGCGCGACGCAGCACCTGCTGCAGGGATTCGGCGACATCGGCCGGGGGCGTTTCCTTCGTGTCGCGCGCAACAGTTACGACATCTCGGTCGAAAACTTCTCCACCGGCGTGATCAACATCATCAATAGCGTGCTCAACACGTACTGGAACCTGGTGTTCAATCAGGAGGACATCAAGGTCAAGGAAGCTTCGCTCAAACTGGCCCAGGTGACCCTGGAGCAAGCCCAGATCCAGGAACAGGTCGGCACCATGGCCCCGCTCGACGTCCTGCAGGCGCAGGCACAGGTCGCCAGCGTGAACCAGCAGCTGGTGGTGTCGAGGTACAACCGGCGGATTACCGAGGACCTGCTCAAGAAACAGATCTCGTCGCGCTCGAACCAGGCGCTTGAGGCGGCGACGATCGTGCCGATCAGCCAGCCGCTGCCTCCGCAGGCGCCTCCGGGAACCGTGGCAGAAGCGATCCAGCGCGCGCTCGAAATCCGCCCGGAAATCAAGGCGCAGCAATTGAATCAGGCAAACAACAGGATCCAGGTGGACTACACGAAGAACCAGCTCCGTCCCGTGCTTGACCTGACGGCGACCTACTCGCAGAACGGGCTCGGCGGCAACACGATCATTCGCGACTTCTCTCAAGGCTTCCTGAACGCGCCCATTATCGGGCACGTCCCTGGGGGCATAGGCGATTCTGTCAGCTCCCTGTTCAGCGGCAGCAACCTCGGCTATACCCTCGGATTCAGCCTGCGAATCCCGATCGGCAACGACCAGGCGCGGGCGAACAACGCCCAGGCCCAGATCACATACAAGCAGGGAGATGAAAGCCTGCGCTCCCTCCGCCAGCAGGTAGCCCTCCAGGTGCGCCAGGCCTACGACGGCGTCGCGCTGAACCAGGCCAGCGTGGAAGCGGCACAGGTCGCCGTGGATTACCAGCAGAAACGCCTGGAGGGGGAGCAGGATAAGTACTCGCTCGGCGCGAGCACGACGTTTCTTGTGCTCCAGGCCCAGCGGGACCTCCAGAACGCGCAAAGCATACTGCTGCAGTCGAAGATCGGCTGGATTCAAAGCCGGATCGGCCTCGACCAGGCGGTCGGCGACACAATGGCGGCCCACAAGATTGTTCTCGATAACGCATTAAACCTCCCGCAAAAATAGGAGACCATCGGGGCCGGTGACTCGGAGCGCCGCGAAGAGTATCTTTATCGGATGGGGAGGCCGGCATCGCACCGGGATAGCAATCCCGGACGAATGCGGGATCACGGACGGCGGCGCCTCTTTCGAATTACGGGGAGGGATCAGTTGTGGCCGACAAAGTAACCAGGTCCGACGAAGAATGGAAGAAGCTGCTCACGCCGGAGCAGTACGAGGTGATGCGACGGAAAAAGACCGAGAGAGCATTCACCGGCGCCTACTGGAACACCCGTGACGACGGGATCTACAGGTGCGTGGCGTGCGGCGCCGAGTTGTTCAGTTCCGAGACCAAGTTTGACTCTGGCTGCGGCTGGCCGAGCTTCACGGCGCCGGCCGCAACAGAAGCCGTCGACACCGCGCCCGATCATGGTTTTTCCATGAACCGCGTAGAGGTGTTGTGCAACCGTTGCGGAGGCCACCTGGGGCACGTGTTTGAGGACGGGCCGGCCCCCACCGGGCTGCGCTATTGCATTAACTCTGCCGCGCTCAAGTTCGAACCGGACAAGTCCGGCGACAATTGATCGCGACGCCGTCGACCCGACGTTCGCGAACGGATCCTCCCTTTCCGAGTGCTGAGGCAATTGGGTGCCATCCGCAAGCGAGATAAAGGTTGTCTGCCCGCGATGCCTCGGCTAGGCTAGTTTGTGTCGCGAAACTCCAAGCTCATTTAACCTGGACCTAGACTTGGACGTGGACGTAGACTCGGCAAATACTCATGGCCCGATATAAGTGCCGTATTCGCGAGAGGTTACATCAAAAATGCTGGCCACGTCCAGGTCCGGAACGAGGTCCAAGTCCAGGTCCAGATTGGTAATTCGATAGTTTCGCGACGGGGGATACGGTGGCGAATCGTGGCTACTCGGATTGAGGGTGAGGCAAAGGAATGAAACCGGATGTGACTGTCGTCGGTGGCGGGCTGGCGGGATCGGAGGCGGCCTGGCAAGTCGCCCGGAGCGGCCTGCGCGCGCGCCTATACGAGATGCGGCCCGACCAGATGAGCCCGGCGCACAAGTCCGGCGAGTTTGCGGAACTAGTCTGCAGCAACTCGCTGAAGTCGGACCTTCCGGGAACTGCGCCTTTCCTTCTCAAGGAGGAGTTGCGGCGGCTCGGCAGTCTGCTCATGCGTGTCGCCGACGAAGCCTGCGTTCCTGCCGGCCATGCGCTGGCGGTGGATCGTGAACTGTTCTCGCGCCGGGTCACGGAAGAGATCCTGCGCGAGCCCAGCATCGAGGTCGTGCGCGAGGAAGTCGCCTCCATTCCTGCCGCGGGAATCACGGTCATCGCTACGGGCCCGCTCACTGCCGCTCCGCTGTCGGGCGCCATCGCGGAATTTGCAGGCGCGGGCAACCTCTACTTTTACGACGCGATCTCACCGATCGTCGACGCATCTACGATCGACGAATCCAAGCTTTTCGCGGCCTCGCGTTACGGCAAGGGTGGGGAAGACTACCTCAACGCGCCTTTGACTCAAGCGGAATACCTCCGTTTTTATGAAGCCCTGACCTCGGCCGAATCGGCCCCCATACACGAGTTTGAAAAGGCGCTCTACTTCGAGGGATGCCTGCCGATCGAAGAACTGGCGCGCCGCGGCGTCGACACGCTTCGATTCGGCCCGATGAAGCCCGTGGGGCTGATCGATCCGCGTTCCAACCGCCGTCCATACGCAGTCGTTCAGTTGCGCCAGGAAAATCTCATGGCGGACAGTTATAACCTGGTCGGTTTCCAGAACCACTTGAAATTCCCGGAGCAGCAGCGGATCTTCCGCCTGATTCCGGGCCTCGAGAACGCCGAGTTCCTGCGCTATGGCCAGATTCACCGCAACACTTACCTGCAGGCGCCCGTAATTCTGAAGGCGACGCTCCAGGCTCAAAAACGGGGCGATCTGTTCTTTGCGGGACAGATCTGTGGCGTGGAAGGGTACGTTGAATCGATTGCCACCGGGCTGGTGGCCGGCATCAACGCAGCGCGCCTGGCGGGCGGCATGGAACTGGCGGTAATGCCTCAGGAGACTGCTTGCGGAAGCCTCCTGCGCTACATCAGCAGTTCCAGCCCCGAACACTTTCAACCGGCCAACATCAGCTTTGGGTTGCTGCCCGAGGCGTCAGACGCCATCCGAAAGGTGCGCGACCGCAAGGAGCGCCATCGGATGCAGGTGGAAGATGCGCTGAGGTCATTGGAGCAGTGGATTGATTCTCTGGCAGCGCGGGCTTCCGTTTCCCGTCATCCGGCCTCAGGCCTTTGGCAACAGGAGGTGTGAGGAATCCGCCTCATTCAGGCCGTGCGAGCCTGAGAGGCCAACGCCCCATAGTCCTTTGCGCGAGACCCTCGGAAAATGAGCCGTGAACCGTCGGTCCAAACAAGCATCAAGGGAGAAACCGCCGAGCCATGCCATTGACGCTGGCTTCCTGGATCGAGGAGTACTTGACCCACCTCCGCTATCAGCGGGATGCGTCGGTCCACACCCTGCGCAACTATGCCTCCGACCTGTACCAATTCCATCGCTTCCTCACTCACACCCCGGCGGGTGAGCCACGACCCGAGCCGGACTTGGGACAGATTGACCATCTCACGATCCGCGAGTTCCTGGGGGCGCTTTACCAGCGGCGCAACCGGAAATCCTCCGTGGCCCGGAAACTGGCTGTCTTGCGCTCCTTCATGAAATACCTCGCGGGGCAGGGCGTAATTCCAGGCAGTCCGGCCAAGAACGTCGCCTCGCCGAAACTGGAGAAGCACCTGCCCGAGCACCTGTCGGAGGATGCGGTTGTGGAACTGCTCGAGGCTCCTTGTTCTGGCGCCAGGCTGGGCGTGCGCGACCATGCAATTCTCGAGCTGTTCTATGCGACCGGGATCCGGGTGAGCGAGCTGGTAGGGCTGAACCGCGAGGATCTGGACCTGGAGGCAGGAATTGCGCGGGTTATGGGTAAAGGAAGAAAGGAGCGCATGATTCCTTTCGGACGCAAGGCAGGCCAGTCGATCCAGTCATGGCTCGAGATCTGGCATGAGTGCCGGGCGAAACGCAAAGCGGCGCGCCGCGCGGCCGAAGACGCGTCCGGCGACCCCCTATTCCTCAACAACCGGGGGGGGCGATTGACCACACGCGGAGTGGCCGTCATCGTCGACCGCCACGTGATCCGGCTGGCTCAGCGGCTGCGCGTGCACCCGCACACCCTGCGCCATACCTTCGCCACGCACATGCTGAACGCGGGTGCAGATTTGCGCTCCATCCAGGAACTCCTCGGCCACGAGAGCCTGTCCACGACGCAGAAATACACGCATGTCTCTACCGAGCAACTCGTGCGCGTCTACCAGTCCTGCCATCCCCGCGCCCGAAAATCCGCCATCATCGAAGATAAACCATGAAGCTCTAATGCTTTCTCCTGATCTGATCGAAGAGTAGAAGGCAGGGGCGGCAGGCTTCTGCCTTGGTTGCTCAAGACACGGGAAGGCCGAAAGCCCCGCTTCGAACGAGACAATTTCGACGCGGGTGAACGAGGAATCAGGCAGCCTTACCACCAAGAAAACAAAGAGCTTCCAGGAATTCTGTGCGGATTTCCCGGGATGCGGGTGTACGGACACGGAGGCAGTCATTCATTTCGATTCATGAGCATTTGCACTAAAGGGCAATCGTGGAAACAGACATAGAAGAGAAGATTCGCTCCAGGATCGAAGCCGTGCTCCTGAATGACGCACGGAATTGTGACGATTTGAGGACGATGACGAGCCCGGAGGATCCTGTGGAGGCCGATCCGTTTGCCGAAGACAGGAATGTGTACCAGCGGATCATCAACAGCTACCGGAATGCGGTCGGCGAGGTCAGCGGCCTGCTGGAAGAAACCGTCGGCCTCCAGACCGGGCTCAGCCGCATTGTCGAATCCATCAAGGACCAGAGTGACTTCCAACGGATCTGTTCCCAGGTCGTCGAATGCGTCCTCCGGGACCTGGAGGCGGAGTACTGCGGCCTGGTCGTACGGACATCGGAGGAATCGAAGGAGGAGAGTTGCTACGTCGAGGGAATTCGCGAGCAGAGGAAGTTCCTGTGCAGCCATTCGCATGCCACTCTTCTCGGAAGCCCTGAGTTCGATTCGTTAATCAAGGAAATCGCTGCTGAGGGCGCCGATTGTGTGACCATCGGGGATGTTTACCGTGAACCGCGCTTCACCACCGTCGACTTTCCGAGCGTGGTGCGCTCCCTGGTCATCCTCCCCATCCGAGTGCGCCAAACCTCAATAGGCGCCCTCCTGCTAAGCCACTCCCTGCCGCATGTCTTCAAGGAAAACCACACCCGCGTGCTCAAGACCCTGGCCTCCATGATCGCCCACCTCCGGCTGTTGACGGAACGGCACGGATCGAACGAAGTCGAGAAAGCCGCAGGCCGGCCACGGGGTGACGAAGCGGAGAATGATGAAACTCTCTCCATCGTGCTGCTGAACTTCGAGAGCAGCGACTCCGCCCGCCGGCTGTTGGCGGACCGGGGAACGCTCCGCAACATCCGCGGGCCGCTTTCACGAACGCTCGGAGGGAAGGAATCGATTCTTCTGTACGACGACACCGAGTTGCTCGTCCTCTTGCCGGGGACTATGGCCGATGCGCTGCCGCCGCGCCTGGGCCAGTTGCGGGAAGCCTTTGATGCCTGGAAGGCGGAACAGGGCGAGAAGGCGCGCTCGATCCGCCTGAATCTGGGCTACTCTACCTGTGAAAGCGGCGAAGACATGACGCGCACGCTCGAAGCGGCCTCGCTGATGATGCGGACCAACCAGGGCGAGTGAAGGCCTCAATCGAGCTGTTCCGGGTTCGCCGCTACTCCGGCGCAACCGTACAGACCGATGCTGTAATCGGTGATCACGAAGACCGGGGTGCGCTCCAGGATGGCGCGGATCCCGGGAACGTCGCACCGCGTGAACTCCTCCATAAACAACCCCGTCTGAAACTCAGGCAGTACTTTGGCGGCGATTCCGCCGGCAAGAAAGACACCCCCCGGCGCGAGCGGGAACAGGGCGCAGTTTTTTGCCGCTCGCGCGTAACAGCGCACCCAGAAATCCATTGTCCGGCGACAAAGTTCGTCTCCGTGCGCGTTTTGGGCGATGATGGCCGGCCGGTTAAAAATATCCGCCGCCGAGACGCGGTCGAATACCGACGAGTCTGCGGCGCCCCGGTCCAACTCCCACAAGGCCTGATAGATATTTGCGATGCCCGGCCCGCTCACGACCCTTTCGCAATCGGTTGGATTCTGCTGCGAGTGATTTCGATTGTCCCGGATCCACCGGGCGACATGGAACTCCAGCTCTTCGGTGGCTGCAAAGTCGGCGTGACCGCCTTCGCCGGGTATCGGCCGGTACCGCCCGTTCCGGGGATTCTGGACCAGGATGCTCGTTCCCAGACCCGTTCCGGCTCCGATGATTACCGCCGGCAGCTTCGTGCCGGTGCGCGGCGGCAGCTCTCCCGCGCTCGAGAGCCGCACAAACGCCTCCGGCTTGTTCGCGGCCAGGATTTCCATGCCGTATCCTACCGCTTCGAAATCATTCAGCAGCGCCACTCCGGCAAGGCCTGTTCGTTCCTGGACCTCGGCGGCCGTAAATCCCCAACTGAGATTGGTCGGGAACGCATTCGACCTCTCGGGGTCGACAGGCCCGGCGAAGTCGATGCACGCTCTGCTTGCAGGGGGCTTCAGGCCGGACCCTTCACGCCTGAGAAATTCCGCGAGTAACGGAGGGAAGTCCGTAATCTCGCGGCTCACGTAGCTCCTGTGCCGCACAAGTTCGAAGCGGTCATCGCCGCCATAGGCAAACAAGGCAACGTTTGCATGGGTCCCACCCAGGTCGGCTGTGAGTACGTGCGCTTTGACTTCCGCCATACCTCAATTTTCCCTGAGCATACGGGTTTGCACAAATATTTATAATGCCCGGGGCATAGTCGCGCACGGCTCAATCCCTCTGCGCTCGACGGCCAACGCCGCGTCAATCCTCGACGAACTCACGCAGCCGGCCGAGCGCATCGTCCCATTGTTTTGATATCAGGTCGAGGCAGCGGCGCGCCTCTTCGAAGCGCCGTTGAGACAAGCGCCAAACGCTCTCGCGCCCGTGTCGCCTGCCGTGCGCGAGACCCGCTTTCTCCATCACCCGCAAATGCTTGGTAATTGCCTGGCGGGTGACGCCGAAACCCGAGGTGAGCCTGGTGATGGACATCGGCCCCTCTTCGCAGAGGCGGGACACCAGGCGCAGGCGGGTCTCGTCTCCAAGCGCCGCGAATAGGGGCGCGGAGTTCTCCGGCCCGGTCATCGCTCTCGTTCTACCGCACGTGGACAAGGTACCCCTCGATCATATTCACCATGATGCCCCAGCCTCCATCGTTTGCCTTGAAGGCCTCCGCGCGGCGCGCCAGCGGGATTCGATCGAAGCCGGACTCCGTGACGGTCAGCATGACCCTGTCCGCCACCTCCTCCAGAGAGAGGACGACCAGCGTCGTCGGCTCGGCGGAGTAATCCCTGCCGCGCTCAACGGCGAAAGGATGCCACCGGAAGGAGAACAACCGCTCCGCATCCATCTTCTCGATAGTGATCTCGAACGGCAGGTCCTCCAACTGCTTCTGGGCTTTGGCGACCTCGGCATCCACCGTCGTGCCCACGAGCCTCCCGCGCATGCACGCGCCCGGAACGAACGGCCCTTCGAATTTGACCCCAAACCAGTTCCCGAACTCTGCGGTATCAGACAAAGCGCGCCAGACCCGGCTCAGGGGCGCGCGCAGAAGAATCTTTTTTTCGATGCGGTCCGTGCTCATAGGCAACCTCCTGGTTGCAGATTACCAGACCCGAGCTGCAAACGCAACCATCAGGTTGCCCGATCAGGGCCTGCGATCGTCAAAGGCGCACATCTCCGAACCCGTGCGTTTGCTGATCGGGATATTTCAAGCGGTGAGGGGGGAGTTTGCTCCTGCGTGTGGTGAGACCAGGCCCGGCAGGGGGGCGGAATCGCCGATGCAGAACCGCGATAGGATGGGATGCAGGCGCCGGTCGGGTTCAATCGAGAGGATTCGAAAGGCGACCTTCTGGACGCGCCCCTCCTCCTCTTCGGCGGAGAGAAGGTGGTCCTCCTGCTCCGGCAGAATCGTGCTCAACCTCACCAGGTGAACCATCTCGTGAGTCAGGATGTAAATCAGGAATGGATAGAGATCCGGACCCAGGTTTTCCCGTTGCGCCGCAGTCAGGATGCTGGAGTCGTTGAGCTGAATGCGATAAAAATCATGGGACGATTTTCGCGACGGGCGGACCTGCTGCAATCGCTGGACGCGCGCCAGGGCCGCATCCGGCAGAGGCTCCCATTCAGAATCCTGGCGGGTAACCATGTCGTAATTCAACTGCTGCCACCGGTAGGGAGGAATGCAGTAGTATCGGATCGTGCGCTCCTCGGCATCGTCCATGGCACGTATCGCCTGGTCCCGCTGGCCTGGTGAGAATTGCACAAATATCCCGCCGGGATCTTACCGGCGCCTCCGTCAGGTGGAACTCTTCTCCGACTTGGCTGGCGTCGAGCTTGCCTTGTCACTGCTCACGCCCGCTTTGTCACTCGCTTTTGAGCCGCCGGCGACAGGACTTGAGGTGTCGGAAGGCTGCGATTTCTTGGCGTAATCCGTGAGATACCACCCCGAGCCCTTCAGCTGGAAGCTCGTGTGGCTGAACAGCTTTTCGACTTTTCCGTTGCAGAACTTGCACTCCGTCAACGGCAGATCCGTGATCTTTTGGAACGCCTCGAAAATCTCGCCGCATTTTGAGCACTGGTATTCGTAGATCGGCACTGCTCTTACCTCCTCCAATTCCTTTATTCGCGCTATTTATATAACGCTCCCGACACGAGAAGTCAAACGGCTCACTCGCTGAACTCCACCCGGACCCGATCCGGTATGAGCCGGCCGGCGTAGGCCTTATCCAGGAGGAGCCGGACCGCCTTTCGGCCATCTTCGCCGTAGTCCAGGGTTCGATCGTTCACATACATGGAGACAAACCGGTCGGCATCTCCCGAATTGAGGCCGCGGGCATAACGCAGAGCGTGTTCAAGCGCATCCTTGCGGTGGTCCAGACCGTACTGGATGCTGGCCTTGATCAGCCGGGAGATTTCCCGGATGCGCTCCTTTCCGAGATCTCTCCTGATGCCGTTCCCCCCTAAGGGCAAGGGCAAGCCAGTTCGGTCATGCCACCACTCCCCCAGATCGAGTACCTTGTGCAACCCTTCCTGCGCATAGGTAAGCTGGCCTTCGTGGATTATCAGCCCGGCATCGACCTCCCCGCGCTTGACGGCGCACATGATCGCATCGAACGGCATGACTACGGGGACGAACTCGGCCTGATACAGTTTCAGGGCAAGGTAGGCGGTCGTCATGACGCCAGGCACGGCGATCCTGCGGCCCTTTATCTGCTCGGGCTTCCACGCGTCTCGCGACACAACCATCGGGCCGTACCGGTCCCCCATGCTCGCGCCGGACGGCAGCAACGCATAGCGATCGGCGACGTAGGCATAAGCGTGGATCGAGAGGGCGGTGACTTCGTATTCGCCCTGGAGCGCTTTGCGATTTAGACTCTCAATGTCTTCCAGCCTGTGCGTGAACCGGTACTCCCCGGTCGGAAGCTTGCCCTCCGCCAGGGCATAAAACATGAAAGCATCATCGGAATCAGGGCTGTGTGCGATCCGTATATCCATTCCTTCCCCTTTTGCGTCTGCTGACGATCGCACAGAGCTTATCTGCGCCATAGGGCGGCGTCAACCGTGTTATGGCGCGGCGCGGGCGAGGATGGCGACGCTTTTTCGATCGGGGATCGATGGGCTTGCGGCCCCCGCGATCGGCGCCGGTCTCCTCTAATTGTAAAGCTGATGTAAAAGACAGCCGCAAAGTGCTGCGCTTCGTAACGAATCGGCAATGCCTGCGTATTTCCTAATGCCATCTCCCCACATGGCAGAGGTATTCAGGTTCTGCCGGGTGCTGCGAAAGCCGTTGCGATCCTCATGAGAACACCCGTTCCGGAAAGGCGTGATATGAGAATGATCAGCGCGAAAGAATCCCGGCAACGATCGGGTCTAGCCGTTTTCTGCCTCCTGCTGGCGATGATTGCGATGGCTCAGGAACCTGCGCCGATCGGGGGAAGGGTCACGGACGCAAAAGGCGTCCCGATTCCGGGTGCGACCGTTCGGGTCTTTCTTGGCGATCAGACCCAGGCGACTGAGATGCTGACCGACTTCGACGGAACGTTCGCGTTCCCGGGACTCCCCGCAGGTGTTTATCGCCTTGTCGTCGAGATGACCGGGTTTGTCAAGGCGACCAGGGAATCCGTGGATACGACCGCCGAAACAAGCCGGACCCTGACGATTCAGCTCCAGTCCCCGCCCAGACCTCCTCGTCCTCCCATGACGAAAACCGCCGTCAACCGGACCGCGGAATCTTCTCAAGCTTTTCAATCGGTTGAAGTTACTGACTTGCCGGGAATGGCTCAGTTCCAGCAGGACCTCAACGTCGCAGGGGCGGACCTGGCCGGCGCTGCTGCCAGGCAGGATAACATCCTGGTTATCAACGGCAATACTGCCAGCCTGGCTTCCGGCGACCTGAATGACCCGGGATTCCGGCAGCAGATGATGGATTCTGCCCGGCAGATGGGCTTCCTGCTCGAAATGAACCAGGGCTTTGGAGGTCGCGGCGGAGAAGGCGGGTTTGGGGGCCAGGGGGGAGCATTCGGCGGGATGGGTGGCGGACGAGGCGGGCGTGGCGGAGGAGATGGCGCCGGATTTGTCGGCATGGCCGGAAGAGGAGGGCGCGGGGCCGCGTTCCGGCAGCCCAAGATTCAGGGGAGTGTGACCGAGACCTTCAGCAACTCCGCGCTCAATGCCCGCGCCTATTCTCTGACCGGCGAACTGCGGCCCAAACCGGTCAACATCCAGAACAATTACAGCGTGACCCTGGGCGGCGCACTTCCCTGGTTCAAGCAGGCAGCGACTGCCAATCAGCGCAATGCCGCCCGCGGGGGTGGCGGAGGCGGAGGTCGGGGCGGGGGCGGACGCGGCGGCGGGCAGCCCGGCTGGACTTTCTCTTACAGCGGAAGCCGGAATCGCAGCGCGCAGGACGTGCTTACGACCGTGCCGACCGACGTCGAACGATCGGGGGATTTTTCGCAGACATTCGTGCAGGTGGCGACGGTCGACCCGGGCACGGGTGCGAGGAGCGTCGTGTCGCAGCCGGTTGCTCTCTACCGCAACCCGAACGATCCCAACTCGCGGTTCACCCAGGTCGCCGCGATCGACCCCATCGCGCGCGCGTTGCTCGGCTACATCCCGAAAGCAAACCTTCCGTGCGCGCCGAACATCCCGTGCGTGAACAATTTTGCCTATGAACGGAGCCTGCCCGCTACATCGGACCAGATCCAGGCAAATATCAGCGGGCTGAGGCTCACGCCCAAGGACAATTTCGGCATCACCTACAGCATGCGCCGGGGCGATTCACTGAGCAGCCCGCTTTTTCCCGGACTCGATTCGACCCGGACCAACTTTGCGCAGAACATCGGCATTTCGGGCAACCACGCATTCAAAACAAGACTGATGGCGAACTGGCGCGTGACGTTGAACCGAACGCGCACCGAAGGGACGAACTCATTTGCCTACAATCAGGACGTGGAGGGCGCGCTCGGCATCCTTGGGGTCTCGCAGGAACCGATCAACTGGGGGATCCCAAACGTCAGTTTCACCAATTACGGCGACCTGTCACTTGCGGCCGTCTCCCTGAACCGGAATCAGACGATCTCGACTTCCGGGGGGCTGAGCCGATTCGGCACGAAGCACAGCATCCAGGCTGGGGGGGATGCCGCATGGACTCAGCGAAATACCAGGAGCGACAGCAATGCCCGCGGCACCTTTTCGTTCACAGGATTTTCCACGCTTGGCCTCGAGGCGAACGGGCGCCAGATTTCGGGGAGTGGGAACGACTTCGCCGACTTCCTTCTGGGACTGCCCTACTCCACTTCGCGGCGTTTCGTAGATCCTGACGTCAATCCCTATGGAAGCAGCACCTACTTAAGGAACCGGACCTTCGGCCTGTACGTGCAGGATAACTGGCGTGTGCGGTCCAACCTGACGTTGAACCTCGGAGTACGCTACGAATACACGGGGCCCACGTTTGAAAAATACAATCGCCTCGTGAGCCTCGACGTGGCGCCGGGCTTCACCGCCGTCGCCCGGGTATTCCCTGACCAGACGGGTCCATTGAGCGGGCAGTACTTCCCGCGTTCACTGGTGAACCCGGACCGGAACAACATCGGTCCCCGCATCGGCATTGCCTGGAGACCGACACAGCGCTCACCGTTTGTGATTCGGACCGGCTACGGAATTCTCTACAACGGCTCGGCCTACTCCTCCATCGTAGGCCAACTGGTGGGACAGGCGCCGTTTGCAGTATCTCAAAACCTGCCCACCGACCGGGCCAGTCCTTTGACATTGGAGAACGGTTTTCCGACCAACCCGTCCCTGACCATCCTGAATACATTCGCCATCGACCCGAATTACAGGCCGGCATACAGTCAGAATTGGAATTTCGACATCCAGACGCAGCTCTCCCGGCTCTACGTTCTGAATGTCGCCTACATGGGCGCCAAGGGGACCGGCCTGGATATTCTGCGGGCGCCCAACCGCACCGGCAACGCCGCCAGCTTCATTTACCAGAGCAACGGCGCCACCTCGATCATGCACGCCCTGAACATCGGGTTGACACGCCGGTTTTCCCGCGGCTTCAATGTGCAGAACATGTACACGCTGTCCAAGAGCATCGATGATGCCTCCGGCGGCGGCGGGTCGGGGGTAGCCCAGAATGACGCAAACCTGGCCGCAGAGCGTTCCCTCAGCAGCCAGGATCAGCGTCACAATTTCCAGACCACTTTCAGCTACGAACTCCCTTTTGGCCAGAACCGGATGTTTTTCGCCGGCGCATCGACCAAGGCGCTCAATTTCATTTCGGGCTGGACCGTCAACGGCAACTTTTCCATGGCCAGCGGGTCTCCTCTGACCGCGCGCTACACCAGCAACAACAGCAGTTCCGGCACCGCGCTCTACAATGCGCTGCGCCCGGATGCGACCGGCCTGCCGATCGACCTTTCGGGGGAGGACCGCACCGTCCTGAGATTCTTCGACACGAGCGCTTTTGCCATCCCTGCAGGGCTATACGGCAACGCGGGCCGAAACACGATTGCCGGCCCGGGGTCGATCATGCTGAATCTTGCGGTGCACAAGAATTTCCGGCTGGATGAGAACAACCGCAGGATCGATTTCAGCTGGCAGGTGCAGAACCTCCTGAATCATCCCAACTGGACCAGCGTGAGCACGACCATCAACTCGCTCAACTTCGGGCAGGTGACCGGTGTCGGCAGAATGCGGGCAATGACGATGAATCTCCGGATTAATTTCTAAGAGGCGCGAACCATGTCCAATTCCCGAAATCCCCGGAACAGAGCGGCGAAAGGCCGGCGCCCGCTTCTCTGCGCAATCGGCGCGCTGGGTGTCCTGGCGGCCCTGGCCTTTTCCCAGTCCCAGCAACAGGGACCGGTCGCCAGGCAGCAGACGCCCACTTTCCAGGTGCAGTCAAACCTCGTGGTGGTAGATGTCACGGTTCGCGACCGTAAAGGCAACCTGGTCGGAGACCTTTCCCGCGAGGATTTCAGGATCTACGAAGACAATGTGCCGCAGCAACTGATCACTTTTTCCCTCGAGAACATCCCGATCGGCCCCGCCCCCGCGGGGGCGGCCCTGCAGGGGACGCCGGCGACGGTCGCGGGCGGCACGGCGCCTGCTTCCGCGAGACCCCCGGCTCAGATTGTGAACCTGGGGTTGAACCCCGACCAGCCTGCGAAAAAAGAAGACATGCAGGGCAAGCGATTGGTCATCCTGTTTTTCGACCTGAGCTCGCTTGGGACCGAGGATCTCATCCGTTCAGTGGACACGGCCCGCGGATTCGTCGAAAAACAGGCAGGCGCCCAGGATCTCGTCGCGGTCGCCACTTACAGCAGCGCGCTGGAACTCGTGCAGGATTTCACCAATGACAGGGACGTGCTCCTTCAGACTCTGAACAGTCTCTCTTCGCCGGATTCCGGGGAAAATACCGGGGATGATCTGAGCGACCCGGATACATCAGATGACGTCTTTGTGCCCGACACGGTCCAGTTCAACATCTTCAACACCGACCGGCGGCTATCCGCCCTCGAGACACTGGCGAAGATGTACCGTGAGTTCCCGGAGCGCAAGTCGCTGATCTATTTTTCCAGCGGCGTGACCACGACCGGCGTTGAGAACAATGCCCAGATCCGTTCCACCGTCGACAGCGCAAACCGTTCCAACCTGTCGATCTACACCGTCGACAGCCGGGGTCTGGTCGCCATGCCCCCTGGCGGCGCAGCATCCCAAAGAAGCCCGGGCGGCCGGGGCGCCATGTTCGGAGGCGGCGCCATGATGCGCCAGAGGTCGAACCTGGCGGGCTCGCAGGAAACGCTGACAACGCTGTCGCACGACACCGGCGGCCAGTCCTTCCAGGACTCGAATGACCTGAGCCTGGTGATCAAGCAGGTTCAGGCAGACACCCAGGTCTATTACGTGCTCGGCTATTTCAGCGCGAACGCCAGGGAGGACGGGAAATACCGCAAAATCCGAGTCGAGGTGTCCCGGCCCGATGTGAGGGTTGAACATCGGCCCGGGTACTTTGCATCGAAGGCGTTCGGTCAGCTCAATCAGCAGGAACGCGATCTCCAGCTTCAACAGGCTCTCAACGTCGACCGTCCGTTTTCCGACGTGCCGGTCATCCTGCAGGCCGACTATTTCCGGAAAGACAACAACACCAGCCTGGTGCCGATCTCCATCGAGCTCGATGGCGACGGAATCAAGTTCGAGCCCAAGGGGGCCAACGAGGAAGCCAAATTCGAATTCGTCGCCCAGGTGTCCGACGCACGGGGGAAGGTGACCGGGGTGGCACGGGACGCCGTACAGGTGCGGCTTCCGGCCGACAGGGCGGAAAAAATCAAGTCCGGCGGGATCTTTTATTCGACCGGATTCCAGCTCCGTCCCGGAGATTACAAGCTGAAGTTTCTCGTGCGCGATAATGGCACCGGCAAACTGGGAGGTTTCGAACAGCCGATCGCCGTGCCGGCGCTGGATCTCAAGAAGCTCGACACCAGCTCGATCGTACTGGGCAATCAGCTGGCCAACGCAAGGGCAGAGGCCGGGTCGGGTGTCGCACACCAGGGCATGATGAGGAGGTTCCAGGAGCTAGGCATCGCCTATGATCCGCTGGTCGTAGGCGACAAAAGGGTCGTGCCGAGCATCGGCAACGTGTTCCTGAACCGGCAGACCGTGTATGTCTATTTCCAGGTGTACGGCGCGGCCGCAGACCCTCAGACTCAGAAACCTTCGATCGAAACCTACCTGATGCTTCTCAAGGACAATACCAAGATCATGGAATCCCAGCCCGATCTGGTGCAGGAATGGACCAAGGAGCGGAGCATCCAGGCGCTCGCGGGCGGGAGAGGCCTGGGGGGGCCTGGATTCGGAGGCATGAGAGGCCTTGGGGGCGGCGGCAGGCGCGGCGAAGGGCCCGGAGGAGGTCGCGGGGGCGTCGGCGATCTGCCCACGGAAGACCGCAAGGGCGAAGCGACCGTAGCAATCTCCCTGCCGTTGAAAAGCCTGAAGAAGGGAACATACGCGCTCCAGATCCATGTCCGGGATGCGGTCGCTGATGTGAATCTCTTCCGGCGCGTTCCCATCGTCATTGAGTAGCCGCGTTCCCGATAGATTGACATCATTCCACGCGCCTGATGTCTTCGATTTGGGAGTTTTCCCCAGGATAGTGCTTCAGACACTGCGACAAAAGTCCCTCGCAAAAGAACCCGGGCGAGGCTCTGCAAGAGTCTGGCAGGAAAGCCCAGTGCGCAAGCTGTGCATCTCAGTATTAAACAAGCAGCGTTCACCGGGAGTGCGCCGACTTGGATTGCATTTCGGGCGTCTGCAGGCTTACTATCTCTTCAGCAGGGATTCCCAGGTGAGATGCCGCGGGCCTTTCTTGTCTGAATTGCGTTTCGGCCCGGCAGCATGGAGGAAACATGAAAAGGGCGTTTGCCTTCCTGATTGGCTTTTGCCTGGTCGGCAGTTTATTTGCGGGTTTCAAGGTCAAGCTGGTCAAGCCCAAAAAGCCCGAGCAATTCCAGTCGTTTTTGACAGTCGGGGATGTAACCTATGCCGCGGACCTGGTGATCGACGAAAAGGCTCAGAAGGACTACTTCTACAAGGAACTTGCGCCTTCACACGTCATCGCGATTCGCCTGGCTGTCTTCAACAGGGGCGGCAGCGAGATAGTGTTGCCGCTCGAGCGGCTGCAGTTCACGGACTCGTCGGGCAAGGAAATCGCTCCGGTGGCGCCGGAGGCGGTCGCCCAGGCGCTGCTGCAGGGAGCGGTCGTGACGGCGAAGGTCAAGGATAAGAATCCGATCGAGGTCACCCCCAGCCAGCGCGATCCGCGGCTTGATCCGACGGACCCGCGCTATGATCCGAGGGTTGATCCCACAGACCCGCGGCGTGATCCTCGTTATGATCCCAACGATCCAACTGATCCCCGCGGCCGGCGGTATCCCGACGGGACCTATGGCCCCTGGTCGCGCCCCGGCATCGATGTTGTGTTGAATCCGGGCGCAGGTGGGGGAGCAGGGGACTTGTCCCAGTTCGAGAAAGCGCTCGTCGAGAAAGATTTTGCCGATAAGGCCCACTCACTGGATCCGATCGACGCTGCCTCTACGCGCGACAAGTTTCTCTATTTTTCAATTCCGGAAAAACCGGCGGATATAAAGGGCTTCACGTTGAAGCTGCCCCGGGGAAATGGGGCGGGGAAGGACATCATCCTCAAATTCTGACCGCCGCACCTACTGGATGCCGCGGAATTTGGACTGCAGAATCGCGATTTTTTCCTGCAATGTCGGCTCCGGTCCCTTGGGTTCAGGCTCGATTTCAGGGGGCGGGGGAGGAGGTGGCGCAGCCTTCCGTGGCGGCGCCTCGCTTCTCCGGCCGTATTCATCGCGCCTGCCGGCGTCGTCCATCCGGCTCTGGCTGTTTCTTCTGGACGGATCGTTTCGCCTGGAGAAGTCATCCCTTCCGGGATAGTCCCTCCTGCGCTGGTGCGGGTCTCCCGAATCGGGGCGGCGATGCCGGGCGGGCTGCGGCTGTGCAGTTCCCTCCGGCGGATCCCCTGCAGCCATCACGCCGGCGGCCGCCTCAACGGCTGCTCCGGGTCGGGCTTCCGCAGTCACGGGCGCCGGCGGTGCGGAATCGGGATTCCGCCTGCGAGGTTTTTTCCGCCTTCTCGGGACAGTCGGCAGCAGGGCTTTCATCGACAGTCCGATCCGCTTGGTCTCCACCTCGACCGAAATGACTTTCACCTGAACGAGGTCGCCGACCTTCACTGCCTCGCGCGGATCGCGGATGAACCGGTTGGACATCTGGCTGAGGTGAACCAGGCCGTCCTGATGGATGCCGATGTCGACGAATGCGCCGAAGTTGGTGACGTTCGTGACGATTCCTTCCAGGGTGAGACCTTCCTTCAGATCCGCGAGATCCCGGATCTCCGAGTGGAACTTGGGTGGCGCGTAGCTCCCGCGAGGATCCTTGCCTGGGGCACGCAGCTCCTCCCGGATCAATGCCAGCGAAGGTTCGCCGACGCTTTCCGATGCAAATTCCTCAAGCTTCAAGCGGTCAATCGCGTCCCGGTTTCCGATCAGATCAGCAAGGCCGAGGTTCAGGCTTGCGGCCATCTTCTCCACGACCGGATAGCACTCCGGATGGATGGAAGTGCGATCGAGCAGGACCTCGCTGTTCGGAATCCGCAGAAATCCGGCCGACTGCTGGTAGGTTCTTTCGTCCATGCCGGGGATCGATTTCAAAGCCTCTCGCGTCGGGAATGGGCCGTTCGCGCTTCGATGCATGACAATCCTGCGCGCCAGCCGGTCGCTGATGCCCGAAACGTAGCGAAGCAGCGAGAAACTTGCACTATTGACATCGCCGCCCACCCGGTTGACGCACAGCTGCACGGTCTGAACGAGGCGGCGGTGCAGCTCTTTCTGGTCCACGTCGTGCTGATACTGCCCCACGCCTATGAGCTTGGGATCGATCTTAACCAGCTCGGAGAGCGGGTCCTGGAGACGGCGCGCCGTGCTCACGGCAGATCGAGCCGCAACAGAGAGTTCCGGCAACTCCTCCCTGCCAATGCGCGAAGATGAGTAGACGACGACCCCGGCGTCGTTCACCGCGGCCACCATGACGTCCTTGAGGTTGGCATCCGCCAGGATCCCGCGCAGGATGGATTCCGTCTCACGAGCCCCGGGACCGCTGCCGACGGCCACGGCGCTGAGATGATGTTTCTGGATCAGGTCGACAAGGGTGGTCTTCGTCCCTTCGATGTCACTCTTGGGAGGCCTTGGGAATACCACCGCCTCCTCCAGAAACCTGCCGTTCTCGTCGACCGCCGCGAGGCGGCATTCCTCGCCTTTGCCGGCATCGACGCCGAGGACGGGCACGGCGCCGGCGGGAGGCGACAGGAGCAGGTTTTCGAGGTTTTCGTGGAAAACACGGATTGCCTCCCTGTCTGCGCGCTCCTTGAGCTGGGCCCGGACTTCGGTTTCTATCAGCGGGCGCAGAGTGCGGTTGTAACTGTCGCGAGCGGCGATCTCGAGAATCGGCGCAAATTCGGATTCCTTGTCGCGGGTAATGAAATCTATGACCTGCTGGATCGCCTGGGCGCTGTCGCCCTGGATCGATGAAGTCAACACCCCTTCTTTGGTCCCACGGCGGATCGCCAGGATGCGGTGCGACGGGATGGATGAGACGGGCTCCTTGCGATCGTAATACATGCTGTACTTTGTCTTCTGATCGGCCTTGGCCGGGACGACCGTAGAGAGGACGGAACCCTCTTTCCACAGTGACTCGCGCAGCACCTTGCGCAGTTCGAAGCTTTCGGCGATCCAGTCCGTGATGATCTCGCAGGCGCCCTGCAGGGCCTGCTGGCGGTCCGCTACCCCCTTGGCGGGATCGATGAAGACGTCGACGTGCTCTTCCAGGCTCCAGGCGTCCGGATCCTGGCTCCAGATGTAGTCGGCCAGCGGCTCCAGGCCCTTTTCAATCGCAGCGGATGCGCGGCTCTTTCGATTCGGCCTGAAACGGTGATGCAGGTCTTCGATGTCGAACCGGTCCCAACACCCTTCGATCTGCCGGCGCAGATCCTCGGTCATCTTCCCCTGCTCTGTTAGAGATTTCACGAGCAGTGCGCGTCTCTCCTCCAGTTCTTTGTAGTAGATCATCCGCTCGTGGATGACACGGACGTTGGCGTCGTCCATGCCCCCTGTCGCTTCCTTCCGGTACCGGGTGATGAAGGGCGCCGTGCCTCCCGCCTCGAATAGCGACAGTGTTGCCGCGACAGATGTCTCCGGCAGGGATGCTTCTTGTGCGATCCTTTTGATGATTGAAGAATCCATGCGCGATATTCTTACCGAGCCTCGATGCATAATCAAGGCATTATCACGGGTCTGGGAGGAAAAGGGCCATTCTGCACTTTCCACACAACGCCCTCCAAAGATGCACATTCGGCCGGAGTCGTCGAAAGTCGCTCGCTACAGGATCGTTTTCGTGTTTTTCGTGTGTTTTGTGGTTCCATTCATGTTTGGCCAAACCTGGAGGCAATGGAATTCGCGACAGGGATAAGTTATGGACGAAGCTGCCAGATCCGGGATGCCTCAGACGTTGTCATTCTTGTTCGTGCCGGAATCGAGATGGGGATGAAGGTAGCGGTACGCGGGTGTCAGTTCGCCCTTGTACACGATGACCGCCTTTTTCAGATGCGCGGGCAGATTCAGACGTTCGAAATCCGCCTGCCAATCCGCCGCAGCCAGATCGCGCACTATGTCGCGTAGCGCGACGCTGAGATATTGGGAAGATTCCAGCGGAAACTCGCAGGGGAGGTTGTCGATCGCCATGATCGCCGGCCCGGGGCCGGAAACGCCGTCGCACACGGTGTCGGTGGCGGGATCATAGACAAAACAGGGACTGTCCGGTTTGGTGGCTTTGCGGGTAATTTCAATGCTTCCCCCGATATCGCAGCTGATGTCCCCGATGACCTTCAGGCGCGGGTGCGCATCCGATGCGCAGTTCCGGCGCGCCCATTCACGCGTGACCAGGCGCGGGTAGCGCTCTTCCCAATAGATGCCGTTGACGAGCGCATCCAGGCAGGGAAGATATCTTTCAAAGCGGCTGCGATAGCGTTCGGGGTGAACGTGGTACTCCTGAAGGTCGAATGGCACAGAAGCGTCCACCGGTTCCATCATGTCTTGCTCACGGAACACGGTCTTGATGATCTCTCCCCACTCATGTCGCGTGTGAGATTCCTGCTGCAGATCGGCAGGGGCGATTTCACGGACGCGAAGGCAGTCGAACACCTCCTGCGCTCCCCGCGACACATTTCCCTGCCCGGAGAATCCGACGACCAGCGGGCAGAGGCCCCGCGGCAGGCCGACACGCATGATCTCCTTGCCGATCCGGGTCAAGTGGCTCTTGGCGGATTCAAGGTCCTGATACGCATAGGCGTGCCGCACCTGGGCCAGCGGCGTCTGCATGCCCTCGGCGGCAAGACGCTGGCCCAGACAGCGCAGCGTCTCGACCATCCCAGCGTACCCGGCATGCCGGCCGAAAAAAATGAGGCGCCGGTTGTGTTCATCCGTGATCTTTTCGTAGTCGACGAGCGAACAGTCGAGTTCGAGCAGACGACGCAGCATCGGCATATTGTGGGGCTGCCCTTTGACGACGTGGGCGAATAGGGCATAAGTCCGGCCCGGCAGCAGCAGCGCCGGCGGAACCTCCCTGATGGCAAGGATCAATGATGCCGGTGCGAGATCGTCGCTCACATTGATTCCGGCTGCGAGGAAGTCCTCGTCCCTGTAGATGCGAATCGTGGATGGCTGGACCAGAAAGTGGTGACCGTGCTTTGCCTGCATTTCGGCGAGATCGCAGGGAACAAACGGGACTCGCCGTTCCCATTCGTTCTTATCTTCCCGGCGGATGCCGATGGTTGCAGGCATTCGATCCAGCCTCCAGGATTTCAGTCCAAACGCTCCCTATTGGTCGCGGCTCGGTTGCAGCGGTTCACCGAAGCGGTCTGCTTCGCCGGACGATGCTCACTTCTGCAGGCGGCGAAACCCGACGAGTTTGGTGCGCCAGAAAGGCGTGAACGGGGCCAGCCTGGTCCCGGCAGTCGTTGCCGCATGGTAGAACGACTTGCCGTCGTTGACGATGCCACAGTGCTTCAAATTGTCGAAGAAGATGATAGTCCCGAATTTCCGGTCGTCGCCGGCGGCGGGTTTGGGAAGCGACAGGTAAAGCTTCCTTGCTGTTGTGCGCTTGAAAAACACGCCGTTGTCGTACATCACCCGCCAGACAAATCCAGAGCAGTCGTAGCTTTTGAGACCCGAGGAACCCCAGGCATAGGGCTTTCCCAGGTGGGTCTCGATACTGTTCTTCACTCCCGACCAGAAGTCGGGAACCGCGACCGAGGCGGGTCCGGTTTGAAGCGGGCGGGCCTGCGCCATCAGCGCGCAGCACAGGCCGGCCGTTGCCAGGACGATGGCCAGCTTTTTCATTTGATAGCGTTTCCCAGGAGAAGTCCCAAACCGATGAACAGGCCTGCCAGGAATATCGCCACGGAACGATTGTCCGCCTTGAGCTGATCGGCGAAATGGATTCCCGGTGTCAACCAGTCGAAAATCTTATAGGCCAGGACGAAGCCTGTCAGGCCGATGGCGAGGGAGATCAGAATCGAGAGCGCATAGTTGCCGATGTCCATCATGTGTCTCCGTCGTTATAGATGCACCTGGTTGTATGCATCGATCTTAACACAGGGTCGCCGGACTTCAGACATCAGACTCTGGCCTTCAGACTCGCGCAGGTCGCGGCAGATGGATCGTTGCGGGGATTACTGTTTCAAGATAGGCGATGCGGGTCCAGGATCTGTGCGGGTCCCGGCTCAAGTAGGTCCCGGCCGCCGGACGGGACCCGAAACTTCCGACAACCGCACTCTCCCTCCCTTGTTCTGAACGGCCGAAACCATGCCACCTGCCTGAAAGGCGTGCCGCGGTCTTGCTGCGCGGTCGCGCTTTGAAGGGGGCCCGGCCGGCGAGAATCTCTCAAAACCAGGCGTCCTGGAGGGACGCAGAGAGAGTAGCCGGGGGCTAGCCGCGGAGCGGCGCTGCCCCCGGTCAGGGCAGGCAAATGGTGAGAGCCCCGGCAGTGGCGACAGAAGTCATTTGTTTGCAGATGTTTTCCGTCGCCGCTGCCGGGGCTCGGTTTCTCCTTCGTCCACTACCCCGGGCGGCGCATCGCTTGCCCGGGGCTACTGTCTCCAGCCCTTCCAGGGCTGGAATTGCGGGCATATCGCCGGGTGCACGAGTTTTGAGACGGGCTCGCCAGACGGGATCTACTCGTCGACGGCCTTGGAATAGCGCGATATGCAGCTCCGGATCAGGGCGATGATCTCCTCGTCAGTGACACCCTTCTTGCTGTCCGCATAACTGATGAATCGATGGTAGAAGGCCTCGAGCTCATCCGTAGACACGTGGTAACCAAGATGTTCGCAGCGGTCGCGCAGAGCGTGGCGGCCGCTGTGCTTGCCCAGTACCAGCCGGCTGGAAGGGATGCCGACGCTGGTCGGATCCATGATTTCGTAGGTAGTCCGTTCCTTGAGAAAACCGTCCTGATGAATCCCGGCCTCGTGGGCAAAGGCGTTACGTCCTACGATCGGCTTGTTGGGCTGCGGCCCGAACGTGATGATGCAGGACAACAGCTGGCTGGCCGGGAAGATGTGCTCACTGACGATCCCGGTCGCGAACGGAAAGCGATCCGCTCGCGTCCTCATGGTCATGACCACCTCTTCGAGAGGACAGTTTCCCGCTCGTTCGCCGATGCCGTTGATCGTGCACTCGATTTGCCTGGCGCCGGCCTGCACTGCGATCAACGAATTCGCCGTCGCCAGGCCGAGGTCGTTGTGGCAGTGGACACTTACGATCACGTCCTTCCCCAGCGCCTTTACCATCCGGCCGATCAGCGCCCCGAATTCATCCGGAGTCGAATAGCCCACCGTGTCAGGAAGATTGACCGTCCGCGCACCGGCAGCCACCACCGCCCGACACACCTGCTCGAGATATTCCGGGTCGGTTCTGGTTGCGTCTTCAGCGGAAAACTCCACGTCATCGACATACTTGCGGGCCATTTCAACGCCGGCAACGGCTGCGTCGAGCACCTGCTGGCGAGACTTCCTGAGCTTGAACTTCAGATGGATATCGCTCGTGGCAATGAATGTGTGGAGGCGGGGGCGCCTGGCCTTCGCCAGGGCACGGGCGGCATATTCGATGTCGAGATTGCAGGCCCGGGCCAGGGCCGCAACGCGCATGTCGGGAAAGTCCCGGCCGATGATGTCGACGGCTTTGAAGTCACTCTCCGAAGCGATCGGGAAACCCGCCTCAACAATATCGACCCCGAGCTCTTCCAGCTTGGCTGCCAGCTGTATTTTTTCCTCGACCAGCATGCTGCAGCCGGGCGACTGTTCCCCATCCCGAAGAGTGGTGTCAAAAATGTAAACACGGTCTTTCATGATCTGCATCTCCCCATTTCCAGTGATCCGCGGTGGTGATTCCAGCTCGAGTGCCTACAAAGTCAGCGAGGAACATTATCGAGGGCCGGAATCGATTTGACAAATTTATAATATTTGCCTTATGCATAAGAATGAGTTATTAAATAAGAAAATTTGATGGAGGCGAAAGTGAATATCACTGAAGTCGATCTTTACTCGATCAGGGTGTTCCTGGCGGTGGCCAGTGAAAAGAGCTTTTCCAGGGCGGCAGAGAAACTGCTGCGCACTCAGCCTGCGGTGTCGATGACGATTCGCCGGCTTGAGAGTGAGCTGGGAGAAAAGCTGATCGACCGGTCGGGCCGCGAACTGATTCTCACCGATGCCGGGCAGGTGGTAGTGGAATATGCCCGGCGGTTCGAGAACCTGCAGCGGGAACTCGAAAACGCGCTTGCGGAGCTCCACGACAATGCCGCCGGACGGCTGGTCATCGGCGCGAACGAGTCGACGACTCTGTACCTGCTCCGCCACCTGCAGCGTTATCGCCGCCTGTTTCCGAGGGTGCACATCCAGGTCCGCCGCAGCCTCTCCAGCCGCATACCGGAGAATCTGTTAAACGGGGATCTGGAGCTTGGCGTCATCAGTTACGCGCCGGTGGACAAACGTCTGGAGTCGCGGGAGATTTACAACGACCGTCTGGCCCTGGTGGTATCCCCGCAGCACCACCTCGCCGGCAGTGGCGCCGTCGGGCTTGCCGACTTGGGGATGGAGGTGTTCATCGCGCACAATGTCCGTTCGCCCTACCGGGAAATCGTCCTGCAGGAGTTTCAGCGCCACAAAGTGCAGCTCAACATGGACGTGGAGATGCCGACCGTCGAGTCGATCCGCAAGCTTGTTCAGCGCAATGAGGGTGTGGCATTTTTGCCGCGCATGTGTGTGGAGCAGGAGTTGGAGCAGGGAACTCTCAAGGAGGTCAAGGTGAGCGACCTGGAAGTCGAACGTAAGATCTACCTGGTGTATCCCGCCGACCGCAGCCTGAGCCATGCCGCGCGCGCGTTCCTTGACCTGGTGCGGAAGAGTTAATCCGCCCCAGCAAAAAAAGACCTCTGCCCGCGCTGCGTTTTGCCCGCAGCACATGGCAGAGGCCGGAAGCGTGTACTTCCTGGGCGAATTCGAACCCTAACGCCAGATTCGAGGGAAACGGAAGCCAGGAACCGATGTCCGGGGGCGCCCGGCCTGGGGTTTGGCGGGTTTCGTCGCACTGGATCTTGCCGCCTTGTCGATCTGGTCCTGCGAAAAAATAATTTCGCCGTAGGCGAAACGCATGGGCTGCCGGATCTCGAGGTCGAGTTGGGTGCCGGGCTGCAGAATCAGGTCACGGTCGCGGCTGAGGAGCACGATCGCCGTGCCGACGGCTGCGCCCGCGCCTGCGCCGATCAATGCGCCCGAAGCGCCTCTCTGGGTTACGGCTCCGATAATGGCCCCCTGGCCAGCCGTTCCGGCCACGGTACCCACTTCGGCACCCTTGTTGCTGGTCCCTCCCTGCTCCACCGTCTCAGTCTTCCGGTCGATCTTCTCCGCACCCGGGCCGTGAATTCCTCGGAAGTCGGCAATGAGCGGGCGGTCGATTCCATTCGGGAGCAGGATCGAGTCGAATTTGATCGCGATCCTTCCTTTTCCTTTGATCTTGCCCGGCTTGAAGACCTCTGTGACCGTCCCCTTTACGATCGATCCCCGCGGGATCACAAGCCGCTGCTGTATCCAGATGGGGTAGGTCGTATCGGCATAAAATGTGTCCCCTACCTGGGTGTTCTTCGTATTGAGGTAGGTGTTGAGAACTACGGGCAGAACCGTCCCGACCGGAACGACCAATTCAGGATTTGGGGCCACCTGCCTGGTTTCTTCCTGCGCGGTGAGCGGCAACGCTAGAACAGCTGCAACTCCCAACAGCATGACGAATGCCGATAAGCTCTTTCTGTTTCCCATAGGCACATCCTCGCGGCTCATTCTCTTCCCAATGTACTCTTCCGGCGGGAAAGAATCCAGCCTCACGTTTTAAGATGAAAACCTGCTTCAGAAGGTTCAGGCAATTTCGGCATTTGGAAACAACCACAACGCGAAGATCCGCTGCCGTGCCCGATTTTCGGCAGGCGGTGTGGACGGCATGCGCCAAAGGTGGCCTTCTCGATTTCCCTGGGTCGAGGCTGTGGCTCATGTATCATTTGTGCACAGCGGCCTGAATGCGGTGCAGATAGATCGAACCGCGAGGACCTCGAAGGTCGCAAGCCCGGCGAGGTTTGAGCACATGAGCTGTCGCTTTCTCCTCAGGGCATGTCTTCGGGGTCATCGTGGTCTTGGTAGTTCCGGTACAGGTCATGATCTGATTCGTCCTGTGGACTTCGTTGATGCAGGAGACAGGCAAACGATGAAGTTTTCCCCTCGCGCACAGAAAACCGGAACGGATGCCCTGGCGCAACTGGAAGGACTGATAGTCGGCGGCGGCATATCCGGTCTTTCGGTAGCGCACTGGCTGGGCCTGTTCGACCGGCCTGCGGGTTGGGAACTCTGGGAGTCAAGCGGAAGACTCGGCGGGACGATCGGCACTGACCGCGAGGACGGTTACTCGGTCGACTGGGGACCGAACGGCTTTCTCGACCGGGAGCCTCTGACGCTGCAGCTGGTATCGGAAATCGGCCTTACCGGCGCCCTGGAGCCGGCTAACGACAGCAGCCGGAACCGGTTCATCATAAAAGGCGGCCGCCTGCATCCTGTGCCGCTTTCGCCGAAGTCGATTCTGGGCACGGACCTGCTCAGCCGGCGGGACAAGCTGCGGGTCTTCATGGAACCTTTCGTCCGGGCGCGCCGCGACGACGCCGACGAAAGCGTGTTCGATTTTGCCGCCCGGCGCATCGGCAGCGGCGCGGCGGAATCCTTCATCGATCCCATGGTGTCCGGCATTTTCGGGGGACTGGCCCGCGAGCTCTCGCTCCCGGCATGTTTCCCGATCATGCGCGAAATGGAGAAGCGCTACGGCAGCCTGGTGCGGGCGCTGATCGCGCGGCAGTTCGAGAAGCGGCGGGCTCGGCTCGGCTCGGCCTCCGACCAATCGAGCGGGCCGGCGGGGCCTGGAGGGCGCCTGACATCGTTCCAGGGAGGCATGGACGTGCTCGTGGCGCGCCTGCAGGAGAGGCTCCGGACGATTGTGAGGCTGGAACGGCCCGTGGCGCGCATCCGCCGGACGGAAAGCGGGTGGGAGGTGGTCGACCAATCCGGTCGGCGCGTTCTCGCGCGGAATCTCGTCTGTGCCTGTCCGACCTACGAGTCTGCGCGGATGTTTGCCGAGACCGATCAAGAACTGTCGGCCGCGCTGGCCTCGATTCCTTATGCCCCCATCGTGGTGGCGGCCACCGGGCACCGGCGTGAGGATGTCGCCCACCCCATCGATGGTTTCGGCTTTCTGATTCCGCGCTCCGAAGGGCTGCGCACGCTGGGCTCGATCTGGACCTCATCCATTTTTGCCCATCGCGCCCCCGCCGGATACATCCAGTTCCGGTCCATGCTGGGCGGGGCAGGGGATCCGCGGGTTTTGGATCTCTCCGATGACGAAATCTGGCGTGTGTTGCAGCGTGAAGTGGGAACGCTGGTGGGCATCCGGCGCAAGCCCGAATTCATCCGCATTTATCGATGGCAGCGCGGGATTCCCCAGTACACTCTCGGGCACCTCGAACGCCGCGCGCATCTCGAGGAACTGGCGCAGAGGCGCCCCGGCTTCTTCCTGGTGGGCAACGCCTATTACGGCGTCGGACTCAACGACTGCGTCAAGATGGCCCATCGCGTCGCGCGGCAGATCACAGGAGGAGGATCGCGGGAGTCGAAATCAGAATCGTGATCCCTGAAATCCGCAAGAAATCGGTGTAAGAATTGACATCGAGTAGTACGGGACGAATCGCGGCAACCAGAGTATAATGCGTCCGCCCTGACGCAGGGAGCTTGACGAAAATTCATAGGTTGACAGCACTACTCAGGCATTTAAAGGAGAGACCATGGATCTGAGCACTCGATACCTCGGGATGAATCTGCGGAACCCGCTCGTGCCCTCCGCTTCCCCCCTGTCGGACAATCTGGACAACATCAAGCGGATGGAAGACGCCGGCGCATCGGCTGTGGTTCTTTATTCGTTGTTCGAAGAACAGCTCACGCGGGAGCAGGAAGCGATCGAGCACCACCTCGCGCATGGGACCGAGAGCTTCGCCGAAGCCCTTACTTACCTGCCGGCGCCGGGTGATTTTCGAGTCGGGCCGGAAGGTTACCTTGAGAAGATCCGGAAGGCCAAAGCGGCGGTCGGAATCCCGATCATCGCCAGCATCAATGGCGCCTCCATCGGCGGCTGGGTCAACTACGCCAAGAGGATGGAAGAGGCCGGAGCGGACGCGCTCGAGCTCAATATTTACTCCATTCCGACTGCCGCGATGCTTTCCTCCGCGCAGGTCGAGCAGACATACATCGACATACTCAAGGCGGTCAAGTTTGTCGCCGGCATCCCGGTGGCGCTTAAGCTGAGCCCCTATTTCAGCAATATGGCGAACATGGCCAAGAGGTTTGACGAGGCGGGCGCCGATGCCCTGGTCCTTTTTAACCGTTTCTATCAGCCGGACATCGATCTCGAAAACCTCGAAGTCCGCCCCAATGTGCTGTTAAGCACGCCCCAGGCGCTCCGACTGCCCCTGCGCTGGATCGCCATCCTGTCGGGCCATCTTAAGGCCGACCTGGCGGCCACCAGCGGCATCCACAGCGCGCAGGATGTCCTGAAAGTCATGCTGGCAGGCGCCAACGTCGCCCAGCTCTGCTCCGTGCTGCTGAGCCACGGCATCGCCCAGATCCGTGCCATTGAGAAGGGCATCGTCGAGTGGATGGATGCGCACGAATACGAGTCGCTCAACCAGTTGCGGGGAAGCATGAGCCAGAAAAACGTCGCCGACCCCTCGGCGTTCGAACGCGCCCAGTACATGCAGGCCGTCCTCTCCTACAAAGTCTAGCGAGATAATCGGTGCTCAATGTTACGCCAGAGCCTGCTCCAACCGGACTCCCCCCCATCCGCTGGCCGTGATCCTGTGGAGCTTTTCCTTCTCTGCGCTGCCGACCGGGAAAATGCCGCGCTTTGGTCCGAGTTTCTGGGCCGGTATGCCTGCAAGATCAAGTATTTTATTCGAGGCACGCTGCGCCGGAATTTCGGCGCGGAACCGGAGCCTGGAGCAGATACGGTCCGCGGCGGGATTCAAGAGAGCGATCTGCTGCAAAACACCATCCTACGCCTCGTGGAGAACGACTGCGCGGCCATGAAACGGTTTTCGGGCGCCACTGAGGGAGAGTTACTGGCGTACCTGGCGGTTATCAGCCGTTCGGTAGTGATGGACGCGATGCGTCGGCACAGGACCTTCAGCCGCGATGTTGCCGCGCCCGTGGTCCCTCCCGGGGATCATCCGGTCGATGGCTTCGACGCCCGGGAAATTGCCGATCGTTCCGACCTGGAACGAGAGTTTCTAGGGCGCGAACTGGCATCCCTGACACAGCGAACGCTAAAGAACCTGTCGGGCCCGGCGTTTTCGCGCGACCGGCTGGTGGTCGATCTCTATTTTTCGCACGGTCTTTCGTTCCAGCAGATCGCCCAATGCAAAGGCATCAATCTGTCCAAAGGCGGCGTGGAGAAGGTCCTCAACCGGCTGGTCACACGGGTGAGGACCCTGGCGGTCAGCCGGCAGACCGGAGGGGAGGTGCGATGAGTAACAATGAGTCCACCCGAAACTGCCTGACGGCCGATGACCTTTCCGCCTACGTGGCGCAAGCGGGCGGAGGCAACCGGCGGATCCAGATTGAAGCGCACCTCGCAGAATGCCCCCATTGCCGCCAGGCGGTTGCGGATCTGCTCCAGATGCTATATCCGGAATCCGAGCCTGCGATGGGGGAGGTCCAGGAACCTGACCACGCCGAACTTGAAGAGATGATCGGCCTGGTGCAGCGGACGGCAGCACGGGAACAGGCTCGCGCAGGCAAGGGGTACCGCCGGCAGCGTCGCCTGTTGGCCGCAGCTGCGGCCCTGCTCGTTTTCGCGGTCGGTTTGTGGAGCTTTCAATATATCCGTGAGCGGAATAAGGGTGCGGCCCTTTACGCTCAGGCCAAAACCATACTGCAGGAAAACTACTCGGGGAAAAGCCCGGGCAACCTGCGCCTTGCCCTGCCGTTCAGTCAGGCGACTTCCAATCGGGATCTCGCCGATCACGACTCGCTGCGCCGCGCCGAGAATCTCTTGTATCAGGCGATTGGGGTCCGCGATGGCCTGGTGGAAGCGCGTCTGGGAATTGCCTACATCAGACTGAGCGAGTCACAGTTCGACCTGGCGCGGAAGGAATTTCAAGAGATCCTGGACGCTGACAAGGGAAATATCCAGGCCCTGCTGGGACGCGGCGTAGCCCAATATGAGGAAGCCTCCCGGGTTTCCGACGCGGTTCAGCGCGGCGCTCTGCTGGCAGGCGCTCTTACTGACTTCAACGCCGTGTTGGGGCTGAATCCTGATTCGGCGGAAGCACGCTACGACAAGTCCTGGGCATTATACGAGTCCGGCCGGCACAAGGAGGCGCTGCAGGAAATCGAAAGTTATCTTGCCCGCGACACCGAATCCGTCTGGGCGGAGGAGATGCGACGGCTGCGCACCAGAATCCAGGCGGCCGACTCCACTACGTTGGAAAAGGAGGTGAACCACGCAGCCGGGTCAAGGGACAGCGCTACATTGAGCGAGCTTGCGTGGCGGGCGCCCTCGAGTATGCCGGCCGCGATCCGCTCGGCGATGAGACGCAGCCTGGAGCTGGACGGCGTGCCTGGCGTCGACAAGAAGCCGGGTTCAGAGGATCTTGTCTGGGCGGCGCGAATCTTGGAAGCCGCCTATGCCGAAGCCACGGGTGATCACAGCTTCCAGGCGTTGCTCGGCTTCTACCAGGGCCTCTCGCCCGGTCAGCGCTTTAGGAAGAGAAATCTGGACCAGAAATTTCAGAATCTCATGAAACAGCACCGCGGCAGCGATCCGGCGGCCGCCCTGCGCGGCAGCAACGCCCTGGCGCGGGAATACACGAAGATCCGGGATGATTGGCAGATCGCCAATATCCATCACCTCCGCGGCAATACCCTGATATACAGCAAAGCTGATTACCAGGCGGCCGGCATCGAATACGGCAGAATGCTCGAGGTTGCCCGGCGCCTTGATTCACCCGACCTTGCATCCAAGGCGCGTGGCGCCCTGGCCCTCGCTTACATGGAGCAAAAGAAGTTTGACGACGGTCTGCGCTGCGCCGGAGAATTGAGAACCGTTGCCGGGAAGTACCGCCTGGATTCCTGGCAGGCATATTCCTCCCTGATCCTGGGGGACCTGTACCGGCAGCTGGGACAGCTGGATCAAAGTCTGGGAGAATACACCACAGCTCTTCGACTTGCCTATCGACGCCAGGATGAGGGGGTGCTCATTGATACCCTCGAAAACCTGGGTCTGACGCTGGACCGCCTGGGACGGCTGGAAGACGCCCGAGGCGCCTACCGGGAGGCGCTTCAGCAGCAAGAAAATTTCCTGCAGCGCCAGTCGGCCCAGTCCACATCGGCGATTATTGCCCGCCGCCTGAACCTGATCCATAAAGAAGGCGTTCTCAGCCTTCGGATGAGCGATCTGGCCGCCGCCGAGGCTTTCTTTCAGGAGAGTCTGAAGTCAGCACCCGAAGGGATGCATGAGTTGAAAGCTCGCAACCGGCTGGGCCTGGCCCAGGTATATCTAAGCCGGAAGCAGATCCGTGAGGCAGAGAGCATGCTGGCCGGAATCGATGCCTCCGGCCAGTATCCGGAGATCAACTGGCAGGCGAGTTACCTCAGTGGCGAACTCCTGCGGGCGGCCGGGGATCACGCGGGCGCACTCTCATCCCTGGGGCAGTCCATCAAGGTTCTGGAGCAGATGAGGCAGAATGTCAAGCTCGGCGACCTCAGGCAGTCATTCCTCACCGACCGTTTTGCCCCCTATCGAGCCATCGTTTCGGTCCTCTGGCAATCTGCAGGGGATCCGGGCCAGGCGCTGGAATTTGTCGACCGGGCAAAGTCCATGACGCTCAAGGAGCAGCTGAATCTGCAGAACGCACCTCCGGGGGCGTCGCATTCCCGGCCCGGCCGCGCGGCCGCGAGCGATTCGCGCACGATGTCAGTCCTGGAATACTTTTTCGTCAAGGATCAGCTGTTGATCTTTGCGAGCACCCAAGGACGTGTTCAGGTGGCGGCGCAAAGGCTCGTCGCGCGCGAAGTCGAGGTCCTGGTGCACGAGTATCTGCTGAGCATCACAAGAGGTGATTTGCCCGCGTTCACGACACTCTCGCGCCGGCTTTATTCGGAACTGATCGCCCCGATCGAGACAGCGCTGATGGCCGGCAACCCTGAAACGCTTGTGATCCTTCCCGATGGCCCCCTGCATTTGCTGCCGTTTGCGGGCCTGCAGGACGATCGCGGCCGGTTTCTGATCGAGCGGGCCGCGATCGCGGTTGCCCCCTCCAGCAGCATCCTCCGCCACTGCCTCGAGCTCGGGCGAGGACGAAACTCCTCCGATCCCTCGATCCTGTTGATCGACGGCTCGGCCAACCTCCCCAATGCGCGCGCTGAGCTGGCGGGTCTCGAGAAACTCTATGCCGGTACGGCCCGGCTGATGGCGCCGGAGGATCCGCACGCAGGCGGCCAGGCGGCCGGCGCCTCGGAAATCATCCATTTTGCCGGCCACTCTGCCATCCGGCAAGACAAACCGGTATTGATGCTCCATACTTCGCCCGTCGAGGCTTATCTGGACAGCGCTGCGATCAGCGCCTGGAAGCTGCCCAAAGCCCGCCTGGTCTATCTTGCCGGTTGCAGCACCGGTATCGGCCCGGTGGCTGAGGGCGAGACCCCCTGGGGACTGGTCCCCGCATTCCTGAACGCCGGCGCGCCGGCGATCATCGCCAGCCTGCTCCCCGTCGATGATGGTTCGACGCGGATCCTCACTGCCCGCTTCTATGAGCTGCTTCATGAGCGCACGACCAACGCCGCGGCGCTGCAGAGGGCTCAACTCGCACTGCTCGACGCCGCCCGCGCGTCTGGCAACCTCAACCCTCGGTCCTGGATTCCGTATATCCTTGTAGGCAATCCGCAGTAATTAGACCGTTATTGAGCCGACAACGAGAATTTTGTTCGCGTTTGTCTCTGTCGCAAATCTCCAGCTGCCCCTCTGATTCGAGATTCGAGATTAATTTCGAATCTCGAATCTCGAATTTGGAATAGCAATCGGGCACGCGGGGATTTCAAGAGGCTGCGTCCCTTGACTAGTTTCTGTTGCGAAACTCAATCCTTGTCCTGCCTGGTCCTGGACGTGGACCTGGACCTCGACCTGGACGTGGTCAGGCTTTATTGATGTAACCTCTCGCGAATGCGGCACTTATATCGGGCCATAGCTAATTTCTGTCGCGAAACTCCCTGGCAGCGCAATCGGCGCGCAAGATGTCGGCCCCGGAGGGGCCGCAGAGAGTAGCCGGGGGCTAGCGCGTAGCGCGCAGCCCCCGGTAGGATATTGCACAGCGAAGAGCCCCGGCGACAGAAGCCGATGGCGCACAGAACCTTTCGCCCCTACCGGGGCTCATTTAAATACAATTTCCTACCGGGGGCCGCGCGTCGCTGAAAAGCGCGCCGCTTGCCCCCGGCTACTCTCTGGCGCCCCTCCTGGGCGCTGTGCCCTGTGGCCGAACTCGAGTTTCGCGACAGAAACTGGCTACTTGCCGGATCTACGTCCACGTGCGGATCCAAGTCCAGGTCTAGGTCCAGGTCAGATGACTTTGAAGTTTCGCGACAGAAACTAATTCGACCCTTTTATTGCCTGCACCCTCCCCTGACAAAAATTTCGAGTAGGCGATTCCCTTTTTCCTGCGTTCTTGTAAGTAGGAGGGAATGCAGGAGACGAAAAACGGAAACAGCCCGGTTTTTGCTGCATCCCTCGCGCGTTGAACAGAGAGTTTCTCGTTTAGCCGGATGAGATGTCGTATCGGTTCATGTGAATCGTGCCCATCTCGCCTTTCAACCATAGCCTTATATACAAGGAGTGCATGATGAAAAATCCTAGGGCAGGTCTGTTCCTGGTGCTTGTGGCATCTTCGATCATGATTCTCATCCCTTGCCAGGCGATGGCGCAGGATACCAACCCTCCGCCGTGCTGCGATAAGGAACCTCCGCCGGGCGACAGCGCTGTCGCAACGGAAACACAAGGACAGATCACGATGCCGGACAGTGTGCTGCTGGCCATGGGCCTGACCCGCAGCCAGTTTCTCGACCGCCTGGCCGCGGGCTTATTTCCCGATAATCCAATCAGCCTGATATTCTCAGTCACCACCACGATCAGCGTGCCGGCCGATGCCTCCGCGACGGAACTATCGCCGGTTCTGGTAACCGTCAATACCCAGTATCGGATTTCCAGATCCCAGATGAAGTCGGAAGAAATTGATGCTCTGGACCAGTTTGTCGTCACCGATGGAGTCACCGGCATCCAGATCAAGTTCACCCGGGCCCAAGCCCCAGTCGCTCTTCGGTGAAGCCGGTTCAGGAGGACGAAAACAACAGCCAGGAGGAAGGAGGATCCCGTGAAGCGGAGCGAGCACGAAGATTGCGTGGATCTGCTTTTGGACCTTGTCTCTTACGAACGATACAGCCGAGGCCTGAGTCCGGAAATGGAGTACCTCTTCGAACGACACCTGGAGAGTTGTCCAAGCTGCCGGGGGAGGATTCTGGCCTTCCGGCAGATCCTGCAGGATGGAGTGGTACCGAGAAATTTCGGGTAAGCGGCGGTCTACTCAGGTTTCATGGACTTGTCCGGCGCCCAATGGCGAGGGAATTCCTTCCGGCGCAGTCCGGGAGGATTTCCCGCCTCGACGGGCCGGCGACATCAAAGACGCGCCCATATGAATGAAAACGCGCGGACTTGCGCGAATAGCGCTGGCGTACATCGCTTCGGCGCCGGGATCTGCTTCGAATCAGCGCGGACCTCCGCCAGGGGGTGTGCCGGAGGCGCTATGAAAATTTCGAGTAGGCGATTGCCGAAATATTGCGTTCTTGTAAGTAGGGGCTGAAATTTTAGATCGGAGCTGCACACGGCGGCAGCGTTTCCGAGACGCCCGCTGTCGGAGTCTTGAGAAACCAAGGTACGGCTGTCCTCCATGGTCAAGAAGCGCAGGCCTCGCGCAACCGTTGTTTGGACGAAACAAGGCCATTCCAGAAGGCGCCTCGCCCGCGAATGGCCGAAACCAGCTGAAGAAAGGACTGTGGCGGATGAAACGCTCCCTGGCGCTGCAACGACCCTTGGCAGTCATCGATGCGAAAACAACCGGGTTCGCTCCGGATTTGGATCGTATTGTCGAAATAGCGATCCTGAAGATCTTCCCGAACCGAAGAAGCATCGGGTTTCACACAAGGCTGAATCCGGAAATTCCCGCTCCCGCCGAACCGACCGGCGATCATCGCATGAAGGATGAATGCGTGAAAGGGGAGCCTAGTTTTCCCATGATCGCGGCCAAGGCATACGATATGCTCGAGGACAGCGATATTGCCGGATTCGATATTTCGGCCTGTGTCCTGCCGATCCTCCAGAAAGAATTCAAACGGGCGGGTATTGAGTTTTCCCTGGAATATAGAGCTGTCGTGGACGCAATGCAGATCTTCCACTTGAAAGAGCCCAGAGACCTCGCAACGGCATGCCGTTTTTATTTGAGCGTAAAACACAATTATCCCCATTCGGCTCTGGAAGATGCGCGCATGACGTTGCGCGTGCTCGAATCTCAACTGCATAGATACCGGGACCTGCCCTGCGATCCCCTCGGCCTGGGTGACGTCTGCGCGCCTGGCAATGAGCGGTATGTCGACTCCGGGAAAAAATTCGAGTGGAGGCGCCGGCAGGCGGCACTGGCGTTCGGAGCGCATTACGGCAAATTTCTTCGTGATATCGCACGCGAGGATCCGGACTACCTGGGATGGATGGCGGAAACCGACCTGCCGACAGACACAAGACAGATCGCGCGAGAGGCTCTCAAGGGAAAGTTTCCCAAACGGACGAAGACAGAAAAGGACGATTGACGGTGAATCCCGGGTGACACAGACCGGCGAGCGTCGCCGCCAGGCGCCTTCTGACGCGATTGACCATTTTCATACGGCCCGGACTTCATTGGGCAACGTGTCCAAGTTCATGCCGAGGTCCGGTTCCGGAACCCGGGATTTCGTGGGTTTTGAAACCGGGCGGTCTGATGCGCGCCTGCGACCCGGCGCCTGAGGCCTTTGAATCGGCGTCGAGCGGGCCGCACGAATTCAGCGCCCCTTCTTCCAGAATCCCGAGAGCATAGCTGCTGAGCCTGTAGCTGTATCCGTCCGTTTCCAGGCAGACGGCGCCCTGGTCCATCGTGAGCAATAGTCCTGCCCCGTGGCGCAGGAGATGCAGCAGCGTCTCCCTCGCCGGATTCTGGAACTGGTTCTTTCTCCCGGCAGAGATGATCGCCCACCGGGGACGCACGCGTTCGAGAAAGGGGTCGAGTGTGGCGTTGCGGCTGCCGTGGTGAGCCACCTTCAGCAGCGTGCCGTGCAGCTCCTGTCCGGTTGCGACCAGACCGGTTTCCCCGGTTCCCTCCATGTCTCCCGCCAGGATTGCGGAAAAGCAGCCGTATTCCAGACGCAACACCACGGAGATGTCGTTCAAGGAGCGCACGGAGGATTGTCGTGGCGGATTCAGCGTGCGTATGGCGACCCCCCCTATCCGGGTTTCCTCGCCTGCCACCGCAGGGTGAGCCGGAACGCGGGCCGAACGGGCGGCTTCGAGAGTGCGAGCCAGAACGGGTTCCTCGCCGGGATCCCCATAATCGAGCCTGCGCGCCGGGAAGTTCTGCAGCAGTGCCGGCATGCCTCCGGCGTGGTCCTGATGCGGATGGGTAAGCAACACACGATCGAGGCGGGCGATCCATCGCGACCAGAGAAACCGGCTGACCACCGCTTCTCCGATGTCAAACGTACTGATTCCATCCGGCTGGGACGGGTCCATGCGCAACCCACCGGCATCAATGACCCAGACGCGCCCGTCCGGGAACTCGATGACGGCCGAATCCCCCTGGCCGACATCGAGGAACGTCAGGCGAAGCACCGGCATGCTTCCGCCGCCCTCGAACCGGCGAGCGCCCGGAACGAGCGCTGCGCCCCTGTGCGGCAGGATGCCTGTTCCCGCCAGCGAAAGCGCGGCAAGCTCCAGACCCACAACGGCGCACGGGATCCACAGGCGCCGCCATTGAAAGAAGCACCACACGAATACCAGCAGGAGCCCGGCCAGGACCCAGGAAGCCGGCGGTGTCGGACAGCGCTGCCAGGCGCCCGGCAGCGATGAAAACCACTGGTTGGTTCGAAGCAGCAACGAGGATACCCCTCCTGCCACGCGGAAGAGCGGCTGTGCGGATGGAATCAGGCTCGTAACAGCCTCGGCCGTCATGCCGGCCGCCAACACCGCCGAGGACAAGGGCACTACGGCCAGATTGGCCGCCGGGGCGATCCAGCTCAACCGATTAAAGTAATAGGCGAGCACCGGCTCGAGCCAGATCTGCACCGAGAGGGAGATCAGTATCATGCTTCCGACGGAGAGGGCCAGCACCGCGGCGAGGCGCAGCCCCGCTAACGCGATCCGCTCCAGACCGGCGTGCAGACGGTCTGCGCACGCTTCGGCAGAGACTTCGGCCCGGAACCGCAGGCGGCGCCCGCAACTGTGCCATTTGCCAGCGGCCAGGAAAAGCCTGTCCGCTTTGCCCGCATGCCGCAACGGATTGAGCATCGGGACCAGCACCCGCCCGATAATGGGAAGCGCCGTCAGGACGATCGCCGCGACCGACAGGAAGGACAACTGAAAGCCGGCATCCGACAGCCAGCCGGGGCGCGCTACGAGCAGGAGAAACGCGCAAGCCATGATGAGGTTCGCAGGAGACGCCTTCCGGAACAGGCTTTGACCGGCGAGGTACAAGGCAAACATCCAGAGGGCGCGGGAAATGCTGGCCTGAAAACCCACCAGACCGGTGTAGAAAAGGATGCCGCATGCCGCCAGCAAACGTCCGGCGGCGGCCGGCAGGCGCAGCAGCCGGAGCGCGCGGATCAGTACCCAGGCGATCCAGCTGACGTGCAAACCGGAAACCACCAGCACATGATAAGTCCCGGCATTCTGAAACTCGGCGCGGGTAACGGTCCCCAGGTCCGCGTAGTCTCCAAGTACAATGCTCGACAGCACGGCCGCCTGTTGCGTGTTTCCCTGCCCCGCGAAGTTTTCGAGATTCCACATCAGCGAGCGGCGCACCGAGGCGACTGCCTGATTCCAGGGGGTGCCGCAGTCGCGCGGCAGAATCTCCATCAGGCGCGGCGACCTGATCCGGGCCAGGAGATGGATCCCCTGGCGTCCAAGAAACCCGACACGGTCGGGCGATCCTGGATTTTGAAAATTGCGCGGTCCGTCGCATTCCATCCAGGCGCGCAGCCTGTCCCCATAGCGAAGATCGGCCCTTGGAACCTGAGGGTCCGTCGGCAGAGCCATACGGATCTGCACCTTTCCCCGGCCGGCGAGCCACGACTCTTTCTGCCGGAAACCGTGCAGTTCGATCGTGGACACCATGTCCGTGCCGCGCTGCGAGCTGTCCTCCAGGACACAGCCGTCGAGAAATACCGGAGTGGAGAGGGGCAACGAGCCGCGAGCAACCAGGGAGCGCACGTCGTCGGAAGCGTACCCGTCCCGATCTCCCAACCCAAGCAGGATGCCGTCAAGCGCGATTGTGCAGAGTCCTAGAGCAAGGCAGGTCCGAAAGCGGCCGCGATAATGCGCGAGCAACGCCGCACCGGCCAGCACACCGGCAGCGATCGCCAGGGCCGCGAAGCAGTAACGCCCGATCAATGCGGACGCTGCGATTCCGCCACCCAGACTCGCAGTCAATGCGACAAACGGCGTCTCTCCCCAGCGATCTTGCATGGAGTTGTAGGAAAGGAGTCAGGAGCCAGGAGTCAGGAGTCAGAATGGCCTTTCCGTGCATTCCGATTTGTTCGCAATCTGGGACCATCCCAGCAATCAACGCGCCTGGCCACAGGCCTCAGACTTCTACCATCGCACAAAATGCCGACTTTGAAAGGACTGAACAGCTGAGTCCCGGGAGCGCCGCCGTCCCGGCGGCTCCTGACTCCTGACTCCTTGTGTCTCATCCGAACGAGATTTACCCAAGACCATTCATTGATGAAATCCTGTTGTTGTCCCGAACTTCGTTCAGCGCCTCTTCAGGCGCACGACCGTTTCGAAATGATACGTCTGGGGGAACATGTCCAGCCCCCCGACAAAATCGATCTGATAATCGCGTGCGGGCAAATGCAAGAGGTCTCTGACCAGGGTCTGCGGGTCGCACGATACGTAGAGAATCATTTCTGGGGCCCACATCTCAAGGCGCTTCATAACCGCCGACCCGGCCCCCGTGCGGGGCGGATCCAGGAGGATGAGATCGTATGCAGGGGGCGCGAGCGAACCCACGGCTTCCATCCACTCTTCCACGCCGGCGCATACGCACTCGACGTTGCCGGCGCCGGCTGCGGAAGCGTTTTTCAGCGCCAGGCGGTGCGCATCCAGGCTGCCTTCCACGGCCACCACCCGCTCGTAGCGATGTGCCAGAGGCAGCGTGAAATATCCCACCCCGGCGTAGAGGTCGAGCGCGGCGTCTCCCTTGGCAGCGAGGCCAAGGACGGTTTGAACCAGCTCTGGAACTACAAAGTCATTCGCCTGGAAAAAGACCGCCGCCGTAACGGCGTAGACGAAATCCCCGACGGGCATCAGCAGAGCCTTGTCCGGGTGCAATTCCGCGGCTGCCGGCTTTTCCTTGCCGGCGGCAAGCGCCCAGCTCCCATCCCCGGCGCAGGCCAGTTCCAGGTCTGTCTCTCCCGGCAGCAACCGCTTTTCGCGGCATTCTTGCCGCAGGCGCTCGAGCGCTTCGTTGAGAGCGGGACGAAACAGGAGGCAGGCTTCGACCGGTTCTACGGCACGGGACCGGTAGCGAAAGAATCCCGGCTTCAGGCCGGTTCCGTCATCGCGCAGTTGCATGCGGGCGCGCGACCGGTACCCGAAAGGATGCGGGCAGGCCTTCATCGAAATAAGCAGTTTTCCGGTTTCGGGGAAGTGATGATGAAACAGCTCTTCGAGGATCTTCCGTTTTGTCTCGACCTGGAGGGCGTAATCGACATGCTGCCACTGGCAACCGCCACACCTTCCGAAATGCGGGCAGGGGGGGACGCTCCGCCCCGGTCCCGGGGCGAGGAGACGAGTGACGACGGCGCGGATGAATCCCTTTTTGCGCTCGATCGGCCGGACTTCCACCCGATCCCCCGGGACGGTGAAGGGAACAAAGACAACCTGGCCTTCGTGCCGGCCGAGGCCTTCGCCGCCGAAGACGAGCTTTTCTATCTTCACCTCAAAACAGGCGGCTTTTCCGGTGACTCGTCTGGGGTGTCTCATGATCATGATCCGGGCTGCGCGGCCTGGTTCGAAGGGCCCCGACTCCGTTGCCGCATCCTACATGTGAAACAGGCTGAGTTCGCCCACTGAAAAATGACGATGGATCCTGGTGCGCAGATAGTTTTCGAGAATCTTCCCATAGGTTTCCTTGGGAAGTTTCTTGCGGTAGATTTTGAGTTCTTTCCGGGCATCCAGTTCCCACGCGGCCTGTTGTTCCGGTGCCAGGGCCGCCCGCAGTTCCCCGACCAGCGTTTCGTCGAGGATCGCGAGATCCCGGTCCAGCGCTTCGAAATCCACCTGCTTGTCCGATTCCAGGTTGCGCGCGATCTCGCAAATACGCTCCACGATCCGTTCGATCCCTTCGGCCGCGCCTTCCAACAGTGATAGTTTCCCGGGCAGGCTCGTTATTTCAACAATTCTGGCATCGAGGAACTCGAGGACGGCGTCTTTGTCGGGCCGATCCGGCTCTTCCGCCCTGTGTGCCGCGGGAGTTCCGCTTGCCGGGGCATCGGCCGGCGCCTCTCCGAGGTGAGATTCCAGGTGGCGCGTGTATTCTTCCATGACGCTGGCGTGGCAGTAAAAGAGGGTGCTGATCTTGGAAGAACTGTGGGGCTGTTTGGCAAAGAAGCCGTCCATGGCACGGTCGATGCCGCGCAGGGCGACGTGAAGCGGAACCCCTGAATCCCGCCAGGTGGCCATCAGGCTCCAATCCATGGGCGAGACAAACATATGCTTGCCCCGGCGGCGGACGAAATGCTCTTCGATTTCCGTAAAGTAGTTGTAGTAGTTCATGCCGGGAATCCGGATTTCAGGTTGCGGGATCTCACAATCAGGGCGCCGGCGGGGAGTCCTGATCCGGCACGGATCCTCGACGCCAGGTGCGCTCCATGACGCCGGATCCCGGCCGTTTGCGGTCATTTTTTCAGCTGCTGATAAATCAGGCGCATCCCTTCCAGCGTGAGATTCTTCTCGACGGAATCGATTTCCTCGCAGGCCGGCGAGATCAATTCCGCCAGGCCCCCGGTCGACACGACGTGCGCCCCTTCCAGCTCGAGCCTCATGCGGCGCAGGATCCCATCGACGAGCCCGGCGTAGCCCCAGTACAGGCCGGACTGAATGCTTCCGACGGTGGAGTCGCCGATGACTTTCTGCGGTTTCCGGATCTCGACCCGCGGCAGGCGCGCGGCTTTCAGGAAGAGCGCCTCGGCGGAAATCCCGATTCCGGGAGTGATTACGCCCCCCAAATACTCCCCCTGCTCCGAGATCGCGTCGAATGTGGTTGCGGTGCCGAAATCGACTACGATCGCGGGGCCCCCGAAGTGTTCGAAGGCCGCCACGGCGTTGACAATCCGGTCTGCGCCCACATCTTCCGGGGGGCGATAACGGACCGGCATTCCGAGATCCATGGTCGGATCGATGAACAGCGGCTGAATTCCGAAGTACCGCAGCGCCATCTCCTCCAGTGCGGAACAGGCGGGCGGCACGACTGAGGAAATCAGGATGGCGGAAATCGCCCCTGTCGAGATGTCACCCAGGTTGAACAGCGTGCGCAGAAGGATCCCCCATTCATCGGCGGTCCTCTCGCGCTCGGTCACCAGCCGCCAGCAGTGGAGCAGTTCCTCCTGCCGATAAACCCCCAGGACGGTGTTCGTATTTCCCACATCCAGGACCATTAGCACAGGGCATCTCCACTCTGCGGAACATGAATTGTACCACCGGCGGCCTTGCCGCAGGCCACGCCGGCCGATGCTTCGCGCCCTTCAGCCTCCCTTCCTTCGCATACTCAATTTCAATGTCTGTCTGGTCTGCCGTGTCCCCTCTGTTTCAGCCTCTGGCCGCTGTGAAAGGGCGCTCTCAATGCCGGAAGTGGCGGATGCCGGTAAACACCATCGCCATATCATGAGCGTCGGCCGCCTCGATGGCTTCGGCATCGCGCACCGAGCCTCCCGGCTCGATGATCGCCCGAACGCCGTATCCGGCGGCCGCGATAATGCCGTCCGCAAACGGGAAGAATGCATCCGAGGCCATGACACAATCCTGGATCGGAAGCACAGCGCGCTGGGCAGCCAGCTTGACCGAATCGACCCGGCTCATCTGTCCTGCGCCGACGCCGATGGTGCGCACCGTATCACAGAAAACGATGGCGTTCGATTTGACGTGCTTCACGACGCGCCAGCCGAACATCAAAGCCTCCACTTCCTTTTCCGTGGGCGCTCTCTTGGTAACGACCTTCAGCTGTTCGGGCCCGACGTGGTACAGGTCGCGATCCTGCACCAGGAATCCGCCGCTGATTTCACGGTGTTCCAGGGGAGACAGGGGATTCAGTGCCATACGCAGCAGCCGCAATCCCTTTTTCGTCTTGAGTATTTCCAGCGCCTGCTCCGAAAAGTCCGGGGCGAGCACGACCTCCACGAACGTGGACGCGATTTCCCTGGCGGTGTCTTCCTCGACCTTGCGGTTCAAAGCGACGACCGACCCGAATGCGGAGATGGGATCGCATTCGCGGGCTTTGACATAGGCTTCGCACAAGGGTTCGGCCTGGGCCACGCCGCAAGGATTCATGTGTTTGATGATCACCGCCGTGGTCCGATCGAACTCGCGCGACAGGTTCCAGGCGGCATCGGAATCGAGGAGGTTGTTGTAACTGAGTTCTTTGCCGTGCAGAACGTCGGCGCCCCCGACCCCGGTGCGCGGCTGCGAAATGCGCTGGTAGAGAGCCCCCCGCTGATGAGGATTTTCCCCGTAGCGGAGATCCTTGATCTTTTCCAGTGAAAGTATGTCGAGTGCAGGCATGCCCTGTACCGTCTTTATCGGGCCGCCCGGCGACCAGGTTCGCGCGGCGAAATAGGCGGCGATTGCGCCATCATAGGAGGCCGTGTGCGCGAAGGCTTTCTGGGCGAGGATGAACCTCGTCGCGCTTCCCAGGCTGCAATCGTGCGCCTCCAGCTCCTGCAGCACCCATCCGTAGTCTCCCGGATCGGTTACCACTGCCACCGAATCGCTGTTCTTGGCCGCCGAACGGATCATGCTCGGCCCGCCGATGTCGATCTGTTCCACTACCTCGGCAAATGTTGAACCCTCCCGGGCTGCCGCCTCGCGGAACGGATAGAGATTCACCACCACCAAGTCGATCGCCTGGATTCCCTGCGCCTGCATCTGCTGCTGATGAGATGAGCTGCTGCGGATGCCCAACAAGCCGCCGTGAATCCGTGGATGCAGGGTCTTAACCCGGCCGTCCAGAATCTCAGGAAAACCGGTATAATCGGATACTTCAACGACAGGGATCCCCTGACCCCGCAAGAACTTGGCGGTTCCACCAGTCGAGAGAATCTCGACATTCTTGTCGTGCAAACAGTGTACAAGCTCCGCAAGCCCCGTCTTGTCGGAGACGCTCACCAGTGCGCGGCGGATAGTAATCAAGATGGCCTCCTTGGTTAGAGCATTTTAATGTAAGCTCACATTTTCCGACGCCGTCGAGTCTGGGATCAAAGTCCAGACAATTGGGGAGAGACTCCCCGGGTCGGCGGTCGCGACTCTGGCGGCCGCGCCCGCTTTGATCCACCTGTCCCGATTGCCGGTTCGACGCATGGATCGGCGACCGGCAAACCTCTCGTAGATGAGGCATTCGATGCGGATAGTATACGAGCCGCTGCGCCGAATAAAGTACATTTTTCCACTTGACAACAACAAATAGGCTCCACTAGGCTGAATTAAAATTCTGCAATTTCACGTTGGGATTTCTAATGCCCGGCCGGCAAAGGAGGTGTTTTGGCTCGCATGCCGGCGATGTTGGTGCGTTAGGAGGGGGAGAATGGCCAGAATTTCCGGCACAGTCAAATGGTTCAACAACACAAAAGGCTACGGATTTATCTCGCAACATTCCGGGGCAGATGTGTTTGTCCACTACAGTGCGATTCGTGAGAAGGGTTACAAGACCCTTAGGGAGGGAGAAACAGTAGAATTCGACATCAAAATGGGGCCCCGTGGCCCGCAGGCCGAAAATGTAACCAGGCTGGAGTCGCCGCAGGTTCAGCAGGCGACAGCCTCATGAGCCGCTATCCGCTTTGGCTGTAAACTTAATCGCTTTCTCCTCCAGCGCGATCCGGAAGATGACGCTGGCGCACCGGTACTTCTGCTGGATGCCCAGAGTCTGATTGGCAATGTATTGCACGAACTGCTGGTAGGAAATGGCGAGCGACTGATTCGCTTGTGCCCCCCTCAAGCGAAGCAGTCCATCGTATAGCTGCCGTACTTTTTCTTCCTCCACCAAAGGATCGCGAAGAGACACTTCAATCTCCGGGACTGGTTCGCCCTGCTGGGATTTTGTGGGAGCAGTCCGTTCGGCAAGAGTCTGTTCGTCGCCGGATTCCTTCGTGGACTCCTGTTCCTGCTGGGTGCGCCGCCACAGATCCCGATACACATAAAAACGGGCGATCAGCGTATTGTACCGGAAGCGCTGGGAAAAGTTCATGTCGGTGGCTTCCGAAAGCCGCTTGACCAGCTTTTCCACCCGCATCTTCAGATCATCGGGCGGCTTGCGCCTGTTCCCGTTGAAGAAGATGTCGTACTCGATCTTCAACCGGCGGATCCATTCGTCCAGGTTGCTCAGGTCTTCATCGTACACTGCGATTGCGCCTCACGGTACCGTTGGAAAGCTGCCTGTGCGACTTCGTTCCAGCCTGCAGATTGACAGCCCTCGCGGGCTGTGTTGAAATGGCGCCATGGACAAATCTCCAGACTTCAGGCAGGATTTGCTCCGGCGGATTCCGGCGGTCGACCATTTCCTGCTGCAGCCGTCGGTTGCCGCCTGGGTAGACCGCACCAGCCGGGCCTTTGTCGTCGCCGAAATCCAGAAACTGCTGCAACAGGTCCGGACTGCCATTCTTTCCGGTGACGCGATCGGGAACGCCGAACCCGATCCGGCGATCCTCGAGCAGCGTCTCGCCGAACGGTTACAGCGGCGCCTGCATCCCGCGCTGATTCCGGTCATCAATGCGACCGGAGTAATCCTGCATACGAACCTTGGCCGTGCGCCACTATCGGCGGCGGCACAGAAGAGCTTATCGGCAATCTCGGCACAATACACTAATCTCGAGTACGATTTGGAGGCAGGGGCACGATCGCGCCGCGATCAGCTCGTCGAGTCTTCGCTGAAGGAATTGCTGGGCTGCGAGGCCGCGACCGTCGTCAACAACAACGCCGCTGCGGTTTTCCTGATTCTGGATACCATGGCCTCCGGGAAAGAGGTGGTGGTATCGCGGGGCGAGCTGATCGAGATCGGTGGCTCCTTTCGCATCCCCGACATCATGGCCCGGAGCGGAGCGCGGCTGCGCGAAGTGGGGACCACCAACAAGACGCGGCTGCGGGATTATGAGGCTGCCATCGGGAACGACACCGCTCTGATCCTGCGCGTCCACACGAGCAACTACCGCATCCGGGGTTTCACGGAGAAGCCCGGCTTGCAGGAACTGGTCGGCCTGGCCCGCCGTCACGATCTGCCCCTGGTCGAGGATATCGGCAGCGGCTGCCTGGAAGAGCTCCGGTCCTGCGGTATCGCCGAGGAACCGGTGGCGCAGGAGAGTGTCGCCGCGGGCGTCGACCTGGTTTGTTTCAGCGCCGATAAGCTCCTCGGCGGGCCGCAGGCAGGAATTATTGCCGGCTTGCGCCGCTGGGTCGACCGGATCCGCACGAATCCGCTCATGCGCACCTATCGTGTCGACAAACTTGTTTGTGGCGCGCTCGAAGCGACTCTCTTGAGCTACAGAACCGGCCAGGCGAGACGCGACATCCCCGTTCTGCGCATGCTGTCGATGTCCCGCAAGGAGCTGGCGCAGAGAACAGGGCGTCTGCTCAGAAACCTGCAGCGGCGGTCGCCGGAAGGAGCGCGTGTCTCCCTCCTGGAAGGAAACTCGGTGGTCGGCGGCGGTTCCTGTCCCGACGCCGGTCTCGAGACCGTGTTGCTGGCGCTCGCGTCGGATAAGCACTCTCCCAACGCGATCGAGAGGAACCTCCGCGCTCAGAATCCCCCGATCATCGTGCGCCTGGAGGACGACAAAGTCCTCGTCGACCTGCGCACCGTCTTCCCGGACCAGGAAAAACTGCTGCTGGAAGGCTTGCTGAGCGCCCTCCGTTGAGTTCATCCCGGCAAACCACAAATGGTCTCGGGCCTTGCCCCTCGATCGTCATCGGTATTCCTACGCTTCAGCGCCGTAGGTGACCTGCATGCGGCGGATGGCGATGCGGGCGACACCCAGCACCAGGGCCGTCACCAGGAGCAAGCCCAGAACGGCGCCGGTGCGGGAAGCAGGCGCCGCGGGGGAAAGCAGCAGCTGGACGATTGCCGGCGCGGACTTGTCCATCGGAGCAGGCACCGGACACAACGATTGGAGGTAATAGAGCACGCTCAGTTTCTGCAGAACTTCAGGCAGAAAGCCGTTGATGCTCTCCCATGCGAGAAGCACTGCGGCAGGAATGATCGGGTTGCGCAGCAACAGGCCTGCGGCGAGGAAGATACTCCCGTATCCGACGCAACCCATTACCGCGGCCGTCGCGTACCAGAAGGCATGCGCCATTCCCATGCTTTGCCAGTACGCCCGCACCTCCGCGGGGTCTTGCGACCAGATCATGACCGCGAAGCACAACAGCGCACCGCCGGCAAAGATTATCGACGAAGCGATGAGGCCGGCGGCGTACTTGCCGAGGAGCAGCACGTCGCGACGCGCGGGAGCGAGAAACCAGAAATGGAGCGTCTTGTCCAGCATCTCCCCGCGAAACAGGTTCATGAATATGCCGAGGCAGCCGAAGAAGATCGCCAGCCGCAAATAGAAATACTGAAAGACCCCGGCAAATACCTGTCGATCTTCTTCGAAATTAAGCAACGGGCGAACGTCTTTCGAAACCAGCTTGCCGTCCGTAAATTGCAGCCGCGCCTGGCGGCGGCCGTCAAAGTACACGAGTTCACTGTGCGATGTGCGTTCGTCGACGAACCTTGCTCCGGAGGAGTTCACGACCGAGGCGAACATCTTGCCGTCTTTGCTGACCTGAATGTTGTATTCGCGGGTGTCGGACTCGTCGCTTTCACCTCCGGCGCTGGCGTGTTTGAGCACGAAGCGTTTCACCTTGACGGGCGCGCCGAGGTCCACTTGCAGGAACCGTTCCCACTCGTCCGTGCACCACTTGTCGCTCTCCCCGCCGGAGACACTGCCGTTAAATGCCTTCTCCGGCCCCTGGTCGTTCTCACATGGGACGCTGCCGGTGGCCGGCCGACGCAGCGCCAGGTTGACAGGACTGTCGGGGCCGTACACTTCGAATTCGTAGATCGTGGCCGTCTGATCGCCGCTGTAGGTCGGCCGGGTGATGTTCAGCCGGACGAAACGCGCATCGACGGCCGGTTCGATTATATGAGCCGTGACCCCGGTGGCTTCGCCTTTGGCACGGACTCGCCGGCGACTTTCCCACTTCTGATCGCGGGCGGGATTGCCCAGGCGCTTTATCACGTCCTCGGAGGTTTCACCTTTCTGAGCGCTGTCGAGAAGGGCAGGCTGCGTGAGACCGCGGGCCGAGAGCCGATCTCGCCTGATTTTGACCTCAATCGCATGCCCGAAGAAGATCACCGCCGGGAAGAGCGCCAATCCGTACACCCAGAACGCGCGCTTGGAAAAAAACGCCCGCCGCAACTCAATTTTGGCGATGGTCCACACTTGCCCCCTTTTGCCGGGTGCTGGGCGCTGGGTGTCGGGTGTCGGGCGCTGGGTGTCGGGTGTCGGGTGTTGGGTGTCGGGTGTCGGGTGTCGGGTGTCGGGTGTCGGGTGTTGGGTATCGGGTCTTGGGTCTTTGGGGGCGGGGGCATTATTGTCATGCTTCATTAGTAGCGCCTTTCAGTGGCTTACGCCGCCAATCCAGGTTTCCGGCGATTACTCAACACCTAACATCTGACACCCGATACCCATACACTATCATCGATCTTTGAGAGCTTTTCGAAGCGCATGAAGTTGTTTCCCAAGGGATGTGGATTTTTCAAGCATCACTTTCGAGGGTTCTTGTGGAACATACTTGAGTCGGACCGCGATTTCGATTTGTGTTTCAATTTCCGCCAAAGATGCCTGGGCCATCGACAAATGGTTCAGATATTCTTTGATGTGTTCTCTAACGTGTCCTTCCGCGATGTTGGAGGGTATCGATACCGCCGCCCTGCGCATTTGGCTCGTAAGTCCATAAACCTCATGTCCCGGGAACCGCTCTGTTAATCGGTAAACCTCCTCTACGAGATCCATGCCCTGTTGCCACACTCGAAGCTCCCTGAAGCTCTTGATCATGGCCGGCTCCGTCCGCCAAAGCAACCCCAACACCCACTCCCTAACACCCAGCACCTAACACCCAGCACCCAACACCCGGCACGTAACACCCGGCGACCGCCATTAATTCCCGCCTATAAGGTACTCATAGAGGGCGTCGACGTTTTCATCGGCGGGGATGACGCCGTCAATCTTGTAGCCGTTGAGGGCGATGCGCCCGAGGGTGCGCGAAAACTGTTCGCGGTCACGGGTCATCACGAGCAGCCCAAGCCGGTCCTCGTTCAGCTTGATCTCGGTGACATGGTCTTCGTTGAACAGCAGCGCGGCGAGACGCGACGCGTCGCTGCAGCGGATGATGAACTGGCTGGGGTGCTCGTGGATTTCCTCGCGCACGTTTCGGATCTCGCCTTCGGCCACGATCATGCCGTTGGCGATGAGGATCACCTGGTCGCTGATCACATCCACTTCCTGCAGGACGTGGCTCGACAGGATAACGTGCCGTCCCTGGGCGGCCCAGGTGCGGAACAGGGCGATGGTCTCCGCGCGGACCAGCGGGTCCAGGCCGTTGAGCGGCTCATCGAGCACCAGCAATTCAGGTTCGTGTGCGATTGCCTGTGCCAGGCGCACCCTCTGCCGCATGCCTTTCGAGTAGGCTGCCACCTTGCGATGCGCCGCATCTGTCAGGCTCAGCCGCTCGAGCGCTTTCCACGCCCTTTCTTCGGCCTCCGCGCGGCCGTAGCCGAACAGGAGCAGCCCGGTGGTGATGAAGCTGAAGCCGGTGGCCCAGCGCGGTGCGGCATCGTACTGCGTGGCGTATCCCGTGATGCGCATCAGGCGCTCGGGGTCGCGGGGCGAGATGCCGCGCATAAGAATCGAACCTTGATCGGGGTGAATCAGTCCCGTCATCAGGTTCATGAGCGTGGTTTTGCCGGAGCCGTTAGGCCCGACCAGGCTCGTGATTCCCGGCGGAATGTGCAGCGTGACCCGATTCACGCCGAGCACCTCGCCGTAGAACTTCGAGACCTCCTCGAAAACGACCTCGGTCCCGCTCACGAAATCACCTCCACCGGGCGCAGCTTGCGCTCGAGCACGAGTGCGAGCAGCAGGATGATCGCTGCCAGGACCGATGCGCATGCGACGACCCCGGGCCCCTCCGGCGGCTCGACGCCGAGCATCGCGCACCACAAACGGTAGGTGGCCCACGCCGGGTTCAGCGCGTGGCCCCAGGTTACACGAAAAACACCGTTGATCATGACCGACATGCCGGCCAGGATGAAGAAAAAGCCGAGCACGAATGCGCCCGCCACCATTCTCCACCTGACGTAGGCGGACCCGGCCAGAGCCACTACGCTGACCAGCAGCACCCATATGGCGAAGCCGCCCACAATCCCGGCGCCGAGTGTCCAGTTTGCCCGCAACCACCAGACGCCGGTCATGCCTACCTGCATGCCGAACAGGAACAGACCCGGAACCCACGTGATCATCGAGAGCATGCCGAAAAGCACGATGAGGCGGGCCAGGGAATAGTCGGTCCGGGTAAGCGGACGGCTGAAGTAGAGCGGCAAGGCGTTGTTCGTCAGATCGGGCGCAATCAGGCCGGGGCCGGCTAACGCCGCGAGAAACACGGCGAAGGCCGCTTGTACGTTCATGAAGACGACGAAGAAGCTGCCGTTGACCTGGATAAAGCTCTGAAACTGCTTGTCAAGCCCCTTCAACAGTTCAGCATGATTGGTGAGGTAGATGAATACGGCGCAGAGCAACGGCCACATCATAGCGACCACGGTGAGCAGGACGACGAGACGCTTCTGGAACAGACGATTCCAGGCAAAGCGCGGCAACACCATGAACCGCGTCCAGCGGCCTGTCATCTCTCCCCTGTACCGATGATACCCCCGCCGATAAACTGCCATCCGTCACTCCTGCATGTTGCGCCCTTTCACCTGGGTGTTAGGTGTTGGGTGTTAGGTGTTGGGGACTTAGTTGTTTCTTCTCACCTGCCAGGGTGTTGCGTCTAGGGCCTACGGCCCGGGTGCTGGGTGTTGGGTTTTGGGTGCTGGTACCTTCGGTACTTGTTCCCTCCCCCCTAATCGCGTTTATCCTCTGAGCCCCCACTCGTACCACCTGACCCTTTCATCTAGCAGCCACAACCTAACACCCAGCACCCAACACCCAGCACCCATCACCCAGCACCAAGTCCCCGTTCCCCAGGGGTGTGGGCGATATGCCCCATTGCCTTCAAAAAGATTTCTTCCAGCGTGTCGCGCCGGTGATTGAGTTTCCTCACCAGGAGGTTTTGCCGTGCAAGGAGGTCCCACATCGCCTGGATTTCGACGTCGGCAGGGAGGACGATGCGCCAGCGCCCATCCCCTTCGGTGACGCCGTCGGCCCCGATTTCAGGCAGCGCCGCGCGCAGATTCTCGTCATTGCCGGTGACTTCGAGTTCGACGAACGACTTGTTGGAGCGCCGCTCCTCCTCGAGGTTGCATTCGTGCACGATCATGCCGTCTTTCATGATGACCACCTCGTCGCACACCTGCTCGACGTCGCGCAGCAAGTGCGAGCAGAGCAGCACGTTCATCCCCTGCTCTTCCTTCATTTCGCGAACGAGTCTCAGCATACGCTGTCGTGCGGCAGGATCCAGGCCGTTGGTAGGTTCGTCCAGGATCACCAGTTCGGGGCCGTGGACGATGGCCTGTGCGAGCTTGGTCATCTGCTTCATGCCCAGCGAATATGTCCTCAACTCCCGGTAGCGAGCCTCGCCGAGTCCGACGTGAAACAGCACTTCGTGAGCCTTCTCGAGGGCAGCTTCACTGGGGAGACCGGAAAGCTCGGCCATGAGACGGAGGAAGGTGACCGCCGTCATGTTGGGGATGAAGGCATCGGTCTCGGGCATGTAGCCGATACGCGATCGGACGCCGCGCATGTGGGAGCGGCAGTCGAAGCCCAGCACGCGGGCACGGCCGCCGGCTGGCTTGTGGAAACCCAGCAGGGTCAAGATCAGCGTGGATTTGCCGGCGCCGTTGGGGCCGAGGAGCCCGACGGCCTTGCCGACGCCTGAAACGCCGAGACGGCAGGAAATCCCGCGTAGGATTTCCCGCCGTCCGAGCCTTACCTTGAGGTTTTCCAGTTCGACTACCGGTTGTGTCATTCAGCGCAATCCTGCCAGCTTGCCGGCCTACTGCAGGATTCCGGGGGTCGGCCCGGTGCGGGCCCGGCCCAGACTCTGCAGCATCATTATATCCATGATCAGACCCGATAACCGAATACGGCTGGCGGAGTGAATTTGTTCCGTGGATCCGTTAAAGACTACCAGGATCGGGTCGCGTTCGGCAGCCAGTTTCTGGAGGGCCGGGCTCGGCGCCATTGCCGCAAAGCCCTGGAATGCGCCTTTCGTGTTCAGCCAGGCGAACGCCGACGGATGCAGTCCCACGGTAGACGGCAGTTGCTGCTGGAATGCGGACGAATAGATCAGCGGCAAACCGCCGTTGCGGGTCGCGATGGCACGCATGGCTGCGCCCCGGTCGGATGCCGCGACCAGGTATCCCCGATCGTAGGTCCAGGTGACTGTCAGCGGGAATGCGCCCGACTTGAGCGTCGTCCAGGTCCGCCCGTCGACGGTCTCCTGACTGACCGTGATTCTCCTGGCCTGATCGTCCGGCGCCAGTTCGGCGTTGAACACATCCACCAGCTTGCCCAGGGAATCGTCAAAAACTGCCTGGTTGTTCACGAGCGCCGCCATTACCCAGACCGGGCCGGTTACAGAAAGCCCTTCCAGGGCAAATGCCGATTCCGTGCCGAGCGCGGACGCCAGGTTGCCGGCGAAGCCGACGCCGAGACGCGCCTCCGCCGCCGCGAGATCCGCATCGGCGGAAGGGCTCGATTTGGCAAGCTGCGCCATGAGCTCGTCGAACAACTGCCGCGGCTCCCGGGTGGACGCGTAGATGGCCGCAACGGCGTCGCTCGAAAGGTACTCGGCCGCGCCTCCGGAGCCGGAGTCTGCAAGCCATGAGGCCATGCCCATGCGCGGTCCCTTGAACACGATCGTAACTTCATTCTCCTCGGCGCCCTGGGCGGCGCGCTGTTCGATGAAGAAGTATTTCAATTGCGATGCACCCGTTACTGCGGCCTCGGCGGAGCCCGACGCAGCAGCGAGGGTGGGTTCCGTGTCCACACCGAGCAGCCAGCCGGCGCCGCGCTGGTAGCGGGCCGCGACCGCCGCGCCGAACGGAGTTGTCGCGCCCTGACCCAGGTGCTCGAGAACCCAGCTCAAGTTCGTCTGCGAGTCGGAGACGACAATCACCGTGTCGGTCAGAGAGTATGGGAGGGGTACGCCGCCGGCCTCGGCGCGCAGGGCTTCCAATGCGGCTGCCAATTCAGCCCGCTTGCCCGGCTGCACTTCAGCGGCGACCATCGGAATTTGATCCTTCGCTCCCGGCGCGCTCGTCGAGAGGCTGAAAACGATCTCCTCGCCGAGCAGCGGTGTCACCGTCTGGATACGCTCGATGAGCGCCTTCAGGTCCTGGCCCGTGCCGCTGTTCCACCACTCGCTGAAAGTGGGATTTTCGGCCGACTGCTGCTCAAACAGCGTTATGGCCATGCTGACGGTTCCGCTGAGATTCGGCACCGCGCCGTACGCAACCGCATTCGCCGGCAGGTACTGGAGCAGCCGGCTCTGGGTGCGCAACGCCGGGGGCTGCATCTGGGCGATCTGCTTCTCGACCTTTGCGAAGGACGCCAGAAGCTCGACATAGGTCTCTGCATCGGGACTCCACGAGATCGCCTCCTGCACCGATTCTGCAAGCGCCGGGTTGGATGCAGCCTGTTCCCCCGGTCTCAGCACGACCTCGACGCCGGGCTGCGAGACCGCCACCGAACCTTCGATCACCGAAACGACCGAGCCGCCGATTCCGGAGGACACGGCGAACACCGTGCCCTTGACCGATGCTACCGAATCCCGTGTCTGTACACGCAGTTGCCCTCGGCGCTGCTTGGCCGCCCGGACGATGATGTCGCCGCGCTGGAGGTGGATGGTCTGGCCGCTCCATGCGGCGTTCACGAACAGCTCGGTACCCTCGTTGACATCAACCAACGACCCGTCGGCCAGACGAAGCACGGCGCGGGCGCCTGGCCCGGTGCGGACCACTTCCCCTTCGCCGAAGGCGGCGCCGGTTTGCAGCGCTCCGCCGGGCACCCGGTACAGCCCACCGCCGGCGGAGGCGACCGTGGCTCGCGGACCGCCCGGCGCCAGCAGCGTGTCGATCCGGTCGCGTCCCAGGTAGAGCGCCACAAGGACCAGTGCAGCCGCTGCCGCCCAGGCGCCCCACCGCGGCAACCAGGACACATGGGGTCGCAGCACAGCGGCCGGTTTCCGCTCGCCTCTCAGCTCGGCCACCTGCGTCCGGCACTGCGGGCAGCGGCTGAGGTGGTCCTCCAGCAGCATCCGCCGGCTGCCGTCCATCCGGCCTTCCATGTACACGCGCAATTCCGGCCGAAATTCGGCGCATGCCGATGCGCCGGGGATTCCCAGCCTTTCCCACACCCGCGCCCGCGCCCCGGCAAGTTCCTGAGGACTGGCACTCTCATTCTTCATTGCTTCCAAGGCTTTTCCCAAACGATCTTCGGACATCGCCGACCTCCTGTTTAACGTTGCATTTCAGCCTGCAGCGTCTGCCGGATACGGTGCAGCCGAACTGCCATGTTGTTCTTTTCCATGCCGAACATCTCGGCCAGCTCGCCGTTGGAAAACCCCTCGACGAAGCGCAGCAGGAACACCACCGCGTCGCCCGTTTCCAGCGTGGCGATGGCGCGCCGCAGCCGCTCCTTCAGCAGCGCCGGGCTTTCGACAGCCGCGTGCGCCGCACCGTCTTCGAGTTGGGCCTCGCGGTGCGAAAGCCTGCGGCGAAGCAAGTCCAGGGCGGCGTTGGTGGCGGCGCGACGGAAATATGCCTCCGGCATCTGCGCAGCATCCGGGCGTCCGCCCTGGTTCAGGACACGGAGAAAGACGGTCTGGAGCACGTCCTCGGCATCGGCCGGATTCCCGGTGACGCGGAGGGCCGCCCGGTAGACCGCGGCGTAGTAGCGTTCGTACAGTTCCGCAAAACCCATTGGTGAAGTCATGACGATGGGCCGCGCGTCGAGTTGCTGGCTGGCTGTTTCCATATCCGGTCGCCTCACTATGCCTAACGCGCGGGCGGCCCGATTATTACACGCGTGAGAAAAAAAAGTGCACACAATCAGGGGCGCCGGGAGCGCCGGCGACTCGCCGGCTCTTTTTTCACTGATACGGCCCGAATCTCCGACGCGCGTCGCCTGTTCGATAGCGTTTCCTGAGATTTGTTTCGTACCGGCGAAAAATTCGGCGATGCGGCGGCATACGTCGAAAACAATCCGGTTACTGCCGGGTTGGCACGTACGAAAGGAGATCGGAAATGGAGTAGCGCCCGCCGGCGCTCCCGGGGTCAGACAACGGAAAAGGTGAGCCGGAAGGTCTCCTGGTCGGCTTGGTCGAGGCGTACCATGACCCTCGATCCCAGCTTGAAGTGACGGTGGTGGCGCTCGCCGACGAAGGAGTGTGTCCTTTCCCTGTACGAGTAGTTGTCGTCGATCAGTGTTCCGGCGGGGACGAATCCTTCCACGAAGTGTTCCAGCAGCTCGACAAAAAAGCCCTGGCGGATAACGGAAAAGACGATGCCTTCGAACTCATCGCCGACCTTGTCGGCCATGAACTGAACTTTCTTGATTTTCTCGATCTCCCGCTCGGCTTCGTCCGAGTTGCGTTCGCGGCCAGAGGTGTGGGTTGCGATCTCCGGCAGGCGTGTTGCCATTTCTCCCTGCCACTCTTCCGGCGGGCGTTGCTTCAAACACTGCTTGAGGAGACGGTGCACCACCAGGTCAGGGTAGCGCCGGATCGGCGACGTGAAATGCGTGTACTGAGTCGCGGCGAGCCCGAAATGCCCGAGGTTCTCGGCCGAGTAGCGCGCCTGCATGAAAGACCGCAGCATCAGGTAGCAGAGGAACCGCGCCTCGGGTTTTCCTTCCAGTTGGGCCACGAACTTCTGGAAATCGCGCGGGCGGTATTCGTCGTTGCGTCCATCGAGAGTGTACCCGAGCGCCAGGGCGAACTCGGCGAATTCCTGCACCTTTTGCGCGTCGGGCTTTTCGTGGATCCGGAACAGAGCCGGGCCGCCCGATTCGATCAGCCGATCCGCGACCGTCTCGTTGGCGAGCAGCATGAACTCTTCGATGATGCGATGAGCGATGTTGCGATCGGCGGGCATCACGCTGATGACGCGCCCGCTCCGGTCGAGTTCGATCTCCGCTTCCGGCAGATCGAAATCGACGGCGCCGCGGCGATACCTCTTCCTGGACAGGATCAGGCAGAGTTCCTCCATGGCCTCGAACATCGGCACCAGCTCCGCATGTCGCCGGCGCTCCTCCGGGTCACGCTCCTCGAGGATGCGGGCCAGTGCCTTGTAGGTCATGCGCGCTCGGCTGCGGATCAGGGCTTCGGAGAAACGGCGGCTGAGCACTTGCCCCCTTCCGTCGACCTCCATGATGACCGAAAAAACCAGCCGGTCCTCGCCCGGCTTCAGGCTGCAGATCCCGCTCGAGAGCGCAGGCGGCAGCATCGGGATCGCGCGGTCCGGAAAATAGACGGATGTGCCTCTCGTGTAAGCATCCTCATCGACGGCCGTTCCTTCCCGCACGTAATGGGAGACGTCGGCGATGTGCACGCCGAGGAGGTAGTGCCCCGTGGAGAGCTTTTCCAGGGTAACGGCGTCGTCGAAGTCGCGAGCCTTTTCGCCGTCGATGGTGACCGCCGGTTCGTCGCGAAAGTCTTCCCTGCCTGCGCGCTCCTGTTCCTGAACACGATCCGGCGAGGACGCCACTTCCGCGAGGGTCCGCGGGCTGAACTCCACCGGCAGGCCGTACTTGTGCTCTACGATCTTGTATTCGATGTCTTTGTCGCCGGGGTAGCCCAGAATCTGGACCACACGCCCCTGGGGCGCCTGGTGCCGGCCCGGCGGCACTGAGAGCGTTACCGCCACAATCTGGCCGTTGCGGGCGCCCTTGTTTTGCGCGTTCGGCACCAGGATCTCCCGAAACATCCGGGTGTCCAGTGGAACGACCATTGGGAATCGCGGGTGCTCGTAGTAGCGCCCGACGATGATTGGGTGCGCGCGCTCCAGAACCCGGAGCACGGTCCCTTCGAGCCGCTCTTCGGGCTCATCCGGCGCCCGGCGCCCGCGGCGGCCGGGGCGAGAAACCCGCTTCTTCCTCGCGACCTTGATCAGGACCCGGTCCCCGTGCATGGCTTCTTCCATGTTCCGCGCGGGAACGAACACATCCTGGTCGCACACGGTGCGCTCGTCCGGGCGCACAAAACCGTAGCCGTCCCGGTGACAGCTGAGGACCCCGGACACCAGCGCCTCCCTGGAGGGGGACGCATAGCGGCCGCGTTTGATGCGGTGAATGACGCCCTCTTCGTCGAGTTCGTCCAGGTAGCGTTGGAGGTTGCGCCGCTCGTCGCTTTCGAGATCCAGCAGCCGCACGACTTCTCGAAACGTGAACATCCGGTCGCCGCGGCCGCGAACAAACTTCAGTACTTCCTGTTTCTGTGCCGCTGTGAGCAAATATCTCCCTCCCGCCGCAATCATACCATTCAACCCGCAGGCATCAGACTTGATACGTTTATGCGTCGGAGTCGCACCCAAACGCATGGAAGTGCCTGCGGGCTGAACTCAGTGGCCCCGGGCTTCAGCCCGGTCGCCAATCAGGCCCCTGCGGCTGATTCCGCAGCAGTCCCGCCCGCGGCGGAACCACGCCAGTGTCGATACGGAAGCTGCGGGCTGAAGCCCGCGGCCGCAGGAAGACTTCGACATTTTCCGATCCTATGCCTGTGCCCGGATCGAAGTTTCTGATTCCAATGAGTGACATGCCTGTTACAGGAGCTCTGAGGTGATCCTTTCAGTTGCGGCCACGCCGCGCGGAGGTCTTTGCGGCGCACGCTCTCATTTGCCGGACAGGCTCTTCGCGCAGGTCATGAGCTGAGGAGTTTCTCGAGGATGCGAACGACGGATTGACGGTGGGTGCCCGCCCAGTAGATCTTGCTGCATCTCGGGCAGGTCTTGAATTGAACCTGGGTCGCGAATACGAAGGGCGGGACTCGTTCGCGCACCCGCTCGCGCGGCGCTTCCAGCAGGACGTCGTTGCAGGAGAGGCAGCGGGTAAGGACGCCGGGCAAAGTGTGAGTCCCCGTTACCTCGAACACCTGCCTGATCTGCGCCTGGATCTGCTCGCTCTCCAGAAAAATAAACCGCTTCACGACTCTACGCACCAGGAGTCGGGTGTCCCGCGACAGCAGGATCCGGTCTTCGGAGGCCGACAGCGCCACCAGTTCGTCGTCGGCAAACCGGTTCGAGTAGAGGACGTCGAACCCTGCAATGCGCAGCCATTTAGCGAGGCGCCCGAGCATGACATCGGCGACAAAACGGGGAGAGGACCCATCGGACGGCGGGCAAAAGGCCTTCGAGCGAATCTGACGCTGCCGGAGCGTAGCTGCGTGTTTGCGGGACTCCGCTTTGGTCATTGAAAACTCCGGCCTTCGGCACAAGACATTAGACTTTAGACATTAGACCTGAGACTTAAGACCTCAGACATCAGATTTCACAACAGTCTCCGCTTCGGTCTAAGGTCTAAAGTCTAAGGTCCAAAGTCCGTCTTCCGGGATTGGACTATCCTCTCAACTTCCGTTTAAGCAGCTCATTCAGCACTTGCGGATTTGCCTGGCCTTTGGATTCCTTCATCACTTGTCCCGCAAAATAGCCAAGCAGTTTTTCCTTGCCGGCGCGATATTCGGCCAACTGCTTCGGATTTGCGGCCATCACGCCGTCGATCATGGCTGCAAGCGCGCCTTCGTCGCTGATCTGGACCAGCCCCAGCCGGCGAACGATCGCTTCCGGCGCCTCGCCACTGCGGAACATCTCCGCGAAAACGGTCTTTGCGATCTTTCCGGAGATCTCGCCTGCGTCGACCATGCGTATGAGCGCGGCCAGCCGCCCCGGCGTCATGAGGCAAGATTCGATTCCCCCGCCGGTTCCCTTGATGGCATAGGCCAGGTCCCCCGTGATCCAGTTGAACGCCGCTCGCGGATTCCCGGCGGCATGTGCGCACTCTTCGAAGTAGGCTGCCAGCGCCATGCCGGCGGTGATCTGCAGAGCCTCATCGCCGGACAGCCGGTATTCCGCCATGAACCGCTGAGTCTTTTCGTGCGGCAATTCGGGAAGGGAATCCGTCAACGAATCGATCCATGCGGGATCCAGCTTGAGGGGCGGAAGGTCGGGTTCGGGGAAATAACGGTAGTCATGCGCCTCTTCCTTGGTTCGCATGACGGCGGTGCAGTTGTTCGCCTCGTCCCATAACCTGGTCTCCTGGAGAATGCGGCCCCCTTCGCGGATCACCCGCGACTGCCGTTCGATTTCGTGGTCGAGCGCGCGCTGCAGGAAGCGGAACGAATTCAGGTTCTTGACTTCGACTTTTGTGCCGAACGAGGCCGATCCCGCCGCACGCACGGAGACGTTGGCATCGCAGCGAAGGCTCCCTTCCTCCATGTTGCCGTCGCAGACGCCGAGATAGAGTAGAACCTTGCGCAATTGAGTGACGTAATCGTATGCCTCCTGGCTGCTCCGGAAGTCTGGTTCGCTCACGATCTCGATCAGCGGCACGCCGCTGCGGTTGAGATTGACATACGACTTGGCGCCGGACTCGGGCATGCCGTCGTGAATCGACTTGCCGGCATCCTCCTCGAGGTGAAGGCGCGTGATGCCGAAGATCTTCTCGCGCCGGTTGACGATGTGCCCGTCTTCGGTCCTCTCGCCAGAAAGGACCTTGACGGCGCCGCGGGTAGCCAGCGGACGATCAAACTGTGAAATCTGATATCCCTTCGGCAGGTCGGGATAAAAGTAATTCTTGCGCGCGAACACCGATAGGGGATGAACGGTGCACTGCAGCGCCTGAGCGGCCCTGACCGCCATGGAGACGGCTTCGCGATTGAGCACTGGGAGGGCGCCGGGCAACCCCAGGCATACGGGGCAGGTCTGCGAATTGGGCGGCGCGCCGAACGTGGTGCTGCATCCACAGAATAACTTGCTGCGTGTCAGGAGCTGAGCATGCACTTCGAGTCCGATCACCGGCTCCAGTTCCATCGAGGCGTCCCCCCTGGCTTCCTCCACAAAACCGCAATTATAACAGAATGCGAAAACTCCATTTGCCCGCCCCTATAGCTGATGCTCCGGTTTGCCGACTTTCCCGAGCCCCCTGGGAACGAAAATGTCATGACTCCAGGGCCACCGACAAGTCGCGAAGATTGCCTCGGAAGGTGACGAAGGGTCCGGTGGAAGATCTTCATGCCGGGCTCCGCTCAGGTTACTCATTGCATCACCGGCGGGCCACGAATCGGCAGATTCATGAGGTAGTGCGTTTCACTTCCGAGCGTCTGACAGCCGTGCTCGCGTCGTTCCGTCCATAGGAGCGAGGCTCAAGCTCGTTTTTCATGGCTGGAGAATCCGGCCGGGATTTACATCTCACCACGTTTCACTTCTCTGACCCGGAGCCTGACCGAGTCGTGCCTTGGCCTGCATTCGATACCCCCGCCGATTGCCTGCCCTGCCGGACCGTGATATCGAGTTTGATTTTTCGGCAGCGTTTATCCGCTCTTGCTTGATAGAAGTGCGCCAGAAGTGCGCCAGAAGTGCGCCAAAATCCCGCAGCCAACGACGCAGGATTGCAGCAAAATGGCCTCTGGCCAGTCCCGGAGAGGGGAATCGAGGCAAATGGCGGGTGGCGGTTGACATAACGCATCCTCATCGGAAGCCAAGCCACCCCACCCCCGGGTGCCTCTCCCGGTTCCATGCAGCTTATTTCGACTATCCCCCGCGAATCGGAAACCAATCGGGAACGGGGCTAACTGGCGTTGTCACTGGCCCAAGGGCACAGAATCCGGGCAACTCACGCTGCCCCATCCTGGGGGCAGGCGATTTTCGGCCTGCGTTTATAAATTCTTCTGAGCTTTCACATGACTTTTTCAGGGCTTCTGCCCGAGTTTTTCAGGCCTCCTCAGCTAATCTTGAACCATGGAGGGGCGTAACAAAGCACGACTGGCGCTCGACACAATGCGGTTGGCCGTTATGCCAGAGACCGATTTGAGAATCTCCATGATTTTCACGTCGATGGAATTGACGCGTACCGCACTCAAGACGGCCGCCGCGCTTGCGTGCCGCCTGAATGCGCGGATCGCCTTGGTAGTGCCTGAAGTGGTCCCCTCCTGCTGGAAAGCCCGCCAGTACAGTTCGCATGGAATGAGAAACGGCTGGTGATGATGGCGCGGCAGTGCAGTGTGGACACGGTCCGCATCTGTCTGTGTCGTGACCGCCTGCAAGCGCTCGAGTCGGCCTTGCATGGCGGCGCCTATGCGGTCATCGGTTGTCAGAAGGGTTGGCACGCACCCGAAAGGCGGCTGGCCCGCAAATTGCGGAGAGATGGCCTTGAACTGATTTTGACGGAACCGGAGTGAATCCACATGCTTGACCTTTTCTATATCGTGGCAGGTTGCCTGGTCCTGTATGCCTTTTGGGCCCTCGCGAAGACCTGCGACAAACTGTGAGGGAAACACAATGGACTACGTGATTGCGGGCCTGGCGGCAGTCGGCCTGTTCATCTATTTGATGTATGCGCTCCTCAAGCCCGAGCGCTTCTGAGAGAAAACAATATGACTACTCAAGGCGTACTGCAGATCCTCGTCTATTTTGCCGTGCTTTTCGCACTCACCAAGCCCCTTGGTATCTCTATGGCACGAGTATATGAAGGGCAGAGGACCTTCTTGCATCCGATCCTGCGCCCTCTGGAGCGCTTCCTGTATGCGCTCGGCGGGGTGAAAGAGGAGGAGGAGCAGCGCTGGACTCAGTATGCGGCTTCGCTTCTGGCTTTCAGCGCGATCTGCTTTGTTTTCGCATACGCAATCCAGCGCCTCCAGGGTTTCTTGCCGCTGAATCCGGCCGGCTTCGGAGCGAAGCAGGCGACGCCGGATGTCTCGTTCAACACGGCCGTCAGCTTCATGACCAATACCAACTGGCAATCTTATGGCGGCGAGACAACCCTCAGCTATTTCGCCCAGATGCTCGCCCTCACGGTCCAGAATTTCGTCTCGGCAGCGGCTGGAATGGCTGTAGCCATCGCCCTGATCAGGGGATTCGCCCGTCGGCAGGTAAATACGATCGGCAGCTTCTGGGTCGATCTGGTGAGGGGAACCGTATACATCCTTCTGCCGCTCGCACTCGTAGGCGCACTGGTCCTCTGCTCGCAAGGCGTGGTTCAAAACTTCCACACCTACACGACGGCCACGACTATTGAGGGAAAGACCCAAACCATCGCACAAGGCCCGGCAGCCTCCCAGGTTGCCATCAAGCAGTTGGGCACAAACGGCGGCGGTTTCTTCAACACGAATTCCGCGCATCCGCTGGAAAATCCGACGCCGCTATCCAACTTCCTGGAATGTTTGTACATCCTGCTGATACCGGCGGGGCTCGTTTACACCTTTGGGAAAATGGTGAATGACACCAGGCAAGGGTGGGCGATCTTTGCGGCCATGAGCCTGCTGTTTTTCGCCGGGGTCCTGATCTGTTACCCGGCGGAGCAGGCGGGCAACCCGAATCTCGCCCGCCTCGGAGTGCAGACGACGCCGACCGACTCGCAGCCAGGCGGCAACATGGAGGGCAAGGAAGTCCGTTTCGGAATCGCTCCCTCCTCGCTTTGGGCCGTCGCCACCACCGATGCCAGCAACGGCAGCGTCAACAGCATGCACGACAGCTATACACCGCTCGGCGGCCTGGTGCCGCTCTTCAATATTCAGACAGCTGAGGTCATTTTTGGCGGCGTCGGCTCCGGTCTCTATGGAATGCTCCTGTTTGCCGTCATTGCCGTATTCATTGCGGGCTTGATGGTAGGACGCACCCCGGAATATCTCGGCAAAAAAATCGAGGGCAAAGAAGTAAAGATGGCGATGCTGGCGTTGATCGCCTGCGCCGCGAGTGTCCTGGTCTTTACCGCTGTCAGCTCCCAGATCCAGTTCGAAAAGGATGGCTACTGGAATCCGCCCGGAGCGGCCACTGCCAATTTGAACAACAATGGCCCGCATGGCCTCTCGGAAATCCTCTATGCCTATTCGAGCGGCACGGGAAACAACGGCAGCGCGTTTGCCGGTCTGAACGCCAACACCCCCTGGTACAACCTTACGATCGGGCTGGCCATGCTCATCGGTCGCTTCCTGATCATCATCCCCATGCTGGCAGTGGCGGGCAGCCTGGCAACGAAGAAATCGGTGCCTGCCACCAGCGGGACGCTCCCGACGCACGGACTTTTGTTCGTGGCCCTGCTGGCCGGCACCGTGATCATCGTGGGAGCATTGACGTTTTTCCCGGCACTCTCGCTGACCCCGATTGTGGAGCATTTTTTGATGCATGGCGGACAGCTGTTTTGAGCTGTAAAGCAAATCGGAGGTACAAACGATGTCGACCGTAATGGCGCCACACAGTTCAAAACCGATCATCCTACCGGATGATCCGGGTTCGCTTTTGCCTAAGAAACTCGTGCGGGCGCGCCCGCTGTTCGACCCGGAGATCGTTGGGCGCGCCGTGCGCGCTTCGTTCGTCAAGCTGAATCCGGCTCTGCTGGTGAAAAACCCTGTGATGTTTGTCGTCGAAGTCGGAGCCGCGTTAATCACGGTTTTCCTGATCCGCGATTCCCTCACCGGAGGCGCAGGAATCGGTTTTTCTTTTCAGATCGCGCTGTGGCTTTGGTTCACGGTGTTGTTCGCCAACTTTGCGGAGGGGATGGCCGAAGCGCGCGGGAAAGCCCAGGCCGACTCTCTCCGTAAGACACGGACAGATGCGGTTGCCAAGCGGATCAGGTCCGACGAGAAGTATGAACAGGTCCCGAGCTCTTCCCTGCGGACCGGCGATGTTGTGCTCTGCGAGACGGGCGATCTGATTCCGGGCGACGGCGAGGTGATTGAGGGAATTGCCACGGTGGACGAATCCGTGATTACGGGCGAGAGCGCGCCCGTCATTCGCGAATCAGGTGGTGACCGCAGCGCGGTGACCGGCGGCACGAAGGTGCTCTCGGACCACATCAAGGTTCGCATTACGTCCAACCCGGGCGAGACTTTTCTCGATCGCATGATCGCTCTGGTGGAAGGAGCGGAACGGCAAAAAACTCCAAACGAGATCGCACTGAATATCCTGATTGCCGGGTTGACGCTCGTCTTTCTGCTCGCGGTCGTTACATTGCACCCTTTTGCAAAGTTCAGTGTCGGGCAGGCCGGTTCGGGGGCAATTCCGACCGTAGCGGTCCTGGTTTCTTTGCTTGTATGCTTGATCCCGACAACCATTGGCGCCCTTTTGTCCGCGATCGGTATCGCCGGCATGGATCGCGTCATGCAACATAACGTGCTGGCGTTGAGCGGCAAGGCGGTTGAGGCTGCCGGCGACGTCAATTCACTGCTGCTCGACAAGACCGGCACCGTCACGCTCGGCAACCGGCAGGCGGTAGAGTTCGTGCCGGTCAACGGCGTGAGTGCCGGGGAACTGGCCGACGCGGCTCAGCTTTCGAGCCTGGCCGACGAAACGCCCGAAGGGCGTTCGATCGTGGTGCTTGCCAAGGAAAAGTATGGGCTGCGGGGCCGGCACATCCCCGAAGGAGAAGCGGTCTTTATCCCCTTTTCGGCTCTTACCCGGATGAGCGGCGTCGATTTCGAAGGGCGCCACCTCGTTAAAGGCGCTACGGATGCGATCTGCAAACATGTTCGCGAGAGCGGTGGTCGGGTTTCGGACGAAGTTCTTCAAATCAGTGATCGCATCGCGCGCAACGGCGGGACACCCCTTGCTGTTGCCGATGGCAAGCGCGTGCTGGGGGTCATCTATCTGAAGGATATCGTCAAAGGCGGCATGAAGGCGCGCATTGCCCAACTCCGGCTCATGGGTATTCGCAGCGTGATGATCACCGGGGATAATCCGCTTACGGCTGCAGCCATAGCCAGCGAAGCGGGTGTGGACGATTTCCTCGCTCAGGCCACTCCCAAGGATAAGCTCGAATACATCAAGAACGAACAGTCCGCCGGCCGCCTGGTGGCAATGACGGGCGACGGCACGAATGATGCTCCCGCACTGGCGCAGGCAGATGTGGGCGTTGCCATGAATACCGGCACGATGGCGGCCAAGGAAGCCGGCAACATGGTGGACCTCGACAGCAACCCGACCAAGCTCATCGAGGTCGTGGCCATAGGAAAGCAGTTGCTCATTACCCGCGGCGCCCTGACCACCTTTTCGATCGCGAACGATGTGGCAAAATATTTCGCGATCATCCCTGCCATGTTCATGGCTACCTATCCGGCCCTCCGCGCGTTCAACATCATGGGATTACATACGCCGCAGAGTGCGGTGCTTTCGGCGGTGATTTTCAATGCACTGATTATCATCGCGCTCGTGCCTCTCGCCTTGCGCGGGGTGAAATACCGGCCGCTGAACGCCGCCCGCCTGCTGCGCCGGAACCTGCTGATTTATGGGCTGGGCGGCATCATTGTACCATTCCCCGGAATCTGGGTGATCGACCAGATCATCCACGCGCTGGGATGGGCCTAGGAGAAGACATATGAAGCGAATTCTCTCGGCATTACGGATCACATTAGCCCTGACGGTTCTCACGGGACTTATATACCCCGGAGTCGTGACAGGATTGAGTCAACTGTTCTTCCGGCATCAGGCGAACGGAAGTCTGATCATGAAGGATGGCCGGGTTGTGGGGTCCGGTCTCATCGGACAGAACTTCGCCAGACCGGAATATTTCCACCCGCGCCCTTCGTCAGCCGGCGCTGATGGGTATGACGCATCGGCCTCCAGTGGATCGAACCTGGGTCCGACAAGCGCCAAACTCATCCGCGGCACGACAAAAATAGACGACAAGAAAAATGAAGTGGTCGATTTCGAGGGCATCGAACTTCGTATCGTGCGCTACTGCCTCGAAAACGGCATACCCTATGAGTCCTCAGTTCCCCTGGATCAGTTCGAAGATGCTAACGGTGGCCTCGATGACGTGAAGCTGATCAAGGCGTTCAATAACAGCAAAACTCCTTTGGTTTTCACGCCAAAGGAAGAGATTCCTGCGGATGCGGTCACCGGCTCTGGATCCGGCCTCGACCCTCACATCAGTCCGGCCAATGCCGCAGCACAAGCGGCCCGGGTTGCCAAGGCTCGCGGTGTATCTGTGGACCAGGTAAATCAGCTTATCGTTCAGACTACCGAGGCTCCGTCATTGCGAATTCTCGGAGATCCGCGTGTAAACGTTCTGCAGCTGAACCTCGCTCTGGATCAGCATTTCCGGTCGCCGGCGACCTCTGCCGCAAGGCTGCGCTGAGCTGACTTATTTCCCTTCCGGCGCTCGAGTCATCATGAAAATCCTGGCTGTCCTATAAAGGGAGCTATGAGAACTCACTTTCCGAAGAACCTCGTTGTGATCTGTCTGTGCTTAGGGTTAGCTTCTGTTTGCAGCGCGCAGGACACTCCCGCGACGCAAACACCGGACCAGCAGAAGCCGGCTGACCAGGCCACTTCGCCTCCAGCCCCGGCCGCGCTCCCCACGCCCTCGATTACGGGCCCGCTCAAAGCCGCCCCGCCAAACACATTCGATGCCGGACCGTTCGGAAAGCTTAATGCAACCGGCATCGTCAGCGGCATGGGCCTGTGGCAGGGAAATCATTTTCCGGGAGATAAACCTACACAAGCGGCTTTGGGTAATGGCCAAATCTTTATTCAAAAGACCACCGGCTGGTGGCAGTTTTACGCGCAGGCGGGCGCTTACGATATCCCGGCTATTGGAGCGCCATTCCTTGATACGGAAAAAACAATTACCGACCTATATGGTCCGGTCCCGGTCGCTTTCCTAAAATTGGCGCCGGGGAAAAGTACTTCCATTCTGATGGGCGCGCTGCCTACGTTGATGGGCGCCGAGTATACATTCACGTTCGAAAATATGAACATCGAGCGCGGTCTCTTGTGGAACCAGGAAAACGCCATCAATCGTGGAATCCAGGTCAATCAGAGCCTGGGCAAGTTCACCGCCTCACTGAGTTGGAACGACGGCTTCTATTCCAACCGCTACTCATGGCTGAGCGGTTCCTTAACCTATGCCAACGGTCCACACAGTTTGGCGTTCGCAGGAATGGGAAACCTGGGACAGACGGCCTTTCAAACCCTGGCCACACCCGTTCAAAACAACAGCAGCATGTATGCCGTCATCTACACCTACAACAGGGGGGCCTGGATCATTCAACCCTACTATCAATACAGCGCTGTTCCCACCAACCTGAAGATTGGCATCGTGAAAGGGAATACGACCCAAGCCGGTGCAATATTGGTTAGTCACGCATTTAAACACGGCTTCTCACTCCCGGTGCGATGGGAATACATCACGAGCACGGGGAACGCCAACGATCCAAATGTCGTCAATCTAATGTATGGTCCTGGAAGCAAGGGCACGTCAATTACGGTGACGCCCACTTTTCAATATGGAGGCTTCTTCTTTAGAGGAGATTTCTCCTATGTACATGTTAGCGATGCCACTCCGGGTTTGGCCTTTGGTCAAGAGGGGAGCCTCAAAAGTCAGGCGCGAGCCATGGCTGAATTCGGCTTCATATTTTGAAGATAATGCAGGTCTGCCACTCAAATCAGCCTTTAGTCCTGAAGAGCACGCAATACACAGACGGACAAGAGTACCGCATTTGATTGGTCTACGCGCAAAAATTAATCGGCATTTTGGTGCGAGCGCCGGGCGGGGAGGATGGGGATTTCTACCGGATCGTCTGGCTGTAATAAGGGCCAGGTGCGACACAAATCCGTATCGAGCGACACGGTTCGGATATAAGATCCGGCAGCAGTCGAGGCGCAAACATCGAAGTCAACATATTACTTTTTATCAGCAGCTGCAGGGATGGGGCTTGTCGAAGGGGCGACTGCAATGCCCGTGTTCACGGTTCCGCCGACCTCTGCGTAGATGCGACCTGACTGAATGGCCGGCGCAGCCGGAACCGCGGCTTCCGTGACCAGAACGCCATTTTCGCGCGATAAGAAGATCGCCATTCCGCCGGGTGTGGTGCTTGCGACGTCGGCCCGTATTCTGGCGAAGCCGGCCGAAGCTTGCCCGGGACTTTCGGGTGTGACCCATGAAACGGCCCCGGCGTCAGCCAGCGCGAAGTGTTTTTCCAGCGACAAGGCCCTGATCTCGTTCGTCAATATCTGGGTGAATTGGTCCGCGTAGGTCCGCCTTCCATTGAGCAGGTTTTCACGGGTCATGGATTCCAGCGGGACATCCGGCCGGGCCCGGATGTTCTCGACGTAGGGAGCGGTAGGATACTCGGCAGTGGAGATGGCTTTCTTGCGCACCACAAGTGTGTTGGTATTCGAGCTGTACGTTTCCGAATATAAACCCGAGGGATAGCCGCTCACCGACCCGCATTTCTCAGAGAATTCGGGGTGCCTTTGGTGCGGATCCGTGCTATCTTCGCGCACATTTCCCGGTGGAATCGGGATCCGCGGAACAACTCGCACAGACCAGGGCCACTGTGTTTGGAGGTCATATGAAGAGGATCGGATTGGGTGTCGTGATTATGGCGGGGCTTTGCCTCTGCCTGTCGCCGTTGTTCACTCAGGAGCGCGAAGACCGCACGCTGCTGAGCTGGGACCAGATGCGGGCGATCATCAATGAAGTGTCGGGAGAGCGGCCGCTGCATACGGTGTTGGAAATGGTGGGCTACCCGCGCATCCGTCCGAGATCGGAGTACGAGAGCAACTTCCGGGAAAGCCTGGTGATGAAGCAGCGGGCGGAGGAGGTGGGATTTCAGAATGTCGAGATCGAGTCCTTCCCGTCGGTTTCGTCCTGGGCTCCCATTCAGGGTGAGCTTTGGATGGTTACGCCCCAGAGCCGGAAACTGTACGACATTCATGACATCGCCGTCTCGATCTGTTCGGGGAGCGAGACCGGTGACGTGACCGGCGAGCTGGTGGATGTCGGAAACGGTGCGCGCGCCGAGGATTACGCGGGGAAGAGCCTGGAGGGCAAGGTCGTGCTTGGGTCCACGAGCCCGGGAAGTCTTCAGCGCCTCGGCGTGTTTGAAAGGGGCGCCGTCGGGGTGTTGAGTTACAACACGATGCATCCGGAGCCGAACAATCCCGACGAAATCCAGTCTCAGAGCATTTCATCGAATGCCCCTCAAGGAAAGAAAGCCGGCTTCGGCTGGTCGATCTCACCGCGCGTCGGGCGCGAGCTGGCAGCCCGGCTCGCCCGCGGCGAGAAGGTCACGATGCGCTCGATCGTGAAGGCCGAGTCGTTTCCCGGAGAGATGGAAACCGTGCATGCAGTGCTGCCGGGCGATGGCTCGTCAAGCCAGGCGGTAGCGGTTTCCGGACATCTTTATGAAGGCTATCTCAAGCAGGGCGCCAACGACGATGCCTCCGGTTGCGCCCTCGGGCTGGAGATGGGCAGGGCCTTCAAGCGGCTGGTCGATGAAGGCAAGCTTCCCCGGCCGAAACGCGACATCCACTTCCTCTGGGTGCCTGAGATCAGCGGGACCCGGGCGTGGCTTCAGAAGCACCCCGAAGTGACCAAACGGCTGATCGCCGACCTGAACTTCGACATGGAGGGGCTTGGATTGCGCACCGGCTCGACCCAGTGGGTCATGCATCGCACACCCGACACTTTTCCGACATTCCTGAACGACCTGTGCGCCAACGTGCTTCGATTCGTCGGCAACGTCAACCAGGAACGTGTGCGCTACCGGGCGAACGGGTACGGCTACAGCTGGCCCGTGCTGGCTCCGAGCGGAAGTACCGACCCGTTTTACTATGTGATCGAAAAATACTACGGCGCGAGCGATCACCAGGTTTATATGAGCCAGGGCATCCCATCCACAATGTTCATCACCTGGCCCGATCCCTTCTACCATTCGTCTCAGGATACTCCCGATAAACTCGATCCCACGCAATTCAAGCGCGCCGGCGTCGTCGCCACGGCCGCCATGACCGTGCTGGCGACGGCCGATGACGAAACCGCCGCCAGGGTGACGGCTGAATCGGTCGCGCGCGGGACCGAGCGCATGGGGCAGGCGCAAGCCAAGGGTATGGCGTACCTTTCCGATGCCGGGAGCGGCGCCGATCTGATGACGGCGTACAAAGACGCGAGCGCCTCCATTCGCCACCAGGCTAATCTCGAGAAGGAGGTCATCCGCACATCGGCGGTTCTCTACGGCAAGCCTGCTGATGCGGAGAAGAAGCTGGTTGCATTTGGCCCTCTCGTCGATCAGAGGGCGACGGCGCTTCTGAACGAGGTGAAGGCTCTTTATGAGATCGAGACCCAACGGCTCAACATTCGTGCGGTCGAACCCGTTCCGACTCCGGAGGAAGCGCAGGCGGCCAAGACCGTAGTGGAAAGGGTCGGCGGCCAGCAGGGAGGCCGCGGGCGGGGCGCCGGCGCTCCACCCGCCGGCGGGGCGAACATGCCGGATCGGGCGGCGCTGCAGGCTGCTTCGCGCAAAATTCCGCAGCATATGACATCGGAATTGAACCTGCTTCTGGGCCAGAACAAGACAGTCCTGGAAATCCGGGATTTTCTGACCGGCGAGTTTGAGCCCTTGCCGCTTGCCGACCTGATGGAGTACCTGCGCGCCCAGGAAAAGCTCGGGGCTGTGAGACTGACCGTCAAGTAGCAACTCCGCAAGACCGGTCGCTGCCCGCTGAACTCAATGGCGCTTCCAGTTCGCGGCGGGCAGCCCCCGGTCTGTTGCTCAGCGGAGTGACGGACACCTTATGGATACTGCGATGGAAACCGGTTTTTCCCCAAAACGGTGAATGGGTGTCTTCGCAGAAAGTGACTTCGGGACAATTAGCGGCCGGGCACTAGTTGTCGCAGTCCAATCGAGTATGGTGCGCCTATCGGAATGCGGTGCAGTTGCAGGATGCGATGTCACGGAGATTTTATCTGACCGACTGGAATGGGATCGCCGTCGTTGCCCAGATAGGTTACCGTGTCGAGCCCCAAGAATTGGTGCGTTACCTGCTCCGCAGCGCCGGCCAGAACGAACGGGAGTGTCTCAATCCGCAAGAGCTCATGGACTTCCTCAAGCTGGAGCATTTGAGTTTCAATTTTGCGCGGGAATTGCCGGATGACGCGAAGAAGACGATTGCCGGCGGCGCACCACGTGCGCTGCTCTCATTCGCGGACCGCATTGTGGCCACCGACGAGACGCTCGACGAAAGGCGCGCGCGATTCAGCGTCCTGCACGAAATCGGGCACTATGTGCTGCCGCATCACGAGCACATGCTTTACGTGTGTGACGACGCCGGGCTCAGCCACACAACCCGCCTCGTGATGGAAAAGGAGGCCAACGAGTTCGCGGCGGACCTTCTCTTCCTCGGCGACCGCTTCGCTGTCGAGGCCAACGCACGGCAGATCGACGTGAAAAACGTAAAAGAACTCGCGATCAAATATCGCGCTTCGTTTGAGGCGACCGCAAGGCGGTTCGTGGCGAACAATTTCCGGGCATGCATGCTCATCGTGTTCAAATCCGAGCAGCAGCGCGGCGCCGTCGACGTGGATGCGATTCCGACCTGGACCGTGCGTTACTGTGTCGCATCACCTTCATTCAAGACGACATATTTCGAGAAGGTCAGCGGCACGGTAGCACCCGAGGCGGTCGTCGCGGTCACACGACCGGGTGGTGATATCACGGATACATTCGACATAGAACTGGACATCGCTACCCCCGGCGGCAAGGAATCCAGGTTTAGAGCACAGTTCTTCTACAACCGGTACAATATCTTCTGTCTCCTGATGCCCAAAACTAAGTGATGTCGCAATAGGCGGGCTCACCGGACGCTACGTCCAGGTGACGCTCTACCCCGAAAAGAAATAGGCTGCGTCCCTGGTCGGGGTGGAATGCAGCCGCCTGACGCTGTCCAGGAGGCTGCGGGCGGCCGATGTCAGGAGAATGAGTTGAGCTGGTCTGCGCGGGCGGGCCAGGAGATGCTGGCGGAATCGACGATGCCGACAATTACGGAGATGACGCAGGCATCGGGGTCGTCGACCACGCCGACCAGCGCCAGGTCCACGGGAACGAATTTGACGTCCGGAAGAGTCAGGGACGCCTCCCGGGACCGCACCATGACGCACAGGTCTCCCGGACCCGCATGGACCGTGTCGGCCGCCACCTGCAGCGGCCCCGCCGGTTCGAGCCTCCTGTTGAGCGGCTGCACCATCAGCAGCTTCAGGCCTTCAGTGCCCGGATACCACATGGTGCAGGCTGCCGTGCCTTTGACCCTGCCGAACAGCTTCGTATTATTTCACCCCCCGCCGTAAGCGTTGCACCCGGCCCCCCGCCCATGACAAAATGCACGCGTTTTTCCGTATGTCAATCCAGTAACTATCGAAAGGTGTGCTACGATGAAAACCGGCCGGGCTTTGTTGAGCAGCGCAGCTCTGATCGCTCTCTTACTCCTCCTCTCTTACAATCCGCTCCACGCGCAGGGATTCCAGGAGCCCACGGGGCGTTCCGTCGGCAAAGTACGCGCTGCGGGGAACCTCATCTACATGACTCTGGACGAAGGCATCTTCGGTAAGGAAACGCTGTTCGATCTGACGAAGCGAACGGTGAAGTTCACTCCCGACGGGGCGGGCTACCGCGCCGAGACTTCGCCGCTGAAGTGGGACGCCGATTTCGGCGCCGAACTGAGCGGCGCGCAGATCGCGCTGAAGAAGTTCACCTTCCCCTTCTCCGGAAAGAGCTGGGATTCGTTCACGGTCGGCGTGAACGGGTCAATCGCCTTCCCGACCGTGACGTCTGCGCCGGCAGCTGCGCAGGGTCGCGCGGGCGCGGGTGGGGCACAGGGGGGCGGTCGCGGCGGCATGGGCGGCATTTCTGTTGCGAATCGCTTCGCGCAATTGCAGGACGTCGCGCGCACGCTGGTAAACACCCAGCCGGCCATCCTGGTTTTCTTCAGGCTGCGCTTCCAGGGCAAGCCGAATACGCCCAGCCGCTACGTGAAGGAACTGGACGATCGCGTTGTGATCACGTGGGATGTCACCGAGCCGTACGCCGGAATTCAGGATTGGACCTGGGTCCCGACCGACAATCGTTTCCAGGCGGTCCTCTATAAGGACGGCTCGGTTGAGATGTCGTACGAAAAGCTCAACGCCAAGGACGCCATCCTCGGGCTCTACCCGATGGTAACAGACGGCGCCGAGCAAGCGATCGCCACGCTAAACGGCAAGGAGAACCCGGCGGTCGCCGGACACCTCAATATTCAGGACGTGAAGCTGTCGTCTGTCGGCGGCATGTTCCTGAAGGTTGCGCTCGGCACGCGCGGCGCTCCGCTTCAGGCGGGCGATCCGGGTGCGGCAGGCGTTACTTATCGGGTGACGTTCACCCCTTCGGGCAAGGCTGCTGCCCCGGGCGCTAGGACTGCGAAGGCTGCGTTGGCCGTTCAACCGGCCGTCTGGGTGGTTCGCGCGGGCGGCATGGGACGTGGCGGCAACCGCGGCGGCGCTCCCTCCAGCTACGCGGCTTCCGGGCCGGGCGTATCGCCGGCAGTAAAGGTTGAAGGAAACACCATTTCGTTCCAGGGCATCCTGCCGGCAGAGATGGCCAAGGCGGGCACGATCACCGTGGCGGCGGACGTCAGCACTCGCCCGGCGGCGCCTGCCGCGGCCCAGGGTGTCCAGCCCGTTCCGGCCCAGGGCGGCCAACGCATCACGCCGACCACGGTGGACGAACTGGCGCCGCAGGCGGTGAAGTTGGCCGGGCTCCAAAGCCCTGACGTGGACTTCTCCTCGATCACCGCCAAGGACGGCCCATTCCCGATCGTCTACGAGTCGTTCCATTACGTGTCGAAAACTACGATGATGCGGGACCTGCCGTGCACAGTGATCCGGGGATTAGGCGACAACTTCGACTTCTTGATTTACTACTCCGACTTCCGTATCGACGACCCGGAGGCGGGCAGTTCCAGCAACGGTCCGCGCGGCGGCGATACCGGTCCCTACAGCGTCCAGGGCCTGCGCGACAGGAATGGGAACCCCGGGGCCTATTGCAGCCAGGGCCGCTTCCAATGGGAAATCATCCAGCCGATACACTCCGGTGCAAACCAGATGCAGGAGCGTTCTCCGGAAGGCGTGACCGCACAGCGCGTGGGCGGTCCCATGACCGGCTACGACTTCGCCATGTCGCAGATCGCGCACGAGCTGGGCCACCGCTGGAGCGCCTTCGTGCGCGCCAAGGTCGGCAGTGAACTGATCGAACTCGGGCCAACGCACTGGCAGCGCGGCTTGCAGGCGCCCGTCGCCTTCCCCTACAAACGCACGGTGGAAGCTTCGCTGATGGGCGGTGGCGTCTGGCAGGACAACTTTGACGGCACTTTCACTCAGCTCGACGACGATTACTATGTCCCTGCCACCGGCTGGTCGTATCTCGAGCTTTACCTTATGGGCGTGGCCACGCCGGCGGAAGTGCCCGACTTCTTCCTCCTGCGGAACCTGGCGGCCGCCGGACGCGATGCGAACGGCCATCCGATCTTCAAGGCCGACCGGACTAAGATCACGGTGAACGATGTGATCGCGGCTGAGGGACTCCGCACACCGACGCCCGATAAGTCGCAGCGGAAGTTCAACACCGGCATCGTGCTGATCGCCGCGCCGGGGGCAACGTCTCCGAAGCCCGACACCATCAAGCGCGCGAACGAAATCGCCGCAAAGTGGATCGAGTATTTCTCGATCACCACCGGACGCCGCGCCAGCACGACGGTGAGCCCCTTTGGGCCCGGCAAGCCGGCTGGCAAGGCCGCCCCAGCCGCCGCGAAGCCCGCGGCCGCGAAGCAGGCCACCAGGAACGGCAACTAGGGCCATGGATTAGTTATATCTGTTGTGCAACTGCCATTGCGGCGGGTGTGAACCGGCGGACGAAGAGCCTGCGGTCCAGGAAGGGCATCGATACGTTCCGCTGGTCAACAGGTCGGCAAAGCTCTGCCTCAGGCGAAAGAGGTTCGCGAATCGTTCACCGAGCACTCGATCACGTCCGGTATACATTCGCCACCAGAACTGAGGAACCGGTTCCTGTGCATGAAGAGATTCGCGATGGGGTATTGATGGCTGCGTCCCCAGGTGTATGTGAGAGATAAGCGTAGAAGAGGTTGAAGAGCCCCCTTAGCCCGAATTATTCCCGAATCGTCGTCAAAATCCCTGTGACGGAGCAAAATTGTGAGTATGAGTGGCGATCGAGCAACGGGGACGAGCTGAAAGTGATTCCTTGCCCGAATTTGACCTGTTGAATGGTGCCCGACACACGGTTTCTGGGCTCTCACCTTGTTTCGTAGAAGAATTCCGACACACTTCTCCCTGCGCTCAATCGATTCCGTTATTTTCGATTACTATTTAGGGTCAGGATGTTGCCCCTACAGCTGCGGCGATGGCACGCCAGCTTGGAGCCCAGAGATAGCTGAGTGGCAGATGAATCACAATACGCCGAACCGATCGATCGACCCAGGCGGCAAGTTTGAAAAGCCGCCCAACCAATGTGCTCACCTGAGCCGCGGCAAGATCGGTGGCGGCGGCACGCAAGCGGAGTTCCTGCATCAGAACATACGCCGCGATTTTGCGAACCTTCCAGGCATTCTTTGACCGCCGTGACGTCAGCCACGGCTGCATCGCCTCGCTGCAGCCCTTCGGCGGCCACGGCGCGAACTTCAACCCGCATGCCTATGCCCTCGTTTCCGACGGCGTTTTCAATCGCGACGGAGAGTTCCTGCCGCTTCCCGCCCCCGATCCCGCCGCCGTCATGGAAGTCTTCCGCCCAGTCGTCTTCCTGCCATCCCATCTCTCACCCTCTTTCCCCTTGCCCTTCCGTATAGAAATGCTAATAAGTATAGCGCCGTTGACGCCGAGGCTGGTCTGAGCAGCCCGTGGCTGCTGCCGGGTTCCGAGCGAACCGACCGTTAGATGGGGCTGCTCGCTCAGCGCTTCTGACTTGCCCTTGGAGGCATAGCGGATGAGGTGCGTGGCGGCGGCGACGCCGGCCACCACTTCCTTGTTCTGCTCCTGCAATTCGTTCCATTCTCGCTATCCATCGGTGCTGGCGTACGGTGCGGTGTTGAAGTCTATCGGCAGAACGCCGACGTCAGTTGGCACTTTTCGCGATTCCGTCTGCCGCGCCTGTGCTTTGTTGATCTCGGTCGCGTGTATGCAGTTACCGTACCTCTCTTTTTCGTCGCTCCAGCATTCGAGTTTCTCTCGCCGTGGAATATCTAGGAGGAGATTACAATGAATTCGCAACTCAGCGATCACGGCTCAGCTCCTGACCTGACTAGCCGTATAGCGGGCGTTGCTCACAGCCATTCGACCATCGAGTGGCTCTTGACCGCGGCCCTTGGCCTCGCGGCGGCCAGCGCGGCACTCGACCGCCAGCCCTGGCCCACCGCGGGCTTCGCGGCGATCGGAGCCGCCGCGTTGCTACGTACCTTACGGCTCTCGGACCGGAGCCGTGTCTGGAGGTGGCTCGTGTACCTCTTGCTCGCCTTCTCCATTGCCCTTTACGCGCTGCGTGTGACGCTGCGCCTCCGCAACTCCGCATCTGCCTAACCAGCGTATCTGGACTCCTCCCGAGTAAAACGCAAGGCCTTCCCGAACGAGCCGCACGGGATCTCCGAGGGCGATGGGTCGGAGTGGTACCATGCTCGGCCCGTTCCGGCCCCAGTTTCGGGTCCCACGCTGCAACGATATCCGGTATGACTGGTTCGCCAACTCCCGCACCCAGGCTCGTGACGCAGGTTCGTGCCGCCTGTCGTCTCCGCCAGTTATCGCGGCGTCCCGAGCAGGCCTATCTGTCGTGGGTGCGCCGTTTTGTTCGGTTCCACCGGTTGCGTCACCCGGCCGAGATGAGGGAGGCCGAGGTATTGGCCTGTCTCAGCGATCTCACGGGCCGCGGTCGAGTGGCGTACAGCACGCAGATGCAGGCGTTGAGCGCGTTGTTGTTCCTTTACCGGGACGTCCTGCGCCGCCCGCTGGACGACGTTCGGGGCCTGGTGCGGGCCAGTGGGCCGCGGCGCGTGCCGGTGGTCCTCACACCTGGGGAGGTGGCACGCATCGTCCGTCATCTTGAAGGCGATCCGTGGCTCGTGGCCATGTTGTTGTTCGGGGCGGGGTTGCGCTTGCTGGAGACACTCGTGCTCCGGGTCAAGGATGTGGCACGCGGTACTGTACGACGAGGAAAGGGAAGACGACCTGTGTGAGCCTGGGTCGCTACCACTTCTTCGATTTTTCTGAACGGGTGACACCGGGGCCACCTCTTCCGAGCTCAAATGGGTGGGCGAATGAAACCATTGCAGTTGGGGCCATGTTCGAGATCTGGCCGCTTGATGCGGACGGTCAAACGAAATTTCCGAACGGCTTCAGGGATGTGATGAATTTTCCAGGAGAGCAGCGGCTGGCCGGCATGAAGGCGAACTTCAGAGATGCATCCGGATCGTCCTCTGTCGGATCGGCATTCACTCTTCGGTTCACGCCCAACTTTTACTCGGAAAGCAACTTCCTGCTGGTTACCTATCTGGGCGGAAGTCTCAGTTGCGGTGGCGATACACCGTGTGCATCCTGGTCCGTGGAAGCACTCGACGGCGCTGTCGATCCCGCACAGCCCTACTGCTGCAAGGTGAGCAATCTCCAGGCCATCGCCGCTCTGCCAAACGAGGACAACTCGATCTACTACGGGACATTTCACATGCCGTTTAAGCTTACAGTAACCGTTCTGCCGACAAAGTAGGGTCTCAAAGTCGGGAAAATCCGGGGGAACGGTTTGCCGGAGTCGAGGGCGGGGAGCGATCCTTCCCCCAGGGATTATGAAACGCTGCCGCAAGATTGGTCCCGGTACCGATTTTCACCGCCCGGCCCGCGCCGGCCCGGCCCCGCCTGGGTATTGCATGCGTCAATGCTCCCTTCGCTCCTCACGGAGAATAGGCCTTGTTAGTCAGGAAGGCGCCAAAGGCAGTGGAGACGGCCGCTGTGGTGATCACAGTGATTCTGTCTCCTCTTCCGGAATTGTGTCCGCCGCAGATTTCAGACTGATCGTCATGGCTTGCAGAACCAGAGGACAAGGGCCGGCTCGCGAGAATCCGGTTTCACGCCCGAACGGGAAGGCCAATCGGGCACGACGAGTTTACAAAGGATCTGGAATTCCGCCTCGGCCGCAGAGTTCGTGCACTGGCGATCGGGCGGCCCAACAAACGTGGTTCCTCCGTAATTTCAGCGTAGCGCATTAGGCCTCCATCCGTGTTCGCAGAACCTCGAGACAGGGCGCAGCCGTAATGCGTTCAGCAAATACCGGTCAGCGGTTTTGTGAGCGTGCTACCACGTGGAGGGCGGTACCCGCGGCACTACTCGAGACGATGGACCGTGAGTCCCGGTATGCGATCGAAGTGGCGCATGTTGCCCGTGACGATCTCGTCGCCGCGCAACAAGGCAGTGGCCCCAATGAGAAGATCCGACGTGGCGATCCTCTGCCCAGCCGCGCTCAGGCGAGCATCCATTTCGCCGAACACCCGGGAAATCGCGAGGGTAATGGGGACCACCGGTACCGCCGCGAGAATCGCCTCGACGAACTCCTCGCGGCTTGCGCGCCTCGCCGGTGTGTCTGCGCGCCAGCAACCGTGAAACAACTCAGCCGCGCTCATGACTGAGATCCCGAGTTCAGCATCCCCCCAGCGCTCGATCACCTCGGCCACGAGGTCGACGGGCGTTTGCCGGTGGCGTTCGGCGTGGATAAAGACGGTCGAATCGATCAGGAGCCCCACGACGGCCGCTCCTCGAAGGGTTCCCCCGCCAGGATGTCGAGCAGATCATTACCAAATCGCTCATCGAGTACGATCGATGATCTCCCGCGCAGGTAAGCCAGGCACTCGGATGCGCGACGACCGGCCACGGAGGGCGGCGCCATGACGCAGACGTCGCGCCCTCGGCGGCGCACCAGGAACCGCCGGCCGGATGACTCGATCTGATCGAGGAGCCGGGCGAAGGAGCGGCTGGCCTCCGTCGCCGACACCCGTTTCTCCCGACTCGAATCTGATTTTTTGACCATGAATCAGATTCTATGACGGCAGGAGCGCCGTGTCAATCGCCGCGGGACGACGGCACGACTTTGAGGCGAGGAGCATCATCAACTGTAATTGATCAGCCAACGTCAAAGCAGCCACGGATTTCACAGAATTGGTCCGTGGAATCCGTGGGAAACCGGGGGAAACGGGCGCCGCTGACCGGTTTTTCTACTCGAGGTTCGCAGAACCTCGAGACAACGCAGGCCGTGATGTGTTCAGTAAATACCGGTCAGCGTCCCCGGTCTTCCCCGGTTTTCCTGCGGATGCTGGGTGTTTACCAAACGCGAATCCGGCAAATCCGCGGATTCCCGTGAGATTGACAGAACCATATCGGGACGGTTTTCGTATCATTGCATACGGGTGTGGGGTTCGGGTAAGGTGTGCTCAAAGGCCGGGGAGGACTTACCAGCTATGGGCGCTCGAGCGACGGGCAAGGACATCATTCTGGCGATTGTCGACAACATGCACGAGTCGGCGGAACCCCTGCTTTACGACACGCTGGTTCCCAGCCACTACGACATATATCTTCACCGGGAAGATTATGATCGCCTTGCCGGGATTTTTGCGCGCATCCGGGATGAAGCCAGGCGGGCGCTGAGCGAACAGCTGGCCGCGCTCTGCAAACCGGGCGCGCTGCGCATACCCGGCCTGACCCACAAGTCGCCGTCGTACGAAGCGGCGGAAAAGGACTGGTTCATCAAGTTCCTCGTCGACGAGGATGAGGAACTTTCCCCGGGCGATATACTCATTGATTCGCGCCTGACGCTCCCGGCGCCGGCGGAGTACGGAGTCGGCAGCAAAACGCAGCGCATGATCCAGACCATCCGCTCCGGCGGCGAGACCAGAAGGCTGCGCAGCCGTCAGGAGGCGGCGCCGCCCGAAGGGGCCGCCGTCTGCGCGAAGCTCACTTACATGGACAAGGAAGGGAAACCGCACGAATACCTGATGGCCAAGCAGGAGATTTCCGTGGGGCGCGGCGGCCGCAACGAGTATTGCGACCTGGAGCTCGAGACGCCGGCGGATGTTTCCCGCCAGCACTTTTATCTGAGGCGGGACCCCGAAACAAGGGAGTTTTTCATTCAGGACGTGAGCAAGTTCGGGACTTCGGTGGACAACGTGAAACTCACGCCCCGGGAATGGACGCGCATCCCCTCGAAGGCCTCGATCAGGCTGGCGGACATGATCACGATCCGGTTCGAGAGCTTATGACCTTCCTTTATGAAGCAAGATACTTTTTCCTGGCTTTTGTGGCCCTGGTCGTGGCCTTGCTCGTTGTGGCCCACCTGAAATCCTTCCGTTCAAGATAGGCGCCGTGCCCGGACATATGACCGAAACCACCTGGAACGCCTGGGGTGATACCGATCCCGGCAGACAGCGATCCAACAATGAGGACCGCATCTACTGCGACGCCCGGCGCGGCATTTTCATCGTCGCGGACGGCATGGGTGGCGAGGCTGCCGGGGAGGTCGCAGCCCAGCAAGCGATCGACTTCATGAAAAAGCGGCTCGGGCAGGAGACGGGCACGGTCGCGCGCCGGCTGCGGGAAGCCATTGCCGGCGCCAACAACGAGATCTACCGCCTGGCACAGACAAATCCCCAATGGCGCGGCATGGCGTGCGTGCTCACGGCCGTTGTGGAGGATGACGGGGACCTGCACGTCGGGCACGTCGGCGACACCCGGCTGTACAAGATCCGGGATGGCAGGATCACCAAGATCACCTCGGACCACTCGCCGATAGGCCAACGGGAGGAAGCGGGTGAACTGACCGAAGCGGAAGCCATGCGCCACCCGCGGCGCAACGAGGTATTTCGGGACGTCGGATCACGCGAGCACAAACCGGACGACGAGGATTTCGTAGAGTACGCCCGGCTCCCGTTCGAAGCGGACTCGGCATTGGTCCTGTGCTCGGACGGCATGAGCGACATGGTCACTTCCTCGGCGATCCTCTCGGCAGCACTCCGCAACGCCGGGAGTCCCCGGGACAGCGTCCGGGAACTGATCGCGGAAGCGAATGCTGCCGGGGGCAAGGACAATATCTCCGTCATCGTGGTCGAGGGGAGCGACTTCCCGGCGCAAGCCCACACGGCAGCCGGCCGGGAGATCCCTTCCGGCGCTGCGGTGATGGCTAAGGGCCGGAGACAGGCGGCACGGCGCTTTTTCTACCTCGCCATAGGCCTGCTGGCCGGGCTGCTGGCGTCGAACCTGTGGACACGTTACGGCAGTGTGTGGTTCGGCCCGGACGCGCCTCAACCGGAAATCCCGCCTGCGCCGAAAGTGCTGACCGTCGAGCCGGCCAGCCCCGAGTATCCCTCGATCGGCATGGCACTGGAGAGCGCACGCCCGGGTGACCGGATCCGGATCGCGGACGGCGAGTATCAGGAGTCGATCCGGCTGAAGCCGGGTGTCGACATCGCCGCCGTCAATCCCGGGAAAGCGATTATCCACATCTCCCGGCCCCTGCCCGGGACCGACAGCGCGATCGTGGCCGAAGGCATTTCCGGGATCACCCTGTCCGGGGTGGCAGTGAGGGCAGAAGCGGCGGCCGCACTGCCGTATGGGGTCAGGATCACCGATTCCGATATTGTCGTTTCACTTGTCGAGGTGTCAGGCGCCGTCCAGACCGGTGTGCTGATCAACGGGAGATCACGCTCCACGCTGGCGGGGTGCGTGATCCGCGGCAACGCCGGACCCGGGATCGCCGTCGCCGGGACGGCGACTCCCTACCTGACCGGGAACATCATTCACGGCAATGGGATGACGCGCCAACGCGCCGCCCCGGGGCTGTACGTCACCGAAAATGCTCTGCCCGAGGTCGTTCGGAACATCTTTTCCGGCAATGGCGCCGAGGCGATACGGGTCCAGAAGCAGGACCTGCGCGACAAAATGCTGAACAACCTGTTTGCCGAGCCGGCGCCTAACCAGGTGGGGGTTGAGCGGACGAAGAAATGAAGGGTCTGCTGCACGAGATCGGCCATTACCGGATCGATGAAAAGCTCGGGCGTGGGGGCATGTCGGACGTGTATCTTGCCTTCGACACGCGCACCGGGCAGCGGGTGGCTTTGAAGCTCGTCGAGTGCGGGCAGTGGATGGACTCCCAGGAAATCGTCGCCGCCGAACGGCTTGGTGCAGAACTCCAGGCCAACCTCAGCGCCATTGAATCCAGGGTTCCCAAGATCCACGGGTACGGCGATCTCCCGGACTATTTCTTCATCGACATGGAATTCGTCGAAGGGAAGGACCTGTCGGAGATTATCCGCGCCGGCACTCTGGACCCGCGGACGGCGGCCAACGTCGCGCACGAGCTTTGCAGCATTCTCCGCAACGCCCACTCGCTCACACTGCACGTCGGCGGCCGTGAGTTCCGCGCCATCGTGCACGGCGACATCAAGCCGAGAAACATCCGCATCGATGCGCAGGGGCAGGTGCGGGTGCTGGATTTCGGCATCGCCAAAGGACTGTCGCTGACGCGCAGGCTGACGGCAAACCTATTCGGCAGCGTGGCTTATTCGTCGCCGGAACGCCTCGATACCGGGCGGATCGACGAGATGTCCGACCTCTGGTCTGTCGGTGTGGTGCTGTACGAAATGATCGAGGGGACGCTGCCGTTCCAGGCCGCCTCGACCGAGACGCTCGAGGCGATCGTCCGCTCGCGTGCGGCGCCGCGGCCGTGCGAAAAGGACTGGCCGGTCGAACTGCTGCACATCTTCCACAAGTCGCTGGCACGCGAGCCGCAGCGGCGCTATCAGACGGCGGGGGAATTCGAAGTCGACCTGGGCGCATTCCTGGCCGGCGAGCCGACGAGGGCCGGGGAAGAGAGCGAGGTTACGAGGCGGACCGCCGCCGGCGACGAGGATCAGGAGACCAGGAGAACGGTTCCCGCTGATGCAGGCCGGGAGGGCGACGGTGCGGCTGCAGCCGGGTCTGCGGCCGCGAGTCAGGGGTCTACGGCCGCGCAGGCCGCGCCCGCGCGCCGAAAAGCGTGGCGCTCCCTGCGCTGGGCCGCGGCCGGCGCGATCGTCGTGCTGGTCGGCCTGGGCGTCTGGCAAGGCAGGGTGTACCGGGAGGCGGTGCAGCTGGGGCGGGATTTCAGGTCCTCCCAAATGGATCCCGATGCCGCCTGGGCCGAGTACCAGCTGGTGCGCGGGCGCAGCATCCTGGGCCTCGCCGCCACCCCGCTGCGCGGGCCCATGCAGAACATCCTCCGCGAAAACGCCCAAAAAGTCATCGACGACTACCGCAACAGCGATCAGCCCACGACCAGGGAGGGGGACTGGAACCGGTGCAGGCGGTACATGACCTGCGCGGTCGAAATCGATCCGGCCGACACGCGCTCCGCGGCGATGCTTGCCTACGCGGATGGGCAGATCCAGCGCATCAACAACAGGGGGCTCAGCGCGATCTCTTCGTTTCAGCGCGCGATCAAACTCGAGCCGAAGTGGCCGGACCCGTACCTGGGGATGGCACGCACGTACATTTACAGCCTCAAGGACACGGAGCGCGGCACGCAGGCGCTGCAGCGCGCCAGGGATCTCGGCCACAACTTCGTCAGGCGCGAGCTGGCGATGACGGCCGATGCATACCGGTACAGCGGCATGCAGGCCTGGCAGGGGGCGAAACAGCTGCGGGACACCGATCAGGAGAATGAGCTGCTGAAAAGAGCCCAGGAACACCTTCGGCAGGCGCTCGAGTCCTATTTGCGCATCGTTCCCTGGGGGGACAGTACTGCCCAGATTCGGACCGTGCGGGAAGTCCTCAACGACGTGGAGGAAAGGCTTAGGGAGGTGAATCCCCCCAATCCGCTGTTCCCATGGAATTGGTTCAAGAAGCTGGCGCCCGAGTAGGCCGGGGAGTGACGGGCGAAATCGCCTTCGGGCCGGCCGTCGTTCCGCCTGCCCGCAGCGCCGCGGCCGCCGAACCGAGTGAGTCGGCGGGCGCCGACAGGCAGCAGGATCATGGGGAGTCATAGCCGGTTTCCGGTTTTTGCCCTGGCTAAGATGCGGCTCCCGGCCATCGGGATGAATGCGGTCCCGGTGCACCCGGTTTGGGAGCGGCCGCGGGCAGCACCTGGTTCGTTGTGGTTCGCTTTTGCTTTTTACCCGCTTGGAACAGGAAAGGTCGAATGGCCATCACGCGCAGCACCGCCTCTGACCGGGCCCGCCCCGGGCGCTGGGATCCGACCCGCCGCATCAGCCGCAATCAGGAGCTCTCTTTTTTGGCACTCACCGCCCTGGTGCTCCTGGCCGGCATATGGCTGATCCGCAAGGCGCAGGAACCTGGTCTGAAGTCCGCTCGAGATCAGATGGCGCAGGGAACACTCGTCAATCTCAATGGGGTGCGCGGACCCGAAGAGCTGATGCCGGCGCTCGCCTTGCTGGAGGACGCCGACGACCGGAATTTCGCGGCGCGCCTGATTCTGCAGTTTCTTCGCGACCGCGAAAAGATCGACGCCGTGAGCGAACTGCGTTCGATTCAGATCACGCGCGCGCAGGTCGAACGTACGCGGGGATTGAGCGTTTTTGCTGCGCGACTCAAGGAGCTGGGGGCCGGCGGGAATGCCGCCTCGTTCCCGTTGCTGACCGGCCAGCAGCTTCAGCAGATGCGCGCCCAGCTGGCCGTCCGTTCGCCCGGCAAATACGACCGGCTCGTCTTCATATACTGCCTCGTTTTCATTCTCGGCTTTTTCCTGATTCACGCAGCGTGGCGCGTGCGCCGGTTTGCCGGCGACCAGCTCCTGCTTCCGCCGGTTTTCTTTTTGAGCAGCATGGGATTCCTGATGATGATCCGGCTGCGCGATCCGGTCCGGGATGCGCTGCTGTTTCCGGATTTTGCGGTCGGCGTGGCCATCGGCTGCCTATTCGCTTTCGCGGCCAGCGTGCCGGACTACGAGCACTCGGTGTTGCGGCGTCTTGCTTATGTTCCGCTGTTTGCGAGTTTCATCCTGTCGGTTATCGTGATCCTGTTCGGCGCTGGTCCGGGTGTCAGCGATGCGCGAATCAACCTCAGGCTCGGCCCTTTCATGGTGCAACCGGTGGAATTCATCAAGATTCTGCTGATCCTGTTCCTGGCCGGCTTTTTCGCCGACCGCTGGGAGTTCCTGCGCGAGCTGCGCGCCCCCCGGAACGGTCTGCCGGCGGCGCTGCGGGGGATCAACCTGCCCCGTCTGCGCTATGCGGTCCCGCTGGCGGCAGCGGTGATGCTGGCCGTCGCTTTCTTCTTTCTGGAAAAGGACCTCGGCCCGGCCCTGGTTTTGACGATTCTGTTCCTGATGCTTTACGCCGTGGCGCGCGCGCGCGTCGCGGGCGCGCTGATCGCTTTTGCGGCGCTCGTCGCGGCGTTCGGGATCGGCTACCGGCTGGGAATTCCGCGCATGGTTGCCAATCGCGTTTCCATGTGGCTGTCCCCGTGGAACAACTACGTCAGCCACGGCGGGGATCATCTGGCGCACTCGTTCTGGAGCTTTGCCGGCGGCGGCGTGTTCGGGACCGGATTGGGCCTGGGCGAACCCCAGACGATTCCGGCCGTCCACACGGATCTGATACTGGCGGCCATCGGCGAGGACCTGGGCTTTATCGGCCTGCTGTGCGTCGGGCTGGCCTATGCCGTGCTCATCCACCGTGCCTTGCGCATTTCGCTGGCCGGCCGCAGCGCGTACGCGCTTTTTCTTGGCCTCGGCATGACGCTGCTGATCGGGCTGCAGGCGGCCTTCATCGCCGCCGGGATTCTCGGGCTGGCCCCGCTGTCGGGAGTCGTCACTCCCTTTCTCAACTATGGAAAATCGTCGGCCGCCGTGAATTTTGTCGTACTTGGAGCGCTTGCCGGCCTGTCGGCCGTCAGCGCGGGCCGGCCGGCCAATCCGACATTCCGGAAACAGGTGCGCTGGGTGGGCGGGCTTCTCGGCGCGCTGGGCCTGATCATCCTCGTACAGGCCGCGCGCATCCAGATCCTGGGTGCGGACAGCTATCTCAGCCGCGGCGCCCTGGTGCCCCAGGCGGACGGGTACCGGCGCTACGTCTACAACAGCCGCATACTCGAGGCGGCTCAGAGCATCCCGCGCGGCGACATTTTCGATCGCAACGGCATACCGCTGGCCACGAGCTCGCCGGCGCTGATCGAGTCCTTCCGCCTGCAGTACGAGCAGCTCGGCATCGATGTGGACAAGATCCTAGCTGCCGGCGACCGGCGCCTGTACCCGTTCGGGACGCTTGCGTTTCATCTGCTCGGCGATCTGCGCAGCCGCTTGAACTGGGGGGCGGCCAACACTTCGTTTGTCGAGCGGGACTGGAATGTGACGCTGCAGGGCTACGACGACCGGGCGGTCGTGGTGCGCGTGGACAACAAACCCGGCGGGCCGGAGCACACGACGGTGCGGCGCGACTACCGCGAGCTCCTGCCGCTGGTGCGCTACCGTTACCGGCCGGATCATCCCGAGGTCCGGAGAATCATGCAGCGCAGCCGCGATGTGCACATGACTCTGGATGTCAGAATGCAGTCAAAGCTCGCCGGCATCCTCGAAAAACACGTGACCGCCGCGAAATTGAAGCGCGGCGCCGCCGTCGTCGTCGATCCGGCAACCGGCGACCTGCTGGCCTCGGCGACCTGGCCGCGCGCAGGGGTGGATCGCGCCGCCGAACTGGCCGTCCTGGGAGGGGAGATTCCCGATGAACCGGAGATCCGCGACAGCCTGGTCGATCGACCGCGCTACGGATTGTTTCCGCCGGGAAGCTCCTTCAAGCTGGTGACTTCCATCGCGGCGCTGCAGTTTTTAGACAAAGCCGAGACGGTCACATTCGAATGCCGGCGGCTGCCGGACGGCAGAGTCGGCAATTACGTCCGGGGCTGGGGAAGGCCGATCCGCGACGACATCCTGGACACCGCCCCGCACGGAAAGGTGGACCTGGGCAGGGGGATCGTTTTTTCCTGCAACGCCTTTTTCGCGCAACTGGGAACCTACAGCATCGGCGCCGAACACCTGCTGCAGACAGCCGGGTTATTTGGCATCCGGGTTGCCTCTCCCAATACCCCGCAGCAGCTGAAGGATGCCCTGCCGCAGGCCTCCTACGGGCAGGGCCAGGTGGTGGCATCGCCTTTGCAGATGGCGCGGGTCGCCGGCGCCATCTGCAACGACGGCAAGCTGCTGCCGAGCCGCTGGGTCATGGACCCGGCCGAACCCGCCGGCCGGGTGTGCCTGCCCGCGGAGCTTTCGCGGCAGTTGGCCGGCTACATGAGGCGGGTCGTCACCGAAGGCACCGGAAGGGCGGCCAAAGACGCCGCCGTCCCGATCGCCGGCAAGACCGGTACTGCCGAACTGCGCGACCAGCCGGGTCATGCCTGGTTCGTGGGATTCGCCCCCTATGGGGAGGCAGCCAAGAAAATCGCGTTTGCGGTTATCATTGAGAACGGCCGCTACGGCGGACGCGTCGCCGCGCCTGCAGCCGCCGAGATCGTGAACGCGGCCGTGGACGCGGGCCTCATCAAACAGGAGTGAGCATGGGAATCGTCGACAGGTTGCTGAAAACCGAGAGCAGGATCCGCGGGCGCATCGAAAGCCTCTTCGGCGACGGCGCCAGCCGCACTCCGCTCGAAGTGCGCCGCCAGATCCTCGAGCAGGTCGAGTCCCGCGTCGTCGTGGATAAGGGCAGAAAAGCCTTCCCTTTCGGGCGGGTGCTGATCCATCTGCGGCCGCACGACCAGGCGATGAAGGACGTCTTCCAGGCGGCATTTCTGGCCGACGCGTCGCTCGAGGCCGACATCCGGGAGATGCTGCGCGATTCCGGCGCCGTTATCGCGCCGGCGCTGGAGATCAAAACCGACATCGCGGAGCCGTGCGGGGAGTCCGCCGCCGGTCCCACGTGCGCGGTCGAGTTCGCGAAAGTCGATGAAGCCGGCCGCCATAAGCGCCCCGCGGCCGTGCTGGCAGTTGTGAAAGGAACCGCGGAACAGGACCGCTACCCGGTGGCAAAAGACCGGGTTCTGATCGGACGGCTCGCGGAGCTGACTACCCAGGATGGCCAGATGGCGCGCCGGAACGACATCGTCTTCCTCGACAACGGCGACGACATCAACTCGAGCATCGGCCGGGCCCACGCGGCCGTTTTCTTCGATCGCGAGCGCAACGAGTACCGCATCGTCGACGAGGTCAGCCGTTACGGAACCCGCATTTTCCGGGAAGGTCGGACCATTGAAGTGCCGGGCGGCAATCCGCGCGGCGTCCGCCTGCGCTCCGGGGACGAAATCTACCTCGGCCGGGCCTGCCTCCGATTCGAAATCACTGACTGACCGACCGATTGCCTGGCGCGGCCTTTTGCCGCAGGAGCCGCCAGTCCGGGAAAGAACTTCGATGCATGAAAGCAACCGATTCCAGACGGAGAAGCACTGAGCCGATCGATAGCAGAGCCGCCCACTGAGCAGATCGGCATCGACTCTATCGGCGATCTTGATCCCGGTTTTCTCATATGGAGTGGAAACACAGACACCCGGAAAAGCATGGAGGATGTCCACGTCTCCATTGGTCGTGCTGCAACGCCTCCCGATCCCATAGCGCCGATCAAATGTCGGCGGAAAACCTAAACCACTACTGGAGTCAGAGAATAAACCCGGGCGAGCAGGGAAGAGTCCCATTTTCCAGGCAACTTCAGACAAGCCAATGGGTGGTCTCCGCCGCTCCTGTTCGACAACTCCTGCGCCGGACGCAGAACATGCGGTATTCTCCTAATCTATTGATTTAGCTTTACTTTCTTCAATATTCTCCCTTATGCTGAAAAGTGTTTCCCGGAAACCGCACGGCGCACAGGCTTACTGATTTCGACATCACTGGGAGGCATAGCATGTTTCCTGGCCTGGGCCCGGATTTCAGTATCAGCCGGCGGCTGAGCCGTTTCTGTGGTGACTGAACCCGTTGAAAGCCGCGATCAGGCACTGGCGCCAGGTTGCGCATGGTGTGCGCATGTCCGCAGACTCGACAAGCCGGACGGAGGGTGATGCTGCTCCCGAAATCCGGGCTGCACTTGTGCGGATTGTGCACTCTCGTCCCTTTCTGCGCTCAGGACAACTCCAGCGCATGCTCCGATTCCTGGTGGACGAGACGCTGGCGGGGCACGGCGCGCGTCTCAAGGAATTTGTTCTCGGCGTGGAGGTATTTGGCCGACCGAGTTCCTTTGACCCACGCCTGGATTCGCTCGTGAGGGTTCAGGCGCGCCGGCTTCGTACGGCCCTGGATCAGTACTATGCCGATGAGGGCAGTGCGGATCCGCTTATCATCGAGCTGACCAGGGGATCCTACGTCCCGAACTTTCGGCGGCGCGAAGCGACCGACTCGCCGCTGCCACCTGCATCTCCAGCCTGGCTGTATGGAAAGTGGCGCTGGATCGCCGCCCTCCTGGTAATTGGGCTTGGGTCGATCGCGGTCTCTATCGATTGGTTTGCGCGACCGAAAGGCGCGCCGTTGCCGGCGAATCCCATGATTGCCGTGCTGCCCTTCGACAGTCTGAGCAACGACCCCGAGAACGAGTATTTCTGCTTCGGCTTGATGGACGAAATCACCACCGAGCTGGCCAAGATTCAGGCGGTGCGCGTCGTCGCGCGGACGTCGGCAGCACGATTCAAGCGCGGCGATGACATCGCGAGCATCGCGCGCCAATTGAAGGTCGATGCGGTGCTGGAGGGAAGTGTGCAGAGGACGGCGGATCGCGTGCTGGTCGCGGCGCAACTCATCAATGTAGCGGACACGCTCCATATCTGGTCGGAAATGTACGAGCGCCCCAGCGAGGATCTGCTCCAAGCCCAAAACGAAATCGCACAGGCTGTGGCGCAGGCCGTGCGGCAGCACGTGACCGCGGGTAATAAAGCGGTTCAACAGGTCCACTACAGTGACAATGGCGAAGCGAACCAGTTGTACTGGAAGGGATCCTACTTGCGGGCTCCCATGGGGCGGGCCAACTGGAGAAACGATCTGCTCAAAAGCGCCGACTATCTGGAACAGGCGGTTCGGAGGGATGAGCGATTCGGTCTGGCCTATGCGGCCCTGTCCGACGTCTACGTCAGCCTGGCGTGGGAGCGCGGCGCGAGTCCGACGACGCGGGAGTTCATGACGCGCGGCCGGCGCGCAGCCACACGCGCCCTGGAACTTGACAATAGCCTGGCGGAGGCCGCGAGCGCTCTCGGCACGATCCAGTTTTTTTTCGACTACGATCCTGCCGCGGCAGAGAGGAGCTACCGGCAAGCGCTGCAGTCCGATCCCAACAACGGCAAGGCCCGCATGTGGTTTGCGTATGCACTGGTGATGCAGCGCCGCTTTGAGGAAGCCATTGCCCAGGCCCGGCAGGCAAAGGAACTGGATCCGCTGTCCTATGTGGCCACGACTCACCTGGCGGTCGTGTATTACTTTTCCCGGCGCTTTGACGAAGCCATGAAGCTGGCGCGCGAAACCCTGGAGGTGGCCAACACCGCCCCTACTCACGGGTTGTGCGGCATGATACTGGAGACGCAACGAAAATACCCTGAGGCAATCGCCGAATACAAGGCCGGCCTCGCCCTCGTCCCCACGCATTCCTACATCAAGGGAATGCTGGGACACGCCTACGCCATGTCCGGACAGTCGGAGGAGGCAAGGAAACTCCTGAGAGATGAAGGCCTCGAGTTCGAACAGGGAGGGCTTTCCGACTTGAAGGTCGCGTATATCTATCTGGCACTGGGGGATCGCGATCAGGCACTTCGCCACCTCGAGCGCGAGTTAGAACAGCGTGATCCCGAACTGCCTTACATAAACGTCGATCCGGTATTCGATCCTGTCCGCAGCGACCCCCGCTTCACCTCGATCCTCAGAAGAATGGGTCTGGCGCCGGGAAGAAATGACGAAAAGTCCCCGGAAATGCCAGCGGCTGCCGGCCGATTGTTCTTTTAACCGTTAAACGTGCCCCCGCTTCCCGCCGCAAGTATCTGAATCAGCAGGGCTACTACAACCTCGAAGATTGTCACTCCATTTAACTTGTCAGGTCGATCCCGGCAATGGCAAAAAAGAAGGGGGATTCCGTCGCCACACGACTTGATCATTCGCCTGCTTGCCGGGAAGGAACAGGGTTGCGCCCCCGGCAGAATTCTGGCAATCCACTCTAATTACGATTTATGGAATCAGGAGGATTATATGATGAAGCGTTCCCTGTTTTCGATTTTGCTTTGCCTCATTGCGTTTCTGGGTACATTCGGATTGCCCCACGGACTGCCGGCTGCCCAATTCAGCTTCCAGCCCATTGAATTTCCGGATGCTGTTGCCACCGCTGCGATGGGTATCAACGACGAAGGCGACATCGTTGGAGGTTATATTGATCAGGCCGGCAACGTGCATGGATTTATCCTCGACCATCACGGCAACTGGACGACCATTGATCACCCTGACGGCACCTTTGGAACTTCCGCCTCGGGAATCAACAACCGGGGCCAGGTTGTCGGAGTTTACTGGACCGAAGCTCCCTTGTCGGATCCTACCTCGCCGTTCCTTTTTGAAAACGGTGTCATCACATCCATGAAGGAAGAGTTCGCGGGCGGGATCGATACATTCGACGCCCAGGGAATCAACAATCAGGGGTACGTCGTCGGTCTGCTTTCTATCGTAGGTGAGGATGAGGGCGAACAAGATACGGGCTATGTCCGCTATCCCGATGGCAGTTACTGGATTCCCACCCTGGAAGAGGGGCCGTTCCCTCCAGAGGGTTTCGAGTTCACGGACATCAACAGCCGAAATGAGATCATCGGATTCGGCATGGTTCCCGAATTAGATTGCGAGCACAGCTTCCTGCGCTCCCATGACGGCTCCTATCTCGAGATCATTTATCCCTACTTGCCGGATGATGGTTCGATCGATACACAGGTGGAAGGCATCAATGCGCGGGGCGAAATTGTCGGTAACTGGACGCCCGCCGACGTTGAAGCCCTCGAAGCCGGGCATGCTTTTTATCGCGGCCCATCAGGTGTGTTTACGGATCTGAACCATCCAGATCCGAGAGCGGTGCGGACCTTCGCGGCCAAGATCAATGCTTCGGGCACAATCGTCGGCTTCTGGGTTGATGATTCGGGTGCGATGCATGGCTTCGCGGCCAGACGAGCGGCATTTCTTCAGTAAAAAGGTTGGAGTCCCGGCGGCTAAGAGGAACAGTAGCCGCCGGGACTCGACGACTCCAGGTCACGCAACGCGGACGGCGGTGCGCTGGCTCTGTTAGGAATTGGATGATTCCGCCTTCAGGCTCATCCCTGGCTCGAGACTGCAATTCGGGGTTTTCTACCAAACAATAATTGATCAGTATTACCGTCAGCTTGGGAAGAGGGCTTTTGAGATAGACCGATTGCTGGAACCAGATAAACTCCCTGAGCTCAGATCCCTCCTTGAACAAAAGTTTTCTCTTCATCTTGATTTCACAAAAGAGTTCTTCAACTCCTTACCTTAGGAGTTTGGGAGTCTCGCCGATTGCAAACGAATCTCCAAGAGGGAGATTATGGCAAAAAGCAAAATGTCCACGAGAATCGAGAACAAGCCCTGCCTAGTTTCTGTCGCGAAACTCTATCATTGTCTTGCCTGGTCCTGGACGTGGACCTGGACCTAGACGTGGACGTGGTCAGGCTTCTTTGATGTAACCTCGAGCGAATGAGGCACTTATATCAGGTCATCGGTATTTGCCGGGTCTACGTCCACGTCCAGGACCAAGTCCAGGTTTAGGTCCAGGTCCGATGACCTTGGAGTTCGCGACAGAAACTACCTACCTATACCGCCCCGATGTCTATTGATCCGCCTTGATTGGGATGGAGGCGCCGGCGCCGAAAAGATAGAACGGCCTGGTGGCCACGGTTGCACCGTTCGCAGCTTTGACGTCTGAAAAAACGCCCCGTGCCAGCGTGACCTGAACGCCGGTGGGATTCACGACGATTTTGACGATCTTGTTTTCGGGCACGACCGACCCGTTCGATTTCGTGATCACGAGACTCCCCGGGTAAAACAGCGAGTCCTCACGGATCCTGTTCCGGGGCAGCCTCTGCTGCAATTCGATATTCGTGTCGAAGCTCAGGTCGGTCGGGCTGCTCAGTTCCGCGTTGCTCAGAACCACGCCCTTGAAAAGTTCGGCGTCCATCGTTTTCGTGACGGTGAGGGTCGCACTGTCATTTGCCGTGTACGGGCTCCCGGAAGGGGTGGCAGCGTCGTAGTGCGTGATCGCGGTTACGCCGATCGTCACGCCGGTGGCAGGGTCGGAGAAGACATCGCCGGGGAGCCAGCGACCATCCTGGGAATCATAGCCGTCGGTGGTGTTGTCTACGGGGCGCCAGAATCCGGTCAGGTTCTTAGGCCCGCCGACGGCCGGGCTGTTGTAGTACTTTTTGGAGATGACTTGCGCCGTATAATCGGCGCCCCGGGGAGCGCCCACATTGGCATTGATCCTGTAGAGGATCACTCCCGTGTATTTGCCCCTCTGGTCCAGGGCGTTGATCCCCAGTTTCGTCCTGAATTCCGCCACATAAGCCGTGGCGAGGCCGGTGCGGACGACCACCATTTTAGTGCCGCCCGGGGTCTCCACAGGCGTGATGTTGTGTGTGGTGGGTTGCGCGGAAGACCGGGTGACGACGTCGACCTGATCGTCCCGGATCCAGTGCAATTTCCATTTGTGCCAGGCCAGGAAGTCCGTGGATTGACCGGCAATGTGACCCATCATGTCCCATCCGCCGCAGAAGAAGAACGAGCCGATCCTGACGTTGTCGATCGTCGGCGCATACGAGTAAAGGTCCGGCAGCCCGAACGTGTGCCCGGATTCGTGTATGGCCCACCGGTACCCCCAGCGCCACAAATCGTTGCCGGCTGTGATCCCGGTGTCGATGTAGTGCGGTTTCTTGTCCTTGTCGACGTACATGACGCGGTTCTTGCCGTTCTCCTTGCCATGAAGATAGGTGGGACCATTGCTCAGCCCCGATTGTCCCCTGGCAGGCATGATCAGAAGCAGGTCATAGTCGTCGGCCTTGATGCCCCACTGGTCGTACGCCTTCTGGCACGCCTCCGCTATGTAGCTGTGCATCGGTATCGTGTTGGCGCCCCCCCGGTACTGGGTGGCATTCTTGTCCATCCTGATCCAGCCCAAGTGCTTCTCCGCCTGTGGAGACGCGAGCGAGAACCGGAACTGGTCATAGGAGGCCAGCCGGAACCACTCCACCGCGCCCTTCAGAAAATCGAGATAAGGAGAAGGGTCCTTGTATGGGTCCTGCGCGTTTGCCGCGAGCCGGTCGGGGAATTCCACGAACAGCGCCAGCATGGTTTTGGACCTGTGGGCGGGCGTGGTGATCCTGCCGTTGTTCCATGCGACCGGCTTGCCCTTATCGTCACAATCTGGGGTGACATCGGTGACGTGATAAAAACCTCTTTCCCCCGTCGCCGGATCGATGAAATCACGGTCCGTCCTGAGGCTGTTCCAGCCTTCATCCAGGCTCGAACTGGTGCCGATGACAAAACCGTTCTCCGCCGGCTCGCCCGGCCTCGCCACCTGCATCGGTTTGGATGCCCGAAACGGCCCATAGGCCCTGGTCGCGACCGTTGTGCCTTCCGACGTGATGCGGGCAAACGGATTCACGCCGACCGTGATGGAAACGGAGTTCCCGGACACCTCGACGCCGAGGATATCCGCAGGAGGAATCATGCGGCCGTCGGGCTTTCTGATGACGATCTGGGCCGCCGTCACTCCGGTCAGTGGAACGTTCGTGTCCATTACGATCCTGGTGAGGCCGGCAAAGTGGGGATTGCCGAGGATGACCTCGGTTGCGGCCCGAGGGATCAACTCCATGGATGAAAGCAGAACCGTCATTGCAGGCAGGATCAGCAGCGTACGATAGCGGAACAGCCTCATGTTCACTCCTTCCCAGGAACGCCTGTTCAAGAACCGATTCGCAGATCCGGCGCGTCTTCAAAGACGCCACGGATTGCCAGGGATTACACGGATTTTCGACCACTCGATTTTAGTCCATTCTGTTCAATTTCGGAATCGGTTCTCGCCGCAGGGAGCACTTAACCAAGGGGGACTGACGACGATAAGTTTTTGAAAAAAAAGTGGCATCCACAGTTCCGGAGGCATTAATTGCGTGGCCGCACACGATCAGGCCGGGTTTGAACTTGACAATTTGTCTTGATGGAAACATATTATGTCCAAAAGAGACCTAATATGGCCAAACGTGAGGTGAATCCAGAGGAAGCGTTCCTCCCCCTGAAGTTGCATCTTTATTACATGCTGCTGTCCCTGAGTCAGGGAGAGCGGCACGGGTATGCATTGAAGCGCGAGATCCTGCAACGTACTGGCGGCAAGATGAACCTCGGCTCGGGTGTGCTGTATGGCTCCATCAACAAGATGATGGAGCAGGGGTGGATCGAAGAGTCCGCGGAGCGGCCCGACCCTCATCTGGACGACGCTCGCCGCCGGTATTATCGCATTACCCCGCTGGGACTCCGGGTGGTCCGGGCGGAGGCCGACCGCATGCGAGAGCTGGTGCGCCTGGCCGATGAGCGCGGCGGCCTTCCCGAATTCGCGAGGTGACGTATGAGCGAGCCGTCCAAGCTCTATCGCCAGTTACTTCGGCTATATCCGGCGCGGTTCCGCGAGGAATACGCGATTCCCCTGGAGCTTCAGTTTCAGGACGACTATCGCGGAGCTCGCAGCCGGCTGGCGCTCCTGGCTTTCTGGACGCATGTGTTAGGCGATCTGGCCATCTCGATCCCGGTGGAGATCATGCGCGAAGTGGCGCAGGATGTGCGAACATCCGCCCGCATCTACCGGCGGCGTCCTATGGCGACCGGTCTCGCTGTGATCGCCCTGGCGATGGCGATCGGCGTCACCACCGGCGTTTTCAGCGTTCTGAACGGCGTGCTGTTCCGTAGTTTGCCCTTCCGCGAGCCGGAGAGGCTGGTGCAGATCTGGATGTTCCATTTCCGGGAACAGGGGGAAGTAAAGGACTGGGGAAATCGCAGCGGATACCTCGACGGTGCAGCTGAAATCTCGACGGTCGAGATGAACCTGAATCGGGGCGCCGAGGCATCGCGCGTCACCGTAACGGAAGTTTCCAGCAACTTCTTCCAGGTTCTGGGGATCGAGCCGGAGCTGGGCCGTGCCTTCGCACCGGACGAGGATGCCCGCGGCGCTAACGGTGTCACCGTGATAGGCCACGGGCTGTGGCGTGATCTTTCCGGAGGCGACCGAGGCGTGCTCGGTTCGACGGTGAGCGTGAATGGCGTGCCACTCACCGTGATCGGCGTGGCGCCCCGTGGATTCGATTATCCGGATCGAACCGGCTTATGGTCGGCAGGGCGTAATAAACTGCCACAAGGCTATGGCGCGCGGGATTCGGGCATCGTCGGACGCTTAAAGCCGGGTAATACCCATGGCGCAGGCGAGGGCGATGTTCACGGCCGAGCTTCGAAGAGTGTATCCTCAGAGGAACCTCGCGCTCTCGATGCGTATGGCCCGGTTCACGCCTCTCCGGGATCAACTCGCGGGATCCGTGAGCCGGGCCTCCACCGTGCTGTTTGCGGCGGTTCTGCTTGTGCTCTGTATTGCCTGCGCCAACGTCGCGCAACTGCTGCTTTCCCGGAGCAACGAGCGCGCTTACAAGAACTGCAGAAATCGGTCTCTCTCCTCACAATCGCGTGCTCACCTAGAACTTCGTAGGGATTAATTCGGCGCGAGTTTTGGCAAAGGACAGCCGACGCATGCCGGGTTCACGGAAAAGTGAGCTTGCCTGCTCACTTTCTTGGATAGACCAGTGCGCCGGCGCCCGCTCTCGACGACGAAGGTAATTAAGAATCAATTAGATACAGAAAATAAGACCAGCCGGCAGGAATGGCACGGAACCTGCCATAGAGGGGCCGTTCGTGGGGGCGCTGTCGATACCGCACTGCTGAGGGCGCATGAGTTCGAGGGTCACAACGGCGAGGTGCGGTTCAGGCTGCGTGGGCCGCGGCGGCGCTTCCACGAAAAGCTATCCCAGGAAGAGAGCGGCAAGATCGGCGGCCGCGGCGAGAGGGGCTTCCTCGCCGGACGCGGCATCCAACCACACGATTTCAGGATCGGCACGAAACCAGGTAAGCTGCCTTTTGGCGTAACGGCGGCTTTCCCGCTGGGTGTCGGCGAGCGCCTGTTCCAGGCTCCATTTCCCCTCCAGGTATCCGGCAATCTGACGGTAGCCGATCGCTTTGAAGGCGTGGCAATCCCTGGGATACCCGGCCATCAGGGCGAGCACCTCCTCGACAAAGCCTTGTCGGAACATTTCCTCCACACGCCTGTCGATTCTCGCATACAGGTCGGCGCGCGGCCGGCGGATGCTCAGCTTCAACCAGCGGAATCCGGAGACTATCCAATCCTGAAATAATAACGGATGCATGCGATCAACAGGTCGATGATCGCCAGCACGAGGATTCCCAGGCGCGGCCTTTTGCCGCGGGAGCCGCGAGTCCGGACCCCGTCCCGTCAACGCAGGTAGCATAACGTCGATAAGGTCACCGGCTTGACGACTGGACTTTGGAAGGCTCTCGCGAAGCCCGGTCTGCCATGGCTGCGCCATAGACCGTGATGCCAATGCCTGCGTTCACGCTCGCCGCGTCGCGGACAGTCGCAGGCTCCAGATGCAACTCGTAGCTGGCCGGGCCGGATGCGGCCTGAATTCCTACATTGAACTCGCGGAGATGAGCGCGATCCCATAACCGCCTCTCAGCGCGCGGCAGGCGCTTCACCAGAGCGACGAAGCGACGAATCAGCCGGCCGGGATCGTGCGCAGAGCGCGCCGTCTCCAGGTGTGCGACGTGAAATCGTCCTTCCTGCCCGACGTACAGCGCGAACACGGTGGCGCCAAGTGCCTTTACCAGGGCATCGAGCGGCCCGTGTGACCGGATGTCGAGATCGACGTTCAGGAAGGTCGTCTCTTCTCGCCTGGCGGGCCTCGACATCCGTGATCGCCGCGGAAGGGGACGATCGACGGCGCCCGCTTTCCCAATGACTATCGCCACGCAGTCGCCGACAGTGAGATCCCGCTCGAGCCACGAACGATGCATGCCCTTGGCGAGGCCCCCGACGTGGAGGCGCGATTCCTCCACCGGTTGTCTCAGGCGGCGGGCTCTCCGGGCGGCCGGACCCGTGAGCTTGACCCAGTTCACGATCGCCGTGAGCACGCCGTCCGCTCCGACCCCGGCACGGCAGCATTTTCGGTCGTTCAGGTACACATCAAAAATAGTCATGCGTAAGTCCCGCTCCGTTGGATGGGCCGTTTCCGCAATTGTCTACGTATGGCCACGGCTCCAGCCATGATAGGAAGTTCACGTTGTCTGAACGGAGTATCCATGGCTTCAGTATATGCTTCATTAGAAATCAGGGACATCCACGTCGTCAGCCTGTTTTGCAGGTCAAGGGAAACAGGTTACGAGTGGGAGGTCCCCGATTCCTGCGGGTTCTTGCCGATATTGCAGCGGACAGGATGCACCCGATCCTTGCATTTTCTGATCTGACCAACTAGACTATATCTAATGAAAAAAGTCAACATTTACGAGGCCAAGACACGTCTCTCGCAACTCGTCACGGAAGCGGCAGCCGGCAAGGACATTATTATCGCGCGTTCAGGCCGTCCTGTGGCGCGACTCACGGGGCTGTCTCGGGCAGGCCGAAAGCGTCGGTTGGGCATCCTCAACGGCCGGTTCCGAATCCCTGACGACTTCAACCGTCCACTGCCGGACGATGTGCTGCGCTCTTTCTAAGGTGATTGATGCGGCTGCTGGTCGATACTCACCTTGTTCTCTGGGCCGCTGCGAAGAGCGGCTGTCTGCCCAAGGAAGCCCGCCGACTGCTCCAGGATCCGGCAAACGAAGTGTTCTACAGCGCGGCGAGCCTCTGGGAAATCGCGATCAAGGCTGCCTTGCGCAGGTCCGACTTCCGCGTGGAGCTTGCGCTGTTGCGTCCGGCCCTGGCCGCGATGGATTTTATGGAACTTCCGGTGTCCGGAGGTCACGCCGAGAGGCTCACAAAACTTCCGCCGGTCCACAAGGATCCGTTCGATCGCATGCTGGTCGCACAAAGCCTCGCCGAAAAGCTCGTATTCCTGACGAACGATGCATCACTTGCCGCATACGGGCAAGGCGTGAAGGTCGTATAGCCTAAGGCATGGGCGACGGGACCGGGCGAGTTGCCGGTACAACACGATCGCGCCGGCAGCATTGGATTGTCCGAACTCAATTGATTCCGCATTGCGGAATGTTCCGCAGGGGGCGCATAGAGACAATCCAAAACAACGCCATCAGCCTTCGAAGGACAGTCCGAATAATATTCCGGGGCAGGGACCGCCGCTTGGGGGATTCCCTCCTGCCTCGTTTTCCTGAGTCCCGATGTCGAGCCTCTCCCTCAGCTTCGGGGAAGTTGGGGCAGATGGTCAAAATGGCGGTCCCGCGAATAGAGAAGCAGATCGTGCTGCAGGACCAGGGCAGCGATCCACATGTCGTTGGTCGGGATCGGGGTGCCCTGAGAACGGAGCTGATAGAAAATCCGGGCGTAGTGATGCGTGGTCTGTTCGTCGGCAAATAGCACACGCACTCGTGGCCGGCTCAGGAAGCGCAAGAGAATCGATTCATTCTTGCGGCTGAGCTTGCCGCAGAGGAACCCGGCGCGAAGCTCGGCGATAACGACGAAAGGCGCCAGGATCTCGTCCGCTGAGGCGAACACTTCGATGGATTCGGGTTCACCGGCACAGAAATCGCGATATCGATTCGTGTCTATCGCGATTCTCATTTCCAAAGCTCCGGGTCCACCCGATCCATCTCAGCGATGGCCCGATCGAATTCGGGATCGTTCACCCATGTCCCCGCAAGGTCATCCAGATCAGCATATCTCACCCGATCGCTGCTGAGGCCGAGACCGGCTTTCAACGCGTCCAGCACCGTCTCGTTCAACGATTTGCCCTCACTGGTGGCGCGTTCCCTGATGAGGGTGTCCATGCGGTCCGAGATTCCCCGGATGGTATATTGAATCTTTCTCATGCATGCATCGTAGTCCATTTCTGCCTGCATGTCAATGTGAGGTGGATGCGGCGACAGGACAGGGAGGGCTGACAACTGCGATCGCGGGGTAATCCAGACCTGCGCTGCCGAACATAGGAATGCAGAAACTAGGGAAAGAACTGGACACCCATCGAAGAAAGGGAAGCTGGTGGGTCTCCAGATCTGTCCCGCATAAAGTCGATAAGGTCACTGGCTTGACGACTGGACTTTGGAAGGCTCTCGCGAAGCCCGGTCTGCCATGGAGGCGCCATAGACCGTGATGCCAATGCCTGCGTTCACGCTCGCCGCGTCGCGGACAGTCGCAGGCTCCAACTCGTAGCTGGCCGGGCCTGGAGGCTGCCGATCTGGGCACGTGGCGTCATGACATTAAGCGCGGCTTGGTCCATTTCGACGAGCGCGGCTGTGCCCATTTCGGCCTTCAACATGCCGAAGTGCCGTACGCAGCGGTGGTGGCGCGCGTGCATCCCGATGACGCCGGGGGTCTCGAGAAAGAGCTTGCTGACTCACGAGAGGCGGGCCGCGAAAAGTATGCGACGGCGATGCGCGTCGTCCATCCAAACGGCGGAAGCCGTGCAGTTTCGGCCTGGCAAGGATCTGGGAGCCGGAGCCTCGTTCTAGGTGCGTGCAGTTTCTCGCGGCCAAACCGGACAAATACTGGGGGAGTGCTAAGTACGGATGAGGAGTGATCAGCGGAACCAGCGAAACTCAAAGCCGGCAGAATGCCTGCTTCCTGTCATGCAGGTACTTGTTCATAGGAGAATGACGGGATCTCAGTGCGTTCGCGGGCATGCTCAATTGTGATTGCGCAAATGTTGCCGTCACGGTCCAAATCCATAATCGTGTTTTCGTCGAGATCTTTGGTTTCCAGAATCTGTTCCTGGCGAAATTCGATGTACAGAGTATCGGTGTCTTCGAAATATTTGATTTTCATGGCAGAAATGACCGATCGAAAAATGCGTTATGAACTGATTCGCGATCCGGCAGCAAAATTACGCGAAGGTACCTTCCTTCAGCTTCCTGGATCCTCGCCCAACATCTGACGCGCCCGTCCTGTTGGACGGTTTGCTTTCCGGATTTCTCACCACTCGTTCTATCCAATCCATCTTGATGTATGAGCGATCCGGCCGCTGTCGCATGGTCTCGAAATACCGCGTGAATTTCACGAGCGCATTATAGCAAACCTGGGCCACCTCGGTGTGCGGGATCGTTCCGGGCGTATTTGTCCGGGGCATCCGGCAGCAGACCATGCTGCAAGCCGACCATAGTGCCGGAGAAAGGGCACAGAGGCCGACGTCGGGAGACTCCCACGCCTGCGAATACAGGTGCCCGAACCCTGCGCGAAGCGCCGACGCATGCAAGGTTTACGGAAAAGTGCGCTTGCCTGCTCACTTTTTCGGGTAAGCCGGCGCGACGGCTCCCGCTCTCGACGACGAAGGTAATTAAGACTCAATTAGATACAGAAAATAAGACCAGCCGGCAGGAATGGCACGGAACCTGCCATGGAGGGACCGTTCGTGGGGGCGCTGTCGATACCGCACTGCTGAGGGCGCATGAGTTCGAGGGTCACAACGGCGAGGTGCGGTTCAGGCCGCGTGGGCCGCGGCGGCGCTTCCACGAAAAGCTATCCCAGGAAGAGAGCGGCAAGATCGGCGGCCGCGGCGAGAGGGGCTTCCTCGCCGGACGCGGCATCCAACCACACAATTTCAGGATCGGCACGAAACCAGGTAAGCTGCCTTTTGGCGTAACGGCGGCTTTCCCGCTGGGTGTCGGCGAGCGCCTGTTCCAGGCTCCATTTCCCCTCCAGGTATCCGGCAATCTGACGGTAGCCGATCGCTTTGAAGGCGTGGCAATCCCTGGGATACCCGGCCATCAGGGCGCGCACCTCCTCGACAAAGCCTTGTCGGAACATTTCCTCCACACGCCTGTCGATTCTCGCATACAGGTCGGCGCGCGGCCGGCGGATGCTCAGCTTCAACCAGCGGAATCCGGTCAGGATGTCTTTCGGCTGGCTTTGCCACCAGGTCATCGTGCGGCCGCTCTGCAGATAGATTTCATAGGCGCGGATGTTGCGTTCGGCATCTGCGGATGCGAGACGGTTTGCTGATTCCGGATCGGCGCGGTGCAGCGCGCTGTGGATGCACTGGGGGCCCCTGCGGGCGACGATCCGGCGCAACCTCGCCCTTAGCTCCTCGGACCGTCCGGGGCCTTCAAAGAGCCCGTCGGTCAGCACCCGAAGATAAAAGCCGGTCCCCCCCACGACGACGGGCAGGTTACCGCGTGCGCGAATCGCCTTCAGCGCTTCGCGGCCCATCCGCTGGTAATCGCCTGCCGTAAAATCTTCGCACGGCTCTCTCAGGTCGAGCAGGTGATGTGCGATCTTTTCCCGCTCGCCGGCGGATGCCTTGGCGGTGCCGATGTCCATGTGCCGGTACACCTGGAGTGCGTCGCAGGAGACAATCTCGCCCCGGAAGCGTTCCGCGAGAGCTAATCCGAGCGCAGTCTTGCCCGATGCTGTCGGGCCGACAACTGCGATTGCGGGGTATGGCGGAGTTGCGCTGCCGGACATCGGAATTCAGACCTCAGACTTCAGACATTAGACTTTAGACCTTAGACTTGAACCGGTAACCGCCTAGGGGACGGCGACAGGGTGATTACGTCGTGAAACCTGCTATTTCTGGTCGCCGCACCGATCCGACTGCCTGGACTTGGACCTGGACGCGACAATACTGACACTGGCAGACTTCAGTTATCGTGTAACCCAGGAGATTGTTTGCCGGCTTGCTGCCCGCATATCAAGATCCAGGTCCACGTCCAGGTCTACCTCCAGGATGGTGATGCGATGGTCTCGCGGCATCGACTAACCGATCCTGAGATAGTAGCGGACGCAGGCGATCAACAGGACGATGATGGCCAGCACGATGATTCCCAGGAGCTGAGAACGCTGACGTTCGATCATCTCGGGCTCAATAGGCCTTGCGGAGTTCGACGCCCTGATAGTATGTTTTCAGGATTTCTTCGGCGCTCTTCCCCGCGCGCGCCATGCCGACGGCGCCCGTCTGGCAGAGTCCCACTCCGTGGCCCCAACCGCGTCCGTCGAAAGTAAAGCTGGCGATGGCGCCGTCCTCCGCCGGGGTGCGTGAAAGCGTGTACAGCGTGTCCCTCAACCCGAGGGCGTTGCGCGCGCGATAGCCGTTGAGGACGGCAGAGCCCCGGCTGCCGACGACCTCCAGTTGGACGACGCGCCCGGAGTTGCCGAGGCGGGCGGGCCTGATGTCGCGGATCTCTCCCACGTTTCCGGCAAGGGTTCGCAGTTTTTCGGCCACGACGGTGCGGCTGATGGTGACCCGCCAGCTGGCCACGGGAGAAAAACGGTCGCTCGAAGCGCCGGTCGCGCTCAATTCCACCTCGAGGAAGTCGATCTCCCCGCCCTGTTGCTGATGGAAAGCCAGCTTTTCATTCCCGATCAACCGCAATTGTGCCACCGGCATGCTGCGGCCGCCGGCAACCTTGAAGAGGCGCAAGTCCGGTGCGAGCCGGATCTGTTCCGTTCGGTTCCCGCGCTTCACCGGCAGCACGTTCTTGCTGCTTTCGCCGGGGACTTTCCCGGCCGGTTCCGCTGAAACACCGGTCTTCAGCACTTCCGGGCGCGTGGCCAGGATCCATCGGGTCAACAGCGCCAGGGCATCCCTGCGCAGGATGGCCTGTCCCGGCCGGACGGTGTTGTCCGGGTACGGCTGCCAGAGTTTTCGTTGGGCGAGATAGGCGAACGCGTGCCGCGCAGCGGCCGGAACGGCGGCCCCGTCGCTGAAATTGCCGAGGTAATACGCGGCATCCGATTCGGATATGCGCCGCTCGATCTCGGGGACGCCGAAAAAACTCTCCGCGGCAAACTGGATGAAGCCCGCACGCGAAGTCAATTCCGCCGGCGCCGGGTCGCTTTGGACGTCGTTTTTCCCACCCAGGACCCTGGCCCTGGCCAGCAATCGGCGAATTTCACCGGGATCAGGCATGCCGGCGATCGACTCCTGGGCGAGGCTGCCGGGACCGGTCAACCCGAGCACAAATGCCAACTCGACCTCGCGGTTGGCGGGGCTGCCGTCATCGGCATACACCACCTGGTTCAGGTCGTGACTCCCCTGCAGATTGGCTTCCTGAACCTCCGGCGTGTCGTTCTCCACGGTGCAGAACACGCTCCTCAGATACGGCACCGGCTTTGAATCGAAGACAAGGGAAGAGTCTTCGGTCCTGCCGCCGCACGTCGATGTGTACATGGCGTCGATCAGGCTGCCATTGTAATAGATCGCGATGCCGGCTGTTTTCCGCACAGCGTCGTCGGAACCTTCTTTTTCCACCGAAACACCGCCGTACACCTGCGCCCGGATATCGTCGTACAGATCAAACCCTTCGACGCGGTTTTTCCCGATATTTTTGAGGGCATAGGTCCGCGCCGCGATCGCCTGCGCAGCGAGGGCGGCCGTATCGGGATAACTGACCGGACTCAGTTCCGAGGGAACAACACCGCGGAGGTACTCTTCGACGCCGAGCTCGTTTATTACGGTCACACGGCCGTTGCTGCCGAGGCTGACATCCAGGACGCCCCGATACGGTGTCCCGTTCAGTCGCAGGAAATCCGTCTCGGAACCCGGCAGGAAGAGGTACCCCGAGCGGCTGAGACGGAATAGATTCTCCGGGCCGCGCAAGGCCAACGTTGATTCCCCTTTGGCGGTTTCGCCTACTTCCCGGACGACGAATGCGTCACGGTAGCCACCTTCGGCGAGCGGACCGGCCAGGAAATCCTGCGCTTCCTGGCGCGATTCAAACCGGCCGACGCGCACCTGGTTCGTTCCTGTGGCGGTGTTCTCGTGAATCACCGCGGGCATTGAAAACTGGCCGCTCAACTGCCGCCCGAGCTTTTCCGCGGCCTCCTGGTTGGCGAGGGAGGCGACCTGAACGCGATAGACTTCCGCAGCCTCCGCGACCGGTTTCTCGAGCCGGACCTGCACCTGGCCGGTCAATGTGTGCCGGGGAGTTTCCTGGGTTTTCTCAACGAGAAAGTATTCGCCTGCTGCGGAGATCTTCAGTTCCTGCGCCGGAACCGTCAGGCTGACCCGGATCATCGGCCCGCGCGCCTGGGCATTCGGCGCGCCGGGAAGAGCGGGGGGCCGCTCTGAGCCCGTGACGGTCACAGGCGGATTCGTGGGCGGAGGCGCCACCGGGACTGGCGCCGGTTCCCGCCGTGCGGAACCCTGGGTGGCAGGCGGCGCGGCCGGGGGCGGCTTGACGACGGTTTTGTGCCCGCAGCCTGCGGCCAGGAGCGCGCACAGAAGGATCAGGGGAACGGGAGATCGGAACGGGTTGGCTGGCGCTCCTCTCATGAATTCCGATCGCGTCCCGCTGCGGCGGCACGGGCCTTTCGCTTGTGAATCGTTACCGGTAAAGGCGCTTTATTGCCGTCGGGATCAGCCGCGTTCCTAACGTTCGTTGTAAGCGAACACGAACCTCGCCCCCACCCGGTCCGCCGGAAAGCCTTTGGGGAGCGGGGGAAACGGATTCGACCCGATGACCGCCTGGAGTGCTGCGATGTCCAGCGAGTAATTTCCCGACGTCACGTCGATGTGGACCTCGACGGATTGGCCGTCTTTGCCGATGTAAAAAATGACCGTGGTGCTCCCCTGGGAATAGCGCAGGTTCGAGGGGATGAGCCACTTCTCCTTGACCCGCTGCATCACCAGGTTGGCATACTCCTCGAGTGGGAATCCTTTGGTGTCGAACAGGCCGCTCCCCTGCATGCTGACCTGCGGATCCTGAGGCTTGGTCACCGCAGGGGAGGAAGGCTGAGGACGCGCCTGAGTCTGATTGGCGCCGGTTCCTGCCGCGGAACCCGGTGGCGTCGCCGGATCCGCCACACCCTTCGGAATCTGCTTTGGGGCGGCATCCGGCGGAGTCGCCGGCGGGCCGGTGTTCGACTTGCTTTTCGGATCGCCGGCAGCAGCATTCGGCGGCTGCACGGGAATCGTTGCCGCCCCTGCCAGCGGAATCGTCATGCTGTTCGGCGTCGCGGGCGTCGTCGGCTTCGGAAGCACCGCGGCCACAGGGGGCTGATCCTCGGTTCTGCGCAAGTTGACGCGAATGGGAGGAACCGGTTTGCTGTTGGCCTTGGCCCGATTGAAATCATAGATGTATTTCTTCAGGACTTCGAGGGGAGGCATCTCCATCTTCGATCCCACAAACGTGGTGGTGCGCCACTGCTGGTCCGGACTGAACAGGGACGCGTTCGCCGGCTGCCGGAACATCTGGTAGAAGCCGCTGCGCAACAGCTGGGGGTATTCCAGGAGAATCAGCACCAGAGCGACGTGGCCGCCACAACTCGCGATCCAGGAGGCGAGCAATCGCCTGCTCGGCGGCTGTTTCCGGTTGTGGCTGATTGCATATTCAAACATGATTCCCGGCCGGTTTCCATGCGCGCAGCTTCCTGCGCTCCAGCATTTTCGATCCTGAAAACTAGCAAAGCACCGTATATGTCATTAAAGTATAGAAAAGCAAGCTAAGTCCTGTCAATTTGCAGGGCCTGCGCCTGCGCTTTCTCGGCCTTCTCCAGGATCTGCAGGGCCAGTTCCAGCGTAATTCTCCCTTCCGCGCCGGTGCACTCGACCGGGCCGCGGTCCCGGACCGCGTCCAGGAATGAGCGCAACTCCAGGTCGAGCGGCTCGGACCTCGCGGGGGTGAGCTTTCCGCCGACGATTTGGGCCCCCGCGGCCGGTGGACCGTCGAGTCGAAAGACCGACACGTCCTGACGGGTGTAATCGACCGAAATGTACTCCCTGGCCTGGAAAAACCTGAGCTTGCGGATCTTTTCCATCGAAACTCTGCTGGCGGTCACGTTGGCGACGCAACCGTCGGCAAACTGTATGCGCGCATTCGCGATATCGATGCGCCTGGTCAGGATGGCGATGCCGACGGCATCGATGTGTACCGGTTTCGATGCGACCAGGAGTGAAATGATGTCCAGGTCGTGGATCATCAGGTCCAGGATGACGTCGATGTCGAGGCTGCGCGGCGAAAACAGACCCATCCGGTGCGCCTCGAAAAAGCGCGGGCGGTTGACGATCTTGCGCACTTCCCGGATTGCGGGGTTGAACCGCTCCAGGTGTCCCACCTGGAGGATGCGGCGGTTCGCCTCTGCCGCGCGAATGAGCCGGTCGGCCTCGGCAAGGGTGTGGCTGATCGGCTTCTCCACCAGGACGCTCACACCCTGGTTCAAGAACTGCTCTCCGATTTCCGCGTGAAGAGTGGTCGGTGTCGCGATGCTGACGGCGTCCACCTTGCCAAACAGATGCCGGTAGTCGGTATAGGCCCGTGTGGAGAGCGGCGCGGCGATTTCCTCTGAGCGGCCCGGCCGGGTATCGGCCACTCCCACGAGGGTCGCATCCGGCAGAGTGGAATAAACCCGGGCATGATGCTGCCCGAGGGCCCCCACGCCGACGACGCCGACACGCAACTTATCCACGAACACTCCTTGGCCGCGCCCTGCGGCGCATCACTCGATCGGAGGCAATCCCACGATCGCGATACCGTTTTCGTCTGCCGATTGAACCAGCTGCGCGCGATCGACCAGCAGGGTCCTGTGTGCATCCAGCACCAGTGCGGTCGCGCCTGCATCGGCCATGTTTCGGATCGTGCCCGGCCCGATCACGGGTACGTCGAACCGCATGTCCTGCGCAGGCTTGCTTACCTTGATTACGGTCAGCTCTTTCCGGCCGGTCAGTTCACCGGCTCGGAGAATGGCCGCGTCAGTCCCCTCCATGGCTTCGACGGCGACAACGGCACGGTCGCGGACCACAATCGTCTGCCCGATGTCCAGGAGGGCGATCTTGTGCGCCACGGGCCGGCCGAACTCGAGATCGGCCTGCTCGCGCCGGTCGAGCCCGCGACGAGTGATCGTTCCTTCGGGGGCCAGGTGCGGGCCGAGGAATTCCGTCGATTCGATGAGCTCGATGCCTGCTTCCTCGAGCACTCCGGCAACGGCCCCAATCAGCGCGTCCGTGTTTTTGCGCTTCAGGCCGGCGAGCATCCGGATCATGGTCAGGTCGGGAAGGGAAGAGCCGAAGATCTGGACGTGCTTCACCTGGCCTGCCATCAAGGCCTTTGCGACCCCGGCTTCCTTGAATATCCGGATCAGCTTCCCCAGTTGTCCCAGGCCGAGCCAATGCACGGTGTAGCCGCAGGATTCGATCTCCGGGAAGGTCTCTTCCTTGATGGCGGCTACGACCACGTCGAGTCTGCGCTCACGCGCCGATTCCAGCACCATGAACGGAAACCGGCCATTTCCGGCGATCAGCCCGTACTTGATGTCTGCATCGCTCATTGAAATCCGGCGCCCTTGAGCATTCCAGCTCTGGCAATATCAGATGCACTCCGGACCTTCACCGGATGAATCCACGCTTGGAGCCTTCCATGAACTCGATCAAAATCGCCACTTCCGACGTCGTCCACGTATGCTCTCTCGCCTTGGCGAGAGCGTCGCTCGTATTCAGTTGCGAGCGGAACAGGATCCGATAGACCTGATTCAATTCCTCGATCGTTTTATCGGGAAAGCCTTTGCGCTGCAGTCCGATCGTGTTGATGCCGTAAATCTTGGCCTCGTTCCGGGCGCCCACGGTTTTGACGTAGGGGAGAGCGTCCCGGGTCACCACGGAGAAGCCGCCGATGAACGCATGCGGGCCCACCCGGCAGAACTGATGTACTGCGGAGAAGGCGCCGACCTGGGCATGATCGCCGACGGTCACGTGTCCCGCCAGGGTTGCGGCGTTGGCAAAAATAACGTGGCTGCCGACCTGCCCGTCGTGCGCCACGTGGGAGTAAGCCATGAACAGGCAGTCGTCCCCGATGATAGTGATGCCGCCGCCGTGCGGCGTGCCGCGATTGACGGAGACGAACTCGCGGAACACGTTGCGGTTGCCGATCCGCAAACGCGTTGGTTCGCCCTGGTACTTGAGATCCTGGGGGTCGGTGCCGATCGAGGAGTGCCCGTAAAAGCGGCAGCGCTCACCAATGCTCGTGCCGTTCTGCACGCTGACGTACGGACCCAGTTCCGTGCCGTCGCCGACGCTTACATCCGCCGCAATGACGCAATAAGGGCCGATGACCACATCCGAACCGATGACCGCCCCTGGTTCGATAACAGCTGTAGGATGAGTGCTCATGCTGACTTCATTTCCGTTTCAGTCCGGCCTAGCCGCGATCTACGATCGCACAGGACAGTTCCGCTTCGGCCACAAGGGCGCCGTCCACCAGAGCTTCGCCCCTCATCTTGAAAAAGTTGCCGCGGCGCTTGATCGAGGTGACCTCCAGGCGAATCTGATCGCCAGGAATCACGGGCCGGCGGAAGCGGCAGTTGTCGATCCCCGAGAAATAAACCAGCTTGGAGCCGCGCACCTGGTCCGCCGTGAACAGGAGAATCACCCCGACCTGGGCCAGGGCCTCAACCACGAGAACACCAGGCATGACCGGGCGCTCGGGGAAGTGACCCTGGAAAAAAGCTTCATTGAAGCTGACGTTCTTGATCCCCACCATGCGGTCCTGGCCGTCGTATTCCACGATCCGGTCGACCAGGAGAAAGGGATACCGGTGGGGCATGATCTCCAGGATTTCACGTATTTTCAAAGGCGTGAAACGGCTTTCCATGACTCCTCGGGAACAGGTTTGGCTGGGAGAGAGACGGAGGGGACGGCTTCGGAATCAGCCATCCCCGAGACCGATTCAGCTATGGCAAGGCTCCGGTCGCAAAAGCATGCGGGCGAGGGTAAACCCCTGCCGCTGCTACTTCTTGACCGGCGCAGCCGCGGCGCCGACCGGGTATGTCTGGTTGTACGCCTTGATCACGTCTTCCGTGACCACCAGGGAAGGATCGATGTACCCGTAAATATTCGCGTCGAGGAACTGCACTACGCTCAAGCCCTTTTCCTTGGCCACTTTTTCCAGGACCGGCGTCAGTTTGCGCCCGATCGCCGTCTGGACGTTCTGCCGGCGCTTGTCGATGTCCTTCTGAGTGTCCTGCTGGAACCGCTGCATGGCCGTGTCCTTTGTTTCGATCTCGTCGGCCATGGTGGCGCGGGCATCGTCGGTCAGCTTGGAACCCTGAATTTCGAGTGTGCTTCTCAGGGTCTCCAGCTCTTTCTGCATCTTCTGGAGCTCACCGCTCTTCTGATTCATGTACGATTCGACGGCGGCAAACTCCTTTTTCCCCTCATCGCAGGTCGCGATCGCCAGGCCCATATTCACGAAAGCGAGTTTCGCGGGGCCGATCACAACGGGGGCTGCCGGTTGTGCGGCAGCCTGAGGTGTCGCAGGGGGTGTAGTCGGATTCTGGGCAGCGGCCCAAATCGAAAGGGCCAGCAATGTTGCCAGGAATAAGATTGGTTTTCGGCTCATTAAGTGTGCTCTCCTTTGTTCGCTTTTAATGCCAGGCTTATGCGATCCTGCCGGTTTCCGGATCCATGCACGTACAGTCCTGAATGCAGGCGCACAAGCAAATGAATTTACTATACTTTGCTAGCTTTGGCAAAACTGAATTAGAAGCTCCGTCCGATCGTGAACTTGATGTCGCGGCGAGGTTCCTGGATGTTGAAAGGAATGGTCCCCACCATGACTTGGCCGTTGAAGGTCTGAGGGTTGTAGGCGAAGATCAAACGGAACGGAGCGTTGACCATCGGCAGCATGAATGAGATTTCGAGGCCCGTCGAGCCCCGGACGACGCTGTTTGTGGAACTGATCAGGGCGTTGGTGGTGTTTCCGCCGAAAACGCCAAGCCCGTTGCGGTCGGAAACGCGCGTCATACCTACGTCGTAGAATGCTGCCAGCGACAGCGGCCCCGCGATGGGGATGCGGTACTCGCCGTTGAACAGAGCGAGGGTGTCGCCGCCGATCGGGTTGATGCTGCGGTCAACCCGTGCCAACCCGTTGGTGAGATCGATCACCGGGTTGCCGTAGCTGTCCAGGATGCGCGTTGCGGTCACCACCAGGGGGCTGATCGAGCGGATATCGAAGCCGCGGATGGTCGTCTCGCCCCCGATGAAGAAGCGGTCGAAAAACGGGACGGTCGAGCCGTTGAATGCGTGCACATACTGTCCGACCAGGCGGAATCCGAACGTGTTGCGTCCATTGCTGATCCATTTGTCGGGGAAGAACTTGCGGTATTCCACGCTCGGACGGATCAGGTTGAAGTCCCCGCCGAGATAGCTTCCCGCCACGCCGATGGACAGAGTCAGCGACGATCCGCGGGTGGGATTGAAATAGGCGTTAGTCGAGTTGCGCGAGATCGATGGCGTGAACTCGCTGCGGATGATCCCGTTCAGGGCGGCGGCGGCGTCCCCGCCCGGCGCCATGCCGGTAAACTGTCCAAGCGCAAATGATTCGAAACCTGGGGCAATGCGGGCGACGGCGATCTTTTGATAGGTGTAGCTCGCGCCCAGGCGCCACCACGTCAGGCCCAGGGGACGACTCATGTTCAGGGTTACGCCGGTCGTGCGCTGCGTGAACAGTTCGCTCGGCTTTCCCGTGACGTAATCGGTGTATCCGAAGACGCTGTAAGTGTCGAAACGATAGCGTGAGTTGAACACCGAAATGCCCATGTTCCAGCGCGTGTCCATCAGGTACGGTTCGGTGAACGACACCACGAAATCGGTCTGCCGGGTGCCGGCGGTCAGGCTGAATTCCAGGCTTTCGCCACGGCCCATGAAGTTGTTGGTCGTATAGTTGAGGCCGACGAAGCTTCCCGAAATGCCGCTGACTCCGCCTGTCAGCCCGATCGACTGCTGGCTCTTTTCCTTCACTTTGACGTTCACATCCACGAGGCCGGTCTTCTGGTCCGGGGTGACCGTGTAATCCTTCTCCTCGATTTTTTCGAAGTAGCCGAGCATGTTCAACCGCTGGACGGAAATGTCAAGCGCCTGGCTGCTGAAGGGGAGCCCCTCCTGAAGAGTGAACTCGCGCCGCATCACTTTGTCGCGGGTCTTGGTGTTGCCCTCGAAATTAATCCGGTGCACGGCGAACTGTTTGCCGGGCTGAAACTGAAACGACATGTCTACGGTCTTGTCCTCGCGGTTGAACTTCTGTTCGGGGAGGTAATCCGCGTCGATATACCCGTAATTGCCGTAGAGTTTCTTGATATCCTCGAGGGCCTTTTTGACCTTCTTGTAATTGAGGATATCCCCCGGGTTCAGCCCGAAGGCCTTGACCAGGACCTCGCATTTGAAGATGCCGCAGTCGGTCAGTTCGAGTTTCCCCACCTTCCACTGTTCGCCGGCTTCAATCGGGATTTCGACAAGGAACTGCTGCTTGGTCTTGCGGAACATCGGGATCTTTCCCCGCGGCCCTTCGAAGATGCGGGTGAGCGGCTCGCCGATCTGGACCTGGTAGTACCCGCGTTCCTGGTAGTAGGCGCGGAGGTTGGTCTCCATGTCGTACATCAGTTTTTCTTTGTGGTACTTGTCGGTCCCCTTGAACATCGTCACCAGGCCGCGCTCCTTGGTGAGCTTCAGGGCGCCCTTGAGCTCCTCATCATCGTAAATCTTGTTGCCGATGAACCGGATGTCCCCGATGCGGACCTTCGGCCCTTCGTCGACAATGAATTTCAGCCGCACGCTGCTCGGCGGAACCGACTCGAGTTCCGTGCGCACCGTGCCCAGCGGCTTCCCGTTCTGAACCAGCAAATCCATCAGTGCCCGCTCGGCAGCCCTTGCTTTTCCCGGTTCGTAGACAGAGTCGGGCGAAAGCCCCACCTTGCGTTCCTTGAAGTAGTCGAGGATGTTGGATTCCGTGAAGGATTTGTTACCCTCGTATTTGATCTCGCGGACCAGCGGCTTCTCCTGCAGCAGGAAGGTGACTATCTTGCCGGTGTCCCCGTCCATTGAAGTGATCTGTATGTTCTCAAACCACTTGGCCTCCTTGTAGAGGGCTCTCAGATCCAGAGCCAGACGGTCTTCATCGTACACGTCCCCCGGCCGGGACTGAATGTAGAACCGGATATCCTCTTCTTTGATCCGGCGGTTGCCCCTGATGTCGATTCTCTCGATGATCGTTTCCTTCTTGTTTGGGGGCTGCTGTGCGGGTTGCTGGGCAATGGCGAGGGAACCCGCGAGAAAGAATCCGACCAGACACAAGATTCCCGGTTTGAAGAACTTGTACATCCATCCTCCAGCGTGATACGTCTGCAAAGTGAAGCCAATCTGTTGCCTTCGCAGCAACTTAGCGAAGCGCATATGTTAAATGAATCAAGGGGTCAAATCCAGCATGAGATTCACCTGGAAAATATACTCCGTGCGCAGGGCAACGTTCCAATTTTTGCCGGGCAGGGTCATTTTCAACTGCTGAGCTTCACCCCGCTCTCGACGGTTTCACCGGCAGGCAGGTAGTAGAGGCTGTCTCCGTCCAGGTAGATTTCAAGAAGAGCTTCCGCCTTGAACTGGCTCCTGATGAGTGCTTCAGAAAGAGGATCCTCGATGTATTTCTGTATGGCGCGTCGCAACGGACGGGCGCCATAGGACCGGTCGGCGCAGGTCTTGTCCACGATCCACTTTCGGGCCTCGGGGCGAAGCAGGATCGTGATCTTCTTCTGCTTGAGAACTTCGTTTCCCTGGGTGATGAGCAGATCGACGATCTTTTCCAGATCCTCGGCTGTGAGAGCTTCAAAAAGGATGATCTCGTCCAGCCGGTTGAGAAACTCCGGATTGAAGACCTTCTTGACCTCGCTCAGAATCATATCCTCGGTCTTCTTGGCGTCGGATTTCGAACTGGTGCGGAAGCCCATGTGGCCGCGCTTTTCCAGGAAGCGGGCGCCCAGGTTGGAGGTCATGATGACGAGGCAGTTTTTGAAATCGATCGTGTTCCCCAGCGAATCGGTGAGCTGGCCGTCCTCGAACACCTGGAGCAGAATATTGTAAACATCCGGGTGCGCCTTCTCGATTTCGTCCAGCAGCAGGACCGAGTAAGGATTGCGCTTCACCTTCTCCGTCAGCTGGCCTCCTTCCTCGTGACCGACGTACCCGGGAGGCGAGCCGATGAGCTTCGACACCGAGTGTTTTTCCATGTACTCCGACATGTCGAGCCGGATCATGGCGGCTTCACTCCCAAACAGGAAGGCCGCCAGCGACCTCGCCATCTCTGTTTTGCCGACGCCCGTCGGCCCCAGGAATAGAAAGGACCCGACCGGGCGCTTGGGCGACTTCAAACCAGCGCGCGAGCGGCGGATCGCCCGGCTCAGTGCCGTGATCGCCTTCTCCTGGCTCACGATCCGCTTGTGAAGCTCCTCCTCCATGCGGAGGAGCTTCATCTTCTCCTCTTCGTGGATGGAGGAGACCGGAACACCGGTCCACTTGGAGATCACTTCCTCGATGTCTTCGCGGGTGACCTTCAAGGGCGCAGTGCTCTTGAACCGCCAGCGCTCTTTGACGACCTGCAGGTTCTCCTGTTCCATGTCCTCTTCCAGCCGGAACCGGGCCGCTCTCTCAAACTCCTGGGCGGAGATTGCGCTCTCGATCCGGCCGTCGATCATCCGGATGCGCCGCTGAATGTTGATCAGCTCCTCGGGGACCGAGATGGAGCGCAGCTTCACGCGCGCTCCCGCCTCATCGATGAGATCGATCGCCTTGTCGGGCAGGAATCGGTCCGAGATGTACCGGTTGGAGAGGTAGACCGCGCTTTCCAGGGCATCATCGGTATACTTGAGCTGATGGAAGCTCTCGTACTTCTCCTTGACGCCGTGAAGGATCAGGATGCTTTCGGGTTCCGTAGGCGGGGAAACCTTGATCGATTGGAAACGCCGTTCAAGCGAACGGTCCTTTTCTATCGACCGGCGGTATTCATATGGCGTGGTCGAGCCGATGCACTGGATCTCGCCGCGCGACAGCGCCGGCTTCAGGATGTTGGCTGCATCGAGGGATCCCTCGGCCGAACCGGCGCCAACCAGCGTGTGCAGCTCATCGATGAACACCACCAGATTCCTGTTTTCGACAAGCTCCTTCATGATCGTCTTCAGCCGCTCTTCAAACTGGCCGCGGTATTTTGTTCCGGCGACGATCAATGAGATGTCCAGCGCCAGGATTCTCTTGTCGAGCAAGGGCGGCGGAACCTGGCCATTCACGATCCGCTGCGCCAGCCCTTCCACGATCGCCGTCTTGCCCACACCGGGCTCGCCGATCAGGACCGGGTTGTTTTTCGTCCGGCGGCACAGGATCTGGATCATGCGCTCGATCTCGTTGCTCCTGCCGACGAGGGGATCGAGCGCGTCATTGGCGGCGGCTTCGGTCAGATCGCGCGAGAACTCGGCCAGGCTCAGCGGTTCCTTGGCCCGACCCGGACCGTGCCTCTCAGGATTGCCCCTCCCCAGCTCGTCGCGCACCATCGACAGGCGCAAGCCGCGTTCACGCAGGATCTCGGCCGCCACCGACCGCTCTTCCCGGAGCAGACCCAGCAGCATGTGCTCCGTGCCGATGTGCTTGTGGGAAAGTCGCTCCGACTCCTCGGCGGCTGCATTCAAGGCCCGCTTGCTTTCGTCGGAGAAGGGGAGATCCACCGATGTCGACACCTTTTCGCGAATCGTGGTTCTTCCCTCTATCTCTTTGCGTATGCTGTCGATAGAAGCATTTGCCTTGGGGAAAAAGCGGTTCGTGAGGTTCTTATCTTCCCGGATCAGCCCCAGGAGGAGATGCTCGGTCTCAATGTAAGGACTGCCGAACTGGCTGGCTTCATAGCGGGCGAAGAAGATAACCCTCCGCGCCTTTTCTGTATATTTTTCAAACATAGGGTGGTACTCGCCGGCTCATCGCTACAAGTTATTATACGGACTGCCTTGAAAGGCTGTAAAGGCGAAAAGGGTCGGGATAATGGAGGACACGCGCACCTGGATTCAAATACCCTATCGGGTTGCCTTCCCCGATTTCCACCCCTTACGCCCCCGGCGACCTGGCGGTAGAGACGAGCTTCCCACCCAGGAGTTGTCCGCAGAAGAAAGCGGCGACCATGACTGGAAAAGTGGCGAGGTGCCACCCCAGACCGGAAAAAACACGGCAGGCGATGACGATCGGCACCGGGAGGTGTATCGCAAGAATCCACTGGCCGGAGAACCTGCGCACCCGTGCCCGCCAATATCCGAACGGGATATTCAAGAGAAGCACAAATGCGGCGACGATCCAGAGAGTCACGGCTTGATTATACCTGAGTCGCCTGGAGTTGCGCGAATCTCGGTCATCTTAGGGGTGCAATCAGAAGTGAGACTCAATCCTCGCGGAATCTAGGTGAACCTTCAAGCTCTCCGTATGATCGGACAAAAATAATGCGTCGCGCAACGATTGACGACAAAAGAATTTATCAATTGTGATTGGTTAATGGTCATTTGTCATTTGGCCGCTCCAAACCCTTGGCCTGTGAGGTCCTGATCGAGTTCGGTGCGGGTGAAGTACCCGAGCGCAGAGCCTGCCCGCCAACATGCCGCCCCGCCCCCGAACGACAATTGACAAATAACAATTGACAAATTCTTTTTGTTGAATCCCACTTCCGATTGCACCCTCATCTTAGGGCATCCGTCAGAAAGACAGCCGGCCTTCCTCGAGACGGCAGGCTTTTGAGCAGATCCCCGCCAGGCGCTCGTTGTGGGTGACGAGAATCGAAGTGAGCCCGTGACGCACGTGCAACGAACGGATCAGGTCTCCGATCGCGGCGCCGGTGTGGGTGTCCAGGTTCCCCGTGGGCTCATCGGCAAGCAGCAGTTTCGGATTCCCCACCAGCGCCCGCGCAATGGCGACGCGCTGCTGTTCACCTCCGGACAGCTCGCCGGGACGGTGGTCGAGGCGAGCGCCCATCTGGACGTCTGTCAGGGCCTCCTGGGCGCATTGACGGGCCCGCGCCGCCGCCTCGCCCCTGAGAAGCAGCGGCATCATCACATTTTCCAGCGCCGTAAATTCCGGCAGGAGATGATGAAACTGAAATACAAAACCAATCGTGTGGTTGCGGAAGTGGGACAGTTCCTGCTGGCCCAGCCTGGTGACTTCCGTGCCGTGAATGAGAATCGACCCTCTGTCGGGGCGGTCCATGCCTCCAATGAGATGCAGCAGCGTGCTCTTCCCCGATCCGGAGACCCCGGTCACCGCCATCATCTCCCCTTGATCGAGTTGCAGGTCCAATCCCACCAGCACCTCGAGGCGTTCGTCCCCGGAACGGTATCCCTTGCAGAGATCCCGCACAGCCAGCAACTCACTCATAGCGCAGGACCTCCACAGGATCCAGCTTCGAGGCGCTGCGCGCCGGATAGAGGGTGGCCAGAAAGCTGATCAGCAGCGCGGTGCCGCAGATCAACGCCACATCCCAGATCTTTACGTGGAAGGGAACGTAGGGAATGCTGTAGACCTCTGCCTGGAGCCGGATCAGTTTATAGGTGTCCAGGACACGGCTGATGCCGATCCCGAGGACTGCGCCCAGAAAAGTCCCGATCATCCCGATCACCAGCCCCTGGAGCACAAAGACCCACATGATCGTCTTTTGCGTCGCTCCCATGGCGGTGAGGATCGCGATGTCGCGCTGCTTTTCCAGAACCATCATGATCAGGGTGGTGACGATATTCAGCGCCGCGACGAACACGATCAGTCCGATGGTGACAAAAAGGACGATCTTCTCGAGCTTCAGGGCGGAGAAGAGCGGCTTGTTGAGGTCAATCCACGTGGTAGTCATGAATGCTGGGCCCGCTGCGGCGCGAATTGCCTCGGCGACAGGCTCGACCTCTTCCAGGTTGTCGGACTTGAACTGCAGCACCGAGACCGAGCCGGGCGGCATGGAGAACAGGCGGCGCGCGGCTGCCATGCTGGTGTAGGCCCAATTGGAGTCGTAGTCCCAGAGTCCCGATTCGAAAATGCCGGAAATCCGGAATATTTTTTGGGTGACCGACGGCATCATCCCGCGAGGCGTCAATCTTCTTACTGGAAAATAAACGGTCAGGGTGTCGCCCAGCCTCGCCCCGAGCGAACGGGCCATCTCCTTGCCGATGATGATATGGCTCGGCTGAACCGGCGCATCCGGGTCGTCTGCCGGGACGCCGGCTTGCGACTCGAGGGCATTCGGATTCCCCTCCACCACATGGGAGAAGAAGTCCGAGATCTGCCGTTCCCGGACCGGGTCGACCCCCTTCAGGACGGCGCCCTGGTTGCGGGTGGGGCTGGCCACAAAAACATAGTTGAAGATGGCCGGGGCGGCGCCGGTGACGTGGGGAACCCGGCTCAGGCCGGCAATCAGGTCTTCGTAGTCGCGCAACGGAGCGCTGTCGATGTGGAGGAGATTAATGTAGGACGTGGCGCCGACGATCTTTGTCTGGATGTCCTCGCGGAAGCCGGTGGACAGGGCCAGGGCGATCACCAGGGCCATCACCCCGGCCGCGATACCCAGCACGGAAATGGCGGAGATCACCGATACCATCGTCTGTTTGCGTTTTGCTTTCAGGTATCGGAGCGCGACGAACAGTTCGAATTTCATGGATAGGTTCGTTCCAAACCATCTGTAACCACGAAACACGCGAAAATGAGCTCGCGCTTCCGCTCGGGCGGTACGCGGGGCGCATTGCGCCACACGGACCGGTTGTACCCGCAACCCCGTTCAACGGCCCTTCTGGCGTATTGCTCCGTTGACTTTCGTGCCGTCCGTGTATTTCGTGGTTCCTGATTGTGCGCTCATTCTCCTCCGGCTTCCGGACGCAGCAACGGAAACAGAATCACGTCCCGGATGGACCGGGAGTTGGTCAGGATCATGGTGAGCCGGTCGATGCCGATGCCCTCGCCGGCGGTCGGAGGCATACCGTAACTCAGTGCGCGGATATAGTCGCTGTCCATTGCGTGGGCCTCCTCATCGCCGCGCCCCCGCGCCAGCAACTGTTCCTCGAAGCGCGCCTTCTGTTCCTCCGGATCGTTGAGCTCGGAGTATGCGTTGGCGATTTCCATTCCGGCCATGAACAGCTCGAAGCGCTCGACCGTGCCGGGGTCGTCCGGCTTCGTCTTGGACAGGGGCGAAACCTCGGTCGGGTAATCGTAAATGAAGGTCGGCTGGATGAGGTGTGGTTCGACGACCTGTTCGAAGATCGCGGCCAGCAGTTTGCCGGCGCCGGCGCCGGCCTCGGCCTCGCCGCCCACGGCGATGACCAGCGAGCGCAGCATCTCTTCGGAGCGCAGATCTTCCTCCGATGGCTTCGGGACGGACTCGGGCCAGTAATGGAACATCGCCTCCTTCATGCTGAAACGCTGCCAGTGACCGAAATCCAAGGTGTGCTCCTGGTAGGGCACCTGGCGCGAACCGGTCACGGTCTCGGCAATCTTCGTGAGCATCTCTTCCGTGAGGTCCATTAGATCGCGGAAATCGCTGTATGCCTGGTAAAACTCGAGCATGGTGAATTCCGGATTGTGCTGTGTCGAAATTCCCTCGTTGCGAAAGATCCGGCTCAGCTCGTACACGCGGGGAATGCCGCCGACGATGAGGCGTTTCAGGTAGAGTTCCAGCGCGATGCGCAGGTAGAGCTCGATATCCAGGGCGTTGTGGTGCGTCTTGAACGGCCGCGCGAGGGCGCCTCCGGCGATCGTCTGCAGCACCGGGGTCTCCACTTCCAGGTAGCCGCGGGCGTCGAGGAAGTTGCGGATCTCCCTGATGATCTTGCCGCGCCTGACAAAGGTTTCACGCACTTCGTGATTGACGATGAGGTCGACGTAGCGCTGGCGAAACCGGGTCTCCACATCGACGAGGCCGTGCCACTTCTCCGGCAGCGGCAGGAGATTTTTCGCCAGGTGGTGCACGGAAGAAGCAAGAACGGTCAGCTCGTTGGTCCGCGTCCGGAAAACGGTTCCTTCCGCGCCGACGATGTCACCCAGGTCGAACAGTTCATACAGCTCGAAAACACCGGGCTCGACGCGATCGCGCCGCACGTACACCTGCAGGCGGTGTTCGCCGTCGGAGAGGTCCAGAAACCCGGCCTTGCCGTGCGGACGCAGGGCAATGACGCGTCCGCAGACGCGCACCCTCTGCCTGGACTCCTCCAGTTCCTGGGCGGTCGAGGCGTCGAAACGGTCGTGCATTTCCCCGAGCGTGTGGCTGTAGTCGAACCGATGGGGGTAGGGATTGTGGCCCAGGCGCTTCAGCTCTTGCAGCTTCAGCCGGCGCTGTACCAGGGGATTGGTGTCGTGCTCCATTACTCCTTCACCCTTTCATGCAGAATGTCGTTCTTGATGCTGTCGAGGATCCCGTTTACGAACTGCGCCGACTCGTTGGTGGAGAATTTCTTGGCGATTTCCAGCGCTTCGTTGATGACCACTGTGTCCGGCGTCCGGGCATCGGAAAGCAGCTCAAAAACGGCCAGGCGGAGCACATTCCGATCGACTGCGGCCATGCGGCTCAAACGCCAGTTTTTGGTGTGCCCCTGGATGAGCCGGTCGATCTCTTTCAGGCGCATAAGGGTGCCGCGGAAGAGCTGGCTGGCGAATTCGCGCACCTTGTCCGGCTGCTCGTTCATCTCCCAGAAAGATTCGAGGATCGCGTCCGGCAAGTGTTTGCCTACGTCGTATTGGTAGAGCATTTGAAGCGCACATTCGCGCGCGGTTCTTCTGAGTCCCATTTCTGATGAATCGATCCATGAGTGCGGTGAAAGGCGTGGGTGCTTTCGCGGCCCTATAGCTGCTTCAAAACCTGAACCATCTCCATCGCCGAGAGGGCGGCGTCAAACCCCCTGTTTCCAGATTTGAGGCCGGCACGTTCGATTGCCTGCTCCAGGGTATTACAGGTGAGGATACCATAGATCACCGGGATCCCCGACTCCAGGCCGACGTTGCCAATCCCCTTGGTGACGGTCGACGAAATGTATTCGAAATGAGGCGTCTCTCCCTGCAGCAGCGCGCCGAGGCAGATCACGGCGTCGTACTTGCCTGAGAGTGCGAGCTTCTTGGCTACGAGGACGATTTCAAAAGAACCGGGGACCCAGACGGTCGTGATGTCGTCCGGCGCGGCGCCGTGCCGTTCCAGGGCGTCGAGGGCGCCGCTCAGCAAACGGTCGCTGATGAAAGAATTGAAACGGCTGATGACGATCGCGAAACGACTTCCGGTTGCATCCAGTTTCCCTTGGATAGTCCTGGCCATGGCGCCTCCTCGGCTGAGGCCATACATTCTGCAGGAGATACGCCCGAAAAACAACAGCTTTCACTTCAGCAGATGGAAGAAGTCCTGCACACTGCGGCCGCTCGGGTAAACAGGTCTGCCGAGGATCTTTTCCAGCCCGGCGGGCGTCATGTCGTCGACAAAAATCCGCTCGACCCGCGAGACGGCTTCCCCGGGGACTACGACAAAATCACCGAGGGGACGGCCTGCGAGGGCTTGCGCAATATCCCGGCCCGCGAGCAAACCCGCGACAGTAATCGTTTTTCCCATAAACCGGTTTTCCACTTCGACGACCTCGAGATCAGATCCCAGCCTGGCATTGAACCGGGCGATGCATTCCTTCAGGAACGGGTAGAAGAGAGTGCCGGTCGCAAGCGTCGCTCGGAGGAGCGGCATCCGTTTGCGCCGCCGCCGGAGGCTTGCCGAAAAATCGTCGAGGAAGCGGCGCACCATGCCGATTCCATCCTCGATTTGTGCGAAGTCGTCGTAGTAGAGGGCATCGGGGATCGGCAACCCGCCCTGAATGAAGAATTCGTCCGCAAGATAGGCGAAAGCCCGTCCTGTCTCCACCCTGAAACGCTTCTGCCACGGAGCGACCATCCGGATCACATCGTGGCAGAACCCCGGCGTGACCGCGGTGAGAATCTCCCCCGGCACACTGTAATCCGAGAGGCCCAGGGGAACTATGGCTACCGAATTCACCCCTGGATAATACGAATAGAGGTCGAAAACCGTGCGCTCCAGGTGTTCGCCGTCGTTGATGCCCGGCATCAGCACAATCTGGGCATGGATCGTGATCCTGCCATTGATCAGCTTGCGCAGCTTGCCGGCCAGGTCGTCCGCCTTCCTGCGTCCCATGATTCTCGTCCGTAACTCCGGGTTTGTGGCGTGCACGGAAACGTAGAGCGGAGACAGGGCTTGTTCGATGATCCGGTCCAGTTCGCGGTCCGGCAGATTCGTGAGCGTGATGTAATTGCCGTGCAGGAAGGACAGGCGGTAGTCGTCGTCCTTGACCTTTAAAGTCGCCCGGGCGCTGGGAGGGAGCTGGTTGATGAAACAGAAGAGGCAGGCATTGTTGCAGGTGCGGGTCTTGAAGTCCTCGATTTCGACCCCGAACCTCCGGCCGTCGGCCAGATCCACTTCGACATGCTCCTCGCCGCCTCCGGCCTTAAGCACCTCCAGGTCGACGTATTCTTCCGCCAGGTAAAACTTGAGCGCCAGCTCGTCCGCGACAGGATATCCGTTGGCCGTTAGAATCTCATCCCCTGGTGCAAGCCCGGCCGCTGCGGCCGGTGAATCGGGCTCGACCCCGCGGACCCTAACTCCCCTTCTTGACACTTCTGACTTCCACCTTCTGAATGGACTCTATGAGTCGAACCGAGCGATAGAAATAATGCAGTCCCGAGGCCACCGTAACCAACAGAGTAGCATAAACAAGCGGATCAAGGATCGGCAGGACTATCGGGGTGAGGGTCGCCATCATGGTCACTGCCACCGTCACGAGCTGCGCCGCCGTAGTACATTTCCCGAGAAAGCTCGGCGGGAACTCCTTGTGGCTGGTCTGAAGGTGGATGATCAGAGCCGCGAGCGCGATCAGGAGGTCCCGGCTGATGCAAGTGATGGTGAGCCAGATCGGAATGTGGTAGGCAACCGGAACAGAGGGGATGGTCAGAGTGATGAATGCGGCCGTTAACAGCAATTTGTCGGCCATGGGGTCCAAGAATGACCCTAAGACTGTCTTTTGCTGTAACTTACGGGCTATGAGCCCGTCGAGACCATCGGTGACGCCGGCCAGGATGAAGAACAGCATGGCGCTCCGGGGATGACCGTAAATGATCAGAATGACGATGCAGGGGATGAATATCATCCTCAGGATCGTCAATTGATTTGCATATGTCAGCACCACGAAGCCACTCTCCCGGGCACATCTTTTAGCAGATCCGTACTCTTATCGCCACAACCAAAAGAGATTTGATCTGTCTCAATTGACCTCTCAGCAAAAACGGGCTGTCATCCGATAAGGACATTGTGCCCCGAGGCCAAGTAGACTCCGGCGGCATTTCCTATTTGTACGGATCGGGCGCGCTGATGTCACTCTCCGGCAATCTGAGAACGATGGATCTGGCTGAGCTTCTCCAGTGGGTCGCCCTTGGCAGGAAGACCGGATCGCTGACATTCGCCAGGAATAAGATTAAGATCTTCATCTTCTTCAAGGACGGGCAGATCATCTCGTCGCGATCCAACGAGCCCACCCGGCAACTCGGCCATTACCTCCTGTTTCAGGGGAAGATCACCGAAACCCAACTCAAACGCGCCCTCGAGTTGCAGCTCCAGAACCGCCTGAACCTTGGAAGGAATCTCATACAGCAGGGGCACATCACCCAGCAGGAAGTGGAAAGAGCCCTGGTGGGGCGCACTGAAGAAGTCATCTATGACCTTTTCCTCTGGGAAGAAGGCTACTTCCACTTCACTGCGAACGGGTTCAACCTCGACGAGCTCATCATCATCAAGCTCGACGTCAACACCGTGATCTTTGAGGGAGTGCGCCGCAAAGACGAGTGGGCGCGCATTCGGAAAGTGTACCCGAGCAACAACGTCATCCTGGCTCTCCGGGCCGGCGCGGATCTGAAGAGGCTGGCGTTGAAGCCTCTCCACAAGAAGCTTCTGTTTCTGGTCAGCCGGGCCAAGACGATCTCGGAGATGATCCTGGAGGTCCACGGCTCGGACTTTTCGGTCAACTTCGAGCTGTTCCAGCTCTACGAAATGAATGTTTTGGAGGTCAAGGAAATCCGAGATAAGCCGGTTCCGGCCGCGGACTCCGCAACTCTCCTCAATCGGGCGCTGGAGCTGATGAAGGCCAGGAAATTCCAGGAAGCGATTGCGGTCTCCCAGGAGATCCTCCAGTTGGATCCTCAGGACGCCCGGGCGGACGAACTCATCGAGACCGCAGAAAAATCACTGTGCCAGGAACTGTACAAGAGCTCCGTCCCGTCCAACAAGATCCCCTACTTCCTGGTCTCCGAGTCGGATCTCATGCGCTTTTCGCTGACGCACCAGGAGGGCTTCGTTGTTTCGCGCATCAACGGGGCCTGGGACGTGAAATCGATCGTGATGCTGTCCCCGCTGCGCGAACTGGAAGTCCTTCAAATCCTCGAGAAGCTGTGTAAGCTCGATCTGATCAGCCTCAAATGAGCGAGCGCTTGCCCGCGCGGCATCCGCCCGTTGACTCCATGAAACTGCTCAATGCGGCCGCAACAGTTGCGAGACGACGAGGAGGGCGCGGGCGAGGCGGGGCCCGTACCAGCTGAGCAGTTCTCCTTCGACGATGTGCACTCGCCGGTCCCGTATGGCAGGGACCGTGTTCCCCATCCTTTCGAACTCGGGCACGTCCGACTCGCTGAAATGGTAGGGTTCGGTCGGCAGGAGCACGGCCTCCGGGTTCCGCCGGGCCGCTTCCTCCATCAGGAATTGCGGGTATCGTTCCGCGCGGTCGGCGAAGATGTTTTGGCCGCCGCAACCCCGGATCACGCTGTCGACGAATGTGTCATGATTGACCGTCATGTAGGGATTCTTCCAGATGGGGCAGAGAACACGCAGCGGCGGCTCGCTCGCCTGCGCCAGCGCTTCGGTGCGTGCCTGGGCGATCGAGTCCAGGATTCGCTTTGCAGCGGACTCCGTGCCGGTCAGCACCCCCATGTCCGCGATCATCTTCATGCACCCGTCAATATTCCTGGGGAACGTGACGAACACGCTGAGTCCGGCCTCATCGAGTTTTTCCACCTGGTGCTTGCGGTTTTCCTCCGCATTGGCAATCACCAGGTCGGGCTTGAGTTCGAGGATCCGGTCGATGTGGAAGTTCTTGGTTCCGCCGATCCTGGTTTTGATGCAAACCTCTGCCTCGGGATGAATACAGTAGTCGGTAATCGCCGCGATGCGCGCTCCCGCACCGAGCGTGAAGAGCGTTTCCGTGATGCTCGGGACCAGGCACACGATCCGCTTGGGATGGTTCTTGAGCCGGATCGTTCGGGAAAGGTCGTCAGTCAGTTCGATCATATCGCTGATTATACGCTGGGGCGGCAGGGATCGGACTTCGGAACTGGGAGTCAGGAGCCGGGAGTCAGGAGTCAGAATGAAAGGCAGGGCATGCGGGGAGTCGGTGAATGAATCGATGGTCGGGCGTCCGACCTCAGACTTCAGACCTCAGACTTCGGACTTCGGAACTGGGAGTCAGGAGCCGGGAGTCAGAAGGCGGGGGAGTCGGCGAATGAATCGATGGTCGGACATCAGACATTAGACTTTAGACATTAGACCTCGGACTTCGGAACAGGGAGTCGGGAGTCAGGAGTCAGATTGAAAAGCAGGGCATGCGGGGAGTCGGTGAATGAATCGATGGTCGGACGTCCGACCTCAGACATCAGACCTCAGATCGCAGACTTCAGACCTCAGACTCAAAACCTCCGACTCAACACCGAACACCCCCAGCACCCAACACCCAACCCCCAACCCCCAGCCCGAAGGGCCAGAAGTGCCGTATAATGCAACATCGCATAGGAGGGAAGGCGTATGCCTGAGAAACTGGTGCGTGATGCGGTCCACGGCGATATCGAACTCGAGCCGCTCGAGGTTGAACTTGTGGACACCCCGGAATTTCAGCGGCTCCGGGGGATCAAGCAACTGGGAACCGCGTCCCTTGTTTACCCCTCAGCGACACACTCGCGCTTCGAGCACTCTCTGGGGACATCCTGGATGGCCCGGAGAATGATCAAGGCGTTGCGACGCACATCGACCATATCCTCCGACGATGCCACCGCCATCCGGGCGGCAGCTTTGCTGCACGACATCACCCACATCCCGTTCGGGCATACCCTGGAAGACGAACGCCGCGTTCTTCCCCGCCACGACAAGGACGAATCGCGATTCACCTACTTCCTTATGGAATCTTCGCTGGCCCGGCGCCTCGGAAGTTCGGGATTCCAAAACCAGGTCGTGCGCATTCTCCGGGGGGAAGCCGGCTTCGCTTCCGAAATCATCACAGGTGCGATCACTGCGGATCTCCTGGACTACTTGAGGCGGGACACTTACTTCGCCGGTTTTTCGCAAAACTATGATCCGCGCGTGTTCCGGTCCTTCATCCTGGAGGGGGGGCGCTTCGTGGTTAACCTGGAGAAAAACGGCATGCTCCGGCGCGACGCGCTGTCCGAATTGATCAACCTGCTCCGCATCCGCTATACCCTTTCGGAACGGGTCTATTTCCACCACACCAAGATCGCGTCGGGGGCCATGATTTCCAAAGCGGTGGAACTGGCACTCGAGTCCGGCCTGCGGCGGGAGGATTTGCGCGGCCTCAAGGACGAAACCCTGATCTGGGTCCTCAAGGAAAAGCACCACAACCACGCGGCTATTGTGCACCTGACCGGCTGCCTCGAATCCCGGCAGCTCTATCGTGCCTGTTATGTTCTCACGGTTGACGTGGGCGAAGAGAGACAGAAGGAAATCGTGAGCCGGTATCACTACGGCGCCGGCGACCGCGAAAAGCTGGAGGCCGAGATTGCAGGCGCCGTCGGCCTGGATCCTCATCAGGTGATCGTCTACTGTCCGTCGATCGGCATGTCCCTGCCGGAAGCAGAGGTGCTCGTCAGGCTGGAGGACGGCCGCGTCGAACCGCTTTCCGGCAGCAACAACGACGAGATCCGGGTGCTCAAACTGAAACACAAGGCATTGTGGAAGTTCTTCGTGTTCATCGACCGCCGCGCCTGGGACCGGAAGGAGCTTGCCCACCGTGCCGCCGCCGAGTTGCTGCAGCCCGCATCACATTAGAAGACGCGGCAGCATCGCAGTCTCGCCCTGACCTCACCCTCGTTGACTACTTTGTGAATTGCGGTTTGGGGAATTGCGCCAGAAATTCGCCGAAAAGAAATCCCTTTCGGATTTCGACGCCCTCCTGATTGAACAACTGAACGTTGTCGGTGGTCGCGGCGAGAGCCGACTGAATGATGAGCGTATAAGTGCCGGGTGCGACATCTGTGATCAGAAACCTGCCGCTGTCGTCGGCGAATGACCGCTGGTAGTCCTGGCCGCCGGCGCCAACCCGCAGATGCACGATGAAGCGCTTCACGGGAAGCCCTTTGTAGTCGACCACTCGTCCAAAGATGCCCGCCTCGACGGATTTCAGGCGAAGTACAACCTCCTGCGGCGCCGGCTTGCTGACGTCGAATTCTCGCCGCTGATCGAAGTACCCGGTCTTGGACGCCCTGACCTCCTGCGCCGGCGGGTAGGCTTGAAAGAGTGAAAACCGGCCATTCTTGTCCGTCTCGGCAGCACCGTCGAACTTTCCCTGGACGCCCCCTTTGCCGATGACAACGACCTGGACGCCATCCGCTGCCTTGCCGGCTTCCGTCAGGACTCTCCCCCTGAACACGGGCATCTCCTCCAGGACCACCGACGATGGCGGGGCCTTCGGGTCAAGCAGGATGGTGGCGGCCTTGTGGTTTACCGCGGCGACTGTGCATTCGAACGGAGAAATCTCCTGGGACACGGCAAATTCGATGAGGCCTCGTTTATCGCCCCCGGCGATTTTGAAAAACCCCGGGGCTGTTGCAGTCGCGTATGGGAGCGGTTCGCCCCGGCTGTTTCTCACGGGGAAAGAAATAGTACTCGCCGGCGACAGGCTGATGTTCAGAAGCTGGGGTTGGCCCGCCCGGAGTGAAGTCTGCTCCTCCCTCTGCGAGAACCCGCGGGCGGAAGCCACGATGCCCACGTCGCCATCCGGGAGGCCCTCGAGCGTGTACTTCCCGGCGGCGTCGGTGACCCGGGCGATGGGAGCAGGGAATTGATTGTCGGCCATGGGGCCGGATGGCGGAATGTTGGCCGCTACCAGGGCCCCGGCGACCGGCGCGTCCTGCTTATCGAGAACGAATCCTGAGATGCTGGACTCCGCGACGGGCAGGCTGAAGTCTCTCACGGCCAATTTCAGGTCACGCACCGGCAGGAAGGCGTTGCTGGCCGCAAACCCGTCCTTGCGGATTGTTACCCAGAGATTGGCAGGAACCTTCAGTCGGATCTCATACTGCCCCTGCTCGCCGCACGTCTGCGTGGCCAGCGCAGCCGGCTGCTCGAATGACGGAGGCGACCAGCGCGGCGGCGTGCCGTAAATCGAAACCACGGCGCCGGGCAGCGGCTCGCCCATTTCCGAAGTGACCTTGCCGCTCAGCCGGTACTCAGGGACTGCTTCAGATGCGTGAAGCTGAGATTCGCCCAGCGGCACGTACGCAGGCACAGGCCGTTCCCCTTGCAGAACCTCGGCAGCCGACTGCCCGCTTTCCGGTGGCAGCGACGCCTGTTGCACGGGCCGGTTCCACCTGCGACCGATCAAAAACCACGCCGCAAGGAGGAACACGATCAGAGATGCCACTCCGAGCCAAAGTTTCCATTTGCGTGCCATTTCAGCCTCCGACATCCGACCTTTCCAAGCTCCGGTGCAGATCGTGAATCGTGCGGCCCATTCTACGTCTTTGCCAACTGCCGTCAAACCTCAAATCGGGTTGTACCAGGGACGTCAGAATCCTGTGGCCAGGCCGATGCGGAATCGGGCGGGAAGCGCCGGATAGCCGAGCGATTCCATATAGCTTCTGTTCAATGCGTTGTTTACAACGGCGTACAGACTCATGCCCGACAGCAGGCGGAAGCTGACTCTCAGATCCAGAACGCCGAAGCCGGGATTCCGCTCCAGCCCCAGGCCGAGGAAGTCGGAATCGAGGCGGCTTCCGGCGATGGTTCCGGAAGCGCTGAACGTCCACCGTCCCGGTCTCCACTCGAGAGCGAGGTAACCGGAATGCCGTGGCCGGCGGAGCAGTTCCCGGCCTGCGGCAAACATCGGATCAAGGGGCGCCTCATTCTCCAGGACTCGGGAATCGAGGAACGTATAGGTTCCGCCGACCTCCACGCTTCCCCCAAGGTCTTTCCGAAAACTGGTCTCGATGCCGCGGGCGCGCGTCTTGCCGGCATTGAAAAACGTCCCGGCGAAGGTGGTGAAGTCGGTAGTCACGAAGCCGATCTGGTCCCGGTAGCGAGTGTCAAAAAAAGACACTTCCACCATACCCCCGGCCGCGCCTAGTTGTTGTTCGATGCCAATATCGTAACTCGTGGATCTTTCGGCCTTGAGGTTCGGGTTGCCCAGAAAGAACGGCGACTGGCTGAAAGATTCGACCAGAGTCGGCTCCTTGATTCCCAGGCCAAAGTTGGCCTTGAGCTTCGTCAGCCCCAGAATGCCTCCGGGTGCCGGTAGGCGCGCATGCCAGGCCAGCGAGAGCCGGGGAACCGCTGAATATCCGAAACTGTCGTTCTGTTCCATCCGGAGGCCGGCGGCGGCAAAGACTCGATTGTGAAGCGTCCACTCATCCTGCACGAAGGCGCCGAAGTTGTTCCGTACGGCGACCAGCGGATTGGCGCCCGGATCGCCCACGGAGCCGGACTCGCGCTCGTATTCGGCGCCTGCCGTCAGGAGATGGGCGTGAGGCAGCGACAATCCGGTCTGATAGCCGATCTTTTGCCGCCGGCTCTGGTTGAGCGTCTGGTACGGAAAATCGAAAGAGGTGAACGGCGATATCCGGCCCTGGTAGGTTGCGACATAAATGCCGGAATCGACGCTGTCCTCGGAAAACTGGCGGGAGTCGTTCACGTCATACGACAGGGTCTGCGTCCAGGATGACGTCGTGAAATGGGTAAAAGTGATTCCGCCTGCCAGATCACGGTGGCGAAAATAGGCGTCCGAATCAGGGCGATAAAACGCCCACTGTCCGGGCACGCCGGCGCGCCCGGCATCGCTGCGAAAAACCGCGCGCAGCCGGCTTCGCGGCGACAGGCGAAGGCCGAGATTCCCGGTAGCGGTGGCATCGTTGAACGACCCGTTCTGAAAGTTGTTGTCTGTGTCGAGCCGGGCGAAAGAGGCGGCGTAATCCAGGCGTTCGACTTTCCCCTCGATGCCCCCCTCGTAGCGCATCGTAGAAAAGCTTCCCCCTTCCATGAATGCGTAGGGCCGCGGCTTGAGCCCTTCGCTCCTGCCGCGGCGGGTGAAGATCTGAATGACGCCGGACATCGCGTCGGACCCGAACAGAGCGCTCTGAGGCCCGCGCACAACTTCAATGCGGTCGATGCCCGAGGTGGAGAGGTTGGCAAAGTTGAAACTGCCGCCCGGGTCGTTCATCGGGATGCCGTCGACCAGCACCTTGGTGTAGTCCGACTCGCCGCCCCGCATGAAAAGCGAGACCAGTTGGCCGGGGGCGCCATTCTGGACCACATCAACGCCGGCGACCCGCCGAAGGGCATCCGCAACCGACTCGATTCCTCCGCGCTCGAGTTCATCCCCGCGGATGACCGTGACGCTGCTCCCGACCTGGGCGAGAGGCGCCCCGGTCCGGGTCGCCGTCACGATGATGCGCTCCTCGATTGACGGCACTTCCAGCGTCAGAAGGACCGGCGGAGTCGTGGGGCCGACCTCCAGGGGACGGCCGCGGAGCGGCGCCAAACCGGCGATCGTGGCATCCACCGTATAACTCCCGGCCCGCAAATCGATCGCGAATCGGCCCCGGGCGTCGGTCAGGCAATCCGCGATGCCATCTCCCGATTGCCCGCGGATCTCGATGTGCACTCGCGGCACTGCAGCGCCGCTCCTGTCGACCACCGATCCCGTAACCCGCCGCAGCGCCTCCTGCCGGGCTGCGGCGGCCGGCGATGGCAGCGGCAAGAGGGCCAAAAAGCACAACACAAACCAGGCGCAGTTTCGCGCATTTCCCGTTTTCAGGATTCCGGCGGCGCCGTTGAGAATCATGATTGTCTCCGTTCTTCGATGATGGGCAGTATTTCGATCCGGCCATCGGCCGGCCATTGCACCTGGAAGTCCATGCCGAAAAGGCGGGCCAGGTTTTCTCTGGTAATGACCTCCGGCACCGTTCCCATGCGGAGGATGGTTCCCTCCGACATCAGTGCCACGCGATCGGCGAATCGGGCGAGAAGGTGGATTTCGTGGGAAACGACCAGGGTCGCGAGCCGCCGCTCGCGGGTGAGCCGGCTGACCAGGCTCATCAACTCGACCTGGTAATTGATGTCCAGGTTCGCGGTGAGCTCGTCGAGCAACAGGATCTCCGGCTCCTGCACCAGCGCCCGCGCCAGCAGCAGCCGCTGCCTCTCTCCCCCGGAAAGCTCGCAGACGCGGGCGGCCGCATAGTTCGTCAGCCGGGTCATTTCCAGGGCTTGAAGAGTGAGTTCCTCATCCCGCGCGCTTTCGAAGCCGAACAGCGAGAGGTGCGGGGATCGGCCCTGCAGGGCGAAGTGCAGGACCGTGAGCTGGGAGCCGTCGCCGGCGCTCTGGGTCACAATGGCGATGTGGCGGGCGATCTGCTTGCGCGGCATCGCCGAGACCGGAACCGTGCCGTTCAGCAGAACGCTGCCGGCATTCGGCCGCAGAATGCCCCCGAGCAACCGCAGCGCGGTGGTCTTCCCCGAACCGTTGGGCCCGATGATGCCCGTGATCGTGCCGGCATGCAGCCCAAGCGTAAAATCGCGGACCACCGGCCTGCGATAGGAGAAGCTCACTCCACGGGCTTCCAGCGCCGGCAAGGACCGTGCCTGGTTCGACATCAGCTCCTCCGCCGTGAAAGGTAGACAAACAGCGGCGCCCCGATCAGCGCCGTGATGACCCCGACCGGCAACTCGGCCGGCGACAGCAGGGTGCGTGCCAGGGTGTCCGCAGACAGCGTAAAAATGGCGCCGAAGACAAAGACTGCGGGAAACAGAATGCGGTTGTCGCTGCCGAACATCATGCGGCCGAGGTGCGGGCAGATGAGCCCGATATAGGCGATCGGCCCGCTGATGGACACCACCGACCCGGTTATGAGCGAGGCGATGAGATATACCGCCACCTTCACGCGCCGGACTTCCACCCCCAGGATTTCCGCGTCCTCTTCGCCGATCGACACCAGGTTCAGGCTGCGGGCAAACGGGTACAGGAGGAGGAATCCTGCCGCCACGATTGCGGCTACGACGTAGATGGAAGCGTCGACAGGCCGGCTGAGATCCCCAATTAGCCAGTAAAAAATGCCTCGCAGGTCTGCCTGGCTGGTGCTGGTCAGCAGGACAACGTTGATCGACGAGATGAACGAGGCGAGCACGATCCCCGCGAGCAACAGCCGTTGCGAGCCCTCGCCCGACCTGCCGTTTCCCCCCGAGATGAAATAGACCGCGGCGACCACCAGCGCGGCCCCGGCGAACGCCGCGACTGGACGGCCGTACATGAGGCCCGTGACCGCTTCCGCTGCTCCCCAGGATGCCGTAAGTATCGAATAGAGGATCGATCCCAGGGAGGCGCCCGTCGAGACGCCCAGGACGAAGGGATCTGCCAGCGGATTGCGCAGAAGGGACTGGAAAGCCGCCCCGGCTACGGCGAGCGCCGCACCCACCAGGCTGCTCAGGAGAATGCGCGGCAGCCGGATGGAAAACAAAATCGTTTCGAGCGGATCCCCGAGGTCGGTTGCGCCGGACAGGCGCTTTGCCGCGAGCCGCACCAGGTTTCCCGGCGATATCGACACGCTGCCGATGGCGAGGGCCAGCAGACCCGCGCACGCCCAGAGGGCCAGCAAAGCGAGAAATATCGCAAGGATGCGCCTGCCGGAAAGACGGTTCATCGAAAGCGCTCCGGGTGAAGTTTGCGCGCGAGTTCCTCGACGGCGTCCACGAAGCGCGGCGACGGATGCTGAAAGACTTCGTCCAAGACGTAGACCCGGCCTTGTCTGACCGCCCGCAAGTCGCGCCAGCCGGCGATCTGCCGGAGGTCCGGGAGCGGCTTTTCCTGGTGCAGTACCGTGATGATGACGTCGGGGTCCTGCGCCACTACCTGCTCCAGGCTGTAGCGCGGGTAGAATTCGTCGGTCGTGGCGGAGATCGACACCACGTCCGCCAGCGCCAGGACGTCGTTCTCGAAGGTCTTGCGGCCCGGCGCCAGGAGCGGATCAAACCAGGTGATGAAAAACGCGCGCGTCGCGGGGAGTCCGGCCAGGCGGCGCTTGATTTTCCGAAGCCGCTCCTGCGCCTGGATAACGATGCGCTCCCCTTCTGCGGCACGGTCGGTGATCCGTCCGATCTGGAGCGTGGCGTCGAAAATTCCCTGGACGGACCGGGGGGCCGTCACGAAAACCGGAAGGCCCAACTCCGCAAGTTTGTAGATCGCCTTTTGGTCGTTGCCGGCGGTCGAGGCGATGACGAGATCCGGCTTCGCAGCGAGAATGATCTCGAAGTTCGGGTTCAACAGCGTGCCGATCTTCGGCTTGCGCTTCGCATCCGCGGGCCAGTCGCACTGGGTGGTGACTCCGATCAGCCGGTCCTCTGCCCCCACCAGGTAGAGGACCTCGGTCACGCTGGGGGCCAGGGAAATGATGCGCGAAGGATGAGGCGGCAGGACGACGCGTCTGCCGACGCCGTCGGTCAAGGTCACGAGGCCTGCGCGGTTGCCGGAGTCGCCGGCCGGCCGGTCCAGATCCCGGGCACATGCCGCGATGAACAAGGGGAGAGCCGGCCCCAATACAGCCAATAGGAGCACACCGAAACGCGGGCGCCTCCGCCCTCGATCGGGCACGGTGCCGGGCGTGACGGCGCGTGCGTCGAAAACCGGCTTGGAGCCAAATGAAAAATCCCTGGCTTTCCGAAGGAAACGGCAGGGATGGCGGAACAGATCCATTCCAGGACTCTCTCTCGCGAAGAGCGACTGAAAAACGAGGATGAGGCAGGTTTCCTGACTCTCGGGTCGCAACCGGGCTTCTCGCCTTCCCCGTCTTACTTCAACGAGTGGCGGGCTACTCTGGACGCATCTGCAGGCCGCAGAAGCCGGCTCTCCGAATACAGTGGCGGGACCGTGTGGGACTCACACCCACTTCCCTTTTACCCCCGGTCCGGGGCACCTCAATCCGAATGTAAAGATCAGGCAATATCGAATAATCAATACCACCGGCCGCACGCCGCTGTCACCAACAAAATCCCCGCCTCCCCCATCTGCGTGTCCTCCCGGCATTCGGTAAGGGATCCAGTCAAGGGACGCAGCCCCTTGAAATCCCCGTGTGCCCGAATGCTATTCCAAATTCAAGATTCGAGATTCGAAATTAATCTTGAATCTCGAATCAGAGGGGCAGCTGGAGATTTGCGACAGAGACAAACGCGAACAAGATTCTCGTTGTCGGCTCAATAACGGTCTAGAGCCAGTTCCTGTTGCGAAACTCCACGGTCATCTGACCTGGACCTGGACATGGACTTGGACCTGGACGTGGACGTAGACCCGGCAAATACCGATAGCCCGATATAAGTGCCGCATTCGCAGGAGGTTGAATCAAAAATGGCTGACCACGTCCAGGTCTAGGTCCAAGTCCACGTCCATGACCAGACAGGGCAATGATTGCGTTTCGCGCCAGAAACTAACTTGACTGTCACGTATGTAGACATCTGCCCCGAGGAAGCCAGGGGAAAATGCAACGACAAGAACCTGGTTCTCCTGACTCCTGACTTCTGGCTCCTGACTTCAGACTCCATATCGGCGCCTTCTTCAAAAACAGCCGAGACTACGCTAGACTAGCCGTTTATCGAGGCCGCCATGATACGGACCATAGAGTGGAAAGATGACTCAATCGTCATGCTTGATCAGCGCCTGCTGCCGGCTCAGGAGATCTATCGTACCTGCACCGGCTACCGGGAGGTCTCGGATGCGATCCGCGACATGGTGATCCGTGGCGCACCGGCCATCGGTGTCGCCGCTGCCATGGGGGTCGCGCTCGGGACCCTACGGGCAACAGCGGCAACGGTCGAGGAACTGGATCCGCAATTCGAGGAGATGTGTAAGGTGATCGCGGGCGCGCGCCCGACCGCGGTCAATCTGGTCTGGGCGGTCGAGCGAATGAAGCGCGTTTATCAGGAGGCGCGGGCCCGCGGTGTGGAAGCCGCGCGCGCGGCGCTGGTGCGTGAAGCCAGGGCCATGTACGACGAGGATATCGCAGCCAACCGCGAGATGGGGCGTCAGGGCCAGAGCCTGATCGCCAACGGCGCCCGCGTGCTGACACACTGCAATGCCGGGGCGCTGGCGACCGCCGGCTACGGCACTGCGCTTGGAGTCATACGCGCGGCGGTGGAAGCCGGCAAAAGCGTCCAGGTCTATGCGGATGAGACCCGCCCCTTTCTTCAGGGCGCCCGACTGACAGCCTGGGAACTGCAGAAGGACAACATCCCGGTCACGGTCATCACCGACAACATGGCCGGCTACTTCATGCGGCTGGGGCGGATTGACTGTGTCATCGTAGGTGCGGATCGCATCGCCGCAAACGGCGATGTCGCAAATAAGATCGGGACTTACTCCGTAGCCGTGCTCGCCAAAGAGAACGACTTGCCCTTTTTTGTCGCCGCCCCGACCTCCACGTTCGATTTGACGATACCCGACGGGAGCCATATCCCCATCGAAGAGCGGGATCCGGAGGAGGTGCGCAGGATTCAGGGGGTTCCGGTCACCTCGGGTGACACGGCCGTCGCGAACCCTGCGTTTGATGTGACCCCGCACCGGTACGTGACTGCGATGATCACGGAGCGCGGCGTGGCCCGGCCGCCATACCTGCAGAGTCTGCGACGACTCATTACAGGCGGGTTGGGGTGACGAGTAAGGCATGAAAAAAGCAGGGAGCGGGATTCCAGATGTGTCGATCATGGTCTACCGCCCGGCCTGGTTTCCTGGAGTGTGCTGAAATGCTGGTTCTGGGCATCGAGTCATCGTGCGATGAAACCGCCGCGGCTCTGGTCGAAAACGAGACGGCCGTCCTCTCCAATGTCGTCGCCTCCCAGGTCGAGACCCACCGCAGTTTCGGCGGTGTCGTCCCCGAACTGGCAAGCCGCGAACACTTGCGGAATATCGGGTTTGTGGTCAACAAAGCGTTCGGCGACGCCGGCAGGAGCTACGACCAGATCGACGGAATCGCGGTCACGCAGGGGCCCGGATTGATCGGCTCGCTCCTGGTAGGCCTTTCGTTTGCAAAGGCCATGTCGTTCGCATTGAACAAGCCGCTGGCGCCCGTCAACCACATCGAAGGGCACATCTATTCGGCGTTCATCGAACACCCGGGGATCGCGTATCCGTTGCTGGCGCTGGCTGTCTCCGGCGGGCACACGTCGTTGATCTTTTCTTCGGAACCGGGAGTTTACCGGCCCGTGTCGCGCACCCGTGACGACGCTGCCGGCGAGGCGCTGGACAAGCTGTCGAAGTTTCTGGGGCTCGGCTATCCGGGCGGTCCCATCATCGATCGCCTGGCACGACAGGGAGATGCCCGCAGTTTTCATTTTTCCATTCCCAAGATCAGCGACGGGAGCCTGGATTTCAGCTTCAGCGGCTTCAAGACCGCGGCGCTGCGGCATATCGAGCAGGCTCGAATCAAGCCCTGCCGGTCAGGGGCGAAGCCGTCCCAAAAGGTGCTGGACCTGGTGGCGAGCTATCAGCAGGCGATCATCGATACGCTCGTCTCGCAAACGCGCAAAGCAGTCCGGCGGCACCGCCCCGAGTCCATCCTGCTGGTCGGGGGCGTGGCGTGCAACAGCCTGCTGCGCAGGACCTTCACAGACACCTTTGAGGGAAAGGAAGACCGGTGCCGCGTCTATTATCCCAGCCCGGACCTTACGACCGATAATGCCGCGATGATCGCGGCCGCCGGCACCTCAAAACTGCGAGAGGGCGCCGCTGTCGACCTGAGCCTGAATGCGTTCGCTGATCTTCCGCTTTGCTGAAAAACAAAACGAACCACAAAAACCTCGAAGGTCTCACCACGGCACCCGCTCGCAGGGGCGCCGCGTTGTCGCGCCCCATTTCCGCTCGCATATCAACCGCTCGACACCTTTTTAGAAACGGGCTTATGTGAAAACCACGTGCGCATCTCGCGCGGGGTGATTCGCCGCCTTCGCTGCAGATCCCTGCGCTGACGCCACGCGCGCGGAATGGCGCGGCAGAGCAGCGGCAGCGCCCGCAGCGACGACGGTTCCCGCAGCAGGACGTAGCCGAGCGCCACGGCGTCACGGATGCTGATCGGAAGAAAAAACCGCGCGTAGGCGCCGGCATCCATGTTCTTGATGCGCAGCAGGAACCGGTTCTTGAAGGAGTGCATGTTGATCTCTGCCGGCAGCTCGGCGCGGCGTTCCGGCAGGACCCGGCGCACGTGGTGGCCCTGTGCCTCGGGCACGTACAGGCAGCGCCAGCCCATCCACTGAGCGCGCCAGGCCAGGTCCGCGTCCTCGCGATAGGCGAAGAAGGCTTCATCGAAATACTCCGGGCCGGCCTTCACTTCGTCGAGCATGCGCCGGCGGTAGAGTGCGGCGGCGCCCGACGCTCCGAAGACATACTGGCGCTCATCGTACTGACCCCGGTCACGCTCTCCTGCGCCCCGGTCGAAATGCCGTTGATTGGGGGTGAAGTACATTCCCGTCGTGTCGAGAGTCCTGCCGGCGGAGCCCGGTGACACGCCCCGGGCCGAGTTTCCCTCCATTTCCCACCGCCACAGCTTCCCCGTTGCCGATCCCGCACGTGGGTCATCGTCCAGCGCCCGCACCAGGATTTCCAGGAAGTCGGGCTGGAGCACCACGTCAGGATTGAGCACCAGGACATAATCCGAAGCGGTCGAGGCGATGATTTGATTGTGAGCGGCGCAAAACCCGACATTCTGCTTCGAGCCGTGGACAGTTCCCGGCAACCCGGCATATTCCGCAGCGATCTCCAGCGAACCGTCGCTCGAGGCGTTGTCCCAGAGAAAGACGCTAAAGTCGCGGCAGGTTTGGGTGCGCAGGCTCTCCAGACAGTGCAGCAGGTAGGGCGCCGAGTTATATGTGACAATTCCAACCACCAGGCGGGGAGTCATGCGCCGGCCCCCCGGCTTGTGACGAAGTGCCGCGCCGCCTTCCAGTACGCCCCGGCGGGCAAGCCTGGCGCCCGTGAGTGTTTCCTCAGGCCTGCTGCCGACAATACTGCGCGCAGGCACAGGCCTGCGATCACGAGCCGGCGCACGCGGACGGCCGTGGCGCTGCCGTGGTGTTTTTGAAAATACCGGATCTGGTTGGCGTGGAACAAGCGCAGGAACGCGTCCGGAGTCAGGCAGCGCAAGCTGGCGGCCCCGTGGTGGAGGAAGTGTGCGCCCGGATCGAAGACGATGCGTCCGCCCGAACCCCGAATGCGCTTGCAGAGGTCCACATCCTCGAACCAGGCAGGCTCGAAGGACTCATCGAAGCCGGACAGCGACTCGAGCACGGTTCGCCGCACCATCAGGCAGGCGGCGGCCGGCTGTTCGACGTCGCATGGGGATTCCGGATCCCATCCAATCATCCGATACCGGCGGGTCCAGGGATTGCGCGGCCAGATTTCGTCCAGGAGAAGCATTTCGGCGGCGACGCATCCGACGCTGGGGAACCTGCGCACGTTGAATCCGGCCTGGAACGCCCCCGCGGAGTCGCTCAGACGCCCGGCGGCAGCCCAGACTTCCGGCTCTCTCTCGAGAACTCGTGCCAGTCTTTCGACCCCTCCCGGACGGCTTTCGGTGTCGGGATTCAGGAACAGGACCTTCTCCCCCCGGCTGGCGCGCCACCCCTGGTTGCACGCAGCCGCAAAACCCATATTCCGGCCGTTCCGCAGCAGCGTCGGCGGCGGGTCTGCGCCGAGGAGGAACTCGAGGCTGGTGTCTTCGGAGGAGTTGTCGACGATCACGATTTCGTATACGGGTGCGTTTTCCTGAAGCGAGCGGACGCATCGCTCCAGATATGGGCCCGAGTTCCAGTTGACGATGACGATCGAGGTCATTCGGCAAACGCCTCAAAACAACCGGAAATACCAATTCAGAAAGTGCGAAGTGGACGGCCGCCCGGGCAAAAAATCCTGGCGCGCCAGGTCCTCCGAATCCAGGATGCGGCGCCAGAACTGCCGCCCTCCGGCCTTCCAGGATCGGTGCATGCCGCGGCGGCGCTCGAGCATGGCCGGTGTCAATGGGAGAACGCCGGCGAGCCCGCGCAGGTAGCTGAACAGGCGGCCGTGGGCCGCGGCGCGGACCAGCCAGAACATCTGCCCCGACAGGATCATCGGCGCACAGCGCAGCAGCACGCGCACCGGAACACTCTTCAGGAGCAGAAGGATCGAATTGCGCGTCCGCAGGCGCACCGCCAGGGCGGCAAACTCGCCGCCGCTGGTCGCGCCTCCGACATGATAGACGACCGCGGCAGGCACATAATAGCCGCTCAGCCCTGCCGCCTGGAGCCGCAGGCCGAGGTCCACATCCTCCATGTAGGCAAAGAAATGCTCGTCGAACCCGCCGGCGGCTTCGAACGCCGTCTTCCGGTAGAGCGCCGCGCAACCGCATGCCGAAAAGATCGGAATCTCCCGGCGATATTCCTCGTCGTCGCGACGTTCCTGACCGCGGCGATAGCCCGTGCCGGCGCGCAAAAAGCAGTCTCCGCAGCTGTAGATCCGGTCATGGTTGTTATAGTCGAGGATGCGGCAGGCAAGGAACGAGGCCTCCGGATGCCTCTGGATCGCCGAGGCCATTTCTGCAAGCCAGCCGGGCGCCGCCTCCGTGTCGTTGTTCAGAACGGCGATCCACTCTCCGCGCGACGCGCGGACGCCGCGATTGACGGCCGCAGCGAAACCCACGTTGCGTTCCTGCGGCAGAATCCGGGCCTGCGGCGCCAGCCTCCGGATGGTTTCGACCGACTGATCCCGTGATGCGTTGTCGACCACCAGCAGTTCCAGCGGCGCATGGGCCTGCCGTGCCAGCGACTGCAGGCATGACTCCAGACACGCGGCGCCGTTGTAGTTCGGGATCACGATCGAGATGAGCGGCACGTCCGGCTGCTTGGGCATCAGCGGATTATACAACCCAATTGATTCATGAATGATCCGGGTTCAGGAACAATTCTCGATTTTGCCGGCGCGTCCAGGATAAAATGTCTGCGGAGGTGTGAGGACTTGCGCTTCTATCCCGTGCGAATCCTGTTGTCACTCGCTATCGTGGGAGTCGCGACGTGGGTGAGCTATGGCATTCTGCATGTCAATGCAACCACCGCGGGTTTTTTGTATCTGTTGCTGATCTTAATTGTCGCCAGTACCTGGGGCTTCTGGGAAGCGGCGGCGTTCTCAGTGACGGCCTCGTTTCTTTTTAATTTCTATTTCTTCCCGCCGGTTGGGACCCTGACCATCGCCGATCCGCAGAACTCAGTTGCTCTGTTCACGTTTCTTTTTGTCTCCCTGATCGCCGGCCGGCTGTCGACGAAAGCCAGGCGCCGGGCGCAGGATGCCATTGAACGCCAGCAGGACATTGAAAGGCTGTATACGTTCAGCCGCTCCATTCTCCTGATTGGAACTGCTGAGCCGTTTCAGAATCTACTTGTCCGAAAGCTTGCCGATGTTTTCGAGGTAAACTCCGTGACTCTATACGATCTCCGCTCGGGAGAGTTCTTCCGGGCCGGCCCCTCGGATCTCGAGGCAATGGATGACAAATTGCGTGAGTCGGCTGCACACGGCACGGTGTTTTCCGATGACAAGGCTAACTGGATGGTGACCGCCGTCCGTCTCGGGGCTGAACCGATCGCGAGCCTGGGTTTGCAGGGCACGAAAATGGCGGACTCGACCGTACAGGGGATTGCCAACCTGGTTGCCATTGGTCTGGAAAGGGCAAGGGCGCAGGATCTGGCCCATGAGGTCGAGGTGGCCCAACAGAGTGAACGTTTACGAAGCACATTGATCGATGCCATGGCGCATGAATTCAAGACTCCTTTGACCTCAATCAAAGCTGCAACGACCATGCTTCTGGCCAATCCCGACCAGCCTGCGGAAAGCCGGATGGAAATGATCAAGGTGGCCGACGAGGAGGCCGAGCGCTTACGAAAGCTGATTGACAATACGATTGAAATGGCACGGCTTGACACGGCTCACATTGAAGTCAAGCCTGAACTTGCCGACGTGCGGATGATAATCGACGAAACCATCGCCGCCATGAAAACGGAACTCGGGAAGCGGCCGATCGAAATCGATACCGACCGCCAGATCCATGAAATTGCGATGGATTGCCGCCTCATCAAACTTGCCATCAAGCAGCTTTTGGACAACGCGCTGAAATATTCGCCTGAAGACACGCCGCTCCGGATTCGGGCGCACCGGGTCGCGGACGACGTAGTCATTGAGATCACCGATTATGGGAAAGGAATACCTGCTCAGGAACAGCACCGGATATTCGATCGGTTCTACAGGAGCCCTTCCGTGCAGCAGCAGGTGCCTGGGTCGGGTCTTGGACTGACTATCGCCCGCAGCATCGCGCGGGCCCATCAGGGAGATTTGATGGTCACGAGCCGCTCCGGCGAAACGACATTCCGGCTGATAATGCCGATTTTGAACAAAGGAGGCCGCAAGTGGGCGCAGGGCGCATCCTGATTGTCGATGACGAACCCCAGATCCGGCGCATCATGCGAACGACGCTGATCGGCGCCGGCTATGAAGTCGAGGATGCCAGAACGGGAGACGAGGCTATGGACAAAGTGGGCCGGTTTCGTCCCGATCTCGTTCTGCTCGACATCAACATGCCCGGCATGAACGGGTTGGATTTGTGCAGGGAATTGCAGGCGACTACGGATGTCGCCATTATCATGCTCACCGTTCGGGATTCGGAATCCGACAAGGTCGCAGCGCTGGATGCAGGCGCCGACGATTTTGTCACGAAGCCGTTCAGCACCCCCGAACTGCTGGCAAGGATGCGCGCGGTTTTGCGCAGGGTTCCGGCACTGCAGTCCTCCCCTGCAAGGATCACCATCGGCCAACTCGTCATCGATTTCGCTGCACGGACGGTATCCAACGGCGAAAGGACGGCTCATCTGACGCCGAAAGAGCTGGACCTGCTTCGATACATGACGCAGCATGCCAACGAAACCATCACTCACAGGGAGTTTCTCCAGGCAGTCTGGGGGCCGGACTATGGCCATGAAGTCGATCATCTCCGCGCGTTCGTCAAGAGCCTGCGCAAAAAAATCGAGAGCAACCCGGAACAGCCTGTGTACATCACCACGGAGCCGTGGGTCGGATACCGGTTCAACGATAAACAGGGATAGAGCCGCGACCAGCGGATTTTTATAAAATCTTCATGTCTTTTTCCCGCTTTCTTCATGGCTTTTGCCGGAGATCTTCACGTCTTACGGCGTAATCTGTGCCTTGGAAAGGGCTGTAAGTGCCCGCGCAACCCTCGATTATGGGTCCCATAGGGAGAGGTCATATGCAGCAAAACAATACAGATCTTTTGCTATCGGCGATCGGGCCGATTTTGGCGATCCTGCTGGGAATGGTGCTTTTCCCGTTTCGTACTTACACCTCGGCATCCAACTTCACCTTTCTCTTCCTTATCCTGACGATCCTGATTGCCGAGTACGGTGGACGCAGGGCCGCCTTTATTACAGCCATCTGTTCAGCAGTAAGTCTCGATTTTTTCCTCACGCAACCCTATATGCAGCTCATGATCAAGAGCTCGCACGATATTGCCGCGTTTGGGGGCCTTGCGTTGTGCGGTTTGCTGGTCGCGAGCTTCGGCGCTCAACGCGGAGAACAGACCACAGACTTGACCTTGGCACGCGAACAGCTGGACCTGCTTCATTCGGCCGTTTCGGGCCTGACGGACGCAACGCAGGTTGAATTTCATCTCCGGAAGCTGCTGGATGCGGCTTCCAGCTGCGCCCCGCTCGCGGCTGCAGCCATAAGGGATGAGAGCAACCGAATCCTCGCCGCTCTCTCAGATGGTGCAGATCCAGCGGCAATCCCGTCTCAATTCCTGTCGCCGTATACACTCCTCCCGAGGGGATCCGATACGGATTATCTTCAGAACGCGCCCCTTCCAACAGAAGGGGCGCGAATACCTCTGATGCTGGAAAACCGTCAGGTCGGCTGGTTGGACTTATGGGGAAAGGAAGCTCCGGTGAACGCGGGGGTACGGCGTACGCTTTCGGATCTTTCGTTCCTTCTTGGCCAAATGCTCGCAATCCGAAGCCGGTCTGCCCAAGGGTCCCGGCAGCCGGCCTGATTTTCTCTGTCGACTCCATCTGATACGCATTCCCGGCATCAGGGATATACTGCTGGCTATGGCCTGGTGGAAACAAAGACAGGAATTGCGCCGCAAGACGCCTGATGAACTCCTGCGGGAAGTTCAGGGTGAGGCGCCTGCCCAAAGAGGACACCTCAAGGTATTTTTAGGCTATGCCTCAGGCGTAGGCAAGTCGTTTCGCATGCTGGACGAAGCGCGCCGCCGGCGCGAGCGTGGCCAGGATGTTGTCGTCGGCGGGATTCAGTCGAAATTCCCCGCGGAAGTTGAGGGGTTGCTGCGGCGCCTGGAGATCATTCCGCTCAGGTCATCCCAGGGCGCAACCTCAATCGACGTCGAGGCGATCATCCGCAGGAATCCCGCCGTTTGTTTCATCGATGGGCTGGCGTACGATAATCCGCCAGGTTCCAGAAATCCGACCCGCTGGCAGGATGTGCAGGATCTTGTGAACGCCGGCATCAAGGTAATAGGGTCGATCAATATCCAGTATATTGACGAGCTGCGCGTGCAGGTTGAGGCCATCACGGGTAAACGCGTTGAGCAAACGGTGCCCGTCTCGTTCATCAAGAGCGCCGATGAGATCGAGATTGTGGACGCTCCGCCCGAGGAACCGCTCGAACGGTCGCCGGAAGAGCAGGAAAGCGCCGAGCGGCGTCAGCAGCGCCTTTCACGATTGCGGGAACTCGCGTTGGTCCTGGCAGCCGATGTGGTGGATCTTCAATTGACTGCGTATTTGAACCGTCACGGGATCGAGCAGCATTTCAGCGCGCAGGAGAGAATTCTCCTCTGCCTGACGCCGCGCGCCAACGCCACGGAAATGCTGGAATCCGCCCGCATCATAGCGGAAAGGTTCCACGCGGAAATCATAGCCGTCTATGTCAGACAGACCGGACTATCGGCTTCAGACGACATCGCTATCAATGAAAAACTGAGCCTCGCCCGCGCCGCGGGCGCGAAGATCGAGATCCTGGATAGCGAGGATCCCGCCAAAGCGCTTCTCGAATTCGCCAGGCAGCGGGGCGTCACCCAGATCTTCATTGGTCATTCGCAGCAGACCGGGAGCCGGTTCCGGAGTATTCCTGTCTATAAACTCATCCGCGGATCGCGAAACCTGGATGTGCGGATCTTCCCCCAATAAACCATGACTGAAACAGAGCGCGGCAAATTGAAACTCTTCCTGGGCTATGCCGCGGGCGTCGGCAAAACCTATAGAATGCTCGAGGAAGCGCAGGCCCTGAAGGCTCAGGGCGCCGACGTAGTCATCGGATACTTCGAGCCTCACGGCCGCAAAGACACAGTGGCAAAAACCGTTGGACTGGAAACCGTTCCGAGAACGAAAATCCCCTATCGCGGTTCAGTTTTTGAAGAAATGGACACGGACGCCGTACTTGCCAGACGCCCGCAGATCTGTCTGGTTGACGAATTCGCACACACGAATGTCCCCGGCTCGCCCCGCGTCAAACGCTGGGAAGATATCGAACTTTTACGATATGCCGGAATTCATGTCCTGACGACGATGAACATCCAGCATCTCGAGAGTCTGAACGATCAGGTCCGACAGTTGACCGGGGTGCAGGTGCGCGAGACCATCCCGGATTGGGTAGTGCAGCAGGCAGATGAAGTGGTGCTCATCGACTTGACGCCCCGCGCGCTGCTGCACCGGCTGGAGCGAGGCGTCATTTACGATCCTGAGAAAGTGGAAAGGGCGCGCCGCAATTTCTTCCGTGAAGGGACGCTCGTGAACCTTCGGGAACTGGCGCTGCGCGAAGCGGCTCACGAACTGGAGCACCGCAGCATCAGGACCGAAGTCAGTTCTCAGGCGGAAGAGCCGGTCGAAGAGGCAAGGCGTCACAAAATTCTGGTCCTGGTCACCGCACATCCCCAGACTGCAATGTCGATCCGTCGAGCCAAGCGGATGGGCGACTATCTCGGCGCGGAGTGCTTTGCGGTTGCCGTGCAGCCCACGGGCGATCTGAGCGCCTTGCCGGAAGCCGAACGTGTCGCTTTTGCGCGACATCTCAATTTCGCCCGCAATATGCGCATTGAAACCCGCATCCTCAGAGGTGACGACCTGGCTCGCTCGCTGGTGGATTTTGCGCGAGGCAACAGCATCACGCAGATCTATCTCGCACGCCCGAATGAAGGGAGATGGATCCGCCTGTTTTCACACAGTATCCTGCAGCGGATCGTCAGTCTGGCAAAGGACATGCAAATCGTCATCGTCGCGGAACGTGAAACACAAACCAGCCGGACACAGGACTAACCTTGAACTCCGCCGTCCTCGCGTCTCTAGACTAAAGCCGCGTTTATAACTTCTTCATGGATTCTGCATGACTTTTTCGGGACTTCTGCCCGAGTTTTTCAGACCCCTCGAACTATGCTTGGATTCATGAGCGAGGAACTGACCTCTGCGAGACCGGAGTGATTGCGATGCTTGACCTTTTTTATGTCGCGGTGGGTTGCCTCGTCCTGTACGTGTTTTGGGCCTTCGCGAAAGCCTGCGACAAGCTGTGAGGAGAACTGAGATGGACTACGTGATCGCCGGCCTGGCAGCGATCGGCCTGTTCATCTATCTGATGTATGCGCTGCTGAAACCGGAGCGCTTCTGAGTCAACCCATATGACAACCCAAGGTGTACTGCAGATCCTTGTCTATTTCGCCGTGCTTCTTGCATTGACCCGGCCGCTCGGCACCTACATGGCACGAGTCTACGAAGGGCAAAGAACTTTTCTGCATCCCATCCTTCGCCCCGTGGAGCGCTTCCTGTACGTTCTCGGCGGAGTGAAAGAGGCAGTGGAGCAGCGCTGGACGCAGTATGCGGCTTCGCTTCTGTCCTTCAGCGCGGTCTGTTTTGTTCTTACGTACGCAATCCAGCGCCTTCAGGGTTTCCTGCCGCTGAATCCGGCCGGCTTCGGCGCGACGCAGGCGACGCCGGATCTCTCGTTCAACACGGCCGTCAGCTTCATGACGAATACGAACTGGCAGTCTTACGGCGGCGAGACGACGCTCAGCTATTTCGTGCAGATGATCGCTCTGACGGTGCAGAACTTCGTTTCTGCCGCTGCCGGGATGGCCGTCGCAATTGCCCTGGTCAGGGGATTTGCGCGGCGGCAGTCAGAATACGATCGGCAACTTCTGGGTCGACCTTGTGAGGGGAACGGTTTATATCCTGCTGCCGCTTGCGCTCGTCGGAGCGCTGTTCCTCTGCTCGCAAGGCGTGGTGCAGAACTTTCATAGGTATACGACGGCAACGACCATCGAGGGCAAAGCTCAGACCATCGCGCAGGGTCCTGCCGCGTCCCAGATTTCGATCAAGCAGCTGGGCACAAATGGCGGAGGGTTCTTTAACGCCAATTCCGCGCATCCGTTCGAGAATCCGACGCCGCTTTCCAATTTTCTTGAGACCTTGTTCATCCTCCTGATACCGGCCGGGCTGGTTTATACCTTCGGGAAAATGGTGAAGGACACGCGTCAGGGTTGGGCCATATTTGCGACGATGAGCCTTCTGTTCCTGGCAGGCGTCTTCATCTGCTATCCGGCGGAGCAGGCAGGCAATCCGAATCTTGCCGGACTGGGCGTGCAAACGGCAGCGACCGCATCGCAGCCCGGCGGCAACATGGAAGGCAAGGAAGTCCGCTTTGGGATTGCCCCGTCGGCGCTTTGGGCCGTGGCCACAACCGATGCCAGCAACGGCAGCGTCAACAGCATGCACGACAGCTATACTCCGCTTGGCGGCCTGGTGCCGCTGTTCAATATTCAGACGGCTGAGGTCATTTTTGGCGGCGTCGGATCCGGCCTCTACGGAATGCTCCTGTTCGCCATCATCGCCGTTTTCATTGCCGGCCTGATGGTCGGACGCACCCCGGAATATCTCGGCAAGAAGATCGAGGGCAAGGAAGTCAAAGATGGCCATGCTGGCCTTGATCGCCTGTGCCGCCAGCATTCTGGTTTTTACGGCTCTCAGCTCCCAAATCCAGTTTCCCAAAGACAGCTACTGGAATCCGCCCGGAGCAGCCACTGCCAACCTGAACAACAATGGCCCGCATGGTCTTTCAGAGATCCTCTACGCCTATTCGAGCGGCACGGGAAACAATGGCAGCGCCTTCGCCGGACTGAATGCCAACACTCCCTGGTACAACCTGACGATCGGGCTGGCAATGCTCATCGGGCGTTTCCTGATCATTATTCCCATGCTGGCCGTGGCCGGGCAGCCTGGCAACAAAAAAAGCTGTGCCTGCCACAAGCGGGACGCTCCCGACGCATGGCCTTCTGTTCGTCGGCCTGCTGGCCGGCACCGTGATCATCGTCGGAGCGCTGACTTTCTTCCCGGCGCTCTCGCTGACGCCGATTGTAGAGCACTTCCTGATGAATGGCGGCCAGCTCTTCTAGGCCTTTCCGCAATCGGAGATACAACACGATGTCTACCGTGACTGACGCCCCCCAATTCAAGACCGTTGGTTCTGCCAGAGGATTCCGGTTCGCTTCTCCCGAAGAAACTTGTGCGGTCGCGTCCGCTGTTCGACCCTGAGATCGTTGCCCGGGCGGTGCGCGCATCTTTCGTCAAGCTGAATCCCGTGCTGCTGGTGAAGAATCCAGTGATGTTTGTTGTCGAGGTCGGCGCGGCACTGACCACGGTTTTCCTGGTCCGCGATTCTATGACCGGCGGCGCCGGGATCGGTTTCTCCTTTCAGATCGCGCTCTGGCTTTGGTTCACCGTGTTGTTCGCCAACTTCGCGGAGGGAATGGCCGAAGCGCGCGGCAAGGCCCAGGCCGATGCTCTGCGGAAGACCAGGACGGATGCGCTGCCAAGCGGATCGAATCCGGCGGATAAGATCGAGCTGGCGCCCAGTTCCTCCCTGCGGACCGGCGACGTCGTGCTCTGCGAGGCGGGCGATCTGATTCCCGGAGACGGCGAGGTGATTGAGGGAATCGCAACCGTCGATGAATCCGTCATCACCGGTGAGAGCGCTCCCGTCATTCGCGAATCGGGCGGCGACCGCAGCGCGGTGACCGGCGGCACAAAGGTGCTTTCCGATCACATCAAGGTCCGCATAACATCCAATCCCGGCGAGACCTTTCTGGATCGCATGATCGCTCTGGTCGAAGGAGCAGAGCGTCAGAAAACCCCGAATGAGATCGCGCTGAATATCCTGATCGCCGGGCTGACGCTCATATTCCTGCTCGCGGTGGTTACGCTGCATCCATATGCAAAGTTCAGCGTGGGGCAGGCCGGTTCGGGAACTGTTCCGAGCGTGGCGGTTCTGGTTTCTTTGCTCGTTTGCCTGATCCCCACAACCATTGGCGGCCTGTTGTCCGCGATCGGCATCGCCGGCATGGATCGGGTTATGCAACATAACGTGCTGGCGCTGAGCGGGAAGGCCGTCGAGGCTGCCGGGGATGTCAATTCGCTGCTGCTGGACAAGACCGGCACCATCACGCTCGGCAATCGACAGGCAGTGGAATTCCTGCCGGTCAACGGCGTGAGCGCCCGGGAACTGGCGGATGCGGCTCAGCTGTCGAGCCTGGCGGACGAGACGCCCGAGGGCCGCTCGATCGTGGTGCTTGCGAAAGAGAGGTACGGGCTGCGGGGCCGGCATATTCCTGAAGGAGACGCGGTCTTCATGCCGTTTTCAGCCTATACGCGGATGAGCGGCGTCGACCTTGAAGGACGCCACCTCGTCAAAGGTGCAACGGATGCGATCTGCAAGTTTGTTCGCGAGCGCGGCGGTCAGGTTCCGGATGAAATCATGCAGATCAGCGAGCGCATTTCGCGCACTGGTGGAACGCCGCTCGCCGTGGCCGATGGGAAACGACTGCTGGGAGTCATTTACCTCAAGGACATCGTAAAGGGGGGCATGAAAGAGCGGATCGCCCAACTCCGGCGCATGGGGATTCGCAGCGTGATGATCACCGGCGATAATCCCCTGACGGCTGCCGCCATTGCGAGCGAGGCCGGCGTGGATGATTTTCTTGCCCAAGCCACGCCCAGAGACAAGCTCGAATACATCAAGAGAGAGCAGGCAGCCGGCCGTCTGGTAGCGATGACCGGCGACGGCACAAACGATGCCCCCGCTCTGGCACAGGCCGATGTCGGGGTGGCCATGAATACCGGCACGATGGCGGCCAAAGAAGCCGGCAACATGGTGGACCTGGACAGCAATCCGACCAAGCTCATCGAGGTCGTGGCTATTGGAAAGCAGCTGCTGATCACCCGTGGCGCTCTGACCACCTTCTCGATCGCAAACGACATTGCGAAATATTTCGCGATCATACCGGCCATGTTCATGACAACCTACCCGGCGCTCCGTGCGCTCAACATCATGGGATTGCACACACCCCAAAGCGCGGTGCTTTCGGCCGTGATTTTTAATGCTCTGATCATCATCGCGCTCGTCCCACTTGCCCTTCGCGGAGTGAGATACCGGCCTCTGGACGCCGCCAGTCTGCTGCGATGGAACCTCTTGATTTATGGACTGGGCGGCATCATTGCCCCATTTCCTGGTATCTGGCTGATCGACCAAATCGTTCATGCCCTGCGCCTGGCTTAAGGGGAAGGGAACATGAGTCAACTTCTCTCGGGATTACGAATCACAATCGGTTTGACGATTGTCACTGGATTCCTTTACCCCGGAATCGTGACCGGACTCTGTCAACTGTTCCTTCGTCATCAGGCTGACGGGAGTCTGATCGTAAAGGACGGCCATGTCATAGGCTCCAGCCTGATCGGCCAGAATTTCGCCAGGCCGGAGTATTTTCACCCGCGGCCCTCGGCGGCAGGAAAGGACGGGTATGACGCGTCGGCCTCCGGTGGATCGAATCTGGGCCCCACGAGCAGACAACTTGTGGATCGTGTAAAAGCGGACATCAACGCGTTCCGGCAGGAAAATCCCGATTATCACGGTCCCATCCCAGCCGACCTCATTACGACCTCCGGCAGCGGGCTGGATCCGGACATCAGTCCTGCATCGGCAGAGGCCCAGGCGGCTCGCGTGGCAAAAGCCCGCGGCATTTCGGTGGAAGCCGTGGACCAGCTGATCGCTCAATCGATCGCTCCACCGACTATAGGGCTCCTCGGAGACCCGCGTGTGAATGTGCTGCAGATGAATTTGGCTCTCGACCGGCATTTCCCGCCACCGATCACTCCCAATACGGCTCGCTAGGAAAGCTCCGTGATCAGGCCAGCACCACTGCGCGCTGAGGCAAATAAGTGAAAAGCAAATTTGATGCTGATCTGCTTGATTGCTCTTGAAGTCACACCGGAATTGTGTATAAATATGATGTATCAACACTACACATGAAGGTGCAACATGGGTTTATCCCGATACCATCGAACACAACTTTTGCTCGATCCCGAACAGCATCAGGACTTGGAGGAAATTGCGCGCCGGGAACACCGCAGTGTGTCAGATGTTGTGCGCGAGATGATCGATGCCCAACTTGCCGGGCGCAAGCGCCGTGAAATGACACTCGCGGCGCAGGCATTGCTTGCCGACTACACCAGCGATAAGGATCTCATCGCCTTTACCGCCTTGGATGCAGAGGATGTGCGATGATACGCGGCGAGATCTGGCTTATTAACCTCGATCCCGCCATTGGCGCCGAGATCAAGAAGACCCGCCCGGCGGTCATTGTCAGCAGTGATGCCGTGGGAGTTCTCCCATTGAAGGTAATCGTCCCCCTGACGGATTGGAAAGAGCGATACAATATTGCCCGTTGGATGGTGCCGGTCGAGCCGTCCGCGCAGAATGGACTGGAGAAGCGCTCGGCAGCCGATGCATTTCAGGTTCGTTCCCTGGCCCGGGAGCGGTTTGTGCGCCGGTTGGGCCGGCTCGACGATGAACGTATGGGCGAGATAGCCGAAGCGCTGGCATTGGTCCTGGAGATTTGACGCTGCCCGGTTATCGACAGTTTGGTTTACTCTCGCTCCGCCTTATGCTGTCAAATCCGGGCAGAGTCCCTGGTTTTCTGGCGGGCTCTCCTGCATCGGCAGGATGCGAGCTATCGAGGCGGTTCTCGGTACCAGCCCGACCACGCCGATCTTCGACGCCTGAGCGCGTAGGTCAGAAACGGGCTTGTCCAGATGAGAATGCGCCACAGGGGCCAATCGTCCCACCTTCGAGGGGAGGGTATCACCTGAAGTTCCCGGATGAAGGATGTCCGCAACCTGCGTCGTCGGGCGAGCCGCTTCATTCGCCAGTAGAAATCGACGTCTTCGCCCATGTACCACGTCTCGTTATAACCGCCCAGCTCACGGAACACGCTCCTCCGGCAGAACTGACAGCCTCCCTGCGCCATGCCGCCAATGAGCCCGATGAAGCGCCAGAATTTCAAGTACGCCCTCACTGAGAGGCGGTTCGATTGGTGCAAGCAATCTACGGCGCCACCAAGGCAAATCGGATCCGCCATCACCCGGACGATCCTGATCAACAGTTCGGGCGGTATCAGGGTGTCCGCGTCGAGAAAAACCAGCACGTCGTGCCCGGCGACCGCTGCCCCGGCATTCCGCACCCTGGCAATATTGTGCTCTGCCTCATAAACGACCGTGGCGCCGGCGTTCTGCGCGAGCTCGGCCGTGCGGTCCGTGCTGGCGTTGTCGACGACAAGCGTCTGGACGTCCGCATCGGCTACCGCCGTCAGGCGTTGTTGCGCGGCCCGGACGCGGCCGAGAGTCCCGGCAATGTAGCCGGCCTCGTTAAATGCCGGAATAATCACGGAGACCGACGGCGTTTTCGTACCTGGATACCCGGCTTCCACGTTCACCTGCTTTTCAGCACTTGACTCAATTCCGCCACGCTCATCTCCAGTCGCTTGAGCTCGCGCCTGATGACGAGACGGAAAAGCAAAGCCCAAGCAAGGATCTTCATCAGTCCAACGCCGTGTGCCCCAAGGACAAATAGGGCCGCGTACATGATTTGTGCCTGGGTCTGGTCCGCCTTGAAGAACTGAATCGCGCTGTAGGTCGCCAAGGCTATGAAGAGGATCGACCATGACCATGTAAGAATGGCAGCGGACCGAAATCTTCGGCTGTAGAAGTCCCGGCCAATCGCGCGGAGTGTCTCTTCTTTGGAATCATCGTAACTGTCCTCGATGATCTTCTTTATCTGTTCGTTACGCAGACGTGAGGACACGGCGATGACGCTTAGAACGAAAATCTGAGCTCTTTTTTTTAACGATGAGGGACGTTCGAGAGTTGAATTCAGCCCCTTCTCTGAAATCACAACGATCGGATTACTCGCCTGTGCTGCGACCAGATCTTCATGCAGCACAGAAGATACAGGCTTTCCCCCCACAGTGTCAGAGAGAGAGCCGCTTTGAGGGCATAAGGCACTGCTACCAGCAGCACTCTCGGCTCTTCCTCCTCTCCTTCCACCTGTAAACCCTGGGAAGTTCTGCGCGTCCTGCGGGAAGATAAGCTTGACGCTATTGTTCGCATTACACGCGCCCGGAAGCAACGTGTAGCGCGACGCATCCGTGATCAGGCTTCGCGGTGTGGTGACTATGGCGACGTTCGAGGGTCGCGAGCGTCCGGCCGCGTTGAGCGCATAGACACGGTAGGCGTACGTGTTCGGCGCGATGGATCCATCGCCGTAGAAGACCGCCTGAGCGGCCGCGCTTCCGATGGGAGCGAATGGACCGATGACTCCGGCGGTCGCCGTCGCGCGCTCAATATCGAAGCTCGTCTCGTTGTCCGCATGGTCGATCCAATTCAGAGCCACCCCTTGGCGGGCGGAATCCGGCGTGGCGATCAGCCTGCCTGGCGCGGCAGGCTCGTCCGACCGGAAATAAAAGTACTCCGTAGCAGCGGAATGGCCTCCTGCTGTCAAAACCCTGCCATCCAAAAGCCGGGTCGCAGTATGAGAAATGTTTGGGGCGTTGAGGCCGGCTGTGCTGCTCCAGGTTTCGGTGACCGGGTCGTATAATTCGGCGCTTCTCAGATTCCCGGTGTAGCCTTGTCCGCCGGCGACAAGCACCCTCCCGTCCAGCAGCAAAGTAGCCGTGTGCCAATAGCGGCCCTCAATCATGCTGCCGGTGCTGCTCCAGGTTCCAGTGGCGGGATTGTACAATTCCGTGCTCTTCACGGTGACAGGTACAGTAGAGTTGTCAAAGTACTTTCCAGCGACCAGTACCCTGCCGTCGGGAAGCAACGTGGCCGTGTGGAAATAGCGCGGCTCGATCATGTCGCCGGCGCTGGTCCAGGTTCCGGTGGCTGGGTCGTATAGTTCCGCGCTTCTCAATCTTCCGCCGGGACCTCCTCCGCCCGCCACGAGTACCCTGCCGTCGGGGAGAAGTGTAGCCGTGTGATACTCGCGGGGACTGGCCATTTTGCCAGTGTTGCTCCAAGTTCCGGTGGCTGGGTCGTAGCATCTGAGAAGCAAGCGCCCTGGAGGAAATACCTGCTGTTCATCAGGTTTCGCAGCATTTGCCGATTGACATCGCACCGGGGAGACCCTGGCATGGGTAGCATATCTACTGTAGGCAAACTATCTGAGAGACTGGATCTCCTGCAGGGGACCCTCGAGGTTCTGATTCTGCGGAGCCTGCAGCCGGGGCCGAATCACGCTTACGGCATTGCACAGTTTCTCAAGCGGCAATCGGATCATGAGTTTGTTGTCGACAATAGGCACTGCCTGCTCGAATCAATTCTCTGCTAAAATGAACTGCAAAGGAGAGTGAGGCTGCCGGATCCGAAGGGAGCGGAGCGCTTGGACGGAGCCAGGAAGGAGGAAGATGCCCACCATTTCCATGTTCTTCGGCATCATCATCCGTATGTATTATGCTCCGGGTGAGCATCCGCCCCCTCATTTCCATGCCTATTACAATGAGTACAAGGCGACCGTGGATATTCGCACGTGTGAACTGATTGAAGGAAACCTGCCGGCCAGGCAATCCAAGCTCGTGCTGGCATGGGCCGAACTCCATCAAGAGGAGTTGCTGGCAAATTGGCGCCTGGTAACCAGCGGAGAAGAGCCGTTTAAAATCCAACCGCTTCAATAAGGTGTTTGAATGTTACCCCCTTTGATAAAGGTCATAGCGAATGACGACTACACCCTCTCGCTTCTGTTCGCCAATGGCGAGAGCGGGACGCTTGACATAAAGCCAATCCTCGATTTTGGCGTGTTTCAAAAGATCAAGAACTTGAATGAATTCAGGCGAGTCCGCATCGCCTTCGATGCGTTGGAATGGGACTGCGGCGTCGATCTTGATCCCGAGTACATTTATAAAACCGCGGAAATCTCCCAGTCTCCGCACAGTCGCACAGATCCCTCATAATCGACGAGATCTTCGGGAATCGTCCGCAACGGACACCCGCTGTTTGGAAGCAAACTACGGACACGTGTTCTGCAACCGAACTTGCTTTTGCGAAGCACCGGCTTTCCGCGCTGTTCTGGTTCCATCCTGACTTCTAGCCCTCGGCGACGATCGCCCGAACGGGGTCAACGCGGAGGGCGCGCCTCACGGGTCCGGCGCAGGCCGCGAAACCGGCGCCGAAGAGGAGCAGCGCGCTCGCGGCGAGGAGAGGGACGCCCATCAACCGCGAGGGGACGAGACTGTCGAAGATCACGAGCGCCACCCCGCCCGCGACCGCACCCAACGCGAGCTGTGCCAACAGACGTGCGCAGACGACCGACACGATGTGCCGGCGGCCGGCGCCGAGCGCCACGCGAATGCCGATCTCGCGCGTGCGGCGTGAGACCGTGTATGACAGGACCGAGAACACACCCGACACGGCGAGGAGCGCGGCCAGCCCTCCCACCAGAGACGCCAGTCTGAGCCACGACGAATAGGCCCTCAAGAGCCCGCCGCGTATGTCGTCGAGCGCCGCGACGCCGGAAAGACGCAGGGCGGGATCCACGACGGCGGCCGCTTCCCGCACGGGAGACGAGTAGGAGTATGGGCTGCCAGAGACGCGCACGACCAGCGTGTTGAGCTCAGGCGTGCTCAACGCCGTTGGTGACGCCGGGCCCGGCACGCCGGGATGATACACACCGGCGTTGTCCGGGACGCTCGGGTCGAGGCTGAAGCGCACGTCGCGTACGACCCCGACGATCTCGTACCACGGCTCGGCGTCCTGCGGCGCCGCGTCCGCGCCCACGACGACGATCCGCTCCGGCGCGTACCGAATCCGCTGACCGATCGCGTTCCGTTCGCCGAGCACGCGCTGCACGAAAGACTGGTTGACGACGGCGACCGGCGCGCCGGACTGGAGATCGCCGGCCCGGAATGCGCGGCCGGCGACCGATCGCAGGTTGCCTCGCCAGGCCGCGAACTCGTCGAGAAACGGACGTCGAGGCCGGGCCATCTGGCGATCGAGGATCTGGATCGCGACGAGTCGATCGCCGTCAGTCAGTCCGAGATCGGGCCGCCTGATCTGCGTGACGAGCTCGAACGCCCCCGTGCAGATGCCAATGGAGACAGCCATTGCCAGGCAGGCGAGCACGCTGATGCCGGGATGCCTGGCGATCATGCGCACGCCGATCTTGAGATCGAGCCGGATTCCAGACAATGCGTTCATCACTCCACCAGGGTTACCCCTCTGAACTCGCCATGGCGCCCCTCGTACTTCCGGGGGCCGCGCGCGGTCGCATGCGCGTTTACCAAAGGATAGGTGAAATTGGCTGCCTTTTGCGAGGGAATTGCTTTGGAGGGGCTGGGTGAGGATGGTGCGCCTGGCCTGCAATCTCCTCGGAAATATCACCGATTCCGGGAAGCAGCTGCCGCATCCGTGAAAGGGGGCCCGCAGTAGGGGAAGACGGGGAGGGGGAGCGGGGATGGACATCCCGATTTCTTTCCCAGTTTCTCCAGCATCACAAACGCCAGGGCCGAGTCTTGGGTCAAGCCCGCACCTGGAAACTACAACCGCTTCGTGAGACGCGTCGACACCGGCATCGCAGTCTTTCCAGCTCGCGCTCGAGCCCGCGCGTCATCTCACGAAAAACACGGTAGGACTGCGAAAGCGCCTCGGCTCCCTGGGGCATCAGACGGAAGAACTTCTTCCGGCGTCCCCCGCGGCGTGGCGTCGGATCGCCGAGGTGCGATTCCACCAGGCCCTTCTGGGCCAGGCGTTCGAGCGTGGTGTACACGGCGCTTATGGAAATCGGGCGGCGGGTGCGCTTCTGCACTTCCTGATGTATGGTCGCGCCATAGGCGTTGTCGCCCAGGCGGACCAGCGCCAGCAGGATGAGCTGTTCAAATTCGCCGAGCGAGGCGTCGCGTGCGGGGAGAAAATCCATATATTCTCCACAATGTGGATAAAATGCCGGAAGTGGTGGAAAAGATCAAGAGGATCGGAGTTCCCCCAAACCCGGCTGCCCGGCAAACCCACGAAACCGGCACGCGGACGGCACTCTGGGCCGCAATCCCAGGAAAACAACAGATGGAGGCAAGTGGTTGTGAAGGAATTGCCCTTGTCGACCTCACCCGACGCGTAGCGCAGTCATAGGATCGGCCTTGCGCGCGCTGCGACGGCAGGTATGCCGCGACCAGGGCTACAGCCAGCATCAGGGCCGCGACGGAGATCATCGTCAAGGGATCACGGGGTGTAACCTCATAAAGGAGCGCCCGCAGCAGCCGAGTGAGCCAGAAGGTTGGCCACGTTTGCACAAGCAATGAGGAGAACGAAACCGACTGCGCCCAATAGCACCAGCAAGGTAATCTTTCTGTCGCCTTGCACCAGTGAGCCGATAGCTCGGATGTCAGCGTCCTGCCATGCCTGGCCGCGCCCCTGCCGGCCGATCTGCGGTGCGGCGAGGCGGACGTCGCGCGCAGCTTGTTTCCGTCAAAATCCGTTTGCACTTCGCGATTTTTCCGTGAAATAAATCCACGCCTCGCGAAACATCATAGATGTGGTAACTGACGTCAACGGAAGCAGCTGCTCAAGAAAGATAGCCGGGGTGTCGAACGGCTCACCGGCAAGCGGGAGGCGGCGATGCTTTCCGTCGGTGTGCTTGAGCTTCAAGAGATCAAACGGTCGGTTGACGGGCCACCTGTTTGCGCCGCGGCAGTGACGTCCAATTGAAAGACTGAACCAATCCGACATCCGAAGCACAAGAGAGCGAAGCAAATCCAAATGCCAAAATATCAGATGAATAGACCTGTTCCTCCAATCATCGTCGACCTCCGGATTCCCGGCCGGTGGTCGCATCCGAGGGAGCTGATCGAGCGATTGCCCATCGGCTGCCGTGCGATGCCGGAAACGCTGATCTTGCCGGGCGGTGCGCGGATCGACTTGGGGTTCTTGCCGCCCGATGACCAGTTTCCCAAGATCTTCCGTTCCTGCTGCCGGCAGCCGCCTGCTGAAGAAGAACTGGCGACGGTGGACGGCTACACGGTCAACCTGACGCTCAGCGGCAGGGGGGATCGATGGTAGCTGCGCGTACAATCATGAAAGCCGGCGCGGCCGTGGTGCGGGCCGGCGGGGCGGGTGTATTCATCGATAACAGCGTGCTGGCGCATGGCGGCGAACATTGGCTCGAGATGAGCGAAGACGGCGGCCCCGACGCTCTGAGTTTCGCGTTTGTCTGCATCGTCCAAGGCAAGACAGAAATCTGGACGATGGGGATGCACGTGCTGGGCTTGCGCGACATCGTGCTGAAGCGGGCGGACCTCGAGGACAGCCTGGACGTAGTCGACGTAATCCGTTACCTGGTCCGTTGCGACAAGCCGGTAGGGAACGGCCAAATCCTGGCCGACGTGAACGGAGCGTCGTTCAGTTGCTGCGCGGAAGACAGCGAACCGAGAAGGACCGGCTCTCCCATGTACAACCCATACGGCCGCCACCGCCTGATGAAAATGCGGCATATCGCGAGGAACAACTAGCCCGCCTTTCTCGGTGTTCTCTCGCTTCTCCCGAAAGCACTTCTGAAAAAGAGCGGGTGCCGGACTCGTTGACGGAGACTGCTACGGAACGTCACTGCCTGCAAGGATCAACCCGGATCCGCGCGACTCATTTTCCGCGATTGGAATGGCGCAGCGTTTCGAGTTCCTTGCGCAACGGCGACCAATAGCGCCGATCCTCGTCACGTTCGTCGGCTTCCTCTTTGGCAAGTTCCCGCTTTACACCCTCAAGGTCGGCGGGGAGAGCAAAGGAGAGCAGGGGACGGGAGCTTGCAAGACGCCGGCTGGCGCGTTCATGTTCCCGGGCAACTTCCACAATCAATTCCGGCGTGCGCAGTTCGGTGAGCCAGAATGCCACGCGGGCGCGGTTGGGATCGTGGCGGTGCTCGAAATAATGCGCCTCCACGAGCCGCCTGATCATCGGCCAGTCTTTGTCCCTTTGGGTCTTCTTGGCGGCCACGAGATCCGGAAGCGACAGCACATGGACCGTTGTGTTGCCGGGAAGAATAAGCGTTGTGCGCCGCTTCCACAACTTCTCAAACGGCGCCACGCCCCGCATTCTGGACATGACGTCGATCCGGATGCCGAGGGCATCCGGATGAAAACAACGGAAATGAATCGCATGACCACGCCCCAGGCGCCTGGCCGTGAACCCAGGGACTGCAATGACTTCCGCCTGCAGTTCTTTTAATGCCGAGCGCAGCCGGCGCAGGTTGCCCGTGTCAGCCAGGATCGCAAAATCGACGTCGCGGCTAAACTCGGCTGCGCCGTACAACACGCACGCCTGGCCGCCCATGAGCAGCGCCCGAACGCGGTGCTTCCGGATCGTGGAAAGGACTTTGGCTATCGGGTTCGGGATCAAGAGATCCTCCGAGCATCAGATAGGCCCGCCACAGCTTTTCGGTCTCACGCCAGCGCTGCGCCGGCGAGAATCGATACCATTCCGCCCACTCCTCGCCAACCAACTCGACGATGGATCGCATGAGCACATAATGCCGAATTCCCGTCACCGGCTCAATCGGTAAATTGCGACGGTAAATAGGGACCGGAAATGGTTCATCAGTCGATCGAGATCGGCCGAAAATGTTTCCGCCCTTCTGACCCCAACCTGCGAAAATCGCGCATTTGATTGACGTCGGAGAAAACGCACCATACGGGGATTCTCGCTCAGGAAACTGCAAGAGAGTCGGATGCCGGATATCCCTTCTTTTCTTCTCTAGGATAAGTAAACCATGATATTCCTTACCCGATATCATCATCGGAGATTTCCATGGGAGTGAAGGTGAATTTTGTGCTGGATGACGACGTGAAGAGTGATTTGGATCGCCTGGTCGAGAGCGGAATGCGCAGCCGCATCATCAACCAGGCCCTGCGCAAGGAACTTCTGCAAGTCAAGCGAAGAAGGCTGGCAGAAGAACACGACCGGCTCCGCGGCCGGACGGGGGCCGTCTCGACCCGGGAGATTGTCGACAATTTGCGAAGGGATCGGAGCCGAAGATGAGTGATCCGGTGCTCGTTCCCGACGCCTCCGTGCTCCTCAAATGGAGCCTTGATGCCCCCGGCGAAAAGGATCGGGAAAAGGCACTTGCAATCCGGCAGGAATGGCTTGCCGGCCGCCATCGACTTGTCCTTCCGTCAATCTGGGCCTATGAAGTAGGAAACATCCTGGGCAGAGAGCAGCCGGGCCTCGCGCGCCAGCTGCTTGAGATCTACCTCGGGTATCAGTTCGAAGAGGAGCAGGCTGCGGGTTTATTCGAGAGGATACTAGACATCATGAATGCAATCGACGTGACCTTCTATGATGCCGCCTATCACTCCGTGGCGCTCAAGCACCATGGAACCTATGTATCTGCCGACGACAAATATGTCCGCAAGGCTCGCTCCATCGGAGGCAAGCGGAGCTCAGGAGAAACGCCTTGCCCGGATCGAGGCCGAACCCGCACTCGGCCGCCTGCTCGAGCGGCTGGTTCAAATCACTGCGAGGCACGGCCTGGTCGAGTATCTTCCTGCTCTGGATTCGATCATCCGAAAGCTCGAATCTCACCGCTACGAGATAGCGGTCTTCGGCCGGGTAAGCTGCGGGAAGTCCTCCCTCATCAATAGGCTTCTGGAAATCCAGCTGCTGCCCGTGGGTTCCACACCCATCACAGCGGTTCCCATCCACATCATTGCCGGGGATAAGCCGCAACTGAAAGTATCATTTGCGGAAAGCACAAAGGACCTTCCAGTGGATCGCCTTCCCGAGTTCGCCACCGAGCAGGGAAATCCGGCGAACTCGAAACGGGTCGTTGGCATCGAGGTGGCGGTCCCGGCAAAGCGGTTGCAGGAAGGCGTAGCGTTCGTGGATACGCCGGGCATCGCCTCCCTCGCCACGAGCGGTACCAAGCTTTCCTATGCCTATTTGCCGGACTCCGATCTCGGAGTAGTGTTGGTGGACGGTCATTCGTCTTTGGGTCGCGACGACCTGGATCTTCTTCGATCGCTTCATGCCGCCGGCATTCCATCGATCGTGCTGATCAGCAAATGCGACCTGCTCCCCCCCCGATGACATCGAGAAGGTCGTTTCTTATACCCGCTCGGCAGTTGCTGAGCACCTGGGCGCCTCGCCTGAGGTGATTCCGATCAGTTCCCTGGATTCCTGGGTTCCCCAGCTTCATGCGTGGTTTGCACAGACCATTTCCCCATTGCTTCAGCGTGCGCGCGAGTCTCTGACAATCTCCCTGAACCGGAAGGCGCAAGCACTGCGCGAGTCCATTCTCGCGACCCTGGAGATGCGGGCGCGCCGCGGCAGCGGGGATGCAAGCCAGTCGCAGGAAGCGGAGCGGGCTCTGCGGCCTCTTGATGAAAGTCTGGATGAATTTGCCCGGCGCTGGGGGGAAGAACTGGAGATGATGTCAGATTGGGCGGAAGAAGCAATGTCGAAGGCAGCTTCAAGATTGGCACGAGCTTCCGGGGATGCTGTGGATCAAGGCGGCCAAAAGGCCAACGTGCTTGCGGATGCGGTGATTGAAGTCGCCGCATCCCACTATCATCCCTTTTTGCAGGAGTACGAGTCCCTTGCCGGCAGCATCCGCCACGAACTGGATCAGCTGAGGATTGAGGATCCCTCCGCTCGGGCAGTTGAGGCTTATGAACTTCCGAGACCCTCCGCCCTCCCTTCGCCAGTTGTTTCTCTGTTGGATGGGATCTCCTTATCGGATCCTGGTCCCGTAATGCGAATGAGCCAGGCCTTGCGCGAGAAGCACTTCCGAACGGAGCTCGAGGAAGAAGCCGGACACGGTTTGCAGCAACTGTTGGAGGAGCTTCGCCCGCGGCTTCGTCACTGGTTTGCCGCGACTGTTGACCAGCTCCGAGAGAGTTTTCGCCTCCAGACAGACCCTCTGCGATATCGCCATACTGTGCGAGCATCCGATGGTGTTGCAGCCGGCGAAAGCGCGCCCATGACAGATATCGAGTTTCTTCGAGGCCAGTCGGCTGAAACAGAATCCCCAGTCGGCTCGCAGACGGGGGTGTAGAAGCGGGGCGGAGCTGAATTCACCATCGTTCAGGTCGGCTCAGGACAACAATTGGGCGTGAACTTCTCCGCCTGACCAACCGCAATCCCGGCTCGATCTCGAGAACCCTCGACGTAATCCGAACACAGGCTATTCCGCTGGACGATCCCATCCGCGTTCGCCGCATGCTTGTCGATGGTCGAATCCGTAAAGACGCTTGCATTGAATACCGGAAGGACCAACACTCATGAGACATCCTCTACCGAACCCAGGTGCTGGCCCATCCGGTTCCTTCTCATTGGCGTGCAGATTGTGTGACGGTTCCAGTAGCGGATCTCGGCGGATACTAAACGGGCGGCGAGTGCAGGGTAATGACCACGCGGCTCCTCTCCTTCGGGATTGAGCCGACAGTGGCTCGCTGTGGGAGTTCCGGCAGCGATAACATCTGATCGAGTGACTTCTGGTCCCCTGAAGGCAGTAGTATTCGTTTTAAAAGTCAGTAAGCTCCAGACCGAACGAGCCCGGCGCTCGGAGGAAATGTTAGAATGAGCATCGGTCGAAAATGGACCATTCCACCGCGGAAATCGTTTTCTATGCAGTCCGAAAGGAGATCATCTCCTGAGAGGTCCATAAAGGACCGCAATGGTGGAATTGCGGGATTGACAGGACCATAGGAGCCGTCGTTTCGGTGGGCCGGTCAGCCGCTGCAGTCCTGCGTTGTTTTGCTATCGGAAAGATAACTCGACATGCTGAACAAGAGAAGACGCCTGTTGGTAACCTTGGTGATCCTTACGATAGTTCCGGCAGTTTTGGGGTCGTCGGCGGCAGGGCATGCGGATCCCATTCCGAAAGTGTTGCTGGCGTTGATTCTCATCCTGGTCACGGCCAAACTCGGGGGCGAGGCGGCCGAGCGCCTTGGAATGCCCGCGGTGCTCGGCGAGTTGCTGGGCGGCGTGATCCTCGGCAACCTGATTCTGTTCATGCCGGCATGGGACTTTTTTGAACCCTTGCGCACGTCTCCATTGTCGGCCGACTGGGCTGTCATCATCGGCGGCCTCGCACAGCTGGGCGTGATCATATTGCTGTTTGAAGTCGGGCTGGAATCCACAGTCCGGGGCATGATGAAAGTCGGCGCATCCTCCCTCCTGGTTGCGTCGCTCGGTGTTGTGGCGCCGTTCCTGCTGGGTTTTGGCGTCAGCTGGCTTTTTATCAAGGAAATTCCCCGCGAGCTTGCGGCCATCGTGCCGGATGGGTTCAGTTTGAATTATGTTCACATGTTCATCGGGGCAATCCTGTGCGCCACCAGCGTGGGCATAACGGCTCGTGTGTTCAAAGACCTCAGAAAGCTGCAAACGAAGGAGGCTCAGATCATCCTCGGGGCCGCGGTGATCGATGACGTACTCGGGCTGATCGTACTTGCCGTTGTTTCCGGCATCATTACCTCGGCGGAGTCCGGCCAAGCAATGGACGTCGGCGCCACGATTTGGCTGATTGCGGTGGCTGTTTTTTTCCTTGGGGCAGCCCTCGCCATAGGCACTTTCCTGATCCCCAGGATCCTCAAGCAACTGGCCAGGTTGCGGACTGGCGGCGTCATGTTGATCTCCGCACTTCTGTTCGCGTTCGCATTGTCCTATTTGGCCGATGCAGTGGGTCTCGCCCCGATCGTCGGGGCCTTCGCCGCAGGTTTGATCCTGGAAGAGGTCCACTTCGCCAGTTTTCGGGAGGATATTGAAATCGAGCAGCTCATTCGGCCGGTCTCCACGTTTCTGGTGCCCATTTTCTTCGTCCTGATGGGAATTCAAGTTCGACTGGAAACATTCGCCAATCCGGCGGTGTTCGGCGTCGCCGCAGGCCTGACCCTGGCCGCGATAGCCGGCAAGCAGATTTGCGGCCTTGGTGTCCTGGAGAAGAAACTGGATCGATTGACCGTCGGGGTGGGGATGATACCGCGGGGTGAGGTCGGCCTCATCTTCGTGAACATCGGCAGGAACCTGAAAATCCTCGATGACGCGACTCTCTCGGCCGCCGTAATCATGGTCATAATAACCACGCTGATCACCCCGCCGCTGCTGAAATTTACCATGGCCAGGTCTAGCGGTCACAGTCCCTCCGGATGACTTGCAACGCCGCGATTTGAAGACCGCCAGGACTGATGCGAGGCACGATGCATGAGCGCGATCACAGTGGACAGGCATGGTGATCGTCCGCTCCGACATAGGAACATGGGACTGCACGCATGGCCAAGCCTGAACGCTCGGACATAGGACGCGATTTGCGCCTCCCGACTCTGCCGGCGCCCCGGATGGTGCCGCCAAAGAGTTTTCTCGGGCATTGGTTCCTGAAGAGCAAAGTCGACGAACCGCACGGTGCTGAGTCAACGCATCCCTGGTACCGAGTCCCTTGGTTGACCGGGGTCGACTATTTCTCCACCCTGGGCTACCAACCGGGCATCGCCTTGCTCGCTGCCGGTGCTCTATCTCCCTTGGCGACCGGCATACTCCTGCTCGTCACCGTTCTGGGAGCCCTTCCGATCTACTCACAGGTCGCCGCGCGCTCCTTTGCCGGCCAGGGCTCGATCGCGATGCTGGAGAATCTACTCTCGGGATGGGCGGGAAAACTGTTTGTGGTCGTCCTGTTCGGACTGCCGGTCAAAGCGGCAGGCATAATTCGTATATCTGTGTCACCGCCAGTTGACAGAAGGACATCGGGGCCATAGAATGCGCTTAGTGCTACGCAGTTCACCTCTCTGCGACAGGCACCGACGGGTCCTGGAGGATCCCTCTCCAGGAGGAATCCGCGGTTGGTCGGGCCGCCATCCGAAGAATCATTTCATGCCGTAGGTATCGGTTGCACCATATAAAGCCGGCGCCGGGCAGATGCTCGAAAAATGATTTCTACGGGCGGCTCACAGTGCGGATTCGCTACGCGACGTGATAAAGCAGGATGTCTGCCTCGTTCCCACCCTTGCCTCATTTTCTCTGATCGCTGGTGCGGGCTGCCTCGTCGTCAGCGCCGGATTCTTGCCCGAACCAGTTGCGCGGCGATCCAGAAACCAGCCTCGGCAATGCTAACCGGCACGCTGATCGCGAATGGACCGTGCCGCAGCCACTCTGCACCTCGAAACCCAGCACTCGCTTCTTCATTGCCGGCAGAGAGACGATTCAGGGAAATCTCCGCCTCGGGCTCATGCAGTCGGAGTGCCATCAAAGGGAGGCCCTTATGTCATTAGACAAAATTGTTGCCCTCATTCTGGCGATCCTATTCTTTGGGGCCATAGCCTATCTGGCATGGAAGAGCCGGCATGACGAAAAGTGAATGAGTCACCCCGCGAGAGGAAGAGCCGTGGGGGTTGCCACGTCCGATTTCTACTAAATAAGGGTGTGGCGGGTGTTGTTGAGGTGCAATTGATCCGAATGCCGCATCCGGGTTGCATCGTGGTTTCCAGCTTCATCTCCAAGACGAAGCCGCTGTTGCGGCCAACGCATGACGGAAAGAAGCACAAAAAATCCACGATGCTATCGACTGACACTTTTTCTACTTGGTTTTCAGCATTTCACTCAATTCCGCCACGCTCAGTTCCAACCGCTTGAGGTCGCGTCGGATGCTGTGCTGGTGGAGCATCCCCCAGGTGAGGATCTTCATCAGTCCAACGCCGTGCGCGCCCAGGATAAAAAGGGAACACGATCTTTCGCGATGCCTTTCATCTTAACGCCAATGGCTGCAACTTACAGCCGACAATAAACCTTGACAGCTGCAAGCTAAGACCATATTTTCCATCCCGCAGCGTATCCCGGAATTGTCTCTTGTTTCCTGGCTTATTCTTCGGAGCGAATGTCTGATGTCGGAACTGAAGCTTTCCGTCGTGATCCCGGTTTACAACGAGAAGAACACTGTTCTGGAAATCCTGCGACGCGTGCGGGAGGTGAACCTGCCCAAGGAGATCATCGTCGTCGATGATTACTCGACCGACGGGACGCGGGAGATCCTGCAGAAGCTCCCTCCGGATGACAATCTCAAGATCATTTTGCAGCCGCACAACATGGGAAAGGGCGCCGCCCTGCGAACCGGGTTCGGTCACGTCGCCGGAGACGTCGTCGTAATCCAGGATGCCGACCTCGAATACGATCCCTCGGAGTATTTCACTCTCATTCAGCCGATTCTGGATGGGAAAGCAGATGTCGTTTACGGCTCGCGCTTCCTCGCCGGGCCGCACCGGGTACTGCTTTTCTGGCATTCCGTCGGCAACCGGGCGCTGACCACCTTTTCAAACATGCTCACCGACCTTAACCTGACCGACATGGAGACCTGCTACAAGGTCTTCCGGGCTGATTTACTCAAGAAGCTGCGGTTTCGTGAAAACCGGTTCGGTTTTGAGCCCGAGTTCACGGCCAAGGTTGCCAGGGCCCGGTGCCGGATTTATGAGGTGCCCATTTCATACAGCGGCCGCGACTATACCGAGGGCAAAAAGATCGGCTGGAAAGACGGCGCCGCAGCCATCTACTTCATCCTGAAGTATCGCTTCTTCGATTGACCCACCTCCCGCACGAAAATGAGCCGCACGAGATGGGTTTCCTCAGCGCCGCAGGAGGCGGGCGGCGGCTTCATACACGACCGACGCCTGAAGAGCCTGCATACAGGAAGTTTCCTTCGGGCACGTACTCAGGTAGCAGGGGCTGCATTCGAAGTCGGAGATGATCTTCTCGCCACGCCCGTACAGGTCGATCTCCTGGGGGCAGGTGGCGCCGAAAATCGCGAGCACGGGAATCCGCAAACCGATGGCGATGTGCATGGCCAGCGTGTCCCCGGTAACGAGAAGGTCCAGGTTGCCGAGGATTCCCGCAAAATGACGGATCGGATGACGGGTTCCCGCGTTGACCGGGGGACGGGCGGCCATGGCTGCGATGCGCGCATTTCGCTCCGCTTCGGCAGGGCCGCCCAGGAGCACGACCCTGGCGCCCAGTCGTTCGGCCAGAAGATCGGCCAGCCGGGCGTATCCCTCTTCAGTCCACTTCTTGGTGGCGAAGATATCGGCCGCGCCGGTGTTCAATCCCACCTTAAGGTCCCCGGGGACGATTCCCAGACTGAACAGATGTTCCCGCCCGAAAGCGACCTCCGCGGAGAAGTCGGGCAACAGGTACTCCTGCGGCTCTGGATAAGGGAGGCCGGCGCACTCGAAAAGCATCTCCTGGTAAGTTTTCCGGTTGATGCGGAATTTCAGGCGGTCGTCGATGCCTAACTCGAACGCGTACTCGGCATTCGAGTTCAGGGGCATGACACTCCCGTACATGCTCATGCCGAAGCCGATTCGCTCCTGCGCCTGTATCTCCATGGCCAGGGCGGTCGCCTTCGGCTCCTTGTCAAAACAGCAGACCTGGTCGAAGCTCTCGTGGCGCAACTGCAGCCCGGTCTCGTAACCGTACGGCATTAAACGGTCGATCTCCGGGATCCCTTCCAGCATGGGCACGGCGTCCGGCCCCGTGAGCCAGGTGATGTGGCAGCCGGGACAGGTGTCGCGAAGGCCGCGCAGCAGGGGCGTCGTACGCAGCACGTCGCCCGTGGCGCCGAGCTTGATGATCAGAATGCGTTTGCCAAACGGGGAGTATGAGGGGCAGCCGTCGCATGGTCGGCGGTAAAGGCAGGGCTTGTGACCAAGAAAATGGCGGCAGTCGTAATGAACAATCATCGCGCTAGCTTACTGTCCTTGCTGCGCGCCTGCGGAGCCGGATCCACACGATCAGCAGCCAGGCGAGGCGGAAGGGAAGCACAAAGAGCTTGACCAGACGGCGAAACAAGCCGCCTGGTCGGGGAAAATCATGCGTTAGATCGGAATGAAACTTCGTCTCCATCTCCATCGACCGCCAACTTGTACCGCCTGCCGCCGAAGAAGGCAACCAAAAATCCAGTGGCGAACGCGCGGTTGCGGCTGCTACGCACTCGGGGGGAGTTTGCCGGAGGCGACTGGTGTGCCGACGGCCGATTGCGATCGCGATGCCGATCGCGATTGCGACTGCGAGATCCGATTGCGATCGCGATGCCGATTGCGACACCGACAGCGACAGCGACGATCATCCGTAGCAGTCCAGGAACTATCAGAAGTGCAGTTACCTGGAAGAGCGCACATAGCGACGCTGTATTCGTCAATTTCCAAAGGACCTGGTTTTTCGCTCGTGCGCCGCGCAGCCGACGTTACGCTCTCCTCCGCCCAACGCGCCGGTTGTCGCTGTCGGTGTCGCTGTCGCAATCGCAATCGGCTTTTAAAGAATGTCTTCACAGCTCCTCGATCAATCACCCAAGGCTGGTCTTTCCTCAACCCTCTTGACAACGTCCTCTGCCTATACGGGCGTATTTGGCCTTGGTTTCCGCGGCAATTGGAATATCGTCTGTTCCAAGCAGAAGTCGGCATCGTCTGCGTTCGAGAGCCCTTTTGATCCGCTGGATCAGTCGTTCCGGCCTCTTCGTCTCGCACTCCCAAACCACGATCGTCATCCAGCCGAGAAGGCGAAGATGCCGTTGAATTCGGCGATCGCGAGCTTGGTTACGGCTGAATTTATTCTCCCAATATTCATGATTCGTTTTTGGCATGGACGCTTGATCACACCCGCTATGCCTGTGCCAAAAGCAGCCGTGGATCAAAATAACTGTCTTGTATTTGGGCAAGCAGATGTCAGGATTGCCTGGAAGATCCTCTCGATAGAGGTTGAATCGGAATCCACTCCTATGAAGAAGGCTGCGGACCAGCACCTCTGGCCCAGTATTGCGCGAATGCACCCTTCTCATTACCTCGCTTCTTTGTTCGGGGCTGAATGTGTCCAAGCTCAATCGCCCATGGAGATTTTTAGACTAGGATCGGATTCGCAGGATTCAATTATATTGTTGTACCGCTGAATCAGTTCTTTGACTGTGGTCGACCGCTTTGCGTCCGCGAATCCGCTTTTTTCATACACATTTGTGGCGATGAACTGCTCCACTTCCAGGATGTCAATCCTCTCTAATAGATTTGCGTCGCGCGCGTGCGCAATTGCACCGCCCATTCCATTTTCAGTGGTGATGATCAATGGCCGCAATCCTTGGTCAAGGTTTGCCTGGCACTTGCGCATCAAAGCCTCTGAAGGAGCAGTAGTTACATGAATTGCCACTTCACGTATTAGAAAATCGCCTTTATGCTCTCCTGGCGAGTCGGCGACTGCAAATCCGCGATGTTCGATGGGCGAGGAGGTATTCATGATCTCGAGCTTGGCTCCTACCAGGTGCTGCATGATCGCTCCGGCAACCATCATTCCGGGAACCTCTCTCTGCCTTTTGAACGCGGCGCTCATGAGCTCGTGTACCGCATGTCGGAGGGACTTGGAGGGATCAAGTTTCAGTCTTAAGGGTTGCGAATCAAAGTATTCCTGAATGCGGGCAATCCACCAACTCTCGATTCGGGGAAAATCCAATCGCCCCATTGCGCTCAGATTATTTAACAGATCGACGTATGCCGGATTTCCCAGTCGATCTCTGGGTGGGTAAGAATAAATTGAGCCAGTGCTTTCGGGCGAAGTTGACTCTCATAAAACGCTGGCGTTCCCCCTGCAATGCTTTCATTCCTCGAATCACGGAGAACTCCTATCACAAAGAGGCGAACACGACTCTGGGGGAGGAATCGTGCAGCGTCAATCATTATGGCGTCAACTGTGTAGCCTAGTCGATTCAATGCTAATAGAGCGGTGGTGAAATCATGGCCGCTGTGAGATGTCAGGAATCCAGCAACGTTTTCTAACAGCACTATTGGTGGTCGACGGGATCGCATCCCCTCCAGAATCTTCAGGAATCCCCAATAAGCAGATGACTGTTTTCCTCCGAGGCCCGTCCTCGGCCCGGCCAATGAAAGGTCATTGCACGGAAAAGAAGCTGTGGCCAGCGTTACATCGGGGACATCATCGGGGCTGAGATGATGGACATCCAGGAGAGAGAAGGCATAATCGGCATCTTTGAAATGAGCGCGATACATCTCCTCCTTTTGAGGGTCAATGTCATTGGAAAACGCGGGACTCCAGCCCGCAACCTCCAATCCCATTCGCATCAAGCCGATGCCAGCAAAAAACTCGGCAAAAGTTTTTTGGTAAAATTCCCCTTTCCCTGTCATTTTCATGTCGCCCCGTATAATAGACAGCCCGTCTCCTGTCGTCAAAGAAGTTTTGCTGAAATGGATTCTATTTCAAACTATCTGCGAATTCAGGCCTGCGTATAGGCATTGTCGGACCGCCCAAAATCCCGGCGGCGACCTCACGTTTCGAGCGGGATGACGGAGGTGAATCAGGGGCGGACTGGTCCGGACCATTTCTGTCACGAGCATCACTCTTGAGCTTGCTGCTTCCGGAAGCGCAGCTTTTGCCCCGGAACTGTCGTTCTCCCCGTATGGGCGCTGGTGAGTTTGATATACCTCCTGCGGGAACCTGCAGAAACCAACCTGTCGGCTGACAGCACTCAATCTTGGGCGTTTTGAGATTAAAGGGCGCCCCAGTGGTTCATAACTCTTAAGGCTTTTGCCGGGAACCGATGTACTTCTGATAGACATCGTGGAGCCCGTCGGCGACGGCGTCCCAGCCGTAGAACTGTTCCGCGATTCTCCGGCCCTCCTGTCCCATGCGTGTCCTGAGCCCTGGATCCTTCAGAAGCGTTATGACGCGATCGGCGAATTCTTCCGCGGTGTCGCCGACCATGAGCGTCTTTCCCTGATGGTAACGCAGCCCGGCGCAGCCGACGCTCGTGGTCACGACCGAAAGGGCCATCCCCCACGCCTCGAGGATTTTGCCACGGATCCCCACACCCAGGCGCACCGGCACGATATAGACCGCCGCGGCGGCCATGAACGGCCGGATGTCCGGCACAAATCCGGTCACATCGATCCCGGGAATACTCGCCAGCGCCTGCACGGAGGGCGGCGGATGGCTGCCCACGATGGAAAGCGACGCTTCGGGAACCTCCGCGCGCACTCCCGGCCACACCTTGCGACAAAACCAAACCATCGCATCGACATTCGGTTCGTGCTGGAAGGCGCCGACGAATACGAGGCGGGGGACCGCCGCCGGCTGCTCAGGGGGACGGAAGTAATCAAGATCCACGCCGGTATTGATCACGTGGATCGGAATCGAGGCGCAGAATTTTCTCAACTCACGCATATCCGGGTCCGTCATGCAGATGGCCGCGTCGATATTCCGCAGGAGCCGGACCTCCCGCTCCAGCACCTGGAGGTAATTGTAGAACCAGCGCAGTTTCCGCAGCGGATTCGATTCGGTGCGCGCGCGGCGCGCGCAGGCGGCGAAGTCGACTTCATGCTTGGTCAGCAGGGTTGGAAGGCCAAGCGGGCGGCGGGTGTAGACGGCCATCTGAGTGTATTCCAACTGGACCAGGTCGAAGTTGCCGCCGGCGAGGCTGGCTTCCAGCGCCCGTTCCATCCCGGGGATCAGGAACTCGTCGAACGGCTCGTAAGCGAACCATTGCCATCGCCGGGGCGGGATGCGCGGCAGCGCGATGACGCGCTCGCACATGGCCTCCAGCTCGGGGATGAACCGCCTCTCCTCGTCGCTCTCATACAGCGAGAGCAATGTGACCCGGTAACGGCCGGCAATACGCCGAAGCAGGTGGTACATGCGTCCCGAGCCGGCGTGGCGTCCCAGGTACGGCAGGTAGGCGGTAAGCCACAGGATGCGAGGCGCCACGACTGCGGTTCCCGCCAAATCCGGCGACGGAGGTCCAACGGCGATGCTGGGGGCGGGTGTTGTGAAGAGCCGGAAAATCCCGGCGTCGGTGCGTACCCGGCCGACTTGCCCCGCCGCCCTGGCCGCCGGCAGCGCGGGGATCGCGGCCGCCGCCTGAAGGAGGCTGCCCCAGCTGCCCAGGCCGAAATCCCTGGCCAGGCGATAGCAATTCCAGGGCAGAAAGGCGCAGTGGGAAAAGAGCAAGCGCCAGCTGCGGACGTTCTTCCAGATGAAGAGAAACTGGTTGCGATGGACCAGGCGCTGCAACTCCGGCGGTGTGAAGCGCGCGCCGGTGGTGGCGCGGTGTTTATGGTAGACGACCGACTTCGGCGCGAACGAGACCTCCCAGCCCGCCCGCCACGCCTGGAACGAGAGATCGGCGTCTTCCACGTAGGCAGGGGAGTAAATCTCCGGAAAGCCGCCAAGCAGGAGAAATCTCCTGGCGATGAAACGCCGACGACCCGCCGCCGGCCCAGAAGACCGGATAGCAGGGGCGTGTCAGCGTCCTGTCATCGACATCGAGGTGGCCGTAATCGATCATGCCGCGGCGGAATGCTGCCCGGGTCCTTCCCGTTTCCTCCTGAGGGGCAGTAGAGTCCTGTGGGTGGATCCGGCACGAAACCGCGAACGTCTTCGGCCCGAAGCAGTCGAGGAGCGGGCGCAGGAATCCGGGATCGACGATCATGTCGTTGTTGAGCAGAACGACGATGTCGTGCCGGGCCGCCCGCACACCAGCGTTGTTTCCCCGCGCGAATCCTTCGTTTTCAGCCAGTTCCACCACGCGCACCTGCGGGAAGGCAGTCCGTATGTATGCGGCTGAGCCGTCGCTGCTGCCGTTGTCGACTACCAGGATTTCGTGCGGACGCCCGTCGCGCTTCACCGCCTCGATCACCGGTGGGAGTCCCCGCGCAAGCAGGTCCTTGCCGTTCCAGCTGAGAATGACGATGGAGGCCAGATCGGTCGACACTGGTTCGTCCGGAGACTGCGGCCTGGAAATGCGGGTACGGCCTCCCAGGTTGAGCAGGAGCAGCACAGCCGCCAGCGAGGCGAGAACGGGGGAAAGGGCCAGGGTCAGTAGCGCCAGGACTAATCTGCGCCACACGCGGGATGCGCCGGCGTGAGTTCGCGCCTCCTGTGGCCGGCCTGTCATGCCCCGCCCTCTGAGGCATAGGTGCGCACGCGGACATCCATCTTGAGGTTGCCGTAGACAAGCTCATCCGCCCGCAGGGTGAAGACAAGGGCGTTGTCGATCCAGTCGCACATTTCGTGCCTCTGGAGACCCCCGTCGGCGACCGCGGGCGCGATGGAGTAGCTGCCGGCAGACATCTGGGGCATGTCGATTTCAAAATCACTGGTGTAAATCTGGCCCTTTCGGGCCGCAGGCAAAGCAGCACCGGCGTAGGTCGTGTTGCTGGCGGATATGTCGATGCCGAATCGATCGCGCAGCGTAAATCCCAGGATCGGCCGGGCCACGTCGTTCAGAAATTCCGCCGACAGGCGCACCACGACAGTGCTGCCGCCGCGAATCTCGCTCGCAGGGCGCCCCTTCTCATCCAGGAGCTCTACGCCTAGAATCCTCGCGGCGCCGTTTCCGAATCTATTGTCGATGTTGGGAATGGAACGGACGACCGGCGCCTTGTCGCCGGCCGGCACGAGATCGCCCCTTGCCGATCCGCGGCCTTCCCCTTCGAGTTGGTCGTAGTTTCGCTCCCGGTCGGCGATCATCCAACGGTATTTCTCAACTACCCTGTCGGGGGGGCCGTCTTCGATCAGATGCCCTCCGTCGAGGAGCAGCGCGCGATCGCAGAATTTTGTGATTGCCGTCAGATCGTGGGTCACCAGGACGGTCGTTTTCCCGCCGGCGCGCAGCTGATTCATCCGGTGCATGCAGCGGTGCTGGAAGATCAGGTCGCCGACGGCGAGGGCTTCGTCCACGAGGAGGATATCCGGATCGACATTGACCGCCACCGAGAAAGCCAGGCGCATGAACATGCCGCTGGAATAGGTCTTGACGGGCTGATCCATGAAGCCGCCGATCTCGGCGAAGCGTGCGATGGCATCGAAGCGCTGCTGCATCTGCCGCTTGTCCATGCCCAGGATAGCCCCGTTCATGAACACGTTTTCGCGCCCGGTGAATTCGGGATTGAAACCGGAGCCCAACTCGAGCAGCGCGGAGACCTTCCCGTTGACGAAGCAGTCCCCTTGCGTCTGGCGCATGATCCCGGCGAGAATCTGCAGGAGAGTGCTTTTCCCCGAGCCGTTCTGACCGATAATTCCAAGGGTTTGCCCCGGCTCCACGTCGAAGGAGACGTCCTGGAGGGCCCAGAACTCCTTGTGGCGCATCTTGCGCCCCAGGTGAAGCGCCTCCCGCAGCTTGTCCCAGCGGCGGTCGTAGATGGCATATCTCTTGGATAAGTGCCGGGCCTGGATGACGGACATCAGAGAACGTCCACGAATTCACGCTTGATGTGACGAAAGAACAAACCACCCGCGACAAAAACCGCGAGACATGCCAGGGAGAGCCACGCAAGCGTCTGGAGATCCGGCTGCCTCATGTTCAGCAGGCATTCGCGGTAGCCGGTGACAACGTGGGCCAGCGGGTTCCAGCGAACGATGAACAGGAACTCTTCCGGAACGCGGTTCCCCTTATAGAAAATCGGCGTAAACCAGAACCAGAAAGTGAGAACCACCGTGAGCACCTGGGAAATGTCGCGGACGAAAACATTCAGGCTCGAGATGATCCAGGAGAGCCCGAGAGTGAAGAGCATGAGAACCAGCAGGTACACCGGGACGAGCAGAATGAAAACACTCACCTTTCCCAGGACGAAGAAGATGATGCACAGCAGGATGGCGAAACCGATCAGGTGATTCACCAGGCCGGCAAGCAAAATGGTCAGGGGCAGTATCTCGGTCGGAAACAGAGTCTTGGTGACCAGGTTCGTGTTGTCGATGATCACCGTACTCGAACGCTGCAGCGTGTCCTGAAAAAAAAGCCAGGGAAGGATGCTGCAGAAGAGGAAGAGCGCGAAACTGTCGGTGCCGCTGTCGGCCGGGACTTCCACTCTGAAGATTTTCTTAAAAACAAAATAGTAGCTGGTCAGGAGGACGACCGGGTGGATCACGCTCCAGAAAAATCCCATGAAGGAGCCGATGTAGCGCCCTCTCAGGTCCCGCACCACGAAATTACGGATCAGATCGTGCTGGAGCCAGATCTTGTGACAGAAGTTGCTGAGGATCACCCACGGCGCCAGGGCCTGGTTGATCCTCGTGCCCGCGTTCATTTCGTGCCTCCCCAAAGCCGCGCATTATAACAGACAGTCGACATCAGACCTCAGACCTCAGACCTCAGGCTTCAGACATCAGATCTCAGGCTTCAGACCTGAGCCTTAAGAACCTTAGCTTCGTGTCGAGTCTAGAACATTGATCCCTTTCAGCGTTTCTTAATCCCGTTACGCAGCCCATGGCTACTTACTTTTTGTCCGCGGTCTGATGTCTGACGTCTGAAGTCCATTTATCTACGACCTGGTCCACTTCGCTCTTGGTCCGACGTCTGATGTCTGAGGTCTGAAGTCCATTTTTTCCCGATCAACGAGGCGAAGAGTTGCTCATACCTGTCGACGACGCTGTCCCACGAGTAGTTGGCCCGGATACGGGCGCGGGCCGATGCTTTCAAGGAGTCATATTTTGTGGGATCATCGGCCACGGTCTGAATGGTTGCAGTCAGGTCGTCGACGTCATTCTTCCTGTAGAGGAGGCCTCCATCGCCCAGGACTTCGGCGTTTTCCGGAGTACCGTTGGCGACGATGATATTTCCGATTCCCATCGCTTCGAGGAGCGCCGGGTGCGTGCCGCCGACCTCGGTGGCGTGGATGTAGCAGAGGGCGTTAGCCTGAAGTTCGCGATAACCTCTGCCGTAAATGGCTCCGGGGAAGAGCACACGCGAATCACGCGTGGCTTTCAAAGCGCGAATGTAATCTGCGGCGTAGGGTGCGTCCCCCACGATAACCAGCCGGCTTGCGGTGCGCACTTTTTCGAATGCGCCGATGACCAGGTGGGCATTGTTCTCCGGCTCGAGCCTGCTGACATACAGGAAATAGGAGCCGGGCGCCAGGCCCAGTCGATCCAGAGTATCGCGTGTACCGGGTCTTTCCGTATCCGCCCCGTACGGAATGAATACAGAGGTCGTGCCGTAACGCTCCCGGTAATATTTCTCAATTACCCGGGCGTCGGTGACAATCGTATTGGGAAACCATCGGGAGAAGTGCTCTGAGAGCCAGTAGTGGCTCTTGCCGAGCGGTCCCCATTTGTGGCGGCGCCGTTCAATGCCGTCGACGTTCACCGCGACGGGCGTCCCGAAGACCCGCGGCAGCCACGCAAAGACGCTGTTTGCCGCGTTGCAGATGAGGATGACGTCGAACCGCCGGGAAAGCGCATGCAGAACCGACAGGAAGGTGTGAACGACCGTGTCGGTGTATTTCCACTGCAGCGTCGGCAAAACTACGAGGGCAACGTTTCGATGGCGGCGCAATCCCCGCGGGACGTAATGCGAGCGGCCATAGACCGTCACATCGTGCCCCCGCGCCGCCAGGCCGGCGCCGCATTCCTCGGCGAAGGTCTCAAACCCGCCGTAGTTTGCCGGAATGCCCCTGGTTCCCAATATTCCGATTCTCAAGGTTTTCGACCCATCTTCTGTGATTCGAACGGTAACGAGCCCCGAAGGGGCGGAGGAGGTTCCGCGCTCATCACTCAGTGCTGCCTGTTTGTGCGGCATGCGGAGCGCTCATCATGAAGAGGAACAGGGTCAGCACTTCGGAATCGCCGAAATTGTACTCGAACAACCCCGCCGACAGCAACGCGACCCATCCTCCGATCGCTGCGGCGCCAGCAAACGTGACCGTCCCGTCCGGGGGGATGCGGCCCGCGCCGGCAGCGGCTCGCAGGATTCTGAACGCCTGCCAACCCGACTGGAACATGAACCAGAGCCAGATGACAAGCCCGGGAATGCCGCGTTCTGCCCCGATCTGGAGGAAATCGTTGTGCATGTGAATGTACATGTAATCGGGGAATTCGAGCGTGCCCCGGTAGTTGAGCGCCTCGCGGCTGACTTTTTGCCCCACGCCGAGCCACGGGTGGTCCTGGATCAGGCGCCATGCGGTGCCGATCAGCTCGATACGATTTTTCGTGTTTGCATCATTCGGATCAAAGCCTCCGCGCAACCGCTGCCGAATGCTCTGCGGTGAAGCCAGATAGAGAACCGGAAGGAGGACAAGGATCCCCAGAATGGCACGACGGCGCTTCAGCAGCAACAGCACGACGGTGGTCCCCGCCACCGCGCCGAGCTCGGCGCTGCGGGTTTCGGACAGGTAGAGGGCGGCCGCCACGGCCAGCCCGATCGGAATTGTCCAAAGATGCCTTCTCCAACTGCCCGTCATCGCATACGCGGCCAAGGCCACCAGTACAAGCATCAGAAGGCCCGAGTATGTCATCCAGATGCTCATGAACCCCTGGATGCGATGCAAGGCATCGCGGTGCGGATTGATGAGAAACTGTGCCAGCCCGGCTGCGGCGGACACGGCCGAGACCGCAAAGACGGCGTGATAGATCCAGGTTGTCTTTTTCCCTCCACGGGCAAGGACCGGGACAATCAGCAGGAGAGAGAAGAGGAAGAACTTCTTGACGAAGGCATCCCGGATGCCGCCGGCCGAGGCGAATGCGGCGATGAGACTCCACAAGAACAGCAGGAGCGCCGGCCACAGGATCGTCCCCGGCAGATGCGGCACGACGCGCTCCTTCTTCCATTGCAGGAGCGCCGCGACGAGGGCGCCCCCGAGCAGGATCTGCGAAACGGCAATCGAGACCAGGACCAGGGAAATGCTTCCCGCCAGAACCAGGAAGCCCGCACACTGCAATCGGTTTTCGAACGTCAGCGGGAACAGCCGGGCGGCTACGCTAGACATCGGCGGTCCCTGAAACAGGCGCCGGACGCGGAAGGAACGAAGCGCAGAGCTGTTCAAACTGCAGGATCATGCGCTGCAGCGTGAATTGTTTCTCCGCGCGCAGTCGTCCCCGCCTCCCCATATCGAAAGCCTCGACGGGATTGTCGGCCACCCGCTGAATGGCCTGGGCGAGGGCGACCGGGTCTGCCGGAGGGACCAGCAGCCCGTTTTCCTCATTGCGGATCAGTTCGGGAATGCCCCCTACCCTGGTCGAGATTACGGGCAGGGAGGCGGCCATCGCGGAAAGAATCGAAGATGACAGGCCCTCGGAGAGACTGGGCAGGACAAAGCAATCGAATGTGCTCAGGTATGGCGCCGGCCGGTTCTGAAACCCCGCGAAGTGGAAGCAGTCCTGCAGCCCGCGGATGCGGACCTGGTTTTCGAGGTCCCGCCGGCAGGCGCCGTCGCCGACCAGCACAAAACGCATGCGGGCGTGCACATTTGGAATCAGTGCGGCGGCATCGACCAGGTGGCACAGGCCCTTCTCGGGGCTGAAGTACGCTACCGTGCCCACCACCATCGGCTCGCCGGGACGCCGCGGATTCGGGGCTTCCCGCCTTGGAAACGGGGTCAGGTCCATTCCCTCGTAGATCGTCCGGATTCGGGATCCCGGAACTCCGTCCAACTGCAATTGCTGCCGGATGCTCTCTGAGACCGTCACGATACAGTCGATCCCCCAATTGTATTTGAGACGCGAAACCATGTTCTTTCTCAGAGGGAAATTGACGCGCCGGAAGATAATTCGGGCTTTCACACCGGCAAACCTGGAAGCCAGGTTCCCCGGGAGGATCGGTCGAGGCGTATTGAAGGCCAGGATGTCCGGGCGCACCCGCGAAAGAATCCCGAACATGCGGAGAAAGCAAAGAGGCCCGACTTCACTCCGAACCGTGAGGGGGTGGACCGTGACCATTGCTTCCCGGGCGCGCTCCTCCAGCAGCGTTTGGGGATGGCAAACCAGGTGCAGGCGGTGTCCGCGCAGGCTCAGCCCCCGCAGGAGCGTCAGCAGTTGGTCCTGGCCCCCCCTCCAGACGCGTTCCGTGTCCACGAACAGAAACGACATCATCCCGTTCCGAGTCTCAGAGCGAAGCTCCGCGTCCCGCCTTTGCGTGAAGACGATACCAGTCAACCACCTTGTTTATTCCCTCGTTCAGCGGGACAGCCGGTGCGTAGCCCAATAATCGTTTTGCCTTGCCGATGTCTGCCAGCGAGTGCCTGACATCGCCGGGGCGGCCGGGTTCATAGGACGGATTGCACTCCACTCCCAGAACCTGGCTCATCACCCCGGCCAGCTGGTTCAGGCTCGTGCTCGCGCCGCACCCGACATTGAATGCCTCGCCAGCTGCCTTCGGGTGTGTGGCTGCGACCCAGTTGGCATCCACGGCATTGCTCACGTACGTGAAGTCCCGGGTCTGCTCGCCGTCGCCGTAGATCGTGGGCGGCAAGCCCGCGAGAAGCCGCGTGACAAAGCGGGGAATCACGGCAGCGTACTCCGATTTCGGATCCTGGCGGGGACCGAACACGTTGAAATATCTCAGGCAGACTGTCTCGAGCCCGTATAGCCCATAAAAGAGACGGCAGTATTCCTCACACACGAATTTGCTCAGTGCATAGGGGGAGAGAGTGCGCCCCAGGCGCGTCTCGATCTTGGGTAATCCCGGATCATCCCCGTAAATGGAGGACGAGGATGCGATCACCACTCGATTCACGGCGGCGTCCCGTGCCGCCACCAGCACCGACAATGTCCCGCTGATGTTGGCCAGATTGGTAGCCTGCGGATCCGCGATGGAGCGAGGCACCGAAGGGATGGCGGCCTGATGAAATACGTACTGGACCCCCTGGAATGCCTGTCTCAGGCTCTCGGTTTCATTGATATCGGCGCGGACCACATGGACCCGGTCGGGCGCCTGCCCGGTCCACCCGGCAAGATTCTCCTCCTTGCCCGTGCTGAAATTGTCCACAATCAGAACATGGTGTCCCTGGCTCAATAGGAACTCGGCCAGGTTCGACCCGATGAATCCTGCCCCGCCAGTCACTGCCATTTTTGACATTGTCAGAGTGTCCCCGTCGTCCAGTTGCTTGGTTGCTGGAATTCACTTGGTATAGGCCGAACATCTTAACAGAGATGCAAGGGTCAGGCAACGAAGTGGACCTTGGGCCTTATGGTTCTTGGACGACAGGCCATTAACTATCACCGCGTAGACGCGGAGAACGCCGGGGAATAGTCATTTTGGACCGTGGTTTTTCTCTGCGGCCTCTGCGTCTCTGCGGTAATATTCTGTTTTTGACCCAGTTTCCGGTGCCGCCGGCCTGGAACATTGATCCCGGGCAGGTAGGGAAGGAATCGCATCAAGCTCAGGTGGCATTATGGCAGATCCCAATTGGATGAAAGAGTTTCCCTCTGCAATAACCGTCCTGGACGCAGACGGGATTATTCTGGCGATGAACGACATGGCGATTGTGACTTTTGCCGCCGACGGGGGCGCTGCCCTCGTCGGCACAAACGCTCTCGAGTGCCACCCGGAGCCTTCGCGCTCGAAGCTCAGCCAGATGCTGAAGGATCCCAGGGTCAACATATACACAATCGAAAAAGCCGGCGCCAGGAAGCTGATCTGCCAGACTCCCTGGTATCGGGACGGGAAGTTCTCGGGCATCGTCGAACTCTCGATCGTGCTGCCCGCGGAAGTGCGGCATTTCGTGCGCGACTGAGTCCGCCTGCCCGCTCCACACCGTCCGCAGCGAATGCCCGGACTCTCGTTCATGACAACGGCGCAAGAAGATTCCTTCAGCGTGCTGATCCGATACAGTTTCTATATTTCCGTCCTGCTGTTTTTTTATGGGACCCTTTTCCCCTTCCACTTCGATTTTTCGCCGCAACACCTGGTGCAGGCCTGGTCGTCGACCAGTTTCGTGCCGTTTTGGGATTCCGTGCGAGGACGGGTTCACAGCCTGCCTGACAGCATTGCCAATATCCTGCTGACCGTCCCTTTCGGATTCTTTGGCTCTATGCATCGTTCGACCGGGGGCAGGGCTTCAAAACTGTGGAAATGGTGCGCCCTGGGATTGGTTTTTGGTTTTGCCGCCGAACTTCTTCAACTGGCGATCCCTTCACGGGATTCCGACGTTGCCGATGCGGTCAACAATGGGCTGGGGGCATTGGCGGGGGCTGCGATCGCCCACGTTGCCGGAAACCGTTTGATCGCTCTGCTGACCGGGGCCGCGTTTGGCAGGGAAAGCGCTTACCTGTCGATCCTGATCACGATGGCTGTGTTGCTCCTGCTCGGGCCCTTTGATTTCAGCCTGGATGTCCCTCACTTCATGCACGATCTGCGGTTCCTGCAGCATAATCCCTGGGAAATCGGGGTTCCGGTTGGTGATGGGTGGATTCAATCGGCCGTGTTCGTCCTGATCGGAGCGCTCTCAGCGAGGATGAGCTCGACGAGACGAAGTATCGATTATTGGAGCTGGTTGAGGACAGCCTGTGCTGTCATCGTGCTCCTGCCGGTGACGCTCGAGGTCGCACAGTTCCTGGTGGAGTCGCACGCTCCTTCCGCGCGTGACCTTGCCCTGTCGACACTCGGTGCCGTGGTCGGATTCCTGGCCGGCCTGGCGGCTCCGGCAATCGCCCGGCCGGTCGCCGGCCTTGTCCTGACAAGCCTGGCGCTGATCGCGTCGGGGATGAGCCCCTTCCAATTCGTGAACTGCGCAGGACGTTTGCCGTTTGAATGGGTCCCTCTCGTCGAATACTACCATCGGACCACCGCTTCGGCCCTGTACGACGCCATCGCGGGACTGGTCGGTTATGGACTGATTGCCGGCTTGTTGCAGCTTTCGTGGCCCCGCTGCCGGCTCTGGTTCTGTGTGGCATACGCCGTCGCCCTCTCCGCAGGCATCGAATTCGCCCAGATGTTTCTCCCCTTGCGCTCTGCAGGTGTGACCGACATCCTCATCGCCGGGTTGGGTGCATGGGCCGGAACCCTGATTGTCCGCGCGGTCGAATCGAGAACCACGGCGGTGCCGCGAATCCGCTAGGCATTTAGATTGCGCCAAGAAAGGAAGCCACGAATTATCACGAAATATCACGAATCGCTTCGTTCGTGATTTTTCGTGTTAATTCGTGGCTGCTTTGAAGTCGGCGTCCGACCGGAGGACCTCCCAGTTTCGGCTTGCTTCCCCGGCACTGCGGGGATAGAAATACCGTACTCCGGACAGGTACCTCGCTGTCGGTCCAGCCGGATGCGGGTGGCGCCGCGGCCGGCAGAATGAGACTAAACTGGATCCGGGACGGGGGAGTTCCGGCTATCAGAACGAGCAGCATGCATTGGGAGGCATAAGTGGATCGCTCGGGCGAAAGGTTTGTCCCTCAGCAAGCCGATCCTTTCGATGAGATCGCCGTCGAACATCAGCAGCGCTATCACGCTGTCAAGGAACTCGTTCGCGGGAAAGCGGTGCTCGACGCCGGGAGCGGCGAGGGATACGGCACTCACCTTTTGTCGGCGAGCGCGGCCCGGGTCGTGGGCATCGACGTTTCCTGCGAGGCCGTCGAAAACGCCCGCGCAACCTATCAACGACCGAATCTCGAGTACCGGGAAGGATCGATCGACGCCCTGCCGTTCGAAGATGCCTCCTTCGACGTCGTGATCTCTTTTGAGGTCATCGAGCACGTGAACGAGGATCTTCAGAACGAGTTCCTGCGCGAGGTCCGGCGAGTGCTCAGAAGAGAGGGAGTCCTCGTCATCTCCACGCCCAACAAGGCGGTCTACTCGGACGACGCCAACCAGCACAACAGATTTCACGTCAAAGAGTTTTATGTCGAGGAGTTCGAAGAGTTCCTGAAGCGGATATTCCCGCGAGTCTCCCTCTTCGGCCAGAGCTGGTATGTTTCCTCGGTTCTTGATAAGACCGCTTCCGAACATCTGGCGAACTTCAGGCCCGTGGACGGACTCGCTTTCTCGCCCAAGTACGTCGTGGCCGTCTGCGGCGCCACGGATTTCGTGGATACGGTCGATCTTTCGTCCGCGATTGTCGACCGGCAGAAGAAGCTCGAGGGATTGTGGAAGCGGATTCTTGAGCTGCAGCAAGAGGTGGGCAGCAAAAACACGTGGGCGATGTCTCTCGAACAGGAGATTCACAGCCTGGAACAGGCGGTTGAGCATTTCAAAAAGGAAGCGGGCGACCTCCCCGAGCGGCTGTCCAAGGCGCACCAGCACATCGGCTCGCTGGATCTGCACATCGCGGAGTTGGGCCAGTGCATCGACGGCCTGAACGAGCAGGCCCAGGCCCAATCCATGACGATTTCCGCGTTGGAGAGAGGCAATGCGGATCTTCGGTCCCAGAACGAGTTCGTATCCGGGGTCCTTCGGGATAAGGAGACGGAACTCGAGAGCATCAAGCAGAGTGACTTCTGGAGACTGGCCACCCGATACTGGCGGCTGCGCGATGCCTTGCTGCCTCCCGGAAGCCGGCGGCGGCGCTCCCTCAAGATGACCTTCCGCTTGCTGAGGGGCGGTGTGAGAGCGGTATCACGCCTGGCGCACGGAAAGGCCCCGTGGGCATCCCAGCCGGCGACGCCTGAGGCCGGGAGGGGGGGCCAGACCGCTGCCGACTCCGGGCCCCTGGAGATCATCGAGTTTGCCAGTGCCGAGCGCCCCACCGTGTCGATCATCGTCCCGGCCTACAACCAGTGGCCTCACACACACCGGTGCCTGAAAAGTGTCAGGCAGGCCATCGCGGGGGTGGCGTGCGAAGTCATTCTCGCCGACGACGGCTCGACCGACCTGACCACACGTGCAGTCGAATTTTTCCCCGGGGTCAAGGTGGTACGCGACGGCCAGAATCGCGGTTTTCTGCGGAACTGCAATCGTGCCGCCGAGCAAGCCGGAGGCCAATATCTCTATTTTCTCAACAACGACACCGAACTGCGCCCGAACGCAATTCAGGCGCTTGTCTCACTGCTCGACCGGAATCCCGAGGCCGGGATGGCCGGATCGAAGCTGGTCTATCCCGACGGCAGGCTCCAGGAAGCCGGAGGGATAATCTGGGCGGATGCCCTCGGCTGGAATTTCGGGCATGGGGAGAGTCCCAACCTGCCCGCCTTCAATTATGTCAAGGAGGTGGACTACATTTCGGGCGCCAGTTTCATGATCCGGAAGGACCTCTGGAAGGAGATCGGCGGTTTCGACGACCGGTACACTCCGGCATATTGCGAGGATTCGGACCTGGCGTTTGAGGTGCGCAAGCGGAGCTTCAAGGTCATGTATCAGCCCCAGTCGGTCGTCGTCCACTTCGAAGGCGCCTCTCATGGCACCGACATTTCGCAGAACACCAAGGCGTATCAGTCCCGGAACGCCGGACTCATGAAAGCAAAATGGGCCGATGCGCTCGCGACCCATTTCCCCAACGGGACCGACGTATTCCACGCGCGCGATCGCTCGGCAGGCCGGCAAACTATCCTGATGATCGATCACTACATCCCCCAGTTCGATAAAGACGCCGGGAGCCGCACCATCTGGTCGTTCATTCAGGCCTTCCTGAAGATGGGGATGAACGTGAAGTTCCTCGGGGACAACTTCTATCCTCATCAACCTTACACCGACATCCTGCAGCAGGCCGGGGTGGAGGTGCTCGCGGGGCCGTGGTTTGCGGATCACTGGCAGGAGTGGCTCGCGGAAAACGGCCGCCATCTCGACTTTGTCTTTCTGAGCCGGCCGCACATCGCGCCCAAATACATGCGCCCCGTCCGGGCTGCCACGAACGCGCGCGTACTCTACTACGTGCACGATTTGCAGTATCTCCGCGAATTGAAATGGGCCGAATTGAATGACGATCCGGCGCTCAAAGCACGCGCCGAGCGGGGAAAAGCCAAAGAGCAATCCCTGATGAGCCAGATGGATGTGCTCTTCTCGTGCAGCGACGGCGAGACCGGGATCATCCGCGAGCTTTGTCCCGCCATCGACGTATTCTACGTCCCGCCGTACTCCGTCGAGGTCGACCTTGCCCGTGAATTCAACCCCGAGGAGCGTGCCGGACTGCTCTTTGTGGGCGGTTTTACCCATCCGCCCAATGCGGACGGCGTATTGTGGTTCGTTCGCGAGATCTGGCCGGAGGTGAAAAAGGAGTTGCCCGGAGTCGTCTTCCGCATAGCCGGCTCGTCCCCTCCCCAGCAGGTTTTGTCGCTGGCATCCGAAGATGTGAATGTGCTCGGCTTCGTGAGCGAAGATCATCTTAAGGAGCTCTATCGCACGTCAAAGCTTGTCGTGATACCGCTGCGCTACGGGGCGGGGGTCAAAGGAAAGACCGTGGAAGCCATGGCTCAGGGCGTCCCCGTCGTGTGCACTCAATGGGGAGTGGAGGGAATGCCGGGGGTGGAGGATATCCTGGATCCGGATCAACACTGCGTGACACTGTCGGAGGGGATTGTCCGCCTCTACCACGATGATTCCCGCCTCCAGGAAATTTCAAGGAAACAGCGGGCGTATGTGGCGGACCACTACACGATCGAGAAGATCCAGGAGTCTTTCGAGCAGGCTACGGATCCGAGCAAGTCGTTGAGGTGATCCCGGGCCCGCCGGCACATCCCTGGCACCGCCCAGGAGGCTGGACCAAGGGCCGTGCGGTCGCGCACGGCTTACAACCGAATGAACAATGGAGGCCGGTTATGGCAATCAGGGCTCGAGCTCCTCTGCGTCTGGGACTCGCCGGCGGGGGGACGGACGTGTCTCCCTATTGTGACCTCTTTGGCGGTTCAGTGCTCAACGCCACCATTGACCGTTACGCGCATTGCACCATCGAGCCGCGCGACGACGGAAAGTTCGTGATCGAAGCGACGGACCTGGGCTTCCGGGAGAGCATGGACGCTGCGCCGGCCCTAGCGCCGACCGGCCCGCTCAAACTGCACAAGAGCGTATACAACCGGATCGTGCGGGAATTCAATGCCGGAGCGCCGCTCTCGTTGTCCCTGACGACCCGGTCCGATGCCCCGGCCGGCTCCGGCCTGGGCGCATCCTCCACGCTGGTGGTAACCATGGTGGAAGCGTTTGCCGAATGGCTGCACCTGCCCTTGGGCGAATACGACATTGCGCATTGCGCCTTTGTCGTCGAACGGGTCGATCTGGGACTTGCCGGCGGGAAGCAGGATCAATACGCGGCGGCGTTCGGCGGCATCAACCTGATCGAATTCTATGCCGATGACCGGGTGATCGTGAATCCCCTTCGTGTCAAGGATTGGATACTCAACGAATTGGAAGCTTCGCTGGTGCTCTATTTCACCGGCGTGTCCCGCGAGAGCGCCCGGATCATCGACGAGCAGATCAAGAACACGCAGGTCGGGGCCGAACCTTCGGTTGAAGCGATGCATGCCATGAAGGCGGACGTGGCGCGCATGAAGGAGGCGATCCTGTTCGGGGACATCCGCCGGTTTGCCGGCATCCTCGGGAATTCCTGGCAGGCGAAGAAGAAAATGGCCCACGGCATTTCGAACGACCACATCGAGGAGATCACGCAGGCGGCGCTCGCCGCGGGGGCGGTGTCAGGGAAAGTCAGCGGCGCCGGCGGGGGCGGCTACATGATGTTCGTCGTTCCCCCTTGCAGGCGCCTGAACCTCGTCGACGCCTTGAGCCGCAACGGCGGCGAAGTCATGGACTTTCATTTCACCAAAGAGGGCGTCACCGCGTGGCGTACCGGAAATGGCGCTTTCGACTGAAGCCGGGCTCCCGGGGAACCGCCTCGTCGCTGCTGACCCAGGCGAATGACAACGAGAGACGAGTAGGTCCCGGCCGCCGAGGCCGTCTCAAAACCAGTTTCAGTCGCGAAACTTCAAGGTCGTCTGACCTGGACTTAGACTTGGACCTGGACCTGGACGTGGACCCGGCAAATACCTATGGCACGATATAAGTGCCGCATTCGCGAGAGGTTACATAAATGACGCCTGACCACGTCCAGGTCGAGGTCCAGGTCCACGTCCAGGACCAGGCAGGACAATGATTATGTTTCGCGACAGAAACTAGTTTTGAGACATTCTCGCCGGACGGGACCCTGGCTCGATCGATACCGGGCATTCTTGACACGATCCGGCGCTCGGGTCCGGTCATCGATGGATTGGAACGTGATGGCAGATTGTGGTCCCGTCCGGCGGCCGGGACCTGCCAAACCGCAGTCTCTCATGCGCCGCGATCATATCGATGAGTTTATTTTCACCGGAGGTTGACCGTAATGGAGCGACCGTTTGAGGCGATTGTGCTGGCTGGAGGGTTGGGCGCCCGGCTCAGGAACGCGGTTCCGGACCGGCCCAAGGCCATGGTGGAGGTTGCCGGCCGGCCCTTCCTCGAGATCCTCCTCGACCGGATGTCCAGGAGCGGGTTTGCGAAGATCGTGCTCGCCACCGGCCACCTTCATGAGGTCATCGAACGGCACTTTGGCTATTCCTGGGCCGGCATGGAGCTGGTCTACAGCGTGGAGGACCACCCGCTTGGAACTGGTGGGGCGGCATGGCAGGCCCTGAAGCTGACTTCGGGAAACGATGTGTTCCTGATCAACGGAGATACCTTTTTCGCCGTCGATTTCGCTGCTCTCCACCGCTTCCACCGGTCGTTGGACGCCGATGTCACCCTGGCACTCAAACCGATGAAGAATTTCGATCGATACGGAACGGTGGAGCTGAAAGACGGCCGGATTACCGGCTTCCGTGAGAAGGCGAAGACGGACGAGGGATTGATCAATGGGGGAATTTACCTGCTGAACCGGCAGGTGAGCGCCCGTCTGTCATTTCCGGAACGGTTTTCGATCGAAACGGACTTTCTGGAAAAAAAAGTCGGCGAAATCAGCATGGGCGGATTCGTACAGGATGGCTATTTCATCGACATCGGGATCCCCGATGATTACACTCGCGCGCAGTGGGAACTGCCGCGCCTTAAAGAGTAGACTCCCCATTTCCCCGCGCCGGGTCGGCGAACTCACTTGAGCAGGATCGACACGATCACCTGCGCCAGCAGAATTTTCGCCACCATCGAGGCCGGGTAGACAGTCGCGTACCAGATGTTCGGCAGTTCGTTGGACACCTGCTGATTCGCATAGGCCAGGCAGGCAGGCTGCGTTTGCACGCCGGACATCATACCCATCACTGCGGCCATGGGCATTCGCAGGAATTTGTAGCCCACCACGATGGCCGCCACGGTCACCGCGGTGGTGATGACTCCTCCAGCAAGGATGAGGGACAGGCCGCCTTCCCGGATCGTTTGTGTGAATCCGAGACCGGCCCGGGACCCGATGCCGGCCAGGAAGAAGACCAGGCCAACCTGGCGCAGGAGCAGGTTTGCGTTGAACGGCAGGCTCCATGTGATCGGCCCGGTCCGCTCCAGCCGCCCCAGGATCAAGGATACGATCAGCGGCCCGCCTGCGAAGCCGAGCTTGAACGTCATGTTGTTCGGGAGAGGAATAGGAACCATCCCGAGGAGAACACCGAGCACGATCCCCAGCGACAGGGAGAGGAAGTCGGTTTCTGTGATCGCCTTCATCGAGTCGCCGAGGAATCTGCTGACCTCGTCCAGGCGCTCGCGCTGGGTCACGACCCGGATGCGGTCGCCGAGTTCCAGCACAGTGTCGGGCCCCGGCACAAACTCGACATCGCCGCGCCGGAGCCGGGTGATGGTTGCATTGAACCGGCGCTCCAGGCCCAGATCGCGGATGGTTTTGCCGACGACTTCCTTGTTGGAAACGAAGATGCGGCGGAACCGGATCTCGGAGAAGTTCTCTTCGAGGTGCTCCTTGCAGCGTTCCCCGAAAAGAACCCGCGCGCGTTCCATCTCGTGCTCGTCGCCGACTGCTACGATCAGGTCTCCGGGTTCGAGGACCACTTCCGGGGTGGCGACTGCAACGACGGCGCCTTTCCGTATGCGGCTGATCGAAAAGGCCCTGTTCGGGATCGCTTCCAGCGCGGCGATCAGCGTCGTTCCGAAAATGCCGGGGTTCGAAACCCGGAAAGTGCAGCTGAGGATTTCGGCGGACGGGCCGGCACCGGGTTGCTCCGCGCTCAGGTCGACTCTGAACAGCTTCCTGAATATGAAAAACCAGAGAATCACCCCAAGGACGCCGAACGGGTAGGCCAGTCCATAGGCGACCACCGGGCTGCTGGCATAGGCGGCTGCCAGGCCGGGCGCCAGGTTGCCTGACAGCGCGTTCACGGTTTCCACCGTGGCGGCGAGTGCGGGCGTGTTCGTAAGGGCGCCGCAGAAAAGGCCGGCGACAGTCGGTGCCGGCAGCGACATCAGCGTTCCCAGGCTGACGGCCACAACGGCGCCCAGCATGAGGATCAGCACCACTGCGCCGTTGATGCGCAAACCTCGCCTTCGGAAGGAAGAGAAAAAGCCGGGGCCGGACTGGAGCCCGATGGCATAGACAAACAAGACCAGCCCGATGATGTAGATGTGTTCCGGGAGCCCGAGGCGCCGGTCGAGCGCACCGATGAAAATGCCTGCGAAGAGAACCGCCACCACGCCCAGCTGGAAACCGGCGATCCTGATATTGCCGATCAGGTAGCCCAGCCCGATGATCACGAACAGCAGCAACAGCTCATTCTCGGCCATCAGCGAGATGGAGGATTGCATAGATCCCTCGGATCCGGCAGCGGCGGCCGCCTGAGAAGAAGCATTATGACCCTGCCCGGGTTGCATCGTCAATTTGTGTTGTCGAATCATCCCGAATCCGGCCACCTGCGCTAATCTGGTTTCTGTCGCGAAACTCCCCGGCAGCGCAATCGGCGCTCAAGATCTCGGCCCCGGAGGGGCCGCAGAGAGTAGGTGCGCCGAGCATTGTACGACAGCTCGGAAGTGAAAATCTTCCACCAACCTGATGGAGGTGAAGGGTAGCGAAGCGCAAGGGTGCCCGCCGCGAGACGGGGTCTGAAGGAAGCGCCGAGCAAAAGCATGAGCCGATGGACAAAAACCGGATAGAGGCGTGAGGCGCTGGACGAGCTGACCTATGACAGCAAAGTCCATATCCATCAAGAGCGCCCAGCGTAGATCCGGCGGTTGTGTGCGGAAGGCGGTCGTACTTACCTCGGGAGATCTGGATCGTGTCCCGGAGAGGGACTGAGGGGATCGTGAGAGACCCTGACCGCGATTCAGAAGTCAGCAGAGGGCAAAGTAACCCGGAGCAGTCGGTTCACTCGATCGGGACACTCGCCTGAAAGGGGAGAAACAGCCAGGGTTCGCCGAACCGGGAACGGACGGGGGAAGGCCCGAACGGTGCCTCTCTAGGAAGAGGGGTAAATGGACACGCGAGTAGGGAATGGGACTCATGGGCAGAAAGCGGCAGAAAAACCAGTATGAGCTGGCCTTTATGGCGGAGACGGGGAGTGAAGCTCCGACGAACGACAAAAGGGACGAACTGCCCATGGCGAAGCAAGAGCCCGAAAGCGGAGGAACGACAGAGCGGCTGATGGAGGAGATATGTGAACCGGAGAACATGAGGAAGGCGTTGAAGCGGGTACAGGAGAACAAAGGGGCACCTGGGATTGACGGGATAACCGTCGAAGAGCTGCCGGGATACCTGAGGAGGAACTGGCCGAGGCATCGGGAGGAGCTGCTGGAAGGGACCTACAAGCCGAAGCCGGCGCGGAGGAAGGAGATTCCGAAGCCGGATGGGGGGACGAGGAACTTATCGATTCCCTGCGTGCTGGACCGACTGATCCAGCAGGCGGTGATGCAGGTGCTGCAACAGCAGTGGGACCCGACATTCTCCGAGCACAGCTATGGATTTCGACCGGGGCGATCACAACATCAAGCGGTGGCACGCGCACAAGAGTACATAGCGGCGGGCAACCGGATTGTGGTGGATCTTGATTTGGAGAAATTTTTCGATCGAGTCAACCACGACATATTGATGGGGCGAATCGCGAAACGGGAGGGAGACAAGCGAGTGCTGAAACTGATCCGCGCGTTTCTGAACGCCGGGGTGGTGATGGAGGACGGCGTAGTGAGTCCGACGGAGGAAGGGACTCCCCAGGGTGGACCACTTTCGCCACTGTTATCGAATTTGATGCTAGACGACCTGGACCGGGAGCTGGAGCGACGTGGGCACCACTTTGTGAGGTATGCGGACGACTGTAACATTTACGTTCGGACCGAGCGGGCGGGGCAACGGGTGATGGAGAGCGTAAGTGACTTCATCACGAAGAAGCTGAAGCTGAAGGTGAACAGGGAGAAAAGCGCAGTGGCGGTGCCGTGGAAGCGGAAGTTTCTGGGATTCAGCTTCACGAGCGAGAAAGCGCCGCGGCGGCGGATAGCGCCGAAGGCGCGGCAACGATTCGAGAAGCGGATCCGGGAACTGACGCAGCGGAACCGAGGGATCAGCATGGCAAAGCGCGTGTCCGAGCTAGCGCAGTATTTGCGAGGCTGGGCGGGATACTTTGGCCACTGTCAGACCCCCTCGGTATTCAAGGAACTGGACTCGTGGATACGGCGACGGCTGCGCTGCGCGCAATGGAAGCAGTGGAAGACCTGCAAGGCCCGGTATAAGGCACTGCGCAAGCTCGGCCTCCGGGGTGAGGATCTACACAAGCTTGCTTGCTGCAGTCGTGGTCCATGGCCCATCAGTCAGTACTCACTCTTGCGACGGGCCTTGCCGAATGCTCACTTCGATTCCCTCGGTCTTCCGAGATTAGCGGCCTTGCTTCGGGCCTGACCAGCCGAATCGCCGTGTACGGACCCGTATGCACGGTGGTGTGACAGGGACAGCGGGCGACCGCCTACCTATGTCGATCCGGGGGCAAGCGCGCAGCGCCCGGTAGGATATTGCACAGCGAAGAGCCCCGGCGACAGAAGCCTATGGCGCACATAGCCTTTCACCCCCTGCCGGGGCTCGTTTAAATACAACTTCCTACCGGGGGCCGCGCGTCGCCAAAAAGCGCGCCGCATGCCCCCGGCTACTCTCTGGCGCCCCTCCGGGGCGCTGTGCCCTGTAGCCTAACTGGTGTTTCGCGACAGAAACTAGTCTACTCGGTTGAGGCTCATTGGACCTGGACCTGAACATAGACCTGGACGCGGACCCTGCTGCCTGACCTGAACTTCCTCATGCTTGGTGTTTAACTGGCGGCAATCCGTTTCCTGCCGCTGGCGGCGCGTTGATTCTCGTGGAGGCTCCAAAACTGCGGATGCCGGCCAACTTCTCATTTCGACTGTTCGGGTGCTTTCGCAAGTGTGCGTGGCATAGGAGCGTCCAGGTCCACGTCCAGGTCCAGGTCCACCTTGGGGAAAAGGCCTAAGTGAGGGCTTGGATCTAATTTCCGAGACGTTGTCTCAGAAGTCGAGGACGAAGCCCGCGGTGGGCAGGATTGGCAGCAGGGAATCGCGGCCCATGGAGACCTTGCGCGTGGTGACGTTCACGCTGAAGGTCTGATCATAGCGCAGGTTTTTGTGATTCGTGAGGTTGAGTACCTCAAGATAGAGCGAAATCTTGCTGCGCTTCAGATAGAACGCTTTGTTGACCCGCAGATCCACACGGCTGTAGACAGGCAGACGTTCGCGGTTGCGTTCCGCCGCCAGGTAATAATCGTGGCCCCTCTTCTCAAAATAGCCGGGGTATGGGAAACCGCTTCCAACCCGTGTCTTGAGGCTGAGATTCCAGCTTTCTGAAAAGCGGTAGCTGCCGTAGATGTTGATCGTATGCCGTTGCTCGAAATCGCTGCTGTACTCCTCCCCGGTAACCAGATCTTCGCGCCGGGCAACCTCGTAAGCATACGACACCCATCCGGCCAACCGGTTTGCGCTCCGTCTCTGCAAGAAAATCTCGAATCCGCGTGCGCTGCCACGCAGGGCGTTGTCGTAACGAAAATTGATGTCGGGGGCGGTAACTTTCCCATTGACCAGCCGGAACAGGCTGTTGCGACTGCGCTGAAGGTTCGATTCCTCCTTGTCGAACAGCTCGATCCGAAAGCGCGACTTGTCACCCACGAGGCGCTCGTATCCGAGAACGTAATGCCTTGCCTTTTCGGCGCGCAGGTCTGGATCTCCATTGCGCCCCAGCACAGGGACCACTTCCGGAAACTGGCTGAAGATACCCCACCCCGCGTCGAGTTTGTGGCCGCGGCCCCAGCGCCACTCCAGCGAAGCTCGCGGATGCGCCACGATCTGGCCGGTCAAACCGGTCCGGTCGACTCGCGCCCCCGCGATGACGGCCAGGCCCTCTTTGACGTCCCAACGGTCCTGGACGTAGGCCCCGTGCTGCCAGTAGCGCCCGCGCGCGCTGTCAAAATCGGTGAATTGCCGGGTGCTGTAATTGTAGCGGCGGTCGAGGGCGTTGCTGGTGGTATATCGCGACAGAAAACCGAATTCGAGATGATGGCCCCGGACCAACTGGCAGCTGAGGTCCCCGCGCACGGCAGATTCGTCATAGCCGCCCTGGTCGAGCACCTCGCCCGCCTTATTCCGGTTCTCGAAGGTCTCGCGAATCAAATAGACCCTCGATTCAAAGTAAACCCCGGGTCCGGGTATCCAAGTCCAGGAAGCATTGGCGATACCGACGTTGTTGGACCCGTCGATGATGCTCGTGACACCGCGGTTTGTCGGGTCGCGCGACAGGGTGGACCTCCCCCAGATGAATGAAGCGCCGAGGCGCTGCGAGCCGGAAAGGTCGTAGACAGCCTTGCCCTGGAGGTCGCTGAACCCGAGGCCAAGATCGCTTTCCGTGCCGATCCTCCGTATCAGGTAGTCGGCATAACTCTTGCGGGCCGAGGCGATCCATGCTCCCCTTTTCCCCGCGTCCAGGGGACCCTCGGCCACGAAAGCCGCGTTGCTGCCGCTCACCGCCAGGCGCGCGTGCGCGCGGTCCCGGCTGCCTTCCCGGGTGACGACATCCAGGAAGGATGCGGTGCGATCCCCGTACTTGGCCGCGAATGCCCCAGAGAAAAGCACCATGCTGTCCACCAGGTCGCCGTTCATGATCATGACCGATCCGGTCGGCTCCTGCGTGCCCTGGAGAGTGTGGGCGATGCCGTGGGTCAGGACTCCGTCGACGACGATCCCGTTGTTTCTGAAGCCACCCCCCCGTATCGAATAGTACGAGTTGAAATCATCACCGGTGGCCACTCCCGGCAGAGTCTGCACCGAGCGCAACGGGTCGTCTATCAGCACGCCCGCCAGGTTCTTGAGCTCTGTGCTGTTCAAGGCCATCTGCGAGGCGGCGGACTTTTCCACTTCTTCGAAGACGGGGGCAACGACGCGCACCGTATCGTGAATGGTCGAGGCCTCCTGACCCAGGTAGAAAAGAATTTCCTGTGACTCGCCATCCGCCAGGTGAATTTCCTTTTTCAGCAGGCGATAGCCGATCGTCGACACCTGAAGCGAATAGTCGCCTGCCGGTATGCCTTCCATTCGATAGTTTCCCTGATCGTCCGTCACCGTCTGCAGATCGGAAGGGCGCAAGCCGACTTTGACCTTGCGCAAGGGTTCGCCGGTCGCCTGATCTATCACGCGGCCACGGATTGTGCCGCCGGACAGGGCAAGAGCGGTCACGGAGAGTAGGAAGACCGGAAGCGACAGCAATGCCATCATCCGGATGAACGGCTTTTCCCGGATGTGAATTCCTAAAGGGACCAGGCTCGCCATCGGAAGCTTGTGCTCCATTGGTTGCAGCTAATCTAGTTTCTGTCGCGAAACTCCAAGATCATTTAACCTGGACCTAGACTTGGACCTGGACTTGGACGTGGACGTAGACTCGGCAAATACTCATGGCCCGATATAAGTGCCACATTCGCGAGAGGTTACATCAAGAAGGCTGACCACGTCCAGGTCGAGGTCCAGGTCCACGTCCAGGACCAGGAAGGAAAATGATCGAGTTTCGCAACAGAAACTAATCTAGCACAGAAAGACAGGGATCGGCGGCCGCAACAGTGGTTGCTTTTTGCGAATCGGAGATGCAAGCTGTACCTTCACCATAGTCGTGGAATTGCAGGAATTTAGGGAGGCATCAATCCGGGGAGATCCCTCATGAAGATTCATCTTTATATGCTCTGTTATCGGTTTGAAGCCCTTGTGGCGTCGCACCTGGATCCCGAAGCGTTCGGGCGCTACATGTCCGTCGGGACACAGAAGAACACCAAGGGAAACGTCCTTTTTCTTGAGGTCAATCCGGAGCTCAAAGGCAATTACTTCCGGATGAGCGACATCGAGCAACGGTGCGTGCCGCACTCGGATGGAAGTCCGAAACGCAGCAAATACATCAGCATCTATCGGGTGCTGGAGCACCTGGAGGTTTCGGATTTCGGGAAGCTGTACCTGGGAACGGCCGACGGACGCGTCCTGGGGCTCGAGCCATCCGAGTATGACCCGACGCACGAAGACGCGGGGCCGTACCTGTACCAGGAACTGAGTCCGGTGTCGCCGATGATCGTATCGATCCTGCCGCCCGCCGGCCTGGTGAACTTCATCACCGACCCGCAGAATCCGGTGCGGGTGCCGCGGCTCCTCTTTGCCGACCTCCTGCTGGATCGTGACGATAGCGGGCGGCTGGCCGGCTATCTCCCGTACGCCGATACGCAGCACATCGTCGACTGCATCCGCGAACTCCAGAGCGGGGGCGACAAGAAAACGAAGACCGTGTCCCGCGACCCGCATCTGCACGGGTTTTTCCGCACCATCGGCCGCGGCTTCTTCCTGGGAGATGCGGAGCACCTGAAATTCTACCGGTTTCCGGAGCGGCGTATCCTGGAAATCGAGCACGCGAAATGGTGGCGCTCAGCGTCGGAAAGCTTGTTCTAGTCCCCGTTTTTCCCGAGGCTGCCGTTTGACGGTCAGCCCGGCGCCTCGTGCGCCTTCATCATTTGTCCATAGTGCCGGAGTCCTAAAATACTTATGAAAATCCTGAGACGATTCCTCCAAGATCATGCCCGCTTTCGAAGAGGGTACCTCCTGTCGATGATGGTGCTGTTCGCCGCTGCCTACGTCTGGCGATCGGTGTTTGCCCAGGCGCCGGTTGCAGCGGCCGAAGAGGCGCGTCGGTTCGTTCCGTTCTCGCTCTTCACGGACCCGAAATATTCGGCGATGGAAATCGCCTGCCTGATGGCCGTCCTTGCCATCGCCGTTGCCGGACTGCTCTACGCGTTGCTCCTGGTCAAACAGGTCATGTCCGCGGATCGCGGCACCTCGAAGATGCAGGAGATCGCCGCTGCCGTGCGTGAGGGGGCGAATGCGTACCTCGCGGCACAGTTCCGCCGCATCGGCCCTCTGATCGTCATCCTGACCATCCTGCTCTTTGTCACTTACACCGGGGCCGAAAATGCGTTCCGCTGGGGCCGGGCGTCGGCGTTTCTCCTCGGCGCGTTTTTCAGCTGGGCGGTAGGATTTGTCGGCATGCGGCTGGCGACGGCCGGGAATCTCCGCGTTGCTGCTGCGGCCACCCGCAGCTACGGCGAGGCCATGCAGCTCGGCTATCGTACCGGGACTGTCACCGGCATGCTTACCGACGGCCTGGGACTGCTCGGCGGCACGATCATTTTCCTGATTTTCGGCGACAAGGCATACGAGGCGCTGCTCGGATTCGGATTCGGCGGCACTCTGCTGGCACTGTTCATGCGCGTCGGCGGCGGAATTTACACCAAGGCGGCCGACGTCGGAGCGGATCTGGTCGGGAAGATCGAGCAGGACATACCGGAAGACGACCCGCGCAACGCCGCAACCATCGCAGACAATGTCGGGGACAACGTCGGCGACTGTGCCGGCATGGCGGCGGACATCTTCGAGAGTTACGAGGTGACCATCGTCGCCGCCATGATTCTGGGTATGGCGAGTTTCGGACACAAGGGGGTCATTTTCCCGCTGCTGGTCCGCGGCATCGGCGTCCTGGGCTCCATTATCAGCACGTACACGGTCAAGGCCGGCCCGAACGACACCTCGGACACCGCCCTGCACAGCGTGCACCGCGGGTTCTGGATCGGTTCTACGATCAGCGTGCTCGGCTTTTTCGGATTGGGTTTCCTGTACCTGCATTTCGACAGCACGTATCTGGCAATGAATCCCCTGGCGCGGGCGGGCTTCCCGAACGGCGATCCCGCGCAACTCCCCTTCTTTGCCAACCTCGGCATTGCCGGGCTGGATCTGCGGCCCGCCTTGACATGCCTCGTCGGCGTCTTTCTCGCCATCGTCCTGAACAAGGTGACCAGCTATTTCACACACACGGCACATGCGCCGGTAAAGAGCCTGGCCAAGTCGTGCCAGACCGGGCACGCAACCAACATCATTCAGGGCTTTGCGGTGGGTTATGAAGCCACGGTCGCGACCATTCTCGTGATTGCAGGCGCCATCCTGGTTTCGGTGCTCTGCTACACCGGCACGCCCCCGCTGTTCATCGCGTATGGGGTGGCGATGACCGGCATCGGCATGCTGACGCTCACCGGCAACACGATCTCGATGGATGTCTTCGGCCCCGTCGCCGACAACGCCAACGGCATCGGCGAGATGGGTTACGACCCGCACGAGATGGAACGCACGAATCCGGGCAGCTATAAAAGGGCACGGCAGATTCTTGCCGACCTCGATGCCGTCGGCAACACCACCAAAGCCGAAACCAAGGGAATCGCCATCGGCTCGGCGGTCATCGCCGCGGTCTCCCTCTTCTCGAGTTTCATCGCGGTCATCGCCGTAGGCAGCGAAGACAACATCAGCCAGATGCGCGTCGACCAGTACCTGGCCGAAGCCGGGCGGCTCACGGTGGCCGAGCCGATGGTCTTTATCGGGCTTCTCATCGGCGGCGCGGTGCCCTTTCTCTTCAGCAGCATGCTGATTCGCGCCGTGGGCCGGGCCGCGTTTTACATCGTCAAGGAATGCCGGATGCAGTTCCGTGACGCGGCGATCTGGGCCGGCACCAAGAAACCCGATTACGCCCGGGTCGTGGATATCTGCACCCATACGGCGCAGAAGGAACTGATCGGACCGGGGCTGCTCGCGATCCTGACTCCTATTCTGGTCGGATTCCTCCTTGGCCCGTATGCGCTCGGCGGGTTTTTAGCGGGAATGATCCTCGTCGGGCAGCTTCTGGCGGTGTTCATGGCCGACGCCGGCGGCGCCTGGGACAATGCCAAGAAGCTGATCGAGGACGGGATTTACGGCGGCAAGGGGTCGGATGCCCACAAAGCTGCCGTGACCGGAGATACTGTCGGCGACCCGTTGAAGGACACCGCGGGTCCTGCCATCAACCCGCTGATCAAGGTGATGAACATGGTCAGCCTGCTGGCGCTGGGACTCATCCTGCAATACAACGTCACCTCCCCCAGGCCGGCGCTCGGGGAGTCCCTCGCCAGGTCCCGGCTCGTAGGTTTCTTGGTCGTCTTGATCTGTGCCGGGGCGATCGTCTGGGCCGTGTGGCAAAGCAAGAGAGAAGGGGGGGACATCAAGGGCCTCGCCGCGCCGGAAGACAGCCGCTAGCAGGCGTTCCGCCATGCTTGCTCGAATTGTCTGCGGGGCGCCGGAAATGCCGACAGGCGTCGGCGAGACCTGCCGACTTGTGACCGTCATCTCAGCAGTGCGCAATCACACCTGCGTTTGTCGGCGCTCCAGACCGTCCCACGCTGTTCTTCGTTTCTCTGAAGGCCGGATTGAGCTACGAGGCGCTGGTGACGAAGCGCATCCTGGAGCCGCTGCAGATGAAGGACACCGTCATCACTCGCAACCCGGAATTGCGCTCGCGGCTTGCCCCCGGCTACTCTCTCTGCGTCCCTCCAGGACGCCTGGTTTTGAGACATTCTCGACGGCGGGGACCTACTGCTGGCCGGGACCTACACTACCCGTACGATGGTTTAGTCCGAGCTAGAGGATCCACCTGCGAAAGCCGCACGGCCTGAATTGCGTGCCCACGGAGCACAAAAGCCTCGTAGGGAGCCGGATCAGGCGTCTAAACCAGCAACCCCTTGTCGTATCCGACGCGGTCGATCTTGATCTCGGCGAGATTGCTGACGCCCAGGCCGTAGGTTCTGTCTGCCGCCTCCACGCACAGGGGGGGCGGCGAGAGCGGCCACGGTTCTCCGCGCAATTCCGTGCGTCGGCCGTGGATGATCTTGAGGCCCACGGCCTCGACGGCTACGGGATCCTTACCGGCGAGCAGGCCGTAATAGCTCCAAAGGTAGCGCGGGTCCACCTGCGGTCCCTTGTCGCACAAGGGCCGCAGGGCGTCCACCAGGTTGAGGCGTGTCTTCCCCTGGACGTCCGGCATCTTCCACACCTCGCCCAGCTTGGCGTTGTTCTCGTCGTGGTAGTTCGACGGCGCGCCGGAAAAGAGAATGTAATTCTTCAGTACCGTCCCCATCCCTGTAAGCCAGTGCGCCTTCAGGGCGGGCAGATTGATGAAGGCCGTGCACGCCTTGGCTTCCGCGGGTCCGGTCCGCGCAGGGATGCGGATATTCTGGGGGGGTATGCCGGCGTTGACGAGGGCGGCCTGCACCGCGTCAACCACCTCCCGGTGGGTCGGGTTCAGCGCCCTGGTGGTGATGATGCCGACGACGTCCGCCGGCCTGACGAGAGCGAGCCAGGCTTCCTTCTCCGATTTTGCGCCGGTGACGCGCATGACGGTCTGGGCCAGCATTTGCTTGAGCACCGGCACATTGACCTGGTTGGCCGCGCTCAGGACCGTTTCGTCGCGCACAAGCACGACGGTGCTGCCGCGGCCTGAGCCCTGCGGCCACACTCTCCCGTGGGCGGACGCGGCGAGGGCTGCGGCGACGCTTCCACGGACAAAGTCCCGCCTGGTTATTGCGATGTGCTGGTCATTCATGGACACCCTCCGCTTTGCCGGCATTCTGCAATGCCTGATTCAGAAACGATCGCGCCACATCGGCGCCGGGACACTCGAAAACCAGGCCCAGATAGGCGCCTTTCACCTGGTATCCCATCCAGCCGTCTTCAATCTTGAGAACTTCGCTGTCCGACGGGGGTTGCACCTTCATTGCGCCCTTGGTTTTTTCCGGCACGTAGATCGCGAGATAGTGGCGAAGCGCCTCGCGCGCCTCGGGCCCGCCCGGATAGCGAATCAGCAGCGCGCGGATGGAACTGCGTTTCCCGCTGTTCGAAGCCCTTTCGTAGGGGACAGTCACTGCCTCTCCCTTTGGTCCCAGGTTCAGGAGATTTCCCGTTCCGAGAAAGTAAATCGAGTTCAGCACCAGGTGCGACCGGAAATAGCACAGCCGGTCGTGTCGCAGGCGATAGGACGCGGTGACCTGGGCGGGGAGGAGGCTCACGAGTGCCGGCGCGGGCTGATTCTTCCTCCCGGCGGCGATGGCTCGCCCGATGTCGAGAACCGCGCCGCGGGAAGCTTCACCGGCGCCGAATGCCATGATACGCGAGTAGAGCGTGTCTGACGCCATCCGGAGCAGCCCTTGTCCGTAGAGTGCCCGATTGGCAGGAGCGGCGTCGATGCCGCCACCTCCCGAGGGGGGCATGCCCAGGTCCACCGGGTCGCCTCCCCAATCGTTCGAAAGCAGGCCGAACGCGTCGTCGGCGGTTTCCATCCAGTAGAGTTCCGCCTGGATGTCATCCTGGCCCGTGGCTTTGTAGTCGTAGACATCGAGCAGCCGGAACCGGTAGCCGATGTACAGCTCCCCGGCGCCGTCCATGTAGTCGAAGATGTTCCTGGAAGTGACGACCCGCGGCTTGTCGGAGCGGTTCCACGCACCGATCGTGCGCGGAAGATTTGCGGCCACGGCATCCCTTTCGCGTGCAACATCGCTCGGGAGTTCGAGGATCGGACCGGTTTCGTGCTGCATCATGTCCTCTCTCCTGTCGATACGCGCGCAACGGACAGAGACTGTGGAGACGAGGGCCAGAAGCACTGACACCAGGACTCCCGAAGCCCTGCGTTTGGATACTCGAAGAGATCGACTTGCTCTCATCCGTGCTTCAGAGCCTATTTAATCCTGCCCCATACCAATGGGCCATGCCAAACGGCCCATGCTGATCCTGAAGTGTGTACGTTTGCCGGTCAAGAGTAACAAACAACGCTCGAATCCCAAAAGCATTTCACGCCGTCGACACCGGCCGCAACAGAGCCTCACGGGATCTTCGACGAAGAGTCTTTCATGTGGGCACGGGCTTCAGTACGTCCAATTTCGCGGGAATGAGCCGATCGCGGCGCTGCACGTGCGCCCATCCCAAGCCGGGGCCATTCCAGCGAGTCGATCACGATGCCAACGGCCGATTGCGACACCGACAGCGACAGCGAGGAATATCCGCCTGAGCCCCGACACCCCAACTGCACGCGCCCAAATGATTTTTCATGGGGGGACGGGCTGAAGCCCGTCCAATGTTGCTTATCGAGGCATCATGACCATTCTTGGGCCGGTAATTCCTGCAGCGTTAAACCGACTGGATGGGATAGCCCCACGGGCTGCAGCCAGTGGGGCTTACGCAAAAGGATAGTTCATCGCGATCCCAGTTACTGTGTCGAAAATTGACGCGAACCCCGCCTGCGGATCGTTTTTTTGATGCTTGCTGCAGGCGGGATAGACGGCGTATTGTCTATCACTCTGAGCGGGGCATCCCGATGGCAACCGGACGTTTCAGGGGAAGCACACTAGCCGGGGCGCCATTCAAGCGCGCTTTCTCCCGCTGCTGGTATGTCGGCGCGATCGTTGCCATACTTTTGCTCTTCGGCTTCATCCGGTACCGCCTGAGGGATTTTCCCCTGGAACGCGACGAAGGCGAATATGCCTATGCCGGCCAGTTGATCCTCCAGGGGGTCCCTCCCTACAAACTTGCTTACAGCATGAAGCTCCCCGGTACCTATGTAGCCTATTCCGCAATTCTTGGGGTTTTCGGACAGACGCCCGCCGCCATCCACCTGGGGCTGCTGCTTGTGAACGCCGCAACAGTCCTGCTGGTTTATATTCTTGGCGCGCGCCTGTCGGGCCGGATTGGCGGGGTCGTCGCCAGCGCCTGCTATGCGCTGCTATCCGCAGGCCAGAGCGTCCTTGGGTTGGCGGCGCACGCCACCCATTTCGTCGTGCTGCCGGCACTGGCCGGCCTGCTGCTGTTGCTCGCGGCCGTTGCAAGAAAACGGACCCGGCTCTACGGGCTGAGCGGACTGTTCCTGGGACTGTCTTTCCTCATGAAGCAGCCGGGAATCTCCTTTCTCGCGTTCGCCTTCCTGTACCTGGTCTTCTGCGAGTACCGGAGAGCGACCGTCGCGTGGCGGCAGGTGCTTCGCAGGGTGATCGCTTTTTCCCTGGCGTCGGTCATTCCCTTGGTCATTACCTGCGTGATCCTCTATGCAGCCGGGGTATTCGGCCGATTCTGGTTCTGGACGGTAACGTATGCCGGGAAATACGCGTCCCTCATGGACGCCACCCACGGCTTGGAAGAGCTGAACGTCATATTCCCAAAGATCGTAGGCCCGTGTTTTTGGATCTGGATGCTCTCCGCCTCTGGGCTGACGGCGTTTCTCTGGAATCGCGTCGCCCGGCAGCAGGCGGTCTTTTCCTTCGGATTTACGCTGTTTTCGATTCTGGCGGTGTGCCCGGGCCTCTATTTCCGGCCTCATTACTTCATTCTTCTGCTGCCGGCGGTGGCACTGCTGGCCGGCATGGCGGTGAACTCCGCCTGCGACTCCCTGCAGGGAAGAGGTGCGTTTCTGCGCTGCATGCCCGTCCTGGCATTCATCCTGGCCTTCGGGCTTTCCATCTCCCGGCAAAGCAGGTTTTTCTTCCATATCGATCCCCTGACGGCGTGCAGGGAAACCTACGGCGCCGTTCCTTTCGCCGAATCGCAGGAAGTGGCGAAATACCTGCGCGACCACACTCCCGGGGACGCCCGCATTGCGGTGCTCGGCTCGGAGCCGCAGATTTATTTCTATTCCGGGAGGCACGCGGCCACCGGCTACATTTACACCTACCCGCTGATGGAGCCGCAGCCCTATGCAGGGGAGATGCAGAAGGAGATGATCCGCGAAATTGAATTGGCTCGGCCCGATTACCTGGTTGTCGTCAACATCCCGTCTTCCTGGACGAGGCGGTTGAATTCGGAGCGGCACATCGATTCCTGGATGGCCCGGTATACTGCGAATGGCTACGTGCTGGATGGCGTCGTCGAACTCAGGGAATCGGGTCCGACGGGATATCATTGGGGAGATGATGCAAGGTCCTACAGGCCGCTTTCCGGCCTCACGCTCGACATCATGAAGAGAAGAAAGTGACGTCCGGGGGACGCTCCGGATGCGGTTTTTGGTTGAATTGCGGGAACTCCATTCTCAATAATGGCTCCTGCCGCTGCATCGATATCGCAAACTTTGCATGGAGGCTACGAATGAAGATCAACCTCAAGACGAGTTTCACGGTTTTTCTCATGCTGGTCGGCCTGCTCACGCTGGATGGCGCTTTTTATGCCCAGATTCCGGAGCAGAACCTGATCAAAGACTTCAAATGGCGCAATATCGGCCCCTCCAACATGCAAGGCCGTATATCGGATATCAAGGCGCTGGACAATGACTTCACCACAGTTCTGCTTGCCGGGGCATCAGGCGGAGTCTGGAAATCGACGAATGCCGGCACCACCTGGGAACCCATCTTCGACAAATACGGCTCGGCATCCATCGGCGACACCGCGTTTTTCCAGAAAGATCCGAACATCATCTGGGTGGGCACGGGCGAGGAGTGCCCGCGCAACAGCGTCGCCTGGGGCGATGGCGTCTATAAATCGACCGACGGCGGCAAGACGTTCACCCGCATGGGGCTGGAGACCACCCAGGCTATCGGGCGCGTCATCACTCATCCTTCGGACCCGGACACGGTGTACGTTGCAGCCGCAGGCCACACTTGGGGAACTACCGGCGATCGCGGCCTTTTCAAGACCGTCGACGGCGGGAAGACGTGGCAGAAGCTTACCAACGGTCTTCCGAACGACGGCAAGACCGGCGCCATCGACCTGGTGATGGATCCATCGAATGCCAATGTTCTGTACGTCAGCTTCTGGCAGCGGTTGCGCCAGCCCTGGAGATTCGATTCGGGCGGGCCGAACGGCGGCATCTATAAGACCGTCGACGGCGGGAAGACCTGGAAGAAACTGGTGAAGGGATTGCCCACTGGCGACCTTGGCAGGATCGGCATCGCCATTGCGCGCAACAATCCCAAGGTTCTGCAGATCATCGTCGAAGCCTCCTTTCACCCGTCCCCTGGAGGCAGGGGAGGGGAAGGGCAACAGCCCGCCGGCACGGACTACGCCGACATGACCAAGCTCGGTTCCGGGATCTACCGCTCCGAGGACGGCGGCGAATCGTGGGTGTTCATGAACCGGACGAACACCCGTCCCTTTTATTACAGCCATATTTACCTCAACCCGGTGGACGACAAGATCGTTTACGTGGCGGCAACCAACCTTTCCTATTCGGAGGACAAGGGCAAGACTTTCAGAGGCATCGGCGGCCTGCACCCCGATTTCCACACCATGTGGTTCGATCCCAACAACAAGAACCGCTTCTACGTCGGGCAGGATGGCGGCGCCGCGCTGACCTATGACCACGGCAAAACTTGGGTTTTCTATGACAACCTGTGCCTGGGTCAGTTTTATGCGGTCAGCGCCGACATGCGGGATCCGTATTTTGTCTACGGCGGATTGCAGGACAACGGCACCTGGGGCGGGCCCTCCATGAGCCGGGAAGGGTCGATTCTCACCGACTTCTGGTTCAACATCGGCGGAGGCGATGGCTTCCACACTCAGAATGATCCGACCGACTGGCGTACGGTTTACGGCGAGAGCCAGGGCGGGTCGGCGTCGCGTACCAACGTGGAAACACGCCAATCGTCCGGTATTTCGCCGAGAGGGCAGAACATCCTCAACTATGCCGAATACTATCCTGCGGCAGCCGCCGCACAAGCCCAGGGCGGCCGGGGCGGAGCGCCCGGGCAGGGGGGGCGCGGTGGAGCGCCTGTGCCGGCAGGAGGCAGAGGGAGATCGCCGATCCGCTTCAACTGGAGCACGCCGATCCTGATATCGCCACACAATCCCCGGACCATTTATATGGGAAGCAACCACGTGTTCCGGTCGCTCGATCGGGGCGATCACTGGCAGATCATCAGTCCCGACCTGACGACCAACAATCCGGAAAAATATGACCGGCCGAGCGGCGGATTGACTTCGGAGAATACGGGGGCCGAGACCCATTGCACCATCATCACGATCGCCGAGTCGCCGATTACCCCGGGGCTCATCTGGGTGGGAACCGACGACGGCAACGTCCAGTTGACCCGAAACGCCGGCGCCACCTGGACGAATGTCCGCGACAACGTGCCGGACGTGCCCCAGGGCCTGTGGGTGAGCCGGGTGGAGGCATCCCACTTCAACGACGGGACCTGCTACCTGACTTTTGACGGCCACCGCAGCGACAATTTCAAGCCGTATGTTTTCAAGACGACGGATTACGGCAAGACCTGGACGAACATCGTCGCGAATTTGCCCGATGGACAGCCGGTCTATGTCATCCGCGAGGATCCGAAGAACCGGAACCTCCTGTTCCTGGGGACGGAATTCGCCGTTTATTACTCACGGAACAGCGGCGGGACGTGGACGAACATGAGCCTGAACATGCCGACCGTCGCGTTCCACGACCTGCTGATCCACCCGCGGGACAACGATCTCATCGCGGCGACGCATGGACGCGGCCTGTGGATCCTGGACGACATCTCCGCGCTCGAACAGACGACGGACACGGTGGCGGATTCCGACGCTTACCTGTACGACAACAAGCGTCCGGGAACCCAGTGGCTCCGGATCCAGCGCGGAGGGTACGGCCGCGGGGACCTGTTCTTCAGGGGCGAGAACCCGCCTCAGGGCGGGCTGATCCACTATTACCTGAAGGCCGGTCCGAGCAGCCCGGTCACGCTCGAGATCACCGATCCGACCGGGCAGCGCAAGACCGTTTTCGTCCTTGACGATGCCGGGCCCGGCATCAACCGCATCGCCTGGGATTTCCGGTTCGACCCGTCCGCGCAACAGGTGCAGGCGCTCGCCGGCAACCTGCGCGGCCAATTGGAAGCTGCAGGCCAGAGGAAAGACCTGACGGCGGAACAGCGGGACCTGCTGCAGCAGTCGCTCAAGCAGCTCGACCAGTTCGGCACAAATTACCGCAAAGTCATGGAAATTCAGCGAAACATCGGCCTGATCACGAATCCGGGCGGAGGCCGCGGGGGTGGGGGCGGCATGGGCTTCGGCGGCTTCGGCGGAGGCAGCCTCTCGGCTGGGCCCGGGACCTACGTCGTGAAACTGACCGTCAACGGGAAAACCAGTGTGGGCGCTTTCATCGTACGCGCCGACCCCATCCAAACCGACGGAGGCAACTGAGCAGCGCGGATTGTCACAGACAGCCACGAATGAGACGAATTCGATAAACCTTTTGGCGGTTTCGTGTCGTTTCGTGGCCTCATTTGTTGGCCGCGGACGTCCCCGATCGCGGATGATTGGACGGGCTGAAGCCCGTCCCCACTGGAAGGCAGCTCGTGTCAGCGTCTTTTCTAGTGGGCAAGGGCTTCAGCCCGTGCAATTCAGCCAACCGATGTAGAAGGACTCCTAGAGAAACAGTCCACGAAATCACGCGAACGACAAAGTGAGCCTCGTGCTTCGCCGCAAAAAGAAGTTCGTGAAATTTGTGCAATTCGTGGCCCTGCCTTTGACGAATGTAAAGAGTCCCGTCAGGCGGTAGGTCCCGTCCGCCGGACGGGACCTCGTCAAGAGCGCCACCGCGTCCGACAACCGCAGCACGACCCCGCTGCGAATTCGGCGCTGCCCGGGGGCGTGGCGGGCTGGAAGGCAGTTCGGTTTCGGCAGCTCAAAACAAGGGGCCGGGTAGCACGGTTGCCGAATATCACAGGTCCCGTCCGGCGGCCGGGACCTGCTTGCTGCCGGGCCCTGCTAGCGCTTGATATACGCAGGGACCGGCGGGAAGACGAAGGGCTGCTCTTTGATTTTTTTCATTACGACCTCGAGCGCTTTGTCCAATTGGAGATCCTTGCCTGCCACGACCGAAGCGGGGTCATTGTCCTGGATTACATCCGGGTCGGCGCCGTGGTTTTCCACCCACCATTTGCCTTCTCGCCCGTAGAATGCATTGTTTGACTGCTGCACCGTTCCTTTGTCGATCGTCGGCTGTCCGTTGACGATGCCGACCAGACCGCCCCAGGACGGGACGCCGACGATGGGCCCGAGTTTCCGCGCCTTGAAGTCCTCCAGGAACGCCTCTCCGTCAGATCCGTTGTCCTCGTTCGAAATTGCGACGTAGTGCGCGCGCGACGCCGAATTCGGGTAACGATAGGGTTCCATGCCCTGCAGGACGTTGTATGCCACCTGCTGGCGTTCCAGCTTGTCGATCAGGAAGTACTCGGTCCAGCCGCCGCTGTTCCCGCGCACGTCGACGAGCAGCCCCTTCTTGAATTTAAACGCGCGCCAGAACTTGTCGAACTCCATGACTCCGCCGCCCCCCATGGCCGTGATGTGCATGTAACCCACGTCGCCGTTGGAGGCCTTGAGCACCTTGTCGATGTTGTCGCTCACCCAGCGCGCATAACGCGCCTGCCGGTCCGAAGTCGTGGGTTTGATCCGATAGGTGCGCGCGCCGGCTTCAGACGGCTGGCTGTTGATTGTGATCGTCACGGTTTCGTCGCGGGAGACCTGCAGCAGTTGGAAGTAATTGTCCGGGACACGCACGTTCCGGCCGTTGATCGCGATCAGGTAGTCCCCCTCTTTCAATTGGATGTCCGGGCGTGAGAGGGGAGTCTGAATCTCGGCATAGTACTTCGTCGGGCCGTAGATCTTTTCGAATTTATAGAGGCCTGCCTGCCTGGCAGGGACGAGATCCGCGCCGAGCAGCCCCGTGGTGATCGGGGGCTGCCCCGGTGCCGGAGCGCCCACGTCTCCCCCGGTGATGTAGGTGTGAGATACGCACAACTCACCGACCATCTGGAGCAACACCCAGTTCAACTGATCCCGCGAGCGGATGTCTTTCAGATAGGCGCGGTACTTTTCTCCAAGGGCCTTCCAGTCGTGCCCGTTGAAGTCCGTGTTGTAGAAGAAATCCCGGTACCAGCGCCAGGCATCGTTGAAAATCTGGTTCCACTCTTCAATAGGCATCACACGATAGGTCATGCCGGAGAGGGCGACCCGCTGGCCGAGCTTCCTGGAGTCGTATGCGCCGTTGAAAGACGATGTGTAAATCTCGGCGCCCTTTTTGAAGATGAGCTGCTCGCCGTTCAGCGAAACCTGCGCTTCCGCGATCTTGTCGCCCAGTTCCTGCAGCTTCTCGTCCTTCATGGAAAAGATGTTGAAGGTCCATTTGGGGCTGCCGTTCGGCTTGTAGATTTCCTCGTACTCGTCCTCAGAAAACTCCAGCACTGACGACCAGGCCACGAGGCCTTTTCCGGCGATGAGGTGAAAATAGTTTCCGGCTGCCACGGGGAGTGGGAAGATCCGGGCCTGGATCCCCTCCAGGTCGACGCGGAACCGGTCGACGCCCTCGACGGCAGCCGCGGGAGCGTCCGCGGTCGGTCGGGCGAAGGGAGGTTTCTCGCCGCTGCGCAGTTGCGCGACCATCACGCGCATGGGGTTGGCGGCGATGTGGTTGTCTTCATACGGGTCCATGCCGATCTCGAAATTCCGGTAGGAGACGAAGTACAGGTAGCCGCCATCCTTGTCCCACCGCGGGTAGAGGTTCTGGTAGAAGTCGTCCGTGAGCGCGACCTTCTTCCCCTGCTGCGTGTCGTAGAGGAAGATCACGCTGTTCCGGTTTTCCTGCGGGAACGAATAGGCGATCCACCGGCTGTCGGGGGACCAGTCGTAGTCGCTGATCTCCCAGGTGAACTCGTCGTTTGCGAGATAGCGCGACTCGTCGACTTTGGTGAGCTTGCGCGTGGCGACATCGACATAGTAGAGCGTGAATGCCTTGTCGCCGAACAGGATCTTGCTGCCGTCGGGCGACCAGCGCGGGTGATAGACGGTCCGGTTCAGGTCCTGCGTCAGCGCGGTAGCCGTGCCTCCGTCGACGTCCTGCACGTAGAGCTGATATTCCCCGGTCCGATCAGAAAAGTAGGCGACCTTCTTGCCGTCCGGCGAGATCTGCGCATAGCGCTCGCGCGTCCCCGCCGAGGCCGTGAGGTTGCGGGTGGATGTTTCCTTGTCTCCGATCTCAAGGCTGAAGATGTCTCCGCGTGCGGTCATGGCCACGGCCTTCCCGTCGTTGCCGACATCCATGTACTCGGTGTAGTCGGCGACGTTGATCCAGCGAGGCTGCAGCTGCCAGTTGTCTGTCGCAACCTGGACGGTGATTTTCCGGTCGGCATTGGATTTCGGGTCGAGCAGGTGGAGATAGCCGTTCTGCACGAAGACGATCGTCTTGGCGTCGGTCGAAGGCCACATCACGTCGAAGTCGGCGAACTTCGTGATCTGCTGGATCCGTTTGGTCTTGAGGTCTTGCGTGTACAGGTTCGTGATGCCGTCGGACCCGCGGTCGGAGGCGAAATACATCAGGTTGCCGACCCACATTGGATAGGTGTTCCGGCCGACGTAGTCGGTGACCGGAGTGAATTTCCCCGCCGACAGATCAGCCAGCCAGATGTCGGGGTATTGGCCGCCCTTGTAGCGCTTCCAGGCGTTGTCGGGATTCCCTTTGCGCACGTAGAGCATCTGCCGGCCGTCAGCGGAAAAGCTCGCCTGTACGCCGCGATCCATCGGCATTGGCTCCGGCATGGTTCCGTCGATGGAAACTCTGTAAAACTCCGTGTCCCGTGCAATGGGACCCCGGCCGTAGGACGTGCGGAACACGATGGCGCGGCTGTCGGGTGTCCAGGCGACCGGCTGTCCGCCGCCCGGGAGCCAGGTGAGACGTTTCGGCGTGCCGCCTTCTGCCGGCATGAGGTAGACGTCCGCCTCCCCCTGGTAGCTGCCCGAGAACGCAATCCACTTGCCGTCGGGCGAGAACCTGGCGGAGATCTCGCGGCCGGGATAAGAGGTCAGGCGCGTCGCCGGGCCGCCCCGGGTCGTGACCAGCCAGAGGTCGTCGTCGTAGGTGAAGACGATCTTGTCGCCGGCAATATCCGGGTAGGTCATGAACCGGGCTTCGTCCGCCGCGAGCGCGGGGAGGCAGAAACAGAAGAGGCAAAGAAGCAGGATGCCGATCGGACGTCTCATGGGGACACTCCTTAATGGATGACGAAGGCAAAACCTGTCAAGTACGAACACCAATTCTGATCCGACCCGCATTCGATGAGCAAGAACGAAATCCGCGCCCGCGGCGCCGATCCCTGGCCCGTTATTTGGTGCGTAACGCGTATTTTGTTCGTGTTATAAGGGAAGCGGCGGATTTCACGGACCAGGATATAGGGAACTGCCCGTGCTTTTATCCGTGAAATCCGTGGCCGCTTTTTTTTATGGCGGCGCGGCGCTGCCCATCACGAAAGGGGGACACTATGTTTCCTGGCGGGCTGGTTCTGCTTCAAATCTGCGGCCGGACCGCGGCCATATATGCGCTGGTGCTGGTCGGCGTGAGGCTGAGCGGCAAGCGCGAAGTCGGGCAGATGACGCCGTTCGACCTGACGCTCCTGCTGCTGCTGAGCAATGCGGTCCAGAATGCCATGACCGGCCCCGACACGACGCTAATCGGGGGCGGCGCGGCGGCGGCGACCCTGCTGGTCCTGAACTACCTGGTCGCCGAGTTGTCCGGGGCGAACCGGCGCTTCCGCCGTTTCGTGCAGGGGCAGCCCAGCCTGCTGGTGCACGACGGCAAGGTCATCGAAGCGCACATGGCGCGCGAACACGTGAGCATGGACGAGCTCGAGCGCGCGATCCGCGAGCACGGGATCGTGGGCGTGCACGATGTCTCGCTGGCGGTGCTCGAAGTGGACGGGTCGATCAGCGTCGTGAAGTACGACGACTTCAAGCCCGAGCACGTCCCGCATCACCGGGTGAAATTTCTAAAAAAGCACCCGTGACGCCGATCCGATGGCTCCTGCAGAGTCGGGAACAGTCCCAGGGACGTTGCCGGCTGACATCGGAATCGGGATCGCAATTTCCGTCGCGATCGCAATCGGCATGGCAGAACGCGTGAATGATCCCTGGTGCCCACAGTTTGCCGCATGTCTCGCGCCCTCGATTTCCGATCCCGACTGCGACGCTCCCGCAGAGGCACGCTTCATCCATCGGGCCGAGGTTTGATGTGCGGAAATAGCGGCAACAAAAGACGTCTGGTTATACCAGGGCCCCAAAGAACAAGCGCGCCGGCACGCACCTCACGCCCTCCTGCTCGTAATCGCGATCCGACGCCAGCACTACCTGATAGGTATAGCGGATTTTGAGCCGTTGCCTGTAATAGGCCAGGGACGGATCGATTTCTGTTTCGGATGTCTTTGCCTCGACGGCGAACCATGGCTTTCGATCCAGTGTCACCAGAAAATCGACTTCGCGCCCCGCCCGGTCGCGCAGGTATCGCAGTTCGACTTGAAAGCCCTCCCGGTCCTGCAAGTAGTGGCAGAATTTCTGCAGGTGGAGCGCGACGAGATTTTCGAACCGGGGGCCGGGCGATTCGATCAGGCTGGAATCCCAGAGATATGCCTTCGGCATCTTCTTGATGCTCCTGACCGCAGACGCGGCATAGGGCGGCACGCGGAACACGAAGTAAAGCCTGTCGAGTATGTCCATCCAGGAGGTCAAAGCCCGATGACTGACCTCGAGATCCTCCCGGAGGGCATTCAGGGAAAGCGGTGAAGCCACCCTTTCCGTCAGGAGGTCGGCCAGGAGCTCAATGGAAGACAGATCGCGTATGGTCTCGAGGTCGCGCACATCCTCGCGAAAGAACCTTTCCGTGCGGTTTTTCTGCCAGCGGCGCAGCGAGCGCGCAGACTGAGCCAGGAACGGCTCAGGGAAGCCGCCAAATCGCATCAGGGAATCAACGACATCCTGCGTTCCCCGGGGCGGTATGGCGAGTTCCGCTCCGGGATCCAGCGCCGGAGGCCGGTCGGGGGAAATGGCCTCCGCGTATGAGAACGGGTGCAGGCGATAGTGGTGATACCGCCCTTGAAGAGAGTCCCCGCCGCGGCGGTAGACATCCATGCGCGCGCTGCCCGTGACGAGGAATCGGAGCCGGTCTTCGTGTTTGTCGAACTCGCCTTTGATCCAACCTTTCCAGCCGCGCCATTTATGAATCTCATCGAGAACCACCGTGCACTTCCCGCCGGGCCAGCGGGCGGCGCGGATTTCCCGGCGGTCGGCACGGTTGTCCCAGTTGAAATAGTCCCCCGCGCCCGACTCCGCGAGGATCTGGCGCGCCAGGGTTGTCTTGCCCACCTGCCGCGGGCCGGCCAGAAACACCATTTTTGACTCGAGGTCGGACAGGATGGCGTCGTGCAGATAGCGTGGTTTGATCATTGGCATATTTTGCGGCAAAGCAGAGAATGTCGCAACATTTTTTGCACAGACGCAGAAATTGCTTATGCGGTCCGGGAACTCATGCCAAGAGCTTGCCGTCCCGGTGAGCCGTCTTTCCGGGGACCGCGGACGTCCCGTCCATAAGTATTTGCCTATTTCGGAAGCTTTGCCTTGGCGGCTTGGCGACAAGGAACGGGCGGCGATGCTTCGGTGGAACGGCAGCATCGATTTTGCCGGCGGGCCGTCGCCACGGCGCGAATCCGGTGCAAGCGTGTCTGGATGGATCGTCGATCCCCGACAAGATTTCTCTCGGGTGCGCTCCTTGCTTTTCGCAGCAGAAAGGCAATATGTTGTAGAGTCTCGAGATGCATCACGACTGTGGAGTTCTCCTCGTCTGTATGTGACACGGGAATAGTTCGGCATGGGCAATCGGCGGGCATCCGGGCGGGAAAAACTGGCTTTAGTTCTCGATCGATTCATTTGCGTGGGACTCTATCTGGTCCTGTGCTCGCCGCTTCTGGTATGGTCGGGATTCCTGTTCCCGGATCTGACGGCAAAGGTCTTGGGATTTCAGGTTCTGGTCGAACTGATTCTGGCCGCCTTCCTGATCGTGATCCTCTTGAAACCGCCGGCGCTCGGCAAGGCGCTGGATCTTCTCCGTATTCCGATTCTTGCGAGCCTGGCTGCATTCCTTGGTTATTCGCTTCTTACCGCCCTCTTCGGCGTCGATCTGAGCCAGAGCCTCTGGGGCATTATCGATCGGCAGGATGGCCTGGTGCTGCTGGCGCATTTCCTGGCCTGGGCGATCGTGCTCGTCTGGTATTACGGCGGCGCAAGTGATCAGCTTTCCGAGGCCGATGCGCGTCCCTCAAGAAGAGGCAGGAGGTTTCATTGTTACCTTTATTTCTCTTTTTGGGTGAGTGTGGCGGTTGCGCTGACTGCATTGGGGGAGACGGAGATAAGATTCAATGACATTTTGGGATCGATGCTCGCCACACTTGCTTCTCCGGTACGGATCAGCGGGGTTTTCGGCAATCCGGCCTTTCTCGGCTCTTACCTGTCGTTTCATTTCTTCTTCGGCATCTACTTCCTCCAGGTATTGCTGCGGCCCGGCGCCAAGAGCGCCCACGAGGCAGAGCCTGCTGCAAGACCTTCCCGGCGCCGTCGTGCCGTCAGGTACGCGCAATTGTCCGGGACGATTCTCGGCATTGCGATCCTGGCCTTCATCATCGCGGCGGGGCAAACGAGGGGTGTGATCCTTGGTCTGGTTGCGGGCCTGATCGTCATGATCGCCGTCTTCGCGCTCACTCAGTCCGCGAAAAGGTACATCAGGGTCACGGGTGTCATCCTTGTTGTCTGCGTTGTCCTGTCGGCCGCGGGCATCTGGAAATACCGCGATAATCCGATCATCAGCCAAATCACGGTACTGCGACGTCTGGCGCACTTCTCCTCGGATCAGGATGCGTCGGCGGCCGTCAGGCTTCTGAGTTGGGGCAGCGGACTGCGCAGCTCCCTGGATCATCCGATCCTTGGTTGGGGATACAACAATGTGTATTATGCCCTCAACAGGCACTACGATCCGCGCCAAATCAAATGGACCCCATTTCTGGAAGCAGCCACGTCCCTGTAGTTTGACAAGAGCCATAATTTCTTCCTTGATCTCCTCATCGAACGCGGAGTTATAGGAGTCCTGCTTTATTTCCTTCTGTTCGCGGTAATTGTGAGGAGCCTCCGGAGGCTGGCCGACCGGCGCCTTGCCGTCTGCCTGGCGGGAGCGATTATTTCCTATTTGATCAGCAATACCTTTGCGTTCGACAATTTTGGATCATTTTTCGGTTTTTTCATGACAATCGCCTGTATCGCTTCGCTGGGCAATCATGAGGCTATCGAATGGCTGCGGCGGCGCCCGGATCGCAAACGAAATACCGCGAAATCAGCCCAAAAGAAAACCACGAGGGTTCCCGGCTTTCCCGCAATCAGGATACTCGTCGTAATGATCCTGTTGGCAGCAGGCATATATCTCCAGGCAGAAATTGCCGTCGCCAGCTATGAATTCGCTGTGGCGAGGGCTGCATGCACACAAGATCTCGCGATGGGAGTATCGTGGTATGTCGACGCCTTTGGCCGGTTTTCGCCGTACGCCGGCAGAGAGAAACTCACCGGCATCAGCCTCATCGTGAAAAGTGTGCTCACCAAAGGACAGTCATCGCAATCTTTTGATGCGAGCCCATTCGTTTTCCGGTGGACTAACGAGGCTCTTGCCGCCCGTCCCCAGGATGGGGTTGCCTACATGGCTCTCAACGACATGTATAACAACCTGGCGCTTCATCTCAATCCTGAGTTTGCCGGGCCGGCCGAAGCCTTCGGCAGGAAGGCATTGGAACTGCTTCCCAACTCCCAGGCAGCCAAATTCAACCTTGGCCGAACCTATTCGATTCTCAACCAGCCGGCCAGAGCGGTAGAGCTGAACAGGCGCATGCTCCAGGATGTGGATTTTCCCCTCGGGCGTTGGTATCTGGGACTCTCGCTGCTGCAAAATGACCAGCGGGACGAGGCCAAGAAGGAAATCAGGAAGGCCGTGGAACTGGGATATCAGCTGAGCGCCGCAAATCTCGCCCTGTTGAAAAAGCATATGACCGACAGGGATATTTCCGAGCTGATGGCCGGGAAATAGCCGCTGCAAGCATATCATGTCAATGCGAAGTTCTCCCCTTCGACGGACAGATCAGTGTCTTGAAATACGACGACTTCAAGTCCGAGAACGTGCCGCATCAGCGGGTGAAGTTCCTCAGGAAGCGGCCTTGAAAAACTGCGCGGAAATGGTGAGGTTCAATCACCTCCAAGACTCGAAGACTCAAAGGCTCGAAGATCTCGGGCCGGCATCTCTTGGGGCCTTAGAGTCTTCGAGCCTTGGAGGTTTCGATCTATTTCCCCTGGATCGAAATCAGCTCGACCTCGAAAACGAGCGTGGAGTTCGGCGGTATGCCCTGGCGCCCGGATGGGCCGTATGCGAGGCTGGCGGGGATCCAGAGCTGCCACTTCGATCCGACGCTCATGAGCTGCAGGGCCTCGGTCCACCCCTTGATGACTCCCTTGACGGGGAAGGTGGCCGGCTGGTTGCGCTTGTACGAGCTGTCGAATTCGGTGCCGTTGAGGAAGGTTCCGCGGTAATGGCACACGACCGTATCGTCCGCACCAGGTTTCGCCCCTTTACCTGCGGTCAGGACCTTGTACTGGAGGCCGCTCGGCAGCGTGACCACGCCTTGCTGGGATTTGTTCGCGGCCAGGAACACCTCGCCATCCTTGAGGTTCAGCGCGCCCTGCGCCTTCACAAGCTCGGCCTGTTTTTTCTGCAGTTCGCCCTGCAGCGCGGCGATCGCGGCCTTAGCCTCGTCCTCGGTCATCAGCGGCTTGCCCCCCGTTAGCGAGGCCTTGAGCCCCTGCATGAAGAGGTCCGTGTCGACCTCGACTGCCTGCCTCTTTAACTGATTCCCGAGGTCCAGTCCGAGCGCGTAGCTGATTTTATCCTTGTCGGTCTTGAGCTCCGTCGCCTGCTGCGCCACCGCGACAGCCGGCAGCAGCATGATTGCAGCTATCATCCATCGAATTATAGACATCGCGATTCCTCTCAAATGTGTCCGGTTCCATGACCGGGGCAAGTATAGCAGAGCGCACGGCTGATCATGTGACGGGAACCGGCGCTGAGTCAAGTCGTTGTGCAATGCCGGGAGCGATTTGGGTATTTCTACGGCTGCTGAAATGAGTGTTTCTACGTATCGATCACAGGACCCCTCGAAAATAAACTGGTAACCGATACTCGAACAGTGTCGTGGTCACGACGGATTCCTGCAATGCCCTCAGATGCGGTGACGCGGATGATCTGCCCGGCGACTAGCGGGATCAAGATATGGAGTGGATGGGCCGATGCGCGCCGAAAGCAGGCCGCATGGGTAGAAATACCACCACGAGTTTGGGTATTTCAGCGAATTGTGCCCGCCGCCGGTTGGAACTAAAACAGGTACTGCATATGAACCAACAGCCGCGGGAATCAGGATTGTCTTTCAAACGGACCTTTATGACGTTGAAGCATTCCACGAATCAGACCAGAGAGCACGACATGCGCAAAGCGAAGTCCATGGACTGTAGACGCCTTGCCCCGGGCACGCTCTCGGGCGATGCAGCCGCGAAAGACATACTGAACGCACACACGAGGGGAACACGCGAGCAAGCACAGCCGTTTGATATTTTCCCGCCCGTAGCTCGCCATAGCGGTCATTCCCGCGGGACTGCGCTCTTCCTCGTCCTCACCAGAGCTTTCCTCGGAGGGAGAGCGGACCGGTTTCAACGGCGCGGCACAGCCCGTCAGGGCCGTGCGGCCGATGGATTCCGGTTTGGCTTTGCTACTCAGGGGCATCGTCGACAAGAAATCTTCGAGACCAATAAATCAGCAGTTACAAATGTAAGGAGATACACCGTGAATAAACGCAAGTTCTTGCTCGTCCTGAGCATCGCACTGGCGGTTGCACTCCTGTCCCTGGGAACCGGTCCGGGTTGGGCGCAATCACCGCAAAAGAAAAAGGGCAAGGTCACCCGTGACCAAACCTACGTCGAGAAATTCAAGAGAATCGCGCCGTCCCTGCAGAAGAAGGCGGCACAGGATGCCGCCAAGCGCGGTCTGAAGCCCGGCATCGCCGGGTTGACAGGCATCGGCACGTTGGCGACCCCCGACCCAGGCGGAGTGCCGCATTATTTCGGGCCCTACGGCAACTGGGCGTTCAGCCCACTCCCGGCGGGTCCCGTCGCCACCGTCACGGTCGTTGACGGAGGCACTGGGTACACTAGCCCAACTGTCACCATCACCGATGCGTACGTCACGTCGTTCACCCCCGCTAGTGTCACGGCGAACCTTACGGGTGGCGTCATTACCGGTTTCACGATCCTCAACGGCGGTGCCGGGTACATGGCGCCCGTCGTCAGCATCACTGACACGACGGGCACGGGCGCCCTCGGCGACGCGATCATCGGCGTCGTCGTGACGGGCGGCATTCGCAAGTTTGTCGACGGTCTTCCCGGGCTTACTCCCGCGGGAGCAAACAACCTCGGGCAGTACATCCCGGTTGCGACTGCCGAGCCGTGCACGTACAGCGGTCAGGCGGCGGACTGCTACACGATCGCCCTGGTCGAGTACTCGGAGAAAATGCACTCGGACCTGCCGGCGACGAAGCTCCGGGGCTACGTCCAGCTGTCGCCGTCCGGTACCGTCAATCTGGGGATCAACAAGCCCGATGGCACTCCCGCCATGGCTTTGGACAATCCACATTACCTCGGGCCCATCATCGTGGCCCAGGGTAAGGTAGCTGGCATGGGGGCGGCGGGCGCCGCGAAGCCGGTTCGCATCACGTTCTACAACCTGCTTCCGACCGGTGCCGGCGGAAATCTCTTGCTGCCAGTGGACGAAACGGTTCCGGGTTCCGGGATCGGACCGGCGCTGCCGGGCGTTGCAGGCGACAAGTTCACTCAGAACCGCGCCACGATCCACCTGCACGGCAACAACACCGTGTGGATCAGCGATGGCAACACCCACCAGTGGATTACGCCTGCCGGTGAGACCACCCCCTACCCCGCGGGTGTCAGCGCGCGGAACGTGCCGGATATGCCCGGCTGCTCCACCGAGACCGACCCCATGCTTCCCGGCAGAAGCGGGTGCATGACGTTCTTCTACACCAACGCCCAGAGCGCCCGGCTGCAGTTCTACCACGATCACGCCCACGGCATCACGCGCCTCAACGTGTATGCAGGCGAGGCGGCCGGCTACGTGATCACGGACGCCGTCGAAACGGACATGATTGCCGGCTCCAATGTTACGGGCGTGAACCCCGGCTTGCTCAAGGTTCTCCCCGATATTGGTATACCACTGGTCATCCAGGACAAGACCTGGGTGGACGCCAGCACGGTTTACGCCCAGGACCCGACGTGGGCCTGGGGAACGGGAGCCCCAGGGACCGCCGTAACGGGCGATTTCTGGTACCCCCACGTCTACATGACGGTCACGAATCCCTTTGATCCGACCGGAACGAACGCTTTCGGCCGCTGGTTCTATGGACCCTGGTTCAATCCCCCCACCCCGACGTGCGTTAACGGCGGCCCGGTGGGATGCATCGAAGTCGGCCCCGTGCCGAACCCCTACCATCAGGCTGACTGCGACCTGGTTCCCCCTGGCCCTGGCTGCACTGCGCCATGGGAACCGCCGTTCAATCCCGGTGTGCCGAATCCTTCCATCCCGGGCGAGAGCTTCCTGGACACGCCGATCGTGAACGGAACGGCGTACCCAGTTCTGCATGTGCCAGCAGGGCCGGTCCGGTTCCGCATCCTGAACGCTGCCAATGACCGCGCCCAGAACCTGCAGCTCTACGTGGCGGCCGACAACACGACATCCACGACAGCCGTACCCATAGCAGGGATGCCCGGTACCGGTCCCTTTCCGTGCACGGGAGGGGCCTCAGATCCGGCCGCCTGCGTTGGAAAGCCGGCTGGGACCGTCGTTACCATCGCCACAGCCCCGGCCAAGCTGTGCGACGGTACCGTGGCGGCGGCCAACTGCACCGAGGTTAAGATGGTCCCGGTCGGTGTCGCCCCGGCAAACCAGTACGCCGACACGCCGAGCGGCATTCCCGATCCGGCAACGGCGGGACCGCCGTGGATCCAGATCGGCACCGAGGGCGGCTTCACGCCGGCGCCGGTCGTGATCCCGCAGCAGCCGATCGGCTACAACCTCGACCCTGCCTACTTCAATTTCGGCATCGTCAACCAGCACTCGCTGTTCCTGATGGCAGCGGAGCGCGCGGATGTCGTCGTTGACTTCACGACCTACGCGAACAAGACCCTGATCCTCTACAACGACTCCCCGGCGCCTGTCCCGGCCGGCGCAGTGCCGTACGACAACTACACCGGAGACGGGAACCTGATGGACAGCGGCGGCGCGCCCAACACGCTGCCGGGCTATGGTCCCAACACCCGGACCATCATGCAAATAGTGGTCGATCTCCCGGCGGTCCCCGCGAACGCCAACGTCACGCTGGCCAACCTCCAGGCTGTGTTTGCCAAGACGGCAACAAAGCGCGGCGTCTTCGAGGTCAGCCAGGATCCCACAATCATCCCGCAGACGGCCTACAACACCGCCTACAACCAGACGTTCCCGACGGGTGCGTCCCAGTACATCCTCAACATCGGGGACACGCAGAAGAACTTCCAGCCGCTCGGCTACGACAGCTTGGCCAACGCCTGGAATCTCCAACCCGCCGTCACAATCCCCTTCGAGATGAAGGCGATGCACGACGAGATGGGCGGCGTGTACGACACGCAGTTCGGCCGGATGAGCGGCATGCTCGGCATGACAAACCCGAATTCGGCTCTGGGGTTCATACTCCCGTTCCCGTTCTCGTCCCCGCCGACCGACGTCGTCAAGGGCTCGCTCGAATCCACGAAGATCGGGGAGCTGGCCGACGGCACGCAGTTGTGGAGGATCTTCCACAACGGCGTGGACACTCATCCCATTCACACGCACCTGTTCACGGCCCAGGTCATCAGCCGCGTCGGGCAGGACGGACAGGTCGCGCCGGGAGCGTTCCCATCCGGGCAGGCTGTTGACGCCCAGAACGTAGGTTGGAAGGACACCGTCTTTATCAACCCGCTGGAGATCACCTTCCTGGCGCTGAGGCCCACCGTTCCGACTCCGTCGGAGGTTCCCTTCGAGCTGCCCAACAGCGTGCGGCTGATCGATCCGACGCTGCCCGAGGGCGCCACGCTTCCTCCGCCGGGACCCGCGGGATGGTTCGACCCGAACGGCAACCCGATCGCGGAGATCCTGAACCACACCGTCAACTTCGGCTGGGAGTACGTGTGGCACTGCCACATCCTCTCGCACGAAGAGATGGACTTCATGCACTCGCTGGTGTTCGCGGTTCCGCCGAAGGCACCTGATGGTTTGGCTTACACCGTGACCACCAAGGGCAAAAAGAATACAGTCAACTTGACCTGGACCGCCAACCCCGTGAGGACGGCAGGCTTTACCATCCAAAGGGCATCGGATCAAGGCTTCACGGCAGGACTGACGACGTTTTCGGTTGGGCCGACCATCCGAACATACCAGGACTCAACCGTCGCGAACAACTCTAGCTACTGGTACAGGGTGTTCGCAGTGGGCGAGATAGTCGGCGACACCGCCACGCCGGGCTTCCCCACGATGTCCGCCGACGCTCCCTCCAATGGTCTGATGGTCGTGGTCGGGACCCCGCCCGGGTTGCCGACAGCGCCAGCAGATCCGACCAACCTGACGGCAGCCCTGCCCACCGGTCCGCAGGTGGTCCTGACCTGGACCGACAACGCCACCAACGAGACGGGCTTCGTGGTGGAGCGCTGCACCGGAGCAGGCTGCACGAATTTCGCCCAGATCGCCGCCCCGGGACCGAGAACCGCCACCGGTAGCGTGACGTACTCGGACGCTACGGTGACGGCCGGTACTTCGTACCTCTACCGGGTGAAGGCAGTGAACGCGAACGGGTCGTCAAACTACGCGACGTTGGATCCCGCCGTGTCTGTGCCTACGCTTCCGGCGGCTCCTACCGCGTTTACGGTAGTGAACACGCCACGTAACGGCTCCAGCACGAATGCCAACCTGAGCTGGTCGTATGGCGCCACTCCAACCAACTTCACAATCCAGCGCGCCACCAACGCCACGTTCACCACCGGCCTGAACACCTCCACGGCTGCGGCCAGTGCCAGGACTCTCACGCAGGCCGTGAATCAGAACACAACCTACTACTACAGGATCCGGGCGAACACTCCAGCCGGTTCATCCGCCTGGACGAACGCTTTGCCGTTCCCCATACGAACGGGTAATCAGTAGGAGGAAGAGGTTATTCATCGGGGAGGGAGCAATCCCTCCCCTTCACCTTCAACTAAAGAGATGAATCATGCCAACGCCCGCGAAAGTAGCAATGAGCATCTTTCTTGGGGCGGCCGTCTTTTTTGCCGGGTATTTGGCCAACCGGCAAAAAGATCCCGCCACCTCTTCAGCTTCCGGTGAGCAGGCTGTCACTTACACCTGCCCCATGCATCCCCAATACACATCCGACCGGCCCGGGGACTGCCCTATCTGCGGCATGCGCCTCGTGCCGGCCGGTGACGGGGAAACCGACCACAAGCCCGATCCGGGGAGTCCCGACACTCCCGGGATGGTTCAGATCAGCGCCGCAAGGCAACAGCTGATTGGCGTCCGCACGGACGAGGTCCGTCTCCGCTCGTCCTCCGACGTGCTGCGGGTGCCGGGCCGCATATCCGTGGACGACCAGCGGCTTTACCGCATCGTTGCGGCGGCGGATGGCTGGATCGTCGATCTCCGTGAGAACACCGTCGGCCGCTTCGTCAAGAAGGACCAGCTTCTCGCGTCCTACTACCAGAAGGACCTCCTGTATACGGAGCGGCTGTTCCTGCTGAGCATCCCCTCGAAGGAACCGCTGCCGAAACAGACGACTGATTTCACCCAGGCGTCCATAAGGACGTCCGGGAGCGCGAACCCGATGTTCCCGATCGACTCGCTGCGCGGCCTGGGCATGAGCGACCTGCAGATCGAGGAAATCCACCGGACGGGCGTGGCCTCGCCCCAAATCAATATCTACTCGCCGGTCTCCGGTTTCGTGCTGACGCGGAACATCTCGCCCGAACAGCGCTTCGACAAAGGTACGGAGTTTTATCGTATCGCGGACATCGGTCACATGTGGGTGATGACCGACATCTTCGAGAAAGACCGCGCCTTTGTGAAGCCGGGCGCCATGGCGACCATCCGTTACCAGGGCCGCAAGTTCCACGCGCGCCTGAGCGACGCGCTGCCGCAGCTCGACCCGGAGACGCGCACTCTGAAGACGCGCTTCGAACTCGACAATCCGGACAACGTACTCCTGCCCGATATGTTCGTCGATGTCGAAATCCAGGTGGACACTCCCGACGCCATCACGGCGCCTGCCGACGCCGTGATCGACTTCGGCCTCAAGAAGATCGTCTATGTCGCAAACGCGAACAACGGGTTTGAACCGCGCCGGGTGCAAACCGGCTGGCGGCTCGGCGACCGCGTGCAGATCACGAGCGGCCTCGAGCCCGGCGAGCGCATCGCCGTCTCCGGAAATTTCCTGATCGATTCCGAGAGCCGGATGAAGCTCGCGCCGCAGGTCGCGGAACCGATGGCTGCCAAATCAAAGCCGGTCAAAGATCCGGTCTGCGGGATGGATATCGATCCGGATTCGCCGTCGACACTCAAAATCCAACGGGACGGCAAAACTTATTATTTCTGTTCGGATCAGTGCCGGAGGAGCTTCGAGGCAAACTCTGCGAAGTACGTCCATGGAATGGCGGCCATGGACAATGACGCGGTGCCGGCAACCAAGTGATCGATCGCATCATCGATTTTTCGGCGCGCAACCGTTTCATCGTCCTCTCGCTTGTAGCCGTAGCCGCCATCTACGGCTGGTGGTCGATGAAGAACGTCGCGCTCGACGCGATCCCGGATCTGAGCGACACGCAGGTCATCATCTACTCGAAGTGGGACCGCAGCCCCGACATCGTCGAGGACCAGGTCACCTACCCGATCGTCACCGCCATGCTCGGCGCGCCGAAGGTGAGGGCCGTGCGCGGCTTCTCGGACTTCGGCTACTCGTTCGTCTACGTCATCTTCGAGGACGGCACCGACATCTACTGGGCGCGCACGCGCACACTCGAGTATCTCTCGAGCGTGCTGCAGTCGCTGCCCCAGGACGCCAAGACCCAGCTCGGGCCGGATGCCACCGGGCTCGGCTGGATCTATCAGTACGTGCTCGAGGACAACTCGGGAAACAACAGCCTGGCGGACCTCCGGTCGCTGCAGGACTGGTATCTGCGCTATCACCTGAAGTCGGTGCCCGGCGTGGCCGAGGTCGCGCCCATCGGCGGGTTCGGAAAGCAGTACCAGGTGAACGTCGACCCGAACCGCCTCCGCGCTTACAACATCCCGATCAACAAGGTCGTCGAGGCGATCCGCGGCAACAACAGTGAAACCGGCGGCCGCATGATCGAGCTGGGCGGCGCCGAGTACATGGTGCGCGGCCGCGGGTATGCCAAGTCCATCGCCGACTTCGAGAACATCGTCGTCTCCGCGAGCGAAAACGGCACTCCCATCCGCGTAAGAGACATCGGGCAGGTGGTGCACGGGCCCGACATCCGGCGCGGCGTCTCCGACCTCGACGGCACCGGCGAGGCCGTCTCAGGCATCATCGTCATGCGCCAGGGCGAGAACGCGCTGGATGTGATCGAGCGCGTGAAGGAGAAGATCCGCCAGATCGAGCCGGGCCTCCCAGAGGGAGTCAGGATTGTCCCGGTGTACGATCGCTCGCAGCTTATCCGCCACTCGATCGATACGCTCAGCGATACCGTGATCGAGATCATCATCACGGTCTGCCTTATCGTGCTGCTCTTTCTCTGGCACATCCCCAGCGCGCTGATCCCGATGATCACGATCCCCATCGCGGTGCTCATCATGTTCATCCCGTTCCGGGCGATGGGGATCAACGCCAACATCATGTCGCTCGGCGGCATCGCGATCGCGATCGGCGCGATGGTGGATGCCTCGATCGTAGTGGTCGAGCAGGCGCATAAAAAACTCGAGGCGTGGGAGGCATCGGGGCGCCGCGGCAACTATAAAGAGGTCGTGATCGCCGCCGTAAAGGAGGTCGGAGGCCCGAGCTTCTTCGCGCTGCTCGTGATCGCCGTTTCCTTCCTGCCCGTCCTCGCCCTCGAAGCCCAGGAAGGGCGGCTGTTCAAACCGCTGGCGTACACGAAAAACCTCGGCATGATCGTGGCCGCGGTGCTGGCCATCACGCTCGATCCCGCGCTTCGACTCACGTTCACGCACCTGCGCAACTTCAACTTCAAGCCGCGCTGGCTGGCCAGGGGGGCGAACGCCTTGCTCGTCGGACGCATCCAGTCCGAGGACCATCACCCCGTCAGCCGGTTGCTCATCCGGCTCTACGAACCGGCCTGCCGCTGGTCGCTGGCGCACAAGTGGACCGTGATCGGAACCGCCGTGCTGCTGTTCGCGGTGACGGTGCCCGTGTTCTTCAAGCTGGGCTCCGAATTCATGCCGCCGCTCTACGAGGAGGCGCTGTTCTACATGCCGTCGACGATGCCGGGCATCTCGATCGGCGAGGCGCAGCGCGTGCTCCAGGTGAGCGACCGGCTGATCAAACAGTTCCCCGAGGTGGACCGGGTGCTGGGCAAGGCGGGCCGTGCCGAAACCGCGACCGACCCGGCGCCGCTCTCCATGCTGGAGACGGTGATCACTCTCAAGCCGAAATCGGAATGGCGCAGGGTGCCGACCTGGTACTCCTCCTGGTCGCCGGAGTGGCTGAAACCGCTGTTCCGTCGTTTCACTCCCGACACGATCTCGCCCGATCAGCTCGTGGACCAGTTGAACGAGGCCCTGAAGCTCCCCGGGCGTGTCCAATGCCTGGACGATGCCGATCAAGGCGCGCATCGACATGCTCAGCACGGGCATGCGTACCCCGGTGGGCTTGAAAATCCACGGCGACGACCTGGGGAAGATCCAGGAAATCGGCGCCCAGGTGGAGTCGTTGCTGCCCGCGGTCAAAGGAACCCGCAGCGTCTTCGCCGAACGCACTGCGGAAGGCTACTTCCTCGACTTCGACTGGAACCGCGAGGCTCTGGCGCGGTACGGCCTGACGATCGACGAGGCGCAGGCGGCGGTGCAGAACGCGATCGGCGGCGAGAACATCACCACGACCGTGGAAGGCCGTGCGCGTTACTCGGTGAACGTGCGCTACATGCGCGACTTCCGGTCGGATCTGGAAGCCGTCGGGCGCGTGCTCGTACCCGCCGGAGGCAGCCGGCAGATTCCGCTGTCTGACCTTGCGGAGATCAAACCCACCTCCGGGCCGGGCATGATCCGCGACGAGGACGGGATGCTGACCGGCTACGTCTACGTCGACGTCGCGGGCCGCGACCCGGGCAGCTACGTGCGCGAGGCCCGGGAGGTCGTGCGCGCGAAATTGAAGCTGCCGCCGGGATTCGCCATCATCTGGAGCGGGCAGTACGAGGCGATGGAGCGCGTCAACAAGCGCCTGCTGCTGGTGTTTCCGGTGACAGCCTTCCTGATCCTGACGCTGCTCTACATGAACACGCGGTCCGTGGTGAAGACCCTCATCGTGGTCATGGCGGTGCCGTTCTCGGCGATCGGGGCGATCTGGTTCCTCTACCTGCTCGGCTACAACATGAGCGTCGGGGTGTGGGTGGGCCTCATCGCGCTGCTGGGAGTGGATGCGGAAACCGGCGTGTTCATGCTGCTGTACCTCGATCTCTCGTACACGGAAGCCAAGAAGGAGGGGCGCCTCGGGACCCTCGCCGGATTGCGCGAGGCGATCGTGAACGGCGCGGTCAAACGGATCCGCCCGAAATTCATGACCGTGGCGACCGACTTCATCGGCCTGGTGCCAATTTTGTGGGCCACGGGCACAGGCTCCGACGTGATGAAGCGCATCGGCGCGCCGCTCATCGGCGGGGTGTTCACGTCGTTCCTGCTGGAACTGATGGTATATCCCGTGATCTATGAAATCTGGAAATGGCATTTCGAATTGAAAAAAAAGAACGGGTTTGGAGAACAGGTCGAGAACCTCGAACCGGTTCTCCAATGATCTTGACATGGGGTGAGCGGCAGGGCGGAGGGTAGCCGGCACGGGATTCGGCGGGCGTCGGCCCGGCCATTACTGCTGCCGTTTCAGCCGCTCACCTCAGCGCCAGTCGCGGCCACGACTGGCGCAACGAAATTAGTAAGGCTGGAACAGCGCAAGATTGGCATTGCTTGTGCAGGTTTTCAGCTCAGGCTGTGAAGATGAACTGAAAAGCAGCCGCGAATTGCACGAAGTATCACGAACCCCGTTTGGCGAAGAATCACGAGGCGATTCGTGATAATTCGTGCAATTCGTGGCTGCATCCATTTACCTGCCTGCCCGCCACGGCTCCATGCACTTCTCAGCAATGTCTGCGCGGTTCGGACTTGCCAGAACAATGTCGGCCTCTCAAATCCACGGGTGAGGATTCCCTTTGACATATATGTCGATCTCGGCAAATATGAAATCGGTAGTAGCTTTCGGCAAGATGGGATGACGATTCGACAGCGCCTTACGCGGGCGGTGTCGGGCTTATGATCCGCAGCAGTTCCGGGTCGCTCCTGGATGGATGCTGGGAAAATCTCCGTAATCAAGCTGTAAGATGGATCTGATGAGGAGTTGATGGCGACAAGTCCGCCTCGGCGACGAACCCGACAATCCAAAATCAAAGACCATTCGAGCATGCCTGCCTGGAACGTTTCCCCTGGTTCCGGGGAGAGCATCGCCACAGTCGACATCTTCGAGCGGCGCGGGATGGAGGAGGCGCTGCAGCTGGCCCGCCAGTTCGCGCAGGTCATGAGCCGCCACGCCGACATTCAGCCTGTACTGGACGATTTTCTTGGCATCGTTCGGGGATTGACGGGCTGCGCGGCCGCAGGGGTGTGTATACTGGACGAAACCGGGAAAGTCCGCTGCCAGGCGGAGTACGGTTTCACGGATCTCTTGCGGAACCCGCAGAGCGGAGAGCGAGATTCCCCGGGCGAGAGTTCCCCTGAAGGCGATGCCGGCGACGAGAGCGATCCTGCACGGCCGTATTTGACGACCGGGGGGTCTCTGTATACGAACCATGCCTCCGCGCTCTCCGCGCGCGGCAGGAAGTGGGAGGCGGTCAAGACTTATCCCCTGTTCGACGACAGCGGCTGCGAGTCGATCGCGCTGATTCCGGTTCATTCCGGGAGGCGCAACCTCGGATTCATCCACCTGGCCGACCCCGACAGAGGCCGGATTTTCCCCAAGATCGTCCAGATCCTCGAAGTGGGGGCCATGCAGCTGGGCATGGGGATCGAACGCCTGACGGCCGAGGATTCCTTGCGCCGGGCCAGCCACGAACTGGACCGGCTTGTCCGTGAAAGGACCTATGAGCTGGCCGTTGCGAACGAGGCCCTCGAGGTCGAACGCACGAGGCTTTTGTCGTTGCTTGATCATGTACCCGGATTTGTCTGCCTGCTCGCCCCGGATTTCAGCGTGCACTATACAAATAGACAATTTCAAGAACTCTTCGGAATCCCGGACGGGCGCCCCTGCTACGAAATGATCCAATGCCGGGACAAGCCCTGCCACGCCTGCCGCATGCTGCGCTCGTTCGGGGAGCCGGATCCGGAGAGTCGCGAGTGGACATCTCCGGCCGGCAGGATCTATCAGATTCATGATTATCCGCTGGACGATCTGGATGGTTCTCCGCGGGTGCTCGAAGTCGGGATCGATATCACCGAGCGCCTCAAGTTCAGGCAGGCGCTGCAATTGGAGAGGGACAAACTCAAGAGCATTCTCGACCGGATGGAGGAGGGCGTCTCCATCGTCAGCCAGGAGAACGAAATCCTCTATGTGAACCCGTCCCTGGAGAAGGATTTCGGCCCGGTCAACGGTCGTAATTGCTACGACTACTTCAACAGCGTGAAGGAACCCTGCTCCTGGTGTGATAACAAGGCGATTCTTGCCGGATCAACCGTGCGCAGGGAGTGGTATTCCCCCAAGACGAGGAAGATCTACGACCTGTTCGGCACGCCGATCCAGAATGCGGACGGCACCACTTCCAAACTGGAGATTTTCCACGACATCACCCAGCGGAAGCACACCGAGGACGACCTGCGCAGGAGCGAAGACCGGTACCGGATGCTGGTGGAAACCATGAATGAAGGCCTGGGCGTCACGGATGAGAATCTGAGAGTCACTTACGTCAACGAGAAGATGTGCGAGATGCTCGGGTATCAAAAGGGTGAACTCATCGGCCGGCGAGCGGATGAATTTCTGGAGGCGCGCCAGCTCGAGATGGTGGCCAAACGGTGGGACAGCAGACAATTTTTACCGAATGAACTCATCTGGATCCGGAAGGACGGCGCCATGATTCCGACCATCGTCTCGCCCAAAGCCATTTCCGGTCCGGATGGTGAGTTCAAGGGATGTTTCGCTATCGTTACCGACATTACCGACCGCAGACGTGCCGAGGAAGCGCTACGGGAATCGGAAACACAGCTGCGAACCCTCTCCGGGCAACTGCTGCGCGCCCAGGAAGAAGAGCGGGGACGCATCTCGCGGGAACTTCACGACGAACTGGGCCAGGCCCTGAGCATTCTGAAGATGCGGATGGGATTTATCCGCAAACAACTGGCAGCAGACCAGGATACGACCCGGCACGAATGCGATGACACGGTCCATTATCTTAACCAGGTCATCGAGGATACCCGGAGGCTCTCGCACGATCTGAGTCCGACGCTTCTGGAAGACCTGGGCCTGGTGACTGCATTGAAGCGCCTGGTGATTCAATTTACAAAACACGGCCACTGCGAGGTCCTGTCGCGCATCGAGGACATCGATCATCTCCTTTCGAGGGATGCGGAAATCAACCTGTACCGGACTATCCAGGAAGCATTGACAAATATCGAACGCCACGCCGAAGCCCGGAATGTGTCGGTGATCGTGGAACGGCAGGACCTGCGTATTTTCTGTCAGGTCGAAGATGACGGCCGGGGCTTCGATCAAACACACAGACCTGCAGATTCCGGTGATCAGGGGATGGGCCTCGCCATCATGCGCGAACGTGTGCGCATGATGGGCGCATCCCTCGAACTCGAAAGCCAGGGGGGCAAAGGCACCCGCATCAGCTTTTCGTTTCCAATAGAAGGAACAGGGGGCGGTAATGGGGGGCTATAAGCTCATATTGGCGGATGATCACGCGCTGTTCCGGCACGGAATGAGGCGGATTCTCTCCGAGAGAGCGGATCTGCAGGTCGTCGGGGAAGCCAAAGACGGCATTCACCTGTTGGAATTGCTGCGCCAGTTGGAGCCCAACGCGATCATCCTCGACATTTCCATGCCGCAGCTGCGCGGTATCGAGGCGATACACGAAATCAAGAGGATGCAGCCGCACGTCAAGGTAATCATGCTCACCATGCACAAAGATTCGGATTACCTGTTCCAGGCCATCTCCGCGGGCGCCGACGGATATCTCCTCAAGGAGGATGCCGAAAACGAGCTGTTCTTTGCGATTGACGCCGTCCGCAAGGGAGAGCTCTATCTTTCGCCGCTGGTTGCCGAGGAGTCGCGCCAGGACTGGGCCCAGATACGCCGCGGCGGCCGGCCGGTCCAGGCGCCGACGCCCCTGACGACGCGCGAGCGCCAGATATTAAAGCTGATCGCCGAGGGCAAATCGAGCAAGGAAATCGGCGATGTTCTCTGTATCAGCTACCGCACCGTCGAACGACACCGGGCCAACATCATGGAAAAGCTCAACGTCAATAAGACCGCCGACCTGGTCCGGTACGCCGTCCAGAAGGGCTACTCCTGAACCGAAAAGATCTGTCATTTATCATTTGTCAATGGTCATTTGTCATTTGGCCGTTGTGGGCCTTTGGCCTGTGAAAATGACAATTGATTTTGACAAATGATGATTGATAAGTCTTCGCGCGCGGCCCACTTATGAAATCGGCGTGGCCATAAGTGGACAAGCAGTGGCACTTGCCTGAACTGCAGGTTCGCATATCTTTGTGTATTCGCTTAACTTGTGATCCGTTCTGAAAGGGCCACACCCAATTTGTTTTCACGTTGTTTTTTCACCCAAACTGGTCAACCAATGACGGTGACTGTCAACGGAAATTCTGTAAATGGACGCCAAAACTTCACACTGCCCTACAGGTCCTCAATCACCTATAAGCTCACGGTGGACCGCAGACTCAGGACGGGTGGATTGTCGTAAGCGAAGTCACAATCCGATCCCAGACCCAAGGGATCAATAGCCGGAATCCTCACATTCCGCTATCGGAGCGGAGGCTCCGTGATATCTCAGGTGGGCGTAGCGGCAGCTCGCGAGTTGCAGGATGCGCATCTCGTCTATGACAACACGGGCGGAAACCTAGACCACGTTTGCGTGTGCAGCGTTTCTTCTAATATTCTTCAAATCACCCGATATAACGCACAGGGAAGCTTCCAAGAGCAGAAGCAGTCGATCTCGCCCAACTAAATCAACAGCTCTCTATGTTCGAGATGTTTCCAATCAGTCGATACCCCGGGCACAGGCTAATGACGGGGTCCAGAGTTGATTCAGGGCTGATCCCAGGCCCGGAAGTGAATAGACCCAGCCGTGAGGCCGGGATAAGCACAACGTGAAAATGAGCGCCGAAGGCGTGGTGGGACCCTATTCACTGCCGGCGCCTAACGTTTTTCTCGCCTCGCACGTTGACCGTTGGACGCCCTCTGATGCCCACGGCCACAATCGGTTTCCGATAGGGCTATGGCTGTGCCTGCCGGCTGGAACCTGCCTGATTCGAGATACTTCTGATCACCTCGTGCGGGTATGGGTAGAACCACTCACGGGCAATTGGGTACTTCTACAAATGGATCTGAGTGCCCCTTCTGCGATAAGTTGTATGGCGACGTTCTAGATGGGATGCCATGATGACCTATCAGATTGTGATTGCCGACGATCAGCCGCTGGTCCGAAAGTACATCAAGGAGATTCTCACCGAAGAAAGCGATTTTGAAGTCGTCGCAGAAGCGGAAAACGGGCAAGTCCTCCTCGACCTGATCGCAGAAGGCTTCTTCCCGGACCTGATTATCGTGGACATTTCCATGCCCAAAATCGAGGGCATCGAAGCGATCCGCCGGATCAAGATGCTGCGCCCCGAAATGAAGACGCTGGTGCTCACGATGCACAAGGAAAAGGACTACCTCGCCCGCGCGCTGGCTGTCGGCGCAACCGGGTATCTTGTCAAGGACAACGCCGGCACGGAATTGATGACGGCGATTGAAAGGATTCGTCAGGGAGGAACCTATGTTTCAACCTGCCTGGCGAAGGCGGCCTACTAAACATCGCCCGCCGGCCGCGGATCGAGGTTAGCGAAATGATCCGAACCAGGAGGCGCTCACATACCGGCAATTCCCCCCGAATGCAGTTGCGGTAGTTTTCATCAATGTTCGTATGAGATTCGATGTGTGTCTATGAAATCCAGCTCCCTCGTAGCGGTGGATGCGACGCACTCCGGAGTAGGTATTACCACCCACACGCAAATGCGTACTTCTACAAATAGACCTGGGCGGCCTTGCTGGACTAGCTTCTAAAGTGACAAATCATGGGGTGGCCATGATGACGTATCGAATTATTCTCGCCGACGATCAACCCCTGGTCCGGGAGTGCATCAAGCGGATTCTCGCCGATGGGAAAGATCTCGAGGTGGTAGCGGAAGCCGACGACGGGCTCGAGCTCCTGGCCCTGCTGGCGGATCCCGCGATGACTCCAGACCTCGTCATCGTGGACGTAACCATGCCGAAGCTGGAGGGAATCGAGGCAATCCGCAGAATCAAGCAGTCGCGCCCGGATATAAAGGCGCTGATTCTCACAGTGCACAAAGGCGAGGACTATGTCGCCCGGGCCTTGTCGGTCGGCGCGTCCGGCTATCTCATCAAGGAGGACGCCGACTTCGAGTTGATGTCGGCGATCGGCAAAATCCGCCGGGGGGGAATCTACATATCTACGTGCCTCGCACAAGAAGGACAATGAACGCCGCGTCCGAAAAGGCCGTTATCGGAGGAAAGAATGCAAAGACAAAAATCGCGTGTCCGGATCTGGTATGCATGCCTGCTGATTCTCTCCCTGACTCTGGTAGTTTCCGGTTTTCCGGCCGGGCAGTCCGACCCCGACTCCAAAATCGACCGGATGTTGATCGAGGCCCTGACCAACAGTGCCGACGGCACGGGGCCGTTCTTCGTCGTCTTCAGTGATCGGACTCACCTGGAGGAAGCGCAGAGCATGCAGGACTGGGACGCCCGCGGGCGATTCGTCGTCGACAGCCTGCAGGCTACCGCCAATCACAGCCAGAATGGCGCGCGCGGCTACCTGCAGGGGCATAAAATCGCCTACGTCCCGTTCTGGGTGGAAAACAAGATCTACATTCCCGAGGGGACCCTGGATCTCGCGCGTGAACTCGCCCACCGGCCCGAAGTCGCCGCCATCATCCCCGAGGAAGTGTTCAGCCTGCCGCCGCAGACATTGGACATCACGACTCAGTCGGTTGGATGGAACGTATCAAAGATCGGGGCGGACCTGGTGTGGAGCGCCTACGCCAACAGCGGCGCGGGAATCGTCGTGGCCGGTATTGACACCGGCGTGCAATATAACCACCCGGCCCTGGTGAGCCAGTACAGGGGCAACCTGGGCGGCACTTACAGCCACGCAGGAAACTGGTTTGACGCCACCAACGTCTGCACCGGAGGCGCGCCGTGCGATGATGCCGGCCACGGGACTCACACCATGGGCACGATGGTAGGGAACGATGGCGGCGCCAACCTGATCGGCGTGGCGCCGGGCGCCAGATGGATTGCCTGCAAGGCGTGTGCGGGCACAAGCTGCGCCAGTTCCGCGCTGATCTCCTGCGCGCAATGGGTGCTTGCGCCCGGCGGCGACTCCACAAAGAGGCCAAACATCGTCAACAATTCGTGGGGTGGCAGCGGCGGCAGTTCCTGGTACCAGTCCTATGTGCAGAACTGGGTTGCCGCGGGTGTGTTCCCGGCGTTTGCCATCGGCAACAGCGGCCCTGCCTGCGGTTCTGCCGGCTCGCCCGGCGATTATCCGCTGTCCTTCTCCACCGGCGCAACCGATATCAACGATAACGTCGCCGGCACATCCTCCCGCGGCCCGTCCGCCTTTGGAGGCACTAAACCCGAGGTGAGCGCGCCGGGTGTGAGCATTTACTCGTCCTATAACACAGGCGGGTATGCGTATATGAGCGGCACATCCATGGCCAGCCCGCACACGGCCGGCGCCGTCGCGCTCCTCTGGGCGATCCGGCCCTCTTACCGCGGCAACATCTCCGCCACCGAGGCGCTCCTGGAAGGCAATGCCGTGGGTCGGACAACCGCGGAAACCTGCGGGGGCGTCGCTGCCGGCGCCATCCCGAACAACACATACGGCGCCGGACGCCTCGATATCAAGAAGGCGATCGATGCCACCGGAGGCACGGTGAATCTGCCCCCGACCGTCAGCATTTCGACGCCCGGGACGAACGGCCAGCAGTTCAATTGCGGGACGGCGGTAAGCTTCATCGCCTCGGCGTCAGATCCTGAGAACGGAAACCTGACCGCCAGCATCCAATGGTCCGGTGCCGGGGCTCCGGCGACCGGCGCCGGCAGTGGTATCGCAAAGACTTTCAGCTGCACCACCGAGCTGGGAAACCAGACCGTGACGGCCCTGGTAACGGACAGCGGGGGCTTGACCGGCAGCGATAGCGTAATGGTCAACATCCTCAACCCGTCTGCGGCGCCGGCCGCACCCTCCAATCTTCACGCTACGGTTTCAGGACGCAACGTAACCCTGGCCTGGACCGACAACGCCACGAACGAGACCGGCTTCAGAGTCTACCGCAGGGTGCAGTCCGGGAAGACGTGGAGCGGCTGGGCTGTGATCCAGACGATAGCGGCGCCCAACACGGCGACCTATACCAACGCCGGCGTGGCGAAGGGCAACTATCAATATTACGTGACGGCATACAATTCCAGCAGCGAATCCGCCCCCTCGGGCACTACCGGCGCGCGCGTAAAGTAGCAGGAGACCAGAAACCGCCACGAATCACACGGATTTCACGAACGTCCCTGCGTTCGTGAAGTCCGTGCTGCTTAACACCAGATCCATCCCCCAGGCTGTAGTGGTAGGATTTCTATTGGATTCGGACATGCCGCTCTGTGTCAGCCGCTGAACGAGGCGAACCGCGAAGACCTTCAAAGAACTGAGTTGTTCTCCGTGGTCTTCGCGGTCTTTGCGGTTTCAGCCCTTGCTAGAACCGGTAGGAGAGGTTGATATAGACGTTGCGGCCCGGTTCAAACACCCGGGTCCCGGTGCGGAACGGATCCCGCTGGTAAGACATGTATTCGTAATAGCTCCGATTGAAGAGGTTGTTCCATGCGGCCCGGATGACGAACCGGTGGAACGTCGTCGAAAACTTCAGGTTTGCGATCCCATAGCCCGGAGTCGGAGCTTCCCGCAGGTCGGTATCGACCCTCCTCTGCGCACCGGTGAATACCCCTTCGATTTCCGCCGACACCTTTGCCGTTGCGTACCGAACTCCTGCCCGCGACCTGATCGGCGGCATTTCGGGGAGTCGCGTTGAATAGATGCCCCGCGACGGATCAGGATCCTGCGATCCACGCACATAGGAAACGTTGCTCGACAGAAACAGCCTCTGCGTCAGGCCGTACCCGGCTTCCATCTCGCCGCCATAAAGCCTGGCGTCGACGTTCTGGTATGACCGGGCAAAGCTGTTCATGATGCCCGCCACCATGTTGGCCTTGCGCTGGTTATTGATCGTAATGAAGTCCTGCACGCTGTTGAAGTACAGGTTGGCGCCGAGATAAAGCCCGGAATGCCGGTAGGAGAACGTCCCGTCGACGCCGGTATTGCGGCTCGGCGACAACGCCGGATTCCCGACCCAATCCGATCCCATCCGCTTTAGCGCCATGAACCGTTCCTGCGGTTCCGGCACCCGCGTCGTATGCCCGACACCGGCGCTGATCTCGAATCCATGAGGGGAGCTGTAGCTGAGGCGCGCATTTCCTGACGGCAGGGTGTCGTATGCAGAGGTCGAGCGGGTGGAGTTAAACGCAAAATAAAGCGAGGTGTTGGCCTTCTGAGGATCGCCGATGCTTCTCGTGCTGTCGACCCGGGCGCCCACATCGAGTTTCAGCTGGTCGGAAAACTGCTTCTGGTACTCGGCATAGATTCCGACGGAATCGGTGTTAACGTCGGGAATCGAGTACTGGGTCTGGTATCCCGATCCCGCCATCAATGTCGTCGTGTTCCATCCACGCCGGTAGGCTTCCAGACCGACGGTCACGGCCGGCAATGAGGTTTCGAACCTGCCGCCGAAAGTCCTGGTCTTGGCCATGGTGCCCATGCTGTAGGCACGCGCGACCCCCACCGAGGAAAGGCGGTACTCGTCGGTCATCCAGTGGTGCACGCGGGTCAGGTACCCGTGGAAGCGGAGCGCCCTGACAAAGCCCGTGAGGTTCTCGACCTGGTACGCGAGATTGACTCGGTCGGCGTCGTCGTATACGGCATCCATCTGCAGGTAAGGGTAGAGGACGTGGTCCGCCTGCTGGCGCGTATAGGACAGCTGGAGCAGGTGGTTTGCGGCCGGAACGACGGAAAACTTGCCCCAGGCAGTCCCCGCGCGGAACGCATCGCTGTCCAGGGCGCCGCCGAGATAGTTGACCGACTCAGTGAAGCGCTTGCCGGACCCGTCGGTGTAAGGCTGCGATTGACGGTAAGAGTAGCCTCCGAGCGCCGAGAAACGGGAAGTCCCGTAGGAGGCCGTCGCTGAGGGATTCACGAAGCCGTACGAGCCTGTGGAGAGGTCGGCGCCCGCATGAAACCCGCGCTCCGGCCGGCGCGTGACGATGTTGATCACACCGCCGAGGCTCCCCTGGTTCCTGACGTCGAACGGCCCTTTGCCCACTTCGAGGCGGTCGACTTCGGCGAAGTCGGCGTGAAACGCGGGCGGGTCCATGTGATTCGGGCACGCCCCATAGATTCGCTGGCCGTCGATGAGGACGTTGAGGTCCTTGCTCTGGAAACCTCGCAGGACGACGTCGCTGGCGATTCCGCCTTTGCGCAGCTTCCACACGCCGGGGGTCTCGGCCAGCGCCTCGCCCACATCCCGCGCCGGGCTTTCACGGGCCTGGGCCGCCTCGAGGCTGGCGCCCGGCGCAGAACCGATCACAGTCACGATCTCCTGAATCGTTGCAACAGGCAGCTCGAAATCGATGCCTTTCGACTCGCCGGCCGCGAGTGCGGCCTCCGGCACGGCTTTCGATTCGAAGCCGGAGATCTCTGCCTTGACCTCGTAAGCGCCGGCCTGGAGTCCCGGCACCCGGTACGCGCCCCCGGGTCCTGCTATGACGGAAATCACGGCCCCGCTTTTCAGGTCGCGGATTGTCACCAGGGCGCCTGCCAGCGCAGTCTTTTTGGGCCCGGTTACAAAGCCGTTGAACTCGCCGGTCGCGCTCTGTGCGCGACTCAGGTGAGGAATGATAAGAATTGCAATGATGATGAGTGATCCCAGATGCTTCATGCGACACCTCCGATATCTCTAATAACAGAGACTGCAATCCACGAGGACTGTGCTGACCTCCGGTCAATGACCGGAAATCTCTGCGTTCTGTCAGCGGAATCAGCCTTTGGGGGGAGGCGTGGGAATGATGAGATCGGGGATGGGAGTTTTGTGCGGCGCCGGCAAGTCAAATGCCACGGAAGGAAGGATCACGACATACGCTCCCGGATCGGGCAGCACCGCGGGTTCCACGACCAGGACTACCTCGGGATAATCCTTGCCGGTAGTCATGTGACAGTTGCACTTGCCGGCTTCGCAGCATTCGCAGTGCGCACCGCCGCCGATGGTGCGGCACATCGGGCAGCTGCAACTTTGCTTCGCCGGGCCGCCGAGGGCGTCCCAATGCAGCGGCAGGGCGAGGAAGGACCAGGCGAACAAGAGGATGACGAATTCTCTGACTGCCCCGTGTCGCATCGGTCTCAAGTTGCCGTCCCTTCGTGCCGGAAACGGGATCGCGAGACAACTCCGATCAGGATAAGGCTCTTCTTCCCGTGTCTAGCGGCCATTTCGGGAGTACTTACCATATCCATTCGAACATACCAGCGCGCCAGAGTCTACGTGCAAAAATACTCATTTGGGAATGGGTATAACTACGTATATGCCGGCATGGGTCCGGAGAGGATGTTTGCCGGTCGTTGCGTCAGCGTCCATTGAGCCAGGTGGCGGCGGGGCGCTCCCGGAGCCCTGCCCAGATCCGATGATGTGACAGCGAAAATCGTGGCCCGTCCCCTGTCGAACAGGGTAGAATGCTGCCATGACAGACCGTAGCGGAGACTGGTTGAGGCAGGCCGAGGCCGATTTGGAGCATGCCGGATTGTCCGCAAGAGAGGGCGATTACGAATGGAGCTGCTTCGCCGCCCAGCAGGCCGCAGAAAAGGCAGTAAAGGCCGTGTACCTATCTCTTCATGGCGATCCCTGGGGGCACTCATTGTTGGCTCTCATGCAGTCGCTGCCGGGAGAAATTGCCGGCCCGCCCGGCCCGGAACTCATCGATGCGGCCAAGGCGCTTGACAAACAATATATCCAGGCACGATATCCGAACGGGTTCGCTCTGGGCGCGCCCCTCGACTATTTCACCGAGCGCGATGCGCTCGAATCCATTGCGCATGCGAAATCCATTCTTGACTACTGCCGGTCCCAGATTCGTAGACCGTGAAGCGCTCCTGTCCCTCGCGCGCGAGACGGCTCAACGTATCGCCGTGGCTCAACCGCACGTGCTCAAGGTGATACTCTTCGGGTCTTTCGCCCGCGGCGACTACGGAACTCGAAGCGATCTGGATTTGCTCGTCGTTTTGGGGCAATCGGATAAGCCGGCGCGCGACCGGTTAGTGGATTTTCTCCAATACACACCCAATTATCCGATGGATATTTTCCCACTAACTCAATCCGAGATCGAGTCCCGCCTCAGGGAAGGCGATCCGTTCCTTCGCAGGGCGATGCGCGAGGGCATTCTCGTCTATCCGGCTCCGGACTCCGCACGATGAGGGAACCACGAATCAGTCTGTGACTTACGAATAATCCGTGCGTCACGGCCGGGCGGGAATCTTGAAACGTTGGCGGATGCGCAGAGGCCGGACCCCCCAGAGGGATCGAACAATTCGCGCGACATCATGCCAGGAGTCCTGGATTCCCGAATTTCCGGGTGTGCGACATTTCCGTGACTGGGACAGCCCCGGGTGGACGCGCAAGGGGCCTCAGCCACCTGGCCGTTCGCCCGAAGGCCGATTCCGCCCTATGCAGGCGCCGGGTGCTGTGGTGGGTTCGCAGAAGGACCGTCGGTGTCGGAGCGGCATTCTGTGCCCGTTTTGTGGAACGAAGTGTCGCACTCGATGTGTTCAAGCAGTCCTTCCTCTTCGATGACGATTCGGCGCTCGGAGGTGAGGCGAATCAGTCCGAGTTCCTGAAATCTCTTGAGGAACATGCCAATCCGGGTGCGCGTGGTTCCGACCATCTCCGCCAGTTCCTTGTGGGAGAGCCGATGATCGATGGCGACACCGTCCGGGTTGCTCTTCCCGATGATGTGGCCGAGGTGCAGCAGGGTGCGAGCCAGGCGCTGCTCGCTGTTCATGGTGGCCAGGGTGGTGATCAGTTCCTGTTGATCGGCGATGCGGAGAGCCAAGTAGCGAACGAGACCCTCGAGCAGCGATTCGCGCTTCAAGTGGTCCAGAAACCGTCGATGGTACACTTGCTTCAGGGTTACATCCCTCATCGCGATCGCCGTTTCGAGTCGCGCTGACTGCCCGCACAGGCACAATTCGCCGAATATATCCCCCACCGTGCGGATGGCGAGCAGGCACTCCTTGCCCTCGGGAGAAGGGACCAACAGTTTGATCTGCCCGCTTTCAACCAAGTATATGGTCTCACCCCGCTCTCCTGTGGTGTACACCCGCTGGTTCTTGGATACCCTGATTGAACAGCCACCCAGCGATTGTTTCCGACATGTCTCCTGAATTTGTTCCTTAAACATCTCCATCTTCCCGCACTCCTTTAGACCCTTGCGGCCGGGACTATATTCGCCCGTCCTCAGCTTTACACAACGCTGCCGGTAAAAAACCTAAGAATAACTAATCTCCTAGAACATCACGCCGGACGTTTACTCTGCAGTTGTTTCCGGCGATCGTCTTATAGAAATCAGTCTTGCGGCAGAGGGGATTGCGGCCGCACGCGACTGCATCCAGATCGAGTCATCATGCAATTGACCAGACGGCAGCTGTTCGCGGATGGGGTGGAGCAGAGGAATGGGTTCTTCGTTGTACGTTGGGGGGGAGGATGGAAAGATTCGAATCCCTTCGGATTTCCATTTGGACACAGGATCGTTCGAGCGCAAGAGGTGAATCCCGGAACTTCCGCAATTGCCTCTATACTTCATAATCCGGACATCACAGGCACAACATCCGCGAATCGAATACTGAAATGCAAAATCAAAACGACAATACACTTGTAACCGGGACTGCACAACTAGGATATACCCCAGCTAAGAGGATTGCCGAGTTGCGGCATGCGGGGATCAGGCCTGTTTGCGGTGAAGCCGGATTCAAGTCTGAGGCCAATTGCAGGCCCGGGTTTGCTACAATGTTTGCTCGAGAATGATAAGCTGGATTACTCGTCGGGAGGACTGAAAATGACAGGAAGCCAATTTCACAAGGACCCCATCTGCGGCATGAGCGTGGAGGAAGGCAAGGCGAAGGCGGCAGGCAGAATCAGCGAATACCAGGGGACCCCATACTATTTCTGCGCCGACTCCTGCAAGAGGAAATTCGACCAGGATCCGGAGCGATTCGTCAGAAAGCCGCCTGCAGACCGCTAGTCGTTTTGGCTTCGAGGTGCTGGAGGACCAGGTGGCCTCCGCAGTGCGCAGCGAAGCCCGAACCCCCCCCCAAAAAAGCACGAATGCTTTTAGTGTATTCGAGCATTTTGCGGCTGTAAATCCATGAAATCAATGTAATCCGCGGCGTTTTTGTTGTCTCCTGAGGAAGTGCTGCAACAATATCAGGCTGTTGCTCACTATTGAGCATTTTCAATCTTCGCCAAGGCCTATAATCATACCCGGTTGGGAGGGCAGCATGCCGCACGACGAACGTCTGGCTCCGGAAGATCGCAGCGATTCTATAATCAAAACGAGGAAGACCATGCCGCGGGTGAATCTCGGGATCTTTGCTGCTGTGTGCGCAGCCTGTTTTTTATTTGGCTTTCCCGCATACCCGCAAAATACCAAGTCTGCCAGGGCGCCGGGCGTCGGGTCAGTCAAGGGCGTGCCGATTACCGCGGAAGACTTGAACAAAGCCGCCGCTAACGATCTGCAGCGCGCGGAGCTTCAGCACCTGCAGGCCGAGGCAAACTACGCCCGCGCAAAGCACCTGGCCCTTGAAAAAGCGCTGGCCCAACTGATCGAGGACAAGGTCCTTGATGCGGAGGCTGCACACAAGGGCCTTACAAAACAGGCCTTGCTTGACAAAGAACTCGCCGGCAAGGTCAAAGAGCCGACGCCCGAGGACCTGGATGCTCATTATCCGCCAGACAAGCGTCTCACGGGCGACTCTCGTGATAATGTGTTCGCCCGCATGAAGCAGGTTCTGAAAACCGAGAATTACAACAAGGCGAAGGCCGTGTATGTGGCGCAGCTCAAGAAGAAGTACGGGGTGACGGAATCCCTCAAGCCGTTCAGGTTGACTGTGGATACTGAAGGCAGTCCTTCGATCGGACCGGATGCCGCGCCGATTACGGTGGTGGATTTTTCAGACTTCCAGTGCAGCTCATGCGGGAGCTTCGAAAAGTCGCTCAGAGATCTGCAGAAGAAGTATGGCGGCCAGGTCCGGCTTGTGTTCAGAAATTTTGCTCATGAGCAGCCCTATGCGGAGATGGCAGCGGAAGCCGCTCTGTGCGCCGGCGATCAGGGCCGATTCTGGGAAATGCACGACTCGCTGTTTCAGACGGGCCGCCCGGAGCCTCAATATCTTAATCTGCATGCCGCGCGGCTCAATCTCAATCTCCAGGAGTTCGGCGCCTGCCTGATGTCAGGGCGGCATGCCGAGAGCGTCAAAAGAGACCTGTTCGCTGCAGCGGGACTCGGTGTCACGAACGCTCCGGCTGTATTCGTTAACGGACGACCTGTGCTGGCGCTGCGCACTGTCGAGGATATTGCAGAGGTAATTGACGAAGAGCTCCAATCACCCGCGCAACTGGCCAAAAGAGAAAACTCTCCGATTAAATAGGCGCTGTAGCGCAAGCTCAACTGAAACTGCCGCCACGGATTACACGGCCGTGCTCCGGGCAATCCGTGGCGTTTTTGCGTCGCAGGGAGCAATCGGAAGTGACACTCAATCCTCATGGTTGGCCACGGGCGCTGGCGGCCAAATAAGTTCAGACCAGCCTTGCGCCGCACAACGGTTAACGACAAAAGAACTTATCAATTGTCAATGATCAATGGTCATTTGTCATCTGGCTGCTGCCGCTCACCCTCCAAATTGATCCACACAAAGACCCGCACAAGAAATGACAATTGATAATCGACAAACGATCATTGCCACATTCTTTTTTTGTTGAGTCCCACTTCTGATTGCATCCTGCGTCGCAGGGAAGGCTGACGTTCGCCATCTTCGATTTGTTTCCCGCCACCTGGCCTCACACGATCTGCAGGGAACGACCTTTGTACGCGTCGTGATTCAAATACCAGGGTATATCCCAGGGAAACATGGATAGTTTCCCCGGCAAATATGGGGAAGGCATGAATATTTCCTTCAAGTGATCAATATTGAGCATTGTTATTTATCAGGTGTGAATATCATTCGGATCAATATGGATCGTGTACCGCAAGAAGCGTCATCGAGTGCAGTCATGCCGCCCGGAAAAAATTATTGAGAGCTGCTCACTAGTGCGCATCCTGGAATTGAACTTCGGTCTATTTTGTGATTGTGACCTGGCGATTGGAAGTTCGGCGATCTATGAACGACGCAAGCTCCACGAGTGGGATTCAAGATTTGCTCGCGGAATTGACTGCGTCTACATTCCGGATGGGGCGAACGATAAGCGGGTCGACAAATGGAATGCACGCTGATCAGAACGTTTTCAACGATGGTCTGTACCCGCATAAAAAAGGAGCCGCCCTGCCTTTCTCTATCCAATGCGATTCGGTTTGGTTCTTTCAGGGAATGAGGTTCCGTCGATGAATAGCGTTTGGGACCTCGATGGGTATTCGGTGAGTGGGACGGCGTTTTAGACGCCGGCGTATCAAAAGGAGGCTGCATGACTTTGAGTAAGTTACAGCGACTATGGTTGCTCATGGGTCTGCTGTGCGTTGCTGCTGTGGCCGGGAACGCGCAATCGTTCATGGTCCAGTGTCCAACCAGCACGATCACACATCCGAACGCGGCGAACAATAACTCGGAACCTGCGTACAACGGCCGGACGGTGTTTTCCCTTGGCCCAAAAGGATTCATGGTGCCGACTCCAGGCACCGTGAATGGCGCCATCAAGTGCCAGCAGATTTCGGGCGGTGACGGCTTTGCGACCATGGGCGACGGCACACAGACGTACCTGTTCGCATTCGGACCGCTGTCCGGCCTCGCGGATATCGCGAAGGGCAAGCCCGGCACAGAGTTTCCGAACGTCTTCAATCAGATCTATTCGGGTTCAACGAGGCTGCGGCCCGGGGATCCCGCCACGACCGGCGCCTCGTTCAGCTACAACGGCGCTGTTGGACTGATCACCGACATTACTGGAAACACAGACCTCCCAAGCGTCGGGCATGTCGATCCCCGGCCCATCCTGGACGTCGGTGTGATGAACGGCACCATGCCGGCGCCGACGTATGCGATCGACGAAGATGACGAGTTCTTTCTCACCCTCACCAACGTGGGCATGATCATGCGGCCGGACCTGTTCGAGCAGCACACGGTCCACTTCCATGGTTACCCCAATGCCTCGTCGTTCTACGACGGCGTGCCGGATGCGTCGGTTGCCATCAACATCGCCGGGAGCTTCACCTACTACTATCTCGCGCCGGATGCCGGCACGTACTTGTGGCACTGCCACATCACCCCTCCCGAACATCTGCAGATGGGCATGGTCGGTCAGCTTTATGTGCACGCGCGGCAGGATCGGGTTCCGGCCGGAGGGAACCTTTATACCTATCTTGGATACCAGGGGACGGATCCGCGCACCAAGTGCGATTCGACCGATATCCTGTGCACCAATCCCTTGCCGCCCGCCAATAATGGAGCGACTCGCGCGGCAACCGGCAGGTACGCCTATAATGACGGCGACGGCACGACCCATTACGACGTCGAGTATCCCCTGCAGATCCATGGCTTCGACCCCAACTTCCATTTTGTCGGCATGACTTTCAACCCGGAAAACTTCACCGATCTGAAGGACAAGTACTTCCTGCTGAACGGGCGCAGCTACCCGGACACGGTCGTTCCCGGCCCGCTGAAAACTCAGTCGACGGACGGCGTCCTTCACTACTCGCAGCCGATTTCGTCGCTGATCAATATCCCGGCAGGCGGAAGAGCGCTCCTGCGCATTTCCGACCTCGACACGAACGAATATCAGACGCTGGCGTCGCTGGGCATTCCGATGCTGGTCGTCGGGAAAAATGCCAAACTGCTGCGGGATCAGGCGGGAAACAACCTCTATTACAAGACCAATTCGATCACGCTGGGAGGCGGCGAGTCGATTGACGTGATCCTGGACGCCACGGGATACGCGGCGGGCCAGACCTTCTACCTCTACACCCCGAACCTCGACCATCTTTCCAACGATGCGGAGAACTTCGGCGGGCTCATGACCGAAGTTCATATCTGTACGTCGGTTGACCCGGTCACCAAGGCCGGCACGGGATGCAATTAGGAGAGCTGCCATGAACCAAAATAACAGAAACAGAACGATTGCGAACACACGTTTAGGCCTGGTGGCGATGATGGCTCTGGTGATCCTGCTGGTATCCCCTGCCACGCATGCGGCAGTTCCGGGCATCACCGGCGGCGCCGCATCAGGACCTGCCACTTTCAACCTGACCGCGCAAGCCTCCTACATCACCCAGCCGGACGGAGCTTCGGTCTACTCATGGGGGTATGGTTGCAATGGCGCGCCGAGCGGTTTTGCCCCCGCGGCAATATCAAACGCCGCATGCGCTTCGATGCAGGTTCCGGGCCCCACGGTGATCGTTACGGAAGGCCAATTGGTCACGGTGAATCTGAGAAATCAGCTCCCCGCTGCAGCCGGGAACACATCCATTCTGTTTCCCGGCTTTAATGTCACAGCCACGGGCGGCGTGGCCGGGTTGCTGACGAAGGAGGCTGCACCGGGCGGGACGGTGACCTATTCGTTTACGGCCTCCTCACCGGGGACGCGCTCTTATTACAGCGGTACGCGAGGCGATCTGCAGGTCGAAATGGGCTTATACGGGGTCATCATTGTGCTCCCGGCCAGCGTCCCCAGCGCCTGCACATCAGGCCTGCACGCTGCAAACCGCCTTGTGGAACAGGCCCATGGAGAAGACGACTTCCGGTTGGCGGCCGCGGCATACGATCACCCGGAGACCTGCTACGACCGGGAATACTTGTTTCAGTTCTCGGAGCTTGATCCGAAAATCCACCGGCAGGCGGAGGAACAGGTCGCGGCGAAGGGCGGCTGCGCGGCCGGGAGTCCGGGATGCAGTCTCAACGTCCCGACGGAGCCTTATGACCCGGCGTACTTCATGATCAACGGGCGTTCGATGCCGGACGTCATGGATCCCAGCTACGCGGTCCAATATCCGCACCAGCCTTACAACGGAAATCCGCACTTTCACCCGGGCGAACTGGTGTTGTTGCGCATCGTCGGACAGGGGAGGTGGCAGCATCCGTTTCACGAGCACGGGAGCCATACGCGCATCCTGGCCCGTGACGGGAACCTGATTCTCAGCCAGACCAATCCGACGGTCAATCTCGCCGGACCTGCGCTTTTCACAACCTCCACGACTCCCGGACAGGCGATGGATGGGATTTTCACCTGGACGGGCAAGGGGCTGAACTGGGATCCATACGGCCACAACCCCAGTTCTTCTGACGCGAACGCCAAACTACCGTGCGTTCCGGATGCCAACGGCTATTACACAAGAAATAGTGCTCCGCCGGCGCCCTACTCCGCGATCAACTATTACGAGTGGTGCCAGGATCACAACAAGCCGCTTGAGACCAATCCGTTGGGGGACGTCGCGGGCGGCGGTCCTATCACCCTTCCGGATCCGAACATCTTCGCCAACGGCCCCTGGTACGGCGGCTCCCCTTATCTCGGGCCTGACGCCACCGTCCGGTCCGCGGGATTCACCGGCAGCACGCCGCCTTCCGGCACGATCGCGAATCCACCCACGGAGGAGGCAGGTTTCGCCTTCATCTGGCACTCGCACAACGAGCGGGAGCTGACTACCAATAACATCTTTCCCGGCGGCATGTTCATGATGGCGCTGATCGATTCCCGGGAATTTGTCATCGACGAGTCCAAGTAACGAGGAGAATAACGATGCGAATGAACTATCTAGGATCTACCCTGAAGGCTGCGACACTGGTAGTCGGTATTCTTCTCTTCGGGGCGTTTGTGGCTTACGGCCAGCAGCAGGTCAGCCTGACCGCGGGGCCGACCAGCATAACCCTGCCCGATGGCACAAACGTGCCGATGTGGGGTTACAGTTGTGGCACAGCGGTGGTTGGCTCGACAGCGATCTGTGCCAAGTTGAATCCGGACCCGTTGTGGACCGGATGGTCTCCCGTGGTGATCACAATTCCCACCGGGCAGGCCCTGCAGATCAACCTCACGAACAACCTGTCGTTCCTGAATTCAAACAGCGTGCCGACATCGCTGGTCATCGTAGGTCAGGTGGGCGGAGGTCTCGGGACTTCGAGAACCACAACGCCACCCCCGGATCACTCAGGTGCCCAGCAGACCACCTGGCCCGTCTGGGACCCTTCGACGACAGGCACGCCGCCAACACAGGGGCGGCGGGTGCAGTCAATGGCTGCTGAAGTCCTGGCGGGAGCGACAACGTCGCTGACCTGGAGTTCGCTCAGGCCGGGCACATACCTGATCGAGTCCGGAACGCACCCCTCCATTCAGGGGCCCATGGGACTGTTTGGAATGTTGGTGGTCACCGACGCTGCGACCGGCACCGCCTATCCGGGAGTGACCTACAATGCGGATCTCGACCTGCTTTTCAGCGAAATCGATCCTGTCCAAAACAGGGCTGTCGACACCGCCGTCAATACTGCCGGTTTTGACGAGACCGCAGTATGGTCCGGCCAGAAGGCCAATGATGTTTATTCTACAACCGGCTGCGGGGTCACTCACACCTGCTATCCGCCGGCGGTGAATTACGATCCCCGTTACTTTCTGATCAACGGCGTCGCCTTCGACCGCGCCAACGCTCAGAAATCGTATTTCTCCGCCTCTCCCGCAGGCCAGAGCGGCACGTTTCTCTTGCGCTTCGTCAATGCGGGCCTGCGCATGCATATCCCCTCGGTCGTGGGAGCGCAGGCAGGAACTGCCGCGGTTCCCGGCTTCTCACTGCTCGCCGAGGACGGCAACGTTCTTCCTGGGACACCCCTGATTCAGAGCGAGGTCTTCCTGTCCGCGGGCAAGACCTATGACGTGGCAATCAACGCGGCGGCGGGGACGGCTTATCCCGTCTACGATCGCCAGTTGAGCCTCACCACCAACAATGGGCGCGATGGCGGCATGCAAGGCTACGTCGGTCCGTCTCCACTCAGCGGAGGAGCGCTCACAGTCGCCGGCAGCGGCGCGAGTCTGTCCGCCACTGGGTTGGGCCCCTCGTCGACGGCCAACCCGGATACCTACAACTCCGTGATTTCGGGTCAAACTCTGATCGTCTCCGATCCGGGCAAGGGCGTGATTGCCAACGACGTAAATGTATACGGCGTTAAGGTCTCGGGGGCTGCGCCAGCCGGGCTGACTCTCAATCCTGACGGTACATTCGTTTACTCCGGCGCACCTACCAGCTTCACCTACTGCGGAAACGGCGCGACGTCAGGGGCAGCTTGCACAACGGTGACGCTGGGCGCGGCACCGATGGAGGGAGCCGGCGGCATTACGGTCAGGCCTGACGCGTACACGTCGAACGTTGCGACAGCCCTGAGCATAAAGGCGCCTGGAGTGCTGGCGAATGACACCGACGCGGCTGGATACCCTCTTACAATTGCAGGTGTCACACCTGGAGCAGGTTTGACTCTGACTGTAGATCCGAATGGCGGCTTCAACGCATCGGTCTCCCCCCACGCCGTCACCGTCACCGCCACGTTCACCTACCGGGCACGGAATTCACAGGGGACCAGCAGTGCCGGAACCGCAACCGTGACCCTGACCTTCCCGGCGCCGAGCAATCTCAACGTGACACTGCTGGATGGCAAGTCCAAAACTGCCCTCCCTGGCGCCCCTCAGGACTTCCGCTGGATCATCGAGGAAGACCGCACCTTCTATATCGACCCCGCCTGCAGAACGAATCCCCCACCGGCGAGCTGCGGGTCCGTCGTGCCGACCTTCGGCACCAATTTCCACACCAGCTACATGCCGGTAGTGGCGCAGGGCTGCACAGGCCCGAGTTCCTGCGAATCCGGCCAGACGGTATTCAATCCGGCAACCGGAACGCACGTGGACGCGGTGTGCGATGTCGGCAATGGCGGATGCCGGCCAGGCGTACAGAAGACGCCCGTGCTTCCCAGCCAGGCTGTTCTGGATCACGCCAAGCGCTACTACATCTCGGTTCTGCCGGGCGATGCGATTGATTCCGATGCAGCTGACACTCCAAACGGTCATCAAATGGGAGGCGCTTCGATCGCCTGGGACAATGCCAAATCCAAGTGGGTGACCCCGGGAATAACTCAACTCCTCCCATCGTCCCTAGGCGTGATCGTGGAGCCCCTTCCGCTCACCCCGGCGCAAGTTACCGTATTCGTGTTCGAGGACGATTTCCCGTTGAACGGCGAGCACGACGCCGGCGGCGGAATCGACGTGCTGGCCCCCAACGAAGCAGGTTTGGGAGGGTTCAACATCACCCTCCAGGACGATGTCGGCGGCTCGGGCGATTCGACCGGTCAAATGACTTACGACGAGTTCAACATGCCGTTAAGCAATTCCCTGGCGGGAACGATCGATCCGGTCACCAAGCTGGATGCGTGCCCGATCTCGAAGAATGCACGGGCAGGGGTCAATACTGATACCGGTTTGAATAACGGTGTTTCGGAAACCGGCATCACAGGCATGATCCCCACCTGCCCGAAATACGAATCGGACGGGGTGACTCTATCCCCATTGGCCGGCCAGGCAATCATCAAGAACCTGCCGCCCGGAAGGTACGGCGTGGTGGCGGTACCGGGCGCCGACCGGATTGCGAAGGGTGAAGAGTGGCTCCAGACCAATACCCTGGACGGCGGACCGGCTCTCGATGCCTTCATCAAGGTAGGCGAGCCCGGCTACTTCCAGGAATATGGCCCGGCGGGATACCACGTGGCCATCGGCTTTGCCAATCCGAAGATCATCAATGACCGCAAGACCGGTGACTTCTGCGCCACTTTCGCAGGTGGCTGCGCGGATACCGTCACGGGAAAGGTCACCGGCGTGCACATGAGCCGGACGCCGGATGAGAGACTCTACAGCACCGGCACGCGCGACACCTTCGGTTACACCCAGTGCTTCGCAAGCCTCGGGAGCCCGGATGGCGGCGACTTCGCGTTCGCAAAGTGCGACGAGAATGGGATCTTCACATTGGCGGGGATTCCCGCCGGTGACTGGAGGCTCACCATTTTCGACCAGTGGAACGACCAGATCGTGGACGGCATTTCGACGCCCGTCAGAGTAAACAGCGCGACCGTCAATCTGGGAGATGTTGCGGTTCACCAGTGGAAGTCGAACCTGATCACCCGGACCTTCTTCGATGCGAACGGCGACGGTGTTTCACAGGATAGCGAAGCCGGGCTCTCGCTGGTGCCGACGAACGTCCGGTTCCGCGACGGCAGCTTCTCCAACTTCAACAGCACCGACCTGAACGGTTTCGCCGGCTTCAACGAGGTGTTTCCTCTGTTCAACTGGTACGTGGTGGAAACGGATTCAACCCGATTCAAGAACACAGGGACTCACGTGGTCTACGACGCGGGCGGTCCCGTCGACGGCTCGCCGTCCTGCGGACTGTCAGGCTATCCGCCCTGCGGGACCTCCACCATCGGTCGAAACCTGGCCAGGACAAAAGAGGATGTCTCTTTGCCGGCGATCCTGAGGGTTCCCGGCGCGAGGTACTGCGCAAGTGCAGATTGTCCCGCCGGCGACACAGCCGGAGGCTCCACGGGGCGGGTCGATCCAGCCTGGGTCCAGGCCGAAGCATGGCAGGGCTTCATTGGCCAGAACTCGTTCCTGGAGTTCGGTAAAAAGCCTTTTGGGCCCACAGAAAACGGCGGCATCCATGGCCACGTCGTGTATGCCTCGACCCGGCCATTTGACGATCCGGCTCTGCTCCTGCAACTCAGCTGGGAGCCGCTGGTTCCTCACGTGAAGATCAACCTTTACAAGGAGGGCACCGCTCCCGACGGAAGCCTGTCGCTCGCAATGGTGGACACCACCGAAAGCAGCAGCTGGGACGACTGGGCGCAGGGATTCCGGTCCAACGGCGTGCCGAACATGAACTGCCCCGGCCAGGGCACCAACGACCTCTTCTACTTCACGCTGTTCAACCAGCCGAACTACCTCAACCCCGGCGTTCCGCTGCCGAACAACTCCCAGTTCAAGTGCTTTGACGGGCTGCACAATTTCAATCAGCTGCAGCCGGCGCCTTACGACGGCATGTACCAGTTCCCCAGCATCATCGGCAGAAATCCGACCACGGGCGCGCCGGCGGGCACCGGATCAACCAACGGTACGCCAGGATCGCGGCCCGGTACGAACTGCACTATCTGCACCGCCAATCCGGACGACGGCACACCCATGCTGCCTCCCGGCAAGTATGTGGTCGAGATGGTCGTTCCTCCGGGCTATGAACTGGTGAAGGAAGAAGACAAAAACATCCTGCTGGGAGATGCTTACGTCGCGCCGGTGACGCAGCAGTTCGCCGGCCTGGGCGCCATTTACATTATGCCCGACCAGGCTGAAATCGCCAGCCTATACAATCCCAACAACCCGCTGAATTCGACCACGAATGAGGGGGCGGTACCACGACATGAGGGCGACACCGGAAGCGTCGAGACCTTCTGGCCCTGCGTGGGCGCCTCCCGCATCGTTCCCGAATACATGAGCCTCTTCCCGGGATCGGGGCAGGTCGCGCCGTTTGCCGGCGCCATGCGCAATCTCTGCGACCGCAAAGAAGTCACGCTCGAGAACCAGATGTCGGCACTGGCGAAGTTCTACGTCTTCTCTTCGACCCATGTCGCGGCTCACTACACCGGCATCATCACGGACGATTTCACGGCGGAATTCGACCCGTTTTCGCCGACCTTCGGGGAAAAGTTTTCGCCCCCCGATATGCCGGTGTCCGTCAAGGATTGGGCCGGAAACGAAATCGGCCGCGTGTATGCGGATCAGTGGGGCACTTACAACGGCTTGACCTATTCGAGCTGGACGGTGAACCCGCCCGACCCGAGCGGCTTCCTGCCCACCATGATGGTGATGTGCATGAATGACGCGGGCAGCGGAACCACCCCGGATCCGCTGTTCCAGCCGCAATACAGCCAGTTCTGCTACGAGATCCCGTTCATGCCGGGACAGACCCAGTACATGGACACGCCGGTCGTAGCCGTGTCCGCCTTCGCGGGCTCGGGGTACAACAATCCCGACTGCGCCTATCCGGATGCAACACCGGCTATCCGTGAAGTGGACGGCGACGGTGTTGGACCCTGGGTAAGCGCCTCCGGTCACACCCTGACGATTTATGGGTTGGGTGATCAGCAAGTGAATAACTATGGGTACGCCGGGCCGTCGGCTACAACGACGCCTTTCAATCGGAAGAAAGTCACCCGCCACTTTGGCTTCGGCGCCGCGCCAGGTACCGTCACCATCGGCGGGGTGTCTGCTACCGTCACGGGTTGGAGCGACACACAGATCACCGTCACTGTCCCCAACAACGTGCCGGCGTGCGCCATCCAGCAACAACAGCAATACGGAGGGCCGACCGGCAATGGCAACGCCGAGCGTTGCGGAGAGCTGGTCATCACGGCAGCGAACGGCAAGAAATCCGTCGACTCCGTAACCGTCACCGTCGGCAGCAACCAAAGTAAGCCTCCGACCCGGCTTGCTGCAGGGCAGACGATTCAGTCGGCGATTGACGCCGCCTTCCCGGGCGACTTGATCATCGTTCCGCCCGGCGTCTACAACGAGATCGTGATCATGTGGAAACCGGTCCGGCTGCAAGGCGTCGGCGCCGCTTCCAGCACCATCAATGCGAATGCCCATCCCGCGGGAGAGCAGAAGTTGGATGCCTGGCGCCGGCAGGTGCTTTGCCTGTTTGGATTGGCGCCCGATGGCACGCCCGGCGCCTACAATCCCAGCTGCGGGGCCGGTTGGGCCGCCTTCAAGTGGTCAGCCAGCAATCCGCAGGTGGATCGCTTGCCGCTGGAGGCAACGGTCGGCTGGGACGCAACGCTCAACGGCAACCTGGCTGAGCTGCTGCAGGAGCCAACCCTGATGGGCGCCTATGAAGGAGCGGCCATTACGGTTTTGTCCAAAGGTGTCCGATTCCCGGCTGGATCGGATCCATTCGCGGCGGATACTTTCCCGGACGGCACAACATTGCTTACAACCAGCAACCAGGATTGTGGGACCGGCAGCGGTAGCGGAGGCAACGCCAATCCATTCCCAAGCAGCTTCTGGTGCAACCCGTCGCGTATCGACGGCTTAGGGCTCACCAACAGCTCCCAGGGAGGCGGCGGCATTTTCGTGCACGGCTGGGGACACAACATGGAGATCGCCAACAACCGGATCTTCAACAACACAGGGTCGCTGGCCGGCGGCATCACCATCGGCCAGGGCGAACATCCCGGCGCGAACCTCGGGGGTGCGGGAGTTGTCAATGCAGCACCGGGCTCATGCCAAACCAGCGCTGTGGCCAATCTGCAGCTGCCGTACTGCTTTGACGAATATGTGAATGTACACCACAACGCCGTCACGCTGAACTCTTCCATCGGCGACGAGTTGTTCTCGGCCACGCCGGCGGGAGCAGGCGGCGTTACCTTCAGCAACGGCGCCGACTACTACCAGTTCCAGAACAACTGGGTGTGCGGCAATCTGAGCACCGGTGACGGCGGCGGCTTCGCTCAGGTCGGTTTCATCTACAACGGTGACATCGAGCGCAACACCTTCCTGTTCAATCAGAGCACCAACCCGACGATCCCGACCAACGGCGGCGGGATCGTGATCCAGGGCGCTCCCGATGTTGATCTTACATGCCCCGGGCCGCCCGACTCGGATTGTCCGGCACTGGCAGCGGCGCTGGGCGACGGCGCGGGTCCAGGCCTGAAGATCAATGCGAACCTGATCTTGGGCAACGGCGCGGAGAGCGGCGCCGGCGGCGGCCTGCGTATGCAGGGCGTCAACGGCGCGGAAGTGGGCACCTTCCCCACCACCCCGTCGAGATGGTACTCAGTCGACGTTACCAATAATGTCATTGCCAACAACGTCGCCGGCTGGGACGGCGCCGGGGTATCGTTGAGTGATGCACTGGTGGTGAACTTTATCAACAACACAGTCATTTCCAACGATAGCACCGCTTCCTCGGGCGTGCTCTTCGGCGCCTATTTTGCCAACCAATCCAGCGCTCCACATCCCGATCCGTGTACCATAAACTGCGGCACGGATTCGGCGGCGCAGCCCGCCGGGATCTCGATCGCGCCGAACAGCGCCAGCCTGATCGCGTCACTCCCGGCAACGGTCACCTGCCCCGCAGGCCATTCCAATGGCGGGACGAATCCTCTCACTCCTGTTGAAGTTACGAACGGCTCTTGCAGGCAGGTATCGTTCCCGATCCTGTATAACAACGTGATCTGGGAAAACCGTCCGTTTCACATCAGTGTGGGCGCCTTAAGCGCGCAATATCAGCAATCTGTGGTCAGGCTCGTGCCTACGCTGAATCAGCCGCAAACGGATGCCACGACGGCGAACGGCGCCGGTCAAATCATCACCGGAGGCACCGGCGCCTGTGTTCCTCAAAACGCAAGCACCTATTGGGACATCGGCGTCCGCGGCGACACAGGACCGGCGAACCACAGCTCGGGATTCACGCTCACCCCGGTATCCTCGGTGTTGACGAACGGGTATGGCGGCAACCATAACTCGAACAGCAACCCGACGGTAGCCCAGCAGTATTGCAACGGTTCGCGAGTGCCGCCGGAATTAGGCTCGGCCGGCTACAACGTGCCTCCGGGAACCAACGAAGGCAACGTCCCCGTACCGATATTCAACCTGACGGCAGGCGCCACTGTCGACGAAGGCAACAACTGGATCAATATCAGTTGGGGCCCGCTGTCTCTGACAAACTCGTCGAACGGTCCGGCAAACGGTACTGTTCTCGGCAACTACGCGCTTGCATCCGGTTCGCCTGCGATTAACTATGTCACCGCGGCGAACTCCAGTGCCAGCTATGGCGCAGCTCCAAGCCTGGACTTCTTCGGCAATGCAAGAAAGACCAACAACGCCGTAGACGCCGGAGCGGTTGAGTTCATGGGCGGCGGCACGCCTCCGCCGCCGGCAGCGCCAACGCTGGCCTCGATCGCTCCTGCTTCGGGCGCGAAAGGCGCCGTGGTTAACGTGACCCTTACGGGCGCCAATCTCACCGGAGCAACTGCGGTGACCGTGTCCGGCAGCAATGGCACCGGCTTCATCACGGTCAGCAATGTCGTCCCGGTGGATGCCTCTCACGTTACGGCGACCTTCACGATCCCGAGCGGCATCAACAACAACGGCAACAACGCCAACCGGAGCGTCACTGTCACCACTCCTGGTGGCACCAGCAACGCAGTGGCGTTTGCCATAACCGGCTAGAACACGAGCACAGGGTCCGGGGCCGGCGCAAGCCGCTGGCCCCCGGAATCCCAAGACTGCCGGCACGGCTAAACAACCAACCATGCTGCTTGCGGGCGTTCTCCGCGAGCAGCATTTCTTTTTCCACGAATTTCACGAATTTCCACAAATGGCTCCGGACTTGACATCTTTTAGGGCGCTTCCGGCTTCTAAGTGGGTAACGGTGCCATGTTCAGACCGCCGCAGTGAAAATAGATCGCCGTTTTGAAGTTGTGTTTGTTCCGAAATCCCCTGGCTGTGTACTTGACCCATTGGATCTTGGCATTAATGGACTCGCTGGTCGCATTGGTGATTCGGTGCTTCAGATAAGTCAGGATGTTCGCGAGTCTGGATTTCAGGGTGCGGGCCACCTCGATGACGGGCCGCAGGCGGCTGTGCGTTGCCCAGTTGTACCACCATTTGAAGTGCCTTTCGGCAGCCCCTTGGTAAACATAATCAAACAGGGACATCGCGGATTCCTTCAGCGCCCACGCGCGCGCGGTCTTGAGGGTGCTCTCGCGCAGCGCCTTGAAGGCGTCCCAAGCTGCATCCGTGAAGTTGGCAGGATTGCGGAGCCAAAGGTATTTGGTCCCCACAAGACGCTCGTCTCCTTCCACAACGGGGTTCTTTCGTTCCTCTCGGCGAACACGGTCGACCGCATCTCCAAGGTGTCCGGCGATGTGGTACTTGTCGAAAACGATCTTTTGGTCTGCATCCGGCAGATAGTTGCGCACCGAGTTAACGAACGGGTCCCACATGTCCATTGCCACACCCTCGATGCCGTTTTTCTGTTGCTCGGTCAACGTCGGCCAGAACCCATCCAGACTCGACTCTTTTCGTTCCTCGGCCACATACAGGACCCGGCTTCGTTCCAGGTCGTTGACGATCGTCAGATAGTTATGACCCTTGGTGAACGCCTTCTCGTCAACGCCGATATTCTTCAGTGGTTCGGCCTCACGCCGCGCCAGCCCTCGTTCCACGGCCCGGTCCATGATCCCGTGGATTTCGTCCCAGCTCAAACCCAGGTGCTTGGCCACGGCCGTCTGGCTTGCCGCCTTCAACCATTCGATCGTCAGGCGCTCAAAAAGCATCGTGAACCGGCTCCGTTGTTCCGCCCACGGCAGCTTCACGACTCTCGGCCCGTGCTTCTCACAATCGCTCCGCGGCGGATCCGCATGCAGGATCGTCTGGTACTGGCAGGTGTCCAGATGACGCCAGGTCCGCGTAGTCTGGTGGTCGTACAGGTTGCACAGCGCGCCGCACTCAGCGCACGGCCATTGAACTCCAACCGGATGGCTAAGATAAACGTGAACCTCCCCTTGTTCCAATTTCAAATCCACGCGTTCGACAAACCAAGGATCGGTGATCCCGAGAATTTGAGCATAAAGCTGTCGGTCTTGAATGGCACTTCTCCATACGGCGCATCTCCGTTACAATCGCACTCGGCCTGGGCGGAGGACAGGGTAATGCTGGGAAGCAACCCGAGCGCCGACTCAGGGCCCAAGACCGACGCGGGGTGTCTCAACCACACCCCGTTTCGCATTTTAATAGCGCTCGGGATTGGGACCAAAGCGATAAATCCCGGGGGCCTGGGGGCTGGCCCCCAGCATACTTACCCACTTAGAAGCCGGAATTCCCTCTTTTAGAGAGCGCCCGTGAATTTCGTGGTCTGGTCCAACTGGCTGAACAACTTCCAGCCTCCAACATCGAAATGGCCAACGCACTCATGGACTGATGAGTAAGAACAAATTATCTGCCAAAGTGCTCAATATTGAGCAGTCCCACCGAGGCTGCGGTCCTACACTTTTATGGGAATTTCGGGAAGCCTGGAGGTGCACGGTGCTTGGACGATCCTGGAAAGCGAAGGTGATGCCGCTGCTCGAGTTTCTTTTCGCGTGCAGCGTTTTTGTCTGCGCAGGTTTTCCACAAACGAATCAGGGCCAGACGGGATCGGCAGCCACCCAACAGCCTCAACCCTCGGCCACGGTTGCCACGGCGCCAGCCAGGCCCAGGATCCCGGCATATCTGGCGTCCAGGAGCGTGCCGAATGACAAAGCTGTCAGGCTGTACCGGCTCGTTTGGGGGATAGACAACATCCAGGTCAAGCAGGTTTCCTCGGGCGCGCTGATCCGGTTCAGTTTCCAGGTGGTCGACCCGAACAAGGCCAAAGTGATCAACAACGATAAATCGACTCCCCTGCTTATCGACGAGGCTTCGCACGCCGCACTTCAGATTCCGGTCCTGGAACAGATCGGGAAGCTGCGCCAGACCAATACACCGGAAATGGGACGCGAGTACACGATGCTGTTTTCCAACAAGGGCGGATACGTCAGACCTGGGAATAGTGTGTCCATTGTGATCGGGACCTTCCACGTCGAAGGGTTGATCGTCCAATAGTGTGCAAGGAGTTCAACAGCCATGACTATCAGAGGTAATCAACTCATGTTAATAAGAAGAATGGTTCCGCATTCCTTGGCTCTCGCTGTTTGGCTGGCCCTGGCTGGGCTCTCGGTGGATGCACAAACCGCTGCCCCCGCGCAAGGCCCTGCGCAGCCGGCGCCAGTCAAGCCGGATTCCTCCGCAACGGCACCGGCGCCGTCGCTGACGCTGGAGCAGATTGTCGAAAAAAATGTGGCTGCCCGAGGCGGCCTGACTGCCTGGCATGCGGTTCAGACCATGACGGAATCGGGCGTGATGGACGCCGGCAGCACGGCAAAGGTCCAGTTGCCATTTACACTCGAGATGAAGCGGCCCCGGAAAACCAGGTTGGAAATCGTCTTCAATGGCCAGACGGCGGTGCAGACCTACGACGGCACGAACGGCTGGACACTCCGGCCCTACCTTGGGCGCGCCAACCCGGAACCATTCAACAGCGACGAACTGAGCAGGGCAGCCGAACAGCAGGATCTCGACGGTCCCCTGTTCGACTATGCGTCCAAGGGCATCAAGGCGGAACTGGCCGGCGTCGAGAAGGTCGAAGGACACGACGCGTATAAGATCAAGCTGACGTTGCCCAACAAAGCCGTGCGGCACATCTGGATCGACGCACAATCATTTCTGGATCTCAAGATCGAAGATTCCCCGCGGATTCTCAACGGGCGCCCCCACCCGGTGGCGACCTACTTCCGGGATTACCAAAGCGTAGACGGCCTGAAGATCCCGTTCGTGCTCGAGACCGCCGTGAAAGACGTGGTCGGAACTAAAAGGCTGATCATCGATAAAGTCGTGGTGAATCCCCCGGTGGAGGACACGGCATTTGGCAAACCCGAGAGCTTGCCGCCCACTGCCTTCATGAGGCGTCCTGCTTCGCCGGTGGTCAGGAGAGTTCCGCCAATCAAGCGCTGAGCATTACGGATGTTCGACGGTGAAGCGCTAAGGGAGGATTTGTTGAGGAGGATCTCATGAGGAATCTTGTTTGCTCGCTGTTTATGATTCTAGGGCTGGCTTCAGCAGGCGTGGGGGGGGCGGTTGCGTGGAGCTCATCTGTCCATGGAAATGAGATCGCGCAGGATCCCGCCACAGATTCGGGAACCACCCGGGTCATGGTGAATTACCAGATTCCCGATGTCCAGGTCGTGCGCACTGACGGTAAGACCGTCTCGCTCGCGGACGAGTTGAACGACGGCCGCCCGGTGGTCATGAGCTTTATCTTCACCACCTGCACTACCATCTGCCCCCTGAGCAGCTCGACTTTCCAGAAGCTGCAGAACCTGCTGGGCTCTGACAGGAAGCGGGTGCACATGGTCTCGATTTCGATTGACCCGGAGGAGGATACTCCCGAGCGTCTGGTCGCCTATGCGAAGAGCTACAAGGCCGGCCCCGGCTGGTCTTTTTATACGGGGACGGTCCAGGCAATTATTGCTGCGCAGAGGGCCTTCGGTGTCTACCGGGGGGACAAGATGAATCACCCGCCGGTGACGCTGATGCGCTCAGCGCCCGGGAAACCCTGGATCCGCATCGATGGTTTCGCCACCCCGGACTACCTGCTTCAGCAGGTCAAGGACATGGTCGCCCCTAACTGAGTCAGGGTCCAATGAAGGCTTATGCCGCTTCCGCCATCCTGTTTGTGCTTGCCTGGGTTGCCTGGGTGATGTCCGCTACGCCGACTGCGGGGGAGTTGCTTTACCGCCGGGGCATTCTGCCTGAGGGAAGGTCGCTGCAAGGCCAGCGCAAGGACGCTCCCGTGGCAGAGGGCACGGCGGCGGCATGCATCAACTGTCACCGCCGCAGCGGGCTTGGCACTGTCGAAGGAAGGGTCATCGTTCCTCCCATAACCGGGCGATACCTGTACTCCATCGGAATCCGCGATAGTCGGCCGGATGAGCATCCGGGTCATGTCGAGCCAACCCCGCGGGATCGCCGGGCCTATACGGATGCAACTCTGGCACGCGCCATCAGAGAAGGAATCGGACCCGATGGACGCACGTTGAACTACCTCATGCCGCGATACGAACTGGACGATGCCACCATGACATCCCTGGTTGCGTATCTCAAGAATCTATCCCGGGGTCCAGTGCCCGGCGTCGGCGAAGATACGCTGCAATTTGCGACCATCATCACTCCGGATGCGGATCCGATCCATCGCAAAGGGATGCTCGATGTGCTCAGTCGCTTCTTTGAAGTCAAAAACACGTTCTATCGCGGCGAGAGCCCTCCCGCGCTCACCTTCTACAAATACCGAGTTCGAATGAACCGCAAATGGGCCCTGCACGTGTGGGAGCTGAACGGTCCCCCGGAGACCTGGCAGCAGCAGCTTCACGAACGTCTGCAGAAGGAGCCGGTGTTTGCAATTATCTCCGGGATCGGCGGGAAGACCTGGGCGCCGGTGCACAAATTCTGCCAGGATGAGGAGATCCCATGCCTCATGCCCAATGTAGATCTCCCGGTGGTGGCGGAAAGCGATTTCTATGACGTCTATTTCTCCAAGGGGGTGCTGCTGGAGGCCCAGTTGATTGCCGCGCAGCTGCAAAAGACTTCCGCACACTCCATGCCGCGCCGGTTGGTCCAGGTCTTTCGTGAAGGCGATGTCGGCGCTGCCGCCGCATCGGAACTGCGTTCAGATGTCGAGCCGATCCATCTCGATGTCGTCGATCGCGAACTCAAAGCCGGCGCCTCAAGGGAAGAGCTGACCGCGGCGCTGAAGAAGACGAAACCGGGCGACGCCGTGGTTCTGTGGCTGCGGCCGGAAGATCTCAGCTCGTTATCCTCCGGCATGCCCGGCGGGCCGCAATGGTACATTTCGGGGATCATGGGCGGCCTGGAGAGGGCGCCGCTCTCAGGCGCCCTGCGCGGCAACGTGAATATGACCTATCCGTTCGAACTGCCCGAGAAGCGGGCTGTCCTCATGAACTACCCCTTGGGTTGGTTCCGCCTGTACCAGATACCGGTGGTGGATGAGAGAATCCAGACCGACACTTACATTGCCTGTTCTATTTTGTCCGAAACCATCAAACTGATGGAGGACAACTTCGTGCGTGATTATCTGGTCGAACAGGTTGAGAACATGCTGAGCGTACGGATCATCGATGGCTACTACCCACGGCTTGGACTGGCTGTCGGCCAGAGCTTTGCCTCCAAAGGAGGATATATCGTACGCTTTGCCGGAACCAACGGGACCGGACTGGTTGCCGAAACCTCATGGATCGTGCCCTGACCGACAATATGACGCATGAAAACCACGGTCAGAGCCACGCAGCAGGACCAGGAGACGATTCCGGCAGCTTATTTTACCTAAGATCGAGGGGAACGCATTCCGGGAGGCCTTCGGCATGAAGTAGGAGCTCATTTTTCCGGTCCTCGAAGATAAACATACTGGTATCGAGGCCAATCCTGTGGTGCTGCCGCAGGAATTCAGCGGCAGAATGGCGGCTCACTTCCCTCTGTCCCTTTTCGTGAATGGTGCGCAATACGGATCAAACGCTGAAAACCATAAGATGACAAGCGGTTGTCACAAGCGGAAATTCCGCAGACCGCGCCTCTGAAACTCCGGAATGTAGGGTGCTATTTCTTGATTGCAGCGCTTCCGGCGCCGGGCATTTGAAAGATCTTCTCGTCCATGGGCTCGTTGACTTCGATTTTTTCATAGGTCAGTTTGCCGATGGAACTGCCGCCCACTCTTTGGTCGATGCTGTGGGCGAACATGATTCCGCCCACCCGTCTGTAATCGGTGGGGTAGCTCTCCACCTCCATGTCCTTTCCGGCCGTCGAGACCGTCGCTATGGTCCGGACGGGCAGAAAGGTCTTGGCATCGAGGTAGTAGACAGCCGTCATGCCGTCCTTCATCGTGACTCTGATTTTATAGGCGGGTTCGCCGGCGGCATCTTCCTTGCCGAGCAATTCAAGTGAGTGCCCGGCCGCCCTCAAGCTGGTGAGGGCGCCGATGGAAGTGTTCATGCTCGTATCTTTGAGCCTGGAGGCGGCCGCTTCGTCCAGCTTCTCAGCTTTGCCTGGTCCCGTGACCCTCCAGGCAGCGGCGCCGTCGTATCCCATAACCACGTTGTTCCCCTGGACCGTCATCTCCATGCGCACAAGATTCGGGCGTTTGGTCATGACGACCATGGAAAAGCCCTTCTCGCTTCCGGCCATCACACTGTGCGCCGTGAGTTTGAGCGTCTGAATTCCGGCGATGGCTTCGGCGCCGCCGATGGCGTCCTCGTTCTTCTTGAGGATCTCATCGAGCGTGAGCTCCTGCGCCTGTGCCGCGGCAAGAGTGACAACAAAAAAACAGACAAGGCAACAAACTCGTCGATCGATCACGTACCCTATTCTACTCTCCCGCGCAACAGCCAACAACGCAGTACGATCCGCCCGCAGTAGGTCCCGGCCGCCGGGAAATACTGCACGGTTGAGTGGATATTACGGGGCTATTTGCCTTTCTTTGCTTCTACCTCGACGATTAGTTCCGCCTCGCCGCCGCCGAATGCGTCAGGCAGCTTGGCGATGATGGAAGCCTGGCCGGTATCGCCGGCAGACTGAATCGTAACCTTGAACGTCGCCGCGCCATTGCTCAAGATACGAGTCGTGGGGATCGGTACGATGTCCGGGGCTGAGCTCGTAAGCTGGAGCTCGACGTCTACCTTCGGCGGCGGCTGGATGTGGAGGACGACTTCCCGCGTCTCGTTCGGATTCAACTTAATGTGGTCCGGGGAGAAGGCGATCCTCGTCTGATCAGGCGGGCGCTCGGTGTCGTCCTCGGGGAGCAGCCCCACGACTACCGTGGCCGTCGCCTGCTCGTTCAACGCAGTCGCGGTGATAACGGCCGTACCGGCGCCAAGGCCCTTTACCTGGAAATCCGCAGTCTGCGAACCGACCGGGATTTCCAGGGTGTTTGCACTTAGCGGTTCCAGGATTCCAGCCGGAGCAACAGCCAGAGTAACAGTTACCTTCGCCGCGGCGCTTTCACGCAACTTTATGGTAAATGTGGCTGTCGCCCCGATTGCTACCTTCCGCTCGTCCGGCTTGATTTCCAGCGCACCCAGCACCCGGATCTCTTTGGCATTGAACGAAGCGTTGGGATTGATAGTCCCGATGACCAGGACATACGCATTGGTCGCAAGTGTGCCCTGAATGACCGTTTCGGGCGTGATGAAGACTGTGGTGACGTTGTTCGTCGCGCCGGTCACGGCGACATCTATCGACCCAGTACCGCCAGCGTAGCTCTGGACTTTCCCCTCAAAAAACACCAGACCTTTCTTCTTGGCTGCCGACAGAATCTCGATTTGATCGGCCGACCAGATCCCTTTTTCGGTGATCTTTCCGGAGACTTCTACCTTTGTTCCATTTTTCAATTCCGAGACCGGCACATCCACGCCATTCATTTGAACGGAAACCGCCGACGCACCTTCCAGCGCGGCGCTGACCGTGATGCCCAGCAGTGAGATCTGAGCTTCAGTATCTGACGGGAACTGGATGCCGGTTATGTGTCCCCGGATATTGAAGTCGCTGGCTTCTCCCACTACGCGCACCCTGCCGGCCAGAATCCCGCTGGAGGAGAATTTGCCCGTGACCTCGACCATCAAATCAATAGTGGAATTGGCGCTCTCCTTCAGACTGGCGAGGTCATCCATTGTGATGATATCGGTTTCAAGGTCCTGAATAATCGTCTTGGAATTGACAATGACCCGCAAATCGATGGTATCCAGTGTGACAAAGAGAGTGCCCTCGCTCTGCCCGTTCACCTGAACCGACTTCACGACTCCAGTGAATTGAACTTCATTGTTGTTAAGGTCGGCAAAACTGATCCCCGCGGAGCAGAAAATCGCGAGCATGAGGAGCGCTAACAGCTTTGAGGTCATTGCTTTCATGGCGGACTCCTTAGGCCTGTATTTAATGAAACCAAATAACAGCACGGAACTGTGCCGGCTAACCCCATTATTCTATGCCTGCTTTCTTAGTTCAATGATGATGCAGATCACAATTACCGGCGGATGAGATTCCGGGGCGATCACAGAAGGGGTTTAAGCCGGGCGTAGCCGGTCCGGCTGACCGGGAGTTGGACGCCGTCCGTGAGAATTGCCACGCGGGAGTCCTTGGCGAGAAGCTCGAGGCGAGCGAGGCGTTCCACGTTCAGAATATACGAACGGTGAATGCGGAGGAAGCGGGCGGGGTCAAGCAGGGATTCGAGTTCGTTCATCGGCTGCTGCTTGAGATAGGATTTTGCGCCGCACTTGAAACAGACATAATCGTCCTGCGCTTCCACATAATCGATGCTCTCGACCGCGATGACGTGGACCCGAGAGCCGTCCCGCACGAGCACGCGCTCCAGTGGTTTCCGGCGCCCTCTTGACGCCGCGACGAGGCCCTCCAGGGCTGCCGGCTCGCCCGAGAGGATTCTCTGCCGTGCCCGCGCAAGCGCCTGCGCGAACCGGTCCGCGCTGAACGGTTTAAGCAGGTAGTCGACGGCATGAACCTCGAACGCGCGCAAGGCAAACTCGTCGTGCGCCGTCACAAAAATGACCGCCGCATGGCCGCCGATCAGTTCCAATACCTCGAACCCGTCGAGCCTGGGCATCTGGATATCTAGGAAAATCAGATCAGGCTGGAGCTCCACCACCGCTTTCACGGCGTCAAAACCGTTCGCGCACTCCCGCAGGATTTCGATGTCCGGGTGCGAGCACAGGTGCTCTCGCACGATCCTGCGCGCCAGCTCTTCGTCGTCCACGAGAACCGCCCTGATCCTTGCCATCGGTTGCATCAAATGGGCTCCTCCTTCAACAGCTGGCCTGCCGTCTCTGGTCTGATCCTTCTCTTTACAGGCAATACGCCGTTCCAGCCCCCAATCCCTAACCCCCAACCCCCGGCGGTCAAAAGGGCATCCTGATTTCCGCGCTGAACATGCCCTCCTTCTCCGTTGTGTCGAGCCTGGCATTATTCCCGTAAACGGCTGCCAGGCGGCTGTGAACATTATCGAGGCCGATCCCCCTCTTGCCGGAGCGCGGACGGTCAGGGTCGGCCGGGTTGGCGACCCGGATGAGAAGCGCGGATGCAGACCTTGCAGCCCGCACCGAGATTCTTCCTCCCTCAACCATATGTGCGATGCCGTGGTTGATGGCATTTTCCATGAGCGGCTGAAGGAGGAGGGGAGGGACCGGGCAAGACTTGCTGTCTTCCTCGACATCGTATTCCACCTCGAGCCTCGCCCCGAAACGGATGCGCTCGATGTCGAGGAAGCATTCCAGGAGGGATAGTTCCTCGGCGAGGGGAATGCTCTCGGCTGCAGCTGTTTTCAGGCTCTTCCTCAGGAAGTCCGCGAGCAGGAGGCACATCCGCCGTGCCTCCTCCGGTTCCGAACCGATCAGGGCCAGGATGGAATTCAGGCTGTTGAAGAGAAAGTGAGGATCGATCTGGGCCTTCAGGGCTCTCAGCTCTGCTTCCTTCGCCAGCATCTTCAGCTCGAACGCCAGCCGCTGCGCTTTTTGCGACTCCTCGGCGGCAGCCAGGAGGTACCCTGCGGCTACAGACAGGAAAAACAGCGCCGCCGCAGCGGCAAACAGGAGCGGGGACGATCGACGGAAAAGTTCGGCTGCGCCGCCAAACCGGCCGGTACGCGCGAGCAGGTTCGCCCAGACGCCTCCGGCCAGGAGCCAGAGCGACGCGGAAAGGGCGGCGGCGAACGTCAATATTGCCGCGGTGCGCAGCAGTCCCGGGGATTCAAGCGGGAAACTGCGGCAGAGGTACCATGCCGCAAGGCACGGGAGCGCATAGAAGAGGCAGAGCGGCAGCACCAGCGCCAGGGCTTCCTGCCAAGGTGAGCGGTCCGCGAGCGCGACCAGGGCTGTCACCAGGAAAGCTACGGGAACCCAGGCGCCGAGATACAGCAGGAGCCGTGATTTCTTTGCCAGTATGGGATGCATGTCTCAATTGTGAACTTCAACACCGCCCATTACCGCAAATCCCCTGATATAGAGCGTCTTTGCGCTGCCGTCCATGGGCGGGCGTGTCTTGTCCTCGAATCCGCCCAGCAGAGGAATGACGCTGGACCGGATGCTCCAGTCTTCAGGGACTTTAATCTCGATCCCGCCCCAAAAAGCCAGCACCTGGATCACCGGATCGCCGTCCTGAATGGACGCCTGCCGAAGATCGATCTCGCAGCCACCCATGATAGCCGTGAATTCGCCGCCGCGAAAGCTCTGACTGTTGCAGGTCCTGACCACCCCGCTCATCAGGGCGAAACCGTTCGTCCTGTCCACGGATGCGGCAGGGATCCCTCGATCCCTCCCGAGGGCATGCCACACCATGGTTCCGCCGACGAAGACCAGCAGCAGCGGCCAGTAATCCCAGAGAGAAAAGCGGAGGTAATCCAGGTTGTCGAGGAGCCACAATGTCCCGATGCCGGCCACGAGAACCCCGCTCACCAGGCCCGTCGTCCCTCCCGCCCAGAGAACCTGCACGATCCCGATTACGATCAGGATCACGGGCCAGAATCTCCAGATGCTTCCGGTGTGGATGAGATTCAGATTGTCGAGGGTGAGGAGGATGCCGAAACCGATTGCGCAGAGCCCGAGCACCAGGTGGGGGCTCAGTTTATTCTGATTGTCCATGTCGACCTCCAGGTTGCCGTTCACCATCAAGATACGAATTCTGTTGCCGCGGTGCCGGGACTATTCGGTGAGCTGCCGCAATTCACCGGTCAGCATCGCCTCAGTAGGTCATGGCCGCCGGCCGGGACCCGGTCATGAACTGCGACGAGCAAATGATCCAAGTCAGGAACTTACATTTGAACCCGGCGCTGTAACATAAGGGGCGAATGATTGCGGTCATGGATGAAATCAGGTCCCGGCCGGCGGCCGGGACCTACACGGGCTTTATCCGGTTATGACCACGGCGGTGGCTGCCGAGTCTTCCTGGTGAAGGACCAGGACGTACCAGCCGAATAACAGCAGGAGCGGCAAATCAGGCCTCCGGCGTGCTGGCTCTTCGACCGAAACTTCGGCTCCGTGATGGAACACACCGCGGCTCTTGAAATGCACCAGGGGATTGTCGCTCTCGGTGTACCAGCCCCAGTCGCCGCCCCAGAAGCTGGTGTTTTTCAGGATCAGTCTCTCTCCCCCCGCAAGCGTCAACATGCCTTTGCCCCCGGTCCAGTTGGGTTGGTAGACCGCGATGTCCTGTTCCGTGCCGAGCAGGCGGGCAGTGGCATTGGTGCTGAAAAACCCATTGCGTTTGAAACTCCACGCTGCGCGGGAGGTCTGTCCTTCCGCCAGTGACCCGAACGTCTTGGTGAACATCAGGGTTCCCAGGAGCGCGTCGCCGCGCCTGAGCTCAAATGACCTTGCAAAGGCGCCCGGTTGCCGCCACTCGAGGCCGTGGACCTGATTCGGATCGAGATCAATCATAGGATCCCCCACTATTCACGCCGGAGTGCGAAGTCGCAAGCGCGGCCCGCAATCCGGAGGACTATCTACTCTCTTCCTTTACGCGGCGAACCGAGTTGAACCAGAGGTAGAGGCACAACCCGACAAACAGCAGTGCCGAGACGCTCTGAGATATCAGCTCGTTGTCATAGAACGGCGTCTTGATCCTGTTTTCGGCATACCAGGGGAAGAGGCGCAAGGCGGCGCCGAACACGCCTCCGAGAGCACCGCCGGCCATCAGGCCCGAGGCGATGATGACGCCGCGCTCCCGCATGGTCGCCCCGCGGCTGCCGCCGACTCTTTCGGATCGTTTGCTGATCCAATGCGCCAGGAAACCCCCGACCAGCGCCGGCGTGTTCAGTTCGAGCGGCAGATACATGCCGAGCGCGAACACCAGCGCGGGAACGCCCAGCATTTCCATGAGCAGCGTGACCATGGCTCCCGCGCCGAACAGTAGGTACGCGACAGGCTGGTGGCTCATGAAGCCTTCCACGAGGGCCTTCATGATCGACGCCTGGGGCGCCGGCAGGACGACGCGCAGGTCGCCCGCCGCCGCTTCTCCAAACTGGAACGCCCGTGCCAGCAGGACGATCGTCAATCCCGCTGCCACAGCCGACGCGATAATCCCGAGGAACTTCACCTTCTCCTGGGCCGACGGCGTGGAACCGAGCCAATAGCCGGTCTTGAGATCTGTGATCGCCTGGCCGGAAACAGACAGGGCCGTGCAAACCATGCCTGCGATCGCCATGACGAAAAACATCCCGGTCGTCCCCGTGAGACCGAACCGCAACAGGACCACCGAGGAAACAATGATCGTCAGCATGGTCATCCCCGAAACGGGATTCCTGGCGGTCGTTGCGATGGCATTGGCTGCTACGGATGCAAAGAAGAATGAGAAAGCCACCGAAAGCAACAGGCCGATGACCACGACTGGAATCGAGGCGTCCAGATTGCCCAGGAAAATGGCCTCTGCGACCGCGCTCAGGATGATGCCGATGAGGATGGTCATGACGGATATGTCGCGATCGGTCCGCGCCAGTCCGCCCCCCTCGCCGCGGCGAAAGGCGCGCACCGCGATGGAAAAAGAGCCGGCGACGATCTTCAGTGACTTGATGATGCCGAATATCCCTGCGGTGGCAATGGCGCCTACCCCCACAAACCTGACATAACTGCGGAAGATCTGGCTCGCGTTCATTCCGGCGATGGATGTGGTGGCGGGATAAACGGCGGTATCGGGGAAATGCTGGCCGATCATCCAGATCAGAGGCACGAGCACGAAGTTGGCGAGAACTCCGCCGGCGCACAGCACCATCGAGGAACGCAGTCCCATGACATAGCCGAGCCCCAGGATGAAACCGATGGCGTCGAAGTTGAAGACCATCCTGGAACGCTCTGCAAGGTTGCGCATGACGGGAAGGAACTGGAAATCCACAAACTCCTTCCAGACCTGGAAAGTAGTCACGAAGAAGTCATACGCTGCCGCAATTGCCGTGGCTTCGAGCAGCAGCCGCGCCTGCGAGCCGCCTTTTTCACCGGTGACCAGCACTTCCGTGATCGCGGTGGCCTCGGGGTAGGGTAGCTGGCCGTGCGTATCCCTGACGAAGTAGCGCCGGAGCGGGATCAGAAACAGCAGGCCCAGGCAGCCGCCGGCGAGACAGATGAAAATCGTCTGCACCGGATGCGGGTCCAACTTGAGGATGTAAAGCGCGGGAAGAGTGAAGATCGCCCCGGCCACGAGACTGCCGGAAACGCCCCCGATTCCGGTGATGATCACGTTCTCCAGCACGCTGGACCGGCGGCCGTACAGGCGGGCCAGCCCGATAGCCAGGATCGAAATCGGGATGGCTGCTTCCATGACTTGTCCGACCTTGAGGCCGGAGTAAGCGGAAGCAACGGTAAAGATGACGCAGAATATGATTCCCCAGAGCACCGAGCGGAAGGTCACTTCGGGGAGCCGGGCGCTCGACGGCACCATCGGCTCATAAACAGCCTGTTCTTTCAGTGGCGTATAGGCGTTTTCGGGCAACGACCTGGTCTCAGTGGCGTCCATCAGACCTCCCGGGAAATTGGCTTGGCGAGCATGAGAATACAACTTCAGCCCGCCGCGACGCAAAGCCAATACGCTCCCCGAGGAAGGATAGAAAGGCGGGCGGCGATCACCAGTGATAGCCCAGGCTCATCGAAAAGTAGTTCACGATCGCATAGTAGCTCGGGGAGGAAACTGCCGTCCGGATTTGCGGGTCCAGGGACCAGCGCCGGTTTATAAAGAAACGGATGCCCGCTCCCAGATTTAAGGCAGGCTCGGTCTTCGACCGGCGGAACTCGCCGTTAGCAGTCCCAGGCCAGGAGTACCTGTAATCGGTCTTGAGCAGGCCGAAGCCCCCCAAAACGTATGGCTGAACGTTGGATCGGGAAAAGTAGAATCGGGCGTTTGCCGAAAGAGAGAGGCCATTCCCACGGACCTGGAAGGCGTCGTTTCGCGAATGGTGGATCCCGAGCAGCTCAGCCTCCACCCCCAGGCGGCTCAGCGGGCGCCACTCTGCGCCTGCCCTGTATGTCACGCCCCGTCCCAGGGAACCCTCGTCGTCATAGAACCTGCCTCCGCCGGCACCCCCAAAAACACTGCCCCGGTAGGAATGATCTTCAGCAAAAGACTTCAGGGGAGCTAAAACAAGGACCAGTGCGGCCGGCACGAGCAACCGGGTCGTCAATTTCATAAAACCCCCAATTCAAATTGCGTCGTCTGACACAGCGGTTCCCGCCGTGATCTCCGACGGCGTTTCCATGCCAGTAATGCGCATTTGACGGGGAAAGCGGCGCAATAATATTAGTTTTTTTCAGCCTTTGGCGAGGATCTCTTTGAGAGTGCCTGCATAGGCCCGGCTTTCTGCGTCCCCGGTTACAATCTCGATCTGGTCCGGTTTGCTTACGCCCAGTCCCAGCTCGACGGCTCGCTGCATCTGCTCCTGCTCGAAGATCTTCGTGGACATGATCGCATCATTCGAGCCCAGGTTCTTGAGTACCGCCAGACCCAGCGCATCGACGGCGACGCGGTCGGTTCCGGCGATGATGACGCCGGCTGATACCAGCTTTCCACGGGAAGGGCCGCCGTCCACGAATGCATCCACGCCGTCCATTACGATGAGGTGCGGTTTGAATGACTGGTGGATCTCTGCAATCATGCGGCGCATATGCGTCTGCCGGGCGCCGTGGAGTTCCCGCATAAGGCTCTTGTTGGTGACACCGACGGCCAGCTTGATCGCCATGCTGTAAATCCCGCCGGACCCGTGGGTCTTGAGGCAACAAGTCCAGAGAAGGTACTCGGCCTCGATAACAGGCCTGGCCACGTCGAAACCGTTTTGCCAATGGCCTCCCGGAGGGTTGAGATGCACCCAGCCGTCGCCGGAGAGATCTTCGAAGTTGATGACATCAAAACCCAACTCCTGCGAGAGGGCGGGGATGCCCTTGGCTTCGATGACCGACCTGGTCTGAGGCGGTCCGCTCCGGTCGCCGACCGTCACCTTGGCTGCGCCGAGAGACTTCATCTCCATGACCAACTGGCGCAGGGTGTCGTTGTGGGTCGAGCCGGGAGTGGGGTCGGCAGTGTTGAAATTGGGCTTAATGAGGACCTGCTTACCGTTCGGCGACGGGACCGAGAGGAGTTTCATGGCTGCCTGGACTCCCTTGGCACGATCCAGGGTTTTCACGAGGGCGACTTTGGTTCCCGCCTGAGCTTCTGCGACGGGAAGGAATTCGCGTCCCAGAGCGGTGAATGCCGCGGCTCCGGCGGCGGACTGCTTCAGAAAATCACGACGGTTCATGAGTCTTCTCCTTCTTGCGCTGCGGCGCCATTCTTCCGGATTGCCACGACTCCACTTACATGCGCGCGGCCATGATTTTTGCAATTGCGATGATCTTCTCCATGGGTAGCCTGGGGGAGGACTTGGCGTCGAGCTCGGTGTTGAGGATAACCGTATAAGGGCCCTTGCGAAATGCCAGGATAAAAAGCGACGGGCCGGTCGCGGGTCCGACAAACGCCTCTTCTCCGACGCCGGTGACGCTCGACTTGAATCCCCCTTTCGAGGACCGGGCCGATGCGTAGGAGCTTGCGGGATAGAAAGAGGCCGAAAGCAGGAGTTGTCCGTCCTGCCCGGCGAAATTCAGGTCTCCCTCGGCATCGGGGCTCTTCGGCACCAGTTTGACGCCGATGGCGCCGGTGACCTTCTGCACATCGACAACGCCCAGATACTTATTGAACCGGTCTGATTGTGCCGGGAGCAGTGTGCCGGCCGTACCCAGTATCAGTGCGGCGATCAGGGTTGTGATGTCCCTCCTGTTCATCATTGCCTCCTCACCCGCCAGGAAACGGGCGGCAGCCCGGCGACCGTCGATTTTGTGAACGTTCACGTCGGGCAGGATAGTCTAAGTCTATGATGAGGTCTAGATCAAAGTCCTGTGATCCAGAGACCGCAGCGATTCGTGGCTATTCGACAGTCTGTGCGGGATTCTGGAGGGGAGGCCAGAGAAGCCCGGGTTAAACGGGCCGAAAAATTCCGCTTTTTACGGGAAAATTCCGGCAGGGCTATATTTTTTGCCACGAGTGCCTCCCCTATATATATGGGTCGGGACAATATGAGAACTGACGGAACACAAAAGCGAGATTCCAGGCCGGCGGCAAGGGAAATCTATCTTTGCGAAGCAGGCGAGCATGTGGGGCCTTTTTGCAGCCGCGAGGACGCCGAGAAGTTCATCGTGCTCATGGAACTCTTCGGAGCGAGTTGCGAGGACGTCGAAATCATGGAATTAGAATCAGATAGCGATGAAATCGAGGCGCACCGGCTGAAACGAAGCAGGAAGGCAGATCACAAGATCCCCAATCGCCAGTCGTGCTGCGGAAAATGAACAAACAAAAAAGAGACTGATTCACCCTGGGTACGCCAGCTGCAGCAACCTCTCCCCCAATGCTATCTGATTGCCTTCAGTGCCTTATAAAGGTCAAGCCGTCCGCCCCCTACAGCACTCGTATCGAGCTTCTTGGCATTGGAAAACCCCTGAGACGCTTCCTTCTGGTCCAGGTCCGTGTCGCGCTGAACGAGCAGCGCAGCTCCTCCGGAGACCATTGGGGCGGCAAAAGAAGTGCCGGAAACGACCGCATAGTGTCCGCCGGGATAAGCCGTGACTATCCCTTCTCCGGGCGCCGCAATATCAACGAGGGCTTCGCCGTAATTGGAGAAAGCGCTGCGGGTATCGCTATTGTCCGTCGAGGCGACGCCGATGACGTTGCGGTATGACGCAGGGTAGCGCAGCGTCTCTGCCCCATCGTTGCCCACCGACGCCACGCAGACGACATCGTGCGCGGTTGCATAATTGATCGCCTTCATCAGCGAGATGGAAGGGCTGCTAAAACTGAAGCTCATGTTTATCACGCGAGCTCCGTTGTCCACGGCGAAGTAAATGGCCCTCACAATGTCTGAGAGATTCGCGGTGCCGTCGGACCCGAAAACCTTGAGGGGCATGATCTTGGCGGTCGGGGCCACCAGGTGGATGATCCCGGCAACCATGGTCCCGTGGCCAAACGCCCCCGGCAAATGCGACGTGTCCAGAATTGCGGCTGTGGACTGGTCGAGAATCGCGGCGGTGGATTGGTTGACAAGTACCACTGTGCCGGTTGTTGATATCGGCTGGCCCAAGAGGGCAGCGATCGCCGGATCCAGGTCGCTCCACTCGGAGGCGGTCCCCGATATTCCATTGACAAAGTCATATCCCGGCACGAGTGAGTTTTGAAGCAGCGGATGCGAGGGATCGACCCCGGTGTCCAGAACCGCCACGATGCCGGCTCCCGTGGCCAGATCCTCGTGGGCTTCGTCCAGATTAATCAAGATCGCGGCCGCTTGCCTGACGTAAGAGCTCCAGACTGAGCTGCCGAAGTAGGACACAGGTGCAGTGCCCGCCAGCACATCCAAAATTGCCGCGGTCGATTGTCCCAATTGCGGGCCGCTCGCGACCTCAGGAACAATGACCTTGCTCTGGAATTCGATTCCCTGGACATCCGGATCCTGTTGGACTTCGGTCACTACCTGGTCCGGGGGCCTGGCATCGGACTGGGATAAGACTGCCAGGTCGTGAGCATCGGGAGCGCTCACAAGCGTCAAGCCGTGGCGCTCCGCGATGGCCGACGCGGTTGCGGCGGACGCCCGCAAAATAAATATGTTGTCGGCCCACGCCGACCGTACCGACACCAACAAGAGAAATGCCAGGCCTGCTGCCCGAAGATTACGCTTCTTCATATGCACCCACCCGATCGCGAGAAGCTGACTCCACCGCATTCTGTCGCCGTTGCAGCGCCAGATAACCACACCCGAAAAACCTAAAATAATATTAGCAGACCCCAAATCACTAAGGGCAACTATACAAGAAGGAAAAATCGTGACCTGTTTCGATACCACAAAGACCTCAGAGACATGCGCCGTCTCTTCCTCCTCATGGGCGCAACCCTGCACCCGTGAGGAGGAAACAACGGCGCAGGGACGAAGAACCCTCCGCGCCTGTCACCTTTGACGTCTTCATCGTCTTCGTGGTTTGATTTTTTTTGCGCACTTCTGTCGCTGCGTACAGTCAGTGCTTTTTCTTTCTTGCCCTGCGTCGCGGCGTTCCCCGGGAGGTGTCTTCGCCGCCAAGCCGGCCGAGCGGCAGCTCGATTTGACTCTGCAGATTCCGATTGCCCCGAATGTGCAGGCTCAGGCGACTTCTCGGTTCGTAATCGAGCTGGAATTCGCCGAAATTATTGCTGCAGGTGCGTGCCAGAATCTCTTTGCCGGAGACAAGATAAACAGGCAGGATCGACAGCGGCTCATCCGGATGTGCACGATTGAAGATCTGCCCGACCAGCGTCACCCTGGGCATCCCTCTCAGATGTTCCATCCTGATGTGCATGGAGTAATCTCCTGCCTCGTACAGAGTGTGGCGCGTGAGGCGGTGTCGCGAACGCAGTCCTGCCGGCAAAGGCTCTCTGAAGCTGTCATATACGAGTTGACCGACAATCCGGGGAAAGAAATGGATTTTCTCCGGCTTCTGAAGGGCGAAAATCGCTCGCGCGCTCTGCACGGCGTAGGGTGGAACCTTGTGCCTGGAGTCCCAGCCAGCCGATCTGGCAACCTCGCGAAAGATCTCCACGGTCCGCCGGCACAATTGACAGCCTGAGGATAGATGGGCCGACATTTCAGCCAATTCCTCCCCGGTAACCAGGCCGCGAACCATGTCCGCCCACTGACTTATTTCGAAATGATTCACTCCGGCACCTGCCCTTTACTGGAAAGTCACCCGCCCATAAAGAGGGTCAGGATCAGGCCGAAAAAATATAGGCCCGACAGCAAAATCTGTAAGCCCCGATTCTCCCCTGTTCCATCAGGGAGCAATCGGAAGTGGGACTCAACAAAAAGAATTTGTCAATTGTCATTTGTCAATTGTCATTTGGGGGCTGGTCGGCATGTTGGCGGGCAGGTTCTGCGCTCGGGTACTTCACCCACTCCGAACTCGATCAGGACCTCACAGGCCAAAATTTTGAAACGGCCAAATGACAAATGACCATTGACCATTGACAATTGATAAATTCTTTTGTCGTTAATCGTTGCGCGACGCATCCTTTTTGTCCGATGAAACGCTGAGCTTGAAAGGCTCACCCAAATTCCGCGGGGATTGAGTCTCACTTCTGACTGCACCCGTTCCATCAGGTTAGCTGGATCCTGCGTGCCACGATCGCATCCACGATCCTGGACTTGGACCTGGACCTGGACATGGACATGGACCCAAGAATGCCGTCCGAGCTACACTCCGGCGATCGCGTAACATACCCGATCGCCTGCCTGCCGCAGCCATGTCGAGATCTGGGTCCACGTCCACGTCCAAGTCCACGTCCAGGCCGAGGTCCAAGTCAGATGACCATGGTGTTTCGCTACGGAAACTAGTTTCGAGGTCCCGATGCTTGTTTGCTGGTGTTGGCCTCATTGTGTCACCTTTCCGATCAGGACGAATGGGGCCCAATAATAAGGGTGCGGGTAGATCTCCCGCATCTCCTGCATTGCCCTTTGCAGCGCCAGACCCTTGCTCGGGTTCGAGGACAGATGTTCATAGAAGGACTTCATGAAATCGGCCGTGCTCCGGTCGTCAACATCCCAGAGGGTGACCAGCACGGCCCGGGTCCCGGCATAGAGAAGGCCGCGCACCAGCCCGAGCATCTCGTCGCCTCCCACCACCGCGTTCAGGCCGGTGCTGCAACCGCTCAGCGTCACCAGTTCCGAGGTGAGATTCAGAGAATAGAGATCGAGCAGGCTGATTTGAGAATCCCCCAGCCGCATGGACGAGAACATCGGATTGTCCTGGCGGAAGAGCCCATGGGCGGCAATGTGCACAAACCGGCTCTTCGGACCATGGAGCCGCAACCGTCTCTCGGTGGCCTCTTCACCGATGTAGAGATGGGAATTCGGGAGTGTGGCAGCGACGCTTCGTGCCTCCTCGAGTACGTGAGGGGTGAGGGAGTCGGGAATTCCGAAGATCAAGGACCCCTCGGGAGAGACGTCGGGCTTGGAGCAACAGAGCTGGTACACGCTGGCGCTCGGGGCATAGGAGATCGATATTTTGTCGATCAGGGACTGCTGCCCGTCATGAAGCGCATGAAATGGAAGATAGTGAAGGAAATCGTGGGGCGCAATGACCAGGTGTTTTCCCTGCAGCCGCTCCCACACAGGCGCGATCAGCTCGTCGTGCAGTTCGCGGAGATGCGAGTCGGTGGCAGCCCGGAGGTTGGCGGCAAAGCGGCTCACGTAGGCCGGACCCAGCCGGAACTTCGCCAACTGAAACTGGAGCAGGCGCAGCAGGTTCCGCATCCGGTCCGCCTTCGCGAGCGGTACGAACTCCAGGCAGTCGCGGCCTAGAACGCAGGCCCAGAGCGTTTCCCTGGCCTGATAATATTCGAGCAGCACGACGCCCTCGGGCAGTGTGGACTGGATAACGTCCGGCGCAATCGTGCCCACTCCTTGCAGCATGCCGAACTGTTCGTCCGCTTCGCCCAGCTCGGACAGTGCTCTGACCATTCGATCTTCGCATCCACGTCTGCGGCGGTACAGCGTGTGCTGCCGCTCCTTTGAAAATTCCCTGGGGTCGGTCTCGAGCTTCTCGATTTGCCGATAATGCCAATTCAGCTCTTTTCGCAGCCTTAGCACCTTGCCGGACAGCCGGCGGCGCGGGCCGGCGTGCTCCGGGAGGTCGAGCGCGCGGAAGGCGATCAGGTCCGCCAGGCTCCGTGATTTCGCCTGTTCGATATAGGTAAAGGCAGCTGCCGGGTTTCGTAATCCCGGGTCTCCTCTCAAGCAGATCCAGACCAGACTCTCGTATACGGCGAGCTTGTCCTTTAAAAAGGCTATTTTGACGTCTTCCGCCTTGAGCTGGCTGCGGAGGTTTTCGAGCAGGGCATGCGCCCGCCGGTAAGACTGGAAAGCTGCGTTGTGTTCCTTTTGGGCCTCCAGGATCCTCCCCATGGTGAGATGGGACTGGCAGGCGAGAACCGGCGCTTCCGCTTCATCAAGTTTCGCGAGCGCAGCAAGGCAAGTGCGATGGGCTTCGGAGAGGTTCCCCGACTGCAGGTGCAGTCTTGCCAACAGCAACTCGCACAGGGCGGCCTTACCCTCGAAGGACGAGGCGGAGAAGAAGGACAAAGCGGACTTGCAGAGGCGCCTGGCCCTGCCGTAGGCCCCATCCTGGTAAAGGACCGCCGCCTGATAGAGGTCAACCAAGGCAATCCAGACGCCGTTTTTCTCCTCGGCAAAGAGTCTGCGCGCCTTGGCGAAGAGTTCGAGTGCGCCCGCGGACCCGCCGCCGCGGCTGGTCGCCAGGGCGCGGAAGGCGACAGCCTTGGCTTCCTCATATCTCAGGCGCAATTTATGGAAAGAAGCTGCGGCCTGCTCGGCCAGCTGCGCTCCTTCTTCGTCCAGATTCAGCTCCAGGTACATCTCCGACTGGTCGAGGTCGCAAAGCGCCTTGTGATAGGGGTCCCCAAGCGCTTCACACTGCTTCCGGGTTGACTGGTAGAGATCGATGGCCTGTGTGTATTCGCCTCGCTGGTAATAGAGGTAGGCGATATTGTAATCAGCCTCGACTACCATGAGCGGCATTCCGCTCAGCTCGCAGTGCTCCCGCGCCTCCCGATATGTTTCGAGGGCCTTGTCGAAGTCGGCCAGACTGATATGGCAGACCGCGATGTTCCGGAGGTTGATCGAGATGTCCTGCGGCTCGCCCTGCCGTCTGAACTCCGTCAACGCCCGCCGGTAATAGTCCAGCGCCTCTTCAAAGCGGTCCTGCCGGTAGAGAATGTTGCCTGAGTTCGTATCGAGACGGGCGAGCCTGAGCCGATCCCCGAGCCTTTCGAATATCTGGCGCGCTTCCTGCGCCCAGGCGAGTGCCTTGTCGTACTGGCCGAGGTAGATGAGCGCCTGGAGCGAGCCTCCGTACAGGGTGCGCCCGATTTCGGGTTCGCGTCCAAGGCGCCGGAAGACGGCCAGCGCCTTCTCATACGACCGCAACGCCTCGCGGTATTTCCCCCGGGTAAGCCGCACGTGTCCGACGGCTCGCCAGGCCTGGGCTCTGCAGTAATCGTCTCCAAGCCTCCTGGCGATCCAGGCTGTCGCCTGTGCGAGACGGTCCGCCTGCTGCACGTCGGCTCTGACCAGTCTGACGACCTCCTCGTAAAGGAGATCCACGAGGGCCGGATCACGCAGTTGCCGGTTCCCGCGCAGGAATGCGTGCCGGGCGCCTTCGTCGGAGAGCCGCGCCAGGCGCGCTATCCACTCATGCGGATCCGTGGGTGCCGTAGTAGCCATCAAAAGCCGGTTTCCTCCAACAACTTCTTCAGGCGCTTCAGGCACCTGCCCCGTATGAAGCCGATGGAGCCCGACGCCAGACCCAGCCGCGCCGCAACTTCGTCATAGGGAACCGGGGGCTGCTCGTAAAACAGCAGCCTGACCATCTCGGCGCAGCGCGCCGGAAGATGCGCAACCGCGTCCCTGACCATCTGCTCGCGCTCCACCTCCATGATCGATATGACCGACTGCGGCGGTGCTGCTGCGTTCTCACTCAGATCCTCCGGATCGATGTCGGTTACTTCCTTATCCGAGCGCCTCCGTTGCCGCACCTTCCAATGAAAAGCCTTGTGCGCGGCAACGGTAATCAGCCAGGAACGCAGCGATCCGACCTTGCGCAGGTTTGACAGCTCCGAGAACAACTCCAGGCAGACCGCCTGAAACACGTCCGCAGCATCCTCTCTGGAGGCGCCATATCGGATCGGAACGGAATAGATGAGGTTCTTGTATTTGTCGATCAGCGCCGCCCACGCCTCCTCATTTCCCCTCAGGCACTCGGCGACCAGGCGTTCATCGGCCCAGGCGACGTTTGGGGAGGAGACGATAGCCAGTCGGGGGGAACGGGCCGGTTTGGTCATGGTTGCTTGGATATTGTGGGGCGCTGCCAGTAGAGCTCTTCTACGTTCCAGAGTACATAGTCGTCCAGGATGGCCGGCTTGAAATTCCGCAAACCGTTTTTGGCGCCAACTAAAATGTCGGGGCTGGCGAGGCAGATCAGCGGAAGTTCGTCCGCCATCAACTGCTGGACCCGGTCGTACAGCCGCTTACGCTCAGGGTAGTTCATCGCCGTCAGCTGCTGTTGCATGAGCCGGTCGATTTCCGTTTCCCACGGCGTCGCCGGCTTTTTTTCGGCGGGATGCCATAGATGGGTGCTCCCGCTGGAGACGAGCACGTTCATCTCGGGATTCGGATCCGCGTCGCCGCCGACCAGGCCCAGGACACACGCTTCGTAATCGTAAGATTTCAGGACCCGGTCGAGCAGGCTGCGAAACTCCATGGGCACGACGTGGACCTGCATCCCGAGCTCCTTCAAATCGGCCTGTACCATGGTCGCCATCTGCGTGCGCGCGGCATTTCCCGCACTGGTCAGGATCGAAAAATCCACGGGTGCGCCCGCTGGATCGACCAGGGCGCCGTCGCCGTCCCACTTGAAGCCGGCGCCGGCCAGGAGCTGTCGCGCCTTTGAGACCGAACGCGGCGGCCGGGCAAGGGCTTCGTTGATCCAGAGCTTGTTGCCCGGAGTTACGTGGCCCCAGAGGGGGGCGGCATGCCCCTGGTAGACGAGTCGAACGATCCCGTCGCGGTCGATTGCTTCCGAGACGGCCTGGCGAAAAGCCCGCTGTTGGAACCAGGCCTGTTTGCGGGCCACTTGAGGGAGTCCCGCCTGGCCGAGATCGTTCAGGTTGAAGAAGAGGAAATTGTACTCGAGGCCGGGGCCCAGGTCATAAAGCCGGTAGCTCTTGGCTTTTTGTTCCTTGGCAAGAAGGGAATAATTTACCGAACTGATCCGGTTGAGGACGTCCGTTTCGCCAGTCTGGAAGCGCACGACCTGTGCATCCTCGCTTCCCACGGACAGAAATACGACCTCGTCGAGATAGGGCAGGCGGCTTCCCTTGCGATCCACCTTCCAGTAATAGGGATTGCGCTCGAGGATGATGCGATCGCCGGGAATGTATTTCTTGAGACGAAAAGGCCCAAGGCCCGCAACCTGCGAGCTATCGGCATTCAGCCCCCATACCTGCGACAGCTTGCCTTCACGGGAGACTGACTCCAAAAGATGGCGCGGAAGGATGGCGATGCCGTCGAACAGGCGCTCCGCCGCGGCGTAAGCCTGTGCCAGCTCAAACTGCACGGAGTGGGAACCTGTTTTGGCAACGCTGATCGGCTTGCCGCCCACCAGCAGGAGATCCCGTTGCGGCGAGTTGTTTTTCTCGTCGAGATATGCCTGGAAGCTGAACACCACGTCATCCGCATCCATCGGATGTCCGTCGGAGAAGGACAAACCCCGGCGCAGTTGCAGCGTATAGCGACGCCCGTCTTTCGACACCTCCCATGACTTTGCGAGCGCAGGCTCGGTCTTTTGAGAAAAACGGTTGATGTGGATAAGATCGGCTGTCATCAGCCGGATCACCTCCCTGGACGGGCTGTCGACCGCGAAGACAGGGTCAAGGGTTTTCGGTTCTGCGCGTTGAGCGACAACCAGCCTGCCGCCGTAAACCCCCGGCTCCCCCGGCGCAGTTAGAAGCTCCCCCGTAGTCAACCGGGACTGCGCGCCGCCCGCGCCAAGACAAGCGGTCGCGGCGGCCAGACAAACGAACAACCGCTTTACATATTTCCAAGTCATTCGACGGCCCCCGCTTGAGAAGATCCCATCAGCCGGATCGGCCCTCCAACATGCAACCGCTCATGAAGGGCGCCTGCCAGGACGTAATACGCAAGAAACACTGGAATCAGTATAAGTCCTGGGAGGCACATCCACCAATAGGATGCCAGCACATAATAGTGCTGCAAGGAGGCGAGCATGTTTCCCCAGCTGGGAGACGGTTCGCCGACGCCCAACCCGAGGAAGGACAGCGTCACCTCGCCCATGATGAACTGAGGGATGAGAAGTGCAGCCTGTGTGAGGAGAACGCCGGAAGTCTGGGGAAGTATGTGTCTCGCCAGCAAGTAGGGTCCCGAAGCGCCGAAGCCGCGGGCGGCGAGGACATAATCCCTCTCTTTCGCGGTCAAGACGACGCCCCTGATCAGCCTTGCGGGGCGGGCCCAGCCTCTCAAGCCTATGACCACGACCAGCAAGAGGAATATCTGGACGGCGGACACGCTCAGGGGAAGAAACGCCCTGAGCACCAGCAGGCAGTAAAGCCACGGCAAGGCGAGGAACAGCTCGGCGCCCCGCATGATGATGTCGTCGATCCACCCGCCGTAAAATCCCGCCAGCGAGCCCAGCACCAGCCCAAGCCCCAGGGATAGGGCGGCAGCCAGCAGGCCGGAAAAGAGCGAGATCCTACCCCCGTAAAGCAAGCGGGACAACTGATCCCGCCCAAAGCCGTCGGTCCCGAGCAGGAAAATGCGCCCCGGCCGCTCGACACCGAACAGGCGCCGCGCGGGGGATGCAACCGTGCCTCCGAGCCCATCTGCTTCGAGAAAGAAACGGACCGGGTAGGCGACGGACTGGTCCTCGTCATGGATTTCCGGGCTGCCGGCACGGGCTACCATGCCGTAGACGAAGGGTCGCAGGTGCAGACGGCCCGCGCGGTCGATAAAATGAATTCGTGTGGGCGGGGCAAAAGGGAAATCACGGGACTGGGCATCGGGCGCATAGGGGGCGAGAAAGCCTGCGGCGAGAATCGCGCCGTGCAGCATTCCGAGCACGATCAGAGCGGTGCCGATCCTGGTCCGGCTGCTCAAGCTTTCTCCCTTCGAATCCGCGGGTCGGCGGCATACAGGATCAAATCAGCCAGGAGATTGCCCGCCAGCAGAAAAACCGTCGAGAACATTACCGCCCCGATGACCAGATACAGGTCCCTGGCGAGGATCGCTTCCAGCACCAGGGGGCCGAGACCGGGCCAGCTCATGATCACTTCGATCAGTAACGACGCGCTGAGCAGCGTGCCGATGGAAACGCCGAACAGGGAAATCATCGGATTGGCGGCGGCCGGGAAAACGTGCCGCCAGAGGATGCGCCGGCGGGAAATCCCATGAGCGAGGGCCGTCCGGACAAAGGGAGCGTCCAGCGCCTCGATCATGCCGGCCCTCACGTGCCTTACCAGCGTCGGCAGTGCGCCGAGCACGAGCGCCATGCACGGCAGGAACATGTGCAGGGCCAGGTCGCGCGCCTTGCCCCACGGAGTCAGATCCGCAAATCCGACCGAAAACATGCCGCCCGTCGGGAAAAATCCGGTTCGCACCGCCAGCAGCAGCAAAGCCAGCGCCAGGACCAGGTCGGGAATCACGAGCAGGGTAGAGGTGCCTGCGGCCGTGAGCCGGTCTCCCCAGCTTCCCCTGTGCGCCGCCGCCCAGATGCCCACAGGAATGGCTATCAACCAGGCAATCAAGGCTGCCGGCACCGTGAGAATCAGCGTATTGACCATGCGTGGCCGGAGAAGCGACGCCACGGGGCTGTTGTAGGCGAAGGAATGGCCGAAATCACCCTGGAGCACTGAGGTCAGCCAGCGGAGATATCGCACCGGCAGGGGCTGATCCATCCCATAGCGCGCGCGCAATGCGGCGATCGTCTCAGGAGAGATCTGGGGATTCAGCCTCATCTCCTGAAAAAACTCTCCTGGAGCGAGCTGGCTCAGCACGAAGGAGAGTATGGAGACTCCCGCCAGGAGCAGCAGGCCATGGCCGGCCCGACGCATCACATAACGCATGGTACAGCCTCCACCAGCGAGCGTGTGTGAGGATGCCGGGCGTTCCGGAACACCTGACCGGCCGCTCCCCTCTCGACAATTTTTCCCTGATGCAGGACTGCAACCTCATCCGCAAATTGCGCCACAAGGTCAAGATCGTGCGAAATGTACAGATACGTCAGCGAAGCGGCCGCCTGCAGGTCGAGCAGAAGGTTTACCAGTTGGGCTTTGATGGAGAGATCCAGTCCGGCGAAAGCCTCGTCGAGGATCAGAAACTTCGGCTCGAGCGCGAGGGCGCGTGCAATCGCCAGGCGCTTCCGCTGCCCGCCACTGAGATCCATGGGGGACTTATGGAGCGTAGAGGACGGAAGCCCGACCTGATCCAGGAGCTCCAGCACGCGCCGGCGACGCGCACTTCCGGCGCCGATGCGCTGAATCGCCATCGGCTCCTCGATGATCTCACCCGACGAAAACCGGGGATTCAACGCGGACGCCGAATCCTGAAAGATGATCTGAATCTGTCGTCGCAGCTGGAACAATGGCTGCCCTTCAAGCTCCGTGATGCTCTTTCCCGCGAACCGGATCTCGCCCGAATCCGGTTTCTCCAGGCGCGCGAGACACCGTGCCAGGGTGGACTTGCCGGAACCTGATTCGCCGATGAGCGCCAGAGTGGAGCCGGTCCGGATATCGAGGTCGACATTGTCCAGGGCCGTGATGGGAGCGCTGTCACTGAATATCGACCGCCGTCCCCGGTAACATTTTTTCAGGCGGCAGACTTGCACCAGGATTGTGGCGCTGCGTTGGTCACGCGTTTCGGTTGCCATAGACAAAACAGCGCACCCGGCGACTGCCGGACAGGTCGGTGATTGGGGGTTCACGAAGCGAACAAACATCCATCCGTACGGGACAGCGGGGCGCAAATGGACATCCCGGCGGGAGATCGCTCATGTCGGGAGGGCTGCCTGGAATAGGGATCAGGCGCTTCCTGGTATCGTCACTAGCCCCAGCCGGGATCGCCGGCATCGACCGCAGCAATCCCTGCGTATATGGGTGCCGGGGACTCGTGTATACCTGGAGCAGATCCCCCTCTTCGACGATTCTCCCGGCATACATGACCAGCAGACGATCCGCCAGGCCGGCAAGCACGCCCGGATGGTGACTTATAAACAGGAACGAGGTCTGAGATCTTTTTTTCAGTTCTTTGAGCAAATCGAGAATCTCCGCCTGCGTTCTGGTGTCGAGGCCGGTTGTAGGCTCGTCCGCGATGACCAGGGAAGCTCCGCACGCCAGGGCCTGGGCGATCAACACGCGCTGATTCTGCCCCCCGCTCAATTCGTGGGGGAAAGACCTGGATACGCGGGCGACGTCCTGGAGACGCACCTGTGCGAGCAGCGATTCCGCCTCCGCCCGGCAACGACGCCGCGTCCAGGATCGATGTGCGCGGATTACATCCGCTACCTGATCACCGGCACACATCACCGGGTTCAGCGCGATGGCAGCCTCCTGAAAAATGAGAGAGATTTCCGCTCCGCGGATCCGCTCCATTTCGCGATCGGGAAGCTGAAGCAGGTCTCTGCCCCTGTACCATACCTGCCCGTCGAGGATGCGCGCGGAACCGGGGAGCAAACGCGGCAGCGACAGCGCCGTAGTCGATTTCCCACACCCGGACTCACCGAGAAGCCCCACAGCTTCGCCGGCATGTATATCGAAGGAGGCCCCAACGACCGCCGGAGTCTCCCTGCGGCCGCCGTTGCGATAGCTGATGGTGAGATCCCGGGCCTGAAGCAGTGCATCCATGATTCACGTACCCTGAGGCCGCTGCGAAAGTGAGATGCCGTTCCAGTATTGGCCCCGAAAGTGCCGTCCTCTGGATTCATTATAGCAGTCCGGCCCGAGCAACGCCTGAGTGCAGAGAGTACGCGGGCGACGTTCCATGCTCTTGATAAAAGCTTGTTATTGGTTGTCTGCCGGCTTGTATTTGCCGGTCAGGAATGACTGGATCAACGCGGCCTGTTCGATGAGATCGCCGTAATGCGCGGTTCTCTTTTCTTTGTCCAATGAAGGGAACTTGGAGATCAAATAGTTCAACAGCGCATCGCGCTGCGCTTTCGTCAGGATCATATGGCCTGGATTTCCTTCCGCATCCGTGCGGCTGTGGTCAACCAACAATGATAGGGAAAAGTCGACCGCCGCGGCCATTTTATCCAAGATGTCCCGACGCCGATTCTTCCACTCTGACAGTCGGGCGCGGGTCGCGGTTCCATCTTTATCCCTGGTTCCCTGGAGGATCATTTGAAGCATCTGGTTGTCCATGTCCTTGAGCACCTGGTAAGAAAGGACCAGGAACTTGGCCGCCGATGCCAGGCTTTCGTTTGCACTTTCGGCATACGCTGACAGGATAAACGCGGCGCAGGTGTTCCCAATCAGCTCTTCTCTCAGTCCGGTCATCATTTTGGCCGTCTGGTCCATCGGCAGATCTTCTCGCGCGGTCAGGACTTCAAGATTGGCCAGCTCTCCTCTCCTCGCCATCCACAGGGCCTGCAGTTCTATCTTAGTAAAGGAGAAGAGACTCTCTGGCTCTGCCGGCTCGGTGAGATAGCAGCCTTCAGGCGTAGCCACAAAAGGGCGTATCCCCGGCCGTTGTTGAGCAAAGGCTTCGCCGGTTCCTATGATCAGGGAAAGACTCGATAATAGCAGCACTGCCGTCGTTGAGATCCGGCGTGTGTTCATGGCCAACTCCTTCCGATCGAATCTCACCGCAACCATCAAATGTCACCTGATATAGTGCACGAGAGCGGCCGTTGATTTCTGCTCACTATTGAGCATTCAGCAAACGAAACAATTTGGAAGCCCGCAGAGGGAACCGCGATCCGTAACTGTTAAGGCAATTTAACCTGGACCTAGACTTGGACCTGGACCTGGACCTGGACGTGGACTCGGTAAACACTCATGAACCGATATAAGTGCCGCATTCGCGAAAGGTTACACCAAAAAAAGGCTGACCATGTCCAGGTCGATGTCCAGGTCCACGTCCAGGACCTGGCAGAACAATGATTGAGTTTCGCGACAGAAACTAGTCAGTCATTAAGACCAACCGCCATTGGCTCTGGGCGACCTGTTTGTTGCCGGCCTGACGATGTGGAGAAGCCTCATCTGGCTTGGTGGAACCACGAAACACGCCGAAGACCTGAAATCGATTTTGTGTGTTTCGTGGTTTTTCCTTGTGAGCAACGTATTCAAGCGGTAAACGGCTGGTCGATTGCCGCGGCCTCCATGCCACCGAGGTATCGGGCTCCGCTCTCCGTTACGACAAAGCAATCTTCCGTCCGGATGCCGAATTCGCCATAGATATAGATCCCCGGCTCGTCGCTGAAGGTCATTCCGGGCTCGAGCATGAGCTTGTTTCCCTTTACGAGATAGGGATACTCATGCCCCTCCATGCCGATGCCGTGGCCGACGCGATGGGCGAAGTACTTGTAGCCGGGGCCGAAGCCCGCATCCTCGACGACCTTGCGCGCCGCGGCGTCCACCTGTTCGCAGGGCACGCCGGGTTTGGCGGCCTTCAGAGCCTCGGTCTGTGCTTTCTTGACGATGTCGAAGACCTGGCGCTGCCGGTCGGTCGGCTTTCCCAATACCACCGTGCGGGTGACGTCGGAGCTGTATCCTTCGACATTGCAACCGCCATCGACCATCACGGGATCGCCTTCCTTCAGCGTGCGCGCTACGCGGGACCCGTGCGGGAAGGCGGTATTCAACCCGAACTGGGGTCCGCCGCTGCCGTTCACTCCCATCTGGCGGTGGGCGGCGCTGATCGCACTCGACAGTTCACCCGTGGTCATTCCTGCCCTGAGGCTTTTGAATCCCTCCTGGAAGGCAAGTTTGGTGATCCGGTTCGCCAGTTCCATGAAGGCAAGTTCCTTCTCGTTCTTGACACCCCTGCAGCCCTGGGTGATCACTGCGCCGTCGACGAGCTGAAGACCCGGCGCGTCCCTCCGCAATCCGTAGGCGTGGAAACTGCGGACCTGCGGCCCCAGCCCCAGGCGCCCCGTCCCGGCGCCGAGGTCCTTCATAATGCCTGCGATCAGCACATAGGGGCTCTCGTCTTCCTGCCAGGCCCGAATCTCGTGGCCGGCCGGGATGGACTCCTTCCACATCTCGAGCTCGAATGCCGGGACAACCCAAACGGGATTCCCCTTTTTGTTCAGAATCGCCCCGGTGGTTCGCTCGCTCACCCCGGAGGTGACGCTGGTGAAGTACCTCATGTCCGGACTGCCGATCAGGAACAGTGCGTCCATTTGATGTTTGGCCATCAGCCGGCGAGCATTCTCGTGGCGGGACGCGAAGTCCGCGGGGGTGAGAGGTTTGACACCCGCGACCATGTTCTGAAGCCCGGGTTGCGCTGGTTGGGTGGATCGAGAAAAAAATCGGCTGACAAAACCGGTCGAGCTGATCGAAAGCCCGCCGAGCATCATGAAACTCCGCCGTGAGACCATGTCGCCTCCTGATATCGTGAATTCATGGAAATATCGTACGCCCGGCCCCTGATCTTGGGTCGGTAAACTGCAACAGCTGCTGTGATTCAGACAGTCACGATCAATTCGGATGTCGCGGTTGCCTAGCCGGCCTGCTGTTTCAGCTCCTGTTTCTCCTCCCGCCGCAAACTGATGGCGATGCCGCCGGCCCCGATCAGGAGCATGATGCAGGCCTGCACCAGCGTGCGGTAGGCAATCGGCGTCGCCGTCATGGAGCTGTAGAGGAACCAACCTCCGAGGAGAATCAGGGCGCCGTAAACCGCGATCATGATCTTCCTCGCGGAGGCCGCCGCCGACGGAGTGTTGACGGCGAAGAAGCGGTTATAGAGCAGCAACCCTCCCATCGCCAGGATGTCCAGCGCCGCGAACATGAGCCAAAACCTCATCAGGTCGCCTTCTACGCCGGTTTTCCCCACCAGCGGTTTCATCATCGACTCGTACATCGCTCCGCCGGCGCTCGAGCCCACAAGGCTGCCGATCACCCCGTATAAGAATGCGTATCCCATGTACACAGCCTTCTTGTCCGCCGGGGCGACCAGCCCGACATAGCTGTAATATTTGGGATGCGCGGTCATTTCACCGATCGAGAACACCGCTATTCCAAGGACAAAGATCCAGGCCGTCGCGGCGAAGGCGAGGCAGACAAACCCCAGGGCGCCGATCGCGAGACCCCCGATCATGGTGGGCAGCGGCTTCAGGTTTTTCACCACGCGGCTGACGATAACCTGAAGCAGAATGATCGTGCCGGCATTGATCACCGTCACGTGTTCGGCGTCGAACGAAAACGGAATGCCCAACCCGGCGAAGAAGCGGTTGACCGGGGCCTTGTCGACGAAGTCGCGCAGAAACCAGAGGACCGACCCGAAGTTCTGGAAGTACAGGATCCAGAAGCCGGAGTACACGAAGATCATGAGCATGAACCTCGCGTCGGCCAGCACCATTGCCGCCGATCCCAGGACCTCGCTCAATTTCCGGGTGTTCGCGGGCTTGGGCGGATCCCGATACAACAGCAGGGCCGGCAGGAGCATGAGGCCGCAGTAGGCCGCGGAGGCCGTGAACACGTAACCCCACGAAAATCCCTTGAGGTAGCTCACCACCAGCGGGGCCAAAAAAGCGCCGACATTGATCATCCAGTAATAAATTCCGAATCCGAAGCCGGAATTGGCTTCGGTGGTGGTCCGGGCGATCGTGCCGGAAATGATCGGCTTGAAAAGGCCCGCGCCTGTAGCCATCACCAGGAGGCTGAGGAAAACGGCGCCATAAGCGCTCATGTGCCCGGTGACAAAATAACCTGTCGCCAGAAGCGAAAACGCCACCACGAGCATCTTGCGGTAACCGTACCGGTCTGCCAGCGCGCCACCCAGGATGGGTACGACATATGTCAGCGCATAGATCAGACTTTGCAGGAACCCGATCGACTCCTCGGAGAACCCGAGGCCGCCCTCGCTCACGGAATTGCTGAGGTATATGGCCAGAACGGAGTTCATGCCGTAATAGGCCGCCCGTTCAAACAATTCCATGACGTTCGACACCCAGAAGACACCGGGAAAGGACTTCATGAGACCTGGAGTCTTTTTCTCTGCCATCAAATACTCCTTGGATAGATAAACGCGGGAATCTATTTTTCTGCCGTCAGGTCGACCCACGTGATCCCGGCGCTCTTGAGCGGGATCACATACGCGTCGCGTTCGGATTTCAACTGCAAGGCGGGCCGATAGGTTCCTGCCCCCGCGGCATTGCCCGGCTGTTCCAGACGAAGGCGGGCCGCCGGTGTGTATTTGGTAGCGGCCTCCAGCCCCACGCGCACCCTGCCCGTTTTTGGACTTACTTCCACGCTGGCAAACCTGCCGGAGTCGAGAGTCAGCCACAAGCCGGCCGAAGCGACGTACACGCGCATGCGGAAGGAATCGAGCGGTGTGACCTTGACGATGCCGCCTTCGACCTTCGCGTTGCCGCCGAACGCCTGCCACCCGAACTCGGGATCATTGACGATGTAAGTGCCGGTGTTGACCGCGTGGCCGAAGAAGTTGGGTCCGTAATCGCCCGAATAGGGGTCGAACTTGAGCATGTCGGGGAACGCGTGGAATGCGGCGGAAGCGTATCCTTCCTGGTCGATGTTGGTGATGGCGCCCATCGTGCCGGCATAGCCGACGCGCAGCAGGTAGAGGTCATCGGGGTGGCTGCGGTATTCGGTCAGCACCGGAATGGCGTTGATGCCGGAACCATAGTGATGAAGCTGGCGTTCGATGCGGGTGATCTTGCCGGCGTACTGGAAATCCCAGTAGCGGCGGGCGCTGCCGTTGTAGCCCCAATGCGGCACCGTCGGCATGTAACCAAGGATGGCGTTCAACGACACTTCCGACTTCACCCTGTCGCCGAAATAACTTGTCCAGGCATAGACTTCTTCCTGGCCGGTGGAATCCCATGGCATCTCGCTGCCGAATGGGTATGCCTGGCTCCTCCAGCGATCGGCCCGGCCCTTCATCCGGGATTCGAGATCGGCGGCCTGCTCCTTCATCCCTTCCCGTTTGAGGTCGAGCAGGATCTGGACGAAAATGTCCCCTTCCATCTGCCCGAAACGCGCGTAACCGGCGGCAAATTTCATCATCGCCACGCTTGTCTGGTAGGCGTTGTTCAAGTACCACTCCCAGGGATGATTGGTGACGAGGCCGTTGTTGTTGCGCGCCAGGCGGTACATGACCCAGTGGAGCGCAGCGACGTGCGGATAGTTGTAGGAGCGGTTGACAATCTCGGCCCCTTTCTTGTTCCAGCTCGTCCAACTCGTCCAGTTGAGATCGCTGCGGTAATAGTTCGGAGGCAACTCGTCGGGCTGATAATAGAAGAGGCTCTTACGCACGCCGTATTGCGTCGGGCCGTCCTTATACTGCAGGCCGCCCCAGAGGACGCCGTCAATGAACTGCTGGTACTTTTCCAGTTCCGCCTTGTCGGGCTGGCCGAACAGCTTCATGGCGGCGGCCAGCCACGATCCCGATCCCCCCTCGTCGCCGAGGCCGGCGATCCAGACGCGGCTGTCCTGGGTGACAATCTTGTTCACTTCCCGGTCGTAGCTCATCACCGACGGGGAGCGCTTGAAAGGATCCTTCGGGTCCACAAACCACTGCTGGTTGGTCAGGAACTTCCCCATGTCCGTGACGGCATCGGCTTCCGGCTTGATCACGAGGTAATTGATTGCCTGACGCAATCCGTCCTCGTAAGTAACGACCATCCGGGCGCGGCCCCAGATCTTGCCCTGGAGGGCATAAGCTGTCCACCCGCCTGCGGTGGGCTTGTTTGCGGCGACCGTGATCGCGCCTTTTGGTTCGATTTCGATGGACTTGACGCCCTTGGAATATTTGAGGAAGAGCTGCACGCTCATGTCCGTCGGCAGCACGTAGCCGGGAATGCCGACGGCGACCGGCCGGCTGTTGGCGGCGAGCGTCTTTTCGATGTTGCGGATCTGGTCGGCCACGAGAAACTTGACTCCATATGTCTTCGAGGCGCCGGGGGCAATCGTCACCGAGGTCGGTGGGTTCCAGGGCTGCGCCTGTTTCCACTCATTCTCGGCATACGCCTGGCTGTGGACCATCCAGTCATAAAAGCCCTCGAACGTCGTGCCGCGCGGAGTGGGATCCGTGAACATCGGGACGGCGCCCCTGCCGCCGCGCGGACTCAGGATCGGGCCGTATGCCTCGAACGGCGTCTTGCCGTCGGGAACGACGACGAGTGCCGGGCCGTGGCCGCTGAGGCGCGTGACCTGCAGGTAGCCGGCATCTTCACCGATGTAGGGATCGTAAAACGAGCAGACGGCGTGAGCCTGGTCGAGTGAACGGTTATTGAGGATGTTGTTGAAGATCATCGGAATGCCGAACGCTCCGACCTGGACCGGCCCGGCAGTCTTGTTCTTCAGCTCGAAGCGCAGCACGAGCTTGCCGCCGTCGAGCACCCAGGTGCGAGTGACCTGCAGCGGACAGTCCGCAGGGAGGGTCGCCGTGAGATCGGCGGCAGCCAGGACCGGCGCCGCCGCCGGCAAAGCAGCGACCGGTGTGCGGGCGACCGCGGTCGAGTAGCCCTTCCATTCTCCCTGGTTGCCCGCGCGCACGCGCAGGTCGAGATCGCCCAGGTGGTAGTAGCCGTTCTGCGAACGCGCGACGAGGATGTCGCCCGGCGTGAAATCAAAATTGTCGGCGCCTTTCGGCTTGAGGCCGGCGACGGTCTGCGAGGAGCGCACCAGGCTCAGGATGAAATCGGGAGTGTCCAGGTCGAGCATGCCCTGTTCCAGCATGGGGCCCGGCGCCGGTGGAGCAGCCCCCTTCTTGCCCTGGCCGCCGGCCTGGAGCCTGAACCCCAAAATCAGGCACAGCAACAGAAAACCCCACGCCACTAACAGCCGGCCTTTTTTCATCGCCATCTTCTTCTCCTCGAATGAACCACTCAGGTGTTGGGTGTCGGGTGTCAGGTGTTGGGCGTCAGGTGCTGGGTGTTAGGTGTCAGGTGTTGGGTGTCAGGTGTTAGGTGTCAGGTGTTAGGTGTCAGGTGTTAGGTGTTGGGTTTCATGTGTCGGGTGTTGGTAAAGCGTCTCCCCAAGCACCAAATCCCCAGCACAGAACACCCAATACCCAACACCCAACACCCAACACCCGGGACCCAACACCCAGCACCCGGGACCCAGCATCCAACACCCAGCACCCAGGACCCAGCACCTGTCATTTCACCGGGATCTCGAAGATCGTGGCGCTGGCGGGCGCGACCTCGAGAGTGTCCCTGATGCCGGTGACGGTCTTTTCTGTGAATTTCACAACCGGTTCCTTGCCCGGATCGTTGAAATCCATGTCGTCCGGGCTCGTCAGGACCCACGATTTTCCCTGCGAGGCCAGTTGTGCGCCCGTGACCCTGATCGCGAGGCGCTGCGTCTCGTAGGTCGGGTTGATGATAGAAACCGTGATCGCCTTCCTGTCCTTCGTCCAGGCGGCGGCCACGTCGAGAGGCTCGGGCGCGCCCGTGATTTCCACGGGGATCGTGCCGAAGTGGCGGCGGTACATCACGAGCGCCTCGCCGGTGGAGTCGAGCACCGCGGCGGTCTTGCTGGTCTTGATGGCCCCGATGACGTTGACCGTCTGGGCGTAGCAGGCCAGCGCGATGACGTCGGTGTCGCGGCTGTATTCGTTGATGCCGGCGGCGATGCCCAGAGCGTCACGCATGAAATAACGAGTCCCCAGCTCGCCGAAGACATGGGGCCCGTACCAGTAGTTCCACTCGTCGAGGGACACCCGGATGTCCTTGCTCTGAATTTGAGGAATCGTTTTCAGGTATTCGCGGTGAGCGTCGGCGATCAGGCGGATTGAGTCGGGGATCTGGCGCACGTGGGTCATCAGGCCGCCCCCGTGCCAATCCTGTTTGTAGAAGTGTTTGCTGTTCAGGTTGATGTAGGCCGCGCAATTGGACAGCAGCTGTCGGTCCCAATCGCTGTTGGGGCGGGTCGCTTCCCCGGAAGCCACCAGTTTGATCGACTTGTCGATGTCGAGCAGCGCCTGGGAAAAGGAGTTGTGCCGCTTGACGAATTCCTCAATCGGCACATTGCCCAGCTGCCAGCTGCCTGACATCTCGTTGCCCACCGCCCAGTAGGTGCAGTGAAAGGGCGCGGGGTGGCCGTTGGCGGCGCGCAGTTTGCCCATCGGCGTCTCCGGGCCGCCGTTGACATATTGCACCTCCTGGACGGCCAGATCGACGCTTCCCAGGCCGGCGTTCAGGGCAATGAACGGCTGCGAGTTCAGCTCCTTGAGGAAATCAAAGTATTCGTGCATGCCGAAGTCGTTGTGCTCGATCCCGGTCCAGGCCGGATTCTTGCGCGGGGGGCGCTTATCCCGGTCGCCGATACCGTCCTTCCAGTTATAGCCGCTGACGAAATTGCCGCCGGGCCAGCGGTAGATCGGGGAATCGAGCTGCCTCAGCATCGCCAGAGTGTCCTTGCGCATTCCCTTGATGTTGTCGTCGGGCATCAGGGACGAGGTCCCGATCAGGAACTTGCCTTTGCCCTTGCCCACGATTTCCAGGGTGGCGTACTCGCTGGCGGCGCCGGCCTTGAATCTGAACGGGTATTTCCTGTACTCGCCCGTCAACTTGTCGATCCTGACTGTCTGACGGTCGCCGGCGCCGCTGCCCCAGGCAAGACTGACTTCAATGGGCGCAGCGGAAGCATCGCCTTTCAGCATCGCATGGCCCACATACCCCTTGCCGGCAAGAACGCCCAGCCCGGATTGCGTGATGCCTTTAGCCACGCCGTCCGTTCCCAGGTCCACCTGCGGCGTCTGTTCGCCGACAAAAGCATTTTCCTTTGTCATCGTCACGGCACTCGCGCCGCCCACAGCTTTCCACGGGGATGGGACGTAAACCCGGTCGCGCCGGGTTTCACTCACGGCCGAGTAGAATTTGCGATCCTCGAGCATCTCGGCCCAGATGCCGCCATAAATGCTGCGTCCAAGGTGCTCGATGAACTGGCCGTAAATCAGGTCGGGCATCGGTTCGCGAGTTTTGGCAGCCTCGATGGTGACTGCCGGCTTGAGCTCGCGCGCAGACACCAGTTCCAGCTTCCAGTCGTCGAACCAGGCTTTCCCCACTGGAGGAGGCGGTGCGGCGCCCCGGGATCCCCGGGCGCCACGGGGGCCCCCGATCAGGGCGGCAAGGATAAAGCTGTCCTGGCCTTCGCTGTCGAACGCGATCTCGACATGGGTCCAGTCCTGAGTGCCATTGATCCTCTGCACCGGCGAGGTCACGCGGACGTCCCTGGCTTCAAACAAGGCGCCCCGATCGGCGGCAACCGGCACTTCCTGCGTCTTGATCCAGCCGGAAAGCCTGTAGCTCGCATAAGGCCTGACCAGGGTCTTATTTGTCCAGGTTACTCCGCCGGCCGAAATCATGACGCTGTGCGTGCCGGAATGGGCTGCATCCGAAACCAATTGAGCCGCCGGCGCCGCATTCGGCCGCGGCGCCGGATCGATCGCCCAGTGCGTGGGAAGACCGTTTCCTTCCACCAGCTCCACGGATGGGTTGATGATCTCGCCGACGGGTTGCCGGGGCCCGAGGGTTCCGGCTGCCAGTGCCAGCGTCGCTATCAGAAGAGCGCCCGCCGTCATGAAGCGTTTAAGGATCATTTCCGTGTCCCCCTGAATGACGGATTCCGGATGAGGCAATCACTACCCCCCGGGATGAATGATAGTCTTATATAGGACATTCCGAGTTGCGATGCCAGTTCAAAGCGCAATCGCGATCGCAATCGGTAGTTGGTAGTGCAGTTCGAGCGGGGGGGAGGGGCGCACTTTAAATGCCGATTGCGATCGCGATGCCGATCTCGATTGCGACAGCGACACCGACAGCGAAAATGGGCATTTCTCGTTGGGAGTGTCGCGCCGTCGTGGCAGTACCCGTTTGGAGAGCCTGCAAACTCAAGGCTGGAACAGGTCCCAACCGGAGGGAAGTCGCTGTCGCTGTCGGTGTCGCGATCGCAATCGGTAGTTGATTGATCGATTCCGGCAAGGAGTCGGAATAGCGCACTTTAAAACCCAAACCCGTTGAACGGGGGCAAATATCCTACATCCCGGGGATCCGGCGTTGCAGCGGCCCGATGTTCTTGCGGTGATATTCAAGAATCGTTTGAACTGTGTCGCTCATGACTTCGTGTTCGTGATAAGGGATTTCATCCTCGCACAGGACCTGTACCAGCTTCTGGTCGATGGTCTCCTGAAATTCGAATGCCACCGAACGCACACCATCGGGCTGCAGGTACTTGCGGGTGAACGGCACCTTGAAGAGCAGATCGTAGGTCTTGACCCAGTACCGCGCCAATCCATGCAGTTCGGGGATGTGGCCGAACTTGTGGAAGAGGTAAATGTAATTGTCGAACACGGACCGGTCGCAGATGATGTTGGGGTAGATCTTGTTCATCTCCATCTCCCGGCAAATGGTCGTCGTGAGAATCCATGTCTGGGCTTCCAGGCTGGTCTCTTCGTTTATGGGGAAGGGGCACCTGCGTGCGATCTCGTCGATAAAGCCGACGTCAAGGTGCTGCTTCTTGAGCTCGTTGCACAGTTCGTAGGCAAGGGTGGTTTTTCCCACGCCGTGAGTTCCAATGAACGCGATTTTCATGAGGAAGCCGCTCGATGTGAAATCGGATTAGATCCCCTTTCTCTTGTTTGCGGGATCCTGGCCGGCGGCACTCCGCCAAAACGGGAAAGAAGATCCTTCATCCTGATATTAATAAATACAGGTTTATTGAGCTGATTGCACGATTCCGGCATGAGGCGCCGCCGCAGCTCCGGTTCTGCGTCAGCCGGCTCGCAACCGGCTGAGAACATCAAAAAGCCCCACGTATCATACACGTTTCCGGCCCCACAGGGCGACGCTCTCCGACAGTACATGTGGCCGCGGGCTTCAGCCCGCAGCGTCGGTATCGATCCTGGTGAGATCTTGCCGCGCGTTGGGATGTTGCCGAGTCAGCCTTAGGGACCACTGGTTTCGGCGCTTATGCATTTTCAATCAGTTGCGTGCGCCGCCGGCCCCTGAGAAACTGCGGTGATAGTTCCTGAATTCGGCCCGCCGCACCCTGTGATTCGTGGCGAATCTTTGTTCCGGGACGCTATAATAGTCCGGTTTGCGATCATGCCGGCTCCAGCTGAAACAGAAAGGAATGGTGAAGAAATGGATAAGGAAGCCATCGACCGGAGGAATCGAGTCGCTCAGTGGGCCTTCGACACCAGCACCCTTTTGGGCAGGTTCCATCTGTGGCTGGACGACGTCGAAGTCGAATGGCTGCGCGGCGTCCAGCATCGGAAGCTGAGGGACAGCATCTCATTTGTGGATTCCGGGATGGAACGCATGTTCATGATGACCGCGGCCGTAACCGCACTCGGCACGAAGCTTTTCGGGCGATATGGCGAGGGCCTTCATCTGGACAAGAGAGGCCTAAACCAGGTCAAGAAGGACGCGGACGCCATCTCAGCTTATGCGATGAGCGAATCGCTGTGGTACTTGTCGCGGTCGCTGCCCGAAAACCACGCGCTCATGGTCTGTCTGGGAGAAGGTCTGATGCCCAAGGCAGGGGAGACCCCGGAAATGGGCTCCAACCCACTGTTGGGATTCGGCAGGATTTACGCGCGGCCCCAGGTCGCCCGCTTCCTCGACCTCAAAGTGCAGCAGTTGATCAACTCGAGAGGATACAAGTGGGATGATTTCCAAAGGGACCTGAATAAGGCCGGGATCACGGTTTGGGGCACCGCGATCGATACTCTCGAGAACACTTCGCGGTTTGCACAGGGTGCAGACACCGGTCCGATGACCGTCCTCCACGTCTTCGACCAACCCCTGAGCATCGTCAAACCCTACGAAGGCTACATGGGGAACCTCGTGCTTCCCCGAAAGGTGGTGTTGGACGCGGCCCGACGGTCGGTGCTGGTCAATTTTTTCACTCCTCGGGCCAAGGTGCTCGAGGCGATCAGGATCAGCTATCCCAGGATAAAAAACGAAAACGTGCATGTGTGGACGTTGCGCGGCAAGAGCCGCGAACCCCGGATTGGCGAGATATGGAAGGAGTGGCAGGCGATGGGCGCCGACCTGGTCGACGATGGATGGGAACTCCCCAACGGTTACCGGGCGTTCACGGATTCCGGGACCTATGCTCCTTCGTTTCAAGTGGGAACCTGGAACGACCCTGCCGGGCAACAGCACCTGTTCATCGTGGACGGATACGCGGCGTCGGCCGAAGCGATGCAGGCGGCCAGCCTGTATCCGATTCTCGGGCTCGATGTGTCCCTTGCCGCTTTCTCTTCGACATTTGAGCTCAGTTATGAACGTGAACCGAAAATAATGCGCCTGGATCCGGACGCAGCGGATTTCGGGGCGAAACTGCGCGAGGTCATGGGAGGAACGATCGACGATAGGACCGTCGACCTGTACCGTTACAATATCATCCAGGCAAGGACGGCCGGGATCCCATTGGACAAGGAGATCCTGACAGCCGATGATTTTCTCCCCGGAAAGAAGTGGAGCGTCATGGCCATCTCGGGCTATATGTTGCCCGATCCGTACACCGGCGCGCCCGGAATCCGGCAAATCAACGAAAACACCTATAAAGTAACCGTCCGCTTCTCCACCGCCAAGGGAGACAAGCGCGCGCACTTGACCCTTCGCCTGCTGGAGCCTGTCGAAAAGAGCCGGCTGATCTTCAATCCTCTGCTCAACCGTTTCCTTCGTGGAGAAGATCACCGGGAGCGCAGGGTCACGATTTCCGATTCGGGCAGGATCCGCAACGAGCTGCAGACATTGTGCACGGAGGCGCTGGAGCATTTCGGCGAGAACGGGATCAAGCTCCACTTCCGTCTCATTTCGGCCGACCTCATCTCTCCCCAGGATCAGGTCAAACTTCGGGAAATACTCGAGTGGTACAAGGCGAACCATCCGATCTGGTTCAAGTGGCTGGAACTGGACTGACGGCATTAATCGGGACGGGCATTTGAACCGCAAAGACCTCAAAGACCTCGAAGGCATGCGCTGTCGCCTATCGGTGCTTTTCACCTTTGAGGTCTTCGAGGTCTTCGTGGTTTGCAGTCTTTGTTTGGGCCAATGTGGAAAGGGGCGCGGCGAACCGCGCCCCTTCCGGTTTTGTTGGCGATTTGCGATGGTCAGTCGCTAGTTGTCGTCGTCGTGATTCAAAGGGTTTCCATGGCACAGCGTGCAGCTGACCTGGGCGCCTTTCTTGATCACGACCGTTCGGCCATCATTACTGAAGGTCCGATCCGCGGCTGCCCTGGCGAGCGGGGAGCCCTGCAATTGGGCGCCGTGGCAGGCCTGGCACGTCCCGCTCGGCGTTCGGTCGTCCTCGAACACGTCGTGGTGGCGTTCAACCCAGCTCCGATCGACCGGGTGCATCCCGTGCGGTCCCTTCATCCAGCCGTTGGTGTCGAAGTTCCCGCGGAAGTCGGACTCGGTAAACGTGTTGTTGCCGTGACAGGTGCTGCACTCGACGATCTTGCCTTCATGCCCCTGGAGCTGCCTGGCAGCCACGTTGTCATTCGCATTGGGGTCCTGGTTGGGCCACTCGGCGTGTGTGCTGCCGTGGCAACCCTCGCAGAAGATCCCGCCGTGACCGCGGCTCAGGCGGTACAGGACCTGTTTCGTCGTGCGGCCGGATCCGCTCTGATTTTCGGCAAAGCGCCGGTTCACAGCGACGATCGGTTTGCCTCAGGGAAATAATCCCCGAAATCGCCGGAATTCAGCGCCTCAAGTTTTCTTCGAACAGCTTCAGGATCCGCTTGTATTCGTCGGCCCAGCTCGTTTCTTGCGTGAAGCTGTGGTTTTCCACCGGGTATGGGGCGATCGCCCAGGTCTCCTTGCGCAACTCGATGAGCCGCTGGATCAGCCGGACCGAGTCCTGGAAGAACACGTTTGTGTCCACCATGCCGTGACAAATGAGCAATTGGCCCTTCAGGCCGTCGGCAAAGTAGATCGGCGAGCTGCGTTTGTAAGCTTCGGGGTCGTTTTGCGGCAGGTTCAGGATCCCGGAAGTGTAACCGTGGTTGTAGTGCGCCCAGTCGGTCACGGGCCGCAGCGCGGCCCCGGCGGCAAAGACATCCGGCGCCGTGAACATCCCCATGAGAGTCAGGAAACCGCCGTAACTGCCGCCGTACATACCGATGCGTTTCGGGTCGACTTTCTCCGTGGCAACCAGGAACCTGGCCCCGTCGACGACATCATCCAGATCCTTGCCTCCCATGTGCTCATAGATGGCGGCTCGCCAGTCGCGGCCGTACGCGGAACTGGCTCGATAGTCGGGATCCAGGACGACGAAGCCGCGCGAGGCGAGCAGGTTGTTGAACATGTACTCCCGATAATAGCTGGACGACCAATACTTGTGCGCGTTCTGCAGGTAGCCTGCGCCGTGAATGAAGATCACGGCAGGGCGCCGCGGGTCGCGCTTCGCCCCGATCATTTCAGGCGTGAAAAGACGGGCATACACTTCGGCGCCGTCACGCGCCTTGTAAGTGATGACCTTGGGATCGATCCATTTGAACGACCGCCACTCCTCGGTGGGTGTGGTTGTCACCTGCTTTGCCTGTGCGCCGGGCGTGAACGGCATCACGTACAGCTCAGGCGGTTTGGTGCTGTAAGAATAGATGACCGCAAGGGATTTTTCGTCAGGCGAAACGGTCGCTTCATTCGACCCGGTCAGGGTGGTGATGCGCGTGCGTTCACCGCCGTCGACCGACATGGTGTAGAAATGACGCTCGCCCGGGTGCACTTCCGTCGATGTGAATAACACCTTCGTGCGGTCGGCGGACATGCGCGCGTTTGTAATTTCCCACTTGCCTGACGTCAGTTGTTTCGCGGCAGGCTGCGCCGCGGTGACGTCGAGTGAATACAGGTGCATCCAGCCGTCTTTTTCCGACAGGAAGAGGAAGCGCTTGTTGTCGGGCAGCCACGTAACGCCTCCGCCGCCTCCAAATCCTCCTCCGCCGCCCGTGCCTGTCGAGATCGACTGCTCGCGGATCCACGCGCCGTCGTGGAGGTTGTCGAGCGCCCTGGCCTTGCCCGAGGCCGGATCGATGGTGACGAACCATCGATCCTTGTTGTCCTGCGATCGGACGGGAATGACATAATGACTGCCGTCATCGGACCATTCGGGCATGCCCCAACTGAGGATCCGCGGAACCGGCGCGTCGCCCGGCTTCATGGGCCGTTCGTTGCCGGCGAAGGCCGAGGCGTCTGTCCACAGAGTCTTGTTCTGCTTGAGGTCGAGTATAGCGAGCAGGCGGCGCGCCTGCGAGTCTCCGACGTTTGAGCGTCCGGAAATCATTTCAGGGTACGCCGATTCGGTCACATAGTTCGGCACGTCCTGGTTGCGGGCCGCGATTTCGGGTCTCTCGGTCACACCGATAAACACAAAGCTCTCGTCGGTCGACAGCTGCATGTCGGTGACGGATTGGCGCGCGGACGGCTGAAAGCGCGCAATCGGCTCGGGCGGGGGACCCTGCGGGCCGCCTGGACCGCCACCGCGCCTTCCACCGCCACCGCCGCGGCCTCCCTGCTGGCGCTGTTCGGCCTCGCGCTTGAGATAGTCGATCAGGTTCAGCTCTTCCTGCCGGAGCAATTTTTGCGAATCGGACAGCGCCTGGTCGCCTCCCGCGCGCCCACCCTGACCGCCGCCCCGCTGGCCCGTCGCCGCCCCGCGAGTCCCGGCGGGCTGCGCAACCGGTGCGGCAGCCGGGACGACTACGTCGGTCAACTGCACCTCCGCCGGCGAGTCTGCCGAGCCATCCAACGACATCAGATACAGATTGCCGTCGCGCAGGAAGGTGACCGCGGTGTCGTCCCGCGCCCATCGCGGGTTCGACTCGATGCTGGCGGTTTTCACCAGGGTTCTTCGTGCGTTCGTTGCGACGTCGACAATGACGATGTTTCCGTTTTCAGCCAGGAGTTGCCGGCGTCGGGCGCGATCGAGACGCCCCGCAGCCACCGGTGCGCTTTGGCGGACTTCCTCCGGACTGAGTTGTCGGAGATCGCCGCCTTCGCGATTTACGGAATAGCTCTGGGGACGATCCTCGCCGGGCTTCTGCCAGGAGAAAAGGATGGCGGAGGAATCCGGCGCCCAGCGAACGCCTGTCGGAGCGTTGCCGATCAGCTTCGGACCGCGCATGATGCTGTCGACGGACAGCGTGAATGCCCCGGCCGGCTTGACAGCAGTTTGCTGCGCCTGGATCTGCCAGGCACCGGTCGCACAGCACAGGACGAAGAGGGTCAAAATTCGTCGCATGACTCGTGTCCTCCACGGACCCTATTTCTGGTCCAGCTTCCTCCCGGCGTTAAGACTGTCGAAATTCAGGATCGCGTTGAAGACCAATGCGTAGCTGCCGATCGTCTCGCCGCGATAGATCGGGTTGTTGGAGAATAGCACGACGTGGCCCTGACCTACCGGAACGTCCACCACCACCGGCCTCTGGGCGATGTCCGCCCCGCCGTTCAGCAGCCCTGACACCAAGAGAGTGTTCTGGGCGTCGAAGCGGAGCGCCACGCGGGGGCGGAACTCCGGCGGGATGATGTTCGGCGGATTGTTTTTGAGCTGTTCGTCCGTCGGCAATGCGTACTGCCAGGGCTGGGTCGTCACCCTTTCAGGCGCCGGCTTGAGGTTTGATCCCTCGAGCGGCGGGCGGCCTTGCACCACGTCCGGATCGTCCGGAGTGCCGCGGCCGGTAGCCCGGCTGCTGCCGCCCCCGCCGCCGCGCCCGCCCGCGTCTGTTGCGCCTGCGGGCGGCGCGCCGCCACGGCCCCGTCCGCCGCCGCCGGCGGTGGCGCTGACGCTGAAAGCGCCGCCGTTATTGCTGTACATGGCCAGGTTGTCGGGCACGCCGTAGACGATCGGGCTGGTCTCGTCGACGATCTTCGTGCGCAGGAGGGACCCGACGACGCGAGTCGCGGCGCCGGCGCTGACGGTGCTTACCCCGTAGGTGAAGTTGTTCGTGATCGCGAATTCCGCGCTGCTGTTGGAACCGATGTAGACGCCCCCTTTGGCGATGAAATCCCGGAGATGCATGAGGCCCTCGAGGCCCATTCCGATCCTCGTGTCCTCCGTCTGCGCCCAGGCGCCGATATTGGGCGTCTCGGGCGTGTTCTTATACGGGGTTGCGTTCTTCCACAGCGGTGTTCCTTCGACCGCGCCCTGTCCGCCGCCCGGCCCGAAGACTATTACGTCGTACTTGTCCCGCAGGTTCTCCGTCTTCCGAATCGTTTCCGGATCGATGTAATCGAACGGAACTCCGTAGAAGTCGAAGGCCTGCCGCCACCAGCCTTCCGTCTGGGTGCCGGTCCACTGGTGCAAGATCGCCACGCGCGCGGCGCGGGCGGGGTGGGTCTTCACCGACGGGTCGGCCGCAAGCGCATACGCCTTCAATCCCAGATCCTCGGTGACCTTGGCGAGGTCCGCCTGCGCGACCCCCTTAATGATGAAAGACCCGCGATTGAATTTCGTGCCGCCCGACTCAAACGGCTCCTCGGCCATCTGGATGTCCGCATCCTTGAGCTTGTAGCGCAGGGTGATGAGCGCGTTGTCCGCATTGTGGTTGATCGCGAACACAGTCCCCTCGCCGGTGGCCCCGCCCGGCGCCTTGACCTCGCCTTTGACGAGCTCCATCGGGGCGTCGAGCACCTTGGTGTCCGTGATGCGGACCGACTGAACGCCGAAGCCCTCGGGGAAGGTCCACCCGGTGTCGTCATAGGGGCGCGCCTGCGCGTCGGTCGGCGACCAGTACTGGTAGTCGAGCAACGCGTCGGCGATCCGGGAATACGGCTGATCCATGCGCACGACATAGCTGCCGGCCGGAAACTCGCGTGTGACCGGAGGGGCAGGCTTGGCCGGTTGGGCTGCCTGTGCAGGGGCCTCTCCGGCGGCCGCCGCGCCACCGCGTCCTCCGCCGCCTCTTCCGCCGCGCCCTCCGGCCGCCGCCGGCCGGGCCGGCAGGGTCACGGTAAAGGCCGCGGTGGCCCGCGAAATCTCGACTCCCTGCTTCTGCAGCAGGCGAAGCAGTTCGGCCTGCGTGCTCAGGCGCGGGTCGCTCGACGGCAGCACGTAGGCAGCGGGCCCTTCCACTTTCGCCTTCAGGATCGACCGCTTGCTCTTGTCGTAGAAGTTGCGCAGGAAGGTCAGCCGGTTGTTGGCGAAGAAGTTAAGCGAGACGATGATTCCGGTCTGCTCGTAGTTGTTGTTGTTCCGGAGCGACCATCGAACCCTGCCGATCGGGGGATTCTGCCGAAACCACGTGCGCGCGGTCTCGTTGGCAGACAGCGTGCGCTCCTCCGTATCCGCGTTGCCTCCGTTCCCGAAGGTCTCGTATAGACGGCTGATGCCGTTGTGGGTCGCCGCGATGAAGAACAGGTAGCCGGGCGACCAGGTGTCGAATGTGCCCCACGCGAAGACTCCGGGCATCCCCATCCGCGTCATCTCGTTTACGTTGTTCCACCCGATCAGGTGCCATTCATTGGTGACAATCGGGTCGAGCCATGCGTTGTAAGGGCCGTTGCCGACAGTGTTGTCGTATAGGAATGAACCCGACTCGTGCAGGTCGTGAAGCACCTGCGGCTTCCAGTCCAGGTACGTGTTCACGATGTTCTGGGTGAGCTTGAGGGCGAGACCCATCGAGTCGCGGTTGTTGTCGTGCCCGACGTAGTGACCGGGATAGACGTTGCTGATCGGAGTATCCTTCGGATGCTTCTTCTTCCACTCGTAGACGTCGACGGCGCGATCGCGCCCGTCGGGTTCGACGACCGGTGTGATGAGCGTGATAACGTGCTCGCGGATGTTGCGTATGTACAGGCTGTCGTCGACCGCCAGGCGGTAGGCCAATTCCATGAGCGCTGTCGGCGCACCGGCTTCCGACGCATGGATCGCGCCGGTAATGTAGTAAACCGGTGCGACTCGCTTCGCGATCTCGTCCGCGACCGTGTCATCCAACTTGATCGTGCGCGGGTCGGCCAGCTTCGCCAGGTCCGACTTGTTCTGATCGAGCCTGGCCATCAGGGCCTCGGACGCAACCGCGACGGCGATCATCTCACGGCCCTCCTCGGTAGTGCCGATCGGGAACACCTTGACCCGTGGAGTCGACTTCGCAAGCAGGCGCATGTAGTCGTGCACTTCCTTCGAGTACGGCAGCTTGCCTTCCGCGCCGGCGATGTCGCCTAAGATTGCCTTGGGTGTCGGGACGGTTGCCGATGCCGGCATGTAATCGATGACCGGCGAGAGGAAGAAGGTCTCGGTCGTGTATTCCTTGATCTTTTTCGTGTACTCCTCGTCGATCGGCTGATTCGGGTCGCGGCCCGGCTTCGCCGTTGCCAGATCCGCCTCCGTAATCGGAAGAGGCTTGGCAGTTCCCTTGGCGGGTTTCGCCTGTTTAGCCTGTCTGGCAGGTTCCGGCTTGGCTTGCTTAGCCTGTTCGGCGAAAAGCAAGACCTGCATCGCTGCGATGATCAGGGCCGGTAGCAATCGTTTCGTGACGGTGTGACTGTCCATGAAAGACCTCATAGTGAGGGGATGGTAAACGAGACAGATGCAAAAACGCTCAAGGGAGTTCCCACTCCCGGGTTGCCGGGAACCTTGATGTTATTTGTGGCGAATTGAGTCGGCTGGGCAAAGGCAATTCAACGTTCCTCTCTGATCACGGCTCCTGCATCGAGAAGCGCGTGGGCAATTCCTCCTGTCGGAAGAAGCATTTCTATATTGACTGAGGGTCGAGAGCAAGCAAAAATGCACCAGGGAATGCAGGAACTGCGCCATGGAATTTGCCGTTATCGACAACAATGTACATCCGATGAAGCCTGAATCAGGGCGGGGACTGGGTTTTATCCGGGCCCTGTCGGAATGGGAGGCCGGAAAGCAGTATGAGTTCGTCCGCTATGAGGAAATTGTCCGCCGGTTTGATGTCCTGCTGCGATGCCGCGGCCTGATCCTTACGGGATCCGCTTTCGACCTTGCCCTGGGCAATGGTGAGCTCAACCGCGAGCTCTACAGACAGATGGCCCCTCAATTTCAGTTGATTCGCGATTTTCAGCGTCCCGTCCTGGGCGTCTGCTACGGGCATCAACTGATGGCGCTCGCGGATGAATTTCAATCCGACCGTACCGGTTTCGGACTGGTCCGGATAGGGAACATGGCCGTCCCACAAAACAGATACCTGGTGTCGAAGGTCTGCATGACGAGTCCCCTCCGGTTCCTGGAGCAGAGAGACCTCTGGGTTCAATTCAACCATAAACAGGAAGTGTTGCTGAACGCAGGGCTTTTGAACTATTACGACGTTCTCGCCGGTTCGGGCCGATGCCCGGTGCAGATCATGCAACATAAGTCCAGAGATTGGTTTGGCGTTCAATTCCATCCGGAGGTCGGAAAACCGACTGAGGCCGGGGAGGTAGGACAGGAAGAGGCCGCGATCAGAGACGGGCAGGCGCTGCTGCAGGCCTTTGTCCACTATTGCCTGAAGTGATGGCACAAGCATTGCGCCTTTCCGGAGGAATTTTTCAATCCCGGGGTTTAGGGGGCAAAACCAGGCTGGCTGGCGCGTCATCCCCTCAGCCTGTTCAACGAGGATCGCCGATCGACTATGCGTGGAAAATCCCGACCAGGGACTGAGAATCCCTCGGTGAAATCCGGACCGGACGGGGAAGCCACGCTCCTGGTCGCGGGGGATTGGGCCCCGATTCGCGCTTTTGATCCGATGATCAAAGATGGCCCTGAGTCGGTGTATGGAGACATGCTGCCGGTGCTCCGGGCCGCGGACCTGCGGATCGTAAACTGCGAGTGCGCGCTCACTTCGCGACGCAAGCCTGTGTGGAAGAGCGGGTCCACCTTCAAGGGCCTCCCCGAGCACGTGAAAGGAATGACCGTCGTTCCGTTCGAGGTCGCCTGCCTGGCCAACAATCATGTCTTTGATTACGGGATTTCCGGTTTTCGCGAGAGCTTGAATCTCCTGCACCGTAACGGCATCAAGACCGTAGGCGCCGGATTGAACGGGAATCAGGCCTTCCGGCCGCTTACTCTCGAGGTCAAGAAAAGCAGGATCCACATCATCAATATCAGCGAAGGGGAGGACCTGACCGCCGCTCGAGGCGGGCCGGGCGTGGCTGGATGGGATTTGTCCCGGGTCCTCGGCCTGATCGGCGAGTCCAGGAAATCCGGCGGTTTCGTTCTTGTGATCGGGCACTGCGGTTTGGAGTACGTCCCCTATCCTCCACCCTATGTGGTGTCGGCGTTCCGCGCCATGGTGGATGCCGGCGCCGGATGCGTCATCGGTCATCATCCCCACGTTCCGCAGGGGATCGAATGGTACAAGGGCCGGCCGATCGCCTACAGTCTCGGCAACTTTGTCTTTTATCAGCCTACCGATCTGTATTACCGGAAAGTGGGATTCTGCCTCAGTCTGAAGGTCTCCGGCGATGCGGTCGCAGGCATCGAGTTGCATCCCTATCACATCACCGGCGAGGGCCTGCGCAGGCTGAGTCCCGGGGAAGAGAAGCGGTTTCTCCGGAAAATATTCCGGATCTCCAGACCTCTGAGCTCTCCAGACGGCGCCTCGAAGGCATGGGATGCCTACCTGGCCTATTACGGCCTGCCGGGATTCAGGTCTGAGGTTCTTGGAATTCTGGAGCGCATGAAGTCGGAACCGGAAAAAGGCGCCGCGATGTTCCGCAACAGGATTACCACCATGCAGCACGTAGAGCTCTGGCGGGATTTTCTCACGCGCATCATTACAGGAAACAAGCCCCCCCGCTCCGTTGAGCTCGTCCGCATCGTCCGGGAGTGGTTCGAGAAGGGGGTCGGATCGAAGGAAACCTTGTAAATGCAATCACCTGAACAGTGAATCAGGGCCAAAAAAGAGGGCTCTAACCGGCTTCAGAGGTGTCTGCAATGACATATGTTATTGCAGGACACTATTTATCATCGTCAGTCCTCGAATGGTTTAGCCCAGTCCGCCAGGTCTAAGCCCACCGCCTTTAAGGCGGTGGGCTTTGAGCAGTTTCTTAACCACGAAACACACGAAAAACACGAAATCGTTTTCGTGTTTTTCGTGTGTTTCGTGGTTTCATTCATGTTTGGCCAAACCTGGATTCAATGGACTTTAGGCGACTTTCAGTCACGATAAGCAACCTACCGGCTTCAGCCGGTAGTGGTTTAGAGGGAGTAGCGCTTTCGGGCGGAGTCGATGACTGCGGCGATCAGCTTGCGGTAATCCCCCATTTCCCCTTCCGGCGATCCGTGGTACAGCGTGTACAGTTGAGGCGCCCAACTCTTGTGGGGTTTGAGGCCGGGGATGCCGTTCACCTCGATGATTCTCAGCTTTGCTGCGGCGTCGGCCTTGATGTCGATACGGACGTGATCGAGGCAGTGCATTGCCTCCGCCGCGCGGTCCGCGATATCCCTCGCTTCCTCCGCCTGCCGGCTGGTGAGACTGATGCGGGTCAGTCCGACGCCGCGCAGGTCGCTGCGCAGAATCCTGTGTTTCTGGTAGTGCTTCTGCTCGACGGTGACCAGTCCCGGGAGGCATTCCCGCGTGCTGCCGTTCCCCACGACCAGGACGGTATACTCGTCGCCCGGCAGGTAGTCTTCCACGAGCGCTGCCTCGTCAAACTCACGCTCGATGTATGCGATCTGTCGCCTGAGTTCCTCCTCGGAATAAACCACGCTGTCATCCGAGATCCCCACGGAACGGGACTCGCAGATCGGCTTTACGAAAGCGGGATACGCAATCATCGAGAGATCGTCGCTGCTGTGCGCCAGGTGGTGAGCCGGCACCGGCACCCCGTTTCGCGCGAGGTTCGTGTGGGTCTCGTATTTGTTGATCATGTCCTTCATGGTCCGGCTGTTGGAACCGATGTACGGGATCCCCCTGCCGTCCAGCACATCCGCCACCCACATCCCGCTCTCGTTGCTGCCGATGAATTTCTCGTTGGACGAAATATGATACAGGGCGCTCCAGATGATGTCGAACTCGCCCCGGTCCAACACTCTCAGGAACTCGGCCTCGGATTCCACGTAAGCGATGCTTGCCGCGTGTCCGGCGGCCTCCACCGCTTCGCGGACACTTCCCGTCACATTCAGGTCGCCCCAACCTTGAGCATCGCCTCCAGGTCCGGTCAAAAGGAGAACTCTCATGTGTCCCTTCGCGCAGCCGCGATTCCCGGTCAAGCCGGGTCAGAACAGATCGGGATCGCGGGAATAGGATAAGAGAGCGTGCGCCGTGACGGCGGAGACGGGCTCGACCCGTCTCGCGATGAGGCGCCGCTGGTTGTCATCCAATTCCACTTTTGAAATCACTTCCACCTCGACGCCACGGCGGGCCGGCTCGAGGCTTCCCCCAATTTCGCCGACGGTGGCGCGATCCGCAAGGCGCAAGTTGGGATCGAGGATCAGGACCTGCCGGCCCGAAAGTCGTTCCGCCGCCAATCGGATCGCACCCCCGATATAGGTGTAGTGGGTGCAACAGAACCCGACAAAGAGCGTCCCGCCACGCGGAAGCCTCCCGCATGCTGCCGATAAACAATGCTCGGTGAGCTCCGCCACCGTGGAGGCGTCCGGGTCCCTTTCGATCGCCGCAGCAAGGCCGTGGCATGCCTGGACGAAGATCCGCTCCGCCGGTATCCCATTCCGCACTAATCCCCCGCGATGTACGTTCGATTCAATGGTCGTCCGGGTCCCCATGAGCACGATCGGTGCATCCGGGCGCGCGCGCATGGCTTCCAGAAAAAGGTCCAAGCCGGCATCGACGATTCCCATTACGGGCACACGGGTCGCGCGGCTGAACGGGGTCAGCCCGTAAAGAATGGAGAGCGTGTTGCACGCAATTACGATCTGATCCGGCTCGAATTGGCCCATCCGGACAAGCGCCTTGTTGAATGCATCCGCGCGGGACTGCATGTCCGGCAGGGAATTGTAGCCGCTCCGAGGATCGGGCCAGGCGTTGAAGTAGGTAATGCGGACGTCCCTGCCCGGGCCGCCGAGCCGGAGGTTGCTTTCGATCCGGGCACAGATCGACAGCCCCCCCAGGCCTGAATCGGTCACGATCCAATGGAGCTTGTCGTCTCCTAGCATTCGTTGCCGGTCCACAGTCTGCTTCAGTGATCGCCGCCTCCCACCGGCACTGTTTGGGCATCGCCCTTCACCGGCCGGGCATATTTAATCGCGCTTGTCAGGGGAACTACGGCTCTCGTACCGGTCAAATACTAACATGGAACGTCGACGCCTCCGTCCCGCGATTTCGCGGGCTGCAATCCTGAACCCTCGCCTTGGTCCGGACTTGGACCTGGACCTGCAGGATCGTATGTGTCTATCACCTGGTGTCAAGTTCGAGCAGGAGTGTCCAAGTCCAGGACCAGGTCCAAGTCCAGGTCGAGGTCCAGGTCCAGGAATGACGGCGAAACCGCTTCACGCCGGAAACTGCCGGTGCGATAGGAACTTGCTTGTGCTCGATCACCGGTCGCCCGGATGATACTCCCTCTCCAGATGGGCCTTGATTTCGGCCTCGGTGAACCAGACAGGGCGGAGCTGGTGATTCGCAAACAGAGATATCTGATCGCTGCTGTGCCTGGACGATGCATTCGTGGTCTGGCCGTATGCCAACACGGACATCGCCCTGACTGGCTTTGAAAACTGTACGGCGATAACCCACCCATCGCCAAAACCGATGGGGGGAGAGTCTCGCTCCACCTGTCCCGCGACCCGCTTGCCATCCGGCATTTCATTGAACCGGACCACCCGGAAGAGGCCATAGGCGCCGTTGGCACCGTCGCCCGGCAGGTCGAGCGAGCCGAAGCGGTACCGGTGGACCTCACCCCAGGCGACATCATCCGACCCGTACCTCTGCCGTGTCCAGCGCACTGCATCTTCAAGGTGCTTCAGCGCGACTGCCGTATCAGTCAGGCCGTTCGGGGTTGTCGCCGGATGCTGCGGGTCCCACGGAACACGGAATGGCTGCGCTACGGCCCGGCTGTATGTGTCCCAGAAGCGCTGAAACAACACTCCCCCGCGGCTGGCAGCCGATACGTGGTTGTCCCACGCCTCGATTGATCGGAGACCCTGCCGCAGATCTTCCGACGCGTCCTTTGCCTGGCGGATAGCTTCGATCAGGTCCGGCTTCACCCGGTCGGCGAGAAGCATCTTCGTGTTGAACTTCAGCCGAATGACGTCTTCCAGGGAAAACTTCTCCTGCCCATCGAGCATCTCCAGCGCCGCCTGGGGCCTCAGGGCAAGTTCCCGTGTTTCTTCGAGGTAGGCGGGGAATTTCCGCGGATCGATCGGATCCCGAAGCGACGTGTACCACGGCGGGTTATTGCAGTTCTGGATGTATCCGCCGGCGGGGTTTGCCAGCCTTGGCATTTTTGAGGCCTTGATCAATTTCTTCCAGACGTATTTCGCGGTTCCCGCCGGGACATCAAGGCGGTAATCGGTGCCGTCGTCAGGCCGTTCCGCGATCCTGGCGTTCCACATGTACCGGATGTTCCCCTCGGCGTCGGCATAGGTAAAGTTCGATGTCGGCACCATGTTCCGCCCCATTACCCGTAGAAACTCCTTCAGGTTGCGCGTCTTGCTCAGCTCATAGAAGCCTTCATAGTAGCGGCAGGCATCCAGCTGTGTGGAATCCACCGCGAACGCCTTGTCGGGTGTGCGATACAGGATCTTGCCGAGGTGCGAGTCCCAGTAGGTCCTCGTCTCTTTCCGGAGAGCGCCGTCTTCTCCCCTGATCTCAATGGAGACTTCTTTCCTGACGAGAGGGCGTGACTTTCCATTGAAGATGTAACGATCGGGTTTTGCAGGATCGAGCGGCAGAACGAAAACATCCGACACATCCGGCGCGTTGTTTGTGGTCACCCAGCCCAGGTGCCGGTTGAATCCGGCGCGCAGCACCGGAATCCCCGCAAGAGTCGAACCGAAGAAGTCGATTTTGCCGGGGACGGTCACCTGCGCCTCCCAATAGAGCGACGACCAGTTGAGGTGCGGATTGCCAAGCAGAATCGGGCTGCCCGAGGCCGTGCGCGATCCGGCTAATGCGAAGGCGTTGGAGCCCGGAGGCTCGGGATTCTCGTCGGGGCTATCGGGTGTGTCGATCGTGATGGCGCGCCAGGCTTGGCCGGATGAGGCAGCGCTCGTGGCCGGAGGCGGATATTTCTGCCGGAGCGCCCGGATGGTCCCCTGCGAAAAAGTGGACCGAATGGCGCCGGCCCGCCGGCTGGCCAGGACATCGATTCCGGAAAAAGCCGGGATCCAGGAAGGCAACTCGCCGCGGTGCTGCGCCACGTACTGGTTTATGCCCGCGGCGTATGCGTTCACTATTTTGCGGTAGAGTGCGCCGACCCGGCGCATGTCCTGCGTTGCCATGCCGAGGTTGTCATAGAGTTTGAGCAGGAAGTCGCTCTCCGCTCCGGTGCCGAAAAACTTCGCTTCCTCGCCGCGTGCCGCCACGAGGCTCCGCGCGATGATCAGGCAGTGGTCTTCGGCCTGCGCATAGCCGAAGCCGAAAGCGGCTGCCTCCTCAGTCTCGGCCAGGATGTGTGGGATGCCGTACTGGTCGCGGCGGATCGTGACCTTGCCCGCCAGGGAGGAATCCGCCGCGGGTCCGGATGACGGCGCGCCGGAGATCGGCAGAAGAGCGCACACCGACAGAAGAAGCGTCCATACGACAAGCCGTGCTTTGTTTCGAAGATGTCTCATGGTTAGCGCTAACGTGTCTGACTCAACGGCAGCGGCTTGCCGGCAAGAGTCCCGGTGAGCTTGCCCTCCTCGACTTCGGTTTTGCCGTCGACCAGGACGTAACGGATACCTTCCGGGTACTGATGCGGTTGGACGTAGGTGGTCTTTTCTGCAATCCTGGCCGGGTCAAAAACCACAAGGTCGGCAACATAGTCCTTTTTCACCAGGCCCCGATTCTTGAATCCGAGAGCCTCCGCCGGCAAGCCGGTGGCGGAATAAATCGCCTGTTCCAGCGAGATGACTTTCCTGTCCAAGGCGTACTCGCGGATCTTGCGCACGAAAGTCCCATAGCTGCGAGGGTGAGGCAATCCTTGGCCGAATTCGATGACGTCCCCGTCCGAGCCTGTCATCACGTAAGGCTTTTTCATAAAATACTCGATGTCGGACTCGGACATGTTAAAGGAGATCACGCCGGCGCCGCCTTCAAGCACGATCTCGATGGCAGTGTCAACCGGCGATTTCGCCGCAATCTTGCTGACTTCCAGCAGGGTCTTGCCCTGCCATTCAGGCCGGGCGCGAAAGGAGGAAATGAGCAGCGTTTCGGCGCCGCCTCGACGCTCGATATTGCCGGCAATCTCCTTCCGGATCCCGGGCAGGAGTTTGGGATCCTTGAGCCGCTCCGAAGTCTTGCCATCCGCTTCGACCCAGCGGGGCAAAGTCGCGGCCGCCATGCCGGTGCTGGAGGCGGCGTAGGGGTACTGGTCTGCCCGGACCATGACGCCGCGCGCCTGTGCCGCCTCGATCAGCCGGCAGATTGCGGCTGCCTGTCCCCAGACCGGCTTGCCCAGGGCCTTGATGTGGGAAATCTCCACCGGCACGCCTGCCTTTTCCCCGACCTCGATCGCCTCTGCAATCGACGCACGGAGTCCTGTGGTGTAGTTGCTTTCGTCCCGGATGTGACTCGCATAGAAGCCGCCGTAGGGGCGGATCACCCTGGCCAACTCGACGACTTCGTCCACCTTGGCGAAACTCCCGGGTGCGTAGAAAAGTCCCGAGGAGAGTCCCCAGGCTCCTTCCCGCATAGCCTTCTCGACCAGGCCTTTCATCTGTTCAAGCTCGGCCGGTGTCGGGCCACGGTCCGCGCTCTTCATCACCGCCGAGCGCACGGTGCCGTGCCCGACCAGGTGGACAATGTTGACTCCGGCCCCCTGCTGCCGGATGCGCGCGAAGTAGTCGGTTACGTCGTAGGTCCCGCTGCCGCAGTTGCCGGTGACCAGGGTCGTGACGCCCTGCATGACGTAGTTTCCGGCATTCTTGCTCCCCTCCCTGGTGATGCCGCGATCGCCGTGAGTGTGCATGTCGATGAACCCGGGCGTGACGTACAAGCCATCTGCCTTGATTTCCCGTTTGCCCTGCGATGCCTGGGTTTTCCCGATGGCCGCAATCATGCCGCCCCGGATCCCGATGTCGGCTTTGTACCCATTTGCTCCGGTGCCGTCGATGATCGTAGCGCCGGTTATCACGAGGTCATATTGCGGCGCCTGGACGAAGCTCAGAGAAAAACAGAGCACCGCCAGCAGGCAAAATTTCTTGACAGTCATAGTCCCTCCATCGAGCCGGTCGTCCGGATTCCTTCTAGTACGAGTGTGCCCTGAAGACAAGCAAATTCCGGCAGCGGCCGTTCGCACGGATTTGCCTTCGGAATGGTTCTCCACCTTGCTCAGCGCTCCGGGGAGGTGCACACTGAGTCTAATCGGGGTGGGAGTACTGGCTCGGGCAGGACGCACACCTCACGACAACTGGAAGCTCCTGTATCTCACTTTGCGCCTCCTCACGCTCACGGCCCCGCCAGACTCGGGCATAAGACGGGAGGTTTTTCATGAAGTGGAACACGTGTCTTCGAAGTCTTTTCCTGGGGGCGATCGTGTCGATTCTAATCGTCCCGGCCTGGGCTCGGCAGAGCGGGCAAACCGGCGCCGCTAACGGCGCCGGGAGCAGCAGTAGTGCCGGGGGTACCGGCAGAAACCCGGGTGGCAACACGACAAACAACCCGACTGACCGCACAGGCACAAACATCAACAAGAACCCGGCAAACACGAACACCAATCCTAACGGGAACCGGGACCCGGAGGGGCAGTTCCGCAGGCCGGCAAGCGTGGAGGTGACCGGCAATGTGGTGCTCGACGACGGGAGCGCCCCGCCTATGGGGGTCGTAATCCAGCGGAGCTGTTCCGGCAGCCTGCAAAAGGTGGCTGATGTTGCGCCCAACGGGAGTTTCTGGTTTGAAGTCGGCGGGGTCAACCGCACTGTGATCGCGGATGCCAGTGAGTCCGGCCCGGGAAATCGAGTGGGGATGATGGGTATTCCACGCGGGTTTTCGCAGTTTGACACTGCTGCGATGACGGGCCTTGTCGGCTGTGAGCTGCGGGCCGAGCTTGGCGGCTATCGCTCCAATGTGATCCTCATTACTTCGCGTGCGACGATAGGGCCGACGGACGTTGGTACCATTGTCCTTTACCCCGCGCAGAGAATTGGCGGGACGACGGTCAGCGTCACAGATTTGTCGGCGCCGAAGGACGCAAAGAAGGCTCTGGCTCGAGCCGCGAAGGCGGCACAAAAGGGAAAGACCGAGGAAGCCGAGAAAAACCTCGAGTCCGCGCTTACGATCTATCCGAAGTATGCCGACGCCTGGTTCCAGCTGGGACTGATTTATGAACAAGCGCATCGAGTCGCGGATGCGCGAAATGCTTTCTCCAAGGCTCTGGAATCGGACGGTAAGTTCGTGCGTCCCTACATCGAGCTGGCCAGGCTTGCTGCCACGGAACAAAAGTGGCAGGAGACGCTGGATTTATCTGGCCAGGCGCTCGCGCTCGATCCCCTCGATTTTCCGGACGGTTTCTATCTGAACGCCCTTGCCAATTACTATCTGAAAAACTGGGATCTTGCCGAGGGAAGCCTGCGACGGGTTCATAGACTCGACTCCAATCACCGTCTGCCCCAGTCGCATCTCCTTTTGGCCGGCATTCTGGATAGGAAGCGGGATCTTGCGGGCGAAGCCGAGCAGCTGCGCTTCTACCTGAAATACGCGCCGCAGGCAGCGAATTCCGCGGATGTTCGCGCCAGACTGCAGGACCTGGAGAAGGCACCTGATTCCGCAAAACGCTGATCGGGGCGTCACAGGGGGTGAGCCCATTTCGCCGGAAATCCGGTTGGGACGGGCTTCAGCACATTCACGCATGTCTTTTTGCGTCACGCAGGCATCGGGATCGGGATCAGCCTCGATCCCGATGCCGCCACCGGGACCCAGTCTGAGATGGACTCTATATCTGACCTGGGCCTAGACCTTGACTTGGATGTCGACGTAGACCCGGCAAGAACCTATAGCCCGATTCAAGCAGTATTCGCAAAAGGCTGCATCAAACAAGCCTGTCGACGTCCAAGTCGAGGACCAGGTCCACGTCCAGGACCGGGAAGGACAATGATTGAGTTTCGCGACAGAGACTGGATCAGGGCATGCGCGCCGGCCGAAGCCCGTGCCTGCATGGAGGAGCACGCGGCGCCGGGTTCACCTGTCTACGATCGTGGCCCGCAGAAGCTTGTCGAGCAACGGGAACTCGCGGTCCAGGTAGGCGTTTCCTTCCTCGTAGAGCTTCCCCTGGCGCCCGGCGCGCATGCCCCCGCCGGATTTCTCGCCGTATTCGGCATAGAGGCGGTCGACGACGTCCATCCCCTCCACCACCCTGCCGAACGGAGCAAAACCGTCGGCATCCTGGCGCGATTGGTCCGCTGTGTTGATGTAGATCTGGGTCGTACGCGCCTCCGGCCCGGTCATGGCATAGGCAAGGGTTCCGCGCACGTTGCTGGCGCGGACCGGGTCGTCCGGCATGCGCTCGTTCTGCCAGATGGCGGCGATCGACGGATTCCCCGGGATGCCGAACTGAACGAATCGTCCAAGGATCACACGATAGAACCGCGAGTTGTCATAAAAGCCGGTTTCCACCAGGTGGTAAAACCGGTCTGCCCCGCGCGGCGCCAGCGATCGTGTGACTTCGAGGTTGATCCTTCCCTTGGTTGTGTCGATCTGGACGCGGTACGTCTCAGGCGCCGGACGGCTCCAGAGAGCGTGTTTCGGGTCGCGCAGCGCGGCGGCCCGTTCCTCGGGGGAAGTGGCCTGTCCTCCGGAAAAAGCGAGCCACACGAGCGCGAAGATCCCTGCGATAGTTTTCATATCAATCACCGGTGCGATGGGGTTTTGTCTCCATTTCCGTAACTGTTCCCGTCATGCTAACGCCGGTCCGTGCGTACGAGTTCGACCTTCGAAGTGGCGCCGCCGATCGCCAGCTCCGCGCGCCACGGGTAATCCCAGTTGCCTGTCTGAACGAGCGGCACCGGTTTGCCGTCCTGCAGCAGCTCATATTGCGACTGGACGGGGATCGACAACCGCAGCCCGGTTTTGTGCGCATTTGCCGTGCGGTTCTCGATGGTGAAGGCTATCCTTCCAAGAGCCTTGTCCAAAGTTATCGTTCCGGCAGCTTCAAAACCGTCGCGCTCCAGCTCCAACTTGAAACGGCGGATGTCCTCGGGAAACGGCAGATACATGTCGGGGATCACGACGTCCAAACGCCTTCGCAGCCCGTCGCGAGGGTTGACTGAAAGCTCGTTCCCCTTTTCCGTCAGCGCGCCGCCGTAAGCGAACCAGCCGAAGTCCGGGTCGCGGGTGACGACCGTCGCGGCCATGCGCAGGGCGCCGCCGTATCCGAGGTCGATCTCGCCGTCGTACCACCATGGCCCGCGCGGCACCGTGACCCCGCCGGGATAGCTCGATCCCATCCAGGCGCTGCCGGCTTTGGCGGACATGAATTGCCAGCCGGAGGCGCCGTCGTTCTCCGGCCCCGGGTACCAGAACCCGTAGTTGGTTTCCGGCCGACCCGTGTTCATCAGGCACCAGGAGCTGAGGTACGACGCGTAGCCGAGCTGCAGCCAGTCCGAGGGGGCCGGGGCGAAATTGATGGCGTAGTCCAGGACGCCCCAGCCGCCCATCGCAGCCATGTAGCTGACTCCGGGATCGCTGCCGAGTGTGTAATAGGCAGGGTTGAGCCAGCCGCGCACCACGAGGCCCGAGGCCAGCTGCCGGTCCATGAAGGCCCGCGAATCCTCCCGGCGCACGAATGGGTGCGAATACCACTTCTTGGGCTTGACGTCGAACCACAGGTTCCGGTCCGGCCGCATGTCGTGAGTCGCCCCGTACTTGGCAAACGCATAGGTGGATTCGAATGCCGTTCGATCGAACGCATACTCCGAGCGGAACGGGTAGGCGTCGTCATAGACGAAATACTTGGTCTTCTTCTCCCATTCGTTCCGCAGCCAGGCCGCCTGTTCCTCGAAACCCTCCTGTTCAAGCGCGTCGATGAGTTCGAGCACGACCAGTTCGTTGTAGAGCCCCCATTTGTAGGTTTCGTAGTACTTCGGATAAATCTCGTAAGGATAGACATAGAAGGCTCGAGCCGTCTCCCACGCACGGTTCAGATACCCCGCGGCGTCGAGGTACTTGGACATCTCCGGATACATCCTGGCGATCTGGTACATGTGGAAATAGAGCATGACGACGTGAGGGTAATCGTACGAGCGCCAGACGTGCTCTTTGACCAGATCGCGCAGAGCGGTGGCACCGGAAGCCAGTTTTTCGGCGTAAGCCTTGCGCCGGGCCGGGTCGCGGTTGATGTACCAATTCGGCGTGCCGTAGACGCCGTAAGGGTACGGCCGCTCATCATCGCGCCGCTGCAACCCGCCCCAGACAAAATTCTTCAGGTAGTACTCCAGCGACTCGATCTCCTTCTGATCCGGGAAGGTGACATTCTTCGACGCCAGGTAGGGCGCCTTGCTCAGGCCCGGGTCGTCGCAAGTCAATGCGTACACCATGCGGTCCAGGAAGATGTCCGGATCGTCAATCGTGCGCGTGACCTTGGCCTTCATGTCGTACGGTCCGTAGACGCCGTTCCACCACTTGCCGGGGTCTTTGATCTGCTGCCGGTTTACGATGAAAGCTGCGCGTTTCTTGATCAGGGTCTCCATCGGTTCTGTTACGAAGAACTCGAGATAAGTGCGCCGCCCGCCGTCGTGCTCGATGGTCAGCATGTTCTCGCCGAGTTTCTTGAATGTCACCTCATAAACGCGATGGTCGGGTCTGGGCTCCCCCAGCATCCCGATCGCGGTCTGGTCCGGGAATTCCGCCCTGATCGCCTCAATCCTGGCTTTGGTGTGGAGAGAGAAGCGGGACGTCAGGTTCTCGGGGACGGTCATGCCCGGGACGACGCGGATGTCGAAGAGTCCTGCCTGGTAGATCATCTCCCGCAGTTCCTCGTAGCTGCCGGCCCACTGCATGCGGAAGCCGTAGGAAGCTTTGCTGCCCGGCCGTCCCGCAGGCGCGAGGTCGAGCGATGTGTGGGCCTGACGCCATGTGCCGCGCTTTTCCGCGCCGCCCGTGCGGTTGGAGTGGACGAAGACCTGGGCGCCCCCTCGACCGCCCCCGCCGGTGTATTCGAGCTTCGTGCCCGGGCGAACCGTGACCAGCATGAACGGCGGGGCGCCCGATGCCCGCACGAAATAGAAGAACGAGCCGCTCCCGGATACGAACTGGTGCTTCAGGAATCCACGTTCGAAGATCTGCATCGGGTTTTCGCCTGTGGGCCCTGCCGCGGGGATGCTGATGCCGAGGTCGCCGATCTGGACCCCCGACTTGCCGGTTGTTTCCATGTCGATAGTCCAGTCGAGGACCTTGCCGTCGGTCCTGTACGTCTCGACTACCTTGAGGGGATCCTTTGACGTGTCGTTGGCATAAGTGACCGTGCCCGCCTCCGGCGAGGCGTTCCACTTTGAGCCGCGCGTCGTGAGATTTGTCCAGTCGCCGCCACCGACCCGGTAGCTCAAGGTCAGACCGAGCGTCGCGCCCCCGCCACCACCCCGGCCTCCCGCCCCGCTCTGCCCGCGACCTCCTCCCTGCGTCCCGGCAGGCACCAGCACAGCCCCGAATGGATCGTGAGGATTGGCCAGACCTGAAATACCGCGCTCGTCGTATGTGAATCGGAAATTCCCCTTTTCCATGGCGCCGCTTGCCACCTGAGCGGCGGCCGGCTGTTGCACACCCATCAGGAGTGGGAGCACACCCGAAATCCATATCATTATGATTCCATTCATCGCTGTTTCCCTTCTCCAGGTTTGATGTCGGACATTATCTTCCCGCACTCGCGGCTCTCATAACAAAATATCATCGCAGAGCACGCGGAGGACGCAGAGAAATACCATGGTCTTTTCCTCTTCCTCTGCGGTCTCTGCGGTCTCTGCGGTGATATTTAACGGCGCCGCCTTGACCGCACAATGCCGCTATGGTCCGGAAGGTTTCTATCCCACGACCGAACCGTCGCCGCAGGCGCAACCGGTCCCGGTCCCACAGCGCCGGCTTCCAGTCTCTGGATCGCAGATCGAGGATGAAGACGTGGTGATTTGAGCGGTTACCTGCGATATTCTTATAAGCTGTTTCTGTCGCGAAACTCTTGATTCGGCACCGGCGGCCGGATTGTGGGGGCAACCGGCAGATTAGCCGCGGTTCCGCTCGAAACGCCGGCCGGTTCGAGCGGTTCACACAGCAAGACCCCGGCTTTGCCGGAGTTACTGAAAGCGGGAGGATATGGCCGACCCAGATGCGCGGCACGTGGTAGTTATCATTGGTGGGGCTGTTGCGGGCGCCGAAGCGGCCTTTCAGCTCGCGGAAAAGAACGTAATCTGTGTCGTCTTCGAGCAGAACGATCATCCCTACGGGAAGATCGAGGACGGCCTGCCCCGCTGGCACGAGAAACTGCGCGAGCAGGAAAAAAGGAAAATCGACGGCAAGCTGTCTCATCCAGGGATTCATTTTGTGCCCAGGACAAAGCTGAGCCAGGACCTTGACCTGGAGGAACTCCGGCAATGGCGGCCGAGCGCGGTGGTCCTGGCCAACGGCGCCTGGCGGGATCGCTCATTGCCGCTCGCCGGCATCGACCAGTTCGTCGGACGCGGTTTCTATTACCAGAACGCCTTTGTTCACTGGTTCAACCACTATCCGGAAGCGGGCTATCGCGGTCCGCAATTGATGCCAGCGGACGGCGCGATCGTCGTGGGAGGCGGCCTTGCCTCACTGGATGTGGTGAAGATTCTCATGCTGGAAACGGTCAGCCGCGCTCTCGACGGGCGGGGCCGGCATGTGGATCTGTACGAACTCGAGCAGCGCGGAATCAGCAAGGTCCTGACAGAATCAGGGCTGACACTGGCGGACCTGGGCCTGAAAGGCTGCACTCTGACTTACAGGCGCCGCGCTGAGGACATGCCGCTGGCCGAGCCCAAGGAACCGGCCGCGCAGCAACAGATGGAACAGGCTCGCGCCACGCGCCGGAAACTTCTCCGCATCTTTATGGAGAAGTATCTCTTCACTTTCCAGGACCAGCAGGTTCCCGTGGCGTATGTTTCAACTGATGGCTGTCTTTCCGGCCTGCGGTTGGCTGCCACCGAAATTCGGGAGGATCGTGTGCGCGTCCTTCCGGGGACGGAACGCCAGCTCCTCTCGCCGCTCACTGTGAGTTCTATCGGGAGCATTCCTGAGCCGATTCCCGGCGTGCCGATGGAGGGCGAGGTCTACCGGTTCAAGGATGAGATGACCGGGGAGATGTACGGGATGGATGGAGTCTTCGCGGTGGGCAACGCTGTCACCGGCAAAGGGAACATCCTCGTGTCCGCCAGGCATGGGAGGTTGGTGTCCCAGCACATGCTGGAGAGCTATCTGTTGGGCACGGGCAGCGGCTACGAGGAAGTGCTCACAGATGCCGCGGCGGAAGCGCGGTCCAGAGTTCGCGCCGTCGCCGAGCGGCTCGCCGGCCAGCCGCCGCTCCCCGCGGAGCACGTGGCTGAAATCCTGTCCCGCGTGCATGGCTTCCAGGCCAGAGTCGAATACCCCGGGGACTACATGACATGGATCAACACAGTGCGATCGAAATCCGGTTAGGCAGGCAGCGAATCAAAAAAACGAACCGCAAAGACCTCTAAGACCTCAAGGATCTCAAGTGGTCTTCGAGGTCTTTGCGGTCTTTGCGGTTCGGTCTTTTCCCTCGCTCTAACGGTCGGCGAGCACGCTGACGGCGGCCTTACTCTCCTTGGTGCGATACTTCTCGAACCACGCCATCAGGTACAGCTGCTGGAGGATCTGGTGCGACGGGCGCCGCCAGCCGTGGAACTCCTCCGGCATGCGCACCATGAGTGTGTCCGCCTTGCGGAGCATCTTGAGCGCACGGTAAAACTCTTCCGTCTGAACGATGGGAGTCCGTAGGTCCGCCTCGCCCGTCATGATCATGGTCGGAGTTGTGACACTCGCGGCATAGTGCAGCGGCGAGCGCACCGCATACTCCATCGGGTCCTCCCACGGGTATTTCTGGAACTGCCGGTACCAGCTCGAGCCGTCGGTGATTCCGACAAACGACTGCCAGTCGATGACCGGCCGCATCGAGACCGCCGCGCGGAACCGGTTCGTATGCCCGACGATCCATGCAGTCAAAAGTCCGCCGCCGGAGCCGCCGCACACGAAGAGGTTGTCTTTGTCCACCCAACCCTGCGCGAGCGCGGCATCCACGCCCGCCATCAGGTCGTCGTAATCCCGGCCGGGATACGAAAATTGGATACCGTTTACGAAGTCCTGGCCATAGCCGGTCGAGCCGCGCGGATTGGTCCAAAGCACCGCGTAGCCGTTCGCGGCCCAGTTCTGGAACGCCCAGCTCCACCCGACGTTGTACATGCTCCATGGCCCGCCGTGAATCCAGAGCACCATCGGGTATTTCTTCGCGGGATCGAAGTTCGGGGGCTTCATCAGCCATCCTTGAATTTTCGGGCCGTCGGCGGACGAGTACCAGATTTCCTCGGCATCCGCCAGCGAGATGCCGTCGACCACATCGGAGTTCACGTCGACGAGCGTCCGCAGGTCCGCGGATCTGGTCAACGAAAAGGTCACCAGCGCGCCGGGTTGCCTGACCGACGAACGGATCGCCGCCACCTGCCCGTTGCGCGCGAAAGACAAAGCTGTGAGCATGTGTGCTCCGCTCGTGATCTTCCTCGGGGCGCTGCCCGGCGCAAGCGCGACGAAGTACTCGTTTGCTTCGCCGCGTTCTTCCATCGAATAGTAGATCCCGCTTCCGTCGCCGGCCCATTCAATCCCGGAGGGCGAACTGGGCAGATTGCCGATCCACGGCCGCTTGTTTCCGCCGGTCGAGTCCATGAGATAGACATTGGCGAGCGTGCTGGTGTAGTTCTGGTCGTCATACCCGGTGTAGGCGATCCATTTGCCGTCGGGTGATACAACCGGGTTGGAATCGGGACCTCTTCGGTCGGTCAGCTCCTTCACGGAGAGCGTTGCCACGTCGACGGCGTAGATCTCCGAGTCCCCCTGCAGATACTCGGCATCGGGCTTGCGGATGCCCGAAACGTAGATCGTTCGGCCGTCGGCCGACCATTCTGCAGCGCTGTGGCTGAACTTGCCCGAAGTGATCTGCCGTGGCGTGCCGCCGACGGATGCGTCCACGACAAAGACGTGCGCGTAGCTCCTCGTCGTCGGCCCGACACCGTCGGAGCCCCAGGAAAGCCGGTCGACGATCACCGCGCTTCTGGCGAGCTGCGCCCCTCTTGGGGTAGCCGGCAGCTTCACCGGCAAAATGGGAGTGTCGTCCGGCAGATTCGTTGTGAACAGGATGAACTTGCCGTCGGGCGACCACTTGAGACCCGCCGGGGCGCGTTCGACGCGGGTCAACTGCAGGGTCTCCCGGGTGTCGGCCCACATGACATGAACCTGCGTCGATCCCGATCGGTCCGAAAGGAACGCGATGCGCTTTCCATCGGGCGACCAGACCGGCGCGCTGTCGCGCCAGGGGCCGTCCGTAAGCTGGCGCAACCGCTCGCCTCGAATATCCGTGATCCATAAGTTCGATGAGTTCTGGTCTTTCATGATATCGACGAAGCCGCGCGCGAAAACCACGGCAGACCCGTCCGGCGCTATCTGTGGCCCGGACACTGATTCCATCTGGAAAAATGTGTCCTTATCGAGAAACCGTGCCTTCGATTGCGAGCCTGCCTGCGGCGCCAGGGCCGCTGTCAGCACTAGAGTCAGGATCAGCCGGCGGTTCATTCGCATGACGAAATCCTCCCGGATAAACGGTTTTTTTTGGCTCTCAAGCAGTTCAATTGCAGTTAACGTTACATCTAACCACGAAATACACGAAATACACGCAATATCTTTCGCCGTTTTGCTCGCGGCATTCCAGTGTCTGAAACACAGGGCTCGGCAACTCATGATCGATTCGGAATTCACCAACGATCGCAAGACTCTGCGCCGCGCCATTCCGCAGAGCAAATACACGGATGGTGCTATCATTACTTACAGCCTCTTGTACCGGTGCCCGCACGCGGCTAAACCTGCGGCCAGACGAGCCTCACCCGGGGGAAAAGGCGAGCGGATCATGTCGGATTATCAGGAACGCAACCATCGAACCATCTCGGTCTGGCCCGTGCGACTACTTTGTTCTGGAATCATGGCCGCGATCCTGGCCACTGGTCTGTGCACAGGCGTGCGGGCGCAAGAGGACGCGCTGAGGAGAGGAATCTCCTCGATGAATGCCTCGCAGCCCGCCGAAGCCGAAAAGATACTCGGCTCCATTCCTTCCTCGGATCGCGATTACATCACCGCCCAATCGTTGCTCGGCTACCTTTACCTCTGGCGCTCCGCGCTCCCACAGGCCGAGAGCGCATTCCGGACTGTCCTGAACGCGCAGGCGGACAACGCCGGGGCGAGATTGGGATTAGGCATGACCCTCGCCCGCCTGGGACGGGCGACCGAGGCGGTCACGACGTTCGAGCCCATCCTGGCGGATCCCTCCATTGGATTGAGAGCGAAGACCGAGTGGATTCAAAGCCTGTTTCTTGCGGGCAGGACCGACGATGCCTTTCGTGAAGCCCGGAGACTGACCGCAGAGCACCATTCCATCGCCCCCCTCCACAGCCTCCTCGGGTTTCTCTGCCAGGTTCGCGGGGATGCGGATGAAGCGCTGCATGAATACCTCGAATCCGTTGAGCTGGATTCGAGCGAGCTGTCGAATTACTTCGCGCTGATTTCCCTGTACCGGAGCCGGGGTGAATGGGAGAACGCTCTGCGCTGGGCCAGACGGGGCCAGGAATTGGACGGCAACGATCCCCTGATCCATCAGGAACTCGCTGCCATCTATGAAAAGTTGGGAAGAGCGGCGGAAGCCGATGCGGCGAGGAAACAGGCAGAGCGTGCGTACGATGCGGAGGTTCTCTATGGGCGGGCGGCCAAGGCCGGCACCGCCGGCCGGTACCGGGAAGCGGAAAGCCTGCTGCGCGAAAGCACGGCCCGGAATCCGCGGCTTGTCAAAGCATGGATTGATCTCGGCTATTTGCTTGACCGGGCGATGCGGTTCGAAGAGGCGCGACAGGCGTTCCAGCACGCTCTGGAGATCTCTCCCGGCGAGGCCCGTGCCGTGGCGGGACTGACAGCCACGCTCCGTTCCTTAGGGCGGGAATCGGAGGCGCTGAGTTACTCCCGCGATGCGATCGCCCGTGGGTCCGCCTCGCCGGACGTGCTGACGGGCATGGCGGCCATCTATGACGACCAGGGAAAACCGGGGGATGCGGAGGCCGCCGTAATGCTTGCCATCCGGCAGTTGCCGGATAATCCCGACCTGTTGTCTTATCTCGGCTATCTGCGGCAGTCGATCGGGAAATCCCGGGAAGCCCTCGACTCCTACTCCGAGGCGCTCCGTCTGAACCCCAGGCAGATCGACGCCTTGACCGGACAAGCCCGATTACTGCTCCTCGAAGGCAACATCAAAGGGGCCCTTGCCTCACTCGACGCGGCCAAATCGCTGGACCCGAAAAACGCCGGCATCCTGAAAGAAATGCTCCACGTTTACCGGAAAGCCGGCGATCACAAGTCGGCCCAGGCAGTTTGCCTTGAATGTCTGGAGATCAATCCCGGAGATATACAGTGCCGGGAGCAGCTGGCGACACTGAAACTGGAAGCGTCGGACTACAAGGAAGCGGCAAAGCAGTTTCAGGCCCTGCTGCGCGGCGGCAAGGCCAGCAAGAGCGTCCTGGACAACCTCTCCTTTTCCCTCATGAAGACCGGGGATTACGCCGGCGCCATCACTTTCGCAGAAGACTCACTCCGTCAATTCGGCCCCGACGACCGGTTGTATGCCACCCTCGGATACCTGTACAGGTGCCGGGGTGATATGAAGGCCGCGATCCGAAACTACCGGCTCGCCTGTGATCTTGCCGCATCGAATCCGGAAAGGAACTTCGATCTCGGGTTGGCGCTGTATCTTGCCAAGGAGTATGCAGCGGCGGTATCTCCGTTTCAGTCAGCGATCCGGCTCAGGCCGGACATGGGCACTGCCCATTATTACCTGGCCGTGACCTATTGGAATCTGGGACAGCGTGTCCTGGCTCTGGCATGCGCGCGGCAGGCGCAGGAACTGGGGGTTCAGGCTGCGAGGACCGTGGTTCAGTCGCTCTCGGCGAGCCTCAATCCCGTCTCCTCCAGGCGTCACAACCGCTAGCGTCCAGAATTCGTTTAAGCGAAAATCGAGGGTCCGAAATCGAACGTAAGCCCGATTTTCAGTCCCGCCGGAATGCCCGTCCGAGCAGATCAATCTGCTCGCTTCAATTCCGGTAGAGGAGGCGCATCAGGTCCGTGAAGTCGGGAAAGCGCAGTGCCTGAGGGCCGTCGCTCAAGGCGGTTTCCGGCTCGGGATGGATTTCGACTATGAGGCCGTGCGGGCCCACGGCGTGAGCCGCGAGCGCCAGGGGAATCACCAGGTCCCGGCGGCCGGCTGCATGCGACGGATCGACCAGGATGGGCAGGTGCGTCAGGCGTTTCAAAATGGGGATCGACCCTAAGTCCAGCGTGTTGCGCGTCATGGTTTCAAAAGTCCGGATGCCGCGCTCGCAGAGAATCACCTGGTGGTTGCCGCGATCCAGGATGTATTCCGCGGCGTTCAGGAATTCGTCCAGGGTCGACATCATGCCGCGCTTGAGCAACACGGGACGGTTGGCCCTCCCGGCCTCGTGCAGCAGGCTGAAATTCTGCATGTTGCGGGCGCCGATCTGCAGGATGTCGGCATACCGGGCCACCGGCTCGACGTCCGCCGGCGACAGGACCTCGGTGATGACCGGCAGATCGTACTCCTTGCCGGCCTCGGCCAGGAGCTCAAGACCCTCGAATCCCATTCCCTGAAAACTGTAAGGGGACGTGCGCGGCTTGAAACAGCCCCCGCGCAGGATGGCGCCGCCGCATTCTTTCACATGGCGTGCGCACTGATAAATCTGTTCGCGCGATTCGACTGCGCAGGGACCGGCAATCATAACGAAGTTGGCGCCGCCGATCCTGACGCCGCGCACATCGATAATGGTATCGTCGGGTTTGCTCTTCCGGCTCGCCAGCCTGTAACTCGCCTTGTCCTTCTGTTCGCCTACCGGCTCCGCCGCAGGGACCGGTTCCTGCGGGCTGCCAATCAGGTCCTGAATCGGCGGGGACGTTTTCGAACGGTGCTGGGCAGGATAACACCCCAATACCTTCATCGAGGTGGTGGCCGAACGCAGTTTTTCGAGCGCCTGTGCGATCCTGTCGTCCGAGGTATTGCCCTCGAAATCGATGTAGAAAAGGTATTGGAACGGCATGCCTGGGATCGGACGGCTCTCGAGTTTGGTCAGGTTGATCTTGTGATCGTGCAACAGGCTGAGCGCCTGCAACAAGGCTCCCTCCTCGTGCGAGGTGGCCATCACGAGAGAGGTTTTGCAGGGAATCCGCACATCCACCCGGGACGGTTTCTTCGCCACAACCAGGAATCGCGTGTAATTATTCGGCTGATCCTCCACGTTGCGGCGCAACACCTTCAAGCCGTAGCGCCGGCCCGCCTCTTCGCTGGCGATCGCGGCCAGGGCGGGATCCTTCTCCTCTTTCACCCTTTTCACCGCCATCGCCGTGTCCGCATGCGGCTGCGCCTCGCAGTTCGGCAGTTTGGACAGGAATTTCATGCACTGCGCCAGCGCTTGCGGGTGCGACAGGATCCGGCGGATGCCCGCAAGCGGCGCATCGTCCACGGCCAGCAGGCAATGCTCGACACGAAGCACCTCCTCGCCGACGATGGAAAGCTGCGCGCACGACAGGAGATCGTAAACTTCGTTGATGCTGCCTGCGGTCGTGTTTTCCACGGGCAACATCCCGTAATCGGCGTCCCCATCCTCGACCGCCTCCACCACGGCCTCGAACGTGGGGCATCCAACGAAGCTGGTATGCTCGAGAAACGGAGCAAAGAACTTCCTGCCGGCGAGCTCGCTGAACGCCCCCTCGATGCCCTGGAAGGCCACGCGCTTGATCCCTTCGGCCGCATGGTCGGTCATCAGATGCAGTTGCTGCGACCGGATCGAATCGTCGATGATTTCATGGAAAACGCGCGTCACAAAGTGGGCGTCGAGACCCAGGTCCCGCCCCCTGACAATAAGGTCGCCGAGGATCTGCTCCTCCCGCAGTGTGTCCCGGATCGGGGCATCAAGCCTGTCCTTGGCATGAATGATCTTCTGCAAAAGCTTCCTGCGGAGCGCGAGCCCCTCCAGGATGCTCCGGTCGACATCGTCAATTTCATTCCGGGTCTTCCCTAAATCATCCATCGAATCACCCCACCCGACAGCATTGCGAACAAAGGAGCTGGAGACTGTCCCCGCCTCTCTTTGTTCGTTCATAAATAGAAAAGGCCCTCACCCGGCTGGCGGGGAGGGCCTTCTCGACGCACGAGCGCGCTCCGCTATCCGCCGGGCGAAAGGCCCAGGAAGCTAAAAAACGTAAAAGCGGCAGCAAAGCGAACCAATTTGATCATAAGTACATTCGAGAGTCTGCCACTAACGTTTGATTTTGTAAATGGTTTTCAAAAAGGTTTGAGGCAACTTCGCCGCCCCCCAACTCGCGACCAATCCGCGATCCTGCGGTCTGCTGAGACGCCCTCTCACGCCGTGTTTGACTCGTGGCAGGGAAACTCGAGCACAATCCTGCAAGTCAGTGATCCAACGCTGCGGCGGCGAGTAATACCTGGGACGTCCCTGGTTTTTCTTCAGCGGTACTTTACGGTGCCCAGCTGGGCGTCCCGCTTGGCCTTGAATTCCGTTCCCGGCTTCCACTGCGGGAAGCGCTCGGCGTTCGCGACGTCGAATCCGACCTTCCAGAGGAGCTGGAGGTCTTCCACAGCCCCGCTCATCTCCCAATCCGGGCGTATCACGTCCGAAGGCTTGTGGTAGTCGTGGGCCGTGTAATCGTCTTTGATCTTGCGGCCGTAACCGGCCGGCATGCCCACGTAGTCTATCCCTCCCTCCGGATCAAGAGCCGGCACGCCCTGTTTGGCAAAAGAGAAATGCGCCGTAGCCGACGAACAGCAGCGGGGAATTACCCAACGCCGCGGCCGGTGCGACGTGACGCGTCCAGGCCACGAAGTCGGTCAGGTACTTGAGGCCTTCCTCTTTCGCTCCCTTGCGGAAACTCAGGGCCATGGAAGGATCCGGCGTAATTCCGACCATCGGAACCTTCTGGATATACGTGCCGTCACTATTGCCGGGTTCCAGGCCGAGCTTCTTGAATTCATTCTCGATGTAGGACACTGTGAGCTCCTCGCCTTGCGTGCCTGGTGCCCGGCCTTCGAACCGGTCAGAGGAAAGGACCCTGATGTGCTCGAGTATGGCCTTGCCGTCAATTGCGGGAAACCCTGGTTGGGACGCGGCGGCACACAACATCCAGGCGCCCAATGCGGCGAAAGAAAGTGATACACCAGCGAAGATCCGACGCTTCATCGCAACCTCCATCCTGTAAATATACACCGAACTTTGGCATCCCGCCGGTGAGGGCGGGGAAAACCCTTCTCCCGAAACTGCTCAGACATAATCGAACTCCACGCTCATGGGGTCGGACTGACGGAAGTCAAATGTTGACAAGCAGGGAACGTGAAAACCTGCTCCCACAGACCCCTCAATCTCGACTTTAGCTCTTTCAATAAGATTGGACACAACTCATCCGATTCATCGAAAAGTAAATCAACATAAGTGATGATAAATTAGCTTAAGATCAATATTTATGATGTAATCAACATTACTTATACATCAATACAATATTATAAATTTGTAAAATTGGTGTCGGTTTACGATAATGTGCCTCAAATCGGGGCCCGGGAAAGCAGCATTCTTCATCAGGAAGCGAACATCGACATGCGTTCGGACATGATCAAGGCAGGAATCGAGAGAGCACCCCACCGCGCCCTGTTGCGCGCCGCAGGAGTCGGCGAAGCCGACATGGGCAAACCCTTTATCGCCATCGTTAATTCGTATGTCGACATCGTACCGGGGCATGTTCATCTACGGGAGTTCGGACGGCTGGTGCGAGAATCCGTGATTGCTGCCGGCGGGGTTCCGTTCGAATTCAATACGATCGGCGTGGATGACGGCATTGCGATGGGGCACTCGGGAATGAAATATTCCCTGCCGTCCCGCGAGTTGATCGCCGACTGTGTGGAAACCATGATCGAGGCGCACAGGTTCGACGCGATGGTCTGCATTCCCAATTGCGACAAGATCGTACCCGGCATGCTGATGGCGGCGATGCGGGTCAACATACCGGCCATCTTCATCTCCGGAGGGCCGATGGCGGCCGGACGCACGCCTGACGGCACGGTAGTGGATCTGATCTCGGTTTTCGAAGCGCGTAGGGGCCCATAAGGCCGGCTTGATCGACGATGACCGGTTATTGAACCTCGAACGCCACGCCTGCCCTTCTTGCGGCTCATGTTCGGGCCTGTTCACCGCCAACAGCATGAATTGCCTGATGGAAGCCCTTGGGCTGGCGCTCCCCTTTAACGGTTCGGCCCTGGCGCGCACGCCCGGCCGGGAACAACTCGCCCGGAACGCCGGCTCTCGCATCCTGGATCTGCTGGCCAGGGACATCAAGCCGCGTGACATCGTCACGGCCGAGGCGATCGACGATGCATTCGCGCTGGACATGGCGATGGGCGGATCCACGAACACGGTTCTCCACACCCTGGCGCTCGCCGGGGAAGCCGGAATCCGGTATCCGCTGGAGCGCATCAACGCCGTGGCCGACCGGGTCCCGCACATCTGCAAGGTGAGCCCTTCGGGGTCGTGGCACATGGAAGACGTTCATCGCGCGGGCGGCGTCCCGGCAATCCTGAACGAGATCCAGCGCGGGACCGGGTTGCTTCACCTGGGACGGATGACTGTATCCGGAAAGAGCCTGGGTGATTCGATTTGCGGGGCCGCGATCGAAGACGAGCGCGTGATTCGCCGCATCGAAAATGCGCACTCTCCGCGTGGCGGCCTGGCCGTGCTGTTCGGCAATTTGGCGCCGCGGGGGGCGGTGGTCAAGACCGGGGCGATCGCCCCCGGGATGCACAAATTTTCAGGACCGGCGGTCGTCTACGAATCGCAGGACGATGCTCTTGCCGGAATCCTGGCGGGGGAAGTCGTGGCCGGAGACGTGATTGTCATCCGCTACGAAGGTCCGCGCGGCGGTCCGGGGATGCAGGAGATGCTCAGCCCGACGAGTGCGGTGATGGGGATGGGCCTGGGGGAAAAGGTCGCCCTCGTTACCGACGGGCGTTTCAGCGGCGGCACGCGCGGCGCTTGTATCGGCCACGTTTCGCCTGAAGCGGCTCTGGGCGGCCCGATCGCCGCCGTGCAGGCAGGAGACATCGTGGAGATTGATCTGGAAGAGCGGCGCCTGAGCGTCCGGCTGGAGAACGCCGAGATTCAATCGCGCCTGTCGTCGTTGCCGCCATTTGCGCCGCGCACGCAAAGCCGGTGGCTTCGCCGTTATGCCCATTTTGTCACGTCGGCCGATGCCGGCGCCGTGCTGGCCTGTTAGCTCGGGGGGCAGGATGAAATTGCCCGGCCAGGGGCCGAAAGTAGTGGGGAATCCATGAAACGTACGGGTGCTCAGATTGTCTGGGAATGCCTCATGCAGGAGGGGGTGGAGTTTGTCTTTGGCTTTCCCGGCGGCGCGAACCTCCCAATTTATGATGCGATGCTCGAATACCCGATCCATCACGTGCTTGGCCGCCACGAGCAGAGCCTGGTCCACATGGCGGACGGTTATGCCCGTGCCGGCGGCAGGGTCGGCGTGGTCATGGCAACCTCGGGGCCGGGGGCAACGAACCTCGTGACCGGCATTGCCAATGCGCACATGGACTCGATTCCGCTGGTTTGCATCACCGGGCAGGTTTCGAGCCGGCAGATCGGCTACGACGCTTTTCAGGAGGTCGACGTGACCGGCATCACCCTGCCGATCACCAAGCACAATTACCTGGTCACCCGTGTGGACGAGATCATGCCTGCGCTGCGCGAAGCGTTTTATATCGCCCGGTCAGGCCGGCCTGGCCCCGTGTTGGTCGACATCGCGAAAGATGCGCAGCAGGCTGTGATCGACGACTGGAAATATGACCATCGCTCCATCCGGCTCCCGGGCTACCGGCCGGACCTGCGACCCGCGCCGACGCACATCCAGGAGGCGGCCGGAATGATCAATACGGCCCGCCGCCCGCTGATCCTGGGCGGGCATGGCATTCTGATGAGCGGGGCAATGGACGAGGTGCGGCAGTTTGCCGAACGGGCACAGGTGCCCGTATCGATGACGCTGCTGGCTTTCGGCGCCTTGCCGGCTGCCCATCCGCTCAACCTGGGCATGATGGGGATGCACGGCGAGGCCTGGGTCAACACTGCCATCCAGGAGGCTGACCTGCTGCTTGCTTTCGGGATGCGGTTCGACGACCGTGTGACGGGCAAGTTGAACACCTATGCCACCCATGCGCGCAAGATTCACATCGATATCGATCCTTCGGAGATCAATAAGAACGTGAAGGTGGATGCGGGGCTGGTGGGCGACTTGAAGAGTATATTGAGCCAGATCATCCCGCTGACCGAAGCCGTCGACCGTTCCGAATGGCTGGATCACATCGACCGTTTACGGTCGGCCGGCGCCGTTCGCGATATCCAGAACCTGCCCGGCAACGGCTGCCTTCACGCGGCTCACGTCATGTACGATCTGCGGCGGCTGACGGACGCCAATGCGACCTTTGTCACGGATGTCGGGCAGCACCAGATGTGGGCCGCGCAATACTGCAGCATCGACAAGCCGCACACCTGGATCAGTTCAGGCGGCCTTGGGACCATGGGATTCGGCCTGCCTGCCGGCATCGGCGCAAAGCTCGCTACACCGGACCGCGACGTGTGGGTGATCGCCGGGGACGGCGGTTTCCAGATGACCCAGGCGGAATTGTCCACGGCCGCCCAGGAGGGTATCAAAATCAACGTCGCCATCATCAACAACGGCTACCTCGGCATGGTGCGGCAATGGCAGGAGTTTTTCTACCAGCGCCGGTACGCAGCCACCCCGCTGCGCAATCCGGACTTTGTGAAAATTGCCGAGGCTCACGGGCTGACAGGGCTGCGCGTGAACCGGCGCAGCGAAATCGAAACCGCGGTCTGCAACGCCAGGGAAGCCGAAGGCGCCGTCGTCATCGACTTCCGCGTGGAGCCTGAAGATGCCGTGTACCCGATGGTGCCGTCCGGCGCCGATCTGCACGCCATGATCCGCCGCCCGGACCCGGCCCCTGAAACTTCCATGGATTCTTAGGAGGAATTTGTGCAGCACACACTGGTGGTTCTGGTCGAAGATAAGCCCGGCGTCCTGGACCGGGTGGCATCGCTGTTCCGCCGCCGCGCTTTCAATATCGAATCCCTCACGGTGGGTCATACCGAGACCGGCGGCATCTCGCGCATGACCATCGTCGTGGACGGGGACCAGGTCAGCGTGGAACGTCTGACCTCCTACCTCTACAAACTGGTCAACGTGATCCAGGTCGAGGATCTGACGAGCAGGCCCACCGTCAGCCGCGACCTGGCCCTGATCAAAGTCGGCGCCAACGCCAGGAACCGCGCGGAGATCATGCAGACCGTGGCGGTCTTTCGCGCCCGCGTGGTGGACGTGACCCCGGACTCGCTCATGATCGAGGTAACAGGAGACGAGCAGAAAGTCGACGGCTTGGTCGATGTGCTTACGCCGCTCGGCATCATCGAAATGGTGCGCACCGGCGCGGTGGCCATGTCGCGCGGCGGCGAGGCGCTGATGAACAGCAACAGAAACGGCAAATTGTACGGCTCGCTCGCGGCAGCGGATCGCCGGCCGGAAGATTTCAACATTCCCTTGGTATCGGAAATGGAGAGTTATGGCTAAGTTCGTTTTTGGCGGCGTGGAAGAGGAAGTAATCACCCGCGAGGAGTTCCCCCTGGAGAAAGCCCGGCAGGTGCTCCGGGATGAGGTGGTCGCCGTGCTGGGATACGGCGTCCAGGGGCCGGCCCAGGCGTTGAACATGCGCGACAACGGCATCCGGGTCATCGTCGGCCAGAAGAAGGGGAGTTCCAGCTGGGACAAGGCGATCGCCGAAGGCTGGATCGTGCGGGAGACGCTCTTTCCGCTCGAGGAAGCGACGGAACGCGCCACCGTGGTCCAGTTTCTGGTTTCGGATGCAGGGCAGAAAGCGATGTGGCCTGCCATCAAATCCCGGCTGAGAAACGGCGCGGCGCTTTACTTCTCCCATGGGTTTGCCGTCGTCTACAGCGACCAGACCGGCGTCGTCCCTCCCAAGGACGTGGACGTCATTCTTGTGGCGCCCAAGGGCTCCGGCCGGAGCGTGCGCGCCAACTTCCTCGACGGCAGCGGCATCAACAGCAGCTATGCGGTATATCAGGACTACACCGGCCGCGCCCTGGATCGCACCCTGGCGCTCGGGATGGCCGTGGGCTCGGGCTACATGTTTCCGACAACATTCGAGAAGGAAGTGTACAGCGACCTGACGGGTGAGCGCGGCGTATTGATGGGCGCACTGGCCGGACTGATGGAGGCCCAGTATGGGATCCTGCGCAGAAACGGCCACTCCGCCTCCGAAGCCTTCAACGAGACGGTCGAAGAGCTCACACAGAGCCTGATCCGCCTCGTGGCCCAGAACGGCATGGACTGGATGTATGCCAACTGTTCCACTACCGCCCAGCGCGGCGCGCTCGACTGGAAGGGCCGTTTCCATGATGCCGTTGCGCCCGTCTTTGAAGCCCTGTACGAAAGCGTTCGGAAGGGCGAAGAGACGCGCATCGCGCTGGCGGCCAACGGCACGCCGGACTACAAGGATAAGCTGGAGGCGGAACTGAAGCAGATGCGCGAATCCGAGATGTGGCAAACCGGGAAGGCCGTCCGCGCGCTGCGGCCGGAGCACTGGAATCAGCGCACGGCGCCATGACGGGTGCGCGGAGAACACAGACTTCAAACATCAGACCCAAGGATGACTCGGAGATATCCAAGTGCCGAGGTCATTGTCGCACGTCATCGGGTACAGCCCTGGGACCGGCTCCGTCACGACGGCTTGTGCCGGCGGGACGCCCGATGCCGCACAGTTTTTGCGCCAAACCGGCATGATCCCCATAGGCCGGCAACTGAATGAACCCCGTCGGCCTCTCTGCGCCTGCAAATCCCGCGAATCAAAGCTGACAGTTCCGCTCATGCCCAAAAGGGCGACAGACTTTTTGTGAACAAGTCCTTGCTGTCGCCATGCCCTGGAAGGGCATAAGACAGTAGCCGGGGGCAAGCGCAGAGCGCGCAGCCCCCGGTAAGAGCGAGAATCGAACGAGCCCTGGAGGGGCGACAGGCTTATTATGCGCGGGTCTTTTCTGTCGCCCTTCCAGCAACAAGCTCACCTGCGGTGTCTCCAACAGGAAGGGGAACAAACATTTTTTTGTTTATCTGGCCTTTTTTAGGCATATCATTGATATAACTAGACTTATGCCAAACAACACCGATCTGTTGCCTTAGGAGGGCTATTCCGCACATGTTCGGGCAACCGCGGGCCGCGCCGCTTCGCGGCTAGCCCCCGGCTACTTTCTCCTGGCCCCTCCGGGGCAAACGCCAAACCGGTTCACAATTGCCGGAAGAACTGCGAACAGCGGAACCTTCAAAGGAATCTGTCCCGGACCGGTCTCGGTGGCAGCATCGTCATCGAGGCCGATGCCGATCCCAATGCTGCGCGACGCAAATACTATGCGGCATTCGGCGCGACGCCCGCGCTCCCAAGCCGCCGTGGTCTACAAACGAAAATGACAGGGCTTGCCGGGCCGCGGCTGATGTCAGTGGATGGAGTGCTTGCCGCCGTGGAAATGAGGATCGGGGGCCTCATCCTCTTCCTCGTCCATCCCTTGGTCGCGCGATTCAACGTCCCAATGCTTCTGGTTCCCGAAATCGGTCTGGAAGAGTTCAACGCAGGCCCGCGCGTTGCCGTACCAGCTGTGTATCAGGTCCTGCCCGATCTTGATTTGCAGCAAGTCGCCCCACGTCCGGCGGATTCCCAATGCCTCGTATTCGGGAAGTTCCGTGTCCAGTTTGACGTCATCCGCCAGCAGCACCGTGATCGAGAGACTGTCCGGGTCCGTTTCCTGCAGCAAAATGCGGCCGCAGGGGCCGCACTGCGACTGCATGTAAATATCATAGGCTTCATGATCTTTGCCGCGGGTGGTGCGTTGCAGGCGGAACAGCCCTTCGTACTGATGCTCCAGGTTATGCAGTTCGTCGCGATGCCGTTCGCAGTAGTCGCCCTCCTGCGCCCCGGCCGGGCTGCAGATCATGCACGGCACCCTCGAGTTTTTTGCCGCCATCTGTCCTCTCCTGTCAGGGCGTCATTGTCTCACGGCAGCGCCATGAAGTCGACTCTCCCGGCATTACAGCCGCGTGTCAGACAGGAACCAGCCCCGCGGGGGGCGAAGCAGGAAAGCCCAGGGCGAAAGCCCTGCGCGCGTGGGCATTCAGAAAATGAGCCGTAAGGGCGAAGCAGCCTGCGCCGCCCTTAGGAGGGCTGATCCCTTGCTCCCCGTCAGAACTCTGCCTGCCAAATAACGTAGTAAGTTCTTTGAGCTGCCGGCTTTTACTTTCTTCGGAGCACTACCGCTTCAGGGATGTTATTCCAAGGGGAAGTACTTTCCCGCGTAATTGTGTTTCCGTCGGGAGACAGTGTCAGGGTGCCGGGAGACCATTTCCTTTCAGAATCCAGTTGCCAAAGCACCTCTGCGTTCCAGAGACTGGTACCTGCCTTGGCGATGTTGCGCATGACCACGAGGCCGGCAGTGACAGCCGCCATCGTCGACGGGCCCGTATCCTCAATGGTCGCCTGGTTTCCTTCGATCCGGTATGTCCGGCCGTTTCGGGTCCACATTCCCTGGATGGGTTTCAGATCGATTGCGGCGCCCGTGACCGCGGCCGAACCCGGTTTTTCTTTGGCCGCGATCAGCTTCAGCAGCTCGGCAGCGATTTCGGAGTTCTGCTTGTCGGCAAGGGGAAGCGGCACAGCGGAGGCTCTTGACCCGGCGGACTTGCGGGACCCGGGCGCATCTGAGCCTGCCTGCTGGACTCCCAGATTGACGGCCTGTTTACCGTTTATGGCAACTTCCGCATAAAACAGGATTGCAGGAAAGCCGCGATGAAAGCCCGAAACATAGATGTTGCCGGTCGAAGGCAATCCCGTTATGGTCCATTTGCCTGTGCCGTCGGGGTGGGCATATCCCAGGACAACCAGGTCCTTTGCGCTGCCGGGCGATTCCGCGAAAGCGACTACATAAGCATCCTCTCCGCCGAGCCAGGAGCCGGTATCACGCGCTCGGAGGCGGCCGGAGAGAGTGGTATCCGGCATCGAAGCGAGTGCCGTAAGAAAAAGAATCGCAGGCAAAATGATTCCATTGCTCATGGCAAATCCTCCTTTGCGAGCATCGCAAAATCGTGACTCGCGCAGGTTCCTTTCGGATTAAACCCAGGTAAATCAGATATATTATACCTGCGCAGCAGCAGCCGTGCAGGCAATAGAGAAAGGGCCCCTTCCCAGGGGAGGGAAGGGGCCCTTTGGTTTCCTGAAAAACGAACGACACCGGCCGGGCTGAGCCCAGTCGGACTTGCTCTAGAAGGTGATCTTGAGCGCCATCTGCATGGTTCGCGGATCGCGCACGGTTCCTATCTGGCCGAACGCAGTGCTGGTTACATTCAGGCTGGTAAAGCCACGATAGTTGGTGTGGTTGAGGATATTAAACATCTCCGCCCGGAACTGCAGGCGAACGTCCTCATAGAGACGAAAACTCTTGGCCATCGTGAAATCGATGCGGCTGGTCGGCGGCCCCTGAATGGTGCCGCGTCCTGCATTTCCAGGTTTGTTCTCGAATCCAAAGGAGCCAGTCCCCGTGTTCGGCGGATTGGTTTGGAAACAGGCGGTGTTGAACCACTGCTCCTTGGTATGCGGCGCACCGTTGTTAGGATCGCAGAGTTGATTGGGGCGCGCACTCGGACCGGCATTGATCAGCCCGAGACCGGCGTAATCCAGGCTGGAGGTCGCCACAGAGAAAGGCAGACCGGTATTGTAGGTGATGATCCCGGATGCCTGCCATCCTCCGAGCACTTTGCCCACAATTCCGCTCTCGTCGCGCATGAATGGAATTTCATAGATGAAGTTCAAGGTGAATATGTGCGTGCGGTCAAGGGTTGCACGCTGGTACTCGCTGCGCAGGTCGTAGGTATCTTGTGGATAGCCCGACCGGTCATTCGGACTGTTGGTCAGGTTCTTCGACCAGGTGTACGCCAGGCTAATCTCCGACGAACCCGCGAAACGCTGCTGCGCCGAAATCTGCATGCTGTGGTAGTTCGAGTCATATCGTGGCTGGACCATGGCAATGCTCCGGTAGCCCCGGTACGGCCGGATCTGATCCAGAATCAATTGGTCGGTGTAAGTGGTTGTTCCCAGCACATTGGGATTCCCGGTCACCGAAGTCGTGTTCCGGAACGCGTAGCCGGCCGGCTGGCAAGAAACCAGAGTGGGTGCCGGTGTCTGCCCATAGTAGGAAGTGCCGGGAGCGCACATGGATGCCAGCGCTTTGCCCGCCGGCAGGTCGTTCATTTCGGTAATGCCGATCAAATGCGTCCCCTTCGAGCCGTAGTAGCCGATGGTCACCAGGGTGGACCTGGTGATCTGCTGCTGAATATCCAGAGACCAGTGCTGCATGTAGGGTGTGTTGAAATCGGATTGAATCGCGCGCAGGCCTTGCGGTGTAGCCGAAAAGGAAATCGCCGCTGCCGGATTGTCCAGTCTGGTGTTCGATCCGGTGACGGTCTCCTGGTAAGGCGGATTCAGCCCGATATTCTGCAGGTAGGTGCCATTCAGAACCTGCTCGTGGTAAATGCCATAACCGGTGCGGATGGCCGTCTCGCCCTTGCCGAACGGATCCCACGCTATGCCGAAGCGCGGCGCGAAATCCCTCTTTGAGACGTCGACCACATATTTGCCATACGGCGACTTGGTGGGTGTGCAGTTGTAGATGGCGGGACCGGTTGTGTAATTCTGATCGTTGACGATGATCCCGTCGCAGAAATTTCCCGTTCCGGTTATCCGCGTGCCGTTGCCCGTGACCTGGGGGGCGCTGCTGGCATCATAGAGCGAGGGCACGAAATTCGAGAGCCGGCCATTCTTGTCGTACGGAGCCGCAAAGTACGAATAACGCACGCCATAATAGATCGTCAGGTTCTTGCTCATGCGAAATTCATCCTGCACGAATGCTTCAAACGTACTCTGTCGCAGATCGGCAGTGTAGTCAAAGTGCGCCTGAGTGAACGTCGAAACGTTGCCGACCATGAAATTGGCCCAGCGCTGCAGGTTGCCTGCGACTGTGGAGGTCAGGGCATTCGTCAGAACGGCGCCGTTTGGCAGCACGTAATTCTGCGGGAATACCTGGCCCGTCGGGATCGTGGCGCTGAATGCGCTGAAGCTTCCTTCATTGACTCCCGCCAGGGCGTTTTCATTCTTCCTGTACTTCGAGTACATGGCGCCGGCCTTGACGGTATGGGAGCCGAAAATCCCGGTCCAGCTCCCGGCGAAATTGTGCTTGTACGAGAAGTTGTCATAGGGCCCAAAGCTACCCAGGCTGGTAAAACCGTTTCCGGACAAACTCGGGTTACGGTCGCGGGTGTTTTCAAATGGCAGTGTGACCGGGATCTTGGTATTGGCCAGCGCCAGCGTGCCGACGTTCTTGCTGAGAATCGCACCGTAACCGTAGTTGTAGCGAACTTCAAAGATCATTTTCGGGCTGGCGTTGTACGTGAGCTGGAAGGTGTGAGTGCGGCCCGGAGAATTGGTCTCGGTCGTCGAAACTCCCGGCAGCCCCGAACCGCTGGAGAACAGAGAATTGCCGTCCAGGGTTGGAATTTTGTCCTGCTGGTACCTGTAATAGGCCGTCCCTTTGCTCGAAAACGCGTGATCGATCTTGATCACTTCCTGGCGAAAATCCGCGACGTTCCTGATCGGCGTGACCAAGGCAAAAGGATTGGACACTGTCGGGTTGTTTGGCACAGGAAGATTGTTGTAGATCCCGTTTATGTACCCCATAGCAGTCGGGTTCAGCAGGGAAGAGGGAATCGGGGTACCTGCAGGAAGGATGTACGACCCGGTGCACGAAGTTTCGCCCAGAGCAGGACGATTGATGCAAACCGGAATCGGGAAAACTCCGTTGCGCAGGGACTCATCCGGTACGGATGTGGTAACGGGGGCAGAGGCGCGCCGGTCGCGCCGGAACTCCTGAGAGAAGAAGAAAAAGACTTCCTTGCCCCGTTCACCGATGACTTTGTTCAACAACGGCACGGGACCGCCGAGTGTCCACCCGAAGTTGTTGTAGCGGAATGGGGTGCGTCTTGCCTTGAAGTTCTCATCCCTCCCAAGCGCCGGATTGGCGCTGGCATTGACCAGGAAGTTATTGGCATTAAAGATTTCATTCCGCAGAAATTCGAATGCACTGCCGTGATATTGGGTGGTGCCAGAGCGGGTAACGATGTTGACCTGCCCGCCGCCGCTGCGGCCGGATTCCGCCGGGTACAGGCTGCGCAGGACCTTAAATTCGCCGATGGAATCGACGCTCGGATAGGCCTGGATGGTGATGTTCGAACCGCGGTCGGTAATGTCTGCGCCGTCCACCGTGAAGGTGTTCTGGCTGCTGCGTGCGCCATTGACCGAAATGTTGATCGTGTTGGCTTGGCCATCAGGGTTGGTAGTGCCCACGTAAACCTGGTCGGCCAAGTCATTGGAAACGCCGGGAGCAAGGGTGACCAGTTGCACCCAGTTGCGGTTGTTGACCGACAGTTCGCGTGCCTGTTCGCCGCTGATCAATGAAGAAGCCAGCGGAATGGAGGCTTCAATGGTGGCGGCCGAGGCCATCACCGTCACAGTGTCGGAGATACTGCCGATCTCCAGGCTCAGGTTCACGTTGCGCCGCTGGTTCAATTCCAGCTTGACGCCCTGGACGACCTGCTTCCTGAAGCTTGTTGCCTCCGCAGAGATGTCGTACAGCCCTACCGGAAGCAGAGGTGCGGAAAATTGCCCCCGATCATCAGTGGTCAATGTGCGTACGACGACTTTTTTTTCCGCATCGGTAATTGTCACCGTAGCGCCCGGGATCGGAAGACCCTTGGGATCGCTCACTGTTCCCAGAAAGCTGCCGGTGATTTCCTGGGCAGGAGCAGAGCTCGTGCTCCCTGCCAGCAGGAAGGTGATTGCCAGCGCTGTCCAAACGCTCCATCGCTTCATAAGTCCCCCTGTATAGAACATCACTTCTTGTGCAATCTCAAAAACGACTTAGTTCAGTGAACGCGCGAGAAATCCAAATTGTCAGGATGCCAGGGTAGTCTGAAGCTAGCACTGCGCCACGAACACTGTCAACAACCGCCTGCAACGCGCCTGCACAATTTCGCCGACAAACGAATTGCGATAGCAGTAGTAACCGGTCACCGAAATTCTCCCCGCTTCGAGCGATCCGTGGCCTGCTATTCCCGCTGATTTTTATGCCGGGCTCCTGCCGCCCCGTATATAATCCCCGGCAGAAGAGAGTAGCCGAGAGTCATTGAATAGCTGGTCGGGAATGTTCCCGGGTCTTTTCCCCGGATGACGGCTGGATAGAGTTTAATTGAGCTATGAGGCTCAGAAGTCTATGAAGACAAAATCAGGACAACGGATTCCCCGGCGTTTCACGGGGATTGTTTTCATTCTCGCTGTCTCTGCAGCCATGCTGCTGGCGGGAGCGCAGAAACTGACGGTGGAGGAAGTCGTTGCCAAACATCTGGAGGCGATCGGCCCTGCCGAGGCGCGCAAGGCGGTCACGAGTAGAAATGCATTCGGTGCGGTGGAGGTGGTGCTCCGTCTAGGAGGTACCGGAACGGTTGCCGGGAAAAGCCAATTGTTGTCCGAGGGACAGAAAATGCGCATGGCTTATGCCTTCGACACGTTGGACTATCCGGGAGAGGAAATCGCCTTCAACAGAGAAAAGGTAACTGTGGGCTGGGTGCGGCCAGGCCAGCGGTCCCCGCTCTCCGCGCTTCTACTTACCTGTGACACGATCGTCAGGGAAGGGCTTCTGGGAGGGGTTCTCTCCACGTCATGGCCGCTGCTGGAACGGGAGGCACGGCAGCCGAAGCTGGAGTACTCGGGACTGAAAAAGATCGAAGGCAAGCAGCTGCACGAAGTGAAATACAGGGCGAGAAAGGGCCAGGGGGACCTTCAGATCTCCCTCTATTTCGAGCCCGACACATTCCGGCACGTGCGTACGCAATACAAGGTGATCCGGTCGGCGGTAATGGCCTCCGACCCGACCCTGTCCTCAGGCCAGCAGGACACGCGGTACACTCTGACCGAGGTGTTCGACCGGTTCAAAGAAACCGACGGACTGACTTTGCCCACGTGGACGAGTCTCGATCTGACGGTTGAGGGGCAAAGCACCACAATCATGACGCATTGGACCTTCTCGGTCACCTCGATCGCGCACAACCTGCCGGTCGATCCGAACTCGTTCACGGTCCGGTAGTCTTCGGGCTGAAGAGCTCACGAGCGGGCCACGGTGTTCGCAATTTCCATTTCAAATTGCCTTCCGTCGGGAAAGGCGACTTGAATCCTCCCGCAATCTACCTCGACCATCGTGCCGCGACTTCACGAACCGGCTGAAAGGCAGCCGTATCCGACAGCCTGGACCGGAGGCACTCAAGAGACTCAGACGCCCGCAATTCTCCGCTTGTATTCCGCCAGGGCCTGGTCGAGTCGATTTTTGGCAGTGGTGTTCCCGGGGACGTTGTGTGAAGGATGGATATACAGTATAGGAGTGGTACCACGCCGAGATCGCGCAGTGGAGCGCGGCCTCGGGGCTGCAATTGATCAACTACACGCCGGGCACGCGATCCAATGCGGGCTATACCGGCGAGGCGGACAAAAACTTCATTGCCTCGGAAGCGATCTGCAGAGCATCCTCGAGGACACAGAGAAGTGCACGGTCCTTTTCCTCTTCGTCCTCTGCGTCTCTCCGGAAACTTCCCTCCGGGGAGCGCCGGCGGTCCCGGGGTCGTTTGCGCGGCACAACTTCAGCACGCATGGTTCCACTTCATCTCCCATGGGTGCCGGGAGCGCCGGCGTCCCGCCTAATGCCATTTACTTTTTTGGCGGCGACTCGGCAAGAAGTAAATACGCTTAGAAACTCGGCCGCGGACAGAAATCCCCCCAGTGCTGTCGATCCCCGTGGGAGGCATCCAAACGTCGAAACTTGCGCGTCGGCTTTGCTCTCTTCCCGGCTCAGCGAGGCTCCCGCGATCTCCATTGGCGCAATATATTGCGGCATTGGCGCGGCTTCAGATTGACCCCCTGCGAACGCAGATAGACGGAGAGCGCGTTGGCATCCCACCGCTTGGCGTTGAGTCCCGCTTCGGATGGACTCAAGCGCACGGCCCGTAGCGCCTGCGCCAGCTGATCCTTGGTCAGGCGCGACGGCCGGCCGGGGCGCCGGCCTTCGCGCAGTCCCGGCAAGCTCTTTTCTTGGAAATGGTGAACCCAAAGCTCCACCGCCCTGACCGAGTCGCCCAGCCAATCCGCGACCTTGGGAGGGCTCAGGCCCTGGGCGACCAGGAGAACGGCGTGAAGGCGATGATCGTATCGAGATTCCTCCGAGCGCCGGATTTCATCCTGCAAGGTCTCGGCGGCGGAGTTCGCGTTAGGGATTTTCAGAGAGCGCATGAAAAAAGTATAGGCAATTGACAGATTATACGCAATATAATATTGCCGATATGATAGACTCTCCGGGCATGAAAATCCTAAAAGTTCAAACGCAGACTCAGCGGCCGCCGGCGCAGAAAACCGTGCCGGTCGAAAGCGTTTTCGAGGTGTATCGGCGCGTGTTCTATGCCGGATTTTTCGAGCAATTAAGCCGCCAGCTGGGGATCAAGATGGCAAAGAGGATCTTCAACTGGTCCGTTGTAATCTATGGCATGATCTTGCAGCGGTTGGACGCCAAGGGGACGCTGCATGTAACAGTTTCCCGTCTGGTTCCGTGTCTGAAAGAGTTTTCGGATCACAAGCGAGTCAGGGAAAAGACAGTTTCGGCCAATCCGGGAGCCTTCAGTAAGGCGCGAGGGAACATGCCGTTGAGTGCTGTGGAGAGAAGCTTCGATCATTTGTTCGAGAGTTTGCATCGCGAGGCCGAAGGCGCCGCCGAGGGCCATTCCGCCTTTTTGTTGGACGGCTCCACATTGACATTACCGTCCACGCCGGAGCTGTTGCAGGACTATCCTCCGGCCAGTAACCAGCACGGAGTTTCCCACTGGCCGATCATGCGGGTCCTGGTGGCGCATGATCTCAGAAGCGGCTTGGCCAGCCGGCCGGTCTGGGGCCCGGCGTGCGGGCCCAACGCGGTGGGAGAACAGGCGCTGGCGGCTCAATTGATGCCCGGATTGCCGGCCGGTTCGGGTATCGTGGCCGACAGCAATTTCGGCACGTTCGCCACAGCGTACCAGGCTACGAAAGCCGGGCGGCCCGTGGTATTGCGGCTGACCGAAGTGCGGGCACAAGCTTTAGGGGGGCTGGGCTTGAACTGTGGGGCCGATCAGAAGGTGCTCTGGAAACCCTCACATTGCGACCGTCGGAAACATCCCGATCTGCCTGCCGACGCGCAAGTCAGCGGGCGTTTAATCGTACGACGCATCGAACAGGATGGCAAACTGGCCAAGCTGTACCTGTTCACCACGTATGAAGACCCGGCCGACGAGATCGTGGCTATCTACGCTCGCCGGTGGAACATCGAAACCGATTTGCGATCGCTCAAACGGACGGTTCGGCTGCATGCTTTGAGTTCAAAAACGCCCGACATGGCGGCCAAAGAGCTAGTTACAGGCGTGGCCGCCTACAACCTGGTAATTACCTTCATGGAAGCGGCGGCCCGACAGGCAGGGCTTGAGCCGCGCGAATTGAGCTTCTCTTACGCCCAGGACCACGTCTACACGTCTCTCCCGGCGCTGATGACCGCCACGTCTCCCGAGGAAAGCAGGGAGGGGCTGCAACTGCTCCTGCGACAGATCGCATCCTGCAAACTTCCCAAACGCAAGAAAAGACGCTCATACCCGCGCAAGATCTGGCTGCGTCGCCGTTCTTTTCCAACGTATCCAACCAAGCGCCGGGTCGAGTAAGATGATCGCCGCCAAAAAAGTAAATGGCATTAGGCGTCCCGCCGGCTCTTTCAGCTCCTGGTCCTGTGAAGCGGTTCAAACGCGACTCCAGACCCACAATCTGCCGGCGAGACGCCTAATGCCGCATACTTTTTGCAAAAAGAGGGGCGAGCAAAATGCAAGGATCTTGGACCTGGACATAGACCTGGACCTGGACTTGGACGTGGACGGGATTAAAGGTGCGCCGTTAAGTCCCAACGCCTCAGAAACCTGTGCCGCAACCTCGTCTAGGTCCACGTCGAAGTCCAGGTCCAGGTCCAAGTCCACGAGCCAAAATGGTAATTCGTATGCAAGAACGGAATTTTAGAAAAAGTATGCAGCATTAGGCGAGACGCCGGCGGTCCCGGCAACCGCCGCAAGGGCTCTGCGGTAATGATTTATCCTGCGCTCCGGTTGCAGTCCGTTTTTCCATGTTCGGCGCTCAGCTGAATCGATTTCGCAACCCGACGGAGCAGCGCTGGTTTATACTCTCCCGGGCAAACCAGGACGCAGATGAACGACGACGGAGGCCGGCGAAGAGGAGGTCAGGGGATGAGCGAAGAGGACAATAAGGACAAGCACGATACTCCCGGAAAGGAGCGGGGCAAGACGATCGGCCGGCGGGATATTTTGCAGGGGCTGTCCTCGGTCCCTGTGCTCGGCCTGTTCGGTTATGCCGTGAAAAAACAGACGGACTATGAGCATGCCCGGCTGGAATCGAAAACAACCACCACGCCCCCCGCAGGCAGGATTTCCGATATCAATGTTGCCTTGCTGGGCGGCGGCGACCAGGGCGAGGTCCTGCTCAATTCCATGCTGAAGATCCCGGGCCTTCGTTTCCGGGCCATCTGTGACATCTGGACCGAGTACAACCAGAAGAGGCTCGTTAATCGCCTGAAGAAATACAATTTTGAGGTTAACGGCTACGAAGATTACCGCGAGATGCTGGACAAGGAGAAGGACCTGGACGCCGTTGTGATTGCGACGCCCGACTTCTGGCACGCCCGGCATGCTGTCGATTGCCTGCGGGCGGGGAAACACGTCTATTGCGAAAAGGAGATGTCCAACACTCTCGAGGGAGCGAAAAGCATGGTGCTGGCGGCCAGGGAAACGGGCAAACTGCTCCAGATCGGCCACCAGCGGCGCAGCAACCCGCGCTACCTCCACTGCTACGAAAAGCTGCTGGGGGAGGCCATGCTACTGGGCAGGATCGTTACGGCGCACGGACAGTGGAACCGCTCCGTGAAGCCCGACAATGGCTGGCCTCAACGCTATGCGATACCGGACGACAGGCTCAAGAAATACGGCTTCAGCTCCATGCAGCAATTCCGCAACTGGCGCTGGTATAAGGGCCTGGGCGGCGGTCCGATCGTCGATCTCGGGTCGCACCAGATCGACATTTTCAACTGGTACCTCGGCGCATCCCCCAGTCACGTCATCGCGAGCGGCGGGACCGATTATTACGACCCGGCGAGTCACGAGTGGTACGACACGGTCATGGCCATCTATGAGTTCCAGACGCCGGCAGGCAAGGCCCGGGCCTATTACAAAACGCAGACGACCAACGGGAGCCAGGGCTATTTTGAAACTTTCATGGGCGATCAGGGGACCCTGGTGATCTCCGAGTCCGAGGCGTCCTATTCAGGGTCAATCTACAGGGAAATCACGGCGCCGGCCTGGGATGAATGGGTCCGGAAAGGTTACATAGCCGCACCCAAAGAGCAGGCCGTGAAGTCAGAGGAGACCCAGGCGGTGCTGGACGTAAGGGAATCCGTTTCACCCGACGAACATCGCGTCCCGGTCGAATTGACCGATCCTTATCACAAACCTCACCTGGAGAATTTCTTCAATGCCATCCGCGGCGCCGCCAGGCTGAATTGTCCTGCGGAAGTGGGCTACGAAACAGCCGTGACCGTGCTGAAGGTCAATGAGGCGGTCGAGGCCAACCAGCGCCTGGCGTTCGAGCCGGAGGAGTTCAAGATCTGAGACAATACCCTGGACTGTCCGGCGGCTTCGACCGCCACGTGACAAAGGAACGGTATGGAAACAGGAAAGTTCACCCGGCTGCAGATGGTTGCTCTGGCCCTGTTGAGAATCTTCATCGGCTGGCATTTTCTCTATGAAGGAATAGCCAAGCTGCTGAAACCGAACTGGTCGGCTTCTTCTTTTCTGCTTCAGGCACGCGGCCCTCTGTCCGGACTGTTCCACTGGATTGCCAACAGCCCCGAAATGCTCGGCTACGCGAATTTCCTAAACATCTGGGGTCTCATCCTGATCGGGCTTGGGCTCATCCTCGGTTGTTTTACGCGCACCGCGAGCGGCGTTGGGCTGCTGCTGATATTGCTCTACTATTTCTGCAACCCTCCCTTCGTCGGCTACTTCTATTCTCTTCCGTCGGAGGGGAGTTACCTGATCATCAATAAGAACCTTGTAGAGGCGGCTGCGCTCCTGGTCACGCTCGTTCTGTGCGGCGGACGCTTTTACGGGTTCGATCAGATAATCCACAAGTTCCTCGCCGGACGGCAAGGTGCCATTGTGTGAGCATCCATATTCCATGATCGGAGACATTTCATATGACGCGACCTGTCACACTCTTCACCGGACAGTGGGCCGACCTTCCTCTGGAAACGCTCGCAGACAAGGCGGCGGGCTTTGGCTTCGACGGATTGGAACTTGCCTGCTGGGGGGACCATTTCGATATCCGCCAGGGCGCCCGGGACAAAGCGTACTGCGACTCGCGCCACGAGATCCTGGCACGGCACGGCCTCAAAGTCTGGGCTGTCAGCAATCACCTGGTCGGCCAGGCGGTGTGCGACCCTATCGACGAACGCCATAGGTCCATTCTGCCGCCGGATGTCTGGGGGGACGGAAAGCCCGACGGCGTCCGCAAGCGAGCCCAGGAACATATGATGAGTGCCGCTCATGCCGCTCGAAACCTGGGCGTCGACGTGGTGAACGGCTTCACCGGCAGCCCGGTCTGGCATCTTCTCTATTCGTTTCCCCCGGTCTCACAGCAATTGATCGACGAGGGATATACGTTCTTCGCCCACATGTGGAATCCGATCCTCGACGAATTCCAGAAGTGCGGTGTCAGATTCGGCCTCGAGGTGCATCCGACCGAAATCGCCTTCGATATCGCCAGCGCGCAGCGCACGCTGGCGGCGATCGGGAACCGCGAAGAGTTCGGCTTCAATTTCGATCCGTCCCATCTTGGCTACCAGGGCGTGGCTTACGTCAAGTTCATCCGGGAGTTTGCCGGTCGCATCTTCCATGCACACATGAAAGACGCCTGGTGGGGACATGGCGACGGCAGCGTCGGCGTATTTGGCGGTCATGTCGAATTCGGAGACCCGAGACGATATTGGGATTTTCGCAGCCTTGGCCACGGCGACATCAACTTCGAAGAGATCATCGTCGCCCTCAACGACGTCGGCTATAACGGCCCCCTCAGTGTGGAATGGGAAGACTGCCGCATGGATCGCGAATACGGGGCCGCCGAAGCGTGCGCGTTCGTCAAAAGGCTGAATTTCAAAGCCAGCGGCGTCGCATTCGATACGGCGTTTGAAAGGAAGTAGGAGGGGAGCGCATGCGCTGTTGCCATGCCGAAGTGACCGGTGCTCACCGCCCCTAAAGTGAAAGGAAGGAACCATGGCTTGCAGGCCTCTGAATGTCGGATTGATAGGCGGCGGCGGGGGCGCATTCATCGTGCACCCGCATCAGAAGGCGATTCATTTCGACGGCACGCGACGCGTGACGGCCGGGGCCCTGTTGCCCGATCCCCGGGCTGCCCTCGAGGAAGCCATGAACTGGCCCTTCCCGATGCGGGGGTACGGCACTTATGAGGAAATGATCAGGGACCAGGCGAACCTTCCCGAAGACCAGCGGCTTGATTACATTCTGATTGTCACGCCAAACTTCCTGCACTTCGATCCGGCCATGAAGGCGATCGAGGCGGGCATCCCGGTCTTTTGCGAGAAGCCGCTCTGTCTGAATCTCGAGGAAGCCGACGGCCTTGCCGCGGCGGTTCACCGCCACAGGATTCCGTTCGGGGTGGCCCATACCTACCTGGGCCACTGGACAAGCCGCTTGTCGCGCTACATTGTGCGCAGCGGCCTGCTGGGCGAAGTTCGCTGGGTGGACTCCTACTACATCCAGGGATGGCTGGCTACCAGGCTCGAGGATACCGGCAACCGGCAAGCCTCCTGGCGCGTGGATCCCAGGCAGGCAGGCGGATCAGGCTGCGGCGGCGACATCGGCACCCACGCGCTGATGCAAATGCGGTATGTGACCGGGCTGGAGGTCACTGCGGTTTCGGTGCAGATGGAGAAGTTTGTTGAAGGCCGCCGGCTGGACGATCATTTCACGGCGTATTGCAGGCTGAACAACGGCGGCAAGGCGCTGGTGCGCGCCTCCCAGATTTGCATTGGCAGCAAGAACGATCTCGGGATTGTGGTTGCCGGGACGCAGGGCTCCTTGCGCTGGCGGCAAGAGGATCCTGAGTGCCTCACGATCTGCCTCCCCAACCACCCCGACCGCATGTATTGGCGTGGGGCGGTCGCGCCGGGCGATGGATTCCTTCCCAAAGATATGCCGCCCGGCCTCCTGGCGGAGCCGACCATCCCGCCAGGGCATCTGGAAGGATTCCACGACGCGTTCGCGCGCCTGCATCGTTGCTTTGAAGCCGACGTTCGCAAATGGAAAGCCGGTGAACAGTTTTCCTGCGACGGGTCCGAATACGCCAATGTAGAGGACGGCTGGACAGGGATTGCCTTTATCGAGGCCTCCGTCAGGAGCAGTCGCGGAGAGGGCGCGTGGACACCGATGCCTGAACCCAAGGTTTGAGCTTTTTGCGATTGTCTACTCCGAGGAAACCCAAAAGCCGGACAGAAACTGAACCGCGAAGGAGATACTCATAAAGGGAATCCAATCAGGACCCTGAAAGGGTCCAGCAGGAAAGCCCAGGGCGCAAGCCCTGGGAACTCACGCAGAACAGGGAATCAGCCCCTCCTAAGGGCGGAACAGCCTGTGCCGCCCTTAGGAGGGCTGATTCCGCAGATGTACATGATCCCAGGGCTCACGCCCTGGGCTTTCCTGCCCCGCCCCTTCAGGGCTCGTTACTGTCTGATGCACATGCCTGCGGCGAAATGAAGGCGGCCTGTCCTCAATGGGCAATGTGAATCATCACCGGCGAGGCGGACAGTCCGGATGGATCGGACATCAGCAGGCGCGCCTCCACGCCTGGATGCCTGAGGCAGGAGTTCGCGATTTCCTCCAGCGGCATGATCATGAAGGCGGTCGACAAGGCTTCCGCAACTGCCGACGCCGAATCCCCTGTTTCGAACAATTCCGCAGGGATCGTGGAATTCTTTCCCCGGTATGTGGCGCTGAGCGCCTCCAGGGAACCCGAGGCCCAGGCTGCGGGCCGATTCCGGACAGGGACCCCGGTGCTCGGATCCACGATGTGGTCTCCCCTGCGAATCCCGGATGCGCTCCATGCCTGCCGCCGGGCCACGATCCGTGCCAGCACTGATCCCGCGGCCGGCAGGCTGAGAGTCAGCGGCCACCCGTCGCGACCCGGCGGCGGGTCCAATGCCAGTACGGAGCTGAATCCGCCGTGCACAAGAGCATGTTGGATTTCCCATTCCTGCAGGAGTTCCCCGGCGCGATCAATGGCGTAGCCTTTGCCGATCGCGGCAAGATCGAGGCGGACCTTTTCGGCGTGAATCTGCACAGAGGAGTCGGCGGGTATCATCTCCACGGCTTCGATGCCTGAACCCATAGAGATGTCGAAGGCGCCGCCGGTTTCGGAATGGAAATGTCGCGCCAGGAGCAGGCACTCCATGGTCCACATTCCCACCTGTGTCTTTTCACCGGGCCTGAGCCGGTTGATGCGGGAAACGTCGCTGCTGCTCCGATGGCAGGTCAATTCCGTTTCCAGGCGATCGATCAAGTCAAAGGCGGCGCGGGCCGCCTGCCCGGCATAGTTGCGATCTTCGTGAGTGCAGACAATTTCAAAGACCGTCGCCATCGCCTGGTGGGCGAACCGGTGCGCCCGGATCGACTCGTCCGCCTCGCTGACCATCCCCTGCGGCAGTGGATCGTTTGTCTGCATTTCCTGGACCTGTTTGCCTGGCATTGTCGCCACCAATTATACAGAATTTAAGGAATGGAGTAGTTTGTCCCCTTCCACTCGGGTTATATTTTATCAATACGGAGGCCCACAAATTGCCCACGGATTCGCGTTTAAAAGCTGACCCGGGCGCCCTGCAATCCCGGGGCACCATCGCAGCCACAGCCACGGCGGTTCCACCCCACACCATGACCAGCGAAGAAGCCAGGGCCCAGGTGGGCCGGGTGTTCAACATCGAGGAATATCGCCTGGAAGTGATGGCGAACGTTATCGACAATTCGCTGATACGCAAACGCCACATCATTTTCCCCCTCGACTACACGATCACGCCGAGATCGCTTTCGAAAACGAACCAGGAGTACCAGGAGCACGCGATCCTGCTGGGGCAGAAGTCCGCGGAAGAGTGCCTGGCAAACGCGGGTCTGCGGCCGGCCGATGTGGATCTGCTCGTGACCGTCTCCTGCACGGGATTCATGATCCCGTCTCTGGACGCGCACTTGATCAACCGGATGGGGTTCCGGCCGGATGTGCGCAGGCTCCCGGTCACGGAACTTGGCTGCGCGGCCGGGGCTATGTCTCTGGCGCGCGCCTCGGAGTTTCTCTGCGCTTTCCCCGGCAAGAACGTCCTGATCATTTCGGTTGAACTCCCGTCGCTCACCTTCCAGCGCAGGGATATAACCCCGGCCAACCTGATCTGCTCCGTGCTGTTCGGCGACGGCGCAGCGGCTGTCCTGGTGCGTGGTCCTCTGGCGTCCGGGCTACAGATCCTCGACGCCGAAACCTACACGTTCCCCCAGTCCCTCGACGCGATGGGTTTCGACTTGCGCGACTCGGGGTTCCACATTGTGCTCTCAAAAGACGTGCCGTCGATGATCCGCGAAAAGATCAAGGGACTCGTCGAACGGTTTCTCGCGCGCCACGGGTTGAGCCTGGATGGCATCGCCGGGTTCATGCTTCACCCCGGAGGACAGAAACTGCTGTCATATATCGAGGAGGAACTCAATCTCCCGCGTGAAAAAACACAGTTTTCCTGGGACGTCCTCTGCGAATACGGCAACCTCTCCAGCGCGACAATCTTTTTCATCCTGCAGGAGTGGCTCGCTAAAGGCCGCATGAGGCGGGGCGATTATGGCCTGGCCGCTGCGTTCGGGCCCGGGTTCAGCGCCGAGTTGCTGCTGCTTCAATTGACATGATATCTTCGGCAAGGCGCTCGGGACAGTCCGCCTGTGGCTCCGGCTGCTGACTCGCTTCCTGGGTGTGCCAGGCGGCGTGCTTCGTCTCTGGGGCGGGACTGCGGAAATGGGCGCCCGGTCGGGCTCCGCTGGTGCATGATATAGACGTGGACTATCCAACGTGGGGAGTTGACCATGAAATGTGGCCTCGTTAGCGGCATTCTGGCGGCGCTGATCGGATGGGCCGGGGCGACTCAATCCGTGTCCGGGGTTCAATACAGAATCGATGCCGCCGCCAGCAGGATCGAACTCAGCGTCTACAAGGAAGGGATTCTCAAGATTTTCGGCCACAATCACCTGATCGCCGCAAAAGACTTTTCCGGGTCCGTATATTTCGCAGCCGGCCGTGTGACCGATTCTACAGTGACTTTAAGTATCGAAGCCCGCTCACTGACGGTCCTGGATCCTGAAGCATCCGAAAAGGATCGGCGTGACGTGCAGGAAACGATGGCTGGCCCGCAGGTTCTAGATGCTGCAAAGCATGGGAAGATCACTTTCCGATCCACCGGCGTCAGCCGGATCAAGAAGCCGGGGACCGATTGGGAGGTCACGCTGGACGGGATGCTGAACCTTCATGGTGTCGAGAAGCTGGTCACGCTGCCGGTCCGGATCCACATTGAAAACAACCGTTTGCGCGCAGAAGGCGAGGCGTACGTTTTACAGACGGACTTCGGGATGGCGCCAGTCCAGGTGGGTGGGGGCGCGGTGAAGGTGAAGGATCAAGTGAAGATAAGCTTCAGCATCGTTGCCGAAAAAACAAATTGATGTCCGCATGCAGATGAAATGATCCGCAAAGATTTTTCACCCTGATCGCGGCGGCGACGTTACGAGGAGGCAGGGACTGTGGAGAATTCGATCTCAGAATCGGTTGCGAGGAAGGTGATCGCGGAAATTGCCAAAACCAAGAGAGTGGCACCCGAAACGATCACGATGGACACCACGCTCGAAGGGCTGCAGATGGACTCGCTGGACGGACTCAACCTCTTCTTCGAACTCGAGGAAGCGTTCGACCTCAGCATTCCCGATGCCGAGGCCCGGTCCATGCGCTCCGTGCGCCAGATTGTCGAAACGATCGAGCGACTCCTGCTCGAACGGAGTACCCGGGGCGGCGATGCTGCAGCTGAAACCGGACGAGGATGAGGGCATGGCGCGACGCCGAGTTGCCGTCACAGGGATGGGAGTCATTTCCTGCCTGGGCCGAAACAGCGCGGAATTCTGGGCCGCACTGTCGCAGGGAATTTCCGGTATCGGCCCGATCGAGACCGTGGACCGCACCAGGCTGCGCTTCCAGAATGCCGCGGAGGTCCATGGCTATCGAAGTGAAGACTATTTCGATGGCAACCACGCCGAGATCCTCGATCGTTTCGCGCAGTTTGGCCTCATCGCCGCCCGGGAAGCAATCCGTTCCGCGGGCATTGAGTGGTCTCCAGGCCTGTGTGAACGCACCGGCATCGTGACCGGCACAGGCGAGGGAGGGCAGACGATGGAGGATGAAGCGTTTGCCGATCTCTACCTGCGACAACGAACCCGAGTCAGCCCGCTCAGCATTCCGCGTATCATGGCGAATGCGTTGGCGAGCCACATCTCGATGGAATACGGGATCACGGGGCCGGCTTTCACGATCTCAACAGCCTGCTCCTCCGCCAACCACGCCATCGGCCATGCCTTCTGGATGATCCGGGATGGCCTGGTTGACGTGGCCGTGACCGGCGGTAGCGAGGCTCCCCTTAGTTTCGGCAACTTGAAAGCCTGGGAAGCGATGCGCGTCATCTCTCCCGATACATGCCGCCCCTTTTCGAAGTCCAGGAACGGAATCATTCTCGGGGAGGGAGGCGGCATCCTTGTCCTCGAGAGCTGGGAGAGGGCGCGCTCCCGGGGCGCAGAGATCTTCGGGGAGATCGTGGGCTTCGGCATGTCTGCGGATGCCCATCACATTACCCAGCCTGAGCCTGAGGGCGCCGGACGCGCCGTCAAGGCCGCCCTGGCCGACGGGGGCTTGCATCCGGAGATGATCGGCTACATCAACGCCCACGGCACGGGCACTCATGCCAACGACATCATGGAGACTACGGTGATTCGCCGGGTGTTCGGCAAGCACGCGGACAGGCTGGCGATCAGCTCGACAAAATCGATGCACGGCCACGCGCTGGGCGCGGCCGGAGCGCTGGAAGCGATCGCTGCCATCCTGAGCCTGAGGAACGGCCTCCTGCCCCCAACCGCCAATTTTACCGAACGGGATCCGGCGTGCGACCTTGATGTAATTCCCAACCAGGCGAGGCGGGTTGACTGCGAATATGCCTTGTCCAACTCCTTCGCCTTCGGCGGCCTGAACGCGGTGATTGCATTCCGGCGGCCCCGCTAAAGCGCTTCAGAGCACCGTGTCTCGTGCCACCACCACTACGTAGTCGGTGCTGCCGGCGATGGAATGCGTCTTGAGGCCGCGCCGCTCATCGTCCGCGCGCTCGTAGCCGATCATCGTGCCTTCGTGCAGGGTCACATTTCGGTCGATGATGGCGTTGCGCACCCGGCAGTTGCGGCCGATGGAGGTCTCCAGCAGCGTCTCCTTGTGGATGGTGCCGCCGAAGATCACCGAATGCTCGACGAGTGCATGGCTGTGCACAAACGTGCCCGCACCAAGCACGCTCGCCCGCACATGGGCGCCGGAGACGATGACCCCCTCGGCGACGATGGAGTTCACGGCCATGCCCGTGCGCGACCCCGCCTCGTGCACGAACTTCGCCGGCGGGAAGAAGGTCGGGCAACGAAAGAAAGGCCACCGTTCGCCGTAGAGCGAGAAAGCCGGCTTGGCCGACACAAGGTCGATGTTGGCCTGCCAGTAGGAGTCGAGGGAGCCGACATCGCGCCAATAGCCGGAGTCGTCAGTGGTGCGGAGTTCCTTGACCCGGATGCCGTCCCTGGAGATGGCCACGTAATCCTCGATCTGGTTCATCGTCGAGAAGTCGAATGCGTAGACCGGCTCGCCCGCCTTCACCATGGCCGGTATCACGTCCTTGCCGAAGTCGACGAGGTCGTTGTCAAGCCACTCATTCAAAACCTTGGCATCGAAGATGTAGATGCCCATCGACGCCAGACAGTCGGTCGTTCCTTGAATGCACTTCGGCTCCTTGGGTTTCTCCTCAAAACCGACAATACGTCCCGCTTCATCCACTTCCAGAACGCCGTATTGGTTGGCTGCCGTCGCCGCCGGCACCCGAATGACCGACACGGTGAGCCCGGCCCCCCGCTCCAGGTGGAACTTGTGGAGCTTGCGATAGTCCATCTTATAGATGTGATCGCCGGCGAGGATGAGCACATGTCCGGGAGCGACGCTGTCGATGTAGCGCCTGTTCTGCCTGATGGCGTCGGCGGTGCCCTTGTACCACTGGCTGCCGAGCTGCATCTGCGCCGGGATCTCCTCGATGAACTCGTCGAGGCGCTGGGAGAGGAAATTGAAGCCGGTGGACAGATGCCGGCTGAGGGAACGCGACTTGTACTGTGTGAGAACCAGGATCTGACGGATTCCTGAATTAATGCAGTTGCTGAGCGTGAAATCGATGATTCGGAAGATGGCGCCGAAAGGCACGGCAGGCTTTGCCCTGACATCGGTAAGTGGTCGCAGCCGTTCACCCATACCACCCGCCATGATGACTGCAAGCGTCCGCTCTGCCATGTCTGTCTCCTCCGGGGCGCGCCCCGCTGAGGTAGAACCGCCCCGCTTCGGGTGTGAGGGCATTATAGCCCGATCAGGGCGGCGGAAGATACACTGGACATCGTGAAGGAGAAGGGTCGCCTGTTCCGCGATGCGGGAATCTGCGAGTGATTGTCGAAATGCCGACAACCGATTGCGATCGCGACACCGACAGCGAGTTGCATCTCTGTCAGCTTTGGGGCCCCCAAAACGCACAGGCGCCAACGGAACCCCCTCCAGCGTGCATAGCCCTCAGCAGGCTTAGGCCACGGACTTTCCTGCTCCGCTCCTCGATGCTCTGTCAGTTACGGAATAGCCGGGATGCGAATTCGTACAGGCTCCGGCGCCAGGTCTGAAATTCGTGGGAGGTTTCTTTTGACTCGAAGAAGACGTTCTTGATGCCCGACTGGTCTAGGCCTCCGTGCATCGCCTGCGCCCCCTTGTACATCGATTCTTCCATGGTGCCGGCGCCGATCCACAACAGGCGCACCTTCTTGTTAAAAGCCGCTGAATCAGTGAAAACGCCGTGCAAAGGTCAATTGAGGGCATCAACTTCTGTTTCTACTAAAGTCGCCCGCAGGACCTTCCGATTTCTTGGCAGAAGCGGGCAGCGTGCCCGGTATTGGAGTTCCAGACCTGATGAACGAAACTGCCATCCATCGTGGAATCTACAACTGCCCGAATTGTGGTGCCGGTGCCGCTCCGGACAGCGTCCGTTGCGCTTACTGCAATTCAACTCTGGCGACCCGCGTATGCCCTTCGTGCTACGGCGCGATCTTTGCCGGCATGACGCATTGTCCTGCCTGCGGCGTCAAGAGTTCTGCCGGCGACACGCCGCGGCCACAGGTCCTCGAGTGCCCTCGGTGTGCTGTGGGACTGGTTCTGGTCGAATTAAGCGGGAGAGCCTTACGGGAATGCGAGCAGTGCGGCGGTCTCTGGGTGGAAAGGGACACGCTCCAGGCGATCTGCACCGACCAGGAAAATCAGGAAGCGGTGATAAGCTTTGATTTTGTGCCTCGCGCGGTGGACAAGATCCGCAAGGGGACAAGAGTCTACGTGCCTTGTCCCGAATGCGGCAAGCTCATGAACAGGAACAACTTTGCCGGCTGTTCCGGTGTGGTCGTCGATTGGTGCAAGGCACACGGAACCTGGTTTGATCAGAACGAACTCAGGCGGATCGTGCTGTTCATTCGGGACGGAGGACTCAAAAAAGCCCGCGAGCGCGAGCGGGCCAAGCTGGCAGAGGAGAAAATGCACCTGCGCGAAGAACAGCGCACCCTTACCAGGCTCTCGCGATTGGCAGGCGACTCACCGGGCACTGCCCCAGGTGCAGATTCGGATCCACTGTTCCGCATTCTCGCCGGCATCTGGCGAAGGCTTCCGCATTGACAGCCCGACTACTCTGGTCCTTCCGGCCATGCGACGCGGCGGCAACCGTATAAGCCAGATACGCACGAACAGTGGCCGGTTGCGCCTGAGACCTCCAAACGTGATGCGGATGCAGATCTCAATTGCCCATCCCGTGCCGTGCACTCAGCACGAGCCGCTTCCCCGAGACCAATCGTAGCCAAGTCCTTTGAGGTCTTCGAGGACTTTGTGGTTCCAAACAAGTCACGATTTGTGTGGTCATGCACACATTGCGGCGTAGTATCTCTCGGAATGGGTTCGTATCTAACATAGCGAAAAATATTTCCGACACTCTGGCCTGCGGCTTTGTCTGTATGAGTGAGGGTTGCTTTGCGAGCCGCCGCCATGGAGAACGTGATTTTGGCCGAAATGCCGTTGACGCATGCCGGTGCCGTCGACTTCGACGCACTGGTGTATGCCCACGCCCGTTTCGTCCTCAATGTCGCCTATGCGGTTCTACGGAATGCCGAAGACGCCGAAGATGTCGTTCAGGAGACATTTCTTCGGGCCTTCCGCTCCGGAGAGACGGAGAAAGTGGAACGGATGCGGGCCTGGCTGGCCAGAATTGCATGGCGGCTTGCGGTGAACAGGCTGCACCAGCGATCCGATTCCCGACGACGCGATGATTACGAGAATCTGATCGAATCGTCTCCGGCAAAGGAAATGGGAGCCGAGGAATTGTTGCTCATGAAGGAACGGGAGACACTGCTTGCACGCCTGCTCCAGTCGCTTCCCGGAGACCTTCGGGAGACCTTCACTCTTCTTTCCGTCGAAGGGATGACATCCGCCGAAGCCGCCGAGGTCCTCGGGATCTCGGAGTCCTCGGTGCGTGATCGGTTGTTTCGATCACGAAAGCTCCTCAAGGAGAAACTCGCCGCCCTCGTGGAGGGGAAGCATGGACCGTGAGCAGCTGGACAAACGATTGGACGAGTGGCTCGACCAGGCTGCCGCCGATTTCGGACGAGCCAAAGCGCGCCCGGGACTGGAAGCGCGGACCGTGGCCAGGCTTCACAGCCGGCTGAGGCCGCGACCCTGGTGGCGCCGCTGGCAAATCGTGACCGCGGCCGCCGGCGCGGCCTTCATCTTCCTAATGTCTGTGTTCCTCGTGCGTTTTCACGACCGTCGTGCGCAAAGTATTGTCTTCCAGGACAAGCGGGGAGAGACGGCTGGTCCGAATCCGGACGTCGGCAGCGTGCCCGCGCTCGCAAGACAGCCGTCGGAACGAATTGCAGGATCGCCTGGCTCCCGCAACGCGGGGAAGTCAAGAACTTCCACACCCGAAATTGCCCGCACACGGTTGCCCCGCCAGGACACGTTTCCATCTGCCGGCCTGTCAGATCAGGAACGGCTGCTGTTGGCTTACGCGCGCTTTGCTTCTGAGGGGGGCATCGCCGGCCTCGCGGACGAGAATGCAGCTCGTCCGATCGAAGTTCTCAAACTCGAGATCCCCTTGCTCGAGATTCCGAAACTTGAAATTGCACCCATCAAAATCGAACCATTGCCCGTTGAAACGGGAGATCCGAGGAAGTGAGGAAAGACCATGAATAGGAAAATGCGTTGCATTTGGGGACCAGTGATCGTAATTGCACTGATAGCTGCCGTCCCGGCGATTGCACAACAGACTCCGGCCAAACAGGAGGTGTCGTTCTACCGCCTGGATCTGGTGCTGCGGGAATTGGAGGACACCAAATTAATGAACACCCGCAGCTATAGCATGTGGTTGTCGAGCGGTGAAGGCAGAGGAGGGGGAGCAAGTGTGCGGGCAGGAAATGAAACTCCGATCGTCAACACCACAGCCGGGGAGAAACCAGCCTCCGTCAGCTATAGGACCGTCGGCGTCAACCTCGATTGCAGGCTTGCAGAATCGGACAGCGGTCCCATACTCCAGATGAACGGTTCAATTAGTAGTGTCATTGCCCCGGGACAGGACGTGGTCAACAAAATGGTACTGCCGGTATTCCGTACCATCAGTCTCAATGCCTACACTCTGCTACCCCTGGGCAAAGCCACTCTTATCAGCAGCGCGGACGATCCCGGCAGCAAGCGCCGATTCCAGCTGGAGGTAACGGCAACCAAGCTGAATTGACTTGGCACGCTATTCTGATTCCGGCGGGTTTCATCCTAACTTGCAAACACTCCCCCGGCCGCAAAGGACCCTTCATCGAAATCGAAGAATCTCTTGCGCCGGGCTTCAGCCCGCGCCTTACCTCAGCGAGAGGCCGGCCGGCTGCGGCTCGCCTCCAGCCAAGTTGTCCAGGCCTGGGGACTTTCGCCAAGGCCTGCCGCTGTGTCGAGGCGCTTCTGTTCCGGCGAAAGCCCGGTGAATCGGCTCGCATTTTTCATCACTATCAATTAGACTGGTATTAGACCGGTTTGATTGGGAGAGATCTTATGGAAACCGTAGGAGCCTATGAGGCGAAAACGCATCTTACCCAACTGCTGGAGCGTGTTGCCAAGGGGGAAAAGATAACGATCACGAGGCACGGCGTCCCTGTTGCGACCTTGCAGCCCGCCGATCCGTCGAAGAAAACACCGGTGCGCGAAGTGATTGACCAGCTGAAGCGGTTTCGCCGCGGCCGCCCCCTCGGGGGGCTATCCATTCGCGAAATGATCGAGGAAGGAAGGCGCTGATGTCCGTTCGCTTCGTCGTCGATAACTCGGTGGTCATGTCATGGTGTTTCGAGGACGAGGGAAACGGCTATGCGCAGGAGGTCCTCGAAAGTCTCGAAACCGGGAAAGCATTTGTACCCGCCGTCTGGCCTCTCGAGGCGGGAAATGCGCTGCTTGTCGCAGAAAGAAAGAGGCGTCTTAGCGAGGCTTCCGTCGTCCGTTTTCTTGCGTTGCTGGGCGGCCTGCCGATCACCGTGGAGCAGGAAACTCCCGATCGGATGCTCAAGGAGGTCGTTTCCCTCGCGCGGGAGCACGGGCTTTCGACCTACGACGCTTCCTACCTGGACCTCGCGATGAGGCTGGATCTGCCTCTCTGTACTCGGGATGCATCTCTCGTGAAGGCGGCAAAGAAATGCAGAGTCCCCGTTTTCGACCCCGTACGTGCACGCTGAAATCCTAAGGCCGGACAGCGGTACTTGGGCTCAGGGAGGTTTGCTCCTGTCTGGACCTATTTCTCTTTCGACTTTTCCGGGGCTGGCGGCGGGAGTTTTCTGATCTCCACGACGCCGGTCTTTTCGAGGTTCAGGATCGCGGTGGCCACCCCTTCCAGGGTCACGTCCGGCGCATCCGGCGACAGCACATAGGCGAACTTCATTTCGGCGTTGCCGGTGACCAGGTTGCCGCACTCGGCCCGAACCAGGTTGTAGATGTCGAGAATGCTGCGCGTGCCGTCGATGGCGATGTTGATTTCGCTATTTGACAGCCCCGGGAGCCCCGGCACGCCGCCACGACCACCGCGGCCTCCTGCCGGTTGCGCCTGCTGGCCCCGTCCTTGCCCGGCCGGCGCCTCGGTTGCGCCCCCCGCCGCCCCCGGAGGCGCGCCGGCGCCCTGCCCGCGGCCGCGCCCCTGGCTGCGCTTCTGGGCCTCTTCCGAATAGATTTTGAACAGGCGCCGCGGCACCATCAACGAGTACTCCTGTTCCTTGTCGGTCATGGTGATGGCGGCCGGCGTGGCACCGAGAGCGGCGCAACGATCCCTGTAAGCGGCCTCGACGATTCTCGAGTTGACAGTGCGCGCGGATTCCAGGGTAGCAACCAGCGGGTTGAGACCGGCGGCGAGGCCGGCGTCCTTTGCCAGGGTCAGCACCGATTCGACGCCCCCTTTGGCGCGGTTGAAAGCCCCGTCGACTTTGATCTGGGCGGCCTTGTACTGGTCATAGAGTTTGGCGGGATCGTCGCCTAACAACCGGATGGACTGGCGGGTCACTTCCGCGATCCACTTCTGCCCGTTGGTCGCTGCTTCCCACGCGAGGGCGCGTGCTTCCGTCGTTCCGGCCGACGCGAGGTAGTAGAAGGCCGCCGCGGCCATGAAACTGGTGCGCTTCAATTCGGTGGGATCGACGTAGATGATTCGGTCGTGGCTGCTGTGGTAGAAGTTGTCGGGCCAGTGGTTGAACTGCATTGCCGGGATGCCGCCACTGTTGAAGACCGAGTGATCGCTCCCAGACGTGATCGCGGCGACGGGGCACATGCGATAGTTGAACTGGCCGTTGTCCCCCTGCTGGGTCCGGACCTCGGTTTGATCGACGAACTGCAACAGACTTGCCATCAGGTCGTTCAGGTAACTCGGCAGCGAGTCCGGCGTCATCTTCATGCGCAGATAGCCGTCGGTCAGTTTCAGGTTGGCGCCGGTCATGTCAAAGTTAAGCGCCGCAATCAGCTTGTCCTGTAGTTCGGGATGCTTGTTCATGAAGGCGGTCGATCCCGAAATCTCGGGTCCCCAGACAAACCGGATGGTACGCTTGGGCCGCGGCAGGTCGCCGTTCCTGATCAGGCGGGCAAGGGTGCGGCCCACTTCCAGGATCGTCGCGACGCCCGTGCAGTTGTCATTCGCCCCGGGCGTGGCGATGGTCTCGTAGGCGTGGGCCACCGTGATCAACTCGCCGGCGTTGGGATCGGTTCCCGGGATCGAGGCCGAAACGACGTTCATCCTGCCCGGGTAAGTCTTGGTCCGCACGTGGGCTTTCACGACCACCTTTTGCCCGCGGTCGAGGTAGTCGCGCAACTCGTAAAACTGCCGGAGTGACAACACAAACCCGAAGCCTCCCGTCTCGGGGCGCGGGGAGACGCTCGACCAGCCCAGCTGATCCAGCGTGTACCCGGCCGAATTCGCGCTCACGCCCGCGCTGCCCGTGCCCAGGGCGCCGGCGGCGCCGCGCTGCATGCCGCTCGTGAACGCCTGGCCGACGCTGCCGCTCCCGAGGACGACCTTCCCCTTGACGTCCTTTCCCGCATAGTCGGCTTCGCGTCCCTGGCCGACGTAGACGAGTTCGGTTTCCACGTCGGCATTCTGGCTCCCCTGGGCGAGTGCCGTGGGAACCATGTTCAGGCTGGCGAGTTTTTTCTTCGTCGGCTGCATGAGCCACAGGTCCGCTTCCTCGGCGTCCCATGCGTCCCGGGTCGGGAAAAACTCCATCTGCACGTCAGACAACCCGTACTGCCTGGCCATCTTCTCGAGGTAGCCCGATTCGAAGTACGCGTTCGAGTATTCGTCCGCCTGCCGGTCGCGGTTTACGGCGAGGATTTGCACGTGTTCATACGCCTCCTCGCCCGATGTCTCATTGAGGATCGCATCACGAATATTCGCCGGCACGACACAACGGTCTGCCGGACCCTGTGCCGTGAGGCCGGCGCACCAGATGGCCGCCGTCAGCACGATGACGAGATACGCAGTCAGACGTCGAGTGAGAGGATTAGTGGTGAATCGCATGGCTGTTCCTTCCGGTTGCAGGTGTTCCGCATTCCCCCCTCGTTTGGAGGAGGATGATTAATGTGTAATTGCCGCCGATTTGACTGCGCGAAGATAGCATGAGAGGCCTGAAGAGCGTACACGTAATCTTCCCGCCGGGAAGACCGGTTCATTGGTGAGTGGCCATTTGGTTCGACCACGAAATACACGAAAAACACGAAATAGGTTTCGTGTCTTTCGTGTATTTCGTCGTGGCGGTCTTGCCTGCGATATTCAACACTGCGGTCATAGCGAGTCTTTGCGTTTGATTTTGGCTGCCGCTATGCCGTACCGTGTGTTTCGCAGTCGCAAGAGCAACTTTACTATTGCACATCATGTCTGATTCACGGTCTACAGGACGCAATTTGAACAAAGGAGTGAAATTATGCCGCGCACACTACGTGGGCGCTCCGGCGCCGTCATGCTTCTTCTCGCGCTCACAACCCTGTCTGCTTCCCCTGCGCGCACCGCGGGAGCCCGGACCCAGGCGCCCGCAGGATCGCTTTTCACCGTGGATGACATGCTCGACGTGGCGACTTTGCGCGCGGCGGACTTGAGCAAGGATGGCCGCTGGCTGGCGGCGACATCGTCCACGCTTCGAGACCGCATCGGTATCGACAATTCACGTTCCGGCGATCCCACCTATGTCGCTCCTTCCCTTGCAGACGTCCTCATCATCGACACACAGACCGTCCGGACACAGAGACTGTTTCCCGATAGACGGCAGGTTCGGAGTTTGAAATGGTCGCCCGATGGCAGCAAACTGGCGCTGACCGTCCTGAAGGCGGAACTCTATGAGCCCGTGATCTGGGAACGGGCGACCGGCAAGTTGCTCGCCGTTCCCCTTCCGGCGGGCAAGATTCTCGCCGAAAACACTGGATTGGAATGGACCCCGGCAGGCGACCAGTTGTTCCTTTCACTCCGCAGCGAAGAATGGCGCAGGAAGACCGCCGAACAATTCCGGTACGAAACCAAAGGGCCGGTCGTAGTCCACTCCAGTAAAGAACCCTTCCTTGCGTGGGAAGATCTGCGCCGCGCGTCGCAAATCCGCTCGATCGTGGCCTTCAACATCGCATCCGGCCAGACCCGCCAGGTCCTGCCGGAAAAGAGGTTGAATTCCACGGACCTGGCGCATGACGGTACCTTCCTGACCTACTTCGAGGACATAACCAAGAAGACCGACTATGATGTCATCAACGGGACCGAAAGCCAGGTCCAACTGCTGCCGCTGGGCGCCGGCCCGGCGCGCACGGTGATCAAGTCCACCAAGGACCTCCGGATCGTCTGGTCGCGTGACAGCCGCCACTATGCCTATGCGAAGAAAGGGGACGTTTTCTTCGCCTCCATCGATGACAAGGAACCCCGCCAGCTGACGGGAAAGGAGGAAAAAACCGAAAAAGAGACGCCTGCCGCGGAAACGCCGGCCACAGATGCCGACAAGGCGAAAGAGAAGGAGTCGTTCAACGTCGTTCAGGTGAGTCCGAAGGGGGAGAGGCTCGTGGTTTCGAGCAAGAAAGGGTTCTGGATGATGGACGCGGCGACCGGGTCGAAAGAGCTGTTTGCTGCCATGAGCGAAGATGATCCTCTCTCCACACGCTACCAGGCAATCGATTGGGATCCGGCTGGGGAAATCCTCTACCTGAGCTTTGCATCCCGGACGAGATGGGAGCGCGGACTGGCCCGCTACAATTCGGTGTCCAAGAAGCTGGAAGACCTGGTCAAAGACGGGAGGCTGTACTCCGACTTCCGGCTTTCGGAAGACGGGAGAACCTTCGCCTTCGCGTGTGCCGAGGGTAACCGCCCGGCGGACCTGTTTACTGCAGACGCGGGCTTCAGATCTGTCCGCAAAATCACGGACAGCAATCCTCAGCTTAAATCGAAACGCCTCGGGAAAACCGAGCTTATCCCGTACCTGGATGCCGACGGCAAGAAACTCTTCGGGGTGTTGTATTATCCCGTGGATTATTCCGCCGGCCAGAAGGTCCCGACGATCTTCCTGATTTATGAGCAGTTTTTTGACGACACCTTCAACGGGACTATCAGCGTCCTGAATGCAAACGGTTATGCGGTGATGCAGCCTTCGGTGAACCTCGAGATCGGGTTTCCCGGGGAGGCCTGGGAGAAAGGGGTCACAGCCGCCGCGAACAAGCTGATCGACATGAGAATCGCGGATGAGGAACGGTTAGGGGTTCAGGGCACGAGCTACGGCGGCTATGCCACAAATCTGCTGATCACCCAGACCAGTCGATTCAAGGCGGCCATCAACATCTCCGGCAAGGTCAACATGGTGAGTTTCTACACCGACAGCCCGCGCCTCGGCGTGCGGAATATTCATGCCCCGGAAAAAAGCCAGGATCGCATCGGCGCGACCCTCTGGCAACAGCCTCAGAAATACATCCAGCACTCGGCGATCATGTTCGCCGACCGGATCAAGACCCCGCTCCTGCTCATGTCGGGAGAACTGGACACGAACGTGCCCGCCCGCCAGGCGATGGAGATGTACTACGCGCTGCGCCGGCTGGGCAAGGATGTCGAGTGGGTGCAGTATATGGATGGCGGCCACGGTATGCCGACGGTGACCGTCGAAGAAGTGAGGGATTATCACCGGCGCATCGTCGGTTGGTATGACTCGCACCTGAAGGGCGATCTGAAGAAGAACGCAACGAAGTAGGGATCACTGATCGAATTGGCAGTGAGTGGTTGTCCCGCCTTGCCAGAGCGCGTGCGTGAGGGAGTCAGGAGTCAGGAGAAAGGTGTGGACCGTGGCAGGGTTGTCATGTTGTCTCCTGTCGGATTTCTGACTACTGACTCCCGGCTCCTGACTCCTTCAGGATCGAATTCGGCTTGCGTAAGCACTGATCAGCAGGTGACGCCCGGCCGGGATTTTGGCCCAAGCCAGGCACCTGGTGTAAAATCAGCGCGGCGGTGATTTGCGGTGTCCGCCACAAAGAAGCTCTTTCACGGCAGGGAAGAGGCGAAACTCAGGCATTGGGCGCAGCGCGCAAACAACGGCCTGATCTTTTATTGATTGGATCTGCGAAATGCATTCCACAGCGAAACAGAGCCAGCCTGAGGGCGGCACGCCGGCCACTCCAGCGTGGGCCTGCGGGGTATGTGCCGGCCTTCATGCGAGCGGCTGCCGCGAGGTGGTCTATGTCCCGGACAATCCGCTCTCCCACATTCTGGAGGTGTTCAAGCGGGACTATCCGGACGTGAGGGCGACGCTGGCGATGCGCGAGGAAGAGGCGCTCGGAATTGCCGCAGGGCTCTACCTTGGAGGCGCGCGGCCGGTCCTGATGATGCAATCGAGCGGGCTCGGCAACACGCTCAATGCCCTCGGCTCGCTGCTTCTGGCCTATCGGATCCCGGCCCTGTTTGTCATCAGCATGCGCGGGGGCGCCGGGGAGTGGAACAGCGCCCAGGTGCCCATGGGGCGCGCCGTCGTGCCGGTTCTCGACGCCTTCGGCGTCCGGCACATGGAGATCGAGCACGATCGATCGGCTGAGGAAACAGTTCGTGCCGCCGCTGCCTGGGCGTTCGGCAGCCGGATTTCTGCGGCCTGCCTGCTGCCCCGCAGCCTCACGGTGCCGGGAGGGCGCCCATGAATCGTTTCGATGCGACCATTTGCATTTCGAAAACGCTGACCGACGAGCCAGTCGTCGTCAGCCTCGGCCATCCTGCCTATGACCTGTTTGCCGCAGGGGACCGGCCGCTTAATTTCTATACCTGGGGCAGCATGGGGCTGACGACCTCGATCGCCCTGGGTTTGGCGCTGGCGCGCCCCGATCGCCGGGTCGTGGCGCTGGACGGCGACGGTTCGCTGCTGATGAACCTCGGCAGCCTGGCCACAATTGGCGCGTGTGCGCCGCCGAATCTGATCGTTGTCGTGATGGACAACGGGAAATACGGCACTACCGGAGGGCAGGATACGCCCACCAGCGGCGCGGCCGACCTGGAAGCCACGGCGCGCGCCATGGGAATCAGGCAGGCCGCGACGGTCCATGACGAGGCGACGCTCACGGCATTTCTGGACTGTAGCCGCCGGTCTCGCGGGCCGTGGCTGGTGGTCGCCAAGGTGGAAGAATCATCGCCGACCGCCAAGCCGCCGCTCGACTGCGTGTTTATCAAACAACGCTTCATGGGAGCGCTCGGAAACCCGGAGGAGGGAGAAGCGGCGCGCACCTGATGCGTGCGGGTGAGCATCCGCAGACGGAGTCAGCCGGGCGCCCGCAGTTCCCGAAGATAGTTTGTTGCCGGCATAGCCGGTTGACATAGGGCCCGTTCAACCGCAAGATTCTTTACATAGGAGGCTGCGATGAGAAAAACTGCCGTTGCGTTCTTTGCCGTGCTTTCGCTCTCAATCGGGCTGGTTCCTGCCCAGGAACACGCAACATCCCTGATTGCGAGCACCCCTCAGTGGGAGAAGATCAAGTCGCTGGTCGGTGAATGGGAAGGCTATATGACGGAAGGCGGCCAGAAGATGTCCACGCACATTTCGGTGCGCATGACCGGGGATGGTTCGGCCGTGATGCACTGGATGGACGCGGGCGGGCCGCAGGAAATGATCACCATGTTCCATCCGGACAAGACTGAACTGCTGGCCACGCACTATTGCGCCGCCCACAATCAGCCCCGGATGCGTGCGACGGCGTCCGGCAAACCCAACGAAGTCGCCTTCGAGTTCAAGGACGGCACAAACATCCGGCCGGGGGACGGCTACATGAAGCAGATCGTCATCACGTTCGTCGATGCCGATCACCACAACGAAACGTGGGGCTACGACAACAACGGAAAGGTCGAGACCGGCACCTTCTACCTCACGCGTGTAAAGCAGCCCGTAAAGAAGTAGCGACCAATGAAGTTGCGCACTCCTATTTGAGGTGCTCCTCGGTGTAAAGCGAGAGTTCCACCATGCGTTCGAGGAGATGGTCGGGCGACAGGCCGGGGAAGTTGTCGCGCACCAGTTCCTTGATGTAGAGACGGCAGATGTACCGCAGCTTGACGGCGCGGCTGCGCGAGGCATCGACAAGGTCGCGGTGAGAGTTGTTGATGATTCCACTGACTGAACTGAAAGGAGTCCTGTTATGGGGAAGCTGGGGATCGTATCTGCGTGTCTTGTAGTCCTTGCGACAGTTTTTTTTGCTCCGCAGCCCGGAGCGCCGGGCATCGCCAGCGGAACGGCTTACGCGATGCAGCAAACTGCGCCGCCGGCGTCGCTCGTGGATGAAGTCAAGGGCATGTATACTCGCATCCAGGGATTCATCACCGCCTCCGCGGCGCAGTTCCCGGAGGACAAATACAAATGGCAGCCGACCCCCGAGGTCCGGTCGTGGGCGCGGCTGATCGGGCACATCGCCGACGACAACAACGGCACCTGCTCCGGCGTGCTTGGAGAGAAGCCGCCCGCCCGGATCGACACTCCCAACAGCGCCGAATCGGCTGCCAACAAGATGAGCAAGGCGGACCTGGAGAAGGCTCTGGCGGATGCCGGTGCCGTCTGTGGCAAGGCCTTCGCTGCCGTCACCACGGAAAACATGATGGAGCGGGCCGGCAACCGCAGCAAGATCGGCGCCCTGGTCTACAACACGAGCCACATCAACGAGCACTACGGCAATCTCGTGACCTACATGCGGCTGCAGAACATGGTGCCGCCCTCAAGCGCGGGCCGCGGCCGCGGCGGCATGTAGGGGTATGGGGTCGGACCGGCTGTGCGATTGGGGTCGGACCGACCGAAGTCAAAGTTTGGCAGGCACCTAAGGGAGAAACTCGGCCCCACAAGCTCCTCAATCTCGATTTTTGTGCCTTTTTTCTGCGAATAAGCAGATGGGCTACCTTCGCTGAGTTAGAGGAGCGCTTAGATGCAAATAAGAGCTCCCCAAACTGAGATTGGACCCTGTTTTTAAACCTGTTTTCGCGACATGTATCTGTGTCTGCGCGGCTTGCGTCGGTCTGAGCCCTACAAGCCCCTTCAAGAAGACATGCCGGAGCTTCCCGATATTGTCATTTATAGGGATAGGCCGCCGAAAATGTCCCAGGTACTACACGATAACGTTCCCTTCTGATCGAGGAAAATGTCCGTTCACCACCGGCGGAATGGCAGCCTGTTCGGTTTGACTGCAGATTTTTTGTGCACACTCGTGCGCGGTTCAGGCTGCAATCTTCGCTGTCGCAAATCGCTATCTTAAGATGAGAGAACGTGCCAGACTGAATGCAATCAGGGATGGCGCCAGTTTCCCGGGCAGGTTCTAAGCTTCCCCCAACCCATTCTGAAGACGGGAAACTTATCTCCGTCCAGGCTGATTCCGGATCTGCGGTCAACCCGGCAGCCGGACAATGCGTGATGGAAAGCGGCGGCGGCCGCAGGAATGCAGGACGCTCCCGCGGTTCGCGGGAAAACGTGACAACGAGGTATGCGCTCCTTCAGGCGGCCGCCTTGCAGTCCAGGATGTCTTCACAGCTGAAGGGAGGACCTATGTTTTGCGCCAAGAACGGATCAGGATTTGGAATTCGGATCATCGGATCGATGTTGCTGGCCGTCAGTCTGGCATTTGCCTTCACCATGGCGCCGGCTCTGGCTGAGAGCCACCGAAGCATCAAGGTGATGGCCCAAAACATGGATGCGGGCACCGACCTGAAGTTGGTGTTTCTCTTTCTGCCGGATATCACCAAAGGTGCAACCTACACCTATGCCGAGCTCCTGCAGAACGACATTCCCGGCCGCGCAGCGGTGCTCGCAGATGTGATCGCAGCGAAGAAGCCCGACCTCATCTCGCTGCAGGAAGTGACGTTGTGGCAGACCGGCGTGTTCGGCGCTGACGTTACGGACGTCTTGTTCGATCAACTGGGACTCCTCATGGCAGCATTGTCAGACCGCAATGTGTCGTATGACGTGGTCAGGAGTCAGAACCTGACTGACGTAACCGCTCCGCTCGATTTAGCACTTCTCGGGCTGCCCTTTGATCCGCAGCTCTCTGCTATTCGATTCATTGATCGCGATGTGGTTCTGGCCCGGACTGATCTGAAGAAATCCGAGATCAGCGTCTCGTCAGCTCAGAATGGCCTGTATTCAGCAACCCTCAATTTTGCTCCGCTGGGGTTCCCCATCTCAGCTCCCCGCGGGTGGATTTCGGTGGATGTCTCAATCGGAGATGAAACGCTCCGTTTCTTCAGTACACACCTGGAGAGCACCTATGCCGGAACCGGCGGTTTTGACGACTATGCCAGAGGAATCCAGGCATTGCAGGCCCAGGAGCTTGTCGGGCTGATGGATGCTTCCGGTCCGCGAGTTATTTTGGCGGGTGATTTCAACGCGAACCCGGTGCCGAACGGGTTTGAAAACACCGCTACATCCGGCATTCTCAGCGGCGCCGGGTATACCGAAATATGGAATGCTCTCCACCCTCATCAGCCAGGATTTACCTGGCCGCTGTATCTGGAGGATCCGCAGGCCCCGAATCCGGTGGGACCCTTCGAACGGATCGACCTCGTCTACCAGAAGGGAATGGAGATGCAGAATATCGAACGTATCATCCGACAAAGTACCCCATTCGCATCCGATCACGCAGGCGTCGTCGCGATGCTGCGGGTGGAAAAGTAGAGAAAACGGCGGCCTCCGGCAGTCCGGCATTTCACGTTTTCCGAGGCAACCGTCATGATCGGACGTCCGGCACTATTTGATGATTTGCGGAGGCACGGCAGATAGGAAGACCATGGCCGTGTCTCCGAACAACTCCTGCCCCACCACCGGCAAAGTGGAACTCAGCATGATGAACCCTCCCAACTGTCCGGCCGACGCCGGGACCAGCAGGGGGTCCACAAGCAAACGAGAGAGCCTTTCTCCCGGCGCCAGCCGCACCGTGTTCGACCCGGTCTTTGTGCCCGTTTTTGAAAAGACATCCAGGGTGACGGTCGCCGCCTGCGGATTGGGATTCAGCAGCGCGATTCCTGTGAAATAGTTGAGGCCGTTTGCGACATGGCTGAAAACTGCCTGGCTGAATCTCTGACTCTGCAGCGGCGAGGCAGCGGCGAAGTTCAAGCGGCCGGGATCCCCGAAAATCACGTCGCCGATAATCCCGGGACCATCAGCGTCGACGCGCAAGGACGCGTCCGTGATCGAGGGACCGAAGAGCTGTTCCGCCTCCTCCTGCACGGACTCGCCCACGCCGAGGCTGATTTGTGCCGGCGTCGCCGCGTCCCGGCCGGTGGGATCGAGGGCATGCAACACCATGGTGCGGGCCATGGTGCTGGTGTTGATCAGCCTGATGTTGGTGAAGTACTGCGCATTCACCACGAGTTGCGCCGAATAGGACTGGTTGGGTGCGGCGCCGGAAACTGCATTCAGCCCGACCACCGTGCCTGGGACGGGGAAGCGGATCAGCTCAAACCCGACCGCGCCCTCTCCGGCCAGCACCTGAACGTCGATCCATCCGCCGCCGACCGGCTGGCCGGGATTGAACAGCTGCGCTGCGGTGCCGTAGTAAACTCCCCCGGCAGGAATCGCGAGTATTTGCTGCGGCGCCAGCAACTGCCCTGGTCGCATCCCGAGCAGGTTCAGGCTCAGGACGATCGGGCCGGAGGTCGGATTCGCGATGCTGAGGAGGGTGGTTGCGTCCTGGCCGCGGAACGAAGCCGGTCCCTCGAACACCCTTGTGAACCGGAACTGCCGTGCCGGCTGCGTCACGGCCGCGGCGCCGTCGAGCTGACTTCCAGGTAGATCGCCGAACTGGAACATGCAGCCGAGCTGGGTGGTATCACCTGTCACTTTCATCCACCCGGCCTGGACAGTCGCAAGCGGCATGCCGAAGATCTCTCAATGCACTCACCCGCAGTGCGGTCGGAAAGCAGTGAAAGGATCGAAATAACTCTACTGACTTTGATGTTTTTCCGATTCGGCTATTATATCACCGGAGATGCAGGATTCACCGAGTCGCAGTCCGCAGAGGCGCCGGTTGATCAGGCTGCATGACTCAAGGCTAACATGTGGTCTTTCCCGACCACCAATACCAGGCGACATGCTACCATGACAAAAAACTCACTCAGCAGGAAGCGACAGGATGACGAACCTCCGGCAGCGATTGCCGAGCGTGGCTGGCGTTACCATCACCTCGGGATCCCGACAACCATACCCCGTCCGGGGGAACGATACCTCAAGCACCTCAAAATCCATGTTTCAGGATTCGACACCAGCCCCTACGGAATCGAATGGATGAGGTTCGATGCCGACTGCGAAACTTCGGAACTTGTGAAAACCATCCCTCACATAGCCTTTGAGGTCGATGACCTCGACGCTGAACTCAAAGGCAAGGAAGTCCTGAGCCGACCGGGTTCACCCGCGGAAGGTGTGAGAGCAGCGATGATTGTGCACAACGGCGCTCCCATCGAACTCATCGAATTCCGAAGTAAGCAAGATCGGCGACTGACGACGCCAAACGACTGATATTAAGACCGGGAAAACGGGGGGAAAACCGGGGACGCCACTCCATTCCCCGTCGACTGGTGCAGTCCAAGCCTCTCCACGACTGGCAATGAGGCGTCCCCGGTTTTCTCGTAGGATCCTACCGGGCTGGAACCTCGCGGCTGATCTGGTATCCCTCCGGGGGAGCGACCCCCATAAGGTGGCGCACGAAAAAGTCCCACCGGCGGCGCACGAAATACGGATCGTTGCCGAACCCATGCGCCGCGTTCGGCATGATGATCAGATCGAAGTCCTTCGCGGCCTGCACCAGCGCCGCCGCCAGCTTCAGGGTGGAGATCGGCGTCACATTGTCGTCCACATCTCCCACGGCGAGCAGGAGCTTGCCCTGCAGTTTCGGGGCCAGCGTGATGTTGGACTGCTCCTCGTACCACTTGCCTGCCGGGTAGCCCATCCACTGTTCCACCCATCCCGCCTTGTCAAGCCGGTGGTCATGGTTTCCTGCTGAGGAAACGGCGACCTTGTAGAATTCGGGATGCGTGAGCAACGCGTTGGTGGAGTTATACCCGCCTGCGGAATGGCCGTAAATGCCGACGCCACGAGTCATGTCCATGAACGGATATTTCGCGGCGAGCTGTTGGATGGCGGCAATGTGATCCGGAAGACCGCCGTCGCCCAGGTTTTTGTGCGATACGGCGTGGAATGCATGGGAGCGCCCGTCGGTCCCCATCCCGTCGACCATAACGCACAGAAACCCGAGCTCGGCAAAGACCTGGCACGCGTTGCGGTAGGCGGCAAAGGTAGCCGGCGCAAAAAAACTGTGCGGGCCGGCGTAAATCTGTTCGATCACCGCGTATTTTTTGGCCGGATCGAAATTCGTCGGGCGCCACAGGACGCCGTAAACGTCCGTTTTGCCGTCGCGCCCTTTCGCCTTGAAGCGCTCAGGCTGCTTCCACCCGGAGGCGATCAGCTTGGAGACGTCCGTCTTCTCCAACTCCATGAGGATCGAGCCATCCTCGGCCCTGCGCAAAACCGACACCGGGGGCAAATCGACACGCGAATACACGTCGACGAAGTATCTGCCATCGGGTGAAAACGAGACCTGGTGGTCGGCGTTTTCCGGCGTCAGCAGCTTGAGGCCGGAGCCGTCAAAATTGACGCTGTAAAGATGCCGCAGGTAGGGGTCTTCGCCCGGCTCTTTTCCTCCGGCGCTGAAGTACACGATGCGGCTCTTTTCGTCGAGCCGATCCATTGAGCGGACGGCCCACTCGCCGCTTGTGATGCGGTTCTTTACTGCCCCCGATGCGGCATCATGGAGGTAGATGTGGTTCCATCCGTCGCGTTCCGAAGTCATGACGACTTCCGTCTCGTTGTTGACGAAGCGCGTCTGAAACTTGGACGCTTCCACATAGTCGTCGGGTTTTTCGTCAATGATAACCCTGAGCTTGCCCGTGGCCGCGTCTGCGGCCAGCAGCTGAATTCTCGAAAATCCGCGCTCTTCCTGCCGGAAATAGATCTCGTGGCTGTTCTTGAACCAGGATGCATTCATGCCGCCGCCGTAGAGAATCTGCTGAGGTGCCGCCACGTCTACGCGCTTGCCGGTCCTGACGTCGAGGATCAAAGGCGTCGCCGTGGGCAGTACCGGGGCTGAAGGATAGGCATACGCATACTCATACACGATCGGCAGAAAACGGGTCGCCGGCGAAACCTGAAGCGCATATGCCGGGGGCGCCGATCTCATATCCAGCCGGAAAGTTGCGATCTTCGTGGAGTCGGGCGACCAGCTCACCATCGGTCCGGCCTGAGTAGGCGGGACGCTTCCGGCCGCTCCCGTGGCTTCGCGGACAAAGTCCCCGAGGTTCTTCCAACCTGTCGCATAGGGCTGCAGTTCCGTGCCGTCCGATGTGAGCTGGAACTCCTGCCCCGAGATGAAGGTCCGAACCCACAGGTTATGATCCCGGACGAACGCCACGTAGACGCCGTCCGGGGAACGGCCGGGATCGCGCGGCTCCTCGCGATCCGCGCCGCGGCGGCCTCCGCCTGCGGCAGTGCGCGGCCGGGCTGGCCCGAGCGACGTGCATCGTGATGCCGCGAGGTCGCAGCTCCAGCTTGTCCCTTCCGCATCCACCTCGAAAGCCCCTGACGCTGCCATCCTGAATTCGTCAAACGGCAGCATCTTCGCGGTGTACGTCTTGCCGGTGGCCTTCGACAACGAAGCAGCCATCTTCTCGTGGTCGAATGCCGGAACACGAGTGAGGCGCTCGGCGTCGAGCAGAATGAATTCCTTGGATTCTCCGGCTGTCTTGCGATACCACATCCGGGAAGTCTGGCCCTGCCAATTCGGGGTGACCGTGCCGTCGATGACGAGTTTCCCCAAAGACCCCTTCATTACCTGCTCCGCCCGCTGATAATCCGCCCGTGTGCCTTGGGGATGCGCAACGCTTGCCGGCATCAAGAGTAAACAAATCCACCAAATACGAACCGTGTTCATGTGCTCAGGCTCCTCAAAATGGTTGATCGTTGCTGCCACGATGCCTGCACTGTACGTCAACCCGGTCGCTGACTTCACCTCATTTTTGGCGGGGCTGTCGGCCAGCCGCCGTGGTTGGGACCTGGATGCGTTTCAGGCGGGAATATGGTGACGGGACCCCCCGAGCCTGGAATCGCCCCACTGGCGCTAATCGGGTTTTGCCGTACGATCCTCGAAAGAAGCCCGGGTGAAATGAGCGAAATCGTCCAGCGGGAAAATGCCGGATGCGGCGACTGCCCTGAGGGGCAGCAAGCGCGCAGGCGCTATAGTTTATCGCTGATATAGCGGACACGTATGGCTGCGGTGGATTCGTTTTTCGCCGCATTCGGTGGCGCCGGGAGGAAGGCGCATGGTCGGTCATCACTAAGTGATCTCCGCGGCTCAACTTTGCTAGTATGATGTGCCAATAACATAGAGGAGGAGTTTTATGAAGCATTCGTCCGTGCTGATTGCGCTATTGTTGGTGTGCCTGTCCGCTCCCTCCTCCGCCCAGATCAACTGGACGATGGGGAAGGCACGGGATGTCGACAACATCCTTACCGAGCGGCGACGGGCCGAAGTCGTCAACGAGAATGTCGCCTGGCGCCTGGACAACATCCTTCCCCAGATCCTGCGGCGCGAGGGCATCGACCTGTGGCTCGTCATCTGCTTTGAGTACAACGAGGACCCGGTATTCATGAGCCTGACCACGCGGCCGCGAATGAGCGCGCGGCGCCTGTCGATTCTGCTCTTCCACGACTCTCCGGAGGGATTCAAGAAGCTGACAGCGAGCTGGCATGGGGCCTCCGCCGCCGGCCCGATGTACACGAACATCTTTACCGAGCAATACCGCGCCAAAGGTGCGAACGCGCAATTTACCGCCGTCGCAGATTACATCGCCAGGATCGACCCGAAGAAGATCGGCATCAACTACGCCGAGCACTGGGATTATCACGACGATTTTTCGCACGGGCTGGGGCTATCGGCGTTTCACAAGGCAAAACTCGAACAGGCGCTCGACGCCAAATACCGTTCGCGGCTGGTGTCGGCTGAAAAGGTCTGCATCGGCTGGTACGAAACGCGCAGCCCGAAAGAACTCAGCCTGTACCGGCACCTGGCGGGCATCGGCCACGACCTGATCGCGGAGTTTTTCTCCAACCAGGTCATCACCCCCGACGTGACTTCGGCCGACGACGTGGAATGGTGGTACCGCGACCGTGTGGCCAGGCTCGGCCTCACCGCGTGGTTTCAGCCGTCCGTGGACATCCGCCGCGCCCCGTCCGAGGCGGCAAAGTATCCGAAAAACGACCGGGTGATCCGGCGCGGCGACCTCCTCCACTGCGACGTGGGATTCCGCTACCTGGAACTCGCAACCGACCAGCAGCATATGGCCTACGTGCTCAAACTCGGCGAAACCGATGCGCCCCAGGGGCTGAAGAGTCTGTTGAGGAAAGGAAACCGGCTTCAGGAAATCCTGCTTGGTGAAATGAAAGAGGGGCGGAAAGGGAATGAGATCCTGGTGTCGGCCTTGCAGAAGGCGAAAGCCGAAGGGATCGACGGGACCATCTATGCCCACCCAATCGGTTTCTACGGACACGGTTCGGGAATGATGCTGGGCATGACCGAAAAGCAGAGCTTCGTGCCCGGCACGGGCGAGCACCCCCTCTTTCCGGACACTTCCTATTCAATCGAACTCAGCGTCGCCGATCTGGTCCCCGACTGGGGAAACACGCGCGTAAGCATGGGCCTGGAGGACGAGGCCCTGTTTACCCGGGAAGGCGTCCGTTGGGCTGACGGCTACCCGACCCAGCTCTATCTGATCAAGTAACGTCGGGGACTGACGACGCCAGATGACTGGCTGAGAGAGATCGCCTCCATTGGGAATTCGCGCACTGTAATCAGGAGCGCCCGAATTTGCTGGCATTATAATCGGCCGGAGCGATTCCCGATAGCTGAATCCGAAGCGCCTGTCCGGGATCGGGCACCCCAAACGATGCTCGCGTTGTTCCAGGTCGAGAGCGACAGCGGCACCTAAATTTCCGGCCGGCCGACCTCGCGCAGGCTGTCTTTGTGAATGTCGTTTACCACGCCCACGACGCGCATCCACGGTGCCTTGGCAGAGTCGTCGAAGTTCGCATTAAAGCGCTGGTTGAGCGGATCTTGATTCGGCCAAGGGTTGTGGTCAAAAGTTAACTTGACCAGGTATCTTGACCTGGTCATAATATGCGCATGAAATCTATGCCGATCTCGGAGTTCAAGAGCAAATGCATCGCTGTGCTGAAGGATGCCCAACGTTCCGGCAAGGGCTTGATTGTGACCTGGCGGGGCCATCCGCTGGCTCGGGTCGAACCCATCACCACGCATCTGGGGAAGAGGAAGCTCGGTGTTTACCGCGGGCGCATGACGATCAAGGGTGACATTGTTCGCGCCGACACGAGTGCCGATTGGGAAATGCTTCCATGACATTCCTCCTCGACACTCACGTGTGGATTTGGCTGCAGGAAGCACCGGAAAAACTCGGACCCCAGACAACGCGTCTATTGAGCGACCTGCGGAATGCCCTATATGTTTCGACCGTTTCAACTCTGGAAATCGCGCGCCTGGCAAAGGACGGGACCATAGCACTATCGGGTTCGCTCCGGTCCTGGGTCTCGGAGACCCTGGATTCCCTTTCGTGCGGGACGCTTGAGGTTTCGCACGAGATCGCGATCGGAGCCTACGAGCTGCCGGGCACTTTCCACAAGGATCCGACGGACCGCCTGCTCGTGGCCACTGCCAGGATTCAGGGACTGACTATGGTTACGATGGACGAGAGAATCCTTCGATATTCTCATGTGAAGTCCCGGGACGCCCGTTTATAGAAAATGACCGGGCGCCGCCAGGTTCGATGCGGGGAGCTGGCAACGGTGGGTTCCTGATCCGGCAAACTCCGCTGGAGGCAACTTGACAATCGTCTATCCGGGTCCAAGATTTGAAAGAATGGCGCCGGCGCTTTTCTCGGCGCAGGCGAGCCTGGTATGCTGAAAGGTGAATGAAATGAAATCGTTCCTGAATGTATGCCTGATTCTCTTGTGCGCGACCTCCATTCTTGCCCAAAGCAATGAAGGCAAAGATCCGGTCTCCGGTGTTTGGGGCGACCCGGATGGCCCCGGTTTTGACCTGAAGTTTGATGGCAAACACGGCGTCTCCGGCACGATCCGAATCGTCAACGACGCCGGAAAGAGCACTGCGGTGATCAAGACGGGCACGTTCGATATGGCAACGGGCGCTCTGAAACTCGAAGGGGACGCAACGGGACCAGATGGCGTCGAAGCCCCCTTTGTCATCGAAGGCAAGATCGCAGAAGACAAGGTTACGGGCAAATATCGATTCGCCGAAAACGCACAAGGCGAGTTCACATTCGCACGCGTCAAGAAGCTCTATTCTTCGGCGACGCCTTCGGAACCTGCCATGCCGGCCTGAGCGAGATCTTCCTGTTTGATCTTTCCCGGGTCGAATTTTTTCGCGCCCGCCAGCGTCTTGCGCAGGACTCACCAATTCCAATGGTAACACGGAGGCGCGGCTCATGCGGAAGACCGCCGTCTGAATCAACGGGCCGTTTGCGGGAAGACCATTGACAACGATGGAATCCCGCCCTATATTGTGAATGCATGTTCACATGACGCTTTGGTGACGACATGGAAAAAATGGAAACCGGGATCAGGCAGGAGCAGTTGGCGCAGGCCGCCCTGGCCCTGATCGCCGCGCATGGCCTCGAGGGGTTGAGCGTGGCCCGTGTCGCGAGCAGGGTAGGCCTGGTGCCCTCGGCGCTCTACCGGCACTTCTCGGGCAAGGGTGAATTGGTGGACGCAGTGGTCGGGCTGATCCGGGAACGCCTGCACGGCAACGTCGCGGCCGTCATGACGCAAACCCCGGACGCGCTGGAACGTCTGCGCCTCCTGCTGATGGCGCACGTGCGCGTGATCCGCGAGAACGAAGGGATCCTGAGGGTCATATTCTCGGACGAACTTCACCACGGCCATCCGGACCGGAAAGACAGGGTTTACGAAATGGTCGGCAGCTATCTGAAGCGCATCGCCGCGATCGTCTCTGAAGGGCAGCGCACGGGCCGGATTCGCCGCGACCTCGATGCCGGCACGATCTCCGTGATGTTTTTGGGTTTGCTGCAACCGGCTTCGATCCTGTGGCACTTGAGCGACGGGAAATTCGATGTGACCAGGCATGTCAGGAAGGCCTGGCCCATCCTCAGCGCGGCGATTCGAACCGATTGACTGTTTTTGAGACGGAAGTGAATACATGTTCACATAACACTCTCCAACGCCTGACGGTTCTTGCGGTGATACTCAAGAGGACAGTCACCTCGACGCCAAACGGGCAGAGGGACAACAATCTAACGAGGCCGAATCTAAACCTTGGGAAGAGGAAAACCATGAACAGATGGAATTCATTGGCGGTGTTGACAGCCAGGGCGCTGGTGTCCGCGGCCTTGTTGCTGGCGCCTCGGGGAAATCGGTTTTCTATTTTCGGGCGGAATGCTATAAGAGGAACTCGTGCTTCGGAATGGAAGCGTCGAAACGGCAATCCCTGTTTTTCAGAGGTGAATGCCATGCTCCAAGGCACCTCACTGACTTTCTACTCCAGATTGGTTGGAGGCGCAAATGGTTGATTCGAGCGTCGTCCTGTACGGACAAGCGATCGCATACACGCTTTATTGCCTGGCAATCATCCTGCTGATGGGTTGGTTCGCATCCAAAGTAACCCACGCGGGGAAGGGCACTCCCGTCAGGCCGGGGATATTTTACGCGTTTGTACTGCTCCTCGCCGTCCTGGGCGTGTCCCTGCACATCATCACCTACAACACCATTCCGTGGGCGGAAGTGGATCTGAACCGGGGCGACTACAAGCCCGACAAGGCGTTTGCCATCACCGTCGAGAATCATCAATTCAAACTCCCTGCGGCAAAACTGGTGGTCGCGGCCGGCGATCTGGTCCTGTTCGACGTGAAATCCAATGATCTGACATACGGCTTCGGGCTTTTCCGGAAGGACAACTCGATGATGTTCCAGATGCAGGTCCTGCCGGGGCACCGGAACGACATTCTGTGGAGATTTGAGAAGCCGGGCCTATATACCATCCGATCGACAGAATATTCCGGGCCATGGGGCACGGACATGACCGTCGAGGACGCAGTCGTGGTGATCGGGGGCGGCAGGCCTTAATACCTCATTCACTTCCAAAATCGGGGCAAAAGGATATGGGTTTCATCGATACTCTGGTCGCCGGCGAGCAGGCTTTGTTCAAACCGGAACAGCTGACGCCGATGCAGAAGAACACCCTTCGGTTTGTGGTGATCGGATTGATCTACTACGGTTTTGCGGTTGTCGAAGGGATGATCATGAGGCTGTATGAGGTCAAGCCGTTTCCCCTTGTCGACAAAGACCAGTTTTTTGCCATTTTGACTGCGCATCCTCTCGTCGGCATTTTCGGATCGACATATGCGATGGTCTTCGGGGCCTTCCTGTTTCTGGTTCCATTCCTCCTGAAGCGTCCGCTCTGGAGCCACAAGCTTGCGGTGTGGACCATGGCGCTCGTCGGGATCGGGACGTTCGTATTCTGGGGCGCCGGCTTTGTCTCGCATTATGCCCCGCTGTATACGCTCTATTGGCCGCTGCCCGCCGATTTCGGCCAATTCAGCCCGCTCGGGGGAGCGGTGTTTATTCTCGGCATTGCCCTGGTCATGGTCGCGACGTTTTTCTTCATCATCAACATCTTTGCAACCATCATGTACACACCCGCGGGCCTTAAAAAACAGCCGGCCGGCGCGCTGCTCGGCTCGGCGATCGGGCTGACCGGGCTGAAAAACCTGTTCACACGCAAGAAGACGGAACATCTGGTCCCGCTCCCGGTAGCTGCCATTGCGCGGGGAACGGTCGACATGGCGCTCAATGCGGGTGTCATTCTGTTCACCGGCGTGCTGATTCTCGTCTACATGGTCGGCTCGCTGCTCGGCTATGACCTGCGCCGGACTGCCATAGACGCGCTCCTCTACAAGAACTGGTTCTGGTGGGGGCTTGACCTTATTGCCGATGGCCTGGTGCTGATCTTCGTCGCCGGAACGTGGTATCTGCTCGCCACGTTGATAACAGGCAAGAATCTCTTCATGCAGAACATCGCCCGCGCCGCCCTTTTTGTTGAAATGGTCGTGTCGTGGACGGTGTGGTCCCACCACTTGCTTTCAGACCAGGCGCAACCGGCGATCCTGAAAGTCGTATCGGGCGAGATGGTCACGGCATTCGAATTGATCACGCAGGGGCTCGCTTTCTTCATTACTCTGGCGACGCTGTGGAGCGCCCGGCCCCTGAAGATGACCAACGAACTGCGTTTTCTGCTCGGAGGGCTGCTCGGATTCGCCCTCGCAGTCCCGGCCGGCATCATGCAGGCTGACGTGGGATTGAACCGCATCCTGCACAACACCCAGTGGGTCGTCGGGCCACACGTTCACGTGGCCGTGCTGGTCGGTTTGACGATGACGCTGTACTCGGCGTTTTACGTGTTGTTTCCCATCCTGACCAACGGCGCAAAGATCTACAGCCAGAAGCTGGCTAGCTTTCATTTCTGGGCGCACCTTGCGGGCGGGATCGGCATGGGCGCATTCATGGGCATGGCAGGGTTGAACGGAATGCTGCGCCGGTCGCTCTATGTCAACGGGGAATTCAGCGTTTACATGCTATTGGCGGCATTGTCAGGTTTTCTGTTGCTGGCGGCGTTTCTCGCTTTTTTTGCCAATGTCGTGATGAGCATAGGGCTGCGCGGCGTCGTCGGAATATTTACGCCCGCAACAGCGGCAACCAGGACTGCCGTCGCAGCGAAATAGGAGTTTGAGGCTGTAATTGTTGGGCGGGTCCGACCTCCATCACATCGGATTGAAGGATTGTGCGCCGGGGCCTTGGACAGTGTGTAAGCTGGACAAAAACACTTACCGCTCGTGGAGGCAAAATGCTGAATCTGCTTTGGACCATCATAATCGGCTTCATCGCCGGCGCTGTTGCGAAGTTCATCATGCCCGGGAAGGATCCCGGTGGATTTCTGGTTACGACCGGACTGGGTGTGGGTGGAGCACTGATATCGACCTATCTGGGCCGATTCATCGGCTGGTATGAGCCAGGACAGTCGGCAGGCTTTATCGCCGCCGTCGTGGGGGCCATTATCGTGCTCATCATCTACCGGCTCATTAAGAAGAGGCAGCCTGCATAGCAATTCTGTTGTGGCCAACCGGATGCTCCGGCAAACGCTGTTTCTGCTGACCTGCGGGCTGACGCTCGCCTGCACGAGGGGAGGTCTGCCTGCGAAGGGAAGCCTGCGCCAGGACGACATCGAGGTGAAACGCGACTCCGAACTGAAGGAGACAACCTACACGATCTCGTCCGGCGATTGCCGGATCTCCTGGACCGTATTTGGATCCGAGGCAAACCGTGGAGTCGTGCGCCACCGTTCAGACTGTGGGCTCACCCTGGGTGAGCAGGCGCCGCTGATCGGCAAGTTGCTCAGCAGGGTGATGGCGTCGGGAACCGATGCGGTGGAATTCAGGACACTGAGTTGGGGCCGGCTTTATCCTGATAACGCCCGGGATGCCACCCTGTCGCTGCGCCTGGCGCTGGCGGCGAAGCGGTCGGCGGATTGGGACCCGGTGCGAGGAGAGCCTCGAAGCGGTGACATCAACGGCTGGGTGCGCAAGCTGGCAGGTGAAGCCTCGATTTATGAAGAACTGCGACCGGTTTTCCGGAATTCCGGTCTGGAGATTCGTCTGGCCACAGTAGAAAAGGTGCTCGTGCAGCGGGCGAAGCTGCTCCCCTTTTTCGAGAGACTGCGGGAAGCAGGGATTCGGCCAGAAGACAAAATGCCGTTTGACTGCCAGGCGTGGTTTTCAGTTCGCCCGGCAGGAAAGGATGGGTCTCGGGCCAAAGAGGCCCTTTAAGCATTCCTCCCGCAGCATCCCTTGAATTTTCTGCCGCTGCCGCAGGGACACGTCTCATTCCGGCCCGGATGTCCATCGGCGAGGTGATCCCGCTCTTGCCGGCGCATCCAGGACATCACGTTGGCGGGAGCCCGCTTTTCGTCTGAAGTCGTGCGGACAGGAACCGCCTCACCGCTGCATCAGGTGCAAAGTAACCCGAAACCACCAATAAAGCGCAGCTCATGCGACGCTAAGACATCTCGGAGACAAGACCTCAGGCCTCATTTCGCGACCAACCAGCGGGATCAAATCTTGTCCGCGGCTCTTTCGTGCCGTTGGATCTGCTGCGGCGGGACCCGCGAATCGGATTCGGCGGACTTCGGCGTCGGGGATTCGGCTGCGCCCTTGGGAGTCATGTCGATGCCGCCCTTGAAGTTGGATCCGTCCTCGAGAATCACGCGTGGTGCTACCAGATTGCCGCGCACCTTGCTGGTCTGGCGCAGGACAATCTGTTCCTCGCCGCAAAGATTGCCGTCGACTTCACCCATGACCACAATGGTGCGGCCGAGGATGTCGGCCTTCACGCGTCCGTTCCTGCCGATCGTGATGCCGTGTTGACGCAGCTCGATTTTACCTTCGATACGACCTTCGATGACCAGGTCCTCACCCCCTGTGAGGTTTCCTTTGATCTCGATGGAGGGGCCGATCAGCGCAGGCTCTTTTCCTTGCTGCGGCTGGATTCGCGGCGGCGCCGCAGGCGGCGGTTGCGGCTGCGGATGTGGTTGGGTTGGCGGCTCGTTGGCTTCTGTGTTTTTCCAAATCATTCTTTGCTCCCTGGGTTTGCAGCGTCACTCATGAGCAAGGGTCTCCGCTTGGGGCGATGGCCCACAACAGCTCCAGCCGGGTAAGGCAAGTTCGGGATGCCTGCCCCAGCGTCCCTTTTTACTGAAACCCATTATATTTGGACGCATTTGATTCAAATTGTGTGCTTGCGCACAGTAGATCGATAAATGAAATCAATCGCGAAGCTTGACGTCATTGTACCGTACTTCGCGATCACACCCGTCTTTTTCAGCTGTCTTGAGATGTACGAAGTGAACCCTCAGCATCGCTTTGCCAGCACGCTCCTTTCGTATGCCATCACCTCATCGAGCCAGGCTGGGCCCACCGGCACATCCTGCTGTCTGCAGTAATAATCCCAAACCGCACCCGATGGCAACGTCTTTATTTCCTCCAACAACGCCAGCCGCGAAGTGTAGCACTCTCAGACGAATTCGCGGAACAACTCAGGGCTGGGCGCGGCAATCACTCCCCGTCCTACTAGGATGCCTTCCTCGGCGACGGCGGCAACATCTCCTATCGACTCGCCGAGAGACACCCGGCGCTCAGAGGTTCGCCGAAACCGTGCTGCCCTTCGTGCGCAGCCACAACACGGTCCTGCTCGGCAATCACGGCATCGTCTGCTGGGCCGACACGGTCACGCACGCCGAGTGGTGTGCCGAAGTCCTGGAAACCTACTGCTGGACATTGACGATCAGCCCGCACGCTCTTTGTCGACTCCAATGCCATCCCGTCGCATAATGTGGCATAGTGAAGAATCGATCGTGAGGCCGGTTGAAGGCAGCGGCCTCATACACCAGCAGGAGTTTTTGGATGGCCGGGCGTGTTTCGCTGTTTGTCACCTGTATCGTGGACCAGCTGTTCCCCGAAATCGGCCTGGCCGTGGTGGACGTCCTCGAACGGCTGGGGTATGAGGTCGATTTTCCCCGTGAACAGGTCTGTTGCGGCCAGCCGGCATTCAACACCGGGTACCGCCGGGAGGCGGGGGCAGCGGCGTGCCACTGCCTCCAAGTCCTCAGGAACGCGGAGTATGTTGTGGTCCCGTCCGGTTCCTGCGCCGCCATGATTACGCACCATTTCGAAGAGCTGTTCGCATCGGATCCGGTACGGCTGGCGGAAACGCGCCGGCTGGCGCCGCGGGTCTGGGAGTTCAGCAAGTTCCTACTCGAAGTGGCGGGGGTGGAAGATGTGGGCGCGCGCTATGACGGGGTGGTGACCTTCCACGACAGCTGCCACGGTCTGCGCGTGCTCCAGATCAAGGAGGGGCCGCGGCGGCTGCTGGCGCGCGTGAAAGGGCTGACCTTGCGGGAGATGGACGCCGCGGAGGAATGTTGCGGTTTCGGGGGGACCTTCTCCGTGAAATTTCCCGCGGTCTCCGGCGCCATGGCCCGCACCAAGATCGCATTCATTCAGCGCACCGGGGCAGGGGCTGTCGTCGGTGTCGACGCCAGCTGCCTGATGCAGATCGGGGGCGCGCTCTCCCGGGCCGGACTGGCGATCCGGACCCTGCACCTGGCACAGGTGCTGGCATCACACTGACATCGACATGGCTGAAGAACTCGACGGCAGATTTCGCAGGACACTCTCGGATCAAAAGCTGCAGGCAGCGGTGTATTCGGGCACCGGCCTACTGATGCAGAAGCGGCAGGCGGTGGTGAACCCCGATGTCCTGCCGGACTACCAGGAACTTCGCGATCAGGCGCGGGCTCTCAAAGAGCACGCCCTGGAGAATCTCGACGCGTACCTGGAGCTGTTCGAGAGCCAGGTGACGGCGCACGGCGGCAAAGTGATCTGGTGCCGCGACGGGGATGAGGTGGCGGAGTTCTTCGTGCGGCTGGCGCGGGAGAAGAATGCCCGGCTCCTGGTGAAATCCAAGTCGATGACCACCGAAGAGATCGGTCTCAACGAGCGGCTGGAGCGGCATGGGCTGGAAGTGGTCGAGACCGACCTCGGCGAGTACATCGTCCAGCTCGCCAAGTCGCGCCCGTTTCACATCGTCGTGCCCGCCATGAACATGACGCGCTACGATATTGCCGATCTGTTCAGCCGGTCGCTGGGGATCGCCTCGGAGACCGTCCCGGAAAACCAGACGCGGATTGCGCGCACTGTTTTGCGCGAAAAATTCCTGACTGCCGATATCGGCGTCTCGGGCGCCAACTTCCTCGTTGCCGACTCGGGCGCGGTCGTGCTGGTCACGAACGAGGGGAACGGCCGCATGGCGACCACGCTGCCCAAAGTGCACGTGGCGATTGCAGGCATCGAGAAGATTATTCCGCGGGCGCAGGACCTGCCGGTGTTCCTGAAACTTCTTGGCAGGAGCGCCACCGGTCAGCCGCTGACGGTCTACACCTCCTTTCTGTCCGGGCCACGAAGGCCGGGCGAAGTCGACGGCCCCGAGGAATTCTACGTGGTTCTGCTGGACAACGGGCGCACGCGGGTGCTGGCCGACCCCGGCAAGCGCGAGTCGCTGTTCTGCCTGCGCTGCGGGGCGTGTCTCAACCATTGTCCGGTGTATCGGAAAATCGGCGGTCACAACTACCCGTGGGTGTACTCGGGACCGATCGGATCGGTGATCGGCCCTCTGTACCGCGGACTCGACCAGGATCCCTGGCTTCCTTTTGCCTCGAGCCTCTGCGGCGCCTGCGCCGAGGTCTGCCCGGTCAAGATCGACTTGCCGAGACTGCTTCTGGACCTGAGAAGCGAAATCACGGAACTGAGGAGCCGCGGGTGGCAGGAACGGATGGGATTTCGAATCTGGGCATGGGTGATGGGCCGCCCGCGAATCTATGAAATCCTGGGGAGGATGGGCGCGCTCCTGATGCGCAGGCCGGCCTCCGGCCGCTGGCTGCGCCGCGCCCCGGCCCCGTTGAACGTCGGCCCGTTGCGGGCGTGGACAAGCGAGAGGGACTTGCCTCCGTTGCCCCGACATAGTTTCAGACAACTGTGGCGCGCGCGTGCGGCCGGGAGGCGGGACCATGCCGCGCGATGACCTCTTGCGGGAAATACGAACGGCTTTGCAGCACGCGGGCGGCCGGCAGGCGCCGGAGCCGCCTCCGGCGCGGCTGCGCATTCCTGCGATCGATCCGGAGGCGCGCATCCGCCTATTCTGTGAGGCCGTGGTGCGACTGGCAGGCAAGGCCCATCGCGCCGTTTCTGCGGCGGACGCCTGCGCCTACGTGTCGGCACTTCTGCACGGCGGAGCCGCCGTCGCCTCCGGCGCCGCCATTCTGCGAGAATCGGGAATCGCCGCTTTGCCCGGCGTCCGTACGGGATTGAACTCGGAAGCGCCGCTGCGCGGCCTGTGCGCCGTCGCCGATCTGGGCATTACCGGCGCCGACTATGCGCTGGCCGACACCGGCACGCTGGTCATGCTGGCCTCCGCCGAAGAAGCCCGCATGATATCGCTCCTTCCGCCGACGCACCTTGCAGTCGTTGCCCGCGACCGGATTCTGACGGGCCTCGATGAACTGTTCTCCCTCCTGCCGCACCCCGATCAGCAGACGTCTTCCATGGTGCTGATCAGCGGCCCGAGCCGCACGGCGGACATCGAACAAATCCTCATCCGCAAGGTTCACGGACCGGGCGAAGTGCACGTCGTAGTAGTCTAGTTACTGTCGCGAAGCTCAATCATTGTCCTGCCTGGTCCTGGACGTGGACCTGGACCTCGACCTGGACGTGGTCAGCCTTGATTGATGTAACCTCTCTCAAATGCGGCACTTATATCGGGCCGTTGGTATTTGCCGGGTCTACGTCCACGTCCAGGTCCAAGTCCAAGTCTAGGTCCAAGTCAGAAGACCTTGGAGTTTCGCGACAGAAACTAGTCCAGGCTGGATGTCTACGTCAATCCCAGCAGCGGGCAGAGGATGGCAAGCAGCAGAACCAGCAGGATGTAGCAGGCGGCATCCAGGAAGACGCCGGCACGCACCATCTGGACAATCGTGACCCGGCCGGAGCCGTAGACGATGGCATTCGGCGGCGTTGACACCGGCAGCATGAAAGCGAGGCTGGCGCCGATGGTCGCGCCGATGGCCGGCGGAATGGGCGAAATGCCGGACGCTTTCGCCACCGCGATTGCGATCGGCACGACCATGCTGGCCGCCGCGGTATTCGATGTCGTTTCCGTGATGATGATCGAGAACAGAGTGACGACTGCCGTGATGGTCCAGAGGCCGGCGGCGCCATCGGAGCCCAGCATCGAGTCTGCCAGCCGCTTGGCCAGGCCGGTCGAATACATGAGGCTGCCCAGGCTGAGACCGCCCCCGAAGAGCAGCAGAGTGGCCCAGTCGATATTCACGGCCTGATGCCAGTCGAGCGCACCTCGCGGCGGGTTCCACTGAACAGGCAGCAAAAACAGCAGGGACCCCGCCAGAAGTGCGACCACACCTTCGTTGAGGCGCGTGCCCAGAGCCAGGTAAAGAGGGCTTTGGGTGCCTTGGAGCAGAGCCAGTACCCCGGGCAGAACCCAGAGCACCACTGCCGTCAGAAACGCGATCACAGTGTAGTGCTGGGCGCGTCCCCACGCCGGGATGCCTTCCTCCATGGCTGCCAGGGCCGATTCGAGGCCGTGAAGCTTTTTAGCGGGCGCCGGGTGCAGCCATTGCTGCAGCACGCACAGCGCTCCGAACATGACAATCATCACCGGCACACCGATCAGCATCCATTCGAAAAACGGGATGCGCCGCCCGCCGAGCGATTCGATCATCCCGAGGCCGATGAGGTTCGGCGGTGTGCCGACCGGCGTGCCGAGCCCCCCGATCGACGCTCCATAGGCGACCATCAGCATCAGACCGGTCGAGTAGTTCTTGCCGGCGCGCCTCAATGCCGGATCCTCCCCCGCGTGCACCTTCTCGATGGCGTCGGAAATGCCGATGGCGATCGGAAACAGGATCGCGGCGGTTGCCGTGTTGCTGATCCACATCGACAGCAGCGCCGCCGCCGCGCCCATGGCCACGCGGATCCGCCCCGGAGAATTGCCGATTGCGGGGGATCGCAAAATCGCCAGTGCCACGCGCCGGTCCAGGCCGTTTACGGTCATGGCCTGAGCGATGAGGAAGCTGCCCAGAAATACGAATATGATCGGGTCGCCGAAATGACGGAATACCTCCCTGGGATCCCCCACGCCCAGGAATACACAGAGCGCGGGGCCGAGGAGAGCCGTCGCCGGGATCGGGATGGCTTCCGTCACCCAGAAAATAATCACCAGGATCAGGATCGCTGAGAGGCGCCGTTGCTCCAAAGGCAGGCCGGGAAACACGAGGAAAACCCCGAGAGCGGCCAGCGGACCGAGGAGCAGGCCCACCCGATGGCGCCAGAGATCGAACCTTGCTTCTCCTGCCGAGATTTTTTCGACCACCGCATCCATGCCGCCAATGTATCCTCGATCTGTCCCCGCAGGCAATCGGAAATCTGAGCCGTGCCCGGCCGGCGACCTACGGAGTTGGCCATTTCCGGTTGAAGGTAATGAAGGAAGGCAACCAGGACGCGGAAGAACGCCGGCGTTCTTCCGCGTCCAATCAATTAGACCTTATCTTTTTCGTCTGTTTCTGCGCACCGTGGTGTGAGACTGGTCCATCAAAGGGAAAGCTCGCGGCAGTTGGTTCCATTCGCACGGCCTGGGTGCTAAGCTGTGGACACTGACAGGGGAATTATGATGCACAACAAAAGAGCAATTGCAGCGATGCTATGGTCGGTCCTCTTGACCGGCGCCGCATGCGTCAAAGAGCCAGCGGTTACCAGCAACCCCGGTTTTGACGTCATCATCCGGAATGGCCGGATCATCGATGGCACCGGTTCTCCCTGGTATGCTGCGGATATTGGCATCCGCGACGGGAAGATTACGACCATCGGCCGCCTGGAGGATACCGGCGGCAAGCGTGTGGTGGATGTGGCGGGGATGGTTGTGGCGCCTGGTTTCATCGACATGCTGGGACAATCGGAGCTGACCATCCTGGTGAACCCTCACCTCCCCTCCAAAATATTCCAGGGGATCACGACAGAGATCACCGGGGAAGGGGGATCGATCGCGCCGCTCAACGAAGCGATTCTGCAGTCCGACCGCCAATATTATGACCATTTTAAAATCACACCCGATTGGCGCACCTTCAGCCAATATTTCTCCCGGCTGGAGAAGCAGGGAATCGGCATCAACATGGCGAGCTATGTCGGCGCCACCCAGGTGCGGCGCATAGTCCTCGGTGACGGCGACCGCGCGCCCACGCCGCCCGAACTCGAGGAAATGAAGGCGCTCGTGCGCGCGGCCATGAGCGAAGGGGCTGTCGGTCTCTCCACATCGCTGCAATATGCGCCGGCGCCCTATGCCAAGACCGAGGAACTGATCGCCCTCGCCGCTGAAAGCGCCCGGCTGGGCGGCATCTACGCGACGCACATGCGGAGCGAAGGAAACGCGGTGCTGGACGCGCTGGACGAAACCGTCCGGATCGGGCGCGAGGCGCGCACCCCGGTTGAAATCTGGCACTTGAAGGCCGCCGGCAAGAGCAATTGGGGGCGCATGCCGGAGATTGTCGCGCGTATCGAGGAGGCGCGCCGGTCGGGAGTCGACATCGGCGCCGACACCTATGCCTATCCCGCCTGGTTCAACTCGTGCTCGGCTTTCATTCCGCCGTGGGCGCACGACGGCGGCGACCAGAAGATGCTGGAGCGGCTGAAAAATCCCGTCCAGCGCGCGCGCATTCGGAAAGACATGGAAACGCCTTCGACTGCCTGGGACAACGAGTGGCAGGAGGTTCCCGGCCCCGGGGCGATCCTCGTCAGCGTGGTCCACAATCCGGCGCTTTTGCCGCTCCAGGGGAAAACAATCGCCCAGATCTCCGCCGAATGGAATAAGGATCCGCTGGATACAATCCTGGATCTGTTGATTCAGGACGAGGCGTTCACTTATGTGGCCGTCTTCGGCATGTCCGAATCCGACGTAGCGCTCGCGCTCCAGCAGCCCTGGGTCTCCGTCGATAACGACTCGCAGGGTGCCGCCCCGGACGGGCTTCTCGGCAGCGAGCATCCGCACCCGCGCGCCTACGGCACCTTCCCGCGCATCCTGCGCAAATATGTGCGCGAGGAAAACAAGCTGCGCCTCGAAGATGCGATCCGGAAATTCACCTCGTTGCCGGCCCAGCGCATGAGGCTGTCGGACCGCGGCGTGATCAAGCAGGGAATGTGGGCGGACCTGGCCATCTTCGATCCTGAAACCGTGACTGACCGCGCGACCTTCGAAGCTCCCAACCAGCTCGCCGAAGGGATGCGGTACGTGCTGGTCAACGGCGTTCTCGTGATCGACGGCGGCAAAATGACCAAGGCCCTGCCCGGCAAGGTCCTGCGCGGCCCGGGCTACATGAATCGATGAGTGCGCCGTAGCGTAAGACTGGGGACGCTGCCCTGTTTTGGATTACGTGGTTAACTCTCGATCACCCTAAAGCTCTCGAATCTGAGCAGCGTCCCCGGTTTTCCCCTGGAAGAGAAGCTGGGATTCCTGACAGTGATTCCCCTCATCCCGGGAAAGCCCCCCGGCGTGCCGGATTAGTTCCGAAAACAGGGTCGAAGTCTTTGGGGTGCGGCGGTTCGAGGCCGCTGCGCTCGATTCAAAGCGGTGCCGCAGCACATGGGTCCGACCCCGAATCTCACCGGGACACCCGCGGGATTTTCGATGGGCTCCATGGCGATTGCGAGCCACGCATCGGGTTTCTGGGCGATCAGGAGCGCCGGTCCGACCTCCAGGAGAACCCTTCTTCCGGTGCGCTCCATGTAGTTCGCAACCGACGGGGAACGGCCATCGAGTTTTATGAGTCTTCACTCACGGCGAGGTCGAACGCTTCACGCAAGAACGGAATGATCGCGCGCAGGTCCTCGGCGGTCCGGACAAGGGCGACGTGTGAGACGCGGTGGTCGTTCTGCGCGATTTTGATGAAGTACGGTGCGCCGGCCTTGCGACCGAGGTGAATCACCACGCGTAGCGCGTCCCGCATTACCGTCAGGTCCGCAAAAATGCGTGTCGTCCGGAACAGCGCGTACCGGTTACGTGTGACGACCTCCACGTCGCCAAATCCCCTTACGGTGGCCTCGAGTTTCCGGTACAGATCGGCAAGTGCCGGTGGCCTGCTCTTGAGCAAGGTATCAGCGTTGCCGACCCCGCACGCGTGACGTTGATTGACCTGACGAAAGGTCCGATCACACCGCGGACATGCCCAACTCATAAAGTCTCTAATACACCGCGAGCGCACATCTGTAAAGGTCCGGCCTTCACCGGTGCAGTCAGACGGTCGCGCTTATTTTGTCGGGATAATGCGCGTGAGTTCCTCGAAGCAGTGCTGGACGAGGATCATTTCGATGACGCGGGCTGTAGTCTCCTTTGGTCCCGCCGTCGCTGGAAATCCGGCCCCCTTTGCCTTGCCGTCACGAGATAAGCGGTCATTGTTCCAGTGCCACCGTGTGATGATCAGCCGCACTCCGCTTGATCATCAAGCGGACGAGTGCCATCAGCATCAGGACAACACCGAAGGTGCATACGATCGTCGCACCCGTAGGCAGGTCAATTTTCAGGGATAGGAAAATACCCAAAGCTGAAACCAGTGTGCCCATGATCCAGCCGATGGCAAGGCGCGGTCCGATTCTCGCCGAGAAAAGCATCGCTCCCACCGACGGAACAATCAAATAGCAGAACACGAGCAAAACACCGGCGATCAGCACCGACGAAGTAACCACAAAGCCGAACGATGCGTAAAACAGGAAGTCCCAGAAGCGCGTCGGGATGCGCTGTGCCTCGGCCGCGCGCCGGTCCATGGAAATGAGCAGGAATTTCCGACGGTAAATATAGTGGAACAGACCGATGGCGCCATAAAGCGGAGCTGTTTTTGCGATTTCCAGCCAGGTTACGGTCAGAATATTGCCGACCAGCATCTCCTTCAGGTGCTCGGTCTGCACAGCCGACTTGCTCATCGCCAGAATGGCTGCCGCTGATGCCACCGCGTAGCAGATGCCGATCACTGCTTCCTGCGGGATGCGCACATGTCGGCCTCGAATCGTCGAGAAAACCGCCGCGCCCACGATGGTGAAGGTCAGGCTGGTCACGTAGGAAACAAAACTGTCCGGATCGAAGCTGGCCAGCACCGCAACGGTTGTGCCCAGGGCCGCTATCTGTGCCAGTGCCAGGTCGACGAAGATCACGCCGCGCTCTATCACATGTACGCCCAGGTACGCGTGAATCCCTGTCAGGATGAGGCTGGCGACAAAGGGAGCGAGCAGAAATGACAGGGTGTCCATAGAATCTCCTTATTTTGCTCGAGCCAGGGCAGTCACCAGCAGGTTGATGTTGTGGTCAAACAGCTGAAAATAATCCTTCACTTCCGAAACTCCGCCGACCGAAGGCAGCAGCGTAACCACCTCGCCACCGGTTTTCTCTGCGATGGAGTCCGACGTCCGCCTGTCGAAGTAAGGCTCGACCAGGATCAGCCGGATGTTCTCGCGCCTCATGAGATTAATCAAATCGAGCGTGTGGCTGGGCGTCGGCGGGATTCCGGGCTTCGGTTCCACGTAGTCTGCAACCACCAGACCGAATCGTGCGCAGAAGTTGGGCCAGGAACGGTGATAGGTAATCACCTTGCGGCCGCGGTACGGGGCTATTTTCACCTCCCAGCCTTTTTCAGCCGACGTGAGGCGGCCTTCAAAGTCGGCCGAGCGTTGCGCGAAATAGGAAGCATCGCTCGGCTGCATTTCGCTGAACTTGTTTGCGAGCCCTTTGGCGATCCGCCGCCCGTTTTCCGGGTCCAGCCAGTAGTGCGGATTTCCCATCGGGTGAACGTCGCCCATGGCGCGGGTGATCTGCCCGGTCGGGACCTCCAGGATCTCGCAATACGCTGAGGCATCGAAATAGCCCGCGGCGCCCGCCTGGATCTTGGAATTCCGGCTCTGGATCAGCAACGGCGGAAGCCAGCCAATTTCGAGTTGCAGACCTACCACCACCAGCAGATCCGCCTTCTGAAGCTTCAAGATAAAACTGGGCTTGGGTTCAACAAAGTGTGGATCCTGGTAGCCCCTGGCAATTGAATCGACGCTGATCCGGTCGCCGCCGACTTCGCGGCAAAGCGCGGCGAGATCCTCCGTAGAGGTCACCACGTTCAGTTTGGAAGCCGCGCCTGCGTAACAGGCGGCCGAAAGGAAGATAGCAGCCAGTGCCGCTTTCACCAATATCCGCCCTCTCATGACATTCCATCCCTTCCTGGACCGGAGTCCCCGAGGGCCCGGCTCTGATACCCCCGTGGCGATCAGAAAATATGAGCGCCATGAGTGCCAATGGCAAATTGTAACTGGAACAGAAGCTCGTTGGCCGTAAGATTCTCGCCGTAATGGGTGCGGCGGAGTTGCCCGCGGACGAGGCTGAACTCGCTGGGCCTGAATGTCAGGATCAGCGATCCGCCGGTATCCTTCCGTTGCGCGTTAGTGAACCGATCGGAGCGATCGAACCGTCCGCCGATGTACCAGCGCCGCGCCAATTGGTAATCCCCTGAGATATAGTAGCCGAAAGGCTTCTCGGGGGGCTGAATCATCACATCCGATCCTGTGCCAGGAGCCGCAAGAGTCCGCGCCCAAACGAATTCGCCGCGGGCAAGGAAAGAACGATAAATGGAGCGGCGCAGCGGCTTCCAGCGGAGGGTGGCGTCCAGGCCGTAAATCTGATTCGCTCCGACTGCGTCCGGACTGTGGCCGCGCGCATACGACAAGCCAAGGTCGAGGTTGGTCGACTCCGAGATATCGCGGTAGGCGCGCAAGTGCCCGACAGCGGATACATCGCTCCGGCGGGCCGCATGGAAGAGGCCCGAAACATCGCCGCGGAAGACCTGCGCTGTGCCTTCAAGGAAGATGTTTTTCGGAGCCGGCAAAATGCGGCTCAATGACAATCCCGCATCACTGATTCCCTCCTCACCTGCCACCATGTTCTGGGTCACGAGCGGGCGGTCCGTCCATGACAATACATGGTTGTGCATCGTGTTGACTTGGCCGAATGCAGCCCGCATCTTGCCCGCCCGCAACTGCAGCGCACCGGGCAGGGAGGTGAAGGTGACGTAGCCTTCCTCGAGCTCGACCCCTTCTGAGCCGAAGCTGAGGAAGAAATCTGCGCGAGCGTAGGGATCGACGACCGCCCGAAATCCGACTTCGCTCTCATGCATCTCGAATGAGGGTGAAGAGCGATTGGCGCCATTGCCCGCGGCTGCCAGGAAATCGCCGACAACACTGATGTCCGGATTAAAGACCTTGGCAGCCGCTTCTCCCGCACCACCGTATTTGGGTGATCCGCCGGGCGCCTGCCCGGAGATTTTTCCCGGCACCGAGGTTGTGGCTTCCTGGGCGGATGCTGGCTGTGGCCGCACCGGCACGGTAACCTCTTGTTGTGCCTTTAGCGCTTGAACTTCAGCCTCCAGAGCTCTGATGCGGTCCTCCATCGCTTTCACGCGATTGAGTAGTTCCGACGTATCTTGGGCGGAAAGCCGCGACGCGACGAAAAATGCCGCTACTGCCGTCAGCGCCAGCCGCCGCCAAAAACTGCTTCTATTCAGGATCATGGGAATCCTCACCGTGCTCCTCCTCACTGTCTGTGTCCCTTAGACACTTCGGTTCGCCATCGGTATAACCTCCGGTGACGTGCCAAAGGATGATGACGTAGTGACTGGGTATGAAACGGGCGCGTATGAGTGAAGGTGATCGAAGACTGGTCCGAATCATCGGGGTTGGCCGGCGAGCTAGCCCAGGAGATCGGGAGAAGACCGAGGCGGACCAGGGAGATGGGCCGCGGTACGAACAGGAGCGCTGATACATTGAGGATGGAGCAATTTCGATCTTGGCTTGCTACGTGCCTCATTGGCGGGGAGTGTGCCGGGACGGCGATGCCAGGCGACCAGTCCACGGCAACAACCGCCTCCCGCGATCTCGCGCGTTTCCCAGACGCTGCCGGCATCGTTTAATGGCTCCATCCAAAGCCTGATTCCGAGTACCGCAAATGCAGGTATCTTAACGGCTGCCAACTCATCTTTCAAACGATAATGGGGAAGCATGCCCATCTCCAGGGGCGATTTCCAGTGTTCGGTCACATCGGCGATCGGGAGCGCCTGGGAATTGTGGGTGGAGCCTTCAAATTGCCGGCATTGGGAAAGCCATTGCCCGCAGATCCGCCGATATTTTCCAGCAAACCCCCAGAGTGATAAGCGCCCGGCGAGAGCTCGGGGCTTGATCAAGGCGCAGGGTCCGGTATCATTCAAGGTAATTGTTTACCGGGGTAGCAATCCACACAGCCGCTGCTGAACTGAGTGGCAAAGCGGATAAACATAAACGAGTTTCTTGGAAAGCTGGGAGTTGTTATAGCGATCCATGCGGCCTCGGCCGCGGGTCTCTCCCAGGAAGATCCAGTTGGCTGCTCGATAACAGGTGCCTGAGAATCGGTTCGCTTCCACGAGCGTTTCCAGGAGAAACGGTCTTCGGCCGTATTGGCGTTCGAAATCGGCCGGAAGCTGACGGACGGAGTGAGCCAGGATTTTACTTGCGAGTCCCGGAACATGCACCCAGGGCAGGATCAGGAATCGGCTCTGATTGACGATGCACTGCAGGTTGCGTTTCCGCTGCTGGTCATTCCAGCCAATCCAGCGGTCGCGTGCTGCCATTTTCCAGGCCGGGCTCGACCATTGAATGCAGGCCAGAATCGTTTCTCCCAGAGGTTCCGAACGTACAAAGTAGCGGAGGTGCGCGCCGACAGGCACGCGGTATCGAAGATAATGATGCCGGTCAACGAACTCGTTCCAGAGCATGCTGTCGCGGCTTCCGGCTTCCAACAGCGTCAGGTTCAAAGGCTCAAAGTCGCGCGCCGAGCCGGTGATCTCTGGTTGCGGATCGCTGGCCGAGGTCCATGCGGTCCGGCGCGGACCTCGCGGTCCAACCTGGCGCAGTGCCGGCAACTGCAGGCAGCCTTGATCCGCCAGCCGCTCAAGCAACTGGCGACACTCGTGGTTTTTGAGACGTCCGGTGGGGCGTTTCCAGTCGAGCAGTTCACAAATAGTGCGCGCGATTTCAGTCGTGCTGAGAGCTGAGCAATCGGCCGCGATTTGCCGCATGAGACGGATCTCGTCCGCGGAGAAGGTCCGGCCGCAAAAAGTCAGTCGGGATGGCACCGCGGTGATTGGCTTCACTATGGGGAGAGAGCCGCCGGTACGATATCGAGGATCTCCTGGGCCGGGGACCGCAGGAGCCCGACCAACCGGGAGAAGGCGTCCTTGCCCTGTTGCCGGCAGGTGCGCAGGATGCTGGCCAGGATCTGCTGAGTACGGGCGCCATTGTGGGTACGGTTGCCGCCCCAAGTCTTTCTGGCCACCACGGCAGGCCGGATCGCCTGCTCGGCCACATTGTTGGTGGCCTGGATTCCAGGGCAATGAAGGAAAGTGAACAAGTGGGGCTGTTCATGGCACAGGTGATTGGCCAATCGCCGGTTGGCCGGCAGACGGAATGTGCGCGCGAGCAGTCGGTCCATGGCGTATTCCAGCCTTCCGGTAGCGACATGGAGCCCATGCAGTGAGATCTGGCCGAGTCCATAGCGATCTCGCAGTGCCAAACCCCTGTAGAGCAACGCCATCACCGCCAGGGGAAAGAGAGCGCCGGAGACAGAGGCAATCTTGATCAGATCCTCGCAGCGACGGATCAAATGGCTCAGGCAACTTTGATGATAAGCCCGGGTAAAGCGATAGTAGGGCGCCCAGCCGTCATGGTTGAGAAAGCCCTCGTAGTCTGGTCCCAAAATCGTAGCCGCTTGTTCGAATCCCCGGCCGGGAAGGATCGCGTAGACGGTGACCTGTTCGCTGACGGCTACCCAGAGCCATTCCAGGTGCGCCGCTACCCGCCACCCGGTTTCGTCCAGGTGGTTGACCATGCTGGCACGCGCAGCAGCCACAAGTTGGTCGTAAGTGGGCGCAGCCTTTTCGCCAAGGCGCGTCAATGCTCGACACAGGGTGCTGCGGTTGGTCCGCAAGCCGTAACCCAATTCCAGAACGCGAGCCACGCGCTCGTGGGAGATCCCCATCTCCTTGTTCAGATGCGCCGCCAGGGACAGCGCCTCGGGTCCAAGCTGTACTTGTGCGGCTCCCAGCGCATCCGAAGTCTGCAGCGGATGACGACCCTGGACATGTCGTCCACAACAGGCACATCGGCCGATCTGGATGTCGAATCGGCGCACGGTCGTCAGCCGCACAATGTCTTCTTGAAATTGCGGCTTGGTGTCTTCGAAGATCACCGGCGCTCCGCAGCACAGCGAGTTTTCCGGCAATGGGACCGCAATGTGCTGGTCGACTCTTGCCGGAACGGGCCGGAACGCTCGTTGGCCGTAGCTCTCGCCGGGCTTGCGGCCAGGCGGCTTTGGAGTCGGCTTCGCATCACCCTTGGAGAACGGCGCGGCTTGCCGCTTGAGAGAGCGCAAGGCCTCTTCGAGTTCCTTGCGGAGCCGTTCGATTTCCGCAAGCGCCTTATCAAGCCGGTCACGAAGCGACTTGTTCTCCTTCTCAAGCTTGTCTACGGAATCGGCCTGCCGGCGGTCTTTGTCAGCACTCATCCACCTTACCGTAGCAGAAACGGGGCGATTTGTCCAGAGGGTCGTCAAAAACGGCAGGAACTGCTAGACTTTCAATGCGGTAAACAATTACCATTCAAGTAGCTATCGATTTTCGTTATCGTGAGACGATACGATGTATGAAAACGATCTCTACTCGGGCCTGATCCGCCTTCACATCCTCCATCACGCTGTCCGCCAACCTATATTCGGCCTCGGCATCATTCAGGAGCTCGCTCGACACGGTTACCATATCAGCCCCGGCACTCTCTATCCCCTGCTGCACGGCATGGAACGGAAAGGATACCTCCGTTCCACACGGAAGCTCGAGGGAAGGCGCCAGAGACGACTGTACCGGGCGACTCCGGCGGGACGAAAGGTGCTGGGGATGGCCAAAGGGAAAGTGCGGGAACTCTTCGGTGAATTGTTCGAAAGAGCGTAAAGCTCAGGTTTGCGGAATACGGCGGATCATCCGCGATCTCAAGCCCTTGATGAGGCAGCCATGAAGCGAATCTCTTCTATTGCCATTGTATTTTGTCTGCTGGCGTACGCTCCCCTGGAAGCCCAGGAAGCGCCAATCAAGCTGACCATGGAGAGTGCGATCGAGCTGGCGTCAAAGAACTACCCTGCCATTCACGCGGCCAGGGCGAAGGCCGCCGCAGCCGAAGCGGGCGTGGACCTGGCGCGCACATCCTATCTTCCCAGAACGGACCTGATCTGGCAGGAAAATCGTGCTACCAGGAACAATGTCTTCGGCCTGCTCCTCCCCCAATCGGGTCTGCCCTCCATTTCCGGCCCCGTGCTGGGCACTGCCTCTTACTCGAGCGCCTGGGGCAGCGCCGGCGGACTGCTCGTATCCTGGGAGCCATTCGATTTCGGTCTGCGCAAGGCCAACATGGACCTCGCGCGTGCGCTTCGGGATGGCGCCGGCGCAGGCGTGGACGCATCCCTGCTCGATGTCGAAACCGCAGCCGCAGACGCCTTTCTTGTTCTGGTGGAGGCGGGAAAAACGGTTGCGGCAGCGCAGGCGGATGTGGACAGGCTGACAGTCTTTGCCAGGTCGGTGCACACCCTGGTGGACAACCAGCTTCGCCCGGGGGCGGATGGGTCGCGTGCCGACGCGGAACTTGCTGCCGCGCGTAACCAACTCATCCGGGCAAGGGAAGCCGCCGAAATCAGCCGCATCAACCTCGCGGAAGCGCTGGGAAGTGCCGGCGTCGCGGTACTGGTCGATGCCAACGCAATGCCGGAACCGCCGAAAAACACGAATCCGGGCCCTTTCGATCCGGAGGCGCATCCCCTGCTCCGGGCCCAGGCTGCCGCCGTGCAGGCTGCGCAGGCGCGCGTGCGCGGCCTGGACAGGTCTTATCTCCCAAAGTTCAATTACCAGTTCGCGTTCTACGGACGGGGCAGTGGCGCGCTTATCGATGGACACATCGATTCCACCCAAGGGCTGGCGCCCGACGTCCCGAACTGGGCCACCGGCCTGATCATCACCTTTCCGGCTCTCGACATTTTCAGCATCCGAGCCCGAAAGAGGGCCGAGGCAGGCAACGCAAATGCTGAACAGGCACGCTATGACCAGGTCATGCAAAGCCTCAAGGCGCAGGAGGCCCGGGCCAAAGCAGCATCGGATGCCGCCGCCGCCATTGCTGAAAACACCCCGATTCAACTCGGCGCCGCGCAGGAGGCACACCTGCGGGCTCTGGCGCGCTACAACGCCGGTCTGGGAACTGTCGTGGAAGTTGCCGATGCCGAGCACCTGCTGGTCCAGGCCGAGATCGACGATGCCGTGGCTCGTCTCAATGTCTGGCGCGCGCTCCTGGCAACCGCCAAGAGTCATGGCAACATAACGCCGTTTCTGGAGCAGGTGCGACGTGCGGGCGGCGAGTGATCTTTAAGACGGCGCAAGCTCTGCCGCCCGTCGAGGCAGAGTCAAGCGATGAGGAGGAGACCGTATGTGGCTGATCAGTGCTGCTATGCGACGCCCGATCACTGTCCTTGTGGGTGTGTTCTCGATAGCCCTCCTGGCAGGCCTGGCATTAACGCGCATGAAGGCGGACATCTTCCCCAATCTGAACCTGCCCATCATCTACGTGGCGCAACCTTATGGCGGCATGGATCCCTCGCAGATGGAAGGGTACCTGGTCTATTACTACGAATATCACTTCCTCTACATCTCGGGGATCGAACACGTCGAATCGCGATCGATACAGAACGTAGGGCTTCTCAAGCTGTTTTTTCATCCCGGGACCGACATGAGCCAGGCGCTGGCGCAAACCATCTCCTACGTCGAACGCGCCCGGTCTTTCATGCCGCCGGGGACGGTGCCTCCGTTCGTCATGCGATTCGATGCCGGCAGTGTGCCTGTCGGAGACCTGGTGTTCTCCAGTGAAACGCGCGGCGTCGCGGAAATACAGGATCTGGCGCTCAACCGCGTGCGACCCGTTTTCTCCACCCTTCCCGGGGTTTCCGCGCCGCCGCCATTCGGAGGCAATCAAAGAACCGTGGTCATTCATGTCGATCCCGCCAGGCTCCGGTCCTATCGCCTGTCGGCGGACGCAGTGACCAGGGCGCTCGCGACAGGCAATACCATCCAGCCCGCAGGCAACGTGCGTACAGGAGATCTAAACCGCCTGGCGCCGTTGAACTCCGTTGTGCAGCAGATTCAGGATCTCGCCGCCCTGCCCATCCGGACCGGCACGGGGCCGACGGTGTTCCTGAAGGATGTAGCCACGGTCCAGAACGGCAGCGACATTCTGACCAGTTACGGTCTTGTCAACGGGCGGCGCGCCGTATACATCCCGGTCACGAAACGCGCGGATGCCTCCACCCTCGACGTCATCAACCGGGTCAAGGCCGAACTCCCCAGATTTCAGGCGCTGGTGCCGGATGACATCAAGATCAGCTTCGACTTCGACCAGTCCCCGATCGTGAAGAACTCCATCCGCGGGCTGGTCATGGAAGGATTCCTCGGCGCCGTCCTCACGGGATTGATGGTGCTCCTTTTTCTCCGGGACCTGCGCAGCGCCCTGATCGTAGTGGCGACGATCCCGTTCGCGCTGCTGTCGGCGGTGGCTGCATTGTGGCTCTCGGGTCAGACCATCAACATCATGACCTTGGGAGGGCTGGCCCTGTCCATCGGGATCCTTGTCGATGAGGCAACCGTCAACATCGAGAATTTTCACACTCACCTGGCCCGCGGGGAACCTACGGCACGCGCTGTCTTTGAGGCGGCCCGTGAAACGCTGACACCCAGGCTGCTTGCCATGCTGTCGGTGCTGGCCGTATTCATTCCTTCCTTCTTCATGGTCGGTGTCGCGCGCGCCCTTTTTGTTCCGCTCTCACTGGCCGTAGGCTTTGCCATGCTGGCGTCGTATCTCCTTTCCAACACCCTGGTGCCCATCCTGGCAGCCTGGCTGCTCCGGCACACGCGCACAAAGGATCAGGGGCTTCAGGCCAGAGTTCAGAACTGGTACGCGAAAGTGCTGGGGAGGTTGCTGCGAAGACGGTTGCTTGCGGAAGTGCTGTACGTTGCGCTGGCAGTTGCCGGCATCGTGGTGGTTGCAGGAAGCCTGGGCACGGACATATTCCCCGGAATCGAAACGGGCCAGTTTCAGTTGCGGCTGCGCGCTCCGACGGGAACCCGCGTGGAGAGGACCGAGGTGATTGCCCTCAAGGCGCTCGATGCGATTCGGAGCGAGGCAGGCCCGGAGAATGTGGACATCACCCTGGGATTTGTCGGGACGCAACCTTCCAGCTATCCCATCAATACCATCTACCTCTGGACCAGCGGGCCTCAGGAAGCGGTTCTGCTTGTCTCATTGAAGCCGGAGGCGAAGATCCGACTTTCTGAATTCCGCGAGCGGCTCCGGCAAAAGCTCCCCGCCATTCTTCCGGGTACAGAGATCTCGTTTGAAGCCGGCGACGTCGTCAGCCAGACCATAAACTTCGGGTCCCCGACTCCCATCGAGATCGCGGTGAGCGGCCCTAACCTTTCGGCCGACCGCTCCTTCGCCGAGAAACTGCTGGCTGAAGTGCGGCAGATACCAACCCTGCGAGATCTCCAATTCGGCCAACCCCTGGATTACCCCACTCTGGATATCACGGTGGACAGAGAGCGTGCCGGCCAACTGGGGGTTACGATGGACCAGATCGGCCGCTCACTGGTGGCGGCGACCTCGTCCAGCCGTTTCGTCCAACCCAACTACTGGCGGGATCCGACCACGGGCATCGCGTACCAGGTTCAGGTTGAAATTCCGCAGTCCGAGATGAGTTCCATCGAAGATGTGGAGAGTCTGCCCGCCATGCCGGACGGCGCGCCGAGGCCGCTGATCGGAGATGTCGCCCGGATCAAATACGGCGTCATGCCCGGCGAGTATGACCGCTATAACCAGCAACGCATGGTGACGATCACGGCCAACATCGTGGGCGCAGATCTGGGTACGGCCGCCAGGGAAGTCGCCTCTGCCATCCGGCGCACCGGCACACCCCCGAAGGGGATTTTTGTCGACGTGCGCGGCCAGGTGCCGATCATGAACCAGACTTTGTACGGGCTTGGCATCGGCCTGGTGCTGGCGATCGTGGTCATTTTCCTGCTGCTGGCGGCGACCTTCCAGTCGCTGCGCCTGGCCTCGGTGATCATGAGCGTGATACCGGCGGTGCTCGCCGGCGTCGCCATCGCCCTCTGGGTCAGCCGGTCGACGCTCAACATACAATCCTTCATGGGCGCGATCATGGCCATCGGCGTTTCTGTGGCTAACGCCATTCTGCTCGTGACTTTTGCGGAGAGCAGGCGCCGATTGGGGGAGAACGCCGATATCGCCGCTTTGGAGGGGGCCAGGAGACGTTTGCGTCCGATTCTCATGACTACAGCGGCAATGATTGCCGGCATGATCCCCATGGCGCTGGCATTGGGCGAAGGAGGCGAGCAGACCGCCCCTTTGGGCCGCGCGGTAATCGGGGGCCTCGCGGCGTCCACCCTGACGGTGCTCTCCATCCTGCCGCTGGTGTTTGCGGGCGCCCAGCGCACGGCAAGCCGGAAATCAGCATCGTTACATCCTGATGACCAGGAACTGGCGGCGGGCAACAGTCCCGAATAGAACCGCTACTCCCGATGTCCGAATTGCAGGCATGGGATCAAAGTTGACTTGGGGGAAAATGAAATGAATCCAAAACAGCTTGCAACCGGGGCCGTGATTGGCATCTCCGCGGTCATGATGCTCTCCTGCGGCATCGACGCCGGCGTTGCTCAAAAGCAAGGCGAGAATCGGCAGCAGGGACCATCCACTGCCGACCCGGGGCCGGAGGTTCTCGTCGCCAAAGTCGTTTCCCGGCAGCTCAGTCAGTCCGTCCGGCTTCCCGCGGAACTCTCGGCCTATCAGGACGTTTCCATTTATCCGAAGATGCAGGGCTTCGTCGAGAGGATTCCGGTCGATCGGGGGTCGACGGTCAAACGGGGAGAGCTGCTTGTCCAGTTGTCGGCCCCGGAGCTGGCGTCGCGCCGGGCGGAAGCCGAGGCCGCGGCCCGCGCAGCGGCGGCACAGAGGCTCGAGGCAGCGTCGAAACTCGAGAGCACCCGCGCTCAGAAGCTCGAAGCCGAAGCACGACTCGCCGCCGACGAGGCCACGTATCAACGGCTGAAATCGGCGGCGGCAACTCCCGGCGTGGTTGCGGGTAACGATCTCGAGATCGCCCGGAGAACCGCGGACGCGGATCGGGCGCGGGTTCAGTCCTGGGAGGAAAACGAAAAGGCCGCCCGGACGCAGATCCAGGCGCTCCAGGAAAGTGAAAAGGCGGCCGCTGATGCGGCGCACACAAGCCGGGACATCGAGAGCTACCTTCGGATTACGGCGCCGTTCGACGGCGTCATCACCGAGCGCAACGTGCACGAGGGCAGCCTGGCGGGCCCCGCCAACGGCCCGGCATCGCCCCCGATGCTCAGAATCCAGCAGATTTCCACGTTGCGGCTTGTCGTGGCTGTGCCGGAATTCGAAGTTGCCGGCATCGTGCCGGGTAACAAGATCGATTTCACCGTGCCCGCATTTCCAGGTGAGACTTTCACCGGAATCACCCGCAGGATCGCGCATGCCCTGGATATCAGGAGCCGCACCATGCCGGTGGAACTGGATGTAACCAACGCGTCCGGCAGGCTCGCACCCGGCATGTACGCCGAAGTCGCCTGGCCACTGAGGCGTACTAACCCAACCCTTTTCGTTCCGCTGACATCGATTGCCTCCACGACGGAGAGGATCTTCGTAAACCGGATCAGGGACAATGTCGTGGATTGGATCGACGTCAAACGCGGCGGAACGATGGCGAATCTGGTTGAAGTCTTCGGCGACCTTGCGCCCGGGGATCTGGTGGCAGTCCGAGGCACCGACGAACTTCGTGCCGGGACCCGGGTCAGGGTCAAACTGCATGTTCCCCTATCCACCCAGGAACTCCGGGGGCAAGAGGGCGCGGAGCTTGCCGCGATGTTTAAGGAGTTGCATAATCAGCTACTGGAGTTGTGAGCGCTGGGACGGTTTATGAAAGGCAACCCGTGAAATTGTTGGTGCAGCCCGGCGGCAGCGCCATTCCGCTGATCCAAGGCATCGACAAGGCAAAGAAGAGCGTTGAGATCATCATCTTCACCCAGCATATCGACTGTTGGGCACCCTCTGAAGGCCGTCCTCATTCAATGGAACTGCGGGGTGAGGCGCCCGTGACAATACCAATATCGGCCTTTTCGTGAACCCTTTGGGATTTTTGTGCATCCGTAGTGACAGGGGGAAGGGAGGCTGGTGTGAGAATCGTCTGTTTGGCGCTATTCTCGATGCTGCTGTTGATGTGCGGGGCCGCCGGGGCACAATCTCCTACCCAGTCCGGACCCGAAGCCCAGTCCAAGCCACAGGCTGACGCAAACGCGGGAAGATCCCTGAATCCCGAGGAGATCATCCGGGCATTCTCGGCAAAAGAAACCGAGTTTTATGAAGCCTGGATGCAATACACCTACCATCAAACTGCCGACCTGCGGGTCCTGTCGGTTAACGGGATCCCGAAAAAAGAGCGAATGCTGACGATTTCCGACATTGTCTTCAAGGACGACGGCACCCGGGACGTCCTGGTAGTGCGAAGAGCCGGGGACCTTCGCAGCGTGATCTATACGCCGCAAGACGAAGAGGTGATCAACAACCTGCAGCCCTTTGCATTGACAGAGAAAGAATTGCCGCAATACGACCTGACCTATGAGGGGAAAGAAAAAGTCGACGAACTCAGCTGTTATGTCTTTTCGGTAAAGCCCAAGACCATCAAGAACGGCAAGATGTATTTTGAAGGCCGGATCTGGGTGGACGACGGGAACCTACAGGTCGTGCGCACGGTCGGAAAGCCTGTTCCTCAAAAGAAAAACAATCAGTTCCCCGAATTCGAAACCATTCGCCAGATGATCGACGACAAATACTGGTTTCCGGTCTGGACGCACGCCGAGAGCGAGCTGCATTTCCAGGCCGATACGGTTCACATCGACGAGACCATCACCTACGGCGAATACAAACGGTTTGCCTCGAACACAAAGATCGAGTATGGTCCCAAGAAACACCAGCCCTAAGATCTGTTTTTGCTTTGAGCCCCGATAGCGATTTGGATTACCCTGTAGCCGGTGGTAAGGCATGTCTGCTGCGTGTGCCGGGCCGTCCCCGGGCTACCGCCGCAAGTCATCCGCTCCAGGGCATTGCCCCATGTACGAGGCGCTGCCATTCGCACCAAGGATGCGTTTACAATGAGGGCCTTCGCTGCAGTATCCGTGTTCCTTTGCCTGGCGCTGGCCCAAGCCAACTCGCAGACGATTACCGGAAACGAGCCGCAGGAGAAGGCCGCCTCGATCTTCCTCCCTGTTTCTCTGACTGCCCCAGGAGAGCAAGTCGCTTTTGTCGCAGCCGCCCAGTCTATCGAATTCCAGGTCAAATCCGCGTCGCGCATGAGCCCTGCCCGGCCGCTGCTGATCATCATCGATCCGAGTACATACTCGATGCCGCAACTGCAACTTCGCGTCGCCGCTCTATTTGCAGCGCTCGCCGCAGAATTGCCGGACCGGTCGCAACGGATGATTCATGTCGGGATCCCGGTTATCGATGGGATCATTTATGAGCCTGCCGAAACTGCCGGCACAACACCGGCCGACATTGTGTCGGCAATCATGCGCCTGATGCCGGTCATCGATTTGGAAAGGCGGGACGATCCGGGCCGCGCTCTGGACCTGATACCGGTCCTGCTGCAAAAGGCTGAAATCGACGGTGGGCCGGTGGATTGTCTCCTGGTGGGCAAAGATCGATCATTTGAGGGCGAAAACGGCAGCTACTTCAGCCGCGGCGCGGAACGCCGCATCCTGGAGGCGTGCCGGCGAAAAGGGAGCCTGGTTCACAGTTACCTGGAAGGCGCCGGAAACATCGGGCCAATCTGCGCGGCCACTGGCGGGCTGACATTCAAGGGTGAGGATGAGGCAAGAACTGTGCTCCGTCAGATGCTCGACGTTCGCAATCGTGGCTTTGTGCTCGAGGTGCAGCCGAAGACAGCCCTGACACTCTGCGGGCGTTTCGATCTCACCATCCGGGCAGTCGGGGGGACCGGAGACCCCTTGGACGTGCGGGCGCCGGCGGCAATATGGCGCATTCCTGACGATGCCCCCGCTCCTGAGTACCAAAGCGTGCGCGAGGCGCTCGAATGGATCGGCCGATCGCAGAAAGCTTCCGATAGCGGCGATGCGGCAACAGCCGTACGATTCATTCAAAACAGCGTCTTGCTCGATCCGGGCAATCCCGATGTCTTTTATTTCAGTGCCAAATATGCAGCCGAGGCAGGGGAACTCGACATCGCAGAAGCCCATCTTGCCAGAGCAATGTCCTTTGTGCCCCTGACCGAGCGGGTGCTTGCCCTCTATGCGGATGTATTCCGCATGCTGGGAAAACCGGCCGCTGCACTCACGACGCTCGAGTCGTTGCCGCACGGGACGGCACTGGAATCGGCACAGTTCCACTTAGCGCTCGCGCGCCTGCTCACGGCAGCGGCCCGTGATGATGAAGCCGAAAAGGTGTATGCCAAACTAACCGGTTTGGGTCAGGCCAGCGTCCAAGCTCGCGCCGAATATGGGCGCCTGTTATTGCGTCTTGGAAAGGAGGCGGCTGCATCAGATCAGATCCGCGCGACACTTATGGCAGACCCGCAGAACGTCACCGCCATGTTGTGCTCTTCCGAAATTGATTCCCTCCACGCGAGGGTTCCGGAGGCGCTGAACACCGCGTTGCGGGCGGCTGCTCTCCGGCCGGACGATCCCGATGTGCATTTGCAGATCGGCAAGATCCATGCGCGGGCTCGCCATTGGGAGACGGCACTGACCAGCTTTGAGAATGCCGCCAAAATTTCGCCTGCGCGCACCGATATTCTCCTTCACGTAGCGGAAGCGGAGATCGAATCCGGGCAGGGCCAGGAGGCGGTCCTGACCCTGAGGCGAGTCCTCCTCCTCAATCCATTGGACGCGAATGCCATCCGTGAGATCGCGGGATTGCTGGCTGGAGCTGGAGCGTTTACGAATGCGGCGTCGATGCTCGAGGACAGCGCGGCAAGGATGCCCGACAAGGCGGCGGCATTCTATCGTGAGGCAGCAGCGCTGAGGGAACGCATAGAACAATACGGCCAGGCCATGCTCGACTACCAGGCTTCCCAGGCTTCCCCAGCCGCTCAGCCATTAAAAACGGGCCGCGATCTCTCTCCTCATCTGGATTACCTGTCGTTGATGGTAAAAGGTACCCTTAGGGAGCGTACGAACAGCGACAAGACAGTTGCCGGCGAAGGGCCGGGTCTGCTGGTACCGGGGGGCATATCGTCCCTGGCCGGCATTCTCGGACTCGATCCGGCGACACTGAGGGACGCCGGCGCAACCGGCAAGGTGCTTTCGGCCATTCTCGACACTCTGCCCTCGGCCGAAAACACAAACAAACTCAGCCCGCTTCAGTTCGAGATCCTGAATCATTTCCGCACCTATGAGCGTCTGCTTCAGTTTATGAAACGAAAGCGGATATCTCCCATTTCGACTGACAGAACGGGGAAAAAGCAGACCTACGTTTTGCCGTTAACCGGCAAGGCCCCGACCATTGATCAGACAAAGAAATTCCTCAGCTTTTTCGGAATCAAGTACTCGTCAAGCCAGAAAGGAGGGCGGGAATCGGTTTTCCTCGCCGTGAGTCACGATCCGCAAATGCAGCCACAGCAGCAACTGCTCAGGCGTCTTGGAATCGACATCGAATCCCGGAATATCCGGGAACTTCGGTATGTGATCGGCGATGAGATTCTTCCTTCGGTTGTCGATGCCGCTCTGATACAGAGAAGAATCCTCGGCCTTGAAAACTGCGATCCACGCCTGTTACTCGCCAGGTTTATCGAGCGCGCCAAAGAAATGAAGTTGTACCTGGCTCTGGAGCACTGCGCCGCACCGCTTCGCGGCCCGTTGCTGCAAGACTTCGGCGGCAGAGATTCGACCTCCCCGACGCAGGTTTTGGGGACTTTCCGCCGCTTGTTCCAATTTGAAGAAAGCCAGCCGGGTCTTTCCGGGCCATCGGCGCGTCTACCGGGCTCTTCCGATTCAATTCCTGCGTCCGGCGGAGGCAGGCTGGTGTACGCGTACCACGCCCTTGCCTACGCCTCCCCTGCAGTGCAGCGTTATTTCACCGCCTCGTCGAGCAACCTGGAGGAATTGACAAATCTGATCGCGCCGGCAGGTTCCGCCCGCAGCACCACGGCCGACTGGGATCCCGAAGCCGCCCGGCTGGTGCGTATGCTGACAGCCGATGAGCAGGGTTTGATACTCCCGGTCGATCCCCGTTTTGGCCTGTATTTGTTTCCCAACCGAACCGATGCCGGAGGATCCTCTCTGCATATTTCTGTGAAAGACCTGGCGACCTTCCTGCAATCACGGACCAAGTCAATCACCGGAGCCGCACCGGGCGTCGGCGTCAGCCTGATTGAATTCCTGAAGTTCATACAGGACGTGCGGCCCGAGATAGTGACGGATGACGTGATCAAGTCAATGATGCGCAGTCCTGCTGAGGCCCCGATCTATCTCGATTTAATCTGGGACCTCCGCCCTCCGCCGGAATTATTGGTGCCATACTTTGACTACTGCAGAGAGTTGTCGCTGGCGCGGGATAAGGGCTGGAACGTCAACCGGACACGCACCAGCCAATCGATCATTTTCCTGATTTCCGCTTTCTGCCGCGAACAAATGGTGGACACGGCAACCGGCCAAAAGCTATTGAAGGCGGCACTCTCGAGTTTTGCCGCGTCAGACGAGCCGGTGTTTCTAAACAGTGTTTCAGCCTTCCTGACCGGCACTCTGTTCCCTGAATTGGGCAGGTCCTTGCAGATGCCGGCAGATACGGCCGGATTGCTGCCTGAGGCGCTGGCGGGACCGGTTGGGCGGCAGACCTTTTTGTTCAACGGATCGCCGCTCGTCTATGATGCACACGCCGGGCAGCTGCAACGCATCAAGAGCGTCATCGGTCTGCAACACCTGGCGGCGATCAGCGATGTGCTTCAAACCGTGCAATTGGCAACAAGATCCCAAGGGAATCGTGAACTGGACGCCGGCTGGCTGCAGAGCCTTGCGGCAGCAATCCGCAAGCTTCCAAACCCGGCAAGGGCAGCGGTGACTTCCCGGAACAAAGTGACGCCGTCCCTGCGGAACCCGTACGAGGATCTGGCCGCGGAATTGGAAATGTCGCCGGATCCTAAAATCCTCCGTGATTACGCGGCCTGGATTCGGCGAGTCTTGAGTCGGGTCACAGCCGCCCTTCATACGGAGCTTGGCGTGGCATTGTTGGGCCACTGCTACGCATATTACGGTTCTTCCCAGACTGCGGTCCTCAGCTACGATCCGGGTTTCATTCGTAAACACGATTTTTACCCCCACAGAGAGCCATCCGTTCCCGGTTGGTCAGAGACGGAGTTGCTCGTCGAACAGGACAATGAACGCGGAGGCGCCATGGCGGGCTCGCTTGCGGGTCTGCAGATTTCCTTGATCAGATTGGAAACGGCGGCATCCGCGCAGAGTGCAGGCAAATGGGGCTCGGGCAGACTCCTGCCGGCGATGCTCTCTGGAATGCGGGTGGTCCAGCCGCGGCTCCGCACTGACCGCGCGCAGGAATATGTCGCGTTGTCGGTAAGGCTGGGACGGGAACTGGCGGCCTTGTGTCTCTCTCCTGTGGGAAATCAATGGTGTGTTCGACATCTGTCGACGCTTCTTCCACCAATGCGCATGGACCTGGCTGCCGATCGCGTACGCGGCCAGGATTCGATCGCTGCCCTGGAACTGTTCTCTCCCTCGGAATTGTTCTTTCTGGGGGAAGCTTATCTCGGGGATGTCGGCGTTCTGCCGATGCGCGCCCGCGACCATCTGTGCGCCTACGGCTGTAATATCAGCGCCCAGGCGAAAGCTCCGGACATCACGAGTCCTGCGCTGGAGAGACTGCGGGAGATCATTCCAGCAGCAGGGTCAACGGACCTGGTTGCATTTCAAAGAGAAGTCGAGCAGTACGGGTGCAACGTCGGGCGGCGTTTGGGACTTTCGGAGGTTTCGTTACAGTTGTGTGACTCCTACGAGTGGCTCCAAGACTCGATTTCGCCGGATTTCCTGTTTGACCGTATCATCGACATGAAGATCCGGTTGGCCGAAACCGGGTATGCTGCCGGAACGCCGGCGTCTGTTGCCGGCATGGTCGGGGAGCTGGCGTTGGAGTATCTCGTTGCCGACCCGGCATCCATTCCCGTCGGTTCCTGGAATGATCTGGTGAATCAAATCATGCTCTTGAGTCCTGGTCATCATTTCATGTGGATGGAAGAGCTGCTCAATCGTGGTTCTCTTTCGGTCTATTCAGGGAAGAGTGAATAAAGAGCGATTCAGCTGTTGAGCTTCGAATATCGTAGGGACAAAATGCGGAACCTGCAAACCACGAAATACAGGAAACGTTTTCGAATATTTCGTGTATTTCGGGGTCCCGGTTTATTGCTCATCTGGGTCCTGACGTCCATCGGATCCCTCGCCGCACAGCAGCCGCAGAACCAGCCGACGTATTCCGTTCAATCCCAGCTGGTTCAGATATTCCTCACGGTCCAGGAAGGCTCGCGCCGGGTTTCGGGTTTGGATCTGGCCAAATTCAGTCTGGCTGAAGACGGCAAGGTCCAGCCCATCGATCACATGGACAGTGAGCAGGTTCCCCTGCAGGTGGCGCTCGTCCTCGATACCAGCCAGAGCATGACTGAATCGCTGAAGGAAACGCAGGAAGCGGCCACCTTGTTCATCCAGTCTCTGAAACCGGGCGACCGCGTGACATTGATCCCATTCAATTCCAATCTGCGCACAGTCCCCCAGTTGACGGACGATTTCGAGCCTATCCTGACGGCGATCCGCAACGCCAGGGCAGAGTACAAGACGAAGCTGTACGATGCCATTCTCTATGCGATGAAGGTCCTCAGCGATAAGGAGGGGCGCAAAGCGATTGCAGTCTTTTCCGATGGAGAAGATACCGCGAGCACGGCAACGCTTCCAGTAGTTGTCAATGCGGCGTCACGCTACGGCTACCCCATCTATGCGGTCTGCGCCGGCCCGGAAACCAGGAGTCAGGCCTACCGGCGGATTTTGCGGCAGCTGACGGAAACGAACAGCGGAAAGGCCTACTTTACCGAAAACGCGCGCGAACTCGGCTCGGCCTTCCTCGAGGTATCCGCTGAGCTCAGGGCAGCCTACGTGCTTTATTACTACACGCGACTGACTCCCGACGATCGATGGCACGAGCTCGTGGTGAACGTTGCCGAGCCCGGCTACAGGGTTTACTCGCGCCGAGGTTTTTTTCTGGCTCGGCCCGGCAGCGCCGCCGCACTGGCAAGAAACCTGGAGAAAGTGCCTGCGTCGGGTGGCGTGGACTCCGCCGCCGCAAAAGAAAGCGCCAGAGCAGCGTTGAACGAAGTAACAACAGCGCCCGCTGCGCCTCGCACGGCCACCCGTCCCGCGGCCGACACCGAGGTCACCGTCTCCACTTCGAAATCCAAGGCGCCGACATTCAAGGTTGAGTCGCGGATGGTCGAAGTTCCGGTTTTTGTCGAATCGGCAGACGCGAAGGCGCCGCCGCTGTTTGCAGCGAAGGACTTTAACGTTTTTGAAGACGGCAGCCGGAAAGAGATCGCCTATTTCAAGGGCGCTCTGAACATGGAGGACCTGCCCAAGGTGCGCGATACTGCCATAAGATCCGCCGGGACGGCTTCGTCTCAAGACAAACCGACATTGAACCCGAGCACCGGCAGTGAACTGACACTTGGCAAGTATTACCTTGTGCTCGACGACGTGACGACGGATGTGACCACCTTTCCAGGAGTCAGGAAAGCGGCTGAACAGCTGGTGAGGAGATACCATAACCCGATCCAGCCCTTTACGGTCTATTTCACAAGCAAAGGGCGCGGGAGTTCATCACCCGCAGATGTCGAGTCCATGGTGGCGGAAATCCGCAAGGCGAACGGCCGTTCCAATAGCTTTGCCGGCGCGACTGAACCCATCAACGCGTATGAAGCTTTCTTGATTGACGGCGGCGATCGCCAGGCACAGGAGTTGGGCGAATTCCGCCTGGCTGCGCAACAAGGGCTGAAATATGAGAACAGCTTCGGCAGAGTTGAGGGTGCGTGCAGTTCAGGCGCTCCTGAGCCGCCGCCTTGCGATCCCAGGACGAACGAGCCCGTGATCCGGGGCGCGATTCAAGGCAAGGTTGGCGAACTGATTGCGCGAACTTCGGGCTACGCGCGCGCAGCTTTGAATGGGTTGCGATCGGTCGTGACTCTGGCGGCTGCCGATCAGGGAAATTATTCGAAGACCGTCATCTTTATTTCGCCGGGATTTATCGCAGGGAAAGGCAACCGGGGTGATCTATCGCGCGAATTGCAGAGCATTGCGGCCGAGGCCCGGCAGCATCACGTCAAGATCCTCGCCATCGATATCGGTGGCGCCTCTTCAGAAATGCCGAACGTGGATCTTGCCGCCGGAATGATGATGGGAACGGACGCTCAACTGCAAACACCGGTGCTCGAAGCCCATGCCACCGCGTGGGGGATGGAGAAATCAGCGTCCCTGGATATCCTCTCGACGGGGAGCGGTTCAAAACGAGTCAAGGCGAACAACGATATTGCGGCAACGGTGAATTCTGCCTTTTCGTCGAGCGGTGCGCTTTACTACCTTGCCTACCTGTCCCAGAAGCCTGCCGACGGCCGTTATCGCCGGATCGGCGTGACGGTCTCCTCTCGCTCCGTACGCCTGCGTGCGCGCCCGGGCTATTATGCGCGTCCGGAAGCGGAACGCGTTTCCGCGCCCTCGAGCGGTACCTCCAACGAGGAAGTGAATGCCATGGTGATGCGGGCCGAGGACGCGATGAAAAAGCAGGACTATGCCACTGCAGCCAGTGCCCTGGAGGCATTGAAATGGAAATTCCAGGACCAACCGGATTATTGGTACAACCTGGGGGTGGCATACTTCAATTTGAAAGACGCGGCGAAAGCGGCGGAAGTCCTGCAGCGTGCCTGGGCTCTTTCTCCTGAGGATCGCGCTACCGGACTGATGCTCTCCCGCGCTCTTGCCGCTGCCGGGAATAACGACGCCGCTCTCCAGACCCTGCAGGCGATGCGCGCGCGCCATCCGCTGGATCTCGATCTTCTCATTCAATTGGGAAGGCTTTACGAAGCGGCCTCACAGCCCGCCAAAGCCTACGAGGTCTACCGCGGCGTACTGGATCTCAGCCCGTCGCTCCCCCTGGACTTTTACGTCGTCCTCATACGAACCTCCGCCCTTCTCGGACGAAATGCGGAAGCCGGCATCTTCATCGCCCAATACCGGAACCGCGGAGGCGCAGAAGACGTCATCGCACCTTGGGTGCGATTGGTCAAACGCATCGGGGACTGACGACGCCAAGTGACTGACATAGATAGAGATAGCCACGATTGAAGCACTCGAAACCGCGCTTAGAGCCAATTTTGTCCCCCCTTTTTTTGCTTCTAAGGGGATTTGCCGAAAGTCCCTTCCCGGGTCTGTGAACGTCGCCTGCTCACTTCCAACTGGTTTTTGCCTCCTCTATGTGTTAACAAGTTTGCCCGACGATGCTTCGGGACGGTCTCCAAGACCGATCCCGGCCGTGTCGTCAGGCGGAATACTATTTCATGATTCCATCATTCATGGGGGCAATAAGGATGAGAATGCGGATCTTATCTGTTTTGGTCTTGACGATATTCACTGTTTCGCCGGTTTTTACGAAGCTTGAGATGGCCCAGGTCGCAACCGGTGGCGACCAGTTTCTCGATGGGATCGGCGAAACCGCCCTCATTGCCCGCTACATGCTGAACGGCAACGCGGAGGATCGGTCCAGGAACAACTTTCATGCGACGCTGCGCGGAACCGGGGCCGGCTTTGTCCAGGACCCCCGGTTCGGCAACGTTCTCAATCTGCCGGGGAACGGCAGTTATGTCCAGCTTCCGGGCAACGCCTTGAGTGGCGAGGATACGATCAGCGTCACTGGTTGGTTTTTCCTCAACTCCACTACTTCCGGGCAACGCTTTTTCGATTTCGGGCAGAACGCCTCCAGCAGCTTCTTTGCGTCTGTGATCGGAGGCGGCCCCGGCGCGGTCCTCAATGCTTCGATCGCCTCCGGAAATGGGGCATTTACCAGAATGTCCGGCGGCGCGCCGGTCCCTGCAGATCAGTGGTTCCACCTCGCCGTTGTGCTTGACCCTGCCAATCGCACTTTGACCTGCTACCTCAATGGCGCCAAGGCAGGCCAGATCACAGGCGTCACCGTGAACCCCACGCAGGTGCTCAACCAGGCGTCTGGCGACGCAAACCGCCTCTACCTCGGCCGCTCGCAGGACGACGCCGGCGCCACCCTTAACGCCAGAGTCTATGACGTCCGCATCTACCGCGTCGCGCTGGCCGATCAGCAGGTGGCCACGATCCGCACCAACGCCATGTCGGGCCGTCAGTCCGCCGGCAGGGGTCGTCCGGCGCCGGTCGTCATAGACACCTCCGCGATCCCGCAGGTTTCCCCTCTGGCGTCCCAATTGGAGCGCGTCCCCGACATCAAGGCTGAGACGACCGCAGGCGAGCTCCCCCGGCTGCCGTATGCCATCCCGGCCGTGTACCGCAACAAAGCCAATGGCCCGGATGTGCGCGTCATCTGGCCGTCGCCTAAAGACAACAGTCAGGTCCTCAAGCCGGGCACCTACACCGTGACCGGCAAGGTGCCCGGCACTCCATTCCAGCCCAAGGCCATTGTGACGGTGAAGGCGACTTCCAGGCCCCTGCCCGTTCCCAGGCGCACGGTCGAGGCGTTTCCTCTCGGCCAGGTGATTCTGGATCAGGACACCAAGGGACGTGACACGCAGTTCATCAAGAACCGGGACAAGTTCATCCGCGGCCTGGCGGAAACCAATCCCGACAACTTCCTGTACAATTTCAGGGATGCGTTCGGTCAGAAGCAGCCCGAAGGGGTCAAGCCACTCGGTGGATGGGACAGCCAGACGACCCGCTTGCGCGGCCACGCCAGCGGTCACTACATGTCGGCCATCGCCCAGGCCTACGCGAGCACGACCTACGATGAAGCGTTGCGAGCGAACTTCCTTCAGAAGATGAACTACCTCATCGACACCCTGTACGATCTCTCCCAGAAATCCGGCAGGTCTGCGCAGGAAGGCGGTCCCTTCAACGCCGATCCGACCAAGGTCCCGCCCGGTCCCGGTCGCACCGGCTACGATTCCAATCTCAGAGCCGACGCCATTCGGACCGATTACTGGAACTGGGGCAGGGGGTTCATCAGCGCCTATCCGCCGGATCAATTCATCATGCTCGAGCAAGGCGCTACCTACGGCACCCAGAACACACAGATTTGGGCCCCTTACTACACCCTGCACAAGATCCTCGCGGGCCTGCTCGATTGCTATGAGGTCGGCGGCAACAAAAAGGCCCTGGAGATCGCCAGGGGCATGGGCAGCTGGGTGTATGCCCGGCTCAAGGTTCTGCCGACCGAGACGCGCATCAGCATGTGGAACCGTTATATCGCCGGCGAGTACGGCGGCTCGAACGAAGTCATGGCGCGGCTGTACAGGCTCACCGGCGACAAGCAGTTCATCGATTGCGCCAGGCTCTTCGACAACATCAGCTTCTTTTTCGGCGATGTCGATCACGATAGCGGCCTGGCAAAGAACGTCGACACAATTCGCGGGAAGCACGCGAACATGCACATCCCGCAGATCACGGGGGCGCTGGAGACCTTCCGCGACACGCAGGAGTTCCCCTACTACCAGATCGCCGACAATTTCTGGAATATTGTGACCAACAGTTACATGTACAGCATCGGAGGCGTCGCAGGCGCGCGCAATCCGAACAACGCCGAATGCTTCACCGCCGAGCCCGATTCGCTTTTTGAGAACGGGTTCGCCAACGGCGGGCAGAACGAAACGTGTTGCACCTACAACCTGTTGAAACTGGACCGCCAGCTTTTCATGTTCGACCAGACCGCCAAGTACATGGACCACTACGAACAGGGTCTCTACAACCACATCCTCGCTTCCGTCGCCGAGAACAATCCTGGAAACACGTACCATGTCCCGCTCAATCCCGGCGCCCAGAAATCTTTCGGCAACGCCAACATGAGCGGGTTCAGCTGCTGCAATGGCACCGCGCTCGAAAGCAGCACCAAGCTCCAGGACTCCATCTATTTCAAGGGTGCGGATGACAAGACGCTCTACGTCAACCTCTTCATTCCGTCCACGCTGAACTGGACCGAACGCAACCTGGTCGTCAAGCAGCGCACCGATTTCCCTTACGCCGACACGACTCAGATCGTCCTGAAGGGCGGCGGCCAGTTCGACATCAAGGTCCGCGTGCCGAGTTGGGCCACCCGCGGCTTCTTCGTCAAGATCAACGGGCGGGAGCAATCGGTCAAAGCCGTGCCGGGAACCTACCTGACGCTCCGCCGGACCTGGCAGGACAACGATACGATCGAGCTTCGGATGCCGTTCCACTTCTATCTGGACCCGGTCGTCGATCAGCCCAATGTCGCCAGCATCTTCTACGGTCCGGTTTTGCTGGCGGCCGAAGAGTCGGGCGCGCGGACCGACTGGCGCTCCGTGACGCTCAACGCGGGCGACATCGGGAAATCCATCACCGGCGATCCCAGCACGCTTCGTTTCAGCATCGGAGGCGCTGCCTTCAAACCGTTTTATGAAACCTACGGGCGACATTCGGTGTATCTGAACGTGACCTTGAAGTAGAACGAATGCCGAACGAAGAACCCTTGTGAGGGCGCGTCATTCATTGAAAGCAGAAACTCTGGAGCAGGGATGACGCATGTCATCCCTGCAGCTCCGGGACTGACGTCGGTAATTTCATCCACCCGTATACATGCTCCCCTATTGAGCGAGGCCCAGGCTATGTGCTTTTGCGCAATCGCCGGTGACGCATTCTTCCCGGCTGTGCGGCGATTCACGAAGTGCGGCATGGTTATTCTGCAAACGAAATCATAAAATGTGAATCGGCGTCTGACCTTGCCATTTTTCCCGTCCGCTCGATAAGGCCAGGCGACGGATCCAGAATATCGCGGCAGGAGTGCGCGAGGGCGCGTCTGTGGTGGACGACCCGGCGCAAATGAACCAGATCACTGTCGAGCAAACGAAGACGTGCGCTCACTGAAGCTGTTGGGGCATTCAGAAACCGATTGCGCGTGGCTTAGCCACAAGAACGCTGAGGAGCAAACAGGATGAAAATGTTGAAGCCGCGCCACCTCTGGCTTAAAGGACTCCTTGGGACGGGCATGGTTCTGAGCGTCCTTTTGCTGGTCCAATCGACGTACACCTACTACCAGGTTTCCAGGCAGCTGGTCTCGGATCAGTTGGCGCGAGAGGCGGAAAGACAAGTTCTTGCCGTGGACCGGGGGCTGCGCCAGTCGCTGGCCTCGAATGCAGAGCAACAGCAAACTGTGCTCGAAGATATCCTGCAGGATAATGCAACCAAGATCGCATGGATGAGGATCATCGACACTACGGGAAAAGCCGTTGTCGAGGTCGGAGAGCCTGCCGGCCCGCCTCTGGCTCCAGGGGATGCCCGCCCGGCTCGCACCGGTAGAGGGAGGTCCCCTGAGTTGCGCGACACTCGAAGCGGCAGGGTCATGGTTTCGCTCCTACCTCTGCGCCTGATGCGATTCAGGCCCGGTTCGGATGGAGCACGCACGGGGCTCCGTCCGCCTGCCGCTGCGCAGAGTCCGAAAGGTGGACGTTCCGAGTCCTCTCTCCCGGCCGCGTTGCAGGGACCCAGGCTGGAAATCGCGCTATACCTTGAGAGCGCCTCCTCCGTTTTCAGCCCGTTGCGGCGCAATCTGATCGTAAGCATCCTGGCTGCCCTGGGGCTGGCGGCCGCGATGATCCTCTTCTGGGTTCAGTTTCCCCGGTATGTCCGGGGGAAACAACTGGAAGAACAATTGGAACTGGCACGCAAAGTCCAGGCAGATTTGCTGCCTCCATCCAATTCCGCGCTTGGAGGGCTTGACTTTGCAGCCGCCTGCGTCCCGGCCTGGCAGGTCGGGGGTGACTTTTACGACGTGTTTACGACCAATCAAGATCACGTCGCGATCGTGCTCGGCGACGTGGCGGGAAAAGGCTTGTCCGCCGCGCTGTTGATGGGCATGCTCCATGGCGCTTTGCGTTCCATGCGCTGGATGGAAACGGCGGCGGACCAGGAGATAACCTGGAAGCAATTAAACTATCTCTTGGGTACGCGGACCGCACCAGACCGTTTCGCCAGCTTGTTTTGGGGTGCCTACGATCGGGAAGCCAGGATCATCCGATACGTCAATGCCGGTCATCTGCCCCCGATGTTGCTGCGGCGCAACGGCGCGTGCAAGATCAGCCGGCTGGAAGAGGGAGGCCCGGTTCTCGGCGCGATCCCGACGGCCATCTATCATCAGGGGGAAGTTGCGGTTCAACCCGGGGACCTCCTCGTCCTGTACTCGGATGGCATCGTGGAAGCCGCCAATGCCACGGAAGAAGAGTTCGGTGAGGAACGTCTCTGCGGCATAATCCAGGAAAACTGCGCGCGCCCATCCAGCGAAATCCTGGACGAAATCCTCAAACAGGTGCGGGCATTCATCAAAGAGGCGCCGCCGCAGGACGACATGACCCTGGTGGTCGCCCGCATCAATTAGACCGGGCAACGGGCGGGCGGCACCAACTCCCGCGCCTCCTTACCCCACCTTCTTGAAATCGACATATCCGCGCTCCACATCTGTGTGGGTCAATTGCACGCGGAGCCTGTGACCGACGTCCAGGCCTTGAAAGCCGCTCACCAGTTTCCCTTCGACGGGCGGGTGCAGCAGACGGACCCAGGTGCCCTTGTCGGATGCGCCGGTGATGAGAGCATCGAAGCGCTCCCCGATCCTTGATTCCAACAGCATGGCTGCCGCGGATTTCCCGACCTGCCGTTCGACCTTCTTCGCTGCGTCCTCTTCTTCGGTACAGTGCTTTGCGAGCGCCTCCAACTCATCATTCTGATAGGGCTGGGGGTGTCCGGCCAGCGCTGCTTTCAGCAGCCGCTGCGTGATCAGATCGGGGTAGCGGCGGTTCGGGGCAGTGGCGTGAGTATAATCCCTGACCGCCAGACCGAAGTGCCCGGCTGTACTACCACCCGGAAGTTCAACGACATATTCGCCGGCGCCCATCAGTTTGATGACGCTGAGGGAAAGGTCGGGAAAGCGGAGAGGATCCGCGGTTTTCTGCAACGTCAGGAATTGTTCCAGGGCCTTGGCGTCGGGCTGCTGAGGCAGCGTTACGCCCCGCTCTGAGGCGATATCGATGATCCGATCCCAGCGCTTGGGAGCGCGAACAACGCGCCGCAACGACGGAAACGTTTTGGACGCGAGATATCGTGCGGTCACGCCGTTTGCGGCGATCATGAAGTCCTCTATAATGTCATGCGCCCGGTTGTTTCTTTCGGCGGCAACGTCCCTCAGTTCTTCTCCGTCAAACAGCGGGTGCGCTTCGATGGTCTCGAGACTAAGCGCACCGTGCGCGTGCCGGAGGGCCTTCAGTTTTTGGGCCGTGCGCTCTTGCAGCCGGAGGTTCTCCTCGAGGCCTTCGACTGGGCCGATCCCCGGCGGCATCGGACCGGTGCCATCCAGCCAGCCGGCAACGCTGTTGTAGGCGAGCTTCGCATGATTACGGACCGTGGCTCCATAGAGGTCCGAACCCTGAAGTGTTCCATCTCCGGCGATCGACATTTCAACCACGATGGCGAGGCGGTCTGATTCATAGTTGAGAGAAGTAAGATCGGTCGAGAGTTTCTCGGGCAACATGGGAAATGTCTCGGCGCCGGTGTATACCGATGTGGTGTTTTGCCGTGCATGATCGTCAAGCGCTGATTGCTTCTTGACGATCCCGTCGACATCGGCAATCGCTACCAGGATCCTTGCGCCTCCTCCAGGCATGGCTTCGGCGACGGTGAGCTGATCGAGATCGCGCGAATCATCATTGTCTATCGAACACCAGACAAGGCGCCTGAGATCCCGTGTCGATGCTTCAGTTCGAACTGCGGGGCCCTTGATGGCATCAAGCTCGGCTAGTGCCTGGGGCGTGAAATCGGGAAGAAGCCCTCTTTCGAGCATCGCCCGTCGGGCGATGCCTCTCAAGATAGAGCGGTGTTGCCTGTCATGGGCTTGCGTCATAACATCTCCGACAGAGATTTAGGGATTTTTTTGACCCTTCGACTTTGTTTTGGAAAGTGCTGTCGGACTTTTGCGGCAATCTGCCGATCGGTCATCTTGTCAACGGTTTCAATCCCGACTACCCGTCCGCCGAGCGCCTCACTCTTGAGACGATTTTCGAGCTCGACTTTTGCCTCGCCGGGGCCAAATAACAGAATGGATTCGGCATCACGGATACACGATATTACCCGATCATAGTATTTGTTGAGATGGCCGGTAAAGCGCTTGTCACGCTGGTCCTCTGCCGAGTCCTCCTGTGCTGCACCAGAATACCGGACATGTTTCTCCATGTTCGATCTGATCACGCGTGTCTCCTCTTTCTTGTCGGTGACACTCACCATAACCGTCTTCCGGTGGTCAATCCAAAGACCCACTATTTTTTTCATACATTTCTCCTTAGACATTTGTGGCAACCTGCTCCCGAATCTCTGCCACCGAGTTACGAGCCTGGAATTCCATGAAGAAGTTCATCAGAACGCTGAACAGGACAATGGCGATGATGATGACTCCACCGACCTGATCCCCCAGTCCCAGGGATATGCCGCTGGCCACGAGAAGGATGACGACGAGCGGATTGGCAAAGAGGCGAAGGAAGGTGAACAAAACAGCAAAGCGCCACTCCTGCGCCATGCTGTTTGGGCCATAAGACGCAACCGCCGTTTCGACTCGTCGGTAGTCAGCCCGGCCGGGGTTGCCTGCAGCAGTCGAAGCAGGTCCGCCAGCGGCTTGTCCCAGAAGCTCACAAAATTCTTATCTCGGTCGTCCACGCCGGACGGGCTCCCGTCGCTGCCGCATTGAAGCTTACGCCTGCTCTCACAGCCGCTGCGAGCAATGCGGAACAGCGTTGGGTACGATTGTGAACAGCTTCTATCCTGGAAATCAGCCTGAACGATCAAAGTGATCGTTATTCTCCTGATTCCAAATTCCCATCGGTCAAGGCGATGCGCAGATCGCATTCCACTCATGCTCGCGAGAATTCAATTCTTAGTCGCGGCGGTGTTCGCCATTGGGGGCGCTTGGCACGCCACTCTTCACCGAGGCGGCTACCTCCCCACACGGATATTGGTAAAATAGCTCAAAAGGCCAAAAACATTTACGAGCCACAAAACCACGGCGATAACCACGACGCCATTCAGGATGCTTTTAATAGCCCCCTGCATGGGTATGTAGCGGTTAACCAGCCAAAGCAGAACCCCAACCATGATCAGGATCAACACGAGTTGAATTAAAGGCATGATACACCTCACTAAATATTGTGTGTTCGGAGCAGGCCCGAAGGGCCCGGCTCCCGGTTACGCACGGTTCACAGAATTCCAATCAAATCCGCTCTTACGTGTAATCCCGGTAATTCGCAGCTCAAAATCTGGGCCACGAGGACCCGGCAAAACAAGTTCCTCAGACGTTTCACCCACCACGAGTCAACCTTTCAGTGTGGACCTGGCCGGGCCCAGCATTGGAGGAGCATGCTCCAAGATGTCGCTCCCTTCTGACATCCGCCTTCCACCAGTTTGCGGCTGAGATCTGATGGCACACTTCTTATACCCCGGAGATGAGTCGCGTGTCAGTTCAGTACTGCTCACACATGTGGTCAAGATTGCACACGCCAATCAATGAAGGACCGCTTCACTATAAGGAAGCAGTTTGGATGTGGTCTCTCCTTTTGAGCAACGAGCAAAACTGACCACAGGTATGAGCGGTATTGAACTGACGCCAAAGGACCCCAATGATATAAATAGAGTGCTTCTAATTGCCAGGCAGGATCTGGCGAGGCGTACAACCATTGGTAAACGGGGCGCCAAAATGAGTCGGGTTGCGATGATCGCAATGCTAAGCCCTGTCGGCACAGGGCCCAGGAAAACACTGTGGCTCGCGTCGGCAATACCGTGTTTCCCCCTGGAAGACCTTGCGCCCCCTTCTCGGCGGGCCGGGACTCCCCGGTGAGCGCTGGAGCCGCAACCTTCAGCGAGAGATAATCCATGGAGCGCGACCATTGATGTCTCGACAGGCGTTGTAGTTAGGGTTTCTCCAAGGGAGTTACTATGAACGAAGATGAGATACCTAAGCCGGTCAAGCCTACTTACTCAATTCGGCGGGCCATCTTCCATGTTGCCTTGTTGTTCATTGCCTTTCTGCTCGGCTTCGTCCCCATGGGGCTCAAGTATCGTGAATGCTCCGGCCGTCTTGTTCAGGCTGAGCAACAGTCGAGCATAGGCAGAATGGAGAATGGGCTTGCATCCGCGACGATCGACGCGCGGCGGGGAGCTTATGAGCCAGCCCGTCTGGCTGCCAGTAACTTTTTTACGTCCTTGCAGGCAGAAATTGACAGGGGTGATGATTCGGCCTTCTCGCAGGCACAAAAAGAGGGGTTACGACCTGCGTTTAGTGGACGTGACGAGATCATCACACTGCTTGCTCGCAGTGAACCTGCTTCCGCAGACCGGTTATCTGATCTGTATGTCTCATATCGCAAGATCATGAACAGGTGACAGGATTCTCCCTCGCCCCTCCCCCCATCTCGTCAAGAGCCTCAGATTCTCGGGCGCCGGGGGTGCAGGCTTCTGACAGACATTAAAGAAGTCGGCAACGGAATGACCGGATACGCTGAAAATATCGGGAATAAGCTTCAGAACAACTGCGGGCCCTTGGTCGCGCGCCTTGTATCTGCGCTCCTCCACACCGTCTCGGAGACACTCCTCATCGAGCAATATTGACCAGACTTGTGAGCCATACTGAACTGACACGCGAACTATCCCGAGGTATAAGCAGTGTGCCTCGAGTTGTCCGCCGGAATCTGGCGGGAGGCGGATGTCGGAAGGGAGGAGCGCACGTTCACGGACGAGAACTGAGGCTCAGGTGGAAATCCGTTTAGTTATGGGTGGGCATGGAGCTGATCGATGAGAGGCAAGAAAAGCTCTTGGGCGCGGTTGAACGTCCATGGACATCGACGCCTCGGGCGCGCCTGCGCATTCGTGACCTGCTGCCGGCGGTCCGCATGGTTGTGGCGTGTCCTGCTCCTCATCGCCTCGTCTATGTCGTCGATCCTGATCCTCCTTTCGGCCTCACTCATCCATCACGTCTACTTCGATCGAAGCGGCCTCCCAGACCTCGAGCCTTTCATCCGTTTCGAGCCCCCCACAACCGGCAGGATCTACGACGCGCGGGGCAAGGTGTTGATCGAACTGGCCGGGGAGTACCGTAAGGTGGTCTCTTACGACGATGTGCCCGTTATCCTGCGCCAGGCTATCCTGGCTGCCGAGGACAAAAACTTCTTCTCCCACTCCGGCGTGGAATACCGCGCGCTGCCGCGAGTGATCCAGAAGACGGTGGCGCGTACTCTGACATCGTGGTGGAAGGGCGGCGCCGGATTCCGGCTGCGGTTTCCCCAGGGGGGCTCGACGCTTACGCAGCAGCTCGTTCGCGGCTACTTCCTCCAGGACCTGACGAGCCGCGAGACCGGCGGCATCCTCTTCAGCAACGGTCCGGCCCCGCGGCTCCTCTCGGCGGCTCTGGGTGTCCCGGCCACGAACAAGCTCCTCCGCAAGCTGGAGGAAGCGCGCGTGGCTCTCTGGCTTGAGGAGGAGATGCACCGGCGCTATGGATCGCAGGAGCGAGCCAAGCGTGAGATCTTCGCCCGCTCGGCCAGCTTTCTCTACCTGGGCAACGGCCGCTACGGATACGCCGCCGCCTCCGAGTACTACTTCGGCAAGCCTCTCTCGAGCTACACGCAGGAGGACGCAGGAAAGGCTGCGCTGCTGGCGGGGATCTCCAAGTCACCCCGGGACTACGCCCCGGTATCCGGTGACCCGAGGCCTCTGCGCCGCCGTAACGAGATCCTGGCCCTGATGGTGCGCAACGGTTATATCCCCGAGGACCTCGCGAAACGCTGCCAGGCCGAGCCGGTCCGGCTGGCGGCCCAGAGCCCAGTTAAGACTCAAGCCCCCGCGGCGATCGAGAACGTTCTGGATGAGCTGAAGCAGCACGGCGGCACCCGTTTCGGGTTTGAAGACCTCATCCAGGGTCGGATCTCGGTTCAGTCCACGCTGGACGAGCGGGTCCAGACCATCGTGAACGAAGCCTTGGAAAACGGTCTCGCTCTCTACGAGCAGCGGCATCCAAAGGCTAAGGGGTTGATCCAGGGTTCTGTGGTGGTGCTGCATAACGCGGGTGCGGCAATCCTGGCCGAGGCCGGCGGGCGGCAGGTCTATAAAGACCGCAACACGCGCTACTCCGACTACAACCGCGTCACAGGCTCGCTGCGGCAGCCGGGCTCTGCGTGGAAACCAATGGTCTACCTGGCCGCATTCCACCGGGGACTGGACCTTGCGACCACGGTGCCCGACGAGCCCATCGAGGTGCCCGTGGGCGCCGATGGCGATGTGAAGTGGATCGCCAACTACGATAACCTGTTCAAGGGACCGATGCCTATCCGCCAGGCACTGGCTGAGTCCCGCAACGCGGTGGCCGTGTGGATCACCCGCGAAATCGGCCTGGACGAGGTGATCCGGACCGCGCGGCAGCTTGGGATCCGCACCCCGCTGCAGCCCTATATCGCCACGGCTCTGGGCGCGTCGGAGGTGCGGTTGCTGGAACTGGCGAACGCATATCGCGCCATGGCTTCAGGGTTCTTAGCCGAGCCCCACGTCATCGATCGCGTGACCGACTCCTCCGGCGGGGTGCTCTACAAAACGCCCGGGCCCGGCGGGAGGGAGATCGGCTCCGCTGCGCTGAGCCTGATCCAGGAGGGGCTGCGCGGCGTGATTCGTCTCCCGGACGGCACCGCACACAGTCTAGCAGGCCGCGACTTCCCGATCCCGGTAATGGGCAAGACCGGGACGACGAGCGATTTTCGCGACGCTCTGTTCGTGGGATCCACCTACGGTCCAGAGGGGATTACCGTGGCGGTCCGGATTGGCTTCGACGATAACCGCACGCTGGGCGCGACGGAGACCGGAGGGCGCACAGCGCTGCCGATCTTCCGCGAGATCATGCTCCGCGTCTATCGGGACCAACTTTTGGGGCCGGCGCCGCGGTTTCCCAGCAAGATCGAGGAAGGGATCAACGGGTACCTGGCAACGAAGACCGTGCTGGAAGAGGGCGGCGACGAGCCGGCGCCGCGAGCCCCGACATCGTTCTCTTCGCCGCTACTCCCGTTGCTCCGCCGGTGAAGGCCACCGACGATTCCAGAGCACATCCGAAGCAACCTGGCGTGCGGCCTCATTGCACCGACACGCCTGACCTGGACAGCCCTACTAGCCTCTAGCATGATGTTCCGCCGCTTCGGCGCCCGCCTCCTCCTCCTTGGTTCCGTGCCCTTCGGCCGTGGGGCGAGCGCGTCCTTGGGCCGTGCGCACGTGAATATTCTCGCCGTCCCCAATGCGGTCAGGCACCCCAGCGTCCGGTCAGATCTCTATTCCGTCGTTTTACCGTCGAAGTGTTCGTTGTCCGTTCTCCGCTTCGGCGCGGGTATGGTGGACAACGCCGTCCCGATGATTCGGCGGCGCATAGAGCGTATAGAGCTTCAGTGGAACACTGCCGGTATTGATGATGTTGTGATTCGTCCCAGCAGGGACGAGCACGGCGAAGCCCGCGCTGATCGCCGTGCGAACGCCATCGAGAACGGCCTCGCCCGTCCCTTCCTCCACGCGAAAGAACTGATCGAGCTTGTGCACTTCCATCCCGATCTCCTCCTTGGGCTTCAACGCCATGACAACGAGCTGACAGTTCTTGGCCGTGTAAAGCACCCGGCGAAAATCTTCATTCTTGACGGTGATGCCCTCGATGTTTTGCACATAACCTTTCATAGCAACTCCTCCAGTTGACGATTTTGACATCGTCATCAGTAAGTTTGTCCCGATGCCGCATTCAACGGCTCTCAAAAAGAGGCACCTTTTTCCCTGACACCCGACGCAGCCCTTCAGCGGCGCCCCGCCTGCGGCCCGTCCGCTGGAAGGGATTGTTGGACGGCCAACCGGTACGGTCCCCAGTACCGGTGCCACCGGCCAGGCGGCGCCGGCAAAGCGACCTCAGGTCTTAAGGAATGCCAGCAGGTCGGCGTTGAGCTGGTCTTTGTGCGTGTACGCGAGGCCGTGGGGTGCGCCCGCGTAGATCTTCAGGGTCGCGTTCTTGACCAGCTTCGATGAGCGGAGAGCCGCGGCGCCGATCGGCACGATCTGGTCGTCGTCGCCGTGAAGGATCAGCGTCGGCACGTCGAACTTCTTGAGGTCTTCGGTGAAATCCGTCTCGGAGAACGCCTTGATGCAGTCGAAGGTGTTCTTGTGACCGGCCTGCATTCCCTGGAGCCAGAACGAGTCGATCATGCCCTGCGAGACCTTGGCGCCGGGCCTGTTGGCCCCGAAGAACGGGCCGCTGGCGAGATCCTTGTAGAACTGCGAGCGGTCGGCGATGGAGCCGAGGCGGATCCCGTCGAACACCTCAATCGGCAAGCCGCCGGGATTGGCCGCCGTTTTCAGCATCAGCGGCGGGACGGCGGAGATCAGCGCGGCCTTGGCCACCCGTTTCGTGCCGTGGCGGCCGATATAGCGGGCAACTTCGCCGCCGCCCGCGGAGAAGCCGATGAGGACGGCGCCCTTCAGGTCGAGCGTTTCGATGAGCTCCGAGAGGTCGTCGGCATAGGTGTCCATCTCGTTGCCACTCCAGGGCTGGCTCGATCGGCCATGGCCGCGACGGTCATGGGCAATGCAGCGATAGCCGTTGGAGGCCAGGAACACCATCTGAGCCTCCCAGCTATCCGCACTGAGGGGCCAGCCGTGGCTGAACACCACGGCTGTCCTGTGCCCCAGTCCTTGTAATAGATCTGCGTACCGTCTTTCGTCGTAATCGTGCTCATTGTTTGACTCCTTTGGAAGAGTGAATAGCTGCAGGTGGCTTCTGCGATTCAGACAGTAAGGAACCGTGTCCCGATTACAATGGTCGTTTCCATTTCCTGTGCGGCCACCCGCGGTCTCCATTCCCAAAATAGCCGTAGGCGCCTGCTCAATGAACGGGCTGAAGCCCGTGGCTACGGACTTCAGCCCTTATGCAATTTCATGCACATGGGTGCGCCCCCGGCGCATGAGGTACTGAGGTCTCCCCTACTTACCGGCGCCCACTTGATGAAGCGCTCTGCCCACCGATGATTGCACCGGATACGATAAGTTCCACGCGACGATTGAGCTGGCGGCCTGCAGCGGTGTCGTTGGAGGCTACGGGCGTGGTCTCGCCGAACCCTTTGGCCGGGACCGAATTCATTGTCGACATCCCCTGTTGGATCAGATAGTCGCGCACGGATCCAGCCCGCTGTTCGGACAGGGTCTGGTTGTACGCGTCACTACCTACGCTATCGGTATGGCCTTCGACCTCCAGCCTTAATCCCGGGTGTCCCAGGATAATGCCGGCGACCTTGGCCAACCTCTCGCGAGCCAGGGACCGTAGGGAATACTGGGCCGTGTCAAAGAGAACATCCGACATGTTAATAATGAGGCCGCGGGCGGAATCGCGAGTTTCGAGAACCAGGTTAAGCTGGGTCAAAAGCTGAGCACGCAGTTCGGCCTTTTCCGCCTCTGACTTCTGCAGTAGACGGTCGGCCTCCTGAGCGGCCAGCTGAGCCCTGTTGGCTTCCGCTTGTGCTGCCGCTTGCGCTGCCCGCTCGGCTTCTGCCTGGGCGGCAGCTCGTTCGGCATCGTTTACGAGTTTGAGTCGATCCGCTTCGGTCTGAGCGGCGGCTTTTGCGGCATCGTTTGCGAGTTTGAGGCGATCCGCTTCGGTCTGAGCGGCGGCTTTTGCGGCATCGTTGACGAGTTTGAGGCGATCCGCTTCGGTCTGAGCGGCCATACGTGCTGCCTCGGCCTCCCGTTTGATCCTGTCGGTTTCAGACTGGTCGGCTGCGCTTTTGGCCTCGGCAACAGCTCTTCGATCAGCTTCTGCCTTCTGGTTGACTTCGGCTTGCGCTCTCAAGCGTGCCTCAGCCTCGGTTTCCGCTCTCAGATTCGCCTCCCGGTTCATCCCGTCCTGGCGTTCTCGCGCCAAGCGCGCTTCTTCCTGACGTGTCACCGCGATAGCCCTGGAGTCTTCCGCGGTTTGCACCGCTTCCCGCGCGGCCTGCGTTACCGGTTTGCGTCCCGCATTGCGCGCCTGGTAGGCCTCGGCCTGGTTCAGGGAATTTTCGGCTTTTGTGAAGGTGTCGGAGGCAAACTGGTCTGCACCGCTGGCGCGCGCGATCTGGACGGCGTTGCGCGCTTCATAGAGTTCCAGTGGCATCTTCCGATCCATTTTGAGCGCCAGAGGATTCACCAGACGCTCATACTGGCCTCGCTGCAGCAATTCGTACTTGGCGTCCATGGCTTCGACCTTCCCGGCTGTATCCGTGCGCACCTCGTTTTCCATCACGACCAGGTTGCTCGGCATTGTCACCGCGAAGTAGGGCTCCGCCGTCACCACGAGTCCGAAGACCTGCAGCTCGGTGGTCACGTTCAGCTTGCCACTGGTTCCATTTAATAGAATCTCACCCAGGTTGGATGTGCGGCCTTCGGGGGTGATTGCCCACAGCACGTAAGTGAGGTATTCCGCTCCGTACTTGGTGGCGGGTTGCAGTTTATCGAATTCCACTTCGATCTCGATGTAGCCCTGCTTGCTCTCCACTTTCGCCTGGCCGTGGGAGTTCGGCAGGAGATCGGTGCCGAGGAAATCGATCTTGGTAGCGCCGCTGCGGTGTCGGTAATTGACCGCTTTCATGGTCCGCTCTATTACAGTGACGCGATAAACAGGTATCGAATTACCTGATTGGCTGAGAACCGACTGTTGGGTCGGATCCCCTGCCTGCGGCGCCTGTGCGAACAAAAGCACGCATGACAAGCCGCATAACACCAGAAACATGCTAATAATCTTCATTTTCTTCATAGGTCCCTTTTCTTTGGAAGAACAACATACTCAGTTGATGACTAATGACCAGCGGCCTTTGGCTCCTCATGCAGAGCGCTTGTTTTACACAAAGGGCAGCTCCGCGACCGCGTCGAACGAGGCTGACCTTATTTGGTGATCACATCGCCCTATCCTCCGGCCTCCTGATCGGGACAAGCCCGACATCATCCAGATCTTGGCGGGCATCTCCAGGCACAGTTGTTATACCTTGAGGTTAGTTGCGTGTCAGTCGTGTACTGCTCACGGCCATGGTCAAGATTGCTCATACCGGCCGTTCACAATTCAAGCCCACAGGCTTGGTCCTGTCGAACCCTCTTGCCGCGACTAGATTCGGCGCCGACATTTCCTGTTGGATAATAGAGGCACGCACTCCAACAGATCCTCTGTCGCCGAGATTCACTACAATGAGCTGTTTTGACCACGCTGGTGATCAGTAGTGAACTGACACCCGAATACCGGGATGGTATAGATGTGCTCGCAGGAACTGGCGCGCAGCAGAGCCGGCATCGTAGCGCATCTCCCAAAGTCCGGAAAACTCATGGGGCGGGGGATCGTTTCAGAACGTCAACCATGGCTGTGTGAATGAAACCAACAACTTGAACCTGGTGAAAAATGGAGGGTATCAGAGTGTCGGAATATCGAATCAAGGTTGCACCCAATACTGTAGCTTATGCGGATGCGGAGAGACACAAGCTGGTAGTGGAGTTTGCCATTCCGGGAGCGCCAACAGATACGATCGATGTGAAGATCCTGGAAGACAGCATCCACCTGACAGCGCCGGCAAGAGACGTCGAGTATGTTTCAGCGCTGGCTCTGGGTTGGCCGGTGAAACCTGTTAAAGCCGAAGCAACATACGAGCACGGGCTGCTCCGAATCGAGGTGCCCTTCAAGGATCCGATGGAGGATGCTGTGAAGGTTGCCATCAAAGCAAGTAGCCCGGACGCCAAGGCCAAAATACCCGATGTATTATGACGCTTTATATCGTCAAGCTTGGAAGCGAGACAACCGGGGCTTGTTGCCCGGATTGTCTCGTTTGATGTTACCGGCGTACATTCTCACTAGCATGGCTGGGGGATACAGATGGGAGGGAAAGGACAGATTCAAATGTCCCGTGCGCCCGTCATGATTTGCTGCCTACGAGAAATGCCTTCGCGGCTATTCAGACCACGCGGGGCTGGCCGTTGACTTGCAACTCTTTCAGCGTGACGCCCATCGCAGGCACGCCACGGCAAAGAGCGTCATCAAACGCGGATGATGCGGCCCCCGATCGAACTGCGGCGTGACCCGGATCATTGCTGGCTGGCGAACAGTTCCTTGGTTTTTATGGATCGCTGTTTGACGTCTTCGCCTGGCTTGACGATGATAGTCGTGTATCCATTCTCGACCTTGACGTTGTAAATCCTCCCAATTCCCTGCCAGACGCCGCGATAAATGACCTCTCGTATCTCCTGTGGTGTTGTTTTCATCGTTTCCCAGAATGTGGAGTGAAGAGATGGCCGCCACTAAGGCCAACCGACGTTCTACCCCCAAACAGGTTCTGGCACACAATTTCACACACAGCTTTTATACACTTGGGAAGTTTACGTGTCTGTTCAGTATTGCTCACGTGTATGGTCAAAATTGCTCATCCTCGTTAGTGAGGCGGAGTGAGGTTCCCATGCGCTGCGCACCTCATACTCTGCGTTCAGGTTCGGGGGGACGGGAAAGGTGCTGGAAGTGCTGACCTCCCGTCTTTGACAACATTCGGGGCGGCTTGATCGCTGCATATTAACCCGTCGGCAAGCTCCGACAACGATTACTCATGCCTGCTGGGAAATTCGAGCAGCCGTGGGGGCTGCGTCGATAGCATCCCCCTTCGGGTCCGAAACCTGCAATTGAGGGCCGCCGCTGCAATCGGCGCCTACTCAGCGGCTGTTTCAGCCAAGCAGATCTGCCTGGCGAATTTCCGCGATGAGCCGGGATGTGCACTTTTGACCAGATTTGTGAGCAATTGTGAACATACGGACGATCTTTCGCGGGGTACAAGTATTTAAGTATGGCTTGTGGGCCGGGATCGTGCGGCGGGTCCGTTTGATAGATCAGGGGATTGGATCGCGTGGAAGCGAAAAGGAAGTTCTCCATTGTCAAGGTTCGTGGCCCGCAGAGAACCGAAGGCGCCGAGCAACTCGCGTTGAGATTGAGGCGCTCCGGGCTGAGTCTTAAGGAAACGCGGGAGCGCTTCGAGAACGCGTTCGGCAATGCGCCGATCGGAATGGCGCTGATTGACCTGCAGGGTTGCTGGTTTCAGGTCAACGATGCACTTTGCCGGATCACGGGTTATTCGGAGTTTGAACTCAGGGCCACAACGTTGCGGGCGCTTACTCACCCGGATGACCTTGAACTTGATCGGCTATTCCTTCAACAGCTGCTCGCCGGGCAGATCCCCAGCTATCAGATCGAAATGCGCTGCCACCACCTCTGGGGCCACTTTTTCTGGGCGCAGGAAACCGTCTCAGTCGTCCGCGATCGGGAGGGTCAGGCGCTTTATCTAATCGCACAGATTCAAGACATATCCGAGCGGAAGGAGTTGGCGCGACGACTCGAGTTTCTCGTAGACCACGATTTCCTTACCGGTTTGTTTAACCGGCGGCATTTCGAGGAGGCGCTCGCGCAGGAAGTGAAACGAGCGGCACGCTATGGGGCCCCCGGGGCCGTGCTTTTGATCGACCTGGACAATTTCAAGGAGGTGAACGACAGATTTGGTCACATGGCCGGCGATGACTTGCTCAAAGGAATCGGCGGATTGTTGAGGCACCGCATGCGCCACACCGATACCCTCGCGCGAGTCGGTGGCGACGAGTTCGCTGTACTGCTTCCCCAGACCGGTGCTGAAGCGGCGCAAGTCGTAGCCGACGAATTCGTGAAAGCACTGGGCAGGCAGACCGCGGTGCTGGCCGATCAATCAATCCGTATTACGGCAAGCGTGGGAGTTGCCTTGTTCGACGGGCTCAACGCAACGGATGTGCTGGCGCATGCCGACCTGGCGATGTACGAAGCCAAGCAGGCAGGGCGGAATCGATTTGTCATCTGCCGGCCGGGTGCGGCCGGAACGGATCCCGAGTCAGCGCGCCATAAGGAGGCCGAGCGGATCCGCGAGGCAATCCGGGAGGAGCGGTTCGTTCTCTTCTGGCAGCCGATCCTTGACCTTGAGACGATGAGGATTGACCGATACGAAATTTTGCTTCGACTCCCGGGAAGTGGTGACGGCGAGCCTCTCCTGCCAAACTCGTTTCTTTACGTTGCTGAACGCTTCGGTCTGATCACGGCGATCGACGGCTGGGTCGTACGAAAGACGGTTGCGCTCATCGCGGCTCACTCGCGGGCGGGACGAAAGTTGGTGCTCCACGTCAACCTCTCGAGCAAGTCCATCTGCGATCCCAAGTTCGTCGGGATCGTTGAAGAAGCGTTGGTGGAGGGGGGAATTGACCCGTCGTGCCTGGTATTGGAGATAACTGAAACAGCCGCGATCGCAAATCTGGAGCAGGCCAGGGTTTTTGCCGACCGGCTGCGCAGACGCGGCTGCGTGCTCGCCTTGGATGATTTCGGAGCGGGATTTGCCTCCTTTTATTACCTTAAGAATTTTCCTTTCGACTACCTCAAAATCGACGGCGAGTTCATCCGAGGTCTCAGCGGCAATCCGGTAGATAGGCTGGTCGTCCAGGCCATCGTCGGGATCGCGCGCGGAATGGGCAAAAAAACCGTAGCTGAGTTTGTCGGGGATGCGGATACGGCCCGCCTGCTCCGCGAGAGCGGCGTCGATTATGCGCAAGGGTATCATGTGGGCCCGCCGCGGCCGGTTACGGAGGTTAACTCCTCGTTTGGGACGGTATAGGCCGCATTGGAATTCTGCGTTATTATTGAGGATCAGATCTTGTGGTGACGCTATTCCAAAGACTGATGTGTCGCCCTTTTCGGGTTCCTTTAGTCGTGCAGTACCACGCTGAGAAGGCCACTGTGAACCCTCAAACTGTCGGTATCGCTGTAATCGATAAAGCCCAGCTTCCGGAACTTATTCATGAAATGACTGACCCGCGACCGGGTGGTGCCGATCATTTGGGCCAGGTTATCCTGACTGACCTCCGGAAGCACAAGTTCGGCCCTGCTTTCCTTGCCAAAATGAGCGAGCAGCAAGAGAATCCGCGCGAGACGCTTTTCACTCGAGTTAAAAAGCTGGTCCACGAGATCCGCTTCGTACCGGATATTGCGTGAAAGCAAATGCGCGACGAACAATTCTGAAATCTCGTGCTTCTCGTGAAGCAGTTGCAGCATCAACGACTTCTCAATCCGGAAGAGATTGCAGTCTGTGACCGTTGTAGCCGTTGCCATGCGTAGCGGCTGACCCGCGAGGCATCCCTCGCCGAGGAACTCTCCGGCGTTCAGTGTGGCGACGATCGCTTCCTTGCCCTGTTGGGATATGACGGAGAGCTTCACTTTTCCTTTTCGAAGATAGAATATGGAATCCGCGGGTTGTCCCTGATCGAAGATGCGTTGGTTGAGGCCGTATTCCGCACTGGTCTTCCCGCGAGAGAGTTCACCGAGCAGGGCTTCCCAATCTACAGGCGCAACCGTCCTTTTTTTAATTGGCATGACAAACTCCGTTTATCTGTTGATGGCCGACTGAGTTTCTCAGAGAGAAAGGCTACCTCGGTGGAATCCGCGTGTCCGTTCAGTATTGCTCACGGAACTGATCAATATTGCTCATGAGCGTTCAGCCTGAATTGATCATGAAGCAGGACTGCACGTCCTTGAAAAGCAAAGCAGCCCGCTCAGCCGCGCAGGAGCGCCACGACAAAGAGCAGCATCAACTCGCCGTCCGAGGCGGAAACTGGACAACGGCTAGCGATAACGGCAGCCGTCAAGCACTATCATGGCTATTTACTTGACTCCACTTTCTTGGCCGTAACATATTGCAATATCATGAATTGTTGCATAATTTCTAGCGTCGATCAGAGAAACCACGAAAGCGTTGGTTTTCATAGATATGGCGGAAATCAGGTGGAGTTAAGTAAATAGGCACAAGCACTATTGATCTTGGGGCCGAGATGATCCGGGTCATTTCCCTGGATCTGCGGTCGCAGCAGCAATTCTGCCTGCGAGGCATTTGCTGTAGTATTCGAATACGTAGTCCTTGAGCGGACCGTGCCCCCCTATCGAGTAGTAATCGTACTGCTTCATCTCCTGGTAGGCTTGCTCCGCGGTCCAGGAATCCCGGGTGATGCGATAAATAGCAGTCATTTCCCCCGTGCGATGCCTGCCGCCGGCACAGTGGACAAAGACCGGCCAGTTTTGCCGGTCATTGACGAGTTTGAGAAACTGCTCCGTTTGCCCGTCGGTTGCGGGCCGCGTGCTGGAAAGGGGAATATTGAAGTACTGCATGCCCGCGCTGCCAACCCATGCCTGTTCCTTGCTATTTCCGTCTTCCTGGAGATCGATGACCGTTTTTATTCCCAACCGCTGCAATTCCATGAATTCAGAGGCATTCGGCTGTGCGCCACGGTAATAGTTTCGGTTGATCTGGCCAAAATTGTCGATGCGGATGCGAGCGCCGGCTGAGGCTCCGACCGACATGCCGGGCGACAGCATTGAGGCTAGCAGGAGCGTTATGCAGGCACACAAGAAAGCCCCATTTCGGCGCCTTCGCGGCTGATTCGATCGATGCATTTCAATCCTCGCTACAAATCCAAGTTTTTGGCGTGTTTTGCGAAGAGCCGTTCGGTCGCAAACACTGATAACGATGCTTGCTGTATCCGGCAGTTTCAAGTGAAAGGAAGAGCTCAGGTGATCGGCATTATGCGCAAATTCCGCGTTCGCAGGATCGTTTGGGTGTAAGATTGGCAGCTGTAAGCTTTATGGCAACTCAGGAGTTCCCGGAAGTTTACATAAAGATTGAGGAGCAGAGATTTTATTGACGTTATTCCAAGCAAAGATGTGTCGCCCTTTAAGGACTCTTTCTTTTCCTGCTCACAACCCCGGGCTCACCCTCGGGGCTATTCTCTTTTCGCCCCTTTGGGGCTAGGAATTCCATTTTGTCGCTATATTTCATGATTATCGAGAATTCAGGATTCTTGGAGACCTACAACCCGGAAGCTGGGGAGACGCAACCCGGACTCCGACCCCCAAAGGCATATTGTTCAGACTATTCGCTATTGCGTCGCCGAGCGGATACGCATCCAAAATATTGAATGATTATCACGCCGCCTCATGCGGCCAAGAAGTCTAAAGATCTCAGCATCATCGACTTCTTACGGCCCCACTGGAAATCACTGACGCTGGCCTTGCTGGCGGTGGCGGGCGAGACCGCAGCCGACCTGCTCGAACCTTGGCCTCTAAAGATCGTTCTCGATTACCTGCTTCAGTCCAAAAAGCCGCCCGATTGGATGAGCGCAATGGTCGGTTGGATCGGGCAGAGCAAGCTCGCTGTCCTGAACTTCGCGGTGGCGGCAGTGGCGGTCATCGCCATCATTGGCGCACTCAGCTCCTTACTGGAGAAATACCTCACCACCAGCGTCGGTCAATGGGTCATGCACGACCTGCGGCGCACGCTCTATCACCACATCCACCGCTTATCGCTGGCCGAGCACGACGCGAAAAGGACCGGCGACCTCATTGGCCGGGTGACGAGCGACATCCAGGCTATCCAGGACTTCATCACCACGGCGCTGTTGGGCATGTTAGCCAGTGTCCTGACCCTGCTGGGGATAATCGGGGTCATGCTTTACCTGAACTGGCGTTTCACGCTTATCTCGCTCTCGATTGCGCCCGTGCTCTTCCTGGTGGTTTACATCTTCACCCGGCGCATAAAAAAAGCCTCGCGCGACGTACGAAAGAAGGAGAGCGAGCTGGTTTCGATTGTCGAGGAAGTTTTTTCCTCGATCCGCGTGGTCAAGGCCTTTGCTCGTGAGGACTACGAGGAGCGCCGCTTCGAGGCCCAGAGCCTGGAGAATGTCGAGATGGCTCTGGTTGCGCGCAGCATCAAGATGAAGCTCTCACCCATCGTCGACATTGTCGTAGCGACGGGGACTTGTTTGATGCTCGGTTACGGCGCGCGCCTGGTGCTGGCGGACCAACTCACCGTTGGTGCGCTGGTCGTTTTTTTGATCTACCTGGGGAAAATGTATAAGCCCATGCGTGACCTTTCCAAAATGACGGACACGGTCTCCAAGGCAGCGGTGGGTTTCGAGCGGATCCGCGAGGTTCTGGAAACCGAGAGCGGGATGCGTGACCAGCCTGGCGCACGCCGCGCCGCGCGCTTCAAGGGCAAAATCGAATTTGATAAAGTCTCGTTCGGGTACAACCAGGACCGATTGATCCTGAAAGATGTGAGCTTCGAGATCGAGCCGGGCCAGGTCGCGGCATTCGTCGGCCCGACGGGGAGCGGCAAGTCGACCATCATCAGCCTGGTCGCGCGCTTCTACGATCCCGTCTCCGGGGAAGTCAAGATCGATGGGAATAACATACCCTGCTATACGATGAAGTCGCTTCGCCAGCAGATCAGTTTTGTTTTGCAGGAGACGCTTCTGTTCCGCGCGCCCATATGGCAAAACATCGCCTATGGTCGCCCGGAAGCCAGCCGCGCGGAGATTGTCCGCGCCGCAAAACTGGCCAACGCCGACGAATTCATTGAGAAGATGCCTGAGGGCTACGACACCATGGTCGGCGAACGGGGTGTGACGCTCTCCGGGGGCCAGCGCCAGCGCATCGCCATCGCTCGGGCCGTTATCCGCGATACTCCCATCCTGGTTCTGGACGAGCCCACATCAGGACTGGACGCCGTGTCCGAGCAGGCCGTGTTCGAAGCCCTCGACCGTTTGATGGAAGGAAAGACCTGCATCGTCATCGCGCACCACCTGGCGACAATCCGGCGCGCCAACATTATTTTTGTGGTGCAGGACAATACTATTGTTGAGCGTGGCACCCACGACGAGCTGCTGGCGGCGGGCGGTCTCTATTCGGAGCTTTACGACATCCAGTTTCGCAGGGAAGATCCCCAAGCGGCGGACACCCAAAAAGCTTAACCGCCGGCCCCGACGATCGCCTGCTCAGCCCGGACCGCAAAGAAGGTTGCGCGGGACGGCGGCGGTCAGACCCCGCCAGAGCACCCATGGAATGCTGCCCGCAAGGGTTTTTCTCTGCTTTCCCACGCTATGGGCAGGGAACGACACCAGAACGAAAATGCCCTTAGCCCGACTTTGACAACTGGGGCTCAAAATCTGCGTAAATCATTGATTCTACGTTCAAGGAACCCATAGGTCTTCACTACAAGGCTATGGGCTCGGAGGCATCGTTTTCGCCCTGTTGAGAGATTCTTGGAGGTGGCTGCGCAGGCAGCGCCAGATGGAGGCGCTGCAGCAGCAACTGATGGTCCGGCTCCGGCTGTGTGTATCGGGAGAGAATGAGCATTCTGCCATCCGTGGTTGGCAGGTGAACGTCAATCATCTGGATGGCAGTCATCTTCTCGATCACGGCTCTGCTGGTGAGCCCGGGCGCTAATGCTCTCAGCCGCTGCTGCAAGGTGACATACAGACAGTAGGCCAGGAACGCAACGAAGATGTGTGCCTCGATGCGTGGATCTTTTTGATGGTGAATGGGCCGGACTGCCAGATCACTCTTGAGATTGCGAAACGCCGCCTCGATCTCCGTCAGCTGAATGTAGCGTTGCCACAGAATTGCCGGGTCTTCAGCGGAGAGGTTCGAGCGCAGTAGATAATCGCCTTCAGTGCGCAAGGCCGCTCGAAGCTTTTCTTTTCGCAACGAAAAAGTGAATGTCTCGGCGCTGACGGTTTCCTCGGCCTTGGGCACCTGAACTTCCACGAGACGATAGGCCTTGCCCGCTTCTGCTTTGGCGGCGCCGAGCTTCAACAGCAATTCGTCGCGCGTGAGTTTCTGCCGCTGCAACTCATGGAGACGCTTCCACAATTGTTTGAGCCGGCGCCGGCGCATGGCACGCTCTTTTTTCCTTCGACCCTCGCTGCGGGCCAGGATGTACAGCTCCCCCTCTTGAGGCAACAGTTTCACCTCCAGCGAGTCCTTCACTCGCGCCCACGGCAGTTTGAGAAACTCTTTTTCCAGTTTCGTCAGCCGCCCTCGTTGCGTCCCGACCAAGTAGAATGTTGGAGTGGTTGCCTTCCGCATCTCACGCAGAATATCCTCGGTCGGGATTCCGCGATCCATCACCCAAACCCGATTCGCCTTGCCGTACTGGTCTTCGATCTTTTCCAGAAATGCTTTCAGAGTCGTCTTGTCGCTCGTGTTTCCAGGCATCACTTCATACGCCACAGGAAATCCCTCCGGCGTGATCACCAGTGCGATCACCACCTGCACGCAGTCCGGACGTTTGTCCCGGCTGTAACCGTGTCGTCGCTTCCCATGTCCCGGAGGATCGCATTCGAAATAAGTGCTAGTCAGGTCATAGAGCAAAACTTCGTATCCCACCTCGAATAGATCTCGCCACCGCTCGGTAAGAAAACTGAACAGCCCGCGCTTGTGTTCCACCAGCTTGTCCAGACATCGATACAGCGACTGCAACTCGAGGGTGTCACCCGTCCGGCCCAGCAAGTCACGCATGGCCGAGCGGTGGTACCACTCGCGGTGCAGCCGCCACTCACTGCCGGGATCGATCAAGCGATAGCTCACAAGGATCTTCAGTACGTCCAGCCAGTCTGTCCCTTCGCGACTCGGCCGCAGCCGCTCGCGCCAAAACTCGTCCAACCGCAGTTGATGCCACAACTCACCAGCCAACCAGCATGCCCCCCATTGCCGTGGCCGCCGTAGCTGCAGCTGATCCAGGCGCACATGCACCACCTCATGTGCCAGTTCCGGTGCTTCCCGATCTTCGGGGAAAAGCGCTACCTGACGCCAGCGGCCGGTACCTGACTCGAACACTTCGATGCTTCGGCACCAGGCGGCCTGCTGGCTGTCGTTAATCTCGCCGAGGTACAGCACCTGCCGCTGAACCACTCGTTTGCCTTCGCCACGGTGATTCTCAGCGATGCTCCAGTACCGGTGCAGCTTCCCGTCCTTCTTTCGCTGCGTATAGCGGAGAAACATAACGCCATTGTCCATACGCCGATGGAGGGGTCAAGAGGGTAGGTCTTCACTACAGCGGCTTTCGAGAAAAGCCGTACTGCAAACAAAAGGCTTACAGACCCGAAAACGGCCAAAAAAGGGGAAAACTGGGTCGAGTTGTCAAAGTCGGGTTAGAACGGACGGCATGCACTGTGCCCAAGAAATGGAATTCGTGTTGCCGCCGATGTGTGCCGGCTATAGCTTTTTCAGCGCCTCGATGCGCTGCATTATGACCCCGGCATAGCCCTCGACCTCGGCCGGTGAGAAGCCGCCTGCGCGGAAACAGTCACGAATCTGCTCGGCGGATAAACGGCCGAGCTGGTTGCCAATCCAGCGTGCGTCCGCAATAGGAATGTGTTTGGCCACACTCTCCATCCGCGTGCGGGAGAAGTAGTAGGGGAAATTGAAAATGGCAAGGAAGAAGGGCCGGCTGTGCATGACGAAGTCCACGTATTCCGGGGTGACCTTTTTGACGAACCTGGTTTCCGCGTAGTCTTTCATCACGCCACGGCTGCGGACGAAGCTGTTGCCGGTGCGGCCGAGACTGGCGCCCAGATCGGAGATCCCGTATTGTCCCTCGGCGCCGCCTCCGGCATATACGCCGTTATTGACTTCCTTCAGGTCCCAGCTGTTGATGAGCGCCATCATCACTCTGAGGCCGTTGAACTCCCGCGTGCCGACAAAGGGGTTATCGTACCAGCTCCAGTTCTTCAATTTCTCCCCACCGTCTAGGCGCTCCAAACGCGCCTCGCGGACTATGCCATCGCCTGACACGTACTCCCTTCCGCGGGAGAGCCGTTTCATTCCTTGTACTTGGATTTGCGGCCGGTAGTAGTCCTCGTCGGCAAGGTACCCTGCAGCCCAGACCAGGCGCGTTGCAGCGGTTTCCGACTTTGCCTCGTGGCCGAGTTTCACCTTCCACTTGGCGCCGTTTTCGTCTTCGACCTCAAACTTGGGCGAAGTCCCGCCTTTGGTTTCCTTGATGAATTTAAAGGTGGCGCCCGGCTGGCGATTCTCCGCTCCAGCCCCGTCCATGAGGTTCAGGGCCGAAACCTCGCCCCGATCGTTCCACAGCGCGGCCGGGGTTCCGGTCTGCTGAGCGAAGGCAGGCAACGCCAGAACAAAAGCAAGAATGATGAATAAGATCCCTTTGTGATCTCGCATATTCCCTCCTCAACGAATCGCACTCCGATTCCCTGGTTCGCCGCAAATTCATCTCGAGTGGTAATCCGGCGAAGCTTGCACGAGATAAGGCAAGGCGCTATGCCATTTTCGTGGCTGGCAGCGCGAGTGCGAGCCACATGGGTTATACCGCAACGGCAGTTCACGCGTCAGCCCGGTATTGCTCACACTGTTGAGCAAAATTGCTCACGCGAATTAACCCGGATTATTCATAAACTCTCTATCGCAATAGCCAAGCCGAGAATTTGTTGATGCGGATTCCCGCGGAGAAACCCGGGTTTTTGCCGCACCGAAGAGCCGTCTCCACGCGCCCTGCGGTGGTCTTTTCGTATGCAACTTGATTGACATAGCACTGTCTGAATCGCAGGTTCCACATCTCTTCCTTGACTTGCAACCTGAAAGATCTTAACCTCAGGCGCGGGGAAGGAGAGCGATGTTGGTTGGGCTGTGCCTTGCGGTTTGGTCCCCGATCATGTACCGAGTCTGTCAATCAGGTGCAATCCCTTCCGATCCCCAAAACTCAGTCTGACCGCCTGGTGAAGCGCCCGTGAAACTGTTAATTCAACCTGACGATGGAATTGCGGCCCTGCTTTCGGGAATCAGAAGCGCCAGGAAAAGCATCGAAATCGTAATCTTCCGTTTCGACCGCGCCGAGATTGAGGCGGGGCTGAAGGCTGCAGTCGGCCGCGGCGTTTCGGTGAGCGCGTTGATTGCCTACACCAACCGGGGTGGCGAGATAAACCTGCGCAAGCTCGAGATGCGTCTGCTCGAAGTGGGCGTCGCCGTTTCGCGAACCGCCGACGATCTGGTACGCTATCACGACAAACTGATGATTATCGACCGTCGCCTGCTCTACGTCCTGTCTTTCAACTTCACCCACCTTGATATCGACCACAGCCGCGGCTTCGGCATCGTCACCAGGAATGCCAGGTTGGTCCAGGAAGCGGTGAAGTTATTCGAGGCGGATACCACGCGCAATCCCTATGCCCCCGCACTGGATGCCTTTGTTGTCAGCCCCGCCAACGCCCGCAAACTGCTCGCCGCGTTTATCCGCAAGGCCAAGAAGGAGCTTCTCATCTACGACCCCAAGATCGCCGACACGGAAATGCTGCGCGCCCTCAGCGAGCGGATGAAGGCGGGGGTGGAGATCAAAGTCATCGGCCGAGTCGGCAAGAGGAGCCCCGGCCTTGAAGTTCGGAATCTTGTCAAGCTGCGTTTGCACACGCGCACGATTATCCGCGACCGCCGTCAGGCCTTTGTCGGCAGTCAGAGCCTGCGCCAGGCCGAACTGGATTCGCGCCGCGAGGTCGGCGTTATTGTCCGTGAACCTAAAGTGGTAAACGGCCTGATCAAGACTTTTGAAATGGATTGGGCGATGAGACCGGTCGAAGAGAAACAGCAGCCCAAAGCCCAACCCAAAGTTTTCAAGAAGGCGCTGAAAGCGCTGGTCAAGGAGCTGTCACCGCTGAATCCCATCGTGAAAGAAGCGCTCAAAGAGGCGGCGTCGGAGACCGGGAGCACGGATCTTAATCCGCAAGAAGTGAAAGAGACGGTGAAGGAGGCGGTGAAGGAGGCGGTGAAGGAAGCGGTCCAGGAGCGTGTCGAAGAAATGGTGAAAGAATCCACGGAGTAGTCTTCGCCCCTGCGTAGCATCCATCACAAACTCGGGACCGCCCCACACGGTAATCCCCCCTCAATTGACTGGTCTGAGCAATTTTGACCAGACCGATGAGCCGCATTGAACTGACACGCGCATTACTCGCAGGCGATAAAAGAAGTGTGCCTCGAACTGCCGGCTGGGATTATTTTGGATTCGGATGTCGGGGGGAGGAGACATGTTCGCACGGGCAGTTGTCACAAACGTAAGGACTGGTTGCGATCTCCCCCGCGCGCTCGTCCATCATGCCCTGGACCTCGTGTGCCCCAGCGAAGGCCCGCCAGCCGGCGACCGCAGTTCTGCAGTCTCGGCAGTCCTACTTTTCGTCGGGGAGGTTCCATGAAACACCGAATCAGGGTCACCCGCCTTCTCCTGTGGCTTTCCGTTTTTGCGTTCGTGGCGCCCGGCTTTGCGGACCAGGCGCGGACGCCGCGGGTCAGCGAGGAGGAGCGGGACTTCAAAATCTTTACCGACCGCATTCAAGAATATGTCAAGTTGCAGAAAGAACTGAAAGCTTCACTGCCGGCCCTGAATCCAACGCAGGACTCGGCGCGGATTATCGAGCACCAGCACGCGCTGGCCAGAAAAATTGCCGACGCGCGCCGCGACGCAAGACAGGGTGACATTTTCACGAAAGAGGTGGCCGAGCGGTTCCGCAAAATCATCGACAGGACATTTCGCGGACCCGAAGGCCGTCTCGCGCGCGAGACGATCCGCCCGGACGGCTCGTTCAAGCCCGTTCGTGTGCATGTGAACGCCGTGTTCCCGGAAGGGATCCCGGTGACGACCACGCCGCCGACGTTATTGCTCAGGCTGCCTAAACTGCCCCCGGAGCTGACGTATCGGATCGTTGGGTACGACTTGACGCTCCAAGACACGGAAGCCCGTTTGATATTGGATCTCATCCCGAACGCCCTTCGTTGAGACTTTCTATTATGCCCACTATGTGCCGCTCAGTCTTCTTTTCCTGGGTTGCTCTCGCCGCCATCAGCCTGTCGCTTTACTCCCAGCAGCTGGCCCTGCCGCTGAAACCGAACTCGGTGCGCTTTGCCGTGATCGGCGACATGGGAACGGGAGAGAAGCCGCAATATGAACTGGCCGGGCAGATGATCGGGGATCGCCTGAAATTTCCGTTTGAGTTCGTGATTACGATGGGCGACAACCTCTATGGCGGGAGCGACCCGAGCGACTACGAAAGCAAGTTCGAGCGGCCCTACAAGCCTTTGCTCGATGCGGGCATACCATTCTACGCCGTCCTCGGCAACCACGACAGCCCCAACGAGCGTTTCTATAAGCCTTTCAACATGAACGGGCAAAAATATTACACATACAAGAAGGGCAACGTCCGCTTCTTTGCCCTGGACAGCAACTACATGAACCCGCAGCAGCTCTCGTGGCTGGAGAAGGAGCTGCAAAACTCAGGGTCGGAGTGGAGAATCTGCTATTTCCATCACGCGCTCTACTCTTCCGCGGCCTTCCATGGCTCTTCGACCGAACTCCGCCTTCTGCTGGAACCATTGTTCGTGAAATACGGGGTGCAGGTCGTATTCGCCGGACACGATCACGTGTATGAGCGCGTGAAGCCGCAAAATGGCATCTGCTATTTCGTCGAAGGAGCTTCGGGCTCGTTGCGAAAGGGCAATCTGAGGGAGAAGGGCCTGACGGCGGCCGGGTACGACCAGGATCGTTCATTCATGCTCATCGAAATAGCCGGCGATGAGCTTTACTTCCAGACCATATCGCGGACCGGGCTGACGGTTGATTCCGGGGTGATCCAGCGCGTGGCGAAGATCACGGCCGTGGCATACTGACCCTGATTCCAGGCTGAGCATGGCGGTCTGCCGGGCCGCCTGGCATCTCAGCGTTTTTGCTTCACAACAACTGTTACTTATACCTTTGGCTGGTTCTCGTGTCAGTTCCGTACAGCTCACACCTCTGGTCAAGATTGCTCATCCCAATTACTGATATCCGTTGGAGCAGGTGACCTACTTGGGCCACTCTACCGTGGTCATCTCGAGCCGCCAGACCGGTCCATTCAAGTACATGGCGCCTTCGAATCTCACGAATGCAGGAACATCTCCCGCGACGAGCCAGTAGCGCAAGTCAGGCGGGCTCTTCCCAACCAACGAGGCGATGACGCCGGTGAGTCCACCGATCTTCAGCTTCACCAGCGAGCGCATGGTCTTCATGGCTCTGCCGCCCAGCAGCACCTCATCCTCTCCCTCCCAGCTCCACTCCATCTCGATCAGGCGAGGCTCCGGCGTGAAGACAGCCATGTGCACCGTCGCACCGGCGCCCCCTGGAAGGTTCTTCAACAGCATCAGCGCCATGCCGTTGTACAGATCGGCCGGCATCTCGAGCTTTCCGCTGGCCACCTTTTCTTTGTCGTCCTTCTCCGCCTGACTTCGAGCCTTGTATCGCCCGCTCTTGCGATCGAACGATACCTCCAATGTCGGGTAGGATGGGCCGTGCTGCACGAGACGGTAACCCTCAAGCCTGAAAACGCCCTTCTGCGAGAATGTTGCCGATTCATCGTACAGCGAACCATCTTTGAATCTCAGGATCGTGCGGCACTCGATCAGGTTGCCCGTCGGCTTCTGGCTCACATCGCCGTAGGCGATCGTCGCCCCGTCCAGCGATCGGAGCACAAGGAATCCTCGAAAGTTTCCCTCGATCAGCCGGACACGAATCGGCCCAGCTTCAACGGCGCACGACCAGAGCAGCGCAGCAGTGACGACAAAGAGTGAGACCGGCTTTGCATTCACGGGTGGCGTCCTCGATTCGCATTGCGGCGGTGTTGTTGTTGCCTTTCACGATACTGATGCACCGTAAAGCCGGACCATCCGCCGTTATTCATCCGGGTTTCTAGCCTTTTTGTCTTGAGCCTGCTACCAGCAACGCAACCCCGCCAATCAGTGCTATTCCTCCGAGTATTGGAGGGAGGGGAATCCGTTTTTGCGTTTCCTTAGTCGCATGAATCGGTCCCACGTCAAGCAACTTTTCCGTACGAGTGTAACTGATACCCTGATAGGCGAGGGCAAGCGCACCCAGCACCACCAGTACAATTCCAATCAAAACGATCGGTTTCATTTGGTTGATCTCCGTTATCAGGCGATCCCTCTTCGGCCCTGAATCAAATGAATCAAGACCATGACGATGGCCACCACCAACAAGATGTGAATGAAGCCACCCAATGTGTAAGCGGTGACAATTCCGAACAGCCACAAAGCGAGCAGAACCACAAAAAGTGTCCAGATCATACTGATCCTCCTCTCCGCACCCGCTTCCCACAGGATTATGGTTTGCAGGTAGAGTCGCATCCTTTATACCGCCTGGCAATCCAGGTGTCAGTTCCCTATGGCTCACATGCGTGGTCAACATTGCTCATCCCTGCCGATAAGCGACAACTGCGCTATGGCCCACAACCGTTATGTTGCTGCTTCGACCGAGGAGAAAATGCGCCGTGTCAGGGCTTCTCCCGCATAGATACGGGACACTCGAAGAGGAGATGACGGCTCGCAGCGCAGCGGCAGACGAATCGAGGCCCAGTGTGCTCGCCCTCAGGCGCCATGGATTGAATGCCGTCAGGACAATGTTATACTTTGATGAAGGAGATGGCATGGATAATCGGAATGAGGGAAAGGAGATGGATCATGTTGCATAATCAATATTTCCGAGGCACGCTCGTGATTCTTGGCGTTTTCTTTGCATTATCTGCGCAGAGTTTTGCCCAAAATTTTCACTTTTCAGTTTTCGGAGGGTGGAACAAGCCGGGGAAGGTGACCGTGGCCAACGTGCGCAGCGGATTTAATGGCAACAGCATGGTTGGAGTGCGCCTGGAAGCGGATTTTGCCAGGATCATCGGGTGGGAAAACACTTTTGCATATAGCCCAGACTTCGGCAAACCGGACATCCTAGCAACAGCCAGCGACTCGCGGGCGCTGATCTACAGCTCTAATCTGGTGGTAAACGCGCCCATCGGGCACCTGGTGCCTTATGCAACGGTAGGGGTGGGTTTGATCACCTCCAAGCGCAATTTGCTCGCGCCTTCGCAACTGCTGAATCCTCAGGAATTCGGCACATCGTTCGCGGTCAACTACGGCGGAGGTCTGAAACTTACAAAGCTGGCCGGCCCCCTGGGTCTGCGCTTCGACGTCCGTGGCTATACTTTGCCCGACGTCTTTTCCCAGCGGCTGAATATTCTCGAAGTCAGCGGCGGAATCATGTTCAGCTTCTAAAATCAACTTCGGTGAGAAGCTGCTCTTTCACCAATTGTGCAGCGTCTCCGCAATTGGATTGCCGCGGCGATTGGTGAAGGAGCAGCCTGCCATCCAATTTGGATGGTGTCGAAGAAGTCCTCGTGCCGCTCAGAACCCGCGTGCGATCCTGAAGTACGGTTGTATACCATCCTGGCTGGCCGCCACGTCGAAGCGGACCACCAGCGACTTTGTATGACGATACTGTACGCCTCCTCCTATGCCCGCCTTCCAGTTTCGAGAGGCAAAGTTATCGTTTCCCAGGATCGTCGGTTCTGTAGTGGAGCGGTTGACGCCCCAAACCTGCCCCGCATCGCCAAAGCCGATCAGGTCCAAACCGCGATGCTCACTCTTAAAAGAGTACACCGTTTGCCGTAGCTCTACGCTACCGATCAGGGCATTATTGCCTCGGTATCGGTAGGTGTTATACCCGCGAACGTGACTGAAGCCTCCCAGGAACGACAGGTCATAGAAAGGAATCTGACTTCCGCCCTTCGGGTCTCTGAAGTCCGCAGCCACACGAACCGCGAGTGAAGTCTTGTTTGAAAAGAGCGGGATGTAGCCGCGGGCGTCGAACTGGCCGTCGACCCAGCCGTAGTCAGAGAATAGGCCATTGCCCTTATCCAGCCCGTCAACTGAACCGAACCGTCCGTAAAAATAGAACCCCCTTGTCAGGCCGTTTTCATAGCGGCGCCGGTCATATTCGCCAAACAGTCCATAGGCAATTACATTGGAACCTGAGTGAAGTCCGGGGGCCCAGCGAGTGATAGGCAGCACCGAGGGACTGTTCGAGAAGACGGTATCGATGGAGGGGGACTGGCTGCTCTGGCCACCGTAGGCATCGCTGTTTATGTAACTGACGTAGATGCCCGCCTGAAGAGTTACAGTGAAGTCACGGTATAGCCCGCCACTGGCGCTACGCCGCTCGATGTCAAAGTTTGTTTTGGCGCTCAACGGCGTAGAGGAACCAATGCCGAAGAAGTTGTCTTGGGTCCTGCGCAGGTAGCCAAACCAAAAGTCGGCATGCGTCTTCTCGTCGCCGACCTTTGGTATGTAAGCATCTCCCTCGAACCGTCTGTAAAGTTGGTTGGAAGTCAGCATCGTCGCCCGGAATTCTATTCCCGGAATAGAATCCGCAGTCGTCAATTCGACACCAAAGCCGAGCCCGGCGCCCTGCTCCAAGCCTCCAAATATGCCGTTAACGTGTTTGACGATCTCAATAGCGGTCCGATTGTCGCGCACCGGAAACTTCCGATCACGGTCTCTGACGCGATCAGTCATTGCGCTGGGCTTCTTGGCCTGAGCCGTTGGGGAGCCGGGCGCATTCGTATCCGGTTGCCAGCAGCTTTCCCCGTCGGCAATAAGGACCGAGGACTGTTGCCAGGAGAGCGCCGCCACAATCTCCGGTTTTTTCAGCGCTTCGGGGCCACTCTGGGCAGACGCAGCGACTGTATTCTGGGCCATACATTGCCCGATCGCAAACAACGCGAAGAAAGCCGTTGATGCTGGGACCGTGCAAAGCCGCTCCAGTTTGGATCTTGCTGCCATTCTCTTGCTCCTTGCCACGGGGAAGGACGAGTCAGTGCTTCCCGGTGGCCTGCTTTTGAACCGGAGGCGCAGTCGCGCCGACCGGGTAGATGAGGATTTCAATCTTGCCGCCGTCACCACTCTCTTTGCTCTCGCCCATGCCGATGGTCACCATGCGAGTGTCGTTCAACTTAAAGTTTTGAACGAGGTACTCGCGAACCACCATCGTCCGGGCTTGCGTTAGAACTTTGTTCTTTGCGGCTTCACCCTTCATCCCGGAATAACCTGCCACCACTGCCAGGCCGAAGCGATTTGCTTCCAGAAATTTTCCAGCCTCGGTCAATGCTTTTTGATTCTTGAGCTTCGCCGTGTCCTTCTTGTCGAAAATCGTATTGCCGTCATAGACGAACGACTTGATGGACGATCCTGCCGGTAGCCGCGAGACTGCATACTTGGTAAGATCGGCCGAATTCTCATATCCCCGGCGGTTGAAGAACCCCTGCAAAAGGAAATTGTGTTGGAGCGCCTGCATGTTTTCATCAAATGCCATTGCTCCGGCCTGCGCCTGTGCCGTTGCCGCGGTGGCCTGTTGGTACATTCCCTTGTCGTTGATGAGGGACCCAATGGTTCCTTCCCCTTGATCTATCTTGGCCGTGATGGACTCGACATTTTGCATCATGTTCCTGGCCGAGTCCAAGACTTCGCCGGAGGTTTTGATCAGATCCGCGATGTCCAGAGGAGGCTCGCTCGCGATGGTATCTCCATCCCTTAATCTCGCCGCATCGATCGATCCGAAAGACACTTCCACATATTTGCTGCCCAGAAGTCCTTCCGACTTGATGGCTGCTGTGGAATCCTTCTTGACGATGTTCTGTGTCGCGCTCTTCATATCGACCGAGACAATGACCTTGTCGCCGGGCCGTTTCGGGAGAGCAATGTCTCCTACGGTTCCCTGGCTGACACCCCCGACTCGTACTTGGGCGCCCCGAACCAGTCCAGCCACGTTTGAAAACTCGGCCTTCAGCCGATAGCTCGAACTAAATAGAAAATCATTGCGACCGATCAAGAAGACTCCGCCGGCCAGAATGAGCAACGTGCCAGCAACGAAAATCCCTACCCAAAACGCTCTGGACATAGGCTCCCCCTACGAGTCGCCCAACAAGAACTGAGCGACAAACGGATCCCGGTTCTTTTTGAGTTCTTCAAAAGTTCCTTCCGCCACGATACTTCCTTCCTTCAACAGAACGAGCCGGTGCGAAACGGTCCTGGCGCCGCGAATATCGTGAGTCACTACAATCGATGTGATCTTGCGTGTTTCTTGCAGGCCGAGGATCAACTGATTGATCTCGCCGGCTGTAATCGGATCGAGCCCTGCCGTCGGTTCATCGAAGAGCATGATTTCTGGCTCCAGGGCCAGGGCGCGCGCCAATCCTACTCGCTTTTGCATGCCTCCGGAGATCTGCGACGGGAACTTCTTTCCATGCTGCTCCATCCCGACGGTCGCGAGTAGCGCGCGGATCTGCTCTTTTTGCTCCTCACCGCGGAGGGTCGAGTGCCGGTCCAGGGGAAAAGCGACGTTTTCTTCGACGCTCAATGAGTCGTAGAGCGCGGCCTGCTGGAACAAGAACCCTATCCTTTTCCTGGCTTGGTTTAGCTCCTTGAAAGGTAAAGTCGTCATTTCCTGGCCCTGGATGCGGATGGAACCGGAGTCCGGCTTTTGCAGGCCGATCAACAATTTCAATAAGACGCTCTTCCCCGTACCGCTTCGTCCCAGCACGACCACGGTTTCGCCGCGCGCAACCGTCAAGCCGATTCCGTTCAATACCTTCTGCCGGCCGAAGGACTTGCGCAAATCCCGAATCGCGACGGCCGGTTCATGGTTTCGAGGTTCGTTGTATTCGTCGCCGTTCTTCATGGGAAAAACACCTGAATCAATCGGACCAGCAAGACATCGGCCAGAATAATGAAGAGTGAGCAAAGCACCACCGAGCTGGTGGCGGAACGCCCCACGCCTTCGGTGCCTCCCTGTGTGCGCATGCCCTGGAAGGAGGCTACGAGACCGATAATGAAGCCAAAGATCGCGGTCTTGAAAGTCGGCGGGAAAAAATCACTGAACGTTACCGTCTTGAAGCCATTCTCGAGGAACAGACGGAGCGAGACCGGCTCCATGAGCGTACTGGTGGCCCAGCCTCCGAGAATTCCGAAAAAATCCGCCGCCAAAGTGAGCAGAGGCAGCATTAAGACACACGCCAACACCCGGGTCCACGCCAAGAATTTGTAAGGGTCGATGCCCGAGGCCTCCATGGCATCAATCTGTTCGGTGACCCTCATCGAGCCGAGCTCGGCGCCGATTCCCGCTCCCACGCGCCCGCTGACGATCAAACCGGTGATGAGGGGTCCCGTCTCTTTTATGAGGGAGAACACAATGACCGTGGGAAGCATGGACGCAGCGCCCATCCGCGTCAAGCTATCGCGTGTCTGCAGAGAAAGAACCGCTCCCGTTGCGGCGCCCGCAAGGGCAACCAGCATAAACGATTTTGGTCCCACCGCCTCGAGTTGGCGGAGAAGTTCCCGCCCCTCATGAGGACGAACAAAAGCCGCGCGAAACAGACGGCCACAAAAGATTCCCAGGTCACCAATCCACTCAAAGAGCGCGATCAGACTGTCCTTCACAAGGACAAAAGGATTCGTAAACCGGTCACTTTGAAGCACCGTGCTGCCCGAGAATGCCATCACGACCACAAAGACTATCAGGTAGAATGTCATTGGGCACTCGTGAACCGTGTCTTCAGGGCTCCTCTCCTGCTTTCCCGGTAAAATTAACTCAGATTCGCTTCAGAGGCGCTACCCGTCATCTCGTTCCTTCGATGTCACTTATACTCCCGGGCAATCTGCGCGTCAGTTCCGTACTGCTCAGATGTCCGGTCAAAATTGATCACTCCGGTAAGGGGTTTGTGCGGAAAACCCAGCGATGCAAGACCCGAGGCGCTTGCAGGCCTTCCAAAAGCACACAGCAGTTTCCTCTATGCCACTCTGAACAGGATTGCTCATCCCAGTCAGTTGTGTCGATCTACTGGTGGCGCCTGGGAGGTTCCCGTGGACTCGACAACGTTTCCAGCCGTGCCGCACCTTGCTGAAGAGGGCTTCCTAATCGACGAAGGCCAATTTCTCAGGGATTCTCCCTACTTTGTTTTCATCTCTACCTTCCAGGGTGGGGTCCTTCATCAGTTTCTGCAATCGCTTTTCGATCTTGTCCGGCACCTTGTGACGATTCGTCTCCGGCACCTTGTGACGATTCGTCTCTGTCCCATTCTCAGTCCTTGATTTCATGATATTCTCCTGCTGCGTGCGCTACCGGTGCCAGCGGGAGTAGCCCCAGCCCCCACCACCCAACAAAAAAATCACTAAGAGCACAACCAATAAAGTTGTCATATTTCTCCTCGCTGCTCGTAGGGGAAGGTCGGTGGACGGATCTTCATGACCGTCCCGCCATTTCCCCATCGGCACTATGATAGATAGCGCGGAGCTTGCTGTCAGTTCACTTGTGGACACGTGTCTGTTCACTTATGCTCACCCAAGGACCCGCGCAAAAATAGCTTCACATTCTGCAGGTGTCACCGCTGATAAATCCATCCGCACGAAGATCGACGGGGGCAGGGCAGGCCGTTTGAGACTGTTGGAAGCCCTGGATTGGATGAGATCTCACCTCCAGCACGCAAGAGGGAAGCAACATCAACGCGCAGGTGGACGCCTCGGCATACCAGTATTCAGATGCGGAATTGTCCGGCTCATGACAGGAAACGCGCGATCAGGCTGCGCGTCGCTCGTAGCGATGATGAAGCGTGCCGACCTTTGGTATCTCAAAAATCCTGCCCTGATCGGGTGACTGGATTTTGGTTATGGGTACAGGGTTCTATCGCAGCCCGCTTTTCATGATGCTGTGAGCAATTGTGAACAGCAGGGTGTGCAGATGTGAACAGCATTTATCCAAGTCATCGGCAACACTAATCCGAGAAGGGAGCGAATCGCCCCTTCAAGTTTCGTTTTTCTCTGGAATTGAAAGGAAAGGTCCCATGCCCGATACTATCGTGAATAGAAACACTGCTGTTGCCCTGATCGCAGGCGGATTGTTGGGAGCAGGGGTTGCTCTCTTGTTAGCACCCCAGTCCGGTCGCAAAACGCGTCGTGACCTGTGTCGATTTGCCGAAAAGACCAGAAATAAGGTAGAGGCAGCAGAGATTGAGTTGAGGCACTCCGTCGAAAATATTGTCGCTGAGGCAGCAGAAAGAATCGGAGGGGGTCTGAATCGCGGGATCGAGTGGACCGACGGTAAGATCGCCGAGTTCCAGCGGGCATTGGATGGTGGAAGACAGTTCATCCAGAGCGAGATTGAGAAAATCCAATCGAGCTAGTCGTCCGCGCCACAGATCTTGGCTGCTCAAAGAAAGATTCGCTGGTCTCGATGTTTAGCTGAAGGACACAAAGTAACCGAGAGACAGGGAAATCTTGCTTGTGAGCAATATTGCACAGACATCCTTTTTGCAGCGGCTTTATAGTAAGCTATAGTAGGCTGGGGCCGCATCGCAGCGCCCCGCACAATGCGGGCCACAGGCGACGGTTGGTGCGGTCGGGGAGTCCGTTCCCGGCAGGATTCAGCAGAAAAGCAAATTACTGGAGGACGTCCATGACAGTAGCAAAAGTCGAGGAAATCAGCGCCACTTCCACTGTGAGCTTTGAGGACGCCATCGAGAAGGGTCTGGCCCGGGCGATCAAGACGCTTCGCAATGTGCGCAGCGCGTGGGTGAAGGAACAGCACGTGCGCCTGGATGGCAAGAAAATTGTCGAGTATCAGGTGAACATGGCTATCACATTTGTGCTGGATGATTAGCGCGCTGCCCGGGAAGTGCGACTCTGGCTTCCTGGCCGCTGGCCTTGAGCGGCGTACCGTCGTGTGGGCCTTCGTCGCAATTCACCTTCCGGAAGCGATCCGAAAGGCTTTAGATTTCCTCGGCCCGCAGTCAACGGAGTCACCGCTTGCGGCGCCGCATGGTGGTCGCTGTTCAGGTGTCGGAGTCTGCCAGGTCACCATCCTTGCGGCAGAACCGGTTTCGTAGGCTGGCGGCCCCTGGCGTGCACTGGGCCAGGGGCTCGCGTTTATGGATGCTGGCGTGCGGTATCCTCTCTGGGCTGGCTCTCCCGTATCGGCTTGGGCCGAATCAATGAGTTCTGGACTTTCTTCGCGGCGTGAACGCCCCAAGGGCGTCAAACATGGCGTTCTTCTGGAATCGACCATTCTTCCACAGGCGCCCCGAAAGGGGACCCATAACAGGCGCGGGTGACTTGCGCAGGGCTTCAGGCCCGGGGGCCATCAGCGCATCACACCGCTACCTCCCAAGCTCTAATAAATGGGCGCTGGCGATGCTGTTTGGCACGATCGCGGCGCTGTACTTTGCCCGCGAAGTCCTGATCCCCCTGGCATTTGCTCTCATTCTGACGTTTGTTTTGACCCCCGTGGTCGCGTTTCTGCAAAGATCACGCATCGGCCGGATACCATCCGTCGCCGTGACCGTCCTGGTAACGTTGGCGGCGGCCGGCTGCGTTGCCTGGATCATCGCAATTCAGCTCGTTGACATCGCCGAGAAGCTTCCCGAGTATCGCCAGAACATCCACGCCAAGATGGAAGCGCTTCGCATTCCCACGGAGGGACCGATAGGCCTTGCGGCCAACAGCTTGAGGGAAATTGCGCGCGAACTTTCCAGCCCGGTTGCACCCTCTCCGGCCACAGGTGCTCCGGTGCAGACTCGGAAGCAGCGCACTGCGCCGAGTACCCCCGCGCTTCCTCTGCCCGTGCAGCTCGTGCAACAGCCGGCAAATGGATTGGAGTACCTTCTTGATCTGGCCCAGCCCGTTCTTCGGCCTCTGGCAATGACGGGACTTGTCCTCATCTTCACCGTCTTCATGCTGACCAAGAGATTCGACTTGAGACATCGTCTTCTGGGGCTCGTTGGACTCGGTCAGATCAACGTCATGACGCAGGCGCTCGACGACGCGGCGCAACGAGTCAGCCGATACCTGTTGATGCAGGTCCTGGTCAATACCGGATTTGGAGCTCTGTTCGGATTCGGTCTGTACTGCATCGGCGTGCCCAATCCCGCGTTATGGGGAGTCGTCGCCGGCCTCCTGCGCATCGTGCCGTATGTCGGCACGATGATTGCCGCCACGCTGCCGATCGCGCTCTCCTTGGCCGCTTTTGACAGCTGGCTGCCGCCGCTGCTGGTGTTCCTGTTGTTTGCCTGCCTCGAACTGATTATTGCCAACTTCGTCGAGCCGTGGCTTTACGGGGCGAACACGGGAATCTCTTCGTTGGCGCTGCTGGTGGCGGCTGTCTTTTGGACTATTCTGTGGGGGCCCGCAGGCCTGATCCTGTCCACGCCCCTCACGGTCTGCGTCGTGGTGCTGGGCCGCCACGTTCCTCAGCTTTCCTTTCTTCATGTCCTGCTGGGGGATGAAGTAGTTCTGGGGGTGGAAGCGCAGATCTACCAGCGCTTACTGGCGATGGACCAACCGGAGGCGCACGCGATTGTGGACCGGTTCTTGAAAGAAAAACCCCTGGTGGAGTTATACGATTCGGTGCTCATACCTGCTTTGAGCCTGGCCGAGCAGGATCGTCACAAAGGGGCGATTGACACAACCAGGGAGGAGTTTCTCTTTCTCAGCATCAATGAACTGATTACCGAGCTTTCGGAGTACCAACTGGCGCACGATTCATCCCAAGCGGAAGATGCCGCGGCGGATTCAGGCCTGGCGGAGCGAGTCAGCGCCAGGATACTTTGTCTTCCCGCAAATGATCGGGCCGATGAGGTCACGGCCGCCATGCTGGCGCAGCTCCTGGAGCAGGCGGGCCACGCGGCGCTGTCTCTTCCGATCGCCCACGCCTCCCCGGCGGAGTTGCTGGCGTTGATTGAGAAAAGACAAGATGATGTCATCTGCATCTCCGCATTGCCGCCGTATGCCTTTCCTCCCGCGCGCACAATGTGCAAACTGATTCGGGAACGCTTTCCCAAACTCCAGCTTGTAATCGGGATCTGGGGATTTAGTGGCGATTCGGAGAAGGCCAAGGCGCGTTTCGAACGAACCAGACCGGATCGATTGCTCACGAGCCTGGCGCAGGCTGTCGAGCAGATACAGGAACTGATCCGGCCCAAAGCGTCATGACCCGGCGCATTTCTCCAATTTTAGTTGAAACATAACCCATGCGCTTGCATCTAATTGAGCGTAAGCTTGAGTTCGATTGTCTTTAAGCTCGGAGGTCGTATGAAACGGCATTTATCTGTAGTGATCTTTTCGGCGATGACTCTCCTGGGAGTCGGGACGATCGTGTGGGCGCAGGAAGAAACGCCCCCGGTCCAGACGCCTGCGACACAGTCCCAAATGCAGCAGGCGCCGCCGCAGCTGCTATCTCCCCAGCAACTCAACAACTTGGTGGCGCCGATCGCTCTCTACCCCGATCCACTGCTGAGTCAGATTTTGGTTGCCAGCACCTATCCGCTCGAGATCGTGGAAGCAAACCAGTGGTTGCAGCGGAACCAGAACCTCGGCGGCCAGGAGCTCATGGACGCCGCAAAGCAGCAACCCTGGGATCCGAGCGTGCAAGCGCTGGTGGCCGTTCCTGATGCGCTCGCGAAGTTAAACCAGGATATTAGCTGGACCACAGACCTTGGGAACGCCTTTCTCGCGCAAGAGGCCGACGTGATGAACGCAGTCCAGGAGATGCGCGCCCGGGCGCAAGGCAATGGCAACCTTGCTTCAACGCCGCAGCAGACGGTTACGACTGAGGCGCAAGGGGGGCAACAGGTCATCGTCATTCAGCCGGCCGACCCGCAGGTGATCTATGTGCCTTCCTATGATCCCGTCTACGTTTGGGGACCTCCTGTTTACGGCTACTATCCCCCGCTCTATTACTCAGGATTCGGCTTCGGCTTCGGTCGCGGCTTCAACCTCAGCTTCTTTTTCGACAGCTGGGGAGGTTGGGGCGGTTGGGGATGGGGCCCGAGCTGGTTCGGCCGCTCGGTGTTTGTCAATAGTTCCTTCTTTCCTCGCTATGGATTCCGCCACGGCTACGGGGGCGGTTTTGGCGGGAGAACGATTTGGGCGCATGATCCGGGTCATCGCCTCGGCATTCCGTACGGGAACCGCCAGGTAGCCGCGCGGTTCCAGGGACCTTCGATGGCCTCTCGGAATTCGTTCCAGACAGGAATAGGGTCAAGGGCCGCCGCAGGTCCGTACGCAAACCGCTCCGCGGGGCGCATTGGGGATCAAGGATCCCGTATGGCGCCTCAACCTCAGAGCTTGCAGAGTCGGCCGCAGCAGCGGTATCAGACTCCGCAGCGGGTGCAGCCGTCCCCGCAGCAGCGGTATCAGACTCCGCAGCGGGTGCAGCCGTCCCCGCAGCAGCGGTATCAGACTCCGCAGCGGGTGCAGCCGTCCCCGCAGCAGCGGTATCAGACTCCGCAGCGGGTGCAGCCGTCCCCGCAGCAGAGGTATCAGGCTCCGCAGCGGGTGCAGCCGTCGCCGCAGCAGAGGTATCAGGCTCCGCAGCGGGTGCAGCCCTCACCGCAGCAGAGGTATCAGGCTCCGCAGCGGGTGCAGCCGTCCCCGCAACAGAGGTATCAGGCTCCGCAGCGGGTGCAGCCGTCCCCGCAACAGCGGTATCAGGCTCCGCAGCGGGTGCAGCCGTCCCCGCAGCAGAGGTATCAGGCTCCGCAGCGGGTGCAGCCGTCCCCGCAACAGAGGTATCAAGCTCCTCAGCAGTACCGGTCCGCGCCACAGATGTCTGCGCCACGCTTCAGCAGTGGCGGCAGCTTCAGCGGTGGACGCGGATCCGGCAGCAGTAATTCCCGTGGTGGTGGCGGAGGCGGAAGACGTCGCTAAGGGAGGCTGGGAGTCTGATTCCGGCGATGAGATTGTTGACATCTTTTATCTATGCCTTCGCTGGTCTGAGCACGGTGGTGTTTCTGTACGCCTTTCACAAAGCGCAGTCTTGAGCGCTGCTGCCACAACCAGGCCCATCCGCAGCCGCCTAACGCGTTCTCATCTCTGACGGCCCTGTGAGGGAACTATGCCGAAACTGAAACCGAGCGCATCGAAGCAAGCAAAGCAGAAACGCGTCAAGCACGAGCTGCACAAGTTCAAGGAGGGCGCGTTGCACTCCGGTTCCAAGAAGGGGCCGAAGGTGATGGGTCGGAAACAGGCCATCGCTATCGCGCTCTCCGAAGCCGGACTCTCGAAGAAGGACAAAGGGCGTACAGCGAAGAAGAAGACCAAGAAGTAGATGCCGCAGCATCCAGACCGGACCCTCTTCAGCGAAAAACCCTGAAATTGAGCCGGACTACGTGATCCATCAGTTTGGTGACCTGCCGGTGGCCTTGGAGTTCCTGCGGATACGATAGGCCGGAGGACATTGCGGTTCACTGCGCAGGAGTCTGGTTGCCTATTCCTGCTCACCATTTATTGCCCCGCACCCATCGTCAGCAACAAGGCCACCGCCGCGATGCTCATGGCAATCGTGGTGATCCAGCCCAGGGTGTTGCTCACGCGTCCGTTGACCTTGTTCTTCATGATCGAGCGATTTCTTCCGATCAGCATGATCATCACGAGCAGGGGCGGCGCGACGATTCCGTTCAATACGGCAGTGTAGTACAGCGCTTGAATCGGATTGATGCCGATCAAATCGATGGCGAATCCGAGTGTGGTTGAGAATGCAATCACGCCGTAAAAGCCGGGCGCCTGACGTAATTTCAGATACAGCCCTTCGCGCAACTTGAATGTCTCAGCGACGGCGTAAGCGGCTGACCCGGCGAGGATGGGCACGGCTAACAATCCAGTTCCGATTATGCCGACCGCAAAAAGCAGATACGCAAAATTGCCGGCGATGGGGCGCAGCGCTTCGGCGGCCATGGGCGCGCTGTCAATATTTTTGATGCCGTGCTGAAACAGCGTCGAAGCCGTTGTCGCGATGATGAACCACATGACAACATTCGAAAGTAACATTCCGGCGATGACATCGGTGCGCATCCATTTCAGTTCAACTTCGGAAACATTTTTGCGCGACCGGACCGTCGTCTTTCCTTGGTCAATCTCCTCCTCGATTTCTTGACTGGCTTGCCAAAAAAACAGATAAGGAGAAATCGTCGTACCCAGAATCGCAACAAGGTTCAGCAGATAATCCTTTTCGAATTGGATCGTCGGGATGACGGTGTCTCGCAATGCCCGCCCCCAATTTTGCGGTGATACCAATGGGACGAGGAAGTACGCAAAGAGCGACAACGTCAGGGTTCGCAGCACGCGGGCATAGCGTTTGTAATCCACAAAGATCTCGAGGATCACGCTGAGAAGGGTCATCGCAATGAGCCAGACAAGGTAAGGGATACCGAGGAGCAACTGGGCGGAAGCCGCCATTGCGCCCAGGTCTGCGCCGAGGTTGATAGTGTTGGCGATGAAGAGCAGCGTAACGCAAAAGTAGAGGACGGGCTTTGGGTAATACTTGCGCAGAGCATCGGCAAGTCCGCCGCCGGTCTGCAACGCGATGCGCGCGCAGATTTCCTGGATGGCAGCCATAAGAGGAAAAGTAAAGAGCGCCGTCCAGAGCTGAGCATATCCAAACTGCGCGCCGGTTTGGGAATACGTGCCGATGCCTGAAGGATCATCGTCAGATGCTCCGGTGATGAGTCCCGGCCCCAGGGCGTTCAGGTAAACCTTCAGTTTCCCCCACAGTCCGCTGCGGCCGAGTTCTTTTTCTGATTGCTGCGCTTTGGATGATGGCATGGCCCCTAAAACAGCGTTGACTATTCGAATATTGCGCTAATTATTATCAGGTTTATGCGGCGGCTTGTGCAAGTAAGGATTGTTCTTTCCATTATTTGCGGGTTTCGATGTCTTGCTGAACAACATAAAGTAACCGAACCACGGCGCAATCTCGCGTCATGAGCAGTTTCGAGCATACCCTTGAGCAATATTGCACAGACACCCTTTTGCATCGGCTTTATAGTAGCCGATGGTGGCCGGGGCCGCTTTGCAGGGGTCCACACAATGTGGGTCCCTGAGGCCGGGTGGGGGAGGCGGGGAGTACTTTCCGCGAGATTCAGCAGAGAGGCAAATCATAGGAGGACGCCCATACTTATTGGCGGTGAACCAAGCGAACGCGCACGCGATTGTGGACTGGTCCTTGAAAGAAAATGTCCGGGTGGAGTTATACGATCTGGAGAAGGCCGGGGCACGTTTCGAAGGACCCCAACCGGATCGATTGCTCACGAGCCTGGCGTAGGCTGTCACGCAGAATCAGGAGCTGATCCAGCCCAAATCGTCATGACCTGGCGAGAGGGGCGCCGTTAAACGGCTATATTAAGGAGGACACCAATGTCATTCGGCATTTACATCGTCGGGTACATCATACTGATCGTCGGCCTGGCCATGGGCGCGCACTTGCTCCACTTACCACCGAAGTGGATCGTGGTGGGCGTTATCTGCCTGGTCGGCACGGCCATCGTCCATGGCGTGACGGCGACCCGCCAAAAGGATGCGCCATCCAAGTGACAGCGAGGGGCGAATATCGGTAGATCGACGGGGGTTTCTATCTTGGCAGGAGAAGCAAGTGTAATCCCAGCCCGGGCGGGCTCGGGCAGACTGGTCTGGGAGACGTTTCGGAGTGCAGGTCAGGGCAAAGGGGTTCGCGGGACATGCACGGTCGTGGTGATCCGATGACGATTACACCGAAAGGGGATCAGCCGCCACCCGATCGCGGCGGACAGCTTCGGGCGCCCGTCGAAGGCGAAAACACGCCCTGGCGGGAAGGATCTTCTGAGCACGAGGTTTCCCCCGAAATCTTAAACAAACGCATTTGCGATTTCGATCTCCGCATCGAGGGCGGGCCGCTCGAGAACGTGATCGACCGCTTTCGCCGTGAGCTGGCCGAGCGCGGGATCATAAAGCTCAAGCCCGCCTTCTACCTCTCCGACGAATGGGGGGTGTCGGACGGCACGGTGGCAATCGGCATCCCTTTCTACCTGGCAGACGGGCGGCTTCGGCGAGTCCAGCAGGCCAGATCCGGCGTCGTGGAAGGCAAGGATGACGAGGACATTCTGCGGTACCTCCGCCACGAAATGGGCCACGTGGTCAACTATGCCTACCAACTCTATGAAGACCACGACTGGACCGCCCTGTTCGGTCCGATGTCGCGGCCCTATACCGACGAGTACCGAAGCGTCCCCTTCAGCTCGGACTTCGTGCGCCACCTGCCCGGAAACTACGCCCAGAAGCACCCGGATGAAGATTGGGCCGAGACGTTCGCCGTGTGGATGACGCCAGGTTCCGATTGGACGACCCAGTATCAGGACGCATCGGCGGCCCTGGCCAAGCTCATGTACTGCGAGCGCGTCATGACGGACATCAGGGAGCGCGAGCCATACGTCACTCTTACCGTCATCGACTCGGACGTCCGCGACATCCAAAAGACCGTGGCTCAGTTCTACGACGAGGGGGAGATCCAGGGTGTCGCATTGCCCCGGAGCCTCGACGGGGATCTCATGGGCATTTTCTCTTCCTACCAGACGCACACCGGCGACCCCGGTGCCGGCGGTGTGGAGAGAGCCTCGTTGTTGATCCGACGGCATGAGGACGAGCTGGCCGACGCCGTGTATTGGTGGACCGGCATGGATCATGCCTTGACGCACGCCTTGCTGGATCATGTGGCCGGCCGCGCCGAACGGATGGGTCTCAGCTACCCGCTCGCGCAACGGGACCGGGTGATCGTTCAGCTCGCAGCCTTCCTCACCACACTGGCGATGAACTACGTGTATCGGGGGAGTTTTATCGCCTCCTGAGCGGCACGCCTTCTCATCCCCGTGGCGAAGATCACGCATCTTTCCATGGAGGCTTCAATCCGGCCGGGGAAAACTCCGGTCGCCGCTTGAGGTACTTTTCCTTTTCGGCCTTCCACGATTCGAGCTCCTTCGCTACCGGGTCCGAAGGCTTCCGCCCGGCTTTCATACCGTCCAGCGTGGTCCACAGAAACGGCAGCACGCGATGACGGTGCCATTTCATCGGATCCTCGGTCTTCGCCTCGGGGCGCGGGTCGAACGCGCTCGCCTGCCGGACACGCTCGACGAGGCCGAATACGACCTCGTGGGCGATGGCGGCCTTCTGGTTCTTGGGGAGCACCTTCCAGGCTTCCCAGAGGAGTGTTTCCGGCTCGATGAAGTCGCTCTTGATACGCTCATGGCCCGACTCCAGGTTGAGCTTTCGGGCCTTGCGCCTGAGCCGGTCGAGGGCCTTGGCGCCGCCATACTTTGCCACGGTCTTTTCGCCATCGATGAGGAGCATGTCCTGGAGGATCGAGTCTTCCACTTTCACGTGGGGATGGGCCTGCAAGTACTGGCAATGATGGACGTCGAGTAGTACCGACTCGACGAAATCGCGCGCACTGGTCCTGCCCATCTGGCCACGGTCCTCGAAGCTCGCCTCGTCGTACAACATGTCGATGGCGAGGGGGGCGTCGAGTTCAGGCACTCGCTCGACGTTGAGAATCGTGGCGCTCTTGACATGGCACTCGCCGGCTATCTGGAGCCGGTTCAGGTTGATCTCGCTGTACCGCATGATCTGATCGGGACGGTAGCCCACCTCCTTGGGGTGGGCAGACTGCCAGTAGCCCGGGTGGATGTACTGGGCGTACAAGCGCACGGCGCGGCCGAACGCGAAATTGGTCTGGAAGACCTCGCACGGGTCGCCGACAGGCCCCTTCGCAGGGTTCATCAGGCCCCTGGGCGGGTTCGGCGCGGGCCCCCAACCGTGGTCGAGGTAGCAGTTTTCCGGGGTAGGCACTCCGATAGCCCTGGGGTGGAACGCGCCCGCCCAGTAGCAGTGGAGGATCTCACGGAAGGCGGCGAGCCGCCTGGGAGTGGCGCGCAACGCGCGGTCGTCCGCGTTCGGCCAGTCCATCAGGAACAGACACACCTCAGGATGGTTGACCCGGTATGCGATGGCATCGGCGAGGAGGCTTCCGCCCAGAAACGTCTTGGCAGAGAAAGAGAACTGGCAGCCGCCGTGCGCCACCGAGGGAGCAAGCCTACCGATCTTCATGGGGACTTCCCACACCAGGTGCTGGAGGAAGTGGACGAAGCGGTCGTCATACAACCACACGAGCGGAACCGGCTTGATGCTGTATTCGACCGTCTCGGGGTCAATCGAGATCCGGACGGTGAACGGCTCGAGCTTGGAATCCGACCAGCGGAACTCGACGTTTTGCCGTTTCACCTCCCATTGGTCCTTGTCCTCCTCGAGCTTGACCGTGGCGAACATGCAATAGGGCTCGCCGTCCTTGAGCTTTTCCTCGTATTTGTTCCGAATACCCTGGGCGATGTCTCTCGCAAGCCCCAGCATGACGTCGCTCTTGAAGTACTTGTCCTCGCCCGCTTCATCGACAGACATCTTCTCCCAGAGCTTTACCGTCTTCTCGGACTGGAACGTGGGCTCGATGCCGATCCACGCGTCCTCCCAGCCGGTCCGGTCCGGCCGGTGGAATGTGTCGAGCACCCCGGTCATGTTCGCATAGTCCGACGGATCGTGCTTCTTCTCCTCCCGTTTTCTGTCCCTGCCCTGCTTGCCCATGCCGCTCCTTTCCTCTCCGCTGCGGTGGCGCTTGCCGATCGCGGGGTTGCTCCGGCGCCGTTAAGGGGCCAGAGCCCGGCCCGGGTATTTCACATGGAGCCTGACTGCCGCGGCGATTCTGTGCCATTGCTATGTCCGGGGGCGGAGTCTACCCCAGTGCCGCTTGGTGCTCCAATGGGGCGGTGCTTTCGCTTGGTACGACGTGGATTCTCACTTCGGCAGTGTGTTCCTGCCGGTCGTCCGCCAGGGGAATGGCTTGGTCGTCTCGTTCCATGCCGTCTACGGTCACAGTCATCCCGGCACTTTCGGCGGCCGTTTGCAGGACGGTGATGTGATACACAGTCTCCCGATAACGGTAGTGCACCTTGAACTCCTGCCAATCCGCGGGAAGGCACGGCGCGAAACGGAGTTTGTCCACTTCCAGCCTCAGTCCAAGGAGTGATTCCAAAATAAGTCGGTACATCCATCCGGCCGAACCCGTATACCAGGTCCAGCCACCGCGCCCGATGTGCGGTGCGAGCGCGTAGACGTCGGCCGCGACCACGTAGGGTTCTACCCCGTAGTTCGCAACCCCCGCTGGAGAGGCCGCATGGTTCACCGGATTGATCATGGCGAACAGTTCCCATGCGTGCCGGCTGTCGCCCAATGCGGCGAACGCCATAGCCACCCAGATGGCTGCATGCGTGTACTGCCCGCCATTTTCCCTCACGCCCGGGACGTACCCTTTGATGTACCCGGGATTCAATTCCGACTTGTCGAACGGCGGGTCCAGGAGTTGGATCAGCGCCTGATCGCGGTGAACGAGGCGTTGATCCACTGCGGCCATGGCCATCCGCGAGCGCCCGGCATCGCCCGCCCGGGATAGAACAGACCAGCTTTGCGCAATGGAATCGATCCGGCATTCGGGATTACTGGCCGATCCGAGGGGCGAGCCGTCGTCGAAGTAGGCGCGGCGATACCACGCGCCATCCCAGCCGTTCTTCTCGATATTCTGGCGCACCTGCGCCGCCTCCCGCTGACAATGTTCGGCGAAGGGACCGTCGCCATGCCCGCGGGCGACCTCCGCAAATCGTGTGAGCACCTCATAAAGAAAGAATCCCAGCCAGACGCTTTCGCCTTTGCCGTGTTCACCCACCAGGTTCATGCCGTCATTCCAGTCACCGGAACCCATGAGAGGCAGGCCGTGCTCACCCATGCGGAGACCTCTCAGGATGGATCGAACGCAATGTTCATACAGACTGGCCGATTCGTCCGACCGGCCGGGCAGATCATAATACGAGTCCTCCTCGGCATTTACCTGGCGGCCTTCGATGAAGTGAATGGGTTCGTCCAACACCCCGGTGTCTCCTGTGCTCAGAACGTAGCGGCTCGTCGCCAACGGGAGCCAGAGGGTGTCATCCGAACAGTGCGTACGCACGCCCCGGCCCGAGGGGGGATGCCACCAATGCTGAACATCTCCCGCCTGAAACTGGCGTCCCGCGCAGAGGAGCAGGTGTTCGCGCAGGAGGTGGGGCTCGGCGTGGAGCAGCGCCATCACGTCCTGCAACTGATCGCGGAAACCGAAGGCGCCGCCTGGCTGGTAGTATCCGTTCCGCGCCCAGAGGCGGCACGCGAGCGTCTGGTATAAGAGCCAACCGTTGGTCAGGACATTCAGGGACGGGTCGGGGGTTTCCACATTCACCGCGCCGAGCGTGCGCTTCCAGTACTCCCACACCGCTTCCAGAGCGCCGCGTGCCGCGTCGGACCCCCGGAAGCGTTGCACCAGGTTGGCGGCGTCATTGGTGTTTCGCCCGACGCCCAGCCTGAAGATGAGCTCACGCTCCTGCCCGTCGGCGAGCTCAAATGGAACCTGGATCGCCGCGCAGGGATCCAGCGCGGCGCCCACCTTGCCGGAAAGCCGCCTGCGAGTCATGGCCGCCGGGCTCCGAGGCGTGCCGTTGCGCCCCAGGAACTCCGTCCGGTCGGCGCTGACGGTCCGAGCCGCATCATCCACGTCGAAAAACGCAACCCGGTCGGCGAACTCCGTGTTGTAAGGGTTCCGGGCGAAGAGCGCCCCGCTGTTGGGGTCGACCTCGGTGATCACGTGCATGGCGGACTTCGGCCGCAAATCTCCCAGCACCCATTCCGCGTAGCCTGTGGCGGAGAGACGGCGGGACCGGCCGGACTCGTTGCGCACTTTCAACACCGTGAACTTGATCGGCGCGTCCCGGGCCACATAAACCCACAGCTCCGAGCGGATGCCGCGCTCCTTGTGCTCAAAGACGCTGTAGCCGAATCCGTGCCGCGTGGCGTAGGGCGTCGCTCCGGGGCTTGGCAGCGGCGTGGGGGACCAGAAGTGGCCCATCTCTTCGTCGCGAATATAAATGGCTTCTCCGCTCGCATCGCTTACGGGGTCGTTGTACCAGGGTGTAAGGCGGAACTCGTGGGCATTCTCGCTCCAGGTGTAGGCAAAGCCGCTCTCCGAGACGACAGTGCCGAAGTTCGAGTTTGCCAGCACATTCACCCACGGCGCCGGCGTCACTTGCCCTTGCGCGGTCGTAATCACGTACTCGCGTCCATCCGGGGTGAATCCGCCCAGCCCGTTGAAGAAGATCAGATCGCGGCGAGGCAACGCGGCAGCCGGGGGTGCGGCGCGGGGGGTTCGGATCGGCGCAAGGGGCGGGACCGGCACTTCCACAGGGCCGCGCCGGTTGATCTGGTCCGCCAGCGATCCCCGACTGTCGCTGATGATGGCGCGAGCGACTGTTTGGAGCAGAACGCGATCTTCGTTCGATATCTGTTCCGCAGGTCTGATAAAGATCCCGCCCGGCCGATCAGTTACGTTGGCTTCGATGCCTGCGGCAATCAGCCCCATGATTTGTTCGTGGAGCCCTTGCCGGTAACCGGCGTGATCTTCGTTCCAGATCACCAGGTCGACTGCCAGACCCTTCAAGCGCCAGTACGCGTGCGCCTGCACGACTTGGCGCACCAGATCGATATTGGCCGGGTCTCCGATCCGCAGCAGCACGATCGGCAAATCGCCGGAAATCGCGTATCCCCATAGACCGGATTGCCCCCTGCCGTTCTTGATGAGGATGCTCGGTTCGGCACGCAGTGAGGAATTGGCGTAAATTATGGAGCCGGCGAGGCGCCCATAAAGTTGCGCGTCGGCCTCGGTGGCATTAAGTTGCTGCAGGAGCACCTGGCCATGGGTCCATGCCAGGTCGAATACGCGATCCGCCAGACGCCAATCCTGGTACTTTTCGACGAGGCCCAGGGATGCCTCGCGCGTCGCGCCGATGCCCGACACAACATTGATCGTCGCCGTTTCTTCCGGATCGAGCGTTATCTGCCGGCGGATTGCGACCATCGGATCCAGCACTGACCCCTCGGAGCCCGAGAGCGCCGCGGGATCGGTCATCGCTTTCGGGTCGGCGACAGTGTGTCCCCGGCCGATGAACCGCATCCGGTCGGTTTCATAGGAGGTTTTACCCATCCGCGCCCCATGAACGGCCATTAAATGAAACATCCATGGCGTCTGCTCGCCTGCGGAGCGGGGCCGACGCGTGCATAGAATTGCCTGCCGCTCACGGATGATCTCGGTCTGAACGAACAGATTACTGAAAGCCGGATGAAGCGCGTCCGCGGCAGGCGCAGCGAGGACAACTTCCGCGTAGCTTGTGATTTCGATGGCTCTGCGTGTTCGGGAGCGGTTGGTAATATGGATCCGGCGCAGTTCGATGTCATCCTCAGGGGAAACCGCAATTTCCGTATGAGTGTCGATCTCCTGTTCGCGGCAGCGGAACTCCACCCGCGCCTCCGAAAAAACAGCTTCGTAGTTGCGTGATGGCCTGAGCGCCGGTTGATATGCGGTGGACCAGAACTTCCCGCTCGCCACATCGCGGAGGTAACAGAACGTGCCCCAGTTGTCGCAGGTGCTGTCTTCACGCCAGCGCGTGACAGCCATGTCCTTCCAGCGGCTGTAACCGCCGCCTGCGTTCGTGATCATCACGTGGTATCTGCCGTTGGACAACAACTGCACTTCCGGGTTCGGCGTATCCGGTCTGCGGAAGACGCGCACCGGCGTCTCCGGACCGTTGGCAGTCACGCGTACATCAGAACTCTCGGCTGTTTGCGAGTAGAACGCCGTAGCCTTGGGGACCCGCTCCTGGAGCAACAGCGTGGTCGCCTGGAACGACGGATCCGACTCGAAGCGCTTCTGCATCAGACGGCCCAGGAGCAGATGGGCCAGCGAGAGCAGGCTCATGCCCTGGTGATGCGCCATGAAGGACCGAACCAGGACATTTGACTGCCCGCGGGGCAGGCGCGAGGGAGTGTAGTCGATCGCTTCATAGAATCCGTACTTCCCCTCGAACCCTTCCGCGGCGAGTCGCTCGAGATTCAGGCAAGCCTCCTCGGGCGCCACCATCAGCGCAAGCGCCGAGGCATACGGCGCAATGACCAGATCCTCGGCCAGCCCGCGTTTGAGCCCCAGGCCGGGCACGCCAAATGCCCGGTACTGGTAGTTGAGCTGGAGGTCGATCGCGTTGTAGCCGGATTCCGAAATGCCCCACGGGACCTCGCGCTTTTTGCCATATGCGATCTGCCGGTCCACCGCCGCAATATAGGACTGGTCGAGCAGCGTATGGTCGTACGTCGGCATGACCAGGAGCGGCATGAGGTACTCGAACATCGAACCGCTCCACGAAAGCAGGACCGGTTGCCCCCCTGCGGTCGTGAGCAGGCGTCCGAGGGCAAACCAACTCTCCTGTGGCAGTTGTCCCTGCGCAATCGCGACGAAACTGCACAATCTCGCTTCCGAAGCCAGCAGGTCGTAAGAACTCGAGTCCCGCCGGCGCTCGGCAACGTGGTACCCGATCGCCAGCAAATGAGAAGCCTTGTCATACAGGAAGTCGTACTCGATACGGGCGAATTCGCCGGCTTGCTGCATAAGGTGTTCAATGAGCGAAATCCTCGCCCGAGCCCGCCGGCTTGCCTCCGTGATGAGGGATCGAAACTCTCCAAGCCACTCAGTAGTCTCTGGACTTGCGTCCGAGCCCGGCTGCGCCTCGATTACGGGCAGCAACTCCAGCTCGAGCCTTGCCAGTTGGCGCAGCGTCGGGATCGCATCGAACCCGAGGAAATCGCGGAGCCCGGCAGGGGCCGCCTTCATCAGGGTCCACGGCGCCAGCAAGGTCAGCTCTTCGAGGGCGTCCTGGCATTGCCGGACAAAGGCGTGTGCCCACCAGTCGGCCTCGCTCTCGGGATCCTCAGCATCGAGGCTGCCCACCAGCTGCGCGGCGGATGCCGCCAGCCGGTCGAGGCACTGTCGCCAAGCCGTGAGCGTGATTGGCAGGGAGTCGGAACCAAGATCCGTCTGAAGGTGAGCGAGCCGGGCGTGAGCGGCTCCTCCAGCGGTGTCCTTGAGAATCCTCAGCGTGTCGCGCAGCCCGCCAAGAATGCGCTCTCCCAGGATGTTTTGATCGGGGAGTGCGAGCAGGCCCGGCCGCAAGGTCAATAGGTGTCCCGCGAGGTTTCCGCTGTCTACCGTGGAGATATACGCAGGCAGCAGCGGTTTCAGGGACTGCGTATCATACCAATTGTAGAAATGGCCCCGGTGGCGTTCCAATGCTTCCATCGTGTGGAATGCATTCGCTGTGCGTTCAATCAGTTTTCCCGGTGTAATGTAGCCGAAGTCGTAGGCCGACAGATTTGCCAATAACGCAAGTCCCATGTTGGTCGGCGACGTACGATGACCGATCGCGGCAACCGGACGCTCCTGAAAATTGTCAGGCGGCAGCCAATGATCCTCCGGCCCGACGAAGGTTTCGAAGTACGCCCAGGTCTTCCTGGCAACCTTCTTAAGAAAGATGGTCTGGTCGATGGACAGCCGGGCGGCATGGCGAGCGAGCGGCCGGCTGATCCACCAGGCGATCACGGGGGAAGCAAACCAGAGACCCAGTATAGGCCCAGCCACCACCAGGGTGGCGGGCCTCGAAAGCGCGAGCCAGATCCCTGTAGCAACGGCTAAAACGGGGGCAGTCCACATGGACAGGTAAGAGGCGAAGAGGTTCCAGCGGCTGTTGCCGTCCAGGTGGTTCGAGGGGCTCCATTCGAGAAGTCGCCTGTGCGAGAACAGCATCCGCCCCACCGTGCGTACAATCGCATCCAGGCTGAAAGATGCCTCGTAGGGGAGGCACACAAGCGTAAATGCCGTCTGCGAGAAGTGCCGTGCTGAACAACGCGCTGCGGCAGAAAGGTGTTGGGCCAGAAGTACATCGACCGGCTTGCGCAGCAGGTCCAGGATGCAATTGATCAAAGAAGGAATCAGGATGATGCCGATCATCGCCAAGGTCCAGAACCATGGCGAGGACGATACTGTCCAGCCCAGCAGCAACATCAATGTCAACCCCGCAGGCACCAGACTGCGGCGCAGATTGTCGAAGATCTTCCATCGGGACAAAACGGAGAGCGGATTCTTCTGATGGCGGCCGGCAAAGCCGGGCACGAGGGGCAGCAACCAGCGCGCGATTTGCCAATCGCCGCGGATCCAGCGGTGGCGGCGGCTGACGTCGGCGTTGTAGCCGGAGGGATATTCCTCGTACAGAAGCACATCGCTCAACAGCCCGGCACGCGTGTAGCACCCCTCCAGGAGGTCGTGACTGAGAATCCGGTTTTCCGGAAGGCGACCCTTGAGCACCCGCTCAAACGCGTCGACATCATAGATTCCCTTGCCAATGAATGAACCTTCGTGAAAAAGGTCCTGGTAAACATCGGAGACGGCGCGCGTGTACGGGTCGATGCCCGGCTCACTCCCGAACAAGCGCGCGTATCGCGACCGGTTTGTGCCCGCCAGACTTATGGCCACGCGTGGCTGAAGAATGCAGTATCCCTCACAGATGCCCTGTTTCGTTTCGTCGTAGCGCGCACGATTCAGCGGGTGCGCCATGGTTCCGGCAAACTGCCACGCCGAATCGCGCGGTAGTTGCGTATCCGTATCAAGGGTGATTACATACTTCACGTTCGATAAAACTGAAATGTCCCCGATGACGAGGGCGAACCGGTCCCTGGAACCGCCGCGCATAAGAGAATTCAAATCCGCAAGCTTCCCCCGCTTGCGCTCGTAACCCATCCAAATCCGCTCGCGGGGATTCCAGCGGCGCGGGCGATGGAAGAGGAAGAAATTGCCGGCTTTTGCGCGCCCGTACTTTTCATTCAGTTCTTCGATCCTCTTCCGGGCCAGCTCTAACAGCGGCTCGTCTTCCGCAAGCGTTTCCTGGTGCGCGTCTCGAAAATCTGTCAGCAGGCCGAAGTACAGGTGTTCGTCGCGGTTTGCCAGAAACCGGACCTCGAGGGCCTCGACCAGATCTTCGAGGTTTTGAGCACTCGTGAGCATGGTCGGGATCACAACCAGCGTGCTTGATTCCGGCGGAATTCCTCCGGAAAAGTCCATGCGCGGCAGCAAGTGCGGTTTGGCCAGCAACGTCGCCAGCCAGTTCACCAGCGCCACCGCCAGATGACTTCCGACCAGCAGCGAGAGGACACCCATCAGGGCGAGCGGCCATCCATGGAACCCGCCGGCATGTGCCTTTGTCATTAAGACGCCGGCAAAGGCCCCGGTAATCAGCGTGATCATGCCGAGATAGAGGAGCAAAGGAAACTGCCGGCTCATGCGCTGAAGAGCCTCGGCGGCGGACAGGTGCACCTCCGCCGTTCGTTCCAACAGCGGTAATCCCTTGTCGATCAGATAAAACCCGACATGTGCTGCCCGATCGTCGCTGCCTTTCCTGACCGCGCCCTCTTTTGCCAACTGGATCGTTTTGCGCGCTACTTCGCCTTCAGGTAGTCTGCTGCTCTTCGCTATCGTCTCCACCGCGTGACGGTAGCGATCACGGGTGACAAAATCCATCTTGCCGTAGACTCCGCCGGGATCCCCGCGCAGGGTCTGCTCGACAACACTCATATTCTCGACGAATTCGCGCCAGTCTCTCGTTCCCAAAAACCTGAGACTGCCGACGCTGTTGCTGATCGAAACTTGATCTGCGGCCTGCTGTTGATTCTCTGACTGCACCAACTTTTCAATCGTAAGGCCGGACTCGGCGAGCCGCTGCTCGATCCAGGTGAGCGGCAACGCCAAGGCGGGACTCTGTCCCTGCAGCCGGCGCGCAAATTCCGCGACAAAGGGACTCGACACCGGAGGGTTCGACCGCGCCATGTCCGCGATCGCCAGAATCAGGCTCTTTGGGTCTTTCTCGGCGATCTCCGTCATCTGGTCTGCCCAGGAGTCGGCGTGGTTTCGGTCGATCCTGGCGGCGGCGACCCGTGACCCGACGCGTCGAAGATTCTCGATCAGCGCCAGGCGCAACATAATCGGGATCGCCCACAGTTCGCCCAGTCGCAGGGCCGTCACGGTCTGGTAGGCTGCCACAAAACTGCTGAGACTCTCCGAATCTACGCGGCCATCGCCGTGCGAGATCGCCTCCAACGCAATGTCATACACCCTTGGGAGACCAGCCGAAGGCCCGTCCAGCAGGCAAGGCAGTTCGCGGCTGTACCCCTTTGGTAAGTGTCGCTTGGCCGTGCGAATCTGCTCTTCGATGAGATAGAAGTTGTCGAGCAGCCATTCCCCGGCGGGCGAAATCCGGCGGTTCGCCTTCACCGCATCCTCGACCAGATTGCGGACTTCGATGAGGACGTCTTCATTGTCAGCCAGCCGCGTCAGAAGCCGGCCCGGAGCTCGTCCCGTACTCAACCTGTGCAAACCCGCCAGGGATTTGCCATGCTGCTCCATCTGGGCGCGGCTGAACAGTTCGGCTCGCAGCGGTGGCTCGGCGAGGCCGTACTCCCGGGCCGCACCGTTTGCGCGGAGGTCTGCCCAGAAATCCAGCAAGTTCCCGAAAATCGTCTTGCTCGCCTTCAAGCCGGTCTCCTTATTTAGCAGCGAACTCTCAACCAACCGGGTCGCAATCCGGGTGGCAGGCTTGGACGCGTTCCCTCCTACAGTGATTATAGCTTAGGTTCTGTTGATCTGCGGGAAGCGCAGGTGCACGCCCTGTCCAGGTGACTTGAGTTCATCGTGTCTATCCTCTCTTTCTCCGCAGCAACTGCTCTGCTTCGCCCAAAAGGAAGGAGAAAGGGAAGGAGAGATGGTCCCCCTTCCCTTCAAGGTGCAGGAAGATTCGCAGAGGGAACTGCGGATTGAACCGCGGAGGGTATGATTCGGCACAAATGAAAATGCTCCTATGGGACTGATTTCTCTCTCCGGTGCGAGGAACTTGCGAACCATGGCATCCGACCTTCGCGCTAAAGCTTATCGAGTGCGCGGGCCCACTCATCGGCCTGCTTTTCGGCGTCCTCTTTCGCGATCCCATATCGCTCCTGAATCCGCCCTACCAGTTGGTCTTTTTTGCCGCCGATCACCTGCCAGTCATCATGTGTGAGCTTGCCCCAGCGCTCCCGGGCAGAGCCGGTAAACTGTTTCCACTTGCCTTCCACTTGATCCCAATTCATGCTGTTGTCCTTTCTCGAGGTCGAGCTTGGCCAGTGCAGGCACAACCTCATGGGCACTTTTACTTGTTCTTAAGTGAATACCTATTCATGTCCGCTGTCAGCTTGTTTCCCGCCACTGATTTCCTCGTCTTCGTGCCCGTGACGATTTCCCTGTTGGTTACATCCTTTCCATACAGCTCGGCATTTGCGTCGTTATCGGGCCGCAGGGTTGCACCGTCCAGGGAGATACCGGCAAAAACGCCCCGTGCGCGAGAATAGGACAGGATCTCCGCGTGCATCTTGAGATCTGTATCGGCCGACGAGGTGCGGCCCACTGGCCCGGCTGCCACGGAAGCATCCGCGCCAAGGGTGAACTTGCTCGAAAGGAGTTTTTCAACGCCTCCAGAGTTCATGACTAGCATGACGGCGTCCGTCTCCGAGCCTCCGATCTGAAAACCGAAGCTCCCGCCTTCCACCTTTATGGCTGCCGGTGCGGACCAGCCAGTGCCTGAAGCCAGGCGGCACATCATGAAGCCCCTGCCGTAGCTGGCTCCCACGATAAACGCGCCCTTTTTCATTCCCGGAACGATCACGATACACTGGCAGCTTTCAAGCAACTCCTTCGGGATAGCTTTGTCCGGAGTCGCCATGATCTGCTTCATGACATCGCTTGAGGCCTTCAAGCGCGAAGCCGCGCTCTCTTCCGCAAACAACATTCCCGCGGACAGCACACCCGCGCCGATGCAGGTAATTCCAAGTCTTCTTAATCTTTGCAGTTTCATAAAACTCTCCTTAGTTTCGATTCCAAACCTGTGTGACTCCATGACTCCCGCATTGCTGCTCCCATACGCCGGCTGCCTTTCGCATCGCCCGTTGAGGAATGGCGGCAGGAATTGGTTAGCAAGCTATGGCTGTCGCAACTTCTCTGCTCCAGTCCCGGTTGAATTCACTGAGATTCGTCCGAGTGGCGTCACCCGTTTCACCGATCCACATTGCACTTATACCCCGGGGGAAAAGCAGTGTCAGTTCAGTATTGCTCAAGCACCTGGTCAATATTGATCAGACAGGCAAATTGCGCCATGGTATCGTGCGCTTGGGAGTCCCTCCGAGAAGCCGGAAGGCATCGAACGCATGGGGGATTAAGGGGATCTCACTCACTGTTTCTGAGAAGAGGAAATCATGTTTGAGATCAAAGGCCCGATTCTTGCTGCGATGGATCTCGATGAAGGATCCGATGACCTCCTTCGTCAGGCAGACGCCCTTGCGCGTTCATACAACGTCAAACTTTCTGTCTGTCATGTCCTGCCCGAGATCTTTGCTGTGCGGCCCGTGTTTCCTCAGCTGCATCTTGACGATGCCCTGAAGCTCTATGATCTGGAGGCCGCGGTCCGCGACGCTCTTCTCAAGCGCATTCGAACGGTGACGGGCCGGGAGCCGCCCCAAGTAGAGATCGAGATTGAACAGGGCACGGTGCACGCGGGAATACTCCGGGCTGCCGATAACATCGGGGCAGGAGTCGTGGTTGTCGGCGGAAAGGTCGATCGCGGGGAGGTGCACATCCTGGCCAGCGCTGCGGAGCATGTCGTTCGCTATGCGAATTGTCCCGTTCTCATGGCGCGGCCCTCGCCCGCGGGAAAGGTACTGGCTGCGACCGATTTTTCCGATCCCGCACTCCCTGCCATTGAAGCGGGCGCAGTGGAGGCACGACACCGCAAGACCGACCTTACTATCATTCACGCCATCGATTTACCTCTGGTTATGAGCCCCTTTTATGGAGAGTTCTATGGCGTTCCTCTGCTGGATCTCAGCGACGAATTGAGAAAGCACTGGCAGCCCAGGCTTGATGAGTGCGTGCATCAATACAACGCCAAAGGAGGCGGCCTGCTTCGTGATGGACCGGCGGCGCAGGTGATCTTGAGCGCGGCGTCGGAACTGCCGGCACAGCTGCTCGTTGTGGGTACTCATGGCAGGACGGGGTTGAGCCGCCTTGCTCTGGGCAGCGTGGCAGAAGCCGTTGTGCGCGCCGCGCCATGCTCCGTGCTGACAGTGCGAATGGCCTGAGACCCCACCCGCCGAAAGGCCCGAAGCGGCTGAATCGGCGACACCCCAGCGGCGCCGCAACAGCAGGAGATGCCGCAAAAACAAGCTCGAAGGAGATCCCATGAAAAGACCTGCAATCGACGGGAGCAACGCAACAAGTGTGAAGGACACAGTTGGCCGCTGCCTGCCGAATTGAGAGGGCGCCGTCTGAAGAAGAGGAAGGAACTCGTGACTCGGCAAAACGTTCCGCTAGGCAGGATTCTGGGCATTCCCATTCGCAAAACTACACGACAAGCCCGTCATCTTTGCCTTCCTCGGCAATCCCCGGTTGATCCATCGTCTGAGCTATCGTAGGACGAATCCCCCGCACTCGTACGTCCGCAATTATGAGGAAGGGGGAACCACCACCCCCTTCGACATGGTCGTTTTGGATGAAATGCACCGCTTCCACCCGGTCGGTGACGTGATCGATCGGGTGCCGAGTGTCGATGCGCGCGGCGCCTGCGCCGCACAGTTCCTTCGATTGCCTGTCCGTGCCGATTCCCTTAGCCTGTTGTTTTGATAATATCTAGAATGAAGCAATCAACGTGTAAGTGACAAATGACACTAGCCGTGCAGTTTGGTTTTTTGTTTCTCTTCGCTCCGGAGGGGCAAGGCGCCTCTCAGGCTGAGCATGCGATCCCGATTTTTATAGCGGAGATCGTATTGATGTTGCTTGTCGGCCGGGCTCTGGGCGAGCTAATGCGCCGAATAGGCCAGCCTGAAGTGATGGGCCAACTCGTTGCTGGAATCCTGCTCGGCCCGTCTGTGTTCGGCACCTTGTGGCCCTCGGCTCACGGCCTGGTCTTCCCCGACGCTCCCGAACAGAAAAAGATGATCGACGCCATTTCGCAGTTGGGCATCCTCATGCTCCTGTTGCTGACGGGAATGGAAACGGATCTCGGACTAGTCAAGAAGATGCGAAGAACTGCGCTCTTTTCTTCCCTCTCGGGTATCGCGCTACCGTTTTTATGCGGTTACCTGGTGGGAGAGTTCCTTCCCGACTCGATGCTGCCAAACCCCGGCCAACGGTTGGCGACTTCGCTCTTTCTGGCAACCGCACTGTCAATATCCTCAGTGAAGATCGTCGCCATGGTAATCATGGAGGTGGGGTTTCTGCGTCGCAATGTCGGGCAGATTATTATGGCTTCAGCCATCATCGATGACACCATCGGCTGGATCATCGTCTCCATTATTGGCGGCATCGCCGCGCGCGGCGTTCTTGATTATGCCGGGCTCGGATTCACCTTGCTGGGCACGCTGCTCTTTCTCGGCTTCAGCTTTACGCTCGGGCGGCGCCTGGTAGCCAATGTAATTCGTTGGACCAACGATCACCTCACTGTAGAAATGCCCGTGATCAGCGCGATTCTGGTGCTGATGTTTGTCATGGCCCTCGCGACAGATTTGCTCGGTGTTCACACTATACTGGGAGCATTCGTCATAGGTATTTTGGTAGGGCAGTCCCCCATCCTGACCGAGCACATCCAGGTGGAGCTCCGAGGATTGATTATCGCGCTCTTTGCCCCAATTTTCTTCGCCGTCGCGGGGTTATCGATCGATCTCACGATCCTGAAAAACTTCAACCTCCTGGTGCTGGCTGTCGGCCTTATTTTCATCGCCAGCTTCGGCAAGGTTATCGGGTGTTACTTTGGCGGCCGTTTAGGCAGATTAAGCAGCCGCGAAGCGCTCGCCCTGGCCATCGGAATGAACGCCCGTGGATCGACTGAAGTCATAGTGGCCACCATTGGACTCTCCATGGGTGTGCTGAACAGGGACCTGTTTACGCTGATAGTAGTGATGGCGGTGACTACGACAATGATCATGCCACCGATGCTCAGATGGGCGCTTTTGCGAATCCCTCCCACCGGGGAGGAGAGGGACAGGTTAGAGCGCGAAGAAATGGAAACAAAGGACCTTGTGCGCAAGATTGAAAGGATTTTGATCGCTGTCGATGGAAGCGATCACGGAAAACTCGCGTCAAGGCTGGCAGGTTCGTTTGTCGGCGCGAGGAATCTCTTGTCCACCGTGCTTCACCTGACGGGCGGTGGGCCGCAGAAGCAGTTGAGGATCGATGCCAAAGCGACAAGAGATATTGTAATGGAAACTGTGGAGGACGCAGCAACGAGAAAGAAAGACGGACAAGAGATATCGGCCGAAACGCCTTCGGTGCTATCGGTGAAGAATAGTGGAGATGAGTATTCCGCAGCGACACTCAAAGAGGCAGAAAAAGGCTATGACATGTTGTTTGTTGGCGTCGAGAATCCGCTCGAGCCTGGGGATCGAGACTTTGCGGGATTCAATCCGGAGATCGAAAAGATCGTTCTGGGATTTGATGGGAGGGTGGCGATTGTGGTGGCTAAAGGCAAGCCGCCGGATGCCACAGGGCCGGACTCCTTTAACATACTCGTTCCCATTACGGGAAGCGCTTATTCCAGACTGGGCGCAGAGGTGGGAGTCGCAATCGCGAAAGCGTCCGGCGGGAGGCTGACGGCTTTGCATGTCTATCAGCGGGTTGGTGAAGACGCGCTGGCTCGGCGTAATAAAGGACCGGTTGAACTGGGTATGGAGATAGTCAACGCCGTAGCAGCTCTGGGGGAACGCGAGGGTGTCGACGTCAAAGCGCTGGTAAGAGTTCACCCAAACGCTGAACGGACAATCCTGCAGCAAATCTCCCGGGGAAAGCACAATCTGGTTGTACTGGGAGGCGAAAGCCGGATCGGCAAAAAATTGTTCTTTGGCCACAGCGTCGCTGCGTTGCTGGATCGTATCCCATGCTCAGTGCTGATTGTCAGCTCTTAGCGGTCGCGCCTATGGTGAACGCCGAGAGAAAGACCAACCGGAAAAAGAAGTCTGGAACACGCTGGATTTCCTGGCTCTTCGGGCTGGCGATCCTGGCGGCCGTCGGCCTGTTTACAGCGCATCGGAGCGAGGAGCAGGAGTTCGCGCGGCTCGTGGCTCACGCCCAGCTCTCCTGGCTGCTCCTCGGGCTCCTGCTCCAGATGGGTACCTACATAGCGGATGCCGGGATCTGGCAACAGATCATTGTGCGCGCGGGCATCTCAAGGCCACTCTGGTCCTACATGGGCCTAGGCATTGCGAAACTCTTCATGGACCAAGTGGTCCCCAGCGGTGGCATGAGCGGCACCCTGCTCGTGGTCCGCGCGCTGGATCGCCGCGGCATTCCCCGGGGAACCAGCATGGCTGCCATCGTCGTCGACCTCGTAAGCTACTATGCCGCCTATGTCGCGGCCTTGGCCATCGCACTCGGGGTCGTCTGGGTCCACGGAGGTCTCACACTATTCATCATTTTGCCGGCGGCCATCTTCGCTCCAGTGGCGGCAGGCATTCCCGCGGTCCTCGTCCTGGTAAGCCGCGGCCGGACGCTACCGCAATGGATCCAGCGGCTGCCGGTCGTCGGGTCGGGACTTCGAGCGCTTGCGGAGGCGACACCGGGCATTGCTCACGACGGCTCGCTCATCGCCCGGTGCACGGGCCTTCAGGTCGCGATCTTCCTGCTCGACGCCGGGACTCTCTGGATCATGCTCTGTGCCCTTGGTCTCTCGGTTTACCCGGCACAGGTCTTTGCAAGCTTTATGCTGTCGACGCTGGCGCGCACGCTGGGACCGGTGCCGGGAGGTCTCGGCATCTTCGAGGCAGCGTCTGTGGCGACGCTGAAGCTGATGGGAGTGCCGATCGCGGCAGGCCTTGCAGCGACGCTCCTGTTTCGCGGCTTCAGCTACTGGCTGCCCATGGCGCCAGGCATCCTTCTCGCGCGTCGAGAGACGAGGAAGTGATGGCCGGCCTCGCGGTTCCCGCCCGGCCGCCAGGCCGGGATGGAGATGTCTGAGAGATCGAACGCAGAAAGCGCGGCACTTGACAAGCAATTAGTGCCGCGATTCTGCGCTCAGCCTTGACGGTCCGCATCCAGTCTCGATGAGCATTGATTTGTGAGGCTCTGTATAGGTTTCAGCGAATCGCCTGTAATATGAGAATCCCTCCTAAAATGCCCTCAAGGATGCGATTTGTGCCGTTGTCATAACGGCCATATTGATAGCGGCGGCGATAGCCATCTTCGTAGCCGCGACGGAAGCCCTCGCGAAAGTAGTAGTTGTAGGCGTCCTGATCGACATAAAAGCCAGTATAACCGTAGTTCGCGTCCTGATATGCGAACGAGTCCATATAGCTGGAACGCCAGCCATCCATTCGGTCTGCCTGTCCGGCCTGGAAGCCTTCCGAATAACCGTAGTTCACGGCTTGCCGGAGTAAGTCTACGCCGTACTGATTCGTCTCGTAGTAGATGCCGCTACGAAGGTATCGATAGTTTGGAGCCGTGTAGAAGTACGGATCGCTATAGTAATTGTGGTTGCGATCGTTCTGGAAACGTATTTGCTGCTGCCGCAGGCGCTCTAAGTACTGTTGTTGAAAACGGTACTGCGTCATACGATTTTGTTGCTGGAGCTGTGCTATGCGCTGTGGCGCGAGACGCGTCTCCTGATCCACACGTTGACGGTACTGCATCACCTGCTGCTGCTGATGTTCAATGAGTTGCTGCTGACGCTGTTGCGAGAGGCGCCCTGACTGCCGGTTTTGCTCCTGCTGCTGTCTCTGGGCCTGCAGTTGCTGAGCCTGCTGGGCCTGCTGAGCCTGCTGAGCCCGCAGTTGCTGAGCCTGCTGCTGAGCCTGCTGCTGAGCCTGCTGTTGCTGAGCCCGCAGTTGCTGAGCCTGCTGGGCCTGCTGAGCCTGCTGAGCCTGCTGAGCCCGCAGTTGCTGAGCCTGCTGCTGAGCCTGCTGTTGCTGAGCCTGCTGCTGAGCCTGCTGTTGCTGAGCCTGCTGCGCCTGCTGTTGCTGGGCCTGCTGAGCCTGCTGTTGCTGGGCCTGCTGTCGCTGGGCCTGCTGTCGCTGAGCCTGCTGTTGCTGAGCCTGCTGTTGCTGAGCCTGCTGTTGCTGGGCCTGCTGTCGCTGGGCCTGCTGCTGCTGAGCCTGCTGTTGCTGAGCCTGCTGTTGTTTCTTTTGGTCTTGCTGTTTTTTCTTGTCTTGCTGTTGTTTTTTCTTGTCTTGCTGCTGTTTTTTCGTCTCTTGCTGCTGCGGCTCCTGCGCGTTGGTCAGTATACTCGTTCCCACCAACGACACGGTGACGATTACAGCCGTCAACAATATGCGGTTCCAGATGGTAACTCTCATCGTACCCCTCCTTAAATAATCCGGTTGCTCCGAGGAACCCAGCCCGTCCGAAATGACAGGCAACGAGGAGCACAATAGGCAGGAAAGGGAACATGACAGCCCCTTTTCTGTCGTTCGCCTCCCACCAGATCCTGAAGGCACTGCAACTGTACCTTGGCGGTTATCCGGCGTCAGTTCACTACTGCTCACGCATATGGTCAATATAGCTCTTTGGAGAAGTTCTGCAATGAGGCTTTACTTGAATGCACGGCCATGCAGACCCTCTTTAAACGAAGGACTGTCCATGTGACCGAGGCCGAAGAAACGTCAGACAACTGGTTGGTGGCTGGTAGTTCCCGCTATTCATTTCACCGGCACACCACGGCCTTGGACGCATGCGCGTTATTGCGCGCCGGGTGCTGCGGGAAGCATTCGAATCCTGAATGTCCCTCAAAAACGTGGATGTGCAATATTGACCAGAGGCGTGAGCCGTACTGAACTGACACGGGAATCGCTCCACAGGTAATGTATAAACCGTCAGCCAGGATCTGGTGGGGGGGATGTCAGCAACGAGGAGCGGCATGCCGGCCAAAATGAGGGGATTGGCTGAAGGAAATGAGCCTCGATGTTTGTGAGGCGTTTAACTCGCGTAATTGTCAGAAACGGTTCTATGTTTGTTTGTGGGAGGTCGAAATGACCCGATTCAGAGTAGTAGCGATGATGTTTGTTTTTGCCCTGGTAGCCCTGGTGTTTCCATCCGGGATGAAGGGCCAGAATTGGAATAAGAGGACCAAAGTCACGTTCAGCGCTCCGGTGGAAATTCCGGGTGTGGGGGCTCAGGTCTTGCCGGCTGGAACCTATTACTTCAGGCTGTTGGACTCGACAAGCGATCGCCACATCGTCCAGATTTTCAACGAACGGGAAGACCACGTGTACTCAACTATCCTTGCGATCCCGAATTACCGTTTGCGGCCCACTTCCAGGACGGTTATGACGTTCCGGGAAAGAGCAGCCGGTGAGCCGCAAGCCATCCGGTCGTGGTTTTATCCGGGCGATAATTTTGGCCAGGAATTCGTATATCCAAAAGTGAGGGCTATCGAGCTGGCAAAGCTGGTCGAGCAGCCGGTCCTCGCGATGCCCACTGAACTGGCAGAGAAAATCGTCCTGCCGATAAAATCGGCGGACGACCCGGTCGTAGCTGAATTAAAACAGGTGCCTATTGAGGCTGTGAAGCCTACGGGAGAAGTGATTCCTGTGACTGAGGTTGTCGAGCTCCCGCCCGCGCGAACAGCGCCTGTGAATACGGTGAACGCGTCGGATTCCACGAAGAGCCTGCCCCACACTGCCAGCCTGATGCCGCTGTTGGGACTGATTGGGCTGTTGTCGCTGGCTGCAGGTCTTGCTCTTTCAGTGGTTCTGAAGAGAACTGCTTGAGCAGGTGAGCACAGGCAACTTGCGCGGACCATCGCGCAGGGAGCCCATTGGGAATGCTCAGGGTAGGTCAATTGCCGGATCCGAACGGCCCGACCGGGCATGCGGGTCACGAGGGCAGGTGATACTCACCTGCCCTCAGGGGCGGCAGGGTTCCTGACCATCCATCCGCCTCCCGTGGGCTCTTGCTCAAACTCATCGAAGGACTGGACCCATGAGAGATCACTCCCCTGCCGAGGAATGGCGTACCAGGGAAAAGTCGGCCGCCACAAGCCTGTTGCTGGTCTTGCTTTTTCTCCTGGTCCTGCCCTCCAGCAACGCCCGGCCTCAAAAACACTCGATGTCATCGGGCTGCCAGGCTGACCAATTCACGTTTGCGGTAAAGGTCGGCATGGTTGTTTTGCACGCGACCGTGCTGGATTCTAAAGGAATTCTGGTTTCGGGACTGGATAAAGAGAACTTTCAGGTTTTTGAAGACGGAGTCCTGCAAGAGATCGACTCTTTCAGCCATGAAGATATCCCTGTGACGGTCGGATTGGTCGTCGACAACAGTGGGAGCATGGGGCCGAAGCGGGCTGAAGTCATTGCTGCTGCCCTGGCGTTTGCCCGCTCCAGCAATCCTCAGGACCAGATGTTCGTGGTCAATTTTAACGAGAGGGTTTCGTTCGGCCTGCCCGATGACACGCCGTTCACGGACGAAGCCGATCGATTGAGAGCGGCCATGACCAGAATTGCTGCGGATGGCATGACGGCGCTTTACGACGCCGTGGCCACAGCACTCAAGCACCTGAAAGAGGGGAATCGGGATAAAAAGGTGCTGATCGTGATCAGTGACGGGGGCGATAATGCGAGCTCCTACAAACTGGCACAGATCATGGTTATGGCGAGGCAGTCCGACGCCATCATCTACACAATAGGTCTTTTCGATGAGGACGATCCCGACAAGAACCCTGGTGCGCTAAAGCAGCTTGCGAAAGCCACAGGTGGCGAGTCTTTCCTGCCTGAATCAGTAAAGGATGCTGTCCCAATCTGCGAGCGAATCGCCCGTGATATCCGAAATCAGTACACGATGGCCTACATACCCGCAAATGGTAAACAAGATGGCACCTATAGGGTCATACAAGTGAAGGCGGGGGCGTCGGGGCGGGGACGCTTGGTGGTGCGCACGCGTGCCGGCTACTACGCGCCCCGGAATTCTCAGCCCCTGCCGCGGGCCCGGAGCAACCTGCCATGAACATTCGCATTAGATGGTCCACAGATCCTACGAATCGGGTCAGACCTCTACTCCGTTGGAGTCGAACCCTCAGTCTTGGTGTCGGCGTCCTTTTGTTGGGATACTGCTGCTTTGTGCTGCTCGATGCGAGTCTCTATGAGACTTATCAAAGCTGGCGATTTCAAAAAGCATTGAAGAGTCTGACTCCTTCGATCGGCGGCACTGAGAACCTTCAGCCGTCTCCCCTGATTGCCGCTGGGGCAGCATCGAATCCCACGCGAACTGAGAGCCCTGGGATTGCCGGCCGCGGAGGCTCTGCCCTGGGAAAAATCGGGATCAGCGCCATCGGCCTCGAGGCGATGATCATGGAAGGCACCGATGCCAAAACCCTGCGCAGGGCGGTCGGCCATATTTCGGGTACTCCGCTGCCGGGCGAGCAGGGGAACGTCGCGATCGCGGGGCACAGGGACACGTTTTTCAGAGCGCTGCGCAATATCCGCGAGGATGATGAAATCACGTTGACGACGTTAGCCGGATCCTACCGCTATCGCGTGAACTCGATCAAGGTGGTCGAGCCTGATGACACGGCAGTGCTGGACAATTCCGACTCCGCAATTCTGACCCTGGTGACCTGTTACCCGTTCTACCTTGTGGGTCCCGCTCCCAAAAGATTTGTTGTCCGCGCGCACAGGGTTTCGGCTGAGGCACTGGAACCGCAGATGCACGCGGATAAACGCTGACAGACATCTGCGGTCATCCGCGGTTATCTGCGGTCGCATTTCCGGGATAGTGAGGGATGAGCTGATCTGACCAGCCGCATGAGCAATACTGCGCATACGCGCAATCGGTCCAAGGGTATAAGTAGAAGGGGAGCTGCGCGGTGCACCTGACACCCCTGGGGGGAATTTAACCCATGAGGTTCATCATGAAGCAATCAGGCGTTTGTTCAACGAGGTCCAGGTACGTGGCCCTATCGGCCGGTGCCGGTGCTGCAAGGAGGCGCCTCCTCTTTCTCCGTGTGCCGGTAATCCTCGTTATCTTGCTCATGTGCAGCAGCGGGTTGTTTGCATACTCCGTGCTCACACACATGCAAATCGTGGACCTGCTCTGGACCGATGGGATCCGGCCTCTGCTGCTCAAGCACTATCCGGAGTTGTCGGAGGACCAGATCACGGAGGCGCATGCCTATGCATATGGGGGGTCGGTTATCCAGGACCTCGGCTACTACCCGTTCGGCAGCGCGGAATTCAGCAACCTGGTACATTACGTTCGCAGTGGAGACTTCGTCCGCGAGCTGCTGCTCCAAAGCCAAAATGCCAATGAGTACGCCTTCGCTCTAGGCGCTCTATCACACTATGCGTCGGACATCGCCGGCCACCCTGCTGTCAACCTTGCAGTAGCGATTCAATATCCGAAGCTACAGGCGAAGTATGGCAAATCTGTCAAGTTTGCGCAGGATAAGACGGCCCATTTAAAAACCGAGTTCGGGTTTGACATGGTGCAGGTTGCCAAGAATCGTTATGCCTCGGAGCATTATCATGATTTCATCGGGTTTAAAGTGTCCAAATCCCTGCTGGAACGGGTTTTCCCGGTCGTCTACGGAGTAGAGTTGAAAGATGTGCTTCCCCGCGCGGATCTTACGATCGGCTCCTATCGTTTCGCTATCTCCAGGCTGATTCCCGAAATGACCCAGGTCGCGCTGCAAACCCATGAGAAGGACCTGAGGCGCGAGACACCCAGTTTCGCGAAACAAAAGTTCCTCTACCGTCTGTCGCGCTCCGATTATGAAAGAGAATGGGGAAAGGACTACCGTAAGCCCGGCATCGTCTCCCGGATCCTGGCAACGCTGATGCGCTACATGCCGAAAAAGGGCCCCTTCAAGGCAATGGCATTCAAAATCCCGACCGCGGCGACTGAGGAGCTGTATTTCAAGAGCATCAATACGACCGTCGACCAATACCGGGCCTTTCTCGAAGAATTGCGCACTGAATCAATCGCGCTTCCCAATTGTGATCTGGATGACGGCAAAGGGACCAAGGCAGCGGAATACACTCTGGCAGACGAGGCCTATGCAAGATTGCTGGTCAGGCAGTCAGAGCGGAAGTTCGATCTGACCACAGCTGAGCTGCGCACAAACATCCTGAGCTTTTATGCCAACCTGTCTGCTCCGATTGGGACGAAGAAAGACAAGGTGCGCTGGCAGAGCATCCTCACTGCGCTGGATCAGTTGAAACTGGTATCTCCGGTTCCGGATGTGGCAAACGGTCCTAAAAGGTGAACCTCATCAGCGGGCTCCGGCCGCGAGATGGGATTCTGGACAACTTGACAGTGGGGCGCGAGGCATCATCCGTTAACCGGGCAGTGTTCATTTTACCGTTACCTGGCCGGCATCCCGACGGACCAAGAGCCTCCCGCGGCGCGCCAGAGAGATGTTCATCAAGGGCTGCTACCGACGTTTTCGGCTAAGCTGGAGCTTCAGCACTTCCTCCACGTAGACTTGGGCTTAGGCTTGGACTTGGGCTTGACCCGAGTCAGAACGGGCTGCGATTTAGGTGTTCCTTTTTGAACAGACAGCTGATCCTTTTTGAACAGACAGCTCCAGGGGTGACCTGTAAGATTTTCGAGGATTAGGGGATCGAAAATGGAAATCCCCGTTAACGATTGCTGGCTCAGATACAGCGGGCCGGCGCATCCTTCTGGGGAGTGCGCGCTTCGAGCGAAGTCGGTCCGGAGCTGAAAGGAGATTCCCATGTCACTGATCGTTCTGATTATTATCCTGCTGCTCCTGTTCGGCGGCGGAGGAGGATATTACGGATATCGGAGATGGGGTTCGGGTGGAGGCATCGGAATCGTCGGTCTAGTCCTGATCATCCTGCTGCTCTTGTACCTGTTCGGCGGATTGCGTCTGTCCGGTTGAGGTTTTATCTGAGACCGCGACAAAGTAAGGAACCCAATAGAAGCTTGATGCCAGAGACGAGATTCGCGCTCGAATCGTTTTTGACATTGGGGACAGGGGAAAACGCGCCAGACACTGGGACCTTCAAGTGTCCTGGTGTGCTGATCCCGGAACTCCACTATGCCAGGCCGGCTACCCAGCCTGAAAAGTTTTGGGACTCCGTTGGGGAGTCCCAGACGATCCGGCGCCAAGGAGCCGACCATGAACGAAAATAGACTACTTAAGCCGACCAAGACCGCTACTTTGGTGCTGCGGGTCATCGTCTATGCTGCCCTGGTTCTCCTGGTCTTGATCGTTGGTTTTTTCCCAATCGTCACCACCGCGAAAATCAGCTTTAAATGAACACAATTGCTCATCCGGGTTGACGGGTCTGACTTCACGCGAAGCAGGATTCAATCTGGGAGCCTGTTTCCAACCGGGCAGTCCAGAAGCTAGGCCGAAGAGCGCCGCCCGCTCAGCAAATTGAACAAGAACACCACAATCGCGATGACCAGCAAGGCGTGAATTAAGCCGCCGCCCACATGCATGGAAAAACCCAGCAACCACAACACGAGTAAGATCCCTACCATTGTCCACAACATGACTTAATCTCCTTATCTTTCTTTCCCAATCCGAAATTTAACCTCATGTCAATCACCAATTCTCATTCCATTTATACTCTCAAGTAAATTATGTGTCAGTTCAGTATGACTCACAGGTCTGTTCAGAATTGCTCATCGCAGTTAACAAGGCGGCAGAGCCCGGCTTCAGCTGGTAAGGCTCTGGGATTCAAACTGAATTGGAGCGGGCTTTCCAGCCAGTTTAAATGAATGGTGTAAGTTCGCAGCCGAACCATTGGATGGACGACGACAGCCTCACTGGAGGGTCATCCTCGACTGCCTTATCCTTGAGCGCAGATCTCCACGCAGCCGGCACTCAGTCTCTGCATGCTGCCGGAATTCCTGGCACCGAGCCTCTGTATGACACCGGACTCAAGACCACGCCGATCAATGCCGGAATGGGCAATTCAACGAGTTACGGCCAAGGAGACACAGCAGACGCAGGGGGAACAACGCTTTCCAATTCCATCTCTGATTCGAGGATCATGAATAATCCAAATGCTGAGACCTATGATGCCCTCCGCGCGCCCGGGCTGATTGGATCAGACTTTTTTGGCGAGGCCGGACAGCTGCCTGGCGGACCAATGAGCACACCAGTGTTTGACGTGAGCGCAGCGGAAGCGACGATTCCGGAGCCTGCCACTTTGGCGCTACTGGGCAGCGGGCTGGCGGGATTGCGTTATCTGGCGCGCAGGCGCAGGGAAAGCTAAGCAGAACTAACCACACGATTCCAAAAGTATTGTCACATATTTAAAAGCACGCGGATAAACGCCGCCTGCGGACGCCGCTGGGATGCGGGTTGTCGAAGGCCGCACCATTGCCATGGGAAATGGCATGGTCCAGCTCTCCCCCTCCGTGGGAAAGGGGTATATCCGGTCATGCCGACTGGCCGTTGAGCCGCAAGCGCTTTGTCGGCAGTTTTACGCTCACTGTGGTGCCGTCGGAGCTGGAGAATATTTCCATGAGGCCGCCGAGTAGCCGAACGCGCTCCCGCATCCGGGCGATTCCGATACCGGACGTCGCCGTGCCTCTGTTCAACTGTTCCAGAACCTCCCTGGATATGCCGCAGCCGTGGTCAGCGATTTCGAGGAGGCATCCCCCGCGCTTCCTGCGCAAAAGGATTTCGGCAGTCGTGCTGCCCGAGTGGCGTTCAATATTGGTGAGCGCTTCCTGTGCGATGCGAAACAAGGTTATTTCCGCGTCGGCGGGGAGCCGCCCCAGACGGCTGGGGAAATTGAGCCTGACCTGTAGACCGAGCCTCCGGTTAATGCCATTGACACAAGCCTGGAGAGCAGGACCCAATCCTTGCTCTTCCAGCAAAGGTGGTTGGATCAGGTAGGCAAGATTGCTGAGATCCCTGGAGCATTCACCCACCAGGCCCAGACATTCCGTGAGGTTCCGTCGGGCGGCCGGTGGCAGAGCGGGCGCCGCCTGGGCGACCAGGCTCAGCTTGAATTCCAGGGCGGCGAGGCGTTGGAAGGCGCCGTCATGCAGCCCGCGGGCGATGCGGCGCCGTTCTTCATCCTGGACGTGCAGCAGGCGAGCGGAAAGCGTGCGAAGGACTTCTGCGATCCGTTTCTGGTCGGTAAGATCTGCAACGATGACGCAAAAACAATCAATTCCGTCGAGCTCCAGGCGATTGACAGACAAGGACACAGGTACCAACGCACCACCGGCCGCCTGCAACCGCACTTCGCTCTTTGCGCCGACCCCCGGTCCGTGGGCGAGGAGCGCGGAAAATATCCCGGCATCCTCCGGAACAATGAAATCGTGCAAGCTGGAGCCGATCACGCGCTCGTGCGGGATCTCGAGAATGGAGGCAAATCTCTCGTTGGAGAAGAGGATCAGGCCGTTCGGCGCAATGCTGAGAGCGCCTTCCGCCATGTTCTGAACCATAAGCCGGTAGGCTTCATCTGCTCCTTTTAGTGTATACACCCGATCGCCGTTGGGACCCGAGGCCACAATCGCGTCGACCTCTCCGTTTCGCAGAGCGCGCAGGGTTTCCTCGGCTGCGTCGAGGCGCTCCCGAAATTTTCCCGGCATATTCTCAACTCCGGCCATTCTGCGGCTAGAGCGCGGCGTTCTTGGGAACAATATCCAGCCCCAAAAGTAAGCGATCCTTATTCGACAGATCGCCGATCAGTTTGCGCAACGGGAGCGGCAGCTTCTTTATCAGCGTGGGCGTGACGACAATTTGCTCCGGCTTGACCCGTTCGGGATGTTGGTAGATATCGATTACCTTGAGTTCGTAACGGCCATGCAGCCTCTCTTCGCAAAGGGCTCGGATGTTCGCTATCGCTCGAAGCGATTTCGGAGTGCTGCCGGTGACGAACAGCGACAGAACGTAGCGCTCCGCGACAGGCTGCCGGGAAAGAGCTTCCTCGAATGCTTTCACCTCGTCATGAATTCGTCCGCCCTTGCGTGTCACGATATTCCTCAGGCGCGTGGGCGCAGATCGAGGCCAACCAGTACACGTTCGGTATTCGACAGATCGCCAATGATCTTCCGGACCGGCTCCGGAAGCTTCCGCACGAGTGTCGGAAGCGCAAAAATCTGGTCTCCCTTGGCCAGTTCCGGGTTCTTCATCAGGTCAAAGACTTCAATTTGATATCTGCCGCCAAGGTGTTCTTCGCAGATCCGCCTCAGATTGGCGAACGCTTGCAGCGATTTTGCAGTCTGTCCTGCGACATAAAGCCTCAACTCCAATGCTGGTTCCCTGGAGGTTTTCCGTTCCCGAACCGTCAGAGTTGCTGATGTTTTCATCTCCGGTCCTCACTGGCTCCTGCGCTTTTTGCGTTCCCGGCCCGAGCACCCTCGTTGGATGCGCGGCTCATCGCCATTATGTTCTGGTCCTGCTCCCACTGCTTCAACTTCATTTGCTCCTGTCCGGTTTTTACCGGAGGCCCTCAGTCGTGAAGTACCACGTTGAGGAGACCACTATGGACGGTCAATCCGCCGTCGTCGTACTCGATAAAGCCATGTTCCCTGAACCTGTTCATGAAATGACTGATGCGCGACCGGGTCGTGCCGACCATTTGTGCCAGAGTATCCTGATTCACTCTGGGAATTACAGGTTCGGCCCGGCTTTCCTTGCCGAAATGGGAAAGCAGTAAGAGAATCCGAGCCAGACGCTTTTCGCTCGAGTTGAATAGCTGGTCGACGAGATCTGCCTCGTATCGGATGTTGCGTGAAAGCAGATGCTTGACGAACAATTCCGAGACGTCGTGCTGTTCGTGCAGCATTCGCGCCATCAGTGACTTCTCTATCTTGTCAATGGTGCAATCCGTCATCGCGACAGCCGTTGCCATACGCACCGGCTGCCCGGCGAGGCCTCCCTCGCCGAAAAACTCGCCGGCGCTCAGAATGGCGACGATCGCTTCTTTGCCCTGTTGGGAGATTACTGAGAGCTTCACCTTGCCTCGCCGCAGGTAGAACAGGGAATCCGCAGGCTGCCCTTGCCGGAAGATGTTGCGGTTCGCTCCACATTCCAGAACGGTCTTCCCACGGAAGAGGCCGTTGAGCAGAGCTTCCCAATCGACAGGCTGAGTCTTTTTGTTCCCCATGATAACCTCTTTCTGACCTCTGAAGGCGTCATGTAACGGGGCGATGATTCGTCACTCTTCCGCCGTCAGTGCTCAACCCCTCCTGCTCGTCGTTATCGATCTTCCCCCCGACCCGGCCGTAAGACCCGAGCGGCGCACGGGCTCCAGGCCAAGCAGTTTCTTATAGTGCATGAGGCACCAAGGGCAAAATGTATGAGAAAACATGAGATCCTGTTCCTGAAGTCCGTATCTGCCCAGGTGTGCTTTCAGGCTGTACCAGGCGCCATCCCCTGCGATATCGTCACGTGCCTCGCCGCACACACAGCAAACGCAGACCAATTGCTCTTCTTGGTACTGCCGCAGAACCCGTGCCATGGCTACCTCCCGAATCACCCGCCTGTGAGAAGGCAACAACCCGTGCTTGCTCCCTTATAAGGCAGCCTTCCCCGAATGGGAACTAGGCAGGTGCCCAGTCAGCATGGGAAAAGCCCCCAGGATTTCCCGGCCAAAAAACAACTTGGATGCAGCAACGGGCGTTGGACGCGGGTATTTTTTGCCCGAACACTCACTGCGATTGACTCGGCAAGCGGCCGTGACGGATAATGTGAGACGTTCTTGCAAACTGCAAATGACGCTTACTCGCTCATGGGGAGCGCAGCACTGATGGCAAAGAGCAAACGCACGTCGCGGCGCGTCCGCGGCGCAGAACACGTGGCCAGGGCGACGTCAGCTGCCCCGGATCGGGCGCCTGAACCGGCAACGGGCTCGGAGGATGACCGCATTCCCTTGATACGGGATTCCGAAGAAAGGAAACCGCTGCAAACGGAGCCTTTTCCCGTCGTCGCTGTCGGTGCTTCCGCCGGAGGATTGGAGGCGTTCACGCGGCTCCTGCAACACCTTCCCGCCGATACCGGAATGGCTTTCGTCTTTATCCAGCATCTTGCTCCTCAGCATCCCAGCATGTTGGCCTCGTTGTTATCGCGCACGACCGCGATGCCGGTCATGGAGGTCCAACACGGCACGCGGGTTCAGCCCGACCATGTCTATATCATCCCGCCCAACACCCTGATGGGCATTGCGGACGAAGTTCTGGACCTCAAGCCTCGCCCGGAGGAACGTGGCGCACCCAGGCCGATCGATTACTTCTTCCGCTCCCTGGCGGTGGACCAGAAAGGAATTGCGATCGGGGTGGTCTTGTCCGGCGCGGATTCCGATGGGGCTTTGGGCCTGCAGGCGATTCGGGGAGAGGGCGGCATTGCCATCGTTCAAAGCGAGGATTCCGCCAAACATCCCGACATGCCGCGAACCGCAATCGCGGCTGGGACCGTCGACCTGATTCTGGCCCCCGAAGAGATTGCGAACGAGTTGGCAAGGATTGGACGGCAACTTTCCCTGTCCGGACGCGAGCCGTCGATGGTTCCCGAGAAAAACGGGGGGGACGAGTCTCAACTGAACCGGATCTTCGAGCTTATCAAAGCAGCCACCAGGGTGGACTTTCGCGGATACAGGCGCGCGACGATCCGGCGGCGCATCACGCGCCGGATAATCCAGCGGCGCCATGAGGGTCTGGAGGCATACATTTCGGATCTGGAATCCAATAAAACGGAGCTGCTGGCATTGTGTGAGGACCTGCTGATCAATGTCACCAGCTTTTTCCGCGATCCCGAGGTTTTTCTGGCCCTCGAAAAAGATATCTTGCCGCGACTGTTGCATGAACGGTCAAGCGACTTGCCGGTGCGGGTGTGGGTGCCCGGCTGTTCCACAGGGGAGGAGGTCTACTCGATCGCCATGTGCCTGATCGAGGCGAACGAGAGGAGTCCCTTGCCGGTCCCGATCCAGATCTTCGGCACCGACCTCAGCGAACCGGCGATTGCGATGGCTCGTGCGGCCACTTACGCGGAGAACCAGGTCGTCAACGTCTCGCCGGAACGGCAGGCGCGCTTTTTTGCGCGCGTGGAGACCGGCTTCCAGGTCCTTAAGCCGGTTCGTGAAATGTGCATCTTCGCTCGCCAGAACCTGCTCGTGGACCCACCCTTCTCACGTCTCGACCTGATCAGCTGCCGGAACGTTCTGATTTATCTCGAATCTGCGCTGCAGCGCCGGGTGGCTGCTACATTCCACTATGCGCTGCAACCGAACGGCACCCTGATGCTGGGCCTTTCGGAGAGCCTGAGCAACGTTCCGGGCCTGTTCTCGCTCGTCGACAAGCCGCACAAGTTTTTCACCAGAAAGGCTGCTCGAGTCAGCGCGACACTCATCGACCGTGGATTCGCTGGCGAGCAGCCACAAAGTCTCCCCCTGCCCGCGCTATCGATCGGCAGGGAGAAGTCATTCGAGGCGGAGCTTGACAAAGCGGCCGAGCGCATCGTCCTGTCCGAGTATGGGCCGGCCTGGGTGATCGTGAATGAAAACTTCGAAATCCTCCAGTCGCACGGGGACACAAGCCCGTATTTGCGTCTCGCTCCGGGACGGGCCACGCTGGCACTCCCCAAAATGGCGCGGGAGCCCATTCAGGGCGAGTTGCGCAAGCTCCTGGCGAAAGCCAAGAGCGAGGCCGGCCCCGCCCAGTCGACCCTCTTACAGAAGAGCGGGGAGGGCGGGATCAGCACCGTCCGGTTGGAAGTGCGCCGCATTACCGCCCCGACGATTGATGGTCGATGTTTTCTCGTCCTGTTCTTCAGCCGTGCAAAGGGGCGGCTCGCCGAGCCACGCGAACAATCGGGAAGCACGAGGTCACCCCGCAAATCCAAAACCGGCTCGGCCGACCTGGAGCGGCTCCGGCAAGAGCTTATCCTGACCGAGCAGCGCCTCCAGTCCATCATCGACGAACGCGACTCGGCCAACGAGGATCTCACCTCCGCAAATGAAGAGATCCAGTCGAGCAACGAGGAACTTCAAAGCATCAACGAAGAACTGGAGACTTCGAAGGAAGAGCTGCAGTCAAGCAATGAGGAACTGAACACGGTCAACGAGGAGCTGCGGAACCGCGTTCAGGAACTGGGCAAGCTCAGCGACGACCTGGCAAATCTTCTGAAGAGCGCATCCATGCCGATGCTGATGATCGACAACGAGCTCCGCATCCGGCGGCTCACGACGTCCGCCGAGCGCCTCTTCGGTTTCCAGCCTGGCGACATCGGCCGGCCGATCGTGGATATTCAGATGCGGCTCAGCATGGACGACCTGGAACCGAGGATACGGAGGGTTCTCGAGACCTTGAACCCGGAAGAAACAGAGTTGCAGGATCGCCAGGGATGCTGGCACGTTCTGCACGTGCGGCCGTATCAGAGGGGAGACAACCGGATCGAGGGCGCGGTGCTGGTCCTGGTGGACATCGACCAGGCCCGGCGCGCCCAGCTTGCGGCCGACTCGGCACGCAAATTCACCGAGTCGGTTGTCGAGTCGGTGCAAACGCCTCTTCTGGTGTTGCGGGGCGACCTGAGGGTTCGAATGGCGAATCGCGCCTTCTTCCAGTCGTACAGCCTGCGGCCCGCCGATGTTGAGAATCAGTTCTTCTATGAGGTGGGCGGTCAACAGTGGGACCTGCCCGGCCTGCAGGCTGCTTTAGAGCGGCTTTCCGCTGAGCAGGAATCGATCGAACCTCTCGAGTTTGAGCAGGAGTGCCCTGGATCGGGCCGGAGGACAGTATTGATCCATGCACGCAGGATCATTCCCGAGGGCGAAAACCAGATCCTCGTCGTAGTGGAGGACATCACCGCTCAGAAACGAGCAGAACGTGTTCTGGTCGAAGAACAGCGACGGCTGCAGCGCAGTGTACAGGTTGGCGCAACGGCTTTGCACGATAGTGAAGCAGCTTTGCTGCGCACCCACGAGGAGCTGCGCGCATTGACAGCAGGCCTGCTCAACACCCAGGAGGAAGAGCGCCGCCGCGTATCCAGGGAGCTGCATGACGACTTGAGCCAGAAGGTGGCCAAGTTGCAGTTTGATGTGGAGACGCTCGAACAACAGCTTCCTCCCGAGCTGATGGACGGGAAGAGACCGCTGCTGGCGATCCGCGACGAAATTGCCACGCTTGCCAATGACCTCCGCAGGATCGCCTACCAGCTTCATCCTGCAACCCTCGATCACCTCGGCCTCGCCGTCGCGATACGCACTTACAGCCAGGAGTTTTCCGAGCGCGAGAGCCTCCCGGTCGAATTCACGGCGCAAAAAGTGCCGGCGCATATCCCGCCGGAGGTTGCCAGCTCGCTCTATCGGATCGTTCAGGAGGCTCTGCGCAACGTCGCCAAGCACGCGGGCAAGACATCGGTGGAAATCAGGCTGACCGGAGGTTCAAAGCAGTTAATCCTGTCCATTCGGGATCACGGTGTTGGGTTTGATATCCACTCAGCGCAGCACCAAAGCGGACTGGGGCTGATTGGCATGCAGGAACGCGTGCGGCTGATCCGGGGAGAGTTCTCGCTCGAGACGCTGCCCGGCCGTGGCGCTGCCATCAGGATCCGGGTGCCGCTGAATTGAGGAGTAGATGATATGCGTCCCCGCTTGCTGCTCGCCGACGACCACACCCTGTTGCTCGAGGGAATCCGGCTCATGCTGGAGCCGGAGTTTGAGCTGGTAGGCAGCGTGGAGGATGGCCTGTCGCTTCTGGCCATGGCGAAAACCTTGAAGCCCGATATCATTCTTCTCGACATTTCCATGCCGGCTCTGAATGGCATCGACGCGGCGCGCCGGCTCCGGAAGCTCCTGCCTTCGGCTAAGTTGATCTTCCTTACCATGCATGCGGACTCCGATTACGTGGCGGAAGCATTTCGGGCAGGAGCCATGGGATACCTTTTGAAGCGCGCGGCGGCTTCCGAGTTGAAGACCGCCATCCGCGAGGTGTTGAAGGGCCATCATTATGTAAGCCCGCTCGTGACCCGGAACGCCCTGGAGCTGCTGATTTCGTCCGCTAAACCGGGAGACAAGCCCTCGGACCGCCTGACTCCGCGCCAGCGAGAGGTTCTGCAGTTGGTGGCCGAAGGGCGGAGCCGCAAGGAAATTGCGTCCACCCTGAACATTTCCATAAAGACGGTGGAGTTTCATAAGGCGACACTTGCCCGAGAGCTCAACTTGCACACCGTTGCGGATTTCACTCGCTATGCGATCGAGCATCGCATCATCGCCGCCGAACGCTCTTCGTAACGCCAGATCCGATCGAAAATCACATCGTCTCCGACGAGTGCTGGTCCTAAATTGCCAGGCTCCTTTTCGTTGAAAACTAGGCGACTGCCCGGTTCCCAACCAACGCCTTAAGAGTATAAAATTTTGGCAGGCATCGGACTAAGAACCGATTACTTTCCATGCTCTGGATTGGGCTTTGGTATGTAGAAAGGAGACAGTCATGGCCGAAAAGAAAAGTCAGGATGTTGATTGGGAGGCCCTGCTCTCCGGCATCTCTCACGGGAAAACCGTTAAAGAATACAGCGCAAACCGCAACATCTTCCGGCAAGGGGACACTGCCGATTCCGTATTCTTCCTCCGCAACGGCAAGGTAAAGCTCACAGCTACCTCCAAGGAGGGCAAAGAAGCAATTGTGGCTATTTTGAACGTCAGCGATTTCTTTGGAGAGGGATGCCTTGCAGGACAACCGCTGCGCATGGCGTCAGCCAGCGCGACGACAGATTGCACGATTATCCGGATCGAGAAGCAGAAGCTGGTTAGCCTGCTCCACGATCAGCATGCCATCTCCGAAGTTTTCGTCTCCCATCTGCTGTCCCGCAACGTTCGCTATGAAGCGGATCTGGTCGATCAGCTTTTCAACTCGAGTGAAAAGCGACTGGCCCGGATTCTCCTGCTGCTGGCTCATTTCGGCAAAGAAAGCCGATCCGAACCTGTGCTCCCCAAAGTCAGCCAGGAGGATCTGGCGCAAATGGTCGGCACCACCCGGTCGCGAGTCAGTCATTTCATGAATAAGTTCCGGGAGCATGGTTTTATCGATTACGGCGACAACAGCGGGTTATCGGTCAACAACGGTCTCCTGAGCGTGGTCCTGCACGACTAGATTCGATGCCCAAGAGATCCAGCGCGTCCGCTGCCGGCAATGTCAGAACTCCCAGCTCTTGCGCGGCCAGCTCGCGGAACTGGACAAGCCGGATTGGCGGCAATCCCGACAGAGCCGCGTTCAGAGGGAGCGGAAACACTACTTTCAGCAGACATTTTCGGCGGTGGGCCTGAGTTGGTCTGAAAATTGAGGCAGCGCTATGCCCTCGAAGATCATGATAGATGCCGATTTCATACGAATGTCCATCCAAGAGCTTGAGAGATTCGGAGCCGAAGAGGACAGGGTCTCAATGACCTATAAGGCGATAATGGGGAGCGCTCTTGAAGCTGACCTTGAGAAGGGGTCTAAAAAAGAGACCATTAAGCTCCTGCTTGCAATGGGCAATCTCAACAAACTTCATTTCATCGTGCGATCAGGGATAATGACTCTGATCAGCGGCCTGGCCTTCCTGTTCGCCACGATCCTGCTGGGGACGATAGGCGCACTCCAGGTTGTAATCATAGGTCTCCTGTGCTTTATAATCTCCCTTTTCATTTCACGGCTGACGGACCGGCTGACAATCAGGGGAACGAACCTGATCATCCGGTTCCTGGATAAGCACGAAAGGTTGAAAGAAAAGATGCTTAGGAACTTGTAGGCCAACGCCCCAGGGAACTTATGCAGGCTTTTCCTTGTCAGCCACGCGATTTGCGGCCAAGCTCAAAGGTTGGCGCCTGACTGATCTTCCACTATCGCTGCGGCGTCCGGAGGCGGCGTTGTTCCGCGTCCAAAACTGCATTTCGGGCGAATATTCATGAATAGCGCGGTTTAAGGAGTAGATGTGGCGAAAACGGCAAGGCGAGGAGCGTGCCGCGCCCAGTCAGTGTCTGCATCCGTTGCACCTGCAATTCCCGAAGATGCCGGGCTTTATCTCAACCGGGAGTTATCGCTGCTGTCCTTTTTCCGCCGCGTTCTGGAGGAGGCCCAGGATGACCGCAACCCGCTCCTTGAGCGCATTAAATTTCTGGCTATCGTAGGCTCGAATCTGGCGGAGTTTTTCATGGTGCGCGTAGCCGGCCTCAAGCAACAGATTGAGGCGGGTGTGTTCGAGTCGTCTATCGACGGGCTTACACCGGCGCAGCAGTTGGCCGCCGTAGGACTAGCCGCACGGCAACTGACGCATGATGTCCGCGATTGTCTGCAGAGTTTGCTGCCTCTGCTGGGAGCGGCCGGTGTTCACGTGATGGATTTCGCGGCACTGGATGAATCCCAGAAAGCGCACGCCAAGCAGTACTTCGACGAAACGGTTTTCCCCGTCCTGACGCCTTTGGCGTATGATCCCGGACGGCCGTTCCCGCACATATCCAATATGAGTTTGAATCTGGCGGTTATCCTCCTGGACGAGGGCGGAGTGCGCCGGTTCGCACGCGTGAAAGTCCCAAACACACTGCCCCGGCTGATGAAAATCCCTGCCGCCGCGAGCGCGGAAATCCCGCCCGGACAGGACTGGCACGAAAGATATCTGGTCTGGCTGGAACAGGTCATCATCGAACACCTGCCCAGGCTTTTCCCGGGAATGCATGTGCTCGAAGCCCACCCGTTCCGGGTTACGCGCGACGCGGAAATGCTGATTCAGGATCTGGAGGCCGAAGATCTGCTGGAATCGGTCGAGCGGGGTGTGCGCGAGCGGCGCTTCGGCTCGGTGGTGCGCCTGACTGTCGATCCCGGGATGCCGGACGACATCAAGACGCTCCTGGCCGAAAACCTGAGCCTGGAATCGCAGGATATTTACACCTTGAGCCCTCCGCTGGGAACCAGCGATCTGATCCAGTTGTGGGCGATTGACCGCCACGATCTCAAAGATCCTTCCTTTATCCCGGTTGTGGCTCCGGAATTGAATCCAACGGGAGAGGGCATATTCGCGGCGATTCGCCGCCAGGACATTCTGCTGCATCATCCTTATGATTCGTTCTCTCCCGTCATCGAGTTTCTGCAGGCCGCGGCGCGCGATCCGGACGTGCTGGCCATCAAACAATCGTTGTACCGCGTCGGACCAGATTCGCCAATCGTGCAGGCGCTGCTGGATGCGGCGCGCCGGGGCAAGCAGGTTGCGGTGCTCGTGGAACTCAAGGCCCGCTTCGACGAGGAAAGCAATATCGAGTGGGCCAAGGCTCTGGAAAGCGAGGGAGTGCATGTAGTCTATGGGCTGTTGGGATTAAAGACGCACTCCAAGACCGCGCTGGTCGTGCGCAAGGAGGGCGAGCGCCTCCGCCGTTATGTGCATCTGGCCACCGGCAATTACAATCCCGTGACCGCGCAGACTTATACGGATCTCGGGTTGTTTACGTGCGACGAAGACCTGGGAGCGGATGCTACCGATCTCTTTAATTACCTGACCGGCTATTCGGCGAAAAAGGACTATCGCAAGTTTTTGGTGGCACCGATCAATTTGCGCTCCGGCGTCGAGTCTCTAATCCGGCGCGAGATCGAGCGGCAGCAGCAGGGAGAGCAAGGCCATCTGATTTTCAAAGTCAACTCGCTGGTCGACAAGCCGATGATCCGCCTCCTCTATCAGGCCTCGCAAGCCGGCGTGCGTGTCGACCTGATCGTGCGCGGCATGTGCTGCCTGCGTCCGGGGGTGCCGGGCATGAGCGAGAACATCCAGGTGCTCAGCATTGTCGGCCGCTTCCTCGAACACAGCCGCATCTACTATTTCAGGAACGGAGGCAACGAACAAGTCTATCTGGGCAGCGCCGACCTGATGCCCCGCAATCTTGATCGCCGCGTCGAAGTCCTCTTTCCTGTCGAGAATCACAGGCTGATTCGCCAATTGCGCGATCAGGTGCTTGCCATCTACCTCGCCGATAATGTCAAGGCGCGCCTGATGCGGGCCGACGGCACGTACCGGCGCATACAGCCCAAAGAAGGCGAGGCGCCGGTGGACAGCCAGTCGTGGCTCATGGGCCGGCTATCGACCCTCCCGAAGGCTGGGGAGAAATAAGGAAGCAAGGCCCCAGGCTCTTCAAACGGCTCGGCGAGTCGAGAGCCACCCAGGTGATGATGGAATGGATCGCGCACCTGGGCTTAGTCAAGTTCCGACTGGCATCCAGTTGTCGTCCCGCCTGGTAGGCCGGGAAGCAGAGCCGTGCGAGCGGGCAGGATGAGCGCTGAGCAGCCTCAACAGGAAGAACTGGGCCGGGCGGCATAACCGGCTGCCAAGAATCCCCCTGCCGGCGCCGCTTGGAGGTTCCGGTTTTTCAGCAGGTCGCCTTCGAGCGCTGGCAAACGGCTCATGATCCGCCACGCCTGCGCCGCCCTTTTTGATTTCTTCGCAATGGACCTGCTGATGTGGGTGGCATCGGATCCACACCCCGAGGCAAGCGTAGAAGAACAGGAAAGCCTCTGTATCCCCGAAAAGGACGGTGACATGGATCCGCATGAGCAATCTTGATCAGACATCTGAGCATTATGGAACTGACGATGCGTCGTTCCGACGTTATAAACAGGATAGATCGTTGCGCCGGGCGGGATGCTACTTGGGTGAAACTCAGAAACCCCCACCCCGGAAAGCCCCTGCAGAGTTGTGAGGAGACGGGGTGACTCCATGATTCTTGCGGCGACTACTCGGACGAACAGAGGTGGAAGCCCACCAAGCCACCGGCTAGTCTTTGACTTGCGATCCCACCGGTGCCGCAAGAGACCGGGCAGAACGGGCAAGGAAGAGTTGCGGTCTCGAGGTTTAGGTGAAGTTGTCGGCGTGGCGGCTTTGTGTGCCGCGCAAATGCAAGCGTGACGCCAATGGCAGACAAGATCAAGAGAAGGACCGCTTTGATCGAAAAAGCGCCGTTATTGCCGGGATTTTTCCGGTTCGAGGAAGCAGGCAACTCAAATGGCTGGAAGGAAGTCAAAGACCTCCATGACCGCGGCCTGCGTCGGATGTTTCGCAAGGCAGAAAAGTGCCTTTTCCCTGTAGCTGGGGCGCGACAATTCTCGTGTTTGCTGTTGCTGGGTCTGATTGCCGTCGGGGCAGGAGCATCGGCTCAAACCGGGAGCATAGTACCCACAGTGGAGACCATCATCGCGCGCATGGTGCAAGCCCGAACCGACAACCGGGCGGGTTTCCGATCTTACATCGTCACGCGCGACTACAAGCTGTTTGGCAAAGATAAACACAGCTCCAAATCCCAGGTGATAGCCGATGTAACCTTCGTTCCCCCGGGCTCTAAGAAGTACGTCATCCAGCGGACGCAAGGCAGTGGGCTGGGCGAAAAAATAGTCCGCCGCATGCTGAAGGGCGAAGCGGAAATCACGAAGGAATACAGCTCAACCGACATCTCGGTCGCCAATTATGAATTCCGCTTCATCGGCGCCGAAACTCTCGATGGCCAACTCTGCTATAAGCTTGCGCTGCTGCCCCGGCGCAAGGATCAGTATCTGCTCCGCGGTCACATCTGGGTTGATGCCAACACCTACCTGCTGCGCCGCAGCGAGGGTGAGCCAGCGAACAAGTCCCCATCATGGTGGTTGCGGAACGTCCGCGTCGAGTTTGCGTACGGCGATGTCGGCGGGATGTGGCTGCAGACGAGCTCCGAGGCGACAGTCAATGTCCGGATATTCGGTCAATACACGATGGTTACCCGCGACCTGGAATATCAGATCGGGGACATCTCTGCCGTCGAGGCTGAGGCCCAGACAAGTTTTTCAAGCATCATCCTGACGGGTATCTCCGCGACGGAGGAAGCTGCGCGGGAATTGGTCATGATGCATCGCCATACGCCGCTCTTCTGCAACGCAGGCCGCAGCCGCCGGAGTTGGAAGAGGCCATTGGAATAGGATGGAATCGCGATGTCGAACCCTGCTCCAAAACTGCAAAAGCAGCCACCTCTGTACTGTTTACCCGCAAATCCTCTCCATGAAGCAAAGGACTTTCATCACCGAAACGCAGAGCGGGGAGGCGCAAAGCGCCGGCATTGAATAGCCCCCCCTCACGGCTGGCTACGGGACACACGTGAGACTGTGGGCATTAACAGAAGGACAGTTTAAGCCAGAAAGGCGGCCCCGGAGCCAAAGACAATAGCCGGGGGCCAGCGCGTAGCGCGCAGCCCCCGGCTGATGTTGGCTGGTAGAGGAGCCCTGGAGGGGCCGGTCCCCTTGGACGTGGACTGAGCAAAATTGATCAGGTGTGTGAGCAAAAGAGAACTGACATGCAATTCCCCGAATTGTATAAATAGAGATTGGACAAAAAGCGTGGCTCGTGTTGTCGGCTGCGCACCTGGCATGAGGTGAGCCTCAGGTTGATCCCCAGGTTCTGGGCAAAGTGGAACGCGATCGGGTCGGGGAGAAAATCATGAACATTCACACACGCACAGTCGGAGACGTTCACATTTTGGATATCGACGGCAGAATCATCCTTGGCAAGGAGACGATGACCGTTCGAAACACAATCAAAGACCTCCTGCACAACGGAGTAAAGAAGATCGTTCTCAACCTGGCCGAGGTAAATTACATCGACAGTTCGGGCGTTGGTGAACTGGTGAGCTCCTTCACCACGGTGGCAAAAGAGGGAGGGCAGCTGAAACTGCTGAATCTGACCACCAGGGTCCAGGAGATTCTGGCGATCACCAGGCTCTTGACGGTATTTGAGGTATTTGATAACGAGCAGGCGGCTGTTCGCTGAGGATGCGGCGGGCGGGGTAGAGCGAGTGAGTGCGGGAATTCGCGCTTAGGAGCAGCAGGCATGAACCAGATTGTGAATGACGGGATGCGACCGTGGGAACAGCCATTTTGGAGACCTGCTCGGGGTAAGACGGCGGTCCTTTTCTATCTTCTCCTGATTCATGTCCTGGCGGTTGTCGGATTGTTTCTCTATCCGCTCCCCGACATTAAGATTTTAGGCCTGGCCATCCTGTTTACCGCTCTCGGCGGCTTCGGCACAACGATCGCTTACCATCGAATGCTGGCGCACCGCACTCTCAAGGTGAACAAGATCATCGAGCACATGCTTATTTTCTCGGCCATGTTCAACGGTTCCGGAGCGCCGGCAAGCTGGGTCGCTTACCACCGGCTGCATCACGCGCGCACGGATACACCCGAGGACATTTCCAGCCCCAAGCAGGGGGGCTTCTGGTGGGCGCATTTGCGTTGGCTTTACCAGTCGGCCCGTTCGGAGCCGAAGCATTGGTGTCCGGAGTTGACTCGAAGGCAGTACCGGATATGGACCTTTGTGGAGGTGCCGGTGCTTATGGTTTCCCTGTTCTGTGGCCTGGCGCTCGGATGGCAGGGTTTCTTCTGGCTGGGCGCAATCCGTTTGGTTTATTCGCTGCACATGCAGTGTTTTGTGAACAGCGTTACGCACCTGGGTCATTCCGAAGAAGGAAACTCCAGCAAGAATGTCTGGTGGCTGGGGCCGCTGCAATTGACGGCCTGGGGTGAAAACTGGCATAGAAACCACCATGCCAATCCCGGCTCGGCGCGCTTCGGTATGCGCTGGTGGCAGACGGACATCGGATGGTACGCCATCTGCGCCCTGGAAGCGGTCGGCCTTGCCGGCGGGGTAAAGCGGTCCAGAGCACGGTCACTGGAACCATCGAGGTTTGTCGAATTCCGGCACAGGAGCCCTGGATAGACTCTGCGTGGTCCGGATCAACGAAGTGCACTGACAAAAAGGGGGATCTAACAACATGAAAGCAAGGCCTTTGCACGATCGAATAATTCTGAAGCGGATTGAGGAGAAAGAGACAGTCAAGGGCGGCATCATCATTCCGGACACGGCGAAAGAGAAGCCGATGGAAGGACAGGTGATCGCCGCGGGGCCGGGGAAAATCATGGACGACGGCAAACGGGCACCCATGGATGTGAAGGCAGGAGACCGGGTACTGTTCGGAAAATACGCCGGGACGGAGATCAAGATTGATGACGAGGAGTACGTCATCATGCGCGAAGAGGAAATCCTGGCGGTGCTGGTGAAAGAGAAGTAGACCGTCCCAGGGACAACCAGTGTTCTAATTGCGGGAAGATAAGAGGTGAGAACTCATGGCTAAAGAGATCGTACATGGCGAACGGTCGCGCCAGGCTTTGTTGCGCGGGGTGAATCAGCTGGCGGATGCGGTGAAGATCACGTTGGGGCCGAGGGGCCGGAACGTGGTATTGGACAAAAAGTTCGGGGCTCCGTTGATCACAAAGGACGGCGTGACGGTGGCGAAAGAGATCGAGCTGAAGGACGGCCCCGAAAACATGGGCGCGCAGATGGTGCGCGAAGTGGCGTCGAAGACTTCGGACGTGGCCGGAGACGGGACGACGACCGCGACGGTGCTGGCGCAGGCGATCTTTCGGGAAGGCGTGAAGAACGTAGCGGCAGGCGCGAACCCGATGGGTCTCAAGCGCGGCATTGAGCAGGCCGTGGAAGCGGCGGTTGCGGAGCTGAAGAAGCTGAGCAAGCCGGTGAAGGGCGAGATGATCTCCCAGGTAGGCTCGGTATCGGCCAACAATGACAAGACCATCGGCAGCATTATTGCCGAGGCGATGAAAAAGGTCGGCAAGGACGGCGTGATCACGGTCGAAGAAGCGAAGTCGATTGAGACGTCGCTGGAAGTGGTCGAGGGCATGCAGTTCGACCGCGGTTATCTGTCGCCTTACTTCGTGACGGACGCCGAGCGGATGGAAGCGGAGCTGAACGACTGTTCGATTTTGCTGCAGGAGAAGAAGATCAGCTCGATGAAAGACCTGCTGCCGGTGCTGGAGCAGATCGCCAAAAGCGGCCGGCCGCTGCTGATCATTGCGGAAGACATCGAAGGCGAAGCTTTGGCGACGCTGGTGGTGAACAAGCTGCGCGGGACGCTGTCGGTAGCTGCAGTCAAAGCGCCCGGATTCGGCGATCGGCGCAAGGCGATGCTGGAAGACATCGCGATCGTGACGGGCGGCAAGGTGATTTCGGAAGAGCTGGGGATCAAACTGGAGAATGTGCGCCTGGAGGACCTGGGCCACGCCAAGAAGATCACGATCGATAAGGACAACACGACCATCATCGAGGGCGCCGGCAAGCATTCGGATATCGAGGGCCGCGTGAAGCAACTGCGGACTCAGATCGAGGAAACGACATCCGATTACGACCGCGAAAAACTGCAGGAACGGCTGGCGAAGCTGGTCGGGGGCGTGGCCGTGATCAAGGTGGGCGCCGCGACGGAGACGGAGCTGAAGGAGAAGAAGGCGCGGGTGGAAGATGCGATGCACGCGACCCGGGCCGCGGTAGAGGAAGGCATCGTGCCGGGGGGCGGCGTGGCCTTGTTGCGCTGCGTGCCTGCGGTGGCGAAGCTGAAGCTGGAAGGGGACGAGGCGATCGGGAGCGGCATCCTGCGCCGGGCTCTGGAAGAGCCGCTGCGGCAGATCGTGAACAACGCCGGGTATGAAGGTGCGGTGGTGTCGGAGAAAGTGCGCCTGAGCAACGAACTGAACTTCGGGTTCAACGCCGAGACCGAGAAGTACGAGGATCTGGTGGCCGCGGGGGTCATTGATCCGACGAAGGTGACGCGGACGGCGTTGCAGAATGCGGCATCGATCGCGTCGCTGCTCCTGACGACGGAAGCCCTGATTTCGGACATCAAGGAAGACCAGAAGACTCCTGCGATGCCCCAGGGCGGCGGCATGGGCGACATGTACTGAGACGTCCGTTGATCGGAAAGTGAAAAAAAGCTCGTGGCCTCATTCCACGAGCTTTTTTTATGGCCATGAGCCTGGGTGTGCCGCCGGAAGGAACATTCATGCGCGGATCCCCTCGAAAACGGTTTTGAAGCGATCCCTCAATGTGCGAGAGAGTCCGCGCCTCATGGTAGCCTTCCTTCGAGAACCCGCCGATTGCCTCGGCAATTCCGGTTTGGGACGAACCGTACTTTTCTTGAGGATGGGGGTAACACCATCTGCCTTGCCTGGCATCTGTTATCATTGTCGGTCGTGCGATGCTCCACGGTGAAGTCTTCGACACCTTCATCACCCGGACATGCCGGGCATTCAGTGTATGTGAAACACACTGGCCAAGGCACACGGTTGACCATGACACCCTTGAACCATGGCTTCGAGTATCGAGAGGTTTTGGGGGCCGATGCTGCAGGCCTGAGGATAATTGATTACCTGACGAAATGCTATCCGGGGTTCCCGCGCGAAGTTTGGCTGGATCGCATCGAATCCGGCCGCGTGCTCCTGGATGGAATTCCGTCAATGCAGAATGCGATTCTGAGGCCGGGCCAGCATCTGAGCTGGCTGCGTCCTCCCTGGGAGGAGCCCGAGGCGCCGCTGTCTTTCGCCATCCTGTATCAGGACGCGCACCTGCTCGCGGTGGCCAAGCCCCGGGGACTGCCCACTAATCCCGGCGGGGGCGGCTTTATGGAGCATACGCTTCTGTCGCTCGTCCGTCGCCATTTCCCAGGAGCCAGCCCTTTGCATCGACTGGGTCGCGGGACTTCGGGAATTGTCCTGTTTGCCGCGACGCAGGAGGCCGCTTCGAAAACGTCGCGGGCATGGCGTGGTGGTGAAATTCTGAAAGTCTACCGTGCTTTGGCCACGGGTAGTCCTGCCGGCGACGAATTTGAAGTCGACACTCCGATCGGTCCGGTTCCACACGGGATCTTAAAGACCATCCATGCCGCGTGTCCTCTCGGAAAGCCCGCACACAGTCACATAAGAGTTCTGGAGCGGCGCCATTCCTGCTCCCTGCTTCAAATCAGAATCACGACCGGCCGGCCGCACCAGATCCGCATTCACCTTGCTGCGGCCGGACATCCGCTGGTTGGCGACTCGCTTTACACGGCCGGAGGAGTCCCCGCGGAGAACAGCCGGGCTCTCCCGGGTGACCTGGGCTACCATCTGCACAACGCGTTACTGGGTTTTCCTCACCCCGCCACGGGGAAGTGGACCGAGATCGATTGCATGCCGCCGCCTCTGCTGCGCCTGCATCGCGGATCGGACGCCTCATGAGTCGCGGGACGCAGCCGGTTCCACCGGCCTGTTGATCCGATGCTCCTTCAATTCCTCGTATAGCGACCGGGCAAGCCCCGACTTCTCAAACCCGATCACTTTTGCCCCCTTGACCCCGAAAAACTTCTCCAACTCCTCCATGGTGTAACGCTGCACCACCGGGTAATGCGCGAAGTCCGAGAGGATTTCCGCCCGGCTGGTATCGGAGAGGTCGTGGGTGATCAATACGAAGTGCAGCTTGCTTTTGCTGCGTGCCAGCGTGTCGCGCCCCACAATCAGAATGCGGGAGCGCAACACGAACGAAAACAGCCGCTCCACCGGCCGGCCCGGACTTGGTCTTATCATCGGCGTGGCCGACGGCGACGATGGACGGCCCGTGCTCGGCTTTGACCCGTTATGGCCGGGGCGTCGGCCGGTTGCGGCAGTGGGGCATGAAGTGTCTGCTGGTAGTAATCGTCCAGGAGCATCGCGATGATGGCTGATTCGTCCTCGTTTTCGGCCAGACTTCGGCCCAGCGGCACGAAACGTTGGCTTCGTTCGATGTGGAGTTTGTCGCGCTGGCGCAGCCGTGCTTCGAGCAGGGCCGTGACGCGTTCGGCTACTACCGCTTCCACGTCGGCGTTGGTGGGCAGCGGCCGCTCCTGCAGGTTGATGCCGTAGCGTTTGGCGATGCGGTCGAGGTCCATCTGCTCCAGGTCGCTCACCAATGAGATGGCGACCCCGGCCGCGCCCGCGCGGCCTGTTCGCCCGGCGCGGTGGATGTAGCCCTCGGGGTCCTCCGGCGGTTCGTATTGGATCACGTGGGAGAGATCGGGGATATCGAGGCCGCGCGCGGCCACGTCGGTGGCCACCAGGAACCGCAACTTCCCCTGGCGCACCCGTGCCAGGACCCGCTCGCGATCCTTTTGCGACAGATCAGAGCTCAACTCATCAGCGTCGTAGCCGAAGCTCTGCAATACCACCGACACGTAATGCACTTTGACTTTGGTGTTGCAGAAAATGATGGCCGAAGCCGGATTTTCGATCTCAATCAGGCGAATGAGACCGCGATCTCTGTCCATGCCCCGCACAAGGTAAAAGATGTGTTCGGTCTCGGTCACGTGCACATGATCGAGACTGAGGGTGATGAATTCCGGCTCATGAATGAACTCGCGCGCGGTGCGCATCACATAGCCCGGGAAGGTGGCCGAAAACATGCAGGTATGCGGGCTGCGTTTGGGCAGGTAGCCCTGGATTTGTTTCATGTCGGGGTAGAAGCCCATAGACAACATGCGGTCGGCTTCGTCGAAGATCAACATCTCGATGTGATCGAGGGATAACGTGCGTTTGAGCAGATGATCGAGCACGCGCCCCGGCGTGCCAACTACGATTTGCGCGCCTTGCCTGAGCGCGTCGATTTGGGCGTCATAGCCGACGCCGCCGTATAAGACGACGGTGCGGAAGCCCGCGCTGCCGCACAACCTCTCGGCCTCCAGCCCCACCTGACGGGCGAGTTCCCGCGTGGGAACGAGGACGAGCGCCTGACAATGACGGCGCACCGGGTCAAGCCTTTCCAGCATGGGCAGCAGGAATGCGCCGGTCTTGCCGCTGCCCGTGCGGGCCTGAACCATCATGTTCCGCGCGCCGAGCAGATATGGGATCGTCCGCGCCTGCACGGGCATGAGGGTAGTCCAGCCGGCGGATGCGGCAGCTTCGCGCAATCGCTCGGGCAACTGTTCAATCGATATATCGGGCAACAGATCGTTTATGGACATGAGCCAATTCTCCATTCATCGAGCCGTGAACAGTCTAGATTATACAAGTCGGGATCTCTGTCGTTACCAGAAAATCCATTCAGGGGATAGCTTGCGATCGATCGGGCGCCGAAGATCATGGGGAGGTCGGCGGTCAGAGACCGCCCTTGGCTATGGTCGATTCGAGATCACGGCGATGTCGGCGCTACGCCAGCACCTTTCTCGTCAATGCCCGAGTACTCGTAATACCGTCACTACCCCCAAAAGCGACGAGTTCTAGCGGGTGCGGGGCACAAATTAGCAGCTCAAGCAGGTACTTTGGATGCCTGGTAAATTGCAGGTTTAAAGGTGGGCGCCGGGATTTGCTTTCCTTGTATGGGGTTGCTGTTTTCAGCTTCAGACAGAACGGCGTCACCGTCAGCGAAGCAGGCGTTCCCGCCTCTCCTCCAACGACCGCTGCCCGTATATTCATCGACTACCGCTCTGCCGCCGCCGCTATTCCGGGACGCATCAGTGCCGGCACCATCAATGTCAATACAGGTATCGCGGTGGTCAACTGTGGCGCCGGCTCAGCGAACGTGACATACACGCTGCGCGATGTCACGGGCGCCGCACTCTCGAGCGGTCATGGGGCCCTCGCCGCCGGGGCCCATTTTGCCAGCTTCATCGATCAGCTGAAGGAAGCGGCGCCCGACTTTGTCCTTCCTGAGGATTTTCAGATATCGACCAAGTTTGCATCGCTGGACATCTCCAGCGACCAACCTCTCTCTGTCGTGGCATTGCGCATGACCACCAATCAAAGGAACGAGACCCTCTTTACGACTACACCGACAGCGGACCTTACAAGACCACCCACGAGCGATGCCATCTTTTTCCCCCAGTTTGTCGACGGTGGCGGATATACCACTTCCGTTGTTTTGCTGAACACATCGGACGGAATCGAAACCGGCACACTCCAGATTCTGGATGACAACGGCAATCCTTTAGCCGTCAACCTGGGCGGGGATGCGGCAGAGTCCGTGATCAAGTACTCGATCCCGCCCGGTGGTGTGGCGCGTTTCCAGACGGACGGTTTCCCCACAACAGTCCTGCCGGGCTGGGTCCGCCTGACTCCTGATGTTGGAACATTAAGTCCGATCGGAGCGGGGGTGTTCAGCTACAATCCCGGCAGCTTCCTGGTGATGGAGTCTGGAATCCCGGCGACGGTCCCCACCACACATGCGCGCATCTATGTCGACTTGTCATCAGGACACAACACGGGCCTGGCCATCGCCAACCCGGCTAACACCAATTCCAGTCTCACGATCGCGGCGTTCCAGAACGATGGCGTCACTGCAATTGGAACCAGCAAGGGTCCACTCGAGTTGGCGAGCATGGGACACACCGCCAGATTTGCCGATCAGTTCGTTGCAGGGTTGCCCGCCGGATTCACGGGCGTGCTGGATATCATCTCGCCAGCACCCTTTGCGGCCCTGACGATGCGATCGCTGTATAACGAGCGTAGCGATTTCCTCACGGCGACATTTCCGATTGCCGACATGACACTGCCGGCCCCTGCTCCCGTCATCTTTCCCCACGTTGCCGATGCAGGCGGGTACATGACGCAGTTTATTCTGATCGGAGCCGGCGAAGAATCGAGTGTAATCCTCAACTTCCACGGCGAAGACGGGAAGCCGCTTGCAATCGGGAACGGCGGGCCGAAAAGGTTTTGAGGCTTATCTTGCCGACATCCCCAGGTCTCATGTCGGCGCTCCACACATTGGCGTCCTCTGCGGGAGGCTATTTCCCGGTGAAAGAAGATATTTGCGATCCGTTGATCTTCCACCAGATGAAATCGTAGGCTTCGGGCGCGAGCCGCTCCTTGAGAGAAAAGACGAAGTTCCGCTCGCCGCCGTGTTCACCTTCGGAGCGATCCATGGAAGTAACCCGCAGTTGGTACGGCCCGGTGGTCCCAATCGAGGAGATATCCTGGTAACGCCAGATGCGCGAGTCCTTCGGCACATCCGTTTTGTAGATGACGTACTGCTCGGCGATCTCCAGCGTTCCCTGCGTGCCGCGGAATCCCCTCAGGTGTTTGACCGGGATCGTGAATTTCGGGGTGATGTCCGGCGGGATGAGTGCGGACACGACCGGCCGCCTGAGCTTTGCCTGAAGTTGTGTCCAGAGCGCTGGGGTTATTTCGCCCGAGGTGATTTCGAAGCGATAAAACAGGTCTTTGCCGAGTTTCCATCTGCTGTCCTCATACGTGAGGATGGTAAATTCCTTAGGGCTGAGCAGGCCGAGTTGCTGGATGTCCTCATATTTCCACGTACGCGCGTTCTTCTTCTCCTTGGCACGGTACTCAATTCCAGTTTCGCCGAAAATCAATTCTCCCGTGCGATCCCGGAGCAGGCGATCGTGCCGGACAGCAAACCTCACTTCCTGTGCCTGGAGTGCGGAACCAACGAGCATCAATCCTGCGAGCCACAAGCTCAAACCGACTCTTTTCATGAGAACCCTCCGACCTCTTATTGATTCTTCAGCTGGCGCACAACGCTCTGCCTGGCTTCCTCAAAACTGATGATCTGCCCGCCATGCTTCTGCTGCACCATTTCAGCATCTTCCCGCCGTGCGAACGCAAGCAGACTCGGCATGCACCGGTCGTACTCCATCTGTTGAAAGGCGCCCTGGTCGGCCCGGAAGCCGGTGTCGGTACAGCACTCCATGATGTCCGATCCTTCGAGGTAGATCGCCTCGGCAGCCCCGATCCGTTTTTTGGAGGAGAAATCAACCGCCTCAAGCGCCCGCCCGCCGTTCTGGATGATCGCGGCCAGCCCGCAGCGCGGGCAACAGGTAGCTTTCATCGATCCATCCGCCTGCACGATCTTGAACGACGTCTCCGTGCGGATCACCCGTCTGCACACCTCACAAGTCGGTGTCCCACCGGCGATCTTGCCCACCCAGACATAGTATGCGAGCAGGGCCGTGACACAGATCACAGCCAATCCGACGAAAACGCCGGTTTTCGAATATCGCGAGGACGCTTCCTCCGTCATGTTAGCCTCCTTCGAAATCCTTGTAGTTCCGCTGCCTGTATCAGTGTCCCGGCGCCGTACCCAGCGGACCGAACGTCTGATGTTTGACTTCGGCGCTCCATTTCCACAGGTAATAGATGCTGGGGTAGACCAGCAGTTCCAGTGCGAACGAAGTCGCGAGCCCGCCGACCATGGGTGCGGCCACGCGCTTCATCATGTCCGCCCCGATGGCGGCCGACCACATGATCGGCATCAATCCCATGAAGGCGGCCATCACCGTCATGGCCTTCGGCCGGACTCGCTTCACCGCCCCGTGAATGATGGCTTCGATCAACTCGCCCCGATCCCGCAGTTGGCCCTTGCGCCTGGCTTCTTCATAGGAGAGATCGAGGAACAGCAGCATGAAAACGCCGGTTTCCGCATCCAGTCCCATCAGGGCGATCATGCCCACCCAGGCGGCGATGGAAATATTATATCCCAGCGCGTACATAAGCCACACTGCCCCGATCAGCGAGAACGGCACCGCGAGCATCACGATGGACGCTTTCATGGCCGATTTCGTGTTCATGTAGAGGAGCGCGAAGATCAGTACCAGCGTTATGGGTATTACGATCTTCAATCTTTCGCGCACGCGCAGCATGTTTTCGTACTGGCCGCTCCAGACGAGGGAATACCCGGTTGGGACCTGCAGACCCTGCCTGACGATTTCTTTGGCTTTATCCACATAGCCGCCGATATCGCTGGAAGAAAGGTCCACAAAAACGTAACCGGCGAGCATGCCGTTTTCATCGCGGAGCATCGACGGGCCGATGACCTTCTTGATATCCGCGATTTGCGCGATCGGGATCTGCGCTCCCGAGGGGGTCGGCACCAGCACCTGACGCAGCCGTTCAATATTGTCGCGCAATTCGCGCGGATAACGGATGTTCACAGGGTAGCGCGCGCGCCCTTCGACAGTGGTAGTGACATTCTCTCCTCCGATCGCCGACATGACAATGTTCTGCGCATCCGCGACTGTCAGACCATACCGGGCCAACTGCTCCCGTTTCAGGTCAAAATCGAGGAAGTAGCCCCCGGCCACCCGTTCGGCAAAAACGGAGCGTGTTCCCGGCACATTCCGAAGCAGCGTTTCGAGCCGGGCGCCGATCTTTTCAATTTCGCCGAGGTCCGGACCGAGGACCTTGATGCCGATCGGCGTGCGAATGCCTGTGGACAGCATGTCGATGCGCGCTTTGATCGGCATTGTCCATGCGTTGGTCACGCCGGGAATGCGCACGTTCTGATCGAGCTCGGCGATGAGTTCGTCCCAGGAGATATGCTCCGGTGCGATCCGGCTCAGGACGTGTTTTTTCAACCAGTCGGGCGCCCAGTCGGAATACCACTGCTTCTTGAAGCGCCATTCGGACGGAGGCTTGAGCATGACGGTGGTCTCCATCATGGAAAACGGCGCCGGATCAGTGGAAGTCTCCGCCCGCCCCGCTTTGCCGAAGACTCTTTCCACTTCCGGAAATGCCCGGATCATCTGGTCCTGATGTTGCAGGATCACCTGGGCTTCCGAGACGGATATGCCGGGCAACGTAGTGGGCATGTAAAGGATGGTGCCTTCGTTCAAAGGGGGCATGAACTCGCTGCCGAGCCGGAGGTACACCGGCACGGTAGTCGCGACCAGGAGCAAGGCGATGGCAATGGTCGTCTTGGGGTGCTTCAGCACCAGCCGTGCGGGAGGCTCGTAGATCCGAAACAGCAAACGGCTGATCGGGTGCCGCTCCTCCTTATAATATTTTCCGACAGCCACCTGATTGACGATCCAGGAGAGGAAGCGGGGCCGGAATTGAAAATAATCCATCCGCGCAAAAATCATCCGCATCGCCGGATCCAATGTAACCGCAAGAATGGCGGCAATGGCCATGGCAAAGTTTTTGGTGAAAGCCAGCGGCCGGAAGAGCCGGCCCTCCTGATCCACCAGCGTGAAGACAGGCAGAAAGGCGACCGCGATCACCAGCAGCGAAAAGAATACGGACGGCCCGACCTCCTTGAGCGCCTGCAGCCGGATGGCATGAAAATCACCCTGTCGTCCTCCCTCGATCCAGAGTTCCAGCTTCTTATAGGCATTCTCGACCTCGACGATGGCGCCGTCTACAAGCACGCCTATGGAAATGGCGAGGCCTGCCAGGGACATGATGTTCGAGTTCATCCCCATCAAGTGCATGGGTACGAAAGACAGCAGCACTGCCACCGGTATGGTAACAATCGGGATGATCGCCGACGGGATGTGCCACAGGAAGATCAGGATCACAAAACTGACGATGATCATTTCGAGGATCAGCTCCTCTTTGAGATTGCTGATGGAGCCCTCGATCAGCATTGAGCGGTCGTAAGTGGTGACGACTTTTACGCCCTTGGGCAGGGAAGGTTGAAGTTCCTGGAGCCGGTCCTTGACCCGGCGGATGACTTTGTCGGCATTCTCGCCGTGCCGCATCACGACAATGCCGCCCACCGTGTCGCCCTGTCCATCCAGGTCGGCAATGCCGCGCCTCATCTCGGGACCGCGTTCGACCCTGGCGATGTCGCGCAGGAGGACCGGGGTGCCCCGGTCGTTGGTCTTGACGACGATCTGCTCGATGTCCTGCGTGTTCTTGATATATCCATGGCCGCGGACCATATATTCCGCGCCGGAGAATTCGATCAATCGCGCACCCACCTCGACATTGGAATTCCGCACCGCTTCCGACACCATCATGAGGGGAATGTTGTAGGCGGCCAGCTTTTCCCGATCGACGGTAATCTGGTACTGATTCTGCAGACCGCCGATCGTGGCGATTTCAGCCACGCCCGGGATTGCCTGCAGCGCATAGCGCAGGTTCCAATCCTGGAAGGAGCGCAGATCTGCCAGCGTATGCGTACCGCTGTCGTCCACCAGGGCGTACTGAAAGACCCAGCCCACGCCGGTGGCGTCCGGGCCGATCTCCGTTTTGACGCCGGCGGGGAGGGAAGGAAGCACTTTGCTCAAGTATTCGAGCACACGGCTCCTGGCCCAATAGATGTCGGTCCCGTCCTCGAACACGATGTACACGTAGGAAAAGCCGAAGTCCGAAAAGCCGCGAATCGCCTTGACCTGGGGGGCGCCGAGTAGCGCCGTGGTGATTGGATACGTGACCTGATCTTCGATGATGTCGGGTGAGCGATCCCATTTGGAGTAGATGATGACCTGCGTGTCCGAAAGATCGGGGATGGCATCGACAGGCTGGTTGTACATCGTCCAGACGCCGAAGGCCACGACAGCGGCGGTAAAGAGAAGGACGATGTACTTCTCACGCGCAGAAAACTCGATGAGCTTCTCGATCATACGGTTCCTTCATGAACGGATTGGCAGGATGCGAGAGCCTTACTTCCCTGCGCCTGAAATCGCGGCCTTCAGTTTGGACTCGGAATCGAGCAGGAAGTTGGCCCCGGTCACGACACTTTCTCCCGCAGCCACACCCTTCCTGATCTCGTACAAGCCGCGCACTTTGACCCCGGTCTTTACTTCACGCGGTTCGAACAAGCCGTCGCCCTTGGCTATGAACACCATCTCCCGCTCCCCGGTTCCCATCACCGCGCTGTCGGGAACGGCGACTCCATAGCCCAGCTGCCCGCCGAAGCTGACCTCCGCGTACATGTCCGGCTTCAGTGTTCCGGAAGGATTTGGGAGCACGATGCGAACCTTTACCGTCCGGCTCTTCTCATCCACACTGGGGTTGATGAAGCTGACTCGTCCTTTGAAGACCCGGCCCGGATCGTAGCTCAGCGAAATTGTGGCGGGGTCCCCGATTTTCACAAAGGGCACATTGATTTCATAGAGATCCGCCAGAACCCATACGCTGGACAAATCCGTAATGTCATAGAGCGTGTCCGAAGGCATTACCCTGTTGCCCTGAACGGCGGTCTTGGCCGTGACGATCCCGTTGACCGGCGAATAGACCATTAAGGCCCGGATCGGCTCGCGGTTTTTCTCGATGAGAGCGATCTGGTCCGGACTGACATCCCAGAGCGCCAGCCGCTGCCGGGCGGCTTCGACCAGATTGACTCCCGGCAGCCGCACCTGGGTCCCTGATTTCTCCCATTGGTCGCGCGCCTGCAAGGCCAGGATGTACTCCTTTTGTGTCGCCATCAGTTCCGGGGCATAGACCGAAAAAATCGGCTGGCCTGCGCTCACTTGCTGCCCGACGTAATTGACGAAGATCTGCTCAATGTACCCCTCGAACTTGGTATGAATGTGACTGATGCGGGTTTCGTCCGCCGTGATCATCCCTACGGTCCGGATGTTCTGGTCCAGGCTCATCATCCGGGCTTTTTCCGTGGTAACCCCCATCATCTGCAGCCGCTCCGCCGGGATTTTTACCGTTGCGTAGCCGGGAACACCGGGGCCCGCGCCCGCGGATTCTTCTTCATAGACGGGGACCAGGTCCATTCCGTCGGGAGCCTTGCCCGGCTTGTCATAGCGGCTGCCGGGATTCATGGCGTCGGTCCAATAGAGGATTTTTCGCTCCTTTTTGGCGGGCGCACCGGCGGCCTCATGCCCGGCATGCTCTCCTCTGGCCGCCGGTTCAGGAGACGCCGCGCTCTCCATCGGGACCAGCTTCATGCCGCAGATGGGACAATCGCCCGGCTTGTCGGAAACATATTCGGGATGCATGGGGCAATGGTATTTCTGCACTTGCTGAGTCGTTGCCGGCCCTTGAGCGGCGTTCTGCCTTGTGACAATCCAGTACCCGCCGCTTACCAGGACGCCGGCCAGAACAAATCCAATCAAGAAGTTCTTCATCGCCGCACCTCATTTTTGGGAAAACCCTGATTCGGGACCGGGCCGCTGGGAATGCCCGTCAATTCCTCCAGGCCGGACAAGTCTTTCAGGTATTCCGCCCGCTGTTCGTAGTAATTCATTTGATATTCCCGGATGGTGGTGAAATTGGAGAGCACCGTCAGGAAATCGACGCTGCCGCCCTCGTAGCTGGCCAGCGAAGATTGGAGCGCAAGTTCCGACTGCGGCACCACCTGTTGAGAATAGAGATTCATGAGCTTCAGTGCGGCTTCAGCGGCTGTGTAACGGTCACGCACGCGGAAGAGCAGCCATTGTTGCTCGTTGCGATACGTCCGCTGCGCTTCAGCCAGATTGGCGCCGGCTTCCTCCAATCCATAACGCTGTTTTTTCCCGAAATAGAGCGGGATATTGAATTGCACCTTGAATTCCCACATCGGCTTCATGGCTCCCTGGTTGTAATATCCCGTCATGACATCGAAATCCGGATAGTAGGCTTTTTGGGCGGATTGCACATTCAGCTGTCTGCCGTCGATAACGGCGCGCTGTCCTTGAAGCAGCGGCGACGCCTCCAGGGCGCGTGCGCGTAAGGACTCGAAAGGCTCCAGCGGGGGCAAGGTCGAAACCGTTTCCGGACGGCCCAGGTCCGCATCCGGCGGGCGGTTTATGAGGGCATTAATCTCGGCATGGATGCTGAGCTTCTTCTGCTCCAGGGCAATCAGCCGGTTCTCGAGGAGGTCGACTTCTATGCCGGCTTTGATGATGTCCTGCTGCATCGCCTTCCCTGCGGAGTAGCGGGCTTCAGCCACTTTCGCCATTTGCTGCAGCAGTTCCTGGTTCCGATGAATCAGCTCCACAGCCTCATAGTTAAAGATGAGCTCGTAGTACCTTTCCTTGAGTTGAGCGACGAGTCTCAGTTCCATGGCGCGAACCGCCTGCGCCTCGCTGTCTGCTTCCTTTTGTGCCATGCCGCCCTTCAAGGCCCGTTTCCCGGGAAAGGGGATCTCCTGCGCGACCTGAATGCCGATATTGCTTGTGGCTTCCGCGCCAAGGCCTGCTCCAGGATAGGGCCACCCGTTGCTGACCCAGCCCGCGGTAACGCGAGGATCGGGCAGAGCGCTTTCCTGCGACGGACGGGTCAGGGCTGCTTCATAGCGCTTCCGGGCTGCCTGCAATTCAGGATTTGACCTGAGCAGTTCTTCCACTAACGCGTCGAGTTTCAGCGATTCCGCTTTGGGCCGATCCGCTGGCCCGGAAGGGTTCGATTCCTGTGGCCTAACGGGAACGGCCCCGGAGGGACGAGGACAAAAAACCAGGGTCACGGATAACAAGAATGCGAATCTCGACATTCCGGGAGGATGCATGGCGCCGTCTCCAGCCTGAAGTAAAGTAAGACGTCTCGGTTCGATCTTTGCCGGATCAAACTGCGTTTGAATCTAAACACGATTCAAAATACCGCAATTACAGGGCCAATGAAGCCGCGATGATTTAAAAGCAAGTGCGGAGCATGAGATCCACAAGAACATCAATCGCTTATGGCCTGATTTGTCCGCCCGAGCTAGCGGCAAGGCCCAATGTCTCTGGAAAAACTACCCTTGCACGGGCTCTGCACTTGCCCTAAATCAGGCAGCACTGCCCGAATCAAGGCATACCCCGACGAGTCCTGAAGGATCACCCGGGTTTTAACCTGAACAATTCACCAGCGCGACGGACCGGGGTGCGGACGCACCGGCAATCTTCAATCAGACCGCCGCGCAGTTGTTGTTCGGCTCGGAAAATCCGATCGGCCGCCATGTCCGCGAGGGAGAAACAACCTACACCGTCGTGGGCATTGCCCGCGACAGCCAGGACGGGTTCCTGAAGTCGAAACCAAAAGCCAAAATGTTCCTGCCGTTTACGGGCGCTGAGTTCCTTTATGCTGGGATTTCGGGAGACAGCAATTGTAATGATCTAGAGCGATGCGAACAATCCGTTTAGAATGCTAAAGCACAGAGAACACTTGATTTACAGGCATCACTCGCCGGTTGCCCCGGCATTATCTGCTTCGTCGAAAATATATAGCTCGTCGAGCGACGATTTCAAAGCCACTGCGATCCGATGCGCCAGCCGGAGCGAAGGATTGTATTTCCCCTGCTCGATAAAGGAGATGGTCTCCCGGCGGACGCCGAGTTGGTCGGCGAGTTGTGCCTGGGTGAGCTCGTAGCGCGCACGGAATTCCTTGATTCGAGTCTTCATTCCGCCTTACCCCGTCTCAGGAGAACGTACTTGAGGAGCGTGTAAGAGATACTCATGAAGAGCCCTAAGGTAAGCAATAATTCACTGACACCCAACGTCAAATTTGAGAATGTACGCACCCCTGCCAGCACGCAGATCAAGTAAAGTGTCGCGTTGAATGCGTAATATGCGCTGATGTGTTCCACCCGCACCACCATTTCATCCCGGACACCTTTGCTGAGCTTTGCGGCGATGGCCACCCCGATCCACGCGCCGCTTATTGAGGCAATCAAAGCCGGGACGGGTCCCGGAAATCCAAGGACCGCCATGGTGACGCCCACAAGCACGCCGACAATTCCCATCCACAGGATCCACTTCATTCTCTTGTACATCGATGCCGCTCCTTTCAGGAAAGCAGGATTAGTTACATATAACTATTAAATTGTTAAACGCAACGAATATAATGTTAGATATATCGCACGTCAAGTGGATTATTAGGGAAAACTGGAATTTTCGCAACTGCACCTGCCTCACGGTCCGGGGACAGCGCAAAGCGCGTCAAGAATGGCGCAGTAATGGAAGAGCAATGCCATAACTCCCAAGAAATCATGGAGTTGTATCGGGAGCGCGCCGACAGCAGAAACAGGGAATCGACGCCAAACTGCGCGGTGCGTTTCCGAGACGACGACTTGAAGTGGACCGCGGAGCGGTGGTCGTTGTCCGCAAAGCACGCTATAGGATTTCAATTGGGTGGCAGCGGATGTTTTTTGCGGAAGCGTCCTCCCGAGCCGCCCTGAACTTGCCTTTGAAGACCCGCCCGAGGACTTTTTCAGGCAGAAAGAAACGATGGCGAGGACGGACCCGGCTCTTGTGGCATCCCCTTTTGAATGACGCGGCAATCACGGCTGTAAAGCAGTGGAAATTCCACCCGAGTCTCGTGGGTGGCTCCAAGACTGCTCCGGCGCCCGGGATGTTGAAGCCGTCAGTCCCCATTCGCTGATATTCAGGAGATGGGTCATCCACCATCGGCGCAGGCTGCATGCATCAACGCTTGCGCGTGTAACGGATCTCCATCATCCGGTAATCTTTGCCGTCCGGGCCCGGACCGTACATTTCGAAAAGCATTTCGTCGTTGCTGACGATGGTCATTTTCTCGCGCATCGTCACTTCTTTCCCCTGCATGGGATCATCCACTTTTCCGGCCATGGTGAGAATCTTGCCCGAGGGGTCGAAGTTGCCCATCATGTTGAGTATGCAGGTGCCCATCGTGTCGATCCAGGTGCCGACGTATTGTTTCTTGTAGTTGTCGTACCCTGAAAAGCCCAGGCCAGAAAACGGCATGTTCATCAAGGTGCCTTCGAAGCGCTGTTCAAGAAACCGGCCCCCGAGAACCCACTTGTGATCCGAGGTCCCCTGCGACACCGTCGGCGGTTGAGCGGGATCCATCCACATCGAGCTTTTGGCGTTCCATGACCCGACCATGAAATCCAGTTTCTTGTGCCCTGCGCCCGGTGTGCCCAATTTCTCCATCATTTCCATCATCGCCTTCTCGTCCATCGCCGGCTTCGCGGGAGCCTTCTTTTTCTCCTGCATGCCGGATACCACGGCGGCCATAAGCACAATCACGCCAAGCATGAACATCACTCTTTGGATTCTCATACTCAATGCTCCTTTGTTGGATCTTTTTCCTGGCAATCCCCTCAACCCAGGATGCCGAAGAATCACCAGGACCCTGAGAACATCACGGCAAAACCTCTTCGGGTCGTCGTGATTCCGATCGTTCGTGTGATTCATTCTCTCCCGGCATTCATCCGGCATTCATCCGATGCCTGCAACTGTCTCCTGAAGAATGGTAACACCAGGAAATTGCTAAAAAAGGAGAAGAAAGAGACACAGATCGAGGCGGAGGATTCCTATCCAGGTGTGGTGCTTGACACAGGGCAAGCGCCGTGCCAGTCTGCTTGTTGAAATACTGAACGATGTTCCAGCCAACCGGGAGCAAGCATGAAAATCGATAACACACCATTTGCCTGCCGGTCGGCAGCTGGTTATCAGCAGAACACGGCCGTGACATACCCGGGCTTGAGTGAGGGCAGCGCCACGAACACTTCCGGCATCAGTCGTAGCGTATGGTGTAGCTGGGGGCATGAAAATCACGTCGGCGATCACGTAATTGGTCGTGTCGTCTTGAAAGCGCACGTTAGGGTCGCGGCAAACGGGGTAAGATTCGCGAAACCCGTGCAGTTTTCAACAATTTGGGGGGCAGCCTGTGATCTCAAACCGTCTTTCCAACATCCACGGCACATGGCGTCCTACGATGCGAGTGGACATCTTTGACCGCTTCAAGGAGATGCTGCAGGGCGTTGAGGGAATCAAGATCGGCGAGGTCTTCACAGATGGGCATCAAGGCCAAGTGGAGATTACAGCGGACCAATTCAGAGAAGATTTGACAGAGCTTTTCAGCAGACCTTTGTTCGTTTTCTGTGGAGGCGGACAGGCATCCAATGGCAACCGTTTTGACACGGGGACGACCCTTCCACCTTGGCGGAGGGAGACTCTGGAGTATGTGGTCACTTATGAGTTAAATAACAGAAACCTGAGGGGCGTGATCGTTCCCCTGACGTACGACGATCCATATTGAAAATAGGGGACGTTTTCCGGTTTTGAACGCCCCCGCTGCTTTTGTGGCATTTCCCAGGGGTACATAAACTGCATTCCCCGGACGGGTTCCGCCGATCCAGTTCCGGCTCCGCCTGATTTCGCCCGGACCGCGATGGCCGCCGCGAACATTCTTTATCAACCGCAGGTGCGCTTCATTGAGAAGCCCCATCGATGGCGGCAGGCCGTTTTTGCTTCGCATCTGCTTGCACGCATAGCTGAGCGCGGCCGCGTAATTGCAGACTTGCTTTGCATCCTCTGCAACGGACAGTTCGCCGGAACGGCTGATTCCGACAGGATCGTATCCCCGGAGACCTGGATCATTTTCGAATGAACATGACGGGCCGGCAAGGCATCTGTAATAGGATAGAACCGTTAGCACCAATCATCAGGTCTGCATTCAGGAGCGGATGACGTTGTCCGGACTGCGATCCATGAAAGCCTTGACGTGGAGCCTGGCGGTGGTCTGCGCGCTCCTCTCTCATTCCCATGTCTTGCCGGCGCAGTCAGCGCCCAAGACCGGCCAGACGAGCCACCAGATCCGCGTGGAAGTTGCGCTGGTTCAGACCGACGTCATGGTGTTCGACGGCGACAACAGATTCGTCAGCGACCTGAAGGCGGATCAATTTGAACTGCGTGTCGATGGCAAAGTGCAGCCGGTCTCGTTCTTCGACCTCGTGAGTGCCGGCACGCCTCGTGACGAAGAAATCTGGGCAAGGATGGATCGCCGGCCGTCCTCGCCGCCTGCGCCTGCGACGAGCCGTTCGAATGACGGACGCACAATCCTGTTCTTCGTCGACGATTGGCACCTTTCGGTCGACAGCATGATTCGCGCGCGACTGGCGCTCCAGAACCTCATTGAAGATTCAATCGGTGTCAACGACCAGGCGGCGATTGTCGCTGCATCGGGACAGCTGGGATTCCTGCAGCAGTTCACGAATGACAAAGAGGTGTTGCGCGCGGCCGCGCGCAAACTCGCGGGTGGAGGCACGGTAGAGAATCCAGCCTGGCCGCCGATGAACGAGGCCCACGCCGCACGGATTGCCCAGGGGGACCTGGATCTCGAAGAGTATTTTGTGAATCTGATGATGAGACTGATCCCCGACCGCCGTCAGGCGCGACAGGAAATTCGAGCGCGAGCGTTTTCTCTCGCGCATGCCTCTGCCGAAATTGCCGCAAGATCGTTATCCGCACTCATGGATTTCGTTCGCTCCGTCTCAACTCTGCCGGGAAGGAAACTGGTGTTCTTCCTCTCCGACGGCTTTGCGCTTCAATCTTCCGTGTCGGACATTGTGGACAGGCTGGGGAGGCTTACCACCGCCGCCGCGAATGCAGGCGTCGTAATCTTCACACTGGATACCAGAGGGCTGGTCACGGGCCTGCCTGACGCCAGGACCACGGTGGCGCCGCCTGTACGCACATCATACAACTCTGTAATGGACTTTCAGGACGGGCTGAACGCGTTGGCGGCAGACACAGGAGGACGATTCCTCAAGAACTCCAACTCATTCGAGACCGCGATTACCGCTGCCCTTTCCGAGGCATCGCGATACTACCTGCTCGGGTGGTACATCGATCCGGGTCTGCTGAAGCCGGGGAAATACTGGTCGCTGCGCGTGTCCATACGAAACCGGCCGGATCTCAAAGTAAGGTTGCGCGCTGGATCCGTGGATCTCTCGCAGACGGTTGCCATGGCGCGGACCAAGCCACTGAAGCGGGCTGCTTCGCCTACCGAAGCGGCGGAACAGCTCAAGCATGCGCTGGAGGCCCCGTTTGCGAGCACGGACCTGCCGGTATCCGTTTATGCCGGTTGGATCATGGGGTCGGATCAAAGGCCCGTCCTTGCTCTTTCCTATCAAGTGGATGTCGAGGCGGGGGAGGAAGGGAAGCCGGTCACGGCGACCGTTATGGGTGGATTGGCTGACAGGAACGGGACTACGCTGGAGCATTTCAGCGAAAACCTTGCCCTCGCCGAAGACTCTGCCCGGGCACCGAGTCGCGGCACCGTTCCCCTGAAGCACAGCCGGTTGATCCGGCTCGAGCCTGGCGGAATCTACCAGGTTCGCGTAGCCGCGCGCGAACCGGCGAGCGGGCGGATGGGGAGCGCATGGCAATGGATTTCGATCCCGTCGCTCGAGCCGGGATCGATGCTCTTAAGCAGTATATTCGTGCGCAACCAGGGAGGCGGCTCGGGCGTGAGTCTTGATTCGGACACCCTCGGCAATTCGCGGTTCAGCGTCACCCGGCGATTCCCTGCGGAGGGTCGCTTGGCTTTTTTTGTCAATGTCTACAATCCGCCTGCCGCTGCGGTCCAGATCCGCGCGACGATCTATCAGGGCAATCATCCTGTCTTTTCGGGACCGCTGCAAACGGCAGATTCCCCCGATGCGCCGAGCGCTCCGAATCACATTCCGGTCATGGCCGGCGTCAATCCTGAAAGTTTGACGCCGGGTTCGTACACCCTGGAAATCGCCGCCTCCGGGCAGAATGGCGCCGTCACTCAACGGATCCCATTCTGGATCGTTCGTTAACAACTCCCGGTCCCGATGCCTGCCACAGCTCAGCGGGTTCTGGCATACTCCATATAGGAGAAGTGTGATTGTTGGGATGCCGGCCGGTTTCTACCTGTTCCGGCATCGCCGTAACTCTACGGTTTGGGGGGAGGCTTCATGACGGCACTCAGTGTTTGGGTAGGCGTGATACTGGTTGTACTGGGCGTGGCAGGTTATCTGATGACGGACATGGTTAGCCCGACTGCACTGATCCCCGCCTTCTTCGGCATCGTGCTGGCAATTCTCGGCGTAGTTGGGAACGCGCCTGAGCGGCGCCGGACGGCCATGCACATCGCGATGGTGGTTGCGCTCGTTGGCGTCCTCGGATCGATCTCGGGCCTCCCGGCAATGTTCACCATGCTTACCGGCGGCACGATCGCACGTCCGGCGGCTGCCGTCGCCCGTTCGCTGATGGCGCTCCTGCTCATCGGATTCCTCGCCCAGGGCATCCGCTCCTTCATCCAAGCCCGCCGTCCTACCACCGGGATCTGACGACATAAATCAGCATTCGTAAGTGACCTGAATCGAGTCAGGCCCGGCATTTATGCACTGGCCGAAATAGCGGATGTCAAGGCCGCATTTGTCGCAAGGCTCTGCTGTGACCATCCCTCAGTCGGGGATTCCGGGAGCTTTGGCTGCGATAACCGGAACGATAGAGAACAAGTCGTGATTCTGCACCAGGGCTACGGCTGCGAAAGTCGCTCGGTTCTGACCGCGCAGCACGATCGAGCCTTTGAACTGCGGACTGATAAAGTCCTGATCCAGAAATTTCGCTGTCTGTTCACCGGGATCGAGAGTGATGCTTGTGCTGTCATCGACCACGCTGCCGGTTTGATCCACGACTGCAAGCTTGATGGTGATCGGTGAGTCGCCCGTGTTCGCGACTGCGTACCCGAGACGCCGGCTCTGGGTGATGTCGTAATCGACGGGAATCGTTGCGTATTGCGCCGGCTGGGAGGGCAAAACGCCGGTTGTGCCCTGCATCGTTCCGGCAAGGACGTACTCGTAGGTAGCAACGCCATAGATCGTCCCGCCCGAACTGTCGACCTGCGCCCACCCCGCGCGCACCGGTCCATTGGCGGGCAACGTGGCGGTGATGAAGCCGACACCTCCCGGCGGAATCGATATCGGGAATGCGGAAGCAGCCGTATTCTGGACGGCGGCGCCCGGGTAATCGACCGTGCCGGTAACGACGAGCGGATTGCCCTGCTGATCGGTAAGCGTAAGCGTGCCGGACAGGTCGTCAGAACCGCTGTTGCCGATCATGAATCTCGTTGTGTAGCCGCCGCCTGCGGCGATCTGGGGGAAGATGGTCCTGCCGCCTGCCACCCCTTCTATTCTGCGGATGCGATGGTTCTGGGTATCTGAAACGTATAAATTGCCGGCAGAATCCAGAGCGACTCGCTGAGGATAATTGAATTGCGCAGCGATCGCAGGACCGCCGTCGCCGCTGAACCCTGATCTGGAAATCCCGGCGACGGTATAGATCAACCCCGCCGGGGTGACCTTGCGGACGCGGGTAGTGATATCGGCAAAGTAGAGGTTTCCGGCGGAATCAAACGTCAAGCCGTACGGGCCGCCCAGTTTTGCCGAGGTGGCGGGAATCCCTTCCCCCGTATCTGAACCGCCGCCCGCGATCGTGCTGATGATTCCGGATTTTGTGACCATGCGGATGCGTCGGTTCGTGCAGTCTGCTATGTACAGGTTTCCGGCTGCATCGAGGGCGATGCCGGAAAAAATGAAGGCCAGCTGCGCAGACGTTGCCGGGCCGCCGTCGCCGCCGATGCCGCCCTCCCCGTTTCCGGCGACGGTGTTGATGATTCCGTCGGCTGTCACTTTCCGTACCCGATGATTCGCAGAGTCGGCAATGTAAACGCTGCCGTCGCGGTCAACCGCCACTCCTGCGGGACTGCTCAGCCGCGCGAGAATTGCCTTGCCGCCATCGCCGCTGAAGCCCCAGCCGCCGCCCTCGCCATAGGCGCCGGCTCCCGCGACCGTGCTGATGAGGCCGTCCGGCGTCAGCTTGCGCACCCTGTGATTCCCCTTGTCGGCAATGTACATGCTCCCGTCCGGGCCAAACGCAATGTCGGTGGGGAAGGCCAGCTGCGGAGTCGAGTAGCCGCCGTCGCCACTGTATCCCGGGCGGCCGTTTCCCACGAAAGTGCTGACAGTCCCCGACGGTGGTACCTTGCGGATGCGATGATTCCAACTGTCTGCAATATACAGGTTGCCTGCGCGATCGAACGCAACGCCATCAGGTACGTACAGTTCAGTGGACGCGGGGGGCAGTCCATCGCCGTTGAATCCCCGGGATTGCCTTCCCGCGGCATTGCTGATCATGCCCCCGGATGTGATCTTGCGAATGACCTCGGCGTTGACGAAATACGCGGTGCCGGCACCATCGACACAAAGATCCCCCGGCAGAACCCATGCGGATGCAGCGAGACCGGCCTCCGGTTCATAGCCGCCGGTTCCATTGCCGGCGACAAAACGGATGGTTCCCTCCGGAGTGACCTTGCGGATCCGGTAATTCTGGGAGTCGGAGATGTAGAGGACGCCGCCCGGGTCGAACGCAATTCCGTCCGGGCTGTGCAACTGTGCTGACATGGCGGCGCCTCCGTCGCCGCTGTAGCCCCCAACTCCGGTTCCCGCAATCGTACTTATGATTCCTTCGCCGGTGATTCTCCGTATGCGGTGGTTGGCCCGGTCTGCAACATAGAGATTACCGGCCGAATCCAGGGTTAGCGCTTGCGGATAATTGAGCTGGGCTGCCGACGCAGGCCCACCGTCCCCGTTATAGCCCGCAACGCCCGTGCCGGCGACGGTGCTGATGATTCCAAAGCCTGTCACTTTGCGGACGCGATGGCTGTTGTCGGCGATGTAGAGTGTTCCGGCCCCGTCGACCGCGACGTGTATGGGGTAGTAGAGGTGTGCTGAAGAAGCGGGGCCACCGTCACCACCGAAGTCCGCGACCCCATCTCCCGCTACCGTCATGATCTTCCCGTCCGGAGTGATCTTGCGGACTCGATGGTTATAGCTGTCGGCAAAATAGACATTGCCGTGGGCATCCGCGGCTATTCCAGCCGGGGCAGACAGCTTTGCGCCACCAGCCGGGCCGCCGTCGCCGCTGAAACCGGCGAAGCCGGTGCCGGCGATGATTCTGAGAATGCCGTCTGCGGTTATGCGGTATATCTGATTTCGCGTGGAACTGGACACATAGAGTCCACCTGTGCCATCCAGGGCGATTGACGAGTTGCCGAAGTCCTGCGTGAGGGCAGATGAACCATCGACCGGCATTCCGGGTCCTACGTACGTAGTGATGATTCCTTTCTGCGCGAATACAGTCGGAGTCAATAGAACAAACGCCATCAGACGCAATCCGGTTCGGTATGGGCCGTTCATGACACATCCTCTTGAATAAGAGCCGCCCCGCAGTGAGTCTGCGCGGCTAAGAGATTTCAGATACCTGGCTAAGCAGGGGAATTCCCTTAATTGGATGCAACGAGTCTACCGAAAGTTCATACGTACGGGTATATCAAAGTTCGCAAAAATCAAGCCGACGCAGGTTCCGGCGGCCCGACGGCGGCCGGCCCATCACGGATTACTACCGGCCTGGCTTGCTCTCGCGAACTGACCGTCGCCGCGCAGCGGCACTTCCACCAAATTCCGATCACTCGGAGGGCAGGGCGATGACGGGATTGACCCTGGTGACGCGGCGGGCAAGGATCGGCAACGAGCGACGCGTAGGCCACTTTGGCCGCTGCGGCGGAGCATTCAACAGCTTGGGGATCAGTCCGAGCATCACGCTTCAGCCAATCGCTCTCGGTCTGGGTCAACGCGGACTCGGCGTTTTTCAATATGGCTGAGCTCGCGAAGCGCGCTGATCCGAAACTGACATCCGAGGACTTCGGGGGCGAGCCGTGGTGGATCGGAATCGACCTGGGCAGCCGGCGCGATGATCCTTAATTCTGCATCGGGCGCTACTTCCTGCCCGAGACTGAAATCGAGGAATCGAAGAACTCGCAGACTATTGCACAAAGCTGCCGTCCTTTGGAGTCAGAATTGAATAGCATCGCAGGTTATTTTTGCCGTGCTGGAGTTGTGATGGACCAGTGGCCACTGGTGGTGCGTCCGCATGCGCGTATCATGCCGCTTTGCGGGCGGTGATCTTGATCTCAACGCCCAATCGAGAAAGGTAGCCCGCCAGTTTTTCTGCACTCACCTTTGAAATTTTCCCGTTCAGCAGCTCACTGATCCGGGGCTGAGGTTGATCCAAAATCTTTTCCAACTCTCGGGCTTTGAGCTTTCGTTTTTCCACTACCCGCAGGATCTCCGCATGGAGGCTCGTTTTGAGCTTGATCGCTGCGGCCTCTTCTAGCGAAAACCCGAGATCATCGATGACATTTCTCTTAGAGATGTGGCTCGACCTATCTTTTTTTGCTCTAGCTTTCATTTTTGCTCCGAAGTCTGGCCAGGACCCGTTTCAACCTTGCCTTGGCAACGGCCAAATCAATCTTGCTGGTTTTGGCCGACTTTTTCTCGAAACAGGGGAATACGTGAGTCCGGTTCCCGATCTTCGCCAGGTAGATCACCCGATACCAGGCTCGCTCGTCCTGCTCTCTCAACTCATATACTCTGGCGCCGATCGAGGGCGTCGGGCGGCTGTTCAACGGTCGGTCGGCCCTTTGCAGCCTCCTTAGCTCTGCACCCAAATCCTGTCGTACCGGACCGGGGAAACGGCGAATTACCTCGAGTGAATCAGCTTCCCATACAACTTCGGCTGTCTCCGTCTTACGGTGTTCAGAGCTCACGATGTGCCTCAGCTAAGGATAGCAATCATTCAGAATTATGTATACTAAAAAGTGTATACGACTGCGCGAATACCGACGGTAAGCTCCAGCAGGTGCTTGAAAAACACCTCATTCGTCAAAAGGCCACGTATCGGGCGCGGGGGAAAGACACGATGCCCGATCGCGTGTTCGTCACGTTGAACGACACGCCGATCAACTACCGGAATTTCCTGCGGCGCGTCTGGACCCCGTGGCTCAAGAAAGCGAAGCTGCGGTACCGGACGCCGCACGACATGCGCCACACATTCGCGTCCCTGCTCATCCAGAACGGGGAGTCCCTGACCTACGTCAAGGAACAGCTCGGGCATTCCAGCATTAAGATCACCGTGGACGTATACGGGCATCTGGTGCCGGGGGCCAATCGGCAGGCGGTGAATCGATTGCCTTCGTTGGATGGCTTTCTAGCTGCAGAACGGAACCTGAAGAAGGGATCGTAGGCTAAGCGACTTCTCCCTTATCCGACGCTTTGTCTTCAGGAGGAACCACGGTAGATCAACTTGCACGAACGGGATTTCTGGCCCGCATAACAGTTCGGCGGGCAAATGCCGCACCCGCTGTGCCGGAATTGTTGCGTTCTTTCCGAGTGCGCCATGATCCAGACACGAACCGCCGTGGCCGACCCGTATCGCCAAGAATTGCGCGGAGGGCGCCAAACGCAGCATCTCCGGCGGCATGGCATCAATCTCCGCATCCTGAACTATCAGGATAGCGACGGTTTGGCTGTGCGCCCGCCGATATACCCTGCCGCACAGAAAACAACCGCGTCAATGAGCGAAGAAGGATCCATACGATGCATAAATAGTGTCACCAAACTCAGCAGCACCGGCACGGCCGCGACCAGCAGTCCGTGCTTCACGGCGCTGCTTCCTGTGCCGCGCGCGACCACGCGCGCCCGCCAGAAGACCAGCAGGACAACAACAATGGTATAGCCGATGCCGAGCCAGAAATTCTCCCGGTACATCGGCGGGATTGCTCCGCTGATCCGCCGGCTGATCTCCGCCTGGGGAATGCCCTTTGGCCCCATCTCGAAACCCATCCTGAACGCAACGACGAACGCAGGGATCATATAAAGCGCAAATCCAATGAGCCAGGCGTAGAGGCCGTTGACAAGGGCCTTTCCCCAGTGCAGTGATTGTGTTGAATCCGTTTCCGCCATGGTGTCGCTCCTATATTTTTGCCACCAAGCCCATGGAATTTTCTTTTCGGGCAGCGCCGGGCGTCAAGGTAAACTGGACACCGGCGCTGCGACCTTTCTGTCCGGCTATTCGCGCTTTCTCCCCCCGCCGCCGATCATGAATTGCACATAGGGACCGGTGATGCCGATGTCGGGCCCGCCGGCAGCGGTCGATTGGTGGAACATTCAATCCCATTTGAGCGGTGTAAATTTATAGCCCGCCCGCACGCCGGTCATCATGCCTGCCCAGTGCCATCGCAAAGGTGAAGGCGAGCAACAGGCCCAAGATCGCCATGCTCGCTTCGGTGAACTTCAGCCCCGGGTCATGGCCGGCAGCCGGAGGAAACCGCCGGCCGATGCCCCATGAGGTGAGCATGGCACCGCCAAAGACCAAAGCGACCATCCATGCATCAACTTGATGAATCATCATGTCCATGCCACACCACCTGCGAAGTCAGGTGTCCGTGCAATTTTTCGAGTTGTTGATACAGGACTCTTACGTGTTCAGAATACGCCAAATTCCGGGTTTTGCATCCACCTTTCCCATACTCCGCGCCGCTGCTGCTCTTGGGCTTTGGCTTTAGCTCGCTCGTCGGCATTCTGCTGCTCACGCCAACCATTCGTCGCTCATTCGCGTCATCCAAACTCCCGATGCATTTCGGAATCCCTGGAGAGACTATCGAGACTTTCCAGCGAAGAAATGCAACCCATTTGTGTCCAGGAGGTATCTACCACTCATGAGCATCGACCTTTTCGCATCCCTGTTCGATCGCCTCGCGCATCAGCCGGGCGTCCTCCGGCGTCAGCTCGCCGGCAAATTGCAGGAGCTGCCGGCCTGGCACGCCCCGCGGTGTCGAAACGGCTAACGCCCGTGCAAATTCAAGAACGCGCCTTTGGAGCTCGGGTGCCAGCGTTTTCACCTCTTCGGTTACTCGGTCTACGATCGAAGTTTCCATTAGCCCTCCCCGTTCAATCTTAGATCAAGGTGGCCCTTACGGCGCAGCCGACAACATTTTTGTTTTGCCAGCTGTCGTCCCAAGGGAACCTCTCAACGGCACCCTAATACGACGGAATCGGGTCCTTAGCTTTACATTGCATACCGGTCCAGCCTGAGCAGTTCCCCGCTGCTTCGCATTTTCGAAGCCTCGCTCCACACACTACTATAGATTTCCCGGTTGGAGGGTAACGGGTCTCCCATCCCCGGCAACGGAGCATAGGCGTCAGCTATCGACATCAGTTCGCAGAAACGTTCCAAATCCTCGTCTGTTCGGCCGGACGCCCCGGCGATTCTGCCTATGAGCGACTGCGCCTCCCCCTGCTCCTCCAGACCGAGTCGCCCCAACCTCGTTTTCATGATTCCGTCGGCGTTTTTTTCCTCGAAGAGGCCGCTGCTAACCAGGACAAGCTTGCCCACACAATGCGGATGACGAGCTGCCAGGATGGTGCTTAGCCACGCTCCCCAGGAAAAGCCGATGAGAGTCACCGGCAGGGCGGCAATTTCCTCGAGCACTTTAAGTGGCCTTACAGATTCCAGGCACGCAGGCACGACCCAGGCAGCGGATCCGGTTCTATTGCCCGGCGACCCCATCAAGTTCAGCATGCACAGCCTCAAGGCCGGGTTGTCCTATGCGGTACCGCTTGGCAGAGTAACCCTGCTCGGAGGTGGGGGGGTGGCGCTTCACCGTTATCACGAGAACTGGGACGCGGCCGGCATTACCACGGAGGGGAACAAGACCGGATTCATCGCGCAAGGCCAGGTAAGTATGCGTTGACGCGGGCAGTATCGACAATGGCCAGAGTGGAATATACACGCGCCGTGATCAGAGCGAAATCCGCCATGGAGAACGACGCCAACCTGGGCCGGCTGGAGGTATCGTTGGGCCTCTCTTTTCGCCTGAGCCGACTGTTGCGGAGATAATCTGCGCTGGCCCGAACAGCATTGAAGCATCAAGCGTGGATGGTGCCGGACCCTCTCATTTCGCAATTTGGTCGTTGATTACGATCTGGCTCCTTTGGTTTCCTACCATGGCATCGCCGTAGCATGGCTGGGGGTAGTGGCTCTTCTCATTCGCCCCGATGCCGTCCTTGTTCTTGCAGAGCCGGTCGCGCATCTTTGACTGGCCCTCGTCCGGCAGGTAGCGCACCCGGCCCGGTTCCGCCTTAGACAGGGAGGATTGCTTGTCGCAATACCGCATCAGGCACTGCACCCTCCTCCACCGGCTCCCTGGTCTTGAGCGACAGTCCCGGGCGTAATCCATTGGAGGGGCCGAACCTGCGATTCTCCTCTGAAGGCGGGCGGAGTCCGAAGCCGGCGGCTGCGCCCTGTTCTGAATGAGCTTTTCCGCGCGGTCAAAGTGTCGTATAAGCAGGCTATGTACGGGTTCATTCAGGACTTACGGTCCGCGTGGCGGGACATCCGAAGGGCGCCGCACTTTTCGGCATTCATAGTTGTCTTGATGGCAATCGGGACCGGGTTCAGCCTTGCCGCGTTCAGCCTGCTCGACGCGCTGTTGTTGAAGCCTCTCCCGGTCAAAACACCGAATGACTTGGTCCGATTTGTGCAAATCATGCCCAACATAGACGCGCGGAGTATCTATCCGTACAGGTATTACGAGCTGATGCAGCGAAATTCCAAGATGTTTTCCGATGTGATCTGCTATAGCCACCTGAGCACAGCGGTGTGGGACGAATCCGGCGTTGCGAGTCGCGTCCGCTGCCAGGTCGTCTCGGGCAACTACTTCACTGCCCTGGGGGTAGGCGCCCTGCATGGCCGCGTGCTCACACCGGCCGACGAATTGCAGGCCTCCGATGCCCTGCCGGTGGTTCTCAGTTATCCGTATTGGCAGAGCCGTTTTCAAGGTGACCCGGCGATCGTAGGAAAGCAGATTCGCCTGCAAGATTTCCTGTTTACTGTTGTGGGCGTCCTGCCGCAGGGATTTAACCCGACTTTGACAACTGGGGCTCAAAATCTGCGTAAATCATTGATTCTACGTTCAAGGAACCCATAGGTCTTCACTACAAGGCTATGGGCTCGGAGGCATCGTTTTCGCCCTGTTGAGAGATTCTTGGAGGTGGCTGCGCAGGCAGCGCCAGATGGAGGCGCTGCAGCAGCAACTGATGGTCCGGCTCCGGCTGTGTGTATCGGGAGAGAATGAGCATTCTGCCATCCGTGGTTGGCAGGTGAACGTCAATCATCTGGATGGCAGTCATCTTCTCGATCACGGCTCTGCTGGTGAGCCCGGGCGCTAATGCTCTCAGCCGCTGCTGCAAGGTGACATACAGACAGTAGGCCAGGAACGCAACGAAGATGTGTGCCTCGATGCGTGGATCTTTTTGATGGTGAATGGGCCGGACTGCCAGATCACTCTTGAGATTGCGAAACGCCGCCTCGATCTCCGTCAGCTGAATGTAGCGTTGCCACAGAATTGCCGGGTCTTCAGCGGAGAGGTTCGAGCGCAGTAGATAATCGCCTTCAGTGCGCAAGGCCGCTCGAAGCTTTTCTTTTCGCAACGAAAAAGTGAATGTCTCGGCGCTGACGGTTTCCTCGGCCTTGGGCACCTGAACTTCCACGAGACGATAGGCCTTGCCCGCTTCTGCTTTGGCGGCGCCGAGCTTCAACAGCAATTCGTCGCGCGTGAGTTTCTGCCGCTGCAACTCATGGAGACGCTTCCACAATTGTTTGAGCCGGCGCCGGCGCATGGCACGCTCTTTTTTCCTTCGACCCTCGCTGCGGGCCAGGATGTACAGCTCCCCCTCTTGAGGCAACAGTTTCACCTCCAGCGAGTCCTTCACTCGCGCCCACGGCAGTTTGAGAAACTCTTTTTCCAGTTTCGTCAGCCGCCCTCGTTGCGTCCCGACCAAGTAGAATGTTGGAGTGGTTGCCTTCCGCATCTCACGCAGAATATCCTCGGTCGGGATTCCGCGATCCATCACCCAAACCCGATTCGCCTTGCCGTACTGGTCTTCGATCTTTTCCAGAAATGCTTTCAGAGTCGTCTTGTCGCTCGTGTTTCCAGGCATCACTTCATACGCCACAGGAAATCCCTCCGGCGTGATCACCAGTGCGATCACCACCTGCACGCAGTCCGGACGTTTGTCCCGGCTGTAACCGTGTCGTCGCTTCCCATGTCCCGGAGGATCGCATTCGAAATAAGTGCTAGTCAGGTCATAGAGCAAAACTTCGTATCCCACCTCGAATAGATCTCGCCACCGCTCGGTAAGAAAACTGAACAGCCCGCGCTTGTGTTCCACCAGCTTGTCCAGACATCGATACAGCGACTGCAACTCGAGGGTGTCACCCGTCCGGCCCAGCAAGTCACGCATGGCCGAGCGGTGGTACCACTCGCGGTGCAGCCGCCACTCACTGCCGGGATCGATCAAGCGATAGCTCACAAGGATCTTCAGTACGTCCAGCCAGTCTGTCCCTTCGCGACTCGGCCGCAGCCGCTCGCGCCAAAACTCGTCCAACCGCAGTTGATGCCACAACTCACCAGCCAACCAGCATGCCCCCCATTGCCGTGGCCGCCGTAGCTGCAGCTGATCCAGGCGCACATGCACCACCTCATGTGCCAGTTCCGGTGCTTCCCGATCTTCGGGGAAAAGCGCTACCTGACGCCAGCGGCCGGTACCTGACTCGAACACTTCGATGCTTCGGCACCAGGCGGCCTGCTGGCTGTCGTTAATCTCGCCGAGGTACAGCACCTGCCGCTGAACCACTCGTTTGCCTTCGCCACGGTGATTCTCAGCGATGCTCCAGTACCGGTGCAGCTTCCCGTCCTTCTTTCGCTGCGTATAGCGGAGAAACATAACGCCATTGTCCATACGCCGATGGAGGGGTCAAGAGGGTAGGTCTTCACTACAGCGGCTTTCGAGAAAAGCCGTACTGCAAACAAAAGGCTTACAGACCCGAAAACGGCCAAAAAAGGGGAAAACTGGGTCGAGTTGTCAAAGTCGGGTTAACGGCACACAGGTGGAGGCTGGTCCGGATGTTCGAGCCCCGCTCATCGCAGCAGAGTTGCTGGAAACGGAGCCGGAGATCAAATCCTACCGAAAGCGGACCTACGAGGTCGTCGCGCGCCTGAGAAAGGGTGCCGGTCTGCGTCAGGCGGAGGCGGAGGCCCAAAGTGTGCTTTCCACAGCCCTGGAGGAAGAGAACCTCGGCTACCGGCAGGACGAGCGGCTGGAGGCCCGGCCGATCCCAAGAGGCTACTCAATCCTGCGCACGAAGTATTCCGGCGCGCTGGTTCTCCTCATGGCGGGCGTTGCGCTGCTTCACCTGATGATCTGCACTAACGTCGGAGGGCTGCTGTTGGTGCGCGCGTCTGCGCGGAGCCACGACGCGGCGGTCCGGCGTGCCCTGGGAGCGACTTCCGGCCGGCTTGTCCGCCAGTGGCTCGCTGAGACTTTTTTGCTCGGGGCACTTGGTGCCGCGGCCGGCTTCTGCATTGTTTGGATGGCCATGCCGTTGCTCATCCGCGGCCTGCCGCCGATTCGGGACTTGGATACGACCATCCTGACGATTTCCCTCAGTTTGAAACCGGACGGCCGCCTGCTCGCATTTGCGGTCGGGCTTTCTTTTCTAGGCGCCCTCCTGGCGGGTTTGCCTCCGGCGCTACATGCTGCGCATACCGGTCTGTATGCGCAACTGCGCTCGCGCTCGGCTGCCCGTCAATCACTCCGATGGGCGCTCGTGGGGTTGCAGGCCGGGTTATGCACGTTGTTGCTCGCGGGGACTGTGCTGCTGGTCGCAACGTTTCGGGACTTGGAGGCGATGGATCCGGGATTTGACAGAAACAACGTAGTCACTTTCTCGGCTGATCCCAGGATGCTGGGCTACTCAGAGCCGCAGGTGGACGGGCTTAAATCGCGTCTGCTTGCGGCCGTTCGGGAGATGCCGGATGTCGAATCGGCTGCAATATCATCCATAGGCGTGATGAGGGGAACAGGAATCAAAGCGACTGTCGCGCCTGCGGGACAGCGAGTCACGGGAAACGATTTCCTGAACACAAGCATGAATTTCGTGACACCGGAATATTTCGGAACCGTCGGAATCCGCTTGCTTGGAGGACGCAATTTCCGCCCCGACGAGCCAGAGGCAAAGCCCGTGCCGGTCGTCGTGAACAGCACGTTCGCGCGCCGCTTTTTCCTTGGTGCCGATCCCGTCGGACGGAAACTCGGCATGGGATTAAACCATGTAGTCGCCGGCGACTTTGTCGTGATCGGAATGGTCAGTGATGCGAAGTATCGCTCGCTGCGGGAACCTATGCCGGCCACGATCTATCAACTCTGGTCTGCGGCAGCCCCGATGGGATTTGTTCTTCATGTCCGGGCGAGAGCCCGGCCCGAGTCGCTTACCGAACCGGTCCGGCGAGCACTTCGTGCGATCGATCCCCGATTGCCGTTCTACGACGTCGGGACTCTCCACGAGTCGGTGCAGGATTCAATCTGGCCTGAGAGGGCCCTCGCCTGGCTTTCGACAGTGTTCAGCCTCACGGCCGTGATGCTGGCGATGATCGCCGTCTACGGCACGCTCGCATATGCGATCTCCCAAGGGAGGCGCGAGATTGGGATCCGGATGGTACTCGGCGCCTGGACCCCAGACATTCTCAGGATAAACTCGGCGCGACCGATGGCCTTTGTCGGGTTGGGGATTGCTGCCGGCGTGGCCGTCTTTTATGGAGCGCTCCCGCTATTCGGCAGCGTCATCTATGGCATCTCGCCGACCGACCCTCTTAACGTAGCACCGGCGGCTATGGGTGTCCTGCTGGCGGGACTTGCTGCTGCAATCTCCGCGTCCAGGACAGCACTGAGAGTCGATCCGGCAGAAGTTCTGCGGGGAGAGTAAGTCCGCGATTGTCTTTCCCCCGGCCTATTCACGAAACGGTTCAGGACACCGACAACAGCGAATGGTCGGACGGTAAAGGAAATCGATTCTCAGGCTTCCACCAGGATCCTGAATCCGCCGTAGACCATGCGTTTGGGATCGAAAGGCATCGACTTCTCGTCGCACATTCCCGTGATTCGCGGATCTTTCATCACCATGGCATTGACGCGATCGCGATGCGATCGCGACTTGAACACGATGTACGAGAACACCACGGTCTCGCCTGGCTTCAATTTGATCATTCGCGGGAAGGGCGTCCCGAATTTCGCCTTGAGATCCTCGCCGGCGCATTCTTTGTAGTCCAGGGCTCCGTGCTCCCGCCAGATTTTAGCTGCTTTCCTGGCCATGCGGGCGTAAGCCTGCAGGTTCTTCTTCGGAACGGGCAAGACATAGCCATCAACGTATTTCATGGGGCCTCCGTAATGTTCACTTCCTGTGCGAAGTGTTTCCTCTTCGCTGCCTATGGTAACCGTGGGTTGAGAGTTAGGCAACGCCAACCCGGTGATCGCAAAAATCATTCGCCGTCGAATCCTGCGAATATCAGTATCTCGTACTTTCGACCTGGCAGGTTTTCGCTATGATTGTGAAGATACCGTAGGTGTTGATTCAAGGACAATTGCCCGCCATAATCATCGGATTCGAAGAGATTTGCGGCATGTCTTCTCACAAACCAGGGGCCATATGAAGAGGTGTGTTCTTGCGTTTGGCGTGGAGCGCCGCAGTGTTTAGGAATTGAAGGTTCTGGATCTGCGGACCTCCAAGTCTGAGGTCCTCGACGACAATGTCAGAGTTGAAATTCCCTCAATTTCATCCTTCTCAAATGGTATCCCTCCATTCGAGTGGATCAGCAACACTCAGGTGCTCTATCAGCATATGCTATCCCAAGACGAAACCAGCAAGGAGGGGAAACTGAGTCTCTTGCGATTGGATGGGCTGTGTACCTTCACCTGAAGGTTTTTTTGGGATTTTGTTGGTTGCTGTAAGTTATTGATTTTATTGGTGGAGCTGGCGAGGATCGAACTCGCGACCTCCTGACTGCCAGTCATCATCCGCCTCAATTCTCTGCAATTATTAGAAATTCCAATAAACATACTTACAGAACATTGATATGTTAGTTAAATTGTTATTCTAGTTATGATTACTCTGTGATACCATGTGAAGGAGTTTTGATTTGGTTCATGGCCGCGGTTTCATCGAGTTTCTGTTTTTTGTTACCCCGGTGTTACCCCGGAAATGACCCTATGACTTACTGACCTGAGATCAGGAATACCGCTTTATGCCGCGCGCACCGCTAACTGCAAGGAAACTCGACAGTCTCAGGGCGACATCAGAACGTGTGGATTATTGGGATGACGATCCCCACGGTTTTGGCGTGCGGGTGACACCGGATGGCAAGAAAACCTTCTGTGTGATGTATCGGATCGCAGGCAGACTCCGGCGCATGACGATCGACGAGTACCCGACATGTTCACTCAAGGATGCGCGCGAGACCGCAAAGGAAGCACTTCGCCAGGCGCGGAAGGGAATCGATCCTGTCGAAGAACGCAGGAGGAAAGCAGAGACGGAACTCGCAAAGCGCGTCGAGGGTTTCACCGTCCAGGCGCTTGCTGACCGGTTCCTGAAGGAGCACGTGAGCGGGCTACGATCGGAATACGAAGTGCGGAGGATCTTCAAGGCGGACCTACTCCCCGAATTTGGCAGGAAGAAGGCGAGGGAACTCAAGCGCGACGAAATTCGCAACTTTCTGGAGCGGATGGCGCAGAGAAAGCCAGTGATGGCCAACCGCTGTCTGGCCCACTTCCGCAAGATGTACAACTGGGCGGTTTCGAGGGATCTTGTCGAATACAACCCGTGCATCGGGATATCCCGGCCCGGCAGGGAACAGCAGCGCGACCGCGTGCTGACCGAAGACGAGATCAAAGCCGTCTGGAGGGCGCTCGACGAAGAAAAACCCATCATGGCGGCGACTTTCAGGTTGCGACTCCTGACCGCGCAGCGGGGAGGAGAGGTTCATGCGATTCGATGGAAAGACATCGACGGCGACTGGTGGACGATCCCGGCGGAGGTCGCTAAGAACGGCCTGAGCCACAGGGTACCGCTCTCGCCTCAGTCAATGCGCATCCTTGAGCAGGTCAGAAAAGTAACCGAGCTGTTGGACGAGAAGGAGGGCCGAAAACGAAGCGCGTGGGTCTTTCCGAATCCGATACGCCGCGCGGATCATATCGACGAGTGCCAGAAACTTGCACAGCGGGTTCGAAAGAATTCCGGAGTCGATTTTCGGGCTCATGATTTTCGGCGCACGGCCGCCAGTATGATGGCCAGCATGGGTGTTCCGCGCCTCGTCATCGGCAAAATTCTCAACCACGTCGAGCCGGGAGTCACCAAGGTATATGATCGGCACTCCTATGATCCCGAGAAAAGGCAAGCACTTGACGCATGGGGAGCCCGCGTCGCTCGAATTGTCATCTCTCTCGGGGTGATCAATAGAGCAGAAGCCTGACTAGAGACGTTCCCACTGCCTCCGCAATCATCATGATGGTGCCGTCCCGTGACTGAACGGTCCGACCGGCAATGATTTCGCCGATCGAGCCAACTCTCATAATCAGCGGGTCGCAGGTTCAAGTCCTGCTGGGCCCACCAATAAAATCAATAATTTGCGAAAGAACAAATAAGTTAATTTTGCGAATAACTGTATTGGGGTAACATCGGGGTAACACCGGAATCGATTTGCTGGCGTTTCCAGCCTGCCCAAGGTTGTAACTTTCATTCTGTGCCATCCTGGAAACCTGGAGCATCCACGGTTCGTCGGGATTGGCAGTACTGCCGGCGAAGTGCACCCGCCGTGTCGCCAACTCCATAACAAAGAGCATGTAGACGGTGACCAACCCGCTCTTGGTCCAAACCTCGATCGTCGTGAAGTCGACGGAGGCCAGGACATCCCAATGGGTCTGGAGGAAGCTCTTCCACGTCGACTGCCTCTTTCGATCCGGAGCCGGATCGACGCCATTGGCCTTCAGGATGCTTCCGACCCAGGTGTTGGAGATCCGGTGGCCAAGGTTGGCCAGCGCGCCCTGGATTCGATCGTAACCCCAGCCCTGGTTTTCGCGAGCCATGCGCAGTACGAGATCGACAACTTCGGCCGAGGCCGGAGGACGCCCGATCTTCTTGCGGCGCTCGCTGTAATTCCACTTTGCAGCCACGAATTCCCGGTGCCAGCGCAGAGTCGTATCCGGAGTCACGATCGTGGCTACCTGCTTGAGCAACTTCCGCCCGAGGATCTTGCCTTTGGCCGCCAGGCTGCGCCGCTGATCATCATTGAGCAGGATACGTTTGTTGCCGAGATTCTCTCGGAGCACGCGATTCTCGGCTCTAAGGTATTCGATGACTTCCTGCTGTCGATGATTGATCCAGCCGGCCAGGATCAGGAGCATCAGCTGCCAGGGTTTCAGAATTGGCTTCAGTTTTCTCCGAATGCGATGTGAAAAGACGCAGCATCCGGGATCAGTTGATCCCTGTCAAGCATCCGAAAATCAGCCCCCGCGGTTTAGGGAAGAGTTGTCTGTTCAGCTACTTGCAGTCCGGCTGAGTTTCTTTACCCTACGCGATTTTTGCTTGAAGCGCCTATGAACAAAGTCATATCCTACTACCGCAACGCTATGACACACCTGTGAGCTGAGCGCTTGACGGAGTTACAGCGGCGAAATCCCCGGTCGTCGCTCATAAATTCCATGGGTATTTGTTTGTCCAGAAAATCAGGAGGGCACGTCCTTTGCCTGCTACGATCTGAACAAGGCTTTGACCTCGGGCTCAGTCTGAAGCGAGACCAGTTGGCAAATAGCTGCTCAGAAGAATAGGGCAAGCCGGTTCTGAGCATTCGGAGAGTTCATGAACGTTTTCGAACTTCGTGATCGACTCATCCATGACTTTGCTTCCTACGTTTCCAGCTTCATCCAGATCCGCGACCCTCGAATTGCCGAGCACGTCGACAGGAGCCTCGCAGACGGACTCCTCTGGCCCGAGCCGCTGATTCAACTCAATCCCTCTTTTGAACCCGGCGACTGGATCGACGAGCTGGCCGGCCAGGCAGTTCTGCACGAGGAATGCGGGCGAATCTTTCGCATCGGGAAGGAAAAGGACCCGGCGGGAAAGTCTCTGCGGCTCCACCGGCATCAGTCCCAAGCCGTGCGCATTGCCCGCGGTGGCGGCAACTACATCCTGACGACCGGAACGGGTTCCGGCAAAAGCCTCGCCTACATCATCCCGATTGTGGACCATGTGCTCCGCAGCGGATCGGGCCGCGGCATTAAGGCGATCGTTGTCTATCCGATGAACGCACTGGCAAACAGCCAATTCGGCGAGCTGGAGAAGTTTCTCTGCCAAGGCTATCCTGACGGCAAAGGGCCGGTTACCTTTCAGCGCTACACCGGCCAGGAAAAAGAAGAGGAAAGGCAGCGCATCCTCGCCCATCCGCCCGACATCCTGCTGACCAATTACGTGATGCTCGAGCTGATCCTCACGCGCCCCCGAGAGAAGAACCTCATCGCGGCCGCTCAGGGACTGCGCTTTCTGGTCCTCGACGAGCTGCATACCTACCGTGGGCGCCAGGGCGCCGATGTCGCGCTTTTGGTTCGCAGAGTCCGCGACGCGCTCTCCGCTTCTCAACTTCAGTGCGTTGGCACCTCCGCGACACTGGCGGGCGCCGGGACCTTCATGGAACAACAAAGAGAGGTTGCTCGCGTCGGCTCGATCCTGTTCGGTGCTCCAGTCGCGCCCGAACATGTCATCGGAGAAACGCTCAGGCGGGCCACGCCGGAACGAAGTGTTGAAGATCCCTCTTTCCTTGCCGAACTCGGCAGCAGGGTTGCAGATGAGAACAGGAAACCCCCTGCCGAATATGCCGGCTTCGTCCAGGATCCGCTGTCTGTCTGGATAGAATCCACGTTTGGCGTGACGACCGAGCCGGGGAGCGCGCGCCTCATCCGCAGCCGGCCGAAATCGATCAGTGGTGATGGCGGCGCCGCCGGGGAACTCAGCCGCCTGACCGGTGTGCCCGAACCGCGCTGCATTCAGGCACTCCAGCAAGGCCTGCTCTCCGGCTATTTCTGTAGGAATCCCGAAAACGGCTTCCCCGCCTTTGCTTTCCGGCTCCACCAGTTCATCAGCCGCGGTGACGCGGTCTACGCATCGTTGCGCGATGAAGGGGACCGCCATATCACCGTCTACGGGCAGCGCTTTGTCCCCGGCGCCGAACCCAAGGAGATCCTGCTTCCTATGGTCTTCTGCCGGGAATGCGGCCAGGAATACTACTGCGTGCGCAGGCGCAAGGATAAATCCGGCGTGCGCCTTTTCGATCCCCGCGATCTTACCGACCGCGCCGCGGAAGACGATAACGCGCCCGGCTACCTCTACCTCAACACCATCGACCCGTGGCCTGCCGATCCCGGCGACGTTCAGCAGCGGGTTCCCGAAGACTGGCTTGAGGAGCACAGGGGAGGTCTGCGCATCAAATCCAGCCATAAGGACTACCTCCCAGCTGCGATCCGCATCGGCCCTGACGGCCGGGAATCCGATCAGGGACATGATTGCTTCTTCATCCGCGCGCCGTTCCGATTCTGCTTGAACTGTGGAGTAGCCTACAGCGGCAGACAGCAGACCGACATCGGCAAACTCACTTCGCTTGGCACCGGCGGCCGGAGCACCTCGACCACGATCCTCAGCCTCTCGGCGATTCGCAGCTTACGTCGCGAGCAAAGCCTGCCCGAGAAGGCGCGCAAGCTCCTGAGCTTCACCGACAACCGCCAGGATGCCTCTCTCCAGGCCGGCCACTTCAACGACTTCATCGAGATCGGCCTGCTGCGTTCGGCCCTCTATCGCGCCGCTTGCGGCGCTGGCCATGATGGACTGCGGCACGACGCTCTCACCCAGAAGGTCTTTGACGCGCTTGCGCTGCCGCTGGATCTCTACTCCCGCGATCCCGAAATAAAATACGCTGCCCGCATCGAGGCTGATCGCGCCCTGCGCGACCTGATCGGTTATCGGATCTACCTCGATCAGCGCCGCGGCTGGCGCATCACGTCTCCCAATCTCGAACAGTGCGGTTTGCTAGAAATTCATTATGAATCCCTGGACGAGTTGTGCCGGGACCCCGAGCTGTGGAGCAGCTGTCATGCGGCGCTCGCCGGCGCCTCTCCGGAAGTTCGCGCCGGGATCAGCAAGGTCCTGCTGGACTTTATGCGTCGCTCTTTGGCCATAAAGGTGGATTACCTGGACGCTCCGTTTCACGAGCGCCTGCAGCAGCGCAGCAGCCAGCGCCTCAAGGAACCATGGGCCGTTGACGACAACGAAATCCTGGAACATGCAGCGATCCTCTTCCCACGCTCGTCGCGCCCGACCGACTTCGGAGGCTTCGTCTTTTTATCCGCCCGTGGCGGATTCGGCCAATTCCTGCGCCGCCCTTCCACATTCGACAACGCGGCGCCGCGTCTCAATCTGCAGGATACGGAATTGATCTGCAGGCAACTGCTGGAGATTCTGAGGAAGGCGGGACTGGTGGCAAGGGTCAAGGAACCCGAGGATGACACGCAAGTGCCGGGGTACCAGCTTCAGGCCGACGCGATGCTCTGGCTCGCCGGCAACGGCACGCGTGCCTTCCATGATCCGATACGAGTTCCGAGGGAAGCGGCGGAAGGGAGCCGCACCAACCGCTTCTTCGTCGATTTCTACCAAACCATCGCAGGGGAGACGAAGGGCCTGGAAGCGCGCGAACACACGGCCCAGGTCCCCTATGAACTGCGCATCGACCGCGAGGACCGGTTCCGCCGGGCCGCGCTTCCCATCCTCTATTGCTCTCCGACGATGGAACTCGGCGTCGACATCGCGGAACTCAATGCCGTGAACATGCGCAACATCCCGCCGACTCCCGCGAACTACGCCCAGCGGAGTGGCCGTGCCGGGCGCAGCGGACAGCCCGCCCTGGTCTTCTCCTATTGTTCGACCGGCAGCCCTCACGATCGCTACTTCTTCAAGCGCCCGGAGCGCATGGTCATGGGAAGCGTGACGCCGCCGCGCCTTGACCTTGCCAACGAGGACCTGGTGCGTGCGCACGTCCAGGCCATCTGGCTGGCGGAAACAACCCAGGACCTGGGCTGTTCATTGAAGGACATCCTGGACCTTGCGGGAGACAGCCCTTCGCTCAAGCTTCTCGACGTGGTCCGGCTGAGCATCGATGCCGAAACTCCACGCCACCGCGCCCGCACGCGCGTAGACCGGGTTCTCTCGACCATGAAGGAAGAACTGGCGCAGTCGAATTGGTATGGTGAGCACTGGACCGATGAGGTGCTGAGCCAGATCACCCTGACCTTCGACCATGCGTGCGATCGCTGGCGCGGCCTCTACAAGGCGGCGATGTCCCAGCGCGAACTTCAGAACCGGATCATCGGGGATGCAACCCGGCCGTCACACGAGAAGGAACAGGCCAAGCGGCTGCGGCGCGAAGCCGAGGCGCAGCTCGACCTGCTGGCCCAGACCGAGAACGTGATCCAGTCGGATTTCTACAGCTACCGCTATTTTGCCAGTGAGGGCTTTCTCCCGGGCTATAACTTCCCGAGGCTCCCGCTTTCGGCCTACATCCCCGGCCGCAGGACCAGGAGCGATCGCGATGAATTCCTCTCCCGCCCGCGTTTCCTGGCGATCTCCGAGTTCGGTCCCCGAGCCATCATCTACCACGAAGGTTCGCGCTACATCATCAACAAGGTGATTCTGCCAGTGGGCGAGGAAGAGCGGGAGCTGGCCACTCGCTGGGTGAAGCGCTGCGAGCATTGCGGTTACTTTCACCCTGCGAAGGAAAGCGAGGGCCCCGATCTTTGCGAACGGTGCGGGAAGCTGCTCGGGCCGCCCCTGCGGCAACTGCTTCGCCTGCAGAATGTCTCAACCCGCAGGCGCGACAAGATCAACTCGGATGAGGAAGAGCGGTTGCGGCAGGGCTACGAGATCATCTCCACGGTTCGGTTCGCCGAGTCGGGCACCCAGCCATCCTATCGGACCGCACAGGTGATCAAGGATGGTACGGTAGTCGCGACTTTGACATATGGTCACGCCGCAACCATCTGGAGAGTCAATCTCGGCTGGGTGCGCCGGAAGGAGAAGTCGCAGCTCGGGTTTGTTCTCGACATCGACCGCGGTTATTGGTCCAAGAACCCGCAAGAACCCGAAGATGACGAGCAGGATCCGAACGCCGCGCGCACGATGCGCGTGATCCCGTACGTCGAGGATCGCAGAAACTGCCTGCTCTTTGAGCCGGCCGCCGTGCTCGACCTCGAAACGATAGCGTCGCTCGAAGCCGCATTTAAGAGCGCAATTCAGGTGCATTATCAGCTCGAAGACAGCGAGCTGGCCGTGGAGTCGCTCCCGGACCGCGACAATAGAAAGCTGATCCTGTTTTATGAATCTGCGGAAGGCGGGGCCGGCGTACTGCGCAACCTTCTCGACGACCCGCGTGCCATTGCCGCTGTCGCCTGCGAGGCCCTGAGTCTGATGCACTTCGATCCTGGAAGCGGTGAGGACCTGCGAAGGGCTTCAGGGGCCAAGGAAGAATGCGAAGCCGCCTGCTACGATTGCCTTATGAGCTATGTGAATCAGCTCGACCATGCATTGCTCGATCGCCACGCAGCGAAAGAGGTGTTGATGGCGCTGTCCGCATCGAGTGTCCAGGCCAGTCCATCGGAAGCGCCGCGCGCAGCGCATCTGGAGCAACTGAAGAGGAAGGCAGACTCCGGTTTGGAGAGGGACTGGCTCGACCACCTGGAGCGCAACAAACTCCGTCTCCCGTCGGACGGCCAGGTGTATATCGAAGCGTGCAGGACGCGCCCCGATTTCGTATACGGGCAATTTCAAACCGCCATCTACATCGACGGCCCTCACCACGAATATCCGGAACGTCGAGCTCGTGACCAGGCCCAGACGAACAGCATGGAAGACCTCGGTTTCACGGTCATCCGTTTCTCCGACAAGGAGGACTGGGACGCCAAAATCGCCCAGTACCCCCACATCTTCGGTAGGGAATGAAGGAATTTTGGTGACTGTTGTCCTCAAAATTCCCGGTATCGGAAGGCTTTGAACCAGCGAAATGATGCAAACACATAATGTCGGGACTTGTTAACATTCCCCGACATTATGTATTATCGATGTCGCCATGCCTCAACGTGATGAAAAGCAGATTCTCAGTCTTATCAAAAAGTTGGGCGTAGTCCGCCCGACGGATTTGCAGGCTCACGGGTATCCCCGTGGAGCTCTCTATGGGCTGCTGCAGGAGGGGCTCGTTAAGCGCCAGGCCCGCGGGCTCTACGTCGCTATCGATCATGCCTTCACTGCCGAACATACCCTGGCAGAGGTTGCAAAGCGGGTCCCGAACGGAGTGATCTGTCTGCTGACCGCGCTTCGGTTTCATGGGCTCACGACCCAAATGCCGCGCGAAGTTTGGATCGCCTTGCCGGAAAAGGCGCGTCGCCCCCGGCTCGAGTACCCGCGGCTCCGCGTCGCCCGCTTCTCCGGCGCTGCTCTGACAGAAGGGCTCGAGACCCGCACAATCGAGGGAGTTGCTGTGCGCATTTACTCCGCCGCTAAAAGCGTAGCGGATTGCTTCAAGTACCGCAACAAGGTGGGAATCGACGTTGCAGTGGAGGCACTCAAAGATTACAGTCGCAAGCACCGTGGCGGCGCCGATGAACTGGTGCGATTTGCCCGGATCTGCCGGGTGACGAGAGTGATGCAGCCATACCTGGATGCAATCGCATAAGTCCGAAAGGACTTTCAGTGACTGTCCCCGAAACTAGTGTGACCGAGGAGAAATACTACATGTCCGCCACGAAATACCACGCTGGTCGCTTTCCACCGCGCGAGCTGGATTGGCCCCGCTTGCTGCCCTTGATCGGTCCCGCAAACGCCGCGGTGGCACGTTATGAGGGAGTGCTTCATGGCATCCCAAACGCCAACGTCTTGTTGTCACCCCTGTCCACGCAGGAAGCTGTGCTGTCGAGCAGGATCGAGGGCACTCAGGCGACCTTCGGAGAAGTGCTCGAATTCGAAGCATCTGGCGAAACGGGAAAGGAAGACAGCGGGAAGGTAGCGGATATCCAGGAGGTGCTGAACTATCGTGCGGCCTTGCATCACGGTGTGGAGTTGATGGAGAAGCTCCCGCTGTCCCAGCGCATCGTCAGAGGCGCACACGAGGTGCTGATGCAGGGAGTTCGCGGCCAGAACCGTTCGCCCGGCAAGTACCGCCGAGTGCCTAATTGGATCGGCCCTCCAGGGTGCACATTGGAACAAGCTCGATACGTCCCTCCGAGCGCTGAAATTCTCCCCGGGGCCATGTCCACATGGGAAAAGTATATCCACACCTCCGCTCCGGACTTGCTGGTTCAACTTGCGATTCTACACGCGGAGTTTGAGGCGATACATCCATTCCTCGACGGGAATGGCCGGTTAGGAAGACTGCTGGTCCCCCTATTCCTGGTTGAGAAGAAATTGCTATCGAGTCCCAATTTTTACATTAGCGAATTCTTGGAAAACCAGCGCGACGCCTACTACGAACGGTTGCTGGAGGTTTCAAGAAAAGATGATTGGAGTGGCTGGTGCGAGTTTTTCCTCACGGCGCTGATTCAGCAGGCCCAAAGCAATCAGAATAAAGCTCTGGGAATTTTGAATCTCTATCGGATGAAAAAGGAATGGATTGCTGAGCTTACGCACTCGCATTATGCCGTGCGGGCGCTGGATTGGTTCTTCTCGCGGCCGATCTTTAAGGCATCGGATTTTCTTGCCACTGCTGGAATTCCGAAGGCGACTGCGAGCCGCATCCTGCGACTGACCCGTGACCAGGGCTTACTGCGGCAGCTCCGCGCAGCGAGTGGCCGGCGGCCGGCTATCATGGCTTTCACAGAACTACTAAATATTGCTGAGGGAAAGATAGTATTTTGAGTCTCACCAATTAATCCCCAATGCCTTTGTGTCTCATTTTGTTGATATAATGAGACACAAAGGCACTTGTTGTTCATCGGTGAGACACAACCGAATTTTGGGCCCGGATTCGTGTGTTTTGCGAAATCGGCCGTGGCGGGCCGTTGTTGCTTCGGAGAGAATGATGTCTTTTGCGATTGGTTCGCTGGTTCGAGCGCGAGGCCGGGAGTGGGTGGTCCTTCCCGAATCCGAGGAAAACCTCCTGGTCCTCCGGCCGCTCGGTGGCGCCGATGAAGAGGTCACCGGGATTTATCTGCCGCTCGAGGCCGTCGAACCTGCCTCCTTTGGGCTTCCGGAACCCTCGATGCCTGGCGACTATCGCTCCTGCAAACTCCTACGCGATGCCGTGCGTCTGGGATTCCGGTCCAGCGCCGGCCCGTTCCGCTGCTTTGCCCGGATCGGCGTAGAACCGCGCCCCTACCAGGTGGTGCCGCTGCTGATGGCCCTCAAGCTCGATCCCATCCGTTTGCTGATAGCGGACGACGTCGGCATCGGGAAAACCATCGAGGCATGTCTCATTGCCCGCGAGATGATCGATCGCGGAGAAGTGCGCCGCATGGTTGTGCTTTGCCCACCGCAACTGGCCGAGCAATGGCAAGGCGAGCTGAGCCGCAAATTCCACATCGACACGGAACTTGTCCTCCCAAGCACGGCCACAAAGCTCGACCGGCAGTGCCGCGTTGGCCAGTCCATCTTTGAGGTCTTTCCCTTCCTGATCGTCTCGACCGACTTCATCAAATCGGATCGCCGCCGCGACGACTTCCTGCGCGCCTGCCCCGAAATGGTGATCGTCGATGAAGCTCATAGCTGTGCCTATAGTGGAATGGGCGGGCGGGGCCGCCATCAACGCCATGACCTTGTCAGGGGCCTCGCCGCGAATCCCGACCGGCACATGATCCTGGTGACCGCAACCCCCCACAGCGGTAACGAAGAGGCATTCCGGTCGCTCCTTGCATTCCTGGACCCGGCCTTCGCCGCCCTTCCTGAGGATCTGACCGGCGCCGAAAACGAGCGGCACCGCCGACGTCTTGCCGCCCACCTCGTCCAACGCAGGAGAGGCGACCTGATGCGCTATCTCGATGCCGACACGCCTTTCCCCGAGCGGGAAGATCGCGAAGAAAACTACCAGCTTTCCCCCGAATACAAGAAATTCTTCCAGCATGTTCTGAACTACGCCCGGGAAACCGTGACGGTCGAAGGGGACAACAAGTTCCATCAGCGCGTCCGCTGGTGGTCGGCCCTGGCTCTGTTGCGGTCGCTTGCCAGCAGCCCCGCTGCCGCGGCGGCCACCTTGCGAAGCCGCGCCTCCACGGCCGATGCCGCATCCCCCGAGGAAGCGGATGCCATCGGCCGTCGCACCGTTCTCGATCTCATCGAAGACGAATCCGCCGAAGGCATGGACGTGATTCCCGGCAGCGATGCCGAGGATCCACTGAACGAAGGCGCGGTCAACCGGCGGCGCCTCCTCGAGATGGCGCGTACCGCCGACGGTCTCAAAGGTGACGGCGACGGCAAGCTCATCAAGGCTGTGAAGCTGGTCAAGGAACTGCTGCGTGAGGGATTCAATCCCATCCTCTTCTGCCGCTTCATTCCGACGGCCGAGTACCTTGCGGAAGAGCTGAGGCGCCGGCTCCCCTCAGGAGTGGAAGTCGTCGCCGTGACCGGCACGCTGCCGCCGGCGGAACGCGAATTGCGGGTGAGCCGGCTCGCCGCCGCGCCCAAGCGAGTGCTGGTGTGCACCGATTGCCTCTCGGAAGGCGTCAATCTCCAGGATCATTTCGACGCCGTCTTCCATTATGACCTGAGCTGGAATCCGACCCGGCACGAGCAGCGCGAAGGGCGGGCGGACCGTTACGGCCAGCCCAGCCCCAAGGTCCGCGCGCTGACTTACTACGGAACCGACAACCAGATCGACGGCATCGTCTTGGATGTGCTTTTGAGAAAGCACCGAACCATCCGCAGTTCGCTCGGGATCTCCGTCCCCGTTCCCGTGGACACGGAACAAGTCGTGGAGGCCATATTCGAAGGGCTGTTACTGCGGGGGAAGCCCGGCCAGCGCGAAGAGCAGCTCATGCTCTTCGAGGACTTCTTCAAACCGCAACGCGAGAAACTGCACCGGGATTGGGATGCGGCCACGGACCGCAACCGGCGCTCGCGCACGATGTTCGCCCAGGAATCGATCAAGATCGAGGAAGTAGCGCAGGAACTGCGGGCGGCGCGGGATGCGATCGGGACCCATATCGACGTCGCCGCGTTCACCAAAGAGGCCCTGCAGGCCTGCAAGGGAATCATTTCAGAGAACGGCTCCGTCCGTTTCGATCTGCGCGAGACTCCCAAAGCACTGCGGGACACTCTCGGCGTCCCGGACTTGTTCCAGGCGAAGTTCGAGCTGCCCGTGAAGGACGAGACCCTGTATCTGACCCGAACGCACCCCGTGGTCGAAAATCTCGCCGGTTATGTGATGGACACCGCCCTGGATCCGCTCGGCCAGGGGATCGCCCGACGCTGCGGCGTCATCCGGACCGGCAGCGTGGCTCTCCGGACCACGGTTCTTCTGGTTCGATACCGCTTCCGCATCGTGACGATCAAGGGTGGCGAATCGATCCCCTTGCTTGCCGAAGACTGCCGCCTGCTGGCATTTGCAGGCCCGCCGTCCGCCCCGCAGTGGCTGGAGAAGGGCGTCGCAGAGCAGCTGCTGGCTGTCCAACCGGAAGGCAACATCCAACCCGAGCAGGCTACCAATTTCGTAAAAAAGGTGGTCGAAGGGTTTTCCACCCTCGCACCACATCTTGAACAAGATGCAAAAAGCCGGGGAGAAGAGCTGCTCGCCGCCCACAAGCGGGTCCGCAGCGCCATGAAGCTGACGCACGTCAGTTATCGTGTCGAGCCCAAGCTCTCCCCGGACATCCTGGGGATCTATGTTTATCTGCCTGTAATTCTTTGAGGTCTTTGCGGTTCAGTTTTCTGAGATGATGTGATGCAAATCAGGCGTAGCGACATCTTCACGACAATCCGAACCGAAGGCGCCATCCTGCCCGCGGACCTGCTGCAGCGCATAGCCGAAGGTGACCGCCGCCTTGAAGGCCTCACCCCCGAGGACTACCACCTCGCCGGCAACGAGAAACTGAACGAAGCCGCCAACCGATCGTGGAACCGCCTCCTTGGTGCCTGGCTCGCCTTCAAAGATGCCGCACAAAAACTGCGCCCCGACGATCCCGGCACCTCCGTAACCCGCGAACGCTGGCTCCTCATCCTTTTCCAGGAACTCGGCTACGGCCGCCTCCAATCCGCCCGCGCCGTTGAAATCGATGGCAAGAGCTATCCGATCTCGCATTTCTGGCAGCACGTCCCGATTCACCTGGTTGGCCTGGGAACTCCCCTGGACCGCAGGACGGCCGGTGTCGCCGGCGCGGCTCGCACCAGCCCCCACAGCCTCGTGCAGGAATACCTGAATCGTTCGGATGCCAGCCTCTGGGGCATGGTGTCCAACGGCCTGAAACTCCGCATTCTGCGCGACAACGTGAGCCTGACCAGGCAGGCGTTTGTGGAATTTGACCTCGAGGCGATGATGAACGGCGAGGTCTACTCAGACTTCGCCCTCCTCTGGCTCGTGTGCCATCAATCGCGTGTCGAAGGAGAAAGACCCGATTTGTGCCGCTTGGAGAAATGGTCCCGCTTCGCGCAGGATCAGGGAACGAGGGCCCTCGACCAGTTGCGCGACGGCGTGGCGCAGGCAATCGAGGCGCTCGGCCGCGGCTTCCTGCACAAAGGGAACGCGGCGCTCCGGGACAAGCTGCGTACCGGCGCACTCGACAAGCAGGATTACTACCGCGAGCTTCTGCGGTTGGTCTATCGCCTGCTATTCCTCTTCGTTGCCGAGGACCGCGACCTGCTCTGCCATCCGGATGCCGGCATGCTCGCGCGCGAGCGCTATGTCCGCTATTATTCGACCGCGCGGCTGCGTCGCCTCGCCGAAAAGCGCCGCGGCTCCCGCCACACGGATCTCTTCGAGCCGTTGCGAGTGGTGATGAGCAAGCTCGGAGCCGATGAGGGCTGCCCGGAACTAGGCCTCCCAGCTCTAGGCAGTTTCCTCTTCTCCGCTCAAGCAATCTCGAATCTCGAATTTTCAATGATTTCCAACGATGATTTCCTCGACGCCATCCGCGCTCTGGCAGTCACTTCGGAAGGCAAAGTCATCCGCCTGGTGGACTACAAAAATCTTGGCTCCGAAGAACTCGGCAGCGTCTACGAGTCCCTCCTCGAACTTCATCCCGAGCTGAATCTCGACGCCGGCACATTCGCTCTTTCCACCGCCGGCGGCCACGAGCGCAAAACCACTGGCAGCTACTACACCCCGACGAGTCTCATCACCTGCCTGCTTGACACAGCCCTTGACCCGGTGGTCCAAGAAGCCTGCAAAAAGCCAGATCCCCAAAAAGCGCTGCTCAACCTAAAGGTCTGCGACCCAGCCTGCGGCAGCGGCCATTTCCTGATTGCAGCGGCACACCGGATTGCTAGGCGCCTAGCTGCGGTGCGCACAGGCGATGAAGAACCCGGGCCCGAGTCCGTTCGGACGGCCCTCAGAGATGTCATAGGCCACTGCATCTACGGCGTCGACGTCAACGAGATGGCGGTTGAGCTATGCAAGGTCGCCCTCTGGATGGAGGCGCTGGAACCTGGAAAACCGCTCTCGTTCCTGGACCATCGCATTCGTTGTGGCAACAGCCTAATCGGCACGACCCCGGCGCTCATGGAGGCGGGAATTCCAGACGAAGCCTTCGCTCCGATCGAATGCGACGATAGGGCATTTGCTAGCTCTTTGAAGAGAAAAAACCGAGAAGAGCGTGCCGGTCAGATGGCCCTCCCATTGGTCGCCGAGCCGGTTGCCGCTTACGGAAGCTTGTCCGAAGAGATCAGCTCTTTGGACAACGTGCCAGATTCCTCGATTGCTGGCATCCACGAAAAGCAGGGCCGCTATCGTCTCCTGAGCGAATCCCCAGAGTATCGCGGAGCTCAGCTCGCTGCAGATGCCTGGTGTGCCGCCTTCGTCTGGAAGAAGTCGAAAAGCGGACCAGAGGCGATCACACAGGACGTTCTCCGCCGCCTGATGTCCGATCCCGAACGAGTCCCAAAGGAAACGCGAGCGGAAGTTGCGCGCCTGGCCGCACAATACAACTTCTTCCACTGGCACCTCGCGTTCCCGGATGTCTTTCGCATCCCGTTCGAAGATCAGGCTCATGAAAACCCACAGACCGGTTGGGACTACGGATTCGACGTGGTACTAGGAAATCCGCCGTGGGACCAACTCTTATTCCGTGAGCAAGAGTATTTTGCCAGTTTCTACCCCCACATAGCGGGCGCCGCCAACGAGGCGACGCGCAAGAAGTTAATTGCCGACCTGAAATCGGATGATCCGAACCGCTATGCTGCCTACAGTGAGTCTCAACGGATGGCGAGCGGCATTCGTCATCTTGTTCAATCTGGCGGTTTATTTCCGCTCACTGGTCGAGGCCGCAGTAATACGTTTTCTCTTTTTGCAGAACTGGACCGATCGCTCGTGAACAAATCGGGAAGAGTCGGGTGTGTTGTCCCAAGCGGCATCGCCACAGATGACACCACGAAGTTCTTCTTCCAGGATCTAATGGAACGTCGCTTACTTGTGAGCCTATATGACTTCGAAAACCGTGAAGGATTGTTCCCCGCAGTCGACACTCGAATGAAGTTCTGCCTGCTTACGCTCAGTGGGAGCGGGCAGACGGCGACGAAGGATGCCGAGTTCGTCTTCTATGCCCACACCGTCACTGACCTCCAAAATCTGGAATGTCGCTTTACACTCTCTCCCGAGGAGATCGCGCTTCTGAATCCCAACACACGTACCTGCTGCACGTTTAGAAATCAAAATGACGCGAGAATTACAACGTCGATCTATCGGACTTTACCTGTGTTGCTGAATGAACGCGATCAGACTGGCAATCCCTGGGGCATTATTACAAAGCCGGGACTATTCAACATGGCTGCGGATTCCTCGATCTTCAAGACTCTTGACCGGTTGGCCAATGATGGGTGGCAGCTGGCGGGAAATGTTTTTCGAAAAGGCCACGATGAATACCTGCCCCTTTACGAAGGCAAGATGTTTGCGTTATGGGACCACCGGGCCGCTAGTGTGAAAATTAGCGAGACAGCCCAACTCCGCCAAGGCCAGCCGGACGAGCTAGGCATTCAAGACCACCTCTCAGCCGATACTTGCCCGATTCCTCGGTACTGGGTGCAACGTGCGGAGGTGGAATCTCGACTACAAGAAGAATGGGATCGAGGGTGGATAGTTGGCTGGAAAGAGGTGACATCTTCCACCAACGAACGAACATTGATCGTAGGAGTGTTTCCTCGTTTCGGAATCGGACACAAGATTCCCATTGCCCTTCCAGCTGTTGAGTTTAGGTCTCTGACCCCATGTCTCCTTGCCGGTTTGTCAAGTTTTACGAGCGATTATGTGGCAAGGCAGAAATTGGGCACAACCAGTCTCACGCCATTTACCGTAAAACAATTGCCGGTTTTTGCTCCGACCGACTTTCGGAAGATTAGTCCATGGGATTCAGGTCTCGCTCTTTGGTCTTGGCTATACCCCAGAGTGGTCGAATTGTGCTACACCGCCTGGGACCTCCATGCTTTCGCACGGGAGTGTGGTTGGGATGGACCACCGTTCCGGTGGGACGAGGAGCGCCGTTTCCTGATCCGCTGCGAACTCGATGCCGCATTCTTCCATCTCTATGGGATCAACCGAGAGGATGCGGATTACATCATGGACACCTTCCCAATCGTGCGGCGCAAGGACGAGGCGAAGTTCGGCGAATACCGCACGAAGCGCGTCGTCCTCGAAATCTACGCCGCCATGTCCACCGCCATCCGCACCGGCCACCCCTATCAGACCGATCTTGATCCAGCGCCTGGCCCGCCGGAAGGCGCCACACCTGACTGGCGACCCGGCACCGACAAACCCCAAGAATGGCCTTCCCACATCCATTCCCCACGAGGCTGCCATGACTAAACAGCGCTTTACTGCCGGCCCTCCTGAAAAGAAGGTTTTGTTAAATAACAGAACATATTCAATTGGCCACAATGAATGCGCGACTGACGAGGCGGCCATAGAGGGGAATCTACAATGAAGTTCGATGAAATCGGATCCTGGTCAGAGATCAGAAGATGGTTCCTGGCACCATCGTGTGATTCGCCTTCGGCTCATAAATCCGGATTATCGACCGATCGTACTCGAGAATGTCAAAGAGGGGTGAAGTCAAGGTCATCGCGGAGCTGATCGAGGTGTTAACGGACATTCCAGGAGCAAGGGAAGAAGGATAATGCATACACGGCCCGTCCCAAACAAAAAGGGAGCACGAGGTGCCGGGACACGTTCAGACAAAAGCATTCTCGGAAAGCATCCTGCTCCGCCAAATCCATTCGGAGTGATTTTCTCTGCCAACGACGGAACAACTAATAGCGACGTGCCTCACCGCGCACTCAGTGAAAATGAAAAATTAAGGCCGGCGACAGTGAAATGCATGCGCGAGATGCTGGTGAAGCATCATGCAAGCCCGGAGGCACTGGCGAGGACCCAACAACACCTTGAAGCAATGAACCGCCTTGGTTTTAGTGATGAACAGGCTCGCCTCCGCCGCTTCCCGTCTAATGAGTCCACCCGCAAAGGCAACCTCGCAGAGGTCGTACTAGCCGAGTACGTTGTTTCAGCGAGCACGCTCTCGCTACCGGTATATCGACTCCGATACAACCCGAACATTGAACAGTCCATGAAGGGGGATGATGTCTTGGCCTTTGATCTGGATGCTGACCCGGTCAGAGTAATCATCGGTGAGTCCAAATTTCGTGGAACGGCCTCGGATGTTGTTGTCAAGGATATAGTCGATTGTCTTTTCCGGTCTCATAAAAGCGGGCTTCCAGCTTCGCTCCAATTCGTTGCTGATCGGCTTTTCGACGCGGGACAAATCGAACTAGGTATGAAGGTGATCGCGTGCGCGAAGCTTTTTGCGCTGGGGAAGCTTCGATTGGATTATGTCGGAATGCTGTTGAGCGACCCGCGCGCGGCCAATTATGTTGATCGGTCTACCCCTGCTTCTCTTCGGCGTCTCGCAATGGTTTCTCTCGGGATCAAGGATCCCAACTCACTTGTTGAGGCTTGCTTCCAAGGATTGGAGTAGCGAATGGCCATTCCTGCCGAACAGGCATATTTGGTGCTTGCCGAACTTGAGAATTCGGCGATCACGAACCTTTTTGCTCAGGCTCACGCAAAACACGTGCTTCACGAGGTCCGGGAGGTGCCGGAGAACTTCCCAGCATTTGACCGGGACTTGGATGATAAGGTGACCTTCACTGCCTACGCAATGCTTGCCGCCGGATGCAGTTTGGTCGAACAGGAAGAACGTTCACGAGGCGTCAGTGCTCTAGAGAAAGCGGCATCTCTCTTGCAGTACGTGCATGGACCCCACCTCACAGAGTCACGTGAGAGCGCCTTTCAACTTCTCGTGGCCTCGATGGCTTTCTACGCAGCGGGTCACTACTCGCGCGCTTTCGTTTCCATCCGTGGTGCTGAAGAACAAACGGATGCCGCGCGTGTAATAGCAGCATTCCTACGCAAGGATGTAACCTCTCTAATTCAACGGCTGACCGAGGTCTTGCTGCGCGACCATCCCGAGTTTGATGATGAGTTGAACTTGAATGAATGGGCCATAACTGTTGCGATTTCCCGAGCGGTAGCCATTACGCTCGAGTTTATCTTCACCGGAAGTGAAAACTATCTCAGGAATGCTGATCAACAGCTTCAAGATGCGGCTATTTTGGCGACGGCGGGCGATCATCCGTCCTGGTGGTGGATTGTTCGACTGCTCCGTTTGATGTTAAGGGATCTAGGAGACTCATCACCTTGGCGAATTCTCCCTTCATATTTCGATCCAAACTCCTCTCGTATTCTCGGTCATTATGTTCGACTCCTGGCGTTCGCAAAACGGCCTGTTATGGAACTTTGGAATTCGCAGCGTGCTGCTCTCCCTCTCGCTTTGGATCTGTCGAACGGGGGAGCCGTGGTTAACCTGAGGACGAGCGCAGGTAAGACCCGCGTGGCGGAATTGGCGATCCTCAGGACGCTAGCCTCTGATTTCGGGGCACGGATATTCTACCTGGCTCCTTTTCGCTCGTTAGCGCTTGAAATTGAGGAAACGTTGACTTCAACGTTCTCATGGCTCGGCTACCAGGTGTCGCATCTGTACGGTGGATCCCGAGTCAGCTCCGTTGATACTGAGCTTGCCGCCGATTCAACGATTATGATCGCGACGCCAGAGAAAGCCCGCGCACTTTTCAGATCTGTTCCGGACCTCTTCGAGAATCTCAAGCTGCTTATCATTGATGAAGGACACCTAATCGGCCCATCGGAACGCTACGTCCGGAATGAGGTTTTCGTCGACCATCTCCGCTGCATCACGCGTGCTACCGGGGCTCGGGTGCTTCTTCTTTCGGCCGTGCTTCCAAACCCCCAGGAGCTTGCGGAGTGGGTTACTGGGGATGCCAATTCCGTTGCCAGGTCAGATTGGAAACCTTCTGCGGAGCGGTTCGGATTGCTTCGCTGGAACGGGTCACGAATGAGAATCGACTGGAAGGGCGAGGTAGCCTCCTTTAACCCTTCCTTTGTTGAAGCCAAACCGTTGGGGTTCGGGAGGCGAAGAAAACCGTTTCCAAACAACAAGACTGAAGCTGTGGCAGCCTCGGCTGTGCGCCTTAGCCGAATCGGTCCGGTAATGATCTTTACCGGAAGAGCAGTCTCGGTGCCAACCATTGCAGAAGCCGTGCTGCTTGCCCTTGGTGAAAAACCAGAGGATCATGCATGGCCGGAGAGAGAGTGGAGAGTATTTGATGCCGTTTGCCGTGAGGATCTTGATCCCGATGCTATAGAAGTGCGCGCTGCCCGCTCTGGCATCGTATGCCACAGCAACCGTCTCACGCCGCAGGTTCGTCTCGCTCTCGAGCACCTCATGCGGGCAAGGGCGCCGAGGATCATTATCGCGACCACTACCCTAGCTCAAGGCGTAAATATCGGTATCTCCTCGATAATCATTGCGACGCCGTACATTAGCAAAGAAACAATTGATAAACGTGACTTTTGGAACATCTGCGGAAGAGCCGGACGCGCTTTCGTAGATGGTGAAGGCAAGATCCTCTATGCGATTGACGACACAAAAGACGACTGGCATATCAAGAAGGACGAGAAATTGGCTCGCATTTATTTTGATGCGGGAACGAGCGATCCAGTGGAGAGTGGCATTCTCTTCATCGTCGGCCTGCTAAAGCGCATCGCTGCCACGGCAGGAGTCTCCTTCGACCTGCTGCTGGAGCTTGCCGCAAACAATGACTTCTCGATCTTGGGAGACAAGGCTGAGGACTTTGGAGAAATCTGTGATCTATTCGATGACGAACTCCTTGCTTTGCACGAAGATCCGCTTGCGAATCCAAATGCCGAAGATCCCATCAACTGGGTTGAGCGTGTATTTCGGGATTCTCTGGCGGTGATTCAGGCTTGCTCAGAGCTATCCGGAATTGAATCTGGTGACGTACTCGCTTTTTTGCGAGCAAGAGCGCAATCAACGCTACTGCGAGTCACCGAGCCAACAAGAAGGAAGTCAGTTGTGTCATCTGGATTGCCTCTAAGCGTCGCCCTTCGTGCAAACGCAGCACTCGATATCTTTCGCGCCATTGCGGACCATCTCCTAGAATCCGTTGGTGAATTATCGGAGCTGGCAGCTGCAGTACATCAGATCGAAGAATGGGCACGCACAAATGCGGGTTCCGTTGTTGCGGACGAGATGCCTGACGAATCATTGCTTGACGCTTTGAGGACGGGATGGCTTAGCGGTGTGAGCCTCAGGAAACTATGCGAGATTGACGACAAAGCCAAGCTCATCTGTAAAGATCTCTATGGCTATCAGCTGCCTTGGCTCGCGCATGCCGCCTCTCAACAAATTCGTAGCGCAGATGAGGATGAGCGGGCAGAAGCCCTTGCCACGATCGCTCTCCTTTTGGAGCTTGGAGTCCCCAACGAGAAGGCTGCGCGCATTTTTCTTGCCGGTGTTCGTTCGCGCACCGCCGCTGTAGAACTGGCAGCGCTAGACGTCGATTTCGGAAGCAGCGTATCTGGGATCACCCGCAGGTTGCGCAACGCTGCATTCGCTGATCAAGTCAGGCCCCTAGTTTCTCCTGATACGGCTGGTTGGCTGGATCTGATGGTTACGGCAGTGGCAGGCATTATGGAACCGGCACCTGAATTCCCTCCGTTTTCACTTTCAGGTTCAGAGATGATTGATGTACTACACACGAGGAAACTAGGGGATAGGCTCTTTCTCTGCACGGTTGACGGGCTAAAACGATTCCAAGTAAGTGCCACGGACGAGCTTCGGTTCGATCGCGTGGCGAACGATCCACGCATAGCGTTCGTGCGGCAGAACACGACATGGCACATAGCCATTCGAGACCCGCGCCTCACCGCCGAGTGAGACTTGCTGCCGGCTGAGTATTCGACCTCTTGTCCTGGCAGGTGTAAGTGTTTGTTAAAAGGTGCATCTATCGGGATCAAGTAGTGGGTGGGTCACGAATAGGCTGCACTTTATTCGGAAGGATATCGGAGCCGGCCAAATGTTAGTGGGCTGCACCGATATTTGCTGTAGATAGGCGGGAGGTGCGCTTTATGTTCGCTGACCAGCTTGGAACGTTGACCGATCGGGAACTTGAAGCCCTATGCATTCCTCTCCGGGAGTGTTTATCAACAAAAACAGGGCCAGTCGATCTCACCGTTTTGTCCAACCTCGACGTGCGGCGCTTTGACCAGGCTCCCGTTTATGATGCCGAAAAGGGGCACCTCCTGGGAATCGTGGAGACCACTTTCCTCCGCGAGCTGTACGAGGCCGGCGAGCCGTTGGCGCCAGACGACCCTGCGGTATGCAACGATACTCATATATTCCACATCGGATGCTTAGTGAGCATTGACCAGATCCTGGAGAAGATGAGCGAACGTAGAGCTGTCTTCGTTATCAGAGGGTCATCGGCTACAGAGCACGGCTATGTAGAATGGAACTACGGCCTGCTCACGATATCGGACCTGAATCGTCAGCCGCTCCGGGCAGCCCTATATGCCATCCTGGCCGAACTGGAGTCCGGGATGGCTGTGCTTGTGGATTCAGCATTCAGCGATCCTTGGGCCTGGGTCAAAACGCTCGCGGAGGAGCATCAGGTCCGAATTCTGGGTTATTGCGAACTTACGAGACGGCGCAACCTCGATGTCGGGCCCATCGCGGCCACCACCTTGACTCAATTGATCCAGGTTGTCTCAAAGAACCAAGAGCTCCTGCAGAGGCTCGGCTACCGATCGAGAACAGAGTACGACCGGCAGACTGGATCTATCCCAAACCTCAGAAACCTCGTGATGCATCCAGTTCGGCCACTTGTACTCGGTCAAGAGGACGTCAAACTGATTCGATCGACCGTTGCATCCGTGCAAGACTTGTACTCAAGAGTACAAAAGCTTACAGCTAGGGGGCCGTGCGAGGGAATGAGGACTGCTTAACAAAATCATGCCCGGTGGCGGCTCTGTTTTGCAGCGCCGGGCTGGTCATCGCAGGTGTAATGATATTTACATGACATGCTCAAAAAACTCCTGAATTACCATGAAGCATTGGCAGACAAACGACTTCGCAACATATGCGATCGACAAGATTGTCGTGTGTTTGCCAAGGTTCGTCTCTCCGACACGCTTCCGATCGACGGAAGCGGCGTCTCGAAAGAGCTCTATTCGTTTGCGCTCCGATCCCATTTCGACTTTATTATAGCCTCCCGTGACGCAATGCCGCTCCTGGCTGTGGAATATGACGGACCGCTTCACGCAGACTGCAAGCAAGATTCAAGGGACCGGCTCAAGGATCAGTTATGTGATTACTTTTCCCTGCCGCTGCTGAGAATCAACGCACGCTATCTCGAGGCAGCCTATGGTGGTCTAGATCTTTTGACCTGGATCATTGAACGGTGGTTCTTCGAAAGGGATGTGTCGGAAGCTCACGCTCATGGAGAAGTGCCGGAGGAAGAGTATTTTGACCCTGCCTTGGTGATGAACATTCCGGGGTACGCGAAACGATTCCCTCTGTGGCTCTCAGCTGAACCCCTGCTCAAGATTAGGGCGTTTCACGAGTCGGGACGATGCATCGGTTGGACCCCTTCTTATATCATTGGAGTTGATATTGCAAATAATTATCGAGCTCTCGGTTTTCTCCAAATTGATGAATGGTCTGGGGTTGTCGTTCGAACCGGCGCTCGCTCGCAGCAGATGCCATTCCTCGAAATGGATTTGCTGCACGAAATTCTCCCGTTCGAGATTCTTGACGCACTGCAGGACGTGTTTTGCAGGAAAGCAGCGCCTGTGGCCATTTCCGAAATTAGCGCATTTGCAGTTGCGTTTCGTGCGACCTACAGGGTGCTTGCTAGCGGTGGTGCATCCACACTGTCTGGGGTCAAGCCTTAGAAATGTGATTATCGCCGCACGGAACCGGATTGGGACGACGACATGCGATCGCCGATGCAAGGCACAGCCACAGGGTAATCGGTGTTTGACGACATAGATAGTTGAATCGGCAAATAGCATTGGGGGTCGTTGGACCAAGATCGGCTTGACGGATTGGGTCGGACTTAAGGGAGTCGGGATCAGGTCTGGAAAATTTGATTTCCTTCGGCGCTTGGAGATTTGGGGGGCAAGGATCGGGTCTGAACAAATCGCGGGGGAACAGTAGATCACCCAGTTTTAGGCGCGATAAGGCGGGATTAGCTTCGATTTCTGATACTGTTTTTTCTTGCCTAACGGGCTATCAAGGATCATATGGCAAAGGAAGGAAACCCCGGGAGAATCACAGAGGCTCTTCCGGATTGAGGAGGCAGTGCAGCAATGCCAACGACACCAGAGCAGATTGACCTGTGGCGCAAATCGCCTTCTGAGCGGCAGCGGCTGGAATTCAAGGAGGCGAAGACCCAGTTCGACAACCGCAAGCTGTACGAATACTGCGTCGCCCTGGCCAACGAAGGCGGCGGTAATCTGGTCCTCGGCGTTGCAGATAAGCCTCCCCGGCCAGTCGTTGGCACACAGGCATTCCGAAATCCGGTTGCCATGGCTGAGAAGCTGTTCCAGGCGGTTGGTTTTCGCGTCGACATCGAAGAAGTGATGCATCCAGATGGACGGATTTTGGTATTTCATATCCCGCCGCGACCCCGCGGAACTGCTTATCACCTGGATGGAGCCTATCTCATGCGATCCGGCGAAGCTCTGGTTCCGATGAGTGAAGACCAACTCAGGCGCATATTCGCTGAAGGCGAGCCGGATTGGCTTGAGGAAAATACGAAAACCGGCCTTGATGCGCAGCAGGTCGTGGAGCTGCTGGACACTCAAACCTTCTTCGAGCTGCTCAAACTGCCCTATCCCACAAATCGCAAGAGCGTGATTGACCGGCTGCTGCGGGAGCGTTTGATCGACGAGGCCGATGGTTCTTATGCGATTCGGAGGCTTGGCGCGTTATTGCTCTCGAAACGTCTCGCCGATTTCCAGGATCTCGCGCGAAAAGCGGCGCGTGTAGTGGTGTACACCGGCACATCGAAGCTGGAAACCAGGCTCGACCAGGCCGGAGGCAAAGGATATGCGACTGGCTTTCAGGGACTTGTCCATTTCGTGATGGCTCAGTTGCCTCAGAACGAGGTTATCGAGGATGCCCTCCGGAAGGAGGTCAAGCTCGTCCCCGAGGTTGTGATCCGTGAGCTGGTTGCCAATGCTTTGATCCACCAAGAGTTTACGGTGGGCGGGTCCTCGGTGATGATTGAGGTTTACAGCAATCGAGTCGAAATCTCCAATCCCGGCGAGCCGGTGGTGCCGGTCGAGCGGTTTATCGATGGCTACCTGTCCCGCAACGAGCGCCTGGCCGACCTCATGCGACGGATGGGTATTTGTGAAGAAAAGAGCAGCGGCATTGACCGCGTTGTAAACGCGGCGGAAGTATTCCAGTTGCCTGCGCCGGACTTCCGAGCCGGGCACCGGCGAACGGTTGTTTCAATCTACGGACCAAGGCCATTCGAGGACATGAACCGCGAAGATCGCGTGCGGGCATGTTATCAGCATTGTGCACTGAAGTGGGTCATGTCCGAGCGGATGACCAACCAATCCTTGCGTGAGCGCTTCCATCTGGCGGAGAGCAAGGCTGCCATTGCTTCCCAGGTGATTGCCGCCACCATCGAGAGCGGCCTGATCAAGCCGGACGAACAGGTTGGCGCTTCCCGGAAGTTTGCGAGGTACCTGCCGTTTTGGGCGTGATCCTTTATTTAAGCGAGTACCTGTTTTCCAAGGTATGAACAATGTTAAATGCAGCAATATCAACCACTTGCTTATTTAAGCGTTTCCCATGCCGACTATCTCGCTGGCGGATCGGTACCGGACATTGCTCAGCCGGCATAAGCCCCGGGCCGCTGATGCGCTGAGGTAGGTTAAAGAGCTGGTGATCGGCGCATCGCATGTTGGAGGACTCACTTATAGAACTGGAGTTGTCTATGGACGCACGGTTCAAATCCGGGGACGAAGTTCGACTGAGGAGTCAGCCGGACCGGGCCGGGAAGATCACGGCCGATCCGGTTCTCTTACAGGGCGAATATTGGTACCCGATCTATTTCGGACCTGGACAGACAGGGCGGCATCCGGAATCAGACCTGGAATCTTACACTGAGACAACGGATCCGCTTCAACTGCTGCGCGACGGCCGGTTTGCCGGGCGTGAGGCTTTTTCGAAGCTCATGACCCAGCTCAAATTGGCGACCGCCTTGCGCTCGCACATTTATGCGCTGCAAGCGTCGCGCACAACGTTCTATCCCCATCAATTCAAGCCGGTGCTCAAGTTCCTGGAATCCTGGAAGCACAGGCTGCTCATCGCCGACGAGGTCGGGCTCGGCAAAACCATCGAAGCCGGGCTGATCCTTACGGAGTTCAGGGCTCGATTCGATCTGGATAGAGTCCTAATTGTGCCGCCATCCCATCTGATCACGAAATGGCAGCAGGAAATGAAGAAGCGTTTCGACCTGGACTTCGAAGTGCTGGATAAGAAACGCGCCCTCCAATTCCTTGCCAGATTCGAGGAGGAAGGAGAAGCCAGTCAGCTGAAGGGTATCCTGTCACTGCAGACGCTCAGGGGACGACAACTGCAGGATCGTTGGGAGGCCGTCGCGCCTACGTTTAACCTGGTCATCTTCGATGAGGCCGGCAGGCTCCGCAATCCCGAAACTCTCTCCAACAAGGCGGCCCGCATGGTCGGAGAGGCAGCGGACGGACAGCTCCTGCTCACAGCCACGCCGATCCAAACCAGCGAGGCGGATCTCTTCAACCTGCTTGCGCTCCTTGATCCGGATGAATTCAGCAATTATGACCTTTATCGCATGCGCCTGCAAACCAACGCCTCTGTGCTCACGGCGCTGCGGGCGCTTCAGCGCGGCACGGCCGCGGATTTGCGGAGTTGCGGGTCCGCCCTCGAGGCTTCGAAGACCACGCCGTTCGGGGCGCGCCTCGCCGAAAATCCCATGTTCAGAGACGTTACGCAACGCCTCGCTCGCATGGATAACCCAAGCCGTAGAGAACTGATTGAGCTTCAAAGCGATCTAAACAGCCTGAACCTCTTCGGACATTACCTGAGCCGAACTCGAAAACGAGAGGTCGAGGAAAAACGCCTGGTGCGCGAAGCCCGTGTGGTCCCATGCTTGCCCACCGAGGACGAAATCGAGTTTTACAACCATGTCACTGAGATCTGCCGCGGCGCCTATTCACGGATGCACGACAGCACTATGGCAGCATTTGCAACCATGATGCCTCAGCGCCAGGTTGCGAGCTGCATGGTGGCCATGCTGGAATACACCCGCGAGAGGCTGGGTAGAACAGTAGAAGAAGGACCTCTGGAGAATTCGGATTTCCGGCCCGAGGATTTCGCTCACAGCGAAAAAACTGATGGCCACGCACGTATTGACTGGAGGGAACTGGGGAGCCTGGACGAATGGCGCAGCAGGTTGGAGCGAAACGACAGCAAGTGGGCCAGTCTGGCCAGCGCCTTGAAAGGGATGAATAAGACGGAACCCGGCTGCAAGGTCATCCTGTTTTCCTATTTCAAGAGGACCCTGGCCTACCTCCAGGGCAGGCTGAATCAAATAGGGATCCAGAGCGTTGTGATCTCCGGCGATGTTCCGACTTCGGCTGACGATCCGGATCGCGATCTACGAGGACGAAGGATCGAGAGCTTTCGATCCGATCCGAAGATCCAGATCCTGCTTTCCACGGAGGTTGGCAACGAAGGTCTGGATCTGCAGTTCGCCCACGCGCTCATCAACTACGACCTGCCATGGAATCCGATGGTTGTCGAACAGCGGATCGGAAGACTGGATCGCATCGGGCAGAAGTCCGATAAAATCCTGATTTTCAACCTGACCATGCCGGGCACAATCGAGGATTTGATCCTGGAGCGTCTCTACAAGCGGATCAAGATCTTCGAATACAGCATCGGTGATCTCGAGGAAATCCTGGGAGAAGTGATCCGGGAGCTTACTCAGGACCTTTTTTCGACCAGCCTGACGCCGGAACAGCAGGGGGAGCGGATTCGCCTAGCGGCGGACGTGATTGAAGCCCGCAAACACCAGCTGGAACAGCTCGAGAGTCGCACCGCGGACCTGATCGGCCATGACGAATACTTCATGGAAGAGATCAAGCGTGCCCGCGACAGTGGCCGCTATCTTTCCGGGGACGAGCTGGTTGTTTTTGTCCAGGACTACCTGGCGGCGCATCATCCCGCGCTTTTCGTCGAGCGCACGGAACGGGACAGCACGTACACGATGCCTGTTGACGACGCTTTGAGATTTTTCGTGAAGCAGGCCATCCCCGCTGATGATCTTGGCTTGCGGTTGTTCCTCCAGCGCAGTGCGCGCGGAATGCTGCGGTTTACCGTGGACACGGAGCAGGCTCAAGAAGATGCCAAGCTGGACTTTCTGAGCTTCCATCATCCTATGATCCGTGCCATCTCGGACTACTACACGAAACATCAGGATGAATTGCATCCGGTGAGCTATCTCCGGCTGCAGAGTTCGGGTCTCGATCAGGGCAAGTATTTATGGCTCCTTTATTTGACCGAGATTACGGGAGCGCGTCCTGCAAAAGATTTGGAGTGCGTGGCTGCACGTATCGAGGATGGGAAAATCCTGGACGAAGATGAATCGAATGCCCTGATATCGCTCTTGATGTCGGGCGCCGGCTCAGTCCCTCCCGGCGAGCGCGAACGTGTTCAGGTGCCCGAGGAAATCGTTCACGAAGTTGATGACACGGCCGTGGAACGGCTGAACAAGCGATTTCAAGACCGGCGCCGTAACAACGAGGCTCTTGTCAGCGGCTGGCTGGCAACGCTCGATGAATCGTTCACGCGCACTCTCCGAGTCAGGCAAGAGCGGCTCGAGGTAGCACAAGGGCGCAACCGGAAACCGCACTACATCAGGATGCTCGAGGGCGCCATTCGTAACCTGGAGTCGGATCACGGTGTCAAGCGGGCGCGGCTGGAGGCGGCTCGCCGACTCGATCGGTCGCTGACCCTGCGCGGTGCCGGCATTGTGGAGGTGTCGAATGGGTGAGGACTGGAAGGATACTCTTGGCTATATCAAGAAACGAATGGAACGTAAGAAAGATCAGCCGGTTCAGTCCTTTCAACGCAGTCGCGGAGTTGCTCATCCGGTACAGACTGCGCGCCCGCCGCGCGGCCAGCCCGCCGCGCGACGACCCAATGAACCGCAGCCCCGAGCGGCCGGCACCCAGACTTCCGGTGGAGCCATGGCGCCACGACAAACGGGACTGATACCGTTGCCCCCCGCGCCCGAGCCAGGATCGCCCCCGGCCATCAATATCGGCCTGGATTTCGGAACGAGCACCTCAAAGGTGTGCGTGAGGCGTGGGTTAGGTCTGGCCGAAGACGTCCCGGTCTATCCGATCGCCTTCCGGGATGATGTCGAGGACGGTTCGAAATATCTATTGCCCTCCGCGGTGGCTCTGCTCGACGGCAAACTCTATTTCGGATGGGAAGCTGAGGCCAGGACAGAAGACAAGGTCACAGTCCTCGGGCATCTTAAGGTTTGTCTTGCTTGCGACGGAACGAGGTGCCGCAAAGCCGATGCCAAAGGATGCCAGCGAGTAACAGCTAGTCCTCGGGGCTCGCCTAATGGTGGGGCGTCTTTTCAATTGGGGGACCAGGAAATTTCCGCTCGAGATCTCGTAATCGCCTATCTGGCTTGGATTATTGGGGAGACCAGAACGAGGCTGCCAAGCGGGTTATCATTCCGATCTGATGCCCGGTTTACCTGCAATCTGGGTGTGCCGATCGACTGGCTCGATGCCGATTCTCCTCTCATGGCTGTTTATGTACGGATCGCTCATTCGGCTTGGCTGCTGTCACTTGGTATTGGCCAGGGGATCCCAGTGGGAACCGTAAAGGATTGGGTTCTGCAGGCCGACCGGAATCCGCTTCCCCCAGTTAACAGAAGCCCGGTACAACTCTGTCCCGAAACCACAGCGGCGACGATTTCCTACGCAAATTCTCCGCGCCCCCAGACAGGCCTATATGGTCTTGTGGACGTGGGCGCCTGGACCACCGACATCAGCTTCTTTCGCCTGACGGACATCTCACTGGTGCAGGGAGTAAGAACCCTTGCGTTTTATTCCGCGCGGACTTGCAGAGTTGCCGCCGATCAGATCGACGAACGTTTATGCGATTTTCTCTCGGAGATTTGGGGTGTGCATGAAGTGATGCCTTCCCTGGATGGCACCCAGGATCTGGCTTCCCTCGTCCGTCTGGAGCGCGAGCGAGGTACCCTTGAGGACGCAAATGTGCCATGGAGAGGAGCGGATAGGAGCATTCCATCCGCTGCCGTCGAAGTTGCACGGATGCTGACGTCATCCGCTGTCCGCCGCCACTTCATCGGCACCCTCAAAGAGGCCTACGCCAAGGAAATCCCGCCTCAAGAACCTAAATGGCGTGACTTCCCAATTCTGCTCATGGGTGGAGGCTCCGAAGAAGCCTGCTTTGAAAAGACATTCCGCAAAGATGTCCCGCTTACAGGAAAGGTGAAACGTGTAGCCCGGACGCCCTCTGCGTTGATTGAACTTGCCGGCATCCAGGACCCATCGATTTGCCACCGTTTGGCAGTATCCCATGGTCTATCGTTTCCGCGCGCTTTGTGGCCTCGCTTCTTACGCCCGTCCGAGGTTCCGATGCCGGATCCGCCGAAAACCAGGACAGTGGAAAGAACAGGCGACAATGCGCCAGGCTAAGATATGTCTTTCTCGATCGGTAACAACCCGAGGTCTGGTGTTGAAAAACACTACTATGTGTTGCATCCAGCGATTGATTCTCGCATCGTTTTTCCTATGAAATAACGGAACGTCATGTCGGCAGAAAAAAAAGCCCACGGAATTGAGCCGGCACCTGACCAGAAGCGCCAGTCGACCTGGAAGAGCTTCCTCAATGCCCACTGGGATGTGCTTTCGGTCGATTTCACGGCGATCACGGTTTGGACGAAAAGCGGATTGGTCACCTACTACCTGCTATTCTTCATGGAACTGGCGACGCGCCGGGTGCACTTGGCCGGCCTCACGGCGCACCCGGATGAAGATTGGATGCTCCAGATTGCCAGGAACGTAACCGACGCCGAAGAAGGATTCCTCCGTGGAAAGCAATATCTGCTGATGGATCGCGACGCGAAATCTTCCGAAGCGTTCCGGATCACCCTGGAGGAAAGCGGAGTTGAGCCTGTGCGACTGCCGCCGCGTTCTCCGAACTTGTCCCCTCATCTTGAACGTTTCATGCACGGTCTGAAGGAGGAATGTATGGAGTGCATCATCTTCTTTGGAGAAAAATCTCTCCAGTCAGCCACGGTCAGTTTCCTGGACCATTATCATGCGGAGCGCAACCATCAAGGGATCGGAAACCGCCTGATTACGCCGGAGCCAGAGGTGGGAGGAACGACCGGCGATATCGCGTGCCGGGAACGATTGAGCGGCACGCTACGGTACTACTACCGAAAAGCAGCTTGACCTGATTTCTCTGCTGATGCGGATTTGAAGCGACGCGTTTACGAAGACTCGCGCCCGGCCGCCGCATTTGTGCCGCTTTCCACCCTCGAGCGTCATCCCAAATTACCATTCATTCCTGATTTTAACTGATCAAATGTCGTGTGTTGCGGCCCGTTCGGCTTTTTTAGCATACGCCATCAATTTTTGTCGCTGACAGAGCCCTTAGCCCAAGACGGTGCATCAGGATCGCATGTTGTTCCGTGAGTCGCGAAACACATCTCCCGTGCATGATAATCCTCTTCCGTGTGGGTAGGGCAACATAAGTCCATCGATACTTCAAAAGCGGAAAGCTACCATCGAAAGTGCCGGTTGCGGGATTTCTCTGGCATTGTTTTCGTAGTGGTTGTGGCAGGCAGGACCATGGTCGCGATTTTCCTCGAGCATTCCCTCGTAGTCCGTGCTGCCATAATGATCCTCATGGCGCCCGACTCTCGCGGGCTACTGTGGATGCTCATGTGGCGCGCCGAAGAGTATAAGAAGCCTTGCTGTCTTACACTCGCGGAAACGCAGAATGGTATGTGATCCCCAGGGGCACCGCAGCCGACAATCTGCATCCGGTTAACCACGATAGGTCCTCAAGGGAGTCTCGCGCGGCACCCTTATTCTCGAAAAATGTTTTTGTCCCGATGTAACAATTTTCAGTTTTTGGCAACTAATATATCCGGCAATTTCTATAGCTGTTACGGGCCTGAGCACTGCCCCCTACAAAGCGTCGGTCGATTTCGAGGAGGTCTGCTACACGCCGGGCGATCAGCTTGAGACGAGGCGCGAACGCTACATGGCCAACGTCGTATTCGTGGTCAAGGAGCATGTCCCGAACTCGCAATTGACCACTGCAAGCGCGTAGCTTGCCGGGAAAGCGAGAGCCAGATTCCGGATCTATATCGCCGGATCAGACTCGTTCCGCGGCAGCGCCGTCTTTGACGATCACGAACTTACCGCCGGGATTCTATCGCTATGATGACAAACGAAGACACCATCCGGGTTATTGAAGCGCTGGGCTACAGCGCCCGCGAGGCCCGGTTTCTCCGCCTGGTCGCACTTCATAGCGGGTTCTTCCTGAGGCGGCAGTATCGGGAGTTTGCCGGCACAGTGGCCGGCCGCCCCGATGATCTCCTGGTGACGAGGTTGATCAACCTCAATCACGGAAGCTCCATCGCCGGCAAAGCCAATACGCTTGTCTACCACCTCTCGTCGCGGACCTTCTACCGTGCGATCGGCCAGGACGACAACCGGCACCGGCGCATGCGGACGCGCTTTGCCATCAAGGCGAAGCTCATGGCACTCGACTATGTCCTGTCGCATCAGGACGCGACGTTTCTGGCGACAGAAGGGGAAAAGCTCGATTACTTCACGGGTAGGCTCGGCATTGCACGAGAGAATCTTCCGGCAAAGATCTACCGGTCGGAGACCTCGCACTCGGCAACGACGCGCTACTTTGTCGACAAGTTCCCGATCGCCATTCCCTGTGAACCGGACTCATGTCCCCCACTGGTCACCTTCAGTTACATTGACGAAGGGGGGATTGCCACCCCGGGACTCGAGAACTGGCTTGGCCAGTACTCCAGGCTCTTTTCGTCTCTCGATCGATTTCGGATCGACTACGTCACGACCAATCCTGACGATTTCAAGCGGGCGGGAAGAACGTTTTGCCGCCTCTACGGCGATCCCGAAGGCGGCCCCGTCAGGGTGGACCGGGTCGGAATCGAAAGGCTGCTGACCTACTTTCACCTCGAGGATCTCTTCAGGAAGCGCGATTACGGGTCCATCACCGCATCGAATCTCGAGGAGCTCAGCCGATTGCGTAAGGAGCTCGCGAGCCCGGCAAACGACGAACTCTTCGAGTTCTGGAAAGCCCATGAGGAGCAGGCGCTTCGCGAAAAACTGGACAGGGAAGGGGCGCCTTCGCCCGCGGATCATAGGTTCCAACTCTGCGAGCTTTCCTCCAACTACGACATCTTCGGGGTCCCCAAATGAATGCAGCTTCGATAGGGAAGTGGTCCGCAGGCCGTAAAGCTTTGACGAATGGAGCTTTATACTCGCATTTACGCGGAGCTTTACGCCCACCTGAACGACAACCAAAAGCGATTGTTCAACTTAGCGGGGCAGGGCAGCAGACCGCGGAGGGGCTACGGGGGGCTGATGACGGGCGGGAACGACCCCGGGTTCCGTGCGGCTGGGCCGCCCGGAGCCCTCTCGCATCGGCGCGCTTCTCTCGAAGCGCCCCTCGCGGGGTCGTTCCCGCCCGTCATCAGCCCCTATCGGTATTGCGGTGCAACACCCAAAGCGGGAAAGGCGACTCAAGGGCTTACGCGGTCACGACTCTGAAGCGATGCTCCGGGAGAGTCGAGGAGCGACTCGCGAAAAGTGTCAGATCCCACGAAAGTGAGGTTGCCAGATGCCTCTGATCGAACAGGAATTCATCGCACCCAAGAAAGAGCAGTTCACGCTGCGGCTCGATCCCGAGCTGATGGAGCTTCTCGAATGCTACTCCCGATTCATCCAGAGCGGCCAGAACTACGTTATCGAGCAATCCCTGCGCTACACCTTCCGCAGAGACCGGGAGTTTCAGGAGTGGCTGCTTAAGCACAGGACCACAGGAGAAAAGAGGGAAGATCGCCAGGCTGCGGCCAGAGAGGCGGGAGGCGCCAGTGCTACGCCGAATCGTTGAGAGCAGAACGCTCATCTGCACTCTGGCGGCGGCAACCGTCTGGATGGCCGGCTGGTACCTCGAGCCCTTCCCGGAAGACAACGCCATGCTCGAACTGATCCATCTCGAGAAGCCGCTCGTGTATCACGCCATTCGCTCCGCTTATGTCGCCTTGTGGTTCACAACCCCCTGGATCGCGGCATCGGTCCTCGTTTCGCTCGCGTACATCTTCGCCGTGAAACTCGACCGGCGCACGCAGAAGGGGAGGCTGCAGCGCTACCCGGAGCCGGCGAGCCGCAAGGAGCTGACGGTTGTCATCGGCGAGGTGCACCATCCGAAAAAGCCCATCGAGTCGGCAAACCCCTACTGGCTCACGATCCCGGAGCGGGGGCTCTACACGGGAATCGGGATCTTCGGGGCCATCGGAAGCGGCAAGACGAGCGGCTGCATGTACCCCTTCGCGGAGCAGATCCTGGCCTACGGTCACGATGACTGCCGGAAGCGCGTCGGCGGCCTCGTGCTCGAAGTAAAAGGCGACTTCTGCCATAAGGTAAGGCAGATCCTGACGAGATACGGACGAGAATCGGATTTCGTCGAGATGAGCCTCGACTCTCCCTATCGCTACAACCCGCTGCACAACGACCTCGAAGCCTACGCTCTCGCCTACGGGATCGCCTCGCTCCTCAATAACCTCTACGGGCGCGGCAAGGAGCCTTTCTGGCAGCAGGCCTATACGAATCTCGTCAAGTTCATTATTCTCCTCCACAAGGTGCTCTACGACTACGTCACGCTGTTTGACGTTTACGAGTGCGCGATCAATCCGGACCTGCTCGTCGAACGGATCGAGGAAGGCCGCATCCGATTCGAAAAAACCGTCCATGTGCTCGTCGAGATGGATCCTTATATGGACCACGCCAGCGATCTCGCGAGCTTTGGCTTTGAGTCCAACCCGACCAAGGAGCGAATGAGGGCTGCCTGGTCCGGGGAGGTCGAGGAGCTTCTGCGCCGGCATCAGATTCCATTCGAGCTCGAGATCACGGGGCCTTTCGAGGATGCTGTTTCTGGGCGTGAAGACGACAAGCGCGAGGAGTACCAGGCGGTGCGCCGCTGGTTCTATAACGACTGGAGGCGCATCGAACCGAAGCTGCGGACGTCGATCGTCGAGGGGATCTCGGTCTTTCTCTCGCTCTTTGACGATAACCCCTCCGTCAAGCGCACATTCTGCCCCCCGAAGGAGTGTTACGACCCGGAGTTGAACGCCGACGGGAGATACGGGATACCGCTGCCGCCGTTTGCGGAGCTCATCGAAATGGGCGTCGTCTGCGCGTTGAACTTTCCCGTATCCGGGAATCCCGGCCTGGCCCGGGCGGTCGGGACCTTCATGAAGCTCGACTTCGAGCGGGCCGTCCTGAATCGCATTCCGATGATCGAGAGCCGTCCGGAGCAGTACTTCAGGCAGGTGCTCTTTCTCTGCGACGAATATCACGAGTTTGCCACAGTCGGCGAAAACGACCCCACAGGCGACGAGAAGTTCTTCAACCTGTCGCGTCAGGCCAGGTGCATCCCGATCGTGGCGACCCAGAGTATCAGCTCGATGCGGTCTGCGCTGCCCGGCGAGTCCTGGCGCACGCTGCTTCAGACGTTCCGCACCAAGATCTTCCTTGCCCTCTCGGACGATTTCAGCACGAAGGTGGCAAGCGACCTATGCGGGAAGGAAGAGCATCTGCAGGAGCATTACAGCATCTCCGAAAGCGGCATCGGCGCCGGCATCAACATGCTGACCGGCAAATCCACCGCGCATCGGGCAACCGTCAATGCGAGCAAGAGCTACGACGTGGTCCGCGATGTGGTCTTTGAGCCCAAAGTGTTTGCCGAACTGAGGAATGCGCAATCGATCGTGCTCGCCTATGATGGGCTGAATCCAAAGCCGCCGACCTATTGTTACCTGAAGCCCTACTACCTCGATCCGAACCGGACCTGGTTCGAGCAGCTTGCCAATGGGGAGATCTGAATGAGCTTCGACGTGATACTTCCGTTTCTCAGGCCGATCGAACACCTGATCCTCGATGCGCATGTGAGCGAGATCATGGTCAACGCCCCCTCGAGGGTCTTTGTCGAAAGGGACGGGGAGATCCAGGCGGCGCCTGGCGTCACGATCGGCGAGAAGAGCCTGCAGGTAGCCATTCGCAACATTGCCCGCGCCCTGGGAGACGAAATCGGGGAGGAGAAGCCGTTGCTCGACTCGCGGCTCCCCGACGGGTCGCGCGTCGCGGCGGTATTTCCACCCTGCTCGGTGGGCGGAACGACCCTGACGATCAGGAAGTTCCAGAGCCGGTTCTTCACGGCAGGGGAGCTGGTGCGAATCGGCACGCTGACTCCCGGGCTTCTCGATAGTCTGTGCCGCGCGATTGAATCCAGGAAGAACATCCTCATCAGCGGCGGCACCGGAACCGGCAAGACAACGCTCCTCAACGCGCTTTCGGCGTTCATACCTCCTGCGGAGCGGCTGATCCTGATCGAGGACACGGCCGAGATCCAGATCGACAAGTGCAATCTGGTCCGCCTGGAAGCCCGCCGGGAGCAGGAAGGGCTGCCAGGCGTCACTATCCGGGACCTGCTGCGGGCAGCGCTCCGTCACAGGCCCGATCGGATCATTCTGGGGGAAGTGCGGGGTGGCGAGGCGTTCGACTTGCTTCAGGCGCTCAACACGGGTCATTCAGGCACGCTGTCGACCATCCACGCCAACTCTGCCGCCCAGGCGATCAATCGTCTGGCAGGCTGCGTCCTGCAGAGCGGAGTCGATCTTCCCTACGCCGCGATCCGCTCGAGCATCGCCGACTCCATCCATCTGCTGCTTCACATCGAGAGACGGAAAACGCAACGAATCGTCACTGAACTCGCGGAGATCAAGGGATATGACCATCCAACCGGACAATACCGGCTCGAAACGCTCTTCCAGAGAGAGCGCGGGGAGTGATGCCGGCAATAAGGCCGGCACTTTGGCTGCCGAATCCAGGCGCAATCCTGCCAAAGACGGGAAGGTTCAGCCTCAGGAGGTGCCGGCCGCCTCCCGATTCATCAGGGAGAACTTCGATCCGAACGATCGGCTCGCAGTCGTGGCATGCAACAGGAAAAGCGGCGCCGCGATTCAGCGTCTGGCGCGTGCGGAAAAGATCGCGGCCCCCGACTGCCAGCACTGGCTTTGCCACATGAATGAAAACCGTTACGAGATCTATCTGTCGATGAACACCCTGAAGGAAGAGGCGCGGGGGCGCACCAAGGGTGATATCGCGGCGATCCGCCACCTCTATCTCGATCTTGACCACGGAGGGCGGGAAGCGCTCGACCGCCTGCGGGCGCGCCGGGATCTGCCCCAGCCCAATTACATCGTTACGACTTCCCCGGATAGATTCCAGGTCGTCTGGAAGGTTGATGGCTTCACGAAAGAGCAGGTGGAACGACTCCAAAGAAATCTGGCGCAGGAACTGGGCGCCGACCTTGCGGCGACTGACTCCACGCGTGTGCTTCGCCTGCCGGGATTCAAAAACAATAAGTATCAGGCGCCTCACCTGGTCGTGGCCGAGAGATTGTCCGATCAAATCCACCGGCCAGATCAGTTTCCAACTCTCTCGGCCGGCGAACGTAATCCATCCGGCGGCGACTCGGAAAGGGCTCCGGAGCCATCCCGAGTCAGGCAAACGGGGACGATAACCCAATCGGAACGGGACTGGGCCTATGCCAGGCGAGCTTTGTGGCGAGGCGATAGCCGGGAATCGATTGTGGCCGCGATCGCGTCCTACAGGCGCTATGACAAGCATAATCCCAGGCAATATGCCGAACGGACGGTGGACAAAGCGGCACAGTCTCACGAGGCACGGCAGTCGCGAACAGAGGCGACAACTCCCGGTCCTGAGAGATAAGCCAGTCGCTGATGAGCTTCGTTGTGCCCCGGCCACGGGGGCAGGAGTAACTCTGAAACGCACTTTCACATTGAGGTGACACGAATGAAATACATCCGATTCAAGGAACTGAAAAACCTGGTGCCCCTCTGTCGAACTACAATCTGGCGCATGGAACGCGAGGGGAGATTCCCGAAGCGACGCCGGATAGGCAAATACGCCACCGCTTGGGTCGAAGACGAAGTCCTTGCATGGATGCAGGAGCGGGCGGAAACGAGTGCGATGTGCCGCTGAGTGATTACGACTCGACTTGACCCGGACCCCGAGCTGCGTCGATTATCGAGCGGATGGCCGAGACCGAATTTTCGGTCGGGGCAAGTGTCTTTAGGTGACCATGTTGCAGCTAGATTTTGTAAGATCCCACCAGAGGGATTTGGGCGCATGGCCCTCGGGATGCCCCCAAAATGCTCAATCGGCGCGTCGGGGCAAGCAAACCACATGTACGATAACGCGGTTTGAACTAAGCCGCTGGCGCCGGTATCGACGTTCGCAGCGGTAATCCCCGACTTGCACCATTGACGTGCGCATCCACGTTTGCTGCGATAATCCCGCTATTTTGCTAGTCTCGGGGTCATAGAAAGGAGGTCTCTATGACCCCATTACGTCAGAGAATGTTGGACGAGCTCCAGCGTCGCAACTATTCACCCAGTACGTTTCGTGGTTACATTTTAGCCGTCAAGCAGTTCGCACAATATTTCGGGAAATCCCCGGAGAAACTTGGCGCCGAAGAGGTGCGCAGTTTTCAACTTCACCTGCTGCGGGTGAAGAAGCTCAAGCCCCAAACCGTCAAAATGAGAATTGCCGCGTTGCGTTTCCTGTACAAGAAGACGCTCAGGCGTCGCGATCTTGATATCGACGATTTGCCTTTTCCCAAGGTTCCCAAAAAGCTGCCGGTGGTGCTGAGTCATGAGGAAGTGACACGGCTGATCGAAGCCGCCCCGAATCTCACCTACCGCACCATCCTGATGGTGCTTTATGGGACGGGCATGCGCCGGGCCGAGGTTCCACTGCTCAAGGTTGGCGACATTGACAGTGAACGCATGATCATCCACATCCGGCAGGGCAAGGGCAAGCGTGATCGCGATGTCCCGATGTCGCCTAAACTTCTGGAGGCGCTGCGCGCGCACTACCGTCGGAAGAGATCAAATACCTACATATTCTCCAGCAGTGCCGGTCATTTTGGCGTCGATAACCCAGTCTCCGACAAAACCGTCTGGCACGCCGTTCGTGGTGCGGCGAAACGTGCGGGCTTGACTAAGACCATCGGTCCACACACCCTGAGGCACACCTTTGCAACCCATCTTTGTGAAGCGGGGGCTGACCTGAGAACCATTCAGCTTCTCATGGGACACTCCTGCCTGAAAGACACCTTGATCTATCTGCATCTGTCGCAGCGTCATCTTCGTGCGGCTATCAACCCGCTTGATCAGATTACACTTCGCAGCCATTCCGAACTGCACTACCCACCGGAGGACACTCACTGATGGCACGGCCCCTCTGGGAGGTGGCCGATGTCGTTCGCATGGCGGGCAGCAAATTGTGGGAGCGCCTCGTGGAAACGCTGAGCTGGGGACAGCTCAAGGCGCTCTGTGCCATCGTCAGCTGCCGCACCGCTGCTCTTGGTGGGCATCGTGATCGCTGTGCCAGTTGCGGCTATGAGGCCATCACTTTCTGCTCATGCCGCAATCGCCATTGCCCGAAGTGTCAGGTCAATGCACGCGAGAAGTGGCTCCGCAATCGGCGACAAGAGTTGCTGCCCGTCGGGTTATGTGCTGTTTCCCGTTATGTGGCGTTCAGTGATGACACCATGCCTGGTGGCCCACGCTCTTGATTCGGAGAGCACATAATTATGATTGGGATTTATAACGATTTCAGAAAAGCTATCAGACCGACATCATCACGCCAGCGTTTCGTTCGTTTGGGACCTTTCACTTCGCAATGCGCGAGAGCTTTAGCCTTCATTTCCAAGTCCGTTTCCGCATAGATATTCGTGGTATCCACGGAAACGTGGCCAAGCCAGGCACGAATCGTGTTGATATCAACACCGCTGCGAAGCAGATGGGTCGCGCAGGTATGGCGAATGGAATGAGGACTCACGCGTTTTGCTGCCATGGCGGGAATCTTCTTCGAAACTCCCATGGCGTAGCGTTGCACCATGGCATGGACACCGAAGCGCGTCATTGGTTGGCGGAGACGATTGAGAAAGACTCTTTCCGTCGAAGCGCGGCCGTCCGTGATCGCCTTCAGTAGCTGGGCCGTGTGCGGCCAAAGTGGGCACTGGCGGAGCTTATTGCCTTTACCTCGAATTTGGACTGAGGAATAGTCCCGTTCGGAGAGGGACAGTTGCAGGTCACGAATCAAAAGCTGGGCAGCTTCATCGGCTCGGGTGCCGGAGTTATAGAGGAACAGCAGGAGAACATAATCCCGCCGGCCTTGAGCCGTGCATTGATCAGGAGCATTCAATAGGGCATCCATCTCCGGTTTCTCAAGGTATGGAACCGGCTTTGTGCTCGTCTTCTTGAGAGGTATGGTGCGAATCTCCCCAGACCAGCCAATGTGCTCTGGGCTACGAAGCCCGACAAACCGAACAAGTGCGTGGATGGCCGTTAGACGTTGGTTGCGCGTCGCGATGCTGCAACCTCGGGTTTGTTCCAGGTCAGCAAGGAATAATCGAACGCGGTCTGCACTCAAGTCAATAGCAGAGATCTGATCGACCGGCTTCCTTGCTCTGCAACTGATGAACGGCATCAACAGGGCAATCGTGTCCCGGTAACTACGTTGGGTATTGCGAGACAGGTTCCTTTCCCCGACGAGATGCTCCAAAAGAAAACGGCGAATCCATGGTCCAAGCAAGACGGTGTTACTCATCAAAGCCTCCTCGCATCGCATACTGTTCGAATCGCCGACAGGCTTCTTGCAGCAACGCCGGCGTCATGGTCAGGTAACGCTGCGTTGAACTGAGACTGATGTGCCCCAAATAGGTAGACAACTTCGGAAGCAGCCGCTGCACATCCGATCCTGCCTTATACCAGTAGACCACGCGGTTTCCGGCAAATGTGTGACGAAAGTCGTGGAGGCGAGGTTGATAGCGGGCGCCATCGGCTCGATGAATCACAGCATGTTTGCGGAGCTGACGGAACGACTGCTGCACTGTATGAATCCTTACATGGGAACCTTTGCGTCCAACAAAAAAGGGAGACTCGGGCAACTCGATGTGGCCCGCTTCACGCCGCGCCGTTGCATACCCCATCAAAGCTTTTTTCAGATCGCTGCCAATAGGCAAAAGCCTCGACTTGTAGAACTTCGTCTCTCGAATAAGGAGCAAACCAACTGAGAAATCCACATCGCCCATCCTTAATGAAAGTGCCTCGCTGATCCGCAGCCCCGCCCCATAAAGGGTCAGGATGATGGCTCGGAACGTGTAAGGTTCCAATAGAAGGTGGATTTTCCGATACGAGGCCGTTGCATCGAGTAACCGGCGAACTTCGTCGACCGAGTAGATGTAGGGCACAAAGCACGGTGGTAGCTTGGGGACTATCATTGGCAGCGGTGATGAGCTGACGTGGCCCCGGCTGATTGCATAACGGTAGAAAACATTCAATGTGTGGTACTTGTCATGCCAATAGCAGGTTTTGGGACGACCGAGATAAGAGAGAACTTGTTCAGCGGTGACGTCGCGCACATCAACATTGCTGCCGACGGCGCGGCAGAAGGCCTGAAGCCGATTATTACGGCTGGTATACTTCTGTCCCATGGATTGCCGGAAGGCAACATAGTCGGCGATTAAATCATGGAGTTTCATAGCAGGCCTCCCAGATCGAACTCTGCAACTTCCCGGAGGCCTGCGAAATCAACCTTGGCGTATGTATTCGTTGACTCGGTACTTCGATGACCCAGGTGATCGCCAATTTCCTTCATCGAAAGTCCTTGGGAAAGTAGATGCGTTGCACACGCATGTCGAAGAGAATGCGGCCCATGATGGCGAGCAGAAAGCGTGAGCGGGCGCAGCCGATCATTAACCGCTTTCCAAATGGAAGAAGGGCTCAAAGGGCTGTAGGGAGCTCGCAACGTGAGAAAAACATGGCGGGAAGGACGGTGCTGTCTCACTTCCCGCAGGTAACGGAGGATTGCATCACCTACCGTTGACGCCAGCGGGTACTGTTGTATTCTTCGCGTCTTCGGCCGGCCGATATTGATAAGCTCCCGATCCCAATCCAAATCCTCGAGCTGCAAACCCCGGACCTCTTCGGATCGAAGTCCGTAGACAGCAAGCAGCATCAGAATGGCGCGGTCCCGGATGTCCACCGCGTGGTCCCCCGTGGTACTTGCCAGAAGGCTCTGCACTACCTCCCAGGTTGGCCCGGACGGAATCAGCTCGTGCTGATAGACAGTCGGTGCCATGATCGCTGCCGCCAAGCCAGGTCGACACCAATCCTTCTTTTCGGCGTACCGGAAAAATGCCCGGAGTGAATCGGCGTAGAACTTAATGCTGGCACGCGTGCAATGATCTTGGCTCCCCTTCTGCGCGATTGCTTCGTCGATCTGCCGGATCGAGATGGCCGCCAGTTGCCGGCCATCAGGGCAGTGACGACCAAGAAATTGACCGACATGGCCACATTCACTGCGGATGGTTATCGGCGAAAGGCCTTTTTCGTCATCCATGTATGCGGCGAACTCTTTGATGAAATGCTGATATTCGGGAGGTGGTGGCGTTTCCAGCCGACCCGAAAACTTGAACCATTGCTTGGCCACCCTGACGAAGTGTTGTCTGACTTCTTCGGCATCTTTCAGTTTGTAGTGGCTCGGTTGGCGATACGCCCATCGGCGTGCTGCCGCTTCAATATCTATTGAGCGGATCGCACCCTCGGGCTGCAGATTCATCTGATCGATGATCACCAGAAGTTCACGGGCTTTCCGCCGTAGGGTCCCGCGAGGACTACCGACGTCCTGACAATGTTGGAGAAAACAAACACGTGCATCGAGAAACGGCGATGCCCTATGCCGGACTGCCGTTTCGGCGCAATTGAATAGCTGATCAAACATATCGAACCTCCTCGAAAGTGATGAACAAAGGTCCGATTGTCCCAGAAAAACTTAGAAGATTATGTGCTATTACGGACCAAAGAGTACGGCAATGTCGCGGGGTTCAGCGCTGAGCGCCACATAACGGGAAACAGCACATAACCCGACAAATGTTGTCGACAACATTTGTCGGGTACTTCCACATCGTTTTCAGCATCCCGCACCGCCTGGTCCCGTTGATCTGGCAAAACAAGAAACTCCTGCTCTCTCTTTTCTTCCAGACGACCGCGGCCAGTCTCATGGAAGTGGCTGCCGACCACAAGCGCCGAGGCATGGAGATCGGCTTTCTCTGCATTCTGCACACCTGGGGACAGACCCTGCAACGACATCCGCATATCCATTGCGTGGTGCCCGGTGGTGGTCTGTCCCCGGATCACAGCCGCTGGATCTCGTCGCATCCCCGTTACTTCGTGCCGGTCAAGGTTCTCAGCGCTACCTTTCGCGACAAGTTTGTGGAAGGGCTGAGGCAGGCCCATCTGGCAGGCAAGTTGTCCTTTTACGGAAAGTGCGAGCCATTAGCCGACGCGGAAACGTTTGCTGCGTTCCTAAAACCAATATCGGAACAGGACTGGGTCGTCTACTCCAAGCCGCCCTTCGGCGGCCCCGAGCACGTGCTTCAGTATCTGGCTCGCTATACTCATCGCGTTGCCATATCCAACCATCGCATCGTCGCCGTTGATAAATCCCATGTGACCTTTCAATGGAAGGATTACGCCCATAACAACGCACAGCGCACCATGACGCTCACCCACGAGAAGTTTTTGCGCCGCTTCCTGCAGCATGTTTTGCCGAAAGGCCTGCCGCGCATTCGCTATTTTGGCTGGCTTGCCAATCGCCGACGCGCAAAACTGCTGCCCGTTTGCCGAGCCTTACTCCATCACCAGGCTCCAACGGCCGAACCCGATGAGCCGCAGGTTGCCAAGTGCCCGCGCTGTCACGGCACCATGTGCATCGTTGAACGCCTGACCGCCGCACAGATCCGTTCCGCGCTAAATAGGATGGAACATGCCACTGATAGCTCTTGATCTCCGACCCGGCCTGACTTCGTCTGTGCCGAATGTCCTGTATCTGGAGGAGGCTTGCCCTAACCACGGAAAATCGCGTTTTTTCCGGTTGATTGAGCCCGTCTTAGCACCCAATTTCTCCACGCTTTCAAGAATGCAGCGCCGAGCAGAGCCAAATCGGGGTTGTCAGCCACGATTCCTTTCATCCTCCACGATGATAGAAAACCCATAGGGAGCGCCCTGTCGGGCGCTGCGCCAGCGGCTCACTTCATACGTCTCTATCAAAAGTGCTCCGGACGCAACCTTGCGCCACGATTGTGGATTATCCGCCGGAGCACTTCCGATAGAGATCTAACGTTAACCGCCCGCAATGCTGTCCGTTTGAATAACACACCAATCAAGGCCCCTCCATCCATGCGCACTGTTGACATTGAACTTTATTTGTTCTATTTTGTAGAGCAAAGGGTCTCAGCATGGGAAAAGGCGCATACCTCGGAGAATTTGAGCAGATAGTCCTTTTGGCTGTGCTTCGCCTGGGCAAGAATGCCTATGGTGTGACGATCTTGGAAGAGATCGAACGGCGTACGGGAAGATCGGTAATGATAGGGGCCGTGTATGCGACTCTGGATCGATTGCAGATTAAACAGTACATCTCTTCAAGAGTTGGCTCTCCGACGCCGGAGCGAGGGGGAAGGGCTAAACGATTCTTCAGAGTCACAGCGCAAGGATCCGCAGCCTTGGAACGATCTCGCGAGATTCTCCAAAACATGTGGGCGGGATTGGATCCGGTCTCGGAGGAGCAATGAGTCAGAATTACGATCGGAAGCCCAGCATATCGGCCAAGCCACCTGAAATTGCGCAATGGCTCCTTCTGTTTTTGCTGCCAGATCAGGTCCGCGATAACGTTACAGGCGATTTGTCTGAACTATATTCAGCCGTTATCGTGCCAAGTTGCGGAATCTCCAGAGCCAGACTCTGGTATTGGCGGCAGGTTGTTTGCTCAATGCGCCTCTTCTTCAGGTTTCGCGAGAATCCACAAACTGCATTGAAACTCTGGAAAGGAAGAATTGATATGGCTAAACCAATGCGCGGTGCGGTTAGGCTCCATCCCGGAATTTCAATGCACCACATACCGGTCGGAAGCGGAGTAGCCGGCTTTCTTTTCGTTTCTGCAACGGTTCTCATTTTTGCTGTTGGCCTCCCCGCCATTCGAGTGCTGCTTGTCATTACCGGCATTCTCGGGATTCTAGGGTCAGGACTCATTTTCTACTGGCACAAACGACACGCACTCAAAATTCAATCCATCCATCTACACGAAGAGAAACAAAAACGTTGAGAATAGCGAGAGAGAGTCAGTTCATTTTGCGAATCCGGAAGCATAAGGAAAGTCCGCAAATCGGACAAGTGCCATTTCGCCTACACCTCAGCTCCACAGCTTTCAATCTCAACTAGGCTTTCCCTTGATTTTCGTGTTCTTCAGGATCTCCCTTGCCTGTGCGCGGACTTTTCGGTTGACCACCGATGTTGGCAGGTCTGTCTCGGCCTTTAACTTCTTGCCGATTTCCGTATCAGGGTCTTCCGCGGTTTTGGGTTTTATCCGATTTCTCTCTGCTTTTACGGCAGCTTTGATCCTGGGATCGTCGGCAGATGCATTGCCGCCTAGAGACATCTGCACCTCAGACAGCGCGGGATAAATGTGGTCGTCCAAAAAGCCTTCAAAGTCATCCCCGAATCCCTGTAATTCGATTTCCCCGCTGTCTGTGAGCCGGAAATGAACCATAAAATCGCTGATCGCGTACAAAGGCAAGCCCTCGGCATTTGCCATTTCATCCAGCATTTCGATTGCGTGCTCTTTGTTTGTGGCTTGTACGACCGAAAAATCTCCATTTTCCCACCGGCAAATATAGAGATGCATCTCTGGTTCTCCTTTGAACAACTTCAAGTTTGAATCCCGATCAATTGCTCCCGTGTCAGGCCGGCTCAATCCCAATCCGGTCATTTACGGCATCCCAGAGGCGCTGCTTGCACCCTAAGTAGCGCTCGGTAGTTTGCACGGACACATGCCCGAGCAAGAACTGGATTTGCTCCAGTTCTCCGCCCGCGGCATGGCAGAACCTGGCACACGAACGCCTCAGGTCGTGGGGCGCAAGTTTCGGAATGCCGAGCGTAGCTGCGTATTTTTTCACAATGTGCCAGACCGCCTTTTCCGTGATGCTGGATCCCCAGACCTTCCCGGTCCGTGCGACGCAACGAAAAAGTCTGCCGTCGATTATATCCGCTGCCGCCATCCAGTCGTCAACTGCCTGCTTCACCCAGTCCGGAACCGGAACGGTTCTGATGTGTCCGCCCTTTCCGATCATATCCACAATGGCCCAGTGATTTTCTCGGCGCTCCAGGTGATGAACCGTCAGTTCCGCCAATTCGCGGCGGCGCAGCCCGCAGCTAAGCATTATGCCCAAAATTGCACGGTCGCGCTTTCCTGCAATCGTGTCAGGGGCCGGCAGACGCAGCAAGGACTGGGCCTCATCGGCGGTCAGCCAGTTTCCGAGCCGGACCCCGAGCTTTTTGGCCCCTTTCACGCGGCGTATGCCGGCCGCGAGTTCAGGACTGAGCAGTCCGGCATCAGCCGCCTCGTAGGCGAGCCGGCGCACCGCCGCCAGCCTTACGTTGATCGTTCCGGAAGCCAAATGGCGGTCCTCCAGAAATCCCTTGTATCTCGTCACGACGGTCTTGTTGAACGACAGGCGCGGCTCGGAACAATACCAGGTGATGAATTCATCGATCGCATGCCGGTAGCCTCTTTGCGATTCCGGGGACTGTAGGGTGAACAGCACTGCAGCTTTGGCCTGGTCCAGATCCGGGAGCCGGAGCTTTGTTTTGGGGGTGGGTTTCTTTCTTCGGTTCTTTTTGTCGGTTCTTTTCATGCCAGCGGCCTCCATACCGCTGGCTTGAGGGTAAAATCCCATTCCGGATTGTTCCACCGTGGACGAATCTCTCTTGAGGAAATTCCGTTTTCGGGGCCATACTGGAGCTTGCGCCAGGGGAAGGGGTTTTGTCCGGATACCCCACTATTCGCCCGGAACCGGAACATTCTCGGATTGATCGCTGCAATCCAAGGGCTTACATTTTTTTGCATCATCCTGAACTTCAATGCGTCAGAATCGCCCGGATTCATCTTCTTTCATTGGCCTCGTACGATCTATAATCACACACAATATAGGTGATGGGATTACAGTGATCAGATTGCGGCGCGGAGACCTGCATGCCCAAAATCGGCTAGACGATTTCTCATTACAGGATTATAGAAAAGATTGGTCAGGGTGGGATGGGTGAGGTCTATCGCGCACTCGACTCTCGCCTTGCTCGCGAAGTTGCTGTGAAGATCCTTCCCTCAGAGTTTGCGGATGACTCCAGCCGTCGAGCCCGGTTCGCGCAGGAAGCGCAGGCCGCTGCCGCTTTGAATCACCCAAACATCCTCAACCTCTACGACGTGGGGACTGAGGGTGACACTTCCTTCATCGTCACTGAACTGGTTGACGGGGAAACGCTCAGCACCCTGATCGCTCGCGGGCCGGTTGCTACTCGCAAATTGCTCGACATCTCCGTACAAATCGCCGACGGGATGGCGGCAGCGCACGCAGCCTCCATTACGCACCGCGATCTCAAGCCTTCCAACATCATGATTTCAGCCGATGGGCGCGTGAAAATCCTCGACTTCGGCCTCGCTCGGCAAACCAAAGCGACTGCGGTGGGCGGTGAAACCCTGAGTCTTGGAATGACACAACCCGGAATGATCGTGGGTACTGTGAACTACATGAGTCCCGAGCAGACGAGCGGCAAGGCGGTCGATTACCGCTCGGATCAGTTCTCTTTCGGTCTGATCGTGTATGAAATGGCATCCGGCAAGAAAGCCTTTGACAAGCCTGAATCCGTGCAGACAATGTCGGCTATTCTGACCGAGGAACCTCCTCCGATTGACCGTCCCATTCCCGGTCCGCTGCGCTGGATTGTCGACCGGTGTCTGGCCAAAGATGCGGCAGACCGATATGAGTCCTCCCGCGATCTGTACCGGGAACTGCGCAGCCTGAGCGAACATATCTCCGAAACATCCTCGACGCAAACGGCTGGTATCGAGATGCGCCGCAGAAAGTGGCTGATCCCCACAACAACATTTCTGTTGGGATTAATGGCGATGTTGACCGTAATGATATTTTCCGCACCGCCGACGATGCCGGACCAGTCGGCCTACCGATTCACGCCGTTCGCATTGGATCCAGGCGGGCAATCAGTTGGTGGAGTCTGGTCGCCCGACGGCAGGGCTATCGCATATAGCGGGTATGGAAAGGAAGGGCAGCGACAAATTTTTGTTCGCCGCCTCGATTCAGCTATTGCGGTACAGCTCACTCATCTTCCCGGGGACGCGAACGCATCTCCCTCGTGGTGGTCGCCCGACAGCCAGCGGATTTACTTCGTCTACTACGGAAAAGGCAATCCGATTTGGTCGATAGCGGCAGTCGGCGGGGAAGCGGAGCCGGTAGCTTCACTCTCCAGCTTACTCCCTCTAAGCACGACCGAAGGTTTTGCAGTCTCGCCGGATGGGAAAACGCTTGCCGCCCTGCAGATACGGGATGATTTCGTTAGCATCTGGATCCAGGCTTCTCCCGATGCTCCGCTTAAAAAGTATTCTCCTGACCCATTCGCCTCGGTAACTAGTTTTGGCCGTCCGGCATTGAGCTTTGCCCCCGACGGAAAGAGCATTCTCCTTTTCCATGCCTCCGAACGGGGGGAAGAAGCGTGGCTGCTGCCCTATCCGCCTGATCCCAAACACCCTCCACGCATTGTTTTTCGGGACCTGCCAATATACTCAGGAACGCCTTCATTTTCCTGGATGCCCGATGGCCGGCGAATCGTCCTCTCCAATCGATCCACCCCTGACGGTTCGACGCAACTCTGGCTCGCCGATGTGGCAACGGGCAAGCGATATGCCCTCACGAGCGGCACCAACACTCGCGGTCTTCCGGCGGTTTCCCCCAATGGGCGTCAGATAGTTTTCACAGATTTTACATCAAACTTCGATATCGTCTCGGCTCCTCTGGATGGTTCGCTTCCGCATGAGTTGATCGCCACGGAGCGAAGTGAATACATGCCCGCGTGGGCTTCGCGCAAGCCGGATCTTGTCTACGTCACGGACCGGAACGGGCCTCCTGAAATCTGGATGCGTGCAGGAGATTCGGATCGACCTCTGGTGACAGCTCAGAGCTTTCCTGCGGGCACCACCATGTTTTTTGTGGGCCCGGCGCTTTCACCCGATGCGGATCGCGTCATCTACTTGCGTGTAGAAAATGGAACAAAAAACTCCCGACTTTGGATTTCCTCAGTATCTGGAGGTTCCCCAGCGGCTCTCACAAATGATTCGAATCTCACGGAGTTTCCCGGCTCCTGGTCCCCGGACGGAAACTGGTTCGTCTACCTGGCGGAAAAAAACGGGAAACCCATCCTGATGAAAGTGAAGACTACAGGGCAAGCCGCTCCGACGCTGCTCAAAGAAGTTAGAGCCTATGCTATACCGTCATGGTCTCCAACCGGAGAATGGATTGCATTCGGCCAGGAATTGATCTCTCCGGATGGGAAGACGACGAGGCCACTCGGCGACAAAGGAAGTCCATATTACATGTTCTCTTCCGACGGCAAACTTGTTTACGGCATCCGGAGCGCCAGGGACAGCAATGAGTTGTTCTCGCTGAATATTGCCACCGGGGCAGAAAAAGTTCTGGGCAATTTAGGTAAGGACTTTACGCCTTCCAGCGACCTCAACCCCGGCATCCGTTTCAGTATGGCCCCGGACGGCAAGAGCTTTGTCTACGGCGTCGTCAAATACAAGTCTAACCTCTGGATCCTTGAAGGCTTCGAACCAAAAGGCGACCTGCTCGCGCGTCTTGCAGGCAAAATATTAGACTGAACGGCAAAACGGCTGCATTTTCAATGCAAAAGGGGGGGAACCGGCGTTCCGGGCGCATTACCGCGTACACGGAGATTGACCGCTCAGGTGAAGAAATGGTGAAATGCAAACAGGACGTAGGGGCAGTAGCGGCAAATTCGACATCTCCGAATAACGGACAATACGCCCGCGTAACCGAGGATGAAGGTCGTCTTGTCAACTTCCCAGAACGGGACGTCTGGATAATCATGCTTCGGAGCAGTGCCAATCCGAGGTTTGGAAACGCGGAATGAAGCTTTCCCATTCGGGGCGGACGCGCGCGAGCAGGCGCTGGAATCGCGGTTCACCGCGCAGCGGCTCCAGCAGTGGATCACCGTGGGCAAGCATCGGGTAGTTGATCGAGCCGCGGTCGATCCAGTGTTCTAGCCAATCAAGCGCTTTTTCCCTCTCGCCCACAAGGGATAGCCAACCTGCTACGAGCTCGGGCGTCTCAGGGTCATTCCAGGCGAAATCCTTAAGTTTTCCGGTCAACAATCCGAGCACAGGCTCTCTTTCCCGTCGCAATGCGTGTTTAAATGCTGTTTCCAGTGGGGCCAGTTCATCTTGGAAGTTTCCTGCCAAGGCGCAGGCCTCTTCGATGCGACCGAGATATGCCAGGGAATGCATCCGGAAAAAGTTGGTCATCCGTAATGCTGGTTCACGACGATGCATTTCTTCCAATACTGAAAGACTACGGCGTCAAGATTCGGTTGGATGAGTCGTAATTGTCTCAATTGGGATGGATCGATGTCAACGGCCGGCAGCCACAATCCGTTTCTCCATTTGCTCTAATCTGATCACCCTCTTGTCGGCCAAAGTCATAGAAGCAGTCTCCGTCTCAATCGTGAGCATCTCTTCGGTTCTCGCTGGCAGGGAGTGGGCTCGGTTTCCTTGGTCCAGTTTCGCAAAGGCCCTCGGAAGTTGCTCCACGGAGCCACAGAGAATCGCAATATAATCAGGCCGGGTCAGGTTTATGGCCAAAGCGGCTGCCGCCGGCAGTCGTTCGAAGTCCTGCGTAAGGATCTTGCGACCACTCCGCCGGCGTTCCCCATGCTTCATGCCGTGAAAGAAACCCTCGAGGATGTTGTTGGTCCGGTCCACCAGCCGAACGCGCCCGGTTTCCTCGTTCAAGGTGATAGCATGACCCCAGAGGAATGGGCCGTGACGATCGAGGTGCGTAAGGACGATGTCGATTGCCTGCCTTATGTCTTTAGACGGTCCACGCTCCGGGCGGCGTTCTTTCAAGCGCGCGGTAAGCTTGGCGACGGCTGCGCGGATGTCTTCGAACTCGTTGGCTGTCTGCAGGGCATCGGAAGGCGCGGCTGCGCTATCGCTTCGTCCGCCGGACTTTGGAGCCAGCCGGAGAGCGGTGCGCAATTCCGCAAAGATGTTCGACCGCTTGTCGAGATCCTGTGCGACCTGGGCAAAGGGCGGCACATCGCAATCCATCGGCGCCAGAATCTTCTGCAACCGGGCGAGGAACTTTTTGACCTTCGCGTCCGCAGGCTCCTTTCGGAGAAAGCCAGCCACCGCCCAGCGGATGTGCAGGCATCGGACATAGAGATCCAGGTAAGGCAAATCGAACGGGAAGCCCTCATTCCTGCCGTCGGCGGAAAAATCCAGTATCCATTGCGCCAGCGCACGAACGACGGCGATCCCTGCCGCGCCTTCCGGAATCTCGATGTCTTGGACGGACTGATCCAGCCAAGCTCGAATGTCCACCCGGGCCTCGTGGATTCTCTTTCCGAGGCAATGTCCCAGTTTGCGCACCAAAGCGCGAATATCCTTGCGGATATCGACGCGGCGAAAGAGACCGCGCAGTTTGTCGTGTCCTTCCCGCAGCAGGTCCGTGCCGACGTCGCGCAAGAAGTGCTGGTGGCATGCCAACACCGGGATGGGAGAGGCGAGCTGGTTCACGAACTCCTCCGCCGCTTCTGTTACCGCTCGGCCGAGGTCGCGCATGATGGCACAAGGAGAACCGAAAAGCGCGGCGGTTTCCTCGAGCCGGGGAAGAATGACAGCCGATCGCTCGGTCGGGACTTTCCACGCGCCCAGCACCCAGCGGCGCCAGCCCGAGAACGCCACCAGCAGCGTACCCCGTCCATCTTCGCCGGTGGCGTCGATATGAAGGGGCCAGCCGCCATCGGCTTCCATGGCAGCACGGAGCGCCGGAGCCTTCTCTCGATGGAGAGTTTCCAGATAGACCAGGAATCGCCTGCCGAGGTCGCTGATCTCTCCGGAAGAAAGAAGGATGCCGTGCTCCTTCTCCAGACCGGCGCGGATTTCGTCTCGTTGCCGGTGATGAACGAAACGCTCCAGACCGATGTGGACCATAACATCGTATCCGACCACGCTTCCAGGCGGAATCAGGCAGGCCAGCGCTGCCGGACGATGAGCCACCTGAGAACCCTCGTGCCGGCATCGGGAGGCACAGATGCGTACGGTCTCGCGCACGCGAAAGGAACCGTGCGACAAAGTCAGCCCGTTGCGCCTAAGGGTTTTCTGCACGTACATCGATCGGTTGCAGACAGGGCACGTTTCCAGGGGATCGTCCGCAGTCACCAGAACCCCGGCAACGTCAAACAGGTGGTTCTGAAAGCCGTCTTGCATCGAACGTATCTGCCGCCTCAAGACCGCAAGCGTTTCGAGCGGGAGCGTGCCGTTTTTTTTACCCCGTGGAGGCGGAAGATGCCTTCCACTTGGTCAGTCGTGACGGCAATGCCACGGACACTGAGCCTTTCCGCCACGCGACCGGCATCGAGCCTCACTCCGGCGCCCTGGACAAGATCCAGGAGCACTTCGATCACGACCGAAGCCGGCACTTCGACTGCCGCTCGAGATGACTTTTCAAGTTGCCTGCGCCGCAAGGCCAGTTGCGAACCGGCGCGTCCCGCATCGGCGCTGACATACAGGTACTGCCCGGCCAAGGGTTCGCGCCCGATCCGTTTCTCCTGGATCAAATCAAGCAACGTGTTGTGCACCCGGACCCGGAGCCGCACGTGCAACTCGCGATGGGTGCTCCCTGCTTCTGCTTTCTGGACCATATGGGAAACGGTCGACTTCAGCGACCCATGACGGGAAAAGCAGACGCCCTGGTAACACCACAGGCCGTCCGGGTCGAATGTGGGAATATCGCTCAGCGTATAGAACCGGCCGGCGTGGCTGTAGCTGGACAGGTACCCGACAGCGGAAAGGCGGCGAAACACACTCATGCGCGATTCGGTTTCGAGTGTCGCGCAAAGCGTTGGGAGATCTGCTACGGAGCGGCTACGGAACAAGGCGGTCAAAGCCTCGATGGAATCGGTTGGTGTAAGCATGGCTCTCCTGTGATACATCTAGGACTCTTATAATCCTAACTGTATCTCACGGTGAACCATTCTGCAAGCAAAGTATTCAAAAACCTTGGATTTTTGAGAGCTGTCTTTCGGATGGCCTGATACAATGAGGACTCGGCGAAAAACAAACACCAGCCAAATCAGCAACTTAGCTGATCCAACCGACCTTTGACGCTATAGCTGAAAGAGCTTGTGGAAAATCGCCACTTGCCCAATGATGAATTGCCCGAGGGAACAGGTTTGCCACTGTGAGCGGATCAATCCCGATCAGCCGCTCTGCTACAATCAAGCCGACCGCAGGCTTTCCCAAATGAAAGCTGTAGTCATGCGCCAAATACCAGAGGGAGTCTACATCGCCTGAATTAACCGCGACTGCATCTTCCAGGTTGCGAACGGATTTTAGCTGACTGCCGGTAAACCTCTCCAGTTTGGCAAAAAGGGCGTGCGCTAATTGTGGCTCGTCGGCCTGAACACGGCGGGTGAAATCCGCGGCACTGCGCAGAGCGGCGTCGCGAGGTTCCATGAAGTACTCAACTCCGTAATAATGAATCTGCGCCAGCCCAAGGTGAAGCAGGGAATGTTCTCCGAGTGTGTCAAGACCCTGCTGAAGAAGACGCAGCGCCTTCCCGAACGATTCCTTAGTGCAAAAGAGAACTTCGTGGCGCGCCCTAAGGTAACAATCCAGCACTCTGGCGTCGGCTACGGGCCGTGAAGACATCTGGTCCCGATCATGAGAGCTTAGTCTCACGCGCAAAGCGTTGGCAGTCGCTAAAGCGACTTTTTCCTGGATATCGAAGACATCATCGAGCGTGCCCGCGTAGCAGTCAGCCCAGAGATGCGCGTCGGTGACGACATCGATCAACTGGATGGTGATGCGCAAGTTATTTCCTGCCTTGCGCACGCTCCCCTCAAGAACCTGCTCGACATTCAGCAGTTCTCCAATTTCCCGGGTCGGCTTCTTGGTCCCCTTTAGGATCATTGCCGAGTTGCGAGAGATTACCCTCAGGCCACGAATCTTGGACAGCGCGGTTATGATTTCCTCAGTAATCCCGTCGCAGAAATACTCCTGCTCTGGGTCTGAACTCAGGTTTGCAAACGGCAGCACTGAAATGGATGGCGAGGTCTGTTTCGCCGCGGCAACGAGCTTGCCAGAATCAGTGCAGGCCGTTGCGTGCCCCGTGAGCAACGTTCTCAGGTGAAACGCCAGGTCACTTGCCGACTGGAAACGCTCGCCTGGATTTTTCTCCAGGCAGCGTGCGACGATTTGGTTCAGCTCCGTCGAGACATCGACTCCTGATACGTTCACTTCCGGCGCCGGATCCGTGAGGATCGCCGCCATCGTTTCCATCGAAGTGGCACGGGAAAAGGCGCGCTTGCCGGACAGCATCTCATAGAGCAGGCAACCCAGGGCGAAAATGTCGCTCCGTGCATCAGCCGACTGACCACGCACCTGTTCCGGCGCCATGTAGCCTATGGTGCCCAGCACAGTGCCCATTTCCGTTCCCGGGTCCGTTACGGTCGTACCCTCGGCTTCGGGAAGTGATTGCTCAATACGCGCTAGACCGAAATCGAGAACTTTCACGCGGCCATCAGCGGTCAGAAAAATGTTTTCTGGCTTGATGTCGCGATGAAAGATACCTTTGCCGTGCGCAGCGGCCAGGCCTTCAGCAATTGCCGCCAATATTTCGACCGACCTGCGCCAGGGCAGCCGTTCATGCTCGAAGCGCTGGCGCAGAGTTTTGCCCTCGAGCAGTTCCGTCACGGCGTATGCCACGCCTTCTTCTCTACCGAAATCGAAGATAGCCAGGATATTGGGATGGGAAAGCGCCGCCAGAGCCCTCGCCTCCCGCTCGAAGCGAGCCAGCCGATCCGGGTTGTCTGCCACCGCCTTGGGAAGGACTTTGATGGCCACATCGCGTCCCAGTCGGTCGTCCCGCGCGCGATATACTTCACCCATGCCGCCCGCACCGAGCAGTTCAATAATGCAATAAGGGCCAAGCTTGCTTCCGATCATGAACAATCTCTCCAGTGAATACGCAGTCTGCAAGCCGATCAGAAATGCCGCTATTATAATCGGTCGACATTGCGGCGGGTAGCTGAATCCACAAGAGTTGTTGGGATAACGAACGCTTGCAAGCGAGTCAATTGTCCGGATGCGGCGTTGTGGAAAGTTGTTCCGGGCGGATAACGCGTAACCGGAAGCTACAACCCAGCCCGTTTTCGGGAAATCGTAACTTCCGGATAACGGACTATTCGCTCTTTGACATCATTTCCCCCTGCGCCGACTGCTGGACAACAGTAATTGACGCGCATAGAATCGTTTTAACGCTGCGTTGAGCGGCATAGGCGCTAAGCTAAATGAAGATCCGAATTGATCATGCAGCACTTGGATTTGCTCTGCTCGTTTGGACAGCCTTCCTCGTTCCCCAAACGGGGTTTCTATGGTGGATTGCCGGGAATTTCATCTCGGCGATCCTCGAGTTTACCGCCGCGATTCCTTCGCAGCGCAATCACGTGTGAAGTATCGCGCTCCTAGCAATAACGTTATTTGTCATGACCAACGGCATCGCTGCTGTGCTGGCATGTTCGACCGGTGGAGCCTGCAGCTTGATCATTGCAGTTATTCTTTGCCTCGCTCCATTGGAAATAGCAGTTGCCTTGAGAGGTAGAAAATCAAGCGTCCCGCAAAACTGAAAACGACCGATTACGACTGAGGTCGGACAAAATAGGGCACTTGTACGACAACGCGACTTATACGCCCTTCAATTATCCGGCTTGCCTATAATTATGTGATTGCATTGAAACTAAAATGTAAGAAACATTGTTGTTTTGTTGCGATTCTAACCAGAGAGTCCCCACCAAATCGGGTTGAACTGCGGCTTTTAGTGTTGGAAGATCAACAGTGCGTGAATGCTCGACCATGGGGCAATGAGCTGTTGGCTTTCGGGATTACGGGAGTGACTTGATCCCTTGTCAGTTTCAGTTTCGCAGATAAGGGGAAAGAGTGTCTATCTACACAAGTGAGAGCAACTCGTTTCCGTGGAGATGGCTGATCGGTTTCCTAATTCTGGTGATCCTGGCATTACTGACCTTGAATCGGGAAAAGTTCACCGGCAGCCAGCCTACGCGAAGCGAAACGCAATCGCCGGCTGTGTCCGATTCCTTGTCATCCGGTCCATTGCGGAGAACCGATGCATCGGCCGAATCCCGTCGCGCTCACGTCCCACCCCCTGCCGGCACTCCCGGTTCCGATGACTGGTACATCAAAGTCGCGTTTCGCGGATTGGTGCTGAACGATACGAACCGTTCGCCGGTGCCGGGAGCGAACGTCAGCGTGTATGCCTGTGCCTCGCCGGCAACAACGGTCGAAAAGTTGACCGGAACGAGGGGAGAATTCGAAGTGATCGCCCCCCCTAGCTACCGGTGCGAGGTGAAGGTCGAGGCTGACGGATTCCGGACCTACAATGAAGACTCGTTTGTGATCACGCGCCCCTATTATCAGATGGAAGTCCTGCTCACCCCGAAGCAGTTCCTGCGAGGCCGCGTCGTCGATAATGAGAACGCGGGCATTCCGGGCGCCCTGGTGCAACTCCAGCTCGAGGGTGTCAGCCAGGCCGCGGCGTGGTTTTCGGCGACAACCGATTCCGGGGGCGCGTTCGCAATTTCGGATGTGCCGCGCAAAGCCTGGTTCAACATAGAAGCGTATCACGCCGGATTCGAAACAACACGCAGGGTGCGAGGCTCGCTCTCCGCTGGCAACGAGATCACGGTCAGGATGACGCCTGCCACCTCGAGCGGATCCGTGGTCGGCAGCGTGATGGATAAGATGCAGGAACCCGTACCCGGCGCACAGATTGAATTGTACGAGACGCGCGATGGCAGGCTAACCGCATCGACCAAGACCGACCGGCAGGGTGCCTATCGTTTCTCCCCCGTGCTCGAAGGGCATTACCTTGTGCGCTGCAAGGCCGATGGCTATCCGGATACGCCAGCCAACCGAATCACCGTCAAGGTAGTCGCCAACGGCGAGGCCGGGGCCGATTTCAGCATCGACTCCGGTCTCGTTCTCAACGGAATCGTGCTCAACCAGAAGGACGAACCCGTTCCCAACGCACAGGTGATCTACTCCCAGACTGCGGATCAGAATGCCGGTGCAGGCAGCCAGGACCCGCGCAGCAACTTGCGGCGACTGGGGCGTTTTGCCAATACCGACAAAGAAGGGAGATTCCACTTCTCGGGTTTGATCAATGCGCAGGGCCAGCTACACGTGATCCACCACGAGTACGTTTCGCTCACGACGCGATTGCGCCCGTCCAACCAGGAACAGACGGTGATTCTCGACAGCGGTGTGGTGCTTCGCGGAACGGTAAGCGATTCCCGAGGCACTGCTGTCGAGAGATTCAATCTTACCCTGCAATCCACTTCCGGAAGATACGCAATATCCCGTCCTTTCATCACCACAGATGGCCATTTCGAAATCCACGGTCTCGTCAGAGACAGCTACCAAGTTATGCTGCGCGCCGCAGACAGGGGCGAGTTTTCCGGGGCTATAGAATTGCAGGGTTCCGCCGAAATCTACATTCTGCTCGACAGCGATCCCGGCGGCAGAGGCCAGAGCATACTGCATATCCTCAAATCCAAGTAGTCGGGATCCTCATCAGCAGCGACAGCTAGGTAGCCAAGGCTAGGCCGCAGGCGCCTGAGCCACGGCCTAAGGTAACGCGTAACGGCCCTATTGTACCTGCCCTGTTTACGTGAGGGTTAGATTTTGGCGTGAGGAGCGGAACGGATCCCATCATTCATCACGGCCGGGTTATGTACGACAAGCGGACTAGAA
>CAVRJA010000003.1:0-1004257 GCA_963721405.1 uncultured Acidobacteriota bacterium | reverse complement strand
CGAAGCCGCTGTCGCGGCGGACTTGGTGCCAGTATACGATTGCAGCAGAGAATTGAGCGGTGACGTAGTAGTTTGAGGGTCACAAGGAGGTGCTTGTGACCCAATTAAGACAAAAAATGCTGGAGGAACTCCAGCGCAGGAATTACTCACCGCATACGATCCGTGCCTATTTGAGCACGGTCGCGGATTTCGCCAAACACTTCAAGAAATCTCCGGACAAACTTGGTCCGGATCACCTGCGTTCGTATCATGCCTATCTGCTCAGAGACCGCAAATTGGCGGTCGAATCTGTTGTCGGACGTGTAGCCGCACTGCGTTTCTTTTTTATCCGCACCCTGAAGCGTCCAGAGTTCCGAGACGATTTGCCGTATCCCAAACGGCACAGGAAGCATCCGATCGTTCTCAGCCCTGAGGAAGTGGCGAAGTTAATCAATGCCGCTCGAAGTCTGATGCACCGCGCTCTGTTGATGGTGCTTTACGGTACAGGCATGCGCAGGGAGGAAGTTTCCCTGTTAAGAGTTGACAATATCGATAGTTCACGAATGATGGTCCATGTCCAATTCGGCAAGGGAGGCAAGCAACGGTTTGTTCCGCTCAGCCCCGTGCTGCTGAACACGCTGCGCGAGTACTGGCGTTGGAAAAAGCCCAAAGAACATCTGTTTCCCGGCACACGGATCCGGAGCGGCAAGATCATGCCGATCTCGGATAAGACTGTCTACCATGCCTGTGTCACAGCTGCGCATCGCGCTGGCATCCGGAAGAAAGTCACCCCGCATCTGCTGAGACACAGCTTTGCTACCCATATGCTCGAAAACGGAACGGATATCAGAAGAATCCAGGAGATTCTGGGCCATGGAGACCTGGCAACCACCGCCAGATATCTGCACATATCACAAAAACATCTGCAAAACATCGTGAACCCGCTCGACTCGCTGCCACTTTCGCCTGTCGACAAGATCTGAACGCACTCGTGTCGCCATGACGAGACCTCCATTTGAGGTGGCCGACATTGTCCGGGTTCAAGGCCATCGATTCCTCGAAAAATATGGATCCGGAATGGATTTCGAGCAGAAGAAGGCCTTTCGCGCCATCAGGGCTTGCCGCACGGCAGCGCTCGGGGGCCACATTGATTACTGTCCCGGTTGCGGCAAATACGAGAGGAACTCGTTCAATAGCTGCCGCAACCGCAATTGTCCAAAGTGCCAGGCCGGATTACGCCTGCGCTGGATTGCAGAACGGGAACGCGAAGTTCTGGGCGTTCCCTACTTTCATGTAGTCTTTTCCGTGCCGCACGAACTCAATGTCTTGGTGCGAGATAATCAGCGCCTGTTTTACAGCCTTCTTTTTTCGGCAAGTTCGAAGGCCGCATTGGAGGTTGCCGCCGATCCCAAGTGGCTCGGAGCCCAGATCGGCATTCTCAGCACCCTGCATACGTGGGGCCAGAACCTGATGACCCACCCCCATATCCACTGCGTGATTCCGCAAGGCGGACTTGCGCCCGACCACAAAAGCTGGATTCATCCGCGGTACCGGTTCTTTGTTCCCGTCAAGGTCTTATCCAAGGTGTTCCGCGGCAAATTTCTGCATGGATTGATGCGACTCTACCGCAAGAGGAAATTGCGATTGGCCGGACCTGCAGCCTGCCTGCAGGATGAAAAATGTTTCGCAACCCTGATCCGACATTTATACAAAAAGCCATGGGTCGTGTACGTCAAGCCGGCCTTTGGCGGTCCCATGCAGGTGATCCGTTATCTCGGGCGCTATACCCATCGCGTTGCGATTTCGAATCATCGGATCGTAAAGTTTGACGGCGAGAAGGTGACGTTTCTCTGGAAAGACTATGCTCACGAGAGCAAACAAGGGCCGATGACCTTGGAGGCCATCGAGTTCTTGCGCCGTTTCTTTTCCCACGTGCTGCCCAAAGGGTTCGTGCGGATTCGGCAGTTCGGCTTTCTGGCGAATCGTTTCCGTGCCAAACGGATTGAGCTCTGTCGTGAGCTGATTGGCGGCCACGTGGAACTCACCCAAACCCAGGAACCGGAACCAGCGCCTGATCCCGAGTTGCCCGAACCGACTGCCTGGACGTGCCCTCTGTGCAACACCAGGATGATCAGGGTGCGGATGTTCAAGGCCGCGGATTGGTCTTCCCGAGGGGATTTTACTGATGACCGAATATCCTCAGCCGCCTGAAACCGAATGTCAAATAGAGATCGACTGGGTATAGGTGTGTTTCTTTACATCGAGAAAGTGTCTTTTTGCAGCTCGGATTGTGTTCCTGATCAGACTCTTATGCCCGACTTATGGGAAATCCTCGCTGCAAGCCGGTTTTGTGACCGTTTCCCGGCAATGCCGCAACACCTTCGCTTGTATCTTGGATCCGTTCAAAACCCATAAGCGTCCGCCGCAAGCTGACAGCGGCTTCCTTCAAGTGGTCGTTATCGGAAATGTCTCGGCAATCTCTTTTTGCTCGTATGCCGTAGATTTGTCCGCCGAGCCATTTCCGATGAACGCTAACGACTATCCGCTCGCAACCCATATTTCTTTCTTGATCGCAGCGCATAAATGATTGGATAATCAGCACATGCGCAGGAATATCAGTAAGGCGGTCATTATAAATGTTGCCCTTCTGATAATGTATGTATTTCCAATGTCCGCCATTTCTTTACGCAAAACTGATGCGCAACTGGCAAGCCTGAAAGCAATATTCGTGGAAAGTAAGTCTGACGCCAGATTGAATCGGTTCGCAAGTTTTCTTCGCAAAGAGCTTGCGCTCAGAGGTCACACGATAACGGATGACCGGGAAGCCGCTGATGCAATTCTAAGCGCGTCGGTCGGAGATATTGTAGTTCTTGATGGCGAACAGCCTGATCCCCCTCAGTACGGGTTTACGTGTTTACTGCTGAAAGGTAAATACACGCTCTGGAGCATTGAATTCAAATTGAGAAGTCGGATAGGTGCCGAGGACGCAGATCAAAAAGGAGCAGTTCGCATCGCAGAAAGAATGGATAAAGCAATCAAAGCCGCGATAAAAAGGGTAAAGAGAACCCGTGGATAGGGTTTTGTACGACAAGCGGACTAGAACGAAGCCGCTGTCGCGGCGGACTTGGTGCCAGTATACGATTGCAGCAGAGAATTGAGCGGTGACGTAGTAGTTTGAGGGTCACAAGGAGGTGCTTGTGACCCAATTAAGACAAAAAATGCTGGAGGAACTCCAGCGCAGGAATTACTCACCGCATACGATCCGTGCCTATTTGAGCACGGTCGCGGATTTCGCCAAACACTTCAAGAAATCTCCGGACAAACTTGGTCCGGATCACCTGCGTTCGTATCATGCCTATCTGCTCAGAGACCGCAAATTGGCGGTCGAATCTGTTGTCGGACGTGTAGCCGCACTGCGTTTCTTTTTTATCCGCACCCTGAAGCGTCCAGAGTTCCGAGACGATTTGCCGTATCCCAAACGGCACAGGAAGCATCCGATCGTTCTCAGCCCTGAGGAAGTGGCGAAGTTAATCAATGCCGCTCGAAGTCTGATGCACCGCGCTCTGTTGATGGTGCTTTACGGTACAGGCATGCGCAGGGAGGAAGTTTCCCTGTTAAGAGTTGACAATATCGATAGTTCACGAATGATGGTCCATGTCCAATTCGGCAAGGGAGGCAAGCAACGGTTTGTTCCGCTCAGCCCCGTGCTGCTGAACACGCTGCGCGAGTACTGGCGTTGGAAAAAGCCCAAAGAACATCTGTTTCCCGGCACACGGATCCGGAGCGGCAAGATCATGCCGATCTCGGATAAGACTGTCTACCATGCCTGTGTCACAGCTGCGCATCGCGCTGGCATCCGGAAGAAAGTCACCCCGCATCTGCTGAGACACAGCTTTGCTACCCATATGCTCGAAAACGGAACGGATATCAGAAGAATCCAGGAGATTCTGGGCCATGGAGACCTGGCAACCACCGCCAGATATCTGCACATATCACAAAAACATCTGCAAAACATCGTGAACCCGCTCGACTCGCTGCCACTTTCGCCTGTCGACAAGATCTGAACGCACTCGTGTCGCCATGACGAGACCTCCATTTGAGGTGGCCGACATTGTCCGGGTTCAAGGCCATCGATTCCTCGAAAAATATGGATCCGGAATGGATTTCGAGCAGAAGAAGGCCTTTCGCGCCATCAGGGCTTGCCGCACGGCAGCGCTCGGGGGCCACATTGATTACTGTCCCGGTTGCGGCAAATACGAGAGGAACTCGTTCAATAGCTGCCGCAACCGCAATTGTCCAAAGTGCCAGGCCGGATTACGCCTGCGCTGGATTGCAGAACGGGAACGCGAAGTTCTGGGCGTTCCCTACTTTCATGTAGTCTTTTCCGTGCCGCACGAACTCAATGTCTTGGTGCGAGATAATCAGCGCCTGTTTTACAGCCTTCTTTTTTCGGCAAGTTCGAAGGCCGCATTGGAGGTTGCCGCCGATCCCAAGTGGCTCGGAGCCCAGATCGGCATTCTCAGCACCCTGCATACGTGGGGCCAGAACCTGATGACCCACCCCCATATCCACTGCGTGATTCCGCAAGGCGGACTTGCGCCCGACCACAAAAGCTGGATTCATCCGCGGTACCGGTTCTTTGTTCCCGTCAAGGTCTTATCCAAGGTGTTCCGCGGCAAATTTCTGCATGGATTGATGCGACTCTACCGCAAGAGGAAATTGCGATTGGCCGGACCTGCAGCCTGCCTGCAGGATGAAAAATGTTTCGCAACCCTGATCCGACATTTATACAAAAAGCCATGGGTCGTGTACGTCAAGCCGGCCTTTGGCGGTCCCATGCAGGTGATCCGTTATCTCGGGCGCTATACCCATCGCGTTGCGATTTCGAATCATCGGATCGTAAAGTTTGACGGCGAGAAGGTGACGTTTCTCTGGAAAGACTATGCTCACGAGAGCAAACAAGGGCCGATGACCTTGGAGGCCATCGAGTTCTTGCGCCGTTTCTTTTCCCACGTGCTGCCCAAAGGGTTCGTGCGGATTCGGCAGTTCGGCTTTCTGGCGAATCGTTTCCGTGCCAAACGGATTGAGCTCTGTCGTGAGCTGATTGGCGGCCACGTGGAACTCACCCAAACCCAGGAACCGGAACCAGCGCCTGATCCCGAGTTGCCCGAACCGACTGCCTGGACGTGCCCTCTGTGCAACACCAGGATGATCAGGGTGCGGATGTTCAAGGCCGCGGATTGGTCTTCCCGAGGGGATTTTACTGATGACCGAATATCCTCAGCCGCCTGAAACCGAATGTCAAATAGAGATCGACTGGGTATAGGTGTGTTTCTTTACATCGAGAAAGTGTCTTTTTGCAGCTCGGATTGTGTTCCTGATCAGACTCTTATGCCCGACTTATGGGAAATCCTCGCTGCAAGCCGGTTTTGTGACCGTTTCCCGGCAATGCCGCAACACCTTCGCTTGTATCTTGGATCCGTTCAAAACCCATAAGCGTCCGCCGCAAGCTGACAGCGGCTTCCTTCAAGTGGTCGTTATCGGAAATGTCTCGGCAATCTCTTTTTGCTCGTATGCCGTAGATTTGTCCGCCGAGCCATTTCCGATGAACGCTAACGACTATTCGCCCGGAACCCTCATTTGACGAGTTCGAACTGGACCGCGCTTCCGTTTTCAGATGATTGAAATCCCCTGGAGCGCTAAAATCCTCCTGCAAAATCTCCTTATCGCGGAGTCAGACAATGGCGCAATATAGAATCCGACGGATCCGACTTTGGGCCCCGCTGTTAATTCTGTTTTTCTCCGGGTTGATCAGCATCAAATTTCTGTTCCCGCGTGATGAGTCGCGAAAGTTCCTGAATACCCCGCCGCAGGGATGGAGTTATCTGCGCGGATACTGTGCAGGAATTAGGTGGGCTGCAGCCGATATTAGACAAGATCGCGCTTACATTTTGGCGGCGGGGCTTACGGGACCAGCTCTGGATCGCGAAACCGGGCTTACGACTTGGAGTGTTGGATGTCTCGTCGACAACGGCATAGAAGGGATGGCTGCCGGTTACAACCGGATAATCCGCTCTTACGTGCGCTGGAAGGGGCCGCCCTCATACTCACGAAAACAATGGGAGAAAATCCTATTTGGGCTAAATAGATATTTTGATGATCGAGCCAAACGCGAACCACCGCAAAGACTTGTTGCTGATGGGCCGCCAGTTCTTGCGCCCGACGGAAAGACCAAGATCTGGCTAAAATCACGCCACAATCCGAAATACGAAAGGGTGGATTACCTGTTGGCATGGGAGCCAAATATAGAATGCCTCGTTTGGCCCTGGCCTAGAAACCGTACTTTAGAGTATTACCCTGGTCCAGTTGGCTCAGATGTGTTGCTGCTTCGTGGTGGGTTGGCTAGGGAAAAGGACAGGCCTACGGCAGTCATAACTCAGGACACGATCGTAACTGTGGCATTCGACATGCGTCATGGTTTGACCCTCAGCTTCGAGTAAAAGAAACAGCTGTAAACTGCGATCCCATTCGCAAAGCGCGGGTGTGGCTTTGGGAGTCCGGGCCCCAAGTTTCCGAGTATAGGACAATACGCTCCTTGTCAAACAACGTCGTTGCAAGTTGTTCATAATGTGAAATTTCCACAGTCCGTTGCCGCCTAGAGTTGGGCATTCGCTTGAAAACCCTCTCAGTATCCGAATTTATGGCAAGTTGGTTATCAGAAATAGTGAAATGCCCAAGAAGCTGCCGTCGTTAGTACTTATACAAGGCCTTATAAAAAATTGCATATAATGATCAGATCTGTGGAGGGCCTGTCATGTCTGGAATGATCAGCCCAAGCCGAAAGCTCCTGTGGATCTGTGCCAGTGCTCTCATCATGATTGTTCTTTGGTTTCTGTTTCTGGCTGAAATCAAGAAGTGGTCCATCCGGAGTCAACCCGGAAACATTCCTCCGTCCACCACGCAACAAGGACCGCCTTTGAAACGTGAATATGGTTCAAGGCCACAGCCATTCGGCACTGAGGCGCAGGGATATCGAATGACCTTTTACGTGGTGGACGCCAAAACGGAAGAGAGCATCGAGGGTGCCTCGCTTAAGATCCTGCGTTCAAGCGAGGCTGCGCCGTTGCCACCCCGAGGCGACGCAATAACGGACAAGCATGGGAAGTGTGAGCTTGTACTCCCACCAGGGACAGACTCTGTCGGTGTTCGTGCCCCCGGATACGTATCCAGGCGCCTGATTTTCCAATCCACCGGGGATTTCTCGGCCGAACATACCTTCCGACTGGAACGGGGCATTGTGATTGGCGGGTCGGTGCACGATCCCGACGGCAAGCCGATCGCCAATGTTAATCTTGCTCTCCGGCTAAACGGTGCGTTGTCGTTTGCCCTCAAAGTTCCATATCGTGAGCACCCGAGTTCTTCACTGTCGGTTCAATCGAACTCTTCCGGCCAATGGGAATGCACTGAGATTCCGACAGATCCTCAGAGTATCGCACTCGATTTGTCCCATCCCGAATATGCCGCCGCCAGTTATACCACAGACACCCCACAAAACCTGTTGAAAGGGCATGTTGAGATAGCAGATCTCAAGTCTGGAAAATCGGTGCTGATCATGAAATACGGCCTTCTGATTACGGGATCCGTTATGGACCAGAATAGCCGGCCGATCGAGGGGGCCAATGTGTTGCGGTTGGACCGTGTTTCGGGGTCCCGGGTGCTAGCTACGACAAGCACTACCGCAGATGGCAGATTCGGCTTCACGGATGCCACCCCCGGAGAGACGGTGATCGAAGCGCAGGCCAAGGGATTCGTATCTGCACGAAAATCCGTAGAAGTAGTTCCGCGAATGGGCGACCTCAGATTTGTATTGGCTCGGGGCCACTTTGTTCGCGGACGGGTCGTGGATGACGCCGGAATCCCGATGGAAGGTGCGGACGTAAGGACTGCGCGGAATGCGGGGGCAACATGGCGAGGCAAGACAGGCGCCGACGGGCGGTTCCTATGGGAATCAGCCCCGGAGGCAGCGCTTCCGTATCTGATAAGTTCGCTGGACAGCAAAGGGGTCCTCAAAATTGTACTTGATCCTGATAGAGATCAGGAGATCACGCTCACGAGACTACTTACGATGAATGTCTCCGGCAAAGTGATTGATTCCACGACAAAGATGCCGGTCGAGGCATTCACGGTGACCGCGTTGCCGAGCAGGCTCACCGCCACACCAGTCGCATCCGCGACGGGCTCAAATGGTGCGTTTACAATCACTCTGAATGATCGCTTTCCGGTATACGATCTTAGAATCGACGCATCCGGATATGTGCCAAAGACCTATCCGACCGTGGAGTTCGGGGAAGAGGAGCGATATTTGGAATTGGCTATCTCCCGTGGGGACGGGCCATGGGGGATCGTCAAGCTGTCTTCCGGTACGCTGATTATTGGCGCCAGGGTGTTTCTCTGTGGGGGGAATGTCACAAACAGCAGCTTTATCGCTCCTGGGGAGAAAGCTCCGGCGGCACCGATGATGATAAACCCTAAGACGATCAGGGCCGGCCAGGGCGGGAACCTGTACTACGCAAACACAACGACTGACGAACAGGGGCAATTTGCTTTTTCGCCCATGCCTGAGGCTCACACGGTGGTCGCTGTTCACGAACAGGGCTTTGTATCCGCTACTGTTGATCAACTTTCCGGATCCCATACTCTGATACTGCAACCATGGGGAAAGGTGGAAGGCACGCTGCGGATCGGCAAAAAAGTCGGCGCGAACGCGCGCATACGGCTACGTTCTTTGAATTACGATTTCGTCTCTCGCCCTCCCGAGATTCTCGTAAGCGGAATGACTGCGCAAACAGATGCGGATGGTAAGTTCCTTTTCCCGATGGTGCCTCCCGGCGTTTATTGGGTCGGACAAACCGATGGGCAGTCAACTACGGCAACCGTTCGATCCGGTGAGACCGTCGCAGTGAAACTTGGAGGTGTGGGACGCCCCCTGACGGGAACGATTGTCGTTGCAAACACGGACGTGCAGGTTGACTGGAAACGCACACTCCTGCAGCTTCACCTCGAGCCGCCGCAGATTCCGATGCCGGACAGCAAGGATGTTATCGCGGTGCGAACGTGGCACCGGACGCCGACAGGCACGCAGTGGATGGGCGCCCAGCACAGCTATGCCATTACTATCGGTGGCGACGGATCCTTCCGAGTTGAAGACATTCCCTCAGGCGCGTACACCCTGCGGATTTCGGTTACTGTTATGGATCCAGAGATGCCAGAGCACAGCCGGCGTATAGAAACCTCGCGCCAAGTCGAAGTACCCCAGATCATGGGTGGCGTTACTGATACGGTCTTTAATGTTGGCAAAATCGTCATTCAGGAGCAACGACAAATAGACAACTGAAGATCCTTCGCAGAACGCGCCCGTTGTTGACGATTGGATTTCCATGTTGGTGTATTCTGAACGAAAAACGGCGTACCCGTACATTGACCAGGAGAGGTGAAAATTCGGTGAAAGAAGGAAACCCGGCATCCAGAGCGCCGAAAAATGTCATTGTACGGGTAGGCGACTATTCGCCCGGAACACTCGGAGTTGGCCCCAGTCATTGCAGCCCGAACTGATCCCGCGCATACTGCTCTAAATAGCCACAGACGGAGCAACGGAATATGCTGATAGGAATGCTGGTGACCTCCGGGCTTGGCCCCCGCCACGACTTGTGTGGAATGCCCCGTACCCACCCGAGGACAGATGCGCCAAAGGGGTAACGGCTAAAGCCCCGTTCCATCTGGTTGTGACATTTAGGACACTGCAGTGACGTTTCGGTCATGGTTTGTCTCGTCGCGAAAAAGGGTTTGCTCTCCCAGTTTACATCATCTCCGTCCGCTTGAACGAGGCGGGTTGAAACGAAAGATTTAGGATTTTCATCCTTGTAGTTTCCGATTTGCGGACAATACGACAATTGAGTTTGATTCGAAGTACTAAGCCTATGCAATATCTGCAAGATACAGCGTTCTCTCAACCGGTTGACTAGAGTCGATTCTCCATATATCGCATACGCCTGGAATACAATTTTCAAGTATCACCCGCCTATGCATATCGGCATAATCGCGTCCGCAACGGAATTAGTGTTGACTGCCGTTCCATTGAATGATCGACAATCCCAACTGAGCCTCGAAGCAAACTACCTACAAAATGGACGATCGCGCCACAACTAATAAGAGTGCCGGGCGACCGTCTTAACGCTTAGTCAAAACCAAAGGGGGGAGCGTGGTCCGATCCAATCTTCTCATCAAATGTGCATGTGCGCTGATTCTATTGGTTTCATGGCGGTCAATGGCATGCGGACAGGTTTCCGTAGTGGCCTTGACTGGAGCAGTTGCTCCTGGAACAGGAGGCGCTCGATTCGCCGCATTGTCGCCTCCTGCAATCAACATCGATGGCGATGTCGCGTTTACTGCTGATCTTTCGGGTGGTTCTGCCTTGCATGGAGTCTTCAAACTGCATCAAGGGCAACTATATCCGATTGTCCTGCAGGGTCAATCTATCCCTGGCGTGGCAAATGCTACGTTTTGGACTTTCTCAGAGCCCAGTATCAATCAGTCAGGAGATATGGCGTTCACGGCTTCGATGCGATCGGACAACCTGCCCTTACGCCACGGCGTCTTTTTCAGCTCTGGGCCATCCATTCAAAAACTCGTCGACGAGGATAGCGACGTGCCAGGCTTGGTAGGATCCAGGTTCGATGTTTTCAATTCGGTGACTCTAAACGATCAAGGGGTAGTCGCATTTCAGTCCTCCTTGACCAACATTCCTGCATCCAGCAGCAACGGCATTTTTGCGGTTTCCAATGGAATGCTCACGACACTGGTGCTGGGAGGTCAGCTGGTGAACGGGAAGGCGCTCGGCAGCATCTTTTCTAACTTTTCCCTGAATAATTCCGGCCACATCGTTTTCCAAAGTTCGATAGAGGGGAAGAGCGCCCTCTTCCTCCTCTCCGGGAACACGTTCCAGTCCATAGCCATGAGCGGGCAGGTAGTTCCGGGTTTGAACGTTCCCTTGGATTATTTTGAGCAACCATCGTTAAACGATCGTGATGAGATTGTCTTCATCAGCCTGCAAACGATCATTTCGCGTTTCATCATGCACGTCTCCAACGCAGTCATCCGTTGGCGTGATGGCACGCTTAGTGTGGTGGCACAGATTGGAGAAACAATTCCGGGCGCCGACAGCGCGTCGCTGTTTAACTCTATACTGAACACGCAAATCAACAATGTCGGAACAATACTTTTTACGGCTAGAATCACGGCAAACACATCCAACCACTATACGGCAGTATTAACGGTCGAGGATGCAAACCTGTTCGTGCGTGTTCAAGAGAACCAGACGGTGGAAGGAGTAGGAAAACTCACATTTTTAGGAGCTCCGCGCATTAATGATCATGGATTGATCACCTTCGAATCCCGTGTTGGGGATGCTCTGGCGGGCATATTTACTAGCCAGGCGGGAACCTCGCGGTTGTCATTTCCTCAAGTTGCAGATGGGATTTCCGAAGGCAGTTCGTGGCGCACCGAAATGCATTTGGCGAACCGCGATATTGTGCCTTGTCATGTTTCTGTGCGATTTTACGGCGATGATGGCGCTCCCATGATTCTTGTCATCCAAGGCCAGAACTCGAGCCAATTCGACTTCACCTTGCCTCCACTTGGAACGCTGAATCTGGAAACTGAAGGACTGGGGGCGCTGAAAACGGGTTGGGCCAGCGTCACTGCAGATCAGAGCTTGAGTGGAATTGCCATCTTCTCGTTCTTCGACGCCAAGGGAGAATTACAGGATGCCGTCGGCACGGGTGCCAGCATTGATCTTTCATCCATGGCTCTATTTGCCACCTGGAGCGCAAATGTTGATACTGGAATCGCCTTGGCGAATCCCGGTGACACCACCGCCACGATGACTCTGACCCTACGGGATTCCGTCGGTGTTGTCCGCTCCGTCACTCAGCACGCGCTTGCGCCAAAAGCTCACATGGCAGGGTATTTGATTGAACTGTTTGCTCCGGAAGCGTTGCCTCCGTCATTTCAAGGTCGAATCGAACTACTGAGCGATTCTCCTGTGGTAGCTGTGGGATTAAGGCAGCAGGGATCGCGGTGGACTTCGCTTCCGATAATGCAATGATGGAAGAATCTTCTGATTCTATTGCAGCGCAGAACTAAAACTCCTTTCCACCACCGGGACGTATAACCGCGTACTCGTACATCATCACAGGCCAACCGGACCCCGTCTTTTTGCCTGCGCTCTGGGCCTAACAGCTTGACGCAAGCGTTTCCGTCGGAGCATAACTGAGTTTGCAGGCCAGTACAAACTGGATTCGGGGGAATAAAATGAAGGCTAGAATATTCGGTTACGCACCGATTTTCCTTCTAATTATCTGGACACATGTTGCGGTCGGGCAAGCAAAAGATCCAACAGCACCATGTTCGACGACCGTCACAAAACTTGTTACGCAGTTGATTCTTGGTGCCACCATTGAAGAACTTCCAAGGGTTGAAGTGCGGCAATGTAAACCGGCGGGAGAGGGGACCCTTCAGATTGTGGCGTGGAAAGGAAAAATGGAAGCTCCCTCCCTCATTCTTGACATTGCGGATGGGACCATTGTACAGGCTGTTGCGAGGGAAAATGTCTTTTTGATCGAAACAGCGGGAGGGGCTCACGATACGGTATATGCCATCGTCTATAGAAGCGGAGAGCCAAGACTCGCGGTGAAAACCGTAACTAAAGGAACGGCGAACGTTTCGATCAGCCAAAAGCAACTTGGTTTGGTGATCTGGGGCATTTACGCAGGGGATGCCAAGCCCCTCACGGAGACCCATAATTTCGAATTGTCACTTGAAGATCTCCTCAAGAAATAGCGGTTTTAAGAAGCAGGTGTTTTGAGAGATACCGACGGCGTTCCCACGCATTCGGGGCAGACCGCGTTATCGGACAAGTGGTCAAGGATGCACCAAGAAGGCCTTTGGCGTGGAGCGCTCTGTTCCTCCTGACACGGAAAATCCTATTGTATTGTCGTGCCGTCGGCAACGTCCGGCGTGATCACCAGTACGTTCTTAAGGAACTGGTTCCAGCCCCCGAGGGCCACTTCAAAGTCCCCCACCTGTGGCCGGGTCAGGTGCTGAGCTGGACTTGAGAGCAGCCCGGACAAGCACTGGGCCAGAACATAATAGATGATCGGCATGAAGCGGAACCCTGGCGTCTGTGATGCGCTGCGGTTGGCGTAGAGGGTCTACAAAGCGCCGTTTTCTGTTACCCCTACGTTACCCCTGGGAGATTTTTGGTTTTTGATGGTTTCGCCAAACTATTGATTCTATTGGTGGAGCTGGCGAGGATCGAACTCGCGACCTCCTGACTGCCAGTCAGGCACTCTCCCAGCTGAGCTACAGCCCCACTCTGTTACTTCTGATGCAGTTGCACTGCCTGCTTCCTGCGCCGCCGCCTGCCATCCGATTATTAGATCCCAAGAAAAGCCGGGGCCAGCGCCCGCGCAAGAGGTACGGCTCAAAAAAGATAGGCGATGATCCCTGCCTTTGCAAGCGGAAACTCATTCCGGCGGCGCCGGCACCGGCGCCATTGTGCACACATGGAACGCCTCGATTTCCGGAGGCCGCGGAATCGAGCCGGACGCGGGGAAGAAGCCATCTGCCTGCCGAACCTACGAAAAATTTCGTTGACAGTACGAAGAGCTTCGTATAATATCACCTGCATGAAAAAAACCAGTGAAACGCGACCGACTGCCGCCGAACTCGAGATCCTTGGCGTGTTGTGGGAACGGGGCCCCTCCACTGTGCGCGACGTCTTCAACGTTCTGGGCCGCACACGGCCAATCGGCTACACGACCGTCCTGAAGCTGATGCAGATCATGGCTGACAAGGGCCTGGTAACCCGGAACGAGACCCAGCGCGCACACGTGTACGAGGCGCGTGCGCCGCAGGATCAAACGCAGAGGCAGCTGGTGCGGGACCTCGTGGATCGCGCCTTCAACGGCTCCGCGCTTAGCCTGGTGATGCAGGCCTTGAGCGCCAGGAAGGCATCGCGCGAGGAGCTGGCACAGATCCGTGAACTTCTGGATGAATACGAGCGAGGTGTCCGATGAATTACTCGCCGGATTTGAACGAATCCCTGATCATCGCCCTGGGCTGGGCCCTGATCCACTTTCTCTGGCAGGGCGCGCTCCTCGCCCTGCTGCTTGCCGCCATAGACGCCTCATTGCGCAAATCGAGCGCGAACGTTCGTTACTGCCTGGCGTGCGCCACCATGGTGCTGATGCTGGCCGCGCTGGCCGTCACTTTTGCCTGGAGCGCGACTGCGATCCGGTCGGAATCCTGGGGGGACGCTTCGATGGGCGGGCCGCGATCCGATCCTTCGATTCCGGCCGCGGCACTTCAGCTGCTTCCCGGATTGCCGGCCACAGCGCGGCTCATGGCGTGGTTCTCTTTGCTGGACTGCCTGTGGCTGGCTGGCGTGCTCCCGATTTCGGCGCGTTCCGTCTGCGGCTGGGCGGCTGCGCAGCGGCTGAAGCACAGACAGACGTCGCCCGTGAGCACGTACTGGGAGCAGCGGGCGCAACACCTGGCGCGGGCGATGAAGATCTCGACACCGATGCGCGTCCTGAAATCGGGGCTGGCGAAGTTGCCGGCTGTGGTCGGCTGGCTTCGCCCTGTGGTCTTGATTCCTGCCTCGGCATTGACCGGCGTGGATCCGCGGCAACTCGAGGCGCTGCTTGCGCACGAACTCGCGCACATCCGGCGGCACGACTACCTTGCGAACCTGATCCAGACCGTTGCCGAAACGCTGCTCTTCTATCATCCGGCGGTCTGGTGGGTCGGTCGGAAAATCCGCGCCGAGCGGGAAAACTGCTGCGATGATCTTGCAGTACGGGCGTGCGGTGATGTCCTTACCTACGCGCGCGCCCTTACCCGGCTCGAAGAGCTCCGCGACGGCGGTTCGACCTATGCGATGGCGGCCGGCGGCGGCGCTCTGATCGCGCGCATCCGGCGGCTGATAGGAACAAACCGGGCCTCCGATCACGGGCCGAAGCCCTGGCTGGCCGCAGCACTGGCGATCTTGATTGCCGGAGCGGTCTGGGCCGCGACTCAAGTCACTCCTTCAAAGAAGGGCGAAGCGCCCGCAGTCATCTCCAAGTCCGACGCCCGGCCGCCGGCCCAGACGCCATCGGGGAGTTTCATCGCCGATCTAGCCGGCGCCGGATATCCGGATCTGACGGCGGACCAGCTCATCGCCTTCAAGACCCACGGCGTCACGGCCGACTACATCCGTCAATGGAACGCGGCCGGGATGACACATCTCACTCCGGATGCGCTTCTCGCTTTCCGCATCCATGGCGCCCAGCCGAAACAAATCACGGAATTTCAGGCGGCCGGTTTGAGCAAACTCACTGCCGACCAGGTCCTGGCCTTCTGCATCCACGGAGTGACTCCGGATTTTGCAACGCGAATGAAAGGCATGGGTTTCGGTGAGCCGACTTTCGACCAACTGCTTTCTTTGAAGATCCACGGTGTGGCTCTCGAAGACGGCGGTGCGATCAAGGGACTGGGACTGCCGGGAATCACGATCGATGATCTCATCGCGTTCCGCATTCACGGGGTGGATCCCGGGCAGGTGCGGGAGTTGAAAACGCTGGGATTGGGAACGCCCACAGCGGATCAGGCCGTCGGGCTGCGCATCTACGAAATCACTCCGGATTTCATCCGCAGTCTGAAGGCCGCGGGCCGGACAAATCTGAGCTTCGATGGCGCGATTGCGGCGGGTATCGATGCTTCCTCTCCCGCCGTCGACAGAATCAGGAGGGAAGTATCGAGGAGGACCTGGCGCATCAGACAGATATGGAAACAGGCTTTGGAACTGGCATCCGATACATTATGAGGAGATCGGGACAATGGGCTATGCGAAGGTAATTGCTGTCGCCGTATGCTGCTGCAGCCTGCTGGCTGCCTGGGCTTATCAGGATCAGACTCCGATCACTGGACAGTGGCTGATCGACGGACGCGCCGCGGACAGCAGAATCCGACTCACTGTGCAGGGGAGCCATGGGAAATCCGGGCATTTCAACAGCAGCTGGACGTTGCCGCTGGACCAGCTGCGCGGGCTCTCGCGCTCGCAGATTGATTCTGCGGCGACGAACGTCCGATTCGAACTCGTTCGCGATGCGGGCACCCTGGTGTGCGAGGGCCAATTCAAGAGCGGCAGCGGGTCCGGCGCCTTCTCCTTTTCCCCCAACCCCGGATTCCTTGCGGAAATGGGGTCGCTCGGCTACGACGAGCTCACCACGGATAAGCTGTTCGCCCTGGCCGTTCATGACGTCAAGCTTGCCTATGTGCGAGAACTACGGGCGCTCGGGCTCGATCACGTCTCCACGGACCAGCTCATTGCCATGTGCATCCATGGCGTAACAACCGAATATGTCCGGGGAATGAAGGGCATGGGTTATGGCAATCTCTCCCCTGACAACCTTGTCGCGATGCGCATCCACGACGTCAGCCTGGAGTTTGCCAAAGAGCTGAAATCGCTCGGATACTCCGCCTCCATCGACCAGATGGTGGCGATGCGGATTCACGGCGTGACGCCTGAGTTCGCGCGCGAAATGAAAGCGCTCGGATATGATTCGGTTTCTACCGATCAGATGATCGCCATGCGGATACACGGCGCCGCCATTCCGTTCGTGAAGGAGATCAAGGCGCTCGGATTCACTCCGAGCGTGGACCAGCTCGTGGCGATGCGCATTCACGGCGTCACTGCCGACTACATTCGGAATCTGCAAGCTCGCGGGCAGAAGAATCTCACGATCGATCAGATTATCAGCCTGAAGATCCACGGGATTGACTGAAGGCCGCCCTGCGGTTCAGCGCCGGGGTCTGCAAGGGAAGCCGCGCCACGCGTGTGAACCTTCCCGGATCTCGCTTTTTCCCGCCCGAGTATTTATTTCGCGCGCGGAGGGAGGGCGTGTGCCCGCCAAGAACGCCCCATCCGATCCCCGTTAAACCGAAACGACTCAAGGGTCTCCGTTTCTATTGGGAAGCATTTCTGCTACAATCGCCGCAACCGCGGAGGTGAATCTGGCCCGGTGGCTGGCCTGGACTTCAAATCCAGTGGTGTTCACCGGAAGGTGGGCACGGTGGGTTCGATTCCCATGCACCTCCGCCACTTCTGTTTTCAATGGACTAGCGCTGGGCGTGGCGCCGTCCTGAGCGAATTCACGGCCCGCGCGATCTTTCGCGGTAATCCGGCCGTGGGGCGCCAGTTCACCTGCGCGGGTAAGTCGAACCCTGGACCGTTCTCGGGATTGTCGTGGACGTCAGGCATGGAGGTCCCCTGCAGCAAAACGAACCCAACCAGGTGCAACTTGGCGGTCATTAACCAGAACAAGAGAGGACAAGGTATGGCAAACCGGAAAACACTACTCGATCAAGCATTCGACCGCGCGCGGCTGCTGGCCATACACGCGTGGTCGCTGGGCCTGCTGTTGTTCGCCTTTCCGCTGGCAGCGCAGACTCCGCCCCCCAAGTATCCCGCCATGCCCAGCGAGACGCCCGGCCAGTTCAAGCCGGTCACCGACGGCTTCGATTACGTCAAACGCGACGTGATGATCCCCATGCGCGACGGCGTCAGGCTGCACACCGTGGTCATCGTGCCCAAGGGCGCGAAGCGCGCGCCGATCCTGCTGACGCGCACGCCTTACAACGCCACTGCACTCACGAGCCTCGCGGAAAGTTCTCACCTTGGCCCGATCCTGACCGGCTACGACAACGCCACCGACGTGATCGTCGAGGGCGGATATATCCGCGCGGTGCAGGACGTGCGCGGCAAGTACGGCTCCGAGGGCGACTACGTCATGAACCGGCCGCTGCACGGGCCGCTGAACCCGTCTCCGGTCGACCATGCCACAGACACCTACGACACCATCGAGTGGCTGGTGAAGAACGTGCCGGAAAGCAACGGGAGGGTCGGCATCCTCGGCATTTCATATGACGGCTTCCTGCCGCTGATGGCGCTTGTTAACCCGCACCCGGCGCTCAAGGTCTCTGTGCCGATGAACCCGATGGTCGACGGCTGGATGGGCGACGACTGGTTTCACAACGGGGCGTTTCGCCAACAGGGGATGCCCTACATCTACGAACAGGAGGCCACGCGCGCGAATGAAATTAAGTGGTGGGCGAGCCACTTTGATGATTATGACATGTACATGCAGGCGGGATCGGCAGGCGAGCTTGGACGGCAGCGCGGCATGGAACAGCTCGGCTTCTGGCGCAAGATCGTGGAGCATCCGAGCTACGACGCCTTCTGGCGCGAGCAGGCGGTGGACAAGATCCTGGCGGCGCAGCCGCTGAACGTGCCCGTGATGCTGGTGCACAGCCTCTGGGATCAGGAGGATATCTACGGCGATATCGCCGTCTATAAGGCGATCAAGCCGAAGGACACCAACAACGACAAGGTTTTCCTTGTGCTGGGGCCGTGGAATCACGGGCAGGAGATTCAGGACGGCAGCACGCTCGGCGCATTGAAATTCGGCAGCGACACCTCGTTCTATTTTCGCCAGGAGATCCTGCGCCCGTTCCTCGATCACTTTTTAAAGGATGACGCGCCGAAAATGGATGTTGCCCCGGTGACCGCGTTCGAGACCGGAACGAACAAGTGGGTGCGCCTGCCTTCCTGGCCCAGCGGTTGCCCGAGCGGCTGCACGGTGCAACCCACGCCGATTTACCTCAACGCAGGTCTCAAGCTGAGCTATGCCGAGCCGAAATCCGGCGATGCGGCATTCGCGGAGTACATTTCCGATCCCGCCAAGCCCGTGCCTTTCCGCGCCCGCCCGGTCCGGCCCTCCGGTTACACGGAAGAACTGACGTGGTGGCGCTGGCTCGTGGACGATCAGCGGGAAGCGTCGGGCCGTACCGACGTTGTTGCGTTCGTTTCGGATGCCCTGACCGCGCCGATGAAAATCAGCGGACAGCCGGTTACGAATCTGATCGCTTCCACCAGCGGCACGGACTCCGACTGGGTGGTGAAGCTGATCGATGTTTACCCCGATGAAGTGGCCGGTCAGCCGGAGATGGGCGGCTATCAATTGATGGTTTCTGCAGACATCTTTCGCGGGCGCTACCGCGAGAGCCTGGAGACACCCAAGCCCCTCGCAACCGACACTGCGCTTCTGTACCGCTTCGAACTGCCTACCGCGAATCACGTTTTCCTGCCGGGGCACAGGGTGATGGTGCAGGTTCAGTCGAGCTGGTTCCCGCTCTACGACCGCAATCCACAGACGTTCGTGCCCAATATCTTCTGGGCCAAGCCGGGGGATTACCGCAAGGCCGTGCAGAGGATATATCACGCGCCCGGCCAGGCGAGCTTCATTCAGCTGCCGCTGGTAAAGACGCCGTGAACGGTCGGGCTACGCTTCTTAGCGAATGGAATGGGTCGATCCCCTGTTGCGGGAATATCAAGGCAACTGCAATATCGTAACGCACGGGAGGATTGTCGGGGCACTGCGGCATCTCCTGACGCATCTGCCATGTTGCCAGGCAACATCTCACTGGAATTCCGTCAACCAGCTCTGTCAAGGCTCACAGCACGGTGGCCTGTTTTGTCACTTGAGATCGAATCAGTGGTGAACAATGGATTCACTGTCCGTAAGAGGACTGAGAAGCTCCAATACCCCGTTGACATTCGGTATTGACTCATACTAAATTTGATCCGTTTCAAGCCCAACTTCACCGAAAGATCACGCTCTCATGGGAATGTTGTTCCGGTAGCAGTTGGTTCTCCACGCCCCGCACCAGCAGGAAGTCTCCCTTGAGCTATTGGCAGCTGACTTGAGTTGCTTCGCACCCGGAGGCGAGCATCCGCGTGCCGCGGCCGAGCTGGGTGTAGGCATAATCCCCAGAGCATTAGGTTCAGGATGGCGAAGGTCAGACTCGCGGACGCTTTGGCGCAGACCTCGAACCAATGAGCGGCTTGTCCTCTCTACCGCGGCAGGAGCCTTAACCAATGAGGCATAGACAAATAGCGGGCAGCAACTTTTTGCAGAAACACGAAGAAGTCACAGATGCAGATTCAGCAGGAAGCTAATGGGAACGATTCCCAGGAGGGTTCGCACATCGCATTGGGCTGCAAGATGCAGCTTGTCCGGACCATCTTTCGAAGGAGGTTGCCATGCACTCCGTCATGCGTCTGCCGGCGACGTTTTTCGCCCGCATTATAGCGTCACCCTACCCTTCCTCCCCTTCCCGCTCGGCGCCAATTCATTCATTTGGAACCGTGATCGCGAAGCACTTTGGCTACTTTTTGCGAGTCGCTCTCATCGTCAGCGCCGGACTGGCATTGCTGGCCTGCAAGGGAAATCAGGGTTCTTCGCCGACCCCCACTCCGACCCCGGCGTCCGTGGCAGTGGCACCTGCCACGGTAAGCCTCAACGTGGTGGGCGCGACTATACAGCTCACGGCCAGTGCCTACGACGCCAGCGGACAAGCGATGGCCGGCAAGACGTTCACCTGGACTTCGTCCAATGACAGCGTAGCCAAGGTCGACGCCTCAGGGTTGGTGACCGCGATGGCCGGCGGCTCGGCTACGGTGACCGCGACGGCTGCAGGCAAGTCAGGCAGCGCCAGCGTGACTGTCGTCCAGTTGGCCGCGTCGGTTACCGTGGCTCCCGTCACCGCGACCATCTCCGCGCTGGGCGCAACCGTGCAGCTGACTGCCGGGGCGATCGACGCCAACGGACACGCGATTGCCAACGCGACGTTCGCCTGGGCATCGTCGGCCGAGAGCATCGCGAAAGTCGACGCGTCAGGGCTGGTGACTGCGGTTGCAAACGGTTCGGCCACGGTCACTGCGACGGCTAATGGCAAGGCAGGCAGCGCCAATGTGATTGTCGTTCAGCAGATCTCTTCAGTGGTCGTAACGCCCGGTGCCCCAAACCTCGGCGCTCTGGGCGCGACCGTGCAGCTTGCCGCCGGCGCCCGCGACGCCAACGGAAACGCAATGGCCGGAAAGACATTCACCTGGGCCTCGTCCGACAAAAGCGTTGCGACTGTCAGCGCTTCAGGACTGGTGACCGCGGTGGCGAACGGCTCGGCCCGCATTACGGCAACGACGGAGGGCGGCGCAGGGACCACCGAAGTCGCGGTCGCCCAGAAGGCGGCCGCGCTGGTGCTGAGCCCAGCCGGGGCCTCGATCTCGGGCGCAGGCACGAGGCAGCAATTCACGGTGCAAGCACGGGATGCGGGTGGCAGCCTGATTCCCGTCCCGAGGGTGAACGCGGTCTGGACGAGTCTCAACCCCAACGTTGCGACGGTTAATCCATTGACCGGCGCAGCAGCGGCGGTCGGAAGCGGCCAGGTGACCATCCGGGTAAAGGTGGACGAGGTTGTCGAATACGCGGTGTTGACGGTCACGATACCAGGACTGCCGCGGGTGAACCTCTGGACCCAACTCGACTCCGGAATCAATAATCAGATCGAGTGCCTTTGGGGCACGTCCGCCACCGACGTGTTCGCTGCGGCACACGGGGCGACGGTGCTGCACTACGACGGGACCGCGTGGAGCAAGGTGTTTCAGGACATCCGTTTTCTCAACATGGGCGTCTGGGGCAGTTCCGCGAGCGATGTGTACGTCGTCGGCTATGCGGCGAGCGTCTTCCACTATGACGGCGCGCTCTGGAGTCTCATAACGAGCGGGTTGAGCGACATGTTGAGCGCCGTGTGGGGCGCTTCGCCCAACGACATCTACGCGGTGAGCTGGAACGGCACCATCGTACACTTCGACGGAGTGAGCTGGAGCACGATGGCCAAACCAGCCACTGACGGTGGTCTCTATGGAGTTTGGGGCGCTTCCGCGAACGGCGTGTACGCTGTCGGCGCCAGCCTGGCTCTCAACCATGTCGCTCTCCACTACGACGGAACCTCCTGGAGCAACATGTCGACCGGCTTGGAACGCCACATCGAGAGCGTGTGGGGTGTTTCGGGAACGGACATCTACGCAGCCTTTCAGGGAAACGTGTTCCACTACGACGGGATGCGCTGGACACGCATCCTTTATGATGCCCCGATTTCCATCTGGGCCATCTGGGGGAGTTCCAGCACCGACATTTACTTCGCGGGCACCGATGCAACCGATGAGCACGCGGCCATCCTCCATTTCGACGGGACCAATTGGAGACTCATGCGCAGCCCCATCCCCCAGGTCCTGCACGGCCTCTGGGGTGCGCCGACAGGCGAGGTGTTTGCTTCCGGCACTGGCGGAACGATCCTGCGGGGGTATCGTGGCGGAAGCGTAGCCATCACACCCTCCAGTGCGACCATTACCGGGAAGAATAACCGGCTTCAGTTGGCGGCTTCGGCGACGGCCGGCGGCAATCCGGTCGCCGGTGTGACATTCCTGTGGACGACGAGCAACGCGGCCGTGGCCACGGTCGATGGGGATGGTTTGGTGACCGGACTGACAAGCGGAACGGCGAGCGTCACGGCGACGGCGCTCGGGGACGCCGCCGTCACTGCGACCGTCACGGTGGACCTGGCCCAGAAACCGCCCGTCGCTGTAATCGACAGTCCGAGGCAGGACATGACCATTACCTTGGGAGAGGCGGTGAACTTTCAGGGCACGGCAAGCGATGTGGATGGGACGATCGCGAGTCACAGCTGGGATTTTGGCGATGACACCGGAGCGAACGTGGAGGATCCCGGGGCGCACACCTACCTTAAGACGGGCAGTTTCAGAGTCTCCTATCGCGTGACGGATAATGACGGAGCGAGCTCGCCGGTCGTAACCGTGGTCATTACCGTAGTGCGCAACCAGTCTCCGACTGCGGCCATCATCTCCCCGGCCGACGGAGCGTTTTTCGCTCCGGGCACGACAATCGCGTTCAATGGCGGCGGGACGGATCACGAAGACGGCACGCTGACGGGCGCCGCGCTCGTGTGGACATCGAGCCGCGACGGCCAGATCGGCACCGGCAGTTCCTTCACCAGAACTGACCTCTCCGTGGGCACTCACACCATAACACTGAGTGCGACAGACAGTGGCGGGGCTGTCGGGACTGCCGCCGTTACCATAAAGGTGTCGACAGTCGCACAGATTGTGCCGGGCGCCTGGCACGGATCGACGACCGGGTTGTCACTTGATTTTACTGTCAACTCAAGCGCCGACGCCGTTCTCGAACTCAAGTACACGTTTTCCGGCCTTAAGTGTGAAGGCGCGACCCTTGTGTCGGGGAGTATCACGATATCGAGGGGTTCAGGGTGGCCGATCTCGAACCGCCAGTTCGTGATCACACCCTCGGGTGACCCGAAGATCACCGTCGCCGGCACTTTCGGGGATGATGGCGCCACAGTGTCTGGTACCTGGCAATGGCTCAGCTGCTCGGGAACGTGGACGGGTTCGCACTACTAGCGAGGACTATTAGAAAACCAGGAAAACCAGGGACGCCACCCAGTTATATTGATTCGAAAGATTGAAAACTGGGGCGTCCCTGGTTTTGATCCCAGCATGCATATCAAACGGCGAATGCTTTCTTCGGAGCTCGCGCGGGGTACGCAATTGCCGTTCATGCATGCGCCGGGCTAAACTTTGGTCACATACTGGGTCATACACTGCCAACGGCCGTCGCGCTTTACATATACCTCGGTATAGCGCGCCTGCTGGCTTGTGTCTTTTCCGTTGGTGGTGCTTTTCTCAATATACAAGCCGTGGACAACAGCGGTATTACCGAAAACCGCCACCCGCATATCACTATTGGCAGCTGATTCCTTCTGAGCTGCGCTGTTCTTGATGTCCGCCAGCACCTGCTTTTTGTTCATCATCTTGCCATTGTCATTGGACACAAATTCATCAGCGAGAAATTTTTCCACGGCCGCCGCATCCTTTTTCAAGCTCGCGGCTGCCCAATCCCGTTCGAGTTGAAAAAGTGCTTGCTCATCCTCGCCGGTTGCGGTGTAGCCGGGCAGAGGCTGATTGCTGTTGGGGACGCACCAGTCCCATTTCCAGGATCCGTCATTCTGACGGCTCATTGTCACGATCCAACTTCCACCGTCGCTGATAGGGGCGATCCCTTGCGCGTTCGGGGTGAGTTTTACGGACCATGTTCCTCTTGCCGCCGCAAAGTCGCCAACCACGCGCACGTCTTCAACCGGGCAGCTGAAGTCAAATTTGAACTGGTTGTTGAAGGCCGCGGTCTGCGACCGGATTGCCTCCTTGCCGATCGCCACCGGCATGTTCAAATCTGCGTAGATTGTCTTGTCGGTCATCACGGCGGCAACGCCGTCGGCATCCCCAGCATTTACGGCTTTGGCATAATCGTCTATGGAATTCTTGATCGCCTGCACGTCGGCAGGGTCATTGACCTTTTGGGCGCAGGCACAGACGAGCAAAAGCAAGACACAGAGCAGTGCGGCGAATGTGGTCTTCATGGTTTCAACCCCCGTTGAAATGTTGGAAAAGCAACGTGATCCGCACGGTCCCAGGCATGCGAACCTCCGGTACGGAGAGTCAGGCGAGCAACTGAATGGCGGGGTCATTATAATCGAATCGTGCCATTCCAGAAAGAGAAAGCCGTCTCTGATCAGGGCACAGCGCACCGGAGGGGCGCCAGAGAGTAGCCGGGGGCGAGCGGCGCGCTTTTCAGCGACGCGCGGCCCCCGGTAGGAAGTTGCATTTAAATACGCCCCGGCAGGGGCGAAAGGCTCTGTGCGCCATAGGCTTCTGTCGCCCCTCCGGGGCCGAGGTCTTGCGCGCCGATTGCGCTGCCAGGAAGTTTTGCGACAGAAACTAGTTACTTAAGAGCTTACTGCCAATCCGGATCTCGAAAATGCGCGGCCACAATTTGCCGCTCACGAAAATGCGCCTTTGCCGCGGGTCGTAGGCGATGCCGTTGAGCACGTCCTCGCTGCCGGTCCGCAGACTCGGCGGCAGAATTCCCTTCAGGTCCAAGAACGACGTCACCCGTCCGCTGCCCGGATCTATCCGCAGAATCAGGTCCGTCTGCCAGACGTTGGCCCAGATTTCGCCTTCGATGAATTCCAGTTCGTTGAGGTTGTCGATCGGGCGGCCGTTGATGGTCACGGACAGCTTGCGCACCGGCGCAAAACTGTCGGGGTCGAGGTAGATGAGATGGCTGCTGCCGTCGCTCATGACCAGGTTCGTGCCGTCGCAGGTGACGCCCCAGCCTTCCGTTTCGTATCTGAATTCCCGCAGCAGCGCCAGACTGTCGCGGTCGTACACGAAGCCCCGCTTCGATTTCCAGGTGAGCTGCACCAGGCGGCGATCGACCAGCGCCAGTCCTTCGCCGAACAAGTCTGGCGGCAGGCTGACCGACTTGAGTATTTTCCCCGACGGAAACTCGATACGGCGCAATGTCGATTGCCCGGTCAACCCGGTGCTCTCATAAAAGCAGCCGTCGTACCAGAGCAGGCCTTGCAGGAATGCATATGGATCGTGAGGGTAACTGCCAACCACCTGGTAATCGAGGCGGCGTGCGGTTTCCCCCTGCCCGATCTCTGCCGCTGGATTCTTTGTCCCGCCAATAGTCATGTACAGGATCCCGATCGCGGCAAGCAATACTGCCATGGCTGCGCCGGACAGCAATCCACTCGACGGTTTCCTACGCTTTTCTTTAAATGCGGCCTTTCGTCGCGTGACTTGCTGCCTTGCCAAATGACTACTCACCTCGGATTGAGATTCACACCATTATGCAGCAGGGAGCTGAAATCCGCGGCATTTTCTCAGTTCCGGATCGCGACCGCCTGGGAATTTCGTATGGGGTCCCTGCCAGTGCCGAAATCTCTCATGCGGCGACCGGAAGCGGCGTTCTTCGGCATCCAATCCAGGGGATTTAACCGGGCGAGAAGCACTGACCGGCTTGAGCGGTCCACCAGGCAAACCTCCATCAGCCGCTCTCCTACCCCACAACGAGTGCCTGTCGGTCCATCCCCCGGCGCGAAAGCTCCCCGTCACGGCTCGTGCGCCGAAGCCTCGAGAGTTGTACGGAGATTCCGGATGTAGAGGATTGCGTGCTGCAAGCGGGCGTCATCCTTTTCCTGTTCCAGAGCGTCCAGATGAATCGTTTCATAGAGGTTGACCCATTGCCCGTCAATCTCGACCTCGATCAGCGGATGGGGCAGATAGAAACCGCGCTGCACGCGCACGAACAGCCTGCGGTTGCTCGGTTCCGGACGCCGCACTTCGTTGCGGCTCAGCACGCCGGTGATGTAGGACCGGGTCCGCCGCCACTCCGGAATGACATGCTCAGGAAAGTGATCCAGGGCGAATACAAAATCAGCCGTCTCGAATGCCGGGATGTCCCAGTCAATCTTGTGGCGCAGAATGTGCTGGAAAACCGCAAGCATGGAGTGCAAAAGGAAGAACTCCATCATGTGCCGGTCCAGTTTCACCAGCCGGCCTTCGATCTTGACCTTCAGGCTCGACGGGGCCAGCAAATCATAGAGAGGTCCGATCTTGTCGCGGGCGAATGCCGGGTCCATATAGGATTGGCGCAGGGCGATTTGAAACGGAGTCCGGCCCCAGTTGTCGCGCAGTTCCGGATTGGCGCCGCCGTTCAACAGGCCTTTCGTCAAATCGATCAGGCCCATCTGGGCTGCCATCATCAGTGGAGTCTGATTGAGTTGATTGCGGAAGTCGATGCCGTACATCTGGAGCTTGCGCTTGAGGTTTGCATGGCCGCCTTCGTAATAATCCTGGCGGTATTTGCACAGAATTGAGTTCAGATCGTCGGCGGTCGGTGCGTTGGCCCGGCTGAATTTGAACCGCGCCAGCTCCGACAGCAGGAATTTGACCGAATAGACCATGGCATACTCGAAGAGCTGCTGTTTTGCCTGCTTGTTGTAGCGATCCGGATCGAACGCATCCTTCTTCAGATCCGCGAGCGTCGCCGGCGTAAGTATCTGCCACGGGACCTTCTGGCTGCCCAGCAGGTCCTTCCGGATAAGTTCTGCCTGTTCCTGCTTGCCCTGCAATTCCAGCCGGCGCGCCTCCCGCTCCCATTCTTCGCGGGAGGACTCGTGAGAGGCCATGGACACTTGCTCCGTGGCTTGTTTCAACCCGAGCAGTTCGAAGATACGATGCCTGTGGTCCTGCTCGATCAGGTACAGGTTGCGGACCGCGCGCGTTGTGGCGACGTAGAGGGCGTTGACGAAAAACTTGTAGGCATCGATCGACTTGTCGCTCTTGTTTCTGGCCCGGGAGTATTGGAGATCCTCATAAAGGATGTTCTCGGAGACGCCTTCGATAATCTCCCGGAACTCAGCGGCATTCCAGGAGACGAAGTTATACAGAATGACGTTTTCATATTCCAGGCCCTTGGCTTCCTGAATCGAGAAAACGAGCGGCGTACCGAAATGCGCCCGCGCGGCAGTCTTGTCCTCCTGGCGCAGGACGATCACGGCGAAGCGCGTGGACCGGCGCGTCTTTTCGTTCATCTCCCGGAGGACCCGCGCATCCGCCGAAAGGAAAACGATTTCGCCCCGGTTTTCCGATATGCAGCGGACTAAGTAGTTGCTTTCGCGGTCGATGGAGCCGAAACGGGCGTTCTTGATCGCCAGCAGGCGGTTGGCGATTTCGGTGACCTGAGGCGAGTTCCGATAATTTGTATGCAGGATCCGGATGATCTCTTTCCGGTCATCGTGACGTTCCTGATAGAAGAGGGTCTTGACGTGCGTCCAGGAGAAGAAGTTCGGGTGCACCACCTGGTTAGCGTCGCCCCCCAGGATAAACTCGCCCGGACGGCGAAGATGCTTGAGGATCAGGTACATCTGCACGTTCGTAATGTCCTGCACCTCGTCGACGACGGCAAAATCATAGGTGGGCCGGGCGTTTGGCAAATACTTATACGACAGCAGGTTCATGTCATAAAAGTCCCCCTCGCGCAAATAGGCACGGTACTTCTCGAAAATCCCAAAGGCTTCGGTTCGATCCTGGTTGAGGAAAATCGATTGCCGGACGCCGAGGCCGAGATAGTCTTCGAGGGAAAGGTGCGGCCGGTCCACCGCCCAACCGGTCAACACGCCGCGGAACTCCTCGAACAGCTTGTGTGCGTCCTTTATTCTTGAGGACTGACGATGGCGGGTGAACCAATGCTCAAAGTCTCGGAAAGTCAGTTCCCGGCCCGCCGGAACCTGGATTGCTTCCGCAAGCTCCCGGTAGGTCAGAAAATCCACCTCGATGCGGTCGTTTTCGTACCGATTCGCGTAAAACAGATTGCGGGCATTTTCGACGAGAAAAGGGGACAGCGTCACATACAGGGCGTTGCCGCTGAGAAGCTTGAGTTTTTCCAGCATCAGTGCCGTCTTGCCGCTGCCTGCAGACCCGATGATGATCAGCGGCGGCGGCAGGCGGAAGATCTGCTCCTGAATCTCGTCGAAGGACAGGACTTTGTCCAGCAGATGAAACCTGATGCTCTGGGAATTGACGTAGTTCAGGGAGAGCGCTCCCGCTGTCTTTGCTTCCGCCTCCGGGTCGGGAACCGGCGTGAGCTTCTCCTCATCGATGGTCGCCCCGTTCAGGAATCGTGATTTGTCATACTCGTGGTTGTAGATGATCTCAAGAAGCAGCAGGATGCTCCGGTCCTGGTGGCGGCCGAACCGGAACAGCAGGCGGTCGGCACGATCCAGTTTCGCGCGATAGAACGGAGTGCCCGTGAGTTTTTTGACATCGGCCGCCCGGAAATTGCCGTCACGCAGGTGTCCAACCACCCTTTCGTACGCCTCGCGCACCCTGGAACTATCGAGATCGTTATATTGCAGAATTTCCATGGAACTTCGTGCCTGGATGCCACGCCCGACCAGCATTGAAAAACGCGACAATATATCATGTTTGGCCCGCATCCCTGTGCAAGTTTGTGCTCGGCTTCCGATCTGATATATTTGGGCCCGATGGCAAGAAAGCGAAAGCACAGAGGACACTTCTGCTGGTGTTGCGGCCGGATACGCCCGAATGAGAAGTTTTCCGGCAAAGGGCACGCTCGACATCTCTGCCAGGAGTGCTCCAGGCTTGGCAAGGACGAGCTTCAATACCGTCAGGACCTTGTCGACCTCGAACGGCTTGTCACATGGGAAGGGATCATAGGAAGAAAGAAGAGGAAAGCATTCAACAGGTTCCTGGAACACACCGATCCGCGCATTCGCCAGTATGCGGAAGAACTGGCCGCTGAGGACAAAGAAGCGAGGGCGATGCTTCGGCATGAGGAACACGGCGTGGCAGACGACCCGGATGAGGACGAGGGCGCGTGGGAGGATCGCTACGCCTACGAGCAATCGTCCGCGAACACCACGTCGTCAGAGGACGAGGACAAAGAGGAGATACCGTTTTAGCCGCCTACATTGATTGAGGATGAGCCGGATCCGGATTCAGACGGGCAAGCCGAGCTCATTTGCCGATCGGGTCAGCCCCTCATCCAGGGAAACAAAGCGCCTCAGTTTTCCCCGTTCGTGAAACCAGAGAGCTGTGCGTATGTGAGCAAGTTCCAGGGAGCGCGGGATCGAGACTGCGGGCATGACCCTGAACCCGCAGCGATCCAGGGTCAGATCTCTCAGCAGGAATTGGTCCATGTCTCTTTCAAGCGCGGCTGTGCAGGTCTGGAATTCGCCGGCGCTGAAAATTCCCTCCCGTGACAGGCGGACAAGATTGCGTCCCGCCTCGAGCACCAGGACGACGCTTGAGAGCAGCTCGGCGCCGGCCAGTTCGCGCCGCAAGCTCGCATGCCCGGCCTCACCGAGCAAAATGCAGAAACAAAAACGAACTGGTTTTCGCGCCGGACGCCGACGGATTGAAACTCGAGGGAAGAATTCACATCTTCATACCTGGATAAACAATAAAGTCGGTTGCCGGAAGCCTTGTGCGGATTCGGGTGAATTGCGCAGGCTACAGTCCGGCGCTTTACCTGGAGGGGAGGAAATGAAACAAGCGGTCGTTGTACTTGCAATAGCAATCATTTGCATGTCCGGTCTTGTCGTCGCCGTTCAAGCTCAGGGCAAAGCGCCGGGTGTCGTCATCCTGAAGGGGAACCCGATGGGAGGCGTGAAGTTCGATCACGCCGCACACGTGAAGCTGGCAGGGGACAAGTGCGAAACCTGCCATCATGCCGCAAAGCCTCAAAAGGCCCCCAAAGCAGCACAGGAAAATTGCCAGGATTGTCACACGAAGACGGTCGCGGCGCCGATGAAGACCACCGCCAAGCTTGCGTTCCATGACAACATGGCCAAGTCAGGCACCTGCATCAGCTGCCACACCAAGGAAGCGGCAGCCGGGAAGAAGGCTCCGACCAAGTGCACGGAATGCCATAAGAAAGCAAACGGGTGAGTTCCGAAAGGGGCGGGTTCTTACTCGCCCCTCATTTCCGGAATCATGTAAAAGAAGGTCCAGCCGGTGCCGGAGGTCGCCCTCGAAAGGCGCATGTGGGACAGTTTCGATGTCAGCCGCAGGGGCCTGTTTGGAGACCGGGCTGAAGCCCGGGGCCACAAAACGACCTCCTCGGAAAGCGCGTGTGGTCGCGCTGGGTGAGCTGCCAGCCCCGGTATTGTCCACTACCCTTATTTCAAAGGCGAGTCCGGCGCCAGCAGGTTGACCTTCTCGAAGGGCAACTCGACAAACCGCGCGGTGGGGAACTCCTTTTTTATCTGTTCCCCGAAAGCCTTTACGTTGCCGACCAGGACCAGTGTCAGGTCGGAGGCGATGAAATGGCGCCCCGCCATTTCCTTGATCTGTGCGGGGGTCACCGCCAGCACCGTCTTCTGGTATCTGTCGTTGTAATCCGGCGGCAGATTGTATTGCACCACGGCAAGGATCCGGGAAGCCACTTGCGCGCCGGTCTCGTTCTGAATCGGAAACACGCCGGCGACATAGTCCCGCGCGAAGTCCAGCTCTGAAGGGCCCAGATCTCCCGTCGACATTTTGGCGATCAGATCCGCCATCAGCTTCGTCGCCTCGACAGTGGCTTCCGTGCGCGTAAAGGTGGAAGCGGTGAAATCACCCGCCCGCAGATAGCTGTTGAAGTTGGAGTAGGCGCCGTAGGTCAACCCTTTTTTCTGGCGCACTTCGGTGGAAAGCCGGGAGTTGAATCCCCCGCCGAAAATCCGGTTCGCGACATAGAGCGGTATGTAATCGGGGTCGTTGCGCGGGATGCCAAGCCGGCCGACGCGAATCTGGGTCTGGTTGGCATCGGGCTTGTCGACGAGGACGATCTTCACACCCTTGGCAGGTTCAGGAGCTGCAGGAATTGCCGACCTGGCGCCCCGTTGCGGCCAGACTGCCTTGCCGAAATACTTGTCCGCCGCCACAAAAGCGTCGTCAGGGGTAATGTCCCCTGCGAAAGCCAGCAGTGCGCCTTCCGGAGCAAAATGAGTTTCCCAGAAGCGCGCGAGATCCTCGCGCCCGATCGCCCGGATTGAATCCGGGATGCCGCCGCCGGGGAGGCCGTACGGGTGCCGCCCGTAAACCACCCGCTCCACAACCACGTCCGCGACATAGCTGGGATCGGAATATTGAACCTGCAGGTTGGACAGCGCCTGCTGCCGCCTGCGCTCCAGCTCCTCTTTCTTGAATGCCGGATGGATCAGGATGTCCGAAAGGAGATCCATGGCCAGGGCGAAGTCTTTTTTCACGACACTGACATTCAGGTAGGCGCCGTCGTTGTCTGCAGTGGCGCTGAGGGAGCCGCCCACGAAATCGATCGATTCGGCGATCTGCTGGGCGGTGCGCGAAGCGGTCCCCTGCGTCAGGAGATCAGACGTCATGGTCGCGACGCCGGGCTTCCCGGAGGGGTCGTTGATCGAGCCGGCGCCGGTGAGCACGAGCCGCACGGCGATCATCGGCTGCTGCGTGTCCGCGACAACAAAGGTCCGCACGCCATTGTCGAGTGTGCGGGTGGCCGCATTGGGGAACGCATAGGACTTGGGCGGTGCGGGCGCGGGCATTTGGGCCGACAGGTTGATTCCTGCAGGAACAACGCCGGTGCCGCTTGTCGGGCCGCCGCCCTTGGACGCCGCTTCGCCCGCGGGCGGCCGCGACGTGGAGCAAGCCGCCGGCAGGAAGAAGGCTGCCAGAAGGAGGAGGACCGCTGTTCGGGACGGAATAGGTTGGCTTTTCATGGCATCTCCCTCGATTCTATTTGGCAGCCGCCTTAGGCGGCTCGATCAATATGACTGCGCGCTGGGACTTGTCGAGGTAACGTTGCGCGGCGCGCTGGATGTCGGCGGCGGCGACACGCAGAAAGCTGTCGGGTGAAATGTTCACCAGGTTCGGGTCATGGCCGATCACAGCGGCACGGCCGACTGCATCGGCTTTCTGTTGCGCCGTGCGGCGGCCGAGGATATAGCCCGCGATCTGCTGGTTCTTCGCTTTCTCCAATTCCACAGGATCGACCGGCCGGCTTTTGATCTGCTCGAGGACTGCGTCGAGGGCTTTCTCCCCACGAGGGATGCCCGTTCCGGGATTCAGGATGGCAAAGGCAAAGAAGAGGTTTGGATGCTCAGTAAAGTTGCCCACACCCGCGGTCTGCATCGCCACCTGATCCTCGTAAACCAGTTTTCGATACAACCGGCTGCTCTCGCCTCCCGAGAGGATGTTGGAAGCAAGAATGAGCGGATAGGAATCGGGAGTGAAATCGGCCGGCATGTGATATCCGGCAACAATCCCAAGGAGCGGAGACTGTGATCCATACCATTTGACAATCCGGCGCTCGCCTTTCTGCGGCGGCTCCTGCACGGTCACGCGCGGGATGGCAGCGGCGGGCTTGGGGATGCCGCCGAAGTACTTGTCGACCCATGCAGCCGCCTGGGTGGGATTGAAGTCGCCGGCGATCACCATGGTGGCATTGTCGGGACGGTAGAAAATCGAGTGGAATTCGCGGACGTCCGCCAGGGTCGCCTTGTTCAGGTCTTCCATACTGCCGATGGTGGTGTGCTTGTAGGGGTGAACGACGAACGCGGCGTCGGCAAGATCCTCCATGACACGGCCATAGGGCGAGTTCTCGACGCCGACGCGGCGCTCCTCTTTCACCACCTCGCGCTCGGACTTGAAATTGGCCTCGTCTACGTTGAGGCTCCCCATGCGGTCGGATTCCATCCAGATGACGCGCTCCAGGTAGTTGGCAGGGAAGGTTTGCCAATACACGGTCACGTCGTCATTGGTATACGCATTGTCGAAACCGCCCATGGCTTCGACGATCCGCGAATGCTCATCCGGTCCCACGTGTGCCGAGCCCTTGAACATCATGTGTTCGAAGATGTGCGCGAATCCGGTGCGCCCCGGTTTCTCGTCCTTGGAACCGACGTGATACCACACCTGAAGATTGACCACAGGCGCCGAATGATCCTCGACCATCAACACCTGCAGTCCATTCGCCAACGCGTGCGGCTGGATCCTGATTTCAGGCGGCCGGATTGCCGCACCGCTCGTCACCGGCAGATTGGCCGGTGCAGGGGCTTGCCGCGGCGCCGTCGCCTGGGCGGCACAGAGCGCCGCGCATCCCAACGCCCAGGCCAGCAGGAACGTGCCGTCGACCACCCGGTATCTGGTTTTTCGTGAGATCATGCCACTCTCCTTGTAATTGGACCTCTCCCCGGGCGCCATTTCACTCAACGCACCCGATCGTCGCGGGCGGCCGCCACCGGAGCCCTACGGTAGCCAAATGCTAGCAGCACCGACTTGTCGTGTGCAACTTCCTCTAGAAAATGCCGTTCTGCAATTCAGACACTGGAACCCTCACTCGCCCGGCGGCATTGGGCGGGCTGAAGCCCTTAGGCGCTAAGTTAACGACCGCATCTGCGTGGACCTGGACTTGGACCTGGACCTGGTCTTAGACTATGCTGCCGTCCGTGAACATTCGGAAGGTGGACGTTTACCAGACCGCAGTTCGTTTCTTGCCACTCGCAGCTGCAATCGCCGACAGTCTGCCACCACGATATGCAGCCATGGCGAAACAGCTCCGCCGTGCACCCCTTTCCATTCCGCTGAATATCGCCGAAGGATCAGGAAAAAGTAGTGGCCCGGATCAGCGTCGCTTTTACACCATTGCCCGAGGCAGTGCCGTGGAATGTGAGGCAATCATTGATGCCTGCTGCGCTTTGACGCTCATCGAACAGCCACGAGTCCAGGAAGCCGACCAACTCCTTCTCTCAGCGATTAGGATGCTGTCATAGATGTGTCTGACATAGGAAGACCCCAGTCCAGGTCCACGTCCACGTCCAGGTCTAGGTCCAAGTCCGCCTTCAGTTGGCGACTTATCTTAGCGCTTATGGGCTGAAGCCCGTCCGCACGAGATTTTTCGTGTGGGCGGCAGACCCGCGCGAGTCACCAGGTGAGCTTTACCAGGGAGACGGCCTGGCGCGGCAGGGAGAACTTCACCGCCAGGCGGCCGCCTTGGACGGTTACTCTTTCCGCGGGCGCCAATACCTGGAGCCTGCCTGCCTTTTCCAGCTCGGCATACTGGCCGGGCGTCGGCTGCTGGGGGGCGCCCATCTTTTTCCAGGCTTCGTAGGCGTTGCTGTGATCGCGGTCGATGCGGTAGTGGGCAAGGGTGGGCCGCCCGTCCGGCACGCCCTCGATGCTGAGTTCCAGGTCCGCGCCGGGCGCCGGCAGGTCCTCGTCGTGATAATTCCAGACCAGCACCGCGAGCGCGCGGTCACTGCGGCTGGCAAGCGCAGAGATGTCGGCCGCCTCGTGGACGCCGCGATCTCGAACGGCCTCGAGCGTCAGGCCACCCGTGCTCTCGACCGCGATGCGGCTGCCGCCCATCTGGCCGAGCATGCGGAAGACGTTGAGAACCGGCTTGTCCACGCCGTTGGTCGCCAGTGACCGGAACCCGTCGAAGTAGGGCTGGCCTTCGAATTCGAATGCCCAGGTGACCGACCCAATGAGATTCACTTTGTGGAGATCGGCGAGCTGATAGGTGCGTGCGATCTGCTCGGCCGTGTAGCTCGAATAGACCGTACCGTTGCGATACGCGTTCGACGGGGTGACCCTCGACGAGCATGCCGCGCACCCCTCGGGGTCGGATTCGCCGATTACGATCGGAGTATTTCTCAGCTCGGGGAATGAAGCCACGATCGCACAGCCGTTGGATATGGCCTGGAGCTGGTTGCTCACCCCCATGCGCACGTGGTCGCCCATGACGCGGGGAGCGCCCTTTGCGTGAAAGCCGACATAATCGAGAGGAGACCCCCTCTTGCCGGTAGCGTAGTTGACGCCGCGCAGGCAGTGCTCGATGAAGTTCCGCAGGATCTGCTGTGTGCGGGCGCCGTTCGGGCCGGTGACGTGCGGGCCGCCGATCCTGGCCGTCGGCAACGCCCGTTTCAACCCGTCGGCTGCAAAGTCGTACAGCTTCATGTATTCCTCGGGCGTCCCATGCCAGTAACTGATGTCCGGCTCATTCCAGACTTCCCAGTACCAGCTTTCGACCTCCGTGCGGCCATACTTCTGCACCGAATGCCGCACCCACTGATAGACCAGCTCGCCCCACTTCGCATAATCCTTTGGCGGGTAAGACCAGCCGGTGTAAATGTCGTTATAGTTGTCCCCCGGTTTCCAGAAATGACGGTACGGTTCAGGGTGCATCGACAGGGCTTCCGGCATGAAACCGATTTCGACGAGCGGCTTCATTTTTCGTTCCAGGTAGGTGTCGATGATGCGGTCGACGATCGTCCAATCATACTTCGGGCGGCCGGCAGCATCCTCGGTGTAGGCGTTGGTTGAGCCCCACTTGAAGGCCGCTGTGCCGTCTCCGGTGGTGAGGAGGTTGTGCGTGCGCACAAACACGGGGACGGGACTCAGTTCGGCTAGCTCCGACAGCAGCCTCCTCCCGTCCTTCATGGTGGTGTAATTGGGCTCGTCGTACCCGAACCAGGCCCACATCGGCGTCATTGGCCCGACTGTCCTGGCTGCGTCGACGCGGATCGAAACCGGCGCCGCATTGTTTTGCCGGCTTGCCAGAGGCGCCGCCAGCATGACGGCCACAATCAGAACTCCGGAAATCCGGCTGACCCTCATGATTCCTCCTGACAACGAATGAGAACGCGAAACGATGGTGACCAGATTCGGAGCGGAAATGTGCCGCTCATTGGTAGCTCGTTTCTGTCGCGAAACTCAATCATTGTCCTGCCTGGTCCTGGACGTGGACCTGGACCTGGACCTCGACCTGGACGTGGTCAGGATTTTTTGAAGTAACCTCTCGCGAATGCGGCACTCATATCGGGCCATCGGTATTTGCCGAGTCTACGTCTACGTCTACGTCCACGTCCAGGTCCAAGTCCAAGTCCAGGTCAGATGACCTTGGAGTTTCGCGACAGAAACCAGCTCGGTATTCACCTGCATCCAACCTCGTCTGTGGCAAGTCAGTTCGGGTATGAGACTGGCGCGATTCCTGCCGGGAGCGATCGCAGGTAATGCTGCTTTTCCTCCGCGCTCACTTTGCGGGTTTGGAGAGCATAGGGCCTGCGGCAGTACCGGCAGCGGATAGCGTCTCCGTCGGCATAAAATTTCGGGGGCACGTCCTCGATGATCGTACGCGTGATGCAGTTGGCATTCCGGCAGAGCAGGTACACGAACTTCTCCCGCACTTTGCCGTCCGTGATGTAGTTGACTGTGGGTTCGGGGGAAATGATCGCCACCTGCTTGAGATCCCGCTCGCTGAGTTCGGGAAGGTTGGTCTTGATGAACGGGTTTCTCTTTTCGGCAATCACCGCGGTCGTGCAGGAGTAACCGCGATGCTCCAATCCCAGAGCCGCGTCGACGGCGCGCAGAGTGCCCTCCGCCAGGTGATCGATCACGGTGCCGTTGTGGATCTTGTCGATGAACATCGACTGCTGTTTGTCGCCGCGGATGACGCGGGCCAGGCGGTTACTGCCGGAAGCCAGTTCGTCCGGCAGACGGCTGTCGTATCGCAGGTAGCTGTCCTGGTGGAACATTTCGTGCAGCAGGGCCTTGCGCAGGAAGATGCCGAACTCGGCCTGGGCGAAGAAGGCCTGCGCCGGCGTGAAGTACACGCGATAGTCGATCTCCGCGACCTCGCTGTTGACCGGCAGGGGATGCAGGACGCGCGCCTCGAAACCCCGGATCTTGTCCGGATCGATGCGGTAGCGCTGCATCATGGCCATGATGTCCTTCTGCGTGACGCCGGGCATGCGCTCCAGTTGCGGACGGGTCATGTAGTAGAAATTCACATTCGTCATGACATCGCGCACTGTGTTGTCGCGGATCACGGTCACGCCGCGCGCCGCCAGAAGTTGTGCGAGGTCCCCGGGAATTCCGAGGAAATCCTCCGCGGCCCAGCGGATCGTGATGTCGTCGAAGTGGGAAAGCGCGAGGCTGAGGGAGCGCACCGTGCGCCCGTGTGACAGATCACCTCCGAATCCCACGCGGAGACCATCCAGCTTCCCGTTGCTCAGGATGTAGAGCGTCAGCACGTCCAGGAGGGCCTGAGTCGGGTGTTCGTTCTTGCCGTCCCCGCCGTTGATGACCGGGATGTTGGCCACGTCGGCGGCCCACTGAAGGGACCCGTCCAGAGGATGCCGCATCACGATCACGTCGAAGTGATTGGCGCCCATCATCGCCACCGTGTCGCGGACGGTCTCGTTCTTCATGACCGAGGTCCCCTCGGTGCCGGAGAATCCGTCGTAGCGTCCCCCCAGTTCCCGCATGGCGGTGTTGAAGCTCGTCCGTGTGCGCGTGCTCGGCTCATAGAACATGTAGGCGAGGGTGCGATACTTCAAGGCGTCCCGCAAACTGTTGCGTTTGCCCCCCTTTTCGAGTTCGTACATCCGCTTGCCCGCCTCGCAGAGGTGGACGATTTCCTCGCGGGAAAAGTCGGTGATCGAGATGATGTCCCTGTTATGAAATATGACGGCCATAGGCAAGCTCCTTATAGGGTGGAGATCGACAGGCATTTTTATCCGAGGCGAGCCGGGGGAACAAGACAAAAGTACTCCTCGACGAGACGAAATAGAATCGAAGGTCTTCGTGGTTCGTTCTTTTCCAGGGATGAGGATGTCGATGGGCGCGAATTGCACGTCGCACATATTGGAGCGGGGCGATCGGGCGCCTCGGTTCCGGTGGCATTCGATGCGGATTCGGGAGTAGCATACTCGCGCGAGCCGAAACCGGCCGGCCGGTATTAATGGAAAGGAGAAGATATGCGCCTTGCTCAGATGATTCAAGCGGTGGATGCCCATGCCTGCGGCGAACCCGGGAGGGTGATTGTCGGCGGCGTGCTCGATGTCCCCGGCGCCACCATGTTCGATAAGATGCGCCATCTTCAGACGCACTCCGACGGCCTGCGCAAACGCATGCTGCGGGAGCCTCGCGGTTATCCAGCCGCGAACTGCAACCTGATTCTGCCGCCGACGCGCCCCGAGGCCGATGCCGGTTTTGTGATCATGGAACAGGTGGAATATCCCGGCATGTCGGGCACGAACACGATCTGTGTCACGACCGTACTTCTGGAAACCGGGATGGTGCCGATGAAGGAACCGGTCACCGAACTGACGCTCGAGGCTCCCGCCGGACTGATCCGGGTCCGCGCGGAATGCGCCAACGGCAAAGTCCGGAACGTCACGTTCCGGAACGTGCCGGCTTTCGCCGCCTATCTCGATGCCCGCATCGAAGTGCCGCACCTGGGAACGGTGAGGGTCGACGTCGCCTACGGGGGCATGTTCTATGTCATCGCGGAGGCCGCGCCCTTCGGGCTGCGCCTCACGCCGGATGAGGGGCGCGACATCGTCCGGATCAGCGAGATGATCAAGGCGGCTGCGCAGGAGCAGTTGCCGGTAGTCCACCCTGAGCAAGCGGGTTTCGCGGGTGTCACGATCGCGGAGCTTTCGGCGCCGCCGGGCAGGCCGGACGCGCACATGAAGAACGCCGTGACCGTCTCCACCGGCAAGCTCGATTGGAACCGCCCTGCAACCTGGACGGGGGCGATCGACCGCTCACCGTGCGGCACCGGCACTTGCGCCAAAATGGCAACGCTCTACGCCAAGGGCAAACTGGGCTTGAACGAAGACTTCCGCCACGAGGGGATTCTCGGGACGGTGTTTACCGGGAGGCTGGTGGAGGCGACGCAGGTCGGCAAATATCAGGCTGTGGTTCCCACGATCAGCGGTCAGGCATGGATTACAGGCATGTGCAGTTATGTCGTCGATCCCGAAGACCCGTTCCCCGATGGATTCACAGTCGGCGACATCTGGTGACACCCCCCGGATCGTTCAATGCCGCATGGTTCTGGCAGGGAGAGGGGCCTCGATTCGGACCTGGACCTGGGCGTGGACCTGGACGTGGGAGAGCTTACGAGTGCGCCCCTAAGTCTCGGCAACTAAGTAATTTGTACCGCAACCTCGTCCACGTCGAAGTCCACGTCCAAGTTCATGCGCCAAAGCCGCAATTCGCATGCAAAAATGGAATTTCAGAAAAACCATGAGGTATTGCCCGGATAGGTGCGTCTGAATCACAGTTCACGAATACGCTGGGGTGAGAGAATCCATTGACATGGTGGAATCGTGCATTTCCTGCGAACGGATATGCCGGATGCGGGGTTTTACCTGGTGAGTGGTTTGGAATGATCCGGGAGGGACATTGACTGGGGCCGGTGGGGACAATCTCGTCCTGGCTTTGCATCGAAGGGAGGATGGCGCCGTCGAGCGGCTCGTCCTGCAGTACCAGGACCGCCTCTACAGCTTCGCCTTGCGGTTGCTGCAGAATTCCTTCGACGCCCAGGAGGTCACCCAGGATGCCTTCCTCAGGGCCTGCAGGGCGTTATCCTCCAGGTATGACGAGGACAAGTGCCGCGGCCTCCAGCTGGGTCCCTGGCTGTATCGGATTACGCGCAACCTCGCCTACAGCCGGCGCAAGGTCCGGCTCGCGAGAAACGAAGTTTCCGTTCCCGATAACCTTGACCACGGGAACGGTCTCCCGCACCGGCCTGCAGCGGCCGTCCGAAAACTCGAATCAGAGGAGAGGAGCAAGGAGTTGCGCATGGCTTTGGCTCGCCTCGAGCCTGCCGACAGGGAACTCGTGCTGCTCCGGTTCATGGAAGACATGTCGTATCCCGAAATCGCCTCCATCATAGGGAAAGGCGAATCGGCTGTAAGGGGCAAGGTGTTTCGCGCCCTGCGCAAGCTGCGGATGACTTTGGAGAAGAGAGGTGAGAAGAATGCGATGTGAGGAAGTTTCCAGGCGGCTGGATGCCTTTCGTACCGGAGAACTTGGACGCCGGGAGAATGAGGAGGTCATTGCGCACCTGTCCAAATGCACGGCATGCGCGGTCGATCTGCAAGGCATCGAAGAGATCGCGGTGGACCTGATGCGGCTGCAGGTTCAGGCCCCCTCGAACATCCTCAAGCAGGTGAAAGCGGAGAAGGTTGACCGCTACGCTGCCGTGAAAACGGCTCTTGGCATCGTCTGGGTTGCCTACAATGCCAAAGGAATCACCCGGATCGACCCGAGCGGAGGGGATCCGGCCGTTTTTGAGAAAATTTGTGAGAGGCGCCTGGGCCATCGCCCGGTGAAGGGCGAAATGCCCCCGGTCTATGCGAATGCAATAAGGAAGGCTGCCTCCGGCCAGTCTCCGTCGACCGTGCGTGTCGACCTGTCGGGCTTGACTTCTTTCGAGCAAACCGTCCTGAGGCTCTTGAGGCAGATCCCGCGCGGGGAAGTCCGGCCCTACAGCTGGCTGGCCCGCGAAGCCGGAAATCCCGCGGCGGTGCGTGCTGTGGGCAACGCAATGGCGCACAATCCTGTGCCGCTGCTTCTGCCGTGCCACCGGGTGGTTCCCTCCGCAGGAGGCATCGGCAGGTATGCGTTCGGCACCCCTTTGAAGCGCATTCTGCTCATGAAGGAAGGGGCCCCGGTGAGCGAGATCGAACAATATGCCGGCGAAGGCGTCCGATTCATCGGGTGCAGGAGCACCGGGATATATTGCTTCCCCACCTGCCGCGATGCCCGCCGGGTCCGGCAGAAAAACCGGATTCTGCTTGTCAGTGCGTCCGCAGCGGCGGAGGCGGGTTTTCGCCCGTGCCGCCATTGCCGGCCCTGAGGTTTATCGCTTTGGAGTGTTGAACCTGGTCATGAGGTCCTGGATGGATGCGGGCTTCTCCCTGGACGGCTCGGCCTTTTTCCTGCTGCGGGGCTTCGATGCGCCGGCCTGCGATTTCATCGAAAGCGAGATTCGCTTGAGCTTCTCGTTCACTTCGAGCACACGGACCTTCACGATCTGCCCCACCTTCACGACCTTCTTGGGGTCGTCGACGAACCGGTCGGCCAGTTGCGACACATGAACCAGCCCGTCCTGGTGTACCCCGATGTCGATGAATGCGCCGAAGTTGGCGACGTTGGTCACGATCCCTTCGAGGACCATGCCCGGGACGAGGTCCTTGATCTCTTTGACCTCCTCGTTGAAGGTGGCGTAGCGGAATTCCGCGCGTGGGTCGCGGCCCGGCTTCTCCAGCTCGGCGATGATATCGCGCAATGTCGGTTCCCCCACCTCAGCAGTGACATATTTGTTCAAGTCGATCGAGGCGAGCTTGTCGCCGGCCTCGGTCACTCGATCCGGCGGCAGCCCGAGATCGCGGGCGATGGCCTCGACCACAAAGTAGCTTTCCGGGTGGACGGCGGTATTGTCGAGCGGGTTGCTTCCGCCCCGAATGCGCAGAAAACCCGCTGCCTGCTCGAAGGTCTTGGGGCCGAACTTCGGCACCCGCAGGAGTTCCTTCCGATTGTGGAATGCGCCGTGCTCATTGCGGAATCCGATGATGTTCGCCGCCACCGAAGATGTGATCCCCGATATGAAGCTCAACAGCTCCTTTGAGGCCAGGTTCAGATCGATGCCGACATAGTTCACGCAGCTTTCCACCGTTCCGTCGAGTTTTTGTTTCAGGAGCTTCTGATCGACGTCGTGCTGATACTGGCCGACTCCGATCGACTTGGGATCGATCTTTACCAGTTCGGCGAGAGGGTCCTGGAGCCGGCGGGCGATGCTGACGGCGCCCCGGACAGTCAGGTCGAGATCGGGGAACTCCTCGATCGCGGTTTCGCTTGCGGAATAAATCGACGCCCCGGCCTCGCTCACCATCACCTTTACCGGCTCGCGATCTACCTTCGCCAGGACTTCGGACACGAACGCGTCGGTCTCACGGCCGGCAGTCCCGTTCCCGATCGCGATCAACTCGACGCCGTACTTTTCGATCAGGCGCTTCAGGGCTGCGGCCGCCTGCGTGCGCTCGGTGTCGGACTTATAGGGGTGGATCGTCTCGAATTCCAGGAGCTTTCCGGTCCGGTCGATCGCGGCGACTTTGCAGCCTGTGCGAAACCCCGGATCGATCCCGATCGTCGGCTTCATGCCTGCAGGGCTTGCAAGCAAAAGTTCACGCAGGTTGGCTTCAAAGGTCTTCAACGACTCGTGATCGGCGTAGAGCTTTTTTTCGAGCCGGACCTCTCCGACCAGGGTCGTCCGCATGAGCCGCTCAAATGCGTCGGCGAGCATGGCACGGTAAAACTCACTTACATTCGCCCTTTTGGCGCGAATTTCCTGGGATTCGAGATAAGCACTGATTGCGGCCTGGTCGAATTCGATCGTGAAGTGAAGGATCCCCTCGGCTTCGCCGCGCCGGAGCGCCAGCATGTTGTGAGGCGCGATGTCCTTGACTCTGACCCTGAAGCTCCGGTACATCTCGAACTTGGTCGTGCCTTCAGGATGCTCGTCCTTGATGCTCGAAGTGAAGAAGCCCTCGTTTGCGAGAAATTCGCGTATGTGGCGGCGCAATTCGGCCTTCTCGGACACCTCTTCGGCCACGATGTCCGAGGCGCCTTGAAGTGCCTCGACAGCGGTCGCAACTCCCAGGCTCTCGGAAATGTAGTTCGAAGCCTCTGCTGCGAGATCCGCCGCCGGCGCGTCCGCGACGTTGAGGCTTTTTATCATCAGGGCCAGCGGCTCGAGCCCTCTCTCCCTGGCGATCGTCGCCCGGGTGCGTCTCTTGGGACGGAAGGGTAGATAGAGGTCCTCCAGTTCCGTCTTCTGCAGGCAGCTCTCGATCCTGGCTTTCAGATCGCCGGTGAGCTTGCCTTGCTCCTCGATCGATTGGAGAATTGCCGCCTTCCGCTCTTCGAGTTCGGTAAGATAAGTGAAACGCTCCAGCAATGAACGAAGCTGGACTTCGTTCATCTCGCCGGTACGTTCCTTGCGATAGCGGGCGATAAAGGGGACTGTGCCCCCCTCGGCGAAGAGACTCAGTGCGTTCTGCACCTGGTTCAGTCCGAGCGAGAGTTCTTGCGAGATCAGCTGTTGAATATCCATTCTCTTGTGGAGGATCGAGCGACGGGTTTAACGCGCGGCCAGGTTGATTGCCGCAGAAAGCTTCACCGTCTTCGGGGGAAGGCAAAGCTCGTCATTGCAGGTCTGAAAACTGACGTTGACCTTGACTTCCGCCTTGCCCGGGACCGCGGACGGACCCACCTTCACCGGGATCGTGAATGTGGCTTCCCCTTCGTAATATTCGGTCATGAGGTTGAAGTTCGGGTCCATGATGGTCTTCGGCTCCGGCGATTCCAGTTTCCCGGCCTGTTCAAACGGCTGGCCATCCGGGATAACGATGCGCGTGGGTGTCGGGCCCCCTTCGGCCTGGTCGGTCGAGTAGAGGTGCCAGCCCTCTTCGATCCGTGCCGTCAATTGCAGGTTGAATGTGTCGCCCGGTTTGAGAGGACGATCCGGCTGGCCGGCCTGGACGGAGAATTTGATCGGTTCCTTGGGGATCTGACCGGATGAGCCTGCCCGGGCGCCCAGGAGTGATGCCGCAATGATGGCAATGGCCAGGATTGCCGTTCGTCTGGAACTGGACCTCAACATCTCATTCCCTCCGTTGATTGCGGAGTTCTTGTACCAACTTCTCACAGCAACTTACAAGAGGAAATAATCGTGGCAAGTAGGTCCGGGCCGCCGAGAATGTCTCAAAAACTGTTGTTGTATTTCGACCAGAGGAGCTCGCCGAGCTTCCAGTAGTCTTCGACCGCCTTGTTGGCGATGCCGTGGCAGTATTTGGTCAGGAAATCCTCGGCCTTGGCGGGATCCGCCTTGTAAAGGCGCAACGCTTCCTCCTCGATCTCCTTCTGCTTGCCGAACGCCTGTTCTTCGATCGGCAGCCAGACCTTCCTTACATCCTCCTTCATTTCCTGGTATCGGATGTAGGAAAGTTTGCTTGCCTGCCGGAAGGCCCACCAGGCGCAATCGCGCCGATACTTCTCCCTGCCGTCGACCATGAAGGTGTCCGGCACCTGGGTTACACCGATGTAGAAGGGCATGTGCGGCGTGGTCGCGGGATTGTCGTAGCCCAGCCACACCAGGCCGCCGATCGGGTTTGGCAGCCAGGAGCGGGATTGCGTGATCTGCAGGTAGGTGGCGGTCGGCGAGCAGATGGTCCGCTCCCGCTGGATGCGGAACAGATCCCGCAATTCACCGCTCATGAAGGGATTTGCCACCGGACTCTTTACGGCTTGCCCCTTCTGGCTGACCACGGTCAGGTTCCGCGTCATGTCGAACGCCGTGCCTTCATAGGAATCCCGGAAGATGGCGAGGATGTCCTGGACGGACACCTTTTTGTCCGGCTTTACGGAGAGCGGATAGTTTTCGGCGTTGGGATCCAATTTGAGGGAAGGGGCCAACAGGCTCAAAACGCGCCATTCCCGGCGGCGGCAGTACAGGCTGGTCCTGTCGGCGTATGCATAGCAGAACTCGAAAGGCACGCCGCTTTTCGCGCTCCACCATCCCATCTCCTGTGCGAGGGTCAGCACATTGTCCGAAGCCATGTAGTAGTCTCTGTTCCTCAGGTCGAGCTGGCGGATCCTGTGGGCGTTCGCAGAAACCCCGATCTGATCGTCGGGAATGCGGGCGGCGGCCCAGACCGCTCCGATCTTTCCTCTCCCGGGCCCGAGAATTTCGAAATGCCAGACTTCGTTGGGATCGGAGAAAGTGAAGCATTCCCCCGCATCGTTGTACCCGTATTTCTTTGTGAGCTCATCGGCGATCCTGATCGCCTCACGCGCCGTCCTGGCTCTTTCCAGGACCAGGCGATACAGTTCCGGGGCGTCGATGATTCCGGCGGAACTCTGCAACTCGCGCCTGCCGCCGGTAGTGGTTTCGCCGATCGCCAGCTGATACTCGTTCATGATGGGATATGCGGCGTTGAGGTATTTGTAGGTCTCTGCGACCTCCGGAATCTCTCCGGTCGGGATACGGTCCGAATCGTCCGGACCCTTGGTCCGTTTGGGTTCCAGCCACACCTGGGTCATTTCGCCGGCTGCGTGTGTCCGGCGCGGCACCATGTTCATCCAGGTCCTGTCGGTCCCGCTGTCGCAGGAATGAGAAGTCATCGTCGAACCGTCGGCAGACGCGAGCTTCCCGACGAGGATGCTTGTGCAGCTTTCCGTAGATGGCGCCTGCTCCTGCCAGGACAACGACAACGACACCAGTAGCAGAAATGCAACTGCGGCCGGTAAGCAGTGTCTCATCAGGCGTTCCGGATGGTTTTGCCTCTTCATTTCGCTCTCCTTTTATCCGATGGGATCGTATCGACCTGCGGCGCGGCAATCTTAGCCCAGAGGGCACGGGTGCCGCATCAGAAAACCGCAGCTACCATACAGGCATTTCCCGCCGCGGTAGGGCCCGGCCGCAGTCGGTCCCGGCCGCCGGCGCCGTCTTAAAACCAGTTTCTGTCGCGAAACTTCAAGGTCGTCTGACCTGGACTTAGACTTGGACCTGGACGTAGACGTAGACCCGGCAAGTACGTATGGCCCGATATAAGTGCCGCATTCGCGAGAGGTACCATCAATAATGCCTGGCCACGTCCAGGTCGAGGTCCGGGTCCACGTCCAGGACCAGGCAGGACAATGGTTGAGTTTCGCGACAGAAACTAGTTTTGAGACATTCTCGCCGGACGGGACCTTTTGGTGGAGGGGACATCGTAGCGGACGGCAGGTGCCGGCGATTTTTTTCAACTAAACTGCGGGCAGAATCGTCTAAGATAGGGGCCGACGTGGCAGGACGTCGCGGTGCAATCCCCCTGACAGCACAGGCTAAGGGCTCGCGCAACAATAACTTCACATTCTGCTGCCGTCTTTCCAGCTTGCGGACGGCGCGCGGAAGCGGGGTAGGAATGTAGCAAGCTGGAGGGCCGGCAGCCCTGCGGGGCGCGGCGGCGGACGGGCATCTGCTGCGTTGCCGCTCCTCGACGATGTCACCACATCGCCTGCGTCGCGGCGCCTTGCATCTGCCCATCCGGCGCTCGCGCCAGAATGCGAACTTATTTTTGCGCGAACCCTAAGCACGCAATAACGAGCACTGCTGGTTCCGTGTGGAGTTTGTGGTCGTGTTCCGCTCATTTCATCATCGGCTTGTCATCCCGCCTTGCGGCAAGTGCCGCGCCAGTCTCGCGCACCACAACGGGAGGAAGGTCGAATCGTGTTCAAGTGTCAGCGTGCGAATACTGCTGCTCTCATGGGTGGCCGGCTTGTTCCTGGCCTACAGCGCCTGCGCCCGGCAGGGGCCGGGCGCCGCAGCGGAAACAAACGGGCAAGGAAGCCTGTCTGCCACGGCACGAGTCGAACGCCGTGACTTCCGGCGCACTCTCCGTCTCCACGGCACCGTGGAAGCCTCGCAATCCTACGTTGTGATGGCGCCGCGCCTGACCGGGCAGGCCTCGTCCTCGATGGTGATTACCAAGCTGGTGGGCAATGGCCAGCGGGTTCGAGCCGGCGATACGCTCCTCGAATTCGACCGCCAGAACCAGATGCGGACGGTATTTGACCGTGAGGCCGAGTATCAGAATCTCCTGGAACAGATCAAACGGAAGCAGGCAGACCAGGCAGTCGGGCTGGCTCGTGATGAGACCGAACTCAAGTCGGCTGATTACGACCTGCAGTCCGCCCGCGTGGACATGCGCAAGAATGAAGTCATTTCGAGCATTGAGGCGGAGAGGAACAAGCAGAATCTGGCGGAAGCCGAGGCGCGCCTCAAGCAGCTGAAGGAGACCTTCAACCTGAAGCGCGAGGCGGCGGCAGCCGAACTCCGCATTCTCGAGATCCAGCGCGACCGGGCGCAGAATGCCATGCTCTATGCGCGGCGCAACATCGAAAAGATGACGATCAAATCGCCGCTCGAGGGGCTTGCGGTGCTGACTCCGATTTTCAAAATGTCACGCATGGCGGCGCCACAGGAGGGGGATGAGGTGAGGCCGGGGTCCGCTCTCCTGCTGGTCGTGAACCCGTCGGCCATGCAGGTGCGGGCCCGAGTGAATCAGGTCGACATCTATTCGCTGCACCTGGACCAGGCAGCCGAGGTCCGGCTGGACGCCTACCCGGAAATGGTCCTTCCCGGACGCGTCGAGCGCATCGGCGCCATGGCGGGCACAAGCGATTATTCGAAAGTGGTTCGCTCCTTCGCCGTTCAGATCGCCATCACGGGGAGCGATCCCAAACTCCTGCCGGATCTGTCCGCTGCTGTAGATGTCCTGCTGGAGAGCCGGGACAACGTGCTGCTGTTGCCCCGGGAAGCCATCCTGATGCAGCAGGGACAGCCGTTTGTTGAGGTGCTGGCGGACGGGAGGGCCGAACTGCGCGCCGTCAGCCTGGGGCCCGCGAACGAGTGTGAAGTGGTCATCACATCAGGAATCGAAGAAGGGACGACAGTGTCGCGAATGCCGCGACCCCTGAATGCTGTCGCTCGACGTCTGCCGGAGTAGAGGGGGAATGAAAGGCAACGCATCGCGCAAGAAATCTCTATTCCGCCGCGCATGGTTGTGGACGGCGGTGCTGGCGGCAGCTGCGGCGGGGATCCTCTACCTGGCGCCGGGCTGGCGGCGGAAGGCGCCTGACGTCCCCACGGCCGAGGTCAAACTGGGAGAGTTCGTCGATTACCTGGAGTTCCGCGGCGAGGTCAAGGCCCGGTCGTCGACGGTCGTCACCGCGCCCTTCAACGCCGGCGACCTGCTGATCCTGAAAGTCAGTCCGAACGGCACCCACGTCAAGAAAGGGGACGTCGTGGTTCAGTTCGATCCCAGCACCCTGCAGCGCACCCTGGATCAGAGCCGGGCGGCGCTGAAACAGGCTGAGGCGGAGATCGATCGCCTGAATGCGCAGCAGCGCATCCGCGACGAGCAGGGCCGGACCGATGTGGTCAAAGCGCAGTACGACATTCAGCGTGCGCGCCTGGATGTCGGCGCGCAGGATGTCCTCACTCCTCTCGAGATCGAAAAGAACAAACTGGCGCTGGCCAAAGCCGAGCAGCGGATGCACGAAGTGGAGGCGCAGCAAGGGGCCAACCGGGTCGGCGCGGCCGCGGACCTGGCCGGCAGCCAAAAGAAGCGCGAGAAGGCCGAAGCCGACCTGAAGCTGGCCGAGCGCAACATGGCGGCGCTCACGCTGTTCGCACCGGTGGACGGTATCATCACGCTCCTGCCCAATTTCCGGGCGAGCACGGGGATCGGCCTCAACGCGCCGGCATTCAAGGCGGGGGACCGAACCTATGCCGGCGCCGAAATCGCCGAGTTGCCTGATTTATCGACCATTCAGGTGAAAGTCCCGGTTGCCGAGGCCGACCGCGGCAGGCTCGCTCCGGAGCAGACGGCCACGCTGCGAGTGGACGCCGTGCCCGACACGGAGCACAAGGGGCATGTAGACGAAATCAGCCCGTTGGCCCAACTCGATTATTCCAGCTGGCCGGTCAAGAAGAACTTTGATCTGACGATTCACCTGGAAAACCCGGATCCGCGGCTGCGTCCCGGGATGAGCGCGACGGCGCGCATCGCCGTCGAGCGTCTGCCCGATTCGATCCTGGTTTCGGCCGAGGCCGTCTTCGACAAGGGAGGGCGGGCGGTTTCCTATGTGCTGGCCGGAAACCGCTTCGTGGAGCGTGCCATCGAGGTGGGACGACGCGGAAATGGACAGGTCCTGGTAGTGCGCGGATTGAACGCCGGGGAGCGTGTGGCACTGAAGGATCCGACTCAAACCGAAGAGGGAAAGTGATTATGGGACTGCGCGGTAGGCTCACCCTCGGGATTGTGCTCGTCGCGGCCGCGGCACTGGCAGCGATCGCGGCCAATTATGCACTCGTGCGACTGCGCAAGCCGGTGACGGACATCCCGACGGTCCGGGTCCAGCGGGGCCCCGTGGAGCTCAAAGTGTACACGACGGGAGAACTCCGGCCCGGACAGGCCGCGATGCTGGTCGCCCCGGCGGGTGGAAGCGCATTGCAAATCATCCATCTCGTCAAGTCCGGCACGATCGTGAAGAAAGACGACGTAGTCGCCGAGTTCGATCCTACGGAACAGGAATACAATCTCGAGCAAAGTCGTTCGCAACTGGAGGAGGCAGAACAGGAAATCCGGAAGATGAAGGCCGACGCCGCCGTCCGTGTGGCGCAGGATAACGTGTCGTTGCTCAGAGCCCAATTCGACGTGCGCCGCGCCGAGTTGACGGTGAAGGGAAATGAGCTTCTGGGAGCGATCGAGGGACAGAAAAACATCCTGAACCTGGAAGAGGCCAGGCGCAAGCTTGAGCAACTGGAGCGCGATCTCAAATCGCGTGCCAGTTCGGACCAGGCGGACATGGCCGTCCTCAATGTAAAGCGGACCCGCGCCATGATGACCATCAAGGCGGCGCAGCAGAACATCGACAACATGGTGGTTCGTGCGCCGATCGGTGGAATCGTGGCGCTCGGGCAGAACCGGGACGCGTCCGGCGGGATTTTTTTCACCGGCATGGAGCTTCCCGAGTTCCGCGAAGGCGATCAGACCTATCCGGGCCGGATGATCGCTCAGATCATGGGCGTGGAACAGATGGAAATCCTCTCGAAGGTCACCGAGACCGATCGCGGCATCCTTGATTCCGGGCAGAGTGTTGAGGTTCGCGTCGATGCTTTGCCGCTGAAAAAGTTCGTTGGAAAGGTGAAATCGCTGGCCGGCATGGCCGCCGTGTCGTTTTTCGACGACGTCAGCTCTTCCCGGTCGTTTGACGCTTCCTTCGAAATGGATGCACAGGGAATGATATTGAGCCCCGGTGTCAGCGCGCAGGTGATGATCCGGAGCAAGAATCTGAACGATGCGCTTTCCCTGCCGCGCCAGGCGTTGTTTGAGCGGGAAGGGAAGCCGGTCGTCTATGTGAAGCGCGCGGCGGACTGGGAGGCACGCCCGATTCAAATCAAGTACCTGACCGAGAGCCGTGCCGTAATCGACGGGCTGGATGTGGGGACGGAAGTTGCGTTGGTGAACCCGGACCTCAAAAAGGGGAAGAGTGCCGGAAAATCCGGGATTCTTTCGTCGATTTTCGGAGGGGGCCGCCCATGAAACTCCGGCACCCAGACGACGGAATGAAGCTCAAGGGACGGAGGCGGCAGCTGTTGCCCGACGTCCGTCTGGCCTTGCAGAACCTGGGCGCCCGCAAGCTCCGATCGCTCCTGACCATGCTGGGCATGATCTTCGGCGTGGCCGCCGTCGTATCCATGCTGTCGATCGGCGCGGGGGCGCAACAGGAGGTCCTGGCTTTCATCGAGCAGCTCGGCGTGCGCAACCTGATTGTCGAGGCCAAGGAGGTGACCGACAGCCAGGAGTTCCAGCGGATCCGGAAGATCTCTCCCGGCCTGTCGAGACAAGACCTTCGGGTGATCCGCACCAACGTCGAGGGCCTGACCGCTTCCACCGCGCGCAAGCGCGTGACACCGTCCAGCATGCTTCCCAAGCCGCGGCAGGACACGCCCGTCATTTACGGCGTCTCTCCCGAGTACCAGAGCATTGCCGGGTTGAGGGTGGTCGCGGGGCGCTTTTTCGACGATGCGGAAAACGAGAGCGCGGCGCCCGTGTGCGTGCTCGGCGAAGGCGCCAAAGCAAATCTCTTCCCGCAGAAGGACGCCGTCGGACAGTATGTCAAGTGCAACGAGCAGTGGTTCCGTGTGATCGGAATCCTCGGCCCCCAGCTCACGGCGCAGAACGATCTCTCCGGGCTTAGGACACAGGATCTGAACAACCTGATATACGCGCCGCTCGAGAGCGTCACGTTTCGCCTGGAAGACACGCGCAGCTTCATGCGCGACGAGATCGATGGGATCTATCTCCAACTGGAGAAGACCGCCGACAGCAGCACCGTCGCGGGCATCGTGCGCGGCATCCTGAATTCCTCGCACCGCAATGCCGGCGATTTCAGCCTGGTCGTTCCCGCTGAATTGCTCGCCGAACAGAAGCGTACGCAGCGCATCTTCGAAATGGTCATGGTCGCCATCGCTTCCATTTCGCTGCTCGTGGGCGGCATCGGCATCATGAACATCATGCTGGCCAGCATCCTGGAACGGACGCACGAGATCGGAGTACGCCGGGCCGTGGGGGCGCGCCGCTCGGACGTCCTCCGCCAATTCCTCGTTGAAGCGACATTGATATCGTTTGTCGGTGGCCTGCTCGGGATCGGATGCGGATTCGGCATTTCGCGGCTGGTGGCAGTGATGGCCGGATGGTCGACGATCGTCACGCTGAATTCCATCCTGCTGGCTTTCCTGGTCTCTGTTTCCGTCGGGCTGATCTTCGGCATTTATCCGGCCGTCAAAGCCGCCCGCCTCGATCCCGTGGAAGCCCTTCGGTACGAGTAGCCACAGATTCCAGGGTTGATTGGCAGACTCACTTGGGAAGGTAGAGGAGTCAGGAGCCAGGAGTCAGGAGCCAGTAGAAAGACACCACGAGTAGTTTGCAGTACTTTCAAGCAGCGCATGACCATGGCTTAGAACTTAAAGTAAGTTGGGTTAAGAGTGCTAAGGTTTCGCCATAATTAAGCCCAATTCCCCCAGCAGTGTCCCGCAAGGGCACGATGATTGCCCATGCCCGAGCTGCTGCCTGGCATTACTCCTGACTCCTGACTTCTGACTCCTGACTCCTATTTTTTGTGAAGGACAGCAGGAGGATCATGGCGGCGAGCGCCAGATAGGCCGTCGTGAACTGATAAGGGATCATGCGCAGCATCGGGCTTGCCAGGTTCCAGGGGAGATACATGTTGCCCTCGGGCAGCGCTGAATGGACCACGCCGAAGAATGTGCCGGCTGCGAGAATCACGAGGTACAGCGATGCCAGCCGAAGGCGCTTGTCGATCAGCACGGCGAGGAAAGCGCCCCAGAGCATTGCGGTGAGGATGAAACCGTTCCCAAGCGCCACCGTGACCAATGCCTCGGGAAGCTCCCTTCCGGGCGCGTTCATGAGCCGCAGGAAGTGATCGGCAGGGACGATGGCGGGGTTGCTGTACTTAATCGCCAGGAGCCGCGCCAGAGTCGGAAAGTAAGCGAACGCCACCGCGGGGGCATGAGCCAGAGGGCAGGCGATGAACGCCTGCGCCATGATTTCGAGCGCGACGAAGATCAGGATCGGCGCCAGCACCGCGCGCGGAATCCACTCGACGATGAAGGACACGTAGCCCAGCATGCCGCCCAGGCCGATGAAGAGTCCGGTCAGCAGCGTGTAGCCGGCGCGGGAACCCATGCCTTTATATGCCGGCTGCCCGATGTAGGGCGTCGACTGGGCCACGCCGCCGCACAGACCGGCCACCAGCGTCGCCACCGCCTCCGTGAGCAGGATATCCCTCGTTTTGAAATCGTCCCCCGCGACACGGGCGCTTTCCGTCACGTTGATCCCGCCCACAACCGTGAGCAGCGCAAACGGGATGGAAAGCGGCAGATATTGCAGCGCCGGGGCGAATCCCTTGACAAAGTCGAACGTCGGCATCGGAAAACCGAAATGCAGCTCAGCCGTGGGCGCTGCATAGGAGGACCCCACCAGCCCCGCCGGACCGAGCAGGTGGTAGGCTGCGGTTCCAAGGGCGATTGCCGCAAGGACTCCGGGGATGTTCCACGGCAGCCTCACCTTCGCCACCAGGCTGTACAGGATCAGCCCCAGCGATACCATGCCCACCAGGGGCAGGCCGAAAATGTCCAGCAGGGGAGTGAAGCCGATCAGCGCCAATCCGATGCCCGCGAGCGACCCCAGCAGTCCCGCCTGCGGGACTACCTTCTGGATCCAGCCGCCGCAGAATGAAAGCACGAGCTTCAGCGCGCCCATCAGGATCATCGTGGCCATGCCGATGTACCAGGTCATCAACGCCGCTTCGCGGGATTCCATCCCGCCTGCCTTCAGTGACACGAAGGCCGGGCCGAGGACGACGAGCGCCAGTCCGATCGTCGAGGGCGTGTCCAATCCCAGCGGCATCGCAGTGACCTTGTCGTTCCCCGTGCGTCGCGCCAGGCGAAACGCCATCCAGGTGTACAGCAGATCGCCGACCAGAACGCCGAAGGCGGTGCCGGGAAACATGCGGTTGTACACGATATCTGACGGGAAGCCGAACGCGAATACCAGGACTCCGGCCAGGAAGGAAAGTACCGTCACGTTGTCGAACATCAATCCGAAGAAGCCGTTTATGTCGCCGATGGCAAACCATCTGTACTTGTGCAAGCCGGTTGTCATTCCCATCTCCTTGTCGCTTCCGTCAGTTGCCCGGTGTCGGGTGCCGGGTGCCGGGTGTCAGGTGTTGGGTGTTGGGTGTTGGATTTCGTGTATTAGTTGCATAGTCCCCTCTCTCCCGAACCTTCCCGCTCGGGAGCGCCGGCGTCTCGCCTAATGCCATTTACTTTTTTGGCGGCGATCATCTTACTCGACCCGGCGCTTGGTTGGATACGTTGGAAAAGAACGGCGACGCAGCCAGATCTTGCGCGGGTATGAGCGTCTTTTCTTGCGTTTGGGAAGTTTGCAGGATGCGATCTGTCGCAGGAGCAGTTGCAGCCCCTCCCTGCTTTCCTCGGGAGACGTGGCGGTCATCAGCGCCGGGAGAGACGTGTAGACGTGGTCCTGGGCGTAAGAGAAGCTCAATTCGCGCGGCTCAAGCCCTGCCTGTCGGGCCGCCGCTTCCATGAAGGTAATTACCAGGTTGTAGGCGGCCACGCCTGTAACTAGCTCTTTGGCCGCCATGTCGGGCGTTTTTGAACTCAAAGCATGCAGCCGAACCGTCCGTTTGAGCGATCGCAAATCGGTTTCGATGTTCCACCGGCGAGCGTAGATAGCCACGATCTCGTCGGCCGGGTCTTCATACGTGGTGAACAGGTACAGCTTGGCCAGTTTGCCATCCTGTTCGATGCGTCGTACGATTAAACGCCCGCTGACTTGCGCGTCGGCAGGCAGATCGGGATGTTTCCGACGGTCGCAATGTGAGGGTTTCCAGAGCACCTTCTGATCGGCCCCACAGTTCAAGCCCAGCCCCCCTAAAGCTTGTGCCCGCACTTCGGTCAGCCGCAATACCACGGGCCGCCCGGCTTTCGTAGCCTGGTACGCTGTGGCGAACGTGCCGAAATTGCTGTCGGCCACGATACCCGAACCGGCCGGCAATCCGGGCATCAATTGAGCCGCCAGCGCCTGTTCTCCCACCGCGTTGGGCCCGCACGCCGGGCCCCAGACCGGCCGGCTGGCCAAGCCGCTTCTGAGATCATGCGCCACCAGGACCCGCATGATCGGCCAGTGGGAAACTCCGTGCTGGTTACTGGCCGGAGGATAGTCCTGCAACAGCTCCGGCGTGGACGGTAATGTCAATGTGGAGCCGTCCAACAAAAAGGCGGAATGGCCCTCGGCGGCGCCTTCGGCCTCGCGATGCAAACTCTCGAACAAATGATCGAAGCTTCTCTCCACAGCACTCAACGGCATGTTCCCTCGCGCCTTACTGAAGGCTCCCGGATTGGCCGAAACTGTCTTTTCCCTGACTCGCTTGTGATCCGAAAACTCTTTCAGACACGGAACCAGACGGGAAACTGTTACATGCAGCGTCCCCTTGGCGTCCAACCGCTGCAAGATCATGCCATAGATTACAACGGACCAGTTGAAGATCCTCTTTGCCATCTTGATCCCCAGCTGGCGGCTTAATTGCTCGAAAAATCCGGCATAGAACACGCGCCGATACACCTCGAAAACGCTTTCGACCGGCACGGTTTTCTGCGCCGGCGGCCGCTGAGTCTGCGTTTGAACTTTTAGGATTTTCATGCCCGGAGAGTCTATCATATCGGCAATATTATATTGCGTATAATCTGTCAATTGCCTATACTTTTTTCATGCGCTCTCTGAAAATCCCTAACGCGAACTCCGCCGCCGAGACCTTGCAGGATGAAATCCGGCGCTCGGAGGAATCTCGATACGATCATCGCCTTCACGCCGTTCTCCTGGTCGCCCAGGGCCTGAGCCCTCCCAAGGTCGCGGATTGGCTGGGCGACTCGGTCAGGGCGGTGGAGCTTTGGGTTCACCATTTCCAAGAAAAGAGCTTGCCGGGACTGCGCGAAGGCCGGCGCCCCGGCCGGCCGTCGCGCCTGACCAAGGATCAGCTGGCGCAGGCGCTACGGGCCGTGCGCTTGAGTCCATCCGAAGCGGGACTCAACGCCAAGCGGTGGGATGCCAACGCGCTCTCCGTCTATCTGCGTTCGCAGGGGGTCAATCTGAAGCCGCGCCAATGCCGCAATATATTGCGCCAATGGAGATCGCGGGAGCCTCGCTGAGCCGGGAAGAGAGCAAAGCCGACGCGCAAGTTTCGACGTTTGGATGCCTCCCACGGGGATCGACAGCACTGGGGGGATTTCTGTCCGCGGCCGAGTTTCTAAGCGTATTTACTTCTTGCCGAGTCGCCGCCAAAAAAGTAAATGGCATTAGGCGTCTCGCCGGCAAAAGCAATGCGCCGCGCAAAGCACGTCCCAAAAACCGCGGGCGAGCGCCTGCCCAATTCGATCGATTCGGCAATCGCACGAAGGATGCCGGCGAGACGCCTAATGCCGCATACTTTTGGTCGCGGCCCGGAGGGCCGGGAAGAAAATAGCCAGGGGTGAGCGCAGCGAACCCCTGGTTAGAGCCAACGAGAACAGAGCCCTGGCAGGGGCGAAAGGCTTTTATTTACCATGCATTATTCTATCGCCCTTTCAGGGCTCTCTTTCTTTCAATCCCATGCCAGGGTATCTTGTCGCCGCTCCGCGGCTCAAATGCAAAAAGTATGCGGCATTAGGCGAGACGCCGGCGGTCCCGGCAACCGCCGTGTCTCCACGCCAATCAGAATCGGGTTTCCGTTTTTAATGAACGGCGTCACGCCGCCGCAAGGGCTCTCCGGAAACATACGGAGCTGCATTCCTGCATTCCTGTGGCTCCGGGCTTCAGCCCGGTCTCCAAGCTGACCCCTGCGGCCGATTCTGCAAAAATCCCTCATGCGGCGGGATGGCGCTGGAGTCGAAGCAGAAGGTGCGGGCTGAAGCCCGCGGCCACATGAAAACTTCCACGTTTTCGGATCGCGGTCTCTGTGCCCAGATCAAAGTTTCTGTCTTCAATGAACGGCGTCACGCCGCCGCAAGGGCTCTCCGGCGCCTGATATCCGACCCCCGATCGCTCACCAAGCCGACCCCCCGATTCCCAAGACCCAACACCCAAGACCCGGCACCCAACACCCAACACCCAAGACCCAGCTACCGGCGCGTTTTAGTGCGTGGCCGTGTCAATTCGTCGAAACAATTCCAGTCAATCTGGATTTGCCTCTTCTCAATGCTCTCCTGAGGGATCATCACGAAGCGCTTACCGTCCGGCGAAACATCATAGTTGGGGAACATCGGCATCTCGCCGGCTTCATAATCGCCGGAAACAGCCAGTCGTGGGGGATCCGGCCTGAATTCGCCTTCCGACAGCATCGTCACGCTCATCAATCCTTTCCAGTAACGGAAAAACAATTCAAGGCCGTCGTGCCGCCAGACGGGCTCGCGCCCTTCTGCTGTCGAGATCTGAAATCTCTCGCCGGGGCCGGGGAAAGCCTGGACATACACCTGGTCGGGTCCTGTTTCGTCTGAGGTGTAAGCCAGCCAACGGCCGTCGGGGGAGAACTCTCCACCCCACTCGGCATATCGGGTCTGCAGAAATGGCCGGGCGACGCGCTCGCCATCCAAGGTGAGGACCCAGATGTCAGGTCCGGTTTTCGGGGCGAATTCAGTGAATGCCAGAAACCTGCCATCTGCCGACCAGGAGCCGGGCATCTGCGGATTTTCACTTTTTTGCAGCGGCTCGGCTGCACCGCTCCCGTCGGCGGACACCGAGAAAAGATTCCACTGGCCGTCCCGGTCCGAGGCGAATGCCAGGCGCTTTCCGTCCGGCGACCAGGCTGGAAGGGAATTGTTCCCCTCGAATGTCAGCCGGTTGAATTTGCCGCTATCGACATCCAGGATCCACACATTGGATTTATCATCCATGGCGCGGATCACGACGGCGAGTCGCCGGCCGTCGGGAGACAGCCGGGGATATGAGAAGGCGCCGCGGTTCACCGTCAGCTTTTCGATCCCACCCTCCCGGTCCGCCCAGGCCAGGACGCGGAATCCGGCTTCCTCAATTCGTGTGACATAAGCGAGCGCGCCCGCTCGCGAATAAGCGAAGTGTCCCGATCCGGTGGCACGGTCGGTTTCGATTCCTGCCTTCACTACAAAAGGAGTGCCCGCCGGCTCGAGACGCGCCGGATCAAAAGCGACGGCCATCAGGTCCCCGCGGCGCATGAACAACAGGCGCCCCGGCGGCGAGAAAACGGCGTCCGCAGCATCATCCAGCAATATCTTTTTTTGTCCGGTCTTGAGCGTGACCGCGGCCAGCCGCGTGTTGCTGTCTGTCCCGGCGGTTCCAATGGTGAAAATCACAGTTTTGCCATCCGGCAGCATTGTGGGCCAGCGGTGCGTGGATTCCTTGTTGCCCAGCTTCGTCAATGGTTCAGGATTGCCTCCGGCGGGTGGGATACGCAAGAGGCCCGAGAACATATCCGGAGCGAACATAATGGATCCATCAGGCCCCCAGCACGCGCCGAGGGCGGATTGCACCTGACCCAGGGGGACCGGTTCCCCTCCCGAGAGCGGCACCTTCTTCAATTGGGAAGCGTTGGAGTCAAAATAGCCGAGCCACGCGCCGTCGGGAGAAAAAAAGGGGTCGCAGGCGCCCCGCGTGCCTGGGACCGGTTTCGCTTCCAGTTGGTCCAGGGCGCGCAGATACAGCTGGGTTTCCGCCTTCACCTGGGCGACATAAGCCAGTTGCGTCCCATCGGGAGAGAATGCCAGCGAATGGGCCCCCGGTGCCAGAGGAGCGTCGCGAGGCAAATCGATCGAGAAACGAATCAGCGGCGGAGGTGCGGGATGGCGGGTTCCAAGCCGAACCAGAAGGGTGGTGGCGATCACTCCGAGGATCAAGCCTCCTGCCGCCCAGGCCAGATGAGAAAACCGGGCATGCCGGAGGGTTGTCGCAGGAGGCTGCTGCCCCGAATCAGCGGTGGTTGCAGCGGCAGATTCCTCTCTTCCCTCAGTCTGCGTGTGATTGTCCGGCTTTTCGGGGATCATGCTCTCTCCACGGGACATCCTAGGCAACAGCCCTGGACAAGTCAACGAAGTAGGACCGCATTTCGAATACGACTTGTTGCATAATGATCAGGATTGTGCCAGAGTTTGGTCGAAGGGAGTCGAATCCGCGTTCCTTGCCCGATCCTATGTTCCTCAGCATTGACGTCTTCACTATGAGTCTCCAGGAAAACATGCGTTCGCGACTTTCCAATTAAACGGTTGCCAAACAGAAAATTTTTGAGCTCGAAGGCTCGAGGATTGTCTGTTGCGGCGCCTGAACAGGTATGAGGGAGAGATTATGTCAAAAAGACTATATGTTGGAAATCTGCCGTACACGATTACCGAAAGCGCTCTGCAGGAGATGTTTTCGGAAGCCGGACCGGTAGATTCCGTGAAGCTGATTACCGACCGCGACACCGGCCGTTCGAAGGGCTTTGCCTTTGTGGAGATGGCCACGGACGAAGCTGCGGAAAAGGCGATCGCGGACTTCAATGGACAGAAGATCGAGGGCCGGCCCATGACCGTCAACGAGGCTAAGCCGCAGCAACCGCGCGAGGGCCGCATGGGAGGCGGTGGCGGCGGCGGCAGGCGGCACGGTTTCGGAGGGCGCTAGCCGGGGAGAAGTCAACTCAGCCGCCGCGCCTCAGGGCTCAAGGCGGACGCCGCTGTTACGGCAGAGTTCAGGAACCTGGTTTTCCCAGGCACCACGCGAAAGCGAGCCAGCCGAGAAGGAATGCCAGTCCGCCGAGGGGCGTCACCGCCCCTAGCCAGCGAGCTCCGGTCAGGGCAAGGGTGTAGAGACTTCCGGAAAAGAGGAGCGTCCCGGCGACGAAACACCATCCTGCGGAACAGGTGTACGTCCCCGGCCAGCGATCCACGGCCCAAGCGACGGCGATCAGCCCCAGCGCGTGGTACATCTGATAGCGTGCTGCAGTCTCGAAGATGCCCAGCATCTCCGGCGTGATCCTCTGCCGGAGGCTGTGCGCTCCGAATGCGCCTGCTGCTACGGAGATAAAGGCCGAGAGAGCACCCAGAATTGCGAAGGTTCGAGCCATCTTCAGCACTCCTGTCCCCGCCCGATTGCGGAAGACCCCAGCAAATGTTACCATGGAACCATAGCCTGTCCTTGGGAGGTCCATATGAGGACAAAAGGGCTGGACGACTCACCTGCCGCAAGCCATCTGATCGAGAGACAAATGTTGCTGTCCAGGGTGCGGGAACAGGCGAGCCCACGCGGCATGGTCGCAGAGCCCGACCACTCCTATCGTTTCATCACGGTCACGCGCGAAATCGGGTCTCACGGCGATCTCCTTGCGGAAGAACTCGCACGCCATCTGCAATGGCAGGTGTTTGACAAAGAGATCGTCAATTTCATCGCTGAGGACAGTCACGTGCGCCGTGACCTCGTTCGCCAGTTGGACGAGCGATCCCAGAGCCTGATTCATGACATGGTCGAACGCCTGCTGCTGATGGCGGAAGGGATCTCCTTCGGCAACGAGGAGTACCACAAGGCCCTTCTCAAGGCGCTGGCATATCTGGCGGCGCGCGGGAAGGCGGTCATTGTCGGGCGGGGAAGCGCGTTTGCCCTGCAGGGAGAGCCGGGCCTCCACCTGCGTATCGTCGCCAACCCCGAGACACGCGTTACGCGCCTGGCCCGACGCTGGGCCGTTCCGGCGGATGAGGCGCGGCGACGCATGCACCAGATCGACGCCGAACGAAAGAGCTTCATCCAACACCACTTCCGCCACAGCATCGACGAGCTGAGTTTGTACGATGCGATCTTCAGCACGGATCGCCTCTCGCTCGAAGAAATCGTGCACGCCGTACTGGCGATGATGGCGGCGCCAAGGCAGGCCCACCTTGATCTGCCGTTACAGGATCAGGCCCCTGGCCCCGGCGAAACCCGCCCGCCTTTCACGGACCCGACATCCGGCCTCTAGCCGGCGAACCCCTTAGGCGCTAAGTTAACCACCACATCTGCGTGGACTTGGACCTGGACCTGGACTTGGACCTGGTCTTAGAGTGTGCTGCCGTCCGTGAACTTTCGGAAGCTGGACGTTTACCAGACCGCAGTTCGTTTCTTGCCACTCGCAGCTGCAATTGCTGACAGTCTGCCGCCACGTTATGCAGCTATGGCGGAACAGCTCCGCCGTGCATCCCTTTCCATTCCGCTGAATATCGCCGAAGGATCAGGGAAAAGCAGTGGCCCGGATCAGCGTCGCTTTTACACCATTGCCCGAGGCAGTGCCATGGAATGTGCGGCGATCATTGATGCCTGCTGCGCTTTGACTCTGATCGAACAGCCACGAGCTCAGGAAGCCGACCAACTTCTTCTCTCAGCGGTTAGGATGCTATCGAAGATGTGTCTGACATAGGAAGATTCAAGTCCAGGTCCACGTCCAGGTCTAGGTCCAAGTCCGCCTTAAGTTGACGACTTGTCTTAGCGCTTATGCGGCGGACCCCGTTTTCCTGCCGCCATTTCATCTTACAAATAGCTGGGACTATGCTCCCTGAATGGACGGCATACCCGTCGCAAGGGCTGTGCGGTGATATTTGAGGTCGCCTCCCCGCGGTCAACGCCCCCGATCTCCTCTTGTGTTGCGCCCCAGGTGAAACCGGTAGTACACTGGCGTTGACGCGCGGACTTGCCGCAATAACAGCGTGCGCGTTCTGATCCGCACACCGAGGAGGGAAAATGGAGACACTCTGGTCGTCCCGGTATGCATTGCGAACACGCAGGATGCAGAGCTCAATGGTCCGTGAGTTGTTGAAGCTGACCGAGAAGCCCGACATGATTTCGTTTGCCGGCGGGCTTCCTGCGCCCGAGGTTTTTCCAGTGGCCCAGTTTCGCGAGGCCGCGGATCGCGTCTTAGCGGAGTCCGGCCCCGAGTCCCTGCAATACAGCACGACCGAAGGCTCCCCCAAGCTGCGCGAAATGATCGCGAGACACACGGCAAGGTACGGCATTGTGGTACAGCCGGAGAACATCCTGATCACCAGCGGTTCGCAACAGGCCCTGGATCTGCTGGGAAAGGTCTTTGTGAACTCCGGGGACCGTATCGCGGTTGAGCGCCCGACCTACCTCGGGGCGTTGCAGGCGTGGAACGCCTACCAGGCGCAGTTTCTCGGGGTAGACATGGACGATGAGGGGATGCGGACCGAGGAGCTGGAATCCGTGTTGCGGTCGGGACCGAAATTCCTCTATGCGCTCCCGAATTTCCAGAATCCGACCGGCGTGACGATGTCGCTCAAGCGGCGCAAAATTCTGGTCGAGATGGCAGATCATTACGGAGTGCCGATCATCGAAGACGATCCGTACGGGCAGTTGCGCTACGACGGAGAGCACCTCCCCTCCCTCAACGTCCTGGACGCGCGCGCCCGCGATGGCAAACCGTTCAGCGGCAACGTCATCTACCTGAGCACATTTTCAAAGATCCTGGCCCCAGGGTTGCGACTGGCCTGGGTTGTGGCGCCCGTCGAGGTCATCAAGAGGCTGGTTCAGGCCAAGCAGGGAACTGACCTGCATACCGGGACCTTCGTGCAGATGGTCGCTTACGAGATCGCGCGCGGCGGTTTCCTCGACAAGCACATTCAGCTGATCCGCTCCGTGTACGGCAAACGGCGCAGCGCCATACTTGCCGCCCTGGAAAGACACATGCCGCCGGGAGTGCGTTGGACAAAGCCGCAGGGCGGGCTTTTCATCTGGGCTGTTCTTCCCAAGCAGTTGGATGCCGCGGAGATTCTCCGGGACGCAATCGAGGAATTGGTCGCATTCGTGCCGGGTTCCGCCTTTTACGACGACGGCACAGGCGAGAACACGATGCGCCTGAACTTCTCCAACGCTACGGAGGAAAAGATCGAGGAAGGGATCGCGCGCCTTGGCGGCGTCTGCAAACGCGCCATCGCCTCCCTTCCGGCCGCAACTCAGAATACATACTGATCGAGAACGACAACAGTCACAGCATCACCGGGGCGCCAACACAACATCCCGGGCGCCTTACCGGCCATTCGAAATCTGCCCAGGCGACGGAAGGTCTGCGGGACCGCTTCGCCAGGTTCGCCCTCAGGTCTCGAGGCGGGGATGGTTCGACTGGCCGCCTTTACTTTCATCCTCGCAAGCTGGGACGGCGCATTCCTTCAGGCTTTTTCCTGCCGGCTCCTGATTCCTCAATAATGCGTCGATCTGACTGCCGGGCCATTCAGCCCCCAGAACTGGGAAATTTGCCCCGTTTTTTGGGGCGTTCTGCCGGCTGCTTCGCAACCCCCTGAGGAGAGGCACATTAAGATAATGAAAATTAACGATTTATCTCAAATGGTTTCGGGAACGGAAATGGCCTCGGAGTTGCATTTCAATGGGCCTGGCCGCCAGCATGGAGTCGTACAGAGGTATATGAACGAAGGACCGGAAGAAGCGTACTTAGGTCACTGTCTGGTTTGCGGTGTCAGTTACCATCAAACCCCCATCGAAGTCCGCGAACGGGTTTCCATTTCAGCGCGCGCCCACCCTGATGCACATCAGCACCTGCTCGGCAATCCGGGAGTTCTCGAATGCATGATTCTTTCCACCTGCAACCGGACGGAGCTTTACCTTTCGGCCGCAGACTGGCTGGACGGGAAGGACTTGTTTCGCCGCTTTGTTCGTGAGGTAAAAGGGTTCGACCCCGCCGGTCTGCAGGACCAGATATACTGCCTGAGCGGTCTGGATGCGGTCAAACATTCCCTGCGGGTAGCGTCGAGTCTTGACTCGCTGGTCCTGGGTGAGCCGCAGATCCTGGGGCAGTTCAAGGCTGCGTTCCGGGAAGCGGAGAATCGGGGATGTATCGACCGTGAACTACATTGGTGGATGCCACGGGTCTTTGCGACGGCCAAGAAAGCGCGCACGGAAACGGGCATCTGCGACGCAGCAGTCAGCATCAGTTATGCGGCGGTCCAGCTGGCGCGCAAGATATTCGAGAATCTGTCAGAAAAGTCCGTCGTGCTCCTGGGCGCCGGAAGGATGGGCGAACTTGCGGCTCTGCACCTGCGGGAAGCGGGCGCCTCATCCCTCGTGGTTGCCAACCGGACGCTATCGCACGCGGAAGAAGTTTCCGGGCGGTGCGGCGGGAGAGCCGTTGAATTCGGGGACCGCGGCGAACATGTGGCGGGCGCCGACATCGTGATCTGCTCGACGGACGCGCCGCAATTCGTGCTGTCGCGGGAAGACATCGGCCGGCGCCTTCCCGGGAACGCAGACCGTCCGCTCCTCATTCTCGATATCTCGGTGCCGCGCAACGTGGATCCAAAGGCCGGCGGGCTGGATGGCGTCTATCTGTTCAACATCGACGATCTCGAGAGCGTGGTTTCCGCCAACCGGCGCGACCGTGAGACCGCCGCCGCCCGGGCCGAGGTGATCCTGGAGCAGGCGCTGGAAAAATTCGTGCAGGAAGAGAAACTCTCGCGGATGGCCCCGGCAATCGCTGCCATCCGCAACCAGGTCCATTCCATCTGCCAGGCCGAGCTCGACAGGCTGGAACAGAGGGCGCCCGGGATATCACAGCGGGATCGCGAGGAACTTGAAACCATGCTCCACCGCATCGCGCAGAAGATCGTGCACCCTGCGATCATGGAACTGAAGACGATCGAGAGTCAGGATGGCAACAGGGTCAATCAATCACTAGTTGAGAGGATGTTCGGCGTCCACCGCGAGACGTCGGCGTGCTGACTTCGGGGGGACGGACAGTGAGCCCGGCTCGACACTTGGCGGTCAGCGTTGCGTCCGGAGCCATTCTGACGCTCTGGTTGCGTTCCTGGGTTGCGGGGATCACCTGCACCATCGTCGGTGTGTTTGTCGACGTCGACCACTTCCTCGATTTCTGGCTGACCTGCGGATTCAGTCTCAACCTGAAACGGTTTTTGGACTTCTCCTATTACGGGACGTCGCGCAGGTTCCTGGTGATCTTTCACGCCTATGAGTACATTCCGGCGTGCCTGTGGCTGGCGACCTTTCCCGAGTTCCGCTACTTTGGCTGGGGCCTGACGTCCGGCTACTTCCTGCACTTGCTGTGCGACCAGGTCGGCAATCGCGGACTGCACCGGTATACTTATTTCCTGTCCTACCGACTCGTCCAGCGCTTCGAGTTCCGCAAACTTGTTCTGCGCCGCCCCTTTGAACTGGCAAGGGATACGAAACACTGAAGAGGAAGATTCGGTGGGACTCCGCAAAACGAGCTGAGCCGCGGTTCCCTTGAGAAACCGCGGCTCTCCGCTTGAGTCTCAGCGGTAACCCGTCACCTGTTCCACGGCCTGGTCGTTGATCCTGATCTTGCCGGCCTTGCGGAGTTCTTCCGTGATGCGGTTGATGTACTCGTCGAAGTAAGCCTCCCGTGCGCTGACCAGCGCTGATTCTCGCAGGGTCGGCTTCTGCTTCGCGTACTCGGCTTCGTTGAATGGGGTCAGGATCTTGACCTGGAGCACGGCCGCCTGCTTTCCGCCGCCAATGGTGATCGGCTCGCTGATGCCGCCGACCGGCAGGCTGAACGCCGCCGTGTTGAATTCCGGCGCCTGCCCTATTTCCGGGGCCGGTGCCGCATACTGCTTGAATTGGTTGCTGGTTTTTACGGTCAGCCCCTGTTTCTGGGCCGCCTTCGCCAGGTCGCCCAGGCTCTTGGCTTCATCTGAGAGCTTCTTGGCCTGGCTTTGCAGTAATTCCGCAGCCTTCATTTCCACATAGTCTTTCCTGACCGCCTCCACAGATTCTTTAAACTCCGGCGGTTTGGGCAGGCTGATCTGGATCAGCTTGGGAATTGCCGTACCCAGCGGGGTGTCGGTCGGTTTGCCGATGGCATTCACTTCCTTCAGCTTGAAGACCTCGGTGTAAAACTCCTGCGAAACTCCATAGGAAGCCGGTTCGGAGCTGCGATTCAGGAACGGCGTCTCTTTGATCTGGTTCGGAACGTTCATGGCCTTCGCAATGACCGCGAGGTCCTTTTGAGTTTCCGCCATCTTTTCCGCCTCTGCCGCCTTCAGCTTCACCAGCTCGATGGCCTTGTCGAGTTGGACTCCACGGATCAGCGATGGCCGTGCCTTCTCCTTGTCGGGCACCTCGTGCCCGAGAACCTTGATGATGTGGTACCCGTAGGCGCTCCGCACCAGCCCGGAAATGGCGCCTGTTTTCAATGCGAAGGCGGCATCCTCAAACGCCTTGTCCATGCGCCCGCGAGGGAATGCTCCGAGGTTTCCGCCCTGTGCCGCCGATGCCTCATCCTGGGAGTATTTTTTGGCCAGAGCGGCGAAATCCTGGCCCGCCTGGGCCATTTTCAGGACCTCTTCGGCCTTGGCCTTGACCTCGGCATCCTTGGACGGATCGTCGACCCTGAACAGGATGTGGCTTGCATCGACTGTTTCCTCGTGGTTCATGCGCGACCACGCGTCGTCGACTTCGCGGTCCGTGGTTTGCATGGTGTTCGCTATTTCATTGATGGGGAACAGCAGGTACTGCACGCGCCGTTCCTCTTTGATGTGATATTTGTCTTTGTTTGCGTCAAAGTATGTCCGCAACTCGGCCTCGGTCGGGCTGACCTTTTTCCGTGCCGCTTCCATGTCAAGAAGGACGTACTCGACTTGCGCTTCCCGGCTCTGACGAGCGAAATCCTGGCGCAGCTGCTGCTCGGGGACGCTCAGGGAATCGGTGAGCAGGCTCGAGATCTTCTTGGACAGGAGCATGTAGCGCACGCCTTCTTCAAACTGGTCGACATCGATACTGTTGGCGGCAAGCACTGCCTTGTATGCCTCCACACCGATAAATCCCCCCTGGGTCCGGAGGTTGGGATTCGATTCGATGGCCTGGCGCACCTCTTCGGGTGTGACATCGAGCCCGAGGCGCTTGGCGGCGTAAGTCACGACGCGGACGTTGATCAGCGCCTGCAGCGCCTGGCGGTCCACTCCCAATTGCTTCAGAGTCTCGGGATCGGTCTTGTTTTTCCCATTGGCGCTGTAGTTATCCACATAACGCCGATAAGTGTCGTAGTAGTCCTTCATGGATATCGACTCGCCGGCTACGGTCGCCGCTGAGGTGTCGAATCCGGAGATCCCGACGTTCTGTCCCGGCACGAAGAGCAGTAACATGCCCAGGCCGAGGCTGATAATTACGACCCACAAGATGAGCTTCAGCCGCTTTTTGCGGCGCATGATATCCAGCATGCTGTGTTATCGCCTCCAGTGAAAATGGCACAAACACCCAATTATAACATAGCCGCAGGCCCATTAAGATGCACATTCAACCAACGCCCTTTCCCGGAAGCGAACCACCTTGACAACATGTCCCTGAGAGGCTCAAATTACCAATTCCAGAGACGATCGATGCTTCGGGCTCGCCAGAGCATACGGACGTTTGTGCGGGTGCGGCCGCGAGATATTGAGAAATTGTGTGTTACGTCATTCTATCTTGCTGCCGATTTAGTTATAATGAGCACCCTCGATGCCCCCATGTCCGGGGGATAAAACCGAGGATGGAAGTTCAGTTTCAAGGAGTTAGGCCCGGTCTTGCGCGCAGGCGGCACAGGAGTGTCGCGCTTTCGGCCTGAGATTTCCCGAAGTAAGCTGTGGCGCCATCAATAAGGTCGCTCGCCATCTGTCGCAGGATGTGTGCATCCACCCGGATGACTCCGGATTTGATCGCCCGGGGCAAGTGGCACGGAGATCGCGGTTCGTACCCCGGTGATTCGAAAGGATCCGGCGGTTGCTGCCCCGCATGGCGTGTGTGCCGGTTCTGCTGAGTCGATGTGCGCGGAAATGCATTATGTCAGAAGTTGTGAAGATTGGCGTCATCTATAACAGCAAGCCCCCCCAATTCCTGGCCGAGCCGCCCTCGGGCGACGCGGACTGGCAGTTTGAATTCATCGCGGCGGACTCCATCCTTCACACTCCGGTCGCCCGGCGGCTGGATTTTTTGGCCGTCTTTTTCCCGCAGGACGAATGCGGAAAGATCCGCGACCACGCAGCCCGGATTTTCCCCTCCGCCCAGGTGGTCGGCTATATTGAATCCGGGGCAGATCCGCGGGATGAGCGGCTCGAGAAGCGCGACGGGGGCCTGGTTGCAACGCTCCCGATGAGCATGACTTTCGCACGGCGCATTTTTGGTCAGTTTTCCGAGGTCCATGCCGGCCGGCAGGAACACGCGTCGAGCCCAAGCAAGTCCGATGATCTGGAGACGTTCCTGGAGGCGTTCATCGGCATGGTGGAATCCGCCTGGACTGCGGCGGAGCGCCATCCCGCAATGAACCTCCTGTTGGACAAAATCCGCGAACGGTTCGGTGCCGAGGAATGCATCCTTTACCTGGGGAATGAGTCTGGGCAGGGCCTGCAGCGGGCGTACGAGACCGGGAACATCAAGGATATCGACCTGTTCGAGCACCAGGCCAACAGCAGCATAGTCGAGCGGGTTTTGAAGACGGGCTCGCCCTTCCTGGAAAACGATTACTGGTTCCAGATCAGGGCCCCGCTCGTCACCGAGGGTAAAATCATCCGCTCGATTCTTTCCACGCCTCTGAGTCAGCGCGGCGACACGATCGGGGTCATTGAGCTCCTCAACAAGTCAGACGGCATTTTCCAAGACGAAGACGTGAAGCTGCTCGAGATGGTGGTGAAGCCGATCGCTGTCGCGATCGGCACCATCCGCATGTTCGACAGCGCCGAGGCGCTGACGATCACGGATGATCTGACCAAGCTGTACAACTATCGGTACCTGATGCAGTATCTCGAGGCCGAGGTGAAGCGCTGCCTGCGCTACAAGAAAAAGGTCTCTCTCCTTTTCATCGACGTGGACGGCTTCAAACAGGTCAATGACACCTACGGGCACCTGGTGGGCAGCCGGGCTCTTGCCGAGATGGGGCAGGTTTTGCGCAAGGTCCTCCGGGAGACGGACATTGTGGGACGGTACGGGGGGGATGAGTTTGTCGTGGTACTGCCGGAGACGCCGCTCAACGGCGCTCTGGTCATTGCGGAACGCATGCGGAAAAAAGTGGACGATTACGAGTTTGTCGCTCAGGACTTGAGCATCCATCTTACGATCAGCCTGGGTGTAGCCAGTTGTCCCAAGCACACCCTGACTGCGGAGGGACTGATCAAGAAGGCTGATGCTGCGATGTACCGTGCGAAGGAGCTCTCAAGGAACAGCATCAAGGCGGCCGTATAGGAAATTATGAATTTCAGATCCGTATTCGGTTTTTTCTCGAGCGACCTGGCAATCGATTTGGGCACCGCCAACACCCTGGTTTACGCAAAAGGGCGCGGAATCGTCGTCAATGAACCGTCGATCGTCGCACTGGACAAGAACAACAAGAAAGTCCTGGCCGTAGGGCGCGAAGCCAAGGAGATGCTCGGACGGACCCCGGCCGACATCGTAGCCGTGAAGCCCATGAAGGACGGGGTCATTGCCGATTTTGACGTCACCGAGGTGATGTTAAAATATTTCATTAAGCAGGCGCACCGCCGGAACCACCTGTTGAGCCCGCGCATCGTCATCGGCATTCCGTCGGAAATCACCCAGGTGGAGAAGCGGGCCGTCCAGGAATCCGCGCTGCGTGCCAAGGCGAGCGAGGTTTTTCTGGTGGAGCAGGCGATGGTGGCGGCCATCGGCGCCGGTCTGCCGATTACCGAAGCTTGCGGGAACATGATCGTCGACATCGGCGGCGGGACATCGGATATCGCAGTGATTTCGCTCTCGGGAATCGTCTACAGCCGCTCGGTTCGCGTGGCGGGCAACGAGATGGATGAAGCCATCATTCAGTACATCAAGCGGAAGCATAACCTCCTGATCGGGGAACGTACTGCGGAATCGATCAAGATTCAGATCGGGTCGGCTGCCCCGTTGGAACGCCCGCTCACGCTCGAAATCAAGGGGCGCAACCTGATCGAAGGCGTGCCGAAGACCGTTACGATCACCGACGTGGAGATCCGGGAGGCGCTCAGTGACAGCATCGGCATCATCATCAATGCGCTCAAGGTCGCGCTCGAGCGCACGCCCCCCGAACTCTCTGCCGACATCATGGACCGCGGCATCGTCCTCACGGGCGGCGGTGCGCTTCTGAAGCGTTTCGACAAACGAATCGCGGACGAAACCGGGCTCCCGGTCTTCATTGCCGAGGAGCCGCTCTCTTCCGTTGTGCTTGGAACCAGCAAGATGCTGACCGATTTTAAGCTGCTGCGGAGGATTTGTGTCCATTGAGTATGCCAGGAGGGGGGAAGGGCGGATCCTCTACGTCGTAGTCGCACTTCTCTTGCTGCACCTGACACTTATTTCCATCCAGGTCGATGACCCGTCAGGCACGATGCTGTTCAGGCGGTGGGTGATGGCGGCAGGCGCGCCCGTTCTCAACGGTTCCGCGGGCATGTCACGCGCATTCAGCAACCTGTGGACGGGGTACCTCTGGCTGCACGGAACGAAGGAAGAGAATGCTCGGCTCCAGGAAAGCGTCCGCCAATTGACGCTGCTGAACAGCAGTCTGGCGCAGGCACAGGAGGAGAACCAGCGGCTCCGCCGGCTGCTCGGATTCACGGTCGGTTCGCCATATCAAACCCTGGGCGCGCGTGTAGCGGGGCGGGCGCCCAACTATCTGTCCAATACCCTCTATCTCGATCGGGGTTCGGCGGATGGCGCCCGGGGCGACTGCCCGGTGGTGTCGGAGTCCGGCATAATCGGGCGCACGGTATTGGTGACGCGCAGCAGCTGCCAGGTGCAGTTGATTACCAACGGCGATTCATCGGTCGGCGTGATGATCGACCGGACCCGGGCGCCGGGGGTTGCGCGGGGAACGGAAAACGCGTTGCTCGATCTGAATTATGTCAGCAACACCGAAGAGGTAAACGTCGACGATGTCGTCTTGACATCGGGCCTGGACGGGATCTTCCCCAAGGGCTTGCCGGTCGGCAGGGTCGTGGAATCGCAAAAGGGGAAGACGGGATTTCGAAACATAAAAGTTGAACCGAGTGCCGATATGATACGGATAGAAGAGGTTTTGATCCTTATCGGTGCGCCGAAACCAGTGCCGGACTCATCGGTCCCAGGCGCCGGTAAGTAGCAGCGGTGACCTATGAAATACCTGTTCCTGGCAGGCTCATCCTTCCTGGCGATCATTGCGCAGCAGATCGCGGGGAACAACTTCTTCCTTTTTAACTTCGTGGACCTGTCGCTCATCCTGATCGTGTACTGGGCTCTGTACCGCAGCCGGACCCAGGCTCTGTTTATCGGTTCCCTGACCGGAATTCTCCAGGACGTAGTCCTCAACTGGCCTCTCGGCTACAACGGCTTCGGCAAGACACTGGCCGCCTTCGTCGTGGCGGAGGTCGCCAGGCGCTTCGATGTCGAAGGGGTGTGGGTCCGTTTCACCCTCATGGCGGCCTCCTCCTGTCTCAGTTCTCTCAGCATGTATGCGCTGTTCGCGCTCCTGCAACGTTCCCACAGCAGAATCTTCCTGGGTGCTTCGCTCATGCAGGCCCTGATTACGGCCGGGGTGGGCGCGCTCCTGTTTGCGGCGCTCGATTCCTACAATCAGGTCTACACCAAACGAGTAGGCTGATGGTCAAGCTTCAGCTGGAATCCAACCGCCAACCGATCCAGCGGCGTCTGTACTGGCTGTATCCCGCGGTCATCCTGATTTTTGTCCTGCTCGGGGTGAGGCTCTGGTGGCTGCAGATCCTCCAGGGCGCGGAATATGCCAGGCTGGCGGAACAAAACCGCATACGGAGCATCCAGGTCGTGGCGCCCCGCGGGCCCATCCTTGACCGCAACGGCTTGCCGCTGGTCGACAATCGCCCTTCCATGAATATTCTGCTCGACCGGGAATTAATGAACGACCCTGCGTCGACGAAAGCTTTCGTGACCGCCAGGCTGGCAATATCCGCCGAGGATTTTGAGGCTCAACTACGCCGCAACCGGCGCGCCGGCCCGTATCACCCAATCGTCGTCAAGGAAGATGTCGGGATCGAGGACGTGTCGGTCGTGGAATCACACAAGCGGGAACACCCGGAGATACAGCTGGGGCCGGCGCCGCGCAGGCTCTATCGCTACGGCAATCTGGGGGCTCACGTGCTCGGCTATGTCGGCGAAGTCTCGGAGGACGACCTGAGCAACAATGTCTTCCCCGGGATCCAGTCCGGGGACATGGTCGGCCGCACGGGAGTGGAGCGCGTCTATAATCAGTGTTTGACGGGTCAAAACGGGGCAAAGGAGGTCCTGGTCAACAGTGTGGGGCGGGAGCTCGGCGTGGTTGCCGAGCGGGACGCCGCGATCGGGGGCGATCTTCGGCTCACGCTCGATTATGATCTCCAAAGCCAGGCAGAAATCCTGCTCGCCGGCAACGTGGGCGCAATCGTGGCGATGGACCCGCGAAACGGCGAGATCCTGGCCATGGCCAGCGCGCCCTCCTTCAACCCGAACAGCTTCTCTCCCCGCATCTCCGCCACGGAATGGTCGGCCATCACCAACGATCCTGACCATCCTCTGCAGAACCGCGCCAGCCAGAACACTTATCCGCCCGGTTCGATCTTCAAGCTGGTGATGTCGGAGGCGGGGCTCGATGAGGGCCTCGTCGACGAAAGCACGCATGTCGTCTGCCGCGGGTCCGAGGTGTTCTACAACAACGTGTTCCATTGCTGGCAGGAGCGCGGCCACGGTTATGTCAACCTCGAGGGCGCCATCACCCAATCGTGCAACATTTTCTTTTACACGCTCGGGCAGCGCATCGGCATCGACAAGATCGCCCAGCATGCGAAGGCGCTGGGCCTGGGCTCACGCACGGGAATCGATCTTCCGGCCGAAAACAACGGCCTTGTGCCGTCCCCGGAGTGGAAGCAGGCGGTGCGGGGCGAGAAATGGTACGCCGGGGAGACGATCTCGGTCGCGATCGGGCAGGGCCCGATACGCGTGACGCCCCTGCAGCTGGCCCGGGTTGTGAGCGCGATCGCCACAGACGGCAAGCTGGTCACACCGCACCTGCTGTTGCACGCCGAGCGCGGGACCTATCCGCCGTGGCCGGTGCAGCAGTTGCCGATCGAGCCCGAGAGTGCTAGCCGCATCCGGGCCGGAATGTGGGGGAGCGTGAACAACGGCGGCACGGGCCACAGCGCCGGACTCCCCGGCCTCGACATTTGCGGAAAGACCGGGACTGTCCAGGTCGTCGGAACCGAGAGGAAAAAGGAGCTGAAATCCGAGGCGGTTGAGAATCACGCCTGGTTCGCCGGCTTTGCCAGCCGCGACAACCCCGAAATCGCAGTGATCGTCTTTCTCGAGCACGGCGGCGCCGGCGGCGCTGCCGCGGCGCCGATGGCAAAAGAGATGTTCCGGACTTATTTCAACAAGAAGAGCAACCCGGAGCTCTATACCCAAATGGCGGGGCGCACGTCCGGAGGTGACGCTCGATGAGGCTGAACCAACGCCTGTTTGTGAGCTTCGACTGGCTCTGGTTCCTCTCCCTGCTGCTGTTGTCCGGGGCGGGGCTCGCAGCCATTTGGAGCACCACCCAGGGCACCAGCATCAGCTTTTACCTGGGCCGCCAGGTAATCTACCTGTGCCTGTCGCTCCTGGTCTTTCTTGTGCTGCTGTACTTCGACTACCATGTCTACAGCGACTACGTCAACTTCGCCTACATCGCCGGCCTGGCCGTCCTCAGCCTGGTGCTCGTGATCGGACACACCGTTCACTCGAACAAGAGCTGGCTCAAGCTGGGGCTGGTCGCAATCCAGCCGTCCGAACTGGTCAAGATCCTGGTGATCGTCTCGCTGGCCAAATACTACGCCGAGATCGATCGCGACACCCTCGAATTGCGCGAACTGGTGACCGGCGGCTTGATAACGCTGGCGCCCATGGTCCTCGTGATGCTGCAGGGCGACCTGGGTACCGCCATCACCTTCCTCCCGATCTATGCCGGGCTCACGTTTCTGGGCGGATTGAAGCGAAAGCACGTCGTTGTGCTCCTGATAACCACGGTGCTGGTTTTGCCGGCGGGCTGGATGATGCTGAAAGGTTATCAGAAGGAACGCATTACGAACGTCCTCAACCCGTCGAACGATCCGCAGGGGTACGGATACCAGCCGAAGCAATCCAAGATCGCCATCGGCTCCGGCGGCTTTATCGGCAAGGGATTCAAACAGGGGACTCAAGGGCAACTCGGCTTCCTGCCGGCCCGGCACACCGATTTTGTGTTCGCTGTCTGGTCCGAGGAAAGAGGTTTTATCGGCAGCATTTCGCTCCTCAGCCTGTTCCTGCTGGTCTCCTTACGGCTCCTGCGGGCATGCCGGGAGGCGAAAGACAAGATCGGCTCCATGCTCACCATGGGGGTTTTCTCACTGTATCTGTTTCACGTCCTCATCAATGTCGGCATGGACCTGGGACTCCTTCCCATCGCCGGAATTCCACTCCCGTTCGTCAGCGCCGGGGGATCCTCCCTGCTTTCGTTCTACGCCGCCATGAGCATGGGAATGAACGTAAACATGAGGCGATTTGTAAACTGATCCTTGCGGAGCATGCCGATAGAGGTATACTGCTCTTTCGGCATGCCCGGGTCTGCCGGGAGACAATCCGTTTGCAGGGTTTGCATGCGGTTGCTATCTAACTTACAATAAATATGTTATGGCAGACCCAAGGAACGAATCGGTATAAGCCACAGCAGGCTTGCCAGAGAGTTTTCTCCTCTATTGACCGGACTGGCAGTGGAACCAACCAAGCGTAGACAAAACTATGAGCCAGGGTCGCCTTCGGCAAGGCGCGGTCAAGAGACCAGGTTTTGAGTAGAACTGCCAATCAAAGGAATTGGCTTAGATACGTACGCACACAACCGGACAGCGGTTGAAAGCGGCTAGCAGGGATTACATATAAAGAACGGATTTGCCTTTCAGGATACCATTGGCCTCGATTCGGCGGACTGCAGCATCAAAGCATTAGAATTTGCGAAGAAAAAAGCGAGGGAGAAACTCCCTACTGCAGTACCGGAACGTAAGAGGCCGATAGCCGGACAAATCCCGTGGGGAAGAGCCGGCAACGCCGTGCCAGGGGCAGCCATCAGGTCCGGAGCCCACACGAATGGGCTTTCCCCCGCCGACGAGATGGACCCGATCCCCTGTGACGGTCCCGGGTTCCAACCCGGCATCCGTTCTGCAATTTGGTGTGTCAGCAGAATATGCGTTTCAGATGAATTTCTACGCCGCACCACGCCGGTCCGAGGACCGCAGCCCGCGCACGCCGCCAGCCCTGTCCCATCATAATGGGAGCATTCAATGATCAAGGAAATGATCGTCAACAGCAGCGCGCTGGAGACGAAGGTAGCCATTCTGGAGGACGACCAGCTGGCCGAACTCTATATCGAACGAAACCGCACCCGTGGAATTCTCGGCAACATCTACAAAGGCAGGGTGACCAAAGTACTTCCCGGCATGCAGTCGGCCTTCGTGCAGATCGGGCTGGAAAAGGACGCCTTCCTCTATGTCACGGATTTCGTCGAAGACACCGAGGAATACGACAAGGTATTCACCGAAGCGGAAGAGCAGGCCCAGAAGACTGAAATTGCACAGCCTGAAGAGGAGGTCCAGGAACGCCCAGTCCGGAGGGATAAGGAGCGAAAATCAGAGAGGCCGCGCTGGCGTGATCGCCGCGATCGTCAGGATGCCGGCCGGCCGGCGCCCGCAGCGGTCTCAGCGGAAGAGCAAGTCCCGCTGACCGTCGAAAGATGGAATCTCGCCCAAGAGACGGAACGCATTCAGCAGAACGATCCTGAAGCCGCCGAGCAGTTCGCACCGGCGGAAATCCCTGCACTCCCGGCCCTTATCGCTGCAGAGTCCATGGAGCCGCAAGGCTCCCAACCGGACAACCTGCCGGCAGAAGCGCCGGCAGAATCGCCCGCCGTTGCGCAACCGGCTGGGCCGGGAAGTTCGCCGGGTCTTCCCGAATCACCCGAAGACGCCCCCCTGGATCACGCAACCCTGGGGGATGGCGGAAGCGATGTGCTTGAGTTTTCAATGGATACCGAGGGCGGAGCGGGCAGCTACAACGCCCGGCGGCGCGGCACGGGGGCGCGACGGAAACGCTTTACGGCGGCCCGCCACACCCGGAAGCCGGAACATCAGTCGATCGACGACATGTTGCGCGAGGGCCAGGAGATCCTGGTGCAGGTGGCCAAGGAACCCATTGCGAAGAAAGGAGCTCGGGTCACAAGCCACATCGCTCTCCCCGGACGGTACCTGGTGTACATGCCGACGGTCGATCACGTCGGTGTTTCCAGAAAAATCGGCTCCGAAGCCGAGCGAGTCCGCCTTCGCGACATTATCCTGAAGCATCGTGACCGATTTGCCGGTGGGGTGATTGTCCGCACTGCCGCCGAAGAGCACAGCGAAGAAGATCTGACAAACGATCTCAACTTCCTGGTAAAGGTCTGGGAAGACATCCGTTCCCGTTCGGAAAAGGTGTCTGCCCCCCGGCTCATTCATTCGGAGCTGAACCTGGTCCAGCGCCTGCTGCGGGATCAGTTCTCATTCGAATTCGCCAGCATCCGCGTCGACGACGAAACGGAGTATCAGAGCATCGTCGAGTTTGTCGACAAGATCTTCCCGAACCTGATTCATCGGGTGAAGCTCTACACCAAGGACAATCACATATTCGACGAGTTCGGCATCACGCACGAAATCGACAAGCTACTGCAGCCCAAGATCTGGCTGAAGAGCGGCGGCTATATCGTAATCAATCAGACCGAAGCCCTCGTCAGCATCGACATCAACACCGGGAAATTCGTGGGCCGTGGGAACAGCCTGGAGGAAACCATCACGCGCACGAACATCGAGGCGGTGAAGGAAATCGTCAAGCAGGTACGGCTGCGGGACCTCGGTGGCATCATCGTGATCGATTTCATCGATATGGATGAGCGCAAGAACCGGAAACGTGTGATGGAGGCGCTGTCCCTGGAACTGATGCACGACAAGGCGCCAAGCAAGATCCTTGAATTCAACGAGTTCGGCCTGGTCGCGATTACGCGCAAACGCGTCAAGCAGTCGCTCGAACGTGCGCTCTGCCAGCCTTGCCCTTATTGTTCAGGCTCGGGCATGGTCAAGTCCGTTGCCACCACCTGCCACAACATCTTCCACGAAATGGAGAAGATGAAGGGGACGCTGGACGACCGGCATGAAATCATGATACGGGTTCACCCGGATGTCGCCAGGGCGCTGCGTGAAACGGAGTCGGCCGTGATCGATGAGATCCGCAGCCTGCTGAAGCACGACGTGTTCGTCAAATCGGATCCCAGCCTGCACATCGAGCACTTCAACATTGTTTCCTGATTTGAGGAAATCTGCGGGCGGGGCTTGGGGCAGGCCGTTGCGTTGGGCTAGGAGTCAGAAGTCAGGAGTCAGTACTCAGTAGTCAAGGGGCACCCGTTGTTTAGCCAACGAAAATCTGGAAAGGAACAAGCACTCCTTTGTGGCTGTAAGAAAGCAAGAGCGGTCACGAAAAATTTCACGAATTACTGTAATTTACTTGACCACCCGCAGGGTGGTGCCCCATTTTTCTCCTGACTCCTGACTCCTGACTCCTGACTCCTGACTCCTGACTCCTGACTCCTGACTCCTGGCTCCTGACTCCTGGCTCCTGGCTCCTGGGTTCTTGATCCGTGCCCGAGGTCTATTCTTCCGTGCGTTTCGCTTCCTCCCACAGTGCATCCATCTCCGCCAGGGTAGTGTCCCGCAGTTCGCGTCCCTGCTCCTTCGTCTTCGATTCCACGTACCGAAACCGCCGGTTGAACTTGCGGTTGCAGCGCCGCAGCGCAGTTTCGGGGTCAATCCCCAGAAAACGCGCGACATTCACGATCACAAACAGGAGGTCGCCGACTTCCTGGCCTACATGCCCGCTGTCACCGTTGCGATAGGCCGCAGTGAGTTCGGCTGACTCTTCGTTGAGCTTCGCCAGGATGCTGTCGAGATCGGGCCAGTCGAAGCCCACGCGCGCCGCCTTGGCCGTCATCTGAAAGGCTTCATGAAGTGCGGGTAATTTCGAAGGGATACCGTCCAGCAGCGACTTTCTGGAATCGGGCAAGGAAGTGGATGGAACTCCCTTCTCATTGGCTTTGATATCCTCCCAGTTTTTGAGGACATCTTCGGAGGTTCTGAGGTCGGCGCCTCCGAAGACATGCGGGTGGCGCCGGACCATTTTCTCGTGGAGGCGGTCGACCACGTCGGCGAAGTCGAACTCGCCACGTTCGCAGGCGATCTGCGCGTGGAACACCACCTGGAAGAGGAGGTCTCCGAGTTCCTCTTTCAGTTCCCCGGGATCCGGGCTGTCCAAGGCATCGAGCACCTCATAGGCCTCTTCTATGAGCATGGGTTTGAGGGTTTCCCGGTTTTGTTCTCTATCCCAGGGACATCCTTTGTCGCCACGCAGGCGCTCGACCAGGGCCACCAGTTTCTGTATGTCTGCCCGCTTCTGCATCCACCCTTCCTCTCTGACTTGCCCGCTCCAATGCGAAGCGGGGAAGCAGAAATATTACCGCAGAGTGTGCCCGGCCTGCAGGGGATTCCGTCTTGGGTGCTGGGTCTTGGGTGCTGGGTGTTGGGTCTTGGGTGTTGGATAATGGGTGTCGGCGTTGGGTCGTGGGTAGCGGGTGCTGGTTGCTTGTGGAACTAGCGTGATGCCTGGCTTTAGACATCCAGCCCATAACGCATGATCCCCAACCCCCAACACCTGACACCCAGCATCTGACACCCAGCACCTGACACCCAGCACCTGACACCCAACACCTGACACCCAACACCCGCTCTCGGCGGCGGGCAATTTCACTTGAGCGGCTGCCGTGCGGGTGATAGCATTTTTGCCCAGCATGGGGAAGTCCAATAGCGGGGTGAAGTTATGCCAAACGAACCGGAAGATCAGGGCTTTAGGGTGATGGACAAGCGGCTTTTTGGAGAGGACGGGAAGGTGCGCGACGATGTCGCGGGGGAAGCCCGGACGAAGCAGGAACCGGCGGCAACTGGAGGCCAGGACCGGGCTGCGGCGCAGGCGGAAGTCCCGCCGGGCACCGGCGCTCACATCGATTTTCCTTCTTACGTTCTTTCCTATTACACCCAGAGCCTCGTACTGCTGGGTGAGGTGCCCAATCCGTACACAAATCAGAAGGAGGAAGACCTGGAGGCCGCGCGCCACACGGTCGACATTCTCGGCATGCTCAAAGACAAGACCAAGGGGAACCTCAGCCAGGATGAAGAGCAGCTCCTCGATAGCGTCCTTTACGAGGTGCGCATGAAGTACATGGCGAAGATCAACAAAATCAAGCTGCCGTAGAGAGGGACATGAAGGTTGTTTATCGTTTGGAGGATCTGCCCCTCGATGTCCCTTGTGTCGTGGCCACAATCGGCAACTTTGACGGTGTGCATCTTGGACACCAGGCGCTTATGCGCGACCTGGTCGCGCGCGCGGAGCGGGTTCACGGCACGCCGGCTGTGCTGACCTTCCATCCCCATCCCCTCAAGGTACTGGCGCCTAACAACGCCCCGAGGCAGATCCAGACGCTCGAGCAGAAGCTTGCGACCTTTGAACACCTCGGCATCCGCCTGGCCGTCGTACTTCCTTTCACGAAGGAGTTCGCCCTGACGAGCGCGCGGGACTTTGCCGTCGGAATTCTCTGGGAAAAGCTCAATGTGCGGGAAATCTACGTAGGCCCCAATTTCGCTTTTGGGCATCGGCGCGAGGGAAGCTTCAACCTCTTGAAGGAAATCGGTATCGAGAAGGGGTTCGCTGTCGGCCGGATCCACCAGGTCCAGTTCCGCGGCAGCCGCGTGTCGAGTACGGCGATCCGGCAAGCGCTCATCGCAGGGCAGGTTTCCCTGGCACGGAGGCTGCTCGGGTGCACATTTTCAATGGAGGGCGAAATCGTCCATGGCGCTGCCCGGGGCGCGGGACTGGGAATACCGACGGCCAATCTGCGCCCGCGAAACGAGTTGATCCCGCGCAACGGCGTCTATGCGACAATTCTCAAAGCGGAGGGGCGCAGGCATTGGGGGGTGACCAACATCGGGGTGCGGCCCACGGTGACTCCGGAAGGGACGGTCCCGGAAATGAGCATCGAGACGCACCTTCTCGATTTCACCGGAGATCTGTACGGGAGCGAGGTGGCGCTCGAACTGGTCCTGTTCCTTCGCGAGGAGAGGCGTTTTGAAAACGCACAGGCTCTGGTGGCGCAGATCCGCAGGGATATCCTGAGGACGCGCCGCTATTTGCGCTGGTTCGAAGCCGCAGCCCCGGCCGGATAGACTGCGATGTCGCCTGTTGGAGAGCCCCGGCGTTCGACTGCGGCTTTACCTGGAGGAATTCCGTGGCAATAACGCGCGCTGAAGTTCTTAAGATCGCGGAGCTCGCGAACCTTCACTTCGAGGAGTCGGAACTGGCGGCCTTTACTGCACAGTTCCAACGCATTCTCGACTACATCGAGAAGCTCAAGGAAGTGGACATCGAGAGTGTCGAGCCGACGAGCCATGTCTCGCTCTCCGAGGATTTCGAGAAACACATCTTCCGCGAAGACGAGACCCGTCCCGGCCTTCCGGTGGAAGAGGCACTGCGGAATGCCCCGGATTCAGGCGAAGGTCATTTCCTGGTTCCGAAGGTCATCTGACGCCGGACCCGCAGGTGCGCAGCGCAGGGCGCCCCGGCTTTCGGCGCGCGGACTGGATGGACGGCAAGGCCGGATTCCCGAACCGGATTCCGGATGCGGTCTTTGAGGGGAAAGTGGATCTGACAAGCGCCATAAAAATCAGGGACAGCGTGAATTCCGGCAAAACCTCCGCGGTGGAGGTGGCGCGCACGGCTCTCGCGCGCGTCGACGCGGCAGACAGCGCGCTTGGCGCCTTTATCACGGTGGAGCCGGAGCGGGTTTTGGCGCGGGCGGCCGAGGTTGATCGCCGGGTGCAAGCTTCCGGGGCCTTGCCTCTCGCGGGCGTGCCGGTGGCGATAAAAGACAACATCTGCACCCTGCATTTCCGGACGACCTGCGGTTCCAGGATATTGGACAATTTTATACCTCCATACGACGCCACGGCCGTGAGACGGCTGGAAGCTGCCGGCGCCGTCGTCATCGGCAAGTCGAACTGCGACGAGTTCGCCATGGGATCGTCGACGGAGAACTCGGCGTATCGGATTACCAAGAACCCGTATGATCTCGAACGGGTCGCCGGTGGGAGCAGCGGCGGCAGCGCGGCGGCAGTCTGCGCGGGCATGGCCACGCTCGGGCTCGGTTCCGAAACCGGCGGGTCCGTGCGCCAGCCCGCTTCATTTTGCGGCGTGCTCGGATTGAAACCGACTTACGGGAGAATCTCGCGCTACGGATTGGTCGCCTTTGCCTCTTCGCTCGACAGCATCGGCCCGCTGGCAAATGAGCCGCGGGATCTTGCTCTGCTCATGTCGCTGATCGCCGGCCGCGACGATTGCGACTCGACCTCGTCGCCGGCGCCGGTTCCCGACTACTTGGGCGAGATCGACCGGCCGGTGGCCGGGATGCGTCTGGGAGTGCCGAAAGAGTACTTCGGCGCCGGGCTCGACCCGGTGGTTCGGCAGATTGTCGAGCAGGCCTTGCGCAACGCCGAAGCGCTTGGCTGTGTGACGGTCGAAATTTCGATGCCGCATACGGAGTACGCCATAGCCGACTACTACATTATCGCGCCGGCGGAGGCGAGCTCGAACCTCGCCCGGTACGATGCCGTCCGGTATGGATTCCGCGCTCCCGGTTCCGACGATCTCACCGAAATGTACGAGCGCAGCCGGAGCGCCGGCTTCGGCCATGAGGTGAAGCGCCGCGTCATGATCGGCACTTACGCGCTCTCGTCGGGGTATTACGAGGCTTATTACGGCCGCGCCATGCGGGTCCGCACTCTGATCAAGCGGGACTTCGAGCGAGCGTTCAAACAGGTCGATGCGCTGCTTACGCCCGTCAGCCCAACCCCTGCCTTCAGAATCGGAGAACGGACCCAGGATCCCCTGGCAATGTATCTGTCCGACATCTATACCGTCACAGCGAACCTGTCGGGTGTCCCGGCGCTCTCGTTGTCTTGCGGATTCACCCCGGAAGGACTCCCTGTGGGCCTGCAGATCCTGTGCGATCAGTTCCACGAGTCCACGCTCTTCCGGTTCGCCGAAGCCTATGCGCGGGCATACCCGGTGGCCCACCCTGCACTCCGGGTCTGATTCTTTTTTCGCTCAAATCGACCTGTCGGCAGTTAGAAGAGGTGTGAAACCACTCTTGTGCAGTGTGTTGATCGTGTCCGTTTTGGTTTCCGCAGCGCCGGTGGCGCCTGCGTCTCAGTCGCTGGCGGAAGTGGCGCGCAAGGAGGCCGAGCGGCGGCAGAAACTGGACAAAGCGGGCGTCCCGGAAAAGCGGATCGAGGCGGGAGATCCCGCGCTCCTCGCGCCGGGGGGCTCGATCTCGACCTCATCCCCGAATTTGGCCGCGGCTCCTGCAAATAAATCGACACAAAAAGCCGAACCGCGGGCGTCGCTGCGTTCCTTTCAAACCAGGTTGCAGAAGCTGGACCGGGATATCACGCTGGCGGAGGACCGGCTCAAGATTCTGCGAGCCAAAGCGGACGCGGAGCGCTGGGCCCCGATCCAGATTGGCAAAGGAGCGAAAGGTTCCGGCAAGTCCTCGTCGCAGGAGCAGATGCGCTGGCAGATTCTGGAGCTGGAGGGGAAGCTGGCGGGCATGCGCCGGGATCGCGTCGACACATTTCAGGCCGGCAGGAAGGCAGGCTTTCTCCCCGGGGAACTGGAAGGGCGCGGCATCGTGAGGTAGCGATCGACGGGTCTGAAAAAACCTGGCAGGGATCAGTCTGCATCCTCGTTGCTCTCCGGCTTCTGCTGCTGTTTTTCTTTCAGCAATTGGCGGTAGGCATCTTTCCGGGAGATGCCTCGCTCGCGCGCTACAGCTTTCAGGGCTTCCTTTTGCGACGCGCCGGTATTCTCCATCTGGTCCCGGAGATGCGTGCCGATCGACTTTGGCCAGGAAGGCGCTTCTGCAGAGGGGACATTTTCGCCCCGGTCTACGACGAGGGTAATCTCGCCTCGAACCTGCGGACGCGATCTGAGCTCGGCAAGAAGCTCAGGCAGGGTGCCGCGAAGCCACTCCTCGTGAATCTTCGTCAGTTCGCGTGCGACGCAGGCCTGCCGTTCGCCAAGAATCCCGGTCATATCCTCCAGCGTGGCCAGCAAGCGGTGCGGTGCTTCATAGAAGACAAGTGTCGCCCGGATTTCCATGATCTCATGCAGGCGCTTTCGGCGCATACCTTGCCTTGGGGGCAGGAAACCGGCAAAAAAGAAGCTGTCGGTGGGCAGGCCGGAACCGGCCAGCGCGGCAGCGATTGCCGAAGGGCCTGGTATCGGGACCACGGCCAGACCTCGCTCCCGGCAGCCCGACACGAGGGTGTAGCCGGGGTCGGACAGCAGGGGCGTACCGGCATCGGAAACCAGCGCTATGTTTTTCCCTTTCTGAAGCATGTCCAGGAGCCGCGGCGTATGGACGGCCTCGTTGTGTTCGTGGTGGCTCTCGCAAGGGGTCGTAATGCCATAATGATTGAGAAGCCGGGCAGTGTGACGAGTATCTTCGCACGCGATCAGGTCCGCCTCTTTGAGGACCCGAAGTGCGCGCAGTGAGATGTCTTCGAGGTTGCCGATCGGCGTGGCAACCACGTAAAGGATTCCCCGTCTTTCCATCGGTCCTGCCAATTCTCCCCTCCCTGACCGCGATTCGTTGGTCGAAGCCCGATGCCTTCCGCGCATCAGGAAGATGGCCACGAATTGCACGAAGAAAGGCAAGAGAGACGATTTGGATTTCGTGAAATTTGTGGCTGATTTCTCGGATCAGCGCGGGTGCCGCGCCCGGATCAGCGGCCCATGGCGGCGAGCATCTCGACGACCGCCTGCCGCATTCCGACCAGTGCTGCCCGTGCCACGATGTTGTGTCCGATGTTGAGCTCTTCGATGACCGGGATATCCGAAATCAGGCGGACGTTGCGATAGGTCAGCCCGTGGCCGGCCAGGATCTTGAGGCCTTTCTCCGCACCCCTGTTGCCAGCAGCCAGGACTTTTGCCAGTTCGCGCTGAAGTGCCGGTCCCGCCAGATCCGGGCTGCGCGGGCAGGTCTCGGAGTATGCTCGCGTATTCAATTCGATCATGGATGCGCCGAGCGTAGCCGCCGCATCCACCTGCGCCGGTTCAGGGTCTATGAACAGGCTCACCTGTATGCCACCGCCCATGAGCTTTCGGACGGCGGATGCGATTTGTTTCTTCCTGCGCACGACGTCGAGGCCTCCTTCGGTGGTGACCTCACCCTCCCGTTCGGGCACCAGAGTAGACTGGTCGGGCTTGAGGTCGACTGCGATGCGGACCATTTCGGCGGAAGCCGCCATCTCCAGGTTCAGTCGAGTGGTCACCGATTCCCTCAGCCGCCGGACGTCGCTGTCGCGAATGTGCCTTCGATCGCCGCGCAGGTGAACCGTGATGCCGTCGGCGCCCGCGAGTTCCGCGAGGACAGCCGCCGCAACCGGATCGGGCTCGATTGCCTGCCGGGCCTGTCGAATGGTTGCGATGTGATCGATATTCACTCCCAGCTTGGTCATCGTCGTATCACCCCATGCCGTTTTAGTGGATCGATGTCTCCCGAACTTCACCCCGAGGCGCCGGGCTGCGCCGGTCCTCCGGAACTCAGCCTGCGGGCAAGCTATTGTACTCCAAAGGAAGATCCGGCCCGACCCGTATGTCACTGACTGCGTTGCGCGAGGTAAAGTGCCAGCCTGCGCATGCGCGCGAGAACACAATCCCGTCCCAGTGCCTGCATGACCTCGAACAATCCCGGGGAGACTCCCTGACCGGTCAACCCCACGCGCAAGGCGTTGATCAGCAATCCCGCCTTGGCGCCCTGCTCCTGTGCGAAGTCCCGCAGAACCTGTTCTGTCGACTCCAGGGTGAATGAGGCATTGTTTTCATACCTGTCGAGCAGGCCGGGGATCAGGGCTTTCAGCGCCGGCTCCTGGAGGAATTTGGCCTCGGCAGCCGGATTGTACTCGAACCGGTCGGTAAAAAATGCGGGGAAGCGGCTGCTGAAGTCCTTGAGCACCTGCGCCCGGCTCTTCAGGAGGGCCAGAGTCCTGTCCATCACATCCGGGGAACACTCGTCCTCCGCACGGGTCCAGACGCGTGCAGAACGGAGTTCTGCTGCGACCAGCCGGCGGAGTTCCGCCGGCCCAGCCGCGTTGATGTACTGGCTGTTGAACCAGTTGAGCTTGTCGGTGCCGAAGACGGCATTGGTCTTGCCGACTCCGTCGAGGGTAAAGAGCGAAATCAACTCCTCCCTCGTCAGGATTTCACGGTTGCCTCCCGGGGACCATCCCAACAGGGCAAGGAAGTTAAAGAACGCGTCGGGCAGATACCCCATTTCCATGTATGCCATCACGGAGGTCGCGCCGTGGCGTTTGGAGAGCCGCCTCTTGTCCGGGCCCAGGATCAGGGGAAGATGAGCGAATTCCGGCAGCGTTTGTCCGGCCGCCTGATATAGCAGAATCTGTTTTGGCGTATTGGAAATGTGATCGGCGCCGCGAACAACGTGGGTGATCTTCATGTCCAGATCGTCGACCACGACGCCGAGATGGTAGGTCGGGATGCCGTCCGAGCGGAGCAGGACGAAATCCTCGAGGTTCGCGTGATCCACTTCAATCGCACCGAAGACGCGGTCGACGTAGGAGGTCTTGCCTCCCGGCACTTTAAACCGCACCGCAAACGGGAGACCTGCGCCCGCCTTCGATTGCGCCTCCTTTGGCGGAATGGCAAGGCAGTGACGGTCGTACAGTCTGGCTCCGATTACGTCTTTTTGGGCGTCCTTGCGTTCCGCCAACTCCTCCGGCGAACAGAAGCAGCGGTACGCGTGTCCGCCCTCGATCAGTTTGAAAGCGAACTCCCGATACCGGTCCAGCCGTTTCGATTGAAAGAAGGGACCCTCGTCCCAGTCCAGGCCGAGCCACCGCATGCCCTGAAGTATGCCCTCCACCATCTCTTCCGAAGAACGGGCCATATCGGTATCTTCAATACGAAGGATGAATTTGCCGCCGTGATGGCGTGCGAAGAGCCAATTGAACAGGGCCGTGCGGGCTCCGCCGACGTGGAGATAGCCGGTGGGGCTGGGGGCAAAGCGAACGCGAACCGTTGTGGGCATGTCGTTATCCATCCTTGCCTGAAAAACATCAAGATTATAAAACCCGCGTGCAAAATGCAAAAAATGCCAGGATTTTGCCGGAGTCGGACGTCCGTGTTTTCCTCTGGCAATGTGCGGCTTGCTTCGCTACTATTGCGTCCTGTGCCGCCCATGGGTGTCTTCGTGAGCACACTCGCAATCGGCTGTGGAGAGGTGCTGGAGTGGCCGAACAGGGCTGCCTGCTAAGCAGTTACACTGGCAAAACCGGTGTCGGGGGTTCGAATCCCCCCCTCTCCGCCAGATCCTTTGCTTCTCCGAAAACGGGTGACGCCCCTGGTTTTGACTTCCGGTCATTCTCCGCGACGCCGCCTTCCGACCGTTTTGACTGCTTCGATTCCCATGGAGGAGCGGTTACTGGGTCTTCCTTATTTCAAAAGGCCCGATCCTCTCGATGGACTCCTGGATTTTTTCTTCCGGTATTTCCTTCGTGTAGACGATGAGGTCTGCGCCTTTCCCCTTTTCTTGTTTTGCGATTTCCCAATTTCGCAATATTGATACCTGGGAGATCGTCTGCCGTATTTCTTTTTGGCGCACCAGATCGAGTATTTCCCCCATGTCCATTTGATGAGCATCGAGGATCATGGCGATATCGTAGAAGTCACGATATCTGGCTCGGCCGCTTGCCGCCCGAAACTTCTCCGCGAGGATCTCCCACAGATCCATGATCCTGGCCTTGGTCTGAACGCCGTAAACGTTCTTGTATTCTCTGTCGCTGGCGGGCAATACCACGTTCTGGGCATAATCTATTTCGATCTTGAGAGAATTCGGCATCCCCAAGGGCCCTGTATACTTCAGCCGGTTTACCTTGAGTGTAAACTCCGATAAGAAATGCTCTTTCACCTCAAGAAAATCGTATGCAGCAAGAACGCTCGCAAGATCCTCCAGGGTTATGGCCGATAGCGCCGTGAAGTCCAGATCTTCCGAAAAGCGCAACTGCGGTAGATAGGTGTGGTGAAGCGCGGTCCCTCCCTTGAAAACGAGTTTGTCCTTGAGCGGAGATTCGTAGATTATTTTCGATACCAGCGCGAGGAAATAATCCTTCTCGGCAGTGTCGAGGGGATACCGGAGGTTGCTCCTCCGATTGATGATTTGCAGTTGTGCTTTAGTCAATAACTCCAAGGTCATAGTACAGACGCCATTTAGCGTTGAAGGTTTTTGCGTTGCCGTGCATTTTGCTGAATCCGGTCATGTTCTTGCGCGTGATCTCGTGCAGGGCATCGGTTGAGACGCCGACCGCGTCGAGCAGGAACCCGAGGTTGCGCTGGATCGTAAGGTTGTATGCTTTTGCGTATTCAATCATCTTTGAAAAATCAAACGTAGCTTTGTGTTCCTTCAACTTTTCGAAAACCAAGCTGATCGTGGCCGCGTTCCGCCTGATGGAGAGGTAGTCCAAGATGATTTTTTCTTTCTCGGCAATGTTCACGATCTTCCCATTCGCCCGTTCGTTGGCAAAACCGAAGAAGAGTTTTTCCTTGACCCTGAAGAATCTGAATTCCGTGTTTTGGAACCGGTAGTTTCTGGCCCTCGTGCTCGTTACCGCGTCAACGCTCCCTGTAAGTTGGTCGAACATGCCGTGCCAATTTAATGCGTTCGCAAACGACACATAGGACTTGCTGTTAAGGGCATTTGAGATGACGAAATTTGAGACATTGCCCGTTGTAAGCAAGCTTAGATCGGTCACGACCAGGTAGAAGCCTCTCTTGATTCTGACCAACCACCCGGCTTTGGTTAGGAAGGAGATGCGCTTCTTCCGGTCACTCCTGCGCGAGTAGGCTCGCGCAAAAATTTTGTGGAGTTGGCCGGTATTGGCTATTTGGCCGTGTGCCAGCACTACCTCTTCAATGAGGCGACTGTCCGTTTTTGAAAGAATTGTATTTTTCTGAGCCATATAAAGCCATTTTTTGGGTACTAACTGGTCTTGCTATATACTGAAATGTATTCTTCAAAGCCATTAAGTACCCATTTATTGGTACCAACTGGTTTCAGTATATACAAAACCACGTGAAAACACAAGGCAAATGTCAGAAACTGGTATAAATTAATCATTTTCAATGATTTACTTCGGCGCTAGCGACAATTGATCCAGGTCTGCTTTCCAACAACGATCCATTTGCCTCTTGCACCGGTCTCCCGTCACCGGCTCAATTGGCAAATTGCGAAGATAATTTGTAGAGGCTCTCCACGTTTGCCATCGGAATCGCGAAGACGCCACGGATTCCACAGATTTGGGATGGGTCTGGTATTGCACACTGCTTATATCAGCAGTATCATTTCATCATGGCACTCGACAATGCCGCGGCCGGAAAAGGCCTCACTCGCGCCCAGAGGAAAATCCTGGATTACGTTCTCGCGCGCGTGAATCTGGAGGGGATGCCGCCAACACATGATGAGATTGCAGAGCAATTTGGATATCGAAGCTCCTTCAGTGTCAGGGAGCATCTGCGACTCATTAAAAACAAGGGGTACATCGACCTGTATGCCGGCAAGTCAAGAGGCATAAGGGTGCTGTCCAAAACTGCCGGCAAGTCAAGCGGACTCGTTCAGATCCCAATCGTTGGCCACATCGCAGCCGGGCGCCCCATTCTTGCGCAGGAGCACATCGAGGGCCGTATTAGCATCAGCGACGATCTTTTCCCTCACGGTGCGCTCTTTGTGCTTCGAGTCGTAGGCGAGAGTATGGTAAATGTTGGCATTCGTTCAGGGGATATGGCCGTCATCCGCCAACAGGAAGTCGTCGAAAACGGGGAGATCGCGGCGGTGCTGTTAGATGATGAAGCGACTCTCAAACGTTTTTATCACTATAAGAACCATGTCCGTCTAAAGGCGGAGAACGATCAGATGGCCGACATCCGGATCGAGAACTGCCCCGAGACGCCTTTGCGCATACTCGGTTTGTATGTAGGGCTGATCCGCCAGGCGAGGTGAGGCAAGATGCGGCGCTCTGTCAATCAGGATCTGGGTTACGAAGAGTCCCCGAACTTTGTGCCTGCAGCCGACCTGGGCTTTTCGCGGCACAGCCATGTTTATCGCCAGGCGCATGAACGTTGCGGCATGAAAGGAGTCTACCTCCTCCGCGACCCGCAGCGCCATTCCGATATCCCCGTGGTGTTTTTCTGCGAGGCGGAAAGAGAAGAAGCCGCGGCCGCGATCCACCAGCGGATTTGGAACCAGGACATTGTTCCCTTTATCCTTGTCGAGACGCCCAAAACGCTAAGGTTGTATTCAGGATTCCGTTACAATCCCAAGGCCGCCAGCGATCGTGAGCGGGGCATTCTCACCGCGGCAGTTGATTTTAATGAAGCGGCCACCCGTCTTGAGGCAATCCGTGCGGATGCGATTGATTCCGGCGAGGTATGGGACCGCCTGGGAGAAGAGATCGATCCTAGCAGCCGTGTCGATTGGTCGTTGCTTACTGCGTTGCAGAGCCTCGAGAGGAAACTGCGCGAGCGCGGCCTCAGCCGGCAACATGCCCATGCGTTGATCGGGAAATTCGTTTACCTCCGATACTTGAGAGATCGGCAAATCCTATCGAAGCGAAAGCTGGAAAGGTGGCGACTGAATCCGGACGACGTGTTCAGCCACCGGGCGAAGCCGGCGGCGTTCCGCGAGTTAAACTCGCGGCTTGACGACTGGCTGAATGGTTCCGTATTTCCATTGCCCGAAAACGCCATTCGTTCGGAACATCTTCAGCTTGTTGCCGGTGTTTTCGCCGGGGGATCTCCCGAAGGCCAGCTGGCTCTGGATCTGCAGATCTACGACTTCTCATTCATCCCCATCGAAACCCTTTCGGTCATCTATGAACAGTTTCTCCACTCATCGGAAGAAGGTACGGCCAGCCGAGGCCGCGAGATGGGCGCCTATTACACGCCGATTCCTCTGGTGAACTACATGCTCAACGAGCTGGAATCGCGGCACCCCCTGGAAGAAGGCATGCAGGTGCTGGACCCCTCCTGCGGTTCCGGCGCCTTTCTGGTTCAGTGCTTTCGATCGCTCATCGAGAAGAAATCGAGGGCAGGACGCCTGCGGCCGGCGGAACTGCGCGACCTGCTCACAAAGCATATTTTCGGCGTCGACCGCGACGGGGACGCATGTCAGGTGGCCGAGATGAGCCTGATCCTGACCTTGTTGGACTATACGACGCCGCCCGATCTCGAGAACAATCCTCAATTCAGGCTGCCGGTTCTCCGTGGACACAACATTTTCAAGGCGGATTTCTTCGATCCTGACTCGATATGGGCGGAGAAGCGACGCCACCTGACGGTTGATTGGCTTGTCGGCAATCCTCCATGGCGCGATGCAAAGGCGGGCGCGCCGGAGGATCGTCATGTTCTTGCGTGGATGAAACAGAACGCCGGCCAATTTCCCACAGGCGGCAATCAGGTTGCGGAAGCCTATGTTTGGCATTCTTTGCCTCTGTTGAACGAAGACTCCGTCGCCGCCCTGGTGCTGCCCGCGATGACCCTTTTCAAAAAGGAATCAACCCAATTCCGCGCGCGGATGTTTCAGAGCATCCGGGCGTGGTGTGTGGCGAATTTCTCGAATCTCGCCTACATTCTCTTCTCAGGGCGATCGGAAGCACCGGCACTGTCGATCTTTTTTTCGCCTCGTCCGGAAGCTGAACAGATCGATTCCGATGAGATAATCCTGACCTTTGCTCCATTGGTGGCGAATCAGCGTGCCAACCGTCCCGACAGAACAGGCCATAAAAGGGATACCTGGCATCTCGTAGTCAACGGCGCCGAGATCAGGGAAATTGCCACGGCCTCCGTCATTCGCGGCGGCTTCCAGGAATGGAAGCAGGCCATGTGGGGTTCATTCCGCGACGGGAAGTTGCTGAACCGCGTGGCGAAGCGCTTTCCGTCGATGGTGCAATTTGCTCGCGAGAACGGGTTGCGTCTCCACCAGGGATTTGAATTAAGGGAGCATGGCAAAGGCGAAGAAACGGAGCCTGTTCCCGAGATTGCAGGCCGGACACAAGTGGACTTTTCCAAACTGAAAAACTGTGGAAGGATCTTTGCCTTCCCCTTGGAGTCCCTCTCCGACATTCCACATGAGAAAACGTACGTAAGGAAAAGGGGTGGGATGGCAGGGCTTGTGGTCTCACGACCGCCGCACATCATTGTTGACGCGAGTCGGCGTTTTACAATCTACAGCGATGATTTCATTGCCGTTCCGCCCAGGAAGATTGGTATTTCCGGACCTCAGTCAACATCGAGAATGCTCAGGGCATTGAGTGTTTATCTGAGCTCAGAGTTCTGCACATACCAGCAGTTCTTCACGACACCGGAATGGGGCGTGCGCACTTCACTGGCGACGCTCGACGCGTTCAAAGAACTCCCCGTTCCCGTAGGACTGCTGAGTGATTCGGAACTGCGTGAATGGGAAGAAATGCAGATCCGACTGGCGTCTGAATCAAGCGGGGGCGTTGAGCCGGCGGATGCCTCGCTGCAGGAAATCAATTCACGAACATGCGACCTGCTGGGTTTGAGTCCGGCCGAACGTATCCTGGTCGAGGATTTTGTCCGCTGGAACACGCAGATGATCAAGGGCAAGGTTTCTGCCGAGGTCGTTTCCCGTCCATCGGACGAGGCCATACACTCTTATCTGGCAACGCTCAGTGGTGAATTGAATCGTTTTATTGGTCAGGATTCAGGCCTTACTCACAGTCTCCATGCCGCTCGGGCCTCCGATTCCGTGATGATCGCCATTGCGTTGGTTCATGGGGGAGGGCAGAAACCCATCCTCCAGGACGCCGGAGAACGCAGTGCCGCGGCTCTGGCAGAAACCCGGAAACATCTGATGCGACCTCACAGCCAGTGGTTGTACTTCGAACGCTGCCTCAAGATCTATGAGAGCGGCACGATGTATATCTTCAAGCCGCTGGAAATGATCCACTGGACGCGCCGCCAGGCGATCCTGGATGCCGGCGAGATCATCGCCGAAACGCTCGGAGGTCAACGCGAGTGACGGCTGCCGGCCCCAGCCTGTACCAGGCGTACGCTGCCGGTCTTCGCGTACATGCCCACTGCCTGATTGCCGAGGGGTACGCTCGCATGGATAGGGCCGCGCTTGCGCGCGCACAGGAACCGGTCATCACCGGGGAGCTTGTGCGCGACATGCGCGCGTATCTGGAGTCGGCAGACAACGCTCCGAGTTGGGCTTCTTACTACACGATTCATGAGGATCCTCCGCTCAATGTCGAAGGCAGGCTCGGCACAGCTCGGCCTCGTGTCGATATCGAGTTCATGCGCATCAGTCGGGGGCCAAGGCCGCGCTTGCCGTTCGAAGCCAAGCGCTTGAGCGCGTCCACCGGACACAATGTCTCCGGTTATCTCGGCGCGGACGGACTCGGCTGTTTTATTTCCGGCCGGTACCCCATGACACACGACGAAGCCGGCATGCTTGGCTACGTCCAGAGCGATAGTGAAGGGATCTGGGCGGAGCGCATCGCGACCGCTCTCCGGGGCAAAAAAGAGTGCCGAGCCGTCGACCCGCCTTTTGCGCATCAAGGCATACACGCTTCTTTACGCCACACATACCTCAGCCGCCATCTTCGCAGTAAAGGTACGGCGTTCGCGGTCCACCACGTTCTGTTGCGTTTCGGTTAACAGGCAGGTTCGCCCGAATCTCTCACCAGGTCTTAGTGATCGCGGCAAGCAGGTTTCGCGATTCACGACTGCGACACGCGCCGATAATTTTCATCCAGCGATGGCTGCAGGGCGATCAGGGCGGCCAGGCGGCGCGCCATTTCCGTGACGTAGCGGACTTCGTCGGGCGTCAAGCCGCGGCCCAGCAGGTCCTTTTCGCGATAGGAAAGCCACTTCTTGATGACCTGGTAGCCGCCGATCGTGTATTCCCAGACGCTAACGGGAACATTGCGCCAGCAGGCGATGTCGTTGAGCGGGACATCCCATGCGTCATCCCCGCATGGCGCCAGTCGTCCCTTGCCCGGCATGGTCACGCCTCCCTTGCCGCCGTGCCCCCAGCCCGCGGTCAGGTCGAGGTCGCCCGATTCGGGACGCGCCGGTTTGCCGTCCAGGCGCTTGAATACCGCAATCGGCTTGAGTTCTTCCCGGATCCTGCCGGTCGTAACGCCGGGCACGGGCGTCTCCACATCCAGCAATGCCGCAACCTCGCGGCCCAGCGCGGCGGACTGCCGCAACTTATGACCCGAGTCCGTGAGCGGGACGCGTGGCCAGTCCTGCCGCAGCGCGCCGGCATTTTCCGTGCGATACGCGGGCGCATGAAGCACGGCGAGCGTGTGGTAGAACAAGTCGTCAGGTGCAGCGCCTAACTTTGTAGCGTATGCCATTGCATTGGCGCTCAGATTCGGCTTCGATCCCGCGCTTTCAAGCAGAGGGCTGCCGCTAATCGTGAGGTGGAGTGGAAACATACCTACGTTTGATTCAACAATGTGATGATCTGCCAGCAACCGAGTGAATTGCGGTTGGTAGAAATCTTCCTTGCGATTGCGTTGGCCTGCGCTGAGCCAGAGATTCATCGCTCCGACATGTTGTAGGTAATCCTCACGTTTGCGATCCACCAGATTCGTTTCCGGCTCCCAATAGATCCACCGGATGTCCAGTGGACGATAGCAATAACGGATTATGTGCTCAGGCTTGAATCCGCGCTTCAAGAGAAACTCTCGCGTTTCGGTGGAGTCAAACGTCGTCGTATCTGTCATGGCTTGCGGCGTTCTTCGGCGGATTTCCTCATGGCTGAGCTTCGGATTGAAGTAATCCTCCATACGCTGGAGCAGACGGTCACGGTCGATATCCACCACAAAATCGTCGCGGCTGGTTTTGACTCCGGGGAAGGAGACCGGAAAGAGTTCGGGCAACAGCGGACAGGCGAAATAGCCGGCCGTGGTCTGTCCGGGGACAAAGGAAAACCCCATGTCGAGAATCGGCGGCACATCATCGTACTGATGCGGTGTTTCGGATAGTTGAACGCGCTTGGTTTTCCCCCACAAGTGCCGAAACGCGACGTGCTTTCCGGATTGATGTGCGGTCTTGCGCACGAGCAGGGAAATCGCGGTGCCGACCTGGATGCCTTCGCGATTGAAATCCGTGGAGAAGACGCTCGGATCTGGCTTTCCATCGGGAGTGAGTTTACCGGTCTTGTATTTGTCGCCGTTGAGGCAGTCGATCCAGATGCGGTCGAAACAATCGAGGTAATGCTCGCGCATGCCGGTAAAAGAGAGCCCGTCGAGCCAGGAATAATTGGAGATGAAGCAAACGACGCCCTGGGCGGGCTGGTTCATTTCGACGATGCGGCGCTCGGCCATGCGGAAAAACCGGACGTAGAGATCGTTGAGCCCCTGTCCCTGCGGGGCTTGCGCGCGCCGGGTGGTGCGATAGGCGTTCGACAGGTCGCGTTCCTCGGCGACAGAGACGCCCGCGTAGCCGTTGTAGGGCGGGTTGCCGAGGATGACGAGGATCCGGTCCTGGTGCTTGACTTTGTCCGCGGCATCGCGTTCTTCCTCCATTTCGGCGAACAGGAGCCGGGTTTTGGGTGCCTTCGGGGGTTCCCAGCCGGTAAGGGCGTTGGTGAGAAAGACGCCGATTCGCGGGGGCGGGTTGCGGCCGCCGCGTACTTCGGTGGGACGCGGCTTCCATGGCGAAGGCCGGTTCGCTCAGTGGCGCCCCGAGCGTTTCCAACTCCAGGCCGATCTGCAGATGGGCGATGACCAGGGGCGCCGGCAGGATCTCGAACCCGAAGACGCGCTCGATCGCGGCGCGTTTGAGGTCGTGCGCGATCAGCGCGTCGTCGCCTTTGTCCTGAAGCGTGGCCGCGATGCGGCGCAGCACCGCCCGCAGATAGGCCCCGGTGCCGCAGCAGGGATCGAGCACGATCACACGCGGGTCGGCGAGGCCGTCGGCGATGTCCAGTTCCGCGCGCAGAACCTGGTCGACGCGCTCGACCTGGTAGCGCACGATCTCTTCGGGGGTGTACCAGACCCCCAGTTCCTTGCGCAATTCAGGATCGAAGGCCTGCAGGAAAGGCTCGTAGAAATACTGCACCGCGTGCCCTTCGTCGAAAGACTGGAAGAAGGCGGCCACATCAACGCGCCCGAGCGCGGCGGCGGCACGGTCGAGGATGTCGATCAATCCGAGCCTGCCCAATTGATCGGGATTGGCAGCCTGCATGAACAGCGCCCGCAACATGGGCACGCGCAGAAGGAAGTGAGTCAGACGCCAGTCGAACGGGCCGGCGACATGGTAGGGAGCGGAAGACTCGCGGAGCGCCTCGGAGAAGGGCAATTTCCCCGCGGAATCCGCGGCGCGGCGGCGTGCCCACAAGACCCAGGCCGAAAAGACGCCGTAGAACAGAGTCTGGACCAGAGTGGACCGGAAGAAATGCTCCCCCTTGTCCCCTTCGAAGCGCATGCTGAGAGCGTCTTCGAGAGCCTGGCGCAGCGATGCCAGGGCGGGAAGGTCGGCGCCCTCGATCTGCAGGCGGGCGTCATGGGCGTACGATGCCAGGATGGTAGCCACGTCCCGCGGTTCCGCGAGAGGAGCGTTGTGCAGGAGAACGCGGCGGAGGAATTCCCGCATGCGCTCTCCGGCCTGAGCCGCGGTTTTTCGCGCATGCCGGCACATGGCCCAGAATTCGTCCGCCGAATCTGCGAGCGCGTACGACTCGAGGATATGCGGCCGCCCGTTCGCGTCGGCGCCGACCAGGGCAAATGCGCGGAAGTTGGTCACGAGCACCATGCCGTAGCGCTTCCAATAGCGTTCGACCTGCGCGCTGCCGGCGATGCGGTCGATCTCCTCGGCTGGAGCTTTGGCTTCGATCACGCCGCGCGCCGGATTCTGGCCGAGAAAGGGATTATCGTGCTCAATGCCGGCGCGCCGCGAGAACTGATCGGCGGTGAACAAGCCGCCGTCCGGCAGTCCTGCGCCGCGGTTTGCGATATGGATAACGCACCGGACCCGGGGCGAGAGCGACCTGCCGAGTCCCGAAAGCAGATTTTCCAAGGCTGAATAAAATGATGTTTCTGGGGCGTTGGAACGCGTCCCGTGCACTTCCGCGATGTCCGTCAGATATTGTTCAACCGGGTTTTCCGCCATCAGCAGCCTCGCGCGCTGACGATAGGACTTTCCGGTGAAACGCGCAAGGGAGAAGTGTCTTAAAACCCGGGGGCGTCGGCGCGCATCGGTCATTACGGCAAGAGTTCAAAGGCCTTCACGTGCACCGGGCGTATCTTGCTGAAATGGCGTCGGTCTGTGGTCGCAATCGTACGCAGCCGGAGCCGCTCGGCGATTGCGACAACGGAAGCGTCAACGAATCCGATGTCGGAATATTTGGCCATGACGGCCGCTATACGCTCGAAATCCTTGCTCGTCAGGTTCTGTATCGAAAGCTCGCCGGCCACGACCGATCGGACGAATGCCAGCTCTGCCGGGGGACCGAGGCGGAGGCGCAACAGATAGGCGGCTTCGGGCAGGACGGTCACCGGGACCAGAAGAATGTCAGGTCGTTCTTGCAGGAGCCTCCGGGAGCGCTCATGCCAATCGTCGTCTCCGTCGGCCAGCGCGTAGAGGATTCCCGTGTCAAGGAGAAGAGCCATCAAGCGCGTTTCTTTCTCGATACTTGTGGAGGGGACGACACGGCCGGCTTGCCCGCGCGGGCAGGGCCCGGGCCAGGCCCCGATGTTGCTGCGCCGGGATCGCGCCAGAGCAGCTCTTCATGCACTTCCGCGGTATCACTACGGCCGCTGCGGCCAAACGCAATGAATCCGAGCCTGTGACTCTCCTTTTTGCGCCGGGCGACATAAGATCCAAGAGCCTCCCTTACCACTCCGCTCACAGGCCGGCAGTCGCGTTCAGCGATGGCCCGCAGGTCTCTTTCCAGCGCTTCGTCGATGAACATCGTCGTGCGTTTCATATTATATATGATAGCATACATCAGCGATCTCGTGAATGGATTGGGAAGACGGGGGCCGCATCTCCAAATTCCAGGATTCGGCGGCTGATCCATTCGGATTTTGGAATTTGGAGATACGGCCCCCATTCCCCGTCCTATTTTCTCGATTCCTACTCCAAGGCCCGGATGACCGATGTCGAGCGTTCCGACTCGCTCCAGGTCAGCGCGTTTCTCATGGATGCTCATAAGCTGCTGCCCCGAGATTTTGCGATAACAGAAATCGGAACAATCACTTCAGATTCGCTGCTAAAATGTCGTGAGCGATGAGCAGGGGAATCTGTGGCGACGATACTTCTAGTCCTTGGATGGCGATTCTATTTTTATTCCAACGAGGGGACTGAGCCTCCGCACATCCACGGCCGAAAAGGTGATGCAGAATGCAAGTACTGGTTGAGGCCTGAGCTGTACGAAATCGAGGAAGCATGGTCTTACAATTTGACGCCGCGTCTTCGGCGGGAAGCGCGCAAGATTATTTTCGATCATTTTGACTTGCTTGTGGAGGAATGGAAAAAGCAATTCGGGAGTTTTGAAAATGAAGACAACTGAGCTGATCACGGCCACAGCGATTGAAGTAACCCCAGAGGGACTTGTTTTGGTTCTCGGCGATCGCCGGATTCTGATCCCATGGGAAAGATGCTCCAGGAGCCTCGCCGCTGCAACCGAAGCTGAGCGATCTTTGGCGGAGCTCTCGCCCGGTGGGTACGGGATTCATTGGCCATTGATTGATGAAGACCTTTCTATCAACGGTCTTTTGCGCGATGTCGTCCAAAATGCCAGGGAATAGGTGGATGCGCAGGTGTACCTCAAACCAGGTTGGCCTATCTGCGGATATGAACGGTCATCGGCTTCAGCCAATCGTAAACATATGCTTATGATCTTGTCGTGGACGCAAGAGGCTTATCGCCCAGGAAGGGATCACATGTACGATTGCGAGAACCAGCAGGCAACATCAAATCGAACGGCCATAATTGTCGGAACAGCCGAATATGAATGACCCAATGATCAGTACGACCCAATGTGTAGTCGGGCATCGGCACATCGTGTGGCACATTGCCTCCGTGAATGGGAAACATCCTCGAGTCGACTCATGAGATCCCAACGCATTCTCTTATTGGTGATCGTTCTCATTCCTCCAGCCTACTTTCTGCCCAGCATCATTTCAGGCGGTGTCATGCTGCCGCTTGACCTCCTCCATCACCTTCAACCTTTTGCAGGTCACCCCCCCCCCCCCCGTCCTGCAAAAAGTGCATAACCCAAGCCTTTCCGATCTGGTGACGCTCTATTACCCATCCATGGAACTCATGCGCGCCGGCGGCAGCCTTACTGCCCTCTGGAATCCATTCTCATTCCTGGGGGTCCCTGCACTGGCAAATGCTCAGAATGGCACGCTATTCCCCTTTTCGTGGTTGTTTAAGGTTCTCGCACCCAGCCGCGCCTATCTGGCAATCGCATTGGCGAAGATGTGGTTCTGCGGGTTATTTGCATTTCTGTTTTTCCGCAAGGCTGGCTTTCAAGCTTCGTCGGCTGTTCTTGGGTCCATCGGCTTCATGCTCTGCGGCCACATGATCGTGTGGTTTGGTTACCCGACCTCGCTCCCGCTAACCGTGTGGCCGTTTCTGATGTGGGCGCTGGAACGTTTTCTCGTGCACAGCCGATTGCGCGACCTCGCGTGGCTGGCTATCGGCTTCGGGCTTCTATTCATCGGAGGTCAGCCGCAAACCGGATTTCTCATCAGCGCGTCCACCGCCCTTTATCTGGCAGTGCGCAGCAGAGAAAGGCCGGGCCGCATCGCTCGAGTCTGGATCGGATTTGTAGTAGCTGCGCTTCTCGGGCTATGCCTCGCCGCTCCGCAGATTCTCCCTTTTCTTGAATACCTTCAGGTCAGCTCAGCATCGGCCATGCGGGGCACAATGGGGCATTACGGGTGGAAGCACTATCCATGGTACACGCTGATTTCCTGGATGATGCCGCGATTTTTCGGCGATGTGAGGGACGGAAATTTCTGGGGCTTTTCCAGCCTGTTGGGAGAGGCGGTATATCTCGGTGCCGCTCCTTTAATCTTCGCAATCATGGGCCTCTTCAGTTTCAAGAAAGGAGGAAACTTTCACAAAGGGGCGCTGGCTGTTTTCCTGTTCGGCTGCCTGGGTCTTTATATCAGGCCATTGGCTGGGTTGTACCTCTACGTCCCACTGCTGTCCGGGATCGACAACAACAAACTGGTCTCGATGGTTGCATTTGGGTTGATCGCGTTTTCAGTCATAGGATTCGAGGCAATTCTGAGCGAGTCAGCCGACTATCGGAAACTGATGTTCAAATATGCCGGCATAGCGCTTGTATGGTTGGCGTTCATTGCCTTCGGTTGTTACTACTTCAGAGATGCCATTCAGACGCTGCAATTGACCTCCGTCGAACTCCGTGAAGGAGCCTGGGTGGTTGCATTCCTTCTTGCGGGCGGCGGGATATTGTGGCTGCTGAAGAGCGCCAGACTGTCTCCTCGCGCAGCAGCAGGAGTGATACTGCTGGTGATGTTGTGTGACCTGTTCCGGATCTGGTTCAATTACCTTCCGACCTGTCCGGAAAACTATCTCCTTCCCAAATCCGAATCAGTGGAATTTCTTCAGAAAAATGCAGGAAACAGCAGGATCCTGGGCATGGGCGAAATGCTCCCGCCTGAAATTTCCACTCTTTACAGGCTCCAGGACATGCGCGGTTATGACGGCATGACGCCGTATTCCTATTACAACTTCCTGGGCAAAGTCGATCCCGGCATTCATAACCTCTTGAGCAAGCTTCAAGCATGGAGGCCGCCTGCGGGCAAGTGGACTCTTTCGACTTTGTTTTTCGCATCCTATGCTGTCTACCTCGACAGCACGGATCCCAAGGTGAAAAGCGACCTGAGCCGCATCGATTACTGGAGCAACGGTATTTCCAGCATTCAACGGCCCTCGCTGTTGTCCATGTCGGGTGTGCGGTATATCCTGAGTTCCAAAGGTGCGTCCATTCCCGAAGGGTGCGGTTTCAAGATGGTACATCAATCCGACGCCGATGTCTGGGAAAACCCGAACGTCCTGCCGCGGGCCTATGTCGTGACCGGCGCCGTCGCCGCCGGAAGCAGCGAAGCTGCGCTGGAATTGATTTCGGGCAAGGATTTCGCGTTCGACAAAACGGCAGTGATTACGGGTAGGGAGCAGGACGTGACGACCGCGGGCTCTGCCGGGAACAGTGGCGATGGGAAGTTGGTGCCTGCCGAAATCGTGGCGTACGGCGCAGAGAGAGTTCAGGTTCGTGCCGTCGCGCCGCGGGACGGCTGGCTCATTCTCAGCGACCTGTTCTATCCCGGGTGGAGGGCGACCTGTGATGGCCAACCCGTTGAGATCGTGCCGGGCAACTATCTCTTCAGGGCGGTAAAGATCAAGGCAGGCACCCACACAGTCGATTACAACTACCAGCCCGCATCTTTCCGGACAGGATGGATTCTGTCTCTTATGGCAGGGATTACGATTATTTGGATGTTAATTTGGAACAGGCTATGGGACAGGTCACTCAATTCAGCCGATTCCTGTGGGTAAACCTACGGATCCTGTTCCGGCGAAGGCTGGGGATTGGAAGAACGGGGGCCGAATCTTGGAATTTGGAGATACGGCCCCCTTTCCCACCTCGCACAAGACTGATCTTGCTGACGCTTTGCATACTTACCGCGCCGGGCTCAAGCCGACGGCGATGATCTGGGTATCCTGGCCCAAGAAATCGGCAAAGGTGGCGACTGACATCACCGAAGATACGATACGCGAAATTGCCCTCCCGCTCGGCCTTGTGGATATCAAGGTGTGTGCCGTCACAGACGTATGGTCCGGGCTCAAGTTAGTCCTGCGAAAAGAGCTTCGGTAAAGTCGGGGCGTGTCGACGCGGTCAGAACTCGGCCGATGACGCAATCAGAGTTTGAGGCGCGTGCATGAAGACGAACCGAGGGTTTACGGACGACGTCCTTACCGCCATTCGCAAGGGCAAAATAATCGGCATCAAGGCGGGCGTCCAGCCGCACCGTTTCATCGGGATCTGGGTCGTGGTCATTGAGAGTCGTGTGTTTGTGCGGTCGTGGAGCCTGAAGCAGCGCGGCTGGTACCGCACGTTCCTCGAAGATCCACGCGGCGTCGTCAGTATAGCGGACCGTGAGATCCCCGTCCGCGCCGTGCGCATCAGGAGCGAGCGTCTGAAGGAGGCAATCGACAGGGCATACCTCGAGAAGTACGACACCCCGGGGTCCATCAAGTACGCCCGTGACCTCGGGGGCGCCAAGTCCCGGGCGACGACCACGGAGTTAGTGCCGGTTGGGTGAACGGCCCTCTTTCCTCCACCTCGCGGACCGTGTGAGCGGCCCTGCTACTCATGCCCCGATTCATTCAGGCCCAGGACGGCATTCAATGAGCGCCGGAATGAGGCTGGATCTATGGCGGGATAAAGATAGAGTCTCGGTTCGATCTGCTTGAAGTGCTCGAGCGCGATCAGAGGATCTATGCGGCGGCTCCGAATCATCTCACGCACATCGGCGATGTCCTGCGCGTGGCTGCGTTCCGCCTTGGCAAGAGCCTGGGCATAGAGATCGTAGTGATAAAACGACACCTTACCTTCCTGGCTGATGAAAATCGACCGGGTCTCCCAGCCCGGAAGTTCCGGAATGAAATCCGCCGGCGAGGCCAACTCCACGTTGATCTCCAGGGAGTCTTTGAGCGCCGGGATCGCCCGCAAAAGTGCGTCGCTCTCCGGAAAGATCCGCAGGTCGACGTCGATGGTCGCAGGTCTCCAGCCGAGCAGAACAGCGGTTACCCCTCCGGTAAAATAAATCCGGGCCGGACTCCCGGCTGCAGCGCCGAGTGCGCGCATGAAATTCCGAATTCGTTCGGCATCAGCTACTTTGCGCATTCGGCAGCGCGCTCGAAACTCACGAGCCTCCTTATGAGTGAATTAAATTGCGAGTGGGCCGCATCGGGATTGATCTCTCTAAGCTTCTCGTAGAGGCGCAACTCCGGAAGGGGGAAAGTCGTGTCCGGCACAGGCAGCCCGAGGCGCCGGAGCCGCGGCGCGCCGATCGATACCAGGAGAGCCGGAACGGTTTCGCAGCCTTGCTTCAAATCTTCGATACCGGCTCGTACAATCTCACTGCCCGGCAGGATCTCCTCATGCATACGCTCATTTTATCAGGACCAGCGGAAAATGGGGACGCTAACCTCTACAATGCTGTTTCGGCGACCGCTCGCGAAACAATTTGACATACCCCCTTTCGGGTACATAGAGTGGGATTCCCTTTCAGAAGTTGTTTGCGGGTCGTCTTGGGCAACTTGCGCTTAGGAGACTCACGTTTGCCCAGCCATCAGGAGGCAGGATTATGAGCAGAAAAATGAAACGCCGGGAATTTGTTCTCACCACGGCGGCCGCGGGGCTTGCGGCGGCTTCATCACACGAGGTTTTCGGGCGCGCACCCACGATGCTGATTCCGCAAGGCCTCAGGCCCGTGGTGATTGCGTCTGCCAACGGGCACCGCTTCAAGAACGGCGGGACGCAAACCTGCGTCGAGAAGGCTTTCTTGCAGATTACCCAGGGGGGCGATGTCCTGGACGCCGTGATTGCCGGCGTCAACATCGTCGAACTCGATCCGGAGGACTCGAGCGTCGGCTACGGAGGGCTGCCCAACTCAGATGGCGTGGTTCAGCTCGATTCCTGCTGCATGCATGGCCCGTTGAAGCGCGCCGGCGGCGTCGCAGCCCTCGAAGGGGTGCGCACTCCCTCCCTGGTGGCGAAGGCGGTCCTGGAAATCACGGATCACCACCTGCTGGTCGGAGCGGGCGCGCAGGCCTTCGCACGCACCCTCGGCTTCAAGATCGAAGACGATCTCAATACCGACCGATCACGCAGGGCCTGGCTCGAGTGGAAGCGCCGCACCGATCCCGAACATTATCCGGATCCGAAGAAACGCATTGCAGCCGGCTATCAGGCCGGACTGCAAATGGCCAACGAAGGTTTGATTGATCCGGAACACTACTGGGGCACGATCAACTGTGACGCCATCAATGCCAAAGGGGAGATCTGCGGCGTCACGACGACCAGCGGGCTCGCCTTCAAGATTCCGGGCCGCGCGGGAGATTCGCCCATACTGGGGGCCGGGCTCTATGTCGACGGCGCCATCGGCGCTGCCGGGTCGACCGGCAGGGGCGAGGCCAACCTGTTCAATCTTACGTCCTTCCTCATCGTGGAAGCGCTCCGCAAGGGAATGAACCCAAGAGACGCCGGGATGGAGGGACTGAAGAGGATCAAAGAAAACACGTTGGACAGACATCTGCGCAAGGCAAACGGCGATCCCAACTTCGGCATCAATTTCTACATTCTCAACGCCAGGGGCGAACACGCGGGCGTGTCCATGTATGCCGGGGACAAAGCCAGGTATGCGGTCTGCACCGAAAAAGGCCCTCAGCTGCTGCCGTGCGAGGCACTCTTGCCCGGGTCGAGTTCGGGAGATTGATCCGCTGCGAATCATCGATTTTCTTTCTTTATGTAAAAAGCCTGTTGTGTTATCCATGGATAGTCGGATCGGATGTGCGACGACAATCTGTCGGCGAACAGGGAAGCTTAGGCTTTCGTCGTCAACGGATTGAAATCCGCAGACGGACCGATGTTCTGAATTAATTGGTTAGAAGGGCGTAATGCCCGTAATATCAACCACTTCAGAGCCGAAGGTAGCTGCCGGTCCATCAGTGGCCGGAAGCGCCTGTCGGTGCGGAGGTTGAATCAGAAGACCTGCCCACAGGCGTGAGTGAGGACAAAAGGTGAGGGGGCCTCTAATCGTCTGCGGGCAGGTGCCTCCTGATTCGCTCCCCGTTGGTTCCGCACCATTGCCCAGACTTTTTGCCCGGTCACGTACGGCTATTTCCCTTCTCATACTTCAGTTGAGTCCGGTAACCATGACGCAGCTGTGTGAAGAAGTCATCGTAGCGGCCACTGCGGAAGTCCGGGAATGACCAGGGAAACGACTGCCAGCCGCCCCCGGAGTAACGCAGCGTCACTTCCCCATAGATACCACCTGAAAGCAGGATCCTGTGGTAGAAGTTCTTCGTGGATGCCAATACGATTTTGGATTCCTCGAGGTAGCCGGGATCGAGGTTGACCGGCCTGGGCACTTGCCGGTACTTTGCCGCCAGGTCAATCTCCAGGTCGTTGGTCGCAGCCTTTATCTGCGCTATGTCTTCGGGCGGAATCAGCGTCTGAAATGAAATAAAGCAGCGGACGATCGGGCAACCCATCTCCGTGTCGTAGTAGTGCGTCAAATCGAAAGGAAATTCGCCGCTGCGCAGCTCGGTGGGGCCGAACAAAGCCGTGAGCCTGTTTTCGATGTCCGGGATGCTCTGAGGCAGGGAAGTCAGAATTCCGGCGAAGAGCTTCACCGGTAATGGCGAGCGTATTTGTCCCATGATTGCTCACGCCGTCGATGCTGTCATCGCCGGATCACATTCACTCCTGATCCTGATCTACGTTCCCGTCGAGGTCCTGATCCCAGCAGCCTATAGCCTGATGCCCGCATAACGGGTCGGGTCGGGGATTCCTGCTTCCAGAAAGCCCCGCCGGCGCAGGATGCACGAATCGCAGGCCCCGCAGGCGTACCCGTTTGGAGCAGGATCGTAACAGCTGTGCGTCAACGAAAAATCCACCCCCGCTTCGATTCCCGCCCGGATGATCTGGGCTTTGCTCATGCGCAGCAGGGGGGCGTGAATTTCGTAGTGCGCACTCCCCTCCACACCCGCCTTGGTGGCCAGTTGGGCCAGCCTCTCGAACTTGGCCAGAAATTCAGGCCTGCAATCCGGGTATCCGGAGTAATCGACTGCGTTGGCGCCGATGAAGATATCCTGGGCCCCGAGGGTTTCGCACCAACCCAACGCGAAACTCAGGAAGATCGTGTTGCGGGCAGGAACGTAAGTGACCGGGATCTCGGAGGGCATCTTTTTCATGGGGCGCCCCTTCGGGACTTCGATGTCGGCGGTCAATGCGGAGCCGCCAAAGGCCCGGAGGTCGATCCCGACAACGACATGCTTTGCGGCGCCCAGCGCCGCCACCACGCGCTTCGCGGCCTCCAGTTCACAACGGTGGCGCTGACCATAATCGAAAGTCAGGGCATAAAGCTCATACCCTTCTTTCCTGGCGAGTGCGAGCGCAGCGCTGGAATCGATGCCTCCGCTCGCCAGTACTACCGCCTTCGTTCCAGGCACAACCGTCATAACGTTTGCCTTCCGCTTCCGGCCCCTCGCCCTCGAAACCGACGCCGTCGCGCCGGAGTCTCTGGCGCCTGAAGGGCGCTCTATTGGGGATCTTCACGGGGTCTGCTTTTCGTGCGCCTCCGGGTTGTCAAATATCATTTGTCGATTATCAATTGTCATTTTCTGTTTACTTGCGGTCAAATGAAAATGACAATTGACCATTGACAAATGATAAATTCTTTTGTCGCTAATTCGCTGCGCAATGCATCTTTTATCCGATTCAATGCCGTCGCTCAAGGCTGGCTCATTTAGATGCCCGGGCAACGCCTGCAGCCGACCATATGCCTCCAGGAATGTGTCCCACTTCCGATTGCGCCTTGCGCCTCTGCTGCTTCACCCCGGGTCTTTCGCACTGTGCTAAACTAACAGATTTTCGAGGGAATCATGCTTCAAATCAAGGGCCTCGGCAAGGCGTACCGCGGTGAGTGGCTCTTTCGCTCGCTCGACTTCCAGATTAACGAGCGGGATCGCATCGGCCTGGTCGGGGACAACGGGACCGGCAAATCCACCCTCATGAAGATGCTGGCGGGCTTGCTGTCTCAGGACGAGGGCGAGGTTGTCGGGTCAAAGGACCTGAGCTTCGGCTACCTTCCGCAGGATGGCCTGTTCGTTCGCGGGCGAACCGTGTTCGAAGAGGCCCTGTCGGTGTTCGAGAGCCTGCGCCGTCTCGAACAGGAGTGCCGGCGGCTGGAGCATGAATTGGCAGACATGCAGCATGACGGTCCCGAATATGAGAAGGCTACGGAGCTTTATTCCGCGCTGACCCAACAGTTTCAGCTGCAAGGGGGATATGCCCTGGAAGCCCGGGTGGGATCCGTTCTGAACGGCCTGGGTTTTCTGCAAAGCGACTGGTCCCGCCAGTGCGAGGAGTTCAGTGGCGGATGGCAGATGCGCATCGCACTTGCGAAGCTGCTTTTGCAGCAACCGAGCCTGCTCCTGCTGGACGAACCGACCAATCACCTCGACCTCGAGGCCCGCAACTGGCTGGAATCCTATCTTCAGGATTACCCGCACGCGCTCGTCCTGGTATCCCACGACCGCTATTTCCTCGATGCCACGATTCACCGTGCGCTCGAGATCCGCAACCGGAGCGTCCATTTCTACAAGGGGAACTACCAGGACTTTCTGCGGCAGAGGGAAGAGCGCATGGCGCAGTTGGTGGCCGAGTACGAGGCGCAGCAGCGCGAGATCGCCCGCATTAAGGCTTTTGCCGACAAATTCCGCTACAAGGCAACGAAGGCCGCGCAGGTGCAGAGCCGCCTCAAAGACCTGGAACGGATGGAGGTCGTCGAGCTTCCCCCCGAAGCCAAGCCCATTCACTTCCGGTTTCCTGAGGGGCCCCGCACCGGAAGGGTGGTGATCGAGCTGGGGGACGTCACCGCCGGCTATGGGGAGATGGTTGTGCTGCGCAACCTGACCCTGAATCTTGAAAAAGGCGACCGTGTCGCCTTGGTCGGGCCCAACGGCGCGGGAAAATCGACGCTGATGAAACTTCTCGCCGGGCGGCTGCCGCTCATGTCCGGGTCGCGTCGCGAGGGGCAAAACGTGCTGGTCTCCTTCTTTTCCCAGGACCAGGACGACCTGCTCACGTCCGACAAGACCGTCTGGCAGGAGGTGTACGAAGTGGCGCCCAGTTACCTCGTCCCGCAGTTGCGCACCCTGCTCGGTTGCTTTTTGTTCTCCGGGGATTCGGTGGAGAAACAGGTAGCCGTGCTCAGCGGGGGGGAACGCAGCCGGCTCGTGCTGTGCAAGCTTCTGCTCTCGCCTGCCAACTGCCTCCTGCTGGACGAGCCTACCAATCACCTGGACATCCGATCGAAGGACATCCTGATGGACTCACTGCGGGAGTATGGCGGCACGCTGGTTTTCGTGAGCCACGACCGCTACTTTCTCGACGGACTTGCCACAAAGGTTTACGAAGTCGGCGGCGGAACTGTCGTCACCTACCTCGGAAACTACGAGGACTACCTGGTAAAGAAGCAGGCGGACGAAGAGGCGAAAGCGGCCCGGGGCGAACGCGCCGGAGGGCCGCCGGCTGATGGCGGGCGCGACCGGGAAATCGTCACGCTTCGAGAGCGGGCGAAAAAAAAGGTCAATCCATACCGGATTCAGCAGTTGACCGGGAAGATCGAGGCCTTGGAAGCCTCCATCCATACGAATGAGACGCGCATCGCCGCACTGTCTCAGATGCTTGCGACCGAAGGGCTTTATCGCGATTACACGCTGTTCCGCGCCACGATGGATGAGCATGAGCAGTTGCAGGAAGAGTTGGCCCGCTCCATGGAACAGTGGGAAGCGCTCCAGACCGAGTTATCGTCACTGCAGGACTGACCGCGAAATGCCGGATGCAGGAGAAAAGGCCGCCGCACGGTCAGACAGCGCGTCGAGGAGTGGGGGAAAATGGCTCGGGACTTGCCCCCCGGCCCGAGATGAATTCGAGAGCCTGGAGAATCCGTTCGGAAGCGAGCCCGTCACCGAACGGGTTCCTCACGTCCGCCATCCGGCGATATGCCGTCTGATCCGTAAGCAGCTCCGAGGCGGCTTTCACGATCCTCTCGGCATCGGTTCCGACAACTCGCACGGCCCCCGCGGTGACGCCTTCCGGCCGTTCGGTCGATTCCCTCAGCACCAGCACGGGCACGCCCAGGGACGGGGCCTCTTCCTGGAGGCCCCCGGAATCGGTCAGGATCAGGTGTGCGGCCTTCATGAAGTGGACCGTTTCGAAATAGTCGATGGGATCCATGAGAACGATCCGTTCCTGCTGATGCAGCCGGGGAAGGACTGTGTCCCGAACCGCAGGGCTGAGATGCACGGGAAACACGATCAGGGCGTCTGGGAAATCCTGCGCCAGACGCAGTAGCGCGGAACAGATCTGCTCCTGTGGCTTTCCCTGGTTTTCCCGGCGGTGCGAGGTGACAAGGATCATCCGGTGTTTTTGTGCGGCAACCCGTCGCAGGACGTCGTGGTCGCAAACCCGATCCCATCCCACGACCTCGTGAAGCGCGTCGATCACGGTGTTGCCGGTCACCCAGATGCGATCCGCGGGGATTCCCTCCGCGATCAGGCGGTCGCGCGCGAGCGCGGTGGGCGCAAAGTGCGCATCGGCAAGGACGCTCGTGAGACGGCGGTTCATTTCTTCGGGAAAAGGGTAATACTTCCTGTGAGTCCGAAGCCCGGCTTCAACGTGGGCCACTGGGATCTTATTGTAAAATGCCGCCAGCGCGCCGATAAAAGTAGTGGACGTATCACCCTGAATTAGGACAAAATCAGGACCTGTTCTTGCCAGCAGCCCGTCCAGACCCTCGATGGCTAGAGAGGTAATTTGCGCAAGGCTCTGGCGCGGGCGTAAGATGTCAAGATCGTGGTCCGGATGAATCTCGAACAGATTCAGGACCTGGTCCAGCATTTCGCGATGCTGTGCGGTGACAATCGTTATACAATGAAACCGGTCTGGATTGGCTCTGAGGCGCAGGATCAGCGGAGCCAGCTTGATGGCCTCTGGACGCGTTCCGAAAATGAGCGCGATCCTGAGCGGCGCTTCCGGGGATTTGACCAAGCAACAGTGACGGGTACGGCCCATAGCCTCGCCGCACGCCGACCCTCCGCATAGTAAGTGACGACCTATCATAGCATCTTCCCGGCCGGATCAATGTGATCAAAGGCCGGCACGCGATTGATGTCGTCGACAACGGCATCCGCCGATCACTCTTCGCGGACGCCTGCCTTCGCAGCAACGGCTGTATTCCGGCGTCGTGACGCGCCGGTGGTTCTGGACCGGGTCCTCGGGGAAATGTATTATATTCATGCATCTCGTCCCCGAAGATCTTCTCCAGAAAAAACGTCGATAAGGAGAAAAATGAGCAGAAAGTATCGTCAACGCGGCTATCAGCAGGAGGAAGAGCGCGAACGGAGACCCAAGCCGCCGCCGCGCCCGAAAGGTGCGGGAGCCCGTATTGAAACACGTTTCCATTTGATCACGCGATGCAACAATTGCGCAGCGGAGATCCAGATTACCGACCAGATCCAGGTGACCGACAAGTGCAAGAGTTGTGGAACGGATCTGCACACATGCCGGAACTGCCTGAACTTCGATCCGTCCGCGCGCAATGAATGCACCAAGCCGATCGAAGTGCGCGTGCCCAACAAGAGTGCGAACAACCTCTGTCCTTTTTTTGCAGCCAAAGTCCTTGTTGAGAAGCAAGGGAGCGGCGCCGCAGCTCCCAAGCCTGAGAACAGCCACCGACAGGCGTTTCTGGATCTCTTCAAAAGATAGTAATCTTCACACCAATGGCCTGTCTGCCGGCTCACGCCGGCCCGCAAAGAGCGGGATATCCCTGCTTCAGGCGGAGTCCTGCGCCCTGTGGCCCTGCCTCCCGAATCGCCGACATCCGCGCCCGCGAAAGGATCGATGTCTGGGGGAGGGTTCCCGGGGCGCCTTGCCGTCGCCGGCGGATCTCAGCCGGTTTGGGTTTCGATCGGGCCGATAATCCTGAGAGGAGCGGGCTCTACTGGCGTTTGAAATTCCAGCGCATCGAAAATTCCGCGCCGTTCTGCCCCGCGCACCCCGGTGTGCGCAAATGATGCGAGCCGAAGTTGACCTGGAGGTCGGTCCCGGGGACTCGACGCGGCATCTGGATGACAGCGGAAAGCAGGAAGCGGATCGTGTTCACCCTGAGTTCCGGCGAGCTGCCGCCTTGCCGGCGGAAATCGGCGACGGGCGACAGGGACAGCCTGCCGGTCCAAAGACTGAGCCGGGTGTCAAGCTGCAGGGCGGAACTGGAAATCGTCTGCGGGATCAAGTGCTGGACAAGTTCATTCCGTTCGTAACGGACATGGATCCTGCGGCCTTTTCGGATCTCGACGTTGGCATCGCCGCTCAGGACCGCGCGGCCCCAGCGGGGGCGCGACGTTAGCAGGTCGAGTCGGGTGCCGCGAAAGTATGCAACACTTAAACTCACCCGTCGGAATGATCTGCTCAGGGAGAGCCCGGTAGTCCCTTCCATCTCCCTGTTGGTGGCAGCAGTCTGGCGGCTCCGGCTATGCGAGACGGAAATCTGGGGCAGGCGCCCGGGCGTGTAGGTCCATCGGATGCTCTGCTCGAATACATCCCGGACGACCATGTGCAGGAGTGGCAAGGCTCTCTGCCCGTCGGAGCGGGTGCTGAATTGAAACTGGTGACGCTTGAACCCGCGCCTCAAGTCCATCGAAAGAGTCCGCATTGCCGGGCCATACACAGGAACGGCCGGGTTTGCCAGGCCTTCATTCCTGGTAAGAAACGCGAAATTGAGGTCGGTCCCCGCAACTTTGCTGTCGAGTCGTGCCAGCAGACCCTGGCGGGCGGGGTTCTTTCGATCCTCTGCTGATAATGCTCTCGCAGTGTGACGCGTTCGCGTCCACTCGGCCTGAAAACGGGTCCCCTTGTTCAGCTCCCGAGTCAGGGCCAGGCCAAGCTGCGAGCCTGCCGAAGCCGTGAGCGGGTTACTGGGGGACGCCGGGGCCATGCCGGCAGGTGCGGCACGAAGCACGAATGCCGTCAGGTTGGCGCCCAGGAAGGACTTCGGCAATTCCACCGCGGCACCGGAAATGCGCCTGGCCGAGTCCGGCTGGACCATGCGCCTGCTGTAACCTGTGCTCCGAAATCCATGCACAGTTCCCCATTTTCTCGCCAGCGAAAACTCCATCATCTGGTAACCGCCGGGCAAGCCCTGAAACTGCCTCCCGCCGAGGACGCCGGGCGCCTGGTTGGAGAATTGCAGTCTCAGGTTCTTTGTGCCGGCGGCGAGCTGATAACGGTCGGCCACCATTTTGTCGGCTGCCCATGGGCTGATCGACTCGCTGAACTCTGTCGTTACGGGAAACGGCAGCGCCAGTGGGTTGAATTGTCCGCCGCCGTTTTGCGCGAATCCCGATTCAAGCCGGAGGCAAAGGAGGACCGGGAGGAAGACGCAGATCAACGCCAATCGACGACAAGAGCAGACCGGCACCGCAATTCCGCGTGACATGTTTGCCCCCCGAAGGCTCGGGCTTCTGGTTCAATCCTCGGTCGGAACCGTCTCTGATGATCCGCTGAAACCGAAACTACCTCTCCTTTTGCATCGAAACAAGAGATTTCTCCGTATGATGCCCACAGGCGTCATCCGGCGATACAACCTTGCGTGCGTCCTGGGGTCAGGACTGGGCTGGTGGTTCCCTAGGACATTATCGTCGCCGGAAAGCCGATGCCTTACAACTGCCTGCTTCCGTGTCTGGTCGAACAGTGACAGGCGCTATGGTATGTTTTTTCGAGGCGGTTTCGGTGGGTGTAACAAGCGACGGGAGAATCCGTTGCCGCCAGTGTAGGGCACTGGGGAAGGAGTCAAGGGTGAAAACTGGCGAGGAGGTCCGCGCGTGGATGCGGGTGCTTCTGGGCTTCACACCCTCTCTGTCCATTGAAATAACCCGCGAATGCCCGCTATCGTGCCAGGGTGCTATGCATATGGTGACGATCATCTGGGCGGGCTGCTCCTGAGGCAAGTGCGGGATTTTAAGGGCCAGGATCTGGTGGATGGCGTCCTGCGCCTGGTAAAGACTCATCGGCCGCTGCACGTTTCCATCGTCGGCGGTGACGCCTGGAACCTGCCTCCGGCAAGCACCACCCCTCCCCAGTAGATTCTCGGGGCGATTCCCGAGGTTGCGATTCCCGGCGTCGGACCGACCGAAGCCGTTTTACCAGAATGAATAGGCTTCAGGAAGGGTCTGATACCAGGCCTCAATCGTGATTTTGGGCCCTGTTTTTTGGCTCTGAGCCGGTCGTTTGCACAGGCAACCGCTGAGGATCTGTTCGGTAAGAATTGGCTGCCGTCCGTCCCCGTTGATCCCCGTCGAACCATTAAGATCAGAATTTGGGCCTTTTTCTTGGCTCTAAGGCGGTTTTAGAGCCATCAAAACCAGCTCATCTTATGATCTGTCAATGTTTGCCGTCGTCAGTCCCCGTTATGCTCATAAACAGGGCGTCGCGGGGGCCCTGTGCGTTTCTGCCGTAGGACAGGGCGAGAGTGATGCTGCCGAAGATTGTGAACCGGGCGACCATGCCCGCATCGAGGAGCCAGCGCGAGCCGAACGGCGTCGAAGCGGCATAGGACTTTCCCGTGTCGACGAAGGGGCCCGCGGTCAATTCCCACAATCCGTTCCGGTGAACCAGCTTATCAACTCCACAGTTCAGGAACAGGTAATTGCGACCCAATGGCCCCGCCCCTTTTTTCCCGTTCAGCGTGCCCATGTGCCCTCGGAGGTAGGTGTCATTGTCGGTCTCCAGTCCCAGGCTGAAAAGCTCATCGAATGGGGCCTCGCCCACAGTCATGCCGGCGCCGATCCTCCCGGTAACCCTGTAGTCCTTGCCGCGCGGCTCAGGCAGCCATTGCCATTGAAAAACCCCCGCGGCTCGGGCAAACGGTTTCCCCTTCGTCGTCAGAACCTTGCCGAAACGGGCTTCCGTATCCCAGTTCACCTCCAAACGGTCCTCCGGGGCTGAGTAGCCCTGGTGCAATCCGGCTTCATACTTGAGGAGCACCCCTTGCTGGAAGAGTGTTCCCAATGGTGAGTTGTCCGTCGGCGCCCCGCCGAAACGGCGGTCCGAAACGGTAATGGCGGTCCGCAGACTGGTGCGACTTCCAATCATGTCCCGGACCTCAGCCCCAGCTTCGACACTTCGCAACTCGAAGTTGCTCGGTGCGTCCACCGCTTCCCTGAGCGCCGAGCCGACATCCCAGTGCTCGCGGCGCGCGTCCAGCAGCGCCTGCAATCGCAGCCTTGGATTGCCGTCGATCGGGCCGGAGAGCGATGTCGAGAAGCGCTGCTTTTGAGCATCCCATCGGAGGAGCGACAGGGAATTCCAGGCGCTGCCGCCCAGATTGTAGAACTCGGGGCGAAGGGACTGGTACGGGATGTCTCGAAGCAGCGAGACCAGTCCTTCGAGCCGGGAAGCCCCCCAGCCGTTCCTTTCAGACGCACGAAAACTAAGGTCAAAGGTCCCATCATCCCTTGGTGACAACTCGAACCGCGAGGACCGAAAGATTCCAAACGACTCGACCAGGGTGCGGCTCGCGTATAGTTCCTCGAGTGTCAGCTGGGAGCGTGGAGCGATCGCGAACGCCCGGTCAAACAGCACAGGATCCACACGGAGGTTCGGCTCGATCATCACGTTCCGTACCTCGGGCCTGCCTTTCCGATTCCAGAATTTGAGCGCCGCTTCGAGATTGCCGTCCAGAAAGTAGATGCCGGCCAGGAAGTCGTTTCCGTAGGCATCCGTGGGATCCAGGCGCAGGGCATTCTTCAGGAAATGCCTGGACTCATTTCGCCGGTCTTGCTTGTACGCGACTCCGGCGAGCTCGAAGAGAAACCTGGGATCGTGCGGCGCCTTTCTCCTTCCGGATTCAAAGGCCGCGCGTGCTTCCTGCCAGCGCTCGAGGCGGGCAAGCGCCATCCCTCGGTAATAGTCGATGTCTGCGGAAAGGCCGGGAGCCGAAGCCGCCAGCGTGACCACAGCTTCCCACTGGCCCGCAGCCCAGAGGGCTTCAATGCGGCTGAGGCGGTCATCGGGGCCGGCACTCGGCATCCGTTCCCGGCCGAAGCCCGCCGGGCACAGTACGAGCACGAAGGTGAGGGACAGCAACCACTCGCACAGGTCAGCTTTCATCATTCGGCAGAGCCAGCAGCGTCCAGTTGCCGCAGCGACTCCAGGCCTTTTCAAATTCTGCCCGTTTCAGCTTCTGTAGTTTGCGCCGGGCGGGATCGTTGACCAGAAGAATCCCGCGGCTGCTGTCGATCCCGGCTACGACCAGCAGGTGAAACGTGTCCGATCTCTCCTCGAGGGCAACGATAAGCGGGCGCCCCCTGGCAAGATGGTGTTCCAGGTCGGTCCAGGCGCCATCGAAGGTGTAGGAATGAAAGCCGTGCCCCTCGAAGTACCTGGCCACGTCGCCGGCAGAAGCTCCCCTGGAATTCCCGGCAATCAGGCTTCGACGGATTGTCGCTTCCTCGGCAGCCGGATCCGGCGGACGATGTCTCGCTGCCGCCCAGTATTTCATGACCATCGAAATGCTGGCGGGCCCGCACCCGTTCTCGACCTGCGCGACGAACGGAATGTCCAGCCAGACTTCGTTTGACGCGGCGGTCGGCGGTGCTGGCGGCACGTGCAGCAGGCAAACCGCCGCCAAGCCGGGAAGCATGACTCCGAACAAAGGCCAGCCCACTACGTCTCAACCAGGATCAGCACGATCACGGCTGTCGCCAGTGCGATCACGATATAGGTCAATTGCTGGTTTGTAAGTGAGCCAGCTTCGAAGTCGCGCTGGATCTTGCCGACCTTCGCAGCCAACCGGGCCAATTCCTGTTCATCTAAACGGGGCACGGCACGATCGACCAGGCCACGGACAGCGGGAACACTCTGGAGCGCGCGCGCGGCGGGCCCGCTGGAAAAGAACCCCTCCACCAGGCTCAAGTTTGCCTGCCTTTCCTGCGCCTGCGCCACAATCGCCTTCTGAATTTCCGCCGGTCTGACTACATGATCGGCGGCGAGAATGTTGAACGGGGTCGACAGCACCCCGATCAGGAACGAGGCGATCAATGCTCTTATCCAACCTGCAGTTGAGACCGACATAGGGCCTCCTTCACGTCATATGCGGGTGATCACGCGCATCCTGGAGCGGCCGGGAAAAATCCGCTGCCCGCGTGATCTCGGTCGGGGGGACACAACATCCTTGCCACCCAATTTGAAAAATACTCGATGAATTCAGGTCAAGCAAGCGGCTTTTGGCTGACGGACACCCGGGGCAAGGCCGGCTGGAGCACTGGATGAGGAATCCATCTCCATCATTTCAGCCGTTGCAGGCCACCGGGATCCCTGCGGGCCGCATGTCTCCATGCGGAAGATCAGGGGGCAGGCGCCGCGCCATGTCGTCCGCAATTACCGGCTTCGCATCCGCGCTTGCGCCCGGAGCGCGCATCTGTTACAAAGGGTAGCTTAAGTGTGAGATCGACCGATGGCGTCAGAGGCGGATAGAATTGCCCGGCGCAGATTCCTGTGCGCGGGGCTGGGTACAGTCTTCACCATCTGGAGCGTCCGCCGTGTGTCTCCGCGCGGCAGGACCGGGGAAGCCGGGATTGCGAACCGCCTCAGCCCGATGAATGCGCATCGCCCGATGCGGCCGCAAACCCTGTATATCGTGCTCCATACAACCGAAGGGGCGTCGGCGGGCTCGCTCGGCAAAATCTGGCGCCGCGGCGAAGCCAACTACTTTGTAGGTCCCGGCGGCGGCATCCTGCGCATCATCGACCGGGCAAAGATCGCCACCCATGCGGGAAGAAGCATGTGGGAAGGGCGCCGCAACATCGACGATTACTCGATTGGGATCGAGGTCGTGGGCCACCATGACCAGGATATCACGGAGCCCCAGTACGAAGCCTTGAGCGACCTGTTGCGGCAGTTGAAGGCCATATACAAGATCCCGGACCAACGAGTGTTGACCCACTCGATGGTAGCCTACGGGCGTCCAAACCGCTTCTACCGGAACGATCACCGCGGCCGCAAGAGGTGCGGCATGATCTTCGCGCGTCCTGAGGTGCGGCAGAAACTTGGATTGGAGGCCAGGCCTGAACACGATGCGGACGTGCAGGCGGGGCGGTTGATCGTTGCCGACGCCCAGCTTTATCAATTCCTGTATGCCCACGGCCCGGCCAGGCCGGTCGCTGCGACTGCGGCCGTGGCTCAGCCGCCTCCGGTTCCGATGCCGCCCGAATCGAACGTCGTTTCCAGGGACTGGACTGCATGGCACATCGCCCGCGAAAATTACGATAGCCCGGATACGATCTATTCCTTCCCAGACGGCAAAAAACTGCGTGGCGACCAGGTGCGGGAGTGGAACTCCCTCCCGGAGGGTACGCAGGTGACTGTGCTGGAAGGAGAGGATGAGCAATCATCTATGGAAGGTTTCCTGGAGATCGGGAAGGACGGGGATAGCGCCCAGGCGCTTGCCGGCGACGCGTATGATCGAAAAACAACCATTTACTTCTTCAAGGATGGGTTCATACGCACGGGGCTCGAACTCAAAAATCGCAGGGGAACGCGAACGCTTCTTGATCAGCTGCCGGCGGGCACCCGAGTGCTGGTGGGATACATTTATGGCGGCTATGTGAAATCCCGCCGGCCTCCTTCGAACATCGCCGGCATCAAGTGGAACTATCCTTCCACGTTCTACCGGTTTCCCGACGGACGCATCGTCAGCGGCGATGAAATCGATGACTTCGCTATTCCCGTGCGCACGCTGATCTTCTACCAGAACTGACAAATGCCGGAGGCCCAGGAAGCTCGGCGGATCACGCCGGCGCCGGCACGGAGGACGCCACCCAAAGCGTCCCGTTGGTCTTTGCTGGCCTTCGCGCATCTCCAGGTTGCTTCCGTCGGAACTCTTCCGCACACGGGTTATCCTCCTCCGGCACGTACTCCCGGAAAAATCAGACTCCGTGAGTCTCCAAGCTGAGCGGCAGTAATACACGAGAAATTGCCCCTCGCCATGGGGCTGCCCTTGACGTCTCCGATTTTCGGATGCTAACCTGTTCACAAGGTGTAGGTCGTGGGGTCAAGGGTTGACTTGACTGAGAAGCTGGCTTTCCCCATGTGATCCGCTCTGTCATTTTCCATATTCCTACTCAACCGGCAAGCTGCAGCCCCTGATCATGGAATCGTCGGAGATGTGTCCACATGGCTCGGACTCGCCGGCAGGCTCGCAAATCTTCTGAATCAGAGGCCTCTCTGTATGCATCTATAGTTACAGGAAGTAGTATTCGGGTGGGTGTGGGCGTAGCGATACGCCAAAGGAGCGGAAATGGAGCAAGTTAACAGTCAATTCGGGAAGATGATCCAGGAGGATCGGGACAGCAGGGAAAAACACATTTGGCGGGGTACTTTTCTTGAATACCTGGATCGGCTCAGAGACAACCCGGGTCTGGCGAAGCTGGCCCACGCGCGGCTGTATGACGTCATTACCAGCGCCGGAATGCGGGACATCCACGACACCAGCGATCAGCGCACCAAGCGGCTCTTCAAGGACGAATCGCTCAAAGTCTACAACTTCTTTGCCGACGAGTTCTTCGGCATCGAGCACGTCCTGTCGAAGATTGTCCGCTACTTCCACTCCGCTGCCCTGAAGGGCGAGGAGAGCCGACAGGTGCTCTATCTCATGGGGCCGGTCGGCTCGGGCAAGAGTTCGCTGGTCGAAAAACTGCAGCACGGCCTGGAAGACAGCCCGCCGTTTTACGCCATCGAGGGCTGCCCGATGTTCGAGGAGCCGCTGCACCTGATCCCGCGTCACCTGCGGCGCGAGTTCGAAAAGATGCTCGGCGTCCATATCGAAGGCGATCTCTGCCCGGTCTGCCGCTTCCGGCTGAAGGAAGAGTTCGGCGGCCGCTACGAGGAATTCCCGGTCGTCATCCAAGCTGTTTTCCAAGCGCAACCGGGTCGGCATCGGCGTGGTTCCGCCGGTCGACCCGAACAACCAGGACACGTCGGTGCTGATCGGCAGCGAGGACATCTCCAAGCTCGACCTCTACTCGGAGGGCGACCCGCGCGTCCTCGACCTGAACGGCGCGCTCAACGTCGGCAACCGCGGCATGGTCGAGTTCATCGAGGTGTTCAAGAACGAGACCGAATACCTGCACGCGATGATCACCGCAACCCAGGAAAAGGTGATCCCGGCGCCGGGACGCCACGGCATGGTGTACGTCGACACCGTCATCGTCGCCCACTCCAACGAGGCCGAGTGGCAGAAGTTCAGGGCGGACCACACCAACGAAGCGATCCTGGACCGCATCGTCGTGGTCAAGGTGCCGTACAACCTGCGGCTCTCCGAAGAGGTGAAGATCTACCAGAAGATCATCCGCCACTCGGACTTCCGCGCTCACATCGCGCCGCACACCCTCGAAATCGCCTCGATGTTCGCCATCCTGACCGCGCCTCGAGCCGACCGCCAAGTGCGATCTGATGACCAAGCTGAAGCTCTACAACGGCGAAGAGGTCGTCGAGAAAGGCAAGACCAAGAAGAGTCGACGTGCAGGAGCTGCGCGACGACACCAAGCGCGAGGGCATGAGCGGCATCTCGACCCGCTTCATCATGAAGGCGCTCGACAACGCGCTGTCGGACAACGTCGCGGGCAACTGCATCAATCCCGATCAACGTTCGCGAGGCCCTGATCAACATGACCAAGGAGGCCGATCTTCCGGACGACACGCGCAAGCAGTATCTCGACTTCCTCCAGGACATCCTGCACAAGGAATACCTCGAGTTGCTCGAGAAGGAGATCACCAAGGCCTTCGTCTACTCGTATCAGGAGCAGGCGGAATCGCTGTTCCAGAACTACCTCGACCACGCCGAGGCCTACGTCAACAAGACCAAGGTAAAGGACCGGAATACCAAGGAGGAGCTGCAGCCCGACGAGGGATTCCTCAAGTCCATCGAGGAGCAGATCGCGATCATCGGCTCGGCCGCCGAGGGCTTCCGCCAGGAGGTGATCGCCTATCTTTGGGCGGCCAGCTCGCCGCGGCGAGAAGGTCACCTACAGCAGCTACGAGCCGCTGAAGGAGGCGATCGAGAAGAAGCTGATGACCTCGGTGCGCGACATCAGCCGGATCATCACCAAGGCGCGCACGCGCGACGAGGAGCAGACAGAGAAGTACAACACGATGGTTCAGAACCTGCTCGCAGATCGGCTACTGCCAGCAGTTGCGTCGACGTCGTGTTGAAGTACGCAGCCAACAACCTGTGGAAGGACTGAGGCGGCGCCGGAGGCAGCGAGTGCTCCCTTCAGCCCGGCCCGGGTGAGCGTGAGTCATGACTCCCTATTCGGAAACGATATTTCGACCATTCCGGCAATCCGAAGCGGAACACAGCGACCGTTCCGCCGGCGACCGCCTGCGCCACCGGCAGAAAGTCCGCGAGTCGATCCGCGATAACATCGCCGACATCATCGCCGAGGAATCGATCATCGGGCAGACCGCAAGGACCGGATCATCAAGGTCCCGATCCGCGGCATCAAGGAGTACCGCTTCATCTACGGCGAGAATGCGCCCGGAGTGGCCCAGGGACAGGGCGGCGAACAGCCGGGGCAGATGATCGGACAGGCAGAAGCCGAAGGCAGCGGGAACCGGCAAGGCCGGCGACCAGCCCGGCGTCGACTACTACGAGACCGACGTGACCCTGGAAGAACTGATCGACATCATGTTCGAAGATCTCGAGCTTCCCGACCTGGAACGCAAGAAACTGCGTGAAATCGAAGCCGAGCGCCTGAGCCGCAGCGAAAGGGTATCGCCAGGTGGGGATTCGCGTGCGCCTGGACAAGCGGCGCACGGTCCGCGCCAAGATAAAGCGGCAGTTCGCCACGCGCCGCGGGCCGGAGGACCAGCGCACGCGCTTCCCCTTCCACGAGGACGATCTGACATACCGCCACATGGTGACGGACATGAAGAAGGAATCCAACGCCGTCGTGATTGCATCATGGACACCTCCGGGTCGATGGACACGATGAAGAAATACCTCGCGCGCTGCTTCTTCTTCCTGCTCTACCAATTCGTGGTCACAAAGTATCGCACGGTCGAAATCGGTCTTCATCGCACACCACACCGAGGCCAGCGAAGTGACCGAGGATGAGTTCTTCCACAAGGGAGAGTCCGGAGGCACATTCATCTCGTCGGGCTACCGGAAGGCGCTCGAGATCATCGAAGCGCGCTATCACCCGTCGCTGTGGAACATCTACGTTTTTCACTGCTCCGACGGCGACAACTTCGATTCCGATAACGCCGCGGCGCTGCAGAGCGCGGAGGAACTCTGCAAGGTCTCCAACCTGTTCGGCTATGGCGAAATCAAGCCCCTGGGCTCGAGCTTTTATGAGAATTCCATGATCCGGACGTTCAGCCAGCTCGAGTTCGAAAACTTTCAAACGATACTCATCGAGCGCAAAGAAGACGTCTGGCCGAGCTTCAAGTCCTTTCTCGCCAAGGATCGGGCGGCGGAACCGTGAGGGGTGTGAAATGGCTCCACTCTATGATGTGAAAGACCTCGAAATGTGGGACGCTCGAATCAGGGAGAAGGTGGCGGAGATCGGCCTCGACTGCTTCCCGCAGGAATTCGAGCTCTGCGACCACAACCAGATGCTGTCCTACATGGCATACTCCGGCATGCCGGCCCACTACCCGCACTGGTCTTACGGCAAGTCCTTCGAAAAGCTGAAGACCCTTTACGACTACGGGGTCTCCGGCCTGCCCTACGAGATGGTCATCAACTCCAACCCCGCCCTGGCCTACCTGATGCGCGACAACTCCCTGCTCCTGCAGATTCTCACGATCGCGCACGTTTACGCGCACAACGACTTCTTCAAGAACAATTTTACGTTCCGGACGACGCGTCCCGACTATACCCTGGGGACCTTCAAGGTGCACGGCAGCCGCATCCGGTCCTACATGGAGGATCCGAGCATCGGGCTGGAGCGGGTCGAAAACATCCTCGACGCCGCGCACGCAGTATCGCTGCAGTGCCGCCGCAATCTGGCGGTGCGCAAGGTTACGGAAGAGGAAGAACGCCGACGCCTGCTCGAAGATGCGAGTCCCCCCCGGACGAGTTTTCCAGGATTCATCGTCGCGTGGCCTACCAGCAGCCGGACCTGCGCCAGGTGCCGCTCATGCCGGATGAGGACCTGCTGCTCTTCATCCGCGACCACAACCCGTACCTGGCCGAATGGGAAAGGGATGTGCTCACGATCGTTCACGAGGAGGCTCAGTACTTCATCCCGCAAATCGAAACCAAGATCATGAACGAAGGGTGGGCCACCTACTGGCACAAGCGCATTCTCGACAGCCTGCTCCTGCCGCAGGACCTGCAACTCGAGTTCATTGTCCGCCACAATCAGGTCGTTCGGCCCTTTCCCGGAGGACTGAATCCCTACCATGTCGGTCTTCGCATCTGGGAGGACATCGCCCAGCGATACGACGGGAGAGCACCCGACGATCGCGAGACCGATTCCCGGAATCCCGGCAAATCCAGGCTCTTCCAGGTCCGTGAGGCGGATCGGGACACCTCGTTTTTGAGGCGTCACCTCACCGAGGAGCTCATGCGGGACTTGAACCTGTTCGAATACGAAACCCGCGATGAAGAGGTCGTCGTCAGCCGGGTTTCCGACGAAGAGAGCTGGCGGGAGGTAAAGGAAACCCTCCTGAAAAACGTGGGCATGAACGGCATTCCGGTGATCCGGATCGCCGACTCCGATTACAACCACAGCCACACTCTGTACCTGAAACACTTCCACGACGGCCGTGATTTGCAGCTTGAGTATGCCGAGAAAACCCTCAACTACCTGCGCCGTCTCTGGCAGCGCGACGTCGCCCTCGAAACGACGATCGACGGCGAGCGGCTGCTTTTCCTCTGCCAGGAAGACGGCTTTTCGCGGAAGCGTCTCTAACCCGAATAATTCGGCAGCGGGTGGGCCGCGTAGCGGCCGCATGAATGTAGGCCGGCCGTTCAAGGACGGCACCCGGTCGGCTGCTCCCGATGCGTCGCGCAGGTCGTGAGAAAATATTCAAAAAATGACGATTTCACGGCTGTAAGTTATTGAAAACATTAGCGCGATTTTTGCAAATTCCTAATTTTTCTCACGACCTATGCGACGGAATCATTCGCCGCCGTGTGCTCCTTGCTGCCGATCCCGGAGTTTCCATGATTGTCTGTTCGGGTATCCATGCGCTCTTCAGGCTGGGAATCGGTTTCTGCAGCCGCCTGGGTGCCGCTGCGCGTGGGGAAACGCTTCCTGGGGGCTGCATTGTCGCGGCTTCAGGCGGAAAGCTTCGATGGGCAGGTGCCAGGGCAGTTTTGATGCTACTATTAAGGATTAGACAAACGGCGCCACCTCAACAAGGAGAAAGCTCATGACCAGGCTCGAGAGCATGTCGATTGAAGAGTTGACCATCAACACGATACGCACGCTGGCGATCGATGCCGTGCAAAAGGCCGACTCAGGCCACCCGGGCGCCCCCATGGGATTAGCGCCCGTGGCTTACGTTTTGTGGCGCCGGTTCCTTAAATTCAATCCCAGGAATCCAGGATGGTTCGACCGGGATCGTTTCATCCTCTCGTGCGGGCACGCTTCGATGCTGATCTATGCCATGCTCTATCTCTCCGGATATGACATCACGCTCGAGGACATAAAGAGTTTCCGCCAGTGGGGGAGCAAGACGGCAGGCCACCCCGAGTATGGCCTTGCGCCCGGCGTCGAAGCGACCACCGGCCCGCTCGGCCAGGGGATCATGAACTCCGTCGGCATGGCAATGGCAGAGGCGCACCTCGCCGCCACCTACAACCGCGACGGCAACGAGATCGTCAATCACTACACCTACGCGTTTTGCAGCGACGGCGACCTGATGGAAGGGGGTTCGCACGAGGCGGCGTCCATCGCCGGCCATCTCGGATTAGGCAAGCTGATCTGGATCTACGACAACAACTACGTCAGCCTGGAGGGTCCGACGCGGCTCGCCTATTCGGACGACGTCGCACAGCGCTTTCGCGGGTACGGCTGGCACGTCCAGGACCTCGGAGACAGGGCGAACGATCTCGAGGGTTTGACCGGGGCATTCCAACAGGCGCGCGACCAGAAGGAGCGGCCTTCCCTCATCATCGTACAGTCGCACATCGGCTACGGGTCGCCCCACAAGCAGGACACATTCGAGGCGCACGGCTCCCCGCTCGGGGCGGAAGAGGTCAAGCTCACCAAACGGTTCTACGGCTGGCCGGAAGACGCGCAGTTCCTCGTCCCCGATCGGGCGCTGGAGCACATGCGGGAGTCCGTGGAGAAAGGCCGAAAATGGGAGGAATCCTGGCGGATCAATCTTGCCTCCTACGCCAAGAAATTTCCGGAGCTCGCGAAGCGGTTCGAGGAGGCGCTGCGTGCCGACATGCCGGCCGGGTGGGATGGGGAAATCCCGCACTTTAAGGCGTCTGACGGACCTATGGCGACGCGCACGGCATCCAGCAAGGTCGTCAACGCGTTCGCCAGCCGCACGCCCTGGCTGATCGGAGGAAGTGCGGACCTAGCTCCGTCCACCAAGACGCTCCTGAAGCAAACCTCCTATTTTGAAAAGGGACAGTATGCCAACCACAACATCGCCTGGGGCGTGCGGGAACTGGCCATGTGCGCGGCGACTTCCGGTCTCGTGCTTCACGGAGGCGTGCGCGCTTACGCTTCCACGTTTTTCGTTTTCACGGACTACGCCAGGCCGGCAATCCGGCTGGCGGCGTTGATGGAATTGCCGGTCATTTACGTGATGACCCACGACTCGATCGGCATGGGGGAGGACGGCCCCACGCACCAGCCAATCGAACACCTCGCCTCATTCCGCGCCATGCCGAACATGTGCGTGATCCGGCCCGCGGATGCCAACGAGGTTTCCTACGCCTGGCGGGCGGCCCTCGCGCGCAGAAACGGCCCGACCATCCTGGTGTTCAGCCGGCAGGACCTGCCGATTGCGGACCGGACGAAGCTCAAGGGGGCCGAAGGCGTCTTGAAGGGCGCCTACGTCCTATCCCCCGAGCCGGGAAGCGCCCTCGATCTCATTCTGATTGCGAGCGGTTCGGAAGTGCCGCTGATCCTGGCCGCTCAAGACAAGCTTGCAGCGGAGGGGATCGGCGCCCGTGTCGTGAGCATGCCCAGCTGGCAGTTGTTCCAGGAGCAGCCTCAAAGTTATCGCGACGACGTGTTGCCGCCACGGGTGAAGGCGCGGCTGGCGGTGGAAGCCGGATCGCCCATGGGCTGGCATGAGTGGGTCGGCGAGTCGGGGGACATAATCGGCATCACCCGCTTCGGCGCCAGCGCCCCCTACAAGCAGATCCTCGAACATTATGGCTTCACCGTGGAAAGCGTCGTTGCCAGGGCAAGGAAACTGCGGAAGTGATCAGCGGAGGATGGCGCTTCATTCCTGTGCCAGGAATTATCCGATCATCAACACTCGATACTCGCCACCCGACTCGCCACCTTGAACTCATTATTCGGGCGGCTCGGTGGTAGGGAGGAACGATGAACAATCTACTCAAGCTGATCGAATGTGGCCAGAGCTACTGGATGGACGATCTGACGAGGGGCATGATCGTCCGCGGAGAGCTCAGGAAACGTGTCGAAGAGCAGGGGCTGAGGGGGATCACCTCGAATCCGACCATTTTTAACAAGGCCATCACCAAAAGCAGCGATTATGATCCCCAGATCCGCCAGCTGGTTGAGGAGAAACGGGGCGTTCATGAAATCTACGAGGCGCTGGTGGTGAAGGATATCCAGGATGCCTGTGATCTTCTCCGCCCCGTATACGACCAGTCCGAAGGTGTGGACGGCTTCGTGAGTCTGGAAGTGTCGCCCTATCTGGCGCACGACGCGCAGGGGACGATCGGGGAGGTCGGGCGCCTTTTCGAAGCCGTGCACAGGCCCAATTGTTTCATCAAGATCCCCGGCACCCCCGCCTGCGTGCCCGCGATCGAAGAGTGTCTTTACCAGGGCGTGAACGTGAACATCACGCTCCTGTTTTCAATCCGGAGCTACGAGGCCGTGGCTCAAGCCTACATCCGTGCCCTGGAACGCCGCGTGTCGGAGGGCAAGCGGGTCAAACAACTCGCCTCCGTCGCCAGTTTCTTCCTCAGCCGGATCGACGTGCTCGCCGACCAGCTTCTCGGGCATCGAATCATTCCGGGCGCAGACGACGGCGCCGGACCGGCACGCCTTATGGGAATGGCCGCGGTGGCCAACGCCAAACTCGCCTATGCGAGCTTCCAGAAGATATTCAGTGGGGATCGATGGCGTGCTCTGGCGGACGTGGGAGCGCGCGTGCAGCGTCCCCTCTGGGCCAGCACCAGCACCAAGAACCCGCTCTATCCCGACCTCAAGTATGTGGAGCCGCTCATCGGCCAGGACACCGTCAACACCATGCCCGAACAGACGATCGCCGCCTTTGCCGACCATGGAGTGATCGAAGCGAACAGCGTGGAGAAGGGCATCGAGGAGGCGCAGCAGGTGCTCGCCGACCTGCAGCGGGTGGGAGTGGAACTGGATTTTGTCACCCGCCAATTGGCCGAGGAAGGCATCCAGAAATTTATCGAACCGTACGACATGCTGATGAAGACCCTGTCCCAGAGGCGCCTGCAGCTGCTGGCGGATTCGGCCTCCCGCGAGACGGTCAACGCCGGCGCCGCCAAGGCGGAATTCGCCGCCGCCCTGGATACGCTGGATTCCAGGCAGTTCGTCCGCCGGCTATACAAGCGGGATGCGCTGCTTTGGAAGTCGGAACCGGCGCAGGTTCGCGCCATCGTCAACCGGCTGGGCTGGCTCGAAAGCATGAAGGATTTCATGGTCCACGCCGACGCGATCACCGGCTTTGCCCGCGAGATCAAGGAAGCGCAATTCAAGCACGTCGTGCTTCTCGGGATGGGGGGTAGCAGCCTGTGTCCTGAAGTGGCGCGGGAAACCTTTGGTTCCGCACCGGGATGGCCGACTCTCCTTGTCCTCGACAACACCGATCCGGCCGCTGTCGCCGACGTCGAATCGCAGATCGACCTCAAGCGCGCCCTGTTTCTGGTCGCCAGCAAATCGGGAACCACGACGGAAACCGTCAGCTTCTACCGGTATTTCTATGGCCGGATTTGCGAACTGGGCGCCGACAAAGCCGGCAGCCATTTCGTGGCCATCACGGATCCGGGGACGATTCTGGTCGAGGAAGGGCGCAACCGCGGCTTCCGGCGCATTTTCGAGAACCCCGAGGACATCGGCGGCCGCTACTCCGCGCTCTCCTATTTCGGGCTGGTCCCCATGGCGCTCATCGGCGTCGATGTCCGGACGCTGCTCGATCAGGCTCTGCAGATGAGACTCAGCTGCGGCCACACGGTTCCCTCCGAGGCGAATCCGGGCGTCAACCTGGGGACGTTTCTCGGGATCAGCCAGCGACGCGGACGCGACAAGGTGACTTTTATGCTGTCCCGTTCGGTAGAAGGATTCGGCGCCTGGGCCGAGCAGTTGCTCGCCGAAAGCACGGGAAAGGAAGGCCGGGGACTGATCCCGGTCGACGGCGAGGAGCCGGGCAAGCCCGAAACTTACTCTGACGATCGAGTGTTCGTTTCCCTTGTTCTGAACGATGAGACGGACCCCAAGACGGAGAAGAGAATCCAGGCACTGGAGGCGGCCGGCCACCCGGTGGCTCGCATCGAGATTAAGGACAGGCTGTCACTGGGCGCCGAATTCGTGCGCTGGGAAGTGGCGACGGCCGCTGCAGGCGCCGTTCTGGGCGTCAACCCCTTCGATGAGCCGAACGTGGCTGAAAGCAAGAAGAACACGGCTGATCTGCTGCGGGAGTGGAAACAGAAACAGACGTTCAACGAGGGGAAGCCGGTCGCCGTCGATGGGCAACTCGCCGTCTTCTGCCGGGAGGATGCCCCCTGGCTTCCGGCCGGCAGCCCGAAGCCCGCGCAGAACGTCGTGGACTCCTTCCTCAACCTGGTCCGGCCGCCTGACTATGTAGCAGTGCTGGCCTTCCTTCATCCGACCGCCCCACGGGACAAAAAGCTCGAAGCGATAAGGCTCCGCATCCGCGACCGTGCCCGCGTGGCGACTACGCTGGGGTACGGCCCCCGCTACTTGCACTCGACCGGGCAGTTGCACAAAGGAGGGCCGGACTTCGGCGTCTTCATCGTGCTTACCGCCGATGCGGACATTGACCTGCGCATCCCGGGAGAGGACTATGGGTTCGCCGTCCTGCAGCGCGCCCAGGCGCTCGGCGATCTTCGTTCGCTGAACGGCAAAAGACGGCGCACGATCCGGATCCACCTCGGAAGCGATGTCGACAAAGGACTCAAGCTGCTTGCCGATCTGATATCGTGACACTGCCGCGAGGATCGGCAATCTTCCCGCGCCCGTGTGTAGGGATTCAAGACGGTGTTGTCGGCAATGCCGACAAGTATCCCTTGTCCTGCCTGAAGGAGCGTGGGAAGTATCCTGTTTTCCGTTAATAAATCAATAGGTTATGCCGGTGCCTGCCCGGGGCCGGCATGGTACGGATATTGCCTGTGAATGCGCAGGGATGGTGCGCTAGATGGTACTGAGCGCGGGTAAGGACTGAATCGCTTTTAAATCATTCTGGAATCGACGGAGAGCCGGGCATGAGGTGCCCTTATCTCAAGGAAGCAACGGTGAAGTACTGCCGGGTGTCGGCATTCAAGAAGCTGATCGTGCAGACTCCGGGGCAAGCCGACCGGGAAAAATGCTCCACGGAAGATTACGCAGGGTGCCCGCTTGCCCGGCAGCACGGGACAAAACTGGCCACAGAATCGCAATGTCCCTTCCTCCAGGAAGCGCCGGCGCGTTATTGCTCTGCTTCGTCGGTCACTAAATTCATCCCCTATGGTGAAGAGTACCTCTCGCGTTGCAATGATGAGGATTACGGCACTTGTGAGCTGTTCCGTGCGCACCTCGAAGCACTGAGCGGGGGGCGCTAGCGAACAGCCGGCAGGGCGTGGTGCGGAGGTTTTCCCCGCTGCGTGTCCCCGGTGCTTTTGAATCGATTCTCTTTCGACAATCCTGTGGAACGCAGTGCGCCCTGAGCGCATAATTCCTCCTTGAATTCCAGGGTGCCGTATTCGGATGTGCCGGGACTCCGGGATGCCGGAGTCCGGAGGCGCGACGGCCGTGCGCCGGAGGGGAGCGAGGGAAATCGGCATATGAGGTTTGTCTTCGGGCCGCTGCCTTCCAGGCGATTGGGGCAGTCCCTGGGCGTCGATCCGCTGCCGCTCAAGGTGTGCAACTGGAACTGTGTGTACTGCCAGCTGGGGCGCACGGTTCCGCTCTCCAACGAACGCCGCGAATACTTCCCGCGCGAAGACATCCTTCAGGAAGTGAAGGAGGCGCTGGCGGGCCACAAGCCCGGCGCCATCGACTGGGTCACCCTGGTCGGATCCGGCGAAACCACGTTGCACGCCGGCATTGGATGGCTGGTGCGGCAGATCAAAGTCCTGACCCGGCTCCCTGTGGCTGTAATCACGAACGGCTCCCTCCTGTACTTGCCGGAAGTTCGTCGGGACCTGCACGATACCGATGCGGTGCTATCGTCGCTCGACGCCGGGAACGCGCGGCTCTATCGGCAGATCAACCGCCCCTGGCCGGAATTGACGTTCGAACTGCTGTTGCAGGGCATGATCGAGTTCCGCCGCGAATATCCGGGGCAGCTGTGGATTGAGGTCATGTTGATGAAGGGCGTCAACGACAGTGAAGCTGCCCTGCTGGAGATCGCAGGCGCTCTGGATAAGATTCAGCCGGATCAGGTGCACATTAGCCTTCCAAGCCGTCCTCCCGCGGAGCCGAACGTGGAACTCCCGGACGAAGGCGGAGTGCGCATGGCGGAAGTCATCCTGGGCAGCCGCGCGCGGACAGTTGGTTCGTCCGGTGGGTCATTTGATCTTTCCGGATACGACAACGTGTCGGACGCGGTGCTTGCAATTATCGGGCGGCACCCGATGACAGAGCAGGACTTGAGGAATGCGCTTGAACGCTGGTCTCCGGGGCAGGTGGAGGAAGCCCTGCGCCGGCTTTCCGCCGGCGGGGAAGCCCAGGTAGTGGAACGCTTCGGGGAGCGGTTCTGGAGTGCCGCAGCCTGCCGCTACCCTTCGCAGCAGATTGCGAATCGATCCGGCCGGAGCCAAGATTGACACGGCACCGCCGGTCGCGGTCCTGGCCACCGGAGGTTTTATGAAGATCATCAGCATCGATGCGATCAAGCGGGTGTTGCCCAACATAGACATCCTCCCTGCACTGGAAGCCGGTTTCGTCGCGTATTCCGCGGGGAAGGCCGTCGTGCCGCCGGTCGGCGAACTGCTGTTTGAGGATCCTCCCGGCGATGTCCACATCAAGTACGGATACCTGCTTGACGATCCGTACTACGTGATCAAAGTTGCCTCGGGATTCTACCGAAATCCGGAATTGAACCTGCCCTCGGGCAACGGATTGATGCTGCTTTTCTCCCGGAGCACGGGCGTGCTCCAGAGCATTCTCCTGGATGAAGGGTACCTCACCGACGTGCGCACCGCCGTAGCCGGAGCGATCGCCGCGAAGTACCTCGCCCCGCGGCAGATTCGATGCATCGGGATCCTCGGTACCGGGGTGCAGGCCCGGCTGCAGCTCCGTTATCTGCGACTGGTGACGAGTTGCCGGAAGGTTCTTGCCTGGGGCCGGCACCCGGACAGGCTCGAAAAATATCGAATGGAAATGGAACAGGCCGGATTTTCTGTAGACACGACTCTCGATGCGGAAGCGGTCACGGCAAACTGCAGCCTAATCGTGACGGCCACCGTCGCCACAGCGCCGCTCCTCAGGGACGGACAGATCCGGCCGGGAACCCACATCACGGCCGTAGGGGCTGACGCTGCCCACAAACAGGAGCTCGATCCCGCAATATTGAAGCGGGCGGATCGGGTGGTCGCCGACAGCCTATCGCAGTGTCGCGTGCGGGGTGAGATCGCTCACGCGCTGCGCGCCGGCTTGATCCGGGAGGAGCATATTCTCGAACTGGGGAAAGTGATTGCCGGGGAGGCGCCGGGAAGAACCGCAGACAGCCAGGTCACCGTCGCCGATTTGACCGGCGTCGCCGTCCAGGACATCCAGATCGCGAAAGCCGTCTTCGAAGCCCTGCGAGGTTAGGAAGCGCCTAAGCAGGCTTTTCCCAAGAGCTCGTCCAGAAGAGGAATCTGCGCCGGATTGATCTTGCGTCGCGCCTCCGTGATGCCGAAAAACGCGGCTCGATCGATTTCGGGAAACTCCTGCATTACGCCCGAATGAGGAGGCCATTCCAGCTTGAAAGTGTTGCTCCGGATTTCGGCCGGATTGCAGTCCCCCTGAAAGGCCCAGATCCTGACGACTTTGCCCCCCTTTTGCCGGATGGGGGAGAGCTCCAGGAATGGCTCTCCCGGGTCAATCCCTGTTTCCTCCCTGAACTCCCGCACCGCTGCGGAGAGTGCCTCTTCGGCCGGTCCGATCTCTCCCTTGGGAGCCGACCATGCCCCCTCGTCGCGGTGTCGCCACAGCGGACCTCCCGGATGCACGAGGAGCACCTCGAGATTGTCCCCATGGCGCCTGTACATGAGCAATCCTGCGCTGATCTTCATGGCTGTGATTCTATCCCGGGCCCGGCAGGTCTGCCAGTGCGGACTGTCCGGTCCCAGGACCTCCCGGAAATCTCTCCAAGGCGGTGGTTTTATCTCTGAATATGACGCAGGACGCGTCCACGAGCGCCGAAGGCGCGGCATCAGTGTGTGCCTGCCAGGCTGCCAACAAGGAAACTGACAGATGGAACCGGATGTCTTCGGCCTGATCCACTCCGGATCGACCGTTGGACGGCCTCGTCGGCCGTTCTGCGCTGGATTTGTTTTGCTGGGACCGGCGGACGAACTCAGGCGAAACACTCAAGGATCCGCGACGTTTGGTCGATATTGGAGTGGGCAGGTTGTATGGATCAGGAGCACACTCCTGTCCCGACGGAGAAGGAGAATCGCAGGGCCGGCCGGTACGCGAGTGGCCGAACTTCATGGAATGAGTTTCCCTGAGTGCCGCGGGACAGAAGGAAATTGCACAGCACCGATTTCGTTGGAATGGTATTCGTGCCGCGGCTCAGGTCGTGGTATAAGGCAAGGTTTCAGCAAGATGTGGATTTGAATTCCTGATCCGCTTTTTAAGTGTGATTCTGTATACATTGTTCGCAGGAGCCAGGGATGGCGGCGACTCCAGAGAAGACCTCATCACGCGTGCGCCGACGGAGAAGGAAACACACCAAGGTCGGGGTGTTTGTCTGCGCCATTCTGTGTTCGGCATTGGTTTTTTTCGCAAAGCCGGCGGTGGTCTCCAGGGAGGCCAAAAGCATCCGTACGGCGCCCGCGTTGATTCCACCCGCGAAGGACGTCGCCCCACCCCCGGAAACGATTACAGCTAAGCGAGTCGTCTACCCGCACTCCGTCATTCCCGGCGGTGTCCAGAACCGAAGTGAACTCGCCCGCGAGACGAATCAGGACCCGGTGGTTGCCGCTCACTACACCGATTTCACGACGGAGGACGCACGGGTCGTACGGGTGGAGCAGGAGAGACTCGTGCATGTCTCCTACAGGCTGAATGAAAAGATCTTCTGGACGGCAAAACAGGTAAAACTCCCGAAGGGCGAGACGCTCATCACGGACGGGCGGAGTTTTGCCCGGACGCGCTGCGGCAACCGCGTGGCGGTTCTCCCGCAGGCGCCGACCTCGATGGAAGAGCCGCCGTCGGAGGCCTTCGATATTCCGATTCCCCTCGAGGAGCCGGAACTGCCAACACTGGATATACCTGACCTCGGGGACCGGCTGCTGAGATTCGAGTTTGCGCTTCCGCCCCTCCCTCCCCTGCCAATCCCCGTGAATCTGGTGGAACTGCCCGGTCCGCGAGAGTGGCCCTTGCGATATACCGTTCCCGTCATCGTCCCTCCCGTCACCCCGTTCATCGTCACGCCGCCCGACTCGTTCATAGATGTTCCCGGGATTCCGGAGCCGAATACCCTGTTGCTGCTCGGCTCAGGTGTGGCGGTCCTGCTTTTAGCCCGGAGGTCCTGGAAAAAATAGTGGGGGGGCTATCCCTCGAGGAGGAGCTTTCCCGGGCTTTCGACCAGTTCCTTGAGGTGTTTGAGGAAGCGGACTGCTTCCAGGCCATCCACGATGCGGTGGTCGTAGCTGAGGGCTGCGTACATCATGGGGCGGATTCGCACCTCCCCTGCGACACTGATCGGGCGGTCCTCGATCCGGTGAAGTCCCAGGATCCCTACCTGCGGCGGGTTGAGGATCGGTGTCGACAGCAGCGAGCCGAACACGCCTCCGTTGCTGATGGTGAATGTGCCGCCGCGCAGGTCCTCCAGGGTCAGCGCGTCGTCCTCCGCCTTTCGAGCGTATGCCTTGATCGCCTGTTCAAGCTCCCCGAACGACAGGCGGTCGGCATCGCGGAGAACCGGCACCACCAACCCATCGCGCGCACCGACGGCGACGCCGATGTCGTAGTAGTGTTTGAGCACCATCTCGTCCCCCTGAATTTCAGCGTTCAGGCGCGGAAAGGCGCGCAGGGCGGCGATGGCCGCCTTTACAAAAAAGGAGGCGATCCCGAGGCTGACCCCGTATTGTTGTTTAAATGAATCCATGTGCCGCCGGCGCAGCTCCATGACGGCGTACATGTCGATATCGTTGAACGTCGTGACCATGGCCGCGTTATGGAGCGCTTCCACGAGGCGGACTGCGATGGTTTGTCGCCGCCGGGACATGCGCACCCGCTCCTCGGTGCGCGTCGATGCAGGAGTCGTAGGCTGCGGACCCGCAGGGGCAGCCGGCACAGGTGCAGCTGTCGCCGGTCCCGTTTGGACAGGGGCATTTTCGGCGATGTCGGCGGCCGTGATCGGGCCGCCTTCCACCGCCGGGCGGACCTGCCGCAGATCGACATCTCGCTCGAGGGCGAGTCTGCGGGCGGAAGGAGTCGCTCTTGGGGCGGCCGCGGAATCGGCAAGCGGGACGGGAGGCGGCTGCGCCGGAGAGATTGCCGTCTCCCTCTGGAACTGGCGTCGTTCTCCCGCTTCGACCGGCGTGCCGGTTGTCGATTCATCGATCGTCCCGAGAATGTCGCCGATTTTGACCGTCTCCCCTTCCTTGCGTGTGATCCTGGCAAGCGTGCCCCCCTGGGCCGCGCCCACTTCGAGATCCACCTTTTCGGTTTCGAGTTCCACGACCACTTCACCCACGGAAACACGGTCGCCGACGGCCTTGCGCCATTGACCGACGGTGGCTTCGACGACCGATTCTCCCAGCTCGGGTACGACGATATTGACGGGCATGATCTGTACCTCTCGTCGTGTCCTAGAGTCTTTCGATCAGCACCATGTCCTCGCGGCCGATCTCGAGGTGCGGATTGAAAGCCTGGCGGACGATCGCATCCTGGTTGTGCGCGTGCCTCGCAAACGAACCCTCGGCGGGGCTGGAACTGCGGTCCCGGCCGAGATAGCGCAACGGCCAGCGCCCCTGGATCAGCCGGCGCAGCCGCGGACGCGCGAAGTCCCATGCGCCCATGTTTTCCGGCTCTTCCTGCACCCAGACAACTTCCTCGAGGTGCGGGTAGCCGGAGAATACCTGTTTGAGGGCCTCCTGCGGGAACGGACACAATTGCTCCACGCGGCAGATGGCGAGCCAAGGGGGCTGTTCCCGGCCGGGACTGCCGACCAGGTCGACATAGGTTTTTCCGCTGCACAAAACCAGGCGGCGCACTTCCTCCGGATTGCGTTTCGTGCGGTCGTCGTCGATCACACGTTGCCAGCTTCCTTCGGCCAGGTCGCGCAGGGTGGATGCGACCAGGGGGTGGCGCAGCAGGCTCTTCGGCGTCATCACGACGAGCGGGAGTGGGTCCACGGTCAGAAGGGCTGCCTGTCTGCGCAGGAGGTGAAAATATTGGGCTGCTGTTGTGCAGTTCGCGATCCGGACATTGGTTTCGGCAGCCAGCTGGAGAACTCGCTCCGGGCGCGCGCTGGAATGGTCCGGCCCCTGGCCTTCGAATCCATGAGGCAGCAGCAGGACGAGCGAAGGCGTCAGTCCCCACTTGGCCCGGGCGGATAGGATGAACTCGTCGATCATCACCTGGGCCCCATTGATGAAGTCTCCATACTGCGCCTCCCAGATCACAAGCCGTCCCGGCTCCTGGAGGCTGTAGCCGTACTCGAAGCCAACCGCTGCATTTTCGGTGAGCGGGCTGTTGTGAATCCCGAACGCCGCGCGAGCCTGGGGCAACGCCTGCAGCGGAATGTGGCATATTCCAGTTCTGGCGTCGTGGAGAATGAAGTGCCGCTGGCTGAAGGTGCCGCGCCCGACATCCTGACCCGTCATTCGGACGGCGACGCCATCCGCCAGGATGGAGGCCAGGGCCAGCTCCTCGGCGGTTGCCCACTGAATGGTCCTTGCATCCGGGACGTCAAGGGCTCTGATCCGCCGCTCCCGGGCTTTCTCCAATTTGCGGTTGACTGTGAATTCGGGCGGCAGCTGCAGCAACGCGCGATTCAGATCCCTCAAGCGGTCTTCGGGGACCGCAGTTTGCGCTTTCAATGCGGCGCCAGCCGGGGGGTGCGGCGGGGTGGGCTCGACAAGTTCCGCTTCGGGGCGCAGTTCCTCCCAGGCATGGTTCAGGGCCGCCGTGTGTTCCGAAATGAGTTGTCCCGGCAAGTCTGAATCCACGATCCCCTTTTCGATCAGGGTTTGCGCCCAGATCTCCCGCACGGTCGGGTGTTGATCGATCTGCCGGTACATGAGGGGCTGGGTAAATCGCGGTTCATCCCCCTCGTTGTGCCCGAACCGGCGATAGCCCACCAGGTCGATCATGAAATCGCGGTGGAAACGGGCGCGGTAGGCGTAGGCGAGCCGGGCCGCCCCGATGCAGGCTTCCGGGTCGTCGGCGTTGACGTGCACAATCGGGATCTTGAATCCCCGGGCGAGATCGCTGGCGTACAGGGTGCTGCGCGACTCCTCGGGCGTAGTGGTGTATCCCAGTTGATTGTTGGCGATGATGTGGACGGTGCCGCCGGTGCTGTAGCCGGCAAGCCTCTCGAAATTGAGCGTTTCGGCGACGATTCCCTGGCCGATGAAGCTCGAGTCGCCGTGTATCAGGATCGGCAGCGTGCGTGTGAAGTCGCACCGCGGAGACCCCTGGGATCCTGTCTCCTCCCCGGCTGCGCGTGCCATCCCTTCCACGACCGGGTCGATGGCCTCGAGATGGCTCGGGTTGGGGGGGATGGCAATGACGATGTTGACCTCCCTGCCGCCGCTCAAGGCGCGGCGCGCCCCCGCGTGATATTTCACGTCCCCGGTCCAGCCCAGATTCTCGCGGAAACTGTGGCCCCGGATAGGATCTTTGAATTCGGCCAGGATCTGTGCGGTTGGCTTCTGCAGGACGTGCGCGAGGACACTCACCCGGGCGCGGTGGGCCATTCCGATCAGGATGTTGCTTGTGCCCGCCCCTGCGGCGGCGGCGATCACCTCATCCAGGATCGGGATCAACATGTCCAACCCTTCCCCGCAAAAAATGGACTTGCCGGGGAAGGTGTGCAGAAGAAACCGCGAGAAGGTCTCGACTTCGACCAGCCGTTCCAGAAGCGCGCGGCCGTCGATTGGATCGGCGGGCGGCCGGAACCAGCCGGCTTCGGCGGCCTGAGCCAGCCACTCGCGCTCCTCGGGGCCCCTCAAGTGGGCGTAATCATAGCCAATGCTGGAGCAGTAGACCGAGCGCAGCGCACCGACAACTTCGTATGCATTGCGTCTCCCTTCCGCCAGCGATCCGGACACAATGTCGGCTGGAAGGCTGCGCAAATCGGCCTCGGTGATCCCGTGGGTTTCGGGGTGCAGCGACGGGTCGTCGGGCGGCGGACTCCCGAGCGGATCGATCTGCGCGTCCATATAGCCGAACTTGCGGATCGACTCCGCATAGTTAACCGCGCGAACGATCTTTGAACAGGGGTATCCCGTTGTGCTGACGGTCGGCCCGGCGCCGGCTTTCGGCAAGGGCGGCGTCCAGCCGGCGAAAATCGCACGGCTGGCCGGGTCGATGGAATCCCGATCCCGCCGGTAGCGTTCATAGAGTTCCGCTACATAACCGGCGTTGAATATGCAAAATCCTCCCCACTCATCCATACACATACAGCACATTCTAACCCATGCCCCTGGCTTGGGCCACCCCGGCGGCACGCCGGCGCCTGCCGCAAACGAATTCCAGAAGCAACGTATAGTGGGCTTCAGCCCGGTCTCCAGGCCATCCCCTGCAGCTGACTCCGCCAAACTCTCATATGCCGCGGGATATTTTTTTTGACAGAAGCCCAAAATCGTCGCAAGTTATGTAGATGTGCTAATAGGTTTTATCATTGCGGACGGAGGCTTGAAATGCAGGTGCCGCACAGCCAGGAAAGCAGGGAATTGGAACGGATCGAGACACGCGAGTGGCTCGATTCGCTGGATTATGTTCTGGATTCGGGCGGTCCTGAGCGGGTGGGACGATTGTTGCAGAAGTTGCGCATCCGCGCCGAGGAATCGGGTGTAAAACTTCCCTATGTCGCGACCACTCCCTATATCAACACCATACCGGCTGATGTCGAGCCGCCGTACCCGGGGAGCAGGGAGATCGAGCGGCGCGTCAAGAGCCTGGTCCGCTGGAATGCCCTGGCCATGGTCGTGCGCGCGAACCGCCTCTCGTCCGGCATCGGCGGGCACATCTCCACCTACGCTTCGACGGCGACGCTTTACGAGGTCGGATTTAACCACTTTTTCCGCGGGAAAGACCACTCGAGCCCGGACTTCATTTACTTCCAGGGCCATGCCTCTCCGGGGATTTATGCGAGGGCGTTTCTCGAGGGGCGCCTGACCGTAAGGCAGATGGAGAATTTTCGCCGCGAGCTGCAGCCGGGCGGAGGCCTGGCTTCCTATCCCCACCCCTGGCTGATGCCTGATTTCTGGGAGTTCCCCACGGTTTCGATGGGCCTCGGGCCGATCATGGCCATCTATCGGGCCCGATTCAACCGCTACCTGGAAGATCGCGGCCTGCGAAAGCCGTCCAATTCCAAAGTCTGGGCATTTCTGGGAGACGGCGAGACGGATGAGCCGGAAACTCTCGGGGCCATCACGCTGGCTTCCCGCGAAAAGCTGGACAATCTCATCTTCGTGATCAACTGCAACCTGCAGCGTCTCGACGGCCCCGTGCGCGGCAACGGCAACATCATCCAGGAGCTTGAGGCCATCTTCCACGGCGCCGGCTGGAATGTCATCAAGGTGATCTGGGGAAGCGACTGGGATCCGCTGCTGGCCAAGGATCGCGACGGCCTCCTGGTTCAGCGGATGGAAGAAACCGTGGACGGCGAATGGCAGAAGTACTGCGTCGAATCCGGGGCGTACAACCGGAGTCGTTTTTTCGGCAAGGATCCTCGCTTGCTGGACATGGTCAAGCACCTCTCCGACGAGCAGATACGCAGGCTTCGTCTCGGGGGTCACGACCCCGCCAAGGTTTACGCCGCTTACAAAGCCGCGGTCGAGCACGAGGGCGCCCCCACCCTCATCCTGGCTCGGACGATCAAGGGGTACGGGCTCGGTGAGGCCGGGGAGGGGCGAAACATAACCCACCAGCAAAAGAAAATGAACGAGGAGGAATTGCGTGAATTCCGCGCGAGGTTTGGAATCCCCATCTCCGACGAGGAAATAGCCGACGCGCCGTTTCACAGGCTGCCGGAGAACAGCCCCGAAATGCAGTATTTGAAAGAGCGTCGCAAAGCGTTGGGAGGGGACGTTCCGCGACGGATCGTCAAGTGCAATGCCTTGAAGACCCCCGGTGAAGAGATTTTCGCGGAGTTCTATGAAAGCACAGGAGACCGGGAAATGGCCACTACGATGGTCGTCGTCCGCCTGCTCTCCAAGCTGATGCGCGACGAGACCATCGGCAAGCTCATCGTTCCGATCGTCCCGGACGAAGCCAGGACCTTCGGCATGGAGTCCCTGTTCCGGCAGGTGGGAATTTACTCCCATCCGGGCCAGCTCTATGAACCGGTCGACAAGGAAACCCTGCTTTACTACAAGGAGGCTCAGAACGGGCAGATCCTCGAAGAGGGCATCACCGAGGCCGGTTCGATCTCCTCCTTCATCGCCGCCGGAACGTCGTACGCCACCCAGTGCATCAACACGATCCCGTTCTTCCTCTTCTACTCGATGTTCGGATTTCAGAGGGTGGGGGACCTGATCTGGGCAGCCGGCGACAGCCGCTGTCGCGGTTTTCTCGTCGGCGGCACCTCCGGACGCACGACCCTTGCCGGGGAAGGACTCCAGCATCAGGACGGCCACAGCCATTTGCTGGCTTACCCGCTTCCGAATCTCCTCTGCTATGACCCGTCGTTCGCCTATGAAGTCGCCGTGATCGTGCGCGAGGGTATTCGCCGCATGTACGAGGAGCAGGAGAACATCTTTTACTATCTGACGGTGCTCAACGAATTTTATCCGATGCCGGCCATGCCTGCGGGCGCGAAAGAAGGGATTCTGAAGGGCATGTACCGATTCAACATTTCCGGGAAGAAGGACGCCGGGCTCCGTGCCCAGCTCTTCGGCAGCGGCGCCATCCTGCGCGAAGTGCTGCGCGCGCAAAACATGCTCGCGGACAAGTATGATGTTGCCGCCGACGTCTGGAGCATCACCAGCTACAAGGAACTTCACCGGAACGGGCACGACGTGGATCGCTGGAATCTTCTTCATCCGGCCGAGGCGCCGCGAGTTCCGTATGTCACCGAGTGCCTTGCGCAGGCCCCGGGTGTCTTCGTGGCTGCTTCGGACTATGTCAGGGCCTTGCCGGACTCGATTTCACGCTGGTTTCCACGGCCTTTGGTCTCGCTCGGGACGGACGGTTTTGGCCGCAGTGAAAACCGAGAGGGTCTCCGCAGCTTCTTCGAGGTTGACGCCCGTTACATCACGCTGGCGACTCTGGCTGCGCTGGCCCGTGACCGGCAGATTGAGGCCGGGGTGGTGCTGAAGGCCATGGCCGAGATGAACATCGATCCCGAAAAGCCGAATCCCGTCATTTCGTAGAAGCCAATTTGCCGCGGTTCGCCCCACGGAGTGACGGCGGAGATCGTGGCCGCACATTGGAAGGAACTCATGACTGTCCAATTCAAGCTGCCGGAACTTGGCGAGCATGTCGAGGCTGCGGACTTGATCAGGATTATGGTCTCTGTCGGCGACCGGATCGCCATTGATCAGCCGGTCATGGAACTCGAGACCGACAAAGCCGACTTTGAACTTCCTGCTTCCGTCAGCGGGATCGTCGAGGAAATCCTCGTCCGCGTTGGAGAAAAGGTCAAGGTCGGACAAGTCCTTTTCACCGTGGACGAGGAAGCCGCGCAACGCCCTGCGGAGGCCGACATCCCGCCCGCAGGGCCCGCTCCGGGAGCACAGGGTCCGGCGGTCCCACCGGCGGCCGGGAAGGAAGCCATTCCGCCTGCACCGCCGGCCGAGCCGGAGGAAGCGACACGACAACCACAGGAACCCCTGGAGGTAGCTGCCCCCCGGCCGATGGTGCCGGCCAGTCCCACCGTGCGCAGGCTGGCGCGCGAGCTTGGCATTCCCATCGAGCAGGTGCCGGGCTCGGGCCCAGCGGGGCGCATCCTCGAGGAGGATGTAAAATCATTTGCCAAGCGCGTCATCGCCGGGACAGGCGGGACGGCCGCCGGCGCAAGGATTCAAACGCTGCCTCTCCCCGATTTTTCCAGATGGGGCGAGGTCGAACGCAGGGACATGACAGGAATCCGGCGGAAGATCGCCGACGGCATGAGCTATTCCTGGTCCAGCATTCCCCATGTGACCAACTTTGAAAACGCCGACATTACGGTTCTGGAGAACCTGCGCGGGCGATTCGCCCGAGAGATCGAGGCGGCCGGCGGCAAGCTGACTGTAACGTCGATCGCGGTGAAGGTCATCGCCTCTGCGCTCAAAGTCTTCCCCGATTTCGCGGCCAGCCTCGACATGGAAAGAGGCCAGGTCGTGGTCAAGAAATACTGCCACATCGGCGTGGCAGTGGACACCGATCGCGGGCTGATCGTGCCGGTGATTCGCGATGCCGACAAAAAGAACATCCGCGAACTGTCCGTCGAACTGGCCAGGCTGGCAGAGAAGGCGAGGAGCAAGAAGATCACCCTCGAGGAACTGGAAGGGGGTGTCTTCACAATCACCAACCTTGGGGGGATCGGCGGCGCCCAGTTCACCCCGATCATTCATGCGCCGGAAGTGGCGATCCTCGGGATTTCGCGCGCCCGGCAGCAGGCGGTATTCGATAACGGGAAGTTCGAGCCGCGGCTCCTGCTGCCGCTGGCGCTTTCCTATGATCACCGGCTGATCGACGGGGCCGACGCCGCGCGGTTCCTGCGCTGGGTCACACAGGCTCTTGAGCAGCCCTTTTTGCTGCCCCTGCAAGGTTGAGAAGGCCTCAGCCGCTCGCGGGGATGTGCAGGATCTTCCTTCGTCGTTTCCCAGGAGTGCAAGTATGAGCGATGACTCTGGAGTGGTGCAATTGGCGGTTCTCGGCGCCGGGCCGGGAGGGTATGCAGCGGCTTTCATGGCAGCCGATCTCGGTCTGAAAGTCGCGCTGATCGGGATGGAAGAGAATCCCGGGGGTGTCTGCCTGTACTGCGGCTGCATCCCCTCAAAAGCGCTGCTTCACGTTGCCAACGTGATCGCCGAGTCGCGCCTGGCCTCTCACTGGGGAGTTCAGTTCTCCGAACCTCGCATCGACGTGGACCGGTTGCGCGCCTGGAAAAATGAGGTGGTCGGCAAACTGACCGGGGGACTGGGATTGCTCTCGCGACAGCGGGCCGTCCGGTATATCCGGGGGCGGGCGTCCTTCGTGGATGCGCGAACCCTGCGGATCGAGAAACACGAGGGGGGCGAAGAGAAACTCGCCTTTGAAAAAGCCATCCTTGCCACAGGATCGCGGCCATCGTCCCTGCCGGGCATTTCACTCCAGAGCGCGCGCCTGCTCGACTCGACCGCGGCACTCGAACTGGATCTCATACCCAAGACCTTGCTGGTCGTGGGCGGGGGCTACATCGGCCTTGAGTTGGGAACGGTCTACGCCAGCCTCGGGACCAGGGTGTCTATCGTGGAAATGACCGGGGGACTGCTGCCGGGTGTCGACCGGGACCTCGTGTCGATCCTCGCGAAGCGCGTGGAAGGAGTGTTCTCGTCTGTCCGCCTCAACACCAGGGTGCTGGGAATGCAGGAGGAATCGGACGGTATTCGCGCTCAATTCGAGGGGGGCGAGGCTGCGAGCGCCGCGGAAGTGTATGAATCGGTTCTGGTCTCAGTCGGCAGAAAACCCAACTCCACGATTGCCGGCCTGGAAAAGACCAGGGTGGAACTGGATGCGCGCGGCTTTATAAAGATCGATCCGCAGCGCCGCACCTCGGATCCCGACATCTTCGCCATCGGCGACGTCGCCGGGGAGCCGATGCTGGCTCATAAGGCCACCCATGAAGGGAGGACGGCTGCGGAAGTGATCGCCGGCCGCAAGGTGGCCTTCGAGCCTCGCGCGATTCCAGCCGTGGTCTTTACGGATCCTGAAATTGCATGGTGCGGTCTGACCGAGGCCGGGGCTAAAGTGGAAAACCGGGCCGTGAAGGTCGTGCGCTTTCCGTGGGCCGCCTCAGGCAGGGCTTTGACCCTCGATCGTCCGGATGGAGTGACGAAACTGATCGTCGACCCGGTCAGCGGACAGGTGCTGGGCGCCGGGATCGTCGGTCCGGGGGCTGGAGAACTGATCGCGGAAGCTGTCCTCGCCGTCGAAATGGGCGCTTTGGCTTCGGACGTCATGCTCAGCATCCACCCCCATCCGACCCTCTCGGAAACCTTCATGGAGGCGGCGGAGGCCTTCCTGGGACTGAGCACGCACATTTATCGCCCCAGGAAGAACTGACAGACGGGCCGGTCCAAGACGGATTTTTAGGACATTCTAGCGAGGGCAAGCAAGGGCCGCTGACCGAAAGGGGGATTCGCCATGATGCTGATTTCCGTCAACGCGGGACTTCCGCGAGAGGTCTCCTGGCGTGGGATGTCAGTAAAGACCTCCATCTGGAAGAGCCCGGTCGAGGGTCGGGTGCGAGTTTCAAGCCTCAACGTCGAAGGGGACCGCCAGTCTGACCTTACGGTGCATGGCGGGCCTGAAAAGGCTGTCTATGTTTACCCGAGCGAACACTACCCATACTGGCGCAGCCGGCTTGGTGACGCCGATCTTCCCTGGGGATCCTTCGGCGAGAATTTCACCATCGAGGGCCTGCTGGAAGACCGGGTGCAAATTGGGGCCCGGATTCGCGCGGGCGCTGCCGAGTTCGTTGTGACCCAGCCGCGAATGCCGTGTTACAAGCTCGGGGTCCGGTTCGATCGTCCGGACATGGTTAAACTCTTTCTTCAGAGCGGGCGCACAGGCTTCTACCTGGCTGTGCTGCGCGAGGGGGAAGTCGCAGCCGGCGATGCCATCGAATATGACAGTGAGCAGAATAACGGATTGACGATCGCCGACGTCGTGGGCCTTTACACGGTGGATTCCGGCAACCAGGACCTTCTGCGCCGGGCCAGCGTGCTGCCCGCGCTCCCGGACAGCTGGAAAGAGTATTTTCGCAAGCGTCTCTGGGATGCGGACGCGTGATCTGCGAAGCGCCATCGAGACTCTTCCGGCTGCCGGATCAGGGCAGTTCTTTCTGAATGTCCGTAAGCGCGATGGTTTTCCACGATCCCACTCGTCCCCGGCGAGTTGCCGGCAAGCGGCTCGCCGCCTGCCGGGCTAATTGACTTTTCGCGCCCGCAGCTCTGCCAGAGCTTTGGTTGCGGTCTCGTAGTCGCGACGGGCGGCGTCGTTCTTTTTGGTGTTGAGCCGGAGCGCATTCTCGTAGCTGCGAATGGCGTCGGCTACCGCGCCCCGCTGGCCCTGCGCGCGTCCCAGCGCCTGGTGCAACTGGTACGCTTCGGGCAGAAGTGTCAATCCGAACGAGAGCACCTTTTCGCCGTCTCCTGGTTGCCGTCGGTTGGCGCTGCCGGCGAGTGCCTGGATGCCGCTCGCGCTTACGTAGTAGTCCTTGAGGTTGGGCAGGCTCCGGGCCCGCGTGAGGGCATCGTCCAGCGTGCCCGCAGCCATGCCCTCTCTCAGCAGGCGCGCGACGGAGAGCGGTTTGACGGCCAGAATCTCGTAGTCGAAGACGAGAGTGGAGTTGGGTGGGATGTCGCGGTTGCCTTTTTCGCCGTAGGCAAGCTCGGGCTTCATGGTGATCACGATGCGGTCCCCTTCGCGCACGTAGCGCATGCCCTCCTCGAACCCGCGGATGACACGATCCACTCCCGGCGTATATTCATAGGGGGCGTCGTCAGTCCGAGTGTTCCAGAATTCCTTGCCGTCCGTGAACCGCCCGATGCCATGAATGACCATCACGTCTCCGGTCTGCGGCCGGGGGCCGTTGCCGAGCTTCGTGAACACAAAACTCAAGCCGGACGGGGTGGTGACGGTTTCGCCGATCGCCCGCCGCTCACCCGCTTGAGACGGCGTCGCGGCATCCTGTGCGTTTGCCGGGACAGCTTGCGCACTCGCCCCCGGTTGCACTTTGGCGCGGGAAGGTTCGTGCCGCCCCCGTATGCCGGCCGGCTCTGTGCCGGAGATGGTTCCAACCATTGCCAAAAAGCAGAAAGTAACCGGCAGCCATCGTTTCATGATGCCCTCACTTGAGCGACAGCCCGACCGGCGGCGTCATGCTGACAGGTTCAGCCGCGCAGGCGCGCTGTTCGAGTTAGTACGCTTTCCCTTCGGGGTCATCCGTGACCCGGCAGGAAGGACGGCGTTTGAGGCCTCCTACAGTAAGGCATGTGCGCCGCGGGTTGCAAGGCTCCCGTCGGGATCGATTCAACGTCATGGGTGAATCGATCCCGCCCATGTCCGCGCTGTTCGATTTGATCGATCTCGGAAGGAACCGCTCTGCATGCGAAACAGGCGACGTCGTGCCTCTATCGCATGTGTCTTCTTGAACGCATCGGAATAGAAGCGAGCAAGCGCGACGTGCTATACCGGCAGTTCATCAAGATCTGGCTGAGCGAGAAGGTGGGGTAGCGCAGCTCTGTATGAATTTCACGGTGCCGTCCTCAGAGCGGGTTCAGTGATCGGGATTCGTGCAACCAACCGCGCAGGTGTTTCAAGAGAGGAGATGTTGAAGGTAGCGGCCACAGTGCAATGACATTTTCCGGCCTTTCCTAACCGGACTCGGGTCGTGGGCTTTCATCGCCATCCAGTTATGTACGGGAAGGCGACTATTCGCCCGCGATCGTTTACTTTTCCTTTCCAACATCCCGGTAATTGCCTCAGCAATCCGGAGTTGGTGTAAAATGGGATTGAATCGAAACATCTCTTTCTTAAGATCTGATTTTTCAAATTGATCACCCGAAATTAGCGAGAAAATGCATGATTCAAATCGCTTTTTTTCTCATCGCGGTAGCGTTGCAGAATCCAGTTTCTCTCGGCACCCGAGGACTTGTTGTCACCGTCTCTCACGATCCCTTGAGCGATGCCTCTGTTCTTGGTATGCCGACTGGCGAGAGCGTCAAAACCAACGCTCGGGGTGAGTTTGTTTTATCAGAATCGAGTGATTTTGTCCGTTTCTCTGCTTCAGGATTTCGCCCGATAACAAAGTCCCGAGACGAGGTGATGATTGGTTCACCTATTGTAATGGAGCGTGATCCTCTGGCCATCTGGGCGCCCGGAATTTGTCCGCCAGTCCAGACGCAAAACACCCTGAATGGTGATTCGATGGGATTCGTGTTAACGCTTGGAACGAAATATAGCACCGAGATCGGAGATGATTATCAAACGAAGATGGTATGTGAGGGCAAGTATTGCATGCAACTTGGTTGGGGAGCCCTGTGGTCATTTGGATTTCCTCCAAGAGGCTTTTTGAAGGACTTGACTATTACCAAGGAACGCGACATTCAATACCGTCCTGAGGTTGGGCTGCAAGGTGTGGAATATCGTGGAACAAGAGGTGACGGAGCAATGACCCGATGGGTCGGCAAATTTAACGAGACGATCAGCTACGAAAACGTTCCCGCAAGTGTTGCCGAGTCTTTTGACAGAATCATTGACAGCCTCTGTTGGTCTAGGAAGCGTTGACCGAGACAAGCGCGGGGTATGGGGATGCTGGACGTATTACGCGAAATCGGAGACCTGGATGTGGATTCCATCACCGACCGGTTATGTACGACAACGCGACTTATCGCTCCTCATCCGCCGCCAGAATGATCTATAATGCGGGCAAAAGGAGGTATAACTTGCGATTGCGCTCCGCATTTGCCTTGTTGCTCGCAACCATATCGACCGTGCAGGCGGCAGGAACCGGATTCCCCTGGGTAAGTCGTCAAGAGGCAAAAGCAAATAGCAACCCTGAGATTGTAGCAGTTCCAGCCGTGGTGTCGGACAATGCTGGCAGAATGATGACAGACCTCAGAAAGGATGATTTTCTGATCCTTGAAGATAAAGTCCCACAAAAGATCGAGTTCATGATCTCTCCACAAATGCCTCAAGCGATATTGCTGGCCTTCGATGCGAGTTCAAGCATGAAGCCCTATTTTGCCGAAATCCAAGACCGTGCTGTTGCATTCGTAAATTCGTTGAATCCGCAGGATCAAACCGGCGTTCTCACATTTTCGGATAAGAACATTCGATTTGCTGACTTTACTACGGATCGCACTAATACCGTCAATGCAATCAGAACTGCCCGGCTCGCGGGTTACACTGATTTGCTCAAAGGGATTTCCTATATTTGTAAAAAGGTGCGTAGTGCTTCACAGGAGAGAATTGTCGTTTTGATAATTAGCGACGCCATAAACTCTACCTCGGTTATGGGATTTAAAGCCAAAACTCTGTCCGTTGTCAGGGCAAGCAATTTCACGGTTTACGGGCTATGCCCCAAATATCACATCGAAATGGTCATTCCGCAGGACCTTCCAAAGCAGGTTGCTGCGGCGGCAGAGGAACGGATCTACGAAGGACAGGAATACCTTCGCGAACTTGCTCTGAACAGTGGCGGAATTGTGCTTGATATTCCTACGCTTAGAGACTTCGGGCGGGCATTTGACAAAATCTCGTTAGAAATCAAAAGCCAGTACACCCTTGGGTACTTCTCCACAAACACCAAGAATGACGGAAAATTCAGAAAAACCGAAGTGAAGGTCAACGGCCATGATTACCTTGTGCGCAGTAGGAGCGGATATCTGAGGCCCAAGAAATCCGAGCACACCACAAACTGAAGGGGAGATCAAGAATCAAGGCCGGAAGCGGCCACAACGTCATTGTACGACAAGGCGACAATACACCCGTGATATGGAATTGAGCGGAACAAGGCAATTAGTTTGTGGTAGTTAGGAGATTTGAGAGGTTCAAACCCGATTTCGAAATATATATTGCCTTTTCGGAACGGGAGGACGTATAAAAATTCGAACCTCTTTTCAACCAGACAACATAAGGCAAATCTTGGAGAATCCCCATGAGAACATACAGGTTTTGGATTTGCGCTATTTTCCTTGTCGGATTGTTGCTTCCCGGGATTGCAATGTCGCAGCAAATGCAGACCCAACCGAGCAGCACCCTGAAGGCCGATCCGTTGATACTTGCGGATAATGTGCGACAAGTACCCCCAACTGATGTGCGTGGGTCTGGGCCTGTCAGTATGAAGGTGACTCCAAAAGCAGGTTCTGAGTATCTTAGCAACCAGTTCTTGATCCCCTACCTAGAGTTATACAATGCCTCCATTGATCAGATCACAAACAGGCCGGATCTTCAAATTGCCTTCGTCATAAAATCCGGAAACAAGATTCTCTCAAATTTGGAGGATCCCAAGGGACGTAGCTGCTATTTGTCCGCCAAAGGAGTCAGCGTGGTTCGATCGATCCCGTTGAGAGACCTTGATCCCGGCGATTATTCGTTGGAAGTCAAAGTTCTGGACCGCAAGACTGGCCAGAGTCTCTCAACCGGCGCTGATTTCATCGTAAAGCGATGAATCGGAACTGCCCGAAGCCAGTAGACGGCAGACAGATCTGAACTCCACATGGACGAAGCACGGCGATCCTGGAAACAACCCGGATTCCGTGAAACCAACGATATGAAAACCAAGCCGGGCCGAGAGGCTGAAAAAGGTCATTGTACGGGAACGCGACAATACGCCCAGAATCCCGGTCGCTAGGGGAAAACGACACGCATCTGACCTGTGCCAGCATTTGCAAGCGCGAGAGAAGAAATTGAAGTGTTCTCATGCTCTTGCGTTACCACGATGGAATCGTTTGCCCATCCTATAGGAAACCAACCTTGGCCGAATTCGAGGATGCCGCCGTACAAATCGATTCTATAACCCACCTTGGGATTTCCTAAGATGACAGCTGCTATTTGGCTTGCATCGGGAGACAGAAAAAGACGCCAGATCTTATCGTTGAGAGTCGCAAATACCCGATCTTGGCCCGTACTGAGATCGAGAAGGTGCAACTGACTTTTTTCAACTGCCCCAATTTTCGAAAAGACGGCATATACTAGCTTTCTGTTGTTTTCGGAAAGATCCATTGCGCATATAGGACCAGGAAATTTTGTTTCCGTAGCGTTTGACAAGCGCAGCAATACCAAATCCTTTTTCCCATAGGGATCTATCATTATTGGCAGAACCCCATACGGCTCATGACGACTTCTGCCCCATGGCTCCCAGGAATCTTCGTTTTTATAAATCGTATGCATCTGATCGTTTTTCAGGTCGTACGCATCAAGTGATCCTTTTCCCATTTTCCACAGCAATGCCTCGTTGTTTGTCGACCAGCCGATGAGATATGTGGAGATAGAATCAGTTACATCCTTAATTCTGGGTGTTGCGGTTTGAGAAACAGAGGCGATCAGCATCCGATTCTCAGTTATGAGCGCCAATTTGTCAGAAAGAGGATCAAACGCCATACTGGTAACAGAAGGCACGTCCGACCACCACGGCCGGAATCGTTCGCTGACTGCTTCATGCAGGCTGTGAGATTCGCCCCCGTGAATCGCGGTTATTTCCAGGGAAGAAAATTTCGAAGCAAGTCCTACGGAGTTGCTTGCCGAAATGTACGCAAGATAATTGCCGTCATAAGAGAAAACCGGCATGAAGGTCAATCGGCCTAACGTCCTAACGCGGTCGGTATTGTTGACTGCAATCAAGCGTACATCGCCATAATATTCTCCACGCTCGTCGATTGCTGTGCCCGCTATGCAATTCCCTGTTGGACTGATAACCGGAAATACTAATCGTGCGCTCCTGAATTCCAAGTACGCATGCACATAAGTCAGTGACATGGCGACAACCGCACCAACTGTTACGAAGACAGCCGCTGTTACGAAATACCGAAATGATGGTCGGGAAACCCGAGCAGTAGCGTAGCGGGGTAGCCCCATGCTTACCAAGCCAAGAATCAGACAGCTGGCAAGGGCAATTTCCTTAGCAAGCCAGAATCGCTCGATACGGGGATATAAAAACAAGCGCGATTCGAGCGACCAGTAACCGACATAGAGAGTCCAACAAAAAATGCTGGCCACAACCGTTGCGATTGAGACGCGCTTTAAAATGGCTGAAAGTAGACTTCCAATGCTAAACGCCAGCAGTGCCAAAGCAAAAGCACAAGCTGGCTCCCAAATGATGGGGATTATGGGCGGCCCTCCCTGCAATTGTTCGTGCCAAAAGAAACGATTGCCTATCCAGACAATTGCTAAGGTCCAAACACCTGGGCCGAGTAGCATCGCAGTGGATAATGCGACTTGAGTCCTCTTTTGGGATGGAGTGGTTGCCGCTCCGTTTCTCATCGCCGTTGAACTCCACCGGGAACCTATGAACGCAGCCCAAAAAGGCGATAGATTGCCATAGGCGATGAGTACCACCAAAAGTGCGCCTACGTATTTCCCTCGTTCAGGGAATACCGAACCCATGATCCCGATCGACAGCAGCATCAGTAAGACAACCACAAAGGCAGCACGTCCAATAAGCCGCCGCTGATGCCATTCCCTGCAAAGCAAAACCCAATAATTCTCTTCACTGTTTTGTCGCACAACATCCATACGCCTTGCACCTGTATCCGTGGCATTGTAGCCTATAACTTATTGCGATTAAACAGAATGGAAATGAAGGCACGGCTCAAAACCTGAATCGCGGGAGTATAACGGCCTACTCGTAGAATGACCCGCGACGTGAACGGGAGGCAAAAACCTGGTCGAAGCGACCGGCAAGACACGAAAATCCACATCTCCGAGTAGGCGACAATATGCCCGGGTGGACCCGACAACGCTAGCTTTCAAGGTAATTGTTTACCGGGGTAGCAATCCACACAGCCGCTGCTGAACTGAGTGGCAAAGCGGATAAACATAAACGAGTTTCTTGGAAAGCTGGGAGTTGTTATAGCGATCCATGCGGCCTCGGCCGCGGGTCTCTCCCAGGAAGATCCAGTTGGCTGCTCGATAACAGGTGCCTGAGAATCGGTTCGCTTCCACGAGCGTTTCCAGGAGAAACGGTCTTCGGCCGTATTGGCGTTCGAAATCGGCCGGAAGCTGACGGACGGAGTGAGCCAGGATTTTACTTGCGAGTCCCGGAACATGCACCCAGGGCAGGATCAGGAATCGGCTCTGATTGACGATGCACTGCAGGTTGCGTTTCCGCTGCTGGTCATTCCAGCCAATCCAGCGGTCGCGTGCTGCCATTTTCCAGGCCGGGCTCGACCATTGAATGCAGGCCAGAATCGTTTCTCCCAGAGGTTCCGAACGTACAAAGTAGCGGAGGTGCGCGCCGACAGGCACGCGGTATCGAAGATAATGATGCCGGTCAACGAACTCGTTCCAGAGCATGCTGTCGCGGCTTCCGGCTTCCAACAGCGTCAGGTTCAAAGGCTCAAAGTCGCGCGCCGAGCCGGTGATCTCTGGTTGCGGATCGCTGGCCGAGGTCCATGCGGTCCGGCGCGGACCTCGCGGTCCAACCTGGCGCAGTGCCGGCAACTGCAGGCAGCCTTGATCCGCCAGCCGCTCAAGCAACTGGCGACACTCGTGGTTTTTGAGACGTCCGGTGGGGCGTTTCCAGTCGAGCAGTTCACAAATAGTGCGCGCGATTTCAGTCGTGCTGAGAGCTGAGCAATCGGCCGCGATTTGCCGCATGAGACGGATCTCGTCCGCGGAGAAGGTCCGGCCGCAAAAAGTCAGTCGGGATGGCACCGCGGTGATTGGCTTCACTATGGGGAGAGAGCCGCCGGTACGATATCGAGGATCTCCTGGGCCGGGGACCGCAGGAGCCCGACCAACCGGGAGAAGGCGTCCTTGCCCTGTTGCCGGCAGGTGCGCAGGATGCTGGCCAGGATCTGCTGAGTACGGGCGCCATTGTGGGTACGGTTGCCGCCCCAAGTCTTTCTGGCCACCACGGCAGGCCGGATCGCCTGCTCGGCCACATTGTTGGTGGCCTGGATTCCAGGGCAATGAAGGAAAGTGAACAAGTGGGGCTGTTCATGGCACAGGTGATTGGCCAATCGCCGGTTGGCCGGCAGACGGAATGTGCGCGCGAGCAGTCGGTCCATGGCGTATTCCAGCCTTCCGGTAGCGACATGGAGCCCATGCAGTGAGATCTGGCCGAGTCCATAGCGATCTCGCAGTGCCAAACCCCTGTAGAGCAACGCCATCACCGCCAGGGGAAAGAGAGCGCCGGAGACAGAGGCAATCTTGATCAGATCCTCGCAGCGACGGATCAAATGGCTCAGGCAACTTTGATGATAAGCCCGGGTAAAGCGATAGTAGGGCGCCCAGCCGTCATGGTTGAGAAAGCCCTCGTAGTCTGGTCCCAAAATCGTAGCCGCTTGTTCGAATCCCCGGCCGGGAAGGATCGCGTAGACGGTGACCTGTTCGCTGACGGCTACCCAGAGCCATTCCAGGTGCGCCGCTACCCGCCACCCGGTTTCGTCCAGGTGGTTGACCATGCTGGCACGCGCAGCAGCCACAAGTTGGTCGTAAGTGGGCGCAGCCTTTTCGCCAAGGCGCGTCAATGCTCGACACAGGGTGCTGCGGTTGGTCCGCAAGCCGTAACCCAATTCCAGAACGCGAGCCACGCGCTCGTGGGAGATCCCCATCTCCTTGTTCAGATGCGCCGCCAGGGACAGCGCCTCGGGTCCAAGCTGTACTTGTGCGGCTCCCAGCGCATCCGAAGTCTGCAGCGGATGACGACCCTGGACATGTCGTCCACAACAGGCACATCGGCCGATCTGGATGTCGAATCGGCGCACGGTCGTCAGCCGCACAATGTCTTCTTGAAATTGCGGCTTGGTGTCTTCGAAGATCACCGGCGCTCCGCAGCACAGCGAGTTTTCCGGCAATGGGACCGCAATGTGCTGGTCGACTCTTGCCGGAACGGGCCGGAACGCTCGTTGGCCGTAGCTCTCGCCGGGCTTGCGGCCAGGCGGCTTTGGAGTCGGCTTCGCATCACCCTTGGAGAACGGCGCGGCTTGCCGCTTGAGAGAGCGCAAGGCCTCTTCGAGTTCCTTGCGGAGCCGTTCGATTTCCGCAAGCGCCTTATCAAGCCGGTCACGAAGCGACTTGTTCTCCTTCTCAAGCTTGTCTACGGAATCGGCCTGCCGGCGGTCTTTGTCAGCACTCATCCACCTTACCGTAGCAGAAACGGGGCGATTTGTCCAGAGGGTCGTCAAAAACGGCAGGAACTGCTAGACTTTCAATGCGGTAAACAATTACCTTTCAAGTAAATGCGCGTGTAATGGATCAACCGCCAGGTCTAATAAATGGCAACCAACCTCACGGAACCCTGCTCAGTATAAATTGCGAGGTATTGTTGATCAGTACGGCTGTCGTAGAACGAACTGGCAAAAACAGCACAATCCTCTCGCGGTTCCGATACGCGTAGCTTTCGAGTGCGGTCGTAGCACTCCTTTACGTTTACGTAGCTCAAGATGCTCATCCTGATGAACTTACTTTTCAAACCTACCGTCCATCCCTTCAACGTAAAATCCCGGAATCGAAATGAATGGAGGTGATCACGCAAAATGTACATCTCTTCAACTGGCTGTTTGGCATCTTCGAGAAAGAACCATGAGGTATATGGGCCGTGTTCTTCTGGGTAACCGATTGTGGCGAGGCGCGCCGCAGATCCCTTCTGGTAAGCGAGCAAGAAGCGCATACGATTTGAGTTCTCTGCCGCTTCCAAGCTTGGTGTCATTGTGTTGAGGATTCCGCAGTACTCGTAACGCATCGGCCAATGCGAGAAGAACCACCGGTACGAGTAACCGAACACCCAAGCATACCAAATCACGTAAAGCAGCCAGACCACTCCAGCCAACTTCAAAATCGGCTCTCGCCGCCACATCAACCGAAGCACTTTCCGATCGAGCAGAGACTTGGCCTTACCTATCGCAGATCCTATCAAGAACCACTGAATGGATGTGAGGATCAGGAAAAGGCACCAAAACTTCCACCCGCGCGTAAACCATTCACTCCCCAGATCAAAAAGAGGACCGTAATTGTCGAGGTTCCAGGCGGCTGCAACAGAGTTCAATAGCTGATAAGGGATCGCGTCTAGGTAGTCCAGGGGATTTGCGACGAACCGGTAATGCCACTCAAGCAGCAGCAAACCGCAGTGATGAGTTATCACCGCGAATAGACCGAAGCGCCAGTTCGTCAGAAGCTTTGGCCACATATCAGTTTGCACCGTAGAGGACATTATCCGCGATTTGATCATTCCGTCAACCACCTAAAAACCGCATGAAGGGGCTAAACGCAAATGGCAATTTGAACGTCCCCAAACGGTGCCATGGAAACTCAAGTGCATCGGCTGACAAGCCTCCACATGGCCGTATCACCGGGTAAGGTAACGGTTAACGCATTATGAAAGGGCGCCATTGAGCCGGCAACCGGCAGATCTCAGTTCTGCGGGCAACTGAAAAATGGCACTGTGCGAATCCGAGTTGGTATCGGAGATCGGCTTGTAGCCTGATGGAAAATGCCGCGCATTTTCCACAGGCCCTAATTTTTATTTCCTGATGGGCTGTAAAAGCGGACTGAAACCTGTTGACGGGAGAATACGAAATATGAAGAGACGCGCCTCAGGTGATAAGGTTGTTGCAGCCACAATAACCCAACCAACAAAGGAGCGTCTCGTGAACAATGACAAGTATATCGGCATGGATGTCCACAAAGCAACGACTGTCGTTGCCGTTATAAACCAGTCCGGGAAAGTCCTTTCAGAAGCAATCATAGAAACGGGGAGCGCCAGCATTCGGGATTTTGTTGAGGCCATCAGGGGAACGCTGCACCTAACCTTTGAAGAAGGGACCCAAGCGGCCTGGCTCTATGACCTCATTTTGCCGCTGGTTGCTGAGGTCCTGGTCTGCAACCCGAAAAAGATCTCCGTCCTGGACAACAAGGCGGATGCGCGGGACGCCAGGCGGCTGGCGGAATTGCTGCGCACCGGCGGGCTGAAGCCTGTTTACCACGGCGAGCATAGTACCAAACCCGTAAAGGAACTTTCACGAAGCTATGTCACGGTTGTCAGTGACACCACGCGGGTAAAGAATCGAATCAAGGCCATCTTCCGTGGACGCGGGATTGACTGTAGCGGTGCCCCAGTTTACGACAGAGACCAGCACGAACAATGGCTGGACCACCTGAAATTTCCGGCGCTGCGAACACGAGCTGCGCGACTGTTCAGGCAACTCGACTTCCTGAGCGAACTCTGTGAGGAAGCGGAGAAGGATCTGGTTTTTGAAACGCGAAAGCATCCTGCGGCCAAAATCCTCGAGAGCGTCCCGGGAATCGGTCCGGTGCGTGCAGGCGCAATCATCGGATATGCCATGACCCCCTTTCGTTTTCGAACGAGAAAACAATTCTGGACCTATTGCGGGTTGGCGGTCACGTCGCAAATCACCGGAGAGTACGTCATCGCTGACGGGCAAGTTCGCCGCTCAAAAAAGCGGCCTCTCGTCCGCGGTTTGAACCGCAATTACAACCGAGTACTGAAGGATGTATTTAAGGGAGCGGCGAAGACGGTCGGAAAAACAATGGAAATCGCATTATGAAACCATGATCGCAAATGGCGCGGAGCCGTCCCTGGCTCGTTTGACACTGGCCAGGAAACTGGCAACTACAGCTCTGGTGCTTTGGAAAAAAGGAGAGCGCTACGACGAACGGAAGATGAAGTCATCGCACGCCGCATGAAGCGTCCCGCGCGCAACTGGTTGAGTCCATTACGGGCCCTCAAGTTGGTTCCCAAGCGAGACGCAAGGTCGAGGGTGAGCCTCAAGATAACGCCGTGGCCCGGCAATATCGAGGCCCTGGTTAACAATAGGCCCCCTCGCATGGCCAAATAAAGCAATAGGCTTCAAGCCTCAGATAGGACTCTGGTCAGCAAAACCGCCGGCGTGCTTGGAATTCTCGATGGGATTGTAGGACCGCAAGGACTCATGATTTGCGACAGGATGCGACCAGCACCGGGCGATCTCAATATATAGTGCCGCAGAGTCAACTGGTTGCATGATCCGAGAGATGGCTGGCTGTCTCGAATCAAAAAAATGCTCCCAGTCCCTGGGACGGATAGGTTTTTTCTTGACAACCCCTTTCATAGGACGGCGTTCTCGTACAATGACCCGGAAGCGTTTTCATCGCCATCCGGTTATGTACAGGAAGGCGACTTACCGCCCGCTGATCCAACACAGCGGGTCCGTAACTTCCCAGATCGCGACTTTTTTGGGGAGTCTGCTGTTTCAACAGCCGGGGGATGAAGGATAAGCGGGGTAGCCCCTTGCGCCATTGCCTTTGGCAAGCCCATCTCTTACGATAAGGTCCATGATCACGAGGAAATATTAAGGACTGGGAGATTAGCTTCATGAACCGGATACTCTTTAAAAATCGAGCAGAATTAAGGAAATGGCTGACGACGAATGCACTCGCCAATGAGGGCATTTGGCTGATCTTTGGGAAAAATTCCAAAGTGGAAACAATCAAGGCGAGCGAAGCCCTGGAGGAGGCGCTATGCTTTGGCTGGATTGACGGACAAATACAGAGTGTTGATGAAAATACGTATATAAAATATTTCGTAATTGTTTACCGGGGTAGCAATCCACACAGCCGCTGCTGAACTGAGTGGCAAAGCGGATAAACATAAACGAGTTTCTTGGAAAGCTGGGAGTTGTTATAGCGATCCATGCGGCCTCGGCCGCGGGTCTCTCCCAGGAAGATCCAGTTGGCTGCTCGATAACAGGTGCCTGAGAATCGGTTCGCTTCCACGAGCGTTTCCAGGAGAAACGGTCTTCGGCCGTATTGGCGTTCGAAATCGGCCGGAAGCTGACGGACGGAGTGAGCCAGGATTTTACTTGCGAGTCCCGGAACATGCACCCAGGGCAGGATCAGGAATCGGCTCTGATTGACGATGCACTGCAGGTTGCGTTTCCGCTGCTGGTCATTCCAGCCAATCCAGCGGTCGCGTGCTGCCATTTTCCAGGCCGGGCTCGACCATTGAATGCAGGCCAGAATCGTTTCTCCCAGAGGTTCCGAACGTACAAAGTAGCGGAGGTGCGCGCCGACAGGCACGCGGTATCGAAGATAATGATGCCGGTCAACGAACTCGTTCCAGAGCATGCTGTCGCGGCTTCCGGCTTCCAACAGCGTCAGGTTCAAAGGCTCAAAGTCGCGCGCCGAGCCGGTGATCTCTGGTTGCGGATCGCTGGCCGAGGTCCATGCGGTCCGGCGCGGACCTCGCGGTCCAACCTGGCGCAGTGCCGGCAACTGCAGGCAGCCTTGATCCGCCAGCCGCTCAAGCAACTGGCGACACTCGTGGTTTTTGAGACGTCCGGTGGGGCGTTTCCAGTCGAGCAGTTCACAAATAGTGCGCGCGATTTCAGTCGTGCTGAGAGCTGAGCAATCGGCCGCGATTTGCCGCATGAGACGGATCTCGTCCGCGGAGAAGGTCCGGCCGCAAAAAGTCAGTCGGGATGGCACCGCGGTGATTGGCTTCACTATGGGGAGAGAGCCGCCGGTACGATATCGAGGATCTCCTGGGCCGGGGACCGCAGGAGCCCGACCAACCGGGAGAAGGCGTCCTTGCCCTGTTGCCGGCAGGTGCGCAGGATGCTGGCCAGGATCTGCTGAGTACGGGCGCCATTGTGGGTACGGTTGCCGCCCCAAGTCTTTCTGGCCACCACGGCAGGCCGGATCGCCTGCTCGGCCACATTGTTGGTGGCCTGGATTCCAGGGCAATGAAGGAAAGTGAACAAGTGGGGCTGTTCATGGCACAGGTGATTGGCCAATCGCCGGTTGGCCGGCAGACGGAATGTGCGCGCGAGCAGTCGGTCCATGGCGTATTCCAGCCTTCCGGTAGCGACATGGAGCCCATGCAGTGAGATCTGGCCGAGTCCATAGCGATCTCGCAGTGCCAAACCCCTGTAGAGCAACGCCATCACCGCCAGGGGAAAGAGAGCGCCGGAGACAGAGGCAATCTTGATCAGATCCTCGCAGCGACGGATCAAATGGCTCAGGCAACTTTGATGATAAGCCCGGGTAAAGCGATAGTAGGGCGCCCAGCCGTCATGGTTGAGAAAGCCCTCGTAGTCTGGTCCCAAAATCGTAGCCGCTTGTTCGAATCCCCGGCCGGGAAGGATCGCGTAGACGGTGACCTGTTCGCTGACGGCTACCCAGAGCCATTCCAGGTGCGCCGCTACCCGCCACCCGGTTTCGTCCAGGTGGTTGACCATGCTGGCACGCGCAGCAGCCACAAGTTGGTCGTAAGTGGGCGCAGCCTTTTCGCCAAGGCGCGTCAATGCTCGACACAGGGTGCTGCGGTTGGTCCGCAAGCCGTAACCCAATTCCAGAACGCGAGCCACGCGCTCGTGGGAGATCCCCATCTCCTTGTTCAGATGCGCCGCCAGGGACAGCGCCTCGGGTCCAAGCTGTACTTGTGCGGCTCCCAGCGCATCCGAAGTCTGCAGCGGATGACGACCCTGGACATGTCGTCCACAACAGGCACATCGGCCGATCTGGATGTCGAATCGGCGCACGGTCGTCAGCCGCACAATGTCTTCTTGAAATTGCGGCTTGGTGTCTTCGAAGATCACCGGCGCTCCGCAGCACAGCGAGTTTTCCGGCAATGGGACCGCAATGTGCTGGTCGACTCTTGCCGGAACGGGCCGGAACGCTCGTTGGCCGTAGCTCTCGCCGGGCTTGCGGCCAGGCGGCTTTGGAGTCGGCTTCGCATCACCCTTGGAGAACGGCGCGGCTTGCCGCTTGAGAGAGCGCAAGGCCTCTTCGAGTTCCTTGCGGAGCCGTTCGATTTCCGCAAGCGCCTTATCAAGCCGGTCACGAAGCGACTTGTTCTCCTTCTCAAGCTTGTCTACGGAATCGGCCTGCCGGCGGTCTTTGTCAGCACTCATCCACCTTACCGTAGCAGAAACGGGGCGATTTGTCCAGAGGGTCGTCAAAAACGGCAGGAACTGCTAGACTTTCAATGCGGTAAACAATTACAATATTTCAAGCAGCGCGACACAGCGAGCGACTGGTCGGATAAAAATAAAGGTCTCGTCAAAAAGCTTGAGTCTCAGGGTTTGATGACTGATTTCGGCCGAACGAAGATCAAAATCGCCCAACAAAACGGCCGCTGGACTTCAACCAAGCCAAGCCCGCTTACAGACGAGCAGTTTCAGTCGTTTGAGGATATGCTGAAGCCTCATGAAATCGCCATTGCGAATTTCATGAAAATGACGCATTCCATGCGCAAAACATATGCCGCCTCCTATTTTCTAGGAGCCAAAACTGATGAAGGCAAACAAAAACGGCTCGCCGCGATTATCGAGCGCCTCGAACTAAACTTGAATCCAATGGAAAGCATTAAGAAGAAGGAGAAGAAGTTATGAAGGAGACCGATCGAATAATCCAAAACCTATAAACTATAGTATTTCAAAAGGAGAGATATCTTTGTGGATCATAATTCCTCAGAAACGGCCTTACCGGAAACTACGGCGACTGCTCCCTAAGCAGGCTGGGCGGCCGAGGTGTTTGCCGTGCAGTCGCAATCGGATGGGGCAATGCCGCCGCGGAGGCTCAGGCGGGCACCTGTTCGCACGAGAGCGAAGGAATCCGGGTGCGCTCGCGCGCAGCGCACAGGCACAATAAGGCAATAAGATCGGAAGCGCGTGATCGTATCCTCGTTTTCGGCGGCGCTCGCAAAGCCCAGCGCCTGCCCGCGGGGACCGCGCGGTCCCTGAGAGGCTTTGATTCTCATTGTCGCTGTCAAAGTGTGGGAGGCAGCCGCGACAGTGCCAACTCCCGTTTGCCTTCAGTAGCCGATTCTGCTTCAGCGGCGCGATAAACATCTGAAGGCCTGGAAAGGGACATGCGCCCTCTGCCGCGCCTCTTTCCGGCAGGAAGGGATCCGCAAGCCTGCGCCGCAAGGGATACGCTGAATCAATATTTGTGCGATTTCAGCCTGCCCTCCGTATCATCCCAGCGCCAGAGGTTATTGCGGGTCAGATGCACGCCGCCGAGCCACAAGTCGATGGGGTGAATCGCGGGAAAATCGCGGCTGCAGGCCAGCACCTCGGCCCCGGTGTCCGTCAGCGTGAAGTTCGTGAGGCGCTGCCTGCGAGCAGGGTTTCGATCCCGGCCCATTCTCTCCGGATCTCTGTTGCATCGACACCTGCCAGTTCCGCGAGGTGCGCGGCACGCTTTGCCACCCATCCATCGACCGGGAGCCCCTGTGGAGCAGGTCCCGATGCCTGCGCCTCTCGAAACGCGAAGTGTTGCCCGGGAAATCCGGATTCCCGCATCGTTCCTGCGGTCGAGTCGCCGTCGTGGATGTGAACATTATGCCGCCTGTCGGCAAAACCAGAGATCTCCGTTCCGCGGCCGGCGCCCTCCCGGCAAGGCAGTCGCTCCCGCGTTGGCGCCATGAAGTCGCCGGTCCCCTTCAAACAGGCGGCGCAGATGCCTCCGTGCCCGCATGAGTCTCACGCGCACGGCAGTGGCGGTGCAACCCTGATCACGCGCGAGTTCCCGGATCTCGTAACCAATCAGGTAACGTCGCACCAGGAGTTCCCGATCACAGCGCCGGCAGCGGTCGAGCAGCAAGCAGGCATCGATGGAATCGAGGCTCACACGGGGTGGGACGGACATTTCCCGCATGGCTTCGTGCTTTTGTTCCCGGCGTAATTGACTTCGGTAAAGATTGAGGGCAATGCTGTTAACCCAGGTCAGTGTCTTTTGATCGTCTCTGATTTGAGCCCGGCGTTCCCATCCTCGTGACCAGGCTGCCTGAGCCGTTTCCCTTGCCGCATCCTCTGATAAGCCGCGCGAAAGGAGGAAGCGCACCGTGCGGTTGCATCCATCCAGATAGGCCGTTCCGTATTCACCTTGGGTCATGGGTCTCTAAACCTCCTGCTGGAACCCTCACAATCACCCTTTGTAAGGATTGAGGGAGATTTTCCCTGAGGCAAGTTTGTAACGGTAACAGCCGTGCAGTAATGTTTAGTAACTTTGTTACATGCAACCCCTACCTTCTCCCGGTGATGTAGCCCTCCAGGTCGCTGATCGTCCCCTTCTGATCTGTAATGATCTCCTTGACCACATCCCCGATCGAAATGATGCCCATCAGGATCTCCCCTTCGACCACAGGGAGATGACGGATGTGGTTATCGGTCATCAGGTTCATGCAATCCTCTATTGTTGCCAGCGGAGCGACGCAGATCGGCTTTTCCGTCATGATTTCGTGGATCTGCGTGTCCTTCGAATGTTTGCCCCTCAAGAAGACCTTGCGCGCATAATCGCGCTCGGAAAATATTCCGACGAGCTTCGCGTCACGCACGACCAGCAATGCTCCCACATTCTTTTCGGCCATGAGCCTCAGGGCGTCATAGACCGAAGCATCAGGGTCGATTTTCCAAATGTCATTTCCCTTGGACTCCAGGACCTGGTGCGCGTTTCTCATGCCAAAACTCCTTTCCTGAAAGGTCGCCGGGCAGTTCGCTGCAAGGCCGGCTCGACTTACCGCTCACGATCCGAAGGGAAGCAGACTCGCCAGGGGAATTCTCAACCGCCCGTCGCCCGAGTGCCGGAATCCTGTCGTCAGATTCGGCGATCTCATTTTTCATACTATGCAGAAATGGCCGGAAAACTGCAACCTCCGAGTGTGGCAGGTCGTGACGGTTTGGCGTGCCTTCTGATTCTGCTATGCGGACTCGCACCATAGTGCTGCATGGGGTATTATGAGCGCCTATGCAAATGGAACGGATTGTCCTCAATCTGCGCGCGGAATTGCGCGGCCTCAGATTCAGCCGGCCCGCCGCCTACGTGTACAATCCCCTGGAGTACGCATGGGCGCCGCACGCCGAGTACATTCATCGCTACGGTGTGGGAAAACGCGAAATCGTCCTCGTGGGCATGAATCCCGGCCCATGGGGGATGGTGCAGACCGGAGTGCCGTTCGGCGACCTTGAGATGGTGCGTGACTGGCTTGGCATCACCGGCCGTGTGACCAGGCCCGCCACGGAACATCCGAAGCGGCCGGTGGAAGGGTTCTCCTGTCACCGCGGCGAAATCAGCGGGAGGCGCCTCTGGGGATGGGCGCGCGATGCCTTCGGAACGCCGAAGTGTTTTTTCGCAAGGATTTTCGTGGTCAACTACTGCCCGCTCTGCTTCTTTGACGCCGACGGCAAAAACCTTACACCGGACCGGCTTAGAACAGGGGATCACGGGCCGCTGTTTGCTTCATGCGACCGCGCGTTGCGCGCGGCCATCGACCTGCTCGGGGCACGGCTTGTGATCGGCATCGGGCGTTTCGCGGAAAAGCGGGCGCGGCTGGCCCTGGCCGGAATGAACCTCGCCATAGCCTGCGCGCCGCACCCGAGCGGCGCCAACCCGCGAGCGAGCCGCGATTGGGGCGGCCAGATGACTGCGACGCTGAAGGCGCTCGGGATCAACCCCTAAAACAAAAACCAAGAAATGCCGGGACACGCTGGAGGCATTCCTCGTGTCCCGGCATTTCTTGGTTGGAACTGCCCGATCGATCACTTCAATGCGATCGTCTTGCGGGCAGTGCCGCCCTTGAGACTCGCATATGCGACCGTAACGTCCCCGGCGCCCTTCACCAGGTACTCGATCGTCCTGGTGGCGTTCCCCGGCTGGCCGTTGCGGAGCATGATGCGTTTGAGATCATGCTGGTCGATCAGCTGGGTCGCGGTATTCCGGAACTTGTCGAGCACCCAGCCGGCCGCCAGGACCTCGGCGTTTTTCCCCTCGACGGTCAAAAGGTCGGGCGCGACTACGTTGTTCTCAGCCGCTTTGGCCAGGATGGTCGGAACCAGGCGCTCATTCGTGATGTCCACGCGAACGCGATAGACGCCTTCGCCGATCGATTCCACCTTGGTTTCGCCCAGGCTGATCTTCGGCATCTCGCCCGCCTGATACAAGGAGAATGCCATGTTGCGGTGGCACAGTTCCTCGTTCATGAAACGCGGGGGCACGCGCCCGTAGGTTTTTTTCCACGTACCGCCCATCTCGACCTTGCCGAACTGCGGATGGTCGAACTCCTTCCATTCCGTGAACTCGTCGCCGAATTCGAGATTGTCGTTGAACCAGTAGTTGGCCACCCGCGGGCTGATCGGGCTGTTCGGGTCTCTCTGCTGCTCCTTCAGGGCCGGGCTGGTGTAGTACTGATCGCCGTTCCAGAGCTCGTTGGAGAACGAGAGGATGCCGAGTCCGTCATTCGTCCAGTCGATGAAACCTCCGTGCACCGTGTACAGGCCGCTCCAGATCACCAGGTAGCGATAGAAGGGGAGGATGCGCTCCCCGTTCCGGCCCAGCTCATCGTAGGCCATGACATCCGCCCGCGGGTATTCACCCGCCCATTCGGCGCCCGGCCCTCGCAGGATCATGCCGCCGTTGTTGTGGTAGGACTGAACGCCGGCGATGTTGGGATGCGACAGGAGAAAGTCGTTGATGGCCTTTGCTTCCGGCAGTTCGAACGGGTAGTGCATCGATCCGCCCTGGATGTAGTCGGGTTGCCAGTCGCTGGCCCAGTTGCGGTTGGGATCGTAGCCGCCGCCCATGCGCCCGGCCACGGCGCCGTCGCCGTCGTTATCCATGCCTTCCCGCCCGAGCATGATGTAATCCCCTTTTTCTCCCTGGGGAACAGGTTCCATCATGCGGGGATCAAGAGTGCTCTTGCGGTAATTCCCCTGGCCGGGGACGTACTTCCGGATCTGGTCGATGACGCCGTTGCCGTTCAGGTCGATGATGTCATCCTGATCCACCAGCCCGTCGTTGTCTTCATCCGTGGGGACGTGGCCGCCGCGAGCCTGAACCCCGGTGGGCCCCTTCATGAAATAATCGCGGCCGTCGGGATTGACGGTGGGGAAGAGGTAAAAGACCCGTTCATTGACGAGCCTGGTGATGTTTTCGATCCTGCCGTAGTTCTCCATCAGGTACCAGATGGTGTACAGGCAGATCTCAGCTCCCTGGATCTCGTTGCCGTGGACGTTGGCCTCGATGTACATGGCCGCCTTGCTCATCTCCGGGCCGGTGTCGGGATTGTTGATCGTCATGCACATCATGTCCTTGCCGTCATAGCTCTTGCCGACGGAGGAATACTTGAGAAATTTCGGCCAGGCTTTTTCCATGCGCAGCAGGTCCGATTTGATCTCCGCGCAGTCATGCCAGCGGTTGAAATCGAGCTTGACCTTGAACTGCGGGTCCGATCCGGATGGTTTCTGGTCGATCGCCTTGATGTCCGTCACCTTCTGCCCCATGACTGCCGGAGCGAAGCCTGCAACAGCCAGGCAGGTCAGAAGGACGAGGCAGCGAATAATGGTCGTTGAAGTGGTTCGCATGTTCTCTCCGCTAATTCCTGAATAAGTTTAAGCCGGCTACTTCAGCGTGATAGTCGCCGTGTCCGTCCCGCCCTTTTGTGCCACGACTCTCAGCGTGATCGTGGCGCCGGGTTTCCCCTTGACGATCCACTGGTAGCTCTCCCTGCGGCCTGAGCCTGCCAGTACTGGAATATTGTTGGTTTTAGCGTCGCCCGAAACGATGTCCTTGGCGTCGACGCTGAGTTGGACCATTGTGGCCCGGACCGAGCGCGACACCTGTCCATGGGCAGTCGAGGTCGGCAAAAAGCCCTTGTTCTCGACTTCGGCCTTGAGGCGGAACAGGCCGCCGCCGAGGTCGGTCGCCGAGAAATCGGCGACCGCAATCCTCGGGAAAAGCGAGGCCATATAGAGCGCAAATTCTGCGTGCGGTTTGCCCAACTCCGCGATCTTCGCTGCCGGCGGATTGATGGTGACGTAGGGCTTGAAACCGCCGATTTCGACGTCGCCCAGTGTCGGATGCTTGTAGGGCGCCCAGTTGACGAACCCGTCGATCTTCTCGGCATCCATCCATCGTAGAAACCGCAGGTCGAAAGCGGCCATCCCGTCGGTCGCCAGGTTTCCGCCGCCGGCACCCCGGCCGCCGCCCGCCGTTCCGCGGCCGCCGGCCGCGGCCGCAACGTCTTGCCCCATCCCGCCTCGGGCGCCCCCTCCTGGCGCCGCAGGGAGGCCCCAGCCCGGGGTGGAAAACGACGGCACGCCGAACTGATAGTACCCGACTTCGAAGAATGCCCCCGCGGGTGTGCGCACCGGGGGATCGCCGCGCAGGCCGGTAAGCTCACGGTACTTGTCGACCATGGCCTGCATATATACGGTATCCGCGGCATTGATGGTTTCCGCCGGGCGCTGCCCGCCCTGGCCGCCGCCGCGCCCGCCTGCCGTCGTGGCTGTCGGGGCTGCTCCGCGTCCGCCGCCCCCGCCGCCGCGTCCACCGCCCCTGCCGAATCCTCTCCCGCCGCCGGCTGCGAACATGCCGACCCGGCTGGCTTCGGCGACGCTCTGCTGGGCAAAACTGAATAGGTCGATCGTCTGCGCCGGGGCGTTGTCGCCATTCCGCCCGGCGATGAGATTGTCGCTCTCACCGAACGTGAGCATCGCGGCGATGTTGCGGTGATGAAAGATGTACTCCGCCAGAGCGCGGGATTCCGGTTCGCTGGTCATGGAGCGCCCGGCCCCCGGCTGAAAATAGGGATACTTGTGCATGAAGTTGCGGTTGATGTCGGCGCCGCCCGGCCCGTCCTCGGCGATGAAACCGTCGTTGTCCTTGTCGGTCCCTTCGCAATAGACCCGGTACCCGCCGACCTCGCCGCGCTGCGGATCCGCCCTCTTCATCAAGCGCGCATCGTCGGGATGGATCATGTAGGGACCCGTCGGGTCTTTGATCCGCATCAGCGTGATGTAACCGTCCTTATTCAGATCCTCGGGGGCGTTTTCGTCGACTCGTCCGTCATTGTCGTCATCGAAAGCCGAGGTGTTGGTCTTCCGGTCCGCCTTGACAGGCGCGAAGAAAAACTCTGCCCCGTCCGGATTCACGCGCGGAATGATGTAGAAGGCGTGCGTGTCGATCTGCTGTTTCACCTGGGGATTCGTTGCATAGGAACTAAGCAGGTAGTCGATCATGTAAACCGCGAGTTCGCTTCCGACCAGGTGGTCGCCCTCGAAGTTGGCCGCGACCAGCAGCGCCGGCCGGGTCGGGGACGCCGATCCGGCGGCGTTCATGATTTCCACCGCCCAGATCGAACGATTCTCGCGAGTTTTCCCCACTTCGACCAGCTTGGCGATGTCGGCGTGATCCTTGACAAGAGTTTGAAGCGTTGCGGTCATTTCCGCGTAGGTGTGGTACTTCGAATAGTCGGCGGCCGACCCGGCAATGGGCCATGAGCACAGGCCAATAGCGAGCACAGCCGCGACCGGCCAGTGCGGCCGGCCGGGCATTGAGAACTTTCGCACGGCGTCCTCCTGATAGATTATGCGAGCTTCTTGAGTTTGCGCGCCGCAATGGCACGACCGGAAGAACCCGTATGTGCAGGAACCTGCCGACCTACAGCCTGGTGCGCAGGGACTCAGCATAGTTAGGTCAGGGGGTGTGGCGCAACAATAAAAAGAAGCCGCGCGGCGGGGTTCCGGATTCCGGTTTCGGCTTCATGCAAGCAGAAGCGCACGGTATACTGATCTGGGGAATGCAAGGATTTGGGGGGTGCAAATGGCTTGGAAATTGAACGGAGCGATCAGGCGCGGAAGTTCGAGATGGCTGGCGGCGGCAATCACGCTCCTGGCGGCGTCACTGTCGGCAAATGGGCAAATCGGCGCCGAAAAGCAGACGGAGCTCTATCTCATCGGCGAGTCCGCCTCTCCGGTCAAGATCGAAGTGTTCTCCGATTACCAGTGTCCGGCGTGCCGGGCGTTCTACATGGAAACCTTGAAACCCCTGATCACCAATTATGCCGACGGGAAAAAAGTCTGCATCGTCTATCACGATTATCCCCTGGACATGCACCCCTACGCGCGCCCGGCCACGCGGCTGGCCCTGGCGGCAGCGCGCCTGGGGAGGGAGCGATGGTTGCGCGTGACGGATGCTCTTTATGCGAATCAGCCCCAGTGGTCGCAGGACGGGAATATCGATGCGGCGCTCGCCAAAGTGCTGGATCCGGACGATCTGGTCCGCGTGAAAAAGATCGCCGCAGACCCATCGATCGAAGCCTTCGTCGAGCAGGAACTGATTGCGGCGCACATCCGCAACGTCACGTCGACGCCCACGTTTTTTATCATTTCTGAAGCGGGCCGGCAGCAGCGCGTGAACGGCGGAGTCCCGTATCCGGTGTTGAAGGATTACCTGGACCGCCTTCTCAAGCAGTGACGGACTCCATCACTCGAACCGGCGTCCCTGCACCCGCCGGCGGGGGGCTTACTGCTCCTTCTTCTCCAGAGCCACGACCAGCGTCACGCGAGTGCCCTTGCCGGGCTGCGATTCGATCGTCAGTTCGCCCCCGAGCGATTTCAGACGTTCGCGAATGCTGAACAGGCCGAAACTTCCCGCCTTGTACAGGTGCGCGTCGCTCGTTACGGGATCGAACCCGGCGCCGTCGTCCTCCACGATAACGAGGAGGCTGCCGTTGCCCGTCCGCAAGGTGACATCGGCAGTGCGGGCCCGCGCATGCCGCATCACATTGCGCAGCAGCTCTCGCACGCTCTGGAACATGACGACTCTCAGGTCCGTGTCGATCGGCATGCTCCCGCTCTCTCCGTGGAACCTGACGTGGAGACCCTGCTGGCCCTGGTTCTGCTCGCACAGCCACTTCAAACCCGCCTCCAGTCCGAGGTCGTACAGAATCGGCGGGCTGAGCTGCGTGGTCAAGGTCCGCGCATCTCTGATCGCCTGATCGATCAGATCCCTGACTTCGGCGAGCTGAGCCGACATGCCGGTCGAGTCGGCGAGTTTTTGCAGCCCCCCCAGTTTGATTTGAGCCAGCACCAGGTATTGGCCGATCCCGTCGTGCAAATCTGTAGCGAGGATGCGTCGTTGACGCTCCTCGGCGAGCGACAGCTCGGAAGCCATCGATCGCAACCGTCCCTCGTAGCGGTGCACCTGCTCCTCGGCGATTCTGCGCTTCCGGCGTTCGGACGCCTCGCGCAGTTCCCGCTCGATGGCGGCGACCAGGCGCGCCGGGTTGTCTTTCCTCACATAGTCGTGCGCCCCCGCCTTCATCATGGCGACGGCGGTGTCCTCGCCTATGGCGCCGGAGACGATGATAAAAGGGAGGTCCAGCTGCCGGCTCTTGACCATGTTCAGCGCTGCTGCAGCGCTGAAGTGGGGCATGGCGTAGTCGGACAGAATTACGTCCCAGGACGCGCGGTCGAGCGCCTGGCGCATGGCTTCCGGAGTTTCGACCCGTTCGGAAGCAGGATCGTACCCCCCACGCCCCAGCAGGCGCAGCAGCAGGGACGCGTCATCCTCTGAGTCTTCGACGATCAGCACACGCAGAGGGATGGCCATATGGGATCAACCTCTCCTGGCGGGTGGGGGCTCGTTCAGCACGAGCCAGAACAGCCCGAGCTGCTGGATTGCCTCGCTGAATTGGATGAAATCGACGGGCTTGCGTATGTAGGCGTTGGCGCCCAGGCTATAGCCGGTCATGAGGTCGTATTCCTCTTTTGAAGAAGTCAGGATGACGACCGGGAGCAGGCGTGTGCGCTCGTCCGCGCGCATGCGGCGCAAAACCTCCAGCCCGTCCACTTTTGGCAGCTTCAGATCCAGGAGAACCACTGCCGGTGGAACTCTCGAGCCTCTTCCCGGCTGAGCGCCCGTCGCGAACAGATACTCCAGCGCCTTTTCGCCGTCTTCGGCGACGGTAACCTCGTTGGCGACCTTCGCTTTCTTCAGTGCGCGAAGGGTCAAGGCCACGTCATCCGGGTTGTCTTCCACAAGCAAAATCATTTTAGAGTCCATCCTCTCTCCTCTGAGATTTCCGTCCCCGGTTGCATCACAGCGTGAAGTAGAAAGCGGCCCCCTTTCCGACCTCCCCTTCAGCCCAGACCGTGCCGCCGTGACGGTGGACGATGCGCTGGACAGTCGCCAGCCCGATGCCCGTGCCGGGAAACTCGGTGTTCGTGTGGAGCCGTTGGAACGCCCCGAAAAGCCTTCCCGCGTAAGTCATGTCAAAACCCGCGCCGTTGTCGCGCACGAAGTAGGTCACCCTGCCCTCGAGCAATGCTGCACCTACCTCAATTCTAGCCTGAGCCGTGTTTTGAGTGAACTTCCAAGCGTTGCCGAGGAGATTTTCCAGCGCCACGCGCAGCAGGGGAGCATCCCCCTGGGCGGCCAGCCCCGGCTGAATGATCACCTCGACCACTCGATCAGGCTGCCGCATCTTCAGGTCGGCGGCGACCTCTTCTGCGAGCCGGCTCAAGTCGACGGTTTCACGCCTCATCTCCGTGCGCGCCACTCGCGACAGCTTGAGCAGATCGTCGATCAACTGTCCCATCCGCTGACTTGCGGCGCGCACGCGCTTCAGGTAGTCCCGCCCCTGGTCGTCGAGCCTTTCGTCGTAGTCCTCCAGCATGGCCTGGCTGAACCCGTCAATGCTGCGGAGCGGGCTGCGCAAATCGTGGGAAACGGAGTAGGCAAACGCATCCAGCTCTTTATTGGCCCTCGTCAATTCTGCGGTTGCCTCCTCTTCCGCCCGTCGTCGTGCGAGAAGCTGGGCTGCCATCCGGTTGAAGCTGTCGGCGAGCTCGCTCAGCTCGACAAAACCGGCCACCTCGGCACGGTGTTCGAGTTGTCCTTCTCCTACTGCCGCGGCATGATGCTTCAGTCTGCCGAGAGCCCTGATGATCATACCGGTGATGCCGTATGCCAGCATGAACGAAATGCACACGACTACCAGGAGCATCCCCGTGTTGAAGAGCAGATTTCTGACGATGGGGGCGAGCATGAGCCGTTCGGGGCGGCCGGCGCCCGCCACCCACCCGATTGCATTCAGCGGGACGCGCGCAGCAATGGAGTTGCTGCCGTCAATTGGCGAAACAATCTTCCCTGTGACCTCGCGGCCCGACAAAGCCTGCACCAGAAGAGGATCGGACTTGAGCCAGTTGCTCGGTATCGCCGCGGTTGCCGGACGGTGAAACACGAGTTCTCCGGCTCGGTCGAACAAGGCCACCAGCCCGCCCTCGGGCTGGCGCACAGGGATCACGGTACCGCCGAGCTTTTCAGAGTCGACCAGGGCGAGAGCCGTGCCCAGCGTCGCCCCTTGTTCGTCTCGAATGGCGCGGGCGATGATCACGACTTTCTCTCCGCTTGCCCGGTCGACCAGCTGATTGCTGACGACCACATCGTTTCCGGCGAGAATTTCCCTGAAATATTGCCGGTCGCCGATGTCGATGCCGATGGACCGCTCATCGCTGGAGGCGATGACTCGGCCGGCTGTGTTTGCCCAGCGGAACGCACGAACGGCAGGATACAGGGCCCGGCTTGCCTGAAGAAATCGGCTGGCCTCCCCGGCCTCATAGGGATGAAGCGCGGAGATCGCCAATCCCATCGCGAATTCCTGGCGTGTCACGTCGTCCAGGAAAGCCTGGAAAGAGAATCCCACGGACCGGGCGACCTCAAGATCCACCCGGATTTCCTCCGACACGCGAACCTGGAACCAGGTGTAGTAGATCCAGGCCTGCATCGCCGCAACCGGTATCAGCGCCACGCAGGTCAATACAATCAGCGCCCGACGGACGCTGCCGGGAAATGAAGAGGATTTCAAAGTCGGTCCGGCCGATGACATGCGGGCATACCCTTGGAACTGGTCCGACACGCTTCCGAACCCTGTCGCCACCCTACTCGATGATAAATTGTATTTCGAGTGCGATTCTTACGCAATGACGGTGATCTGCGATTCTGGGGGCGGAATGGCAGGCGGCAACCATATCTCATGACAACACACCACGGTGGGGGAGCAGATCAGAAATATCGGCGGCCGAGCCGCCGAACCTCTTTCAGATAACGGGCGCGTGTGGCATCTGCAGCGTCCGGGACTCCGTAAAACACCACGTGCCGGACGTTGCCGACACCGCAGATTCCGAGAGTCCAATCGTCGAAGGCTTTTTCCAGCGGCCTGCCGAAACGACAGAGGCGGTAGAGCGGCCTGCTCACGCCGGTGGTGCAGACGACCAGCGCCTTCTTGTGGTGGAGCAGACCCTTGACCCGGCCGCCGGATGTGAACCGGAAGGCAAACTCCTCCTGGAAGACACGATCGACAAATCCCTTGAGGATGGCAGGGACGCCGAACCACCACACGGGGAAGACGAATGCCAGGGCCTCCGCCCGCAGGATGCGCTCCTGGTACGCCGCGACGTCCGGAAGCGGGCGGCCGGTCCCCAAGGTCGCCAGTTCCGGCCCGCCGAGGACCGGGTCAAACCGTTCGGCATAGAGATCCGCCACGTCCGCTTCGTGGCCGGCCTCCCGGAGGCCGGCGCATAACTCGGAGCACAGTGCTGCATTGAACGAATCGGGCGCGGGATGCGCCAGCACGACAAAGACTCGCATCAACCCATAAAATATCCGCGAATCCACTGAAAAACACCAGTATTCGTATGCCAAGAACGACCGTTTTGCATTCAGCGAGCATTTCCGGTGTTCCTTGGTTTGTGTTAGGCTCTTAGCAATGGGATCACCCTTTGCCGAGTCGCACCCGATGACATCAGGAGAACTTTCGAACCTGCCGTGCAAGCCTACGATCCTGAACGACTATCGGATCGCATTCCGGAGCCGGCAGGCCAGTATTGCCGGTCACCGCGAAGTTCTGTCGGGTAAGGCGAAGTTTGGAATTTTCGGGGCCGGAAAGGAAGTCCCGCAGGTTGCGCTGGCCCATGCGTTCCGGAAAGGCGATTTCAGGGCAGGATACTATCGGGACCAGACGATGATGTTTGCCCTGGGAATGCTGAGTGTGGATGCCTATTTTGCCCAGCTGTACGCGCATGCCGACATTGAGGCGGAGCCGGCATTCGGGGGACGATCCATGACCGGACATTTCGCCACGCGGCTGCTCAATCCCGATGGGAGCTGGGCCGACCTCCGCGCGGGCTACAATTCGTCCGCCGATGTATCGCCGACCGGGGCGCAGATGCCGCGGCTCCTGGGATTGGCGTATGCCTCCGTGCTGTACCGGCGCCTGGCGGAATTGCAGCCCCTGGCGGCATCCGGTTTTTCCGACCACGGCAATGAGATTGCCTTCGGAACGATCGGCAACGCGAGCTGCGCGGAGGGAATTTTCTGGGAGGCGATCAACGCCGCCGGCGTGCTTCAGGCGCCGATGCTCCTCTCGATCTGGGATGACGGCTACGGGATTTCGGTGCCGAATCAGTTCCAGATGACCAAGGGGGACATCTACCGCATTCTGGAGGGCTTCCAGCGGCGACCGGGGGAGAAGTCGGGCCTGGATGTTTACAGCGTCGCGGGCTGGAACTATCCGAAGTTACACGAGACCTATCAGTCGGCGGGCGAATCGGTGCGAACGGCCCACGTGCCTGCCGTGATTCATGTCATGGAGCTGACGCAGCCGCTGGGACATTCGACCTCCGGCAGCCAGCAGCGCTACAAGTCGACGGAGCGGCTGGCCTGGGAAAAGGAGTTCGACTGCATTCCGCGGATGAGAGGGTGGCTGCTCGCGGAGGGGCTCGCGACCGAGCCCGAGCTCGAGGCATTGGAAGAGGAGGAAAAACGACTGGTGATTGCGGCGAGGGACCGCGCCTGGGCGGGATGCCGGCAGCCGATCGAGGCCGAAAAGCGGCAGTTGATCGAACACACGCGCGAGCTGGCGCTGATTTCCGCCCATGCTCCGGAACTGAACAAAATCATTGAGGCGCTTGCCGGCCGGCAGGATGTCCATCGGCGCGACCTGATGGCGGCCGCCGAGGAGGCGCTGGTTGCCGTGCGCCTGGAAGACGTGCCGGCGAAGCAGCCGTTGATCGCCTGGAAGCGGCAGCACGAGGAGCGGAACCGGCGGCGCTACGGGTCGGACCTGTACAGCGAATCGGCGGAATCCGCGGTCAGAGTGCCGGAGATTCAGGCGGTTTACTCCGAGTCGTCTCCGCTCCGAAACGGTTACGAGATTCTGAACGCGTGTTTCGATGCCGCGTTTGTCCGCTATCCTCAGTTGGTCGCCATGGGAGAGGACGTCGGCCAACTCGGCGACGTGAACCAGGGTTTTGCGCGATTACAGCAAAAGTATGGCGAGCTGCGGGTCACGGACACGGGAATCCGTGAAGCGACGATCCTCGGGCAGGCGATCGGAATGGCATTGCGGGGACTCAGGCCGATCGCCGAAATCCAGTACCTGGACTATGCGCTCTACGCGCTGCAGATCATGTCCGACGACCTGGCATCGTTGCGCTGGCGCACGTCGGGCGGACAGAAAGCGCCGGTCATCGTGCGCACCCGCGGACATCGCCTCGAGGGAATCTGGCACTCAGGCTCCCCCATGTCCGGTCTGATCGATTTGTTGCGAGGCATCTACATCTGCGTACCCCGTGACTCCACGCAGGCGGCAGGCTTTTACAACACGATCCTCCGTTCGGACGACGCCGCAATGATCGTCGAGGTGTTGAACGCATACCGGCGCAAAGCCCCATTGCCGGACAATATCGGTGAATTCACCATCCCACTGGGCGTTCCCGAAGTGATCCGCCCCGGGCGCGACGTGACCGTTGTCACCTACGGCGCCTGCTGCGCCATCGCCGAAGAGGCGGCGAAACTGCTGAGCCAGATCGGCATCGAGGCCGAACTGATCGATGTGCGCACCCTGCTGCCATTTGACCTGCAGGGGATCATCGCGGCATCGCTCAGGAAGACCAGCCGCGTGCTCTTTGTGGACGAAGATTTTCCCGGAGGGGCGACGGCGTACATGATGCAGCAGGTGCTGGAGCGGCAGGGAGGGTATGAGTGGCTCGACACGGCGCCGCGGTCCTTGCCCGCCCGGGAGCACCGGCCCGCGTACGGCTCCGACGGCGACTACTTTTCGAAGCCGAACAGGGAACAGATCTTCGAAGCTGCCTATGATCTGATGCAGGAAGCATATCCACGACGCTTTCCATCGCTCCACGACTAGCCGGAATTTACTTGACCTGGGGTTTCATGATTCCAATGACGCCGCATCCAATGCGGCCTCCCGCATTTCCCACGGGCTGGCTGAAATCATCCGGATTGGCATGCACGATGACGGACCGACCCAGGATCGGCGCATCCGGACCGGCGATGGTGGCGCCTTTGAGCAGCATCTCAATATGGACCTTTCCCATGGAATCCGCCTGGATATTGCCCATATCCCCGGTGTGCCGCACTGCATCATCCGGCTTGCCGTGATGCTTGCTGCCGGCTGCGTCATAGTGGCCGCCGGCGCTGGTGGCGTCCGGCGCGCTGCAATCACCAAACTCGTGGATGTGGAATCCGTGAGTCGAATTCGGCGCCAGCCCTTCGAGATCGGCGACGACCTTTACACCTTCGCCGCCCTGGGTAAAACGCACGACACCCCTGCATTCGCTTGCCGAGGCTGAGTGCACCACGGCGATCGCCTCCCCGCTGGAACCCCCCTGTGGCATCGCCCGGCCATTTCCGCCCGGAGTGGCTGAGAGGGTCCATACCATTGCGAGTGTCACGAGGCAGCAAAGCTGGAAGCGTTTCATCGTATCCGGTCCTCCTCTTTCGAGTTTCTATCGTAGTTCGTACTCATCATTTCAGAGACAGATATTCCCGAAACCGGGAGCAATCCCCGTCAATGCACGTCGATCAGCTGAATTCGCTTGAGGTGACGGCCGCCGTCGAACGGCTCGCGCAACCAGACGCGCACGATCTGGAGTGCGGTTTCAAGCGGCATCATCCGCTGGCCGAGCGAAATCACGTTCGCGTCGTTGTGTCTGCGCGCGAGGCTGGCGCTTTCAACGTTCCAGCACACCGCGCATCGGATCCCCGGAATCCGGTTGGCGACAATTGCCTCCCCGTTCCCCGAGCCGCCGAGCACGATGCCGCGCTCGCATTCGCCACGTGCCACTGCCGCGGCTGCGGGCCTGATAAAAAGGGGGTAATCGACGGGATCCTCGGACGACGTGCCGAAATCGTGAACTTCGTGCCCTTCGGCGGCGAGCTTTTGCCGGATTTGCTTCTTGTAAACGAATCCCGCGTGATCGGAAGCCAGTGCGATCTTCATGATGAGGTAAGTATCCTCCAACAACCGGATTCGGGCAACAGTCGCGATGCGCAGCCTTCCACTTTGTAACACAAGATCTCCGGCGGTACGCGCCCGAATCAATCATCCCCTACAACGATCGACCGGCCGCCCTGCAGGCGACCGGCCTGTCCGGCCGGGATACACCCGAAATCTGCTTCGTGTTTTCTCGTATTTGTGGTCAAGAGACACTGCCCGACTTTTTCCTTGTGTTGGGTTCAAAGCAGCGATACCGTCAGTTTCACAAGATCCTAAGCCGGCGGGCTGCAGCGCTTCCGCGCCCCTGTAGGGGGTGGCCTACCCGCAAAGCCGGCAATATTCGCGACAGCTGCGGGGAAACCTGGAACGGCGCCCTGCACTGCGGGCGGTTCCCTGAGCGAGTTTCCATATGGCCGACGTGCTCGATAAGGCTCGGGTCGCCTTTACCGGGAAGTTGGCTTCCATGACCCGCCGGGAAGCCCGGGTCGCCGTGTGTGCCGCCGGCGGCGAACCTGTTTCATCGATATCCCATCGAACGGCGATCCTCGTCGTCGGCATGGACGGCTGGCCGCTGCTCCCGGACGGCACGATCAGCCGGAAGCTGCGGCGTGCCGAGGAACTCCTGGAGGCAGGCTGCCCGATCCGCATCCTGCCCGAACCCGCATTCCTCGAAATCATCGGCCGCGTCCCTCAGGAACCTTTACGGCGCAAGACTTTTCCGCCGGAAGAAGTATGCCGGGCGTTGAAAATCGGACCGGAAATGCTCCGGCACTGGGAGCAGTTCGGGCTGATTCACCCGTCGAACGGACTATACGATTTTCAGGACCTGGTCTCGATTCAGACCATCCGCATCCTGGTCGGCAACGGAATTCGCCCGGAGAAGATTGCCAGGAGCCTGCGCCAGCTTGCCTCCGCGTTGCCCGGCCTGGACAGACCCCTCGCCCAGTTGCGGGTGGTTGCGGATAATCCGGAGGCGTTGCTCGTCGATCTGGGCGGGAAGCGACTCTCGGCCGGCGGCCAGCTGCTGCTGGATTTTGAGGGGCAACACCGCTCGGGTGGGAATGTGCTCCCGCTTGATCCACTCGGCAAATCCAGGGCAGATTGGTTCGAATTGGGCGTCAGGTTCGAAGAGGAGGAGCTTTATCCGGAGGCGGCCGAAGCCTTTCGCGCGGTCCTGTCGATGGAGCCGGACTGTCCCGACGCCCATTTCCACCTGGGCAATATCACGCGTGAAATGGGCATCCTGTGGGCAGCGGAGGAGTTCTACGGCACCGCTGCGCGCCTGGCGCCGTCGATGGTCTCCGCCTGGTGCGGACTGGCTTCCATTCAGGAGGAACGCGGGGCCGCTGAAGAAGCGATCTCCAGCTATCAGGCTGCGATCGCCGTCTGTCACGACTGCTCCGACGCACATTTCAACCTTGCTCTCTGCTACGAAAAAGTGGGCCGCAGGCAGGAAGCCATCCCCCACTGGTTTGCCTTCCTGAAACTGGATCCGGGCAGTGCGTCATCACAGGTCGCCAGGCGCCGGCTGTCGGTGGGGCAGAAGCCGTAGGGCAATCCTCCATGGTCGCGGGCGGTTCTTGAGGCCGGATCCGGCTGTTTTTCCATCATCAGCGCCAAATCCTGCCTTGACAGCTTCTAAGAGCCGCGGATAAGATTGCGCCGGGTCCGGCATTAGTGCAAACTGATCTCTCATGCTGTTACAGCGCTTTGTTGATACCAACGAATGAGCACTAAGAACGATAGAATCGAGATTAGGATCGGCAGCGCGCTGGAGTATTTGGACCTGGTCCAGACTCTCACGGACTGCATCACCGGTTTCATCGGATTCGATGAGGACACGGCTCACTGGATCGGCATGTCGGTTCGCGAGTCGGTGACCAATGCCATTCAGCACGGCAACAGGCTGGATCAGAGCAAGAGGGTCGACATCAGCTTCGAATTCGCCCCGGACCATCTCGACATTTCGGTCAAGGATGAGGGCACGGGCTTTCAGATCGACAGGCTGCCGAACCCGCTGGATGCTGAAAACCTGCTGAAGCCCAGCGGACGCGGAATCTTTTATATCCGCTCTTTTATGGATGAGGTAGAATTCATCCCCCACGCCCAGGGTGGGATGGAAGTTCACATGGTGAAGAAGGTACCCTCTAATTAAGCTGTGAAGGAGAATGAAATATGAAAATCGATACTCGCACCGTCGGGGATGTGACTGTCCTGGACTGCAGTGGCAAGATCACGCTCGGTGAAGGCACCATGGCAGTTCGGAATACAGTCCGTGAAATTCTCAAGAACGGCGGCAAAAAAATCGTGCTCAACCTGGCCGATGTGAACTACATCGACAGCTCCGGCATCGGTGAACTGGTAAGCAGCTACACGACGGTGACAAATCAGGGAGGGCACCTGAAGCTCTTGAACCTGACGAAGAAGATCCAGGAACTCCTCGCCATCACAAAGCTGTTGACCGTGTTTCAGACTTTCGACAACGAACAGGCTGCGCTCAAGAGTTTTTAGCGGAAGATGCTGTTGAAGTTCAGGACCTTGGTGAGGTCGTTGAATACCACGAATCCCATCAGGAGGATCAGGAACACGAATCCCACCTGAACGATCTTTTCCTTGATGCCGAGGCTCAGATCTCTCCCGATCAGGCTCTCGATCAGGAGCAGGGTGATTACGCCCCCGTCCAGGATGGGGATCGGCAGCAGGTTGAAGATCCCCAGGTTGAGACTCAGGAGCCCGATAAACCCGAAAAATAGCCGGGCGCTGCCGGTGCGGGCCGCGCGTCCGGCTACATCGGCGATCTCGATCGGGCCCGAGATGGTTCTAACCGAAGCGCTCCCCGTGAATATCCTGCCGATCACCTTGAACGTTAATACTGCCATGTCGTAGTTGTGACGGATGGATTGTCTCACCGAACCGATCAACCCGTATCGCTCGTGGTCGGCGGGAACCTCCGGGGAGAAACCGATCAATACCCTGCCCTTATCCTCTGCCGGCTGGATTGTCAATTGCAGGGTCGGGCCGCCGGAAGGGAGCTCCTGTAAGAGGGATTCCCAGGAAATGCCCGGTTGAGGAGGGTGATTCGGGCGGCGGATCTCGAACTGTAGCGGTACATTCTTGCTGTCGGCAATAATGCTCAAAATCTCGTCATAGGTCCTGCCGAACCGGCCTCCCCCCTTGACAGAGAGGATTTCATCCCCTGCCTTCAAGCCCGCCTTCTGCGCCGGCAGGTTGGGATCCACCGTTTCCACAATCGTCCTCGGCAGCGTGAATCTGAATCCAAGGCTCTCCGGATCGATATTCTCCGCCGGTGGCGGATCCAGGTACACGTCCAATTCCTGGCCATCCCGGTCGATCGTAAGGTTCAGGGAACCCCTGGGCGCCGTTCCCAGCGCGATTTCCATCGATTGCCAGGTATCGATCTTGTTGCCGCCAATTGTCACGACACGGTCCCCGGATTTAAGACCGGCCCGCTTGGCAATCGAATTGGGCATCACCGGCCCGATGATCGCCGGACCGTTGATGTAGCGAGGTACCAACATCCCTTCCCAGTACGCCGTGGACACGATCGCCACCGCCAGCACCAGGTTCATAACGGGGCCGGCAAGGGCAACCAGGAACCGGTGCCATTTGGGATGTGAGAGAAACTCGTCCGGGGCGCCCTGGCGATCATCATCGAATGCTTCCCCCGCCATCTTGACGTAGCCGCCAAGTGGCAGAGGACTCAAGCGATACTCCGTCCCGCCGCGTGTGAACCCGGCGATGCGCGGCCCAAAACCCAGGGAAAAGGTGATCACCCGGATTTTCAGCAGCTTGGCCATGGCAAAATGGCCGAACTCATGGACCGTAATCGTTATCCCAAGTACCACGATGAATGCGAGGACAGTTACTATCATCGTCTAAGGTTCCTCTCAGACCCACTTAAAATGATGCTACAAAGCGAGCAAAGTCTCAATGAGCGCCTGCGCTCATGCAACCGGCGAGTTCCCGTGCCTTCCCGCGTGCCCAGGCGTCGGCTTCGAGAACTGCGCGCAGGGTGGATGCTTCCGCTGCGGAATGTGCGTCCAGGACGGATGCGATGATCTCGGGGATGTCGCCGAAACCGAGTCCGTTGCTCAGGAAAGTCTCAACAGCGATTTCGTTAGCGGCGTTGAGCACCGCCGGGGTGGTTCCCCCAGCCCGAAGCGCCCGATAGGCAAGGTTGAGGCACTGGAATTTTTCCCGGTCTGGCTCCAGGAACTCGAGTTTTGCAAGTTTCTGGATGTTGAGTGAGGGCAGGGAACAGGGCCAGCGCTCCGGGTAAGTCAATGCATACTGGATCGGAATCCGCATGTCCGTCAGTCCAAGCTGGGCCAGGATCGACCCGTCAATGAACTCGACCATTGAGTGGACGATGCTTTGAGGGTGAACCGTGACTTCAACCTCATCCGCTGTGACTCCGAACAACCAGGAGGCTTCAATGACCTCGAGCCCTTTGTTCATGAGCGTTGCCGAGTCGATGGTGATCTTCTTTCCCATGCGCCATGTGGGGTGATTGAGGGCCTCCTCCCTCGTCACCGCCGGCAGCTTTTCCTTCGGCGTGTCGCGGAACGGTCCGCCGGATGCAGTCAAAATCAACCGCCTGACCTCTCTCTGGCCGGCGCTGCGCAGGCATTGGTGGATCGCGTTGTGTTCGCTGTCGACGGGCAGGATAGCCACGCCCCGTTCGCGCGCCTTTTCCATCATCAGTTCGCCCGCCATGACGAGTGTTTCCTTGTTGGCCAGGGCGATGTTCTTGCCGCATTCGAGGGCACGGTAGGTCGGCACAAGCCCGGCCGCTCCGGTTACTGCCGATAAAACCGTAGTCGCCTCCGGATGACAGGAGACCTCGACCATCCCCTCCTCGCCATGTACGAATCGGGTCTGACCCATCGGATAGCCACGGTGCCGCAGGATGTCCTGCAGTTTGAGGGAGGTATCGTGATCCAGGCTGGACGCGATTCGGGGAGCGATGGCTTCGACCTGATCCGCCAGCAGGGATACATTTCGACCTCCAGCCAGACCCACGACTCGAAGAGCGTTGGGAAAACTCGAGGTAACCCTGAGGGTGTTGGTGCCGATCGAACCGGTCGAACCGAGAAGCGATATTGCTTTCATGAAGGAAGCCTCTTGGGCATGTACAAAAATGGTATTGTAACGAATCTGCCTGCCGCATACCACCAAACTTCAAATCCCTCGGGGAGGGCCGCATGGGCCTCAGCTCATGACCAAATGTGGGAATAGAGCCTCCAAGTGTGACGCACTGAGCGGTCGTACCCACTCTCGGGACAGTTACAGATGCGGCGTCACAACATCCCGCCTGGAAGAGTTTGCACGGGCTGAAGCCCGTGGCCACATGAAAGAAAGGATCTTGTGGGGACGGGCTTCCGACCGTCGAATCAGCCGACTTGCGGGTAAACGTGCAGAAGGTAGAGATAGAGGACCGGGAAGGCGAAAAGCAGGCTGTCGATGCGGTCCAGCGCTCCACCGTGCCCTGGGATGAGATTCGAACTTTCCTTTACCTCCGCGGCACGCTTCAGCATGGATTCCGCCAGGTCACCCAGTTGCCCGAATATGCCCATGAGCAACGAGGCCTGGATGATGTGTTGCAGCGGGAGATCGCCAAAAAGGAAGTGGCGCAACAGGAGAGCAGCCGCGAGACCGGCAAGCAATCCCGTCACGGCGCCCTCGTTGGTCTTCCTGGGACTTAGCTGGGGAGCGAAAGCGGTTCGTCCGAGGCTCTTGCCTCCGAACAGGGCGCCCGTGTCGCCGGCCCAGATAACCGCCAGCAGCGTGACGGTCCACTCCATGCCGAGGCGCTCGCCGAAGTTGTAGCGAACGGCGACGGCGGGGTATATGCACAGTCCCAGGTAGAAGATCCCCAGGAGGTTGGTCATCAGACCGAGCGCCCGGTCGCGCATCGGTACATTGCGCCCCATTGCTGCGAGGAACGCCGCTATCACGAGCGCCGAACAGACAGCCGCTCCCGGAATCCACCTGCCGTGGAACAGTGCGAGGAGGGCCCAAAAGCCCGCATAACCGAACCAGGGCTGTCCCTGCAGCCCCATCCTCCTCATGAGTTGAAAGTATTCAAAGAGGCAGAAGGTCCCGGCGATTCCGAGGACCGCCAGATACAAGAAGGGCGGTGCGAGGATGACGATGGCAAGGGTTGCGGGGATCAGCACCAGCGCCGAAGCTATCCGCAGCAGCATAGGAGCCTGGAATTCCGGTTGAATCGAACCTGCCCGCTCATGGTCCGGGGCTCTCCGTTTCTCTATTTACTGACCTGGTCCCTGATCCCTCCGTACCTCCGGTCCCGCTTCTGGAAGTCGAGGATCGCCTCAAAGAGATGTTTGCGCCGGAAATCAGGCCAGAATGTGGGTGTGACGTAAATCTCGGAATAGGCGATCTGCCACAGAAGAAAATTGCTGAGCCGCATCTCGCCGCTGGTGCGGATCAGCAGGTCCGGATCGGGGATTCCTCGCGTGTAAAGGGATTTCGATATCTGATCTTCCGTGACGGGCTTGCGGCTCCCGTTTCGCTCGTTCATCAGCCGGTTGAAGGCGTCTACCAGTTCGGCGCGCCCCCCGTAGTTCAACGCTACGTTGAGGACCATGCCGGTGTTGAGCCGGGTCCTCTCCATGGCCCGTTCCAGTTCGCGGACGACCGACGGCGCCAGTTCGTCGATCCGGCCGATGGCGAAGAACCGGATGTTGCCGTCAACGAGCCGGTCCAGCTCGCGCCTGATGTACTCCTTGAGGAGTCTCATCAGAGTCGTCACCTCCGACTGCGGCCGTTTCCAGTTTTCGACCGAGAAAGCATAGAGCGTGAGGACTTCCAGTTCCAGCCCTGCGGAGACCTCCACGATCTCCCGGACTGCCTGAATTCCGGCACGATGCCCGGCGACCCTCGGCAGACGACGTTCCCGGGCCCAACGGCCGTTGCCGTCCATGATCACTGCGACGTGTCTCGGCAGCCGGGCATGGTCGATCTGTCTGAGGAGGCCGGCTTCCTCAGTACCAGGTTCGGCCAGGGTAGCCTTCTTTCGCATGACGATGGGACCTCATTTCTTGAACGGCCGCAACATGGTATCACAGACAACGATCGCTTCAAAAATCACGAATACGCGGGGGTGCAATCGGAAGTGGGACTCAACGAAAAGAATTTGTCAATTGTCATTTGTCATTCGGGGGCGGGTCGGCATGTCGGCGGGCAGGTTCTGTGCTCGGGTACTTCACCCACTCCGAACTCGATCAGGACCTCACAGGCCAAAGGTTTGGAGCGGCCAAATGACAAATGGCCATTGACCATTGACGATTGATAAATTCTTTTGCCGTTAATCGTTGCTCGACGCATCCTTTTTGTCCGATTAAACGGTGAGCTTGAAAGGTCCACCTAAATTTCGCGAGGATTGAGTCCCACTTCCGATTGCACCCAATGCGCGGAGCGCATCCGGCAACTCCGGCGCCTGATCAATACCGGACCTTGAGCAGGGTGAGGCCGCAGGCCGGGGCGGTGAACCCGGCCAGGGTGCGGTCGCGGTAACGGAAGAGTGCGTTGAACTCCGGCATCGTCATCCGTCCCCTCCCCAATTCCAGAAGCGTGCCCATCATGTTGCGCACCATGTGGTGCAGGAATCCGTTCCCCTCGACGGTGAACGCCAGCCGATGCCCCTTGCACATGAGCCGGCAGCTGAAGATATGACGCACCGTGTTTTCCCTCCCGGCGCCCTTCGCGGCGAAACTCGCGAAATCATGCGTTCCCGCAAACGACTCGGCGGCCTGCGCCATCAATTTTACGTCGATCGGCAACGGGAAATGGTAGTGATCCCGCGCCAGGTGAGGCGGCATCACCGCCCCGCGGTAGATCTGGTAACGGTAGATTTTGGAGCGCGCGTTGAGCCGGGAATGGAATTCCAGGGGCGCCTCAAAGGCCGAGAGAACCCGAATCTCGGGGGGCAGAACGCTGTTGAGGGCACGCACAAAGCTCGATGGAGGAATGCGGGTCCCGGTCGTGAAATTGGCGACAAAGCCCCGCGCGTGCGTGCCGGAGTCGGTCCTACCGCTCCCCAGCGGAACGGTGTCTTCGCGGGTAATCCTTCGAATGGCGTCCCGCAACTCCCCCTGGATGGTCTTCTGCCGCGGCTGGATTTGCCAGCCATGATAGGGCGTGCCGTCGAATCCCAGGATCAGTCTGATGTTTCGGCGCGGCTTCATCGACTCCCCGGCTTGATCGCCTGGCTGCCCGCCTGGCACAGGGGGCAGGCATCCGGCTGGTAATTTGGGACATCGAGCACTGCCAGAGCCACTCGCGGCACACCGAGATCGGTCCTGCCGCCGCTTCGGTCTATGATGGCGCCCACGGCGGTGACCACCCCGCCGGCCTGAATCACGACGTCCATCGTCTCACGGCTGGATCCCCCGGTGGTGACCACATCTTCCACGACATAGCACGTTTCTCCGGGCTCGATCCGGAACCCGCGGCGCAATCTCAGAACGCCGTCCTGGCGCTCGGCGAACAGGGCCCTCACGCCGAGTGCGCGGGCCACCTCGTGCGCCACGAGTATGCCTCCGAGAGCAGGAGCAATGACCAGCCCGGGTTTTTCGGCGCATTTCCGCATCATGCCCGCAAGGGCAGCACCGAGCGACATCGCATAGTCGGGATGTTGAAGCACAAGAGCACATTGAAGATAGCGGCTGCTGTGCAGTCCCGAAGTCAAGCGGAAATGCCCCTCGAGGAGGGCGCCGGAATTCTTGAACAGGGTAAGGATCTCATCTTGCGTCATGACAGCTCCAAAGATTCGAAGGGGCCCGCTCCGGGATCAGAACGGCTCCGGCAAATGGCGCAACTCGCGCTGCAGGCCTGGATGCGGCCGGCCGGCCGACTGGTGAAGGGGCCGGAAATTTCCGTCGTCACCAGGCAGCGGAAGCGAGCTCCGGGGGAAAAGTCTCGAGACTGCTATTGTTGCCCTTTATCAATGGCAATCACCCGCAGCCGGAGGGTTTAAATTATCAGCATCTATGTTAAGATAAAAGGATCCTCTGTGAAAAGGAGCGTCTTTATGTCTGGTCATTCCAAGTGGCATTCCATCAAACATAAAAAGGCTGCGACCGATTCGAAGCGCGGGCGGATTTTCACGCGCCTCATCAAGGAAATGACGGTTGCCGCGCGCTCCGGCGGGGGCGACATCGATTCCAATCCGCGGTTGCGCCTGGTGGTGAGCACGGCAAAGGCGGCGAATATGCCGGCCGAGAACATCAAGCGCGCCATCATGCGCGGCACCGGCGAACTGCCTGGCGTGTCCTACGACGAGATCAACTACGAGGGTTACGGCCCCGGCGGCGCAGCCATTTTCATGCGCACCCTCACGGATAATCGCAATCGCACCGTCGCGGAACTGCGCCACATCCTCTCCAAGAACGGCGGGAATCTCGGTGAAGCCGGATGTGTGGCCTGGATGTTCGAGCGCAAGGCCTACTTTGTCGTAGAGAAGTCGGCAGCCAGCGAAGAGAAGCTCCTGGATCTTGTCCTCGGCAACGGCGGCGACGATATGCAGGAAGACGGCGGAAACTTCGAGATATTCGCGACTCCCGAAAACTTCGAGAAATTGAAAAACGCGCTCGAGAGCAACGGCGTTCCAACGGCAGCCGCCGAGGTTTCGATGGTGCCTCAGAATTACGTGAAACTCGAGGGCAAAGAAGCTCAGACCATGCTGAAGCTCATGGAAGCCCTCGAGGACCAGGAAGACATCCAGAATGTCTGGTCGAACTTCGACATCGACGAAGCCGCGCTCCAAGAGGCCTCCTGAGACCGCGTTCTGATGCGAATACTGGGGATTGACCCTGGCAGCGAGACCACCGGTTACGGCCTGATCGAGTCTGACGGATCGAAGCATTCCTCCATAGCCTTTGGCGCGATCCGTACCACGCCCAGCCTTGCCTTTCACGAACGCCTGCTCCAGATCTACTCGCGTCTGCTGGAGATTCTCTCCAGGCAGGAAATCCACGCGGTCGCGATCGAGGGGGTGTTTTATTCGGCAAACGTCCAATCCGCCTTGAAGCTGGGCCATGCCAGGGGCGTGGCCCTTCTTGCAGCGGCCCAGCGGGGCCTCCCGATCTTCGAGTATTCCCCCCTTGAAGTGAAAAGCGCAATCGTCGGTTACGGGCGCGCGGAAAAAAGCCAGGTGCAGATGATGGTGCGCATTCTGCTGGATCTTCCTGAGGTGCCGACGCCGGACGATGCGGCCGACGCCCTGGCGGTAGCCATCTGCCACAGCCACCGGGTGAGCCGCGACATTCCTATGCCGGCGAGGCGAAGAAGCCGCAGCAGGTAGCTTCAACAGACTGCCATTCCGGCGTATCCCACCACACGATCGTAGTCGCCGCTCACGTCCCCCGAATTCGCGTAGCGCACGAGATGTCCTGTGGTTGCGCCCAGATCGCGGCAGCCTATCAACATGGCGACCGCCGGAGCGAACCCGCACATGCTCACGTCTTTGTCGAAAATAGTGCGGTAGAGCCCATGCGGATCCAGTCGCTCCATCTTTTCGATGGCGTAGCGGTCCTTGCGCGAGGCGGCCTCGGCAGATTCGTAGTGGGTCATGTCGGAACTGGCGATCACAAGCACCGGCTCAGGGACCGACTTGACGACACGGGCAAGGGCGTGGCCGAGAGCTTCCAGCGAAGTGTAGTCCGCTGTCCCGACACAAATGGCCGCGAAGGAAAGTTCTCCCGCCAGCACCTGGAGAAAAGGGATCTGGACCTCGATGGAATGCTCGTGGGAATGCGCGGCCGCATCCTCCTCCAGCAGCGGACACTCCGCGACGAGGAGCCAGTTGATCTCCCCGTCGATCGAAACCGTGCCGAGGGGAGTGCGCCACTCGCCCGCAGGATGCAGTGAAAGCGCGACGCCCTTTCCCGTGTGATTCGGACCGAGAATGATGAACCGGCAGGGCAGGCGGACAGCGGCATAAACGGCGCCCGCCACGGGTCCTGAGTAAATGTATCCCGCGTGCGGCGCCACGATCCCTTTGGCTTCAAGCAGCGGGGCGCCCCGGATCAAAAGAGATTCGATGTGTTCGCGGAGCCGTTTTGGATTCGCCGAATAAAACTGGCCCGCTACTGCCGGTTCCCTGGTCATGGCCGCCCCCCAAAAAGAGGACTACGAAAGAAGTGACTGACCGCAAAGAAACACCTTCGGTTGGGCGCCGGCCCGAGGAAACCGGCAGCCCGAAGCCGCGGGTGTTCAAGCTACGATGCAGCGCTGCTGCTGTATGTGAGCCGAAAACTCGTCGTAGAACTTCCGGACGTAGCTTTCGACGGGCATGGCTGCCGCATCGGAGAGTGGGCAGATCGTGCGCCCTTTCATGTCGGAACACACGTCGAGCATGGTTTCGAGCTCTCCCGGCCTGCCGCTCCCTTTCTCTATGCGCGTCAGGATCTGGTACAGCCATTCGGTCCCTTCACGGCACTGCGTGCACTGCCCGCACGATTCCTCCGCATAGAATTTCGTAATCCGGCGGAGGGCCTTCACCATGCAGGTGGTCTCATCCATCACGATGACGCCCGCGGATCCCAGCATGCTGCCGGCCTTGGCCACCGAATCGAAGTCGAGGTGGACGTCGATCTGATCGGCACTCAGCACCGGGACAGACGAGCCGCCCGGAACAACCGCCTTGAGTTTGCGCCCGCCGCGGATGCCGCCGCAGTGATCGTAAATCAGCTCCCGGAGAGGAATGCCCATCGGGAACTCGTAAACGCCCGGCTTCTGCACATGGCCGCTGACTCCGAACAATCGCGTCCCGGCGTTGCGCTCGATGCCGATGCCGGCAAACCACTCGGCGCCGTTGTTGATGATGTGCGGGACGTTCGACAGGGTCTCGACGTTGTTGATTACTGTCGGACACTCGTACAGCCCGACCACTGCGGGGAATGGCGGCTTGAGTCTCGGGTGCCCGCGTTTCCCCTCGATCGATTCGAGCAGCGCCGTCTCCTCCCCGCAGATGTAGGCGCCCGCGCCCCTGTGAAGAATGACTTCCAGGTCGTAGCCTGTGCCGAGAATGTTTTTGCCCAGGTAGCCCTTCGCATACGCCTCGGCCAGTGCCTTCTCGACGACCCTGGCGCCGTAAAAGAACTCTCCGCGAAGGAATATGAAGGCGTGGCGGCATTCCAGGGCATACGCCGAGATGATCGTGCCTTCGATCAGCTGATGGGGGTCCTTTTCGATGATGACGCGGTCCTTGAAAGTGCCCGGTTCACTCTCATCGCCATTCACACACAGGTATACGGGTTTGCCAGAATTTCTCGGAACGAAGCCCCATTTCATCCCGGTGGGGAAACCCGCGCCGCCACGCCCTCGCAAACCCGATTTCTTTACTGTGTCGATCACCTGCGCAGGGGTGAATTCCCTGAGAGCCTTGCGGAGGCCCTCGTAGCCGCCGAGAGATTCGTAGACGTCGATGGAAGTGAGATTGGGCACGCCGAGGTTTCTGGTCAGGATCTTAATGGGCATTGAGCAATGAGTTCCTTTCGCCAAATCCGGGTGAGAAATACTACCATACGTGCTTCAGAGCAGAAAATCGACTTTTCAGACAGACCTTCCCTTTGTTCCGGGCCATCCCGGCATCGGTTTTCGTGTAAAATGTTGTACGCAAAGAGCGGACAGGCTCAGGCAGACAATTATGTTGCCACCCGGAATGGTTCAGGAAGCAGTCGAGGCCTTCGAGCGCTGCCGGCGCAGATATCCGACGATCGCACTCGCTGTCGAGCAGTTTTACTCCCGCATTGAGGAAATCATCCGGAAAGGACATCGTGACCACCAACCGGGCGATGAGGGCGGAGCCTCTATCGATGCCTGTCCGGAGTGTCTGTCCCTGTTCCGGCAACTGCATCATGAAGACCTGTTTCTGGCGACCGGTTGCGCTCGGGGGGACCGCATCGCCTGGGAGTATTTTGCCGACGATTACCTGCCCCTGCTCAGAGGGTTTGCCCGGCAAGCATGCAGGAATTTCGACGCCGGCGAAGACCTGGCGCAGGAAATCGTAGTCGTTTTGCTCGGGGAAAGTGCGGCGCCCGGGGACAAATCCCGGCAACAGCGGCAGGAAGATAAAACCCTGGAGCCGGTCGCCGCCAAAGGGAAACTTATGACCTACAACGGCCGCGGCTCGCTCGCAGGATGGCTTCGCGCGTCCGTGGCCCACGCGGCCATCGATCGTTTCCGGCGGGGCACAAAGCAGGTTTCACTCGACGAAATGACAGCGCAGGGGTCCGAACCGCGTCCGGCCGACGCCGGCCAGAGTGTCCGGGACGAGGAATCCCTCGATGCCCGCTGGGGTCCGGTCCTGTCGCGGGCCCTGGAGCAGGAACTCTTGTGCCTGAGCGCGCATGACCGTCTGCTGTTGAGCCTCTATTATCTCGAAGGGATTCCCCTGAAGACGATCGGCCGTCAGTTCGGCGTTCATGAGGCGACAGCCTCGAGGCGGCTCGAACGCCTGCGCCAGGGAGTCCGCCAGCGCGTCGAACGTAAGCTGCGCAAGGCTCACGGACTCGGGTCCAGGGACGTAAGATCCCTGTGGCATTGGGTTTGCGAAAATGAAGATCCTTCGATTGAATCCGTGCTGCGGCTTTCGACTTCGGCCGCGGCGCGGCGAAAGAATGTGCAAGGCGGGATGGCCTGACCGTCATTGATATAGGTGAGCTATGAAAAATGAATCTGTCGAGGGAGCGATCCGGCGCGTTCTCGCCGGCCGGCGAGGCGATTCGCCGGGGCCGTGCCCGGATGCAAACGAGCTTGCCGCCTTCCTTGAAGCCCGCCTGAGTCCGGAGGAGGCGGCTCGCTTTGAGGCGCACGCGGCCGACTGCAGCGCCTGTCGGCAAGTCCTCGCACTGTCGCTCGACCTGGCACCGCCGGAAAAGGAACGGGCCGCCCCACAAGTTCTCCCCGCAAAAACTTACTCCTACCGCTCTTCGCCGCTCCGCCTGGCGCTGGGCGCCGCGTTCGTCCTCATCGCCGGGGTGCTCTTGTTCCAGGCGGTTCGCGATTCGCGAATGCAGCCGCCGGCGTACCAGATTGCGCGCCAGCAGCAGGACAAAGGGATCCCAGAAGGTCAGGCAGTTGCTCTTGCCGGCCGGGAAAAGAGCGCGGACACCGGTCAGGCTCAGCCGGCAACTATGGCCGGCCGGATCGATTCGGTCGAGAAGGTGCCGTCACCGGCAGAGGAGAGGATGCGTGCCGTGACCCCCGAACCTACGGCCGCCGGCAAGCCTTCCTCAGGGCTCGCGGAAAACTCAACCTTGCGCCCGGCGACGGCCGCCCGGCCAGAGACAGCGAAGCCACCGCCGGTTGAGGCTGTTGCCGAAGCGATGAAAGAAAAGAAGGCTCAGACGGATGCCATGGTGTTGGCCGACAAGCTGGCTTTCCGGGCGGATGAAGCCAGGGGCGGAGGCGCGAAAACTGCAGAGCAGGCCGCCCAGGTGCGCAAAGAGACTGTCGTGGGTCAGGCCGGGAACGAAGTGATTTCGGCACAGAATGCAAATGTCCCGCGGCAGGCTGCAAATACACAATTGCAGGCTGCCAACACTCAATTGCAGGCAGCCAATGTTGTTTTCCAGAACACAAATGTCGTCAGCCAGACCGCAAACACCGGCGCACAAGCAGCAGGAAACATCTCGCAAACCGCGAACGCACCTGCGCAAGCCGCGGGGGCGCCGGGCCGTCAGGCCAATGTTCCTCTGCAGGGCGTAGCCCCGGAGGCCGGAAGCGCCAAGGCCAAGAGCATCGATCCGGTGCAGCAGGCAATTGCAGAAGCAGGGCTCGGGAAGAAGCAGCGGCAGGCGTACGCCATAATGGGAGAGGCGAAGCTGGAGACCGGCAGGAAGGTGGGGAGCCGGATTTTCTACCGGACCAGAAACTACTGGGTAGATGGCGCGTCCGTGGAGCACGCCGATGCAACGGTTCGCGAAATTGCCAGGGATTCCGAGGAGTTCAGGGAGATGATCAAGAAGGAACCGCTGCTTGCCGACCTGCCCGCGGATGCGCCGATCGTGCTTTTCTGGAACGGCAACAACTGCCTCATCCGATCGCGGGAGGCGCCAGTCGCCCGGGATCCCGCGTCCCGATGAATCCCCAGGTTGGTATCTGTCGCCAAACTCGCTTTTTGAATCGAAATCCCGGTTCAGCAGCCTGTACGTCGACCTTGACTTCGACTTGGACCTGGACCTGGACCTGGACCTGGACGTGGACCAAGACGAGACATCGACGTGGACTCCCTAGTTTGATGTAACCCTTCACGAATGAGGCCCTTAAATCGTGCCATAGGTTCTTGCCGGGTCCACGTCTACGTCCAGGTCCAGGTCCAAGTCCAGGTCCAAATCCAGGTCTAGGTCCAGGTCAGATGAACTTGGAGTTCCCGGACTGAAACCAGGTTAGACCTGCCGCATGTGGCCAAAGGCTCAGAGTCGGCGCGGTTTCAGGATCCGGCAGGGCTGCCTTCGTGCAGATACCGGCCGACTCGCACTTGCGCCGGCCTCAGGAGGGTCTCTCCCATCCGGTATCCGCGCAGGACTTCCTCGAGGACGATGCCGTCCTTTCCACGATCAGAAACCGGGACCACCCCGACTGCCTGGCACAGATTGGGATCGAAGGGTTGATCCAGCACCTCGATGTGCTCGACCGCGTGTTCCCACAGTTTTGCCCTGAACAGGTCGGCGGTCATGCGTACGCCTTCCAGCAATTCCTGCTTTCCCTCGACGATCGTTGCGGCGTGAATCGCCCGTTCCAGATTGTCCAGGATCTCGAGGAACGGCAGGAGGAGCGCCTGCTCGCTCAGCGCCAGCTTTCGTTCGTAATCGGCTTCCAGGCGCATCCGGGTCCTGGCGGTCTCCTGATCGACCAGCTTCACTTTCTCCGCGAACCGGCGCTCCGTCTCAGCCAGCTTGGCCCGCAACTCTTCGACGTAGGTAGGATAGCGGGGCCTTTCCTCTGCCGGAGCGGCGACCGGTTTCGTCGGGTCCCCCTCCAGAAAACACCGTTTGTCTACTACGCGGAAGTGCGGCGACTCCTCGCCGGAGTCGGGTTCATGCACGGGCGATGTTGAAACATCAGTGCGAATCGGAATTTTCCTGCTGTCCACGACGTTCTGCCTCTCGTTGTTGCCTGCCCCCGGCACGCGGAGCATTCCTCGCGACCGGCAATCAAATTACCGGATCCGTGTAAATTGACATGATCCTCGGAACCCGCTCTTACGCGTTCCTTCCCAGGAGACGCTCGACCCGTTTTTTGATCGGCGGGTGGGTGCTGAAGAGGCTCATCAAGCCGCCGCCTGAAAACGGATGAACGATAAACATGTGCGCCGTGCTCGGCGATGCTTGCATGGGCAGTTGTTTGGAGTAACTTTCGAGCTTCTGCAGCGCGGACGCCAGCCCGTAAGGAGCCCCTGCCATCTCGGCGCCGCTGTGATCTGCCTCATATTCGCGGGTCCGGGAGATCCAGAGCTGGATCAGCATCGCGGCAATCGGGGCCAGAATGATGGTGAGGATGCCGCCCATGGCTCCTCCGCCTTCCTCCCGATCGCGAGATCCGCCGAAGAACATCGCAAACCGGGACACGTACATGATGACGCCGGCAATGGTCGCCGCAATGCTGCTGATGAGAATGTCGCGGTTCTTCACGTGCGACAGCTCGTGAGCCAGCACTCCCTGCAGCTCGTTTTCGTCCAGAAGCCGCATGGCGCCTTCCGTGACGGCCACAGAGGCGTGCTGCGGGTTGCGTCCCGTGGCAAAAGCATTCGGGGAATCTGTCGGGATCAGGTAGATCTTGGGCATCGGCAGCCCGCTTCGGCTGCACAGAAAGTCGAGAATCGAGTAAAGCCGCGGCGCTTCTTCGCGGCTCACCGGTTTGGCGCCGTACATCCTGAGCGCGATCTTGTCGGAGAAAAAGTAGCTGACAAAGTTCATGACCACGGAAATAACGAGGGCGATGGTCAGGCCCTGCTCGCCCCACAGGCTCCCGAGGAAGAGGATGATGCCTGTGAGCAGGCCGAGCAACAGCACGGTCTTAAGATTGTTGATCATAATGCCATCCATTTTACCACATTGAGCCAGGTCCCGCCACCGCCTGCCCGGGACTCTCGAGTGGATCCCGGCGGGCGGCTGCAGGTCTCCCGATCCCGACTTTCTCTCTTATACTTACAATGGGGCAAACGCCAGCTCTCCTGATTTCCGATCAATCTCGATGCCGACGATTTGCCCCGGCTTGATCTCCCCGTTCAGGAGCATGAGGGCCAACCGGTCCTGTATCTTCTTTTGTATGAGTCGCTTTAGCGGCCTGGCCCCGTAGACGGGGTCGTACCCTTCCTCGGCGAGTCTTCTGATCGCATCGGGATGGATCTTGAGTTTCAGGTCCCTCTGCGCCAACAGCTTTGCAAGCGCAGCCACCTGGAGCCGGACGATCCCCTCGATCAATTCCGGAGTCAGCCTCCGGAACACGATGACATCGTCGATACGATTGAGGAACTCCGGACGAAACGTCTGCCTGAGGTTCTCCATCACCTGGGGAATCACGGATTCGATCTCGCCGGACGCCTCGCTGAGCCACTGGCTCCCGATGTTGGAGGTCATGATGATGACCGAATTCCGGAAATCGACTGTCCTCCCCTTGCCGTCCGTGAGGCGGCCGTCGTCCAGGATCTGCAGGAGGATGTTGAAGACATCCGGATGCGCCTTTTCGATCTCGTCGAAAAGTATCACCGCATAGGGCCGCCGTCGGATGGACTCGGTCAGGAATCCGCCCTCCTCGTAGCCTACATATCCGGGCGGGGCGCCGATGAGCCGGGCCACCGAGTGTTTTTCCATGTATTCGGACATGTCGATACGGACCATCGAACGTTCGTCGTCAAACAGAAACTCCGCCAGCGCCCGGGCCAATTCCGTTTTGCCGACGCCGGTCGGGCCGAGGAAGATGAACGAGCCCATCGGTCTCTTCGCATCCTGCAGGCCGGCGCGCGCGCGCCGGATGGCGTTTGAGACTGCCGACAATGCGGCGTCCTGGCCGAGGACGCGCAATCTGAGCCGGTCTTCCATGTGAACCAGCTTGTGCACCTCACCCTCGAGCATCTTGCTGACCGGAATGCCGGTCCATTTGGCCACAACCTCGGCGATGTCCTCTTCGTCGACTTCTTCCTTGAGGAACTTCTGCCCGGCCTGAAGCTTGGTCAGGCGCACGTTCTGTTCCGCCAGATCCTTTTCCAGCTGGACCAGGGTCCCATAGCGCAGTTCGGCTGCCTTTCCCAGGTTTCCGGTGCGTTCCGCCAGCTGCCCTTCCGCCTTCACCTGTTCGATCCGTTCCTTGAGGGTGCGTATTGAGCCGATGATTTCGCGCTCCTGCTGCCAGTGCAGCTTCATCTGGGCGCTTTTCTCGCGCAGGCCGGTCAGCTCCGCGTTCAGGCTGTGCAGCCGCTCCCGGGATGCCTTGTCCTTTTCCTTCGAAAGGGCCTGGCGCTCGATCTCCAGCTGCGTGATGCGGCGTTCGACTTCGTCGATTTCCACGGGCATGCTGTCGATTTCGATGCGCAGGCGCGAGGCCGCTTCGTCGACCAGGTCGACTGCTTTGTCCGGCAGAAACCGGTCGGCTATATAGCGATGGGACAGAGTGGCGGCCGCCACCAGCGCAGAGTCGGTGATGCGGACGCCGTGGTGGACTTCGTACTTTTCCTTCAGGCCGCGCAGAATCGCGATGGTGTCCTCGACGGTCGGCTCGCCCACATAGACAGGCTGGAAGCGGCGCTCGAGCGCGGCGTCTTTTTCGATGTGCTTCCTGTACTCGTTCAGGGTCGTGGCGCCGACGCAGCGGAGTTCGCCCCGCGCCAGCGCCGGCTTGAGCATGTTGGATGCATCGATGGCGCCCTCCGCGGCGCCCGCGCCGACGAGGGTGTGGAGCTCGTCAATGAAGAGAATCACGGCGCCGGCGGATTCCTCGATCTCCCGAAGCACGGCCTTCAGACGATCTTCGAACTCGCCCCGGTACTTGGATCCGGCCAGCATCGAGCCGAGGTCCAGGGCCACTACCCGTTTCTTCTTCAGCGAGTCAGGGACGTCCCCGACGGCGATTCGCTGAGCCAGACCCTCGACGATCGCAGTCTTGCCGACGCCGGGCTCGCCGATCAGGACCGGATTGTTCTTGGTCCGGCGCGACAGGACTTGCATGACACGGCGGATCTCGTCGTCGCGCCCGATGACCGGATCCAACTTGCCGCGCTGGGCCAGTTCGGTCAGGTCCCGGGCATAACGCTTGAGCGCCTGGTACTTGTCCTCCGCATTCTGATCGGTCACGCGCTGGCTGCCGCGGATCGACACCAGAACCTTCAGGATCTCCGGCCGATTCACCCCCCGCCTGCGCAGGAGCCGTCCGGCAAAGCCTTCCTCCGCCGCCAACGCCAGAAGCAGATGCTCGGTCGAGAGATACTCGTCCTTGAACTGGTCTGCCTCGGCCTGCGCCTGGTTGAAGACGGCGTCGAGTCTCGGGGACAGTGATACCTGGCCGCCCTGGAGCCTGGGAAGCGCGGAGAAGTGTTTCTGGAGTTCCTCGTGCAGGCCTTCCGGCGGCACGCCGAGCTTGCGCAGCAGAGCCGGCACGATGCCTTCCTGCTGCTGCAGGAGTGCATCCAGCAGATGTTCCGGCTCCAGCTGGGGATTCTGCAGCGATTCGACCAGACTCTGGGCAGCCTGCAGAGCCTCCTGTCCCTTGATTGTGAGCTTGTCAAATCGGATCATTATTTCCCCCCTATGGTCCGTTTCGGTCCGTGCCGGACCTCGTCACCCTTCGGGCGCCGGCACGAACCACTCGGGATGTTATACACAGCGACACAAGTCGCAGCTTTGTTTTTGAACCACAAAGAACGCGAAGACCGCAAAGGCTGCGCCCCTTTGGAGGAAGCGAGAGCGCAGCAACTGTCCCGCATGGCGAACTTTGCGGTCTTCGTGGCCTTCGTGGTTCGTTATTGACTTTCACTTCTGTCGCCGTATTTAAACTGGAAGTGGCTCCACATCTTGCGAGGCGCCACGATCAGGGGGCAGCGGCTTGCGCCGCACCCCCTGCCCAACCGGTTTTACACGGCGATGGGGCCTGCTTACTTGGTGCTGACCGGTATCTCGCGCGGCCGGACGTCAGCCTTCTGCGGGATCGTGATTGTCAGAATTCCGTTCTTGCACTCCGCCTTGATGTGATCGCGATCCACGGTGTCCGGGAGCGTAAACGACCGGGCGAACGAGCCGTAAAAGCTCTCCATGCGGTGGTAGTTGTTATTGGATTCCTCGTGTTCCGACTTCTTTTCCCCCTTGAGGATCAAGACGTTCCCTTCGAGCTTCAGGTCGATGTCCTTCTCGTTGACGCCGGGGACCTCGGCGCGCAGGATCAGATTGCCGTCCTTTTCAACGATGTCCACTGTCGGCAGCCATTTTTCACTCCCGCGCACCGCATTGGTAACAAACGGAAGATCGTTGAAAAACTCCTCGAAGAACGAAGTCGTCTCGGGCCAGATCCGCGAAGGTGTTTCAGATCTCCGAACATATGGAATCAGTCTCATAATGCTAACCTCCTTTGCCTATCTAATCTCTCTCCCGGACTCAATTCCAGGATACCTGAATCTATAAGATCTGAGTGTGTCTCTGTCAAACATGCGTTGCGAGCCGATCATTGACTACGTGCTTGTAATAAAATCTGAGCGTGGATTTGTCAAATGTGCGGCATTAGACTTTAGACCTCAGATGCCGGACTGCGTGATTGTGCTCGTAATCGGTCTTGGAAGGAGTCAGAAGTAGGGAGTCAGAATGAGGAAGCCGTCTTAGGACTTAAGGGCGAACTTCCCCATTGCGATCCGCTTTTGGAAGGACTGCGAATACCCCGTGCACCCGCAACGAGATCTGGATCCTCTCAGTCTGAAGTCCAAGGTCTAAAGTCTAAGGTCTAATGTCTGCTCTCCCAGGTCTGAAAGCCCGATCAAGGCACGGACTTTTTTGGTATGATAAAGGATTACCTTTACGGGAGACCACGCACGTGCGACCGACACTGGAAATCAAAAACACGCTCAATCTGCCCAAGACCTCCTTCAACATGAAGGCCAACCTCCCCCAACGGGAACCGGCGATGCTGAAGCACTGGGACGGCATCGACATCTACGGGAAGATCCGCGCAGCGCGGGCCGGCAGCCCCTCATACGTCCTTCACGACGGGCCGCCCTATGCGAACGGCGCGATCCACATGGGGACGGCGATCAACAAGATCCTCAAGGACATAATCATCAAGTCGCGCACGATGATGGGATTTGATGCCCCTTACCTCCCGGGATGGGATTGTCATGGGCTGCCGATCGAGATCAAAGTCGATCAGAATCTCGGGCCGAAGAAGGCTTCCATGAGCAAGGTCGCCGTGCGCAAAGAGTGCCGCAAGTACGCCGAGAAGTACATCGAGGTCCAGCGAAGCGGATTCAAGCGTCTGGAAGTGTTCGGCGAATGGGCTTCCCCGTATCTGACCATGAGCCATTCTTATGAGGCCGATACTGCGCGCGCCTTCGGCGATTTCGTGGCGAAGGGGATGGTGTACAAGGGGCTGAAGCCGGTGCACTGGTGCATGAGCTGCAAGACCGCCCTGGCCGAGGCCGAGGTCGAGTACGAAGATGACACCAGCCCATCCATTTATGTCGCCTTCCCGATGGTGTCGGACCTGGGAGACGTAGACCCTCGTCTGGCAGGGGGAAGCTGGTCGATCGTGATCTGGACGACGACGCCGTGGACGCTCCCGGCGAACCTCGCGATCGCGGTTCATCCCGACTACGATTACTCCGCCGTGCGCGTGGATGGGAAGGGTTACATAATCGCGACGGAACTGCTCAAGGCGGTGGCTCCGGCCTGCGGGTGGCAGGCGCCCGTGGAAGTGGCTCGTTTCCGCGGGAAGGCGCTCGACCGGCGCAAGGCGCGGCATCCGTTCCTGGAGCGGGAATCGCTCCTGGTGCTCGCCGATTATGTGACGTTGGATGCCGGCACCGGCTGCGTCCACACGGCGCCCGGGCACGGTTACGAGGATTATCTGACCGGTGTGGCGTACGGCCTCGAAATCCTGTGCCCCGTCGACGACGAGGGCCGTTTTACGCCGGATGTGAAACTGTTCGGCGGCCTCCCGGTATTCGACGCCAATCCGAAGATCATCGAGCACCTGCGCAGCATAGGCGCTTTGCTCCATGCGGAACCGTTCGGACACACCTACCCGCATTGCTGGCGCTGCCACAACCCCGTCCTGTTCCGTGCCACGCCGCAGTGGTTCATCGCCCTCGATCACCAGGGGTACCGTTCCCGGGTTCTGGAGGCGATCAAGACCGTGCGCTGGATTCCCGCCTGGGGTGAAGAGCGCATCAGCAACATGGTGAAGGACCGGCCGGACTGGTGCATCTCGCGCCAGCGCGACTGGGGAGTGCCGATCATAGCGTTTTACTGCTCCGCGTGCGCGGAGATCCTGCTGGAAAAGAGAGTCATCGACCATGTCGCCTCCCTGTTTGATCGGGAAGGGGCCGACGCCTGGTTCGCCCGCGAACCGGCGGAACTGCTCCCGCCCGGGACTGCCTGCGCGAAGTGCGGCAACAGGGAATTCCGCAAGGAGACGAACATCCTGGACGTCTGGTTCGACTCCGGCAGCAGCCATCTGGCAGTCCTCGGGAACCGGAAGGATCTTCCCTGGCCGGCCGACCTGTACATCGAGGGGGGCGATCAGTACCGGGGCTGGTTCCAGAGCTCGCTGTTGATCGGGGTGGCTTTGAGAGGCGCATCCCCTTATCGTGCCTCGATCACGCATGGCTGGACATTGGATGCCCAGGGCCGGGCGATGTCGAAATCCAAGGGCATCGGCATCGACCCGAACGATCTAGTCAAGGAGCTGGGCGCCGAAGTGACCCGGTTGTTGGTCAGCTCGGTGAACCACGTCGAGGACCTGCGGATTTTCGACGAACTGCTCGACCGGCTCAAGGAAGCCTATCGGAAGATCAGGAACACGGCGCGCTATATACTGGGTAATCTGAGCAACCAGCAGGACCCGGAGAATCCGCGTTTTGATCCGGCGCGGGACGCGGTCCCCTATGGCGAGATGCTTGAGATCGACCGCTGGGCGCTCGCTCGCGCGGCGAGGCTCATCCGCAGGTGTCTCAAGGGGTACGACGACTACCAGTTCCACCAGGTGTACAGCGCGCTGTACAACTTCTGCACCGTGGACCTGTCGTCGATCTACCTTGACGTGTTGAAGGACCGCCTGTACACCTACGCCACCGGATCGGTCGCGCGGCGATCGGCACAGACGGCGTTGTGGCACATCCTCGACGCCTTCACCCGCCTGATGGCGCCGATTCTGCCGTTTACCGCGGAGGAAATCCGTGAGGCGATGTACGAAGGCCGCGGCGCAGTAGACCGGCCCGTGTCCATTCACCTGCTGCTGTTTCCCGGATACGACGCGAAACATGACCGGGAGGACCTTTTGAATGAATGGGACCGCCTGCTGGAGGTGAGGCAGGCCGTGTCCAAGGCCCTGGAAGATGTGCGGCAGACGGGCGACATCGGAAACTCGCTGGAGGCGCGGGTAAGAATCCACGCAGGCGGGGATGCAGCCGCCCTGCTGCGGCGTCATGCGGAGGATTTGCGCTACCTTTTCATCGTGTCGCAGGCTGAGGTTGTGGATGACGCCGAGGGCGAACTGCGAGTGGAAGTGGAACGGGCGCCGGGCGACAAGTGCGAGCGCTGCTGGAACTATTCGGTGGAGGTAGGGAAGGACGCAGCCTTCCCGACGATCTGCGAGCGCTGCGTAGAGGTCGTCAGGGAAATGTGCCGTTGAAAAAGTTGGAGACTCCCCGGGAATGAAAGTGATGAGAGGCAAGTTTATCCTGATAACGCTGTTCGTGTTGATTCTGGATCACCTGACAAAGTACGTGGTGAGCCGGGCGTTGGATCTGTACGACGCCATCGAAATCATTCCCGGATATTTCCGGATCGCCTACGTGCGCAACTGGGGCGTGGCCTTCGGCTATTTTGCGGAACCCCAATCAACCTGGAAGCCCTATCTCCTGGGGTGCCTCGCGGTGGTGGCGGTCGTGGTGATCATCATCTACAGCAGCCGAATGCCGTCGCAACGTGTGCTGCTCCAGGTTGCTCTCGCCGTGACCATGGGAGGCATACTGGGCAATTTCATCGATCGGGTCATGCGAGGCTGGGTGGTTGACTTCATCGAATTGCACGTGAAGGATTCCTTTCACTGGCCGACATTCAACATCGCCGACAGCGCGATCACGATCGGGATCGCGCTGCTGCTGATTGATACGCTGCGACACCCGGACCCGGATGTCAGCAGCGAGGAGGCTGGCTCACTGCCGCAGTAAGAGTCGGTCCGTGCCGCAGCCGGCGCTGATACGGAATTCGGGGACGCGCGCGCACAGGCGCGCACAGGAAATTGTTCCGAATATGAAATCGCAGAAACAACTCTACGGCGGCTACCGTGTTGCGTTGCTTTATCTCGCGTGCGGCCTTGCCGGTGCAGCTCCGGCGAGGGCTCTGTCGCCGGGGGCCGACCTGCAAACGGCGATCGATCGTCTGCAGCGGCGATACGCCGCGATCGTCAGCCTGAGCGCCGACTTCCGGCAGACCTATCGTGGACCGGGGATGGAACAGACCGAGTCCGGAGTGCTCTACATGAAAAAGCCCGGGCTGATGCGATGGGAGTACCGCGACCCGGAGACCAGGCTGTTTATCGCCGACGGACGCGACACCTACATGTACACTCCCGAGGACAGGCAGGTGCTGGTGCGACGCTTCACGAGCGAGGACCTCCACAGCACGCCGCTTCAGTTTCTGTTCGGGCAGGGCGACATCCGCAGGAGTTACGAGATTGCCTTTGAGCCCGGTGTGGATTCGACGGGCGCTGATGTTGTGCTGCGGCTGACGCCCCGGTCTCCCGACGCCGACTATGCCTATGCGGTGATCCGGTGCGACGCGGCCAGTTTCGACATGCGCGGCATCGTGATCCATGAACGGAGCGGAAACACTTCGGAGTTCCTGCTGGGCAACTTCAAGACCAATGTGAAAATCGACGATAGCCAGTTCAAATTCAAGGCGCCGAGAGGGGTGGAAGTCGTGCGCCTGGACGAGAAGTGATCGGGAGAAGGTGACGGACAGGCAGATGACTACGGACGAAAAGAGCATCGACGAAATGGCCCGGATCGGCGAAGAAGCGGCGCGCAAAGCGGGCGCTTTTCTCATGGAGCATCTGCACGGCAGGTTCAGCGTGGCGCGCAAGGGGGAAATCGACCTCGTGACGGAGATCGATCTCGCCGCCGAGAAGCAGATCGTGTCCCGGCTGACTTCCGCCTTTCCCGGTCACGCGGTGCTTGCCGAAGAAATGCATCCCCGTGTCACCCGCGGATCCGTCACATGGATTGTCGATCCGCTAGACGGCACGACCAACTATGCCCACGGTTACCCGGCATTCTCCGTGTCCATCGGCCTCGAGATCGAAGGTGTCGTCCGGTGGGGGATCGTCTACAACCCGAATCTCGAGGAAGTGTTCACCGCCCGTCAGGGGGGTGGCGCCTTTCTCAACGGGATTCCCATTCGAGTGTCGGATACGGAATCGCTTGGGGCGAGCTTGCTGGCTACCGGATTCCCCTATGACATCCGCACCAGCGAGCTGAACAACCTCGACTACTTTCACGATTTTGCCCTGCGCGCCCAGGGGATCCGGCGGGCAGGCTCTGCTGCCCTGGATTTGTGCTACACCGCCGCCGGACGCTTTGACGGTTTCTGGGAGCTGAAGCTGAACCCGTGGGATTGCGCCGCGGGATACCTGATGGTCAGGGAGGCGGGGGGTGAGGTGACTAACTGGCGTGGGGAGTCCGGCTCGATCTACGACCGGCAGTGCCTGGCGACCAACGCGCGCATCCATGACCAGATGATGGCGGTGCTGCGCGAAACATCCTCCCGTGTGACCGGCGCCCGCTGAATGTCATAGTCTGAAACGCTTCCGAGGTGCAAGGAGGAAATGACCGTGAAGATGCGAGACAAGATCAACCAGGATCTGACGACTGCCATGAAAGCCAAGGAACCGCTGCGCCTGAGCGTTTTGCGCATGATGAAGACCGCCGTCAAAAACAGGGAAATCGACCTGCGGGCCGAACTGGAGGATGCCCAGGTGATGCAGGTTCTGTCTACGCTCATCAAGCAGCGCAAAGACTCGATTGAGCAGTTCACCAGCGGCGGACGGCCTGAGCTCGCCGAAAAGGAAGGCGCCGAAATCAAGATCATCGAGGAGTATCTCCCGGCGGCGGTTACGGAGGACGAGATTGAAAGGACCGTCCAGGAGGTGCTGAAGCAGACCGGCGCTTCCTCGCCAAAGGACATCGGGGCGGTGATGAAGCAATGCATGGTGCGTTTTGCAGGAAAGCTCGTCGACGGCAAGCTTGTCAACGCCGCCGTGAGGCGCCGGCTGGAACCGAAGTGACCGGCTGCCGGAGAAGACGCTGTATATGTCCGATATTTCGTCCGGCGATCTGCGCCAGAAGCTAGACAATCTTCCGGCTTCCCCGGGCGTATACATCTTCAAGAACGCTGACGGGAAGATCCTGTACGTAGGGAAGGCCCTGTCGCTGCGCAACCGGGTCCGCTCCTACTTCCAGGAGAGCCGCTCGCTGGACCCCAAGACCGAACACCTCGTCGCAGAAGTCGCCGACCTCGATTACATTCTGGTGGACAATGAGGTCGAGGCGCTGATTCTCGAGTCGACGCTGGTCAAGCAGCGCCAGCCCCGTTACAACGTCAATCTCAAAGACGACAAAAGCTTCCCTTATCTCAAGCTGACGATTCAGGAGGATTATCCGCGAATTTTCATCACCCGGCGGATCAAACAGGATGGCGCCCTGTATTTCGGGCCTTTCCTGCCGGCCAGTTATGCCCGACAGACGATCCGGCTGATCAACCGCTACTTCAAGCTGCGCACCTGCAATCTTCCCATTGACGGCACACTTCCCCGGCCCTGCCTCGACTATCAGATGAAGCGCTGCCTGGGACCTTGTGTCGAAGGGCTGTGTTCGAAGGACGAGTATCGCCGGGCGGTGGAGGATGTGAAGTTGCTGCTGTCGGGCAAGACCGACCGGTTGATCCGGGAACTGGAGGAGCGCATGCGCCAGGCCTCCGAGGATCTCCGCTACGAAGCCGCGGCCATGTATCGCGACTGGATCGCGATGGTGCGCGATATGTCCGAGCGGCAGAAGATGATTCTGGAAGGCCAGGACGACACCGACCTGTTCGGCTACCACCAGGAAGGGAAGCAGCTCTCGATGGCGGTGTTTGCCATGAGGGAGGGGCGCATCGTCGGCAGGCGGGAGTTTTACTGGGAAGACCTCCTCTCGTTTGACCCGAGCGAGTTCTTCTCCGCCGCTCTCAAGCAATACTACCTGCAGGACACCTTTACACCGAAGGAAATCCTCATTCCCGCCGACGTGGAGGATGCGGAAGCGCTGGAGGCCTGGCTATCCGAGCGGAAGGGATCTCGCATCACCATCCGTTCTCCCAGGCGCGGCCTGAAAGCCGGCTTGCTCGACCTGGTGACCCGCAACGCGCAGATGCTTTTCGAGACCCGCTTCCGCATCCTGAAGCCCACGGGGGAGGAGGTCCTGCGGCCGTTGCAGCAGGCCCTGGGACTCGATACGCTGCCGCGGCGCATCGAGACATTCGACATCTCGCACACGCAGGGCGCCGACACGGTGGCCAGCATGGTCGTTTGTGAAAACGGGGAGATGAAGAGGAGTGATTACCGGAAGTTCAAGATCGAAAGCGTCAAGGGGCCGGACGATTTCGCGTCCATGCGGGAAGTGGTTCACCGGCACTATGAGGACGTCCTGGAGAAGGACGAGGGATGCATGCCCGACCTGGTCCTGATCGACGGAGGCAAGGGACAGCTTTCCGCCGCAGTCGACGCGCTCGCCGACCTGGGCCTGGAAAGCCAGGCCGTTGCCGCAATCGCCAAGAAGGAGGAAATCCTGTTCGTGAAGGGGAGGGCGGAACCGATCGTGCTGCCGCGGGAGTCCCCGATCCTTCACCTGGTCCAGTCAATTCGCGACGAAGCCCATCGGTTTGCCGTAAGCTATCACAGGAAACGCCTCGAGATGCGCGATCATTCCTCCGAACTGGACGGCGTGCCCGGAATCGGCGAAGTGCGCAAGAAAGTGTTGTTGCGGGCCTTCGGCAGCGTGGAACGCATCCGGCACGCGAAATTCGAGGATCTGGCCCCCTATGTGGGACCCAAGGCGGCCACAAAACTCATCGAGTATTTCGCGGGCATAGAGGATTGACCGCTCCCAGTCCACGATCATTTCGGCCAGCAGATGGCCACGTCATACTGGCGGATGAGTGGGTCCGGCGTCACCAGGATCAGATCATGCAGCCGGGCCTCGCACACCAATAAACGGTCGAACGGATCCCGGTGCAAGGGCGGCAGGTGTTCAAGGCCGAAAATAGCCTCGGTGCAGAGCGGCAACAGCTCGAAGCCATGTTTTGCCGCCAACGGAAGAATGATCTGGGAGGGCCGTCGGGGCAGCGGCAGCTTCCCGAGTCCGAACTTGATGGCGATCTCAAGCACATTGATATCGCTGAACAGGACATCGTTGGAAAAGTCCCTCAACTCATTCAGCACACTGTCGGGAATTTCGGAACTGCCTTCGAAGTACCAGAGAACGACACAAGTATCGAGCAGGTAGCGACAGGTCACCGGGCGGATGCTCCGAAAAGAGACTCGATTTCCGGATCCGGATCATTGAAATGTTCGGGCAGACGGATCTTCCCCTTGGCTAAACCGAATGGCCGGCGGCCTTCGGCGCCTCCCGGAAGAGGGCGCAGCTCGGCGAAGGGTTTGTTCCTATCGCAGATAACGAATCTCTCCCCACGCCTGACTCGGCGAGCATATTCGGAAAGATGCGTCTTCGCATCGTTGATATTTATCATGGTTGACTTCATGACCAACAATATAACTGGATTCAAATCCGATGTCAAACTCGGGGTCCGGTCCCTGAGGAGACACGTGGCGTCGCCGCTGATCGCCGCATCGGCAAAGTCTCCTGCCGTGTGCACCTGTTGGCGACCATGCGTGAAACGCGCGCTTTCATTTGAGATGCTCCAGTTTCGCGATGCTGCCTCGCCCGCCCGCGCCCCAGCCAACGGTGCCTGTTTTCGAAAAACTGAACGAATGAAAACCCGGTCCTGCGATGGGAGTCCATGTCCGGCCATCATCCGTAGACCAATCGGCGCCTTGCGGTCCCACGGCAATGAGGGATGGCGTCCTGGTGCGGGGCGCATAGGCGACTGCAGAACGGAAGCCGGACAGCGGGTGGTCCTTGACCAGTGTCCAGGTCTTGCCGCCGTCGCTGGTCACTGCGATGTTGTCGATGGCTTCCTTCTCCTTGGTGTAGTCGCCGCCAACGACCACTCCATGCTCTGAGTCGCGAAACGCAACCGAGAAAATACCGGCTGACCTGCCGGCGACGATCGGTGTTTCCGCGACTGTCCAGGTCCGGCCGCGATCGTGCGAGTGCAGCACACGCGCCTTTTCCGCGGCGCCCGTGCCGAACCAGATGTTGTCCCTTCCGAAAAACGCCACGTTTGTGCCGCTGGCGGCAAACGCGCCCTCGTTCGGCAGCGCCGTCGGCAGCCCGGCAGCAGGAGGGGGCGTCCATGTCTTTCCGCCATCCTCGGTGAGCAGGATCGAAAACCTCCCATCGACCGAATCGCCGATGACGATGCCGTGATCCCTGTCCGAGAACGCCATGGCGTCGAAGAATGCCTTGGGATCCTGGTTGGTGTAGAGCGTTTCCCAGTGCGCGCCGGCGTCGATCGTCTTGAAGATGCGCGAGAGTGTTCCGCTGCCGATGCTCAAGAGGTAAGCCGTACGTTCGTCGATGGCATCGATGTCGCGGAAGTCGAGTCGATCGGCGGAAGGAGGCGCCAGTTTTGTCCAGGTGATGCCTCCGTCAGCCGTCCTCAATAGGGTGCTGCCGGATCCGCTCGCCCATGCAACCCTGTCGCTCGCCGCGCTCACGCCGCGAAGCGTCGCGGTCACGCCGCTGGTTTGCGGCGACCAGGCCGGAGCTGCATGTGCAACCACAATGGCCATCAATAGAATGCAGGCAAACAGTGCGATCTGCCTTCTCATATCCGTCACGGTCAGTCCTCCATGGGGAACAGCCGTAGTGCAGGGCCCGGTTATTCCTGTGCCGGCACTCTCCGGCCGGAGGGTTCGGTGCGCCGCACCGACCGACGACATAATAGCAAACGTTGCAACCAGCCAGCCCGCTGGGCCGCGAGCATTTTGATGCCTGCAACCGCCTTCCTAGGGGACTCACGACGCCAAAGCACTGACTCTCAAAGGGATAAGCCTCGCAAACGGCGCAAGAATCGGGCTTGCGCTGAATTTTAGGGCCTCTTTTTTGCTTCTAATGAACTGCCGAGGCAAACGCACAGAAAGGCGGAGAGTAGGCGCGTCTTGTGCTCAGAGAGAATGCGAAGGCAAACACAGGCGGGTCCCGCCAGAGCAGGACCCGCTTGATGACGAGTTCCCCCTCATGACTCGTCACATTTGCTCATTTGTTGGCCTTCGGCTTCGGCAGGAACTCTTCCATGACCCAATACTCGAGCGGACTGGATTGGGTGGTGGCGACGGCATATCGTCTGCCGTCCGGATGAGGAACCATTCGCGGGATCCCACCTTCAGTCAGTCCCAGATCAATCGGGGTTGGTTCGCCGCCCTCGATTGATGCAGCAAAGCACTGATTGCTGGAGGCCCAGAAATAGGCGTACTTGCTGTCGGCCGACCAGCCAACCGGAAAGTACTGCCGCTTCTCGGGGAGCATCAGGGTCCGCGACTTCCCGCTCTTCACTTCCGCCATAACCAGCGACCTTCGGGGGATCCCATCGACGGACTCATTGATTGGAAAAACGATCCATTTTTCGTCGGGTGACAAGTTCGCAGATGTGACCGAACCGTTCGACTTGGTGGTAAATAGCGGCCTTTCTTTGCCCGAATCCGCATCGATCTCCCATAAGCCGCCTGGCGACTCGTGGGGCGTCATGGTATAGAACCGCTTACCGTCGGCAGACCAATCCAGCAAGACCTGATGAGCGTCAAAAATCTCGGTAGTGCCATTCTGCACATCGATCCGCGATATTTCCCGGCCGTTCCGGGCGGGTCTCGAAAAGATATGCTTGCCGTCACTGTGCCATTTCAAGTAGTAGTTGTCTTGCGGCACATCCAGTTTGACCAGACGGCTGCTGCGGTCCGCCGGACGCCAGAGATAAAGCAGAGATGCTGATTGTTCAGGGGAGCCGGTGGAATCCGAACAAAGAAATGCCAGTGTTTCTCCGTCTGGGGACCATGCCGGCTGGCGTCCGGCGCGGAGGTTGGGAGGATCAATCCGCTCAGGCTTGGAATCAACTTTCTTCCCGGACGAGTCCATCGGGAGGAGGTAAATGGCCGGCGCACTGGGTCGTATCCAATAAACCAGGGACCCTATATCATTCAGTAGTAACGGGGAGATTGCCCCCACGTTGGGCCGGAGGAGTTCAGGTGACCCTTGGGCCTTGCCACCGGCAATCCTAAGCTGCCATATTCCCATCGATGCCGCCTGCTGCCTGGTGAACAGGATCACGCCCGGATCGAATGGGGACCAGCCAATGATGTCTTTTATGCCGTTTAGTTCTGATATCGGAATTTCTTTGCCGGTTTCCAGATCGAGCAGATAAGATCGGGTTTGTGCCCCTCGGCTATGAATCGTGCAGGCCAGATATTTGTCGTCGGGGCCGGGCTTCGGATTCCCGCAATGCTTGGACACGGTATACTTCTTGATCTCACCACCCGCCAGAGGGATTCGAATCACCTTGTTCTCGGATCCACTCACCGTCGCAAAAACCGATTTGCCATCTGCCGCGAATGCGACGAAATCAACCTCATCGGACCGAGTCTCTGGAGAGTAGATGGTTTTGTATGAATTCTCAGCCAGACTGAATAGCCGGACTTCCGATCTGGATGGATTCCCGACATAAGTCGAGTAGGCTATGTGCCTGCTGTCGGGTGAGACCGGCGCAAAAAGAAAAATTCCGAGATCGCGTGGTGGAATAAGTTCACGTGACATCCTGGTTGTCAAGTCTGTGATGGAGAGCCCCCCTTTTCCATGGGAAAGCACTGAGGAACCATCGGGAGTGAACCCGAGGTAACGACCGCTGGGCAGCACAGGTACCGGAATTTGATGGAGCGAAGGCCCGGCAGAGGAGATCACGCTCTTTGGACCGAGTGCCGCGAGTCGAACCTGGGCCTGAGCAACAATCTCTTTTTGATCGGCAAATTCTCCTATCAGCTGCTCGAAGGTCTTCTTCGCCTCCGCGCTGCCTTGCTTTTCATAGCAGGCGCCGAGGCGGAGCAGGGCCTGGGCGGCGACATTGCGGTTCTTCGATTTGGCAAGCTGTTTGTAGAGAGTGATGGCAGCCTGGAGATCGCCGGCGACTTCTTCCTTTTGGATCGCGGCACGCAGCTGCACTTCCGGGTCACTGGCCTGTCGCGCATACACTGCCGCGGTCAGCAGCGCAATCGCGACGACCGAAAGCATCCATCCGATCGATCGTGAGTTCTTCATGGTCATCTCACCTCCTGTCCTCACGATATCGGTCCTCCTTCAAGCGTTGGTCCACGGCGCGTCCAGATACGGTCAAAACGGCGGCGCGCGTTTTCAGCCGTCGAACCTGTAACCCATGCCGCGCACGCTCACGATGTAGCGCGGCTTTGCCGGCGCCGGCTCGATCTTCTTGCGCAGATTGAGCACATGCGTGTCGATCACCCTGTCCGTGATGAACGTGTCGCGTCCCCATGCTGCGTCAATCAGCTGCTCACGGGTCAGGACGCGGCCGCGGCGCCGCAGGAATGCGGCCAGCAAGCGGAATTCCTGGGCGCTGACGTCGACCGCGACTCCGTTGCGACGCACCTCGCCGCGGTTGTAGTCGACCTCGCAGTCTCGGAAGCGCTGCTTGCCGGGCGTTTCTTCTTTTACGCGTCGCAGCACGGCCTCAATACGGGCGCGCAGTTCCCGGGGGCTGAACGGCTTGGTCACATAATCATCCGCGCCCAGCTCCAGGCCGAGCACCTTCTCGGCCTCGTGAGTTTTTGCGGTCAGCATGATGATCGGCGTGCGGACGCCGGCGCTGCGCAGCTCGCGGCAGACGTCGAATCCGCCTTTGCGCGGCAGCATCAGATCGAGCAGGATCAGGTCCCAGGCGCCCTCTTTCACACACTGCATGGCTTTTTCCCCGTCCGCTGCCGATTCGACCTCGTAACCGTGCCGCACAAGGTCCACCTCGAGTCCCAGGGCGATATCGCAGTCATCTTCCACGATCAGGATTTTCGACATTTGTACGACCTCAGATCCGGCGCCAATCAGCCGGTCTCAACATTCTTTCGGAAGCTCGATCGTGAAGGCGCTCCCTTTGCCCGGCGCGCTTTCCACGAGCAAGGTCCCGCCGTGGGCATCCACGATGTGCCGGACCATTGCCAGGCCGATTCCGGTCCCCTTGATGCCGTTCGCCTCGGCGTTGGTTCCGCGCGTGAACTTTCGCAGAATTTTTCTTTGCTCCGGCGCCGGAATTCCCAGCCCCCGGTCGCGCACCATGATCCTGATGGTGCTGCCGCATGCCGTTTCCACGCGCACCCAGCGGCTGTCTCCGGAATATTTGACCGCATTATCCAGCAGATTCCATAGTGCCTGGGTGAGGGCCTCACCGTCACCTCTGATGGTGGCGGCGCTGTCCGGCGTGACAAACTCGATCTCGAAGCCCCCGTAGGCTGCCTCCTGTCGAAAGTCCTCCACAACCTTCCGTGTCAGGTCACCGGCATCCAGTGGCTCCAGCCGGTACGGGCGCGCGCCGGCTTCCATGCGGCCGAAGTCGAGCAGTGATTCGACCAGACGCGATAACCGGCCGTGGCCCGCTCCTGAGCACGGTAGAAGGCGCGGCGCTGGTCCACGCTCACGTTATCGTCTTCCGCCAGGATCTCAGTGAACTGCCGCATCGATGTCAGGGGTGTCCGGAATTCGTGGGAGACGGCGGAGACAAAATCAGACTTGAGCCGCGCCGCGGCAAGTTCCCGCGCCACAGACTGGCTGACGAGGAAACCGGCGGCGATCACGAGCAGGGCCAGCGTACCCAGGCCCGCGAGCATCAGGTTGCGGCGCTGGGCGAAATGACTGAGATCCGCCGCCGGGTCCGCCGCGGAAACGGTCACTGTCCACGGAAGGCCGCCGGCGGCAGCGATGCGGGAGCTTACCGCGATGCCTTCGGCGGGACGCTCTCCGAATACCGGGACATCGTCGAGACCCTGAACACATACCCGCAAGCCCTGCGGCCCTGCCCTTTTCAATGCGGGATCAAACCACTGCTCTTTCTGATAGGAAGGTCCCGCCACGAGTGCAACAAGCCGGCCGGGCGACTGCCGCCAGAGCACGGTGACCGAAGTCCCGTCTTCGTTCCTGGCGCTGCGGCCCGAAGAGTCCAGGCCCGCGCCTCGCCCGGAGGTCCAGTCGGCCCACAACCATGAGGCAGCCGCACTGAGGGGCAGGCGGGATGAAAGACCGGTTTGGCTGCCGATCCAGGTGTCGACTTGTTTCTGGTAATAAATGTATTGAGACCGGTCGAGCCGCCAGCAGCCTCGTTGCAGGTCGCGGCGCAATCCCGCGGCTTCGGATTGCAGCGCTTTTCGATCCCCTGTCTCTTCGAGCAGTTCGCACAGGGCCGAGCGTGCGGCAAGATCCGCGGGCGTTCCGGCAAAGGAGATCTCATTACCCCCCGGAGCGTTTGCCACCGTGCGATAGATATCGAGCGCTTCCTCGCGGCGTCCCGATTCGCGAAAGATGCGCGCCATGCGCAGCCGGGCTGAAATGACAACCGGGGGATCTCCGGATTTCAGAAACCTGCGCAGCATCTCGATGGCGTTGGAGTAATTGACCTCCCGATACTCGGCCCTGGTTGCCGCATCGAACAGATCCGGCGCCGCTTCCCGCATCGCCGGCATTTCGGGGTAATAAAGAAGCGCGTTTTTAGGCCGGACCCGGATCCGACCGGGGACGGCATCCAGGATAAGCGCGTCCGTGAGATCCGCGGGTTCCACTGTCGGGGCCGGGTCGAGCTGGCGTTCGTCGGCTTCAAGCATTTGACCGAGGATGGCAACGATGCGATCCGCCGCAGCCTCGCGCAATTCCGCCAGCTGCTGCGACTCGAGCGCGCGCTCGAGCTGGAGCAGACGCACTCCCATCCAGACAAGAGCGAACACGGAAAGAGCCGCAACCGCCAGAAACAGCATTGTCAATTTCCCGGCAGACGGTTCCGCGATCCGGAGCTTTCTCATGCAGCGCGCATCCCCAAAATTGCGCCGATTGTACATCCTCGCGCGCGCCCAAAATGTCAAGATTCGGTGAAATCATACCCGGGAAGGCGGTGTGCGAGGCCCTGATGCGGGTTTGGCCCAGTTAAGGGATTTGCCGGAGACGGCAAGCCGCTCTACAACGCGCTGCAGGTGACGGTGTCCCGGCGGTTTCACCAAGCAAAATCATTCCCAGAGGCCACAGGAAAGCGTCAAGTGTGTCCCGTACTAACAATTTCCAGAATCTCGGAGGATAATGTTTTAGCGCACTCGAAATGGCGGGGAGGCGTTGATCCGGAGTTTTCATGAAAAAAACGGTTAAATGGATCCTGGTCGCTGCCGCCGGAATCCTTGTCTTGATCTGTATCGGGCTCAGCATTATGGCGGGTAGCCCGAAAGACGCGCTGCAGATGGTGCGGTACGCGCTGCCCTACATGCGCGTCGGCGATCTCAAGGTCGGGGACAGCGCTCGCGACGTGCAGCTGGTAGCATTGGATGGCCGGACGCGCTTCCGGCTTCGCGAGCATCTTTCCGGGCGGCCGCTGGTTCTGGTCTTCGGCAGCTTCACCTGACCGCCATTTCGTCGCCAGGTGGGCGACATCGTCGAGATTTTCAATAACTACAAAGACCACGCCGATTTCCTGACCATCTATATCCGTGAAGCTCATCCCACCGATGAATGGCAGATGAGATCCAACGAAGAAGACAAGGACGACGTCTGCTACACGCAGCCGAAGACGCTGGAACAACGCGTGGCGATCGCCAACGATTTTACCAGGCGATACAAATTCCCGTTGCCCTTCGGGATCGACGAGATGTCCAACGCGGCAAACGACGCTTTTGCCGCGTGGCCCGAACGGCTGTATATTCTTGACCCCGACGGCCGCATTTCCTACAAGGGCGGGAACGGGCCCTTCAAGTACGATCCCAAGGAGGTTCGCCACTGGCTGGCGCAGCATTTTGGAGAATCAACCTCCACTCGGGGCCGGACCGCGGCAAAGTGAATCTGTTGGAGTCGACCTTTTGATATTCCCGCTGCCATAGGGCAGGCTTATCGTCGATCAGCCGTTTCCAAGCCCGCATTGTCCGGTCGTCGTGTGAGGGGGCGGCAGAATCGGCGCGGTCGCCTTGAGCCCGGGCGCATGCGCGAGAGGGTACTTTGGATACTTTGAAAGTACAGACTCGTTCGGATTCTCCGGGCTGAAATTGACCTTCACGGTGACGAAGTTCCGATCGCGGAGGGCGCGCAGGTCCGCATGGGTTTCAAAATATCTCTCCATCTCGTGGCACCAGCCGCACCAGTTTCCGCCGACGTCCACCAGCACCCTTTTGCCGGTACGGGAAGCCACCGCTGCAGCCCGCGCGATGTCTTTGGCTGCATCGCGAGACGGATCGAAAATTGCGGGCCGCGGCAGGCTTGCCCACCGGCTACCGAAAATGCAGAGGGGTCTTTCTGAAGGCTCGCGACGCAGGATAGGCGGGTTGTGCGTAAATCGTCTGCGCGGGACTTCAGAAAGACGGCTTTGAACGAAACTGCTTGCCGGACTATGTGTTTTGTTTCAATCCAGGGATCCGATCCCAGTGCGGTCGATCACCGGAGAGGTGGGTATCCGGGTTGCCCGGCTGCGCCAAAATTCCGTATCTCACCTTCGAACGCAGCCTGCGGTCCGAAACAGAGTCAAACAGGAGCGTCCGCGAAGGGCTGGGGCCTGCGTATGGAAGCGTGTTTTGGGAGTTTTTCACCAAACGGCAAGAGGCAACGCAACGGTGTCCGGGCGTGGCAAATCAGAGCACGCTGTAGTCGGTGACGATCGTCTTGTCGCCGAGGACGGTGCCGGCGCGCAGCCGCACTCCCTCCCCGACGTGGCACTGCCGGCCGATGATGGATCTCTCGATTCTGGCATTCGCCCGGATGCGGGTCTGACTCCAGATTACGGAATCCTTGATCAGCACCCCTTCCTCGATGCGGCAATCTTCTCCCAGGACCGAGTTTTCGATCACCACGCCCGACTTGATGATGCAACCCCCATCGAGGATGGAATACGGGTCGATCTGTACCTGTTTTTTTTCCCAGTGGTTCGGAGGGCAGGACTTGAGCGGGTAGCTCGGGAGCTTCATCCGGCCTGAGATGATTCCGAAGTGCGCTTCCAGATATTTTTGCGGGCTGCCGATATCCTGCCAGTACGAACGGGACAGGTAAGTGTAGATCCTCGCGCCTTCCGCCAGCATGCTGGGGAAAATCTCGCGTTCGAAACTCTGTGGCCCCTCCCTGGAAATCCGGTCGAGAACCGAGACTTCCAGGAGATAGATGCCGGCGTTGATGGTGTCGCCGGTGACTTCGTCTTCAGGCGGTTTTTCGATGAAGCGATCCACTCGCCCTTCGGAGTCTGCTTCGACCAGGCCGTACCCGCTCGGGTTCATGACTCGGGTCGTGACGATGGTGGCGTCGGCCCGGTGTTGTTTGTGGAACTGAATCACGTCGCGGAGGTCCGTGTCGGTCAGGACATCGCCGTTGAGCACAAGGGTGGTGTCATCGATCAGGTTCTCTGCGGCCTTGAGCGCGCCCGCAGTGCCACGGGGAAAATCCTCGTAGGTGTAGCGCATGGTGACACCGTACTTCATGCCGTCGCCGAAGATGTCGGTGATCTTTCGCGGCTGGTACGAGAGGCCGAGGATGATTTCGGTGATCCCGGCGCGCTTGATCTGGTCGATCTGGAAAAACAGGAATGGGATGTTCGCCAGCGGAACGATCGGTTTCGGCGTGTGCAACGCGAGGGGGCGCAGGTGCGCACCCTTTCCTCCTGCCAGTATGAATGCCTTTATCACTTCCCCCCCCCCGCAAACCCGTCATTGTATCACACTTCTGAAATCAGCCGCCTGTCGTCCGGTGGGCATTCATGGTATATCTAGATTATGCAATTGAAGAGTTTTCGGGTTTTCCGTCTGGGCGGGATCCAGATCGTCATCGACTTTTCGTGGATCATCATATTTTTGCTGGTGGTCTATACCATGGCCGGCAGCTCGCCGGCGGGAACGCAGGCCGGATTCACATCTGCTCAGTACTGGATCATGGGGCTGGTTGCCGGGGCGCTTTTTTTCATTTCCGTACTGCTGCACGAGCTGGCACACTCGTTCGTGGCCATAAAGCATGGCATACGGGTCATTGCCATACGTTTGTTCATTTTTGGCGGCCTGACTCAGGTTTCCTCCGAACCCGAATCCGGCCGGCAGGAGCTGCTGATCGCCCTGGCAGGCCCGGCTGCGAGCCTGTTGCTCGGATTTGGCTTCGGCTTCCTTTTTGTGCTGATGTTTTTGTCCGGGCAAACCGGCCCCGCCTCGGTCGTGGCCGGCTATCTCGCGACGGCCAACATCCTCCTCGGGATTTTCAACCTGATCCCGGGTTTCCCGCTGGACGGCGGCAGGGTCTTGCGTGCCATTCTCTGGGACCGCTGGGGTGACATGGCGAGGGCGACGCGGGTGGTGAGCCAGGTGGGGGGCTCGCTCGCGCTCTTTCTGATCATCCTCGGCATCCTGCTGTTTGTCCTGGGACAGAGCCTGGCCTCGGGATTGTGGCTGGTTCTTATCGGCCTGTTTATGAAGCAGTCTGCGATGGGAAGCTACCAGGCGGTCGTCCTGCGCGAATCGCTCGCCGGCGTCAAGATCCGTCAGGTGATGAAGGAGAACATCGTATCCGTGGATTGGCTGACTCCTCTCGACGAACTGGTCCGCGACTATATCTACAAGTATCAGTTTCCGAATTTCCCCGTCTTTAACCGCGAAGAATTGGCCGGGATGGTTACTTTGACCCAGGTGAAACAGGTCCAGAAGGAATTGTGGATGTTCAAGCAGGTCCGCGATATCATGACGCCGATCGAGCAGGTTCAATACCTTCGACCCACGGATGACGCCACGGAGGCGTTTCGGCGGATGGTTTCAGAGGATTTGGGCCGCATGCCGGTGATCGAAGGTGGGCGGCTGGTCGGAATCGTGTCGCAGCGGGATCTTTTGGACCTGTTCAAGATCAAGTCAGATCTGGGCATTTCCTGATCCGTTTTCCCTTATTCCATGGGAGGGGCCATGCTCGCATCGATCCTGCTGCCCCTGGCCGAGTGGCCTGCAGAGACGCATGCCTGGGAATATGCTTTCTGGCTGGCGAAGCGAAGTGGCGGCCAGATCCGCGCCTTATCCGTCATCAACATCAAGTCATTTGAAATACCCGTGTTGGGAACTGCTGACGGCTTTATGCCTTCCGTGGTGTCGCCTCCGGTCGCAGAGAGCCAGGCCCTGCTTGATGAGTTCACAAGGCTGGCCAAAGAACGCACGGAACAGTTTGCGCGCGCCTGCGAGGAAAAGGGACTCTCGTTTGCGACCGATCTCCGGACCGGTATCCCGGGGGAGATTATCGCCCGGGAATCGGTGGCGCACGACATCGTCGTCATGTCGCGCAGGGGTTACACGCGAAACACCAAGAGTGACGATCAATCTGTTGATCCCCTGGTGTCGTCTGTCGTTCGGGGATCGATCCGGCCGGTAATGGTGGCAGGCAGGCAGTTTCCGGCGAGCGGAAACGTACGACGAATCATGGCGGCATTCGACGGCAGCGTCCACGCAGCCCGTGCCCTGACGTCGATTGTGGACTTGGGGGCCGGGCCCGGGACCGAATGCCACCTGGTCACGGTCGCCCAGACCGAACAGGCCGGCCAGGAGATCCTGGCGCCGGCGGAAGCCTTCCTCAAGCACCACGGGGTCACGCCGGTCAAGAGGGTGGTCATCGGTACGAAAGCCTCCGAGCTTTTGTGCGATATCGTCGGTGCTGCCGGTGCGGAGATCCTGATCATGGGCGCCTACGGTCACAGCCCCATCCGGAAAGTGCTTTTCGGGTGCACGACGGAGCGCGTCCTCTCGCACTGCGAGGCAACCGTCATCCTGCAGTCGTGATGGCTCCTGCCGGAACTCAGGACCGGGGGAACGGGCTCTGCCGGGGGTTCGGCCTGGTCGAGACGATCGCGGCGCCAAGGCCGGCAGGACCCCCCAAGTTTTTGTTTTTTTGCGGATTTCGGCGACTTTGCGGGTCAGGACCCGGGGGGCAGCGAGAGCGGGTTGCCGGCAGTTTCCCGACATCGGCATCAAGCGAGTTTTGTTGATCGAATCGCCGACTTCTCTGGTAGAATCTGTGCTAAATTGAGACTAGTGAAAAGCTGACTATGAATCTCCCCAACTGTCTAACCCTGGCGCGCATCTTCTTAGTGCCGTTCGTGGTGGTCGTGTTGCTCACGAGGCCGACGGAGATGCAGACCTGGGCCATCTGGGGAGGATCCCTGTTCCTTGCAGCTGCGCTGACCGACCTGCTGGACGGCTACCTGGCACGTCGCCGCAAGCAGGTGACGACCCTGGGAAGGCTTCTCGACCCTATCGCCGACAAACTCCTGATCGCGTCCGCGCTCGTTTCACTTGTTCAGCTCGAACTTGCTCCCGCGTGGATGGTGGCGATCATCCTCGGGCGCGAATTCGCCGTCAACGGGTTGCGCAGCATCGCGGCGTCGGAAGGCTTCGCGATTGACGTGTCGCCGCTGGGCAAGGGCAAAATGGCGCTTCAGGTCGCGGCTGTCGTGGGACTGATCCTCGGGCGCGCGCATCCTGGATGGGTCAGGCAGACGGCGAAGGTCCTCCTCTGGGCGGTTGTGCTTCTCGCCCTGGTGTCGATGGCGCAGTACTTCCGCGAATTCTGGTCGAAACTCGACAGCAGCATCAAGAATCGCGAGCATCGGCGCCTGCGTATTCTGGAACGGAAACGCCAGATCCGCGCCGAGCGCCGGGAATTGAGACGCCTGCGCAAGATCGCAAGTGAGGGCATTGCCAAACTGGAAGGGGAAACCACAACGGTACACGGTCTTCGCAATTCGGGCTGAAGCTCATCGCGAGCGGGGCCCAATTCCTGCTTCCGATTATGGAACGAACGCGAGCGATGCTTGACGAACCTGCACAGAAGGAACTCCTCTCGTTGACTCGCGCGACGCTCGAAAGCTACTTTGCTACCGGCCAGGTCCCGGAATATCAAATTCTCCGCCCGGAGCTGTCGCAGCGAAGCGGCGCTTTTGTATCGTTGCACAAGGGGGAGGAGCTGCGCGGTTGCATCGGCTACCTCTCGGACGAGGGGGAATTGTACCGGACGGTCCAGCGTTGCGCGTTGAGCGCGGCATTGGAGGACACCCGCTTCCATCCCGTGACGCTCGAGGAAGTGGGGGAACTGAAGATCGAAATCTCAGTGCTTTCCCCTTCCCGGCGCATCACCGATGTCGACTGCATCGAGGTGGGCCGGCATGGATTGATTATATCGCTGGGCGGCTTTCGCGGCCTGCTCCTGCCCCAGGTGGCTACAAAGTACAACTGGGACAGAGATACCTTTCTTGCCCAGACCTGCCGGAAGGCGGGGCTGCCTTCCCACGCCTGGCGCCAGCCCAACGCCGTGATTCAAATCTTCGAAGCACAAGTGTTTTCGGAATAGTCCGTCACTCGGAGCTGCGGTTCGGGGATATCAGTTGTCCGACAGCCGGAAATGCGCCGACTCGGGATCGGCGAGCCACTCGGCCAGGGTGGGCATCCTGCCATCCTTTTCGGAAACTATAGGATCGGTCAAAGGCCACTCTACCCCGATGGCCGGGTCGCACCAGAGAATCCCGCCCTCCGCGCCGGGCGTCCACTCCGCGGTGCATTCGTAAAACACGATCGAGTCGCCGGCAAGGGCCATGAAGCCATGCGCGAACCCGGGCGGCACCCACAAAGTGGCATCGTTGGCTTCGCTAAGCTCGAGGGCGACGTGATCTCCCAGGGTGGGAGAGCCGTGCCTGACGTCGACCACGACGTCGAAGACGGCGCCCCGAACGCACCGGATCAGTTTGCCCTGCGCCGGCCGCCATTGGAAATGCAGACCCCGGAGCACGCCGCGCTTCGAACAGCTTTGAATTGCCTGCCGGAAGCCGGCGTGGATGCCCAACGCCGCCAGGCCCGTCTGTGTGTAGGATTGGAGAAGGAATCCGCGCTCATCGACAAAGCGACTGGACTTGAATTCCCGCAGCCCGCTCAGTTCTTCCACAGTACGTCGCATAGCGGCAGATCATATCACAAAAGGGGGACGCTCCCATTTCCTCCCCCTGCCGAAATCCGCAACCCTGCGGCGCGAAGTCCTGCATTTCAAATTCCGACTTCGGCCCACGATTCGCGCGTAGCTTTCTGCTCCGGGCTGTTGATGCCATAAATCTCGCCGGCGGCACGGACCGTCATATTCATCCCATCCGCAAAAGTCGAACTCTCCCGGAGTTTGTCGCACAGGGCCCGATACCAGATACGGCCCGCCTTTTCCCAGGCGAAGCCGCCCAGACGGATCGCGAGTTCATAGAAGGCGTGGTTGGGGATGCCTGAATTGATGTGCACGCCGCCGTTGTCCTCGGCCGTACGCACGTAGCCGCTCATGTGCCCGGGCTGCGGGTCTTTCCCCAGCAGCGGGTCATCATAGGCAGTCCCGGGATCTTTCATCGAGCGGATTCCCCTGGCCTTGATCTGGGGCATGAAGAGCCCTTCTCCAACCAGCCAGTCGGCATCCTCGGCGGTCTGTTTGCGCTTGTACTGTTTGACCAGGGACCCGAAGACGTCCGAGAAGGATTCATTCAAGGCCCCCGACTGGTCGCGGTAGCTCAGGTTGGCCTCGTACTGAGTCAGACCGTGAGTGAGTTCGTGCCCGATGACGTCGAGGGCGACGGTGAAGGGCCGGAATATCTCGCCGTCCCCATCCCCATAAACCATCTGCCGCCCGTTCCAGAATGCGTTATCGTAGTCGACGCCATAGTGGACGGTGGAATCGAGCCTGAACCCGCGATCATCGATCGAGTGCCGGCCGAACACCCGATAGAAGAAGTCGTAGGTGGCGCCCGACCCGTCATACGCTTCGTTCACTGCCGTGTCCTTGCTCTTCGGGTCTTTTTCGCCCCGCACCAGGCGGCCCGGCAGAGTGTAGCGGTGACGGGCATCGTAAACGGTGCGCCGCTTCATTCCGGTGCCGGTGCTCGCCACCGGCACTAACGCCGCCAGGATCCTGCGCTCGCCGCGGAATTGTTCTGAGTCGGTAAGAGTAGACCATGCAGCCGCCTGCCGGCGCCGGTCGCCGCGCGTGGCAATGGCACGCAAGATATAGGGAGGGATGATGCAGCACGCCGCCATAGGAATTTGCCCCTTTCCCAGGATATTTTCGTCCAGCGTAGCATAAGATCCGGTGATTGCGGCACTATAAGGGAGAGATTTTCCACCGTGCGCTCAATATCGGGCGCAGGTTATCGCTGCTGGCGGGCTGTGGCGGTAAGCCAGTCGAGGAGCGGGCGCATCTCAGGCGGGACCGCATCCTCGTTGGCCTGCACCGTGTGGACGCAATTTTCGTTTTCAACCGTCAATCGATACTGAAACCGATCGGGGCGCGCCACGGGCGCATCCATCCTCAGGGGGAGTTCGAAAAATCGGCTTTCCTGCAGGAGTTTTCGCAGCCGGCGCTCCTGTTGAGGCGTCAGAGAATCGGCATTGAGAGAGGCCTTGAGCTTCAGACCCGCAAATCCGCCGGTGCGTTCGAAGTGAATGCGCATGCTTTCAGGACCGTCCGATAAGATTATACGGCTCCAATGAGGCAATGGGAATTGCATTTACTACAGAGAGATCAGGGGAAGAGGACCCGGCGGCGATTTGTCGGGTCGATTGGATGGGTGGCTGTTATAGCGTCACGCCGCCGGGGGTGTTGTTGCCCATGTAGTTTCGTGAGCTGCGTCCAAATTTCAAAGAATCTGCAGGAAAGTTGTCGGGTAAAGGAAAAAGACCCCCGGTTCTGCTAATATCGTGCTGCCATGCAAGAGAAACTGGACCAGGACCTGAAATCGCTGAGAATCGATCGCCGCGATAAGGCCGGGGCCGGGGGACGCCGCCTGAGGTTCCTCCTGATTCCGCTGGCGGTAGTCGTGCTTGCGCTGGGCGCCGTTTTGATGTTTTTCCCGGAACTGGTGGGCCTGTCGGGTTTTACGAACAAAGCGCACGAAGTTTCCACCGCCGTTGCCGAACATTGGGATTCGGCTGCAGGTTTGACGCTTACGGCGTCCGGGTATGTTGTTCCCCGCCGGCGCGTGGAGGTCTCCTCGAAGACGAGCGGCCGCGTCGAGGAACTGCTGGTAGATCGAGGCGACTCGGTAAGAGCGGGGCAGGTCCTCGCTCGTCTTGACAGCCAGGAAATCAGAGCTCAGCTCGCGCAGGCGCGCGCCGGCCGCCTGGCTGCGGCGGCGCGCCTGGATGAGGCGCTGGCAGGGTCGAGGCCGCAGGAAATAGAGCGGGCCCAGGCGGCGCTTGAAGAAGCGCAGGCGAGCCTGCGTACGGCCCGGATCAATCTTGATCGGGCGACGCTTCTCCAGGAGAAGGGTGTGCTGGCCAGGCAGGCGCTGGACGACGCGCGCACGGCCTTCGATGTGGCTGCCGCGCAGGTAAAGGCAGCCGAAAAAAACCAGGAGCTGGCGCGGCTGGGCCCACGCTCGGAGCAGATCCGGCTGGTACGCGCCCAGCTGGCGGAAACGGAGGCGAGCATCGCCTGGTGGGAAACGCAGTTGGAGAACACTGTCATCCGGGCGCCGGTGTCCGGCACCGTGCTCGAGCGCCTGATAGAAAAAGGCGAAATGGTCACCACCGGATACGTCAGTGGCCGGGGAGCGAAATCGGCCCTGGTCAGCATCGCGGACCTGAAGGATCTGGAGGTCGAACTCGACATCAACGAGTCCGACATCCCGCGCGTGCACGTCGGACAGGAGTGCCTGGTGTCCCCCGAGTCCTATCCGGACAAAAAATACCGCGCCAGTGTCCGCGAGATCGCCCCGGAAGCCAATCGGCAAAAAGCGACGATTCAGGTGAAGGTCGCGGTTGCAGCCCCGGACCAGTACCTGCGTCCCGAGACCAGTGCGAAGGTGAATTTTCTCGCCTCCGCAACGGACCCCGGCGACGAACAGGGCAGCCGCATTCTGGTGCCCAAGCCGGCAATTCTCGCCGGACCTGCCCTGTACCTGATTCGGGAAGGCAAAGCCGTCCGGACTGCAGTGACCCTGGGCGCCGAACGGGGCGGCCGCGTCGAAGTTCTTTCGGGTCTCGCGGGTGGCGAGCAGGTTGTCATCGGAGGGCTGGAAGGTCTCAGTGACGGTATGAGTGTCACCATCAAGAGGTAGGTTCTCCCGCGAACCTCGACAATCATCTTACTTAGCGCATGAGTTCATAAATACGGTGATGTATCGCAAATTGTCATTGATCATTGGTCATTTGCCATTTGTCATTGAATCCAGCCAGTTACAAGTCGTCAAATGGTCAATGGCAATTGACAAGTGATAATTGACAAATTCCGACTCGACTTGCGCTTCTCCAATGCGTGGAAATATGTCTCCGTATTTATGAAATCGAGTACTTAGTTTCTGTCGCGAAGCACCAGTTAGGCCACAGGGAGCGCCCCGGAGGGGCGCCAGAGAGTAGCCGGGGGCAAGCGGCGCGCTTTTCAGCGACGCGCGGCCCCCGGTAGGAAGTTGCATTTTAACGAGCCCCGGCAGGGGCGGAAGGCTATGTGCGCCATAGGCTTCTGTCGCCCGGGGCTCTTCGCTGTGCGATATCCTACCGGGGGCTGCGCGCTGCGCGCTAGCCTGTGACTACGATGTGCAAGCGAGTATTTGCCAGCGATAAACGCATATTCAAGTTCAAGATACCGCAGATGGCCGCACCTAGTCACAGGTTATTCAATCCGACGTCGTCGGAGGCTGAGTTTGCCCCCGGCTACTCTCTGCGGCCCCTCCAGGGCCGAGATCTTGCGCGCCGATTGCGCCGCCAGGGAGTTTCGCGACAAAAACTACTTAGACCTGGACCTGGTCCTAGACGTGGACCCAATGATGCAGCCCGAGCTGATCTTCACCGAGTGTGCAACATTTCGAATCGGATGCCGCTTGACGGATGCATGCCCAGGTCCAGCTCCAGGTCCACATCCGAGCCCAGCCGCGGTCTCAGCAGCCGGTGGGTGCGGTAATCTGAAGTGGCGAATTCCGCGACACGGATCTGCAATCTGAAATATAGCGCCGGCGGTGAACGAACCGCTGGACATCCTCGTAACGCTTCGCTCATGCATCGCGCGCATATTCCGCGCTGCTGTCTTCGGATCCCCTGGTGGCCCGTCTAGTCCCGGACGACGGGCGCAACCTCCGGACCGCGCCTTTTGCATAGCCATGACGCGCCAGTTCCCGCGCCAGCTTCCTGCGCCCGCGGTGGAGCCAGTTGACGATGTTCTGATACCTTTCCGGATGCAGCAGGGAAACGATTTCGCTGGTCTCCATTCCGGCGAGATAAAGAGTGATGGCCTGCCGCTCCGCCCGGGGAAGGGTCAGGAGAATATCCTCGATCATCACGCAGAGTTCCGCGTGATGAAGGCTGGACTCGGGTGAGGGGGCCGTGGCCAGCGGATGGACATCCTCCCTGATGACGACCCTGCGCTCGTCGAAGCATGTGAGCCTCTGGGACCTGCGGTAGTAGTTCCCAACTTTCTTGCGCAGGATTCCCATGGACCAGATAAGCAGGCCTTTCTCGAGATCGATGTCAGGCGCTTTTCGGATCATGGTGAGAAGCGTTTCCTGGACGAGGTCCTCGGCATCTTCAGGGTTGCCGATCCGCAACGCGGTCAGTCTTCGGAGCACGATTCGGATGCGCGCCAGTTCGTCCTCCGTCCAGGGAACGGCCCTGGCCCGGGTGAGATACTGATCGAACGCGGTCGTTTCACGGATTCGCGGCGGGTTTGGTCCAAAGAGAATAGAAGCGATCAGGGTATACACACCTCAGCCCTCCTGACTGATGGTTGGTTCGGTGGCAGCCGAACGCACTTCCGTGCAGGCAGCTGCCGCGTCGCTCAACTTGATTGGCTGAGTTCGAGGATTATTCTGAGGGCAATGCTCAAATTAGAGTGGCGGGACGGCGGTGTCAAGGAATTTGTCGGTGTATTTTAATGGCCCGGGTTCCGGCGCAAAATCGTGCTCGCCCTGCCGTTACTTTTTGCTCGAGGGGAGCATATTGGGAGCGTAGTATCCCGGCCGTGCGGAAATCGCGGCGCCCGGAGCGTCGACGGCTACTTCGATCTTGCGGTAGGAGCCGTCTTTCACCGAGTTAGTCGAGACGTAGCCGAGCGTGTACTGGTTCCTCAGTTCTTCGTCCACGTCGGCGTATACGTTGTCGAGCTGGCCAAACGTGTTGGGATAGAGAACGCGCCCGCCCGTTTCGTAGGCAAGCTTGCGCAGCGCCAGATCGGCATTCACGAACTCTTCCTCCGGAATCCCGGTGTAGTAGCCGGCCTGCTGCATGTCGTCGATCAGGGACCGTCGCACCGCCTGAGTCTTGCTTACGACGTAGATAGCCGCCTCGGAATGAACTGCTGCAGAGAGCGCGTCCTTGTAAGCGGTGGTGCTGTTGTTGTCCAGACCGTCGCTCATGATGATCATCGCCTTCTTTTCTTTGATCCCCTTGAACACGTCGTTTGCGACCACGTAAATCGTGTCCCAGAGATTTGTGTTGTCCTTGCAGTACACCGACGCGAGTACGTCGTCCAGGCGGTCGGTCTTGTTGCCCCAGTCCATTTTCAGGCGGGTTTCGGTGTTGAATGTGATCAGCGAAAATTCATCCTCCGGCTTGAGATTCTCCACGAACTTTCTTGTCGAAGTCTTGATGGTTCCCCATTCCCGCCGGACACTGCCGCTGATGTCCAAAACGATGGCGATGCGTGCCGGGACCGCCTCCTGCGTGAACATCAGGATCTCCTGGTCCTCCCCATCCTCCCTGACGTGGAAGGCTTCTTTAGGCAGCGCTTTGACGAACCCTCCGGCCTGCTTGCGCACAGTGACCGGCACGGTGACCATGTTCACTTCGACGCCGATCTTGAACTGGCCCTGATCCTGTTTTTGCTGGCTCTGCTGAGCCTGCGGCCGGCGCGGAGCACCCAGGGCCGCTGCGATCAGAATCAACAATCCCATCAGTGGAACAACGATGAGCCTCGCCCGAGATGGGAATTTAGGGGCCTGCTTGTCCATTTCCGCTTACCTGTTGTTGAGGGCGGCAGGAAGTTTCTCGTAGATGCCTCCGAACCCGCCATTTGAAAGGATCACAATCACGTCGCCCGCCCGCGCTTCCGCGCAAACCGTTTCAATTATACCTTCCACACCATCGAGATTCCAGGCAGCCCGCCCCAGGGCGCGCAAATCCTCGATGACCCGGCCGATGTCGAGGCGTTCCGCGGCCGGCACCTTTTCCGGTTTGAAAAGGGGAGGCAGGGCGATGCAATCGGCTTCCGCCAGCGCCCCGACGATCTCGCGCTGAAAGAAATTGCGCCGGCTGGTCGCCGACCGCGGTTCGTAAATTGCCCACAGGCGTGCCGGGCGCAGCGCCTCGCGCAGAGCCTGAAGCGTTTCCCGGATGGCTGTCGGGTGATGTGCAAAATCCTCGAACAGGCGGATGCCGGCCGCTTCGGCAAGGAGCTGCAACCGGCGGTGGACGCCGCGAAACTGCTCCAAACCGTCGCGAATGTCGTCCTCAGGCACCCCCGCACGATGGAGCACGGCCGTTGCCGCGAGGGCGTTGCGTATGTTGTAGGATCCGTACAGGGCGAGACGTACACTGCGGAACAGTTTCTTCCGGTACAGGATGTCGAAACGCAGACGTTGGTCCTCGTGCCGGATCTCGCGGGCCGACCAGTCGCAGCCGGGCGCGAGGCCGAAAGTCTCCAACGCGCAAAAGGCGCCGCGGCTCACGTCGATGGCGCCGGGGCTGTCGGCCCCGACTGCCAGGAATCCGCGCTGGGGGATGAGATTCACAAAGCGCCGGAACTGCAGGTGCACGGCCTCTATGTCCGGGTAGATGTCCGCGTGATCGAATTCCACGTTGCCGATCACAGCCAGTTCCGGGAGGTAGTGGAGGAATTTGGGCCCCTTGTCGAAGAAGGCCGAGTCGTACTCGTCCCCCTCGATCACGAAATGGCGGCCGCCTCCCAGCCCATAACCGGACCGGAAGTTTTCGGCGATTCCTCCGACGAGGAAATCCGGGTTGAACCCGGCGCTCTGCAGCCCCCAGGAAATCATCGAGGTTGTGGTGGTCTTGCCGTGTGTCCCGGTCACAACGATCGAGGTCTTGTCCCGCAGGAAGAAGTCCTTCACCGCCTCAGGAAACGAAGTATACGGCCGCTTGAAGTTCAGGAGACACTCGATCTCGGGATTACCCCTCGAAAGCGCATTACCCACAATGACCAGGTCCGGTTCGTGCCGGAGGTTGGAAGCGGCGAAACCTTGGGAGACGCGGATTTTTTTGGCCTCCAGGAATTCGCTCATCGGAGGGTACACGCCTTCGTCGGATCCGCTGATTTCGTAGCCCCGCTCCTGCAGCATGGCGGCCAGGGATGCCATGCCCGTGCCGCAGATGCCGATGAGGTGGATCCGATGGATTTTGTCGGGATTCAGCATTGCGTCCGAGATTGTACCGATTTTCCGCGCCGGCTCCTAGCCCAATGCCACATAGCTTTTGAAATACCCGCTGGATTTGCAAAACCGTCCGATTGTGGTACATATGGCGCATGAAACCGTTGTTGACCCGTCTCGAGTTTACCCCGCGCGACGAGCGCAAAATAGAGGAGATCTGCCGGAACTTCGACATGGACTGCATCGACCTCGATCACGAAGCCTGCTGGCGCGGCGCCCGGGGCATCATGCCCTGCTGTGGCCTCGAGGTCGAGTTTGAGCGTGTTCGCGGCATCTGTCCTTTCCTCTGGATTGAGGAACGCCTTTAACCCGGAGCAATCCTGAAAGAAGGGTTTAATCCCGCACTCGGATGCGGGGTGACGCTGCGGGTGCGCGCGCAGACCGCCCCCTTGCACAGATCTTCGCCCCATGCTGCCGGGCGATTTGACTAGGTTTCACGACTGCGCTACGTTTCTTCTTAGGATAGGTGGGAAAATGGGACAAGAGTTTCCGCAGGATTTTGCCGGACTTAAAGCGAGCCCCTTCCATGAAATCCACTCGAAGGGACGCAGCGTCAAGGATGAGATGCGCCAGAACCTGCAGGTTCTGTTGAGCAGGAAAGAGAGGCTGTTTCCGGGGATCATCGGTTACGACGACACGGTCACGCCGCAGATTGTCAACGCTGTGCTCAGCAAGCACAACATGATCCTGCTGGGATTGCGCGGTCAGGCCAAGAGCCGCATCCTGCGTTCCCTCCCTCACCTGCTCGATGAGTGGATCCCCGAGGTTGCCGGCTGCGAAATCCACGATTCCCCTTACTCCCCGTTGTGCAGTTCGTGTCGACAGCGCCTGGCAACCATGGGAGACAGGCTTCCGGTGCGATTCCTCCATCGGAGCCAGCGCTACGTCGAAAAGCTGGCGACACCCGATGTGACCATCGCGGATGTGATCGGGGACATCGATCCCATTCGCGCCGCTAAGGGCGGGCTGGACCTCTCGGACGAGATGACGATCCACTACGGGCTTGTGCCGCGTGCCAACCGCGGGATTTTTGCTCTCAACGAGTTGCCCGACCTTGCGGGGAAAATCCAGGTCGGGTTGCTGAATCTCATGCAGGAAGGGGATGTCCAGATCAAAGGTTACCCGCTGCGCATGCCACTGGACCTCGTTGTGGTTTTTTCCGCCAACCCCGAGGACTATACGGCGCGCGGCAAAATCATTACCCCGCTCAAGGATCGGATCGGGTCTGAAATTCGCACCCACTATCCTGCGACCGTCGAGGAAGGGATGGCGATCACCCGGCAGGAGGCCTGGCTGGGGCGCGATTCGCGCCTCCCGTGCAATATTCCTGTGTTTGTCGCGGAAGTCGTCGAGCAGATCGCCTTTTCCGCGCGCAAGAGCCCGCACATCGACAAGCGCAGCGGAGTGAGCCAACGCCTTCCAATCACGTGCATGGAGAACACGGTTTCCAACGCCGAACGACGTGCCTTGCTGCATCAGGAGAAGTCCGTGGCGCCGCGCGTCGGGGATATCTACGCTGCGATACCCTCATTGACCGGCAAGCTCGAGCTCGAGTATGAAGGCGAGTTGCGCGGGGCGGACACCATTGCCCGGGAGTTGATCCGCACCGCCATCGGGGAGGTGTTCGAACGGCATGCCGATGGAGAGGAATTCCGCCACATCGTCGACTGGTTCGATCTCGGCGGCCGCCTCGAGCTGCCGAATGATCTGTCCAGCGCCGAGTGCCTGGAGCAGTTTCGCGGCATCCAGGGTCTGCTGGAGAAGGCGGATCGAATCCTGGGCGCGGGACGGCACTCCTCCGATCAGCGGATCGCCGGCGCCGAGTTCATACTCGAGGGGCTCGCGGCCCGCAAAAAGATCAGCCGCAGCGAGGACCGGATTTTTTGCGCGGCCGAAAAGCAAGGGGAAAGCTATTTCGAGAACCTCGGCGCGAACCGCAAGAAGTGGAATTGAATTCGCGCGGTGAGGCGGCATCCCGGATTTCCACTCCCGCAGGCGCCTCCGGATTCAAAGATCGAAGGAGGGCCTCACTCCGCGGCAGGCAGACATGAGAAGGACCACATTCGGCAAATACACGGGGGAGGATTGGGATGGCCTCAGCATCCAGGAACTGCTCAACAAACTTTCCGATTTTCTGCTGCAGTCCGGCTTCAACAACCCGTTCCAGGATGACTCCCCCCACGGCGATCGGGACCTGCAATCACTCCACGATGCCATCCTCGAGGCTCTGCTTCGGGGCGCCCTGGGCCCCGGGAAGCTGCGGGACCGGCTCAAGAATGGGACGGATCCGCCGGATGACTCCGAAGTGTCGCGACTGGTCCAGTACCTGATCCGGCGCCTGGCCGACGAGGGTTACATCAGCATCCGGCAGGGCAAAAAGCCGCCGCGTGCCAAGGCGTCCCCCAACGAGGTTCCGGCGCAAGTGCGCTTCGAGTTGACCGACAAGGCTCTCGATTTTCTGGGATACAAAGCGCTGAGGAATCTGCTCGGCTCCCTGGGCAGATCCAGCTTTGGGAGCCACGACACCCGCGATCTGGCCACCGGCGTGGAATCGACCGGTGCCACAAGGCCCTATGAGTTCGGGGACACCATGAACCTCGACCCGAGCGCGACGATCCTGAACTCGATCCGGCGGCAGGGTCTGGTCACACCGATAGAGCTGGACTACCCGGACCTCGAGGTCCACCAGTGCGAGTATCAGTCGTCGTGCGCCACGGTTCTCATGCTGGATTGCAGTCACAGCATGATTTTGTATGGCGAAGATCGCTTCACGCCCGCCAAGCGGGTAGCCCTGGCCCTGTCCCACCTGATTCGCACCCAATACCCGGGCGATTCCCTCCACGTGGTCCTGTTCCATGATTCCGCAGAGGAGATCCCTCTTGCCCGCCTGGCGCGCGTGCAGGTGGGACCGTTCTACACCAACACGAGAGAAGGACTGCGCCTCTCCCAGCGCATCCTCGCACGCGAACGCAAGGACATGCGCCAGATCATCATGATCACGGATGGCAAGCCTTCGGCCGTGACCGAGGCGGACGGGGTCATCTATCGCAATTCGTTCGGGCTTGACCCATACGTCCTGGAACTGACGTTCCAGGAGGTCACCCAGTGCCGCAAGTCAAACATCCTCATCAACACCTTCATGCTGGCGCGGGACCGCGATCTGGTGACCTTCGTGCAGCAGGTCACGGAGATCTGTCGCGGAAAGGCTTATTTCACCACGCCCCACTCGCTTGGCCAGTACATCCTGATGGACTACATGCGCAAAAAAGTCCAGCGCGTCCACTAAAGACGGGTGTTGGGTGTTGGGTGCTGGGTGTTGGGAAGATCAGTCAGGGGCCCGCATCCGTCGATCGTCGGATGTCCCGGCGCCGCATTCTGACCCCCTGTTTCCTTTGATCTGACGTCCGATCTCCGGGACACAAGTCTGAGGTCTGAAGTCTGAGGTCCTGGAATCGCAGCGGGATATCAACGGCCTGTCAGTATCTGCGGTAGTCGATCCATGTGCGGTCTTCCTCGATCCTGACACGCAGGATGAGATCGCCGGCAACCATGCGCTCCACGGCCGGCATACCGCTTATGACGCGCCCAAAGCAGGTGTAGCCGCCGTCAAGATGGGGCTGAGGCGACGAGGTGATAAAGAACTGGCTGCCCCCGGTGTCCTTGCCTGCGAGGGCCATCCCGACCGAGCCGCGCGCAAAGGGATGCATGCCGATTTCGCATCGAATCGCGTAGCCCGGGCCCCCTTCCTGGTCGTTCCGCGGATCGCCCCCCTGGATCACGAAATAGGGGACCACACGCATGAAGGCGAGGTTGTCAAAGAAACCCCTCTCTGCGAGCGTGAGGAAATTGGCGACCGTCAGGGGCGCGTCCTCGCGGAACAGTTCGATTTCGATGGGACCCTTCGTGGTCTCGAGGATGGCCACCGTCCTGTCCTGGCGTGCCCCTGCCAGTCGGCTGCAGGTAACGTCCGACACGCTGGTCTCCGATGGCCCGGGATCGTCCGGAACTCCTGCCGCGCCCGCCGTCCGGAGAATCCGCGCCGCCGCAATCCGGGCGTTGCGGACTCGATCCCGCAGGGCTGAGCGAAGGGCGGACTGGACCTCGGCTGCGCCGGCCCAGGGTTCCAGGCTGTTCAGGATAGCAACTTTGGTTTCCCCATCCGTCCCGGTAGCGATTCCCGAGTATGCCCGAAGGAGCGGGTTCCAGGGTGCCGCAGCCCGGGCGTCCGGCTTAAAGACCGAGACGGCGGCGCGCAGAACGACCCCGTCGCGAGAGGATAGATACACCGGAAGGATGTCCTGCAGGTCCGGCGCCTGGGCGCGCGACAGCGCCTGCAAAACTGCCGGCACAGCGAGCGAGTCAGAGGAGGAGGCATTATCCGAGGATGCCCGCAGGAGCATCTGTCTCAGTTCGCGCAGTGCGCGTTCCCCGCCCAGCTCTCCGAGAGCCCTGGCCCAGGCACGAGTGGCCGCCGGTGTGTCGAACCGTGCGCCCTCGACCAGAAGGAAAAACCGATCCGGAGTTTCGTGTGACAGCCCGGCGAGCGCGACCACGGCGCTGTCCGCCACGGGTCCGGGGATGAGGGTCAACCGTCGGAGAGTCTCCCGGCTCTCTGCCGATCCGAGACTTCCGAGCGCCGACGCGGCCTGCGCCGCGAAGTTCTGCCAGTCGGGATCGGACTGGGGGATCAACGGGTTCCAGATCGCTTTTTCTATGTTCGGCACGGCCTGCCGGCTCTTGAGATTCACCAGGGCTTGCAGAGCGCATACGCGAACAGGCAACGGCGCCGGCGAACCGCTGACGTCGTCCACGGGGGACAACAACGGCGTCAGGACGGTCGCCAGGTTCGGATTCCCGCAGACTCCCAACGCGCGGGCGGCATTCGCCCTGACGTCGGGGTCGTGACTCTCGAGCAGACGTTCGAGGACCTGTCGCGCCTCCTTGTAACGCAGACGGTAGATGGCGTTGGCCGCCCGCCACTGAATCTCGGGATCTCCGAAATCCGCCAGCCGCTGGAGCGCCGGCCCGGCTGCCGGATGCTTCAGCCGCATAAGGGCCGTGATCGACATGCCCACAAACTCGCGCCGGTCAGGCGATCCGTCGTAGGAGAGGCTCTCCAGCTGTCTGATGATGTCGATCGCCTCGGCGCCCTGCCCGATTTTGCCGAGCGCCTCGACGGCGCGAATGCGCACCGCGATCGCCGTGTCGTCCAGCAGCTTCCTGATTTCCGCGGAAGCAGCCTGATCGGCACGGCGACCTTCGCTCCGGAGCAGGTCGCGATCCTCCGCTTCACCGATCGCGAATGCCGCAGCGGCACGAACTGTAAACCGGCTGCTGCGAAGCGCCTCGTAGAGCCAGGGCAATGCCCGTGGATTCCCGATGCGACCCAGGGCCAGGGCGCACCAGGCCTGTACCTGCGGCTGGGAAGTGTCGCGCAGTTGCGCGGGGAAGAAACCGTCATCGCCCAGGGTGCGGCGGTCCTCTCGATTCATGATTTCCGCAAACAGGCGGTTCCGCTCGATCTGTCCCGGAGTCAGCGGACGTCGGCCGCATGCGGCCGTGGCCGCGCACAACAGTGGGATGATCAACAGCGCAATCAGCTTCTTCATGACAGGCCGGTTATCCAACATGGTTCGGCGCATTCACCGGCTCGGCACAGCGGTGCAAGTGTACCACGCGGGTGCGCGGGGCAGGTCCCGGGCTTTCATGCCCCGGAATTCCTGGCGGTTTCATGCAAACGGGTCGCCGGCAGGAAGGAAATGCCTACCGATACTTGAGACCGGTGATCGCGATTTCAACTTTTTTCGGGTTCCACAGCTGCTCGACCGACTCGATCCCTATGTGAAAAGTGCGTTTCTCCAGAGGTTCCATCGGGCCGCCCTTGAGGCCGATCCCGGGGCGCAACGGAACGACGGTGCGCTCCTTGGACACCTGGCCGTACACGTCGTACAGGATGACGCGCATCTCCACTGCTTCCAGCTTGCGGCTCCCCTCGTTCGAAATGAGTCCGTCGATCCAGGCGGAACGGTTGCCCGCGAAGTTGATGCTGATGCTGGCCTTCACATCCTCGATGCGGACCTTGTCTTTGTATGCCTCAAAATCCAGATTTCCCGGGTGAACCATGCCTTCGATCACAACCGGACCGGCGGCCTCCTGCGGCGGGCTATTCTTCTGAACGCGTATCACCAGCCAGACCGCGACGAGCGCGACCGCGGCTATGGCTAAGGAAATATAGAGCGTCACCGGACGCCCCGAACGTTTGAGTTCGGATGTAAACTCTGCCATTTTCCATCTCCCTGTTCTTGGGTATGGAGCCGGGGGCCCGCCCGCGGGGAGTCAGACTTCTCGCGCGGGTTTCAGCCCCCTGGATCAACTCCCGCTGACCACCATCCGGCCGATCAACAGGGTCGGCGCGCAAATTTCGCCCAGAATCGAAAGATCATTGCCGACCGCTTCAACACTTGTCAACATGTCTTTCAGGTTGCCGGCGATCGTAATTCCTTCGACCGGAAATGCCAGGCAACCTCCGTCGATCCACATGCCTGCGGCCCCCTGACTGTAGTTCCCGGAGACGATGTTTACGCCGAATCCGATCAGGTCCGTTACGTAGAGCCCCTGCTTGACCGTGGAGATGATCTCGTCCGGGGATACGGCCCCCGGTTTCAGATAAAAGTTGGAAGGTCCTGCCGCGGGGGCGCCGTGCGGCAGGCGATTCGAATTCCCGGTCGGGGCCAGGCCCAACTTGCGCGCAGAATAGGTGTCGAGCAGGTAGCTCTCGAGCCTGCCGTCGCGGACTACCGTCGTGGTGCGCGATGGGACACCCTCGGAATCGAACGGGCGCGAGGCGAGACCGCCGGGCAGAAGCGGATCATCGAACACTGAGACGAGCGGCGAGGCAACCTGCGAGCCGAGCCTGTCTGCAAGGAAAGATGCCTTCCGCACCAGAGCGGTTCCCGAGACCGCATCAGCGATATTCTTGAGGAGCGCACCGGCCGTGAGCGGATCAAAGATCACAGGCGCCGTGCACGTCGGGATGCTCTTTGCACCCAACCGGCGCAAAACCCGTCGGGCCGCCTCCACCCCAACCTCCCGCGGCGATTGCAGCCGTGTCAGGTCCAGGTGCGTCGTCAGCCAATAATCGCGCTGTTTCTGCCCGCCGTCCTCGGCAAGCGGCGACGAGTAAAGCGTACAGGCGCTGCGCTCGTACCTTGCGCATACCCCGCCGGAATTGGCATACGTGACCGAGGTTATGGAATCGGAAAAACCTGCCCCTTCGGAATTGCGGATGCGTGGGTCGTGCCGTAGGGACGCCTCCTCGCACTCCCGTGCCAGTGCAATCTTCTGTTCGATGGACAGCAGGCTTGCGGCCGGGAAACAGAGGCGTATGTCGGGAGCAGCCTGCGCGTAAAGTTCGCCGGAGGGAATGCCGGAGCCGGGATCCTCGCCTGCCGCCCGCGCCAGTTCCAGAGTGTCGCGGACTACTTGCCGGAGGCTCGCCGGGGAGAAGTCCGAGGTGGAAAATATGGCGCTTCGCGTTCCGTGAAAAACGCGCAGGCCGAGTTTGCGGGAGTTCGACTGAACCAGTCTTTCAACGGTTCCCATTCGCACAACCGTCGAGAAGTCCGGCCCCTCGTGAATCAAGACTTCCGCGGAGCTGGCGCCCGACCGGAGCGCGTCTTCCGACAGGCTGCGGGCCAGCTCTTTGCGATCCCCGCAGGTCGCAGTCTCACGGGGCCCCTGTTCCTCGCGGCGGTCCGAGGTCACTTTCGAGTTCCTCCCACGGTCAGTTCACTCACCTTTAGCGTCGGCATCCCGACTCCGACCGCGACTGCCTGGCCATCCTTGCTGCACGTGCCCAGGCCCTCATCCAGTTCCAGGTCATTCCCGACCATGGTCACGCGGGTCAGCACGTCCGGGCCGCTGCCGATCAGGGTGGCGCCTCTTACGGGGGCCGTCACGCGGCCCCCCTCGATGAGATAGGCTTCAGAAGCCGAGAAGACGAACTTCCCGTTCGTAATGTCCACCTGGCCGCCTCCAAAATCGACGGCATACAAGCCCCTGTCTACGGAACGAATGATCTCCTCCCGGCTGCTTTCGCCCGGCAGCATGAAGGTGTTGGTCATGCGCGGCATGGGGATAAACGCATAGCTCTCGCGCCTGCCGTTGCCGGTGGGTGGAGATCCCGTCAGCCGCGCGCTCAGGACGTCCTGCATGTAACTCCTGAGGATCCCGTTTTCGATCAGGACGGTCCTTGCGGTGGCGTTGCCTTCGTCATCCACATTCAATGACCCCCTTCGACCCGGCAGAGTTCCATCATCCACGACCGAACAGAGATCCGATGCCACCCGACCGCCGATGCGACCCGAAAAAGCGGATAGGTTCTTGCGGTTAAAGTCAGCTTCCAGACCATGCCCGACGGCTTCATGTAGCAGAATGCCCGGCCACCCGGGGCCGAGCACGACCGGCATGGGACCTGCCGGCGCATCCTCGGCGTCGAGCAGAAGCACGGCCTGGCGGGCGGCGTTGCGCGCAAAGAAAGCCGGCGGCCTGGAGGCAAAGTAGTCCATTCCCACACGACCTCCGCCTCCTTTGATGCCGACCTGGCGCTCGCCGTTTTTTGCGGCGATGCAGGAAACCTGGAAGACAGTAAGCGGCTGAACGTCTCGGGCGATGGCGCCCCCGGAATTGCAGACCAGGACGTGCTTGAGCTCGTTTGCCAGCACTACGCGGACTTCGACGACGCAGGCATCGAAACCTCGGGCGGTCCGGTCCGCCTCCTCGAGCAGGCTGATCTTTGGGGCCAGCTCGAAGGCGGCCAGGGGGCGAGCCACGGGATACAGATCGTGTGCAGTCGGAGTGGAAGAGGGCTGCGGTGCGGGCGCCGCTGATGCCGCACCAAGAGCGATCATTCCGGCCATCCGGGCAGCCGGCAGCATTTCTGCCACGTCAAGGCTGTCGGCGTACGCATAGCCCGTCTTCCCGCCGGCCACGACACGAATCCCCGCTCCCTCAAGAATGCTCTTCGTGGCGCTCTTGAGGACTTGCCCTTCAAATGCGAGCATGTCCCTGGTGCAGTATTCCAGGTAGATGTCCGCATAATCCCCGCCTTTGGCGAGCGCAACGGACAGAAGCCGGTCCAGATTCTGTTGGGTGACGCCGAATCTGTCGACAAAGACATCCATGGGTTTTTTTCAGGCCGTCCATTATGACGGCAATCGAGGGGACCGGTGCACGGCGCTCTATTTCTTGATGCTTAAATCGGCGGCCTGCTTTTTGTACGCTTCGGCTTTTTGAGTGTTGCCGAGCCGGCCGTGCATGTCAGTGAGAAACTCATAACTGCGCAGGAGGGCTGCCTTGTCGGCAGACTTGACGAAGAAGGGCAGGCCCTTCTCGGCGAAATCCGCCGCCTTGCGGAAGTCCATCGTGTAGGCGACATGTTCGCCCATCAGGAAAAAGCACCAGCCGACGTTCAAATCGTCGCCGAGCTTCTCAAACATCGACTCGGCTTCCTGGAACAGCTTAAGAGATTCGTCGGTGTTCGAATGGAGTTTGTCGGCTACGACGGCCTGCATGAAAACAGCCTTTGCCTGGATGTTGGGCCGGGAGGCGGCTTTGTTTTGCTCCGCTGAGCGTTTGAACGCCTCCATGGCGGCGTCCAGGCGTTTCAGCTGGTTCAGGACCTCGCCCAGGTTGAAGTTATAGGATCCGGCGCGGAGGTCGTCTTTCTGTTCCTCGGCCAATAGGCGTGCCGTTTCGAACTCCCGGGCGGCTTCCTCCAGCAGGTTCATGTTGCGCAGCGCATAACCCAAATTGTTGTGGACACCGGCCTCCAACGACGGATCCTTGGCTTGCTTGCTGATTTGCAGTGCCTGCCGGAGAAAGGCCTCCGCCTTGGCGAAGTCCTTCTGATCGCTGAGCTGAATTCCCTGGAGGCGGAGTTGCCTGCCTTTGAGGGCATCCCGCGGAATGTCCTTGATGCGGCCGGTCTTGTCGCACGCGTCCGCGAATTTCTGTGCCGCATCGAGAGTTTCCTGTGCCTTGGAAAGATCGCGGAGTGCAATCTGCGTGTCGGCGGCGGCAAAAAGGCTGTTGAGAGCGCTCTCGGCCGCGAGAGGCGACTTGGCGGCCAGTTTGACCGCTTCAGGGATCTTCCCCTGCAGCACGAGGTCGGACACGGACGGCGCCCCCTTTTTGGGGGCAGGAACCTTGGCCTTGGTCTGGGAACGGACGCCGGCGGCCGTGAAAGCCAGGGCGACCGCGACAAACAAGATCAGTCTTTTCATTTTTATGCCTTCGAACCCCGGCCGGCTGCCACTGCGGAACAGCCCGGCACCGGGCAGATAACGTTCAGTGCTGCACACCCGCGCCATGCAATTCATCCACGAGAATCGACCTGGACCCGGGATGCGATTATATCAGATCCTCCTGATTCCTGACGGGCATTGCCTTGTCCCTTCCTACGATATTATGATAGCCTTCACATTCTCTGGATGATGGAAATGACGACAAAAGCCGGTACGAGTTTCGTTTTTATTCTTTTTGCGCTCCTGATCCTGGCGGCCTCGGCGGCGTCCCAGGAGAAGCCGATGGTCTACCCCGAGCTGTACCAGAAGCGGCTTCTGAACGACCTGCAGATCCACGTGGCGTCGACCCCCTACCTCGGCGACACGATGACGATCGGGTTGGTGCTTCGCTACGGTTCGGCATTCGATCCTGCAAAGCCGACAGATAAAGGCGGGGTGGCCAGCCTGGTGTCCCAACTGATGGGCAAAGCGACGCAGGACCGCACCGGCAAGGACATCCGGGATGAACTGAACTATCTCAAGGCCACGCTGGAGGTTCGCTGCGATTGGGACGGGATCCGCATTTTGATGCGCGGACAGAGCGCGGCGTTCGAGCGCGCGCTTCTGCTCCTGTACCAGATCGTCTGCGAAGCGAAATTCAACGACGATGATTTCGCCGTTGCCCAAAAGGCCCTGATACAACAGCTGCAGGCGCCTCAGGATGCGCGCCAGCAGATTCGCAGCCAGCTGGAGGTGGAACTCTTCCGCGGCACGACCTATGGCCGGTCCATGAGGGGGACCGTTGCCACGCTGCAAAACATATCGGTGGGGGATGTGCGCTATTACTACAAGCATTTCTTCTCCCCCAACCAGGCTTCACTGGTCGTCGTAGGTTCTGCCCCGCCGCAGGAAGTGCTGCTGAAAAGCACACGCATCTGGGGAGTGTGGGTCCGGAGCGACGAAGTTCCCAGCACGTTCCTCCCCCCGCGTCCGCCCGGCGCGCGCAACATCTTTCTCGACGACGATCCTGGCTCCCCTGCGGCACAGTTTATCCTCGGCAATCTCTGGCCTACCCGCGAGGAGCAGCAGTACTACTCGGGAATGCTGGCTGTCCGCGTGCTCCAGGACCGGCTCACCCAGGCACTTCCCACCTCACTCCTGACTGTTGCCGCGGAAGGCCGCCGGCTGCGGGGGCCATTCTACGTCCAGGGTCAGGCGGCGGCGGACCAGGCCGCCGGAGAAATTACCAGGATCATGGAAGTCGTCGAGGCCTTCAAGGAATCCGGCGCCGCTGCCGATGAGATCGCGAGGGCGCAGGCTCAATGGATTGAGGAATTTGGCAAGACGATTACCACCACAGACGGCATCTGCAACGTGCTCATGGATGCCGAGCTGTATCGCCTCGGCATCAACTACATTTCAACCTTCTCCGATTTCGTCCGCAGGAGTGGGACCGCTATGGTGAAGGACGCATCCAAGCGTTGGCTCTTCCCCGGGGGCCTGATCCTCATCGTCCGCGGCCCCGCGTCCACCCTCCAGCGCCAACTTGAATCACTCGGCACGGTGCAATTGCTGAAGCGCTGAACCGGGATTGGTATCCCGGTTGGAGCTTTGGTATCATTTGATGCAAGTGCGTCGGCCATCGCTCGGGGCAGTTCAGCCGCGACCGGCCGGAAAGGAACTTGACACGCTGGTGGCTGCGGATCCCGGGACGTTGCACGCCGCTTGTAATAATGGAACGCCCGCGGATAAGAAGAGGACAAGAGTCACTCCTTGGAATCTGCGCCGATGAGGAAATGCCGGCTTCGAAACCGGCCCGCACAAAGGATGGGATGTCGCAGCGGACAGCGTGATGACAGCTATTTTCTCCTTCTTATTCAAGTATCGTCCATTCCTCTTTGAGCGGGGTTTCATCGCGCTCAGGCCGGCGTGGCCGGCCCTGGTCACCTGGGTCCTGGTGGCGGTGGCCCTCTTACTTGCTTATCTCCTATACCGGCGTGCGGCGCTCTCGCTGCCCCCCCGTTGGCGATTCCTCCTCGCGGGTTTGAGAGCTGTCCCTCTGCTGGTTCTGATCTTGATCTTCCTCCAACCGGTCCTGGTTCTACATTCGGTGATTCCCCAGAAGAGTTTCGTCGCGGTCGCCTACGATTTGAGCAAGAGCATGGAGATTCATGACGGCCCCGGCGGTCAGTCGCGGCTGGACGCGGAAAAGCAGATGCTTCGTCCCGTCGGGAACCCGCTGCTCGAGGAGCTGGCGAAAAAGTTCAAGGTGCGCTATTTCCGTTTCGCGGGTTCGGCGGATCGGGTCGAGGATTTCCAGGACCAGCCACGACACGGGAATGTCACCGATCTGGCTCGCACGTTGGGCCAGGTGGCGGGGGAACTGGGAAACGCGCCGATCTCCGGCATCGTGCTGATCACCGACGGGGCGGACAACCACTCCAAGGATCTGAACGCGACTGCGGCGCAACTGCGCGCGCGCAACATTCCCGTCTACCCGATTGGAATCGGCTCTACGGGCTTCGCCCGCGATACCGAAGTTCTGAGGGTCACGGCCCCGAGGAAAGTGCTCAAGGATGCCCTGATCGAGGCCGACGTCTCCGTGAGATCGAAGGGGTATGCAGGGCGGACGACTCGCCTCCTCGTCAAAGAGGGGGATCACATCGTTTTCAGCCAGGAGATAAGTCTCGGTGGCGACGACGAGGTCAAGACCTTCAAGGTCAATTTCGCCGGCGAATCCGCGGGGCCCAGGTTGTTCACATTTCGAGTCGAGCCCTTTCCGGATGAGGTGGTTCCGGAAAACAACGACCGGAGTGCGCTCGTTCGCGTGGAAAACGAGCAGCCCCAGGTGCTCTACACCGACGGCGAGCCTCGCTGGGCCTACGCGTTCCTGCGCCGGGCGGTGCAGGACGACAAGAATCTTCGTCTCGTCACCTTCCTGCGCCAGGCGAACGGTAAATTCACGCGCCAGGGCGTAGACTCCCCGACCGTGCTGGAAAAGGGTTTCCCGGTCGACAAGGCCGAACTTTTCAAATACAAGGGGCTCATCCTGGGGAGCATCGAAGCGAGTTTCTTCACGTTTGACCAGCTGCGCATGATTTCCGATTTCGTAAGCCAGCGGGGCGGCGGGCTGCTCGTGCTCGGAGGCAGGAATTCGTTCGGACAGGGGGGCTACATCAACACCCCGCTGGAAGATGCCGTCCCGGTCGTCTTGAGACTGGGGCAGGGAAACGCCGCCGTGCCGCCCTACGAGCCCGTCGAATACAAGGCCGAGTTGACGAACTACGGCATGGAAAACCCGGCTACCCGGCTTTCCATGGACGAGAAGGAAAACCGGATAAGGTGGAGCGCCGCCCCGCCCCTTGTCGGCATCAACCTGACCGGCGGCCCGAAGCCCGGCGCGACGGTCCTGGCCCAGTCGTCCGTTCGTGATGCATCCGGCCAGTACCCGGTGCTGCTGGCGTTTCAACGTTTCGGCCGCGGAAAGTCGATGGCGCTGACGAGCGATTCCACCTGGCGTTGGCGGATGGAGCAGGAGTACAAGAACAATTTTCACGAGCTGTTCTGGAAGCAGCTGCTGCGCTGGCTTGTGAACGAAGTCCCCGACCAGGTCAACCTGGAAACCGACAAGCATTCCTATTCCCCCGACGAAACCGTTCTCGTGCGCGGGGAAGTGAACGATGAAACGTTCATGCGCCTAAACAACGCGCAGGTGAACGCCACGGTGAAAGCGCCGTCGGGAGAGGTCAGCAGCGTTCCATTCATCTGGGATCTGAGCCGGGAAGGGCAATACACGGCCACCTACAAGCCGCGCGAGGAAGGCATCTACGAGGTTTCGGCGGAAGCGTTCCGCGGAGGCCGCGGTCTGGGGACCGCCCACGCCAACTTCCGCGTCGCCGACTCGCTCGAAGAATACCACGATGCCCAGCTGAATGCCGACCTGCTCAAGAAACTCGCCGCCGACACCGGCGGACGCTATTACCAGCCGGCCGACATGGAGACGCTCCCGGAGGACATTTCCATCTCTGAAAAAGGGGCGTCGCGCCTCGAGGAGAGGGAGCTGTGGGACATGCCGCTGTTCTTTCTGCTGTTTGCAGGGGCGGTTTCCGCCGAGTGGATCTTGAGAAAGCGCAAAGGACTCGCATGAGGAGACTGGATAGACCCGCCCCCTGCCGGGCGCGCGTCATGAACCGCATGTTCCGCTTGTGCCTTGCAGTTTGCGGCCTCCTGACTGCTGCCGCGCCGGCACAGGCGCAGAACGCGGCGTTGGGCGATCCGCGGTGGGCGATCCTGGTCGCGGGCATCAGCGGCGATCCCGGCCTGCAGAAGGAGTACCTTAAGGAACTGACGGACTTGCGCACCCTGCTCGAGGGCCAGCTCGGCTTTCCCCGTGATCACGTCGTCGCGTTGTTCGACGACCCGAAGCTCGATCCCACCCACATTCAATATGTGTCCAACCGGGAGAACCTGGAGAAGGTTTGCATGGAAATCGCCGCGCGCGCGAGCAAAGAAGACACGGTGTTCGTGTTTCTCGAGGGACATGGCGATTCTGACGGGGCCGGTTACAAATTCAATCTTGTCGGCCCTGACCCTACGGCCGAGGAGCTGGCGATGATGTTCTATTCCATCCCGGCGCAGCGATTCCTTGTCGTGAACGCCACCAATTGCAGCGGCGCGAGCCTGGAAGGTCTTGCAGGGAAAGGCAGGATCGTGGTTTCCGCCACCAGGAGCGGAACGGAAAAGAACCTGACTCATCTCGGGAAGTATTTCATCGAGGCGCTCGCCGCCAACAACTCGGACGTCGACAAGAATGGCCGGGTCTCGATCTTCGAGGCATTCAGCTATGCGGCGCGCAGGGTGGAGGAGTACTACACGAAGGAAGGGAATCTCCAGACGGAACATCCGGTGCTGAGCGACAACGGCGAGGAGCAGGCAATGTCCCCCGCCGAGGCGGGCGCGCGCATTAATCTGCTGGCCCGGTCGGCATATCTGGATCGCGGGTCCCCGCTGCTCGTTCAAAGCGACATGAGCCCCGAATCGCAGGCGCTGGCAGCGGAGGCCCAATCCCTCGAAAGACAGATAGAACTCCTGAAATCGGCCAAAGGACAGATGGCCGGGGCGGAATACGAGAAGAGGCTGGAAGATCTGCTGTTGAAGTTGGCCGAGGTGCAGGCGAAGCTCAGGAAAAAGTAAATGGCGCGGACTGCCGGTAAAAATCAGCGAATCAGGCGGCATGCACATTGGATGCTCCCGTGCGTCTCCGGGCTCGTGCTGTTTGTGCTCCTCTCGATCTCGCTACGGGCACAGGGCCCGGCTGACGCCAAGGCCGCGTTGCGCGCCGGGGATTATGCCCGGGCGCGGCAGGGCTTCGAAGCCGCCTTGAAATCGCACCCCGATCAGGAGGAAAGCCAGGTCTTACTCCTGCAGACTTTGCGCGAAACAGGGGCTTATGCGGAAGCCTGCAAGCGCGGGGACGAATTTCTGAAGCTCCACGGCGATTCTGCCGGGCTGCACCTGGAGCGCGGCCGATCGGCGCTGGTGGTGGGCGACTATGCCGGGGCGGAGGCGCATTTGCGTCGTGCGATGACGCTCGGGGGCCTGCGCCGCACCGCGGCAGCCGAACTGGCGGATCTTCTGGAGATGGTCGGACGTGAGGCCGACAGCGACGCTCTTTGGGACGGTCTCATCGCCGAATATCGCGGCGGCCGCATATCGGGCAAGCAGGACCTCGGCGTCGTCGCGCTCGCGGCCTGGCGCCGTGGGTACGTCCAGGATGCCAAGGATTTCTTCATCGATGCGACCGGGGCCAGCCCGGGCGCCGACACGCCGCTGGAAGCTCTCTGCAATTTCGGCTACCTGTTCCTGGAGAAATACAACGCTACGGACGCCATCAGCGTGTTCCGGGATGTCCAGAAGATCAACAAAACCTACCCGCCGGCGCTTGTGGGCCTCGCGCTCGCAAAGCAGTACGAAAGCAGCCGCGAGGTCAACACCTACACGCGCGCCGCGCTGGAGGTCAATCCGAATTTCGTTCCGGCGCTGGACCTCCTTGCCGAGTTGAGCATGCAGGAAGAACGTTACGACGACGCGGACCGGCAGGTTGACCGCGCCCTCGCGGTCAACCCCCGCGACCTCGACTCATTGAGCCTGAAGGCCGTGTGCCGTCACATCCGCGGCGATGCCGCCGGCCTTGCGCAGGTAGAAAAACGGATACTCGAGATCAACCCGAAATACGGCCGTCTGTACTACACGCTCGCGGAAAGCCTCGTGATGCGCCGGAAGTACCAGGAGGCGGTGGAGTTTTATCGCAGGGCGGTCGCGTTGAGCCCGAACCTGTACCCCGCTTATGCAGGCCTGGGTATGAATCTCATGCGCGTCGGCGACCTCAAACAAGGCCGCGCCATGGTGCAGCGCGCCTTCGAAGGCGACCCGTTCAATGTGTGGGCGTTCAACACCCTGGACCTTCTGGACCAGATGGACAAGTTCGGCACCGTGCGCAGCGAGCACTTCGTTTTCAAAATGGCGAAGGAAGATGAGGCGGTTCTGCCGCCCTACGCGACGAAACTCGTGGAAGAGGCCTGGTCCAGGCTGACCGCGCGCTACGGCTTCACGCCGGAAGGCCCCCTGCAGGTCGAGATCTTCCCCGATCACGGCGGGTTCGCCGTGCGCACGCTCGGCTTGCCCGGACTCGGCGCGCTCGGCGTGTGCTTCGGCCGGGTCGTGGCGATCGACTCTCCCAGGGCGCGTCCGGCAGGCGATTTCAACTGGGGAACGACGCTCTGGCACGAGTTTACCCATGTCATAACGCTGCAGATGACGAGGCACAACATCCCACGCTGGTTTTCGGAGGGCCTTTCCGTCTATGAAGAACAGAAGGCCCGACCCGGCTGGGGAGACGACCTCTCGGCCGCCTTCGTCAAGGCGTACAAGGAAGGAAAGCTGCTGAAGGTGAGCGAACTGAACGCCGGCATGATGCGTCCGACGTCCCCGGAACAGATCGAGCTTTCTTATTACCAGGCCGCTCTTTTCTGCAGCATGGTCGAAGAGAAGTTCGGTTTCGAGAAAATCAGGCAGTCGCTGCAGCTGTTCTCGGAGAACCGGTCCGAAGAAGACGTGTTCCGCCAGGCGCTGGGATGGGACACGCCGACCCTGGACGCACAGTACAGATCATTCCTCGATGCCCGCCTCAAGCCCCTCGCCCCGCGGCTCAACTTCAGGCAGCTTGCCGCTCAGACCGCCGCTGAAGAGCCACCCGGAAAGGCGGAACTGGCGGCGCTCCTCCAGCAGAATCCTGACGACTTTTTCGCCAACTATCAGCTGGGCGCCCTGCTGCGCCAGGAAAAATCCAACAGCGCGGCCGAAGGCTATCTCAAGAAAGCGGAGGCGCTTTTCCCGCAATTTGTCGAGCACGGCGGGCCGTATGGGATTCTCAGCGAAATGTATGCCGAACTCGCGCGGGATGACGATGCGCTGGCACAGTGCCTCGCGTGGGCCCGATATGACGAGACTTCGGTCGTGCCCCTGGCCCGCGCCGCCGGTATTTATCGCAAACGCAAGAATTGGGCCGAAGAGGCAAAGGTTCTGGACCAGTCGGTCTACATCGATCCGTACGACACCAAGGTTCACACGCTGCTCGGCGAATCAGCCCTGGAGGCGCAGAATTGGCCGGCGGCGATCGCGGCCTACCAGGTTCTCCTGGGGCTGAATCCTCCCGATCCGGCGGGCGCGCACTACAACCTCGCCCGAGCATATCTCGGCGCGGGAAAGAAGACGGAAGCCAGGCGCGAAACACTGCGCTCACTCGAGATCGCGCCGACCTTCGAGAAGGCGCAGCAGCTGCTGCTCAAACTGGCCGAGCGGAAGTAGATCTTTTTGTGGCCAGGCGGAGGCTAAAGAGGATGAGGATTTTAAGACGACAGCCGGAGCGAACAATGCAGTGGACGCCCGGAATGAGCAGGTCGAGGTTTCTCAGGCGCCGAATCATCCTGCCGCTGCTGGCGCTGGCTCTTCTTCCGGCGGGGATCTGGGTTGCCTTCGCGCAGCGGGAATTGCCCCGCAACGAGAGTAAATTCACTTTTGCCCGCGTCCAATACTCCTACCCGACGTCCTTTCAGTGGCGGGGAGGCGTCGGCGATTCCAACGGTCCCCCCTGGAGCCACGACTTCCCCCGGTCCGAGGAGAATCTGATGAAGATCATGTCGGAGGTGACCAGGATCGACGTTAACCCGGGAGGGCACGTCTTCACCTTTCAAACAGAAGAATGTTTCAAGTACCCGATCGCGTACCTCTGCGAGGTCGGCTACATCCACCTCTCCGATGTAGAGGCGCGCAACATGCGCGAGTATCTCCTTCGGGGCGGCTTCCTGATCGTGGACGACTTCCGGAGGCGGCGCGAGTTGGAGAATTTTATCTATGAGATGAGCGTGGTTTTTCCCGACCGGCAGCTGGAAGAGATCCCCCGCTCGCACCCGATCTGGACCTGTTTTTATGACCTGACAAACCTCCCAATCCGGCCTCCGTACGGCTCGCGGGGGGAGTGGCCGGTATATTTGGGGATGAACGACGACAACGGGCGTCTGATGATGGTGGTCGACTACAACAATGACATCAGCGAATACTGGGAATGGTCCGCCGATCCGTTCTACCAGATCGAGGACACGAACGAAGCCTTCAAATACGGTGTCAATTACATCATGTATGCCTTGACGCACTAGTGCGGCGGCGCGCCCTCACGGCGCAAGCGCCGGGCCGGAGCCCCGGACTTCAGAAAGGGAAGCAGCGAATGGAAACGACCCAGCAGGTTGTCAACGAAGATGCGGCGTCTGTGGAGAAATTGAATCGCAGCTATCGCCAGATCCTGACCGAATTGAGAAAGGTCATCGTCGCCCAGGATGCCGTTGTCGAGCAGGTGATGATTTGCCTGCTGGTGGGGGCGCATTCCATGATCACGGGAGTCCCGGGCCTTGCCAAGACCCTCCTGATCAAGACGATGGCGAGCATCCTGGACCTGCGCTTCAGGCGCATCCAGTTCACTCCCGACCTGATGCCGGCGGACATTACCGGAACCGAAATCATTCAGGAAGATGCCGCCACCGGGAAACGCCAGCTGGCATTCACCAAGGGGCCCATCTTCACCAACATCCTGCTCGCCGACGAGATCAACCGCACTCCGCCCAAGACCCAGGCGGCCCTGCTGGAGGCCATGGAGGAGTTGCAGGTGACCGTTCAGGGGATTACCTACATCATGGATCGGCCTTTCTTCGTCCTCGCCACGCAGAACCCGATCGAGCTTGAAGGCACCTATCCGCTGCCCGAAGCACAGCTCGACCGCTTCATGTTCAATATCGTCATCGATTACCTGAACGCCGACGACGAGCTGCAGGTGGTCCACGAGACGACGGTTTTAAAGCAGCCCGACATTTCCCGGACCTTGACGGGCGCGGACATCCTGGAGTTTCAACGGCTGGTGCGCCGCGTTCCGGTTCCGGAATCGGTCGCGCGCTACGCCGTGTCGCTGGTGCGGGGCACACGCCCGAACAACGGAGGGCTCGATTTCGTGAAGGAGTGGGTCAACTGGGGAGCAAGCCTGCGCGCCTCGCAATATCTTGTGCTTGGCGGCAAGGCGCGCGCGCTCCTGAACGGCCGGTTCAACGTGTCGATCGAAGATGTCCAGGCGCTCGCCTACCCGGTGATGCGCCACCGGATTCTGACCAATTTTCACGCGGAGTCGCAGAAGATCACGACCGACGAAATTATCCGGCGGTTGCTTGAGACCGTGCCGACTCCCAAGTCCGGCCTGTAGGTTCATGGAGAACGTGCCGACATGAGTTCGGAAACCACAACGATTCCGGCGCAGCCGACGATCCCGCAGTTGACGCGGTTCATCGATCCCGCCACGCTGACGCGCATCTCGAGCCTCGAACTGGTCGCCCGTACGGTCGTCGAAGGTTTCATTTCCGGGCTCCACCGCTCTCCCCACCTGGGCTTCAGCGTGAACTTCGCCGAGTATCGGCATTATCACCCCGGCGACGACATCCGCAAGGTCGATTGGAAAGTCTTCGGGCGTACGGACCGGTTTTACATCAAGGAATACGAAGGGGAGACCAACACCGGCATCAACCTGATCCTGGACTGCAGCCGCTCGATGGCTTACGGCACCCGGGGCATCACGAAACTCGAGTACGGGCAGTACCTGACTGCCTGTCTCGCCTACTTTGCCTTCAAACAGCGGGACAGCGTGGGCTTTTCCGCCTATGACGACCGCGTTCGGGAGGCTGTGCCGGCCCGCGGCAGCATCGGCCATCTGAACACGGTCCTACACGCGATTGATCGACTCCGTCCGGAAGCCCGGACCAGTTTCGCGCAACCGCTCGTGGAGATCGCCGAACGGTTGCGCCGCCGCGGGATCGTGATCGTGGTTTCGGACCTGTATGACGACCCCGGGCAGGTGATGAACGGGCTGCGAAACCTGGCGTTTCGCGGCAACGACGTTGTTGTGTTCCACCTCCTCGACCCGTCCGAGCTTCATTTCCAATTCGACAAGAGCGCTCAGTTCATCGACATGGAGACCGGCGAGAAAATGCACGTGATTCCCGATTTCTTGCGCCAGGAGTACCTGAAACTCATCCGCGGCCAGATTTCGGCATTCGAGATGGAATGCCAGAAGGATCGCATGGATTACATGCTGATCGACACGTCTCAGCCGCTGGACCAGGCCCTGTTCACGTACCTGGCCCGGCGTTCGCAACTCTATTGATCTGAAGAGGTTGTGCAGTTGGAAGGAGTCAGGAGTCAGAAGTCAGGAGTGGGACCGGGCGACGTGTCATGTTGCGTTGCCCGCGGTTCCTCAATTCTGACTCCCGGCTCCTGACTCCTGACTCCTGTCAAGTTGGCATTACCGATTTGCGTGACACGAGGTAGTCGTGAGTTTCGTAACTCCGTTGTTTTGGCTCGGGGCGCTGGCGGTCACGGTGCCCATCCTGCTCCACCTGATCAAGCGGGAGAGCGCTCAGAAGATCGAGTTCCCGACTCTCATGTTTTTGCGCAAGATCAGCAAGCGGACCATCCGCTACCAGAAGCTGCGCCATCTGCTGCTTCTCCTCGTGCGCGTGCTGGCGCTGCTGCTGCTGGCGCTCGCCTTCATGCGTCCGTTCTGGGACCGGCCTCAGGCAGCGGCGGCCACCGGCCGGGTGTCTACCGCCCACGTGATCATGCTGGACAATTCCATGAGCATGGGGTACGGCGACAGATGGGAACGTGCCCGGCAAGCTGCCGCGGACATCGTGCGCCGGGCCGAGCCGGGCGATAAGGTCTCTCTGCTCGTGTTTTCGGATCAAACAAACGTCCTGACGCTGCCGTCCACCGATTTTGAGGCGGTTCTGAATGCGATTGAAAAAGGGACGGAGTTGACAGACCGTTCGACACGCTATGACCAGGCGCTGAAAATAGCGGAAAAGACCGCCCTCGAAGCGGGCGTCGGAAAGCGCGTCATTCACCTGATCTCCGACTTTCAGAAGAGCGGCTGGGCCACGGATGAACATGATTTCCGGCTGAGTTCGGGAATCGAATTGCAGTGTACGGACCTGGGCGCCGATCAATTCAGCAATCTGGCGCTCGGCGAGGTGCGGGTGCTGGAAAGCGAGGACGACAAGGGGGGCGGCCTCGAGATCCGGTTCTCGGTAGTGAATTTCGGCGCCGAGGACCGCAATGCGACTCGCGTCGCCCTGAGCGTCGACGGCCGCGAGGTCGCCGAGAAGCTTCTCGATGTCGCGAAAGGATCGGTGCAGGGCACGTCTTTCCAGCTCCCCGGTCTCACGGCCGGAATGCACGATGTCTCCCTGGACGTAGCCGACCCGCGCCTGACAAGGGACAACCGGTTCGCCATGACCCTGGAGGAGCGTTCGAAGATACCGGTCCTGTCGGTTGAAAATCCCTCGGCCGGCCGCAATGGGCGCCCGCCCAGCTTCTTCCTCGCCAATGCTCTCAACATCACCGCGCTTTCCCCCTATCGTCTTTCTGCGATCACTCCCCGGCAGTTCGAGGCGATGGGCGCGATCACCGGGGGGCTGGTCGTCTGGAACAATGTGTCCGGCGGAGGCCGGCCGGCGCAAAAGAAGCTCGAAGATTTTGTCAAAGGCGGCGGCGGGCTCATCATCGTGCTTGCGGACAACCTGCTGGCCGCCGACTTCCACCGCTCTTTCGGCGCCTGGCTGCCCGTCAAGTTCGAGGAGCAGGCAGGCAACGGCGTGCGCCGCTCGGGACTGTCAGTTTCGGAAGACTTTGCCTTGTTGACGGATCTGCGCATGGATCATCCCATATTTCGCCCCTTCGGCGAGCCCCATTCGGGATCCTTTTCCGGCGCCAGGTTTTTCATGCACGCCCGGCTCGCGGTTTCGGACGGCGGGCAGGTCCTGGCGCGATTCGACAACGGCGATCCTGCCCTGGTGTCGGTGGAAACCGGCAAAGGTCGTGTGCTGGTACTGGCCTCCTCCGCCGACGATTCGACCAACGACCTCCCTGTCAAGGCGGTATATGCCCCCTTCTGGCAGCAGGTGCTTCATTACCTCGAGAATTTCCGGCAAGAGAAGCCGTGGATGAACGTGGGAGACACGATCGCACCCCGAAGCCTGTTGGTGGAGGCCGCCGTCCGCCAGGGAAAGGGGAACGTCAACCTGAACCAGGCGATCGTGGTCATGGACCCGGCCAAGCGCCGCCTGCCGCTGGCCGCAGGGTCGGATGCCGTCGCCCTCGATATGGCAGGGTTCTATGACATTCGCATGGCAGGCCTGGACGCCGGAGTCGCAGTCAATCCGGCGCCGGGCGAGTCGGACCTGGCCCACGGGAACGCCGAGGAAATGGCGGCCGGCTGGGCTTCGACAGAGGCCGTCGCGCCGCCGCCGGCTGCATCCGACGAGCGTCCGACGGCCGAAGAGCAGGACAAAAGAACGCGTTTGTGGCGCTATCTGCTTTTGGCAGTGCTGGTTCTGCTGATCGCCGAAGGCCTGCTGGCCAATCGCTTCATCTTGAGGCCCGAATAGGAGTAGCATATCTACAAAGGGGTTGCCGCCAGACGGCCGGAGGGGAGTATGAATCCATATCAGAGTCTGCTGTCACGTATTCGGATCGTACGCCGCCGCTGGCGCATGCAGAGGCTGGTGAAAGGACTCGCGCTTTTCCTGGCGTCGACGATTGCCCTGATGCTGCTGGGCATCTGGGGCGCCGACCTGTTCGGATTCAAACCGGGCGCCGTCTGGGCCATGCGATTGATTACCGCCGGGGCGATGGCCTATGTGGCTTTCCGCTTCTTCGTCGCACCCTTTCGTCGCCGCATCTCCGACATTCAAATCGCGCAGTATGTGGAAGAGCGATACCCGCACCTGGAAGATCGCCTGGTTTCCGCAGTCGAGTTTGGCGAAGGGAAAGAAACCTCGACGGGGATGCTGGACCTCCTGATCAAGGATGCCATGGAGAAGACCAGCCGCGTCGATTTCTCCGTGTTCCTCGACCGCAGGCGTCTGGCCGCCTACGGCGTCGTGGGCGGAGGAACTCTGCTGCTGCTGGTGGCGCTCCTGAATTGGGGACCGCCCTTCCTGCACTATGGCTTCGACCGCCTCTATGTCCAGTGGGCCAATGCCTCGCCCCGAATTCCGTTTTTCATCGAGATCATGCCCGGCGATGTGCAGATCGCAAAGGGCATCGACCAGTTGGTCAAAGCGCAGTTGGTCGGCTTCGATTCTGCGGACGTGAAGCTCTTCACGCAACCGCTGGAATCGGCGGAGTGGACCCCGGTGACCATGGAATCCGAGCCCCTCGGCAGTGGTTTTCAGTATCTCCTGGTCGAAGTGCCGTCTTCCATGCGCTACTACGTCGAAGCCCGTGACGTGCGCTCGAAGACCTACACGATCACTGTCCGGAATTCCCCGAGAGTGGACAAGATTGACCTGACCTACAAATTCCCCGCCTATACCGGCATGCCGCAGCAGAGCGTCGAGGGCGAGGGGGATGTGTCCGCGATCAAGGGAACGCGGGTATCGTTCACCGTCCATTTCAGCCAGCCGGTGCAATCGGCCCGGTTGCTGTTCGACGACCAGTCGACACTGCCTCTGACGCCATCCGGCGACGACGGCTTCGGCGGCGCACTTACGCTTCAGCGTTCCGGCTCTTACGTCGTCCAGCTCGCCGACGAGCGCGGCAAACCCTACGCGGCATCCCCGGAATATGAGATAGAGGCAATTGCAGACGCGCCTCCCAAGGTGACGATCACGAAGCCGATGCACGATGTGCGCGCAACGAGCGTCGAGGAGGTCTTCTCCGAGGTCAGAGCGGAAGATGACATCGGGCTGGGCAAGGTAGAACTCCGCTACTCCGTCAACGGCGCCCCCGAAAGGGTCATAAACCTGGGCGCCGGAAGACCGGGCGATAAGGTCATTACCGCCCCGCATACGTTTTTCCTCGAGGATTTCAGCCTGCAACCCGGGGACTTGATCTCCTATTACGGGAAGGCTGCTGACAACAACAATGCCACCGGCCCGGGCGCCGGCGCCTCGGATATCTATTTCATCAACGTCCGTCCGTTTGATCAGAAGTATATCCAGAGCCAGCAGGGCGGGGCTCCGCAAGGGGATGGAAGCGGAGGCGCAGCAGGTCAACAGGAACTGAGCCGCCAGCAGAAGGACATCATCAGCGCTACCTATAAGCTGATCCGCGACAAAGACACGATGGATCCCAAGGAATATCGGGAGGGGCTGAAGTCGCTTTCGCTGATCCAGAGCAAGCTCCAAACCCAGACCCAGACGATGCTGGAGCGCCTCGTGCGTCGCGGCACGCTCGATGTCGACAAGGACTGGACGCAGCTCGGCGAGTACATGAAGCAGGCCGCCGAGGCGATGGGCAAAGCAGCCGTCAGCCTGGGCGCGGAGAAGCCTGTGGAGGCCCTGCCGGACGAGCAGCGGGCCCTGCAACAGCTGATGCGCGCCGAGAGCATGTTCAACGAGATCCAGGTCTCTTTTCAGAACCAGAACAGGGCGGGGGGAGGACAAGGGTCCCAGCGAAATGCCGAGGACCTGGCGGACCTGTTCGACCTGGAGATGAACAAGCTCAAGAACCAGTACGAGACGGTACAACGCGGCGAACAACAGGCGCGCGACCAGCAGGTCGACGAGCTGATGGAGCGGTTGCGTGAACTGGCCCAGCGACAGGAACAGCTTAATCAGCGCAATCAGATGAGGGGCCGGCCCCCGGGCAGCAGCACCGCTTCCCAGGGCGGGTCGGCGCAGGGCCAGCAGCAGGGCCTGCGCAACCAGATGGCCGGCCGGCAGGGAGGCTCGGCCCAGTCCGGAGGGGCTTCGACGCAAAGCCAGCAGCAGGTCATGAATGAGGCGGAGGAGCTGCAGCGCCAGTTGCAGCGCCTCTCTCGCGACCGGAGTTCGCCCGAACTCAATCAGGCCAGCAGCCAGCTGCAGCAGGCGATCCAGCAGATGAAACAGTCGCTGCAGAACCAGCAGCGCACCGGACAGCAGTCCGGCGCAGACGCCGCCCGTGCCTTGCAGCAGCTGCAAAACGCGCAACGCGCCCTCGCGCGCGGCCAGCAAAACGACCTCGGCCAGGGCCTGCAGCAGGCCGTCCAGGAATCGCGCGAAATACTCAACGAGGAGAACCGCATCCGCTCCGGGATTGAAAAGCTGGCACAGGGCAAACAGGACGCCGAAACTCAGGACGCGCAGCGGCAACGCGAAAACCTGACGGATCGCAAGAGCACACTGGCGGACCGGGTGCAGAACCTGCAGGGAAAGGTGGAGGACCTCGCCCGGCAAACGCGCAAAACGCAACCGGAAGCCAATACCAAACTGAACCAGGCTGCGGGCACGATTCGCGACAACCGCCTGCCGGATCGCATTCGAGGGGGAAACCAACTTCTGGCCGGAGGGTATTACGATATCGCAGTCGGGCGCGAGGATTTCATCCAGCAGGGCCTGGAACAGGTCAACAAGCAGCTGGAAGAAGCAAAGGGGAGCGTCGGTCAAACGCAGGAGAGCAAGATCGCGGATGCCCTCGACAAGACCAGACAGTTGACCGAGGGGCTCCAGTCCCTGCAGCAGCGGCTTCAGAACAGAGACCAGGGCCGCCAGGGTCAACAGCAAGGGCAGCAGCAGGGCCAACAGGGTCAGCAAGGCCAGCAGGGCCAGGAGGGCCAGCAGGGTCAGCAAGGACAGCGGGGTCAGCAAGGACAGCGGGGTCAGCAAGGCCAGCAGGGCCAGCAGGGTCAGCAAGGCCAGCAGGGCCAGCAGGGCCAGCAAGGACAGCAGGGCCAGCAGGGCCAGCAGGGCCAGCGAGGACAGCAAGGCCAGCGCGGGGGGCAATCCCAGGGAGATGGGCGCAATCAGCAGAATCCGTCCGGCACTCCTCCTTCCGGTGAAATGAGCAATGCCACGGGAGACGCCCGGCCTCCGGGCGGCGGCCGTTTCAGCCAGGAAGAGCTGCGGCAGCAGCAGCGGGAGCTGGAACAACGTGCTATGGACGCCCAGGAACTGCGGCGGCTCATGGATCGCGGCACAACCACGGCCCAGAATCTCGATCGGATCGTTCAGCAACTCCAGGGCCTGCGCTCCGATCGCCCTTACGACGATGCTGCCGGGATCGCGCGCCTGAAACAGGCGATCGATCTGCTTCACCAGGTCGAATTGGATCTCAGCCGTGATCTTGCCCGGCTGATTCAAAGCGACAAGTATTTTTATGCCGAGGACAGCGAAGTGCCAGCCAGCTACAAGAAGCTGGTCGAGGAATACTACAAGTCCCTAGCAAAAGGCAAACGCTAACCTGGGTGTTGGGTGTCAGGTGTTAGGTGTCAGGTGTTGGGCACCGGGTCCTTGGAGACGCCGCACGCCAGCCGAGGTGTCCGGTGCTGGGTGTTGGGTGTCAGGTGTTGGTTCCGGGTACTCGGAGACGCCGCATGCCAACGGAGGTGTCAGGTGCGATGGCCCGATGTCCGGCATCTAACCTCTGCTAACATGATTCTGCTGTCAATGCCGACTCCCCAACACCTAACACCCAGCACCTAACACCCAGCACCCAACACCCAGCACCCGACACCCAAGACCCAGCACCCATTCAGGTGCCGGATCGGGTATAATCTGCCGTCGCCGTGTCAGTCAGGGAAGTGCGGTTTTCCATTATGTCGGGAGGAAGCATGCGCGTTGTCATCACGGGCGGAGCCGGGTTTTTGGGCAGTCATCTCTGCGATCAACTGCTGCAGTCGGGGCACGAGGTCATCTGCCTCGACAACCTCCTCACGGGCAGCGTCGAGAACATCGCTCACCTTTTGGGGAACGACCGGTTCCGGTTCCTGAAGCACGATGTGACCGAGTACATATTTCTCGGGGAACCGGTCGATGCCGTGATGCACTTCGCCTCGCCGGCGAGTCCCAGGGATTATCTGGAGCTGCCGATCCAGACCCTGAAGGTCGGCGCGCTCGGCACTCACAAGACCCTGGGGTTGGCAAAGAACAAACATGCCCGTTTCCTGTTGGCGAGCACTTCTGAGACCTACGGCGACCCGCTGGTCAATCCCCAACCGGAGAGCTACTGGGGCAATGTCAACCCGATCGGACTGCGCGGCGTGTATGACGAAGCCAAACGGTTCGCCGAGGCCATCACCATGGCCTACCATCGCACGCATGGGGTCGACACCAGGATTGCCCGCATCTTCAATACTTATGGGCCGCGCATGCGCCCCCACGACGGCCGGGTGGTATCAAACTTCATCGTTCAGGCGCTCGAGGGCAGGCCGCTGACGATTTACGGGAGCGGCGAACAGACGCGGAGCTTCTGCTTCGTTGCCGACGAGGTGAAGGGCCTGCTGAGACTTCTCATGGCCCCCGCCACGGCGGAAGTCCATACGCCAGTCAACATCGGGAATCCCCAGGAGCTGACGGTCCTGGAGATTGCCAAAAAGGTCCTGGCACTGACGGGATCTTCGAGTTCCATCGTCTTCGAGGCGCTGCCTGCCGACGACCCCAAGGTCCGGCGGCCGGACATTACCCGCGCGCATGAACTGCTGGAATGGAACCCCTTCGTGTCATTGGAAGAGGGCCTGACCCGCACCATTGCTTACTTTAAGGCGCGGTCCGCCGGCTCGCAGCCGACGGACCATTCACAGGCATAATCCAACTTCATTTCGTTTTCCTATCTCACAGGTGATTTCATGAACGTTCCGCTACTGGACTTGAAGGCGCAATACACGACGATCCGCGACCAGGTGCGCGCCGCCGTCGACGAGGTTTTCGAGAGTCAACAGTTCATCCTCGGCCCCCAGGTGGCGTCATTGGAAGAAGAGGTGGCCCGATATTGCGGCGTCCCGTGCGCGATCGGCGTAGCCTCCGGAACCGATGCGCTGCTGCTCTCGATGAGAGCGCTCGGTACGGGCGCCGGCGATGCCGTGGTCACGGTCCCATATACGTTTTTCGCAACCGCCGGCGCCATCGTAAACCTGGGCGCCCGGCCCCTGTTTGTCGATATCGAGCCCGCCGGATTCAACATGGATCCCGAAAGGCTGTCGGAGTTTTTGGAACGCGACTGCTCCTATGACACGAATGCCAAAAAGCTCGTTCACAGGCCTACCAACACGGCAATCAAGGCGATCGTGCCCGTGCATCTTTATGGCCAGTGCGCGGCGATGAAGGAGATACTCGAACTGGCCCGCCGCCATGCGGTCCCCGTTGTCGAGGATGCTTGCCAGGCAATGGGTTCCAGGTATGGCAACGATTGCGCCGGAGCGATGGGGGACTTCGGTTGCTTCAGCTTCTTCCCCAGCAAGAACCTGGGGGGCGCTGGGGACGGCGGCATGATCATCAGCCGGAGCCGGGAGCTCGGGCAGCATGCTCGGTTGCTGCGCAACCACGGCATGCAACCGAAGTACTATCACCACATGGTCGGCTTCAACAGCCGGTTGGATGAAATCCAGGCGGCCGTTCTGCGGGTCAAGCTCAGCCGCCTGGACCGGTGGATCGAAGGCCGCCAGGCCAATGCCGCCCGCTACGAAGCTGCCTTTCGGGCAGCCGGCCTTATCGGAGCAATCCAGGTTCCCGTGGTGCTGCCGCACAGGCGGCACATTTTCCATCAATACGTTATTCGTTGCCGGAAACGCGACGAACTGCGCGCGGCATTGCAGAATCGTGGGGTTGCTACGGAGATCTACTATCCGTTATCGCTGCACCAGCAGGAGTGCTTCAAGAACCTGGGATACCGTGAGACGGACTTCCCGGCTTCGGTCGCTGCCGCGGAGCAGGTCCTGGCGTTGCCGATCTATGCCGAGCTGACTGCAGCTCAGATCGAATATGTGGTCAACTGCATCGGCGAGTTTTATTCCTGATCCGCCCATTCCCCCTGGAGCCGGATTCAGCGGTTGACGGCGCGAAACGCGTCGGAGTGCTGAAGCATGATGGTGTTGAGGATGCCGATCGACTCGGGCTTCAGCGGGATCATCGGCTCCCGGCTCAACAGGGCGGCAACCTGCTTGGAGCAATCGTCGTCGGCCCGGAGGTTCTTCAATTCCTGGATGATCGCCATCCTGCACTTTCGCAGGACAGAGCGGAAATAATCGATGCCCTGGCTGATCGCTTCGTTCATGTGATCGACGGATTTTGCGAGATGCCGGCCGGCAGCCGGGTTGAAATTGCAGTAACAGCGCGGGTGGGTGGCCAGGATCTCCAGGACCGGCAGATTGCACTGGTGCGACTGCACCCACATGCCTATGGCACGGACCCGGTTCAGGTAGCTTCTGTCTCCGTGATCCAGTTCGGATAGCAGCTCGAGGTTGCGCAGTGCAAGGTGGTCGACTTTGGACTCCATCCTGCCCTGGTTTCCGAAGATGTGCACCGCGTCCTCGTGGCTCGCCTGGTAGTAGTCTATATACCCTTGCTTGAATCCCTCGAACTGTTGATCGAAGCGTTCTCGCCCGGCGGAGTCGAGAAATCGCTGAGGCTTGGCGGCGGCCGCCAGAAGATCTTTTCTGATGTCCTCCAGGGTTTCCTCCGGCGTCGAGAACGCGCTGCCCAGATACTCAAAAGCTCTTTCAAAGGAGGGAAGCCAGCGCTCGAAGCCGGAGAGGGCCGAGAGCGCTTCTTTCCAGCGGAGCAGGAGGGCCTCATCTTCATTGAATGCCTGGGACACCTGTGCAAGCGCATCGACGAATGTCAGCTCGCCCTGCCGCAGGCAACTGCAGATGTGCCTCACCCGGTCCACCCGCGCATGAAACGATTTGACCTCATGCTGGAAACCGGTGGTCATGAACGGTTCGGGCAGGCGCTGCAAGAGACTGGAGAGCTTCCCGGACGCGATGTCCAGGTGCTCAGCGGCCCAGGCGGGCACGCGGAATTCAGCCTCCCGCACGCCAAGATCCGGGACAATTTCCCGCCCGCCAAGATCCGGGACAATTTCCCGCCCGCAGAGCAAGACGGCCCAACGCAAGGCGAGTTTGTCCCCCATGATGACACGAACCGGCTGTTCCGTCTGGTTTTCTATGCGCAGCATCGTCTCAGACCCGTCAGGACACCCGTTCCCCGGTTTGTCTGCTCCCTTCAGGGGGCACTGTCGTTATCGACATATGGCATCAGCTCTTTAGCGGATACCCTTATTGGATTACTTTCATTCGTGGCGCTCCACGACCGTTCTACCTGGACCTGGACGTGGACTTGGACCTGGACCTGGACTTGGATGATCCTGTTTGACGTAACTTTTGGCCTATCCGACACCTGAAGAAATGCCATCGATTATGGCCGCGTCCACATCCATGTCTATGTCCGCGTCCAAGTCCATGTCCAGGCTCAGGATGGAAAATCGGGAATTTTGCCGATTCCCGCGAGGAAAATCCCGGGCGCATTCGTATTATGATGCATGGGAGTGGATCATGCGGGGAGACCAGTTGGAGGCGACCCTGCTGGCGGAACATGCCGTCGGTCGCGCCCACGGCGGAGGGTCCGGTTGGGATCGTAGCTCCCGGCGGACGGATTGGCCTGGGCACTTACTCCGACCGTCAGACCGATAGCCGCGGATCGGACCTTACTTCAGGAGAGCGCATCATGAACGTAGGCGATGAACTTGAAAGGCTTCACCAGCTGCACCAGGCAGGGGGGCTCTCCGACGAGGAGTTTGCCAAAGCGAAGGCATCCCTGCTCAACAGTTCACCGTCCAAATCCTCACCCGTAATCATCAAGGACGAGGCCGGGACGGATATGCAGACCAGGCAATGGGGTCTGTTTCTGCACTTGTCGCTGCTGGCCGGCTTTGTCGTTCCCATACTCGGGTTAGTGGCGCCCATCGTAATCTGGCAGATGAAGAAGACCGAACTGCCGGGTCTCGACGTGCACGGCAAGATCGTGATGAACTGGATCATCTCCCTCATTCTCTATGGGGTGGTTTCCTGCCTGTTGATTGTCGTTCTGGTCGGGATTCCGCTGCTCATTGCTCTGGGGCTCGTTGCACTCATTTTCCCGATCATCGGAGGGATCAAGGCCAACAACGGAGAAGTCTGGAATTACCCGTTGTCGATCGCGTTCCTGAAGTGAGCGCCGGAGACGAGGATCCGTTTTTTCCTCCAGAAGGTCGAAGTTTTCATGTGGCCGCGGGCAGAAGCCCGCACCTTCTGTGTCGACTTCAGTACCATCCTGCCGCATGTGAGATTGTTCCGAAATCAGCCGTAGGAGTCAGTTCGTAGACCGGGCTGAACCCGGGTCCTCATGAATGCAGCGCATTGAATTTCAGGAGTGCGGGCTCAGCGGGGAGATTTCTTGACTGGAGACGGGGCGTTCTTGTCGGGGGGCGGCGCTCCCGCCGAGGAGTAGATGCTCCGTGGGGCGCCTCCCAACATTTGCTCATAACTGTTTCCATAGCAGGGAATAACCGGTTCAGTTCCCTTGATGAAGTATTCCGATTGCCGGGTGAGACAACGGTCGGTGGCGAGAAGGCCGGTTGTGGGATCGATCTCGACCTGGGAGATGCCCTCCGGGACCGAAAACTCCTCCCCTTTCAATGGCCTGAGCACGAGCGCCCGTTTCATGAACGCAGCCCAGATCGGGAGCGCGGATTGTGACCCGGAGAGGTTCAGCTCACGGTTGTCGTCAAATCCCACCCAGACGATGCACAGCAGTTCGGGCGTATAGCCCGCGAACCAGCCGTCGCGGGAAGTGCCGGTTTTGCCGGCTGCCGGCAAAGTAAACCCGGCGGATCGCACCCCCGCGCCGGTTCCTTCGTTCATGACCGACTGCAGCAGCGAGGTGAGCATGAAAGCAACCTCGGGCGACAAAACGCGGTCCGCTTTCGACTCGGGAGTCAGGATCGGCATGTTCCTGTTATCCACGACTCTGAGGAACGGCACAAGGTTCGACAAGAGTCCGGCGTTGGCGAATGCGGTGTAGGCCCGGACCATTTCGAGTGGCGTTACCTCGAAAGCGCCGATCGCCATGGCCGGATAGGGCTTGATCGCCTCGTTCAGCCCGAGGCGGTGAGCCAGATCAGTTATTTTCGTGAACCCGACTTTCTCGGCGAACTTAATGGTCGCCACGTTCAGCGACTTTGTGATCGCCTGCCGCATGGTTACCTGGCCGTGATATTCCCCCTTGAAATTCCTCGGCTCGTACAGCAGGTCTTCAAACTCGAACGGTGTGGGTTCATCTAGAACCGTCGACGCCGCCGTCAACGGGGTGGCGCTGTCGGACGCCGTTTCCAGCGCCGCCGTGTAAACGAACGGCTTGAAGATGCTGCCGGGCTGGCGCTTTGACTGGGTGATGCGGTTGAACTGGCTGGCGCCGTAGTTTCTGCCCCCGACCATGGCCAGCACCTGTCCGTTGCGCGGATCGACTGCAATGAGGCTCGCCTGTACCGTGCCCGGTGCGATTCCACGCTTTCCCTTGTCGAAGCGTTCGTCGAGCTTGACGATTTCGTCCCGGATCGATTCGTACGCTGCCTGCTGCAGATCCATGTCGAGCGTCGTGTAAACCTTGTACTGTGACCTGCCCAGCGACACATCGCCCAACTGCTCGCTCAGCATGTCCTGGAGGTAGTCCACGAAATAGGGGGCGCCGGAGTAATTCATGATGTTGGACGGCTTGACTCCCAGCGGTTGCGCCTTGGACTCGTCGCGCTGCCGCGAGGTGATCATGCCGTAGTCCGCCATCAGGTCGAGCACGAGATCGCGGCGCTGTCTGGCTCGCTCGGGATACCGCACCGGCGTGAACCGGTTCGGCGCCGGGATGATGCCTGCGAGTGTTGCTGCCTCGGGCAGGGTGAGATCGGCGATGTTCTTGTCGAAATAAGCCTCCGAGGCCTGTCCAAACCCCACGATGCTAAATGAACCTTGCTGTCCCAGATAAACCTCATTGGAGTACAACTCGAAGATCTGCTCCTTCGACAACCTCTTTTCGAGCAGGATCGACATGTACGCGTCGGTGAGCTTGCGCCTCCAGGTCCGCTCCGGAGTCAGGAAATACTCCTTCACGAATTGCTGTGTGAGCGTGCTTGCCCCCTGGACCTTGTCGCCGGCGCGGATATCGACGATCAAGGCGCTCAGAATGCGGAACGGGTCGATGCCTCCGTGACTGAAAAATCTGCGGTCCTCCGCGGCGAGGACGGCATCGATCAGGACCTTCGGGAGATCGCGGTAAGGCACGAACCGGCGCTTTTCCCGGCTCTTGGTGATGATGTTGCTGATCAGCTCGGGCTTCAGCGCGAATCGTGCCAGGTTTTCCCCGGAAGACACTTCGACGATGTTCCGGACCCTGGCGCCGGCCCAGTCTATTTCGACCGTTCTGCCGGCATCTTCCGGCAACGTCGGGTCGTTGTGCACGATCAGCCGGTTCTTCCTGTCCAATCGAAAACTGCAGAGCTTAGCCGCATCCGGGGAGCTGTTTTCCACGTAACCCACGCGCCGCAACCGGTCTATGAAGTCCGGCATCGATATCGGCTTGCCCGGGAAAACTGTTCTGGGGGCCGCGTAAAGCTCGGTTTCGGAGGGCTCGTAGCGGTCGCCGAGCCTGGCATCGATCAAGCGGTCAAAAACGTAGTAGTAGTGGATCAGGAAGGCGGCGAAGACGATCGCGGGAATGCACATCAGGACCGCGGTGTACTTGAGCACAGTCCAGACGGAGAACTTTTGGGGTTTTGGACGTTTCGCAGGTCGAGCTTTGGGTTTGGGCATAAGTGCCGTAGCTTCCCGATGAATTGTGTAAGGATCGCATTATAGCAGAGCGCCCGGAAAAACGCCTCGAAGACCACGGCCATGTTGCGCCACCGAGCTCATGGCAGGGGAGGCCGCCCAGGATAGAGATCTGCCGGTTCGCCGCCCAGTGGCGGGTGTCGGCCGCACCGCGATGCGATTCAACAACTAACAGAAACATTTCAAGTTGTATAATGGAAGCGAACCGCAACCCCCGATTTTTTGCCATGGAGATTCTGATGAGGTCCATCGGATTTCCCTGTAGGAGTTCTCGAACTCTCGCTTTCGTGTCCGGCTTGCTTCTGGCTGCCATATTCCTGCGTGCCCAGACGCAGAAGCCTCCGGCAGGGCAGAACCCTCCGCAGGCCGGGACCATCCGGGTCAACGTCGGACTCGTGCAGACAGATGTCATGGTTTTCGACAAGCAGGGGCACTTCGTTCCCGATCTGAAAATGAACGAGTTTGAATTGCGTGTGGACGGGAAGGTGCAACCCATCGAGTTCCTCGAGATGGTTTCTGCCGGCAGTGATCATGATCGGGAAATCTGGGCGAAAGTGCCGGGCCAGCCTGTGGCCGAACCTTTGCAGCAGCCGGCGGCGGATGTCTCCAATCCCGGGCGAACGCTGCTGATTTTTCTCGACGACTGGCACATGGCTGCGGACAACACGGTCCGCTCCAGAGACGCGGTGATCAGCCTGCTCAACACGTCGATGGGGCCGGATGACCGTGTCGGCATCTTTTCCTCATCGGGCCAATTGGCGGCGATGCAGGTGCTTACGAACGATAAAGCGGCTTTGCTCGGATTGCTGGAGAAATACAATTTCAAGAATCCCGGAGTACAGGACATGGGATCTCCTCCGATGACCGAGGCGCAGGCGCTTCTGATAGAACAAAAGGACGAGGGTGCGCTCAGCTACTTCATCGGGGCAATTCTCAGGACGCCCGTGGAATACTCCATGGGACAATGCAAGCAACTGGGCGGGGGAATGGGCGCCGATTTTGACGGCAATTGCCGTCGGGCGGCAGATGAAACCCGCAGGAGGGCCACCGCCCTGGCGGAAACCTCTGCCGGCATTGCAGCAAGAACTCTCTCGGCGTTGCGCAACCTGCTCAGGGCGGCCGAAGGCCTGCCCGGGAGAAAGCTTGTTTTTTTCCTGTCCGATGGTTTTGTGCTGCAATACACCCGCAGCGACATCGTAGCGCGTCTCATGGATCTCACGACTGCCGCGGCACGTGCGGGTATCCTGGTGTATACCCTGGATTCCAGGGGACTCGTGACCGGCACCCCTGATGCAAAAACAGGCGGAGCTCCGGACCAGCGGGGGCACCGCATGAGCATGGCGGCCAATGAGGTGAGCGCTCCCTGGGATGTGCTCAACGCGCTGGCCGCCGACACCGGCGGGCGCTTCCTCAAGAATACGAACGCGCTCGACACGGCTCTGATCACGACGCTGACGGAAATCTCCAGGTACTACCTGTTGGGCTGGCACATCGATCCGGAGAAGCTGAAGCCGGGCCAGCACAGCACGATCAAAGCCTCGATCAAGGGACGGTCCGATCTCAGCGTGCGCGTGAGGCAGGGTTCACTGGACCTTTCCCGACTGATTTCCGATCATAACAACGCGGTCGTCAGTCCTGTGTCGGCGCAACCGGCGCCACCCACCGAAATGGAGATTTACAGGCGCGCCCGGACTGTGATCGACCTGACGAGCGAGGAGCTGGCCCAGGCCTATCCCGATGAAATTCGAGGTTTGGAATTCGCGGGGAGCCAACAGGAACTGAGTCCCCTCCTGCAAAAAGTGGGGGAAAACGTGGAGAAATTTTTTCGGGATATCCCCAATACGATCTCCAAGGAGCAGGTCCGTCGAGAACGGCTGAGAGTTGACGGCATCGTGGAAGAGTCCGTCACGCAAGACTATAACTATACTGCCTGCCTGAGTAGCCTCAGTGGCTGGGAGGAGGGACGGACTGACAGCAAAGGGCGTGAAATTCCTCCGGAGGGCATGTCTCGTCTGTCCTTCCTGACGACTGGGCTTGCCAGCGCTTCCTTTTATTTCCACCCGAAGCACCAGTTTGGAATTCGCTATCGCTACCTGGGCCGACAGTCTGATGAACCCTATAATCACGTGATCGCGTTTGCACAAAGACCGGGCGTCACCGACATCGTTGGCAGTTTCACATCCTATCTCCGGCCTGCCCCTGCGGTCCTCCTGTATCAGGGTTTTGTGTGGATAGATCCCCGGACGTTTCAAATCGTGCGCCTGCAACAGCGACTCCTGACTCCCAGGATCGATGCCTATCTTGAGACCGCAACCTCCGATATTGCGTATGGTGAAGTGCGTTTCGAATCTTCGCCTGCGTCGTTCTGGCTGCCGCGCGAGGTCATCGTCAACCTCCGGTTTGCCGGTCAAAAGTACCGGAATCGACACCGGTATTCGGATTATCAGCTATTCTCTGTGGCTCTCGAGCAGAAGATCACTCCACCAGCTGTAAAAAAGTAGTCCTCGCTTCCGATCTCCAGCATGAAGAGCCGCGCTCGCCGGACGATTCAGCGGGCGGTTCAGAAATGACAGTAAAGCATACAGATTGGAGGATCAGAATGAGTGAGTACAAAGGAACCCCCGGAGAACTAATCTACGAGTACATGATTCAGTTCACGCAGGTCGTGGAGTACGGCCTCTCAGCGAATGCGGTGCTCTCAGGGCAGATGCCGCCGCCAGCCGAAGGAGCGCGGTTCGACGTTTATTTCGAGGGACCCATCAGCGGGCCAAAGCTGAAGGGCACGATCAAGGGTGTGGATTACCTTCACATACGCGCCGATGGCCGCAGCCAACTCAACATTCACGCAGAGATCACAACCGACGATGGAAAGAAAATCGCGCTAGCTGCTGACGGCGTGGCAATTCCGGACAAAGGGTCGCCGGTCTTTCAGCTCCGGGAGAACGTGACGCTGACAACCAACCACCCGGAGTACTCGTGGCTGAACCCGATCCAGGTCTGGGCTCCCGGCACGGTTGACGTGTCGAAGGGAGAAATCCGGATCAAGGGATATGCTGCCTGACAGCCGCGCGGCGTAAGAGAGGGGGAGGTGTCCAAATAAACCGGCCAATCCCGACCGTACCTTTAAGTTATTGAAAAGACGGTGGATTGGCAGGTTTATTTCGACATAACCGGTCCAATCTGTGCACGTGACTGAAACTCCAAAGCCTTGTTATAATTAGATCTAAGCGGGCATCATGATTGGCCGGTTATGTCTGGTTAGCGCATTTTGCGTTCCTTAGTTCAGCAAAACAGGCCGGGGCTCACCGACGCCGTTTGGGTAAATGTGCGCGCGTCGCTCGTGCGCCAGACCGCGATTTTGAGGTATCATCGGGGCACCCAGGCCAGTGGCGCAGTGGTAGACAGCTGGCCCAAGTTGAAACAATATCTTATCTCGTTATCTCGGGATCTGCCAGGCGGGGTTTCCAGGCGGCGGTTCTAAATGCAGTCAATTCGGCCTATCCCTTAGTAGGGCTATGGTGCACAAAGTGAGAAGGTACGGAAGCGGGCCGTATACAGTCGCTGTCGTGCACGGCGGGCCGGGCGCAGCAGGAGAGATGGCCGAGGTCGCCAGGAAGCTTTCTTCTGCAGCTGGTGTTCTTGAGCCGCTGCAGACGGCCGATAGCGTGACCGGGCAGGTAGAGGAACTGAGGGAGGTGCTTGAGGAGAATGCAGCCCTGCCGGTGACACTCATCGGCTTTTCCTGGGGAGCGTGGCTAAGCACAATCCTGGCAGCGTGGCATCCCCATTGTCTGGGCAAGCTTGTCCTGGTAAGCAGCGGCCCCTTCGAGGAAAAAGACGCCGGCGGAATTGTGGAAACGAGGTTGGGGCGGCTCGGCATGGAGGAGAGGAGGGAAGCGGAGTCCCTCATGGCCAGAATTTCAGGGGCGTCCGTTCGATCAGACGCGGACCTGGAGCGCTTCAGCGAACTTATGTCGCTTGCTGATGCCTATGCTCCGTTGGCGGGGCGAGGGGACCCATTACCTCCCAACCTGGAAATCTATAATAGGGTGTGGAGCGAGGCTTCGATAATGCGAAGCAGCGGGGAACTTCTCAGGCTGGCCGGACAGGTGGAATGCCCGGTTATTGCGGTCCACGGGGACTATGATCCCCATCCCGCCGCCTCCATCGGGCGTCTTGGGAGCGTGTTCAGGGAATTCCGTTTCGTCCTTCTCGAGAAGTGCGGTCACCACCCCTGGCTGGAACGTCACGCCCGTGACGAATTTTTTACCATAGTCAGGGCCGAGGTGGCGTCTCCCGGTGGGTCGTGCTCCGCGACCGAGGTCTCGGAATAAATAAGCCGATCCTGCCGCTGAACGAATTTGCCTGGATCTGTGGTTTCAGCCCATTATTTTTTGGGCGGGAGCTGCATGCTGATGGCGCCTAGGTCCAGCGGGTCGTCGCTGCGACCGCCCGACATTTCTGGAATTACGATTTCCCGAGTCAAACTTTCGGGGGGGCGCGGCGGCATAGCCCCGGGTAGCCCTCGCTCCTAACCTGGAGAACTTGCTCCGAACCGCTGAAATCATCCCACACGTCCTCTGCAAGCACACCTTAATCTCGGACCGAGTTGTCTCGGGGTGGATCTGATCTTGACTGATCCCGAGAGCCGGATTCGCAGATCGAGGTTTGGGCCGTGATTTCCGAGGCGTCAGGACGACAAAACATGTCCGCCTGCCCATACTGGATTTTATTGGTTGTTGCCTGTAGTCTTAAGGCTGGTTGGGTGTGAGGAGATTCACGTCAACCTGAGGCAAATGCTGCATGTCCGACACGCGTTATTCGAGGCAAATCCTGTTTTCCGGCATCGGCGCCGGCGGGCAGAAGATGCTCGAACGCAGCCATGTCCTGCTGGTCGGCTGCGGAGCGCTGGGTTCGGTCATGGCCGAAATACTGGTGCGGGCCGGGATCGGCCGTCTGACCATCGCCGACCGGGACTACATCGACGAATCGAACCTTCAACGGCAGTCGCTCTACACGGAAGCGGATTGCCGGGCCTGCCTCCCCAAGGCAACGGCTGCGGCGTCACACCTGGCGACATTCAACAGCCGGGTCGAGTTAATCCCGGAAATCGTGGATGTGAATGCCGCGACGATTCCGGCTTTGGCGCCCGGAAAAGACATGATCCTGGATGGAACGGACAATTTTGAGACCCGCTTCCTTCTCAACGACGCCAGCCTGAAGTGGAACGTGCCCTGGGTCTACGGGGCCTGTGTAGGCGCCTACGGCATGTCGCTCGCTTTCGTGCCCGGCCACACGCCGTGCCTCCGCTGCGTGCTGGAACAGCTGCCTCCGCCCGGCAGTTCGCCGACCTGCGATACCGTCGGCGTGATCGGCCCCATCGTTCACCTTGTGGCCGCTCTCGAAGCGGCCGAGACGCTCAAGATCCTGACAGGACATCTCGAGCGTTTGAACGGCAAGCTGATGAGCGTCGATCTCTGGGAGAACCAGATGTGGAGCCTGAACCTGGACCGGACGCAAAGGGATCCGGACTGCCCGGCCTGCGGCCGTGGGATCTACGAGTTTCTGGAGGGGAAAGGCGAGGGGCGCACGCAGTCGCTGTGCGGCCGCGATGCGGTCCAGGTCTACCGCAGCGCTCCCTCACCCGTGGATTTCAAGACGATTGCTGATCGCCTGGCGCCGCTGGGACCAGTGACCTACAACGATTTCCTGCTCAAAACCAGCGTGGACCGTTTCGAGATCGTACTCTTCAGGGATGGTCGCGCCATCGTCCGCGGAACACAGGACGTTGACGAAGCGCGCCGCATTTATGCAAAATACATCGGCAGCTGATCCGCGCTGTCCGTTGATTCGCGGGGGGACTGACAGGATATGAGAAAATCGTTGCTCTTGGCGGCCGGTCTGCTGCTGATGTGCCGGCCGTTCGTCTGCGGGCAGGATGAGGAGAAGATTGAAAAGCTGTACCAGGATGCGATCAAGGCGCTGGGTGGCGAAGCCTTTCTCAAAGTCACCGATATGGTGTCGGAGGGCAACTACTTCCAGTTTGATCGTGGAGGCAACTCCAGCGGACTCCTCAAATTCAACGACTACACCAAGCTGCCGGACAAGAGCCGCTTTGAATTGGGAAACCGGAAAAAGGAACGCGATGTTTACGTCTTCAACCTCGAAAAGAAAGCAGGCTGGGTCCTGGAAGGGCAGAAAGACACTCGCGATGCCACCCCTACGGAGATGCAGGGATTCAAGGATGCCGTGAAACACAGCATCGATGCCATATTCCGGTACCGATTCAAAGATCCCGAAAACAAGCTCTTTTACTTGGGCGCAGGCGAGACTGAAGTCCAGCTGGAGATGGTAAAACTGATCGACCCTGAAAACGACGAGGTCACAATCTACTTCGACAGGCTGAACAAGCTGCCGGCCAAAATCGAATACCGGTCGACTGACGATCGGGGGATCCACTATCGCGAGACACAGGAATTCAGCCAGTGGCACGACATCCAGGGTGTCAACACGCCTCTGCGCATCGACACGCTCCGAAACGGCCGCCAGTTTGCCCAGCAGTTCATCATCAAGATCACTTACAACAACGGCCTTCAGGACAGCTTCTTCTCCAAGCCGATCCCGCCCAAATGAACGGAAAGGGAAATCAGGCGTAGAAGCCGCGAATGCGGGTGATCTTGGCGACCCGGTCGATCGCCAGCATGTAAGCGGCGATGCGCAGATCCACCTTGTAGGCCTGCGCAAACCCGAGCACGTCGTGGAATCCCCCTACCATGTGATCTTCCAGGCGTTCGTTTACCAGGCTCTCTTTCCAGAAATACCCCTGCCGGTCCTGGACCCACTCGAAATAGGACACCGTCACCCCGCCCGCGTTGGCAAGTATGTCCGGAATGACAAAGACTCCCTTGTCGGCGAGTATGATGTCCGCGTTGGCGGTGGTGGGGCCATTCGCCCCTTCGGCAAGGATCCGAGCCTTGATGCGATCCGCGTTGTCCGACGTAATCTGATTCTCAGTGGCTGCCGGCACCAGGATGTCGCAGGGCAGTTCCAGCAGTTCCTGGTTCGTGACATGGTCGCAGTCGGGAAAGCCGGCCAGGGTCCGCTTCCTCCGGTAATAGTCGACCGCCCGGGGAATCTCGAGGCCGGAAGCGTTGAAGATGCCGCCGCGCACGTCCGATACGGCTACGACCTTGAATCCCTGCTCGTGAAGCAGCAAGGCCGTGGTCGACCCGACATTTCCGAAGCCCTGTATGGCGACCTTGGCGTCTCTCGGATTGAGGTTCAGCTGGGCGCACGCCTCGCGGATCACGATGGTCAATCCCCGCCCGGTGGCCGCCTTCCGACCCTCTGAACCTCCGAGCTCGACCGGCTTCCCGGTGATGACCCCCGTGACGGTCTGGTGTGCGTGCATGCTGTAAGTGTCCATGATCCACGCCATGATCTGCTCGTTGGTGTTGATGTCCGGGGCCGGGACATCTTTTTCGGGACCCAGAAACTCAAACAGCTCCGCCGTGTAACGGCGTGTGAGGCGTTCAAGCTCCCCGGAGGACATCTGAGTGGGATCGCAGATCACGCCCCCTTTCGCACCCCCGAAGGGAACGTTCACGACGGCGCATTTCCAAGTCATCCAAGCGGCTAAAGCCTTGACTTCGTTCAGGGTCACGTCGGGCGCGAACCGGATTCCTCCCTTGCTGGGGCCCCGCGAGATATTGTGCTGGACCCGATACCCGGTGAAGACCTGGAGGCGCCCGCTATCCATGAATACCGGCACATAAACGGTGACCTCGCGGCGCGGATGGCGCAAAAACTGGCGGAGTCCTTCATCCAGGTTGAGTTTCCCGGCGGCGTAGTCGAAACGGGTGATCATTGCGTCATAGGGATTCTTCTCGTTTTCCTGAATTGCCGGTATCTGGTCCATGGCAGGCTCTCTTCCCCCCCGGCCGCAAGCGCCAGCGCGCTCCTCGGCCTTCTGGGACACGCGATCGAAGGCGTAATATTATTGTGAGTCCTGATGTACGGATTATCAACCGGCTTTCTGGACTTCGAGAACCGTCTCCAGATCCGGCAACGTGCAGACGCGGTGCTTTTTCCGGACACGCGCAACACGGTCCGCAAGCGCGGTGTGAATCGCGTGGCCCGCCTTTTCCGCATAGAGGTGGCCGACGATGGGACGGCCGATCAGCGAGATGTCCCCCAGCAGGTCCAGCATCTTGTGCCTGACGAACTCGTCAGGGAAGCGCAGTTCATGATTCACGATGCCGGAATCGTCGAGAACAACGGCATTCTCGAGCGACCCACCACGTATCAGCCCGCACTTGCGCAGGTACTCGACGTCGGAGATGAACCCGAACGTGCGCGCGGGCCCGATTTCGGCACGGTACGACTCCGGCGTGAGTTCGAGGTCAATCTGCTGGCGCCCGATCGCCGTGTGCTCGAAGTTGATGATATACGTCGCCTTTGGCGCCGCAGCCGGGTAAACGCCGGCAACTTTGTCGCCGTGGCACACCTCGACGGGTTCCTGGATGACGAGGTATTCGCGCAGCGCGCTCTGCTCCCGGATGCCGACTATTTCTATCGCTTCCATGAAAACAAGCCCGCTCCCGTCCATAATCGGGACTTCCATGGAGTTGAGGTCAAGGTAGAGATTGTCGATCCCCAGGCCGTAAAGGGCCGACAGCAGATGCTCGACCGTGGAAATCATGACCCCTTTCTTCATCAGGGTCGTGGCATAGCTCACCCGGGCCACGTGATTGCGCGTAGCCTCGATTTCGAAATTCTTCAGATCCGTCCGACGGAAAACGATGCCCGTGTTTTCGGGCGCCGGGGTAAGCTCGAGATGGACGGGGTAGCCGGTATGCAGCCCTATGCCTTCGAAGGCCACCCGGTTCCGAAGCGTGCGCTGGTATTTGAACATGATCGCGATATCCTCAGCTGGATTTCCAATTAGTGCATTCACGCCACTGCCGCTTCCATATCGGAAGCAGAATCCATGCTTTAAGCAACTTCTGTGCCTGGTTCGGGGCAGATAGGGATATTCAGTAAGCCATAGATATCGCAAAAGTTTCATCAATAATGCCGCCGCCCGCCCCGCAGCGTGCCGTCCCATGTGTTGCATTTAAGACACACCCCCAAGGAAGAGCCGCTGCCGTCTCGCCAGATGCCGACCCGCCCCCCCCCAATGACAATTGACAAATGATAATTGACAAATTCTTTCTTGTTGAGTCCCACTTCCGATTGCACCGCCGGTGTGGATAAAAGTTGATGGAGAGAGCCCGGGTGTGATAAACGTATCTTTTCAGCAGGCGAAACTGTATGTCGACAATCTTTCAGGGACATTTCCGCTGGTATTGGCGCGGGGCGGCCGCACGCCCCTCGGTCTGTTCGCTGCCAGTCTCCTGAAGGCACCCGGCAACAAAATGAAGTGAGAGGAAGCCGTGAACAGCCCAACGCGTTCATGGCTTTTTTGTTTTGGGCGTGCTGTGCGCCCTGATCGAAGGCGTCGCCGCCATGTCCTGAGGAAGAGCATGATGCAACCGCCGTTTGAAGACATTGAGGAACTTGCCCGGCAGGGAAGCGTGATTCCCGTGCACAAGGACATCCTCGGGGATCTGCTGACGCCAGCCGCGGCATTTCTGCGTGTCGCACAGGGGAGGAGCCGGGTGTTCCTGCTGGAAAGCGTTGAAGGGGGAGAGCGCCTGGCGAGGTACTCGTTCATCGGCTGGGATCCTTTCCTTGCCATCCACGGGAGCGGCAATACCATCGTGACGGAGGAACTCGGCGAGATTCGCCAGGAAGAGGGGCGGCCCTACGAAAAGATGCGGGAGATCTCGAGGCGTTACCGGTCGGTGCCGTTGCCAGACCTGCCGCCGTTCCTGGCGGGGGGCGTCGGCTATTTCGGGTACGATCTCGTGCGCCAGTTTGAGAAACTCCCCACGCTCGCTGTCGATGACCTCGGCCTCGACGATTTTCACGTCATGTATTTTTCCACGATTCTGGCGTTTGATCATCTCAGGCACCGCATCCATATCATCGTCAACATCCTGAATCCGGGCGGATCTCAGAATCTGGAAGGCCGGTATCACGATGCGGTCCTGCGCATCGAGCAGATTGAAAAGCGCCTCCTGGCGCCGATCTCGCTGCCGTCCCCCGCGCCCAGCGCCACGATTCCCGAGCCCGTCTCCAACCTGACCGAAGCTCAGTATTATGCCAACATCGAAAAGGCAAAGGCGCACATCACCGCCGGCGACATATTCCAGGTCGTCTTGTCGCAGCGCCTGGCCATGAAGATCGATTGCGATCCGTTCGATATCTACCGCGCCCTGCGGTTCATCAACCCTTCGCCCTACATGATCTTTCTGCGCATGGACAAACTGAGCCTGGTGGGCGCTTCGCCCGAAATGCTGGTGAAGGTGAGAGGCCGGCGGGTGGAATACGGGCCGATTGCCGGCACACGGCCGAGGGGCGCGACGCCCGAAGAGGATGAAATCCTTGCCCGCGATCTCATGTCCGATGCCAAAGAGCGAGCCGAGCACGTGATGCTCGTGGACCTGGGGCGCAATGATCTCGGCCGTGTATGCGACTTCGGCACCGTAAGGGTGACCGACCTGATGCGCATCGAGAAATACAGCCACGTGATGCATCTTGTCAGCAGCGTGGAGGGAACCCTGCGCGACGGCACGGATTGCTTTCATGCCCTGGAAGCCTGTCTTCCCGCCGGCACGGTCTCCGGGGCGCCCAAGGTGCGCGCCATGGAAATCATCGAGGAGCTCGAACCGTGCCGCAGGGGCGTCTACGGCGGCGCGGTGGGGTACGCGGATTTTTCCGGCAATCTGGATACCTGCATCGCCCTGCGAACTCTGGTGATCAAGGACGGAATGGCTTACGTGCAGGCGGGGGGTGGGATCGTCGCCGATTCCCAGCCTCAACGCGAACGGGAAGAGTCCATGAACAAGGCACGGGCGCTGCTGCGTGCCGTCGACTTTGCGCACAAGGGGCTGCGCTGACGGCAAGGCGCCTCGTGCCGTGCCGGGGAAATCATGAGCCTATGATTCTCGTCATCGACAATTACGACTCATTCACATTCAACCTGGTCCAGTACCTCGGGGAACTGGGGCAGGACCTGAAGGTGGTCCGCAACGACGCGATCACGCTCGCGGAGATCAGTCGCCTGGCTCCGGACGCGATCGTGATTTCGCCTGGTCCCGGGCGCCCCGAAAACTCCGGCGTCATCGTGGAGGCGATCCGCGAGTTTGCGGGACGGGTTCCCATCCTGGGAGTCTGTCTCGGCCTTCAGGCCATCGGTGCGGCATTCGGCGGGCGCATCGTTCCGGCGCCGGTGCTCATGCACGGGAAGACGAGCGAGATCTTCCATGACGGGGGCTCGATCTTTCGCGGCCTTCCGGTCCCGTTCAAGGCCACCCGTTACCACTCTCTCGTGGTTTCACAGGAAGATCTCCCCGCGTGCCTCGAGATTTCGGCGCGGACAGAGGATAATGTCATCATGGGATTGCGTCACCGCGCGTGCCCGGTCGAGGGGGTCCAGTTTCACCCGGAATCGATCCTTACCGAGGGGGGTATGGAACTGCTGCGGAATTTCCTCGAAATGTCCAAAGCCCACAAACCCGCGGCGGGAAACCGGATTGGAAAGCATGGATCGGAGAGAAAACTATGACAGCGACGGCTGAAAAATACTGCCTGCCGGCCGAACTCCGGGACACGGTTCTTCAGCAGATCATCGGGGCGAGGCTTCCGGAAATTGTAAGCGCCAAAGCCAAGTTTCCTGCCGAGTCGATCCGGATGGCACTCGGCCGTGCGCCGGAAGTCCGGTCGATCCGACGCGCCTTGAGGCAAAAGCCGGGCGTGATCGCAGAGATCAAGCGTGCCTCTCCCTCAGCAGGGTCGCTGCGGCAGGACTTCGATCCGATCCGCATCGCGGACGAATACCGGAAAGCCGGCGCCGCGGCCCTGTCGATCGTGACGGAGCCGGTGTTTTTCCACGGCGGGCTCGAGATCCTGGCCTCATTGCGATGGAAGTCGAACCTGCCCTTGCTGCGCAAGGATTTCGTCGTGGACGCCTACCAGGCGTTTGAAGCGCGCCTCGCCGGCGCCGATGCGGTGCTGCTCATCGCGGCCCTGCTGGACGAGACAGCGCTCCGCGAACTGCGCGTTTGCATCGAGGATCTGGGCATGGATGCCCTGGTGGAAGTGCACACGGAACAGGAACTGGAGCGGGCCCTGAAGGCTGGTTCTTCCCTGATCGGTGTGAACAACCGGGATCTCAGGAGTTTCCAGGTTTCGCTCGACGTCTGCCTGCGCCTGGCGGCCGGCCTGCCGCGCGACGTCGTGGCGGTCGCGGAAAGCGGGATACGCACGCCTCAGGACATCCGCCGACTGGCCGATGCGGGGTACCGTGGCTTTCTCATCGGCGAAGTCCTGATGCGCGCAGCGGCGCCTGGAGCGGCTCTGGCCGGGCTTGTGTCGTCCCTCGACAGCAAGGGCGCCTGAGACCGCCGGTGGGCCGATGGGTGAACGAGGCCGCCGCGAAGAGGGACACGGGAGCACACAAAAGTGAGAGTGAAGGTCTGCGGGATTACCAGCTACGAAGATGCGCGCCTGGCGCTCGACCTGGGCGCGGACGCCCTGGGATTCAACTTTTATCCTTCCAGCCCGCGCTTTATTGAGCCGGGTGCGGCCCATGGACTGATCCGCCGCCTGCCTCCACTGGCCACAACCGTCGGCGTGTTTGTCAATGCCGCCAGTCCGGCGGAGGTGGAGAGCGCCGCGCGCGCGGCCGGAGTGCAGGTGCTGCAGCTGCACGGGGACGAGACGGCCGATTACTGCCGCAGGCTCGGGGCATGGACCCTGATCAAAGCGGTGCGGGTCGGCGCCGATTGGATCGAAGAGGATCTGGCCGGTTTTCCAGCTCAGGCGATTCTTTTGGATGCGAGGGATGAGCACAGGTACGGCGGAACCGGGATGACCTTCGATTGGAAGCTGGCACGGCGCGCGCGCTTCCAACTGCCGGTCATCCTTGCCGGAGGGCTCAACGCGTCCAATGTCGCCGAAGCCATCCGCGTCGTACAGCCGTACGGAGTGGACGTGTGCAGCGGCGTCGAGAGTCACCCGGGGAAGAAGGACCGTGCCCGGCTGACCGCATTCATGAATGAGGTTTTCAATGTTGCCGGATAACTCCAGTCTTAACTCTGAATCCTTGCCGGATGAGCGCGGGCACTTCGGCCCCTACGGAGGCCGCTTTGTTCCCGAGACGCTGATGGGCCCACTTCTGCAGCTGGAAGAGGCCTTCCGGGATGCCCGCCGGGACCCTTCGTTTCAGGCGGAGTTGGACGGGCTGCTGCGTAGCTATTCCGGACGCCCGACCCCGTTGACCCGGGCGTCACGGCTGGAGAATCACCTTGGACGCTGCCGGATTTATCTGAAGCGCGAAGACATGAACCACACCGGCGCGCACAAGATCAACAATGCGCTCGGGCAGATCCTGCTTGCGCGGCGCATGGGAAAGACACGCATCATCGCCGAAACCGGCGCGGGTCAGCACGGCGTCGCAACCGCGACGGCAGCCGCCCTCTTCGGCATGGAGTGCGAGATCTACATGGGCACTGAAGACATGCGCAGGCAATCGCTGAATGTCTTCCGGATGCGCCTGCTCGGGGCCAAAGTCACGCCGGTCGACGCCGGCAGCCGGACGCTGAAGGATGCCATCAGCGAGGCGATGCGCGACTGGGTCACCAACGTCGAATCCACCCACTACCTCCTCGGCTCCGCGCTGGGAAGCCATCCCTATCCGTGGATGGTCCGCGAGTTTCAATCCGTGATCGGCCGGGAGGCGCGTGCCCAGATACTGGAGCGCGAGCAACGGCTTCCCGACCTCCTGATCGCCTGCGTCGGCGGCGGGAGCAACGCCATCGGGTTCTTCCACGAATTCCTCGGCGACCAAGGCGTGCGGATGACGGGCGTGGAGGCCGGCGGCCGCGGCAGCGCGCTGGGCGAGCACGCCGCCCGCTTCTCCGGCGGCAGGATAGGAGTGCTTCAGGGAACCCTGAGTTTCGTTTTGCAGGATGACGACGGCCAGATCGCGGGGACACATTCGATTTCCGCCGGACTGGACTATGCGGCTGTGGGACCGGAACACTCGCTCCTTCATGATCTCGGGCGCGTACGGTACACATCGGTCTCCGACCAGGAAGCCCTTGAGGCGTTCCAGCTGCTGAGCCGCCTCGAGGGGATCATCCCGGCGCTGGAAAGCGCCCACGCGGTGGCGGAGCTGGTACGCGTCGCCCCCGAACTGGACGGCGACACCCTGGTTGTAATCAATATATCGGGCCGAGGCGACAAGGACGTAAACCAGGTCGCAGCCCTGCTTGGGGAGCCCCTCGGGGCATAAGGGGGAGGAGCGAGGCGGGCCGGCCCTCCCAGGCGATTTCGGCGCGGATCTGGAGAAAAAATGACGAGAGCGATTTCGAGTGTTTTTCGACAACTGAGAGAGCGGGGGAAAAAAGCATTCATCCCGTTTATCACCGCAGGCGATCCTGATCTCGAAACGACCATACGGCTGGTCCCGGAACTCGAGGCCTCGGGTTCGCACATCGTGGAGCTGGGGATCCCGTTTTCGGACCCGGTCGCGGATGGCACGACCATCCAGCGCTCCTCCGAGCGGGCATTGCGCCACGGTTATCGGCTCGCCGATTACCTCGAGGCGATGAAGAAGATCAGGCAGCAATCCGGCGTTCCGCTTGTGCTTTTCAGCTACTTCAACCCGATGCTGCAGTACGGGCTGGAGAAACTCGCGCACGATGCCCGCGCCGCCGGGGTCGACGGCGTTCTGGCTACCGACATCCCGCCCGAAGAAGCAGAAGAATACTGTGGTTGCCTCGACCGGCATGAACTGGACCCGATTTTCCTGGTCGCACCCACGAGCGGTCCGGAGAGAATAGCCCGCATCGTTGACCTCTGCCGCGGATTCGTCTACGTCGTCTCACGCGCCGGGGTCACAGGCGCCCAGGTTTCGCTTTCCGCGTCCGTGTTCCCCACTCTGAACCGTGTGCGTGAGCGGACTCAATTGCCGGTCGCAGTCGGGTTCGGCATCTCGCAGCCGGATCATGTGCGCGCGGTGTGGCAGGCCGCAGATGGTGTCGTTGTCGGCAGCGCCATTGTCGCTCAGATCGAAAAGCACGCCGGATCTTGCGACCTGCCTTCCCGAGTCGGGTCGTTCTGCCGATGGCTGATCGGCGGTGCGGACAGCCGGAGCCTGTGAAAGCGTGGCCTGAAGTTTTCGTGCAGCGCATAGGCGTTTGCATGTAGAATCGTCCGGCCGCGGGGCGATACTATGCGGAACCGTATTAAAGTCTTATGTCACCTCAGACGAGTGCCGCCAATCCTCTTCCTGTGCCTGTGTGCACATTTGTCCTCTCAACCGCTTTCGTCGCAGAAAAAGGAACAAAGCGGGCAGATATTCCGCGTCAATGTCGGCCTGGTTCAAACGGATGTGATGGTCTTCGACCGGCAGGGACGGTTTGTACCCGACCTGCGGCTCGAGCAGTTCGAATTGCGGGTGGACGGCAAGGTGCAGCCGCTCGCTTTCCTGGAACTCGTTTCTGCGGGGAGTGCGCACGATGAGGAGATCTGGGCCATGGAAGCAGCCAGGGCTGCGCCCGCTCCCGCACAACCGTCTGCACCCGCACCGGCGCCCGTGCTCCCGTCCGCGCCGGACTCCAACCCCGGGCGGACGCTGCTCTATTTTGTCGATGACTGGCACCTCGCCGCGGACAACACCATGAGGGCAAAGGCCGCCCTCGAAAACTTGATTCACACGTCGATGGGGCCCCGGGACCGGGTGGCCATTTTGGCGGCATCCGGGCAGCTGGGGATGGAGCAGACGCTGACCGGCGACAAGTCGGCCCTGATTGCTACCCTGCAGAAGCTCAGCTTCAAGAGCCCGGGCGTGCAGGATCAGGCGTGGCCGCCGATGACGGAGGGGCAGGCACTCCTGATCGAACAGGACGATTGGAACGCAATTACTTACTTCGTGCAGGGGATCCTGGGGAAAGCCGTCGTGAAGACTACCAGGGGATGGGAGCTTCCGGGGGATCGGTCCGGGAGTCTCGGCAGGGACTGCAATGATGCGGAAAAAGCGACCCGCAGAAGAGCCGCGGATCTGGCCCAGATATCCGCAGCTATCGGCGAAAGGACGCTGTCCGCCCTGCGCACCCTCCTGCAGTCGTTCGAAACGCTTCCCGGCCGCAAGCTGGTGTTCTTCTTGTCCGACGGCTTCGTGCTGCAAACGCAAAAGAGCGATATCGTTTCCCGGATCACCGATCTGACCAGCCGCGCCGCCCGCGCCGGCATCGTCATTTACTCGTTGGACACAAGGGGCCTGGTCGTCGGCCTTCCCGACGCGAAAGTGAAACGCGGTCCCGACATGACAGGGGCTCTGGCCGCCAGCGGGTACAGCGAAACGATGGCCGGGCAGGATGCACTCAATGCCCTCGCTGCCGACACCGGCGGGCGTTTCCTAAAGAACACGAACGCGCTGGACACGGCCTTGATCACGGCCCTGGCCGAAATGTCGCGCTACTACCTGCTGGGTTGGCATATCGACACGGGAAAGCTGAATCCGGAGAAAGCGAGCGCCATCCGCGTCGCCGTCAAAGGCCGCTCCGACCTCCGCGTCCGCGTGCGCGAGGGAAAACTGGATCTCACGCAGCTCGTCTCCAGGCCGCCGGAAGCCCGCTGAAAGGCGCTCAACCAGTGAATTCTTGCGGGGACTAAACCCAGCCAGGAGTAATTCCCGGCCGCCGGCTGCGATCCCTTGCAGGCCCGGCTGTACCCAAGAGCTGCTGAACGCACACCATCCCCGAATTCGGCGCTTCCCTGATCGAAGCTACACTCCAGACTGTCACGAATGGCACGAAGATAAACCCAACCGGCATTTACCAGACAGGAGATTGGGCTGTGACAGGAAGCACCGAAGGGGAGGAGCAGGAAAGCCCAGGGGGTGAGCTGCTCACGCCCTGGGCTTTCCTATCGGACCCTTTCAGGGTCCCACCCGGTTGGTTCCTTAGCTTCGTGCCATTCCAGACCGCCACGGAAATTGCCGATATCTCTACCCGCCGGACAGGGAGCCGAGGAAGTCGGCGTTGCTCTTGGTCTTGGAGAGTTTTTCCAGCAGCAATTCCATGCTTTCAGTGACCGACAGCGGGTTCAGCACCTTGCGCAGGATCCAGATCCGGGTCAGGTCAGTCGACGGCAGCAGGAGTTCCTCTTTGCGGGTGCCTGATTTGTTGATGTCGATGGCAGGGAAGACGCGCCGGTCGACAAGCTTCCTGTCGAGATGCAGTTCCATGTTGCCCGTGCCTTTGAATTCCTCGAAGATCACGTCGTCCATGCGGCTCCCGGTGTCGATCAGAGAGGTCGCTATGATGGTGAGGCTTCCCCCCTCCTCGATGTTCCGGGCCGCCCCGAAGAACCGTTTCGGCCGCTGCAGCGCGTTGCTGTCGACGCCGCCTGACAGCACTTTGCCGCTGGGCGGCACAATCGTGTTGTAGGCGCGGGCAAGGCGCGTGATGCTGTCGAGCAGAATGACGACGTCCCGCTTGTGCTCCACAAAGCGCTTGGCCTTCTCGAGCACCATCTCGGCCACCTGCACGTGCCGTGAGGCAGGTTCATCGAAGGTAGAGCTGATTACCTCGCCCTTGACCGAGCGCTGCATATCGGTCACTTCCTCCGGGCGCTCGTCGATGAGGAGCACGATGAGAACCACGTCCGGGTGGTTCTTGGAGATGGAATTGGCGATCGACTGCAGCAGCATGGTCTTGCCGGTGCGCGGAGGCGATACGATCAGGCCGCGCTGTCCTTTGCCGATCGGCGCGAGCATGTCCATCACGCGTCCCGAGAGATTATCTGTCGACGTCTCGAGCTTAAAGGCCTCGTGCGGGTACAGCGGCGTCAGATTGTCGAAGAAGATCTTGTCCTTGGCTGCATCGGGATGTTCGAAGTTCACGGCCTCGACCTTGATCAGGGCGAAATACCGCTCGCCGTCCTTGGGCGGACGGATCTGCCCGGAGATGGTGTCTCCCGTTCTCAAGTCGAACTTGCGGATCTGCGACGGAGAGACATAGATGTCGTCCGGGCCCGGGAGATAGTTGTAATCGGGCGCACGGAGGAACCCGAATCCTTCCGGCAGACACTCCAGCACGCCTTCTGAGAAGATCAGGCCGCTCTGCTCGGTCTGGGCCTTCAGGATCTGAAAGATCAGCTCCTGCTTGCGCATGCCGGTATAGCCGGGGACGTTGAGGTCTTTGGCTACCTGGGTCAGGGCGGCGATGTTCATTTCCTTCAGATCGCGGATGTTCAAATGGCCGTTTTCAGTCTTGTTTGTTTCTTTCGCGTTGTTTGCGTTGCTTCGACGTTGCGTCGTCTCAGGCATACTTCCCTCCAGGGGGGAGAGGTTCCGGTAGGTTAAGGTTCAGTTAAACTCTCGGGGTTTACTCTCGTGGGTTATTGAGATTGGGCGGCTTCGACCACCCGTTTCCATATTTCTTTGCAGCCTGCTCCGGTGACCGCTGAAGAAAAAATCACCGGCACTCCAGAAAATACTCTGTTGATAGCGCGTAATTCCTCTGCCCGCTGATTGCCGGACAGCTTGTCCGCCTTGGTCGCCACAACCAGTCGAGTAATTCCCATTTGTTCCAGCCAGGCGGCGAGCTGGATATCCAAGGGCGTCGGCGGCATGCGCGAGTCCACCAGGTGGATCACCAGCACCGGCATACGTTCAAAATACTGTTCAACCAGGCGCTTCCACTCGCGGCTGCCGCTCCCGCCTTTGGCGAACCCGAAGCCGGGCAGGTCGACCAGGAAAAAAGCGCCGTTGCAGCGGTAAAAATTGACGCTCCTCGTTTTCCCGGGGGACGCGCTGGTCTTTGCGAGCCCCTTCTTCCCGGTGACCTTGTTGATCAGGCTCGACTTGCCCACATTCGACCGGCCCGCCAGGACGATCTCGGGCATCCCGGCCCGCGGGAAATCACGCTGCGAAAAGGCGCTGATGACCAACTCGATCTGAGTCTGTTTCACGGCCTCGTCGCGGGATAAGGGTAAGTCCGGCGCCGACGGGACAGCCGGCGCCGATTTCGATTGCAATTCGCGGGCGGCGTGCCCGCGACCAAAGTTCCTAATTAGGCGTCTAACACCTGACGGTCAGGAGTGAGCTGTTTGTACGCAAGACGCACTGAGGGCTTCGGTATTTCTAATGGGCAATATTCTCGTTCGCACGAACGGACATTTCGGATACCTGCCCCTGGGGCAAGGGGAGCCTCTCCAAGGCTACCTGCAACACATCGTCCATGGTTTCTACGAGATTCACCTTCATCGATTCCAGGATGTCCGCCGGAATATCCTGGAGATCCTTCTCGTTCTCCCTGGGAAGCAGGACTTCCTTGATGCCGGCGCGGTGCGCCGCCAGAAGTTTCTCCTTCACGCCTCCGATCGGCAGAATCTTGCCGCGCAGGGTGATCTCGCCCGTCATGGCGACATCGCTGCGGACCGGGATGCGCGTCAGAACCGATACAATTGTGGTCGCCATGGTGATTCCGGCCGACGGTCCGTCTTTGGGGATCGCCCCTTCCGGAATGTGAATGTGCAAGTCCATCTTTCGATAGAAATCACGGTTGATGCCGTACATCGCCGCATGGCTGCGGACGTACGACATGGCGGCGCGTGCCGACTCCTGCATGACCTCGCCCAGCTTGCCGGTCATCGTCAGCTGGCCTTTGCCGTCCATGAGCGTGGCTTCGGTGAAGAGAACTTCGCCGCCTACTTCAGTCCATGCGAGGCCGCAGGCCACACCTATCTGGTTGTCCTTGTCCACGAGTTGCTCCCGGAATTTGGGCTTGCCGAGAAGCTGCTCGACCACTGCCGGTGTGATGCGGTTGTTGTTTGCCTCCGCGATCACGATCTTCTTTGCGGTCTTGCGGCAGACGTTGGCGATTTCCCGCTCCAGGTTCCTTACGCCCGACTCCCGGGTAAACTTGCGGATAAGGTCGAGCAACCCCTCATCGGTGAACTCGAGTTGTTCCGGGGCGAGACCATTGGCCTCCAGCTGCTTCTTCACCAGGAACCGCTTGGCGATCTGGAGCTTCTCGAGCTCCGTGTACCCGGACAGATGTATGACTTCCATGCGGTCCTGCAAGGCCCTGGGTATGCTGTGCAGGACATTGGCGGTGGCGATAAACATCACCATGGAAAGGTCGAACTCGGTATCGAGGTAATGATCCACAAACATGTGATTCTGTTCCGGGTCCAGCACCTCGAGCAGCGCCGCGGAGGGATCGCCGCGAAAATCCATGCTCATCTTGTCGACTTCGTCGAGCATGAAAACCGGATTCCGGGTGCCGGCCTTTTTCATGTACTGGATGATCTGACCCGGCAGGGCGCCGATGTAGGTGCGTCGGTGTCCCCGGATCTCGGCCTCGTCCCGAACACCGCCGAGAGAGAGACGAACGAACTTGCGCCCTGTAGCGCGGGCGATCGATTTTCCAAGCGAGGTCTTGCCCACGCCGGGAGGGCCGACGAAGCACAAGATGGTGCCCTGCGGCTTCTTGAGCAGGCTGCGCACCGCCAGGAACTCGATGATGCGGTCCTTTATCTTCTCCAGCCCGTAATGATCCTCTTCGAGTACCTTCTGGGACCAGCGCATGTCGCGGATTTCTTTCGATTTCTTGTTCCACGGCATCGCCAGTAGCCAATCGAGATACGTGCGCGACACGCTTGACTCGGCCGACATCGGCGGCATCATCTCCAGTCGCTGGATCTCTTTCAGGGCCTTGTCGTGCGCCTCTTTCGGCATTTTAGCCGCTTCGATCTGCTTCCTGAGATCCTCCAACTCGGTCTTTTCGTCCTTGCGGCCGAGTTCCTTCTGGATCGCCTTCATTTTTTCGTTGAGGTAGTACTCCTTCTGGGCCCGCTCCATCTGGCGTTTCACGCGCCCCTGGATGTTGCGGTCCACCTTGATCTTCTCGATCTCTACCTCGATGATCTCGTTGATCTTCTCGATCCGTTCGGCCAGGTCCACCGTCTCCAGCAACTGCTGCTTCTCTTCGATGCTGATCGGCAGGTTCGCGCAGATATTGTCGGCCAGCTTCGATGGCTCCAGATTCTTCATCGCATTCAGGATCGCATCGTAATTCACGTGATGGCTGAGCTTGGAGAACTGCTCAAAAACCGTCTGAAGCCGTTTGACCAGGATGGTGGTGCGAGCGCTCGAGATCGAGGTCTCATCGAGGAGTTCCACATCCGCGACGAAAAAGCCGGGCTCGGTGATCAGACGCAGGGCGCGAACCCTCTGGACCCCTTCCACCAGGACTTTTATGTTGCCGTCGGAGAGCTTCACGCTCTGGACGATGTTTGCAACAGTCCCGATGCTGTAGATATCCTTGGCCTTAGGCTCGTCCACCGACGCATCGATCTGGGTCGCAAGGAATACCCGCTTCGAACCTTCATGAGCGAATTCCAGCGCCCGGATCGAGGAAGGGCGCCCGATCACGAAGGGAATCATCATATGCGGGAACACTACTACGTCCCGGATCGGAATCATTGGAAGGCGTTCAGTCTTCCTGGATGGATCTTCGTTTGGCATGCCTTAAATTAACCAGCCTTCTCGAGCAGCGTGAACACAATGTCTTTGTTCTCAACCATCTCTCGCGTAACGATGAATTCCTTCACTTTCTTTTGCGAAGGAAGTCGATACATCACATCCAACATAAGATCCTCGAGGATGATTTTCAATCCGCGGGCGCCCATCTTTCGTTCCAGGGCCAGTTCGGCGACGGCAACGATCGATTCGTCGGTGAACTTGAGCTTAACGTTCTCGAACTCGAAGAGCTTCTGATACTGGCGCGCGAGGGCGTTTTTCGGCTTGGTCAGGATTTCCACCAGCGCCGCGCGATCCAGCTCCGACAGCGAGCCGATCACCGGCAGCCGGCCGACAAATTCCGGAATCAGGCCGAACTTGATCAGGTCCCTCGGCTGAGTGACATCAAGAATATTGGGCGGCACCGGCTTCTTGTTCTTCGAGCCCTTGTCGGAGAGAAACCCGAGGCTTTTCTTGCCGACTCTCCGTTCGATGATCTTTTCGAGCCCTACGAAAGCCCCTCCGCAGATGAAGAGTATGTTCGTCGTGTCGATCTGGATGAATTCCTGGTGCGGATGCTTGCGTCCACCCTGAGGGGGCACGTTGGCGACGGTCCCCTCCAGGATCTTGAGCAGGGCCTGCTGGACCCCTTCGCCGGAAACGTCGCGGGTGATCGAAGGATTCTCGTCCTTTCGAGCGATCTTGTCGATTTCGTCGATGTAGACAATGCCCTGCTGACACTTTTCCTTGTCGCCCCCGGCGTTCTGGAGCAGTTTCAGGATGATGTTCTCGACGTCCTCGCCGACATAGCCGGCCTCGGTCAACGTCGTGGCGTCGACAATGGCGAACGGCACGGACAGCATCTTGGCAAGGGTCTGGGCGAGCAGCGTCTTGCCGGTCCCGGTCGGGCCGATCAGCAGCACATTGCTCTTCTGCAGCTCCAGGTCGCTCCGCTTCTTGGAGATTTCCAGGCGCTTGTAGTGGTTGTAGACCGCCACCGCGAGCTTCTTTTTTGTCACCTCCTGCCCGATGACGTAAAGGTCAAGAAACTCCTTGATTTCCACCGGTTTCGGTAACTTGTCCCCGATGGGGGACGTCACGACGTCGTCGGCGATGATCTCGTTGCAGACATCGACGCACTCATCGCAAATGTACACCGTAGGGCCCGCAATGAGCTTCTTGACGTCGTTCTGGCTCTTGGAACAGAATGAGCACCGCAGGATATCGTCGCGCTCCTCGTCTTTTCTCAACGGGATCCTCCAGCCTGGGTCAACGCCCGCCTACTCTTTCTTGGAAATGACCTGGTCCACAATACCATATTCCTTCGCCTGCTCCGACGTCATGATGTAATCGCGCTCCACGTCGCCCCGGATCTTTTCCACCGTCCGACCCGTGTGGCGCGCCAGAATCTTATTCATCTCCTCGCGCAATCTCAAGATCTCACGGGCATGGATGTCGATGTCCGTTGCCTGACCGGAAAGCCCGCTCATGGAAGGCTGGTGGATCAGAATCCGGGAGTTGGGGAGCGCAAAACGCTTGCCGGGGGCGCCCGACGCGAGCAGCAGCGCGGCCATGCTGGCCGCCTGCCCGACGCAGATCGTAGTCACGTCCGGCCGGATAAACTGCATCGTGTCGTATATTGCCATTCCAGCCGATATCGACCCGCCGGGTGAATTGATGTACAGGGAAATGTCCTTCGTCGGATCTTCGGCTTCCAGGAACAGCAACTGCGCCGTAACGACGTTCGCGACGTTGTCGTCGATCGGCGTGCCCAGGAAGATGATGTTGTCTTTCAGAAGACGGGAGTAGATATCGTAGGCTCGTTCGCCTCGATTTGTCTGCTCCACAACCATGGGTATCAATGCCAAGGCTTCACCCCTCGCTAATAGTAGCATTGCGGTATATGAAATCAAGCGCCTTGTTTTGCAGCAAAAACATCCTAAATGACTGCAGGCGTTGATCCTTTTCGAATTGGGCACGGATCGCCGCCGCCGACTTTCCACCCATTTCCGCCATCTTTTCGAACTCGGCGTCGACCTCCGCCTCGGTCACTTCGAGTTTCTCCTGCTGCGCTATTGCTTCCAGTACCAAACGGCGACGAACCGATCTCTCCGCAAAGGGCCGTTCCTCGTCGAAAATCTTCTTCCAGTCGATGGAAGTCTTGCTGACATCTATGCCCTGGCGGGCCAGGTTAGCCGCAATCCTGCGGGCATGGGTCTCCAATTCCTCCCGCACCATGCTCTCGGGCACGTCAAAAGTAAGCCGTTGGACGATCTGATCTAAAACGGCTTCTCTCGTCTTCTCTTCGGCAGCCTGGCTGGCCTTCGTTATCAATTCCGCCCGAATCTTGGACCTCAGCTCCTCGAGGCTTCCCGCACCGATCTCGCGGGCGAAGTCGTCGCCGGGTTCGCTGACCTGTTTCTCTTTTATATCTTTTACTTTGACGCGATAATGAACCAGCTTTCCTGCCAGCCGTTTCTGGCGGTAATCCTCCGGATAGGCGACGTCGAACGACCGCTCCTCGTCGACCCGTGCGCCGCGGAGATTTTCCGAAAACTCTCGGTTGGTCTGCGGTGCTCCGATGATCAGGGTCGCATCCTCTTCATGGATGGGTTTGCCCCCGGTTTCATACTCGCCGTCGAGCGAAATTGTGACGAAGTGGTTGTCTGCCACCGTGCCGTTTTCGACCGGAACAAACTGGGCGTGCTCGTCACGCAGGTGATCGATTGCCCCGTCCACATCTTCGTCTTTGATTTCCGTTTTGGCGTTGGTGACGACAACGCCTTTATAATCAGTAATTTCTAATTTGGGAGAGACCTCGAAGGACAGCACAAATTTGAGAGGCGCGCCGGGTTCAGCGTCCACTTTCTCCACAGCCGGTTCGGTAAGAGGCTCCAGCCCTCGCTCGGTGACCGCATCCCGCCAGGTGCGGCTGATGATTTCGTGGGTCACGTCGTCTCGCAGTTCGGCCCCGTATCTCTGCCTGATGATGTTCAGAGGCACCTTTCCAGGACGGAATCCCGGGACTTTGGCCTGCAACGCATATTTTCTTGCTAGCCTGGCGAATTCTTCCTCAACCCGTTCGGCAGGTACTTCCACCACGAGGTTCTTCTTGCAACTGCTGATGTCGACGATTTCCAGATTCAAGGGTAATGATCCTTTTCTATTGCTCGGGAGGTTGCTCGAATCTACCCCAGCCCCGGTGGCCGGCGTGTCCGAAACATCTCTCGCGGGCGAGCTTGGTGCGAAAGGGGGGAGTTGAACCCCCACCCCTTGCGGGACTGGATCCTAAGTCCAGCGCGTCTGCCAATTCCGCCACTTTCGCAGCAGTCCGGCCTCGGATCTCTGTTCCGGGATTTCCCGTGGAAAAACTGGGACCGGGCGAGGCGGGAAGTAATGTGAGCACAACAAAACTGAAGCTGCGGTCCTTTGACCAATTGCGAAATCTAGCAAACACAGGCGATAATGTCAACGTGGGAAAATCGGCGGCGCGGCGCGGCCGGGTTGCATATCGCGAACCGGCGGCACACACTGGGGCGGGGGGTGTCCAGCTCGCATAAAGAGCATGCGAGTGGGAGCTTCCCGCGGCGCCGGGCGTTCCCTGGCCGGAGTCTCCATGACCCGGTTTGGGGGTCTGCCTGGAGGATTGCGGGGGTGAAGCTTGAAGGCCATTGTTCTGCTTTCAGGAGGGTTGGACTCCGCCGTCGCCCTCTATTGGGCACGCGCGCAGGATTGGATCGTTTCCACTGTTGAGTTTGACTACTTCGGCCGACCGGAGCGCGAACGCCGCGCCTGCCTGGACCTATGCCGCCGCGCCCGGATCTCCAACCGCATCGTCGTTCCCGTTCCGTTTCTGCGGGAAGTGGTGGACGTTCCGGAATCCGAGCTGGGGAATTCCTCGCTGGCCCGGGCGCCCGAGGGTTACATTCCCTCGCGCAACCTGATTTTTTATGCCCTATCGGCCTACCATGCGGAAATCCTGGGCGCGCGCTACATCGTCGGCGGGCACAACCAAACCGACTACGAGAGCTTCCCCGATGCCGGAAAGGAATTTTGGCGCCAACTCAACCGGATCATGAGGATCGGGATGTGGAGCCATGCGGAAGTGCAGACGGAGGTGACACTCCCTCTGATAGAGATGGAGAAAATCGAAGTGCTCCGGCTGGGAGCGAAACTGGGGGTTCCGTTTCAATCAACCTGGAGCTGTTATTCTGATGGCGACCAGCCCTGTGGTGCTTGTGAATCGTGCCGCGAACGTTCGCAGGCATTCGCCGCTGCGGGTATCCCGGATGCCCGCTCCTGTGGATCGCTTTGAGCGGCTCGCCGGGCAAGCCTCCGGCAAAACCGGAGGTCCCGTAATTTTCCGGATCCCGGGCCCATAGCGGCCACGAGGAGGATGACGATGAAACTGGGGATTATCGAATACATCGATTGCGCGCACTATCTGCCCGGCCACCAGAAATGCGGCGTGCTGCACGGCCATACATACAGGGTGGAAATGATCATCGAGGGTGAGAACAAGACCGGCATGATTATTGACTTCGGCGACTTGAAGGGCATCCTGCGGGAGACCCTGGGTCTCTATGACCACAGATCCTTCAACGATTTCCTCGATTATCCTTCCGTCGAGAACATCTGCGAGATGATTCATCGCAAGATCGCCGATCGTATACCTCTCCCCTTTGCCCTCAGGGTCTGGGAAGGCAAAGGCAAGTGGGCGGAAATGGAATGACGACTGCGCCGCGCCTCTCAGCGCTCAGCGTTTTACGCTGCCTGGACAGTGCCGGGACCGCCGCCGTCCCGGCGGCATATGCCGGCGGGACGCCCAATGCCGCATAGTTTTTCTGAAACTCCGTTCTTGCATACGAATTTCCATTTTGGCTCGTGGACCTGGACCTGGACGTGGTTGCGGCACAGGTTTCTGAGGTGTTCGGACTCAACGGCGCACCTTTAATCCCGTCCACGTCCAGGTCCAAGATCCTTGCGTTTTGCTCGCCCCTCTTTTTGCAGAAACGATGCGGCATTGGGCGGGACGTCGGCGCTCCCGGGAGCAGTTGTTGGAAACACGATTATTTCGCGAGGACGGGGTACAGCGTCGGGCTGAATAAGAGTTTCGCCAGGTTGCGATTTGTGACGACAAGTTCCTCGACCAGCTTGTTGGCCTGGCCGGGTTTGGCCGTCGTGAACCAACCGTATTCTGCGTCGAGCGCCTGGGCGATTTCCTTCACCTTATTTGCATCCAGCGGTTTCAGCTTGTCCGGCGCCAGGGGCCTGAGGATAAGGTATTCCAGGAATTGAGCGCACGCTTCCTGAAGTCGGGCATCCATCGCGTTGAGGGCACACGCCTTCTCATAGCGGAACGGCACCAGCGATGGTCTCGACGGGATGTAGTCCACGCGCAATGTGTAAGCATCTTTCAGGGCGGTGATTTCGCCCTCGGCCGCCCAGCGTGCGGTAAGCCGCGCGGCGGTGAATTCGGCGATTTCGTCGGTGATGTGACGCGAATTTCCGAGAGTCTGCAGCACGGCGGGCACGGATTCGTAGAGCGGTACCAGTTCCAGATCCGGCGCCGCGAGGGCGGACTCCGCCAGCATAACGGTTGTGGCGAAGGATGTCCACTGCAGCTCCGGTTTGTCGTCGGGTATATTCACCGGGAGAAGCACGACTCGCACCGGAGCAGGGAGTGTTGGGGGGGCGGCGGGGGCCTTGTGCCGGAAAAAGCATCCAGGGAACAGGAGCAGGCCGAGGAGGGCGGGCGAAATCAGGCTGAGGAAGGTGATCTGTCTCCGCATGCTTTTCGGGGTCATGCGGTCCGGGTTCGATGAGGATCTGTGCATTTTCGCTTTCTCTCCAGGCAACCGGTCTCGAGATGCCGACATGCTAACTGTCTGATGCTGGTGTAACGAGAGCGCCGGCGATCGCCTCCGCGAGATGCAGAGCTTTGCGGCCGGTCGCGTGCAATATCTGCTGGCGGCACGAAGTCCCTGACGCCACGATCAAAGCGTCGGCCGGCGAGCGCCGGATCGCGGGGAAAAGCCGCGCCTCGCCGATCTGCAATGATATTTCGTAATGCTCAATTTCAAAACCGAAGGCTCCGGCCATGCCGCAGCAGCCGGAATCGATTTCCTCTGCCGCGAACCCGGGCGGCGACTTCAGCAGGCGCAACGAAGGGGCCGATCCTACCAGGCTCTTCTGGTGGCAGTGGCCGTGAAGCAGTACCGGCCGGTGTGCGCCCGTGTACTGCGGTTGCCACCCCTCATCGAGGCGCCGGCAAAGATACTCTTCCAGCAGCAGAACCCTGTCGGCCAGCCGGTGCGATTCCGTCGTTCCCAGAAGCACCGGGTACTCGTCGCGCAGCGTCAGGATGCAGCTCGGCTCGCAGCCCACGATGAAGGCGCCGGCCTCCACGTACGGCTTCAGGACCGCGGCGTTGGCGCGCGCGTGCTCCCGCGCGTCATCCACGAGCCCCTTCGAGAGCATCGGCCTGCCGCAGCAGGATACCTCAGGGATGAACACCTGGGCGCCGCTATTTTCCAATAATCGCAGCGCGGCGATGCCGACCCAGGGCTCATTGTAATTGGTGAAGGTGTCATTGAAAAGGACAACCTTGGGCGCCCCGTGCGGCAATTTCCGGGGCGGATGCCGGCGCAGCCAGCGCCGGAAAGTCCGGCGGACAAAGGGCGGCACCGTTCGTCCCGGATGGACGCCGAGCAGTCGCTGCGCGGTCCGGCGGACAATCGCGGAATGAAGCACCCAATTCGACAGGGGGGCCGTTGCCGATCCGAGGCGGCTGAGCGCCGCGATGTTCCCGAACACCAGCGAGCGGAACGGAATTCCGTGGCTCGCATTGTAGTTGGCCAGAAACTCGTACTTGAGCTTGGCCATGTCGACGTTTGCCGGGCACTCGGTCTTGCACGCCTTGCAGGACAGGCACAGGTCCATGGCTTCATAGATGCGCGAGCCGCTGTATTCTTCCGGCGGGAAACGGCCGGACAGCACCGCGCGGAGGGCGTTGGCGCGCCCACGGGTGGAGTGCTCCTCGTCGCGGGTCGCCATGTAGGAAGGGCACATCGTTCCTGTGTCGAGCTTCCGGCAGACGCCCATGCCGTTGCACTGCTCGATCGCGCGCGCAAAGCCCCCCTCCGGGCCGAAGTCGAGGTTGGTTTTTATTTTGGCGGCGCGGTACGGGGGCTCGTAACGCAGGTGGCTGGTCATCGGAGGCGCATCGACGATCTTGCCGGGATTCATGATCCCCTCCGGATCGAATGCCGCCTTGAGCTCCCGGAATGCCGAATACAGGCGCTCCCCGAAGAGTTCACGGTTCCAGTGGCTGCGTGCGATGCCGTCGCCGTGCTCGCCGCTCATGGCCCCTTTAAACTCGACCACCAGGTCCTTCACTGCCGCGGATATGTCCGTCATCTTGCGGATGCCGGACGGATCTTTCAGATTGATGACGGGCCGGATGTGCAGGCAACCCACCGAGGCGTGGCCGTAAAAGCCGGCCAGCGCCTGGTGCCGGTCCAGGATCGCGCGGAACCGCCGGACATAGTCGCTCAGGAGTTCCGGCGCGACCGCCGTGTCCTCCACGAAGGCGATCGGCTTTGCGTCCCCCCTCATGCTCGAAAGCAGGCCGAGGCCGGCCTTGCGGATCGCCCAGACGTTGGCCTGGTCGACCGGCGCAATCGCGTGCACAAACGACACGCCCGCGCAGCGGGCCCGCAGCCGTTGGTCCAGCTGTTCGAGCTTTCCCGCCGCCTCTTCTTCGGTGTCAGCGAAAAACTCCACGATCAGGAGCGCCGCCGGGTCCCCTTCGACGAAGGTCATCTTCCTTGCGAACGCAGGCTGTAGACGGGTCAGGTCGAGCAGCATCTTGTCCACGAGTTCGACCGCCGCGGGTCTCAGCGCCAGGATCTCGGGCAGAGTTTCCAGGGCGGCGATCAGGTCTGCGAAGTGAACGATGTCGAGGACCTTGGCGCGGGGCTCAGGCGCCAGGTTCAGCACCGCTTCCGTGCAGGTGGCAAGCGTCCCTTCACTGCCGACTATCAGCCGGCTGAGATTGCCGCCGCCGGCATCCAGAACGCTGTCCAGGTTGTAGCCGCCGACCCGGCGCATGATGCGAGGATAGCGCGCCCGGATCTCCTCGCTGTTCTGCGTGACGATGCGGTTGACCGCTCGGTAGACCTTACCCTCGGAACCATCGAGTGCGGTCTTCTGCCTCCAGGCCTCCGGGTTCAGCTCGGCGAGTCCCGCCTCTTCCCCCGTCGCCAGCAACACCCGCATTTCCCGGACGTGGTTGAGGGTAATGCCGTAAAGAATGGAGTGGGCGCCGGCGGCGTTGTTTCCGATCATGCCGCCGAGCGTGGCACGGTTGCTCGTGGCCACGTCCGCAGGGAAGCGCCATCCGGAAGCTGCCAGATGCGCATTGAGCTGATCCAGCACGATCCCCGGCTGCACCCGCACACAGCGTTCCTCGAGATTCACCTCCAGGATGCGATTCATGTGCCGGGAAAAATCGATGACCACGGCGGCGCCGACCGTCTGGCCCGCCAGGCTTGTCCCACCACCGCGAGGCAGGATGGGCAGTCCATGTTCCGACGCCGCAGATACCGCTGCCGCGACGTCATCGTGCCCGCGGGGCGCCAGGACGGCCAGCGGCTCGATCTGGTAAATGCTTGCATCGGTGCTGTACAGGAGGCGTGTGAAATTGTCCGTGTGGATTTCGCCGGAAAAATCCCCGCGGAGCGCCGAGGCGAACTCGCCGATCTGCTCGTCGATGCGTTTCATGCCATATCCTTTATCACAAAGACATTATGGCACCAATCGCTTTCCCTGCCGGGCGGGCAGGCTTTTTCTGCAGCGTGGAAGCTCCGGCAGAGGATGGCTCTTGTCACACGGGCGGAGCTGATTCAGGCGGTACGGACCGGTGAGGGTGGGGATTTCCGGCAGTCCACAGGTGCACGGCGGCATACGCCCTCCAGGGGCGCCACCGCTCCGCTCTCCGCAGCAGTTCACGAGGAGTACTTGCCTTCGCAGCACGAAGCAGACCGAGGTCACCGGCCGGAAACGCGTCCGGATCGCCCAGGCCGCGCAGCGCGACATACTCGGCGGTCCAACTTCCAATCCCGTGAATGGCGCACATGCGCTGCCGGAAGACGCCTGTATCCCCGTCCAGTCCGAAGGCCAGGTCGCCGGATTGGACCGCCGCTGCGAAAAGCCGGATGGCCTCTGCCCGCTTCCGTGGGATTCCGATGCCGGCGGCATTCCAGCGGGCCACTTTTTGTGGTGAAGGGAAGAGGTGTGTCAAGCCGCCCCCGGATTCCGGAATCCGGCGTCCCAACAATGCTGCCAGCCGTCCGGACAGAGTGGTGGCGGCGGCCACGCTCACCTGCTGTCCCAGGATCGCGCGCACGCCGAGTTCAAACCCGTCCCATGCTCGCGGCACACGAAGGCCCGGCCGGCGCGTGACCAGCGGTGCCAGGACCCTGTCCTGCATGAGGTGCGCGTTGATAGCCGGAGGATCGGCGTCGAAATCGAACATCCGTCGGACACGCGCCACGATGCGGGGGATCGGTGCAGGTTTGGGAAATTCGATCATGAGACGCAGCGCATTCGGGCCGCCGGGCCGCACCTCCAGCCGGCCGAAGTATCCGGACAACTCGATTGTTCTCTGGTACACTCCCGCTTCAACCGCTTCGATCCCCGGAATTGCACGCGGCCCGAGGAAATCGATAAGCGCATCCCAGTCGAGCGGTGGATGGTATCTCAATCGAAAGGAGTAGCAATGAAGTTTCCTCGATCCGGTGCCCTTGCCTGAACTGGGTGCGGGCTTTCTGGAGGGATTGATGTTTTTCATGGCGTGAATATAATCCGTTATCAGACCGCGCGCACCCACGCTGCAGACCTGAGTGGCAATGTTTTGCCACTCAGCGGCAGTTTTGTGAGCATTTGAAAATGCGCAGACGGCGATCCTTTATCCTGGCCATCGTAATCCTCGGAACCATAGCCGCCAGCACCGTGCGGATCAGATACGTGCAATTTGATTCCGGAATGGGATACTGGGGCATTACTTTTGCACTGCCTTGGCATCGTTGAGTTGATGAGGGCCCTCCATGATGCCTCCGAAATCAGGTTACTGTTCAGTGAATCCCAGTTTTGAAACCCGTCAAGGTCGATGTACGGTAACGCCGTGATACGCCCGGAATGCGACCAGATTGGTGCCCTAGCAGCATTGCGGATTGCAATTTTATCCTGCCGTGCAGATAATGCCGCCTAAAGAAGTTGCTTAATGCGGAGATTCAGATGCGGCTTCGCAAAGCGGTTCATTATTTACTGTCAATCGTTGCGGGTGTAGCCTCCTATGTTCTCGCTTATGGGCTGATGCAGGTAAACGTAACGCGCAATCTTCCATTAGATTCTGCCTTGCAGTTGGCGACGATGTTTATTATCAACCTCTCCGTTGCAGGATTCGTCAGCGGGGCCGTTTATGCCGTTGTTTTCAAGCGCGGATATCTTCCGATAGCAACTATCCCAGCGGCCATTTTCGGTGGTTTATTTTTGGTACTCGCAATAATTCGCGGAGAGATCGGCCTTGGAGTTGAATACACCATAGCTTTGACTCCATGGCAGTTTGCGATCCCAGTTGTTATTGGAATTGCCTCCAGCTACATCAGCGCAAATATCATGCGCAGGGTCTTACTCCCCAGGTGACCCAGTAGAGTGCGCGGCCTACGGAGAGGACTGAAATCCCCCGTGATCCCGATATCCGTACGTCATGTTTTGAGGCCCGGCTATCTGACAATTTCCCGATGTAGCCGTTTGCACGTGGCCCAAGGCTCACGAAGTCGAAGCCCGCACTTCCACAAATTCAGGCACTTTATGGAAGGAACGCGATCGTAATAATAATCTTCTCCGGTCCATCTTGAGCCACACTCCCAGAGAAAAAGACATTTTACGGAGCGAACTCTGATCGATGCAAATTGGATATGCATAGGAAGAGGATCTACTGTCACGGTTACATGGTTTCGGATCGTGGCAACTCGTTGTTCGACCTTCTCTGGGCAAGGCCAGTCCGGACTTTGGATAATTTCGAAAGTGTATATAAGTGAGTAGGGTGTCACCTCGTTTTTGCAGTCACGGCATTCAAAGCGAGACAACTGCGCACTGGCAATAGCGGCATCATTCAGTAAGGGGTGACCCTTGACGATGGCTGACACAGCAACGCTCCCATCGCGTCGGATTCCAAGCTCTAGCTCAACATCTCCAGTGACCCTTGCTGCCCGCGCCAATTGCGGATAGACAGGATCGGAGAGTTTGACGATTACAACCTCACCCGTTGATTGCTGGCAAAGCGCATAGATTGGGATCAGGAGGACAAAAATCACAGACCCAAGCACGTACCTGATCATCCACCTAATAAAAATCTGAATGAGCCGCATTTTGCTGTCGGATGTTGTGTTGGTCACCAGGGCTATCTTACTGCCTGTTGCTTCTGATTTCACTTACATTTGCAGGGAAATGCGATGGTCAAAGAGCGAATTGTCGCGTTGTCGTACATAACCCGGCGGTGATGAATGATGGGATCCGTTCCGCTCCTCGCGCCAAAATCTAACCCTCACGTAATCAGTACAGGTACAATATGGCCGTAAGGGGGTATTTACTTGACTCATGTTTAGTCCACATATTGGGGCCGGCAGATTTCTAAACGACGCGCCACTGCTCGGTCCGAATGCAGGAGTGGCATCTGCGCCGCCCGAGGTGCCCCGCATGCGTGCGAACTCGTGGTGCCCGCCATCGAAGGTACGATTGCTCGGGAACGACCTACCTGACCCGTTTCGGACCATGTGGCAAACCTCGGCGCAGCCTACCCCCATATATAGCGGTTACCTGAGTTAAGTAAATACCCCCTTGGCCGTAATACGGCCATGTGGCAGATCATCACTCGACTAATGTCAGTTTCCCAGAACGCCGGGCCAGTAACCTGTGTCACAATGACCAATGCCCCACAAGTGCTTTAGATCTAGCTATCCAGGAACCAAACTGTCGATTATAATGGCCGCAATTTCTTGCAGGTCTGGTTATGCCAAAAGGGGAACAGACCAACAGCTATTGAAGGAGAACCCTCATGTTCAAGAGCGATCGTTGGATTCACGCCCCGGCAGGGATTTGCTATCTGTTGATTGCATTAGCCCTGCTCCTCATTGTCGGTCCTGCTGTCGATGCGGGTCCTGCAATCCGGCCAAGCCGTGTTGATGAAAAGCGAATTCCGAAGGTTGTTCGCTTACATGGGTCTCCATATGATCGAGGCTTTCTGCACGGGCGGGAACTCCGTCACGAAATCGCTCGGATGGTGGACCTTTGGAAGAAGGATCTCCGAGATCAATCCCAAGCGGATCCGGACAAGCTACTGGACAAATTTCTGGCCGAAACCAATTTTGTGCCCGCCATGAGGAAATGGACCCCGGAGCTTCTAGAAGAAATCAGGGGTATTTCGATGGGGTCAGGTCAGCCTTATTCGACGATGTTAGCCTATCAGCTTGTTGACGAACTCTGGGTGTACATCGACAAAGGCGGTGCACATCAATGCAGTAGCCTGGGAGTGATTCGAAGCGGCACACATGCTGCGATTGTCGCCCAGAACGTGGATCTGCCAAAATTCCTCGACGGTTCCCAAGTTGTCCTGCACATTGCCGAAGACTCCGGGCACCCTGAACAGTTTGTTTTCACATCAGCCGGGCTCATCGCCGCAAACGGTATGAACAACCGTTCAATTGCGATAACATGCAATACACTTATGCAACTGAGCGCAGCACCTAACGGGCTCCCTGTCGCCTGTTTCGTGCGCGGCGTCCTCGCAAGGACCAACCGCGCAGACGTGCTGGATTTCGTGAAAACCGTCAAACACGCCTCGGGTCAAAACTACATCATCGGCATCGGCGACCGTGTTTATGATTTTGAAGCCTCAGCAGGCAAAGTTGCTGAATTCCGGCCCGTTCCGGACGGAAGCGTCGTGTATCATACGAACCATCCGCTGGCCAATAATGACTTGAAGCCATGGCACCAGAACTGGATGCTGTCGCTGAACCCTGGAACAAAAAGCAATAGCGAGTTCCGGTTTAGCGCATTGGCGACACGACTGCGGATGCCCGCCGAGGCTATCGACGAACAGGTCATCAAGGAAACGCTCCAATCTCGAGATTCGAAAGATCACCCGATCTGCAGGACTCTAAGGGATAATGGCGAAGTGTTTTCCTTCGGGGCCACCATTATGACTTTGTCCGAAAAACCATATTTCCAGGTGACCATGGGGCCTCCGGACACAAATGGATTCCTGCGGCTCGACTTTTCCGGCGCCCGGGGGGATCACTAGGAATACAGGGAAGGAATTGGCGCGAACATAAAATCATAGTCATGTCGGTTATCAATACAGGTATCCACCGACACGAACAACACAACGCTCCTCGAAACTGGTTCAAGGAACTCACTTGCGTCCTGCCCGCTAAGCAAACGGCATCTAACTCCGCTCGTCTTTGAGAATGCGCGAACGCTGCAATTCACGCTAAATGATTCTTGTCCATAAATCCCGTTCTGGGAAGTTTAATGACCGTTGCATCTGGTCACTCGGGCGTATAGTCTTGTCGTACATAACCCGGCGGTGATGAATGATGGGATCCGTTCCGCTCCTCACGCCAAAAGCTAACCCTCACGTAAACAGTACAGGTACGATATCGCCCGTTGAAATCGAAATTCCGAACATTTGATCCGTATTTCCCTGAAGCGCATTGATCGCATCGCAATCGAACATGTATTCAGCGAGATGGGCACCGAGCTGGCGACCTTATTGGAGTCGGCAGTCAAGGCACCCCGGGGTATTTGCCGCAGGCTTTGCCCGGAAAAAGAACCACTGACCTAAGAAGGAATCCTGCCATGATACCAAGCAAGAACCAATATGGAAGTATCGGCAGGATTCTGTACCGCTCGAAAACGACGCAAAAGAACTGTCCCATACGTAGCCGCAGCTCCTTATTTCCGAGGCCTCCTGCCGTCGGGCTTGAGGAGTTCCTCGATGTCGACCACGCGCTGCCGGCTTTCCGCGGCATGCCTGGCCCGGATCCAATCCGCACGCGCCTGCAGCTGTTCTGCATCCTCGCTGCGACGCGTCTTTTTCAAAAGCATTGCCATGTCGGTCAAAGTATTCGCCACGACCAGGCTGTCCCGCCCCAGAGTCCTTTCCTCAACGGCGAGGGCCGCACGGAACATCGGTTCCGCTTCGGCATATCGTCTCTGACCGCAGTAGATCCGGGCCAGCATCTCCAAACACGCGGCGGTTCGCGGGTCGCCCGGGCCGGCGGTCTTTTCAAAGATCTCAAGCGCATCCTTCAGCATCGCCTCGGCTCGGGCTGGGTCCCTCTGCTTGTCGTACACTGCCGTGATTGCTCAGGGTTGCGGCTGTTTCCCAATGAAGCGGCCCAGATACCCTCTGCTTCAGGGTGAGTGCCGTTTCGATCAGGCGTCTGGCATCTGGGTACCGATGCAGCTTGTAGTTCAGCACTCCGAGGTTTTCCAGTGTCGTACCCGTGATCATGGGCACGATCGCCGGATTGCGGTCACAAATCGTCCGGGCGCGTTCCAGAAAACTCCGTGCCTTTGCGTAACCGCCGTGCGCGGTAAACATCGCCCCCAGGCTGTTCAGGGTCCAGACAGCTCCCGTGTCCCCCGTTCCCGGCTTGCTTTCGTAAATGCCCAACGCCTCGGTGAGCAGCCTTTCGGCAATTTCGTCCTGACCGATGTCGGCGTAGAATCCGCCGAGGTTCACCAGAATTTCCGTAACGCTGAAGTCGCCGCGGCCGAATGCCCGCTGCCGGATCGACAGAGCCCTCACATACATCTGCTCAACACCGGACGCGATTCCCTGCGCCGCACGCGCGTCGGCAAGATTATTGAGAGTCGTGGCCACATCCGGATGATCCGGCCCGCGGTGTTTTTCGATGATGGGCAATGCCTGTTCGAGAAGCTCCTCCGCCTTCGAATTGTTGCCCTGGTTATGGTAGAGGTTTGCGAGGTGGCTGAGGCTGACCCCGAGACGAAAATTGTCGGCGCCGAACTGTCGGGCAAGGTTTACTGCCGACAGCAGCTGCTTCTCCGCTTCCGAGTAGTTTCCCCGTTCCACCATGCTGAGGGCCGAGCTCACGAGACTTTCCCACTCGTTATCCTGATGCGCAGCAGAATTCACATGACAGAGTATCCAAAACCAAAGGCCCGCAACGAGTGCGGGTGTGATTATGTTCTTCGGAATGTGAGTCATATCGTTTGGAGGCCGCTCCTTTCAACATTTCAGCTCGCATGCTCAGAGGGTTTTCCGCTTTCGGCAAATCCGGGCACACCTTCACCATCCGAAAAGCCTTAAACCGGAACCCGCAACAGGGCCTAGCAAGGTTCCGCTTTGCTTACGCGCGCGGCGATGATTTTTAGGTATGGTGGAGGAACTCAAAAAATCTTCAACGCCTGCACCTCGAGTTGGAACGGCATCTCGTACTGCCCGAGATGGACCCAGGACCTTTTGATGAATTCATGGAGCGTTCCGAGTTGCACAAACCCATTCGGATTGGGATTCGTCCCGCCTATGGTCCAACTGTCAGGGATATTCAGGCAGTCGCCCGGATGGAACGTCACAGTCACATTGGAACTCCAAAAGACCTGGTTGTCGTCAGGGAACTGGTTGGCAGGCCACTTCAGATCCGCGTCATTAGGTCCAACAAAGCGCAGGCGGTATCCGCTGGCAGCGCCACCAGCGTCCTGCGTGAACGAAAAGAACGCGTCGGAGGTAAAGCTATATTCGCTCCTGGCGGAGCCGCAGGCCGGCCGATTGTACAGGATGTTGCGCACAAAAAGACTACCCGGCATACTGACCGTTGTGCCGCCGAGGGTGCCGTATTGGCCCGACGTGGATGAACCGTCGACTGCAGTTGGAAACCTATAGACAAAAGCCCGGTTCGAGCCGGTGTTAATCGACACGTCATTCGTTCCAAGGCAAGTGTTCAGTACCGCCCCGACTCCGTTCACCCCATTCTTATAGGAGACTGTGTCGTTCAGGATCGACAGGAGGCTCGAGCCGTTCAGCGTATTTTCGAACGAAGCCTCCACCGGAACATCGCTGCACTTCTGCTTCTGGGCTGCAACATGCGACGAGGGGATCGCAACCGCATATGCCACAACGATACTCGCAAAAACCAACACTTTTCTCATTGAGATTCTCCTTTGAGGTATTGAAACCTCGATGTTCTATCTAGCGCATTGACATTCGCTTAATACCGCTTACAATCACTTCTAAAATGTTCTATCCGTGAGTGAGCGTTACCACAATGTGGGATATACTCGGGAACTGGCGCACAGAAGTCTTTAAGAAGCGCCAAAAGATCGCCAAATAAGTTCCAAACGAGGTACGCCGATACAGCCATGTCTCTTGAACACAGCAACTTGCTGGAATTCGATGACTTCCGGGTGGACCTGTCGGAGCGAGTGCTTTACAGGGATGGGAAGCCCATTCCGCTGACACCGAAGGCATTCGATCTCCTCGCTGCCTTGATTGCCGGGGCGGGGCGGATAATCCAAAAGGACGAACTCGTCAACACCGTGTGGAAGGATGCGTTCGTAGAGGAGGCGAATCTCAGCGTCCAGATTTCAAACTTGCGGAAGGCGCTCGGGGAAAAGCCGGACTCCAACCGGTTCATCGAGACAATCCCCCGCCGTGGTTACAGGTTTATCGCCGCCGTCCACGAGGTCCAAGAAGAACCGGTCGCGGTACTTGCCGATCTCAAGCGCCTGAATGGCGGCAGCGATATGAGCCGCGCCGCAGCGCCGGCAGTAGCTCATACCGCGCGAGTGCGATCCAGGCGATTGCGCCGGATGCCCACTTTGGCCGCTGTCGTGGGCCTAGCGTTTTTCGGTGTCTGGTACTTCGCGCCACGCGCGCCGGTGTTAACATCCTCAGACACGATCCTTCTCGCCGATTTTGAAAACAAGACCGGCGATTCCGTATTCGACTTATCACTCCAGGTGGCGCTGACGGCGAAACTCGAAGAATCCCCTTTTCTCAAGATTTACTCCCAGGACGCCGTGCGCGAGACTTTAAAGATGATGCGACGTCCCGCAGACTCCCCGGTGACCGGCGACGTCGCCCGGGAGATCTGCGCGCGGCGGGGCTTGAAAGCAATGGTTGCCGCCTCCATTTCTCCGTTGGGTCGCGACTATCTGATCCAATTGAAAGCTGTGGATTCGCGGTCTGGCGGCCTCCTTGCGCTCGCTCAAGAGCAGACGAGGTCCAAGGAGGAAGTGATTGGCCGGCTCGGCACAGCCGCGATCAATCTGCGCCGAAAGTTGGGAGAGGAGCTGGGCACCATCAAGAAGTTTGATGCGCCTTTGTCACAGGCGACAACATCCTCGCTGGAAGCCCTGAAGGCGTATTCCATGGGGATCATGGAATCTCGTAAAGGCAGGCACAGGGAATCGATTCCCTGGCTTCGCCGGGCTATCGAAATCGACCCGAACTTTGCCCTGGCACATGCCATGCTGGCGACAGAGTTATGGAACACAAGGAGTGATCCCGAGGAGCAAATTCGATCGTCTCAAAAAGCCTATGACCTGCGCGCGGGACTGACCGAGCGCGAACAGCTTTACGTCACAGCCAGGTATTATGGCTTGGTTCTGCAGAATGGGCAGAAAACGACGGAGGCTTGGGAGTTATACAAGCAGATATATCCAAACGTTGCAACCCCATACGGATCATTGTGCCTCAATTATAATATCGAAGGGCAGTATGAAAAGGCTCTGGAGAACGGACGCGAGGCTCTCAAGCTTGACCCGGACCAGAGCGCCAACTATGTGAACCTCGAGACGGCCTTGATGTACTTCAATCGATTCGGCGAGGCTAAACAACTGATTGAGGAGGCGTTGGCAAAGAATTTCGACTCAGGCATCTTTCACCAATACCTATATAAGATTGCGTTTGTCCACGGGGATGCAGCGCTGATGAAACAGCAGATCGACTGGGCAAGAGGTAAGCCCCAAGAGTTGGGTGCTCTCGACTGGCAGGCCTATGGGGCTGAGTTTGCCGGGAAATTGCATCAGGCGGAGGATTTCTATCGACAGGTGGTCGAGTTGGCACAGCGGAACAAAAACCGGGTGAGGGCGGCGCAAGAGACCGCTGATATGGCTATCACCGAAGCGGTTTTCGGCAACTGCCGGCAAGCACGAGGAAACGTCGACAAAGCTCTCGCACTGTCGCGCGCCGGCAATGCCTTGATTACGGAAAGCGTCACGCTGGCTCGCTGCGGTGATACCGGCCGCGCACAGGCACTTTATGACGAATGGCGTAAAGCGACCCATCTTGGCATACGTGTCGACGTAGTGGAGTCCGATACCAAATCGGTAATCGCGCTCTTCCGAGGCCAACCCGATCTGACGATCCAAGCGCTGAATTTGGGCGGTGACGATCATGGACCGAATGCTATAGTTCATTGGTACGTGCGCGGCGAGGCCTATCTGGCTTTGCGATCAGGCAAAGATGCCGCTGCCGAATTCCAGCGGGTGCTGGATCACCGCGGCTTTGGCCCTATGGCGTTTTATTGGCCGCTCTCACACCTGGGCCTGGCGCGAGCCGCAGCGCTCACTGGCGATACCACTAAGAGCCGTAAAATGTACGAGACATTCCTCGAGCTCTGGAAAGACGCCGACTTCGACATCCCGATCCTGAAGCAAGCCAAGGCCGAGTATGCCAAACTCAATTAGCTGCGTGTCACCACAACCAGGTGCAGGGTGAAACTGCAATCGCAGAGGGTCGCTATAAGGATGCGGTCAAATTGCTCAGCGAATTTATTGAAAAAATTGCCTCCCGCAGCGCCAATGACTATTACCTGACCGCAGAAAGTCTGGCCATTGCATGGGAAAAGACCGGCGACTTGCCGCAGGCAATTCGTGTCCTGGAATATGACGGCCGCCAACGATTGCGCATCCGTAGCGGAATGTATGGAGCGTATTGGCTGCACAACCAGGCGCTCCTGGCGGACTTCTATCGCAAGGCCGGCAGAGTGGGCGCCGCGCTCAAGGTCGAAGAGGAACTGGGCCGGCTGCTCAGCGTCGCGGATCCCGACCACCCCATACTCCGCCAGATCAGGCAAGCGCAACACCTGCCCTGAAATTGGATTGAATCAAAGTGCCGGCATTCGGAAATACCCATCGGCGTCAGTTGACAGCAATTAGCAGATGGGATGCCCTGCAATGACAAATGCCCCAAACAAAATTCTCCATCAATCCCGATCTATAATGTAATTCGCGTAAATTCTCGCCTGGGAAATTACAATACCGACGGATTCGGTCACGCGGACGTATTGCGTATCCGGAGATCATGGTTTCGCGCCCGGTTGTCCCGATTTGCCTCCGAACGAGTTAGTACTAGGGCTGGCAGTAGTTTCCGGTTTGGCCGTTACCCGCGGAACGTTTGCTTTTCCTCTTCGGCAAAAAAACGGAAACGGAACATTTTCAGCGTTTTGGCGTCTAAGTTTCTGTTACCGAGAGCGCGTTGGGCGAAAACATGAACAAGTGTTAGCGCCGGGGAGTAAGGAGACCAATTTTGCCGGAATAAAAGGTTGCCATCTTTAGAGATTCAATCTGCGAGGACGCGGTACAAAACTCTATAGAGATTCTATATATAGAGGCTGCACGGATTTCGGTTCCTCTTCCATTTTTCCTGGCCAAGAATGACCGGGCCAATCCAGGCCCGGAGCGCGAGATGAAAGCCAGGAAACCCATTTGCTGCTACTGCCACGAGCCGTTCGATCCTTCTCCCTATCATCCCAGACAGACCGTTTGTCATTCACACGAGTGTCAGCGCCGCCGGCGAAGGGAGTATCACCGCAACAGAATCGCCGCCGATTCCGGGTACCGGCAACAGTGCGCCGACAGCCAAAACAGAGAGGAATTTCTCGCTTACAGTCGAATTATGGATGCGGCCGCCTATACTTCCGATATCACCGCTTACGGCTCATATACGGCGGATCTAACGGATATCGCTTTCGACGTCAACTTAGAACAGGTGATCAATCAACCATATGCGCCACAGATCAAGGTTGATTTGAACGTAAATCCGGGGAAACTCCGATTGCTTGATGTAAATGGCCGGCATGTCGGCAAGCTGCGTGTGACCGTCTTCTACGCCAACCCAAGAGGCCAGTATCTTGGTGATGTTTGGAAAAAGGTCGATTTAAACTTGCGCGAGGAGACGTATCGGCTTTATTTGCTATCTGGGATTCCTTTTTCGAAAATGGTTCCCGCCGAAGTTCCAAAGCAGATACTGAAAATCGTTATGTATGACGTTCAAAGCGACCGGATTGGCAGCCGAGTAGTGAAGATAAAGTAAGCAAGGGAAGTCAGATGCCCTGCTTGGTCATGACCTCCTGCAAAGTCAACGGATAACCGTAAATGGACCGAATCGCGGGCGGTTAAATAAAACCGAACAAGTCCCAGGTCCGATGTTTTTCCAGATTTTCCCCCGCCCTGACCAATTAACGCCACCGTGAAACCGCTAGAGCCCTTCCCCTCAACGATCATCACGCGCCAAACAGAACTCCGCTATCCCACCTTTTCACTCAGCCAAGTCTTGATGAGGGATTGGTAGGGCACATCGCGCTTGTTCGCTTCAATTCTGATGCGCTCAAGCAGACTGACGGGCAGCCGCAGTGATATCGCTAAAGTGGAAGGTTTGAGCCGGGGAAGCCGAACGCGCTTTGCCTGGCTCCAATCAACAAATTCGCCGGAATCGTCTGATTCCCAGAACGCACGCTCTTCCGCCTCCGAGGAAAACTTAGGAATGGGCTTTCGTTTCTTTGGCATAAATCATTCGTTCCTTTCTATGCATGTCGCGGGCGGAGATTACGCGGATCAGCGTATCCTGTCGGCGAAGTGTGAACACTACGTGCAGCATGCGCCCGTCGCCTGTCTTCCCGAGCGCATGAAAACGGGGTTCCGCTTGGCTGTGCCGCGGATCCGGAACAACGAGCAGCGGATCACCAAAGAACACGGCTTCCGCCTCAGCTTGAGAAACGTGATGCTTTTCAGCGCTCTTTCGAGCATTCCCTTCGTCCCAGTCGAAGCCTTCAATCCGATCCAGTACGATCACGTTGGTATATTATCATAATATACCACTCACGGGCAATGTTCCCGCAGGGGCCAGTTCAGGGCGTATAGTCGAAATCGTACATCATCCCTCACCCATTGCTCAGGCAACACGCGTGCCAGATCGACCAGAAAAATGATGTACGAGATCCCGTAATCCGTCCGCGTGGGAATCAAGGCTGCCGAAAAGTGCCCAGTGATTGGAGCCTCGGGTCAAACGTCTGCGTACGCATTTGCTAATCAGAAAAAAGTTGGTTAGGCCATGGATCGTATAAATTATCATTGACAAAAAGTAAGTGATCGCTTACATTATGTAACTGATACCTTATGTAAAGTGTGGTTAGCTTTTCGAAGGAGAAATCGCCATGAACAACATCCAACTGCCTTCCGAGCGCCACCTTAGATTCTTCCGGCGACAGTGGCTCCTGTATCTGCTTGGTTGCACGGCCATGGCGGTCGGAACAATCGTTGCCGTTCTGATGCCAGGGGTCCAGCCGGAATTGATCATGATCCCGATGTTTTCGGCTTTTGGGCTCATGGTCGCCATCCATCTTATTGAGCGTGCACGCCACAGAGCAGAGTATAAGCAAGAGATGCTGCGGATACTGCAGGATGAATGGACCCATTACGGTCTGAAGCGCTCCCAAGGCATTGCATTGCTCAGCGTGATCTTCGCCCAGGTCCCGTTGGCGTGTTTCATGGCGTACGTCCCAACAGAACCGTCCGTCGTTGGAATGGCATGCATGACGGTGGCACTGGGATGCGGGGTTTTGGCTGCGGGCATCCTGTACTACACTCGTGTGACCTCCGATGAATAATCAAGCGCTTGAGAATTCCCTCCGAGTGCATCGCGCAATGAACGACTTGACGCAGGCCCAGTTGGCGGGGCTTGCAGGAATCACGCGGGCATCGGTCAACGCGATCGAAGGAAGGCGGATGGTCCCTTCCGTGCTTCTGGCCCTGAAGCTTGCTAAGGCATTGGGGGTGACAGTAGACGATCTGTTTAGGATTGCATCGGCAGAGGACAGCAGAAATCAGTAGGCGAAACAGGGCTGTTCAGCCAAAACCTTCGGGCGACAAAACCAAAATCCCTCAAGTTGCCGGAATCCATCAATCAGTTTGCTGCGCCAATTGCTCCTGATTCTATGGGCATTTGGATGAAAAATCGGATCTCAAAGAGCGGGTCGGGTACTCGGAAACTTGCGGCTCGGATTCCGACTCCTGTAGTATTGGGCCCGGTTCTGTCCGGTTGGGAGGTTATGCAATATTCCAGACCCAAGAACGTACTTAATCCATCAAAAACTAGGTAGATAAGATATAGAATTGATCGGCGTCACACAACCCGGCGGCCTTCCATACATGACTGACGAAGATGGAGGCATTCATGTCGCATTTGATTCTTGCGCTACTTCCCGCCTTAGTGACTTTGGTCTTCCCCTGGGCATCTCCAGATCCAACGAATGGTCAGAATTCCCAGACCGTATTCCGTGTGATGACTCGCCTCGTACAGGCGAGCGTTATCGTGCAGGATAAGAACGGCCGATCGGTCACGGGGCTCACCAAGGATGATTTTGTACTCCTGGTGGGGGGAAAGGAACGCGAGATCAGCGCCTTTTCAGAGGAAACGGCAACAATCCCCAAAACGCGGCAGGATCCCCTCCCGCCAGGCGTCTACACCAATGAACTTGCACGGCAGCCTGGAATTCCAAACAGCCTCACCGCTGTCCTTTTCGACACCTTGAATACCAGGTTCGCGGATCAGGTGATGTCCAAGAAGCACGTCGCCGAGTTTCTCAGCCAGATTCAGCCGCAGGACCGGATAGCGATCTTCACTTTGGGCAGCGGTCTCCGTGTTCTGCACGACTTCAGCAACGATTCCAGTTCCCTGGTACGCGCGATCCAGGATTACAAAGGACGCCTGAACACGGAGGTCGATGCTTCGAAGATTGAATCGTACCAGACGGGCAATCCCGTCCTCGATGAAATTCTGGATAGGTCCACCGGCGCGGCCGCCCAGTATTTTCAAGACATGCGCGACCTCGCGACTCTGGATGCACTGAGAGCCATCGCGGAATATCTCTCCTCGATTTCCGGACGAAAGAATTTGATCTGGGTCGCGGGCGAATTCCGGTTCAACTTCGGGGATCCACGACCCCGTGCCCACCACGAGGAATTTCTGAAGTCGTGCCGGGCATTGAGCAACGCAAATGTTTCCCTCTATCCAATCGATGCCCGCGGTTTGGTGGGCCCCAACGACATCATACCTGGATTCACCGCCGTCACCCGGGGATCACCCTTCAGTCCTGACATGGTTTCCACCGGCTTTCAGAAGTTTGCATTGACTTTGCAGGCGATGCAAACGCTTGCGGATCGTACCGGCGGGCGCGCATTTTATGATACAAGCGACATCACGCACTCTCTCCGCAAAGCCCTGGATAATCCCACCGTACACTATATCCTCGGCTTTTACCCGCGTGAAAACGAATGGAACTCCACATTTCACAACCTGGACGTCAAGGTGAAGCGCCCCGGAGTGGAGGTTCGGCATCGCGCCGGATTTTACGCCTTGCCGGAACCCCGAATGACCGCACAAAGTCGCGAGGCGCGCGCTCTCGATGCCGCGAAGGCCCCGCTGGAAGCAACACAGATGAGACTGACGGTGCACTTGGCCGAATTCGCTTCGGGGAACGCACCTTTGCGGTTCGACCTGGTCGTTGACCCGGGGCAGATCACATTGGAGGCTCGTGACGGCCGCAGGACGGGCTCGCTGTTCCTTGCGCTACTTCAATGCACGCTCACCGGCAAAATCTTGCGGACCAAACAGGAAAAGGTGAACCTGAGTTTGGCGGAATCGACTTACCAAAGCGCGCTCACCAACGGATTCTCTTTGGCCCGGGAGTGGGCTCTCGAGGTAGGCGCCGAGCAACTGCGCATAGCCGTCTGCGATGGCGGGTCAGACAACGTCGGCTCCATTAAAATTCCGCTGTCTTCTGAGGAAACACATCCGGAATCCGGGGCAGCCCGCATAAACCCCGGGGAACATCAATATTCAGAATAGCCCAGAGCATCCACAAGAAGAGGGGCCTTGAGGTCAAAGGTCGTATTGTCGCTTTGCCGTACATAACCCAACAGCGATGGAGACGATCGAACGTCACCAATCACCCAGCCCCAGTGCGGCGCGTTGCGCCGCCTAGGGAGCCGGGTATGGCAGGACTCTTTTCAGCCGCTTCAGCGCTTCCGGTTTCGCCGCATAAGACCGCGGAGATATTTGTTGATTCGAGTCTGATATCCTTCCCCGGAACTCCTGAGCCATGCTAGCACATCAGCATCAATGCGGATTGTCACGCTCGCCTTCTTTGGCCGGTAGAACTTGCCAATCACAGCATCCGGCGGTATCTCGCGGATTTCCGGGATGTCGGAAAAATCAATTTCGCGCTCCGGCCGGGCAGCGAGCCTTTGGAGTGCTTTCTTTTTTTCAGCCGTTAGCCTTGGCATATAAACCTCTTTCGTGCCGTGTTGCGCGGCGGGCTGAGATGATGCGAATCACTTCGTCCAACGCCTCCTCCCGATACGTATGAACCACGACGATAATGATGATGTTTTCGATCGAGCCGATCGCATGCCAGCGCTCCTCGCGTGCGGTGACCCGTTCGACAAAGGTGATGCAATGTGGATCGTCGAACACGTATCGCGCGGTTTCGAAATCAATGCCATGCTTTCGTTGGTTCCTCCGGTTTTTTGCTTCGTCCCACTCGAATCGGATCATCTGTAGTTACAGTATCGTACATACGAAAAGGCATGTCAACAATTCTCAAGGGACGTCGCTGGATGACGCTTCGCAAATCCACCAATCCGGGGATACAGAAAAGTTGATCAAACCGATTGTGCTTGAAAAGCCGCTAAATTCGAAGGACTGTCTTCGCTGACAATTCCTTTGACTCGTAGCCTTTGCACCGTCGACCGCGAGTCCAGATCCCTGGTTGAGCGAAGGAGTTCAACACCAGGTCTGCGAGACAAAGAACAAAGATCCGAGTATCGAGACTCATGGCTTTCTACTTCGACCGCCGCTATTAAACGCTATCCCATCGTCAGTCCCCACTTTGCACTTTGATGAAATAAAAACCGGCCGATGGAAACATTAGGGGCATGGATGCTAAACGATGCTTGGAGACGTCGAGTCAAAGCGGGCTGGCGCTGCTTCTGGTGGTGATTGCTGTCTCGGTGTTTTCTCTGATCGGGCTTTTTCTGACCCTGGTGGCAACTTCTGAGGTCAAGGTCACCGACAACTATGAGAGCCACATCCAGGCGCGCGCCGCCGCCCTGGCAGGACTGCGGCATGCCCGTGCCCTTTTGACCGGACTCCCTTTCGATGATCTGCTGAAAGGGCCCGATGGTGTCTATGATCCGGCGCCCGGCTATGTTGCCACTGCCAGAACCCATGCCTACCGATCCCCGGTGGGCTGGCAGGCAGCCCGGATGCTGGATATTCTGGATCCGTCCGGGGCGTTGGCGGGCACTCCCGACGACGGGATCGTAAACACAGGCCGGCACGCATCGGGCGACGGAATAATCCTGATTCCGCTGACCGGCACCGCCCAGACTGCGCCGGACCCACTTGGCCCGGGAATCCTGGTGACCAGCCGCTACTTCGTCAAAGTATCCGACAACAACGGCGAAGCGAGCGAACTGGCGCGTGACCCGTCAGACAATCCATTCCTGGACGGCGACGGTCAGATCATCGTGCGGTCAATGGGAATCTCTCAAACGCTGAGGGAAGAGACGGGCAGCGGCAGCCGTCGCAATTCAGCTGTGGTATTCGAGGCGAGATATCGACGGTCGTGGACATTCGAACTCGAGGCCGCCCTGGTTCTTCAGGGAACAAGCGCGGGGCCCCTGGATGTGCGAATGTTCGAAGGCAATACTTTTCTCGTCCAGGGGGGACCGGTGAATTCCGGGATCGGCACCGTGGACACGATGCCCGGCGATGGCCTGAGCCCTGCAGGGCAGGTTCGGGCACGGATCGCGCCGGAGCAGGAAAGCCATGTTCTAGGGGCCGGCATTCCCCCCTCGATACATGAAATCAGCCCGGCGATCATGGCCCACCCGGATAAGAGACTTGTGTTGGACGGCACGTACGTCCGGGACTTCATCAGCCGGTCATTGCCCCGCTTTGCACACAACATCTACGCGGGCGCGCAGAACTGGGCCGGGGCGGCGCCGGACTCCCTCGGGCGGTATGACGCGGCGGCGCCGCCGGGCGCCCCCGGCCAGGACCCGCGCGTAACCTACGTGGACGGGGATCTGTCCGTCAGCGGCGATCTGGAAGGAGCAGGCATCCTCGTTGTGAGCGGGCGGGTAACCCTGGCAGGCCGGTTTCGCTTTTACGGCCTCGTCCTGATCATCGGCGCCGGTGAAGTTGAAATCGGCGGCTCGAGCGCCGCCACCGGCGCTGTTTATGTGGCAAGCCTGACGGAATCAGGCGAAATCCCCGCCTGGGGAGGCGTAAAGCTGAATGTGAAAGAGAGCGGCCGAATCACCTTTGATATGGAGGCAGTAAGGATGGCGCTGAGACTGATTCCGCCGTTTGAGGTGAGTTTTCGGGAGGTCACCAGCATCATCGACCCGTAACTCGGATCACTCATGAAAGGATTACGAGATGTCCTCGACAGTCAGACATTGAACCGTTAGGTGTCAACTCCTCTCGCTTATGAAACCGACACACTGTTGGAAGCCGCGTAGCGGCGGTTTGATTGTAGCCCGGCCTTTCAAGGCCGGGAGCACACGGAGGCGAATGATTCTGTCGCGTAGCGACGGCTGAATTCAAGCTTCGCTACGCGACGCATCGGGAGCCGCCGACCGGGCGCCGGCCTTGAAAGGCCGGCCTAGATTCATGCGGCCGCTACGCGGCCCACGCGCTGGTGAATTATTCAGGTTAGTTCATCTGAGACGCCCGCCCGAAGGGAACGTGGGCGGGATCCCGACTGAGTTTCCGCGAGGGAGGGACAGTCTCAGGACCGGTCGGTCCGGTCGATTACCTGGTCGGGGAGTTCGTTGACGTCATCCGGACGGCGTGGGAAGTGCGCGGCCAACGCCCTGCCGCAACTCTCAATGGCCGCGCAGATGCCCTCTCGCGGCTTTCCCTGCTTGATTCCCTGGATGATCTTGTCGCGGATATCATTCCAGTGCGGGTTTCCCATCTTCTCGTGGATGCCTTTGTCGGCCAGGACCACTACGCGTCGTTCAAGACAGGAAAGATAGATGAGGACGCCGTTGAGCTCGCGGGTCTTGTACAGGCCGCTCGCATAAAACTCCCGGAATGCGGCTTCGTTAACGGATTCGTCCATTTCCCGGGAGGAGATGAACCAGCGGCGGAGCGGGAAGCGCGGGATCAGGGCGCGAAACAGAGCGAAGGAAATGATCTCGATCCATATGACCAGGCCGACAGTTTGCGGGGTCGGGAGCATCAGATAAACGGCGGTGGCGAGGATTGATCCAGCGAGTGCTCCCTGCAGGTCGGCGTGGTGGTAGTGCCCCGACGCATCCGTGAGGGCAAAAACCATTTCACCCGAAGTGCCCAACTCAGCCTTCTTGACTGCGTCGGCTATGACTTTTTTGTCGTCTTCCGTCAACAGCATAGCGTCCGAATTTTCTCCTGTTGGTTGTGCCGGGGGCAACAATCCCGACGATTCGGCTGCCGGCGATGCATTCCATGCATCCGTTCACCAGCTACCGGAAGCGCCGCCGCCACCGAAGCCTCCCCCGCCGCCACCGAAGCCGCCGCCACCGAACCCACCTCCGCCGAAACCGCCGCCCGGGAAGAATGGGCCGCCAAAACCACCCGGGCGTCTGCCGGTGTGTGTGCCTGAACGGGTACCCGCCTGGATCAGAGCACCGAGAACCCCTCCCAAAACCGAACCGACGACGCCGGCGATCAACATCGGGACCAGCGTGACTCCGAGGAGCCAGTAAATGAGCAACAGGCCTGCGCCGCCGCCGAGAACGCTGCCCCCCCATTTCCCGGTCGAACCCAGGACCCAGAGCATCGGGACAAGAAGAAACACAAGAAATTGGTATCCGTTGCCGGAACCGCCCCGGCGCTGCGAGCGGTCTTCAGACCCCTGCGAAGCCTGGTAAGCGCCCCGAACCGCTTGCATTATTGCAGTGACACCCGCGTCGATGCCCCCGGAAAAATTCCCATCCCTGAATCTTGGAACGATTTCGTTCCGGATGATGCGGCTGCTGAGCGCGTCGGTCAGGGTCGGCTCCAGGCCATAGCCCACTTCGATGCGAATCTTCCTCTCCTTCATCGAGATGAACAGGAGCGCGCCGTTGTCCCGGCCTTTTTGCCCGAGCCTCCAGGCTGTGGCCACACGCGCCGAATAATCTTCCAGTGCCTCCCCTTCCAGGCTGGGAATGACCAGGACCGCGACCTGGGTGGAGTCGGAGGCTTCGAATTGCCTCAGCCTCTCCTCGAGCCCGGCAACCTGCTCGGGAGTGAGCACGCCGGCCAGATCCGTTACCCGCGCCTGGAGCTTGGGAACATCAAGCGCGCGGGCGCCGGAGGCCAGCAACAAGAGAACCAGGCCTGCGCAGGCCAATGTCAGGCGCATGTTTTTTCGCATCGCTCACTTGCCGAAATTCACGACCGGCGGCTTCTCGCTGCCCGGCGTACTCTGGAAATACTGCTTCTCATTGAAGCCGAAGAATCTCGCCACGATCACGGCAGGGAACTGCTTGATCCGGGTATTGTAGGACTGCGCGCTCTCGTTGAACCTCTTCCGCTCTACCGCGATCCGGTTTTCAGATCCTTCGAGCTGGCTCTGCAGTTCGAGAAAGTTCTGATTGGCCTTGAGGTCCGGATATCGCTCCACGACCAGCATCAGCCGTGAAAGAGCGCTCGAGAGGCCCGCCTGCGCCTGCTGGAACTTTTGAAACTCAGCCGGATTGTTCAGGATGTCGGGGGTCACCCGGACGGAGCCCACCTGGGCACGGGATGCCGTAACCGTCTCCAGCACTTCGCTTTCATGCGCGGCATAGCCCTTCACGGTGGCCACCAGGTTGGGGATCAGGTCGGCACGGCGCTGATAGACATTCTCCACCTGCGCCCATTGCTGGTTGACTTCCTGCTCTTTGGCCACGATATCGTTGTATGTGCCCTGGATGGCAAAGCCGATGATCAGAACCAGGACCACGATTATGCCCAAACCTATGAGCAAGCCCTTTTTCATTCTACCCTCCTCGGTTTTGCTAAATTTGAATCCCTATCATAGCAGTTGATACGGCGGCATGCGAATGCCTCCCGTACTCGGCCGGCCACAACCGTACCACGGATTATACGAATCACGCCGGGAAAAGGTTATTTCAATCTCCCTGCGAACGCCGTGGGATGCTCCACGCTGGTTTCTGTCGCGAAACTCCCTGGCAGCGCAATCGTCGCGCAAGATCTCGGCCCTGGCCGCAGAGAGTAGCCGGGGGCAAACGCGTGGCGTGCAGCCCCCGGTAGGATATTGCACAGCGAAGAGCCCCGGAGCGACAGAAGCCTATGGCGCACATAGTCTTTCGCCCTTGCCGGGGCTCGTTTAAATGCAATTTCCTACCGGGGGCCGCGCGTCGCTGAAAAGCGCGCCGCTTGCCCCCGGCTACTTTCTGGCGCTCCGCCGGGGCGCTGTGCCCTGGGGCCGAACTCGAGTTACGCGACGGAAACCAGGCGATCAGCGGAAGTGGACTGCCGATCTTGTCCTTACCCGGCGGCCCGGAGCTCCTGCACGAAGTTGCGGACCCGCGCGGCATCCGTGGACAGCAGGCTGAATTCCGGAGGGCGCAACTCGCCGCCCATGAAGCATCGTTCGTTGCGAAACTGCATGGGTCCTTCGACATTCGTCAATGCGGCGACGTGCAGCTCTTTGGCCCCGCTCCGCGTGGCGATCTTGCCGAAATTCCGTTCGTTGATCCCCCCGCCGGGCATAACGATGATACGATCCCTGGCTTTGTCGACGAGCTCGGAAATCAGGTCCAGGCCCTCGAGGGCGCTGCTTTCCTGCCCCGAGGTGAGGATGCGTTCGATGCCGAGTGCGATCAGGGTTTCCATGGAAAGGAACGGGTCGCGCGACATGTCGAATGCGCGGTGGAATGTGATTTTCATCGGGCGGGCCGCTTCGGTCAGTGCGCGGGTGCGCGGCTCGTCGATCGTGCCGTCTGCATTCAGGATTCCGATCACCACACCGTCGGCGCCCGATTCCCTTGCCGTCTCAATGTCGATTTTCATGATTTCGAATTCGGTCGCAGAGTAGCAGAAGTCGCCACCACGGGGCCGGATCATTATTTGCAGGCCTATGTCGAGGAGGCTCCGTGCATGCCGGATCGATCCCGCGCTGGGCGTCGTGCCGCCCTCGATCAGGTTCGAGCACAGCTCGACCCGGTCGGCTCCCCCCTCCTGCGCAGCGAACGCCCCCTCCACCGATTCAACACAGACTTCCAGCAGTCTTCTCACTTGTCCCTCCAATGCATTCCTGGTTGCTTTGTGCCGCGCCTTCGGCGCTCAGGCACCAGCTGCAATCGTATCCCGGCCTCACGGCCGGGCCTATTCACTTCCGGCCTTTCGGGCCTGGGCGACCCTCGGTAGACTGTTGGACACCCACTGGAGCCCGGGACCACGTGCGAGATTCTAGGCGAAGCCGACGAAGACAGGTTCGGGCGCCAGATCCACCCCAAAACGGTCCCGGACGGCGGTCTGGATGTCCCGCATAAGACTCAGTAGTTCCTCTGCTGTGGCGCCTCCGCGATTCACGAGGGCGAGCGTGTGCTTGCTCGACAGCCCGACGCGGCCGCGGGCATACCCCTTGGCAAAACCCGCATGTTCGATGAGCCAGGCGGCGGCCAGCTTCACTGCGCCGCCTGGCGCCGGGTATTGCGGCATTATTTCGCCGTCTATCAGCACTCCGCAGCGTCTTGCGGCTTCCTCGACTTCTGCTGCCCGGCAGGCGGGCACGATTGGGTTCTTGAAGAACGAACCGGCGCTCCTGGCATCGGGATCATCGGGTGTGATTACCATGGATTTGCTTCGCCGGATCAGCAGGACCGCCTCGCGGACTTCGGCCAGATCCGGACTTCCCGGAAGGTGAGCGAAACGCCGGGCCAGATCCGGGTAGGCAATCCGCGGCTCCCCTCCGGGCCTGAGCTCGTAGCGGACCGACAGAACGATATACCGATCCCGGCACACCGTGTTGAAAATGCTTGTCCGGTAGGCAAAGCCGCATTCCTCCTTGCTCAACTCGACAAGCCGGTGCTTGTCGCGGTCAAGCGCGCGCACGGAGGCAATTACCTCGCTCACATCCTGTCCGTAGGCGCCGACATTCTGCACCGGTGTGCCGCCCACGGTTCCGGGAATGCCGCTCAGGCACTCGATCCCGGCCAGGCCCTGCCCGACGCATCGGCATACGACGGCATCCCAATCTTCTCCCGCAGCCGCGGTCAGGTTCCCGTTTTCCTGCTCGACCCCGTGAAGAGCGATCCTGACCACAAGGCCCGAAAAGCCGTTATCGGAAACGACGATGTTGCTGCCCCCGCCCAGGACAAAGACCGGCAGGCGGCGGCTGGTTGCGAAATCGAGCGCTTCGACGACCTGGCCTTCCGTGACGGCCTCGACGAGGAATCTGGCCGCGCCGCCTATTCCCAGGGTTGTATAAGGGGCCAGCGGCGCGTTCTCGCGAAGAATGATGGCGACGTGTGAGTTTGTCATTGCCGTGACCCCGGTCCCCTCCGCAGCGCACGCTGCTCCAGCAGTCTCGCACAGGCGTAGACCGTCCTGGTGTGCGGAACGGAAAGGTTCAGCATTTCGGCAAGTTCGACGACGGCGCCGGCAATAACGTCCAACTCGAGCGGCCGCCCGCTCTCGAAATCCTGGAGCGTACTGGTCTTGTGCGCGCCGATGCGCGCGGCCCCATCCAGTCGCTGGTCGACCGAAACCTCGAGCTTGACGCCAACGGCGCCCGCGACTGCTTCCCCCTCTTCCATAATTGCGCGGACCAGGGGAAACGCCAGGGAATCCGACAGCATCTCGTGCATGTCGGCGCGGGTAAGGGCGCTGATCGGATTGAATGCCAGGTTGCCGATGAGCTTGACCCAGATATCGTGGCGGATGCGGCTGCGCACGGCGCACTTGAGCCCGCCGGTCTGAAATGCCTGGGAAATCCGGCGGCACCGTTCACTGCGCGATCCGTCCGGCTCGCCGATGGCGAAGCGGTTCCCCTGGATCTGCGCAATCACACCCGGTTCGGCGATCACCGTCGAGCAGTAGATCACGCACCCGATCACGCGGCGCACCGGGATGACGGACGCGAGAAACCCGCCGGGATCCACACTCTGAAGGTGCGTGCCCTCCAGCATGCCGCCGTTGTTCTCGAAGTACCACCAGGGGATGCCGTTCTGTCCCGCGATCACCGGGGTGTCGGGGCCGAGCAGCGGCGCGAGGCGCGGGGCCATGTCGCGAAGGCTGTGCGCTTTCAGCGCGAGAAACACGGCATCCACCGGCCCGATCTCCGCCGGGTCATCCGTGGCGAAGGGATGGGCCAGCAGTTCGCCGCCGGCCAGCAGCCGCACCCGGATTCCACGCTCCCTCATGGCTTCGAGATGTACCCCGCGGGCGACCAGGGCGACGTCGCATCCGCCGGCGGACAGGCAGGCGCCGACGTATGCACCGATGGCTCCCGCACCCACGATTGCGAACTTCATATCCCCAGCTTCTGCGCCACCGTCCTGCGCTGAATCTTGCCGGTTGCGGTGCGCGGGATGCGCTCCACGATGTATATCTTCTTCGGACATTTGAAGTCGGCCAGGCGGTCGCGGCAGAAGGCGGCTAACTCCTCCTCAGTTGCGGGAGACCGCAACTCCACAGCGGCGGCGACTTCCTCGCCGTATATCCGGTGGGGGACGCCGAAGGTCGCGACCTCGGCAACTGCCGGATGCATCTGCAGCACCTGGTCGATTTCGAGCGGCGCGATTTTTTCGCCGCCGCGCACGATAAGCTCCTTGATGCGGCCCACCAGCCTGAGGTATCCCTGCCCGTCGATGACTCCCTCGTCGCCGGTGCGGAACCAGCCGCCGTGGAAGGAGGTGGCGTTGGCCTCGGGATTATCTTCGTAGCCGGCGATGATGTTGGCGCCTCGAAGCACCACTTCCCCCTGCGCCCCGGGCGTGAGGAACCGCCACTCCCCGTCGATGATGCCGATTTCCACATTGCTGCCGGGCCCGACCGTGCCGGACTTGCGCTCCGCGGGCGGCAGAGGGTTGGTTGCAATCTGGTGGGACGCCTCGGTCATGCCGTAGGCCTGCAGGACGGGGGATCCGAAGCGGCTCTCCAGTTCCGTCATGGTGGCGGGCGTAAGTGCCGAACTGCACGAACGGATGAAGCGCAACCCGTCGGCGCCGGCCGGTCGGACGCCGGCGTGAGCGCGCGCCAGCAGCATCTGTTGGATTGCAGGAACGGCGGAGTACCAGGTGGCCCGGTGCGCCTGAACCGTCGGCCAGAAAGACAAAGCATTGAATCCGGGCGGCACCAGCACCGTGGATCCTGCCAGCAGCGACGACAGGGCGGAGCCGACGAGCCCGTGAACGTGGAACAGGGGCATGACGCACATGGCGACGTCCGCCGGCGAGAGCGCGTAGGCAGCGGCGATGTTGCGCATCGAGACCACAAGATTGGAATGCCTGAGCGGAACGCGCTTGGGACGGCTGGTCGTGCCGCTCGTGTGCAGAACCAGCGCCACATCCTGGGCCGAAGCCGGGTCGAGCTCTCCCGGGGCACTTGCAGGCGCCGTGCCGTCGAACCGGACGCTTCCGTCGGGATCCAGGCGGGATTCGATCAACAGCGTGCCCGGCGCGACCGCCCGGCGGGCGGATTCGCCCCCCTCCGCCGGCACGATCAGCGCCCTGGCGTTCGTATCCTGAAGATAGAACTGGAACTCCTCCTGCTTGTATCCCGGGTTGAGAGGCGCCGCCGTGCCCGCGGTAGCGGCAGCCAGGAATGCCACGACCGCCTCAATACCGTTGGGCAGCACGATGGCGACGCGGTCTTCCCGTTTGATGCCCGTGCGCTGAAGGCCGGTGGCCAGTCTTTCCACCTGCTCGAGCAGTGACCGGTAAGTGACTACCGGACCGCCCGGCGCCACCAGGGCGGGATGGCCGGGATTTTCCCGTGAGATTGCATCCAATAATGTCAGTGAATTTTTCATGTAGGATTCAGTCCAGGTATCTGCGCGTCAGGTCTTGATAGGCATCGAGCCGGCGGTCGCGCAGGAAAGGCCAGTGTGTCCGAGTCGTGTCCACCTTCTGCAGGTCGCAGGCGGTGATCAATGTCTCCTCGTTCTCGTGGGACCCTCGAGCCAGGACCGTTCCCCCGGGATCGCACGCAAAACTGGCGCCCCAGAATTCGATGCCCCCCGGTATGGTTCCCTCGTGACCCACGCGGTTGACGGCCGCGACATAGACGCCGTTGGCTACGGCATGGCCGCGCTGGATCGTTTCCCAGGCCGAGTGCTGGCCGGCGCCGTATTCCGCTTTTTCGCCCGGATGCCAGCCGATGGCGGTCGGGTAAAACAGGATGCGGGCGCCCCTGAGCGCCGTCAGGCGCGCCGCCTCCGGGTACCACTGATCCCAGCAGATGAGGACGCCGATCCGGCCATAGCGCGTGTCCCAGGCTTCGAATCCCAAATCCCCCGGTGTGAAATAGAACTTCTCGTAGAAGAGCGGGTCATCGGGGATGTGCATCTTGCGATACTTGCCGAGGTAGGTGCCGTCGGCATCGATGACGGCGGCGGTGTTGTGGTACACTCCCGGCGCGCGACGCTCGAACAACGGCACGATCAGGACGACTTCGAGTTCCCGGGCCAATGCGCCGAATCGGTCGGTTGTGGGACCGGGAACTTTCTCGGCCAGACTGAAATTGGCATGTTCCTCCGCCTGGCAGAAGTAGACGTTTCTGAAGAGTTCGGGCAGACAAATGATCTGAGCGCCCAGCCCGGCTGCCTGGCGGATGCGCTCGGTGGCCTTGATTGTGTTGGCATCGGGATCACTCTCCATTGACATCTGTACGAGTCCGACCGTAACTATCATCGTTTTCGCGTCCTTATGTGGCAGAATGCGTCAAATAATATCTCAAATCGGGATATACAAGAAACACGGAAAGAATTCGTGTTAATCCGTGAGTTCTGCGGCTTGGTTTTCGTGGTTTTTCCACTATAGCGAGGTGGCATGCAGTCGGAAGCGGCGTCATCGGCGACGAATCAAGACGCGTACCCTGCGCGCGAAGGCGCCCCGGTGGGTGCAGGGAAGCCCGGGGCGGGCCAGCGCTATGGTTTTGTCGACCTGCTGCGCGGTTTTGCGCTCGTGGTTATGGTCGAGACACATGTGATCAACGCCTATTTGCCGGTCCCGTCGCGCAACACCTCACTCTTCTTCTGGCTCTCGTTCGTCAACGGGCTGGTGGCGCCCTCGTTCCTGTTTGCCTCGGGATTCTCGGTTCTGCTTCAGGCGCGGCGCAAGTGGGAGGACTGGATCCGCCTCGGCCCGGCCTTCTGGAAGCAGGTTCGCCGCCTGGGATTTATTCTGCTGGTCGCCTACTATATGCATCTTCCCCACTTCGGGTTGAGCCGATACATCACGGCGCAGGACCAGTCGTTCTGGAAGAGGGCCCTGCAAGTGGACGTGCTGCAGTGCATCGCAGTTTCACTCCTGGCCATCGATGCCTTGATTCTGCTGACCCGCAAGCCGGCGATCTTTTTCTGGAGCGCGCTCTCGACCGGTGTGGCCGGCATGCTGGTCACGCCGTGGGCCTGGTCCCGGGATTTCACCGGCAGGATGCCGCTGGCGCTGGCCATGTATATGAATCCCCACGGCGTGTCGCTTTTCCCGATCTTTCCCTGGGCCAGCTTCGTCCTGGCAGGAGCCTGCGCGTCGCACCTGTTCCTCAATTCCGCTGCGCGCGGGGCGGATGCCCGGTACATGCGCAACGCCTTTGCCGCCGGCCTGGCTTTGATCGCCGTGCCGCTCTTCGCCCGCTCGATGCCTGCCTTCAGTTTCTGGTATGTCGGGTTCTACAGGACGAGTCCCCTGTACGTGATGATCCGCCTGGGTTGCGTCCTGATCCTTTGCGCGACTCTTTATTTCATGGAACGCCGGCTGGGGTGGATGCCGCGCGCGATCCGCCTGGCAGGTCAGGAGTCGCTGCTGGTTTACACGCTGCACCTGCTGCTCATCTTCAGCATTCTCCGGGGCAAGGCCGTCTCGAGCCTCCTGGGGAGGGAAGCCGGGTACATCCCCTGCCTCGTCATCAGCGCGGCCATCGTGGTGCTGATGATCTGGATTGCCGGGATCTGGCACGGAGTGAAGCGCGATCGTCCTCGTTTGGCGCGGCAGGCCCTGGTCGCCCTGATCGGGCTCAACCTTATTGTTTTTCTGGTGCAATAGCCTGCTGATCCGAGGAAGCGCGGGTCATGGTCAGGAAGCGAACGAACTCATCCGCATTTCTTGTCATGCCGGGAAAGGTGTCGAGTCTGTTGCCCTCGGCGTCGAGGATGGCGTACAGCGGCAGGGCCACGGTCCCGAACTTTTCCTTCTGATAGGCCTGGTTGTCCTCATACTCCTTGCCGGCGCCGTCGGTGTAGAGCTGCAATCGCACATACTTTTGCAGCCCGGCGTACACAGCCGGGAGGGTGAATATGTTCGCCTCCATCCAGCGGCAATTTGTGCAGGTGTAGCCGGTGAAGTCGACGAACACCAGCTTCTGTTCCCGGCGCGCCTGGGCCAGGGCGGCGGGAAGGTTCGTGTTCCAGGTGAGCTCCTGCCCGTGGGTGCCGCTTGTGATCGCGAACTCCCCCGAGGTGCGAGGCGGCAGGAATGCATCAATTTCACCCAGGCCGGCGCCCATCAAACCCGTGAACAGGTAAAACCCGATGGCGAGGAAAATCATCGCCGCCGTCATGCGCAATACGCCCAGGCGTTCGAGAGGCGTGTCGTGAGGCAGAAGGAATTTGCCCAGCAGGTAGGCAGCGCCCAACACGCATACGGCCAACCATACGCAGAGGACCACTTCCCGCGTGAAGATATGCCAGCGCCAGACCAGGTCGACGTTGGAGATGAACTTCATCGCGGCCGCCACTTCGAGAAAGCCCATTGTCACCTTGACAGAATTCAGCCATCCCCCGCTCTTGGGCAGGGTGACAAGCAGGCGGGGGACCAGTGCGAGCACGAAGAAAGGCGCGGCGAAAACCACCGAAAACCCCAGCATCCCCAATGCCGGCCATGCCCAGTCGCCCTGCGCGGTTGCCACCAGGACGGTGCCGACAAACGGGACCGTGCACGTGAAGCTGGTTAGCGTAAAGGTCAAACCCATCAGCAATGCCGAGGCGTAGCCGCTCCCAGATCCGGCCTTCGACAGCTTTGTGAGCACGCTGGATGGAATCCCGATCTGGTAAAGTCCGAACAGATTGAGCGCAAATCCGAGAAAGACGGCCGTAATCAGAAGATTGACCCAGGGATTGGCTGCGAACTGATTGATCCCGGTTGCGCCCAGCAGCGCCGCCAGCCCCAGGCCGAGCCCGGTGAAGGTCAAGATGATCCCCAGGCAGTACACGAGCGCCAGCCGGAGCCCGGAAGCCCGGTTGGTCTCGGCACTCTTGGTGAAGTAGGAAACCGTGATGGGAATCATGGGGAAAACGCACGGCGTGGCCAGTGAAAGAGCCCCCATCGTCATCGCCAGCCACAGAAACGGGAGAAAGCCGCTCGAACGGGCCCGCTGGACTTCGGCTGCAGTCCCGGATGGCGTCGGTGGAACGGTCCCCGGCTGGGATCCTGCGGCTTGAGGCGCCGGTTGCTGCGCCGCAGGGACTGTGCCCCCTGCGGCGGCTTCCGCGGACGCTGTCCCCGCAATCACGCGGACCTTGAACGGGACCGGCACGCCCCGGGGCGGCAGGCAGGTCTTGTCGTCGCACACCTGGTAGTACGCCCGCAGGCGCCACTCATACTCCCCGGGCTTGGCTGAGGCCGCCACCTTCAAGGGGATCCAGAATTCGGCGGCGCCTGCGAAGAACTGGGTTTGAATCTCAAAATTCGGGTCGTAAGCGGTCTTCGGCGTGGATTGCCGGACATCGCCGGCAATCTCGAGAGGTTCGTCCGCGGCAACCGTGAATCGGGTTGCAATGGGAGGAGGTTGTTGGGTCGCGGAATACATGTGCCAGTTGGCATCGATCAAAGCATCGAGCTTGACCTCGAAAGAGGCCCCGGCCTGCAAGGGTCCGGCCGGAGGCTTCGCGGACCAGTGCACCGGGGAGTCGGATGCACCCTGGGCGAGGGCGATCGCCGGGAGGAAAAGCGCACAGATTATGACCACCGCGGTTCGTCGTTTCATGGGATCGAAGTATACCATCGGTTGCACCGGTTTTCGCCGCCTGCTGGATGCTGACTGCGGCTCAGATCCTCATGGGGATCGGTATCTCAAACCAAAATATCAGCGCAGAGCCCTTGCGGCGGCTGCGTCGCCGTTCATTGAACTCAGAAACTCGGCTTTGATTGGCGTGGCGACGGGGCGGTTGCCGGGACCGCCGGCGTCTCGCCTAATGCCGCATACTTTTTGCAAAAAGAGGGGCGAGCAAAATGCAGGGATCTTGGACCTGGACATAGACCTGGACCTGGACTTGGACGTGGACGGGATTAAAGGTGCGCCGTTAAGTCCCAACGCCTCAGAAACCTGTGCCGCAACCACGTCTAGGTCCACGTCGAAGTCCAGGTCCAGGTCCAAGTCCACGAGCCAAAATGGAAATTCGTATGCCAGGACGGAATTTCAGAAAAAGTATGCGGCATTAGGCGTCTCGCCGGCATCCGCCGTACGCTTGCCGAAGCGATTGAATCGGGCGGGCTCTTGCCCGCGGTTTTCGGGTCGGGCTTTGGGTGCCGCATTGCTTTTGCCGGCGGGACCGCCGGCGCTCCCGAAAGGGAAGTTTCCGGGGAGCCGCTGAGGCCGCAGAGAAAGACCAGGAGCTGGAATGAACATGTCCGTCTCCTGAATTCCAAGGTCTCTCATTTTTGCTCGGCGTCCTTTGCGGTGACCTGTGATGGTGCCGCCTTGCCCCTATGCTTTCGCCGAGGAGAACGGGCTGGTCCCGGCGAAAGAAAAGAACCCGGCGCGATGAATCGGAACTATAATAGGCGCATGCCTGATGAGAATTCGCCTCGAACCGCGGATGAGATCACCGTCCGGTCCTCGCTGCCGGCCCGCGCAGTCCTGGTTCTGGCGCATCTCGATGCCCGCGCGCTCGGGGTCGCCTGCGGCCTCGTCTGCGGGCTCTGGCTCTGGATCGCGACCATGGCTCTGGTGGTCCGTGGCGGCCCGAATGTCGGACAGAATCTCTCCCTCCTCTCGCAATATTTCATCGGGTTCCGGGTGACCCCCTGGGGCGCCCTGCTGGCATTTCTTTATGGAGCGCTGTTCGGTTTTCTTGCGGGGTACCTGTTTGCGCGCCTGCGCAACTTCATGGTTCACACTTACATGCTCTACCTTCGGCGCCGCGCTGAACGGATGGCGATGTCGGATCTCCTGGACCGCCTCATGTAAGCCTGTAAGATATGTCGAAATTTCGGAAGGAGTAACCGGGTGACTACCAGGATCGCAGAGGAAGAGGAATCCATCGAGCGGGTTGTGGTGCGCATGAATTCCGCCCTTACCGGGCTGGTCCTCGGATTTCTGTCCGGGAGCGCTCTTTTTCTTGCGACGCTCTGGCTGGTGATCAAGGGTGGGCCTCATCCCGGCGTCCACCTGATTCTCCTCAGCCAGTATTTCCCGGGCTACTCTGTTTCCATCCTCGGCAGCCTGATTGGTTTTTGCTACGCTTTTGCGGTCGGCTTCCTGACCGGCGCTCTACTCGGATTCGTCTACAACAAGGTTGTCCGGTGAGCCCGGGGGGCTGACCGCTCACTTCCGCGATTTGCCCATACCCACATTCAATTCCAATGGCGATTCCGGTGAGTGGATCTCTTTCCAGATCTCGACCGGCTTGATGGCGCCCAGCGCCCACCCGCAAATCGCATAGACGGCAAAGCCGCCTCCGATGAGGAATGGAAGACTGCGTCCCTGATACCAGTGGAGGAGTGCGATCATCGGCAGGCACGCGATGAGGGGTCCCCAGAGATGGGGCCAGATGGCGAGCCGCGCCACGTTGCAGGAGACTCTCTGATAGACCAGGATGGATACGATGAGCTCACCGGCCACAGAGGTCGCTGCGGCGCCCAGGTAGCTGAAGCGGGGAATCAGGACCAGGTTGAGGGCGGTGTTCACTGCCGCCGCCAGGAGGGCGATCCACAGAAACTCCCTCTGAAACCCGTGGGACAGGAGCGTGGCACGATGAACGGACCGGCAGGCCATGATCGGGATGACCCAAAGCAGAATGCTCAACGCCCCGGCGCCGCCGGTGAACTCGGGGCCGAAGAACCACTTCATCAAGGGGCGCGCAACCATCATGCCGCCGGCGGCGAGGGGGATCGACAGCAGCAGGGTGTACCTGGCCGACCGGTCGGAAATGCGTGCCAGGACCGTCGGCTTATCCCTGCAGCGTGAAACCGAGGGGAAGATGTTGGTGGCATACAGGGCGAGAAAGGCGACAAAGAAATTGATGAACCTGTAGGCAGCGCTGTACTGCCCGACTTCAGCCGGGGATTTCATGAAACCCAGGAGGACGATGTCGAAGTTGTAGAGCACCATGGACAGCGCCGCTGAAATCCCGATGGGAAGCGATTCCTTCCAGATCCGATGCCATGCCCGGAAGTCGAAGCTGAGACAGAGGGCGCCGAAATTTCGGGAGAGAAAATAGAGCATGTACAGGGCGGCGAGAGCTTCGCCTGCGAACTGAAGAACGGGGACCCACGCGGTTCGTGACGGGCTGTCCAGAAGGCCCAGGATGCATGCGGAAAACACCAACTGGGACAGGACCGTGGACGCGGCGACGAATTTCATCTGCTCCAGCGCCTGGAACACCCAGGTCATGGAGAACGCGGAGGAAAAGAACATCAGGCCGGAGAGCAGCAGAAGAAGCTTGACCTCAGGAGGTTTTCTCAGAAGAAGAACCGTCACCGCCAGCAGGGTCGCGGCGGCCAGGCTCGCGCAGAGCCGCATGGCGAGAATGTTGCCGGCGTATTCCCTGATGCGCGCAGGATTGCGGGCGACCTCCTGCATGCCGAACGTCCCCAGACCCTGGCTGACCAGCAGGGAAAAATAGGCCGTGAACGCCGCGGCAAACGCGATGTCGCCGAACAGGTCCGTGCCCAGGACGCGGGCCATGCGCATCGTGGCCAACAGGAGCAGGACTTTCGCAACGAGATCGCCCGCTGCCAGGATCGTGTAGTTGGCCAGAAACTTGCGCGCGAACTGCCCCATGTCATCTTTCTACGACAGATTCCTCGTGATAGGACTGGTCGCTGTTGATCCGCCAGATGTCGTGGGCGGCGCCATAGATGTTTTCAACCGCCAGGATCGCGGTGAGCATGGAGTGATCCTGATTGTTGTACTTGTGGAGCCCGTTGCGGCCGATCATCTGGAGGTTCGTCATGCTCTTGAGAAAACGTTCGACGACGGCGAGCCTCCGGCTGTATGTCTCGTCATAGACCGGGTACGCCTTCTTCTGTCGGTATACGGTTCCTCCTTCGATCCGGGCGCCGCGCGTGATCCCTATCGCCGCGAGCTCGCCCGAGGCAAAACGGATCAGCTCCTCGTCCGGCATGCGCCAGAGGTCGTCGTTTTCGTTGACGAAGTATTCCACGCCCAGGCTGCTCTTGCCCGGATCCGGAACCATCTGTGCACTCCAGTTTTTGAAATTCTGGAGCCGGCCCATCCTCACGTCCGGGCTGTGGATGTAAATCCAATTATCGGGAAAAAGATTCGGATGACCGACGATGAGGCAGACAGTGAGAAAATCCCGGTACTTGAGCCCGGCGGCCGCTTCGAGAACGTGCTCGGGCGGCGGCGGATCGATCCTGGCGATCAATTCGGAAACCGGCATGCTGGAGATGAAGTCCGTGCCTTCGATTTCCACCTGGCGCCCGTCCCGGCTGCCGACTGCGAATGCGGTCACACGGTCCCCATTGCGCCGGATTTTGACCACGTCGCTATCCAGCCGCACCTCCCCGCCGTGCTGTTCCACGTGTTCCCGGATGGATTCCCACATCATGCCTGGACCCCGCTCCGGGTAACGAAATTCCTCGATCAGGGTCTTGATGTCCCTGCTGCGATTCCCAAAAACGGCGCTGAGAACGGCGGTGCGCAGAGACAACCCCTGGATCCGCTGGGCAGCCCATTCCGCGCGGATACTTGTGCAGGGCATGCCCCAGACCTTTTCGGTGTAGGTCTTGAAGAAGGTCCGGTACAGCCGTTTGCCGAACCGGTTGCTTACCCACTCCTCGAGATTGTTTTCCTCGGGGCACGGCGACACGAGCGCGCGCATGAAACTCGCGACGATGAGGAAGCTGTTCCAAATGCCGAGTCCCGCGACGACGTTGCCGATCTTCAGCGGGTAATTGAAGAATCTGCCGTTATAGTAGATGCGGGACAGCCTCGGAACCCGCAGGAACCTCTCGCCGAGCACCTCCTCCCAGATCCGGCTCACCGCCGGTATCTTGGTAAAAAACCTGTGCCCGCCGATGTCGAAACGATAGCCGTGGAACACCTCCGTCCTGGCGTTGCCCCCGACGATGTTCTCCCGCTCCAGGAGCAGGGGCGTGGCAGCGCGGCGGCACAATTCATAAGCAGCGGTCAATCCTGCCGGTCCGCCGCCCGCAATCAGGACTCTCTTGGGCTCGATGACACACATAAATGGAATCTGGATCTTAACTCATCCGACCACGCGCGGCAGGGTTATTTTGACAACCGGTCAAACCGCGATTGAGCGTCCTGTTTATCGAGTGTCCCCTGGGGCGTCGAGAGGAGGCGGCGATAGGATTCCCGTGCGGAGGGCAAGTCGCCAAGCGCCTCGAGGCTGAGGCCGCGCCCGTAGAGAGCGAGGTCGTATTGGGGATTTGACTGGATCGAACGGTCAAAAAAACCGAGCGCTCGCCTGGCGTCTCCGGTCGTCAGAAGGACCATGCCTTTCGCCGAGAGAAATTCGGGACTTGCGGGATCCAGTGCCAGGCCGCGGTTGATGAGGACCATCGCGCGGCCCAGGTTTTTCTGCTCGTAGCGCATGATGGCGATCTCCAGCAACCCGCGCATATAACCGGTCTCCCTGCGGGTCCACCTGGCGGCGGGCAGTGCCTGACGGAGCGGCCACGGATTCAAAATCGGGTTCGTGGCATCGCGATAGGGGGGAGGCGCGTTTTGCGGGTATCTTCCGATCCAGGGCGGCTTTTTCCACAGCGGATTTTCTTCCTCGAACCCGAGAAACGGGCCGGTCGCCTCCACGCCCAGCAGCCACAGATGCCCCGGCAGCTGTCCTGTGAACGACCTGTGCGATCCGGACGGGAGTTTGGCGCTTGCGACGATCAGTTCATAGGCCACGCGATTGATCAGAACTCCCAGGGAATTGACGCCGATGCCCAGGATCACCAGGAACAGCGCTACCTTGCGGGCGATTTCGGACCTTGCGATACCCCCTGCCAGCAAGGCCGCGAAGGGGACTACGGCCAGAATAAGGCGGTCGCCCCAGGCCCGGCCGCTTTCAAAACCCCACCATTTGGAAATCAGAAGAATCTGCGCGGCGGTCGCCGCCGTCAGAACGATGAGTGCCCAGTGCTTTCCCCACCGCGCCAGTTTCCACATGCTCCACGGCGCCAGCGCCACCAGCGGGAAAAACCAGAGGAGGCCCTTCCGCGGATTGAGCAGAAGTCCGTAGAGCCCGGTCTGCATCGGAGTGTGGAAAAACTCGTTCCTGTATCCGAAATCGGCGGCGCCTCCAAAGAGGAGCAGATTCGTTGCCAGCAGATAGATGGATGCCAGTAAAGCCGGGATGGCGTACAGGGTCGCTCTGAAAAACGCTCGCCACCAGGGGATTTCCCTGCGCCAGGCAAACAATGCACCGAGCACCAGCACCGGCGCGAGAACGGCAAAGTAGGGCCGCAGGAGGATGCCGTAGCCGAGGGCGAATCCGCCGGCCATCGTGTAGATCTTCCAGTAACGACTTTCCTGCAGAGCTGCCAGCAGGCCATAGAAGGCTGCTGCAGCGCATAATGCCTGATACGGCTCGTTGTAATTGGTCCCCGCATACCCCCAGGCATAGGATCCGAGCGCGAATGCCAGTGCCAGAAGCCTCGCCGTCGCCGCCCCATATCCAAGGCGGAGCGACGCCCGCCAGATCAGCGCAGCCGTGCCGAGCAGTGCCAGGATGGAGGGGAGGCTTAAGATGACTTCGGCGCCGACGCTCCCGAACAGCCGCGCCGCCAGACCGGCCAGCGGCAGGAATGCGATCAGCACCAGGGAATATCCGGGCGGGTACTTGGAAAAGACTTCTCCGGAAGCGGAAGCCGCACCGAAGTAGAATCCATGAAAATCCTTGGTGGCAAAGCGGGACGGGGCGAGAAACTTGCCCATCTCGGTAAAGCTGAAGGCGCTCGTGAGCATCAGCTGATCGTCGGTGTCGGTCATGGGAACGGAACTGAAGGAAAGACAGTAAACCAGGGAGACCACGAGCAGGAGCGTGTGGAAGCGTTTCCGTTCGTCCTCGTTCGCCAATGCAAACGGCGGCAGGTACCGGCGTATTCCCCTGCCGTCCCGGAAACCGCTTTTCCTGTCTTTGCCCTTGCCCATGATGGCCCTCGATAAATCCTGTCCCGGGGATGCCCGGTCCGACCGGCAGGTCCCGCTGTCTGAAAGGCGGGTCCGGGCTATCCCATCATTTAAGCGGCATGTGTCGTGCCGGCCGCAGGTCTCCCGCTCAAAACGTATTTCAGGCACCCCATGCCGAATGCGATTGCGCTGTACAGGTAATAAAGCCAGTGCATCGCCACTGCCCGGAGGCAGAACCACACGCCGCCGTGCTCATGGTAGAAGCGGTACTGTGCGAGATTCAAGCCGATTGCAGGCAGGAGCGCGACCGCCGCCCCGGCCAGGAACCAGCGGTTCCAGATTCCCGGGATTCCCAGCAGAAAGGCAAGGCAGGTGCCGGCGGACGCGACACGCTGCGACCGGCTCACATTCAGGTCGTCGAGGATGCCGCCATATTTGAGCTGAAGGACCGTCCAGGGGATCGCCCGGTCGCGGATGTCGCTTCGCAGGAGGCTGGAGAAGGTCCAGCGCTTCGCGTGTTTGACCAGGAGATGCTTGCACAGGGCGATCCGGCGCCCCCGGGCCCGCAGCCGGTACCCCAGTTCGATGTCCTCGATGCTCGGCTTCCCGTACGACTCGTCGAAGCCCTTGAATTCCAGAAAGATCTCCCGCCTAATGGCTCCGCAGCCCGTCCAGAAGGTCGACGCCTCCGGAGAGGAGTGCTGATGCACGTAGTGATGCGTCAGATTCTTGTAGCGGGACAGGAAATTCGTGGCCGGGGGATCGTCGTCATAGGATCCGATCACCGCCGCAATTTGCGGGTCGGCGGCAAAAGCCTCGCGGGCTTTGGCCAGGGTGTCCGGGAAGCAGTAAACGTCGGCATCGACGAAGAACAGTATGTCCCCCCTGGCGGCTTCTGCGCCGCGATTGCGGGCGAATGCCGGCCCGTGAGGGGATGAGAGCTTCAACATGGAGTGCGCGAAAGGCCGGGCCATCTCGAACGACGAATCCGTCGACCCGTCGTCCACCAGGATCAATTCGTAGGCGCAGCCTTCGGTCCTGCCGACCGCTTCCAGGCAGCCGCGGAGATAAAGAGAGGCGTTGCAAAAGGGAATGATTACGGAGATCAGCCCTGACTGGCTCGTGCTCAAGGGAAGCGCACCTTTCTTCCGGAGATCGAATAGCAGGTGAGGATCGGCAAGATCGTCATGTCAAGCAAAGATGCACCTGGATTCAGGTGCGAGAGTATAAGCGGCGTGGCGGCGGATGTAAAGTCAAGTCGGCGTGCCTCCAGCGGTTCGGACAGGTGCAATCGGAAGTGAGGCTCAATCCTCACGGATGGCCACAAGCGTTGGCGGCTAACTAGTAGGTAAGTTCAGGCCAGCCTTGCGCCGCACAACGAATTTATCAATTGTCCATGATCACTGGTCATCTGTCGTCTGGCCGCTGCCGCTCATCCTCCGAATTGACCCACACAAAGATCCGCACAAGAAATGACGATTGATAATTGACAAATGATCTTTGTTGAGTCCCACTTCCGATTGCACCCGTTGGGACAGCGAAGGCCGTCGGGGGCCATCGGGCTGTGGTATAAGTATGTCTTTGCGGGAAGGGAGTGATATTTCTTGCCATACTTGCGGCCATCACGCGTCAAACGCGTCAATGCGCTTCAAACGGACATTACGTGGAATGACGGGCATTTCAGCTCCTACCCTTCCTGGTACCTGCGTGAGAACTGCCCTTGCGCTACGTGCGTGGAGGAATTCACCGGCCGCCGCATGATCCGGCAAGGGAGCATCCCGGCGACCCTGGAAAGGGTGGACGTGGGACCGGTGGGGAACTACGCCCTCAGCTTTACCTGGAACGACGGTCACAGCACGGGGATTTACACCTTCGAATTTTTGCGCAGGATCTGTCCCTGTTCCCAGTGTCTCCCGGAAGGGCTGCATGAACCGACAGCCCAGGCCGGAATTTCCGGGTCCTTCGAGGCCTGATCTCATCAATCTGCGGCGGCCGGCGGCATTTTGCCGGCGCCGCGGTTCATTCCGCGCAGGCAGTCTGCAAGGAGGTAATGCCTGTTGAGCGACACCGAAGCCAGGGGCGCCCTGCTGAAGGGGCTGCTGCGGGAGCGAATCTTGATCCTGGACGGGGCCATGGGGACCATGGTCCAGCGACTCCAGTTGGATGAATCAGCGTATCGCGGCACTCGGCTGGCGCGTCACCCGTGCGACCTCCGCGGCAACCACGATGTGCTGAACCTCACCCGGCCGGGCGCAGTGCAGGATATTCACAGGCAATACCTGGCTGCCGGAGCCGATCTTGTCGAAACCAACACCTTCAACGCCAACGCCGTTTCACTGGCCGACTACCACCTGGAAGACCTGGCCTACGAGATCAACCTGGCGGGCGTCCGCATCGCGCGCTCGGCGCTAGCGGACGCGGAGGCTGGCGATCCTTCCCATCCACGGTTTGTGGCTGGCTGCATGGGGCCGACCACCAAGACGGCCTCCATTTCTCCGGATGTCAACAATCCCGGGATCCGCGCCGTCACATTCGATGGGCTCGCAGCGGCATACGAGGTCCAGGCGCGCGGCCTGATGGACGGCGGCGCTGACGTCCTGCTTGTCGAGACCGCCTTCGACACGCTGAACGCCAAGGCAGCGCTCTTTGCCATCGACCGCTGCTTCGAACAGCTCGGCCGGCGCGTCCCGGTCATGGTGTCGATGACGATCACCGATGCGAGCGGCCGCACGCTTTCGGGACAAACGTGCGAGGCATTCTGGATTTCGATCTCCCATGCCCCGCTGCTGAGCGTCGGGATCAATTGCGCGCTCGGTCCTTCCGAGTTGCGCGCCCATCTCCAGGACCTCTCCGGGCTGGTTCCCGTATTTCTCAGCTGCCATCCCAATGCCGGCCTGCCCAATGCCTTCGGTGGATACGACCTGACTCCTGCCGAAATGGCGCGTGTCCTCCGCGAGTATGCGGCCAATGGGTGGCTCAACATCGTGGGCGGCTGCTGCGGAACGACACCGGAACACATCCGTGCCATTGCGCAGGCAGTGCGCGGCTGCAAGCCGCGCATCCCGGCCTCGCCCGAGCCATATACGCGCCTGAGCGGTCTGGACGCACTGACGATCCGGCCGGACACCAATTTCGTCAACATCGGGGAACGGACAAACGTTTCCGGCTCGCCCCGCTTTGCCCGGTTGATCCTGAACGAGCAGTATGAGGAAGCACTCGCGATCGCCCGCCAGCAAGTGGAAGGGGGCGCGCAGATCATCGACGTCAACATGGACGAGGCGATGCTTGACTCCGAAGCGGCAATGGTTCGATTCCTGAGCCTCGTGGCGTCGGAGCCGGACATCTCCCGCGTGCCGGTCATGATTGACAGTTCCAAATGGTCCGTCATTGAAGCCGGGCTGAAATGCCTTCAGGGCAAGGGCATCGTCAACTCGATCAGCCTGAAGGAAGGCGAAGAGGAGTTTACCCGGCGCGCCCGCCTGATCCGGCGGTACGGCGCCGCCATGATTGTGATGGCGTTCGACGAGGAGGGCCAGGCCGTCGCCACGGACCGGAGAGCGGCGATTTGCGCCCGCGCCTGGCGCATCTTGACGGAGAAGGTCGGGGTGCCGCCCGAGGACATCATCTTCGATCCCAACGTCCTGACGGTGTGCACCGGAATCGAAGAGCACAATGGGTACGCCGTGAGCTTTCTGGAGGCCACGGCCCGATTGAAAAAGATGTTCCCGCTCAGCAAAGTCAGCGGGGGAGTCAGCAATGTTTCATTTTCCTTCCGCGGCAACAACACCATCCGCGCGGCCATGCATGCCGCCTTTCTTTACCACGCGATCAGGGCGGGGATGGACATGGGCATCGTCAACGCAGGCCAACTGGCGGTGTATGAAGAGATCCCCCCCAATCTCCTCGTTCTGGTCGAAGACGTTTTGTTGAACCGGCGTTCGGATGCGACCGAGCGCCTGACCCGGTATGCCGAAACAGCCAAACATCATCAGAAGGCGGCGGTCGGAGAGGATGCGTGGCGAAAGGCGAGCGTGGAAGAACGCCTCGCGCACGCCCTCGTCAAAGGCATCACCGACTACATTGAGCAGGACGTGGAGGCGGCGCGCGTCCAGTATGGCAGGCCGCTTCAGGTGATCGAGGGGCCCCTGATGTCCGGCATGAACGTGGTCGGCGACCTGTTCGGATCCGGGAAGATGTTCCTTCCCCAGGTCGTCAAGAGCGCGCGTGTCATGAAGAAAGCGGTCGCCTGCCTCCTGCCGTTCCTTGAGGCGGAGAAGCTGGCGGCAGGTGTGATCGGGGCGCGCGGCCGCATCGTCATGGCGACGGTCAAGGGGGACGTCCACGATATCGGCAAAAACATCGTGGGCGTGGTCCTGGGGTGCAACAACTATGACGTCGTGGACCTCGGCGTAATGGCGCCGCGCGAAAAGATCCTTGCCGCTGCACGCGAACACAGCGCCGACATGATCGGATTGAGCGGCCTCATCACGCCTTCGCTGGAGGAGATGGTGCTGGTGTCCCGCGAGATGCAACGGGAAGGCCTCCGGATCCCGCTGCTGATCGGCGGCGCCACGACAAGCCGGGTTCACACGGCAGTAAAGATTGCCCCGGAATACCCGGGTCCGGTTGTGCACGTGCCTGATGCCTCGCGCGCCGCTGCTGTCGTGGGAGCTCTTCTGAATCCCGCGACTCGGGAAGCATTCGTCAATAAGCTTCGCTCGGAACAGGAGGCGGCGCGGTCGGCCCACAAGGAACGGAAGCCGCAACGGCCGCTGCTTTCCTTAGAGCAGGCTCGTGAACGCAAACCGGTGTTCGATTGGGGGAGTTCCCGCATTCCGGTCCCCTCTTTCAACGGCGTTTGCACGGTGGAAGATTTCCCTCTGGATCGAATCGTGCCGTTCATCGACTGGTCCCCCTTCTTTCACGCATGGGAGCTGCGGGGCCGCTACCCCGATATCCTGAACGACCCGTTGGCCGGCGAGAAAGCCGCGGAGCTGTTCCGGGATGCCCGGGCATTGCTGGACGACATCGTTTCCGGCCGGCTGATTCGGGCGCGCGCGGCATACGGCTTTTTCCCGGCGAACAGTGACGGGGACGACATCGAACTGTACCGGGATGAAGCCCGGGAGAGGCCGGTAGCACGGTTCCACACACTGCGCCAGCAGAGCGAAAAGCCGCAGGGACAATACCATCTTGCGCTCGCCGATTTTGTCGCTCCCAAAAGCTCCGGCGTGGCCGATTATCTTGGCGTCTTTGCGCTGAGCGCCGGATTCGGCGTGGAGTCTCTGTGCCGCCGGTTCGAACGGGAGCACGACGATTATCGCTCCATCCTGACCAAAGCGCTCGCCGACCGCCTGGCCGAGGCCTTCGCCGAGTCCCTTCACAAGCGGGTGCGAGAAGAATGGAGTTACGGCGTTGGGGAAAATCTCGGCCCCGAGGATCTGATCCACGAGCGCTACCGCGGCATCCGTCCGGCTCCAGGCTATCCGGCCTGCCCGGATCATTCGGAAAAACGCACCCTCTTCGATCTGCTGGAAGTCGAGAAGCGCACCGGCGTAGTTCTCACCGAAAACTTTGCCATGGATCCGGCCAGTTCCATTTGCGGTCTTTATTTCGCGCACCCCGAAGCGGGATACTTTGCCGTCGGGAAGATCGGGGCCGATCAATTGGCCGATTACGCCGCCCGCAAGGGACTGGAACGCCGTGTGATGGAACGCTGGCTCTCGCCCAACCTGAACTACAGCCCGGCCGGGGAATGAAGATCGAACTATGGAACCGCGGCCGGCGTCAAACCACGGAGGAGCCCAGGACTTCCCTGACTTTTTCCGTCAGGGAAGTGGCGCTGAACGGTTTTTGCAGGAAGGCGGCGTTCCGCCTGGGATGGTCCTGGCGCAAAACGGCTTCTTCCGAGTAGCCTGACATGAAGAGCACTTTGATCTCAGGGCGCAGGGCCTGGGCTTCGCGGGCCAATTCCTGGCCCCCCATGACCGGCATGACGACGTCGGTGATCAGCAGATCGATGGAGGAAGAATGCTCGCGGCACAACCGCAGGGCCGACGGCCCGCCGGGCGCCGTGAGGACGCGGTACCCCTGCAGGCGCAACAGGCGCCGCGCCAGTTCGAGCACGGACTCCTCGTCCTCCGCGAGCAGAACGGTTTCCGCACCGGTAGCGCGCTCCGCACTCGTGGTCTTCACCACCTCAGGGGAGGGTTCACCCTCGACACGCGGCAGATAAATGGCGAACGTGCTGCCGAGGCCCACCTCGCTCTCGACGCATATGTACCCATCGCTTTGCTTCACAATGCCGTACACCGTCGACAGTCCCAACCCGGTCCCCTTGCCCAGTTCCTTCGTCGTGTAGAACGGTTCAAACAGGTGCGCGCGGGCCTCCTGGCAGATGCCGCAACCGTTGTCGCTCACGGCGAGCATCACGTGCGGTCCCGGCCTGGCGCCCTCGTGCTCCTGCACGAACTCCTCGTCCACATCCACATTCGCCGTTTGAATGGACAACTGGCCGCCTTCCGACAGGGCATCCCGCGAATTCAGCACCAGGTTCATGATGACCTGTTCGATCTGGGTCGGATCGGCTTTCACCTTCCCGATCTGAGGATCGAGGATCATGCTCAGATGGATGTCCTCCCCGATCAGCCGTTGCAGCATCCGTTGCATGTCATTGACGATGTTGTTCAGATCGAGGTGTTCCGGCTGAAGCAGTTGCCGCCGGCTGAACGCGAGCAGCTGGCGTATCAACTTAGTCGCCTTCTCGCCGGCCGAATGGATCTCTTCTGCGAATTCACGCTGCGGGTCGTCCTCCCCCAGGTTGCTCAGCAACAGTTCCGAATATCCGTTGATGCACGTGAGCAGGTTGTTGAAATCGTGCGCGATTCCCCCCGCCAGCCTGCCGACGGCCTCGATCCTCTGGGACTGCAGGAACTGCTCTTCCAGTTTCTTCCGGCTGGTGTCGTCGAAGATATACCCTTTGATTTCAAGAAGCTCTCCCCGCTCGTCGAACACGCCGAATATGCTCTCGACCACGTAGACCGGCCTGCCGTCTTTCCTCCTCAACTCCGTCTCCAGATGCTCCAGTTTCTTCTGTTCGCGCAACCGTTGGAGGACCGACTCCCGATCCGTCGGATTCGGGTAGAGCAAAGCCATGTTCCTGTCCAGGGCTTCTTCCAGCGAGCTGAATCCGAAGATCCGAAGGAAGGTGGGATTGCAGGCGAGGAGCTCCCCCTCCGGGCTGGATATGTATGCGCCGCTCAGGTCCTCATCGAAGAACTTCCGGTATTTTTCCTCTGAGGCCCGCAGCGCCTCTTCCGCGCGCATCTCCTCGGTGATGTCTTCGTAGACCCCGAGCACGCCGATGACTTTTCCCTCCCGGTCGTGAAGCGGCACCTTGCTGGTTCGAAGCCACGATCTGGTTCCGTCGGGCTTGCATTGCCGTTCTTCGAACATCAGTTTGGGCTGGTTGGTCTCCATGACCTGACGGTCATCCGCCCGGTATATCTCGGCGTGCTCTCCCCATGACATGGCGAAGTCATTGGCGCCGACGACTTCCCGGGGGTGCGACTTGCCTGCGTCCCGGGCAAACAGTTTGTTGCATCCGAGGAATTGGGAATTGCGGTCTTTCCAGTACACGCGCTGAGGGATGTGATCCAGGATCAGGCGGAGCATCTGCTGGGAGCGGTGGATTTCCTCCTCCACCTTTCTGTCACCGGTGATGTCGCGCGCGATGCCCACGAGGTAGATCGGCCTCCGGCTTTCATCGCGCACAATCGAAGTGGAGAGATAGATCGGAAATTCCGATCCGTTCTTGCGGCGGTTCAAAATCTCCCCGCGCCAGCCGCCTCGCAACGTGGCAGGGAGGATCTCCCGCGTCACTTCGGGCGGATTGTTGGGGGAGCGGACGGTGGTGACGTTCCTGCCGATCAGCTCGTGTTCCTCGTAGCCGTAGGTCTTGAGGAATGCCTCGTTGACGAAGCAGAAGTTGTCGGACATGTCGGTGATGGAAACGCACTCGCTGATGCTCCGCAACGTGTGTGCGAGGAGTCTGAGTTCGCGCTCGGCCCGCTTGCGCCCCGTGATGTCGAGCAGGGAAACGATGACCTTGGAAAACGTCTGTTCCGATCCGGGCACAACGGACCAGCGCAGCGCCGCGTGAATCCTCTTGCCTGTGAGCGTCCGGTTGAATACCTCGGCTTCCAGCGACAGGTCGCCCCGGCTGATTGCCACCAGCTGCATCGTGAACTGGGCCAGGCTTTCCTCCTCAAACATCGCGAACAGTCCCCCGAGGAGCTCCTCCTTTTCGCGGGCCTCGAACAGTCGCAGCGCAGACTGGTTGACTTCGAGGATTCTTACCAGGCGTGCACACTCGGCGACTTGCTCCGGATGTTCCCTGAAATGCACCTCAAAATCCTCGACGCCTCCCTCCCGGAGAACTTCGATGTAGTCCTTGACGGGGGAGAAGTCCTCCTCAAACACCGCCACCGGCGAATCCTCGAACAGGCTGCGGTAGCGGCTTTCGCTCTCCCGCAGGGCATCGATCGCGGAAACTCCCGCCATATCCGCTTCCAGAGGTGTTTTTAACATGTCCACAGGTACACTTCTCCAACGACCCTCTCTTCGGCCGTTTTGTGCCCGTGCATTAACAAGGTTGGGGAGAAAAAGGACGACTCCGCACTGCGGGTTTCCGGCCTCGTGTGCGGCTTACTCTTCGGTGGTGTCAAAATAGTGGTTGTAATACACCTTCTGGGTGGGATCCGGGATGAGCCCCGCGGCCAGGTTCCTGTGGATCATCCTGGATGCCGCTTCCACCGTGTCCGCAGGGCGAAGCCCCAAGAGGTCGCGCACTTTCTTGAAACTCACGCGATAGTCGCGCACGTCCAGACTGTGGTTGTCGTGCTGGACATCCACACCCCCCAGGGCGCCGGCAACAACTGCGGCGATGTTCTCAACCTGGTAGTTCTGCTCATCGGAGCCGACGTTGAAGACCTGATTGCCGACACTCCCGAGATCCGCCTCTATGCAGCGGATAAACGCTTCGGCTGCGTCTTGAACGCTGAGGAGCGGCCGCCATTGCTTGCCGCCGAACACGCGGATCCGTCGTTCCGTGAACGCATGCATGGTCATGGTGTTCACCACCAGGTCGAAGCGCATCCTTGGTGAATAGCCGTACAGAGTTCCCATCCTCAGGATGGTCGGGGCAAAATACCCGTCGCCCATGGACAGGATCATCTTTTCGGAAGCGATCTTTGTCCGGGCGTAAAGGGAGACCGGGCTCAATTCGGATTGTTCGTCGAGAAGGCTGGAGCCAAGGCCGTAGACGCTGCAGGTGGAAGCATAGAGAAAGCGGGTGATGCACTGGTGCTTGCAGGCGGCGGCCAGGGCCTGGGCCGCGATGACGTTGGTTTCGATGGTTTCCCTCGGCCTTATTTTAGAAGCCGGGTCGCCGACGATGGCCGCCAGCAGCACGACGGCATTGACTCCGTCCAGGGCGCACACGCAGGTATGAATGTTTCTCAAGTCGCCTTCGATGACTTCCAGGGCAGGCGTTTTGGGAATCTGCTCCAGGGATCGCTTGCCATAGAGGAAGTTGTCCAGAACCCGGACCACATACCCTCGTTCCAGCAGCCTCGAAGTGAGGACGCTGCCCAGGTAGCCGGCGCCCCCGACGATCAGAATCCTCCTGAGTCGTCCCCCTGCCGGGCCGGCCACGCGGGATGCTGCCGTGGCATGCTGCAGATCCTCCATCGAGAGAACATCGACGATCCTGCCGTCTTCGCCGAGGACAGGAAGGTGGGCGACGCCTTTCAACGTCAGGTCCGAGAGCACATCCCGGACCACCTCTTCGCTCTCCAGTTCCGTCTGCCTTACGGCATATCCAAAGGCGCAGGGATGCCCCTGAATGCTATCGGCTTCGCTGACTCCGCTGATGAGCAGGCGGCGCAGTTCACTCGTGGACACCGAGCCGTCGTACTTGCCCTGGCCGTCAAGAGCGAACCCGATGTCGCATCCGCTTCTCTCGATGAGACGGATTGCCTCCTTGATGCTGGTATCCCCCGGGATGATCGCGATATCACGTCTCATGTTCGTCATCTCACCGATGCCAGATACTTCTTGACGTATGCGGACAGAGCATGTTCGTAGCTGTGCCGAGGCTCCCAATCCAGAAGGCGCTTCGCCTTATCCGAGGAAATGAAACGACCCTTGAAATTCCCCTTCCTGTCTTCCACGAACTCCATCCTGGCCTTCTTGCCGAGGATCCGTTCCAGGGCATTGACGACCTGGAGCACCGTTATCTTTTCTTTGCCGTTCAGGTTGAAGACCTGATTTCTTGCGTTCTCATGCAGGCAGGCGGCATTTCCCTCGGCAAGGTCCCTGACGTAGATGAACTGTCGGTACTGGCTGCCGTCGCCGTGGATCCGGATCGTTTCGTCCCTGAGGATTCTCCTGATGAAAGTCGGGGTCACGGTTTCTGCCCGACCGCGTTCCCCGAAAGGGATCCCGTATCTCATGATGGTGTATTCAACGCCGTACAGATTCCGGTACCCGACACAAAAGAGCTCCGCGGCGATTTTTGCGCATGTGTACAGGTGGTCCGGGGCACTGGCGTAGGCGCACTCCTCGGTGATTACACTGTCTTCATCCCCGTTCGCCGACCCGTAGACCCACTCGGTTGAGGCCAGCAGCACGCGCGAAGCGCCGGTGCGCCGGGCGGCCTCCAGGACGCACAGCGCTGAATGGGAGGTGTTCTCATTTGAAAAAAGCGGACTTTCGAAAAACCGATTCACGTTGGCTTCGGCGGCCAGATGATAAATCATGTCGCCCGGCCTGATCGTCTTTGTCAGCCGGTCCACATCCCGCGTGTCCCCGCGAACAAATTCGCAGGCCGTCGTATGTTGGGGCGAGTCCAGGTCGTAGATGCACACTTCGTGGCCGCGCGCCGCGAGAGTATCTGCAACATGCGATCCGATAAAGCCCGATCCTCCCGTGACGATGATCCTCATGCCGCTCCTCACCCGTGAATGCCGTCAACCGGTCCGCTCCGCCTTCCTGAACACGCCTCATCGCACCGGCGCCGGCGAACCGTCCTGTCAACGGCGCACCGGCACGCCTGTCCGGCGAGTGACTAGTGTTTTTATCGCAATAGGACATGCGGAACAAGGGAAATGCGGTACCTGGCGCCGGTCAGAGGCAGGCGGATCAAAAAGCAGAATATCACCGCAGAGGCGCAGAAGCCGCACAGGGATGCCGCTGTCTTTTCCTCTACGGCCTCTGTGCCTCGGCGGTGATCTTCGCTGGCGCCGCCAACGTGTTGGATTGAGGCGATTTTCGTTTTGGGGCCCGGCTTCGATATGACAAAATGAATATCTGTATTTATTGGGCAGCCGATAACGGCCGTCATGTGGTTCCTGGAAGCCTGCAAGAGTTCGCTATGTCCCGAAAGCTCGCGCTGCCGCTGCTGGTCCTGCTGATCGCCTCGGTCTATCTCTACACATCCACAAGGAGGGCAATCCTCGACGACGGAGACGCTTTGTATGCGACGGTTGCCAAACAGATGGTCGAGCGAGGCGATTGGGTGACTCCTTACGCGAATGGCGTGCGCTTCCTGGATAAGCCCCCCATGATGTACTGGCTCATGGGAATGGCTTATTCGGTGTTCGGCACGAACGAATTTGCCGCACGGCTGCCTACGGTCCTGGCAGTGCTGGGAATCGGGCTGCTTCTCTTCCGGGAGGGGGCGCGGAGTGTGAGCCGCTCCTGCGGCTTTATTGCGGGGGTGGCGGCGGCCTTGTGCGCAGGAACATTCCTGTTCACGCGCATGGTCTTTCCCGACATGCTCTTTGTTTTCCTGCTGACGCTGGCACTGTGCGCCTTCCTGGAGTGGTATTCCGATCCTGCGGGCCCGGTCGTTCCCGCGATGCTTTTTTATGCAGCCCTGGCGGGCGCGGTACTCACCAAGGGGCTCATCGGGGTGGTTTTCCCGATCGCCATCCTGCTCCTCTTCCTGACCTGGTCCCGCGAGTGGCCCCGGCTGAAGCGGTTTCATCTGTGGAAAGGCGGATTGCTTTTCCTGGCGCTGGCGCTGCCGTGGCATGTGCTTGCCGCGCGGCGCAACCCGGGTTTTCTCTGGTATTTTTTCGTGAACGAGCAGTTTCTGCGGTTTCTCGGGATGCGCCAGCCGGTCGACTACGAGTCGATCTCGGTGCCGCTCTTCTGGGCTCTTATCCTGGTCTGGCTGTTCCCGTGGAGCGCTTTCCTGCCGGCGATCCGCCCGGTCCTGCAGGAGTTTCGCTCCCGTGACGGCCAGGCGCGCGCCCTGGTGCTGCTGTCCCTCAGTTGGGTCATTGTGGTGCTCGGGTTCTTTACTTTCTCCTCGCGCATCGAGCACTACTCGCTCCCGCTCGTCCCACCGCTGGCCCTTCTGACGGGCCTTGCGCTCGCGCCGGAAAAGTTTCTCGATGCCGGCGCCCAGCTCAGACGAACCCGATGGGTGAATCGGGGCTTCGCGTTTCTTGGAGCCCTGGGGGCGCTCATCGGGCTCGCGCTGCTCGGCGCATTCTCGCTTTGGCTGATGGGCGATTGGGGCGTGCAGGGGAGCCCGGGCGACATGGCCCGTCACATCCGCGCGTATGACTTTTATTTTGCGCCCATCTTCGATCTTCCCCCGCAGATGGTGGCGCAACTGCGCGCTCCGCTGCTCGGTACCTGCCTGGTCTTTTCGCTGGGTCTGAGCTGCGCCTGGTGGATGAACCGGCGCGGACGGCGCATGCCGGCGGTCCTGCTGCTTTCGGCGGTAATGGTTGGTTTCTGCCTCTTCGCCTATCAGAGCCTGGGAGTCTGCGAAGATGCGATCTCCTCGAGGCAGTTCGGGCAGGCCCTCGGGCGGCTTTATCAGCCCGGCGATGCCGCCATTGCCGTGGGTGACTTCGAGGCGGCGAACTCGGTGAACTTCTATGCTCCCGTGCCGCTCGAAGTGTATGGCGGGACGGCTGCCGTGCTTACCTGGGGACTCGGCTACGCGGATGCCCCGCCCTGCGTTTTGACCAAGGATGCGTTTGAATCCAGGTGGAACGGGCCGCAGAGGACGTTTTTGATTGTGGCCGACCACCAGATCGCAGGCCTTCACCTCAGCCACAACTTCGAGATCCTGCATTCCGCGGGCCGCACGCTTCTCAGTAACCAGCCCATCGCCGGTGTTTCAGCCCTTACGGGCTACTAGCCGACGGTTTCAGCGAGCGCGGCGATCACCTGGTCGGTGTCTGCCTTCGTCATGCCCGAAAATATCGGCAAGCAGATGTGCCTCGCGCACAGGTCTTCGGCGAGCGGGAACGCGCCGGAAGCATATTTCTCAAACACGGGCTGTTTGTGCAGCGGCTCCTCATACACCTCACCTGCCAGCGACACCCCGAAATCCTCGCGCAGATTCGCCTTCAGCTCCTTGCGGTCCCTTTTTTCGCGGAGCACCGCGATGTACTTGTAGTAATTGCAGACTCCCCCGGCAGGGACCGCCAGCGTACTCAGGTTGCGCATGCCTGACAGCGCCTGATCGTAGACGGCTGCGATTTTTTGCCGGTCGGCGATCATGTCGGGGAGGCGCTCCAGGTGTTTGAGACCGATGATGGCGTGCGGCTCCGACATGCGCCAGTTGTAGCCCATGCGCACGTGAGCGTTCTGAGTGAAACTGGCTTTGCCCTGGTCCCGGTAGATGCGTGCCTCCTCGGCGAGCGGCCGGTCATTGGTCACGATCATGCCGCCTTCCGCGCAAGTCATGACTTTGGTCGGGTAGAAGCTGAACGAGCCCGCGATGCCGAACGCTCCGGCGCTGGTGCCGCCGAGCGACGATCCATGGGCGTGGGCTGCGTCTTCGATCAGCAATATTCCCTTGCGGGCGGCAATGGCGGCCAATTCCGGCATGTGCTGCGAGACCAGGCCGCCGATGTGAACGACGATCGCTGCCGCGGTGTCCGGCGTGATTTTCCGCTCGAATTCTTCGGGGTGCACGCCGAACGATTCCGGATCCATGTCGACCAGGATCGGATGGCAGCCCGCGTGGACCACGGCGGCAGCGGTGGCAAAAAAGGTATTGTCCGGCACCAGGACCTTTTTCCCTTCGAGGCCGAGGGATCGGAGGATGATCTCCAGCGAGCTGGTGCCGCTGTTTACCGCCACGGCGTATCGCATGCCGCAAAAGGCCGCAAACTTCTCCTCGAATTCCCTCCCGTACCGTCCCAACGTCAGTTGTCCGGTTGCGAGGACCTCCTGAATCCGGTCCGCGATCCAGGCCCGGTCCTCCGGCAAGAACTGAATCTTCGCTGCCGGCACTTTTTTTTGTGGGTCAGGCATGTCTGTCCTTTCTGTTCGCGCTTTCCCTGGGGCAGCCCTTAGGTTTCTCCTCCCCCACGGGCGATGAAAATCACGCCGAGGATGACCAGGGCGATGCCTGCCCAGCGCAGTGGGGGGACCTGCTCCTTGAGGAAAATCACTGCCAGGAATGCGGCGAATCCGTATTCGATGGCGGTCATCGGCAGGGCCACGGTCACCTCCGTCCAGGAGAGGGCGGCGAGGAAGAGGATGTAAAAAACGGTGTTGAGGGCAGTGCCCGCAATCACGTACCAGTTTGTCACCGCGTGGCCGAAATATGCCAGCAGGGCCATCGGGGCATAATTTTCGAGAGAGCCGACCTGCTGCATTCCTCGCCTCACGAGGATCTGGCCCACGGCTGCCGACGCTGCGGCGACCGTCATTGCGATTAGGACTCGGAGCATTGGCTTGTTTCTCCCGTGTGAATGTGAGGGCCGACCGCAATCGGCCCGATGCGCCGCCTCAATTCACCGGACGGCGCCCTTCGATTTCGCCTCCGGCGCCGGCCGACAGGTCGGCGAAGGCGATCCGCTCCGCGCCGGCCCGGACGAGCGCGTCCCGAATGGCCGGGTCAATCAGTGCCCGGAACTCATCCTCATGCCGGTAGTCCGGCATGGTGCGTGTAATCTCAGGGCAACGTCGCGTGGCTGGATGGAAATAGATTTCGGTTACGCCGCCGGGAAGCCGCTTGACGATTTCCCGCAAGAGACCGGGTGTCATCCTGCCGCTGTCGGCCATGCCGAATATGCGGTCGTTCGTCATGATGCCGGCTCGGCGAAGACGCACTGTCATGAGCTTCAGCCAGGGGAAGAGAAACGCCGCCGACGCCAGCTTTGGCGCGAGGGCCCTGCCTGATGCCCTCCATGCGAGCACAGGTGGTTCCATGGGCAGCCGTATGGCCCGCACTCCATGCTCCCTTCCCACCTTCAGGATCAATCCCAGCACGGTCGGATGCAGGTGCATGTGATTGTGCGCGTTCACGTGGTCGAGCGGGAGGCCCGTCCGCGCGAAGGCTTGGAACTGGGCGCGAATCTCCGCTTCCAGCTGCCCGCGCACACCCGGCCGGAAATAGAAGGCGAATCCCGCGCGGACTAAATTGGTGAGGAATTCCCCTCTGGAATCCACCAGGCCGGGCACATTTTCCGGGGGGAGGACCGGCCTCCCCTCGACCAGGACCAGGTGCAATCCGACCCGCAACGAAGGCAACAGCCGCGCCCGCTCGACGGCGTCACGGGCGGCCGCCGCTCCGACCATCAGACTCGCGGCGGTGAGTATGCCTCGCCGGTGCGCCTCGGCGATCGCCTCGTTTACCGGCAGGGCGATTCCAAAGTCGTCGCCGGTGATGATGACCCTCTTCAAGGGTTCATCTCCCGCGCGACCAGCCGCCCGTCCCTGGTGAGGATAAATTCAGAACCACGCCAGATCGTGGTCCGCTTCGTGTATGCCAGGAACCACGATACGAGTGAGGCGATGTCGCGCGCCGGGAGCAGCCACAGGCTCTTCAGCCCTTCGCGGTCTCGGAAGCCCCAGCCGAGAATCACCGCCGAAGCCGTGACCCTCAGTCCCGCGGCTCCCGCAAGCACGCCGAGGCCGACCGGGTCCCCCATGCGGGCAAATGCGTACAGGAGGGCGAAGGGGATCGAGCGTATCACCACGGTGGAGAAGTAGGCGAAGGGGCGGGCAGCGCGGTTGTTCTGATCCCAATAAACAAGATGATTCCACCATTGGGAGGGGTTCTTGAGATCCACCATGGTTTCGACAAAATACGGGACGATCGCGATCTTCTTGCCCGATTCCAGGATCCGCCTGCCCATCTCGTAGTCCTCCACGAGATAATCCGCGAGTCCCTCCAGCCCGCCGATGCCGGCTAGCGTCGAGCGCCGCAAGGCCGTAGAGGCGCCCAGGCAGAACTTCGCTGCTCCGCTGATGTGGGCAAAAACGATATTGGCCATGAAGTCCGCATTCAGGGTCAGAAGCTCCATCTTTTCGAACCACGTGTCGGCGCAGGCGGCCTTGTAGAGCGTGCAGACACAGCCCACTTCGGAATCGGCCAGCGGGGCTACGATCGTTTTCAGGTAGTCCGGACGCAGGCGCACGTCACTGTCGCTGATGACGAGTACGTCGTGGCGGGCGTGCCTCAGGCCCCCGATCATGTTGTTGATCTTGCCGTTGGTGCCGCCCTTGCAGTTCTCGATGGCGACAGTGACCTTCCCGGAACCGAATTCCTGCTGGATCTCCTTCAAGATGGGGATCGCCGGGTCGTCGGGGTCCTGGACCGAGAAAACAACCTGGAATTCGGGATAATCCTGGAGACAGGTGCTGCGCAGGTTCTCCCGCTGCTTCTTCTCGAGACCATAGACCGGTTTCAGGACTGTCACCGCCGGCCAGGTGTCGAAGACACGCCCCGAAGGACGCGACGGCAAGGCGCGGAAGCGCACCATGGCGATCAGACAAAGGATGGCGTAAACGGATCCGCAGATGGCAGGTATCAGCAACAGCCACTGGAGAATTTGCAGCGTGTGATCAGCCACGTGAAAAGGCATCCCCTGGCCTCCTAGCGAGTGCTCGCGTTATCTATCGGATTCGCAACTTCGAATCCCAAAGTCCGGCAAGTCGAATCCAGGCCGGCTTCTCCGCCCGCATCAACGATGAAATGCGAAAACTCGGGGCGCAAGTCATACTGGTTGCGCAGTCGATCGAACAGGCCTGCCGCCTCATCTTCCGGAAGTCCCTGGACTGCCCGCAGGTTCGCATCATCTTTCAGTATATCGTAAGCCTGCAGTACGATCGATCGAACTGCGTCCTGGCCTGCGGCTCCCCTCTCGGGAAAAAGCCGCCGCGGCGGGGGAAATATGCTGCTGCGATCCCAGTTCACCGGGATCTTCCAGTGGCGGCCGAGCGCCTCCAGGATCATGCCGGTCCCGCGCACTTTCCCGTCGAGGCTGAACCCGGCGATATGAGCGGTGCCGGCGTCCACCAGGTTCAATAATTTTCGGTCGATTGCCGGTTCGTCCTCCCAGACGTCCAGGATTGCCCCCTCGATCCGCCCCGCGCGCAGCGCCTCCTTCAAGTCTGCCCCGGAGACCACTTCACCTCGCGCCGAGTTAATGACAAATTGCCGGGAGGAGAGCCGCTTCAGCACCTTTTGGTCAATCATGTGCCGGGTGGCGTACTTTCCACGTGTCGTCAGCGGAACGTGCAGGGTCAGAATGTCGGCGCCTAGCACTTCCTCGAGATCGCGGTACTTGCCTTCGCCGGTGACTTCCCGCAAGGGAGGGTCGCACAGAAGCACTTCCATCCCGAGAGCCGCTGCATTTCTTGCCACCAGGCTGCCGACATGCCCGACGCCGACGACAGCAATGGACTTTTCCGCCAGGTTCCAACCCCTGCGTTTACCCGTCAGCAACAGTGCTGCAACGACATATTCGGCGACCGAATTCGCGTTGGATCCGGCCGCGCTGGCAACTTGAGTGCCGTGCGCCGCCAGGTAATCCAGGTCGAGGTGGTCCATCCCGGCCGAGGCAGTGCCGACGAACCGGATTTTGCTTCCCTCGAGCAAACCGGCGTCGACGCGGGTTATGGTGCGCACGATAATGGCGTCGGCCTCGCGCACGTCTGCCGGGCGCACGGTCCTGCCTGCAAAGAGCCGCACTTCGCCGGCGCCCGCAAGCGCTTCCCGTATGTAAGGTATGTCCCCGTCTGCCGCCACAATCATATGTCACCGCCGGGAGCAGCAATAATGAAGGCTTTCCCGTCCAAAATCAAAAGTAATATGCAAATCGGATCACGTGGCAAGCATGCATCCGGCTCGCCGGAACACGTCGTGAAACGTGCGCTTTGCGGGCCCGCCGGTCTGGGGGCAACGGTGATTCAGACGCTGCGACGAAAGGCGCGTATGAAGGAGTCCATTTGGACCCTGAAAGGGTCCAGCAGGAAAGCCCAGGGCGCAAGCCCCGGGTACTGACTAAAAGCAAAGGACCAGCCCTGCAAGGGCGGAACCGCCTGTACCGCCCTTACAGGGCTATTCTCCCGGATGCTCATGATCCCAGGGCTCGCGCCCCGGGCTTTCCTGTTCCGCCCGTTCGGGGCTCGGTACTGTCTGAATCACAGTGGGGGCAAGAGAGTTGTTGAGTGGGTGGCCCGCTTTGGCCGATAATAAAAAATTCGTATCTCCAACGGAGGGAAGAATGGACTTCGGCAACAACAGTGACCTGACAATCACCCGCCTGGCACGCCTGATCCACCGTCGCAGTGTTTCGCCCGTCGAACTGACGCGCGCGCTGCTGGCGCGGATCGACAGGCTGGAGCCCGCCCTGAATTCCTTCATTACGGTCACCCCGGACCTGGCTCTCGCCCAAGCCAGGCAGGCCGAGAAAGAGATTGTCAAGGGCGCGTACCGCGGCCCGCTGCACGGCATGCCGATTTGCCTGAAAGATCTCTTCCACACGAAGGGTGTGCGCACTACCGGCGGGTCGAAAATCCTCCGCAATTTCGTTCCGGCTGCGAACGCGACGGCGGTCGATCGACTTTTTGAAGCGGGCGCCATCCTGCTTGGAAAGACGAACCTGCACGAATTCGCCTACGGCGCGACCAACCTGAACCCTCATTATGGCCCTGTGCACAATCCCTGGGCTCTCGAGCGGATGTCGGGTGGATCCAGCGGCGGGAGCGCCGCGGCGGTCGCGGCTGGCCTGGCACTGGCCGCCCTCGGCACCGACACCGGGGGATCCATTCGTATTCCGTCGGCGGCCTGCGGCTGTGTCGGTCTCAAGCCTACACATGGCCGGGTGCCGATCTGCGGCGTGATCCCGCTGGCCCCGAGCCTGGACCACGTCGGGCCCATCTGCCGCTGCGTCGAGGATGCGGCCCTTTTGCTCGAAGCGATCGCCGGACCTGATCCATGCGACCCGGACAGCCTGTGCCGTGTCGGCAGGGCGTTCACGTCCGATTTGAAAAAAGGGCTGAAGGGATTGCGCGTCGGAGTGCCGAAACAGTTCTTCTATGACCGCCTCCAGCGGGAGGTGCGGCGCAACGTGATTGCTGCCGTCGGCGTCCTCGAACAGAACGGCGCCGACGTCCGCGAAGTTGACCTGAAATACATGGGGGAAACGGCGAGGCTGGCCGGCGAAATTACGGTTGCCGAGGCCCTGGTATATCACTCGAAATGGATGAATCGCCGTGCCGGAGACTATGGGCCAGACCTGCGGGTGCGTCTCAAAGAAGGCATGGAAGTGTCGGCGCTGACCTACCTCCAGGCGCAGGAAATGCGCAAATTGTACACCCGGGAGTTCGAGCACACGCTGCAATCCGTGGACGTGCTGGCCGTTCCGACACTGCCGGTGGCGGCGCCGCGGCTCGAGGACATCGAAGTGGATGTGGGGCGGTCGAAGGAGAACGTCCGCATGGCGCTCTTGCGCCTGACGAGGCCGGCAAACCTGACCCGCCTGCCGGCAATCACAGTCCCGTGCGGATTCACCTCCGGGCATCTGCCCGTCGGCTTGCAGCTGATCGGGAAGCGCATGGACGAGACGACAGTGCTGCGCACGGCCTACGCATACGAGCGTCTGACGCCCTGGCACGGCATTTCCCCGCCCGACCCGGCATGATTTTCCGGGAAAACATGCGGCCCAGCCAGAGGGCTCACACAGGCGGCTTGTGTTATCCTTTTTTCGAGTGATGACATGAAGATTGCGATGGTGCAAATGAACACGACCGTCGGCGATGTCCAGGGGAACCGCGACGGCGTGCTGCGGGCCATGGACGAAGCGGAGGGCATGGGCGCCGATATCGCGATCCTTCCTGAACTTTGCCTGACCGGCTATCCCCCCCTCGACCTCCTCAGCCAGCATGGGTTCGTAGATGCCAACCTGCGCGCGTTGCAGGAGCTTGCCGCCCGTTCCGGCCGCATGGGGGTCATTGTCGGTTTCGTCGACCGGAATCACGAACCGGTGGGCAAGGAGTACTACAATTCGGCGGCTTTTCTCTGTGAGGGCAGGATCCGGCAGACGGTGCACAAAACGCTCCTGCCGACCTATGACGTTTTTGACGAGGACCGGTATTTCGAGCGGTCGCAGGATACACGCCTGGTTTCGTTCCAGGGACGGAAGCTCGGGATCTCAGTCTGTGAAGACGCGTGGAACAACCAGGATTTCTGGTCCAAGCGCCTGTACCGTACGGATCCCATCAGCAACCAGGCCGGAGCGGGCGCCGACCTCCTCATCAACATTTCCGCCTCGCCGTTTGAAATATCCAAACCTCTCGTTCGCTACCGGATGCTCCTGGGTCACGTCCGGAAATACCGGTTGCCGCTCGTTTACGTCAACCTTGTGGGTGGTAACGACGACCTGTTGTTTGACGGCAACAGCCTCGCCTTTGGCCGCCTCGGAAACCTGATCGCCCAGGGTGCAAGCTTTGCTGAGGATCTGATCCTGGCGGACCCCGACTCGGACCTGGCGCTGGAGGTTCGCGAGGGAGAACCGATGCAGAACCTGTTCGAGGTTCTTGTGATGGGGACGCGCGACTACGCCCGCAAGTGCGGCTTCAAATCGGCCGTCCTTGGCCTGAGCGGGGGCGTTGATTCCGCGGTCACGGCATGCATTGCCGCCAAAGCCCTGGGGCCCCAAAATGTGCTGGGAGTTTCCATGCCGTCGGTTTACTCCGCTCAGGCCAGCCATGATGACGCCTGCTCGCTGGCGCAGAACCTGGGCATGGATTTCCAGTCCATCCCGATACAACCGGTTTTCCGGGAATACCTCTCCTCGCTCTCAGGCGCCCTCTCGGGACGCCGGGAGGACGTCACAGAAGAGAACCTCCAGGCGCGAATCCGCGGCAATATTCTGATGGCGCTTTCCAACAAATTCGGGCACCTGGTCCTCAGCACCGGAAACAAATCGGAGCTGAGTGTCGGATACTGCACGCTGTACGGCGACATGGCGGGTGGGCTGGCCGTGATCTCGGATATTCCCAAGACGGAAGTGTACCGGCTGGCAGCGTTCATCAACCGTTCGCGCGAGATAATTCCGGCCAATACGCTCCGGCGGGCGCCGACGGCCGAACTGCGTCCCAACCAGAAGGACCAGGACACGCTTCCGGACTATGAGGCGCTGGACGCGATCCTGCACCTGATCGTGGAAGAGCAGATGAGCATCGATGAAGTTGTTGCTTGCGGCCACGCGAGATCCCTGGTGGCCGAAGTTTGGAGGATGGTATATCAGAGCGAATACAAGCGCCAGCAGGCTGCCCCCGGATTGAAGGTGTCTTCCCGGGCGTTCGGCAGCGGGCGCCGCATGCCGATCGCCATGAGGCTTCGCTTCTGACGGACCGGGGGGGCACATTGATCACGGATGCCTTGCTGACGGATTTATATGAACTTACCATGGCTGCGGGCTTTTACGAGCAGGGCAAAGCCGACGATACCGCCGTCTTCGATCTTTATTTCCGCCACATTCCGTTTAACGGCGGCTATGCCGTCGCCGCGGGCCTCGAAGATGCGGTCCGCGCGGTCATCGACTCCCGGTTCAGCGATGACGACCTCCACTATCTCGGCTCTTTAAAAGCGACGACAGGATTGCCGCTTTTTTCGGCGAAGTTCATCGGGTACCTGGGCCGGCACCGTTTTCACGGCAACCTGTGGGCGATACCGGAAGGCACGCTGGTGTTCCCGAACGAGCCGCTGCTGCAGGTTCGCGGAAACCTGATCGAGTGCCAGGTCATCGAAACCATCCTGCTCTGCCACGTCAATTTTCAGACGCTGGTGGCCACGAAGGCGGCCCGCATGTGGGAAGCGTCCAATCACGGCACGGTCATCGAATTCGGGTTGCGTCGGGCCCAGGGGCCGAACGGCGCGATGAGCGCGTGCCGGGCGGCCTTTATCGGCGGGGCGGACGCAACTTCCAATGTCCGCGGTGCCGCCCTTTTCGACATCCCGGCGACGGGAACCCATGCCCACAGCTGGGTGCAGTCCTTCCCCAGCGAGCTGGAGGCCTTCCGTGCCTACGCGCGGTCCTTTCCTGACACCTGTGTCCTGCTGGTGGACACCTACGACGTCCTTGAAAGCGGCATCCCCAACGCAATTCGCGTCGCCGCGGAACTGGAGGCGCAGGGCCACCGGCTCATGGGGGTCCGCCTCGACAGCGGGGATCTTGCATTCCTGAGCAAGGGCGCGCGTGGAATGCTCGATCAGGCCGGATTCGGTTATGTCAAGATCGTGGCTTCGAACGAACTGGACGAGTTCGTGATCAGCGACATCCTGACCCAGGGCGGCAAAATCGACGTTTGGGGTGTCGGCACCAAGCTGGTGACCGGAAGCGGGGAAGACGGCTGCGCGCTCGGCGGGATCTACAAATTGGTGGAGCACAACGGCCGCCCGAAGATCAAACTGAGCAGCAATCCGGAAAAAATGACCAATCCGGGTTTTAAGAAGGTCGTCCGTTTTTACGGGGCGGACGGGCAGATGGAGGCCGACGCGCTGGCGCACAGGTCGGAAGAGATGATGGATCGCGAGGTCACGATCATTGATCCGAACAATCCCCTGCGACGCAAGAAGCTCGTCGACCACGACCGGGTGGAACTGCTTCACCCCATCCTGGAAGGCGGCGAGGTGATTTACGATTTCCCGTCGCTGAAAGACATTCGCGCTCACCGGATCGATCAGCTTGCGCACCTGCATGAAAGCTACCGCCGGCTGCACATGCCCCACGAATACAAGGTAGGACTTACGTATACGTTATGGCGCCAGAAAGAGCAGATGTTCGACCAGGAAATGGTATAGACGGCGGTGGGGCGGCCCGCTCCGCACGGTCGCTCCTTGCCGGGATCATCGACTACGCCGGGCTTTTCCCGCCCGCGGAACTGCCCATGCCGGCGGCCGTTTACAACTACGCCCACTATCAGACGCTCCCATTTTCCTGGATGCTCGGCCGTTTCGTCGTCTCGGCGGCCCGTCTGGAGGAATTTGTGCGCGAGGCGGCGCCCGTTCTGCCGCCGCGGGGCTCGTCCTCTGTGTGGGGGGTGAGCCTGCTCTCCGCTGACCCGGAACGGGACATCCGGCGGATCGAGGAGCTCCGGCGGGAGCATCCGGGAGTGCGCTTCGAGAGCATCGAGATCAAGGCCACCAGCGCGACGGAAATCGCGGCGGCGGTAAAGGTGATACCCGGTTCGCTCCGCCTCTACTGCGAGATCCCGATCGCCGGGGAATTTGAGACGCTGCTGGCGCCTATGGCGCAGTGGGGCGTGCGCGCCAAAATCAGGTGCGGCGGGATCAAGACGGGAACTTTCCCTGCCGCAGATCGGGTCGCCGCATTCCTCCGCGAGTGCCATGCAGCCGGCGTGAGTTTCAAGGCCACAGCAGGCCTGCACCACCCGATGCGCGGCTCATACCCGCTGACATACGCCCCGGGCAGCCCGACCGAGGTGATGCACGGATTTCTGAATCTATTCCTTGCCGCGGCGTGGGTCCGGCATGGAATGCCCCTGGATGTGACGGAGTCGCTGCTCGAGGAAAGATCCCCCGCCGCGTTCAAGTTCCGGGACGACGGTGTCGAATGGCGCGAGCACCGGCTCAGCACCGCCGATATCCTGGCGGCGCGGCGGAATTTCGCCGTTGGCTTCGGGTCCTGCTCCTTTTCAGAGCCGGTTGCCGACCTGAGAATAATGAACCTCATCGCCTGAGGCGGGTTTCGCATTCCCTGGTTTTGACGCTTTATGAACGAAACGCACAATCCGGAGCTTCGCAGTTGGATCGCTTCCGCGAACAGTCCGGCGGCCGAGTTCCCGATTCAGAATCTGCCCTTCGGTGTCTTCAGACGCCGGGATCATGCCGACGCGCGCATCGGGGTTGCGATCGGGGACCGGATCCTCGACGTCACCGCATGCCTTCGTAAAGGACTGCTGGGAGACGCCGCGGCGGAGGCGGCTGAGACCTGCGCCGGGCCCGCTCTGAACGGCCTGATGTCGCTCGGCCGCAGGCACTGGTCGGCGCTCCGGCTGAGCCTGAGCCGGCTTCTGCGCGATCAGTCTCCCGAACTGCGGGACCATCCTCATCGCGACGCTGTAGTCCTGCCTATGGATCAAGCCGAACTTCTGCTGCCTTGTTCCATCGGCGACTACACGGACTTTTACGCTTCGGTGCACCACGCCTGGAATGTCGGCCGCATGTTCCGGCCGGACAACCCTTTGCTCCCCAATTACAAACACGTGCCGATCGCCTATCACGGCCGCTCCTCCAGCATTGTCGTCAGCGGAACGTCCATACGCAGACCGGCAGGCCAGATTTTGGAAGAGGGCGCTGCACTGCCGGTATATGCGCCTACCCGGCAGCTCGACTATGAGGTCGAGGTCGGTTTTTTCCTGGGCCCCGGAAACAGCCTGGGCCGGCCCATCCCGATCGAGGAGGCCGAAGGGCACATTTTCGGCCTGTGCCTGCTGAATGACTGGTCGGCGCGCGACATCCAGAAATGGGAATATCAGCCGCTGGGACCTTTTCTCGCCAAGAACTTCGCCACGAGCGTGTCTCCGTGGGTCGTCATGCTGGAGGCGCTCGAGCCATTTCGGGTTCCCCCCTTTCAGCGGCCGCCCTCCGACCCTGCTCCTCTCCCATATCTGTCATCCGCCTCTGATGCGCGGATTGGCGGCATCGACCTGGCGCTCGAGGCCTATCTGCAGACACGGCGCATGGCAGTCGGGGAAGTGGCGCCCGTGCGGCTGAGCCTCGGGCATTTCCGGGACCTGTACTGGACCCCGGCCCAGCTGGTCACGCACCACGCAAGCAACGGGTGCAATTTCCGCCCCGGAGACCTGATTGCCAGCGGCACCGTTTCGGGCGAACAAGACGACGCTCGTGGATGTCTCCTGGAACTGACGCTGCGTGGCCGGAAACCGCTTTCTATCCCCGGAGGGGAGTCGCGTGGTTTCCTGATGGATGGCGACGAGGTATCGCTTCGGGGGTACTGCGAGCGGTCCGGTTATGCGAGGATCGGCCTCGGAGCCTGCACCGGGAGAATCGAGCCCGCACTCGACTCGTGGTGATGGAAACAAGCCACGGCATTCCGACGTCCGGACTCAGTCTTTGTGTATGCGCTGTGCCTCGCCGGTCATCGGCACGAAGCGTACGGGGATCGTCGAGCGGCGGCTGGTTCCTCGCTCGCCCTTTTCGATCAGCACGAGTTCCTGTTCTCCGCTGCCCACTGGAATGATCATCTTGCCGCCGACCCTGAGCTGTTCGATGAGCGGCTGCGGAACCTGGTCGGGGGCCGCGGTCACGATGATCCGGTCGAAAGGAGCGGCTTCGGGCCAGCCCGCGTAACCGTCTCCCACGCGCGTCCGTATGTTTGCATACCCCAGTGCATTGAGCGCCGACCGGGCATGAGCGGCGAGATCAGGCAGGATCTCGATGGTGTATACCTCCGAAGCCAGTTCCGCCAGGACCGCCGCCTGGTAGCCGGATCCCGTGCCGATCTCCAGGACGCGTTCGTTGCCGCGAAGCTGCAGCGCCTGTGTCATGTAACCCACGATGTAAGGCTGCGAAATCGTCTGGCCCATCATGATTGGGAGAGGGTTGTCATCATAGGCCTCACCGACCAGGTCCGCCGGCACGAACTTGTGGCGCGGCACCTTGCGCATCGCCTCGAGCACCCGGGGATCCTTGATGTCCCGATTCTGCAACTGTTCGCTGACCATCAGTTCCCGGCGTTCGCGCAGCTGGTCTTCGTTGATGGCCGGTGCGGTGTTTTCGGAGTTCGCTTTGCGGCTAGAGAGCATGTGAGGGGAGCATCCTTGGATGCAGGCGGCCAGGGTCATGACGAATAACAGGAGTTTCGCACCATGCATGTTCCCATCCTGGCATGATTTCTGAACGGGGAGGCCGCCTCGTATTGCCGGGGCTTTCCCGTCCAGAGGCGTTCATAGCAGTGACCTCCGGAGTCCCGATGCAGGGACGCGGCCTGCCGCGTCCCTGCACGCGCTGCTGAATACATAACGGCATCGCGATCGCGGACCTAAAACACCGGATTCGCCAGTTTCGCCAGAATGGCGCCGGAAGCATTCTCCACGTCCGCATGCAGCGAATTGCCATGTGAGTCCATCGTGACGATGGCGGGGAAGCCCTCAATATCGACATGCCACATTGCCTCGGGAATGCCGAACTCGAGAAGGTGGACGTTCTTCACAGACTTGATGCAGCGGCTGTAGTATTGAGCCGCGCCACCGATCGCGTTGAGATAGACCGCGCCGAATTCCTTCAGAGCCGCCAGCGTTTTGGCGCCCATGCCTCCTTTGCCAACCACGGCGCGGACACCGTAGCGCTTGATGACCTCGGCTTCATACGGCTCCTCGCGGATCGACGTGGTCGGACCGGCGGCCATCATCTTCCAGCCGCCGTTCTGCTTCAGCACTACGGGGCCGCAGTGATAAAGGAGCGCACCGGACAGGTCGACCGGCGCCGGGTTCTTCATGAGGTGGGAGTGCACTGCGTCGCGGCCGGTGTACATGTCGCCACGCAAGAGTACGATGTCGCCCACTTTCAGGCTGCGGACAGCCGCCTCCGTTACGGGTGACTGCAAGACGATCTCTTTGCCGGTCGGTTTAAAGCCCTGGCCGGCGGCCAGGGGCCTTTCGGGGATATTCGCATCGCGATAGAGCCAGCGCTTGATGGCGCCGGTGTTGGCGTCCAGAATCACTCCCAGGCGGCGGAAGGCCCAGCAGTCATAAGCGACCGAAACGAAGAAACAAGCGGGCAGGCGGTTCAGGGCCCCGATCTTGCAGCCGATCAGGGTGACGCCGCCGCCGAAGCCCATGGCGCCGATGCCGAGAGTGTTGGCTGTCGACATGATGTAGTCTTCCAGGGCGGCGAGCTTCGGGTCAGGGTTTGCGTCGTCGAGTGACCGGAAGAGCTGCTCTTTGGCGTGCGCATAGCCGGAGGCGCGGTCGCCGCCGATCGCGACGCCGAGTGCTCCCGGCGCGCAACCGTGTCCCTGCGCCTGCCAGACTGCGTGCAGGATGCACTTGCGCACGCCATCCAGCGTCCGGTCAACCCGCCCAAGATGCGCCAGGTCGCAGGGGACCGAGTACTGGATGTTCTTGTTCTCGCAACCGCCCCCTTTCAGCAGAAGCTTGACCTCGATCTCGTCGTTGGTCTCCCACTGGCTCCAGTGGAGGACTGGAGAACCGGGGCCCAGGTTATTGCCGCTGTTCTTCCCGGTGATCGAATCGACGGAGTTGGGACGGAGCTTGCCCTGCTTCGTGGCCTCAGCGAGTGCCGAGAGTATTTTCTCCTTCATTTGAAGCTGGCTTGTCCCTATCGGCGTCCGGATCTTGAAGGTCGGCATCCCGGTGTCCTGGCAAATGGCCCCGGAATCCGCCAGCGCCATATCCACGTTTATGGCCATTACGTCAAGCGCCGATGCCGACTGGCTTCCGGGGGTCTCCGCCGCCAGGGCCGCGGTCATCTGGTTGCGGACGTCGGGCGGCAGGTTCGTGGAAGTCTGGGTGATCAACTCAAACATGCTCTGTTCTAAGTGTTTCATGCGTATCAAACCTCATGGCAGATGAATGCTTCGAAACAAGCACCTTTCGGATGATTGTGATTTGGCTCAGGAATCACATTATAGCACCAGTTCCGGCGATAGCGGGTTCACTATTCCGCAGTTCCCACGGGTTTTCCACGACGGCGCGGCGTGTTATGCTTAATGATATAGTACATGGTGCGCAGGAGGGAATGAAGTAGGATGATCCAGTAAGGAATGGTCGATGATTTTTTCGTTGGATACCTGGCTTCTGCCGGCGATCGCTGCAGCCTCATCTTCCTATCTCGTGTCTCTTGGCTGGGAGCGATTCCGGAACTCGACGGCACCGACCAGATTGACATCGGCGTTTCTCGCCGCCCTGAGCTTCATTATGGGCGCGATATCCTCGTATTATCGTTCTGCAGTATTCGACCCGCGCCCGGAGAACAACGTAATTGTGATGTTCGTGGCCGGCGCCAGCACAACCTACCTCTGGCTGCGCCTGCGCAGGTATTTCTTGAATTACAAGACTCGACGCTCGCCCTAGCTGCGGTGTAAATAAATTACGGGCGAGTGCATTCGATTCTGGTGAATATACTGTGTGTAGACAGGGCTGGTGTGCAGGACACTGCGAGGCATGCGGTCCCCTCACCCGTGTTTAGCTGAACACCGAGCGCTTTTCCGCCTGGAACCCAGCGTCCTGCACATAAGGAAAGCGGAAGGTCTTGCTCCTTCCAATACTTCCATCGTGTGATCGGTGCCGTGCAACATATCGACCTGGATCTGAAAAATGATTAGACTCATTTTTACTTTCATTGCTTCCGTTCCCCTGTAATTGTATGATTACCATGGATGTTCGGCATGCCAAGGCTCATCGTTTCCTGTTAACCTGTATACTTGGAATTAAACGGTACGGACGAATTATACCCACGAAAGGATTCCCCTCATGCCCAGTGAAAGACGACGCATATTGGAACTGGCCCTGGAGTCGCTGTTGAACAAGAAAGAGCAGCTCGATGCCGAAATCGCTGAATTGCGGGGCGAATTGCGGCGCGGGTTGACGAGTGGGCGGTCGACCAGGGCAGTTCCGGCCGCTGCCAGGCGGCGAAAACGCTCCCGCTTCACCCCGGAGGAGCGGGAGCGGCGTTCGGCGCGCATGAAAGCATATTGGGACAAATGGCGCAAGGAGAAGGCGCGGCCGTAATAGCGGGCCGCTCCAAGCGCGTCCCCCAAGAAATGGCCTGCCCGCCGGGGCATTCCTGTCCGTCCACCTGATGCTCAGGGAACGGCCCCGGACATTTCGTGTCAGCCGCACGGCAGGCCGGGCAAGGGCGCATATTCAACCTCTCTTCCAGATCCGGCATCGGTGGCGGTCCGTGCCGGCAGGCAAAGGCTTTGACTCCCATAGGCAAATGACATAGCATTTTTGCTTCATGCCTGCCGAGCAGCCATAGACCGACCCGCGCGAGTGCCGGGAAAGACTACCTTCCCCTGCCTTGAAGTGCCTGGGAATTCTGACGTCCGCAAGGCGGTCGGTTCCCCGGTGATGCGGGTTGAAGGCGAAGCGCGGCCGGCGCCGCCCCGGTGTGACGGAGGCGGTCGTCCATGTGGAGATGGTGTGGGTAGCGCGATGGAAATTGCAGCAAAGAACGGTGCGGCCAACTCGGCCACAATTAGTGGCTGGACTTTCCAACTCCTACAGGGGATCAGAGTCGGGCCGACCTCCACCTTCGGTTTCGGTCAACCCCTGAACCGGATCGCGCAAACGACCCCGCGGTGCATCGACTCCGATTTCTTGTTCGGCAAGGGGCAATGATGCGCGGCCGGATCGCAGTTCTGATCCTCGTGGCACTCAGCATTCTTGCCGTCGCAGGGATCTGGTTGAACCATCGTACCGCGCAATACGATGAAATCATCAGCCAGACCGCCGTGCGCCACGGGATCGATTTTTACCTTGTCAAGGCAATCATCTATGAAGAGAGTTGGTTCCGTCCGGGCAGCCGCGGAGCCTCGGGCGAGCTGGGGCTCATGCAAGTGACGATGGGAGCGGCAACTGATTTTACGTCGCGCAACGGATTTCCTTCGATCGGAGAAGCACAGGTCCTGGAGCCGCACCTGAATGTCGAGATCGGATGCTGGTATCTGAAACAGTCGCTGGATCGATACCGCCATTCTCCGGACCCGGTGCTGTTTGCGCTCCTGCGCTACAACGCGGGAGAGGTCCGGGCCGACAACTGGTTGCGGATCTCGATGATGCACCCGGTTCCCGGGGGTATCCCGCCGCAAACCCATTACCTCTCGCTGGTCGATTTTCCAACCACACGCGATTATGTGCGCCGGATCCTGAAGCGCTTCAAGAGCCGCAACTTCTGGTTTTAGTGACCGCTTGCGGGTTCAAAAAAAACGGCCGCAACGGATCGGGTGCTTCCCGATCCGTTGCGGCCGCTGAATTCGAACAGGCAGTTCGGCCGGAGTCCAGCCGACGACCTGCTACTTCTTATTGTAAACCTGTTTCCTGGTCTGTTCGCCGTTCTGACCTGTTGTCGTTGTGGCAACAGTCAAAACCTTTCCATCTGCGGACAGAGAATAGACTTCCTTGAAGGGCTGTTCACCACCCCGTCCGGCCCGGGTTCCGCTAACGGTGATGCCGTCGTCAGCGACAACTCCTTTGTACTTCGTGTCGCCGCGCTGGGTTGTCAACGTGTGCTCGGCGCCATCGGCCGTGTACTTGGTTTCCATGGCGTTCCCGCCGAAAGTGCGGGTGATCGACAGCTCGTTGCCCGTCTGCTTTACCACGATTTCCACCGGGCCGGCCGCGGCTCCGCCGCCGCCCCCACCGCCCCCACGGCCGCCCATCGGGTCGCTCTTGGCCGTATCCAGCACCCACGTGCCGCTGAGGTCAATTCCGGCCACCGCAACAGCAGCCAGACAAAGCCCAATAAAAAGTAACAAAAACGCTTTCTTCATGGTTTCTCCTTTGTTGAACGTTGAAGGGCCGAAAACCTGATCGAATGCATCTTTCAGGCTGGTTCCAGTCTTGGTTTTCCGGCATTCGAGTACCGGACCGCTCCTATGCAGACCATTCCCCCGACCGCCAGATGTTTGACGCATTCATATATACGAATGCGTTCGAGAAGTATTTCATAGTTTCTAACTTCCTGCGAACGTCCTGGCGATTTCCTCGACGATTGTGTCTGCAGCGCGCACAGGATCCGGAGCCTGCATTACCGGTCTTCCCACGACGAGGAAGCCCGCTCCAGCCCGGATGGCCTCCGCAGGTGTAGCCGTGCGTGCCTGATCCTGAGTCTGCGCACCTGCCGGCCTGATGCCAGGAATAACAAATCTAATTGTATCACCAAATCTGCTATACAAGCGGGGAAGTTCGTGCGCAGAGGTGACCAGTCCCGGCACTCCGGCGCCGGCGGAGATGTCTGCAAGCCGTTCCACCCAGGCAGCCAGGGTGCCGGCGATCCCCATGCTTTCGACGTCGCCCGGTGCGAGGCTCGTCAGGGCCGTGACGCCCAGAAGCAGCGGCGGGTTCGGAGATGCTTGCGCCGCTTCACGCGCGGCTTCCAGCATCTTTCTGCCCCCGGCAGCATGGAGGGTGATCATGCTGACCCCGAGACGGCAAGCGGAGCGCACCGCTCCGGCCACGGTGTTCGGGATGTCGTGAAGCTTTAGATCGAGAAACACTTTTTCCCCTCGATCGACGATTTCCCGAACCAGCCCCGGGCCCTCGCTGACGAAGATCTCCAGCCCGAGCTTGAAGTACCCGACGTGCCCGGACAGTCGATCGATTGCCGCGAGCGCCTCCGTGCGGTCGGGAACATCGATGGCGACAATCAGGCGTGAGCGCGCTTCGTTCATACCCGGAGACTCCCCACAAGGTCATTGATATCTTTGATTTTATGCGACCGGCAATAGGCTTCGAGCCCCTCCGCAATCTGTTGCGCCGCGGCCGGATGATAGAAATTTGCAGTCCCTACCTGGACGGCGCGGGCGCCGGCAATCAGGAATTCCAGCGCGTCCTCCTCGTTTGCAATCCCTCCGATGCCGATCACCGGTATCTTTACGGTGCGCGCAGTTTCCCAGACCATGCGCAACGCCACCGGCTTGATGGCCGGCCCGGAGAGGCCCCCGGTCACATAATGCAGCCGCGGGCGCCGCCTCTGGACATCGACCGCCATTCCCACCAGGGTGTTGATCGCGGAAATGGCGTCGGCGCCTGCGTCTTCACAGGCGCGCGCAAAGACCTTGATGTCAGTGACGTTGGGTGAGAGTTTCACCCAGAGCGGAATCCTGGGGGAGGCCTTCTTGGTTCTGGCGGTCACCTTGTACGTGTCGCGCGGGTCCTTGTTGAAGTGGAATCCGCCGTGCTTGACGTTCGGACACGAGATGTTCAGTTCCAGAGCCGCGATGCCCGGGTAGTCGTTGAGAAACCTGGTGACTTCGAGATAATCCTCCAGGCTGAATCCAACCACGTTGACGATCACGTTCGTGTGAAACTTCGTGAGCGCCGGCAGCTTCCTGGTGACGAATTCGGTTGCGCCGATGTTCTGCCAGCCGATCGCGTTGAGCATGCCCGAGGAGGTCTCAAAAATGCGAGGCGGAGGATTCCCTTCGATCGGTTTCATGGAGATTCCCTTGACTACAATGCCACCGATCGAGTTGAGGTCCATAAGATGGGCAAACTCAACCCCGTATGCGAACGTACCGCTGGCGGTGAGCACGGGATTCTTGAAGGAGACGCCCCCGATGCGCACTTCCATCCGGGACTTTCCCGCCGCTTCCTTCCTCACTTTCGGATTGCTTTGTTTCCTCATGGATCCTCAGCTGGTCCCACCTGTCCTGCTGTTTGCTTCCATCTACGCATGTCCGCTCAAAGCGGCGGGTGCTCCCAATCGATCATTCGGCTGTCGATCACGGGGCCTTCCATGCACACGCGGATGAAATGAGGCTCGGCCTGCCGGCCGGCGGCCTGGACCACGCAGCCCATGCAGGCGCCGAGCGAACAGCCCATGCGCGCTTCGAGACTGACGTCGCATGGAACGTCGTGGCGGACCGCCAGCGCGTGGGCGGCCTGCATCATTGCCCACGGACCGCAGGCGTAGGCCCGCACCCCCTCGCGGGCGTGGTCCTTGAGAAACCGGGCGAGCGGCGCCGTCACCAGCCCGCGATCCCCGAGGGAGCCGTCCTCTGTGCTGTATCGGATTTCGATCCCCAGCCGCTCAAAATAGTCCCGAAGCACGAGTTCGCCGGAGGTGCGCGCACCGTAGAAGAGAACCGGGCGCACGCCAACGGCCATCAATTCGCCTGCCAGCAGGTACAGGGCTGCAATGCCGACTCCACCGGCTACCAGACAGGCGAATTTGACTTCCGAGGCCAGTCTATCGGGAACCTGGAAAGGCCGCCCCTGGGGTCCAAGCGCGCTGAGTTCCTGGCCCGGCCGGGTCTGAACCAGTTTGTGAGTTCCACCGCCGACATCCTTCACCAGGATCTCCACACCCATCGGATTCCCGGTGCGCGCGTGCCGATGGATGGCGAATATGCTGAAGGGCCGGCGCAAAAGAGGGTTCGCATCCAGATCCTCGCAGCATTTCAGCATGAGGAACTGTCCCGCGTGCACCAGGCGCGCCTGTTCAGGGGCATTCAGCGTCAGCAGATAGTTGGCGGCGCCGAGATCCCTTACTTCTTTGACCTTGACCTTTTTGTCCAGCATATTCCCCGCATCCCTGAGTTGCGATTCCCTTACCGCCGGCCAAAGCCCGATTCAGTCCGGGATGGCGCCTGATCCGGTTCTGACTCCTTTGCAACCGGTCAATCCCTGTGGTACGATCGCGCCTGCTCGCCGGCGTGGATCCATTCGCGCAGAGGAACCATCGATCTCCATGACAAAAAACACCGACAACACTGCCAGACCCATCCAGGACAGCGCCGGCATTGACCTGGCACTTGCCCGGATCGCCGCTGAAATCGTCGAGAAACTGGGGCCATCGGACGGCCTCGCCATCCTGGGAATCCGGCGCAGGGGAGTGCACCTGGCAAGCCGCCTGTGCGCCAAACTCGAGGCAATTCTCAAACGACCGGTTTTGAGCGGCGTTCTAGATATTACCTTATATCGGGATGATCTTACCACCGTCAGCGACCGGCCCACACTTCGCGGGACTTCCATTCCGTTTGACATCGGCAACCTGAATGTCGTGCTCGTGGATGACGTTCTCTACACGGGCCGCACCATTCGGGCAGCCCTGGACAGCCTGGAAAATCTCGGCCGCCCCCGCCGCATCCAACTCGCAGTCTTGATAGATCGCGGCCATCGTGAACTCCCGATCCAGGCGGATTACGTCGGGAAATTCGTTCAGACCGGGGACGACGAGATCGTGGAGGTGCGCCTGATGGAGGAAGACGGCGAGAACCAGGTCGTCGTGGTGAAAAGGCCGGTTCACGAGCCATAGACTATGCAGCTTGTTCTTCGCCAGGGCAGGGTCATCGACCCCTCCCAGAAACTCGACAGGATTGCCGACCTCGCGATCGACGAAGGGCGCGTGGCCGAGATTTCGTCCTCTGTCCGGAGAAAAGGCCGCAAGGAAATTGATGCCCGGGGCCTGATCGTGGCGCCCGGATTCATCGACATGCACGTCCACCTGCGCGAGCCCGGCCGTGAGGATGCCGAGACCATCGAGAGCGGCACGACCGCGGCGGCGCGTGGTGGGTTCACCGCCGTGGCGTGCATGCCCAACACCCAGCCGGTCAACGATTCGGCGGGGGTCACCGCCCTCATTCTGGACCGGGCGCGCGCGGCGGCCAGGATTCCCGTTTATCCGATCGGCGCCATCACCGAGGGGAGCCGTGGGGAGACGTTAGCCGATTATGGCGAATTGGCACGGGCCGGCGCCGTCGCGTTCAGCGATGACGGTCATCCGGTGCAGAACAGCCGGATCATGCTGCTGGCCATGGAACACGTGAGGCGGTTCGATCTTCCGGTCATCGATCACTGCGAGGACAAAGACCTTGCGGCCGGCGGGTGCATGAACGAAGGCTACTTCTCGAAGCTGCTGAGCCTGCGGGGAATGAACCCGGCTGCCGAAGAGGTCCAGGTGGCTCGCGACGCCATACTGGCCCGCCAAACCGGCGCGCGCGTGCATATCGCCCACATTTCCACTCGATATTCCCTGGAGACCGTAAGACGCGCCAAGAAGGACGGCATCACGATCAGTTGCGAAGTTACCCCGCATCATCTGCTGCTGACAGAGGAACTCTGCACGGCCCTGAATCCCAACGCCAAGATGAACCCTCCTCTCCGCACGAAACAGGATGTGGATGCGTTGGTGGAAGGCCTGGCTTCCGGTACGATCGACGTGATTGCCACCGACCATGCGCCGCACAGCCTGAACGACAAAATGCTGGAGTTCGACCTTGCGCCCTTCGGAATCATCGGCCTGGAAACGGCTGTGAGCCTGATTCTCGACCGGCTAGTGCACCGGGGACTTCTCAGTCCTGCAAGAATGGTGGAAGCCTTCTCACTCAACCCGGCCCGCATCCTGAAACTCAACGGCGGCACGCTCGCCAAGGGCGCTGCCGCCGATATCACCGTCATCGATCCGGAACTGCGTCGCGAAGTCCGCAGTGAGGATTTCGCATCACGCAGCCGCAACACCCCCTTCGAGGGCTGGAAGTTGCGCGGCGGGCCTGCCGTCACCATAGTAAGAGGGAAGATAGTCTGGACCCGCTGAGAGTCGCCGTGTCTGCGAGCGGTTTCCTTTGGGTTCACGCAAAAATAGGTTCGCATTCTGGCGCCGCGCCCCGCAGGGCTGCCGGCTCTCCAGCTTGCTAGTTTCCTACCCTGCTTCCGCGCGCCGTCCGCAAGCTGGAGAGACGGCAGCAGAATGTGAAGTTATTTTTGCGCGAGCCCTTAGGATCGGGGGACGGGAACGCCGCCACGCCAAAGGCAGCTCTCGACCTCAGGTCTACTTTCCCGGGGGGAGATCCCCGTTCTGCTGTTTGCGTTCGGCAGGCTGAGGAACTCGCTCCGTGGGACGTGCGTTCTCCGGCAGATCCGGTTCGGGCACCTCCTGGATCAGTTCCCCCTTTTTGGCATATCCCTTCCTGCGAAGGTATCTCTCCTTCGCATCTGGGTCCTCACGCAGGGACTTGACTGTCTCGAGCCGCTCCTCGATGTCCTTTTCGAGCGTTTTCACGGCCTTCGTGTGGGTTTCCAACTCAGTTTGCGACTTCTTCATCGCACGATATCCGCTGCTTCCCAGGAAACTGATCAAGCCGATCGCCAACACAATCAGAATGCAGGCGATGTACCATGCTTCCCTCGCGTGGGAGATTCGGGATCTGCGGCGTGCCATGCTCGACCTCGTCGAACGTCTCGATTGACTTCCGGAAACTGCGGGAATGATACTAACCTGTGTCATTCAGTTGCAATGCAATTGTGCGGGGAAAGTGCTCGATGGATGCGATTCTGATACTCACTACGACCGACAGTGAAGAGTCCGCCCACCGCATCGCTGCCGCCCTGGTCGAGGCCCGGGAGGCGGCATGTGTGAGCATCCTCCCCGGGGTTCGATCGATCTACCGGTGGCAAGGAAAGGTCTGTGATGAAGGGGAACTGCTGCTTCTGATCAAGACGGTTGCGGGACTGTTTGAGGCAGTGCGGACACGAATCCGGCAACTCCATCCGTATCAGGCGCCCGAGGTGGTTGCCCTACCGATGACGGCGGGCGATCCCGACTATATGCGCTGGCTGAGCGAACAGGTGCATGCCCCTGAGGAAGAATAGCGACGGACGCTCGCTGCGGCGCGCATGGCACTGCCGCTCATACCGGCCGGGCTACCGGTGCTTCCACTGGGGAGGGCGTTTTTCCAGGAAGGCTTTGATCCCTTCGGCCGGATCTTCACAATCCATCAACTCATTGAGATAGAGCGACTGGATTTCGCGCAGGTGGTTGCCCAGTTCCCGCAGACGGCTCCCGCGCGCAGCACGCAACGCAATCTCCATTACGGCGCTTGAAGAACCTCGAAAACTGGTCACCAACTCCTCCACGGCCGCGTCCAACCGATCCTCGGCAACCGCGCGATGAATCAATCCTATGCGTTCCGCCTCCCGGGCATCCACGGGATTCCCGGTCAGAATCATCTGCAGCGTGCGCTGCATGCCGATGCGGGGCGGGAGAAGCAACGGTGCGAGTGACGGGATCGCCCCCACCTTGATTTCCGGCTGCCCAAACGTCGCCTGAACGGATGCCAACACGAAATCGCAACAGGAGGCCAGCTCGTTGCCCGCCCCCAGGGCCATGCTGCGGACCACTGCGATGGTGGGCCTCGGGAAGGACCCAAGGCTCTGAGCGACGGCGTGATACTCGTCGAGGAGCAGAAAGAGCGCGTCGCCGGTCATTTCGGCCATCTCGAGCCCTGCGCAGAACGCGGCACAGTCGGAATCGACAACCAGAACCCGTCCGGGAGGGGCTTCTCCCATCGACTCGAACTGCTGCTGGAGCTGGCGCAGCATCTCAATGTTCAGGAAATTCAATGGCGGACGCCGCAGCGTCAGGCGAGTCAAATCGCCGACAGTGGTGAGCGAAACCAGTTCCGAGTCGTTCATGATCCCGCTACTCTAGCACAATTCTTGAAATATACAGACGTCCAGAAAAACTATACTGCTGTCAGTGACCCGTTAGGCGAGTGAGTTCGGAGATCGAGATGCAGGCATGCGATTGGGAGGGAAGACCTCAGACATTAGACCTTAGACTTTAGACCAAAAGCACTCCCGGGGGCGCCAATATCGCCGTGAAGTCCTGGCCCAGCTCCAAAGCATAGGATTCCGCTCAGTGTCCAGAGTCCAAAGTCTAAGGTCTAAAGTCTAATGTCTGACGTCCGCAGTCACGGTGCTTCCATAGTCGATCGGAGCACGCATGGTCGAGAGGGCTTCCTATTTGCGCAGAAGCATCGCGCTCCTGGATTGGGTCCAATCCAACCATCCGGATGCGCGTGTGTCCTTCGGGACCGTATCGGTGGGCTCGTGGAACGAGGTGGCGCCTCGCTGGCAGCTGTTCGGGAACAGAATTCGCCTGCAGATCCGCTGTCGCGGCCGTGAGCTGGCATTTTGGGCGTTATCCGTTCAACCTGCTGCAACGGGAGCGACGATCCGAATCCGGGGCCCTGCCGGACTGGCGCCGGAGGCCATCCAAGTGGCCTGGCGTGAGCCGGCAGCGTCGAAACGTGATTCTTGTGACATGAGGAAAGCAGCGCGCGCGTGGGCGGCGGAAACCCTGCCCGGGTGCAGAATCGTGTCGGCCATCCAGGTGGCGGACCGGGCGCACACTCTTTCCGGGGCCTGCCTGCGCTTGATGGTGCGCCACGGCAATGCCGACCATCTCGTGCTGGCTTGTTCTGCGGAAGGCCACGAGGAGATGGAGCACGCGATCCTGACCCAGGCTCTGCTCTGGCTGACCTGTCTGCGCGCCAGGCATCGAATGAAGGGGGCGCCTGCCATTTATCTTCTCGTTCCCGAAGGCCACGCCGACGTCCTGTTCCACAGGTGCCGGCTGGTCAACTCCGAGCGGGTGCGAGTCCAGGTCTGGGAGTATAGGGAAGGCAAGGGGGACACATGGGAGTTCAGGCAGCCCGATCCTCCGGCGCCGCTCCTGGAAGACCGCGATTTTCGCTGGCCGGTCCTCGGCCCTTTTCGCTGGAGCCCGTTGCTGGCACGGGTGATTGATCTGGCGCCGTCTCTGATCCAGAGATACCCGCGGTTTCAGGATTACGATTCACTGCGGCTCTGGGGGCTTGAATTCGCCCGGGTGCTGGGACCGGATCGCGATCGCATCCTCTTTGGCGTGGGACCGCATCGGACCGAACTGACGGAGAATAGTTTTGCCGACCTGCGGGCGCTCGTCGACGAGATCGTCTATTATCGCCGGCCTGACTCGCCGGCCACGGAACACCCCTTCTACCGGACTCAGGCGGAACGCTGGCTGGAATGCCTGCTGCTCAAGGAAGTCGGGTTCCTGTTTCCGGAACTGGTGCCGGGCTCCGTCTATCCGCAGATTCCTGTCTACCTGGGCAAAGTGCCTGGACGTGTTGACATTCTGGGAGCGGACAGGGAAGGCAAACTCGTCGTCATGGAACTGAAGGTGACCGAAGATCCCGACATGCCGCTGCAATCGCTCGATTACTGGGGCAGGGTCATCGGCCACAACCTCAACGGCGACTTTGAACGACGCTGCTATTTCCCGGGGATCCGCCTCAGCCGCGCGCGACCCAGGATCTATCTCGTCAGCCCCGTGTTCTCCTTTCACGATTCGCTCGAACATCTGCTGCGATGCCTGCAGCCGGACCTGGAGGTGTCGAAGATAGCGATCAACGAAGACTGGCGCTGCGGGGTGAAGATCCTGCGGCGCACCAGTTACCGATGCGGTGACCTCAAGTGATCATCGCGGGGCGGACGACGCGCGACCCGCCGGGCTCTCCAGTCCGTTGTCGAGAGACTTCGGACTCGCCCGCTGATTCGGGCGATGCCTGATCAAAGGGATATTCGGTTGGATGTGCTTCGTGGGCTCGAAAGAGAAGGCTATGCGCGGAGTCCGTGCAGGGGGATCCGCGGTTATTATTTTTTCTCGTCCTTGTTGGCGTCTGCCTCGCCTGCCCTCATGGCCGATTTGAAATTCTTGATTCCTTCGCCGAGCCCTTTGCCAAGCTGAGGGATTTTGTTGACGCCGAAGATGAAGATCACGATGACGAGAATTACCAGGAGCTCAGGCATTCCGAGCGAGCCAAACATAGACACCTCCTCAATTCAGCGTCAAGAGTACTTGAGCACGCGAATTAAGTCAATCGACCCGAACGATCAGAGCAGGATCCGGTCGCTGCCCTCGCGGCGCGTGAACCGCTCCCGGTCGAGGTGCTCCAGCAAGGGAATAGCGTGCTTTCGGGTTAGATCGAACAGCTCCTTGAATTCGGCGACGCCGAATTTCGAACCGGCCGCGTATCGCGTGTGAATCTCGTTTTTCATTTTCTCGATGGTTTCGCGGTGGTAGACGAGATCCTCGGAAATCCGGATCAGGATCTTCTCCTTCAGCATCCAAAAGCAGATATTCCGAACTTCTGCCGGATCCGCGGCACACAGGCTGGCAAAGTCGCTCATAGACGGAGGTTGCCAGCCGGCTTGGCGCAGGAGGGTCTCAATCTTCCCCTTGATTTCCATGCCCGCCTGAGTCAGCTGCACCTCGCGCCCGAACAGCGAAACCATGTCTTCCTGGACGGCGACCTTCTGCTGTTCGGACAGCGTCTCCAGGCAATAGCGGAACACTTCCTGCGGCAGGCCGTCGTAGACGCGGCGGCGCAGTTCCTCCCGCGAGATCCCCCGCAGCAGCGGATTCTCCTGGTGATAACGCGCGACAAGAGCAATCGTTTCTTCCTTCAGCGCTTCGATGACCGGCGGAAGAACCAGAATGGATTGGGGCGCCGGCACCATTGCCAGTCGCCCGCCGGCGGCGGCCATCGCGCAGAGGCTTTTCAACTCGGGCTCTGTCAGGCCCGTATCGGCCTCCAGTTCCCGGAGGTTCATCATGCGCATCGGGTGCGATTCGATCAAGCCGGCCAGGCGTCGTGCGGGATCGCCCGCTTCCAGGCTAAGCAGCAAAGCAAGCGTCTCCCGGTCGGTCACCTTGTGCTTCAGCGCGTGCGGATTCAGTACCCGGCCGCCGCCTATGGTGACAGCCGGTGAAAACTGCCGGACGATGAACGCGTCCCCCTGCAGGCAAAATGCGGGCGCATCGAGTCGCAACTGTGCCATGGCCGATCTTCCCGGCTCGAGGGTCGCCGGCCCGAGGATGGCAACGCGGGCCAGTACCTCGGATGTGCCCTGATGGAACCGCACCTTGGTGAAGTTCTTCAGGGGGCGCGCCGTCGGCAGCAGGTCCAGTCGAACATCCAGGACCTGTGTCGGGTGGAACAGGTGCGGCACGGTCACAGACATGCCGCGTTCGACCTGCGAGAGGTCGACCCCCTGGAGGTTGACCGCGGTGCGCTGGCCGGAAACCGCCTGGTCCATGATTTGCCCGTGGACCTGGATCCCGCGCACTTTCGCGACCAGCCCGCCCGGGATCAATTCAACTTCCTGATCCTTGCGGAGGTGTCCCGATACCATGGTCCCGGTAACGACCGTGCCGAAGCCCCGCATGCTGAAGGCTCGATCGACCGGCAGCCGCAGCAGGCGGTTCGCAGGCCTCTCCGGCAGCGAAAGCGCGGCTGCATGAATGGCCTGCTTCAGCTCCGACAGGCCTTCGCCGGTTTTCGAGCTTACCGGGATGACCGCCGCGGCTTCGAGGAACGAACCGCGCACGGCGTCGCGAACCTCGTCGCGCACAAGTTCGACGAGTTCCGTGTCCACGAGATCCGTCTTCGTGATGACTACGATCCCCGCGGAAACCCCGAGCAGGCGACAGATATCGAAATGTTCCCGGGTCTGAGGCATGATCGACTCGTCGGCGGCGACCACGAGCAGCACCAGATCGATCCCTCCAACGCCGGCGAGCATGTTCTTGACGAATTTCTCGTGGCCGGGAACGTCGACGAATCCGACCTGAACGCCGTCGATCTCGAGATGACCAAAGCCGAGATCGATGGTGATCCCCCGCAGTTGCTCTTCCTTCAGCCGGTCCGGGTCGACGCCGGTAAGCGCTTTAACGAGAGCACTCTTGCCGTGATCGATGTGCCCGGCAGTCCCGACGATAATGTGGCGCATATGAAACATTTCCCTCTGTTCGGCTGGACATTGTCTCCGGCCTTCTCAGGCTCCTCAATTCCGACTCGGGGGACAGGCTACGCAACTCCCGAATTATGAAATGGGGCGCCAGACTCGCGCTGCCGAGTTCGGGAGTTGCGTAGCCTGTCCCCCGAATTTGCGTCGAACCTGAAATCGCTTGACTGAAAACAAAGGCATCGGTACGCTTAAAAGTCTGCCGGGTTTGATGCGCTCATGGCTGATATTGCCCGCAGCAAGCAATCATTTTAGTGCACCGAGAACAGGATAACCAGTTCCATCCAGGCCGTCCGCCCAGGTCGTACGATGCTAGATAATCTGTCGAACAAGCTTCAAAAAATCCTCAAGGACCTCCGCGGCCAGGGTCGCGTTTCGGAGCGGCACCTCGAGGACACGACCCGGGAGATCCGGAATGCCCTCCTGGATGCGGACGTCCACTTCAAGATCGCGAAGGACTTCGTCCAGAGGGTGAAAGAACGCGCCCTTGGCCAGGAAGTCATGGAATCCCTGACTCCGGGGCAGCAGGTCGTAAAAGTCGTGCGGGACGAGTTGATCGAGCTGCTTGGGGGAACCCAGGTCGAACTCCAGTTCTCCAAACAGCCTCCCACGGTGGTTCTGCTGGTCGGCCTGCAGGGGTCCGGCAAGACCACGACCGCTGCCAAACTGGGGCTTTGGCTCTCGGGGAACAACCACACGCCGCTGCTGTTTTCAGTGGATGTCTACCGGCCGGCGGCGGTCGAGCAGCTTCGGGTTCTCTGCGAAGGCAATGGGCTGGGCTATTTTGACCTGCCCGGGAACGACGATCCGATCGCGCGCACTGAACAGGGAGTCCGGCACGCCCGGAATGCCGGCTATGACGTGGTGTTGATCGATACGGCCGGGCGGCTGCACATCGACGAGGAAATGATGACCGAACTTGACCGCATCAAGAAGGTCACTCAGCCGACCGAGATCCTCCTCGTTGCCGACGCCATGACCGGCCAGGATGCCGTGAGGAGCGCCAAAGAGTTCCACGATCGCCTCGGACTCAGCGGCGTTTTGCTGACCAAGATGGACGGCGACGCGCGGGGCGGTGCGGCCCTTTCGATCAAGACGGTCACCGGTCAGCCGATCAAGTTCGTCGGGACCGGGGAAAAAGTGGATGCCCTGGAGCCCTTTCATCCTGACCGTCTGGCCGGGCGCATTCTGGGTATGGGCGACGTGCTTTCACTCATCGAAAAAGCTGAAAAAGTGGTCGACGAGAAAGAAGCCGTCGACATGGCCGAGAAAATGCGGAAGGAGGAGTTCACCCTCGACGATTTCCGGGATCAGCTCCGGCAGATCCGCAAGCTCGGATCCCTCGAACAGATCATGGGGATGCTGCCGAATATCGGCCCGTTGCGCGGCATAAATCAGATGAAGGTCGACGAAAAGGAACTGGTCCATATCGAGGCCATTATCAGTTCCATGACGGCACAGGAGCGGGGAGCCCATCACATCCTGAATGGGAGCCGCAAGAAGCGGATCGCGCGCGGCAGCGGCCGCCCGGTGCAGGAAATAAATCAGCTCTTGAAGCAATACCTCGAAGCCCGCAAAATGATGAAAAGCCTCAGCAGAGGGGTGATTCCCCGGATGCTGAAGGGGATGCGTTTTCCCGGCTAGGGAAACGGTTGCCGGCGAGGGGCGAGCCGGCAATAGCAATTGCATCCAAACGGGTTATATGACAGAATTGAAATCGGTTAATGCTACTTTATTAGGGGAGGAGTTTTGTTAAGGATACGATTGACCCGGATGGGTGCCAAGAAAAAGCCATTTTACCGTGTTGTGGTTACTGAGCGGCGAAGTGCTCGCGACGGAAGCTTTGTGGAGATTGTTGGCCATTACGATCCTCTGACAAACCCGCCCGCCGTCGAGCTTAACATGGAAAGGGTTCGCCACTGGATCGAGTGCGGTGCCCAGCCTTCAGAGACGGTCCGATCTCTGATCAAAAAGGCTCCAGCGCAAGCTCCTGCCGGCTAGACTGCCCGTTCCTTACGCCAGTACCCCGGATAGCTCACGATCACGTTTGTCGACAGTGCGGTTTCTTCTGGAGGCGGCTATGAAGGATCTGGTTGAAATGATTGCGAAAGCGCTCGTAGATAATCCGGAACAGGTGGTGGTGACGGAAGTGGAAGGGGAGCAGACCACGGTACTGGAGCTTCGCGTCGCCCCGACCGATCTTGGGAAGGTCATTGGAAAACAGGGCCGTACGGCGCGGTGCATCCGAACCCTTCTGGGAGCGGCAGGGATGAAGCTCCGCAAACGGTTCGTGCTGGAAATTCTGGAGTAGTGGATCCCGCCGCCAGCCCCTCGTACATTGCGATTGCCCGAATCATCAGGACCCGCGGCAACAGAGGCGAGGTCCTGGCAGAACTGCATACGGATTTTCCTGCACGCTTCAGCCTCCTGAATCGAGTCTGGGTGGCGTTCCCGGACGGAAAAAGGGAACAGCTGACCCTCGAGAGCTGTTGGGAGCATAAGGGCAGGCAAGTATTGAAGTTCGGCACTATCGACTCCATCACCACCGCCGAGACGCTGATCGATGCATGGGTCGAAATTGAGGCCGGCCAGACAGTCAGGCTTCCGGCAGGGACCTACTGGGATCACGATCTGGCGGGCTGCACCTTGCGCGACGCCCGTGGAGAGCGATTAGGGGTCGTGATCAGTGTGATGCGGATCGCGGGGAACGATCAGCTCGTGGTCGAGGGCCCGAGGGGCGAGTTCCTGGTCCCGATCGTCGGCTCCATCTGCCGGGAGATCTCCATCGCACGCAAGGAGATTCTGGTGGAGCTTCCGGAAGGACTCATGGACCTGAACGGATGAGATTTGATATCATCACCATTTTCCCGGAGCTGTTCAACGGCGCCCTGGAGTTCGGCATCGTGCGGCGCGCCCGCGAATCCAACCTCCTTGACGTACGGGTGGTGAACCTTCGCGACTTCACTTCCGACAAGCATCGGACGGTGGACGATCGTCCCTATGGCGGCGGCGAGGGCATGGTGCTCATGCCGGGCCCCCTTTTCGATGCGGTCGAGTTCTGCCGGGGCAAGGCGGGCGCGGGGGAGACACGGGTGGTGCTCCTGTCGCCGCAGGGCCGGCTCTGGTCGCAGGAGATGGCGCTCGAGTTCGCGACAATTCCGCATGCTATCCTCGTCTGTGGCCGATATGAGGGGGTAGACCAGAGGGTCGTGGACAGCCTGGTGGACGCCGAAATCTCCATTGGAGATTACGTCCTGACAGGAGGAGAAATCCCCGCAATGGTAATGCTCGATTCGGTGGTTCGCCTCCTGCCCGGTGCGCTGGGAAACAAGGATTCCGCAGTAAACGAGAGTTTTTCCACCGGAATCCTGGATTGCCCGCAGTATACGCGCCCGGCTGAATTCCGTGGCATGTCCGTGCCCGAGGTCCTACTTTCTGGCGATCACGCCAGGATCGACCGATGGCGCAAGGAACGGGCTTTACAAAAAACTCGGGAGTGCCGGCCGGAAATGGTCAAGAAATAATTCCCTAGGAGTGTGTTATGAACTTGCTGCAAGCGGTCGATAATACTCAACTGCGGACCGATATTCCCAAGCTTCGTTCCGGTGACACCGTGCGCGTTCATGTCAAGATCAAGGAAGGCGACAAGTACCGCATCCAGGTCTTCGAAGGCGTGGTGTTGGCGTTGAAGCGTCACGGGGTATCGTCCACGTTTACAGTCCGGAAAGTCTCATCCGGCTATGGAGTCGAACGCATTTTCCCCCTTCACTCCCCGATTATTGAAAAGGTGGAGGTGGTGAAGGAGGGGAAGGTGCGCCGAGCCCGGCTATACTACCTCCGCGGACGCCGGGGCAAAGCTGCCCGGTTGAAGGACGTGGGAAGAACGGAGCGGACGTCGCCGGGCGCTTCCGCTGGGGAGTAATATCCAGCTTCCATGTGGAGCCACGACTACTTCGAGAAAACGCTGCGGCAAAACGGGTTCCGCACCATTGCGGGAGTCGATGAAGTCGGCCGCGGATCTCTTGCCGGCCCGGTTCTGGCCGCAGCAGTCGTGCTCGACGGGAATGGGGATTACAGTCCGATCCGCGATTCCAAGACTTTGTCCGCACGCAAGCGGCGGCTCCTGTCTGAACGGATTCTCGCCGAAGCGTTGGGTGTCGGGTTCGGATGGACGTCCGAATCCGAAATCGACCGGATCAATATTTTTCAGGCCACACACAAGGCTATGCTTCAGGCTGTCGCCAATTTGCCCGTCACCCCCGACATGGTGCTGGTGGACGGCTTTTTCCTGCCCGGCCTCGAGGCGCCCTGCATTGGAATCATCGGCGGCGACTCCCGTTCCTACTCCATAGCTGCCGCATCGATCGTAGCCAAGGTTAAACGCGATGCTTTCATGACCGCACTGTCGCCCGAGTACCCGCAGTATGGCTTTGACCGCAACAAGGGGTACGGCACGGCACAGCATCTGAGTGCGATCGTCAGCCACGGACCTTCACCCTACCATCGGCGGACATTCCAGGGAGTTACAGCCTCGGGAGGGAACGATGGCCAGTGACAGCAAGGCGAAAATCCTGCGCGAAGGGGAGCGGTTCGTTCAGCAGGGAAAGATCTCTCTGGCGATCAACGAATACCTCAAAATCATCAAGATCGACCCCGAAGACGTCCTGACGCTCAACACCATCGGCGACCTGTACCTTCGACAGGGGAGAATGAGCGAGGCCAACCGGCTCTTCCTTCAGGTGGCCGACGCCTATACCCGCAACAATTTTCTTCTCAAGGCCATCGCGGTTTACAGGAAAATCCTGAGTTCCGACCCGCACAACCTCGAGGTCAACCTGCTGCTCGCTTCGTTGTACGCGCGGCAGGCCATGAACGTAGATGCGCGGAACCAGTACATGTTTGTCGCCAATCTCTGCACCCAGGAGGGGAAAACACAGGAATCCCTTCAGGCATATGAAAAAGTGGTCGAAATCGACCCGTTGAATTCCCCCATTCAACTGAAATTGGCGGAAACCTATCTGTCCCAGGGCCTGAATGACAAGGCTTTCCCATACTTCCTCGGCGCCGCCCGCGCCCAAGTCAAAGCCGGGGATTACCAGGCCACGATCACGACGCTCCGCCGCGCCCTCGAACTCAATCCCGACAGCTCGGAGGCTCTGAAATGCCTTTTGGAAACCGCCCTGCAGTCCGGCAACATCGTTGAAACGCTGGGTCAGGTGCGGGAATCCCTTTCCCGCGTCCCGGATGAGCCGGCGATGAACGAATTGCTGGGCCGTGCCTATTTGGCCGCCGGCGAACTCGAAGAGGCTTGCCGCTACTGCAAGACACTGGCCGATGCCGATGAAACGCGATACGAACAGTTCTTCCCCTTGTCGCAGGCATTTCTGGAAGCCGGGGACCCGGACGGGTCTATCCGCTGTCTGGATCACATCGTGCCCCGGCTGATCAGCCACCGCCACACGGACAAATTGACGGAAGCCTACAACCTCATCCTTACACGGCATCCGAGTCACGTCGGGACGCTGAAGAAATTCGCCGAGGTTTATTCCGCCACCAACGACGAAATGCGCCACATCTCCATGCTCGAGCGCATCGCTCAGCACTACCAGGATACTGGCCACCATGCTGAGGCACTCGAGCCCCTCGAAAAGATCCTCCTGATCAATCCGGACAGTGAGAAACACCGCAAAGATCACCGTGCGTCATTCGAAGCGGCATTTCCGGGCAAGACCTACGTTCTGCCGCGCGCAGTTCTCGAAAACGCCGATCAGGACTCGCCCCGCCACAAGGATGCGGCCGCCGTCCGCATCTCCGCCGCGGCCGCCGGGGAGGAAAGCACCAATTCCACCTTGATTGAAATTGATCTGCTTCTCAATTACGGCATGAAGGAGAAGGCCCTTCAGCTTCTGCGGACCCTCGAAGCCAGTACGCCGCTGGATAAAACGATGCGGCAGCGGCTGGTTTCGATCTACCGGCAAACCGACGAGCCCCGCCTGGCTGCGGAACAGTGCGTGTTATTGTCCGCCATCCACCAGAAGGCCGGGGATCAGGAAGCGGCACGGAAATCGCTGACCGAGGCTGAAAACCTTGCACCGGAATGGGCAAAAGGGCTCGACGTAACCGCCTTTGCACGACAGCACGGGATCTCCCTGGAGAGCCCGGCAGCCGAAGCGCTGGCCAAGGGTCCAGGCGGTGGCCTCGAGGTCGATCTTTCGGGAGACCTGTCAGAAATGTTCTTTAAAGATGCGCATACCGCGACGGATTACGGCCTCAAAGATGGGCTTGCGGCCGGCACGCATGAACCCGCCATCGACGATTTTTCGCAAGATATTGCTGCAGCGCCGGCACCCGAGTCGATCGAAGAGCAGCTGCAGGAAGTTGATTTCTATATCCGCCTGGGATTTCACGACGAGGCCCGGGCGAAACTCGATGAGATTGCCGCGGCAATGCCGGGCAACCCTGAATTGGCAGCACGTTACAGCCTGCTGGGTCTTGAACCATCCTGGATTGCGGCTCCGGCACCCATCCCGCTCGCTCCGCCGGAACCACCAGTTCCCATCCACGAACCTGATGCTCCCGAACCAGAGCCGGCGAATCTTGAGACCCTGCTCCGCGAGGATGGGCCGGCACAATTTGACGCCCCGCTCCCCGAGAGCGCGCCGGTCGCCGAATTTTCTATGTACGGCCAGGGGATGACGCAGGAAGGTGTGGAACCGCCGGCCGATCAGTATGGCGAGAACAGGTGGTTCTACCATGATGAGCAGCCTCGAGAAGAGTTGCCCGAGGAGGAGCCTGAACACGCCGCGATTCCCGTCCCGGAACCGGAGGTTGCTGTCCCTGCCGTGCGCGAAGCAGCCGCCGAACCGCCGCCGAATTCCATGTTTGCCGACCTCATCGAGGAAGTAAACTCGCTGACGGATCAGGAGATTGCCCAGGAGGATTTCGAGACCCACTTCAGCCTCGGGACCGCCTATCGCGAGATGGGGCTGACGGAGGAAGCCATCAAGGAATTTCAAAGTGCCGTCAGGACGCTGAATTCGGCGAAATCCCCTCGGGAAACCATCCAATGTTGCGGAATGCTGAGCACTTGTTTTCTGGAAAAAGGAATGCCTCGCTCCGCCATTCGCTGGTGTCAGACCGCATTGGGCATGAAGGAGATTTCTTCACACGAAACTATGGCGCTCCGGTATGATATGGGCGTAGCACACGCTGCCGCCGGTGAGTCCGACCGGGCGTTGGAGTGCTTCGGCCAGGTATTCGGTATCGATCCTAGCTATCGCGATGTGGCCCGAAGGATTGACGATCTAAAGAGCGGTCTCGAACGGCATGCCCCTTAGAATCACCTATGGGTTTCCGGGCCCCGGCATTGAAAACCGGGGCAAGCTGCGTTCGGGTTCCAGACTGGCTTTGATTTTGCGCATTCTCTACATTCTCTATTCCCTTGAAGTTGGTTTCTTCCTGATCTTCTTCCCCTGGCTTGAGATCTGGGAGAACAACTATGTCCTCTATTGTTTTCCCGACCTGCGGCCCTTTGTAATAAACCCCTTCTTGAAAGGGGCGGTGCTGGGACTGGGAATTGTCAACCTGCTCATAGGAATTCAGGAAATTGCCCATTTCCGGAAAAGCCCGAAAGATTACTTTTCCCGCTAGGAGGCCGCTGTTCTATTACGTCACCGGCCGCCGGCAATTGCCTGTACCGTCCACTACCGCCCTCCTGGTTCGTATCAGATGCGCATTGTCCTGGGGAGTCGACTTCATTCAGCTGCGTGAAAAGGATCTGCCGGACCCCGAACTTCTTGCGCTGACACAAAATACCGTGGAACTGGCGCGTGACACCGGATGCCGGATTCTGGTGAACGGCCGTTTGGATATAGCCCTGGCCGGCGGCGCCCATGGCATTCACCTTCCGTCAGCCGGGCTTGGGGTCACCGACCTCATGCCGTATCTGCCGAAGGGATTTCTGGTTGGGGCGTCGGTCCACTCGCTGAGGGAAGCCAGGAGCGCCGGCGACGCCGGTGCCGACTATGTCCTGCTTAGCCCGATCTTTCACACCGCATCCAAAGCAGGATATGGCAAACCACTCGGTCTGCGCTGCCTGGCGCGCGCCTGCGCAGCCCTCAGAGTGCCGATCCTGGGGCTTGGCGGAATCCGGCCCGCCGACGTAGGCCGGGTCCTCGAGACCGGCGCGGCAGGTGTGGCCGGCATCAGCCTGCACCAGAGGGACCTGGACGCCTTCACCCGGCAGGATTTTGACCGAGCCGCTCGACAAGCCTTAACCGCACGAGGTGCCACCCGCGGAGGAATGCCAGAAGGGCAGACCCGAATCACGGGAGGCGTCCGGCGGCCATGATCATGCAGAAATCAAGGGTCGCACCTTTGCCGAACGCGCCACACCGTGAGCACGATCCGACTCTGCATTTGTCCCTGAGAGGGTCCGTCTGGGAAACACAGGGCGTGAGAGGGTATCCAACACTTGATATGCATTCCAGGCGCCAACAGCAGTGACGGCATGCACCCTCATTTTCGGAATCTCTATTTAAATTTCGGGCCGGCGCGCTATACTCGGCCAGAGCGCCGGACGCTCCGCAATTTGAGTCCTCACGTCTAATATTGGCGCTTTCGCCCGACTATATACTGAGCGCTCCCAGATTGTTCGGCAGGCAAAGGGCATGGATCCAACCGCTGAGCTCGTACGCCGCTGCATCGAGGGGGATTCCTGCGCTTTTGAGAGGCTGGTGCGGGAGCACATGGGCACTGTCCTGGGCCTGGCCTATAATTATGTGGGTAATTTCTCTACGGCCGAAGACGTTGCCCAGGAAACCTTCGTCCAGGCCTTCCAATCCATTGACAGCCTGAGGGACGGCGCCCGCTTCAAAGTCTGGCTGCTGAAGATCGCCAGGAACAAGTGCATCGACGCGATCCGGCGCAGCCCGCGCTGGATCTCCCTGGATCAGAGTCAGGAGCTGCAACGGGAGGTGTCCCTGAAGTCGTCCGCGGCCCGGGGAGATCCGGCGTTCGCGTTTACCGAAGACGATCTGCTCGCCGCCCTGGGGACGCTCAGGCCGGACTATCGCGAGATCTTCGTGATGAAGCACATCGACAACCTTTCCTACAAGGAGATCTCGCTGGTCCTCGGCATGACCGTTTCGGCCGTAGGCGAAAAGCTGTACCGGGTGCGTTCCATGATTCGGGACAAGCTTGAAGACATGCAACTCAGGAGCGATCCATCATGACCTGCTCAAAAGTTCCCCCCTTGCTTTCTCGATACCTGGACAATGAGCTCTTGCCCAGGGAGAGTGCGGAGGTCGAGGGCCACATGGCCCGATGCGAGAGCTGCCGGGCGCTGCTGAACAACTGGCGGCTGCAGGGATCTCACCTGCGCAGCCATCTGCGCCGGCATCCGTTGGGAGATGAGTTCGTCCAGAGAGTTGTCGTCAACGCTTCCGCTCAAAAAGCGGGTGGCCGCAGGCCCGAGGCTGTGGAATTGCCGAAACGGAACCTGCTTCGCTGGCTGCCCGCAGCGGCTGCGATATTGGCTGTCATTTTCGTCACGAGCCAGTTCGCCCCGAACAAGGGAGGCATCGGCTTTGCCAGGGTGATTGATCCGGGCGAGAGCCTGGAGGTGCTGGCAACGAATTCATCCGTCTGGATGCGCGGCGCGGCGGGGGAACTGCTGCGGTCCGGAGATTGGCTGCGCAACCCCGTTCCCGGGGCCGCGGAAATACTATGGCGCGATGCCTGCCGTCTTACCCTGGAACCCGGGACACTGGCGCACATCCAGGCCGGCTCGACGCCGGCCGGGGACCAGCTGGTTCTCTTGAGGGGGGCTCTGCATTCCGAGGCCGAAAATGGCGGCGCGGATCTTCAAGTGCGCACGCCGGCCGGGTCTGTCAGCGGAGCCGGAGGGAGCTTCGACGTCCGGGTCGTCGATTTCGCATTCGGACACCTTGAGATTGCAGCCGGCGGATCGGAGCTGATGACCGGAACGGTCGTGCCGATCGGAGAGGTAAGCATAAAAAGTGGTGTGGCGCGGCTTCAGACCACGAATGCGACCCGCGATTTGCCGAGAGGAGACAACGTCGCATTCACCGGCGAAGAATTCGCACGAATGCCGTCCCGGCCGGATCAGGCGGTTGCCGAACTCCGGATCCTTTCCGGGACTCCTGCAAGAGGAGCCCTTTCTTCATCCTTGACGGCGGCCGGCGAAGGCCTCCGCATTGATCTGACGGCGGAAAATGTCAGCCTGAAGCGCTTGTTGGAATCCGCGACCGGCATCGAAGTACGCGGCGGGGAAAGCCTGACCGTGGAAGGGCGCCTTCGTTTTCCGGCGGGCTCCAGCCCTCAGATTATCGCTTCCGCCGTTGGCGATGCCCTCGAACTGCCGATTTCGTATCGCCAGGAGAAGGCACAACGGATGTTGACTGCCAAATCGCTGTCTCAAAAGCCCGTGCCGGACTGGACACGGGGAGAATTCAGGATCGAAACCTCTCCAGATGGCACGATCTCTTTCAATCTCAGCGCCGTGCCGGCTGGCCGGGCACTCCAGATCCTGCGCTCGGTCGTTCCCGATCTGCCGCAGCTTGCCGAGGACTCCGTGTGGATTCCGGTTACCCTGCAGGCTTCGGGTTTGAGTCCGGCCGACGCAGCCGGCCGCATCAAGAGTGCGATCGGCCTGGAGATCACGGCACGGGATTCCCTGACCGGAGTTCTCGAAATCGAGGCCCCGGCGGCCGTCCCCGGTGCCGGGGGCGGTCCTGGCGGCGCATCGCCGGCTTCAAAACCGCGCGTATCCCCGTCGAAGGGTCAGGATGCCGCAGGAGCACGGGCCGGAATCGATGACCTGTACCTGGCCGCCGGGGCGCCCGGCTCGGTCGCCCCCGTGGCCGCGGAGGAAACCGCCAGCTCCGGGCGCCGGCGCCCTGCGGGGCCGCGAACGCTTTGGGAAGTCCTGAATGGCGCGACATCGGTGCCGCCTCTTGATTGGTTTGCCGGGCCCGTCGGAACGGGCCTATCGGTAGCCAAGGGGAAGGCCTCTCCGAGGGCACAGGAATTCTTCGGCCCGGCGGGGATGATCCCGGCGCCGGTGCTTACGCGTCACCTGGTCTGGCCCGCTCTCAGTTTCGAGGAGGCTTCAGGCGGAGAACCAGACTACCTGCTCACGAACCCGATGGGCCTTGCCGCGCGCACTCTGTGGAGCGGCTTCGACCGGGAGGGCCGGCTTGTCGCGCAGTATTCGATGGTTGTGCCGGGATCTTCCACGTTGGATGTGTCCCCGTGGATCGATCTTCCCACCTCGATCGGAGAAGGGGGGCATTGGGAGACAGTCAGCGACAGACAGCTGGCCGGGTCCCGCGAAGGTGGCGCCGGCGGCGGCCTGGTGTTTGGCCTGGCCGTGGAAGCGGAACGGCTCCGCGTTCGATGGTCCTACCCGGCTGCGTGGTTGAGCCTGGGGGGAAGCTTCTGGCTGGTCAATCCCGGGAAGGAGCCGTCAACGGTAGTGGCCGCGATCCTGCGCAACGGCCAGATCATCCACGCTGAGACACTGTTTGTGCCGCCGCAAGGCGGAATGCTCTGGCCGGGATCCCAATCGGCATTGCGCAACCTCCCGTCCTCTCTCGCTTCCGGGGCCAGCGTGATCGTTCATTCCCTGAATGGATCCCTGGCCACAGGCCTGACCAGATAGTGCCTCGGGGGACAGCGAATGTCATCCTATCTGCGTTGGTTTTTGCATTTGGCGCGCTGGACATCGTGCTAAAATACGGTTCAATGGACCTGTGCCGGGACTGTTCGCATATCGCGAATCTTGACGGCCTGCCGGCTCCGAAAGGCTGGCGTGTCGATTTCCCCCGGCCTGTAACTCCGCTGTGACGTTTGCTCACAAAACAGGGTGCTCTATGATTCCCTACCGTTTCCGTCAGAGTATTCCATTCTTAGTCGTCTGTTCAGCCTTTGCGGTCCTGATGTTTGCCCAGGAGGAGCCGAACCTCACCGAAGAACAGATGAAAGAGTTTCTCCTGAATGCGAAGGTGATCGCGAGCAGAAACACAACCAAGGGGATTACCTCGCCCTTCCGGCTCACGCTGACGGATGGGAATCTGACTCATGATGCCGCGTTTCAACCGATTGACGAGAGGCTCGCCAAGAAGGAGTTTGCCAACCGCTCCTACGAACTGAACTTCCGTGACTCCTACAAATACGACATTGCGGCGTATGAGCTCGCCAAGCTGCTCGGTCTGGGCGACATGATGCCGGTGACGGTGGAGCGGAAGTGGGAAGGGAAAACCGGTGCGATCAGCTGGTGGCTCCCTGTGAAGATGGATGAGGCCACGCGCCTCAGCCAGCGCATCACCCCGCCTGACCCGGATGCCTGGAACAAGCAGATGTACAAGAAGAGGATTTTTGCCGAGCTCGTCTACGATACCGACCCCAATCTTACCAACGTCCTGATCTCCGCCGACTGGCACTTGTGGATGATCGATTTCTCCCGGGCCTTCCGTCTCTACAAACAACTGCGGGAGCCCAATAACATCACCCAGTCCAAGTGTGAACGGCATCTCCTCGAGAAACTGCGCCAACTGGACCGCAATGAACTTACCCAAAAAACCAAGGGGCTGCTGAGTTCGGCCGAGATCGGTAACCTCATGGGTCGTCGTGACAAGATCGTGGCGATGTATGACGACCTGGTCGCCAAAAAAGGGGAGAGCGCAGTTCTATATGATGACCCCGTTTCCAAATAGGTGAGATTCACCTGCACCCCTGAACGACACTTGGACTCGACCTGCATGAGATGATCGAGCCAGGCACAGGTGTGCCGTCCTTCCCTGCGAGCATCAATGGACACACTCAATACATGGGGCACTGGTGACTGTCCCTCTCCCACAAACTAATCCAATAGTGGTAGGTAGGCTAATGCAAAATCGTGCTTGCGTTTGACGTGGACATTGCATTATGCTCACCCAGCATTCCTGGCAGCACATCGTTTAATAGGATCACTGCGCCATCGCGGGCGGTTCAACTTTTTGAAGCGCCGATATGAATGGGGATATAGGCGATGGCGACGGTGATTTTGGATAGAGTGCTTGGTTGGTTCCACTCTCGTAGGCGTCTGGCAGTGGGAGGGCACGCCAGCAAAGTATGTCACCAGGGGATCGGGTAGTTCGGCCGGTTCCCACAGTTCACGCCGGTTCGTAAGGCCAGTCATTGGGAGACCCTGGACTTCCTTGGCCGGTTCTTTGAGCGGCGTGCAAGCAACATCGAAAAAGGAGGTTCTTGATGAATCGTTTTGTATCGACTAAAGGCTGGCTTGCGTTACTGGCCATGCTGCTGCTTCTGCCTGCCGGTTTGGTTGGACAGGAAGTGACCGGCAGCATCGCTGGCACGATTTACGACTCGAGTGGCGCGGTCGTACCGAATGCCACGATCGAGTTGACGGGATCAAATCTGCCCCGTCCAATGACCACGACCAGCACATCAGACGGCAGTTACAGTTTCCCGAGGCTGCCTACCGGATCCTACAAGATGACGGCGTCTGCGACGGGATTTGCCCCCGTGCAGCAGGTCGGAATCAACGTCGACCTGGGCCGCGTCTCCCGCATCAACTTCAAGTTAGCGCCCGGCGGCACTACGGAAACCGTGACCGTAACGGCTAATGCCGCGATGGTGGACACACTGTCCAGCGCATCCGCAATCACCGTGGATAAGGTCTTCTTCGACCTGCTCCCCAAGGGCCGCGGGTTTCTACGATCTGATTCAGCGTTGCGCCCGGCGCCCGCAATGAGAGCAAGGCCGGCGGGTACCAGATCGACGGCGCTTCCGGGTCGGAGAACACCTACTACCTCGATGGCATGGAAGTCACCAACGTTCAGACCGGCGTGTTGAGCGGACAGAACCGGGTCCCGGTAGAGGCCGTCCAGCAGGTCGAGGTCAAGAACGGCGTCATGGAAGCGCAGTACGGCGGCGCGATGGGCGGCGTGGTCAATGCCGTCGTCCGCACGGGCACGAACAACTTCCACGGCCAGGTGGGATTCTATTTCGACAACAACGCGATGTCCGCTCGCCCGCGACCCACGCTCGAAATGGACCCGACGGACGCCACCCGCAGCCAGGGGCCGCTACTTCCAGAACACCATGGACGACTATTCCGTACCTGGAACCCGGTGTTCAACGTCGGCGGCCCCATCCTGAAGAACAAGCTGTTCTTCTTCACCGGCTTCATGCCGACCAGGACCAAAACCAACCGTACCGTTACGTTCCTGTCCAACGATCAGACCGGTGACTATAGCCAGACGGAATGGCAACATTACGTCGTCAACAAGGTGGACTTTGCACCTATTTCCAAAATCCGTACCAACATGAGCTGGATCTGGAATCCAAGCTACCGGAGAGGTTCCCTGCCGGCGCGCGAGGGCACGGACTCCCCGAATTATGATTGGGCAGGAGTCGGCAGCTACAGCGCCGGCAACATTCTCACCGGACAGTTCGACTACCTCGCCACCAACAAGCTGCTCTTCAGCTTCCGCGGCGGTTACAACTACAGCAATTCCAAGAACGGTTACGCGCTTTCCAGCCTGACCCACATCTACAGCACGGCGAACACCATGTTCACCAACCTGCCGCCGAGCGTACCGAAAATCACCTCCCCGGCTGGGTTCAGCAGGGAACCGCCAGGACGAACTTCGACATCTACGATCGCGTCAATCTGAACGCCGACGGTTCCTACCTGTGCAAGCTGGAAGGGTCAGCACAACCTCAAGATTCGGCTGGCAGACCAACCGGCTGTCCAACTGCGTGCAGAAGGTCTGGATTATCCGATCGGCTACTATCGGTTCTACTGGGATCAGAGCTACACCTGCGTCACCAGCCAGTGCTCCGGCAAGCAGCGCGGTACCTACGGCTACTATCGCTGGTACACCTACGGCGACAACGGCGACGCCTCCAGCGACAACCAGGGCCTCTTCTTCCAGGACAACTGGCGCGTCAACAAGAACCTGACCCTGAACCTCGGCCTCCGCACCGAGCGCGAGTTCCTGCCCAGCTTCTCCAAGCAGGGCATCGCGGCCGCTCCTCCCGATCGAGTTCGGCTGGGGCTCGAAGATCTGCCCGCGCATCGGCGTGCGCCTGGGATCCGAAGGGCGACGGCAAGATGCGCGTCTACGGATCGTGTGGCTACTTCTACGACGTCATGAAGTACGAGATGCCTCGCGGCAGCTTTCGGCGGCGACATCTACTCACCTACTACTACGCGCTCGACGATCCGACGATCTTCAATACCCTTAAGACTTACGGGCTATCCGTCTGATCCGTCGAAGCTGCCCGGCCGGTTCTTCGAGGGCGTCAACTGGCGCATCCCGTCCAACGATCCCAACGACAGCACGGTGGATCCGGAACCTGAAGCCGATGAAGCAGCGCATGGCTGGATTTCGGCGTCGAGTACAGCCTTAACTCCATCGATGGTTGCCTCGGCTCGCTACACCAACCGCCGCCTGATCCGCACGATCGAGGACGTCGGCACCCTGGCCGCAGAGGGCGAAGTCTACTACATCGCCAACCCCGGTTTCGGCCTGGTAGCCGATCCCAACACCTGGGAGGCCGGATTCCCGACCACGCCGAAGGCTGTTCGCCACTACGACGCGATCGAGTTCCGGCTCGACAAGCGCTTTGCCAAGAGCTACCAGTTCGCAGTCATCTTACACCTGGTCGCGCCAGTTCGGCAACTACTAGGGCCTGGCCAGTTCCGACGAGAACGGGCGCACCAGCCCGAACGTGAACCGCTACTTCGACCTGCCCTGGCTTGGCTACACCGAGAAGGGTGTCATGGCAGAGGGCCGGCTTGGCGACGGACCGTCCGCACACCCTCAAATTCTTCGGCGCCTACACGCTCAAGAACCGGTGGGGCGGCACCACGTTCTCCCCGAATATCCAGCTCTTCTCCGGCACGCCGCTGACGACCGAGATCAACGCGATCTCGTCGACGCCGGTGTATCCGTACGGCCGTGGCGACATGGGCCGCATGCCGGTGTTCTTCTCCACTCGACTTCAACCTGATGCACGAATTCAAGCCCTTTGCCAGCAATGAGGCTCTGAAGCTGCGCGTTGAATTCACCGTTTTCAACCTGTTCAACAGCAGCATCGTCACGAACAAGAACACCGTCCTGCTGCATCCGGACGATGGCCAGCTTGACGTTCGCCAACGATACTGACATTTTCAAGGGCTTCGATACGAAGGCCATCATGGCTGCCCAGGGTGACCGCATCAACCCGTTGTACGGTCTTGCCAGCGGGTTCCAGAGTCCCCGGTCCTGCCGATTGCAGATCGCGTTCTTCTTCTAGAAAGAACGAAGGTCTTACTCTCCAGGGCGGCCCTCCGGGGCCGCCCTTTTTTTTCCGCACACGCCAATCGCCCGTCCGTGTAGGTCCCGGCCGCCGAGAATATCTCAAAACTAGTTTCTGTCGCGAAACTCAATCATTGTCCTGCCTGGTCCTGGACGTGGACCTGGACCTCGACCTGGACGTGGTCAGGCGTTATTGATGTAACCTCTCGCGAATGCGTCACTTATATCGTGCCATAGGTATTGGCCGGGTCTACGTCCACGTCCAGGTCCAAGTCTATGTCCAGGTCAGACGCTCTTGAAGTTTCGCGACAGAAACTGGTTTTGAGACGGCCTCGCCGGCCGAGACCCTTTCTTCCCCCGATCGCGCCCAAAGCCCGTGGCACGCATTGAAGCCACGAAATCGGCGCCGTCGCATGCATCACCTCTTGATCAAAGGCGGCACGGTTGCGACGCTTCTGGACGAAGGGCGGGTGAATGCGGTTATCGCAAGTCCAGGGTCCCGGCCGCCGGCCGGGGCCTACTGACTGCCGGACCTGCCGGCGAGACAGCGATTCTGAGGGCCGTCGGTAGGCATATCGCCACCAGGACTCTAATCCCCGACGTGTCGATCACCTCGTTCGAACGCAAAAGCTACAGCCCTGGTTGCTTCTGATGTAAAATCCTTTGCAGGTCGACTCCGATCCGTGAATCAGGTCTCGCAGCCGACCGCTCTGCTTCCGGGTGGAGGGAATATCTTCGATGAAAACCGTGCTGAATCGGGCTGGAATGCCGGGGGAAAGGGCGATCGGGCTTTTGACTCTTACGGTTTTGTGCAGCCTGACCATCGCTTCGCCCGGCCCGGCGCAGGATCAGGCTCCTCCGATTCGCGTCGCGGCAAGGCTGGTGGAACTGACCGTCGTCGCGAACGATAAGAACGGAAACCCGGTGACGGATCTCGAAGCCGGGGATTTCGCGATCTTCGACAACGGCAGGCCGCGCGACCTTTCCCTGTGCCGCTACGAAGGCGCACCGCGCCTGCAGAAGGGCGAACGCCCGGTGTTGCCGCAGTTCGTTTTCTCCAACCGCAATCTACCTGACACTGCCGAGCAGCGGAACATCACCGCGCTGGTGCTCGACTCCGCCAACACGGATCCTCGCGACCAGATGTTCGTCATGGCGCACGCCGGGCGTCTGCTGCGCGCCCTGGCCCCGCAATCGCGCGTGGCGATTTACCAGCTGGGCAAGGAACTCCGGATCATCCACGACTTCACCGACGACATGGCATCGCTGCGGGCAAACATGGATGCGGTGACCGCCGCGGTGCAGACGCAGAAACTGAACGATGTGGAGCAGGCTGCCCTTGACGCCGAGGCGATCCTGGATCAGATCGAGGCGCGCAAGACGCCCTATGCCACCGCGGTGTTCCGTGCCGTGCAGGCAGCGGACAAGGCCGCCATTGCCGGGGACGTGAACACGAACGCCATCATTCAGCGCAACCGCGTGGAGGAGACCCTTGCCATGCTGGAGGGACTGGGCAGGCATCTGGCCGCCGTCCCGGGACGCAAGTCCGTCGTCTGGGTCAGCGGCGGCATTTCGCTGTTCTCCCAGCGAGTCTCGACAACCCCCGACAATATGCCTGTGAATCCCATGTCGGGGGACAACCTCGAAAACGCGATCCGGAAGACTTCGGAGCGGCTGGCGCAGGCCGGCGTAGCCCTGTATGGTGTGGATGCCCGCGGGCTGACCGGTGCAGCCGAGACGCTCGCCCAACGCCAGTATCCGCCGGAGCTGGCAGGCCGCTATTCCGAGATCGAACGCGCGGCGGCCCAGAACACGGAGAACCGGGCTGCCTTCACCCTCATGACATCGATCACGGGCGGGCGGTTCATATTCGGCAACAACGATTTGTCCGAAGGCGTGAAGAGGGTAATCGGAGACGTTCACGGGTCCTACTCCCTCGGCTTCTACATGCCCGAGGCGCCGGACGGCAAGTGGCACACACTCAAGGTGACCGTGCAGAGGCCGGATGTGCGCCTCCTCCACAAGCAGGGATACCTGGCGGATCTTTCCCCGGCCAAAGAGCAGACCTGGGACGCCGAGGCGGAACGACTGGCCATGATGAGTCCCTTCGGTTCGGACGCGATCCGTATCACCGCACGCTGCGCTCCCGCGGGTGAAGCCGACTCCGGCATTCTGCTGCTGACGCTTCAGATCGAGTCAGGGGACCTTTTCTGGCGCGAGGAGTCTGGCAGGATGGCCGCTGTGGTGGACGTGTACATCGGCGAGAAGACCGCCGACGGCAGGGTGAGATTTCAGCAGTCGAGAATCAACGCCAGACTTCTGCCGCCGCAAATGGAGATTGCACGCTCCCGGGGGCTTCCTTTCCGCCACCAGTGGAAACCCGGCGCGGATACCCTGGCCATCCGCGTCCTGGTGCGGGATGCCGGCACGGGCCGCTTCGGCACGCTTGACATCCCCCTGCCCCATACCGCCGCAAACGACTAAGTGCATGAATTCATAAATACGGTGATGGTTCGCAGCCGCAAGACAGAATTTGTCATTGAATCCAGCCAGTTTCAAGTCTTCGGTTCCCGTCTTACTTTTTGAGGGCGGTGGTGGCGCCTTCCTGGGCGCCTTTGTTGATTTCGATGGCTTTGACGATCAGGTTCCACGCTTCTTCCCGCCGCTTCTCTTCAGCCGTCTTTTTCAACGCCTCAAGCTGGTTCGCCGCCGCGTCTGTGGCCGCCTTGAGGCCCTTCAGCGCGGCATGGATCTTGGCCGGATCCACTCCGGGTTTTCGTGAGGCGTCGTCGAGGTTCAGCATGACGGCGCGCAGAATCTGGTAGTATCCCTCGAGCATATCCTCCACGCTGAATAACTCGAGCGGATCCCCTTGGGCCGACTCCTTGCCGGCAAACCGGTCGGCTACGGTCCTCAACCGCAGGGCCGCCGCCTGGAGATAGATCTTGACCCGCAAGTCGATTTCCTGGGCATCCTGGATCTTGACGATCTCATCCGGAGTGAGGAACTCCTTGGCAGGCGCCTGACGGATGCTTGCCGCGAATGCAACGGCAACCAGCAACAGCAGAAACTTCTTTTGGAAAGGTCTCAATGGCGCGCCCTCGATTTCCGTGTCACGTCACCTCTGAAATATGATGTTGACGAACAGCTCGCGGACCCGGTTGGCTTCGGCCAGCCAATCCTGATACTGGGGGTTCTGCTCCACGGGGGCTTTGAGCCGGGCATCGTTCACATCCCCGATGGATTTGCGCAGCTGAATTTCAAAATCGATCAGGGCGCCGGACCTCTTCTTACGGTTGATGTTGGCCTCAATATCCTTCAGTGATGCGGTCAAGTGCTCTTTCCAGCAGCTGAGCAGAGGCAAGACCGAACCGGCGTCCTGCTTGACCAGGGCGCCGAGCATAACCTTATGGAGCCGCTCCGAAACTTCGCGATAGATCTTGATGCGGCTGTTGATGTTCTGCTCTTTCGAAATGCGGTTTTTCTCGACGGCCGTCAGGCAATCCGCTGCCGCAAACTTGGAAGGAGCAGCGACGCCCTGAAACAGGATTGCCAGCGCCAGCAGGAAGACGGTCGATTGGAAAATCATAAGCCGCTACATCATTGGTGGAACATCACAGCCCAAAAGGTCCAGCGCCTTGGCCATCTGGCTCCGCACCAGACCCAGGATCAACAGCAGGTGCGCCTTCCTGTCCGGATCCGTCTCAGACAGAATATGATATTTATGATAGAAGAGATTGAACTTTTGTGCGAGATGAAAGGCGAATTTGCATAACTGTGAGAGCTCGAGCGAAGCGGTCACCTGGCGAACCACCTCCGGGAGGCGCGCCGCCTGGTAGGTAATCTCCCAGATTTCGTCGTTGGACGCCAGGAATTCGCCGAATTTCTCCGGGTCTATCCTTGACTCCCCGAGTTTGACTCCCGACTCTTCCGCCTTGCGGAAGATATTGTCGGCCCGCACGACCGCATACTGAACGTACGGTCCCGTTTCCCCGTCGAAGCTGAGAGCCTCCTTGAAATCGAAGGCGATGACGGTATTGCGCGCGAATCGGAGGAGGAAATAGCGGAGCGCGCCAACCGAGATGATTTGCGCGATCCGGCGGGCCTCCTCGTCGTGCAGTTCATGCCGCGACCGTACCTCTGCCAAAGCCTTGTCCACGAGGGTGTCGAGCAGATCGTCCGCCTTGACCCCGAGGCCCTTTCGGCCGGAGACTTCCACATACGGCCGTTTCTTTTCCTCCTCCGAGAGATCGTACCCGAGATCCTCGCAGCATGCTGGGCTCAGCGCCACCATCTCGTAAGAGAAGTGGGTCGAGTGCGCAGCCTGTTCCTCGTACCCGAGCGCCTTCAGCCCCTGCAGCACGATCTTCTGGAGATAGGACTGACGGCTGTCGATGACGTTGTACACGCGTTGTGCGGCGCCGAAACGGGGAGGATTCACGCCGGGCATTTTCTCGGTAGTGGTCGTCCAGATCGTCCGATCCGAATCCGATTGAAACGGGCAATAGTGAAAATCCAATCCCAGCAGTCCGAACTTCCAGAGCTGGTATGCGATATCCTTGCCGACATAGGTCACGGTCCCATCCGACCGCACGATGATCTTCTCGTCGTCTTCCGTCTCGTCGCGCATTGCGGGGCCGGCCGCCTCGCCCGTCTTCATCACCCAGCAATTGCGGTTCTTTCCCTCCTCGACAAAGTAGATCGCGCCACGCTCGCGGAGCAACTGAAATGCCTTTTCCCAGAAATGAAGATGGAGGATTTCGCTCTCGCGCGGCAGCAGGTCGTAGTGGACGTTGATGCGAGCCATCGTGGCCAGGTGCGCCCGCGCGATCCGCATCGCAACGTGCTGCGCGAGGTCCGCCGTCGGGTTGTTCCCGCCCTCGATTGCCTGCAGCGTCAGGCTGCGCAGTTTCTGGTTTTCTTCCGGTTCCCTGTAGAACCGGGCGACGCGCGCATAGACGTCCCAGCAGTAGTAGTCGAACTTCCCCTCGACGGCGGCGACCTCTTCGAAGGTCTTCCCCATCATGCGTTCCAACCCGACCACCACATCGGCAACCTGGACGCCGGTGTTGTCGAGATAGTTCTGCACTTCGACGGTATGTCCCAAAAAACGCAGGCATCGAACGAATGCGTCGCCGAGCGCGGCGTTGCGCAGATGCCCGATATGCGCCGCCTTGTTCGGGTTTATGTTCGTGTGCTCGACGATGGTCTTGCCCGGGACATCGGAGCCTGCGGCGCACCCATGCCGGTTTGCTTGAATGCTGTCGGCAAGGCGAAGCGCCAGCCGGGCGCGGTCCAGATAGAAATTCAGATATCCCGCGCCGGCCACGTCGACCTTCCACACCCCGGGAATGGCCTGGGCCTCGGTCGCCAGTTCCTGGGCGATGACCTTCGGCGCGCGCCGAACCTTGCGTGCGAGATCGAACGCGATCGGCAGCGCAAGCTCACCCAACTCGATGCGCGGCGGAGTCGTGAACGGGAGCGAATCGTAGGCGACCTGGTACTTCGCGAGGATGATGCCCTTGAGCCTGTTTTCGATGTCTTTTGTAAGTGCGGAAAGCATGGATAATGTCGTTCCTTGAATCGGCGAATGACCGGGCCGACAAAACATACTCTACTCAAATGCCCAAATCAATGCGCGAGCCGCGAAGGCGCAGGCCGGATCTTCAATCGCGATCGCGATCGGGCGGCAGATCTTGACTTCCGTTGGTGTGCCACCTAGACTCAGGTGCGGTCTGCGACTCTAACTTTTGCGGGGCGCCTCCCCGTTTCCGTGATGACGAGGACTATGACACCCAAAAAATCCAGGCAGGAAGGCCGCCCGGACCTGGCGCGGCCGCCGGCGCCCCCGGTCAAACTGCTTTACGTTGAACCGTTCTCCGGCATCAGCGGCGATATGATGCTCGGGGCGTTGCTGGACCTCGGCCAGGATTTCGCCCGGCTTCGGGAAAAGCTCCGCCTGCTGGGCCTCGGGGGATACGACCTTGCCTTGACCAGTTGCTCGCGTTCCGGCATCCAGGCGGCGAAGTTCAACGTCCGCTGCGAAGGACAACCTCCCCGTGAGGAGAGCGACCGCGAACCGGGGATGCACGCCCGCGGAGAGCATGTCCATGACGGCCTCGGTCAGCACGCGCACAGCCACGAACAGCACGATCAGGGGGCGCATGATCACACCACTCACGGCTCCGGCGCCCACGATCACGAGCACCGCAGTTTCCGCGAGATCCGCGCCATGATTGAATCGAGCGGGTTATCCGACTGGGTGAAGTCAAAGTCGGTCGAGGCGTTTCGAAGGCTGGCCGAAGCCGAAGGAAGGATCCACAACCAGCATCCTGACGAGGTCCACTTTCATGAAGTCGGCGCCGTCGACTCGATCGTGGACATCGTCGGCACGGCCGTCGCCATGGAGGAATTGATGCCGGTGCGCCTGATCAGCGCTCCGGTGAACGTCGGCCAGGGAACTCTCGAATGCAGGCATGGAGTCTATCCCGCGCCGGGACCGGCGGCGGTCGAGCTTCTCAAGGGGATCCCCATCTATTCCACCGCCGTCGCCGGCGAACTCGCGACGCCGACGGGCGCCGCTCTCCTGGTTACTTTTGCGGACAGTTTCGGTCCCAGGCCGCTCATGCGTGTGGACCGGGTCGGCTACGGCGCAGGGGACCGCGATATTCCCGGGGCTTCGAACGTATTGCGCTTGACACTCGGAAGCGAGGTCAAACTGCCTCCTGACCCAGCCTCCCCGGAACAAGTCGCGGTAATCGAGGCGAACCTCGACGACATGAACCCGCAGGTCTACGGCTACTTTCAGGAAAAGGCGCTGTCGGCCGGCGCGCTCGACGTGTTCGCTGTCCCGGCGCAAATGAAAAAAAACCGGCCGGGGACGTTGCTGACGGTGATCTGCGATCCCGATCGCATCGATGTCATGTCCGACATGATGTTCGCGGAAACGACCACCATCGGGGTCCGATATGCCCTCGTCCGGCGCAAGACGCTGGAACGGCGGTTTATTGAAGTGGAGACGGAGTTCGGCACCGTTGCGGTCAAAGTGTCGTTTCGTGAGGGCCGGCGTGTGAACTTCGTCCCGGAATACGAATGCTGCCGGCGGTTGGCGATGGAGAAGGACGCCGCTCTGAAAGATGTCATGGCCGCCGCTTCCCGGGCTTTTCTTGAACTCGATCGAGCGGGGCCAGCGGGACAGAACCGCTGATCCACGAATACCCGGAGAGCACCTGTGACGGGCACGTCATTCATTGAAATCAGAAACTCATGGGAGCAAAGTTTCCAATGAGCACCCGGTGAGCCCCGTGAGGGGCGGCAAGATAGTAGCCGGGGGCAAGCCCAGCCTCCGACGACGTCGGATTGAATAACCTGTGACTAGGTGCGGCCATCTGCGGTATCTTGAACTTGAATATGCGTTTATCTCTGGCAAATACTCGCTTGCACATCGTAGTCACAGGCTAGCCGCTGCCCGGGGCTACTATCTGACGCCACTTCGTGGCTGAAGCAGATCCATGCAATGGCGCCAGCAGACAACTCCCGGGAGGGAAGTTTCCGGGGAGCCCGAAATCGGCTTCCCGGGTGCCGTGCATTTCGAACTGGAGAACGATAGGAAATGGCTGAAGAAAAGAACGAACCGGCGCTGGCGAGCGAGCCAGCGCCGCAGCCGCCGCAACCGGTGGCGGAGCCCAAGATCAGCATCGAGGATTTTGCCAAGATACAGATGAGAGTGGGGCAGGTCCTGGAAGCCGAAAAAGTGGAGGGCTCGCGCAAGCTGATCAAGATGCGAGTGGACATCGGTTCGGAGGTCCGGCAGATCGTCGCCGGGATCGCCGGCGCCTACGAGCCTGCCAGCCTGATCAACCGGAAAATCATCCTGGTTGCGAACCTGAAGCCGGCCAAACTTATGGGGATCGTGTCCGACGGCATGGTCCTCGCCGCCACCGCCGGCGACAGGCCGATCCTGGCCACGTTCGCCGAAGACGTGCCCAACGGCGCCCTGCTTAAGTAGGAAGGGCCGCTGGCAGGTTCGAAAATGCGAACCTCAAAATTCAGACCTGAGACTTCAGCCATCAGACCGAAGGCGCATGTGGAAGTCGGAGAGCTGAGCTGAGGGCGTCGACACTTTCCGGCCCGTGAACGGATCTTGCATGATCATCGACTCTCACGCTCATCTCGACATGCCGCAGTTTGACCCGGACCGCGCCGAGGTGATCCAGCGCGCCTGGGACTCGGGCGTGGAACTCATCCTCGCAATCGGGACAGGCAAACCGCAGGGGAGTTCCATCGAACGGACGCTGGACCTCGCGGAGCGTCATGACCGCATTTGGGCCGCGATCGGTGTGAGTCCGCATGACGCCCGCCTTGTCGATGAAAGCTATTGGGACCGGCTGGAAACCTGGGCGGGGCATCCCAAGGTCGTTCTCTGGGGGGAAATCGGCCTTGACTACCATTACGACCTCTCGCCGCGGGACATCCAGTACGAGGTCTTCCGCCGTCAGCTGCGCCTGGCTCGCGAGCACCGCCTGCCGGTTTCGATTCACTGCCGCGACGCCTGGAAAGACGTCTTCGCGATCGTGCGGGATGAATATGCCGGCGCGTCCAGGGGGGGTGTGCTGCACAGCTTCACAGGCGCCCCGGAGGAGGCGCGGGAAGGGGTCTCACTCGGATTCCTGATTTCGTTTTCGGGAATCGTGACCTTCAAGAATGCCGGCTCGCTGCGGGAAACGGCGTTCGATCTGCCTCTGGACCGGCTGGCGGTGGAGACCGACTGCCCGTATCTGGCTCCGGCGCCGCATCGCGGGGTGCGCAACGAGCCCGCATTCGTGCTCGACACGGCTCGCTTGCTGGCGCAAATAAAGAACGTCGATTTCCCGACACTGGCACGGGAAACATCGGCGAATGTGAGACGTCTGCTGGATTTGCCACCGGGCGCCCAGGGTGACAGCCGCCCCGAGGTCTGACGCCTGCAACGGGGTGCAATCGGAAGTTGGACTCAACAAAAAGAATTTGTCAATTGTCATTTGTCAATTGTCATTTGGGGGCGGGTCGGCATGTTGGCGGGCCGGTTCTGTGCTCGGGTACTTCACCCACTACTAACTCGATCAGGACCTTACAGGCCAAAGGTTTGAAGCGGCCAAATGACAAATAACCATTGACCATTGATAAATTCTTTTGTCGTTAATCGTTGCGCGACGCATCCTTTTTGTCCGATCAAACGCTGAGCTTGAAAGGCCCATCCAAATTCGGCGGAGATTGAGTCTCACTTCTGAGTGCACCCCCCGCAACGGCCAATCCGACGTTCGCGGCCGACCTGTGATAAGATCTGTGCGGCATGTTGAACAGAGTCCGGAACCAACCGTCGTGAAGAGTGCAAATTGAATCCACAAGAGCTTTACAAGCTGGTTGAAAATGGTCTGGCAGAGGTGGAGCAGGAGTTGCACCGCCATTCGAGTTCCAACGTGCAGCTCATCGAGCGGATCGGCCGGTACATCCATGAGAGCGGCGGCAAGCGGATCCGGCCGGCGATGCTCCTCCTGAGCTCACGGATGTGCGGTTTCGAAGGTCCCGCGTGCTATCGCCTTGGCGCGGTTGTCGAAATGATCCACTCCGCCACTCTGGTGCACGACGACATCATCGACGACGCCAAGGTGCGACGCGGCCACGCCTCGGTCAATGCCCAGTGGGGGAATGAGATCACCGTCCTCATGGGCGACTGGCTCTACATGACCTCCTTCCACGCGGCCCTCGCCGAGCGAAACTTCAGGATTCTGGACATTCTTACCGACGTCACGCGAAAAATGATCGAAGGCGAGTTGATCCAGCTGAGCGTCAGCCGCAATCCCGATGTAACCGAAGAACAGCACCTCGACATTTCGATGCGTAAGACCGCCTTCCTGTTTTCGGCCTGCACACAGATGGGGGGCATCCTCGGGTCGGCGGACGACCCCCAGGTGGAAGCGCTCCGGCAGTACGGCCTGCACGTCGGCATGGCATTCCAGATGGTGGATGACGTCCTTGACATCACCTCCACGGAAAGCACGCTCGGAAAGCCCGTATGCAGCGATCTTAGAGAAGGAAAACTCACACTGCCTTTGATATATCTGTTGCGGGAAGGGGCGCCCGAACACCGGGAGCTGATCCGCGAGATCATCCGCGATGACGGCTTTGGCGGAGTGCACCGGGAGAAAGTCCAGGAACTGGTGCGCGAATACGGCACAGCCGATCGGGTCCTCGACAAGGCTTCCGATTATGCCCGCAAAGCCAAGGGATTCCTGGACGACTTTGCGTCATGCGAGGCGCGCGATGCGCTGATGGCCATTCCGGATTACATCGTGGAACGCGACCGCTAGTACTGTTCTATTTCTTCTTCACGGGGATGGATCCAGGCAGGTCCTCGACGAACAGCTTTTTCTGATTGACCGGATTGGCTCCCGAGCTGTCGGAGGCCGCCTGGGGCTGATCCGCGAGGATTTCCACGGTAGGGAACTGCTCGACCGGCTTATCCTTGAGAATCTCCTGCATGAAATCGATCCAGATCGGAAGGGCAACGACTGCGCCCGCTTCCTTGTCTCCCAGCGTCTTTTTGGAGTCGAATCCGACCCAGACCGCGGTCGTAAGCGATGGGCTGAAACCCACAAACCACGCGTCGGCGAAGTCATTGGTCGTTCCGGTCTTCCCGCCCAGCGGGCGATTCAGGGACTTGGCGGTCTTCGCGGTGCCGTTCTGTACGACGTCTTCCAGGAGGCCGAGCATCTGCTCGGCGATCTCGGGCTCGAGTACCTTGTGCGATTTCGGCTCGCTCCGCTCTTTTTCGACGTGATCGTAGTCCTCAATTTTGCGGATGAAATACGGCTTCGGCTGAATTCCCAGGTTTGGGAAGACCGTGAACGCGGTCGCCATTTCCAGGGGTGTGGCTTCGCAGGCGCCGATGGCGAGCGGCAAGTAGGGCTCCATCGGGCCGGTCAGGCCGAATCTTCTGGCCATGACGAGCACGTTTTTGATTCCGATCAGGGATGCGACCTTGATCGTCGGCACGTTTCGCGACTCGATCAATGCCTCGCGCAGCGTGATCTGGCCCTTGAACTTGCCGTCATAATTGACCGGCTGCCAGACTCTCCCGAGGGAATCGGTGAAACTGATGGGCGAGTCGATGATGGTGCTCGACGGCTCCATTCCGTTTTCCAGCGCCGTCGAGTAGACAATCGGCTTGAAAGTGGAACCCACCTGGCGCATCGCCTGGGTGGCGCGATTGAACTCGCTCTCCTCGAAATCGAACCCGCCGACCATCGCCTTGATTTCACCGGTGGCATTGTCGAGCGCGATCAGCGCCCCCTGCACCTCGGGGATCTGGTCCAGCACCACCGTGGCGGTTTTTCGTTCATCGTCGAGTGCGGCGATCTGGAAGGTCGCAAGGTCGCCCGGCTTGAGGATCTTGGACGGCATCTTGGCCCGGGTCCAGGCAATCTCCTTCGGGCCGAGCGTGACTCTGTACTTGCCGATTCGAACCGTCAACTGTGTTTCGTCGACACTCTCCACGAGCCCGGTCACGAGATCCCCCACCCGAGGCGTCGAGCGCCACTCCGGATTCGTGTAGGTCGCAAGCTGTACGGAAGGATCCTTGAGCACGTTGTCGATGGCGCCGCGCCATCCGCGCTTCTTGTCGACAACGCGCACACCCGCCCGCAGCGCGTTGTTGGCGGCGGTCTGCATTTCCATGTTCAGAGTCGTGTAGACGCGAAGCCCCTTGCGCCAGATGACATCCGTCGTGTACCGGTCTGTCAGCGACTGGCGCACCCACTCGACGAAATAGGGCGCGAGATCCGCGTTCCGGGTGTGTGGTTTCAGGATGATCGGCCTGGCCTTGGCTTCCGCCGCCGCGGCAGGAGAGATCATCTTCTCCGACACCATCCTGTCCAGGATGTAGTTCCGGCGCGAAAGCGCGGCATCCGGATGCAACAGCGGGGAATACATCCCGGCATTCCTGGGCAGCCCCGCGATCATCGCGCACTCGTCCAGCGTGATGTCCTTCAGCTGCTTGCCGAAATATGTGTCCGCAGCCGCCGCGACGCCGTACGCCCCGTGCCCGAAATAATGCTGATTGCAGTAAAGAGTCAGAATCTGGCGTTTGGAGTACTGTCTCTCGATCTTCCAGGCGATGAGAAGTTCCTTGATCTTGCGGTCAAGGGTTTTCTCCATGTTGCCCATCAGCATGCGGGCGAGTTGCTGGGTGATCGTGCTGGCCCCTTCGGCACGTTTCATCGAGACGACATCCCGGTAGGCCGCGCGGAGCACCGAAAGGTAATTGATGCCGGAGTGGTTGTAGAACTGATCGTCTTCGGCGGCCAGGACCGCTGCCTGCAGGCCTGCGGGGATTTCTTCGAACGGGACGACGATGCGGCGCTCGATGGCGAACTCCCCGATTACCTTGTTGTCGTCCGAGTACAGGTCCGTGATGACGTCCGGCCGGAAATCCTCGAGACTCTGGATCTTGGGGAGGTTGTATTCGTAACCCGCCAGGATGCCGAATGCGATCCCCGCCAGGGCGAAGAAAAATATCAGCGTTCCGTAGAAGAACAGCAGCCACCGCGGAAGCTTGCGCCGTGTGCTCAAAGTTTGATCCGTTGCCATCATGACGCAGCGAATTATAGCACCGGCCATGTCCGGATTGCGGATTTTGGAGGCGAAGATCGTCGACCCGGTTCGCCTGGCCCCAGGGCGCAACCTGTCGTGCCAGGATTCCTCGATCCGCGATCATCAGAGGCTGTCGGATTCTGCGGCGATATCGTCATTCGGACCCACTCCTTTCCCCTTGGAGTCGAGGAAAGCCACTCGGGCGGCGACCACTTCCGTAGTGTAGTGCTTTTCCCCCGGCGGCTTTTCCCACGAATGCGTGTGCAGGGACCCCTCCACGCAGACCAGCCTCCCCTTGCGCAAGTACTGGTTGCATTGTTCCGCGTTCTTGCCGTAGGCGACGACGCGGTGCCATTCGGTCGTCGATTGTGCGCCGCCGTTACCCGGGCGGAACTGGTCGGTTGCCAGGCTGAAATTTGAAACGCGGGTGCCGCCTGCCGTTACCCTGTCCTCCGGATCCTTTCCCAGGCGTCCGATGAGAATCACCTTGTTGAGGCTGCCCATGTCCCCTCCACTTGACCATGCAGGCTCCGCTCCCCGGCGAACAGGTGTGACGCGGAGCCTGGAAACGTGTCTCACTCTACCTAACCCCCCAGGCGCGCATTGAGCCAAAAAAAAATTTCAAGCAGACGCCAGGGGGCTGGGATTTTGCGATTGTCATGGTATGATCCAGCCCTTTTGACCCGAATTGCGCCCCCGGCCCGGGAGTGACTTCCGGTGAATTTGAGGTGCAGGGTCGCCCCGGGGTGCAAGGCCGGGAAAGGTCCGCCAATTTGCGGGCTATTTGCTTGACAGGTAAGACCCTGTTTGTTACATTTGAGCGGTTTTCCCTATGGGCTAGGCGTGCTGTCCGAGGTCGGGCAATGTAGGCTTGGCTATTGCAGAAGGTAAAGGAGATAAAGTTTGCCGACCTTCAATCAGCTAGTTCGATCTGGCCGAAAGAAGATTCGTTACAAGACGAAGAGTCCGGCTTTACAGGGGAGTCCGCAACGGCGAGGAGTCTGCACCCGGGTATACACATCTACACCCAAAAAACCGAATTCAGCTCTGCGCAAAGTTGCTCGTGTCCGGCTCACGAACGGGATTGAGGTAACCACCTACATCCCGGGCGTTGGACACAACCTGCAGGAACACTCCATCGTGTTGATCCGCGGTGGACGTGTCAAGGACCTTCCTGGGGTTCGCTACCATGTGGTGCGGGGAACCCTGGATTCCGTCGGAGTCCAGGAGCGGAAGCAGTCCCGTTCCAAGTATGGTGCCAAGCGGCCCAAAAGCTAACCACTCCTTCAAACAGCCGTCTTAGGGTGACGGATTCGCGCCCTGCGAGAATCTTCGTAAGGCAATTGCCAGAGCCGACGAGTTTCGCTCTCTGGGGAAGCATTTTTCAGCCCGGAGAATGTAGGAATATTAATAAAGAGGCAGCAGGAGATCTTTAGGTATGCCGAGGCGTAGAGAGGTACCAAAGCGGGAAACCCTGCCGGATCCTATTTACAGCAGCACGCTCATCACAAAATTCATCAGCTGCATGATGATCGCGGGCAAAAAGAGCGTGGCCGAAAGCAACTTTTACGGCGCCCTAGATACCATCAAGGACCGGGCCAAGGAAGACCCGGTCAAGGTGTTCAAGAAGGCGATGGATGCCGTGCGGCCTGTCCTGGAGGTCAAGTCCCGCAGGGTCGGCGGCGCCACGTATCAGGTCCCCATCGAGGTCGCCCAGGACAGGCGGACTTCCCTGGCGATCCGCTGGATCATTTCCAATGCCCGAGGCCGCAGCGAAAAGACCATGAGGGAAAAGCTCGCCGCGGAAATCATGGACGCCGCCAACAACCGCGGCGGTGCGATTAAGAAGAAGGAAGATACCCACCGCATGGCCGAGGCCAACAAGGCCTTCGCCCATTACCGGTGGTAGTGAGGTTGACCCAGGTGCCACGTTTAGTGCCTTTGGAACGGACCCGTAATATCGGAATTATGGCGCACATCGATGCGGGTAAGACCACTGCGACTGAACGAATACTCTATTATACCGGGATCACGCACAAGCTGGGAGAGGTGCACGATGGCACCGCCACGATGGACTGGATGGAACAGGAGCAGGAGCGCGGCATCACCATCACTTCTGCCGCCACCACCTGCTACTGGGGCGACTGCCGCATCAATATTATCGACACCCCGGGGCATGTCGATTTTACCGCCGAGGTGGAACGCAGCCTGCGGGTGCTCGATGGCGCGGTGGCGCTGTTCGGCGCCGTTGAAGGCGTCGAGCCGCAATCGGAAACCGTATGGCGGCAAGCCGACAAGTACCGGGTGCCGCGCATCGGGTTTGTCAACAAGATGGACCGGCCGGGTGCGGATTTTCCGCGCGTGCTGAGCATGATCCGGAGCAGGCTCCAGGCTACGCCGGTGGCCGTGCAGATTCCGTTTGGCACCGAAGACCAGTTCCGCGGCGTCATCGATCTCATCCGGCAGAAGGCAATCGTCTTCAGGGACGAGACCCTGGGTGCAGACTATATCGAGGAGGAAATCCCGCAGGAATACCGGGCAACCGTCGCCGAGTATCGCGATCAGATGCTCGAGACGGTCGCCGACGTGGACGACCGCCTCATGGAGAAGTACGTATCCGGCGCAGCGATTTCGGAGGCGGAGGTCCTGGCCGGCCTGAGGAAGGGGACCGTTGCGCTCCGGTTCGTTCCTATCCTCTGCGGAGCAGCCTTCAAAAACAAGGGGATCCAGCAGTTGCTCGACGCGATCGTGGCGTACCTCCCCTCGCCGTTGGATGTGCCGCCTGTGCACGGCGTTGTCCGGGAAGGCAAGGAACCGCCGGTCCGCAAGGCTTCGGACGATGAGCCCTTCTCCGCGCTCGTGTTCAAAATCATGACCGACCCGTTTGTCGGGCAGCTGGCGTTCTTCCGGGTCTACTCAGGGCAGGCTCAGACCGGGACGATGATCTACAACTCCACCAAGGACTCCTCGGAGCGGGTGGGGCGGCTGCTGAAGATGCACGCCAACAAACGGGAGGAGATCAAAGAGGTCTTCTGCGGGGATATCGCCGCTGCCGTCGGTCTCAAGAATGTCAACACCGGCGACACGATCTGCGACAAGCACTTCCCGATTGTGCTGGAAGCGATCGAGTTCCCAGCCCCGGTCATTGCGGTCGCCATCGAGCCCAAAACCAAGGCGGACCAGGAAAAACTGTCCATGGCGCTTGGCAAGCTCATCCGGGAGGACCCGACTTTCAAGGTCCACACCGACCCGGACACCGGCCAGACAATCATCGAGGGAATGGGCGAGCTCCACATCGAGATTCTGGTGGACCGTATGGTCCGGGAATTCGGCGTGGCGGCAAACGTGGGGAAGCCGCAGGTCGCCTATCGCGAGACCATCCGCCAGCGCGCCCAGTCGGAAGGCAGGTTCATCCGGCAGACGGGTGGCCACGGGCAGTACGGACATGTCAAAATTGCGATCGAACCGAACGCCCCAACCGCGGGCTTCGAGTTCGAGAACCAGATCGTCGGCGGTTCCATACCCCGGGAATACATCCCTGCCATAGAACAGGGCATCCGGGAAGCACTCGAAACCGGAGTGCTGGCAGGCTACGAAATGGTGGACGTCAAGGTCGCGCTCCTCGACGGCACATACCACGAGGTCGATTCCTCGGAAATGGCCTTCAAAATCGCCGGGTCGATGGCTCTGAAGGAAGCGGCCAAACATGCCAAGCCGGTCCTGCTGGAACCGATGATGGACGTGGAAGTGGTTGTGCCAGAGGAGTTTATGGGTGCAGTCACAGGGGATTTGCATGCGCGGCGCGGCCGCGTGGAATCTACGGAATCCCGTTTGAGTTCCACCATCATCAAGAGCAGAGTCCCGCTGTCGGAAATGTTCGGTTACTCAACCGACTTGCGGTCGATGACCCAGGGCCGGGCGACATATTCGATGCACTTCTCCCATTACGAGGAGACGCCCAAAGCCGTGAGCGAAGAAATCATATCGCGAGTCCGCGGGAAGATGGTTTTTAGATAGGCAGGAGTCTGGAGGAACCATGGCGAAGGAGAAATTCGATCGGAGCAAGCCGCACGTCAATATCGGGACGATCGGGCACATAGACCACGGGAAGACGACGCTGACGTCGGCGATCACGCAGGTATTGCACAAGTTTGATCCGAAGGTCACGGTACGGTCGTTTGATTCGATCGACAACGCGCCGGAAGAGAAGGAACGGGGGATCACGATTGCGACGGCGCACGTGGAGTATTCGACGAAGAACCGTCATTACGCGCACGTGGACTGTCCGGGGCACGCGGACTACATCAAGAACATGATCACGGGAGCGGCGCAGATGGACGGGGCGATTCTGGTGGTATCGGCGGCGGACGGGCCGATGCCGCAGACGCGGGAGCACTTGCTGCTGGCGCGGCAGGTAGGGGTGCCGTACATCGTGGTGTTCATGAACAAGATCGACATGGTGGACGACCCGGAGCTGCTGGACCTGGTGGAACTGGAGATGCGGGAGCTGCTGACGTTCTACGAATTTCCTGGGGACGAGGTGCCGGTGGTGCGCGGGAGCGCCTTGAAGGCGCTGGAAGGGGATGCGGAGGCGGAGAAGCAGTTATTGACGCTGATGGAGGCGGTCGACAGTTACGTACCGTTGCCGAAGCGGGATGTGGAGCTGCCGTTTCTGATGCCGGTGGAAGACATCTTCACGATCTCGGGCCGCGGGACGGTGGCGACGGGAAGGATCGAGCGCGGGAAGGTGAAGGTCGGGGAAGAGATCGAGATCGTGGGGATCCGGCCGACGCTGAAGCGGGTAGTGACGGGCGTGGAGATGTTCAAGAAGCTGCTGGACGAAGGGATGGCGGGCGACAACGTGGGTTTGTTGCTGCGCGGGACGGAGCGGGCGGAAGTGGAGCGCGGGCAGGTGATCGCGGCACCGGGGAGCATTACGCCGCACACGCACTTCAAGGGTCAGGTATACATTCTGTCGAAGGAAGAGGGGGGCGGCACACGCCGTTTTTCAACGGGTACCGGCCGCAGTTTTACTTTCGGACGACGGACGTGACGGGGGTGGCGGAGTTGCCCGAGGGGACGGAGATGGTGATGCCGGGCGACAACGTAATGCTGACGATCAAGCTGATCACGCCGATCGCGATGGAGAAGGGGTTGCGGTTTGCCATCCGCGAAGGGGGCAGGACGGTGGGCGCCGGCGCCATTGCAGAAATTCTGGAATAAAGCTGGGAACTTATGCTGAACGAAAAAATCAGGATACGGCTGAAAGCCTACGATTACAGAGTGCTCGACCAATCGACTTCGGAAATCGTGGATATTGCCAAGCGCACCGGTTCCCGCGTGTCGGGACCGATCCCGTTGCCGACGGTAAAGAACAAGTTCTGCGTGCTCCGCTCGCCGCATGTTGACAAGAAGTCGCGCGAGCAGTTTGAAATCCGCACGCACAAGCGCCTGGTGGATATCCTCGAACCGACGCCGCAAACGGTCGACGCTCTCATGAAGCTCGACCTGCCTGCTGCGATCGATGTGGAGATCAAAGCCTTCGGAACGGAACACAAGTAAAGAAAGGAAGGGGGCCGAAACCTGAGCGCTCCCTGGACGCACATGGTGGATGGACTTATCGGAGTCAAAGTGGGCATGACTCAGGTCTTCGAAGCGGACGGCAAGGTCGTTCCCGCAACGGTGATCAAGACCGGCCCCTGCATCGTCGTTCAGAAAAAAGTCAAAGAGACGGACGGCTACGACGCCGTCCAGCTCGGGCTGGTGGAGTTTATCCGGCCGTCGCGGGTGAACAAGCCCCGTGCCGGCCACTTCAAGAAGGCGGAAGTGCCTCCCGTCCGAATCCTGAGGGAGTTCGGCTTCGACGACAGCGCGGAACCTCTCAAGGTGGGCGACCAGGTGCTGGTAAACCAGGTCTTCCGGCCGGAAGACAAGGTTCACGTGACCGGCACCAGCAAAGGACGCGGATTTGCGGGGCTGATCAAGCGCCACCACTTCGGCGGAGGCGCGGCGACGCACGGCTCCATGTTTCACCGTGCCCCCGGGTCGATCGGCGCATCGGCGTTTCCGAGCCGAGTGCTGCCGGGCATGCGCGCGGCCGGGCACATGGGCGATGCGCGTGTCACCGTTCAAAGCCTTCGAGTGGTGCGCATCCAGGACCAGGAGAACCTGCTGGTGGTGAAAGGCGCGGTTCCCGGTCGTAACGGCGGATACGTGATCGTCAAAAAAGCATAGTTGCAGGGGGCCCCGGCAGCACGGGGGCGGGAACTCGAGGTTCACCAATGGCTGAGATCGAAGTAAAAAACCTCGCGCGTGAGGTGGTCGGAAAGCTGGAGCTTTCGGACGAGGTGTTCAAGGCGCCGCTGAACGTCCCCCTCATCTGGGAGGCCGTGAAGCACTATGAGGATTCGTTGCGCGCCGGAACCGCGGCGACCAAGACCCGTGGGATGGTAAGCGGCAGCGGCAAGAAGCTCTGGCGCCAGAAGGGGACCGGACGCGCCCGCATCGGCAGCGTACGCAGCCCGCTGTGGCGGCATGGTGGTACGGTTCACGGCCCGCAGCCGCGAAGCTACGTCTATGCCTTCCCGCGAAAAAAGGTCCGCGGCGCCCTGAAGTCGGCGCTGTCGGCGCGGTATGGCGAGAACTGTCTTGAGGTCGTCGACGGCTTTCAGCTCGAGAGCCACAAGACGAAAGACCTGCAGAACGTGCTCAAGGGCTTCGGCGCCGGACGCAAGATCCTGATTGTGGATGCGGGCGAAAATCGCAACCTGAAGCTTTCGACGCGCAACCTGACCCGGGTGAAGCTCGTACCGGGCACCGGAGTTAATATCCACGACGTCGTCAATCACGAGCTGCTGATCTTTTCGAAGGAAGCGATTCTGCAGGTGCAGGAGGTACTGAGCCGATGAAGCAAGCACATAGCGTCCTGAAACTGCCGTTAATTACGGAAAAGAGCACCTTTGAGAAGGAGAAGCTGCACACTCTGGCCTTCAAGGTCGCACGCGACGCCAACAAGATCGACATCAAGTATGCGGTGGAACAAATCTTCAAGGTGAAGGTCGAGAGCGTGCGCACGGCCAACTGCCACGGCAAGATCCGGCGCCAGGGGCGGTTCAGCGGCCGCAAGCCCGACTGGAAGAAGGCGTACGTCACGTTGAAGAAGGGCGAGAAGATGTTTGAATTCTCCGAGATGGTTTAGTCTCGGCGGGAGCAGCTGGAATCATGGCAATCAAGACATACAGGCCCACTTCGCCGGCGATCCGGTTCCGGACGACCCTTGACAACAAGGATCTCTCCACCGGCCGGCCGCTGAAGCGACTGACGGAATCCAAGAAGCGAATCTCGGGGCGCAACAACAAGGGGCACCTCACTATCCGGCATCGGGGTGGGGCGCACAAGCGGCTGTACCGGGTCATCGATTTCCTGAGGGAGAAGCGCGACATCCCGGCGAAGGTCACCTCGCTCGAATACGATCCGAACCGCTCGGCGCGCATTGCGCTGCTGACTTATGCAGACGGCGAAAAGCGTTACATCCTTGCCCCGAACGGGCTGAATGTGGGTGCGACGGTGATCGCCGGCGATGGCGCCGACATCCTGGTCGGCAACGCGCTGCCGCTGAAGAACATCCCGCTCGGCACCATGGTGCACAACATCGAGCTCAAGAAAGGGAAGGGCGGACAGATGGCGCGCGCGGCGGGCGTGGCGGCACAGCTGCTGGCAAAGGAATCCGGCTACGCGCAGATCAAGATGCCCTCGGGCGAGACCCGGATGGTCCACCTCGACTGTTACGCAACCGTCGGGCAGGTCGGGAACCTGGATCACGAGAACGTCTCGATCGGCAAGGCAGGACGGTCACGCTGGATGGGCTGGAGACCGACGGTCCGCGGCGTGGCCATGAACCCCATCGATCACCCGCACGGCGGGGGCGAAGGGAAGACATCGGGCGGCAGGCACCCGGTCAGCCCCTGGGGGCTGCCCACCAAGGGATACAAGACGCGCAACAACAAGAGGACTCAGCGCTTCATCATCAAGCGCCGGGGCAAGAGATAGGCGGAGTGCGGTATGGCAAGATCGGTGAGAAAAGGACCGTTCGTGGATGATCACCTGATTAAAAAGGTTCGTGCGCTCAGCGGAGCAACCAGCCGGACGGTGATCAAGACTTGGTCGCGACGCTCGACTATCACCCCGGAGATGGTGGGAGCCACGATTGCGGTTCATAACGGCAAGAAGTTCATCCCGATTTACATCTCCGAGAACATGGTGAGCCATAAGCTGGGAGAATTCGCGCCGACGCGCATCTTCAAGGGGCACACCACAAAGGCCGCGGAAAAAGCGACCGCTGTCAAGCCGTAGATTTTGATTCGAAACTCGAAATTCGAAATTCGAGATTGTAATGTGAGATTCGGCGGCGGACTAATGCGATTCTAATCTCGAATCTCGAATCCGGATGAGGAAATATGGAAGCAAGGGCGACTGGAAAATACCTGAAGGGATCGCCGCAGAAGGCTCGGTTGGTGATCGATCTGATTCGCGGCAGGCGGGTGCAGGAGGCGCTGGCGATCCTGAGGTTCACGAAGAAGCGCGCCACGCATCCGATTGAAAAGGTGCTCCTCTCCGCGGTGGCGAACGCCAAGGAGAAAAATGCGACGGCGGACGTCGACTCTTTCATCGTGCATCGCGCGGTGGTTGACTCCGGCCCTACGAAATACCGGCGCCGGGTCCGGCCCGCCCCCATGGGACGGGCGTACCGGCAGCAGCGCCGTTACAAACACATTACGATTACCATCAAGGGCAAGGACATAGAGGAGTAAGGAGGCATCTTGGGTCAGAAAGTTCATCCTTACGGTTTCAGGCTCGGCATCAACCGGACGTGGCGTTCACGCTGGTTCGCGCGCAAGGACTATGGCGCGCTTCTGCATGAAGACCTCGGTCTGAAGGTCATGCTGAAGAAGAAGTTCGCCCATGCGGGCGTGTCGCGCGTTGAAGTCGAGAGGGCCGCCAACAAGCTTACGATTATCATTTTCACCTCGCGCCCCGGCATCATCGTGGGCAAAAAGGGGACCGAGATCGAAAAGCTGAAAAAGGATCTGCAGACGCTTACCGGCCGCGACATCAATCTCAAGATCCAGGAAGTGAACAAGCCCGAACTGGACGCGCAGCTGGTTTCCGAGGGGATCGCGCAGCAGCTCGAGAAGCGCATCGCTTTCCGGCGCGCCATGCGGCGCGCGGTCGACAGCACCCTGCGCTTCGGCGCCAAGGGGATCAAGGTCCGCACGGGCGGGCGCCTGAACGGTGCCGAAATCGCGCGGACGGAATGGTACCTGCATGGCCAACTGCCCTTGCACACCATCCGCGCCGACATCGATTACGGTTTTGCCGAAGCCCATACCACCTACGGCGTGATCGGCGTCAAGGTGTGGATCTACAAGGGCGAAGTGTTTGAAATGCAGAAGCCCGAGCTCGGGCGGTGATTAGTCAGCAGGAGTAGAAGTTCATGTTGATGCCGAAGAAGGTCAAATATCGAAAGCAGCAGAAGGGCAAGCGCCGCGGCAAGGCCTGGCGCGGCTCCGAGGTCACGTTCGGCGACTACGGTCTCAAAGCGATGGAATCGGGATGGGTCACCGACCGGCAGATCGAGGCGGGACGGGTCGCCATCACGCGCTTCATCAAGCGCGGCGGCAAGATCTGGATCCGGATTTTCCCGGACAAGCCGATCACCAAGAAGCCGGCTGAAACCCGCATGGGCAAGGGTAAAGGCGCCCCCGAAGGTTGGGTCGCGGTCGTGCGCCCGGGCAAGATCATTTACGAGATGGAAGGCATCGACGAGAGCAACGCCCAGGAAGCCTTGCGGCTGGCGGCGCACAAGATGTCGATCAGAACAAAGTTTGTGAAACGTTTCGGCATGGAGGAGGCATGAAAGCTTCCCAGATGAGAGACATGTCCAGGGATGACCTGGTTCTGGAAGAAACCGCGCTGCGCGAGCAGCTCTTTAAACTGCGCTTTCAGGCAGCGACGGGACAGCTCGAGAGCGCTTCCCGGGTGAGGGGCGTGCGCAAGGACATCGCGCGGATCCAGACCATTCTCCGTGAAATGGAACTGGCGGAAGAGGCCAGGAAGCAAGGGGCAGCGAAATGATGAGTGCCGAGCAGAAAAACCGGGGGATCCGGAACAGCCAGGTGGGAGTCGTCACCAGCACGGCAATGCAGAAGACCGTGACCGTTGCGGTCGACAGGCTGGTCCGGCACCCGCTCTACAAGAAGACGCTGCGCAAGACATCGAAGTTCCTGGCCCATGATGAGAACGGCGCCTGCGGCGTGGGGGACCGGGTCCGCATCATGGAGACGCGCCCCATGAGTGCACGAAAGAGGTGGCGTGTGACGGAGATCCTTTCCAAAGCCACTTAGGCCGGCGGATTCCGGGTTGGGAGTCTTATGGACCCGGGAGGCGGACAACGCCGCAGCAACTGTTGAGGTAAAGCAGCCATGATTCAGATGCGAACTATCTTGGAAGTGGCGGACAATTCGGGAGCCAGGAAGATCTCCTGCATTCTGCCGCTTGGCAACCAGGTCGGGCACATCGCCACCCTGGGAGACATCATCACTGCGAACGTCAAGGAGGCTTCTCCGGACGGCACGGTCAAAAAAGGCCAGGTCGTCAAGGCCGTGGTCGTGCGCACCAAAAAGGAACACCGGCGCAAGGACGGGACTTACATCCGCTTCGACGACAACGCGGCGGTGCTCATCAACGATCAGAAAGAGCCGATCGGGACCCGTGTGTTCGGTCCCGTCAGCCGCGAACTCAGGGATAAGAATTTTCTGAAGATCGTGTCGCTGGCTCCGGAAGTGATCTAGCGGCGGTTGAGCGAGGATCGGAACCAATGTACAGAGTACATATCAAGAAGAACGATCAGGTTTACGTGCTGACGGGCAAGGATCGTGGCAAGACGGGCAAAGTGCTCAAGGTCTACCCGGCCAAGAGCCGGGCGATTGTGGAAGGTCTGAATTTCATTCAGAAACACACCCGTCCGAATCCGCAGAGGAACGTCAAGGGAGGCATCCTTCCCAAGGAAGCGTCCATCCACCTGTCGAACCTGATGGTGCTGTGCAAGCGCTGCAACAAGCGCGCCCGCGTCGGTTTCACCGAACTGCAGGGCGGACGCAAGGCCAGGGTTTGCAAGAAGTGCAACGAGTTTATGGATGAATAAGGGCCTATCCAGTCATGAGTAGATTGCGTGAGTTCTACAAAAAAGATGCGGTCCCTGCCCTTACGCGGCAGTTCAACTACAACAACGTGATGGCAGTGCCCCGGCTGGTGAAAATCAATGTGAACATGGGCCTGGGTGAAGCGATCGCCAACGCCAAGATCCTCGACACGGCGGCCGAGGAAGTGGCTGCCGTCACAGGACAGCGGCCGGTGATCACCAAGGCCAAGAAGTCCATCGCGGCATTCAAGCTGCGCCAGGGAATGCCGATCGGCGTCACGGTGACTTTGCGCGGCGACCGCATGTACGAGTTCCTGGACCGGCTTGTCAATATTGCGCTCCCCCGCGTCCGCGACTTCCGCGGGGTGTCGACGCGTTCCTTCGACGGACGGGGAAACTACACCCTGGGATTGCGTGACCAGTTGATCTTTCCCGAAATCGATTACGGGAAGGTCGACAAGGCGCGCGGCATGAACATCACGATCGTGACCACCGCCGGGTCCGATGATGAGGCCCTTGCGTTGCTGACCCTGATGGGAATGCCGTTTGCAAAGAAAGAACAGTAGTCTTATGAAACCGGGCAGCGCGCTGCCTAAGGAGTGATTGTGGCAAAAACGTGCTTGAGGGCCAAGGCCAGGCAGGAACCGAAATTCAAGGTGCGCGCTCATAATCGCTGTCAGCGCTGCGGGCGTCCCCGCGGCTGCTACAGAAAATTCCAGCTCTGTCGCATCTGCTTCAGGAATCTGGCGCTGTCGGGCGAGATTCCGGGAGTCACCAAGTCGAGCTGGTAGAAAGAGAGCGGCAGGCCCTCGCATCCGGAGTTGAGACACCTGGTGCGGGCGGCCGGCCCTGGCTGGAGATTTGAATCTATGACTATGACCGATCCGATCGCCGATCTTCTCACCCGGATCCGAAACGCCATCGCTTCGAAGCACGAGACGGTCGACATCCCGTCGTCGAAGATGAAGTTGGAGATCATCCGGATCCTCAAAGAGGAGGGCTACGTTTCCAACTACACGGTTTCGAGCGAGAGCAAGCAGGGGACTATCCGCGTGCACCTCCGGTACGCACCGGGAAAGGTGCCGGTGATCAGCTTCCTTGCCAGAGTGAGCCGGCCCGGCTGCCGCGTCTATGCGGACAAGAACCGCATGCCCACGGTGCTCGGCGGCATGGGTGTGTGCATCGTGTCGACGTCGCGGGGCTTGTTTACCGGAAAGCAGGCTCAGGAAAAGGGGCTCGGCGGCGAAGTGCTGTGCACGATCAGCTGAGAACCAGGGATTGGATTGCTACTGTAAAGGTGCGTTATGTCGCGAGTTGGCAAAAAACCTATCAAGATACCCAGCGGCGTCAAGATTGCCGTCAACGACGGGATGCTGGAAGTCGAGCACAAAAAGACGAAACTCAACAGTCCCATTCCGCCCGGAATTCACTTCAAGGTTGAAGGCGACGTGCTCGTGGCGACCCGGGATTCGGACGAGAAGCCGCTGCCTGCCTATCACGGGCTGGCGCGGGCGCTGGCCGCCAACAATATCCGCGGCGTGACCGAGGGTTTCTCCAAGACTCTCGACATCGTCGGCATCGGGTTCAAAGCGGAAGCCAAGGCCAAGGCGGTCACCTTCAGCCTGGGTTATTCGCATCCGATTGAATTCCCGATCCCCGACGGGATCTCGATCAAAGTGGATCGCCAGCCGCGATCCATCCAGAACTATGTCGCGACCGTGACCGTCATGGGCGCCGACCGGCAATTGGTGGGGCAGGTCGCCGCCGACATCCGCTCGCTGCGCGAGCCGGATGCCTACAAGGGCAAAGGGGTCCGCTACAGCAACGAGACGGTCCGGCTCAAGGTCGGAAAGAAGGGTGCATAATGATCACTTCCATTGACCGCGCCGGGGAGCGCGCCAGGATTCACGCAAGAATTCGCCGGAAGCTTTCCGGCAGCGGAAAACGTCCGCGACTGTGCGTCTTCCGGAGCCTGGCGCACATCTACGCCCAGGTCGTCGATGATCTGGAAAGAAAGACGCTGGTCGCCGCTTCCACGCTCGAGACCGAGGTGATCGGCGACCAGAAGAAAGCCGGCAACATCGGAGCGGCCAGGCTCGTCGGCAAGGTGATTGCCGAGCGCGCCAAGGCAAAGGGAATCGAAGCGGTCGTCTTCGATCGCGGCGGATACCTCTACCACGGCCGCGTCAAGGCATTGGCCGAGGCGGCCCGCGAAAGCGGATTAAAGTTTTAGGAGGAAGCTTGGATAAGATCGATGTCAGTGGCCAGGAGTTGAAGGACCAGGTTGTGTCCATCAACCGCGTCACCAAAGTGGTGAAGGGCGGCAAGAACTTGAGCTTCAGCGCCTTGGTTGTCGTGGGAGACCAGAACGGCCTGGTCGGTTATGGCATGGGGAAAGCGAAGGAAGTCCCACAGGCCATCAAGAAAGGCGTCGAGCAGGCGCGAAAGAACATGATCCGGATCCCCCTGAAGGGGCGCACGATTCCCCACGCGATCGTGGGCCGCTACGGTGCCGGCAGGGTGATGCTCAAGCCCGCCTCCGACGGCACCGGCGTGATCGCCGGCGGGCCTGTGCGCGCGGTCGTGCAGTCGGCGGGCATCTCCAACATTCTGACCAAGTCGCTCGGCAGCACCAACCCTCATAACGTGGTAAAAGCGACCTTCGATGGGTTGAAAAACCTGCGGGAAGCGGCCGAGGTCGCCAAGCTGCGGGGCAAGCAGGTCGAGGAAATATAATTATGGCAGGCAAGAAGGAACAAGGATCCGGCGAGGGTGCAATGCTGCGGATCAAATATGTCCGGAGCGCCATTGCAACTCCCGGCAAACACAAGCTGATCATCAAGAGCCTTGGTTTCAAGCGACTCAATCAAGTCGTGACCCGTGTGGATACCCCCGCCGTTCGCGGGATGGTGGCCAATGTGCCCCACCTGGTCAGGATTCTGGACTCGGAATAGGATTAATGACGATGGCACTGACATTGAATAGTCTGTCGCCGGCGCGGGGCGCGAACCGCAAATCGAAACGCGTGGGGCGTGGCATCGGAACCGGCCACAGCAAGACCTCGACGCGCGGCTACAATGGGCAGAAGTCCCGTTCCGGGACCTCGATCCGCCCCAGTTTTGAGGGCGGCCAGATGCCCCTTCACCGGCGCCTGCCCAAACGCGGTTTCCACAACATATTCCGCAAAGAGTACGCGGCCGTGAATCTCAAAGACCTCGCCCGGTTTGAAGCGGGTGCCAGCGTCACCCCGGAGATCCTCCTGGAGAAGGGGATTGTCCGGAAGTTAAGGGACGGCATTAAGATCCTCGGTTCGGGCGAGTTGCAGCATGCCCTGCATGTCCGAACGAACAAAATCAGCAAGAGCGCTTCGGAAAAAATCCAGAAAGCTGGCGGTACGGTCGAGATGATCGCCAGTCAGATCAAAACTTCGGCGTAGGCCGGATGGTTGAAAAACAATGCCAGATGACAGAAGTCCGTTTTTCAGTTCAATAATCAACATCTTCAGCATCCCGGACCTGCGCAAGCGGGTGCTGTTCATGCTGGGGCTGCTCGCGGTCTACCGGTTCGGGGCCTGGATCCCGACGCCCGGCATCAACCACGAGGCCCTCGAAGCCCTCTTCGCGTCCCAATCGGGGACCATCTTCGGTTTCCTGGATGTGTTTTCCGGCGGGAACCTCCGGCGCTTCAGCATCTTCGCCCTCGGCATCATGCCGTACATCACGGCGTCCATCATCCTGCAGCTGGCGACCGTCGTGGTTCCTTACCTCGAAAAACTCTCCAAGGAAGGCGAGCTGGGGCGTAAGAAGATCACCCAGTACACGCGCTATCTGACTGTGGTTCTCACCCTGTTCCAGGGTTTCATGACCGCCGTTGCGCTGGAAAAGTCCGGCGGCACCACGCAGATCGTGCTCAATCCGGGCTGGGGATTCCGCTTTATGGTCATGATCACGCTGACCACCGGAACGGCTTTCATCATGTGGGTAGGCGAACAGATCACGGAACGCGGGATCGGCAACGGAATCAGCTTGATCATCTTTGCGGGAATCGTCGTCGGCTTGCCCAGTGCAATCATGGCGATCGTTCAGAACGTGCAGCAGCGGACCTGGTCGATCTTCATGGTCATTTTCCTGCTCGCGGTCATGATCGTGACGGTTGCGGCTGTCGTTTTCGTGGAGCGCGGGCAGCGCAAGATCCCTGTCCAGTACGCCAAACGCGTCGTCGGCCGCCGCGTCTACGGGGGGCAGGCGACGCACTTGCCGCTGCGCGTCAACTCCGGAGGCGTGATTCCGGTCATTTTTGCCGCTTCGATCGTCTCGATTCCGTCCACCCTGGGGGTGGTCTGGCCGCAGAGTTTTCTCGGAACGCTCGCCAAGCAGCTCGGACAGGGGATGCCCCTGTATAACCTGGTGTATATCACCGGAATCATCTTCTTCTGTTTCTTCTATGTGAGCATCATTTTCAACCCCATGGAAGTGGCGGACAACATCCGGAAATACGGCGGTTACATTCCCGGCATTCGTCCTGGAAAGAGAACGGCAGAGTATATCGACCGGATTCTGAGCCGGCTGACCGCGGCCGGATCCATCTACCTGGTCCTGGTTTGCCTGCTGCCTGAATTTCTGATTACGGGATTCAAGGTCCAGCCGCTGCCATTCATCGGGCTCCAGCTCGACGACTGGCTGACCAGCGCGGGCTTGAGCTGGATCACGACCGGGTTGGGCGTGACCTTCTACTTTGGTGGAACGTCGTTGCTGATTGTCGTCGGTGTGGCGATGGATACCGTTCAGCAGATCGAGTCTCAGCTGATCATGCGCCATTATGACGGATTCCTGAAAAAGGGGAGGATCCGCGGCCGCAGGGGATAATCTGCCGCAGGTGACCGTTCGGTGGCGTCTATGGCGAGAAGAGGGCTGATACTGCTGGGCCCGCCCGGCGCGGGCAAAGGGACGCAGGGACGCATGCTTGCGGAGCGTTTCGACAACCCGAGCATTTCGACGGGGGACGCGCTCAGGGACGCGATCAAGAATCAGACAGCCCTGGGCAAACAGGCACGGAAACTGATGGAGGCCGGAGAGCTGGTCCCGGATGATCTCGTGAATGAAATCGTCAAGGCCAGGCTGGCTGCCCCGGACTCGCGGCGCGGGTTCATCCTGGACGGCTACCCGCGGACGATCGGCCAGGCGCAAGTTCTCGAGAAACTCGCCGGCCAGGGAAACATCGATATCCTTGCCATCGGAATCATCGTCGATGACGAAGTCCTCGTCGCCAGGCTCTCGAGCCGATGGAATTGCCCGAAATGCGGCAGGATTTATAACGACGGCTCGAACCCGAGCCGTCAAAAGGGCCGCTGCGACGAGTGCGGGTCCGGCCTGGTGCAGCGCAATGACGACCGGCCCGAAGTTGTGAGGGACCGGCTCGAGGTTTATCATCGGACCACGCGGCCGCTGATCGATTTTTACCGGCAGCGCGGGCTTTATGCGGAAGTGGATGGTGAGGGGTCGGTCGAGCAGATCTTCGACTCAATTGTGGGAATCGTAAACGGAGAGGAATCGAATCGCACCGCATCCCTGTGATCGGCGCGTGATCTCATATGCCCAAAGAGGATGCAATAGAGGTCGTTGGGACGGTGGTTGAAACGCTTCCCAACGCCATGTTCCGGGTCGAACTCGAAAACAAGCATATGGTCCTGGCTCATGTTTCGGGGAAGATGCGCAAGAATTTCATCCGCATCCTGCCGGGCGACAAGATCCTGGTCGAGTTGTCCCCGTACGATCTGACCCGGGGACGCATCGTGTACCGGTACAAGTAGGCGGTGGGGCGATACTGCAGCGATCACCGTTCCGGTGTGCCGGAGAGAATCGTCCGGGTCAGGGCCGGCGAATCGACGTGGAGTGACTGTCATGAAAGTGCGTGCGTCAGTTAAGAAAATATGCGTCAAGTGCAAGATCATCCGCCGCGCGGGGGTGGTGTACGTTCAGTGCCCCAACCCCAAGCACAAGCAGCGGCAGGGATGAAGCAGGACCCATTGTACAGGTTCAGGGAGGTCAACATTGGCTAGAATCGCGGGAGTGGATCTGCCGGTCAACAAGCGAGTGCAGATCGGGCTCACATACATATTCGGCATCGGCAGGAGCCGGGCAACCAAGATCTGCCAGGAAGCCAAGGTCGAAGTCACCACCAAGGTGAAGGATCTGACCGAGGACGAGGCCGTTCGCATCCGGAACATCATCCAGCGGGACGGCATGGTCGAAGGCGACCTGAGGAAGGCCGTCTCCATGGACATCAAGAGACTGATGGAAATCGGCTGTTATCGCGGACTGCGCCATCGGCGAGGCCTGCCCGTTCATGGGCAGCGGACGCACACCAACGCCCGGACCCGCAAGGGGCCGAGGCGGATCGTCGGGAAAAAGTAAAGCGCCGATGCGGCCAGCGTCGAGGACGTTCCCGGACCGGACCGGATCAGGAGTGAATCAATGGCGGAAAAAGTAAAGAAGACTGGGAAGAAGAAGACAGGCAAGAAGCGCGAAAAGCTCAACATCCCGAGCGGGATCGCCCACATTCTTGCGACCTTCAACAACACGATCATTACCATCACGGACCTCGAGGGAAACCTCCTGGCCGCGTCGAGTGCGGGCGCCGCCGGTTTCAAGGGGTCGCGCAAGGGTACGCCGTTCGCCGCGCAGCAGGCGGCGACGACCGCTGCGTCCGGAGCGAAAGACTACGGCATGCGCTCGCTGCAGGTGTATCTCAACGGACCCGGGGCCGGACGCGAGTCCGCCGTCCGTGCGCTGCAGGCCGCGGGAATCGAGGTGAAATCCATCCGTGACATCACCCCCATCCCCCACAACGGCTGCCGTCCGTCGAAGCGTCGCAGGGTTTAAAGTCCGGAAGCCGCCCGCACCCCCTTGCAGGAGCCGGGCCGGCGTCTGGAAGTCGGAAAGAGGAGAATCAATTTGGCCAGATATCGCGAAGCAAAATGCCGGCTCTGCCGCCGGGAAGGAATGAAGCTCTTCCTCAAGGGGGACCGGTGCTTCAAAGACACATGCGCGATTGAAAAACGCAACTTCCCTCCGGGTCAGCACGGCCGCGACCGGCGGCCCAAGACCGTCGGGTATGGATTGCAGTTGCGCGAGAAACAGAAGGTCCGGCGCATCTACGGCGTCCTCGAACGCCAGTTTGCCAACTACTTTGGAAAGGCCGAGAAGAAGAAGGGCATCACGGGTGAAACCCTTCTGCTCAGCCTGGAGTGCCGGCTCGACAGCGTCGTCAGCCGGTTGGGCTTTGCCACATCACGCGACCAGGCGCGCCAACTCGTGAACCATGGGAGCGTCCGGGTAAACGGCAAGAAGGTGGACATTCCGTCGGTGGCAGTCAATGTCGGCGACGTCATCACGCTGCGGGAGAAGACGAAGAAGGTCCAGCAGATCCAGGACTCCATCGCCACTGTGGGCGGGCGCGGTGGAGTGCCGGCCTGGCTCGAACTCGATGCTGCCAACCTCAAGGGGACGGTGGTGAGCCTGCCCAAGCGCGAAGACCTGCAGATGCCGATCGACGAACAGTTGATCGTCGAACTCTACTCGAAGTAGCGAGCGGGGGTCCGGTTGTCAGAATTCAGTTCCCGCGCCGCCCGCCCCGACAACGGTGATTCGGCCCGGTCGGACTGGATGCTGATGGCCTGACCTTGTCAATGGAGACGATATGACCAAGGGTTTTCAGAAACCGAAACGACTGATTTGCGATCTTGAGACGTTGAGCCCGACCTACGGACAGTTCTACGCTCAACCGTTTGAGCGCGGATTCGGCACGACGATCGGGAATGCTCTTCGCCGGGTGCTGCTCTCCTCGATCGAAGGGGCTGCCATCACCGCGGTCAAGATCGAGGGGGTGCTGCACGAATTCACTCCCATTCCGAACGTGACCGAGGACGCTACCAACATCATCATGAACCTGAAGCAGATCCCGATCCGATTGAACGTGCAGCACGAGAAGACGATTTTCCTCGAGACTGACCAGCCGGGCGACATCAAGTCGGGCAACATTAGGCCCGACCCGGATGTCGAGATCCTCGACCCGAACGTCCACATCGCAACCATCGGAGAGGGCGGTTCGCTGAAGATGGAACTGCGCGTCAAGAACGGCCGCGGCTACGTTCCCGCCGACGAGAATTTCGAAGAGGACCTGCCGATCGGTTACATCCCGCTCGACAGCGTGCATTCCCCGATCAAGCGGGTCAACTACAGCGTCGAAGCCGCTCGCCTCGGTCAGACGACCGACTATGACAAGCTGGTGCTCGATGTGTGGACCAACGGCTGCATCCGCCCCCAGGACGCGATCGCCCAGGCCGCGAAGATCATGAAGGACCACATGTTCATCTTCATCAACTTCGAGGAACAGCCCGAGGAAGAAGAAGAAGAAGTCGACCGGGACGCCGAGCGGATGTACGACAATTTGAAACGCTCCGTCGAGGAGCTGGAGCTGTCGGTGCGCTCCTACAATTGCCTGAAGAACGCCGACATCAAGACGATCGGTGAACTGGTGCAGAAGACCGAGGCCGAAATGCTCAAGACCAAGAACTTCGGCCGCAAGTCGCTGAACGAAATCAAAGAGATTCTCGCCGAGATGGGGTTTTCATTCGGCATGAAACTCGGCGAAGACGGCAGGCCACTGCCCGCGCCCAAGCCGGAGTAACCGGGGAGATTTTCGCAGCAGATCGGAGATTGTACTCATGAGACATCGAAACGCCGGCAGAAAGCTGGGACGTAAAACTCCCCACCGGATCAGCATGTTCCGAAATATGGTGACCTCGCTCCTCGACAAGGAACGCATCCGCACCACGCTGCCCCGCGCCAAGGAAGTTCGTCCCATCGCGGAGCGCATGATCACTCTGGGCAAACGCGAGTCGCTGCACGCGCGGCGGCAGGCTCTGGCTTATGTGAAGGATCCAGAGGTCGTCGGCAAGCTCTTCAAGACCCTGGCGCCCCGTTTCGCACAGCGCAATGGCGGCTACACCCGGATCATCCGGCTGGGTTTCCGCGAGGGTGACGGTGCTCAGATGGCCATTCTCGAGCTGATCGGGAGCGGATTCAAGGCGGCCAAAAAAGACGAGAAAAAGGTCGGCAAGAAGGCGAAAAAGACGGAAAAAGAAGCGCCGGCAGCCGACGCCAAGGACTAACCTGTTCCTGGCTTTAGAACGGAGAACAGGATGAGAACCGGGCGGCCCGATAGAGCCGCCCGCGATTCACCCCACACCATGAAGTTCGACAAAGTTCCTCACGCAAAACTCCCCACACGGCTCGGAGAGTTCACGGTCTACGGCTTCCGCAATCCGGACAACGGCGAGGAAGCCGTTGCTCTGGTCGCGGGCGATCTGAACTCGGAAGAAGCGGTCCTGGTCCGCATCCATTCCCAGTGCCTCACCGGCGACGTTTTTGCCTCCGAGCGATGCGATTGCGGGGACCAGCTGCACGAAGCCATGCGGCTCATTTCCCAGGCGGGCCGCGGCGTGCTGATCTATCAGCAGCAGGAAGGGCGCGGAATCGGCCTCATCAATAAGATCCACGCCTACGAACTTCAGGATCAGGGCATGGACACCGTGGCCGCCAACATCGAACTCGGCTTCGAGGCCGATCAGCGCGAGTACCGCTTCCCGGCGGAGATCCTGAAGTACCTCGGCGCCTCGAAGATCCGCCTCCTGTCCAATAATCCCGACAAGGTACGCGGTCTGGAGATAGAAGGGATCCTGGTCGAGGAACGGGTCGCGATCGAGATCGACCCGAATTCCTCAACCCAGGACTATCTCAAGATCAAGAAAGAGAAGCTCGGCCACTTCCTCTCAAAAGTCTGAAACCTACGTGCCGGCGTTCGTAGTCCTGCCGCGCGGCCCCTGCTGATCTTTAAGCTGGTCCAGCTCGTGCTCGATGTGGCTGAGCGTTTCCTCGAGCAGCTTCCGGTAACGCGGATTTCGGGCAGTTTCTAATTCCTGGATTGCGCGGGCGCGGGAGAGGAGCAGCCCTTCACGCTTCTGCCGTCTTTCAACCTGCGCCGGGCTGTAGGGATCAATTGTGCGATCTCCAGTCTCCCGTTCCGTCCCTTCGATCTGTGCTTCCACCGCCTTGCTTTCCCATCCTCTTGCCATCGTCTTTGTGTGACCCTCCATTCAGCGAACCGCAGCGCCTGACTGAACCGGATTGCGCGTGACCCCGTCTTCCAGGCTCTGTCGCACCGGCTCCAGCGGGAGCGGCATTCCTTCGAGCGACATCAATAATCCCGCGCCGGATAAGTCCGGTCCAGCTCGATGTCGTCCTGTGTTCCAATGGTTCCATCCGGCCCCGCGGAAACATAGCGGATGACGTTCGCGCTCAGGCGATATGCGGCAAGCGGGTGGTTCCACGCGTCCTCGCGGACCAGCGGGGTCAAGTAGAGCGGATAAAGGGCATCCGTGAGCCCGATGAAGCTATCGAAAGCCGGTACCGCTCCGTTTTTTATGCGGAAGGCCTCCGTGGCCCCGGCGACCTGCTCCAGCAGCTTGCGTGTCTTGTCAGTCTTGACCATCTCCAGAGCCCGGACGATGTCGTCCAGTCTCTCCCACTGCCCCCGGCCTATGCGCACCTCACGAATCACCCAGTCGCCGCCGGTCTTTTCCAGGCGAAAGGCGGAGTGGAGGTAAGTTTCCACGATTGCCTCTCGCGCACCGACCTGAGTGACCGAAACCACATCCAGGTCGTTCGACCTGAGCACTGCGGCGGGAGAGCCGGCGATCACGTCCCGGGCCAGTCTCTTGCTGACCGCGCGGCCCCCGCATGCGTTGACGGATAATGCGAGTCCCAGCAGCCCGGCCCACAAAGGGAGACGGCTCATGCTTTGCATCAGGCTAATTTATAGCAAAGCCAGGGCCAATGCAATCCGTGCCGGCAATTGCGTCTGAATTTGCCCGGGCGCAGTCTATAATGTGCGCATGCCCAATTTCGCGGAGCCGGACAGAGGCAAGGCCATGAACCTCGACGCGCCTGTCCAGTACATCAAGGGGGTAGGGCCAAAGCGCGCCGAGTCGCTCGCCGCCCAGGGCATCCGCACCGTGGGCGACCTCATCGATTACCCGCCGTTTCGTTACGAAGACCGAAGCGTCTATCGACCGATTGGATCATTGCGCGAATGGGAGTGGGTCCTGACCCGGGGCCGGATCTGCAGCGTCGGCGGATTCGAATCGCGCCGGCGGAGGTTGTCTGTTTTCGAGATCCTGGTGCAGGACGGCACGGGCGCGGTCGAACTCAAGTTTTTCAACCAGCCCTACCTGGGCAGCGTCTACAGGCAGGGAGTCGATCTCGTCATTTACGGGCAGGTGAAACGGGATGCCTACGCCCACGGAGGACTCTGTCTTACCAACCCGGAGTGCGAGGTGCTCGAGGATGAGGCCTCTGGACCATCCGTGCACTCCGGCCGGGTGGCCCCCATCTATCGCAAGCTTGGCCCGCTGCGCGCCCGGGCGCTGCGCCTGATCATGTATGGGGCAGTCTCCAACCTGCCGCCGGATATGAGCGATCCGCTGCCACCCTACCTGCGCCGCCAGTATCGCCTGCCTCCACGGGCAAGGGCGCTCGCTCTGATTCATTTCCCGGAGTTGCGCGCCTCTTCGCCGGAGGAACGCGCCCAGGAGATGGAGATGCTCAACCGGGGTCTCTCTCCGGCCCACAAGCGCATGATCTTTGAAGAGCTGTTCCAGGTCCAGGTCGGAGTCGGCATGGTGCGCGAAGGGCGCAGGCGCATGCTCAAGGAACGGAAGTTGCGTGTGGGAGAGGAAGTGCGGCAGGCTATCAAGAGGATCCTGCCTTTCCACCCGACCAGCGCACAAAAACGGGTCCTCAAGGAAATTGCAGACGACATGTGCTCGTCGCGCCCGATGAGCAGGCTGCTTCAGGGCGACGTCGGTTCGGGCAAAACGATCGTGGCGGCCCAGGCCGCCATCATCGCCGCCGAGAACGGGTTTCAAACGGCGATCATGGCGCCGACGGAAATCCTGGCCGAGCAGCACTACTTCAGCTTCCGCAAGCTTCTGGCTCCGCTCGGGTATCCGATCGACGTTCTCAAGGGGAGCCTTCCGGCAAAGGAGAAGCGGGCGGTGCTGGAGCGCATCCGCAACGGTGAGAACAGGGTCGCCATCGGAACGCACGCGTTAATCCAGGAAGGCGTCGAATTCTCGAACCTGGCCCTGGCCGTCATCGACGAACAACACCGTTTCGGGGTGATTCAGCGCAACATTCTCAAGGGCAAGGGCAATCGCCCCGACATGCTCGTGATGACCGCCACCCCAATTCCCCGGTCGCTCGCGTTGACACTGTACGGCGACCTGGAAGTTTCGGTGATTGACGAGCTGCCTCCCGGAAGGCGCCCGATCGAAACCCGCTGGATCCAGGAAAAGGAGCGCAGCAAGGCGTACGGGGAAATGCGGCGGGCTGTCGCCGAAGGGCATCAGGTCTACCTGGTCTACCCGCTTGTCGAGGAGACCGAGAGGCCGGACCTGCGCGCCGCCACCCAGATGGCCGAGCAGCTCCAGAAACAGGTCTTCCCCGACCTGCGCATCGGGTTGTTGCACGGGAAGATGAAGAGCCTGGAGAAAGACCGGGTCATGAACGCTTTCGCGGCGGGTGAGATCGACATCCTCGTGGCGACCACTGTAATCGAGGTGGGGGTGGACGTCGCCAACGCCACGCTGATGGTGGTCGAGCACGCAGAGCGCTTCGGGCTCGCCCAGCTGCATCAGTTGCGCGGGCGGGTGGGCCGCGGCGCGGCGCAGTCCTTCTGCCTGCTGGTCGGAAATGTGCGCGGCAGCCCCGAAGCTCAGCGCCGCCTGGAAATCATGTGCGAGACCAACGACGGTTTCCGCATAGCCGAGGTGGATCTGGAACTGCGAGGGCCCGGTGAAATCGTCGGCACCCGCCAATCGGGCATGCCTGTTTTCAAGTATGCCAATCTGGTCCGGGACCGGAAGGCGCTGGAAATCGCCCATTCGGAGGCTGTGCGATTCATCCGCATGCTGAAGACCGGCGCGGATGAAGAGTGCCGGCGCATCGCCGCGATGATCCGGAGCCGGTGGCGCGACCGATACGATATTGCATTGTCGGGATAGAGAGCATCATGCGAATCATTTCCGGGAGATTCCGCGGACGGCGCCTGAAGGGCCCGCGGGGCACGGATTTGCGCCCTACCAGCGACCGGCTGAAGGAGTCGCTCTTCAATATCATCGGCCTGTCGGTCAGCGGTTCGATTGTGGCCGACATCTTTGCCGGCACCGGGGCGATCGGCCTGGAAGCGCTCAGCCGCAACGCGGAAGAAGTCGTATTCATCGAGTCCAACAGGGAAGCCGCGCAATTGATCCGCCAGAATGCGGCACTGTGCGGCGTGGCGTCCGGTTACCGCATCCTCCAGGCGGACGTTTTCACCTCGTTGCGGACGCTGGCCCGCGAGGGCTTCACCGCGGACATCGCGTTCCTTGACCCCCCCTACCACTGGGGGCCCTATGAGGACCTGATTGAGACCCTCTTCAGCGCCGGGATCGCCGGATCCGGATCGCGGGTGGTCGTCGAACACCATCGAAAGGCCGCCTTGCCCGAATCGGGCCCTGGATTCCGGCTCGTACGCACCGTCAGGCAGAGCGACAAGTGCCTCAGTTTTTACCAGGCGGCGGAACCATAGCATCACTCTTCACTTGCCTGCCTCCCGATAATCTCGAGCACCTCCTGCAGACGCCGGCACAATTCCTGGGCTTCGCCGCGGAACTTCCCATCGACGGCCGGAAGCGGCCGCTGCAACAGCGAGAGCGCCTCTCGCCAGCTGCCATTCCCGCAGGTGCCCGGGACGTGGTGCCGTCGGATTTTCCGCACGCACCAGCGCATGCGATCCTCGGTTTCCAGGTAGTGGCGCCAACGGTCCCGAGTCGTCGTCTTGCTCTCTGCCGCGATCGCCACGGCCAGCCGGGATCGCGCCCTCTCCATCGCGTACACGAGTTCGCGGTAGATCCGCTGCTCTATGCCTCTGGCTGGTTCCAAACCGATCACACGCCCTCCAGCGCAGATTCCGTGAAATGGCGACGCCCTGCCCGAAACTATATTTTCGCAGCGACGGTTCCTTCCTATCTAACGGTCGAGGGAGTTTTTGAGCCAAGAAATCATGAGTTCCGGCAATCTCGAAAAGCTGAACCTGCCTTCGCTCGTGGAGACACTGATGCTCTGCCACCGCGGCAAGTGGCTCCGGTTCGTTCAGAGAATGCTGCAGAATGAAGCGGATGCCGAAGACGTCCTGCAGGATGCAGTGCTGCGCATGCTCGTGCGCGACCGGCCGTTTCATTCCCCCGAACAGGCCCGCATGTACCTCGGCCGGATCATCTGCAACACTGCCATTGAGCTCTATCACGCGCGCCAGCGGCATCGCAGGCAGTCCCGCCCGCTGGAGGAGCAGTTGGTGGCTGCGTCAGGCAGCGTGCCCGGGCAGTCCATGGGCGAATCGGAGGCGGCTCATATCCGGGCGCGTATGATCGACCTCCTTGGTAAGGGGCTGGCCCGTCTCCCGGTCAAGCAGTACGAAGCGCTGCGCCTTACGATCATGGATCCGGGAATCGTCTCCTTGCGAGACGCCGGCGTCCTGCACAATATCCCCTATTCGACTCTGCGGCACCGGTGCGTAAAGGGGTTGCGGCGCCTGAGAAGATTCCTCCTGCGGGAGATGCGAAGCGGGCCGGCAAAAGCCCGGCCATCGTAGACGGCCGCCGACGGGCCGGAGCAAAATGTCCCCAATTCGTTCATTCTGAATGAGATCTCAGGAAACCTGGGATTTTCGAGTCTTTGCGGTATATTGATTTCCGCACTTCGCTGTATAATGCCCCCTCGAGCGGGAGATCGGTTTTTTTTGGGTTTCGCTTGCAGTTAATTGCCGATGAAAATAAGGGCCGTTTACCCTGGAACTTTCGACCCTGTCACCAACGGGCACCTCGATCTGATCCGGCGCAGTTCGGCGCTGTTCGACGACGTGGTGGTCGCCATCCTGCGTAATACCGAAAAGACGCCCTTCTTCTCCACTGAAGAGCGGGTCGAGATGCTGGAGAGCGTAGTCAGGGAACTTTCGAATGTGTCGGTGACTACATTCGAAGGGCTCCTGGTGGATTTCGCCGAACAGATCAAGGCCTCGGTGATCGTTCGCGGCATCCGGGCAGTATCCGATTACGAATACGAACTGCAAATGGCGCTGATGAACCGGCGGCTCTCCTCCAGGGTTGAGACCGTCTTCATGATGCCGGCCGATACGTACTCGTACTTGAGCTCGCGCCTGGTCAAAGAGGTCTCCGCGCACGGCGGGTCCGTTCATGGCCTGGTCCCGGCGCTGGTGGAGCGGCGCCTGAAACGCAGACACGGCGAGCCGGCCTGACCGGCGACCGGATTCAACGGAAACCAAGCAAACGATGTGAGGGGAGTTCGTTTTGATTCCCAGATTAAGATTGTTTAGACGGCACGAGTTTACGGAACGCTGGTCCCTGGTCGTGGTCGTGCTCGCAATTGTTCTCCCCCTGGCGGGCATGGCAGGATATCGCGTCCTGGAGCATGAACAACCGGGGGCTGTGACGTCGATGACCTCCATTGCCTCGCTTCCGACTCTGTCGTCGTTGCCGAAATTCAAGAGCATCGTCGAAAAATTCCGCAAGAACGAGACCATCACCGACGCACTCACACGCCATGGGCTGACAAAACAACAGGTGTTGGACCTGGTTCAGACTACGCTTCCCATCTACCCGTTGTCCAAAGTGCTTGCGGACCGGGAATACCGGCTCAACTTCTGGTCGGAAACCGGAGAGTTCAACGACTTCAATTACGCGATCGACGACAACCGTTATCTCACCGTGTATCACGACGGCGACAAGTTCGTGCCTCTGCTCAAGAAATTCGAATATGAAACACGCATCGAAACGGTCAGCGGGGCCATCGACGACTCGCTGTTCCTGGCGGTGACCCGGGCCGGTGAGCAGGAGCAGTTCGCAGTCGACCTCTCCAACATTTTCGCGTGGGACGTCGACTTCAACACCGAGATCCAAAAGGGTGATTCCTTCCGCGTATTGCTGGAGAAGAAGTACCTGGACGGGAAATTCGTCAAGTACGGCCACATTCTCGCCGCCGACCTGCTGGCTCTGCGCAAGCGCTTTTCCGCGTTTCGTTTTGAGAACGAGTATTACGACGCGGGCGGAAAAGCCCTCAAGAAGTCGCTGCTCAAGTCTCCCCTCCCGTTTGCCGCCCGCATCACCTCGAGGTTTTCCCGGGCCCGCATGCACCCGATCCTGAAGATCGTGCGTCCTCACCTGGGAGTCGATTACGGTGCGCCGTCCGGGACACCCGTTGTGGCCGTGGCATCCGGCAGGGTGATATCGGCCGGGTGGGACGGAGGTTTCGGCAAGAGCGTGCGGTTGCGCCACTCGGGCGGGCTCGAGACGGTGTATTCTCACCTCTCTGTTATCCGGGTCCGCGTGGGCGCCCAGGTGGCTCAGAGCCAGGTGATCGGAAACGTGGGCGCCACAGGGCTGGCCACCGGCCCTCACCTGGATTTTCGACTGATGCAGGGCAGGAGCTACATCTCGCCTACGAAGAAGATCGTGCCTGATGCCCCACCCATAGGGGAGAAGGCGTTCCCTCGTTTTGCCGCGCTGCGTGCCGATTTGCGCGGCAAGCTTGACCACATCTCGGGCGGCGCTGTGACTGTCGTGCAAGCCGGGAACAGCAATTCCGCGGAAGGGCGGACTTCAAAATGAAGACTGGGCTCGCCGGCATTCTGCCGCTCGCCTTCGCCTGCCTGCTTTGGTTCGCACCCGTTCTAAGCGCGCAGGATTTCACCATTTTTGCCGGCGGCATGATGCCGGGCAAAGCCAATCTGCACAATGTCCCGACCATGCTGGACAATGGACCGATTTTCGGCGTGCGCCTGAGCACCGCCTTCGCCGCGATCGTGAGGCTCGAGCATACCCTGGCCTTCAGCAACGACTTTCTATTCCCTGACAACGAGCCCGGTGTCACCGGCTCCAAAGGCCTGCTGTTCAACTCCAACCTGCTCGTCAACATCCCGGCGGGGAAAGCGGTCCCTTACCTTACGGCAGGGCTGGGTTTCATTCACCAGTACGGATCGGGCAACCTTCCCGTCGGCACCAAGTTTGCCGTCAATTACGGCGGCGGGCTGAAATTCCTCAAGCTGCTCGGGCCCGCAGGCCTTCGCTTCGACGCCCGCGGGTACACCGCGACCGGCGTATTCTCGAGTTCGGTGAACATGTTCGAACTCACCGCGGGGATCATTGTCGGTTTCTGACCGCTGCGGTCTTTCCATCAGTGGCGGGACCCTTCGACTGCGGCGGAACCGGCTGAGGTCTCATTTTGCGACTCGCGATTATTGCCAACCCGATCGCCGGCGGCGGACGGCCCTTCAAGCGAATCGCGCGGCTCGTCCACGCCTGGCCCTATTCGGGATGGGCCGCCGAACTTCACCCTACCCGATGTGCCGGACACGCGGGCGCGCTTGCGCTGGAAATCCTCGAACATCCCCCCGACCTGCTTGCCGTCTGCGGGGGCGACGGCACCCTGAACGATGTCGTTTCAAACGTTCCCGAACCGCCGTTCCCGGTGGCTCTGCTTCCGGCAGGCACAGCCAATGTCCTTGCCCGGGAAATCGGCTTACCGCTGGATCCGATTTCGGCTCTCGATATCGCCCTCAAGCGGGTGGTGCGCCGCATCGACCTCGGCTCACTGCAGGGAAGATCTCTCCATCGATTCCTGTCGATGGCCGGGATCGGGTTTGATGCCTTCGTAGTCTCGAAGGTCCGCCCCGGAAGGAGACGGCTCGGGATCGGCGCCTTCTACGTCGCGACACTGCGGGCATTTCTCTCCTATTCGTTCCCGGAATTCCGGGTTCTCGTTCAGGGTGAAACCTTCACCGCCACCTCCTGTCTTGTCGCCAATGCCCGGACTTACGGGGGAGGCCTGGTGATTACACCTGACGCGGATATGTGCGACGGGTTGCTGGACATTCTCATCCTGCAGGGAAAACCGCGGCCCAGCCATATGCGGTTTCTTGCCTCAGCCTGGTTTGGCAGGCCTTACAAGGCTTCCTGGGTTCGCTGCCTCCGCGCGCCGGCAGTAAAGATCGAGGGGGCGCGCGGTGTCTGGGTGCAGGCCGACGGCGAGCTCACGGGATCCCTGCCCATCGAGGTGAAGCTCACGCACGCCTCCTTTCCGCTTGTAGTGCCCGGATAAGGATTGGACTTTGTGGCAGGAAGGAGTCAGGAGTCAGAAGTCAGGAGTCAGAGTGAAGACAAGGGGATCGGTGCTTCGAAAATAAAGACTTCAGACATCGGACGTTAGACTTCAGACAACGTGCCGACTCTGAAAGAACTGAACAGGTGATGGCCGGAAGCGCCGCCGGGACGGCGGCGCTTCCGGGGCCCGGTCTATTCTCTGGCTCCTGGCTCCTGGCTCCTGGCTCCTGGCTCCTGGCTCCTGGCTCCTGGCTCCTGGCTCCTGGCTCCTGGCTCCTGGCTCCTGGCTCCTGGCTCCTGGCTCCTGGCTCCTGGCTCCTGGCTCCTGGCTCCTGGCTCCTGGCTCCTGGCTCCTGGCTCCTGGCTCCTGGACTCCTGGCTCCTGGCTCCTGACTCCTGACTCCTGACTCCTGACTCCTGACTCCTGACTCCTGACTCCTGACTCCTGACTCCTGACTCCTGACTCCTGACTCCTGACTCCTGACTCCTGGCTCCTGGCTCCTGACTCCTGGCTCCTGACTCCTGACTCCTGGCTCCTGGCTCCTGACTCCTGAAGTGGTGCTGCCTGGATACGCATATTGCCCTTGACCGGGTATATCCCGCTCCCTATGCTTTAGGCCGGAGCCAGACACACATGTTTCGAGTTGCGATCGTCGGCCGGCCGAATGTCGGCAAATCGACCCTGTTTAACCGTCTCTGCGGCAACCGCAAGGCCATCGTCGGCGATGAGCCGGGCATCACCCGCGACCGTATCTACGGGACCGTCCGCTGGGAGGGGCGCAACTTTGAACTGCTGGACACCGGCGGAATGATGCCGGATGTCCAGGATTCCATTCCGAGGAAAATCTTCGAGCAGGTCGAACAAGCCGTCCGTGAATCACACCTCCTCCTTTTGCTGGTGGACGGCCGCGCGGGTGTAACGGGGCTGGACGAACAGCTGCTTCCCATTCTGCGCCGCGCCGGCAAGCCTATCTGGGCCGTAGTGAACAAAATCGACACCCCCGCACTTGAACCTCACGCGGCGGTATTCTTTGCTCTCGGAGTCGAGGAACTGTTCGCGGTCTCGGCTGAACACGGCCGCGGGATCGGAGAGTTGCTCGATGCGATCGCAGCCCGCGCCGGGGAGAGCGCGCCGGCAGCGGAAACCGAGCCGGACAGGGAGATCGCGGTAGCAGTGGTCGGCCGACCGAACGTGGGGAAATCATCCCTTGTGAACCGGCTGCTAGGCGTGGAACGGGCGATCGTGAGCGAAATCCCGGGCACGACGCGTGACTCTGTGGATACGATTCTGGTCCGTGACGGCGAGCGCTACCGGATCATCGACACGGCGGGGATCCGGCGCAAGGGCAGGACCGAGGCGCGGACCGAAAAAATCAGCGTCGTCATGGCGCGTAAAAACCTGGAACAGGCGGACGTGGCTTTCCTCCTGGTCGATGCGGAGGAGGGCGTGACCAAGCTCGATGCCGCGATCGGGGGCTACGCCGACGAGGCCGGTTGTTCGGTCATCATCGTGCTCAATAAATGGGATAAGGTCGAAAAGGACGGACGAACCATCGAAGAATACACGGACGCGATCCGGCGGCGGATGAAATACCTTGCCTACGCTCCGGTCCTGACCGTTTCCGCCCTGACCGGCCAGCGGGTCTCGAAGCTGTTCGCGCTGGTCAAGACCGCGTGGGAATCGCGCAGGATTCACGTGCCGACAGGACTGCTGAACAACATCTTCGCCCCGGACCTTTCGCAGCAATGGTCTGCCGGCAATCCCGGCCAGCGCCTGAACATTCGCTATATCACCCAGGCGCGCACGTCGCCGCCCACGTTCGTGGTTTTCACCACAGGCAGCCAGCCGCTGCATTTCTCGATCGAACGTTTCCTGATCAATCAGCTCCGCGAACGCTTCGGCTTCCACTCCACCCCGATCCGCATACGCCAGCGCACTAAACCGCCACGTAAACATTGATCCAACCCGTAGTGCAAGTTTTCACCGACTGAATCGCGGGGATGCCCGAAGCTCTGTTGACACGGATAGAGCGCATCACTAGTATTAGGACGTTGAGTCGATCCCAGCCGCAACAAACTTCGAATGGTCGTTTTCAGAGTCAAACGTGAACAAGAACGATCTTGGCAAGGCGGTTCATGACATGCACGGCGGCATGTCCTATGCGGACGCAGTCAAGATCGTGGACCTGATTCTGAAGATTATCAAGAAGCGGCTCGTCCGCGGTGAGAAGGTCGTGATCAGCGGCTTCGGCTGCTTCCGCACCGTGAGGCGGAAAGACAGGAAAGGCGTCAATCCCCGTACCGGGGAACCCATTGTGATTCGGGGCAGAAGGGCAATCACGTTTAAACCGTCCAAATACCTGAAATCTCTTTGACAGCCATGCAATTCGTTGCCAAGAAGCTATATTACCGGATCGGCGATGTCTGTAAGATCATTCGCGTGGAGCCGCATGTCCTGCGCTATTGGGAGACCGAGTTTCCCAGCCTGGCGCCCCCGAAGAACAAAGCCGGCCAGCGCACCTACCGGCCCAAAGACATAGAGCTGCTCCTGACGATCAAGAAACTCCTTTATGAAGAAGGGTTTACGATCGCCGGCGCGCGCAAGCAGCTCGCGCGTGGAGCTCGGACCGTGACGTCGGAGCCCCCTGCCAAGGAGGTGGCGGCAGGAAAACCGGGGAAGAAGGCCCCTCGCCCTGCTCCGGCGCAGAGGCTCAACCAGGTGCGCGAAGAATTAGAGAACATATTGACTTTGCTTGAACGCGAATGATACTGTGCAGCTTGGCGGTCGGGACGTAGCGCAGCCTGGTAGCGCACACGCTTGGGGTGCGTGTGGTCGGTGGTTCAAATCCACTCGTCCCGACCATATTTTATCGTGGCAATAATCCTCCTTACAAACGACGACGGGATCGAAGCGGAAGGCCTCCGTGTCCTCGAGGAATGCATCGGGGGTCTTGCGGAAGCTGTAGTTGTGGCCCCCGACAGCGAACGGAGCGCGGTCAGCCACGGTCTTACAATCCGCTCGCCCCTGGAATCGCAGCGGCTTGCCGCCAACCGGTACTCGCTGAACGGCACTCCCGCCGACTGCGTGATCTATGCACTGAAGAAAATACTTCCCGGGCGGCCGGCTCTGGTGATTTCAGGAATCAATCGGGGGGCCAACCTGGGCGACGATATCATGTACTCGGGGACTGTCGCCGCGGCTCGCGAGGCCTCCCACCGTGGCCTTGCCGCACTGGCCGTGTCCCAGGCGTACGACGAAAACCCTGTCCGCTTCGACCGGGGCGCCAAGTTCATCCGCATGCTGGTGAAAACCATGCTGGAGCAGAAATCCGATGGCGGCCTCTGCCTGAACGTGAACATCCCGGTGCAGAAGATCCGTGGGGTCAAGATCACACGGCAGGGTTGCGCTCCGCATTATCCCCACTTCAACTCGCTGGACCGGAATGAGGAGGTTGGGGCCGCGGGGTTCGATCCGGGGGATGCCAGCCACAAGTCCAACATCCCACCAGATTTCCAGGCCATCATGGAGAACTTCATATCGATCACCCCGCTCCAGAGGGACCAGACGGATTATGAGACGGCGGACTCGCTGCTGAAGGATGCCCCGCGATTGTTCCGATGACTAACAACCCCCGGAATAGGGTTGATTGCATCATGAATTTACGCTAGCATTTCGCTCTGACTCTGGACGGGGCGTGGCGCAGTTTGGTAGCGCGTACGGTTCGGGACCGTAAGGTCGGAGGTTCGAATCCTCTCGCCCCGACCAACTCTAATACTTGCAACGATTTACGGCCGCCATAACTCCCCCGAATTAGCAATAACACAAAATGTCCCCCAAAACGTCACCCCGTGTAGTAATTAGATTGAGCCGTACCGCACATTCCCGGGCAGGGATGTGCGGGAAAAAGCTTGGAGGACTGCTACATCGAAAAGCTGCGTGAGGAGCATCAACGCGATGATGGCAGGCGCTGCATGCTGTTGGTCGTAGTGTAGCTCGATGATTGAAAACGATAGGTCGAAATTCCTGTCAAATGACGATTCGTGATTTCCTGTTGTCCGTGTCAGAGATTGCTCGCTTCAAGTTCGTACACGCGTGTGCAGGCCGGAGGTGGCGGGAAAAAAGCGATCGGCGAAGCCCTTGGTGTACGAGCAGGATCCGATCTCGTCGGGCATGCTGCTCGCGCCGGCCGCCAGTCGTTCTGCCTGCCGAATCTCGTCGCGAGATAGCATTGTCCAGCCCATTATTGGTTTCATATGCGGGCGATCACTTGCCGGCCAACGCCTTATTCAAATCATCGTGCTCGAACGCCGAGGCCATGCGCTCGATTTCTGAATTGCTCAAACCTGCTTTCGCTGCTTCCTTCCGCCAAGAAGCAACAGATCGCCCGACCTCGCCGGCGATCGCGCGAGCCTCGGCGGGCTTGAGTTCAAAGTACGAAGCAACATCGTACGCTAATTTCAGCGAGGCCGTGCCGTCATTTAGATCTATCGCTGTTGTCAGGACTCTCGGCCTTATGTCGGTCGGAATCGGATTGAGATCGTAGGCCGGAGACAGTCGCCATCCAGCCGGACCCGCCCACAGGAAGCCGTGATTGCGCAGGTGATCATCGGTATTCGAGATCAGGATGCTGAAAATGATGCGCCTCCACAGGGCGTGCATGTCTTGCTTCGGGGCTGCGCCATGCTGGCGGAGAACATCAACAAATTCGAGATAGCTGCGAGCCTCGTTATCACGCGCATCGAGCATGCTCATGGCTGACAAGAACGGAATCCGTGCGGAGCCCGCCCGATCAAAGCGCCGCAACAGCAGCACCGGTTTATCGACTATGGATTCCAGCCGCCAGGGCGGAACTGGAATTCCGGCCCTTTTGGCTAGACTCAGGGCGACGGCTTCCCAGACGACTGTATTCACTTCGTCGCTCTTGTTCGGAAATTTCGCGATCACGAGGTGTCCGTCCCGATCGTGGACTGATGCCTTCGGCCGCGCGCCTCCGAGCGACGAGCCGGGCGCCAGTAGCAGACGCAGGTCTTCATCAGTGTCCTTGTCGTCGAGGGTGTGTTCGGCAGCAGAGAGCAGCTGCGGGAGCTCGATCAAAGGCGGGATCTTGTGAAGGTTTTGATCCGCCAGAAACGGCCCACCTTCCCGCTCGGCGAATCTGAGGGCGCCCAGTCGCGCCTCGTCATCGACAAGGAGCAGGTAATCGATTTCCCGGACGGTTCTCGGGGCCCGCCCCTCGCGATCCGCACGCCGCCGCTCCGCCCGTCGCATCAACACGCGGCCCCATCGGTCGGGCGCTGAGTCGCCGATCGCGCCGAACAGCGGTTTATCCGAAGCAGTGTGAAAAGGGCCGGGTCCGAGTTTCAGGGCCGGTTCGAGCGAAAACCGTTCCGCATGAGCAAGCCAACCCTTATCATATTCGAACGTCGCGCTTTCGCGGTCCTTGCGCACACGCGCCCACAGTCGCCCCACGAGACGTGGGGTGCCCAGCAGGTCGACGTAAACAAGAACTTCGCGGTCCATTACTGATCATCCGATTCTGAGGGATTCGGCATTTTCTGAGAACGGGGAAGACGTATGCGTTCAGGGAGCTGCTCCTCTTCAAGCTCCCGACCGACGGCGTCATGCGTCACATCCGCGAGATCGGCAAGGCGCTCGCTCAGGCCGAGCGCAAACAGGACTGACGCGTAATTGCCGATGTGAACGCCCGCATCCCCCTTCTCGATCTTGTTGAGCGTCATACGGCTGATAGAGGCACGCGCCGCCAGGATTGCCATAGGAATCCGCCGCCGCCGCCGGGCATCACGAACATCGTGGCCGAGCTTGCGTAAAGCCCGTTTGACGGGCACGGGCAGAGCAAGTGATGTATGCATTCTTCTCATTTAAGTCCATTTATCTATACTTTACGTAACTTAGCGTATACATATATGGACGTTAAGTCAACACAATGCCACTGTCATAACGCCCATTGCACCAATTCTGCCAATTATCTTGACAATGTCAGAGAGTATTTTGTACAATCCTGACATTGAGAGACTCCGATGAGTGATGGCCCGCATAGAAGCCTGCCCATGAAGCGAGGTTGGCAGCGTGTGGCCGAGCGCGCTGACAACGGCGCGTTCGCGGTAGACGAGATCGGCAATGCCATCATCCCAGCACTGGAACGCGATTGCCGAGACGAAATGAGCAGCGAGTTCATTGAACATATTCGAGGCATCATTGAAGAGCAAAAAATGCTGCTGATCAAGGATGATGTAAGGGAACGGATCGAGGCATTAAGGACAGAAGCAGGCTGTGGAATCGGGCAAAAGCTCATCGAGAATGTGGTTCGGATCTCCGCCAATCGGACCCCTGAAATGCTGGATCTGATCCACGCCATGGCTGCGGCGCTGGCAGACAGGGCGGTCAAATGTAGCCGGCAGGTTGAGGAGCACTACCTACGCAAATCGACGGGGACTCGGGCCAACAATGTTCGTACTAGGGTTGAAAGGGGAATAGCTTGTGCTCCCTTGGACGGCCTCGCCCGCGAGACTCTGAAGATCGAATCCCGCAGTCCTGGTAGGTCGAGCCTGAGGCGGGACGGACTGGATGACGGAGTCAGCCTGCCATGAAACGCGCCATCGGGACCTCCACCACTTCTTCTGCGCCAATTGTCAGCGTTCAAGTGACGGAAACGCGAACGCGCAGTTCAAAATACGTTCTTCAGTGTCAGATAGGGGAGAACATTCAATTTTCGACGGCCAGCCTGGAATCCTACTTCTTCGCCCGCTATGAGCCAGTCGCCTACGACGCCATGCTGGTCGCGGCCGCCGTCGAATTCGCCGACAGGACGCAACGGCGTCCAATCTATATGTGGCGGCGGCACTTCGAACTCCGCATCCCCGTTCACGAGCTGCATCGCTGGAAAGATCCCAGAGTTAAGAATGCGCTGCGCAACGCGCTCGAGTTCCTGACCGGCGATAAGTGGTGCATCGAATTCCACGCGCGTCGCCAGCCAGCGGAACAGCCGCAGCAGGGCTCACTCAGCCTGGACCCGCAAGTCCAAGCCGTCATCCCCTTCAGCAACGGCCTCGATTCATGTGCCGTTGCCGGACTGATGGAACGCCAGATGGGCAACAAGCTTGTGCGCATCCGGCTCGGATCAAGTCTGCAGGATGCCAAGTCGCTTTCCCGAGAGCGAAAAGCCTTCACGTCAATACCGTACACAGTCAGCCGCGGCGTACGCCCATTCGTCGAATCATCGGCTCGGTCAAGGGGATTCAAGTTCGCCCTAATCAGCGGGCTCGCCGCTTATCTTGCCAATGCCGCCACGATCATCGTTCCGGAAAGTGGCCAGGGGGCACTTGGCCCGAGCCTGGTAACCGTCGGCCAGGCATACGAGGATTACCGCAGCCACCCCCTCTTCGCCCGCCGCATGGAGATCTTCCTACAGGCTCTCCTCGGTCATAGAATCAGGTATGAATTTCCTCAACTTTGGAATACCAAGGCGGAAACGTTGCGAAAGTTCACGGACGAATGCGGCGATTCTTCTTGGTCACGCACGCGGTCCTGCTGGCAACAGAACCGCCAGGTCAGCGTTGATAGAAAATGGCGGCATTGCGGGATTTGTGCGGCCTGCATGCTGAGACGCATGAGTATTCACGCGGCTGGCCTCCAGGAGCCCAAAGAGACATACGTATGGGAAAACCTGTCGGCAAACACCTTTGATACTGCAGCAGCGGCATCGTTTGAGAAGGAAAAGATCACCAACGCGATGCGTGAATACGCGATCGCCGGGACTTTGCATCTCGATCATCTGGCAGGGTTGTTGGACTCTCCGGCGAACACCTCGACATTGAATCTTGCTAAGTATCAACTGAGCGGAGCCCTCGGCCTATCGGTAGCCGAGGTTCGCGAGAAGTTAGACAGGCTGCTGCACCAGCACAGCCGCGAATGGCAAAACTTCATGTCTTCTCTCGGACAGAACTCGTTTCTTTCCGACTGGGTTTTGAGTGTACGTTTATGACCCCTATAGAACAGATCCGACCATCAGAAGTCGGCGAGCGGCTTCGGCTTGCACGTGAAGCCCTAAATATCAAACAGGCCGAAGCAGCCGAAGCGATCAAAGTCGCACGGACGACGATTGTTGCCATTGAGAAAGGCGAGCGCCGCGTCCGCATGGCGGAATTGCAGCAGCTGGCAAAGCTCTATCGGACGTCCGTGAACGCCTTGATGCGCCAGGAATCGGTGCACGTCGATCTTGCACCCCGCTTCCGAAAGGTGATCGCCGCGAATGATGCGGCCGCGGATGAAGCGGCCGCCTTGCTGGCAGAACTGGCCAAGGCCGAGGTCGAGCTTGAGAATCTGCTGGGTGTCAAACGGCCGCGCAACTATCCACCTGAACGGTCGATCCTGCCCGGCGATGTGCGAACGCAAGCCGAAAACAACGCGACCGAGCTGCGGCAACGGCTGGGCCTCGGTATGGCGCCAATCTCCGATATCGTGACTCTCCTGGAAATGGAATTGGGTATTCGCGTCTACGTTCGACGGTTTGGCGGCCGGATCTCGGGATTGTTCGCTTATGACGAAACCCTCGGCGCGTGCATGCTGCTCAACGCAAACCATCCACACGACCGACGCAAACAGACTGCCGGTCACGAGACGGGCCACTTCGTATCGACGCGGCGCCAAGCCGAGATCCTGCATCTGGAGGAATCCGAAAACTCGCGCGAAGAGCGGTATGCGAACGCGTTCGGCCGGGCTTTCGTGACCCCCGCGCGCGCGGTCATGCAAAAGTTCCAGGAGGTGACCGCCGGATCGGACCGGCTGTCCCGACGCCATGTGATTGTGCTCGCGCACTTTTTCGGAGTTTCGAGAGAGGCGATTGTCCGCCGCCTGGAAGAGCTCCACCTAATCAAGCAGGGAACCTGGGACTGGTTTCAGTCAAACGGCGGTATCACCGACGAGCAGGCCCGGCAGGTGCTCGGTGATCTTTCGTCACCCGACGCTTACAAGGCGGAGGCGGACCGCCCAACCACTTTGCGACTTAATCTGCTCGCCGCGGAAGCCTATCGGAAAGGTTTGTTGAGCGAAGGCCAGCTTGCCCGCCTCCTGCATCTCGACCGCGTCGAATTGCGCGAGATTCTCAGCAGCCAGGAGCTGGAAGGGAGTGAGGCCGATGAGGTCACGAACCTTCTTGGCTGATCCGGCGGTTAAGCTGGTCGCTGATGCCAGTGCCGTCATCAACCTGATTGCAACCGGCTGTGCGCCGAAGATCGTTGAGGCCTTGCCGTCCCGGATTGTAGCGGTGGATGTGATTCCCGGCGAACTCGATATCGGCAGGGCTCGCGGGCGGAAGCAAGCGGATCGCCTGCAGGAGCTCGTGACTGCAGGATACATCGACATCGTCGCTCTCAGCGATGGAGCCTGGCAATATTTCGAACAACTCGTCGTGGGAGCGGCTGTTGACACGCTCGATGACGGTGAAGCGGCCACGATTGCGTATGCCGTGGAGCATGGTGGTATCGCGATTATTGATGAGAAAAAAGCAACCCGTCTTTGCGGTGAGCGATTTCCGGCTCTGAGCCTGACATCTACCGTCGATATCCTGCTCCACCCGGATGTACGGCGGCACCTTGGGGAGCAAGCCCTGCGCGATGCCGTGTTCGCTGCACTTCGTGATGCGCGCATGGCAGTGTTTCCACACCAGCTCGACAAAGTCGTTCGCCTGATTGGCGCGGAACGCGCCGCACAGTGCCCGAGCCTGCCCAGGAGTTTCAGGGCTTCCGTTCCAAACTTTACAGCCGCTGACATGGAAAAGAGTACATAGCTGTATGCCCAAGCGTAAGCAATTAACAATTCCCGCACTTGTCTTCGGCCCGGTCGCGCACCAGATCGGCCACTATTGGCATGTGATCAGACCTGCGGCCGTTCAGGCGTGTCATAAAGGCTTCCTGTCAAATGACTCCGTTCAGCATAGGAAATCCGCAGAGGAAGGCAAGTCATGGCAGTCTATCGTGTAAAGGAGACAATATGCGGTACAGATATGAGCCCCGGTGCCCTAGCTCCCGGTGCCTCAAAGATCTCAGCCTGACATTGAAACCCCTGACGGATCAAAACTCGGAATTCCCCGAATGGCTCCGGGGAATTATTGACCGCAAGGAAAAAGAGAAAGAAACCGATCCTGAGGGTTGGCGTACGTATTCTATCTATGAATGCTGCCGGTGCAATGTGGTCTGGTCGCAGCCCCAAAATTATTCAATCGGAGTCTCCGCTCATTTGGAAGGTTTCCATTTCACGGATCCGGATCGACTTGATCCTGTTCCCATGGATATTCATCCAGTAGATCCGCCGCGCACAGAGGTTCGCAGCACCGGAAAACAGAGAGGCGGACGAAGACGGTAGGGTAAGGAACTATCGGAGAGCTATTCATGAATGTTACGGACTGGGCGGCGTGGGTTGGAGCAACAACCGGCGTTTGCGCTATTATCTGGGATATTTTCAAATGGAAGACTTCCGGTCCGAAGTTAAAATTCTGGGTCCACAAAGATATGGTCCTAATGCCGGACCCAGTCTCTCGCAATAACAGATATGTCGAGTTTCGGATCCGGAATAACGGAAATGCTACCACGACCGTCACGACGATCGGATGCCATTTCTACGATTCTCGATGGAGGAAGTTCAGGCTCAGGCCATCGAATTGGATACCTTCTCACACCCGTGACCCGCATGCAGAAAATGCCCATTATCCTGCCCTCTAAGCGTCAACAGAGGGGACATGCTATATTTAGCGCCATGTGCGCAGCCACCTTGGTCTGGTTCCGACTCGACCTGCGATTGGCCAACAACCCAGAATTGGCGGCCGCTGCCGCGCGCAGCGGGCGTGTCCTGCCGGTATTCATCTGGACGCCCGAGGAAGACGGCGACTGGCCGCCTGGCGCTGCGAGCCGCCGGCGGCTGCATCAATCCCTGCGATCGCTCGACGCCGCTCTGCGGCGCCTGGGTCTGTATCTCATCCTCCGCCAAGGCCCGTCGGTCGAGGCATTGCAATCGCTGGTCCGCGAAAGCGGCGCGGATGCTGTCTTCTGGAATCGCCGCTACGAACCGGTGTTGCACGCGCGGGCACGGGAGCGGGCCTTGGAGGCTTCAGCCGCGATTAAACAGCTATGAAACCCCGGATTCTGTTGACAGGCGCAACGGGCTATATCGGCGGCCGGCTTCTCAAGCTGCTCGAAGCTGAAGGTTATCTGGTACGCTGCCTTTCTCGGCGGCCGGAATTCCTGCATGGTCGTATTGCCTCCAGAAGCGAGGTTGTCATGGGCGATGCGCTCGACGCCAAATCGCTACAGCAGGCAATGAACGGCGTATACGCTGCATATTATCTCGTTCACTCTATGGGAGCGGCACGTGGCTTTGAAGAAACAGACCGGCAAGCAGCCGAAAAGTTTGGCAGGACGGCGCGTACCCAGGGAGTCCAACGGATCATTTATCTCGGCGGCCTGGGCGACGCCGTCGACAGACTCTCGCCCCATCTGCGGAGCCGACAGGAGGTTGGCGAGATTCTGCGCCATTCGGGCGTGCCCGTAGTCGAGTTTCGCGCATCGATTGTCATCGGATCGGGCAGCCTCTCGTTTGAGATGATTCGCGCGCTGGTGGAGCGCCTGCCGGTAATGATTACGCCTCGCTGGGTGACTGTCCGGGCTCAACCCATCGCGATCGGTGACGTGCTTCAGTATCTCCGTGAGGGATTGGATGTCCCCGCCGGCGAAAGCCACATCTACGAAATCGGCGGTCCCGACCGAGTATCCTACGGCGACTTGATGCGCGAGTACGCGCGGCAACGCGGCTTGCATCGGCTCACGATTTCCGTGCCTGTACTGACGCCGAGGTTGTCGAGTCTGTGGCTGGGTCTGGTCACCCCGCTGTACGCCCGTGTCGGCCGCAAGCTGATCGACAGTATTCGCCATCCGACGGTTGTGCAGGATGACACGGCGTTACGCGCATTCGCAATCCGCCCTGTCGGCTTGCGGGAAGCCATCGCCAACGCCCTGCGTAATGAAGACCGCGAATTTGCCGCAACACGTTGGTCAGATGCGATGTCTTCGGCGCGTCCGACTCCCCGTTGGGGTGGCGCACGCTTCGGCAATCGGCTCATCGATTCGCGCAGCGTGCGTGTGGCGGCACCGCCGCCTGCGGCGTTCGCTCCCATTCAACGCATTGGCGGCGCCACCGGCTGGTACTACGGCGATTGGCTCTGGAGAATTCGTGGTTGGTTGGATTTGCTCGTGGGCGGGGTCGGCATGCGACGCGGCCGACGCAACAGGGAGCAATTGAAAGCGGGCGACACACTGGACTGCTGGCGCGTGGAGGTGTTCGAACCGGGACGAACGCTGCGTCTGTCAGCGGAGATGAAGTTACCTGGCCGTGCCTGGCTGGAGTTTGAGGTGACAGCGGATGCCGAAGGCTCACTCATCCGGCAAACGGCCATTTTCGATCCTGTAGGTTTGGCAGGATTGCTATATTGGTATCTTGTTTACCCATTGCATCAACTTGTATTTGGCGGAATGGTACGCGGCATTGTTCATGCGGTGGAACACCCGCCGGGGAAAATATGAAGAACTGGAATCCAATATTGATGCTGGCGTTGTTCATCGCAGTCTGCTTTGTGGCGGCCGGCGCTGGTGCAGGCTTTACCAGCAGTTCCGTAAACAACTGGTATCCAACGCTCCGCAAGCCTTCCTGGAATCCGCCCGCCTGGATCTTCGGACCCGTCTGGACCGTTCTCTACCTAATGATGGCAATCGCCGCATGGCTTGTCTGGCGCAGGCGGGGATTCGGCGGTGCGGCCGGCGCTCTGGGGATTTTTGCGCTGCAGCTTGCTCTTAATGCCCTGTGGTCGCCCCTCTTCTTTGGGTTGCGAAATCCATTGGCCGGGCTCGTGGATATCGTCCCTTTATGGGCAGCCATTCTAGCAACTCTGGTCTGCTTCTGGAGGATCTCGCGGCTTGCAGGCGCGCTGTTGGTGCCCTACTGGCTTTGGGTGAGCTTTGCCACTGCGCTCAACTTTATGATTTGGAAAATGAACCGATGAATGCTTGCGAGACAGCATCGGGTGCGGGCGGTGGCCTGCGTTTGGGTAAAAAGGACGGCTTGTTCACCTTGGAAACGCGGTTATTCCTGCCGCGCCCATTAGAGATCGTATTTTCTTTCTTCGCCGACGCCGGCAACCTCGAGACCATTACCCCTCCATGGCTGCGGTTCGAGATTCTCACACCGCGTCCAATCGCCATGCGCGCTGGCGCTCTCATTGAGTACCGTTTGCGCCTGCACGGCATCCCCGTGCGTTGGCAATCCGAGATCACCGCGTGGGAACCGCCGCACCGGTTCGTCGATGAACAGCGTCGAGGTCCATACCGCGCGTGGATCCACGAGCACACATTCACGGAAAGCAAAGGCGGCAGCGAGGTGCGGGACCTCGTGCGTTACGCCGCGCCGGGCGGCTGGTTGATTGACCGACTCTTCGTTCGACATGATGCGCGGCGGATCTTCGAATATCGCACCCGGAAGCTGAAGGAGCTCTTTGTTTAGCTTTGCTGGCTGGCACTTCTCAACGGAAAGCTCTGCGATGTCGCCATGCCTGCCAGTTCGCTTGGTTCCAGAAAAGGACGCCATCGCCCTTGTGCGGGACAATGTTATCTACAGCGGTCAGCCGACCCCTTCGATTGCACTCGGCGCACAGCGGATCTAGTTCGAGAATGCGCTTCCTTGCAGCCCCGTATGGTGAATTTATTCCGACGTCGATCAAATGCCCATATTTCCGCAGGTTGGGGTCAAAATTGTGAGACGATTGCGTCCGATTTCCGCAGGCTGACGGAGGTATGGCGAACACTGGGAGTCGAAGGACCGGGTCATTCAGCACGCTACTCTGCTGGGGACGGATGGCGGGACACACGATCCAGGTTGTTTCGGAACAACTGCCCTGGTGATGAAGCGACCTAGGTTATGCAGCTTGTCGATAATAATAACGCAGCAATCCGCCCAGTCGTTCGCGGCATGCAATATCACCAGTTTTCTGGCCGACTTCGTCACCGGGGATCAGTAATTGGTTCCCCATTCCTTGATGATTCCGCTCCGTATGATAATGAGCAGCGAAATCTGCTATAGCTCCTTGGAGGGATCTCTCTCCAAAGAAGATAAGGCGCTCCAGACATTCCTCCTTTAGGCTTCGCATAAAACGTTAATGCCAACCTCGCTGTAATGCGCAGTTGCAAGTATGGCAATCGCAATTCTACCCTGGAAGTACGCTCTAATTTTGGAAAAGGGTGCTTCCTGAACTGAGCATAATTATTGGATGCTCTCTATCGACCAAGTTGGTCCGAAAGGAGAGCATTTATGCTTGACAGAGTTTTCCACGATCATCGTGTTATTGAGCGTCTTCGTGCAAATATTCTCGGCAGTTGCCTCGACGATCTCTCTGTTCACCTTGCTGAACGTGGTTATTCCAGCACTATGATTCAACAGTACACCTGCGCCGGCGGGCATTTTGCTCATTGGCTGGAGAGCAGGCGGATACCACTTGCGACTATTCAAAAAGGCACGATAGAACTTTTCGTCCATCGGCACCTCCCCAACTGTCGGTGTGCTGTGCCGCAAGGTGGAGCGGCCCATCAAATTCATGCTGCCCTTGGGCACCTGCTGACGGTACTTCGCGAGCATCACCGGATTCCTCCGGAACCTGTAGCGGAAAAAGGGCCCATCGATGCAGTAATCGACGTATTCAACACACATCTACTTCAGGCCCGGGGCATCACAATCGGCACGGGCAGAGAGTATTCGCGCGTTGTGCGGAAACTCTTACAGGCCAAGTATGGAATCAATGGCGTGAATCTCAGGCTCCTTACCGCCATTGATCTAATGGATTTTGTGGCAAATCAACCACAGCGCTGCAAGCAAAACATCACGTGTGCTGTCCGTAGTTTTGTGAGATTTTTGCAGCTACAAGGATACTGCAATGCCCAATTGGTGAGTGCGGTTCCTAGCGTTCCATTCAGGAAGCTCTCTCAATTGCCAAAATATTTAACCGCCCGAAAACTCGATCACTTGCTGCAAACATTTAATCGCAAGACGGCCATTGGCCGTCGGAACTACGCCATGGTGCTCTGTCTGGCGTACCTCGGACTGCGTGCCGGGGAGGTAGCTTCAGTGACGGTGGTCCCTCTTTGGCGGCAGTGACGGTGATGGTCCGTTGACTTGAGTGTTGAACAGCAGCATGGCTGAATGGATGGCCATGGCTGATGTTCGGAAGAAACCATGTTGCATCTGCCGGAAGTGGTTCCGCCCGGATCCCAGGATTGGGGAGCGGCAGCGCGCGTGTAAGAATCCGTCATGCCAGAAGGCTCGTCACGACCGTGCGCAAGCATCCTGGTGTGCGCGCAATCCTGACTATTTCACTGCCCGCCGAATCCAGGCCCGACAGGCAGCCGAAAGACCTCCCGAACCGCTTCGATTGCCTCGTCCGCTATCAGAACTTCCCTGGGACATCGCGCAAGACGAGTTCGGGGCTCAAGGAGCTGATTTCCTTGGGGTTATGGGCACACTAATCCTCGGCTGCCGCGCAAGACGAGATCCGAGCTTATCTCGTTGATTCCACTCGTGATCCGGGACCACTTCCCCAGAGCCCCTGAAAAGACGAGATGGCACTCCTGTCATGGTTTTCCCACTGCGGCAGCGGTTGCAGAGCCGCAGCCAGGGAGGGAAAACATGATGGCGGATTCAGCGCTTAACTTCGAAGAAGGCGACTTCGACGGTCTTCTGCCGGCCGAAGGCTACTACGAAGCGGTTGTCGAGCGGGCACGCTTCCACACGAGTCAGCAGGGAAACACGACGCTGCAGGTCACCTGCGAGATCGTGGGCGTCCCGGCCGGCCACGACGTCGTCGCCGACTACTTCGTTCTTTCCGGTTCGACCGAACGGGGACGGGCCGTGAGCCGGAGGCGTCTGCTCGAACTGTACCGCGCCTGCGGTTTCAGTCCGAAAAAGGGCGACCCCATTCAACCTGGCGACCTCGCCGGCAGCCGGCTCGAGGTCCGTCTCGGCCACGAGACCTACGAGGGGGCGCCCCGTCTGCGGGTTCTCGGCTATCGGGCGCTGCCGTGAATCCCGCACTGGGCGTTGCCGATCCGGCGTCGCACGATGCCTCGCCGCTGGTAACCATGATTCCGGTCGCTCTGCTGCGCACCAGTTTGGAGCGGCTGCGCAGCGTGCAACCGCAACGCTCGCAGCCGCAGCTGCAGGATCTGCCGATCCGCGTCGTGGCTGACGATGTCGGTTTCTTCGAGATTGTCGACGGCTTCAAGCGTTTCGCATTCTGGCGGGACGAAGGGCGAACCGTTGTGCCGGCGGTCGTCGAGAGCGCCCGATCCAGCCCCGAGCAGAAGCTTCTGTTACTGCGCTCGAATGCTCCTCCGCGCACCACGACCCCCATGGACGAAGCGCGCGTGATCCGCTCCCTGGTCGAAGAGGACGGGCTGGGCCTGGCGGGCATCGCGCGTCTTCTCAACCGGCGCAAACCCTGGGTCGCGCGCCGCCTGGCTCTGGCCACGCGGCTCTCTCCCGTGATCGAGCGGAAAGTGGATCAGGGTGCGATCGGCCCAACCCTGGCCTACGCCCTGTGCGCCCTGAGCGATCGCGCTCAGGAAGACGTGGCGAGGTCCATTGAGCGCCACTCCCTTCGTCAGAGTGAAGCTCTCGCCCTCGTCGCTGCCTGGCGGGCTTCTTCCTCCGACAGCGAGAGGACAGGCTTATTGTCCAACCCTATGCCGGTCGTCAGACCCGACCCGAAGAGCGCGGCGGTGCTCTCGTCTCTGGGCCAGCACATCGAGGAGCGCCTGGAGCGCGCCCGCGAGGCCCTCGTCGACCTCGCCTCCCTGCAGATTCCTTCCCAAGGGCTGACCGAAGCCGAACGCCGCCGTCTCGAAGCGCAGCATCGATTCGTCATCGACCTGCTAGAGCAAACCGCCAAGGCACTCCACCCCCAAGTTTCACAAAACATCCAGGAGGATCCCAATGAGCTTATCCAACGACAACAACGACGACCCGACTTCCAGTCCGGGCCGGACTCGGCAAACGAACAAGGGCGACATCTCGCCCGAGGAACGTCGAGCGTATTCTCGAGCTGCACAGTCACCGCTATGGCATGCGCCAGATTGCGCTCCGGATCGGCCGCGACCGCAAGACGGTCCGCCGCATTCTCCAGGAGGAGGGACTGCTGGACCGCCAGCCGCCGGATCAGACCGGCAAGCTCGATCCCTTCCGCGTGTCGATCCAGGAGAAGGTCCGCAAGCGCTTGACGGCGACCCGCATTCTGCGGGAGATCCGCCAGCAGGGATACCCCGGCGGCCGGACCATCCTGACCGACTACATCCGGTCGATCCGCAGCGAACTGGTCCCGCGCCCCCGCGTCAAACGCCGCTTTGAAACCAGACCCGGCAGTCGAAATGCAAGCCGATTGGACCGTCTACACCGTTCCGATCGCGGGATCCCCGACCCGGGTTCACGCCTTGGTTTGCGAACTTGCCTACTCGCGCAAGGCCCATGTCCACTTCTATCGCAACGAGCGCGAACCCACCCTGCTCGAAGGACTGGCGCTCGCCTTCGAATCATTCACCGGGGTGACGCAACGGGTTGTCTTCGATTCCATGTCGACCATCGTCCTTGGCCGCATCGGGTCCAACGGCAAGCCGATCTGGCACCCCCGTTTCCTCGACTTTGCGAAGTACTATGGGTTCGAGCCCTTTCTGTGCAAGGTGCGCGATCCGGACAGGAAGGGGAAGACGGAAAAATTTATCCGGTTCCTGGAAGACGACTGCATCCGTGGCGCCGAGTTCGCAAGTTTCGACGACCTCAACGAGTCGCGTACACGATTGGATCGACAACATCGCGAACCGGCGCACCCATGGGACCACGGGCCTCATCCCCGACGAAGTCTGGCTTTCGGAGCGCGATTTTCTGATCCGGCTGCCTGAGACGCGTTTCGCCGTCCACGAAGACGCCGTGCGCCAGGTAGGGCCCGACGCGACGATCTGGATCCAGGGAACACCCTATACGGTCCCGGCGCAACTCGCCAATCGCTCCGCGGCGGTGCGGCTCTATGCCGAGCACTTTGAGGTGATGGACCGTTCGGGCCAGGTCGTCTTCTCCCGTCGCTACGTCGAGGCCAGCGACAAGGGCAGGCTCCAGATCGATCCGGCGCACTATGCGACACTCCCGGGGCGACACCCGGGCTCCGCGGGAACACGCATCGACGATCTGTTTCTGAAACGCTTTCCCCAGCTTGCCGGCCTGGTCGAAGGCATCGCCAAACGGATGAAGTCGCTGGCGCCGATCCACCTGCGCGCCCTGTGGCGGCTTGCCGATTTGTACGGTGAGCCGGCGTTCCTGAGCGCGGCCGCGCGGGTGCTGGACTTCCGCCGCTTCAACGCCGAGGCCGTCCGCCGCATCCTCGAGCGGGACTATCCGCTGCCTGAGCCTCCGCCGGTGACGCCGATGTCCCCGGCGGCACGCACCCTCGCCCTCCTGAGCGAGGTCGAGCCCGGTTCTCTCGACAGCTTCGCTCACCTGGACCAGGCGGAGGCGTCAGTTCCGACTGCACCAGAGGCGCCGGTTTCGACGGCGCCGCCTGCCAATCCAACGCCCGGCGGGCAGGTGGCCGACCCGCCGGCTGACCTCGAAACCAAAAACGATACCCGCGGAGGACGATCATGACTCCTAAACCGAAGGACTCTGCATACGCTTCCGCAGAACCGTCCGACAACGAGATCGTGCGTATTGCGGTCGATCTCGATCTCACTACCCTCCCTCAAGCTTTGCCGGACCTGCTCGCGCGCGCCGAGCGCGACAGCCTGTCCTACACCGATTTCGCCGCGTCTCTGCTGCGCGCCGAATGGAATATGCGACGGGAACGCAAACTTCTGCGCAGCCTCAAACGTTCTCAACTGGGCACGGTCGAAGGAATCGAGGGCTTCAACTTCGCTTCCCGTCCCCAGCTCGAACCCCGCGTCGTCAAGGAACTGCTCAACTGCCGCTTCGTCGAAGAAAGCCGCAACATCATCTGCGTCGGAAAACCCGGGCTGGGCAAGACCCGTATCGCCAAAGCCCTGGGCCACGCCGCGTGTCTGCGCGGCTACTCGGTCCTGTTCGTCGTTGCCATCGAGATGCTCGATGACATACACGCCTCGCTGGCCGATGGTTCCTTCAAACGCGTCTTTCGGCGCTTTACCAAGCCCTCACTCTTGGTGGTTGACTAATGTGAAGTTGTCAGTAATGTGGAGTTGAACCCGGGTAGCCGGGAAATGCGAACCGTTCACGGGGTTTCAACTCCACATTTTTCGGGGCTTAAAGGGACTCCAGCCAATCAAGGATTGTGCGGTCTTTGTTCCATGGCGTTCTGGACCGGCGTGCGACCGGCTTGACCTTGGCGATGGCTTGACGCTTCATTTCGAGATCGACTTTCGCGTAGCGATTCGTCGTCGTCGGGCTGGCATGCCCCAGCAAATGGCTGATGGTCGATAGGTCGACTCCCGACTTCAGAAGGGCCACGGCCGTGCTGTGCCGAACACTATGGGGATGCAACCGCTTCCTGCGGAGATTCGGCACAGTTTCGCAAGCCAAGCCGAGACATCTGGCGAGGATATGGCGGATTCCAAAGCGCGTTATTGGTTGACCTCGGTGGTTCAGAAATACGCGGGATTCCGATCGCAGGTCCATATTCCGCTGATCACAGAACCCTCTCAGCACCGTGGCGGTCTGGGGCCACAGAGGGCAGTAGCGCTCTTTTCTCCCTTTGCCAAACAATCTCACCTGAAAAGGTTTGGTTAGTTGGAGATCACAGGCGCGCAGGTCCGCGATCTCCTGTACGCGGCCGCCGGTATTGAACATTGTCGCCACAAGAGCATAGTCGCGCATCCCTTTGGATGTGGTCCGGTTGATTTTTTTGAGAATCGCGTCAATCTCCTCGTATTCCAGATAATCGATGGCCCGTTGTCGCGAGCGCTTGAAGGGAATGCCGAGGACACGTTGAGCCAACTCGACATGTTCTGGATTACGCGAGGCCACATAATTGAAGAATGCGTGAATGGCCGAGAGGCGAACGTTTCGAGTGGAAACGCTGTTCTTGCGCTCCTGTTCAAGATAGGACAGGAATGCGAGGATTCCGCTCGGACTTAGATCAGGCAGGTCGAGTCCTGTGACCGGCTTATTCTGCTGCTGAGAAAGAAACCGTAGCAGCAAAACAATGCTGTCGCGGTAGCTGTGGATGGTATGCGGGCTGGTTCCACGCAGCCGGGGAAGGTGGTCAGTGAAGTAGTCGCGAACTGCCGCGCCGAGTAGATTCGGAAGGCCGGTTTTCATCGGCGCCTCCTTATCGAGGGCGGCAACGGAGAGACCAGTTCGCCGTAATGATTTGCGAATCGTTCGCTGGCTGCAGTGCGAAGCGGTTCGATGAAGTGCAGGTAATAGTGCGTCGACAATGCGGAACCGTGCCCCAGGTAGGTAGCCAGCAAGGGTAGTTTAGCCTCGACATCCGCGCCGGCTCGGTACCACCGCAACAGGGCATTGACAGCGAAGCTATGGCGGGCATCATGGATTCTCGGTGTCTTTCCGTTGGTTTTAGTGATGCCGCATTGTTCGATGAGGGGCTTCACACAACATGTCAGCCCCGTCCCCGTATAAGCCCGGCCTCCCTTGGTCGCATTCCATATGAGTGGCGTATCCGCAAACGAAGGCAGCCGTCGCCGGGCTCGTGCGTGCAGGTAACGCTCGATCTCATCAGCGATATCGGCGTTAATAGGAAGCAAGCGCGACTTATAGAATTTCGTTTGCCGGATGTGCAGCGTCGATTCGCGCGGGTTATAGTCACCAAGCGTGAGGCTCAGCAGTTCGCCGCGCCGGATTCCCGTGGTGAACAAGAGGACAATCGCAAGCCGAGTTACTTCCGGGCGAAGCGGTGATGAAGGATTCCGCTTCAGGCTCGAAGCCGCACTAAGCAGTTCAGCTACCTCATCTTCGGAAAAAATGTACGGCTTGATCCGTTGATGATATGACGGAAATGAGCTGGAGTCCGGAACGAAGCAATGCGGCTCGGTCCGGCGCCGATACAAGCAGAAGCTAGCAACCTCCAGCATGCGAGCCCGCCGAACTCCTGAAGCGACGTGTTCGTAGGTGTGGCACCATGCGTGAAACGCGGGAGCATTCAGGTCTGGGTATTCTGCGCTTTGATCGCAGAGGAATCGGTCCAAGGATTGCAACGTCCGAGCGGGAATATCGAAATGGCGTCCTAAAGCCCGCTTCAGATCCACATAGCGAGCGAAGATGGGTGCCAAGCGAGACGAAAATACAGGGGTAAAGACCGAGGCTCCTGTCATCGCTGCCCCTCCTTTCCGGTACGCCGACCCGGAACTGCGAGGGCCACTTCACGCAGATCCTCGGTGGCCAATCGCAGGTACATGGACGTGCTCTCGGCCGTACGATGCCCGAGGATGTCACCGATTGTCTTGAGAGGAGTTCCATTCTTCAGGAGATGGACGGCGTACGAGTGGCGCAGGCAATGTGGGCCTTGATAGGGAATGCCGAGCCCGCTTTTGCGAACCAGTGCTTGAAAAGCTTCCGCAACAGCAGTCGGTTTCAACAGGCCGATGGGAGCGCGCATTCGCAAGAAAACTCTCCGATAAGGAACAGGTGGTGGCGTCCGCTTCAGATGCTTCACCAGCGCGGACAGGACCTCATTGGTGAGTGGCAGTTCCAAAGGCGATGAGGTCTTGCTTTGTTGGATTCGCAGGATCCCTTATCTCCAACGGATGTCGTCGAGGCTGATGGCGACGACTTCGCTGGCGCGGAGCCCATAGCTGGCGATCAAGAGAAACATCGCATAGTCACGAAGCCCCATGGCCGATGTTTTGTCGATCGATCTCAGGAGCGCCGTCACCGTATTCCACGGGAGGGCGCGAGGCAGTTGCTCAAGCCGGTAGAGTCTTGGAGTGTCGATCTGGCGATCCAGTCCGGTAGGAGCCCTACCGTCTGTTGCGAGAAAGCGTAGGAAGCCACGCACGGCAGCAATGTCGTGTTGCAGACTGGCCCGGCTGAGACGCTTGCCGGTTTGGCTGATGTACGTCTCCACATCTCTGGGCTGAATCGAAACGAGAGAAAGCTTCTTCGTCTTAAGATGATTCAGAAAACAGTGCGATGCGTATCGATGGTGGTATACGGTAGAGGCCGCGAATCCGCGAACTTCACGCAAATGGTCCGCATACTCCTCGCTCAGAACCATCGGGGCCGACCTTGCCTCTGCATTTCCACCAGCAACGATCACGCCGGCAGCGCTGAGATATCGTGCCAGTGACCGCACGGTTCCAGCGTTAGTCGGGAAGGCCTTGATGAGATCACGCCAGCAAGCGTGAAGCGTCGCGTGGGTTAGGCTCGCTACATCACGAGCCCGGCGGCGGCGCAGATCGGCATCCACATGAGGCAGCATGCGGATTGCAAACTCGCGGGAACCGTGCGTGTACCCGTTGGCAGCGAGCCAATCGTCAAAGCCATCGGCGATCGGACCCAAGAGTGGCATTGACAGAAACTTGCCGTAAGCTTTAGGCAGCAGGGATTGTAGCATCAGTACCTCCAGAAATGGATTTAGGTCGCCGAATTGCGACCGGGTCCGATGCTACCGCAAAATGTGGAGTTGAAACCCGTGCAGGCACCGGATTTCCGAGGCTTCCGTGCGTCAACTCCACATTACTGACAACTTCACATTAATCGAAAAATGTTGAGCTCAACATTTGTCGACGAGCTCGGCTACCAGGGTCTCGACAGTAAGCATGCCAACTACCTCTACCGCGTCGTGAGCGCTCGACATGGTCAGGGATCTGTCATTGTCACCGCTAATGTCGGCTTCTCCAAATGGTCCAGCTTCTTCCCCTCCGACAGCCAAGCCGTCCCCACCGTCGACCGCCTCCTCGACCGCGCCACGATTCTGCGCTTCACCGGCAAGAGCTTTCGCGAGCCCGCCGATATCCACGGCGCTCCGCTCGACGAGTAACGCTAAAACCGAAGGGACTGGCCCGGCAGTCCCTTCCGCACCCCTTCATGCTCTCCCCTCCACCCCAGGCCCTTGGCTCATCCTGTCGCGGAAAGGACCACCACCGTCAAAGCTCCATCCAGTTGCGGAAACACCTCACCCGCACTCCCACCCGCAACTTCTCGTTGGCCCGCAAGCTATGCGATATCAGAGCGCCGATCTACCACGACCGGCAAACACGAGAGGGGACCACCGCTACTGAAGCTTGCAGCCATTCGCTCCTTCATGCGGTACGCATCCTTTCGTGATCCATCTTCGCTGCAGATGATTTATCGGGTTCTTGCGATTCCAATGAAGCGTTTTGACCATCCCCGTTTCGAGTTTCTTTCTCGTGATGAAATGAAGGCAGTCCTCGGCGCACCAGATTGTTCAACCTGGAGCGGGCATCGTGATTGTGTAATGTTCGCCACTTTTTACAACACGGGGGCGCGGATATCGGAGGTTATTGCGCTACGGGTGAAAGACGTGCTTTCAAACGACATGAAGTCCGTGCAGATACGCGGTAAAGGGCGAAAACAAAGGGTAGTACCGCTCTGGAAAAATACAACAAGGCAACTTAAAGAGTGGTTGCGTCGTGTTAATGCTGAGTCGGATAGCCCCCTTTTCCCAAATCGAAATGGCACCCCGATGTCACGCACAGGAATCGAGAATCGACTCCACCTAGCCATTACGAGAGCTGCGGACCAATGTCCAACTTTGAAGAACCGCCGGATATCACCGCACTCGCTGAGGCACACCACGGCAATGCATCTGCTCCAATCTGGAGTGGACATCACCGTGATTGCGCTATGGCTGGGTCATGCCAGCCCGACGACGACACACCTCTATGTCGAGGCTGACCTTGCGATGAAAGAACGAACCCTCAAGAAGCTCCACGAACCGTCAAACAGGCCGTTACGCTTCAAGTCAGGCGACCGCCTCTTGTCCTTTCTCGAAAGCCTCTAATTATGCGAAGTGAGAATGTCTTTCAATCGCGACCAGCGCGGGCGCCCCCATGACAACTGCGCATTACAGCGAGGTTGGCATTAAACCGCTCGATGTGTGCGCTCAAATTGGGCGAGCGCGCCGGCAGGAGCAATGGTTTCACTCCGACCGCATCCAATGTGTCGCGGAAGCCTGTCGAGAATTTCGTGTCGCGGTCCGTCAGCAGGTATTGCTTGCCGCGAAGAAATCCTCCCTCGGCGTCCGTCATATTCCTGGCAACCTGAAGCAGCCAGCCTTCATCTGGATTGGTGGTCAGACCGGCGAAATGAACGCGTCGGGTTGCAATCTCCATGAAGAACAGCAGGTAATAGGTGACCAGTCCTTTTCTCGTCCAGATCCCGACCGTTGTGAAATCGACCGAGGCAAGCACATCCCAGTGTGTGCTGAGGAATTGCTTCCAGGTGCTCTGTCTGCTTCGATCCGTTGCCGGGTCCATTCCATGAGCCCTCAGAATGTTTGCGATTGTCGTATCCGAAATCACGCTTCCGAGATTCGTGACTGCACCCTTGATGCGCTTGTAACCCCACCGAGGATTCTCCTTCGCCAATTTCAGAACGAGATCCACGGTTTCCTGAGCAATCGCCGGTCGCCCGGTCTTCCGTTGTCGCTTGCTGTAATCCCAATTTTGTGCGACCAGCTCACGATGCCAACGAAGGATGGTTTCGGGAGTTACGATTCCGGCAACCTGCTCGAGCATCTTACGGCCGAGGACCTTACCTTTAAGGGCCAGCCGGCGCCGTTGTTCGTCATTCAGTAGAATTCGCTTTTTCCCCAGCTTCTGTCGCAATACACGGTTTTCGATCAGGAGATATTCGATCGTGTCTTGCTGATGACGATTGATCCAGCCAGCCAGAACCAAAAGTAACAACTGCCAGGGTTGCAGGAAACGCTTCACCTCTTCCTCCAGATCTGCAGTGAGAATCTGCAGCATCCGGCAATAGCGACTGCCCAGTCAAGCATCGTAATTGGTCCAACCGACTTGTTCGGCAAGCGGGCCTATTTACAGCCACTTACAGCACGGCTGAGTTTTTTCACCCTACGGGTTTATCGTTGCCTGGGTTGGGTTATGTCGGGGATTGATGGCACGCAGCAGGTTGGGGCTTTCCATGCCGACTCTTGCGGCGAATTCCTGGACTCCCATGGCTCGAATGACCTTGCCGAGCGCATGCTGGAGGGAAACGCCTTCTTCCACGGCGGCAAGGAGGAACTCCCTGGCAAATTCAGGATTTTTCAAATCCTGTGCTAGTCCCTTGTTCCAGTCTTTTGTGCGACGTGCCATCTTACCTTCCTTCCAGATATTCTCTCCAGAGTTGCCGCGCCCTGCGGATGTTGGCAGACTGGGATGATTTGTCGCCACCAACGAGAAGCAGGATCAAGGAACGGCCCTCTTTCCCGAAATAAATCCGGTATCCCGGGCCGAACATCACGCGTGCTTCCCATACGCCTTCGCCGACGGCCTTGTGGTCACCAAGATTGCCGGTTTCAAAGCGTAAGACCCTGGCCTGAATTCGGGCTCTGACCGGGATCGCAAAAGAGTTGAGCCATTCCCGGAAATAACTTCTGCCATCGGCTGAGACATACTCCCTTATGGTCAGCTTCATTGACATCCTAAATTATCATATATGATAATAAATGACAACGCTCAATCTTGGGAACAGAGCGGGGAACAGATTGGGAACAGAATGCCCCAAACACCCCCTAAAACCCAGCAACACCATCCCCGAAAATTATTGAAAGGCAAAGACCGACGAAGTTAGCCGGCAAATCCAAAACAGGGCAGCTTCCCTGGTTTTCTTTGGTTTTTTTGAATAAGCAGGCGTTCCGGCCGATATGTTAAGGGGGTGTCAATAGGGTCGCTTCCGGTTTCACATGAGAAGAGGACGAGTCGGCAAGCCCAGAATTGAGGATCTATCGTGAGCCCGATATCATTTCAAAATAATCCCAGGCGCAGGTTCGATCGGATCGGGGTGTTTATGATTCGTAGTTCAAGTATCCTGATCCTGGGCATGTTTCTGCTGATAAGTTCCGAAAAAGAGGCGTTTGGGTACACGGATCCAGGCTCGGGGGTCCTGGTTTGGCAGATGCTCGCGGCCGGATTAGTTGGCGCTCTGTTTTACCTTCGCAAAGTGAGCCACTGGTTCAAAGGGAAAAAGCGGGGCCGGAAAGATTGAACGAAACTACTGCGGGGGCCGATCCCAGAAGAAAAAGCGCCTCATTCCGCGATCCTTCCGGGTGCCTGTTTTCTATGGACGGCAGGGTGTTTCGGATCGTCAGATCTCGGGGGCTCCCCGCGCTGGATTCATTTCTACCATCCAATTCCTGTCAACGGTTCGTCGATTCGGGACGCCTCATACGTTCCGATATCCTGGATGTCTCGGCTCCAAATTCCTCGATTCCGCCGGCGGCACTGGCCTTGTGCCGTGAGCTCGACGGAAAGCTGCTAATCGAGCACCCCAGGATCTTCTTCCCATCCTATCCTTACGAGTGGCCGCCGGAGATGCTTCACGCCGCGGCAGAACTGACTCTGGATTTGGCGTCGGAAGCGCTGGAGGAGGGGTTTGGGCTCAAAGACGCCACACCCTACAACCTCTTATTCTGCGGTCCGCGAGGGGCATTCGTCGACTTGCTCTCCTTTGAAATTCGTGCCCCAGGCGATCCGACCTGGCTTGCTCACGCCCAGTTTGTCCGAACGTTCCTGCTTCCGTTGCTCGTCAACAGGCACTTCGGTGTGCGTCTGGATCAAATCTTCACCACGGCTCGGGAAGGCATAGAGCCGGAGACGGTGTATCCATGGTTAACGCCAATCCAGCGTCTCCTGCCGCCGTTTCTCGGCCTGGTTTCCGGCCCCAAATGGATGAGCGGCAGGAACGGGAGAAACCCGGAAGGCATCTATGTCAGGAAGGATCTGGCCAATCACGAAAAGGCCCAGTTCATTCTGGGGGCTCTCCTGAACCGTTTACGGCGTGCATTGAAGGCGGTTCGTCCCATTTCCGGGACTCGCTCCGCCTGGTCCGGATACATGCCGGGTCTGAGGCACTACTCCAACGAGCAATTTGATGTGAAACGGGAATTCGTGCAACAGGTGATGAACGAGTTCAATCCCGGCAAGGTCTTGGACGTCGGCTGCAATAGCGGTCATTTCAGCGGGATCGCGGCCAAGAGCGGTGCGAGGGTCGTAGCGATCGATCAGGACCCCGTGGTTGTCGGCGAAACCTGGCGAATGGCATGCGCCGGCGGCCTCGATATCCTGCCTCTCGTGGTGAACCTCGCCCACCCCAGCCCATCGCTGGGCTGGCGCAACCAGGAATGCCGGTCCTTTCTCGAGCGGGCGCAAGGTTCATTCGACGCCGTCTTCATGCTCGCCGTGCTCCATCATCTTCTGGTGACGGAACGTATCCCTCTCGATGCGGTCCTCGATCTTGCTGCCGAACTGACCACCGACCTGCTCGTCATTGAATTTGTCGGCAACGAAGATCCCATGTTCCGCCGCCTCCTCCGGGGGCGGGAGGAATTGCACCGGGACGTGAATCGCGAGTCCTTCGAGGCCTCCTGTCTTGCGCGGTTTGCGATCCTTCGCAGCCAAAGCGTCAACGGCACCCGATGGCTGTACCTTCTCAGGCGCAAGGGACCGCTCAATAATGCTTAGGGATCTGGTACTCAGCCTGTCGCTGGCGAATCTTTTTTTTCTCAGTCTCTGGGTCGAAGTGCAGCAGGTTCACTCCCATGTCATGGACTACTACCGGAAGACCCCGGCAGGCTGGACCTTTGCAGGGGCCACGTTATTCGGGGAATTACTGCTGGCCGGCTGCTTTTGGATAGCGATCATTCTCGTGCGGCGCACACGAAATAAGAAACTGATGACGGGGGCACAGTGCGTATTCCTGGGACTCCTCGTAATTGTACTCGGGACAATTCGACGAACGGCTTTCGAATTAATTGAACCGATGCAGCTTATGGTGGCGGTGAAGCTATCGCTGATGACTCTCGAAATACTGTTTTCAGTCGGAATTGTCCTACACACAGTTATTCGACGTTGCATGATCCTCCGGTTCGGAATTGGCTTGGTGTCATTCCTGAGTCCGCTGCCCCTCATCATAGTAGCGCACCTGATCTGGATAAACTCCTCGCCCTCCGTTTTTTCCGATAAGATGCCGACGCAGTCCGTGCCCTCCAGGCAATCCTCAGGCGTCAGAGTCGCGTGTGTCATCTTTGACGAACTGGACCAGTATATCTCATTCGTAAAACGCCCGGCTGGGATTACGATGCCTGAATTCGACAGGCTAAGCCGAGAGACCATCCGGGGAAGCCAGGTTTTTCCGGCAGCCGACATGACCATGGAAGCTCTCCCGAGCATGGTAACGGGTCACGGAGTCACCCAAGCAAAACCGACAGGTGCGTCCGAGCTTCGGCTTCGCTATCGGGGAGACAACCGCATCGAGGCCTGGCACGACAGTCCCAGCATTTTTTCACGTGCGAGAGATCTGGGATTTACTACATCACTGGTCGGTTGGTATCACCCCTATGGGAGGGTGCTGGGAGGAAGCCTGTCCTATTGCTACTGGGAGCCAAATGAAGATGCAACTCCGTTGTTGTTGACACAGGCATATTTTGAGCATATCGGCCTGCTGGCCAGCATTCCGAAACAGATAGCGAGGCTGGGAGATCTTATCAGCAGCGGCTGGAATCGCAATTTCAAACGTAATCTCAGCCAGACCAGAGAACAACTGGAGTTTCTTCGCGAGCGTGAAAAGGCCCAGTATCTTCGCTTGCGGCAATATGCCATTCAAGAATTATGCGACCCGGGCAGGGGCTTTGTGTTCGTGCATCTGCCTGTGCCGCATCCGCTTGGAATATTTGACCGGTCCCGACACGAAATCTCTACAAAGGCTGACAGCAACTATTTGGATAACCTCGAATTGGCGGACGTCACCCTGGGGGAGATTCGACGGGCGATGGAAGGTGTCGGAATCTGGGACCGCACCACACTGTTGATTACCTCCGATCATCCGCTCAGGCCCGAAACCTGGAATTACAGGCCTACGTGGACGGAGGAGGAAGAATCCATTTGCGGCACAAAGCACTCTTTTGTGCCGTTTTTTGTCAAGATGGCAGGTGTAACAGCCGAATTGAATTGTGAGGCGCCCTTGAATTCAGTATTGGTGCACGACCTGACCTTGGCGTTACTGACGGGAGAACTGTCACGTGCGGAGAGTGTCAAGGAGTGGCTCGAAAGACACCGATCAGCCATGCCGATCCAATAGCGTGCACGCATGATCACTCGGGGTGTCGATCCGTCGTTCAGTTCGACTGGCAAAAGCTCACAGTTCTATCGATCCATGATAAATCTACGCTCAGTAATGAAGTCCATCCTGGATCATCCCGGCACGGCGGTGAGAGACTCCCGCATCGGCAGAATCGATCTGTTGGTGGCTTTATGTTTTGCGTCGTTGATTGTGTGTGTCGGATACTGTCTCATTGTGGAGGGGGTTTCTGGCGTCTACCATGATGATGGAATCTATTTGGCCACTGCGAAAGCCATGGCCCAGGGGGAAGGCTATCGACTGATCAATCTTCCCGATTCACCCAGTCAAACCAAATACCCTCCCTTGTATCCTGCGATGCTGGCGGTGATCTGGAAAATCTCCCCCTCATTTCCGGATAACTTGGCGCTGATGCAGTGGGTCTCCTTGCTCGCTGGAGCCGCCACACTTGGCTTGGCTTACCTTTATCTTGTTCGTCATGGCCATTTCCCCCGGGTGGTCGCGGCGGCTGCCGTTTTGTTTTGTTTGACTTCTACGTCATTTCTTTTCTTCAGTACCTCATGTTTATCGGAAATGCCCTTCGCTCTTTGTCTGCTCATGTCGATGTGGGCTCTCGACCGGCAAATCGAATCGCCTTCCGTAAGCCGCACGTCAGTGCTCGTTTTGGTTGGTTTACTGGTCCTGCCGATGTTGTGCCGAACGATCGGCGTCATTTCCGTACTTGTCGTAATGCCGCTTGCGCTCCGGCACCAGAAGCGCCTCCGTTGGGCGGCTCTGGGAGCCTCCCTGATCGCCTTTCTCTTTATGATCTGGATGTGGGTGTCAACCAGGGGGATTCAGGCCAGCGCCGTCAATGGGTATTACACGGACTACTTAGGCTGGTGGCACTCCTACGGCATCCCTCTACTTCCGCGCGTCATTACCACGAATGCGGTTGACGTCTGTTTCGGCCTTACCCCCATCGGTCAGATTCCCTGGACAGGACTGTCAATCTGGGGGGCGTATGGTGCCGTGCTGATCGGCTTGATCGGCTTGATTTCCATTATGCGGCAATGCTTTCAGATGAAGGTGTTACCCATGAGTTTAGCTGGCTATCTGGCAATTGTGCTCGTGTGGCCGTGGCAGTCCGAACGCTTTCTGGTGCCGATTTTGCCTTATTTATTCGCCTATTCCATCGCCACGGTCTTTCACCATTCGAGGATCTTCCCCCTGGCTCGTAAGACCGCCGGCATCGTTATACTGGGCATTGTGCTGATGGTGAACGCGTCGGCAGTAGGCCGTGATATCGCAATGTGCAGAACAAACCATTATCCCGGATATATGCTGCATTCCGGGTTATTGGCTTGGGCTTCATTTTCGGAGATGTTCGATTGGATCAAGGCACATACCGATAACGACGACGTGTTTGCCTCCGGAATGGACTCGATGCTGTATCTTTATACCGGTCGTCGTGCGTTTCGTCCCTTTGTGGCCCGGCCGGGTTCGATGTTTTATGGAGACCCGGCGCCGGCTTTGGGGCCATTGAACGAAATTGTGGCAAACCTTACTTCGCACAAGGCCCAATATCTGGTTTCCACTCCCATGCTCGGGTTTAGCGAAGACATGCCATATGCCCACTTCATCGTGCAGGCCCAGCAACAAAACCCCGGGTGGCTTACCCCCGTTTATTGGGGGAAGGACAATCGCTTTGTGATCTGGAAGGTTGCGCCTGAATGAGATCATCCCCGATGTCGGATTTGGGCGCTACAATCTACAAACACCATTGCCGATCATGTCGATAAGAGTGGTTGACAGGCGAGCTAGTTGGTAATGGGATCGTCGAACGATGGGAGGGGAAATTGATCCTGCCAAGCGCTTTCAAGGCATACATGAACACTGATGGGGGTATGCCATACGCCCCTGCCATGTCCTCATTTTCAGAACCCACGCTTTTGATGATATTGGCGCATATCGCGGCGGGCGAATCGCTCCAGGCTTCCCGGCTCATCGATTGGGCTTCTAAGAACATCAATGCCGACGGTTCCATCGGGTTGAACCAGGAATTCCGCGATCAAGGTTTCTGGAACACCTCACTGCTGGCCCTTGCCATGCACGGCCTCGGGCGGACGGCGGAAAGAGATGCAGCGGTTACGTTCCTTCTCGGACATCGCTCGATTGTCCTTGCGCAGGCGCCCGAAAACGACGTGGACATGAGCCTCGTCGGTTGGCCGTGGGTCGGCGCGACGTTTGGATGGGTGGAGCCAACCGCTTGGGCACTCATGGCGCTGAAACTCGCAAACAAAGACCAACATCCCCGTGCAATCGCAGGACAACGCCTGTTGCAGGACCGGTGTATGGTGAAGGGTGGCTGGAATTACGGAAACAAGGTCGTATTCGGAAATGCCTTGATTCCATTCTGGGATTCGACCTCTGTTGCGCTGCTGGCTCTGGACGAAAGCGACAGAAGTTACGTCGACAAGAGTCTGAACCTGCTCGAAGCATCTCTCGCGGACATCCCTTCTCTTTATTCCAAATCCCTGGCGTGCCTGTGCCTTTCGCGATTTGGCAGAAACGTCACCGCGATCCGGGAACAGATCGGCACGCTGCTCGCGAAGCCGGGAGGGGAAGATCTGAACCTCGCTCACATCGCGTTGGGACTGATCGCCCTCTCTCCCAGGAAAGTGCTGACGCCATGAATCGACGCGAATTTTTGCGCTGGTCGATTGCCATGTTCGGAACGGCCGGCGTCAGCCATTTCCTCAGCGGGTGTTCCTCCAAGTCGACTTCGGTCACAACGATGAGGTTGTCGAACCTGGAAAAAGACCACCATCGTGACATCGCACAGGTCATTTCGGAGAGCCTCGCCCTGCGAGGGAAACGGGTTGTTCTCAAACCCAATTTCGTGGAATTCCACATGGGGCGGCCGATCAATACGGACATCCGTCTTATCAGCCAGGTCGCGGAAGCATGCTTGGCGCTCGGTGCGTCCGAGGTGAGCGTCGCGGAAGCGGCCGGCCACAGGCGCGACCCGTGGTATTCGGTCTACAATCCGGGTTTGCGAAGCAGCCTCGATCCCAAGGTGCGGTGCGTAGATTTAAACCACGGTGAGGCCGTGCGCCTGACCAACAAGGGAAGCTACACGGGATTGCCATATTTCTACGTTGCCGCGCCCGTGGCTAGGGCCGATGTCGTGATCAGCATGCCGAAGCTCAAGACTCATCATTGGGTCGGCGTGACGCTGTCCATGAAAAACCTGTTCGGTACTCTGCCCGGGATCTTCTATGGGTGGCCTAAAAACCTGCTACACCAACTTGGCATTCCAAATTCGATTATCGACCTTGCCCTGACCGTTCCAGTCCACTATGCCATCGTGGACGGTGTGATCGGCATGGAAGGCGACGGCCCCATCATGGGCACCGCAAAACAGGTTGGTGCGGTAATCCTGGGGGAGAGCCTCCTGGCAGTGGATTGCACCGCCACCAGGATCATGGGCTTTGATCCCTATAAGATTCCCTATCTGGCCACCGCAGGCAAGCATTTACCCGGATTGCACGAAGAGCAGATCGCATACCGCGGAGAACATCCCGGAAAATTCGCAGCCAGGTTTAGTTGCCTGCCTCAATTTGCCAGAAGCCAGGGCAGTCCCTTCCTGCGCTGAAGTTCCCCGAATTGAAGCGTACTGCCTGCTATCTGCCCCCAGGGAACAGAGAAAATCCAAACCGCGAAGACGGCAATAAGCGCGAAGGCTCAAAAAGACTGAAATCCTGCGCGCTCTTTGCGGTCTTCGTGGTTCCGGATGCAATTGGGAGCTTTTGTCGCCGTGCAAAAAAAGGCGAGGATTGGATCCTCGCCTTCTTTTCTCTCGTAAGAAAGTTGTTCGCGTTCGTAGCTATTCCAGATAGACGGAAAGTTAAGGCCTGCTGCTGGCCGCCGCGACGGCTCCTATACCCGTGCCCGCGGGCATCGGATCCGCACCTGTGTAGGTCGTAGCCTTCGACTGATACCGCACAACCTGATCTGTCCCGATTCCATAGGGGAAGCGTGCCATGTTGGCCTGTGGCGTAGCCACGACGCCAAAATCAGTCGCGCCCGCCAGAGGTACGGGCCCGTAACGGCGGCCACCAGGAAGGTGAACGCCACAACGCGGCGATCGGGCGCCAGCGGCCGGCGCCGATGGCGCGGCGAATCGCCATAATTCGTCCGCAACTCGAACTTCTGCGAAATTTCCGGTTCATGCCCGGCCTGGAATTGGCTATGCACACCCATCCTCTTCGGCTAATATTTTGGCTCGGCCTCCTTCAGGCGGCGCGGGTTGAATGCGACCCGGGCGAAATATTCTGAGTTATCGTGTGTTGAGGTATGGGCAGACAGAAGACGGTTGAACGCAAAAGCAGCCGCTCACCCAGGCGGGACGAGCAGAATTTTGACCCGATCACGACCTTCGAGCCTTCCTCGACGGGAGCAACGTCCAGAAGGTGGACTGTTGCCGCAATCACGATGATCGTTTTGCTGACAATTGCTGTCAGGATTCCTCTCCTGGATATTCCGTTGGAACGTGATGAAGGCGAATATGCCTACATCGGCTGGCGACTCGATCACCATGAACTTCCATATCGCGATTGGATCAACCAAAAGCCTCCTGCGGTATTTTGGGTGTATAACGCCGCGCAGAGCCTGCCGATCAATCCCGTTGCTGCGATTCACCTCATGGCTCTGATTTTTTCTTCACTTTCTGCATGTGCCCTTTTTCTCCTGGCACGTAGATTCATGAGCCCGTTTTGGGCGCTTCTCGCTGCTGTGGCGTTTGTATTCCTTTCTGCCGATCCCTTGATACAAGGTACGGCGGCAAACACCGAAATCTTCATGCTTCTTCCGCTCATTCTTTCCGTACTGGCTTTTCTGAAGGCTGCCGCAAATGACAGGCATCGAATTCTGTACGCAACACTCTCAGGGGCGTCAACGGGAATTGCGGTCGCATTCAAGCAGGTTGCTGCTGTGAACTGGGTTCTGCCAATCGTATTGCTCCCGTTGTTTGTCGGTCCCGAAAATCGAGTGCGAAGGACGCTCTCCTTCGCCGGATGGTCTTCAATCGGGTTTGCGGGCATCTGGGCCATCATTGTCGGTTATTTTGCCTGGAACCACGCCCTGGGCGACATGGTTTACAACGTCTTTACCCATAACCTTGAATACCTAAACTCGCTTTCCTCTTCCACCCGCTTCTCGATGCTTAAGGGCACAACCACAGTACTGGTCCGGACTGAAGCGCTTGTGTGGATATTATCAGCAGTCGGCTTTGTCGCTCTATGGCGGTCGCAGAGATCCAAATCCCTTCTATTTCTGATCGGTTGGCTGCTTGCCAGCGCGGTGGGGGTGAGTGCCAGCGGATACTACTTTCCGCACTATTTTCAGCAGTTGCTTCCCGTCCTGGCACTGGCCTCAGCGTTTGCGGCAGCGTACCTCTCCGGCGCTCGTTTTTGGGCTGGCCTTCCCGGCTGGTCCCGTAACGGGGTATTAGGAATGAGCGTAGTCATCCTCCCGGCGATTACTCTCTATCCTTTTCTATTTAAATACACCCCGACAGAATCCGTTCGTAAAATCTATCCGGGCAATCCATTTGCAGAAATGCCCGAGCTGGCAAAGCGGGTCAATGAACTGACCAGTGCCACAGACAAGGTATTCATATTCGGCTCGGAACCGGAGGTGTTGTTTTATGCTCAGCGAGTATCGGCCACACGGTACATTTTCCTGTTCCCTCTCTATGGGCCTTATCAGGATGCGCGGGAGAAACAGGTCGCAACGGCGAAGGAAGTAGCCCTTTCCCGTCCTGCCGCAGCGGTCTATATTCCTAACCAGCTTTTCTCAATGCCCGACACCGAGCAGTATTTTACTCAGTGGGCCCAATCGTACCTCCAACAGGACTTCAGCGTTAGCGCATATCTCACCGTGGATCAGCTCAACCATGTCCACTTCGTGCCGCCGGTTGATGTCCAGCGAGAAGCCGTGCCAGCTGATCGACGGACCTTTGGCGCCCTTCTCATCAGAAATCAAACCAAATAGATTCCATTCGTGCAACAGGTCTGCGCGACCCAGAACTTCTGAAATATCCTCCCTTAAAAGTGCTATCTCCCAACGATTATGGGCCATGCCTCCCTGTAGGCGCGCAACGCAGCGAGCAGGCGGCTGCCATCCGATTATTGAGAAGGAAATCCGGTTCTCGCCCATCCGATTGGCGCCATAGAAATGCCTTCCGTGTGTAGTGCGTGTGTAGTAACGTATCAGGGTTCGGGGCTGTTTGTCGATGTTCGGAGGGTTCGGAAACGGCGGAAAATCGAACGGGGGCCGCTGTTTACGCGGCACTGGATGAACGAGTGGGGCAGGAGTTCGAATCCTCTCGCCCCGACCACCTCCTCGATCTCTTCTTCAAGGTTCGTCCCATGGCGAGTCAAGCCCGGCGCATCATCGTCCACGGCATGGTGCAGGGCGTAGGCTTCCGCTACTTCGTCCAGCGGGTCGGGAAGCGTCTGGGTCTGACGGGGGATACCCGCAACCTGCCCGATTCGACGGTCGAGATCGTGGTGGAAGGAACGCCTGAGCCGGTGGAGGAATTCATCAGGGAAGTGCGGAAGGGGCCGCCGGCGGCGCATGTGGATCGACTCGAGATTCACGGCATTGCCGTCAGCGGCCGATACCCAACTTTTATGATCGAAGGATGGTGAGGTGAAAATGGATCGATTGAAAGCGACAATTCGCGAGATCCCGGATTGGCCCAAAAAGGGGATCCTCTTCTACGACGTGACTACGCTCCTCAAGAACGGACAGTGCTTCAACGAAGTTGTCAATGCTTTGACCGTTCCTTTCGAAAACAAGCAGATCGACCTCGTCGTCGGCATCGAAGCCCGCGGGTTTATTTTCGCCCCCACCGTGGCGTACAAGCTCAAGGCGGGTTTCGTGCCGGTGCGCAAGCCGGGCAAGCTGCCGGCGGCAACACACAAGGTGGAATACGATCTCGAGTATGGGACCGACTCGCTCGAGATCCACAAGGACGCCATTGAACCGGGCCAGCGCATACTGATCGTCGACGACCTGATCGCGACCGGCGGAACGGCAAAAGCCGTCGCCCAAGTCGTGGAGAAGATGGGCGGCACGGTGGTGGGCCTGGCGTTCATGGTCGAGCTCACCGCTCTCAAGGGCCGGCAACAACTGTCCGACTACAAGGTCACCAGCATCCTCAAATACTGAGCTCATTTCGCTCGGAGCATAATTAAGAGTAGAATGGACGAATGTCGTCGCGTGGCGCTCATACCGCGACCAGTGGCTGAGCGAAGGGTTTGCCAAGTACTCCGAAATCCTCTTGGAGCATATCCTACTACCACAACTTCCTGAAAGTTCACCTTAGCGCTTTGCCCACTTCCCCCAAATCCCCCAGCGCAAGGCCTCGGACAAGGCAAAACCGTTCTGCTTGAGGGCGAGCATTATCGAGCCGCGGTGGTGGGATTCGTGGCTGATGAAATAGGAGAGCAGCATTACGGGGCCGCGGTTGCGGAGGAATTCGCGGTTTTCGTTAAGGCGCGTGAACAGCGCTTCGACGCCGCGGCTGGAGGCTGCCAATGCCGCTTGCAGCTGTTGCCTTGACGGATCCACGCCCTTTTTGAAATCCGGCACGCCCTTCATCAACGCCTTTTCGGCTGCGCGAAAATGCGCCACCCGCACATCCACGATGTGCGCGATCTGGCGCGCCACACTCCGGCCTTTCCCCGGCATACCGTTTTTCAACAGCGGAATCGCCGCAAACCCGGCCTCGGGAATTTCATCGAGCATGTAGAGGTTGATCGCGTCATGTGCGCGCCAGGCTTCCAATATCGCGTCCAGCATTTCGTCCCCCGGTCCTGCATCTTGTACTCGATACCAGCCGCTCGCACTAAAACGTCAGCTTGCCCAGATACTGCATCTTCCTGAGATCCCATTTTATGGTTACCGGAATGCTCCTGATGTCGGACTGCTCCTTGGGGATCGGAATGGTCAGATCAAACTTGAGTTCCTTGCTGCCCGGCTCGACCAGCGCTCTGCCGTCGGGAAGGGCGCGCGGGAAGATGAACTTGTAGCCATAACCATTCTCACCCTGGGGATCGTATTTTTCGAGGCGGACTTTCTTCCCGCCATCGGCCGCGAGTGAAACCTCACCCACAAGGTCCGAGGTCTGGAAGTGCTCCAACAGATGGGACACGACCACCGCGATGTGGGAGTCGGCCGGGATGGCGCTCAAGCTCACTATCACAGCAATGCTTCCCGTGTCTTCCTGGTCGATGTACTTTTCCCAATCTCTCCGCTTCTCCTCGCCTGGGTCCTGGAGAATTGAGCGGCGTGCGAGGGCCATGCGGATGGGCTTTGAGGTCAGCAGCCCTATTTGAAAATGGAGCCTGTCATACACCCGTTCAATGCCTCCGATTCCCGGATTGATGAGGGTGATACGCGGAATCGATTTCCTTACTTCCTGGCTCCAGGGCGAATCGCCGAGCAGCTTGTCGAGCTCTTCCCGGGACCAGGTCGAATACGGCTTCGATTCCCACCACCCCTGGGCCGCCAGAAGTGCGGCGAACAGCATAAACGGTGCGAACAACGACGCCATCCTGCGTGCCATGCATCCTCCCTTGCCGACGAAAGAACAGAACGCTGGACATTTCACGGTTGAGGTCAACGGCATCCTGAGACGCCGTGGTCTGGATCACGAATGCCCGCCGATCCGGCTCTGCACATCTGTGTCAAAGAATAAGTATAATTCGTTTTGATGCAAAATTGCGGGCTTGGGTTCATAAAATCAGGGGGACAGGCTACGGAAAACCGAGGACACCGGTTTTTGGCGACCGTTCCCTCGGCCGCCGCCGCGCAGCACATGAGGTGGATTGATTGGGTAGATCTGTAGATCGGCGTCGGACCCGGACAGGATGTTTCTTTCCGGCAATTAACGCCGATTGGAAGGCCGCAACACGATCTCAGAGCCGCGTTTTGCTCCCTATTGCTTTACTTGAGCGAATGCCGGGTTACCCAGAACCTCACTGGTTGCGAAAGAGCGGATAAATAAACCAGCCGCATGCACGTTTCGCGACTCCCTTTTGTCGTAAACCACTGTCATATCGAGCTTTGTTTCAGTCCAACCCCGACGGAAGAGAAATCGTTATGTGCTGATGATATTTGGGAGTAGAATCGCTCCTCAACCGGTAGGACTTTCGTCGTAATCCGATATAGCGCCGAACGGGGATGCGGCCTGGGAAAGTGGATGCAATCAGGCAGCTTATATTGGCTGTCCTTCGGCATGACTGAGCAGGCTGCGAAGCCGGAGCGCGAGGCGCGGCCGATCGTGACGGCGGCCAGGAGGAGGTGTCCATGAGACGTTTCGTACAAACCGTGGCGGCAGTGGTCGTGCTGGTGGCGCTGTTCGGGGTCGGAATCCTCGCTCAGAGCGAGGCGCCCGGCCAACAACCGCCCGATCCACAGGCCACTGCCAAGCCGGAGCAGGAGCTGCCGGCCGACTGGAAGGCCTTCAACGACATCGCTGCCGAGAAGGACGTGCTGAAGCGGGCGGAAGCCTACGAGAAGTTCGTCAAAGACTATCCGCAATCCGAGCTGGTCTCGATGGCGAAAAGCCAAATACAGTCTTTGCTCCTCTCAGTGCTGAAGACTTCAAGCGCCAAGTACCGCGTCATCATCACATCTCAGCTTGACACCGCGAAGGCCGGCAACCCAGCCACGCTCTCGTCGGCTTATGCGCGCGTGGCTTCGAGTCTGCTGGGTGCGGGCATCCTGCTCGACGAGGCCGAGGATTACGCCAGGCAGGCTCTGTCACTGATGGACGAGAAGCAGTATGTGAAGTACCGGCTGGAGGCGGCACAACAGTCGGCCGAGGCGTTTGCCAAGCGCGCGGCCAACCCGGATGCGGCCCCGGCTGAACCCTCCCGGCCCGGAATGACGATCAGCACGGTTAACGGCGCACCCGTCGTTCGGGTAGCGCCACCGCGGCCGGCGCCTACCACGCCCCCGCGGGCGCGCGCGGCGCCGAGGATTCCGACACAGGACGAGCTGCGCGCCAGCTTCAAGTCCGAACGCACGTCCAACCTCGCCACGCTCGGGCAGATCCTGATGAAGCGGAACAAGACGGCGGAGGGAGAGAAGGTTCTGAAGGAAGTCTACAAAGCGAAGCCCGCCGCCTCCACGCGCATTGCCGTGGCCCGGCTGCTCGCCGCGTCCGCAAAGAAGGCAGGCAACGATTCGGCGCAGCTCGACTACCTTGCGACGGTGGCGCTCTCCGGGCGGATCACGGCGGCCGAGCAGAAGGACTTCGAAGCGGTCTACAGCAAAATGCACCACGGTTCGTTAACGGGCCTCGAGGAGATGCTCGACGCGAGGTACATCCGTGAGAATCCGCGGTTCACGGCGGCGCCGGCCAACCGGAAGCCTGTGGCGAATCCACGCGCGGTGCTTGCCGAAGACTTCACGGGCGCTGGCTGACCGCCCTGTGTGGGGGCGAGTATCGCCTTCGAAGCCGCGCTTAACAAGTACCGCAGCACCGAGTATATTCTGCTCTCGTACCACATCCACATTCCGCAGCCCGACCCGATGACCAATCCTGCGACGCTCGCGCGTCAGCAATTCTACGGCGTCCGCAGCACGCCGAGCTACTTCGTGGACGGTGAGTCCAGTGGCGGCGGCGGCAGCGCCGATGCTGCCAAGACGCTCTTCGAATCGAAAATCGACCCGATGATCGCCAGACACATGGACGTGGCGCCGGAAGCCGCCCTCCAGCTTACTGCCCAGATGGCCGATTCCGCCGTCAAGGTCAAAACGACGGTGTCGAAAGTCGACAGCACGTCGGATAAGCTCCGGCTGCAAATTGCGCTCGTGGAAGGCGACGTCCGCTACAGCGGCGAGAACGGCACCCGGTTCCACGACATGGTCGTGCGCGCGATGGCAGAGCCGCCGGCGGCCGCCACGTCCGGCGATAAGACGGACACGGACGAAGCGGCCGGCACGCCCGGCCCCCCGCTGACCGCGCTCGGCTTTGCATTGAAGCCCGGCCAGGGAGGGACTTTCGAGTACACGTTCGATCTCGCCAAGGCCGCTGCCGAAGCCTTGGCGCACCTCCAGGACTTCGAGACCAACACCCGCAAGGGCCAGTATTCGTTCCGTCAGAAGAAGCACGAGATCGACCCGAGCAAGCTGTCGGTGGTTGCCTTCGTCCAGGACGAAGCCACCAAGAAGATCCTGCAAGCCACCTACATCGCTGTCGAGGCCAAGTAGTGGCTTTGGGGCCGGACCGAAACAAAGCCTGATTCGGCATCGACTTACGGGAAAGAGAGGGCCAAATAAGCCGTTTACGGCTGATTTGGCCCTCTCTTTTGCATAGGACGGCGACATCCAGCAAGTCAAGGCCTCAGATAAGAACAGTCGATCGCCACCGCCGCCCAGCAGCCAGCATTGTCCCGGGAGCTCAGGCGGGGACGCCGGCAGTTTCGATTTCGAGGGGAGCCCGCCTCCGCAGGGCTCGACGACTCGTGTCGGACGATATGTTTGACAACGTGGAGAAGCATGCGATATCTTACTACCGCCATGACGCGATATCGCATAACTAATTTGAGATTCCCCGAAGAAGCCTATCGGGAGCTTCAGTATCTGGCGCGCTCACGAGGAACTGCGCTGGCCGAAATCGTGAGAGAAGCGGTGTCTTTCTACCTCGGACACAGCCGGCAAGGATCTGAACTTCAATTCGGCAATGATCCGGCGGATGCTCTTGTCGGCTGCATAGCCGAATCCGCAGGCGATGAGTCGGTAAACCACGACCGGTACCTCTATGGGTGGGAAAAGGAGGGCGAAATTGAAGTTGTTCGCGGACACAAGCGCGCTGCTCGCGCTCGCAATGCGCAACGATCAATACCACCGGGAAGCCGCCGGGTTTCTCAAGAGCAATCCGAGGATTCGGTTTGTCCTGACCGATCTGATTCTGGTGGAACTGATCACCCTCGTCCGGGCAAGAAGCGACGCCGCCAAAGCGGTCGCGGTCGCCGATGACCTGTTACGCAGCCGGCGCTTCGAGGTGATTTTCGTAGATGCGGACCTGATGTCGGGCGCCCTGAAGCAGATGATCAGGTTTTCGGACAAGCGGCTCAGCCTGACCGATTGCGCCAGTTTCGAAGCTATGAACCGGCTGGGAATGGACTCCGCTTTTTCTTTCGACCGGCACTTCCGCGAGTGCGGGTTTGAATTGTCTCCCTAGCACCGAGTATATTCTGCTCTCGTACCACATCAAAATCCCCGGCCTAATCCTGGCCAAGAGCGAGAACGAAATATTTTGCCGGAGCTGCCCCTGAGTTGCGGAAGCCGTGTTCCTCGTTGGACGCCACATAGACGCCGGAGCCCGGCCCAAGCTGAGTCTTCTTCTCTGCCATCGTGAGCTCGAGCGTGCCTTCGCGAATCAGAATCAGTTCCTCATGCGCATGGCGGTGGGGCGCATGTGGCGCCTGGCCCGCGGCAAGCTCCGATTCGTGCATATCGAGCATGAATCCGGCATGGGTCGCGCCCGTGAACACCTGATAAATGCGGATGGGCCCGCTTTCACGCATGGGGAGATCTTCAAAGCGGAAGGTCCTGGTTCCCATTACTTCCTTTTTTGCGGCTCCAGTCTGCAACTGAGTCATAGCGAGCCCCGGAAGCAGAACTGCGAATTTCCTGCGCGAACAAGCCATAGCACTCCTTTGCGATTCAGAACAATCGGATTCAGCCCAGATAACGGATGCCTTCAACCGTATCCCCATCGTTCGCCGTACCGACCAGCAAGGCGCTGATCTGTGGCGCATCCTCCAAGCCTTTCGCCTGGAAAATAAACATGTTCTCGCCGGCGTTCAATTCCACCGGAATTTTAAACTGCCCGACGTGGCAAGGTGCCGCGCTCTCCTCCTCAGCGATCTTGGCTCCGTTCATAGTAAGGGCAACCCGCCCGTGCACGCCGAGCCACAGGAATCCTCTGCGGCTGCTCTGGGCACGAATGCGCATCGCCGCGGCGTAGGCGGTTCCAGGAGTATCCGTCACCGTTGCCCTGGCGAGGTGGAGCGTATCCGTGGGGATGGTCAACTTCTTCCACGAATCGATCGCGGCGGCCGGGTTAGCCGTTACCTTCCACTCGCGGTTGCAGCGTCCATGCCACGCGCTGTTCTTCGCCCAGCGCCGAGTGACCCTGTCAGGCTCCTCTCCCACAACCTCGATGCGGCCGGAATCCATCGTACCCATGTCCCGTTGCGAAGCCATGTGGATGAATTCGAAATCCCAGGGATTGAAACCCATGATCCTGGTGACAACCGAGTCGACTGCGACCAGATCTTCGCCGGCGACCACGAGATTGCTGCGCACCATCTGGTCAGGCTTCTTGTTGTTGTGATTCGTATACTGCAAGCCGCGGATGCCGTCGACGATATTGTAGTCGGCAGGATGAAACGAGGCCAGATCCACGACCCAGCCGTCCACCCGCCCCTCGACCGAGTATTCATCGTGCAATATGCGGTTGGAATAGCGCCAGGATGGCGCATAGACTTCACGCGGCGCCGTGCCCACATAGTTTTTCAGACATGCGGTCACGCCGCAGTCTGCATGTACTTTCATGACCGGTATGTCGATCAGAAAATCGCAGTTCTGGATGGTATTCGTGATGCAGTACGCTGAGCGGGCGCCGAATGCGCCGATCCCGCCCGCGCTGCGCCGGACTTCGAGGTATCGGTAGGCGGCTGCGGCATCGCGCAAGGCATCGAGATTCAGGTTGATGTAATCGAATTGTTTCCCCGGAAACTGATCCCCGAATTCACGCAGCATGCCGCCCAGAGTCCCGCCCCAACCGGGGAAATCCCTGACGCCCCAGTTAAACGTCTCCGCGTCGACGCGCACGCCATTCTGCGAGATCTCCCACATTCCTTTGGTATGCACCGCCTGGTAACTTCCACCTTCGGCGACCGTGATGCGCCGCGCCTTCGATTTCCGGGCGAGATACTCCAGGACCGCCTTTAGGACCCTGAAATCCGTGACATCGCCCTGGCAGTAGCTGTCCTGGGAGCCGAGGAATGCGATATTTGGTTTGACCACAACCCAGGAGCCGGCCCGGATTTTGGCTTCCAGGCTGCCCGCCTTCGGCTTACCGTACTCAATCGCCCTCCACACCATGTCCCGGATGTGTGGGTAGTCCAGCGGATCTTCGACCGATGCCGGGTGAACGAGTTTGCGGTTATCGGATCTGACCAGGCCTACGCGGACTTTGGCTGTATCAGCCCAACCGAGGCCGGCGGCAGCACAACCGGAAGCGAGCAGAAATTCTCTACGATTCAATTTCAAGGCATCACCTCCCAAAGAATGTGGCGACATCATAGCGGAAGTCGCCGCGCCTTTCAGTTGAATATTGTGGGACCGACTGCGCCCGCAGTACACTGCAGGGCATGCGAATCCGATGTCTGATGTTGATCATCTGTGGTGTGCTTATTCTGAGAGCATCGACGGGGCAGGAACTCGCCATGCAGATCGCCCCTGGTGTTTTCTTCTGGCAGGGTAATCGGGACCTGCGCCAGCCTGCAAACTGCGTTTGGGTTCAGTTCAAAGATTATGTCCTGGTGGTCGACGCGAATTTTCCCTGGGCCGCCAAACAGATCATGTCCCAGATCAAAGACAAAACCCGTGGGCCGGTCAGGTATGTCTTCGACACCCATTGGCACAATGACCACACCTTCGGTAACTGCATCTTTACCGATGCCGGCGCCCTCGTCGTGAGTTCTCAAGAGTGCGCCGACGAGCTTGCCTCCAGGGGCCCCGCGAGCTGGAACAACTGGAACGACACCGCACATCCACTTTCCGGATACCGGCTGACTCAGCCTTCGATCACATTTACCGACCGGATGATCTTCGACGACGGCACGCAACGGTTGGAGCTCATGCGGGTCGATCCATCGCACAGCAAGGGGGATGCGATCGCGTATCTGCCGAAGCACAGGATCCTGATCACCGGGGACCTTGTCGTCAACTGGGGTTTCGGAAACAACAACGGGGATACGGGCGGCAATCCCGAAAACTGGATCCAGGTCCTGGACAATCTGCTCAAATGGGAGCTGACAACGGTCGTGCCCGGCCATGGCGCCCCGGTGAACCCTCAGAAGCTGAGGGAGCAGCGAGACTATCTCAAGGGCATGCTCGATCAGGTCAAGGATGGGATTCGAGCAGGGAGAACGGCAGACGAGTTGTCCCGCGAGATCGATCTCAGGCAATATGGCTCCTTCGCCAGAAATACCGGGGCGAACGCGGCATCCGTACGAGCCATGTACCGCTTCCTGACCGCCGGCCGTTCAGACTGGCGAAACCGGGGACGCTCACCTATTTTGCTTTTACGCGGTGAAGGAAATGAGTCTTATCAGTAAGTCCGCAAAACAGGTGAGCGTCCCCGGTTTCGGTGCGAATTCGTGGCTAGAATTCGTGTTCGTTCGTGGTTTGAATTTGTGTCCAATCGTGAGCAGGCGAAGAGGTGGTCCCCATGACAGACGTCAAGCGATCGCCCGGCAATCTTTCAGGTGAACAAGGTTCGCTTTCTACGCGGGCCGTTTGGGCCGGCGAGAATGAGTACCTCGTGCAGGGCGCGACTCAGGTGCCTGTGGTCTACAGCGCTGCCTACGGCTATCCGGATGTAGACACCTGGATCGAAGTGGCCACGGGCCGCAGGCCGGGTCACATCTACAGCCGCAATACCAATCCCACTGTGCAGGCCTTCGAAGAAAAGATTCGCGCGCTCGAGGGCGCCCGGGCGGCAACGAGTTTCGCGACCGGGATGGCCGCTATCAGCAATACGCTCTTCGCGCTCCTGTCGCCAGGGGATCGTGTCGTTTCCGTCAAGGACACCTACGGTGGTACCAGCAGGATCTTCCTGGAGTTTCTGCCCCGTTTTCAGATCGAGGTGGATCTGTGCGATACCACCGATCACGAACAAATCGAAGCCGCGATTGCACAAGGGTGCCGGCTCGTGTATCTGGAATCGCCCACGAATCCGACACTCAAGGTTATGGACATCCCTCGCCTGGCCGAGGCCGGGCACCGGGTCGGGGCGACCGTGGTCGCCGACAATACCTTCGCCACCCCCATCAACCAGAATCCGCTGTCGCTTGGCGCCGACCTTGTCGTTCACAGCGCCACCAAGTTTCTCGGCGGACACGCGGACGCGATGGGCGGGGCCGTGTGCGGGGACCCGAAGCTGGTCGAACCGATCTTTCATTTTCGCGAGATTACGGGCGCCACGCTTGACCCGATGGCTGCATTTCTGTTGATCCGGGGCATGAAGACCCTGTCCCTGCGTGTTCACCGGCAGAACGAAAGCGCCCTGCGCATCGCGCGCTGGCTCCAGGCCCAGCCTGCAGTCGAAGCCGTTTTCTATCCGGGCCTGGAGACACACGAACATCACGAAATCGCCAGGCGCCAGATGCGCGGCTTTGGAGGCGTGCTCAGCTTTATGCTGCGCGGCGGCTTCGAGGCGGTGAAGCGCGTCCTGCCGGGACTGCGACTCGCGCATCGCGCCGCGAACCTCGGGGCCGTGGAAACCATTGCCGGGCCGCCGGCAACAACGAGTCATGTGGAATGTACCCCGCAGCAGCGTGCGGCCATGGGCATCCCGGAAGGCCTGATCCGGTATTCGGTCGGAATCGAGGATGTCGAAGACTTGATTCTCGACCTGTCCCAGGCTCTGAAGAGTTCTTTTTGAATAAGTCCCTTCCTGGAGTGTAGATATATTGCGTACGTCTAAAGCTGAGCGATTAACACACTAGACGAGGGATCTACGATGGGACTGGGCATTCTGGAATTTTTTGTCATACTCGCAATATTCGCGATAGGAATTGCGGGTACGGTTTTCTGGATATGGATGATCATTGATTGCGCAACCAAGGAACGCGATCCCGACAGATTGGTCTGGATTATCATCATAGTCTTCACGCACTTCATCGGCTCTCTGATCTATTTCTTTGTGAGAAGGCCGGTGCGTCCGGCCGTCTGAGTTAGTGTGGACATCCGTCGGGATTCGGCGGGCGCAGGTCATTCGACCTCCGCCCGCCTCCGACTGCGTATTGCTTGCGGGATCAGCGGATGGGTATGAGTATCATGACCGCAACTGGAACCGGCGTGTCGCCGCGACGTCCCGGGGACAGGACGCGAGCCTGGAGCAGAGCATCAGTAATCTCAGGCACATCGGGACCCGCCAGCCTCTCGACAGCGACGATTTCGCCTACTTCATTTACAAACACCCTGTAGATCAAGCCCGGAGCCGGCCCCAAAGGTGTTTTGGACTCCGGGGAAGTGGCTCCGGCCGCTTTTGCCACGGCACCGAGGGCGACGGGATCGATCTCCAATTCCGGGGGCTGAATGCCACCCCCCTCCCGGACTCCGCCTGCTACTCCCCCGACCACGCCGCCGCGCACCCCTCCGACGATTCCGCCGGGGACTCCGCCGACCACTCCTCCGGGGACTCCGCCCACGACTCCCCCTCTCATGCCCCCGATGACTCCGCCGGGAGCGCCGGCAACGGGGGGAGGAGGTGGTGGGGGAGGAGGAGGTGGGGTCAGGTAGAAAAGGCGCCCGGCTCTGAAGATGAAGTCTGTCGACATGATCTGGATGTTCCGGGCACCTTTGTCCTGAAGCGTCCTCACCGCGCGCTCCACAGCGGCGAAGCCGGCCGGCCGTTCGGGGGTGAACACGATAGTGCCCTGGATGGCTCTGACATTGTCGAGGGATATCGGGAAACCGTCCCCACTTTTCAGATTGCCCTCCTGGTCCACGACGATTCTGTCCGGAAGGCCAAGCCCTACCACCACGTTCGTTATGACCGGAACAGGCTGGCCATTGAGGAGAGTCGGAGCGTAGCGCCACTGCCTTACTGCATTCATGGCAGCTGATTCGAATGAGGAATCGGCGCCCGTTCCCGGCAATACTCTGAAGGTCACAGGTATGCCGGCTTCGTCGATAATGGCATCGATCATGACCATGCCCACGATCCCTCTGTCGAGGGCCGATTGGGGCATGATCGGCGCCACTTTATCAATCAGCTTCGATTCCTGGACGGCATTCGCCACACGGATGGGTTCGGCCCGGGGCGGGCGTCCCTGGGCCTTCTGGGTCGCTATGGATGGCTCCTTGGCAGCCGGGGACGCTGCGGCCCTGGACCCAGCCGGGATGCCCGCTTTGCCCTCTGGTTCCCGGGCTTTACGATCCATGGCGTCGGTGTCGGCCGTGCCCTGCACTGCAGGCCCGGCAACGGCGCCTGAAACGGCCTCTTGATGTGTGGCAGCCACTCGTTCCCAACCCTGTGCCGACACAGCCACACAGAAAACTCCCGCGAGCAGGACCATGAACAGATATGTGAGGGCGTATTTCTCGCCCACCGTGTAGCTCGAATGCATCATACGACGCACCCTCCTTCCCAGATTTGAGGCATTCTCGGCCATCGCCATCCCGAGCAGCTGCCGGTTCGGCTGATGAGCCACAGTTTCGGCTACCTGCAACATGGAACGAACATATGCCGTTGAGCTGCCGCCGGAACGGCGGACGACTTCATCGTCGCAGGCCAATTCCCGTTCCCGGCGAACCGCGAAGTTGGCAAGCCAGACCAGCGGATGGAAAAAGTAAACCACCTGAAGCACGATCTGCGCTGTGTTGATGAGGCAGTCTCTTCGTTTGATATGGACCAGTTCGTGAAGCAGCACGGGTTTGAGCGCGTCCAGATCCCACGCGGCTGCCATGCTGCGGGGAAGCACGATCACGGGTCGCAACAGTCCGTGCACTGCAGGGATGTGTATCCTCCCTGGAAGTTCGGCCTGGAGCAGCCTGATCTCCCCGTTCAGACCGATTTCGGCGGCAAGTTGCCGCACCAGGTCGATCAGGCCGGCCCGCTCCACCGGACGGAACGTCCCTGCCGATCGGCGAACCTGGAGAATCCGCGCGCCAACGAGGCATCCCATGAGCAAAAAGCCGGTTAGCCATGCCAGACACACCGGCGACACGACAAGGTGTCTGCCGTCGGCCGGCGCCAGGGCTATTTGCTGTCCTTCCGGATCCGACACTTCCGTAGTGGGGAGCCCCGCCTTCGACTCGGATGCCGCCGAAAGCGGCCCGGCAGGCTGCTGCTTCATCCACTGAATTCCGGCGGATAGGACACGCTCGGGGTACTGCACAATCCCGAGCGGCGACAAAAGTGCCGCCGGCACGGCCAGGCGGACGAGGACGACCAGCCAGAGCAGGTAACGGTAGCGTGCCGGGAAGCGACGGAGGCAGAGATTGAGCGCATAGACCAGGGCGACCAGGATGGCGACCTGCAGGCTGATGGGCCAGAGCTGGCGTGCCCAATAATTTGCGGCATCCGCGAGCAGGTTCATTTCTGCCTCTCCTCGGTTTTCTTGAGCAGATCCTTCAGCATCTCGAGTTCGCGATCGCTGATGGTTTCACTTCTGGCGAGGTGCTGGAACAGTGGCGCAACGGAGTTGTCCAGGACGGTGGCGACAAAGTCCTCGACGGCGCCCGCAACGACCGAAGCCCGCGACACCGCCGGCGCATAGATGTTCAGCGGCCCGAGCTTCTCTATTTTCAGGTAGCCCTTGGCCGCGACCCGATCCAGCAGCGTTTTGATCGTCTGGTAGTCCCGCTCCTGGTCCCGGAGCGATGCCTCGTAGACCTGGCGGGCGGTTGCCTTGCGCATCTTCCAGCAGAGGTTCATGACCTTCCACTCGGCTCGCGACAGTTTGCGGGGTCTTCCTGGCATGGGCGGGCTTCCTCCTGATTTGTAGCAACACTACTACAACTGTGGTGTCAATGTCAAGAAAACTCGTGTCTGGAGGCTGACGACGGTCAGTCGATCAACGGAGATCACTTCTTTTTGTCGTTTATTTCGGGAGAGCAGGTCAGCGTGAAGGTCACCTTAAAGCCGTTGCCGCCGGTGGCGGCGCCGCTTCCGGAAAGCAATCCGCCCTTGAGCTGCAATTCGACGTCCGTCGTTACCATCTCGAACAGCGACTGCCCGCTGGCTGAATTAGCGGCGGAGTGGAAACCGATCCTGTTGCCCTCGACATAACTGCTCGAAATGGAGGATGTCCCGTCGTTGATGACATAGCCGGGCCCATTTCTCCTGATCGCGAAGCGGCTCGTGCTTTCCGTGCCGGGCCGCAGCCCGGGCACATCACCGCCGCTGCCCCGATTGAGGTCCGATATGCGAAATCTGCAGATCCAGTTTCCGCTGAAATCAACCGGGGCGGCATTCCCGGCAGGTTGACGGGCGGGGAGATTTGGCGGAGGGGCGGCGGGAGGCGCAGTATCAGCGCGAGAGGGTGGAAGGGGCTGTTGCTGTGCTGAGCGGGGTTGGGCCTGCCGGATGCGCTCCTCCTGTTCGCGGGCCAGCTGCGCCCTCGCTTTGTCGATTGCCTGTACGGCCGACCCTGCTGGAACCCCCGCCGCGCGCGGCGGTGCCGGGTTCGGCGAGGTCATCCAGGACGGCAGCGCCTTGCTGCAGCCATCCGTTCCTTCGCCCCGGAGGCTCCGATCCACAAATTCCCCAAGAGTGCAGAGGTTCGACGAAGGATACCGGTTGCGGTTTTCCCACACATAACGATAACGTGTCCAATCCGGGGGGTGATCCGGCGGTCCGGTTGAGGTTGCCGCCTGGCTTAACGGCTGCAGCCATTCATTGTAGTGCATCACGATGCCCGGAGTGGAAGTTGGGGGAATTGCCGAGGAGATCCATCGGTCCATCAGCCCCTGAATCCGCGCGTCGTTCCAGGGCTCAGCAGGATACAGTGACGACGCAGGGGGAGACGACGCGGGATCCCTCGGGCGCATCCACGCCGGCAAATCGGAACCGGAGTCCTTCCCCGGTTGGCTGCCTCTGGCCATCAAGGCGCGCTGGCCGGCGTGCAAATCCAGTTCGGTCCGCGGCGATTGTTTCCCGGCGTCCTGGCCGGGCGCCGCAAGGCGGATGATATAGGCGCCGCTGAGATGCACCTGTCCCTCAAACACCTCGACTGTTGTGCCGTTGGTGTCGACCTGCACCCGATAGCGGGTTCCCGCGGGTGTGATCCGGCCCTCGGGCGATCGGATGATCACATCATCAAAACTCGGAGCGCCCTCCGGATGTTTGACTTCGACACCCCCGCGGGACAATTCGATCGTCCGCCCCTTTTCCGTGGTTTCGTGGGGGATCTTTACATTCGAATTCGGATCGATAGTGATCGTGCTGCCCCCCTGCGATCCCAGCGTGACTCGGGACTCTTTGCCCGTGCGTACCGTCGATCCGGGAGAGAAGCTGTCCTGATTGCTCAGGCGACGTTCGGTTCCGGATGGCGGCGTGAACCAGAGCTCCTCGCCGTAGAAGTACAAGAACTGCAGCACCAGCAGGGCGGTCGCGGCAGTCTCGGATCCTCGTGAATCCGGACGCGCCCCTGTGGTACCGGGCTGTGGTGGATTGGCGCCTGCGGGTCGAGTGTCTGGATTGGCCGTCCGCGGCCCGGCGCCGGAGGGTGGAGAATTCCCGGGCGGCAGCCCGAGCCTGGAGCGCGCATCGGCGATCTGTCTGCGCAGTTTCTCGATGGCGGCGTCGCGGTTCCCAAGGGTCCAGTTTCCGTTACAGTCAAGCTCGTAAGAGGGACTTTTCCTTTTTCCCTCTTCCAGGCAGGCAAGACCCTTCTCCCATTCGGCAAGCTCGTCTCGCAGCGCTGCGTCCTCGCGCGCCAGGCCGTCTACTCTTGCCTGCTGCAGACGCGAGATCGAGTCCCGGATTTTGTCCCGCATGCAGTCCGGTGCCACCCCTTGCGCCTGTCCTGCCAGCTCCAGCGCCTTATCGTACTGCGAGAGGCGCTGGGCGTCGTTGGCTTTGACGAGCAGGTCCTCCGCTTCCCTGATTTCTGCCTCGCGGTCCGACAACAGCTTTCTTAAATCTGGGGCGACGCTTCCTGAAGCCGCCGGACTCGAATCGCAACGCGCTTCGTAGTAACGGTTGGCAATCTGTCGCGCTTTGGCCGTGTCGCATGCCGACAGCAGCTGCCTGAACTGAATCGCCCAATCCATGCAGGATGAAGCGGCATTCCCCAAACCTCCGGCGGCATCTCGTGAGGCTCCTTCACAGGGGCTGAAATAGCGGCCCTGCTCCGTGATCAGGTCCTCGGCCTCTCTTGTCGTCATATTCGTGCCGGCAAGGACGTATCCGTTGGAAGGATTGTCATAGCGCGCCGTCCCGCACTGCGCGGCCACGAAATGCCAGCAGCCGGCTTCGGTTTCGCTGAGGAGTTTGTATCTCCAGACGCAGGTATTTCCGCCTGATCCCTGGCGTGGCGGAGGCGCATTGCCCATGCCGGGCACTGCAATCTGACCGCTTGCGAGCACATTGACCGTGAGGTTGAGGCGCACTTCTTCCGCGCCCCGCTGCCGCACGAGGATCCGCACCGGCCATGAGCCTGGGGCGGCGCCGGATCGCGCGGAAAAGCGCAACGAGAATTCGTATCCGTTGTCCTGATCCGTGATGCCGGCGGTAAACATGTTCCCCGGATCGGCCGATGGATTTCCCGGGAAGACAACGATGTCTCCCGGCAGGGATTCGCCGTCCTCCTGCAATTGCGGGAAGACCACTTCCACGCGATCGGTGGTATTGCCGCGCCAACCGCGTACGGCAAGCCTGCAGGTCCGGTCAATCTCACCGGGTACAAGCTCCAGGCTGGCGCCGCAGGTCAGTTCCGCCCGCAGTTTCTTTCGGGCGTTGACCGTGATCACCGTCTGCGCCGATGCGGTGAAACCAAACCCATCGGAAACTACCACTTTCACCACGACGCTCACAGGCAGGGCGCCGGCGGTCGGATTAACTCCGGCCGCGCTGAGGTCCGCGCCGGTCTCGGCGCCCGCGATCATCCCGCTCGAAGCGGACCAGCGGAGCTGAAGGAAATTGGCATCGCGGTTCGGAACCCGCGCCGTAATCCTCACAGAATCGCCGTCGGTGATCGAGGTCCGTTCGGCCTCGAGCAGTACCTGAAGCGGCGGCGCTTCGGCAACTGTCACGGGTACCGTGGCGGTCAATCCCCGGTACTCCGCCCTGACGGCTGCCTTGCCCCCGGCATGGGCGGTCACCTTGCCTGATGCGTCCACACCCGCCACAGAGGGATTTGCCGCGGTCCAGGTCACCGATGCGCCTGGAATGACGCGTCCGGCCGAATCGAGAATGCGTGCCGTAAGCAGCCCGGTCTCCCCCAGGTCCAGATCCAGAAACTCGGGTTCGATGGCCAGGGTCGCGGCGGACGGTGTGGCCGGTGCGGGAGGCTGGGCAACGGGCACTTCCGCCGGTTCCATGACCACGACAAGCGGATTCGTCTGGTTGCGGCTTACCTGGACTCCGGCAATCGTTTTCTCACGATACTCCTGCCCGTTGACTGTCCCTCCGGCCACGAAAATGTCATAAGCATCGGGCGTGAGGGTAAAGGTGCAGGGAGCGACATCGGACACGCTTATGTCCGCTCGCCTGACCGTGACCTTCATGCCCGGGAGTGTCCAGCCATTTCTTGCGTCGACCACGTTGACGTTCAGCGTGCCGGATTCGGCTTTCAGATAGAGGAAGACCTCGGCAAGTTTGCCCGCCTCCACCTCTACTTCTTCTTTCGAGGCGGGCTCGTATCCCTGGCAGGCCGCCTCGACGGAATAGCGGCCCGCGGGGATCTCGACATTCTCGCTCGGATGGACATTATTAATGATTTTCCGGCTTCCGTTGGCTTCTGCGGAGATAGTGACTGTGGCCTTCGAGTCAAGACTCAGCTCAGACTGCCTAACACTCGTCTTCACAAACACGATCAGGCTGCCTGTCTTCGCATCGGACTTAGGAATGCTCCGCAACGGTATCTCGACTGCGATCAACTTGCCCGGGGTGACGGCGACCGGTCCGACTTCTTCGCGAGTGTAGACTTTGTCGACATTCCCCGCAAAAACCCTGTATTGTCCGGCGGGAACCTTGAAGGTGTGCGGAGTGGGGAGCATGCCGCCGGCCATTCCGCTCGCATCCGTATACCCGACATAGGTGTTTTCGCCCCAAATAGGGTCGCCGCCGCTCATTTCCACGGCCGTCGCCTGGATGTATCCGTACTTGGAGATCAGGTCGACCCTCAGGTCGTTCCTTTCCCCTGCTTTCACCTCGACCCCCTGTTTTTCTCCCGGCGCGTAATCCGGATCCCGTTCGGTGGTCACCCGGATCGTATAGCGGCCCGGGGCCAACAGTTGTGTCGCGCCCGCGTCAAACTCCACCGCCGGCGCCTGCCCCGCCTCCGGCTGAGCCTTTACTTTCGCCCACGGGACGGACCTTTCCAGGAAGGGATCATAGGCATTGACGACGAGAGTGCCGTTTCCGTACAGAACCGGGTGCACCCTCTCCATTGTCGAATAGGCAATAAAGTCCCAGAGCGTCTTTTCGAGATCGGGGTCCGAACCGAATCGAAGCTCACGGGTGAAATGCTCCGCGGTCGCCAGCCCCTCCGAGAAGATTCCGTTGGTTGTGCTGCCGACGAACAGAATTCCGAAGATGTGGTACCAGGGCCCCATCTTCTCGCGCACGGCCGGGTTGGCTCTCAGATTCAGGAGTTTGGCGGCCACCAGCACGACATATTTGTCTTTTGGCTGGAGTTGCAACTGCTCCCGCTCATAATTCGGATCCTTCTGGTGCCTTTCAGCGATGATCTCATCCGCCTGTCGACCGATGTAGGCCACATTTTTCAGGAGGTTGTGGGCCGTAAGCGTGGCGAGGGTGTAGTTGCCTCCGGCCACGTCCAGCGCCATGCGCATGACATCGCCGGGCCTTGCCTGCTCCGGCGCCTCCAGGATCCGGTCGCGCAGGGCCTCCTCGTACCGCGTGGCCACATGTGCGTAATAATTGCCTTCGAGATCCCGCGGAGGGCATTTTGTGCGCAGAAGGGTCCCCAGGTCGGTCAGGGCAAACAGGGCTGCAGTCGCATGCTGGACCGCTCCCAGCCTGCCGGCCGTGGGATCGCTGACGTCAATCCTCGGGTAGTGCACGATCGCGTCCACCAGGCCGTCGAGAAAATCCATGCGGCGCACGCTTTGATTCCCGGAGTCGGTGACCGGGTCATCGAGCCCGAAAAAAAGACGGTAGTCCTGTTTGAAGCCGACCAGGGTTCGCTCCCGTACCTGGGCAGGCGTTGGCTTTTGTGGCCATGCCACCGCTACCTGGAGCAGCAATAAGGATAGGAGGGAGTTTCTTACGCTGTGACCGATGCGGCGCGCGATCGGATGGAATCGAGCCTTCATGCCATGCCTCCGGCCGGAGATCGCAGGGTGCGGCTAGCGCATTCCGAGCAGGATTTTCTTGAAATCGCCGTTCGAGCGCAGACTCTCGAGGTAACTGTCGTTCGCCAGTTGACCGGCATCCCGATAACCAGCCGCCGCCGCTTTCCCGATCCACTCCAGAGCCTGCTTCTTCTTCCCGCGCACGGCCCAGCATCGGGCGACGTCGATCATCGTCCAGGCGTCATCAGGCTTGAGCGTGAGGGTAAACTCGGCCTGCCTGCCCGCTTCCTCGGCCAGTCCCTTTTCCAGCAGGGCTTCGGCCAGGTTTCGGTTCAGTAGAAAATGCTTCGAATCGACCTTGAGTCCGCTGCGGAAAAACTCCTCTGCCTTGGATGGATCCTTCTGCTTTCGATATAGGACCCCGATGTTGTTCAGCGCCGCCGCATACTGAGGATTTCGCTTCAAGGCGAGCTGATACGCATCGATGGCGCGATCCTGCTTGCCGGCTTCGGCGAGCGCATAGGCGTATTCAAAATGGATGCGGCTCCTGAATCCGGCGTCGCGATCCGAGGCAGCCTCCGATTCCACCCACTGACTCAGCCATTCGTAGTGGGGGATGGCGAGGGCAAAGTCCTTTTTCTCATAGAGGAAGGAAGCCAGTTCGAGGCGGGTGTCCTGGCCTTTGGGGTCTAATTCCACGCCTCGCGTCAGCTCCGTCAGCGCCTGGTCTTCCTGTTTCCTGGCGCGCAGGAATCGCCCGTATGCGAGGTGCGTGAAGTAGTAGTCCGGCGCAGTCCCCACTGCTTGCTGAAACTCTGCCTGGGCCTTGTCCAGGAGGTTTTTCTGTTTCCAGTACATCAGGCCGAGTTCCGAATGGGCCTGGCCTTTGCTCAGTGAAGAGTAGCGGGCGTTCGCGGCGGCAAGAAAGCGCGTGATTGCCTCATCATAGTTTTTCTGAGACTGATAGTACCAGCCTTGCGCGAGGTATCCCCGGGCATAATCGGGATCCACCACAACCGCTTTGTCCGCTTCGTCACCGGCTTCGGTGTATTGCTTCGACCGCAGATAGTTCTCCGCGCGCGCCACGAACACGTCGGCCAGATACCTCGTGCTGAAATAGGAGACTCCGGCCACGGGCGCGGCGGCAGTCTTACTGTTGAAGATCAGGGCGTGGCATTTCGGATAGTAGATTTCTTCGACCCCCCCTGCCGGTCGGTCCAGGCTGAGGATGCGCTTCCCCAGCTGCATCTCGGTTCTCACGGAACCGGCGGAGTGCGGGGTCTTGAAGTAGGCATCCAGGCGGGCGACCTGCTTGGTGTCCCTATTGTAGGCGATCACGATTCTCTCGAAGATGGTCGCCTCTACGGGAGGGGAGTACTCGAACTCGTCGCCGTCCGCCGCCGGTTTCTTGAGCGGATCTCCGAAAGTCAGATCCACTTCGGCTTTGGTGGTTACTCCCGGGACGATGTTGAGAAATGCCGGCACGTCGGCATTTCCGGAAGCCGCCATGGACAGGGGGACGAAGGCACCCAGCAACAGGATGCCCAGAATGTGTTTACGAGACATAACGGTAGCTCCCCGAAACAGGTTGCATTTTACTAATTCGACAGCAGCCCCACCGTCCATTAGGGATATCCCGCCGGGGCCCCTGTTACGCCTGCTGCCCTATTCACTACCGGCCCTTCGGGCCTTATCGAGTTACGATGCATGACCATTGATGACATCCCGCACTACCGGGCAAGGTCCACGTTCCTGACCGGCTCAGCCGTTCCAGCGGGCCGTAGAACTCGGCCGAAGTCATGCCGCTTTCCGCTTGTGCTCCCGGAGGGAAGCAGTTATAAATCGCACATCATGGCAAGACCGACAATTAACAGGCTTGCAGCCCTGTTCGCCAGCGTTGCGATAATTCTTGCGTCCTCTGCCGCGATCGCACAGGCGCCCACCCCCGGCGGGTATATGACTAATGGCCTTGCCGTGGGATGCCAGGCCAACACCTTCAGCCGGTTTACCGTCTTTGAGGCGATCGAAAAGACAGCGCAGGCTGGAGGAAGGATCATCGAATTCTATCCCGATCAGAGGCTGAGCAACGAGGATGCGGGCGTGTTGTGGAATGCCAGCGCGTCGGACGAGATCATCGCCAGAGTGAAAGGCAAACTGACCCAGCACGGCATCAAAGCAGTCGGCTACGGCGTCGTCAGCATTCCAAAGGACGAGGTGCAGGCGCGCCTCGTGTTCGAATTTGCCGCTAAAATGCGCCTGAGCACGTTAGTTACCGAATCCGTCGATGCCATCGACACGCTTGAAAAGTTGGCAAAGGAATATGATGTCGGCGTTGCCTTTCATCACCATCCCCGGCGGTCCAATGACCCGGGATACAGGCTATGGGACCCGAACTACATTGCCGGACTTATCAATGGGCGCGACACGCGGATCGGCGCCTGTGTCGATACCGGCAACTGGATGCGATCGGGCATCAGGCCCGTTGACGGCATGAAGATCCTCAAGGGGCGGATTCTGTGCGTCCACCTGAAAGACATGACGGAGTTCGGCAAGCGCGACGCCCACGAAGTGCCCTTCGGCACCGGCGCTCTGGACATCCCGGGGTGCCTCGAGGAGTTGAAGAGCCAGAAATTCGCCGGCGATATTGCAGTCGAATACGAGTTCAACCCGGAAGCCAACTTCCCGGACGTAGTGAGATGCATCCAGTTTCTCAAAAACCATAACAAGGGGTCAGGTCTGGAGAATCTGATTCCTTGCTCCTGAATTTGGATTTTCCAGACCTGACTCCATCCTTGGAACGCCTGTCGCCAGCCCGGAGTGAACCGGCTGTTTTTCTGGGTTGCCCGATCCGGGCGAGACATCTTCTGTATGCACAAATCCGATCATCCTTGCGAAGCATTCCCTCTGATTCACGGCTGCGCCGAACTGACGCCCGCAGCCGTTGCGTTACTCGCGCCGGGGAAAGAACCGTTGACCTTCGGCGAGCTTCTGCATGGGATCGAAACGACCGAAAAGGCGCTGGGCCGATACGGCATAGGTCCGGATGAAGTCGTGGCCCTGGCCCTTCCCGATGGTCCCGAGATGGCCGTCGCCGTGGTCGGCGTGGGACGTACTCGCGCGTGCGCTCCGCTCAACCCTTCGCTCACGGCGACGGAACTCGAATCCTGTCTGTATTCCCTGCGCCCGGGCGCGCTGATAGCCCCCTGCGGGATCGATTCCGCGGCCACCGCAGCAGCCCGTGCCGCTGGAGTCCCGATCCTGGATGTGGTTGCAGAACCGGATGCGCCGGCGGGCTCATTTACCCTCGATCTTCGCTGCGGAGCCTCCCCGGCACAACGACGAAACGCAGCCGGAGCGGCGATCCTGCTCTTCACTTCGGCCACCACGGGCAGACCGAAGCTCGTCCCGCTCAGCCATGGGAATCTCAATGCCATCTGTCGCAATACCAGCGTTGCGCTGCAGCTGCGCGCGGGCGATCGGTTCCTCAGCCTGATGCCGCTGTTTCACCTGCAGGGGCTGGCATGCATGCTGGCGCAGTGGGGTTCCGGCGGCAGCGTGGTCTGCCCCGCAGGTTTTGACCCGGTACGCCTGCTCTCCTGGTTCGGGGATTTTCAGCCTACATGGTATACGGCGGGCCCGACGCTTCACCATACAATCTTGACCTTGCTCGGCGACAATTCGCCGCCATGCCGGTTGCGCTTCGTACGCTCCATCGGCGCCCCTATGACACCGGAGCTTTTGCTGGCCGTGGAGAAGGCGGTCGAGGCGCCGCTACTGGAAGGCTACGGCCTCACGGAATGTGGTCTGGTCACAAGCAGTCCTTTGCCTCCGCGCGGTCGCAAACCGGGTTCCGTCGGCATCCCTCTTGAAACCGAGGTCCGCATCCTCGATCCTTCCGGCAGGCCGCTGGCTCCCGGGTTCGACGGAGAGATTGTTCTGCGCGGCCCGGCCGTGACTTCGGGATATCTCGATCCGGCAGATGCCAACCTGGCGGCTTTCAGGGAAGGCTGGCTGCGGACAGGCGATGTCGGCCGTTTCGATGCGGAAGGATATTTGACTGTAACCGGCAGGCTCAAAGAGATTATCAACCGCGGCGGCGAAAAAATCATGCCCCAGGAGGTTGACCGCGCGCTTGCGGCGCACGCCGGGGTAGCGGAAGCCGCCGCATTTGCCGTGTCTCACGCCACGCTGGGCGAGGATGTCATGGCGGCCGTCGTGCTTAGTGCCGGCGCCGGCGTTTCCGGATCGGAGCTCCGCGATTTTGCCGCCGCGCGGATCGCCCGCTTCAAAGTGCCGCGGCGCATCTTCTTTGTGGATCACATTCCGAAGGGCGCCACCGGAAAACCCAACCGCGTCGCCTTGACGGGGAAGTTCCGTGCGGCTGCCCGGGCGCCGGATGCCGGAACCGAGGACCCCGCCGGACATTCCGGCAACGGCGATCCGGCGGCGTCCGGCGACGTGACGCACAGACTGGCTGCCATCTGGGCCGAGGTGCTCGGAATCCCGCAGGCAGGTCCCGACGACAATTTTTTCGAGATGGGCGGCCACTCGCTGATGGCGGCGCATTTGTTCAGCCGGATTGAGCAGGAAATGGGGAAGAAGCTTCCGCTGAACACGCTCTTTCATGCTCCCACTGTGGCAAGCCTGGCCCGATTGCTCCGGGAACCCGGCGGCGCCGCGGGCCTGTCACGAATCATTCCCATTCAGCCGAAAGGCCCCTTGCGTCCTTTTTTCATGGTGCGGCCTATGCCGATCTACCGTCCCCTGGCACGCCTGCTTTCCCAAGACCGGCCATTTCTGGGTGTGACTCTGCCGGACGGCCGACAGTTCTCCGGGGAAGACCGGATGAAGGACATTGCCGAGGATCTTGTCCGGCTTATCCGAATCCGTCAACCGGTGGGGCCATATCACCTGGGTGGGTGGTGTGCGGACGGGGTGCTCGCCTACGAAATGGCCCGGCAAATCGAATCCCAAGGCGGACAGGTTGCCCTCGTCGTGCTGTTCGACAGCCCGAATCCGGCGTACATGAAGGCGCTTTCCCGGCGGCAGTTGACGATACGCCGTCTTCGACTGCTCGTGTGGAATGCCAAATACCAGCTTGCGAGCCTGCGACAGCTCGACCGGCACGAGATCACCGGCTACGTCGGGCAACGGCTGAAAGCCCTCGTAGAATTGGCCGGCACGAGCCTGCCTTCCGGACGGAGAAACCCGCGGCCGGAAGCACACGGGGGCGGCAACCAGGCCTGGCGTCCCTCCGGCATGCGCGTCTGGATACGCGGCTACCGGCCTGAGGCCCTCAAAGGGCAAGCCATACTCTTTCGCTCGGCAGGCTGGGGCGTCCGCAATTCCGAGGATGCGAGTTTCGGCTGGGCCGCGGTGGCCGGCGATCGCTTGACCGTTTATCAGGTCCCGGGAGACCACCACAGTATCTTTCTCGAGCCCAACGTCAGGATTCTGGCCGAAAATCTGGCAATCCACCTCAAGCAATGAGGCTCGACCCGGACGCCGGGATTGAATGAACCGGATCTCTCCGGAAACGTGACCTTGTTTAGGCCGCCGGAACAAGCTTGAGCCCGAGATTGGCGGCCCGCCGCTCTTCGGAAACTTCCCTCCCGGGACCGCCGGCGTCTCGCCAAGGCGTCTCGCCGGCAAAAGCAATGCGGCACCCACAGCCCGACCCGAAAACCGTGGGCGTGAGCCTGACCAATCTAATCGTTTCGGCAATCGCACGGCGGATGCCGGCGAGACGCCTAATGCCGCATACTTTTTGCAAAAAGAGGGGCGAGCAAAATGCAGGGATCTTGGACCTGGACATAGACATAGACCTGGACTTGGACGTGGACGGGATTAAAGGTGCGCCGTTAAGTCCCAACGCCTCAGAAACCTGTGCCGCAACCTCGTCTAGGTCCACGTCGAAGTCCAGGTCCAGGTCCAAGTCCACGAGCCAAAATGGTAATTCGTATGCAAGAACGGAATTTTAGAAAAAGTATGCAGCATTAGGCGAGACGCCGGCGGTCCCGGCAGCCGCCGTATCTCCACTCCAATCAGAACCGGGTTTCTGATCTCAATGAACGGCGGTGCAGCCGGGACAGGGGCTCCCTGGAAGAACAATTATGGAGTTTCGCGGGAGAAACTGGTCTACAATCCGCTCAAACATGAATCCAAGGAGGCCCAAGATGCAATCTGGAATGCGTAGTCGACGTTCGTTCCTGCGCATGGCTGGCGCCCTCGGGACGGGGGCCTATGCGTGGAAAGCCGGCGGTCTCGAGAGCGTCGCGGCCGCCGCCCAATCGATCATGGATCGGCCGCCGGCGGAGGTTGCGAAAGACGAGTTCTACTGGCGGGAGATCCAGTTGGCCTTCAAACTCGACCGCACGCTCATCAACCTCAATAACGGCTTTACCAGCCCCACCCCGCGGGTCGCGCTCGAAGCGGTCTGGCGCTACATGGACATCATCAACATGCTGCCCGTCCACTACCAGGCTCAGGTCGCCGGGAATGTTCAGACGGTCCGCCTCCGGATGGCGGCCGAATTCGGCTGCGACCCGGAGGAAATGGCCCTGACGCGCGGCGCCAGCGAGTCCCTTCAGATTGCCCAGAATGGGATCGATCTAAAGGCGGGCGACGAGGTGATCACCACCGAGCAGGATTACCCCCGGATGCTTACGACCTGGGACCAGCGGATGCGGCGCGAGAGCATCAAAGTAACCCGCCTCCAATTCCCTGTGCCCACAACCCAGGACGACCTGTATCAACGGTTCGAGAAAGCGATATCGCCGCGGACGAAAGTGCTCCATTTCTGCCACGTGACCAACCTCACGGCCCAGATGTTCCCGGTGCAGCGGCTCGCGCGCCTGGCACGTTCGAAGGGGATCGTCACGATCGTAGACGGGGCCCATGCGCTGGGGCAATTTCCGTTCAAGCTGCGGGACCTCGAATGCGACGCCTACGGCGTCAGCCTGCACAAATGGCTGCTGGCGCCGATCGGGAACGGCTGCCTTTATGTGCGCCGGGAGATGATCCCGAAATTCTGGCCGCTGCAGGCTGCGCCGGAACAGCAGGACAACGATATCCGCAAGTTCGAAGCCATCGGGACGCACCCGTGGGCCATCCGGGCCGGCCTGGGCGAAGCCCTGGCCTTCCATCAGGCCATCGGCGCCGAACGCAAGGCGGCGCGATTGCGCTACCTGACCCTGCGCTGGGCAAATGCGCTCAAGGTCCATCCCCGGATCAGGATCCTGTCGAACCTCGGCGAGCCGGCGGAGATATGGGCGGTTGCGGCAGTGAATATCGAAGGGATCGACGCCAGGTCCCTGGCGAGATTCCTGATGAACAAGTACAGGATCGTGGTCGTTCCGCTCGTCGGCGGGGCTCCTCCCAACCAGGTCTTCGATTATCAATGCCTGCGGGTTTCCCCAAACGTCTACACCACGCTCGAGGAAATCGATACGTTCGTCGCGGCGATGGAGGACGCGATGAAGAACGGCGTGCCTACTTCCGCGGAAGCTCATTTCCCAACCATGCCCGAAGGGACCGACTGATATGAAACGTCCTGTCGTTTTGATCGTCACCGCCCTGGTTATCCACCTGGTTTCAGGCGCAGGCGTGTGCTTCGCCCAGGGGACATTCAAGATACCGTTTGAGTTTCAGGTGGGGGGCAAGAAGTTCCCGGCCGGCGATTACAGGATCGACCGGAAGGGAAACGAGCAGGTCACGCTTCGCCAGGAACCGAAGGGCGCCGAAGTGGCGGCCACGGTCCTCAAGATGCTGCCGCAGCCGACCCCGCCCGTAACCGAGCCTCAGCTGGTCTTTCACGCGGTGGGGAACTTCGAACCCTCTTACACGGAGTACATGACGGATTACCTGCTGGCGGAAGTGTGGTTCCCCGGCGAGGACGGTTTCCTGATACACGTTACGAAAGGAGCGCACTCGCGCCAGATCGTCAAAGGACAGAAAACAGGGAAGTAGCCCTGGTCCTGTAACCGCGGCGGCGCACAGCAATGGAGCATCACTGCCGGCCTCCCGCGACCTACAGACATTAATTTATTTAACGGCCGTCTCAGAACATATTCTCTAACCGGGGGCTGCGCCGCCGCGCGGCTTGTCCCCCGCAACAACCTGCCCGCCCCGCCCGCGGCTCCTTCCCCGGCTGCACTTTTGCCGTGCACGCGCCATCGGCCGCATCGATTTTGTGACAAAGGCTGAAAGCCCATCCCGCAGGTCAACCTCCATTGTCTGTCTGTCGCAATGCCGCGCAGGGCAAGAACCGACATCCCACCCGCCGTCTCCGTCTCTTCATGCGCATCCCTCGGGCAAATGTTTTGAAGCGGTTGGCCGTCTGACTCCGTCTTATTGGATGAAGGCGTGGACGGTCTCGGGAGACGCAGTGATGGAGAAGGTGATTTTGGCTGAAACGCCCCTGACATGCGCCGGTGCCGTCGATCTCGAGGCGCTGGTGCAGGCTCACGCGCGATTCGTGTTCAAGGTCGCCTTTTCAGTTCTGCGCAACGCCGAGGACGCCGAGGAAATCGTGCAGGACACTTTCTTCCGCGCCTTCCGTTCCGGTGAGGCAGCCAGGATCGAACGAATGCGCTCCTGGCTTGCGCGCATCGCCTGGCGTCTCGCCATTGATCGCCTTCGGCAGCGGGGCGGCTACCGGCGCCAACGGGAGTCAGAGGACCTGCTCCGCCTCCAGCCGACACTCGGGCCCGGCGCCGAGGAAGAGCTGCTCCGCGGCGAACGGCTCGCCCTGCTCGAGAGGCTGTTGCCGGCACTCCCGCGCGACTTAATGGAAGCAATCCAGCTTTCCACGGTCGCAGGCATGACCTCCGTGGAAATCGCCGAGGTGCTGGGCATTCTGGAATCCTCGGTGCGCACCCGGCTAGCCCGGGCGCGCAAGCTTCTGAAAGTCAAACTAGCAGCCCTGATGGAGGTGCGGCCATGAACCAGGAATCACTGGATAAGAAACTGAGCGAGTGGCTGGACCAGGCGTTCGTCGAGTATGGAGAAGCCGAACCCAGGCCCGGCATCGAGGCACGGACCATGGAGCACCTGCGCGGCCGTCTGTCGCGGAGTGCATGGCGGCGCGGATGGCAGCGCACGGCGTGGCTGTCGGCCGCGGCGTTTGCGCTCGTGCTCATCATGGCAGTGCTGCTGGGACGGAGCGATAAGCCGCCGGCCCCGGATCGGGCCAGGAAAAGCGATCAGGAGTTGCTGATCGGTGTCGAGCGCCTTTTGAATCAGGAGGTTCCCGCGGCGTTGGAACCGGCGCTGATGCTCACCCAGGAAATGGTCAAGAAGTAAGCGGGAGGGTTACCCATGGAACGCATTGCGAGAGTATGGATTCCCCCATTGCTCATTATTTTGGCGGTGACGGCGCGATCATCTTTCTCCTTTCCCGAACCCCGGCCGGCGGAACTTGGGACCTGGTGGCGCGATTCGGACATCGCGCGCGGATTGCGGCTGCGCGATGGGCAGATCCGTCAGATTGAACAGGCATTCCTGGAGCATCGATCCGAGCTCAACACCCTGGCAGCGGATCTGCTGCGGCAGGAGAGCGCCCTGCAGACGCTGATTGACTCCAGCAACCTCGACGAGAAGAAAGCGGCTGCACAAATCGATGAAGTCCTGAGCGCGCGCATCCGCCTGGAAAAGGAAAAGACCATGATGGCTCTCGACATCCGGCGCGCCGTTTCCTACGAACAGTGGAAGAAGCTCCAGGAACTGCAGCGTGAGCAGGCGAGCCTGGCGACAGCCCCCGCTCCCACTGCGGCGTCGGCTGCCGCAGCCGCCCGTCCGGCGGGAAGCGCAGGCGGGAGCCCGCCGGCTGCAGAGGAGCCTGTGTACCAGGCCGGGGGACCAGTCCTCGAGCCGGTGCCGGTGCAAAGGCCGGCGCCGGCGTTCACGCCGGAAGCGAGGGCGCGCAAGGTGGAAGGGACCGTCCTGCTCGGCATCGTCATAGGCAAGGACGGGGCTGTCCGGAATGTGAGGGTGTTGCGCGGCCTCGGCTATGGCCTGGATGAATCCGCCGTCGAGACGGTTACCAGGCGATGGCTTTTCAAACCAGCCACGCTCAATGGCCGGCCTGTGGCGGCACAGGCGCTCATTGAGGTTACCTTCCGCTGAATCCCGAGCCGGGTCACCGCAGTCCCGGCGCAAGAGGAGCCACCATGGGAACATTCGCCGATATCCGTTCGACGATGGAAAGACTGCACGACTGGATTTCCGGTCCACAGGGCCGGAATTCACTGTTCCAGAACGGCCGGCCCGCTGCCGCACACGGAGTGCTGTACGAGATCCGGGAACTGTTGCGCCATCCGATCCGCTCGTTTCTGGAGCAGCGCCGGGCGCCGCGCACGCGCGCTTCCCTGTTCCACTATATCGAAGCCGAGGGACCCGCCGCCCCACTCGACTGGCAGGGTCTGTTGCAGGATTTGCTGACCTCCCATCGTTTCGCTTTGTTCATTCCTTCGCTGTGGTCCGATCAGGCGGCCCTCGCCGAAGATCGGGCCAGACTGCGGGCGCGCAGAATGGAAGCGGGCGCCGCTTCTCTGGCAATCCATGGGTTCATTCTGGGCCTCGCGGTCTTTCTGGCAGTCTATAAGCTCCCCGCAGCCGCGCCGCAACAGGCGGAACCGGTCGTGTTCATCAGTACCCCGATGGTTCTTCCGGTACTCGGAGACGGGCGGGATGGAGGAGGCGGGGGAGGAGGAGGAAGACAGGAGGCCCGTCCCGCTTCCGGCGGGCGGCTGCCCGAGGCGACGCGCGTGCAGCTCATGGCCCCCGAGCCCGGCACGCCGGCGCCGCTCACGCCATCGGAAAACGCCCTGGAAGCGAAACCGAGCGTGCAGATACCAATAGATATTCCCGTCGATCTGTCGTTGCCGATCGGCGACATCACCGCCCCGCCTGGCGGCCTGCCGTCGTCTGGACCGGGTACCGGGGACGGCATCGGGTCGGGCCGCGGAACGGGAGTGGGATCAGGGAACGGCCCCGGGGCAGGCACCGGAGATGACGGCGGCCTGGGCGGCGGACGGCATGGCGGCGTCGGCGACGGCGACGGAATCCATGTGTTCGGCAACGGGGTCACGAAACCGGAGGCGATTGCCAATCCGCTGCCGCCGTACACCGAGGAGGCCCGCCGATCACGCACCGAAGGACTGGTATCCCTTTCGGTCACGATCCGGAGGGACGGCTCGGTCGCTGTTTCCAAGGTGGTTCATGGCCTGGGTTACGGATTGGATGAATCCGCCATCAATACCATCGCGGCCAAGTGGCGGTTCAAGCCGGGAACTTTTCGCGGCATACCCGTGGATGTTCCCGCCGTCATCGAAGTTCTGTTCCGCTTGTACTGATCAGCACGCGTGACGCACATCTTCAGGAGTTTAATTGAGAGTGCCAGACGGGATACGTGGAAAGAACTGCGTGGCAGGACAAATCCCGGCGACGACTCGACTCCAGGAGCCTGCCGTTCGATTTGCAGGCTCCCGGAGTCGTGGCGTCTGAAGGCAGGACTAACCAGGCGGATCAGATCAAGATTTTGCCGCCTGCAGCCTCCTGGGCCCGGCGTCGATGACCTGCTGCGGGCAGCCGTCGGCAAAGAGTTTGAAATTCTCGATGTACCGGGATGCCAGCGCGTCGTACTTCATCCAATATTCCTGCTTGTTGCCCCAGGCGTTGGACGGTTCCAGGACATCCTCGGGCACGTCGGGACACATCAGCGGGACTTCGAAGCCGAACAGCTTGTCCTTGCGGAACTTGACCTCGTTCAGATGACCGTCGAGAACCGCGTTGAGCATGTTTCGCGTGTGGCGGATGCTGATGCGTTTCCCGACGCCGAACTTGCCGCCGACCCAGCCGGTGTTGACCAGCCAGCAGCGGGCGCCCTGCTTCTCCATCTTCTGGCGGAGCAGGTCCGCGTAGTAGAAGGGATGATGAACCATGAACGGGCCGCCGAAACAGGGGCTGAAAGTGATTTCCGGCTCGATGCCGAGCCCCATTTCGGTGCCGGCGATCTTCGACGTGTAGCCGCTGATGAAGTGGTACATGGTCTGGTTCATGTCCAGGCGCGCGATCGGCGGCAGCACGCCGGAGGCGTCGCAGGTGAGGAAGATGACGTTTTTGGGATGGGTGGCGCTCATCTTCTCCGGGAGCGCGTTCGGGATGAATTCCAGCGGATAGGAAGCGCGCGTGTTTTCCGTGGTGCGGTCATCGTCGAGGTCGACCCGCCTCGTGGTGGGATCGTAGACGACATTTTCGAGAATCGTGCCGAACTTGCGCGTGCAGCCGTAGATTTCCGGCTCGTGCTCGGCCGATAGCCGGATCGCCTTGGCGTAGCAGCCCCCTTCGAAATTGAACACGCTTTCGTCGCTCCAGCCGTGCTCGTCGTCCCCGATCAGCTTGCGCCGCGGGTCGGCCGACAACGTCGTCTTGCCGGTGCCGCTCAGCCCGAAGAACAGGGCGACGTCCCCCTTGCTGCCCACGTTGGCCGAGCAGTGCATGGCCATGACGTTCTGCAAAGGCATCAGGAAGTTCATGATGGTGAAGATCGACTTCTTGATCTCCCCGCCGTAGCTGGTGTTGGCCACGATCGCCAGCCGCTGGGCGAAATTGAGCACGATGGCGGTCTCGGTGCCCGTGCCGTCCACCATCGGCTCGCACTTGAAGGAAGGGACGGCGATGACGGTGAACTCGGGGATGTGCTTCTTGTATTCGTCCTGGGTGTTCAACCGGATGAACATGTTGTGCGCAAACAGGCTTTGCCAGGCGCTGTCGGTGATGATGCGGATCGGCATCCGGTAGCTGGGATCTGCCCCGACATAACAGTCCTGGACGAACAGTTCCTCGCCCTGGAGGAAGGCCTGCAGGCGCCCGAGCAGCCCGCTGAACTTGTCCGGGTTCATCGGGCGGTTATATACGCCCCACCAGATCTTGTCCTCCGTGCTTTCCTCACGGACGATGTACTTGTCGTTGGCCGCGCGGGCGGTCCACTTGCCGGTGTTGAGGATGAGCGGCCCGCCGTAGCTCATGTGAGCCTCCCCGCGGAAAATGGCCTCCTCGTACAATGCCTCCGGGGGCAGGTTCCAGAATACCCTGTCCAGGAATTTCAGGCCGTGATTCGCAAGCTTGAAATCACTCGCCAGGTCGCCTGCCTGTTTAGATGCCGGTGTGTCGAACTCGAGATACTTTGTCATAGCCAATCCCTCGTAAGTTTTCGCTGCCCGATGTAGAGTTCGTTCGGAGAATTCGGATCCAGCGCCCACTTGATGCGCTCAATTCCCTCCGTGATGTCCTTCACCGAACCGCAGGTCGATAAGCGCAGGTAGCCCTCCATCCCGAACTCGACGCCCGGAACCGTCGCCACCCGGACCTTGTCCAGCAGAAACGCCGACAGCTTGGTGGAGTTCTTGTTGTAATGGCTGAAATCCGCGAAACAGTAGAATGTGCCGTCGGGCTTCGTGACCCTGATGCCGTCGAACGCCCTCAGCCGCTCCATCATGATATTGCGGTTGTTTTCCAGATTCAGGCGCAGGCTTTCCACGCTCGACTGCAGTCCGTTGAGCGCCCCGACGGTCGCATACTGCGTAACCGCAGACGGTCCCGAGGTCTGATGCCCCTGGATATTGGTCATGACGGCGATCAGCTGCTTGTTGGCCACTGCCCAACCGATCCGGAATCCGGTCATGGCGTACTGCTTGGAGGCGCCGTTGATGACGATGAGCTTGGAATTTTCCGAGAGGTCTTTGGCGAACTTGTAGCAGCTGATCGGCTTCTTGCCGTCGAAGATCAGCCGGTGATAGATGTCGTCCATAATCAGCCAGATCCCGCGCTTTTCACAAAACTCCACGATTTCGGCGACGAACTGTTCCGAATACATCGCTCCCGTGGGATTGTTCGGGCTGTTGATGATGACCGCTTTGGTATAGGAAGTGACGACCTGTTCGATATCGCGAATGGTGGGGTAGAAGCTGCCGTCTTCGGGGAGGACCGGCACCGGGACGCCGCCGCACAACTTGACCATCTCGGGATAGCTGACCCAGTAGGGCGCCGGGAAAATGACCTCCTCCTGCGGGTTGAGGATGGCTTGCAGGGCGACCATAATGGCCTGCTTGGCTCCGCTGCTGGCGATGATGTGCAGCGGCGTCACGCGGCGATTGTAGAACTCATCCGTATAGCGGATGATTGCCTGTTTCAGCGCCGGGATGCCGTCGGCAGGCGTGTAGCGCACTTCTCCCGAATTGAGGAGCTGCACCGCACTGATAATGGCGTCCAGAGGGGCCTTGGATTTGGGCTCCCCCCCGCCCAGGTGAATGATCGGTTCCCCTTTGGCCTTCAGGATGGCTGCGGTTTCATTCAGCTTCAGGGTCGCCGATGCGCTAATGGATTTTCCGATCAGACTTAAGCTCATCGTTCTTCCTCGTCTAGTTTGAGTTCGTCATTGCATTCAACATCGTCGCGTCCGGGGATTCCGATCCGATCGGGCTGCATCTTCCCCCCTGAGCTGCCTGCAGGCTGGACCAAGATTGGGGAATCACGGAAGCATTGAGCCACTGCAGGTTCATCGGCAACCCGATCGGAAAACGTCTGCAGACGACAGGGATCAAAAAGTCCCCCGGATGCTCGGGCCGGCGGTTGAGCTTTGGCGCGTCCGCCGGCAGCCCGAATTTCCCTTAGAAAAGATGGATGTTTTCAACTGCCCAAAGCACGACAATTTGAGGGAGCATTATATCAAAGAACGGGCGAATCCGCTCCCCTAGAAATCCGCGGCCCGGGATTCCGGCATTGGAGAGACAGGCGAGGGATTTTCCTCGCGCACGGCGGGAAAAATTACTTATAATGCGGCCGTCTCGCTAACGGCCTGCATACTAACAATTTAGTTAAAGGCGGCGTGAATACGCCAGCCATTTCCGTAGTCCGGTTTGTCGCAGTAAATCGGCTTTTCACGAAAGGACACCATAATGATTCGAAGCAAAATGCCGACGGTCGCGGCAGTCATACTGCTGTTTGCGCTGTCGATTCTAGCGCAGTCTACATCGATCCGCGTGGACGGGAATGTGATCAAGGATTACATCGCGTACATGTCGGATGCCAAGAATCTTGGAAGAAGGACGCTCACTCCCGGCTACGAGAAAACGGCTGATTGGGCAGCCGGCCTTTTCAAGCAGTGGGGCCTGAAACCGGCGGGAGAAAACGGTACCTATTTCCAGAACGTTCCGATCACGGGCGCCCGCTCTGCACTCGCCTGGAGCCTTGGGGTTCCGGAGCTCACGATCGCGGGACGGAGTTTTTACTTCCGAGACAACGACTTTGTAATAGATCGCTCCTCCACGGCGCCCGCCAAGGCCAACGGAGAGATCGTCTTTGTCGGGTATGGCATATCGGCGCCCGCCAAGGGGCTGGATGAATACAGTGTCGACGTCAAAGGCAAGATCGTTCTGGCGCTGAAGGGCTCGCCGAAAGACGCGCCTGCGCAAGTCGGGGGCATGGGCGGAGGCCGGGGTGCTGCGCCTGCGGCAGCTTCGGAAGCATGGGCGGAGGAATCGTCCGATTCGAAGAAGGCCCAGGTCGCGTACGCGAAAGGCGCCGCCGCGATACTGCTCTATGCGCTTCCGGCTGCACCTGCCGGCGGCCGGGGCGGCGGGGCTGCTCCCGCCGCAGCACCGGCGGGTGGCGGCCGCGGTGCGCAGCCCGAACTGGCGCCATCCCCATACACGCGCCCCTTCATCGTCGTATCGAATATCGACGAGCGAGTTTTCCGATGGGTCATGTGGCGGAATCCGCAGCAGGAATTGGTGGAATTCAACAATGTCATCGCCAAGATGGCCCGCGACATCCGTGACAAGCAAGTGCGGACGATGGCCACAGGCCTGAAGGCCGCCGTCAAGGGGTATGACTCAGTCGCCCTATACAGCGAGCCGCTCAAGAACAATATCTCGCGCAACGTTCTGGGCAAGATCGAAGGGACGGATCCGAATCTCAAGAACCAATACGTTGTCCTCGGCGGGCACATGGACCACCTGGGAGTGGCGGAGGCCGGCGTAATCAGAAATGGCGCCGACGACAACGCCTCGGGAACTGCTGTCGCCATGGAAGTGGGCCGTCTGCTCGCGGTCAACAAGGTGCAGCCTAAACGCACGGTGATCGTCGGCCTCTGGTGTGGTGAAGAGCAGGGCCTGATCGGTTCGCGCCATTATGTCACTAATCCCACCGACGGCGTATCCATGGACCGGGTCGTAGCCTACTTCAACATGGACATGGTCGGGTTGGGGGACGCGATCGGTGCGCCCGGCGCGCTCAATTTCCCGGAGATTTTCAACGTAATCATGCGGGATCAGGATCCGCAAGTCGCCAAGGTTGTGCAACCGCGCACGGGAGGCCCCGGCGGCAGCGACCACTCCGGATTCATTGAGCTCGGAATCGAAGCGCTTGCACTCATGACCAGCGGCGGGGTCGGGCATCCCGACTACCATCGGTCAGGCGACGACACGGAGAAGATCGACCCTGCGATCCTGGCAAAGACCGGCCAGTTTGTACTCCAGGGCGTTGTCAATCTCGCCAACGAGACGCAAGCCAATCTCCTGATTCCGGACCGGCTCCATATTTACAACGCCCAGGCACTCGCGGTTACCGATATGCGCGGCGAACCCCAGGCGGGCGCCAGGGGCGGCGAAGCCCAGCCGGCGGGAAGGGGCGGCGGATCCGCCTGGCGGTACGTGCAGGCATCGGACAACGCCGAATTGATGAGTCTGGCCATCGGCCGTGCCAGGCAGTTGACCGCTCCGACTCAGACCGGTGCGGCTGCAGCACAATTCGGCGGGCGCGGCGGCGGTGGTGGCGGTGCGGCGCGATACGCTCTGGGCGTGCGCGATGCCGGCGTATTCAACGGCAGCATACCCATGCTCACGCATTCGGCGACTCTGCTTAATTTCGGGCGCGTAGATATCGCCTCCAACGACGGCGCCTGGTTCAATTTTAACAGCGGTGTCAGTCCCCAGGGGCGCGAGGCCGTCAAGGCGATGGAGACGAACAACATCGCCATCAATCTCGTCAATCCGTCGGCAAAACTGCTCGGCGACATGCTGGACGTGACTTCCAAGCCCTTCATGGTGACGATGACTGGAACAGGCCTGATTGACCAGGCTCTGATCACCCGCATGAACCAGAAGAATGCGCTGCTTTTGTTCGAGTGCGATCCCGCGGATGCACAGGGCTGCGTCACCAGGCTTCAAAACTACAAGAAGCAGTTCGGCGACAGCGACAACCTGGTCATGTCGATGAAAACTGCCGCAACCGAAAGGACTGAGGCAGCCAAGAGAACATTCTACCTGGCTCTGATCAAGAGCGGCTGGACAAAGGAGGAGATCTACGCTGTATGCGGCGCCACCACAGGTGGCGGCGGCGGTCGCGGCGGCGGCGCGGGCGGCAATCTATCGAGGCTCTCGCCTCCGCCCGCCGGACGCGGCAACTGACCACCCGAACCCCACCTGGCCCGGATTATCTGTGAATGACCCGGGCCAGGGAGGGGAAGAAGCGGCGGATTCCGTTCCACCGACATCAAGTCTGAACCACGAAGACCTCAAAGACCTCGAAGATATATTCTTCGAGGTCTTTGAGGTCTTCGTGGTTCAAAGCCTGCCCTGCCTGATTCGAGATCCAGTCCGAAACCGCGGCGAATTTCATTGTTTCTCACTGCCTCCTCTGCGATCTTTTCGTTGAGGTTTCGGCATATGGTTCCCCTCGACTATCACGTCCACTCAAACTTTTCCGGCGATTCGCGCGTGCCCATGGAAGACATGTGCCGGAGCGCCGAGGCGCTGGGAGTCCTGGAGATCGGCTTTGCGGAACACTACGATCTGCATCCCGACGAACAGCCCCGGGATTGGCTCAGGCTGGAACCGTGGGTGGCCGAATTGAAGCGCTGCCGCGCCGAGTTCGACGGGCGCCTCACAATTCGCGCCGGGATCGAAATCGGCGAACCGCACGTCTATCAGGCGGAAATGCTGGCGATGCTGGCCCGCGCGCCATTCGACTATGCCATCGGGTCACTCCACTGGGTAGGGCGCAGCTCGATATTTCAACCTGCCTATTTTCAGCGCCCCGCCCGGGAGGCGTTTGCGGATTACTTTGAAGAGCTGGAGCGCATGACCAGGGCCGGTGGCTTCGATGTGCTGGGCCACCTCGACGTGCCCGTGAGGACCGCATTCGATGTTTACGGCAGCTACGACCCTGCAGATTACGAGGGTCTTATCCGTCCCGTGTTGCGCAACTGTGTTGATCAAGGCATCGCCCTCGATGTCAACACCTCCGCCCTGCGGCGCAAAGCGCAGGTCCTGCTTCCTGGGCCGGCGATCCTTCGCTGGTATGCCGGGATGGGGGGTGAGCGGGTGACATTCGGGTCCGACGCGCACCGGCCCGCCGAGATTGCTTCGCACTTTGGACTGGCCAAGGAGGCCCTCCGGGCGGCGGGACTCAAGTACCTCACATGCTTTGACCTGCGTCAAGCGCAGCTGATTCCTCTGTAGGGCGAGAGATGGACGGCAGAAATCGAGCGGATATAAAACCTGGCGCGCGGGTTCGTGTCGTTCAGAAGCAGGATCAGCGCTCCGGAAAACTGACGGAGGGAATCGTCCGGGAGATCCTCACGAACTCCGCGATGCACCCGCACGGCATCAAGGTGCGCCTGGAAGACGGCGTCGTCGGGCGAGTCAAAGAAATACTCACCGGCTGAAGGCAGCCCTTGCCGGCCGAGGCTTTGCGCTTCGGCGGCCGGTCAATCGCGCGGCGCGTTATAGCCGTCGCGGGCAATCACCGTCAGTTTCGGCAGACCTTGCGGGGGATTGAGTTTGACCTCGATCTTGCGCCACTTGCCGTCATGCAGGCGGTTGGTCGGGGAATAACCGAGGATGTACTGATCCCGGACCTCGGTCCGTGTGAGCTCGAGGTAGTAGCTCAAGTCATTCTGAGTTCCCGGGAAAAACTCTCGCACTTCGCTCGTTCTGACAATGGGCATCGGCGGGGGAACGCTCCAGCGGCTGTCGCTGATTGAATAGACCTGCACTTCGGACTGGTTCGCGTATTCCCACGCTTCCCAGGGGGAGTTGAGACGGATGCTGTAGTCCCTGCCGGTGATGAGCACGAGCACCTTCTTCTCGTTCTTTCCTGTCCTGAGAGACTCCAGTCCTTTGGAAATCGCCTCACGCAAAGCCGGCAGCCGGTCGGGAAGAGTGAAGGCGCTGTCGTCCTCGGCTAAGAGACTCAAGCCGGTGTCCGGCCGCCAATTCGCTGCCGGCTGATTGAAGGGAATCAGAAAGTACTCATCTCCAGGCCTGCCGGTATTCCGCAAGCGCCCGATCGTCTGGATGACCGAGCCGACGGTGTTCCTCATGCCCCCGTTGAGGTCAAAAATAATCCCCATGCTGATGGGTGTGCTCTGGGATGCGAAATGCTGGATCGCCTGCGGCACTCTGTCTTCCAGGAGTTGGAAGTGCTGTTTTTGGAGCCCGGTGATGTAGCGGTTGAGAGGGTCGGCCACCGAGACTCTGACCAGAACATTGTCGCGACCGACGACGATGGCAGGCGCAGGCGGCTTCGCCACATTCTGCCCGTAGGTCGGCAAGAGTGCGCAGATCAGGACCAAGGCTGACGTGAGTGCGCGCAGCGGGTGTTTCATGGGATGTTTCCCTCGTCCGAATGAGGCATCGGGAATCGCGCGTACCCGGCCATCACCGCTCCCAACGCGGGAGCTCCCGCCGGGAAACCGGCACAGCAGCGCCCGAACATGTCTCGCTGACGCGGATACCGATGCACTCATAATTCTACTACAGAATAAGACGCAGACGTTTGTGCGAGTGTTCAGGAATGTGAACCGATCGCACATCCAGGGGATCTTTCGGGAGCGCGTCACGGTCGTGGAAAAGGGAATCGCAGACCTGCAGAACCGTGCTGCTTTTTTGCGGGAATGACTCCGAAATCGAAGCCGGAATTTGCGAATCCGAACAGGAAGAGGTACTCGCCCGGTTTCAAGTCCTGCTGCGGGGTGACGGAAAAAGAACTATCGGAATAAATGAGAACGCTCGTGATCTGGATGTCTTTCTTGTTGAATCCTCCCCTGTTTTCCACGTTTCCCGCGGAAGACGAGCTCTGTAGCGTACGCGTTTCCTTTTGACGGCTGAACTTGACGATCATGGCGTCTGCCGCGGAGCCGACACCGCGAACGTACAGGGTCGGCCGTGCTGCTGCGATCTGAAGCGGGGCCTTTGCCCCTTTGTACACGATGGTCACGGCCAGGTTGGAGAGGCCGTCGGTCTCAAGGTATGTTCCCAGGCCTTTCGTCTTCATGTCCGCCGCCGGAACCTGGGCCAGTTTAAGCCATTGATCGTCGCTTGGCCGGAGAAAGACCCCCGGATCCGACGGCATACCCTGCGGCGGAGCGGGCTTCTCCGCCTGCATCCACAGAAACAGCAGCAGCAACAGACAATTCATATCCGTAATCCTAACACAACCGCCGGGCAGGGCGCCCCTGCATCCGTGCTTCCGCACGGAAGCAGATTCCACTGGGAGCAGGCATCAGCCGGTTTAATGCCGTCCCTCGTGCTGCCCCGGCGTCTCTCGCCTAAGGGGCGCCACGGCGAAAAGCCTTGACAACTCCTGCCGTGCAGCACGAAGATTCAACAATATTGAACTCTGAGCAACTGGGTTGAAACCCGGTCGCGCCCTTGCACGCGGGTAGGATCGCCTTGGCGGAAGGAGCGGTCTTTCCGCAACGGTGAGTGCCTCGGCCACAGATACGCTTGCCTGGGCGGGTGATTTCATGACCGGTAGCCGGCAGGCGTTTGCCCACCGCGCATGGAAACGGAAGGGACACCAGGATGGTCGGATTAAAAATAGGAAGTCGTATACGACGGCTGCGGATGGAGCAGCGCCGGACACAGCAGGAGATCGCCGATGCCTGCGGCTTCACCAAAAGTCTGCTTTCGAAGATCGAATCGGACAAGGTGATGCCGCCGGTTGCGACCCTTGTCAAGATCGCCAGTTCGCTGGGCACCAAAGTCTCGGCGCTCATCGAAGCCGACGAAAGCGTGGGGGTTGTGCCGGCCACGGCGAAGGAAGTCGCCGACAACATCGTCAAGACCGAGCGCGGATATTGGATCTTCCCGTTCGCCACGCGTTACGTGGGCAAGCGCATGCAGCCTTTCCTGTTCGTGGCCCGCAAGGGCGAGGTGAAGGAGCATCACCTGTCTCACGAGGGCGAGGAGTTCATCTATGTTCTCGAAGGAGAGATGACGGTGGAAGTCGGTTCCACCGCGCACCGGTTGAAGGCGGGCAGTTCCGTCTACTTCGATTCCATGCGGGGGCACCAGGTGATCCCGATCAGCGCCACGGTGAAGTATCTGAATGTCTTTGTCTAGAACAGGAGAAAGTTAATGACCAGGAACCTGAGCGGGCGAAAGCTCGGCATCATACATGCGGCCCTCATCACGACCCGTGCCGTGCAGAAGTACATCGATGAGATCATTCCGGAGGTCGAGGTCGTTCACTGGGTGGACGACACGATCCAGAATACGAATTTCGCCTGCGAGCCCGGCACGATCCCCAGGAAAAACTACGCCAAGTTCGTACAGGGAGCGCTGTCGCAGCAGGAGTACGGCGTCGACCTCATCCTGCTGGCCTGCTCGACGTTCAACCGTGCGGCAGAGCATGCGAGGCCGATGGTCGACGTGCCGATGCTTCAGATTGATCGCCCCATGATGGACCTGGCCGTCCGGCAGGGCCGGCGCATCGGCTTGCTGGCGACGGTTCCGACGACCGTACCCGCCTCCGAGCGCCTGCTGCGCCTTGCGGCCGAAGAGGCCGGCAAACCGATTGACGTCAAATTGCGCTTGTGCAGTGAAGCCTTCCAGGTGCTCAAGGCCGGAAACCCGGAAAAGCACAACGAGATGCTGCTCGCCGAAATCGACAAGTTGTCGGGCGATGTGGACGCGATCGTCATGGCGCAGGTTTCGATGACCGCGCTCGAACCGCGTCTGACGAACACCAGAGTTCCTGTTTATAACAGCGGGCGCACGGCTTTCAACCGGATCCGTGAAATCCTGGAAGGGCTCGCCTGAACACGCATGCGGGATCACGGCGACCGTACGGTCCCGGGTCCCGGGCATGGGAACGCCGTCCCTACGAGCCACCTGACCGCGATCCCGTGACCATGCCACGGCCGTGCCGGCCAGGAAACCGCGAGCAGGAGGATGAGGATGCAGCAGACACGCGATATCAAAGAACTGGAGCGGATTGCCAGACTCCTCCGGCTCCGCATTGTGCAAATGGTCGGCGTCAATCAGAAGGGTCATCTCGGCGGATCGTGTTCGGCCGCCGACATCACGACGGCCCTCTACTTCGCCAAGATGCGCCACGATCCGAAAAATCCCCGGTGGACCGATCGCGACCGCTTCCTGCTCAGCAAGGGCCACAGCGCCCTCGTGCAATACGCGGCCCTGGCGGAGTGGGGATACTTCCCGAAGGAGGAACTCGGGCGCGTCAAGCAGCTGGGCGCCATGCTGCAGGGCCATCCCGAGATGGACCGCGTGCCGGGGATCGAAGCCAACACCGGGTCGCTCGGCCAGGGTATTTCAATAGCCTGCGGGATGGCCGCGGGGCTCAAGATGGACCGGCGCGCTAGCCGCGTTTACTGTATCCTTGGCGACGGCGAAGTGTGCGAAGGCCAGGTGTGGGAGGCTTCGCACGCCGCCTCGTTCTACAAGCTCGACAACCTGGTGGCGATCCTCGACAACAACGGATTGATGACCAACGGCAGGATCACGCAACGGTACAACACAACCCCATACCCGGAAAAGTGGCGCGCTTTCGGCTGGCATGTGCTGGAAATCGACGGCCACGACATGAGTGCGATTCTCTCGGCGCTCGATGAGGCCGACGGGTTCACGGGCAAGCCCAAAATGATCGTGGCGCACACGACCAAGGGCAAGGGCATTTTGTTCGCCGAGAATCGGCCGGAGTTCCACAACGGCACCCTGAACGCCGAGCAGTATGCCCAGGCATTGCTCGCGCTCGCCCCGGCTCCGGCCGTTGCTGCTGGCACCCCGGGTCCTGCCACACTGCACTGAACTTGAAGAGGCGACTCCATGCAAGACACGATAAGGTTGCAGAACCCGCGTGAAGTCTATGGCCGCACGCTTGTCGAATTGGGACGGGAAAATCCCGATGTCGTGGTTTTGGAAGCCGATCTCGGCAAATCCACGATGACCTGCTACTTCGAGGAGGCTTTCCCCGAACGCTTCTTCGAGATGGGGATAGGCGAGGCGAACATGAACTCCTTCGCCGCCGGCCTGTCGCTCACCGGCAAGATTCCTTTCACGAATTCCTTCGCTGTGTTTGCGGCCGGACGCGCCTACGACCAGATTCGAATGGGCATCTGCGTCCCGAAACTCAACGTGAAGATTGTTGGATCGAGCGCCGGCCTGTCCGATGTCGGCGACGGCTCCAGCCACCAGACGGTCGATGACATAGCCATCATGCGGGTGCTGCCGAACATGACCGTGCTCGTGCCGGCAGATGCCAACGAAGTGCGCCGGATGACGCGCGCGATTGCGGCCTGTCATGGCCCGGTGTACATGCGCATCACCCGCAACGACCTGCCCGATGTGACCGATGACGACGAGCCGTTTGTGATCGGCAGGCCCGGGCTCATCCGCGACGGGCGCGACATCGTCATTTACGCCATCGGCGAGGAGGTTTCCGAGGCTGTCCGGGCGGCGGCGACGCTGGAAAGGGAAGGCATCTCGGCGCGCGTCGTCAACGTCAGCACGGTCAAGCCTGCCGACGAAGCGTCCATCCTGGAGTTCGCGCGCGGCATGCGCGGCATCGTTACGGCGGAGGAACACTCGGTTATCGGCGGCCTGGCCGGCCTTATCACCTGGATCTTCAGGGGCGCAGGAATCCCGATTCATTGCGTGGGCGTGCACGATCGCTTCGGCCAATCGGCTCACACCTACGCCGAGTTGCAGGAGGAATACGGGCTCACCGCCGGCCACATCGCGGCTGCGGTCCGGAGCCTTTTGAAGTGACCTCCGAAGAGGGAAGAAAGCAGGACGCGGAAGGACGGCGACGGAGGTAGAGGGGCAATGGACTTCGGATCACTTCTTACCCGCAAGCGCTGGCAGATCGCCTTGCTCGTGTGCGCGGCCATCACGGTAAGCTACTTCGACCGCCAGACGCTCCCGGTGGCGGTCCGGCACATCGCCAACGACATTCCCATCCCGGATGAGAAATATGCGCATCTGGGCACATTTTTCCTGCTCACCTACGGTTTGATGTACATCATCGGGGGCAAGCTGATCGACGTCCTGGGGACGCGCCTCGGATTTCTGCTGATCATGCTGTTCTGGTCGATGGCCTGCGCCAGCCACGGCTTGGCCACGAGCTTCGCGATGCTGGCCGGCAGCCGGTTGCTGCTGGGCATCGGCGAGGGCGGCGGATTTCCGGCAGCCACAAAGGCCGTCGCCGAGTGGTTCCCGGTGCGCGAGCGCTCGACGGCCATGGGCATCATCAATGCCGGCACCGCGGTCGGCGGCATCCTTGCGCCCCCGGCGATCGCGGCCGTCCTGCTCCACTTCCGCTGGCCCTGGGTGTTCTATTTTTCGGGCGCGGCCGGGCTGCTCTGGACGGTTTGGTGGGCGCGGGCTTATTACCCGCCTGCCCGCCACCCGCGCCTTTCCGCAGCCGAGCGGGCCGAGCTCGAGGAAGTCACCTCCACCCGCATGGAGCGGAACCAGCCCGGCATCCCCTGGCTGAACCTGCTCCGCTACCGGCAGGTCTGGGGCCTCGTCATCGCCAAGTTCCTGGGCGACGCGGTCTGGTATTTCATCAGCCTCTGGCTGCCCAAGTATCTTATGGACACACGGGGTTACGATATCAAACAGGTGGGCTACTTTGCCTGGATCCCCTGGGCCGCGGCAGGCGTGGGATGCCTGGTCATCGGTTCGTTCTCGAGCCTGCTGGTCAAGCGGGGACTGTCACTCAACAAGGCGCGCAAGATCGCGATCGGCATCAGCGTCTCCGTCATGCCCTGCCTGCTGCTCGTGCCCCTCTCCTCGAATTTCCTGGTGATCGTGCCGTTCGCGATCGGCTATTTCGGCCAGCAGGCCTGGTCGACGCTCCTGATGACCCTTCCGGCCGACATCTTTCCCCGCCGCGCCGTGGGGGCCGTCGCCGGGCTCGTCGGCTTTGGGGGCGCGATGGGCGGCATCGTTTTCGGCGAGCTTGCCGGGCAGATGCTCAAGTATGGCGCCGGATATGCGCCGATCTTCGCTCTCGCAGGGACGTTGCACATCATTTCCTTTTTCGTCGTCCTACTCTTCATCCGGGACGTGCGCCCTCTGGAAATCGACACCTTGAGACAGAAATCGCTTGACATGTCGCACGGCGCTGCTCGATGATTCAACAAAATTGAATGACGGTCAACACGGTTGAGAAGCGGCGTCCTCGGCTTGCGGTGCGTGGCGGAGGTCCCACGCGTCAAAGCTGCTGTGACTGAAAGATCGGCCCCTCGAGGGATTCGGTCGGCGTCAAAGTCGTCGAACAGCTGTCCGGCCTCCGATGATCTCCTTGCCTGTCTCAGTCTTTTCGAACAGCTGTCCGACCTGCTAGAACTCGTCCGTCCCGAGTCTTTCGCGGACAGGAATCGATAGCGGCATTGATATTGGATCTTGGGTTCAAGGTGCAGACTGGAGGCAGAATCAATGAACTATTTCCTCAAGGCATCCCTTAAGTTATTTCTCTTGATGTCGTTCACCCTTCTGTTCCTGCCGCAACCGGGATGGAGCCAGTTCGGCAGCGGCATTCAGGGGACAATTCTGGATCCTTCCTCGGCAGTTATCCCCGACGCCAAGGTAATCGTGGTGAACGCCAGCACCGGAGTCACGCGCGAGGCCCTGTCGAATCCGGAAGGTGTCTACCGGATTCTCGGCATCGGTGCGGGAACCTACACGGTCAAGGCCTCTAAAGCGGGCTTTAACACGGCTGAGCAGCCATCGGTGGTACTTGCGGCAAACGAGATTCGTAAAGTGGATTTCACGCTGAAGGTGGGTGGCGTCACAGAAACCGTGACCGTGACCGGGCAGGCGGTTGCCCTCGAAACCGAGCAGGCGCGCATTTCGGCGACGATCGGCGACGCCCAGCTGAAGGAACTGCCCATCCCGAACCGCAACCTGTTCAATCTGATGGCCCTGCAGCCGGGCATGAGCGGGCGCAGCCTGGGCAATGAACTCTTCGGCAGCGACGCCACGCCGCAGTACAACGCGAATGGCATGCGGGCCGACGGCAATTCGATCACCATCGATGATTCCAGCGTCAATTCGATTTCACGCGGCGGCCGCGCCGAGGTGACTCCGAACGTGGAGACGGTGGCGGAGGTGCGCGTCACGACCAATAACTTCTCTGCCGAACAGGGCCGCAATATGGGCGCCCAGGTCAGCATCATCACCAAATCCGGCACGAACGAATTTCACGGAAGCGTTTGGGAATACCACGGCAACAACGTGTTGCAGGCCCGGAATTTCTTCGATGCGCAGGTTCCGGTCGCCCGCCGCAACCAGTTCGGCTACGGGATCGGCGGCCCGATCCTGAAAAACCGGACCTTTTTCTATACCACCTACGAGGGATCGCGCCGGTCGGGGAGCAGCAGCTCCGACACGACGGTGGAAACTCCGGAACTCCGCAATTTCGTGCTGCAGACCCGGCCGAATTCGATTGCGGCCTATTACATGGACAATTTCCGCCCCGTGGCCGATCCGACCATCAATATCCGCGATGTCGGCAGCCCGTTGCCCGGCGTCAACAAGTTCAGCTCCGCCAAGGACGGCATCCCCGACATCGGCACCGTGCGCTACCTGACCACGAACGACCAGAGGTCCTACCAGTTCACGCTGCGGGTGGACCATGAATTGCGCCCCGGCAAGGACCACCTTTATTTCTATTTCTACCGCCTGCACGCGCGATCGATTACGCCGGGGGTGCGTCCCGACTTTCTTCGGATCAATCCCACCGCCGGGACCTATGGCAACCTGGTTTACATGCGGACCATCAGCCCCACGATGCTCAACGAAGCGCGGATAGGCGTGACACGGTTCATGGGAAACTACTGCGTTCCCGAGGACACCTCCAAGCCCCTGGGCGCCCTGTCCTGCAATGACATCCTCAACAAGCAGGTTCCGGGAATCAGCATCACGGGCGGCGGGCCTGCGCGGGACGTGAATGTCTACCCTGGAGGATGGTTCCCAACCGAATACCAGGCGAAAGATACGTTTTCGATGATCCGAGGGAGTCATGCGCTCAAGTTTGGCGGTGAGATCCGCAGGGCGATCAATATCCTGTGGCACACTTCCTCATACATTCCCGTCTACTCCTTCGCGAGCATCCTGGACTTCATCGACGACGAGCCGATTCAGATGACCCGGACGGTGGATCCACGCACCGGGCTTCCCACGTCCACGCGCGCCGACATGGCCATCTGGGAAGGCGCCGCCTTCGTTCAGGACGATTGGAAGGCGCGGCGGAACCTCACCTTCAACCTGGGTCTGCGCTACGACTATTACGGCCCCTACACCGACACTCACGACCGGTTTCGGAATCTGGTGCCCGGGACAGGCGCCACCTATTCCGAGCGCCTTGCCAACGGAGTTGTCGATGTCACGCCCCGGGGATGGAATGCCGACAAGCTGAACTTCGCCCCTCGTTTCGGGTTCGCCTGGGACATCGGCGGGCGGTCCAGGAACGTCGTCCGTGGCGGCTACGGTCTTTCGTACGACCGCATGGCCACGGTGCAGACTGCGACCTACCGCACGAATCCGCCGCTGGCCGCGACGGCAACGCTCGGCCTGAATTACGGCACGTCGTTCACCTACTCCCTGGGCGACCCGTCGAAACCGTATCTGGGCTATCCCGTGGATCCGAGCCTGAAACTCGGCCTCGATTCCCATAACGGCATCAGCGGAGTGCGCGTGGCCATCGCAGCCATCGACCAGGACTTCAAACAACCGTATGCCCACAACTGGTTTCTGGGCGTGCAGCGCCAGTTGCCTGCCGGACTCGTCGTCGAGGTCAGCTGGATCGGCTCGGCGGGCCACCACATGGTTAACATCGCCAACGTCAACCGCTACAGCGGCGACCTGCTGGACGGCAAGTTCAACGGCTATAACTCCAGCTTCTCGAGCATCAATATGGCCCAGACCACATCCAACTCGATCTACCACGGCGGAACGCTGGCCGTGCGCCGCCACTTCTCCTCGGGATTCTCCTTCCAGGCAAACTACACCTACGGAAAGGTGCTGACCGATGCGGAAGAGGAGCAGGGAACAACCTCCTACTCCGACGTCAACAACCGCTGGCTCGACCGATCGGTGGCCAGCTTCGACGTGCCGCAGCGGATGTCGTTTTCCGGTATCTGGGAGCTTCCGTTCCTGAAGGGCTGCGCCACGTTGGTCTGCAGGGTTGCCGGAGGCTGGCAGCTCTCGGGCTACGGCGTCCTTGAGGATGGAACGCCGATGAATGTGACCATCGGCGGTTCTTATCCCAACGGCGATTTCAACGCTGACAATACCGGGGGCGACCGGCCGAACGCGCCTGCTGCGTCCATCAAGCGCCAGGGATTCACCCAGGAAGAGTTCCTGAACGGCATTTTCTCCGTGTCGGACTTCCCGCGGCCCGCCGGCGGCACAGTCGGTGATCTGGCGCGAAACGCGTTTCGCGGCCCAGGGTTCGCGCGGGTGGACATGGCGCTCGCGAAAAACTTCCCGATCCACGAGAGCATCAATTTCTCGCTGCGCATCGAGGGATTCAATCTCTTCAACCGCGTGAATCTGAACTCTCCCTCAACGAGCCTGAACAGCAATACCTTCGGGAAGACGTTGAGCGCGCAGGCCGCGCGGTTTTTCCTGGTCAGCCTGCGGTTGCGTTTCTAGCCGGAAGCAGCCTTTGCGAGAGCCAGGCTCCAGTTTTAACCGGATCCGGCGCCCCCGGGCGCCGCATCCGGTCGCGCTTTTCATCCGATCTCGGCTCGCCGACTGCTTCACGACTGGAAGCTTAATACGAGTGCATCGTCTCCCCCGGCCGACAGGCCAAAACCGAAACTCTGTATAGGATGTCCTCATTATGAAAAATCCACTTACTCGAAGAGAAGCCTTGAAAAGCGTGGCCGCGATCGGTTCGAGCGCGCTGATCGCGCAGCAGATCACCCGCGCGCAGGAAGCATCGATCCGGATTGCCGGCCGTCCGGTGGAGATCGCATTGACGTCTGTCAGCGCCGCGAATGTGCGGATCACGATCGCCCCGATCATAGACAATCAGGTGCAGCCGATTACGTCGATAGGAACTTTGGTCAAGAATGACTGGGGAAAACCGGCCGCCAGCCTGCGGACGCTGTCCGGCTCCCGCAGCGTAAAATGCGGAGAACTGACCGTCATACTCACGGCGGACCCTTTGACCATTCGCGTGGAGGCGCGGAGTGGCCGGCTTGTCCAGGAACTGAAGCCGGATGCCGTTACCGGGCATGTCGGCTTTCAGTTTGGAAACAGCCCCGTTTTCGGCCTTGGCCAGGGCGGCCCGCAGTTTGACCGGCGCGGCCAGTTGGACCGGATGCGCAGCGGCCAGGGCGGCTACAACCTCGCCACGCACGGCGCCAAGGTGCCGGTTCAGCTGCTCATCGGCGCCGCAGGCTGGGCGATGTACATTCATCAGCCCCTCGGATCTTTCGATCTCACAGGCGAGGCCGGACGGTTCCAGCCGCCGGATCCGCAGGCGGCGCTGCCGCTCGACGTCTTCGTTATCGGTGAAAAGGATCCTGCAAGGGTAATGGGCGAGTATGCCAAACTCACGGGCTTCCCTGAAATGGCGCCGCTCTGGTCATTCGGCTATCAGCAATCTCACCGCACGCTTGACGCGCCGGAAGAAATCCTCCAGGAGGCCAGGCTGTTCCGGGAGAAGAAACTTCCCTGCGACACGATGATCTATCTCGGCACAGGCTTCTGTCCGAACGGCTGGAACACCAACAACGGAGAGTTCGACTGGAATCCGAAAGCGTTTCCGGATCCAAAGAAGATGATTCAGGAACTGCACGGCGGGCACTTTAAGGTCGTGCTGCACGTCGTCGTGGAAGGGCGGCGTGTTGCCGGAAGAGTGTCGGACCCGTGCACGGCGCCGCCGCTGCCGAGCGGCAGGACGGCCGACGGGCGCTGGCCGGAGGATCGCCAGGTGAGCTGCTATTGGCCCGTGCACAAACCGCTCTTCGATCTCGGCGTGGACGGCTGGTGGCCGGACCAGGGGGACGGGCTCGACGGGCCGTCGCGACTGGCGCGCAACCGGATGTATTTCGAGGGTTCTCAGATGTACCGGCCGAACGAACGCATTTTTGCCCTGCACCGCAACGGATTTGCCGGCATGCAGCGATTTGCCTCCTTCCTCTGGTCCGGCGACGTCCAATCGAGGTGGGAGACTCTGGAAACCCACATCCCGATCGCCATCAACACCGGACTGAGCGGCATCCCGTACTGGGGCACGGATATCGGTGGATTTGTCCCCACGGCTGAATTCACGGGCGAGTTGTACGCACGCTGGTTCCAGTTCGCGGCCTTCAATCCCCTTTTCCGCTCCCATGGGCGCAACTGGAAACTGCGGCTCCCATGGGGCTGGAACCTCGGGACCGTCGGTTTTCCCGAGACCAAGGGATATGACCCGCCGCCGGAGGAACTGCACAATACGGCGATCGAGCCGGTCTGCAAAAAGTATCTCGAACTGCGCTACCAGTTGATGCCCTATCTCTATTCGGCCGTCAGGGAAACCTGCGAAACCGGCGTGCCGATCATCCGTTCGCTCTGGTTCCGCTACCCCGATGACCCAATCGCGGTCGCCCGCGGAGATGAATACCTGTGGGGCCGCGACATCCTGGTTGCGCCGGTGGTGAAAAAGGGGGCCACTTCGCGTTCGCTGTATCTTCCGCGTGGAAACTGGTACGACTTCTGGACGCAGGAAAAGGTGGAAGGCGGAAAGGAAATCACCCGCAATGTCGATCTCGCCACCATGCCTCTTTACGTGAGCGCGGGCTCGATCATTCCCATGGGGCCGGTGAAGCAGTACACGGGCGAAAAGGTCGACGCCCCGCTCGAACTGGTAGTCTACCCCGGCAATAACGGGCAGTCTGTTCTCTATGAGGACGACGGGATCAGTTTCGATTTCGAGAAGGGAAGTTTCACCAAGATCCGCTGTACCTGGAACGACGCCACGCGGCAACTGAACCTGGAACTCGAGAAGGGAACGCGGCTGCTGGAGGGCCCGCGCAGGATCGAAGTGCGGCTGGCCACCTCCCAGCAGAAGCAGGCCGTTCTGTTTAACGGCAAACCGGTTCGCCTGCGGCTATAGCGACGGCGTACGTGCGTGCTCCCAATGGCGCCAGGATGAGGAGCCGACGGGATGGGACCCTGAAAGGATCCGGCAGGAAAGCCCAGGGCGCAAGCCCTGGGCTTTCCTGCTTCAGTGCTGACCAAATCTGCTTCACATAGGCCGGTCAACTTCCTTGAATAAGTGCTGGGGTCCGAGTTGGAAGAGCTCGAGCTGCGTGCGCATATCTCTCTCCAGCTTGCGGAAACCGACATGTGCGACGAGGGCGGTCAACACGAGGAGGAGCGCGGTCTCAGCCACCACGAGAGGGATGCTGTGGAAGACCAGCCACTGGACGCCGGCGATGATTACGGCCAGTACCAATCCAAGGATCATTCCCATCTGCGCGTCTTCGGCCTTGCCTGGAGCGAAGCTTTCGGAAAAAGGCAAGGCGTCTACGAGGAGAAAGGCCAAAGCCAAAAAAAGAGAAGCCAGAGCTGAACTGAACAGTACGAACAGGAAGCCATGGGCCGGTCCCCAGAACCAGATGCAGGGAATGAGCAGGCAGAAATGGATTACGCCGACGATCGGGATCCAGAGTGACAAGAACATGCCGCGAGCGAAGGGTCGCAGCCGTTCGAAGGGCAGAATGGTGTAAATCCAGGCGCCACGGGCCTCCGCGGTGAAGCGGAGCATCACGCAAGGCATCAGGCAAATCAGGCTCAGGATGGAGGGGAAAAAAAGCATCGGCGGAAAACCGCGAAAAGCAAAGGCGCCGGAGACGTATGGGGAAGTCCCGATGCCACTTACGACAAGCCCTACGGCCCCAAAGAGATACACGAGCATCAACGGCAGCGCTTGCCGGCGAAAATGCCAGTCGCGGCGCAGCATGATGGAAGTAAAGGCAAATGCGCCGCATCCGGACGGGGCGCCGGTGAGTTTCTGTGTCAGCAAATGCAGCCGCGACTGGCGCGAGACCCGGGAAGCCGCAGATGCACTCCCCTGCAGAAGCGTAGAGGCTCGTACCAGGTAATCCGTTCCCAACCCGCGCAGGCCAAAAACAATCAGGCCGCACGTCGCCAGGACCGCGATTCCGGCCTGCCAGATGGGGAATTCCGAATTTGACGTCGAGCCCTGGAGGCCGACCGCGACGAACCACCGGAACGGCAGCCAGGGTGAACTGGCTGCCTTGGCCACCGCCGACTTCCACAACATGTTCATCTGCGGGAGCACGAGTATCGCCAGGACTTGCATCCACATGGCCGCGCCTTTGATTCTGGACGGTGGGACGAATCGAAAGAGCCAGCCATAAACGCCGCACAGCAGAGAGGCGACAAACAGTCCGGCCAGGTACGCAGCCAGGAGGTGGGTGAGCGGATAGAACCACCTGGCTTCCCTCAGGTAGAGTCCCGCCAGCGCAGGGATCGCGTTCATGGCGGGGACAAAAACTGCAATTACAGACAGGAGATGGGTCAGCTTGGCCGCAACGTAGGTCCTCCCCCCAATCGGCTGGTGCGCCATGACGGAAGCCTCGTCGGCATTCAGGAGGCTGTGGGAAGTATCTTCAAACAGGATCCACAGCAGAAAGAACATGGTCAAGGAGAGCAGGTAAAAGAGGAAATACTGCGGCTTCGGTCGTGCCAGAACAGGCAGGCTGATAAAGATAGATAAGGGGATTACACCGCGCACAATAGATATCAGAGAAATTGTGCTGCCCAGGATTTCAAGGCGGCCGGAGAGAGTTGCGAAAAGACGGAGAAGAAGCCGATACTGGCGCACATCGATTCCAAGACGGGCGAATACCTTCCCCGTGAGCTTGAACTCGAGTATGCGGTCCCGCAGCAAACCAGGCGCGGTCATAGCTTCATGGCCTGCAGCACGCGCGAAAGCAGAGGCTCGGTGGCCGCGGAATGCGTCAATTGGCGGAATACTTCCTCGAGCGTGCCGCCCATTGTCTGTTTCTTCAACGATTCAAGCGTGCCGTCCGCGATCAGGTTCCCCTGGTGAATGATCAGCACCCGGTTGCAGACTCTCTCGACGACATCGAGGACGTGGGATGAATAGAGGATGGTCTTTCCCTCGCGGGAGAGCGCTCCCAGCAAGTCCTTGACCATGACACTGGAGCTGACATCCAGCCCGGTCAGCGGTTCATCGAGAAGGAGGATCGCAGGGTTATGAAGCAAAGCGGCTGCAATCAGGATCTTCTGGCGCATCCCTTTGGAAAATGTCGCCAGGCGATGCAGGCGTTGCTTCGCGATGTCAAATACTTCAAGGAGTGTGATGATTTTGTGCTGCAGAGCCTTCTCGTCGATCTCGCGAAGCCGCCCGAGGAACTCCAGAAATTCCTGCGCGGTCAGGCTTTCATACAGGCCGGCCGCCTCCGGCACGTACCCGATGATCCGTTTGGCATCGAAGCTCTGGCCCGGCAAACGGAAGCCGTTGATGCTGGCGCACCCAGCGGTCGGTGGAAGCGTTCCGGTCAGGATTTTGAGAGTAGTGCTTTTCCCGGCGCCGTTCGGCCCCAGCAGTCCAACCACCTCTCCGGCGTCGACATGAAACGTGATGCCGTGCAGGGCTTCCGTCAGATGGTAACGGAATACCAGGTCCCGGACTTCAATTGCGTGTGACATAGAGTCGACCTTCGCCGCGCGCCTCCTACCGCTTCGCAAACCGCAGGTTGCGCACGCGCCCGGCATAAACGCGAAAGCCTTCCACCTGTCCCTTTGCGTTACGCGTAAAGCGGATGGTGTTGCCTCCGCTCACGAAACCATCCGGGAAGGTCGGAACCAGGGTCATTCTCTGCGCCGGCCGGGCTCGCACCTTCAAGGCGTTGCTCTCGACGTAGACCGAGTAGGTAAGGCCGCCAAGTTCCTCGCAGACATACTCGCCCGCGTACGCGGCCAATTGTTGCCCTGTGGGCGCAAAAGGCAGCTCTCGGTCCCATACGCGAGGCTTCGACCGTCCGCCGTCGCTCTCCGTGAGCCGAACTGCACCGTTCGGAGCGCTGGTGTCGATCGTGTAGGTCAGCTGGCCGTTCGAGGCCGACAAGACGTTGGCGGCGGTCGGCACCATTGCCTGCCCACCGATGCGGATGGCCTTCGCGCTGGCGTCGTATGCGACGCGGAGCACGGCGTCGGTCAACCTCTCGCGGTAGACGCCCGCGAGCCTGCTGAGCGTGTCGGCTGGAACGTCAACGGCCTTCACCGCCGGAGAGTCCTTTAACTTGCCGGCGAGGAACAGGTCGGCTACCTGATGCGCATAGCCGCCTGGATTGGTTCCCGTCGTGTTGCAGAGCACCACGACCGACAACCGCTCGTCGGGCCACCGCGCCAGGAACGTCTGGTAGCCCGCGGTCGATCCGCCGTGGCTGACTTCGCGAACACCGAGATAGGCGGTCACGGCGAGCCCCAGGCCATACTCGATTGCGAAGCCGTCGTTCAGCCTGGCCCGCGTCTCCATCATCTCTACCATTGCCGGGCCGCCCACCCGCGGATTGTCGAGATTGTTGTTCCAGATCAGGAAATCGCCCACAGTGGAAAGCAGGCCGCCATTGCCGATGACGTTGGTGAACGACATATTCGTGCGGAACCGGCCGTCAGCCAGCCGGCTGTAGGCCGTCGCGCGGTTCTCGACAATTTCGGTGAAGTCGTCGCGCCATTGGGTGTGCGTCATGCCGAGCGGCTTGAAGAGGCGTTCCTGGCAAAAGTCGTCGAACTTCTTGCCCGATACGCGCTCCACCACCACGCTGAGCAGGGTGAAGCCGGTGTTGTTATAGAGGTACTCATCGCCGGGCTTGAAGTTCAGTTCCTTGTATCCGCTGACCAGTTCGAGGATCTCGTCCACGGTGTGGACGGCCCTCGTGGGCGGCCTGCCCGCCAGAGTGAGCATCGGCCACTGGCTGCGGAGACCGCTCGTGTGATTCAGGAAGTGGCGGATGAGGATCGGCGTGCCGAAGTCCGGCAACTCCGGCACGTATTTCCGCACCGGATCGTCGAGCGACAACTTGCCATCGAGCGCAAGCAGAACGATGGCAGCCGCGGTGAACTGCTTGGCCACAGAGCCGGACTCGAAAATGGTGTCAGGACGGATGCGGATTCCATATTCGAGATTGGCCATCCCGTAACCGTGCGTGTACACCACTTCTCCGCTCCGGGCAACGCCGACCGCGCAGCCGGCGGACTCGGGCCGGTCCCAACGCTCAAAGATCTTGTCGATCGCTGCCGGGATCTGCGAGGTGGCCGCAGAAGTCTGGGCCGGCATCGAAGCAGAGTGGGAGGCCGGCAATGTTTTCCACGTCCACGCTATCAGTACGATCACGAGCAAACCGCCAATGATGCGCCTCATGAGTGCTCTCCTTTAAGCTTGAACAGCCGACCGCCTGTCACTTTACGCGCGCCAGCACCTGAATTTTGATCAAATTGCCCGATTCCTGGATGCGGACGTGCGGCGCCTTCAGAGTGAATAGCGGAGTCTGCACGACCGCGGCTTTCCACGAGCCGTCGGGCTGGCGGACCCCCTCGACCTTCAGCGGCGCCGCCCCTTTGCGTTCAAGGGTGTCGATAGTGCGGATAAAGTACAACTGGTTGATCTCTGCCGGCCCGGTGATCGCTGAAAGTTCGACCTCGTCGAACTTGATCGGGTCCAGTCCGTCCGGATACAGGTGAATGAGCCCGAGATTGTATGAATCCTTTTTCCCCGCCACTGTGCTCAGGTACTGGCCCGTGGCCTTGAAGTCCAGGACATACACCTTGCCCGCCCGGCTCTTCATACGGTTGTAGGCCGAGTCCCGTGCGTTCAGGTACTTTGCGTTGCGTGCGCGAATTTCCGCAACCGGATAGGCTTCCTTCAGCCGCAGCTCGATCCGGGCCTTCTCTTCGGGTGCGACAGGAAGTCGCTTTGCCAGTTCAGCGTCGATAAATCCGGATCCGGTGGTGACCGTCTGTTGCCAACCTGGGAACAGCCGCTGGCTGAGCAGCGCCTGGAAGCAGCCGTAGGTGTAGCTCTTCGAGTATTGATATTCCACGTCCGCGGCGGTTTTCAGCAGGCGGTCAGGATACTGCTTCAGCATCGGGCCGGTGTCGCGAAAGCCGAGGTATGCAGGATCCTCCTGGCCCGTCAGCCCCGGAGTGTAGTCCGCCGCCTTGAGGGCTTCGAGCGTGCGGACTTCCGCGTATGTGGCGGTGCCCTCGTTGAATTCGTCGGTTGACTCCTGGTTGCCTTGCAGTTCCGACATCGTTGCCGACCGCTTCAGTTGGCGCGCGACCAGGAAATCCTTGATCAGGATTCTTGCTTTCTCGGCGTCCGGTTCCAGATAAGCCCGATGCAGCGCGAGCCCTTCGATTTCCGAGTAGAGTGCGTACTCGGCGTCGGCGTTGTACTGCAGGTTTCCATAGACGCGGTTCTTGATGTGGCCACGCTGGAAGCAGTGAAACAACTCATGGATGTATATGAGGATCTGGCCTTCAGTGTTCCGTGCGCCGCCGTCACTCTCGATTTGTTTCGCCGGCTGGAATCTCATGTGGACAACCTCGACGGAACGGCCGTCGGCTGTTGAGCCGAAGCCGATCGGGCCGCCGCCCGCGGCAAGCGGCGGCTCGAGTTCCTTCGCAATCAGGGCGGTACGATCGGCAAAAACCCGGCTCCGGCCGCCTCCCAGTCCCGCGACAGGCTGAAACTCTTTTGGTGGATTCGGGTGCCCGATCAGGACTTTGAGGCCGTTCTGATACTCGAGGAGGAAGGGCACCTCCCGGTAATCGTTCCATCCGGGCCAGATCTTTTCGGCGACCGCATCGAGCACACGGTATGTTTCCTCAAGATGCTTCAACTCGAGAAGTACCACCGGCGGGAGCGCTCCGGCGTCCTGCGCTGCAGGCGTTGGAAGCGGTGCCAGAAGAGCTAGAAGAAGGGTGACGACTGCGGGCCGGGTTAGAGACATGAGCGTATCTCCTGCTACAAATTCACTTGGATGTTTTTTGCAGATCGCCCGGCAGGTCAAAAATCCCCGGCGTGGGTTGTCCCTTCTCAAATGTAAGGAATCTGACCTGGTGGATCATCCTGGGGGCAATCGGGGGATCCACGGTTGCCTCAAGAGACAGAAGCAAAACGTCAGACTGCTTGGCAAGGAGGCTGGTCGCGAAAGTAACGGGATCCTGATAACGGAATCGCGCCATCTCGAGAACGCGCGCGTTTGCCTTGCGCTCCAGTTCCTTCTCCAGGGCAGGGCAGAGCCACAGCTTCATGGATATCCCGGCAAAATCTGCTACGCCGTCAGCCGTCGTCAAACGGCAGGTCCTGCCATTGACAGTCGCAGTTTCAGCGGTTCGCGTGACCGTCCAGGCAAACACCGGCTCGTAGCTGAAACCGATGGTGTGAATGCTTTCGTTGGCCGTTTCAGGCTTTGCGGCATCGCTCCCGGGCGCCAGTGTCGTTTCGGAGTAAGTGCGCTTCTGGGTGTCGATCACCCAGCGGACTCCGCGATCCTGGCGGTTGATGATGACCCGCGTGCCCCGCTTTTCGTAGGTCATGCTTTCCGCAAGCCACTGCTCATAGGTCGTGGTCTGAGTAGAGGCCATGTAGGTAAACCGGCTTTCGGCAACCAAGTGGAGGGCAGGAGCCGGTTGGGCGGCCGGGCGAACTTGGGCGAGCACAAACAGGAGGAAGCATAACAGCATCGGGAACTCCTTTCCGCACCCTCAATTCTCTTGTCGATCGTTGAGTATTGTCTTCATCCGGCATCAAAAGTTCCACAATATTCGGGCCAAGGACTGAATGTGGATCTTGGCCCTCACGGATGTCGCTGTTGCCCTTTCGGATTCTCATTCGCCTGCAGTGCTCGTACGAGCCTCCGGGAATAGCCGGACAAAGCCGATTCACCCTTGCGAGTCAGGCGACACAAGGTCAGCGGCCGCTTGCCCTTGAACTTTTTTTCGATCTCTACATAGCCGGCTTCCTCGAGTTTCAAGAGATGACTCGAAAGGTTGCCCTGCGTCAGCCCGCATTCGCGCAGCAGGTAGAGAAAGTCGGCTTCACCTGTGCCCTGAAGAATCATCATGATCATAAGGCGCGCCGGTTCGTGGATCAGCCGGTCGAGCTGTGCAACCTTTTGGATCCGAGGGTTCATGGACGGCCTTCCCGCCCGATATCCGGCTTGGGATGAGCCCGAAGATAATGAACGAGAGTCCAGGTTCCAATGCCCAGCAGCCAGGCGCCTCCGATGACCAGTGGTACAAACCAGCGGGTTTCCGGCTTCAATTCCAGTCCGGCGGCCATGAAACCGGCCAGGGCGATTGGCAGCACGGCGCGCCAGGAATAAGGACGCACATCATCCCGATTCCAGAAGAAAACGCCTGCGGCGATGGCGGCCATCACCAACGGCAGACTCCAGCGCGCCTGGAGGAATTGCACGAAGATAAACCCGATGAGAAACAAATAGACCGTATGGCTGCGGAAGGAGGAAGCATTTTCATCAACCCGATGCGCCATTCCAAGCGTTAGGATCTTGTCGAGAGAGTCGCTCTTACTCGGGAAGTCGGCCGGCGGACGTACGTAACCCGTCCGGGGATACGTAATGCGCGCCTTCAGAAAATCGAGGATGCGGCGATGCATGAAGAACATCAGCAGAAATAGCAGTTCCGCCACTAGTACTCCCGCCGATATCCACCAATGCTGCCGGTTCCCCTGCTCGATCATCCATACACTGCAAAGCCCAAAGGTGAGCATGGCGAGGCCAAAGACAATTTCCGGCAGGCCGTCTATGAACCAATAGGCCGCTGCACGTCTGCCCGGCGAATCCATTGGCATAGCAGTATGGTAGTTCATACAATATAGTGTGTAATACAAACCATATGATTGTCAATCTAAAATTGCAGCCATATCCAGCCAAAGCACAGCACCGACAAAACAGGTGCTCCCATGAAGCCGAAGAAGAGGAATTCTCCGACGGTTGGTCGAGCTTGTTTGCTCGTGGCACTTATGTCATCGTGCCACCTATTAAAGCGACGCGATTGGAGAATTCTCATGGTGGTGCAGCATGGCTCATCTGAAGGATGCTTTCGGCGCGCCGGTCTGTTAGCCCGAATAAATCACCAGCGCGTGGGTCGCGTAGCGGCCGCATGAATGTAGGCCGGCCTTTCAAGGCCGGCACCCGGTCGGCTGCTCCCGATGCGTCGCGTAGGTCCTGAGAAAAATTAGGAATTTGCAAAAATGGCGCTAATGTTTTCAATAACTTACAGCCGTGAAATCGTCATTTTTTGAATATTTTCTCACGACCGTAGCGACGCTTGAATTCAGCCGTTGCTGCGCGACGGAATCATTCGCCGCCGTGTGCACCCGGCCTTGAAAGGCCTGGCTACAATCAAACCGCCGCTACGCGGCTTGCAACAGCATGTTGGTTTCATAAGCGAGAGGAGTTGGCCCTTAACGGTTCAATGTCTGACAGCTGAGGACATCACATAATCCTTTTCATGAATAATCCAGTTCAGTGCCGTGCGAAGTGCGCCAAGGCCTCGGGATGGCGCGACCACTTCTCGTCGAACTGGGAAGGGAACTCCGCAAAATCAGCCGGAACACATGAGGATTGCATGTGCCTTCTGAGCCCGCGACACAGTGCACGCGCGGCTGCCGGTTGACGGGATGTTGATTTTCCAGCGTTGTGGAGCGACGATTCGGGCATGGTGACCGTCTGGATCAGGGTCTATGAAGAGTTGAACGACTATCTGCCCGCAAAAGACCGAAAGCGTGCCTTTGCCCGGACCCTGCCCGCAGGCGCCGTCATCGCAGACCTTCTGGCCGACCTCGGGATACCTGCATCACAGGTTGACCTGGTGCTGGCGGGAGGTGTCTCCGTCGGTCTCTCGTACCCGATCGGTGACAATGAGAACGTCAGCGTGTACCCGGTGTTCGAGGCCCTCGATGTGGCGGGGATTGCAAAGGTCCGCAGTCAGCCACTGCGTGAGACTCGCTTCATTTCAGACCCATCCCTGCTTCCGCTTGCCCGGCATCTGCGGCTCCTGGGCTTCGATGTCGAAATCGCCGAAGGCGCCCTCATCGATGCGGATCTCCTGCAGCGTGCCGAAGCTGAGCGGCGCATCCTGCTCACGCGGAGCGGGGGGCATTCCGAGCCGGTGGCGATGTCGCGCGTCCTGGCTGTGACGAAGGCTGCGCCCGGTGAACAGCTGCGCGAAGTTCTTTCCCGGCTCGACCTGTTCCGGGCTGCCTCGCGCCACGCATGGGATGTAACTCCCGGGGAAGCGTACGGAATCCAGGAAAGACTCCGGCGAGAGGTCGTGCCCAGGGACGAACTTGGCGACGTGCGATGGATCGGCGGAGTTGATGTTGCGTACCGTGAAAGCGACGGCGTCGCCCGGGCGGCGGTGGCCTTGCTTTCATTTCCGGATCTCGTGCTGTGCGAATCGGCCGTGGCGACGCTCCCGCTGCGATTCCCTTATGTGCCAGGCTTCTTGTCTTTTCGGGAAACCCCGCCCGTCTTGCAGGCGATCGGCAGGCTGCGGCAGTTGCCGGATCTCCTGTTTTGCGACGGCCACGGAATCGCGCACCCGCGGAGATTCGGGATGGCGTGCCACGTCGGGGTACTCAGCGGGATTCCCTCGATTGGGGTGGCCAAGACGCCGTTGATCGGCAGCCACGCCGAGCTGCCGCGCGAGCGCGGCGCGTGGATTCCCCTTGTCGATCAGGGTGAGACGATCGGGGCCGTGGTGTGCACGGCAAGGGACGTGAAACCGGTTTATGTCTCAGTAGGGAATGGCATCAGCCTCGAAACCGCAGTCGGCTTCGTACTCCGGTGCAGCCGCCATCGTCTCCCGGAACCGTCCCGCTGGGCCGACCGCCTGAGCCGGAGATGGACCAGGAAGCAGGCTCCGGACGACTAGTCCGCTGCTGCCAATTCAGCGGCAATCACCGCTCTCCAGCGCAATTTTCATAACGGGGCTCCTGGAGTCATTGTCTGATGCGCAGGGACCGGCCGCGGGATTACGGCGGAGCCCAGTGGCGTGGCCGCTCGCAGCCCTCCCGTGCGGAAGGTCCCGGCCGGCGCCCGGAGGGGAAGCCTATCGGAATTTCGAGGCCACTACCCAGGTGCGTGGGCGAATGTGCCATCTCTGTCAGGTAGGGAACTTGCGGGCATGGAGCTCGGAGCGTACGCAACGACTTGCCTCGGAAAGATCGAGCAGGCCGAACCACATTTCCGAGTACGCCGTTATCCGTTACCTTACCGAGATTCTGTAAACTTTATGTTTCGGGAAACTCAATCCCATATATAATTTCCATCGTCATGGATGCAAATGGCATTGGATATGGCGCTGTTGGAGTTCGGATGAGGAGGATGCTTTCTCCTTTTATCCGCGGGGCTGCCGCAGCGATCCTGTCCGGCCTTGTTGTACTCGTAATTGTTGTGCTCCTGGGAATGTGTCTTCCAATATGGACGATGATTCTCATCTATGGAAGGCAAGCTGTTGAAGATGCACCCGCTCATGGCGGCGCAATTCTCTTCGCTACTGTTCCCATTGCCGGTCTCCTTGGCATTCCGGTTTTTCTGTGGTTGACTGTTTTCCTTTACGGTAGGTTTTCAAAAGACACCGCACATTAATCAGTCTGGTTTCGCAAATGGCAGACTGACGCGTCGGTGCCTCAAACTCGCAACTCCTGATATGTCGGTTATACGGAAACTGTCAATTCTGCGGTTTCGCCAAGTACGAAACACAGAAAAACTGGGGATGCCAAGACTGGGGAGTTCATCTGGATGCACCGGTATTAAAAATGGAGAAGATTCCAAAAAACGGTGATCACCCACGGTTTTTCCCGCGCAGCTCTTTACGCCGGGAAGTTGGGGTGCGGCCGCTTTGCCGCACGGCAGTCCGCGCTATTATTTCTTTTTGAGAGCGAGTGATTTGTCAAACGCCTCCCTGAGCAGAACGTTTGCCGGCAGATTCAGTTTTTGTGTGCTGCTCTCTGCGAAGTATTTCTTCGCTGCTGAAAGCACTGGCTCCATTTCTTTTTCGGAGGCGAGCGTGGAAGTGTTCAAATACCTGGCATAGACAGCCTGCACATAACCCATGACATAATCTTTGTCGCTTTTGGCCTGCGAATTCATTTTCGCCAGCAGGTCCTTGCCAGTGATCGCCGGTTGTTGCCCGGCGAGAACTATGGTGCAAACGCAAAATAGTGTAGTTAACGCCAACAGTTTCTTTTTCATCGCGCTCTCCTATTATTCAATTCCCAAAGTCCTGGCCTTTTCATCATACAAGTCCAAAGCGCAGCCATACGGCGGGCGGGCAGATCCAGTCCACAAAAATATCTCTATTAGTGTTGAAGGGCTGCACCTCTGTCCTCCCATTTTAGATACCCTGCAATCAAGAAAGTTCCCTCAAATCAGTGACATACAAAGCAAAATGAAGGGTTCTGGCCGTATTGTCGCGTATCCGGAGATCATGGTTTTTCGCCCGATTTGCCTCCGAACGCGTTCGTATCAAAACCGACAGTAGTTTCGAGTTTTTCCACGTATTACGTCCATGCGGTGAGAGTGACGTGAGACAACCAGGATGCCAACGACGCGCGAGCGGCTCTTGTAAAGAACGCTCACTTGCCCGTGGTCACTTCAACTGTCAACTTTGAGACACTATATCTTCCGGCTTTGAATAAATATTCGACCGAGATTCTGCCTCCTTCTTTGGGTTTGCCCTTCATCTTTGCCTTTGAAACATCTAGAGACAGCTTCTTCCCCTGATCGTCGACCACGATTGTGTGCGTTTCATTATCAATGCTGATGACGTGGACGAGGTAAAGACTCCCAGGTATGACCGGTTCCTGATAGCAAGCATTTTCAATAATGGAATCGAAAAATGCCGCTGCGGCAGCCGAGACGTTTCGATAAGTTATCGACTCAAAGGGCACGCCTATGTAGCGCCAGTAACCGCCATCCTTAGACTTCCCACGCCAGTCTGTTCCAAACTTCCCTTTCTCCTGTGTGGGCGCGATTCTCAGTTCTCTACTCGAAAATTCTGCAGATGATGCAAAGTCCTCTTTGGGCGGCTGGCATTCCGGCGCGCCACACCAATGAGTCCCAGAAGCAATCTGAAGAAGTTCACCAGACGGTCCATAACGGATGTAGTACGCCTCGTAATCGGCATCCGTAACTTTTGTTGTTTTTGCTCCTTTCGTTTGACTCAGCTCTACCATGAAAAACAGAGTATGCGACCACTTGGGCCTGCTCATGCAGCTGGGAATAATCCAGGGATCTGTCGACTGCAAATTACTGGTCGGACATAGAAGCAGGTAGGTGACCAGGATGAGCTGCGTCAGGGTCATGCTCATAGCCTATATTCTGCAGCACAGCACCGTTGGGACAGCATTGATTATGCGAAGTTTCGGATATGCAGTTCAAGCGAAATTGGGCATTCCGGGCGTATAGTCGCGTTACCGGAAACTTGAAGGCAGGAAATCCTAAAATTTTCGTTTTAACTCGTCTCTTCCAGCGGGAAGTTACCTGGCAAGCAGGTTCTCAGGAAGGCAGAGCCCGAGGTCTGGTGCCCCAATTTTTTGGGCGATGACCCTCTGTTTCTTCGGAAATTCCCAGGGAGGGTGGTGAGTCTCACCTTCTCCCTGAAAGAACCCGTTTGAGAGCTTTCCTTCAACCATATAGCTGCCATCCACGGACCTGTAGAGCAAGAATCTTATTCTGTGCGAAAGACGATTCTCTTCCCAGACGGTGAAGTCACTGGGCGTGATTCCTGCAAAGCAGCCATCATCATCTTTGCGCACATACTTCAGAGAGAAGCACCCCAATGGTGCGCCACCACGATAAGCCGGTTCGTCAGGATAAAGTGGCCTTCCACGCCAAGCCTTAAATAACAATTCGGTCTTTTCTGCGGCCAATGGTCCATTTTGCAATACGAGAATTCCTTGCCTAATAACATTACCCGTACGGTTTAGGTCGCATGGACCATCGCAAACAAGAATTCGATAGGAACCTTCGATGTCTTTACGGCTGTTTATTGTAGGCTCACTCCATTGAGAACCAAGCCAACGAAAAATAATTCCGATCACGACAGCAAAAAGAAGGATAAATAACGGCAATGACTGCCACGGTATGGCAGATCGTTTTTTTGTGAACCAGACCGACATGGCACCTCTGGAGACCCAATGATCGTTGCGATTCTACGTTTCATGCTGAAGGTGTTGCAACATTTTTGGAGATTCCGGGCGTATTGTCGTTAGCGTTCATCGGAAATGGCTCGGCGGACAAATCTACGGCATACGAGCAAAAAGAGATTGCCGAGACATTTCCGATAACGACCACTTGAAGGAAGCCGCTGTCAGCTTGCGGCGGACGCTTATGGGTTTTGAACGGATCCAAGATACAAGCGAAGGTGTTGCGGCATTGCCGGGAAACGGTCACAAAACCGGCTTGCAGCGAGGATTTCCCATAAGTCGGGCATAAGAGTCTGATCAGGAACACAATCCGAGCTGCAAAAAGACACTTTCTCGATGTAAAGAAACACACCTATACCCAGTCGATCTCTATTTGACATTCGGTTTCAGGCGGCTGAGGATATTCGGTCATCAGTAAAATCCCCTCGGGAAGACCAATCCGCGGCCTTGAACATCCGCACCCTGATCATCCTGGTGTTGCACAGAGGGCACGTCCAGGCAGTCGGTTCGGGCAACTCGGGATCAGGCGCTGGTTCCGGTTCCTGGGTTTGGGTGAGTTCCACGTGGCCGCCAATCAGCTCACGACAGAGCTCAATCCGTTTGGCACGGAAACGATTCGCCAGAAAGCCGAACTGCCGAATCCGCACGAACCCTTTGGGCAGCACGTGGGAAAAGAAACGGCGCAAGAACTCGATGGCCTCCAAGGTCATCGGCCCTTGTTTGCTCTCGTGAGCATAGTCTTTCCAGAGAAACGTCACCTTCTCGCCGTCAAACTTTACGATCCGATGATTCGAAATCGCAACGCGATGGGTATAGCGCCCGAGATAACGGATCACCTGCATGGGACCGCCAAAGGCCGGCTTGACGTACACGACCCATGGCTTTTTGTATAAATGTCGGATCAGGGTTGCGAAACATTTTTCATCCTGCAGGCAGGCTGCAGGTCCGGCCAATCGCAATTTCCTCTTGCGGTAGAGTCGCATCAATCCATGCAGAAATTTGCCGCGGAACACCTTGGATAAGACCTTGACGGGAACAAAGAACCGGTACCGCGGATGAATCCAGCTTTTGTGGTCGGGCGCAAGTCCGCCTTGCGGAATCACGCAGTGGATATGGGGGTGGGTCATCAGGTTCTGGCCCCACGTATGCAGGGTGCTGAGAATGCCGATCTGGGCTCCGAGCCACTTGGGATCGGCGGCAACCTCCAATGCGGCCTTCGAACTTGCCGAAAAAAGAAGGCTGTAAAACAGGCGCTGATTATCTCGCACCAAGACATTGAGTTCGTGCGGCACGGAAAAGACTACATGAAAGTAGGGAACGCCCAGAACTTCGCGTTCCCGTTCTGCAATCCAGCGCAGGCGTAATCCGGCCTGGCACTTTGGACAATTGCGGTTGCGGCAGCTATTGAACGAGTTCCTCTCGTATTTGCCGCAACCGGGACAGTAATCAATGTGGCCCCCGAGCGCTGCCGTGCGGCAAGCCCTGATGGCGCGAAAGGCCTTCTTCTGCTCGAAATCCATTCCGGATCCATATTTTTCGAGGAATCGATGGCCTTGAACCCGGACAATGTCGGCCACCTCAAATGGAGGTCTCGTCATGGCGACACGAGTGCGTTCAGATCTTGTCGACAGGCGAAAGTGGCAGCGAGTCGAGCGGGTTCACGATGTTTTGCAGATGTTTTTGTGATATGTGCAGATATCTGGCGGTGGTTGCCAGGTCTCCATGGCCCAGAATCTCCTGGATTCTTCTGATATCCGTTCCGTTTTCGAGCATATGGGTAGCAAAGCTGTGTCTCAGCAGATGCGGGGTGACTTTCTTCCGGATGCCAGCGCGATGCGCAGCTGTGACACAGGCATGGTAGACAGTCTTATCCGAGATCGGCATGATCTTGCCGCTCCGGATCCGTGTGCCGGGAAACAGATGTTCTTTGGGCTTTTTCCAACGCCAGTACTCGCGCAGCGTGTTCAGCAGCACGGGGCTGAGCGGAACAAACCGTTGCTTGCCTCCCTTGCCGAATTGGACATGGACCATCATTCGTGAACTATCGATATTGTCAACTCTTAACAGGGAAACTTCCTCCCTGCGCATGCCTGTACCGTAAAGCACCATCAACAGAGCGCGGTGCATCAGACTTCGAGCGGCATTGATTAACTTCGCCACTTCCTCAGGGCTGAGAACGATCGGATGCTTCCTGTGCCGTTTGGGATACGGCAAATCGTCTCGGAACTCTGGACGCTTCAGGGTGCGGATAAAAAAGAAACGCAGTGCGGCTACACGTCCGACAACAGATTCGACCGCCAATTTGCGGTCTCTGAGCAGATAGGCATGATACGAACGCAGGTGATCCGGACCAAGTTTGTCCGGAGATTTCTTGAAGTGTTTGGCGAAATCCGCGACCGTGCTCAAATAGGCACGGATCGTATGCGGTGAGTAATTCCTGCGGTAATTGTTTACCGGGGTAGCAATCCACACAGCCGCTGCTGAACTGAGTGGCAAAGCGGATAAACATAAACGAGTTTCTTGGAAAGCTGGGAGTTGTTATAGCGATCCATGCGGCCTCGGCCGCGGGTCTCTCCCAGGAAGATCCAGTTGGCTGCTCGATAACAGGTGCCTGAGAATCGGTTCGCTTCCACGAGCGTTTCCAGGAGAAACGGTCTTCGGCCGTATTGGCGTTCGAAATCGGCCGGAAGCTGACGGACGGAGTGAGCCAGGATTTTACTTGCGAGTCCCGGAACATGCACCCAGGGCAGGATCAGGAATCGGCTCTGATTGACGATGCACTGCAGGTTGCGTTTCCGCTGCTGGTCATTCCAGCCAATCCAGCGGTCGCGTGCTGCCATTTTCCAGGCCGGGCTCGACCATTGAATGCAGGCCAGAATCGTTTCTCCCAGAGGTTCCGAACGTACAAAGTAGCGGAGGTGCGCGCCGACAGGCACGCGGTATCGAAGATAATGATGCCGGTCAACGAACTCGTTCCAGAGCATGCTGTCGCGGCTTCCGGCTTCCAACAGCGTCAGGTTCAAAGGCTCAAAGTCGCGCGCCGAGCCGGTGATCTCTGGTTGCGGATCGCTGGCCGAGGTCCATGCGGTCCGGCGCGGACCTCGCGGTCCAACCTGGCGCAGTGCCGGCAACTGCAGGCAGCCTTGATCCGCCAGCCGCTCAAGCAACTGGCGACACTCGTGGTTTTTGAGACGTCCGGTGGGGCGTTTCCAGTCGAGCAGTTCACAAATAGTGCGCGCGATTTCAGTCGTGCTGAGAGCTGAGCAATCGGCCGCGATTTGCCGCATGAGACGGATCTCGTCCGCGGAGAAGGTCCGGCCGCAAAAAGTCAGTCGGGATGGCACCGCGGTGATTGGCTTCACTATGGGGAGAGAGCCGCCGGTACGATATCGAGGATCTCCTGGGCCGGGGACCGCAGGAGCCCGACCAACCGGGAGAAGGCGTCCTTGCCCTGTTGCCGGCAGGTGCGCAGGATGCTGGCCAGGATCTGCTGAGTACGGGCGCCATTGTGGGTACGGTTGCCGCCCCAAGTCTTTCTGGCCACCACGGCAGGCCGGATCGCCTGCTCGGCCACATTGTTGGTGGCCTGGATTCCAGGGCAATGAAGGAAAGTGAACAAGTGGGGCTGTTCATGGCACAGGTGATTGGCCAATCGCCGGTTGGCCGGCAGACGGAATGTGCGCGCGAGCAGTCGGTCCATGGCGTATTCCAGCCTTCCGGTAGCGACATGGAGCCCATGCAGTGAGATCTGGCCGAGTCCATAGCGATCTCGCAGTGCCAAACCCCTGTAGAGCAACGCCATCACCGCCAGGGGAAAGAGAGCGCCGGAGACAGAGGCAATCTTGATCAGATCCTCGCAGCGACGGATCAAATGGCTCAGGCAACTTTGATGATAAGCCCGGGTAAAGCGATAGTAGGGCGCCCAGCCGTCATGGTTGAGAAAGCCCTCGTAGTCTGGTCCCAAAATCGTAGCCGCTTGTTCGAATCCCCGGCCGGGAAGGATCGCGTAGACGGTGACCTGTTCGCTGACGGCTACCCAGAGCCATTCCAGGTGCGCCGCTACCCGCCACCCGGTTTCGTCCAGGTGGTTGACCATGCTGGCACGCGCAGCAGCCACAAGTTGGTCGTAAGTGGGCGCAGCCTTTTCGCCAAGGCGCGTCAATGCTCGACACAGGGTGCTGCGGTTGGTCCGCAAGCCGTAACCCAATTCCAGAACGCGAGCCACGCGCTCGTGGGAGATCCCCATCTCCTTGTTCAGATGCGCCGCCAGGGACAGCGCCTCGGGTCCAAGCTGTACTTGTGCGGCTCCCAGCGCATCCGAAGTCTGCAGCGGATGACGACCCTGGACATGTCGTCCACAACAGGCACATCGGCCGATCTGGATGTCGAATCGGCGCACGGTCGTCAGCCGCACAATGTCTTCTTGAAATTGCGGCTTGGTGTCTTCGAAGATCACCGGCGCTCCGCAGCACAGCGAGTTTTCCGGCAATGGGACCGCAATGTGCTGGTCGACTCTTGCCGGAACGGGCCGGAACGCTCGTTGGCCGTAGCTCTCGCCGGGCTTGCGGCCAGGCGGCTTTGGAGTCGGCTTCGCATCACCCTTGGAGAACGGCGCGGCTTGCCGCTTGAGAGAGCGCAAGGCCTCTTCGAGTTCCTTGCGGAGCCGTTCGATTTCCGCAAGCGCCTTATCAAGCCGGTCACGAAGCGACTTGTTCTCCTTCTCAAGCTTGTCTACGGAATCGGCCTGCCGGCGGTCTTTGTCAGCACTCATCCACCTTACCGTAGCAGAAACGGGGCGATTTGTCCAGAGGGTCGTCAAAAACGGCAGGAACTGCTAGACTTTCAATGCGGTAAACAATTACTTCCTGCGCTGGAGTTCCTCCAGCATTTTTTGTCTTAATTGGGTCACAAGCACCTCCTTGTGACCCTCAAACTACTACGTCACCGCTCAATTCTCTGCTGCAATCGTATACTGGCACCAAGTCCGCCGCGACAGCGGCTTCGTTCTAGTCGCCTACTCGGAGATGTCGAATTTGCCGCTACTGCTCCTACGTCCTGTTCGCATTTCACCATTTCTTCACCTGGGCGGTCAATCTCCGTGTACGCGGTAATTCGTCCAGAATCCCCATACACCACGCTAATCTATGTCAACGCTTCTTGGACCAACAGAGGCTGTCAATGATTCTGTCAAAAAACTCGGCAACATTTGCGGGAACGTTTTCGTAGCTGATCGTCTCGTTAAACTTGCCGACCCATCGCGTCATTGCTCCGTCACCTCTTGTTCCACGATACTCCACACCCTGCAGCCCAACCTCAGGACGGTATTGAATGTCGCGTTCCTTGTTAATAGTCAAGTCCTTCAAAAAGCCTCTTGGAGGAACTCCAAATGACCACAGAGCTCCCCAACCAAGTTGCATGCAATACTTGCCCTCGCATACGATCTTCTTTTGATAATCATCTCCGACCTCGGTGCTATATTTCGTTCCAAGCGGTAACACGAATCCCATCCAATCACCATTCAGGGTGTTTTGCGTCTGGACTGGCGAACAAGCTCCGGGCGCCCAGATGGCTAAAGGATCACGCTCCATTACAATAGGTGAGCCAATCATCACCTCGTCTCGGGACTTTGTTATTGGGCGAAATCCTGAAGCAGAGAAACGGACAAAATCACTCGATTCTGATAGAACAAACTCACCCCGAGCGTTGGTTTTGACGCTCTCGCCAGTCGGCATACCAAGAACAGTGGCGCCGCTCAACGGATCGCGAGAGACTGTGACAACAAGTCCTTGGGTGCCGTGAGAAACTGGATTCTGCAACGATACTGCGAAGAGAAAGAAAACGATTGGAATCATGCATTTTCTCGCCAATTTCGGGTGATCAATTTGAGCATTCGGATCTAATGAAACAGATGTTTCGATTCAATCCCATTTTACACCTACTCCGGGTTGCTGAGGCAATTACAGGGTGTTTGAACGGAACCGTAAACGATCGCGGTCGTATATAGCGTTACCGGACAGAACTCTCTGATCCGGTAGGGTATTGTCTGAATACCCCCAGTCCCATGCTAATAAGGAGGTATATACTTGACGCTCTGAACTGAGTATGCCTGCTTTTCACAATCGAATCTGAGGATAACTGCATATGCGTGATAATAGCCACGTTGCTGTGTCTTCCCTCTGTAGGAAATTACCCACCTGGCGATGGGTATGACCAGATCATTACCGGAATTGGTAATTGGCCCAACCTCAAGCATTGGGAATGCTTTTTTGTCCGCACGATACTTTTGAGCTAGCCCCTGGGAATCAAGATAGGAAACCCGAGATTGTCCAAATTGCTCCGGGAATCCTCTGGTAACAGTATTTCGTTCAACAATCAAAACCTTGGGATCCTCGGAAGAACCCATCATCGCTGGGACTCTTGCTCTCTCATCAAGATATGCGGAAAGAGCCAGGGAATACAGGTTTGCCTTCGTGGCTGAAATTTCAGCGGATGCAGGATTTCGATTCGACGGATCCTGCCAGCCAAAGGCCCCAAGACAAATGCTGGATTGTATTAAAATACCAATTACGACGTTTGTCATAATCGTCTATCCCCGACAGACATAGATCCTCGACTTTTGGTCACAACAATTCGGTTTCCGATTCCCTTCGATCAGATACGAATACTACGCTCAGGGTTCAATAATGTACTAAATCACATTGCGTCGAATTCACGCTGTTAAGTGAGACCATGTTGCCTACATTTTGTGTCTTTGGAGACACTTACAGCTGTCAGCCAATGGAACAATCAGGGTTCCGGGCGTATAGTCGCCAAACCGGACAAAACCCCCTCCCCGACGTCCCCTGCAGAGTTCTGTCCGGTTTGGCCGTTATCCGACCGGGATAGACCGCGTCAGCAATACTTCAGGCTTTTTCTTCGTGGTTTTTCAAAACACGATCATTTTGTCACGAGTGTATTTCGAGTCGATCTTCCACTTCGGGGGGGCGAACTTATCTATGCTCATGATTCTTGGGACTTCGTCTCCCCACGTGATTTCGAGCGTGTAGGCCATTGGTCCATCCATGTCATATTCCCAAGTCGTACTGTTTACGCCGTAAATGACAAAGTCTGGTTCACCAATCAATTGGAGGACCTGAAACGGTTTCATCTCCGTATTGACTTTATCCGCAAATCCCTCGCGGGGGCTGGGCAGTGTTACGAAGTAAGCACTGCATGACGCTGGGAGGCGTTCGTCTAAACAAAATCGTATGCTTGGAAGACCCTGAGGTCGAGCACCAAGGCGGCGCATTGATAACTGAACGGTCGCGCGAAGCATGTTTATGGCATACATTCGCGGTCGAATGCTTTCGAGTAATTGGATCGATGGGGATTCTACATCTTTCAACGAAAAGCAGTTATCGCAGTAGTTCCAAGCCTCAATTGCCTTTAGATAGGGAATAGATTCACTAAGGCCTAGCTGTCCGACTGCCAAGACCGATGCTTGAATCTCAGGTATTGGATTGTTCTCGTCGATTTGTTTGCTGGTAGGCATTCCTTTTTGTACAGCGCGACGCAGGAATCCAAGCAGAAAGCTGCTCTCCTGACTCTCGATCTTTTCGCTCAGTTCAGCTGTGACCGGAGCAAAAGTCCTCGAATTCAAATCAACAAGCATTCTGAATCCCCACCAGGTCCGGATGACGAAACACTCACGGTTGCTCAAGTTCACAAAATAGCCGATCCAATCATGCAAGCCCCAATCGGTACCCGCGCTCGTTTCTTGGGCATATCTTTGTCTCATCTCCTCAGACAGAAGATCACTACCATGCAACTCAAGGATCGGTTCTCCACGTCTTGGTTCGAGCGCAAATACGTGCGTGCCCTGCCATCCAATCACTAGTCCTGTGTCGCTGAGGCACACATCTGAGGCGAAGAATCGGCTCTTATCCCATTTGCGTGTCCAGAGATTCTTGTGAGATGCTTGATCACGGAGTGCGTAGGTTGATGTATCGATGTACCGACCATATGATCCCTTGGCCTTTAGGGTACGATGTACGGTTAGGAGGAATCGTCCATTCTGGGATTGGATTTGGCAACCCATGGGGCAATCGTCAGCCCGGGCAAGAGTAGCTATCACAAAGAGGCAGACTACTTGAATTCCCAATCTCCGCAAGAATCGGTTGAGCATGTTTACTCCCTATCGCGACTCAATTGACACACTCCGCTTAGACCTTTGTAGACCCGAGAAGTTCCTCGGTTCTCACTCGCGGAACTGCTTTTGCCAATGTCTTCGTCGTAAGCATAATCCCATGCCGGGACGAGCCGCCAGTCTTAAATGCTTGAGCAAGTAATGTGTTTTTAGACACTTAAAGACGAGCAGTTCTTTGGGGCAAGCTCAATGAGTGAATAGTCGGGTACACGGACAAGTCCCCAGAGCAGCCAATCGCCTCACTGTTTTTCAAAATCAAATGTCACCTGGTCTTTGGAAGCGACATCGCGCCGTACCAAAATCAATGTCTTGCCGTCCTCTGAAAGAGTGTATCTCTCAACATAACTGGCAGTACGGTTACCGGTGGTAGCAGCAGGGTTTTCGTTCACAGCGTCTGAAACTTCGACGACCAGAGATCTCTGCGGTTCCCAATGAGCAATCGCGTTTCTCTGGGTCCCTGCAGTGGGGAATCCCATTATGAATCTTTCCCCCGTGACGTTGATTCGGAATTTGTTCTTTCTTCCATCCCGATCCTCGCTGATTTCGACTGTGTTCCCCTTTTGTGCGATCGTATATATCAGATATTTCGGCGCACTCGATGGATAGCTTGCCTTCCGAGATGTCATTTTCCAGATTCCTGTGAAGTCAGGTGCAACAAAAGCCTGTGAGAAGGCCAATGAGGAGAATAACATACCGAGCAGCAAAAGTAAGCGGTTCATATTCTTACCTGTTGCGAAAGCCGTTAATGGAACTGAGGTCCTGCAGAATCTGGCACGGTTCACCGTTAACCAATAGATTATCCGAGGCTTCACGGCTGCGACGCAATAAAAAAGCTCATTGGGGGCGATTAGTCGCCATGTCGTACATAACCAACTGGCGATGAAAGGTTCCCGGCTCATTGTACGAGTAGGCCGTTAGAACGAGCGCCCACTAAAGGATGAGCTGCTAAACCTTAGCGAGCCAGTTGCGGGCTATGGAAGTCTGAGGACTAAGTCCTCTTGAGGTACAATGACATTTTCAGAGTTTCCGGCCTGATTTTGTCTCCTATGCCAGCTGACATCGGTTACTTAGACAAGACCGTTGGAAAGGTCAGGCAAATTGCAATTCGGCCGCCGGGAGACTAGACTCAGGAAGCCTCGCCAGGCGAGATGGAAATAAAGATCAAATAAATGATCGTGACCACCCAATCGATTTTCCTTATTTGTGCCTTACTGCTTTTCAAAACAACAGATCCGGCTCCGGTTGGGCCACTGCCGAGCAGCAAGTTCGTTGATTTCAAAGGCCTCAGACTCCAGTATTTGGATTGGGGGGGCCGGGGAGACGTACTTCTTTTTAGGGAATTCCGGCTTCTAAGTGGGTAAGTATGCTGGGGGCCAGCCCCCAGGCCCCCGGGATTTATCGCTTTGGTCCCAATCCCGAGCGCTATTAAAATGCGAAACGGGGTGTGGTTGAGACACCCCGCGTCGGTCTTGGGCCCTGAGTCGGCGCTCGGGTTGCTTCCCAGCATTGCCCTGTCCTCCGCCCAGGCCGAGTGCGATTGTAACGGAGATGCGCCGTATGGAGAAGTGCCATTCAAGACCGACAGCTTTATGCTCAAATTCTCGGGATCACCGATCCTTGGTTTGTCGAACGCGTGGATTTGAAATTGGAACAAGGGGAGGTTCACGTTTATCTTAGCCATCCGGTTGGAGTTCAATGGCCGTGCGCTGAGTGCGGCGCGCTGTGCAACCTGTACGACCACCAGACTACGCGGACCTGGCGTCATCTGGACACCTGCCAGTACCAGACGATCCTGCATGCGGATCCGCCGCGGAGCGATTGTGAGAAGCACGGGCCAAGAGTCGTGAAGCTGCCGTGGGCGGAACAACGGAGCCGGTTCACGATGCTTTTTGAGCGCCTGACGATCGAATGGTTGAAGGCGGCAAGCCAGACGGCCGTGGCCAAGCACCTGGGTTTGAGCTGGGACGAAATCCACGGGATCATGGACCGGGCCGTGGAACGAGGGCTGGCGCGGCGTGAGGCCGAACCACTGAAGAATATCGGCGTTGACGAGAAGGCGTTCACCAAGGGTCATAACTATCTGACGATCGTCAACGACCTGGAACGAAGCCGGGTCCTGTATGTGGCCGAGGAACGAAAAGAGTCGAGTCTGGATGGGTTCTGGCCGACGTTGACCGAGCAACAGAAAAACGGCATCGAGGGTGTGGCAATGGACATGTGGGACCCGTTCGTTAACTCGGTGCGCAACTATCTGCCGGATGCAGACCAAAAGATCGTTTTCGACAAGTACCACATCGCCGGACACCTTGGAGATGCGGTCGACCGTGTTCGCCGAGAGGAACGAAAGAACCCCGTTGTGGAAGGAGACGAGCGTCTTGTGGGGACCAAATACCTTTGGCTCCGCAATCCTGCCAACTTCACGGATGCAGCTTGGGACGCCTTCAAGGCGCTGCGCGAGAGCACCCTCAAGACCGCGCGCGCGTGGGCGCTGAAGGAATCCGCGATGTCCCTGTTTGATTATGTTTACCAAGGGGCTGCCGAAAGGCACTTCAAATGGTGGTACAACTGGGCAACGCACAGCCGCCTGCGGCCCGTCATCGAGGTGGCCCGCACCCTGAAATCCAGACTCGCGAACATCCTGACTTATCTGAAGCACCGAATCACCAATGCGACCAGCGAGTCCATTAATGCCAAGATCCAATGGGTCAAGTACACAGCCAGGGGATTTCGGAACAAACACAACTTCAAAACGGCGATCTATTTTCACTGCGGTGGTCTGAACATGGCACCGTTACCCACTTAGAAGCCGGAAGCGCCTCTTTTTATTCCAGGAGGTTGCGACACGCCTTATGTGTTCGGAGATATAGCTCCGGCTTTCGTCGATCGGTTTCATGTGCTCGGACTGACGCCTCGCGGCTGCGGTGCATCGGACCGCCCAGATAGCGGCTATGACATGGAAACGCAGATCTCTGATCTCGTCGGATTCCTGGACGCTCTCGGGATCCGGACGGCTTTCTTAGCCAGCCACTCAATGGGTGGGGGAAGGATCACGCAATTCGCCAAGCGTCATCCGCTGCGGGTGAGCAAGCTGATCTACTTTGACACGGTGTTTCGTTATGTGGCTCCCGGCCTGGAAGAAATCATTGGCAAAGCCATTGAAAGCAATGTCGGCGGTAAAAGCATGGATTCGGTTTGGCTCTGGAAAAACACTTTCAAGAAATGGGAACTCGGAGCATGGTCCCCATCAATGGAACAGAACATGAAGGAGATCGTTATGGTCTTGCCTGATGGGCGATTGCAGTATCGGCATCCGTCTCCGCCAGCCTGGCGGAAAGCTGTCACGTCAGACATGGAGGCCGGGCTTTATTTTGATACACGGATTTCACATCCGGCCCTCATGATCTTCGCTATGGACACCGATCGAGACCGCGCAAAGCAGTTTGATCGAGCTACCCTTCGGGAACTGCGGCCACTGATGGAACAGACCGATCAGAAAAGGCGAGAAGAGATTGAGGCCTTTCGTGCAAACGGGTCGCACGTGAGGATCGTAGAAATGCGGCACACGTCTCACTATTGCTTCGTTCACAAGCCGGGAGTAGTGATACAGCTGATGAAGTCATTTCTGTACCAGGCAGTAAGATGAGCGCATCAAAGCGGCACGTATTTTCGCACTTTCTTAGGATGCCTTGGACTTGGCCATGAGCAATCTGCATAACGACTACGACAGCGTCGCGGAGATCTACGACCTCTACGTGACGGCGGACTACGACATTCCTTTCTTCCTGTCGGAAACGGCAAATGTAGAGGGACCGGTTCTGGAACTGACCGCAGGGACGGGCCGGCTGTCACTCCCATTAGTCCGGGCGGGGGTGCGTTTGACCTGCGTCGACCGTTCCCAAGGCATGCTTGATGTTCTGTCTCGGAAGTTGAAGGAACGTAATCTGAACGCTGAGCTCCGATGCGCCGACGTCTGTAATCTCCAGCTCCAGAGATCGTTTCCGCTGGCAATTCTGCCGTTTCAGTCTTTTATGGAGATCGTAGACGAGGAGCGCCAGCGTCAAGTGCTCTCGGCCGTGTTCGCGTGCCTAGCCCCGGGCGGACGCTTCGTTTGCACGCTCCACAATCCCGTCGTTCGCCGAACCCAGGTCGATGGAGTGTTGCGAATCGTTGGACGGTTCCCAACTCAGGATGGCACGCTTGTTGTTTCGGGCTTCGAACAGGGAGGGTGCCCGGTGGTTACACGCATGCAATTCTTCGAGTCCTTCGGGAATGACGGTCACCTGCGCTCAAAGCAGCTGTTACCGATGGAGTTCGCGTTCATCGAAAAGGATCAGTTTGAATCCATGGCGCGAGATGCGGGATTCCGTGTTCTCGAACTCTATGGAAACTACGATCGCTCACCATTCGATGCCATCCGGAGCCCTGTGATGATCTGGGTGCTTCAGAAGGGAGACGTCCAACCATCCGTTGCAGCGGACTCGCTTGCACTCGCCGCTGAACGCGGTATCGTCAGGCTCCCTCCCTCCCGTTCTGCCGCCACCACTTGACGCAAAACGCGCCTGCTGGAAGCATTAGCTGGGTTCCGAGTCAACACTGGTCTTCATTTTGCCCTCCTCAAGAAAAAGCCCTGCCGACGTCCGGAATCCCAGAGTCGACCCGCGTGTTGTGCCAACAACATCTACGCCAGAGAAAGCCTGGTCTTGTTCCTGGCGAGCCACTGATCGAAGGTCTGCACGGACGGATTGAGCGATCGTGTGACGTCGACGTCCCGCGCGGCGACGACCTCCTTCTCGAAGTCACGATAGACCTGGAACATGTTGCCCAGTTCGTCGGCTCCGGGGAAGCCGTAGCCGCGATATGCGTCCGCCTCGACGGCCTGGTACTTGACGGGGATGTTGAGGCCCTTCGACAGCTTTTCGCTCATCTGATCGAGGGTCAGGTATTCGCCGACGATGCCGACGGTCTTGCCGATGTGCTGCTGCCCGGCCTTGAAGATGCCGTAGGCGACTTTGCCGATGTCCTCAGCGGCGATGCCGGCCAGCCGCTTGTTGCCCATCGGGAACGCCCAGCTGTACACACCGTCATCCCCCTTCTTGGGGCCCAGGCCGAACGCGTACAGGTTGTCCCAGTAGAACGACGTCACGAGGTACGTGACGGGGAGCCCTGCAAAATAGGCGTTCGCCTCAGCCTTCGCATCGAAGTGCGGGACGCGGTACTTCTCCTGAAGTATGGGCATTCGGGTATCGTTTGCAGCCATCAGCTTCCGCGTGTCTTCGAGCGTCGACCAGATGACGTGCTTCAATCCGGCTGTGCTCGCCGCCTCGGCCATGTTCTTGGCCTGTGCCTTTTCCTTTTCTCCGGAGAAGTGCTCCCAGAAGTTGGTTACACAGTATGCGCCGTACGCTCCCGCAAACGCCTTCCTGAGGGTGTCTACGTCGTCGAGATCGGCCTTTACGACTTCGGCGCCCTTCCGGGTGAGGTCTTTGGCCTTGTCCTTGTTCGGATCACGGGTGATGGCCCGGCAGGCGAAGCCGCCGTTCGGGTCGGCGAGAATGGCGCGAGCCAGGCCACCTCCCTGTGCGCCTGTCGCGCCTACCACTGCAATGATTTTCTTTTCAGTCATGTGATTCCCCCCTTTTGCATGCCTGGTGATGCTTAACCTCGTGAAACAGACCACAGTTCCTGAGGAATAAGAATGGCACGCAAGGGCGATGGAATCCATAGATGCGGAAACGCCTGGAGGCTGGATTGCATCAACAACGGTCATCTGCGCTGCAAACTCTGCAGTCCCAAGGAAACGTCACCGGGTCCCTGGACGTTCATGACTCGCGGCCGGAGCAAGAGCGGCGCCTGACACAGGCTCAACAGCTTCCGAACGGCCTTTGAAAACGCCTGCAAGCATGCTAATCTCTGCGGCGTTACACCGCACGTTCTCCGGCATGCGTTTGCTAGCCGGCTTGAGATGAATGGAGCTTCACCGAAACTCTAATGGAGCTCGGCGGCCGGAAAGATCCCAAGATGGTGGCACGATACTCGCATACTTCGAGAGGGCATCGGATGGCAGTGGCGGAATTGCTCGCGAAGAATTCTCCCGCACTTTCAACTACGCTACCAGAAATTGCCGAACCTGACCATGCCGCTAAATTGTGGAAAACACATCATGTGCGCCTGTAGCTCAGCTGGATAGAGCATCGGTTTCCTAAACCGGGGGTCGCAGGTTCAAGTCCTGCCAGGCGTACCATTTACAGCCACCAACAATCCCGGGTGCGCCGAGGGTGCAGATTTGGATGAGACAGTGGGTGGATTTGTCTGCATATACTACGGTCTTCCTGGTGGTTGCCAAGTTGAGCATCTGCCCAACGTCGAAGATATCTTGCCGCGTGGGTTCGGAGCTTTCGAGCATAACGAACTACTGAAGAATAAGATCTGCAGGGAATGCAACAGCGCTAGTCGGCTTGGCAAGCTGGACGACGTACTCCTGCACAACAGTCCGGAAGCGATCATCCGTGATGTGATGGGCCGTCCGGGCCGCAAAGGGCATTGTCAGCATCCGATATACCGCAAGCCCACACACGGAATCCCACCATTACGTATGATTGGCCCTGTGAAGGGCATGGGCGAGGTATTGTGGGAGGCAACCGAGTCCGATCAGTTCGCTGTCCAGCTAATGCGCCAGGTGATCCTCATGAGGCCCAACGGCGAACCCGAGCCTGTCGCGATCCCGAGGGATATTCGCACAGCTCAGGAGTTTGACAATTATTTGGCTTCGTTTGGATTCGGCGTGTCCGGCAATGCACACCTAGTTGCGGCCTGTATCGAACCGGAGGAAATGGACTGGTTCAGAAGTGTCGCGCACCACTACCTGACGAGTGTGAAACGCACGTCAGTGGGCGAAACCCGGGCGCTCATGTCGAATCTGAAAGACATCACCCCTGTGCCGTACTCTTTCGGTTCCCGTAACGTGCCCACGAAAACCACCGTGCAACTGAGCCCACTGTACTACCGTGCGATAGCCAAGATCGGATTTCATTTCCTTCTAAACAGCTGCACCTCTCTGAGTGGTCGGGAGGGTGAGTTTGATCCCTTGAAGTCGTTTATTATTTCTGGGGCTGGGAACTCTGATCAATTCATTAAAAGAACGAATGTTCCGAAAGCATTCACCTTTAAACGGGTTGAGCACGCCCCGTGGATGCATATAATCGGGTGCATCCAAAGTGCTTCCACTATTACAGTCGATATCGCTTTGTTCGCGAACGTAGTCGTTCCATTCTCCGCTTGGGAGATTTCCGTTCCCGGCCTACTTCTACCGATTGGAGCAGGCTCAGTGTCTGCGTACAGATATTGGAGCCGAGGGAAGATCCGGCCCGGTTCCGGATCTCACGGCGAGCATATTCGTATTGGGAAAGAAGGAAGAAAGGACCTCGGGATTTTTTCTGATCCTCAGGGTTGAACACTTGCTTTTTGGGAAGGGCGAGTCGTCAGGGAAGGCAGCCGGTTGACGGCCTGCCGGTTCGCCCCAGGTACCAAGTGCCCGTACACGTCCACAGTCATCTTGATCGAGGCATGCCCGAGTTGCTCCTTTACGTAGGCGAGGGATTCCCCGTTCTGGATGAGCAGCGAAGCGAACGTGTGCCTCATGTCATGGAAACGGATCCGGCGCAGCCCTGCCTTAGCGAGACACTTCGGGAATTCCCTCTTCGATATGTTGTGCATGTCCAAGGGTGTTCCCTCGCCGGATGCAAACACCCACTCCGGGAGTTCGTTCCTGCCGTCCTTCATGGCCGCTTCAAGTAGGCGACGGCGGTAGGCCTTCAATTCCTCGCCCAGGTCGTCCGAGAGGTCAACGCGCCTGATCCTGTCGGTTTTGGTCGGACTGATCCTGCCCTCCTTCACACTGCGGCGCACGATAATGAAATTCCCGTTCCAGTCGATGTCACTCCATTGAAGGCCGGCCAGCTCGCCCGCCCGCATACCAGTGTGGATTGCACACAGGAAAAGCGGGTGGTATTCCGGGTCGCCTTTCCGCTTCGCCTCATCACGGATACGAGCCTGTGCCAGAAAGAGCGGAACCTCGGCTTCCGTGAGAAAGTCAATCTTGCGCTCAGCCTTGGCCTGCTTGAAGAACTTCGCTAGTTTCGTCGCTGGGTTGGCCGCAATCATCGCATCCTCGATCGCCTGATTCAGGACCAGCCGAAGAGTTGCCACGACATTTCGAATCGAGTTCCGGGCGAGCCCCTTATCGAGCAATTCCGCGGTGAGTTCCTTGATCTTCTCCCGGGTGATCTCGTTGAGCGGCAGGGATCCGAGCTTGGGTTTCAAGTGCAGCCTGAAGTCCAATTCGTACCTGTCGATAGTCGACTGGCGGCAAGCTGTTTTCAGGTAGCTGTCTTCAAATCGCCCGTAGTACTTTTCGAACGTGGGCACGGCCGGCGCCTGTTTCTTCTCCGGAAAAAGCTCCAGCCCGAGAGCCAGCCGATGCTGCATGTCGTCCGCTGTTTTGGTTGCGGCCTTCAGACTACCGACCAGAGTTGAAGACCGGTCGCCGTCGTGGTTCACGAACACCCACCACTGCCCGGATCCCTTCACCTTTTCTCTGACTTTGACTCCCATGTGGTCCTCCCAGGGGCCCCGTTGCCAGGGCCCCGGTTGTGTTCGTTACTTGTCCTGATTCGCCGCTCGGATCATGTCCCCGTTGGCCTCGTCTTCCATGATTTCCTCGACCGTAGCGAACAACTTATCGGAGAGAATCTTGACGATTGAGCCGACAGGCTCCTCCATATCGCAGGTGTGATTGAGCACCCCGTTGAGTTCATGGAGTGCGTAGGTGACTTCCTGCAAAGACCGATACTGCTCTAGGGTCATGGTGAGTTTCGGCTCGGGTTTTGGTGTTTTGATTGGCCCCCCGGCCGGTGCGGGTGCTTCGGGTGTCGAGAGCGGATAGTCAAGAAACTTCACCAAGCCGGACGCGAAGGCGGCCCGGTCCTGCTGGCTGCTGGCCTTGAGCTTCAGAAGGCCCGTTCCGATTACGTCCATGATGGGCTGCGCCATCGGATCGCCCGAGGTGAGGATCGTATCCAGGCCCTTGTGCAGTTCACTCTTGCTGATCGGCAGGTCGAATCTTACTTGCGGTTTGGGTAGTGCGGCGGGTGTGACTTTGTGTAAAGTAGGCTTAGCCATGCTTCCTCCGTTGAAGGAATGCAGGGTTAGGGTCCGTCCGGTGTTGGTAGCACCTGGCGGGCCCGCTCCATGCGGGTTATTTTTTCTTCTTTTTGTCCTGCTGATCCAGAAAATCGATCACAATTCGCCTGATTGTCTCCGCCATGTTTGAATCGGTCTCGGCGCAGTAGATCCTCAGCCGCTTGTGAATCTCTTCTGGCATCGGTACGTTTACGTGTCGCATGTAATAACATTACTGTCATCATGACACCTTTGTCAAGCCCTTTCTTTCGCAGGCTTCGAATCCCCGCCCGGCTCATCCGGAACGATCTTGAACCCAATCCCGATCGCCACGCGCGGGTGAGTCCTGGCCCAGTATTCATAACGACACCGCCCGTTGCAGAACTGCTGATCTTTCCGGCGTTGCTCGAATGGCTTGCCGCAGTTCGGACAAGTTTCGATATCTCCCTTCACGGTGTCCTCCAGAATGCCTCCGAAAAGCGTTGCACGCTTCCTAGGGCTGAGATTTTCCCTTGTTACGACTCATTGCCTACATTCTGGCTTCGATTGAATGCCGGCCCTTGTAGCGCGTCACGGTCGGAGGATTTTCGCAGCCTCGCTCACGGCGATCTTGTGTGTGAAAATGTGACGAGGGTGTCGCCGACAGGCGCGTCACATTTCTGCACACTTTTCTATCTTGCATCCTCGATTCGCCAGAGCGCGCCGCAATGCCGACAGCGCCGCTCATACATGCTCTTTTTCCCGGCCCGTCGCCGTGCCAGTAATTCAAGCTCTCGCGCGGTCGGCGGATTGTCACTCTCAATCAAGCACTCGAATTCCTCTTCGGGGATACTGGCAACCAACAAGGCCCTCGTGAGCAGACGGCGCTTGATTCCGGTTACCGCCTCGATGTCTCGCAAGCTCATGCCGGGTTGTAGGCCATCTTTGCGCGCCGGTCGCATTTTCGGCGGGCGGCCCCGCTTTCGCTTAATTGCGACATTTTCCATGATCCCCTCGAATTCCATGATCCCCTCGAAAAAGAATCGCGTAGGAAGCTCGTGGCCGCGTTTTCTCGGCAGGGCCCTTGTCCTGGTATGCCCGTTCCTGGCGTTCCGTACGCTTCTGACGCACGATCAGGCCCCCGCCCTTATCCGACCATTGCCCGAGGATTCCTGCAGCCAGGCGCGCAGGAGCACGAAGCACGTGAAACACAACTCAAACTGCAGGGCGAAATCAGCCAGGTGCTCAACTCGCCCCTGTCGCAGGTCGCGCCGTGAAATCGGCTGGTGGCAGCGGTCGCATTCGTAACGGATCATGCTGCTGTCCTTATCCGCTTAGGTTCGGCGGGACGCCCCCCGACGCCCCGCCTTTACGCAACCCGGTTGGCGTTGGGGTGGATCAAGACATCTTTGATCCCGCACCAAGAGTACAAACTGCGTGACCACTCCAACCCATTGCTTACTTCCTGATGGTTTCCACCCGGTCCCCCGAAAGGTATTCCGGCTCGCCCCGAAAAGTTATCCTGTCGGCAATTGGGAGTAACGATCTGTATGATTTGCGAAAAAGCTCCACGTTCGGTTGAATCGCAGAATCATATCCTTGACCGCACCCCGGGCAGGTCACCGGACCAAAGAGGCCAGATTTTTCAGTATCCGCGCTCAATGGCTCTTTCATGTCCAAAGTGACGACTGTTTTGCAGGTGTGACATTCGATCGACACATAGCGCAAATCGGCCAGTGCAATGATGAGTTGTTTTTTCATAGCCAGCATTATGATCCCTCTTGCTTTTAGAGGCGAAACGGAAAATGAGCGTTTAGACCGCCCATCCCTTCGTTGCGTTTGATGTCGAAAGCCAGCACTCCGACTCTCTCGCTTCCGGGTTCTGTTAGGGCCCAGCCGGTTCGGGTTCCGGGATCCAACGGTAGGAGGTTCATCGTTTTTTCCCCTCTCCCACTGCTGCGATCGCCTTCCTGGTGGCATTGGCGGCCGGTCCGATCGCGTACCAGAGCCCGAGCACGATATCGAGCGGGATCTTCTCGGGAGGGACCTTCCCGGTCCTCACGTTATTGAGCCAGGTCATAAGACGGCGTTGCAGTTCGAAAGTCCTGAACGGCTTCGGCAGCACATCGAAAACATCGATGAACATCCTCCCGACCGGGACGCCGGCAGCGGCCAGGCCGGCAGGCAAGGCCAGATTGACCATGAGGAACCGGGCCAGCTTCGCCCGCTCCGTGGGTCCGCCTTTGAGTGCATCCGCGACGAGGTTGCGGACAAACTCCGCCTCCTTCAGCGGAAAGGTCTGGAAAACCTTCAGATCGGGCGGCAGGTTCTCGAGGTAGCGGATTGCAGATTCCTTGCCGTAAGCAAATTGCGTCTTGTCCACAACGTCCATCGCGTGCATTTCGGCGGCGCGGCCCACGAGTTTCATTTCCTTGGCCTGTTCGAGCCCGCCCAGGTAGGCGATGCCCCGGTTGACGTACTCGCCAGCAGCCATGCCGCCATGCAGGATTTTTCGCTTCAATCCGGATTCCAGGATGCCCGACTCCATCCCGGGATAATCGAACAGCAGGCCCGACTCGTGGAACTTCCGCCGGCCTTCCTCGGTGAACAGGGCTTTGATTCCTTTGGCCGTGTACTTTGCCCCCAGCTCCGGGAAGGTGTTGGTAATGGTCTGGCCGAGGTTGACAGCCCAGGTGGTGGCGTTCAGGCCGATCAGGTTATCGTAGTAGCGGTTCGCCAGCCATCGACTGAATTTCTGATAACGCTCGTTCCGGACAAGCAGCCCCTCTTTCGCAACCGGCTGGCCCATGTAATTGTCGGCGTACCATTGGGCAAAGTCCTTCGCCGGGCCGTCCGGAAGCGCCTTGATGACGGCATTTGCCCGGTTGTAGGCCGGAATGTCGTGAATGGTCTTCATCGTCGAGTTGATGTAGCCGGGGACCACGTCATAGATGCTCACGTTGTTCGCCCAGGCTTCAGCCTCGCGCTCTTTCAGGAACGCGGAGACGAATCTTTCAGGCAGGAGGGCCCGCGCCATGCCGAGGTATTCCTTTCCGTACTTTGCTTTCATCGCGTCCATGAAGTGAGGGAAGTACCCGCGGATGTACCCCTTCTTGCCGATGATCTCGATGAGTTCCGAGTCGCTGCGGATCTGGCTGATGATCGGATCGAAGATCTCGTTTCGGAACCGCTCGGCGGCCTTGATTGCCGCTTCCTTGTCGCCCCGGTAGGCTGCACTCTCGCGCAGTTTCTCCGGCGTCAGGTGCGTGTAGGCCTCGTCCAGGAGGTCCTTCACCATCCGGTCCTCTTCGGACCCTCTCTTGATCCTGGATTCTTTGACAATCTGATTTGCCAGGTCGTCGAAGTGCTGCATGGCGCTTTTCTTGCGTCGTGCGGCGTGCTTGATCTCCCTGGCGACAGGCGCTGTCTCCGGATATCGGGCGAGAGCCTGATCCGCCGATCGGATCCAGCTGACCCGATGCCTAACGGCGCCGGGCACGTCCTCTTCTCCAAACCGCGGCAGCATGTCGAGGGGTGCGCGGAAAGCGTTCTGTTCGGCCCGCTTCAGGCGGTCGAGGATCTGTTTCAGCTGCGGATCGTCGTCAATCAGCCGGCTTTCGCGGAACTGTGCGAATCCCTCATCATCGCCGAACAGGCTCCTCCCCTTGCTCGCGGTCGGTGCACGCTTAGCTGCATCGCTCGCCTTCAACCCCGTCAACTGCTCCGTCTCGGCCATCGCCCGGTTGCGGACCATTATCAGTTCCGGCTTGCTGATTGGAACGTCCTCCATGCCGGGCCGCGCAAACTCCTCGAGGCCGAGCTGCTTCCGCTTCTCGTTCCAGTCGCCCTTGCCGTTGACTACACGGTTGATCGTCTCGTTGATGATCGCGGCGCGGCGGTCGACTTCGGCCTGGGCGAACTGGCCGGCGACTTCGGAGACGGGGCGGGGCTTTGTCAGTTCTGGGTATTCGGCCAGGATTTCTTTCGGGACCGGCTTTCCTTGGCGTAGTGCTTCCTTGACTACCTGATAATGACGCGCTGGCACTCCTTCTACATCACGCAAGTTCATCTTGAGCCAATCTATTTTGGCCCTCAAATCCTCGAACGCCTTCTCGGCCCCTTTCGCTGAAGTAGCGCGACCCATTCCTGCGCCCTGGCCACCGGTCCCTGAGTAGTTTATTTCTGTTTTTTGCCACTCGCGGTTCCATTCATCGAGCGTCATCTGCCAGGGTTCTTTCGCCGCCTGCGTCCTTCCGAGAACCTTCGCGAGAGGTCCAGCGACTTCTTCCGGTAGCTGGTAGATCTTGCCTTCGACCTCTTCGGGTTCCACAGGCGCAGCCTTTTCCACGGCTTGCCTGAAGGGTTCGGGGAGCGCGGATGGTTCTGGAGTTGCGGCGACCGGTTCCTCTGGTGCGGTCCCGCGAGTCCCCAGGAAGCGCCCGGCTTCTTCCTGCGGCAGTCTCTTACCCAAGACATTGACCGTCGCGTATCGGGCGTTGGCCGTCCTCTGCCTCTGCCACGCTCCTACGGATGGCGCCCACTTGAAGCCCCGGTCTTTCAGCCTCGCAATCATCACCAGATCGGGTTTGCTGTCAAAGAAGAGCTGAATCCGGTTGTCTTCGGCGTTATCCACGATCCTGCCGCCGTCAAACTCCGTCTCCGCGGTTGGCTTCGCCCGGGTCTGCTCGATGCTAGAAACCCGCTCTTTCATGCGCTTGATGTTGGCGAGGTTGTTTTGCAGCTGGTAATCCGCAAAGCCGACACGCCCGGCGAAGTCCGGTTTAAGCACTTCGGCGGCTGCGGCCCTGCTCATCCCGAGGGCTGCGATCTGTTCAATCTTCTGCTCGTCGGTCAGCCCCTTCTTTCTGACGATCGCGTTAGCCTGCCGCATCGTCTCCTGCAATTTCTCAGCCTTGGCAATCTTGTCTTGCAGCAGGTCCGGCGCGTTTGCCTTGTCCGAAGAGATGGCCGCGTTGGGACTGTGCCGATGGATAGCCTTGCTCAGATACTCCTTCGAGGCGTCGTATGCTTCGACCGCTCTCGCCTCGATTGCACGCGCCTTTTCAGGCCGTGCGTGCTTCAGATAGTTCGAAGGCCCTACGATGTAGGCCCCCGGGGCGATCTCCTTAGCGCGAGCAAATTCCCGATTGAGATTTACCGACGCATGATTGACCGCGGAAAGCGCCCGCTCAACATCCTCGGGAATCTCGTCGATGCCCCATCGCTTCAGCTGCTCGATCGCGGTCTGGCGGTATCCCTCGGACAGGGTGCGAAATTCAGCATTCGCCTTTTCGAGAGTCGTCGGATAGTTCGTGAAACTATTGAAACGGGAGAGGTCTGATTCGGTGTAGGGACCGGCGGTTCTCGACGGCCGTGAGCTTTCGAGTTTTGCGAGCTGTTCGGAAGGCTCGAGTGCGGTGCGACTCGCTTCTGTTTCTGCCGGCAGCTTCTCGGTGAGCTTGGGATAGTTCTTCAGGACAGGTTCGGGGACCGCTTTCCCCTCTGCCAGCGCTCGTTTCACAAGGGCCTGATGATCCAGCGTCAACAGCTGGTAGGGAAGCATGTTGAAGCCGACTTGGATCGATTTTCCGGTGCGTTCATTCGTGACCGTAGGCTTGCCATAGGCTCCGGCCTGCTCAAAGCTCAGAGTTATCGGATCTCCCGGCTTGCCAAAACTTGTATCGAGAGGATAGGTCAGTTTGATTTTGCCGCCGGTCTGGCCGGCCTCTTCGCGCAGGTCATCCCAGGATTTCAGCGCGCCCTTTGATTCTGCATACTCCTCTTGCGTCAATTCCCAGGGTTCTCTTGTCTTCGGCTCGACCGGCGTGGCCTCCCGCGGCCTTTTCTCTGCCGCCCTCTCAAACAGCGGTCCGGCTCCCATGCCCAACTGCTGCGGCCTCTCTGCCGGAGGCGCACCGGCGGCCGCCTTCTGCTCGGGCAGTTCCGGACGCCTTGCGACTCCACCGGTAAGGGAAAACTCCCCCGGGAACATCTCTTTGGTCTGGTCATCACGGTATCGGGCAAAGCCCTCCTGGCCGGCCAACTCCGGTTCTGGTTGCTGCGCAAGTCTGGCTCTCAGACTGGCGTAACCGTAACCTTCTTTCTCAGTCGCAGTCGGAGATTGATCGGTCCAGTAGATGTCTGCGTCCTGATTGCCCCAGGCGTACCTGTTGATAGCCGCCCGCTGCGCCTCGGTGGGCTTGCCGTAGAAATCGACAAAGAAACCCTTGCCGTACTTGCCCATTCTGAGGAGGTTTTCGTCTTTGGTTATCTCATGATATTTCTTCCATGGTGGTCTTGATGGAGAATAACTTTCTGGTCCTCCAGAAGCACGGGCGGAGGCTTCATCAAGAGCAGGTAAATGATCATAGACTTCAACGACCGTGCCATCGGGCAGCATCCAGCCAGAACCGCGAAGGCTCTCGAGATCGGAGGGAATGCCCACCCGCATAAGACTGCGGGCTAAAGGCGTTTTACGCTCCCTATCGCGGATGCGGGCAAACCCTTCCTCTCCCGGCTCCCTGATAGGCGCTTTCCCTTCCTCGCCTCCTGCCTTGAGTTCTTCCGGGTTGAAGTCCGTCTCGCTCAGCCTGTTCTCAAGCTCCAGGATTTTCGCCTTTGCCTGCTCCAGTTCCGATGATTCGGCTATTTCCGCCAGTCCTCTCCTGGCCTTTTTGGGATCGGCCAGCGCCTCCATGAGAGTGTCGGGCAGGTCGTACCCCTGGTATCCGAGGTTGCCGAGCTCTCCGCCGAGCGTATCGAGGCCGTGGGTCGCGCCCTTCTTTTGAACCATCAGCCGGATTCCAGCCGGTACCCGCTCCGTCCAGTCCGTCCAGAGTCCGGCCTTGCGGATTCTATCCGGGTCGATGCCGCCCAAGGATCTGATCGCATTGACCAGGCTCTTGCCGGGATCGAACTTCGGGGCCTTGCGCGTGGGGCGCACGAGGATGGTTTCGACGGGCGTGGCTTCAGGGGTTGACGACATAGGGAACCGAACCGATGATCGTGGGGGTTCGGTTGCCGGTTGTTTTAGAATCTCTGGTGTTGCTTGCGGCGGTTTTGCCTCAGTCTGCGCAATGACCTGATTCAGAAGGTCGCCGCTGGCCTTGTCGAGCAACGGCGTTTCGGCCACAGGTTTCAATCCCTGGATCTCTGCGGGCGTCAGGTTTTTCAAATGCGTCATGAGCGCCCGGGCTTCACCCGCATTGAGCTGCCTGATACTTTTCCCCGCGATCAACTCCACGGTGTCTTTCGGAATCGCCCTGTCGTTCGCAATGGCGAATATCGTGCGGCGCTGGATATCGAGCATCGGGCCGGTTGGGTCGAATGTCGCCCGAGGCATCTGCACGCCCGGGAGGTTCGGAGGTTGAGCCTTCGGAGTGACCCGCTGGCCTGCCTGGCTTGGTAGGTTGAACCCTGGCGGCTGCGTGCCGGGAGTCGCTGGAGGCGCGCCAAGAGGCTGCTGCATTGGAGCGCCTACCTGCGCGCGGATGGTTTGCTGTGGACCCGGGAACGGGCCGGTTGCCAGGGTTCCAGACTGTACGGCCTCTGGCTTGACCGGCGGCGGGGTGACAACCAGCGGGGCCTTTTCGGCGATCTTCGTCGCCTTGTCTTCAGCTACGGCCAGCAGTTGCCGCCTGTCGGCCGGCTCGATCTCCTTCGATTTGGCAATGTAATCCTGGATGTAACTCAGCGAATCGGCGTCCAGATTCGAGTTGTTCAGCCCGTCCCTGAGTCTCTGGATCCTGCCCTTGTAAGCTTTCCCTTTCGCCCATGCGCCCGTTGCCGCATGAGAGCCGAATCCGAGCGCCATGAATACATCAGCAACGGCCTGGGTCTTGCCCGCTACGGCTTCGGCGGCGTCGCCCCGCTTCTCCGCTTCTCTTGCGGCCTGCCAGCCCTGGTAAGCGTTTTTCGCCGCGTCGAGTCCGAGGCCGATGCTATTGAGGAAACCGAAAAACTCAAGCCCCGGCGAAGTAAGCGGCCCGATCGCCCCGATGAGCGCGAGACTACCCGGCGTCGTCATTCCCTCGACTGCTTTGGCAATGCCGTGCGCCACATACGCGCCCCGTTTCGCCGCCTCTTCGGGCGTCATCTGCCCGCTCTGCACGGCCAGGCCCATCGAGGAGGCGGGAGGGACTTCGAGCGTCCCGGCCTGCGCCGCCCTGAATGACGGCTCGGTGAGTTTGCTGAAGGGAATGATCGGCTGCCAGAGTCCCGAGTATCCCCGCGCCTTCGCTTCCTCTTTCGTCATCCGACCGGATTCGACCGCAAGGCCTGAGGGCTCGGGGCTGAAGAGCGCTCCTTTGACTCTTTGCCAGAGGGTTTGGGGCTGCTGCGGCTTCGGCGCTGCAGGCTTCTGCTTTGCGAGCCACTCATCCGGATCAGGCAGGCTTTGAGCAGACTGAAGCCTGAGCCATTCGTCGGGGTCGGGTAGAACCTGGCCGGCTTGCGCTGCCAGCCACGCATCCGGGTCGGGAAGGATCGGTCTTTGCGTTGCCATGTCATCGCTCCACTATCGTGTAGCCCTTCGCCTTGAATGCCGCCTCCGCCGTGGCATAGTCAATGCCGTTTGCGGTCGCGTACTCCTGCACTTTCGCCCTGGTTGTCACTTTCTGCTGCGGCTGCGGCGGCGCGGTTCCGCGTCCGGCAGAAGGGGCAATCGGCGCACCGGGCTTCACGATCGTTCTCGACGGCGCTTCCGTGACGCCCAAGGCATCGCCCACTTTCTGCAATGGTCCTCTATGCTCCCCGGGCGTCACTACTGGCTGGACGTTGCCGATGCCGGAATCAATCAGCGTATTGATGGCCGAGATTTGGTCCTCTTCGCTCAGGTCCCCAAACCCCGGAAGTTTGGAAGCCACGCGAATCGCGGCCTCGGTGATCCTGAGCGCCTGCGGTCCGGTCTGGCCTTTCTGCATCTGGCGCTGGGTGATGGCGTCCTGAACACGGCTGCTGCGCGCGCTGATTTCCCCTTGGGTGTACCTGGTCCGCTCCATGGCTTGCTCGCCGGCCCGCTCCTGCCGCTCCCGCGCTCCCGCAATCTGTCTGTCCACTATTTCAAGCTGTTGGCGCAGGGCGTCGCGCCGGTATTCGTCGAGGTTTTCATCCCGCTCGATCTGGGCCGCCAGGAATTCACGCCTGATCTTGATCTGTTCGGGCCTGTAATTTATCAGGGCTTCGATGTTCCGTTCATAGGAGTCTGCCCGCTGTTGCGCTATGTTCGCCCGCATGAGATTCGCCGTCGTCTTGTCGGCCTCGTTGGCCTCCTTGAGCAACTGCGTCCCGGTTGTCAGGCTGCTTTTCAGGAGCCGCAACCCGTCCCGGGTGAATCCCTGGGGCATCAGCTGCCGCAGCAATTGCTTGCTCTGGTCGTCCACCAGGCCTTGTTTCTCTGCCGCGATATACGTCTGCGCGAACATCTGGGCCGCCCGGGTGTCGTCCTTCTCCTCGTCAATTGGGATCAGCATCGCCCGGATCTGATCGGCCTTGGCCAGATGCTCTTCTCGCTCCTCCTTCCCCATTTTCAGGAGGGCCTCTTTCTGCGTCAGGATGCCCTGCTGCACTTTGAGAACGGCATCCGGGGAGGCGCCGTATTGCCTGGCCTTTGCCATGAAATCGTTGAGATCCCCGGACGAGTCCATGTAGGCCTTGCGGATCCGCTCCTGGTCGGCCTGCTGCTCCCGCGCCTCCTGCAATTGCAGATCCTGCATCTGCCCCTGCCGCATGATGTTCTTCAGGCTCATCCCTCGCGCGTAGACTTCGAGCGGATTTTCAAACTGTGGCGATTTGACTTGTAATGCTATCGACGGATCGATCATAGGAATACCCCTCGTAAAATTAGGTTGAACATCTGATTGGCCTCAACGCTTTTCTGTATGTCGACCAGCGGATCAATCATCCACTCGCAGCCGGCGACCCGCTCCACAGCCTGGAGGCAATGGGAAATGATCCGGCTGAACTCCGCGAACTCTGCTTCCGTGAAGCAATGCCGCTTCCACAGCCCGGGATCGCAGATCAGCAACGCGATCGTCTTGAGCGTGTCGTCATCGAGTCCAGGGGGAAGGCAACCAGGGGATTCAAACACTGCTAGCCTCCTTTCAGCTCCAAGGGCCATAGGTCTGGCGCGCCACAGGTCTTTGACTGCCCGGCCGTTCAGGCGGCTTCGGCCGGGTCATCAGGATATTTCGCAGGTTCGTGACGCCATGATCAGCGCCGACGTACTCGGCTTGACCGTCGCCGCCTTCGAATCTGAGGCCCATCATCTCCTTCCAGAGATTCGGGCATTGCTGCCTGGATATGAACAGCCGGGGCGATCCCTTTTCGGGATTGAATGAGTGCTTGCGGCTTGGATCAACCCGGAGATGCTCCTTGATAAGGTCGATTCCGGCTCCAGCCGATGCCTTGCGAGCCAGAAACGTGTTCACCTCTTCGCGCCTGTATGAATCCCGAATGCTCTGTATTTCCGACTCGCCCTGTCCGTCCTCGGATCCGGGATGAAACAGCGGCGGGCCCTGCTTCCCATAGCGAGCGAGCAGGTTGCGGACCGCCTGCGCGTTTTCGCGGATGAGCTGATTGACGCCATGGTGCTCCTCAAGGGCAAAGAGGTTTCCATCGAAGTCAATGCCCAGTTGGAGGAAAGCCGTTGTCGTGGTCTCGTGACAGACTGCGGAGAGTTTCTTGAGCCGCCCGCAGAATTCCACCCACTTGTGCTCATCCGCCGGGTTTACGAACCGGTCCAGGTTGTGAATGCTTTCATTCAACTCCTGGAACACCTGATTCCCATTCCCGAGCGCTTTCGTCAGCGCGCCGGCTGCGGCGTTGATCAGGTCGTCGTGAGAATTCGGCGGGTGATCGATGGAATCCTTTCCGCCCCTGGAGGTCCTCCGCTCGAGGCCGCACAGTTGCGCAATGAGGCGCGGCTGATCGAGAAGCTCGATCCTGCCTGAGTTCAGCGGCGCGAGTAGTTCCCGGTAAATGTCGCTTTTCGTGGCTTCGGAAGTCTTGTATTCCACGCCATGCTTGCGGAACTGTTCGCGCGGCCACTCGCCCGCATACCGGTCGCCGTCGACCTGAAACACGTGGTAGGACTTCAGAACCTCCGCATACTCTGCCGCGACCTGCTCCGGGCTGAAGGGCGGCTTGCGGTCCCTGACAACATCCAGGACTGCCCGGCCGTTCTCTTCGTGTGCGATCCCCAGGGTAAAGGAATCCTGCGAACCACCCGAAGGATCGACGAAGCCGGCATATCGCACGCCCGGCACAAACGGCAGCTCCAGCCGGTCGGGGATCCGGCAGGCCTCCACTGCTTCGCGGGATACAAACGTCTCGATGTCACGGCGGAACTCGGCGCCGTATTCGGCGGCTGCGTTGGATTCGTCTTCTTCGTAGGCCTGCTCAATTACGCTCGGGTCGATGGACGGATTCATGCTCAGGGTGTCGCCCTGCCAGACGAGAATGGGATCGTCATCGATACCGTAATGCTTCTGGTAGGCCTCCCATAAGGCGCCACGCCTGGCGTAGGGGCTCGATATGCACATGAGCAGGGAACCGGGAATCGTGCTCAAGGCCGGCCTCAGCGCCGCGAGCACTTCGCTATCCGGGTTGGCGGATTCGTCCGAGCGCCAGAATGCAACTTCGTCGCAGATCGCCGCGGCGATCGTGTAGCCCCGGACCGCCCGGAAATTGCAGCTGTGAACCTCGATCACGACGCGGTTGCTGAGTTCGAGCTGTTCCTTGGTCTGATTGACGAGCATTCCCCGAAGCATCGGGATGCCTTCGAGGAAGCCGGCGATGTATCGCATCACCACGCGCGCCTGCTTGCGGTCGGCCGCGATGACCATGATCGTTGCCACCTCACCCGGGCCTAGATATTGGGCATAGTCCCGAAAGCAGGCCAGGAAAACGGCTACCAGGGCGGCCACGAGACTTTTCCCGCCGCGCCTGCCTACTATCACCCAGGCTTCGCGCGCGGGCCTCTGCGGCAGTCCGGACCGTGCCGTGTGCTTTCGGAATACTTGCGCTTCCTGCTCCTGCATCGGGAGCCCGAACAGGCTTGCCAGGAATGACACCCAGGCACACCAGCTGTTGCCGCGGAACCACGGGGCGAAGAGAGCCGGATCCCGCATGGCTTCGATGATGGAGCTCATGCCGTGCCTCCGCCTGCGTGCTCCTGCTCATCAAAGCCCAGGTCAAGCCGACAAGGCCGGCGAATAGCTGCGGGAGCGAATGCCCGCAAGACAGCCGCGACGCGCTCCCGGAAGTCCTCCGGGCTGCTGCGCTGTCGGTGGATCAGGGCTGCGTGTAAGTTCGGGCGGTGACTGAAAAGTGTGGGTTGCTGGTTCATTATTGGACGTTCTCCTGCTTCGCCTCGTGTTGTTCCTTTTGCGCGAGGTAGTCCTGAAGGTTGGGCCCCGGTTTTAGTTTCCGCTCCAAGCCGACAGCCTGGAGCAGCAAGCGTTGTGCACCGATCCAGCTCAAAATGTGCTCATCTGCGATTCGGAGCCTTTTCTTGTCGGCCCGCTCACAGCGCCTCAGACGGATCTCAAGCCACGAGGCGCGCTGAATAAGCGCACGCTGAGCCGTGGACACCTCGCCGCCCAGGTCTGCGATCAAATCGTTTTCGAATAGCGCGCGCTCTTGGTCCTCCTCGGGTGTTAGGCGGGGAGAGTAAGCACGGTGCTTGAGGCCCTTGAAGTTTCCGGGAGGTCCGCCGGCTCCGAACTTGCCTTTGGGCTTTAGGGGAACGATTTCGGCCACTTTCTGCTCCCCTGGCGCACCCGAGGTCTGGTCCTGCTTGGTATCCTGTTCTTTCATAGCCGCTTATCCCTTATGACCCCCGAACTGTGTGTTCTTTTCCTCGGCCAAAGCCCGCTTCTTTGCCGCCTGCAGCAGTCCGTGGAGACCGCCGGCCGGCTCCGGCTTCACTTCCTTGGTTTCAGCGTGCGCCTGCATATACCTGTCCAAGATCGACCGCCTGAAGTAGAGCATTCCGCCAACCCGGTACCGTTCGATTTCCCGGAGACCCTCAAGCTTCCGGGGAGACATCCCGAGGTACCTGGCCGCCGCGCGCTTCGGCAGGTATGCATCCCCGGCGAGGTAGGCGAGTACCTCATCAACTGGAATTACACTCCGACATAGGGCGGCTTCAGGTTTCACGGTTCCTCAAGGATTCCATGGGCGTGAGGGCGTGTTTGTTTTCCTCCCGTTCTTCCGGATCAAATGCTCTTAGTGCGGCCTGCACCCATGCACGGAAGATCTTCACTCTATCGCGCCTGGTTTCCTGGGCACTCCTCGGTTGCTGCAAGATCAGTTTGCGATGCTCGAACATTTGCGCTTGTTCGTGACTCATGACACCATTCCCCGCTTGAGAACAATTCCGAGTAGCGAACCAAACACTTCAAAAAATGATTGGGGGAGCGGTTCACCTTGAGGTGAGCTGCCGGCTGCTAGTTCCGTCTTCTGCCCGGTCACTCGATCCAGATACCAATAGCGCCCAGCGGTATCCCGAAACCAGCGCTCGCCCGGATCCTGGTACAGGGTTAATTCAGGGGTTTTGGCGGTTTTGTCAGTGCCGTGGGTACGTATCTCTGTAGTTTTGTCAGAGGAAATAACATTCTGAGTATCTATTTTAGTGTGACAAAATTCCCGGGTATACGTGGGTGAGTCACTGACATTACTGACAGAACCCGTTTTCCAGTCGAGCCAGGCTGATTTGAAGGTCATATGGCCCCCCGGAACTTCGGATGGAGTTCGATGTGGTCACTTGGCCGTCCTTCGTCACCCTTGACGGTCTGCAGGCGCAACCAGCCGCATTCGGCCAGGACGGTCACAGCCGAATAGACAGCCTCACGGCTATGCAGTCCGGACCATTGGTTCCGGTAGACATCCCTGATTCCGCAGCCATGCTTTACCTTGCCATCCCTGATTTTCTGCGCCAGAAGGTGAGCCGCTTGGATGTCGGGATTCAGGGCGCCAGCGTAGATCTTCCGGGCGTGGAGTTCTAAGAAGTCGCACCATGCCGCTGAGAGCATGGCAGCCTGTAGCGACACCGGCGGGATTGACACGGGCGACGCCTTGATTTGCTGATCTGCCCAGTCTGCCAGGTGGAACAGAAGGGCAAGCGCCGGCTGGAGCTTGCGGAACTTTGCCAGATGGGATTCAAGGGCGGGCGATCCGGTTTCCCCTGAGAGGATGCGCACCTGCAGTCTTGTCAGCCAGGCGTCGAAGAGTTCCTGGGCATCTCCATCGAAATGGAGGATTGGTTCGCCCGTCAGGTGGTCCAGGACCTCGAAAACACGGGCAACCCGGTCCCGAGCTTCCGCGTCCGGTCTTCGGTCGACTAGGTCCCACTTGGCGGGTGTCTCAGGGTAAACCGCAAGCTGGAAACGCTGGAGCAGGCCATCATCTCCTGTACCACCATCCAGGGCGTCGGCAACGTAGGATTGCAACTTGTTCGGCTGAATCCCTCCCAGGAGCGACAGGCATACCGCGTCAACATGGATCGTTCCGCGGCTGATCCGATCCGTAGTGAATGCCCCGTAGCCGTTCCAACTCTCAAGGTAGAACGCGCGATCCATTTCCCGGCCAACCTTATCCAGACCGCGCAACCAGCCTGCCAACTCGTCGCGATAGACGAGCAAGCCGCGGGGGTTTTCCACCAGAAGCTCCACCAGCTTCTCCACGGTCGCGTCATTCACTCTGTAGCGCCGTTCTATCGGCTTTTCACTCTCGGCTCTAGCCTCCAGTTCGATGAGTTCCGCGCGGATGCGCGAGATATCATCCTCGCGTTTCGTCTTTGCCGCCTTTTTCAGTTCGTCCCTGAGCGAGTCAATCCGCGCCTTCGTGATTTCCCCGTCGACCCTATGAGCCGCAAGGTTGTCTTCGTGTTCTTTGCGTGCTGCTGCTGCGAGTCCGCCCAGGGGTTTCAAGGTCGCTTCGGTCGCTGGCGATTTCATCATGCCGCTGCGAGCGACGATCATCCCCCAGGTATTTGGGACCACTTCCCAGGTGTCATACCGCTTGGGAAAGATCCGGGCGCTTCGGCCCACAAGGGCTGATTGCGCGGTGACGAGCGCCACGGCTGGGATCTCGGCGGGTACCTGCATCCTGTCTGCAACGTCCAGGATCGCCGCCCGGAAGGGCCCGGGGATTAACTCTGCAGGCATGCCGGGAGCCTGGGGCAGAAGGTGTGGGAGTTCGGTAGGATCCTGCCAGATTTCGGGCTTCGTGGTGTCGGTGCTTTCGCCGGAATCGGCAGCAAGCGCTACCAATTCATCGAGCATTTCCGGCTGCAGGTCGGCATATGGATCCGCCAAAGGCATACTCACGATGCCGCCCTCCGATTTTGATATGCCGCAAGCCGCTGTGCATCCGTGCCGATGTCAGTCTGGTCGAGTTCGTAGTCGATCGCGTCAAGGCCCGTGTACGCCCACTTGAGCCAGGACCATGCCCAGGCATCATCGGAATTCTGATGTAATCGTTTCTCTGCTCGCGCAATGACCCGCTCGCATGCGTGGCGCTCGTCGCGAAGCTCCCGGCCGACCCGATCCGCCCAGGCCGTCAACCCTACCCGCGCGCGTCGCAGCTTGATCATTGCCGGATCCGGTGCGGGCGGTCGTCCGGGTTCCAGGCCCAGGAATCGCAGTGCGCCGGCGAAATCGGTTTCGAGTGCTTTGCTGATGAAGTCGATCCGATCGCCGCCGGCCCCGCAGACGTGACAGTGAAACAATCCCCGCTCATCGTCGAGCGATACCGATGTGAGAGAATCGCCGCGGTGAATGAGGCATTGCCCGCGCCTGTGCCGGGGCGCTGGACCTCCGAGGCGTGAATAGATCTCGTGCCACGATGGCAACAAGGAAGAATCGATCATGCGATCCCCTCGCGCTCACCAACGAGCCTAATGAGGTTGCCCTTCGGATGGCTCATGCCTGGGTGTCCTGTACGAGAAGGAGAGAACAGAGCTGACTGACGATCTGTCTGGTGGACCAGGATTTCTGAGCGATCTGCCGCACCCAGTCGAGGACTTGCGCGCGGGATCGGCATTGAGAGAGCACGATGTCGTAAATCAGGATGCCTTCGCGATAGAACTCAATGGCATCGCCCGCGTTCTGCAAGCGGACTTTCGGCCGGTGTCTGTTGACTCGAGTAAGAAGTTGCACCGCAGTTTCGAAGTTTGGTATGATCATATCGTCAACCGTTCCGATTTCGAGCCCGCTTCCATTACCGTGCGATGGCGGGCTCGAGCTGTTTAGGCGCAAGCCTGACGACCGATTTCAAAAGTCTCGGGCCGAACCCCAAGGGCTCGAGCGATTCGTTCAATCTGTCCGGCGGATGGCTTTAGCCTTCCACTTTCAATCTTCGAAATCTCGGAAGCTGTAACACGCGAATGGTAGGACAAGTCGATTTGGGTCCATCCGCGCCGCTTCCGTTCCTCTCGAATGCTCATTTTCCCCTCCCATGACTTTTCAGATTCACGTTAAGCCCGCTGGTTAGTAGATGCAATCCAAAAGATACTTGTACATGTAGAAAGTGTTAGGATTGGTATGATATGCTGTGACACGTGGAAAGGTTTTACTAACATTGCGGCTTGAGGGGATACCGTCAATGGACGAACGGACCAAAGTGAAGGCTGATGCGCTTCAGTGGTACGTGGATTTTGCCAACTTGGATCTTGAGCATATCACGCGGGGTGACAAAGCTAAATTGCTGATCGAAGCCGAAGAACGTCTTGGTGCAGAGGAAGAAAAGCGAGAAATCAGCAAGATCTGGCCAGCGTATCTGCTCAACAAGGAGCGGCTGGGGGCTCTGGCCTGGGCGTATGACCCTATAGACAGAGAATCGCAGCAGTATTGGGAATGCATCCTGGCTGGTCAAAAATCAGTCCGGGACCTATTTGATCATTACCTCATGTGGTCTGTGCATCCTACCTCGGCCACCCCTCAGAAAGGGGATTCCAAACCTGGAAAGTATTTGAGCGGAAACGCCGAATTCAGATGGATATTGACCAGTGGGTTTGAAGTGCCCTACCGCCTCGTCCTCTTTCCTATCACAAGTAACCGAAATGATTATGTGATTTTCAGAATCATCCGGCTCCTGGAAGGCTTCCCCAGCCATGCCGTTAAGAGATGTCTGAGCTGTAGAAAGTACCTCTTTAATCCGAGAGGGAAGAGAAAACAGTATTGTAGCGACAAGTGCATGTGGCGGGTGAGCACTAGGAAATGGCGAAAGGCTAATCCTGAGAAATACCGGCAAAACCAGCGTGAATTAATGGCCGATCTGCGCGAGGAGAAAATCGGCAGGAAACGCAAGAAGACAATTGCCCGACGCGCAAAACAATCCTGATCTGCTTTATCCTCTGACGTTTTTTGTTGAAGTGACGGGACTTCGGCGTGATCATAGCTCCGCTCAGATTCAGCATTAAGGCGCCGATCTTGCGCCAACAGTTCGAGCTGGTCGAGAACCTAACAACTAGGCATTGCAGGAAGCCAATAGGATTCATCGGATGGGGAGCCATCCGTTCGGGCCGGCGCAGCCCACGCCGTAGACCCTTTTGCGGAGGGCGCACATGGGTAAGCTGCTGACCACGTCGGTACTGATGCTGCTGGCATTTTCGATTTGCCAATCATCTCCACACCAAGAAACCAAAGCAAAGCCTTCTTCGAATTGGCAAAAAATGAAGGATTGTTCAGAGCAGTGCGACCGCATTGCCGCTCGATACGGATGGCGGGAATTGAAAAAAGAAGGGGATGTGATCTTACTTTCTTGGCGAAATCACTATAGCCCGAAATATGACCGCTGTTTCGTTCAGGCATTTTACATGCTCACGTTGCCAGAAAGGAACAGGGTGCAGATGAATGCCCCAGCCAGCTATACGGAGCTTTATGACCCTTTCGAGTTCAAGATTCTTGCGGTCGCTTCACAGTCCGGATTTGACAGCGAATCTAGCTGGTGCATGATCGACGATCATTCGCGACCATGCCTGGAATGCCGAAAATTCATCGAAGATCGGATGAAGAACTGATCATAAAGGGAGCCCGCTGGCGAGTTCCTGGCCCAGCTGGTCACCCGGGTCGGCTGCCTTGACTCGATCGCGGATAGCACGCGCAAGGCACTGGGTTCCGCCAACCCTTACGCGAAGGAGTTGCGCAAGTAGGATAACGGTAGACACCGTAGTGAATTGTTCAACGGAGGCATCACATGACACTCATCGCTGCGCTTGAAGGACCTGAGGGCATCGTAATGGCTGCGGACAGCCGGGGAACAATCGGTGATCCTCGGGGTCTGACGGCGATAAACGACGTCCAAAGAAAATTGTTCCGGTTGACCAATTATGCAGGCATAACTGTTTCGGGCTCTTCTGAGCTAGCGGCCCGACTTATAGACACCCTTTCCGTGGGCCTGCCTTCGATAGATGCGGAAAACATCGATGAAATCCTCAACCACTCCACAGAGGTGATGAAACGGGAATTCACGGGATGGTTCGGCTCGAAGCCCTGGGCAGCCGCGCAGCAGATTATCGATCAGCGTCCCCAGGTCACGTTTATACTGGCTGGATTCAACGCCAAAGAAACACCGCCGCGATCAAGGATCTTTCTCGTTACCAGCCAACTCGATTTTGCCCCTCAGCTCTGCCAAAATGGATTCATGCTCGCCGGAGTGCCCCAATACGCAATCTATCTTCTCCATCGCCTGTACGACAGGCAAATGGGATTGAAAAGCCTTGAGGCCCTTGCAGCCTACCTGATCACCGAGACGGCAACCCAGGATCCGAAGGTGGGGGGACCGATCCGAATCGCGGAGATCACCAGCGCTAATGGTTTTCGAGAATTGGACGATCCGACGATCAGTGATATATTGAAGTCGAACGAGGAGCAGAGCCAGAGGCTCAGGCAGTTCTTCTTCAAGGGAGGTGCCTCATGAACGAGGTTTCTGAAACCAAAAAGATCGCCGAGGGCGCCTATTTCGTGATCGACACAACGAGCTATACCGGCCAGATCACCCCGTTTGACCTGAGAGTGGCAACCCAAACGATCTCGCCCAGCACGAATGAACAGATCGATTCTATTGAGCCAGTCAATCCCTTACCGATCGAATAGGTAGCCTCTCAAGGGGCCAGCCATCACTATCTGGGACAGCATCGAATTCGTCAGCACCCCGAAATACGATCCTCAGAGCAATGAGGAGGCTTGGGGTTAATCGCAAAGATAATCACGGCGACCGACATCCCGGCAAATGCTAAGCAAAGTTATTCGTCACAACCAAGACTGTTCAGCCAAAATCACCCTTCGTGGGGAGCATTCCTCGAAGCGCTGATTTGGGTGCGCCCAGGGTGCAGGTGCGTTCTGTTTTGCAGGATTTCGCCCGCACTCTGCGCCTGTAAGTCTTGCAAATCCAATCGCTGCAACACCCGGATAGAATTCCTAAACCGGGGGTCGCAGGTTCAAGTCCTGCCAGGCGTACCACCTCCAGCTGCCGGAATGTTCAGTGCAGCCTGCTCGATCGGTAGATCAGGTTTCTCGTCGAGGATCCCGCAACCGGCGGGGGGATCACGCTAACTCACGTTCAGCGCTTCAACTTGGCCTGCTGTTCCCGGCGGTTGCGAATGCCATCGATGATTTGCCTGAAGCGTGGCTCCCCCTGAATGTTTGCCAGGAGTGGATCCTGCCGGAACCAATCCGCCCTTTCGTCTCCAGCCCGCACAGCGCGCTCCAGCCAATCCAGAGACTTGGCCTTTTCGCCCAGGACAGCATGGAACTCGGCGACGTTGGATGCGACCATGATCAGTTCCCCGAACTTGAGCACCTCCGGACCCATTTCCCGCACCGCGTCCGCATGCTTTCCTTCCACCGCCAGTTGAAGTGCCGATAGCAGCCGCACCTGGTAATTCTGCGGCTCCAGGGCTCGAGCCCTGGCCAAAGCCTCACGCGCCCCAGCTGCATTGCCCTGAGTCTGAAATGCCAGTGCCAAGGAAGTCAGCGCCAACATGTTCTTCGGGTCTTGTTCCAGGACCTTCTCCTGCTCCCGAATCGAGCCCGCCGGGTCTCCCATTTGCCGCAGGATGTCGCCAATGTTGGCTCTTGCGGGGAAGAACATAGGATCGAATTCCAGAATCGGTTTCAACAAGGCCTGGGATTGCTCGTAGTCGCCGTTGTATTGGTGATAGAGCGCGAGAAAATTGGGGCCGTCCTTCTCCTTCGGATCGAGTTCGATGGCTTTCCTGGCCTCCAGCATCGTCAGCTCTTTTCGCCCCTGATAGAGGTAGCACAGCGCGAGCGAAGCATGCGCCCGGGCCGAATTCGGATCATCCTGCAAGGCTTGCCGCAACTCTTCCTCGGCCTTGTACAGCCAGGATGTGTCGTTGGATTGACCGGAGTCGATCAAGAGGACGTGGGTGAACCCGTACCAGGCCCGGGCGCAGGCGAACCTGGGATCCAGCTCGAGCGCCTTTTCCAGCATCTGCCTCGCCCGGGGTAGATCCATCTGAGCGTGTAGAAACAGCAGCGCCCGCTGCAAATACTCGTTGGCTTCCGGAACCTTCGACGGCAACGGGGCATAGCGGGGCTGCCCCTGCCACTCCAGAATCCCCACGAATGCTGCCGCGGCGAGGGTCAGCGCACCACCGGCCGTCCACAACCAGCGGCGCCGGTTCAGCAGCGGGGAACGCCGCGGCTCTGCCACACTCGATGGAGCCTCGATCATCTCGATTGCGGCCTTCGCCTCTCCTCCGCGCTGGTACCGTTGCCCTGCATGCTTGGCCAGGCATCGATGGATGACGGCTGCCAATCCAGCGTCAATTCCTGCCGGCAGTGAAGGAACCGGTCCTCTGAGCACGGCCGCCGTCAGATCAAATAGACTCTGGCCCTGGAACGGAAGCCGGCCGGTCGCCATCTCGTACAACAGCACGCCGAACGACCAGATGTCACTGGACGGGAGGGCAGGCTCCCCTCTCAGCGTCTCCGGAGACATATAGGAGAGAGTTCCCACGATCGCCCCTGCCCGCGTCAGCGATTCAGTCACTGTTGGTGCGGCATCCTCGCCGTCTGAGGCCTCCACCCGTCTTTTTGCCAACCCGAAATCCAGAACCTTGACCCGCCCTTCAGGCGTTACTATCACGTTGGAGCTCTTCAGGTCCCGGTGCACGATCCCTCCGTCGTGTGAATGTGCCAGTGCCTCGGCGATCTGCAGCACGTAGCTTATCAATTCCTCCCTCGGCAGCCCTCCGGCCGGGATCAAGTTCCTGAGCGGACGTCCCTCGACGAGTTCCATCGAAATGTAGGCTTGTCCTTCGCTCTCGCCTGCCTCGTAAACCGTGCATATGTTGGGATGGTTCAGGGCCGACGCCATCTGAGCTTCTCGCACCAGGCGGGCACGCGCCGTCGGATCCGCCAGCATGCCTTCCCCGATTACCTTCAGTGCGACCTTTCTCTTCAATTGGGTGTCCTCAGCACCGTAAACGACACCCATGCCACCTTCGCCGAGCTTTTCAGTAATGCGGTAGTGGGATAGGGTCGTGCCGATCATGGATAAGACATCCAGGCGGACAGTCGCGCACTGCAATCAGAAGCACCCGAAATTGCCGTCATTATAATCGGCTGGCGAAGATCCGGCTAGCTTAATCAGCAGCACTTGTGGGGAGTTCGGGCACCCGAAAAACCGCGAAGGCTGCAAGATGGTTAACTTTCGCACCGCCGCATGGTAGCGCGGGTGGAAGAGGAGGGGATCGAGGGAAGGATGGACTACGATCCAGATTAGACTGAAATCGCGATCGTCGACGGCCTTTTCAAACAAGCCGAAACATCTGTCGGTCCCGCCGAGTCGGTGGTGGGAGCGGTGCTCCTCACCCGCGCGCTGGCTACGACCACGTTCGGCGGGCCGTGGGGCTGCACTCTGCGCCTGGGAAGCGCGGCGACTGGACTCAGGCCTTGTTCAGGCCCTGCAGCAGGCTCTGCAGGTTGAGGGTGCTGGCCCGCCCCCGGATCTGTTCCTGCACCCGCGGGTAGATTGTTTTCGCTTCGTCCTGGAACTGGACGAACAGCGCCCGCAAATCAGTGACGTTGAGCCGGCGCCCTTGAGCGTAATACTGCTCTGCCACGTGGCCCAGGGCATAGGTCGCCGAGAACGTGATGACGGCGCCGGTGGCGATCCTGGTTACCCCACCTACCATCCCACCCAGCAGACCGCCCGCCAGTCCGCCGATCAGTCTCATCGCCACGCTCTCCAGACTCTGCGCCGCGGCGCCAAGCCCCAAGGTGGCGGCGAGATCTTTGACCTGGTTGATGTCCAGCTTCTGTCCGTGGCGCTGGCCAATCTGGTACACCATGCGCAACTGGAGTGGCAGCACGGCGATGTTGGCCAGCCGGTCCGGCAGGACCTCGATCGCTCCCGTGAGGATGGCCTGCTGGAGGATGAACTCGTCCACCGGCCCAGCAGGCGGCTTGCCGGTGCGCACCGCGGCGACGGGCGCTTCCGACAGAGCACCGGCGATGCGGGTCGCATCGGCAACGTCGGCGTCGCTGAAACCCAGTGCCGCGCGCAGCTCGCAGAGGAACGCCTGCTCTGACGCGTTGGCCGAGCCGTCGGCGTTGATGACCGCCAGCGCACCTTCGTACGCCGCGCGCCGCGCGTCGTCATCCGACAGGCGAGAGACCAAGTCAACGAGGAGCAATTGCCCGGCGGCTGCCTGTTGCGCGAGGCGGATTACATCTGGATCCTCGGTGCGGGCAACGACCGCATCAATGGCGCGCTGCTCGGCGTTGTCCACGGACCCGTCGGCACGGGCAGCCAGCATGGCGACGGCGATCAGCGGAGCGTTGTCGATGGTATTCATGTTGGAATCATAGCATGCGTGGGGAACAGTCGAAATAAGCTGCTCTTTTTGGAGCACAATTCTCCTGCGAGTGGTGCCATTGCGCTTTTGATGGAGCGGCCTGCTTTACACGGCCGGACGCCGGTGCCTGCTCCATAGATGCCGGACTCCGCCGGTCATCGCCCCGGCAGCAGCCGATGAAAGAGTTGAGAAAATCAGGAGATTAGCCAACAGGACTTCGGCTGTGTGCTCGACAGGATGGCCATACCTTGCCGCGTCCACCGCTGCATCCAGTGCGATCAGGAAGGACAGATTCCAGTAATTTGTGGCAAAGTGCCTCCAGAGCAGTACGGCGACCGCGAAGAAGACGGTGAGCATGACGGCCGAAACCAGAAGACCTGTCGACAATTTGCGGCTCTTAAAGTATTTCCAGGCAAAAACTGCCAAAACCACCGGCATGCCGAAGAGGAACCATAGGCTGCTGAAAAGGCTTGCCAGTCCGATGAGGGGCGCAGCCGGGGAGGGTGGTTGTTGCCGTCTATCCGGGGATTTGGGGAGTGAGTGGGCGCGAAAATCGGAATTGCCGTTATCAGCGACGATCTTCCACTTGCCGTCCGCCTGTCTCTTATATACGACGGCATACTCTCCCTTGTCCGTTACCGGCCTGCCCGTGGCACCGTTCATTGTCATTGTGTAGGCGCCATGGGCGAAGGCTAAATCGCCGTTTCTCGAAATCTCGACTTTCAGCAGCTCGATGCCCATCGCGAACCCCGGCCTGGCAAAGATGGCCTTCCATGTTTCCCGGATTGCATCCTTTCCGGCCACTATAGGGTGGTCAGCATAAAACAGGGAAGCATTATCTGCGTACAAGGAGACCAGGTGACCAAGGTCCCTTGCAGTGACTGCTTCCGACGCCATGGTTTCCATATCCCGGATCAGCTGCTCATCGCCGGCGCGGGTATCAGGCGCGGATTGGCTCGCGCAACCGCAGATCGAGCTCAGGAGTGCGACACAGCACATTAGTATCCGAAAATGACTCATGGTGTTCCTCTCGAGAGGTTTCCTCTGATACTTCTACCGCTTGTCTTCTCATGTGGAATGTCGATTGAATAAGATGTGCGATCCTTACCTGCGAGAATCTATAAGGACGAACGCCTATCTCACCATCCTGGATCTATCCGCAGTAATGAGATTCTATCGTAGCACAGTGGGATTTTCGAAGAATCTTTGCTTGTGGCGATTGCAGGGCCTGTAGGTATCGAGGTAGGGGACCTAAGCTGGTGTCGGCCAGGTCAGTGACAAGCTGCCCGCCTCCCTTCAGCGCCGCGATCGTCAGTGAGCGGGTGATAAACGCTGAGGCCCAGCCGAATGAAGAAGCGCAAAACCAACCGTTTGCTGACGCGCACGGCTCTGAAGCGCAGCCCTGCAGATGCAGTTTGCTACAGGGCTGCTTCAGCCCTTCATTTCTTCCGGGGACGCCTCAACCACCCAGCCTCTACCCGGAAGATGACATCTTCGATCTCAGTAGGCGGGTCGTGTATGCACAATACCGGCTCAAGCGCTCGGAACACAGTCTGCTGCTGGCGCACGCCTGGAAATGCTGCAAATGGTTCCCGCGATCCATGATTTTCAGACCGGTGGCAGAGTCTGTGCGGCTGGTGAATGGACCATTTCCAAGGTAGTATCACTATCATGAAACCATCGGAGAAAGTCCAGGCCGCTCTCGATGCGCTGGGGGCGAATATCCAGGTCGTCGAATTCGACACCAGTACCGCAACAGCCCGACAGGCTGCGTCCGCTGCGGGATGTGAATTGGGCGCCATCGTAAAATCGCTGCTCTTTCTGGTTAGCGGGACACCGGTTCTCGTGTTGGTGGCAGGCGACCGCATGGCGGATCAGCGCAGGCTGGCCGCGCACTTCGGCGTCGGCAAAAAGAAGATCGGCCTGGCCGATCCCGAGACCGTCCGGACGATAGCCGGTTATGAGGTCAGCGGAGTGCCTCCCATCGGGCACGACATTCGTCTCCCGGTGTTCATCGACAAGTCTCTGGAACGCTTCGACACGGTGTGGGCTGCGGCGGGGAGCAGCAATGCCGTCTTTCCCATTTCCCTATCCCGGCTGGCGGAGATCAGTGGCGGTCAGATCATCGAGATCGCTTGAATCCGGCTTTGGTTATTCAGCTTGGGTTCTGATCACAACCGCAGGGACACGAGTCACTCGTATCGAAGTGCCGTGATGGGATCTACCTGTGACGCCCGCCGGGCTGGCAGGTAGCCGGCAAAGAGAGTCACCGCAATTATCGAAGCCACGGCAAGCAGGATCGTGCGCGGATCGTGCGGCGAAAGCCCGAAGAGCTGGCTTCGCAGCAGTGTTGTGCCAAGCCACCCCAAAGGCATTCCAATGACAATCCCGGCCAGGACAATCCATAGCGTTTCCCGCAGCACCATTTGCAGAATCGCGCTGCGCTGCGCCCCGAGGGCGAGGCGGATCCCAATCTCGTTGGTGCGCCGTGAGACCGTGTAGGACATGGTTCCATAAAGTCCGACACATGCCAGGAGGAGAGCCAGAAATCCGAACGAAGCGCTGAGAGAGGCGAAGGTTTTCTCCAGGAAAAGCGTCTGGTCGATCACCTCGTCCAAGGCTCTCATTTTCACCAGCGGGATGTCCTTGTCAGCCGCGGCCGCCGCGCTTTGAATCATGGTGGTGACGGTGCCAGGATCCCCCTCCGTGCGAACTTCAAAGGTCATGGAAGCGGGGAAGTCCCGCGGGTACTGGAGATACGAAAAATACGCCGTTGGGGGAGCATCATCGCGCAGGCTCCCATACTTGGCGTCCCCAACCACACCGATGATATCAGCTTTGACACTGCCGGCGTCGAAACGACGTCCGATCGGATTTTGTCCGTGAAAGTAACTTCGAACGAACTTCTGGTTCACGACCACCACCCGCGGCGCCGACGGTGAATCCTGGTAGTTGAGAACCCTGCCCATTACCAGGGGAATCTCGAGCGTCCCGAAAAACCCGGGGCTCACCCAGTGCCGGTAAAAGGGAACACCCTTCCCGGCAGGCGTATATCCCGGGATTGTCACAAGACCCTGGGACCAACCGTCACCGATCGGTCCGCGCGCGGACATCCCCACGGAGCGCACGCCGTGGATGGCGCCGATGCGCCGCTGCAGGTCGTCGTAGTAGGCGGCCAGGCGTGCCGTTTTGTAGCCATTCAGCCCTGGCTGCACCTCAAACAGGAGTAGACGCTGTCGATTGAATCCCAGGTCGACCCGCTGCAGACGCTGCAGGGTTTGAACCAGCAAGCCGGAACCGATCAGCAGGAGCAGGCACAGGGCCACTTGTGCACCAACGAGGATTCTTCCCGAGAGGAACCGTTGTCTGGAGTGGCCGGAAATCCCTCTTGTCTGCCTCAGCGCGGAGTAAACGTCCATCCGGCTTGCGCGCAATGCGGGCGCCAGGCCAAAGAGGATCCCGCTGGCAATCGAGATCACGGCCGTGAAAACGAACACTGTCGCATCCGGCCGAACCGATAACGTGATCGGCTGGCCCGGCGCGCTGGCGAACAGCGCCGCAACCAGGCGGCTGATCCAACTCGCAATCGGCAACCCGATTGCTCCCCCCAGGACGCCGAGCAGCACACTCTCCGTCAGCATCTGGCGTATGATTCTCAACCTTGGAGCACCCAGGCTGAGCCGGATTGAGATCTCCCTCTGCCGGGCCGTTGCCCTTGCCAGCAGCAGGCCGGCGATGTTTGCGCAGGTGATGAGCAGCACCAGGCCCACCATCGCCATCAACAAAAGGAGCGAAGTGGAGTAAGCATCGCGCAAGCCACCGAGGCCGCGGCTCGCCGGTGCGAGCTGCAGTTCCGGCCTGATGGTGTCCGATGCAACAGAGCCGCCGTTAAAGCCGAGGCTCCGGTCGAACAGGATCTTCAATTCCGAACCGGCCTGCTGTTCGGACACGCCGGGTTTCAACCGTCCGATGATCGTCAGCCACCACACCCTGGGCGGAGACAAATCAAGGCCGTAGGCCCGCCTTTGTTGATCCGCGTGGAAGCTCAGGGGAACGAAAAGGTCCGGGGACTGGCCCGGTTCCACGCCGGAGAATTCGCGCGCGACGATTCCGACGATGGTTACCGGCACCCCGTTGATCACCATCACTTTGCCGGACACGGATGTGTCCCCGCCGAACCTGCGTTGCCAGCAAGAGTGTGACAGCACGGCGGCCGGCGGCGCGCCGGGCTTTTCGTCACCAGGCAATAAAGCGCGGCCCGCGATTGCGGGAACTCCCAGCACCTGGAAGTAGTTGCCCGACACAGCCTGCATCATTGCGTCTTCGGCGCGGCCGCCGAGGCCTATGTTGACGCGGCTGTCGTTGCTGGAGGAGGCGAGCATGGCCGAGAACACGCTGTTATTCCGGCCCAGGTGTTCGTAGGTGGTGGAGGAAAAGGAAGAGCTGACGGTCATGCCGGTGCGTTTGTCCTTGTCGACGCTCCCTTCGACATCATCCATGACCTTCTCAGGCCAGGCTTTTGCCGACCAACTCAACAGCATCAGCCGTTCCGGCTGCCGCACCGGCAGCATGCGCAGCATTACGGCGTTGATTACACTGAACAATGCCGTGTTGGCGCCTATGCCGAGCGCAAGCGACAGCACGGCCGCGGCCGCAAGCCCGGGACTCCTGGCGAGCATGCGCAGACCATAGCGCAAATCCTGAAGAAAGGTCTCCAGAGCGTAAAACGCCCAACTCTCGCGGGCGCGCTCGTGGATCAGGGTCAGGTTGCCTAAATCCTGCAACGCCGCCCTGCGCGCCTGCTCCGGCGCCATGCCCCGGGAGAGATTCTCCTGGACCTCGAATTCCAGATGGGCATGGATCTCTTCGCGCAAATCATCGGCGAGCCCTCTGCGTCCCGTCAGCGTCCTCGCCAGCTTGGCACACCAAATCCACATCGTCTTAATTTTCCGGGGCCAGAACCCGCCCCATGGCTTCTGCGAATCGCCGCCACTTGGAAGTCGCAGTCGTCAGCTGCCTTCGTCCTGCGGAGGTGAGGCAGTAGTACTTTGCCCGGCGGGCATTCGGCGAAGTCTGCCACTGCCCCGTGATCCAGCCCCGCTGCAACAGCCTCTGCAAAGCAGGGTAGAGTGAGCCGTTGTCGACAACAAACTCATGATCCGATTGCCGCTTGAGAAACCGGGCGATGCCATAAGCGTGATTCGGCCCCGGCTGCAGGCTCCGCAGGATCAGAACCTCGAGGGTCCCCTGCAGGAGATCCAGCCTCTCAGTTAGTTTGTCTACAGTAGACATGCTACCTATGCTAGGATCTCCTCGATGCGATGTCAATCGCCAAATGCTGCGAAATCAGATGCACTGCACCTGATTCCGTTTATACTCAGCAGTGAAGGGGAACGGAATGGATGAGCAGCTCAAGGCCTACCGATCCGGCTGATCGGAGCGCAATCATGCGGCTCCTATACCGCGATTGGCGCCCGACGCGCCTTGGCCGGGCGGTCAACCGGTTTGCGTGCTGGTGGTCAGGCATCGGGCTTCCGCCGAGGTTCCAGGCTGCCCTTGAAGTCCGTGGCCGCACATCCGGCCGCAGACGATCGGGCCCAGTGGTGATCGCCACGGTGGAGGGCAGACAATACCTCGTATCGATGCTCGGCCCGGGGTCTGGTTGGGTGAAGAACGTAGAGGCCGCGCATGGCGACGCCGTAATCCGTCAGGGTCGCCGGCGACGCGTCCGTCTCGTAGCGGTGCCGCCGGACGAGAGGGCCCCGGTCCTCCGCGAGTACGTGCGCATCGCGATGAGCGGCCGCCGGCACTTCCCGCTCACCGTCGGCGCGCCGCTGTCCGATTTTGCGGCAATTGCGAAGCGTTATCCAGTGTACCGGATCGATCCAGCATAAAGCCGTTGTTGTCCCGAAAAGTCCCGATTTGGGAAGTAACTCTGCAGCCCCAAAATTGGAAATTGGAGATACGGCCCCTTGTTTACTCGCGCAGCTCTTTGGGTTTCAGGCTTCCCGCAGGATGTCCGCCAGGCGGCAAGGATGCTGTGCCGGAACGCCTCCTTCTCGATCCTTGCCATCGCAACTCTGGCTGTGGGCATGGGCTTTGCCGCCGCCATGTTCTTCGTTCTGAACAGCGCTTTGTGGCATCCTCTCTCCTTTCCTGATCCGGACCGTCTGGTGTATTTGCGCGGAGCCACATCTTACCCGACGCTATCGGACTGGTCTGGAACCCTCCGTTCTTTCACCGGTATGGCGGGGTACCGCACCAAGCGCTATACGGTCACCGGCGCCGGCGATGCCGCGTCACTTCGGGCGACGGTGTCGTCGGGCTCGCTGTTCACGGTGCTCGAAGCCCGTGCCGCCCGAGGCCGCACACTCGCGCCCGCCGACGATGCTTCGAGCCTGCGACCCGTCGTGATCGGTGACGCAGCCTGGCGATCGGTCTTTGGCGCCGACCCGGATATTCTGGGGAAAACAATCTATCTGAACCGCGTTTCCTTTGTTGTTGTCGGCGTGATGCCTGCCGGATTCCAGTTTCCGGTCAGGATCGATCGTATAGATCTCTATACCACGGTGGCGTGTGCGGGAAATCAATCCTGCCGTTCCGATCGTCAATGAAAAGCCGCTCGCCGACTTTGTGGATGCATCGTTGTCACAGCCCCGGTTCAATGCGCTCCTCACAGGCGTGTTTGCAGCTGCCGCCACACTCCTTGCCATGGCGGGCCTCTATGCTGTGGTCTCTTACTCGGTGCTGCGGCGCCGCCGCGAATTCTCGATTCGCCGGGCGCTCGGCGCCACGGATCGGGGAATTGCATGGCTGGTCGTCCGGCAAGGGCTCGTGGCCGTTGTCCCGGGCGTCGTGCTCGGACTTGCCGGAGCGCTGGCCGGCGGCAGGTTGCTCGAGAGTGTACTTTATGGGATGCGCCCCAATCCGCCGCTGATTTCGCTTCTGGCTGCGACAGCCGCTGCGGCGGTGTCCTTGTTGGCTCTCTGGCAACCTGCTCATGCGGCGAGCGGCGATGATCTTCGCGTGACCTTGCAGTCGGACGCCTAGCCGGCGAGCGTCACTTCTTCGATTCTATGCGGGTGGTGATGGTTCCCGATATCGGGATGGACATGGGTCCCTGCGGTCCGCCTTCGGCGTTGATGGCGCCGGACATCGGCTGAGTGTACTTTGCGCCGACGGTCCACCCGGTCGCTTCCTCGATCTCCAGTTGTCCTTTGCGCTCCCCGGTAAACTCGTAGGTCATCGTCATCGGGCCGACCTGCATGGGTTTGACCGCTGGATTGGGACCGATCTTCGACACGACATCAATGAAGGCGATGCCGTCTTTGCGCTCTTTCAGGGTGAACTTGCTTTCCAGACTCATGGGATAGGGGCGCGCCATCGAGGCGCGCCTGACCCAGGAATCGCCGACGTCTACGCCGCCGTCCGGGACGCCTGTGCCGATCATCTGCTCCATGGCTTCCTGAATGGATTTGGCCCCAAACTGCTCCCTCACCTGCTGCTCAACCATCCCGCGCATCGACTCGTCCGGCAGTTCGAGGTCCTTAAGCATTCTCTCGTAGATCGCTTCCACCCCCTGGACATCCGTGACACGTCCCGCCGCGCTGATGCGCATAGAGAAACTCTGGCCCACCAGAGCGGTAAAGGGCTTGATCATGGGAGACGTGCCCGCGGCAGGCTTGCTCGAGTCATATTCCATTTCAAGACCGCCCATGGACATCTTCACCTGCACGGAGCTGTAAGTTACCTTGCATGTAGCGGTGCCGTCATCGGCGACCTGCTGGATCTCGTAGATGTAGCCCATCCCGTTAGTCGATGTCGCGATCATCTCCTGGCCCATGATCGTCTGTGTGAGATTCGACTCCACGGTGGTAACGAGATGAAAGGTCTGGCCGGTTTTCAGATGGAGCCCAAGCGTTATCTTCTCTGCGGCTGCCGCAGAAATGACAAAGCCTGCCAGCAGGCAGGCCATCACCGACCATTTTGCCAACCACTCACTCCCAGGCCTCCTGCACTTCACCATGTCAAGCCTCCTGCGGCACTTCAAAGTGATGATAACGTCCACGACCCGACCGGGCTCCAGACATTCCGGTGATCATAGACGCATATTTTTTCTTTTGACAGAAGAATCATGCGCGGAGCGGATTTGGCACGCCTTCAGGAACTGGCAACGCGTGCGGCACCTTGCGGAGAACCTGAAAAGTCACATGTAAAGTGCCAGGACCTTCGCCTTGGCGCAGCCTCAGATTCCTGAACTGCGGCGGAATCACACGAGAGTCGATGCAGACGCTGCGGACTGAAGCCCGCAGCCACATGAGGACTTCCTCTTTGCGGCCTGAAGCCTGCCCGAACGGCTGCTTCCGCGCGCAGATGCGGGAAGGGAGGGGCGGACGGCGCCCGGAATGAGAATGCGGTTGATTGTCTAGCGATAGTAGACTAGTATGTCTATACTGTATCGACAAAAGGAGGATCCTATGGCGGTCAACAGGCAGCTGCTGGCAAAGGCCCGGGCTGCGGGGGCCAGGCTTGCAGAAGCGGAACACCAGGTCGAGCTGGCCCGGGCGGATTATCATTCAGTCGTGCGCCGTATGCACCTGGCCGGCGGCTCCTTGAGGGAATTGGCGGCAGAGCTGGGCCTGAGTCACCAGCGCATACAGCAAATGGTGAGCGGGGCGGGCGGAAGCTGGTGGCGGAGTATCTGGAGCTCGCGCAACCTTAAGGGCAACCTGGTCTGCACCTTCTGCGGGCTCCCGCAGGACAAAGTTGCCCGCCTGATTGCCGGACCAAAAGTCTTCATCTGCGATGCCTGCGTGGCGCTCGCGGAAAAGGCCATGAAGGGTGGTCTGCCGGCTGGAGGGCTTGGTCCCCTGGCGCTTGCCGGGAGGGGCGCCAGAAACCTGTGTTCCTTCTGCAGCAAACGGCCGACGCCGGACAGGGCGTTGCTGACGGGGCCGGCGGCAAACGTCTGCGGCGAATGCCTCGCGGTTTGCCGCCAGATTCTGATCGACAGTTCACCCGAATGAGGACGAATGCCGCCGGGTCGTCTTGACTCGAGGTCCGGTCGCAAAAATTCGTGGCGCTCTGAACGACCTGGCATTCACCAGGTCCGTGGTAAAATGGCGCCCCATGTCCGAACCCAACCACTATCCTGATATTGCCCGCGTGCCGCCCCATCCCTGGGTTTGGGCGGTCCTTTATTTCCCGCTGGGCCTGGCGATCGGTTTTCCGTCGGTTGCTCTCGGGTATCTCGGGGCCCGCGCCGGGCTCGGTGTCTCGGCCATCGCGGGCATCGTTGGCATGACCTTCCTGGCGAACGGATGGAAATTTCTCTGGGCCCCGATCGGCGATTACACGCTCTCGCGCAAGGCCTGGTACCTGATTGCCGTTTCACTCGTAGGCGCCGGGCTCCTGGCGATGACCAGCATACCGATATCGTCGGCCACCGCGCCGCTCCTGTCGGCGCTGACGCTCATGTCGAGTGTTGCCGCCACCTTCATTGCCTTCGCGACGGAAGGGTTGATGGCGCACAACACGACCCCGGGCACGCGCGGCCGTGCAGCGGGCTGGTTTCAGTCGGGGAACCAGTTCGGCCAGACCGCCGGCGGCGGCATCGGACTCTGGCTGGTGCAGCACTCGCCTTCGCCCTGGATGGCCGGCCTGGCCCTCTCCGCGATCGTGCTCGGGTGCGCGCTCCCGCTCATCGGGCTGGAGGAACCTCCACGCGCGCCCGGCGACGCGTCGATGGCCGGCCGCATGCGCGAAGCATTCCGGGAACTGACCGGAATCATGCGCTCCCGCGCAGGCCGCATCGCGCTGATCCTGGCGATCCTGCCGATCGGCACCGGCGCGGCGATGTTCCTCTTCAGCGCGATCGGGTCCGAGTTTCACGCTTCCGCGGATGTGGTCTCCAGCGTGCTCGGGATCGGCGGCGGGCTGGCGATCGTCGCCGGCTGCTTTGCCGGCGGCAGGCTGGCTGACCGCATCCCCAAACCCGCGGCGTACGCAATCGCATGTGGTCTCGGCCTGATTGCCTGCGTCGTGATTTCATTCGCGCCGCGCACGTCGGCGGGTTATGCCGCGTCCACGCTCTTCTATACCTTTGCCCTGGGGATGGCGACGGCCTCGTTCACGGGCCTGGTGCTGTCGATCATCGGCGACACGGCCGCGGCGACCAAGATCAACCTGTTCTTCGCGCTCAACACGCTGTTCAGTCTCGGGATGTTGAGGGTCGCCGGCTGGGCGCACGACGCCTGGTCTACCGACGCGATGCTCTTCACCGAGGCCCTCACGGGCGCAGCGGCGCTCGCGCTCTTTGCGTTGCTCGCGCGCCGGGTGCGGGGCGCCGTCCCGGCCGTCCGCAGGCCTTCTTAGTACATGATTTCATAAATAGGCTAACGTATTTTTCAGGGTCCGCACCAGTGCCTCCGGGGCGCGGTGCCCTGGGGCCGAACTCGAGTTTCGCGACAGAAACTAGTTAGTTCCTGGCGGTGCCGCCGATAAGTTGCCGGGCAGTGGTGAACCGCGGTTCGATGTCCACCGGGATGTCCTGAAGCTTGTTCAGCAGCCGCTGAACCTCGGGGCGCACGATGCCGAGCCTCTTGAGCAAATCTGTGGCCTTCGCGTAATTCCCCTCCGCTTCCAGAGTCATGATCTCACGGGTCAGAGCAGTCACGCCCTGCTTGATCTTTGCCGAATCGACGACCATGGCGCCATCCGCGGCGGTCTTGAATGCCCCGTAATCGAGAAGGTAATTGAGCTGGATGGCGACGCCCTTGCCGTGGGCCTCGTTCAGTCCGAACCGGATCGACCGGAAGGCCGACGCCAGGAAAGTGTCGTAGATTGTCCGGGCAAGTGCCTTGTCAAGCACCCCCCTGTCGATCAGATACTGCAGGGCGAACAGGCCGGATATATCGGCCTTCGCCTCCTCGACGGTGCTGTAAGTCTCCTTCAACTCCTGGCGCACCGTGGAGGCGCGCTGACCGGCGTGAATCTGATGGGGACCGAGCCCGTGCATCAGTTCGTGCATGACGGTGTGGGTGAAAAAAGCGTCAAAGGAGACGTTCTGCTGATCGGATGCCGGGAGCACGATCTTCGAAATGGGCACCAGCGCGATCCGGAACTTGGCTTCCTGAACGTTTTTGAGCATGACGCGCTTTGAGCCCTTCTCCTTCACGACCCGTTCGTCATTAGGCAGGTTGAAGGCCGCCGTCTGCACGCCGCAGTTGCCGTCGCCCGCCGCGAGGATCTCATTCACGACCTTGATCGGCGCCATTCCGCCAAGCTGCGGATTGCGGTACCTGGGTTCGACAGGCAGATGGTTTTCGATGTCCTGAAGTTGCGCCCCGAGCTTCTCCAGCTTGGCCGATTCGGCGTCATCCCGGAGCGTGATGAACGCCTCGAATGCCGCTTTGGCATTGAACCACTCGTCTTCATAGACTTCATACGGCCCGATCGTCGGTTCGATGGTCGCGTTGAGTTCCATCCAGGCCACGTCGCTGGCATAGTAGTCGTTGGTCAGGAGTGCATCCGCCCGGCTGATCAGGTAGGCCTTCAGCGTCGGCTGGGTCGACAGGGCCGCCGCATCACGCAGCAACTTGGACACCCGGGTGAGTTCCTGCTGGTATTCGGCGCTGTACGGAACAATGACAAAGCCTGCCTTGCCGGCTGGCGCCCGGCGGATCGTCGTGAAAAACCCGGTCGCCCGTGCACGCTCGGCTTCCGGGAGCGTCTTGAACCATGCCTCGACCTCGGCCTTGGTCGCCCCTGCCGGGTAGAAATTCGCGCCCTCCGGCTTTTTCGGGACTCCCGGAATGAATGGGGAATTCGCATCGAGCCTGGACCACGGTCCCTTGTTGATCAGGAAATAGTGGAGCCGAGCGCGACCCAATGGGGAGTTATCCTTCTCCAGCCTGGCCTCCAACTCCTGGTTTCCCGACCAGACCTGGCGCAGGAAGAGGGTGTCCATCATCAAGCCAGCTTCGACCATCTTGGCCAGCGCCTTCTGCTCTGCGGCGGGCAGGCGCGAGGTGTCGGCGCCGATGTCCACCGGCGCGAAACGCGCCGTCATGGCCTTCAGTTTCGCCAGGTCGGGCATAGGAGCCTCCTGCGAAGTAAGTTGAACCGCGGCACCCGCCAAGAGTGCCGCCAGACCTAACCGGAAGGAGAGACCTTTTATCTTCACGGAGCACCTCATTGTCGTGGCATATTCAGTTTAGAGAGCATGGAGCCGGCGAGGGGGCCTCTTCCCTGTGATTCTCAATCAATCCCGGCAGATTTTCGCTCCTGCGGACTCATGGGGACCCCCTGGTCAGCGCCTCTGCCGGATGAGCTCCATTATTATCCGCTCTTGCATGGATTTCAGCCGCTGATACCCGGTTCCGTACGGAGAGTCCGTACGCGCCTCGAGCCTTTCCAGGGCGCCCCGGAATCCCTTTTCGCGGAGCACGCAGGCGGCCACCCATTGTGCAAATCCCTCCATCAACTCAGGCTCGAGGTTGGACATGCCGTTTTCCATCTGCCAGGCGTGGGCGTACTCATGCGCGGCCGCCTCGTAGAGCAGGTCCGGCGGAAGCCCGACCAGAAGGAGTATCTCCGACTTGCCGTTCTCGTAGCGATACATCCCCAGTTCCTTGCCGTAGAGCGTTCCTTCCCCGGAAACGGCTTTTGCACTGTGATCCTTGCGGGGTGGACCGACTCCGCTCAACTGCTGGACCGTGACGGTGTAGGGGCGTCTGACTGTCAATCCCAGGCGCTTTTCGACGGTGTCCCGGACGATCCGGACAATCGTATTGATCTGGCGTGCGTCGAAGATGGCATGCTCTCCGCAATCACCGCAGGCAATGCGCCCGTCCGGATACTCCCAGTACTTGTCCCCGACGGGGACTCCGCAGATCGCGCAGGCGGGACGGTTGTTCCTGCAGTCGGGGCAGTACACGCCTTTGGCGGTCTCATACGTGTAGTACTTGCCGGCGATCGGTCTGCCGCAAGCCTGGCAACGCGGCAGCTTCGCCACGCATTTCGGGCAGGCGCCGGTCGCGGGGTCGATATCATCGGGCGCGGTCGGCAATTTGCACAGGCTGCACCTCGGGGCTTCCCGGTAGCAGCGTTCGCAATACACTTCTTTGCCGCGCTCGACCCGGTAGTACGTCTCGTGATCGGCGATAACCGAGCCGCAGAGGCTGCAGCGGCGTTCGTCCGGCCAGGCGAAGGCCGCAACGAGAACCAGAAGCACGAATGACAGAAAAGTCCGGCGTCGCATCGTTGTCGCTCGAAAGTCGCACTGCAGTGACAGACACTGTCCGGCCGCAGTCCTGCTGTCAGTATAGTTGAAATGGGCGTGCCCTTCGTAGAAAAAGGGGGCCCGGTCGTCGAGCGATTCTCAAATCCTGATGCGGCGTCCGATGATCATTTTCAGCACCCAGCGTTCGCTGCCGCCGGTCAAACCGCGCCCTATGCCGAAGTTAAGTTCCCAGTCGTCCGACAGATCCAGGTCGAGCGTAGGAAATATCATGTGCCGCTGCCCGGACATAGGGTCGGACCGGGTCAGGAAGCCCGTTCCGCCATAGTACTCGAGGCCGGGCTCCAGTCGCCTGGTGAGGTGCCAGGCGACCTTGACACCCGGTTCGAATTCAAAGCCGCGATGCGCATCCGGGCCGCGGAGGGACTTGGAAAACGTAGGATTGGCAGAGAAATAAAAACGGCCCGCCTCCTTTTCGATGATCGGGCGGAGTTCGAGCGTGACGCCGTTCGGATCGAAGCCGCTTTTGTTGAACCCGAATTCAGTGCTGAGGCCGACGCGGAGGGGGAGTCCCCACGACTCAGGGATGCGGAACCGCGGGCGCAGCCGAGCGCCGGCGAATTCCATACCGTTGTCCGGGACATAGGCGGATACGAGATAGCAACCCAGCTCCCAGTGTTCCGTCAACCCATGCGTTACCTCGAGGGTGAAGTGAGACTGACGATGGTTGGGAAAGGTCCCCATCTCCCCCTCCCGGGTTCCGAGCGGTATCGTGTTCAAATGCAACTCCAGCATGGTATGGCGGGGAGCAACGGTCTCATAGGAGTATACCTGGATTTCGAACAAGTCCTGGGCGGCTCCGCGGGTCGGGATGCCCAGCAGGAGCAGGAGAAACAGGGTTCGTGTACAGATGGCGACCTCCCGGCGTATTAAGAATCCCACGGCGGAAAACATCACTACAATTTACACCATGGTCTGCATTATCCGCTACTCGGGCCCATAAGCATCTGTCGGTTGACGGCCGGCGTGACGATCCTATAAGCTCCAGACACCCTGAAGAGGAGAAACGGGCCATGATGCAGGAAAAGGTGATCACCAACATCATCCTGAAGTCCGGGGAAAAAGACGTGAGCCGGGGCGCGGACTACGTCAGGCGCGCCTTCCGGATCTACGGCGTTCGGAATTACGCGGTCCTCGTCGACCACACCAGCGTGGCGGCAGACCTGCCGGATCTTGCAGATCACCGGTCGTGCGGCTGCTACACGTTCGAAATCGACAGGGTGGGGATGGATTTCGCGGGCAGTTCTGTGCGTCTTGTCTCCCTCAATGGTCCGATCCCGGCCTGCGCCGGATGGCTGGTGGCGTCCACCGAGCGCGCGGCTGCGATTACGTTGAACCACGCGCTCCTGCGTACCGGAAATGAAAACCAGGTGATCACGCGCCTGTACGGGGGCCAGGTCTCCTCCGTCGACGCCTACATGGACGTGTTCTCCGGCGAGACGGAGACGGTCGTGCAGATCAATCACTATTTCGACCGCAAATACCGCATCACGTTTCCGATGGATGTGCGCTTCACGATCCGCTCCTGCGACGGCGCCGTGCGCCGCTCGGGCCAACGAATCATCCCGCCGGGCGGGCTCGCTGTAATCGACACCCGGGAGCTTGGCCTGGAGAATTTCGAGGGGTACCTGCGGCTCGAGCTTGATGTCGAAAACCTGCAGGCCCGCGTTCAACCGTTCATTCATTTCTGGGCCGATTACATCAGCGCTGCGGGGCTCAGCCGCAATCACCAGTCGGGTTGGGATCAGTGGGCGCCACAGACCGTCTTCGCGCGCGGCTATTATCCTCTCGACCCCGACCTGGAACTCACTCTGTCTTTTTACAACGAGAACGATTGCGAATGCCACCCCCGGGTGATGCTGCACTTCAGGAGAGGAGGGGAGGAAATATCCGTCGAGCGCGCGGCGGATCCCATCCCCGCCGGGCACATGTCGTATCAAAACATATCAAGGCTGTTCAGGGATGTCTCCCTGACAGGCGTCAACAGCGCCTTCTACCTCGTCTGGTGCGACACGCCGCTTCACCGGCCCAACTACTATGTCGGAGTCAAGGGCACGCGGCAATACATCAACACGAGCCATCAGACCGGCTCGGATGCCCGCCACCTGGCCGTGCCCACGGATGACTTTCGGGAGGACTATCTGCGGAAACTCGATTCGTACGGCGTGGACCCCTGGGTCATCGCCTTTCCACTGCTCGAAGAGAAATTCCGGATCGACACTTATCTGGGCCTCCTTTCCTCGACGATCGCCAAGATCGGCGACTTCACGTTCATCTTCCGTAACGAGCGCGGCGAAGTGGTGTTCACAAAAGACGAGGTCCTTGATGGGAGCTCTCCCGCGTTCCTGAATCTCAACGACTATGCGCGCCGGCACGGTGTGCCGCTGAAGTCGGGCCTTTTTGGCCTCGCGCCGCGAAAGGGTCTGCCGGCCGTGCCGAGGCGGGCGATCTCGCTGCTCGGATTCAAGCACAAGGACTACCGGCACCTCTGCACCGCGCCGGCCGCCGGCTTCGAGGATCCGAACCTGCCGTTCTACGTTGAACCGACTCTTCCGCTGCAGCAGCAATACGAAGGCTGTCCGGCGCTGGCGACCGACCGGTTCGGGCCAGGCATGGTTTCGGACGAATTCGACACGCTGTACATCATCACAAACTGCTCCCTGTATCGGGATTATTCGCGTGCCTGTACGTACCGGCTCGAAGTTCTCGATGCGAACGGGAAGCTTCACTGCGTCTACCGCACAATCCCGCCGCAGGGCCACGATGCCTTCTGGCTGGGTGAAATCCTGGCCGATGCAAAGATCGGCTCCGGCTGCCCTTATTACACCGTCTGGGAGAGAAGCTACGACACGCTCCTCATCAGCTACCACTTTCTCTATCGTAAACGGGACCATGCGATGAGCTGCGACGATACGTTCGCCGGGACGCTCCTGGTCGAGCCCCAGATCTGGGACGTAACGGGGACCGGCGAGTTTGCGCGCCCGGTATTGCGCGGCAAGAACCTGATTGCCTCAAAACGTTAGCGCAGGCCACGGCCACATGAAAACCTTGGGGCCTTTGTGGTTCAGGAGAGACTCTATTTTCTGAAGGCGCCGGTGACTTCCACGACCGGAGGGAGGAGAATCGATTGGGGATTCGTGGCTGCCGCAATGGCCGGGATGTCATTCAGGAAGTGGTAGCAGACGCCGAAGACCGCCGGACCGGCGAGGCTGTCGGCAAGCTGGAACGAAACGATCACGTCCCCCGATTCGCGGAGCGTCACCAGCATCGACCGGCAACGCGTCGGAACCTGGGTGATGGCTACTGCCAGCGCCTTGTCCCTGTCGATCAAATGAAACCAGTGCTGTGAACCACCCTCCGCACCGCCGTGCGTCCTGCCCTCGTAGTCGATCCTTCCGGCAGTGGCGAGGGAAAAATGCGCGCCCCCGGTATCGGGAAAATCCGTGCGCCAGACCACTTCTGGAGCCGACCCCGTCTGGATCCTGCCATAAAGCCCCCCGCCGGCCCCAAAATCGCAAGTAAGCACCGGCGAACTTACCGCCAGGGGGAGGACAAAGGAAATCACTTCATCGCCCTGTGCTCTGACGAGCGTGTGCCTCAAGGTCGCCCATGATTTGTAAGCCGTGATCTCCAGTTCTGTCAGGAAACGGCAGCCGTCCGAGTATTGGCCCGCGGCGGACATGCGTGCCGCCAGCGGGCCGGAGGCGAATGAGGAATTGCCGACCGCGGTGGCCGATTCTCCGTTGCGCGTCAGGACGCTCTTGTCGCGCAGATGTTGCCGGCCGTCGTAGGTCGCGTGGTGCAGGCGCCCGGCACGGTCGAACTCGATGCTGAAGCGGCGCTGTTCGCTGCGAAACCGGGCCGCAGTCTTGATCCGGAGGGGATCGTCGGGCGGCTCATCGGGAGCGCCGTCGAGGAGGAGCAATTCGAGTTCCTCGAAGGGAGCCATCGACAGGGCGAAGTCAAGGCGCACAGTGCTTTCGTCGCCCCCCTCTTCCGGCGTCACTTGCAGGGGCACAGGCTGCCCGTCCGGTCTGCGCAAACCGAGACCGGTCGCGGGGCAGCCGGAAGGGAGCGCGAAATTCGCGCTGAGCGGGTAGAGGAATCGCCGGATCCCATCGGTTTCACGGACGGAAATGCTGCCGAGTGTGTTCATTGTGCGCGCACCTCGTCGTAGACTTTGGTGATCATGGCGATGGTCCGGCCGGCGGCGCCGCCGTTATTCTCAAAGACCGAATAGGCCTTCCGGCCGAGAGCGTCCCTTGCCGGGCCGTCCTTCAGGAGCGCGACACAGGCCTCCGACAGCTCGCGGACTTGAGCGGCCTTATCGGTTTCCGTGGCTGAGATCTGCCGCACCGCCCCGCGCGTGCGGAATTCGTCGATGATCTGCGGGAAGTTCTCCATTGACGGCCCGATCACGATCGGTTTGGCATAGAGCGCCGGTTCCAGGATGCTCTGGCCGCCATGCTGCACCAACGTGCCGCCGACGAAGGCGAGCGTGGCAAAACGATAGGCGGTCGCGAGTTCCCCCAGGGTGTCCAGCAGCAGGACGGGCGCATTCTTCTGCATGTCCGGATGGGTGCGGCGTCTGACCGCAAAACCGGCGCTGGTCGCCAGATCGGCGACCGCATCGAATCGTTCGGGGTGGCGCGGCACCAGGAGGAGGCGTGTTTTCCCGAGCCCGGGGGTTTGCCGGATGCTGCCGAGCACCTCGAGGAGGATCTGCTCCTCCCCCGGATGCGTGCTGCCGGCGACGATCAACGGAGAGTCCGCGGCGTCGAGTCCCAGCGCTTCGTTCAGCGAACGCGCCTGAGCCTCGGTTACTTCTTTCTCGACCAGGTTCTTGTCGTACTTGATGTTCCCGGTGACGAACACCTTTTCCGGGGGCGCACCCATATAGCGGATGCGCTCGGCATCCTCCTCGGATTTCATCAGAAGCAAGCGGTAGTTCCGGAAAACCGGACGCAGCACGTGCCGGGCCAGCCGGTAGCTGCGGAACGACGTCGCCGAGATCCGCCCGTTGATGAGGATTACGGGAATCCCCCGCAGACAGGCCTGGTGGATCACGTTAGGCCAGATTTCGGTGTCAATGATCAACAGCATCGTCGGCCGGATCCATTCCAGTACGCGGCGGGCGACCGACGCCAGGTCGATGGGGAAGAAAAAGATGTTCCCCTCGCCGTAACGCGCGAAACGTTGCCTTGCGATCACCTGTCCCGCGCCGGTGATCGTCGAGAAGACAAAGCGCATTTCCGGGAACAGCCGGTGGAGTTCGTGTACCAGCGGCTGCACGCTGAGCGTTTCTCCTACCGAACAGGAGTGAAACCAGACGGTCGGACGGCCGTTGAACCTCAAGCTGTCCGAAAGGCGTCCAAAACGCTGGCGCAGGCCGGGGAGATACTTCTGGTAGCGCCACGCCTTGTAGAAAAAGACCGGCAGTAGAATAACGCCCCAGACCAGCAACAGCACGCTGTAGAGAAAATACATAGGCTCTTATGAAGGCAATGCGCAACTGCGGTTAAACCGTAATCTGGCCGCGCCGAGTCAAGGTGTGCCGCCCCCGCGTCAATAGTCAATCCGAACTGCCCGGCTGCCGGCCGGCGGCTGCCGAGAGGAGCGAAATCACACGCTGCAGGTCTGCTTCCGTGTCGACTCCGATCGTGTCGTAGGGAGTCTCGGCCACGAAGATCGGGACCCCATTCTGGAGAAAGCGCAGCTGTTCGAGTTTTTCCGCCAATTCCAGCGACGATTGCGGCAGCCGATGGAACAAAGCCAGCGCCGCCCTTGTGTAAGCATACAGGCCGATGTGTTTGTAGTAACGGATTCCGCCGGTGCCATCACGGTCGAAGGGGATCGGAAAGCGGGAAAAATAGAGCGCTCTCCCCTTGTCGTCGGTGACGACCTTGACATTGTTCGGGTCCCTGGCTGCCGTTAGGTCGATCGCGACCTTTAGCGTGGCCACCTCGGCTGCGCCGGTCGCCAATGGCTGCAGCAGCAACTCGAGATGATCCGGGCGAAGCGTCGGCTCGTCCCCCTGGATGTTGACGTAGATGTCTCCGTCGGTACGCTCCATGACTTCGTGGAGCCGGTCGCTGCCGGAGGGGTGCCGCCGGGTCATCGTCACCGGGATGCCCTGACTCTCGCAATACGCGCAGACCTCCACGCTGTCGGTGGCCACGATCAGGTCGCTGAGCAAGGGGCACCGTTTCGCGTTCTCGTACACCCAGTGCACCATCGCCTTGCCGGCAACGGTGCGCAGCACCTTGCCCGGCAGCCGCTTCGAATCGAGCCGCGCCGGGATTACGCCCAGAATCTTCGGAGTATCTCGCAAGCTGTATCCTGTTTCTGCCTCGACAGAGGTTCGATGTGCGTCGAGAGCAACTCCGGCAGCAATTCCGGCCACCCGGAATCCCGGATGCGCCGGCCGGCCGCCGGAACCCGAAGGCGCGCAGGCCACGCGAAACCGCCCTCGTCACGCAGCCGCGCGTCTTATCCGCGCGCGGGCCGCTCATCGGAAATTGCCTATTATCCCACTACTCGTTGCGAACCGAAGCAAAAAGTGCCGGGTCAGTGATGCGGCTTCGGAGGGGCTTTCGGTTCCTCGCGCTTGGGAGGTTGCGCCGGCAGGCCGCGGCGTTTCACCTGGCGATAGACATTCTTGCCCAGTTTGATGTTCCTGAAGCCTCCGCCTTTTCTGGTCATGCCGCCAGCTTAGCAGAAACCCAGGCCGACTCGAAAGCTCCGAAATTGCCTGCGTGCCTTGCACACAGAACTCACAGATGCCTATCGTAATCAGCCGGACTTGCGTCTCTTGAGGCGGCGGCGAGCGTCGCGATGTTCTCCGGCGGGGCGTGAGGGGGAACCGAACAGGCGGAGCTGAGGATGCAGCCACCGCCGGGAGCTCGGGCCGCAATGCAGCGCAAGGCGCTCTCCCGAACCTGTTCGGGTGTTCCGGCTAATATCACGTTGACCGCATCCAGATTCCCTTTGATGAACAGCCGCCTTCCCAGCCTTCTTTTCGCATCTGCCAGGTCGATGTCCCCAAGCGGGGGCGGATCCAGCGTGTCGATTCCATCGGCGTCCGTGTCCGCCAACAACTCCAGCCGGTCGCCGATGCGGCCGCAGGTATGGGTGTAAATCGGGATGCTGACTCGGCGGGATTCGTTGTGCTTGACCTGTTCAGGGGACCGCACCAGCCGGGATCAGCTGCTGCCCAGTGTCAGGCAGCGGGCGGGGTCGACGGTGGCGCCGATCCTGGAGGCGAAAGCGGTTCGTTTGTCGATGTCTTCGCCGGACACATAGCGGACGTCGAGCATTTTTTCGCGCCTGAATCCCGATCGAAGGAAGTTCATTTCCGCCAGGGCCAGGCTCCAGCCTTCCAGCCACAACTCCAGGTCGCGCTTCATGGCGGGGGTGCCATCGAAATGTATGATGAGGTCGATGTCGGCGTCCGGGCCCGCCGTGCCGCTCTTCGTGCTCCCGATGACATAGACTCCCTTGACGCCGAAGCGCTCGGCGTTCATTTCGCTGGCAATCTTCTGTGCCATGCGGCAGCGCCAGCGCGAATGCTCGTCGGACGGGCGCAGAGTGTGATCGCTCTGGAACATCTGCGCGTGCTCGCTTTCTCCGGGCATGGCGAGGATTCCCATCGCTTCATCCAGGTCCGCGTTCATCAGCACGCGCAGTACGCGTCCCCCGGTGGAACGCGGCACGTCGATCACGCGGACGGTGGAAGCCAGAGAGGCGTAATCGGGCAGCAATTCCGGCAGGATGTTGTGCGCGCGCTTCAGGAAGGACTCCTGGAATATGACGCCCGGGTCGTCCGGATAAAGCGGGAGGTAGCGGATGGAGGCTTCGACCAGGTCCTGAAAGAAATGGGTGCCGAACGAAAGGTCCGGGACGTAGTTCCCGGTTTTGCGCGCAATCTCGATGAGGATCGCGGTGTTGTTGATGTCCGAGTAGGTGACGCTGACGCCGAGCTTGATGTCGCCGCGGCTCCCCCATCGTCCGGGGCCCATCAGGATAAACCGGCGTTTGGGCAAAACCTTGTTCAGATGGCTGACGGCCCTGCCGACGGCCTGCAGGTCGCCCAGTTTGCCGATCCGGCTGTACTCGTCGGGATCGACGTAGACTATGTGCGTGATGTCCGGGGTCTTGCCGTTGGACACATACCGTTTGGCCGAGAAAACCACCTGGTTGTCCGGAATGTCCCTCGGGATGGTCGCCGGAACGCTTTCGAGGGAATAACTCTGAGGCCGGCACTGGAGAAGGTAGAATCGCTGCCCGTCGCAGGCGAACTCGATGTCGACCGGCGTGCGCATGGTATTTCGCAGCAGAGCGAATAGACTCTTCATCTGACCGAGGAAATGAGTGCGCGAAATCAGTCCTTCGAAGGTGAAGAGCACGTCGTCTTTCGCAAAATCGATGTCCAACGACATGGGCGCCCGGATCCGATCGCCGTCGAAGATCGATATCAGTTGCCGGATCAGCGGATATTCAGACCCGACATCGGCCAGCAACTCCTGCAACCCCATCGTCCGGAATGCATTTTCTTCCAGATCGATCACGTCGATCTTCTTTGGCGTGTAGCGGGCCACTTCTTCCGGTGTGACGTTGATCCGCAGATTTGGCTGTCCGGGGGCTACGAGCATCGGGTAGTCATCGGAGAGCCGGTCGACCGCCCGTGTACCGAGGCCGGGCACCAGCCGCAGCAGGCCATCTTCGCGCCTGATCCTGGGCGACCAGCGGAACTCGTTGTTGGAGAACCCGACGCCGGAAAAGGCGGGGAAGAAATAGTGCCCCACTTTAGTCCCGACGACCTCCTGGATCATGATGCCCATCTCTTCGTGCTGGTCCAACAGGCCTCGCTCCGCGCGGTATTGGATCGGATCCGGGCTGAAAATCGAGGCATAGACTTCGGCGATCGCGTCGATGAGCGCTGTCAGCCGGGCCGCCTTGTCGCCCTGGTTGGCCAGGAACAGGCTCTTGTACTTGCCCGAGAAGGCCGCGCCCATGCGATCCTCCAGAAGGCTGGAACTGCGCACAATCAGCGGCCTGTCGCCGAAATCATCGAGCGCGATAGATATCCCCTGCAGCATATCCGGCGGGAAACGCGAACTCTTGAATACCTGGAGAATGTGCGGGTATTCCTCGCGGATCTGATCGATATCCAGGTACTTCCAGTTGTAAACATCATCGAGGTTGTTGTAGGCAAGGAAGCTCAGGAGGAAGTCCGACGGGAGGTACCAGGTCTTGGGAATGCGGATGTCGGTCAGGAGTTCAGCGTACTCCTTCGCCCCCCGGATGATTCGCGAAGCCAGAAACAGGCCGCTGCTCTTGCCGCCGAGTTTGCCATGGCTCTTGGGCACCAGGACCGTATGGTCCAGGATCTCGAAAAAATCCTCCACTTCCAGATATTTCCGCGAAGTTTCGATGAAGTCCGTCTGGTCGGTGAGCAGCCGGCGCACCAGGGAGGTCTTAAGACCGACCTGCGTGGCGACCGAAAGTTCGCGCGCGTTAACGCCGGTATGCTGGTAGCGTTCCATCGCGTTCGCGATATCGGCCAGCGACGAGTCTGCGGTCTCGAGAGCCTGCACGAGGAAGTTGACACGGTCCTCTTTGATCCAGACCTGGATCAGGGACAGGAGTTCCTGATCGACGAGATAGTGCGCGGCGATGGTGAACGTCTCTTCAGTGATCGTGTCGAGGTCTTTGGCTTCGGTCTTCTGGAGCGGCCGGTTCTCATCGTTGGGGACCTCGTCCTGTTCTCCGCGCGTGGCGCTCAGCGTCCGAAGCAGGTCCTTTGCCTCGGCGATGCCGTTGCACGAGAGATAATTGAGCAGCTTCCGGGAGATCTGCTTGAAGAGGTTGAGATCGGTTCTTTTGAGCAGATCCAGGATGGTGCGCCATTGTGGCTGCGGAGCCTCGGCAGGCTTGGAGCCGGCCTGCCGGATGTGCTCGGCGCTGCGAAGTTCCCGTTGCAGCACTGCATGGCCGATCCGTTGCGCAATCGTTTCGATGAGCTGGCGCTCTTCTTTCAGGAAAGGCCCGTCATCCGCACGCGGCAGTTCGCGCGTGTAGGAGACACTCACCGAGCCGACCTTTTCCCCCAGAACATAAATGGGAGCGCTCAGCATCCAGGGGGTCAGATAGAATCCGGGCATGCCATAGGTACGGTTGCGAAACGTGATGGCGGCCTGGCAGAACTGCGGATACTGCCATCCTGAGGGCATCGCCTCCGTAATCAGGCGCAACAATTCGTCGAAGGGCTTTTCTTCGGAACGAAGAATCTCTTCGATGGTGTAAATTGACCTCAACTCCTTGTCGCGCTCCCGCAACGCATGCATGACGCGGTCAAGGGGTGCGGCGGCATTGCCGGCTGGATCGTTCCTCATTTCGTCCATCGGCGCATCCTATGAAGCGGTTCTATCTCCGAAGACGCGAAGGCGCCAGGTCTCAAGGATACCACGCCGCCTGCAGTCTTTGAGTCCGGGCGTCCCGGCGGATCACCAGTTTCTGTCGCGAGACCCCGCAGTTGTCCTTCGTGGTCCCGGACTTCGACCTGGTCCTCGACATGGACTTGGACGCCTTCGTTTGATGGTACGTTTGGCGAATGCGGCATTTAAATCGAGCCGTACGATGTTGCCGGGTCTACGTCCAGGTCCACGTCCAGGTCCAGGATTGGTGATGCGATAGTTTCGCGACTGAGACCTTCTTGACGCATCCCCCCTCCGGCGCTTCGAAGGGGGGATGCGGGTGATCTTAGACCCAGCCCCGGTCTTTGCAGGCCTGGGCCACACGGCTGATCGAGATCACGTAGGCGGCATCTCGCATGTAGAGCTTGTTCTTCCTGGCCAGCTCATAGACCGCCTGGAATGCCGATGTCATCTTCTGGTCAAGCTTATTCAGCACTTCGTCCTTGTCCCAGAAGAAATTCATGTTGCACTGCACCTGCTCGAAGTAACTGCAGGTGACACCGCCGGCGTTCGCCAGGAAATCGGGAATCAGGAAGACTCCGCGTTCCTTGAGCACGGCGTCGGCTTCGGGAGTGGTCGGCCCGTTTGCGCCCTCGACGAGGACTTTGACCCTCTTGGAGATCTTGCCGACATTCTCGCCGGTGATCTGGTGTTCCAATGCGGCCGGGAGCAGAATGTCCACATCCTGCGACAGCCAGGTCTCCCCGGGGAGAACCTCATAACCGAGCTTTCTCGCCTTGTCCTTGTCGATGCCGCCGAAGCGGTCGGTGATGGCGACCAGGGCGTCGGCATCGATGCCGTCTTCACGCCGGAAGGTATAAGAGGTCTGGTCGTTCTGGTCCCAGGAGGAAACGCAGATCACTTTGCCGCCCAGCTGCTGGTAAAGCCGGATGGCGTACAGAGCGACATTCCCGAAGCCCTGGACGCTGGCGATCGTCTTCTTGATGTCGATCCCCAGTCCGCGCAGCGCTTCGCGCAGCGTAAAGATCACGCCGAAGCCGGTGGCCTCCGTGCGTCCTAGGGAGCCGCCCATCCCAACGGGCTTCCCGGTGATGAAGCCGGGGTACTTGCCTCCATGGATGACCTCGAACTCGTCCAGCATCCACAGCATATGCTGGGCATTGGTCATCACATCGGGCGCCGGTACATCGGCGATGGGGCCCACATTCCTGGCAACCTGCCGGACCCACCCTCTGCAGATGGCTTCCTGCTCGCGCTGACTCAAATTGTGCGGATCGCAGATCACCCCGCCTTTGGCGCCGCCGAGCGGGATATCGACAACCGCGCACTTCCAGGTCATCCACATGGACAGGGCGCGGACCGTGTCGATCGTCTCATGCGGATGAAAGCGGATGCCGCCTTTCGAGGGCCCGCGGGCGTCATTGTGCTGCACGCGGAATCCCTTGAAAACCTTCACACTGCCATCGTCCATCCGGACCGGGATGCTGAAGTGGTACTCCCGCAGAGGGAACCGCAACAGTTCCTTGGTTGCCGAGTCCAGGTTGAGTTGCTCGGCAACCTGGTCGAACTGCGTCTGGGCCATCTGAAATGCACTGAATGCCTTCTCGCTCATAATCGATCATTTCTCCACTCTTGGATGGGGCTCCGGCAAGAGCCCGTGAAATAAAAAGACATCATGATAACGTGGACTCAAGACTTTGCCGACTATCGGATCCTGACAGACGAAGAACCCAGGTTTCATAGGCCGGATCACCGGATTTCATGATGCGACGCACTGCCAGGACCGCACGACGCACGCATTATACATCGAGGGGACGTGGGGCGGAACTCCGATTCGGATAGTGTCGCTCTGCGGAAACTTCGCCATAAAGCAGGGCCGAAGGATGTCCTGCCGCGGACAGGCGCTTATCAGCCGGTGGGCTTCCTGGGGGCTCTTGGCTTGCGCGTCGGCGCTCTCCGGCGCCCGGCAGCCGGTGATGCCGGGCCTGCACGCCTGCGCTTGGGCTTTTCCTCGACGGATTTCGCTTCGGGCGCCTGGATCGGTTCGGTGACCGGAACAACCGGGACAGTCTCTGCCTGCGCTTCCGGTTGAGGTCCCGGAGCTTGCGGCGCTTCGGCCGCAACCGGCTCCATGGTCTCGGGAAACGGCAGCTCTGGTGGGGCGGCTTGCTCGGCTGGCGGTTTTTCCGGGAGCGGCTCCGGGAACTGGTCTCCCGGATAAATGCGCAGGATGCCCTGCCGGTTTCGTTCAATCCGAAGCAATCCCTCGCGTTGAGCCTGGCGGGCCAGATCATGAATCCCGCCGAAGCCATAGTGGCGCTCGTCGAAAGAGGGATCAGCGGAGCGAAGGAAATGCTTGAAGCTGCGCAGGTACAGGGGCCAGTGCTGTTTCGAGCCCACCTGTTCCAGGATCCGGCGGATGGCGGCCATCGCCCCGGCAGCCTGCGCCGGCGCAGGCCCTGATTCTCTGTGCTGAACTTGCTGGCCGGCGGTTTCTGCCGGTACAGCCGGCGCCGCCGCCTGTTCCTTCGCTGCCGGCGGCGCCGGTTCGAGGTCACTCTCGGCCTCATGGGGTTGGGCGGCATGCGCTGCTGCGGAAGTGGACTCCCCATCCTTCAGTTCCACCAGCAGACTGCGGTCGACCTGTTTGAGATTGACGAAGCCGGCGTTGGCCATCTTCTGGATGAACTCGTGGAAGGAGGCTGCCCCATAATCGCGTTCGGAGAACGTTGAATCGAGCTGCAAGAGCGTGCTCTTAAGCAGACCCAATTGAGGCGACACTTCGCGGTCCACGAGGATTTCCAGCGCGCGCCGCAGCTGGGGCAGCGCGTCCCGCAATTGCGAAGTGCTCGGCGACGGCGCCCGCCCTGCGGCTTTACGCGCGACAGGCTGGAGGCCGATCAGGTTTTCATAAGCGATGAATTCGTGGCAGTTCTTCTGCAGGATGGTGCTGGTAAAGGAGCGCCCCCCCACGACGAACACCATCTTGTCGTACTGCTTCAGCTTTTCGACGAGCGCGATGAAATCGCTGTCGCCGCCGACGATGACGAAAGCGTTGATGTGGCTTCTGGTGAACGCCATCTCGAGCGCATCCAGTGCCAGCGTGATGTCGGCGCCGTTCTTGTCCCCGCCGGGCGTCAGATTGCGCTGGACCATTTGAACGGCATGCTGGGTCATGGCACGGCTGTAATCGGCGGCATGCTTCCAGTCGCCATAAGCGATTTTCGTGACCACCTCGCCACGTTCCTTGATCGCTTCCAGCACCGTCCCGATGTCAAAATGTCTGGAAAGCGTTTTCTTGACCCCGATCTCTATGTTGTCGAAATCGACAAAAACAGCGATTTTTAAACGTTCTTCACTCAATTTATTACCTCAAGGAACCTGGGCTGCCTGCATCCAGGCGCACGACCTTGCCTTTCCTCCGGTCGCAGGCCAGCCTGAAATTTATGTCTCTGGATCAGTTAGACCCGTATCGTCGGGGGCATCCAGAACTTCGCGAACCTTTTGAAGCAGTTGTGCGGGCGAAAATGGCTTCCAGATGAAGGAATCAACGCTTTCGAGGGCGCCGTGGCCCACCACTGTGTATTTGGTATATCCTGACATGTACAAAACGCGGATCCCCGGCTGCATCAACTGCAACTGTTGAAATAACTTGCCGCCACTCATCCCAGGCATGACGATATCCGTCAGCAGGAGATCGATTTTGCCTGAATGGCGTCGCCCCGCCTCAATGCCCTCTGCGCCACTGAGTGCGGGAAGAACCGTGTAGCCTTCCTCTTTGAGTATGTCTTCCACCAGGCTAAGGACTCCCTGCTCGTCGTCCACTAGCAGGATAATCTCGGGAGCTCTCTTTTCGGCTGCCATCAGATGGCCCTCCGTGTCGACGGTCTGCAAGTGTGGGACCGGGCAGGTCCCGCGCGCCTGAAATCTGCACGAAGCGGCCGCTGTCGTACACAGTTCCTCGATTCAGGGATCTCCCCTTGATGCAGACATCCTGCGCAGTTCGCCGGCGCGAAACCCGCGCCTGTGGCCCCGGTAAGGCCTGCGGGCAACGCAGATTACGTTCCGCGAATAAGAATCTGTTTCCTCTCACTAGGATTCTGTGTTGAATTGAGAGTCGGGCACGGCCCCATCTTTCCTGCTGCAATTCTGAACAAGGCGAATTCTGCAAACCTGTTCAAAATCGCCATTATATCATGTTTCAGTCCGGATTCTCTCTGAACCGGAGGAAAAGGCAAACCTGAAATTGCGCCATGCTGCCCGTATATGCTATATTTTTCCGCTTGTCTGTAAATTCCAACTGCTTACCTAGGAAGGTGATGTGAGCACTACTAAGCTGACCCGGAAAGAGATTGCTTCGGATCCGATTCACGACGCACTGGTCAATACGGTGGAACTATTCCGATCGCGTGCCAAGATTCTGACTGTGGCCGCGGTTGGGGTGATTCTTGTGGCCGTTCTGATCTACTTTGGTATGGGCTACCTGGAATCGCGCGACAACAGCGCCCAGCAGGAACTGGCCAAGGGGATGGATTATTACCACGGAATGATCGACGCCAAGAACGCCAAAGACGATCCGTTTGCGCTTGGGCCGATTGCAGTTTTCCGCACCGAAGAAGACAAGTGCCGCGCTGCCAGCAAGATCTTTTCATCGCTGGCTTCCCGATCGGGTTCCTCCAAATTGGGCGCCATGGGGCGCTATTACCTTGGTTTGTGCCAGATCCGGCTCGGCCAGAAAAACGAAGCCGTCGCGTCGCTCGAGGCCGCCGCCGGCAACACCGCGGATCGCACCGTCGGATATCTGGCCAAGAAGGTGCTGGCGACCTATTATGTAGACAATGGAGATGCCAAGAAAGGGCAGGAAATCCTGCAAGGCATGCTGAAGGATCCGCAGTGCGACCTGCCGAAAGAGGATCTCCAGCTGGATTTGTCCCGCGCCTTTATGGCGCAAGGAAAGCGCGACGACGCTCTGAAGGTCCTGAAAGAAGCCCAGGACGCGGGTGGCGGCGGCATGCTTCAATCGGTGATTTTCCAGGAATTGGGCCGCATTCAGAGCAGCCAGGGGAATCCTCCGATCGGGCAGAAGACGCCATAAGTGACTGCAATTTCGGCGCCTTGACAGCAGGGGCCTCCCGACTATAATTGGCACCTTCGCCGGGTGCAGGAGCCTGGGACGTGTTCATCGAAATCGAAAGCTTGAAACCGGAGCCGCTGCATGTGCAGCATGTGTTCGGCATCGGGGAACTTCAGTTCAGGCATGACGACGCATCCCTTGAAAAACCCGTCGCCGTCGATTTTCTCCTGACGCACAAGGGCCTTGACCTTCACGCGGAAGGAACTGTGCGGACTGCAGTCCGATACCAGTGTTCCAGGTGTCTCAAGGAGTTTTCACGGGCTCTGGATGCCAGTTTCGACCTGTTCTATCTTCCTCAGCCCGATTGGAAAAAGGACGAGGAGATTGAACTGAAGTATGAAGAAATGGAGGTCGGATACTATGACGGCATCCGGCTGGATGTCGATCTGATGGTTCTGGAACAGATCGAGTTGTCGATGCCGATGAAGTTCGTCTGCCGGGAAGCCTGCAGAGGATTGTGCCCGTCCTGCGGCATGGACCGGAACGAGGGACCGTGCTCCTGCAAGGAAGATTCGGCGGATTCCCGGCTATCCGTGCTCCGGGACTTCCGCAGCAAAATGAGAGAGTAACCGTCAGAATAGCCGCTGAGATCCACGAATGCCTCCCGGAGAGGCGGCTGTGATTGAGATCATCGTGGAGGCATGGGGAGATAGCAGTTATGCCGAACCCGAAACGAAGACATTCCAAGGCGCGTCGCGGCAAACGCCGGGCGCATGATTTCCTGCATCCTGTCACGCCGGGCGTCTGCGCGCAATGCCTGGAACCGAAAATGCCGCATCAGGCCTGTCCAAAATGCGGCTACTACAAAGGCCAGCAGGTGATGGAAGGGGAGGAAGAGATCTAGCCGTAGCGCTGAAAGGCGCTCTGCACGGCTCTTCCCTTGCTGCCATGATCAAAATAGCCGTCGATGCGATGGGAAGTGACAATTCGCCCCGCAGCGAAGTGGAGGGTGCAATACTGGCCGCCCGGGAGTATGGCGTTCATGTCATCCTGGTCGGGAACGAGGCGATCCTCCGCCCTCTGCTCAGTGAGCAGGGTGCGGAAGAGTACGTCGAGTTGAGACACGCTTCCGAAACCATCGCAATGGACGAGCAACCTGCGGCTGCCCTCCGCAAGAAGAAAGATTCATCGATCCGCATAGCCGCCCAGCTTGTCCGCGACGGGAGTGCCAGCGGCCTGGTGAGCGCCGGCAATACCGGCGCAGTCATGGCGATTTCCAAAATGGTCATGGGGGCTGTCCCGGGCGTCGACCGGCCCGCGCTTGCCACCATCCTGCCGACTCTCAGGGGCCACGCCGTGCTGTTGGATGTCGGCGCCAACGTCACCTGCAAGCCGCATCACCTGGTCCAGTTCGCCATCATGGGGCACCTGTTCAGCAAGAAGATCGTCGGCGTGCCCTCTCCGCGGGTTGGTTTGATGTCCGTAGGAGAGGAGGAATCCAAAGGCAACAACCTGACGAGAGAAGTGCATCAACTACTGAAGGGGATCCGTCTCAACTTCATCGGCAATGTGGAAGGCCGCGACATTTACAATGGCCGGGCTGACGTGATCGTCTGCGACGGCTTCACGGGAAACGTCGCGCTGAAGACGAGCGAGGGGTTGATCGAGGCTGTTCTGCAACTCCTCCGGGAGGAACTCTCCAGCAATCTCCAGGCCAAACTGGGCGCCCTGCTGAGCCAGCAATCGTTCAAGCGCGTCAAAAAACGCCTCGACTACTCCGAGTATGGCGGGGCTCCTCTGATCGGCCTGCGGGGGCTTACCATTATTTGCCACGGGCGTTCGAGCGGCAATGCCATTAAGAATGCGATCCGGGTTGCCAAGGAATTCGCCGTGAATCAGATCAATGCGCGGCTCGAGATTGAACTTGCTCAGGCAGGCTCGCACTCCAAGAGCACCACGCCGGTCTAGCATATCAATGGAAGAGAAGGTTCCCTGGCGCCAGCGCAGAGATCCCCGTATTGAGGCGCTTGCTTCTGGTGTTTCGGATGTTACAATGTGAACTTTTCCGCGGCGTGGCGCGTGTCCGCTCTTTTGCACCTTCAATGGAGGTAATCACATGGCGTCTGTAGCAGAGAAAGTAAAATCCATAATTGTCGATCAGTTGGGTGTGAGCGAAAGCGAAGTCACCGAAACGGCATCGTTCATCGACGACCTCGGCGCCGACTCGCTCGATACGATTGAACTCGTCATGGCATTTGAAGAGGCCTTCGGCATCGAGATTCCCGACGAGGATGCCGAGAAGATAAAGACCGTGAAAAATGCGATCGAATACGTCGAGGCACACGTCAACTAGCAGGAGTGATCCTTACTGTGAAACGGCGTACGGTCATCACGGGTGTCGGTCTGGTTACCCCGCTGGGCAACAGCTCCCAGGAGAGCTGGCAGCGTCTCCTTGCCGGTCAATCGGGGGTCGGACTCATCACGCGATTCGACGCCTCCCGGTTTCCGACCCGGATCGCCGCGGAAGTCAAGAACTTCGATCCCTCGCTCTTCCTGGAAAAGAAAGAAATCAAAAAGATGGATACCTTCATCCACTATGCCATGGCGGCGTCCCAGAGCGCCATGCTGGATGCGGGCCTGACCGGATGGAACGGCGAGGAGGGAGAGCGGGCCGGTGTCATCATCGGCTCCGGGATCGGGGGTTTCGGGACCATCGAGACGGAGCACGAGACCCTGCTGACGCAGGGCCCGAAACGGTTGTCCCCATTTTTCATTCCGTCGAGCATCGTGAACCTTGCCGCCGGGCGGGTGTCTATGCGCTTCGGCGCCCGCGGCCCCAACTCCGCGCCCTGCACGGCCTGCTCCGCCGGCAGCCACGCGATCGGCGACTCGTTCCGCATCATTGAGCGCGGGGATGCGGACGTCATGCTCGCCGGTGGTAGCGAGGCTGCAATCACTCCCCTGGCGATCGCCGGGTTCGACGCGCTGAGGGCCCTGTCAACGCGAAACGACAAACCGGCCAAGGCCAGCCGTCCCTTTGACGGGGAACGCGATGGCTTCGTGTTGGGCGAGGGAGCGGGCATCCTCATCCTGGAAGAACTGGGTCATGCCCTCAGCCGCGGTGCGCGGATCTACGCGGAATTGGCCGGCTACGCCATGTCCGGCGATGCCTTCCATATTACCGCTCCACCCCCCGGGGGGGATGGCGCCATCCGGGCGATGCGCTTGAGCCTCAAGGATGCCGGCATCAGCCCGGATCAGGTCGACTATATAAACGCCCACGGCACTTCCACTCCGCCCAACGACAGGACTGAATCGGCCGCGATCCGCAGCGTTTTCGGCGACCATGCCTACAAGCTCGCCGTGAGCTCGACGAAATCCATGATCGGGCATCTGCTGGGCGCGGCCGGGGCGGTCGAGGCGGCAGTGACCGCCTTGAGCATCCGGGACCAGATCCTGCATCCGACCATAAATCAGGAAAACCGGGACCCGGATTGCGACCTGGATTACGTGCCCAACAAGGCGCGTCCGGCGAGAGTCCGGTATGCGCTGTCGAACAGCTTCGGTTTCGGCGGCACCAACGCCTGCCTTCTCTTTAAACGTTACGAAGATGTCCGTTGACGGGAACACCCGCTTCCCGATTCCCCCTGTGCTACGATTCGGTTGACACGTGTCAGGAGGGTTTGAGGAATCTGTTTTGCCGATGGATGAGATGCCGGTGAGAACATCGGCTGCCCGTTGCTTTGAAAATTGGAGGTTTGCTGCATGAAGATCGTCGTCTGCGTCAAATATGTCCCCGACACCGCCATCAAGGTGAAGATAGCTCCGGACGGCAAGGCGGTGAATCTGGCGGATGTGTCCTTTGTCGTGAATCCCTACGACGAGTTCGCCGTGGAGGAAGCGCTGCGCATCAAGGAGAAGTCCGGCGGCGAGGTGATCGTGATCGGCGCCGGCGGGGAGAAAGCGAGCGCCGGTATTCGCACCTGCCTGGCCATGGGGGCCGATTCAGGCGTCCTGGTGCAGGATGAGGCGCTGGAACGTGCCGACTCGTTTGCCGTCGGTACCGTGCTGGCGCGCGTCTGCCGCGAGCTCAGCCCGGACCTGATCCTGTTCGGGAAGCATGCGATCGGGGTCGACAACGGACAGGTCCCCGCCGTCGTGGCGGAACTGCTCAATCTGCCGCAGGTTTCCGTCATCGTGAAGCTCGAGCTCCTGGACGGCAAGTTCAGGGCAGAGAGGGAAATCGAAGGGGCGCGCGAGATCGTCGAAGGAAGCCTGCCGGCAGTACTCACGGCGCAGAAGGATCTGAACACCCCGCGTTATGCATCCCTAAAGGGCATCATGGCGGCCAAGAAAAAAACAATCAGCGTCCGCACCGCGGACTCCCTGGGTTTAACGCCTCAGGACCTGCAACCGCGGCTCTCCATCGAGGAAATCACCATCCCGCCCATGCGGCCGCCTGGCAAGATCCTCACAGGCGAGGTCTCCGAGACGGTCGTGGAGCTGGTTCGGCTGCTGCACCAGGAGGCAAAAATCATCTGAGGCCACGTACCGCGGCGCGCGTCTTTGAGGTCTTCACGGTTCAAAAATGCGGCTTATCTCGTCACGCATAATCTGAGGTTTTCTGGGTTGCTGGGAGGATAGTTTATGGCACAGGGGATTCTGGTTTTTATCGAGGAGCGGGACGGGGCAGTCAAGAAGCCCTCACTGGAGGCGCTTTCCGCCGCGCGGAAACTCGCCGATATCCTGCAGGAGACGGTGACGGCAATCCGCACCGGGCAAAACGAAGCTTCCGTCAACCTCGCGCATTACGGCGCCGATCATGTCCTGCTGGCGCGCCACGACTTGCTCGCCGCCTACTCTCCCGAGGGCTTCACTACGGCAGTGGCGCAGGCGGCTGAACAGCTTGAACCCCGGATCATCCTGGGGGCCGCAAGCGCCATGGGACGTGACTTCCTGCCCAGGGTAGCCGCCAGGTTTGGCACAGGCCTGGCGCAGGACTGCACCGAAATCAGGATCGTAGACGGCAAACAGCTGGAGTGTGTACGACCCATCTATGCCGGAAAAGCGTTTGCCCGGGTGCGCCCCGTCTCCTTGCCCGCCATAGCGACCCTCCGTCCCAACGTATTTTCGCTGTCCGGTCCCGATGCCTCACGCCAGGCCGAAACGACCGAATTCACCCCTGAAATTGCCCCGGAATCGATTCGGGCGCGGGTCGTCGATGTTCAGGCGGCGGCCGGGCTGAAGGTCGAACTGACGGAGGCCAACATCGTCGTTTCCGGCGGACGCGGCCTGAAAGGACCCGAGAACTTTCCCATCGTGCAGGACCTGGCAGATGCGCTCGGCGCCGCCCTGGGCGCTTCCCGCGCCGCCGTCGATGCCGGATGGATCGGCCACCAGCACCAGGTGGGCCAGACCGGGAAGACCGTTTCCCCCACTCTGTATGTGGCCTGCGGCATCAGCGGCGCCATTCAACACCTGGCCGGCATGTCGTCGTCGAAATTCATCGTTGCCATCAATAAAGATCCGGAAGCTCCCATCTTCAAGCTGGCCGACTACGGAATCGTCGGCGACCTTTTTGCCGTCGTTCCGGAACTGGCGAAAGAAATCCGGAAACTAAAGGCCCAGGGCTGACAGATCCTAAATCTGATATACTGCTGAGCTTTGAGCGGGTGGGACATGCCTGCAGCGAGTAAATTCGGGAAACGGGACCGGCCCAGTCGCGGCCCGATTCGCGAAATCTCCGAGGCCTTCCGGAGTCATCTCACCGGTCCAGACCTTCTTGCCGGGCTCGTCGCCACCGTGGTGCTGTCGCTCCTGCTGGTCGGCTTCCACTACCATTCCATTCCAAACTACCAGGCCGGTGAGATCGCCTCTGAAGAAGTGCGCGCCCAGCAGGATACTACCTTCGAGGACAAGTCGGCCACGGCGATAGAGCGGGAATTGGCGCGCCAGCGAACCCCGGCAGTCTACGATTTCAATGGCGCGAACATCATCAGGATCGAACGAGACATCAGCCAGGCATTCGCTACGGGGCGCAACTTCCTGATCGAACGGCAGGTGCCGCCAAAGACCCCCCTGAGCCCGGCAGCAAAATCGGAATTGCTCGCGGAACTGGAGCCGATCGTCGGCCGGACGCTCCCTCCCAACATCCTTCCGGTCTTCCTCGAGCAGAGGTTCAGCACGCTGCTGGAAGGGCGCATCTTCCGGGTGCTGGACACAATCTGGCGGGCGAGCATCATTGACGACCAGGCCTGGCCGCAGTTTCTCCGGGATCAGCGAAGAGGGATCGTGGTCCGGGACAACACATCCCTCGCAGAACGGCCGCTGGCGGAAGCCTACATGGCGCGGAACCGCTCTGCGGCGCGAGAGTACCTGCAACAGTTTCAGATCGAGTTTCCCGACGTCCCGGCGCCGGATCGGACCCAGTTGCTTGGTTTCCTGGACGGCCTGCTGTCTCCCAATCTGCTTTATAACCAGGTGGAGACGGAAGCCCGGCGCGCCACTTCGGGCGATCGCGTGGCGCCCGTGGAAATCCACCTTGACCAGGGACAGACCATCGTTCGCCGCGGAGAGGAAGTTACTCCGATGGCGGTTGCCAAGCTCGCTGCACTGCGCAACCTGCAGCGGCCGAGATTGCTCCTGGGACAGTTCGCCGGCTTCAGTCTGTTTATCGCCACCTTCCTCTACGGCTTGTGGCGTTATTTCGTCTATTACCGGAACTCCCGGCGCAAGATCCGTCCCCAGATCACCCTCATCCTGCTGTCGGTGTTCATCGTCTTCGTCGTTGCACGGCTGCTCACCGCCCTGATCGATGTCCTGGGTGAACGTGTTTCGATTGAGGCCTTCCGCGGGCAATTCCACCTCTACTATCTGATCCCCTTGGCCTTTGGCGCGATTCTGGTCACCCTGCTGGCGGATGTGAACCTGGGCGTCATCACATCGATTCTCGTGGCCGTGCTCGCCGGGCTGTTCTACGGGGATGTTTACATTGCCGCGTACGCAATCCTGGGCAGCCTGGCCGGAATCTACAGTGTCCGGCAGTACAAAGACCGTGCTGCCATCCTGAAGGCCGGCCTGACCATCGGCCTGGTGAATGTGGTGGCGATCCTGATGATCAATCTGCTGCGCCAGGCTCCCGTGGAGCTTTGGCGCATTCTGTTGACGGCGCTATACGGTTTTCTGGGGGGGATGCTTGCTTCCGCTCTGGCGTCGCTGCTGCTCCCGACTCTGGAATCCCTGTTCAAGATCACCACCGACATCCGGCTTCTGGAGCTCTCCAACCTGAACGCGCCGGTCCTGCGACGCCTGTCCGTGGAGGCTCCGGGCACGTACCATCACAGCCTGATGGTGGGAACGCTCGCCGAGGCGGCCGCCGAGGCCATTGGTGCAAACCCGCTGCTGGTGCGCGTCGGCGCCTACTACCACGATCTGGGGAAGGTCTTCAAACCTGAGTACTTCTCCGAGAACCAGTCGTTCGGAATCAACAAGCACGAGGCGCTGTCACCGAACATGAGCTGCCTGATCCTTGCGAGCCACGTGAAAGACGGGCTCGAAATGGCCAGAGAGGCGAAGCTGGCACAGGATATCCTGAACCTGATCGCACAGCACCACGGCACCCGGATCATGACCTATTTTTACCGGAAGGCGCTCGATTCGATGAACGAGAAGAGCCAGGAAATCGCCGAGCTCGATTTCCGCTATCCCGGACCAAAACCCCAAACCAAAGAAGCCGCCGTCCTGATGATGGCGGACTCGATTGAGGCTGCCTCCCGGACTCTGAACGGCCCGTCCCCGGCCCAGATCCAGGGGATGATTGACCGGCTGGTCGATTCCATCCTTGCTGACAACCAGCTCGACGGGTGCGATATTACCCTCCGGGAGATTCGCCTGGTCAAGGAGTCGTTCTTCAAGATCCTGACGGGCCTTTACCACCGGCGTCTCGACTATCCTGGCTATGACTTCAATGCCGTCGAAGACAAATCCGACAAGTTCTCCGTTGCGAACTCAAGTTCTAAACACGCAAAGGCGATTTAAGATATTCCGGCAGGCCGTGTCCGCCTTTTGCGACGGGGTATTTCGCGCCCTGGGTGTTCCGGGGCGCAGGTTGACGATCGTATTCGTGAGCGAGCGCAGAATGCGTGACCTGAACCGCCGCTATCGCGGGAAGGACTATGCCACCGACGTCTTGAGTTTTGTCTATCAGGACGAGATGGAAGACGGCTCTCCGTTCCTGGGCGAGATCGTGATCGCCCCGGAAGTCGCCCTGCGCCAGGCCCGGCGTTGGAAGATCTCCCTGAACCGTGAGCTGCACCGGTTGATGCTGCACGGCGTGCTTCACCTCCTGGGCTTTGATCACGAAACCGACGCGGGCCGGATGCTCCGGTTGCAGCGGCGCCTGCTGCGCAGGCGTGCTTTTTCGCACGCGGCCGCAGTGGCTGACCTGAGGGATGGCCGATGACTCACATTTACCTGGAGATGGCCGCGATCGCAGCAGCCGTGGCAGTCCTGTTCCTCCTTACCCTGGTGGAGAGCGCGCTGACGGAGGCGAGTCCCGTCGCCCTGCGCCTGAGCCTCGAGAAAGAGGAAGAAGAGACCCCGCGGCTGCTCGCACTGGTGATAGAGAACAAGAACCGCCTTTTCCTGCCTCTGCATCTCGGGGCCCTGATCGCGCTGGTCGTGATTGCGACGCTGATTACCTCGCTGAGTCTGTTGAGGTGGCCGATCTGGGGCAGTGTCTGCGCGCTCGGGATCACCCTGGCGGTCTGTCTTCTTTTCGGGTTTGTCTTCCCGCGCCTCCTTTCGCAGCACCAGTCGGAAAAGAAGCTGATCTGGCTGCTGCGTTTCCTGCATCCGCTGATCGCCTTCCTGATTATCCTGGCCAGGCCTTTTTTCGGCCTGCTGAGCCTGTTCAAGCGCCTCTACGAGGAGACCGAGCCCACGGTCAGCCCGGCCGGCGAAGAAACCACGGAGGAGGAAATCCAAGCCTACCTGGAGATCGGGCAAGACGAAGGGATTCTGGAAAAGGAAGACACCCAGCTGATCCAGTCGGTGGTGGAATTCGGCGACACCCTCGTGCGCGAGGTCATGACGCCGCGCACAAGGATCGCCGCCTGCAGCGAAGATGCCACAATGGGGGAGCTGCGCGACATCATGCTGGAGAGCCGGCACTCGCGGATACCGATCTATCGCGGCGACATGGACCACATCATCGGTGTCGCGTATATCCGTCAGCTCCTGGCGCAGTACTCGCAGGGACGGGAATCGGAATCCATCGCCGGCCTGATCCACCCGGCGCTCTTTGTCCCTGAGACAAAGCGCGTTTCGGCTCTGCTGAAGGAGCTGCAGTTGCGCGGAGACCACACGGCAATCGTCATTGATGAATTCGGGGGGGTCGCCGGACTCGTCACCATCGAGGACCTCCTGGAAGAAATCGTCGGGGAAATTCGCGATGAGGATCAAGCCAAGATCAGTGAAATCGTCGAAGAGAGCCCGAAAAGCTATGTCTTCCGCGGGAGCGCCGAACTCTATCATCTGGAAGACCTCGCCGGGAAAAAATTCACCGTCCACGACGCCTCGACGGTCGCGGGTCTCATCGCCTCCTATCTGGGACGCATCCCCGCACCGGGCGAAGAATTCGACCTCGAAGGGCTGCGGATTCAGATCCTGGACGCCGACCGCAAACGGATCCGCCGGCTTCGAGTCCGTCTTCCGGAAGCGGCGCAGGAAAGCTCGTGATCTTCGAGCGGGGAACTCCCATTATGAACACCCTCGACCAGAAGTTCATGCGGACGGCCCTGGCCCTGGCCCGGAAGGCTATCGGGCTGGCCAGTCCGAATCCATCGGTGGGGTGCGTCATTGCCCGCCATGATAAGATTGTGGGCGAGGGCTGGCACGAATATCTCACACGCGACCATGCCGAAGTACGGGCTCTCGCTGATGCGGCGGACCATGCCCGTGGCGCCACTGCCTACGTCACGCTGGAACCCTGCGCCCACTTCGGCAGGACCCCCCCTTGCGCTTCCGCACTGATCGAGGCAGGCGTGAGACGCGTCGTGGTGGCGCAGCTGGACCCCAATCCGCTTGTCTGCGGGAAGGGGATCAGCCGGATGCAGGCGGCGGGAATCGATGTCGAGGTCGGCCCGCTTCACCTCGAGGCCGCCCGCATCATCGAGCCTTTCGCCTGCCACGTTACCACCGGGCTGCCGTTGGTTGTCGGCAAGGTGGGCATGTCCATGGATGGGCGGATCGCAGCTGCCGGAAATCCAGGCGGTTGGATCACCTCAGAGGAAAGCCGGAAATTCAGCCAGGAATTGCGGCTTCAGTTGGACGCCGTGCTCGTGGGCATCGGCACCGTCCTGGCCGACGACCCACGGCTCTCCTACCGGGGGAAGCGCCCCAAGGCGCGTCCGCTCTGGGCTGTGGTGCTGGACAGCCGGCTGCGGACACCAGTCGGTTCGCGTCTTCTGCACGCGGGCGCTGCATCCCGCATCCTGATCTTCTGCCGGGCGGAGGCGTCCAAGGTGAGGAGGCGAGCGCTGGAGGCCCAGGGGGCCGAGATCGTGTCCGTCGAATATGGCCCGCAGGGGCTGAATCTGAAGCAGATCCTGCGTGAGCTCGGCAAGCGCGGCGTCCTCGGGCTGCTGGTGGAAGGAGGAAGCGAAGTGCACTGGTCGTTTCTGTCAAAAAACCTGGTCGACAAGTTTTTCCTGGTCACCGCCCCGATCCTTCTCGGGGGCGATGGGGCGGTGCCTGCCGTCGGCGGCGCCGGCTATGAATCCGCCGCCGCGGCGCCGCGATTCCGCATCGGGCGCACCTTCCATTCCGGCCCCGACCTGGTGCTGGAAGCCTATCCTTCGTACTCGCGCTCCATCCTCTCCCCATGGCGTTCGGATGTGACTGCGTAGAGTGCTTGTGTCGCGAAATTCAATGCGCTGCATTCATGTGGCCCCGGGCTTCAGCCCGGTCTCCAAACTGACCTCTACGGCTGATATGGCAAGAAGCCCTCATGCGGCAGGATGGCACTGGAGTCGACACGGACGATGCGGGCTAAAGCCCGCGGCCACATGAAGACTTCGACGTTTTCCGATCCTGATGCCCGTGCCCCGATCAGAGTTTCTGGGTTCAATCTCCACGGCACCGGAAAATGATTCCCTTGCCCAGTCCGTCGGCAACCGTAAGAATTATCTCTGATGGATCAAAGGAGGTGAGATGAAGTCCTTCGTCATTGTACCAGGCCTGATTCTTGTGGTCTCCCTGGCCCTTTCGAGCGACGATCTCCAGCCGCTGCCCGGCGAAAAACACCTGGCCAACCTGCGGCAGCTGACGGCCGGCGGGGAGAATGCGGAGGCATACTTTTCATTCAGCGGCACGAGGCTGATTTTCCAGTCGACGCATGCTCCTTATCATTGTGACCAGATGTTCACGATGAACCTCGATGGCAGCGGCAAGAAGCTCGTGAGCACCGGAAGAGGACGCACGACATGCGGCTATTTCCTGCCCGGCGATCAAAAGATTCTGTTCGCGTCGACGCACGAAGGAGGGCCGGATTGCCCGCCTCCTCCCGACATGAGCAAGGCTTATGTCTGGGCCCTGTACAGGGACTACGACATCTTCGTCGCCAATGCCGACGGCAGCGGGCTGAAACACCTCACGCGCTCACCCGGATATGACGCCGAGGCGACGGTGTCGCCGGATGGCGGCCGCATCGTCTTCACCTCGGTCCGCGACGGCGATCTTGACCTTTATTCGATGGACATTGACGGCGGGAACGTACGCAGGCTGACAAACGAAGTCGGATATGACGGAGGCGCCTTCTACTCGGCCGACAGCAAGCTGATCGTCTACCGTGCTCACCATCCGACCGAACCGAAAGACATCGAGCGCTACCGCAGCCTGCTGGCGCAGGGCCTGATCGAACCGCACTCCCTGGAAATCATGGTCATGAATGCCGACGGCTCGGGCAAGCGACAGGTGACCCGCAACGGCAAGGCCAATTTCGCGCCATACTTTCTTCCGAACGGAAAGCAGATCATATTCGCTTCGAACCTGCACGACCCGAAGGGTCGCGACTTCGACCTGTATCTCATAAATGCGGACGGGACCGGCCTGGAGCGGGTGACGCTCAACGATACTTTCGACGGTTTTCCGATGTTTAACCGCGACGGGTCCAAACTCGTCTTCGCTTCCAACCGGCACGGCTCCGCGCCCGGCGAAACCAACATCTTCATCGCGGACTGGAAGCGCTGAAATGCAGAGCCGCAATCGAGCGAAGCGATCCGAAAAGGCGAGCGGCATCTGAGCGCCTGGTCAGTCACGGTGCTCACCGCTTCTTTCCGGGTTTCATCACGACGCCGTAGCTTTTCCGACCGTTCAAGGCGATTTCAAGTGGTTCCGCGAAACCGATGTGGCGCAGGTATGCCGTCTCGGCGGCGGGCTCGCTCTCGAGCAGGTCATAGTCCAGTACGTCTCCTTTTCGCCCGTCCACTGTCAGATAGCCGATGCCGAAGGACATGATGTTGTGAAAAAAGTGGGATCCCTGCGAGGGATCCACACGCATGTCCTCGAGATCGGTCTCGATGATGCAGCGCACGCCTGAGATTTCAGCCCATTTGACCGGGATTCCCAGCCAGGGATCTGCACTCCCCCACCGCCCCGGTCCGATCAGAAGGTAGGAACGCCCGCCCTCTTTCAGGCGGGCATTCAAGGCCCCGATCTCCCGGGCAATCTCGGGAGTCTGACTGCGCGTGAACCGGTCGCGCCGCACGTAGACAAGATCGCGCACTCCCTCGATCAGGCCGTTGCCAAGGGCCTGATGCGAAATGCACAGGCCGTCCGCCGGATCGACCTGCTCGAGCTGGATGTCGCGCGTATCGGATCCGAGCACTAGCGGCCGGACCTGCAGAAAGCCGAATTCGTGCGGCACGTCTGGATTTACCGAGAGGTTGACTGCAAACTCCATCTCGACCGGGCACGATGATCCGGCCGAGCCCACCTTGAGAAGAAGCGAGAGCACGTCAGCGAGCGGGAATGCGCCCCCCTTGAGAACGCCGGCCATGGTGACCAGGCGCACACCGGGGCGCGAAATGCCGTCATAGATCGCATCGTTGTCCGCCGAATACACGGATCCAACAGACGCCAGTGTGCCATGCCTCTCCGCTGCATCCAGGTCCAACGACACAATGCCGACATGCGGAAGCGCGGCGGGAGGGTCGCGCCGCGGACCGGGCCGTGACAGGTCGAGAGACAGAAACGTCCGCTGCGCATTCTCGAGATACTCCTCGATGGTGAAGGATTCCATTGGATTGCGCGGCCAGGCAGGGCAGAACCGCACGCACTGCCCGCCTTCGACCACGGCCTTGCCCAGGCCCATGACGACGGAAGCCACGCCATCCTCCGGTCTCATATCCGGCATCGGATAAAAGTTCAGGGCACGGGCCACTCCGGCGAAGTTGGGATAGAAATAGTGGTCGTGCTGCCGACCGACGACCTGCTGGATCACCACCGCCATTTTCTCCTCTTCCAGGCGGTTGGGTGTGGATTCAATGTAAGCCTTGGCATCCGCATGGTAGGTCGAGGCATACACCATCTTGACGGCATTGCAGAGTTCCTCGAGGCGCACCTCGGCGCTCTCGTGAACATTCGGGATCATGTAGGTCGCGTAAATGCCTGCGAACGGCTGAAATGAGGCATCTTCGAGAAGGCTTGATGAGCGGACGGCCAGGGGATAGCGTACCCAATCGAGGAATGCCCACAGATTGTCCACTACATCTCCAGGGAGTTCCTCCTCGAGGAAGGCCCTCGTGATCTTCTCGTCGTCCGTCTCCTGGAGGGCGAATGGCAGCAGACCGGAGGTCTCTATAAACCGCTCAAAGACCTCCGTGCCCAGCACCGCTGTGGGAGGGACACAGATGCGCACGCCCGGGAAATGCGTGCCGAGCTTGTAGGTGTTGATCAGCGAATTGACGAAAGCCAGGCCGCGCCCCTTGCCGCCCAGCGAACCGCCCCCGATTCTGACGAAACCGCTCTTGCCCTCAAATGTCTTGCTGGAAAACTCCACCACGAGACCCGCCCCGGAACGCTCGCGGTGATTCGCGAGCGCCTGGAGAAGCCGCTTGCGCACCTCGCCGGGGGGCGCCGTTTTGTCCCTGCCTACCCGTCCCACCGTATCCGCCAATTCGAACTCCGTCCTTGCCCTGAGCCACGTGCTGAGGTCGCCGCGCTCCGCATGATGCATCAGGCTGTCGTCCGGGACTGCCTGAAGCGCCCATTCCAGATTGCGCAAATCGCCGACACGAGACACCATCTGGCCGTCGGGAAGGCGAAATACGAAGTCGCCGAAGCCGAGATGTTCCTGCATGAAGGCGCGCAGATTCCCCAGAAGGCTCGGTGAGTTCTTGTCCAGGAATTCCACGCCGAGAGACGCAGCAATGGAGACATTGGCGGAATTCGATTGAATGAGCAGGGGAATTCCCGGCGTGCGCTCTTTGACCATGCCCGCAAACTCGCGCCCGGCTGCGCGGTCGACAATGCCCCGCCTCGGGAAAAAAGCATCCATGACTACTCCGAGCAGATCGTCACGATACCGCTCGTAGAGCTCCATGGCCTGCTCATACCCGGTGGCGAGCAGGATCTTGGGACGCGCGCGCATGCGCATCATCTTCTGCATCCGATTGACGCCATCCGCCATCAAAGACTGGGTCTGCTTCATGATCTCGGTATAGAGTATGGGCAGGTACGACGAGTAAAATTGAACCGAGTCCTCGATCAGGAGGATGCATTTGACCCCGGCGGTGCGCGCATCGTGCCAGGCATTGGCGCGATCTTCCACGAGCTTGACGATGGCCAGGAACAGGCGGACGTCCCCCTCCCAGACAAAAACCTTGTCCACGCCCGGCAGGTTTTCCAAGGGCTGCAGATTCCACAACTCGCGTGGGCTCGATGCGAGCAGAACAACGGGAACGTGGGGAGCGATCTCATGCACCGCGCGCCCGAAATCGCGCACGTCCATTTCTCCGACACGAGGCATCGAAATCACCAGGTCGAAGGATTCGGAACGCAGGCGCTCCAGCGCCTCCTCAGCCGTGGAGACCCTCTCGATGGACGGAGCAAAACGCAGGTTGAGCTCCAGGTACTCGGAGAAGAGCATCTCCGAGAGACGTCCGTCCTCAATGAACGTGTAACAGTCGTACAGGCTTGTGACCAGCAGAAGATTGTTGACCCTGAGCGGCATCAAGGAGTCGAAGTGAGCTTCCTCCACATCAGGCGGCCCCAGGATGGCGTCGAGTGCCCGATCCCGCATGAAACCTCCCGGCCAGGTGCCGTTAAACACCTTTGGTTGTATCTGTGCCTGGATAATGTAGCATGAGCGCCGCGAGCCCGGATAAAGAATTGGCGCGATCCAGGCGGCAGTTCGTAAAGAAGGGCCACAAGGACAAAGAGCAACGCCGACGGACGCCGTCATGGGAATGCGCTGCAGCGTGCAGAGGTCGATGAGGCGCTTGGGATGGCTTCTTCTACGCCGGAGTTCCGGCAAACCCATGTCGGAGGGCGGCGAGGCAAGACTTGTGACCAATGCGCCTGCATCCTCTCCCGAGGCGAACTTCTCCCATCGATGAGTACAATTTCCCCATGTCGTGAGTGCTCCGCCGGCTGCTGGAACCAGCCCGCAATCACCCTCCATCCATTGCATACATGAGGCTTAGGAAATGTTTTCGTACCGACGCTTTTTTGTTGTGTTGGGAAGAACAGAAGTGGTATAAACTCCCCAGTATATGGGGAAATATGACCCACTTTGAATCAGAAAGGAACCTCACTTAAGGAGCAATCCAATATGAATATGAAGGATTATCATCTGAAGTTCATGGACCAACTGGTTGCCAAACATCCGGCTCAGCCGGAATTCCACCAGGCGGTGCGGGAAGTTGTGGAAACGCTGATTCCTTGTCTGGAGAGGCACTCCGAGTACCTCAATGCCAAGATTCTCGAGAGGATCGTCGAGCCGGACCGGATATTCATTTTCCGTGTGGCGTGGCAGGATGACAAAGGGGAGATCCGGGTGAACCGTGGCTTTCGGGTGCAGTTCAATAATTCCATTGGCCCTTATAAGGGGGGTCTCCGTTTCCACCCAAGTGTTAATCTGGGCATCCTGAAGTTTCTCGGATTCGAACAGATCCTCAAAAACAGCCTCACTACCCTGTCGATGGGCGGCGGCAAAGGCGGCAGCGACTTCGATCCCAAGGGCAAGTCCGACTCGGAAGTCATGAGGTTCTGCCAGAGTTTCATGAACGAACTATATCGCCACATCGGCGCGGACATCGATGTGCCTGCCGGCGACATCGGCGTAGGGGGGCGCGAGATCGGCTTTCTCTTCGGCCAGTTTAAGAAACTGACCCACTCCTTTGAAGGGGTTCTCACCGGCAAAGGGCTCAATTGGGGCGGCTCGCTGATTCGGCCGGAAGCCACCGGTTACGGCTGCGTTTATTTTGCCGAAGAGATGTTGAAGACCCGCGGCGAATCCTTCGACGGCAAGACTGTTGCGGTCTCCGGTTCCGGCAATGTTTCTCAGTATGCGATCGAGAAGGTCAACCAGCTCGGCGGCAAGGTAGTTACGGTGTCCGATTCCAACGGAACCGTGGTGGACCAACAGGGCATAAAGGGCGAGAAGTGGGACTATCTGATGACGCTCAAGAATGTACGGCGCGGGCGCATCAAGGAGTACGCGGAAGAGTTCAAGTGCGAATATTATGAAGGCAAGAGACCGTGGTCTGTAAAGTGCGACGTTGCCCTGCCATGCGCTACCGAAAACGAAATCGGCGGGGAGGACGCCGTGATGCTCGTCAACAACGGCTGTCACTGTGTGTCGGAAGGCGCCAACATGCCGACGACACCGCAGGGCATCGAGGTCTTCCAGAACCATAAGGTTCTCTATGGACCTGGCAAGGCCGCCAATGCGGGTGGGGTCGCCACATCGGGTCTGGAAATGTCGCAAAACGCCATGCGTCTTTCCTGGACCAGAGAAGAAGTGGACAACCGCCTCCACCTCATTATGCAGGGGATTCACAAGGCGTGCGTTGATACCGCTGCGGAGTATGGCCAGCCCCATAACTACATGTTGGGCGCCAACATCGCAGGCTTCGTCAAAGTGGCCAACGCCATGATAGACCAGGGCCTGGTCTAGTTTCTGGCGCGAAACTCCAAGGTCATTTAACCTGGACCTAGTCTTGGAGTTGGACCTGGACGTGGACGTGGACCCGGCAGATACCTATGGCTCGATACAAGTGCAGCATTTGAGAAAGGTTACATCAAATAAGGCTGACCACGTCCAGGGGGTGCAATCGGAAGTGGGACTCAACAAAAGGAATTTGTCAATTGTCATTTGTCAATTGTCATTTGGGGGCGGGTCGGCATGTTGGCGGGCAGGTTCTGCGCTCGGGTACTTCACCCACTCCGAACTCGATCAGGACCTCACAGGCCAATGGTCTGAAGCGGCCAAATGACAAATGACCAATGACCATTGGCAATTGATAAATTCTTTAGTCGTTAATCGTTGCGCGACGCATCCTTTTTGTCCGATTAAACGCTGAGCTTGAAAGGCTCACCCGAATTCCGCGAGGATTGAGTCTCACTTCCGATTGCAACCACGTCCAGGTCGAGGTCCACGTCCAGGACCAGGAAGGACAATTATTAGATTTCGTGACAGAAATTGGTCTGGTGTCGCAGGTCGAGTCGAGGGAGGAGGGCTCACGGGTTTTCCTCCCCCATCGCGGTGGTTGTAGGATTACACGGTGACGGAGATTGAATTTCGGCCGTTATCCGTGATTCGTCGTTCGTCAATTGCCGTTCGTCGTTTATTATTGTCGCGCATATGGACCAGGATAAGCCCGTCGGGCCCGAACAGCACAGCCGCGCGAGCAAGCTGCCGCAGCACTTCGGGGAATTGCTGCACAAGCTGCTCTCTTGCGCGCATCAATCCTTCAGTCGATCCGACTTCCTGCGCCAGGCTTGTGAGGTTCTCATGCAGTTTTCGGGCTGCGACATCCTCGAGGTACGGATCGCTGAGAACGGCTGGAGTCAGGGGTGCCGGTCGTGGCTCAAAGACGGGGGGAAGATATGCTGTGATGAGGGCGCCGCTTCCAGTACGGAGGGCGTCCCGGGACCGGCCGGCAGCAGTCCGAGGACGGCGCTGATCCTCGAGGCAGTTCTGAACGGAGACCTGACCGTTGCGGCGCCGTTCCTCACGCGCAGCGGCAGCTTCTGGACGGGAGATGCCGCGCGGCCCGTCGTACTGAGAGACAAGGGGGGCAAGGCTCCCGGCTCCAGGATGATCGTGATCGGCGGCGACTTCCCGTCCCTGGCGCTGATACCCTTTCCCGTCGACAGTCACACTAAGGGAGTGTTGCAGCTCGGGAGCCGCCGGCGAGAGCACTTCACCGGGAATGACGTGAAGCTCTACGAGGCGGTGGCCGAAACCCTCGGCGTCGCCCTGGCCCATCAGCGCGCTCAATGGGCGCTGCGCGAGCGTGTGAAGGAGTTGACGTGTCTCTACGGAGTCACTCGGGCGACTCAAGATCAGGACAGGCCTGTGCCCGAACTACTCCAGGAAACTGTGGAACTTCTCCCGCCCGCCTGGCAGTATCCGGAGATCACCTCCGCCCGCATTACTCTCGATGGGCGCACTTTCGCCACCGCCGGCTTTCACGAGACCCCCTGGAAGCAGAGTGCCGATGTCATCATCGACGGCGTGCTCCGCGGCTGTATCGCTGTGATCTACTCGGCCGCGAAGCCCGAGATTGACGAGGGGCCGTTCTTGAAAGAGGAACGCAACCTGATCAACGGATTGGCGGAAGCGCTCGGCATAAGCCTCTCTTATCGGCACAGTCAATGGCAGCTGCGCGAGCGGGTCAAAGAGCTGACCTGCCTGCACGCCCTCGGCGCAGTCGCCCAACAGCCCGAGCTTTCGCAGACGCAGTTGTTGCAGGAAGTAGTGAATATTCTGCCGCCTGCATTCCAATACCCGGAGATTACGGGGGCCCGACTCATCCTGGAGGGCGAATCTTTCGCTTCTTCCGGCTTTGTGGAGGGCGGAAGCAGGCTGGCGGCAGATATCGCATCCGGCGACCGATTCCGAGGGAGCATCGAAGTCGTCTATACCGCCAGCCGGCCTCAAGCCGATGAGGGTCCATTCTTGAAAGAGGAGCGCGACCTGATGCAGGAGGTCGCCAGGCGGGTGGGCTTGATCCTCGAGCGCCGGGATGCCGAGGAAGAGAAGAGGAAGCTTCAGGAGCAGCTTCGCCACGCTGATCGTCTGGCTACCATCGGCCAGCTGGCCGCCGGCGCCGCGCACGAGCTGAATGAGCCCCTCGGGAGTGTGCTCGGTTTCGCGCAGCTCGCCAAGAACTGCCCGCAGATTCCGGTTCAGGCCGAGCAGGACATCGAAAAGGTCATAAACGCCGCCCTTCACGCTCGCGAAGTCATCAAGAAGCTGATGATTTTTTCGCGACAGATGCCGACCCGCATGGCCCCCTGCAACCTCAACGGGCTCATACGCGATGGTCTCCTGTTCCTGGAATCGCGCTGCGCCCGCGAGGGGGTCAGCCTGGTCCGCCGGCTGGAGGAGAAACTCCCCGAAATCACAGCCGATCCCTCGCAGTTGCATCAGGTGTTGGTCAATCTTGTCGTAAATGCGATCCAGGCGATGCCGAACGGCGGAACCTTGACCATTGAAACGCGTTCCCAGGGCGACCGGATTATGCTCACAGTCGGGGATACGGGTCTCGGCATGACCGACGAGGTGCTGAAGCAGCTCTTCATCCCGTTTTTTACCACCAAGGATATCGGTCACGGGACGGGCCTCGGCCTTTCGGTGGTTCACGGAATTGTGACTTCGCACGGCGGGACGATCCGCGTGGAGAGCAAACCCGGCAGCGGATCGCGCTTCGTGGTGACCCTGCCGGCGGGGAAAGCCTCTACCTCCAGGGAGAACACATGATATGTCCTCTTCCTCTCCGAAAGAACGCCTTCTGATCGTCGATGACGCTCTGGACACCAGGGAAGTGCTCCAGAGGAATCTGAACGCTCACGGCTTCCAGGTTTTCACCGCCGGCAATGTGACCGAGGCCGTCCGACTGCTCGAGTCCATGGCCGTCGACCTGGTGATAACCGACCTCAAGATGCCGGGGGCTTCGGGTCTCGACCTGGTGCGGCACGTAAGGGAAAACCTCAAGGAAACCGAGGTCATGATGATCACCGGTTATCCGAGTATCGAGGGCGCAGTTTCGGCGGTCAAGAGCGGGGCGGAGGACTATCTCAGCAAGCCATTTACCCAGGAAGAGCTGCTCTCTGCCGTCCGCCACGCGCTCGACAAGCTCCGCGTCAAGCGCGTGGCGCGCGGCGGCATGGAGCGGCTCATATCCCCTCCTTTCGGGCTGCTCGGCGAATCGGAGCCCATGCGAAAAGTCTTTGGCTCGATTCTCAAGGCTGCCGCCACCATGGCGACCATCCTGATCACCGGCGAAAGCGGCACCGGCAAGGAACTTGTGGCCCGCGCCATCCACTACAGCAGCCCCAGAGCCGCTTCGCCTTTCGTTGCCGTCAATTGCGGAGGCATCCCGCAGGAACTGCTCGAAAGCGAGCTGTTCGGCCACCTCAAAGGGGCCTTTACCGGGGCCATTGAAACGCGGGCCGGTTTCTTCCAGACCGCCGAAGGGGGCTCGATTTTCCTCGACGAGATCAGCGAAATGACCGTGTCGATGCAGGTGAAGCTGCTGCGGGTGCTCCAGGACAGGGAGGTGCGCATGGTCGGCTCCACCCGCGCCAAGACCATCGACGTGCGCATCCTCGCCGCGACCAACAAGGGTCTGGCCGGACTGGTGGAGAAAGGGGCTTTTCGAGAGGATCTGTTTTATCGTATCAACGTCATTACCATCGCCCTCCCTCCCTTGCGGTCACGCGAAGATGACGTGCTTCTTCTGACCCAGCACTTCGCGAAGAAGTTCTCCAAAGAGTTCGGGAAACCTGTCCAGCAGATCTCCGACCGTGCCCTGGAGGTTCTGAAAAACTACCCCTGGCCGGGCAATGTGCGCGAACTCGAAAACATCATCCAGCGCCTGGTGGTCATGACCGACGGCGACATTATCGACGTTCCCGACCTGCCGCCGCTGATGCGCTTTTCCGCCCTCAGGGAAGCCGGCCTGCGACGCCCCCTGGCGGACGTGGAAGCCGAGTATGTGCAAAACGTACTCGCCAGCGTGGGCGGCAACAAGAGCCGCGCCGCCGAAATCCTGGGAATCGATCGCAAGACGTTGCGCAAACGGCTCAAGGAACCCGAACCCTCCGCATGACGCATCGGACTTCGAACGTCAGACCGCCGACTCTAGACCTTAGACTTTAGACCTTAGACCAAAAACAGAGCAAGCTGGGTTTCGAATCGTCCAGTCACTTCGGCCGAGGCCGGCATGGGGGGTGACGTGTACTGAGGCCTGATATCTTATGTCTGAGGTCTGAAGTCTTTGGTCTTAGGTCTAATGTCTAAAGTCTAGTGTCTGATGTCTGATGTCCAATCCGAGGATAATCTCCCCTCTGGTCCATTTTTCCCCACCAATATGCCCTGTCTCAAAGGTGGGGACAAACGCCGCACATGGCTGGGGAAGAATTTTGTGAACTTCCTATCTCGTTTATTCTTCAATTGATTACCCTGTCGACTGCAAGCGCATAGGGAACCAGCTTTATTTACTGGCACAGGTGTTGCCTGGGAGAGAATGGTGGCAGCACCAGTTCACCATTCATCGTCTCAATCCTTAATGGGACATTTTACCGTTGGCAGCCGCTTGCGGCCCGGAATCCAGGGATGACCAGGTCTCAGGGTGGGGAGCTCAAGGGCTTGTGTATGACGTGCTCGAAGGCCGGCGCTTGTGCCTTGCCGAGGGCATCCGAATTGCCGATCTTGAAGTGCGACGCATTCCAGTCATTCAAGCCGGACGGGGTTCCCCCGATCGATTCATCCGCAGGGCAGAAGGTCTCCTTCAAGGCAGAGGAGCACAGGGGCTTATGCTCCGATTGCGAGGTCCGAGACGACTGCTCCCGCCTCAAACCGGAGAGCGGCGTCTGGCGCTGCGATTATTACCGTTGATCGTCGATCTCGTTCGACCAGGATTTTCAGCCACAGAAGGTGGGGATCATGAAAACGCAGGAGATTCAATCCATCGTTGACAAGCACGCCGGCCAGCGCGGGGCGCTCATATCGATCCTCGAGGAGATTCAATCCAAGTGCAGCTATCTACCGGAAGACGCGCTGCGTACCGTGGCCGCCCAGACCGGTCGTTCGCTTGTGGATGTCTATGGCGTGGCGACGTTCTACCACTGGTTCAGCCTCAAGCCTCGCGGCAAACACCTGATTTCCTGCTGTCAGGGCACTGCCTGTCATGTCCGCGGCGCTCCGAGGGTTGCCGAGGAACTGCAAAAACAGCTGCATGTGAAACCGGGTGAGACGACGGCGAACAAGGAGTTCACCCTGGAGGCTGTGAACTGCCTTGGCGCCTGCGCGCTGGGCCCGATCGTAGTCGCGGATGGCCACTATTTCCCCAATGTCGGTCCCGCAAAAGTCAAGACACTGCTTCAGAAGACGAGCGAAGGGCTCGACAAGGTGGACGTCCGGACGGACCAGAGGGTTTTCCCTGTCGAGCTCAACTGCGCGCGCTGCAATCACGGCCTTACGGATCCGGACAACCTGCTGGATGGCGTTCCTTCGGTCCGGGTGACAGTTTCGTTCGGGCAGACTCACGGCTCGCTGCTCCTGTCATCCCTTTACGGCAGCTACAACATCCAGTCCGACCACGAGATCCCGACGGATACGATCGTGCACTTCTTCTGCCCGCACTGTCATGCTGAGCTGTCCGGCGGCACGCCTTGCGCAGACTGCAGTGCCCCCATGGTACCCATGATCGTGCGTGGTGGCGGGATGCTGCAAATCTGCTCGCGCCGGGGCTGCCGGTCTCACAGGCTCGACCTTGACGGCACGAACATGTGAGTCCGGGCGCTGGCCGGCATTCGGACAGGGACCAGGCACAAACACTCAGGCAGACAGGGAAGGAACGCGTCCATGGAAAAACTCAAGTCGATAGACGGCCTCAGAGGCCTGCAAGCCCGGCTGATCGCCGGCATCGACCGCGACAGGCCGACGATCGTGGTGTCAGCGGGCACTTGCGGCCAGGCAAGCGGCGCCAACGACCTCATCCGCATCACGAAGCGCGAACTCCTATACAGGGGCCTCTCGGACAGAGTCCGCCTGCGGATCACGGGGTGTCACGGATATTGTCAGGCGGAGCCCTCGGTCCTGATAGAGCCCGAAGGGATTTTCTATCCGAAGCTGAGCCAGGAGGACATGGTTCGCATCGTGGAAGCGACGGCGGTGGGAGAGGTGGCGGAACGGCTGCTTTGGACGGATCCCAAGACGCGCAAGCAGATCAAGACGCTCGGCGAGATCCCGTTCTTCAAGAGCCAGAAGCGCACGATCCTGTCGCGCAACGAGAAGATCGACCCGATCCGCATTTACAGCTACGTCCAGGACAACGGCTATTCCGCGCTGGCAAAGGTCCTGGAAAGGGGCGATCCCCGGGCGGTGATCGAAGAAGTCAAAACCTCGGGCCTGCGCGGACGTGGCGGCGCGGGATTCTCCACCGGGCGGAAGTGGGAGCTGCTCGCCGGGCAGAGGAACGGCAAAGGAAAGATCCTGGTCTGCAACGCGGACGAAGGCGATCCCGGCGCCTATATGGACAGGAGCGTGCTGGAGGGCAACCCGCACAGCATCCTGGAAGGGATGATCATCGGGGCCTACGCCACGGGTGCGAAGGAAGGGGTCATCTATGCACGCAACGAGTATCCGCTGGCCATCAAGCACCTGATCATCGCCTTGCGCCAGGCCAGGGAACTCGGGCTGCTCGGCGAGGACATCCTGGGTACAGGCTTTTCTTTCGACATCAACCTGATGCGCGGAGCGGGAGCGTTTGTCTGCGGCGAGGAAACCGCCCTGATTCGTTCCATTGAAGGCAGAATGGGCGAGCCGCGCCAGCGTCCTCCGTTCCCGGTGCAGAAGGGGATTGACGGCAGGCCCACGGCCATTAACAACGTCGAAACCTGGGCCAACATCCCGCTTGTCGCCGGCGGGGGGGCCGAGGAGTTTGCCCGGGTTGGTACAAACAACAACAAGGGCACCAAGATCTTCAGCCTGGTGGGGAAGGTCCAGAACACGGGTCTGGTCGAAGTCGCGATGGGGACCACCATATCCGATATCGTCAACGAAATCGGGGGCGGCGCCCCGGAAGGATCGCGCATCAAGGGTGTGCAGACGGGCGGACCGTCCGGAGGGTGCATCCCGGCGCGCATGTTCGACCTCCCGATCGACTACGACAGCCTGACCAAGGCGGGCTCGATCATGGGGTCGGGCGGCATGATCGTCGTGGACGAGAACACGTGCATGGTGGACCTGGCCAGGTACTACATGACCTTCCTGAAGGACGAGTCTTGCGGCAAGTGCTTCACCTGCCGCAAGGGCACTCAGCGCATGTGGGAAATCCTCGACGACATCACCAGGGGGAAGGCGACGCTGGAGCACCTGGACCTGCTCCGGGAACTGGCGGAGGTGGTGAAGGACACGACCATGTGCGGCCTCGGGCAGACGGCCCCGAACCCTGTCCTCAGCACCCTGCGTTACTTCCTCGAGGAGTACCAGCGCCACATCGTCGAGAAGCGCTGCGACGCCTTCGTCTGCAAGGAGCTGGTCGGTGCGCCATGTCATTCCGCCTGCCCGCTCGGAACCGAAGCGTGGCGCTACGTCGCCCACCTCGCGCGCGGCGAGTATGAGGAAGCGTACCGGGTCATCCGCGAAACGAACCCCTTTCCTTCGGTCTGCGCCCGCGTGTGCGACCATCAGTGCGAAGAGAGGTGCCGCCTGGGAATGACGGGCAACCGTCCCGTCGCCATCCGCGCGCTGAAGCGCTTCATCACCGACAACGTGGATCCCTCGATCTACCGGCCGGCGCCGGCAGCGGATGCGGGCCTGCCACCGGTTGCGGTGATCGGTTCCGGCCCCGCGGGTCTCGCCGCCGCGCATTACCTCTCGCTCGGCGGCCACAAGGTGACGGTTTTCGAGGCCGACGACAAACCCGGGGGCATGCTGATCAGCGGCATCCCGGCTTACCGCCTGCGCCGGGACGTGCTGGAGAAGGAGATCACGTCCCTGGTCGACGACAACGTCACGCTCAAGTGCGACACGGCGCTCGGACGCGACTTCACCATCGACGACCTCTTCGCCGGGGGCTACAAGGCCGTATTCCTGGCCCTGGGCGCGCACAAGAGCCGGCGGCTCAACATCGAAGGCGAGGATCTCACGGGCGTGTATCCCGCCATTCAGTTTCTGAAAGCTTTCAATCTGCAGGGGAAGAAACTCGCCAAAGGGCACGTCGGGGTCATCGGGGGGGGCAACTCCGCCGTCGATGCCGCTCGCGTCGCGTTGCGCCAGGAAGGGGTCCGAAGCGTGACGATTCTCTACCGGCGCACCCGTCTCGACATGCCGGCCCTGAAAGAGGAGATCCAGGCGGCGATGCAGGAGGGCGTCAAGGTGGAAACGCTGGTATCGCCCATCAAGATCCAATCCGAGGAAGGGGTGGTCACCGGCATCGAGTGTGTGCGCAACGAACTGGCCAAGATGGACGCCAGCGGCAGGCGCACCCCGATTCCCGTTCCCGGGACGGAATTCAGCCTCCCGATCGACACCCTCATCGTGACGATCGGCGACGAGCCCGACATCGACTACATCGCTTCGATGGGAATCGAGTCAACGGACCGGGGAACGCTGCGCATCGACCCCCAGACGCTGGCTACCAGCAGAGCCGGCGTTTTTGCGGGCGGCGACGTGGTCACAGGGCCCAACACCGTCGTCAGGGCCATCGCCGCGGGAAAGCAGGCAGCCCAGGTGATCGGGCGCTACCTGCGAGGCGAGGTGCTGTATCAGCCGGCGGAAGCCAGGAGGCCGCACCATTACATCGAGTCGTGCACGCTCTCGGAGGAGGCCCTGGCGGAAATCCGGCGTGCCGACCCGCCCCTGCTTCCGATCGAGGTCCGTCGGCGGAGTTTCTCCGAGGTCGAGCTGTGCCTCTCGGCGGAAGACGCATCCCGCGAGGCCAAGAGGTGCCTGCGCTGCGACCTCGAGTTTACCCGGCCCAAACAGGAAGAGGAGTTGCTGGAGACAGGAGCAATACCGCTATGATCCAACTGACGATAAACGGGCTTAACGTTTCGGTGGAGGAAGGCACGACGCTGCTGGAGGCGGCGAAGTTCCTGGGGTTCCCGATCCCGACCCTCTGCCACATGGAGGGACTTTCGCCCTATGGGGCGTGCCGGCTGTGCATGGTGGAGATCGGAGAGGCGCCGCGCAGCAAGCTGGTTGCTTCGTGCACTTACCCGGCGGAAGAGGGGCTCAAGGTGCGCACTTCGTCGGCGCGCGTAGTGCGGGCGCGCAAGATGATCCTCGAACTTCTGCTCGCGTCATGCCCCCAGTCGAAGCAGATCCAGGATCTTGCCTCGGCCCACGAGGTGCGCCGGCAGCGCTTCCGGCAGGAGTACGAAGACTGCATCCTCTGCGGGCTCTGCGTGCGCATGTGCGAAGAGCAGATGATGGCCAAGGCGATCGGTTTCCGCGGCCGCGGCGAACACCGCAGCATCGGCGCCCCCTTCGACGTCCAATCGGAAGTATGCCGGCTCTGCGGCGGCTGCATGTATGTCTGCCCGGCGTGCCAGTTGCGCTGCACCTACAGCGAACCCGAAAAAGCGATTTGCGGCGGCTGCGCCAACCTGAGTCCGCCGTGTCTGGAGAAAGAGCAGTTCGACGACATGATGTGCTACATGGCACCCTGTGTAGCCTGTGAAATCAGGAAAGACTGAGAATCCCAAAGGAGCTCTGCATATGTCATTATCGAAAGTGAATTCCTCGGCTGCAACGCTCACCAAGAACCGCACCGAAGGCTCGATCGTGCCTTCTTCCGGCATGTGTGTGACCTGCGTGGATGGCTGCATAGGGATGTGCGAAATCGGCAAGTCCGCCTATCGCGGACACGAGGTCAGCTATCCCCAGCCGTTCGGCGTCATCACCACCGCGGGCGAAAAGGGCTACCCCGTCGACTACTCCCATTTCAACATCATGGGCACGGCCGTCGGCGCACACGGCATCGAGGCCGACAGCGACAAGGCCATCTTCCCCTCCGTCAAGCTCGAAGTCGCCATCGGCCACGACCAAAAGCTGAAGTTCCGCATGCCCTGGATCATCCCCGGCATCGGGTCGACCAACATCGCCAAGAACAACTGGGAGGGATTGGCGATCGGCTCCGCCCTGGCGGGCACGGGCCTGACCATCGGTGAAAACGTGGTCGGCATGGATCCCGAGGCGGTGATCAAGAACGGCCGCGCGGTCGACACCGCGGACCTGAAGCGCCGTGTGCACCTCTACAAGGACTACCAGCGCGACGGCTACGGCGCCATCATCGTGCAGTCGAACATCGAGGACACCCGGCTGGGGGTCCACGAGTATGCCATTGAAAAGCTCGGCATCGAAGCCGTGGAGATGAAATGGGGCCAGGGCGCCAAGGACATCGGCGGCGAGGTCAAGATCAACAACCTGAAGAAAGCCCAGCTGCTTCACGAACGCGGCTACATCGTCCTGCCCGACCCGACCAATCCTTTCGTCATCAAAGCCTTCGAACAGGGAGCGTTCAAGGAGTTCGAGCGGCACTCCCGCGTGGGCATGGTGAGCGAAGAATCCTTTGCCCAGCGGGTGGAGGAGCTGCGCAAGGCAGGCGCCAGGTACGTCTTCCTCAAGACCGGCGCCTACCGTCCGGCCGACCTCGCCCGCGCTCTGGCGTTCTCATCCAAGTACCGGATCGACCTCCTCACGGTGGACGGTGCGGGCGGCGGCACGGGAATGAGCCCCTGGAGAATGATGAACGAGTGGGGCGTTCCCCCGGTGGAACTGCACTCGCTTCTCCACGCTTACGCCAAGAGGCTCGCGGACGAGGGAAGGTATCTCCCGGCCCTGGCCGTGGCCGGAGGGTTCACTTTCGAAGATCAGATCTTCAAGGGCCTGGCGCTGGGCGCGCCGTACGTGAAGATGGTCGGCATGGCGCGCGCCCCGATCGCAGCCGCAATGGTCGGCAAGACCATCGGCCGGGCCATCGACGACGGACAGCTGCCGGTCTACATCGAGCGGTTCGGGGACACGAAGGATGAGATCTTCGTCACGGCCGCCGCACTGCGCAATGAAGTCGGCAACGATGAGTTCGAGAAGCTGCCCGCCGGCGCCCTCGGCCTGTACACTTATTACGAGCGGCTCGCCCAGGGGCTGCGGCAGCTCATGGCCGGGAGCCGGAAGTTCGCTCCCGAACTCATCTCCAGAAACGACATCGCCGCGCTCACTCACGAAGCAGCCGGGATCAGCGGCATCCGCTACATCATGGACGTCGACCGGGAAGAGGTCGACGAGATCCTCGGCGGCAAAACGGCCCGCGCCGCCCACTGAGTTTGCGCCCCGGCGCGCGTCCCGCAGCGAGGCGCAGGACGAATTGGATTCTTGATCCGGTCCGCCCTGCGCCTGCGGCATGCTTCCTGGAGAGCCAAAGCAAGAATATTTTCGAAAATCCCGCCATCGCCGTACTTACAGGGTAGATCCCGCGAAAGAACACCTGAACCGCAAAGACCCCGAAGACCTCGAAGAATTGACAGCCCGGGAGCTGTCAGAGTTCTGTTCTTTGCGGTCTTAGAGGTCTTCGTGGTTCAACTTTCTTAGGTCGCCGCCCGGTCAGTCCTTTTTTTAAAAACAGCTTGACACGTGCGACGCAACATGTTACAAACTGTCGCATGACAAATCGTAACAGTCCAACACATCCGCTTACAGAACTTCAGCAGGCGATCCTGGACGTCATCTGGGCGGCCGGATCCGCCACCGCGGAGCAGGTGCGGGAAGCCCTGCTGCCGAAGCACCCCCTCAAGGATTCGAGCGTGCGCACCCTGCTCCGGCGCCTCGAAGGGCGCGGCTACCTGAAGCATCGTCTTGATGGGAAGATCTTCGTCTATGAGGCGGCGCTGCCGTCGCGCAGTGTCGCCGCTCGCGCCGTCGAGCACATAATCCAGCGGTTCTGTTCCGGTTCCGTGGAACAGTTCCTTGTCGGTATGGTTGACGAAAAGGTGCTGCCGATCGACGAGATCCGTCGCCTGGCCAGGAAGGTGAGGAATCAGCGATGAAGGGGAAGCCGGAGACGGCGCTCTGCTTCCTGTCTCCCGGGAGGCCGCATGCCTCCTGAGAAAGGAGGCGACTCGTGTCGCCTGAATGGAACGGAACTCTGGTTCGTGTTGTCTTGGATTCATCCTTCCGCGTGGCTCTCGTGGCTGCAAGCGTCGCGCTCATTCTTGCCGCCGTCCGTGTCCATTCCAGCGGAGTGCGCCATGCCGCCTGGACCGCGGTGCTGTGCACGATGCTGCTCATGCCGATCCTGCCCTATATTGTTCCTTCCATCGCGCTCCCGGTTCCGGCCCCGTCGGCCGGAATTCAGGCTGTGCTCGAATTGACGGAAGCACCGCCGCCGTCCGGCGCGGTCCTGACCGACGCGAGTTATACCCAGGCGCTTGCGCCGGAGATCCCGCCGGCGCCGGCAGCTGCCGCGGGCCCGGCCCAAGCGTCGGCCTGGCCTGCCATCGTGCTAGCAATCTATGGCGCAGGGCTCCTGGTCCTGCTCGGCCGCCTGCTGCTGGGCTGGCGGTCGATGTCGCGGATCGTGCGCATGAGCGCACCGGTCGTCTTGGAAGGGGAGTGCCTCCCGAACACGCAGGCGTGTGCAGCTCCGGTGCATGAGTCGGGATGGGTGGCCGCACCGCTGACCGCAGGGATCACCGTTCCGCGGATCATTTTGCCCGTGACCTGGAGGGAGTGGCCGGCAGAAAAGCTCAGTGCCATACTCGCGCACGAGTTTGCCCATGTGCGCCGGCACGACCCGCTCATCGGACTGCTCGCCCACCTGAACCGCTGCGTCTTCTGGTTCCACCCCCTGGCCTGGTGGCTGGAGCGTAAGCTCGCTGTCACGGCCGAGCTGGCATGCGATGATGCCGGACCGCGTTCAGAGAAAGGCCTGGATTTGTAGAAAAACAGGGTAATGCTGCGATTTTGAGAGGACAACGCTGATGAAGCGGCCGCCTGAATCGCGCTTCAGGACCTGTAGGCCAGTTCGTTCCAGCGCAGCTCGTTGCGGAGAGCGCGCAGGTCCAGGTCCGCCCCTATTCTGACAAACTCCAGCCCGACCATACGGGCAAAGTCCTCGAGCTCGGCCGCTGCGACTGCGTGGCTGAAGGCGGCGTGGTGCGCACCTCCCGCTTCGATCCAGGCTTGGCAGCCGCGCTTGAAATCCGGACGCGGGATCCAGACAGCGCGCGCTACCGGGAGCCGGGGCATGAGGTGGTCGGCCTTCACCACGTCGAGCTCGGCCACGATCATCCGCATGCGGCCGCCCATATCCACCAGCGTGGCGTTTACAGCGCTGCCGGGCTTCGCATCGAAAACGAGGCGCGCAGGGTCGGCCTTGCCGCCGATGGCCAGCTTGTGAATTTCGAGCGAGGGTTTCCCATCTGCGATCGACGGGCAGATCTCGAGCATGTGCGCCCCGAGAACCCGCTCTTTCCCTTTCACCAGGTGGTACGTGTAGTCCTCCATGAAGGAGACGCCGCCGGGGCGTCCGGCAGACATCACCTTGAGGAGCCGGACGAGGGCGGCGGTCTTCCAGTCGCCCTCGGCGCCAAAGCCATAACCCTCCGCCATGAGCCGCTGGCAGGCCAGGCCCGGGAGCTGCTTCAACCCGTACAGGTCCTCGAAGGTCGTAGTAAAGGCGCCGAAACCTCCCTCCATCAGGAAGGCCCGGATGGCGATTTCCTGCCGGGCCGCGTCGCGCAGGTTCTCACGCTTCTCGCCGCCCTTCCTGAGCGGCGCTGCCACCTTGTAACTGGCTTCGTATTCCTCGATAAGCCTGTCCACCCGGGCCTCGGACACTCCGGCAATGCGGTCGGCAAGGTCGCCCACGCCGTACCCGTTGACGGACCATCCCAGTTTGATCTGCGCCTCCACGCGATCGCCGCCGGTGACGGCCACCTCGCGCATGTTCATGCCCCCGAAGCGGGCGATCTTGAGCCACCGCGACTCGGACAGCGCCAGCGCGGCCCGGGCCCACCCAGCCAGCTCTGCCGCAACCTCCGGATCCTGCCAGTGGCCGACTACGATCTTCCTACTTATCCGGAGGCGGGCACAGATGAACCCGAACTCCCGGTCGCCGTGGGCGGACTGGTTCAGGTTCATGAAGTCCATGTCGATCTCGCCCCACGGCAGTTCGCGGTTGAACTGCGTGTGCAGGTGGGCCAGCGGCAGTTCGAGCCGGGTCAGCCCGGCGATCCACATCCTGGCGGGCGAGAACGTGTGCATCCAGGTGATGACTCCGATGCACTGCGGCGAGGTATTTGCCGCAAGGCAAACTTCGAGTATGGCCTCGGGTCCGGTCAGCACCGGCTTCCAGACCACACGGGCCGGAAGTTTGCCCGACCCGTCCAGGAACTCGGCGATCTGCCGGGAGTCCGCGGCGACCTGCTTCAGCACGTCGTCGCCGTAGAGGTGTTGGCTTCCGGTGAGGAACCAGATTTCTTTGCCTGGTGTTTTGGTCACGTTTAGTCCTGCTTCCCACACGGCATGTTACCCGACCCGTGCGTGCCGTTCAGGGATCCGACCGTCGCCCGACTTCCTTCCTCAAGCGCTCCGGCTATCCCGCCCAGCGGACATACTTCAATTTTACATCAGAACGGCGATCGACGCAGACGAGAAACTGAGTGGGTGTCTTGCCTTGCGATTTGGCATCTTGCCGTTTCCCCCAAAACTCAAAGGCGCAAAGAGATGATCGATCTGCATGCAGGCTTCGTTCAGCGCTGGAACTGGTTGAGAGCGCGGATAGCTTGGATTGTCCTTAATGTCGACCCAGGCCTCCGCAACAAGCGCGAATCGCGGCGATTAATTCATCGGATGGGCCGCTCTTGGAGAGGTATTCCACGGCACCGGCTTCCCGCATCGCGGCGGCCTGCTCGATCTGCGCAAACATGGATAAACCAATCACACGCACATCGGGGAGTTCTTGGCGGATTGTCCGGGTGGCCTCGATCCCGCCCATGCCGGGCATGCTGATATCCATCAGTATAACGTCCGGATGGATCTCTCTCGCCAATTTCACTGCTGATTCCCCGTCCGGCGCCTCGCCGACAACTTGCAGATCTTGCTCGGTCTCCAACAACCTGGCCAGACCTTGACGTACTATGGCGTGGTCATCTGCCAGCAGGATGCGAATCGACTTCATGCCGGCCTCTGCGGCCGTAGGCTGGAGAGTCGGAACCGCACCCACATTCGGTCTATGGGATATGGGCAGAGATTCTTCAGGATGCTTCGAGTAGGGAATCTGGAGTTTCACACGGCTACCCCGGCCCGGGGCGCTATCGACCTCAAGGCGTCCGCCCAGGTATCCGATGCGCTCGCCAATGCTAAGCAAGCCAATTCTGGTGCTCCGACCCTCCCCGCCAAGAACATTCGTGTTGAAGCCCACACCGTCATCCTCGACGAGGATTTGAAGCTGTCCGTCGAGCGGAGTCACCTGGACCCGAGCGGCTGATACTCCTGCGTGTTTTACCACATTAAATAGCAGTTCCCGAGTTGACAGGAACAAGAAGATAGTCGCATGCTCGGGCAATGGCCCAATCCGCCCGTTTACGATCACATTTACGGTAAGGCCTTGCTTATCGTACATCCAGCGGGCCAACCAATCCAACCCGGCTATCAGGCCGCCTTGGGGTAAGATCGGCGGAAAGAGCTCGGCTGTGAGCGACCGCGAAGTTTCTATGGCTTCGTCTATCAGGCTTCCCACCTGCGCCGCGGCATTGGGCAAATTCTCGGTTCGTTCCAGCAGAGCAAGGTGGTACTTGGCTGCAACGAGTATTTGTTGCAGGCCATCATGAAGTATCTGAGTCAGCCGGCGCCGTTCTCCTTGCTCGGCTTCAGCCAGGGCTGCGGCAAGTTGACGGAGTTGCTCCGCGCGAGACTGGGCTTCGGCAGTGCGTTCGGCAACACGCTGTTCCAATGTTTCGTTGAGCGACTTCATTTCGCTCTCCGCCCGCTTGCGGTCGGTGATGTCGCGCTCGGTGGACGTGAATGCCTCTACCTTCCTGGTCTCGTCCAATATCGGCGCGAAGGTAACCCAGACATCGAGTACCCGGCCGCCCTTGGCAAGCCGCTGCGTCTCGAACGAGGCAATCGTTTCGCCTGCCTGCAGCCGATGCATCATGACGATATGTTCAGCCCTCTTGTCGGCAGGCGCAAGATCGCCGAAGTTCATGACCAATGCCTCTGCCTCGCTCCACCCGTACATGCTCTGTGCGCCGCTGTTCCAAGCCTGAATACTCCCCTGCAAGTTCGAGAGAATCACCGCGTCATTGGAGGCCTTCATGGCTGCAGCCAGCCGGCGAACCTGGATTTCGGCCCGCCGCAACCCTGTCACGTCCCCGAACGTCACGATAACACCGTCAACGTCATCCTTTTCCGTGCGGTGCGGCATCACCCGTACCAGATAGGAAGAGCCATCGGCGTGCCGCACCTCCCGCTCAATGACACTCGCATTCTGAGCGACGGATCGGGCATCAGTCGAAAGATCATAATCAACAAAATCTATCGACAAGTCGCTGATCGGCCGGCCCGTGTCCGAAGGGATAAGCTTCAGCAACCGTGTGGTGGCCGGGGTGAACAGATTTATCCGCAGTTCGCTGTCCAAAAACAGGGTGGCGATCTGGGTAGACTTCAGGAAATTTGACATCTCGATGTTGGCCTTGTTGAGTCTCTCGACCTTATCCTGTAGCTGACTGTTGACCGTGATCAGCTCTTCATTGACCGACTGCAATTCCTCCTTGGACGTTTCCAGTTCCTCGTTTGTGGATTGGAGCTCCTCATTTGTGGATATCACTTCCTCATTCGCGACCCGCTGTTCTTCGTTGGCGGTCTGGAGTTCCTCGATTGTGGACTGAAGGTCGTGCTGGGTGGCTTGAAGCTCATTTTCAAGATTCCTGACAAGGATCTCACTCTCCTCATTCTGAGTTGGCTCGGACGATGGTACAGGCCGCGGAACATCCTCGAAGATCACAGCTACCAGTCGCTCCGCTTCACCACGCCGCCCGATGGGCATTGCTGTCACTCGGGCGAACAAGGCGCTTTCGTCCCGCGTGAGCCGGACATTGTCCAGTACGATCGCTTTGCCTTCGCTTACTGCCCGGTGCATCGCGGCCCGAAGTCTCAGCGCCAGCCCTTCCTTCGCAATGTCCAGCAGATTCAGGCTGGGCTCGCCTGTAGGCAGGTTGAGATACCTGCCGGTCTGGCCGTGAAACTGGAGGACCTGCCCCTTGCGGTCCACCAGCACGACACTTGCGGCAAAGTGATTCAGCAGAGCCTGCCGGATCGCGTCGGCATAATTGAAGCCCTGCGGCATGCCCGAAGCGGGGCCGGCAGTCGGCCTCGCTTCTTTCGCACCAGGAAGAATCGGGGAATGCAGCGAGACCGGTCGGGAAGGAGTGAGACGGCGGTAGAGTCGGGCCTTCTTCGAGACCCTTTCGAACAGATCATGCTGGCCGCCGACACCTTCGGACTTGCCGAGGAAGAGAAAGCCCCCCGGGTTAAGAGCGAAGTTAAACACCGGAATGAGGTTGGTTTGCGTGTCGGCATCCAGGTAAATCAGGAGGTTGCGGCAGCTGACGATGTCGACCTTGGAGAACTGAGGATCGGCAACTAAGTTCTGGGCCGCAAAAACGATCGGCTTACGGAGCGATTCGGCGACCTGATAGCCGTGTTCTTTCCGGACGAAGAATTTCGCCAGGCGATCATCTCCCACATCGGTATGGATGCCCTCCGGGTAGATTCCTATGCGGGCAAATTGCAGCGCTTCCTCGTCAATGTCCGTCGCGAAAATCTGTACAGCCCGGCGCTTTCCGGCTGCCTCCAATTCCTCGAGTAGCAACATGGCCAGAGAGTATGCTTCTTCTCCCGTTGAACACCCGGGCACCCATATCCGCAATGGATCATCCGTCTGCCCTGTCCGGACCAGCGGCACGATCGCCTTGTTGCGGAGTTCTTCAAACGCCTCGGGATCCCGGAAGAACTCCGTGACATTGATAAGCAAATCCCTATGCAACTGGCGGATCTCGTCTGGATCCCGTCGAAGAAGATCGCTGTAACGCTCTGCATCCAGGATGCGGTGTAGTTTCATCCGGCGCGCGATGCGTCGCAGGACGGTGCCCTTTTTGTAACATCGGAAATCGCAGCCCGTCTGGGCTCGCACCATGTCGAGGACAGCATCGAAATCGCCGCCTTCAGGTACCGGAACAGGTTCCGCCGTCGCCTGGCCCCGGGCATGGGGTGGCCGGAGATAATCCATGATGGCCGCAGGCATCTGGTTGGGCGGAAGGACACGGTCCACAAATCCTGTGGCGATCGCGCTGCGCGGCATGTCCTGGAACTGTGCTGTCTGATCCTGGGCTATGGTCAGTCCGCCGGCGCCACGGACTGCCCGGACACCCAGCGTACCATCCGAACCAGCCCCGGAAAGGAGGATGCAGACCGCCCCTTCCTGTCGATCCTCAGCCAAGGAGCGGAAGAAATAGTCAATGGGCATCCGAATCCCCTGTTCGATTACGGGGTCCACCAAGTGTAAAACCCCATCGCGCACGCTCAAGAAATGATTAGGCGGGATAATGTACACGCGGTTCGGTTCGAGGGCCATATCTTCAGCGGCCTCGCAGACTTGCATGCGCGTGTGCTGGGATATTATCTCGGCCAGCATGCTTGTGTGTGTCGGTGCCAGGTGCTGGATGACGACAAGGGCCACCCCGCTGTCGGCGGGCATGGCCGCAAAGAAACTCTTGAACGATTCCAGGGCGCCTGCCGATCCGCCCAAACCAATTACAGAAATACCTGGAGTGGCGCCTGCCGTTTCAGGTTCTTCCTCCTCATTGCGTGCTGAAGTTCGAGTTTCTCTCCTTTCGGGAGTCGCTTTGTCGATGAGTTTTTGCTTCTCGAATTGCCGAGATTCCGCAGCCATTCTATTAATCTATTCCTGAAACGAATGATAATGAATGGATTTTTGTGTTCAGTCGTGAACAGAACTCGAAGGTATGGTGTTTTGGGGAAAATAAAGTGAGCCGTTTGCGCCATCGATTTCGCCTTACAGTCCGGGTCTCCATCGACAGACGACTGTATAAATAGGGAGCAGATATATGCGGATTGCGATAATCGCTGTACTACTGATGGCCTTGCCTGCGGCCGTTTTCGCCCAGAACCCGGGAGAGCGCAAGGGGTGGGGTTATGGTTACGCGGGATTCGGCGGGAGTTCCGCGGGAACCGCCTTCCATGTCGGAGGCGGAGGCGAGATCCTGCTTGCGAGCGGTTTTGGTTTGGGCGCCGAAGCGGCGCGGTTCGGAGCGACATCCCGTTTTGCGAACAACAGTGTGACGGTGATTTCTGCCGGTCTTAGCTACCATTTCGGAGCGCGGCATCTTTCCAGGAAATTGGTTCCATTCATGACCGGTGGGCTTTCCCTTGCCAACTCCCGAAGCGGCGGCGGGAATTTTGGAGGGGGAGTCCAATACTGGGTCCATGAGCGTGTCGGCCTGCGCCTCGAGTTCCGCGAGCACATCTTTTCCAGCGACAGCCCCTTCATCTCCGCAATTCATGTCGGCCTTGCTTTCCGGTGAGCAAAAAAAGTCGAACCCGCGATGCATCACGGCCATGCTTGGGGTAAGCGCTTCGGCAGCCGGGAATCCGTCAGTCCCGAGCGCCATAGCCCCGGCGATTCCGAAATGCAGAAATACCTTCATGCCCGGGCGCATCGGCCGTGGCCGTCACGACCGGGGCAATCGCGCCAGGAAGGAAATGGCGGCCAAAAACTTGTTGCATAATGTACTTTATGGTGTAAAGTGTGACGATGCAACACACGTGGCGCAGCAGACTGTGGTGGCCTGAATCGATGCGGAACCCTCCCCGGCTGAGAGAGGACCTGGTCGTCGCCGAGCCGAAACCGAAGTATGCGCTGCTGATCAATCCGTTCTACCCCAAGGACCCGGTCGCCAGTTTCGCCAAGCACGTGCTCACACCGACGCTTGCGCTGACCTCCATCGCGGCCGCCACGCCTGAGGACTGGGAAGTGCGCTACTGGGATGAGAACCTGTTGCAGGGGCACCCGCCGTTCAGACCGTTTCCGGCAGTCGTCGGCATCACGGTCCATTTGACTTTTGCGCTCCGCGCCTACGAACTGGCTCGCTGGTACCGCCGGAGGGGGGCCAAGGTTGTCCTCGGCGGCCTGCACGTGACGAGTTGCCCGGAAGAGGCGGCGCCGCATGCAGACGCACTGGCTCTCGGCGAGGGAGTCCAGCTCTGGCCTCGCATCCTCCGGGAGGCGGAATCAGGCACACTCAGGAGCCGCTATCACGGCAGCTATTGCGCGCCGTTTCGGGATGATCCTGCGCCCCGCCGTTCCCTTGTGCCGCGAGGCAGCTTCCTGACGGCCACGAGCATGATTGCGACGCGCGGCTGCCGCAATCGCTGCACATTCTGCTACCTGGCAACCCAGGGCCTGCGCATTCCCTACCAGGTCCGCGATGTCGAGCAGGTAGCCGGGGATTTGCGGCACGGGCGCCAGCCTTACGGCGTCTTCACCGACAACAACCTGGGATCGAGCCCGGCGTATTTGCGCGCACTTTGCCGCGCCCTGCGGCCGCTGGGGAAGATCTGGAGTGCCGCAGTTTCTGTCGAGCTCACGGACGACGTGGATCTGATCCGTGAAATGGCTGATTCGGGGTGCGTGGGCGTATTCATCGGGTTTGAATCCTTGTCGGGGGAGAACCTCACGGACGCCCGCAAACGCAGCCCGCAGCCGGAAGATTACGCGCGCCGCGTGGCGATTCTCCATCGATACGGTATTCAGGTCAACGGCAGCTTCGTTTTCGGTTTCGATCACGACCGCCCGGACGTATTCGCCAACACGGTGCGTTGGATTGAGCGCACTCGACTCGAGAGCGCCACCTTCCACATCCTGACCCCGTACCCGGGGACTCCCCTCTTCGAACAGCTGGAGCGGGACAACCGACTGCTGCATCGCCGCTGGGAGCTTTACGACACGGGGCACGCGGTGTTCAAGCCGCTAAACATGTCCCCCGGCGAACTCGAAGACGGGTATGAAGGGGCATATCGCCGGCTCTTCTCGATGGGATCGATCTGGCGTCGCCGCCCCGAAGAGGTCCTTGCCGTGCCCCCCTACCTGATCGGAAGTCTCCTCTACAAGAAATGCAACCGGTTCTGGCCGGTCGCGATCCGGCTGGGTTTGACTGGATTTCTCTGGCGGCCTCTGATTGAAGCTTCCCGCTTGCGCCATCTGAAGCGCCGCCGCATGCATGGATATCCTGCACCCTCGCCCGGAAATTTCCCCGCATTCGCCGGGAAGTGAGGCACTTTCTCCGGACGGTCGGAGCGCCGCATCTGACCTGCCCCATCCCTCGATTGACGACGGGTGTGGCCGCGGGCAGAATAGAGGCAGAGGAGCGACCTTCCTATGGAGAAACGAAAGCTGGGCAATGCCGACTTCAAGATCACGCCGATCGGGCTGGGAGCGTGGGCCATGGGTGGCGGCGGCTGGGCATTTGCATGGGGCCCCCAGGATGACGCGGAATCCATCGCCGCGATTCGCCGCGCCCTCGACCTGGGCATCAACTGGATCGACACCGCCGCGGCATACGGTCTCGGGCATTCCGAAGAGGTTGTCGCGCAGGCGTTGGCAGACATCCCTCAATCGGGCAGGCCGCTTGTCTTCACGAAGTGCAGCCTGGTATGGGATGAGAAAGGAAACATCCGTCACAGCCTGGCGCCGGGTTCATTGCGGAAGGAGTTAGAGGACAGTCTCCGCCGTCTGCGGGTTGAGGCCGTCGACCTGTATCAGATCCACTGGCCGAGTTGGGCATCAGAACCCGCGACGTCGGATGCCGGCATCGAGGAAGGGTGGCATGCGCTCGCCGGAATGCAGAAGCAGGGCAAGATCCGCTGCATTGGCGTCTCCAATTTCAGCGTCGCACAATTGAAACGCATAGTCGCCATCGCTCCGGTCAGCTCGCTTCAACCTCCTTATTCGATGCTGAAGCGCGGGTTCGAAGCGGAAATCTTGCCTTACTGCGCCGCACAGAATATCGGTGTGATCGTCTATTCTCCGATGCATTCCGGACTTCTGAGCGGATCCATGACGCGCGAACGGGTCAATGCCATGCCTGATGATGACTGGCGGAAAACGAAGAGCCCCGAATATCAGGAGCCGAAGCTCACCCGCAACCTGCAGCTGGTAGAGAAACTGCGCGCCATCGGCGCGCGGCACGGCCGTTCGCCGGGGGAAGTTGCGATCGCCTGGACGCTCAGGCTGCCGGCCGTTACCGGCGCGATCGTCGGCGCGCGGCGTCCGGCGCAGGTCGAGGGATTCATCGGCGCTGCCGGCTTCCGCCTGACGGCCGACGAACTCGACGAAATCGGGAAAGCCCTGGCAGACCGATAGCGGCGACTTTGGCAACGCACCTCAGACCGTAGCGTCCGCAATGCTGCGCGCACGGGCCTGACGCAGATGCTCATGATCGCGAACATCCCACGCCAGGCCCAGACCCTGCATCACGGCCACCACAAGATAGTTCGAATCGAATTCCCACCAGCGCAGCCCGTGGCGCACTGACCGCGGGAAGGCGTGGTGGTTGTTGTGCCCGCCCTCGCCGAAACTAAGGAGCGCCACCCACCAGCAGTTGCGGTACTCATCGCGCGAATCATAGGTCCGATAGCCGGACTTGTGGGCAGCCGAGTTGACCAGCGAGGATATCCCCGTTCTGCTGCAGTTCTTGAGCTGAAGTGTCGCTCTTAAAGGTAGGGACTGGGATCGCAGACTGAACCTGCGCCGATTCCAACAAGCCACGATCCATCGGCCTCACGTATTGAGATCTTTGGATCGTGGTTGCCCAGTTACAGGTCGGGAGTTCAGGGGGTTTAGGATCGTGTCACCGGTGCAGGATCAGTCCGGCAGTCGCCGGTACCAGACAACGTGATCGCCGTCGGCCGGGCGGTCCGAGTAAACCGTGGTTTGATAGCCGGCCGAGCGGATTTTCGAATCGGGAAGCTCCAGAAGCGCATTATTGGAGAGGAGGAATCCGCCCGGCCGAAGCATGCTCTCGACATTCAGCAGTGCCAGGCACTGCTGGAAGACGTCGTAGTAGACAAATACATTTGTAGCAATAATCAGGTCGAAACGCTCTGCGGCCGGCAGCTGAAGGTGCTGGGTCACGATGTTCAATTCCACAGGACGAATCCGGGCGACTACGTCCGAACGAACCCGCACGGCGCGCGTCACGAGGCCGGCGGCGCCAAGGGGAATCTTGGCGGGCGGCGCCGCGCTCCCGATCTGATCGCCGAACTTTTCCCAATAGCGCAGATAGTCAGCCTTCCACGAAGCGTGCGAAACGCGCGGCAGCTGCACGGTGTAAGAAATTCCTTTCAGCGCCCGCTGCCGGGAACGGTTCAAGTGATCGTTCACTCTTGGGCTCACATCAAGGGTCGTCACTTCCAGGCCGCCCAGGGCAGCCAGTCCCAACCTCGACAGCGAATCCACCAAGGCAAACGGTTGAATCGTCTGGACCGGATAAAAATCATAGCCTGCATCTTTGTCGGTAAAATCGAGCCCCGGCCCAATGACAGCAACCCGCTGGATGCGGCCTGTGGCAAAGAGGCCCTGGTCCTTCATGGCGCGGAGCGATTGCTCGATGGCGAAGTTGGGCAACAGCGTAGTGTCAAGGGACAGGCCCCGGTCGTGGAACAGGGTCGAGCGTTGCGCAAACTCCTCGCTCGCGTCTCCCAACCGGCGCGCTTCTGCCAGGGTAGCCGCATAGGCGGACGATTCGTTTCGGACGCGAGTCACATTGGCCGACAGGTAGCTTCTCAATCTCTCCGCATCGGCAGGATCCCCGGGCTTCAGGTTATTCTGCATGACGAGCCAGCGAAAAAAGGCCAGCCGGTCGTTGTCTTTCGGATCCGCCAGAGCGCGCACCAAATCATCCATGCGGGCCTGGAGAATCGACTGCTGTTGCCGCAGATTTTCAGGCTGAGGCGATGCGGGATCCGGCGTGAGATGCGCCGCCAGACGCGGCTGATTCGTGTACGAAACACCGAACAGGAGGAAGTTGACAAGTGTGTCCTCATCTCCCCGCGTCAGCCGGGCGCGAACCTCGCTGTTAAAGGCCGCCAGCCAGCGGGGCCAGGCGGAGGCCTGGGCCTCCGGGCTCTTCCCCTGCAATTCCGGGGGCAGCACCTCTCTCAGCTCCTGCCCCACCTTGCGCGCTGACTCATACGAGAGGTCAACGATCGCCTGGCCGGATGCCGCACCCGGGGATTGCAGAAGCATCAGGAGCCAGAAGCCTGCGACCCACATGGGGAGACGAGGCCGTATCTCCGAATTCCGATATCGGTCCTCAGAGAGGCGCGGGCTGCAGCAATCTTGGAAATTGGAGATACGGCCCCCTTCTTCCACCAGCTTCAGTTTCCCATCCAGGAGCGCCGATCGGCTTGTGCTTCTGCGAGGGTCTGGTACTTGTGAACGCCGGGAGGGTACATGTGACGCGGAGCAAAACACGCTGCCATCCAGAATACGGACCGTAAAGCGGGCACGTATTCACTTGTTTCCCTGGGGACATGGAGAGTAGCGTGGATTCCCGACAGGGAACAATACTTATGGATCGCCATGATTATCCCTCGAGCAATTATTGTAATACGAAGTGGAAATACCGAGCAGCTAAATCGGGTTCCTTACCAGCCTGTGACGGGAACCTGGCGAGCATGTGCCGAGGAGACGTCTGCAAAAAGTCCGAGGCCGCAACAAAATTCCGATGTAAAATTTAGAGTTGTCTGCTTAGTCCGTCCCTTTGCTGAGGCGATCTTGCCGGTGGAGGAAACATGCGCGTCGAGTGCTGCCTCCTGATCCTGTCGATGCTTTTCGCTTTCCCTGGGCCATTCAAGAAGGACGACAAATGGGGTTACAGAGATTCAAGCGGGAAGACTGTCATCCCGCCACGGTTCGAAGTCGCCCTCGAGTTTTCTGTGGAAGGAATCGCCGGAGTGGTCGATAGCCAGGGGTGGGCTTATATCGACCCGGCAGGCCGCGTCCTCGTAAGACCGGTCGTCGTGGACAACGGGCCCGACTACTTTGCGGAGGGATTGGCGCGCTTCAGAGCCGGCGGGAAGATCGGCTTTTTCGATAAAAAAGGAAAGGTTGTCATCCGGGCGAATTACGCATTCGCACGGCCGTTTTCAGAGGGACTCGCGGTGGTGTGCGATTCTTGCAACGAAGTCCGCGAAGGTGAGCACACAGTGGTGGCGGGAGGCAAATGGGGATTCATCAACACGCGCGGCGCCGTGGTCATCCCTCTCCAATTCGAAGATGCCGCGAGTTATGAAAACGGCAGAGCAAGGGTGAAAGTAGCCGGCTCCTGGAAATACATCGACAAAAAAGGCGCCTTTGTGGGAACCTCAGGTAGCGATCAGTAATCCCAGGGCCGGCGCATCCTGCCGAGCGCCCCCAATGGTATCCCCGGGGCGGTTCACGACGGCGAAAGCATTCCCTATTCTGACAAGTACAGAGTTCCTCATGGCTGGTCTCTGTCGTGAACTCGATACTTGTACTTTCTGGTCCTGGACGTGGACCTGGACCTCGGCATGGACGTGGACGGTCTTGTTTAAGGCAACCTTTCCCGAATGCGGCACTTAAATCGGGTCATAAGTTCTTGCCGGGTCTACGTCCAGGTCTACGTCCAGGTCCGGGTCCAAGTCCAGGTCGTATTTTTATTGAGTTTGGCGACAGAAACCGGCCAGGTCGATGAACCCGTCCTGAGAGGGTGTGATGATTTTATGGTGATGAGGCAGGAGCGGTAGCAAATCCAGCCAGAGTTTCGGCACAGCCGGAGATTTTAGAGCCGGCCGGCGGCTTTCAGGAGTTGCTCCATCCGCCGGGCGATACTCCCGGCCTGCATGAGCGTCGAGATCACGGCGGCGCTGGCTGCGCCCGCTTCCAGCACCTGCGGGATACGTTCGAGGTCGATGCCTCCGATGGCCACGACGGGCCTTGTCGACAAGATGCAGACCCGGCGAAGAGCAGTCAGACCGACGACCGGCGAGTGGTCCGGCTTGGTGGCTGTAGCGAAGATCGGACCCAATCCGATGTACTGGACGGGCAACCGGTTGGCGCGCCGCACCTGTACCGGCGTGTTGGTGGAGAGCCCGATGACCGCGCGGCGGCCGAGAACGATGCGGGCCGCTTCGGGCGGCAAATCCTCCTGGCCCAGGTGAACTCCGGCGGCTCCCCCGAGGAGCGCCAGATCGCAGCGGTCGTTTACAATCAACCGAACACCGAAACCGGCCGTGTGCTCCGAACACCGCCTTATGTCGGCGAGGAGTTCGCGCAGCGGCGTTTCCTTGTCACGGATCTGGATGATCGTCGCTCCACCGCGCACGAGTTCCCGCACGATCGCGAGGTGGGTCGACTTGCCCGCCAGTCTCTTGTCTGTGATCGGGTAGACGGGGGGAAGGCTGAATCTCATCGTCATCAGCGCTGGGTGTAGCGATCGAGGAAGCGCGTCGTGATCCTGCCTTCGAGAAAATCCCGGTCGGCCAGGATCCGCTGGTGCAAGGGGATCGTCGTCTTGACCCCTTCGATGACCGTCATTTCCAGGGCCCGCTTCATCCGGCCGATGGTGTCTTCGCGGTTGGCGCTGTAGCTGATCAGCTTGGCGATCAGGGAGTCGTAGTATGGGGTGATGACGCATTCGTCATAGGCAGCCGTGTCGACACGCACCCCGCAACCGTTGGGCGGGTGGAACGTCGAAAGCTTGCCCGGGAAGGGAAGGAAGGTGTTCGGGCATTCCGCGTTGATGCGGCACTCCATGGCTACCCCGCGGAAGACGATATCTTCCTGTCGAAAACCGAGTTGCTCGTGTGCGGCGATCCGAATCTGCTGCTTTACGAGATCCAGACAGGTAATCATCTCCGTGACCGGATGCTCGACCTGGATCCGCGTGTTCATCTCCATGAAGTAGTAGCGCCCTTTGTCGTCGAAGATGAACTCGAGCGTCCCCGCATTGGTGTAGTTCACCAGGCGCGCGGCCTTGACTGCAATCCTGCCCACCTCCTCCCGCAGTTCCGGTGTGACGAACGGAGAAGGGGCTTCCTCGATGAGCTTCTGGTAGCGTCGCTGGATGGAGCACTCCCTCTCGCCGAGATGGACCACGTTCCCGTGATGGTCCGCCAGCACCTGGAACTCTATGTGGCGCGCGGAGTTGAGATACCGCTCCATGTAGATGTCCGAGGATCCGAAGGCTGCCTGGGATTCGTTGCGGGCGACATCAATGGCATCGGGGAGTTCGGCCGGAGAATTCACGATCCGCATCCCTTTGCCGCCCCCGCCGTTGGAGGCCTTGAGGATCAGCGGGTACCCGATCTTGTCGGCCTGTTCCAGGACGGCGGCGGTCGCCCCTTTGATCTTTTCCGATCCCGGCAAGATCGGCAGCCCGGCTTCATGCATGGCCTTGCGCGCCATTTCCTTGTTCCCCATGAGCCGGATCACCTCAGGGGAGGGGCCGATGAAGGTCAGCCCGCAAGCTTCGCAAACTTCAGCAAAATAAGCGCTTTCAGCGAGAAAACCATATCCGGGGTGGATGGCGTCCGCGTTCGTGATCTCGGCGGCACTGATCACGGCGGGAATGTTCAGATAGCTCTCTGCGCTCGGCGGCGGTCCGATGCAGACGGCCTCGTCGGCGAAGCGCACGTGCAGGGAATTCTGGTCGGCCTGCGAATAGACTGCCACCGTCGGGATGCCCAGTTCCTTACAGGCACAGATCACCCGAAGCGCGATTTCCCCTCGATTTGCAATCAGGATTTTTCGGAACATGCCAGTGGTGCCTACTTACGGGGTTTGATGCCGAACAGCTTTTGCCCGTATTCAACCGGGTGACCGTTCTCTGCACAAATCTCAGCCACTTCGCCGGCCACGTCGGACGGAATTTCATTCATGAGCTTCATGGCTTCCACGATGCAGAGAATAGTGCCCACTTCGATTTTCGTGCCGATCTTGATGTATGGCTCCGCTGTGGGAGCTGGAGCGCGGTAGAACGTGCCCACGATCGGGGAAGTGATAGTGTGAAGGCCTTCCTCAGTTCCCGCCTCCGTCCTGGGAAGAGCGGGCGACCCGGCGGATGCCGCCGCTAGGGGACCCGCCTCCTGCCCGGCTGCCTCCGGACGTGAAGGGGAAATGGCCGAATGTGGGGGGACAGCCTCCACGGTGACGAAACCTCTGCGCAGTTTGACCCTCGTCCCGGTGTGCTCTAGTTCGAACTCGCTGATATCGCTCTGCAGGATGTCTTGTATCAGTTCCTTCACTTCCTTGATATTCATGGAGCGTTTCCTATCTGCGCTGTCAAATCCCGGACGCCGGAATTTCATTCCCACATGAGGCGGCTGACACGGTTTGAATAGAATACCAAGAACTCATTATATTTCAATGACTTATTACGAGTGCCCCGGATATCGGAGAAAGCTGACCTGGCCGTCGGCCGAGTCGCGTGGAATTGCCTGGCTGCCTGCTCCCCGTTGGTCGCTTCCGTATGGAGGGGCCGGCGCCCTTTCCCGGATACCCGGTCGGACGGCGGGGATCATAGCATCAATGCTCAGGGTTGTCAAAAAACGAGAAAATGCACCGAAGTTTGGTGTCCAGGACCAGATCTGGTGGCGATGAGGGCTGCAAATAACCAATTACAAATAGCCAATGCTTTGTGTTACCGCTAATTCTGGACACCAAACTTCGGGAGTGCGCGAGGACTAAAAGACCAATTCCTCGTCGATCGACTCCGTGGCTCGGGAGATTTCGAAGAACGCCTTGCCGGCGTGCGCCTCTGGTTCGAGGCAGAGTACCAGGAAGTAGTCTGCCGCGAGGGCCTGGATCAGGAGTTTGCCGTGCTCGGCAACGAGCAGCGAACTGAGGAGTCCACCCATGTCGGTATCGCCTGCGGCCTTCCGGGATGCCCGGAAGTAGCAGGCATACTCGGCCGCCATCCCTTCCGCTTCGGAGTGAAATTCGCGGTTGTCGGTCTCGAGCAGAACGCCGTCGTTCCCGACGATCATGCCCCAGCGTGCGTCCGCACGGGCTACCAGCTTGGCCAGGATGGATTGGAACATGATCCGCCTTACTTCACGATCCTCGGAGTTACAAAGAACAGGACTTCCTGCGTGTTGTGCGAAACCGAAGTGCGCCGGAAGAGGTTTCCGAAGATCGGCAGCGAAGCCAGTCCCGGCACCCGGTCTTCCTGGGTCTGTTCGTTGTCGATCAGGATGCCGCCGATTACCGTAGTGCCACCGTCACTCACCAGCACCCGGGTGTTGGACTCGCTGGTGCGGATGGAAGGTATGCCCATGACTTGCCGCGCGAAATCCGGGGTGTTGTTCTCGACTTTCAGGTCGAGGACGATGTTGCCCTCGGAGGTGATCTGCGGGACTACCGTCAAGGTAAGGGCTGCATTCTGGAATTGCACGGTCACCGTGTTGTTTGCGATCACCTGAACCGGGAAGCGCAATCCTTGAGTGATAGTGCCGGCGTTGTTGTTCTGGGTGGTCAACTTCGGCTGCGAGATCAGCTTCGCCTGCCCCTTGCTTTCCCCTGCGGTAATGGCGGAATCGAGAAGGAAGGTATCGAAAATGTTGCCAACCGAAACGCCTAGGCCTCCGAACGGCTTAAGCGAGGGGAGGTTCACGTTGAAGTTCCCGGGATTGTTGGTGGAATCCGGGCCCGTGCTGACTCCGCCGGACTGAGTCGAGGTGCTCTGGGAAGCGCCGCGGCCGGTGCTGGAATTACCGGCCGAGAACGTGTTGGTCGGCGTGGCCGACGGCCGGGAGCCGCCGATGGTGGCGAAGGTGTTGGAACCGCCGACGGTGACGCGATCGAGGTTCCCCTGGACGAACCCGAACTGGATTCCGATGTCGCGGGCGAAATCGCGGGTGGCCGAAACGATCCTGGCTTCGATCTCCACCTGTGGTTCCGGCGTGTCCAGCTTGTCGACCAGCTGAAGAACCCTTTCGACGGAATCCGGAATGTCGGTGATCACCAGGGAGCCCGTGCGCTCGTCGACGACGACGGTGCCGCGAACCGTAATCTGGTCTTTCAGTGTCGGGGCAAGGTCTTTTGCCTTTGCGTAATTCAATCTCCTGACTCGGGTTTCCACGTCCGCGGCCAGGAGGTTGGCCTTCTTGAGATCTTCCTCCTGCTTGGCCTCTGCCTGGATGGTCTTCTTCGTCGCGATCCGCACCAGGTTGCCGTCCACCTGCTTCTCGAGGCCGTTGTTGGCCAGCGCCGCCTCAAAGATCTGATCCCAGGGTACCTTGACCACCTTGATGGAGATGGTGCCCTGGATGCCGGGATCCATGACGACATTGATTTCGCCTTCCTCGGCCATGAGGCGGAAGAAATCCACGAGCGATATGTTGACCAGGTCCAGGGTCAATGGGTGACCGCTATAGTTGCCGGGCTGAGGATTGACCGACAGGACAGGCGCATTGGATACGGGCGGTGGAGCGGGCTGCGGCGGAGCAGGCGGCTTGGGCTTTGCTGCCGGAGGCTGAACGCGAACCGCTGGTTCCGCTGCCGCAGTGGCCAGGGCGCTCTGCGGAATTTCCGACACGGAAAGGTCGCTGATCACGGGGGTAACGGGGGCGGGAGCTTTGCCCGCCGGCTGTTCGCGCGCCGCCGTGGTTTCCGACTGCCTGGCCGGCGCCGGGCGTTGCGGACGCGCCGCCGTGGCCTGTGGCGCGAGACCCAGGGGTCTGGCTGCACCGTCATCGACGGTTTCTCCGGGACTGAAGACTATCCGGACGCCGGTGGTCCCGGCGGTCACTACGTGCTTGCCGTAATCCTCGTCCAAATCAAAAACGAGCCGGGCGATCTTCGGCTCGGAGCTCTGGAACTGCCGGACGCGGAGGCGCTTCACTCCGGCGGTATCGACCGTGTAGTTGAGCACGGGGGCCCGGTTTTCCACGTTGAGAAAATCTACGACGAGACGGGACGGGTTACTGAGGTTGAACTCCTGGTAAGCGAGCTGACAGTTGGTGTCAATGGAAACTACAAGGTTCGCGGCCTCCCGTTTTGTCGAGACGTTCGAGATGAATCCCAGCGGCGCCTTGCCCAGCTTTTCCATCACCCCCTTGTCGCCGAGATACGGCACGTCGAGATTGTCGCCGGCCCTGGGTGTCCTGAGGGCGGCGGTTTCTTGCGCCACGCCGGCCTGTGAAACGGCGAGCAGCAGGAGGGGAATCAGGACGGCGCCCCATGCGGAACTACAGGATCTGGTGGTTGTGGCCTGGCCCTTGACATTGACGAATCGCATTCTCATAGCGGCAGTTCCTATGGAGTTCTGAGACGCTTGGTGACTTCCTGGCTCAAGACCTTGCCGCTCCTCAGCCTGGTCTCGCGGATCAACCGCACGGCATCGAGGGCGACGGCTTTGATGTAGCCGTCGAACATGCGATCCCCTTCGTGCAGGAAATAGACCCGTTTGTCGGTGCCCCTGAATACAGCCGTCTGTCCATCCGGAGCCGCCGACACGCCGACAAGATCCACCTGGTTGATGTACATACCCGCGATGCCGGGAGGAGCGGCGCCACGGTCGACTTCTTCATCGGGATTTGCGTTCTTCTGCTGCAGCAGCGGATTCAGAAACGGATCGAGGCGCTTGTCGGAGTCATAGCGGACGGCGCGCATGACCGTGGGTGATTCGATGGCCGCGACGGCCCCCCGGGCAACTGCGGCATTCTTCGCCGGCGCCTGTCCGAAGGCGGCAGGCACGAGCAGGGCCGGCCACGCGAGTGCTGCGATCGTTCTGTGCAGAGGTTTCCTGAGCATGTTCACCCTATTTGACTGGCGCGGCAGCCGAATCTTCCCGATACACGAAGGTCGTGGCCGTGCAAACGGAATTGAGGGTCCTGGTGCGATCGGTCGAACCCTCGATGCCCTTGATGCTGATGTTGTCGACATTCACGATGCGCGTGAATTGGCCGACCTTCTCGAAGAAACTCCCCAGCGCGTTGTAGGACCCCTGGACTTCCATCGAGATCGGCCAGTCGGAATAAAACGCCTTTGGCGCGACCGGCTGCGGTATGAACTTGACGATCTTGAGGTTGCTTTCGGCCGCCATAATCTGGACGTTGCGCAGCACGTCGGGAGTCTCCTTCTGATTCGGGAGGATCCGGCGCAATTCCTCGAGGCGCACATTGAGGGCCGCCAGTTCGCGCTTGAACTGGTTCAAGCGGGCTTCGACAGCACTTGCCTGCGCGACGGCCTTCTGGAGTTGGGCAGTTTCGGCCTGCAGAGCGCTGCGCGTTTCCACCATATCCTTCAGGTAGAACGTGTAAACGACCGCCGCGAGGCCGATCACCACTACGGCAATGATCGTGATCTGGATCCTGCGCGGGAGACTTTCCAGTTTGAGATTCGCTAAATCCATGCCGATCTACTCCGGAGACGCCTTCTGCTGCTCCGTTACGCAGAGCAGGGTGAATTTGGCCGCTTCCTTGTCTTTGTCTTCGTAAAGCTCCAGGTCCACGGTCTTGAATATGCCCGTTGCCGAAAGGTTGCTCATGAAGTCAGGAATGGTCTCGCCGCGCGTTGTCGATCCCATGATCCGGATCTGGTCCCCTTTTTGTTCCAGGGAGTTCAGCCACAGGGGAGCGCTCGTCGGAATGCACCGGATCAGGTGATTGAGCAGGAGCACCGGCCCCTTCTGGTTGGCCCTGAGCTGCTCGATGATGTCGATGCGGCTCTGGCGCTCGTTTTTCATCTTTTCGAACTGGTCCGCTTGTTTTTTGAGTCCCTGCAGCCGCACGCTTTCCATCTGCAGCTTGTCGCGGCTGGCGGTGAGGTCTGTGATCTGGGTGCGCAGGTAGTACCAGGTCGCCCCCAGGCCGACGGCGACGAGTGCCAGAGCCGCGAGGAACATCAGCCCCAGCGGCGAGGCCTTGGGCGCGACCATGGTTTTCCGGGTTCGGCTAGCGTGATCCTTGAGCAGGTTAACCTTGATCATGGCTGCTCTATTCCTCTGAATTCCGCAGGGCGAGGCCGATGGCAATCGCCAGGTCCGGGGAACAATCCGCGATGGACGGGAATCGCTTCGGGTCGTAGGAAATGTTCTTGAAGGAATCAAACTCCTCGGTCGGGATCTCGAACTTTCGACTCAAGGTTTCCAACAGGCCGTGGGTGTGCACGGCGCCGCCGCTCACCAGCATGCGGTCGATGTGATCGACCGTCGTCGTCGATTTGAAGAAGTCGAATGTCTTCTGGATTTCGAGGCAAATGATCTCCGTCACCGATTCGATCACGTGGTACGCCTCGGACGGGTTGATCCCCTCCACCGTTTCGCCGTGTTTGAGCGCCTGGGCCTGGTTGAAGTTGAGGTTGAATTCCTTCTGGATGAAGTCGGTGTACTGCCTGCCGCCGACGCCGACGTCGCGCGTAAACAGGAAGTCGTTCCCGCTGACGATGTTGATCGTCATCGTACCGGCGCCAATATCGAGAAGGGCCACCGTCGTGCGGGTGGCGGGCTCATAGTTGAACTGGTAGGCATTCTGGAGCGCGAAGGCATCGACGTCCACAATCACGGGATTCTTGCCGGCCATGGAAATGACACTCGTGTGGTCGGTGATCTTTTCTTTCTTGACCGCTACCAGGAGAACGTCGAGGTTTCCGGACGTAGGGCTTTCACCGAGCACCTGGTAGTCCAGGTTGACATCCGCGATGTCGAACGGGATGTACTGCTCGGCCTCCCAGCGTATCGATTCGGCAAGGTCCTCTTCGCTCTGCAGCGGAAGCGCGATCTTTTTGACGATGACGGAATGCCCGGATATCGAAGTGGCGACCCGGCGGTTCTTGATCGCCTGCTGGGCGAAAATCCGATTGATGGCGTCGGAAACGGGGAGCTTTGAAATCACCACCCCGTCAACGATGCAATCGGGGGAGAGTTGCTCCACGCCAAGGCTGACAAGCTCATAACCGCCTTTGCGTATCGGGCGCAACTCGGCCGCCTTGATGCTGCTGGATCCGATGTCCAGACCGACGATTTGTTTTGTACGATTCAGTAGGGTCAGTGCCATGAGGTCTCAAAGTCCGGCTTTGAATTCATTATGGATAAGCCTTTTGGGGGATGACCATAACCGCGACCGCGGACATCCGGAAACGGGCATGTGCTCGACGCGTATGCCTTCGAACCGCTTGCTCTCCCCGGCACGGCCGCCCCGTCTCAGACTTTCTTATCGTACCGCCCCCCGGAGAACCTTCCGTTTTTTTTCGCCCGAGTTCTCACAGGATCAATGCTTCCGACCGGTGCGTTCCCTCATTTGTTTCTGCCGCCCATGTAGTTTCACCAGAGGGTCCGCCATTTCGAGACATTTTGAATGGCAGCCCCCCGCAACCGGATCCAAATCCAGAGGTATCACCGCAGAGCCACTGTGAAGCACGCGTCATTTAGCGACCCCGACGCCGAGACTCCACGGGTTCCTCCCGAAAGTCGAAGTTTTCATGTGGCCGCGGGCTTCAGCCCGCACCTTCCGTATCGACTCCGTTACTATCCCGCCGCATGAGGGGTTCCTGTGGAATCAGCCGTAGCGGTCGGCTTCGAGACCGGGCTGAAGCCCGGGGCCACATGAACGCAGCGCTTTAAGTGTCCGGAGAGCCTTTGCGGCAGCTGAGCCGCCGTTCATTGAAGACAGAAACTTTGATCTGGGCACAGAGACCGCGATCCGAAAACGTGGAAGTTTTCATGTGGCCGCGGGCTTCAGCCCGCACCTTCCGTATCGACTCCGTTACTATCCCGCCGCATGAGGGGTTCCTGTGGAATCAGCCGTAGCGGTCGGCTTCGAGACCGGGCTGAAGCCCGGGGCCACATGAACGCAGCGCTTTAAGTGTCCGGAGAGCCTTTGCGGCAGCTGAGCCGCCGTTCATTGAAGACAGAAACTTTGATCTGGGCACAGAGACCGCGATCCGAAAACGTGGAAGTTTTCATGTGGCCGCGGGCTTCAGCCCGCACCTTCTGCTTCGACTCCAGCGCCATCCCGCCGCATGAGGGATTTTTGCAGAATCGGCCGCAGGGGTCAGCTTGGAGACCGGGCGCCCGGAGCCACAGGAATGCAGGAATGCAGCTCCGTATGTTTCCGGAGAGCCTTTGCGGCAGCTGAGCCGCCGTTCATTGAAGACAGAAACTTTGATCTGGGCACAGAGACCGCGATCCGAAAACGTGGAAGTTTTCATGTGGCCGCGGGCTTCAGCCCGCACCTTCCGTATCGACTCTGTTACTATCCCGCCGCATGAGGGGTTCCTGTGGAATCAGCCGTAGCGGTCGGCTTCGAGACCGGGCTGAAGCCCGGGGCCACATGAACGCAGCGCTTTAAGTGTCCGGAGAGCCCCTTTGTCGGAATCGCACTTTCTGCGAACGGGTGCAATCAGAAGTGAGACTCAGTCCTCGCTGAATCTGGGTGAGCCTCTCAAGCCAGCGTTTGATCGGACAAAAAGGTGGCGTCGCGCAGCGATTAACGACAAGAGAATTTATCAATTGTGATTGGTTAATGGTCATTTGTCATTTGGCCGTTTCAAACCTTTGGCCTGTGGGGTCTTGCTCGAGTTCGAAGCGGATGATGTACCCGAGCGCAGAACCTGCCCGCCAACATGCCGACCCGACAGGGGATTTGGCGCCGGCCGCTGTCCGTGGTAGAATCTCGCCTGGTTGGGAGTTCCTCCATCTGCGCCTCACGCACGACCGTAGGGTTGCATTTGGAGGAAAAGCCTCTGGGAATGCGATCCGCCCCCGGTGCGGTTCTTTCCAAGCAGAATATCCGTCTAAAAAGTACGGCCAATTTGTCTTGACAGCTGCGCTCCTATTGGCTAGCCTAAAAGATTAGCCTGCATTATGGATATTCGATGGGGTGAGAGATGAAGAGTTTTATACCCGGCGAGAAGGAAATCGACAGGAAGTGGCACGTGGTGGATGCCGAGGGTCTGGTTCTCGGCAGGCTGGCCACCCGGGTGGCCAATATGCTGACCGGCAAGGATAAAGCCGTCTACACGCCCTTTCTGGACACCGGCGATCACGTGATTGTCGTCAACGCCGACAAGGTCAAGCTGACCGGCAAGAAGCTGACGGACAAGTTCTATCGCCATCACACCGGGCATCCCGGCGGGCTTCGCGAGGTGTCGGCCGGTGTGCTCATGGCGCGCTACCCTGAGCGGGTCGTTCAGGAAGCGGTATTCGGCATGCTGCCGAAGTCAAAGCTTGGCAGGGCGATGAGAAAGAAACTGCGAGTCTATCGGGGTCCCACCCATCCGCATCAGGCTCAGCGCCCCGCTGCCGTCTCGCTGTAACGTGTCGTTCAACAATGGGAAGTGCAAGTTTCCACTAAGGTAAGGAGTTCGGGTTTGGCGACAGTTCAATATTACGGGACTGGAAAACGGAAAAGCTCCACCGCCCGGGTTTACCTGATACCGGGAAGCGGCGAGATCAAGGTGAACAGGCGCGAGCTGGCGGACTACTTCTGCAATGAGACCCAACGTACGGTCATCCGCTCCCCACTGACGGTTACGGACATGGTCGGGAAGTTCGACCTGCGGATCACGGTCGATGGGGGCGGGGTATCGGGTCAGGCCGGGGCCATCCGGCTGGGGATCACGAAGGCGCTGCTCGATTTTAACAACGAGTTGCGGCCCAAGCTGAAACGCGCAGGGATGCTGACGCGCGATTCGCGAATCAAGGAACGGAAGAAGTACGGTCAGAAGGGAGCCCGCAAGAGGTTCCAGTTCTCCAAGCGGTAACCTGAGGGAGGTCCTATTTGGTTTCGATTAGCATGAAGCAGCTGCTCGAGGCGGGCGTACATTTCGGCCACCAGACGAAGCGGTGGAACCCCAAGATGAAGGAGTACATCTTCGGGGAACGAAACGGCATCTATATCATCGATCTGCAGAAAAGCCTGAAGCTGTTCAAGAATGCGGTCCAGTTTGTCACCGAACTCAGCGCTCAGGGGAAGTCCGTGCTCTTTCTGGGCACCAAGCGCCAGGCGCAGGAGGTCATCCAGGAAGAGGCCAAGCGCTGCGGGATGTACTTCGTAAATCAGCGCTGGCTGGGCGGGCTGCTCACCAACTTCGCCACGATCCAGAAGAGCATCAAGCGCTTCCGGGAACTGGAAGCCATGCAGTCCAACGGACAATACGACCTGCTCTCCAAGAAGGAAGTGGCCCGGCTGGAGCGCGAGCGCAAGAAGCTGGAAAAGAACCTCTCGGGCATCAAGGAAATGTCGCAGCTGCCCGAGGCGCTGTTCGTTATTGACACCAAGAAAGAAGCGATTGCCGTCCAGGAAGCCCGCAAGCTGGGGATTCCCATCATCGGTGTGGCGGATACAAACTGCGATCCGGACGAAATCGACTTTATCATCCCGGGCAACGATGATGCCCTCCGCGCCATCCGCCTGATTGCCTCCACCATTTCCCAGGCGTTCCTCGACGGCCGCGCCCTCTACGAGGCGCAGCAGAGGGAACTGGCGGAGCAGCAGGAGAAGCAGAGACAGATGCAGGCCCAGCAGGCGGCGGCTGCGCGCGAAGCTGCTGCCCGGGCCGCGGCGGCTGAGGCGGCCCGCAGGGCTGCCGAAGGGAAAGAGGGCGCCGAGGCGGCGCCCGTTCCCGGCGAGGGCGGCGCCGCACAGGGTGAAGCGGGGGCCAAGCCCAAGACCACCTTCAAGAAGACGCTCCAGCGCAAGGCCCGGCCGAGAAAGCCGGAGTCGAAGACGCAGGCTGAAGCCGCCGCGCCGGCCCAGGTGGAATCAGCCGCCGAGCCCGTCGTGCCGGCAGAGCCTGATGCTGCCGCCGAGCCAACGGCGCCGGAAGAGCCTGTCGGCGCCTCGCCTGTCGACCCGGATCCTGCGAAGCCCGCAGACCCTGAGCCGGATGAAAGCGGTACGACATCCGACGACCATGGGGTTTGAGGCGGTCGACGGGTATCGGCGCCGCGTCGTTTCCCAATCACACACCTTTGCAGGCGGCCCTGCAGCCAGGGTTGAAGCGGCAGCAGGGCGTTCGCGCAGGACTGCCCGACGCCTCGGTGTGGCCATGCATCTAGTGAAATCCGGAGGTTCGGAATGAACATATCAGCGGAAGTTGTCAAGACGCTTCGCGAGAAGACCGGCGTCGGCTTCATGGAGTGCAAGAATGCGCTTCTGGAGGCCAAGGGCGACCTGGAAGCCGCAATCACGATTCTGCGCAAGAAGGGGCTTTCCGCAGTGGCGAAGAAGGCCAACCGCGACACCAAGGAAGGGCTGATCGGCTGCTACGTGCACAACGGCAAAATCGGCGTGATGGTGGAAGTGAACTGCGAAAGCGATTTCGTGGCCCGAAACGCCGATTTTCAGACCCTGGTGAAAGATGTCGCGATGCAGGTCGCGGCCAGCGATCCGCGGTTCGTGCGCAAGGAAGACGTGACGGAGGAGGTGCTGGCGGCGGAACGCGAGATTTACAAGGCGCAGGCGCGCGCCACCGGAAAACCGGAAAACGTCCTCGACAAGATCGTCGAAGGCCGCATGGCCAAGTTCTACGCGGAGACCTGCCTGCTGGAGCAGCCGTTCGTCAAGGAACCGGGCATCTCCGTCAAAGACCACATCGCCGCCCACATCCAGAGAATCGGCGAAAACATCCAGATCCGGCGCTTCGTTCGCTACCGGCTCGGCGAGTAGCGCCGCATCCCCGGAACGCGCGGGAGGGGGCTTATGGACATCAGTCAGAGCACACCGCGGTATCAGAGGGTCCTGCTGAAGCTCAGCGGCGAAGCGCTCATGGGCGGACAAGGCTACGGTGTCGATCCGCGCATGGCCGATCGCATCGCGGGGGAGATCGAAGAGATCCACGGCATCGGAGTCCAGGTGGCTGCCACCGTGGGCGGAGGAAACATCATCCGGGGGATCTCCGTCAGCGCTGCCGGTATGGATCGCGTCCAGGGCGATTACATGGGGATGCTGGGCACCGTCATCAACGCCCTGGCGCTGCAGAACGCCCTGGAGAAACGGGGCGTCTTTACGCGCGTGCAATCCGCGATTGAAATGCGGACAGTGGCGGAACCCTACATCCGTCGCCGTGCCATCCGCCACCTGGAAAAGGGCCGGGTGGTCATCTTTGCCGCCGGCACCGGCAACCCGTATTTCTCCACCGATACCGCAGCCGCGCTCAGAGCCATAGAGATCGGCGCCGAAGCGATCCTCAAAGCCACGAAGGTCGACGGGATTTACGATGCGGATCCCGTGGGCAACCCTGCCGCGACCCTGATCGAAAACCTGACTTACCTCCAGGTCCTCGAGAAGGGCTTGCGAGTCATGGATACGACCGCCATCACGCTCTGCATGGAAAACAATCTTCCCATAGTGGTTTTCAATCTGCTCCGTCATGGTAATATCAGGGACGTCGTGCTGGGCGCGAGAGTCGGCTCCACCATCCGAGCATAGCATCTCTCCTTCCAGCTCCGAATCATTCTGGTTCAACGCAAAAGGAGACCGAACCCAATGACCCGACAGATACTGGATACGGCGCGAAAGCGGATGGAGAAATGCATCGAAGGGATGCAGCACGGCCTGGCGGCCATCCGGACCGGCCGGGCCTCCATCAGCATCCTCGATCATATTCAGGCCAACTACTACGGCACACTGACCCCCCTCAACCAGATGGCGTCCCTGACGACCCCCGATCCCACTCTGATCGTCATCCAGCCCTGGGACCCGTCGACGATCGCAAGCATCGAAAAAGCAATCCTGTCTTCCGACCTCGGGCTGAATCCTACCAACGACGGCAAAGTGGTTCGACTCCCGATACCGCCGCTCACCGAGGAGCGGCGCAAACATCTGGCCAAAACGGTCGGACACATGGCCGAACAGTACCGGGTCTCTATCCGCCAGGTGCGGCATGATGCCAACGATCAACTCAAGACTCTCCTCAAGGACAAGGGGATTTCCGAAGACGAGGAGAAAGACTCGCTGAAGAGGGTTCAGGATCTGACCAACGATTTCATCGGGCGTGTGGACGCCCTGCAGAAAAAGAAAGAAGCCGAGATTCTCGAGATTTGACACGCCGGCGCCGCGAATTCCGGCGCGAGACTCCTTCTCCACCCGCGAAGATCTCCGAGACCTCCTAGCATCGGAATGGTTTTCCCCGGGGTCCCGACGGACTTCGCGGTTTTGTCTTTGCGCCCGGCGCCGGCGCCGCCGGATTGCGGTTATCCTTCCGGGCCCCGGAATAGCGATCGTATGCTGGAACTCATTCGCAGCGCGTATCACCTGGTCACCGACGTCCAAGGCATCATTCAATGGGGCGGGACATTCATGATCTGCGCCATTGTCTTCGCCGAAACCGGGCTGTTCGTCGGGTTTTTTCTGCCCGGGGATTCCCTGCTGGTGACGGCCGGGGTGTTCGCCGCGATGGGGCATCTCGACCTGGGGCTGCTGATGGTCGTGGTCGGGTTTTGCGCCGTCGCCGGCGATCAGGTCGGCTATTGGATCGGACGGCGCGCCGGCCAGACGCTCTACCGGCGCGAGGACTCGTTCTTTTTCCGCAAGCAACACCTGAAACGCGCGCATGATTTTTACGAAAAGTACGGCGGAAAGACGATCGTGCTGGCTCGTTTCGTGCCCATTGTGCGCACGTTTGCGCCGGCCGTCGCCGGCGCCGCAAACATGAACTACCGACGCTTCGTCACCTATAACGTGGCGGGGGGCATCCTTTGGGTCTGGAGCATGCTGCTGATCGGATACTCCCTGTCATCGGCGATTCCCAACATCGACAAGCACATTCACCTGGTGATCCTCGTCGTCATCTTTCTGTCCATTCTGCCGGGGGTGATCGAGGTCGTGCGCAGCAGAGGGCACAAGCGGGCGGTGTCGTCGAAGTAGCCTGAATGCGCGTACCATACAACTCTGTAACCATTTGAGGTTTGTATTCATGATAGCTGCAACGCAGATCAAACGCGGGATGACCATCAAACTGAACGGTGAACTCTACCGTGTCTTCTCTTTTCAGCACATCACGCCCGGAAACTGGCGCGGAATGGTCCAGACAAAGCTGAAATCACTGAAGAGCGGATCCATTGTCGAGCACCGGTTCCGTTCGGAGGATCGAGTCGACCAGGCCTATCTTGAAACTCATGAGATGGAATATCTCTACACCGACGGCACGGATTACTATTTCATGAACACGGCGACTTATGAGCAGATCCACCTGCCGGTGGACCTGCTCGAAGATTCAATCCCTTACCTGATTCCCAACATCAAACTCCAGGTGGAATTCTACGAAGGCAACCCGATCGGCATCGAGTTGCCGGCCTCGGTGGAAATGAAGGTCGTTTCAACGGAGCCTGCGCTCCGCGGAGCCACGGTGAGCAACGTCAACAAGCCGGCGACGCTCGAGACCGGCCTGGTCATCCAGGTCCCCCCGTTCGTCAACGAAGGGGAAGTGATCCGCGTCGATACCAACGAAGGCAAGTACCTGGAGCGCGTGAAATCCTGACACCTCCTGATTTCAAGATTCGCGCGCCCTGCCCCCTAACAAAAGACAGCCACGAATTACATGAACTTCACGCGCGACGCCATAGGTGAAGTTTGTGCAATTCGTGGCCTCCTGCCGTTTCCAATTCATGGCCCGAAGCGTTGCTCCCCTCCGGGTCCCACGGCCCGTGGAAGAATGATGCGGATGCTTTGTTGATTTCGCCCCTTGTGTCTGATAAGTTTCACGGCTATCGTTTTCCCTGTCATAAGGTTTCAGTACCGCCACTCGCGCGACGAGGTGACCGGAGCCATGAGAGAACTGACCCAGAGTTTGCGACTGTCCCCCAGTGAGATCCCCCATCGGATCTATGGGCTGGAAAACTGGGCGGCAGGATATTTCGGCGTAAGCGAACAGGGTTGCCTTACAGTCCACCCGACGCGCAACCCGCTGCTGGGCGTCGAGGTCATATCTCTGATAACCATCCTCCAGAAACGGGGGGTGGCCGCCCCGTTTCTTCTGAGGTTCCCCCAGATCCTCGATACCCAGATCAAGGAATTCCACGAGGCTTTCCGGAACTCGATCGCCGAATACGGCTATGGCGCCCGCCACCGCGGCGTCTTCCCGATGAAAGTGAACCAGAAACGGAGCGTCGTGGAGCGCCTGATGGCCGCCGGCCACCGCTATGAGTACGGGCTGGAGGTGGGGTCGAAGGCGGAATTGGCTGCCGCGCTCACGCTGACGCTGCATCCCAATGCGCTCCTCATCTGCAACGGGGTGAAGGACCGCCGCTATCTTGAGTGGGCGATCAAGGCGGCCAAGATCGGCAAGAACCCGGTCGTCGTCATGGAAGAGGTCTCCGACCTCAAGAAGATCGCCGAAGTCTCCACGGCGTTGCAGGCCAAGCCCACCCTCGGCGTCAGGGTCCGCATCTTTTCCCGCGGGGCGGGGAAGTGGGAAGAATCGGGAGGAGAGACCTCGAAGTTCGGCATCAACACAATCCAGTTGCTGGACTGCCTCAAGTCGGCATCCGACTCACAGATGGCGCGGCAGCTCAAGATGCTGCACTTCCACATCGGCTCGCAGATCACCGACATCCGCCGGATCAAGAGCGCCATCAAAGAGGCCGCCCGCGTCTATGCCAAGGTCTACAAGATGGGGTATCCGGTCGAGTACCTCGATGTCGGCGGCGGGCTCGGCGTCGACTACGACGGCAGCCGAACGGCGTCCGACTACAGCGTGAACTACAGCATTCAGGAATATGCCAACGATATCGTCTACACCATCGATGAAATCTGCGAGTCGGAGAACGTGCCGCCGCCGACGATTGTGACGGAAAGCGGCCGTGCCGCGGCCGCGCACCACGCGATGTTCGTTACCAACGTCATCCGGACGCTCAACCCCGGCCTGGGAGGCCCCGAGGTGGACCTCTCCAAGATCGATTCCGAAGTGGTCCTGGAAATGATGGACCTGCACAAGGACATCAATCAGAAAAACTTCCGCGAGTATTACCACGACGCCCTTCAACACCGCGAGGAGCTGCAATCGCTCTTCAATCTCGGCTATCTGAACCTCCAGAACCGGGCGCACGGCGAATGGCTGTTCTGGGAAATCTGCCGCAAGGCGATCAAGTTTTCCCATCTTTTGAAGGAGCGCCCCGAAGAATTCGCGGACCTGGAGAACATCCTCGCCAGCAAGTACATCTGCAACTTCTCGGTTTTTCAGGCCACCCCGGACGCCTGGGCGCTGGATCAGCTCTTCCCCATTATTCCCGTGACCCGGCTGACCGAAGAGCCGACGGAACGGGCCACCCTTTGCGACATCACCTGCGATTCCGACGGTCAGATCGACAAGTTCGTCGACCTCCGCGACGTCAAGCTGGCCCTGGAACTGCACAGCGGCATCAACGAGTCCTACTACCTGGCAATCCCCCTCGTGGGCGCTTACCAGGAGTCGCTCGGCATGAACCACAACCTGCTGGGTTCGGTCAACGAGGCCCAATTCCTGGTCGATGATGCGGGCCGGGCCCACCTCGACAAGGTTTCGCGGGGACAAAACCTCGGGCAAGTGCTCGCCGGCGCCGGGTATGATGCACAGGCCCTGGTGGAAGGATTCCAGCAGACGGTGGTCACGGCCGAGGCGCAAGGCAAGCTCAGCGCCGAGGAGGGGAGTTCGCTGACGGAACTCTACCAGTCCGCGCTCGACGCCTACACCTATCTCGAGGACTGATAGGACGCGGGCGCAGGGCAGCAATGCCACTCCCAGGCTTATCGTTGCGTGTGCGGCGTGTCAGTGCCGGGATAGTATCCGGTCTTCGACGCGACTACCCTCATGCCGGCTGGCCTGGCCTCGATGCGGACGCTTCGCCAGCGGCCGTTCGTCGTCTTCGGAGGGTAATAGGCGAAGGTGTATTGATGGTGCATCCGGTCCGAGATCTGGTCGCACACCCGGCCGAGTTCCTTCGATTGCAGCACGATAAAGGCTTCGCCGCCCGCGGAGCTCGTGAGTGCGGACAGGATCGTCCGGGTTGCCTCGCTGCTCCGGAATTCATCCGGCAGTTCCGTCTCCAGGCCGATGGCAAACAACTCCGCGGCGCTCCGGCGCAACCGGGCGATGGTCCCGTTCAATTCGGCGTTGCCGTAGGTGTTGATCCCGTCACTTAAAAGCAGAAGAACCCGCCGGCGATTGCCTGCATTCTGCGATTCCTGCAGCCCCCTGAGAATCGCGTCATAGAGAGCGGTGGAGCCGAGGGCTTCCACTCGCCGGATCGAGCGCCGGATACTGTCCAGGTCTTTCGTGAAGGGTTGCGCTACGATCGGGCGGGAATCAAACGTCACCAGCATCGCTTCATCCCCGGAATTGAGGCGCTTCAGGAACTGGTCGAGCGATCGTTTGGCATTGTCCAGCTTCTTCCCGGCCATGCTGCTGCTGGTGTCCAGGAGAAGCACGACACTCAGCGGCATGTACTCGCGGCTGAACTGGCTGATGGTCTGCGGCGCGCCGTCGTCGTAAATGATGAAATCGTTCTGGGTCAGGCCTGTGACGATCCGCCCCTTGCGGTCGTGTACGGTGGCATACAGGTTGACCATCTCGACTTTGACGCCGATCCGGTAATCCTGAAGCTGCGCCGACGGATTCGCGGGGAGGCGGGCAACGGCTTCCCGGAGCAACGCCGCACCCAGGGCCAGAGTACAACAGAGAATGCAGAAGGCGCCTTTACGAAACATGACCGCGCCAGCCTCCCCTAAAAAGATAGTCCTGCCGGAGCTTCGGTCGAAGACAAAAATCTCGGGGGGGAAGGAGGGCCCGGCATACGGGAGAGGTTGCTGGTATGCCCGTCCGCGGGGCTTCGTCTGCCGGGCCCGCGGGCGCCGGTTACTGCATGAGATCTGATTCCGGGCCAATGCGCTTGAGTTTCTCGACGAAGGTCGTCCTCTTGAGCCGGAGCAGGGACGCGGCCCGCTTTTTGTTGCCGCCGGTGACGTGAAGGCTCTTCAGGATCAGCCTCCGCTCCAGCTCCGAAATCAGCGTGTTGAAATTGACGCCTTCTTCCGGGATGTCGATCTCGCGGAACAATGCGTCCTCGCCCGGCTGCCGCACCACCATCGGGAAATCCATCGCCTCCAGCAGTTCGCGATCGCCGGACAATGCCACGGCCATCTCCACGGCGTTTTCCACCTGGCGGACGTTTCCCGGCCAATCGAATGACATGAGATGCTTGATCGCCTCGTGCGAGACGCGCTTCACCGGGACCTCCTGCTCCGTGCAGGATTTTTTCAAGAAGTGGGAAATGAGCGGAGGGATGTCCTCGCGCCGCTGACGAAGCGGCAGAATCTGGATGGGAATCACATTCAGGCGATAGTAGAGGTCTTCGCGGAATTCGCCGCGACGCACCTTCTCCATCAGATCCTCGTTGGTGGCGGCGATGATCCGGACATCCACCTTGACGGTCGACGTCCCTCCCACTTTCTGGAACTCCCTTTCCTGGAGAACCCGCAGCAGCTTGACCTGGAGGTCCAGCGGCATGCTTCCCACCTCGTCGAGGAACAGAGTCCCATGATTCGCCTGTTCGAAGCGGCCAATACGGTGCTGGTGCGCCCCGGTAAACGCCCCCTTCACGTGGCCGAAAAGCTCATCCTCAAGGAGGTTCGCCGGAATCGCGGAGCAGTTGACGCATACCAGCGGCTGATCCTTGCGGGAACCGTTGTAATGAATGGCCCGGGCGATCACTTCTTTTCCCGTGCCTGTCTCTCCCGAAATCAGGATCGTGCTGAGTTTCTGCGCCACCATCGCAACCATCCGGTAGACCTGGCGCATCGCCGAACTGTTGCCGATCAGATTGTCGTACTGATATTTTCCCTGAAGCTCGGAGCGAAGCAGGGAGTTTTCGGACTTGATCCTGCGGTCCTGCAGGCCCTTCTCCACCCGCATCACCATCTCTTCCAGCTGGAACGGCTTGGGCAGGTAGTCGTAAGCTCCCATCCGGATGGCATCGACCGCCGTCTGAATGTTCCCGTATCCGGTCATGATGATTACGATCGTCTCCGGGGAGATCGCCAGCGCCTCTTGCAGGATCCTTTCTCCGGTCGCCCCGGGAAGCCTGAGATCCGTGATGATGACGTCGTATGGATACTTGCGCATCATCTCCAGGGCAGCCGCTCCATTCGACGCTTCTTCTACCTCATAATCTGTTCCTTCGAGAGCCTGGCGAACGATCTCCCGCATGTAGTCTTCGTCATCGACTACCAGAATTTTGACATCCTCCAGCCCAAGCTTGCGCATTCCAGCCCTCCGCTATGACAGGTTTTGCCAATTCGTGACACTTGAAGCGCAAAAACCAAAAACAAAAGACAGGCGAAAAACTCGCGAACGTCAAAATTTGGTCTTAAGGGTCTGCCGCCATTATTAGATTTTGCGTTTTTGATATATCTCATTATTTTGGTGTTTGTCAACACAATCACGTAACAAAATAATGACACCGCCCCCAGGACGCATTGTTCATTCACTGAATGCTTCCTTCAGCGGTCGTGGTGATCGATCATTCACCGATTGGACGTCAAGCGACCGATATAGCCACTGTCAAGTTTTTGACTATTCCGCACCTCGGGAACCCGGTGACGCGGTCGCCGGCGGGACTGCTGTTATCAATCAACTAACATTATTTCAACTATTTACCGTAATCACCTCCACCCTTCCTGAACCCCGGCCTTTTCTGGCATGCCGCTTGCGATAGTACTTCCGTCACATTTCGAGGCAGGAGCCTTGGAGCGCAGACAGCGGCTACGGTTCTTAACGCTCACAGACGCGGGGATTTCATTGAAAAGCATGCGCAAGTTCAGTTCTCCAGGGCACTCGGGCAGCGGCGAGGCGGAGGCCGAAAACTCCGCGCCTGCGCTCTCCATCGGCAAACCCAAGCTGCCGGGCGGGCCGCACGGCAAAATGCGGATTATCGCGGTAACCAGCGGCAAGGGCGGTGTGGGGAAGACCAATGTGGTGGCGAATCTGGCTGCAAGCCTGGCGGAGATGGGGAAGCGGGTCGTGGTGCTGGACGCCGATTTCGGGCTGGCCAACATCGATGTCCTGCTCGGCCTGGCGCCACGCTTCCACCTGGGCCACGTGTTGTTCGGCAAGAAGAAACTGACCGAGATCATGCTGGAAGGGCCGAGCGGCCTGCGCGTCATCCCCGCCAGTTCGGGCCTGCGGGACCTGGCCGAGTTGACACTCGAGCAGAGGAACTACCTGGTCCGGAGCTTCGCCGAACTCGAAGGTGATGCCGAGTATCTCCTGATCGATACTGCCGCCGGAATATCCAGCAACGTCATGCACTTCTTGCTATCGGTCCCGGAAGTCGTCGTCGTCAGCGCTCCGGAGCCGACTGCCATTGTCGATTCTTACGCAGTCATCAAGATTCTGCTGGCGGAAGAGCCGACGAAGATTATCCGTGTGCTCATCAACTCGGTTTCGGATGAGGCCGAGTCGAGGGACGTTTTCCGTCAGATCAACTCCGTGGTCAAGAGGTTCCTGAACCGCGAAGTGCTTTACCTGGGACACATCGAGCGGGATGGACACGTCACGAAGGCCGTCCGCAGCCAGGTCCTGGTTACAAACTCGTATCCGAACGCTCCCGCCAGCCGTTGCTTTCGCAAGCTTGCACGTGCGGTCGACCTGCAAAACGAGACCGCCGCCGGCCCGGAGATGTTTGTGTGGGAGAAGCTTCTCAATCACTGGATTAACTGAAGTCGATGCGAATTCGAATGTGCGTCTCGAATAGTCGAATAGCCTGCAAGGCTGCCGGGAGGACCGGCGCCTTGCCTACCAGAGGAAATGCCATGCTAGAAGCCGTACGTCAGGTGAAGGCCTATGAGGCGGTGATTCAGCAGGATGCGAGCCGCGACGAGCTGATCCTGGAGCACTTGCCGCAGATCAAGTACATCGCACACCGGATTTCAGCCAAGCTCCCGTCGCACGTCGAGGTCAATGACCTGGTGGGCGCGGGGGTCCTTGGACTGCTCGATGCCGTCGAGAAGTTCGATCCCACCCGCGGGGTCAAGTTCAAGACGTACGCGGAGCTGCGGGTAAAAGGCGCGATACTCGACAGCCTGAGAAATCTCGATTGGGCCCCGCGGTCGCTGCGCAAGCGCAGCAAGGACCTCGAGAAGGTCTACAAGGACCTCGAACAGCGCCTGGGGCGCCCTGCATCCGACAAGGAAGTCTGCGATGAACTGAACATCTCCCTGGAGGAGTTCTACGAGCTGGTGGATCAGATCAAGGGACTCAATCTGGGCAGCTTCCACGAGATGGCGTCGCAGGAGGATGACCGCAACAGCGAGCCGCTCGTCAAGTACATCCCCGACGCGCCGCAGATGGACCCGTTTTTCGTATTTCACAAATCGGAGATCCGCCACCTGCTCGGCGGCGCCATCGATGCGCTGCCGAAGAAGGAACGCCTGGTGGTGTCGCTCTACTACTATGACGAACTCACGATGAAAGAGATCGGCAGGGTGCTGGGCGTAAATGAGTCGCGCGTTTCGCAACTGCACACGAAGGCGATGCTCCGTCTGCGCACCAAGCTGCGCAAGATCAAGCAGGACAATGATTGAGTTTCGCGACAGAAACCAGTTAAACCGCGAAATCCACGAAACACACGAAGAATATTCGTGTGTTTCGTGGTTGCGATTCCGCTTCGTCGGCGCCCGTTACTTGTTGCTGGTCGGCGCTGCTAGTCCGAAAGGATAATGCAGTTCTTGCCTTGAGATTTTGCGCGGTACATGGCACGGTCTGCTCGCGCAAGCAGCTCCGTGGCCTTGAGGGTGTCGTCGGTCAAATCTGCAATCCCGAAACTCGCCGTAATCCTCCGTTGGAAGTGTTCGCTCAGCTTCACGCGTATTTTTTCGATCGGGACCTGGGCTTCGAGCTTGCTGATCTGGGGCATGATGATCAAAAACTCATCCCCACCATACCGGCAGCAGGTATCTACGCCCGGCCGGACCAGCTCCCGCAGCAAGTCCGCCGTCTCACTCAAAACCTGGCTGCCGCGCAGGTGGCCGTACGTATCGTTAAATTCCTTGAGGCCGTCCAAATCCAGGAAGCAGAGCGAGAGACTATGACGGGACTTCCGGCTGCGCCTGATCTCTGACTCGATCATACGGAAGAAGCCTCGCTGGTTGAAGAGGCCGGTTATGTCGTCCGTGATTGTGAGCTTTTCCAACCTTCGCTCCAGCAGCACCTTTTCGGTCACGTCCCGCACGACGCATAGAAAGCCGATGTGATGTTTCTCAGAGTCGTGCACACGCTGAAAGGTGACATCGAGATAGGCGGTCTCTGCCCCGATTGTCTGAGGCACGTGGAACCTCTCAAGGCACGAAGCGGTAGCGTCACCGCTGATGTGGGCGATCAGTTCCCGCTGGATCCGCGGGTGGGTAAAAAGGTTCAGGACGTCTTTCCCCAGTATTTCCGACTGCGAGAGGTGAAAGACTCTCTGCGACCCGACACTGCAGGTGAACACGTACCCGTGGGTATCCGTGGAAAGGAACGCCCAATCGTCCGCGGACTCCAGGATAGCCTGCAGGTATTCGCCGGACCGCTGGGAGTTCTTGAACACTTGTGTATTGTAGAGCCTTGAGGCAATCAGCGAGGCCACGCTCTCCACGGAATTGAAGTCCTCGGTGGCAAACGCATCCAGGCGGCTGCTCTCTATGAAAAGGACGCCGAGACACTTTCCTCGGAGATGAATCGGGACCGCGAGCTGGCTCCTGCCCTCGCGGTCCGGCCCCACGCTGAATTCCGAGCGCAGATTGTTGTTGCAGAGGATCTGGCCTCGCCGTCCGCACTCCTGCACCATGGCGGGGATCCGCTGACAGGCGCCGGCATCGCCTGTCGTCTTCCACGCCTGTCCCATGAGGTCCAACTGGTTGCAGTTCTCGATCCAGATCTGGGCAGAGTTGTAGTCAAAACTCTTGCGGAGCAACTCGCAGACTTCGCGAAGAAACTTGCTGAAATCGTCCTCGCTCGCCGCCTGTTCTGCGATCGCGCTCACGATCGCAAGTTGCCGGCTCCGGCGATGCCCCATATAATGATGGTCGGATCTTTCGATGGCGATGGCGAGGTGGCTGCCAATATAGGAGAGGAGAGAAGTCTGAGACGGCGTCAAGCTCTCCGTTTCCCGGAGGTCCAGGACCAGCACACCCTTGAGTTCGCCCTGGAGCATCAGCGGCCGGTAGACTACGGAAACAGCGTCCGGGTCCGCATGAAGCTCGATCAGGTAGTCCCTTTCCATGTCGTCCAACTTGGAGCTGTGAACGGCACAGGCTTCGAGTTCCTGCTGCTCGAGCAGCGATTCCTTGAGTCTTGAAGGCTCCAGGGCGATTACATGCGGCCCGAGGAGAGGCGAATTTCGGCTCTCGTCCAACGAATAGATCGTGGCGGTGGTTGTGTTGCCCCGAGGCTGCACCAGGCTGAGTCGTCCCAGGTTGAAGTGTTCCCTCAACGCCTGACAGCAGCTCCGCAGGATCCCCTCGAGCGTAATCGCTTCTGCGAGCGCGGCGGGAAATTTGGAAGCGATGATTTCGGCGGAGATTTTTTCATTCTGGCCCTCAAAGCTGCGCTCTTCGATTTCCGGATCGGTCGCCAGATGGGAAGGAACGTCTGCGGGAGTGCTGCAGGGATTGGCAGCGCCTGTCTCGTTTGCCTCGCGAGGGCTGCTCGGATTCGAGTTCTCGGACGTTGCATTCGAGAATAGGGCATGGATCTCGTCTTGCGAAAGAAGCGGCTTCATCGGGATAGTCATTCCCATCCTTCACTCCCTGAGCTTGCTGTGCAATCCCGGCATCGCCTCTGACGGTCTGCCGCGTCGCCCTTGCGCGGCTGGTCCCATTCACTTCGCCAGTTCCCAGGGCTCACACCCGGGGCCTTCCTGCCGGACCCTTCGGAGTCCCGATCGGACTCGCCTGTGAGGACCTTCCGTCGCAGTGCCCAAATCGCAGTGCCGGACAGGACGGCAGTCTCACGACAAATGGCATCGGCACTCCCGGGAAAAAACGTTAGCAAATCCACGGCCCCGCTGTTGGATGCAGTGTCCGGCGAGCCCGTGCGACGGGCACGCCACTCATTGAAAGATGAGGGAAAATTGCCAGTCAGTATCGGAAGCTTGACACTCATTGAATGAATGTAGGCCTGATCGGCATCCGTCACGAAACGTCCCAATCACCCATCCTGAACCTGGATCTAGACACGGATCCGGACCAGGACCCGGACCCGGACTCGAACCAGTTTGTTGGACGTAACCTACAGCTAATACTGCACTTGTGTCGTGTCATACGACAATGCCGGTCCATGTCCACGTCCAAGTCTAAGTCCGGGTCCAGGTCCAGGAACGAGAATCACAGGGTGTCGCGACGGAAACGATTCGGTGCAAATAAAGGGCCGGTTTTTCTGGGCGCAGATTATGGCACGGATGTTGCCTTATGTCTGCCGGCAACACTTTCGACATCCAGCTTCCGATGGGAGCACTGGGGACACATCATGTGCAGGGGCGAGATCGCCAGGAAATCGGTCGAGTTCATCAAGGCGGCGGTCAAACCCCATCCCCAGACCAACTACTCTCTCAAGTAAGAGCTGAAGCGATGCAAGTTTCGAACTCTCTCCTCAGACCACACCCTGCCTGGATTACAGCCCGACCATCTGCCCGGACTGACACTGGTGAGAGTTTTGTCCGGGGCGATAGTCGCCTCAAGAACTACTTCCCTGCGAGCAGGAAGAGCCTGTCGAGTGACGCCAGACGACTCCTTGCTTGTCCCTTGCTGCCTTTGAAAACGGTCTGCATGCATGTGGTCGAGGGGAGAGTCCGGGACTTGCAGTAGGTCCCGGCGGCCCGCCGGGACGATCAGCCACTCGGTTTCTGCGATCCGATGCTTAGGAGGCGGATGTAAGTTGTGGCCGTTTCATCTCCAGCCCCGCCCGGCGGCCGGGTCCTGCACCTGGGGGCGGCCGAAGCCGGGGAGCGGCGGATTCAACGCCGCAACGGGCGGAGTGAATGCGGTTGCAGGTGTAGATCATCGTGCGGCCTGGAGAAGAAACAGGAACTCCTAAAGTGTGACATTCGAGAGGACGATAAAACGCTTGGGGAGAGCATTCTCTCGAGGACAATATGGAAACAGGCGGCAAGTCCCCCCTGATGGGCCGGAAGGCCAAGGCGGGTCGGCTCGAGAATCAGGATCAGCAGGCTCAACAAAGAGCGCAAGCCGGCCGGGAATCGGCCGGGAGTAGCCCGGACGCGGCCGGGCAATCAGCTCAGAGCCCGAAGTTGCAGCATCTTGACGAACTGATCGAGTCGACTCCGGATGTTCGAGTGGCGCTGGTGGAACAATTTCGGCGCTCCATTGAAGACGGCACTTACGTCGTTAACTCTAAAAAGCTCGCCGAGAGAATCCTGGGCAGTAAACTGATCAACCAGGACCTCTGAAAAAACGCTGCCGGGGCTGCGATGCCGGGTGATTACGGATGAGTCATTCCGGCTTCGCCGCACTGCCCGGACCACGGCGGCGGCGAACAGCTGTCCAGGGAGCGTCATTTCAGGAATCAGCCGGGACAGGCCGCTGCCGCACCGGACCAGATGCAGATGCATGCGCAGGCGGTTGTGCGGCAGAAGCCGCACCAGGAGGTCACATCGAACGCAGGATTTGAGCCATGGACGAGCAGATCTCGATCTTGATGAAAATCGTCGGCGAAGAAATCTCCTTGTACCGTGAACTGATCGCACATGCGCGCCGGAAGACGGCGCTGCTGGTCCGCGGCTCGCTGGAAGCGATTCTGGAAAGCAACAAGACCGACGAGACATTCAACGCAAGACTGCGCAACCTGGAAGAGGAAATGGCCCGCCTGTGCCAGCAACTCTGCCAGGTGCTTCACATCACGCGTGACGAGTTCACCTTGCTGAAACTCGCGGAAGCTCTGGAACAATCCGTGGCCGACGAGATCCGGTCGCAGACAACGCTTTTCAGGAACCTGGTGGAGCAGCTCAAGGGCGTCAACCAGCGCAATCGTAAGCTCGTGGAGCACTCGCTCCATTACTCGCGAGGCCTGCTCGACCTCCTCCCCAAAGCCGCGAGTTAGCATCAGACCAGCCTTTGCCCGAGCCGCACTCCTCCGTTCACGGCCGGAGACACTTCCAGTATCAGAAGAACCTGGTTAGCCAGTTCCTACCAGAAATTGTCGAATCTCCCATCCGGAACCTGGACCTGGACCTGGTCAGCCTTTCTTGATGTAACTTACAGCGAATGCGGCACTTATATATGGCCATAGGTATTTGCCAGGTCTACGTCCAGGTCTACGTCCAGGTCCAAGTCCAGGTCCAAGTCCAGGTTGAATGACCTTGGAGTTTGGCGACAGAAACTATCCAGTTTCGTGACAGGGACGATCCCGGTCGGTTATAGCTGCCGCAACTTGACAACAGAACTGGAGCCGTTGTCGACGACCGGGGACCCGGTCAAGAATTCCTGCAAGCATGGGTTGGATGCGGCGTCACTTTGTTGAGGAGACGGGCATGGGAAAATCAATCTTCAAGATTGCTTTGGTTGCCTGCACTCTTACCGGGTGCGCAACCGCGTCTGCTCGGCCAGGGCCGGCCATGCAAACGAGCGGGAGCAGACAAACAGGAGGCAAAGGCCAAGGCGCCGGCGGCGAAGTCGTTGTCGAGCGCATGGGGGGGTATGCCGGGGTCTATGAAAAATATGAGATTTCCCTGGATGGTTCGCTGTTGGGCCCCCGCGGTGTCACACGCACATTGGCCCCGAGAATGGTGGCGGAATTCGTCGACGGAATTCGCAAATCCGGAGCCGTCACGGGATCGGGCGTTCTGCGCCGGTGGGGGCTGTGCAGCGACTGTTTCTGTTACCGCGTGACTATACGAACCGGAGGGGGTGTGAAGGTCTATCTGTTTGCGGAGCCGCTGAAGGCCAACTCGGCAGCGGAAGAGAGGTTCCTCAAAACGATCCGCGGATTTCTTGCCTCCCTGGTAGTTTCGGGCCGGGTTCACTGAAAGTCCATCGTCCAGGGTTATCTTCAAACGGGAAGCCCCCTGCCTCGATCGGGATCTGAGTAGGTCTCTACAGCCTCAGTCCGTTCGAAGCAGGGGGCGTTCCCGCCAGTCTAGAAGTTCAGACGGACTACAAACTGGACCAGCCGTCCTCCCGGATCGACCTGACCGTTGCGGTCCGTATATGCCGACGTCACGCGGCCGCAGGTCTGGCCGCTGCTGGCGCACGTCGTGCCATAGAAGTTGGTATAGTTGAAGGCATTCAGAAACTCGGCGCGCACCTCGAAGTTCTTCGTCTCGGTGAAACGGATCCGCTTCACGAGGCTCAGATCAAAGCGCGTAAATCTCGGCCCCCTGACGTAGTTGGTGTACGGGGCGCAATCACCGTTCACGATCTGAATGCAGTCGGCCGTATTCGCCGGCGCGACGTAGCGTCCGGTAGGCACCCCCCATTGGGTGCTGTAGCCCGTCGATGTCGTCGCGCTCGTGTTAAAGGCCGCAATCGTGTTGATTCGGATGTCCTCCGGCACGGAAAAGATCTGCCGGGTCGCGTCGCTGAAGTACAAGCCCACGGAATCTCTCAGCTCGTTCAGGGTCATGCCGACCAGCCTGACGTTGCCGAAGTTGAGGAGTTCCCCGGCCTGAAGCCTGCCCGTTCCCTGAAACTCCCAGCCCCCGATGATCCTGTCGAGCACTCCGCCTTGATTGTTGAACAGCGTCCGCCCCCTGCCGAAGGGCATTTCATAGACCCAGTTCAGCTTGAACGCGTGCGGCAACGTGCCGCCGAGCGACTTGATCCAGGGACTGCGGAACGAGTTCCACGATGTTCCGAGGCTCTTCGCGAACGTGTAGTTCGCCTGGACCAGCAGCCCCTTGGACATGCGGCGGCGCAGTTCCACCGTCAGGCCATCGTACGCGCTAAAGCCGCCGTTGCCCAGGATCTGGGCGTTGCTGACATACGGATTGACCAGGAACAGGTTGGCCGGCAGTCCCGCAGCCAGGGCGTTGGATCGCTGCGTCTGGCTGCCGTACAAGCTGCCCGCGTAACTGCCCGGGTTGGGATTGGTACGCGCCAGCGTGTTCACGTAAGTGTTGTTGCCGAAATTGCTGGACGTGTACTTGGCCGGATTGTTCGCATCAGCGCCGGACAAGCCGCTGAAATACGCGAGGGTGATCGGCAGAGGCGAGGTGCCGGTTCCCGGGCCGTAATATTTGAAGTTGTTCCCTTTTCCCGCCGCGATATTTGCCTGCAGGTTAGCCATCGCCAGCTTGAACTCGTCAATAAATTTGTTCTCGACGATGTTGCGTTCGTTCAAGTTGAAGTAGCTGTAGTACGACTGCAGGCTGCGGGTGGCCATGTAGCGCACTTCAATCGCCATGTCCTTGGCCAGCTCGCGTTGAATTCCGACAGACCAGGACATTGTGTAGGGAGTCTTGAGATCAGGCTCGAAGGCGCGGACCGAATTGCTGATTGTCGGTGTGAGCGGATAGCTCGGCTCCGACGGGAAGGGGGGCGGGCCCAGGCGATTTTTATCGCGGAACAGGACCGGCAGCGCGTCGGTGCCGGTGATCAGGTTGCCGAGATCCATGTTGCGCGAGGCGGTGATGGTGAGACCCGGATTAGAGGTGAAAATATTGCTGTACGTGGACATCCCGTAGCGGTTGTAGGCCACGGAGAATCCGCCGCGCAGAACGCTCTGCCCGCTGCCGCCCAGGATCCGTTCGAGCCAGCCCCCGTCCGCCTTCGGCGACCAGGCAAAGCCGACGCTCGGGGCGAAGGCCTTGTAATCGATGTTATAGGCATGATCGCCCTTCTGGTACAGCGTGTACTCGGTGGGTTTGCCGCCGGTCGCGCCGGGCTTAAACAGGCTGTCCACACCGGAAGGCCCCCAGACATCCGCAATCGAGGCCTTGGTGAACACGTTGTTGAGCGGCACGAAGGGAAGCTGGAGTTCCCACCGCAATCCAAAAGTGAGCGTCAGGCCGGGGCGCATCCGCCAGGAATCCTGCGCGAAGAGTCCAAGCTCGCGCTGGTGGGAGCGGGTGACATTCGGCCCGTTAAAGGCGTACTTGTTGGTGTTCTCGTCCAGGACCGCGTTGCCGCCGATGGAGTCGACCCGTCCGGTCAGGACAGCGTATATGTCTCTCGCCGTGTTGATCTGTGCGTTCGTTGCTCCCTTGAAATTCGTCGGGCCATTGGTCGCGTCAAACAGGATCCTCGCCGGGTCGAATGTGGTGTCCACCCCGAACCCGATCGACGGCACAACCGTCTGGCTCCAGGTCCACATGCCGGTGTTGCTGAAGGTGCCGCCGAGACTGAGGCTGTGTGCGCCGCGGTTCCAGCTCACCGTGTCTTCGAACAATACATAGGGCGGATTGCGCCGGCTCGGGGAAGTGCTCCGGTGGGCGTTGGTGATGTTCCCTGCATCGCTGATGCTCAGCGCATAGCCGTCCTGGTTGGCGAGCGATCCGGAAAACATGCTGGCATCGACACCGGGGCCGAACAGGCCGGAACCCGCCTGCAGACCGATACGGAATTCGTTCACGATCCTGGGCGTCAGAGTCGAGCGGAGCGCCACCGCGGACGAATGCCGGAGTCCCAGGTATCCGTTGGTGCTCGGAAAATCCGGGTAGCTCGCATCGCCGTTGTTCAGCAGGTCGATCGTGAGGTCGTAGATCGAGTAGTTCCAGCTTCCCTCGAGACGATGCCGGCTGGTCAGATTGAAGTCGAAGCGGCTGGTGATGAACTGCCGGAGATCCAGGGCTTTGTTCGTAAACTTGAAATCCATGAATGTCTGCTCCGGCCGTGCAATCACGCTGCCTTTGCTTGTCGATTGACGGATGTCGGCCAGCAGTTTTTGAATGGTCGGGTCCATCGTGGATGTCTGGCCGGCGCCCGCGGCCAGAGACAGCAGGTTTACCTGCCTCACCTCTGTTCCCACGGTGTAGGGGTATATCCCTTGATCGACAAGCGGATTAAAAATCAGCCGCGTGCGCGTGGCCTCGCTCGGGAGCCTGTATTCCTCGTAGTTAATGAAGAAAAAGGCTTTATCTCGTCCATCGAAAGCCAACGGTCCGAACAGCGCCTTCGGAAGCACGATCGGGCCGCCGATCCGTCCGCCGGGCTGGTTGAACAGGATCCGGTCGCGCGGCGCCTTGCACTTATCCCATTCGCTGGCCAGCTGCTCCGCAGTGCACGGAACGCGCGTTCCATTGTAGGTGGCATTGAGATCGCGGTTGTTGAACCAGTTGTTGGAATTGAGCACCGGATTGCGGTGATACCAGTAGAGGCTGCCGCGATAGTCGTTGTTCCCCGAACGGGTAACGAACTTGATCTGAACCGCCCCTTGGCCGGAGCTTTCCGCGCCGGATGTGGCCATGGAAACCGTCACTTCCTCGATGGCGTCGAGCCGGGGCTGGATCATGCTGAAGAAGGAGTCGCCCGATTTGTTGGAATTGTCCTGCGTGTTGACGCCGTCGATCGTGACATTCACCGCGGCGCCCGGCACACCCGCGATCGTGGAGTTGCGGGCGTTCCCGGTCGTATTCACACCCGGCAGAAATACAAGGAAGTCCATCGCGTTGCGCGTCGCGAGCGGCAGGTTGGTGACCTGCTTGAGGGTCAGCGTCGTGGTGATGTTTGCCGTTTGCGATTGCACCATCTCGGCGCCCGACTCCACCACGACGGTCTCGTTGGTGCCGCCCACCTGGAGCGTGACTCGGATCGTCGCCGGGACTCCGCCTACAACCTGGATGTCCTTGACGATCGACTGCTTGAAATTGGCCATGGAAACGGTAGCCGTGTACGTCCCGGAACTGAGGGCCGGGATCAAAAAGGTGCCGTTTTCAGCCGTAATGGCGTTGTATTCCGCTCCGGTGGAGTTGTTCTTGACTTTGACTTCGGCGCCCGGAATGACGCCGCCGGAACTGTCAACGATCACACCTGAGATCGATGAGGCGGAACCGCCTTGCGCATACCCGGCAATGCTGAACGCCGACAACAGAAGCAATGCTATGACTGACCTGAGGACAATCTCTTTCATACCTTTTTCCCTTGAGACATAAGAAAGGGTGATTTCGTCAGTAGGGGGAATCCCCATCTCTCCCTGCCACACCATCTGTGATCGCACGGCGATCACAGAGGTGCGCGAAATTAAGCTGAACTTCGCCCAAAGTCTGCGGCCGGTCAGAGAAACAACCGGCAAGGCCGCACTGTAGTGCGGAACCGCCGGGCATCGCTGATCACGACCATATTCATGATTTTCGCAGGATCAACCAGGGAGATCCGTCGCGAGCAAGAACTCGTTTCCGGCTTCGAGACTGACGGTCGCAAACGAAGCATCGATACAGACGACCGTTCCTTCCCAGTCCCGAAGCACAGTGCTTCACAGTTTCCGACCTGAACTATCGGGAAAATCCAATATAGCTGAGGCAGATTCTAAGTGAACGTTAATTGCACTTGCAAGGATTTTGTATGCCTCCTGGGATCGGATCGAGGCAAGTTAAAGCAAATAAGCGTGTTATCGTGGAAAAACTCTCGAAAGAGGCGGTCAATCCCTGTCCCTGTCCCTGTTTCTTTCCGCTTGCTCAGCGCGAAACAAATGCCGCTTAGAACGTTCCAGCGTGCAGGCCTCCGGCATCGCCGGAGGTTCCGCGATCTTCTTTTAGTGCAGTGATCTGCTTATTCGCGTTTCCAGAGGTAGGCGCCGAAGTCCCGGCGTGTGCTGAATCCCAGCCGCAGGTACCATTCGTATGCGCGCCGGTTTTGCTGGGAAACCGTGAGGCGGACCGTTTTATACCCCTCAGAGCGAAGCCGGCTGAAGACGCTCCGCACGAGGGCGGTGCCCAGACCTCTGCCCTGATGCGCGGGATTGATGGAGATTTGCGGAATCATCGCCGCTGTGGGTGAAATGCGTGACACCAGGATAAACCCGCACGGAGTCCCTTTCCGATCGAGGCCGACGAAAGAAGCATCCGGCTGGAATATTCCGCAACCGGGGCTCTCCACCAGGCTGCGCAGGTAGTTTTCACAATTCAGCTCGGACCCATAGTCCTCGCAGATGACGGCATCGATCCCTTTCCGATAGCTGCGGTGCGCCACCGTGGCTGCCGCCAGCAGGTGGCTGGGATTCCAAGGCGCGACCGTCCCCGGGTACGGCGGCACGGGAAGGGAATCAGCTGCCAGATCCAGTTCCATATAGTGCCTGAGAAAGGACTGAAACCCGTGGCGGGTGAAGACCGGCGTGACATCCAGTCCGTTCAGCGGGATTATCTGGGCCTCGATGCGCTGCAGGCTCCGGTTTTCCTGCAGTGTCTCGAGCGCGCGGGACAGGAGCTGCTCGGCTGTGTCCTCCGGGCCGGGCCGCGACGCATACACTGTGCCGATCACACCTTTCTGCCGGGAAGTCAGAAAATAGGTGTAGCCGATCGCTTTCCGGCCGCTGGAGATCACGAAGCCGGGCAACAGCCGCTGCTTGAGGAAAGAGATGAGTATGCGGCGGATCGGAGAGTAATCCCAGTCGAGCTCTCGAAGCCATGCCCCGGCTTCCTCGTCCATGAGTGCGGCAATCAGTTCCACTTCCGCCAGGCTTAGCGGCTCGACTCTCAAGTCAGGCATCGCACACCAATCAGAATCTCCCCTGCATTGGCACTGTTCTCGATCATGGATTTCAAGCCGGGGCGGACGGATCCTTCATCTTTCTGTTTTCGAGTTCGCGGATGACGTTGAAGTGCTGGGCACGCATCAGTTCGACCATCTGGCTGCTGTATTTCGGGTCGCGCAATGCGGCTGGATATTCCGATTTCGTCGACAGTATAACACGCCCGTCGCAGAACACGTTGGTCGTAATGTAGTGGCCCCCGTCGCCGAGATCTTCCGTCTGGATGTGCAGGCCCCTTCCCATGAAATCGAAGTTGTCGTTGAGTCCCATGGTGGGCATAGCCTGAAACGTGTCGGCCGCCGGGCTGATTCCGGATTCATTCCGGCGAGTGCCGTCGCCTGCCAGCTCCTGCACGATCTGCCTGATCTGCCCTGCCGACGCCCGGTCGGACACGACATACTCCTGCGCACTCTTGCGCTGCGCGGCCCTGCACAACTCGGAGTCGTACTGGACCATCCCGCAGAATCGCAGGTCGACGTTCAGGAATTTCCGCGTGGCCGACTGGATGATCTCAGCCAGGCGGGAGTCCTGCTCACCGGACGCCATGTTGATGAGCAGGAGAGGGCGGCAGGCATTGACTGTTTCCGCTATGTTCTCGATGAGTTCGGGCGCAGCCGGGCGGAGGAAATCGAAAAAATCAGACATCGTTTTGGGTTGTGCGGTATTCGTTTTCTGACGCATCTGCCGCAGGGCGGCCCCGACTTGCTGATGGGATCCGAACTTCTTCTGAACTTTCCGGTAGGTCGAGTTCCGGATGAAGGTGAACGCCCACTGCATCGACTCCGGATCCGGCGTGGCGACCACGATCGGCTCGTCCGCCATATTGAAGAAATCGAGCACGCTGAGAGAAACGCCGCTTCCCGCGTCGACCACCACGTGTTCCGCATCGAGGCATGAGATGCATTCGGCCATTCGATCCACGCTGCTCGGGGAGAGGTCCGCCATGCCCGGATCATCGCCGGCGCACGCCAGGAAGCTCAGTAGGGGGGTGCAAGTCGGGACCAGGGCATCGGAGGGTGAAGCATGTCTCTCCAGCACCTCCAGGAGGGTGTTGCCGGGTGATTTGATGCCGAGGCTGGTGTGCAGATTGGGTGAGGTAAGATTGGCGTCGACGACGATCGTCGGCTTGCCGTCCCTTGCGAGAGCCGCGCCGATAGACGCAACAAGCAGGCTTTTCCCAACACCACCTCTCCCGCTTCCGACAGTCCACAACCTTTTTCTGCCCAGGCTCATATGATCTCTCGATGGGACAGTGACCTTATCGACATGGCAAATTACAGACTTTATTTCAGGCTGGATGCGGTCGATTACTGCAGGATGGGAGACAGCGGGTGGGTCTTGAGTTTGATGCCGGGTCTCGTGCACTCGATCGTCAACCTCGCGGGCTTGCCCGGGTCAGTCTCGGACTCGAAGCCGATCGTGTAAAGGGTCCGGACCTGATCGGCAATTCTGCGGCCGAGCCTTTCGATCCCCTCCATGTTGATGAAGTAGGCGCCACCGGCAGTGACATCCGCTAATTCGCGCAGGCCCGCCTCGCTCTGCGAGGACATCAATCCGGGGCCCGACACCGATTTGCGCGCGAAACCGGCGACGAACAGTTCCACGTTCGAGGCGGACAGCAGGTTCTTCAAGGGTCTGATCTTATCGACGGTCTTGACATCCAGAACGCCGATGAAGAGCACCAGCACCCGGCGTTTCTCGTTGCGCTGGCACAGCTTCTGCACTGAATTGAGGAGCGGGCCGTAGAGCGTGGATTCCTCGATCGAACGTTCGGGTCCTCGCAGTGCCTGCACCGCGTTCTTCACCCTCGAGCTGTCCTGAGTGAAGTCGAGTGTGATCTGCATCCCGGTGTGGTCATAGCTGGCGACCCATCCGGCCTGGCCTGCGAAGCAAAGATCGATCAGTTGATAGGCCACGCTGGGAACCGTCGTGGCGGTGGCGGTCAGGTATTGATCACGGCTCGGATCCTCGAAGGGCTTCGGCAGCAGGGAGCGATCGAACAGCAGGCCGTAGGCGACCGGGACTTCGACTCCCGCGAAAAACTCCACCTCGCGGGGCCTCCCGTTTTCAGAAATCCGGATTTCTTCCCGGCTCATGTTCTCCACTTGAAGCCGATTCCTGTCGAGGAAACTTGCGGCGACATAGACGGGAATTTTTTCTGTCGAAAGAGGCGGCAAGGGAGAAAAGAGCAGAAGCGCCAGCAATAGCCTGATTACAGCCATGAGCCCTCCTCCGAACAACTCCTAGCCCCCGGCGGGTTCCGGATCGGGGAACAGGAGCGGATGCAGGAGCGTCGATTGCATGAACCTCCAGACGTAGCGCGGACGCAGGTGGTAGGACACGTAGGCGAACTCGCGCAGCCGGTGAAGCTCCTCGGACGGGATCTGCTGGTGCCGGAAGACGCTGGTCCAGCCATTGAAGTGTTCCCAGTTGCTGTCGAAAATCCGATCGCGGATGTTGCGGAAAAACTGCGTGCCGGGATACGGCGTCGTCACCGTGAACTGGATGGCGAAAGTGTTCAGCCTCTTTGCGTAACGGATCGTTTCGAGCACGCCGCTCACGGTATCGTTGGGCAGGCCGAGCGTGTAGTTGGCGATCACCCGGATGCCCAGCTTGTGGCAGTGATCGATCACACGCTCCTGGTGGCTCTTGGAAGTCGCCTTTCGCTGATTGAATTGAAGTGTTTTTTCGCTCGCGGATTCGACCCCGACTTCCACGCTCCGAAGCCCGGCGCGGTGCAGCAACGTGATCAAGTCCGGATCGAGACGATCGGTGCGCGCTTCCATGCCCCATCGCACATTCAGGTTCCGGCTCAGGATCAGGTCGGCCAGTTCCCGGGCCCGCTCTTTGCCGTACGTCAGGTTGGGATCGCGGAAGGAAATCCCGCGGATGCCGTACCTGCCGACGAGCGCTTCTATTTCGTTCACGATGTTTTCAGCCGTCCGGACTCGATACTTCGAGTTCACCAGATACGGGCAATAGTTGCACGTGTACGGGCAGCCCCGGCTCCCAAGCATCGGGAGCGTGATCCCCCTGCTGGTGATGATCTGGTAACGGAAACGCTCGATTTCGAACTGGTCCCATTTCGGCTGGGGGAGCGAATTCAGGTCTTCAACGTAGCCCGCAGCGACTTCGCCGCTGGGGATTTCGCCGCGCGCCAGCGCCGGGGCGATGTTCTCGACCTCTTCTTTGACGATGAAATCCGCGGAGTCAGCGAAAAACTCGGGGACGTTCGCCGCGAAGGCGCCGAAGTAGCCGACTTTGCATCCGAACCGGCGTCGTGCTTCTCTCCCGATTTCGCGTTCGAAGGTGCAATCCACGATGGATGAAGCGATCAGGTAGAGATCGGCCGGCTCCAACTGGTCCAGACGCCGGACTTCCAGGACGCGCACTTCCGCCCCATGCGCCTCGAGAATCGCGTGCAGATAGGCAAGCGTGATGTTCGGTATGGAAGCCACCCTGCGTTTCGCGAGTTCGAGCAGCCGGGCGAACGGCGAGCGGCCCACCGTAAATACCGTCCCGAACCCTCCCGCGACATCCTTGAGTGTGCAGTTCTTCTGGCGACTTCCGCTCAGTACAACAATTTTCATAGCAGCCTTCGACTTTGGACTCCGATCCCGTGCTTGCCGTTACCTGAACCTGAATTTCGACCCTCGTTTTTCTTGCAGCGAGAAGAGGCTGGCAGGATGAGAAAACCGACAGACAAACCACTCACCCTGGAGGCCCCCGGCTCGAGGGTGACATCCATCGTGCGACCCTACCTGACTCGCGACCCACGATTATAGCAGCAACCCTGCGCATTACAACCCCGTGTCATGCCAGGCAGCAGTTCAGACAGTGGGGAGACAGGCGGCAGCCGGATCCAAGAACAAAACATCACCGCAAAGGCACAAAACACTGAGAGAAGGGAGCAATCGGAAGTGGGCCTCAACAAAGAGAGTTTGTCAATTGTTATTGGTTAATTATTATTTGTTATTTGGGGGCGGGGTGTCATGTTGGCGGGCAGGTTCTGCGCTCGGGTACTTCACCCGCTTCGAACTCGATCAGAACCTCACAGGCCAAAGGTGTGTGGCGGCCAAATGACAAATGACCATTCACCAATCACAATTGATAAATTCTTTTGTTGTCAATCGTTGCGCGACGCATCCTTTTTGTCCGATGAAACGCTGAGCTTGAAAGGCTCACCCAAATTCCGCGAGGATTGAGTCTCACTTCTGTTTGCACCCCCCAGAGAAATCCCGTGGCACCTCTGTCTTTCTCCGCGGCCTCTGCGCCTCAGCGGTCAAATCTGATCACGGAGTGTCAATCCGGAGCACAAACCAGTTGAGTTTTGACGACTCCTCTGTTACCTTGCAGTTTGAGTCGGCAGACGGAGTCTGTCGAAGGGAGTGCGCCGCAGATACAATTAGATGGACGAACCATACTCCTCTCCACCCGAAACTCCAGCCTCCCCTGAGCGGACAAGCCCTCCGACGCCGGGGTTCAGTTACGTTTCCGAATTGAAGTCCTGGTTTCGGGACATCATTTTTGCCATCGCCACCGCCATTTTCATCGTCATCTTCGTGATACAGCCGGTCAAGGTCGAGGGCACGAGCATGCAGCCACGACTGGTGGACCAGGAAAGAATCTTCGTCAACAGGTTCATCTACCGCTTCGAGGATATTCATCGGGGCGATATCGTGGTCTTCTGGTATCCGAGAGATACGAACAAGTCATTCATCAAACGGGTCGTCGCGGTCGCCGGCGACGTGGTAGAGATTCGCAAGGGATCGGTTTTTGTGAATGGTGTGGAAGTCCAGGAGCCGTATCTCAAGCCGGAGTTCCGGGATTACGAATCTTTTGCCAAGACCGTCGTGCCGCCCGATCACTACTTTGTACTCGGGGATCATAGGAATTCCAGCAACGACAGCCGTAACTGGGGTTTTGTGCCCAGGGACCTGATCTACGGCAAAGCGATATTCCGCTATTGGCCCGTGTCGCGCCTGGGCCTGGTGGAATAGCATCGCAGAACCGCCTGCAGACTGAAGGTCAGTGCAGATTGCCTGGCGGCAAGAGATAGGACTGCGCGCGCGAAACATCACCAATCGCCTGCACGGGTCGAATCTACACGGGACAAATGGACGCAATACTGGCACTCGAAGACGGCCGCACATTCCGGGGCCGCGTTTTTGGCGCCGAGGGGGAGGTCTGTGGGGAAGTGGTATTCAACACCTCTCTGTCCGGGTATCAGGAGATTCTGACTGACCCGTCCTACGCGGGCCAGATCGTTGTGATGACCTACCCTCACATCGGCAACTACGGCATGAATCGCGAGGATGAGGAATCCGGGAAGCCGTTCGTCGCGGGATTTGCCGCGCGCGAGTTCAGTTCGTTCACTTCGAACTGGCGCGCCCTGGAATCGCTCGAGGATTACCTGAGGCGCCACGGGATCGTGTCCGTCACGGAAATCGATACACGTGCGCTGGTCCGGCACATCCGCACGCTCGGCGCCATGCGGGGGATCATCAGTTCGGTCGACCTGGACGCCGGGCGGCTTGCCGAACGCGCCCGCCAGTCGCCGCCGATGCTTGGCCTGGATTTGGCCTCCTCAGTGAGTTGCCGTGCGTCGTATGCCTGGCCGGATCCTGCCGGGCAGGGCGGCGACCGCTTCCGCGTAGTCGCCTATGACTTCGGCATCAAGAGAACGATCCTGGCCAATCTGGCGCGCTCCGGATGCAGCGTCGTGGTGGTCCCCGCGGGAACGAGTGTCGAGGACGCGCTTGCACTGCGTCCGGACGGGATCTTTCTTTCCAACGGGCCTGGCGATCCGGCCGCTCTCGACTGCGCGATCGACACCGTCCGGCGCCTGCTCGGCAAAGTGCCGCTCTTCGGGATCTGCCTTGGGCACCAGATCATGGGATTGGCGATGGGCGGGAAGACCTTCAAGCTGAAGTTCGGCCACCGGGGGGCAAATCAGCCGGTCAAGAATATCATGACGGGACGAGTCGAAATCACTGCCCAGAATCACGGTTTTGCCGTTGATGTCGACTCCCTCAATCTCCGGCGTGTCGATGCGACGCACTTCAATCTGAACGATCAGACGCTCGAGGGCATCCGGCATCTTCAGGTGCCGGCGTTTTCAGTCCAGTATCACCCGGAAGCCTCGCCGGGACCTCACGATTCGCACTACCTGTTCACTGAGTTCAAACGGCTCATGACGGAGTTTCGCAGATAGACCATGCCAAGGCGCACGGACCTCAAGAAGATTCTGATCATCGGTTCGGGGCCGATCGTAATCGGGCAGGCCTGCGAGTTCGATTACTCCGGGACTCAGGCCTGCAAGGCCCTTCGTTCGGAAGGCTATCAGGTGGTCCTGGTGAATTCCAACCCCGCCACGATCATGACCGACCCGGATCTTGCCGACCGCACTTACATCGAACCGCTGACATGCGAATCGATCGGTGCAATTATCGCCAGGGAGAGACCGGATGCGCTTCTTCCCACCGTCGGCGGACAGACGGCGCTGAACGTTTCGGTGGCGCTGGCAAGGGCGGGAGTGCTGGCGCAGTACGGCGTCGAAATGATCGGCGCCCGGCAGCGCGCGGTGGAAATCGCGGAGGATCGGCAGCTGTTCAAAGATGCCATGGCCGAAGTAGGCCTGCAGTCGGCGCTGTCCCGCGTGGTCAAGACTCTGGATGAGGCTCGCGACTTTGCCTCACTGACCGGTTTGCCTGCGATCATACGCCCGAGCTTCACTCTGGGGGGCTTCGGCGGTGGAATCGCTTCCAACTGGGAGGAATTCGAGCGGATCGTGAGCCGCGGGCTCGATGTTTCTCCTGTCCACGAGGTCCTTGTTGAGCAGTCTCTGATCGGGTGGAAAGAGTACGAGCTCGAGGTGATGCGGGACCTCAACGACAACGTCGTCATCATATGCTCGATCGAGAATTTCGACCCGATGGGCGTGCACACTGGGGATTCCATCACCGTGGCGCCGGCTCAGACCCTGACCGACAAAGAGTACCAGCGCATGCGGGACGCCTCGATTCGAATCATCCGCAAGGTCGGCGTGGAAACCGGCGGCTCCAACATCCAGTTTGCCGTAAATCCGCAGACTGGAGCCCTCATCGTCATCGAGATGAACCCCAGGGTATCACGCAGTTCTGCGCTGGCGTCCAAGGCTACCGGCTTCCCCATCGCCAAGATCGCGGCCAAACTCGCGATCGGCTACACCCTCGACGAAATTCCAAACGACATCACGCGGAAGACGCCGGCGTGTTTCGAGCCGAGCATCGACTACGTCGTGGTCAAGATCCCTAAATGGAACTTCGAGAAATTTGCGGGCGCGGATTCGACCCTGGGAACCCAGATGAAGTCCGTCGGGGAAGTAATGGCGATCGGCCGGACCTTCAAGGAAGCCCTTCTCAAGGGCGTGCGATCGCTCGAGAGAGGGATGTTGTCCCAGAAACTGGATCCTGAAAAACTGCAGTGGAGCCTGCAGACCCCGGTGCCGGAGCGTCTCGACTACCTGTTCTATGCCCTGATGATGGGCCACTCCGCCACGGAACTTCACCGGCTGACCCGGATCGATCCGTGGTTTCTGAACCAGCTGAGTGAAATCGTGGAGCTGGAGAAACGACTGCAGGAGCATTCTCTCGACTCGCTCCCCGTTGAACTACTCCGGGAGTCCAAACGGGCAGGACTGTCGGATCTCAGGGTCGCCGGCCGCCTGAAGGCGGATCAAGGCGGGCCTGTCCCGGCGGACCGGATCCGGCAACGCAGGCACGAACTGGGGCTCCGGCCGGTGTTCAAGCGGGTCGACACATGCGCCGCCGAATTTGAATCGTTCACTCCCTACCTCTACTCGACCTACGAAGGCGAATGCGAAGCGGCGCCGACGCGCAGAAAGAAGATTGTGGTGCTGGGCAGCGGGCCGAATCGCATCGGCCAGGGGATCGAGTTTGACTACTGCTGCTGCCATGCCTCGTTTGCGCTCAGGGAGATCGGGTACGAGACCATCATGGTCAACTGCAACCCCGAAACGGTGTCCACGGACTATGACACCTCCGACCGCCTGTACTTCGAGCCGTTGACGTTCGAGGATGTCATGGAGATCATGCACCTGGAGAAGCCGGATGGCGTCATCGTCCAGTACGGCGGCCAGACGCCGCTGAACCTGGCTCTGAAGCTTCAAGAGGCCGGAGTGCCGATCATCGGGACCTCTCCTGAAAACATCGACCTTGCCGAGGACAGGGAACGTTTCGGGCGGCTCCTGGGCCAGCTCGCGATTCCCCAGCCCCGGAACGGCACGGCCCGGTCGCCGGATGAAGCGTGCCGGGTCGCCGCCGGAATCGGCTATCCGGTCCTGGTCCGGCCTTCTTATGTCCTCGGCGGCAGAGCCATGTCCATCGTCTACGATGAGGAGTCCCTGCGCCATTACGTGGCCACGGCGGTGCAGGCGTCTCCGGAACACCCGGTGTTGATCGATGAGTTCCTCGAAGACGCGTTCGAATACGACGTCGACGCCCTGTGCGACGGCGAACGCGTGGTCATTGCCGGCGTCATGGAACACGTCGAAGAGGCCGGGATTCACAGCGGCGACAGCACCTGTGCCCTGCCCCCGATTATGATCGAGCCGGAACTTCTTTTGCGCATGAAGGATTACACGCGCCACCTCGGATTGGCGCTCAAGGTCGTCGGCCTGATGAACATCCAGTTTGCGGTCAAGGGCCGCGTTGTCTACGTGCTCGAAGTCAACCCGAGGGCTTCCCGGACCGTTCCCTTCGTGAGCAAAGCGACCGGCGTCCCACTTGCCAAGATTGCCGCGCGGCTGATGGTCGGGGAAAGTCTCAGGAACCTTGATCTCGGGGATGAACTGCTGGTCCGGCACTGCTTCGTCAAGTCGCCGGTATTCCCCTTCAACAAATTCCTTGGAGTCGACACGCTCCTGGGCCCCGAGATGAAGTCGACCGGCGAAGTGATGGGAGTCGCCGACAGCTTCGGAATCGCGTTCGCCAAGGCTCAGATTTCAGCGGGTTCGCCGCTGCCCGCGCAGGGCACGGTGTTTCTGAGCGTCAACGACAACGACAAAAGGACGCTGCTTCCGATCGCGCAGGAGTTCGTCGCGCTCGGGTTCAGCCTGGTGGCTACTTCCGGGACGCAAAAATTCCTGACAGGCCGGGGACTGGCCGCGGACTTCGTCTTCAAAGCCGGCGAAGGAATGCCCAACATCGTAGATCTCATCAGAAGCGGCAAGGTCGACCTGGTCATCAATACCCCGCTCGGTTGTCAATCGCGGTATGATGAGAAGGCCATCCGTCGGGCAGCGACGCAGTATGCGGTTCCGTGCGTGACGACCATATCCGGCGCCAGGGCCGCGGCCAATGCCATCCGGGCTCTTCAGAGCGAAACCCTCACGGTGTGCAGCCTGCAGGAGTACCATCAAGACTAAGACTCTAGACCTCGGACTTCAGACCTTAGACTTAAGACCTCAACTTAAGACTATGGGGCATTGGGCAGGGCGCAGGATCTTCCGGACGCCGTTACAGAGAATTGTCTGGGTGCGGCTCTTTCAGAACGGACCCCGAGTTAAGCGAATACACAAAGATATGCAAACCTGCAGTTCAAACAAGTGCCACTGCTTGACCACCTATGGCCACCCCGATCTCATAAGGGGGCCGCGCGCGAAGAATTTATCAATTATCATTTGTCAATTATCAATTGTCATTTTCGCAGACCAAAGGCTCACCACGGACAAATAACAAATGACCATTGACAAATGATAAATGACAAATGTTTTGGGTGGGGCTCTTCCGATTGCAATCCCAACTCATATGATGGTGCGATAAATCTTCTGTGCTAAAAGAGCCGCACCCGCATTGTTTAATCGAGGGATTCATCGAAGCGGGTTAGCCTGCCTCCTCCGGATCATCGTTGCCGGCCGGATGGGTACGCGAGGGGCGGGGCTCTACCTCATCTGGAGTTCCGCCGCCGGTTCCGGAAGCGTCGGCCGTGTCCTTTTCCCCGCCGGGCATTCCGATCGATGGGAACAGGTCGAACGCCTCGTCGTGATCAATGAGGTGAGCGCCCTCGGTATAAAGGCGCACGAAGTGGGTGCAGTATTTCCGCTGATCGCCTCCGAGGCAGTGGTCGACGCAGAAAAGGTCCGTGTCGGTGCAATTGACGCACTCGCCAAGCGAAACACACACCTTGGGCACAGTCAGGCGGCACGTCTGGCAGATGGTGAAGAGGTTCTCGCTCTCGACATAGTGAGGGCAACTCTCGAGTTCTGTCTTGCCTTCGCGAAAACCGTAGATGCGGCATCCCATGAACACGTGGGGCGTGTCGCCTGCGTCCGCCTCGATTTGAACGAGGCTCTCGTCGACCCAGTTGATGCAATTGCGGCAGTTGATCATCCTGACTGCTTGGTTTCCTTTTTGCGCCGCACCCAGTCCTCTTTGATGGTCTGCCTCGACCGCGCGATTCCCAGGGCTCCCGGAGGGACATCCTCGGTGATGCAGCTTCCTGCTGCGACATAGGCTCCACGACCAATCCGCACGGGCGCGACCAACTGCGAATCAGTCCCTATGAAGGCGTCGTCTTCGATAATGGTAGCATGCTTGTGAACGCCGTCATAATTGCAGGTGATCACCCCGGCGCCGATATTAACATTCCGCCCGATCGTGGCGTCTCCCAGGTATGCCAGGTGAGCCGCTTTGGCGCCGGCGGCCAGAGTGCTCTTCTTGATCTCGACGAAGTTGCCGATCCGGCACTTCTCGCCAATGGAAGTGTGGGCTCTCAAGTGGGCGCATGGGCCGACCGTCGTCCCCCGGCCGACTTCGGACTCAGTAATGAGGCACGATTCCAGTATTTCGACCTCCGGGCCGATCACCGAACCGGCGATCCGCGTTCCTGTATGGATGATGCTCCCCTCGCCGATGCGCGTGGCGCCTTCGAGGGTTACCATAGGATGGATTGTGACATCCTTTTCCACTTCCACGTCCAGGTCGATGTACGTGTGCTCGGGATCGACGAGGCTGACCCCTGCCGCCATCAGTTCCTGGTTTTTCTGCGCCCGCATGGCCTTCGCCATGTCAGCCAGCTCCTTGCGCGTGTTAATGCCGCGCAGCTCCTCCCAGTCGGGATGAAGGAGCGCCTCAACCTTCAGGCCGCGGCGCCGCTGAATCTCGACCAGGTCCGTGATGTAGTACTCCGCCTGGGAGTTGCGATTCGAGATCTGCGCCAGCGCCTCCAGCAGGGCAGGGATCTGGAAGCAGTAAAAGCCGGCGTTGATCTCTTCGATCCTGCGCTGTTCCGGCGTCGCGTCTCTCTCTTCCACGATCGCCTCGATGCCGCCTCGGGAATTGCGCAGGATGCGGCCGTAGGCGAACGGCTCCGTAGTTTTGGCCGTGAGCAAGGTGGCGGCCGCGCCGTTCTGTCTGTGATGTTCGACCAGGTGGCGGAGAGTTTCCACTTTCAGGCGCGGCGTGTCGCCTGAGAGGACGAGGAGGTCTCCGTGCTTTCCCTCGATCTCGGGGCGGGCGATCATGATCGCGTGCCCGGTGCCAAGTTGCTCCGCCTGGAGGATGAACCTGGCCTTCGCGCCGTGCAGAGACTCTCGGACCAGCTCGGCGTCCTGGCCGATTACGACCAGGACATCCTCGGGATCCAGGCCGGACGCGGCACGGAAAATGAGGCGCAGCATGGGCGTGCCGCAGATCGTGTGCAGGACTTTTGCACGGTTGCTGACCATGCGGGTGCCCTTGCCCGCGGCCATGATCAGGACTCTGAGATTGTTCATGATTTCGCCCGGATCTCCTCACCGGCGCCTGCGGCGTGAGCCTTACGGCCGCGCACGGCCCTTCGGACGGCTGCCGCCAGGAGGTCCGGGTCGTGGCGAACGACGCTTCCGCTCGCCAGCAGGGCATCTTCGATGATCCCAAGTTCCAGCGCCGCGATGCGATCGCGGTCGTTCACCACCGGCATGGCTCCCTGCGTCCGGTACCTCGCGAGCACCGTATTGGATATCGGCTGGTTGTTCAGGATGATGCAGTCAAATAACCGGTCTCCGGCATGCGCATAAATTGCCGAGACATGGTCCGCCGCAGTAAAGTCCGTCGTCTCTCCGGGCTGGGACATGAGATTGGAAATATAGACTTTTGCGGCCGCCGATCTTCTTATGGCGTCGGCAATGCCGGGCACCAGCAGGTTCGGCAGAAGGCTTGTGAAGAGCGAACCGGGTCCGACCGTGATCAGGTCCGCCATCCGGATGGCATCCACCACAGCCGGCACCGGCGCGCAATCCGGTGGAGAAAGAGACAAGGACACGATGCGGGACCGGCTTCTGGAAATGAGCGACTCGCCGTAGACATGGCTGCCGTCCGCGAGAACCGCCTGCAACCTGACGTCGTGAAGAGTGGAGGGATAGATCTTTCCTTTGATCGCGAGAACATCCGAACTGACCCTGATCGCTTCGAGGAAATCTCCGGTCACGTCGGTCAGAGCCGTGAGGAAGAGGTTGCCGAAACTGTGGCCATGCAGCTGGCCGGAACCCGGGAAGCGGTACTGAAAAAGATGGGAGAGCAGGGACTCGTCCGCGCTGAGAGCAACGATGCAGTTGCGGATGTCCCCCGGAGGAAGCACCTGCAGCTCATCCCGCAGGCGGCCGGAGCTCCCGCCGTCATCGGTGACGGTGACCACAGCCGTCAGGCGGGAAATCCATGGTTCGAAAGCCGGAGCCTCGATGACCGGCGGATCGAGAACCCGGTTTTTCAGTCCTTTCAGGAGACAGGACAGCCCGGTCCCGCCTCCAAGGGAGACTACACTTTGAGGGTTCCGATACTTCATCTCAAGGCTGCCCGCCGGCCACCGGCTGACTCCAGCCGACAAGGTCGCCGAATTCCTTGTGCGCGTGGAGCGGCGCGAAGTCCGAATCATTCTTGGCATAAACCCGGTTTTCTTCGTTCAGTTCCACGGCCTTTTGAAGATTCCGGATAGCCTCTCCGAACTCGCCTTTCATGGCATGAGATGCGGCAAGCGAGTAAAGGACATGGTCGGAGTTCGGATGCTTCTCCAGCGACTGCTGGAAATAGGCGATGGCTTTGTCGTAATTCGTCCTGTTGTGCTCGATCACGCCAAGGTTATAAAGCTGATCCGTGGATGCGGCCGGCTTCCTGTGGCTGGCATCCTCCCGCTCGCATATCTGCAGATAGGTCCGCGCGCGTGCCAGAATCTCCGACTCGCCGGGGTGGCTTTCGATCAAAGTCTTCAACTCGGTCCGGGCCTTCTTGAATTCCTTCTGGTAGATCAGCTTGATCCCCTTTTCGAGAAGAACCAACGCGGCCGTCGTACCCTTGGTTTCGCGCAGGAGGCGGGGTGCTTCTGTCAAGCTACTGATGATGTTCAATTTAGATGTTACTCCTGCCCCGGTTTCCCTGGCGTGCGCGGGCTTCCCAGGCTTGGCAGTTTTTGCGGAGGCCTTGGCTTTCGGCTTTATAGCGGGCTTCGTACGCGAAGGCGCCGTTTTTTTGTGCGTGGCCTTGGAGCTTGCTTTTGCCTTTCCACTGCTTCGTTTGCTGCCCATTGACCCCTTTGCTGTCCCGGGACCTGATCCCTTCCACGACTCCCGATTGAGAAACACCGGCCTAAATTAGCGCTAAGCTCTTTAAAATCAGCGACCTGTAGCGCGGCACAGGCCCGTCATCAAATTTGTGAGTTATTATTAGGAGAATTCGGTCGATAAGTCAAGGGTAAGGTCGGAGAGGGTCACGCCACAGTCGATTTTCGACACCGGCACTTGCCGTAAGTGCATATTGCCTATGGCTGTAAGCTGTTATAAAGAAACAGAATTGAACTGCGAGTGTTCGCGGGGAACCGACCGGTGATGAATCCGAGCAACATCGTTCTTTACGAAGCTGAGTATTTGCGTCTGAAGTCGATTCTGACGATGACACAAAGAGACCTTCGGGCAGACCTGGTCCTGCTGATCGACCGGAGCGGCCAGCAGATTGCCTTCGAGGGCCCGGCTCGCGGCATCGACATGACCGCCCTGGCGTCGCTTGCGGCTGCGAATATCGCAGCCACCGACGGTCTGGCGCGACTGGTTGGGGAACCCGAATTCTCCATTCTCTATCACCAGGGGAAAAGACGCAGCATTCACATTTCGGACGTCCTGAAAAAGTTTTCCCTGGTGGTCGTGTTTGACGACAGCGTTTCGCTCGGTATGGTCCGGCTCAGAGTGAAACGGGCGACGGCGTACCTGGAAGAGGTATTGCGCGGATTTCTGCGCAAGGCAGAAACACCCAGCCCCGCTTCCAAAGCGGCATCCGGATCGCCGCCGCCTCTCTATTTCACGGACGAGGAAATCGACAAGCTGTTCCGCGTTCTCAAGCCAAACAGCTGATTCATTAGCGAAAGGATCTAACGTTGACCTTCATAAATTACGTGGCACGAGAGATCAACTGCAAGATCGTCTACTACGGACCCGGCCTGGGCGGTAAGACCACCAATCTGCAGTACCTCTACAACATCACGAATCCTGAGAACAAAGGGAAGCTGATTTCCCTGGCGACGGAGACGGAGCGGACCCTGTTTTTCGATTTCCTTCCGATCGACCTCGGCCAGATCCGCGGACTGCGCACGCGTTTCCACATATATACGGTGCCGGGCCAGGTGTTCTACGACGCCAGCCGGAAGCTGATCCTGCGGGGAGTCGATGGGGTGGTCTTCGTATCGGATTCCCAGGAGGAGCGTCTCGACGCAAACCTGGAATCGATTTCCAATCTTGATCAGAACCTGAAGGAGCACGGCTTCGATCTGGGGAAGATCCCTTATGTCCTGCAGCTGAACAAACGGGATTTGCCGAATGCGATGCCGGCGGAGCAGCTCAAGAAGCTGCTGCTGGTCAAAGGGGAGCCGGTTTTTGAGGCCGTGGCCACGAACGGGACCGGCATATTGGACACGCTTAAGGCCGTGGCCAGGCAAGTTCTGGTCGAGTTGCGCAAGAGCGCCTGAGGGCCGAGTCCGTTTTCACTGCGGCAAAGACACGAAGACTCCAGGAAGACCGGGTCCCCCGGATTTTCCTGGAGTCTTTCCTTTTGGGAGGCTACTTGGAAGTTCTGGCCTCTGCTGCGGCGATTTCACGGACCTTGCTGTGGTGACGGCTGTACGCGAAGTAGATGACCAGGCCGATGCCCAGCCAGATGATCAGTCTCGCCCAGTTGACCCATCCCAGCTTGTACATCATGTAACCGTTGAACACAATCCCCAGGATCGGCACCACAGGCATGAACGGTGTGCGGAACGGGCGGGGAGTGTCCGGATTCGTCTTGCGCAGGATCATGATCGCGATGCAGACGATCACAAACGCCAGCAGCGTCCCGATGTTGACCATCTTGCCGATGTCGTCGATCGGCGTCAGGCTGCCGACCACCGCTGCGAGGATGCCGACGACGATGGTGTTCTTGTAGGGCGTCCGGAACTTCGGGTGGATCGCCGCAAAGAACTTCTTCGGCAGCAGGCCGTCATTTGCCATTGAATACAGCACGCGAGTCTGACCGAGCAGCATCACGAGCATGACACTGGTCAGGCCCGCCAGGGCGCCGATCACGATGATGTGCGAAGCGGTAGTCAGGCCTCGATCGAGGAATGCGCGTGCCAGCGGCGCCTCGATGTTCACTTCCTTCCAGGGCACCATGCCCGTGAGTACGGCAGCCACGAGGATGTAAAGGACCGTGCAGACTGCCAGCGATGCGATGATCCCGATCGGCAGATCCCGTTTCGGATTTTTCGCCTCCTGGGCCGTGGTCGAGACCGCGTCAAATCCGATGTAGGCGAAGAAGATGTAAGCGGCGCCGGCGCCAATCCCGGAAAAGCCGTTGGGCGCGAAAGTGGACCAGCTGGTTCCCCAGTTGGATGTGTCGATGTATCTGATGCCGAGGGCGATGACAAAGAGAACCACGGCAATTTTCACCGCCACGATCGTTGCATTGAAGCGCGCACTCTCTTTGATTCCGATCACCAGGATGACAGTGATGAGTCCCGCGATGATCATCGCCGGCAGATTGAAGCCGATCTCGATTCCGAGAATATGCGGAGCGTTGATGAGGTCATGCGCCTGCTGCACCAGTTCGGCGGACTGAGCGCTCATGATCTGACCGACTTTGTCGAGGAATGCCTGCGTCCCCTCGACGAGATTCGGGTCGGAAGCCTTGGCCATCTGCCGGGCGATCACATTCTCGGCCGTCCTCATGGCAGTCCAGTGATCGTAGGACAGCCACAAGGGAATGTCGATTTTGAAGATGCGCATGAATTCGATGAAATGATTGGACCATCCCGAGGACACGGTGCTGGCGCCCATGGCGTATTCGAGGGTCAGGTCCCAGCCGATGATCCAAGCGAACAGCTCCCCGAGGGTCGCATAGGCATATGTGTATGCGCTCCCCGCCAGAGGGATCATAGCCGCGAACTCGGCGTAGCAGAGGCCGGCAAATGCGCAGCCGAGACCCGAAATCACAAACGACAGCATCAGTCCGGGCCCTGCATAATGCGTTCCCAATCCGGTCAGGACGAAGATGCCGGCGCCGATGATTGCGCCGATGCCCAGGGCAGTCAAGGAGACCGGTCCGAGCGTCCGCTTCAGGGTATTCTCACCTGTTTCTCCCGCTTCCTTGAGGAGCATGCTCATTGGTTTAGTTGCGAACAACGGATTTCTCATGCGACACTCCGCAATAAGGTTTGTTTTAGACTCGGCACCAACGGTCTGAGTTCCCATCGGATCCAGGCCGGGTTTGGGACCAATATCGGCAGCATGAAGTGTGACCCTAGCACCGATTGCACCCCTCCTGCAAGCGCAAAGGCGACGGTTTGCCCTCATCCGATTATCCCGGCTAGCCGAGCAGGAACTTCTCCGTTTCTTCGATGAAACGGGCAGGCTGATCGTGGTGGACCCAGTGTCCGGCGTTCGAAATGTTCACCAGCCGGTAGTCGGGAATGGCGTGAATGCGCCCGTCTTTCTCCGGGTCAACAGCCCAGCTGTCCAGGCCGCGAAACAGCAGGACGGGGCACGTGATGCTGCGCCAGATTTCCTGGGCGTCCTCCATGTTAAAGCCATACGGGGAGAAGGCCCGGACGTAGTTGTCGAATTTCCAGATCAGCGTGGCGTCTGGATTCCAGTTCGCCCCGAACAGAGTCAGGTGGCGCGCCATTTCCTGCGAGAGGTGGGGATTGGCTTCCTGCATGCGTTGGATCGCCTCGTTCAGGCCCGCGTAGCGGTGGGGGGACCGGGTCTCGTAATCGCGCATGTTCTCGATCCATTTCCTGAGCCGCTCGTGGGCCGGCCGCGGCACGAGCTTCTCGGGCGCGGGGCCATATCCTTCGATGGAAACCAGCTTTTTGACCCGATCCGGATAGATCCCCGCATACTGCATGACCACAGCCCCCCCGAGGGAATGGCCGATCAGGTACACCGGGTGCTGCCCGATGATGTCGACAAGGGCGGAAATATCCAGGACGTATTCGGGGATGCTGTACATGGCCCCGTAGGCCCAGCTGCTGTCGCCATGTCCCCGCAAGTCAGGCGCCACGATGCGGAAGTGTCGGCTGAGGGCCCGGGCGACCAGGTCCCAGCTCCGCGCGTGATCCCGGCTTCCGTGCACGAGCACGAGATTCGGCTTGCCTTCTCCGCCCCAGTCCCAGAAGTGCAGCTTCAATCGGTGCGAATAATAGTACTCGGAAATGGGTTCCATAAAGATTTATGCATTATAGAGATCCCATAGCGTTCGCAAAAGGCGGAAAATTAGAAATTGGGGTCGTCCCGCGGAGGTCCGCCTGGGGCGCCGGCCGTGAACTCATCCGGGGCGAGGAGCATTTCGATCCCTGCACACGGGCTGGCGCACTGGAGAATGTGGGGGGCAACGATCGGAGCGGCTCCATTTCGTCGGCGCGAGGGAGGGGATATGGAGTTCAGAACAGAACGAGATTCGCTCGGGGAAGTCCGGGTGCCGGTGTCCGTCTATTATGGCGCGCAAACGGCGCGTGCACTGGAAAACTACCCGATCAGCGGGATGCAGGTTCATCCGGCCATGATCGAGAATTATGTCCTGCTCAAGAAGGCGGCGGCCGAAGTCCTTCAGGAACTCGGGTCTCTCAATGCCGAACGGAGTGTGGCCATAGTCCGGGCTGCGGATGAAATCCTCGGGGGCGCGCTGCGCGACCAGTTCGTCGTGGACGCCTTTCACTCGGGCGCAGGGACCTCGTTTCACATGAACGTCAATGAAGTCCTTGCCGGCCGCGCCAACGAAATCCTCACCGGGACACGAGGGGGGACGGCGCCGGTGCACCCGAACGATCATGTGAACATGGCGCAGTCGACCAACGACACCTTCCCCACGGTCATGTGCATGGCGGCGCGCAGGCAGATTCCGGCGCTGATCCACGTTCTCGGAAAGCTCAGCGACGCGCTGGCCGAACGGGGCGCCGCGTTCAGAGAGGTCGTCAAATCGGGCCGGACCCACTTGCAGGACGCTGTCCCCGTGACTCTCGGGCAGGAATTTGCGGCGTACGCCGAAGCGATCCGGCGGGCGGCGGAGAACATCACTTCCGCGTCCCGCCGGCTCGAGGAGCTGGCCATCGGAGGGAGCGCCGTCGGGACCGGTCTCAACACCCACCCGCGATTCCGATTCAAGCTCGTGGAAAGGATCTCCCAATATTGCGGCATCGAGTTCTGGCCCGCCACTGACTTGCGTGCCAGCATGCAGAGTAATTATCCGGTTGCCGCGCTTTCGTCGTCCTTGCGGATGCTGGCAATGGAAGTCCTGCGGATCTGCAACGACCTGCGGTTGTTGAGCAGCGGGCCGGCGACAGGCCTTGCGGAGATCGACCTTCCGGCCGCCCAGCCGGGCTCGTCGATCATGCCGGGCAAGGTCAATCCGTCCATTCCCGAAATGACGTCCATGGTCTGTTTCCAGGTGATCGGCAATGACACCGCCATTGCCTGGGCCGTCTGCGCCGGCCAGCTCGAACTCAATGTGATGATGCCTGTGATGGCGCACAACCTGCTGCAGTCGATTCAGATCCTCACGAACGCGCTGCGGGTCCTGACCCAGCGCTGCGTGACCGGGATTGCCGCCAACATCGAACGCTGCCGGCGATACGCGGAGTCCAGCACCGCGCTGGCGACGGTGCTGAACCCTCTGATCGGGTATGACCGCGCCGCGGATATCGTCAAGGAATCATTGGCGACCGGGAAGACGATCGTGGAATTGGCCCGGGAGAAATCGGGGCTCTCCGCAGATGAACTGACACGTATCTTCGACGTCAACGCAATGAGCCAGGGGGGCAAGCCATAGGCCGCTGGCGGCCGGCCGGCTGCCGCCGGAGGACGACGACCTACCGGTTCATCGGGCACTCGCCGCCCTGCATTCCCTGGCAGCCCGCGCACGGGCTCGTTTGCGCTGCCGCATTGCCGGATTCGGCGCCGACGGCGAACGTCGAGAGCAGTTGCGCGATGTCCCCGCTCCCACACTTGCTGCAGACGACCTTGGCCGTCCGGTCAAAGACCAATTGCTCAAATCGGGCGCTGCAGCTCCGGCACTCATATTCGTACAAAGGCACGTCGGAATCCCTCCACTTGCGGTCAGCTTCGTTTGCGTTCAGATCTTACCAGCGGCGCGGCGGCAGGTGAAGTCTTCGTTTTCGATTTTCCCTTGTCCGGGGACTTGATCAGCGACAGGACAACCGATGAGGCAAGGATCCCGGCGACGATGAGCAGGGATATGTGGATGGGGATGGTGAAGACGTCGGTCGCCATCATCTTGACGCCCACGAACAACAGGACGATTCCCAAGCCGGTCCCCAGGTAGACGAATCGGTCCACAACGGCAGAGAGCAGAAAGTACATGGAGCGCAGGCCAAGGATTGCGCAAACGTTCGAAGTGAAAACGATGAACCAGTCGGTAGTCACGCCGAAGATTGCCGGGATGGAGTCAAGTGCGAAAACCAGGTCGGTTGTCTCCACTGTGATCAAAACCAGGGCGAGCGGGGTGGCCAGGATCCTCCCTCCATCCTTCACGAAAAATTTACCGCCGCCGTAGCTCGAGGCGACCGGCATGAAGCGCTGGAACAGACGGACAACCGGATTGCGTTCGGGGGCAACCTTGGCGTCGCCCTTTTGCTGCAGGATCTTAAGGGCGCTGAAAATCAGCAGGGCGCCGAAGATGTAGATGACCCAGTGAAAGGCGTGCAGCAGGGATGTTCCGGCAAAAATGAAGGCCCCGCGCATCCCCAGGGCGCCCAGAATGCCCCAGAACAGCACCCGGTGGTGGAGTTTCGGCGGAACCGCGAAATAGGAGAAAATGATGATGAAGACAAAAATATTGTCTACGCTGAGCGCATATTCAATCAGGTAACCCGTGAAGAACTCCAACCCGGGCTGCGCGCCGAATTCTGAATAGATCCAGGATCCGAACAGGACCGAAAGCAACACCCAGACAATGCTCCAGGCGAGGGCCTCCTTCACGCTGACCGCGTGCGCCCTGCGGTGAAAAACTCCGAGGTCGATCGCAAGCAGAATGAACACTACTCCGAGAAAGGCGACAAAAAACCAGGGACTCGCGATGCTTGGGGTCATTTCGTTCTCGCAGACAGCATGACGTCAGAATTCGCCCGATTCAGGCTCTCCTTCCGCAGGTTGATTCCTTTTCCACACATAAGCCGATCCTCTGTCGATGCCATTTTGCCTTTCCAGCCGCTCCCCTCAGGACAATTCTCCCCGGATCGCGGCTTCATAGCGCTCAAGGATTTCATGGGTAGGATTGCAGTCGCGCCGGGCCTGCAGATAACGGCAGGCTTCAGCGGCGGAAAGCCCGCGTGACCTGATGAGAAATGCTGCGGCGGTCGTGGCGGATCGGTTCACACCTGCCGTGCAATGCAGGTACAGCCGGGCATAGGGGTTTGCCAGAACGTCCTCGACCTGGGCCACGGCCTCAGGCAGGTTGCGTTCCAGTTCCTCACGGTCGAAATCAAGGGTGGGCACGCGCCGGAACTCGATACGGGCAACGTCATAGGCGCGGGCAAGCTCGATGGGCGTGAGGCCGTACTCGCTCAAATCTCCGTCCGTCTGGAGGCTGACGACCGTCGTGATGCCGAGCCGTTTCAGTCGAGGCACCTCTTCTGCACGCACGTATCCGCCCACCCAGAGCCGTCCGGGCAAGATCTCACTGAAGTCGAGCATAACCATTCCGCCCCCTGGAAGTGTAACTTTAGCATGAGATCATGGGATCCACGAATACTGCGGATGTACATCTGCGATTCAGGCACGGCAAAGATACTCATGCCTTTGGAAACCTGCCGAAGGAATCGACTGTTGGAGGGCCACGAGCGCCCCGGCTGCGCGCCGGCTACTCGAAGGCGGCCGGATCGGCAGGCGTGGAGCAGCGCCGGAGACGGTCCATGATGGCGACGCCCAATCCGTGTTCGGGGACTCCATATGCCACCACGCGATCCAACCCCACGGCGTCGAGCCTGTGCAGAGCAGCGAAGAGATTCGCGGCTGCCTCCCTCAGGTCTCCGTTCGGGGACAGGACTTCCACAACCTCATAGCCGGCGGTCAGCTGCGGCGCCGTGAATGTCAGCAGCCCCACGCGTTCCCCGGGACCGGCTGCGCTCTTCGGGTCCCCTTCGTGCACGATTTCGAGGGGCGTTCGCGTGGCATAATGGCGGCTCAATTGACCCGGCGCCTGTGGCCGGCCCTGAGCTTCCGTGAGCCATTCGATCCTGCCCAGAACGCTAGAGAGCGCTTCCTTAGGCACACCGCCCGCTCTCAGGATCCGCGGCGGATCGTCGATCAGGGACAGGACCGTGGATTCGACGCCGACCGGGCACCTGCCGCCGTCCAGAATGAGATCAATGCGATCAGAGAGTTGTCTAGCGACGTGCGCCGCCTCGGTCGGGCTGACCGATCCGAAGAGATTGGCGCTCGGGGCGGCCAGCGCGCAGCCCGCGGTGCGGATCAGATCGAGCGCAATCGGATGGGCGGGCATGCGGATGGCAACCGAATCCAGTCCGGCTGTGACGATGGGCGGAACCAGGTCGGTCCGGGGAACCACCAGGGTCAGCGGGCCGGGCCAGAATCGCTCCATCAGCGACTGAGCGATTGCGGCGGGGAACCGTCCATAGCGATTCGCCGACCCAGGGTCCGCCACGTGGACGATGATGGGATCCATGCGCGGACGCTGCTTGACTTCGAACACGCGCGCGACGGCAAGCGGATTGCACGCGTCCGCGCCCAGCCCATACACCGTCTCAGTCGGAAACGCAACCAGGCCACCCCGGCGGATAACGGCCGCAGCTTCCGCAATTGAATCCGGATCGGCTCCGTTCAGCACTTTCGCGTTTGCCATGCCACTCAAGTATGCCATGATGCGGCGGGGAATGACGAATGGCGATTGCAACTGGATGACCGCTGTGTCTTGACAGGACTGAGCGCCGTTATTATATTCCCTCGCAGGTCCGGCACTCGATCTCCGAGTATGCCAGATGTTTTGGATTTTCGACCACGCACCGGGTACGACGACGGATATCCGGCGGTGCGGGTCATCCGGGTATACGAACATGGAAATCAGTGGAATGGACGGCAAGAAGCTCATCACACCCCTGGCGCATGCCGATGACGAGGCAGCCGGGGACGAGCCCCTCATCAAAGCCCCTGACATGGCGATAGACGCCGGCCCGGCTTTGGAGTCAAATCCCGCCCATGCGGCATGGTTTGCGCTTTACACGCGCAGCCGGTTCGAAAAGAAACTCATGAGCGAGCTGGCGGACCGGTCGGTCGAGGTTTTCCTGCCGATGCGCGAGATCCTCAGCCGGTGGAAGGACCGGAAGAAGAGGATCTGGCTGCCGCTGTTCCCGGGCTACCTCTTTGTGCGCCATGTCGACACTCCCGCCAATCGCTACCGGGTACTGAATGTCCCCGGTGCAGTGCGTTTCGTCGGTTTCAACGGTCAGACGGCGCCGATCCCGCAAGAGCAGATCGATGGCGTCAGGCTGTTTTTGGAATCGAATCTCGCCATAGATCCCTATCCGTATATGCAGATCGGCCGTCGTGTGGAAGTGATCGCCGGGCCCCTGAAGGGGGTCCAGGGAAGGTTAGTGCAGAAGAGGGGGAAGTTCCGTTTCGTGCTGCAGGTCGACCTGATTCGTCAGGCGGTGGCGGTCGAAATCGACGCCTCCGACGTGCACCCGCTCTAAGGCGGTCCCTGGCTGGTTTCTGTCGCGAAACTCGAATTCGGCCACAGGGCACAGCGCCCAGGAGGGGCGCCAGAGAGTAGCCGGGGGCAAGCGGCGCGCTTTTCAGCGACGCGCGGCCCCCGGCAGGAAGTTGCATTTAAACGAGCCCCGGCAGGGGCGAAAGGCTATGTGCGCCAAAGGCTTCTGTCACCGGGGCTCTTCGCTGTGCAATGTCCCACCGGGGGCTGCGCGCTACGCGCTAGCCTGTGACTAAAGCCGTGGCCAGCTCGGGGGCGGAGATCTTGCGCGCCGATTGTGCTGCCATGGAGTTTCGCGACAGAAACTAATTAGCGTCAAACCCCGACGGGCTTCATGAACTGGTCGGAAAGGGAAGCGATGACCGCCCTGAAAAGGTCCTGGATGTTGTCGACCAGGACGAATTCCATTTCCTGGCGGACGTGATCCGGCAGATCGCGCAAGTTTCTCTCATTCTCCCGCGGGAGGATGATCCGCAGAATTCCCGCGCGCCGCGCAGCCAGTATCTTCTCCTTGATCCCGCCGACCGGGAGGACAAGGCCGGCCAGGGTAATCTCGCCCGTCATCGCCGTGTCGCTGCGTGTCGGCGATTTCGTATACAGCGAAGCCAGGGCGGCCGCGATCGTGGTGCCGGCGGATGGGCCATCCTTGGGCACGGCGCCGGCCGGCACATGGATGTGGAGGCCGGAGGATTGAATCTGTTGAGGATCGATGCCCAGTTCGCCTGCATGTGACCAGATATAGCTCCGCGCAGCCTGCGCCGACTCCCTCATGACTTCGCCCAGCTGCCCGGTTAAAATGAGGTCCCGCCCTGAAGGCAGGATGGCCGCTTCCACGTAAAGCACCTCTCCTCCGCTCTCGGTCCAGGCGAGGCCCGTGGCGACGCCTGCGGGCAACTCCTTGCGTGTCTGTTCCAGAAATGCCTGTTCGGAACCGAGCATGTCGTCGAGTTGATCCGGGGTGACGGTCACGGTGCCGGCGATTCCTTCGGCGAATCGCAACGCGACCTTCCGGGTGATCCGCCCGATGGCCCGTTCCAACTGGCGAACACCGGCTTCGCGCGTGTAGCGCGAGATGATGCGCGCAAGCGTCTCTTCGGGGATCACGCACTGCTCGGGCTTCAGCCCCGCGTGCTGCAACTGCCGGCTGACCAGGTAGCGGAGCGCGATCTGGATCTTCTCCTCCTCGCTGTAGCCGGGCAGCCTTAGCAGCTCCATGCGGTCCAGCAGCGCGCGCGGGATTGTCTCCAGGGAATTTGCGGTGGTAATGAAAAGAACCTTTGAAAGGTCGAACGGCAGATCCAGGTAGTTGTCGCGGAAGGTACGGTTCTGCTCCGGATCCAGGATTTCCAGCAGGGCGGCTGCCGGATCGCCTCTGAAGTCCCGGCCGAGCTTGTCCACCTCGTCGAGCATCAGGACGGGGTTGTTCACCGCCGTGCGCCGGATGGCCTGGATGATCCGACCCGGCATGGCGCCGATGTAAGTGCGCCGATGGCCGCGAAGCTCGGCTTCATCATGCATCCCTCCCAGGCTCAAGCGCTCAAAGCGGCGGCCCAATGCCCGGGCAATCGACTGGCCAAGCGAGGTTTTCCCCACCCCCGGCGGGCCAAGAAAGCACAATATGGGCGCCTTGGCGGAAGGGTTGAGCTTGAGAACCCCAAGCTGTTCGAGGATGCGCTCCTTTACTTCCTTGAGATCGTAGTGATCCTCATCGAGGACAGTGCGGGCGCGCGAAACATCCAGAACATCCTCCGATGCCGCATACCAGGGGAGCTCGAGCACCAGGTCGAGGTAGGCCCTCGTGATGCTGTGATCCGGAGATGCAGCCGGGATCTTCTCGAGCCTCCGGAGCTCACGCTCGACCTCCTTCCGGACGTCTTCCGGCAGCCGCGCCTTTTCCACGCGTTCCCGCAGCTGCTCTGCATCTGCCTGGTCCGGGTTCTGCTCGCCCAGCTCCTGCTGGATCGCCCGCAACTGCTGGCGAAGCATGTATTCACGCTGTTGCTTGCCGATTTCAGACTGAGCTTCGTCGGCGATCCTGCTCCGCAATTCGAGCACCTGGACTTCATAGCTCAGGTACGTGTGCATCAGGCGCAGGGCATCGAGGACAGTTTCGGCCTGCAGCAATGCCTGCTCCTTCTCCAGCTCCAGGCTGAGCATGGATCCGATGACGTACACCAGCCGGAGCGGATCGCCGGTACTGCCCAAGAGCTGGACCAACTCAGGCGAGGCCTGCGGATTCGCCATCGAAACGGCCTTGGTGGCGAGTTCGAGCACTGCACGATACAGCGCATCGATTTCGGGCCCTTTTTCGTGAGGCAGCGGAAGCGGGCTCACTCTGCCTTTCAGGTAGGGACCGGATTGGTCCAGCTTGAGCATGACTACCCGCTCGACTCCCTGGGCAATCAGCTCGATCAGGTCCTGCCGCGGGCGCGCCATTTTCTTGATGATGGCCTGGGTCCCTACCGGGAACAGGTCCTCCTGGCCCGGAGTCTCGACGGATGCGTCCCGCTGGGTCAGGATGACAATCTCCTTCTCCTCGGTCGCCAGCGCGGCCTCCACGGCGGCCAGCGAGCCGGGCCTGCCGACAGACAGCGGCATCAGGACGTAGGGGAACAGGACATTGTTTTTCACCGGCAATATCGGCAATACCCGGATGCTCTCGTCTGCACTCATCGGCCGCCTCCTTCCGTCGTCACGTGGATAAGGAGCATTCCATTCCGGTACTCGCTGGTAATGAGCCCTCCGCCCATGCCCTGCGGCAGGTCGATGTCTCTCCGGAATCGACAGTAGGAAATCTCCATGGAATGATGTCGCCAACCCTTATCCACTATCCAGTCGCGCCGGATGCCCCGGATGGTCAGTGCGGCTCCATGCAGCTCGAAGTCGATGTCATTCAAGTCCACGCCGGCAAGCTCGACTTTGATGGTCCACCCGCAGGGCGTGAGGTAGACATCGACAGGTGGTTCCCAGCAGCTCTCGATGGAGCTCTTTGATGATTTCGCAGGCAAGATTGCCATCCTCGTCATCCTCTTCCCCTGCGCTGACAGCAGCGCCTCGCGTCACAGCGGCTCAGGGCCTGTCACAGAATAACAGCCCCACTTTGCTGCCGGCCCCAGGCGCGCACAGCGGGCGCCAACTGCGAGCGATGAGCCAGCGCGCCTTGCATCTGCCCGCCCGGCGCTCGCGCCAAAGTGGACCTGTCATTCTGTGACAGGCCCTTAGGGCGGCGCCGGTTCACCGTTTCCGCCCGCTGCGAACCGGCCTGACCACCGCATGCTTTCATTGTAGTGCGTTTGCCTGTTTAGGCAAGATGGGAGAAGCCGCGGCACTCAAACCAAAACGTTTCACAGAGTGCCGCGCCTTCGTCGCTCAACCCTGCGCCACTCTTATCCCGGCCTGACGGCCGGGCCTATTGAATGCCGGCCCTTCGGGCCTCATGAGGGTTCCATGTGGAAGGAGCAGGTGGTCCGAAGCCCCACAGTGTCACGTGCGGGACACAGCCAGGCGCAATGGCCGTCAGCGGTTGCGGGGATTGCTGATGTCCAGTTGCGTGAGGATCTGCGGGTTCGTTTCCTGAACGGCCAGGAGTGAGTGGCACGCGGCGCAATCCTGGGTGATCTCGCGGCCGTCGGCAGCGACATGGTTGCCGTCGTGGCAGCGGAAGCATCCCGGCGAGGTCGTGTGCCCGATGTTGTTCACGTAGGATCCCCAGGTGACTTTCATCTCAGGGAAGATATTCCGCAGATAGATCGCCTTGACCTCCTCAATGGAGGTCTCCACTTCCCGCTTTTGCTTCTGATAGACATCCGGGTACTGAGTCCGGTAATACTCATCGAGCGTCGCGCCAATCTGTCTCTGGGCGGTTTCGCGGTCCGGGTAGGGGGCCTGGAGCACTTCGACCGCCTTCTTCTTGATGAAGGGGAGGGATGGATCGATGTGCCGTTCCGACATGGCCCGGTCGACCGCGTCGGGCGCCGGATAGAAAGTGTGCGTCGGCCGGTTGTGGCAATCGACGCAATCCATATAACGGGTTTCCCCTCTGGCAAGTTCTTCGGGAGAGACATTCGCATCTTTCGCGTTGTAAACGACCTGCTGCCCGTCATCCTCGAGATACGTGATGCTGGGGATCGCCTGGCGGCTCCGGTCCGTCGTCGTATACTTGACCCGAAGCGCCGGATTGAGGTGACGCCCGTGTATCCCGACGGCGCGGTCCCAGGTCCTTCCGCCGATCTTCATCAAAAGCACAGTGGAAGAGGGGGTGTTTTTCTCGTCGTCGGCAAACGACGTACGGATCAGGAGCTTGTCCCCCTGGAACATTTCCGGCCAGTGGCATTGCTCGCACGTCTCCTGTGCCGGCCTCAGGTTCGCCACGGGAGTCGGAATCGGGGTCTCGTAGGTGTGCAACATGACCGCGAACACCTGGCGCACGCCGCTCAGCTTGGACTTCACAAACCAGGATGCCCCCGGCCCGATATGGCACATGACGCATTCGACGCGGGAGTGCGGCGAATTGTAGTAGGCGGTGAATTCAGGCTGCATCACGGTATGACAGGTCTGGCCGCAGAAGGACACCGAGTCCATGTACTCAACGCCGCGATAGGATGCGGATCCCATGATGACAACATTTAGGATGGTCAGGCCGGCGACCCAATAAGCGGTGTGCTGAAGCAGGGGATCGTGGAGATTGATCTGGGGATACACGGAAGGCAGCAAGTGCAGGTTGCGCAACTTGTGGCGCCGCCAGAGCGCCCCTACCGGCATCAGGATCAGCCCCAGGATGAACAGGCCGGGGAGGATCAGATAGAAGATGACCCCGAAGTAGGGGGGGATCCGCGTGTTCGTGATGATCTGGAAGGCCCAGAAACCCACCAGGATGATGCCGGTGCTCGTGGTGATGACCGCACCGATCAACGAGGTGATGTTGCGACCTAGAAAAACCAGCGGTCGAAGCCAATAGATCAGGTTTTCCCGAGTTGCCATATCTCTGATTCTCCCGCCTTCCCAACGGCCGGCGGTCCGGCCGGCAGGTTCAGGTTTTGCGGATGCGATTGTCCGGGATCTGCTTCAACTTTGCAACTACAACTCTATAGCAGGGAACAGAGCAACCCCGGCCGCGCAGGCATCGCGCGTGCCGGGATCGGGCCGCTTCCCGGATACGACCGGAAGCGCCGCCGCCGGTTTGCCCGGCCGTCGGGCGGCACGGCCGGCTCTGAATTTCTGGAAGCGGACGGAAATGCTATTTTTTCTCTGCTGCAAGCGCGCGTAGGAAGGCCATGGTGTCGGCCGCTTCGGTTTCACTCAGCTTTACGGGCTTCATCTTGCCGTTGCCGTTCAGGATGATCTTCGTCAGCTGATCGTCGGTCTTACCCTGGGCATCCGTGCCTGCGAGCGGCTTGAGCGTCACGTTGAACATTTTTGCTATGGCCGGCTTCCCCTCGCCCTTCTCCCCATGGCACTGGGAACATCTGGTCGCAAAGAGATCTTTGCCTTTCTTGGCGTCGCCTTTGGCGGCCGCAAGCAAGAGTGAGACCGACAGCGCCAGCACACAAACGAAAGCAATCTTAAGCGTGATCTTCATGTCCTCTCCTCGGTCGGCGAATCAGGAGCGCCCCACCATCACCAACAATAACATACCCTTGCCGGGCCTCTGATTCCAGCACTGTGATTCAGGGACGGCCGCAAAGGGGATTCCAATCGGGTCTCATCGGGACTCTGAGCCGGTCCGGCAAAAGAGCCCTGGACCTCAGCCCCCGGCGTCCTGCGCCGCCCGGGAAGGGCCGGGACCGCCGCCGTCTCGGCGGCATATGCCGGCGGCACGCCCAATGTCGCATAGTTTCTGCAAAAAGAGGGGCGGGCAAAATGCAAGGATCTTGGACCTGGACATAGACCTGGACGTGGACGTGGACGAGATTAAAGGTGCGCCGTTAAGTCCTCACACCTCAGAAACCTGTGCCGCAACCACGTCTAGGTCCATGTCGAAGTCCAGGTCCAGGTCCAAGTCCACGAGCCAAAATGGAAATTCGTATGCAAGAACGGAACTTCAGAAATACTATGCGGCATTGGGCGGGACACCGGCGCTCCCGGGATCAGCCGTCGGGTCTCGATCGGAGAACGGGCTGAAAGGTCAGGATCTCACATTGAATCGAGCGCCGAGGGCGCGGCACAGGAGTGTGCGTGCCTGGATGCTAAGAAGGAAATTGACAGACCACCTCAGATGTTTTCGCGCCCGGTCAGCCTTGAATCATGCGTTGGCCACCCTGCCGTTCAGGCCCACGCGATGATCGCGGGGGGTGCGATCGGAACAAAGAGAATTTGTCAATTGTCATTTGTCAATTGTCATTTGGGGGCGGGTCGGCATGTTGGCGGGCAGGTTCTGCGCTCGGGTACTTCACCCACTCCGAACTCGATCAGGACCTCACAGGCCAAAGGTTTGAAGCGGTCAAATGACAAATGGCCATTGGCCATTGACAATTGATAAATTCTTTTGTCGTTAACCGTTGCGCGACACACCCTTTTTGTCCGGTTAAACGCTGAGCTTGAAAGGCTCACCCAAATTTCGCGAGGATTGAGTCCCACTTCCGATTGCACCCGATTGCGGGCGCGGCCTTGACTCGCTTGCGGGGAGATGGTAATGTTTCGCAGATGAGAATGATTCCTATGAACGGCGGAGGTCAGGCTCGGGAGCAGTTGCGGCCCGCCCGGGTCGTGGACCTGATGTGCGCCCGTTTCGAACAGGAGTGCCGCCGGCGACGCCTGCGCCTCACGGCTCAGCGACTGGCGGTCTACCGGGCCCTGGCCGCGGACCCGGGCCACCCGACGGCGGAAACGGTCTATGCCGGATTGCGCCGGGGGATGAGGGGGCTTTCGCTGGCGACCGTCTATCGGATCCTCGAATCCCTGGAGCATGAGGGGTTCGTTCGCCGTGTGAGCACGACGGCCGGAGTCGGGAGGTTCGACGCCAGGTTGTCGTCCCACCAGCACCTTGTCTGCCGCAAGTGCGGACGGATGGCCGACACGGAGCTGGAGGCGCTGGAACAGCTCAGCCTTCCACGCAGGGGACCGGCAGGCTTCGTGTTCGAGAGACTGGACATCAGCATTATTGGAATCTGTGCGGCGTGCCGCCGGCAGGGCGTCCGCCGATCGTAATCAAATCAAGCAAGCAACCGGTCCGGTGCCGGCAGTGCATCGGGACGCTTCAGGAGGATAGGATGGCTCAGCTAAAAGGCTCGAAGACGCACGATAATCTGAAATACGCATTTGCCGGGGAATCGCAGGCGAACCGCCGCTACCTCTATTTCGCCAAGATCGCCGACGTGGAAGGCTACCCTGAGGTCGCCGGCAACTTCCGTGAAACCGCCGAGGGGGAGACCGGGCACGCGCACGGTCATCTCGATTATCTGAAAAAGGTAGGCGACCCGGCAACCGACCTTCCGATGGGTCCCACGGAGGACAATCTCAAGGCAGCCATCGCCGGCGAAACGCACGAGTACACCGACATGTATCCCGGCATGGCCAAGACTGCGCGCGCCGAGGGTTTCGCTGAAATCGCCGACTGGTTTGAAACCCTGGCCAAGGCGGAAAAGTCGCATGCGGGACGATTTGCCCAGATGCTGAAATCGATCGGCTGATCGGAGTGCATGTTGCGGGGCGATATGCGGCCGGAGATGCCGCCGCCCCGGCCCGGGGCACGGATGATCGTGCCCCGCAGCCGGCAGCAGTATTCACAGCGTGGAGGATGAGAATGGGCGAAAGCAGTAGGACTGTTTCGTACCAGGCGACCGACGGATTGTCCTACGACCCGAATGAGGAAAAGTACTGGGACAAGGCGGGCCTCGCCGGCGAAGTCACCCGTGTGTTCGAGGTCTGCAACGGCTGCCGGCTCTGCTTCAAATACTGCGACACCTTTCCCAGCCTCTTCCGCATGATCGACGGCGACAAGGAGGGTGACGTCCGACGGATCGACGCGCGGGAGGCGGGGCAGATCCTCGACACCTGCTTCCAATGCAAGCTCTGCGAGGTGAACTGCCCCTACACGCCCCGCGACGGTCACCCGTATCAGCTCGATTTCCCGAAACTCGTCCATCGATTCCGGGCGGTGCGCGCCCGGGACCGAGGATTGCCGTTGCGGGACCGGGTCCTGGCGAACCCGGACCGTGCGGGGCGCCTGGCTCGTGCCAGCCTCGGGTTGGCAAATCTGGCCAACCGGCTGAAGTTCAGCCGCTGGCTCATGGAAAAAACCATCGGTATTCACCGCGACAAACTCATGCCGGATTTCGCACGCGAGAGCTTCGAGAGCTGGGCGGAAAGGACCGGCCGGATCGCGCGGCAGCCGTCGTGCGAGGCCGTCCTGTTTCAGACGTGCTTCGTTCAGCACAACGATCCCGGCATCGGGAGGGATACGATCGAGGTGTTTGAAAAAAACAAGGTCGATATCAAGTGCGCTCGAGGGCTCTGCTGCTGCGGCATGCCCTCCTGGGAAAAGGGAGACCTCAGATCGATCCGGGAGCAGGCTCACCGGAATCTGCAAGTGCTCCTCCCGTTTGTCGAAAACGGGGCAAAAGTCGTGGTGATCAATCCGACCTGCGCGATGATGTTCCGCCGCGAGTACCCGAACCTCGTCGGGGAAGGAGACCGGCTTGCGGCAGCCAGGGTGGCGGCATCGATCATGGAGCCGACCGAGTTCCTCTGGTCGATCCGCAACGAAGAGCGCTTCAACACCGACTTCAAGAGCACTCCCGGCGGCACAGTCGCCTGCCATGCGCCCTGCCATCTGCGCGCGCAAGCCATCGGGTTCCGGGGGCGGGACCTGCTGCGCAAGATCCCCGGCGTCAGTCCGGTTCTCGTGCAGGAATGCTGCGGGCACGATGGGACCTACGCGATGACCGTCGACGGGTTCGAGCCTTCCCAGCGCACCGGCCGCAGGGCCTTCGATCAGATGAAGGAGACCGGCGCCGCGGTCTGGTCGTCCGAATGCCCCCTCGCCGCACTGCAGTTTCAACAGCACGCCGGTGTCAAGCCGTTTCACCCGATGTCCATATTGGCACGGGCATATCGCGCGGACGGCTTTGAAAACAAGGCCGCGGATCAGAAACAGGAACCGGTTTCGAGCTAGTTTTCCGGGCAGCCCCCCGGCACTGAAAGGCCATCCTGACTATGAAAACTGTGCACCGAAGCGACATCGTCGACTATCAGACCTATGAGGAAACCCGGGGAAAGTTTCAGCAGGAGGTATTCGCCGCCAAATCCCGGCGCCGGGTCCAGGTCGGCGACTGGTTTACCTTCCTGTTCGAAAATGCTCTCACCATCCGCTACCAGGTCCTCGAAATGATGCGGGCGGAGAAGATTGTCAGGGAAAAGGACATTCTGCATGAACTGGAGACCTACAACGCGCTTCTCGGCGGTGACGGAGAACTCGGTTGCACGCTGCTGATCGAAATCGACGACCCGGAGATGCGATCCGTCAAACTTCGGGAATGGCTGGCGCTGCCGGAACACATCTATGCGCGGCTGGAGGATGGCGTCAAAATCCGCCCGGCGTACGACCGATCCCAGGTCGGCCGGGACCGGCTCTCCTCCGTCCAATACCTCAAGTTTCCGGTGCAGGGGAAGGTCCCGGTAGCGATCGGGATTGACCTGAGCGGGATAGAAGCCGAGATCCGTCTGAGCGATGACCAGAAGGCCGCCCTGCTCGAAGATCTCATGCCGGCGCCGGCCCGCCGCTGACCGGACCACGCCCGCCGCAGTCTGTATCGAACTAATCGATGTCGTATATGACGACGCAAATCGTGATTTTTTAAGGGAACCGCGAAGACCTCAAAGGCCTCAAAGGCATGCGCTGTCGCTTCCTCCACAGGGGCGCAGCGCTTCGCGCTGCAACATCATTGCGCGAGGCGCACGGGAAAGCGCTCGTAAAAGAGGAGCGCGGCGTTGGAATCCGGATGCGTTTTCCCGTGCGCCTCGCGCAATGATGTTGGCCGCAGGCCGCCCCTGTGGAGGAAGCGACAGCGCATGTGCTCAAACCTTTGCGCGCTTGTCACCTTTGAGGTCTTCGAGGTCTTCGTGGTTCGCTCTTATGGTCCGGCGCGCGATGTATAAAACCCTATCCGTGGTGCTGTGCTGGCGGCACCCGATTTCCGATCGTGTTTCAGGGCTGGATGCCGAGGGCGCGGAACACGGATTCGGCCACCTCGCGCCGCGCCTGCTCGATCTTCGAATTTTCACGGCTCGGGTGAACGCGGTTGGTCAGCAGGATAATAAACAGCTGTCTCTGGGGATCGATCCAGATCGATGTTCCCGTAAAGCCGGTGTGACCGTAGGCGGCGGGGGTAAAAAGCTTCCCGGTCCAGCTTGAATTGGAGGGCTTCTGCCAACCGAGCGCCCCGGCTTCGCCCTTTGCGTTCGGGGCGCCGGTAAAACGATCCACGGTCTCGGCTCGGATGTAGCGGCGGTGATCGTAGATCCCCCGGTAGAGCATCATCTGTGCAAACACCGACAGGTCATGCGTCGTGCTGAACAGGCCTGCGTGTCCCGCCACCCCTCCCATTGCGTACGCATTCTCGTCATGGACCTCGCCTCGAACCACGCGTTGCCGCCAGGGATCGTCTTCGGTAGGAGCGATCCGGTCCAGGAGCTCCTTTGACGGCCGGTAAAGCGTCGATTTCATGCCCAGCGGGCCGAACAGCCGTTCCGCCAGTAATTGATCGAGGGGATGTCCCCACGCGCGAGATACGATCTCGCCGAACAGGATCATGCCGAGGTCGCTGTAGGCACGGCGGCTGCCGGGCGCATACTCCAGAGGGGTCGCAAAGACGCGCTTCAGGACCTCGTCGTATCCCTTGGCTTCCTTGTAAATCGGAAGCCAGGCCGGCAATCCCGCCGAGTGCTGCAGAAGGTTGGTGACGCGCACTTTCTCTTTGTCGGTCCCTTGAAACTCGGGCAAGTAATCCTGGACCGCGGCATCCAGGAGCAGACGGCCCGAGTCAACGAGCATCATGGCCGCGGAGGTGGTGCCGATAACCTTGGACAGGGATGCAAGGTCGTAGATCGTGTCGCCGGTGACATCGGCGGAGGACTGCGAGTAGTCGAGTTTGCCTGCGGCCGCGTCCAGGACCAGGGAACCCTTGTATCCGACCGCCAGCGCCGCCCCCGGGAATGCCCGTTCGCTCACAAAGGACTGAAGCAGCTTCCTGGTTTCATCAAACGCATCCGACCCGGGTCCTGTGCCCGCGGGAGGCGGTTTCAACGTCATCTCGAGCCTCGGCACCTGCAACCCGTCTCCTACTTTGTAATGTTCCGGAATCGACACCGGCGACTTGCCGGTGACGGCGATTTCGCCGGCCAGCGCTTTGGCGGCGGCAACATAAGAGACGTCCGAATAACCGAAAGTGCACAGGTAGGCAGACACCTGAGGATACAACCGGAGCAGATAAGGATTTCCAAACGCGATCCAGACGACCGGCTTACGTTCTGCCATGATCCTGTCGAGGAGGGACCGCTGGCTCTCCGGCATGGCAATGGAGCCTCTGCCCGTCATGAGCCGCACCAGCGTAGAGCACACGATTACATCCGCATCCGACGCATTGCGGACTATTCTCGCGGCCAGGTCCTCGGGGATTCTCGGGTCAACCGCTTCTGTGCGAGCCGACGGAAACCGGCGCCGGAGCTCGGACTGAAAGGTCGCGCCGGGCGCGGAGTCCGGCTCCGAACTGAGCACCAGGCTGAAGATTTTAGGGGGATTGAGCGGATTGAGCGGCAGCAGGTGCGCGTCGTCCTTAAGCAGAGTGATGGCCCGGTCGGCCATTTCCTGTGCCAGTTTCTGGCTCTCCGGCGCCGCAACCACATCCGCGATGCGGTCGACCGGCACGGTCCGCACCTTCTGAAGCCCGAGCCTGGTCTTCTCCGTCAGCACTCTGGCAACCGACTCGTCGATGCGCGCCATGGGGATGTCGCCGCGCTCGACGGCGCGAGCGACCTCATTGATGGCCACGTCGGCATCCTGAGGCAGCAACAGCATGTCCGCGCCGGCCTGCAGGGCGCGGATGCAGGCCAGGCCGGTCCAATAACGGTTGGTTATGCCCCCCATCTCGAGTGCGTCCGTAACCACCAGCCCCCGGAAGTGCAGAGTGCCGCGCAGCAGGTCGGTCAGGATCTTCGGCGACAGCGTGGCGGGAATGTCGGGCTCCTGAGTCAGCTGCGGCACGGCGACGTGCGCCGTCATGATGGCGTCGACCCCTGCTGCCACCGCACTCCGGAAAGGAACCATCTCCACAGTATCCAGACGGGCCATGTCCGATGGGACAACCGCCAACCCGATGTGTGAGTCGGTCGCGGTGTCGCCATGGCCGGGAAAATGCTTGGCCGTGGTCAGTACTCCGTTTTCGCGGGCGCCCCGGATGAACGCAGCTCCCAGACGCGCCACGAGCTGGGGGTCTTCCCCGTAGGACCGGATGTTTATGACGGGGTTGTCGGGATTGTTGTTGACGTCCATGACGGGCGCATAAATCCAGTGCACGCCCAACGCCCGGGCTTCGTGCGCCGTGATCGCGCCCTCCTGGTAGCTGAGCGCTTCCGACCCGGTCGCGCCCATGGCCATGCTCCACGGGAACGAGGTGGTGTCGGCGATTCGGAACGAGGCCCCGCGTTCGAAGTCCGCCGCGACGAACAGCGGCAGATCGGACATATTCTGCAGTTCATTGAGCAGCAGCGCCGATTCATAGACATCCCCGGCGAAGAGGGTCATGCCCCCGATGTGGTTCCGGCGCACCGAGTCGGCAAGTTCGAGAAATTGCGGGCTCTCGTGGTTGATGAACCGGCCCGAGACGCGGACCTGTATGAGCTGCCCGACCTTCTCGCGCAGTGAGAGTCGCGCCATCGTCTCCGCCACCCATTGCGGGTCGGGATCGAGGAGCCGGTAAACCGGCGCCGGGCCGCGAGTGACCTGGGGATTGAAGGATCTCAGGGCAAACGCCGGCAGACACAGCGAGAATATCAGGATGACGACACGAACATGGGAGAATTTCATGGCTGCCCGTAGTAGGAGGAGGAGATGTGAAGCATAGAAATCACCGGCTCGCACGCATATTATCACACTTGAATTGCCGCGACGGAATCGAATGGCGCCCGCCGGATCACATCATCAATGGAAAGCTCGCCCGCTCGAGCGTCCGTCAGTCGCATCTGGAAATGGAGTATCCTGTCAGGGAGTTTTGTGGCACCTTATACGCTTGGGAGAGGCCGTGGGAAAGGTTCATTACACGCACATGGAGAGTCCCGTGGGGCGGCTGTTGCTGGCCGCAAACGACGGCGCTCTGACCTGCATCGGCTTTCTCAAAGGCAAGGGCGCCCGTGAGCCCGAACCGGGTTGGGTGGCCGATCCCGGGCCTTTCGCTGATGTGATGCACCAACTCCAGGCCTACTTTTCAGGCAACCTTCGCCGCTTCGACCTCGCCCTGGCCCCGGAGGGCACTCCTTTTCAGATGACGGTCTGGAAAGAGCTGTGCAACATACCCTATGGTGGCACCGCGACCTATGCGGAGATCGCAGGCCGGATCGGCAAGCCTCGGGCTGTAAGGGCCGTGGGGGCGGCAAACGGCCGCAACCCGATTCCCATTGTAATTCCCTGCCACCGGGTGATCGGCAGTGGCGGCCGGCTCACGGGATATGGCGGCGGGCTCGATGTCAAAGAGACTCTCCTCGAGCTTGAACGTGGAGACAGGGAGGTCCCGCCGCTTTTGCCGTTTCCTCCTATTCCCCATCCACATTAGATCAGGAACAGCCCTTCGGCCGCACGCGCCGCGCGGGTTGTTACGGAGGCGTGATGGTGCAGACAGTCCCGACGACCCCCTTCCCGGGCCAGCGCCCCGGGACCTCGGGGCTCCGGAAAAAGACCAGGGTATTCATGCAGCCGGGATACGTGGAGAACTTTGTACAGTCCGTGTTCGATGCCGTGAAGGCGATGACCGGCGCCGAGTTCCGCGACCACGCCCTGGTCGTCGGCGGGGACGGGCGCTATTACAACCGGGCCGCGATTCAGACGATCGTGCGCATGGCTGCGGCCAACGGTTTTGGCCGCGTCCTGATCGGACAGGACGGCATCCTTTCGACTCCGGCGATGTCCGCCGTCATCCGGCGCCGGGGTGCGTTCGGCGGGCTCGTTCTCTCTGCGAGTCACAACCCCGGGGGGATCGATGGGGACTTTGGCATCAAGTACAACGTCCGCAACGGCGGACCGGCTCCCGAGGCGGTCACAGAACAGATTTATGCACGGACTCAGACGATCTCCCGGTATCTGACCCTGCAGGCGCCCGAGATCGACCTCGAGCGCCAGAACTCGATCCGCCTGGGCGGATCGGAGGTGACCGTCTTCGACCCCCGCTCCGACTACACCGCGCTGATGGAGGAAATCTTCGATTTCGATGCCCTGCGGCAACTGTTCCGCCGCGGCTTCCGGATGGCATTCGACGCCATGCACGGAGTCACCGGCCCGTACGCGCACCACATATTCGAAACGTGCCTCGGCGCCCCCTCGGGGACAGTGTTGCGTGGGCAGCCGCTCGAGGATTTCGGCGGCCTTCATCCTGATCCGAACCAGGCGCACGCGTCGGACCTGGTGAGGCGGATGAGTTGCGTCGATGCGCCGGACCTGGGAGCCGCCTGTGACGGGGACGGGGATCGCAACATGATCCTGGGGCGCAACCTGTTCGTCAGCCCGGGCGACTCCCTGGCGGTCATCGCCGAGCAGGCTCGCATCTGCATTCCCGGCTACCGCTCGGGACTCGCAGGCGTGGCGCGCTCCATGCCCACGAGCACTGCGGTCGACCGGGTCGCCAAGGGCCTTGGAATCCCGTGCTTCGAGACGCCCACGGGATGGAAATTCTTCGGCAATCTGATGGATGCCGGGAGATGCACCCTCTGTGGGGAGGAGAGTTTCGGCACCGGCTCAAATCACGTGCGTGAAAAAGACGGCCTCTGGGCGGTTTTGTGCTGGCTTTCCATTCTTGCCGCCAAAGCCAATCCGGTGGACGCCCTGGTTCGGAACCACTGGAGACGCTTCGGGCGCAGCTACTACCAGCGCCACGATTTTGAAGGGCTGAATCCGGATGCCGCGGGCGGAATGATGGAAGACCTGAATCATAAACTGACTGCGCTGATCCACGGCCCGTTCGCAGGGAGCGCGGTCGCGGACGCGGATGACTTCAGCTACACTGACCCCATCGACGGCAGCGTGAGCGCGCACCAGGGCCTTCGCATCCTGCTCGAGGACGGGTCCCGCATCGTCTTCCGCGTTTCGGGCACCGGCACGGAGGGTGCCACGATCCGCCTCTATCTGGAAGCATACCGGCCCGATGGGGAACTGCCGATCGATCGGATCCTGGACCCGCTGCGAATCGCCGCACTCGAACTCCTGCAGATGCGCGAGCGCACCGGCCGCTCCGTTGCGACAGTCGTCACGTGACCGCTGGGAGTCGGGTGCTGGGTGTCAGGTGTCGGGTGTTGGGTTTTGGGTGTTGGGTGTTGGTGATGAGTGATAGAGGTCTTGGGGATTCAGGACTATGGATATCTGAGGTCTATGATTCGCCCCACACAGCCCCTATCAACTGACACCCATCATTTGACCTTCAATCCCCGACACATAACACACAACACCTGTCACCGGACACCTATCCCCAGCCCCCAGTCCCCAACACCTGACACCCAACACCCAACACCGAGCGCTCGGCGCCCGTCACATGACTCCGGCAAGGCGATAGAAGAATACGAAGAGGTCGATCACGGCGCCGGCCTTGGTCCACCAGGTCATCGGTTTCTGCCACGGATGCGTGTGAGTCAGAAAAGGACTGATAAGGAGGTACGATCTCGCATTTGTGATTTTTCTTTTGAGGCTGCGGCTCTCTTCCGGGGGGATCAGGTCATCATAGGCGCCGTGTGCGAGAAAAACCGTGCTCCGGATCGCGGCAGCAGGTTCCTTCGTGGAGAGAGCAGGGTAGAGCAGGGAATCGGCGCGGCTCACGATCTGCCGCGAAAGCTCCGGGTCTGACTCGTCCTCGCGCATGAGCGCGAGCCGATACCAGCGCTCTCCTTGCGCGGACAGTGATGCGACCGGGGGGGGCAGGGCTTTTTGCAGCAGAAGATCTTCAAGCACCTCCCCGAGAAACCGTCGTTCGTCGGCGGTTTGGATCGTGTCGAGCGCGGCGAGCATCACGATCCATTTTGCATAAGAGCGGGTCGGGTAATATCCGGGCCCGACCGTCACCGGTCCCGCGCCGAACCAGAAATTACTGCAGCGGTTCAAATCGTCAAATGGTCCGATTGCCAGGACATAGTCCGCCAGTCCCTTGTTTTGCGGTTGCGCCGCCGCGATCAAAGACAGTGTCCCCGAAAAGGAAATCCCTGCCAACCCGACCCGGCGGAGTTTCCGGGCGCCGTCCAGCCTGCGTACCTCGTTGAGCCAGAACGATATCTCATCCAGGGGTGGGGGGTGGATTTTGAACTCCCGCAGCATCCGGATGTCGGGGGTCAAGACGAGGAGCCCGGCGCCGGCCAGGGCTCGAGAGAGCGAAACGAGGCGGGGATGGCGGCAACCGAGGTCGCTGACACCCGCGATGATCACGACGGCGCCGGCAGGCCAGGAGTTCGCAGGGCGATAGACAAGCGCCTCCAGTTCGGACGCTCCCGTCCCGCGGCTTACCGTCTCCTCGCGGACCGCAGGATCCCTGCCGACATCTCCGGCCGCCACGCGCCGGACCACCGTGAGCAGGCGCAGCGTGGTGATCAGCCTCGGCAGGGAAGCGAAACCTGCGAGCAGGATCACGCAGAGTGCCATCCCGATCAGCCAGCGTCGCCTTCTTCCATCTGCCATATTTCGCACGCGCATACCCTACAAGCGCATCCGCCCCATGTCAACAATGGCCCCATCAACACTCGCCGGTTCATTGCGATTTGATTTTCCGCACACCGGCAGCGATAATCAGGCGTCCAGGTTTGTCCGTGAGATGTGAAGGGCGTTAACACAGGAAGGAAGGAAAGATGCGCGCAATCAGATTGTTCGAGCCGGGGCAGCCGGTAAGGATGCAGGAAATTGAGGTGCCGCGGTTGGGCCCGAGAGACGTACGGATCCGTGTCAGGGCTGCCGGGGTCTGCCATTCGGACGCACACTACCGCTCAGGGATGACCGTCTCCGGTCCACACCCGGTGACTTTCGGTCATGAAGTCGCGGGCGAGGTCGAAGAGGCCGGTCCGGGCGTCACGGCTTTCAAGGCGGGCGATCGTGTCTGCGTTCATTACCTGGTTTCGTGCGGGGATTGCCACTACTGCAATTCCGGTTTCGAACAGTTCTGCGCCGGCGGCAAGATGATCGGCAAGCATCGGGACGGCGGGTGGGCCGATTACATCGTGATCCCGGAGCGCAGCGTCTTCCAGCTGCCTCCCGAGATTCCGTTCGAACAGGGCGCGATAATGATGTGCTCGTCCTCCACTTCGCTCCATGCTTTGAAGAAGGCGCGGATCAAGGGGGGCGATACCGTCGCGGTTTTCGGTATCGGCGGCCTGGGCGCCTCGGCCGTGCAGTTGGCGCAGGCGCTCGGAGCACTGAAGGTGTACGCCGTGGACATCAACCCGAGGAAGCTGGCACTGGCGGAACAATTGGGCGCAATCCCGGTCAACGCGTCCGGCGGCGATCCGGTCGCCGAGATACGCAGGCTGACCGGCGGCCGGGGCGTGGACGTCGCCGTGGAGGTGATCGGCCTGCCCGGGACGATGAGACAGGCCGTTCAATCCCTGGCGATCCTCGGGCGGGCAGCCATTGCCGGGCTGAGCGACCGCACCTTCGAGATCGCGTCGTACCGTGAGCTGTTGGGCATAGAGGCGGAGGTCATCGGGGTCGCGGATCACCTGGCCCAGGAGATGCCGCTGCTCATCGATTTTGTGCGGCAGCGCAAGCTCAAGCTGGATAACGTCATCACCCGCACCGTGCCCCTCGATGCGGATGTGCTCAATGGGGTTTTGGACGAGCTGGATCGATACGGCGACCAGGTCCGCGTGGTGATCCAGCCCTGACAGCTTGAAAGTGAACGGTGGGCGAGAGACGTTCCACCTGCTGTTTGCAGGTACCACTCCATGCTGAGTCTGACAGAACTTCGGCGCACGGCCGGAATCTTGGGCGCCATGCTCCCCGGAACCGCGCTCCAGCGCATGGTGCAAGCCGACGACTTCCGGCTGGCGCTGGAATTCTACGGTCGTGGAGCTACGCACCTTGTCCTCCTGTCGTGCCGCCCCAAGTCGGCCCGCATCAGCTCTCCCGCCGAAATGCCGAAAGCGCCGCCAACTCCGCCGGCACTGATTCAGTACATGCGCGCTCATTTCGGCCGCGCCGCCTTTGCGGATATCTCGGTCTCCCCGCACGATCGCCGGGTCGGGATCCGCCTGAACGCACACGACGGGGCGTTTGAGGTCGTCCTCTCCATACTCGGGAACAGAAGCAACATCTATCTCCTCGATGCCGGCGGTGTGCTTTTGTACGCCATGCGGCCTTTGGCGGAAACCCGGCGCGACCTCGTCCTGGGGCAGCCGTGGACAGAAGCCGAGGGCGGGCCGAGATCGGAAGGAGCCGATCGTTGGGCGCTCATCTCCGACGACCTGGTTCTCGCCTCGATCGAGGAAGCCTATGCGGCCCTCGAAAAGAAAGAGGAGGCAGGAGCCCTCGCGCGCCGGCTGGAAGCGGTGCTCGCCAAAGAGGCCGATTTTCTCGAACGAAAGGCCGTGAATCTGCTCCAGGATCTCGGCGAAGCCATCCGGGCGGAGGACCACCGCCGCAAGGGCGAACTCCTGAAACTGGCCCTGCACTCGATCCGGCAGGGGGACGAATCGGTCAGGGTCACCGATTTTGAGACGGGCGCCGAAGTCGACATCCCGCTCGATCCCCGACTGGATCCCGTTGAAAACCTCGCCGCCTGCTTCAAGCGCTATCAAAAGGAACTGCGCGGCGCCCACGCGCTGCGGGAGCAACTGGAAAACCTGCGCCAGACTCAGGAGATCATCGCGGCATTTCAGCGGCGGCTGAGCGGGATGCTCGAGCCCGAGGGCCCGAACCCGGAGGCGCTCACCGCACTCGCGGCCGAGCCGCGCATCCGGAAACTCTTGTCCCGCTACTACCCCGGCGCCAAGCCGAAGCCGGTTAAGCCGGCGCAGCTGCCTCCCGGCAGGAAAGAAATTCCCGCCCGGCTTCGGCCGAAGCGATACCGGACGGAGCAAGGGCTGGAGATCTGGGTCGGGCGCAGCGAGGAGGGGAATGATTACCTGACCACGCGGCTGGCGCACGGCAAAGACCTGTTTTTTCACCTGGAGGGATACCCCGGAAGCCACGTCATTCTGCGGACCGGAGGCAGGGAAGGTCCCCCGGCCGAATCAATCCTGGATGCGTGCGAACTGGCAGTCCATTTCTCGAAGCTGAAGGATTCCCGCCGCGCCGACGTGCACATGGCTCCGGTCAGGAATGTCAGGAAGCCCAAAGGGGCGAAGCCGGGATTGGTCTATGTCACCGGAGGCAAGTCCATTCACCTCCGGCGCGATGCCGGGAGACTGGAAAACATTCTGGCGGCGAGAATGGACGAGTGACGGAGGGGGCAGGAGGGTCGTCGGCACGCCGGTGGATCCGGGCAAACCGGATCCAGGTGCCAGCGCCAATCATAGTGCTCCATTTGACTTCGCGGGCACAGATCGACGGTTTGACTCGGAAACTCCGGCGTTTGCCGTATTATTGGATGATGTGGCGCCGGTAGGGCGCCGGCGCCGGCTGGGGGGCATTCCCGGGCGAAGGGGGGCATATGGAAAGCCGCGATACGCATGCGTTTCTTGGCCTGCTGGGCAAGGCCGCTCATTCCATGAGCCAGGCTTTGCACGAACCGGAGGTCATCCGGATCCTGCTGGATGAGGTTGTGGAGGGATTCGGTGCGAGGGCGGCGCTGATCCGCATCGTCAGCGCGGATGGGACCGAATTGCTGCTTGCCGGAGCGAAGGGGCTCAGTGAAGGATACCTGGCCAAGGGGCCGGTCAAGATCCTGGAGAGCGCCATCGATCAGCGCGTGCTGGCCGGGGAGGTCGTGACAATCCCGAATGTCGCCGACGAGCCCGGATTCCAGTATCCGACCGACGCCGCCGGCGAAGGTTTGCGCGCCATGGTAGCCGTCCCCTTTTCCGTCCGGGACCGCATCATCGGCGTGTTTCGGGTTTACCTTGAAAGCCTGGAAGGGTTTTCTGAAGCGAACCTGGCGCTTCTGACCCTTTTTGCCGACCTCGGCGCGCTCGCGGCGGAAAAGCTGCGGCTGCACCAGTCGCTCTACACAATCGCCGAAGCGCTGAATTCTTCTCTGGAGCTGCAGCCGATGCTGCACTGCGTTCTGGAGGCCGCGGTCGGGAAGATGCGACTGAAAGGGGCTCTCATCCGGCTGTGGGACAACAGGGACCAGTTGCTGTACCTTGCGGCTTCCTGCGGGCTGAGTGCTGCCTACCTCAAGAAGGGCGCTGTGGATTTGGGGCACAGCCCGGTGGATCAGCGGGCGCTGAAGGGCGAGACCGTGGTAATCTATGACGTCCTGTCGGAGCCAGGCATGCAGCACCCGGAAGAAGCGGTGCGCGAAGGTATCCGTTCGGTGCTGACTGTTCCTCTCAAGCTGAAGGAGCGGACTTTCGGGGTGATGAGAGTCTTTTCCGCCCTGCCCCGCCACTATGGTCCCATCGACATCAGTTTCCTGACCTCCGTGGCGGGACTGGTCGCGCTCGCCATCGAAAATGCCGAACTTTACCAGGCGCTCCGGTCGCGATATGAGAACCTGAAGACTGACCTGGCAGACTGGTACCAGTTTCTTGCACTCGGTTAGAAGGCATCCACAGTGATCGAGCTAGGGCTCTTCGTCTCCGGAATTGCAGCTGGTACATTGGGGGCATTGCTGGGGCTTGGCGGCGGCATATTCCTGGTCCCTGCGCTCACGGTGATCTATCACCTCCCGATGCGCATTGCCGTCGGCACCAGCCTGGTGGGCGTGATCGCCACTTCCGCGGGGGTCGCCGCCGTCGCCCAGCGGGGACGGGGCGCCGACGTCGGGCTCGCGCTGCGCCTGGAAGCCACGACGGCTGCTGGCGCCATCCTCGGCGGCTGGCTGGCGGGATTGGTCAGCGGACGATTGCTCAGCGTGCTGTTCGCTTTCGTCACCTTCGGAACCGCGGGCTACCTGCTCCGCAAAGCCCGGCAGCTCGACTCGACCGGGATACAGGATAGCCTTTTTGCACGGCACTATCAGATCGGTCACTGGCCCATCGGCCTGGCCGTGGCTTTCGGCGCGGGGATGGTCTCAGGACTTCTGGGTGTGGGAGGCGGGTTCATCAAGGTGCCGGTGATGCATGCGGTCATGGGCGTGCCTCTCGGCGTGGCCACGGCGACGAGCAATTTCATGGTCGGGATCACCGCGGCGGCAAGCGTGTTCGTCTATTACGGGCGTGGCGACCTGTACCCGCTCGTCGTTGTGCCGACCGTGGTCGGGGTTTTCCTCGGCGCTGTGATCGGAGTGTATGTATTGTTTCGGCTGCGCGCCGCCTGGATGCGTCTGGCGCTGACCGGGCTGCTGATCGTGATCGGGATGCAGATGCTGTTCCGAGGCTTGGCGAACTGACGCCGGAAGGACGTGTGTGACCGTGGAAATCAGAGGCTTGTCGGACACATCAGGCGAAGACCTTGAAGTTGCCATGAAGCGGGCATCGCTGGTGGTCTCTCTGGCCGCCCTGGCCTTGATGGTAGGCGGGCTATGCTGGCATCTGGCCGCGCAAGGGCTCCAGGTATGGCCGGGTGATACCTTCATGCCCTTGACCGGCCTTTTCCACCCGCGGACAACCGATCCCGCCATTCTGGCCCTCAGCGCGGGCGTGCTCCTGCTCGGCTTGCTGCCTGCGATGCGCGTCGTTCTGGCCCTCGGCATTTACGCGGGGCGCCGGAGGTGGGCTGACGTCGTGCTGGCGATCATCGTGGTTCTCGAACTGGCGGCCAGCCTGATCGGCATCGGCCAATAGGAATCCGTCTCCGACTCGAGGGGACTCTCTGGGGATTTCGCGGGCAATCCGGCCACAGGTCAGGAGCTCTGCTGCGCCTGCTTCGCGCGCCGCTCCTTCCCGCGCGCCAAGGCGTACTCCACGATTTTGGCCAGCGTTTGCGAGAAGGACATGCCGGCCTTTTCGGCGGATTGCATGAAGGAGACGCTTTCCGTGAGATCCGGGTTGGGATTGACCTCGAGGACGAAGGGGACTTTCGATTCGGTCAGTCGAACATCGACGCGCGCGTAATCGCGGCAGAATGTCGCCTGGTACGCCTGCAGAGCCTGCTCCCGGACCTTTTCCTGCACCCTCTTGGGAAGCTGCGCCGGGCAGATCGAGTGGACGTTGTGATAAGACAGATCCAGCGGATTCCACTTCACGTCGTAGGTGATGATATTGGGATGCTCTTTCGGCAGATCGGAGAAATCGAATTCGATGATCGGAAGGACCTGGGGAGGGTTGTTCCCGAGGATCGAGACGTGCAGTTCTTTTCCCGCTATGAACTCTTCGACCAGAATGGGCGGCTCGAACTCTCCGAAGACCACCTTGACCCGGTTGAGGAGTTGGTCGTAGTCGTAGACCACGGAACCCGCTTCAATCCCGAGGCTGGCGTCCTCGCGCGCCGGTTTCACGATCAGCGGGTAACGAAGGCCGTGGCGGCGCGGAATCTTCGGGATCCGGAGGAGCCGGTAATCCGGCGTGGCAATCTCGTGCTTCAGGAGAATCTGCTTTGTGATCGCCTTGCGCTGGCAGATGTCGAGTGAAAAGGGCGCCGCGCCCGTGTACGGAATCTCATACAGGTCGTAGAGCGCGGCAATCGCCGACTCGAGCTGCGGGTCGCCGCGAAATATTTCCACCAGGTTGAAGATCACGTCGGGCGTGTCGTGCCCGCAGAGGTGCTGAAGCCTGGAGAGATCGTCCTCGATGTTGAGCAGGGTCACGACGTACCCTTCGTGTTCGAGGGCCTTGACGATGGCGTGGTATTCTTCCTTTACCGTCGCAACCTCGAGCGGGTAAACGGGGGTAAAATCCAGCGTGGCCGGATCGACCTCGCGAAATTTTTCGAAGTGATCCTCGCCGACGAGGTTGTAGAGCACGGCAACGGAAGCGTGTTTGGCCTGGGCTCGCTGGGTCATGAGGACATCGGTTCAAAGTCCAAATGCGGGGCGGACCGCCGGATGCCCCGCAGTTGCCTGTCAAAAAACAATTGGCACTGGTCCGGCGAAGGGATTAAAACAGAATTTGTCGTTTTTGAAAAGACCGGAAACAGCTCAGGAGCAGATTCATGGGATTCTCGCCTCAACCAAATCGCTGGGAGTGCGGACCGTTTGCATTGAAACATGCCCTGATCATGCTGGGAATCCTGGCCGACGAAAACGAGATTTCGAAAATTGCCGGGTCGAACAGGCTGTCGGGCACCAATGAGGTGCAGCTGGCGCGCGCCGCGCGCAAGTACGGTTGCGATCTCCCGGTCAAGCGCCGGGAAAACGCGATCGAGGCGCGCCGGCAGTTGGTCGAGTATCTGCGCCAGGGGCTTCCCTGCCTGATCTGCATCCATGAGTGGCGCCACTGGGTCACGGTCGTGAAAGAGGAAAAGGGACGCTTCATCCTGCTCGACAGCCATGATGAGGCGGTGCTGGTGATTCTGAACTGGAAACAGCTGGAAAGCATCTGGGTCTACCACTTCGCAGAGAGGGGAGAGAAGAAAGAGCTGTATGATCTTCACCCGGTCATCCCGCGGTTCCGGGTCCAGACCAAGGCCCGGGTGTCTCAAGCGCGCGCCAGGTTTCTGCGCCGGCCCGAGAACCGGGATTTCGCCAGGGAATGGGACAAGTACGTGGAAGACCTCCTTGCGATTTGCCGCCCGCGAACTCCGTTGAGCGAAAACGTCATCTCGCTCGGTGAATTCCTCCGGCGGTACGGGGGGATGATGATCGATCAGGTTTCCTTCTGGCACGGGTGGATCGAGCGCCACAGGGCCGCAAAGATCCTCGAGAACCTCCATTTTGTCGCGGACACTTATGGGTTGATCATTCACGAGGAGGACGAAAAGCGGGCGCTCGCCGGCCTCACGTCGCTCCTGACGCTGTGGGCCGGGGGGAGGTACGGTGTGACGCCGATCTACCAGGAGTCCACAAAGGCATCCCGGAAGACGGGCGCGAAGTCCTGACTGGTTCGGGGCCTGCCCCGCAAACTACTGCCGACCAGGGGGACGGGGAACCCTTCTGACCACAACTTTGTGGTCTTTGCGGTTCAGTTTTCAGCATTCTCCAGGGGTATGTCGGGCTAGCCGAGCGGTTCCGGAGGGGGCGCTGAGACCGGCGCCTTCGCCGGGCGCTTCAGCCATGCGAAGAGGCGCGCCGGGCGCCATTCCCGCAAATCGTCGAAGTAAGAGTACACCACCGGGGTAATCAACAGGGTCAGCAGCAGGCACAACACCTGGCCTCCGATGATCGTGACCGCCATGGAAGCGCGCGACCCGGCGCCCGCTCCCCGCCCGAACGCGATCGGGAGCATGCCCGCGATGATCGCGACCGTCGTCATGAGGATCGGGCGCAGCCGGACGTGGTTGGCGGCGATAATCGCGTCGTGACGCTCCATGCCCTGGCGGCGCAGCGTATTGGTATAGTCCACCTGGAGAATCGAGTTCTTTTTCACGATGCCGAACAGCATCATCAGACCGATCGCGCTGTAGACGTTGATGGTCATTCCGAACGCCATGAGCGCCAGCAGCCCCGCGGGCAGGCTGAGGGGCAAGGCAGTCATGATGCTGATCGGGTAGATGAAGCTGTTGAACTGGGATGCCAGCACCATGTAGATGAACGCCACCGCCAGGATGATGGCGATCAGGAAGTCGTTCGAGGCCTCGTCGAGGGTCTTCGCGCTGCCGCCGAAGACGGCCGTGTAGCCCGGCTTCATCCGGAGCTCCTCCACCTTCAACCGGGTAGCCTCGACGGCCTGCTGGAGCGGGATCCTGTCCAGGTTGGCGTTGATCGAGATCTGGCGCTGCCGGTTGTACCGGTCGATGGAAGCCGGCCCGTTCTCGAGTTTCAGCTGGGCCACGTCGCTCACCTTGACCGTGCCGATGGCCGAGGGAATCAATAGTTCCCCCATGCGCTTCGGATCGTTGCGGAACTGCTGATCGAGGCGCAGCATCACTGAGAACTGATCGTCGCCATCCTTGAATTTGGAAACCTCGGTTCCGCCGACGAGCGTGCCGATGCTGGATGCCAGCGAGTCGATCGCGACCCCGAGATCGGCCGCACGGGGCCGGTCGACGTTGACGCGCAATTCCTGCTGCGTCGGTTCAAAATTGGTATCGACGTCGACGACTCCGGGAATGCCGTTTTGCGGATCCTTGATTCTCGCCATCAGTTCCGTGACGTAGATCTGCAGCTGCTCGATGTCGGGCCCCTGAATCAGGACATTGAGCCGGTTGCTGCCGCCTCCGCCCCCGCGGGTTCCTGCGCTGGAGGCGCCCGAGATATCCGTTCCTCCGGATACGCCGATGCGCGCGGACTTGTACTTGCGGAAAACCACGCGCGCCCGGCGCATCAGTTCCTGCTGGGAAACCTTGCGGCTCTCGAGCGGCGACAGCGCGATGTAGAAGTTCGCGCTGGCGGGGTTGATGTTGGTCATGATCATCTGCACTTCCGGCCCCAGATTCCGGAGATCGTTCTCCATGGGGGCCACGTATTCCTGGGTGCGCTCGAAGCTGGTTCCCCGGGGCAGCCTCACGTTCACGCTGAACTCGCTCTGATCATCGTCAGGCACGAGCTCCTTGCCCACATTCTGGAACAGGTAGGCGGCCGAGGCGGTCACGGCGAGTGCGATGGCCACCATGACGATGCGATGGCGCAGGGACCAACCAAGGAGGTGTCCGTACACGCGATCCGTGGCGGCATAAGCCCCACGCGATTTTGATTTCTTGCTGTGCGCCCCCGCATCGGCCGGCCGAAGGAAGTGCGCACAGAGGGCGGGGGTGAGGGTGAAGGAGATGAACATGGACAGGAGAATCGCGCTGGCGGAAACGATGCCGAAGCTGAAGAAATAGCGGCCTACCTGCCCGGTCATGTAGGCCACCGGCAGGAATATCACCACCAGCGATAGGGTGGTTGCCACGACTGCCATGCCGATCTCCTGGGTGGCCTTGGACGCCGCCTCGCGCGGGTGCGCGCCGCGCTCTTCCACGTAACGGAAGATATTCTCCAGGACCACGATGGCATCGTCGATTACGATTCCCGTGGCGAGCGATAAAGCCAGCATGGTCATGTTGTTCAGTGTAAAGCCGAGCGCTTTCATGATCGTGAAGGAGCCGATGATCGATGCCGGGATGGTGATCGCGGCAATCAGCGTGCTGCGGATGTTGCGGATGAAGAAGAAGACCACCAGGCTGGCGAGGATGCCGCCCAGGATCAGGTGGTGCTGGATGTCCTCGAACGAGCGCCGGATGAATCGGGACTGATCGCGGACCGGCACGATCCGGATGTCGACGGGGAGAGTGGGCTTGATCCGCTCTATCCGCTCCATCACGCGGTCAACAACCTCGACGGTATTGGTCCCCGACTGTTTCCGGATCATGAGCGAAACGCAGGGATTCCCATCCAGAGTCGCGATGCTCCGGATCTCTTCGACACCGTCGGAAACGCGGCCGATGTCCCCGAAAGTGACCACGGACCCTTCGCGGTAGGCCAGGATAATGCGGTTGAAGTCCTGGACATCCTTGATCCGTCCCATGGTCCGCATCGCTATTTCGGACGGACCCGCGATGAATGTTCCGCCAGGGATTTCCACGTTCTGCCTGGAAACGGCGGAGCGCACCTGATCGACGGTCAGGCCATAGGCGGTCATGCGGTCGGCGTTGAGCAGCAGCTGAATCTCCCGGTGCCGCTGCCCCATGAACAGGACCTCGCCGACATCCTGGACCGTTTCGAGCACCTGCTTGACCTTCTTGTCGACGATCTCGGTAATCTCTCTCTGCGATCGTTGGCCCGACACGACCAGGGTCAGGATCGGCTGTGAATCAGGATCCATCTTCTGAATGGTGGGGGGGAGCGTGTCGCGGGGGAACCGGCTGACGATGGTCGCGACCTTGTCGCGCACATCCTGCGTCGCGGCTTCGATGTCCCTTTCCAGCACGAATGTGATCGTGACACGCGAAGATCCCTGGTCGGATGTGGCGCGCAGCTCATCAATGCCGCTGATGGTATTGACGACTTCCTCGATGGGCTTGGTGATCTGAGTCTCAATCTCCTCCGAGCTTGCACCCGAGAGACGGGTGTTGACCATGACCGTGGGATAATCGGTCTTGGGCATCAAGTCCAGCCCGAGGGTCCGGTACGAAAAGATGCCCAGCACCACCAGGGCCAGGGTCATCATGAAGGCGAATACAGGCCTTCGAATGCTAACATCCGCCAACTTCATATCCGACCTCCACGATCCCCGCGTCCCCGGCGCCCGCCGTCCGTCGCGGGGGCACTCTCCGCCGCGGGACCGCCTTCCGCCTTGCCGACCGCCACGGTGATGCCGGTGGCCAGTTCGCTCAGCCTGGATGCGGCCAGCGTCTCGTCGCCCTTCAAGCCTTCGGCGATTTCATAGTTGTCCCCGATATGGGCGCCAAGGGTTACGATTTGCTTTCTGATCTTGTTGTTCTCGACCACGTACACGGAGGATTCACCTGCGAGGGTCGAAATCGCCGCGTCCGAAACTGCGAGCACGTTCTCGTCCTTCTGCGTAAGGATTACGCCCTTGGTGAAGAATCCCGGCTTCAAAATGCGGTGGCTGTTGTCCACCAGAATCTCGACCGGGAATGTCCGGGTCGCCTCGTCGACCGACGGGCTCACAAATGCTAACCGGCCCTGAAAAACCCTGTCCGGAACGGATTCCACCCTGAACTGTGCCGAAAGCCCCGGGCGCACGAGGGAGGCGTATTTCTCCTGGACGGAGGTCTTCAGCTTCAGGGGATTCATCTGAACCAGTGTAACCACGGGAGTATTCTCGCGAATAAACTCGCCGGGCTGCACCAGCCGTTCGCTTACCGAGCCGCCGATCGGGGCCCGGATGACCGAATCGTTCAGCTTTTTCTGGGCGAGCTCGACTGCGGCGCGACGCTGCTGAAGAGTCGCTTTCAGACTCTGCACCTGTTCCACCGCGGCCTGGTAGGCCGCTTCGGCCACCTTGAGCCTGGTCTGGGTGGTATCGAAGTCCGCCTGCGTGAGCAAACCCTGCTTCAAGAGCTGGGTGGCGCGGTTGGCCTGCGCGTACGCATCATCGCGGTTGGCAGTGGCAGTGCGGATGATTGAGATCTGATCGTCCGGCGGCGGTTCGATGTTGCGCAAGCCGTCGATGCCGAGCTGGGCCTGCGTCTGGTGCAATTGTGCCTCCGACTGGCGAAGCGCCAGTTCCAGTTCGCGCGGCTCCAGTTTGACCAGCACCTGTCCCGGAGTGACCTCATGTCCCAACTCCACCAACACTTCCCGCACGATGCCGGCGACTTCACTGCTTACCTTTGCCAGGTCGGGCGATGCCAGGGTTCCGGCCAGTTCCACCTGGCGCTGAACGGTGATGCGTTGGACCGCGACCGTTTCGACACGGATCGCGTTCGAGGCTTTGGATGCCGCACGCGGCTGCGACCCGCCCCCGCTGCAGGCCGTTACGGCCAGTGCCAGTGGTGCTAAAGCCACGGCTGCATACCAGATCCGGCGCTGGCTCGCCCTATTTCCGGGTCTCTCAATCATGTCCAAATCTCATGAATGTCGCCTGTGTCCGCAGCTGAATGCCGGCGCGACAGGTGGCAAGATATAGTACGCATAAATGCGTGGTTTGTTTTCCGGAACGGTGGATGAACGCGCTCTTCCTATTCCTGCGGATAAGCCGGGACCAGCGGAACCTACGCTCTCTGGGGTTTCCTTCCCTGGACAGGGCTCGTTTCGCATTATTATCCGATATTGCAACCCCTTTATTTACTCGAAAACGCCTCCCCGGATCAAGTATTCTCTCTGACGAGCTTCAATCGGTTGTCGGGGAGAACATAGGCACGGCAGTCGCGGGCCACGGATTCACCGGCGCAGCCGCGGGATCTCATGTCTGCCCGGCCCGCCAGTTCTGGCTTGTCTCTTCTCGGGAGATGCCCTAAAATGATGTGGCAGTGAGAATGCTATCGGGCCTCGGGCCCTGTGCAATATAACCCTCGAACCATGTCAGGTCCGGAAGGAAGCAGCATTAAGAGGCCAGTTATATGTGCCGCAGGATCCCCGAGGCCCGGCCCTTTTCCCTATGCAATATCAAGTGCTTGCCCGCAAGTGGCGCCCTCAGAACTTTAACGAACTCGTAGGACAGGACCACGTCTCGCGGACGCTGCTGAATGCGCTCCAGAGCGGGCGCGTGGCGCACGCATTCCTGTTCTCCGGCCCGCGAGGCAGCGGGAAGACCACGACGGCCAGGATCCTGGCCAAGGCACTCAACTGCCATGACGGCAAGGCCGGCGAGCCGTGCGGGAAGTGCGTGGCCTGCGTCGAGATTGCCGCGGGCAACTGCATGGACGTCCTGGAGATCGACGCGGCCTCCAACACCGGCGTCGACAATGTGCGTGACCTGATCGAGGAACTGCATTACAAGCCCGCGCGTGACCGCAACAAGATCTACATCATCGATGAAGTGCACATGTTGAGCACCGCGGCGTTCAACGCCCTGCTGAAGACCCTCGAGGAACCTCCCCCGCATGTTGTCTTCATCATGGCGACAACCGAATATCACAAGATTCCTGCCACGATCTTGTCCCGTTGCCAGCAATACAGTTTCAAGCTGATCCGGTTTCCGTTGATTCTGAAGCGCCTGCAGTCGATTGCGGAAGCGGAGAACATCCGGGTCAGTACGCAGGCGCTGGAGCAGATCGCCTTTTCGAGCGGCGGCAGCATGCGCGACGCGATGTCCGCCTTCGACCAGGTGATCGCCTTCAGCGGTCAGACCGTGAACGACGACGACGTGCCCATGCTTCTCGGGCTCGTCGCGCCGGCGCTGCTCGGAAAGACCGTTCGGTCGATTGCAACCTGTGACGTGGAGGCGATCCTCGACACCGTGAGCGAGCTGACGGCGGCAGGACAGGATCTGCAGAACTTCTGCCGGAGCCTGCTCGGCCAGTTCCGGGACCTGATGGTGCTGAAGTCGGGTGTATCGGACCCGTTCGTTTTGGGCGTTCCGGAGAGCCTCTTGCCCGACCTGACGCAGCAGGCCGGACTGTTTTCGCGGGAAGATCTGTTGCGGCTTTTTGACGCCCTTCTCAAGGTGGAGGCGGACCTCAGGCATGCGATCCAGACACGGTTTCAGTTGGAAATGGGCCTGATCGAACTGGCTCAGATCCCGAGAATGCGCGCCCTGGAAGAAGTGATCGCGGACTTCACGCGCCTGGTGGGAGGAGGCGCACCCCCGGGCGTACCCGCCGGCCGCCCCGCCACGGCGGCCCCGGCACAAGGTCGCGCCACCCCGCCGGCGAACAACGCCTTGCCGCAGGCTAAGGAACAAAGCCGTCCCGTGCCTGCCGCCCGGAAGGATGTCCCGACGGAGCCGCCACGTGCGGAAATGCCTGCGCCTGCGGATTCTGCTGAAACGCTTTCGCAAGGGAGCGCAGGAACCCGCGAACTGCTTGAAAAAATCGCCGCCGCCATTCAGAAGGAGTCCCTGGAGCCCATCCTGCATTCGCTCGCGGGAGCGAAGGTCCAGGATGATGCTGTCGTGCTCGACCTTGGCGCCGCGCCCAACGAGTTTCTGCGCAAACAATTGAAGGACAACCTGGCAGTGATCGCACAGGCTGCGACGACTGTCGTCGGCAGGAACGTGGAAGTCCTGATCGATGACATGACGCCCGTCTCCCAGGCGCCCAACCGGCCCGGGGCCCCCGCCGCCGGCGCAGTCCGGGAGGAAGATGTTCTGGAGAGGGCCAGGAGAGAGCCGGCAGTCAAGTCCTTTCTCGATACTTTCCCCGGGCCGGTTAAGGCCGAGAAGATCAAACCATGAACGACTATGCTGAGCCCATAGCCAGGCTGATCGATGAACTTCGCAGACTGCCCGGCATCGGCCAGAAGACCGCTCAGCGCCTCGCGTACAGCCTGCTCCGCCGCCCCCGGGAAGAAGCGGAGCGCCTGAGCCGGGCTATTCTGGAGGTGAAGGAGAAGATCCGCTACTGCTCGCGCTGCAACAACTTTTCCGATCAGGATCCCTGCGGCTACTGCACGAGCCCCAACCGCACCCAGGAGATCATCTGCGTCGTCGAGGAGCCCAACGATATCCTCTCGATCGAAAAGACCCGCGAATATCACGGCCAGTACCACGTACTGCACGGAGTGCTCTCGCCGATCAACGGCGTCGGCCCGGAAGACCTGAAGCTCAAGAACCTCCTGGAAAGACTACGCGAAGGGAACGTGCGGGAGATCATTCTGGCCACCAACCCGAATGTGGAGGGTGAGGCCACTGCCATTTACCTGGCGAAACTGCTCAAGCCTATCGGCGTCCAGGTCAGCCGCATCGCTCTGGGATTGCCGGTGGGAAGCGACCTGGAGTTCGCCGACGAGGTGACCATGAGCAAAGCGCTCGAAGGCCGGCACCTCCTCTGATCCGCCCACTGAGGCTAGCTTAAAAATATGGTGATCAGTTCACGGATGAGCGGACACTTGTCCTGAAGGAGTCAGGAGTCAGAAGCCAGGAGTCAGGAGTCAGGAGTCAGGAGCCAGGAGTCAGGAGCCAGGAGTCAGGAGTCCCAAGATATCCTTTTCTCCTGACTCCACTTTGCTTACATAGCTACATTCGCATGGAACTGGAACAACGTCGGTTTCGGCTGCCATTTGCCGGTCAGTCGGGGCCCTCGATCCAGGCCTCGCCGTCTTCGTAGAACTCCTTCTTCCAGATGGGGACGGTCTTCTTGAGGGTGTCGATCGCGAAACGGCAGGCCTCAAAGGCCGCGCTGCGATGGGCGGCGGTTACGACGATTGCGACACTGCACTCCGTCGTCTCCATCCGCCCCAGACGGTGCACGATTCCGATGTCGCGGATGGGGAATTCCTTCCTCGCCCGCTCGCCGATTTCCTCCAGCGCCTTGAGCGCCATGGGTTCGTAGGCCTGGTACTCGAGGTGGCGGACCCGCTTGCCGCGGGCGTGGTTACGCACGACACCCTCGAACACAACCACGGCGCCGTCTTCGGGGCGCACGAGTATGTCGCGCAGGTAAGCGGCGCAAATCGGTTCCTTCACCAGGCGAATCATTTTAACCACCGCTGACAGGGGGGAAGAAGGCGACCTCATCCCCGTCTTGGACCGGCGCGTCGGAGCGGGCGAACCTGGAGTTGACGGCGCAAAGGACGGATTGCCTGTGCGCTTCAAGCCGGGGAAAATCCCGGGCGAACCGGTCGAATATCGAGGCTACATCCGGGCAGAGGGATGCTTCCAGATCCGATGCGTGCGTACCTGTCGCATCGGCGAGCGTGGCAAAAAACAGAACGCGGATGCTCATCAGTAGAGGTTCACGAACAGCGCGCAGATTTCGTCAATTGTCTTGCGGACGCGCGAAACCGATGCGCGGATGTTGTTGGCGAATATGCTGAATATGAGACTTCGCCCTGACTTCGTCGTCATGTAGCCGGACAGCGAGGCCACATTTCCCAGGGTCCCGGTCTTGGCGTGGATCACCCCCTTGACCTGCTTCTCTGCGAGGCGGTTCTTGAGCGTTCCGTCGGTGCCGCTGACGGCGAGCGTGTTCAGGAACATCTCGAAATAGGGGCGCGTCGAGAGGAACATGAGAAGCGATGTCTGAAACCGCGGGGTGACCAGGTTGTCGCGCGAGAGGCCGCTGCCGTCGTTGAGCCGGATCTTGTCGTCGTCGGTGATTCCGGCCGATTCGAGGAAGCTCTTTACTACTCTCAGGCCGGCATCATCGGTTCCGGCGCCGCCGAACTCGGCGCCCAGGACCCGGAGCAACATCTCCGCGTGGAGATTCAGGCTGCGCTTGTTGATGATCTCGAGCGCCCGGATCAGCGGGGGTGACTGGTGTTCTGCAAGCAGGGTCCACTTGCGGCGCACTTCAGGCGATACATCGCCCAGATGATTGACCTTGACTGAGCCGTCGACGGTGATTCCAACCCGGCGCATTTGCTCCTTCAACATCGTCGCTGCCAGTTCCGCCGGGCGTTCGAGCAGAATATCCTGGCTGTAATTCTGCTTTGCAGGCAGAACCCCGGAAATCACCAGCCGGGTCGTGCCGGGAATCACTCTGGCGAACAGCGACCGGCGCGAACGAGCGCTTCCGGTCACCCCGAGGTTCCGGATCTGGAAATAAGACGTCTGCGGCTCAACGCTTACCTGCACCAGCTGGTTCAATTTCGTGGGCCGGACATGGACCCAGATGACGTTGTTGTTGATGCTGAGGGCGGTGATGGGAGCCCCATAGATCGACCTCAGGTCCTGAGCTGTCCACCCCTTCCCATGCGTCGTGAACTCGAAGTAGCTGTCGTCGCCGTATACGTTTCCTTCCACCTTGCGAATTCCCAGAGCTTGCAGGCTTTCCGCCAGCTCCTCCAACGCCGGCTTCTCCAGCAGTTCCTTCGAAGGATCCATCAGGTTGGGATCCCCGCGGCCCACGAGGATGAGGTCGCCTACGAGAGTGCCGTCGGACCCGAGGCTGCCGTTGGTGTATACGCCTGTGCGAAAACGAAAGTCCGGGCCAAGTTTCTCCAGTGCGGTTGCCGTGGTTACAACTTTCAGGACCGACGCGGGCAGAAAGGTCTTGTCGGGATTGACCGAAAGGACCACTTTATTGGTGGTCGGGTCGTAAATCTCGATTCCCCATGCGGCAGATCGTATCCCGGGCCGCTTTAGATACTGTGCGATCCTGGTCTGGATTGACTCAAGCGTTGCCGCCTGAGTGGTAATGGTGAATGCGGGGAGAAAAAGCGCGGCGAAAATCAATGCCGCGAGCGTTCTGTGCAGAGGGAATGCCAGTCTCTTCATCCTGCTCGTCGTCCTCCGGCGGTCGCTCCTTTAGCGGGCGACCCTCACTTGTTGGCGTCCCGACGGTCGGGACACATTCTTGCTAGAATAACACAGGCACGGGGAAACCCGCTCCATCCTTTTCGCTTTCGGCAGAAATAAGCCTATTCTTCAGGAATTTCCGCCAACAAAGAGTCGTTCAGCGATGTCGCGCCGATCCGGACGCCGACACTCAGCAGGACCGTCCCCTGAAGTTTGCCCACGGGCTCCAGGGTTTCGGGATCCGCCACGAATGCGTATTCCGTCTTGACCTTGGGCTCACTCTCCAGCACCCTGCGGAGCTCGGCGAGAATCTTCTTGGCTTGCCTTTCTCCCCCGGCTATCGCCTCCTCGGCAGCTTTCAGGCTCCGGTAGATTACCGGGGCCGCCGGTTTCTCGTTCTCAGACAGGAAATGATTGCGCGTGCCGTAGGCCAAACCGGACGGGTGGCGCGCCACGGGCGTCATCACCACCTCGGTGCCCAGATTCAGGTCTCTGACCATTTTTCGCAAAATCGCGCCCTGCAGCGCGTCCTTCAGTCCCAGGAACAGGAAAGAGGGCCGCACGACGTGAATCATCTTGGTGAGAGTGGTCGTCATCCCTCGGAAGTAGGCCACATCGTGAATTCCGGCCAGGTTCTCGCCGAATTTTTCCACCTGGACATAGGTCGAAAAGTTGCGGGGAAACATCTCTTCTTCGGCAGGGGCGAACACATAGTCGACATTCTGATGGCTGAGCAGGTCGATGTCTTTGGTGAAGTCCCTGGGATACTTCAGATACTCCTCGTTGCTCAGGAACTGGATCCGGGCGGCGAAGATCGAGACGACCACGAGGTCGGTCATCTTACGCGCAGCCTCAATCAGACTCAGGTGGCCGGGATGGATGACTCCCATGGTCGGGACCAGCCCGATCTGCACATCCCCCGTTAGAAGCTTGGAGCTGACGGCGGACATACGGGAAACGCGGTTGATGATCTCCATAGGAGCGACATGATAATGGAATTCGTTCTTCTTTCAACTCATTTCGGCAAGGGGCAGCCGATTACTCAGCCAACTCGGAATGCAGGATCACCTTTGAAGAGTCAGGGCATGCGGCAAGGAGGGCGCAAATCGTCTTGCCCAACACCGGGTGGCGGACTTCCGGCGCGATTTGCGCGAGCGGCTCGAGGACGAATCTGCGCTCCGCCATTCTCGGGTGAGGGATTTGAAGGGACGGCTCGTCGAGTATGAGATTGTCAAAAAGGAGGATGTCCAGGTCGAGCGGCCGCGGCGCACCGGTGAACGAGCGGATGCGCCCGTGCGCCGTTTCGATTTTCCGGCAGCCGGCCAGCATTTCGTGCGGCGTAAGGTCTGTGTCGATCTCGAGGGCGATGTTCATAAACCAGGGTTGCTCCCGGAACCCGACCGGCTCAGTCTCGTAGACGGAGGAGAACCGCCTCACCACAATCGAGCCGGCGCGCAGGTCCCGGATCGCGCTATTCAGATTCGCGATCCTGTCCCCCATGTTCGATCCGCAGGACAAATAGGCGATGTGGTGCTCCTGCATGGACGATCACCATCGTCAAAAGAGGCGCTCCGGGTTCTTGAGGTTACCGAAGTTGCCGATTCCCTTGAGGTTGAAGGAGAAAGTGATCCTGCTCTCCGTTCGCAGGTTCAGGTCGAACTGCTGAAACTCCAGCGAAACCCCGCAACAGTTCCAGAAGTAGTTCAGCCGCGAGTTGCTGTTGAGCAGCGTCCTGCTCTGCAGGTTGTAGCTCAGTACGAGGCTCGCCGAGAATCCGCGGTTCGGCGAACCATAGCCAATCTGCCCCTGGATGTGGTTGGCCTGAAACATCCCGGGCTCGAGCGAATTTGTCTTGAGATATGTGCTGGCGACCAGCAGCTTGCCCTTCTGATACAGGGCCGAAAGCCCGCTGTCGCGCAGCCGGTGAAGCCTCGTGTCGTAATCGGCGCGCACATCGTAGGAAATGCCGGGCCTCGGGGTCAGGCGCAGGCTGATATTCGTGGCAGACAACGTGCGCTCGATGCCGGTTGCCGAATATCCGGTCAGGGTGTTGAGGGGATAGAACAGATTCGGCTCGCCCGCCAGGAAGGCGCCGCCGAAACTCGGATCGAAATAGTATTTTTGCGCCACCGTGAATGCGAGGAATTCGAAATCCTCGCTCAACCCGGGCTTTGCATCCCGCCTGCGGATGATGCGGTTTACGATCCCATATTCCAGCTCGTTTGTGTCCGCAATGGCGTCCTCGTCATCGAAACGGATTGTCTCCCGAAGCTCCGAGATGCCGTGGATCCTGCGATAGGTGATCACCGGTTCGATGAGGTGGCTGAAGTTCCCGAAACGGGGAGAATGATAGTCTCTCTGGAGTTCCGGCGTGCGCAGTTCCACCTCGATGTCGGCGTACTGACGGTGGAGCGGCGTCGGGACCACCTCGGGTTGGGCCGTGTCGGTAATGCGCGCACTGTAATAGGTTTCGCGTATGCCTGCCGAGGGCATGAGCGAAAAGCCGGCCAGCGATGGGAGACGCAATGCGAGGCGTGGATGAAAATCGAGCCGTTGGACGATGCGCGGGGTCTCGATGACACTGTCGGCCCGCGAGAGTCCTTCGGCCCCGGCCCGGAGATAGAAAATAAGCGGCAGCCGCCCCAGAGGTCTGCCGAGCGAGCGAAATTCAACGGAGGGCGTTTTCCGGATCACCAACGCCCTGTCGGGGAAAAACACCTCATGCCGCGCAAAAGCGAAGTTGGTGGAAAAGCTGTCGTAATTGCGGGTCGCGAACAGGATGGAGAGTTCCTGAGGGACAGTCGCGGAACGAAACTCATCCGAAAATGCCTGGCGGAAGCGGAAATTGGTCGTGATGTTGACGCTGGCAACCGTGCGGAAACCGTTCTTGAGCCGGCTCTCTGCATCCACAACCAGGTGGGCGCCTCCCTGGTTCAGCCGATCGTCGACACCGTAGCCCAGGATGTCGATGGTGGTCTGATCGTTCGGACGAGCGCGGAACTCGCCCCCCAGTCCCAGACCGCGCAGGCTGAAGTAATTGCCGTACATCATGATGTCGGCGGACGGCCCGAGCGTTTGATAATACCCCAGGTTGAACTGCCTGCCTTTCGAGGTGGAATTCCCCGTGTGGAACGGGAGGAAGCCGCTGCTGCGCTTCTTGCTTTCCATCGGGACAACCAGGAAGGGAAAATAAAAAAGCGGCAGGCCTTTGACTCTGAACACCACGTGGCGGATGTGAGCTGTCTGGTCCACCTTTATCCTGGCGTCTGCGACGTCAAACGACCACTTGGGGCGCTTCTCCTCGCAGGTCGTCATCGAACCCTGCTCGACGACGTAGGTGTCGCGTCCGGTCTTCAGCACGGTCCTGCCCTGGATCAGAAACTCCTGATCCGTACGCCCGGCCGCGTCGTAAAATTTCGCCGTCTGCTTCTGGAAATTGAATTCGGCGCGCGAGCAGGTCAGCCACTGACTCCCCTGGCTGAACCTGGTTGGACCAGTAGTGGAACCTTCCTGGGTGTCTTCATCGTACTCCGCGGCATCGCAGGTGATTAAGATGTCCTGGTAGGCGACGCGGACGTTTCCGCGGGCGAAGTGCTTCTTCCCGATTGTTTCCTGGGAATCGGAAGTGAGGATGACCTTCCCTTGCCTATAGGGAATCTCTGTGGTGACCTGCTCTTTCAACTTCGTCTGGGTCTCGCTTTGCGGAGCGGGTTGTTCAGAGGCGGAAACGCCGGGGCCAGCGAGCAGCCAAAGACCGATGCAGAAAAGCAGATATCTGGTCGCCACGCGGATCCCCGGCACGAAATAGTCAGCTTCTGTCGCGAAACTCAATCATTGGCCTGCCTGGTCCTGGACGTGGACCTGGACCTCGACCTGGACGTGGTCAGCCTTTCTTGTTGCAACTTCTCGCGAATGCGGCACCTACTTCGGGCCAGAGGTATTTGCCAGGTCTACGTCCACGTCCAGGTCCAAGTCCAAGTCGAGGTCCAGGTCAGATGACCTTGAAGTTTCGCGACAGGAACCAGTTAGCGTGAGATTCGTGTTGTCGGGGCAGAGTCTGCCTGCCCGACCACCATAAGCACCGGCACCGTGCTTCATACGGAGCCCCGATTAAGTCTAAACAATTACGTTAACAGTTAACAGGGGAACCCTTCAATTCGTTTTTTGCTCTGATTGAGTCTCACTTCCGATTGCACCCAATGAACGACGTGCCCGTTACAGGAGCTGGCAATTGATGATATGCTTACCCGTTCTCCGGGCCCGGGTCTTCCCGACAGCGCGGTTCGTCTCGGGATTCCGGGCCAGTTGGCATTCATAACTCTGGAGCCTGCAGCAATGATTATTGAAACCCAAGCGCCAGTTCGTGTCGACCTCGCCGGCGGGACTGTCGACATCTGGCCTCTTTACCTGTTCCACGAGCGCGCGGTGACGGTGAACTTCGCTGTGAGTCTCATGACCTGGTGCCGCATTTCGACACGCGCTGACGGCAGGATTGTCCTGCGTTCGTCAGATACAGGGGAATCCGCCGAATTCGATGGGCTGGAACCGCTCCGGACGACCCCCGTGCTCAAACTTCTGGCGCGGCTCATCTATTTTTTCCGGCCCGAGACCGGCCTGGACATGGTAACCGGCTCGGCTCTGCCACCGGGTTCCGGGCTCGCAGCTTCCTCGGCCTTGAACATAGCGATCTGTTCGGGCCTGAATCACCTGACAGGCGCGAAGATCGGTCCCGATGCGTTGATTCCAATCGCGAGAAACGTGGAAGCGCAGGTGATCGACGTCCCAACGGGCGAACAGGACTACTACCCGGCGTCCTTCGGAGGAGTGCAGGCAATTCACTTTTCGCCCGCCGGGGTGCGCAGGGAAACGATCCCCCTGGACCCGGAACGATTGTCCCGGCGCCTGATCCTCGTCTATTCCGGGCAGCCGCGCAATTCCGGCATCAACAATTGGGAAGTCATGAAGCGTCACATCGACGGGGATCCGGCAATTTACCGGGCTTTCGAAGGAATCGTCGCTGCCGCCAACAGGGCGCTTGCTGCGCTGAAGGGCGGGAACCTGGATGAAATCGACGAGGCGCTCGCCGAAGAGTGGGCCAATCGCCGGACACTGAGCGGCGGCATCACGACTCCCGAAATCGACGAGATCGTTGCCCTCGCAAAATCCTTCGGGGCCCGCTCCGCCAAAGTGTGCGGCGCGGGCGGCGGCGGATGCGTGGTTCTGAGCGTCCCGGATGGCAGGCGCGGATACATCGAAGACAAGCTGCGGGATCGGCGGGTGCAGGTGCTCGATTACAGTATCGCGACCCAAGGCGTGTCGCTGAAGACAGCAAGCACTGGAATGCAATGAGGAAGCCGCGCGTTTGAATACGGACTTCAGCACATTGTGACGCTCGCCGGGATGCGCTAAAATACGCTTTTGTGCATTGTTAACGCGCTTGATAAACAGGAGGATGTCCTAATGCCAGTTAAGGTTGCCATCAACGGTTTTGGCCGCATCGGCCGCAATTTGATTCGATGTTCGTTCCGGAATCCCGAAATCGAGTACGTCGCTGTCAATGATCTCACGAAGCCCGAGGTGCTGGCGCATCTGCTGAAGTACGACAGCGTGCTGCGCAGGTTCGAGGCTTCGGTCGAGGTCAAAGGCGACACGATCGTCATCGCCGGAAAGCCCGTGAAGGTGTTTTGCGAGAAGGATCCCGCGAAACTGGACTGGAGCGGCCTGGGTGCGCAGATTGTGGTCGAATCCACCGGGCTGTTCACCGATGCTGAAAAGGCCAAGGCACACCTCAAAGGTTCCGTGAAGAAGGTCGTCATCTCGGCCCCGGGAAAGAACGTGGATGGTACGTTCTGCATGGGAGTCAACGTCGAAAACTACAAGCCCGCCGAACATCACATCATCTCGAATGCCTCCTGTACGACGAACTGCCTGGCGCCCGTGGCCAAAGTCCTCGACGAGACATTCGGCATCGAAACGGGCTTCATGACGACGGTGCACAGCTACACGAACGACCAGAACCTCCTCGACCTGCAGCACAGGGACCTGCGCCGGGCACGGGCTGCCGCGCTCAATCTCGTGCCCAGCTCGACCGGCGCCGCGAAGGCTATCGGCCTGGTGCTGCCCAACCTGGTCGGCCGGCTGGACGGGATCGCGATCCGCGTCCCGACCCCCAACGTGTCTCTCGTGGACCTGGTTGTCCTGTCGCGCGCGAAAGCAACCGCTGCGGACGTAAACAACGCCTTCAAGAGGGCGGCCGAAGGCCCGCTGAAGGGCATCCTGGGCTACACCGAGGAGCCCCTGGTCTCCTCCGACTACATGCAGAACCCGCTTTCCGCCATCGTTGACGGCCTGGAGACGAAGGTCAACGGCAATCTGGTCAAAACCCTCTCGTGGTACGACAACGAATGGGGATACTCGATGCGGCTGTTCGACCTGGTCCGCTACGTTGCGGAACGTCTCTAAAGACGCGGTGCACCGGGTGCCGGGCGCCGGATCGTTCGCACAGTTCCGTGCAGTGGCAGTCTGCGATCCGTTTCCAGCCGCCCGCGGTACGATGCTCATCACAAGGCGACATTCCAGGGGACCCCATGAACAAACTGACGATCACCGACCTCGACATTCAAGGCAAACGCGTTTTCATTCGCGTCGATTTCAACGTCCCGATCAAGGATGCGAAGGTCCGCGACGACCTGCGCATCCGGGCGTCACTTCCCACCATCCGATATGCAGTGGAGCACGGGGCCATATGCATTCTGGCTTCCCACCTGGGACGGCCCAAGGGCGGGCCTGATCCTGCCTTCAGCCTGGCGCCGGTGGCGGCAAGGCTTTCCGACCTGCTCGGGAAACCGGTGACCTTCGTGCGCGATTGTGTCGGACCCGAGGTGGAAAACGCCGTCGCGAAAGCACGTTGCGGAGACGTCATTCTTCTGGAAAATGTGCGGTTTTACAGGGAAGAAGAGGCAAACGATCCTCACTTCGCGAAGAAACTCGGTCTGCTCGCGCCCCTCTTCGTGAACGATGCCTTCGGGAGCGCGCATCGGGCCCATGCTTCGACCGAGGGGATCACCCACTACGTCGAGAAAGCGGCTGCGGGATTCCTGATGGACAAGGAACTGCAGTATCTGGGAGGTGTTCTCGAAAATCCGGCACGCCCGTTCATTGCCATCATGGGCGGGGCGAAGATTTCCGACAAGATCGAGGTCATCGAAAACCTGTTGGGCAAGGTGGACCGGCTGCTCGTCGGCGGAGCGATGATGTTCACTTTTTCCAAGAGCCAGGGGAAACAGATCGGCAAGTCGCTCTGTGAGGAGGACAAGCTGGATCTGGCGCGTGACCTCCTGGCTCGGGCCACCGTTGCCGGCGTGTCGAAAATCGTGCTGCCGGTTGACGCCGTGGCTGCCAAGGGGATTGAGGACGAAGCCTCGGCGCACCCGGTCCAGGCCGGCAGCATCCCCGAAGGCGAAATGGGGCTGGACATCGGGCCTGGCACGGTGAAGCACTATGCCTCGATCATCGCACCGTCCGGAACCATCCTCTGGAACGGCCCGATGGGGGTGTTCGAAAAGGAGGCTTTTGCCGGCGGAACCATCGGCATCGCCCGGGCTGTCGCCGATTCGAAGGCTGTCTCGATCATCGGCGGTGGCGATTCGGCGGCCGCTGTCGCCAAGGCCGGCGTGGCCGATCGGATCACACACATCTCAACTGGCGGAGGCGCCTCCCTCGAATTTCTAGCGGGACGGGTCCTGCCGGGGGTCGCCGCTCTTACTGACAGGTAAAGGACTGTAGGGACATTCGCCGAATCCGGTAGTTTCAGCGTCCCTTGATCGAATTTCCGATCTCTCGAACCGGGAAACCGGAGTCTTGACGGTTCAGTCGAATGGAGAGTCTATGCGGACACCCGTGATCGCCGGCAATTGGAAAATGCACAAGACCCTGGCGGAGTCGCGCGCCCTGGGCCAGGCCATTCGGGATGGGGCGGCCGACGTCAGCCACTGCCAGATCGTTCTGGCGCCGCCATTCACAGCCCTGTCGGCGGTGGCCGAGGTCATCCGGGGCGCCCGCTTGATTCTGGCAGGGCAGAATGCTCATTGGGAGCCGAAAGGCGCCTTTACGGGGGAGATCAGCATCCCCATGCTGGAGGATGCCGGCTGCGGCATGGTAATCCTGGGGCACTCGGAGCGGCGGCAATATTTCGGAGAGACCGACCAGACTGTGAACCGCCGGTTGCGTGCCGTGCTGCGCTCTTCACTGACGGCCATCGTGTGCATCGGGGAAACCCTGGCGCAGCGTGAGCAGGGAAGCTATCACGAGGTAATATCTCAACAACTTGCGGGCGGACTCGATGGCTTGACACGCCAGGACCTCTTGCGTATTATTCTCGCCTACGAACCGGTCTGGGCGATCGGGACGGGCCGTACTGCGTCCCCAGAGGTTGCCCAGGAGGTCCATCTCGGCATCCGCACCTGGCTATCCTGGCAGGTTCGGCGAAGAGACGGCCCCGCAAGTTCGCATTTTATACGGCGGCAGCATCAAGCCCGAAAACATCGATGAGCTGATGCGGCAGCCTGACATTGACGGTGGGCTGGTAGGTGGCGCCTGCCTGGAAGCCGACAGCTTCCTGCGCATCATCCACTACAGACCATAGCCGACCGGCGGAAGGCAGGTAATTAAACCGAATGCTAATTTACTATGCGGTTGTTTTTCTGCATGTGGTCGTATGCTTCCTCCTGATCCTCGTCGTGCTTCTGCAGTCTGGGAAAGGTGCAGACCTGGCCGGCGCGTTCGGGGGCGGAGCGACTCAGACAGCTTTCGGGAGTCGTGGACCGGCATCATTCCTGTCCAAGGCCACGACTGTCGCCGCCGTGATATTCATGTTCACGAGCATCGCGCTCTCCGGAATGAGCACCAGCAGGGCCACCAAGTCGATCATGGACAATACCAAACAGACGGCGACCCCTGTGCCGGCGCCCAAGGCGCCGGCGGCCTCGACCCAGACGAAGGCGCCCACGCAGGAAGAGATCAAGAAGCAGCAGGAGGAGATCGAGGCAAGGCAGAAAGCAGGCGCCTGCCCAGGCGCCGGGTGTGCAAAAGGCGCCTGAAACGCAGAAGGCGCCGGCAACGGAAAAGAAGGCGCCGGGCAAGAGCCCGGCGTAATCGCTCCTCGGCTGGCCTTCACCCGTTCCGTGAAAGGCGCCGGCAATCCGCAGTTCTCGTGCCGAAGTGGTGGAACTGGCAGACACGCCATCTTGAGGGGGTGGTGGGGAAACCCGTGGGGGTTCGAGTCCCCCCTTCGGCACCACGAAATCTTCGCTGGTCCAACCCGGATCGCGCCTCTTCCCATCTCGCACGTCAACCGTTGGACACCCACCTCAGGCCGGTCTCCATTCAAGTCCGGACGGCTGGGGCCGGGAGGGCCGGCGTCCCGCCGGCATATGCCGGCGAGATGCCTAATGCCGCATACTTTTTGCAAAAAGAGGGGCGAGCAAAATGCAGGGATCTTGGACCTGGACATAGACCTGGACCTGGACTTGGACGTGGACGGGATTAAAGGTGCGCCGTTAAGTCCCAACGCCTCAGAAACCTGTGCCGCAACCACGTCTAGGTCCACGTCGAAGTCCAGGTCCAGGTCCAAGTCCACGAGCCAAAATGGAAATTCGTATGCCAGGACGGAATTTTAGAAAAAGTATGCGGCATTAGGCGAGACGCCCGCCGTCCCAGGCGCTGGACGGTCCGCACTCCGTGCCCCTCCCTTTGAACGCGGTCGATCGCTGAGTTCGTTGCGCCCGACTCTAAGTGTTCATTTCTGCTACACGCTCGTCCCATAAACGGCCATCCCGCAACCGGGGGCTTGTCATGGGACTTGCGTATGTGACTTAGAATCAGTATCTTATTTCCGTTTCTATAACTGGCACGATGTTTGCTACAGTGGGGACGGAGGAGTCCATGGATATTCCGCGCGAGTCCCATGCACGCAGGCGCCGCATTCTTCGTGTCGTCTATGCCGTCCTTTTCCTGGCAGTCATCGCCGTCATTACCCTTGCCCTTCGGAACCTGAAGCCCGCGCCACCCAGCGTGGAGAAGAGCACAGTGTGGATAAACACGGTCAAGCGCGGATCCATCAAGCGCGAGGTGCGGGGGCCGGGGACGCTGGTTCCGGAGGAAATCCGCTGGGTCGCAGCGCAGGCCAGCGGACGTGTGGAGCGGCGGTTGGTCCAACCCGGCGCCTTCGTCAAGCCCGAGACCGTCCTGATCGAGCTCAGCAATCCTCAGCTGGAGCAGGAAGTGCTGACCGCCGAGTGGGACTGGAAATCATCGGAGAGCAACTTTGCTGATTTCAAGGTCCAGCTGGAAGTCAACGAGCTGAATAATGATGCGAATGACGCCAAGCTCGAGATGGATTTCAGCACCGCCAAGATGAAATCCGAGGCGCAGGACAGTCTCTTTAAACTCGGGTTGACCACCGACCTGGACGTGCGCCAGGCAAGGACATCGGCGGAAATGCTGGCGAACCAGATCGCCCTCCAGAAAAAGCTCCGTGTGAAAAACAAAGAGTCGATCGCGGCCCAGTTGGCGATCAAACAGCGCGAAGTCGACAAATTACGTGCAGTCTATGGCTTGAGACGAAGTCAGCTTGAACAGCTAAAAGTGAGAGCGGGCGTGGCAGGCGTGCTTCAAGAGGTCAAAGTGGACGAAGGCAAGCAGGTCGCCGTCGGGACGGAAATGGCCCGGGTGGCCAATCCGGCGAAGCTGAAGGCCGAGCTCAAGATCATGGAAACGCAGGCGAAAGACGTACAGATCGGGCAGATTGCCTCCATCGACACCCGCAATGGGATCATCCCCGGTCACGTCATTCGCAAAGATCCAACGGTTATCGGCGGTACCGTCACCGTGGATGTGGCTCTCGAGGGCGAACTGCCCAAAGGCGCGATTCCCGACCTGGGAGTTGACGGAACCATCGAACTTGAACACCTGAACGACGTAATATATGTTGAGCGTCCGACGCAAGGTCAGGAGGGGAGCACAATCGGCCTCTTCCGGCTGACTCCGGACGGCAAGGAAGCGGAGCGTGTCCAGGTCAAGATCGGCCGGGTCTCCGTGAGCACGGTCGAGATCCTGGGCGGACTCAAGCCGGGAGATCAGGTGATCCTCTCGGATATGTCTCAATATGACAGTACGGATCGCATTCGAATAAACTACTGAAGACCCTGGAGCCTGCACCGCGGCCATCGACGCGGACGTGCGAATGGCTGCTGCTTCGGGAGGCCTCACACCGCGAGCGCGGGCGGCGAGCACCGGCGGTCCGCTGTTGGCGAAGGAGAAACGATGACAGACACGAACAACTCCCTTATCCGTCTCGAAGGCGTAACGAAAGTCTTCTTTACCGAAGAAGTGGAAACTCACGCCCTGGCTGGAATCCACCTGGATATCAAAAAAGGCGAGTACGTCTGCATTTCCGGTCCCTCCGGCTGCGGAAAGTCCACTCTCCTTTCCATCCTCGGCCTTCTCGATTCCCCAACCGACGGCGTCTACCAGCTCGACGACAAGTCCGTGGAGAAGCTGAACGCTTCTGAGCGTGCCCGCATTCGCAACCGCCAGATTGGATTCGTATTCCAGAGTTTCAACCTGATCGGGGATCTCACCGTCTTCGAGAATGTGGAATTGCCGTTGACGTATCGCGGGATGAAGTCGTCGGAGCGCAAGACCCGCGTCAACGAGGCGCTGGAAAAGGTGGGGATGGCTCACCGCGCCAAACACCTGCCCAGCCAGCTCTCCGGCGGCCAGCAGCAGCGCGTGGCCGTGGCCCGGGCGCTGGTGGGCAGCCCTTTGATTCTGCTGGCGGACGAGCCGACCGGCAACCTCGATTCCAAGAACGGCGAGGCGGTGATGGAACTCATGAGCAACCTTCACAAGGAGGGGGCGACCATCTGCATGGTCACGCACGACCCGCGATATGCGGAGCACGCCGAGCGCACGATCCATCTCTTCGACGGCCGCGTCGTCGAAGAGCAGATGGCCGAGCTATCCTGACCGCTGCCGGTTTCTCCCATTTCCATGCAAAAAGAAAGGGCCCCGATCTCTCGGGGCCCTCTCGATGAATCACACAGCCTCGAACTCCGCTAGAAGATGAACTTCAAGGCGAACTGAATGTTTCTCCGCTCCGCGGCGGTTCCCGAGAGACCCTTGAGCGCCGGAATGTAGCCGTTGCTCGAAATGTCTGCCGAGGTGACGTCAGCGTACAGATTGGAGTGGTTGAACACGTTGTACATCTCTGCTCGGAACTGGATGCTGGTCCCTTCCTTCGGCAGCTTGAAGCTCTTGTACATGCCGAGGTTGAAGTCCCAGGCGCCGGGCTGGCGGAAAATGTTGCGTCCCGCCATGTTGCTCGGATACGGACCGAAATCGGAGTTCCCGGTAATCGGGTTGGCGTAACTGCCCACGCCTGCCGATTCCAGGCCGAGGTCAAGGAAGTTGAAGTTGTTCGGGATCCCGGCTACAGGAGCCGGATTGTCCGCACCGGTCAACGAAATCGCCGGATCCACGAGGATCATCCGGTTGCAAATGTTGTTGGCGTTCGTACAGTCATAGATCGTGAAGGGCGCTCCGGTATGTGCCGTAATGATCGGCGCAAAAGTCCAGCCGCCAAGAACCTGGCCGGCGAGTCCCTTCATGCTCCTGCCGTAGGGGACGTCCCAGACGCCGCTGAAACTGATCCGCTGCCGGATATCGAAGTCCGAATTGCCGTAATCCAATCCCGGATTATTGGAATCGGTCAAGCCGAGGTTGAAACTGTTGCTGAGCTCGCTGAAGGTCGTGCTGAGGTTGTCCAGTGAGTGCGAGTAGGTATAGTTGAGGTTCAGCGAAAGCCCCTTCATGAACAGGTCGTTGCTCCTCACTCCCGCGATCAGGCCGTCGTAATTGGAAAAGCCGTTGTCGGTGCGGAAGTTGATGTTCGCATACTGCGGATTTTCCCTGGCCAGCGGATCGGACATGCCCAGGAACAGAGCTCCCGATCCCTGCATGTTCAGCGGGTTGATGGCATAGAGGCCGTGACCCTTGGACCCGGAGTATTCCAGGCTGATCACGGTGCCGCGGTGGATCTCATGCTCCAGGGCCGCATCCCAGAAATGCGAGTAGGCGGTTTCCATATTCGGATCGACTGCTCGCAACGACACGATCGGGAGCACCTTGGATCCGGTCGATCCGGCGAGAGGACCGGCGTTGTTGATCGTGACCGGGAGGCTTCCCCCGACATCCGCGGCCGTGAGCTGGAGTACTGCGTAGTTCGGCGGATTCTGGATCACGTTGAAAGTAACGTTGCCGAAGTTTCTCTCGTAGCTGATCCCGTATCCTGCGCGCAGGCTGGTCCTGCCGGTTCCAGTCACGTCCCAGGCGAAACCGACGCGTGGGGCGAAGTTGTCCTTGTCTTTCTGCCAGAGTCCCCCGACCGGGCTGTTGGGGGCTATTTGCACGGAACCGTTCGCGACTTGCTCGTCAATCGTGGACCCCGATCCGAAGTAGAAGTTCGAATCCATGAGAGGATCCTTATTGTGCTGCACTCCGTAGTATTCCCAGCGGACCCCGAGGTTGAGCGTGAGCCTGGGAACGACGCGCCAGGAGTCCTGTGCATAGAGAGCCCAGTCTCCATACCGGTTGCTTCGAGTGAAGTCAGGCGCGCCCACAGGCAGGTTGACGGTATCTCCGGGGAACTTCCCCTGCGGGTTGACAGCCGCCGTGAACCTCAGCAGCTGTCCGGTCAGGAAATTGTCCATTCCCTGAGCCACGCTGCTGCCCAACTGCTCGATCGGTTCCTGGTAAGCGCCGAACGCGCGGTTGTCGCGGATATAGATGTACTGGCCGCCGAAGCGGAGAGTGTGAGTTCCCTTCGACCAGCTGAGATCTTCATAGATCTGGCCGAGATTCTGCGGTCCGCCGAAGGGAATGCCGTTGCCGGGGGAAAAGGGCAAATACCCCGGAAATGCAACATTGATTCCCAGGATCTTCGAAGCTACGTTGGCGCTCGAAAGGAACAGGGTGGGGGAAACCGGTGCGCTGCTCAAGGAGTCCAAGAGCGTCAGCCGGTTGAATACCACCTTGGATTGCGACACCACGTGCGGGGAGAAGGTGTGTGTAACCGACAACAATGCGTTCTGATTGAACTGGGTCTCCGGGGTGTCGTAGCCCTGATAGGGGCTGAAGCTCACGAACCCGGGGAACAGGGTCTCATCCTGCAGCGCATACCGGCCGTAGATCGTCGTCTTGTCGCTGAGGTTGAAGTCCACACGCGAAACGCTCTGGGTCTGATTCAGCGGGAACCCGCCGCCGGCATCCGTCGGCACCGGGTAATTTACTGTCGCCCAAAGCGGAAGGCTTCCGGACAGTGCGGCGCAGGGACCGGTAGCGTTGCAGAGGCCGGCGATGTCGTTCTTGGTATAGATTGTCCCGTTTGGTTGTATCTTCAGGGCGCCCAGGGTCGAAAAGAACTGCTGGGTCGCCGGCGCGGCTGCCGCAAGCAGCTCTGGAGTCGGCACGAGCGCCGTCTCCGTCGAGGAGCTGCGAACGCGGAACCATTCAGTGTTGTTGTAGAAGAACAGTTTGTCCTTCAACACGGGGCCGCCGACGGAGAATCCGAACTGATTCCGCGTGAAAATGGCCCTCGGTATGCCCTTCGCATTGTTGTCGAAACCGTTCGAAGACAGCTTCGAGACGCGGTTGAATTCATAGGCGGAGCCGTGGAATTCATTCGTCCCCGACTTCGTCACCACATTTACCACTCCGCCCCCGGCCCGCCCGTACTCGGCGGTAAAGGCGCTCGATACCACGCTGAATTCCTGCACTGAATCGAGAGGGACGCGCTGTCCCACGGACGCGGTGAAGGTGTCGTTGTTGTCGGCGCCATCCAGCAGAATGTTGGTGCTGGCGCTACGCTGCCCGTTGATGTTGAATCCGGCTCCTCGATTGGCGCCGTTCGCCACATCTCTCGGGTCGATAGGGTTGACGTTGCCCGCGATCGCCACGAGGTCATATGGATCGCGGGTCAAGGTGGGAAGTTCGAGGACCTGTTTCGTGTTTATTACGCTGGCCAGGGTCTGCGTTTCCGTGTCCACCTGGACCGCGGCCTCGCTGACCACAACCGTCGTCTGTGTCGAGCCTACCGAGAGCGAGAAATCCAGGTTCACAACGCCCCCGACCGTTACCGCCACCTGCTTCTTGCCGGTATTGAAGCCCGTCATTGCCACCGCCACCGAGTATGTGCCCGGCTGCAGGTTCGTCATGACGTAGCTGCCGTCAGTGCCTGTGATGGATGTGCGCTCGGCGTTCGTGGCCACGTTCTTGACCGTCACGGTCGCGCCTGGAACGATTGCGCCGCTCTGATCCTTGACCGTGCCGACGATTCGCCCGGTCTCCTGCTGGGCCCAGAGACTTCCGGCCAGCAGAAACACCGCGAGCAACGCGACAACAGAACGTTGCCAGTTGCCGGCATTTTCCTTTCTGAGAAACTCCATCTGTTTTTCCTCCATTAAAATCATGCGATCACCCTTAGTAGTGCGGCCGTCATGTGCAAACGATCCACCGTATACATGCCGTGCGCCCGAACTTCATAACGCCCGCGCCTCGCGGTTTTGCTTCGCGGGACCGGCGTACTAAACACTGAAACGCCAAATCTAACGAAAATTATATTCAGCATGTTCTCAGGACAACTGGGTGAAACCCGAGCCGGGCGTGTGTACATGTCCTAATATCAGCCTCGGATAAACCCTTGGCTATGCCTAGGGGGAAACCCTTGTTTTGCGCCTGGTATGCAAATATACACGCTCGTTCGAATACTCATACTGCAGTTGACTGATCCGCTGTTACTCCTGAACGCTGAACTCCGCACTTACAACTCCCCCCGCATTCCATTCTCGTGTGTATACGATGCAATATCCGGGCCATGATATCCGGATAGATGCTGTGCGGGCCTGTATAACGGTGATCGCCAATGTGCATTCAGCGTCTAATCATTGTTTTATTCTTTTACGCCGAAACACCCATGCCGGGGTTGTGCGTGTAATAATCCAAATCTCCGTATACAACTATTTGGATTGGACAATTGTTTAAAGCAACATTGCACCATGAAGTAAGGACTGCTGGAGCGGATGCGTTCTGCCCGATTTTACGACGGAAGCAGTGAACGAGGTCATTCACGAAATTGCATTCCTGGCCGGCCTCCAGTTTAGAATGAGTTAATAATGGAACTTGTTCGCTGATCGGGTTTCAGGCGAGAGGTCTGTGGATTGGCGTGTCTCTGCGTCAGTTGCCGGATTCCGAATCTTTCTTCAGAGGAACGAGAAGCAGCGGCCGGCTGGTTTGCGCCTGCACTCGAGCCGCCACGCTGTTGGTCCAGAACGCTTCATTGCCGGCCTTGCCGTGGGTAGCGAGCGCTACGATACTGGCGTCGACCGATTCTGCTGCAGCTGCGATAGCCGGCGGGGCATCACCTTCCCGCAGTTCGGCGGAAACTTTCAGGCCGGTCTTCTGCAGTCTTGATACGTGCCGCGTGAGGTACGACCGGAGATCGTTCCGGGCAAGATCGAGGAGCGCCTGGGTGGTTCCCGGCATGAATTTTCCCATTGTTGCGTCCCGGCCTGCCAGGGTGCCCATGGTCGGGAGGACGGAGAGCAGCCGCAGCCGCGCGCGGGCCATGCGCGCCAGCTCGGCCGCCGCGTGGAGACCCTGCTCGTGGGCCCGCTCGCCGTCGATCGGGGCCAACACCGTCGTGATGGCAAATGATCCACGGGGATCATGCCCGTTTGGGCGAATCAGCAGGACCGGCGTTGAGCCGGATGCCACCACCTGCTGTGCGATGCTGCCGATCATGATCCGTCTGATGCCGCCGCGGCCGTGCGTGCACATGACCACGAGATCGGGCGCCAGTTCGTCCTGATGTGCGACAATCGACTGGGCGACGTTGCCTGTGGCTGCGGTATGCACATGCCAGGAAACGTGTGATCCCGGAGGGGCGGCGAGGTCGCTGATCCCGGCCAGGTAGTGTTCGGCCTCGTCCGGACTGATCAGGTGCCGCTCCCCGTGGTGAGTGGAAGGAGCATACTCTTCGATTACGTGAACCAGGGTGACCTGCGCCCCCGACAGGTCGGCCAGAACCCTGGCTGCCGGCAACGCGGCCTCAGCCAACTTGGAACCGTCCAGCGGAATCAGGATTTGCTTGAACATGCTCTAGCCCCTGAAAAAGCTAAGGTAAAGTAGCACGAAGTTCAACGTCACGATAATCCCGGCGATCCCCCACCCCGCAAGTGTCGTCAACCTCCGATTCACCAGGTCGCCCATCACGTCACGCCGCTGCGACAGGAGGATCAGCGGGATGAGCGCGACCGGTATGCCGAAGCTGAGGACCACCTGGCTCAATACCAGGACCCGCGTCGGATCATAGCCAAGCCCGATGATCACGACGGATGGCGCGAGGGTCACGAGACGGCGCACCCAGATGGGAATCTGGCGCTCGATAAACCCCTGCATGATCACCTGGCCGGCCATGGTCCCGACCGTAGTCGAGGCCAGCCCGGAGGTGAGGAGTGAGATGGCGAAGATCCAGCCTGCGGCCGGTCCCAGTAAGGGCTGAAGTGTGAGATAGGCTTCTTCAAGGGAGGCAACATGGCCGAGACCGGCCCGATAGAATGTGGCCGCCGCCATCATCAGCATGGAAGCGTTGACGAATCCGGCGACGCTCATGGCAATCGTGATATCGGCGACCTCGAAACTCAGGAGCCTCCTCCGTTGTTTGGGGTCGTTCACACGGATGCGCCCTTGCGTAAGCGAGGAGTGCAGGAATATCACGTGGGGCATCACAGTCGCCCCGAGAATGCCGGTAGCGAGCAGCACGCTCTCCGTCCCGGCAAATCGCGGAACCAGGGCGTTGACGGCGACCGCATGCCAATCAGGCCGGAACAGGAAGGTTTCCAGCACGTAGCAGACGGCGATGACGCCGAGCATAGCGCTGATCACCGCCTCCAGCAGCCTGAAGCCGCGCGCCTGGAGCGCCAGGATAAAAAAGGTGATCAGGATCGTCGGTATGCCGGCAAGCCAGAGGGGAATGCCGAACAGGAGGCTGAAACCCAAGGCTGCGCCCAGGAACTCGGCCAGATCCGTGGCCATCGCCACGACTTCCATGGCAACCCACATTCCCCAGACCAGGGGGCGCGGGAAATGCAGGCGGCAGAGTTCGCCCAGGTTGTAGCCGGTGGCGATTCCAAGCTTCGCCGACAGCGTCTGGACCAGGATTGCCATGAGGTTGCTGGCCACGACGACCCAAAGCAGCGTATAACCGAATTTCGCGCCCCCGGCGATGTTGGTGGCGAAATTCCCCGGATCGACATAGGCGATGCTGGCGATAAACGCCGGGCCCAGAAAAGGCCACAGGCGCGCCAACCCTCTCCTGCGGCTCTCCCCCGACAGGACTTGCGAAGCGGTCGTGATGGTGACGAGGTCGCCTTCCTTCCAGTCTGTCTCGGTGTCGGAGAATTTCATAGGCTGGTCATCGGCAATCCGGATCCGCTCATCCCGTCAACGACCTGGCAGGCGCCCGGCCGCCGGCTGCCGCCGCCACGTGCCCCCAGATACCATAGCCTACCATTTTTCACCCGCGCGGGGCGACAGGTGATCGCTCCTGCTCGTCTCCGCAGTCCCTTGCCGCAATCTCCAGCGCACTCAAGCTCGTGAGCAAGGAACATTGCACCCGGAAATCGCATGCGTCCGCGGCCATCAGCCCGCGCCTTCGGCGGTCATTTCCACGTTATCCTTATCCCGGCCTGACGGCCGGGCCTATGAATGCCGGCCCTTCGGGCCTTAATGAGGATGCCCTCAGTCCGGGAGCGCCGTCGTCCCGCCGGCACAATCCGGATTTGGCGAAGATGCGGGAGGCGACCTTGACAGACCACCTGAGATGTCTTCGGCGTCGACTCCGGTGTGATGTGCCTCATGGGATGCTGATTCGGAATCAGCCGCAGGGGCCTGTTTGGAGACCGGGCTGAAGCCCAGAGCCGCAGGAATGTTGCGATAAGCGGAAGATCTTATGTGGCCGCGGGCTTCAACCCGCGCTGTCGTAGGCGCCCCCTGATGCCCACCGTCTGAAGTTTAAAGTCTGGAATCCGCCGTCCAGAGTCCCGATCGTCCACAATCGATTGGAATTACCGGAGTCGCCGTTTGCAGCCAATGGTGAAGTCCCTGCTTTTTCTGCCGATATATATCTACCAGGAGCGGATCGGACTGCCATTGGTGTTGGCTGCCGGGGATGAGCCGTCTCGTAAGGAGTCCATACGGCCTGGATCCGTGAATCCCACCGCCCGGCCTCAGCGCCACGGGCGGCACAAAAACAGCCACCGGGATAGTTCAACGCGGGGCGCCGATCGACGCACAAATTGAGGTCCGGCTGGGGGGCCCAGGGGAGGAAATTGGAATGCGCAGCGATGAACATGAAGACGAGAGCGCCGAAACGAAGGGCGAAGACTACGAAGCGGCCATGCTGGATTTTCTCCAGAAGGAAATCTCGGCTCCCACTGGATCTGCCGCCCAGAAGGGAGCGCCCGACGACGTGGACCTGCTGGTCGACAATTTTCTAAAAGAGGCCATCACCGTTACGGAAAGCCAGGAACCTCCCGTCGAGCGCGAAACCGAGGATCTGGACCTGTTGTTCTCCAGGATCTTCATGAGTCAGAATGAACCTGTTCCGGACGCGTCCCGCTCCGCCGATCCTGACGACCTTCAACCCGTTTCGCAGGCAAGCAGCCTTGACGACTCGGGAAACGCCGGTCTCCGCGCCAATGCGGAACCCCCCGTGCGGGCGGCGGCAATGGAGAAGAGCGCTCCGGAGACGGTACCGGCGGTTCTGGAACCAGGCGCTCCTGAGGCGCCAATAGCGGCCGCGCCGCGCGAAATCCTGCCCGACCGCAAGCCCTCTGTTGCGGGAATGGAACCGGTTCCGCCGCAGGAGCGATCCAATGTCTTTACGTTCGCAACCAACAAAAAGGCTGCAAGCGGACGACTGGTTCTGATATTGGGAAGCGCATTCGTTTGCCTGCTTCTGGGTGTCGGCATCGTGTACTTTACGGGGACCAAGAACGGTCCGGCGAACACGGCCGATTCGACGCCTCCCCCGAGGGAGCCCGCAGCCTCCGCAAACATAGACGAAGGGAACGTTCAGCCGGAATCGCCGAACCGGGGAGCGGCTGCAAAAAGCGTTCCGGCACGGACCTCTCGTCCTGCTGCGCCGGCCGCCACGCCGGCGAACTCGACTGCCGCTGTGAATTCCGGCAGCGTTGCCAAGCCGGATGCGCCCTCGAAAGCGCCGGCGCCGGCAGTGCCCGAACCGCCTGTCGCCCCCGGCGTGACGAATCCGGCCGCGGGCAATGCGGGAATCGTGCCGGCGGCCGATAAGCCGGCGCCGCCCCCCGAAAACACGTTGGGCAACCAGCTCCTGCGCGCCGCTGAAAATCCGACTTCATTGGCGGCGGTTCAATCCCGTCCTCCGGGAGCGGGGAGCCTGGCGCCGCTCACGCCGCGGGCCACGCCGAACCTGGCTGGACTGGCGAATTTCAACCGGGCAGCCGAGCCTGCCGCGCCCGCGCCGAGGACGATAACCCCGGTGGAAGTGATCTCAAAAGTGGTGCCGGTGTATCCGGAGATTGCGAAAAGGACGCGAACGGCCGGCACGGTTGTCCTCGAAGTCCAGGTGGATGAGACCGGGAAAGCGGTCAAGGCCACTCCGGAAAGCGGCCCGATGATGTTGAGAACCGAGGCCGTGAATGCTGTGATGCGTTGGAAATTCAAACCCGCCAGCCTCAACGGCATCAATGTTGCCGGATCGCTCAAAGTATCTCTGGTTTTTCAAGGACCGAGGTAGAAAGAGGGAAGACGATGTTGACAGAACAGCAAAGACAGAAGTTTGAAATGGCCCGGCAGATGGCCAGGGAGGAGCTGGATCAGCTCGACAAGGAAATCAATGCCGAACTGGCCAGGGCCAAAGAGCGGCTGCTCGAGCTGCAGCAGGCGAAGAAGGCGGTGAAGCAGATTTACGACGGTTCCTGCGCCAGGCTGGGCGTCCGCAGTGTGATCGAAATGAAGGACTTCAGCCTCACGGACCTGGTCAAGACCGGATCCTGAGGTTCGCGCGATTGGGCTGTCATTTCTAGCTGGGACCCCAGGCGCCCGCCGGCGTGTTGTGACGCCAGCTGGCAAGCCCTTTTTCGATGGCTGCCCTCCTCTCTCCGGGAGGCCAGCTTCTGAGTGTCGCCAGGGGCTCGCGCAGAAGGTTGCAACAGAAGATTCCGTCCTGTTCGATCCCGTCGATGAGCATCGAACGGCGGTCGGGTCCGGAATCCTGGGCGACGAGATCCATCAGCGTGGAGAGGAGATCCTCCCAGGTACCCTGGCTGACATAGCAGGCCCGCAGCAGGAACTTCACCAGCGCCGCAAACGTGCCGGCGTCCTTCGAGGCTCTCAGCAGGAGGCTCCGGCTGAACGAATAGCCGGAGGAGGGAAGCCTCACAAGCTCTTTTGTAATCACATCGGCGTTGAGCAGTCGGTCGAATAGAAACGCCTGCAGAAACATCCCCGCCGCCAGGTATCCTCCCGCCTTGTCTTCCAGGCCCGCCATGTCGCTTACGGTAAGCTCCGTGATCCTGGGCGCAAGCCCCGCCTGATTCAGGGATTGATGGAATTTTTCCATGAATTGCTGGAATTCCTTCTCGAAAATTGTCGTCGTGTTGCTGAGATAGACGACGAAGGTGCGAGTCAGCCGGTTGACCTGGTCGAGGATCACGTTCAGATCGACGTCCGGGTCGAAGCTTGCCGCCAGGGAAATGTCGTAGGCATCGAGCGCCTCAAACTGTCCAAGCTCGGCCATCGCGTCAAGCTTGGCGGTCAGACTGTCACTGGAGAATTCGGTGGAATCGCGCTTTTCCTCGCGAACCAGCCTGGCAAAGAACAACGGGTTTCTTACGAGGATATCCAGGACCTGCTCCCGGTCGAGGACGTACGGGATCTTGCGAGCGTCTTCTATGCACCGGCAAAGGAGATTGCCGATCACCAGAATCAGTTTTTGTCGGATCTCCTGTGCGGCCTGCATAAGCCAATCAGTCGGAAGCTATCGCAACCGTGTTTTCCGGGATCCTTCTTCTCTCGAAGATGCCGTCGCCGGCGGCCGCCCGGGCCGCCCGCGACGTGAACCTATTTCACATTCTTGAGAATCGCCAACAGGTAACTCCAGAACTTTTCCACGGTGTCGATATAGAGTTTTTCATCCGGGGAGTGCACCCCTTCGAGCGACGGCCCGAAGGACACCATGTCCATTCCCGGGAACTTCTCGCCGATGATGCCGCATTCGAGGCCGGCGTGAACCGCTTTGACCGCAGGATCCTTCCCGGTGAGCGACTTGTAGGTCTCCCTTGCGATCTTCAGGATCTCGGAATCAAGGTTGGGCTTCCAGCCCGGATAACCGTCCGAACCCTGAACCTCGGCTCCACCGAGCTCAAAGACGTTCGTCACGGTCTGACAGATTTCATCGATCTCGGAAGCAACCGAGCTGCGCTGGCTGGTCTGCAGCGTGACGGACTTCTTGCCGGTCGTGACGATGGCGACGTTTGTGGAGGTTTGAACCAGCCCGGGGATGTCCGGGCTCATCTTGATCACCCCGTGCGGCAGTGCCGATATCGTCTTGCAGAGCTTTTTCTGAATCGCGCTCTTCAGGACTTTGCCTTTCCTGGCGCCCTTCAGCGGCGCCAGGCTGATCTCGAGGCCGGGATCCACGGTGGCGAACTCGACCTTGATGATCGTGTTGAACCGGGCGACGATGTCGGCGGCCTGATCCCAGGCTTTCTGTGGAATGAAGACCTTTGCTTCAGCCTCGCGCGGGATTGCATTCCGCTTGTTCCCGCCCTCGAAGTTGGAGATGCGCGCCCCTGCAGTGGAGAGTCCGATGAGCACCCGGTTGATGATCTTGAGCGCATTGCCCCGGCCCTTGTCGATCTCCAGGCCGGAATGGCCGCCGCGCAGGCCTGTTACCTTGAGCGAGGCGGCGATCGCCTGTGCCGAAGAGGGATCGAACTCGGCCTTCCAGTGCGCGGTCGTGTCGCGGCCGCCGGCGCAACCGACGTAGAGTTCCCCTTCCTCTTCGGAATCCAGGTTCAGCAGGATCCTGCCCTGGAGCGCATCGCCGCTGATGCTCTTCGCGCCCGTCAGGCCCCGCTCCTCATCCACCGTGAACAGAAACTCGAGGGGCCCGTGTTCGAGGGACTTGTCCTCCATGATGGCAAGGTTGGTGGCGACTGCGACGCCGTTGTCCGCGCCCAGGGTCGTGCCGTTGGCCATGATCACCTTGTCCTTGCGCACGAGCTCGATCGGGTCCTTGTTGAAGTCGTGGACCTTCTCCTTGTTTTTTTCGCCGACCATGTCGAGATGGCCCTGCAGCACGATGCCGCGGACGCGCTCGCGCCCCGGGGAAGCGGGTTTCGACACGACCACGTTGCCCACCGCGTCGACCTTCGCCTGCAGCCCGAGCCGCTTCGCGGTGGCCGCAACGTACTTGCTGATCGCCGATTCGTTGCCGGAGCAGCGCGGTATGCGGGCGATTTCCGCGAAATACTTCCACACCAGTTCAGGTTTCAACCCCTCAATAGCTGTAGACATCGTTCCCTCCTCAGGGCGAGTGCACCGATCGAAAGAACCAACCCCATACTATATAGCTTTGCCGCATCGGGAAGAATCGCAAATGTGCCCGACTGTGATTCAGAGACTGCGACGAAACGTGCTCCTGTGTTCGCCGCACTGACATTGACAAGCACAACGGCCGCGGCAGCAACCCGTCCCGCTACATGATCGCGGTCGGCGGTGCAGGTTCGTTCGGGTCGCCGGCGTTGGCCAGCGGCACCTTGATCATGACGAAGACGAGTGCCGCGGCAGCAATGATCATGCCGATCCAGTGAGGGGCTTCGAAGACCGCCGGCGTCTGACCCTGCCACACGCCGGCAATCACGAGGCCGCAGAGCGCCTCGCCCGCGATCAGGCCGGAGGCGGTGAGGACTCCGGCGTTTTCAACGCGTGCCTTCTGGGCATCGTTGAGACTCCGCCGGTCGCGCAGCTTGTCGGTGATCCAACGGATGACGCCGCCGACGAAGATCGCGAATGTGGTTTCAACCGGCAGGTACATGCCGACGGAGAACAACATGGGGCTCCGGACCTGGACCATGATGAGCGCAAACCCCATCAGGATGCCGACCATCACCAGGGGCCACGCCATGTTCCCGCCGACGATGCCCTGGCTGAGCATGGCCATCAATCCCGCCTGCGGCGCCGGCAGTGCGGTGCTGCCGAAATGATAGGCATTATCGAGCACCATCAGGGGGAAGAACAGCACCAGCGAGGCCACGAGAACGCCGAAGATGTCGCCGATCTGCATCTTCGAGGGCGTGCCGCCCAGGATGTGCCCGACCTTCAGGTCCTGGAGCATTTCGCCGGCGACCGCGGAGGAGACACAGACCACGGCCGCGACGCCGAGCACGGCCGCGACGCCGCCGATGCCGGCGACTCCCAGCCCCACCATCAGGAGTGCCGCGACGACCAGTGTGCAGAGCGTGAGTCCCGAGACCGGGTTGTTGGAGGAACCGATCATCCCGACCAGGTTGCCCGAAACCGCGGCAAAGAAAAAGCCGAGGATCACCATCACCACAGCCGCGCCGACGGCGCCGACCACGATCTTGGAGGTGGTCAGGTTGCCCGCGCCCGCGATGAAGAAGTAATACAAGCCGATCATGGCGATGAAAACCAGGGCCACTCCGAAGAAAACCGCCTTCATGTTGAGGTCGCGTTCCGGGCGGGTCGCGGCTTCGCGGACCCCGGCGGACTTCTTCAGGTCGCTGACGGCGCGAGCCATGCCCGCGGCCAGCTGCTTCCGCATTTTAAACAGGGTGTAGCCGGCGCCGACCAGCATGCCCCCGACCGCGATCGGCCGGACAATCGAAAAGTACACCGCGCCCGACAACGTCCCCCAGTCGACCGATGTGCCGGCCGGCAGCGACGCCTGGATGATCGGCCCGAGCACATAGGTGAGCAACGGGACCAGCAGGCCCCATGCGAGAATGCCGCCGGCAAAATTCAACGCCCCCAGGCGGGGGCCGATGATGTAGCCGACGCCGAGGTAGGCGGGGCTGATCGCCGGCGATTTGAATGTGCTCATGCCGCCGGTTGCAATCGTGGCCACATTCGGGTTGGTGCTGGTGCGAAGCAGCAGGCTCCTGCCCAGCGCGCCGATGTTGACGGTGAAGGTCCTGAACGGCTCGAAAATGTAGAGCGCTCCGAGCGCATTGATGACCGCGCCGAAGCCCATGTTGGCGAACAGGATCTTCGCCGCCTTGGAGCCCTGCTGGCCGGCCTTGTGAATCTCGGACGCCGCCACCGACTCGGGGAAGGGAAGTTCGGGATCTTCCACCATCACGCGGCGAAGCAGGGTGACGAAGAGAATGCCGAGCAGGCCGCCGATGACCATGAGCGCGACCGACTCCCAGTACCTCTCCATTCCAAGCGTCGGCCAAAGGCCCGCGAGGACAAATGCAGGGATCGTAAAGACCGCGCCGGCGGCGACGGACTCGCCGATGGAGCCGATCGTTCGAGCCATGTTTTCTTCCAGCAGCGACCCTTTCATCAACCGCAGGATCGACATGCCGATGACGGCAGCCGGGTACGTCGCTGCGATCGTCATGCCCGCCCTCAGCCCCAGGTAGGCATTCGCGGCGCCCAGTATGACCGTCATGAGGATGCCCAGGATGATTGCCCTGAGCGTGAATTCTCTCATCTGCATATCGACTGGAACGTAAGGCTTGTATTTCGGAGGGTCTGTCAGAGTCTTGACTTCAGCCATTTCGACACCTCGGATGAGGGGATGGAAGTTGATGCCGCGACCGGACTGCCGCAAGGCATTCCGCGCGCTCCCAATTATCCACAGGTTGGCGCCGCCGCGAAAGCGATAAATCGACGCCAGGGCCACGGTTTCAGGCGCAAGCCGTGAGACAGGACGACCGGAACGCTGAACCTGACGGACGAATGCGGGCATGGCAGCGCGTCACCGCGCGCAATCGTCGATGGGCGCTGGAAACCGGCAACGGCTGGATGAAGGAAGACGACTACGTTTTCGACCCTTTGCGGCGACCGTGCGCGGGTCGGTCCCTGCCGGCATTCCGGGCCGGCGTCGGCCGGGCTTCCGGGGCAATTGCCAGCACGGGATCCAGCCGCTCCGGCCGGGGATCCCCTTCGTAGTAAACCCGTTCCAGGAAAAGCCCGGACGCGGGCGCGGCCAGAGCTGCGATCCGCTCCGACTTTTCCTCGAAGAAACGCGCGATCTCGCTGTTCATGAGCTTTCCTTTGCCGGCCTCGACGAGGACTCCAACGATGCGGCGCACCATTTTCCACAGGAAGTGCGAGCCCTCGATCCGGATCAGGATCAGGCTTCCTGCCTCCGCGATCTGCACCCGGTCGATCAGCACCTTGGCGGATTTTTCTTCGCCGTCTTCGGCCGAAAAGGAACGGCAGTCTTTCATGCCGACGAAGAGGGCAGCCGCGCGGCGCATTTTCTCCAGATCGAGGTCTTCCTTGACCCACCAGATCAGTTTCTTGCCGAAGGCGGTCCGCCTGCGCGAGATCTGATACAGGTAGCTGCGGGCGACGGCGTGGTGGCGGGCGTGGAAGCGAGGATCCGCCGGCTCGATCGACAGGATGTGAATGTCCGATGGCAGCCCGTCGTTGAGCTGTTGCCGAAGTCGATTGGGAGACGGCGAATCTCGCATTTCCAGGTGGGCGACCTGGCGCAGGGCATGCACACCCGCATCCGTCCGTCCCGACCCGTAGAGTTCGATTTCCGTCTCGCCGGTTGCCTTGCCCAACTCCGCCAGAACCTCCCCCTGCACAGTGCGGGCGTTCTTCTGGACCTGCCAGCCGCTGTACCTCGTTCCCTGGTATTCGATGGTGACCTTGAACCTGGGCATCTGGTCCCCCGCACTTGAAGCCGGATGCAACATTGTCGGCCGGCGCCTCGCGAAAATCAAAGTTTTCTAAACATCTGAACTTTCGGCTTTGTTTTCTCGTATTGCAGAAAAGATGGCGTTATGCTGTCCCTGGATGCCAGGGACGAAGGATATCTCTGAATGGAGGGCGATCGCATGAGCGGAACCCATGCTTCCGCGGCACACCTGTACGAGGGTGGCTTCTTCGGTGTGTTGGCGCACAGGCAATCCTATCTGAACATTCTCTACCTGCTGCTTTCCTTCCCGCTTGGGCTCGCCTATTTTGTTTTTCTGGTTACCGGGCTTTCCCTGGGATTCGGCCTGGTGGTGATCGTAATCGGCCTTTTTATCCTGCTGGTGATGCTCGCCGCAATCCGTGGGCTTGCCTCGTGGGAGCGCATGCTCGGGGATTGGCTGCTCGGCGTCAAGATCCCTCCGCCGGACCCGCGCCCTGAGGCCTCCCGGCATCCGCTGATAGCCCTGAAAAAGTACGTGACGGATTCTTACACGTGGAAGAGCCTGTTATACCTGCTGGCAAAATTCCCACTGGGGGTTTGCTCTTTCGTCCTGACCGTGTTTCTTGTGGCACTGACGGCCACGCTGCTCCTGGCTCCGCTGCTTTACCACCACGTGCAGTTCCATGTGTTCGTCTGGCGTATCGCCGCGGCGGATGAGGCGCTGATCTGTCTTGCCGCCGGCCTCGTCCTCGCCATTTTGTCGGTGCACCTGCTGAACCTGATCGCCATCGGCTGGCGCGTGTTTGCAGTCTGGGCGCTGTCGGGGCCCACCTCTCCGCGGAACCATCCAAAAGCGGGCCCGATTGTGATCCCCTGACATCCGGCACGGACCTGCCTGGATGCTCCTCGTGCTGAGCCTTTTTGAGCCGCTGCCTCCATGCTGCCAGCTTCCTGATGCCGCCAACGCTGCGGTTGGTCAACTCAGACGCGCTAATCCATCTCTTCGTCTTTGTGGGCGTGCGCGAAGCTCTTGACCGCCAGGATGGCCATGAAGCACAGGACCGCCCAGCGCAGCACCCCGTCCAGAAACAGCACGCCCGTCAGCCCAAGGAGCGCATAGCAGGTGGTGGCGACCGCCAGTCGCTTTTTTGCGGACGGCAACATCGGCATTTGACCCTCATTATATTATGCGGATCCCCAGGACAGGACGGAAATCAAGAGCTTGGGCGGATCCCGCAAAAAGAGCGCTTCGAGGTCCTCGCAGTTCGACCAGGGCTCAACCCCGGTGTTTTTCCCTGTTCGGGGGAGGGTTCCCGCCTTCGGCCCGGCGTTGTCAAAAGCCCTCTTCAAATCATAAATTTATTGAATCTTGATGCTTGGATATGTATATTCGACGCAACCCGATCAGGTGTTTGCCTTGCGTCACCCACGCCTGCCGCAGACTCTTGAACAGGGCGTGGCGTTTAACGACTGGATCCCGCGAACTAGCGCCAAAACTTAAACTGTAGGTGATCCGATAACACCCCTGCCGGCGCAGGAAGAGCATTATTATAAGAGGAAAAATGAAAGAACAAGGCACAGTGAAGTGGTTTAACAACGAAAAAGGTTACGGGTTTATTAAACGTGCATCCGGTGATGACGTTTTCGTGCACCATTCCGCAATCCAGGCGACCGGTTTCAAGTCGCTCAGCGAAGGCGACACGGTCGAATTCACGGTAGCGAAGGGCCCGAAGGGCCTTCAGGCCCAGGATGTGGTGAAACTCTAGGTCGGCGCGGGGACGGTGAGTCCCCCGTCTTCCCGTTGCTCCCTGTCGAGTCCCCTAAACCCCGAAATTACTGATACCGCCGGCTAAGGTTCTGCGGCTAGGAGTCAGTTCACCCGAGTGAAGAAGGGGACATTCGGATTTTCCGGGTCGCCGCGGCTGGGCGCACAAACCGGAAAATCCGAATGTCCCCTTCTTCAGTTTTACCCCGCGAGCACATGCAGTCGAATGATCTCCCCAAGCGGCAGTATCGGCCGGGCGCAGACCTCTCGATCGTCGGATTGGGAGGGATGGTCCTGGTCGGCATGGAGCAGGATTCCGCGAGCCGGCTCGTCGCCGAATCGGTCGAACGGGGTGTGAACTATTTTGACGTCGCCCCCTCCTATGGCGGCGGGGAAGCCGAACTAAAGCTCGGCGCCGCCCTGGAGCCGTATCGGGACCGCGTTTTTCTTGCCTGCAAAACCCTGGAGCGTTCCTCGGCCGGCGCGCGCCGTGAACTCGAGCAATCGCTGCGCCGCCTTCGCTCCGGGCATATCGACCTGTACCAATTCCATTCGGTCAATAGGACGGCGGATGTCGAGCAGATCTTCTCCTCCGGCGGGGCCATGGAGTGCGTCGCGCGCGCCCGGGAGGAAGGGCTGCTCCGCTATCTCGGCTTTTCTTCGCACTCTGTTCCGATCGCCCTGGAGCTGCTGGACCGGGTCGAATTCGACTCGGTCCTGTTCCCGGTGAACTACGTCTGCTATGCCTGCGGTAATTTCGGGCCTCAGGTAGTGGGGAAGGCTCATGCGCGCGGGGTGGCCTGTATCGCCCTCAAGGCGCTTGCGTATACTCCGTGGCGGGAAGGCGAAACGCGAAACTCGAAGTGCTGGTACCGGCCGATCGAAGACCGGGAGCTGGCCCGGCAGGCGCTGCGCTTCGCGCTTTCAGAGAAGACCTGCGCCGTTTTGCCCCCCGGGGACGAGGGTGCCTATCGCATGACGCTTGAATTGTCCGCAGGCATCGCCCCGATCACGCCGGACGAACGCCGCATCCTGCTCGAAAGCGCACGCGGATTGAAGCCGATCATGTGGGCAAAGAAATCCGCCCCTAGGTGAGCGCCCCTGCTCTTGCCAATCGCTCCTGCAGATGCCCGAGCATGTCCTTTGTCATGGCATCAAGGTCCCACTCGGGTTTCCATCCCCACTCTTCGCGGGCTGCGGAATCGTCGATGGAGCGCGGCCAGGAATCGGCGATCGCCTGGTGATAGTCGGGATTGTAGGAGATCTCAAAGCGGGGGAGGTATTTCTTGATACTGAGTGCGAGTTCGCCTGCGCTGAAGCTCATGGCAGCGACGTTGAAGTCGGCATGGTGCCGCAGCCGGGCAAAATCAGCCTCCGCCAGCTGGATCGTTCCCCGGATGGCGTCAGGCATGTACATCATCGGCAGGGCCGTGTCCTCCCGGACGAAACAGGTGTAGCGTCCTTTTGCGACGGCGTCATAGAAGATGGCCACCGCATAGTCGGTTGTGCCGCCGCCCGGCGGGGTTTCATGGGAGATTAATCCGGGATACCGCAGGCCGCGCACGTCGAGGCCGAAATGCTCCACGTAGTAGTCGGCCAGCAGTTCGCCGCACACCTTGGTGACGCCGTACATTGTGGACGGCTTGAGCACGGTCTCCTGGGGAGTGTGTTCGAGTGGAGCCCCCTTGCCCCAGACTGCGATGGAACTGGGGATGATGATGCGCGCCATGTCGTGGCGCACGCCGAGTTCGAGAATGTTGACGGTGCCCTCCATATTGATGCGCCAGCAGAGTTGCGGCTTCTGCTCCCCGACGGCCGATAGTATGGCGGCGAGGTGAAAAACGGTGTCGACGTCGTACTGCTTGACGACGCGTTCGAGAGCGTCGATGTCGGTCACGTCCGCGGTCTGAAACGGACCGGAGTCTTTGAGCCTGGCAGAAGGCTGAGGCCGGCAGTCGGTGGCGACGACGTTTTCCGCGCCGTATTTGTTGCGGAGGGCGATTACGAGTTCCGTGCCGATCTGCCCCAGGGCGCCGGTGACCATGATTTTCTTGATTTGATCTCTCACAGATGAATCTCCTCCTCGGTCCCCGGGCTGGAGCGTGGACAAGGGGACGAGTGTTCCAATATGAAGCCGTGTTCAGGATCTGCCGGCAGACGCCCTTCCGGGTCACAAAGCGGCAAGTTGGTAGTATAGTGCCGCCGGGAACCCTGTCAAGGCAAACGGTCACCCCCGGAAACCCGGCGGATCTCCGCCGGACTTGGAATAGATGGAATGATTACGGCCGCAGAAGAGTGATGTCTGACAGATCGGCGGAAGGCCCGGGGGCTCAACCCGGATTGGGCCGGGAACAATCGCGCCCAGCACCTGAAAGAGCCGGACCGTCGATTTTCGGCCTCCCGGCGCGCAATCGAACTGTCCTGCTTCGTCTGATTGGATACCTGGATTTCCTTCTTCATGTCGGTCCGGGCTCAGATTCCACCGTTCGTGATCCGCGCGGGACGTCCATTGCCGGCCGCGAACGACCTTTCGCCGGTCATCTCGCCCGCGGACGTTTTCGTCTTACAAACAGGCTTTAAAATGGCGCGACGCCATGTTAGGCTAATGCTCGTTGTCGCGGGTTGCACGGGCGCAAGTGAGCGCCGGTTCCGGCGGCAACGCAGCATTCCATCCACAGGGTGGGCCGTTAGCTCAACTGGCAGAGCAACTGACTCTTAATCAGTAGGTTGAAGGTTCGATTCCTTCACGGCTCACCAATAAAATCAATAACTTACAGCTAACAGCACTCTCTGCAAAACCTCTCATTTCTCAATTTGGTTCCAAACTGGTTCCAGATGGAGCGGGTTCGATGGTCTTCCTGCCCGAGCACGTTTTCATAGTCCAGACGCGGTTTTGTCACTGTCGCCACACCCGCACCCGTGGAATTCGTAGAGTCTAACATGTGCGCGTCGGACAATGCCGGGGACGCCACAAGCCTCTGTGTGAGTCCGGCAGCGGAAAGCCCATCAGGATTCAGGAATTGGCCCAGGCTGTCCGGGGGAGGGGGTGTCGAGTTGTCGTATGAGGGAGTTCCCTTAAGCGGAAGCATGTTTGCCTCTCCTAGTGACCCCCAAAAAAATCAAAATCACCCCGGCGACCTGACAGACGCAGAAGCTGCAAGTATCAGGATTCGTCTGTGGAATCTAGGCTTGCCGTGTTTGAATCGTAGGGCAATTTATCAGCGCCACAGGTTTCGAGGCGGGCGCGTCTTTTGTCGATAGCAGCCGGGAAGGCAGGACCAGGCTGTAGAATTTATAACGCGGGATCCAAAGGATTGGAGTTTGAATTACCAACCGCTGGCGGGCATGAGCAGAGATGCCTACACCGGCATGTACGCTAAAACCGAGTGCGCGATTCTGCCCTTCAGCACTTCGCGTTAAGCATGCGCTTCTGAGTCGTGTTGCCGGTGGCTCAATCCAGCCTTCATTATCTGCTCAAGCTTCCGCACTATTCTGGCTATCCCAACGAACTCCAAATTGACGGCTTCGGCGGCACTGCAGACCTTGAGGCAGCAACCGCAATCGGCGCATACGCTGTGGTTTATTGCGAAATTCGCATCGGATGCGTCAATCGCTCCCGCAGGGCATCGGCTGCGGCAGTCTCCGCAACCGGTACACATTTGTTGATCAATGACGGGCCGTGGTTTGAGGATAGTATTGTTTAGGATCCGCGTAACACGTTCATACAAGGAATCCTCGGATGTCCGGGGAGGGGCAGGCGGCCTCAACCGCTTTCTCTCGAAAGTGTTCCAATCCAATCCTCGGATCTCAATATGGTCGATCTTGTTACAGCCGAGGCCAACGGCATTTCCGTAGACACTTGTCCACAGCGTCAGATTCTCATATCCAATGGCGTGAGCGGCTATGGTATCCAGGGCGATCGGATCTGTGCTCCCGAGCATAAGGCCAACATTCCTGATCGTAGGCGAGATAGCCTGCGCCTCGATGACACTCGTCAAATCGAGAAATGAAACGCGCGGTTGAACGACACGATAAACATCAACCAGAACACGTGAAAAATCTCGAACATGTGGAAACATGCAATGCAACCGCATCTTGCGTTTGCCAAGCATAGATCCAAACATGTTTTTGATCGCGCCGCTCAATACAACGGTCGAGAGGGACCGGCAATTGGCCGCATTGACGATCACATCCGCATCCAATGCTGCGTTCGTGATGAAGTGTTTTCGAGGACACGGAAGGAAGCCCCGAACCTCACGGCCACCGGCCTGGACAAAATCCACCAAAAGCGCGCCAGTTCTGGAGGCAATATCCAGCATGCCCGCGGCAGACCAGATCCGCTCCTGGTACTGGGCTGCCCTTGAGACATCGTCCCCGAACGCCACTTTAGCACCACAGTCGCACAAGCATTCAATGATTGCCTCCACATAAGCAGGATGCGAGGTGAAGCGCATTTCGGGCGTCCTCAACCCCGTGCAGCCCAAGTTGACCTTCACCAGCACTCGGTCGCTACGGCGGACTAAAGCAGGTAAAGGAGGGTCCATGCACTCAACAATGTGCCGCACTGCCTTGGATACCGATTTGCGTGTATGGAGTTCGTTTCTAGCAGCCGCAACTATTGACTTGTCTTTCTGCAACCTGCTCATAATCTTCCTGAAGACGTACGATCTTGCGGCGGTCGTTCTCGCTGACCGAACCTAGGGACTGTTGCCAGTTTCGAAATTCTAGTTTGGAGTCGCACAACTTCCGATTTGCGATCACTGATGTCCAAGATAGCGCCGAAACCGCCATTTGGGACAGGGTAAGCCATTGAAAACAAAGGACCGCGAAATCCGGGCCAAAGATGAGGTTGCCATTCCCTGAAAAATGCCGTCCAAATTGGCGCGGGGACCGAGAAGTCGGACGAAACGCGCTAAAACCTGCTGCTGGGGCGGCTCTTTTGGAAATTTTGGCCAGTTTTCACACAAAGGGCTGGCCGCGAAATCAAAGATACTAAAGCCATTTTGGACAAGAGTGATTTGCGATAGGATGTCACATTCCTGGACAGTCCCGTATCGTCGCGCCAAATGATGTAATCCTATGGCAGCTCCTTCCAGAACCATATCTCCACTTCTAATTTTCACACTGCTAGTTGCTGAAATTAAAGCAACACCTGCACCACTATTTCTAGTTTTCTGTTCACTTACTGTAATTGTCTAATTCCATAAATGGTTCAGCGCCTTCTGTATCCGGATTTCAGGATTGCTTGATGGCTGGGAGTGTTACGGAATCCAACACCACCTTTCCGATACGCCGTTTCAGTATGTCCAGCGATGTTAGATATTTTTGATGATGACGCTGTGGGATGGGGAAGGTTCGGCGTTGTCGGTTTTCTTTACACGTCTGCCGAATATCTTCGTCCTGTGATCCCGCATAAAGGTGCTTCGGCAGCGGAAAGTACATCTTGATGCGGGATTTTGCCCAGGCTGTCCGGGGGAGGGGGTGTCGAGTTGTCTTATTACGTGGTGCGGTCAAGCGGGAGGATGTTTGCCACATTGAGTGTGACCGCAAAAAAAAGATCAATGATTGGAATTGCTACGGAGTTTTTGGCACGGACAGGTGAATCTCGGCGCGATCTTTGAGATTTCCGAGGTCGGCGGCCTGCATCACCATTACGAACGCCGTGCTGCGAAATTGTAATTTTGCGTAGGTTGATCCACTAGTGAGACAGGATATGCGCCTATTTCCTTTCACGCCTGCTTACAAATCGAGCATAGCCAAGCCGCAATGGGCGAGGTCAGAGCCGGGAGTTCATCGGGTCATCCACGCCGCCGGGCGCCGATTTGTCCCCGTTTTTGGCTTTTTGGCAAAGCACAGACTCCGGCAAAGATTCCTAATAGAGCGAACATCTGAGACATCCTCAGCAGCTTATGCATTCTTCCTCCATGGCACGGCATTGCGCAGAAACCGCCGGCGTGTCATTGCGGACTCTCCTCGGTGGCGGTCACCTTGCCTCCGCGCGCCTCGATGCGATAGAGCTTTCCGCCGAACGGCACGTGGTGCAAGGTAAGGTTTTCCGTAATCCCCGTATTGCTGCGCGGCACGGGCTTGAAGTCCGGCCCGACTTCCACCAGCGCTTCGATGCCCATCAGATTAAAGAGATTTCCCCAACCGTCGTGAGGCTGATCTCCGCAGGCGCCATTGGTGCTGTTGTAATTCTCACAACTCTGGCGATGCTCAATCCAGTTCTGCATGAAAAGTTTTACCGAGCGGCGTGTGTATTCAGCGCGATGGGCCGCGTCGGCGTAGCGTTCGACGCCCAGCCATACCAGGTAGTTCGCGGGAGGCCAGACGTACCCGTGCCAATAGCGTTGGTGCGGCCATACCGGGTCATCCTTGGCGGTAGTCGGAAGCAGCCACGGCAGCCAGAACTTGTCTTCGCGGTACATCCAGGCCAGAGTTTTGTCCGCCCGCACCTTGTCCGCCGCGCCGGCGATCAGCGGATAGAAATTCATCGGCGTCAGTCGCGTCAGCCAATCACTACCCGGCTTTCCCGCCTCCAGGCGGTGGACGCTCAGGCGGAGCGTTGCGCGTCTCTCGTCGCCTCGAAAATATTCAAGCGCGAAGGGGTAGTTCTTCCCGGCTTCCACCGGAAGGTCGGCGAGACGACGGTCTCCACTGTCGTATAGCCAGTGGTCGATCTCTCGGCCCCCGAACGAGAAGCGAATATCCTGGCTGCCGCCCATCTTGAAGCGATAGGTTCCAGTCTCAGGGGCCGTAAAGGTTCCGGTCAAGCGCGCGCTCCAGCCGGTTGCCGGAACTCCCTCAGCCGGACTCTTATCACCCCAGTTGTAGTCAATCGCTGCATCGTGCCGCTGGGCCGCTTCGTTAGTGAGCCCCAGGTCGCGGAAGAAGTGAATGTCCACTCCATTTTTGAAGACGGAGCTTGGGTCAAGCGCCGGGCCTTCGCTCGGCGGTACTTTCCAGAAGCGGCTGCAATAGATTCCCAACTGCTCGTTCCACAACCGGTCGTTGATGCGTTTGTTCATTTCGTTGTGTTCATTCTCGAAGCGCGCGGCGTCGACGGGCTTTCCGAGCGCGGTCGCGATGCGCGCCAGGTATTCGGCGTCCATGGACCACAGCGAGTTAAGGTCGACGGCGTCGGCGTTCATGGTGGTGCCGTCAAGCAGCGTGCCGATATATTCCACATTGTCGTCTCAGCCGGTTTCATACTGGGCGCCCTGCCACCAGTGTTGCTCGGAACCCCATTCGAGCAGGCCGTTGTGATTGCCGTCGCGGGCGTTCATCCACCAATCATGCCAGCGGACCAGATTCGGGTAGACTTCGGCAAGGAAGGCTAGATTGGGATGATGCTGGTGCATCTTCCAACTGCACATCGCGGCGACGGGGGGAAAGGAGCGGCGCAGCGTGTCATACGTTCCGCCCTCGGCCGACCAGTGCGCGAAGCTCGGAACTCTGCCGTCGGGCGTCTGATAGGAAAGCATGGCTCGGGCGCTGTCGCGTCCGCCTTCCGGGTCCTCGATGCTCGCGAGCAGCGCATGGAAGAACATGTGCCACACAAAGTACGGTGACATGTCGGGCTGTCTGCCCATCCACCAGCCGCGACCAAGAGGGTGAGCGACGCGCTTGTTGTCGCTGCCGTAGAGGCGCAGGTTGTTGAGGTTGTCGGCGATAGATCCCAGAAAGTCTCCCCAGTCTCCTTCCGCCCGGATGCGATTCGCGGCATAGCGCTTCCCCGCGGCGTCAAGAGTCGGCTGAACCGATTCGAGGGAGGGAAGGTCGCCGACACTCGCCACAAAGCGCGTGGGCTTTCCCGGCTCGAGCGCCAGTACAATCTTGGCGTCGAAGGTGACGTTGGCGCGCACGAAGGCCGGCTCGGGACTGGTGCGAAATCTAAACGGAACGAACTCGCCACTTGGCTTGACTCCATAGCCGGTGACACCATCCTCTGTCGCTGTGTAAACGGCATGGAAGTGCGGCCAGGTGGTGCCGGGGAGGTTCAGTGTGAGCGCCACCTTGCGATCGGTCTCGAACATTCCGACGACGGCGTCGGGTCCCGAGCGTCCCCAAGTGAAAGTGATGTTCGCGCCGTCGCGGAGGAATTTGGACTGGACGTAAGAATAGTCGGGCGCGGTAGTTCCGGGATTGGCGAGGGAGGGATCGTCCGGCCCGTAACGCGACGTTCCGATGGGATCCCAGACGGGATTGATGAGGAAGGCCGTCGCGTCGTCCACAATGATGGCGATTCCATAGGGACCGTCGACATAGTAATTCCCGATTTTTACCGACTGGTAGGAGGGCTCGGCCCATGCCTGTAATATTCCGCCGAGCAATAATATCAGGACGATCAAAGCGCAGGATCTTCGAACGAGTAGCATAAATCCCTCCATGATTCTAGTGCGTCGGTCCTAGCCATTGTTAAGGACGAACATTGCAGCTTGCGGGAAGCGGGCACGACGTATGTTGATTCCGGCGGAATCAAACGCCTGTTATGACCGAGCACGAGAATAGCCTTCAATCACTTCAACTTTTAGCTGGACTCTAGCACACTTCCAATGGATAGGAGGAATTGGCTGTCGTCTCTCGGGTTCCCCCATGGGGCTCACCGCTTAAATCCGCTTCTCCAGGTTCTGATAAAAACCAGTTTGTAAACTACGGGGCATACGCCCCAAAGAGACGGCGATCTTACACCCAAGCCGGGCTCGGGGATATAGTTTGGCGGTTGTCCCTACCAGAAATCCAATCTGAATGAAATTGACGGTTGTCGCTATTTTGGAATTTGCATTACGAGAGCAATTTTTCAAGGACCTGATGTTTTATCTGTGCCTTCCCTCCTGATTTCATTTTGTCCACCTTCCCATTTCGAAGACAGTGACGATGATCATTCGCCCATTGATTTCGACGACACAACCCATCGGTGTTCGTTCGACGGTTTTGCCTTCAAATCTATACCGCCAACGGAGACTAAATGGAGAAACTTCGGTAATGGCGCCGTACTTAATCACGTCTGCCAGGAACGTCCCTGGTTTTCAGATTTCGAAGGATTTGTCGCCAGCGGGCCCCTTGCGAGCACGAAGCTCGTCCATGGAAACCGGAGGAAAACTCGCGAGGAAGGCCAGGTAATCCTCGAAACTGAGCCTTCGGCACTCCCGGGCCAGCCTCAGAGCGAGGATGTCTTCCCGGCTTGTCGGCAAGTCCTGTTCGAGATTGACCAGCTTATTTGAGTTTGCGGATTTCATGATATTTTTCGATCATGCCCTGCCTTTCAAAATATTCCCTGATCTCTTCCTCGTCGATCTCCGGCAGCCGGAGCAGGAAAAGGATGTCGGCCATCTCCTGGAACGTGCGCTTCGGATCGTTCTTCATGGCTTGAATCTTCATTGCCGCCAGGTGCTCGGCTCGCGGAACCGCGAGGGAGATCCCTTCCATGACCGGTATGATCCGGGCGGATTGGAACAGCTGCCGGCTGGTTTCACCGCCGACGTATACGAAATCGAGCCGGCCCATGTCGGGATCGAAATGCAGGTGGTTGGAGTAGCCGGTGGAGAGATGCAGTGTTTCGTAGCCCAGGGATTCCAAAAAAGGAACCAGCTTTGCCTGTGCGGCCAGGTCAGTCACAAAGTCCAGATCCGATGTCGCCCGGCTCAGGCCGTACGCATGAAGGCCAAATGCGCCGATGACCGCAAAAGGGAATCCTTCGCGCTCGAAAAATCCTGCGATTTCTCTGATCATGCGCGCAAAGTCCACCCTACCCTCCTGAGATTCCGGACTTGCTGCGACCGGTATCTGACGGCAGCATACCGAAAACGAAAGTGTGTGGGCAACATCAAAGGCGACACAGAGGTTTCCCACGCAAGGTCCCCGGTCCACACAAAGTGCCGACACGCGGATGGTTCAGAGCCTTGTGAAAACCTCGCAATTTCACTGGCTACGAGCCGGAGACAAGATAATGAGATTCGCAGGAGACCCCGCTTTCCCATCAGCCGGATTGATGGAGCGCCAGCCGCTACAGCCGTTGATCGGAGCTGCCTATTCGTTGCGGATCATTACCCTCCCTGCAAGCACAAAATGTACGGCCAGCTTCTTCCCGACAGCCTGGAAGTCGATCTCCTTTCCCTTGTATTGAAAAACCGTGATCCCTCCCCGCCTATGAATGAGAGAATCCGGTAGGGACCGATCCGCCTCCCGACCAAAGCGTCCGTGCCTTTTTCGCGAGGCGCATCGCGGGCTAAATCTCTGGCGATCAACTCCAGTGCCGGCAGGGCAAGGAAATCCTCCGTACTTCTGCTGCCTTCGTTCCAAGGCGGGATTCTGTTGTGATCTAAGTGATCCCTCCCGTATATTGGCAGTTAGCCTCAAGATGCTTCGGTTGCGGTACCCCCTTGACGCGGATACTCAGGCAGAGCAAAGGCTAGAGACTCCCGCCTTCCTCCCGGAGGAATCAGACTGTTTCCTACAGTTTTGGCGAATGACAAGTAGCCTTGACCTACTCGCCGGGCGCCCGCAAGATCTAGCGCTTGCCCAGCGGCGGGTACATCGCCGGCGGGCGGTCGAAGTCGACCTGCTCCACGTCGGTCCAGCGCACGTACTCGGGGCGTTCACTGCCATCGACGAAGATCAGCATGCCGGCATTCCGCTCGCCAAGGTCGCCAGTGCGCTCGAGCTGCAGCTCCTCGCCGCTATGGAGGGTCACCCGAGCGCGCCGGGTGCCGCGTTCTTCGCGGTCGGTGGACACGATTGAAGAGATCAGGCCGAAGGGGATGTTGTAGTTCACGCGCTGCGATGGGGCGTCGAGCGTCTCGGTGGTCTCGCTCTCGTCGAGGTCGTAGACCAGTCGGCCGGTGAGGCGGCGGCCGGCGCGGGTGGTTACGTTGCCCGTGAGCGGGCGCCCCGGCGGGAAGTCGACGTAGGCGGGGCCGCTGCCGCCGGGCGTGAAGTCGACGCGCTCAAACGCGTCCCACGAGACCAGCACGCGGCCGTAGCGCCGGTCGTCGACGTAGATCCCGCGGTTGCCGTAGCCGTCTTCTCGGCTGTCGGAGAGCACGAGCTCGCGGCCGTCGAGCAGCGTCACGAGGGCGTTGTCGCGCGAGTTGCGCGCGATGGACCGGATGGTATCGAAACGCAGGCTGAGTTCACCGGCGGCGGTGTGGCCGCGAAGCGCGTCGATGCCCAGGCACTCCTTGCGGGCCCACTGAACAAAGCCGGTGAAGTCGCCCTGTCGCGTGCGCACGGTACCGTGGAGACGGTCTGGGACTGTGTCGAGCCCGCCGGAGTCGAGGAGCTCGATGGAGCGGATCCGCCCCTCGGCGAAGTCCACGACGCCGCGCCTGTCGTCCCACACTCGTAGGCCGTCGGCGAGGTCGTGCGCGGGATTACGGTGAAGATGGAAGACGGTCCCGCTCTTGAGAGTCACCTGCAGGTAGCGGCGGCTAATCGGCTCGATGCGCGCGATGTCGCCGAAGCGCGCCATGAAAGGCCGACCGAGGTTGATCTGGCTCTCCCAATGGGTGATCTCGAACCCGAAGATCTTGAGCGGCTCGCTCTCCTTCAACTGCTCGGGCGGCACGTGGGTGCCCCAGGGGTTCTTGTTCCTAAAGCCGTTAAAGTAATCGCCCCAGAATGCCTCCTGGTCGCCACCCCATCGCAGCCGTCCCTCGTAGGTGACGCCGTCATTGGTGGTGAGGCGGCCGTGGAGGAAGCTTTGGTGGTCCTCCGAGGCTGCCGGCCCGGTCGAGGTGGTGATCGCGGACCGGGCGACGTCCTGCTCGCTGAACCAGTGAGCGGCGGCGAGAACGAGGGCGAGAAGGATGAGCACGGTGGCGATTGCCCCTCCGGCGATTGTGGCTCTCGTCATGGTCCATTTCCTCGCAGAAAACACGACTCTCATGCCGCGTGGCGGCCCGTCTGCCTCACACACGTGGCGGCGAAACGTTACGCTTCGAAAGCCGGCTTCCCCATTGTGAAACACCGGCACAACACACTGGCGAGGCGCCAGTGCCGCAGTCATTATAAGTCATTCTGAATTCGTTGCGCCGACCGAAACGTCCCCGGTGCCAGCGAAGAGCCGCCTGAATTTCCACCGCGCCCGGGAATTCGCCTCCTCGAACACTACTCCCGGCTCGAGACCCGTCTGCAGCAGGCACCGTTTCCATTTGACGCAGTGGACTTCGAAGTCACATTGAACTCGATTGCGGCCACAATCACCGGTCCCGATCAGGACGGGGAGGCTGTCCCCTGGAATGGACAACGGGTGATCCTCGCCACTACGGGAATTAAGAACGACTCGCTGCTCCTGAAGCCCGGAATGATCGGATATGCCAAGAGCTATTGCGGCAAGAAGCAGATCCTGCATCTGATCACGCGCAGGATTGCCGGCTACGTCAGAACCGAATTCTGGTCCTGGTGGTAGTGCCAGTCAAGCGAGACTCTACCCCCAGAGCGATGACTTCAGGACACACCTGAGAATGCGGAAGGACGACAATCGGCTGGAAGTTTTCGACAATTCAGCGAGCCCCGGGCCCGAAGGGTCGATATTAATTGCCTGAGTAAACCGCCGCCTCTGGCGGCGCGACTCGAAAAGTCGCTGCCGTTCCGGCGCACATGACGGAGCCTCGGGAGAAAAAATGCAGGCCCCCGAGCCGAAAAAAGCAGCCGGGGATGAGCGAAGCGAACCCGGGGCTACTCTCCGGCCCCCGGGGGGCTTCGTGAAGTCACCGGCTCTGCAGGTGGTAGCTCACCAGGCCCGACCGTAAGGCCGGGAATCCAGCCACACACCGTCATCGGGATAGCGCCGCGCGGCTTTGAGTGGTCGCCATCGTCAACGAGGAGTTTGCGCCTAAGTTCTTTGGCCAGGTCGGAAAGTCTAAGGCATACGTGACAGGTTGCGACATCCCAAAGCAAATCCCGGCGATTGAAACACCCTTGTTTTCGAAGGCAGGGGTGTATACAAATATTCATCGCTTCAATATGTGAGGAGGAACTGAAAATGGCGCAGAGGAAACCACCAAACGCCAGCGGAGGCGTCACACGCCGCGATTTCAGTCGAGGCGCCGTCCTGTTGCTGGCCGGATCGACCGTCGCGCCCGCAAGCCTGGTGTCGTCTCCAAATCAGGGGCAGACCCAGGGCGGAGACCTCCCTGAGTCCGTGAGGGCGGAAATCGAGAGCAAGATGCAGAATGTCCTGTCGCGCTGGGGCGGCCGCCTCAACGAGGACCAGAAAACGCGCATGCGCAATATCATCACGCGTCACGTGCGCATGCTCGAGACGGTGCGCGCCTATCCCGTGGAAAACGGCGACAGCCCCGCCTCAGTGCTGAAAATCGTGGAGAAACGATCAATCCCCGCGGCTTCCGCTGGCCGGGGCGGCCAAACGCTGAGGAGGCGATCATGATTTCTGAAGACATCCTGTACCTTCCCATCCGCGAACTCGCCGGGCTGATACGCGCGCGCAAACTCTCTCCGGTCGACCTGACTCGCGCCTATCTGGAACGCAGCGAAAAACTGGGGCCACGGTTCAATGCGTACGCCACGCTCACCCCTGAGCGGGCACTCGAGCAGGCGGGCGCGGCGGCAAAGGAAATCTCTTCGGGACACTACCGCGGATTGTTGCACGGCATACCATATGCCGCGAAGGACCTGCTCGCAGTAAAGGGATACCCGACGACCTGGGGGGCCAGGCCGTATGCAAACCAGAAATTCGACACCGACGCCACCGTGATCGAGCGGCTGGATCGGGCAGGCGCGATTCTCATCGGCAAGGCTGCCATGATCGAGCTTGCCGGCGGGCTTGGCTACTCCAACGGGCTTGCCTCCCTGACGGGCGGGTGCCGCAATCCGTGGAATACCGAAATGTGGACCTCCGGATCGTCCAGCGGCTCCGGCGCCATCATGGCAGCAGGCCTGGCCGCCTTCGCGTTGGGTTCGGACACCCGCGGATCGATCATCTCTCCGGCCACGCTGTGCGGCATTACGGGCATGCGCCCGAGTTTCGGCCGCGTGCCGCGCACCGGCGTCATGGCAATCGCCTGGTCGATGGACAAGATCGGACCGATGGCGCGCACGGGAGATTGCTGCGGTCTGGTGCTTTCGGCGATTGCCGGACATGATCCGAAGGACCACGACTCTTTGCCTCCCGCACTCGCTGCTTTCCCTTATGGACGCGCTAAAGCGGCGCGCCCATTGCGTGTCGGCAGAATCAAGAACGCCGCGGGAGACACGAATGCGGAGATCAATGCTGCGGTCGCCGCGGCGCTCAAGGCCATGGAACAGGCCGGCGCCCGAGTCGGGGATGCGGAAATTCCCGATGGCCCTTACGAGGAGGCTGCGGAACTGGTGATCCTGATCGAAGCGGCCTCGGCCTTCTGGGACCTGATCCGGACGGGCCGCTGCGCCGAGCTGGCCGATCCCCTCGGTCAGATTAACGGCTATGCCAGCCTCGAGTTTTCGGCTGTCGACTATCTGCACATCCAGCGGGTCCGCACTTTCCTGATGCAGAAGGTCGATGCGCTCTTCGACCGTTTCGATGTGCTTGCCGCGCCGGGCCAGGGATCGACTGCCCGGCCATTGCAGCCGCAGGCGCCCTCGCAACCGCGTCCGGCCGGAGCCGCCGCGGGCCGCGGCGCAGGGACCGGCGCGCGTCCGCCCTCCAATGTGAAGCAGGGGGACGGCATATCCAGTCTGTGCGGATTGCCTGCGATCACGGTTCCGTGCGGTTTTTCAAAGGACCGCCTTCCGATCGGCATTCAATTCATGGGGCGGGCCCTGGAGGATGAGAAAGTGATTGCCGCCGCCGATCTTTTCCAGTCCCGCACCGACTGGCACAAGCAGCATCCGGTCATTGCCGCGCCGTCTCCATGACAGACAGGAGCGGCGTTTTCCAGAGGCGCGTAAATTCCTGCGGCCGGGCTTTGATCACATGCCGACGGTCCGGCAGAGCTTGGCTTCTATGGGTGATACGCCAAGATGCCGTCGCGAATTCGATCTCGAGTTCGGGCGGTCCGATCGGAATCCGTCGGCCCGGCCACGGTCACTCGTTTCTGAGGGCCCCGACAGGTTCGACATTGGCCGCTCGCCGGGTAGGAACATAGCCGCGAGCGCAACGGCCAAGATGAGAAAGGTCACTCCGGAATAAGTGGACAAGTCATAGTGCGTGGCTTCGGCCGAAGCTGCACGGCGTCGCCGGCGGTTGGAGCAGTCCCAATTGACGCAGCCTGTCGATAGATGTATATAGATGTATATGAGAAGAACACAACTGTACCTTGAGGACTCGCAGCGAAGGACTCTGGAACGGCTCTCCCGAAAAAGCGGGAAATCTGTCGGCCAGCTGGTCCGTGAGGCGGTTGACGAAGTCTATTGCGGCAAGAGGGTTGCCGAGAAGCCGCTCACCGGAGACAACCCAATCTGGAGTTTCATCGGCAGCGGCGAGAGCCGTGAAACCGACGTCTCAGAGCGGCACGACCATTACCTGTACGGGCTGAAAGATGAGGGTGTTCGTTGACACGAGCGCATGGTTCGCGCTCAATGATCGGAGGGACCATCATCACGACCGGGCCGTGGCGTTCATGCAGGGCCTGAGGGAGAAGCCGGCTCTGTTTCTTACGACCGACTATATTGTCGACGAGACGTTGACTCTCCTGCGCTTCAAGGTCTCGCGCCGGCAAGCGATGGCCTTTCTCCGTCTTTTTGCCGGAAGCTCGCAGGTCACTCGCGAACAGGTCTCTCCAGATCACCTGAAACGCGCCGAGGAGATTTTTGCCCGCTATCGGGACAAACTCTGGTCCTTTACCGATTGCGTGTCATTCGCCTTCATGGAAGAGAAGGGCTTGGAAGATGCTTTCGCCTTTGATTCCAACTTCGAGCAGTTCGGTGTACGGGTCCATCCGGTCCCTTGAATGAAATTCTGGGGACCGGCTACGCAATTCCCGAATTCCCACCTACTCTTCGGCTTGACCGCGACAGATGCGGCCAACATCGCGGGTGCGGTGCTACTGATGATGGTTGCGGCGCTGGCGGCCTGCATATTGCCGGCGCCTCGCGCGACCAGGATCGACCTGATGACCGCGATCCGTTACGAGTGATCGCAACACGGGAACAGAAATATGCAAAACGGAGAGCCGATAGGACAGACTCTTCTCACTTCTTGCGGTCCAACTTCTGCCAGCTGCCCCCGAGATCGACGTTCGGGTTGAAATTCGGGCTGTTGGCGACTACGTACTCGCCCGCGCCGTTGGCCCATGCGCTGTTATAGCCGCTTGGAAGCTCTACGGGGCGCTGCTGGACAGGATCATAATACTCGTCAACGCCGCGCACATACTGACTCCAGCTTTTGTCCATACGGTCCTGAGCGGCCTGGCGCTCCTCGTAGCTGCGACGCATCATGTTGGTGATCTCATCGTTGGTCCGGCTGATATAGCGGCCCAGTTCGCCGGCGGCGCGGATCTGATTCAGCTGGACTTGCGTGAGCGCCTGCACAAGCTGCGCGTACTTGTCGAACCACTGCAGGTTGATGCGCGTGGATTAGATCATGGTCTGAAACAGCTTTGTGGCAGCTTCCAGCCTGCCTTTTCCCGCACGCAGGTCATAGAGCTTGTCGGCCACCTGCACGACCATGTTGCCCTGAGGCATTGCGATGCTGGTGAGCACACAGTACAGGTCTTCCTCCGATTGCATCTGCAAGGCGGTCCTTTCCGGCCAATTTTTATGGATAAGCGTTGGGTCAAGCGCTTATGATGCAGTTCTGTTGGCGCCCTCGTGCCGTTATGCTTTCTTTCTGGGAGACCGTCATGAAGCCATGCCGAATAGTGCTTTTGTATTTTGTCGCTCTCATTCCCTCCCTCTCGTTCCCGCTGCCACAGGAGAAATTGGATTGGCCGACCATGGATCGAATCCGCGATGAAGGCTTCGGTCGATCGAGAGTGGCGGAATATGCCTGGTATCTGAGCGAATTCACGGGGCCGAGACTGACGGCTTCTCCGGCCATGAGGAGGGCGCAGGAATGGCTCAAGACCCGAATGAACGAACTTGGACTGGCCAATACCACACTCGAACCCTGGGGCGACAAGTTTGCGAGTTGGGAAGTGACGCACGCCTCCATCCACATGATCGAGCCCGATTACCAGATGATCATCGGCTACCCCCTGGCACTCACGCCAGGGACGGCGGGGGATATCGTGCGGGACGCAGTCCTGGCGGATATCCGGCAGAAGAGCGATTTGGATAAATACAGAGGAAAACTGAAAGACAAGATCATCCTTTCAACTCCCAAACGCGAGTTTGCTCCGCGCTTCACTCCGGACGCGGTGCGCTATGACGAAAAGGCACTCGCCGCATATCGGACCGAAGGGGTCGACATCAATCTCAGGCTGCTGCAGGAGGAGGCCTGGATGAAGGATCCTCCTGCCCCCAAGGACATCACCGCCGATGAATTGGAGGAGTTTTTCAGGTCGGAGGGGGTGGCGGTGATCCTTCAGGCGGGACAGGGAGGGGACGGCACGGTGGAGGTGGGCGCCCGGCCCTACCGCCGCAACGATCGCTCTGCGGAAGGCGTCAGGCGATCGCTCCCTATGCTGGCTGTTGCTGCCGAGCATTACAACCGAATCTACAGGCTTCTGGAACAAAGCACACCGGTCAGATTGTCGGCAGACATCCGGATCAATCTCGACGGCGACGTGGAAGGGCGCAACGTGGTCGGCGAGATTCCCGGAACAGACCGGGCGGATGAGATCGTAATGATCGGCGCCCATCTGGATTCTTTCACGGCGGGCACAGGCGCTACGGATAACGCATCGGGATGCGCTGTGGTGCTCGAGGCCATGCGCATCCTGAAAGCCATCGGCGCAAAGCCGCGGCGCACCATCCGGATGGCTTTGTGGAGCAGCGAAGAGGGAGGGCTCAAAGGATCGGGTGGTTACGTCAGGAATCACTTCGGCAATCCGCGCGACGGGATGAAACCCGAGTACGACAGGTTTTCCGTGTACTTCAACATGGACAACGGCACCGGCCGGTTCCGGGGCGTGCACCTGCAGGGCAACCGGGCGGCGACCGCCGTTTTTGCCGACTGGATGAAGCCCTTTCACGATTTGAATCTGAATACGCTGTCGCAATTCAGCAACCGGGGCACCGACCATCTTTCCTTCGATCAGGCTGGATTGCCGGGATTCCAGTTCGTTCAGGACCGGCTCGATTACCGCAGCCGGACGTGGCACTACAACATGGACGTCTACGATCATCTCTCTATAGAGGACCTGAAGATAAACGCGATTGTTATGGCCGGATTCGCCTATCAGGCAGCGATGCGGGAGGAGAGGTTCCCCCGCAAGCCGTTTGCCGAATGGAATCCTCAGTTCACCCCTCACCAGCCTGACCTGTTCCAGGAGGGGAGCGCCTTGACCAATGCGGTTGCCGATTTCGACAACGACGGCGACCTGGACCTGTTCGTGGGTTTTAACAACAAGCCCAGCCGTATGTACCGCAACGATCGCGGAACGTTCAAAGAAGTAGCCGGCGAGGTCGGGCTTGCCGTTGTCGGCGCCATCCGGACCAGCGCATGGGGAGACTACGACGGCGACGGCCACCTGGACCTGTTTGTCGCATCGGTATCCGGCGGCAGCAGCTGGGACCGCCTGCTTCGCAACGACGGCCGGGGCGCGCATTTTACGGATGTGACCGCCGTCGCCGGCGTCCAGCTCACCGGCAGCTTTCGCCAGGCATCCTGGATCGACTTCGACAGCGATGGCGATCTCGATCTCTTTGTGGCGCTGCGTGACAAGCCGAATGTGCTTTTCCGGAACGACCGCGGGAAATTCATCGACGTCGCGAAGGAATCAGGTGTGGACGACCCGCGCCGCTCGGTGGGGGCCGTGTGGTTCGACTATGATAAGGACGGCGATCCGGACCTGTATGTGACGAACATGGACGGCGACGCCAACGGCCTCTTCCGCAACGACGGCCGAAGGTTTACGGACGTTGCCAGGGAATTCGGTGTCGAATCTGGAGGCCGCCCCCTCGGCTCGACCTTGTACGGGAGCGTTCGCCCATCCCTGGCAGACTATGACAATGACGGCAACCTCGATATATTCTGCGCCAACTACGGGCCGAACGGGCTATACCGGAACCTCGACGGCAAGCGATTCGTCAATATAGCGCCCGATCTGGGACTCGCGATCGACAACTGCTACGACGCCGGCGCCTGGGGTGACTGGGACAACGACGGGCGCATGGACTTATATGTCAACGGCACCGTCACACGCGGCCGGAGCTTCGCCGACTTTCTCTTTCACAACGATCCGGCCCGCTTCTCGGATGTGACTTCGGACCTGTTCAGAAAGTACGACGCCGACCACGGAGTCCAGTGGTTCGATTTTGACGGAGACGGGGATGTCGACCTGGCTCTCACAAATGCCGCGGCCACCGGAATGCACTATATCCTTCGAAACGACCTGCCCGGAGACCGGGCCAAACGCTCCCTGCAGGTTGCCGTGGTGGATGCCGCAGGACACTACACCCGGGCAGGCGCCGAGGTTCGCGTTTTTGACAGCGGCACCGGCAAACTCCTCGGAACCGGCCTCATGGATACCGGATCCGGTTACGACTCCCAAAACGCCATGCCGGTGCACATCGGGCTCGCTCAGGAGGGGCCGGTGGATGTAGAGGTCACTACCTTGACCGCGAAAGGCAGGAAGAGCGCACGGTTGACGAAGATTGATCCCGCGGGATGGATCGGCCGACACCTGATTGTCAAGACCGATATGAACGGTATGCTTGTCAAGTAGGAACCTGTTGCGGCCGGCCAACTACGTTTTCCGCATTGAGGCCGGGTGGGCCGTCGCGTTCCGGATCGCTGGGTTTCACCGACCAGCAGCTGCGCGGACTCAAGATCGCAAGGCGCTTCAACCTGTTCCCCCCCCGACCCTCGGGCCGGCCGTCTGCGTTCCTGGCGCCTTTCCCTGGCGCTTTTCCGGAATACACGATGAGCCAGGTCCTCCCGCAAATAATATTCTTGACATGAGCTGACGCACTTGCGTAGTCTGGCATTCAGAATGTGAATTCAGTTGTTTCACAATGCGATTTCACCCATTGTCTCAAGAGCTCTCTAGTGAAACCGATTTGGGTCGGCATCTCATGTGAAGCGCCGGAAGAACGCCGGCATGCAGCGCCTCGTGAGAACCCTCGACTTTCATCCAAATACCACAAAAGATTCGGGGAGATAGCTATGCGCAGCAAAACAGCGCGGGTGGCTCTTTTAGTAATCTTATTGGCCGCGGGCACGGCGCAGGCCCAGGAGTTTCGCGGCCGCGTGCAGGGATTGGTGTCCGACCAGAGCGGCGGCGTCATGCCGGGTGTATCGGTCACGCTGAAGAACGATCTGACGGGCGTCGACATCAAGAGGGTGACCAACGACGTCGGCCGGTATCTGTTCGACTATGTCGACCCGTCCACATACACGCTCACCGTCGAGATGACGGGTTTCAAGACCTCCCTGCAGAAAAACATCATTGTCCCCCAGCGCGGCGACGTCACGGTGGACGTGAAGCTCGAGGTTGGAGGTCTGAGCGAAACAGTCACCGTGATCGGAACGCCGGTGGCGCTCCAGTTCAACACGGCATCGCGCGACTTCACCCTGGACAAGCGGATGGTGGCGGAACTGCCGTCCTCCACCCGCAATCCCTGGCAACTGGCGCTTCTCGATCCTACGGTCGTGAATCGCGGGAGCCTCGTTGAGACCCAGCCATATCATCACCGGACCGCGAACGAGATGGACATCGGGGGAGGAACAAAGTTCCGCAACGACATCCTGCTGGATGGCACGCCCCTGATTGCCGGCAACAAGCTGGGCTACACGCCGCCCATGGATGCCGTGGGCGAGTACACGATTCAGCAGAACTCCGTTGACGCCGAATTCGGTCACAGCTCGGGCGGGGTCGCGATTATTACCATGAAATCGGGCGGGAACGACATCCACGGCACTGCCTACTACACGGGGCGCAGTCCGGGGTTGAACGCCGTCAGCGATCGCGTCAGCCGCAAGCACAATAATAATCCTTACTGGACGGCGGGCGGCAGCGTCGGCTTTCCGATCATCAAAAACAAGCTTTTTGCCTTCGGCATTTTCGAGAAGATCGAAAACACGCAGACGGTGGGCGGGACTTATACGCTGCCGACTGCGCTCGAAAGGCAGGGCGACTTCTCTCAGTCGTTCAATGCGGACGGCAGCTTGCGGGTCATATACAACCCCAAGACCACGCGCCTCTCGGCAGACGGCAAGAGCTATATTCGGGATCCCTACCTCAACAACAAGATCCCGGCATCAGAATGGGACAGCCTGTCCCAGAAGGTCATGAGCAGCCTCTGGGACCCGAATAACCCGGGCGACGACAAGACCGGGGTGAACAATTTCAAGTACAATCAGGAAAACATCTTCCACTATTACAACTTTTCAGGGCGCGTCGACTGGCAGATCCGGGACAACTGGAAGGCTTTTGCCCGCGTCAGCCGCGTCAAGACTGACCAGGACTCTGTGGACTTCACCGGCGGGCACGACCCCCTGAAGTTACGCAACGTCCAGGGCAGCAAGCGCAACGGCTGGAACATTGCCGCCGACAGCGTCTATGCTTTCAGCCCGACAACGACAGTCAACGTGCGTGGCGCATTCTACAAGGTGGAAGATAAGCGCGAATACCCTGAGATGAACATAGGGGACTACAGCAGTTTCTGGCCTGACGGGTGGTGGGAACCCTACATGGAAGGCCGGCCGCTTGTGTATTCCCCTTACATCGTAGTGGACAACACCAGCCGCGGCCTCTTCGGCGTTCAAAACTTCTGGTACCAGCAGCCGAATGGCTACAGCGCCCATGCGCGCGTAGATCACTACTTCACCAGGCATTTCGTCAAGGCCGGGATGGAGGTCCGGTGGAAACGTGGTGAGGCGGCACGCTTCCGCTTCTCCTCGAGCCAATTCGTTGCGAGGGAAACGGCGAACACTTTTTCGAGCCCGAGCTCCAAGACGGGCTCTCCCTGGGCGAGTTTTCTCATCGGCGCCATGGATCCCGGCAACTCTCTCGTGCAGTACACTCCGATGCAGAAGGCCAACACCGAGATGTACGCCTTCTATGTTCAGGATGACTGGAAGATCAGCAACAATCTGAGCCTCAACCTGGGTCTGAGATACGAGTACGAGGGCGGCTACTGGGATCCGCTGAACCGGATTCAGCAGAATCTGGATCTCACGGATCCGATCCCGGGGATGCAGGCGGCCATCGATCCATTGATCCCAGCCGACATCAAAGCCAAGATGGGCGAGTCGACGGGACAGAAGGGTTACATTTACAACGGCGCGTTTTCGTTCACCTCGGACGCCAACAACCGGTCGACCAGCGCCGACAAGCGTGAGTTCATGCCTCGCGTCGGCCTGGCATGGAGGCTGGGTACGAAGACGGCCATCCGGGCCGGCTACGGCCGTTTTTATACGCCCACCTCTCTCATCATGCCTGACCGGGATGCGAACGGCGAGCTTCCCCTCGGCGCTTTCTCACCCTCCACGAGCGTGCTCCCGGCGCTCTCGGGCATTCCGCAGGCGTACTTCTCAAATCCCTATCCGCAAGGCTTGACCCCGGCCTACGGCAAGAGTTATGGCCGTTTCACTCAGTTGGGCGACGCAATCACCATCGATCAGTACGAGCAGCGGCCGCCAATCAGCGACCGGATCAACCTGTCCGTCCAGAGAGAATTGCCGAGCCGGATCGTTCTCGACGTCACCTACTTCCTGAACTTCGTGAGCCGTGACCAGTGGACAGAGCAGCTGAATCTGATGGACCCGCGTCTCACGTATAAGTACGGCGCGGCGTTGAGCGCGACGGTCACCAACCCGTTCTACAACTATGGCACGGTGGAGACTTTCCCGGGCGCCCTCCGGCGCCAGGCGAAGGTTTCAGTGGCCTCCCTGCTTGTTCCTTATCCCCAGTATGGGGCAATCCTGCAGACGTCCACCGACCTCCGCAAGTCACGCTACAGGTCGCTTCAGATCCGCATGCAGCGACCCTTCGCAGCAGGCTTCTCGTTCGTCGGGTCCTACGCCTATTCCAGTCAGCGGACGCAGGCGTTTTACGACATTCAGGACGAATACGACGGCAAGCTGACGTGGATGGACGGGGCCTACTCACCGCCCGGCGGCACCGGGGTCAACCTGAGCTACGCCGTAGATCCGAAACACCGCTTCACCACGGCGGCAACCTTCGAGATTCCCATCGGCCAAGGCAAGGCCATTGGATCGCAGATGTCGCGGGCGCTGGACGCCATCATCGGCGGGTGGCAGCTCGCCGGGACGTTTACCCGCGGTTCCGGCCAGATGCTGAACTTCGCCACGATGGTCGGGCCCGCGTCTGTCGAAAAGACCGGCGAGGTCGGGGGCGCCGGCAAATACTGGTTCGATATCACGGGATTTGCCGTTCAACCCGCCTACACGCGCCGGACCAACCCGTGGTACTACAACAACCTCACTGGTCCGGGCTTTTCCAACGTGGATTTTTCCCTCTCCAAGCGGGTCAATGTCACCGAGCGTTACAGGGTGGAGATTCGCATGGAGGCCTACAATGCGTTCAACGGCATGAACTGGGCCAACCCGACTGTCGACGTCACAAAGTCGGATTTCGGGCGCACCAATGCGCAAGCCTCGGGCTATTACGGCCGCCAGCTGCAGTACTCTGTAAAGCTTTATTTTTAAGCTGCACCTGAACTCATTGCCGGTGGAGGCGCGGCGCACGTCGCCCCTCCGCCGGCAGTGCTCGATCGGGGACTGACGACGCTGACTCTCTTCACCTACTTCTTGTCACCGGACATCAACAGCGAGAAGCCATCGAACTTGTATTCGCGTCGACCGCCGGCCAGCGTGAACTGCGCCTTATGCATCCTCAGAAGAACAACTTCAGCTGATCGGGATGTTAGCCTGGCCTTGTTGAAGAAGTGGTGAAGAACTATCAGGCCATACTTACAGTTCCAGCCTGTCTTGGATCACCATCTCGGCCAGCTTGAATTTGATCCTGTACGTGTCTTCGCCGACTCGAAGCACCAGTGTGACATCCTGGTCTGCCGGCGTTAAGACCGGCTTTCCGTCGGATTCCCGCGCGAAGCGCAGGTAGAGGGGGTCCTCGCGCCTTTGCGGCAGGACCAGGTCAGTGAGGAGGATCTTCTCCTTGTTTTTCTTTACGAGCACGGTCTCTCTTTTTAACCTCTCGATGGCGGCGTCGCGATCGGGCTGTCGTCCGAGCGTCCAACCGGTAACCAGCAGAACCAGGAACTGCGGATTGGGATGGAGCAGCTTTTCGATCCGTTCTTTCGAGCCTTCGGGATCCGCCAGCAATAACCGCCGTGCCATGGCTTCACGTATGGGTCGCGCGAACCAGGTAATTACGAGCCTGGGCGTGGCCTTCGGCAATGAGACGCCACCCGAACTCATTTCCGGATCTCCGCCGCCGGAACCCCGCTGGCCGCCGGAACCCAACGCGCCTTCGGGTCCGGTGTTCAGCAATACGCTTTTGGTCCAAGGGGAATCCTTCAGGAGCCTGTCTACCTCTTTCTCGCTCCATTCGGTGTAGGGCTTGCTCTCCCAATAATCCTTCTGGCCGGCTAAAAGGAACAATGAACCGCACGCGAGAAACACCAACGCTGGATGCAAGCGGCGATATGTCATCGATTCCTCCCTGCGAATCACGCTAAAAACGCACGGCAAACTCCGCGGCGGTTTCGACAGCCTGCCCGGAAATGGCGTCATGGATGCGCACCCGCAACTGGTAGATGCCCGGCTGGAGACGGCTCAGGTTGATCATTCGGGCCAGGCGGCAATAGGAACCGGCGAATCGCATCATCGATGACGAATCCCGCCATACGTCGGCTTCCTGGCCCTTTCGAGCCACAGAATATTCCACCTTGAGCGAGGGTTGCGAGCTTGCAGCATCCAGGGCAAAGTTGTAGATCTGCAGGTAAAGGCCCAGTTCTTCCGAACTTTTAAAAGAGTCGTCTGTCTTGGGAATGATTTTCAAGTCTCCCAGGATGAAGTTCCCGGTCGTCCGATCGACGGTTCCCGCTTCGATTCTGGAGGCGATCAGGATGGAGCTTGTCTGCAGCTTCGGCTCACCAAATCGCGGGACCTCGAGCCTGCGCTCCATTGTTCCGATGCGCTTGCTCTGGAGATCCCTGACCGCGACGTCGATCTTGTAGATGCCCGGCTTAAGAATCAGGCGCTTCTGATAGACGGACGACCTCGATTTGGCTTTCTCAAACTCGTCCGGCGAAAAATCCCGCACAACCTCCTCTTCGAACATGGCTTCAATCTGGTTTCTCAGCCCGGTGACGCGCCCGAAAATCTGGACCCCGCCGTGATATATCCCCATGGTGCTGGCAAAACCCATCTGTTCGTTCGACACCAGGACGGTCACCGGGACCAGCACCTGCTGGTCCGTGAGGCGAATGAAGTCCTGGCGGATCTCGAACGGGAAGCCGGAATAGTAGATACGTGTGCTGACGGCGGCTTCCAGATCCTTGTACTTGATGGCCGGCGCGCGGTTGAGGGCGGCAGAGACTCCCAATTGCGCGAGGGGTTTGTCCCTGGTGCTTTCGAACCCTCCCATGCCCGAGTAGACGCCTTTGTAATCGCCCGAATAGCGCCTTCCCGTCACGCGATCCTGCTTATTGACGGCCCCTCCCATCATCTCGCGCTCGAGCTCATCCAGGGTGAGCCCCATGTTTCCGGATAGCAGCAGAGCATCTTTGCGCTGCTTGTCGAAAGTGAGTTCGAATAATCCTCCTCCCTTGTCATCGACAAACTCGAGCTCAATGTCGTCGCCGATTCCTTCGATATGGCGATACTCCCAGCGCTCGATCGGGAAAATGCTGGTGAAGCCTCCTCCCTCCTTACGCTCCCTTTCGTAGGGGCCGCCCGTAGGTTTGCTCACCGTATGGTCCGGAGGACCGAATCGGATGTAGATCATGCCGCGGTCGGTCTTCCATCCGGAGATGCCGGCGGTGAATCTTTCGTTTGCATACAGGATGCGGCGGTAATGTTCGATCTTGAACTCGTTGTCGGCAGTCGCAGGATCAGGATCGCGGCGATCCCAAAACTGTTGAATGAACGCTTCACGCTCCTCGTCGGTCGTCAGCTTGGCGAATACGTCTCGTTCCTCCTCGCTGATGATCCAGCAGACGTCTTCTTCCAGCCACTTCTGGTAATAGGAGTTTACCGCCGCCGGCTTGCGCTCGGCGCCAGATTGCGGCCAGGCCGACGCGGAGGCAGACGCGGCGCATAGAACTCCCAGCATCAGGAGCCGGTAAATCAGTGGACGCATCATGATCATCTCCAAAAACCTTGACCGAAATGCCCGAGTCGCCCGGCAGCGCCGGGCGACTCGGGCCCGTTGCTAGAAATTGACCTTCAACGCAAACTGGATGATGCGCGGATCTCCGCGCGTGCCTGTTATCTGCCCGAACGATCCGGACTCGAGGTTCGAGTTGGGATCGGAGAAGTTGGCGTGATTGAAAAGATTGAAAAACTCGCCACGGAACTGCACGGAACTGGTTTCCGTGATGCGGAAGTTTTTCAGCACTCCCAGGGTGACGTCCCAGTATTTGGGGCCGCGCAGGAAGTTCTTCGGCACGTTGCCTACGGTCCCGAGTTTGGCACTCTGGAATAAGCCGGCGAAGTCCTCCTGCGTGAAGTAGATGACTTGATTCTGAGCGTTCCGGCGGACAAAGCCGGTATCGTTGACGGAACCGTCGATCGTTAACCCGGGAACGAAATCCGGCCGGGTGCCGCCTTGCCAGCTGCTGGACTGGCTACCGTAGGAGATGTTGTACGGATAGGAAGTCGCGATCTGGAAGATTGTGTTGAGCTGCCATCCTCCGACGAGCTGGCCTAGGAAGCCCTCCCGGGTGGAAGCGAAGCGCTTGCCGACGCCGAAGGGGAGCTCATAGATGCCGTTGGCCTTGAAGTCGTGGGTGGCGTCGTTGCTCGAGGGGCCCATATCCACGCTGCGCTGGAAGAAGTCGGTCACGCTTTGACCGGTTGGCTGCGTGGTGGATGTGATATCCCGGTTCTTGGAGAACGTGTAGTTCGCCTGGAACTGAAGTCCCTTGTAGAAGCGGCGGTTGAACTGAACCTGAAGTCCGTGATAGTTCGAATAAAAATCGTTCGAAGCTACACGGGGACCGTTCAGGAATTGAATGTTGGGACGGAAGACGTTGTCGGCCAGGCCCACCGCGAGCGGCAGCCAGCCGCGCGGATCGGTTCCGGCGGGCAGAGGCTGCAGGCCGGCGGAAGTCAGAAACGCATTCGACTGGAGGTTGGTGCTCGTGTCGAACTGTGCGCTGATCGTAGACAGGTTGTTGTTGCGGATGGCGGTCTGCACGTCCGAATCAAAGGTGCCGTTCCCCGCCAGGAAGAGCTTGTACAGGGACTGCGGCGCGAGACTGGCCAGGGCACCCGGTGTATATTGGCTCATGCTGGTCGCGCTGCTGGACGCCGAACCGTAATACTGAGAGATCGTGGTCAGCGCCGTGGGATTCAGGTTTCCCGGCAGGGGAAGCCCCGCCTTGGAAAACGCCTCCGAGTTGGTCAGCTTCAGCAGGTCCTGCAGGTTCTGCAATCCGGTCAGAATGTCGGCGGGCGCGCGGAATTGATTTGCCGGCAACCCCCCGAACTCCTTCGTCCCTTTGCGCCCCACATACCGGACTTCGACGATGGTGTTGCGCATGATCTCCCGCTGAATCCCGAAGGACCAGCTCTGAGAATAGGGAGAAACCAGAGTTTTCTCGAAATCCGACGGACTGAAGCTGAGGCGCGTGTTGGGAATGGCGGCGAGGGGTTTCTGCGTCTTCGAGATGTCCAGCGCCGTCGCGAGATTGATATTCCCATTGCCCACATTTACCCCTGCCTGCGTCGGAGAGCTCGTCAGATCCGCAAGCCGCAGAGTGCGAGGAAGACCGAACGCATTGGTCAGGGGAAAGAGAGCGGCGAGCTGTCCGGCGTTCAGTTGCCCGGCGCCGTTCAGACCCGGCGTGCTCTGTTCGATGGTATCCAGCGTGCGACCGTATATCTTGTCATAGGAAATGCGATAGGATCCGCGGATCGCGGTCTTGTTGTTTCCCCATGGATCCCAGGAGAAACCGACAACCGGCCCGAAGTTGTTCCGGTCGTCGGCAAAGATCTGAGTGCCGTATTTGGGGCCGACGCGGCCAAAGGTGATCGGCACGTGAGGCAGGGTCGGATCCAATTGCGTGTCGAGCAGCTGGCGGTTCTCGCTGAGGACGTAGAAGCTGTTGACCTCCCAGGGCACCTGGAAATAGTCATAGCGAAGCCCCAGATTCAGCGTCAGCTTGGGCCCCAACTTCCAGTCGTCCTGGACGAACCCCCCCCAATCCCGCTGGCGGAAACCGCGCGTCTTCCCGGTCCCGAGCGGACCGAAGGCCTCTTCCGAGATGGCATTGTAGGTTGCCGAAGTGGCGCCGATTCTGCCGGTGAGCTGATTGAACAGATCGCCTGCGGCGCTGGAGTTCGCGCTGGGAATCGGATTCGGCCCCGTAGGATTCCCGAACAGCTGCGGGATATTGACCTGGGCGCCTCCGGTTCCGGTCTGCGCGCTCGAGAAATTGACCGAGATCGCATTGTTCCCGAAGATCTGATTCAGCGGCGTCGAACGAAATTCGAATCCGGCCTTGAAGAAGTGCCGGCCTTTCGCCCAGCTGATGCTGTCGCCGATATCGAGCGTCTGCCGCGGAGTCTTCTGCAGCTCGTCGCTCCGAAAAGGATTGGTAAAGGCGCCCGAACTGATCGACAGCGTCCCGGGCTCATCGATGGTGACCGAAAACAGCCGGATGTTGCGCGACAGCCCGATGTGAAATTCATGGGCGACCCTCGGAGTCAGGCTGCTTACCAGGCCGAACGCGAACCCGGACTGGTCTTCATAGCGGATGCGTGTAGCGCCGCCCGGAAACGGAGCGAAACTCGCGTTGATGGTATCGCCAATACGATCGAGCCGTCCAACATTCCCGCGCAGCGAAAGGTTGTGTGCCTTGGAGAGGACGTGGTCGATCTTGAAAGTAACCAGGTCCTGATAGGTGACCGCGGGCGCGTTCCAGCGGAAACCGGCGGTATTAAGCCCGTCACCTGTCAGCGAGAAATCGTTCGGGAGCGGCGTCGCATCGATGAACTTGCTGACGATCCCCGTCGTGTCTGCTCCGATGCCGTCAAAGTATTTCTTGTCGGCGTCGATCAGGTTCAGAGTCTGAATCCCCTGCACACCGGCACGAATCTGGCCGGTGGTGGGATCGACGACCACGCGGCTGTTCGAAGTCAACGCAGCCCCGGTGTCCGGGTTTCGGGTCACTCCGCTGGTGATGAAGCGATAGAGGCCGTTGCGGGCTTCCTGCGTCAGCACTGTGCGGTTCACGCCGACGCTTTCCGACTGGCGCGTTCCTTCATAGTTGAAGAAAAAGAAGGTCCGGTTTTTCCCGTTGTAGAGCCAGGGAATCCTCACGGGACCGCCGATCGTGCCGCCGAACTGGTTGCGCAGCAGCGGGGCACGGTCAGTGTTGGTGGCATTATTGAAAAACTCGTTCGCATTCAGAACCGTTCCCCGGTAGAACTCGTAGACGCTGCCGTGGAACTCGTTCGTGCCGGACTTGGTGGAGATCTGGACCTGGAACCCTGATACGCGGCCGTACTCGGCGGTAGGATTCCCCGTGATCACCCGGAATTCCTCGATGGTTTCCACGGAGGGAATGATGTCTGTGGCAATCGCGATTCCGGACGTGCTCCCGGTGCCGAGCTCCTGATTGGTGATGTCCACTCCGTCCATGGAGAGGGCGTTCGACTGCACTCGGGCGCCGTTGGCCGAGAGGCCGCCGGTCGAACTCTGCTTGTTGTTGCCGGCCATGCCCGGCTGAAGGAAGATCAGCTCGATGGGCAGGCGCCCGTTCAATGGCATATCCTTGATCTTCCTCTCGAAGACGACATCCCCCAGGTCGGAGGAAGTCGTCTGGACCTGCTGAATCGAGTCGGACGTGACCGTAACGGTCTCGTTGCTCCCGCCGACAGCGAGCTTGAAGTCCAGCGTTTTTGAGGTTGCCACTTCTAGAACAAACCCTGTAACCTCGTGTTTCTTGAAGCCGGTCAGCTCAGCGCTGACGTTGTATTTGCCCGGCGGGAGCGAGCTGAATACGAAGATGCCGGCTTCATTGGTGTAGGTTTCCCGGGCTACGCCGGTGGCTTCGTTGGTCGCAATGACCATCACGCCGGGGATGATGAGCCCCTGGCTGTCCCGAACAGTACCGTCCAGCTTCGCCCCACCACCCTGCCCAAACGCCGCGCTTGCCAGCAGGAGTGCACAGGCGAACGCCAGATAGCCCAATTTCCGTCGACTATGAGCCATAGAGTCACTCCACTAGCCGAAATGCCGGTTGTGAGCCCGACATGCCTCGGCCGATCGAAAGTTATCCGCTGAATGGGAAGGAGAAAAATCCCAGGGGGACAAAACTTCTCCGATTCCGTATCCAGGAACAATCTCCTTTATTGGAATCCACCCTTCACACAACTGCCATTTCTGCAACAAAAGACATCCACAACACGGGTTCTGAGTCCAGCTGACTTGACCAAAATGAGTGAGCAAACAGTCGCGGAACCTCAAAGCCTGGTCATGAGATCCCGACGGAGGCGATGGTGTGCCGCCTTGCGTCGAAGGTACATACGACGAATCGCGGATTTCAGTTCCCCGTGATTTCGATGGAAGTCCGGGGGTTAAAACCCGTGATCAGCGTTGTGATCGGGGACGGACCACTCGCTGGGTCCTTCCATTTCGCGTGGTGAAAACGGCTCCGGTGGATGCATGGTGGCCCTGCGTCCCCTTGACTATGCAGAAGTCTGTAGCATTTTGGGGCTGGAGAAGTAAAGTGAAATCCGCCACCCTCGTGGGAATTCCATGGCATGGCCCGCATCCAGAGGGGCAAGCCGATCGAAGTCAGCGGCGTCCGAGAGAGCGTTCGTTTCTATTGATGGAATTTGGGGGACAGGCTACGCAACTCCCGATTTACCTGTATGTCGACTGAGTCCCGCAGCCTGGAATTCGGGAGTTGCGTAGCCTGTCCCCCGATCATATCGGCTCAGATCAATCCGTCGGAATACCCGCCCATTCTCCCGTTTGTTTCCTTTGACGTTCACTTGGAGGATAATGAGCATCCATTACCCATGCATCACGATCCGCGGAAGAGAAACCTAATGAAAAACGTTCTCAAAGTGGGACTGGCCGTGGGGATTCTCACATCTATCTGGCAACTCATCATGGTAGGGACGGGATGGCTGGTTCGTCCACAGACCTTCCCCGATGTCCCCCCTGAATTCCATCTAAGGGAGACTTGAACGTGCTCGCAGCCACGCTCATATTTATCGGCACCTACTTGGTGATCGCAGTCGGACGTTTGCCCGGGTTCCGAGTGGACCGCACGGGCGCCGCCATCATCGGCGCCAGCCTGATGATTGGATGCAACGTGCTGACATTCGAGGAGGCGTATGCCTCCGTTGATTACGACACCATCATCCTGCTCTTCGGCATGATGATAGTTGTCGCCAACCTCCGGCTCTCGGGTTTTTTCTCGGCGGCGAGCGAATGTGCAATCAGGCGCGCCCGTCATCCGCTGGCGCTGCTTGCGGCGATCGTCACCGTTTCAGGAGTCTTTTCCGCTTTTTTCGTCAACGACACCATGTGCCTGGTGTTGACGCCGCTCGTCCTGGAGATCGTCGTGGCCCTTCGGCGCAATCCGATCCCTTATCTGCTTGCCGTCGCCATGGCCTCGAATGTGGGCAGCGTGGCGACGATCACGGGCAATCCGCAGAATATGATGATCGGTGCGTATTCGGGCATTCCATACCGCGAGTTCGTGGCGGCGTTGTCGCCGGTCGCGGCCGCGGGATTGGTGGTCACGTTCGGCATGATTGCCCTCATCTACCGCCAGGAGTTCACGCTCTCCCCGAAGGTGGAACTGGAGCGGCGGCGGTTGCGCGTGAATCGGGTCCTGATGTGGAAATCACTGGTTGCCTCGGCAGCCATGATCATTTTCTTTTTCATCGGCTGGCCGGTCCCGAAGGTTGCGCTCCTGGCGGGGGCTCTGCTGCTGATCACGCGGCGGGTCAAACCGGAAAAAGTCTACCACGAGATAGATTTTTCACTCCTTATCATGTTTGTCGGTTTGTTCATCGTGGTCGCGGGAATTGAAAAAACTCGACTGTCGTCCGACGCTATGGCCATTGCCTCCGGATATGGGCTCAACCGGCCGGCAGTCCTCGGCTTCTTTGCCGCGATTCTGTCGAATCTGGTCAGCAATGTGCCGGCGGTGCTGGTATTCAAGCCGTTTATCGGCCATCTTGCTGATCCAAGGCAGGCCTGGCTTGTCCTCGCGTTGGCCTCCACACTGGCGGGCAATCTCACGATTCTGGGTTCAGTGGCGAACCTGATCGTTGTCCAGCGCGCGCGTCATCAGGTGCGCATTTCGTTCTGGGAGTATTTCAAGGTCGGAGCGCCGCTGTCCGTGGCCACCATCGTGATCGGCCTCCTTCTTCTGCCATGAGGACCATCGGGGACTGACGACGCTGACTCTTTACCAACCGGCGTTCTTCGTTGTTCCCCAGCCAGAGGTTGCGAAGATATGGAATCCGCAGCGGATCATGTCCTCCAGAAAACGCCGTAGGGCCACGCGGTGTTCTGGCATGTACTCGCGGTTGGCAAGGCTGGAAAAATTCAGCGTGTAATTGAACTCGATGCCCGCATGCGCCGCCGAGGCAACATACTCCCCCAATTGCCTCGGTGTGACGGCGGGCAAGAATGAGCCGGCGCGGCCGGATCCATACGGCGACGGGTTTAAATTTCCGAACACTTCGCGGACCGGCAACTCGAGGCGCGGATTGGCCTCAAAAATGGCCGCCAGTGATTCGGTTCTGAAATCCGCAGGGAGCGCGAATCCGGCCACTATTCCTCCTTCTCGCTTTTCCACGCCGTCCAGCCGCTCCAGCTTTCCCAGCGCCAGCTGCGCTGGTCTACCTCGCCGAAGGCCTGGTCAATGATCGCTGCGCGGGCGTCGGCTGAAAGGCCGGCAAACATCGCGTCCGTGTTGACCGGAATCTTCAACCAGTCACGGTAGGCACGGTGAAATAGTCGGCAACGCCTCGTCCATCGTTCCGGTCTCAGGTGTGCCGCCCGAAGCATACTATCGATTTCCGTAGCCGTCGGCAGCGGCCTTCCCGGCGGTGGAGGCGGGACCGTGCGGCGTTCGGCAAGCAGGGCGCCGAGCCGCAGGAGCAGCGGATCCTCTCCGCCCCCGGGCTTGTCGGCTTCACCGAGGTAGAGCGACGGTATGTTGAAACAGAGGGCGCCTGCGCGTTTCAACATCCGGCTGAAGCGGCAGAAGAGATCCTGCAGGGAAGTCACCTGCCAGATCGCCGCACTGCAGAGGATGCGGTCCCATCGCGATGCTTCACCGGGCAGCTCTGCGGCCCACGAGAGGCGCGGGTCGTGAATTCGCGCCATGCCAACCGCTCTCATCGCCCCGGCCGGTTCGACGCACAGAACGGTTCCGGCAGTTCCAAGCATCGGGAGCACGGCGTCTGCCGTCCGGCCGGTGCCGGCGGCGAAATCCAGAACGGCGTGCGCCGGGCTGACATGAGCATGCGCGGCCAGTACCCGGCTCGCGTTGCGGTAACGCGCGTACCGCCGGCAAAACTCCTCGTAGGCACGAGCGGTGTCCGGATGATCCCAGCCGGCGGGAGATGTCATGATGGGATCTCCAGGATGCGTGCGTCCATCTTCGGCGGCCGCATCCGCTGCAGGTTGTGGGCAGCCTTGAACTCCAGGCACGCGCGGATCCTGGCGCGTACCGGGTCCGTGTAGCGGAAGAAATCGAGCTCCAGCACTGGATCACAATCGGCCGTCCGGCAGAGCTGTTCGAAGTCCACTGGTTTCCGACGGACTTCGGACCGGCAGTACTCTTCTTTCAGCCACCACTCCGTGAATCCATAGCGCACGTGATTCTGCTCGTAGACCAGGGTGCCGGGCATCGGAATCAGAACACCGGAGGGGCTGAAGAAATCGACCATCGGGCTGATTCTCTCCATGAAATGAAGCGTGCGGTCGAGTGCCTCGGGGGTCTCCTCCGGAAAGCCAAACATGAAATTGCAGGTTGTCCTGAGCCCGGCAGTCCTGGCCATTTCCAGAGCCCTGACCACGTCATCGGTTCGTATCGCCTTCCCGATGGCCTGCAACGTCCCGTTATCCCCGCTTTCGACACCGAAGGTCAGGTGCAGGAGCCCTGCTCTTTTCATCGCCGCGAGCAGCGCCGGGTGCACCATGGTGACTCTCGTGGCGGCGCTCCATTGCGGTGCGAAGGGGAGTTGCTCTTCGATTGCGGCGCACAGGCCCATGACACGCACGGGATCAGCCGTGAGCACATCGTCCCAGAACGGGAAGAAGGTCGTCCCGGAAGTCGACCAGGCCTCCCTCATTTCCGCCACCACGTTCGCCGGCGAACGGGACCGGAAACTCCAGCCGGTTGCGGAGTTCGCACAGAAAGTGCAGCGGGCGGGACAGCCGCGGCTGGATACGATTCCGTCAGAGATGGCCGGCCACCTGGAATATCCGTACCAGCCGCTCTGGAAGAGATGCCGCGCCCTGAGTGGAAACGGCAGCGAATCCAGGGAGGATACAGAGTTCGCCGGAGCGTCGCCGCAGACGTTCCCCGCGGCGTCGGCGAACCGAATCCCCGGGATCTCTTCCAGCCGCACGGTTCCATCCAGATGGTCCGCCAGCGCCGTGACGGCATTTTCGGCCTCGCCGAGGACGGCGACGTCGAATCCCCTGCGCAGAACCTCGCCGGGGCAGGCAGTGGCATGCGGGCCGCCGGCAACGAGCATCGGGAACCGGCCGCGGAGCCGCGCGGCAAGCCCGTAGGCGTGACGGACCCACCGGGTGAACAGGCCGATTCCAACCATCTGCGGCGCAAAATCCTCGGCCTCGGCCACGATCGTGCCGGAATCCGCCGGGCAGGAGCTTGCCGCGGCGTCGATGACGCGAACCTCGCACCCATGCGCCAGCAGCGCCGCCGCGACGTACTGGAGTCCGAGCAGAGGTCCGCCGAGCCGTTCCGGCGACGGGGGATTGATCAGGAGTACCCGGGTCATATTGCGAGATTGTAAGATCCGGCCGGGTGCAACACAACAGAATCTCTGTCCTGCCCGGCTCAGCACGGTAGAGAGCGCCTCACCCGGTCCCCGCGACGTCGTTCATCCCCGGAGATTTCTTCGCGACACTGCTGGAAATCGCCGGAGTCATACACCCAAAGGTCGAGCAGGAAATTGTCGGGGTCAGCTTCGCAGGGGAGCAGCAGGGCAGGGCATCACTTCCGGAGGGAGGAACACGGATGGCCGTGTTCCTCCCCCTGGAGTCTAGAAGTTAAGGCGCAGAACGATCTGTGTGATCCTCCCGCCCGATTGCGATGAACTCACCAGTCCGCCTTTTGAACAATCCGGGCTTGATTTGCGTCTAAAATGACAAGCGCCACTCCCGCGCGTTACGTTTCCGGAGGTAGAAAGCATGAGAATTCCTATAGTTGAGACCTTCTTTCTACTGCTGTTCAACAGCATGATTGCCGGCGCTCCGGTCCGGCTGGTTCCACGGCCGCAAGCCGTCAACTCCGCCCGGTTCGGCCTGTTTTCGGTTTTTGAGCCCGGCGCCGGGGAGTTCATCGGGCTTTCTTTGACAAACACATCCGTTGAAATCAATGACGTGGCACTCACGTGGACGGATTCAAACGGAACAAGTTTCCGCACTGAGCACCTGTCCTTGCCTCCGGGGTCACAGCGTGTCGCCCTGGTCCGGGAATTGCTCGGCACCCCGGTGGATCCGGCGGAAGGCTGGCTCCGGATCGATTCTTCGGCGCCGGGCCTGCTGAGTTACATGACGGCGGGTCTAGAAGGGATCCTGGATGCTGCCGCACCCGTGTCGATGACGTCGGGGGTGATCATCCTGCCGCACGTCGCCGTTGATACGGGATTCCTGGAGCTGGGGCATACGGACACAAGGATCAGCCTGGTAAATCCAGGCAGTGAACCGGCAAGCGCCCAAGCCGAGTTGATCGGCCTCGACGGGCTCGTTGCCGGGAATCTCGCCATCGTCATGCCGGCACGGGGCAGCCGCACACTGCGTCTTTCCGAATCGTTCCGGGATGTACTGCCGCCGAACCATGCGGGCGGCCGGACATTCCGTGGATACATGAGAGTTACATCTGAATCGAGCCTGGCAGCGTGGCTGCAGATCGAGACGCCGCTCAGCCGAAAGTCGCTGCGCGGTTTCGGCACAGAAGAAATAGCTCCCGAGCGCGAGGTGTTCGCGAGCCATTTCGTCTTTGGCGGCCCCGCACTGTACCACTCCGAACTCAATCTCATCAACGCAGGCAATGCCTCCGTGACCCTGGACATGGTGGCGCAGGACGATCGCGGGATGAGCGTCGGACAGCAGGCACGTCGCACTCTGGCGCCGGGGCAAGCGATCCGTGAGGACGTCCTCAGCCTGTTCAAGGTAGTCATCGCGCAGGTGTACCCCCCGCCGTTGCTCAGCGGCTACATCCGCATCCGGTCAGCAGACGGGGGAACGATGCGGGTGATTGGCGACATGAATATCACATCGGGGGCGGACAACGCCGCCCTGCTTTACCCGGTCCGCGCCGCGGCATCTTCGAGTGCGATCCTGCCCTTCGTCATCAGCGATTCGGACTATTTCACCGGGTATGCGATCGCCAATCCGAACGAATTGCTGACCGTGCAAAACGACCTCACAATCGAACTGTTCGACCGAGACGGCCGTTCGGTCGGCACTCCCCGCAAAGTCTCGCTTTCGCCTGCGGCGCGCTTTGCCGGCCTGATCGAAGAAAAGGCGCAAGGCGGATACGTCAAAATACGCGCGAACGGACCGTTTGCCGTGCTGGGAAGCATCGGCGCCTGGAGCGGCAGCATGATGGCGCCGCTTCCCGGTCTTCAATAAAGTCCCGTCGGGCAGGAAGTTTCAGAAGATCGAAGGCGAAGCCTGCGCAAAGGTCCCTCCGCGTCCTGGAAGGCTTGCGCAGGAACCTGGCTTGACGACCATCATCCATACCGGATCACGACAGCCGCACAATGAAGCGGCAATCCGGAGCGCCGCGTTTCACCGATTGAAGCAGCTCGACTCTAAGAAGGCGGTGTCCGAACATCTCGATGCGGCCAAGGCCCTGGAATCCCTGGTCGCGTAACGTGAATCGAAGCCAAGCCGCGGGCCGATTTCGGTCCGCGGCTGATATCACGGCGCGCGAGTCCGGGGAATCTCATCTCCTGACGCCTGTCCTCGCGTGGGTGAGCCCGATTGCGTCGATGTATTGTCCGGCCCGGCCGATGAACCCGATTGCCTGGCTGCCGCTCGGGACATCTATCTGAAAGCTCCGGGCGCCTCCCGGCCCCCCATACAGCGGCGAGGTTTTCTTGTTGGTTTGAATCCGCAGCGATTCGACATAGGCGCCGTACCGGCCGGAAATACCCGTGATGTATTCGTCCGAATCGAGCCGGAATACTCGCAGGCGTCCGCCCGAACCGCCATATCGCTGTCCTTCCACCGTGCTGCCGTCGGGCAGGTCATAGACCATTTGCACGGCATCGACACGGTCACTCGCGTAAATCCTGATCTCTGCAATCCGGGCGCCGGAGGGAATATCCTGGGCCGCAAACGGGCTGCCGCCGCTTCCTCCATAAAGCGGAGTCTGTTGGCTCTGGACGATGTTAGCCCGGCCAACCGGCCTGGTGCCGTACCGGCTGCCAAGACGGCGGTCCGCGGAAGTGCGCGTCAAGCCGATGGCATCCACGAGGTCACCCGACCGGCCGGCGAACCCGACTGCCTGGCTGCCGGATGGAACATCTATCTGAAAAGCGTTGTTGCCTCCGGTTCCGCCGAACAAAGGCGAGATCTTCTTGTTGGTCCGAATCTGGAGCGAATAAACGTAGGTGTCGTAGCGGCCGGAAATCGCGGTGATGTATTCATCTGCGTCGAGCCGGAAAATTCTCTGGCGTCCACTCGAGCCGCCGTACCGTGTTCCTGGAACGGTCCGGCCGTCGGCCAGCAGATAGGTCATCTGCACGGATTCGATACGGTCGGTCGCAGAAATCCGGATGTCGGCAATCCGCGCGCCGGAAGGAATATCCTGGGCCGAAAACGGGGAACCGCCACTGCCCCCGAAGAGCTGAGTCTGCTGATACAGGCCAGTGCTGTACTGGCCTGGTGTTCCGACGCCAAGACCCTGGTTCTGCGGGGTGCAAGCCAGACCGATCGCATCCACGAGGTCTCCCGACCGGCCTGCAAATCCGACTGCCCGCGTGCCGGATGGAACAGCCGTCTGGAAAGCGCTGCTGCCTCCGGCCCCGCCGTACAAAGGCGAGGTCTTCTTGTTGGTCTGAATCCGGAGCGAATAAACGTAGCTGTCGTACCGGCCGGAAATCGCGGTGATGTATTCGTCCGCGTCGAGCCGGAAGATCCTCTGGCGGCCGCCGGAGCCGCCGTACCTTGTCCCTTGAACAGTTCGGCCGTCGGTCAGGAGATAGACTGTCTGCACGGACTCGATCCGGTCGGTCGCAGAAATCCGGATCTCGGCAATCCGCGCGCCGGAGGGAAGATTCTGAGCCGAAAACGGGGAACCGCCGCTGCCCCCATAGAGCCGGGTCTGCTGGTACTGACCCGTACTGACCTGGCCATAAGGCGTGGGGCTAAGACGCTGGCTCAGCGGAGCGTAGGTCAACCCGATGGCATCCAGACGATCCGCCGACCTGCCGGTGAAGCCGAGTGCCTCGGTGCCGCCCGGGACCTCTACCTGATACTCCCTTTCGCCTCCGGATCCGCCATACAACGGAGAGGTTTTCTTGTTGGTGTGAATCCGCACTGAATCGATGACTTCACCGCAGCGGCCGGAAATGCCGGTGATGTATTCGTCCGCGTCGAGTCTGAACACGGAGAGCCGGCCTCCCGAGCCGCCGTGATGGACGGCAATGGCGTTGCTCCCGGAGGCGGTTGTATAGACCATCTGTATCGCATCGATCACTTCACCCGACCAGATGCGGACCTCAGTGACCCTCGCCCCTGCCGCCGGCTGCGGATCGGAGAATGAATTACCGCCCCGGCCGCCGGCGATGCTCGTAGATCCGGACTGCTGGGAGAACGTAAATGTGCTTCCCAAGGCAATTGCCAGGGATGTCACCACACAAACCTGCATAATCTTTTTCACGAGTTCCTCCTTGCGTACGGATAACCAGGATGAGGCGATTTTATCCGCAGGGCACAGGGCATTTCAATCGATTCAGAAGGAATCACGAAACACAAGAAATCGATTGGGTGTTTTTCGTGTGTTTCGTGGTTCCCACAATTGTTCCCGCTTGTTGACTGCCACGGAATCTGCGCGGCCAGGCACTCTTTTTGAAATGTTCAGCGTGTGGCTATCCATGAACCGGTGGATGACCCGGCTCCGCCTGCACGGCCTGTGCCTCCGCCTGCCGCGCCGACCGCTGACCCTCCTGTACATCCACGAGGAACAGCAGCAGGCCGCCCGTCACGAAGAACGCGATCACCGATAGAATCGCGGCCCGGCTCGTCCCGGTCAATGAAATCATCGCCCAGAACACCAGGGGGCCGAAAATTCCCGCGAACTTCTCCACGACCGCAAAGAACCCGAAGAACTGCCCGGACTTGTGCCGCGGAATCAGGCTCGCGAACAGCGACCGGCTCAGCGCCTGCGTCCCGCCCTGCACCGTGCCGACCAAGGCGGCCAGCATCACAAAATGCGCTCCCGTCTTCATGAAGTAGCCCAGGACGCTGATCAGAGCGTACACGGCAAGCCCCAGAAAGATGGCTCGCCGGGTCCCTATGCGGGCGGCCAGCCCTCCAAACAGAAACGCGAACGGAATCCCCACGAACTGCGTCATCAGGATGGCCGCGATCATGGTGCCGTCCCTGATGCCGATTTCCGCGCCATAGATGGCCGCCATCCGAATGATAGTGCCAATGCCGTCGTTGTAGATGAGAAACGCAAGCAGCATCACGAACGCATTGCGGTAGCCGCGCAGTTGGTGAAAGGTATCCCTGAGCTGTGCGAATGCGGCGCGGACCGGCGACTCGGCAGGGACTCCGGCGCGCGATTCGACCGATGCTCCGGCCGGCGCCGCGGCGATGGAGTGCCCCGACGGGACCTTCGGCTCCGGCACTCGCCGAAAAAGTGGAACCGAAAACGCCGCCCACCAGACGGCCACCGATACGAATGCCAGCCGAACCGGCAGCGTAGTGTCCGGCAGACCGAACCACGCCGGCTCCTGAATCCACGCCAGGTTGAGCGCCAGCAGCAGCCCTCCGCCGATGTACCCGAGGGCATAACCTGCCGTTGAAACGCGATCCATTTCATCCTCGCGGGCTACGTGCGGCAGCAGTGAATCGTAGAACACGAAGCTGCCGTTTGCCGCGATGTTGGCAAGCACAAACAGCACCGAGGCGAGCAGCCAATCTCCTTGCCGGATAAAAAACATCAGTCCGGTCGTGATCACACCGGCGGCCAGAAACGAACCCAGCAGCCGCTTCTTGACAGGCCGGAAATCGGCGACTGCTCCCAGGATCGGCGCCGCAGCCGCGATAATCACGAGCCCCAGCGTCGTGGCCAGACTGAAGCGGGACGTGGCCGTTTCGCGTGGCATTCCGGCACAAGCCACCCGGGAGAAGTAGATGGGAAACACTGCGGTTATGATCGTGGTTATGAACGCCGAGTTCGCCCAGTCGTACATCGCCCAGGCGCGCAACTCCGGCCGATCGAGGCCCAGTTTCCGGAGCAATCCCTTGACCGGGCGCGGTTCTGCGGAAGGAAGAACGGGCGTTCGGTCCCGGGCCGTCGGTGGGACAGCAGAGCCGGGGCAGTTGGAAAGGTCCGCGTCATTTGCCATACGGCATCAGTATGCCAGTTGTCTCATTCCGGGCGGCCGCTGTCAACATTTCGGCATCTGGAATCCCTGCGCGGAGGCTCGATGCTTTCCAGCGTGAGTGAGGCAATGTCGATGACGCGCATCTTGTCGTCGCAATCGAAGAGTTTCAGGGAGTCCTGCACCATGTGCAGGCAGTAGGCGCAGCTGGTCACGATCGTGTCCGCTCCTGATTCGCGCGCCTGCTGCACTCTGATGTTGTTGATGCGTTTCCCTTTCTTGAGGTCCATCCAATAATGGCCTCCTCCTCCGCCGCAGCACATGCTCTTCTCATGGTGGTTTTTCATCTCCACCATCTGCGCGTGCGGGATCGCCTTGATGACTTCGCGCGGCGAGTCGTAGATTTTCTGGTAACGGCCGAGATAGCACGGGTCGTGATAGACGTACTTGCGCGGGGCGCCCAGTTTTGGCCTCAGCGTCCCGAGCCATAGCATCTCATGCAGAAATTCACTGTGATGCACGACCTCGAAATCGCCGCCGAACTGCCGGTACTCGTGTTTCAGGACGTTGTAGCAGTGCGGACACGAAGTCAGCAGGACCTTGAATTCGCGCTGCTTTAAGATGTCCGTCTGCTCCTTGGCGATCTGCTGGAACAGCATCTCGTGGCCGATGACGCGGGCCGGGTCGCCGCAGCACTTCTCATCTTTGCCGAGGACGCCGAAATCGATGCCGCATTTGTCCATCAACCGGCAAAGATCCGTGGCAATCTTCTGCTTTTGCGGGTCGAACGTGGCGCAACACCCGATCCAGTAAAGCACATCGACTTTTTCGCCCGCGCCGACCACGCGGACCTTCAGGTGCGAAATCCAGTCGACCCGGTCCGCCTGCGGCCCAAAAGGATTCCCGTGGGTTTCCAGGCTCTTGATCGCGCGTCCGGCGTCCGCGGGCATCCGTCCCTGGATCAGGACTTCGTTCCGGCGCAGTTCAAGCAGCGTGTCCACGTGTTCCACGAGCGCCGGACATACCTCCATGCACGCAGTGCAGGTGCGGCAGTGCCAGATGTACTCCTCGTCAAACGCCTTGCCGACCAGGTCGGGGGCTTCCTCGGACTTGGGTCCGCCGTTGGATCTGAGGCCGTTGGCGCCGTTACCGGCTTTGTAGACGGACTCTTTCAGATGTGCGATGAACTGCCGTGGTGTGAAGTATTCCTTGTTGGACATGTAAGTCGGGCAGACTTCTTCGCAACGTCCGCAGGCGACGCACGCATCGAAATCGAGGCGCTGTTTCCAGGTAAAGTCGTCGGCCTTCTGGATGCCGATTCTGAGGTCGGCCTCGCTCTCGGTCGACTCCATGAGCTTCTCAATGTCCACGCGGCGGAGAGCGCCGCGCGGCTCGAGTTTCGAAAAGAAGACGTTCGCGGGCAGCGCAAGCAGGTGGACGAACTTGGTGTAAGGGATCAGCGCGATCCAACTCATGGCTAACAACGCGTGCGCCCACCAGAGCGAGGCGTGGATCGTCCTGCCCGCCCCCTCGCCGGCGCCCGTAAACAGCGAACTCACAGCCCAACCGGCGAATGAAAGCATCCTCCACGGATCTCCGAGAACGGCGATGCGCACACCCTCGGCCAGATACCCGGTCAGGACGATGCCGGCGAGCAGGGCCAGCACGAGCCCGTCGGAAACCGTGTTCGGCACCGTCTCCGGCCTGGCTACGTACCGGCGGTAAGCAGCCATGGCGATGCCCACGAGGATCAGGATGCCCGCAATTTCCGATGCTGCGGAAAAGAAGGCGTAGACGAAGCCGCGGAACAGACCGAGTTTCAATCCCAGCAGGCGATCGGCATCGTATTCCACCATGACGATCAGCGTGGTGGCGGCCAGGACGGCGAAGGAATAGAAGATGGCGCTGTGAAAAATGCCGGGGAACAGAGAGTTGCGCACCTGTCTCTGCCCCAGAATTTCGCGAATCAGGATGCGGAACCGGTGCCCCCAGTCGCAAAACCGTTCGTTGTCCTGCCTGCCCTGGCGCCAGAAGCGGATTTTCTGGACCACGCCCCGGCCGCAAATGGCAAGGGCGGCGATCAGCATCAGGTACATGACCCACGCATGCGAGATGTTCCACATCAATGGGCGGGTCGCTTCGGACAATGGCTCCATCGTTGTCGCTCCTTTACGGTCCTAGCCTGGCCGACTCTCCTCGCTTATGAATCCAACACGCTGTAGCGAGCCGCGTAGCGGCGGTTTGATTGTGGCCCGGCCTACATTCAGGCGGCCGCTACGCGGCCCACGCGCCGGTGAATTATCCGGGCTGGAGAGTGTCGACACCTGAGCTTTAAAGGCCGGTACCGATTCCGACCCCGATGCCGATCAAACAGCGGGCTGTCGAGGGTGTCCAACAGCTGATCCGTATCGGAATCGGGATCGAAAAACACATCTGACCGGCAGCATCGCTCCAGAAGCGGCGGTCAATCCTGCAAGTCGCCGCATCCGGGTGCTCAATGCGCCGCATGCCCGATCAGGGAAGCAAAGTGCATATGCGCGGGGCGCCGCACGTGAGCCCGGTTTTCCCCGGCGCTCGCCACCAGGACCGCAGGACGCGGCGCAGGCGTGCGCAACGGGCTGAACCTGCGCCGGCATTTCTGCGAAACGCAATCCCACATCGTGGTCGCCGCCTCGAATTTCACCCGGCGGTCGTCGAGTTCCTCGAAAAAGGGCTCCAAAACAGGTGCCGAACGGGAAAGCGCCCAGACTCTCTCACATAGAACGATGTCGTAGGTCCGGCCGAAGGCAAGCAAAGCCCGGATGCCCGGACGTGACAGTATGTCCTCGTTGTAGGCCTCGTCCTCGAACCAGGCCAGGATTTCAATGTCGTTTTCGGACGCGTATTTCTTGATCAGATCAGCCTGGTAACTCCTGCCGATAACCTCCCCCGTGCGGCCCAGAATGATGTCGCTCGTGTACGCGATCGCTTTATTTGCCATCAGAATGCCTTTCTCTGTACAGTCCTTCCATCCCCACTTATGCAACAACCGGACCAATGCACGATCCCCTGTCTAGACAAGCATCACACCCGAAAGGGGATATCTGCATGTATTGATTCCATATACACAGAGGCCACGTGCGACATGATGTCCTAAACAGTTACATTGTAGTGGTTTGTCGATGTAAAGAGCCGGTTCGGAGGCATCGGCGCTGGAGGTGGCAAAATATGATACCTGTATGAAAATGATATACATTCCTATTTACTATCGAAAGGAAATGTGAAATAGTCGGCAGCGGCATGATTGCATCATGAACTCCAGACTTGATTCGATCCGACGGCCGGTCCGGGCCCTGGTCGAGGGGCCTTTGCGTGCCTTCCTGCGTTCGCTCAGCCGGATGCCCATTCGCACCCGGCTGTTGCTCGCCTTTGTCATCCTGATCATCAGCTCGGCTTCCGCAACCATTGCCATCGGAGACGCCGTTTTCGGCAACAGCGCCGCCGAACTGGCGCGCGACACCGTAACCCTCTACAGCGGCATTGCAGCACGGGTCCTGGACCGGCGCCTGGGGAGTCTGAGGCTGCTGGTTCAGGGCATCGGCGATGTCTCAGGCGCCGGGGACGGTCCCCGCAAGTTCGACGCGTCGTCGTCGGCCCGCGGCGTCGACTTTCTCTTGTTAAAGGAAGGGGCTGACTCGGCCGGCTATGCGACAGTGTCGGCGACCACCGTCGCCTCGCAGGAGGCGGACCGGATCGTCCGCTCGCTGTCTTTTTTTCTGCGCAGGGTGAGTGCAGGCCGGACCGCGGAGGCAGGGTTCTGCGGTTCGCCCACTGATCAGGGCTTGCTTCTGGTGGCCGCGGCTCCGCTCAAATCGGGTGGCGGCTGGGTGCTGGCCGGCTGCCGTGTCAATGGCCGGCAGGAGATCGTCAAGGAAGCGCAGGATTTTCTGCCGGACAGGTGGCGTGAGCGCATGACGTTGACGGTTTTCGGCGCCGGGGGGAACGTCGTGCTCGACGACGGGCAGACAGGCCTCCGGGAACCGGATGAAAGGATCATCGACACCGTGCTGCGCCGCGGCGGCTCCTATGCCGGCCTTGTGCGCGGGGGGGGCGCGTCGCTGTATGCCGCTTACGTCCCGTTGCGCGATGTCTCGGGAACGGTTGTGGGCATGGTGGGAACGGGCGACCGGCAGGATGCGGCGACGGCCCTGCGCAAACGCACGACGGCCCTGTTCACGAGCCTGATTGCGGCCGGCATGGTCTTCGGGTTCATCATGTCGGTTCTGTTTTCTGCCTGGCTTGTAAGCCCCATCGGCAGGCTTGCGGAAGGGGTCGCGCGCGTGGCCGGCGGCGATCTCGAACACAAAGTGCGCGTCGAGTCGGCCGACGAGCTCGGGAAGCTCACCCGCGCCTTCAACCAGATGGTGCAGGCCATCCGGGAGCGCGACCACAAGCTCCGCGAGATGACCGAGAGCAGGCTGACGCAGGCTGAGAAGCAGATCTCGATCGGGCGCCTGGCAGCTGGCGTCGCCCACGAGATCAACAACCCCCTCACCGCGATGCTCACATTGTCGATGCTGTGGCTCAAGAAGTTGCCGCCCGACGACCCGCGCCGCGGGGACGTCGAGATTATCGTGGCCGAGGCCACGCGCTGCCGCGAGATCGTGCAGAACCTGCTCGATTTCGCCCGCGAGCGGCCGGTGGAAACCCGGCTCGTCGACATCAATTCCGTGATTCAAAGCACGCTCATCCTGGCCAAGAACTACGCCGCCGTCGCGAACGTCCAGCTTCGCCCGTCGACGGCAGCGGTTCCCCTGATGGTGAACGCCGACGCCAAACTGTTGCGGCAGGTGTTTATCAACCTCCTGATCAACAGCGCCGAGGCGGTCGAGCAGGGCGGCGTCGTGAGCGTGGCGACGGACGAGGATTCGAGCGGCGGTTTCGTTCAGGTCCGGATTGTCGACAATGGCAAGGGCATCCCCAAGGAGCACCTCGAGCGCGTGTTCGAGCCGTTTTTCACCACCAAGCCGGCCGGCAAAGGCACCGGGCTGGGACTCTCGGTATCGCTCGGGATTGTGCAAAAACACGGGGGAACGATCGAGATTCAGAGCGAGGCCGGCAAAGGCACGACCGTGATCGTCCTGCTGCCGCGCGTCAAAGAGGCGGAATCATGAACACCGGTGTGAACACGACCAAGGGCACGCTGCTGGTCATCGACGACGAGCGCTCGGTGTGCATCAGCTGCCAGCGCATCCTGGAGGAAGAGGGGTATGCGGTCGAGTACACTCTCTCCGGGCAGGAAGGAGTCCGGAAGGCCGTGGAAGGGAGCTGGGACGCGGTTCTGCTCGATCTGAAGATGCCCGACATGCCGGGGATGGAGGCGCTCGCCCGGATTCGCGGCGCCAACCCGGAGCAGCCGGTGATCATCATTACGGGTTATGCCACCATCCAGACGAGCATCGAGGCGATCAAGCGGGGCGCATTCGATTACATTCCGAAGCCGTTCACTCCCGAAGAGCTCGCCCTGTCGGTGTCGAAGGCCCTGGAAGACCGGCGGCTCCGGGCTGAGAACGATTACCTGAAGGAAACGCTGTACCGGAGCCGCTCGGCTTCGCCCATCCTCGGCCGCTCCGGGGCCATGACCGGGATTTTCAGCCAGATTCTAAAGGTGGCGCCGACCGATTTCACGGTCATGATCTACGGCGAATCGGGGACCGGCAAGGAATTGATCGCGCACGCCATCCACGACAACAGCAACCGCAGGCACAAGCTTTTTGTGGGCATCGACGTTTCCGCCTTCACGCCCGGACTGATCGAGTCGGAGCTTTTCGGCCATGTCAAGGGGGCGTTCACCGGCGCAGTCCGCAACCGTCCCGGATACTTCAGCCTCGCGGACGGCGGCACGCTCTTTCTCGACGAAATCGCCAATATCAGCTACGACCTCCAGGGAAAGCTGCTGCGCGTCCTCGAGACGAAGTGCATACGACCGGTCGGCAGCGACCACGAACAGAAGGTAGACATCCGCCTGATCGCCGCGACCAATCATGATCTTTTCAAACTGGTCGAGGAGGGGAAGTGCCGGGAAGACCTCTACTACCGCCTCAACGTCATTCCCGTGACGATGCCGCCGCTGCGCGATCGATCGGAGGACATCTCGCTCCTGGCGCTGCATTTCCTCGAATTGGCGCGCGTAAACGTGCCCACTCGCATCCAGGGATTTACCACCGAGTGCATGGCAAAGCTCATTTCGTACCGCTGGCCCGGCAACGTCCGGCAGCTGAAAAACATCGTCGAGCGCATGATGGGCACGGTGGATGCCGATCTCATCGGGATCGAACACCTGCCGCCCGAAATCTCGGGCGTCCAGTCGAAGACCGGGCTGGACCCGGAGTCGGCGCCGAAGACAGTTGCGGAACTGAAGGCGGCCAAGCGGCTGGTCAAGGAAAAGGCCTACGCGCAAATCGAGCGCGTGTTCGTGTTCAGCGCGCTGGAACGAACCGGATGGAACATCACGCAGGCCGCCGCCGAAGTCGGCATGCAGCGCACCAACTTCCACGCCCTCATGCGCCGCTACGGCATCCACAAAGAACACTAGCCGGACGCGGCCATTAATCTGACCACGAACAAACCAGACCTTTAGATCATTTTCAACATAAAGTCCGGAACCAGGATTGTCTCATCCATCGCGAATTCCGAGGGACGCAATTGCTTCCTGTCTGCCAGGGGAGTCATCGTGGTTGGATCGCTCCCGTTGACAGACCTGGCGCCCGGCAATTACTTGCTGGAGGTAAGCGTTCTGGACCGCGCTACAGGCCAGACCCTCGTGACCAGTGCCGATTTCACAGTCAAGAAGTGAAAAAGGTACCGCGTTGCGCGTTGACTGGCTAGTTCCTGTCTCGAAACTTCAAAGTCATCCGACGTGGACCTAGACTTGGACTTGGACTTGGACGTGGACGTAGATCCGGCAAACACCGACGGCCCGATATAAGAGCCGGAATAGCGAGAGGTTGCATCAATGAAGGCGGGCCACGTCTATGTCGAGGTCCAGGTCCAAGTCCAAGACCCGGCAGGACGATGATTGAGCTTCGCGAGCAAAACTAGTTTGAGGAAGGGGCGCCGGTCGGACGCGGCCGGATTTCGACCATGAGGCGGGAGGGGGGACCAGGCAAGGTCTGATATGTGAAATCGCAGGAACGCTTCAGATCCAGTACGATCCGCGTGGCACCCGGCTTCCGTTGCGAGATGCGGACTCCGGTCAACAGGTTCCCGGGGATGCTGACTGCTTTCTGCGTTTTCAGTTGCTTCAATGCGCCCTGTTCCCGGCTGCGGTCCTGCAGATCGAAGTAGATGCGATCCGGGCTGCGGAGCTTTCCCGTCCGAACCAGGTCCACCGCCTTGAGGTCGAATGCCATGTGGGCGGAATCCGGTTTGGAAGAATAGGAAATTGCGACGATGGAGGAGAGTCCGGTGGGGATGACCTTGGGAGTTTCCGGCTTCGCACTCGTGGTCTCGGCGTTAGCGAGCAGGTAGCCGCGAACGCCGGCGAGCTGTGAAGCAATGTCTTTCTTCAGAAGGAGCAATGCGTTCCGATCGGCGATCAAAAGCCCGGAACTGGCGCCAATCATGGTCGCCGCCATCACGAGCATAACAACGGGCCCGGTCCTCACGGGCGCCGGAGACTTCGGTCCTTCAAAATCCTGCATTTCGAAGTTTCTGTTCACAGTAGCTCCGGTGGTGGCAGTGAGAACGATCCGGTCCGCTGCCCGGTTTTTGCCAACCCGAACACATGGTCACGGTTCTCAATGGAGCACGATGATCGTAGATGCAATAGCTGTACCAACCTGGCAACGGGTCTGTCAGAAATTTGACTAATCTGATAAATGTAATGGAATAAAGTATTTATTAGTTTACGAGACTGCTGGAATGAGGACAATCGGCGGTAAAAGGCGAGAACATTCCGGCACTTGTGCTGATTTTCAGCATATTGGGTTGCTGGAATACCACCCTTATGGGAAAGACATACAACAGTGATGGCACTTTCAGCGGATCTGGACCGGCAGGGTCGCGGCAACTATCCTGCCGTCAACCCCGTCCTGAGCCACGCCCCGCATCCGATAGGATCCGGAAGGCGCCTGAAGGGCGACTGACATTTCAAGGCCGGTTTCAACCATGCGGCTGAAAGTCGATTCTTTCAGGGCAAATTTTACTTCGAGCTCCGTGCCGGTCACAAAATTCCCGCTGTCGTCGAACAGGGTCGCGATGAAAACCAGCGATTGAGTGCGCAGGCCGTCCTTTTCGATGAAATGAAATTTCCGGGCATCGATGTTAATCACGACCTCAAGGGCCGGATCTCCGCTGTCCGTCCTGGAAGGTTCCGAGCTGATGACGGCCGGCAGTTCCCTCAGCACCACCGATGTCATGACTTCGCGGTCGACCCGTCGTTCCTGTACATGCGACTCCCGCGGCTGCTTCGTCGCCGCCCAGTAGCCGGGCCGCGCCTGGATCACGTAATCATTTCGAGACTTCATGCGCACTTTGAGACCGTGATACTTGCCGTTGGGAGCCTCTTGCGGTGAGAAGGCGAGGAGATAGGAAACCTCTGGAATCATGCCGAGCTCACGAAAACCGAGGTCGAGATCGTTATTGTTCTGAAAGAACAGGCCGCCGGTGCTTGCCGCCAGAATTGCCATTATGTCATTGCTGAGATCTTTCGCTTTGCCCCCCAACTGTACCATGCGCATGATGGAACGCTCGTCGGCGCCGCGAGATACTTCCGGCGGATCTTCGGTGTAGAGGCCCTTGGCGTCGAGCGTATTAATAACGACCTCGGCATGGAGGGCATGGTTGATCACTTTCTGGTGCTCCGCTTCGAGCGTTCCGACCAGGAAGCCCGGGGACGCCAGCAGAACCATCCTCTTTCCAGGCAACTGTGCCATGTAGTCCACAAGCCCGCCCATGGTTTCCAATGCACGCGCTGAGGTGTCGCGGATCTGGGTCCACATAGCCTCGGCCTGCATCATCAGCGGGTTTGTTCCCGGCATAGGCCAAGGTCCGACTTTACCGGGAATAACGGCAGCTATTGCTCCTCTCCGTCCGGAGCATCGCGCCAGTTCAGCGCTCTTTATAGCAAAAGTCTCATAATCAATCTTATTGGTGATCACATATGCGTCATAAGGTGTCAGTTTGGGACAGATGCCGCCGTATGGAGTGCGCGGAAATGAATTGTACTGATCGACAGCCGCCACAAATTTCGCCACGTCGTCAGTAAAAGGCACAATCTGCCTTCCGGATGTGGTAAACAGTCCGACGCGATCACCCTTTGCCAAACCCTCCTTGATGAAACGCCTGGCCGCCGCTTTCACCAGGACCTGCTGGTTGTGAGGTATGCTGAAATCATCAAAGAGCAGAGCGACATGGCGCGATGGCAGCTTCGACTTGGGATCCTCAGGCGCGGCATCCGGGACCCTTGCGATCGACGGTGGCGCCTGCGCCGAAATCGGCGTGAAAGTTTCGACGGAAAAAGCGGTGATCTCCCGCTTCTTGCCGGCATCTTCAATCTCGAAATCGTCTTTACCCAGACCGCCGATGGCGCGACCCCGCCTGTCTCGAACGACAACGCCCACCTCGACAAGATTCAATTCTGCTCTGAACGTAACCTGTGTATGCGGCCAATATGTTCGAACGGTCGCATCCATCTCCTTCGGGCCGGAACCCTGCTGAAATGGGAAAGCGAACGTTTGGCAAACGCAAAACACAAATCCAAGTGCAGCCAGCCGACGCACCCGCGACAGGGACACGGAATGCCTGATGTTTCGAGCTATCACCGCAATAGAGATCATCCTGCCCCGCAGCCTTGTCGCGAATCCAGTGCTGATGATGCCATGGAACACAAAATGCATTGTGCAGCTTACGTCAATTTGACGATTCAAGAACAAAGAAAGTTCATGAGCGGAAGACCAACCGGCATTCGGATGGGCAAGCGACCCATCCTGGCCAGTTCTCCCGAAACACCGACTATTGGATTGAATGCCGAGCGGAATGCGTTGACCTCAGTACGCCGATCGCGGCGTGAAGCCACCGTTCTTTTTGGCCAGCAGGCTCGCGAGCCGGATAGGTGTTGCGTCTTCGAGATAGGGGCCCAAGATCTGGAACCCCACCGGCAACCCGGTTGCGGCCTTGCCTGCCGGCGCAACCGTCGCCGGGCGCCCGGTCAGATTCCCCACGCTCACATAGCCGCGCAGCGCTCGCATATACGGGGGCAGCCCCTCGGGTGTGGTCAGCGTGCGGCGTGCTTGGTCGCTGTGGTCGCCAAGACCTCCCCACGCCCGTCACAACAGTGGTCTTCGAGGTCTTCGTGATTCGCCGTTCTGCTCCGGAACTCACCTGGCCATGTATGAACTCAGCAACAAATGGCGTGACTCCGGCGCCAAAATCCTCGAATATGAGCGTGTCGGCGAAGGTTATCCTCGCTGACTTGGCTAAAGGCAAAATCAACGAGACGCGAAATATCGGAGAAGGTGCTCCGATCCATATTCTGCTTTGGAGTCAGGGCAAGCGCCCGGCATTCCGAGCCACGAGGACCCGGACCTGCTGACGACGCCAGTGATCATCAGGACGGGAGGAGCAATATGATAAATCCATCGCGCCGAGAGATCTTGAGACTGGCGGGCATGACGGCAGCTGCCGGATCGGCCGCCGTTGGCAATGCCCGTGCCTTGCATGAACCGGTTATAGCCGGCAAGGTGAGGGTCCCATTCGATCTGGGAATGGCGTCTTACACATTCCGCTCCTTTGCGCTCGAGCCGGCCATCGAAATGAGCAGGCGGCTTGGGCTCAAGAAGATCACGCTGAAAGACATGCACCTGCCGCTGACCAGTTCGGAGCAGGAGATCAAGACGGTGCTGGGGAAGATCAGGGGCGCCGGTCTGGAGCTCTCCTCCTGCGGCGTCGTCTACATGACGACGGCAGCCGAAGTCGACCGGGCCTTCGCCTATGCAAAGGCGGCGGAGCTCAAGATGATGGTGGGCGTTCCACAGCCTGCCTTGCTGGCGCTCGCGGAACGCAGGGTGAAAGAAACCGGCATCCTGTTGGCGATTCACAATCATGGCCCGACCGACGAGCGCTATCCGAGCCCCGAGAGCGCCTATACACTCGTTGCCAAAATGGACAAGCGGATGGGCCTCTGTATCGATGTCGGCCACACTCAGCGTCTGGGGTTCGACCCTGCGGTCGATGTGGAGAGGTTCTTCGACCGGCTGTACGACGTCCACTTCAAGGACGTCAGCTCGGCCGATGCCAAAGGGACCACCGTGGAATGCGGCCGGGGTGTTATCGACATTCCCAAGGTGCTGGAGACGCTGGCGCGGTTGAAATACTCGCGAACACTCCACTTCGAACATGAAAAAGATCAAAAGGATCCGCTCCCGGGCGTGGCGGAATCCATCGGCTATGTACGAGGAGTTCTCGCAGCGATGTGAAGCCCTGATCGGTTAAGGAGGTGTCATGAAGTCTCGTCGGGAATTCATACAAGACGTTGCGTTGGGTACGGCCGGACTGGCCTTCGGGTGGAATGCGAAGAGCTACGCACGGGTTATGGGGGCCAACAACCGCGTGAATTTTGCCGTAATTGGCCTCCATGGCCGGGGCATTGCGCATCTGGAATGCATACGGCAAAACCAGAATGTGATGATCACCCATGTCTGCGACGTGGACAGCAGGGATCTCGACAAGTTTGCGACGGCGGTCGAAAAGAGTTTCCAGCAGGCGCCGGTCAAGGTGAAGGACTTCAGGAACATCCTCCAGTCCGGGGATGTCGACGTGATCACGATCGCGACTCCGGAGCACTGGCATGCGCCGATGGCAATTATGGGATTGCAGGCGGGCAAGCACGTCTACGTGGAGAAACCCTGCAGTCATAACCCGCGTGAAAGCGAGTTGCTGGTGCAGGCCCAGAAGAAATACGGCAAACTCGTGCAGATGGGGAACCAGCAGCGTTCCTCCGACCACACGATCGAGATCATCGGGAAGATCAAGGCCGGCCTGATCGGCAGACCGTACTTCGGGAAAGCCTGGTACAGCAACACGCGCAAGTCGATCGGAGTGGGGAAGCCGGTGCCGGTTCCGGACTACCTTGACTGGGAATTATGGCAGGGACCCGCGCCCAGGAGGGCGTACAAAGACAACGTCCACCCTTACAATTGGCATTGGTTCCGGCTCTGGGGCACAGGCGAAACGCTCAACAACGGCACGCACGAGGTCGATGTCTGCCGCTGGGCGCTCGGTGTCGATTACCCCAATAGCGTGGCGGCCTCCGGCGGAAGATATCACTTCAAGGACGACTGGGAGTTCTACGACACGCTGGTTACCAGTTATGAGTACGATGGCAAGATGATCACGTGGGAAGGTTATTGCTGTCAGGGGAAGAAGTATTTCGGCAGGGACCGCGGCGCAACCATTCTGGGCACGGAAGGATCGGTCCTGATTGACCGCGGCGGATACCAGGTCTTCAGCTTGAATGACAGGATCATCAGTGAGGTCAAAGCCGCCGGGACCGCCAGCACGCAGGATCTCCAGAGCATCGATTCCATGACCACGGCACATTTCAAAAACCTCATCAATGCGATCCGGGACGGGGAAAAGTTGCGCGCCCCGATCACAGACGCAAGTATCAGTGTCAACATGCTTCTGCTCTCCAACATTGCCTGGACGGTAAACCGGACGCTTCGCCTGGACAAACAGAACGGGCATGTCCTGGACGACCCCAAGGCTATGGCGATGTGGGGCCGCGAGTATGAAAAAGGGTGGGAACCCGGGGTTTAGGAAAGGGGGGACAGTCACTGACTGTCCCCCGGTTTTCTAGAAGGCGCCGGCGTCGTTGAGTTGCTTTTTCATGGCTGCCCAGCATTGGCGAGAGGAAGACTCGGGCGTACCCGCTCCGCGCCAGTGCGTTTCCAGTGTGACCGTGCCGCGATAGCCGTCGCGCTTCAGCGCGCGGAATTGACCCACCCAGTCGATCAGGCCCTCTCCCATCGCTGCCCATGCGTAGGTCCCATCCGGCTTCCGCATGGCGTCCTTGCAGTGCACATGGCCGATCCGTTCCTTGGGAAGGCGGGAATAGCCGTCCGGAAATGGCTCCTCACCGCGGAACGCGGCATTCCCAGGATCCCACGTGAGTTTCAAGTACGGAGAGCGGACCGCACCAAGGGTCCGGGCGGCTTCCGCCGCGGTGGCGGTGTTGCAGGCGTACTCGTTTTCAAGCACCAGTGTGACCTTTTGCCTTCCGGCTTTCGCCGCGGCCGCGCGCAACTTGTCGTCGATGGCAGCGCGGTACGGCGCCTGATTGTCGAGGCGCCAGAAATCGAAGCAGCGCACCCGGTCGGTCTTCAATGCCCGGGCTAATTCGAGCACACGCTCCAGAACGGCATCCTGTTGCTTGAAGGCGGAGTCGGCGCCGAACTGGTCCCGCTGCGAGCTGTACTGTGAGACCGGGGCTCCCGGCCAGTCCACCTTAAAGAGCGGAGATGCGATGGCGCTGACACGGAGCTTGGACCGCTCGATCAGCCGCCGCGCCTCCTCCACTTGTTTCTCATCCAGGGCTGTGAGGTTCTTGTTCCACAGCTCGCGCAACTCGACCCAGCCGAGACCGAACTCGCCCGCGGCGACCTCGAGGGCATGGCCGAAATCCTGGCTGATTTCATCCGTCAGGATCGAGAGCTTGAATGGGCCGGATGCCGCCCGGCCGCGGAGCGGCATTGCCAGCCCCGTGCCCACGGCGCCGAGAGCCGAAAAAAATCGCCTGCGGGAGAATCTGTGAGCCATAAAGCCCTCCGGGAGGAGTTAGGAATGATGAGCCCCGCTCATTTATAGCACGAGAGTGCGGAAAGATTGAGCCCGGTCCCTCCTGTATCCTGGATTCCGCAGTTTCGAAAGAGCGGTCTGAAAAGCGAGCGCCCCGCATACCGGTCGCGTGCCTTTTATGCAGAGACGCTCCCTCGAAGGTCATTTCCGTGAGATAAACCCGAACACCTCGACTACAATAGGATTCGCTATGACAAGTATCAAAACAAGCACTTGTTGTCTCTTTCTCGCGACATTCGTCCTGGTTTCATCCGCGAAGCTTATGCCGGCGGAGCGTCCGGCGGTGGAATCGGATTATCAGAGACTGCGGACCGTGATCGTAATGTCGATCGACGATTCCATTTACAAGTCATCGGAAATGGGAAATTCCATTCATCCAATCTTCAACAAGGGGCTGGCGCCCGGAACGATTGAAGAGCATCGCGCGTTCGTCAAGCTGCTGCAGAAGTCAGAGGCAAGAGTGCTTCAAGTGAGGGACTTGCTCGAGGATGCATTGGCAAACGCACGCAGCCTGGGCGAACTGGAGGCCTGGATCAGGGAGACCTATCCCGACCAGTTCGAACGGATTCTTCCCAGCCTCGCGCAGGTCAATGCCGACACAATCCTTCAGCGCAGCGATTCCCTCTTCTACCGCAAGGGGAGCAGCGGTGAACTGGATCCGCTTTTTCTCCCGATCGGTTCGATGTATTGGTCCCGCGATTTTGCGATCTCGACACCGAAGGGAATCATCATCGGGAACGACCAGCTATTCAACAGGGCCCTCGAAAATTCCATTGCCCGGCTCATCTTCCGCTATGCCACCGCGGTACGCGATTTCCCGATTGTCTTTGACGCCAAGAAGGAGGGGGTGACCCTGGACGGCGGCGATGTCATCGTGGTGGACGAAAACACGCTGTTCATGGGCGCGGGCCAGCGAAGTGACAGGAAAGCCGCCGGATTGCTGGCGCAAAAATTGGGGATGGATGTGATCGCGGTCAGCATGCCGCCGAGAGAGAAGCCGAACGGCATGAGCCGGCAGCTGCTCCACCTCGACTCGATCTTCAACCTGGTCGACAAGGACAAAGTGGTTGCGGTCCCATACTTTCTCGAAAAGGCGTATGCCGGCACAAATCCTATGATGAACATCCTGGCCGGGCTTGCCGCACAGACTGACGGCATTAAATCGAGGCCGGGGTCCGAAGCGGGAAGCGATTCCAAGCAGCTGAAGCTCACGATTGAACTCATGTCGGGTGTTGGATGGCTTACCAAGTACGATGCCGGGACAGGGCATGAAACAGATCTCGATATGAAGCTGGTCGACTATGCGCGTTCCCGGGGCTGGAAAGTGGTGTACACAGGGGGGGACAGGGGAGCGCTGCCCGAGGACAAGTGGGTGATCGAGCGTGCGATGTATGAGCTTCGCTGGCAGGGCGCCAATGTGGCACAAATCGCACCCGGCCATGTGATCGCCTATGCGCACAATGTCCATACCAACGAGGCATTGCGACGCGCTGGTGTCAAGGTGCAGACGTTTCCGGGCGAGCTCTTGGCACTTCGCAACGGCGGCCCGCACTGCCTGATCATGCCGCTCGTCCGTAGGAAATAAGGAATGCGCCCTCGCGGGTCGCGTCGCATCCGCCGGTCACGCCGGATCCTCCACTCCGCTGAGCCATCCTTCTGGTGACAACCGGCCGAATCGGTCCTGAGAAAGACCCCTCAGAACCAAAAAGCAAGGCCAAAAATCGAGCCTGAGCCTGCTTTTTGGGCCCTTCACGGAGCGCATGCCATTAGATTTGCGGATCTTCGGTCGGTCCGACCCCGATTGTGATAAGTTTTGGATGTGCCGCTGATTACGCTTGACCGTGTCTCGATTGCCTTCGGCCATCTGCCGCTGCTCGACAGCATCTTCCTGCAGGTGGAATCGGGGGAGCGTGTGTCGGTCATCGGCAGGAACGGGACCGGAAAATCCACGCTGCTCCGGATTATCAACGGCGAACAGGAGCCGGACAGCGGATCCGTCGTGAAGCAGCCTGGAACCCGGACGGCGCGCCTGGAGCAGGACGCGGCGTTGTCCGCGGAGCGCCCGGTCTTCGATGTCGTAGCGGAAGGTCTGAGTGACCTCGGCGACCTGGTAACCGCATACCATCACGCTGCCGTGGAGGTCTCCCTCCAGGGCACCGCTGCGTCCCTGGAACGGCTGGGCCGGCTGCAGCACGAGCTCGAGGAGCGGGACGGCTGGCGGGTCGAGCAGCGCGTCGAACTTGTGCTCGTACGGCTGGGGCTTCCGGCCGATACCCTGGTGGATACCCTGTCCGGCGGCTGGCGCCGGCGCGTCCTGCTCGCCCGGGCGCTGGTCGCGCAACCCGACCTGCTCCTGCTCGATGAGCCGACCAATCACCTGGACATCGAGGCGATCACCTGGCTTGAGAACTTCCTGGCCGATTATCCAGGAGCCGTCATCTTCGTTACCCACGATCGCGCTTTCCTGCAACGCCTGGCGACGAGAATCCTCGAAATCGATCGCGGCAAACTCACATCCTGGCCCGGTGACTATGCCACGTTTCTGCGCCGCAAAGAGGCTGGGCTGGCGAACGAAGCCGTGAACCAGGCCAAGTTTGACGCCCGGCTCGCGGAGGAGGAGGTGTGGCTCCGGCGAGGGGTCAAAGCGCGCCGCACGCGCAACGAGGGACGGGTGCGTGCACTGATGGCGATGCGAGAACAACGGGCTGCCCGGCGCGAACAGATGGGGGCTGCGCGTATTCAACTGGATGCGGCGGATCCGTCCGGGAAGCTCGTGTTCGAGGCCAGGAAGATCGGCAAGTCATTCGATGGCGTGCCGGTCGTGCGGGATCTCTCGGTCCGCATCCTTCGAGGAGACCGGATTGGCCTGATTGGTCCGAATGGCGCCGGCAAAACGACCCTGCTCCGCCTCTTGCTCCAGGAACTGGACCCGGATGCCGGCGAAGTCCGGCGCGGCAGCAATGTCCAGGTCGCCTACTACGACCAGCAGCGGGCCCAGTTGGATCCGGAAGCGACGGTGTTCGATACGATCGGCCACGGCAGCGAAATCGTCATGGTCAACGGACGTCCGCGACACGTGCACGGGTATCTGCGCGATTTCCTGTTCCAGCCGGAGCAGGCGCGAACCTCGGTGAAGGCGCTCTCCGGAGGCGAGCGCAATCGCCTGATGCTGGCCCGGCTCCTGATCCAGCCGGCGAACGTGCTCGTGCTCGATGAACCCACCAACGACCTCGACATAGAGACGCTCGAACTGCTCGAAGCGCAGCTCGTCGACTTTCCAGGGACGCTGCTGCTCGTCAGCCACGACAGGGTATTCTTGGACAACGCCGTGACCAGCACGCTGGTGTTCGAAGGCGGCGGGCGGATCCAGGAATACGTGGGCGGATACGACGACTTGCTTCGGCAGCGCGCCCTGCTGCAGGCGGAAGCGGTCGATCGGCCTCAGGGCAAGGCTGCCGCCTCCCGCGAGGCGACGCCTGCGCCGGGGCGGCAGACGGGCAGGAAAAAGCTGTCGTATGTCGAGCAGCGCGAATTCGACCGCCTGCCCGGTCATATCGCGGAGCTCGAGGCCGAACTGCAGCAGTTGAACACGACCATTGCTGCGCCCGACTTCTATCGAAAGACGCCGGAAGCCATCGAACAGGCTTTGGCCCGTGTGACAGAACTGCAAAACGAAATTCTGCGTGCCTACGCTCAGTGGGACGATCTCGATTCCAAAAGATCGTGAACGCACCGTATCCCTATTTGCCCTAATCCGTAGGGAGATCCCCCGGTTTTGCCGGGGTGGCAGAAGGAGTTTGACATTTTCGGGAGTGTGCTTCGCTCGATAGTTGGATTTGAAAAAGACGTTCACGTGCACGAGCACGTCAACGTTTACGTCAACGTCGACGAAGACCGTGATCGTTGACGTGCACGTGCTCGTAGACGTAGCCGTTGACGGCTTTGGGTTGCGATCAGGCCCCTTTGAGGGGCCCGCAACTATAAAGCCTCCGGCTCTGCCGGAGGATACTTACGTGTGCCGAGCATGTGCGACAGCTCGGAAGTGGAAGTCTTCCCCCAACCTGATGGAGGTGAAGGGTAGCGGAGCGCAAGAGCGCCAATGCAAAACGGTGTTCGAAAGAAGCGCCGAGCAAACGCGCGAGGGGATGAACAAGAACCGGATATGAGGCACGAGCGCCGGACGAGCGAGCGTATGATCGCGAAGTCCGTATCCATCAAAGGCGTAAGCTGTAAATCCGGCCCTTGTGCGCGGAAGGCGGTCGCACTTACCTCGGGAGATCTGCCATATGTCACGGATTCGTGACTGAGGAAGGCGTGAGCCGACCTGACCGTATGGCAGAAGTCAGCAGCGAGCATAGTACCTGCGAAAGCGGGGAAGGCTCAAACGGTGTCCCGAAAGGGATGAAATGGAGTGGCAAGTAGACGGCCCGACTCATGAGTGAAAAGCGGCAGAAGAACCAACTACAGTTGGCCTTCATGATGGAAGGTAGGGATGAAAGCCCGAGAGACATCATGGCAGGGACCGAAGCGCTCACGGCGAAGGGGCAGGTTGAAAGCCCGGCTGAGGCCGAAAGGCTGATGGAGGAGATTCTTGATCCTGAGAATTTGAGGGAAGCATTGAAGCGAGTCAAGGCCAACAAGGGTAGTGCCGGCATGGATCGGATGACGGTCGAAATGGTGTCGGATTATCTAAAGAAGCACTGGCCGGAGATCCGGGAACAGATGCTGAGCGGAACCTATAAGCCGCAGCCAGTACTGCGGGTAGAAATAGCGAAGCCCGACGGCGGAGTCCGAAAGTTAGGGATTCCAGTGGTCGTGGATCGGTTTCTGCAGCAGGCGGTGATGCAGGTTCTGCAACGCAAATGGGACCCGACCTTCTCGGAACACAGCTACGGGTTTCGCCCAAACCGCTCGGCGCATCAAGGGGTGGCCAAGGCGCATGGATACATAGCCGAAGGCTACACCTGGGTGGTGGATCTCGACCTGGAGAAATTTTTCGATCGAGTCAATCACGACAAGTTGATGGGACTGGTGGCGAAGCGGATCTCCGACAAGCGGGTTCTGAAAATCATCCGGGCGTTCTTGAACGCGGGGGTGATGGAGAAGGGTCTGGTGAGTGCGATCGACGAAGGGACTCCGCAAGGAGGCCCTCTATCGCCCTTGCTTAGCAATATTGTGCTCGACGAGTTGGACCGAGAGTTGGAGCAACGCGGCCATCGCTTTGTTCGATATGCGGACGATTGCAACATTTACGTTCGCAGTCAACGGGCGGGGGAGCGGGTGATGGAGAGCGTCACGGGCTTCATCACGAAGACGCTCAAGCTTAAGGTTAACAGCGAGAAAAGCGCAGTGGCGCGGCCATGGGAGCGGAAATTTCTGGGCTTCAGTTTTACCGCGAAGGAACCACAGAAGAGGCGGATAGCGCCGAAATCGATGGTTCGCTTCAAGGAGCGAGTTCGGGAAATCACGCAGCGCACACGGGGTGTAAGCCTGCAGGGGATGGTTGATGATCTCAACGTCTACCTGCGGGGATGGCGTGGCTATTTTGGCTTCTGCCAAACGCCCTCAGTGCTTGATGACCTTGACAGCTGGATACGCCGGAAGTTGCGGTGTTTCGTGTGGAAGCAATGGAAACGCGGGCGGACTCGTTTCAAAGAGCTGCGCAAGCGCGGTGTCAATGAGGCCCTTGCGGCAAAAACCGCTGGGAGCCCACATGGCCCGTGGCGGCTCAGTCAGAGCCCGGCTTTGTGCGTTGCTTTCCCCAATGTTTACTTCGAAGGGATCGGGCTCTTTCGTTTGGCAGTCGGCCGGTAGCTTAACCCACCGAACCGCCGTGTACGGACCCGTACGCACGGTGGTGTGACAGGGACAGCGGGCGACCGCCTACCTATGTCGATTTAGTTTCTGTCGCGAAACTCGAGTTCGGCCAAAGGGCACAGCGCCCAGGAGGGGCGCCAGAGAGTAGCCGGGGGCAAGCGACGCGCGGCCCCCGGTAGGAAGTTGCATTTAAACGAGCCCCGGCAGGGGCGAAAGGCTATGTGCGCCATAGGCTTCTGTCGCTTCTCCGGGGCTCTTCGCTGTGCAATATCCTACCGGGGGCTGCGCGCTACGCGCTAGCCCCCGGCTACTCTCTGCGGCCCCTCCGGGGCCGAGATCTTGCGTGCCGATTGCGCTGCCAGGGAGTTTCGCGACAGATACCAATCAGGAAGGGGACCACGAATACACGAAACACACGGAATCGATTCCGTGTGTCTCGGGTATTTCGTGGTCTCGGCGTTCTTTCTTTTTGTCGACCGCCTCGGAATCTCCGGTCCGGCCCTGCCTATGTTACACTCGGAGACCTGGACGGAGTCATTGATGCCATTCACGCGTTCGATCGGCCGCTGGGCGATGACCGGACTGGTAATCAACAGCATCATCGGCAGCGGGATTTTCGGGGTGCCCTCCGAACTCATCCGGCTGCTCGGCAGGGCAAGCCCTCTGGCCATGATTGTGGCGGCGTTCGCGATGGCCGTCATCATGGCCGCCGTGACCGAAGTCGCGTCACAGTTCTCGGAACCCGGTGGACCGTATCTTTATGTGCGCACCGCATTCGGACGCTATGCCGGGCTTATGGTTGGATGGTTCTGGATGCTTGCGGTTGTCGGCGGCGGGGCCGCGAGCGCAAACCTGTTCGTGAACTACCTGGCCGGCATTCTGCCGGCGGCGGGTAACGGGATCTGGCGCTTCCTGGCGCTTACCTGCCTCATCGCCATCCCGACCATTGCCAACTACCGCGGCGTACGCAGCGGGGCGAACCTGAGCAGCGTCCTGGCCGTTGCCAAGCTCTTGCCTCTGTCCCTGATCATAGTTCTTGGACTGATTCGATTTGCTCGCCAGCCTTCAGGAATCGAGGCCGCCGAAATCGCCGCCCCCGGGTGGAACGCCTGGCTCGGCGCCTTGTTGCTGTTGATCTATTCCTATGGCGGCTACGAAGATGCACTTGCCCCCGCGGGCGAGGTGAAGAACCCTCGGCGCACGATTCCTCAAGCACTGGCCGCGGGGATGCTCATCTGCGCACTGGTGTACACGGCCTTGCAGTTCGTGACCGTCACCACGGTCGGCCCGGCGGTCTCGGATCGCCCGATTGTGGATGCAGCCCTGAGGCTGATCGGTCCCGGCGGCGCCCTCTTTGTGACGGTCGCGGTCATGATCTCAACTTACGGGTGGCTGTCCGCCGGCGTCCTGAACGCGCCTCGACTCGCATACTCCTTTGCCGCCCAACGCGATTTCCCCGCCGTTTTCGCGAGGCTTCATCCCCGATTCCGCACGCCGGTGCCGGCCATCTTTCTCTACGCGACACTGACCTGGGCCCTGGCCGTTACCGGCAGCTTTCTCTGGGCGCTGACGCTGAGCGCAGGCTCGATGATGATTCTATACGCGGGGGTCTGCGCGGCGCTGCTCCGGTTTCGGAAACTGAAGCCGCACGCGGATGCGCTGCGGGTCCCGTTCGGACCGGTGCTCGCCGTCGTCGGGATCGGTGTCTCGCTCGTGCTGCTGTCGCAGCTCAAGACCAGGGAAATCCTGCTCATGACGGTGACCGCGTTGCTGGCAACCGCCAACTGGTTTTGGGCCACGCGACAATCCCAAAAGACAATGCAGAGGACTCGCGGAGTTTGATGCCTTGGACGGCAGCTTGGGAAGGAGGACAGCCAGGACCAGCGAGGCCGCCGATGGAGGCCGTCACGGGAGCGCGTTGGAGTGTCCAATCGCAGGCGTGACCCATCGTCCGTGCACAGTCCGGTCTGATGGACTGTTGCATCCATATATTTGGTGGAGGCAGCTCATGAGAAAGACGATCCTCGCTTCGTTGCTGTTCGGCGTTCTGTTATTGGCGGCGGGGCCGGCCTCGATATCCAGCTCCCGGCAAAATCCGTGGTCCTCCTGGAGCTGTACTGATTTTCAGGGTAATCCGCGGCTTTTCCGGGCATAATGTTAAAGGCAGACGGGTATACGGCAACGTGAGGTGTGGGCCGAGATTGATCGGGAAAGGAAGTCCCTATGCGGCAACGCGCCATCCATATCACAGACTTTGATATGAAGCGTCTCCGGCAGTTGCTGGAAGGCACGCATATCTGGAACCAAAAAGACCGAACCTACCTGGAACACCTTGAGGAAGAACTGGATCGTGCAGTCCTGGTGTCGTCCAGGAACGTGCCTTCCGACGTGGTGACCATGAACTCGGAGGTGCTCGTCCGTGATCTGGACACCGGCAAGGAGATGACGTATCGCCTCGTTTTCCCCGGCGACGCCGACATCGAACAGGCCAAAATCTCTATCCTGGCGCCTATCGGTACGGCCCTGATCGGATTCAGGACCGGGGACACGGTGGAGTGGAAGGTCCCCGCCGGGGCGAGACGCCTGCGAATCGAACGGGTGATCTACCAGCCGGAGGCCGCCGGCGACTATCACCTGTAACCGCCGGCCCGTGCTGGGGAGGCGCGGCTCCCCCCATTTGTTTTACGCACTCTCGGGTGAATGTCCGGCGGACTTGAACACCCTTTCATAAATGAAACCTGTCAGACGGCCTTCAATTCCGAGGTGCAGTGCGCGCAGCGCGAAGCCTTGAGCGGAATGGCCGTCAGGCAATACGGGCAATCCCTCGTGCTCGGCGGCGCCGGCGCGGCTTCGGGCTGCCGTTTCAGCCGATTCACCTGCTTCACCATGATGAAGATCGCGAACGCGACGATCAGGAAATCGATGACGGTATTGAGGAACACTCCGTAGTTCATAGTCACGGCGCCGGCTTTTTTTGCGGCGTCGAGGGTTTCGAAGGTCCCCCCGCCCAGAGTGAGAAACTTGTTGGTGAAATCCACGCCGCCCATCAACAGGCCCAGGGGCGGCATCAGCACGTCGGACACGAACGACGATATGATTTTCCCGAAGGCAGCGCCGATGATGATGCCGACCGCCATGTCCATCACGTTGCCCTTCATTGCAAATTCTTTGAACTCTTTGAACATCAGAATCCTCCTTCGAATGGGCGAACCGTCCACTCGGGTCAACGATCGTAACTGTCTCGTAAATTGACAATGATCGAGCGTCCGGCGTGACGCGAACGCATCCGGATAGTTCCGCCAGGTGAAATTTCCCCCGATTATACACGACAGGGGCCATCCATGACGCCCCTATTTCGCGAATTCTGTAATCAGCGGCCGCCGTTCTGCTTTCCACCTTGACAGCATAAATTCGATCAGCTTACCTGTACCTGTCTCGCGTGATATTAATGCAGGCTCGAGCTCACCGCCGGGCCGGGACTAGTGGCGTTGCAGCCATGCTCCCTCAGAAAGGAAGGACCTATGAAAACGACTGTGTCAATTGCAGGGCTCGTGCTTCTCTTGCTGGCCATCCCAGCCACCGGCAGCGCCCAGGCGCCTCAGGCACCCCCAAAACTCTACACGGGAAACTTCGGCGCCGGCTTTTCCCTGACCGGGGGAAACTCCGACACGGCCAATTTCAACCTGTCGGGCGAAATGACGAGAGATCCGAAGACCAAGAATGTGATCAAGCTGAACGGTTTCTACCTGAGGTCAAGCGCCAACGATTTAAAGACAGCGGATCGTCTCACTCTGGGATTCAGGGACGAGTACACGCTATCCAAGAGGACCTTCGTGTATGGCGCCATGGGGTACATGCGCGACCCCTTCAAAGCTATCAGTTACCTCCTGAATCCGCAGGGAGGGATCGGCTACAAGCCGATCATGACCGATCGGGCCGAATTCACGGTGAGCGGGGGAGCAGGCGCGGTCTGGGAGAAAAATCCGGGGACAGACGTGCACTCGAGCGGCACCCTCAATGCCGGCGAGGGCTTTGCATATAAGATCACGGACACATCAAAATTTATCCAGGGCTTTGCCGCCCTCTGGAAGACATCGGACTTCAACGACGCCCTGTATCATTTCAACGTCGCCCTGTCGACTGCGATCACAAAGCAGGCGGAGTTGAAGGTCGAATTCGTCGATGACTTCAAGAACGTCACTCCGAATCCAACCATCAAGAAGAATGACACGGCCTTCATCGTGAGCTTTCTCTACAAGTTTTGATGGGAAGGCCGCCGCGAATGATACGAATCTCACCCACCCCCTCAGGCTGTGAAGCCTGGGGTCATCTTTGAAATTCGTTTCATCCGCGGCGGCTCTTTGTTATGGGCGCCCCGGAACAGCTACGACTTCGACTCGCTCGAAATCGCCGGATACACCAGTCCCGCGATCACGGCCCCCACGATCGGGGCGATCCAGAACAGCCACAATTGCTGCAGGGCCCAGCCGCCGGCGAAAATCGCCGGGCCCGTGCTGCGCGCCGGATTCACGGACGTATTCGTAACCGGGATGCCGACCAGGTGGATTAAGGTCAGCGCCAGTCCAATGGCAATGGGGGCCAGTCCCTGAGGGGCCCGCTTGTCGGTGGATCCGAGTATGATCATGAGAAAAAAGAAGGTCAGCACGACCTCGGCGATCAGGCATGCAAACAAGGAGTAGCCGCCGGGGGAATGCTCCGCATACCCGTTCGAGGCGAATCCTCCAATCGTGAAACCGGCCTTCCCGCTCGCGATCGCATACAGGACCGCGGCGGCTGCGATACCGCCCAGAACCTGCGCAATGACGTATGCCGGCAGCTCTCTTGCCGGGAAACGTTTCCCAACCAGGAGCCCGACGGAGACCGCCGGATTGAGATGGCAGCCGGAGATGTGGCCGATCGCAAAAGCCATCGTCAAGACTGTAAGTCCGAACGCCAGGGCGACACCCAGAAAACCAATACCGAGATCCGGAAATCCTGCAGCCAGAACGGCGGCGCCGCACCCGCCAAAAACCAGCCAGAACGTACCGAAAAATTCCGCAGCAGCCTTCTTTCCAAGTGACATGGCAGTAGTTCTCCCAATAAGCAGTAATCGGTTCGATAAGGAAAGTCTTATCGCGCGATTATACAAGATTGCAGGTAATTTGAGAGATAAAACTAGTGCTTCAGGAATGTTCCCCTGCGCAGTTCTTCGAACGCCTGACGGAGCTGTTCCTGGGTGTTCATCACGATCGGGCCATACCACGCCACCGGCTCCAGGAGCGGTTTCCCCGAGATCAGAAGGAAGCGGACGCCATCGGAACCGGCCTGCACCGTAAGTTCGTCCCCGCGGTCAAACAGCACGAGCGTGCGGTTGTCCGCCTCCTCTGGGAGTGCCGTGTCCGCCCATCCTGCCCCCTCGGTGGGCACCGCCAGTGGACCGGACGCGTTGCAGAATTTGCCCGCCCCTGCAAACACGTATGCGAACGCGTTTCGAGTCGTTTCGACAGGGAGAGTCTTCCTTTTGCCCGGAGGGATCGACACGTCGAGATAGATTGGATCGGCCGCGACCCGGTCGACGGGGCCGGTCGTGTTCCAGAAACTCCCGCAAACCACGCGGACCTGCGTCCCGTCGTCATCCGTGATAATCGGTATGTCCTCCGCCTTCACATCCTGGTAGCGGGGCACCGTCATTTTGAGCGATGCCGGAAGGTTCGCCCAGAGCTGGAACCCGTGCATCCGCCCGTCCTGATCGCCCTTCGGCATCTCCTGGTGAATAATTCCGCTCCCGGCCGTCATCCACTGGACGTCGCCACCGGCGATGACACCGCTGTTTCCCATGCTGTCGCCGTGTTCGACGGTCCCGGCGAGCACATAGGTGATCGTTTCGATCCCCCGATGAGGGTGCCATGGAAAACCGGCCAGGTAATCGTCCGGGCGGTCGCCGCGGAAGTCGTCAAGAAGGAGGAACGGGTCGAAGTCGGAGGTGTTGCCGAATCCGAATGCCCGGCGCAAGTGAACGCCGGCGCCCTCGATGGTTGGTTTGGATTTGACAAGCCGTTTGACTGGTCGGATGGACATAGGGAACCTCTCAGCGAAAGTCTACATGGTCGGAGGCGGCATCGCCAACGCAAATGGAAGGTTCAGGCGATCGGGGACGCAACCGCAAGCGGCGGTGCGGGCTATGCCCCGGCGGAACCTGCGTCCTCCGTGATCATCCGGACGCGGAAGCTATCCCGCTGTGCCGCAGTTCCGAGCACGGCCAGGATATCCCCCTCCCGGAAGGTCATTTCCGGCCCGGGATTGGCCGTCGCCTCTTCACCCCGCAGGACGGTTACGATCGACGCGCCGGTTTGACGGCGGATTTCCGCCTGCGTGGCACTTTTCCCAACCAGCGGGGAATCACCGGTCAACGGGATCCATTCGATCTCCATCGATCGGGCGGCCCGCAGAAGGCGCTGCAGCAGGGACGCATCGGTCTGCAGCTTGTACAGGGGCTCATAGAGTTCCTTTCGCACGGCGTCGGTGAAACGCTGAGTCTCGAGGGCCGGCATGTCCAGGTGCAGGAGCGCCTGGCGCAGGATCTCCAACGCCGCTTCGGATTCGGGCTGCACAACATCCTGGACCCCCAACTCGCGCAGGGGCTCCATTTGACTCACATGCTCGGCGCGCGCCACGATCGACAGGCTCGGGTTGAGTTGGCGCGCCCTGACCACGATCAGTTCCACGTCAAAGATGGCGGGAACGGTCACCAACAGGAGGCGCGCCCGGCCGGTTCCGGCAGCCTCCATGACCACTGGGCTTCCCGCGTCCCCAAAAATAACGGGAAGCCCCGCGGATCGCGCCTTGGACGCCGCGTTCTGGTCGAGCTCGACGACAACGCAAGGGAAACCCAGCCGGTGCAGGACCTCAGCCGTATAGCTCCCGACACGGCCATACCCGCAAATGACGATGTGATCGCGCAGCCCGGATTCCGGGAGATTGGCCGTGTCGGGTGCCTCCGTCCGCCGCCAACGCGCATACCATCCCGTCAGGCGCGGCACCAGTCTCATGGAAAAAGGCGTCAGCACCATGGTGATCACGGCGGTCGCCAGGACGAGGGAAAAGGTTCCGGGCCGGATGGATCCGGTAAGCAGGCCAACGCGGCCCAGCAGGAAGGCGAATTCTCCGATTTGATGGGTTCCGAGTCCGACAAACAGGGCGGTTGCGCCGGCGTACCCGAACAATCGGGTCAGCCCGCTGAATATGACGGCCTTTCCGACCATGACCGGCCCAAGCATGATCAGGACCGTGGGGAGATTCTGATAGAGAAATGGAAGATCGAGCAGCATGCCGACCGAAACGAAGAAGATCATTCCGAAGACGTCCCGAAGCGGGATGATGTCGCTCAGCGCCTGGTGGCTGTAATCCGATTCGCTCAGGACCATCCCGGCAACAAAGGCGCCAAAAGCAAATGAGAGGCCGAAGATGTAGGAAACATACCCGATGCCCAGCCCCAGCGCCATGATCGAGAGGATGAACAGCTCCCGGGTGTTCCAGGCTGCGATGCGCTTCAAGAGCGCCGGGATGATTCGCGTGCCCCCATAGATCATCGCGAGGAGGAAGAGTATCGCCCGGATCACGGCCCAGCCCAGATCGCCGAATCCAGCCCCGATGTGGTGAAGCTCCGGCAGGATAATGATCATGGGCACAATGGCCATGTCCTGGACGATCAGCATGCCGATCATGATGCGGGCCGGCAGACTGCCGAGGGCGCCCTCGGCTTCCAGTGTTTTCAGGACCACGACCGTGCTTGAAACGGAAATGAGCGCGCCCAGCCAGATCGATTCGAATGGCTCCCACCCGAACCACCGGCCGATTCCGTAGCCCAGGGCCATGGAAAGAAGCAACTGGATCGGCGTGCCGAGCAGGGCAATCCCGCGCACCGGCTGCAGCTTTTTCAGAGAGAACTCGATGCCGAGGGCAAAGAGCAGAAGCGCCACGCCGATTTCGGCCAGCAGCTCGATATTGTGGATTTCGGTGACGGTAAAGCCGCCCGTGTACGGGCCGACGGCTATTCCGGCAAGGATGTACCCGAGGATCAGCGGCAGGCGCAGGCGCTGGGCAATGAATCCGCCCGCAAGCGCGGCCACGAGGATGATGGCGATGTCAGCGGCAATTCCCATTCTGTGTCCCGTCTTGCGCGCTTGTTATGATACTTCGTAAACCCATTCATTCCGAAGCCTGACCGAACCCCCAGGTTGCTAATTCTCCTCAATGCCGGACATGTAAACAAGGTAAACCAGCGAAATGCCGCGCCAGATACCTGTAGCAGTATGCAGCCGAGTAGGTCCCGCCGGGCGGGACCCCATCATCAGCGCGACCGTGCCCTGGAATCGTGCCACGCATTCCGACTTCGAATTCGGCACTACCCGATGTGTCCGCCTGGCTGGAAGGGATCGAGGACTCGGCAGTTTAATGAAAGGGGCGGCTGAGTGCGGTTATCGTGAGGCTTTGGTCCCGTCCGGCGGCCGGGACCTACTGAGGCCGGGACCGACGTATGAGGGCTTCCTGACGCGGCTCGTCCGGCGGGTGAGGGCTCACTGATTCGAAAGGTCGCGTTTTTCGTAAAATAGTACGGAGAGGCCGGCCGAAATGAACACCGCGGCCAATGCCGCTACCGCCATGACGGCGATGGTCCGGTGCGCGAGCCGCGATCGATCCTCCGCCGCCAGCCTGTCCGCGGCATCCCGCCACAGCTCCGGATCCAGCAGTGAACTGGAGTAACCGGCCAGGAAAAGGACCAGCTGCAGCAACACCGGAACAATAATCAGGGCGCCGATTCCGATGGCCGAAAAGGCCATCAGTCCCTTGCCGGCACCCAGCCGGAAGTAGCAGGGAAGGAAGACCGCAGCGAGCAAGCTGAAAACGATGAACAGCACCTCATATCCCTGCAGACTTGGGGTCGGAGCGGAACTCCGGCCTTCCCCCAATACCGCAAAATGTGCAACAGCGCGGCCAACCAGCCAGCTGACGGCCAGTCCCAGCGACAGGCCAAGGAGGGTCGATGCATATCGCGCCAGGACCACCTGGCGGCGGGTGACCGGAAGGCTGCACCAAAGAGATTCGGTGTTCTGATGATCCTCCAATCCGATTGAGCCGAATACGAGCAGTGCCGTGAACAGCGCGGTTTCGAGGAAGAACATGGGAGCATAAGCGACGGAGACCGCCAGCTGAAGCGCATAGAAGGGGATCAGGAGAGCCAGGAACCAGCGCACGGCCATGATGTCTTTCCAGACCAGGTCAGTCATGTGCCTCCCCTCGGAACGTGTAATAAACGATGTCTTCGAGCGAGGGCCTTTCGATCAGGACATCGCTGCCGAGCTGCCTGCGCGCCTCCGCCGCATCGTCGGTGAGAGCCTTGAATCCGTAAGCAGAGCGATGTACGCCGCGGAAGAAGTTCCGCGGCAAACGATCCAGCAGATCCAATCCCCCTTTGACGAGCCCCCAGCTCTCGATGATTTTGTCTTTTACCGCCGAGAAAACAACGCGCCCTTCCTGCAGGAGGGTGATGTAGTCCGAGATTTTCTCCAGATCCGCGGTAATGTGAGTGGAAAACAGGATGGAGGCACTCTCGTCCTGCAACAGGCCGGAGAGAGTGTCCAGCAGTTCTCGGCGGAACACCGGGTCGAGCCCCGAAGTCGGCTCGTCCATGAGAACCAGTTCAGCCTTGTGGGAAAGCGCCAGCGCGAGCGCGAACTTCATTTTGTTGCCGCGCGAGAGTATGCCGAAACGCTTCTCCAGGGGCAGTTCGAAAGCGGCCGCCAGGCGGCGGAAGGCCGCCTCATCCCATGTCCGGTAGAAGCGCGCCAGGATAGCTGCATTTCGCGCCAGCGTGAGATGGCGGTAAAACTTCGGCTCATCGTGGACAAAGCCGATCCGGGATCGCACCCGGGCGCCATGTTCCGCCGGATCCAGCCCGCAGACCAGAATCTCGCCCGAGTCCCTCTTGACCAGGTCGAGGATGAGCTTCAGCGTCGTCGTTTTTCCAGCCCCGTTGGGACCGATCAATCCCATGATGTAACCGTGCGGGAGAGAGAACGAAACGTCCGCGAGGGCGAAATTGCTAAACCTCTTGCACAGGCTTCTTACTTCGAGGACATTTTCCATATGCTGTGCCTTCAGAATTCCCGGCGTCGGAACAACTCCACCGCCAGCCGCAATCCAAGCCAGTTGACCAGGATCAGAACGAGCGCCATCGCCAGGTAGAAAGCGGGCGGCGACAGGAGATCCTGCAGTGTCACCAGGCCGTCCTTCAGTGTCTCGATGCCTCCCGACAGCACTCCTCGCGAGGGCCGAGGGCGGCTGCTTGTCTTGACGGCGATCAGCAGCACTATGGAGCCTATCATCTGGAAGGCGATCAGAAAGATCATGACGCCTGGAAGTCCGAACCGGATGGCGAAGGGGAGCATCAAGGCAAGGATGATCGTGATGGCAGCCGCGGTCAGGAACAGCGTCGCCGGATCGAAAATTGCGGCGACTCTTACCCTGCTTCCGGGCATCAGCCCCGCCAGGATAAACGCAAGAACCAGCATCCCGGTGACGAGTAGCCAGGCACCGAGGAAACGCGCACGGACCAGGTCCCGGCGAAAAATGGGGAGCGTGCAGGACCAGGAAGTCGCGTGGAACTTGTCTTCGCGAAGAAACAGGGTGAGGCTCAGGAATGATGCATAGATGGATGCGAAGACCAGGAACTGCCGCGGCGAGGTGGCGCGGCACACGAAATAAGCCTGGAAGCAGACGAATATGCAAACCAGGAGAAGCAGCGGGCGCCGTGTCAGGATCCATTCCCTAATGAGCAGCCTGGGCAGCATGGCTCTCCTCCTTTCCCATCAACACCATGATGTCGTCCAGTGAGGCGCGCTCCACCACCGCGCGGTCTGCAAACAGCTTGCGGGCATCCTGGATGCACGACGTGAGCCCTTCGAATCCATGTTCCCGCAAGACTATGCCGTCGAAGAAGGCGCGAGCCCCGGCATCGAGCAGTTCCTTGCCTCCGCGGACGACGGCCCAGGTGTCCATGATCTCGTCCTTGGGTTTGGAAAAAACCACGCGGCCGGCGCGCAGAAACGTGATGAAGTCCGCCGACCGTTCGAGGTCGTTCGTAATGTGGGTGGAGAAGAGGATCGAAACACGCTCATCCTGCAACATGCCTGACAGCCGGTCGAGGAGTTCGCGCCGGAACACGGGGTCGAGTCCTGCCGTGGGCTCATCCAGGATCACGAGCTCAGCGCCGTGAGAGAGGGCAAGCGCGAGCGCGAATTTCGTCTTCGTGCCGTGGCTGAGGGTTTTGAACTTCTTCTGCATCGGCAGCTGGAATTCAGACACCAGACGTTTGAAGGCTTCGCTGTCCCAGCGCCGGTACATGATGGCGGTCGCGGCCGCAAGGTCCTGCAGAGTAACGTCCGCATAGAAGTTCGGCTCATCGGGCACGAACCCGACGCGCGCCTTGATCTCCGCCTCGTGGGCGAGGTTGTCAAGTCCGAATACCCGGATCGCGCCAGATTGGCGGCATACTAGGTTCAAAACGAGCTTGATCAGCGTCGTCTTTCCCGCGCCGTTCGGGCCGATCAGCCCCATGATGTACCCACGGGGCAGGCTGAACGACACACCCTCGAGGGAAAACCCTCTGTAGTGTTTGCCGATCCCCTCGACTTCGAGCGCTTGTTCCATGCTAGTCCTCCTCTCCGTGCAGCAGGCGGAGCATCTCCATCAGTTGCTCCATACCCACCCCGAGCAGGCGGGCTTCGTTCACGGCGGCTGCCAGTTTTTCTTCTACCGCCTTCATCCTCTTCTCGCGCAGGAATTCCTGGTTCTGGGCGGCGACGAATGTGCCTTTGCCTCCGACGGTGTTGATGAAGCCCTCTCGCTCCAGCTCCTCATATGCACGCTTGGTGGTGATGACGCTGATCTGCAGATCCTGGGCGAGACCACGGATGGAGGGGAGCAACTCCCCTTCGAGCAACTCCCCGCTCAGGATCTGCGCTCTGATCTGTTTTACGATCTGCTCGTATATCGGATCGGGGCTGGCGTTCGATATGAGGATCCTCATTCGGCCCTTTCCCATTATGAACAAGCCACTTGCCGGTTTGCGAACCGAAAGCCTGGTTTCCTGCAATCCGTATGTATCGTACTTATCGTATATAGCATATATATACAGAAAGATGGTGTCAAGAATAAAGTGTGCTCCTTTCATCCCGAGAGAAACCGCAGGAGGAGGCTCGACAAACTGGGTGCGTGCTTGGGTGGGGAATTGTCTCCGGGTGTGCCGTAGGGGCCTGTTTGGAGATCGGGCTGAAGGCCGGGACCACAGGACGACACCCTCAGAAAGCGCATGTAGCTGAATCGCAGAGCGAGGATTGCATCGCAATATAACTAGCTTGGGTTTGGAGTATCATAATAGAAGATCTTCATTGTCGTAGTCAGGAGGAGTACTCGCATGCGCAGGGCAATGCATCCAAAGCTCATCTGCATACTCGCAATCATGACGATGCTTCACCTGGGGGCGTGTGCCAGGAATCCGGTCACCGGAGGGCGCATGCTGAGCCTGATCAGCGAAAGCCAGGAGATTGCCATCGGCCAGGAATCGCATCCGGCAGTCCTGGCGGAATTCGGGCTCGTGGAAGACCAGGCGCTTCAGGATTACTTCAGCGGGATCGGTCTCAAGCTGGCAAAATCTTCCCACCGGCCCGACCTCCCGTGGAGATTCACTGTCGTCGATTCTCCGGTGGTCAATGCGTTTGCGATCCCCGGCGGCTCTATCTACGTGACGCGCGGGATCCTCACATACATGAACAACGAAGCCGAGCTTGCCGGCGTGGTGGGCCATGAGATCGGACACGTCACTGCCCGCCATTCAGTCACACAGCTTTCCCAGCAGCAGCTGATGGGACTGGGCCTTGGGCTGGGCTCGGTCTTTTCGCCTGCATTCCGCCGGTTCAGCAGCCTGGCGGAGACCGGGCTCAGCATCATGATGCTCAAATACAGCCGCGATCATGAGCGGCAGAGCGACCAGCTTGGCATTCAGTACATGGCGCAGACGGGGTACGATCCGTCACAGATGAGCCGGTTCTTCACGGTTTTCGAGGGCCTTCAGGCAAACGAAGGCGCCGCGATCCCGAACTGGCTGTCCTCGCATCCGGGCCCGCCGGACCGGATTCAGGCTACGGCGGCGGCGGCCGAGAAGGTCAAGCAGGAGAACCCGGGCCGCCGGTACCAAGTCAATGCCGATGCCCTGCTCGCGCGGATAGACGGCATCGTGCAGGGGGAAAACCCGCGGGAAGGCTTCGTGGAGAACGGGCGTTTCTACCATCCGGACTTGCGCTTCCAGTTGGATTTCCCCCAGGGATGGAAAGTCCAGAACACGAAGAGTGCGGTGGCATTCGTGGAACCCGGCGGCAATGCGGTGCTGCAGTTGACGCTCGTGCCCCCGGACGAAGGGCAAACCCCGGAAGCCGTGAGCAACACGATTGCAGGCCAGCAGGGGGTTCAGCTGCTGGACGGTGCAGCCCTGCGCATCAACGGCAACCCCGCCTATCTCGGCAGGTACCGCATACAGGCGGAGGAAGGAACGATCGGAGTCCTGGCGGGCATCATTTCCTATGGAAAGAACATGTACCAGCTGGCGGGAATGACTCCCGAATCATCCTATGCCAACTTTGCCCGCGGGTTTGACGGGGCCATACGCGGTTTTCGAGAGCTCACCGATGCGCGCATCCTGTCGGTCCAGCCTGACCGCATCCGGATCTACCGGGCCCGGAACGGGGAGACCCTGCGCGGCATCGTGAAGTCACAGCCCCAATCACGGGTGACTCCGGAAGAACTGGCTTTGATCAACCGGATCGGCCTGGACCAGACGCTGCCTGCCGGCACGCCCGTCAAACTGATCCGGCCCGGTAGATGATCGCCTTTCGAAACTGCTATAATCTCCATACAATTACTGCAGAGGAGGTACAGATGCATCGATCAAGATCTCGCGTATTGATTCTTGCCGCCGCGTTGCTGTTTGCAGGCACGGCGTGGGCATTCGCCATGCAACTCGTTTCCACGAACGTCATCGGCGGGCGAGGGGGAAGAGCCTTTTCGGATTCGCAAATTCCCGCGGACGCGCGCGTCACTGAAGTCAGGATCCAGGCCGGAGACCGCGTGGATTCTGTTCAGATGGTGTACGCGCTTTCGGACGGCCGGACCGTGGCCGGTCCGCTCCACGGCGGGTCGGGGGGGAGGCCCAACGTCTTCACCCTTGACTCCGACGAATACATCACCGGCATCTCCGGCAGATATGGCGACAATATCGACTCGATGCGCATACAAACCAATAAGCGCACAACCCCGCTGTACGGTGGACGCGGAGGCGACAGGGATTTCCGGATTGATGTCCCGGGCGGCAACCAGGCAGTCGGATTCGCCGGCCGGGCCGGGGATTATCTCGATGCCGTCGGATTGGTTTGCGCGCCCATCCGGGTCCTGGCCGCGCAAACGGTGATCTCGGGGGGCAGGGGCGGTTCCGCTTTCGCAGATCCCGGCATACCGGCAGGAGCCAGGGTTGCGGAAGTCCGCGTGTGGACAGGCGACCTGGTCGACAGTATCCAAATGGTCTACATGCTTCCCGACGGACGCAGCCTGGAAGGGCCGCGCCACGGCGGGTCGGGTGGGAACACCTACTCCTTTTCTCTCGAATCCAGCGAATACATCATTGGCATTTCCGGCCGTTACGGCGACAGGATCGATTCATTGCGGATCCAGACCAACAGGCGGACCTCTCAGCTTTTCGGGGGCCGCGGGGGTGACAGGGACTTCCGCATCAACGTTCCCGGCGGCTGCCAGGCTATTGGTTTTGCAGGCCGGGCCGGACAATACCTGGATGCGATCGGACTCACCTACATCCAGTTCGCCAGGGGAAGAAGGTAACGGGGTGTGCACGGCCAAGTCACTGTGATTCCCATAGACAGCAAACGCGGCATCCAGGGCTGCATCAGACGGTTATTGAACCGACAACGAGAATTTTGTTCGCGTTTGTCTCTGTCGCAACTCTCCAGCTGCTCCTCTGATTCGAGATTCGAGATTCGAGATTAATCTCGAATCTCGAATCTCGAATTTGGAATAGCAATCGGGCACGCGGGGATTTCAAGGGGCTGCGTCCCTTGACTAGTTCCTGGCGGGCGCTGACGCCTTAATCAGCATCAGCGTCACATCCAAACCTGCTGTGATTCTTCTGTGCGGCGTGCCTCGGGGTACGATGAGGATGTCCCCTTTGGTCACTCTGAATTCCTTGCCGCCCGCGATGCCGGGAGCGCGCCACTCTCCGGGCTGCGTTTCCTGGGGTGAATCCAATTTCCCCCCGAGAACAAAGATCGCAGTCCCTTCCAGAATGAGGAAGACGTCTTCCGCTGCATCATGAACCTCAGCCTGATTCGTGGACACATCCGACTCATGCTGGATATAGACGCGGCAGCCGACATTGCCGGCATTGATCAGGTCCTGGAGCTTATTTGCGGAACCGAGGTCTTTTACGATTCCATCAATACTCTTGGCGGTGGCAACGACGTATGGCTGCGCCGCCATCGATGGCCCCCTGGCGGGGGATGTTTTTCCCTGCGAATTCATATCTCCCTCCTGGCTGAACGCTACGTCAATGACCATCAGCAACAGCAGAGCTGCCATCAGTGTCGAATGAAATCCGGGCAATCGGCCCATCTCTTTCCCTCCTTATAAAATGCAGGTGGTGATTCAGACTGCCTCGATCGTCGAGGGAGGCTTGGTCGCGATGTTGTACGTGACGCTCACGACTCCAGGCACGTCGCGGATGATCTCCCGGGCGATCGCTTCCAGAAGATCGAATGGGAGTCGCGTCGGGCTTGCCGTCCGTGCGTCCACGCTGTCCCAGCAGCGCACTTCGATCTGTTGGCCGAAATCGCGCTTGCCGTCGCGCATCCCGGTCACGCGATCTTCATGGAGGATGGCCATGAACTGAAAGGCCGGCACGCCGGCAAGCAGCCGTTCCACGACGACGGTGGCTTTTCGGACCGTCTCTATGCGTGGCGGATTCACCTCGCCGATGACCCGCGCGGCAAGCGCCGGCCCGGGAAAGGGGATGCGCGCAAAGAGTTCCGCCGGCAGACCGAGGGCTTTGCCCACAAGCCGCACGCCGTCTTTGCGCAGCTGGACGAGAGGTTCGATGATGCGGTAGCCGAACGCCAGTTGAGGGTCGATGCCGAGCTGCGCAAATACGTTGTGCTGCCGCTTGATGCCCGCAACGGTCTCGTCAATATCGGTCAGGATGGTCCCCTGGAGCAGGTGCTTGCACCCGCCCTCCCTTACCAGCCGTCCGAAGACCCCTTTATAGAATGTCTGCGCAACGGCCTCGCGCTTTTCTTCCGGATCCGTAACTCCGCGGAGAGCGGTGAAGAATTCCTCGCGCGCGTCGACAACCTCGACCGCGACGCCCATCCGGGCGAACAGGCCGGCAACGCGTTCTGCCTCGCCCTCACGCATAAGGCCGTTCTGGATGAAAACGGTCCGCAGCCGGTTTCCAAGGGCGCAATGCCCGAGCATCGTGACGGTCGAAGAATCGACGCCTCCGGAGAGGGCGTTGATTGCGGTGCCGGAACCGACGGCGGCCTTGATCTCCGCGACCTTTTCCTCGATGAAACGCGGAGCACTGAGCTCACTGGCGAAAATCTCCTGTGTCATGGGTTTTCTCCCTATTCAGAAAATGAGAAAGATGGGACCGTTGTTGCTCGTTTTTTCCCAGACGCCGGCAGGATAACACAACGTGGCCGATGTCTGCGCAGGAACGAACAAGCTCTACGATCTCACCTACTATCTGAACCGGCCGCGAATCCTGGGGGACCTTCATGGCCACGCCCCCATTCTGTGGAGCGCGAGCGCCCTGATGCGATAATTTCCGCATTTCTTGCTCAAGCTGAAACCGGCGGGTATCCTTTTTTAGAACGGACCACGGAGCGGCAGATTGAGTGACCTGCTCGAGCCGCTCCCCAACAATCTGCTTCAATCATCCATGCTTGGGCTGGTTGGGGAAGGAGACGAATATGGCGGACAAGATTAACGCCGTCCCCAAGGGACTGCACACGATCACACCGCACCTCGTGGTGCGGGATGGCGCGAGGGCCATCGAATTTTACCGCAAGGCGTTCGGCGCGGAACCGGTGGGAGTGCATTACACGCCTGATAAGAAGGTGATGCACGCCGAGCTTCAGATAGGGAATTCCATTCTGTTCCTGGCGGACGAGTTCCCGGGGATGGGAACCTGCACGTCGCCGGAGACGCTGGGCGGCACCAGCATCACTTTGAACATTTACACCGAGAACGTGGATCAGCTCTTCAGCCGCGCGGTTTCGGCAGGCGCCACGGTCCTGATGCCCCTGACGAATCAGTTCTGGGGCGATCGATACGGACAAGTCAAGGACCCCTTTGGCCATACCTGGGCCCTGGGCCAGCACGTGGAAGACGTTACTCCCGAAGAGCTGGACCGGCGCGCCCGCGAAGCCATGGCCAAGATGTCCAAGGCTGCCGGCAAGCCCCCGGCTGACCGAAAATGACCCTTCGGACGCCTGGGGTGGAATGACGGACACGCTATCAGCAAACCGGGTGTTCGAGCGCGGCAGTTCCCGTGGCTCGACCGGCGAATGCAGTCATCCGAAAATCGATGGCTGTGCCAAACGGGCCGGGCGAGCGCTTAGTCCCGGGAGCGACGCCGTTCCGTCGGCAAAGACCGCCGAGGCGCCTAACCCGGACAATTCACCAGCGCGTGGGCCGCGTAGCGGCCGCATGAACGTAGGCCGGCCTTTCAAGGCCGGCACCCGCCCGGCTGCCCTTGATGCGTCGCGTAGCGACGCTTGAATTCAGCCGTCGCTACGAGACGGAACAATTCGCCGCCGTGTGCTCCCGGCCTTGAAAGGCCGGGCTACAATCAGACCGCCGCTACGCGGCTTGAAACAGCATGTTTGTTGCACAAGCGAGAGGAGTTGGCCCTTCAGGAATAATCCAGGCTAACGCCGCATCGTTTTTCCGTTGCGAAGGCATTGGGATCGGAATCGGCTCCATCCCGATGCCGACGCCGAGACCCAGGTCGGATAGATTTCATTGCAGGATCCGCTGTTCGCATTTGATCAGGTGAACCGATTCGGCTTTTGCCCCGGAGTCATGCTTACTGCCAGCCGCCGCCCAACGCCTTGTAGAGCTGGACGACGCTGAGCAGTTCGCCGAGTTTGATCTGTGCCAGGGTCAACTCGGCTTGAAACTGATCCCGATCGGCGTCCAGTGCATTCAAGAGCGTGTCCACCCCCCCGCGATATCGAACGTAGGCGAGCCGGGTTCGATCCTTCAGGGCCGCCACGAGCGATTCCTGGTGGATGCGGCTTTCCCGCACCTTCTGATGGGCAATCAGCGCGTTGGAGACTTCGGCGAATGCGGTCTGGACCGTCTTCTCATAAAGGGCCGACGCGCTCTGCCGCCGCGCTTCCGCCAGCCGTACGTTCGATTTGATTCTGCCGGCCGTGAAGATCGGCTGAGTTGCCTGTGGGGTTAAACTCCAGATTCCATGCGACGTGCTGAACAGACTCGCCAGCTGTGAGCTTTGACCGCCCAGAAAACCCGTTATGCTGATTTGCGGAAAATAGGCGGCCTTGGCCACTCCGATTTCGGCGTTTGACGCGATCAGGTTCTGTTCCGCAGCACGAATGTCCGGCCGGCGCTCGATCAGCGATGAAGGGAGGCCTGCGGGCACCTCGGGCGGCAACTCCTGCTCGGTCAGGCTCTGCCCCCGGTCTATCGGGCCGGGATGCTGGCCCAGCAAAAGGCTGATCAGGTTTTCAGTCTGCGCAATCTGCTGTTCGAGGCCGGGGATGATTTCCGCCGCAGTGTAGACAAGCTGTTCCGCCTGGCGCAGGTCGATGAGCGTTGCGACCCCGCCCCCCCGGCGAACCTTGATGAGGTCCAGAGATTCCTGGCGCAGCGCGAGTGTTTGCCTGGAGATTTCCAATTCGTAATCGAGTTCGCGCAGGCTGAAGTAGGCGGTTGCCACATCGCTCACCAGTGTCGTAACCACTGCCTTTCGGTTTTCCTCCGCTCCCAGCAGATCGGCGCGCGCCGCTTCAGAAGCGCGCCGGAGCCGGCCCCAGACGTCGAGTTCGAACGAAAGCAGGTTCAGCGTCGCATCCCCGAAAGTGCGATTCTGCGAGGGGATGATGGCTGCCGGCAACGTAGAGGCGCCGTTCCGCGAGAAACGCGTCGTCGACAAATCGCCGCTCACCGTAAAGGTGGGGAACTGGTTGGACCGTGTAATTCCGACAGCGGCGCGCGCCGCCTCGACGCGTGCCAGCGCATCCCGGAGGTCGTAGTTCCGGGCCAGGGCGGCACGGATGAGGCCCTGCAGCTTCTCATCCTTGAACACCTGCCACCATGGGAGATCCGCCAACGATGCCGCCTCTGTGGACGGAAGCTGAATCAGGGCGCGAAACGTCCCGGGCGGCTGAATCTCGGGCCGGCGATAGTTGGGCCCGACCACGCACGCCTCCAGCAGGAGAAAGGAAGTTACGGTAAGCACCAGGGTTTTCTTCATTCAGCTTGTCCCTCACGGTTCGAGATCGGTTCGCGGCTCATCTTAAAATCCTTTTGCCGGCGCCGCCCCTCCGGGCAAAGTTCCCGGGAGTTGCTCATTGCCGCTGCCCGGGGACGGGCGTCGCGAGTGTCCCGAGTGGAAGAAGGCGGTGCGGTCCAGCACCTTCTCCTGGAACTGCTCGAGGTACAGGTAGATCACCGGCGTGACGTACAGCGTGATGAACTGGGAGACGATCAGGCCGCCGACGATGACCAGCCCGAGCGGTCGGCGGGAGGCGCCGTCCGCGCCGAAGCCCAGCGCGATGGGCACCGCCCCGATGACCGCGGCGAGCGTCGTCATGATGATCGGCCGGAAGCGGTCCATGCTCGCGTCGTGGATGGCCTGCTCCGCCGTCTCGCCCGCTGTCCAGGCGCTGGATGGCGAAGTCCACGATCATGATGCCGTTCTTCTTCACGATGCCCATCAGCATGAACATGCCGACGAACGCGTAGAGCGACGCCTGCTCGCCGAAGAGGTACAGCGTCAGCAGCCCGCCCACGAGCGCCGTCGGCAGGGTCGAGAGCACCGTCAGCGGGTGCAGGTAGCTCTCGTAGAGAATGGCCAGGATCACGTACATCACGAAGACCGCCAGCACCATCAGGATGGTCAGGTTGCGCACCGTGTCCCGGAACGTCAGGGCCTCGCCCTGCAGACTCGGCGCGCACTGTCGGCGGCACGATCTCCGCGGCGGCGTTGCTGATGAAGTCGGTGGCGTCGCCGATGGCCACGCCGGGCTTGAGGTTGAAGATACAGCGTGACGCTCGTGAACTGGTTGAGGTGGTTGACCGCCTGCGGGCCCAGCGTCGGTTTCCAGGTGACCAGCGCGGTCAGCGGCACGAGGTTCTTGCCGTCGTCGGACCTGATGTAGAGAAGCGACAGGTCCTCGGGCTTCGAGCGCGCGGAGTCCTCGACCTCCAGGATCACCTGGTACTGGTCCTCGGGCTTCTTGATCAGATAGAGGTAGTTCTGCGAGTAGGCGTTCCGCAGCAGCGACAGGATGCGCGTCTCCGAGACGCCGTAGGTCCGGGCCTGGTCGCGCCGGATGTCGATGTCGAGGTTGGGCGTGTTGTTGAAGTAGTCCCAGGAAATGCGTCGCAAATCCCGGGTACTGCGCTCAGCTTCGCCATCAGCTTGCCCGGCCACGGCGTAGACCTGGTCTGCGGTCTGACGCCCGAGAGCGAATAGGCGTACTGCCCCTGGCTCTGGTTCGTGGCGCCGGTGCTGATCTGCAGGACGGGGAAGGGTCGCAGGAACGGCGAATGCCCCCGGGATCGAGCCCAATCTTGCCCATCAGGCTGCCGGCGACCTGCTGGATCGGCGGCGCGTTCCTCGGGCGGTTTGAGGAAGATGAACAGGAGCCCCTGGTTGGATGGGAGGAACCCGGTGGCGCCCGTCAAGGTGAACGTCGTCAGGACGTTCGGGTCTTGCCGCAGCGTCTCGTCCATCCTGGTCCTGGAAGGCCCGCATCTGCTGCGGCGAGGAGCCCTCCTGGCCGATGACGACGCCCCGAGATGACGCTGCTGTCGCCGGGGGGCAGGAAGGCCTTGGGTACTGTCATGAAGAGCCACGACGGTGCCGCGCGAGGCAGACGAGCCAGATCAGCGCGGAGACCCAGCGGTGGCGCAGGAACCACCAGAGGGACGCGCCGTAGACGCGCCAGCACGCGCTTCTCGACTCCGCCGATCACCCGTTCGACCCAGGTCCGTTTGGCGCCGTGGCCGCGGTCCTTGAGCAGTCGCGCGCACATCAGCGGCGTCAGCGTCAGCGACACCAGGCCGGAGGCGAAGATCGGCCACCACGATGGTGATGGCGAACTCGCGGAAGATGCGGCCGACCAGGCCGGACATGAAGACCAGCGGGATGAACACGGCCGCCAGCGAGATCGTCATCGAGAGAATGGTGAAGCTGATTTCCCGGGCGCTCTTGAAGAGCCGCCTCCATCGCGTGCTCGCCGCGTTCCATCCGGCGCACGGTGTTCTCGAGGAACACGATGGCGTCGTCCACCAGGAAACCGATGGCCAGGGTCAGCGCCATGAGCGACAGGTTGTCGAGGCTGTAGCCCAGCGCACGCATGGCGACGAAGGTCAAGCAGGAGCGACAGCGGCAGCGCCACGGCCGGGATGAGCGTGTCGGTGGCGCGGCCCAGGAACAGGAAGATCACGATCACCACGAGAACGAAGGCGATGGCAAGCGTCATCTGCACGTCCATGACGGAGTTGACGATGGTCTGAGAGCGGTCGTAGATCGGGGTGATCCGCACCGAGCCGGGCAGTTCAGCGCCGATGAGAGGCAGCACTTCCCGGATGCCCTTGGACACCTCGACGGCGTTTGCGCCGGCCTGGCGGTTGACGGCGACGACCACCGTCGCGGCGGGAACGGGGTAGCCGCGAACCCAGAAGCGCATGTTGATCCGCTCGTCCTGAACCGAGTCGCGAGCCTGGGCCACGTCGCGAAGGTAGACCGGGGCGCCGTTTCGGCTGCCGACGATGAGGTCGCCGTACTCCTGAGCGTTTTCCAGCTGTCCGCGGGGGCGCAGCAGGGCGGTGCCCGCCGACCCGTCGAACTGCCCCGCGCCCGTGTAGCTGGTGCCGTTCCTGACCGCCGTGGCCAGGTCGTCGACCGAGATGCCGCGCGCCCACATCGCGGAGGGATCGGCCTTGATGCGGATGGCAGACTTGGTGCCGTACACGTCGACCCGGCTCACGCCGGGCAGGATGCTGATCCGCTGCCCGACCTGGGTGCTCCCGTAGTCGTAGAGCTGGCCCTGGGTGACGGAGTCGCTGGTCAGCGCGATGTACATGATCGGCTGGTCGTTGGGATTGGTCTTGGAAAAGGTCGGCGGCGAGGGGAGATCGACCGGGAGGCTGCCAGTAGCCTGTGAGATGGCCGTCTGCACGTCGGTGGCGGCGGCGTCGATGCTCTTGTAGAGGGCGAACTGGAGCGTCAGGCTGGCGTGCCCCTGGGTGCTTTGCGAGGTCACCAGCTCGAGGCCGTTGATCTGCATGAACTGCCGCTCGAGCGGCGTGGCGATATTGTTGGCCACGGTCTCGGGGCTGGCGCCCGGATAACTCACGTTCACCTGGATGACCGGGTAGTCCACGGCCGGCAGGTCGTTGACCGGGAGCTGCGTGTAGCTCAGGACGCCGAAGAGCAGCACGGAAGCGGTCAGCACCGCCGTCATGACGGGCCGGCGGATGAAGGGCTCGGAGAGGTTCATCGCTTGTCCCCCTTGCCGCTGGATGGCTCGTTCCCCTGGGCAGGCGGCTGCTCGACATGCACCTTGCCGCCGGGTGTTACGCCGAGCTGGCCGTTGACCACCACCTGCTCGCCGGGCTTGATGCCCTGCTCGATCACGACCAGATCCTCCTCCCGCTGGCCCGTTTTCACGGGCCTCATCTCGGCGGTCGAATCTTCCTTGACGACAAACACAAATGGCCCTTTCGCCGACATCTGCGTCGCAGTCACGGGCACGAGCACGGCTTCCCGGAGCGTGCTCAGGACCAGCCGGACCTTGACGAACCGGCCCGGCCAGAGCCGCCGATCCGGGTTCGGAATCGTGGCGCGCAGCATCACCGTGCCCGTGGCTTCCTGCACGGCATTGTCGAGAAACGTGAGCCTGCCGAGCATCGGTGCGTCGGATTCGTCGGGCAGGCGCACCTCCACGTTCAGCGCCCCCCGCGCCATGCTTCGCTGTACTTTGGAGAGATCGTTTTCGGTGGCGGTGAAGTCGGCATAGATCGGGTCCAGCCGCTGAATGACCAGGAGAGATCCGCTGTTGGCGTCCACCACATTCCCTATGTCCACGAGCCGGCGCCCTGCCCGCCCGTTGATCGGCGAGTGAATGAAACAGTAGCCAAGCTGGACTTTGGCGCTCTCGATGGCTGCCTTATCCACCTGAATGGCCTGCTGGGCGCTTGCCAGTGCCGCCCGATCCGCGTTGACGGTAGACTGCAGCGCCTCGGCGTCGGTCCGGACCTGGTCGTACTGCTCTTTGGTGACTCCCTCCTGCTTGATCAGGTCCGCGTACCGCTGGGCCTGGACCTCGGCGTTCTTAGCCTGGGCGATGTCCCTGGCGAGGTTCGCCTCCGCCTGCTTCTCCAGCGCCGTGTCCTTGGCCAGGTTGGCCTGAGCCCGATCGAGTTCCGCCTGGAAGGGGCGCGGGTCGATGGTGAAAAGCGGGTCTCCCGCTTTTACGTCTGTGCCGTCGGCAAAATGGATTTCGGTGATGCGTCCTGAAACCTGCGGCTGCACGGAAACCAGTTCACGTGCGACGCACTTCCCGATTTCGTCAAGATAAACGGGGACATCCCGTTGAATGGCTGCCGCAACGCTCACGGGCGCCGGCGGCCTATCGAATGCCTGTGTTGTACTGTTCCCACAGGCGGCAAACGCCAGGGCTGAGAGGCAGGCCAGGCCGAATACCGCCCTGAAAAGTACAGTACTTTGGAAGTTGCCCGCTTCCTTCCGGAAGCGTCGCCGTTCCGTGCAGAATGCCGTCACTGCAAATCTCAGCATGATACAGTTTCCTTTCCAGTCGATTTCGCGCCCTCCCGAAGATCCGGCCTCGCGTCGTATCTGGCGGAGATTGTGCTTCCCACCCGAGGGGAAGAAGGCTGCAAACCGCGGCGCCAGAGCCGATAAGCATCCCGGTAACGGGCGCTGCCGGCGCCTGCACCTCTCCTTGAGAAGCTCGGACGATTGTAAGGGGAGGAGGTAGAGCGCCTCATTAGAGTTGCCGGCGAAGCGGCCTCCCCGGGTTGCGAAGGCATCAACATAGCTCGAGTAATTCTAGCCCTGGCGCTGACCTTGAACAATCGGGGCGAAGGAATTTCGACAAATTCCAGTGGAAGTCGAAAAACGGATTTGCGGCCTATCCGGCACCGTGATACTATCTGCTCAAAGTTAAGTGAATTCTAATCGTTTTGCCTCGGTTTCGCGACCGCCGCTTCACCGCGCGGCGTCGCGATGCTTTCTGACTTGCTTCTGACGGGTGCGGGCGGCCCCGAACCGGCCTCGCGCATCGATCAAGGCGTACGGCGCACGTCAGCAGAGGTGAACGGATATTCCGATTTGCGGCGATTACGTCGTTGAATCAACCCTGGCAGGCTTGAGCGGTCACCGGGAATTGAATATTCCCGGCTGCAGAACACATGCGGTCTTCGTGTGTTTCCTGCACGATGGCTGCGCTTGGTCAAGGAGCAGAAAATGGACAGTAAGACTACGATACTGAAAAGAATGCTCGTCCTGTCTGCATGGGCTGCTGCGTTCTTGATGGTCGCGGTGCCTGTGATGGCACAAACAACCGCTCTGTCCGGCAAAGTTGTTGACCAGGGCGGGGGAGTGGTTCCCGGCGTGACGGTCACGCTGACCAGTACGACAGGCGTCGTGCGGACTGCTGTTGCCAACGAAGTGGGTGTGTATCAGTTCCCGCAATTGTCTCCCGGGACCTATTCGATCAAGGCTGAATTAAAAGGATTCAAAACGGCGACTGTCAACAGGATCGAGCTGCTTGTGGATACTCCTTTTATTCAGGATCTGAAGCTCGAAGTCGGAGGGCTCAGTGAAACCGTGACGGTCGAAGCCAACGCCGTCAAGCTGAACACAGTCGATGCAACCCTCGGTACGGCCTTCGAGGGATTCAGGGTCATTCAGCTGCCGCTGGAGTCGCGCAACGTCGCTAGCCTGCTCAGCCTGCAGGCAGGCGTCACCGAGAGGGGCTATGTCAGCGGCGCTCGAAGCGATCAATCCAACTTGACTCTGGACGGGATCGACGTGAACGAGCAGCAGACGGGAGAGGCGTTCCAGACAGTCTTGCGCGTGAATCCGGACTCGCTCCAGGAATTCCGCGTTACCACCGCCGCGCCGAATGCCTCGCAGGGACGATCATCGGGCGGCCAGGTCTCCCTGGTTACGAAGAGTGGAACGAACGAGTTTCACGGTTCGCTCTACGAATACAACCGCAACACCGAAAGCACGGCCAACGACTTCTTCAACAACCGCACGATCGATCCGGAAACCGGCAAGAGCCTTCCGCGGCCCAAGCTGATCCGGAACCTCTTCGGCGGATCGCTGGGCGGACCGATCATAAGGGACCGGTTTTTCTTCTTTTACAACTACGAAGGCCGTCGGGATGCCAAGGAGACCACCGTATCGCATGAAGTTCCCCTGGCTTCTTTGGGACAGGGCCTCGTGAAGTATGAAAACACCGCGGGCGGACTCACCGTGCTGACCCCTGCAGACATAAAGGCTCTCTATCCGGGAGTCGGCGGCATAAACCCGATCGCGACGGCCGTACTCGGGGAGGCCGCCAAGAAATATCCGGCAAACGACACGGGCTACGGGGACGGCCTCAACATCGGGGGGTACCGCTTCAATGCGCCGCTTCCGGTCAAGTATAACGCCCACACGATCAACCTGACCTACAATGCTGATTCCGCCGCCAAGCACATCCTTTCGTTCCGCGGCAACTACCAGTACGACAAAGAAGGAGGCGCACCGTACTGGCCGGATACGCCGGGTACCGATCGCTGGAGCCACCCGCTCGGTTTTGCGGCCAACTATACCTGGACCGTAAACCCGAAGCTCGTCAATACCTTCCGTGCCGGCCTGACGCGCCTGGCCTTTTCCCAACAAGGGGACTCGTCAGACAATTCGATCTGGTTCCGCTTCGTCTACTGGCCGCGGAATTTCGATCGAACTTTGAGCCGCACAACGCCTCTCTGGAACTTTGTTGACGACGTTGCCTGGGTCAAAGGCCAACACACCTGGCAGTTCGGCACCAACATCCGCATCATCCGCAACCAGCGCACCTCCTTTGCCAACTCCTACGACGATGCGGGCGCCAACCCATCTTTTTATGAGGATTCCGGTGCGGTCCTCGATGCGCCGATCAGCGACATCGCCGGCAGCGTATCTAATTTTCAGGCTGCCATGTGCGCCGTGATCGGGCGCTTCTCCCAGTATTCCGGCAACTACAATTTCGGGGCCGACGGGAACATTCTCTCGTCGGGAACCGCCGTTGCGCGCAGTTTCGGAACGGAGGAATACGAGTTCTACGGCCAGGACACCTGGCGCGTCCACCCCGATCTGACCCTGACTCTAGGCTTGCGCTACGGCCTGAACACGCCTGTCTATGAAACCAACGGCATTCAGGTGAGGCCGGACGTCAGCCTCGGAGGGTATCTGGACAAGAGAGCGGCGTCCGCTGCCGAGGGAAGACCTTACAATGCACCCATCTCCATCGATCTGGCGGGTCCGGCAAACAACAGGCCGGGTTACTACGACTTTGAAAAGACCAACTTTGCCCCGCGCGCTGCTTTCGCCTGGCAGCCCAGCTTCGACAACGGCCTGCTCAGGGCGATTTTCGGCACCGGGAAGAAGTCAGTCTTCCGCGGCGGCTTTGCGATGGCCTACGACCGGATCGGCAGTTCGCTGGCAGTCGCTTTCGACCTCAACAGCACGCTCGGTTTTTCGTCGAATCAGACGATTGCAGCCAACACATACAATGTGAGCGACAAGCCCGCGCCGCTCTTTACCGGCTTCAGCCAGGACATCAGGAGTCTGCCGAAAATCGTTGTGCCGCAGAAGGTGACATTCCCGATGCTGACTCCGGCCGACGAGGATCAGCGAATCGAGCAGTCTCTCGACGACACCCTGACGACGCCGAAGAATTACACCTGGAACTTCTCGATCGGGCGTGAATTCCCGGGAGGCCTGAGCGTTGAGGCTTCCTACCTCGGGCGTGCGGCGCGCAACCTCCTCGCGACGCGCGACATCATGCAGCTCAACAACCTGGTCGACGCCAAGTCCGGCATGGATTGGTACACGGCCGCAAACATGCTCTATGACCTGCGCAGGGCGAACACGCCGGTCGAACAGGTGAAGCCCATCCCGTACTTTGAAAACCTGTTTCCCGACTACCGGAGAAGAGACCAGCCGACGGCGACCCAGAGTATCTTTACGCGAGTCGCCCGCGATTGGAGCGATACTCCGGACTGGACCTACGTCCAGCTGACGATCGATGACGCCGGAATTTACCCGAACGCGTTTTTCCAGCCTCAATATGCAGCCCTTGCTGCGTGGAGCACGGTCGCCTACTCGGACTACCATGCCGGGACGCTCTCAATCCGAGAGCGTTTCAAGGAGAGCCTGCATCTGGACCTGAATTACACCTTCAGCAAATCCATCGACAATGCCTCCGGCCTGCAGACTGAGGGCGCCTACGACGCCGGCTTCATCGAAAACGCACTGCGTCCCGATGACAACAAGGCTGTATCGGACTTCGACATAACCCACATGATCAACGGCAACCTCGCGTGGCAGCTGCCCTTCGGCCGTGGCCGGGCATTCGGGAAATCGATGCCTCCGGCTTTGGACTATGTTCTGGGCGGCTGGCAGCTGACGAGCATCTTCCGCTGGAACTCCGGACTGCCCGAGAGCGCGCCTTATGACGCGGAGATCTGGGCCACCAACTGGAACGCCCAGAGCTGGGGGGCGCGCACCCAAGACCTTCAGTCCACTCCTACCAAGGCAGGCGACCATCCCAACTTTTTCGCCGACCCCGTTTCTGCCTATCAGAGCTTCCGGAACGCCCGGCCGGGCGAAACCGGAGAGCGCAACATCTTCCGCCGGCAGAGTTACGTCGCAATGGATTTTGGATTAGCCAAGGCCATCCGGATGCCCTGGTCAGAGGGCCACAAGCTGCAGATCCGCTGGGAGGTTTTCAACGCCACCAACACCCAGCGACTCGCCGGCCCAACCAGAAGCAGGGCCGGATTCGGCCTGCAGATTGATCCGGACCTCGGCACTCCGGCGCCGGATTTCGGACGCATCAACTCAGTACAGGGCAACCCGCGGGTCATGCAGTTTGCCCTGCGCTACGACTTCTAGGGAGGGAAAGTCCGCTCGCTGCGTAGCGAAGGTCACGAGCCGCCGATGGACCCCAACCGTTCATCGGCGGCTTTTTTTGTCGGGTGCCGGGGGCTGGGTGTTGGGTGCTGGGTGTTGGGTGCTGGGTGTTGGGTGCTGGGTGTTGGGTGCTGGGTGTTGGGTGCTGGGTGTCGGGTGCTGGGTGTTGGGTGCTGGGTGTTGGGTGCTGGGTGTTGGGTGCTGGGTGTCGGGTGCTGGGTGTTGGGTGCTGGGTGTTGGGTGCTGGGTGTTGGGTGCTGGGTGTCGGGTGTTGGGTGTCGGGTGTTGGGTGTTGGGGGTTGGGGGTTGGGTGCTGGGGGTTGGGTGCTGGGTGTCGGGTGCTGGGTGTCGGGTGTTGGGTGTTGGGGGTTGGGGGTTGGGTGTTGGGTGCTGGGTGTCGGGTGTTGGGGGTTGGGGGTTGGGGGTTGGGGGTTGGAAGTCTGATGTCTGATGTCTGATGTCTGATGTCTAAGTTCTGAAGTCTGAGATCCGAAGTCTGAAGTCTAAGGTCTAAAGTCTAAGGTCTAAAGTCTGAAGTTAGCAGTCTGAATATCGATTCACGCGCAGACTCCTCGTTTGCCCGGCCTTTTATGCTGACTCCTGGCTCCTGACTCCTCGGTTCGGGATCTGGAGTCTGAAGTCTGATGTCTGAAGTCTAAGGTCTGAAGTCTGAGGTCTGAAGTCTGAGGTCTAAAGTCTGGACTTAGCGGTCTGGATATCGATTCACGCGCAGACTCCCCGTTTGCCCAGCCCTTTATGCTGACTCCTGGCTCCTGGCTCCTCGGTTCGGGATCTGGAGTCTGAAGTCTGATGTCTGAAGTCTAAGGTCTGAAGTCTGAGGTCTGAAGTCTAAGGTCTAAAGTCTGAAGTTAGCAGTCTGAATATCGATTCACGCGCAGACTCCTCGTTTGCCCGGCCTTTTATGCTGACTCCTGGCTCCTGACTCCTCGGTTCGGGATCTGGAGTCTGAAGTCTGAGGTCTGAAGTCTGAGGTCTGAAGTCTAAGGTCTGAAGTCTGAGGTCTAAAGTCTGGACTTAGCGGTCTGGACATCGATTCACGCGCAGACTCCTCGTTTGCCCGGCCTTTTATGCTGACTCCTGGCTCCTGACTCCTCGGTTCGGGATCTGGAGTCTGAAGTCTAAGGTCTGAAGTCTAAGGTCTGAAGTCTAAGGTCTAAAGTCTGGACTTAGCGGTCTGGACATCGATTCACGCGCAGACTCCTCGTTTGCCCGGCCTTTTATGCTGACTCCTGGCTCCTGACTCCTGACTCCTTCTTTTCGTTTTCGCGGATGTACTTCTGAAGCTTCTCCTTGTCGGGAGATTCCGGCCTTTTGGCCAGGTATTGCTCATACTCTGCCGCGGCGCGGTCCTTGTACCCGGCGGCATTGTAGAGAGCGGCCAATCGAAGGTGAGCGTCCGCCATACCCACCGGGTCCAGTTTGATGGCTTCGTTCAGGTGGACTACCGCTTTGGAACCCATCTTTGCCTGGAGGTAGGCTTCGCCGAGACAGAATTGGGCCTCGGCGATCTGCGGCTGTGCTTCCACAAGTTTGGTCAGAGTCTCAACTGCGGCGTCGTTGTTCTTCTGCGCCAGCCGGAGTTTTCCCAGGTTGAGCAGAGCGAGAGGATAGGAAGGTTTCAATTGCAGTGCTTGTCCGAAGGCCTTTCCGGCATCGGCGAGATCGCCTTTTTTGAAAAGCACGGTGCCGAGTTCCGTCCACGCTTCGAAATCCTTTGGGTCCGCAGCCGTTATCTTCTTGAGCAGCACCACGGCGCCGGCGTAGTCCTTGGCTGCGCCGGCCTTCTGGGCCTGTTCCAGCGTGGCAGAATTCTCCTGCCCTCGGACGTACCTTTCGATATCTGGTGCACCCGCCGGTTGTGCGGCGCCCTTGCCGAGAGCGTTGTCCCGCCACTCAAGCTCGATGTCGCGTCGTATATCGGTGGAGGTTTTTTCCTGCAACTGGACAAAAATACGGGCTAATTCACTGCCGCCGCTTTCCACAACCAGCTCGTAATCCCCGTTGGCAACGCTGAAAAAGCGGTAGCGGCCGTTGGCCGGCACTGTGACGCGTCCCAGCGCCAGTCCACCCCTGGTGAGGCTGTAGAGTGTGAGCGTATAGCTCAGGTTGGGAATTCCCGCGAACTTCTTTTCATCGACCTTGAGGTCGCCGAAAAGCGTATGGCTTTGGAAGTTCGTTGCTGCTTCTGAACAAGGGAGGACTAGAAACAGGGCTACGCTTACGAACGCGCCGATTCGCCTCATGCAGCCGATTCTATCACAGAAGCCGTTCCACGGGCCGTATCTCCAAAATCCAACATTTGATGCGAGGCTAGTTTCTGTCGCGAAACTCCAAGGTCATCTGACCTGGACCTGGACTTGGACTTGGACCTGTACGTGGACGCAGACCCGGAAATACCGATGGCCCGATATAAGTGCCGCATTCGTGAGAGGTTACACCATAAAGGCCGACCACGTCCAAGTCGAGGGCCAGGTCCAAGTCCAGGACCAGGCGGGACAATGATTGAGTTTCACGACAGAAACGAGGCCAGAGATATTGCCCCGTGCAGATACGCCCATGTTTGGCTCGGAAGGCGGCGAGACCTGCTCGCCAGGCCGGCGGTCTCCTGATCTACTTTTTCCGTGCCTGGCCCGCCGCCCCCTTGGCCATGAGAGCCTCGATCTCGGAAATGGCCCGCGGAATGCCCGGGGTCAGGTTTTCGCAACCGGTTTCGGTGATCAGGACCGTGTTCTCAACGCGGACACCCAGGTTTTCTCCGGGAAACACGGCATAGACATCGCTGGCGAATATATGGCCGGGCTTGAGCGGCTGATTCTTGGGCATATCGCTCCCGCCTGCATCGTGCGTGCCGAGGCCGACATAGTGAGTGATGCCGCCTTCCTTGAAGAAGCTCAGGCGCGTGAAGGCATCTTTCGACAGATCGTAGCCTTTCTGCTGAAGCATCTCCTTCACCCGGGCGCCGATTTCGAGGCCGCTGAGGCCGGGCCTGTAAAGAGTCAAACAGGCCTGGCTGACCGCGCTGCAAGCCTCGTAGATCTCGCGTTGCCGCGGCGTGAACTTGCCATTGATGGGGAATGATATCGTGATGTCGATGTCATAATCGTCCAGCTCCGGCCCCGCGTCCAGGACCAGGAAGTCGCCGTCGACGAGCCTTCGATTGTGCTGCGCGTAGTGAAGGTAGGGGTGGTTCTCGGCCGAGCTGATGATGGTGTCGAATGCGAGGCTGCGGCAACCTTCCCGTTTGTTGGCGTACTCGAACAGCGAGCTGAGCTCATATTCGTACTGTCCCGGACGCGCCGCCTTCATGACCTCGATCATGGCCTGCGCGCCGATCCGGCCGGCTCTGCGCATGATCTCGATTTCGGCAGGCGTCTTGATGCGGCGCAAATCCCAGATCTTCTGAGTGCAATCGCGGATCTCGACCTGGGTAAAACGCTCCTTGAGGATTTTTGCGAACTGCTGCTCGCGCGTGAGACGGCCGTCCCATTCGCTGTTGGTTGCCACCTCGCGGGAAGCTTCCTCGGCGCGGAAGGGAGTGTAGATGACCTTCGCCTTTGCCGCCGCCTGGTTCAGGATCGTGGTGAACTGGTCTGCCCGGTAGTACTTTTCGACCCCTGTGGCTGCCAGGGGATCGCGAGCCAGCTCCGGGCTCATGCCTTCGCCTTTCAGGTAGTTTTCGGTGGTCGTATAAAAGAGGATGCTCTCCTTGCTCACGCCGTCGATGACCAGGACGGCTCTGGGCGCCTTGACGCCGGTCAGATAGTTGAAATCATTGTTCTGCGGGCCCGAAAGGGCGCCCCAGAAGACGGCGATGCCGTCCGGGATCTGGTCCATGAAGCGCGCCCGGCGTGCCGCGTACTCCGATTTATCGAACGTGAGTGGGCCTGGCGGAGCCGATTCAATAAACGGCGCCATCAGCAGGCACGCGATACCGATGATGAGGACTTTTTTCATGACAAACTCCTTGGTTTATGAGCCTGAGACGGATCCTTTCCCGCGAAATTGTGTAAGCACTATATCAAACATTCGACGATCCGGTCATTTCTGTATGCATCCGCCGCGACGACTGTCTTGATCGTGTGGACAACAGAAATCGGACCTCAGACCTCAGACCGAAGACCTTAGACTTTAGACCTTAGATCCCGAACCGGGGAGTCAGGAGTCAGGAGCCAGGAGTCAGCATGAAAGGCCGGGCAAACGGGCAGTCTGCGCGTGAATCGATATCCAGATCCTTAAACTCAGACTTTAGACCTTAGACCTCCAGCACCCAAAACCCAACCCCCAGCCCCCAACCCATCGCTCGGGAGTATGCGTCCCGTGAATCCGATGAATGCGGGTGTGGAGCGATCGGATTGGGCATGCATGTGAATGGTTCCCGCGACCGGGCCTTACCTTCAGTTTGTTTAGCAGAAAAACTGAGAATACAATTTTAGTAGTTGCAGAAGGCGAAGGGTGTCAGGGCGCTCGCGCAAGGCGGGCGAATTGGGCATGTCAAAGTCAGGCGCTGAAAAGATAATCCCCGGCTGGTCGATACGACCATTGATAGTCGGCGCCAGGACTCTCCAAGGAGGTTGGATCATGTCAAGGACGTGTGCAGTGCTTTGCCTGGCGATGGTGCTGTTCGCCGCCCTGCCCGCCGGCGCACAATTCAAAGCCGGAATTCAGGGCACGATAAAGGATACTTCGGGAGCGGTTGTTCCCGGGGCGGCCATCACCGTAACCAGCAGAGAAACAAACAAGACCTATACCACCATTTCCGGTGGCGAGGGGTTTTACCGCGTCGACGGACTCGGGCCTGGTCAGTACACGGTCAGTGTCGAGATGCCGGGATTCAAGAAAGGGATCGTGGAAAACGTGACCGTCGGCGCCGAGGAGATGCGGGGTGTAGATTTTACGCTTTCTCCCGGTGGGATAGAGACGGCGGTCACCGTGACGGCTCTGCCGCCGGCCCTGCAGACAGAAAACGCGAGTGTCAGCCAGACCATCTCTTTGCGGGAAATTCAGCGGCTGCCCCAGGTCGGGCGCGATCCCTATGAGCTGCTTCGCCTCACGCCGGGGGTGTTCGGGGACGGCGCCCGGAACGGCAGCGGGCTTTCTGTGGGCCTGCCGAATACGACCGGCCCGGGAGGGTCAAACCTTTCCGTTTTCCAGGTCGAGAATCAGGTTCCCATCACCGCCAACGGGCAGCGATTGTCCTCCAACAATTTCCTCATCGACGGCGTCAGCGTAAACAGCCTGAACTGGGGCGGCGCAGCCGTCATAACTCCGAACCTGGAATCGGTCAAAGAGGTGGTGGTGGTTGGCAGCGACTATTCCGCGGAAGACGGTCGCAACTCGGGGGCCCAGATCAAGGTGGTCTCTCAAAACGGGACGAACAACTTTCACGGGAGCGCCGTGATCAAGGACGACGACCCGAATTTCAACGCCTTCAACAAGTATGGAGGTCCGAACGGTGCTCCGCCGACTCGCGACCAGAACAACTACAAGCAATTCGGGGGCAGCCTCGGCGGTCCGATCCTGCGCGACAAGCTGTTCTTCTTCGGCTCCTATGAGGGCCTGCGCAGCAACACGACGAACTTCTTCACCGGGTATCTGGAAACCCCACAGTACCGCCAGCTCGTTGAGACGGTGAGGCCGGGAAGTGTCACGGCACAGATTTTCAGCTCGCCGGGGATGGATCCGCGAGTCGTCACGGCCCTGCCGGTCGACTGCGGCATTTTCAACAACGACCCCAATCGCTGCCGCGTGGTTGCAGGCGGGCTCGACATCGGATCGCCTGCCGGTGCGACGGGGCAGTACGTCGGCCTGGGAAATCCCACGGGCGGCGGATTCGACGGCGTTCCCGACCTGATGTTCGCGCAGATGTTCTCGCCAGGCCAGGGCCGGGGTGATCAGTACAACGCCCGTTTCGACTACAACCCGACCTCCAGGGATCAGCTGGCCGTGATCAGCTACTTCACACATCGCAACGATCTCGGAAGCGACAATGCCTCCGGCGCGCGCCCCAGTTCGGACGTCCGATTCAGACCGCTCAACTCGGCCGTGACCCTGACCTACCTGCGGACCTTCACGGCGACAATGATCAATGAGGCACGTTTCAATGTCACCCGGTTTGCCGACAACCAGGTGAACGACTCGAGCGCCACGGATTTCGGCATTCCACGGCTCGAGGTGGAGAGCTACCCGTTCGATCGCATCCGCTTTGGCCCGCCTCGTGCGGAGACTACTCCGGGCGTTTTTGCCCAGAACACGTACGAGGTGCGCGACACCCTGAGCAAGGTGTTTCGAAATCACGGGCTGAAGGCCGGTTTCGAAGTCCGCCGGGAGCAAAACAACAACAACCTGGTCGGAGGGGCGCGGCCGTTGTATTCCTTCAGTGGCCTGTGGAACCTCGCCAACAGCACGCCAATCTTCGAGGCAATCAACGCCGATCCCAGAACGGGCGCGACCGCCGATGCCCAGCGTTACTTCCGTACCGGCGACTACGGCTTTTTTGTCCAGGACGATTGGAAATTCCGGCCCAACCTGACGCTCAACCTCGGGCTCCGCTATGAGTACTACAGCCCCCTGACTGAACATCGGGGCGAACTCAGCAATCTCATATTCGGCCCGCAGGGTCTCGCGGATTCAAAGGTCGTGGTAACGGACCGGCTCTTCTAGCCGGACCGCAATAACTTCTCGCCGCGCCTCGGATTTGCCTGGAACCCCGAGCGATTCAACAGCAACCTGGTGGTTCGCGGCGGCTTCGGGATCGCTTACAACCGCATTCCCGGCGCGTTGTTTTCCAACACCAGCGGCAATCCGCCATTCCTGACGCGCTACAACATCTGCTGCGGGACCGCTTCAACGGATTTCGGCACCCCGTTCGTTGGCGGGCAGATTTCCTATGTGTTGGGGTCGAGCTCATCCCCGTTCAGCTATCCGCCAAATCCGGTGCTGGCCCAGGGGATTGATCCCGTCACCGGCGGCCCCGTCGTTGGCAACGCAGAAATCTACGGCGCCTACCCGAACGAGCCGAACGCCTACATCTACCTGTGGTCGTTCAACCTCGAGTACCGGCTCCCCTCCAATTTCGTCGCTTCGGCCGGCTACCAGGCCAGCGCCGGGCACAAAGAGATCCGGCTGGCAAACCAGAATTATCTGTTTCTGAACAACCCGAAGTTCTTCGCGGTTTACTTTCCCAGGCCGGACGTTAACTCCAACTACAACGGGATGATTCTCCGGCTGAGCCGCCAATTCTCCTCGGGCTTTCAGATGCAGGCAGTTTATACGTGGAGCAAGAGCATCGACACGCTCTCCTACGGCGGGCCGGGCGGCGTGACCAATCAGACTTTCCCGCAGGACCTGGCATCCGAGCGCGGGCCGTCGGATTTCGACGTGAGACACAATGTTACCGTGTCCAGCCTTTACAATCTGCCGTTCTTCGCCAGGCGCAACGACCTCCTTGGGCGCCTCCTGGGCGGCTTTCAGCTCAACGGCATCCTGACGGCGCACTCCGGGTTTCCGTGGACCCCGAAGTCAGGGCAGTCGGTTTCGACTCCCGGCGGGCCCAGCCTGGCTCCAACACGCCCGATTGCCTACTTCGGCGGCGCGCTGAGCGACTACTCCAACGAAGCCTTCATCCGGCCGGGCGGCAATTTCCCGGGCGGCGGCGCGACGTATTTCGACATAAGTCACGGCGGCCCTCCGGGCGTAGGCCGGAACTCGTTCCGCGGGCCGCGCTACTTCGATCTGGACATGAGCGCGGTGAAGCGGTTCTCCCTCCCCACTTCGATTCACCTGGGCGAGGACGCCCACCTCGAGTTGCGGGCCAATCTTTTCAACATCTTCAACAAACTGAATCTGGCGCCGCTCGGGTTCTTCAGCGCCGGCACATTCGTGGACAATCCCAACTTCGGGCTGGCTGACTCGGGCCTCTCGGGCCGCGTCATCGAGCTGCAGGCCCGGTTCAGTTTCTGAAGGTTCGGCCGCCCGGCGCGCGCAGGCTGCAACGACCCTGCGCGCGCCCGGGCCCACCTACGGGACGAGCAACATGATTCGTTCAGGCCCGGAGGTCCACCAAGAGAATAGCCGGGGGGCAAGCGCGCAGCGCGCAGCCCCCGGTCAGTGGACAATTAAGAGGAACCGCGGCGGAAGGTGTTGTTCCCATGGTTTATTCAGAAATAAAACCACGGCCTTGGGCCGTGCGACCCTGGCAGACTCTGCCGTTCCGGCGAGCCGTATCTGATCGGGATTTGCCGGAGGTCGACCGCGGGCCTCTGGCCCGCTCTTCGGCGCTCGGTTTTCTCCAAACCTGCTCCCGGCCTGACGGCCGGGCCTATTGAATGCCGGCTCTTCGGGCCTCATGAGTTAGGGCAAAAAGGAATGATGTCAGGGATTCAGAATTCGACGCGGGTGCCGCGCCTTGCGGTACTCATCCTGTGCACCACCCTTGCTGCCTTCGCTGTGGCCCGGGCGCCGCAAGGGCCGCAAGTACCGGCCGCGGCCACCGAGACCATCGGCATCGATGTGCGGGCCGCATCGCGCCCCTTTCCTCACTTCTGGGAGAAGATCTTCGGGTCGGGGCGCGCCGTCCTTTCGCTGCGTGAGAGCTACCGAAACGATCTGCGTTCAGTCAAGGAGATCACGGAATTTGAGTACGTGCGCTTTCACGCCATTTTTCACGATGAAGTCGGCTTATATGACGAGGACGCATCGGGGAATCCCGTCTACAATTTTTCCTACATCGACCAGATCTACGACGGCCTGCGCGCCAACGGGGTCCGGCCATTCGTCGAGCTCAGTTTCATGCCGCGCAAGCTGGCGGCCGCTCCGCTCGAGCACCCGTTCTGGTACAAGCCGATTACGGCCCCGCCCAAGAACTGGGATCGCTGGGAAGACCTCGTCTACCAATTTGCGAAACACCTGGTCGTACGCTACGGCCTGGACGAGGTGGCGCAATGGTATTTCGAAGTCTGGAACGAGCCGAACATAGATTTCTGGTCCGGTCAGCCGAAGGAATCAACCTATTACGAGCTGTATGACCGAGCCGCCCGGGCACTCAAGCGTGTCGACCCGCGCCTGCGTGTCGGGGGGCCGGCCACCGCGCAGGCGGCCTGGGTGGACCGCTTCATCAAGCACTGCGTCGATTCTTCGGTCCCGGCGGATTTCGTTTCCACCCACGTCTATGCCAACGACACCGCCAAAGATGTCTTCGGAACCAATGAAAACATTCCTCGCAGCGATATGGTCGCCCGCGCCGTGCGCAAGGTCTACGACCAGGTCAGGGGCTCCCCACGGCCTGGCCTGCCGATTCACTGGTCCGAATTCAATGCGAGCTACATGAACGAAGTCGAGGTCACGGACTCGCCGTTCATGGGGCCTTGGCTGGCCAACACCATTCGCCTGTGCGACGGCCTGGTCACGACCATGTCCTACTGGACATTTTCGGACGTCTTTGAGGAGCAGGGCGTGGTGAAGCGCCCGTTCTACGGGGGATTCGGTTTGATGGCGGCAGGCGGCATCGCCAAGGCAGCGTTCAACGATTTCAGGCTGCTCCATCTGCTGGGCACCGAGCGCATCCTGATCGACTCGCCCTCGGCTCTCGTGACACGGCGGCCGGACGGCTCACTTGCCGTCGCCGTCTGGAATTATGCTCCACCCGGCGAGAGAGGCGCGAGCAAGACAGTTGAACTGGCCTTTTTCCATCTGGCTGCGGGCAGCCGCGCCCGCGCCCAATTCGTCGACCGGGATCACGGTTCGACCCTGACTGCGTGGGAAGCCATGGACCGTCCTGAATTTCCCACTCGCGAGCAGCAACGGAGCCTGCAACGTGCTTCCGAGCTTCCGCCGCCCACGCTGCTCGAGTTTGCGTCGCGCGGGGGCAGGTCGTTCCTGACACTCACGCTGCCGCCTCATGCGCTGGCCCTGATCGAGACCGTAAGATGACGTTCGCCGAAGGCACCCGGCCGGTTTATTCATGAAGAAAAGGACCAACCCTGTGATTGGATGCAGAAGAACGCTGGCGAAGGCTGGCGTGCTTCAAGCGATTCCTTCGTATCTGCGTTCTGCCTGCGCGCGCTGCCTGATCGCCGGCCTCCTGCTGACCGCTGCTCCCCTGCACTACACAAAAGACGGATTGGATCAGGCGGCCCAAGCCTCGAACAGATATTCGTTGTCTCGGCAGGAGGCGTCTTTTCTGCGGGACCTGTCCGCACGCATTTACAGGTATTTCGACGAGCAGTCCAATCCGCGTACGGGACTCGTCCTCGACCGGACCCGCAACAACGGGTCGCCGCACGGCGCTCCGACGCCCGCCAGCATTGCCGCGACCGGCTTTGGCCTGACCGCCCTGTGCCTGGCTCCGGGCAGCGCCGGATTGAGCGAGAATGCGGCGGTTGACAAAGTGCGTATTGCCCTCCGGTTTTTCGCCCGCGAGGCTCCGCAGGTGCACGGCTGGTTCTATCACTTCATGGATCCGGAAACCGGCGCCCGCCGCTGGCAGTGCGAAGTTTCGTCGATTGATACCGCTCTCCTGCTTGCGGGAGTATTGACTGCCCGGGCCCGTTTTCCAGGCGACGAGGAGGTCCGGAATCTGGCCACGGCCATCTATGAACGGGTCGACTTTCCCTGGATGCTGAACGGCGATCGCTTCCTGCTCTCCCACGGCTGGAAACCGGAGACGGGCTTCCTCAAAAACCGCTGGGACACTTACTCCGAGGACACGATCCTCTATCTTCTGGCAATCGGTTCACCCACTCATCCGATTCCGCCGGCGGCCTGGTATGCCTGGAAACGCAAATCTACCACCTATGACGGCTATACCTACCTAAGCGGCGGCCCTTTGTTTACGCACCAGTTTTCGCATGCCTGGGTGGATTTCCGCAACCGCCGGGAAGAACGAGCGCCGCACGTCGACTATTTCGCCAACTCGGTTGCCGCCACCCGTGCTCACCGGGTGTTTTGCATGAGCCTGGCGCGCAGTTTCCCAGGTTATTCTGCCGACATCTGGGGCATTACTCCGTCTGACAGCGCCAAGGGCTATGTGGCTTGGGGGGGACCGCCGCCCAGTCCCGAAATCGACGGCACCGTGGTGCCGTCTGCCGCCGGGGGCGCTTTGATGTTCGTCCCGGAGATCTGCCTGCCTGCGCTGATGGCGATGCTCGCCCGGTACGGGAATAAGATCTGGGGCAGATACGGGTTTGCGGATGCCTTCAATCCGGGCACTGGTTGGGTCGACCCCGATGTCATCGGGATTGATCTCGGCATCACCTTGCTCAGTGCGGAGAACCTTCGCGACGAAGGCGTCTGGCGCCTGTTCATGCGCAACAAGGAAATCACCTCGGCCATGGACCTTGTCGGACTCCGAAAGCCGGCCCCGTCAAGCGCGGAGCTTGAATGAGCCGACACGGCGGGGCATGCTTATTGTAGAAGCCTGAATCGGGCGCCCGAATCAAGGGCGTCCGGAGACTCGTACGAAGCCTGCCACGACGGTGCTGGCCGTACGGATGGTACAAAACAAGGAGGTTGGCCTATGACTTCGGGTATCACCGGGCAACGCGCCAGGGAGGCTCGAGAAAGCCTCCGGTCAAGCAACTATCCGCCGGACAAAGTGGATCAGTTCTGCGGCCTGGTCGAACGCATCGAAAAGGAAATTCTCCCGCATGAAGTGATCGTGAACAACCGGTACACCCGGTGGTTTGAAAAGGGGGAGTGCGACCTCACGGAAGTCCGGCATTTCCTGACCCAGTTTTCCGTGTTTTCCAACCACTTCATCGTGGCGCAACTGCTGAAGACCATCAATGCGCCGACCCTCGAGGCGATGCACGCTTCCAAGGAAATTCTGATGAACGAACTGGGGGTCTCATTCCACAACCCGAACAGGAAACCGCCCGCGAGGACTGCGGCTCCCCAAGATGAGGAGGAGCCTGCCGAATTCGAAGGGACGGTGGACGGCTCGGTTTTCCGTTTTTCCGCGGCGCATTTCGAGTGGCTCCTGCGAATCACGACCCATGTCGGTCTCAAGTTCCAGGATGTGGGGAAAAGGAAGCACGGGACGGCAAGCACGCTGTTTTTCTGCGACGAACTTGCCAGGATTTATGGTTCTCCAGACACCAGCATTGCCCTGGGCGCCAGCTTCGCAGTCGAAAACTGGGCTGCGGCCGGATTCTGGAAAGAGCTGATCCGGGGCCTGCGGGCCTTCAAAAAACGTGACGCTCCAGGCCTGCCGCTCGGCTTTTTCACCTGGCACGACATGGTCGAGGATCAGCACGCGCGGCACACGTGGGATGAGCTCGAGGAGGAATTCTTCTCGCACGAGGACGTCGACGGAGACAGGTTCATCCGCGGCGGCGTGGAAATGCTGGACGGGGTGCTCGCGTTCTGGAACGGCCTGGATGCGGACCGGCTTGCCCGAAAGGATGCTCGCAGGCTCGCCTCATGATATCCGTGTCTGTCCACACAGACTTTAGAGCTCAGGCTTCAGACCTCAGACTTTACACTTCAGGCTTCGACTGGGGATTTCAGATAGTGTTTAACAGTCGGTTTCTGTCGCGAAACTTTCTGGCAGCGCAATCGGCGCGCAAGATCTCGGCCCTGGAGGGGCGACAGAAGCCTATGGCGTACATAGCCTTTCGCCCCTGCCAGAGCTCATTAAAATGCAACTTCCTACCGGGGGCAGCGCGGCGCTGAAAAGCGCGCCGCTAGCCCCCTGCTACTCTCTGGCGCCCCTCCTGGGCGCTGTGCCCTGTGGTCGAACTCGAGTCTCGCGACAGAAATTAGTTTGGGCCCCAAGCCGCAGCCTCTCATGTTTAGTCCGACCGACTCCAGGACGTGGGGGTTGAACTGAGGGGGAACCGCAGGAATCTTCGGCTGTCCACCAGGCGCCCGCCCAGCTTCGCCGGACAATCCGTGGTTTTTTTTCTGCAAGCCAGGCAAGACGAGGCCGTCAACCAATTGACGACTGAGAATTCCCGGTGTTGACGAGGCCGGGTGGAGTGCCTGAACCCAAGACGGTTATCCCGGCGGGAGGCCTGGCATGAAACTGTTGCGCTCATCCCTGTTTCTTCTTGTTTCTCTTGTTGCGATTGCGGGTGGAACGGCCTGGTCCGACGGCCTGATCGTCGTCTATCGGCCAGAGGCGCCACCGCACCAGCCTTATCCATTTGCGCCGCTGGCGGTCAAGTATCACCACGTCACCGTGCGCATCATCGACCAGGTGGCCGTGACCGAAGTGGACCAGGTCTTTTACAATCCAACCTCCCTGCGGCTCGAGGGGACTTACCTCTTCCCGATACCGAAGGGGGCTCAGATCGACCGGTTCGCAATGGACATCGAAGGCAAGATGGTCGAAGCGGAGCTGCTCGACGCCGCCAAGGCGCGCCAAATCTACGAGGACATCGTCCGGCGGATGCGCGATCCGGCGCTGCTCGAGTATGCAGGCCAGGGGTTGTTCAAGGTGCGCATCTTCCCGATCGAGCCACGCAGTGAAAAGCGGGTCCGGTTGAACTACACCCAGGTCCTGCGGCAGGAGGGCACGCTGTTGAAGTACGTCTATCCGCTCAACACCGAGAAGTTTTCAGCGCAGCCCGTGGGCAGCGTCTCTGTCAAGGTGGAATTGACGGGCAGCCGGGACATCCAATCCATCTATTCCCCCAGCCACTCGATTGAAGTCCGCAGGCCGGAGCCGCGCCGGGCGACGGTCGGATTTGAAGATGATCACGTCCGGCCCGATACCGATTTTCAGCTGTTCTTCTCCTTCCGGCCTGACAGCGACGTTGGCATGAGCCTGCTGGCGTTCAATGACGGCATCGAGGCGGACGGCGGCTACTTCCTTCTCCTTGCCTCCCCCTCGTCCCGCCTGAACGGCGAACAGATCGTCCAGAAGGACGTGGTGTTTGTGCTCGATACTTCCGGGTCGATGGCCGATGGGGGCAAGCTCGACCAGGCCAAGCGGGCGCTCAATTTCTGCCTCCAGAACCTCAATCGCGGCGACCGGTTCGAGGTGGTCCGCTTCTCCACCGAGGCGGAGGCCCTGTTCCAGAAGCTGGCGCCGGCCGACAAGGAGCACCTGGACAAGGCCGCGGCTTTCGTAAAGGACCTGCGTCCCACTGGCGGCACGGCCATCGCCGATGCGCTGGCTGCGGCAGTGTCCCCGGCCGCGAGCCTGAGCCAGCCCGAGCGTCCCTATGTCGTGGTTTTCCTGACCGACGGCAAGCCGACGATCGGGACCACCGATGAAACGCAGATCCTGGACCGTGTCAAGCGCAGCACAACAGGGCGCTCGGTGCGGGTGTTCAGCTTCGGCATCGGGACCGACATCAACACCCACCTGCTCGACCGACTGTCCGAAGAGACCCGTGGTGCGAGCCAGTACGTCCTGCCCCAGGAGGACATCGAGATCGGCGTCTCCGGCTTCTATGCCAAGATTAGCCAGCCCGTTCTTGCCAATCCGCGGCTGGAGGTCTCGGGCCCGGTGCGCGTGAGCCAGACCCACCCGGCGGAACTCCCCGACCTGTTCAAGGGCGAACAGTTGATACTCTTCGGGCGATTCAGCGGCAGCGGGGCTGCGACCGTGACCCTGAGCGGCTCGGTGAACGGCCGCAACCGCACCTTTGCCTACCCCGTCGAATTTCCGGCCCGCGCCACGATGCACAGCTTCATTCCGCGGCTGTGGGCGACCCGCCGCGTGGGTTTCCTGCTCGACCAGATCCGGCTTCATGGGGAGAACGCCGAACTGCGCGATGAAGCCACGCGACTTGCCAGGCAGTACGGCATCATCACGCCCTACACCGCCTACCTGATCGTCCAGGACGAGGCCCGGCGCCACGTGCCGATGGCCAGCCAGACGCTGCAGAACATCAGCCGCCGCGAAGAGCTGGTGAACGAAACGTCGCGCATGTACCAGGAAATGGGCGCGGCCAAGAGCGGATCCGGCGCAGTGGGGAGCGCACAGAACAACAGCGCTCTCAAGTCGGCCGACGTCCTCAGCGCTCCATCCCAGGCCAACACCTACGCCCTGCGCGGTCAGAAGGCGATGGACGCGGCCGTCCAGGCCAGGGTCGGCGAGGTGATCAACGGCCAGCAAAGCCGGTACGTCAACGGCCGGAACTTCTACCAGAACGGCAATCAATGGGTCGATGCCAGCGTGCAAGGCCAATCCCGTGCCCGGACGGTTCAGGTCAAATTCAACTCAGCCGAGTATTTCAGCCTGATGACGAAACACCCGGACATGCCCCAGTGGCTGTCGCTGGGACGCAATGTCCAGATCGTGCTCGGCGACACAATCTACGAGATCGTCGAGTAGACCGGTTGAACGCCGTCAGGAGTCGCTCGCGCGACAGGCGTGATGCCAAGGAGCACTGGTGAAATCGAGAAAGGAGACTGCGATGAATCTGCGATCCATAATCACCGCTACGGTAATTTTCACGGCCCTCTGGTGCACGGCCGGTCCTGCGGCAACCGCCGAGGGGGCAGCGCCCCGCATAGAGGTCTGCTTCGTGCTGGACACTACCGGGTCCATGGGGGGGCTGATCGAAGGGGCGAAACTCAAAATCTGGTCGATTGCAAACCAGATCGTGTCGGCCAAACCCACCCCGCGGCTCAGAATCGCCCTCATCGGGTACCGCGACAAGGGGGATGAGTTCATCACGCGCCGCTACGATCTGAGCGACGATATCGATACCGTCTATGCCAACCTGCAGAAGTTCCAGGCCGGCGGCGGTGGCGATACGCCGGAGTCGGTCAACCAGGCGCTTGCCGAGGCCGTGTCCCAGATCAGTTGGAGCATGGATCGCAGCGTGCTGAAGCTCGTTTTCCTGGTGGGAGATTCACCGCCGCACATGGACTATGCCGACGATGTCAAGTATCCAATGACCTGCGAGTCGGCGGTCAAAAAGGACCTGATCATCAACACTGTCCGATGCGGGTCGAACGGCGAGACGGCAACCGTCTGGCAGGATATTGCCAACCGGGCCGAAGGGAAATTCGTCGCCATCGGTCAGAGCGGGGACATGCAAGTCGTCAGCACTCCCATGGACAAGGAACTGGCCGATCTCAATGTCGCGGTCGGCCGGACGTTGACTCCATATGGCGCAGTGGTCGCCCAACAGGCTGTCATGGCCAAACAGGCTGCTTCCGAATCCGTGGCGGCGCCCGCCGCAGCCGACCGGCTGGCCTACAACAGCAGAACAGGGAATGTCGTCCAGGGTGGAGGCGATCTCGTGGATGACCTGAAATACAAGAAGGTTTCCCTCGGGGAAATCAAGAAAGAGGAGCTGCCGCCCGCGATGCAGAACATGACCACGATAGAAAAGGAGGCATTCCTCAAAGCCCGATCCGAGGAACGTCAGAAGATCCAGGCCAGAATCGCCGACCTGGTGAAGCAACGGCAGGCGTACATTCAGGATGAGATGCGCAAGCAGACGAGGACGGGCGGTTTCGATGAACAGGTAAGAACCATCATCATAGAGCAGGCGAAAGCCAAAGGGATCCATTACGGAGACGCCAACAAATAGTGCCTCCCGTCTCCCGTACAAACCACGAAGACCAAAGACCTCGAAGTTGCTTCTTCATCGAGGTCTTTGAGGTCTTCACGGTTTAGTCTTCCCGTCGGGGAAAACAGGATCAAGACTAAAAATACCGGCACCCTGCGACTCGGCGGGACTACCTGCTCTTGCCCTGCAGCCGATCGCTCTTTGCCTGCTGGCGGGGCAGGGCGCCTTCTTCCTGCCTTCGCCCCAAGAGACCCAGAGCAGCCTTTTCCATCCGGCTTATGGCTCCCCAATAACGGCCTCTTCGTTGTTCCCGCGTCCTTACGTCGACCCGGGTCCCGGCCAGATCTGCTCCCATCATCCTGGTTGCGGTCAGGTTCGCGCCGCTCAGGTCCGCATTCCGGAGACTGGTTTTGTTCAGGTTTGCGCCGCTCAGGTCCGCCCTGCTGAGATTGGTGCCGTTAAGGTTCGCCCCGGTGAGATCGGCGTTGCTCAGGTTCGAGCGTCTCAGGTCCGCAACGCTGATATCCGCATTCGTGAGAGTCGCGCGCTGCAGGTTTGCATCGGTCAGGTCTGCAAAACGAAGATTGGCATCGCTGAGGTCGACATCCCCGAGGTCAGGGGATAGACCCGGATTGTCCTTTCGCCACTGATTCCACAGTGCAATGTCTGAGCACGCCATTGCAGACATGAGTGGCTGGAGATGTTCTCTATTTGCCATCGTCCACCTCCCTATCGGGAAACGCCATGCCTGTATTCGGGCATTTGGACGGAACTTCGATCCCTAATTTTAGCACAATCCGGCCTGCCCTCCGAAGCGGCGTTTGAACAACGCGCACGACAAGCCCCTTCCGGCATACCCCGCATATCCGGCTCCGCAGCGCCGTCCGGCAACTCCGGCAGACGGATGCACCCGTTGCGAATCGTGAACACAGCCTCAGCAACCGCAGGATTCCAGACGGATAGCGTCATCGTCCGAGTGAGGGCCCGTTATTAGAAAGCAATAAACATTCCCGACCAAGCCTGTGCCGCACAGGCCGATCGAGCCAGGCTGTAAGATACTGAACGTGAATAACTAATCAAACTATGTGCAACAAATGCAGCAGCCTGTAGTGGGTCTGGGGAGCGTCGTATGATTACCAAATATTGTCGGCAATCTTGACATCTTGCCGTCTTCCGGCAGGGAAAACTGATAAAGCAATGTCATGCAGTCACTTATTGTCTCGTTGAGTCCTCCCGAACCTGTAAGGCCTGCCGACATGCCCTCCATGGCGCCCTTGCGGCGGCTGCGTCGCCGTTCATTGAAACCAGAAACTCTGATCTGGGCTCAGAGTCGCGATCCGAAATCGTGGAAGTTTTCATGTGGCCGCGGGCTTCAGCCCGCACCTTCTGTGTCGATTCCAGGCCATCCCGCCGCATGAGGGATTTGTTGCAGAATTGGCCGTAGGGGTCAGCTTGGAGACCGGGCTGAAGCCCGGAGCCACATGAATGCAGGAATGCAGCTCCGTGAGTTTCCGGGAGAGGCTGGCAGGTTGCCGGCTTCGTTCGCCTGGGGGGAGAAATTGACTCCGTGACTCTGGTTCGTGTCCGGCACAGAAGGACTCCCCGGTACAGAATTGTGTATCCCGTGCTGCCGCCTGCAGCATAGAATCGTTCTATCGATTTGAGGTTATGATGGAATGTCGCCCGGGAGATCTGTCCAAGCTTCTGGCTGTGATTTTGTTTCTTGCCCTCAGCGCCTGGTGCTTCGGGTCGCAGGCAGGTTCTTCCCGGCCGCAGCAGCCGGTCATCCCTTTGGAAATCTCGATGTATGCGAAAGCGAAGTTCATCGTGGACTTTTCCATGGAGGACCTGCGGCACGCCTATCCAGCCGAGCTTTCGAATCTGCAATTCGAGGACGATCCCGCCCGACTCGAGACCCTCCTGAAGAAGGTGGGCGAAAATGTCGAACTGTTTTTTCGCGATTTTCCCAACACCGCCTCGAAAGAGCTGGTGCGCCGGGAGAGGCTATCGCCGTCCGGCAAAGTCGAAGACTCGGTCACCCAGAGCTTCCATTATTCGGTCCAATCCGATAAGGAGGCGAGCACCTGGATTGAGGGACGGACAGACAGCCGGGGCAATCTTCTCCGGAATGATCCGATGCGCGGCGTTTCCTTTCTGACCGCCGGGTTTGCCAATCACGGGATCTTATTTCACCCCGGCCACCAGGTAGGCTCTCGCTTTCGCTATCTGGGGAAAGACGCGTCGGCTTCGAATGCCTGTGTCATCGCATTTTCACAAAGGCCTGAAGTCGGCGATTTCCTGGGCGAGTTCAGGGCTTCAGAGGCGGGGACGGCGGCGCTCATCCTGTACCAGGGTTTGGCGTGGGTGGATCCGGAGACAAATCAGATCATTCGCATGCGCACAGACCTGCTTTCCCCCCGGCCCGATGTCATGCTGGCCCGCGAGACGACGGAGATCTGGTTCCACGAAGTGCGCTTTGCCACCGTGACACGGTCATTCTGGATGCCGCGGGAGGTCCTGGTCAACATTGAGTGGAACGACCGGCATTTCCTCAATCGACACCGCTACTCGGACTACCTGGTCTTCAGCGTGGAAAGCCACGACAAAATCGAGCTGCCGAAGACAAAGAAAAAGTAGACGTTCAGCCTGTCCCCCCAAAAGCTGCTGCCACGAAATGCGCGATTTCCAAGTATCGCGTAGTTCGCAAAATAGGTGTGATTTGTGGCGGCTTTTGGGCCTTTGCGGCCTGAATTTCCGGTTCCGGGTTGGCCCGTCCGGCGATTCCGTGATAGGATCGAGGCCGGTTGATCCCGGCGGTCCGGGCCCCGGTGTCGGGGCTGACCGGCAGGTTTCAGCTCGATTCCCGGAATCATCGGACAGGATAAAGCTGTGAGTATGGTTATATCCGCTCCATTGAGCCGGCGCTGCTTCCTGAAGTGGAGCGCACTGGTCGGATCATCCTTCATTTCTGCGTTCCCGCGCCTTGCGGATTCCGCCGATGCCTCGACACTTCAGGACGCCGCCACGGGCGAACGGATCATCCGCGCCGGGTGCCCATCGCACAACTGCGGCGGGCGGTGCCTCCTCAAGGTGTATGTCCGGGACGGCGCCATTACCAGAATCGAGAGCGACGACCGGCCGACGGACTCGCTGGAAGACCCGCAGCTCCGGGCCTGCATCCGCGGGCGCGCCTACCGGCGCCGCCAGTACCATCGCGACCGCCTGCAATACCCGATGAAGAGAACGGGGAAGCGAGGCGAAGGGAAATTCGAGCGCATCTCCTGGGACGAGGCGCTCGACAAGGTCGCCGCAGAGCTGACGCGCGTCAAGAAGACCCATGGGAATTCGGCCCTGTTCGTGCCCTACGGCACCGGGAGCTACTCGCAGATCAACGGGCGGCAAACCGCGCAGCGCCTGCTGAACCTGTTCGGCGGTTCCCTCGGTCACTACAACAGCTATTCATGGGCCTGCATCTCGAACGCGACGGCCACCGTATACGGGACCAACATTACCGGCAACCAGCGGCAGGACTGGGTGAACTCCAGGTACATCCTGATGTGGAGCTGGAACCCGTGCGAGATGCGCGACGGCACCAACACGGAGTTTTTTCTGCGCAAAGCCCGCGAAAAGGGCGCCCGCATCGTCTGCATCGACCCGCGCATGACCTTGACCTCCGTGGCCCTCGCCGATGAATGGATCCCCATCCGGCCGGGGACCGATGTGGCCATGATGTCGGCCATGGCCTACGTCATGATCAAGGACGGGTTGTTCGACGCCGGGTTCGTGAAGACTCACTGCATCGGGTTCGACGAGACCCAGATGCCGCCCGACGCCAAAGGCGCGGAGAGTTACAGGGACTACATCCTCGGCACGAGGGACAAGGTTCCCAAGACTCCGGAATGGGCAGAGGCAATCACGGCCGTGCCGCGAGATACGATTGCGCGCATCGCGAAGGAATACGCCACGACCAGGCCCGGGATTCTCTACCAGGGGTATGGGATGCAGCGGCGCGCCTTCGGGGAACAGGTCGTCCGGGCCGGTTGCGTCCTCGCCGCCCTCACCGGCAATGTCGGCATCCCGGGCGGATGGGCCGGAGGAATGGGCCTGCAGGCCGCCGATGGCGGGCCCGCCTGGAACGTGTTTCCGATCGGCCCGAACCCGGTCAAAGCCAGCATCCCGTCGTTCCTCTGGACCGAGGCGGTGCTCCGGGGAAAGAGTCTCGGACAGGAACAGGGCGTCCGGGGCGCGGCCAGGCTCGACAACGACATCAAACTGATTTACGCCGTGGCTTCCAATGCCCTGATCAATCAGCATGCCAACATCAACCGCACTTCGAAAATCCTCCAGGACGAAAAACTGGTCGAGTTCCTGATCGTTCAGGACAACTTCCTGACCCCCACCGCCCGCTTTGCCGATATCCTTCTCCCGGCCTGTACCCAGTTCGAAACCTGGGGCGTCGAAGACGGGTGGAAATACGGGGATGAAGTTCTCCTGATGCCCAAAATCGTCGAGCCGCCGTTCGAGACCCGGAGCGACTACCGGATCTGCTCGGAAATAGCCGGGCGCCTGGGGATCGGCAAGGAGTATACGGAGGGGCGCGATGAACGCGAATGGGTGGAGTGGGCGCTGACGGAGTTCCGAAAAACGCGCTTCCCCAGGCTCCCCGGCCTCGCGGAATTCGAAAAGGGGAATGCGGGCGTCTATTCCGTGGCGGTCACGAATCCCGCGGTCGCCTTCGTCGATTTCCGCAAGGACCCGCAGAAAAACCGGCTCGCGACTCCGTCCGGAAAGATCGAGATCTTCTCCCAGACGCTCGACAGCCTCAAGCAGCCGAGAGAGATCCCGGCCGTTCCGAAATACATCCAGGAGTGGGAAAGCCCGTTCGGCCCCGAAGCCAGGCGGTATCCGCTTCAGGCAGTAGGTTACCATTCGCTCTCGAGAATCCACTCGACGATGGCCGGCGTTGACTGGCTGGAGGAAGCGTTTCCGCAGCGGATCTTCCTCAATCCGATCGATGCGGCTGCCAGGGAGATTCAGAACTCGGATGAGGTGCGGGTGTTCAACGACCGCGGCGAAATGCGCATCATGTGCCGCATAACCCGGCGGATCATGCCCGGCGTGGTCGGCATTCCGCAGGGCGCCTGGTGGAAGCCGGACGAGAAGGGGATCGACCGCGGCGGCTCGGTCAATGTCCTGACATCCGAACGCTGGACGCCCTTTGCGTTCGGCAACACCCAGCACACGATCATGGTCGAGGTGAAAAAGGCTTGAGGTATTCGTCGTGGTGACTCAATTCGCCTTCTTCATCAACTCCGACGCCTGTTCGGGATGCAAGACCTGCCAGGTGGCCTGCAAGGACAAGCACAACCTCCCGCCTGGCGTCCACTGGAGAAAAGTCTACGAAGTCACGGCCGGCAACTGGGAAAAGAAAGACGGCGCCTGGGTTTCGACCGTGGGCGCCTACAATGTTTCCGTCGCCTGCCATCACTGCCTGAATCCCCTGTGCGCGATCGCCTGCACTTCCGAGGTCATCTGGAAAACGGAGGATGGAATCGTTCTCATCGACGATGTCCGCTGCAGCCGTTGCCGCAAGTGCGAGAGCGCCTGCCCCTACGGCGCCATCCGCTTCGACGCAGTGACGGACACACTCACCAAGTGCACCTTCTGTCTCGACTCCCTGCAGCTGGGCTTGCCCCCTGCCTGCGTGGCTGCCTGCCCGAACCGGGCCCTGGATTACGGAGAATTCGACCAATTGAGGCTAAGGTATGGCAACGTAAGCCAGGTTTTCCCTCTTCCCGCTCCGTCGCTGGCCGAACCCGCCCTGGTCATCAAGCCCCACCGCAATGCAGCTCACATGCAAAGCCAGGACCCGGAAGTCTCCAATTGGGCCGAACTCTGATCCCGATGGATTGCACCTATCCAGACAGCTTCATGTCCCACTCGTGCAGATCCAGCGATCGCGCTCCACTCTTGACGTAGGGATCGCTGGCCGCGATTTTTTGCGCCTCCTCCAATGACGACGCACGATATATGACCAGTCCGCCCGTGCCGTCCGTGAATCGGCCGCGGGCGAACACCGTGCCCTGCTTCACTCCCTGATCCAGAAACTCCAGGTGCTGCGGCCGATAATCCTGATTCTTAGCCTGGTCCTGCATCTTCAAAAAAGCGGCAAAAAACTTCATGGGTTCCAACTCCTGAACTACCTCGTTTATCGAATTCCGAACCTCCAGAAATTGCGACTTCCATAATCTTATCCCAGACGGTTACGCGCCCTCAGCCTTATTTTGCCCCCGTCAGTTCGGGTGCGCGCGGCATCGACTATGTCGTGATCCCGCCGGGTGAGGCGCTGCTCCGGAATCAGGCGTATCAGAGATTTCATGTGGCCGCGGGCTTCAGCCCGCAGCGTCAGTCTCGACTACGGCGTTATCTGGCTACTTGAGCGACTGCTCGGGAGTCAGCCGTCGGGGCCTGATTGGAGACCGGGCTGAAGCCCGGGGCCACATGTGTATTCTTCTGGCTCCTGACTTCTGGCTCCTGACTCCTTCAAAACCATCCGGACCCACGATCCCGAATCCCGGATGTCGTTCCACAACACTTCCTTATTCCGTCCGGAGCGCTTCGACCGGATCGAGGCGCGAAGCTTTGACGGCCGGCCAGGTGCCCGACAGCAGCCCGATGAAGGAGAAGGTGATAAACGCTGTCAGGAAGACGCGGCTGTTCACCAGAAGGTAGATGTCTCCCTGCCGGCTTTTGTCCTCAAAGAGCTCGCTGAGGAACGGAATCGCGCCGATCCAGTGCGCGACCAGGATGGCGAGAACGTAGCCGAGGATGCCGCCGATGATCGAGAGCGCCAGGGCTTCTCCCAGGAACTGGAGCCGGATGTGGCGCTTTCGGGCGCCGAGGGCCTTGAGCACGCCGATTTCGTGCGTTCTTTCCTGCACGCAGAAGAGCATGATGTTCATGATGCCGACCCCGGCGACGGCCAGCGTGAACAGGCCGATGACACTGAGCAGTCCTTTGGTCGCTGCGCTCAGCCCGTTGATGATGGCAAATCCTTCGCTGAACCTGGAAAAAATCAGGGCCTTTTCGTCCGCGGGATTGAACTTGTGGATTTCGGCGAGCACCTGGCGGACCTGGCGCACCGCGGCATCCTCCATGGAGCCCGAGACCGGCTGGAACACCAGCACGCTGTTGTAGCGGATGTCGCGCATCGTGCTCATTACGTCGACCGGGATGAGAGCGCAGTTGTCGTCCTGCGTGAAGTAATTCGAAATGGCGATTTTTTTCTTCAGGATGCCGACGACGGTAAACCTCATCCCCTCGATGAATACATCCTGGTCCAGCGCCGGCGCCTGGCTGAAGAGCTTCTTCTTCAGATCGTAACCCAGCACCACCACACGGCGCATGTAGGCCAGGTCCTCCGCATTGAGAAATCGCCCCTCGCCCATGAACATGCCGCGCGTCGGACCATACTCCTCGTTGACGGCGCGAACGCCGGCGGTCGTCATGCGTTCTCCCCAACGCAGGGGCATTTCGTCATACACCTCAGGGCTGACGCGCTTCACCAGGGTGCAGCGCTGCCGGATCATGTCGATATCCGAGAATTCCGTGCGGATGACGCGGCCGGAGCGGGCGCCGCCGGCCTGCATCGATGTCTGACCGTTCCAGACGACCACCACATTGTCCCCGAAATAACTCAATCCCAGCATCATCGCCTTCTGAAAGCCGTCCCCATAGGCCATCAGGAGGATGAAGGATGAGATTCCCCACATGATGCCGAGAACCGTCATCAGCGAGCGCTTACGGTAGGCAACCAGGTTTTCCAGGACGCGTTTGACTATCTCGATGACCATCTCGTTGACTCCGTGGACGTCACTCGTATCTCAACGCTTCAATCGGATCGACCACCGACGCGATGAACGCGGGATAGATGCTCGAGAGTACGCCGACCAGGATGAGGAATCCGAACGCGACCCATGCGACGCCAGGAGTGACGATCATGCCGGCGAAGAAGTCGATCTTGGGCAGCAGGTTGATCAGCGCGCACAGCCCCCAGCCGATGAAGATTCCCGCCAGTCCGGCAAGGAATGTCAGCGTCATCGACTCCGCAAAAAACTGCATCAGAATGCGACGGGTCGTCGCGCCGACCGCTTTGCAGACTCCGATCTCATGGGTCCGCTCGCCGACCGCGAGCAGCATGATGTTCATGACCCCTACGCCGCCGAGGATCAGGGTCACCACGGCCATGGCGCCCAGGAACACGCGCAGGGAAGCGAAGAGCTTGTAGATGAGCTTTGCCTCCGTGACGGTGTTCCAGACCGGCAGGGCGTCCTTGTCCAGGAAGTCGAAGCCCTTTATCTTCGCCAGCACCTGACGGACCTGCAGTTCGGCAGCCTCGCCGATCTCCTCGCTGCGAGGCTGAAGGATCATGTTGGAAAGCTGGAATCTGCCGTCGACGGCCTTCGGCAGCGGGAAGTCGCGGGCGAGGGCGTAGAAGGGAACGAAGATTTTCTTGCGGTCAGGGCCGCTGTAGTTCGAGTTCTGATCTTTCTGGACCAGTTCCCCGACTACGAGGTAGGGGAGTTCGCCGATCATGATCGTCTGGCCGACGGCATCCGACTTGTTGAAGAGCTGGTCCTTGACCTCGTCCCCGAGAATGCAGACGCGCAGCGCGTTGGCGTTGTCCCCTTGGTTGATCTGCCGCCCGCCCGGCTTCACCTCGATCGTGCGCATCTGCATGTAATCGGGGAAGACTCCGTGCGTATTGAAGGTGCCGTTGTTGATGCTGGAACGCGCTGCCAGGTAGCGCTGGATCTCGGGGCTCGCGCGTTGCAGGTAGGTAGCCTGCTCCTTCACCGCGAAATAGTCTTCCAGCGTGAGGCGGATGGTCTTGCCCGCGCGCACGCCCTCCATCCCCTTGCTGGTCATGCCTCCCCAAACGATCATGATGTTCTGCCCGAGAGCCCGGGCCTTCTCTTTCTGGGACACCCACATCCCTTCACCCAGCGACGTCATGATGATGAGGCAGACGAGCCCCCAGGCGATCCCGAACATCGTCAGGAATGACCGGGTCTTGTTGGCTTTCAGATTCAGCCAGGTCTGTAAAAGCAGGTCCATATCCGTTGCCTGTGTTCTGAACGGAATCCCGCCGGTGTCCGGCGCCCGTTCCCCGTCTGCCGGTTTACTGGAGGACCACGTTGTCGCCGAGTTTCAGTCCCGAGATCAGCTCGGTGCGGGCGCCGTTGCTCAGTCCGCACTTGATGGCGACCTGCCGCCGGCCGGTTCTCGTGGAGATGTCCGGCACTTCGACGAAGGTCTCCTTCTTTTCGTTGTAGATCAGTGCGCTCTCGGGAATGACGAGCACGTTGTGGTGCTCCTCGAGCACGATTTCCGCATTCGCGCTCATGGCCACTTTCAGCAGGTCGAGATCGTTCGCGATCGACACGCGCACTTCGAAACGGGTCACGTTGTCTTTCTCGACGCCCATCGGCGCGATCCGGAAGACCTTTCCCTCAAAACTCCTGTTCTTGTAAGCGTCGACCGTCACCCGCACCGGCAGGTCTACCTGCACCAGGCCGATGTCCGTCTCGTCGACCTTTCCCTTGACATACAGCTCCTTCACATCGCCGAGCGTCATGATCAGGGTGGCGTTCGAGCCCAGCTGCAGAATCGAGGATACGGCGTCGCCGACTTCCACCTCGCGGCTCAGCACCACGCCGTTGATGGGAGAGCGGATCGAAGCATACTTCAGGCTCTCTTCCGCCTGCTCGCTCTGTGCCTGCGCCTGAACCAGCTGCGCGCGCGCGGTGTTGATGGCCCGCAGATTCTGCTCGAGCTCGGCTTCCCGCACGCTGACGGAGGCCTGCAGGGCGTTGCGGTTGACCTCGGCGGCCTTCATCCTTTGCTCGACGGCGTCGAATTCGGACTTGGCAATCAGCCCCATCTTATAGAGACCCTGGCTGCGCTTGAAATCCGCAATCGTAAAATCGAAGTCCTTGCTTTCCGCCTCGAGCTGCGCCTTGCGCAGGTTGGCCTGCAACGTCTTGTCCTGGGAGAACATTTCCTGTAGGCGGCTTTCCGCGGCGTTAGAGAGGGCCTTGGCCTCCTTCACCTGGGCCTCCAGCGTCTCCTTGTCGAGCTCGACCAGGAGCTGGCCCTCGCGGACCGGGTCACCGGCGTTCACGTAGAGGAACTTTATGATTCCGCTGGCCTTTGATTTGATCTCCACCCTCGACAGCGGCTCGATCTTGCCGGTCGCCACCACAGACTTCGCGATGTTGCCCTGCTCAACCTTCGCCAGCTTTTCCGAAGGGATCGTCTTGTCCACGGCGAAAAGCGAACCGAACACCCAGTAACCCCCGAACACCACCAGAAGCCCGACGATCGACAGGAAAGAAATGGTAAAGACTCGTTTCTTTGCCATGCAAACACCTCCGTTGCCTCCTCTATACGAGAATCGCGCCGAATAAGTTTGATGCTTTTGAATTTTCCTCCGGCCGTTTTGGTGTCGGGGGAGGGGAAGATAAACGTGCGCTCTCCACGCCCGCGGATCAGGCAAACTTCTGACCAGACTGTAAGTAGTTTTTTTTCAGGCCGATCGCATCGACGACCCTGTGACTTCCGGTCACAGGTGTGCCGCCGCATGCACGCTCTTCCGCCTGGGGACGCGGACGAGGGGCATTCAGGCCACATGCCCGATTTCATCCTGGCCGGGAGGCGGGGAGGTGTGGAACTGCATGAGGACGACGCTCAGCAGGATGAGGCTGCCGCCCGACATCTGCCAGAGGCTTATCCGTTCGCCGAGAATCCAGAATGCGAGGACCAGGATGCAGGGGAGTTCGGCGATGCTGACGATGGAGGCGTGAAACGCCCCGATGCGGCGGATGGCGAGGTACATGAGGTTCATGGGCAGAACCGTCGAGAAGAGTCCGAGGCCGGCGATGTAGAGCCACTGCTCAGGCGTGAAATCAAGCGTGAACCACTGCCGGACCGGCAGCACGGCCATCAGCGCCAGCGTCGAGACTGTGGAGGTGACGGCCGTGATCGTCTGCGGCGACATCTCGTGGGACAACCGCTGGCCGTGGATGTTCATGAAGGCGTAGGACGCTGCCGCGCCCACGGCCAGCAGAAATCCCAATGCGTCGATCCTCACGCCGGTTCCGTGGAAAGGATTGACCGAGAGGAATGCTCCGGCGAGCGACAGGACCAGGGCCACCCACTCCGAGATCGCAACCTTGTGTTTCTGCACAACGATCTTGTAGGCGAGCACCAGCCCGGGGTAGGTGAACAGAATGATGCTCAGCAGGGAAATGTCGATGCGCTGCGCTGACCAGAAGTAACAGACCGAAATGGCGAAGTTGCCGAGCAAACCCTGCCACACCAGGCGGCGCATCCGGCCGGGTGTTGGCCGGGCAATTCCGCCGGATGCAACCAGCAAGGGCCAGAGACAAATGAGGGCCGCCACGTTTTGCAGCGGCAGCAGGCCGGCCGGCTGCATTCCGGTGCTATAGGCCAGCTTGATCAGGATGCCGCTCACGCCGAAGCAGCACGCCGCGAGAAACATCAACAGGATTCCGTAGAAATGGGACATGCTGTGTACCCGGTCGTCCTGCTGATGGTTCCTGAGCCTGTTACATCCCGAACTTATCGATCAGTTCCTTTTTGCCCATGCCCAGGATGCCGTGCTTCGCACCGACCTTCTTGAACGCCGCGATTGCGGTGTCGAGGTGATGCTTCTCATGGGCGGCGGAGAGCTGGGTCCGAATGCGGGCCTGAGCCTTGGGGACCACCGGGAAGAAGAACCCGACGGCGTAGATCCCCTCCTCGAAGAGGTCGCGGGCGAAATCCTGGGCCAGTTTCGCGTTGTAGAGCATGACCGGCACGATCGGGCTCTCTCCCTCTTTGACGTCGAAGCCGGCGTCCTTCAGAAGCCCGCGCCAGTATTTCGCGTTCCATTCGAGTTTGTCACGGCGCTCGGTGTTGGTGAAGATCAGGTCCATCACCTTGAGCGCCCCGGCGACGATCACGGGCGCCACCGTGTTGGAGAACAGGAACGGGCGCGCACGCTGCCGGCACATCTCCACCAGTTCCCGGCGCCCGCTGACGCAGCCGCCGGAGGCCCCGCCTAGCCCCTTGCCCAATGTGGTCGTGATGACGTCGATCTTGCCGAACACGCCGCAGTGTTCATGGGTGCCGCGCCCGGTCTTGCCGATGAAGCCGCTGGCATGGGAATCGTCCAGGAATACCATGGCGTTGTACTTCTCCGCCAGGGCGACGATTTCGTCCAGCTTGGCGAGGTCGCCGTCCATGGAGAAGACGCCGTCGGTGATGACCATCCGATAACGCTTGTCCTGATGCTCCTGCAGTTTCTCCTCGAGATGCCCCATGTCGGAGTGTTTGAAACTGTCCTGCATCGCCTTGCACAGGCGCATCCCATCGACGATGGACGCGTGCACCAGGCGGTCGGCGATCATGACGTCCTGATCGTTCAGGCACGCCTCGAAGAAGCCCCCGTTGGCGTCCATGCAGGAGGGGAACAGGACCGTGTCCTCGGTCCCAAGGAACTCGGTCAGCCGGTTCTCGAGCTGCCGGTGGATGTCCTGCGTGCCGCAGATGAAGCGCACCGACGACATCCCGTACCCTCGCGTCTCCAGGCCGTTGTGCGCCGCCTTAATGACCTCGGGGTGGCTGGACAGACCGAGGTAGTTGTTGGCACAGATGTTGATGCACTTCTTCCCTGTCGAGCCGATCGGAAACTTGACTTCGATTTCCGCCGACTGGGGAGAGCAGATATACCGCTCGTCCTTGAACAGGCCGGCGGCTTTGATCCCCTGAATCTCGCCCTGGTACCAGTTGCGAACCGCATCGTTGAAGGCCATGACTCTCCTCGATGATTGAGTGATATGAATGCAGTGTTTCCATGCCCCGGCAGCCTGCGCGCAAACAGCGAGAACAGGCGGCCGGATCGCCGTGCCTGTTCCCGGCCTGCTTCGCCGGCGTCCCGGAGCGCCCGGCTAGGTTTTCTGGAACCGGCGTACCAGCGCCACGATGCTCTGCACGGTGTCAAAAGCCACCGGAGTCGCATCGGCATCTGGAATCTGGACGCCGCATTTCTTCTCCAGAAACCGCTTGAGAGATACCATCGAAAACGAGTCCACGATGCCGCCTGAAATCAGGGGCGTGGTCTCGGTCACCTCACGGTCGTCCCCCTCTTCGATGTATTCACGGATAACATAGTCAAGAACCATTTTGCTGAGTTCGTCCATTTTCGCCTCGCTTCCCAAATGTTCATGATCCCAGGGCTCAGGCCCTGGGCTTTACTGTTCCGCCCCTTCGGGGCTAGTTGGTTTCTGTCGCGAAACTCACTTTTCTGGCTGTACGGGCCACGAGAACTCGGCCCCGGAGGGGCCGGAGAGAGTAGCCGGGGGCAAGCGCGCAGCCCCCGGTAGGAAGTTGCATTTAATGAAGCCCCAGCAGGGGCGGCAGACCGTTGTTCGGCGACAACTTCTGTCGCCCCTCCAGGGCTTCTCGCTTCGTGACCTCCTGTCCGGGGGCTGCGCGGCGCCAAAACCGCGCCGCTTGCCCCCGGCTACTCTCTGGCGCCCATCCAGGGCGCCATCTGCAATTTCGCGACAGAAACTAGTTACTGCCTGAATCACAGGCCGTCCTCAGTCGTTCATTACGGTGGAAAGGTCGCCAACCGGCTCATTGAACTCCTTGCAGCGCAAAACGCGGCGCACGATCTTGCCGCTCCGGGTCTTGGGCAGGGAGTCGATGAACTCGATCTCCTGAGGCATCGCCAGCGGCGAAAGCCGCTTGCGGATGTGATTCATGATCTCGAGTTCCAGATCGTCGGAAGGCTCGTAACCCGGCTTCAGCGTCACGAAAGCCTTTACCACCTCCATGTTGACCGGATCGGGTTTGGCGACGGCCGCGGATTCCGCGACTGCAGGGTGCTCCAGCAGCGCCGACTCGATCTCAAAGGGACCAACCAGGTGCCCGCCGGTGTTGATGACGTCGTCGTCGCGTCCGACGAACCAGTAGTAGCCCTCGGCATCGATCGACGCGCGGTCGCCGCACAGGTACCAGCCGTTCCTGAATTTGGCCTGGAATCCCAGCTCGTTGTTCCAGTAGTAACGGACCTGCGACGGCCAGCCCGGCCGGAGAGCGATCAGGCCCGCGGCCCCGATCTTGTCGATCGGTTCATGCGTGACCGGGTTCAGCACTGTCGCCGTAATCCCGGGGAACGGCTTGCCCATCGAGCCGGGTTTGATCGGCATCCCGGGGAAGTTGGTGATCACGATGCAGCCGGTCTCGGTCTGCCAGAACGTGTCGTGAAACTCCTTGCCGAACACCTCGCGCGACCAGATGACGGCTTCGGCGTTCAACGGTTCGCCCACGCTGCACAGGTGGCGGAGGCAGGACAGGTCGTGCGCCTTGACGAGATCGTTCCCCTCCTTCATCAGCAGCCGGATCGCCGTCGGCGCCGAATACCAGACCGTGATGCGGTGCTTCTCGATGAACTTGTACCAGCGCTCGGCCCCGAAGCCGGAGTCCAGGACCGCCTGCGTCACCCCGTTCGCCCACGGGCCGATGATCCCGTACGATGTGCCCGTGACCCAGCCCGGATCGGCGTTGCACCAGTAGATGTCGTCGGGCTGCAGATCGAGCACCCATTTGGCGGTCAGGTACTGCGAGACGATCGAGTAATGAACGTGCTGCGCCCCCTTTGGCTGACCGGTGGTGCCGGACGTGTAGTGGAGCACCGACGGCGACTCGGCCGTGGTCGGATAGACCGGGAACTCCTCGAGCCTCGGGGCTTTTTCCATCTGGAAGGAACCTTCACGTTCCTGCAGTGGTGCATCCCCGGCGTCTACGACGATAATGTGTTTCAGGTCGGGCAGCTTGTTGCGGATCTTGCGCACCTTGAGCACATGTTTTTTCTGCGTGATGATCGCCGTCGTGTTGGCGTTCGCCAGCCGCACGAACAGCGATTCGTCGCCGAAAGCGGAAAACAGCGGCTGAGCCACCGCCCCGGTCTTCAAGATGCCCAGGAACCCGATGTAGAGTTCGGGCACCCGGTCCATGAAAAGACAAACCCTTTCTCCCGGCTGAATTCCCAGACCGTTCAGAAAGCCGGCAATCGTGTTGGAGAGGACGCGAACGTCGTTGTAGGTGTAGCGCTTCTCGGCGCCCTGATGATCCTCCCAGATCAATGCCGGCTTGTCCGCGAGTCCCATGCGGCAAATGCGGTCACTGCACGCCCAGCCGATGTTGAGGTTGTCGCCCTTCCTGTAGCCCAGTTCCTTCTCGGAAATGGACCAGTCGAAGTTGGCCGTCAGTTCTTGGTACGAGGGATAATGGCTCATATGAATGTGTCCGATCTAAGTTTGTTGAGGTTCAATCTTCCAGGATGACGGTCGCACCAGTGTGATTTGCATTCTGAGCGATCGCGAGCCTGATGCGCCGCACGCCCAAGCGCTCCGATTCAGTTTTCGGGCGCCGGCGAAACATGATCTCCTTCCCGCCGCCCGCTCCGGGGCCCACCTCTACCTCGCGAAACATCGCCAGGTCTGTGACCCGGATGCCCAGGGCTTTCAGGGCTGCTTCTTTGGCCGCAAAACAGGCGGCATAGCGGCGGGCCGGCTGATCGGTGGAACTGCAATAGAGGATTTCTTCAGGTGTGAAGATGCCGTCTTCCAGCAGCCATTCGCCTTGCGCTAGCTCCCGCTCGACGCGGCTGGTCTCCAGAAAATCAATCCCCAGACCGAGGATCACAGTGGAACGATCCCTTCGCGTGCAACATGCAGATCCTGAACCAGTTTGACATCGCCTCGAACCCTTCCCGGAGGCACGGGACAATAATCAACGGATAGCTTTTATATCTTGAGTGGGACCCCGGGGCAAGGAAATTCATGCCCGGCATGACAGCCTCGGCACGGCAAATTTGTTCTAATTCGTATCCCGTTAAATGACGAGGGAAAGAATGCCGTCTACGTCCACGTTCACGAGCACGTCAACGACCACGGCTTTCAAGGTAGTTCCCATTTTAAAAAGGGATGGAGCACTTATCCAAGATGCTGAAGCTTGACTGGTCGGCGTCTTCGTGGCCGTTGACGTGCTCGTGGGCGTGGTCGTAGACGTGGACGGCTTTAATTCTTTCTGGGCGTATAACTGACCAACTGCAAGCAAAAACCATTCAATCTATGAAACTTGAAGGCCTGAACAATATCACCGTGACAGCCTCGAACTTTCCAGCGTGAAACGGCAGGGGGTTTGTGCTAGAGTGATCGGCGCTCCATCAAAAATGGCTTGTCAGCTCCAGTCTCAGCTCGTTTTTTTCGCATTTTCTATTTCAAATCGCGGAGGCGTTCTATGGGAAAGATCAACCTGGGCCGCGTCTTTGCCGGAGGCCTGCTCGCCGGCCTGATCATCAACATCGGGGAAATGATCCTGAACATGGCCATTATCGGCGAGGCCTGGAATGAAGCGATGAAGTCGTTGAATCGCCCGCCGATGGGCAACGAGTCCATTCCCTATTTTGTCCTGCTCAGCTTTGGATTGGGCATCGTAATGATCTGGATCTATGCCGCCATTCGACCCCGCTTCGGCCCGGGGGCCACCACTGCCATCGGCGCTGGACTCATCGTCTGGGCGCTCGCTTATCTTTATCCATCCGCCGGAATGGTGCCGATGAACCTGTTCCCCCATCGCCTGATCCTTCACGGCGCGCTCTGGGGTCTGTTCGAGGTGCTCATCGCCGCCCTTGCCGGGGCCTGGCTCTACAAAGAGCGCGACACCGCCTAGTGCATGAATTCATAAATACGGTGATTTATCGCAGCATTTGTCATTTCTCATTGGTCATTTGCCATTTGTCATTGAATCCAGCCAGATTCAAGGCCGTCAAATGGCCAATCACAATTGACAAATCGCAAATGACAAATTCTGTAGCCCCTATCCGACCCGACTTGCTTCTCTAACGGGCGAAAATGCGTCTCCGTACTTATGAAATCGAGTACTTAGCCCTCCTTCAAGAGCAGGGATGCAGTTTTTGCATGATGGGGCTGTGGAAATCTATTGGTAGCAGTAACGTATTGTATTCAAACGGGTAATACTTATCGGTCCCAGGAGGCAGGCTGCAGGTTTTGCACTGCTTTTGCTACTGATCCAGGTCGAATCGCCGGATCTTGTAGTGAAGAGCTCGCAGGCTGATGCCGAGCATCTGGGCTGCTTTCCGGCGATTGTGGGTGATCCGGGCAAACACGTTGCTGATCACGGTTCTTTCGATCTCCTGGAGCGGTTGATCGAGTGGGATCGTGATCTCCGGGCGGCTGTCCTGGCCGTCCTGGATTGAATCGGGCAGGTCGCGCGGCTCGATAGTTTCGGTTCTTGCCAACAGCACCATACGCTCGACGACATTGCGCAGTTCTCTGACGTTGCCGGGCCATGGGGATTGGATCATCAGATCCAGCGTGCGCTCCCCGATCTTTTTCAGCTCCTTCTGATGAAGCCGGCAGAATTCCTCCAGAAAGGCCTGGGCGAGCAGTGGGATGTCCTCCTTGCGCTCCCGGAGCGGCGGCATGGCGACTGGCACGACGTTGAGCCGGTAGTAGAGATCTTCCCGGAAGCGTTTTTCGGCGATCTCGCCCGCGAGATCCTTGTTGGTGGCGGCGATGAAGCGCACGTCGACGTTGATGACCTTGGTTCCCCCAAGGCGTCTCAATTCGCGATCCTGAAGTGCGCGCAGCAGATCCACCTGGGTCTTCGGCGTCATGTCGCCGACCTCATCGAGGAAGAGGGTGCCGCCGGAAGCCATTTCTATGCGGCCCATTTTCATGGCCGCCGCGCCCGTGAAGGCCCCCTTTTCATAGCCGAACAGTTCGCTTTCGAGCAGCGTGTCGGGCAGGGCGCCGCAGTTGAGGGTTATGAACGGGCCTTCCCGCCGGTTGCTGCGGCTGTGAATCGCCCGGGCGACGAGTTCCTTCCCGGTGCCGCTTTCGCCTGTGATCAGCACGGTAGCGGTCGTCGGGGCGATTTCCGAGATAACCTTGAAGATCTGGCGAATCGGGGTGCTGTTGCCGATGATGCTGGAAAACTCCTCCTTGACGCTCAGGCGGCGGCGCAGCGAACGGTTTTCCACGGCGAGCCGCTGCTTTTCGAGCGCCTTTTCTATCAGCATGGAGAGCCGCCGGCGATCGACCGGTTTGCAGAGATAATCGTAGGCGCCCAGCTTCATCGCCTCCACGGCCCCCTCGACGCTGCCGAAAGCGGTGAGAAGAATGATCTCGGTCTCCGGACAGTTCTGACGCAGCCAGCGCAGCAAATCCAGGCCGGAGGCGCCTTCCATGCGCATGTCGGAAATGACGATCTGGAAATAATCCTCTCCCAGTGCCGCGATGGCCTCCTCGGCGGAAGCGGCGGCGGCGACCTGGTAGCCCTCGTCTCCCAGAATGACAGCCAGAGCTTCACGGATGTTGACCTCATCGTCCACGACCAGGATTCTTGTCGGAGCTTTAGACATGTCCTCTCTTCTCCTTTCCGCCGTCCGGGGAAATCATCGGCAGTTCGACGGTGAATGTCGTACCCTCCCCGGGCACGCTTGCGACACGGATGCGCCCATGATGTTCGTCGATGACTCGATGGACGATCGTAAGGCCGAGCCCCGTACCTTTGGGCCGGGTCGTGAAATAAGGATCGAACAGTCGCGCCAGCTGCTCCGGTGGCACCCCGACACCGGTGTCCCGAATGCTGACCACGACCAGGTCCGCGGCCTTGCCGTCCGTCGCCTGTTGCCGGACTGCCTCGGCCCGGACGCCGAGAGATCCGCCTCCCGGCATCGCTTCCAGGCTGTTGATCATGAGGTTGAGGAAAGCCTGCTTGAGCAGGTCTTCGACCCCGACTACTGTGAGATTGTCCTCGCTCGACAGGTCGAGCTTGACGTTCCTCGATTTGGCCTGATTCGCCAGCAGGTCGACGATCTGGCGCAGGAGCGAGTCCACTCGGAGCTCCCCCGTCGGAGCGTCGCTGGGACGCGCGAACGAAAGGAAGTTTTCCACAATAGACCCCAGCCGGGAGATCTCGGATTCCAGGATCTTCAGATACTTGCCGGTCTTTTCGCTGCCGCGCACCTGGGGGACGGGAGAGGCCAGGTTTCGCTCGAGCAAGGCCAGATTCAGGTTCATCGCCTCGAGCGGATTCCGGATTTCGTGCGCCATGGCAGCCGCCAGCGTCCCCAGGGACGATAATCGTTCCGCGGTGCGCATCTGCCGCTCCATGCGCACTGCCTCGCGCACGTCGTGCACCAGGAGCAGGGTGCCGGTCGTGCGCTTTTGCGGATCCTTGAGCGGCAGGGTAGTGACCCTGACCGGCCAGGGATCTCCCCGTTTGCCCAGGTCGTGCTCGACATCCTGCTGATATATCCGCTCTCTGGCAGCAGCCTTGACCAGTTGTTGCAGCCTCGGCCGGGTTCCCAGCACCTCGATGAAGTCCAGGCTGGTGTAGCCCAGCGGGATCTCCGGCAGGAGCTGGCGCGCGCTGTCGTTTGCCATCGTCAGCTGATCCTTGTCGTCCAGCACGACCACGCCGATGGCAAAACTGTCGAGGATCTGAAACAGCAACGTCCGGATCCGTTCCCTCGCGGCCATGTTGCTCCGGTCGCGCAGGATCGTGCCCGCGCTTGCCAGCGTCAAGAGCGCGCAGGCGGTATAGATCACCGGCAGGGGCACGGCCTGCGTCCCAATAGGAAACAATTGCGTTCCGAAGTAAGCAGCCTCGCGCGAACGCATCGAGATCTCCCAATCGAACCTGAGGAGCATCACCCAAAGAAAGGCGTTGAACACCCCGAGCAGGGTCCAGAGAAAGATCCTCGGAATCGGACGGCTCTCCCGAAGCTTCTGATTGAACGAAGCAGGCACAATGTCCTCCGAGTGATAAGGCTGAAATTGGGAACGACTCGCGCTTCCAGCGGGTGCGTTTCGGCTTGTGAAATTGGCTGCGGGCGAGCAAAAGCTCCCATCTTTCAACCATTTGGCAAATCACAGAATATCATGAAGCCAGGTAAAGGTATGCAAAAAATGCATATTTTGCTGGAACCGCCGGGAGAGATATGGTACAAAAATCACGGGTCCGACGATTTACCTGAGGCGGAACTCAATTCATTAAGTGATTTAAATTCAGTGAATTAATGGAGTCTGTGGCGGTGGAAACGCTCGGGCTGGGTTCGTAGTCCCCCATCTGGCATGAGAGTTGCTCTAGGGTGGATGGCAAATCCTACGTGTTTGTCATGGTGCCAACTCTAGAGATTGCCGAAACTTAAATTGAGGGAGAGACTATGAACAAAGTTATGATGAGAATGGGTTCGATCGTCGTATTTACGATGGTGGCAGCGCTTCTTTTCTTCGGTTGCGCCTCCGCGCCCAAGGAAGAGATTGCGGCTACGCAGACTGCCTTGCAGGCCGCGCAGACGGATGATGTCCGGACCTACGCCCCCGACAGCCTTAAGGCTGCGGAAGACCTCATGAGCAAGGCGACTGCCGAAGTTCAGACCCAGGACAACAAGTTCGCGTTGTCGCGCGACTACAAGGCCGCCTCGGACCTGCTGAAGCAGGCGAAGGATGCGGCTGCCAAGTCTCAGACCGACGCCCAGGAAGCGAAGACCAAGGCCAAGGCGGATGCCGAAGCGACGATTGCCACATTGACGACCCTGCTTGAGGATGCGAAGAAGGCTCTTGCCACCGCGCCCAAGGGGAAAGACACCAAGGCCGAGCTCGAAGCGCTGCAGGCGGATCTGACGGCGGCGGGAGAAGCTTCGACGGCCGCCAGCCAGGCGATGTCCCAGGAGAAGTATGCCGATGCGCTCGCGCAGGCCAACACTGCGAAGACGAAGGCTACTGCCATCATCGACCAGGTGAACGCAGCGAAAGAGAAGATCAAGGGCAGACGCTAAAGAGCTCGATTGCCGTTTCAGGAAGGTAGATGGCGTCCAGGAAAAAACGCATGTTCATCGGAGCCTTGCTGGCTCTGGTCATGGGGCTGGGAGCGTACGAGCTGTGGTCGACCACGGCTCTGCGCGACCGCCCCTGGCAACTGGAATCGTATGTGGACATCCTGGCGGCGAAATGCCGCACAGGGCCCGGAGCATACGTATTCTCTGAAGAGTTGCGCGCCTTGACCGCCCAGGTGAATGAAGCCAAGTTGTGCCTCTTGTACACGCACGAAGCCTGGGCGGTCAGCCGCGACTACACACCTTGCCTCGAGAACCTGCTCCGTGCATCGCACACGGCGCTGCGGATTGCGATGAGTGAAGCGACGAGGCTCCAGGAGGAAAAAAACCGCTTCGGCATACTCATAAAGTATCTCGAGTCCGACATCGGCCAGCCTCTGGCGACCGGGACCGGAACCAGGTTTGAAATCAGGAACCTCTCCCAGTCCCGGGCCAGGACCCTGATCGACGAAGCCCGGAGTCTTGCGGCCCACGGGCAAAGCGGCTCCGCCCTCATTGCCGCATTGCGTGCGCGGGCCGCCTGGGCGAAAAACGAGGATTTCCAGGCCGCTGAGCTTGCCCGGTTCTATGATGCCGGCAGCCGGGGCCGGTGGGATCGTCAAGCGCAGGACCTGCTGCGCTGGACCAGACAGTCCGGCAGTTCCGCCATTCTGGTCGACAAGCTGGAACATCGATGCCTGCTGTTGACGAAGGGAAAGATCTTGAAATCGTACACTGCAGACCTCGGCAGGAACTGGTACCGGGACAAAGTGCAGGAGCACGACGCCTCCACGCCGGAGGGCGAATACAGGATCAAACGCAAATTCCGCTCCCCCAGTTTCGGATGGGCCCTGCTGTTGGATTATCCGAACGCAGCCGACTGGCAGCATTTCAACTCGCTGAAAAAAGCGGGTGATATTGCCCGGCGTGCGAGGATCGGCGGCAACATTGAGATTCACGGCGGCGGCCGCGGCAACCAGGACTGGACGGACGGCTGCGTGTCGCTGGGAAACTCCGACATGGCGGACCTGTACAAATATGCTTACACCGGGATGCCGGTCACGATTGTCGGGACCAGCAGCCTGGGGATTTCTGCGAAAGACTAGCCGAGGGCTGCGCCCTCGATATCCCGCCAAAAAACGGCGGGATATAAGGAGTCAGGAGTCAGGAGTCAGGAGTCAGAATAAGCCCACATTGGGGCGGGCTTGTGCGGAATCCCGATATTCGTCCCTTGCCGCAGGGGTGGGCTCGATTTTCTCGCCTCTCGCTGCTGGATCCTGGCAGCTCGTGAGAACAAAATGCTCGTTGCGCGGTCCGCAACGGGCTAGAGTGTTGACGATATGAACATACGAAAGCCAGCCGGCCGGATATGGAAGGCGGCCCTGTGTCTGATCTGCATTCTCCTGGCGCCGGCCTGCCGCAGTTCCAGGACCGCGAAGGACGCGCCGGCGGCGGGTGTTGTGCAGGACAAGGGCGCCGCGGCGGTTGCCCCCGGCGACGTCAAGGCGTTGCGAAACCAGGTTCGCGCGCTCGAGAATCGGGTGCGCAAACTCGAGGCGGCGGAAGCCCGCCTGTACCCGGGTGGGCCGGTGATCCTGGTAGATACCGCCAAGAGCCGGATCAGCCTGCTGTTAGGCTCGAAAGTAATCGCGGAAGGGACCTGCTCCAGCGGGAACGGCATGGAGTTGAACGACAGTACCGGCAAGCGTTCCTGGACTTTCGATACGCCGAGGGGCTATTTCCGGGCGATCGGCAAGGTGGCAAACCCGGTGTGGTACCGGCCGGACTGGTCCTACATCGAGGAGGGGGAACCGATCCCCAAGGATCACTCCAAGCGCGCGGAACCCAATGTGCTCGGAGATTACGCGATCGGCTTCGGCAACGGTTTCTTTATTCACGGCACTCTCTATACCCGCCTACTCGGCGCCAATGTAACCCACGGCTGCATTCGGGTTGACGACGACGTCTTAAAGAAGCTGTATGCGGCGGCCCAGCCCGGAACCCCGATCTGGATCTTCTAAATGGCGAATGGACGAAGCAAGGCACTCGCGCCGCCCGGCGATTTTCGCGGCATGCGGGGAATCGCACTGGCGTTGACGACGCTCCTGGGCGCTTCTCTGGTCATCTCGTGCGGTTCGAAGAGTTCCCCGCAGGCCGGCGGACTGTCGGAGGAGCAGGAACTGCGGGCCAGGATCGCCACGATGACGAAGCAGGAGCAATTGCTGAATGCCGAAATCTCGGTGGCCAAAAATCCTGCCCCTTACCTGGCTGTCGATCTTGCGAACCGGAAAATCGATCTGAAAATCCGGGGGCGCAGCCTGCGCAGCTTCCCGATCGCCAAGATCAGCCGCACCGGCGGTTCCCCGTTCGTCGCTCAGGCCTGGTCTGAGACGGAAGCCAGGCCGCTGCAACTCACCGAGCGGGCCAAAATGATACCCGGGTCGGGGGAATCGACCACTTCGTCGATCGCCACCAAAGACCCCTGGGGCCCGGGGCGGATGCCTTCGGATTTTGATCTTGTCTGCAAAGATGACCGGGCGCTCATCGTCCGATCCCTGCCGTCCGGGCAATCCCGCACCCGGTTCACGCGCTGGGTGGTGGGCGGGTACCGGCAGGTACGCGACTGGGCGCGCGATGTTCTCGGCAGGAAAAAGGCCGCTTACCATGAGTCCGTGGAGATCTGGCTGTCCGAGGACGACGCCCGGCTCCTCTTCTGGTCTCTTCCCAAACAATTCGAAATCCTTCTGGCCAACGGATCCTGACATCCTCCGCAGCGTCCCAGGCAGATTATCTGCGGAGCATGCGGAACAGGTTGCTGTAGTCATCGGTCCAGATGAACCGGTCGGGAACGATTTCGCTCCAGGGAGTGATGCGGCGCCGGATTTCGGGATCGGCGAGGAACTCCTGGTTTGCAGTGAGCAGCACCCAGTCCGTGCTGTCTGTCCCCCTCCACTGCTCCCCCTGGCCCGCAATCCAGACCGCTTCCATGCCGTGCTCCGGATCGAAATCGGCGATGCTGCGCACGACCGGGCTCAGGTCGAAATACCGGTTGCTGATGTGCACCGCCAGAATTCCGTTCGGTTTCAGATGGTAGAGGTAGGTCTGCAGGCACTCGCGCGTCAGCAGGTGGACAGGGATGGCATCACTGCTGAAGGCGTCGACAGCCAGGATGTCGAACTGCCCGGGTTCAAGCTTCTGGCGCTCCCGTTCCATCGAAATCCGGGCGTCTCCCAGCACAACGTCGATCCGTGCCGGGCTTTCGCTGCGGTACGTGAAATATTTGTCGGACAGCCGGATCACCTCCGGATTGATCTCGTAGAATCGGACGTAATCCCCTTCTTCACCGTATGTCGCCAGCGTGCCGGTACCCAGGCCCACCACGCCGATGCGCAGATTCCGGCTCTGACCGGCCGGGACGAGCCGCCGCGGATGAAAGCGGATGGCGATGCCGATCCCGCTGTCGGGACCGAAATAGGAAGTGGGCCAGTAGCGTTTTTCCCTGTCGGTGTACTGGAAACCGTGTTCGATGCGGCCGTGCATCATGGTGAGACGCCGCTGGCCGGAATCCTCTTTTTGCAGTTCCAGGACGCGAAGCACGCCGAAGAAATTGCGGGTCGTCTCGATGCTGAATGCCATCGATTGATGCGCGTGAACGGCCAGGGCAATGGCGAGCGCCACGACGGACGTGTACAGGACCGACCACACCGCGACGGGGCGCCCGTGGAACAATCGGCCGCTGCGGTCGCGAAACAGGACGATCAGCGTCAGAATCGCGGTTGCCAGCAATACAAGATGGTATTCCCAGTAGTCCTTGAAGAGCCGGGGCGCCACCAGAGTGATCAGCACGCCCCCCAGTGAACCGCCGCAGGCGACCATCAGATAAAAAGACGTCAGGTGCCGCGGCCCCGGCTTGAGCCTCACAAGTTCGCCATGACAGACCATGCAGGAAGCGAAGAGCGTCAGGGAATAACTCAGAATCTGCGGACGCAGACCCGCGAAGACTCCTTGAAACATCACAAAGCAGGTCCAGGCGATCGAACCTCCGAGGAGGCCGACAAACAGCGGGCGCCAGTAGAGTTTTTCGTACTGGAAACAGAGAATGTAACTGGCCAGGTAGATGGCCAGCGGAAGGATCCACAGCAGCGGGACGACAGCCACGTCCTGGCACATCTCGTTGGTAGTGGCCAGCAGCATGGCGCAACTGCACGTGGTGAGGGCAAGCCACAGCAGGCGAACGCCAGGGGCCGGTTTCTCGTTGTCCCGGCCCGATTCCACACCGGTCGGGAAATGTCCGCCGATGTCGCCGGGCCGGACCCTGAGCGTCTTCAGGGAGAGGACCACGCACAGGACGGCAAAAACGCCGTAGCACCAGGACCAGGCGTGTGACTGGTGGCTCAGGCTCAGGTTCGGTTCGATCAGAAACGGGTAGCTGAGGATTGCCAGAAGGGAACCGAGATTGGAGAGAGAGTACAGCCGATAAGGGGATGTGCCGGACTGCCTTCGACTGAACCACGATTGCATCAGAGGAGCGCTCGTGGACAACAGGAAATAGGGGGCGCCTATGCTGACCAGGAGCAATCCGAGGATGCGGGGGATCGGGGATTCGCCGTCGAGAGGTTTCCATGCCTGGGCGGGTAGGACGGGCAGCGACAGGACCGTGAGGGTCACCAGCACGATATGCAGCCACGCCTGGCGGCGCAGAGGCAGGTGGCTTGCGAGCGCATGCGCATAAGCATAGCCGCCCAGAAGCAGGACCTGGAAGAAGAGCATGCAGGTGGTCCAGACAGCGGGCGTGCCGCCGAACCAGGGCAGGATGTATTTCCCGATCAGGGGCTGGACGAGAAAGAGCAGGAAGGCGCTCAAAAACATCGTCGCGCCGTAAAGCAGCATATTCAAACCACTCCCACCGGATATCGTTCCAAATTCGCGCGCGCCATTCTACCCCAATCCGGGTGAGTCCCCAACAGGAACAATCCGGGATGTTCGATCCGAACACTAGGACGACGGGTGCGTGCCGGGGAGCCCAATCGGAACCTGAAGGGATACAGAAGGAAAACCCAGGGAGCAAGCCCTCGGGCGATAAGTTGACTTCCGCATCGGCGTGGACCTGGACTTGGACCTGGTCTTGGACCTGGACTTGGTCTTAGACGATTCTTCCGTCCTTGAACTTTCGAAAAATTCCAGTCCATGTCCAAGTCTACGTCCACGTCCAGGTCTAGGTCCAAGTCTAGGTCCATGTCAGTTGACTATGGCGTTTCGCGACAGAAACTATCTAGATTGCCTTCTCCTCGCGCAGGTCCCGTATCTGTGCTTCGGTGTACCCCAATTTTTTCAGGATCTCCTCCGTGTGCGCGGAGAGCCGCGGCGGCGGCGTGTCCATGCTTGCGGGGGTCTTCTCGAACTTGGCCGTGAGATTGAACAGACGAAGTTCCCCGATCCCGTCGGCGTGCACGGTCTCCAGTGCGCGCCGGTGCTCGACCTGCGCCTGGTTGAGGGCATCCTCCAGGCCCAGGATTGCACCGGCGGGAACGTCGTTCTGGTTCAGCACCTCGACCCAGTAATCCGTCTCCTTCTCTTTGAGCCTGGCTTCGAGAAGAGGCGTGAGTTCCTTCCGGTTCTTTTTGCGCGTGTCACGCTCCTGAAAACGGGGATCCGTTTTCAACTCAGGCAGTCCGAGCACGTCGGCCACCGCTTCCCACTGCTCCTGCTTGTTGGCTGCGATGTTGATGTATCCGTTCTTCGTAGCGAACGTCCCCGACGGGGCGGCGGTAAAATTATCGTTTCCGAGCAGGACGGGCTGCTGGTGGCCGATCAACAGATTTGCCGCCACCCATCCCATCAAAGGCATAATCGAGTCGAGCAGGGCCACATCGACGTACTGTCCCTCGCCTGTCCGTTCGCGGTGGTACAGGGCGGCGAGAACCGCGAAAGCGGCATTGAGGCCGCCCACGGTGTCGCAAACGGGGAAACCGCAGCGGAGAGGGTTCAAGCGCTCGTCGCCGTTCACCGCCATCGTGCCGCTCAATCCCTGGATGATCTGGTCATACGCCGGCTTCAATGCGTCCGGCCCGGTCTGGCCGAAACCGGAGATCGCGCAGTAGACGATTCTGGGATTGATCTCGCGCAGGACGTCGTAGTCGAGGCCGAGCCGCTTCATGACGCCCGGGCGGAAGTTTTCCACGATCACGTCGGCGTCGCGCGCCAGTTCCTTGAATATCGTGCGGGCCGACGGGTGTTTCAGGTTCAGTGTGAGAGACTTCTTGTTGGCGTTCTGGGCCAGAAAGCTGGTTCCCATGAGTTCCGCATTCAGCTTCGGCACGTTGCCCAGCTTGCGGGCCAGGTCCCCGGAACCGGGAGGTTCGACCTTGATTACCTCGGCCCCGAGCAACGCCAGATGCAGCGTGGCAAATGGTCCGGACAAAACATTGGTGAGATCCAGCACCCGGATGCCTTCCAGTAGTTTCATAGCCCTGCCCTCTCAGTCAGTTTCTTTTGCGAATGCCCCTCAAGTATCCATCGTGGACTTAGACTTGGACTTGGACTTAGACCTGGACCTGGACGTGGACATGGTCGTGGACGAGGCAGGAATGCATGGCGCTCATCTACTTGCCGCACCTGCATGAATTGCTCTTGAGAAGAAATGTCTAAGTCCAAGTCCAGGTCCACGTCCAAGTCCAGGTCCAGGTCGAAGTTCATGTTGCTGCGCGTGCTAGGCTGACGCGGGCCGGGATGGGATGGGGCCCGACTTATAGATTCTGCCGGGCATATCGCGCCCGAAATAGTCGCTCACATCCCGTGCAATCTCGATGAGCTTGTCCAGTGAAACGTCGCTGCGCAGGCCGCGGCGCTGCAGGTAGTGGACGAAGTCCTCCGTGCAGACATTCCCTCCGGCGATCTTTGTGAAGGGGCAGCCGCCGAGGCCGGCAACGGATGATTCGAAATATCGGACGCCGGCGCGCATCGCCGCATAGCAATTTGCCATGCCGAGCCCGTAAGTATCGTGAAAATGGCACGTGCATTCGACCGTCGGGTCCAGCCGGAAGATCTGCTCGAACATCTGTTCGACCTGGTCGGGAACGGCATGGCCTGCCGTATCGGCCAGGCTGATGTTCTTGAGGCCCACGGCCAGAAACCGTTCCGCGATCCGCATCACGCGCTGCTGAGGAACCACACCCTCAAATCCGCACCCGAAAGCGGATTGGACCGAGACCTGAACCTTCTTTTGAGCCGCGAGGGCCTGCTGCGCCATGGCGACGATCCGGTCCGCCGCCTCCGCGATGGACATCCCGGTGTTTTTCATGCTGTGGGTCTCGCTGGCGGAGACCCCCATGCAGAACATGTCGACGCCGCAGGCGAGCGCGCGCTCGAGCCCCTTCTCGTTCAGCACGAGTCCGGAAAGCACCACGCGCTCATTTTTGCGGCCCGCCGCGGAAAAATGGGAGAACAGCTTGTCCGTGTCGGCCATCTGGGGGACCTTGACCGGGTGCACAAAAGACCCGATCTGCAGAATGTCGATGCCGGCCGCTATCAGTCCTTCGATCCATGCGATTTTCTTCTCTATCGGCACGGTCTGCTTTTCCATCTGCAGCCCGTCTCTCATGCCGACCTCATGGATGATGACCTGACTCATGGGATCCTCCGAGCGCGAAATATTTGAGTGCTGGTATCGGTCGTGCTTGTCCGACGCGAATAACTTAACTGTGAATCCGCCGAATTCCAAGAGCTCTTTTCGCCGCAATCCTGACACTGGCGTGACAGGCGGCGAGGGGATCTCAGAACAAAATATCACCGCACAGCACACAGAGTGAGACTGAGGTCTTTCCCTTTATGTTCACTGCATCTTCTTCGGAAACTTCCCTGCCGGGAGCGCCGGCGTCTCGCCTAATGCCGCATACTTTTTGCAAAAAGAGCGGCGAGCAAAATGCAGGAATCTTGGACCTCGACATAAACCTGGACCTGGACTTGGACGTGGACGTGATTAAAGGTGCTCCGTTAGTAATCAGTTCATTGGTAGGTAGACATAAGGCGCAAAAACAAAACGAACCGCGAAGACCGCAAAGAGCGCGAAGATATCTGCCGAACTCATGCCGCGTTGCGGTGTCATCGGCTTCTTTGCGGTCTTCGCGGTCTTCGCGGTTCGAGTTTTCAGCGTTTATGGGGCACAGCCTGTGCCTTCGCCGTGTCTGCTTACTTACAGACTGATTAGTAAGTCCCAACACCTCAGAAACCTGTGCCGCAACCTCGTCTAGGTCCACGTCGAAGTCCAGGTCCACGAGCCAAAGTGGTAATTCGTATGCAAGAACGGAATTTTAGAAAAAGTATGCGGCATTAGGCGTCTCGCCGGCAAAAGCAATGCGACACCCGAAGACCATCACGAAAACCGTGGGCGCGAGCCTGCCCGATTCAATCGCTTCGGCAACCGCATCGCAGCAGGCCGGCGAGACGCCGGCGGTCCCGGCAACTGCCGTCTCGCCACGCCAATCGGAACCGGGTTTCTGATCACAATGCACGGCGACGCAGCCGCCGCAAGGACTCTTCGGAAACTTCCAGAGCTGCATTCCTGCATCCATGTGGCCCCGAGCTTCAGCCCGGTCTCCATACTGACCCCTACGGCTGATTCTGGAATAATCTCACATGCGGCAGGATGGTACTCGAGTTGACATACTTAGGTGCGGGCTGAAGCTCAATGCCGCATAGACAGGACAAAAAGGATGTGTCGCGCAACGATTAACGACAAAAGAATTTGTCAATTGTCAATGGTCAATGGTGATTTGTCATTTGGCCGCTTCAGACCTTTGGCCTGCGAAGTCCTGATCGAGTTCGGAGTGGGTGAAGTACCCGAGCGCAGAACCTACCCGTCAACATGCCGACCCGCCCCCAAATAACAATTGACAAATGACAATTGACAAATTCTTTTTGTTGAGTCCGACTTCCGATTGCACACGTCCTCCAGGGTAGGCGAAAGCACGGTCTGAAGCCCGTGCCCAGACATCTTCGCGCTCTTTGCGGTCTTCGCGGTTCGTTTTGTTTTTGCGCCTTATGTCTACCGCCAATGAACTGATTAGTAATCTCGAATCTCGAATCTCCAATCCGACCGGCATGCGTTTGCGGAAAAAGTGACACTTTTGCACCCGGGTGACGTCAAGATAGGGTGCGCCACCTCTGCTCGGGAGGGGGGAAGGAGAGTGTGAATCGGACCTGCGACCGGTTTCCTCGGGAAGCCTCAGAAAAACTCCCACTCGCCAAAATCCTGCCGTGCGCTAGAATTCCTGATGGCGTTCGGGTAGCGTCGCTCATATCACGGGGGAGAAACAATGCCTAGCCGTTCCATACGAATTCTGTTCCGTTTGCTCGTTCCGGCCGTTCTGTGCCTGGCGGTCTTTGCCATGGGGCTGCCCCAGGCTCCCGCTCCACAGGCAGCCGGGAGAGGACTGGCGCCGGTCAAGTTTCTCGAGCGCCTGGCGATCCCGGGCACTAATGAACTGCAGCTGATCATCGAGCTGACGGATCCCCCTGTGGTTCAGGCGATGGCCTCACAACTTCCCGGCGGCGCGGCCACGGCAGCCGTCGGCGGAGTCCGCAGCCGGCCGGACCTGGCCTCCGCGCAGGCTCTGGCATACAGGGCGCAAATCGCGCGGGCCCAGCGGCTGGTGACGGACCGGTTGAACGGCATGAACAGCGTGGAAGTGCAGGGCGCCACCGACCTGGTGATGAACGCGATCATCGCCCGTGTCCCGCTCGATCGCTATCTCGAAATCCGGCGTTTGCCCGGTGTGAAGAAAGTCTATTTCTCGCGTCTGCTGCGCAAGAACCTCGACACTTCCGCCGTTCTGCTCAATGCGCCGGCGTTGTGGACACGGGCCGGCGGACGGAGCAACGCGGGGCAGGGAATCAAGATCGGCCTGATCGACACCGGCATCGACATCAACAACCCCATGCTCACGGATTCGAGTACGGCGTTGCCCGCCGGTTTCCCCAAGGGGGAGAGCGCCTTTACGAACAGAAAAGTAATAGTCGCGCGCAATTATCTCAATCTGCTGCCCAATCCCCAGCGGGTGAACACGGCCATCGATGAAGACGGCCACGGCACTTTCGTTGCCGGCTGCGCGGCCGGCAAGTTCGTCACCGCGCCTCTGGCACAGATCTCGGGCATGGCGCCGGGCGCCTTTCTCGGCAGCTACAAGGTCTTCGGACAGCCTGGGATTAACGACTTCACGAGCACGGCCGCAATCCTGGCGGCGATCAACGCCGCGGTCGCGGATGGAATGGACGTATTGAATCTGAGTCTCGGCTCCCTGGACTACTTGCCCTCCTCGGAGGACCCTGAGGTTACGGCCATCACCAACGCCATCGCGTCGGGCGTGGTCGTAGTCCTGGCAGGGGGCAACAACGGGCCGAACACGAACACGATCAGCACGCCGGCGACTGCTCCGCTCGCCATCGCCGTGGGTGCGGTCTCCAATTCCCGGGTCTATGGCCCGCAGTTGCACGTTACCGGCCCCGGAACCGTCCCTGCCGATCTGCAGACCCTCGTGTACCGGAATGGGACCGGGCCCGTCATTTCGACGGTGATTCCGTCGACGCCGGTCGTCGACGTGCTCTCGCTGGACGGCAACGGCCTGGCCTGCTCCGCTTTGCCTTCGGGCAGCCTCAGCGGGAAAATCGCATTCATGGAGCGGGGAGAATGCACCTTTGCTGCCAAGGTCAGCAATGCGACCAATGCGGGAGCGGCGGCGGTCCTCGTCTATGATAACGTTCCCGGAGAGGCCCCGATCACGATGGGCGGTCTCGATACGGCCTCCATCCCCGCGGTGATGATTTCCTATGCCGACGGCCTGCTGCTCCAGAGCTTTGTGGCGGCGAACCCCGGCACAACCGTCAGCATCGGCCTGAGCACGAACGTCGTCCTGACGCCAACGCTGCCGGACGAGCTGACGTCCTTCAGTTCGCGCGGCCCGTCCCCCGATTTCGCCATCAAGCCCGACCTGGTAGCAGTCGGGGAAAACGTCTACTCGGCCACGCAAACCAACTTCCCCGGCCAGGGCCAGTACGACGCTTCCGGGTTCACTACGGGAAGCGGCACGAGTTTCTCGACCCCCATGGTCAGCGGCGCCGCCGCAGCCGTCAAAGCGTTGTTCCCGGGACTCACACCCGCAGGGATCAAGTCCACGCTGGTTAATACCGCGAATCAAAACGTGACGATCGATGGGACGACGCCGGCGAGCGTCCTTCAGGCCGGAGGCGGCCTGCTCGACATGGGGAAGGCGGCTTTTGCCGGCGCCGTTTTCTCCCCGTCCAATCTGAGTTTCGGCGTTCAGTCGTATACGAACAGCATCTCGCTCTCGCGGACACTCACGATCACGAACACTTCGGGCAGCACCGATCAATACGCCCTTTCGGTCCGGCCCCTGGTTTCGGGGCCTTCGATCGGGCTCGGCGCCACGAACACGGGAGCGGTGGCGCCGGGCGCGAGCAGGGACGTCTCCGTGTCGGTTCAGGCGTCTGCGCCCCTGAGCGGCGGTTTTCAGGGTTTCATAGCCGTTCAGAGCGCACAGACCGGGGTGACATACACGATCCCATACTGGGCCGGCATCTATGTCCCGGACCCGTCGCGCGTGCTGACCGTAAGCCAGAATTCTGCGCTGCAAAACGCATACCGGACAATTCCCGCGGCCCTGGCAGCAGCACAACCTGGGAATATCATCGAAATCGTCGACAGCCAGAACTACCTGGTGGGGCCGGACGGGATCACGATCAGCACCAATGCCCAGGGATTGCCGCTGCACGGGATCACCATCCGGGCCGCGGCCGGCCAGACGCCGGTCCTGGACGGCACGGTCACTGCCGCCCCCGCGGATATCGAGATCATCGGAGTCCGGAACGTCCTCCTCCAGGGGCTGACCATCAACGGCGGCGAGACGGGGGTGGACATATTCCAGCCCTCCTCCTCCGTGCCGACCTCCGTCACGATCGACCACTGCAACATTACCAATATGAATGCGAGCTCCGCCTCCACCGGGATTTTTATGGATAACGGGGGCGAGCTCGATGTCACGTTTTCCAACATCGCCGGGTGCTCCAGCACCGGCGTGGTCATATTGGGAGGGGCGCAGTTCACGATGAGCGGCTCCACCGTGCAGGGGAACCAGTCCGATGGGATTGAGGCCTTCGATTCCAACGTCGACCTGATCGGTTCCACACTCAATGGGAATGCCGGCATCGGCGCCTACCTGGTGAACTGCACGGGCACCCTGACACGGAACACCTTCTCGGGCAACAAGGGAACTTTCGGTGACGGAGTCGATGTCATCGACGGCACGATGACGGTCACCGACAACAACTTCAATCAGAATGACTCCGCCGGGATCTATCTCGCTTCCGAGAGTGTTTCCGGACCGGCTGCGATCGTCGAGAGAAACACCTTCCAGTCCAATGCCGGCTTCGGCGTCCAGTGCGACCAGGCGCGAAACCTGCGCCTGACCGGCAACATGATCAAGGACAACGGCGTCGGTTTCTATTCCCGCGGTACGACGGCAGCGGTTCTGGTCAACAACATAATTGTCCGGTCCACGGATGCGAGCCAGGGGAACGGGGTCGATGCCGGTGGGACCAGCAACGTCGCGCTCGTAAACGACACGATCTACGGCAACCAGCAACATGGGATCGCCCGATCCTCGGGGGCCACGATCACGACTCTGAACACGATTGTCAGCTCAAACCCGGCGGGGGATCTCCTGGGGCTCAACCCCGGCTCTATTCAATCCTCACTGATCGGCGACGGCACGCTTGCGGGCGCCATGAACAACATCCGGGGCGATCCCGGATTCAAGTCTCCCGCCGGCGACGATTTCAGCCTGAACGCCGGCTCGCCTGCCATCGATGCGGGTTCCAATGCGGCCGCAAACCTCCCGTTCCTTGACTTCAACCAGCAGCTGCGCGTGGCCGGCGCCAGTGCCGCGCCCGGCACGGGCATCGTGGACATGGGGGCGCTCGAGTCGAGCTCTTTCTATCCGCTGAATTACCCGTTGCTGGTCAGCGGCGTCAACGCGACGATGAACGACAGCTACGTGACCGGCATCGCGACCCTGAACCCGTCCACCACGAGTTCGACCGTCGCGACCTTCACCGCTTACGATCCCGCGGGCGCCCTGCTCAGCGGCTCGAAGAACCCGAGCCAGCAGGGATTCAATGCGGAGGTCCAGGGGGCAATCTTCGACTGGCAACTCTTCGGCTTTTCGCAGGGCGCGACGCGCGTCGGCTCAGTAATGGCGACGTCGCTGCAGAAACTGGTCGGATTTTTCCTGATCTTCGATCCGCAGTTGAGCCGGGTGGCGGACGGCGTCGACGTTTCCGCCGACACCTTCACCAACTTCTATTTCCTGAGGCATCAGTCCGACGCTTCGGGCCAGGCGACCTATCAGGTTTTCAATCCCGGAGTCAACACGGCCAACGTCACGGCCAGCCTGTTCAGCACGGGCGGAACTCTGCTCACGCCGCCGAAGACCAGCGCCATCCCGCCCAAAGGGCAGTTCCTGTTCAATTTCAATAACGTATCGAGTTCCAACGGGTACGTGCGCGTGCAATCGGATTTTCCGGTCACCGGCCTGGAGACCTGGGGGAGCACGGCGGAGATCGCGGCCCTCCGCGCCACCGCTGCAGGGACCGAGGCCCATCTCTTTTTCCCGCACATCGCGGTAAACGGCGGGTATTCCAGCATCCTTGGAGTGGTGAACACGTCGAATTCGATTGCGAATCTCACGCTGACCGCCTACCAGGACGACGGATCCGTCTGGGGAACGGCCGCCCAGCGAGTCGTGTCGGGCAACGGGCAGTTGCTCGAATCGGCCTCGAACCTGTTCGGGCTGGGGCCGGGGAACACGCTCACCGGCTACGTCGTGGTCACCAGCGACCAGCCCGGGATAAACGGCTTCTGCTCGTTCAACTATGACAACGGCAATGTCCATTCGGTGGCGGCCGTTCCCAGCCAGAGCATTCCCCAGCAGAAGCTGCTGTTTTCGCACATCGCGAACGCGGTTCCTGCGGGCGCAGGCGGCAATTACCTGACGGGGATTGCGCTGCTGAATCCGTATGCGACCACCATCCGCTATACGATGAGCGTGTTCGACGGGACGGGCACGAAGGTGGCCGAGGTGACCAACGCGCTCGGGCCTCATGCAAAGATATCGAGGCTGCTCAGCTATCCGGTTGCCGGCGCGGCCTTTTTCACCCAGCCGCTGGTGTTGTCGGGCGGGCACATCGAGGTCACCACGGATTACCAGCTGCTGGGATTCGAGCTGTTTTTCACCGACTCGCTGACCCAGTTGGCCGCCGTAATGGCCCAGGTCCCGAACTAAAACCAAAGGATCGCCGCAGAGTCGCGGAGGGCGCAGAGAAATACGACAACCGTCCCGGGAGCGCCGGCGTCCCGCCCAATGCCGCATACTTTTTGCAAAAAGAGGGGCGAGCAAAATGCAGGAATCTTGGACCTCGACATAGACCTGGACCTGGACTTGGACTTGGACGTGGACGTGATTAAAGGTGCTCCGTTAGTAATCAGTTCATTGGTAGGTAGACATAAGGCGCAAAAACAAAACGAACCGCGAAGACCGCAAAGAGCGCGAAGATATCTGCCGAACTCATGCCGCGTTGCGGTGTCATCGGCTTCTTTGCGGTCTTCGCGGTCTTCGCGGTTCGAGTTTTCAGCGTTTATGGGGCACAGCCTGTGCCTTCGCCGTGTCTGCTTACTTACAGACTGATTAGTAAGTCCCAACACCTCAGAAACCTGTGCCGCAACCACGTCTAGGTCCACGTCGAAGTCCAGGTCCAGGTCCAAGTCCACGAGCCAAAATGGTAATTCGTATGCAAGAACGGAATTTTAGAAAAAGTATGCGGCATTAGGCGAGACGCCGGCGGTCCCGGCAACCGCCGTGTCTCCACTCCAATCAGAACCGGGTTTCTGATTTCAATGAACGGCGACACAGTCGCCGCAAGGGCTCAGCGGCGAGGGTCTTTGACTGCGGCTTCAACGCGCCGGACAATTCGTGGCTTTTTCCGGGCCTAGAACGTTACGACCAGGCGGCGGCCGTTGTAAGTGACGTCTCTTGTCGCTCCCGACGGCAGCAACTGAACCTTGAAGTTGCGCGGCGCGGCCATGGCGGCGTTCTTGCGGCCCGCCGGCGCACCGGGTTCAATCGTCAGGCGCTTAGTCGCGTCGTCCCATGTCATCCTCGTCCATGTGGCCTTGCCCTGGAGGTAATCCAGGCTGATGCCGTCGTCCTCGTACAGCGTAAAACTGCCGTTGGCCCCGCCGTAGATCCTGAGGGTCGTCGGTTCGTCGACCGGCTGGCTGGTGTACTGGCGAACCGGGTCGAACGGTATGATTGCCCCTGCACGCACGTAGATCGGCATGGTGGCGAGGTCGACCTGGCGACTGACGTTCCGTCCGCCGGTCTCCTTTTTGCTGGTCCACCAATCATACCAGTCGCCCCGGGGAAGGTAGACCTCGCGCGATGTCGCGCCCTTCTCGTAAACCGGCGCAACCAGCAGGTCGCGGCCCCAGAGGTACTGGTGGCCGTTCTCCACTGCACGCGGGTCGTCGGGATAGTGCAGCCACATGGCGCGCATCAGCGGCATCCCGGTGCTGTTGGCTTCCCAGGCAAGTGTGTAGGTGTACGGCATCAACTGGTAGCGCAGTTCGGAGAACTTGCGGCAGACGGGCTCGATGGCGGGGTTATTCAATTCAGAGGCCAGGGGATTGTTCCGGCCGTTTTCGTTCGGACCCATTTCGCTCAAGCCCCAGCCCCACGGCAGACGCGTCCACCAGGTGCGGCCGTGCGCGCGGAACGACGGCGTGAACGACGAGAGCTGGAACCACCGCGCGTACAGTTCACCGGTCAACTCCGCGTTCGGGTAAAAGCCGCCGGTGTCCGAGCCCCAGTAAGGCGAAAGGCTGAGCGAGTGGTTCTGGCCGACCATGATCTGTCCTTCCAACGTGCGCCAGGAGGAATCTGTGTCGCCGGACCAGACCCACCCCCCCCAGCGCCCGACGCCCAGAAACCCGTTGCGATGAAGGCTCCAGGGGCGGACGTCGGCGCGGGTCGAGAGCGGCCCCTGGTAGTACAGCTGATGGCGTTTGATGCGTTCGAAGAGGTTGAACCAATCGCCTTCATCGGGCCAGAAGGCGTCGATCCCGGCCCGGATGAGAGGAATGTGCAATTTCCAATAATTCAGGATGTGCGACGCATCCATGTTCTCACCCGCCAGGGGCGGTATGGTTCCCTGGAGAGTCGGCAATCCCTCCTCACGGCCGAACGGGACTATATGAACGACGACTTTGACGTTGCGCGTATGCAGGTCCGCGATGGTTTCCTTGGGATCGCGTTTGAAGACTTCGGGATTGAAATCGAATGAAGGCTGCTTGGTGTTCCAGCCCCGCGGGCAGAAGCCGGTGCCCAGGTAGACAACCGAGTCTATCGGGATTTTCTTTTCGCGGAAGGTGTCGACGATGTTGATCAGTTGCTTCTCATCTTCGAGTGTGCGGTGCGACTGCATGAAACCCAGCGACCACTTGGGCGGCATGACCGTCGCGCCCGTCAGCAGGCTGACTTCCTTCATGAACACGGCAGGATCGTGAGTGTCAAAAACAAAGAGATCGTACACGCCGGGGACGATGCCGTCCACCGGGGGACGGCCCTGAACCTGGGCCGTGTATCCCCGCTGGTTCTGGTCCGGAGCGGGAGGCTTCCATGGGATGAACAGGCCGCGATCCTTGCGTGTGAGATCCACCTGCACCCACGGGGTTGCGACAAAGAGGCCCCAGCCCCCGGTCCCGATCAAGAGAGGGACTGGATTGCGCGAGCCATAGGCCTGTGCCTGCCAGCGCGGAACCATCTCGTCCAGGCCCCCGCGCCGGTCGAACTGCAGCGGCTGATCGCGCCAGGTCTTGGGATCCATGAGCGGCCCGCCTTCGCCCATGCCGAGAATCGGCCTGTCGTCCTGCTTGAAAGATATGTTGCCCGACTCGGGATCGAAAGCCACGTCAGTGATCGCCCTTCCACCGGCATCCGCAATCAGAACCGTCAGGGGATTGGGGCGGACGGTGACTTGCAGGCCGCCGACACGCTTCGTCACCGGGGCGCTGATCTCGCGCAGGCTGATGGCAGGCGCGGGCCACTTGCGTTCCACGAGCGACGGGGAAAACGGAAATTCCTGCTGGAAACTGAGTGGTCTGAGTGTGATGCGCACGCTGTGATCACCCCCAGCGCGGATGTCGAGCCGGGCCGGTTGTCCGGCACTCCTGATTTCCTCGGCGTAGCTTCCGGCGGCAAGCGCCAGTACCGTGATCGCGGTTATGAATCCGTGTTTTGGCCAAACCATGATATAAGGCTCCTTCTCATAAGCGGAGGCTCGCGTACGGCGCAGAAAAGACCCGCATGTATTTGCGCCGGTCCGGGCCTTCCGGCGGTTTCTGATCAGCCCGAGGCCGCCCATTATAAACGCCGCATCGCAGTTTAGCTAATTTCCGTTGTGAAAGTCATTCTTACATTCATGCGCAATCCCGGCTAGAATATTCGTATGAATTGCGTCGTATGGACCGCCCGCCCGGCCGGTGACTCCGGGACCCGCAGTCGACTGGTTCGATTCCTGAACCGTTTCAGTGGACTATAATCCTCCTCCTGCACGCGCTTTTACTGCCTGTTTGCCGACTGCCCGGAATTGTCTGTGCGCCTCACGAGGTCTGATATGAAGATTATAGTTCTTGGCGCGGGCCTGGTTGGAGGCCCGATGGCCGTGGATCTGGCGGCCGAACCCGGATTCGCCGTAACCGCGGCGGACCTCCGCGCCGAAGCTTTAGACCGCCTGGAAGGAAACCACGGCCTGTGCACCCTCCGGGCGGACCTTTCCCATTTGAAGACCGTGCAGGTTCTTGTGCAGGATTATGATCTCGTTGTCAGCGCGGTTCCCGGATTCATCGGTTTCCGCGTCCTGCAGGCTGTCCTGGAAGCGAAGAAGAACATCGTCGACATTTCCTTTTTCGCCGAAGATCCGTTCTCCCTGGACTTATTGGCGCGCCAAAACGGAGTCACCGCCATCGTCGACTGCGGCGTCGCTCCAGGCATGTCCAACCTGCTGGTCGGGTACGCACAAAGCCGGATGGACGAGCTCGATACGGTCGCAATCTATGTCGGCGGACTGCCCGAAGTGCGGGTGTGGCCCTTCGAGTACAAGGCGGTTTTTTCCCCGGCCGATGTGATCGAAGAATACGTCCGGCCCGCGCGACTCGTCCGGAACGGCGCGATCGTCGTTCGTCCCGCTCTGTCCGAACCGGAACTCCTCACCTTTCCGGAGTTGGGAACCCTCGAGGCGTTCAATACCGACGGTCTGCGGACGCTTCTCCAGACGATCAACGCGCCCAACATGACGGAAAAGACGCTGCGCTATCCGGGTCACGTGGAGAAGATGATCCTGCTTCGCGAGACCGGCTTCTTCAACCGGGACGAAATCGATGTGAACGGCGTATGCGTTAGTCCCGTCGAAGTCACGGCACAACTGCTTTTCCCCAAATGGAAGTTGGCGGTTGGCGACCGCGATCTGACCGTCATGAAGGTGACGGTCGAGGGAAAGAGAGCTGCCGTCCGATGGCGTTACACCTATGACCTGCTCGACCGGTACGATGCCGGGACAGGCACCCACTCCATGGCCAGAACGACCGGCTACACTGCCACGGTGGTGGCGCGGCTGGTGGCGCACGGTTTGTTTGCCGACAAAGGGATCATTGCCCCGGAGATGATCGGTCGCCGCCCGGAGTGCGCAAGATTTGTCCTCGCCGGCCTGACAGCGCGGGGCGTTATCTACCGTGAAACGGCCACTCCCCTCTGACCGGGTGTCAGGTGTTTGCGTCGGGTGTTGGGTGTCAGGTGTTGGGTGTCAGGTGTCGGGTGTCAGGTGTCGGGTGTCAGGGGATAATCGTTGCGGGTCGGGGTTAGGGTCCTGCAGTCGGACTGCCGGCGAATCGTCGTACAAGACGTCAGATGCCGAACATCGGGCTAATGCTCCCGAACTCCGTTTCTCACCACCCCCGATCCTCACCCCCGATCCTCACCCCCGACCCGGCACCCAACACCCAGCACCCAACACCTAGCACCCAAGACCCGGCACCCAACACCCAAGACCCGGCACCCAGCACCCAACACCCTGCCCCCAGCACCCAACACCCAACACCCAACACCCAGCACCCAGCCCCCGGTTCTAAGTGACAGGGGTGACAAATGCCGGTACTATCGACGGGATGCGCGCGTTCCGCTTCAGTCCGGCGCTGACCCGTCGACCGGCATTTACGCTCGGCGACGGGGCAGTCATTCTGGTGTTGGCGGCCCTGCTGTATGCAGGGATGCGCATCTCCCTGCATGCCCCGGCGGTGATCTCCGGGCCTAAAATCTCGCTCTCGTTTTCCGCGCTCCCCTGGTACGCCCTGCTGTCGACGGGTCGGATGTTTCTTGCGTATCTGCTCTCACTTCTATTCACGCTCTTCTATGGATATGCCGCCGCCCGCAACCGCACGGCGGAGAAGGTGCTGATGCCGGTGCTCGATGTGCTGCAGAGCATCCCCATCCTGTCCTTCCTCCCGGTCGTCCTGCTCAGCCTGAGCGTCGTACTCCCCGTGAATCTGGCGGCCGAACTGGCGGCGATCGTGCTGATTTTCACCTCTCAGGCGTGGAACATGACCTATAGCTTCTACCAGTCGATCAGCACCATCCCCGGCGAGTTGAAGGAGGCGTCCGCCGTTTTCCGCCTGAATCCCTGGTTGCGGTTCAAGACCGTCGAACTCCCCTTCGCGGCGATCGGGCTGATCTGGAACAGCATGATGAGTTGGGCCGGCGGCTGGTTTTTTCTCATGGCTTCAGAGATCTTTACCGTCGGGTCGCGCGACTTCCGGCTGCCGGGAATCGGTGCGTACCTGCAGACCGCTGCCAGCGAGGGGGACATTTCCGCCGTGGCGGCCGGCGTCGCGACTCTGGTCGCAACCATAATCCTGCTGGATCAAGTGCTCTGGCGGCCGCTCCTGGCATGGGCGGAAAAGTTCAAGGTCGAGATGGTCGCGGGAGAACACCCTCCCCAATCCTGGTTCCGCGACCTCCTGGTCCGCTCCTGGCTGATCAAGCATTTCATGAATGGTCTGGTCGCGCCGATGGGTGAATGGCTTGACGATAGAATGGGACGGCGCTGGGCGGAAGGGGAGGGAACGCCGCCGCCGGCGCAGAAGAAGCGCACGAGATCGCTGGCAATTCTGGGTGTGGCGCTCGGGATGTTTGCGCTCTATGGCTCTTATCGGGCGGGCCTCCTGCTTCGCGGACTCGACGGGCCCGACTGGATCAACGTCGGGACGGGGATCCTGGCAACATTCCTGCGTGTCGCCGTGGCCTTGGCGATTGCAGCTGCCTGGACCATTCCGGTCGGTGTGGCCATCGGCACCAACCGGAGGCTGGCAAACATCCTTCAGCCGATCGTGCAGGTAACGGCCTCAGTCCCGGCAACGGCCCTGTTCCCGGTGATCCTGCTCGCCTTGATCCGGGTCCCCGGGGGATTGAACATCGCGGCAGTTCTGCTCATGCTGATGGGGACTCAGTGGTACCTGCTTTTCAACGTCATCGCCGGAACGGTCGCCATTCCCAAGGACCTGCGCGACACGACGTCCCTGTTGAGGCTGTCGCGCCGCGACCGCTGGCGCACACTCATCCTGCCGTCGTTGTTCCCCTACCTCGTCACCGGCGCCATCACCGCGACCGGCGGGGCCTGGAACGCGAGCATCGTGGCCGAGCACGCTCAGTTCGGCGGCAGGAGTCTGGCCACGACAGGCATCGGCGCGACGATCGCCCGGGCGACCGGGACAGGCGCCTACCCGCTCCTGCTCGCGTCGACTCTTGCACTGATCGTGACGGTGGTTACCATCAACCGTTTCTTCTGGCGCTGGCTCTACCGGATCGCCGAGGAAAACTACCGCATGGAATGAGGCTTTTGGCGGAGATATGACAGGGGGTGGCAGATGGCGGTAATGGCTTCTCCGGCGGTAAACGGCGAGCTGCTCGAGTTGAGGAAGATCTTCAAGACCTACGGGACCGGCGCGCGCCAGTTCGTAGCCTTGCAGGATATCAACCTGAAGATCAAAGCCGGGGAGTTCGTCTGCCTGCTCGGCCCCTCCGGCTGCGGAAAATCCACACTGCTGCGCATGATCGCGGGGCTGAACACACCGACCTCGGGAACCGTGCTCTATTGCGCCCAGCCGCTGACCGGCATCAATCCCCATGCCACGATCGTGTTCCAGACATTCGCCCTCTATCCCTGGCTGACGGTGCAGGAAAACGTGGAGATTGCGCTCAAGGCCCGGGGTGTCGGGCCTGCAGAGCGCCGTTCCAGGGCGATCAAGCTCATTGACACGGTCGGCATGGACGGTTTTGAATCCGCATACCCGCGGGAGCTTTCCGGGGGGATGCGCCAGAAAGTGGGGTTTGCCCGCGCCATGGCGGTGGAGCCTCAGCTTCTTTGCCTGGATGAGCCCTTTTCCGCGCTCGATGTGCTCTCGGCCGAGGCGCTGCGCGGCGAACTGATGGAATTGTGGCTCAGCAAATCCATTCCCACCCAGGCGATCCTCATGGTGACGCACAATATCGAGGAGGCCGTCCTGATGGCGGACCGGATCATCGTCATGGACAAGGATCCGGGCCACATCGTGTCGGAGATGGCAGTAGGATTGCGCCATCCGCGGCAAAGAAAGGACACGGCCTTCCAGAACCTCGTCGACAGGGTGTATGCCGCCGTTGCAGGCAAGACCCTGCCCGATGCCGAAGAGCTGGGACATGCCCCAGGGCAGGGAAGGATCCGGCGGCTGCCGCGCGCGCGGCTCAACGCACTCGCCGGTCTGGTCGAAAAACTGGCGGCCGAAGGCGGGCACGCCGATCTCTACCGCATGGCAGCGGACGTCGCGATGGAGCTCGACGACTTTCTGCCGATCGTGGAAGCGGGTGAGATCCTGGGTTTCATCACCGTCCAGGAAGGCGATATCTCGCTCACTGCGCTCGGGCGGGCGTATGCCGAAGCCAGCGTTCTCGGCAGAAAGGAAATGATCGCCGGCCGCGTACTCCGCCTCCCGATCATCACCTGGATCTATGAAACCCTGCTGCAGGACGATAATCGCCGGGTTGCCAAGGAGTATTTTCTCGACAAACTGCAGCCCGATTTTCACGACCGCACCGAGAGGCAGTTGGAGCGGGCCATCAACTGGGGGCGCTTCGCGGAGCTGTTCGCCTTCGACGACGACACGGATGAGCTGTACCTGGAATCCTGACCTTGCGAAGGAAGGAGTCAGGAGTCGGGAGTCAGGAGTCAGGAGTCAGGAGTCAGGAGTCAGGAGTCGGGAGTCGGGAGTCAGGAGTCGGGAGTCGGGAGTCGGGAGTCAGGAGTCGGGAGTCGGGAGTCGGGAGTCGGGAGTCGGGAGTCAGGAGTCAGGAGGCGGGAGTCGGGAGTCAGGAGTCGGGAGAACTGCCACGACTGGCGATGCAGCTGCCAGACACGTCAATCGCTCCTGCATTCAAGTGGCCGCGGGCTTCAGCCCGCGACCGTCCGCATCGACTTGGGTGGGCCCCGGGACCGCCGCGGGGACGGCTAATGCTGCATACTTTTTCTAAAATTCCGTTCTTGCATACGAATTACCATTTTGGCTCGTGGACTTGGACCTGGACCTGGACTTCGACGTGGACCTAGACGAGGTTGCGGCACAGGTTTCTGAGGCGTTGGGACTTAACGGCGCACCTTTAATCCCGTCCACGTCCAAGTCCAGGTCTATGTCCAGGTCCAAGATCCCTGCATTTTGCTCGCCCCTCTTTTTGCAAAAAGTATGCGGCATTAGGCGAGACGCCGGCGCTCCAGGGTTCCTCCGTAGGGGCCTGTTTGGAGACCTGGCTGAAGCCCGGGGCCACATACTTCAGTACTCTTGCGCATTCCTGTGCTCGAGTGCGAAGGCGGAGGCAGGACGGGCACGGCACGTTGACAGGCGGCGGTGCTCATGTTACGGTCGCTGATGACGGTAGCGGGCCGTTTGCAGCCGTGACGTGGAATGATGTTTCCTTGACAGCGGATGACCCGACATTCACACGGGAGGAGGCACGAGATGCGACCGAAGCTGACGATCCTCAGCGATGACATGGTGGATCAGATCATCGGTGAGGGGATGGAACTGCTCCGCGATCCCGGCGTGCGCGTGCACAATGAAGACGCGCTCGCGCTGCTCGCAGGCGCGGGAGCGGCGGTCGATCGCGCAAATCTCGTGGTCCGCATCCCCGAGGCCATCGTGCGCAAAGCGCTCGCAACCGCGCCCCCGGAATTTCACCTCTACGATCTCGATGGCCGTCCGGTGGTTCATTATGGCGGCGACAGCGTACAGTTCGACCCGGGATCGGCTGCGCTCTCGATTCTCGACAGCCGGACCCAGGAGCAGCGCACGCCGGCCACGGCGGATTTCATCAAGCTGGTCAAACTCGTCGAAATGCTGCCGCAGATTGACGCGCAGAGCACTGCCATGGTCTGCGGGGATGTTCCCGCCGAAATCGGGGATTTGTACCGGCTGTACCTGGCGCTGAATTACATGCGCAAGCCGGTCATCACGGGCGCATTCCGCAAGGACACGTGGTGGACCATGCGGGAATTGCTCGTCGCCATGGCCGGGGGATCCGCCTCACTGGCTTCCCGGCCGATCGCGGTGTTTGACGTTTGCCCATCGCCCCCGCTGCTCTGGAGCGACCTGACCTGCCAGAACCTGATCGATTGCGCGCGCAACCACATTCCTGCGGAACTGGTGTCCATGCCGCTGGCGGGAGCGACCGCGCCCGTCACGCTGGCTGCCGCCGTCACTCAGCATGCGGCCGAGAATCTGAGCGGGATCACGATCGGACAGCTCGCGCAGCCTGGTTCGCCGATCGTTTGGGGAGGTTCTCCCGCTGCCTTCGACATGCGGGAAGGGACTACGCCTATGGGAGACGTCGGCACCTGGCTGATCGACTGCGCTTACAGCCAGGTCGGCAAGGCGCTGAAACTCCCGACCCACGCCTACCTCGGCATGAGTGACGCCAAGATCGTCGACGCCCAGTGCGGTCTGGAATCGGCCGGAGGCACCCTGCTGGCCGCCCTCGCGGGCGTGAACATGGTCTCGGGCGCCGGCATGATGGACTTCGAGAGCTGCCAGAGCCTGGAGAAGCTGGTCATCGATGCCGAGATCATCGGCATGGCAAAGCGGCTCATCGGCGGCATCGAAAAGCGCGAGGAGCCGATTGCGCTGGCCCTCATGCGCAAGCTCGGCCACCGGGCGGATTACCTGTCCGACGCCCATACGGCGAAGTGGTTCAAGAAGGAACTGTATATGCCGTCCGCAGTGATCGACCGCGGCTCGCTCGATGCGTGGAAAGGGAAGGGTTCGAAATCCGCCTTCCAGCGTGCCGCGGACCGAGTGGATGATCTGGTGGCGAATTATCAGGCGCCCGTAGTTTCTTCCGAACTCTGCGCAGAGCTCCGCACCATCACCACGGCCGCAGCCCGCAAGTTCGGCATGATGCACCTGCCGCCCATCACCGGCTGATCCCCTGATCTGCTCCCGATGCACGGCGCGCCGGGGGCTGAAAACTACCGGCAGGCGACTGCCGCAAACCTGGGAGCACGAAGACCATGGCCATCGACCTGCTGTCACAGATCACCGCAAGCATCGTAGACGGAGATTCAGACCTCGCCGTGGCGTCTGCGAAACAGGCGCTGGATTCCGGAATCGAGCCCATGGCCATCATCGAGAACGCCCTCGTGCCCGGCATGCGTGTTGTGGGGGAGAAATTCTCGTGCGGCGAATATTTTCTCCCCAACCTGATTATGGCGGCCAACAGCATGAAACTGGCAATGCAGCTCCTGGCGCCCGAGCTTCGTGCCAGGAAGCAGACGGTCAAGTCACGGGGCACCGTGGTGATCGGGACCGTGCACGGCGATATCCACGAAATCGGCAAGTCGCTGGTGGCCACGATGCTGTCGGCGAACGGCTTTGACGTGCACGACCTCGGTGTGGACGTGCCCGTCGACAAAATCCTCAGCGCCGTCCAGGAAACCGGGGCAAGCCTAGTCGGGCTGTCTTCGCTGCTCACGACGACCATGATCATGCAGAAGAAGGTGATCGAGGCGCTCGCGGGCGCGGGTCTGCGCTCGCAGGTAAAGGTGATGGTCGGCGGAGCCCCCGTCAGCCGCAAGTGGGCCGCTGAGATCGGGGCCGACGGTTACGCGGAAGACGCTGTCGGCGCCGTTGATCTCGCCCTCCGACTCTCGGCGTCCTGAGGCACATGCGCCGTCAAGTATCACCGCAAAGCACGCAGAGAACGCAGAGGAAAAGGGTCGTGGTATTTCTCTGCTGCCTCTTCGGAAACCTCCCTCCCGGGAGCGCCGGCGCTCCCGGCAACCGCCGTGTCCCCATGCCAATCAGAACCGGGACTCAACAAAAAAGATTTGTCAATTGTCATTGGTTAATTGTTATTTGTTATTTGGGGGCGGGACGGCATGTTGGCGGGCAGGTTCTGCGCTCGGGCACTTCACCCGCTCCGAACTCGATCCTGACCCGACGGGCCAAGGGTTTCAATCTGCCAAATGACAAATAACCATTGACAATTGACCATTGACAAATTCTTTTGTCTTTAATGGTTGCGCGACGCATCCTTTTGGTCCGATGAAACGCTGGGCTTGAAAGGCTCACCCAAATTCCGCGAGGATTGGGTCTCACTTCCGGTTGCACCCGTTCCCAAACGGAAATAGGGATTCCTGGCGGCAAAAAGTATACAATGAACGTGGCTGGGAGCAGGAACCCCGGCTCGGATTGATCAAGGACAAATGCTGCGGTTTGTTTTGGGGCGCGGAAGATCGCCTCCGGACACCTTCAGCTGAGAGTCTGCCGGCGCGCGGGAGCTTTTGCCGCCTCAACGGAATCAGCGTCCTCCCGCGCCGATAAGTCAATTTTCATGAGTTTCCGGACCCGTCTCATGATTGATCCGGATCAGCGGCAGTAGCGGCAAAAATCATGCGTCAGGTAATATCTTATTCGTCATACAGGGCGCCGCACCAGGCGCGCTCATACCTTATAGATTCCATGGAGTTCACGGAGGACTGCAATGAAAATAAGCGTCAGGATTGATCAGTCGACAGGGCAGAAGTACATGGCGGTGTCCCGGAAGGGAAAGGATCTCCTCTTGAATTCGCTGGCAAACAAAGGCAGCGCATTCACAATCAGGGAGCGGGACGAGCTTGATCTTCATGGCCTTGTTCCGCCGAATGTTTCCACCATGAAGCAGCAACTCGAGCGGACGTACGAAAACTTCTGCGCCAAGCCCAACAATCTTGAAAAGTTCATTTACCTTTCCGGGCTGCAGGACCGCAACGAAACGCTCTTCTATCGCCTCGTGCTCGAACACATCAACGAGATGATGCCCATTGTTTACACACCGGTTGTGGGCGAGGCCTGCCAGAAATTTTCCCACATCTACCGCAGAGCCCGAGGCCTTTACATCAATTACGGGCAGAGGAACTACATTGAAAAGATCCTCTTGAATTATGGGATTGAGAATCCGTCCGTAATCGTCGTGACCGACGGGGAACGGATCCTGGGCCTGGGCGACCAGGGGGCCGGCGGCATGGGGATCCCCATCGGAAAGCTGTGCCTCTACACCCTGTGCGCGGGCATCTCCCCGTACAACACCCTGCCGATTACTCTGGACGTCGGCACCGACAATGAAGAACGCCTGAATGATCCGCTCTACCTGGGCCTGAGGCAGAAGAGAGTGCGCGGCGACGATTACCAGGAGTTCATCGACAAGTTCGTTGCAGCCGTCCAGAATGTCTTCCCGAATACGGTTCTCCAATGGGAGGATTTCCTCAAGGGGAACGCGATCAAACAGCTGAAACGATTCCGCGACAGGCTCAACTGCTTCAATGACGACATCCAGGGGACCGCGGGCGTCGTGGTCGCCGGCCTGTTGAGCGCGCTGCGCATCACGGGGAAGCCGATGCGCGATCAACGCATCGTCTTTGCCGGCGCCGGCGCGTCGGCGCAGGGAATCTCGGATCTGCTGGTCACGGCCCTCACGGAGGATGGATTGACGCGGGACCAGGCGATAACCCGGATCTGGACTGCCGACAGCAAGGGTCTGGTTACCAGGGAGAGGCAAAACCTGGAGGAGTTCAAGGCCACCTATGCCAGAAGCATGGAGGAAGTGGCGACGTACAAGTGCAAGGATCGATCGCGGATTTCCCTGGCTGAGGTGATCGAAAACGTCAAACCGACAATCCTCATCGGGAGCTCAGGGACGCCGGGGACTTTCTCGAAAGAAGTCGTCGAGCTCATGACGAAGTTCAACGACCGGCCGATCATCTTCCCCCTGTCCAATCCCACTTCCAAAATGGAGTGCACCGCCGTGGACGCCCTCCACTGGTCGGACGGCCGCGCGATCGTGGCTACCGGAAGCCCGTCCGATCCGGTCGTCTACAAAGGGAAACGCTTTCGCATCGGGCAGGGAAACAACGCCTTCATCTTCCCGGGCATCGGTCTCGGCCTGACGGCTTCCCGCGCACGGCGAACCACGGACGGAATGTTCCTGGATGCCGCTCGCGCCCTCGCTTCAAAAGTCACGCAAAAGGACCTCGACGAGTCCGCTGTCTATCCCGAACTCACCAGGATTCGTGAATGCTCCCTTTCCGTAGCCTGTGCGACGGTCCACCGGGCCGTGAAGGAAGGCCATGCGGATGACGAGATCCTTGAGGGTCTCGAAGAGAAAATCCATCGTGCCATGTGGTATCCGAGCTATTTGCCCGCCCGCTACGAGGAGTAGCCCGGCCCGGCTGCAACGACCGAACCACGAAGGCCTCGAAGGCTTTCTTTGAGGTCTTCGTGGCCTTCGTGGTTTAGACAGTATCCTGCCCCAGCGGCGGATTACTTGATGATTCCCATCTCTTTCAGCAGGTTGGCTGCGCCGTCGACTTCGGTCATGTTCCACAGCATGTAACGGCTGTCGACATGAATCGAGCGCGTCTTGACCGTGTCGAACAGGAAGTTCGAGGCCACCGATTCGTAGGTGCCGTCGAAGAGCAGGCCGATCAGTTCGCCCTTGCCGTTGAGCGACGGTGAACCTGAGTTGCCGCCGGTGGTGTCTACGGTGGAGAGGAAATTCACGGGGACGTCCCCCAGTGCGGCGTCGAAGTACGGCGATTTCTTTTTCCCCGCCAGCAGCTCTTTGATCGCGTCGATCTGCTTTGGCGGGGCGTTGAATTCCCCTTCGCCGGTCTGTTTTTCCAGGATGCCCTTGAGGCCCGTCAGCGGCTTGTAGGTGAGCCCGTCCTTGGCGTCCACTCCCTTCACCTGCCCGTACGTCACGCGCAGCGTGCTGTTGGCATCGGGCGCAACCAGCCCGCCCGCCTTGTCCAGCATCGCCTGCATGTAGCGCGGGCGCAGGCGGGCATAGGCGCCGGCCCGGTCTTTCGCGGCCTCGCGGTTGGACTCGGCGAGCGGCTCGAGCGCCGCCGCCAGCGCGAGGAAGGTGTCCCGGGTGGCAATGAGATCGGCCGTGCTCTTCTCCATCAGACTCAGGCGGAAATCCCGATCGCCCAGCCTGGTGCCCGCGTAGAGCTGATCCAGGCAGGCATCGATCGCTTGATCGGCCTCTGCCTTCGTCATTCCCGCTCGCAGCCGGGCCGCCTTGTCCAGCGCATCGATCCGCTGGCCGGCCGGGAGTGTGGCTGCCAGCCCGATGGCCCACTTAAGGAAGGCGCGGTCGACGGTCGCATCGATCGTGCGCTGCAGGCGGTCCTGGCTTTCGCGTATCCGGGTCCAGTCGCGCTCCTGGTATCCGGCTTCGCGGTCCAGGTCGTTTTTCGGGCGCTGGATCGAGAGGCGGTAGAGAGTCTGCGCCGCGCTCAAGTACGAAGAGGCGGACGCCAGGTTCCCCAGGACCGCGTTCCGCTCGCGGACCTTCTCGTTGTCTGCCTGCATGGCCTGCAGCGCCGGCAGCACATCCCCGTACTTCTGCTTCCGGGCCGGCGTGGCCGCGATCCAGGCGGCCAGGTCCTTTTCCAGGGCCAGCTTCTGAGCCAGTGCCCCGCCCTTTACCAGACCTTCGAGCATTCCTCTCTGGTTGGTCGTGTTGTTGTTGAGGCTCTGGATGCGGCCTGCGACCTTTATGGCGAGATCCTTGTCGGATGCAATCAGCTTGTCGATGACGGCGAGCTGTTCCCGCGCGAGGCGGATCGAGCGGGGAAACGCCCAGTCCGTAGTCTCCTTGACTTCCGCATAGGTCTGGTAACGCTGGGTGCGCCCGGGGTAGCCGACTACGAAGACGAGTTCTCCCGGCCTGGCGCCCTCGGCAGAAACCTGCAGCCAGTGCTTCGGCTTGTAGGGCACATTGTCTTTCGCATACGGGACGGACTTGCCGTCTCTGCTCACATACGCGCGCAGGTAGCTCCAATCTCCCGTGTGCCGGGGCCAGCGCCAGTTGTCGGTCTCGCCGCCGAAGACCCCGATTCCTTCCGCCGGCGCGTAGACCACGCGCACATCCCTGATGTCGAGCTGGGCGATCTCGTAATATTTGAGCCCCTCGAAGAAGGAGGGAACGGAGCAGCGCATCCCGTCCTTTTCACACGCCGCAATCCGCTCCTTGATCCGGCGGTCGATGATGTCGTTTCTCTGCCGGTCCGTCGCCGCCGGTTCGATTTTGCCCGTGATGTCCTCGGTGACGTCGGTGACCCTTGTTGTTACGTAAACATGCTGCCCGGGCCCGCTCGACAGTTCCTCCTCACGGGTTTTGGCGAGGAATCCGTCGGTGAGCAGATTGCGCTGCGGCGTGGAGTTGTACTGCAGCCCCCCGGTGACGCAGTGGTGGTTTGTGACGATCAGTCCATCGGGCGACACGAAGGATGCGGTGCAGCCGCCCAGCGACACGACCGCGCCCATGGGCTGTCCGGTCAGGTCGGCGAACGCATCGGGATTCCCCGGGAAGCCGAGGGCCTTGAGTTTGGCCGCGAGTTGGGGGATCTGCTGAGGCATCCACATCCCCTGCTCCGCGCGCAGGCCGATCGCCGTAAGCAGAACGATTGCCAAAAACACGGTTTTACGAAGTAAGACCATAACGGGTTCTCCTCCTGGATGGATAAATCTGCATCAATAGTCTTATCCGGCGGCCGTTTGGGGGGCAAGAGGAAAATCCGGGCGTGCGACATAAATGTGGGTAAGAATTCGTTGACGTGGACGTTGACGTGCACGTGCACGTAGACGTTGTCGGCTTTAGGATTTGCGGGTCTATTTTAAAGAGCCGTCCCCGACCACGTGCACGTCCACGTCGACGTCCACGAGGGGCGCGACGAATTTGTGGGTGCGTGATCAACCGATCCCTCGGGATTCCCAGAATTCCTCCCAGCGATTCATCCTTTGGCCGCAACGAAGGGCGATGATGACGTTGGCACCTTTGACGGTCCAATGCATTCCGGACAATCTCAGCCGCTGTCCAATGACGGTCCTGCACCCTGCGGCGGCCTTGCGCAGTGCGGGACGGGAGTCTACCATTTCAGTAAACCACTCCCGGCGTGCCGCATTCGCGGCCGGGGGACGGATTCGCGCTCTATCCAGGTGGCATGACCGTCTCAGCCGGGGGTGAAACCGCAAATCGAAAAACGGGGGGGAGATTCTATCTCTCCCTGATTTAACCGCAGAAGGTGGGTATCCAGGTCCAAGTCCAGATCGGAGTCAAAGCCCGGCGCGCGGGCAAGCACCAAGAAGTAAGGGCAAAAGTCCCGTATGGGGACCAAAACAAATCGGCGGCAGCGGACGAATCCGCTGCCGCCGATCTTGCCAGTCGGGCTTATGAAGCCTAGAACTGGAACCGGAACGCGATCTGCACCTGCCGTTCGCGGTACAACGTTCCGCCGGCTTCGGAGATATTACCGAAGGAGGAATTGTAGTTGAGCGTCGTACTGCTCAGCGTGTAGAACGTCGTGTTGAGCCCGGTGATCTGGGTCCGGTTGAAGATGTTGAACGCCTCGACGAAGAACTCGAGGTTCGCCTTCTCCCGGATGTGGAACCGGCGCGACAGGCGCATGTCCATGTTCCAGACCTTGGGTCCGGAGAAGGTGTTCCGTTCGAGCAGGGGGAAGCGGTTGTCGCCGCCTGAACGGTTGAGGCTGCCGGCTCCTCCGAAACTTCCCGACACATTTCCCGTGTAAGGAATCCCGGTCCAGAACTGGAAGATGGGAGCGAGGGACCAGCCGTCGAGGACCGCCCGCGCAGCCGTGCTGCCGGACGTGACCCGGGGCGAATAGACCGCGTTGGCCACGAACTTGTGCCGCCGGTCGAAGTTGGATCTCCCCTTCTCCGCCTTGAAATCGAAGACGTTCTGAGGAGTATTGCCTTCCGTGAATGTGGTGGACTTCTGGTTGAAGTCTTCCGACTTGGCTAACGTGTAATTGAATTGGAACTGCAGGCCGCCGGTGAACCGGCGGTTTGCCTGGAGCACCATCGCGTTGTATGTCGAGTTGACGATGCTGGCAATCTCGGTCAACTGCCCGAAGCCGGAATTCGGACGGGCGGTCGGGAATACCGGAATCGTCACTGTCTGGCCGTCGAAGGGCCCGCCCACGACCGAGAACGCCTGCGTTCCGGTCGGGTAGGAGAGATTCCTGTCGAGGAAGGCCGGAAGCCTCCGGCCGAGGCTGAGCATGTAGGAAACCGATACGGTCGTGTTCTTCATGATCTCGCGCTCGAAGCTGAGATCCGCCTGGTGGATCATCGGATTCCTGAAATTGGGCGAGAAGAACTGGATGGCGCCCGTCGACGCCGGCGCGGAAGTCAAGACATACGGGAAAACCGGCGCGGACGAGCTCGATGGCGACAGGCTGACCTGGTTCTGGCCTCCCGGCGCCCCGGTGTTGACGAGGGCGTTGTAAATGGTCGAGTTGATGATGCGACCGTAGTAGATGCCATAACCGCCCCGCAGACTGGTTCTGCCGTCGCCGGTGAGGTCGATGGAGAAGCCCACGCGCGGCCCGAAATTGTGGGTGTTCTTGGGCAGCTTCGAGGTTGCCTCGGCCAACGTGAGCGACGTGTTGGGGATGGGAATGGCGTTGGTGTTCGGGATCTGGGCGTCCGGCATGGCTTCATATTCGTACCGCATTCCCAGGTTGATCATCACGCGGCGGCTGAATCTCCAGTCGTACTGTCCGTAGAAGTTGTAGTCGTCCGTCAGCAGTTCCGCTCCCAGGACTCCGAACCCCTGATTGAAGTTGCTGGTGTAGCAATGGCCGACTTTGCGGGTGCTGTTGACGCAGGCCACCGAGGAGGGCAACCCCACCTTCCAGTTCGTGTAGTCGATGATGAAGTCATTGATGTTGTTGTAGCTGTAAGCGCCGCTCTCGTAGCGCAGGTTGCTCAGCGTGTCTTTCACGTGATTGACGTCAAACCCGAACTTGAGGACGCCCCGTCCCAGGCTCCAGCTGACATTGTCCGTAAACTGGTAGCGCATCTCTTTCGGGTAGGAGGCCCGTTCGAGGAACGTGGCTTTGCCGAACTGCAGGCCGTTCGTTATGAAGACATTCGGCGCGCTGCCGTTGATCGCGGTCCTCGGCTCGCCGGGAGTCGGGGCCGTGCTTTGCTGGAACTCGAAATCGCGCGCAATCTGCACGCGGAATTCATTGACCAGCGTGGGGCTGAACGTCGTCACCAGGCGGGCGGTTCCCCAGTCCACCTTGACGTAATCGTCGCCGAAACTGGCCTTGCCGTAAGGGTTGGTCGCCTGGGTCTGGATGCCGGATGGCGAATCCCAGCGCAGGCGGTTGTAATTGATCGAGAACGAATTCTGGGAGTTGATCTGCCAGTCGATCTTGGGCAGGATCAGGCGTTGATCGCCGCGGCGCGGGACCGGCCCGGTGAGCCCGTTGAGAAATGAGACCGCATCGTTGATCTGCGCAGTCGTCAGATTCCGCGTCGAAGCCTGCAGAGAGGACGTGCTGACCGTGTTGAGGAAGTTCGGGTTCGAGAAAATGCTCAGCCCCGGGAAATTCCGTTTCTGCTGGTCGTAGCTGAAGAAGAAGAACACCTTGTTCTTGATCACCGGTCCGCCCAGCGTGCCGCCGAACTGATGCCGCACGTCTTCTGGCTTGATGCCGACGGGGGTCGACACGCCGTTGACAAGCACGGACTGAAACGCCAGAGGGTTGCGCGCACCCCAGCTGTTGTTGCGCTGATAATAGAAGATGTCTCCGTGGTATTCGTTCGTCCCGCTCTTGGTCACGGCATTGGTGACGCCGCCGGCAGCGCGGCCGTACTCGGCGGAGTAGTTCGAGGTGTTGACCTGGAACTCGCGGATCGCCGACTGGCTGATGGAGTAGTTAATGCGCGTGCGGCCGCGTTCCTCGGCGAAGAACGCCTGGTTGTTGTCGCCGCCGTCGACGGTGTTGTTGTTCAGCAACCCTGAAATGCCACGGAAGCTGATCAGGCCGAAACTGCCGTCCGGCGAGGATCCCGGCGCCAGGATGGCGAAGTTCGACCACCGCCGCCCGTTGATCGGCAGTTCGTTGATCGCCGTCTGGTTGATGTTCGAGGCGAGCTCGGCGCTCTCGGTGTTGACGTTTGCCGCAGAGGAGATAATCTCGACCGTGGTCGAGGTCCCCCCCACTTTCAGCACCGCGTCGACGTATGTCGCGCGCCCGACTTCAACCGTCACCGAATCCAGCTTATATTCGGAAAAACCGGCTGCCTTGATGGCCACGGAATAAATGCCTGGCTGAAGGTTGGCGAAACGGAACCGGCCGTCTTCCGCGGTCGTGGCTGTTTCCTCCTTGCCGGTCGCCATGCTGAGCAGGGTCACCGTCGCAATCGGGACCACCGCGTTGCTTGGATCTTTGACGCCGCCGGCGACAGCGCCGGTCACCGCCGACTGACCCAATGCGAAACTGCTTATCACAACTATCAACAGAGTTGCGAAAGCGATTCGGATGGAAGCTTTCATAAGAGTCTCCTGATTTTCAAATCGGTTCTTTGACTCCAATCACTGTTTCTTAGCAAACCAGATCGTAGGGCAGGACTGACATGGCTGACGCCGGCGTCGCATCGGACTCCTCATGCCGGCGCCTCGAAATCAAACCATCAATGTACGAAAATCTAAACCTCGTCGGTCGGCATCTGGCTGCCAGGGAGTCGGCATTCTCGCGGTTCTGATCGCTTGCCTGCCTTCAAACGAAAGCCGGATACGGCCGAACCGTGAAAAAGTAGGATGATACCGAAAATGCTTCTCCAGATGGAGACCTCACAGATAAACCTGCATCTCATCCGGTTGTATCTTTTCTGCCGGAGGTGAGAGGTTATATCCGATGTCCTGGGAGGGGTCAATTGAAATCCATCGAAATCTGTCATCCAGGAAAATGAGGAAAACCTGATAAATAACTGTGTAATATTAACTTGGCTCGTTGTTCGACGCCGTTTCCACTGCCGGGCACGCCGGGAAATACCATCCATAAAAGACACAGATGAGCACAGCCCAACAAACATCGCTCTTTCATCTGTGCTCAGCTGTGAGAGTCGATACTTGAGGTGCCGCGCCTAAGCAGTCCTCGGGGCCGGGACCGCCGCCGTCCCGGCGGCACATGCCGGCGGGACGCCTAATCCGTAGGGAGATCCCCCGGCTTTGCCGGGGTGGCAGAAGGAGTTTGACATTTTCGGGAGTTTGCTTCGCTCGTTTGTTGGATTTGAAAAAGACGTTCACGTGCACGAGCACGTCAACGTTTACGTCAACGTCGACGAAGACCGTGATCGTTGACGTGCACGTGCTCGTAGACGTAGCCGTTGACGGCTTTGGGTTGCGATCAGGCCCCTTTGAGGGGCCCGCAACTATAAAGCCTCCGGCTCTGCCGGAGGATACTTACGTGTGCCGAGCATGTGCGACAGCTCGGAAGTGGAAGTCTTCCCCCAACCTGATGGAGGTGAAGGGTAGCGGAGCGCAAGAGCGCCAATGCAAAACGGTGTTCGAAAGAAGCGCCGAGCAAACGCGCGAGGGGATGAACAAGAACCGGATATGAGGCACGAGCGCCGGACGAGCGAGCGTATGATCGCGAAGTCCGTATCCATCAAAGGCGTAAGCTGTAAATCCGGCCCTTGTGCGCGGAAGGCGGTCGCACTTACCTCGGGAGATCTGCCATATGTCACGGATTCGTGACTGAGGAAGGCGTGAGCCGACCTGACCGTATGGCAGAAGTCAGCAGCGAGCATAGTACCTGCGAAAGCGGGGAAGGCTCAAACGGTGTCCCGAAAGGGATGAAATGGAGTGGCAAGTAGACGGCCCGACTCATGAGTGAAAAGCGGCAGAAGAACCAACTACAGTTGGCCTTCATGATGGAAGGTAGGGATGAAAGCCCGAGAGACATCATGGCAGGGACCGAAGCGCTCACGGCGAAGGGGCAGGTTGAAAGCCCGGCTGAGGCCGAAAGGCTGATGGAGGAGATTCTTGATCCTGAGAATTTGAGGGAAGCATTGAAGCGAGTCAAGGCCAACAAGGGTAGTGCCGGCATGGATCGGATGACGGTCGAAATGGTGTCGGATTATCTAAAGAAGCACTGGCCGGAGATCCGGGAACAGATGCTGAGCGGAACCTATAAGCCGCAGCCAGTACTGCGGGTAGAAATAGCGAAGCCCGACGGCGGAGTCCGAAAGTTAGGGATTCCAGTGGTCGTGGATCGGTTTCTGCAGCAGGCGGTGATGCAGGTTCTGCAACGCAAATGGGACCCGACCTTCTCGGAACACAGCTACGGGTTTCGCCCAAGCCGCTCGGCGCATCAAGGGGTGGCCAAGGCGCATGGATACATAGCCGAAGGCTACACCTGGGTGGTGGATCTCGACCTGGAGAAATTTTTCGATCGAGTCAATCACGACAAGTTGATGGGACTGGTGGCGAAGCGGATCTCCGACAAGCGGGTTCTGAAAATCATCCGGGCGTTCTTGAACGCGGGGGTGATGGAGAAGGGTCTGGTGAGTGCGATCGACGAAGGGACTCCGCAAGGAGGCCCTCTATCGCCCTTGCTTAGCAATATTGTGCTCGACGAGTTGGACCGAGAGTTGGAGCAACGCGGCCATCGCTTTGTTCGATATGCGGACGATTGCAACATTTACGTTCGCAGTCAACGGGCGGGGGAGCGGGTGATGGAGAGCGTCACGGGCTTCATCACGAAGACGCTCAAGCTTAAGGTTAACAGCGAGAAAAGCGCAGTGGCGCGGCCATGGGAGCGGAAATTTCTGGGCTTCAGTTTTACCGCGAAGGAACCACAGAAGAGGCGGATAGCGCCGAAATCGATGGTTCGCTTCAAGGAGCGAGTTCGGGAAATCACGCAGCGCACACGGGGTGTAAGCCTGCAGGGGATGGTTGATGATCTCAACGTCTACCTGCGGGGATGGCGTGGCTATTTTGGCTTCTGCCAAACGCCCTCAGTGCTTGATGACCTTGACAGCTGGATACGCCGGAAGTTGCGGTGTTTCGTGTGGAAGCAATGGAAACGCGGGCGGACTCGTTTCAAAGAGCTGCGCAAGCGCGGTGTCAATGAGGCCCTTGCGGCAAAAACCGCTGGGAGCCCACATGGCCCGTGGCGGCTCAGTCAGAGCCCGGCTTTGTGCGTTGCTTTCCCCAATGTTTACTTCGAAGGGATCGGGCTCTTTCGTTTGGCAGTCGGCCGGTAGCTTAACCCACCGAACCGCCGTGTACGGACCCGTACGCACGGTGGTGTGACAGGGACAGCGGGCGACCGCCTACCTATGTCGATTGCCGCATACTTTTTGCAAAAAGAGGGGCGAGCAAAATGCAAGGATCTTGGACCTGGACATAGACCTGGACCTGGACTTGAACGTGGACGGGATTAAAGGTGCGCCGTTAAGTCCCAACGCCTCAGAAACCTGTGCCGCAACCACGTCTAGGTCCACGTCGAAGTCCAGGTCCAGGTCCAAGTCCACGAGCCAAAATGGAAATTCGTATGCAAGGACGGAATTTTAGAAAAAGTATGCGGCATTAGGCGGGACGCCGGCGCTCCCGGGCCAAGGGAATCCTCTTGAGGCCCGAAGGGCCGGCATTCGATAGTCCCGTCCGTCAGGCCGGGATAGGAGAGGTCGGGAATTGAGCGCCGACGGTGCGGCACAAGAGTGCCTGCCGAAACGCAAACGGAAATTGATAGACCACCTCAGACGTCTTCGGGCCTGGTGAGCCCTGAATCAACCGTTGGACACCCTCTGAAGCCCGGGGCCACAAGAATGCTGAGATTGTCGAAGTCTTCATGTGGCGGTCGGGGAGATCCCCACGCGACCTGTTATTTCGCGGCGATTTCGGGGATGACGGCACTGAGCAGCGCCTCGAAACTGGCGCGGACGCCGGCGCCTGTTTGAAGCACCTCCTCATGCGTGATCGGCTGTCCCAGGATGCCGGCCGCCATGTTGGTGACGCAGGAAATGGCGAGGACTCTGATTCCCATGTGGCGCGCCGCAATCACTTCATTCGCCGTGCTCATGCCGACCAGGTCCGCGCCGATGATTCGCAGCCAGCGGATTTCAGCAGCGGTTTCGTAGCTCGGGCCGGGAAGCGCCGCGTAGACGCCGCGAAAGACGTCGATGCCGAGTTTTTGCGCCTGGTTCCACGCGATCTCCCGTAATTCCGGGTCGTAGGCGTTGCTCATGTCGACGAAGCGCACGCCGAACCGCGGATCATTGGGGCCGGTGAGCGGATTGCGGCCGCTCAGGTTGATGTGGTCCTCGAGGATCACCAGGCATCCCTGCTTGTACGCAGGATTGATGCCTCCGGCGGCGTTGGTCAGGATGAGGGTGCGCACCCCCATGCGTCCGAAGACGCGCAGGGGAAAGACGACGTCTTCGATGCTCCGGCCTTCATACAGGTGGACGCGCCCCTGCATGGCGGCGACCGCGACATTCCCCTTCAAGCCGATCACCAGCCGGCCGGCATGGCCTTCCGCCGTGGGCCTGGGGTAGTGAGGAATTTCCGCGTAAGGGATGTGGGCGGCCTCGGCAAGCGAATCGGCGAGGGCGCCGAGACCGGAACCGAGCACCAGGGCGATCTGCGGGCGCAGGGCGGCTCTAGCGAAAACGTGTTGTGCGGCCTGTTCGGCGCGATCAAATTCGGAGAGCGCCCCTTTACCCGTTGATGCCTGGCTCATTTCAGATCCCTTTCCTCACATCAGGATGCCGACGATCGATGCCGACATCAAGTTGGCCATCGTTCCCGCGAGCATGGCCCGGAAGCCAAGGCGCGCAAGCTCATCACGCTTGTTCGGCGCCAGGGCGCCGATGCCGCCGATCTGGATGCCGATCGAGCTGAAGTTCGCGAAGCCGCACAAGGCGAAAGTCGCAATGGTGAACGAGCGCGGGTCCAGAGCGGCCTTCATCGGTCCGAGTTGGGAGAACGCGACCAGTTCATTCACGACCATACGGGTGCCCAGCAGGTTGCCGACCGACAGGCAGTCGCGCCAGGGAACGCCGATCAGCCACGCGATCGGCGCGAAGATGTGGCCGAAGATCGATTGCAGCGACGCCGGGAACCAGGCGAAGCCGGCCCCGGCCAGGCTGTTGTGAATGCCACCGAGGATTCCGTTCGCGAGCGCGATGAGCGCCAGGAATGCCACCAGCATGGCCCCGACATTGAGCGCCAGGTGCAAGCCGTCGGTCGTGCCGCGGGAGATGGCGCCGAGGACGTTGGCGTCCCTGGGCATCTCGACCTTCCCGGCGACGGGGTCCGCGGACCCGGCGGCGGGATCGTGTTTGGCGCGACCCGGAGCGGTGAGCGGCTCTTCGGTCTCGGGCACCAGCATCTTCGCCATCAAGATCGTGCCGGGCGCCGTCATGATCACGGCTGCGAGCAGGTGTTTGGCCTCGATGCCGTACAGGATGTACGCCCCCATGATGCCGCCGGAAACATGAGCCATGCCCGCCGTCATGATGGTCATCAGTTCCGACCTCGTGAAGGAAGGCAGAAATGGCCGGATCGTCAGGGGCGCTTCCGTCTGGCCCATGAAGATGCTGGCTGCCACATCGAGCGACTCGGCGCCGCTTGCCCCCATCCTGATCATCACTTTCGCCGCCTGCCGGATGACGAACTGCATGATTCCGAAGTGGTAAAGGATGGCGAAAAACGCCGAGATGAAGATGATTGTCGTCAGCACCTGGAAGGCAAAGACCATCCCGACCATGCCCCCGCTCTTCCCAAGTTCCCCGAAGACGAACTCGGACCCGGCGAACGAGTAGCTGAGCAGCCTGTTGACCGCTTCGCCGGCCTTCTGAATCGCGGCGCGTCCCGGCTCAAAACGGAGCACGACGAGCGCAAAGAACAATTGGAGGGCCAGTCCCCAGAGCACGGTCTTGAGGCGGATGGCCCTGCGGTTCGTAGAAAACAAATACGCCAGGCCCATCAACGTTGCAAAGCCGAGGATTCCAACAAATCGACCCATGAGTTCTCCGTACACCCCCAACGATCCGAGAGCTGCCGTATGTCCTGGCCTGGCTTACACAGCGACATAAGTCGCGGCATTATTTTTGAACCACAAAGAACGCGAAGACCGCAAAGGCTGCGCTCTCACTTCCTCCCAAGGGGCGGCCTCCGGCCGACATTGTTGTGGTGAGGCGCCCGGGAAAACGCCATGCGCAATGCCTGGCGCTTAAATCCACATGCGTTTTCCCGTGCGCCTCAAGCAGGATGTTGCAGCGCGCAGCGCTGCGCCCCATCGGAGGAAGTGAGAGCGCAGCAACTATCCCGCTTGGCGGCCTTTGCGGTCTTCGTGGCCTTCGCGGTTCGTTTTTGTCTTTCACTTATGTCGCCATGTATAGCCAGAATAAAGAAAAAATCCATAAATTGGCCATTTTGCGGCTGTAAGTCATTGAAAACATTGGGCTGAGTTTTGCAAAATCCTATTTTTCTCACGACCTACGCGACGGAATCATTCGCCGCCGTTTGCTCCCGGTCTTGAAAGGCCTCCAGGTCCCAGGTCCAAGGTGGCTGAGCCCATCGTTCGTCGGCAAAACCCGGCCGGGAACTAGTCGCCTGCCGCGGATTCGATCACTCTGCGGATCAGCGGCCGGGGCGCGGGGGCGGCGCCGGGACCGATCCGGTACGCCTCCCTGATCAGGCGGCACGCTTCGGCGAGGCGCCGGTCATCGTTATGGTAGACGGTGCAAATCGCCTCGCCGCGGGTAACGGCATCTCCGATCTTCTTGTGTATCCTGATGCCGACCGCCGGATCGATCGAATCCTCGATGGTCTCGCGGCCGCCGCCGAGAACCACGCAGGCAGTGCCGATCTGTTCGCAATCGATCGACAGGACGCGCCCGGCCGCATCGCCGGCGACATCCACGCGGTGAGCCGCCTGCGGCAAGCGCAGCGAATCGTCGAGTGCGAGCGGGTCTCCGCCCTGGTTCCGGACTATCTGCCGGAACTTTTGCAGCCCGGCCCCGTTCGCGATCAGTCCGGCGGCGAGCTCCTTGCCGGCGCCGACGGTTGCAGTACGCCCCCCGAGATAGAACATCCAGCCGCAGAGCTCGAGAGAAAGCTCGCGAAGGTCCGCCGGCCCGCCGCCGCGCAGCACTTCGACGCACTCGGCGACCTCGATCGAATTCCCGACGGCGCGGCCCAGGGGCTGATCCATGTCCGTGATCAGCGCGACCATCTTTTTCCCCATGCGGCGGCCGGTTTCCACCATCAGTTCGGCGAGGAAGACCGAATCCTCTTCCTTTTTCATGAAGGCGCCGGAGCCTGTCTTGACATCGAGCACCAGGGCGTCGATTCCCTCGGCCAGCTTCTTGCTCATGATGGAGGCGCAGATCAGGTAAGGACTTGCAACCGTGCCCGTCACGCCGCGCAGCGCATAAATCTTCTTGTCGGCGGGAGCGATCTCCCGAGTCTGCCCGATCAGCCCGCACCCGCATTCGCCGAGCGCCTGCACGAACTGTTCGAGCGAGAGATCGACGCGGAAGCCGGGAATCGACTCCAGCTTGTCGAGCGTGCCGCCGGTATGCCCGAGGCCCCGCCCGCTTATCATGGGGACGATGAGGCCGCCGGCCGCGGCGATGGGTGCGAGGATCAGCGAGGTCTTGTCGCCGACGCCCCCTGTCGAGTGCTTGTCCACCTTCATGCCCGGAAGCTTCGAAAGATCGAGCACCTGTCCGGAGTGAAGCATGGCATCCGTGAGCGCAGCCAATTCCGCACTGCTCATGCCCCGCAGCACGACGGCCATGAGGAAAGCCGACACCTGGTAGTCGGGGATCTCCCCGCGAGTGGTTCCGTCGACCATGTGGCGGATCTCCTCGGGCGTCAGCTCGCGGCCGTCCCGCTTCTTTTCGATCAGATCGACAGTACGCATAAGAGCCAATTCATCCCCGGCGCCGCCCGGGCGGCTGCCGTTTGCTGTACGCGGACCCGGCGCCGGATGCGGACGTCACAACTGAAATCCGCTCGGAAGCAACGCGGCGGCGCGTGTTTGTTCCACTCCATCCTTGCCCTGGAACAACACGAGGGCGTCGGGGCCGAACTCGAAGATCACCTGGCGGCAGGCGCCGCAAGGGGCGCATGGGCACTCGGGATCGCTCCAGATCGCCACCGCCGAAAGCCGCATGCCGGGGCCCTCGGCGGCAACGGCACTGAATATGGCGGTTCGCTCGGCGCAGTTCGTCAGGCCGTAGGACGCGTTTTCCACATTGCAGCCGGTGAATATGTTGCCCGCCCGGGTCAACACGGCCGCGCCGACATGGAATTTGGAATAGGGCGCGTAGGCCTGCGGAACCATCGCCATGGCTCTGGACACCAGCAGCGTGCGCTGATCCCTGGAGAGCTTGGGTGTCTGCGTTTTCTTAGACTGTTTCGACATCAATCCCTCCCTCCTCCGGGCCGGATTGCGGTTGCACGCGTGCCTGCGGGCCACAACAGCGTTCGCCTGAACCTCGGGAGCAAATCATGATTAAAGGTTAGAAGGTCTCCGGAGTCAAGTAGGGAAGAGAAAATCAACGAACCGCAAAGACCTCAAAGGCGCGCTGCCGCTTTCTTCACAGGGGCGGCCTCCGGCCAACATCTTGGCGCGAGGCGCGTGGGAAAGCGCTCGTGAAGAAGACGCATTGCGCGGAAATTCAGCTGCGTTTTTCCACGCGCCTCGCGCCAAGATGTTGCAGTGCGAAGCGCTGCGCCCCTGTGAAGAAAGCGGCAGCGCGCGCACTCACCCTTTCTACGCTTGCCTTCTTTGAGGTCTTCGAGGCCTTCGAGGTTCCGATGCAGTCCTCGCTGTCACGGCGGCGGGATTCGACCGGGGGAGCAATGAGTGGCTGAGCGATAGCGGTTCTGTTACGATAGGAACGCAGAATAGCGTCCGGCCTGCCGGGGAAGGGACCCGTGATCACCCAGGACATCATCGAAAAGCTCCCCAAGACCGATCTGCACGTTCATCTGGATGGATCTTTGCGCCTGAATACCCTGATCGAGCTTGCCAGAGAAACCGGGGTGCATTTGCCCTCTTATTCGCCCGGCGGGCTGATGGAATTGGTGTTCAAGGAGAAGTACAAAAACCTCGGAGAATACCTCGAGGGATTCCATTATGCGGTCGCCGTCCTGCAGACCGAGGCTGCGCTGGAGCGTGTGTCGTATGAACTGGCACAGGACAATCAGGAAGAGGGCGTCCGCTACGTCGAAGTAAGATTTGCCCCGCAACTCCACGTCCACCCCCGGTTGTCCATGGAGAATGTGCTCAGGTCGGTAAACCGGGGTCTGTCGCGGGCGAAGGACGAGTTCAACCGGAGGCCCGAAGTGCTGACGGGACAGGAACCCCCCTTCGAATATGCCATCATAGTCTGCGCCCTGCGCTATTTCACCGAGGGGACCAGCGATTACTACGACAAGGTCCTCCACGTGCACCGTTTTTCGCCTCCGGAGCGGGTGTTCGCGCTCGCCTCCCTCGAGCTGGCTCACGCCGCAGTCCGCATCCGCCGGGAGCTTGGCATCCCGATTTCGGGTTTTGACCTGGCCGGTTACGAGGCCGGTTATCCGGCGGGGAACCACGTCGAGGCCTATGAGTACGCCCACAAGAACTTCATGAAAAAGACCGTCCACGCAGGGGAAGCATACGGTCCTGAGAGCATCTTCCAGGCGATTACCGATCTGCATGCGGATCGCATCGGCCACGGGACATTCCTGCTCGACACGAGCATGATCGCCGACCCGACGATCGAGGACAAGGAGCGGTACGTGAACGAACTGGCGCAGTACATCGCCGACCGCCGGATCACACTCGAGATCTGCCTGACCTCAAACATGCAGACCAACCCGCACATCAAGCGGCTGCAGGATCATTCTTTTGTGAAGATCCAGGCGGCGCGTTGCTCCACGACCTTCTGCACCGACAACCGCACCGTTTCCAACACCACCGTCTCCAAGGAGATCAAGCTGGCGATGTCCTCCCTTGGGCTCACCGCGGGAGACCTCAAGCGGTGCCTGATATACGGATTCAAGCGCAGTTTCTTCCCGGGGACCTACCTCGAGAAGAGGCAGTACGTCCGGCGCATCATCGACTACTACGAGACCCTCGAGAAACAGCATCCGGAACTCTCCGACCTGCCGCCCGCCGATTGACCCGCCCCAGGCATCGTCTGGAGTCGATGAATTCAGCCGCACGGCGAAGGCACAGCCTGTGCCCCATGAACGCTGAAGACTCGAACCGCGAAGACCGCGAAGAGCACAAAGAAGCCGATGACACCGCAAGGCGGCATGAGTTCGGCAGATATCTTCAAGCTCTTTGCGATCTTCGCGGTTTGTTTTGTTTTTGCGCCTTATGTCTACCTACCAATGAACTGATTACTAACGGCGCACCGCCCGAATCCCAGGAAAGTTTCCGGGGAGAGTCCGATCGGGGCAGTCAGTTGGCGACAGTCCTTGTTCAGGGCATGTTCGGTCTCTATACTTCTATTGGGGCAGGCGCCGGGCGCGTGCCGGGATTTTACGGGAATAAAATCGCCGGCGAACGGTATGAGGGTATTGGGGGCTGCAAAGGAGGCATTCTGGTGCTGATCAAAAAGGCCGCGGACATCCGGTCCAGTGAAATCACCCCGAAAGAGGTCTATCTCAATCGCCGCAAATTCATGGTCGCGGCGGGGACCGCGGGAGCGGCTCTGTTCGCGGGAAGATTCCTGCGAAATCTCGTCACGCCCTCCATGATTGCCCAGGCAAGGGCCAAACTGCCTTTTGTCAAGAGCAACTTGAGCACGCAGGGCGAGAAGCTCACGCCTTTTGACGCCATCACGACCTACAACAATTTCTATGAGTTCGGCGTCGACAAGGAAGACCCGTCGCGAAACTCCGGCACGCTCAGGACCACCCCCTGGACAGTCAGCATCGAAGGTCTGGTCAAGAAGCGCGCGAATTATGACGTGGACAGCATCGTCAGGATGCACCCCTCGCTGGAGGAGCGGATTTACCGCCTCCGCTGCGTCGAAGCCTGGTCGATGGTGATTCCGTGGATCGGCATACCGCTCAGTTCGGTCATCAAGGCGGTCGAACCGGCGTCGAACACTAAGTTTGTCGCCTTCGAAACGCTCTATGACCCGAAGCAGATGCCCGAACAGAGGCGGTCCGTGCTGCAGTGGCCGTACGTCGAAGGGCTGCGCATGGACGAGGCCATGCATCCGCTGACGATCCTGGCGGTCGGGCTTTATGGCGAATCCCTGCCGAATCAGGATGGCGCGCCCATCCGCCTGGTGGTCCCCTGGAAATACGGCTTCAAGAGCATCAAATCGATCGTCAAGATCAAGTTCGTGGAAAAGCAGCCGCCCACCGCCTGGAACATCTCGGCGCCGCAGGAATACGGCTTTTACTCGAACGTCAATCCGACGGTGGACCACCCACGCTGGAGCCAGGCGAAGGAGCGCCGCATCGGCGAGTTCTTCAAACGCGAGACCCTCATGTTCAACGGCTACGGCGACCAGGTCGCCGGTCTTTATGCGGGCATGGACCTGCGCAAGTATTTCTGACGGCTGTGACAAAACGCAAGATTCTATTGCTGAAGTGTCTGGTGTGGCTGGGTTGCCTGGCGCCCCTCGGGAGACTGATTGTCCGGGGTTTGACCGGCCGGTTGACCGCGAACCCGATCGAGTTCATCACTCTATCCACCGGGACATGGACCCTCGTCTTTCTTCTCGTCACGCTGAGCATCACGCCCCTGCGCCGGATCACGGGCCTGGCCTGGCTGATCAAGTTTCGCAGGCTGATCGGGCTGTTTGCGTTCTTTTACGTCTCGCTGCATTTCACGACCTACGTCTGGCTCGACAAGTTCTTTGCCGTGCCGGACATGATCAAGGATGTCATCAAGCGCCCCTTTATCACCGCGGGCTTTTTCGCCTTTCTGCTGCTGATTCCCCTGGCTGCCACGTCGACGACCGCCTCCATCCGGTGGCTTGGGGGCAAGAAGTGGCAAATCCTGCATCGGGCGATATACCTGAGCACGGCATCCGCCGTCATCCACTTCTGGTGGAAGGTGAAGGCCGATACCCGGGCGCCGCGCATTTACGCGGCGATCCTCGCGGTCCTGCTCCTGTATCGCGTCGTCGCCTGGTGGTTGCGCCGCTCCCGCGAATCCCGGCCCGCGCTTCAGAGGCCTGCGCAGTCCGCCTCAGTTCCGGGCCCCAGCAAATCCCAGCCCCCACAAGTCCCGGCCGTGTAGGTCCCGGCCGCTTCGAATTTCCAGCTTGCCCCCTGATGCACTCCCGCGATACAAATACCCATCCTTTTGGAAGAGGGGCGATCATGAATTTTGCCAAGGGCAGTCTGGGGTGGATCGAGGTCGTGTGCGGACCGATGTTCAGCGGCAAGAGCGAAGAGCTGATCCGCCGTTTGCGCCGTGCGGAAATCGCCCGCCAGCGGGTGCAGATCTTCAAGCCCGCGATCGACAAGCGCTATGCCGACGACCACATCGTTTCCCACAGCGAGCTGAAGATCCACTCGACGCCGGTCAAAAACGCGGCGGAACTCGAGGCTGCCCTCGATCTGCGCACGGAAGTCATCGGGATCGACGAAGGCCAGTTTCTCGGCAACGAGCTGGTGGATGTGGTTGTGAAGCTGGCGGATATGGGCAAGCGTATCATCATCGCCGGCCTGGACACCGATTACCTTGGGCGCCCCTTTCACCCGATGCCCGAACTGCTGGCGGTCGCCGACGAAATCACCAAGACGCTTGCCATCTGCATGCAGTGCGGCAATCCCGCAAAACACACGCAGCGCCTGGTCGCCAGCGACGAATTAATCGTGGTCGGCGCCGGCGGAATGTACGAGGCCCGCTGCCGCCGCTGCTTCGAACCGGACCTGGCAAAGCTGGTCGCGCGGTCGCATAAGGAATGATGGGGCCGGGCGCCGGGATGAATGCCGGTCGGACTTCAGACTTCAGACATCAGACCTCAGACCTCGGACTTCATACCTCAGACATCAGACTTCAGACCCCGGACTTTAGCGGGTGGCCAACGGTGATTTACGGCATGATTCCAGGCCCGAAGGGCCGGCAGTGAGTAGGCCCGGCCGTAAGGCCGGATAAGGGTGACGTGGAAATGAGCGGCGAAGGCGCGGCACTAAATACTATGGATAGCCGGGGATGTGCCGGCCCTTCGGGCCTCGCTTACCGATATGGCTGAACCCCGCGCCCACGCGCGGGGCTATTCACTGCCGGCGCTTCGCGCCTCTTCTCACCTCGCCCGTCAACTGTTGGACACCCTCTTTAGAGCTGACTCCGAGCTTGGGCCTGAGGTCTGATGTCTGAAGTCTGAGGTCTGCTCAGCGCTGCCGGGCGTAGAGCGCGGAGTTGAACACGACCCGGAATGTCCCGAACGGCTGATCGCGCCATTCGGGGCGAAATCCGATGAGCACGACGTGCCCCTGGTCGAGTTCGACATCCAGAGCCGCTGCCTTTCCCTGCAGGACCTTCTCGCCGATCAGGTACCCTGACAGCAGCGGCGAGCCTGTCTCCTGGTATTTTGCCAGCACGGTTCCCTTGAAACCGTCAAGCGTCTGGAAGACGGGGCTGCCGTCGACGAACACAGCCGCCTTATCGGGCATGCCGGCCATCACGGGATGCGTCCGGTCGGTGATGACCTCGACGATGGAGCCGCGCAGGAAGAACTCTTCCGGCGGCAGCCCTTCCGCCACATTCTTGACCGGCAGCTTGAACTGCTGGATGGCGAACCGGGTGGCGCTGTTGAAGCAGACCACGGTTCCCCCGCCGCGGATGAACTGCTCAAACGCGGCCAGGTCTTCCGGCGTGAGAGTGTAGGCGTATTCCGGGCGGGTGGCCCTGCCGCCGCCTCCCGCGCGGCCGCCGGCAGCCTGCGCCGCCGCGCCCGCCTGTGCCGCGGCTCCCGCCGGCGGTGCGCCGGCCCCGCGGCCGCCCATGCCGCCGCCTTCGCCGCGCCCGCCCCCACCTTGCACCGGGATTCTCGCGTCATCCGCCAGGATGATGACGTCGACTTTATCACCCAGCGGAGAATGAAAGTCCTCCGGGTGCAGGCTCACGAATTCGAAGCCGTACTGCTCGAGCAGCCAGCGCGTCCATCCTTCGTCCATGCTGCCCGACCACGGCTGAAACAGTCCGATGCGCGGCTTCTTCAACGGCGTCCCGCCCGCAGCCGTGTGTTCGGCGACCAGCGCCAGGGAGGTGACCATCGCGTTTTGCGCGGGTTCCGAAAGACCGGTGATCAGGTATCGCGCTTCCGAGCCCGGGGTCGCCGCGGCGAACGAAACGCTCGCGCCCTGTTTCCACGCAAGATTCACGGCGCGGAAGGCGTTGTTTTGCGCGGGATCGACCGCGAGTGCCGGCCCGCTTCCCGTCACTTTGCCCACCGGCGGCACTATGGCCGCAGCGGTGGGATTCGAATCGAAGCCGATGCCGGGCACGCTGTCGAACGGCGCGGCGTCTTCGGAACCCGACGGATTGTAGGGCGTAGGCCTGGCCTTGGGATCGGGCGTCGAGCCGAGCGGTTTCATCTTTGAGCGGATGTCATCGGTGAGCGGGCTGGCGGCGGCCACGCACTTGACGCCCATCTGCAGCGGCAGGGTCCAACCCGCGGCGTCATACGGCCGCAACGGAGGGCCCTTCGGATACTGGCGCAGGTCCGGATATTTCTGGGCGGAGAGCAACTCGCGCGCCATGGCCGCGAATTCCTGATCGGTCGGGACCACCCAGGTCCCCGCCGGGTAGGTCACATTGTCCATAACGACCGGCGCCGTCAGCTGCGACACGCGCACGCCGGCGAATGCGATGCGGCGGAGCATTTCCACGGCGGCGACGGGATCGCGCTGGTCCTGGGGTACGAAATACGCGTACGGCGCTTCCCTGGCGCCCCGGGCGATCTGGTCGCGGCCGGCCTGGTAGCGATTGTAGAGCAGGGACTCCCTGTACTTGGCTGCGAATTCCAGCGTCGCCAGGGCGGCGGTTTCGTTATAGCCGACGGCGTCGGCCAGGCGCCACCAGCCCGCAGGCCATGGGCTTGAATAGAGGCTCTGGGGCCGGAGGTCCCGGAAATTCTGCGGAATATCGTTGAGCGTGTACTCGCGCGGGATCGCTCCGTTTCCCGCCGTTTCGGTCCAGAACGCGGGGATGTTTTTGAATATCGGGGCGTAGTCGACATAGCCCGGGTACCAGGCATCGAACGACGTGCCCATGTGGGTCGCGCCGACCTGTCCGCGTTCCTCGAGCCCCTTGGCGATCGCCATCCCGATCATGTTCACTTCGCGCGACATCAGATAGGGGGCATCCAGACCGACGGGTTCGGAGAACGGCGGCAGCCAGATCCGGGTTGGAAACGGCGCCGTCTGATGGAACACGTAGATGATGTGCGGCTCCCACTGGCGCCAGAAATGCTCCATCATGCGCGACTCGATCATGTTCATCATGTACGCGTCGCGATTGTTGTCGTGCCCGACATACTCCTGGTAGAGGCGCGGGAGGCCCGACTGCTCGTACGGCGTCCCGGCGTTTTTCATGAACCACTCGCTCACCATCTGCTGGCCGTCCGGGTTCATGGTGGGCCAGAGAATGAGGATGTCGTTGTCGAGAATCTCCTTCATCTGCGGGTCGCCGGCGCGGCTGATCAAATCGTAGGCGAGCTGGGGTGTCATCTGCGGCCCGGCGACTTCCGAGGCGTGGCAGCCGCCGTCGATGTGGACAAAGGCCTTGCCCTCGGCCGCGAGCCTGCGCGCTTCCCCGTCCGTCAACCCCTGCGGATGGGCGAGGCGCTGCGCGATCTCGCGATAGCGATCGATCCTGGCCAGGTTCTTAGGATCGGAGATCAGGGCAAAGTAGGCCGTGCGTCCCTGCGTCGTCTTGCCGGCTTCGATGAGCTTCAGGTACTTGCTCGAGTCGGCGAGCTTCTTCAGGTAGCTGATTGTCTGATCGTAGTTTGCCAGCTTGTAATCGGCGCCCGGCTTGAATCCGAATGTGGATTCCGGCGCCGGCACCGGCCCCGCGGCCAGCATCAGCACCGCCTGGCCCACGAGGAGCAGGGAAGGGAGCAGTCTCGCCATTTTTCGCATCTCGATCACTCCTGTGAATAGCCTCGTCCGGCCAAGAGCCGCGAATGTGATTGGGCTACCTTAAATCGACCGGGGGTACAGAGCAAGCGAATTGCGGCGCACAGCTGACCTGGACTTGGACCTGGACCTGGACTCAGACTATTCTGCCGACCGTGAACTTTCGGAAGCTCGAAGTTTATAGAACTGCAGTTCGATTCTTGCCGCTTGCAGCTGCAATTGCCGACCGTCTGCCACCGCGATATTCAGCCATGGCCGAACAGCTCCGCCGCGCGTCCCTTTCCATTCCGCTAAATATCGCCGAAGGATCAGGAAAGAACAGTGGCCCAGATCAGCGTCGCTTTTATACCATTGCCCGTGGCAGTGCGATGGAATGTGCGGCAATCATTGATGCCTGCTCCGCTTTGAGGCTCATCGAACAACTCCGTGCCGAGGAAGCCGACCAACTCCTTCTCTCGGCAGTGAGGATGCTGTCGAAGATGTGCCTGGCATAGGACGGTCCAAGTCCAGGTCCAGGTCCAAGTCCAGGTCCAAGTCTAAGTCGTCTTCGGGAACTGCCGGCTGCCTTTGAGGTCCAAAAATTTCTTGGTTGCGGCTATGCGGTGCTGTGATAAAACTCCCTGCAAACTCACCCGGAGGGTAAACAAATGTCGATGCGCACGTATTCCGTTTTTTTTCGCAGTCTCCCGCTGCTTGCGCTTCCGTTGCTGACGGCGCCGGCTGCGGCGCCGAACGGCGGGCCCACGCGCCTGCTGCGCACGCCGACGGTGAGCGCGACGCAGATCGCTTTCACCTACGCCAACAACATCTGGGTCGTCGAACGCGCCGGCGGTCTGGCTCGCCGCATCACCAGCTTTCAGGGCCAGACATCCAACCCGCATTTCTCCGCCGACGGCAAATGGCTTGCCTTCAGCGCCGACTACGCCGGCAACGTGGATGCCTATGTCGTGGCGGCTGAAGGGGGTGAGCCGAAGCGCCTGACCTGGCACCCCGGTGCGGACCTGGTTCAAGGGTGGACTCCGGACGGCAAGTCGGTCATGTTCTCATCTTCGCGCGCTACCTGGGCCCCGAGCGGCGCCCCGCGCTTCTGGACCGTGCCTGCCGAAGGCGGAGTCGAAGAACCTCTGCCTCTGCCCCGAGGCTACCAGGGAAAGATCTCCGCGGACGGCGCGCGCATCGCCTACCGGATGAACAACTCATGGGACGAGGAGCGCCGCAACTACCGCGGCGGCCAGAACCGCCCGATCTGGATCGTCGATCTCAAAAGCTACGCGCTGACATCGCCTCCGTGGACCGATTCCAAAGACGTCGATCCCGTGTGGGTAGGCGACTCGGTGTACTTCATCTCCGATCGTGACGGTGTCGCGAATGTGTGGGTGTACGACACCAAAGGAAAAAAGCTGGCGCAGGTCACGAAGTTCACCGACTTCGACGTCAAGGCGATGGATTCCGGCGGCGGCGCCGTGGTGTTCGAGCAGGCCGGCTACATCCACGAGCTGGATCCCAAATCGGGCAAGGACCGCGTCGTAAGCATCACGGCGGCGGGCGACTTCCCGTGGATGATGCCGAGGTGGGAGGACGTGACCAGCCGTATGACGAGCATGTCGCTTTCGCCGACGGGCAAACGAGCCCTGGTCGAGGCGCGCGGCGAAATCTTCACCATTCCAGCCGAGAAGGGCGACGTCCGCAATCTCAGCAACTCCAGCGGATCGGCCGAGCGGGATCCGGCCTGGTCGTCCGACGGGAAGTACATTTCCTACTTCAGCGACAAGTCAGGGGAATACAAGCTCATGATCGAGGCGCAGGACGGGCTCACGCCGCCCCGCGAAATCGCGTTGCCAAGTCCGACCCATTACTACACGCCATCCTGGTCGCCCGATTCGAAGAAGATCGTTTACACCGACACGAATCTGAAAGTGTGGGCCCTCGACGTGGCTTCGGGCCAGACCAAAGTCGTGGGGAACGATCCCTGGATGGTGCCGCAGCGCACGCTCAATCCCGTGTGGAGCCCCGATTCGAAATGGGTCGCGTATTCCAGCCGCCTGCGGTCTCTTTATCACGCCATTTTTGTGGCCAATGTCGAAACCGGCGAAACCCGGCAGATCACCGACGGGCTCGCCGACGCCGTCTGGCCCGCGTGGGATGCGAGCGGCAAATATGTCTGGTTCCTTGCTTCGACGGATTTCGGCCTCGCGTCCCAGTGGCTCGACATGACTTCGTATGACCACAGCGAGAACTTCGGGCTCTATTTCGCGATCCTCAAGAAAGGGGATCCGAGCCCGCTGCTTCCCGAAAGCGATGAGGATACCGGTGTGTCGACTGCTCCCGGGGGGGGCGGTGGTCGCGGCGGTCGCGGCGGCGCAGCCGCCGAACCCGGCGAGCAGGCGGCGCCGGCGCCGCGCCCTGCAGCACCGCCGGTCCCCGTTCAGATCGACTTCGACGGCCTGCAGCAGCGCATCCTCTCCGTCCCCGGAATTACCGAGCGCCAGTACTCGAAACTGCTGACGGGCGTCGCCGGAACGGTGTTCTTCCTCGAGGCCGGGACGGGGGGACGCGGTGGTGGTGGCGGCGGAGGCGTTCTGCAGCGTTACCGCCTGAGCGACCGCCGGGCGGCGCCGTTTGTCACCGGCGCCTCGGATTACGAGGTGAGCGCCGACGGGCGCAAGCTGCTCTACCGCGCCGGCGGCGCAGGCGGCGCGGGCGGAGGCCGTGGCGGCGCCGGCGCCGGCGCCGGACCGGGACTCTTCCTCGTGGATGCCGACCGCACCCCGCCGCAATCCGGCCAGGGGCGCCTCAATGTGACGCTGCGCATGCATCTCGATCCCAAAGAGGAGTTCAAACAGATATTCGACGAGGGGTGGCGCAACCAGCGCGATTACCTCTACGTGCCGAACCTGCACGGCACCGACTGGGTAAAAGACAAGGAGATGTACGGCCAGCTCCTGCCCTACGTGATGCACCGCGCCGATCTCAATTATCTCCTCGACAACATGGGCGCCGAAATCGCCATCGGCCACTCTTACGTGCGCGGCGGCGACATGCCGCAGGTCCCGCAGTCGCCGGGCGGCCTGCTCGGCGCGGACTTCGCCATCGACAGCGGCCGGTACAGAATCACGAAGATCTACGACAACGAGAGCTGGAATCCCGATCTACGGGCGCCGCTGGCGGCGCCGGGAGTCGATGTTTCGGTCGGCGACTACATCCTCGCCATCAATGGTGTCGAACTGCTGGCGCCCGACAACATCTACCGGCTGCTCGACGGCACGGCCAACCGGCAGACCGTCCTGACCCTCAACAGCCGTCCTGCGATGGACGGGGTGAGACAGGTGACCGTCATGCCGACCGCCAATGAGCAGGGACTGCGCACCCGCGCGTGGGTGGAATCCAACCGCCGCCTGGTCGAAAAACTCTCCAACGGCCAGCTCGCGTATGTGTACGTCCCCAACACGGGCCAGCCCGGCTATACCAGCTTCAACCGCTATTACTTCGCCCAGCAGGACAAGAAGGGCGCGATTATCGATGAACGTTACAACGGCGGCGGCTCGGCGGCCGACTACATCATCGACGTCCTGCAGCGCGATTTCGACGGCTACTTCAACAACGTGGCGGACGACCGCTACCCGTTCACGAGCCCGGCCGCGGGAATCTGGGGTCCGAAGGTGATGATCATCAACGAAATGGCAGGCTCGGGCGGCGACCTGATGCCCTACATGTTCAGATATCGCAAAATCGGGCCGCTGGTCGGCAAGCGCACCTGGGGAGGACTCGTGCACACCGCCGACACGCCGGGTTTCATCGACGGCGGTTCCATGATTGCGCCACGGGGCGGGTTCTTTTCACGCGAAGGGAAGTGGGCGGTGGAGAACGAAGGCGTGGCGCCCGACATCGACGTCGAGAACTGGCCCCAGGACGTGATCGCCGGACACGACCCGCAGCTCGAGCGGGCGGTGCAGGAAGCAATGCGATTGCTCAAAGAGCACCCAACGGACCGGATAACGAAGGAGCCGCCTCCCCCGACGACCGGCAAGCGGCGCTGATCCCCTGAAAAGATCATCGCAGAGATCTTGTGACGAGTACGTAAATCAATGAAATCAGAATCTTTGATTTGGGCACAGGCAGCGGGATCGGAATAAGTAGAAGTTGTCATGTGGCCGCGGGCTTCAGCCCGCACCTTCTGTGTCGACTCCAGAGCCATCCCGCCTCATGAGGGATTGTACCGGAATCAGCCGTGGGGGGTCAGCTTATAGACCGGGCTGAAGCCCGGGGCCACATGAATAAAGTTGTTTAAGTTTCCGGAGTGCCCTTGCGGCGGTCACGCCGTTCATTGAAATCGGAAACTCTGATCTGGGGACGAGCGACGGCAAGTTATCGAGCCGGAACCGGGATGGCAATCAGAGCCGCGACCGTGAGGGAGCGGGTCATATACGCTTCGATCCATCCGCATGACGCGCCGGAAAACCACCCGCTTGCTGACGCGCGCGGCTCTGAACCGCAAACCCTGTCAATTAAGTTTCCGGAAGCCCCTGCGGCGGCTCTACTTTTTGACGCCGTATTCTATCTTCGCCTTCGAGGCGAAGCGCTTGTAGTCTTCGTAGGTGATGGTTTCCTGGATGCGGACCCGGTTGTCGGGGAAATTCAAGACGCTGTCTGAATGGGTCCAGACGGGGAACCAGAATTTGTTGTCGACGACCTGGCGCAGCGTCTCGAATTCCGGGAACTGTTCACCCGACTTCTGCGGCACCGGCTTGCCCACGGTCTTGACAATCTGCAGATCCTCGTCGTCTACCCAGATCCTGCCTTCGAAATAAAACCTGTCTCCCTTGAGACTCTTCGGCTTTACCGAAAAAACATAGCAGGTCAGCTCGTCCACCTTTGCCTTCCCTTCGTATCTCAGGTTGTAGAGTGTAAGTTCTTTGCCGGTCAGGGCGAAGGGCTGCAGGTTGGTGATCACGTCCTCGTCGTTTTTTGTGAATTTGACCGCGCGCAGTTGCCCTCTTCTCTCGACCTCGCGGACCTCGCGGGTGCCGTCGTCGTTGAAGACCACATCGGAAACGAGCGACATCCGTTCCTTCGATGCGTAGCCGTTCACCGAGAGAATGCTCACCACGGCCGTCTGACGGTAGGCGTACTGGATCCACGCCTCGTAAAACTCCGTCTCCTTTTCGGAGAATGCCTTGATGATCTCTTCCGGGGTGAGGTCCTTCTTCTGGTCGGCCTTGGCCGGCGCCTGAGCCGGATCCTGGGAAGCCTGGGTCTGCGCGGAAAGAGCCGTGGGAACGGCCGGGCCGGCGGCAAACCCACCGAGGAACATCAAAGCGAGGCAGATCGAGATCGCGGCAAATTTCATCTCCATACCCTCCGTCTCATTCTGGCTAAGATTCATTGTACCGCCGATTGTTTCAGATGGCTCAGCCAGTTTGGCCAAGTCGATCATGTACATGGCGACATAAGTGAAAGACAAAAACGAACCACGAAGGCCACGAAGACCGCAAAGGCCGCCAAGCGGGACAGTTGCTGCGCCCCTTGAAGTGAGAGCGCAGCCTTTGCGGTCTTCGCGTTCTTTGTGGTTCAAAAATGATGCCGCGACTTATGTCGCTGTGCCCACAGGAGGTTTTTCTTCCAGGCAAGGCGATCGAAAGTGATTGTCTCATTCAGTTTCCGATTGCCGTCAAATGCCGGTCTTGTGCCGTGCGCATATTGTATATCTGCCTGATTCTAAACGGTGATGCGGGTGAGCAACCAGGGGTCTGTCTCCGGCTTTCGGAACTTGACTGACATTATTCGCTCTAATTTCTCTTGTCCCTTGAGCCATCTTGCGATACAAACGCCCTTCACCCTATGATGAGGAGAGCCGGATGGACCCGAAGATTGACCGCCGAAAACTATTAAAAATGGGGCTCGCTGCTACCGTGGGCGCCTCCGCGGCTCCGGTGGCAGTGGGGCAAGAGAAAGCGCCGGAGGAAACGCCTGCGCCTTCGCCGGACTATGTGGGGGTCCTGGTGGACACCACGCTGTGCATCGGGTGCCGCAAGTGCGAAGAGGCCTGCAACCGGCGGAACCACCTGCCGCGCACGGCAGAAGCCTTTGCGGACCGGGATGTGCTCCGCACCTTCCGCCGGCCGACCGATAAGGCGTTCACTGTGGTGAATCAATTCCCGGGGAGTCCGTCGCCTGATCAGCCTACTGTGCCGCAGACCTTTGTCAAGGCACAGTGCATGCACTGCCTCATCCCCTCCTGCGTTTCCGCATGCATCGTGGGCGCGTTGACAAAAACCGCGGAAGGGGCTGTCGTTTACAATTCGAGAATTTGCATCGGCTGCCGCTACTGTCAGGTTGCGTGCCCGTTCCAGGTTCCGGCGTACGAGTTCAATGAACCTCTCAAGCCCAGGGTGCGCAAGTGTGAATTCTGCACCGACACGGCTGCCGGGACCGGGCCCAACCCGGCGTGTGCGGCCTCCTGTCCGACGGAGGCGCTGGTCTTCGGCCGCCGCGCGGAATTGATTTCGATGGCCAATAACCGGTTGAAGCGGCGGCCTGACCGCTACCTCAACCACATTTACGGGGAAACGGAAGTCGGCGGGACTTCGTGGCTCTACCTGACCGGACGTCCGGTGCAGGAAGTCGGCCTTCTGCAGTTGCCTGAACCGGCGCCCCCTCATCTCACGGAGTCAATTCAGCACGGCATCTTCCGATATGGTTTCTTCCCCATTGCCTTCTGGGGCGCCCTGGCTGGAGTCATGTGGTACAACAACCGGAACCATCCGGGCGAACACCCGGACGTGGGGGAAGCGGGCGATAAACCTTCAAGCCATGGGCCCGAAGGAGGTGCGAAATGACGCCCCAGACGCACAACGACCTCCCGCATCGAGTCACCAAGCCCTTTTTTACCTTCGGCACCCTGACCCTGCTGTTATTCATGGGAATAGGGTTCGCCTTCGGCATCACGCGCATGCTGCTGGGCCTGGGCACCGTGACCAACCTGGATAACACCAACCCGTGGGGCATCTGGATCGCCTTCGACGTCGCCTGCGGCGTCGCCCTGGCCGCCGGCGGATTCACGACCGCGGCCCTGATCGAGATTTTTGGCCGTCATAAATACAAAGCCCTGCTTCGCCCCGCGATTCTCACGGCGTTTCTGGGCTACCTCTGGGTTGCGATCGCTTTGAGTTTTGACCTGGGCCGCTATTGGAACATTTGGCGGCCGATCTTCAATTGGCAGGGCAACTCGGTGCTGTTCGAAGTAGGCATGTGCGTCACGTTCTACCTCATGGTGCTGGCGGTGGAGCTGAGCCCGTCCATCCTCGAGGGGCTGAAGGCGCGCATTGAACGGAAGGAATGGGGCGCCCGTCTTCTGCAGCGGGTGGAAAAGCCGATTCTTGCCGTGCACGCAGGGGTCAAGATCATCCTTCCCCTGTTCATCGTGACCGGCGTGGTTCTCTCCTTCATGCACCAGTCTTCGCTGGGGACGCTGATGCTGATCGCTCCCACGAAGCTGAGTTCGCTCTGGAACACTCCGATTCTTCCCGTGCTCTTTCTGCTTTCGGCCATCATGGTGGGATTCCCGATGGTGATCCTGGAATCCATCTATGCGAACATCAGTTTCGGGCGCAACCCGGAAATGGACCTGCTCACGCCGATGGCCCGCATCATTCCCTGGTTCCTGGGGATCTATGGCGTGGTGAAGATCGGGGACTTGATATTCCGCTACAATCAGTTGAATTTCCTGGAGCACCCGGCCAGCACCGTATCGCTCGTGGTCGAGATCCTGCTGGGCATCGTCGCTCCATTCCTGCTCTTCATGAACAAGGCGGTGCGCCGGTCCATGGGGTGGCTCTTCTTCACCGTGGCCCTGATCATCTTCGGTGTGGTGTTGAACCGCATCAACGTCTTTCTCGTGGGCTATAATCCCCCTTACCTGGTCAAAGCCTACTTCCCGTCGATCGGCGAAATCCTGATGACGATCGCCATCGTCTCGAGCATCCTGTTCTGTTACCGGTTTTTCGTGACGTTTTTCCCCATCCTGCCGGGGTATGTGCCGACCACGGACTTCCAGCTCGCCCGGATGCGCGAAGAACGCGAGCGGACCGTCAACCCGTTCTGGACCTGGGTCATCCGTGGCGCTGCGATCGCCTGCCTGCTGTCCTTCATAGCGCTGTACAGCGTCGTGCACATCGAGGCCATCCAGGCCTCCGCCAGGACGGTTCAGGAAGTGCAGCGCGTGACCGCGCAGGTGCGCTCCGCCGCCGCGCCGAATGGCGGGCCAAGGTATCCGCAGCGTCCCACGGACTACAAGAATTTCTATCTGCTGGACAGCCAGGTTTTGAAATCGCGGGCAGACGATTACGAACCGGTGCCTTTTTCTCACCGGATCCACGACGAACTGGTCGGGGGGGACTGCGGGGTCTGCCATCACCGCTATTCGAGTGACGAAAAGGACCGCATAGGCACGGACATCAAGGAACTGCACGCCGCCATGGAAATAAAGCTCGGCGGTCCCTGTTCCTCCTGCCACGACGACATGGCTTCGAATCCGCCCCAGAGCTGCAACCGGTGCCATGGACTGCCGAACGAAGCGGACGATCCGGCCCGCATCGGCCTGAAGGGCGCCTACCATCGCCAGTGCATCGGCTGCCACGAGCGCCAGCTCAAACCTGCCTCCGCCCCCACGGAATGCGCGGCGTGTCACCATCCGTGGACTCCCGACCACTCCATCCTGGTATCCCTCGGCGACAAGCCGAGTCCGCAGGATGTGACCCGGACCTGCCTGGGCTGCCACGCGAAAGTGGGGCAGGACCTGCTGAAGACCGCGCACTGGAATTGGAAAGGTTACTCCCCCACACTGGTCGGATACGAGCACCGGACCGACATCAGCCTCAAGCTGATGGTGAACAACTACTGCGTCTCCATCGGCACCAACCGCCAGCAGTGCATGTCCTGTCACATCGGTTATGGCGGCGTGGACGATCGCTACGACTTCACCAATCCGGCCAACATCGACTGCCTGGTCTGCCACGACACGACGGGCACCTACCGGAAGGATCCCAACAAGGGAGGGTTCCCGGACCCGTCGCTCAACCTGGTAACGCTTGCCCAGAAGGTGGGACGCCCGTCCCGCCAGGCCTGCGGGGCCTGCCACTTCTACAGCGGCGGCGCGCCGAACGCAAAACACGGCGACCTGGAGCCGGCGCTGGCGGAACAGAACAATACCATCGATCAGCACATGGGCACGCTGAACATGCGCTGCCAGGACTGCCATACGACCGGGGAGCACCGGATCTCCGGGATGTCGCTGACTGCGCCCGCGGTCGAGGGGCGCGTACAGTGCGAAAAGTGCCACGGACTCACGCCTCACGGCGTGGCCGGCATGCTGAGCCGCCACCTCGACGATCACATCAGGAACATCGCCTGCGAGACTTGTCACATCCCATACTTCGCCAAGGTCGCCCCGACTCTTCTCCGCCGCGATTATTCAACCGCGGGGAAGGACCAGCCTGAAGGCCGCGACAAGTATGGGATGCCTGATTACGACAAGAAGTTCGGCACCCTCACGTGGGGCAAGGACATGGCGCCCACGTACCTCTGGTACGACGGCACCCGCAGCGCCTCGCTCGTGGGGGACAAGATCGACCCGTCCGCTCCCGTCGTCCTGAATGCTCCCGTCGGCGAGAAGCGCAGCCCCGCGGCGCGCATCTCCCCGTTCAAGATGCATACCGCGGTCCAGCCCTACGACACGGAGAACAAGACTCTGGCTCTTCCCAATTTCCTGGAGGACTACTGGGTCAACTTCGATTGGGCCAAGGCTCTGAGCGAAGGCATGAAACGCGTCGGGCTCCCCTATTCGGGCAAGTACGCGTTCGTCGAAACCAAGATGTACTCCGCCATCCATCACGAGGTGTCTCCCGCCAAGCAGGCTCTGGGTTGTGCGGATTGCCACAGCACGGAGGCGGTCACCTGCACGCGCTGCCACAAGGGCGCCCAGGGGATGGCGTTGCCGGCGCACCGCCTCGCGGTCTATCCGAACGTGAAGGGCCGGCTCGATTTCAAGGCGCTGGGTTATCCTGGCGATCCGGCGCAGGTGGGAGGACGCTTCTACATCACTCTCGGCCGGGGAGCGCCTCCTAAGTAGGGAGAAGCTTCCGACATCAATCAACAGAAAGGCCATCCGTTCGGAGGGCCTTTCTGTTTCCGGGTGGGCTGCAGCCTGTCAGGAGATGAATGTGGAGCACGCTTGTCGTGGGTGATTGGAAAGCCGACTTCCGATTGCGACAGCGACACCGACAGCGACCACCTGCAACCGTCGGGACAGGAAACTCATCCACGTGGGGACGGGCTTCAGCCCGTCCAATGCCGCCCATCCGGCATGCTGTTCCCCAACAGGCTCAAAAGTCCATGTGGCAAAAACGTGGACACCCACTGTCTTTTGCATCTTTGATGCGTGTCCACATTCTTGCTTCCAGACTCCCGTCAGGAGAGTCCTGGCAGCTGTTCCTTCGAGCGATTCCTGTGCGAAGCCGCGCCGACAAAAGAGTAGAATCGTGGCCGGACTGCGAGGGAGAGAGATGGCCGTCAATCAGCGGAAGCGGCAGAAACAGCCTGCCAGGAAGGCCGCTCAAGTCAGTGCGCGGGTTAAAGTCATGCGGGGGGTAAAGGCGAGGCGTGAGGGTTTTCCATTCATCAGATCTGCGCCTGTGGCTGGTTTTCGATCAAGCTGCCATCCCAGAGTTTCCGGAAGAACTCCTCCACTGGAAGTATCGTGACGCCCTGATCGGTGATGCGCTCGCGGGATTCGCCGGCCACAATGATTTTTTTCTTCAACTGCGTCTCCTCCGCGAGGGCAAGCAGGCCTTTCAGATCACTCGACGACACGCGCCGCGTCGCCTTGACCTCGATGGCGATTCTGCCGCCGACAAGAAAGTCCACCTCGTAACCGGCATGGGTGCGCCAGAATGTCAGGTCCTGATCAATGCGGTTATAGTCAAGGTAGGCCCTCAACTCCAGGAAGACCTGATGTTCGAGGGCAGAACCATACAGTTCCGATCCGGGTACAATCCGGCCTCTCTTCATGAGAACATTGGCCACGCCGACATCGAAGAAGTAGAACTTCGCCGTGGCAACCGGCTTGCGCTTGCGGGTCTGACGGAAGGGAGGAAGCTGAAACCCGATCAGCGTATCCTCCAGCATCTGGTAATGCTCGCGGACCGTCCGGACCGGAATGCCGGTATCGTTGGATACCGAAGTGTAGTTAAGAATGTGTGTGTTGGTCAGAGCAGCCACTTCGAGAAAACGTGAGAAACTCTCGATGGAGCGCACCAGCCCCTCGGCGCGTATTTCTTCCTTCAGATACCCGCCCACATAGGCCTTCAGGTCTTCGACCGGATCAGCAGAATCAATCACCGCGGGCAGGCTGCCGGTGTTCAAACGCCGGTCCAGATATTTCCCGTTAACTTCCCCGGAGACCAGGGGGTGCAGGCGGCAAAACCATGCTCTGCCTGCGAGCAGGTTTGCGTGTCCCCGACGCAGCTTGCGGGCGCTGCTTCCGGTAAGAATGAGGCGGATATCCTTATCGCGGTCAATGAGAGCCTGCGCCTCATCCAGCAGTGCCGGCAGTTTTTGGACCTCATCGACAATGATCAGCTTTTCGGCAGGTTTAAGGGATTGCCGGAGCGTCTCGGGGTAGGCGCTCAATTCGCGAAAGGTATTGGCTTCCAGCAGATCGACATATCGCGCCTCCGGAAACACATGCCGCAGGAGAGTGCTTTTCCCGGTCTGGCGCGGTCCCAGCAGGAACAGGGATCGATGCTTGACGAGTTGGGTTAAATCAAGGATTCGGGGATACATGAGAATTTCCGCAATATAGTTGCCACATTTCTCAACAAATGGCAACTCAATTGCGCATATTGTCAAACTAGCGGGTAGAGATCAGGAATGGCTATTACCTTGGAGAAGTTCTCAGCGACGATCATCCATGTGCGTTCTGACCCGCAAAATGGCATGTGCTCTCGAAGAAATCTTTAGCGGGCACACGCTTTAGAGGCTGTCCAACCGTTGATCAAAGTCGCATACAGGTCCGAAGACATCTGAGGTAGTCTGTCGAGTTTCGTTTGCGTTTCGGCGGGCACTCTTGTGCCGCACCTTCGGGGCTCAATTCTCGGCCGCTCCTATTCCGGCCTGACGGCCGGGCCTACTGACTGCCGGCCCTTCGGGCCTCATGCGGATTCCCTTGGTCCGGGAGCGCCGGCGTCCCGCCTAATGTCGCATACTTTTAGTCGCGGCCCGGAGGGCCGGGAAGAAAATAGCCAGGGGTGAGCGCAGCGAACCCCTGGTTAGAGCCAACGAGAACAGAGCCCTGGCAGGGGCGAAAGGCTTTTATTTACCATGCATTATTCTATCGCCCTTAGGAGGGCTCTCTTTCTTTCAATCCCATACCAGGGGTTCGCTTTGCTCACCCCTGGCTATTATCTTGTCGCCGCTCCGCGGCTCAGATGCAAAAAGTATGCGACATTAGGCGTCCCGCCGGCACAATCCGGATTCGGCAAAGATGCGAGAGTGAACCTTGACAGGCCACCTCAGAGGTCTTCGGGCCTGGTGCTGGAGATTCGACTGTTGAACGCCTTCTGAGTCTCGTGCCAAACGAGAAAAAACCTAGAGCCGCAGAAACGACTCGGTGAATTTCATCCAGGTGGCGTCGTCCACCTCTTCCAATTGCCCTTCCACCAGCCTGGCGACCATGGTTCCCGGCGCGGCCGGCCCTTTGCCGTCGGGCGGCGCCAGCATCTCCCTCAGCCGCGTAATCTCCGACTTGTACCATGCCGCCGCCTTCTCGCCGATCTTCAGCTGCTCCAGCTCCTCGGCCAGGTGCTCCGGTTTCAGCGAGCACACCCACCCTTTTTCGTAAAGATGGCCCTCCAGCCAATCCAGGTGCTGGGGCAAGTCGACGTTGATGGCCTGCACCGTTCCGGTGATCGGCGCGTGGAATGCGGCGACACGCTCGCCCTGCCGCACGGAGAAGAGCTTCTCCCCCTTCCGGATGATTGCGCCTTTTGCCGGCGCTTCGATGGCATCGATCCTCCCGATCATCTTGCGCGCGAAATCGTCCATGCCCACGCGCACCATGCCCGGCATCGTCACGTTCGCCCACACGTGACCCGCAGAGATGAACACGCCGCCGGGCAGGCCGAATTCGTGCGCCGGCGACCGGTCGGACGTGACGAGGCGCACCGTCGGTGAGATCTGTTTCTGCGCGCGGTCCTGCCGCCGGATCAGGCACTTTCGGGTGAAATCAATCAGCTCGTCTTCCGTGAACGGCTTCTGCACGTAATCGAGCGCCCCGAATTTCATCGCGTTCACGGCGGACTCGATGGTCGCGTAGCCCGTGATGACGATCACGTCTGACTCGGGGCTGAAGTGCTTTACTCCCTTGACCACATCCAACCCGTCCATTTCAGGCATTTTCAGATCGGTGAAGACAAAATCGTATTTGTTTTTCTGGACGAGGCCGAGCGCCTCGGTCCCCTTTTCGACCGTATCGATCGCGTAACCGGCGGCGACCAGGATTTTCCGGAAACTGTCGAGCACGATCGCTTCGTCGTCCACGGCCAGGATGCGCGCCAGTGGGTTGGGGATGTCGACGCGCTTGAGCGATTTCGCTTCCAGGGTGAAATCCAGGCGCAACCCGATGTCCAGAGCCTCGAGGCGCTCCTTGCGTTCTTTGTTCTGGCGGATGCGCTTCGAGATGACCCGGATCAGGATATCGATCAGGACGAATGCCACCAGCATCGACACCACGAGAATGGGAACCATATTTGCCTCTCATCAATAATGACAGAGCAAGAATTACCGCCTGCCGCCGCGGCGTGTCAGGCTAACCGTCACCCATCGGCAACAGTATCCGGAACGTCGTTCCTTTTCCTATTTCACTTTCCACTTCAATGCGTCCGTTGTGTTTCTCGACGATGCCCCACGCTACCGCAAGCCCGAGGCCGGTGCCCTTCGGCCCCTTGGTGGAAAAAAACGGATCGAAGATCTTCTGCAGATCGGCCGCCGAGATGCCGCAGCCGGAATCGCTCACCCTGATCACGAGTTCCTTCGCCTGATCCGGGGACGCGCTGCCGTTCGGCCCGTAACCGGTGGCCAGCGCAATTGTACCACCCCCTTCGCCGATGGCGTCATTGGCATTGAGCAGCAGGTTTACGAGGACCTGCTGGATCTGGTTGCTGTCGGCGTGGACCTTGGGAAGATCGGCGCTCAGGGCCTTTTGCAGCGCGACGTGGTTGACATCGAGCTGGGCCTGCACGATGCGCACCGCCCGGTCGACGATCTCGTTGATGTCGCTGGGATGCTTTTCCGGAGGCGACTGCCGGGCGAAGTCGAGCAGGCCCTTCACAATCCCGCGGCAGCGCTTGGTCTCGCGCACGATCACTTCCAGATCTTCCTTGAATTCGGGCTTGTCTTCCGCGCGCTTGAGCAGGTAACTGCTGTAGCTCAACACGCCTGTCAGCGGGTTGTTGATCTCGTGTGCGACACCCGCGGCCAGCTGGCCGACCGCTGCCAGCTTCTGCGACTGGTAAACCTGCCGCTGCGCCTCGGAGAGCTTTTGGGTCATGTCGTTGAAAGAATCGGCAAGGATGCCGATCTCGTCCTTCTTGTGGTGCACGATTTTGTAGTTCAGGTCCCCGCCGGCCACCTTGCGCGTCGCCGCGACGATCTCATGCACCGGCTTGAGGACGATCCGGTTGACCAGCAGGTAGATCATCAGGCTCACGGCCGCGATCGCCACGATCCCGAACAGCAGCAGCCGCTGCTGGCTATCCTGCATGTCACGATCCACCTCGCGCAAAGACATGGAGATGTCCAGCACTCCCAGGACCTTTTTGGTCGGCTCGTGGCACCCGGCCTTCGAGCAGCTCGGCTCGTTGTAAATGGGGTTGATGATGCTCAGGATGCGGTCCCCGCCCGGCTGCTGGAACTCGCGGATTCGGTCCGGAATCTCGAGCCTTTCCAGCGGTTGGTTGGCGGCGTGGCAGGCATAACATGCCTCGGCGTCCGGATTCACCGACTTGCCGACGTCGGTCGGGTCGGTGGACACCATGATCGCGCCGTCCTTGTTGAAGATCCGGACCTTCTGAATACCCTCCTGCTCCCCGATCGTGGTGATGATCTGACGCACCCTGGCCGGCTGGTTCTCCAGCATGTCGTAGCGGGTGCTGCGCTTCACGGTCTCGCTGAGCTGATTCGCGTTGCGGCGCAGTTCCCTGATGAGCTGATCGTGATGGGCGGTCAGGATCACATAAGCAAAAACGCCGATGATGACCACCGCCACGCTGCCTACCGCGGCAATGAGCTTGTAGCTTATTCTTGTTTGCATGACAAAATCCGATCGGCTCCGGGATCCTCTTGGCCCGCCGGAACAATCGTGCGCCCAATCACCCGCAACAGAACTTCGCCGGCGGGCGCCATTCCCTCATTCCCGCGCCCGCGGACATGAAGTTCTCAATCATTACCCATTTCAAGCCAAGAGGGTCCTTATTCTAACGTCGAGTGCCTCAAATGCCTAAATGATTTTCGGTCCCGGCCCCCGGCTTGGACAGGCATCACGTCACGACCCGGGCACCGTTTCATCGGGGGGTGGGGTGACCCTTTCATTGTCCTCATGTGGGCACGGCCTTCAGTCCGTGCGGCTTGCGCAAACTGGAAGGTCCAGCGCGGCACGCACTAGTTTCTGTCGCGAAACTCCTTCATTGAGTTCGAGCGAGTGTCGGATTGCAGGCCCCGGAGGGGCCGAAGAGAGTAGCCGGGGGCAAGCGCGAAGCGCGCCGCCCCCGGTTAGAATATTGCATAGCACTGAGCCCCGGGAGGGGCGAAAGGCTTTATGCGCCATGGCTTTCTGTCGCCCCTCCGGGGCTTCTTGTTTCACAATTTGCTAACCGGGGGCTGTGCGGCGCCAAAACCGCGCCGCTTGCCCCCGGCTACTCTCTGCCCGCCCCTCCGGGGCTTGGAATGGCTTTTGGCGACAGAAACCAACTAGCATCCCGAGAAGCGGCGGGGCGACTCGTTGCGCTGCATTGGACGGGCTGAAGCCCGTCCCCACAGGAAGACTTCATCCGGCGAAACTTTTTGCGTGCGGTGGGGTTATAGCGACCGTAGAATCTCCTCATCGCGATTCTCAGCCGCAGAAGGTTCCTGACGGTTTGCCGATCGGGGCTGCGCAGGCTATAACAGGGTCCTGACAACAGTATGAAGAAAGTGTTGATTTCCACTCTCGTGATCCTGTCGTTCCTGGCCGGATCGGTATTTCCCCAGGTATCGTCGACCCCTTACGAGAGCGGCGCGCCGCCGGCGCCGAAAGGGAAAATCGATGAACTGGTTCTGGCGAAGCTGAAGCAACTGGGCATCCAGCCGGCCAACCTGTGTTCGGACGCCGTGTTCGTCCGGCGCGTCTATCTCGACGTGATCGGCACACTGCCCACCGCCCGGGAGGTCCGGGACTTCCTCGCGGACCAGGACCCGGACAAGCGCAGCCTTCTGATCGACCGCCTCCTGGAGCGCGACGAGTTCGCCGACTACTGGGCCATGAAGTGGAGCGATCTGCTCCGGGTCAAGTCGGAATTCCCCATCAACCTCTGGCCCAACGCGGTTCAGGCCTATCATCGCTGGATCCGGACCTGCCTGAAGGAGAACATGCCCTATGACCGGTTCGTCCGGGAAATGCTCACGGCGAGCGGCAGCAATTTCCGCGTGCCGCAGGTCAACTTCTACCGGGCCGTGCAAAGCAGGGACCCGCAGGCGATCGCGCAGGCCGTGGCCCTGACGTTCATGGGCGACGCGGGCGGAACAGTGGCCGAAGGACGCGGTTGACGGGCATGGCGGCCTTTTTCTCGCAGGTCGGCTACAAATCCACCGTGGAGTGGAAGGAGGAGATCGTCTTTTTCGACTCCGCCAGGGCGCCGGCACGCCGGCGGCTGCGTTTTCCCCGACGGAAAGCCGGCCCGCGTGTCGCCGGACCAGGACCCGCGCGAGGTCTTCGCCGACTGGCTGATCGCACCGGAGAACCCCTGGTTCGCCCGCAACATCGTGAACCGCGTCTGGTCCTGGCTGCTGGGCCGCGGCATCATCCACGAGCCGGACGACATCCGGCCCGACAACCCGCCAGTCAATCCCGAACTGCTGGCCTACCTGGAGCGCGAGCTGGTCGCGGCGCGCTACGACCTGAAGCAGATCTACCGGCTGATCCTGAATTCGCAGGTGTACCAGCTCTCCTCGATTTCCAGGACCGATCGCCCGGAGGGCGCTCGCCAATTTCGCTTTCTACCCGCTCCGCCGGCTGGACGCGGAAGTGCTGATCGACGCCATCTGCCAGATCACCGGCACGACGAGAGCAGTATTCCAGCGCCATCCCGGAGCCCTTTACCTTCATCCCGGAGACCCAGCGCTCGATCGCGCTCGCGGACGGCAGCATCACCAGTTCGTTTCTGGAAATGTTCGGCCGCTCTCCGCGCAACACCGGGCTGGAGTCGGAGCGCAACAATCGTCCCACGGCGGACCAGCGGCTGCACCTGCTGAATTCGAGCCATATACAGCTCAAGATCCAGCAGAGCGCCGGAGCTTCGGGCGCTGGTCCAGCCTGGCGGCAATCCGAGGGGCGCCATCGATTCGATTTACCTGACGGTCCTCTCGCGGTTCCCGACCGACGAGGAGCTGAAGGTCGCCGGGGCCTATTTCCAGTCTGTCCAGGGGAACAAATGGCCGGCCGTGGTCGACCTGGTCTGGGCCTTGATCGAACGGTCCGGAATTTCTATACCGGCATTGAGGAGGAAGTAGGTTTGCGTGAACAATTCGTGATAATTCGTGAGCTGAGCTTCGACGGCGATCTCGCGGCGCGAGGCGTTGCAGCGCGGTTTCTGCGGAGCGGCGGGATTGCTTGCTCGCCGGGCGCCCGCGCCTGCGCGCCCAGGCGGTTGCGAAACCTGCCCGAGCCAAGGCGGTCATCCAGATCTGGATGTGGGGCGGTCCGTCGCACCTGGACACGTTCGATCCGAAGCCGGACGCGGGCTACGACTACTGCGGGCCGCTGAACAAACCGATCCCGACCAACGTGGACGGGATCGTGATCGGCGAACTGCTGCCCCTGCTGGCGAAGCAGGCCGACAAGTATTCCATCATCCGCAGCATGACCCACGGCATCAACGCCCACGAGACCGCGTCCTACATGGTGCAGACCGGGCGGAAGCCCGGCGAGCGGCTGGTCTATCCCTGCGTCGGCGCCGTGGTCTCGCTGTTCAAGGGCTACAACGCCGGGTACAGCGGGCTGATTCCTCCCTACATCGTGCTGACACAGCCGCAGGGACGGTTCTCCGAAGACGGGTTCCTGGGCCAGCGCTACAAGCCGTTTGCCACCGGCGGCGATCCGGCGCAGGCCCGTTTCGCCGTGGAGGGCGTCGTCGCCCAGGGAATCACCGACCAGCGGCAGCAGGACCGGCGCGAGCTGCTCCAGCAGCTGAACACGCTCGGGCAAGGCGATGAAAGGCGATGCCTCGCTGAAGGCCCTCGACCAGGCGGAGCAACAGGCCTACGAACTGATCCTCGGGCGACGCGCGGCAAGGTGTTCGATCTGTCGCAGGAGAAGGACGAAATGAGGGACCGCTACGGCCGCAACACCTTCGGGCAATCCTGCCTGGTGGCCCGGCGGCTGGTCGAACGCGGCGTCCCGTACATCACCATCAACTACCAGGGCTGGGACACGCACCGGCAGCATTTCCAGGTCATGCGCCAGAGACTGCCGCAGATGGACCGGGGCATGGCGACCCTGCTGCAGGACCTGTCCGAACGCGGCCTGCTCGACAGCACCATCGTCTGGTGGAGCGGCGAATTCGGCAGAACGCCGAGGGTCCAGTGGGAAGCCGCCCTGGAATGGCGGGCGCGGCCACTACGGCGATGTCTTCTCCGCCGTGCTGGCCGGCGGCGGATTCAAAGGCGGCCGCGTGGTCGGGGCCTCCGACGCCAGAGGGGAAGCAGGTGAAGGACCGTCCCGTCTATCCCTGCGACCTGATCGGCAGCATGTATGAGCTGCTGGGCATCGATCCCGATGCCGGTCTTCCCAATCCCCTCGGTCTCGAGGTTCACGCGACGCCGACTGCCGCGGACGGCATCAGCATGGCCGGCAGGCTGAAGGAGATCATGTAAGGCGCTGCCGGGACGCCTAATGCCGCATACTTTTTGCAAAAAGAGGGGCGAGCAAAATGCAGGGATCTTGGACCTGGACATAAACCTGGACCTGGACTTGGACGTGGACGTGATTAAAGGTGCTCCGTTAGTAATCAGTTCATTGGTAGGTAGACATAAAGCGCAAAAACAAAACGAACCGCGAAGACCGCAAAGAGCGCGAAGATATCTGCCGAACTCATGCCGCGTTGCGGTGTCATCGGCTTCTTTGCGGTCTTCGCGGTCTTCGCGGTTCGAGTTTTCAGCGTTTATGGGGCACAGCCTGTGCCTGTGCCGCGACCACGTCTAGGTCCACGAGCCAAAGTGGTAATTCGTATGCAAGAACGGAATTTTAGAAAAAGTATGCGGCATTAGGCGAGACGCCGGCGCTCCCGGCAGCAGCGGCGCGCTTTAAGCTCCGGACACCGCCGTCTTGTTAAGGGCGTCACGGAGGGATGATTGCTTTCGGATGCAACGGAGCGATTTATGAAACGATCACGATGGCTGGCGGCGATGTGGCTGATGGCTTTTCCTGCGGCAGTGCCGGCCTTGTGGGCGCAGCAAAATGCGCCGCACCTCGCGTACGCTCTCCCTGCCGGCGGACAGCGGGGCGCGACGTTCGAAGTCAAAGTCGGCGGCCAGTTCCTGAACAACGTCACCGGCGCGCACATCACCGGCAACGGCATCCAGGCAACCGTGACGGGCTACTCGCGGCCCATGAACGGGATGCAGGCCACGCAGCTGCGGGAGCGCATTCAGGAATTGCAGAAGAAGCCGGCGGACGACGCGGTCCGGAAAGAGATCGCGGACATCCGTGTGAAGCTCACGGTGTTCAACAGCAACCGCAACATCAGCCCGGTCCTTGCCGAAACCGTCACGCTTACGGTGACGATGGCGCCCGACGCCGAGCCCGGAACCCGGGAATTGCGGCTCGTCACGCCGCAGGGGCTGTCGAACCCGCTGGCCTTCCGCGTCGGCCAGCTGCCCGAATTCTGCGAGAAGGAATCGATCGACGTCGCCGCCGGACCGGGCATCAATCAGCTGCAGATCAGCCAGCCCGCCACCAACATGAGCATCACATTGCCGGCGACGGTGAATGGCCGCATCAAGCCGGTCCTGGCACGGCCACAGGCACAGGCACGCCCGGGCCAGCCGTTTACGGCCGGCGACGCCGACCGCTACAATTTTGAGGCCCGGCAGGGGCAGCAGCTGGTGGTCGCCGCGAGCGCCCGCGAGCTGATCCCGTACCTCGCCGATGCCGTCCCCGGCTGGTTCCAGGCGGTCATCGCTCTCTACGATTCCGGCGGGCACGAACTCGCGTATGACGACGACTTCCAGTTTCATCCGGATCCGGTCCTCCACTACAGCATTCCCAGGGACGGCGAATACACCGTCGAGATCAAAGACGCCCTCTACCGGGGGCGGGAGGATTTCGTTTATCGCATCACCCTGGGCGAGCTGCCGTTCGTGACCGGCATCTTCCCGCTGGGCGGCAGAATCGGCAGCCAGTCCAGCGTCAGGCTCACGGGCTGGAATCTCCCCGCGGAGAAGCTGACGATGGACACCAGGGGCAAGGAAGCGGGAATCTACCCGGTATCCGTCCGCAAGGGGGAATTCGTTTCCAACGGGCTCCCGTTCATGGTGGGCGCGCTTCCGGAGTCTCTCGAGAAGGAACCGAACAATTCGCAGGCGAAGGCTCAGAAGATAAATCTGCCGATGATCGTGAACGGCGTTATCGATCAGCCGGGGGACTGGGACGTATACAGCATCGAAGGGCGCGCCGGCGAGACGATCGTCGCGGAAGTGTATGCGCGCAGGCTCGATTCCCCGTTGGATTCCGTGCTGAAGCTGACGGATGCCTCCGGACGGCAGCTGGCCTTCAACGACGATCATGAAGACAAGTCGGCGGGACTGGAAACGCACCACGCGGACTCTCTGCTGACCGCGACGCTGCCCGCAAAGGGGACCTTTTACCTCTACCTGGGGGACGTCCAGCAGAAAGGAGGCAGGGAATACGCGTATCGCGTGCGCATCAGCGAGCCGATGCCCGATTTCGAGCTGCGCGTCGTGCCTTCGAGCATTAATGCGATTGGCGGGACGAGCGTTCCCATTACGGTCTACGCCCTGCGAAAGGACGGATTTTCCGGAGACATTTCACTGGCTCTGAAGGACGCTCCCAGGGGATTCGTTCTGAGCGGCGGCCTGATCCAGGCTCGACAGGATCAGGTGAGACTGACCCTGACCGTCCCGATGGCGCCCCTGAGGGCGCCGCTGAGCCTTGACCTGGAAGGGCGGGCGACGATTCAGGGACGTGAGATTCGACGAACCGCGGCGCCTGCCGAGGACATGATGCAGGCGTTCGCCTACCGGCATCTCGTGCCCGCCCGGGATCTGAAGGTTTCGGTGACGAGGCGCGGGCCATTCCGGGCGCCCGCGGCGCTCCTGGGCGAACCTTCTGTGAAGCTGGCAGGCGGCAGCACTGCGCGGATTCAAGCCAGGCTGCAGATGCCGCTCGTCAATCCGTTCGACGGACTCCAGTTCGATCTCAGCGACCCACCCCCGGGGATCGAGCTCCGGGAGACGGTACGGACCCCGGACGGGGTCGAGCTGGTCCTTTTCTGTGACCCTGCGAAGGCCAAGGCGGGCACAAAGGGGAACCTGATCATCAGCATCAGCGGGGAACGCAAACCGCCCGCAGCCGCCGCCAGGCCGCAGGCAAACCGGCAGAGAGTCCCGCTTGGAACCCTCCCCGCCATCCCTTATGAAATAAAGCGCGACTAAAGGGAGGCGCTGCTCCTAGACCTGGACTTGGACCTGGACTTGGATCTGGACTTGGACCTGGACCTGGACCTGGACCTGGACCTGGACTTGGACCTGGACCTGGACCTGGACTTGGACCTGGACCTGGACCTGGACCTGGACCTGGACCTGGACTTGGACCTGGACCTGGACCTGGACCTGGACTTAGACTTGGACTTGGACTTGGACCTAGACTATGCTGTCGTCCGTGAACTTTAGGAAGCTCACCGTCTATCAGACTGCAGTTCGATTCTTGCCACTTGCAGCTGCTATCGCCGACAGTCTGCCGCCACGATATTCAGCCATGGCGGACCAGCTCCGCCGCGCATCGCTCTCTATTCCGCTCAATATCGCCGAAGGATCAGGAAAGAGCAGCGGCCCGGATCAGCGCCGTTTCTACACCATTGCCCGAGGCAGCGCGATGGAATGTGCCGCAATCCTCGATGCCTGCTGTGCCTTGACGCTTGTCGAACAGCGACAAGCCCAGGAAGCAGACCAACTCCTTCTTTCTGCGGTTAAGATGCTCTCGAAAATGTGCCTGGCATAGAACATGACAGGACCTGTCCAAGTCTAGGACCAGGTCCAAGTCCAGGTCCAAGTCCAAGTCCAGGTTCATGATGGGGAATCGTGTAGCCTAGATCGTGATCTGCATGCACTGGTTCATGGCGGGTGTGACTTCGCCGAACACGGCGAGCATTGATTCGACGAGATCCAGTCCGGTGCAGCTTTGCACTTCCTTCGGGCGCATCGGGTAGTAGACCTGGAATCCCGCCCAATGATCGCCGGGCGCGTCCCGGAGAGCCTTGCGAAGCCTGGCGGGGTCGGGCGGGTCGCTGCGCGAGAACGTAGCGGCTTCGCCACCCCAGCTCCCGGCGAAGATCTGGAACCCTTCCTGCTTCACCAGCCGGTTCAGTTCCGCCATCATCGGGCTCCCCTTCCGGATCGAACCGACAAGCCGGTTCCAGTCCCAATCCGGGCGCAGCTCGGTGTCCGGATAATCCTTGCTTGCCTTGAGGAGGCCGCGCTCCACTTGCAGCCCGCAATTGAACAGCTTGTCTTCCGTGTCGACGGAAATGAAAAACTTCGCGCATCCGAAGCTGACATTGCTGGAGAGCGGCTTCGCCTCGCGGTTGGCGCGCGGCAGATACCCGATCCACTGCCAGAAGACGCCTCGTCCCCAGCGCTCGGTCACGAATCCCTGTTGGAACCGGTGTTCGAGACCGGTCTTCAGCAGCCGGGTGATGCGTTCGTTGTCTTCGAGGTTGCCCACCCAGATTCCGCGCTCGAAATCGAGAAACTCGGGCCGGAACGCGATCGCTGCCCTGGGCAGCGGCTGAAATTCCGCGGACTTGCCGGACATGTGTTTCCCCCTCCGCTCCTCAATTCCAGTTCAACCCCAAAATCCACGAAAAGCGCAGCGCATCAAAGCCGCCCCCCCCCCATAATATCACTGCATTCTCAACGGCTGCGACTCTGCGGAAACTTCGATCTCGCCCTCATCTCCAGTGACACAGACTACTGCTGCGCCGACGGAGGCCACCAAGGAAAGAGTTTTATCGCTCTTGCGTACTGCGGGCGACTCGGGAAAAACTGTGGCTGAAATCGCAGCTGCGCTCCATGCAAATCCCGTAACTGTTTAGCCGCGCAATGAAGCGGCAACCACAAAGGCCGCCAAGACCCCCAAGAGTCTGTTTCTTTGCGGTCTTTGAGCTCTTCGTGGTTCAAATTGCGGCTGGCCGCTTAATGTGGCGTCGATTTCGACGATTGGCTAAACAGATACCAAATCCCAAAGCTGTACCACTTATGCTGAGTCGCCTGGTTGCGTGGCATGATGCGATAAAGACTGGAGATGGTCGTTATCGTGCCAATACTTCTAACTTAACTAGGCAAATTGGATTTCTTTTGCTTTGCCCATCTGGCTTTGGCGGCTTCAAACGCAAGTATGCTACGGTCTTGAGGTGCCATCTGAAGGCGCTTCTTCCCTCCAATCTTTCCGCCTTTGCGTCCCATCTCACCTATGACCTTGGAGATTAACGCTCTTTCGTCGTCTCCTTCGCCCGTGGCCATCCTCACGATCTCGGCTGCTAACTGGTTTAAGCCTTTCTGTCTCTTAGTTTTGCTAATGCGCCTTTGCATGCTCCCGGTATGGCAGATTGGAATCCCGCGTCAACAAGAAATTATTGCAACTTAATTCAAACCCTTCTATCCTAATGCAAAGAGAGAGCCTGTGACGATAAGACCCGAGAGAGTCATCGTGTCTCTTGCAAAGGGGAGAGAAATGCCGCATTACCCACTTCTGTTCACATTCAGAGATGCTATCTCTGGCAATGGTTTTCTGGCTGGAGTGACTTTGTCTGGACGCGCTCTAATGGTTCATGAAGATGATGCTTGGTGGATCTATGGAGTACGGCCGGGGGCGCTTGCAGAGACCGGACAAACGCCGCAGGAAGCGTTCATGCGTTTCAGAAACACCTATAAAATGGTGCTTTTCGACATGGCGGAGGGATTCACCAATTTCGAGTCTTTCAAAAGTGAGGTTGAGCGCTTCTACCATGAGCCAGACGAAGTGGAAGAATGCCGATGGATGGAAGCCTTCCAGGAATTGAGATCAGGGAAAGCGCAACCAGAATCGCCATTCTCGTCATTGCCCAAAGAGGCTCCCGAGAACCGCCCGACCCAGATAACCGTGGAACGGCTCAACGCCAGCGGCACTAGATTTACTGCCGCAGACAATATTCCCGACATCTACGCTCAAGCCGCATAAAATGTCCGCCTCAGCACCATTCAAAGATGTTGAGGACATGCTGAAACATTGCGCCAATGGCTCAGATTGGCGCATGGCTACGCATTCAAGACGGGTTCGGTATAACGGAAGAGTCTATCCGTCCCTGCCAAAGCACGATTCCATCGAGATGGGGCATATCAGGAAAATGATCCGATACCTCCAAATTGATGTAGAATGCGCCAAGAAATTCCTGCCCATTTAGATCCGCGCCTGTCAACGTGGTTCTTCTGCTTGAGCGGCCAATCTTCAAAAGTCGGTAGGATTTAGAGCTGGATTTGCATGCACTGATTCATGGCGGGTGTGACTTCGCCGAACACGGCGAGCATCGATTCGACGAGATCGAGCCCGGTGCAGCTTCGAACCTCGTGCGGGCGCATCGGGTAATAGACCTGGAATCCCGCCCAATGATCGCCGGGCGCGTCCCGGAGAGCCTTGCGAAGCCTGGCGGGGTCGGGCGGGTCGCTGCGCGAGAACGTAGCGGCTTCGCCACCCCAGCTCCCGGCGAAGATCTGGAACCCTTCCTGCTTCACCAGCCGGTTCAGTTCCGCCATCATCGGGCTCCCCTTCCGGATCGAACCGACAAGCCGGTTCCAGTCCCAATCCGGGCGCAGCTCGGTGTCCGGATAATCCTTGCTTGCCTTGAGGAGGCCGCGCTCCACTTGCAGCCCGCAATTGAACAGCTTGTCTTCCGTGTCGACGGAAATGAAAAACTTCGCGCATCCGAAGCTGACATTGCTGGAGAGCGGCTTCGCCTCGCGGTTGGCGCGCGGCAGATACCCGATCCACTGCCAGAAGACGCCTCGTCCCCAGCGCTCGGTCACGAATCCCTGTTGGAACCGGTGTTCGAGACCGGTCTTCAGCAGCCGGGTGATGCGTTCGTTGTCTTCGAGGTTGCCCACCCAGATTCCGCGCTCGAAATCGAGAAACTCGGGCCGGAACGCGATCGCTGCCCTGGGCAGCGGCTGAAATTCCGCGGACTTGCCGGACATATTTTCCCCCCTCCGCGTCTCAAGATACACTAAAAAGCCGCCACGAATTGCACGGATTACACGAAACCGGTTTCGTGTAATCCGTGCAATTCGTGGCTGCCTTTGAGATACAATCGGCGCCGGGGGGGTACCGCGATGATACGGTGGATCCGATCCGCACTCGTAATTTGCCTGGCCTCACTGGTTCCGCTCTCTCCCGCGAGTCCGGCCCAGGTCGCAAAACCCGGTCCCTCCCTGCCGGTTGTCAGGAAGTTTTCGATCCCGGACAGCCCGATCCAGATCTCGCAGCCGGTCCGGCGCGGCAAGTACATGGAATCGGCAGGGAGGCGCGCGATCCTCATGGGACGCGAGGAAGGCGCGTTCGAATCCTGGGTGTACCCGATGAAGATCGTCCACGAGATGCGGTTGTCCTTCACGGTCGAAGGCTACTCCTATCCCCTGAGCGCCGCGGACCTGGCCGAGCGGATCACCGTCCGTCCGGAGTGCACGACCATCGTTTACGCGCATCCGGCCTTTGTCGTGCGCGCCCATGTCTTTACGCCGCTCGAGGAACCGGGAAGCCTGATCCTGCTCGACGTCGACTCGAACCGCAAGGTCTCGATCACGGTCAACTTCCTCATCGATCTGCTGCCGATGTGGCCCGGCGGCCTGGGGGGCCAATACAGCTACTGGGATCAGAACCTGAAGGCATTCGTTCTCAGTGAAAGCCTGCGCAAACACTCCGCCCTGATCGGGTCTCCGGCGGCTACCCGCTATTCCGAGCAGCCGGCCCACAACCTGCCGGACTCCCCGACCCAGTTTCACATCGACGTCGATCCCGACTACACGCGGCAGAACTTCATCCCGATCGCGATTGCCGGCGGCCTCGACGCGGCGGCGAAAGTCCAGGAGTCGTATCTGCGGCTTCTCTCCCAGGCCAGGACGTTATATGAGCGGAAGGCCGAACACTTCGCCAGGCTGCGCACCGGCTACCTGCAGCTCAAATCTCCGGACCCCGACATCGACCGGGCGGTGGAATGGGCGAAGGTCGCGCTCGACACCGGCTTCGTCTGCAACCCGCAGCTCGGGTGCGGGCAGGTTGCGGGATTGGGGCTTTCGGGGACCAGCGCCCGCCCGGGCTTCGGCTGGTATTTCGGCGGCGACACGTTCATTAATTCCTTTGCCGTGTCGTCCATGGGCGACTTCGCGACGCTCAGGCAGGAACTGGCATTTCTGCGCGGCAACCAGCGCGCCGACGGCAAGATGATGCACGAACTATCACAGGCGGGGGCGATGGTCCCCTGGTTCGAGAAATTTCCCTATGGCTACTACCATGCGGACACGACGCCGCTCTACATCATCGCGGCCGATAATTTCTTCCAGCACACCGGCGACAAGGCGTTTCTGCAGGAATCGTGGGAATCGCTGAACAAGGCCTACGCGTATTGCCTGTCGACCGACGCCGACAACGACGGCCTGATGAACAACTCGAAGGCCGGATTAGCCGCCGTGGAGACCGGGACGCTGCTCAACCGGCTGGCGACGGATGTCTTTCTCGCCGGCGTCAGCGTCGAGGCCCACCGGGCGATGCAGCACATGGCCGGCGTCCTGCAGGCGGGCGACATCGCTGCGAAGGCCAGGACCGGCTTTGACCTTGCGCTGGCGAGCCTGAACCGCCAGTTCTGGAACCCGGAGAAAAAGATCCTGTCGTTTGCCCTGACCGAGGGGGGCGGCAGGAGCGACGAGCTGACGGTGTGGCCCGCGGTGCCGATTCTGTTCCGCCAGGTCGAGCCGGAGCATGCCGCGCAGATGCTGGACCGCATGGGCGGTGGCGAAATCAGTTCGGACTGGGGCGCCCGCATGCTCACGAGCACGAGCAAGCTCTACGACCCGATCAGCTACAACAACGGCGCCATCTGGCCATTCCTGACCGGGCTGCTGAGCTGGGCGGAATTCCGCAATCATCGAGCCGCGTCGGGATTCGCCCACTGGACCCAGAATGCGCGACTCACGACGCTGAACGCGCTGGGGTTTGTTCCGGAACTGCTTTCGGGGGACTTCTACGCGCCCATGGACACGGCTGTGCCGCATCAGCTGTTCTCGTCTTCGGGCGTGCTGACGCCGCTGGTCAAAGGGATGCTGGGATTTTACCCGTCGGTTTATGAAAAGAAGATCCGGATGGAGCCTCATCTTCCGGCCCGCTGGAACGAAATCGCCGTGAGCAACCTGAAAGCCGGCGCGGGGTCGCTGAACTTCTTCGCGACCCGCAGCCCGGACGCCGCGGTCTTCCGGATTCAATCGTCTGGCCTGGAGGGAATCACGCTGGAATTGTCTCCCGGATTTGAAGCGGGCGCGCAGGTGCGCCGGGTATTGCTCAACGGCAAGCCGATACAGGCGCGAACTGCCGAAGGCGAAGATGCGCACGGCGAAGTCGGTTTCCTGCTCGCCGGGAATGACGAAGTTCGCTTCGAGCTGTCTCCCGGGCTGCAGGTCCTGGAGCCGGAGGGGATTCCCGCGCCCGGCGATGAGAGCACGCAGCTGAAGATCCTGCACGTTTCCTGGGATCGTGCGGCGGACCGATACCAGATCGAGCTCGAAGGCCGCAGCAGCCGCTCGTACTCGCTCGAAGTGCGCGCCCCACGCCGTCCGTCGAGCGTGGAAGGAGCCCAGTGGGCCGGTTCCGGCCCCGACGGCAATCTGATAATCGATTTCCCTGCGGCCGCGCAGGCATACGTCCGCCGGACTGTCACGCTCTACATGACGAACACCAGATAGATTCGGGAACTGCCGCCAAAATGAACCGCCAGGACGCCAAGACGCTCAGGAAAAAGATATATATCCTTGGCGTCTTTGCGTCTTGGCGGTTTCCTTTAGCAACAATTTCGGCAGGGCTGAAGCAAGTATCTGTTGCGCCGCGGCAACAGCCCAAGTAAGGTAGGCGCAAGGAGGTGATTATGGCTTTCTGCACGAGTTGCGGTGCTCCAATTTCAGGTCAGTTTTGCACCAATTGCGGCAAACCCGCCGGCTCAGCTGCGGTGCCGGGCGCTCCGCCTCCGCATTCGGGCCCGATAATTATTCCTGCTGCGCAACCCGCGGCGCCGCCGTCCCCGGCTGCAGCGACTCCTAAAAAGCGTAGCTGGGTTTTCTGGACGCTGATAGGGTGCCTTGGGCTGGTCGTCATTGCCGGCATCCTCGTCGTGGCAGGTGGATATTACGTGGCCCGAAGGGTCAAGCAGGCCGGATTCGATCCCGCGCTGATGCAGACAAATCCGGGGCTGGCCATCGCAAAGTTGATGGCGGCGATGAACCCGGACATCGAGATTCTTGCGGTGGACGAAAAACTCGGCATCATCAAGGTGCGTGACAAAAAGACCGGCAAGACCCTGACGGTGAACCTGGAAGAAGCGAAGAAGGGCAAGATCGTTTTCGAAGACGAGAATAAACAGCGGGTGGTGATCCAGGCCCAGGGCGAAGGGGACAAAGGCTCGCTGGATATCAAGGGGCCGGAGGGCAGCGTGCACATGGGCACGGGCGCCGGCCAGCTCCCGGACTGGCTGCCTAAGTATCCCGGCGCCGAAGACACGGGATCGATTGCCGTGAATTCCAAGGATGGGAGGGGCGCGACGTATTCCTTTAAGACCAACGATCCGGTGGGCGATGTGGCTTCGTTCTACGAGGAAGCGCTGAAGCGCGCCGGGTTGGAGGTTCAGCGGACAGTTTCGCCGGTGTCGGGCCAGGGGACGATCATCATCCTGGCGGCCAAGGACAGCGCATCGCAACGAACCGCCCAGGCAATGATCACGGGGAAAGGCGAAGAGACCTCCGTCCTGCTGACGTTCGAGGACAAGAAGTAGCCTGCAGCCGCGAAGGATTTGAGGTTTGCACCGGGACCGCCGGCGTCCCGCCGGCTGTGCCTCATAATCGCTGAAAATTCGAACCGCGAAGACCGCGAAGAGCACAGAGAAGCCGATGACACCGCAACGCGGCATGAGTTCGGCGGACATCTTAGCGCTCTTTGCGGTCTTTGCGGTTCGTTCTGTTTTCGCGCCTTTTGCCTACCTCCCACTTGGTTGTCCGCTTATCGTATTTTCCTCGCCAGTACGACAATCAGCGCGATCGCCGCAATGCCTGCCACCATCCATAGGATCCAGCGCCGATTGCCGGATCCACCCTGCAGGTCGCCCCAGGCGGCCTCCTTCACGTTTGAATCGTCGATGGCCGGAAAGTCGTAGTGCGGTTCGGTGAGGCCGGGAGAGCCGAAACGGGCGGTCAAAGGCCCGGCGCCGGGGCTCACGAAGTAGATCCAGGGCAGGGAAGCGAAGACGGCCGAGACGCCTGTGAGATGAAGCGGCGGGTTGTTGCCGTCGGTGATCGCGAGGTCGAGTTCCTCCTGCAGCGGCGCGATGACCTCGATTTGCAGCTCCGACTTTCCGAAAACGATGTGCCACAGGCTGGCCATGCCCAGCGTGCGGCGCGCCGACTGGGCTTCTTCCGCCGGTACTTCCATGATGCGCGTTTTCCGCAACACACACACGCCGTCAGTAGAGATCTCGATCGCGACAATCGGCAAGCGCCGCGCCGGCAGGCGCAGGAGGTAGTGGCTGATGCCGCGTTCGGCGGCGCCGCGCCGGAACCGCAGCGGCACACGCAGCTGCGGCGGCAGCTCGCCGCCGCCGACCAGGCGCACAGAGGCCGAGGCCGGCAGCGGCAGCCGGACGCTCGCGCTGTCGTCCCAGGTGAGCCGGAAGTAGCGATAGGCGCCAAGCGGAAATTCGAGTTCGAGCTTCTGCAGCTTTTCGGAGGGAAGGTCGAACAGTCGTCCTTCCTCGACCAGGACGGTCCAGGTTTTCTGGTCCACGCTTCCTTCCAGACGGGCGCTCTTCATCCATGGCGCGGGGATACCCGCAAGGCGCATGCGATCGGCCGCGACGGCGCGTCCAGGATCAATCACGAATCCGCTGGTCTTTTCCAGTGTCGGCTCGGGTGCGAGGCGTGTCTCAATCCAGTCGGGCGCGCCTGCCGGCGGCGCCGCAAGGCGATAGGGCGCCTCGCGGTTTGCGGAATCATAGATCCGGAGATCTCCCAGACCGTTTCTCCCAAGGATCCTTGGTTCCCGGCCATCTTCCGGCGCTTCTTTAACGAGTTCCTGAAATGGACTCGCCCCCGCCAGCAGCGGCAGATCGATTGGCAGCCGGTTGACACCCGCCCCGCCCGGATATATCGCGCGTTGATACCGGAAGTCCTCAAAGGATTGCGCTCCGCCGGGCAAAACCCACACGGCCAGAAAAAATAAGGAAAGAATTCCCAGATTGGGGGAACGAAGCCTCATCTCACTCCCGCTGAATATAATCTGCAGGATAAGAGCCGCAGCACAAAAGCGCAAACCCTTTCCTGAAGAAGGAATCGGCACAACTCCTGGTCTTGTGAACGTTGAAAACTCGAACCGCGAAGACCCAAAGAGCGCAAAGAAGCCGATGACACCGCAACGCGGCATGAGTTCGGCAGATATCTTCGCGCTCTTTGCGGTCTTCGCGGTTCGTTTTGTTTTTGCGCCTTATGTCTACCTAGGCGAGACGCCGGCGGTCCCGGCAACCGCCCCGTCGCCACGCCGATCAAATCCGAGTTTCTGAGTTCGATGAACGGTGGCGCACCGCCGCAAAAGCTCTGCGGGGATATTTTTGTTGCAGGTTTTATTCCAGGGGCTCTTTCGACAAATCGAAGGCCATTTCGTGAATGCGGCGCAGGTCGAGCTTGCCCGAGCCGAGGTAAGGCAGGGATGTGACGCGGTAAAACGAACTCACCCGTGGTGTCCAGAGATTCGGCAGCCCGGAAAGCGGAAGCGCCTCCAGGCACTTCTTCAGCTCTTCCTCCGTTAGCGTGTGCAGCACGACGAGCCTCTCGCCTTTCTTCTCATCCGGCACGCCGGTTACGGCAAAGGCATGTTCCGTGACTCCTGCCAGTTCCTGCAGCGTTTCCTCGACTTTCAGATGCGGGACCATTTCGCCGCCGATCTTGCTGAAGCGGCTCAGCCGGTCGGTGATCGCCAGAAACCCGTCTTCGTCGACGGCCGCGACGTCCCCGGTGACATACCACCCGTCGCGCAGCACCTCGGCGGTCTGCTCCGGCTTGCCCAGATAGCCCTTCATCACGTTCGGCCCGCGCACCAGCAGCAGTCCGGAATGTCCCACGGGCAAAGGCTGCATCGTGTCCGGATCGACGATGCGCACGCTGACTCCGGGCAGCGGGTGCCCGATCTTGCCTCGCTTGGCCCCGACCTGGCGGAAGCCCGGTGCGCGAAAATCGCGCGTGTTGACCGCGACCGCGGGAGAGCACTCCGTGCAGCCGTAGGCTTCGAGCGGGCGGATGCCGAATCGGTCCTCGAAGGACTGCGCCACGCGTTCGTGCAGCTTCTCGGCGCCGACCAGCGCGTAATCGAGGCTGCCGAAATCCTCCGGCTGGCAGCGCCGGATGTAGCTCAGCAGGAAGGTCGGAGTCGAAACGAGGAACGTGATGGCGTATTTCCTGGCCAGTTCGCCGATCGCCGTCGCATCGAGGGGACTGGTGTGATAAACGACTCCGGTGCCGACCGCCAGGGGGAGAGCGACCGTGCCCGTGAACCCGAACGAATGGAAAAACGGCAGCACGCCGAGGATGCGGTCTTTCCGGCCGAGGGCGAAAACCTGTCCGAGCTGCTCGACATTCGAACCGATGTTGTAATGGGTAAGCATCACCCCCTTGGGATCGCCGGTGCTGCCGCTGGAGAAAATCACGGTGGCGATGTCGTCGAGAGCCGGCGACTCAACCGCACCCAGGGCCTTCTCGAGCATTCGGACAGAGTAAGTCCAGGTCATCCACAAAGCGCGAAGCTTTTCCCCGAACCGGGGCGCGGCAGCCACATCCTCGAGGAACACGGCTTTCCCGGGGACCTCGAGGTGGACCTTTTCGAGGAATGCCTTCGATGTCACCACGGTGCGGATGTCGCACTGGCGCGCGCAGGAGGCGAGGATTTCATTGGACGCGGTGTAGTTGAGGTTGACCGGGATCCTGCCGGCCAGGAGCGCCGCGAAGTTCACGAGTGTTCCGGGCACGCAGGGGGGCAGCAGGATGCCGACCATTTTCTGGCCGCTCCAGGTCTCCTTCAACCGCCTGCCCAGGAAGATGGCGCGGGTCAGGGCCGCGCCGGCGCGCAGTTTCGGCACTTTTCCATCGGCCATCGCGAACCGCAGTGGATGCAGGCGCGCGGCACGCACAAATGTCCCGTGGAGGGTCTTCATCCCCAGCTTGTGATTCCGGTAAGCCTCGCTGTGCAGTTCCTGGACGGCCTGCCGCACTTCGAAGGCGGGCGTAGTCGGGGGCAGCGGACGGCCGTAACTTACGGTGACCGGGTACAGGGCGCGCCGCGGCCGTTTCCACAGGAAACGCCCCCGGTCGAAACTGAAGATGCTCCCCCAGACGCCGTCCAGGTTGACCGGGATGATCGGTGCGTCGACCCCCTTCATGATGCGCTCGAGACCGCGCCGGAAGGGGAGCAGCTGGCCGATGCGGGTGATCTGTCCCTCGGCGAATATGCACACGACCCCGCCCGCCTGGATCGCATCGGTGGCGGTCCTGAGGGAGCGGATCATCTCGCGCGGGCGCAACCTGGAAGAAATCGGGATGGCCTTCGTGAGCCGGGCAAACGGGCGGACCAGCGGATGGTCGTAGAAGTCTTTGAAAATGATGAAGCGAACCTGCCGGTCGGTGGAGGCCGTCAGCAGGATGGCATCGATGAACGACAGGTGGTTGCAGACCAGCAGCGCTCCCCCCTTTTCCGGGATGTGGGTCCGCCCTTCGACCTGGATGCGGTACATCGAGTGTGTGAGGATCCACACGAACATCCGTACGAACGCGTCCGGCAGGATGACCAGCATGTACACGGTCGCAAGCGCCGTCAGCGCGGCCCCGAAAATGAAAATGCCCGCCGGCGTGAGCCTGAGCACGGAAGCCAGAATGTAGTAGAGCCCGGAGGCGATGAAGATCCCCACGAAGGAGAGCAGGTTGGCGGAGGCGATCACGCCTCCCTTTTCATTGGCGTTGGGGCGGTGCTGGATCAGGGCATTGACCGGAACCACGAAAAATCCGCCGAAAAATCCGAGAAAGGCCAGGTTGAGTGCAACGACGCCGAAGGACAGGTCCGGGATGGACAGCACGAATCCGAATATCGAAATTCCGATGGTTCCGAGCGGCACCAGCCCGTACTCGATCTTGTTCTGCGAGAGGTAGCCCGCCGCCAGGCTGCCGGCGCCGATGCCGATCGCGAGGGCCGCCTGCAAGGCGCCGTTCTGATTTTCCTGGAGGTGGAGGACATCCTTCCCGTAAAACACGATGTTGAACTGAAGCAGGCCGGCGAGGGCCCAGATGTAGGTGTTGCCGAGAACGGCGAGAAAGAGAGTGCGGTCGCGCCGCATCAGCCGGATCTGGGCAAAAAGGTCGGTCAGAAAGTTAAGGCGGAACTTTTTCTGGGGATCGGCCGCAGGGACTCTTCCGATTCCCAGGCTGGTGATGAGGCCAAGGACTGCCAGGCCGACCAGGATGAGTCCCGACCCGGATTGCCGGCCCCGGAATGAGGAGGCCAGGAATCCGCCGCCGAGCGTGCCCAGGATGATGGCGAGAAACGTGCCCAGCTCGATTACGCCGTTGCCCCAGGAGAGGCGCTGTTGCGGCAGCAGCTCCGGCAGGAGGCCGTATTTGGAGGGGCCGAAAAACGCGGACTGGGAGCTCATCAGGAAGACGGCTGCCAGCTGGAGCGGCAGATTGCCCGAGGCGAGCCCTGCCAGCGCGAGCAGCATGACGATGATTTCGGCCGCCTTGGTTCCGATCGTGACCGCGCGCTTGCTGTAGCGGTCGGCGAGGTAGCCTCCCGCCATCGAAAACAGGATGAACGGAATGGAAAACAGGGCTCCGACGAGGAAGACCAGGCGCTCGCGGTCCTCCAGCGGCATGCCGGATGCGGTGACGACAAAAATCAGCAGGAACTTGTAGGCATTGTCGCTGAAGGCGCCCTGGAACTGGGTGACGATCAGCGCCCAGAAACCCCGACGCCAGGACCGTTCGTTCGCATCGTTTTCGCGTGCCGGCATGACAGTCTCCATCCTTACACATCAGATGCGATTTTTGCCCCAGATTTTTGCGGTGGATTCTCAAAAGGCCACGAATTCTCACGAACCCTTCAAGCTGGCCTGTCGATTTCCTTTGATCCCGGGACCGCCGGCGGTCCCGGCCCTGACCAGGCAGCAATGTGCCGGCCCCTCTCTCAGGAAGGAGTTGAATCATGATCTGGTTGTGATTACAATTGTGCCATATGAGTCACACAATCACCGTGCGTCTTACGAGTGAACTGGCGGAGTGGTTGGAGGAGACAGCCGCCCGCACCGGCATATCCCAGGGGCAGCTCATCCGTGAGCAGATCGAGAAAGCCAAAGCCTCATCCGCGAATCGTGCTTTCATGCGGCTGGCCGGTTCCGTGCGTGGTCCCAGGGATTTGTCCCGACGCAAGGGATTCTCCAAGCCATGAAGGGCATTGCCGACACCGGTTTTCTCGTCGCATTCGCCAACCGATCCGACGCCTGGCACGATTGGGCAGTCAGCGTGGCTGAACTTGTGACCGAGCCATTGCTCACGTGCGAACCGGTGCTGGCGGAGGCGGCATTTCACCTGCAAAGCGTCCAGCTGGTGCTTGCCATGATGAGCGAGGGACTTGTCAAGATCAGCTTCAACTGCAACGACCACCTTTCGCAGCTTGGGGCACTCGCCGTCCGGTATGCGGATCGCCGGCCGGACCTTGCCGACCTCTGCCTGATCTGTATGAGCGAGTTGTATCCGGAGCACAGCGTCATTACCGTGGACCGGGAGGATTTCCGAATCTACCGGCGCAACAAGCGCGAGCTGATCCCCATCGTGTGTCCTCCCGGGGATTAGCGGACCATGCGAGTAAGGGGCCGACGTGATTTTTGCCCCAGATTTTTGCAGCGAATTCATGGATTGCCACGAATTATCACGAATTATCACGAAGCGAGATTCGTGAAAATTCGTGCTAATTCGTGGCTTGTTATCAGGAGACCCTGGTTTGGAGGAAGGACTGCATGGGATCGGCCTCGCGGCTGGAGGTTTCGGAGATGTAGAGGTTCTCGAGGGCATCCTTGACCAGGTCAATCGTGAGCCGGGGTGAGATGCCTTCGTAGCGGCACCTGGCGATCGCGTGCTCCACGATGAAGATCGGGTGGTAGCCGGCGCAGCCTGTCGCCGTCGTCGGGTAGAACTCGTCCATCAGGTAATGCAGGATCGGCTCGGGCAGTTCCAGCGCCTTCTGCCGGCACAGCCGGCGGAAGATCAGGACATAGTCGTCGGGAGTCGGCCGGTCGACTCTGAACTTGTATTTCACGCGCCGCAGCAGGGCCTCATCCATCAGGTCGTTGGGTGCGAGGTTGGTCGAAAAAATCACCAGCTCGTCGAACGGCAGGTCGAACTTTTTCCCCGTGTGAATGGTAAGGTAGTCAACTTTGCGCTCGAGCGGAACGATCCAGCGGTTCAGGAGGTCGCCCGGCTTTACCAGCTGCCGGCCGAAATCGTCGATGATGAACACGCCCCCGAGCGCCTTCACCTGGGGCGGCGCCTCGTAGAACTTGGAAGTGGCGTCGAACTTGAGGTCCAGCATCTCGAGCGTGAGTTCGCCCCCCATCAGGAGCACGGGCCGCCGGCACTTGACCCACCTCGGATCGGGCCTGCGGCGCAACAGGTTCTCCTCGACCTCGCTTGCCCGCCTCGCGGGGATTTCGGCGTGGACAGTAGGATCGTAAATACGGATCACCTGGCCGTCGACTTCGATGCAGTGGGGCAAATAAATCGGCTGCCGGAACAACTTCCCGATCGACTCGCTGATCGCCGTTTTCCCGTTGCCGGGAGGGCCATAGACAAGCATCGCACGCGCGGAGTTGACCGCGGGGCCGAGCCTCTTGATCAGCTGCCTGGGAAGGACCAGGTGGGAGAGCGCGGCGCACAGATCGTTTTCGGTGATGCGCTCGTTCTGAATGCTCTGTTTGCGCACCTGCTCCTGGAATACCGTGAGCGGCACGGGGGCCGCGCCGACATATTCGCACTGCTTGGCGGCTTCGATCGCCAGGGCTTTGCCGGCGTTGGTCAACCCGTAGCGCAACTGCTGCACGTTTCCGCCCAGCGAGCCGAGCACCTCCACGAAGGCCTGCTGCTTCAGGCCGGCCATGATCTGGTCGATGACGGACTGGTTCAGTTTCAGATGCCTGGCCAGCGCCACGCTGGTGTCGAGCCCCAGGATATACAGGCTTTTCAACGCCAGCGCTCCGAGGAACTTGGGGCTCAACCCGGTGTCGGCGGCATTGTTCGGCAGCGGCGCCGGCGAAAATGAGATGTCCACCGGAGTCGCAGGCTTGCTGATATCCGGGGCCGCCGGCTTGCTGACGGCCGGTGTTGCCGGCTTGGGTGGCAGGGGGGCCGTCCCTCGGGCTGTGCGATCGGAGTCGATTCTAAGCTCTTCCATTGCAGTCCCAGGTATGGGGTTAGTGATTCTTAACCCTTATCGGCTGACCCCCCGCAAGCCCTTAGCCCGATCTAGAACAAAAAGATAAAGCCCGTTTGGCTACTGCTCTATCTCTGCGTTTTCTGCGTTTCTGCGGAAACTGCGTCGACAGAGCTTGCGGCTCTGAGCCGCGCGCGTCAGCAAGCGGGTGGTTTGCCGCCCCGTCCTGCGGCTGGATCGAAGCGTTTATGACCCGCTCCCTCACGGTCGCGGCTCTGTTTGCCATCCCGGTCCTGGCCCAATACTTGCCGTTGGTACCCCCAAAATCAGAGTTTCCGATTTCAATGAATGACGTACCCGTTACTGGATCTCTGCGGTGAGATTTTTCTGAAGCAGCGATGGCGGATCAGGTGCCGAAGTAGTTGCGCCAGGCGCGCTCCAGCAGGTGAGGCGTGATTTCCGCAGGGCGCTGCTCGAAGCGGCAGATGTCAAGGCAGCGCTCGACCAGGTCGCGCGGCTCGCAGGACTTCATCTCGCGCTGCTCGCGTTTGTAGCGGATCAGCAGCGATTCGAGAAACGTGGGATCGTAGTTGAGCCCGCGAGCGGCGAGGTAGCGCTTGAGAATGGCTTCGTAGGTCTCAACGTTCGGGGTGGTAAATCCCAGACGATATCCCATGCGGCGCAGAAAGGCTTCGTCCACCAGGTCTTTGGGATTTAGGTTGGTGGCGAATACCAGCAGCTGCCCGAAAGGGACCTCGATCTTCTTGCCGGTGTGCAAAGTCAGGAAGTCGATGTGGTTTTCGAGCGGGATGATCCATCGGTTCAGGAGGTCGTGCGGGTCAATGCGCTGCCGGCCGAAGTCATCAATCAGCAGCACGCCGCCGTTGGACTTCATCTGGAAGGGCGCTTCATAAAAACGCACGCTGTTGCTGTAGATCAGGTCCATCGACTCGATGGTCAGTTCGCCGCCGGCGACGACCAGCGGGCGTTTTATCTTGACCCAGCGTTTGTCATAGCGGTGCGTGGGCGGATCCACCGCCTGGTGGCTGTGCGGATCGAATACGCGGATGACCTGGCCGTCGACTTCTATCGCGTAGGGAACCCAGACTTCGCCTTCCAGTGCCGCGTGGAGCGCCAGGGCGGCGGTAGTTTTGCCGCAGCCCGGAGGGCCCGTCAGGAAGAGGCTGCGCCGGGAGTCGACGATCAGACCGAGTGTCTGAAGAACCCGTTCATGGAGGACCATGTCGGCGAAGGCGTGCACGACGTTTTCGGGATTCGCGGGCTTTCTTGTCTTCTCCATCCAGCGGACGCCGGCCGAATAGGAGTCGAGCACCACCGGCGCGGGTCCGATGTAGCCGCAAATGCCGAGGAGTTTCTGCACTCGCTCCCAGCCGCGGTCGAGCATCGCGTAACGGTTGCTCTGGTACTGCGTCCGTTCGCGAATTTCGATGAGTCTTTCCCGGTAGAGGTACTGCAGGACGGTTTCGGTGACCCCCATCGGCAGCTTGATCTTCTCGGCGACCCGCTCAGAGGTGGAGTTTGCATCGGAGTAGACGGCTTTCAGGACCAGGTCCGCGAGAAAGCCGAAATCGAGGCCGGTTTCCTCCACCGTCTCAGCCATTATGGGAGCCGCAGTCGCCTCATCGAACGGGTGTTTTAATTCGCCGTTGTTCATCATTTTCGAATTCCGTCCATCAATTACGAGTCAGGCGTATATGGGTGATTAGGTCAGTGGCGGCTTGGTTTGACCAGGAAACCGATCGCTGCCACGCAAAACACGGAGCCGACGAGCGACCAGATCACCGGGAAATCACTGCCTCCGATGGGTATATCGTAAACGACCGGCGCATCGAGCGCGCGTGACAAGTACGTACCCAGCAGGGCCCCGGCAAATCCGATGCCAAGGTGTACGATCCAGCCACCACGCGAATAACCGCTGGTAAACTGAGCAATGCTGCCGCAGACGATGCCAACAACCGCAATCGGAAGCAGGTCAACAAACTGCAAATACTCCATTATTGCACTACCTCAAGAAATTAATCCCAGTCGAAATAGGCCCCGGCCGTGTAGGTCCCAGCCGCCGAGAATGTCTCAAAACCAGGCGTCCTGGAGGGACGCGGAGAAAGTAGCCGGGGGCGAGCCGCGCAGCGGCGCTGCCCCCGGTAAAGCCATGCAAATGGTGAGAGCCCCGGCAGGGGCGACAGAAGTCATTTGTTTGCATATGTTTTCTGTCGCCCCTGCCGGGGCTTGTTTTCTCCTTCGTCCTTTACCCCGGGCGGCGCTCCGCTTGCCCGGGGCTACTGTCTCCAGCCCTTCCTGGGCTGGAATCGAGGACACATCTTTGGGTGCACCAGTTTTGAGACGGTCTCACCGGCCGTGACCTACCTGATCTCGATAAACAGCCTGTTCGATGTGCCTCCGTTGTCGCGATTGGTGACGCTGATCGGCTTCTTGCCGGCGGTAAAGATCAGGTAATCCGGTACGACTGCCTTCAGTTGAAACTGATTCACAAAAGTCGTCAACAGCGGCACGGAATAGAAATTAACCTGCGAGTCGGGCTGGAAATTCATCCCGTTGATGGTCAGTGTAAACGCCGGTCCACCTGCGGCCACGATGCCCGGCGCCAGGGAAGCCAGAAACGGGTTGGAGACGAACGCGGCTTCAGTGATGATGAAGTTCACGATCGTGGAAGTGCCACCGCCGGGCTGCACGTTTCTGGCATCGACCATCCACTCGCCGATGGAGCAGGGATATTCGACAGGGAACGTGAAAAACAGTTGCGTGGTGCTGAGGATCTTATCTGCACCTGCAAACTCTGCCTCAGTTTCAGGCGTGCAGACGGTGTGGACGGGTCTGACACGGACCTGTGTGCCCTCATCGAAGTTGGTGCCGTTCATGACGACGACCAGATCGTACCTGCCATCCGCCAGAAGGGTGGCAGTGCCGACTTCCAACGACGTAACCGTCGGCTGAAGGCTTTCTACACGAAGGAACGCGACCTGAATCGCTTCCAGGGACGGGTCCGGGTTGCGCACCGAGATCTTCTTGAATCCGAGAGTAGTTCCACCCGCCTGGTGGAGCATTTGGGGTGGCACCGTCGCGGTCAGGTGCTCCGACAGGCAGGCAGGACTGCCTTCGCAATAAGCTGTCGGCACCGCGACGTCCTCGACGAGCACGACGGCGCCGCGGCGGAAGCCGTAGCCGAATACCTCGAGCGTCAGCGGCCCGGAGCTGTCCTCGATCCGCTCCGATATCGTTTTCGGAGTAATCACCTCGACGGCGGGCCTTGGATAAAAGACCCTCAACGGCAGGATGTTCGAGTCGGAATTCGCAGGATAGGGGTTGGTGACGGTAACCGAGTAGATGCCCCCGAGGACGAAGTAGTTCCACGGCACGGTCGCGAGTATCTGCGTGCTGTTCACGATCGTGACCGTGATGCCGTCGCTCTTACCGTCGATCTTCACCGTAGCGCCCTCGATGAATCCGGATCCTGTCAGGATGAGAGTCGCGCCGGGGATCCCTTCATGGAGTTCCTGGGGGGAAGATTCGACCTTGTCCAACTGCGGCTGGTCGACAAAGACCAGCATCGGGAAGGGATCGCTGCGGCGCGAGCCGTCCGTCACCACGACGATCGAGAACTCCGCCGGCGCTTGAATCTGGGAGGCCGGCAGGACGGCTTTCAGTTGCGTCGGCACGAGGAAGGTGGTCTTGAGAGCCAGCGGGCCGATGTAGGCGGTGGAGGTTGGATTGAAGTTGCGGCCGTAGATCGTGAGTGTCACGTCCGGGCTTCCGGCGCGGATGACGGAGGGCTGAACGATGATCCCGTTCTCCGCCGTGAATGCCACAAAGTCCTGACGCTTGCTCTCCGTGGACAGCGTGAAATCGACCACCGCGGGAACAAAGCCGATCCCGGCCCGTTCTACCATCATGGAATAGTCGCCTGCGGGCAGGCCCGTAAAGGCATAGCTCCCATCCTTTGCAGTGGCGACGAGCTGGCTGCCGTTCGGTCCCGCCAGAACGACCGCGAAATCCTCGGCCGGAAGATCATTCAAGGTCACAGTGCCGGTGACCGCGAAGATCTTGAGCGGCGCCGGCGCGTAGGAAGCGGGAACCGGCTGGGGCGCGAAATCCGCTGCGATGCTGCCGGAATCGGTCAAGACCGAGGCGCGTCGCAAACACCGGCTGAGATGCCTGCACGAACACTGCGCCGCCCGGAAATTCCTTCACCTCGGGCATGTACTTGTCCAGGGTCTGCGAGATTCTCCGCGAAGGCGCCAGTACGACCTTGTTTCGCGCAACCGTTACGCCGCCGGGTGTGATAACAAACAGCTCCACGGTGCTCTCATTGGGTCCCGGGTTCGCCAGGCTGATTTCGGAGGAATACCCGAAGCCCTGGACAATCTGCGGAAACACGAACCTCGTCCGGGCGTCTTTCTGCATTGCGACGGCGGAGAACGCGCCCGCATCGCTGCGGCCGTGGAGGAGGTTCGCGGCAAACCGGCCCGTGCCCTGGAGCAGAATCCATCCGGATTGTCCATCAGGAACGGGAAAGAGGCTCTGAAGCGACTGGCGCAAGCCTCCGTTGCCCGGAATGGTTACTTTTCGTGATCCGACGGTGGCGCCGTCGTTCCCGACGGCTGTCACAGTCACATCGATCGCAGCCGGTTCGTAATTTGCCAGCGAAAGGGTCGAAAAGTGCTTCGGGCCGACTCTGAAATACGGGATGGCGCCGGAAGTGAAGAGCTGCGTCGGAGTCAGGGCATTGAGGGCTGCGATGTCGGAGCCGCCGTCCGCGAAGAGGCTGGTGCCGGAGACCGGTTGCGGTTCGAAAATGAGGCTCACCGGTTTGGAGGTTGCCGCAATGTGCGAAGCGCCCGCGAAATCGGCAACGGACGGGAAAATACTGCTCAGGGAATTACGGAACGTTGATGTTGCGGGCACCTGGACGATGGCTTCTCCGAGCGCGTCGCCGCTCCGGTTCCAAAGCTTGAGCTGGACCAGGGTGTTTCGGACGGTGCTGTTGAGCAGGGTGATTTCAGTGCGTTCCGGCGTGCCGTCGGGCATGACCGGGAAGATCAGGTTGAGGGATGATGCCGGCGCGTCCGCGCCGTCCATGAAAGTGCCGTCCAAATCGAACGTTTCGTAGTAGGCGACAAGCCCGGCGGTTGGGCTGCCGATCTGCAGCGAGCCGCTGAAGTCCGCCGAGCCGAACAGCTGGACTGCCGTTCCGGTGAATTGCCCGAGGGCGGGGACCGTGACGGCCACGGCCGGGCCCTCGGACTGCGTCAGCGACAGGGAGACGGATGCATCCTTGGCGCTGGGGTTGAAGAGCACGATGCCGGTGTCGGTGCGCGCGGAGACCGCGATGCGGGGAAATACGAATTCCGACTGGTTCTCGATCGTCTGACTCCACAATCCCGCGACGCAGCAGATCATCACGCCGAGCAGTAGGATGAGCCTCGCCCGCTTTCTTGCCCCAGTTTCGCCCCAGCCGCATTTGTGCGTCATCTCTCAACTCCTTCAGTTTGCTCCGGTGGTAGTCCCTGCCGGGACCGCCGGCGTCCCGCCGGCTCTTTCAGCTCCTCCTGTGAAGCGCTTCAACCGCGACTCCACACCCACAATCTGCCGCATTCCCGCATTCCTGCTTTCCTTCATTCCTGTGGCCCCGGGCTTCAGCCCGGTCTATAGCTGACCCCCACGGCTGCTTCCGGTACAATCCCTCACGCGGTGCGATGGGACTGGAGTCGACCCCGAATGCGCGGGCTGAAGCCCGCGGCCACATGAAAACCTCTTCCACAGAGTGACGTACCTTTCACAAGAGCTCTGTGGTGAAATTCTAAAAATGCACGACTAACCCGATCGATCCCCCAAGTTGATGAAACACTCCGCTCACCGGAAACACCGCTGCATTCGGGTCGGTCGAAGTCTTTGGCAGCCCATAACGCAACGCCCGGCTCATGGTGTCGCGGACATCAAGCCGCATGCCGAAGCGCTCGCCCATGCGGATGCGCACGCCACCGCCCGCGTGAAAGGCGAAAATCGTCTCGCTCTTGAGCTGTCCCAAGCCCGACCCGGAGCGGGTCCAGGGCTTCATTGAGAGCATCCTGCTTCAGGGTGACCCACTTGGCCCCCAAACCGAAGTCCACGTATGGGAAAACCGCGGGCCGGTCCAGTGTCCAGGGATAGAACAGAATGCTGGTGGACGCCTGGTGGATCCGGTTGGTGAATGCAAACTTGCCGTACCCGGTCTCGATCCTGCTGGCGTTCTGACCATAGCTGTATTCGTAATCCTGACCCCAGCGGCGCGCGCCGTCGATGCCGAATCTCACGCCGCCCAATCCCCCGGCGGAGAACTTGTGTTCCCCCTTGATCGGCAGCACCGACTGCGGCGAGCTGATCTCGAAACTCTCCTTGATCGGATAGCTCGCGCCCCCGAAAAACTCGAAGCGGTACTTCTTTTCTTGTGCCTGGGCGAGCGGTATGAGCAGCACGGTTGCAAATATCGGAAGCAGGATGCGGGCCATTTTTCTCATCGGTTTCACCTTTTGATCAGCGTAAGAAACAAGCGCCGTCTGGTTTTCAATCACTATGTCAACGATCGGCCAAAAACGTCCCGATCTACACGCATTTCTCAATAATTCGGCGGAGCGATCCAATACCCCTTGATGATTCCGGCAATCACCAACTGCTTTGCTGCTGCAAGCGCGGCGCTGAAGGTCTCATACCCCCGGATCCGGGCACGATACCAGATCCCCCTGTCCTTGAGATCAGCACGCTCGATTGCCGACCCCACCCCGGCTCCTTTCGACAGCGCCTCGTTTTGCGCCAGGGCGGCCTTCTCATCCTTTCCCGCAAAAACCTGGACGGAATAACCGGCTCGGGCCGGCACTGCAGTGACGTTGGCTGTGGCAGCCAGCGGCTCCGGAGGCGTGAACGGAACCAGGACTACGACGGCCGGAACCTGCGAAGGCAGTCGCTCTACAGAGCCGCGCGCGTCAGCAAGCGGATAATCTCTCGCGATTTTCGGGTCTGTCACCATTCCTGCCGGCAGCAACGCGCCGGACGAGGCAATCGTTGAAATCATCTGCTGTGGCACAGCCTCTTCCGTGACTGGCGGCATGATGGCTGCCAGGTCCTCCGCCGCCTCGAGCCCTTTCGCAGAAATCTGCCGGAACTGGCTGACGTCGGCGATCACCGGCACCTCGTCGTCCTGGGCCAGAAGGTTCTCGGCAATGCTCGCCGGACGGTAGGGTGCCAACGCCTCATCCACCGCGGCGTCCACCTGCAGCCGGAAAAGCCTGCGCATGTAGTCCGTCAGCGAGAGGGGTGAGATCGGGCGATATTCAAGCGCCGCGGCGTTCAGCAATCCTTTGCTCATCCGTGCCGGTGCGGCCGGATTGCTGCCAGGGAAGGGCTGCACGTTATAGATCGCCGGCGGAGGCATGTGAGATTCCGCTTCCTTCAGGTTCATGGCCGCTCTGTAGTAATGGGGGCTGGCGGCCAGGGCCATGCGGAACTCTTCCTGCGCAAGTTCGAAGTTGCCGATGCCCATGTAGGTGACGCCGAGATTATTGTGCGCCGCGGCGGCATCGTGCACCGCCAGAAACTGGCGCAGCGCGCCTTCGCGGTCCCCTGTCAGTGCGAGGACGATCCCAAGGTTGTTGCGGGCTTCTGCTATCGTGCCGTCGATGGCCACCGCCTGTTCCAGGAACCGGCGTGCGTTTTCCCAATCTTCACACAGGATATATATGTATCCGGTGTTTGCGAGGAGCGAGGCGCTGTCCGGGGTCGCCTGGACTGCGGCAAGAAAAGCGGCCAGAGCATTATTGAGTTCGTTCCTGTGCAGGTAAACACGCCCCATGGTCTCGAGCGCCGGTGCGTAGTCGGGGCTGAGAGCGGCAGCGCGAGTCGCGTACTGGAGCGCCAGGTCGTAGTCCTTCCATCCGTCCCAGATCAGGGCAAGCCCGATGTGGGCGTCGGGGTCCTCCGGGGCTCTCAGCTGCAGCTGTTGATAGAGTTGGAACGCGTTGGTCGGGAATCCCTCCTCGAGATACGTTCGAGCGAGTGAACGGGTGGCGTCGAGGTCCTGGGGGCTGTCGGCGACGCGTTGCGCCAATGCGGCGATTTCGAGGTTCTCCTTGTGTAGTTTAGCAAGGGCCTCGTCGTTCGCCACCGTATTTCCCGTCGACAGCCTGAGGACGCTGCGGATGTACTCCGACAATGAAGCATCGACCGGCTTCGCCAGCGGCGCCCGGGCGGCGACAGGCTGGTATCTCAGGCACCCGCTGAAGAAAAATGCCAGGAAGCAGATGGTGACTGCTATCCTGAGGCGGTAACGCATTGCACACCTCGCTCAGTTGACAGGTTGGAAATTCAAAATGTCGCCGACCGTCGTTTGAGTTCGGGACAGAGTCCCGGCAGGCAATTCGAGAACGCTGCGCGTCTTCATCGACAGCGCCGCGACGCGGAAGGGCGCGAGCTGGTGATACACTCTCAGAATACGGCCATCGCGGTCCAGGTAGGCGACATCAATCGGAAATGCCATCCCAATCGTATGCACCCCCTGCGAGGGCCGGATCCAAAGCCCCTTCCCCGGGGGGAAGTCCCTGCGGCCTAACAGCCCCTTCATTCGAGTCCAGATGGTCCCCGCCAGCCGAACTTCAGTCGCGAGGGGGACACCTTGTGTTCTGTTGTAGGCCAGATAGACGAGCATGAGTCTGCGGCCGGCTCATGCTAGCCCTTGCTCCTCCCCTTCAACCGGAAGATCAGCACCACCAGGACAATCACAAAGAGTACAGCTGCAGCAATCCGCATCGAATCCATCGAGTGTCTCCTATTGCTGGCCGGTGAGGCCGGGTAAAAGGTAACGGATAATTTGAATGATGGCGGGGCCCATCACCACGATGAATATCGCCGGGAAAACGAAGAAAACCAGCGGCGGAATCATCTTGATGTTCATTTGGGCGGCGCGCTCCTCGGCCCGCTGCCGGCGCTTGGTCCGCATTGTATCCGCGAATACCCGCAGCGATTGCGCCACGCTGGTACCGAATCGATCCGTCTGAATCAGGACGGCCACGAAGGCTTTGATGTCGTCGACATCGGTGCGCAGTCCCAGGTTGCGCAGCGCATCCGCGCGCTTCTTGCCCGCATTCACCTCCAGGCTGTAGAGTTGAAGTTCATCGCTCAACTCCGGGTATACGGGGCCGAGTTCCTGGCCGATCCGGACCAGCGACTGATCCAGCCCAAGGCCGGCCTCGACGCAAACCACTGCAAGATCGAGGGCGTCGGGAAGAGCCATTTGCAGTGCGAGTTTCCGGTGCTGGATCATGCGGCTGATCCACATGTCGGGAAGGAGTGCCCCGAACAGGATGGGCAGCAGGATCATGAGAATAGGGTTGGCGCGCAGAGCGGGGATTAGTGGGGAAAGGAGAAAGAGAATGATGGCGAGGGCCAGCTTTACGCCGTACAGCAGTCCGCCGGCATCCTTCCGTCGAATGCCCGCCTGCATGAGCCGTTTTTCCTGCCGGGACATCTCCTCGGGCGAGCGGGGGATCATCTGGCCCAGAGGTTTGAGGACCTTTTCTCCTCCCCTGACGTACCTGAGCCAGTTAAACCGCCATTTCTCCGGTGTGATTCCGTGGATACGCTCTTCGATGTTCGGCCGCCTCACCAGAAGCACATATCCCGTCAGGAACACGGCCGTGAAGAGAAGCCCACCGCCGACAGCAAACAAAAGGTTAAGATCCATGGACTAACCCCTAGAATTTGGGCTGGATGATCTTCCGGATGACGAAATAGCCCATCACCTGGAGTAGGACGCCCGCCACCAGGAGTTTGATGCCGAGCGGGTCTTTGAACAGCAGCATGATATATTCACGATTGATGCCGTATATCATGACACCCATCAGCGGTGGCACCGCCACCAGGAGATAGAGCGACAACCGGCCCTGTGCCGTATAGACCCGGATCTGGCGCATCAGCTTGAAGCGCTCCCGGATGACATGGGAAAGGTTGTCGAGGATCTCGGCCAGGTTGCCCCCCGACTCCCGCTGGATAACCAGTGCGGTGACGAAGATGCGCACATCCGCCAGCGGCATCCTGCGCATCAGGTTCTGAAAAGCGTCTCGGAGCGGCAATCCCAGGTTCTGCTCCTCGTAGGTGCGCTGGAACTCGTCCGACAGCGGCGACGGCATTTCCTTGGCGATCAGGTCCAATCCGGTGGTGAAGGCGTGGCCGGCACGGACCGCGCGGGCCAGCAGGTCGATCGCATCGGGGAAGAGTTCCTCAAAGCGGAGGAACCGCCTCTGGCGCTGGAGGGCAATGACCAGAAACGGGACCGCGGCAGCAAGAACAGCAAGGACCAGGGTAAGTAGCAAGGTAATGTCGAGCACCAGGCAGGCCAGAAAAACGAGCCACCCGGCGAGGAACGTGAGCGTCATCAGCATCCCTGGCGTGATTTCGACCGCGGACTGTTGAATAAACAGCTGCAACCGCCGGCTGCCCGGCACTTTCATCAGGAGCCGGTGCACGGCCGGGATATCGCTCATGACCTCGGAGCGGAGGAGTTCCGCTTCCGCGTCCTGGAATCCCGAGGCAGCCAGACCTTCCTTCACCGTTTCAATCCGCGCGCGCATCTTCCTCTTCGCGGCCGGGACCTCGACGAAGAAGTAGATGCCGCTGACCACAAGCCCCAGCGTCACGATGAAAATCAGGAACGCAAGCAATGGAAGTGTCATTTGGCGGCCTTACCTTTCCACGGGCTCATCTCATTCGTACTACCGTCGCTTCCTGTGTGAACATATCCATCGGCAGGCGGATGCCGGCGCCGAACAGCTTCTCCGCGAATTTCGGCCGTATCCCGGTCGGCTTGAACCGCCCGCGGACCTTGCCGTGCTCGTCGTACCCCTGGCGCTCATAGACAAAGAGGTCCTGCATGGTCACCATGGGCCCTTCCATGCCCGTGATTTCCGTGATGTTGGTCAGCTTCCGCGTGCCGTCGGGCATGCGGCTGATCTGGATTACCACATGGATGGCCGAGGCAATCTGCTGGCGCGCGGCCTTGTCGGGAAGGTTCAGGTTTGCCATGGACACCATAGTCTCGATTCGTGCCAGGGCGTCGCGCGGGCTATTGGAGTGGACTGTCGTCAGGGAGCCTTCATGGCCGGTGTTCATGGCCTGCAGCATGTCGACCGCCTCCTCACCGCGCACCTCGCCGACGACTATCCTGTCCGGGCGCATGCGCAGTGCGTTGATTACCAGCTGCCTCTGCTTGACGGCGCCTTTCCCCTCGATATTGGGCGGGCGCGTCTCCAGGCGGACCACGTGTTCCTGCTTTAGCTGTAATTCCGCCGCATCTTCGATTGTAATAATGCGCTCATCGTTGGGGATGTAACCCGACAACACATTCAGTAATGTCGTTTTCCCAGCGCCCGTGCCGCCCGAGATCAGGACATTCAGTTTTCCCTCGACCGACGCCTTCAAAAGGTCGAGCATTTCCGGCGTCATTGTCCCATTGTCCAGGAGATCGTGCGCCGTCAGCGGATCGGTTCCGAACCGCCGGATCGACAGGACCGGGCCATTCAAAGATAACGGCGGAATAATGGCATTGACGCGCGAGCCGTCGCGCAATCGGGCATCCACCATCGGCGAAGCTTCGTCCACGCGCCGGCCGACGCGCGAGACGATGCGGTCGATGATCCGCATCAGATGCTCGTCATCGTTGAAGCGCACATTGGTGTGCTCGAGCTTGCCGCGGCGCTCGACGTATACCTCGCGCGCCCCGTTGACCAGAATGTCGGACAGGGTTGGGTCGGCCAGCAGCGTCTGCAGCGGGCCGAGCCCGAAGACCTCGTCCAGGATGTCGGTCACCATCTGCTCGCGCTCCGTCATGGTCAACGGCGTCTTCTCGCGCTGCAGGACGTCGAGGATCACCTTGCGGAGCTGATCCCGTGCCGTATCCTCCTTCATGCGGTTGAGGCTTTCGAGATCGATCTCGTTGATGACCTTGGAGTGGAGGGTTCCCTTTAGTTCTAGGTAATCTTTGTCGAACATTCAAAATTCCCTCATGAGAAAAGCCGCGACAGGCCGCGTTTCTGCTTGACCTTGCCGATGCCTGTCAGATCTGCCGTTAGACTTCGATAGCTTTGCGCCAGGCTGGAGTGATTGACCTCCACGATCGGTTTGCCTTTGTTGATCGCCTGGATGGCGGCGCTGTAATTGTTCGGCAGCCGCCAGTAGATCGGGTGATTCAGTGCCCGGGTGATTTCCCGCTCGTTGATTTCGTCCCGGCTGTCGTCCCGGTTCAGAATCAGCTTCAGCCGGTCGCCGCACCCGGCGCTAGACAGGAACACCAATAACCGGTGCGTACGCCAGACCGCCGGCAATTCGGGAGTCATGACGACGAGGACCGCCTCGCTGGCATCGGTGGTCACCTGCAGCAGTTCCTGATCCAGGGACGACGGCAGGTCGATGAATGCGTGCGTATAATTGCTGGACACGACCCTCAATAGTTTTGCCATCGAAGCAGCGCTGGTGCCGGGACCGGGCTTGAACTGCTTGGGTCCGGGCAGAAGTGAGACGTTTTTCGCCTTGGTCATGAAGGTCTCGAGCAGGACCGGATCGAGACGGGGCGCAGCGGCAAGAGCGTCGGAGATCGAGAACTGCGGCTTCAGGTTCAGATAGGAAGCGGAATCTCCAACCGGGCTGTTCAGATCGAGGATCGCCACACGGGTGTCAGGCATCTCCGCAAGCGTCGTCGCCATGTTGACTGCGACCGAGGTCGCGCCGGAACCCCCTTTTGCCGAGGTTACGCTATAGATCTTGCCGCGGATCTTGCCTTCCGCGCGCTGCCTTTGCTTTTCGTCGAGGTGCCTGCCGAATGCTGTGGCCAGGTTGCGGGCGGAAACCGGTTTCGGGATGAACTCCCGGGCCCCGGCCTGCATGGTCTCGATGATCAGCTGAGGGTCGCTGGACGAGGCGCTGGCATAGAGCCAGGTCTCCGGCAAGACGGCGTGCAAAGTAAAAAGCGCCTTGATCGCAGCTCGCTGGTCCGCCATATCGATCAGGATTATATCCGGCCTGGCTTCGATGAAGCGCTGGGTGGGGTAGTCGTCTTCCACCGCGCAGTATTCATCCACCATGACTTTGACGGACGCCAGTTGCGTGGCCTCGACGTGGCCGGCGATGGAATCCCGAATTTCAGCGGACGGGGCCAAGATTCCAATTGAGAGTTTTTGCGTTGTCACTATGGCCCTCCTTCTTCAGATGACTCATTTAGTTCGTACTAGTCGCAATGGAATGCTCATGGGACCGGTTATCGGCGCCGGCGGTGGTGCGGCACCGCAGGCTGTCGCACCGATTATATGTGCATTGATGTCCTTCCCCGTCATACCGTCAATAAACACCATCGCAAATCCGATAACCGGAACCCACACATTTCCCCCGTTGAGCTTAAAGTTATCCGGGTCTGAGCAGTATGTGCTACAGGTATCCCATATTGCGATCAAAACTACTTGATGGCTGAAGTATTTGACGTTCCCGCTTGGGCCCAGATAGGTCGGCACACCGGCAGAATACCCGTTCCAAGTATCTGGCGTAACGGTTCCAAACAAAGTTATCAGAGCGTCAACACCTTGCTTGGTGGGACCAACCTTGCCCCCCGTCAGCATATTGTAAAGGACTTGACATTGGACTGTATTACCCGTTGGATCGCACTTACTAATATTATCCCTATAATCACTTCCACCTGGACCATTCCCCGGCAATATAATGTCGCAATAATCGCTGGGCGCCAGAGCCCCACCGGGACTTCCAGCGCGCATGATGAATCCTGATTGGTTGATCATGTAGGACTGCGCCCACGGGGTAACGGCGTTGTTCTCGACGATAAGCTCGTGCTGTGGCGCGCTGGTGCAGGCGCCGCATCCCTTGTCCGAGAGTATAAAGTTCGGCAAGAACCAGGGTTTGACGCAGTCTGAACCGGTTGGACCCAATGGTGACGCTTCTGCACTTCCCACAACGCTCACTGTAACGAATTTCTGACCAAGCACTCCCGCGAAGAACGTGGGGATGATATGACTCAAGTTCACGGTCACGATCCGGTTATCGTAATCCACCTGAACGGTAACCTCAGCGCTTTGAATCGGTTTTCCCAGGATCGTGTTCTCAATGGCGGTGTTTGTGGCACGCGTCGTAGCCACCGCAATCGGTTGGGTGGCATACGGGCTTTCAATGAAGGTGAACGCCCCCGCGAGTGCGGCCGCATCAGCAGCCCGCTGCGCAGCGGTGTGAGCCGCATACATCATCCCGACATCGATTGACAGCGTGGCAAAACCAAGCATGATGACAAGCACTCCGGCAACGACTATCAGAGTGTAGCCTTTCTCGCTCTTCCAGGTGCTATCCATACCTCATCTCCAGCCCGCCCGCAGAGGGCGGCTGCTATTTCTTCTTCGTGACCGGAACCTCGCCCGTCTTCCCGTCAAACTTGTCGGACTTGATGAAAGGGATTGGAAATTCGGGCAGTGGAGGAGCCTGCCCTGCCGCCAGCGGTTTTACCAGATGTGGCGTCACCATCACGAGCAATTCGCTGTTGTTTGTCTTGAAATCCTTGCTTCGAAACAATTTTCCCAGGAAGGGCACGTCGCCGAGCCAGGGGATCTTGGTGTCAACCTTGGTTAAACGGTTGTCCATAAGCCCGGCAATGGCAAAACTCTGCCCGTCCTTCAGTTGCACTTCGGTCTCGGCTTTTCGCGTTGATAGCGCGGGAATCAGGAATCCTGCTAGTGTGACAGCATTCGCATAGTCCAGCGAGCTGACTTCCGGGGCCACGTGCAGCCTAATCGTGCCATCAGGCAAGGGATCGGCGATGAACTTGAGCCGTACCCCGAATTCCCTGAACTGAACGCTGACAGCCTGGGCCGCTCCACCTTGGACGATCGGAACGGGAAACTCGCCTCCGGCAAGGAAGCTGGCTTCCTTGCCTCCCAACGCGAGGAGGTTAGGCTCGGCGAGTATCTGGAGGAGGCTGGCTTGCTGGAGAGCCTTAATCGTGATCCCAAGGTTGAGATCAGGCCGAAACACAAAAATGTTCAGCGCATCCGCAAGGGAGAAGGATGTCAAGGTGGCCTGACGGGGGCCACCGATGATCCCAGTGATGGAGCTGGGACCGGGAGGGCCGAATGACCCGGTTGTTATTGCTCCAGGTGTGTTCAAGGCCCCTGTACTCAGTATGTTCGCGCCCAGTTGCTTGGTGGCATTCCGATCCACCTCGGCGAATTTCACCTCGAGCATCACCACCTGGGTCATGGGCGCTACAGCCAACAGGTTAACCACATTCGCAGATGTCGTCTTGGCAACTGTCACCGCCTGATCCGCCGCAGCGGCGGTAGAAACTGTGCCTGTGAGGATCACTGAAGAACCCGATTGGCTGACATTGATGGTCTCGCCAGGCACCAGGTTGGCCAGCGCTGTTCGCAGCGGCGCAAGGTCCAAATCGCCAAGCAGTACCTGCAGGTCGAAGGCTCTTATCTGCTCTTGTTCGTTCCACAGTATGAGGGTGACGCTGCCTGCCTTCAGACCGTGGATCAGGACCTGGTAAGGAGAGATGACGAGCGCCGCCGCGATCTGCTCGTTGGTCACCGATACCCTCTTGAGGATTTCGGGCGAATTTACCAGGAGAGACTTGCCTTCAACAACACGCAAGACTTCCTGGGCCCCCGAGGCCGGCAGCGTGAGCTGAGGGGCTTGGGGTCCCGAGGTTGCTCCGGGAAATGGTGCTCCGTTCATATCTTGGATTGCCTGTGCTCCGTGCACAGATGGCAGTGCTGTCAGAGAAACAAGGAGCAGGAGCCGCGCAGCCAAAGCAAATGTGCTTTTCATCATGGTATCCTGTAGTTCATACATCAGTTTGACAGCGTAAATGTCACTGCAGAGCTAAAACTTCTTCTTTTGATCGAAAGTCTCGTTTGCGCGCTTGGAACCCTGGATCAATTCAACGATGAAGACGCTCGTCTTCGGTGGTGGAGGTGGTGGCTCCGGAGTCGCTGCGACACGCGCTTTCACCGGTGCTTCCCTCCTTACCATCACGCCAACTCTGGGCTTCACAGGATTTTTCGGGCTTGTAGGACTCTTCTCGATGCCGTCAGGCGTCGTGGGGCCGGCGTAGAGGTCTGACCTCCCGACGAGCGGGGGACTCACGGCTTCCTTATCCAGCGGATTTCGCAATGCCAGCTGGATCCGGCCATCCCCCGTTGCAAGCGCCACCCTCTCCGCCTGTTCGGGGGTTAACAGGAGCGTCACATCCTGGACACTCTGGGGCTTCCCGTCGACTTCTTTCTGCACGTTCTGGCCCGCGGCCAGGACCTCCAGATTTTCGAGCACGATCTTGGATCCCATCTCTTGACCCTTAGCGCCTTCAGCGCCCTCGGGCGGCACGGCAGTCAAGATCATGTCCACCCGGGCTCCCGGCACCACGAATCCGGACACTCCTATGATGCTGTTCACCTGGATGGTCAGGGCGCGCAGCCCTTCAGGAATGACTGCCATTAAACCGGCACCCCCTTCCTTGGGGGCGAGTTTTGACTCGGTGATCGGTTCATTTACCTGCACGGGCATCATAATGGCCCTGCCTATTACCAGGTTGGGGTCACTGAAGCTGCCCAGCACAGGATTCGATCTCGGCCAATTCGCCAACTGTACATCTTCCTTCGTGAGCCGGGATCCCATCGTTATAATTTTTGCCGCAACAACCACTTGGGTCGTTTCATCGGCAGGCTTGAGCCTCGTCTGGAGCACACGATAGGCAAGGTAGGTGACACCCCCACTCAGAATCAGCGCAATCGCTGCTAGGACCAACATCCGATTCCTGTTCATGCTGTTACCCCCGTGTGCTGCGTTGGCAGAAGCCCCGTTTCGTTAACATCCGTAAAGATTGTGGAACACCGATCTTCCAGTCAAAGTCAGAAAGCTTTGCGGGAGGAAAGGCGCACCCAGCAGGAGCACTCGCCTTGTGTACGTCACACTGATTTCGGAGGCGCAGGCTCCTGGAATCGCATACACCTGATTGACGGTGACGTTGCCGGCGCTGATCGTGATTCTCTCCTGACGCGCGTAATTTACCACGAACTCCCTGATGTCCGCCAGCGTGGCAGCCTGATCGGAACTGATGGCAATCTGGTTTATCGGCAGCGAGGAAAACCGCGCTCCCTCCCGCGCGGCATTTTGTAGGATCTGATAATCGCGAACAATCAAACCGAGATCAATAATGTTGAGGAATATCAGGGCTAACAAAGGCAGCGCGAAGGCCATCTCGACCAGCACAGCCCCCTGCTCGCGGATAGGGATCTCTTGACGGCGCATCCTATTGGTTCTCATTTCTCATCAATGACTGTCCCGTTAGCGTGAGATTCAGGCTTCCGAACATCAGCAAAGTCATTGCGCGATATGGATAGGTCACCGTGACCCGGGTATAGGTCGTGGCGGCGGGGGAAATCGTCACAGCCTGGTCTACTTCTACTACCACAGTGGCCCCCCTCAGTGAGGCGGCGGCGAGATAGTTTCGCACAACCCCCTCTACGTCCCCTCGGGTGGGGAGCGTGCCAGGCATCGTCTGGGTCAACGGCGCGATGGAACGCCTGGCCCCTTCCCGGGCAGCGTCGGTCAAGGCCTGCTGCGTCTGAATTAAACGCCCGGCTTCAAAGATCGCAAATAAGAACACTAAAAGCAGAAGCATGGTCATCGCGGCCTCGACCACCACTTGACCGCGAGAGCTGCTCGCTCTATCGGCGCCGTAAACCTCGATCCCATGCCCCGAACTCATAGTCAGAATCCTCAACCGTCCCGGCGGAACTAGGCCGCATGCTATCACAAAGGTATGGCCTGTTTACACCGGAATTATGCCTCGCGGGGGCGATCACCGTGGGCATCGCCCCCCCGAGCGCAACGTTATGGATGAGACAAGACCCGCGCTGCTATTTCAGCGCGCTCGAAGTGTTTTGGAACACCTTGAGGATGGCATCCTTGATGTTTGGCGTGAGGACAAATACCGCCAGCGCAACCAGGACGATCAACATTACATATTCCACCATCGTCTGGCCCTCTTCATCCTCTAAACGCGACTTCAGGTTTAAGTACTGGTTATACAATGCTAACATTGAGTCTCTCCTTTTTTATTGTGACGTGGTACTTGAAATACTCTTCGATCATAGACGGCTAGATTCGAACCCGAGGTTCGGATCGATTCGAAACGCAGAGAGGGGTCAGGAAGCTCAGCGTCATGGGCCGGAATGTTAGCAAACCGAAATTCGATCATTGTCAAACGCAGGTTAACAATTGTAAAACATCTCCCCTAAGCATCCTGGCCGCTACAATCCGCAAACCGTCCCCTCACCTGTGATACGCTGTCGATTAGCATCATCCTCAGCACTTGATCTGGAACTTGAGTTGGGAGGCTGGCAGCAGTTTTCGTTTTCAATGGCGAAACCTGATTCAGATTGACATGCACAGGAGCGCGCAACCCTCGTCGCGTTCGAATTACTTATCGTCGATCCCGGTAGATTCTGTGCTGTTTTATCCAAAATTAATGAAGGGCTGCGAACCTCTCAGTTTTCTGGCGGGTTTTCTGCGTCTAACGAAATCCGTGCATGGCATGCCTCAGGCCTTGCGCGAGACCGCCTCAGGGACGCAGGTGCTTCAGGCACGAAACGGCGGAATCCGGAGGCAGAACCAGCGACATGCGTTCGCATGCCACTGGCAAGCACTCTCAACAACTTGATTGCATCTTGCCTGGGACTCGGATATTTTCAGCCGCGAGCTGTTGGTGCGGATTCCAATGGCACTACTGCTTATGTCCGAACTGTGACCGCCCGATTAGAACTGAACAGAAGTCTGTGTGAAGTGGCGATTCCATGGCAGAGTTGACAAACGAAGCTCAAATTGAGGTGACGAGCAACCGGGGCAGTCGCATCCCGGCGCCAACGCTGGAGCAGCTTTGGCTGGGGCTTCCGGTGTTTATGCTGACGTTGAAGGCGTTTCTTTTTCCCCTGCCGCTGCTTGACTTCTGGTGGCACCTCAGGATGGGACAGATCATCCTTGAAACGCGGACGATCCCGCATGTCGACGTGTTCTCCTTCACCGCCACAGGCCAGCCGTTTGTCGTGCAGAACTGGCTGGCAGAGATAGTTTTCTTTTTGACCTACCTGGCGGGCGGCTTTGCAGGCCTCATCTTCTTGAATGCGGTGCTGGTAGTTGCCACCCTGATTCCAGTATATTATCTCTGTCGCAAAGCATCGGCATGGCTATGGCCGGGCGTTTTCTCTTCCTGCCTGGTTGCCGTGTGCATAATCTGCAATCTGCGCCCTCAGGTTTTCTCCTTCCTGCTGTTTGCTTTGTTCTATTGGTTGCTGACGGACTACTGCTCAGAGCGCGCTGATCGCATTTGGCTACTTCCCATTCTAATGGTCCTCTGGGTGAATCTCCACGGAGCATTTATCCTCGGCTTGGCACTTATGGGCATCTTCCTGGTCTGCGAAACCATCCGGTCATATTCCCGTTCCCCGCAGCAGGAAGCACTTACTGCGATAAAACTCAGAAAATTGGCGCTCGTCCTCGTTTTCTGCTCCATCGCGACCATCGCAAATCCAGAGATGTTTAAGGTTTACAGCTACGTCCATACCGTAATGCAGGATCCCTCCTCGCAGGAATTCGTCGTGGAATGGCAGCCTCCCACCATCAGCAGCGTCCAGGGAGTTTTTTTGTTCTATCTGCCGTTCTTCCTGACAACGCTGGTCCTGGTGTCCTCCGGGCGGCGTCCCAACCTGACAGACACGATGCTCTATGTTGCCTTCTCGATCCTGGGCATGACGGCGACGCGCAACGCGACGTGGTTCCTTCTGGTGTCGGCTCCGATCCTGGCTCGATATCTGCCCCTAGTCCAATGGACTTCGATTTCGCTTTTGCGGGGTCGCGTTCAAGGTCCTAAAGATACCTCGACTCCGTTTCAACGACGTCTGGGGCAAACAAGGCAATTCCGCACCTTAAACCTTGCCATCGCAGGTGCCGCTCTCATCCTGCTAAGCGTTCAATCTCCCTGGGTGCAGTCCGGTCTTTATCGATCGAGCCTGCTCGATGCCAAAACGCCGGTTGCCGCAATGGACTACATTAAAAAGCACCCGCTTGAGGGGAACATTTTCCATCCCCAGATTTACGGGGATTACCTTATTTGGAGGCTATGGCCCGGGGAGCATTCTTTTCTCGACGGCCGGGTTCATCTTTTTGGCGCGGAGTTGGTGAAGGATTATCAGCAGATATACCGTGACTCGCACTGGGAGGATCTCTTAGCAAAATACGAGATTCGATATATGCTCCTCTGCAAACAAGAGGACTTGCAGAACTCCGATAAAATCATCGTAAGTGCTCGCGGATCCCGGAATTGGACGATTCTCTATGAGGATGATCAATCAATCCTGTTCGAGAGCAAGACGCCCCGTCGCGAGTGAACGATCAAGAACGCCCGCCTTCAACGAGAAACCGAGTTGCCCGTGCCGGGGGGTATGTGAATGTTACTAGTCTATACGCTTACGATTTTCACGAGCGCATTCCTCTTGTTTTTGGTCCAGCCGATGTTCTCCCGCATGATCCTGCCGATGCTGGGCGGGGCGCCCGCAGTCTGGAATACCGCGTTGCTCTTCTACCAGGCAGCACTCTTGGGCGGTTATGCCTACGCTCATCTAACTGGTAAATGGTTGGGACCACGGCGCTCGTCGATCCTGCACTCAGTATTGATGTTACTGGCGGCCTTCGCCCTGCCGATCCGGGTGCTCCCGGGTTGGCATCCCCCCGCAGACACAAACCCTTCGCTATGGCTCTTGGCGCTCTTAGCATTATCGGTTGGCCCGCCTTTTTTTGTTATCTCCGCCGGCAGCCCGTTATTGCAGAAGTGGTTTTCATCAACCAATCACAAGTACTCATCCGATCCCTATTTCCTGTATTCAGCCAGTAATTTGGGGAGCATGTTGGCACTCGTCTCCTATCCAGCACTCGCCGAACCGCTCATGAGCTTGCAGCAACAAAGCTGGTGGTGGGCGATCGGCTACGGCGCATTGGTGCTGATGATGGGCGGTTGCGCAGTTTTTCTTTGGATATCGAACCGGGGCCGTGGAGCGACGTATCGTGCACAACCAGCGACTCCGGATCCGACGGATGAACCCTCGGTCAGCAGTCCCGAAGGACGGAGATAAACAGGCCAGTCGTGGGATGCCAAGTCCCGACGTCCTCTAAGTACTCGAGACTATTCCACGTTCCAACGACAATTGCGCTGGGTGATGTTGGCATTTATTCCGTCCAGTCTGATGATGAGCGTCACGAATTGCCTTTCAACAGACATTGCCGCGATACCATTGCTTTGGATCATTCCGCTCTCCATCTACCTTCTCTCATTTATTTTGGTTTTTTCCAGGCGGCCGCCTTTGGCCCATTTATGGATGGTCAAAGCGATGCCGATATTCGTGCTCCCGTTGATGATCCTCTTGATCATCCGCGGAACTGACCCCATCAAGATTGTGATTCCTTTGCACTTAGTCGCCTTTTTTCTGATCGCGATGGTTTGTCATGGCGAGCTTTCCCGGGACCGTCCGCCAGCAGAGCATCTGACTGCCTTTTACCTCTTTATGTCACTTGGTGGGGTGCTTGGGGGCATTTTTAACGCCTTGCTCGCTCCTTTGATCTTCGACAGTTTTGCAGAGTATCCGATTATTGTTGCCCTGGCGTGCTCGCGTTCTTCCATGGGCTGGCCACTGGTCCAGATTGCGGACGCGCATACTAGACATCGTTTTTCCGGTGGCGATTGGGTTTGTAACCCTCACTCTGGTATTGGCCCTGCAGAGGTTCGACCCGCAAACGAGTCCACTTGCTGTCGCGATGATGTTCGGTTTGCCTGCCATCATTTCATTTTCGTTTTCCCGCCGACCGCTTCGGTTCGGTCTTTCAGTGGGGGCGATCTTTCTGGCGGGTACGTTTTTTGTCGGGAGTCAAGGGCAGGTGCTCCTGGCCAGGCGGTCCTTTTTTGGTGTGACCCGGATCACAGTAGATGAATCACACCGATTCCACCAGATTATGCATGGGGGCACATTGCATGGGAGGCAGTGGATCGACCCGTCCAGGCGTCGCGAGCCCGTCGCCTATTACGCCCGCACGGACCTCTGGGGGAGTTCTTCGAGGCCTTCGACGAGCCCAGGTGCTTTGCGAAACATTGCCGTGGTGGGGCTTGGTGCAGGAGGCATGTCGAGCTACGCGAGATCCGGTCAGAAGTGGACATACTTTGAAATTGATCCGGTGGTCGAGCAGACCGCGAGGGATTCCCGCTATTTTACCTACCTCGAGGATTGTCCTGCCGACCTGCAGGTTGTGCTTGGGGACGGGCGACTATCCCTTGCGAAAGTCCCGGACGGAAGCTGTCGACGCACTGATACTGGATGCCTACAGTTCGGACTCCATGCCGATTCACCTGATAACCAGCGAGGCACTCAGACTGTATCTTAAAAAACTTACCCCGCATGGTGTCATAATGTTTCACATATCCCATCGCTATCTTGATCTGGAGCCTGTGTTAGGTAACATAGCTCGAGAAGCGAGGGCTTTGTTGCCTCGTGCAATCTGATCTGAACATCTCGGCAGCCGAGTTCGATCAGGGAAAGATCTCCTCGGTATATCTCGATCATGTCGACGGATAAGACGGACCTCCGGTCGCTCTTTGCGGATGGACGCTGGATTCGGCTAGAACGCGCGACGACCTGGGCATTTGGACATGACAACTTCTCCAGCATACTCAGGATTTTCAAGTGGCACCGCTTAAGAAACGCGCGAATGCCTACGGGAAAATCTCGATGTGATTGGGCAGACTCAGAGTGCCGAATCGGTGCGGCGGATTCTCTCCCCAGTCTCCTTGTTTCGAACGAAGATCGCGCTGATCGAGTCCTCGTAAGCAACTGGCCAATCGCCTCTTGAGGACATCAGACGATAGCAGGGCGTGGCTCGGTGAACCAGAACCATGTCTGTAGGATATTGAGTGAGCAACGCGTCCCAGTCATCGAGACCATACTGAAACTGCAGGAACCTCTGATAGACTTCCGCAGAATAAACGGTTTCCCTTCTTCCATCCACGGCGATCTTCACTCCGGGACCCAGGTGCCAGATTGCATATTCACCCCACGGGAAGTGAGCCGCCAGATTGCCCGCAACTCCGCTCTGCTTCAGGAGGGCGACTGCCTTAACGGGATAAAAGTTTTCGACTAAAGTTATCCGGCGAAAGCTGTCAGCGCGCCAGACCAGCAATGAAATGGACAGCAGCGCGGGGACGATGGGATACCAAGGGCGGATGGCTGTCTTCAGGCCATTTCGACTGAGGAATCGTTCCATTCCGTCTGCCATGTGCTCACCCGCGAGCATGACGGAGCCTATTGCCGAGAGGAGGATGTGTCGCACTGCCACGAACGGCAGCAGCGCAGTAACGCAAAAGAGGATCAATAGAACTGGCTTGCGCCTCCGTCGCGTCACCACAATTCCGATGAGCGCCGCCGACAAGAGGGTCAAGTCAAGGATCCCGAGGAGAGAATTCCATTGCATCGGCTGCCAGTCAGTAATTTCCGGGCGGGCAACCGTCGCCGTTCTGGCGAGGAAAACAAGGAGATCCATGTGATATGGATTCAGGAGCGTGGCAAGGATAGCAAGAAAAACGGGCGGCGCCACATTTAGAAACGACCGCCTGCGCCACAATAGATGGAGTGTGCTCCAGATGAGCAGAATTCCAAGGCCTGCAAGGAAGCCCCCATGCAAATTGGTCCAGAGCGCCATGCTGGGCGGAGTCAACCATAACCATCGATAGTGTCCGGCCTCGGCGCGACAGATTAGGTACAAAAAAACAGAAAACAGCAGTGCCGTGAAAATGTATGGCCGCACCGCCGCTACAAAGGGCATCAGCACTTCAAAGAGGATCAGGATCAGGATGCCCGCCCGCATAGGTGATGCAGCTGCGCTTCGAAGGTGCCGGTATACCACACCAAACATGAGCAGAATTGTCGCCATCTTGAGCCAGATTAGGCCGGGCACGGCGCCGGCTTTCCAACTGATGGCGAACAGCAGTTCTGACAGCCATTCGTGATTAATCCAACGATCACCCGACGTGAGGTAGGAATAATGATCCACCTGATTGATGGAGCCGTTTTCCAGGATGTCAAGGCCGAAGCGAAGATGCCCCCAGAGATCGGGATCGGCGACGGTCACGGCAGTCATGGCGGCGAGAAAAGAAGCCAGTGCCATGGTGATAGCCAGATTCCAGATTGAGTCTGGCCGCAGAGATCTCGAGGCTGTAGTCACGATAGCATCCAATGGAGAAAGGCCTTCCGCCGCTGCATGACTCGGGCGGTGGGCTACTTGATATGTTCCTGCTCATGGCTGTGACTTCGCAGTGACGGCAGTTCAGATTTGAAAGGCTAACCGCAGAGCGGTCAGTCCCCCTGGCACTGGAATTCAAATATCGGGGTCCTGTGGGAGGGAAGCCGTAAAATTCCGGAAACACGGCTTCCCTCCGGATGCTCAGGCGCAGACCACTACCTCGATTGACCCGTCTGCTTCCTGACACGGTATGCCGCAGGGATGATTCCATTCCGGACCTCCAGAAAATCCGCCTTCCCACAGTTCAGGCATTCATCTCCTCGGCTTACGAACCAAAGGTGAACCTCAAAATAGTCGAATGAGTTGACTGCATCACTGTCAGAAACCCAGTACGTCGTGTAGTTCGGCCTTAGCGGATGGTACCGCAGAACCGTAGGACCGAGCGCGGCCGCCAGCATGCGGCACAACCGAATCGGGATGACGTATGTTGCCCGGCACAGCAGGAAGCTACGTATGGGTATACTCGCCTTTATCAGCTTTCCTCCAATACCAAAGTCGGAATAAGGCCGTACAGGATATCCCTCGGCAAGCCAGGAGGGGCAGTCCCATGCGGCCTCGAGGTAAATATGACCTTTGTCTTTTAGCACCCTCCGCATTTCAGCAAGGGCCTTCTCCGGAACGGGAACGTGCTCCAAGGTGTACATCGAGATAATCACATCAAATTCGCCGTCCCTGAAAGGCAGGTCGGTTGCGGAAGCCTGAACGAAGGGCTTGTGGAAGAACCGCTTCGCCGTTGCAGCGATGTCGAGACCAGTGTAATCGCTCACAACATCCTGTAGAAAACCACTGCCGGCCCCTACTTCCAGAACCCGCTTGCCTTGAAGGTTATTCCTTTGAATAAATCTCTCCACTCTCTGTTTGGTTCCGCTTTTGGCCCAGGCCTCTCGGGCCATCGCCACATATCCTGTGTCCGATGCCGATCCATCGCCTGTGACCGCCGTAGGGCTGTAGGCCCTGTCATAATAAGATTTTTCCGGTGATGGGCCCTGGTCAAACACAGTGTCGTGATGATAAGGAAAACAAATCAGGGTCAATACAACAGCGGCTATCAGGCACAGTGCCAGGGTGAGGCAAAGATGATGCAAGAATCTGTTCTTGGTAGGAATCAACTTCATAAAGTGTATTGCGTCCTCCGGCGGATTCCTAAACTCTGCCACGCCAGCTGTTGGATCTTGGTTCAGGGCCCATGGCCAGTTTTGTCCACCGCGACAATCATATGGCCTCCATCTAAGGCTGGTTCCCTGTAAAAGCTTTTATCGCAGGGATGAGTAGAGATCAAGAACAATGTGGCTTTGAAAAGGCGATGTTGGCTTAACACAGCCGAATTGCGACAGGCGTGCAAGCGCCTCCATTGTGCTCTGGACGGGACCCATTTGCCAGGCACGCAGTCTCCGTTGCGAATCGCGTCTCGATCTCTCCATCGATCTTGAGTAATCCTCGTCCATGAGCCAGAATACTACATTTTGTGGCCACTTGACCCAACCCGACACCCCAGTAATTCTATTCAACAGTAGTTGAAAGCAAACTGAAAACCCCAGTGCGGCTATGCTTTAGCCAGTCGTGTACGACACCCGAGGCTGATCAAATAGGCCGTGATCACGAGTAACATCAAGCTTCCGTTGCCGGTCACCATCCCAAGGTATTCACAGAAACCACCCAACACCGCACCGATCAGGTTCGCGCCGAACAGCGCGGACGGTTTGGCGCCATCGCGGAACGTCGTGGAGAAGATCAGGCCGGCGAAGAAAATCGGGAATGGAACGATCACAAGGCACCAAAACAATCGCAGGCCAAAGCTCAACGAAAGGACGGCATCCCTCGGCATCATGTACAGTATCAGAAGGGATGCAAATAGCGGCAAATACATCCAGATGTGGAACTGCTTCAAGCGCATAGCCACGAGATTGGCCGCCAAAACCATGAGCAGCACCCCGCATACGACAATCGTGGTGACCAACCATGTGGCGCCAAAGTAGAGAGAGCAGTCCACAATGCTCTTAGTTTCTAATAGCAAAAAACCAAGCCCGAGGAACATAAAGTGGGTGTCATTGAGGGTGAATTGAGATCCCCGGATCACATAGATTGTGGGAAGGCACACCAACAACAAGATGCCAATCACTGCAAGGTAATCCGTGGGGATTCTTCTGCCGGATAGGTACAGGAAAGGCCAATCGTCCGTAGGCGGGTCGGCATCGGACAGATCGTCACCTGGTAAAAGGTCTGTCCGAACAAAGCGACCATACTGCAGCGGTGGATCGGAAAGCGGCGTTCGCGGTGCGCACAGAATGACCTGACCTTGGCTCTCATATATGAGCGGCATCTTGCCCGTGGCTTCCCTGACCATACGGATCAACTTTCGTACCAGCCACTTGTAAACAGCCATGAACGATATCGAAAGGGTGCCGTTTTCCTTCAGCAGCCCATAGGCCTCTCGCATGCTTTGTACCGTGTAAATATAGCCATCAAGCCGGAGGTTACTCATGGAACTAAACAGCGCCTGGGAGTCAAGCCAGCCAAAAACCACCATGTCATAGCCACCCTTATTCCTTTGCAGAAACGCCCGCGCGTCGTCGATGTGTACTTGGATCCGGGAGTCTTCATAAATGCCGGACGCATTGAACCTCTTTGACAACTTCACGAGCATCGGATCAATCTCCACCGCATCGACCTCTTCGGCTCCGTTGAGGATGGCAACTTCTGTGTCGGTGCCTCCGCCCGCACCGAGCACCAGTACACGCCGGTGGGCAGGCGACAGGACGTACGGGAGATCATATTGGATGCGGGCCTCAAGCACGCTTCCAGAGCTCTTGTGGCGAATACCGCTTCGGGTCAAGCGTGTAATGCGGTTGATAGAAATCGTGATTCACACCAACGGAGTAACCTGGCGGATCCTGCATTGTGCGGATCTGGGGATTCGGGTCCCGAAGAGCCGGAGAAGGCTCGTTGAGATGAGGGCGCAAATCTCGCACCGTGATATAGTAATAAGGGGACCATATGGCGTTCGGTTCATTCGCCTGGAACACCAGCACCAACACCAGCGCCAGTAGGGGCCCTGCCGTCATCCAACGCCGCCGCGGAAGCAGGAGAATAATCGCAAGCGTCACGAAGCCCATTCCGAGTTGCGGTGAAAAATGTGTGAGCGAAAACAGGCCAAAACACAGTGTCCCCGCCAGGCTTCCCCCCAGGTCCCAGGAATAGGCCCGCAACGGCGGCAGGATTTCAAACACCAAACCAATGCGCTGGCCCAAGGGCACGAAGACGGCCGCGTTAGTGAGGAAAATACCGACCAGGGAAAGATAATTTACCAGCCGAGGAGCTTGCGAGTAAAACCGATGCTCCGTTAGTGTGCCCGGCATCGTCACCGCAAACGCCAACAACAGGAATCCGACACTCACAGACAGCAGCACAGGCATCCACGGGAACAACGACTTTCGAGTTCTGCCGATCATCGCCCCAACGCCCAGCCCGAGAAAGGAACTAATTAGCATCAGGTTCGCATAGTAAGCTACCAGCCTGACGACAGAAGGCGCCCACCGTATGACCATCAGTTCGAGAAAGAGTGCAAGGAACGACAAAACGAACAACTCCAGCCCTTTTCGAGTAGTAGCGTCCGCATTAACCGTGAGCTCTGGGGACGGCTCAGGTTTCGTTCTGAGGAAAGTCATCTGCGACCCTGTTTCAAATAATGGATGCACTAGACCAAAAACAAGCGAGGTTCAAGTTTGAAAGCCGTTGATGTTGTTTCTGCCAACCGGTGGCGGTTTCCCCTCAGCTGTTCCGTGTTCATCGACTCGAAAATGAGCATTGAAGATCGGCTCCCGCCTCACGTTCGCTGTTTTTTGGGATTTGCCTGTCTGCCTTCGATGCGCCCCTTTCTCCCTTGTGCTCCTTTCCGACGGCGAGTCGGGAAATCGCCGACGCTCTGGATCATGAGAACTTGAGCTGCCGGGTTTTGGTCAAAGGTGGAGAAAAATGTCTCAAGATGCCTGCTGTAACTGAGGATGCGAAAAATCAGGCGCCGGCCGGTCTGCACGATTTACAGTATCGGCCCCGACTCTGCGACGGGTTACGAGATTTTCGCAACAGCTTGGACGCACCAAACGCCCAAGCTGTTATTATCCCATATAAGGGCGATCCTGGAAGCTGCCTTCAGTGCTAGGAATTTCCGGTTCTGTAGCTCCTGTCGGGGGACGGCGACGTGGATTCCTCCGACCGCTGTTGAGCAGACATCCTCGTCACAAGGAGCAACAGGAGAACGCAGCCGGCAGCTTGGATTGCGGTGAGAATGCTTGCCAAGGAAGACAGTTCACCGGCTGCATAATTACTACCTTGACGCACCATGAGGGTTACCGTATTTGCGAGCGGCAGAACGAATGAAACGCAAGCACAGGCGGTGACAGTTAGAGGCCACTGTCTTGTTTGACGAAGCGCCTTGACCATTGCAGGGAAGGCCAGCGCCGCAAGGTATCCGCGCACATTCGGTAACGCCACCATGGCAGCCAGTGGTGCAGCTTCCGGATCTAGCCGTAAAAGGCAAAGTAAGGCGAGCACCGAGAGAAATGCTGCTATTGGAACGACCAGCCAAGGAGCCTGAACGATCGGGCCGATATCCTGTGCGCCTCCAAACAACCTTTGAAGTGCGCCATAGGGGGAGCTATTGATGGCAAGGTGAATCCACAAGCCAGATCCTTTTGGCAGGATCTCATGGTAGTACTGGACAAGGCCTGAAGGTCCCACCGCAAGCAGATTTCCCAATTGCCACAATCCGAAACTCACAGCGGCAACGCGAAGGACTCGATATTTCTTGCGCATTGCAAAAGGAATCAGGAAAAAGGTCGGATAAAATTTGATTGCAACAGCCGTCCCCAGCAAGCTCCCGCACCGTACATCTTTCCCATTCTCGCTGGAATTCCAGGCCACCACAGCCAAAAAGAGAATCGCCAACTCATAGTTGCCGTTTTCTAGCACCCACAGAGCGGGCGGCCATGCGAGCAACGCAATACTTGCGTACTTTGAGAGCCCCATCATGCTGCCGATCTTGAGAACCAACGCGCAGTTGATTGCCAACCACACCATGACGACAACCGGATAAGGCAAGATCGTCATGGGTAGGAACGCAACACTTAGAAACGGGGGCAGGTGATTGGGAAGCGGCGAGGATGGGTTGACCACAGGGAAATAACGCTCAGCCAGCCCGGGAATCGGCGTGAAGGGATCGATGCCATCTCGAATCGCACAGGCCGTCAGGTATGTGACCTGCAGATCCTTTGAATAGCAGCCGGGAGGCAGCGATCGGACCGCAAGAAACACTAGCGCAATAACACCTACGACCACCGCAATGGGCTGCCAGAACTGGTTGAACCTCCACAGTGTCCTCAAGGCTCCTCCGGCACGGTGTATTTTGTGAGCCATTATCTTACCACGTACTTCCAGGTCGAAGGGCTATAAGCCCGGCCGTTGTGGGTGGCTGTTGCTGGCGACCCCGTGTTCGTCCGGCGGTTGGATATCATCCTGAGGGTCGGCGTTGAGGAAGAAGTCCAAATACCGCCCCAAGCCCAACGATCAAGGTGGTGGGATCCCCGATTTCAACCGTGCCAAACGATCCATTTGGCACAACGTATTCCGCAAACTGCGGGTAGAGTGTTTTTCAGTGGGCGGCAGCAGTTGCTGCCCTGGCAAGTACTTGATATCTATCGCCCATACGGCTCCACATCGAACGGAAGGCAAAGCTCCGTTCCTACAGCACTCGCCAACACCAACTTATGATGGCAATCCCGCCAATGTCCCGAAACTGCTAAATACGGCATTGAGGCGTGCGCAAACCAAATTGGGGAAACATCGAAATTTTGTGGAACAGGTCACGCCGACAGGAGGATAATAGCATTTCTACGAATTTGGGGGATACCAAGGAAGATACTTGGGCACTTTGCGCCCTGTTGCTACTCGAAAACAAGGGGAGATCGACTCGAGAGGGAAATGCATCATGCAGGTTCCACATGGTCCACTAAAGTCTCGAATATTCAATTTGTTGATTGTTGGCGGCTTGGCGACTCTTCTGATGCTCTGGGGCAGGTACCTGGGTTTTCATAGTGTGCCTCCTGAGGAAATCGTTCGGCGTTATCACGTCCTGATGTATGCAAATCCAGCGATGTGGGAGCTTACCTGGCTGGGCGTTCAAACAACCCAAAATCCAAATGACGTCTGGGTGATTCAAGAGATCATTGCCGAAGTCAAGCCGGACTTCATCATTGAGACGGGCACAGCGGGGGGTGGTAGCACTGCGATTTGGGCTATGCTGCAACGTGAAGTAAATGCTGCGGGAAGAGTCATTTCCATCGATATCAAGGATTCGGTCGAACGAGATAAGCTGCCGCAGGACATATTAAATAGAATTGACTTTTTGGTTGGCGATTCCGTCGATCCCCAAGTTTTGTCCAGCGTTAGTAATAAGGTGAAGGGAGGAAGGGTGCTTGCGATTTTGGATTCGGATCATCATCGCTCTCATGTCTTGAAAGAATTGCAGGCCTATTCACCTTTGGTCGGTATCGGAAGCTACATAATTGTTCAGGATACCAACATTAACGGAAATCCTGTTTTTGCTGATGCCGGTCCAGGGCCGATGGAGGGGGTGATGGAATTTCTCGGCTCCAATGAAAAGATTGCGAAGTCTGCGATTCTGACGGGTGCCGGCAAGCCGGTCAAAGCGGGATGTTGCCAATGTTCTTCTATCTGCTTGACTTGATTTTTGTACGTTTTCCCCTGAGTGAGGTTCCTCCTCACAAACCTTTAAGATAGTGGTCATTCGTGAGATAATCAAGCATCCATTCAGAAACGTTCTTCCCCGGTGATGAGAGGTGCACCGACCGGACTATTCCTCCGAGAGTCGCGAAACCAAGATCTGATTCATCGTTCTCCTTGCCGCACAAAATCCATTTGCCACTGTAACTAAATAAATAATAGTACTTATAGGCAGGATCATCTTCCTACCCTTTCTCCCCAATACATTTGATAGGTTTCTTAGTGTCGCTATACTTGACAACCGCGTGAATTATGGGGGTTTCTTTGACAGATGAGTGGGGAAGAGTTCACTTGAGCGGTAGTTTCTGCTATATTGTCGTTTCAGTGGCCTAATTTGTGCGCGAATTTGTGGCAGTAGTCTGTCCCAAGGGAAGGAACATGATATGAGCCTGAAAGCAATTGTGTTTGTTGTTTTGATGGTTGCGATCGTCGCGGCGGGGCAGCCGGTGCCTCCGTGCGCGCCGTGTATTCCGGATGCCGTAAGTTTGCGTCAGTCTTACTGTGTGAGTATTGACGACGATTTTTATACGATTCTGGTGGCGCATGCCACGGGGCAGCTGCCGGTTTTGATTATTCACTCGGGCTGCGGCGATCCCTGCACGAATCCCGACTGCACACCGCTGGATCTGAGCCACTTGACCGTGACTGTTTTTCCGGATCACATCGAGCTGCTCAACGAGGGGGATTGCGGTTGTTTTTGTCTGAGTTTCGACCACTATTTGCCCGTGCAGCTAATGAGCTTCGAGGCGACAGCGCAGGGGCCGGAAATTTTGGTGCAATGGGCGACGGCCTCGGAGACAGAGATCAGCCGCTTTTTCTTGGAGCGCAGTCAGGATAATCTCACGTGGGAGCGCGTGGCCAATGTGACCGCACGGGGCGGAAGCGGTTCCGGCCAGAGCTACTCTTTCCGCGATACTCCCACCCGCGAAGGACGATATACTTACCGGCTTTCCACACTGAGTCCGAACGGCTCGATTCAGGTACAGCCGCAGATTGCGACCGCGGAATACTCGCGCACGGCAGAGTTGCCGCAGGTGTTTGCGCTGGAACAGAATTATCCGAATCCTTTCAATCCGGAAACATCGATTCGCTACGCGCTGCCGGGAGACGGCAATGTGACGCTGGCGGTCTATGATGTGATGGGTAGATTGGTCAATACACTGGTGAGCGGTGAGCAGGCGGCGGGCGTGCACACGGTGAATTTCTCGGGAGCTGATTTATCCTCGGGAGTTTATGTGTACCGCTTGCAGTCCGGCGCGCAGGTGCTGACGGAGAAGATGATGTTGATCAAATAGTCTTTCAGTTTTCGACATAAAAATCCCCACGAGCAATCGCGGGGATTTTTTATGGGCACTTTGTGAAATCACTTACGGCGTGAAAGTTGGTGCAACCGCCGGAATGGTAGACCGTGTTTTGGGTTTATCTGCTTGGAAAAAAAGCGAGATACGTTACCACCGAGGTGGTGGTAAATTCGCCCTTCACAGATCTGTACAACTGCACCTGCAACTGCAATTGTCGTATGGAATTAACCAACCCGGCGGTAAGCGATTTTTTGTTCAGGTGTGTTTACTGCACTTGCGGAAAGCATGAAAGAGGAAGGCGAAAGGAGGAAGGATGAACGGGAACGAGCTTGCACTGGGAAACAAGGAACGGCGAACAAAATCCCAAAGCGAAAATCCCAAATCCCAAAACGGACAAAGATTATTTCAGCAGAACCATTTTGCGGGTTTGGGAAAAATGCTCCGGCTTGCAAGCGGACAAAATAAATTCCTGAAGATAACGCGGAGCCATCGAAAGTGACGTGATGTTCGCCGTACATGAGGATCTTTTTGGTGTCGCCTGCAAGCAGCTGACACCAAAAAGAATGACTACAAGAATCAAGCCAAGCAAGTTACGGATGGCCAGGGATATTGACTCCCGAAGCGCCCCATCCCTCGAATGTTTGCGTAATCATCACCGGATCGGGATCCAAGTCGCTTCCTGATGTGTAACCATAGGCGCCGTAAAATGTCGGCTCTGTCGGTGGCGGTATGTTGTTCCAGAGCGATACATAATAGACTCCAGTAGGTATTCCTGAGAAGGCATAAAGCGTCGCATTCCTGTCGAAGATCTGAAAATAGCCGGAAGGCGCGCCCGTCGGATGGTGTTCCGGCGACCACGGAAAAGAGGAAATCAGAACCAGCAACCCTTCCACCGGACGATCACCGTTGAACGTTATATTGCCGCTGAGAAAATGCGGAGCGGGAGTGACGCCCGACACAACCAAATTGTCTGCCGCGGGAGAACTGTCCGTAATCCGAACCGAGTCGGGTGTCGCATCACTCGCTTCGTATGCCGTATTCACTCCATAACTGCCGTACCAAAAAAGCGAGTCGGGCGGAGCGGAATTCGTCCAAATTGACAGATAATACGCTTGATTGAACGGTACGTTGAAGCGGAACATAGTGTCTGCCGGAGTCGCCATAGGAAAATACCCCAACGGTGCAATCACTCCGGACGGAATCCAACCTGCAACAGGATAGGTGGTCAGCATTACCAGTAGGCCATTGTCCGGCCACGTTCCGACCACTCGTGCCACGCCCGAAATTCTCCCCAAGTGCAACATTGTTGTGTGGAACTGAATTTGATTCGATGGTTCAGAAGTGTCTGCAACATTGAAGGCTCGTACCACGCACTGGTAAGTTACGTCCGGCGCCAAATCGGTCAATGTGTCGGATCGTTGGTTCGCCGCGGTCGTATCAACATGAACCAAGCTGTCAGACCAAAAGTACACGATGAAACCATCTTCGTTGTCTGAATTATCATTCCATGTGAGAATCGCAGTGCTCTCAGTGACGGTTACTAGAGATAGCAGCGCAGGTGCATCCGGTCTTGTTATGACTATCAATGACGTATCACTGTAATTTGCCACGATGTTGACAGTCTGTGACGTCCATATGTTGCCGTCACCAGCGGTGACCTGAGCGCTGACCGTAAGATTCTCTCGTCTTAGGGCCGTATCACAAAGTAAGAATCCCTCCCAATGATGAAATGGCAGGACGATCGAGTCGGCGTCTGACGCTTGAGTCCAGTACTCGCCGTCACTGCTCAAACGCGCCTTCACTATTCCTCCTGGGACGTTTGCAGTTACGAGGAGATTCACTCGGTAGTTGGAATGGACTTCGAGGCAATTGGAGAATTGGCTCGGGGTCCCGTGATCCGTGTTGACAACGACCGTATCGCCATATTGCCAGTGGAGTGTAACTCCTTGTGCCGTAGTCGGATTGGTTGAGTTATCGGAGCCGCAACTTGCAAGAAATAACACTTGTGACAAGAGAATGATATGCCACCTGAGATTCATTTCGTACCTTCAAGTCTTGAAGATTTGGTTTCTCTTTGCAAAGATATGGTAATCACATGAGAATATCAAGTCTTTGACAGCATGTTCGACGGCGTAACCATTCAAAGTGATTCCATCTGCCGCAACAAGAACTGACGATGGGATTCTGCAGCGGTTGCCAGAAGCTCATACTCCAGTCTTTTTCGTCCATCGAATTTGTTTTCATGGTAGGCATTTCGCGTATCATTTCCACGAAGTCGATCAGGCTATGATCCGCCGAAATCTTCCAACCGTCTGTTGTGCATTTGACATCGTAAGATTCGCCATAATATGGTCCACCAAACGTCCTTGTCCACAGCGTATCCGGCGGCTGGGCAAAGGCGGTCAGGCAGAAGAGTAGCAGAAGAGGAGCGAGTATCCACCATTTCATGATGACCTCCGGAAGATGCGTGGCGAACTTTGTAGGATGATATGATACGAAAGCGGGGGAGGAAGTCAAGAGGAAATCCGAAATCCGAAATCCAAGTCAGACAAGATTCCGGCTGGGTATCGCAGAAGACGGGCGGGTTGCGGAAGACCTTAACCCGCCCCTACAAGACCCGGCTCGGCGATTGGCGGCGGGCGGATTCCGGCCGGGTATCGCGCTGAACGGCAAGGATGTTGATAGATACAGAGCGCAAACGC
>CAVRJA010000002.1:0-514698 GCA_963721405.1 uncultured Acidobacteriota bacterium | reverse complement strand
TTCACCGTGCGGGCCCATAACCATGCGACCACGGTGAGCGACTGACCGACATACGGCTTGAGATCTGGGCGACCCTCGCCATCTCTGCTGTTACCTCGACCTTCGGGTAGAGGTGACCGATGCGCCTCTCAGCCTCATCGCGCATCCACTCGCCGTAGTAGCGTACATCCTCGGCTAGGCCCTGCGCGCCCCGCCACTCGCGCGCGAACAGATTCTTATCCTTGCGCGTCTCCGGGTTCGCTGGTCGGCTTCCCGCGAACCTCGGCGGGATCTCGATCATCGCCTTGTTGATCAGTACCGCTACCGGATTGAGATCGCTGGCATAGCTTTCCAGCCCGAGCCGCTGCGCCTCGAGCGGCAGCGCCCCGCCGCCGGCGAAGGGATCGTGGAAAGCGGGCAGTTTGTGGCGGTCGAACAGCTCCTTGGCGCGCGGATGGTCGGCATTCTCCGCGCAGGTGTAGCGCCAGCTTTGCCAGATCTCGTCCCGCGCCTGCTGCAGTACTTTCTCGTTCGTAGTGTTTTCCCACTGTACCAAGTCTTCGATAATCCGGAACAGCCGCTGGCGTTCCTTCTCCTGCGCCTTCTCGGTCTTGAAAATGTCCGGATGCGCCGAAGGGTCGTCCACCATCTGCGCGAAGATCACCGCCCGCGCCGCTGCCAGCGGCCGCCGTGCCCACCACAAGTGCAGAGTGCTCGGATGTCCGTGGCGAATCGACTTCTCCCGCGCTGAGGCGACATTGATCGCATCCAGTGGCAGTGCAACTTCGATCAGCTTCCTACTGTGTTTCATCGTCTGCAAACCTGCCTTTCCGCCCCGGAATATAATGACGAGAACCATCGCATATGAACTTTTATCGGGCGATTAGGTCTCATTGGGATTACCATTGGGTCAACATTGGGCTTTAGTGCGTCCGGGAATCTCCTTGTCCATCAAACAGTTAGCGCCACAATTGCGTCGGAATTGCGTTTTTATTGCGTCGAATTGGGTTTTAGGCGCAATGGAAACCATCGAGCAGACCTGGTGGTTCCACGAACCTCGATCTGTCCAGCTCGCTTCAACTCGCGGACCAACGTCTTCACCTGATTACGAGTCAGGCCGGGAAGAACCTGCTGAAGCTCGGCCAGAGTTGCACCCAGGGCAGCCGAATCCTTGATGTGTTGCATCAGCAAAGCCTTGTTCGTGTCTCGATCCAGCCCGCGCCTCCGAGTATATAGGCCAGGTCTTACCGAGGAACCTATAGAATCGCTGTGAAAGGAGATGGTGCACGCCGCGGCCGCGCCCTACGCCTCTCGATTATGCCCTGGTCGACAAGGTGCTGCAGCCTGGGTCGCCAGGTATGCTGGGACAGGCTCTTCTCGGTGGACCAAATCCACAACGAGAAAATCCTCAGTGCTGAACGTGGCCAGGCGCTCCCGTCCGACCTCCTCGAAGAAGCGCAGGAACTCCGGATCCTGAATTTCTCCATGCAACGTTACCCAGACTGAATATTCGCCAGTCCGGGAAAAGTCGGGGAGAGGCTTGCTTTGCTGGATGCAGGCCTGGTAAATGAGATTTATCCCTTGTCCAGCCCGTTCCACAAGGCCGCACTTGTTGAGAACTTCAGCAATGCGGCGATTGCGCGGATTCTGCTCCCAGAGAAGGTTGTCTTCGTCAATACCCGGCGGGAAGCCCCCCGGGCTCACAATCTCGATGCGGCGCGGATACTGCCGAATAAAAACCGAACCCCCCAGTCGATAATCACGGTGGCTAACGGCGTTGAGTACAACCTCGCGAACGGCGCGTTCATCAAAGGTGGGCACATCCCATACGAAGAGCCCCTGCTGAAAATGCTGTTTATCGTTGCGGAGGTTGACCAGTTGCCAAATCTCATCGAGTACAGGCAGGAAACCCTGCCGAAATTCGCGTCGATCCGCTGCCGGACCCGCGGCTTCATTTGAGCGATATTCGTAGATCACCTCAGACTGCCCCAGCAGGCGCCCAAGCGCTTCATGGTTGCCGAGCAGAATGAGTGCTGCCCACGTGAGCTGGCCGCCGATGAGCAATTCGGCATCCGCAAGCAGTCGCTCGTCCGATCGTGAGGTGAGATCGAGTCCTGGCGTCTTTCGCCGCCATAGTTGCCTCAGGAGCGAAACCGCAGACGGATCGAGGTCGGAGAATTTCGCATCAGGGCAAATTTGAGTTGAGAAGTCCGGCCCGGTCTCGGTATGAATCTCCCGCAGCCGTGCATCAGACATCGGCACCAGCGCATCACCGGAACGCATCCAGTACGTGCCGCGATCATGCCATGCAGCTCCAGGCAGTCTAGCGGGCACATGCACAATCAGGACGCGTTTCTGTTCGTGGCGATATTCTTCGATGGGAATTCGGTGCCCAAGCCTTTCGATGATTCCGGCTTCGGTTCTTCCAGGTTCAGAAAAGGCGGCCGTTCCAACCACCTGACGCGGGCGGCGATCGGTAACCCCGAGCAGGATTTTTCCTCCGCCTTCATTGGCCAGCGCGACACAGTAACGGACCAAGTCCTCAAAATGATAGCTGCCTCTGGCTTCTTTGAACTCAAAATGACTCCCTTCAGCAGCATCGAGGTAGGATTGGAACTGCTCCGGTGTCGTCATGATGGATCCTCGGCCCTGGCGAGCAGTTCGGCAAAGTTGTAGTTCACGCTGGTCACGCCAAAATCCGGTTCTCGATGGAACGGCTGGCGAATGTAGTGCGTCCTGTGATGGTCTCCGTCGAATTCGACGATGGCGAGAATAAAATCGTCGGGCTTGTTGAGGGAGTACAGGATCTCATTGCGCGTTACCGTGATTATGTCGGCGCCGGTAACCCGGCCCTTGACCTCGATGAAGCGCAGTTTGCCGGTGCCGGGGACGCGACTCTCGATATCATAGCCGAGCTTCTCGACCTCCCGGTCAAATGGCTCGAAACCAAGGTTGCTCTCGATTTCCATGACGGTGGCACGTGCCCGGGCGGCGCTGGCCTGCGTGTCGGCGGTCTGTGCCGGCGCAGCATGTCCCATCAATGCTGTTAACAGGCCGATCGGCACAACCAAGAGGCCACCAAGAACCACCGGTGGCAGCGGCGAGATCTGGGCTTCGAGCTTCAGATCCTCCAGCCTTTTTTGGAGCCGTCCCTGCAGCGAATCGGCGCGCTTGCGCGCTTCGCCCGAGTTGAGCCGGGCGTTTGGTCTGCCGGCCTGCTCCTGGAGCTTGAGTTCCTCGGCACGGTGGTCCCAATAAATGATTTCCTTCGTCAGCCTGTCCTTGACGGCCGCCTCGGTCTTCGCAATCAGTGAAACCCTGCTATCCCGAATTTCCTTCAGATGCTCCGGCACAACCTGGGCTATGGCATGGGATTGGGCCTTCTGCTCCAGCTCACGATTGATCCATGCGCACTCTGGCCTGGCGAGGATCGTTTCGACGCCGGGTTCGCCTTCGGCAAGCGGCCGGTAGTCGAGATATGGCGCGTAATGCAAGTGGCGCGTGTCGCCGCCGGAGTCGAGTTCGACATAGAGCATCTGTTTGGAAATCACCCGGCGCTCGCCCGATCGCGTGAGGCTCGCATCCTGAATCGCATGCTCCAGATAAAAAAGCACACGCGGGCTGGTTCCGGGATCCCGTTCGTCAACCAGTACGGTGCCGCGCTTGAGCAGATCCCGGTTCCGCTCCAGGGTGAGATCGATAACTGCATCGAGGAGCGGATGGCCCGGGCATATGAAGGCCGCCAGGGGCAGACCCTGCGGCGCGACCAGCAATTTCTCGAAGGCAATGCGTTCGTAGCGCGGCAGCACCGGTTCGCCCAGGCCGATCAGGCGGTCGCGATTACGCACAGGCGCTGGGACGTGGGTGATTTCATAGCGATGCGGCTCGCGCTGCCTTGTCGATCCGCCCAGGCGCCGAAATGCCTCGTGAAAGAAAGACTCAATGTAGTGGGGCTGTAATCTGCGTGCCTCGGCGCGTTCCATGTCTTCGCGGATGCTGCGAACCCGGCTGGCGTCCATGGCGTCGTGCGCAAGTGCCCGCTCTTCGAGAAGGTCCCGTAGCCGGTTACGATCGAGCGTATACTCCACCACCTGGGTCAGGCGAGCCCGAACCTCGGGCTGATCTCCATAGCGGATGGCTTCAATAAGCAGGTCGCGGAGTCCCCGCCCTTCGAACTGGAGTTTGCCGAGTACGTCAAACACCTGTCCGCCGAGAGACTGACGGGCCTGCTCGAGCTTGTCGAGCAGCTTGCGATAGACATCCCCTTCACGGGTTTCATCCGCAACCAGGTTCCACAAGTGGCAGACCTCGGTCTGGCCGATGCGGTGGATGCGGCCAAATCGCTGCTCAATCCGGTTGGGATTCCATGGCAAATCGTAGTTGACCATCAGGTGCCCGCGCTGCAGGTTGATGCCCTCGCCGGCGGCATCCGTGGCGAGCAATACCTGGACATCGGGATCGTGCCTGAAGGACTCCTGTGCCTTTATGCGCTCCTCGCGGCCCATGCCGCCATGGATCAAGACCACAGCTTCCTTGCGGCCGAGCAGCGTGGTAATTCGATTCTCCAGGTAATTCAGGGTGTCGCGATGCTCGGTGAAGATAACGAGCTTCTGCCGGGGCGAGGGTACGGGCCGAGGTATTTCGCCGGCGCCATAGGGAGCGGCGGGTTCCGCCAGGCTGTTGGTGATGGCCGCATCAGTAAAGATCTCGCTGAGGAGGCTCGCCAGTTCCCGCCACTTGGTATCGGTACCACTGCGACGGACCCTGAGCGCCAGGACCTCCAGGCCGTTCAGGGTCTCGATTTCTGACTTCAGTTCGGCGATGGACCGGGCCGCGGTCGCCTGGTCGAGAATCTCTTCTTCGGCAGCCTGGACCTCGTTGTCCGGCGCATCTTCGAGATCTTCCACGTCGTCGGCATCAAGGGCTGGCACTGAAACTGGCAAGGCAAATGCCGTCTGGCTGCCCCGCTGGAGGACTTCAAGTTCGCGCAGCCGGCTTTCCAGCCTTTCCCGACGGCGACGTAATGATTGATATATCGCTTCGGGCGAGGACGCGAGCCTCCTCTGCAGTATTGTAAGAGCGAAGCCGACGGTTCCGGCGCGTTTGTCGTTCTCCAGGGCCTCGGCGCGGTTGAACTCCTCACGCACATAATCGGTGACTGCCTTATATAGCTGGGCCTCCGCATCCGAGAGTTTGTAGGGCACGGTATAGGCGATGCGCTCAGGGAAGAGCGGCGTGCCGTCGAACTTGAGCAGGGTTTCCTTCACCATGCGGCGCATCAAATCCGAGACATCCGTTGCGTGAACTCCGTCGCGGAACCGGCCCTCGAAGCGATCACCGTCGAGGAGAGCCATGAAAAGCTGAAAGTCCTCTTCCTTTCCGTTATGCGGCGTGGCCGTCATCAGGAGAAAATGCCGGGTCAGGGTCGAGAGGAGCTGCCCGAGCCGGTGACGCTTCGTGTACTTTATCTCGCCCCCGAAGACCGAGGCCGACATCTTGTGCGCCTCGTCGCAGACGATAAGATCCCAGCGGCAATCCGGCGCCTTGAGTTTTTGTTGAACGTCTTCATTGCGCGAGAGCTTGTCCAATCGGGCAATGGCCAGGTTGGTTTCCAGAAACCAGTTGCCGGTACGCGCGGACTCGAGCTTGTCATTGGTGAGAATCTCAAAGGGCAGATGGAAGCGCCTGTAAAGCTCATCCTGCCATTGCTCGGCAAGGCTGCCCGGGCAGACAACCAGGCACCGCTGCAGATCGCCTCGGGCGATGAGCTCCTTCATCAGTAGACCCGCCATTATCGTTTTGCCCGCGCCCGGGTCGTCGGCGAGCAGGAAACGGAGCGGTTGCCGCGGCAGCATGGATTCGTAGACCGCGGTGATCTGGTGAGGCAGCGGTTCGACAACCGATGTGTGGACGGCAAGCACAGGATCAAATAGGTGTGCGAGATGGATGCGATGTGCCTCTGAGACGAGGCGGAAGTGGTTCCCATCGCCGTCAAAACTCCAAGGCCGTCCGACCGCCATCACCTCGAGGCGGTGTTCGTCGTGACGGTACAGAAGTTCGTTCGCAAGCTTCCCGGCCGGATCCTTGTAGGTCAGCTCGAGAGCCTCGGATCCGAACCATTGCACATTTATCACGGTCACAAGGCAGTCCGGCAGGACTCCTTTAATTGAAGCGCCGGTCTTCAGATCCTCAAGAAGAGCCATTCAAGCCTTTGTCCGCGCCTTAAAGGCAAAAAATGCTCCGAGCAGCGATACGCGCGTGAACCAAGCTGTGACAAGCGCCAATGACGACGGCCGATGAGCAGTTTAGCCATCTAGCATAGGGAATTAGGCTGCGGCACTCAATCAAAAAGCTCTGCAGTGGAAGGTGGGTACGATAGCTAGTGGGTTACACCAGGGCGGACCTCGAAGCCGAACAACCAGAAATGCTTATCAAAGGTGAAAATCCTGAAAATGCCTTCGCGTTTCATGACGCTTGCACACAAGGCATCGTGGAAACTCAGCTTCTGGTCCCAGTACTTCGCGAGGAGCTTCCTTGCATTTTGCTCACCCTCCGGCTCAAGAGAAGGACAAAGGCGTTACTTGCCTGGTAGCGCACGGTTTAGGGAGGAAGCTCCCGCCGGGATTATCGGATGGAACGAGACACGCCTTGGCGGCGGACGTTACTTCGCGTAGCCGATCGCGTTGACGGGCTGTAATTTCGAAGCGCGGGTTGCGGGGTAGATGCCGAAGAACATGCCGATTGCCACCGAAAATACGACTGCCAGAATGATATAGCCCGGCGACAGGCTGAACGGCAGGCCGGTCAGAAGCGATACGACGAAGGCCGCCGACAGGCCCAAGGCTATGCCGACCACACCCCCAACGCCCGTCAGGACGCCGGCCTCGATCAGAAACTGCCACATGATATCCATCCGTCTGGCCCCGACAGCCTTGCGGATGCCGATTTCGCCGGTGCGCTCGGTCACCGAGACCAGCATCATGTTCATGACGCCGATGCCCCCCACGAGGAGCCCGATGGATGAGATCGCGGACAGAATCAGGGCGATCGGCGCCGTGACCCGGCTGATGAACGCAAGGGCGGCATCGGAGGAGGTCACGGCAAAATCGTTGTCCTGGTTTGCCTTCAATCTCCTCTGCACGCGCATGACGCGGATCACGTCGTCGCGGGCGACTTCGAGGGGAATGCCCTCCCGCACGGACGCGACCACAACCTGCGTGTCGCGCTCCTTCCACATGGTGCCCATGTAGGTGGTGTAGGGAATCATGGCGAAGTTTTCGCCCATGCTGCCGAACAGGGTCTTGCGCTCGGCGAAGGTCCCGACGATGGTGAAGTCGTTGTTGTCGATCCTGACCGTTTTCCCGACCGGGTCGACATTGGGGAACAAGTCGCGCCGCGGACTGTGGCCGAGAACCACCACTTTCGAACGGTGGAGCAACTCCTCGTCGGTGAACATCCTCCCATCTTCCAGGTCCAGGCTCTGAATGTAGAGAAGTTCCGGCTGCGTTCCGATGATTTGAACCATGCGGCTCTTCTCATCCTTGTAGCGCAGGGTCGGAGGGGGCCCTTGCGGCTCCACTACAAACACTACATGGCTCAGAGTCGGGCACTGCGCGCGGATCGCCTTCGCGTCCTCCTCGGCGATCTCCTTGCGGTGAAGCATCGACTCGTCAAACCCGCCTACGAAAAAGTCGAACTTGGTCACCTGCAGAACGGTCTGTTCCGAGCTGCTTATGTCACGGGTGATGCTCTCCTGGAGGCCGAGGAGAATCGAAACCATACCCATCAGCGAGGCGACGCCGATGGCGACGCCGAGTATGATCAGCCCGCTCCGGAGCTTGTGCGCGCGCAGGATATCGAGCGCGATTCCCAGGTTCTCCCCGATCAGTCCGGCACGTTTGAGGTCACTCATAGCGCAACGCCTCGATCGGATCGAGCTTCGCCGCCTGCATGGCCGGGTAAGCGCCGAAGAACACTCCCACAGCGAAGGTTACCCCCATGCCGATCATGATGGACCACACCTTGATCGCGTAAGGGAGGGGAGAAAAATAGGCAATGGCGCCGGCTATGACAAATCCTGCCGCGATCCCGAGCACTCCACCGACGCTCGAGAGCGTAATCGCTTCCACCAGGAACTGCCACAGGATGTTCACGCTCGTCGCGCCCACCGCCTTCCGGATCCCGATTTCCCGCGTCCGCTCGGTGACCGATACCAGCATGATGTTCATGATCACGATGCCGCCCACGACCAGGCTGATGGAAACGATCCCGATCAACACCGCAAAAATCTGCGAGCTGATCATCTTCCAGAGGTTCAGCAGGTTATCCTGGGTGATGATCCCGAAATTGTCTTCGCGTTTCGGCCCCAGACGGCGCAGGGTGCGCATGGCCAGCCTGGTTTGATCGACACAGGCAGCGACCTGGTCGAGATCGGCGGGCTTGATGGATATCGTCAGCGACTGACGGGTTCCATAGATCTTCTGGAAGGTGGTGACCGGGACGACAACAGTCAGGTTTGGGTTGCCTCCCAGGCCGGTCGGCTTCTGGGCGAGGACCCCAATGATGCGGAAGGCGAAGCTTGCTACCCGGATTTCCTTTCCGATCGGATCCACCCCCGGATAGAGGCGGTCGGCAACATCAAAGCCGATGACCGCCACTTCGTTGCTGTGTTGCACTTCCTGACCGGAAAAATGCCTCCCATCCTTGAGATCCCAGCGCCCGAGCAAAGGGTAGTTTTCGGATCGGCCCTGGATGCCCACAGACTTTACGTAGAGGGCGCGATTACGCACTTCCGCGCTGGATCCCAGGCTGGCATCCATGTATTCCGCGAGCGTGACGCGTTCGCGCAAAAACGCCAGGTCCGACATGGTGATCTTGGGGTTGTGCAGTGACTTCAGGAACTTGTCGAAATCGGACAGCATGTCGAGCCCGTTCACCTGCTGAACGGAGAACACTCCCGACCCTTCTCCCGCCACTTCCGATTCGATGTAAGTGTTGGCGCCGTCAATGATGCTGACCACGGCAATGACGGACATCACCCCGACGATGTTTCCCAGCAGAGTCAGGAATGTTCGCAGCTTGTTGGCCCACAGGGCCTCGAGCGCGATCATCACCCCTTCCAGAAGTTGCATGCGCGCACGTTCCCCCAGGAATTGTCCGATGTTATCCGAGCCATTGATACGGCCGGACGGGTAAAAGGTTTACAGGCGTACGCAAATAGGTGTTTGTGCACGCACGGAGCACCTCCGGAATGGCGGTCCCGCTCAGTCTTTGCGGGATCGGGCCACCCGGGAGGCCTTTTCCCTCAGGCGCTGGTACAATTCCCAGTCTGAAATCGGATTGACTTTATTCTCTTCCATCACAATCAGCAACACCAGCGATTCGACATTCTTGTCTGCGACAAGCTCGACAAGCCGGTCCTGCGTCCAACCCGGGTATCGCCATTGGGCGGTAAGGTACAAGACCGCGTTTTCGTCCAGTTCTGGATGGGAGACGCGGATAGTCCGATAGCGATCGTGGATGATGCGCATGATGGCGGTGTAACGATCGAATCGCACGAGGACGAATCCGGCAACGGCGGCCGCGGTCAATGCGGCGAGAGGCAGCCAGACGCTGACGGCCGCCAGCAGCGCGAGCCCCGCGATAAACAGGAGCAGACTGAGTGCCGGCACCCCCCACTTGAACGCAGGCGGGTGGACCCAGGCAGGCCGCGTTGCCGAGGGAAGAGATGCGATCGTGCGATACCACAGGAACAGGAAGAGTCCGCACGCTGCCAGTGCAATACCGAAAAGAGTGAGCATGGATGGGAGCACCTGGCCCGGATTACTTAACGGATCCCCATGGCTCGCAGGAATTGAGCCGCCGAATCGAACTGCATGTAGGGGTTGCTGCGCTTCTGCTCGCCCATTGTCGATTTCAACCGGTCACCGTAGCTGTGCCCCGGGTACAGTGTGACGTCGTCATCGAGGGTCCGCAGTTTCCGGTTCAGGCTCCACCACATCTTCTCCGGATCGCCCCCGGGCAAATCGACACGTCCGCAGGCGTCGATGAAGAGAGTGTCTCCGGAAAAGAGATTCTTTTCGACGAGGAAACACTGGGATCCCGGGGTATGGCCCGGTGTGTGGAGGCAGCGAACCGGGTTCTTCCCCAGCAGGATTTCTTCATTGTCCGTCACGGGCCGGAGTCTGCCGGCGTGTCGCTCCAGGAATCCGATGTCTACGTGGAAGGTTTCGGCCATTTGGCGCATATAAGCCAGCTCCTCCGCGTTCAGGAAGACCTGTGCGCTGGTCGCCTCAAGCAATTCTTCCAGCCCGTTGATGTGGTCGGGGTGGGCATGGGTGATCCAGAGGTGGCTGAGCCGAAGGCCGAGTTGCCGAACGGCATCGAGAATGGCGGGCGCATCCCACCCGGGGTCCACGACGGCCGCTTCGCGCGTCTCTCCGCACCCGACGACATAGATGAGATTCATCATCGGACCCAGTTCCAGCTGTTTTAGGATGAGATGATTCGAAGGCATGTTTTTTCCTGAAATTTCTCGCCTCGCTACCCGGAGGATCGAGATTTGACGATCGGCCTGAACGCGGCCTTCAGGGCCCGAAGGCTCAGGGCTGGCACTCCTCAACGCGCGAATTCTTGAGGATCGCGAGCACTTCCCCGGCCGTATCCGCCAGCTTCATGATCTGTCGGTCGCCGCTTGAAATCAAGCCGCGCGCCAGGAGGTTTTCCTCGATCCAGGCCAGAAGCGGCGTCCAGAAGGCGCGGCCCACCAGGATCACCGGAAAAGGCTGGATCTTGTGTGTCTGGATCAGAGTCACAGATTCGAACAGCTCATCGAGAGTTCCGAATCCGCCGGGCATGATGACGAACCCATGGGAATACTTGACGAACATCACCTTGCGCACGAAGAAATATCGGAAATTCAGCAGCGTTTTCACGTAGGGATTGGCGCGCTGTTCCATGGGGAGAGTGATGTTCAGCCCGACAGACTGAGCTCCCGCTTCACAGGCGCCTTTGTTGGCGGCTTCCATGACACCCGGGCCGCCACCCGTGATGATCGTGTATCCCGCCTCAGCCACGGCCTTGGCCATTTCATACGTGGTCTTATACCCCTCGCTATCGGGCGAGATTCGTGCCGAACCGAAAAAAGTCACGCCCGGCTGGATATGGGAGAGCGCCTCGACACCTTCCACAAATTCAGCCATGATCCGAAAAAGCCGCCAGGATTCGCTGGCGCTGATCTCGTCCACTACATACCGTTCGGGGATCATATTCCTCCACAGGGATCACATGCCGGCCAGTCCCGATCCGGTGACTGGCCGGACAGGATTTCCCGTCGGGCTGCTCCCGATCGCCGGCCTGTTGCGCCGGGCGCGGGACGCCGCTGAAGCCGCAATTATAGTCTCTTGAGTGAAATGATCCAATTCGAGATCCACGGCATCAGAATCCGGGAAGGCAAGTCAGCCAGCTGCTGAGGCAGACCCTTATGCCAGGCACCGCGTTCAGTGAAACCAGAAACACCGGCTCAAGCGCAAGCTTCGGGATCGGTATCGGGGTCGATCTCCGTCAGCGACTGCACTAGTCATGTTGGCAGTACATGCCGACCCCAAAAATTCATGGTCTCCCCGGAGGAAAGTTTCGGGAGACATTCAGGCCACGGTTTTTGAGGGCAGGGAGACGCTGTGCGGCGTATGATGGAGGAGCAATGCGCGAAAGTACATGGCCTGCGAGAAAGTCATTGATCCTGCTGATATTCGGGCAGCTGGGAATCTTCCTGTTGCCCGTGAATACCCGCGAGCAGGACTCAAAGCAGGCGGATATTCGCGTCGAAGTCGAAATAGTGTCCCTGCCGGTGGTCGTGACCACCCGCAGTGGAACGCGTGTGGCCGACCTGCAGAGAGAAGAATTTCAGGTATTTGAAGACAAGGTCCGACAACAGATTGCTGGATTTCAGGCAGTCGACGAACCATTTTCAGTCCTGATCGCCCTCGATACCAGCGGCAGCACGCTGCTCCAGCTCCAGCGGATCCAGGATGAGGCGATCCGGTTCACGAATCTCCTCAATCCAACGGACTCGATCGCGGTCATTTCCTTTGCCGAAGACGTCACGCTCCTGCAGGACTTCAGCACCGATCGCACGAAAGCTGCCAATGCGATCCGGAGAACGCGCCCCGGAGGATTTACCGTATTGTACGAAGCGGTCTGGCTCGCGGTTGAGGAGGTGATCAAGCCGGTTCGCCAGCGGAGCGCGCTCGTGCTTTTCACCGATGGCGTCGACACCGCAAGCGACAGAGTCACGAAAGGGGAAACTCGTGAGATCGCCAAAGAATCCCCCGCCCCGATTTACTGTATCTATTTCAATACGGAAACGGACATGCAGGGGCGTTCTCGCCAGCCTTCCACAGGCCTGCCGCTGCCCCCGGTCATCGGGCGACAGCCGCAGAGGCGTCCCGTTCCCGGGGTGGGTTCAAGCCCGGAAGACTATATGGGGGGCCGTCAGTATCTCTCGGATCTAGGGGAGAACAGCGGTGGCAGGGTGTTCGACGCCCTGAAAATGGAGGATTTGAGTCCCGCGTTCGAGGCCATCGCCGCTGAGCTCTCGAGCCAGTACAGCATCGGCTATTATCCCACCAATCCCAAGCGCGACGGCAGTTATCGGAAGGTGGAAGTGAAGGTCTCCCGGCAGGGTTTGTACGTGCAAACGAGACAGGGCTACTGGACCGTCGACGACAGGAAGAATCGGAAGTAACGCCTTCCCTGCTGGGTGTCGCCGTGATCCCTTGGCGATCCGGCTGCATCTCTATAGTAATACGAAGGCACGGCCGGCGGGCCTGCTTTCTGATCCGGCTAGGGGGATGGACGACATGTCCTACAAAAAACCCGGCATTGTGTTCGGCGCCTGCCTGGCGCTGGCAACGAGTCTCTGGTTCGGCTTTGGCCAAGGCGACAAGCCCGGGCAGGGAAATCCACAGAGCATCCAAGTGCGGGTCGACATGGTTTCGATCCCGGTTGTTGTCACCACTCGGGACGGGAGGCGGGTCGCCGACCTGGAAAAGAAAGACTTCGAGGTCTATGAGGACAAGGTCCCACAGCAGATTGCCGGCTTTGCCGCAACCGATGAACCGATTTCGGTTGCGCTGCTGCTGGACACGAGCGGAAGCATGCAGAAGAAACTTGCGCGGCTGCAGAACGAGGCGATCCGGTTCGTCAACACTCTCCACCCGGACGATTCCGTAGCCATCATGTCTTTCGCCGACGACGTCAATCTCCTCGAGGATTTCAGCATCGACCGGAAGCGCAATGAGTACGGAATTAAAGAGACCCGGTCGAATGGAGGCACTGCGCTCTACGAAGGCGTCTGGCTGGCACTGCAGGAGGTGCTCAAACCTGTGAGAGAACGGAAGGCACTGGTCCTGTTTACCGACGGCGTCGACACCGTAAGCCGCAAGGCGTCCGAGAACGAGACGCTGCAGCTGGCAAAGGAGACACAGGCGACCATCTACTGCATCTATTTCAACACCGAAGGCGACATGGACTACCGGTCCCCGGGAACTGTCGGGGGAGTGCCGCTGCCCATGCCGCGTGTCAGGGTTGGGCCCGGGGCCCAGGCTCCGGGTTCTTCGTCGTCCGATTATTACGAGGGGCGGCGCTACCTTTCCCAGCTTGCGGAATACAGCGGGGGAGTATTATTCAACGCCCTCACCACGGAAGATCTGGGACCGGCCTTCGACGGCATCGCCAAGGAACTCGCCAGCCAGTACAGCATCGGCTACTACCCTACCAATGCCAAACACGATGGGAAATTCCGCAAGATTGAGGTGAGGGTCCGGCGGCCGGACCTCGTGACCAGGACCAAGAAGGGCTACTACGCGCCCAAGGAAACTGCCACTAAGGCGCCCCGCCAGTAGAAGGCCCGGTTCCTCCGCTCTTCCGCTTGCCGAAAGATGGATGAATTTCAGGTCGGGAATCCTCCTGATTCACATACCGTGCCAGCACGAAACACAGATCGGAAAGGCGGTTCAGATACCGGACAACCTGCGGGTCGACCGGTTCGGCGTGCGTCAAAGTCACGCACCGGCGCTCCGCCCGCCGTGCCACCGTGCGCGCGAGATGGAGCATTGCCCCAGCCGGTCCGCCGCCGGGAAGGATGAATTGCCGCAGGGGCGGCAACGCTGCCTGGCGATCGTCGATTTCCCTTTCGAGGATCCGGATATCCTCCTCCGCGATGGCTGGAATATCCCAATCGACGCGGTCCATGCCGGCTGGGAGGGCGAGGTCCGCGCCGATGTTGAACAGGTCATCCTGCACCCGGCCGATCACCGTGCGCAGACGCTCGGACACTGGAAATGCGCAGACCAATCCCAAAACGGCGTTCAATTCGTCGATGGCGCCGTATGCTTCGATGCGGGCGGCATCTTTCGGCACCCGTTTTCCGCCGATCAATCCCGTAGTCCCGTCGTCACCTGTCTTGGTATAGATCCTTGTCATCTTAGGGCCTCCGGCTTCATTCATCGGACCCCGGTGCGGGGCCTGATAACCGGAAAGTATAGTGCACCTCGGAAGAGGAAAGAGTGCAAAAGCCTGGGCGTGATTCGCGCGGGGCGGAACGTAGGACTGCCAAAGGGGGGAATGAATCGGCGCCGTCTGAGGCGCCCGGCCGGCAAGGAGGGGGCTGTCTCAGGCGGTCTTCTTTTCCTTGCAGGCAATGCAGACGGAGGTCCAGGGGACGGCCTTGAGCCGTGCGATGCTGATGTCTTCGCCGCACATCGTGCACACGCCATAGCTCCCGTCGTCGATGCGGCCGAGCGCAGCTTCGATCGCACGCAACAGCTTCGCATCCGTCTGAAGCAGGCGGATGTTCACGTGCACTTCATTGTCGTCACTGGCCTGGTCGACAAAATCGCCATGTCTTGTATTCTCCATGTTTTCCCAGTGAGTCTTTTTTCCCGGAGTGGAGTCGGCGATGGCGTCGCGCTTGCCCTCCAGGATCGTTTTGAACTTCTTGAGATCAGTTTTCTTCATGGTGCAACCTCGCTTGAGGACAGCCCGGCGTTCAAAAAAACAGTTATTATACGACGCCCCCGCGTTTGAGTAAAGAAATCATGCAAACCCCCTGCGATTCAGATAGCTGAGACGCGGGAATCTCGAAATGCGTATCGTGGCATGGAATTTCGTGGTAAGACAGTGCGCTATCGAACCTATTCCGATGGAGGTTGCCATGAGAAGCAGAGTCCTCGGCGCAAAAATGAGCGCCGTGTTTCTGGCGGCGGCCGCGCTGTCCTGCGGCGTGTTGCCCGCTCAGAATTATCAGGTCGGATCGCTGCAAGTGCCGCCGGGTCAGGCGCGGTCCGGTTACCTGCTGGTCCCCGGCGCAACGGACGGGCAGGCACAGATCCCGGTGACGGTCATAAACGGCGCCACCCGCGGCCCGGCGCTCGCCATTATCGCCGGCAATCATGGGTACGAATACCCGCCCGTCCTCGCTGCCCAGAGGCTCGCCAGGGGCATTTCGCCCCAGAAACTCAAGGGGCGCGTCGTCATTGTGCACGTCGCCAACGTACCTTCCTTTCTGAAGCGCACCATCTACTACAGCCCCGTCGACCAACAGAACCTCAACCGTGTTTACCCGGGAAAGATCGACGGGACCCTATCGGAGCGCATCGCCTACGTAATCACGAAAGAGGTGATCGAAAAGACGGATTACCTGGTGGATCTCCATTGCGGCGACGGCAACGAGTCCCTGCGTCCCTACAGCTACTGGAACCCCATCGGCAACCCGAAAGTGGATGAGGAAGCAAAACAGCTGGCGATGGTGTTCGGCCTGAACAACATCGTGATCGACCGCAGCCGTCCGACAAATCCAAAGGAAGCCAAGTACTGCTCCAACACCGCGATGACGCTTGGAAAGCCCTCCCTCACCATCGAGTCCGGGGGGATGGGAGTATCGACGGACGAAGAGGAGATTGCCGCGATCGAGCGCGGGGTGCAGAACATGATGCGCCACCTGAAGATGACGGATGGGAAAGTGGAGATGCCGGCCAGCATCACCTGGTACGATCCGGCAGAAGTCCTCTACTTTCCGGCGAATCTGCAGGAAAAAGCGGGTCTGTTCTTCCCCAAGGTGAAAAAGGCGCAGATGGTCGAGAAAGGCGCTCTTTTGGGCACGGTGACCGACTATTTCGGCAACCAGGTGTATGAGCTCCGGTCCCCGTTCGCGGGGGAGGTGCTGTACATCATCAATACGCCTCCGATCAGCGCCGGTGAGCCGCTCGCGTTTGTTGGAGCCGTCAAGACGAATTGACAGGCCGCGCTGCGCGCTGTCGCTGTGCGGTGGGGTTTCTGCCTCGCCGGCGCATGTCCGCCGGACGGTGCTGATACCGCAGGCTCCCGCTCACTCAAAAACTTCAGGGTCCGGATCCTGAAAGAAGACTTCGTGAAGGCGGGCGATGACGCCGGCCACCTGGCTCTTGGCCAGCACGAGGTTCATCATGTGGGGTGACGAGCCTTGCAGGACCATCCGCGGCTGAATATCTTCGATTGATTTGAAGACAAGCGCCTCGACGCCGGCATGACGGCATAAGCCCTCGCCGACCAGTGTAACCACGGCCTGATCGTCCTCGATCCCTGCGCTGCAGAAGCTTGAGGCCTCCTGCAACAGGTCGCGTTCCCGGTCCGCGTCCAGTGAGTCTCCATCCAGGGCAAACGCGGCACTCGAAGCGGACAGGGCGACCAGCAAAGGCCTCGCGCTCCGGCGCGCCAGGGCCCCCAGCAACTTCAGCAACAGGTCCTCCGGAGCGGCCCTTCCGGTTCCGCCGTTCCGCACGTCATTGGCGTGGAGCACTTTGACCGGCTGCTTGAAGGCAATCGATTTGATCAGATTGGCGCACGCCGGCGCTTCCACGGAGATCGTGGTTCCGGTCGCATCAGGCTGCCTGGAGTTGTAAATGTGCAGCGGGATGTTCGATTGCGCCGCCGGGTGGACTGCCTTCGGGTGGAGAACCTTGGCGCCGAAAAAGGTCAGTGCCGCGGCTTCCGAATAGGAGCACTTCTTGACCGTGCGCGCCCCATGGTACACCGCCGGGTCTGCCGTCATCAGACCTGAAACGTCCTTCCAGATCTGGATGTCGGCCGCACCGAGGGCGGCCCCGATGATCGTTGCAGTGTAATCGGATCCCTCGAACCCGAGTGTGGTGGTGGCGCCGCTCCGCGTCGAACCGATGAAGCCCTGAACCACGGGGACTTCATTCTGAACGATGGCAGCAATGATCCCGGTGCGGAGGTTCTGGTTTGTGATTTCAAAGATCGGCTCGGCGGCGCCATAGCAGTCGTCGGTCCTGATCAGCTCTCGCGCGTCGAGTAGCCGGACCGGAATTCCCCTGGCGGCCAGGGCCTCCGCAACGATCGCCGACGAGATCAGCTCCCCGTAGGCCAATATCTTGTCCAATCCTCTCGGAGGCACCTCTCCGAGGATGGCGAGGCCGTCGAGCAGCTTGCCCAGCTCGAGAAAGTACTCCTCGAGTCGGGAGAAGATGGCGCTCCCGTCCTGGATCAGCCTGCGCGTTTCGCCCTTGTGCCGCGCCTTGAGGTCGACGACAAGCGAAGCGCAGGTGCGGGTGTCGCCCGCGGCCGACGCCGTCGCCGCACGAAGCAGTTTGCGGGTTGTCTTGCCCATGGCGGAAACCACCACCACCGGCTTCAATGACAGCCGCGCCCGGATGATCTCCGCAACCCGCTCGATCGAAGTCGCATCTTCGACGGAAGTCCCGCCGAACTTCATGACAATCATTGACGCTCCCCCAATTCGATGATCGAAGCACCAACTCCGTCCGGGAACCCGCCTCTTCGGCCGCAGCACTGCCTGGAGGAGTGCCCCTTTGGGCGGTCGGCGCCCGATGTCTCCTGGAAATCGTGATTGGGGGGATTTGTCATCGCGGCCGGAGTCACGACGTCGGCAGCCGCGGCCCGCGTAGCAGCGACGAGAACGGTTCCGCCGCGGAAGGGGCGAATTCGCGCGGAAACCATGTGATTCGTAGTAAGCACGGATATTGCCTGGATTGCCCGCTACAGAGGAAGGGTTTCGCCTGCGCCTGCCTTCATTGCAGCCTGATAGATCCTTCCGGCAAATGCGACATCTTCAACCGCGATTCCGTTCGATTTGAACAGAGTGATTTCTCCGGCGTCTTCGCGCCCGGGAAAATCTCCGGCTACGACAAGCCCCAGCTCCCGCACGTCTTCCCAGTAGAGCGCGCCCTCTGCAACCGCGCTTGCCAGATCGCCGGCTTCGATGATCGACTGCTCTGCGGAATCCACGACCACGCAGGCGCTGCGGCGCACGGCCTCGACATCGATCTCCCTCCGGTTCAGGTTGTTGGAGCCGATGGCGTTTATGTGAGAGCCTTTGGCCAGCCATTCTCCCAGCAGCACGGGTTCCTTCGCATTGGTGGCCGTAATGACGATGTCCATGTCCCTTACAGCCTTCTCCGGTTCCGATACCGGCTCGATGGGGACACCGAGGGTCTCGGACATTTCCTTGCAGAAAGCCTGGCGCCGCTCCGGATCGCGCCCATATGCCGCGATGCTCGTGATGGGGCGGACCGCACACACAGCCGAGAGCTGAGAGCGCGCCTGGCACCCGGTGCCGATGATGCCCAGTCTCGATGAGTCCTCGCGGGCCATATACTTGGTGGCTACGCCCGAGGCGGCGCCGGTGCGCAATTGTCCAAGCAGATCGGCTTCCACCACGGCGAGCAATCGGCCATCTTCTCCGCCGTACAGGAGCACCAGGAATTTCGACTTGCCCGCGACGGTGATGTAACTCTTGAGCCCGGCCAACCCGCGCGTTGGCAGCGACGCGCTCATCACGTGAAGCAAGCCGCGCTCAAGCCGGCAGCGGCGCCGCGGGGCGTTGTCCACCTTCTGTTCTCCCTGCAGCCGGAACGCTTCTTCGACCGCTTCAAGCGCCATCCCCATGGTCGCGAGATTCTTCACATCTGATTCCCGCAGAAGAATTGCCATGAACATCCCTCATCGATAGTGAACTGCAGGCCCTACACCGCTCTTCAGGCACGATTCTCACTATACTGAACCCGAACTCGTAGACCAAGAAAAGATTGCACGCCGCCGATCATCTCCCGATCCAGAGCGCAGACTGACCAGGCGGTCGGACCATCAAAGAGGTCCGGCACAAGGAACATGGGAGCAAGTCTCGGCCGCAGTAGGTCCCGGCCGGCGAGAATATCTCAAAACCAGTTTCTGTCGCTGAACTCAATCAGTGTCCTGCCTGGTCCTGGACGTGGACCTGGACCTCGACCTGGACGTGGTCAGGCGTTATTGATGTAACCTCTCGCGAATGCGGCACTTATATCGTGCCATAGCTATTTGCCGGGTCTACGTCCACGTCCAGGTCCAAGTCTAGGTCCAGGTCAGACGACCTTGAAGTTTCGCGACAGAAGCTGGTTTTGAGACGGCCTCGGCGGCCGGGACCTACGCATTGTCCGGCAATCGAGTCTCGATGTCAGAACCGGCGCCTTGACATACCGGTTGAAAGCGGCCGGGAGCGGCGATATACTTTTTGCTGGCCCGAGAGGGTGAGGCCGATCCAAGTACCCGCAATAGACCCTCGAGCGGGGGCGTCAGGATTGCTGGCTAAGGCCATAGAGCAAAGTCCAGCCAAGCTGGAGCGCCTGGTCATGTGGCACACTCACTCGGGCCCTTCGTGTTTGCGCCCTTCTGGTAGTGGTATTTCACGCATAATGGTTAAATGATCCGAACTGTCCACATTGCCAAGTATGTCCTTGCCGAACCGGGGATACTCCTGCGCAATGCTGCGGTTCACGTCTCGGATCCCGGCCGTATCTCCAGGTTGGAGCCGTGGCAAAGCCCGCCGCCGAATCTCGAAACCAAAGTGGTCGATTGGGGTTCTGCTGTTCTGCTGCCGGGCCTGATCAACGCGCACACGCACCTGGAACTGACGAGTCTCCATGGCCAGGTAGCGAAGCCGGAGTCGTTCACGGCCTGGCTCACCGCCCTGATCCAGGCAAAGAAGGGATGGACGGCGGAGTCCTACTTCGAGTCGATCCGCAAGGGGGCGCGCATGTCGTTGGCCTCCGGCACCACACTGGTTGGCGATATTTCCGCCAGCGGCGTCAGCGTGGATGCGCTCAGATCCGAGCGGCTGCGCAAGGTGATCTTTGAAGAAGCGATTTCCCTCCGGCCCGAGAAGGCGGCCGAAGTGCTTGCGGCGTTGGAGTCGCGGCTCGAGCGCGCTACGCCGGACTGCTTCCTCTCATCAAGTGTGTCGCCTCACGCACCTTACTCGGTTTCGCGCGAGCTCTTCCGCGGCATTTCCGAACTGGCATGCCGCAGGAACCTGCGCATAGCGGCGCATGTGGCAGAATCGCGGCAGGAACTGGAGTTTCTCAAACGGGGATCCGGAGGGTTCAATGATTTCCTTTCCAGCCTGGGCGCCTTGCCGGATGGTTGGACGCCCCCGGGGACGCACCCGATTCCCTTTCTGGAAGGGCTCGGCGTCCTGGATCGGCCGGCAACACTCATCCACTGCAATTATGTCGACGATGACTCGACGGCGCGCATCCTGAGCCACAGCTGCAGCGTTGTCCATTGCCCGCGGAGCCACGCCTTTTTCGGGCATGAGCCGCACCCCGTTCGGCAGATGCTCGACATGGGAATCAACGTGGCCCTGGGAACCGACTCATTGGCCAGCAACGAATCCCTGAGCATACTGGATGAAATGCGCTTCCTGTTCCGGCATCGCAAGGACCTGAAGTGCGACGAGATCTTCCGCATGGCAACGTTGAACGGTGCTGTCGCACTTGGTTTCGGCAGCGTGCTGGGCCGCCTGCGGAGGGGATACTGGGCCGATATGACGGTGCTTCGCCTGCCCGAAAGTGTCGGCGAACGAAACCTGCCGGCGCAGGTCCTGGATGGGGCCGGCGATTGCCTGGCAACGATTGTGCAGGGAGAAATCGCGTGGACCAAGGTCCAGGATTTGCAGACTGGAATAGGCGTGTGAGGGATGCCGGCGATGCCCCATTCGCCGGGAGGTTGGGATGTTCATGTTCAGGAAGTGGATATTCTTGGGCCTCATGATAATGCTCGGCAGCGTGCTGGTCATGCTCGTCGTCCAGGGACGGAGGGAAGAAGCCAAACAGGCAAAAGCTCCGACCGAAAAGGTGATGACGGCTAAATCCACCTCCACACGTGTAATTGCGCCGAAAGATCTCGACCTGTCAGGCTCCAAAGTGGAGATCAGCGCTCCTGCGACGAGAAAAGGAAAAAACTCGGAGCGCAGCGCCCTGTGCCGGATCGTGATCCGCAACCGCGGCCGGATTGCCTACCGGGATGTCATGCTGAAGCTCACCTGCGTCGGGTCAGGTGGAAAGGTCCTGGAGAGCCGCACGCAATTGGTTCCTTCGACCATCGCTCCCGGAGAGGAGGTCACTGTCCCGGAGGTGGCCATCGATAACCTCCCGCAGGGCACGGTTCGATGCGGTCTCAGCATTCTCTATTCCGACATCGGGGCGGCGCCCTCTCATTAACCGCCGGCGCCCTTTCGCCATCGGGTTCATGAGCCGCCGCCGGTTCCGGGCTGCTTGTGGAAAACCGCGATGCCGGCGTTCCTTACCCGCAAAAAACGAAAGACTTCGGCTTGTTGACATGCACTTGTCTGCGTGTTACCCTCCACTGCAGATCGCGACGAATCTTGTGACCCAGGAGGGTCAGGATAAAGATTCATGAAACGTTTTATTTTCATCCTCCCGTTTCTCGCCATCGTTGGTATAACTTCGGCGCCCGCCTGTGCTTACGCCGTGAACAGTGGATCACTGACCGGGACCGTTGTTACACCACAGGGGCGGGGACTTGTCGGCGCAGTAGTCGCGCTGTTTAAACAGGACGATCAGGGCGCCGTCATCTCCCTCACGCGATCCGACGACCGTGGGACTTACAGCCTAAACGACATTCTGCCAGGTTCGTATGCGCTGCGAGTCAGCCGCTACGGTTACCAGGTGCTGACGTCCTCGCGCGTAACCATTAATCCGGGCCGCACCACCACCGTCAACGTGGTGCTGCAGGAATTTCTGGACTTCATTTCAGCAAGCTCTGATCCGCGAAACTGGGATCTGAAGACGGTCATGCGGAGCACCTCCGATCGCCGGCTGATATTCCGCGACCTCCCGGGCACGGTTTCGGGCGAGGAGAGAGGGGCCTCCTTCCGGCGCGCGGGCACATTGAATGTGGCCTCCAGTTCCCTCCTCGGCAAAGATAACGGGATTGTCTCCAACTTTGCTTACACCGAGCCGGTCAGCATGCATGGCCGCATGGTGTTTTCCGGCCAGTTCACCTCAGGGTACGATTCTCTCTGGCGAGTGCGGGACACCTACCAGTATCGTCCCGACAAGGGACGCGATTACAAGCTGTCAGTCGGCTACGGGCGCCTGAACCTTAATCGCATGAGCGCCGGCACCATGGCGCGGCCGTCGGACTTTTTCAACCAGGACCCCGCAGTCCGGGACTCCGGGATTGAAACGCTGGCAATGGGCTTTGAAGCCAGCAACCAGTTTCTGAACACGTTCGCCGTGTCCTACGGCATGGACATGTCCCGGGTCAATTACGGCGTGGCGAGAAACTTCTGGAGCCCTTACTTCCAGGTGCTGGTGACGCCGCACCACGGCTGGCTGATGAGAACCATGATGACATCCCGGCGGGTCAGCGAGAACAATAGCGTGGAACTTCCGGACGGCGATATCGTCAGCCTGATGGAGCCCGTTTCTATCTCGAAGATCAACGACACCGTCCAACTCAGCCAGATCAGGCACTCCGAATTCTCCGTTGCCAGGAAGCTCGACGAAGACACCTCGCTGGAAGTGACGGTCTACAAGGACCGCGTGGATGGACCGGGAACGCCTTTCGTGATGTCCTTTGACACAAGCAATGGCAAGAGCGCGCAGGTGTCGCAACTCCGCGGGGACCAGGACAACCAGCAGGGCCTTCGGGTCGCGGTTGCACGCATGTTGCTCGATTCCGTGCGCGGCGCCGTCACTTACAGCTATGGGAGTGCTGCCGGTTACGTCGCCCCGGATGACCTCATGCCCAGCGCCTATGTTGCGGCGCATCTGCTGGACTCCATCCAGCGCTCTTATTACCATTCCTTCACCGGGCAGCTCGAAGCCAAAATTCCTCAGACACACACCAATTTGCAGGCGACGTTGCGCTGGTATCCCGGCAACCCGATCAGCACCATCGATCAGTTTGCCGATCGGTTGGACACATTTACCAAAGGGATGAGCTTCTCCTTGAGACAGGCTATCCCGCTGCCTGAGTTCCTGGGACCCGCGGGACGATGGGAAGCTCTCATCGACGTTCGCAACCCCTTTGATCAGGGTCGGAACTGCATCCTGACCTCGGACGGGGAACTCACTCTGACACGCAATCCAAGAACACTCCGCTTTGGCTTGAATCTCAATTTCTTCTAGTTAGTCCGCCACCCACGATCTGAATCGCAGGAGTCTCTGGTTCCCCTTGTCTATAACTGCCCTAAGCTTCTATACTTGTCCATATCTGGCCGACAGATTCAAGATGTTGGATCGACATCCAAACAGTTGAAGTGTCTGAAGGCTGATTTGGGCGCGCTGTTGATCATGCGCTTGTAACTCTTGTGTTATTAGTGTTTATGGCGTTCATAAACCGCAGGGGAAGTCTGGGGCGTGGTATGGATATTGCTTAGGAGATCCTGGACTGTCTACTACCCGATTATCAGAGTTCAGGATGAACACGTTCCCCGTGCCATTCAAGACCGCCGTCACAGCGATCTTGACGATACTCGTTGTGACGATCGGAATTCTAAATCTGCGCGATCGTGCCAGCTGGCGGGATCCTGTCGACGGGGTTTTCTGGGTCGAGTCTGAATCGGGCCTGAAGGCGTTGGACGTCGCAGCGGGGGAGCCTGGAAAGAAGGCGGGCATCAGGGCAGGGGACATCCTGTTGTCTGTGGATGGCATCCCGATCGTCAACCTGGGCAACTACTCGAAAGTACTCTACAGTCGCGGCCCCGATGCGAAGGTGCAGTACGAAGTGATGTCCGGCTCCCAGGATCGAAGTGTAGAGTTGCTTCTGTCGTCCAGGAGCTTTCTACAGGCCAAGGATGGACTCCGAATCCTGCTTTCGTTTCTCTACCTCGGGATCGGCCTGTTTGTCATCATCCGCGGCGCCCGTCTTTCGCGGTCATTCCACTTTTATCTCATTTGCCTGACGGCCTTTGTCGTCTTCCTGTACAGCTATACGCCGAAGCTCGGCGTGCTGGACGGGCTGGTCTACGCGCTGTCGGTCGCGGGTTTTCTCTTTCTTCCGGCTCTGTTTCTGCACTTCTGCCTTCGTTTCCCGATCGATCCCGTACAGGGACGCAGCCATGCGCCGCTCCTTTACCTGCCGGGGATCCTGCTCGGAATCGTCCAGATTTTCTGGATGTTAGGACGCCTGGTCAATTTGGGCCTGCCACTGAATGCGCGTTCGGCTGAGATCATCGACCGCGTTCACCTGATCTACTTCTGCACCGGGTTGTTCCTTGGAGGGGCGATTCTTCTGCGGCGGAAACTGGCGGCCCGGGATCTGACGACACGCCAGCAGATGAAGTGGGTCAGCTATGGAACCCTGGCCGGCACGGCACCGTTCCTGCTGATTTATGCCTTCCCGTCGCTGCTCGGCATCCGCGCCACGTTCGGGATGCTTTCCTCGCAACTGTTTCTCGGGTTGATCCCGCTGTCGTTCGGCTACGCAATTCTCCACTATCGTCTGCTGGACGTCGAGACGATCGTGCGTCGCAGCGCGGCATATCTGGCGGCCAGTTCGCTCCTGCTGGCGCTGTACCTGGTGCTGCTCCTGGTGCTGGGCCGATGGCTGGAATCGATCGCGCCTGACGCCGACTTCGTCATCATCTGCATCGGCGCGCTGGCGATTGCCCTGCTGTTTGCCCCGCTGCGAAACTCGATCCAGCTGAGGCTCGACCGCATTTTTTACAAGGAGCAGTTTGACGACCGCGCCGGCCTGCTCGAGTTTGCACGCACTCTGAGTTCGGAAATCAGCCTGCCGCGCCTGACGAGGAAGATCCTCGAACGGATCGCAAAGACCTTCCGGGTCGAGCAAGTGGCGCTGTTCCTCGTCGATCCGGCGACCCCGGGCCTATACAGGCTGGCGGACACTCTGGGATTGATGCTGCCTGACGACGGCCCGTTCGTTCTGGAGGAGGCGGGGATTGCCGTCCGGGATCAGGCGAGCCGAATGGATCCGGTGTCGGGCAACAACCATCTGCGGCAGGCTTCCCCTACGCTGGCTGCCAAAGGGGTTCATTTTTTGCAGGACCTGAGGCTGCACGGCCGTCGGATTGGTTTGATCGGATTGGGGCGGCTGTCGAGCGACCATCACTTTTCCACGGAAGACCTCGAGTTGCTCGACGCGCTGGCCGGCTACGCGGGAATCGCGCTCGAGAACGCGAACCTGTACCGGTCGGTCGAAAGCAAAGCCCTGGAGCTTGAACGACTCCAGATCTACACGAAAAACATCATCGAGAGCATCAACATCGCGGTCCTGGCGCTCGATTTGGAAGGCCGGATCACCTCCTGCAACCGTGCCTTTGAAGAGCTCTACGGTGTCGGCCGCGATTCGATTGTCGGCTCCTCCGTCGACGGTCTGCTGTCCGGGGACGTGACGGCTTCGATACAGAAAGCCGCCGGCACGACCGGCTGGGTGCTCAAATCCCCCGCCAACATTTTCAAGCTGTATCTGCAGAATCTCAAGGGCGGGAAGCTCATTGTCGACCTGAGCATCATCCCGCTGCTCGATTCGGCCGAATCGAACTCCGGCTGCCTCATCGTCATGGACGACATAACGGAGAAGGTCAATCTCGAGGATCAGCTGATGCAGGCGGAAAAGCTGAGTTCGATCGGCCTCCTGGCCGCAGGCATCGCGCACGAAGTCAACACGCCGATCACAGGAATCTCCAGCTACGCGCAGATGCTGCTGAAAGACACTCCCGCTACGGACGCGCGCAAACCGATTCTCGAAAAGATTGAAAAGCAGACGTTCCGCGCGGCGGAAATCGTCAACGGACTGCTGAATTTTGCCCGGTTGAGCGGCAGTGAGTTCACGGATCTCGACCTGAACCAGCTCATCCGGGAAAGCCTCTCTTTGCTGGAACATCAGTTGCGCCAGAACCACGTGGAGGTCGCGTTTTCGCTCGACCAGTCCATTCCGAAAGTGTATGGGAACGCGGGAAAGCTGCAGCAGGTGTTCGTCAACCTGTTCCTCAACGCCCGCGATGCCATGCCTTCGGGAGGCATCCTGAAAATCGAGACGGCAAAGAATGATACAATGGTATTGGTTGATATCCGGGATTCCGGTGTCGGCATCTCTGCCGAGGACATCCGGAAGATATACGACCCGTTTTTCACCACCAAGAGCGTCGGTAAGGGTACCGGGCTCGGTCTGGCCGTCACGTATGGCATCATTCAGGAGCATGGGGGAAGAATTCTCGTCGACAGCGCCCCTGCCCTGGGAACTCATTTCAGGCTGAAGCTGCCCACCAGGCAAACGTTGCATCAATGAACCAAAAAGGCAGAATACTGGTAGTCGATGACGAAGAGGTCGTCCGCGACGTTCTTCACACCCTGCTGCAAGAGGAGGAGTATCACATCGACCTGGCGGAGACAGGCAGCCAGGCCCTCGACCTGGCGAGTGGCGGGGATTACGACGTCGTTCTCCTGGACCTGATGCTCCCGGACATGGACGGCCTGAAGGTTCTCGAATCGATTCAGAAACTGAGCGACAGCCCGGCAACGATCGTTCTGACTGCCTTCGGCACCATTGAGAAGGCTGTGCGCGCGACCAAGCTCGGTGCGTTCGATTTCATCACCAAGCCGTTTAAGAACGACGAGATCCTGCTCGTGGCCAAGAATGCCGTCGAGCAGCGCCGCCTGCGCGACGAGAACGCGCGGCTGAAAAACTCGCTCCGGCAGCGTTTCAGCTATCGGAACATCATCGGCAAGAGCGAGCCGATGCGGCAGATCTTCGACCTGATCACACAGGTCGCGCCCCGGAGGAGCACGATCCTGATTCAAGGGGAGAGCGGCACCGGCAAAGAGCTCGTCGCCAAGGCCATTCACGCCGCCAGCACACGGGCGGACGCGACGTTTGTGGCCATCAATTGCGGCAACATCCCCTCCGAGCTCCTCGAGAGCGAGCTTTTCGGCCATGTGCGCGGCGCTTTCACCGGCGCCACCGCCTCCAAGAAGGGCCTGTTCGAGGTGGCCGACGGGGGCACGCTGTTCCTGGACGAAATCGCAAGCATCTCCATGGAGATGCAGGCCAAGCTGTTGCGCGTGATCCAGGAGAGGGAATTCCGCCGCCTGGGGGGTCTCGAAAACATCAAGGTGGACGTGCGCATCATCGCCGCCGCCAACAGCGATCTCCAGACCGCCGTGGCCAACGGGACGTTCCGCGACGACCTCTACTACCGCCTCAACGTCATCGTGATCAAGCTCCCCCCTCTGCGCGAGCGCAGCGAGGATATCCCGCTTCTTGCCGATCACTTCATCAAGAAATACTGCGATGAAAACGGCCGGGGCCTGTGCGCCCTGGATCCTGCGGCCATCCGCGTCCTCATGGACTACAACTGGCCCGGCAACGTCCGCGAGCTCGAGAACGCCATCGAGCGTTCGGTGGTCCTCTGCCCGGGCAATATCATTACGAGCGACCTTTTTCCCAGGAACCTCACGCTTGCCCGGCCGCAGGAGGATCCCGGCCTTTTCCCGGACAGTCTTCCCCTCAAGGAGCGCGTGGGCAATTTCGAACGATCCCTGATCATGGCGGCGCTGGACAAGACGGATTGGAATCAGAAGAAGGCAGCTGAACTGCTCTCGGTCAATCCGACCACGCTGAGCGAAAAACTGAAGCGCCTGAAGATCAAGTTTCCGCCACCCGCGCGAAATCTGGCCGGCACCGAATAATTCGGGCTGCCGGACACTCCTGGCCCCAATGTTCCTCGGCACGATACGGTTTGCCCTTCCGCCCCACTTTTGAAACCTGGAGGGGTGTTTTGGACTCTTTACAGTCAGGGGAGGCTTAATGTTGCTATAATTGTCTCCGGGGGAGTATCCGCATGAAAATCTGGCGAATGAGGAATATGCGAGTACTTGGCTTGCTGATCGTGGTTGGATGGGTGTTCCTGAACTCACCGCAGGCTTCGGCGGACTACATCAAGTGTGTCCAGTACTACAAGCAGGGCCAATTCGACAAGGCGATCCAGGAGTGCAAGCCGGACCTGGACAAGAATCCGGACTGGGAATCCGGACACCGCCTGGTGGGCCTATGCTATTTGAACCTCAAGAACTATGCGCTTGCCATCGTCGAGCTGAGCCGGGCGGTGCAGCTGAAATCCCCTGCGTTCGTCACCTATCGTGGCCTCGCGCTGGCCTACTTCAACACGAACCGGCTCGACAACTGCATCCAGACGCTCAATCAGGGGGAGCCGCTCGCGAAGGACCCCAACGATCTTTACGATCTTCACCACTTGAGGGGATCGGCGTATTACCGTCAGCAGCAGTATGACCGGGCCGATGACGATCTCACGGCGGCGATCCGGATCAGGTCAAACGATTGGGGCGATTACTCCCAGCTGGGGGTCAGCTACTACAATCTCGATCGATACGACGAGGCCGCCCAGGCGCTGCAAAAGGCGCTCACCCTGAAACCCGGCGAAGCGATCACGACCGAAATTCTGGGAAAGACTTATTTCAAGATGGGAGTCGCCGCCCTTTCGGCCAAGCAGTACAGCCAGGCGCTCGAGCTGCTGCACAAGGCATCCACCTATGCCCCCGGCAACGGATATGTGTTCTACAACGTGGGCGAGGCGAACCTCTTCCTGAACAATTATTCCGATGCCGAGAAGGCCTTCAGCCAGGCGCAGACGCTCCTGCCCCGCAATGCGGATCTTTTTCAACGGCTGGGCCTGGTTTACGAGCGGCAGAAGAAGTGGGATCAGTCCCTGGCCTCCTACCAGAAGGCCAATGAGCTGAGTCCGTCGCCCGCCATGAAAGAGGCGATCGCCCGCGTGACGGAACTGAAGAAACGCTAACGCGCAACTGAATAGAACGACTCCCAGTTTCGAACGTTGCCGCCCTCGTCTACCGCGATCAATTGAAGCCGGTAGCGGCCTGCCTCCCGGGCGGGCTCGATCGCAAGGGCCACCTGGGTGTAGCGGCCGTCGCCGGATCTTCCCTCTTTTCCCTGCACCACCGTGCCGGTCGTATCATCGATGACGAAGATCCCGCCGTTCATAAGATCGTTGGCGCCGTCGCGTGTGAAGACCCGGACTTCGAGCGAGCCGCCGGCCTTCCCCGAGTCCGGGACGAAAGCAACCCGCTCGAGCACGGGCGCTTCTTCCTCGCCGGCGATTGTGATGTCGGCCGGACGGTAGGCGCGCAGGCGTTTCAGCCAGGCTGCCTCGAGGTTTTTCGGGGAGGTCTTGAAGGCGGCGGTCAGGCTATCGTCGAGGCTTTTCTTGGCCAGCGATTCGAACAACTTCAACAGGCGTTCCCGCCCGTAGAGGTCGCGGCAGGATGTAAGGAAGGTGATTCCCGGAGCCGCGGTGCGCAGGTCGTGGGCGTCGCCGGAAAATTCGGGGCGGCCCGATATCTGCTTCAGGGCCAGGGGGGTCATCCGATCCAGGTAATAGCAGATCGCCCAGGCTGCGCCCAGTCTCCTGACGGAGCCCGAGAAATCGCGCGCCAGCATTTCCGACATGCCTTCCAACAGGAAACGGTTTTCCTCCTGGGAGGCGCGCCCTTCGGAGAGACCGATCAGGGCGAGGCGGGAGAGATCGCGCGCGGTGCTGTGAAGCAGAAAACCCTTCATGTCCGCTGCAGCCGCCGGACTGTTCATGCCGATGGTGACGATGCTGCGTTCCGGGTCAACGGTCGAGGCCGCGTCGTCCCACTCGATCACTACCAGGACCCGGCCCGGCAGCCTTCCGCCGGTCGCACCCTGGACGAACTCCCAGCACCGCTCCAGCTCGCTGATCACTTCCCGGCCAAGCCACTGGCGCTCGAAAGGAATGAGCAGGCGCACATGTTTGGAGACGATATTCTCATCCCTTTGGCGTGCGGCGACCGGGGGCGGGAAGGCGAGGCAACATCCGCAGACGGCCAGCAACGCGACGGAGACAGCCCCGCGAGTCTTCCGGAAAGCGCGCAAAACAGTACTAAGCATGTTCTCGGTTCAGATCAGGCAAAGGGCAAATCGCGGTTCTTCACGAAGCCGATTTTGGCCCGAAGCTGCTCAGGGCAGCCGACTCTTCGTTGTACCAGTCGAAGACATTGACCAGTTTGGTGACAGTGAGCAGATCGACGACTCTCGGATTCGGCGAGAGCAGCTTCAGCGCGCCACCCGATTTCCGGATGGCTGTGAAGCAGCGGATGATTTGTCCCAGACCGGCGCTGTCAATGTAGGGCACCTTCGCCAGGTTCAGGAGGAAATGCTTTTTCCCCGACTTCATGAGTTCATCAATCGTCTGCTTGATCTCGATATCACCTTCGCCGAGCAGGATCTTCCCTTCCACGTCCAGGATCGTAATATCGCCCGCCAACCGGGATGATAGCTTCATGAACACCTCCGGCATGTGAGATCAGAAACTAGCATAGCCTCCGCTTGCTGTCAATTTTCACGGTCGCGCGCGGGGGGACTGCCGGCACTTCATGCTCCTGTGCGCGGGCGAGGCGGCGTGCTTCCGTGTCCGAATCGCCTTCCTTCACGACCCGCTCCCGGCAAGCCCGGATTCGGTGTGTTCTCCTGTCGGGCGCGTGGTTCACACGGAACACAAGGGGGGACGCCCGCGGAAGGGCGGCCCCGGAGGACGTTTCCTTGATCCCCTGTCGTGTCTATGCTATACATCAGCGTCGATGATCAGATTGCATACCGGAGCGCATGCCGGCATTCATGGAGTGTGAAATGATAAATCCTATTCGTTCGATCACAGCAAGAGAGATTCTGGATTCGAGGGGAAACCCGACTCTCGAAGCGGAAGTCCTGTTGGATGGAAACATACGAGGCCGCGCCGCTGTCCCTTCCGGCGCCTCGACGGGAGTGCACGAGGCCGTGGAGCTTCGCGACGGCGACGAGCACCGCTTTTCCGGGAAGGGCGTGCTCCGGGCCGTCGAAAACGTCAACAACATCATCACGCCTGCTCTCGTCGGCGAGAACGTCTACCAGCAGAGAGCCATCGATCAGGTCATGATCAACCTGGACGGGTCGGCCAACAAGGGCCGGCTGGGCGCCAACGCCATCCTGGCGGTTTCCATGGCCGTCGCCCGCGCCGCCGCCGCTTCTCTGGGGCAGCCGCTCTATCGCTATCTCGGCGGCACGAACGCCTGCATCCTTCCGGTCCCGATGATGAACATCCTCAACGGGGGAGCGCACGCCGACAACAACATCGATCCCCAGGAATTCATGATCGTCCCCGCCGGGGCCAAGTCTTTCTCCGAGAGCCTGCGCATGGGCGTGGAGACATTTCATGCACTGAAGGGGGTCCTCAAGAAGAAGGGTTGTTCCACCGGCGTGGGCGACGAAGGCGGTTTCGCGCCGAACCTGAAATCGAGCGAGGAAGCTCTCGATGTGATCGTCGAGGCGATCCAGATTGCGGGCTACCAGCCGGGTCGCCAGATCTGCCTGGCCCTGGATGTCGCCGCGAGTGAGATGTACGACGACGGGAAGTATTTCTTCAAGAAGTCGAGCGGCGCGCGTCTGACCGCCGAGCAGATCGTTCAACTGTACGAGCGCTGGACTCAGCAATACCCGATCGTTTCGATCGAGGACGGCATGGCCGAAGACGACTGGAAGGGGTGGATCTCATTGACGGAAACGCTGGGCGAAAAGATCCAGCTGGTCGGCGACGACGTCTTCGTAACCAACTCCAAGCGTCTGGCGAACGGTATTGCCGACGGCGTGGCCAACAGCATTCTGATTAAGTTGAATCAGGTCGGGACGGTGAGCGAGACGATGGACACGATCGAGCTGGCCAAGAGCGACAGCTACGCCACCGTGATCTCACACCGGTCGGGCGAGACCGAAGACGCGTTTATTGCCGACCTGGCCGTAGCCTGCAACGCGGGACAGATCAAAACCGGGTCCGTCAGCAGGACCGACCGGGTGTGCAAGTACAACCAGCTGCTCCGCATCGAAGAAGAACTCCAGGGCCAGGCCCGCTTCCTCGGCAGCGAACTTTTTTGATTTTGGATGGCGACAGAGGAGCCGGCAGCAGCGGGGGTATGATTGCCTCGGCGCCGGTTCGGGACGCCCGGCCGGTACCTGCTGGATCCGAAATCGGGAATCTGAACCCGGGAACCGATATGGCCCTCCTGGAGGTCGACCACCTCTCAGTCTCATATGTTGACGATTCCGGGCCGGTGCGTGCCGTGCGGGATCTTTCGTTTACGCTTGACGCCGGCGAAACACTCTCGCTGGCCGGCGAGACCGGGAGCGGCAAATCGACCGTCGCGCATGCGCTGATCGGCCTGCTGGACGGCGCCGCCACGGTCACGGGCGGGATCCGCTTCGAGGGCGCCCTCCTGTCCCCGAGTGAAAGCCGCTCCTGGAGACAGTTGCGCGGCCGGAAGATCGGCATGGTTTTCCAGGATGCTCGTGGGGCTCTCAATCCCGTCCTGACCGTCGGCGCCCAGTTGAAGGAAGCGCTGCGCGCACACCGTCGCCTGGGCCGGAGCGCCGCACGCGACGAGGCCTCCGCGCTCCTCCGCGAGGCAGGAATTCCGGACCCACATTTTTATCTCCGCCGTTACCCGCTGGAACTGTCCGGCGGCATGTGCCAGCGGGTTGCGATCGCGATCGCAGCCTGCAACCGCCCCAGCCTGCTGCTCGCCGACGAGCCGACAAGCGCCCTGGATCCCAGCATTCAGGCGCAGATTCTGGAACTGCTCCGCGGCCTGAAGGTCCGTTACGGCATGGCCCTGCTGCTGATCAGCCACGACCTGTCGCTCGTGTCGGAGGTCGCGGGACGCGTCGCGATCATGTACCACGGGCGCCTGGTGGAGTCGGGGAAAACGTCCGAGGTGTTCCGGCAGCCGGCACACCCATACACGCGGTCGCTGCTCGAATGCCAGGCGGACCTCGGGCATAGCTGGGACCGCAATCCTCTGCCGGTGATTGCCGGATCCCCGCCTGCCGGGAGACAGGAATTCCCGGGATGTTCATTCGCCCCCCGGTGCCCGCAGGCCGTCGCGGACTGCTCCCTCGGGGTTCCGCAGCCGGTCCCGATCTCGGATGGTCATTGGGCCGCCTGCAGCAGAATTGGCCGGGCGGCCGGGAGCGACCGGACCGGGGAAGGCATCCCCGGAGAAATTCATGATCATTGAGGCATTCTCGTTGGCTGCCTCAAGCGCGAAGGAATGTCATGACGCCGATTCTGGAAGTTCGCGGCCTCACAAAGAGCTTCGGGGCCGGCATTTTGCGGGCCAGCCGCAAGGTTCAGGCCCTCGCGGGCATAGACCTGAGCGTCGAGCCGGGAGACACCCTGGGATTGGTTGGGGAATCCGGCTGCGGCAAGACCACTCTGGCCCGTTGCGCCCTTCGCCTGCTCGAACCCGATGAAGGAACCGTCTGCTTCGATGGAGTGGAATTGAGCCGCCTGGCCCCGGAGAAACTTCGTATACTGCGGCGCGAGTTCCAGATCATCTTCCAGGATCCATACGCTTCTCTCGATCCGCGAATGACCGCAGGCGAGATCCTGGCGGAACCCTTCGAAGCCCACGGTCTCGCGGACGCGTCCGGCCGTGAGACGGGCGTGTCTGAATTGCTGTCCGAGGTCGCTCTCGACGGCAGTATTCTCGGACGCTATCCCGTCGAGCTGAGCGGGGGGCAAAAGCAGCGTCTCGTGATTGCGCGGGCACTGGCGCTGAAGCCCCGCCTCCTCGTCGCCGACGAGCCGGTCTCGGCGCTGGACACATCGGTGCAAGCGCATGTCCTGAACCTCCTGGCGGATCTTCGTCGGCGCCGGGGCCTGACACTGGTCCTGATCTCGCACTCGCTCCCGGTCATCCGGTATCTGTGCTCGCGGGTGGCGGTGATGTACCTGGGCCGGATCGTCGAAGAGGCCCCCGCGGATCTGTTTTTCCGCGAACCGAAGCACCCATACAGCCGGGCGCTGCTCGACTGTATGCCGCAGCTGAATGTCGGAACTCCACAGGCGAAGCCGGTTCTTCCCGGCGATGTGCCTTCGCCCGCCGCGCCCCCTCCCGGATGCCCGTTTCATCCGCGCTGCTCCAGGGCGACCGCCAGATGCAGCGAGGAACGCCCCGAGCTCCTGCCTGCCGGGGAGGAGAAGGTGGCCTGCTTCCTGCACACCGCTACATGAGTGCGGGACGAAGTCAGAGGACCAGGAAAACCTCAAAAGTGATCGCGGGACGAGCTGAAAACAGAATGGGCGGCCGCGCCCTTGGCGCCGGCCGCCCGCTTACTCCCGATCGGAGCGGTCGAGGGCGATCAGTCGTGGGGAACAGGTTCGTCGGAAGCGATCCTGCCATCGAGCAGCCGGACGACGCGGTAGGCGTGCAGGGCGATGTCCGGCTCGTGCGTAACCAGAATGATGGTGTGGCCCTTCTTGTGCAGCTCGTCGAGAAGCCGCATGATGTCCATGCTGGTCGCGGAATCGAGGTTTCCCGTTGGCTCGTCCGCGAGGATGATGGACGGGTTGTTCACCAGCGCACGAGCTACGGCGACGCGCTGGCGCTGGCCGCCGGACAGCTCGTTCGGCCTGTGATACATGCGCTCGCCGAGCTCGACGGCCTGAAGCGCTTTGATCGCGCGCTCCTTGCGCTCGTGTGCCGGGGTGCCGTTGTAAATGAGCGGCAGCTCCACGTTGTGCAGCGCCGTGGCACGCGCGAGCAGATTGAACGTCTGGAAAACGAAGCCGATCTCCTTGTTCCGGATGTGGGCCAGTTCGTCGTCGTTCATTTCCGATACCAGTCGCGAGTTGAGGAAATACTTGCCGCTCGAAGGCGTGTCCAGACACCCGATCAGATTCATCATCGTCGATTTCCCGGATCCGGACGGCCCCATGATGGCCACGTATTCGCCGCGGTGAATCTCGAAGGAGACGCCGCGCAAGGCGTGGACTTCCTCCGAGCCCATCTGGTAGACCTTCTTCAGGTCCTCGGTTTTGATCAAGACATCCGCATTGGTGTTTCCGTTGCTTCCACTCATGTCGTTCCTCGAAGCGCTGTAGCCGCGGCTCAGCTTGGTGATTTCGTTGTCTCCGGCTTGGCAGTCAGGTCGACTTTCACATAGGCCCCGTCTTTGAGCGTGCGCAGGGTCTGAAAACTCCCCGATACGATAACCTCGCCTTCCTGGAGGTTCGATTTTACCTCAATTTCGGACTCCCCGGTAATCCCAGTTTTGACCGATCGGAATCTGGCACGGTTTTCCTTAGTAACTACGAAGACACCCTCCAGTTCTTTCTTGTTAATTTTGTCTTTCTTAGAAGAATCAGCCTGGGTGACGGTTTCCGATTTCTTCGCCTTCTTCAGATCCGGCTCGATGTAATTGCCGTCCTTGTCGACCTCGACTTCGCGGATCGTCAGCGCCTGGATCGGAATTGCGAGGATATTCTTCCGAGTGTCGGTCGTGATGTCGGCCGTGCACGACATCCCGGGACGGATCTTTTCCGGCGGATCTTTAACCGTTACAATCACTTTGAAGTCCTTCGCCTCCTGGGTCGCAGAAGCCCCGGTCGTGATCGGGCTGTTCCCGATTTCCGTGACTTCGCCGTTGAGCACCAGGTCCGGGAGCGCATCCACTTTCACCTGGGCGGGATTGCCGATGGCGAGGCTGACGATATCGGTCTCGTCGACCTTGAGCTCGGCCTGGATGACGCTCAAATCGGCAATCGTCATCAGGGTCGCCTGCGGAGAGTTAAGGGTTCCCGGGACCGCGCGTTCCCCGGTGTGAACCACCAGGTTAGTGATCACACCGTTGAGGGGGGACGGAATCGTGGTTTTTCTCAATTGATCGGTTGCCTGGGCCAGGTTTGCCTCCTGCGATTTCAGCCTGGTTTCGGCGGCGGCAACGCTGGTTTTCATTTGTGACAGGCTGTTTTCGGAGATCTTGATCTGAGTTTCCATTTGGGCCAGCTGCGCCTTGGCAACTTCAAACTGCGATTGGACGGCCTTCAGGTTTGTCTGCGCCTGTTCATACTCATCCCGCGAGATCAGGCCCTCTTCGCTCAGTTGCTGGCTCCGTTTGAAACTGCTGGTTGCTCTGGCCAGATTGGCTTCAGCCTGATCCTTCTGAGAGCGGGTCGATTCCAGCTGAGTCTTCGCATTGGCGATGTTGTATTCGGCCGTCGAAATCTGGAATTGCTGGGCCCGCAAGTCCTGCCGGGAGGCGTCGAACTGAGCGCGGCTGGCATCGGTCTGCGTCGAGGCCTGGATGGGGTCGATTTTCAGCAGAACATCCCCTTTTTTAACCCGGTCCCCTTCGCGGACGGGGAGATAAGTCACGACCCCGACGTTTTCCGCCTGGACGTTCACCTGATCCTTGGCCCGTATCGATCCGCTCGCCGCTACATTCGCCTTCAGAACGTCTTTGCGAACCACCTTCGAAGTCTGGACCAGCACTTCGTCGGACCGGGTGGCGCGGATGCTGAAGAATATGATCAGGGCCAGGACCACGGCCGCACCGCAGGCAATCCAGATCTTCTTCTTCTTACTCATATAATTCCTCCTGCCGTATTGCCATTAGTACGAAACGAGGCCCGAAAAGGTTTCAAGGAACTCCCGGTCGAGCCATCGGCGGAAGTTCAACTGCTTTCTCGGCTTGCGCAAAGCGGTTATTTTACAGGATCGGGGGCCGGATGAGAACGAAAACCGTATGGGGAGGAGACCCGGCTCAGAGGGTTACGGACTCGCGGTAGACGCCGAAGACGCCGCGCAGGCAATCGGAAATTTCGCCGATCGTCGCCCGGGCCTCGACGGCCTGCAGGATGGGGGGCATGAGGTTTTCTGCGCCGCGCGCCGCGGCATCCAGGCGTGCGAGCGCCGACGACACTGCCGCCGGACTGCGCGTGCCGCGAAGCCCGGCAAGCCGGCGGCACTGGTCGGCTCCCACACGCTCGTCGACCACGAGCAGCTCGATCGGGTGCGGCTCGGCGTCGGTATAGCGATTCATGCCGACGATCAGGCGCTCGCCCGACTCCACCTCGGTTTGAAAGCGGTAGGCCGATTCCTGGATTTCGCGCTGGATGTAGCCGCGCTCGATCGCGGCCAGCATGCCGCCCAGCGCGTCGATCCGCCGTATGTACTCCTCCGCCTCGGCTTCGATTTCGTCCGTCATGGCCTCGATCGCGTAGGATCCGCCGGCCGGGTCGACCGTGTTGGCGACGCCGCTCTCGTAAGCCAGGATCTGCTGGGTGCGGAGGGCCGTCCGCGCCGCGGCGACGGTGGGCAGAGCGAGCGCTTCGTCCATCGAGTTGGTATGCAGCGACTGGGTGCCCCCGAGAACCGCGGCGAGCGCCTGCATCGTGACGCGCACGAGGTTGTTTTCAGGCTGCTGCGCGGTCAGGGTGCTGCCCGCAGTCTGCGTGTGAAAGCGGAGGGCGCACGAGCGCGGGTCCCGGGCGCCGAAACGCTCGCGCATGATCCGCGCCCACAGGCGGCGCGCCGCGCGGAACTTCGCGATCTCCTCGAGAAAGCTGTTGTGAGCGTTGAAAAAAAACGACAGCTGGCCGGCGAACCCGTCGACCTTCAGGCCCGCGTCCAGGGCGCATTGAACATAAGCGATGCCGTCGGCCAGGGTGAACGCCACCTCCTGCACTGCGGTCGCTCCGGCCTCCCGGATGTGGTAGCCGCTGATCGAAATCGGATTCCAGCTTGGGACCTCCCGGCCGCAGAAAGCGAACACATCGGTCGTGATGCGCAGGGACGGGGCCGGAGGATAGATATAGGTGCCGCGCGCAATGTATTCCTTGAGGATGTCGTTCTGGATCGTGCCCCGCAGCGCGCTCCAGGGGACGTCCCGTCGGCGCGCGAGGCAGAGGACCATCGCGAGCAGGATGGCTGCGGTGCTGTTGATGGTCATCGAGATCGACACGCGGTCCAGGGGAATCGAGTCGAGCAGGCACTCCATGTCGTCGAGCGACGCGACCGACACTCCCACTTTGCCGACTTCGCCGGCCGCCAGCGGGTGATCCGGATCGAGCCCGATCTGCGTCGGGAGGTCGAAGGCGACGCTCAGGCCCGTCTGGCCGTGCTCCAGCAGGAAACGGTAGCGTTCGTTCGATTCGCGGGCGGAGCCGAAGCCGGCATACTGCCGCATGGTCCAGAGCCGGCCCCGGTACATGTTGGGATAGATGCCTCGAGTAAACGGAACCTGACCCGCGGTCTCAATCGCGGCCTCGCCTGGCGTGCGCGGGCGATAAATCTCCTCCTGCCTCATTCCTTCTTCCCCCGATAACCGCGGGCTTCGAATGTAACAGTATATAGGATTTTCGAAGGCGGCGCCTGGATCGGCACTCCGGCTGCGGCTGCGTCGGCAGACAATATCAAGTCCGGCAGCCGGAAGCCAAAACCGGAATGAAGCCGCGCACAATCGCCATCGGGCCGCGCCACATCAATCTTGACAGTCAACGCGGGCTTTTCTAAGATGCATTTATATTAGTAGCGACCATGCCCCCGCTCCCCGAGGCCGATCCATCGGGAGCCGCAGGGGTTCAGGAGTGCCGGATGCCGGACGCCGAGATCAAACGCCTGATGAAGAATCTGGAAGATGCGATCAATGAGACATTGAGCGAATCTCCCAGGATCAACGAATCGATCCGCAGCATCTACGATGCCGGCTATGATGCATTCCTGATTCTCGACGCGACCATCGGGTTCAACCGCAAAGGGAAGGGTGAGGCCGAAGTCATCTCCGCAGTGACCAAGATCGAGGATCCCGTTCGTCTCAATATTAGCGTTGAAGACGCTAAATTCTTGAAATCATTGAAGATAGCAGTTGACATCGAAGAGTAGCACGAGGGCAGCGTGGAGTTGTGGCGGAGGTTCCACATCCGGACGCGGGTCTGCGCAGGGTCCGGAATTTCGGGACAGAGCCGTCTGATTTCTCAGGCCGCTGGCCCGGAAGGGGCTTGAATGATCGCCGGGGGGCGGCAATCCCGGGATTCGGCGCGGGCACGGCCCGCGGATCGCGACCGCCGCGCGAGGTTTGATTTTGTTCCGCCCGGCGTTTGATTTCAGAGGCGGACCTGGGCGCCCGCCTGGGCGGATGCGACCGCATCCGGCTCATTCTCTTTTGGTTGCGGCGTCTGTTGGTCGTTCATGTTGCATTTCCCTTCGAACACGGCGCCCGCTTCGATGATGAGGCACGGCGTGTAAATATCGCCGTAGACTCTCCCCTCCTTGTGGATTTCGACGCGCTCGGTGGCGTGTATGGATCCACGGAACTCGCCGTTGATCGATACCCGCCGGATGGCGATTTCGGCTTCCACCTTCCCTTTGGGCCCGATCAGGAGGCTGGCGTCGGAGCGGACTTTCCCTCGGACGGCGCCGTCGACCCTGAGGCCGTGGGTAAAAGAGAGTTCGCCGGTAAATTCAACCCCTTCCCCCAGCAGGCTGAGGATTTCATCGGTCTCTTCCTTCTTGAACTTCATCGTGCACCCCCATCCTGGCGGCGTTTATCGCTGATGATTCCGTAAATTCGGATAAGATCTTCCTGGCTGAAAAAGTGGATGCGGATCTGGCCTGTCTGCCGGGAACCCTCGCCGCCCACAATTTCCACCTTGGTGCCGAGAAGCAGGCGCAGGCGATCGGCGGCGGCGGCAATGTTCGGGTCCTGGCGGACGGGCGTGCGGGAGGAACTGGTCTGACTCCGTTTCGCCCAGCGTTCGGCGTCGCGTACGGACCATCCCCTGGCGACCATGAGGTTCGCCGCGCGGGTGATTTCCGCCGGCGAGAGGCTGGCAGACAGCAGGGCGCGGGCGTGCCCGGGCGAGAGCCTGCCCTCGGCGACCAGCAGTTTGACGGCGGCCGGGAGTTTCAGCAGGCGCAGGGCGTTGGCGATCGTGCTCCGCTCTTTGCCGACCCGGCCGGAGAGGTCCTCCTGGGTGGTCGCCATGGTTTCGATAAGGTTTTGATACGCTTGAGCTTCCTCGATCGGGTTGAGCTGTTCTCGCTGGATGTTTTCGATCAGGGCCATCTCCAGGAGACGGTCGTCGGGCACATCGCGGACATACGCCGGGACTTTCAGCAGGCCGGCCCGTTGCGCGGCCATCAGCCTCCGCTCTCCTGCCACCAACTGGTAGGCGTCTCCTAGCGGACGGACGAGCACCGGCTGCAGCACACCGTGCGTGCGGATCGAGTCGGCCAGCTCGTTGAGGCTCGTTTCGTCGAAATTCAGCCGCGGCTGGTCGGGATTGGATGTGATGCGGTCTATGTCGATTTCGCTGGGAGCCGGTTCCGGTTGGCCTGCTTCCGGGATCAGAGCCCCCAGTCCTCTACCCAGCACCTTTTTTTTCATGGTTCAGAATTTCCTTGGCTAAGTTGATGTAACTCTCGGCGCCTTTTGACCTTATATCATAGATAACAATTGGCTTACCAAAACTAGGAGCCTCGGCAAGACGTATGTTCCGGGGGATCACGGTGGTGAACATCTCGCGGGGAAAGAAGCTCCGGAGGTCTTCGCGCACCTGGGTGCTCAGGTTGGTGCGCTCATCGAACATCGTCAGCAGTATCCCCTCGATCTCCAGGCCGGGGTTGTAGCCGTGCCTCACTCGAGCCAGCGTGTCCAGAAGCTCCGAGATCCCCTCCAGGGCAAAGTATTCGCACTGGATCGGCACCAAGACCGAGTGGGCGGCGACCAGCCCGTTCAGCGTGAGCAGGTTGAGGGACGGCGGGCTGTCGATGAGGATAAAATCGTAATTTGCGGCCACCGGCGCGAGCAGGCGCTTCAGGATGAACTCCCTCTCGGGGAGATCCACGAGCTCGATCGAGGCGCCGGTCAGGTTTCGGTCCGCCGGGACCAGCTGCAGGTTGTCGAGTTCTGTCTTGAGAATGATTCGTTCCAGAGGCTCCCCGAGGATCAGGGAGTCGTAAATGCTCTTCCGGACGGCGCCGCGGGTGGCGCCGAGGCCGCTGGTGCAGTTGGCCTGGGCGTCGGTATCGACCACGAGGACGCGCATTTCCGCCATCGCCAGGGCTGCGGCAAGGTTGATGGCGGTGGTAGTCTTCCCCACCCCCCCCTTCTGGTTGGTGATCGCGATCGTCTTGCCGATAGTATGCACGATGGCGGCGAGAATATCACAATCGGATCGGGCGCCTCAAACCAAAACTAACTCTTCTGGACGGGAAAGAACACGGAGCGATGCGGCGGCGGCGGCTCGGAAAGTTCTTCCGATGCTGCCGTGCCTGTTTCACGTGAAACAGGCTTCCGGAATTCGCTGTTTCACGTGAAACACGCTAGCGGAACGCATAGATCGATAGGCGCCATCCCTCGCGGCCGTAAAATCTCTCGCGGCGAAGCAGGCGAAGCGCCCGGCTTGCCTCCTCCGGGTTCTCCAACGGCAGTTCCGACCCGTGAAAAAGCCATAGGCGTGTTGCGGGATCCCCTCTCTGTTTCATCAGCTCGAGTGCTTCCGCCCCCAACTTCACCCCTTTCCACGATACCACCCCCAGACGAGCCCCGGGCGTCTTCCGCAGCCAGTCCTCGATCCTGCCGCAGAATACCTCCGTCCCCTCCAGCCGGAGTTCCGCGGCCAACGTCTCCAGGAAGGCCACCCGTTTCGCCCTTGCTTCCATCAGCCTGAGTTTCATCGACGGGAGCACGATGCGCATGGGGATGGCCGGAAAGCCCGCGCCACTCCCGATGTCGATGTGCTCGACCGTTTCCCTGGGATAGAAACGAGCCGCCCACAACGCCTCGGCAAAAAAATCCCGGAGGTCGGGCCAGGCGGCGGAGGCAGTGAGGTTGATCCTGGTGTTCCACTTCTCGAGCAACGCCAGGTATTTCCGCAACCCTTCGCCTTCCCGGCTGCAGGGGTCGATGCCGAAGGAACTCATCAACTCCGGCAATGATTTCGCCGATTCCATCGCTTCTCCTGGAGCTCCCGCGGCCCTGAGACCGGAACGTCTGCGGGCGACCGAAACGCTTCCTGTCCCCTGATGCGCCGTGACTCCGCCGACCGGCGCCACCGGGAAAGCGGGCATCGGCCGCCCGGACCTTTTGCCACGCGGAAGGAATCAGCGTTCCGCCCGGCGCTTACCGTGCCGCAATTCAAGCTGAATGTTGAGGATCGACACGGCCGCCGGTGTGATTCCGGGAATCCTCGCTGCGGTCGCCAGGTCCCTCGGGCGCGCCCTTGACAGCTTTTCACACACTTCGCGGCTCAAGCCGCTGACCGACCCGTAGTCGAAGTCTCCCGGGATGAGGCGTTGGCTCAGCCGCCGCACCTTTTCCGCATCCTTTTGCTGCTGTTCGATATAGCCCTGGTAACGCACCTCGATTTCGACCGAATTCCGCGCTTCGGCCGAAAGCCAGAGCCCGCGTTCCCGCAGCAGCGGCTCGAAATCGGCCAAACGCACCCCGGGACGGCGCAAGAGCTGCTCGAGCGTCATCCCCTTCCCCGAAGAAGGCTCGACCACGCTCAACGGCAGAAGGGCGGGGTCCCAGCGCCGTTCCTGGAGGAATCGACGCAGATCCGCGACCGCCGCGTACTTTGTCAGGCACGCGACGTGGTCGTCCGCGGTCGCCAGCCCGAGCTCATGACCCAAAGGTCTCAGCCGCCTGTCGGCATTGTCGATGCGCAGCAGCAGACGGACTTCCGACCGTGACGTGAACATACGGTACGGCTCGTCCACCCCACGGGTCACGAGATCATCGACCAGGATCCCGATGTAGCTCTCCGTGCGCGGCAGGACGATCCCGTCTTTCCCCTGGGCGAGCCGCGCCGCATTGATCCCCGCCAACAGCCCCTGGGCGGCAGCCTCCTCGTATCCGGTCGTTCCGTTGATCTGGCCGGCAAGCAACAAGCGAGGGATGCGCCTGACCTCGAGAGTCGCCTCGAGTTCCGTCGGCTGGACGAAGTCATACTCGATGGCGTAGGCCGGGCGGAGAATCCTCGCTTTCTCCAGCCCACGGATGGCGTGGACCATCTCGTGCTGGATCTCGACAGGCATGCTTGTGGACATCCCGTTGAGGTAGACTTCTTCGGTGGCGAGCCCCTCCGGCTCCAGGAACAACTGGTGCCGGTCCCTGTCGGGAAACTTCACCACTTTGTCCTCGATGCTCGGACAGTAGCGTGGGCCGATCCCGACGATGGCGCCGCCGTACAGCGCCGAGCGGCCAAGGTTGTCCCGGAGCAACCGGTGCAGGCGCTCGCTTGTGTAGCCAATATGACAGGAGACCTGCCGAAGCGTCACCTGCCTTGTCCGGAAGGAGAAAAAAGTAGGGTTTTCGTCCCCTTTCTGCTCCTCGAACTGCGAGTAGTCGATCGTGCGTCCATCCAGACGCGGCGGAGTCCCCGTCTTGAAACGCCCCGTGCGCAACCCAATCCCCTTCAGGCACTCTGCCAGTTTGACCGAGGGGGGTTCCCCCAAACGCCCCGCCGGAGTGCGCTGGCCACCGAGATGAGTCAGGCCGTTCAGGAAGGTCCCGGTCGTGATCACGACAGCCCCGGCACCCGCCAGAGTGCCGTCCGCCAGCTCCACGCCACGCACCCGGCCCTCGTCCAGGACTAATCCTGTAACCTCCGACTGAAATAGTAACAAGTTTGGCTGCGTTTCTAACAATTGACGCATCTCATTGCTATATCTTGCTTTATCTGATTGGCAACGAGGCGCCTGAACCGCAGGTCCGCGACTTGCATTGAGCAGCCGGAACTGGATCCCGGTGCGGTCGGCGAGACGGCCCATGATCCCCCCGAGGGCATCGATCTCACGGACCAGATGCCCTTTGGCGATGCCGCCGATCGCCGGGTTGCACGACATCCTTGCGATCCTGTCGAGGTCGAGCGTGTAGAGCGCGGTTCTTGCCCCCATACGGGCCGCCGCTGAGGCAGCCTCGCATCCGGCATGCCCCGCGCCGATCACGATCACATCGAACGATTCGCGAAACTCCATTGTCCACCCTTATTTGCCGATGCAGAAGCGCGCGAATATCGCCCCGAGTATTTCCTCGACTCCCGTTTCCCCGGTGATCTCGCCGAGCTTCCTCAGACCCTGGTGCAGGTCCGCCAGCACAAATTCCTCGGATAGGCCGCCGGCCAGCGCGTCGGCGGCCGCTTCCAGGCGGTCTCTCGCCTCTTCCAGGCACCGGCAATGGCGCAGATTGGTCACCAGCAGGCCGTCCCGCTCGTCGCCTCCCTCCCCCGTCAGGCACCCGCGGATCGCGGCGCGCAGTTCGGGCACTCGCTCGCCGGTCCCGGCGGATACCTGGACGCAAGGCCCGAGCGAGCCGTACCAGCCGATCTCCTCGCTCGTCCACGCCTGCGGGAGATCCGACTTGTTCAGCGCCACCAGGCACGGGCGCCCCTGCAGCCGCTTGCGCACCTGCGCATCCTCCCCGCCATGGGGCCGGCTCGTATCGGCTACCAGCAGCACCGCGTCGACGTCCGACATCGCGCGCAGGCTTCGGTCTACGCCGAGCTGCTCGATCACATCCTCGCCTGTTCTCAGCCCGGCGGTGTCGATCAGCCGTACGGGGATTCCCCCGATGTCGGCCGTTTCCGACACCAGATCGCGCGTCGTTCCCGGTATCTCGGTCACGATCGAGCGCTCCTCGGCGAGCAGCGCGTTAAACAGGCTGCTCTTGCCCACGTTCGGCCGGCCGGCAATCGCCAGGCTGAAGCCCTCGCGAACGATCTTTCCGCGGCGAAAGGACTCAATCCAGCCCGCGAGCTCCTCCCGGAGCCTTCCCAGCCGCAACGCCGTCGAAGCACGGGATTCGGCCGTCAAGTCTTCTTCCACGAACTCGACCGCCGTTTCCAGGCCGACAATGATGTCGACCCACTCCCGCTTGACCGGCCCGAGCCGGTACGAGAGTTCGCCGGAGCGCTGCCGCGCCGCCACCTGGAGTTGATACCGGGTGTTGGCCTCGATCACGTCGCGCACGGCTTCGGCCTGCGCCAGGTCCATGCGCCCGTGCAGAAAGGCGCGCATGGTGAACTCGCCCGGTTCTGCCAGCCGGGCGCCTCCGGCGCACAGCGATTCGACTACGAGCGAAACGACGATCGGGCTACCGTGAACGGAGATTTCGGCGACATCCTCGCCGGTGTAGGAGCGGGGCGATCGAAAGCAGGTGACGAGCCCCTCGTCGATCTCGCTGCCGGTGCGTGGATCGACGATGTGCCCGAGGACGGCACGCCTGTCGGCGATTCCGGATTGGGGTCGGGACGCTTGGAAGACGCGGGCCAGGAGGTCGAAACTGGCGGGGCCGCTCAGCCTGACGACGGCGATCCCGGAACGGCCCGCCGCCGAGGAGAGGGCACAAATGGTGTCGCTCAAATCGACCATTTCTGTCGCGGTGCTCCGCCGCTCCGGATAATCTCACTCCTCCGGGTAGATCGTGATGCTGCGGTTGTCCCCTTCGCCGTTGCTCTGTGAGCGCACCCCCGGAATGGACGCAAGCGCGAGGTGCACGATCCGGCGCTCCCGGGGATTCATCGGCTGCAGACTGAGCGGACGCTGCTGGGAGATGACCTTCTGCGACGCAATCTGAGCCAGCAGCTTCAGCTCCGCCTCGCGGTGCTGACGGTAGTTTTCGGAATCGAGGCTGATCGTGGCGATGCGCTCATCCTTCCCGGTCCGGAATGCCTTGTTTGTCAGGTACTCGATGCTGTTGAGCGCCGCCGCGGTGTTGGTCAGCAGGATCGGCCTGTCTGGTCCCGACAGGTTGAGCGCCAGGGACCTGCCCTCTGTCCGCACCTCGACTTCAACGGCCAGGCGGAGACGGGACACCAGCTCGCGGCAGAAACCGGCGACGCCTTCCGCCTCCTCATCCGTCAACATCTCGCTCGCCCTTTGGTTTACGGACTGATTGTCGGTCACCCATCCACCTTTCCGCAATCTTCTGGAATGCGATTTGAAAAACGTTACTACACAGAAAATAGAGGTTCAAGCCGCTGGAAACGTTGAGGAAGAGAAAAGTGAAGACGACGGGCATGATCATCATCATCTTGGCCTGCGTCGGATCTGTGCCCGGCGTCATCGGCGTCATCTTCTGCGAGATCAGCATGGTCACTCCCATGATGATCGGCAAGACGTAGTAAGGATCCTTCGCCGACAGGTCCTGGAGGTAGCCGAAAAAGGGCGCCTGGCGCAATTCGATGGCGGAGGCCAGCAGGCGGTAGAAGGCAAACAACAGCGGCATCTGCAGCACCAGCGGCAGGCATCCCCCGAGCGGATTCACCTGGTGCTGCTTGTAGAGCGCCATGATCTCCTGGTTCATCTCGGTGCGCTTCGGGTCCGTCTTTTTGTACCGCTTGTATTTCTCCTGGATCGCCTTGATTTGCGGCTGCAGCACCTGCATCTTCTTCATCGAGCCCATCTGTTTCAGGCGGAAGGGGAACAGCGCCAACGTCAGGACCAGGGTCAGGACGATGATGGCAAGCCCGAAATTGTGGGTGAACCGGTCGATGTACCGCAGGGCGACCAGCAACGGCTTCACGAGAATGCCCAGATACGTGCCGAAATCGATGACAGCCGACAGGTCGGTGCCGGGCACCGCCTCGAGGGCGGGCTGCGACTTGGGCCCCAGATACACCCGGTAAGCGCTCGTCCCTTCCGCCGGGACTGACACCCGGACCAGGTCCCTGCTGACGGCCTCGCCGCTGAGCCCGGCCGTCTGCACCGCTTTCCGCTGGACCTCAAAAACCGTCATCGGCTGCGAAGGGATGGCAATTTCTGCGAAGTACTGCATGTCCAGACCGGCCCAACGGACGTCCCCGGTGATCGGCTTGATCTCGCTCTCTTCCTTGGGCCCGGCGTCGCGCTGCACCTTGCCGCCGACGTCGGCCACCCACATCAGCTTCAGGGACGGGTTGAGCAGGTGTTCGTTCTCGGGCCCGATGTCCTGGCCGAGGAGGATGCGGCCCCGCAGCGGCTGATTGCCGCGCTGCATCGTGATCGAGAAATCCACCAGGTACTTTCCGTCCTCGAAGGTAAAGCGCTTCTCGATGAGGAGGTCGCCGCGCCTGAGCTGCATGGCGACGGTGACTGGCGCCGTCAGCGTCAGGGCGTCCCCGGCGGCCCCCTGGTCCCCGGCCACGTCGACTGCGTAGTTCTCTTCGTTCGCCGTTGTCGTCAGCGCCGCGTCGTCAAAAATCACGGAAGCCGGGTACGGCCGCTGCTCCATGTGCGCGGAGGGAACCATGTCGAAGGTTTCCCCCTTGGCCGTCTTGTATTGTTTGAGCTGCCAGCTCGTCAGGACTCCGCCGCGGTTGTCCAGCACGGCACGGTAAAGCCCGCTTTCGACGACGACCTTGCGCTGCGGGACGCTCTGCTCGGCGGGTAGCGGCGTTCCGGCGGGCAATTCCGCCTGCACCGGCGCCGTCTTGGGAGCGACTGTAGCCGGCGGCTTTGCGGTGGCGGCCGTCCTGGCGACCGGGGGTGACAGTTTCGCCTGCTCGGCGGCCCGGCGCTCCTCCAGGTACCGAAAGCCGAACAGGATCGCAATCGAAAGGGCTATGGCAGCGACAACTCTTTTTTCCATGTGTCAGCTCGAAAATGTCACGGCACCGGATCGAACCCGCCGGCACGGAAAGGATGGCATCTCAACAATCGTCTCACGCCCAGGTAGAGCCCGCGCAGGAGCCCTTTCTTTTCTATGGCCTCAATCATATAAACAGAACACGTCGGCTCATACCGGCAGGAGGGTGGCAGCCAGGGCGAGATGTAGCGCTTGTAGGAGCGCAGGAGCCAGAGTATGAAGCCCTTCATACGCGCCTCTCCGCCCGCTCTCCCGGCAAGGCGCCGCCCTGGAAGAACCGCCCCGGCTTCTTCACCGGCAGATTTTCCTCGCGGCGGAAAGGAAGTCCGCGCGCAGCGCCTCGTAGGAGACGGTCGCGCAGCCGCGCTTGGCGTTCACGACGAGATCGTAATGGCAAGGTATCTCGGCGGAGAACTTTCGGAAGATTTCCCGGAAAAGACGCTTGATACGGTTTCGAACCACTGCGCCGCCCACTTTGCGCGAGACCGTGAGCCCGAGTCGATGAAATCCCAGCTCGTTCGACCGCCCGAAAAGCACGAACATGCCGGCATCGAGCCTCTGGCCGGTATTATACAGAGACCGGAAGTCCGCGCTTTTGACAATTCGGCGCTGCCGGGGAAACCTCTCGTCCGCCTTCCTAACCACTCACGCTCAGCCTCTTCCGACCCTTGGCCCGCCGCCTGCTGAGAACCAGCCGGCCACCCTTGGTCGCCATCCTGGCCCGGAATCCGTGGGTCTTTTTGCGCCTGCTGTTGTTTGGCTGGAACGTCCTCTTCATGATCTATGCGTCTCCGGTGGATATAGTCCAAAACCACAGATACTACAGACAGTAGCGCCGAAAAGCAAGGTCGTTGTCGGACGGTTTGCGTCAGCCGCCGAAAACCCGGGCGAAAACGGCATCCACGTTCCGCAGCTGGAGTTCGGGATTTACCACCGATCGGATTTCTTCGCCGGACAACACGCGGGAAATGTCGGGATCGTCCTCGAGAACCTGCAGGAAGTCCTTGTCCTCGTTCCACACCCGCATCGAACAGCGCTGGATCCAGAGGTAGGCCTCCTCGCGCGCGATCCCTTTCCGGGTCAGGTCGAGAAGAAGCTGGCCGGAATAAGCCAGCCCTCTTGTCAGCTGCATGTTCTTTCGCATCCGCTCCGGGTAGATCTGCAACCCGCCTACGATGCGCGTCATGTTCCGGAGCATGTAGCATACCAGGCCTGTGGCGTCTGGTAGGATCACCCTTTCCGCCGAAGAGTGGGAGATGTCACGCTCGTGCCAGAGCGCCATATTTTCGAATGCGGTCACGACGTGCCCGCGCAGCACCCGCGACAGCCCGGAAATCTGTTCGCACTTCACCGGGTTGCGTTTGTGCGGCATGGCCGAGGAGCCCTTCTGACCGGCGGCGAATGGTTCCTCCACCTCGCGCACTTCCGTGCGTTGCAGGTGCCGGATTTCGGTGACAAACTTGTCCAGTGAGGACCCGATGAGCGCGAGCGTGCTGATGTATTCCGCGTGGCGGTCCCGCTGCAGCGTCTGGGTCGAGGCCGGGGCGGCCGCCAGTCCCAGCCGGCGGCAGACCATCTCCTCGACATCCGGGTCGAGGTGTGCAAACGTCCCGACCGCGCCGGAGATCTTCCCCACCCGCACGACTTCGGCCGCGCGCTTCATCCGCTCCCGGTTGCGCCGCATCTCGTCATACCAGACGGCGAGTTTGAGCCCGAAGGTGGTCACTTCGGCGTGCACCCCGTGCGTTCGCCCCATCATCAGGGTGCGCTTGTGCTCCTGTGCGCGCAGGGCCACGACGGCGCGGAACTCGTCGATCGCGGCCAGGATCCGCTCGTTGACGGCGGCCAGCTGCAGGGCCTGGGCGGTATCGACGACATCCGTGGAGGTCAGTCCCCAGTGGATGTAGCGCGCATCGGCCCCGACGTGCTCGGCGACGCTGGTCGTGAAGGCGATCAGGTCATGGTGGGCGACCAGCTCGATTTCCCGGATGCGCGCCAACGAAAAGTCCGCCTTTTCCAGGATCGTGGCCAGCGCTTCCCGGGGAATCCATCCTTTTTCCGCCAGAACCTTGCACACCTCCAGCTCCACGCGCAGCCAGGTGCGGAACTTGTTCTCTTCAGACCAGATTTCCGCCACATCTTTCGGAAAATAACGTTCGATCATGAGGCAAATGCCTCCCCAACGGGCAAAAGGTCGACCACTCCCGTGCGCCGGGCCGATTCCCGGGACCACGGTTTTCCGTACTGGAGCGGGTCAATACCGGTACGTCGCGCTGATCCGGTGGGGCCGGCCCAACTCGAGCCTTGTCTGCGCGGCAACGAGGCCGGATCGCTCCTCGAGAGCCCTCTGCGCCGACAGCAACGCCAGCTCCGGCAGGTTGTTTTTCTCGCTGAGATGGGCCAAAACCACATGTCTCGCCGCTCCGTCGAACCCCCCTGCAAGAAACCCGGCGACCAGATCGTTCGACAGGTGTCCGCGCCGGCTCATGACACGCTGTTTGAGCGCCCACGGGTAGGGCCCCACCTTGAGCATGTTGATGTCGTGGTTCGACTCGAGCACGATTCCGTCGCAACCCCGCAGCCGCTCCACGACCAGGTTCGACGTGTAGCCCAGGTCGAGGACGATGGCTATTTTCACGCCGTCCTTTTCGATGCAGAACGCGAGCGGATCGGCCGCGTCATGCGGCACTGCGAACGGCGTGAACAGGATGTCGTGGATGTCAAACGCGCGGCCGGACTCGATCCTCTGCCGTTTGCCGTCGTCGAGGACCATGCCCGACGCGGCGTAAGCCCCGTCGGTGATGAAGACCGGGACTGCCAGGTGCTTGACGAACGGGACGATCCCGCGCGTGTGATCGCCGTGCTCATGCGAGACCACGATGGCCGAGATCTTGTCCGGGTCTACCCCGCACTCCGCCAGCCGCCGGACCGTTTCCCGGCCGCTGAGGCCCACATCCACCAGGATATGGGTGTCTCCGTTGCTTACCAGGGTGGCGTTGCCCGTGCTTCCGCTGCCGAGCAATGTGAAGCTGAGTGCCATGGGATCAGATTCTCAGGGTTACACTGTCAAGCGAACTGCCGTTGCTGTTGCCCAGCGCAGCCAGAGTCAAAGCCGAACCGTCGAATATTTCCCGCGCCAGGCGCCGGATGTCCGCGCGGCGCACGCCGTCGATGCGGCCCATGATTTCCTCCAGATCGTAAAATCGCCCGAAGTCGATCTGCTGCTGCGCCAGGTGGGTCATGCGGCTGCTCGAACTCTCGAGGCTCAGGGTCAGCGCTCCCTTCAGGCATTCCTTCGCGCGGTCGAGCTCCTCGCCGGAAACCAGTTCTTCCCGGAGGCGCTTGAACTCCTTCAGAATCAGCCTCAGTACCGTCGTCGCAGTCTGCGGAGCCGTGGCCGCGGCGACGACCAGGGTTCCGGCATCCCGGTAGAGCTGCAGGATCGAGTCGATCGCGTAGACCAGCCCCCGCTTTTCGCGGATGTTCTGGAACAGCCTCGAGCTCATGCCGCCGCCGAGGATGTTGCTCAACACATGCGCGCAGAACCGCTCCCCGGATACGCGGGAAGGGCAAGGCACGCCCAGGCACAGGTGCGTCTGCTCCAGGTTCGGTTTGTGCCGGACAACGCGCGCTGATCGCGGGTCCGGCGGAGCCCCCGGCATGCTCTCGGCGCCTCGCGGCAGGCAGGAAAAGTGGCGCTCCACGAGCGCCTGCACCTCGCGGTGCCGGATGTTGCCGGCCACGGAGATCACCGTGTTGCAGGCGGCGTGGTAGGTGCGCCGGAAATAATCCATCACCTGTCTGCGCACGATCCCGGCCACCGATTCCCTGGTTCCGGAAATGGGCCTCCCGAGCGGGTGCCCTTGCCAAAAGTTCTCCATGTACATGTCGTGGATCAGTTCCTGCGGGGAATCCTCCACGGTGCTGATCTCTTCGAATATGACTTTGCGCTCGCGCTCGATCTCGTTGGGAGGGAAGGTCGGGTTCAGAACGATGTCCGACAGCAGGTCGAACGCCAGCGGCATGTGTTCGTCCAGGACACGCGCATAGAAGCCGACGTACTCCTTGTCGGTGAAAGCGTCGAGCTGGCCCCCGACGGCGTCGATCTCTTCGGCGATGTCCGACGCTGTCCGGGAGCGGGTGCCCTTAAAAAGGAGGTGCTCGATGAAATGCGAAATGCCGCTGACTTGCGGGTCTTCGAAGCGCGAGCCGCAACGCACCCACACGCCGATCGACACGGAACGGACGTGGGGCATGACTTCGCTGGCTACAACGAGGCCGTTTTTGAATTCCCTTTTCTGGACGTCCATCTGGGCCCCGGGTCGGTTTGTCATCGCAGACACCGTATTACTACCATAGTGCGGCTCACGTCGCAACGGGGCAGCACGGAGTGTTGCGGACCGGCGGCCGCGCCTCATGGCCCGATGCCGCCGGAGACGGACACTTGCCGCCGGGTGCAATCGGAAGTGGGACTCAACAAAAAGAATTTGTTATTTGTCAATTGTCATTTTGGGGCGGGGCGGCATGATGGCGGGCAGGTTCTGCGCTCGGGTACTTCACCCACTCCGAACTCGATCAGGACCTCACAGGCCAGAGGTTTGAAGCGGCCAAATGACAAATGACCATTGACAATTAACAATTGATAAATTCTTTTGTCGTGAATCGTTGCGCGACGCATCCTTTTTGTCCGATTAAACGCTGAGCTTGAAAGGCTCACCCAAATTCCGCGAGGATTAAGTCTCACTTCTGATTGCACCCCTTGCCGCTCGCCCGCGTGACGCCAGCCGACGAAGGTGGTATGGTTTTGGCGTGATTCCGGAAGAGGACGGCAGGACCAACCTGGTAGGCGCTTCTTTGGCGGAGATCGAGGCGATCGTCGCCGAACTCGGCGAGCCCCGATTCCGCGGGCGGCAGATCTATGCCGCCCTCTACACCCGCCGCGCGCGCTCTTGGGAGTCCTTCACGGATCTTGCCCGGTCCCTGCGGGAGAAACTCGCCCGGCGCCTCGCCATCGAATACCCCGAAACGATGACCGCATTCCAATCCTCGGACGGCACCCGCCGAACCCTTTTCAAGGTTTCCGGCGGCCACAGGATCGAATCGGTTTATATCCCGGAAGAGAAGCGCGACACCTTCTGCATCTCCACCCAGGTCGGGTGCGCCGTCGAATGCCTTTTCTGCGTCACCGGCAAGCTGCCGATGCGCCGCAACCTGTCGGCCGGGGAAATCGTCGGCCAGGTGCTTGCCCTTCAGGCAGACCGGCCGACCGACATGAAACGGTTGAACATCGTGCTGATGGGAATGGGCGAGCCGCTGCTCAACTACGACAACGTCATGAAGGCGCTGCGCCTCATGACCGATCCGCTGGGAATGTCTATTTCCCCGCGGCGCATCACCCTCTCGACATCCGGAATCGTGCCCGGACTCGAACGCCTGGCCCGGGAGGACCTGGTCCCCAACCTGGCGATCTCGCTGAATGCCACTACCGACGCGACGCGCGACATCCTGATCCCCATCAACCGGAAATGGAATATCGCCGCGCTGCTCGAGGCCTGCCGGCGTTTCCCGCTGGAACCCCGCCGCCGGATCACATTCGAATATGTCCTGATCGAGGGCATGAACGACACACCCGAGGACGCCCTTCGGCTGGTGCACCTGCTCAAGGGCCTGAAAAAGAAAGTAAACCTGATCCCGTTGAATGCAGATCCATGGGTGCCGTTGAAATCACCCGGCGAGGACCGTGTTCTGGCCTTTCAGCGGATTCTGATCGAGCACCACCTGACCGCCTGTATCCGCCGTCCCCGCGGCAACGACGTCTCGGCCGCGTGCGGCATGCTCGCCGGAAGGGAATACCCGCAGGGGGATACGAGCCATCCGCCGCCGGCCAGACATGAGCGGCCGTAGCCCCGGTCCGACCCCGTCAATCAACTCTCCAGGATCACGAGTGCGATGGCCGATTCTTCCGAGTGGGACAGGCTGATGTGCGCCGAGCGCGTTCCCATCTCCTTGCTTAACTCCGCCGCGCGTCCGCTTAATACAAGCCTGGGCGCGCCGCGCTCATCTTTCTGCACCTCCACGTCACGCCAGGTAACACCCTGGGCCCAGCCGGTCCCAAGCGCCTTGAAAAGAGCCTCCTTGGCGGCAAATCGCGCAGCAAGGCTGGGGGCAGGGTCCCGGCGCCCGCGACAGTACTGCTGTTCGGCCTCGGTAAAGATTCGCTGGACGAATCGATCGCCCTGGCGCTCGAGGGCGAGACGCAGCCGGCGGATATCGACGATGTCCACGCCGAGGCCGACAATCATCGCAGTTTCCCGAAGCCGGATTGACAGGATGCCCGCTGCCGATTCACTATTGCATTCATGCAGAACAACGGTTTTCTCCTCATGGAGTCGGAGGGGCTTTCCTACTACGCCTGCGCCGCGTTCCAACGCGATCTCGACCTGCGGCACGGTTTCTCTACGCGCATCGGCGGCGTGAGCCCGGGGCCCGCCGGCGCATTGAATCTGAATCTCGGAAGCACCGCCTGGGACGCGCAAGCGAATGTCCTAGAGAACCGGCGTCGCTTCCTCTCGGCGCTGCAGCTCAGGCCGGAAAGCCTGGCCACCGTCGCCCAGGTCCACTCCCCCGATTTTCATATCATAAAAGGCGCAGCACACCAATGGAATCCGCGCGTGGAAGGCGACGCTCTGGTGACTACGGAACCGGGCGTCGCCCTGGCGGTCCAGGTCGCCGATTGCTTCCCGGTGCTGCTTGCCGATCCACAGACCGGCGCCATCGCAGCCGTGCACGCCGGTTGGCGCGGAACGCTTCAGCGCATCCTCGGCCGGACCCTGGCCGGCATGCGCCGTGAGCTGGGAGTGGATCCATCCAGGGTGCTGGTGGCCATCGGCCCGGGAATACGCCGCTGTTGCCTGGAAGTCGGGCCGGAGGTGGCAGCCGCTTTCGAAGCCGCCTACCCGGGGGCGAAACTCAGCAGTCCGCGCCCGGAGCGCCCGGGGAAGTATCTCCTGGACTTGCCCTCGGCTCTTGCGGTCCAGTCGCGCGAAGTCGGTGTCGATCCGGATAAGGTCTCCGATCTTGGTTTATGCACGCGCTGCCGCCCGCAGGAGTTCTTCTCCTACCGAGCGGAAGGCTCCCGTGCAGGCCGGATGATGGCCGTTATCGGCAAAGAAAGGACCGAGGCAGCTGGACTGTGAGACAACTGTACCCAACGACATGAGAGCGGGACAACAACAGCGAACTACGAAGACCTTGAAGGACTTAAAGGTGATAGTCTTGGAGGAATTGCGCAAGTGCGCCGTCGTTTCCTCCACAGGGGCGCATTTCCTTGAGGTCTTTGAGGCTCAACATTAGGTCACGACTCATATCGTCTGGCATCGGTTCGCTGGAGGGAATCGGGTGAGTGGAGTGATGCAGCATGGAGACGGCTTCTATGTCGTTACCGGCGCCTTCGGCTACTCCGGCAGATACATCGCGGCCCGCTTGCTGGCAGCCGGGAAGCGCGTCCGCACGCTGACGAACTCTCCGGAACGCGCGCATCCCTTCGGAACCGCCGTCGAAGCTCACCCCTATAACTTCGAAAACCCTGATCAACTTGCGAGATCGCTCCAGGGCGCCCAGGTACTTGTGAATACCTACTGGGTGCGTTTCGATCACGGGGATTTCAGCCACGCACAGGCGGTGCGCAACACGCTGACCCTGTTCGAGGCCGCAAGGCGAGCCAAAGTGCCCCGAATCGTGCACGTCAGCATCACCAACCCGGATGCCGCGTCGCCGCTCCCCTATTTCCGCGGCAAGGCCGAACTGGAAGCCGCGCTCCGCGGCATGGGGATATCCCACGCGATCCTGCGGCCGGCCGTGCTCTTCGGGCCGGAGGACATCCTCATCAACAACATCGCCTGGATGCTCCGGCGGTTCCCTGTGTTCGGCCTCTTCGGCGACGGCAGTTACAGGATTCAACCGATCTTCGTGGATGACCTGGCCCGGCTTGCCGTCGACGCGGCGGGCGATTCTGCGAACCTTTTGATCGACGCCATCGGCCCGGAGACGTTCACATACCGGGATCTGGTCACGACGATCGGGAGCGCCATCGGACGGAAACGCTCTGTCGTTCAATTGCCGCCCGCTCTCGGTATCGCTTTTGCCCGAATCGTGGGCATGATGGTCGGCGACGTAGTCATCACAGCCGAAGAAGTCGAGGGATTGATGCAGAACCGGCTGTGGACGGCATCGCCGCCCGCCGGGAAGACCGCGTTATCCAAGTGGGCATTTACTTTCCGGGAAACACTTGGCCGGGAATACTCGAGCGAGCTGGCAAGGCGCCGGGACAGGCAGAGAAGTTACGTCGAGCTGCGCAGGCGCTCTTAACATGCCTCGAAAAATGCCCCGCGCAAGGGGAACACCCAGATTGCTTCTCGGGCCAGAGTGCGCACAAGCCGGGATTCGCCGGCACTCAGGTCATGCCATTCCTCGAGTGAGTAGACGAGCAGGTCCACCGGCACAGGCAGCGCGCTGAGATCCCATTTAAGCGCCCGCTTGTGAAACGGTTCTCCGGATTCCCTTACGATCGGCGTTGCCGCGGCCGGGGCGATGCTGACCGGGAGTGATAGTCCCGCCGCTCCCGCTCTTTCCGAAAAAGAAAAGCTCGCGCGCATCGCCTCCAATACCTACCCGATGAGGTCCCTGTTCAAGAGCCGAAGCACCCGGGCCAATCCCGAGGTCGAAGCACGGAAGAAGAAGTACGGCGAAATCACCATGCTCGATTTCCCGCAGTTCACACGCGACACGTTTCCAGGGGTGCGCCAGATGGACCTGTGGTCCTCGCTCTTCGGCGACGTCACTGACAGCTCGATGTTCACCGGCGGCGAATTCGATCCGGCGTCCGCATCGGGAAAGAAGTGGCTGGACCAGTTCGCCGGCAAAATCGCCGCCACGGGCGTGAAATGTCATCATGTCTCGAACAATGCCCCGCGCAACATCTCCGACCTGGACGCGGACCTGCGCAGGAAAGGCATCGCCGTCGCGAAGACCTGGCTCGATGCCTGCGCCCGCATCGGCGCCAGGACGATGCGCGTCAATACCGGCGGGCCGCGGATCGTGCCCTCGGCCACAGCCTCGACGGGCTACCCGAGGAATGACGAGGTCGTCAAGCTGCTGAAGAACGCGATTGATTCCTTTCGTGAAATGGCGGATTACGGCGCCAAGGTCGGGGTCAAGGTGACCATCGAAAACCACTGGGGCCTCAGCGCGGATCCGATGAACGTCCGCATCATCATGGAAGAGTTGAAACACCCCTTCTGCGAAGCGTCGCCCGACTTCTGCAACTGGGAACATGAGTACATGCTGTTTCACGCCCTGGAAGCCCTCGCCTCGTACACCCACACGACGGTCCACGCCAAGTACTGGGACCGGTGGTCCACCAACGACGTTCAGCGCTGCGTGCGCATTCTGGAGAAGGCCAAATTCAGGGGGATCTACGCGCTCGAATACGAGGCGGGCCCGTGGGACGGCGTCGAAGGGTCGCGCTACCTCCTCAAAGAGGTGCTTGCCGCGCTCTGAGAAGCCAGATTTGACCCTCTCGCCTCGTGCCCTCGACCACGCGAAGGATGACGGCAAGCAAGTGCGAATTCCCTCCATCGCAAACTGTGACACCACAGGAAGACCCATGCCCCGATGAAATCAAGGAGAAGGAGTGAGCGTGTAGGTCTTTGGTGTGCCCTGATGCGGGCTGCAGTGGTAGCAGCGCGGTAGCAATTCTTCGCATGCCCAAAGCAAGATAATCCGTCGCCGGAGGATCTGGGAGCCTGTGGTTCGGGAACAATCTCGCAGCGTGAACCACTTGTCCGATAGCGCACGGACACTTGGAGGATAAGGACCCTGTGTTCATGAGTCTGCTCGAGCGGCTACACGGACAAATGCACTCTGCGACGCGAGATTCGGCTTATCGGTTTGTTTCATCAGCATCATCTAACTCTTCGTCCAGCTGGGGCTCAACTCGATCTCTCTCGAAGTATTCCTCATAAAGTTCGCGAGCCCTCAGGAAATCGCACTTGCGGACAAGCAAGGCGTTCGGGCTGGCGGTATAGGTTCCTGCGCCGGCATTGAAATCACTTTGCAGGATTGACTCAATGCCATTGTTCTCCAGCAATTCCTGAATCATCTGCGCTTCCATGAGGTCGGGAAACGACGCCAGTTCGACCAGTTCAAGTTCTCCGGGATCGGGTTTCTCTCGTTTCTCCTCGGGCAGTGAGTCGACCAATTCGACGTTGCAGTCGTTGCAACGTTTGAATCCCGCTCGATATTCCCAGTGGCAGTTTGGGCAAAATGACATCAGATACCTCCAAGTTGAACCTCAGTATCGATCAAAGTAGAGAAATCGATGTTTCACGCGCCGATCTCTTTTCACTATTTGCGTTGTGCAAGATACCCTCACCAGTTTGAAGACGTTCTGGAGTGCGCTCAACATTCTAACGCTGGCGACGGGGATAATTCAGTGACTTTTCAGAGTTTCTAGAAAGCAAACGGGAATTCCGGACGTATGTGGGTTTCCCGGACACCTCCCCTCCGTGCATCCCGTCCCGGATTCTGTCCGGAATGGCAGGATTTCGCCAGCATGTGGATTCACTTGCCCAAAAGGTATAAAATCTATACCATGGAATTCGAGTTCGATCCGGCCAAGACCGAGAGTAACAGGAAGAAGCACGGGATCGATTTTCTTGATGCCCAGGCTTTGTGGGACGACCCGGACCTCGTCGAAATTCCAGCGACGACCGCAGGCGAGAAGAGGTTTGTCGTCATCGGAAGAATTTCTGCGAAGCACTGGTCGGCAATTATTACCAGGCGGAGCAATCGAATCAGGATCATTTCAGTACGTAGGTCGCGCCGGGAGGAGCTTGAGATTTATGAAAGCTGAGGGATTGGACAAGAGATTCGACAACGGCGAAGACATCTCAAAATATTTAGATCTTTCTCGGATCCGAAGACCCGGCCAGGAGCAAAAGCGTGTCAATGTCGATTTCCCGATATGGATGATACGTTGCCTGGATAAAGTCGCAAAGCGGCTTGGAGTCCCCCGCCAGTCGGTCATCAAGGTTTGGGTGGCGGAGCGTCTCGAAAAGTCTTAGTCATAGTGTCTCCACCAGCGACACGCGCAATTGCTTCAGAGAGTCCGAATTTCCGGGCCAGGGGAGTCGACGTGTCCGAAATCGCGGGTTTAACCGTACAACGACATTTTCAGGTTCTGGCCAGATTGCAGGACCTCCAGCCTCTTACCATTCGCCGTCAGCGGGAACAATTTTCTTTGCGAATGCTCGCAGGGCATCAAGATCACCCTTCAGAAACGAAACTTCAATGCCCAATGCTTCTGCGGTGAGACTCTCTGATCGCGCAATCTGCACGAAAATTTTCCAAGGGAGATAAGAGATAACACCAGTCACCGCACACCCCCCGCCTGGGCAATTCGGATAGTACTGAAAATTTGTTCCGACGGAGTTCTTAACTGTTCCTAGCGGACCTACCAGATCCAATGGCGCACCCGGCCGCGGCGCTAACTTCAGCGAAAATCTGGATGCGACAAAGCGAGGGTCAGCCTGTGCACGAACACCGATTTGCGTTGGTTCTGATGACAGTTCTTTCCCAGAGAAGGTGACGTAGAAGATCAGGCTTACCGGCGCAGGCTTATTATCTTTCCCCTCTGGAGCTAGCCGCACCCAGATTTCTGTTGTCTTGAATAGTTCCCAATACAGCGTTTTGATCTCCCTCGGCGCTGAAGGTGCTAGACCAAATCCATCGCCTGGTCCTTGTACCGTCGGTATTGTCGCCAGGAAAAATGCAAATAGGAAGTGCAAGTTACACCCCCCTTTTTCCAGCATTATAGACCATTCTGGCCGTAATGTGGGGAAACTGGGCATCTGGGTTTTGCGCTCTGGCGAGACCAAATCCGACATTCGCCCTTGATCCACGCGATGCAGCCATCGGTACTACCAGTCCTTTTTTGTGAGATTCTGCAGCGTTTTTGCTCCAAACCAGGAACGCAACCTCTGAGATCCAAAGATCAGGTGGGTCGGGCTAAAGCGGTGTGGCCCAGGTGCCTTCGGGGCGGACTTCGTCGATGCGGATTTTGATCAGGCGGTTGGAGGGCACCGCGTCCTCCGGGATGTGCGCGTGAATGTAGTTTTCGGTCAGCGCAACCCCCGCTCCCCTCTCGTCCTCTTTTGACAAGGTGATGGCCGGCAGGACTTTCCCGGCAAACCGCTGCCGGAAGGCGAGGTTCTTTGATGCGGACATCTGACGCAGAACTACGCATCGCTCATGCAGCGCGCGTGGGGATACCTGGTCCGGCATCGTGCCCGCTTCCGTCCCTGCGCGCGCGGAAAACGGGAAGACATGGAGGTACGTCAGCGGCGACTTTCGGATTACATCGCAGGTCGCCTCGAAGTCCTCGTCGGTCTCTCCCGGAAACCCGGCCAGAACATCGGTGCCCAGGCCTGCTGCCGGCAGAATGCCCCGGATGTAGTGGAGCAGATCGAGATAGCGCGACGCGGTGTACGGACGCCGCATGCGCCGCAGGATTCGATCGCTGCCGCTCTGCAGCGGAATGTGGAAGTGGCGCGCGAATCCCGGGTGGCCGGCGGCCAGGGTCACGATGCCGCGATCGAAGCCCATCGGCTCGATGCTGCTGAGCCGCAGTCTTCCGAGGCCGGGGATCGCCAGAATCCGGGCAAGCAGGTCCGCCAGCCGCACGGGCCGTGCCAGCCCCCGCCCGTATGTCCCCAGGTGCACCCCCGTCAGAACAATCTCCTGATACCCTTGAGCCACCAGGTTGCGGATCTGCGCGAGAATCTCCTCCGGCTCGGCGCTGCGCCCGGGGCCGCGGACTGCAGGGACGATGCAGTATGCGCACTGCGCATTGCAGCCGTCCTGCAGTTTGAGGTAAGGCCGGGTCTTGCCGCCGAGGTGCGACGAGGCCGTCACCGGCGATTCTGCCAGCGAATCCAGCGGCGCATGCAGAATCCTGGCAGTGTCTCCGGGTCCCTCGCTCCATAATTCCGCCACCCGGCTTTTTTCGGCGGTCCCGACGACCAGGCTGACGCCCGGGATTGCAGCCAGTGTCTCAGGGTCGCGCTCGGCATAGCAGCCCGTCACGATCAGCCTGGCGCCGGGATTTTCGCGATGAAAACGGCGCACGGCCTGCCGCACCTGCTGATCCGCCCGTCCCGTGACCGTGCACGAGTTGACCACTATCAGGTCGGCGTCCCGGGCGTCTTCGGTTTCGTGGAGGGAATGATTGCACAGGCGCGCCCGTATATCGGCGCTGTCGGCCTGGTTGCAGCGGCAACCGAACGTACAGAGAAAAAACTTAGACATTCTGAGATTTTTTCAGCTCCCGGTCTCGCTCCTCGATTTTGTCCGCGAGTTGCTTCTTGTACTCCTTGAGGCGGCCGGCCAGATCCGGATCGTTGCGCGCGAGGATCTGGGCCGCGAGCACGGCGGCGTTGCTGGCTCCCGCTTTTCCGATGCCCATGGTGGCCACCGGGACCCCGGCCGGCATCATGGAAGTGGCGAGGAGCGCGTCGAACCCGTTCAAAGGGGACGAGTCGATGGGAACTCCGATCACCGGCAGGATGGTGTGGGATGCCAGGACTCCGGCCAGGTGGGCGGCGCCGCCCGCACAGGCGATCACAACTTGAATCCCCCGGTCCTCCAGCGTCGCCGCATAGCGATGCGTCCGGTCCGGTGAGCGATGAGCGCTTGAAATGGTAACCTCGTGCGGGATCTCGAACTGGTGCAGGATCCGGATCATGTCCTGGATCACCGGATAGTCGCTGTCGCTGCCCAGCACAATCGCAATTTTGGGCTTATTCACGGGTTTTCTCCCTGGTCGGCGAATGACGGTGAGGCCGGGGACCTATCACTCCTCATTTGCCAATCCCCTGGCGCCGATGTCACGGCGATAATGCATGCCTTCAAAGTAGATCTTATTGACCGCTTCATAGGCCGAAATCACGGCGGCCGGGAGATCTGCGGCGAGCGCCGTCACTCCCAGTACGCGGCCGCCGTCGGTCACGAGCGCGTCCCCCAGGCGCCGCGTGCCCGAATGGAACACCACGACGCGGCCATCCTCCTCGGCCATCTTCAGGCCGGTAATTGTCCTGCCTTTCACATAAGCGCCCGGATAGCCCCCCGACGCAAGCACGACGCACACAGCCGCCTTTGGCGACCATGCCGCCTGATACCCGCCAAGCTTTCCGAGGCACAACGCATCGCACAGGCCGGCGAAGTCGCTCTCGAGCCGCGGCAGGATCACCTGCCCCTCCGGGTCGCCCATACGCACATTAAACTCGAGCACGCGCGGCCCGTTGGAGGTGAGCATCAGACCGGTGTAAAGGATGCCTTGGAACGGCGCGCTTTCGGCGCGCATCGCATCGATGACCGGCCGGACAATGCTCGAGAGAATCATGCTTTCCAGTTTGTGCCCCAGGATTTTGTCGGTGGAGTAGGCGCCCATGCCGCCCGTGTTCGGGCCCTGGTCATGGTCGTAGACCGCCTTGTGGTCCTGGGCGGGCACGGCAGGAATAATCGTCTCGCCGTCTGTAAACACGATGAAGGAAGCTTCAGGGCCCTCGAGGAACTCCTCGAGCACGACCCTGTCTCCGGCGACGCCGAATTGCCGCTCGACCATCATGCTCTCGATGGCCCGCCGCGCCTCTTCCCGGCGCCGTGCCACTATGACGCCCTTGCCGGCAGCCAGCCCGTCAGCCTTGATGACGAGCGGGTAGCGCGTTTCCCGTGAGTCGAGACGCGAGATTGCTTCCCGGGGATCCGAATGGACGGAAAAGGCCGCTGTGGGAATGCCGTGTCGCGCCATGAATTCCTTGGCGAACACTTTGCTCGATTCCAGTTGCGCCGCCGCGCGGCTCGGCCCCAGCACCGCCACACTTTGCGCGCGCAATGTGTCCGCCAGTCCCGCCGCGAGCGGCGCCTCAGGGCCGATCACCACCATGTCGATCCGCTCCCGCCGGACGAGTTCGAGGATGGCCTCCTGATCCGATGGTGAGACCGCGACGCATCGCGCTGTTTCTTCGATTCCCCCGTTGCCCGGGGCGCACAGCACCTCCTGCACGCGGGCGCACCCGCGCAGTTTCCAGACCAGGGCATGCTCCCTGCCACCCGAGCCGACTACCAGTATTCGCATAACGTGGACTCGATCAAAACTCGTTCAGGTTTAAGGATTTCAGATACGCACGGAATGCAGGGCCCACTTCACTGTTCTTGAGTGCGAACTCCACTGTCGTCTTCAGAAAGCCGAGCTTCTCGCCCGCGTCATACCGCTTGCCGCGGAATTTGTACGCCAGGATCCGCTCCTTCGAAAGCAGGTTCTGCAAGCCGTCCGTGAGTTGGATCTCTCCGCCGGCGCCGCGGTCGGTTCTATCGAGCACTTCAAAAATGGCAGGCGACAGGATGTAGCGGCCGATGATGGCGAGATTGGACGGGCTCTCCTCGACGCCCGGTTTCTCTACCATGTTCCGCACATCGAAGACCCGGCCATCTTCACCCGGCAGGGGAGTCCCGTCGATGATGCCGTACCGGCAGACCTCTTCTCGAGGCACCTCCATGATGGCAACCACGCTCGCATCGTACCGTTCATGAATATCCATCATCTGCCGCATACAGGGAACCTCGGCGTCGATGATGTCGTCCCCAAGCAGCACGGCAAAAGGCTCGTCCTGCACCAGGTCCCGCGCCACCAGGATGGCGTGTCCGAGTCCCAAGGCTTCCTTTTGCCTCACGTACGCGATTTGCACCATGTCCGAAACAGCGCGCACGAGCTTCAACAGGTCCGACTTGCCCCGGTCTTCCAGGATGCGCTCAAGTTCGAAGGAGACGTCGAAGTGATCTTCGATGGCGTTCTTGCCCCGCCCCGTGATGATCACCAGGTTCCTCAAACCCGAATCCACGGCCTCTTCGACGGCGTACTGGATGATGGGCTTGTCCACGAGCACGAGCATTTCTTTCGGTTGGGCCTTGGTAGCAGGAAGAAACCTGGTGCCCAGACCCGCGGCGGGGAATACTGCTCTTCGGATTCTATTCATCTCCTCCCTCTATCCTTTATCCTTGTCTGCCTTCGCCCCCAGCAATTGAAACAATGCCCCTATGCAATGTCAATGGAAACCATAGGATAAGCTGTGATTCAGACGGAGACAAGCTTCGAAGGGAAGGAAGAGGAAGGCCCGGCAGCGAAGGCCGTCCCCATTTTCCCGGCTTGTCAGCCGCTTGAAGGGTCTGTTACCCTTCGGTACCGGAGCTAACATCAACCTGGGGCGGACGCGATGCTGGATAAAAACTTTGTTCGTGAGAACCTGCAACTTGTACGTGAGAGGCTGGCAGCGCGCGGCGGCGACTATCCGCTGGAGAAACTCGTCGAGAGCGATTCGGCGTTGCGGTCGGTCGTTCTGCGCGTGGAGGAATTGCGCCGCAGCCGCAACGAAGCATCCGAACAGATCGGCAAGTTGAAGCGGAGCGGGCAGGATACGGCGGCTCAACAGGCCCAGGTCAAAGAGATCGGCGGCGAGATCAAGTCGCTGGAAGACCGGGCGCGAGTCCTGGAAGAGGAATTAAACTCGCTTCTGCATACCATCCCCAATCTTCCCCACTCCTCGGTTCCGGTGGGCCGCGATGAAAACGACAACCTCGAAGTGCGCCGCTGGGGGACGCCTCCGGAGTTCGAATTCGCCCCTCTCGATCACGTCGACCTCGGGTCGAGGCTCGGGATCCTCGATTTGGATCGCGCCGCCAAGATCGCCGGGGCGCGCTTTTCTTTGCTCGCCGGGCCGGGCGCGCGCATGGAGCGGGCGCTGATCAATTTCATGCTGGATGTGCACACCCGGGAGCATGGCTACCGGGAAGTGTTGCCCCCGTTCATGGCCAACTCGACGAGCCTTTTCGGCACGGGCAATCTGCCTAAGTTCGCCCAGGACCTGTTCAAAATCGAGGGGACCGACTACTTCCTCATCCCCACTGCGGAAGTTCCCGTCACCAATATTTATCAGGGCGAGGTCCTGGACGGCGCCACTCTGCCGCAGAAGTTTGTGGCCTACACTCCTTGCTTTCGCAGCGAGGCTGGGTCCTATGGCAAGGACACGCGCGGTCTGATCCGCCAGCATCAGTTCGACAAGGTAGAGCTTGTCAAGTTTGCCCTCCCGGCCAGTTCTTACGAGGAACTCGAGGGCCTGACACGCAATGCCGAGGCCATTCTGCAGCGACTGGGGCTCCACTACCGGGTGGTGGTGCTGTGCACTTCCGACATGGGCTTCTCGAGCGCAAAAACCTACGATATTGAGGTCTGGCTCCCCAGCCAGAACCGGTTCCGCGAGATTTCGTCCTGCAGCAACTTCGAGGCCTTCCAGGCACGGCGCGCCAACATCCGCTTCCGGGACGTGCAGGGGAAACGCCAATTCGTGCACACCTTGAACGGCTCGGGTCTGGCGATAGGGAGAACCTGGCTGGCAATCCTGGAAAACTATCAGCGGAAGGACGGTTCGATTGTGATCCCGGAGGCCTTGCGTCCCTACATGGACGGTCTGGAGAGGATCGAAAAGGGGTCCTGAGGCCTTTCCCCCGGTTCCACGAGGCAGCCTGCGGTCATTTTGCGGCTTCCTGCTCGTTGCGCCTGACGATTTCCCCGGGAACGTTCAGGGGGCGGTCCAGCACGATCTCCATCGCGCACCCGCGCTTGACCTCGAGGTCTTTCCCCTTTTCAGCCAACACCCTGCCCAAGCCGACCGCAGCCCCGATGCCGGCGCCGATGGCTGCGCCTTTCCCGCCGCTGACGATCCCCCCGATCCCGGCGCCTCCCAAGGACGGAGTGACGATCTTGGCCGCGTCCTGGCCTTTGGAACCCTCGGCGGAAATAGTCCCTTCTTCCTGTGTGCCCGCATTGCCATTGGGATCCACACTGGCAAGTGTGGCCACGATCGGCAGCGTCTCTGTCGCCCCCGGAAATCGGATCGTGTTGAACAGGAGGTTCATCACTGCCTTGCCCCTGAAACGCCCCGGGCGCACCAGGCGTGAAATGATGCCGGAAACGATGCTCCCTTTCGGAATGATAATGCGGTCACGGAGATACACCGGCGCACTGACTGTGGCGGTGAAGTTTTCACCCTCGGTGCTGACCTTGGTGCCCAGGTAGTCATTCAGCTGCAGTTGGATACGCGTGCCGTCAGGGATCACTATCTCAGTGCCGGTCTGGCCGGCAGCCAAACCAGGCAACAGCAGCAGAACCAACAGACAACCTCCGGAGCCCAACATCACATTTCTCCCCTCCGCGGATTATCTTCGCGGAGACTCACCCATACTATCAAGATGTCCTGGCGGGCGTATTGGTTCAAAACCCTTTCGGATTTCTTTTGCCCCCTCCCGGAATTAAGGAGTTATTATACAAATGAAGGCCGACACTTACAACTGCCTGAATATAAAAGAGATTCTACCGCCCAAGACTTGACTGGCGCAGGGTGCTGCTGGTAGGGTTCTGGCATGGAGCCGGACAACAATCTGGAAGTCGCCCCCCGGGCGTTACCGCAGAAGACCTGGATCGACCGGGCGCAGGCTCTCTTCGAGGTTATCCTTCTTTCGGGATTTGTGACCAGCCTGTTGGCCGCTCTCCCTTTCAGTGTCGCCGGAAGATCGACGCGCGCGAGCCTGCTGACGGATGTCAGGATGATCACCGGCTTTCTCCTCTTCGAGGCGGTACTTGCTCTTGCGCTGCTGATGCTGGTTCTGCGGGCGCACGGCGAAACGCTGAAAGATTTCGGACTGTCTTTGAAGAGCTGGCGATTCGATGCATTGCTTGGACTGGCGACTGTGCCTCTGCTGTTTTCGTTGAATCTGATTGTGTCGGTGATTTTTCAGGTGTTTTTTCCCCGATCCGTTCTCGAGCACAACCCGCTCACCGGGCTCATTCACACACCGAAGGACCTGGGCCTCTTCGTCTTTGCCGCGCTTGTCGCCGGCGGCATCAAGGAGGAACTCCAGCGCGCATTCATCCTCAGGCGATTTCAATCCCACCTGGGAGGAGCCGGAATCGGGCTCGTGCTCTGGAGCGTTGTCTTCGGCGTTGGCCACTACATTCAGGGAGCCCAAGGCGTCGTCGCGGCCGGCTTGTTCGGTTTGATCTTCGGCTTCGTCTATCTCTGGCGCGGCAGCCTGATTGCGCCGATGATGGCGCACGGCGCTTACGACACGATCGCATTGCTTGGCGCCTGGTTTTTTGGTCCGCACAACTAGGAGCCGCCGGGGAGCCGCTGCGGTGGCGTGCCACCGTTCATTGAAATGGGAAACCCGGTTCTGATTGGCGTGGAGACACGGCGGGCGCCGGGAGCGCCGGCGCTCCCGGGAGGGAAGGTTCCGGAGAGCGAGGAGGGGTTCCTAGCGTTCCGCCGTCATCCGCCGATATGTATTCAGACGTCGCGGCGTCAGCAGGCAGACGCAGGATTCGGACGAAACGTCGTGCAATGACGGAGCCTTCCGAAGAGATGAATGCCCGGCTGCGCCCGCAGTGGCGTGCGTTGACAGGACAGGGGCTCTTACAATGGTTGACGATTCGGGTGCGTTGAACACCAGGTTTCTCGATATCCTTCTGGAGATGCATCGGGCGCAACGCAGCGGCATCGTCCGCATGGAGCGCGGTCCCTCAAAAAAACAACTGGCGATCGACCAGGGAAGCCTTGCATTCGCCGAGAGCAACCTCCCCGAAGAGCATCTGGCGCACGTGCTGATGAAACTGGGATTGCTGCCCCGGAAGGAGCTGAAAAACGTCGCGGCTCTGATGCGGAAGGGGAAAAGTTCCGGCGAAGCGGTGATCCTCGCGACCGGCTTGGACGGCAGTCGGCTGGAGCAGGGTTTGCGCGAGCAGACGATCTCCATTCTCGCCTCGCTGTTTACCTGGAACGGGGCGGAGATCAGGCTCTTTGCGAACCAGGGATTGCCTGACCACCGGTTCAATCTGGCCATCCCGCTGCCGCAGGCCATCGTGGAGGCCGCGCGCAGGGCCGCCAGGAATCGCAATGCACCGGACGCGTTCCTGCACCCGAAGGGGAATCTCTGTGCCGATTCCGCTGCCGGCCTGCGCGGCAACATCCCCTTGAACAGCGCCGAGGCATATGCCTACGCGCAGGCAGCCAAACCCATTCCCGCCGGAGACCTGCTCGCGTTGCTGCCGCGGGGCGATGCGAAACCGGAGGAATTGGTCCAATGCCTGCTGCTCCTGGGGCTTCTGAGGATAGAAGCGCCGACGAATGATCATTCTGCGGGAGCGGCCGCCAGGCTGTCGGACCAGATCGAGGAGCTGTTGCTGCGCTTCGAATTGGCCAACCTCTATGAGATCTTATCCGTGCCACCCGATGCCCGCGAGCAGGATATCAAGGCCGCCTATCACGAATTGGCGAGGCAATACCATCCGGATCTCTTTGCATCTAAGGGTTTCAGTCCGGAGTTTCGCGCGCGCGTGGAGAAGCTGTTCACCTATTTCACCGGGGCGTACACGACTCTCAGCGACCCGGTGGCGCGGGCCAGTTACGACGAAACGCGCCTGACACAGGAAAGCCAGGTGGAAGCGACGCTGCACGCGCGGGCCGCCGTCGATTCGGAAAAGGAAAAGATCGCCGAAACTCTCTTCCGCGCAGGCCGATCCTCCCTGTTGAGTAAAGATTTCGAAAATGCGGTCAAGAAGCTGAAAGAATGCGTCTGGCTGCGGCCCGAAACTGCCCGATACCACCACTTTCTCGCGGTGGCGCAGGCCGAAATACCGGGATTGCGCAAGGAAGCCGAGATGCATCTCATCAAGGCGCTCGAGTTGGACTCGATGAGTTCGGACAGCCACCTCGAGTTGGGGAAGTTGTACATGAAGGTGAACCTACCCACTCGAGCGGAGGTTCACCTGAATGAGGCCCTTCGTTGGGACCCGGAAAATCGCGAGGCGTTGCGGTTGGTGGAAGAAATCGGGCGGGAAAGGCAGGCGGGCGGCATGAAAAAGGCCTGGATTTAACTCAGGGTCCTCGGTTCCCCGATGCCTCCGGCCTCTTCTCCTATTCCCCGCCGGACCTCAGGTTCTCCAGGGCGGCCCGCGCGACCGCCTGCTGCGCCTCCTTTTTGCTCCTGCCCGATGAACGCCCGATGACCTCATCGCCAACCAGCACTTCCACGACGAAGACTTTCCGGTGATCCGGGCCGAGCTCATCGACGACCCTGTAGACCGGCTCCGGGCGGCCCAGGTCGTGGAGCAATTCCTGAAGCGCGGACTTGAAATCGCCATAGGTCAACTGGTCAAGATCGAGCGCATTCAGTATCGTGCCGGTCTGCCGCTCAAGGAAGCCCGCGGCCGCTTCGATTCCGCCATCCAGGAAAATTGCGCCGAGCAATGCCTCGTAGGCATCCACCAGGATCGCCCGCTTTTGGCGCCCCCCGGTTTTTTCCTCGCCGCGGCTGAGGAGGACGAAATCTCCGAGGCGGACCTTCTCGGCGAGGTGAAAAAGGTTGGCGGCACTGACAAGGTAAGCTTTTATCTTGCTGAGCTCCCCTTCGTTGGAGTCGGGGAAGCGATCGAAGATCTTGGAGCTGACGATAAAACCGAGGACCGCATCGCCGAGAAACTCCACCGATTCGTTGTGGCGAAGCCCCTCGCCCTCCTGTTCGTTGAAGTAAGATCGATGCGTGAGTGCCCTCTGAAGAATGGACCGGTCCTTGAACCGATACGACAGCAGTTCTTCCAGCTCATCCAGTGCATCCGCCTGAGGCGATACTTTCCCGGGTTCTTCGCTCATCATCCCTCGGCGGTTCACTCCAGCCCCAGCTCGATTCTGGCCCTGGCGATGACTTGTTCCAGGCCGTCCAGCGACTGGTTGTGTTGACTCCGGTATACCTGCTCCAGAAGACTGCGCGCGCTTGCCATGACGATTCCGTTGACGGCTACCGCTTTGGCGAGATTCGATTCCGAGTGCGGATAGTCATCCAGGATTGCGTAGCTGAAGCCAAGGCCGTACAGGGCAAAGTCGTCGGTCGGATTGGACTCCAGGGCGCGCCGGAACGGCACGATCGCACTCTCGGCTTCCTTCTTACGCAGGACGGGCGCCGTCCCGGACTGCGCCCGCCGCAGATACACAAACCCCAACGTCGTGTAATTGCTGGCCTGGAGCATCTTCTTGCCTTCCGCCCACTGTTGCTCGATGATGTGCGCGGGCTTTTCGGCGGCCGCCACCAGCTCCAGGGCGCGCGTTGCCTTGAGCTCAGCCTGATCCAGACGGCCTCGCTGCACGTAGGCACTGCCCAGCTCGGTCAGAAGCGTAAAATTGTCCGGCCACAGCTCCAGTGATTTTTCCCCGTACTCGGCCATCATCTCAATATTGTTGGACTGTCGTCCGAGATAGACGCCGTCCTGGTAGACATAGGCCAGCAACCCGGAATTCGGATATTTCGCAACGAATTCATCGATCAGGCTCCGCTTGAGCGCGGAATCGATTTCACTGTGCAATTTGTTGTAATCGTCGAGTTCCTCCTGCGACCCTGCCTGGCCCAGTCTCAGTTTCGACGGCACTGATGCCGCGGCCTTCTGCGCGCCGGTGTCCTGCGCCCGCAAGAACGGCGGTGCGCAGAGCACAAAAAAGGCGATGTACCTTACCAGTGTTTTTTGTCGCATTGCTGCAATTTTACTCGCTGCCGGGGCCTTTGCAAGGCTGGGAGGAATTTTCATTTGCGGACGCGGCATCCGGCGGGCGGGTTCCCCTGAGGACGCAGCCGTGGTCAATCAGGCGACGGGGTCGGACGCGGACTGCCGGCGGCCATATGCCCTGCCGCGTTTAATTGCCCACACTGCCAACGGATAGGAGAGCGTCGCGCCAAGGACCGCGAGTACGATCGAGCCCAGAGCCATAGGCATCAGGATCCGCCACTGGTGCAGAACCTGCAGCCACATGTTCGGGTGCCACAAACTGGCCCAGCCAAAATCGGGTACCAACTGTCCTTTGGGGTATCCGATCAGGCGCGAGCCAAGATAGGCGGCTGCCGTGTAGTAGGGAACAAGCGTCCAGGGATTGTTGACGAACAATCCAAGCAGGAGCGCCGCCCGATTCAAGCCAAAGCACAAGGCCAGCGCCAGCGCCAGCAGTGTGTGCAGACCCACAAACGGAGTCAGGGCGAGGAAGACGCCCACCGCAAAGGCAAGTGCGAGCCGTTCCGGTTTCTCGTCAAGTGACAGCAGGTAACGCAAACGGCGCTTCATAACTTGTTTTCAAATCAAGAGTTTGCGACCGCATGTCCAATGCCCGGAGGCCAAGGGGGATGAATCGCGAAGAAGACTGGCAGGAGACTATCTTGCGTCAAGTCGATCTTCAAAACTCAGGGAAAGGATACCATACTCGCCGTTGGAATAATGGATCAAATCCACGTCCTTTCCCGCCCACGCCGTGATTCGAGCCCTGACAAACTCCTCGTTCAGAATACCCTCGTTTAACGCGCAGAGCAATTCCTGAACCCTGTAGTCGGAATTGAGTTCATTTTTGGACATAGGCTCCTATCCCTATCACCCGCTGGCGTCAATATATACGCGCCGATCATGAAAGTAAGCTGGGGAGAATCCTAGGAGTGAGGCTAAAAATCACGCCCTTCGCGCGCCTCTTCTCACCTCGCACGTCAACCGTTGGACACCCTCGAAAACCGTGGGCGCGGGCTTGCTCCATTCAATCGCTTCGGCAATCGCACGGCGGATGCCGGCGGGACGCCCAATGCCGCATAGTCCTGCAAAAAGAGGGGCGAGCAAAACGCAAGGATCTTGGACCTGGACTTGGACGTAGACGGGATTAAAGGTGCGCCTTAAGTCCCAACACCTTAGAAACCTGTGCCGCAAACACGTCCAGGTCCACGTCGAAGTCCAGGTCCAGGTCCAAATCCACGAGCCAAAATGGAAATTCGTATGCATGAACGGAATTTCAGAAAAATGCAGCATTGGGCCGGACGCCGGCGCTCCCGGCAACCGCCGTGTCTCCACGCCGATCAGAAGCGGGTTTCTGATCTCAATGATCGTTGGCACGCCAGTGCAGGGGCTCTGCGATGTATACGATTCCAGATCAGGTCACGACGAATGTCGTCGCGGTTCACTTCGGAAGTGGTCGAAACCGGCTGCGTCCAGGATCCTGGGGCGGGCGCCCTCGTATGCCGTCAAGACGACACGGGGATTGCGGCGCAATGTACCGATCCGGGTGATCCGCGGAAAGAACGCGGGGTATGTGCGCTCAAGACTCGCCGCCTTCCGGGGAGCGACCGCGAATAGAAGTTCAAAATCCTCCCCGCCGTGCAGGGCGAGCTCCAGGGCATCGCACCGCCACGCGCCGGCGGCAGGGTAGGTGGGGAGTTGCGAGCCCGATATCTCCGCGCCCACGCCGGAAGCCTGGCACAGCCGCGGCAAATCCATGGAGAGGCCATCGCTCAGATCCATCATGCAGCGGACGAACCCGTTCCGGGCCAACCACATCCCGACATCACAGCGGGGCTCGGGTGTCCGGTGGGACTTAAGCGCCGATCGCTCTGCGGCGCTCCTGCTGCTGGTGACGCCTCTCTGCAGGAGGGCCAGGCCGGCGGCGGCCTTGCCCAAGACTCCGGTCACGTAGAGTAGATCGCCCGGGCGGCCGCCCGACCTGTAGACGGGTTTCCTGCCCGACGTTTCTCCGATTGCGGTGATAGTGACCTGGATGCCGCAAGGCGAGCGCGAAAGGTCGCCGCCGATGAGCATCGCGTCATGCCGCCGCGCCAGGACGGACATGCCGCGGTAACACGAGATAATCCACTCTTGGCTGACATCCCCCGGCAAGGCGAGAGCGACCGTGAAGAAACGGGGTGTGGCGCCCATGGCGGCCAGATCGCTCAAGTTGACGGCCAGCGCCTTGTGCCCAAGCTGGGCGGGGGTGAGCCAGTTCCCGCGGAAATCGACATCTTCCAGCAGCATGTCGGATGTAATGACCCAATATTCGCGCGCCCCTCGCGGGTGCACAACCGCCGCATCGTCCCCGATTCCCTGGATAACCGAGGCAGAGCTTGCCTGGAAGCGCGTTCGGAGCAGGCGCACTATCTGGTTTTCGTCGATGTTTGCCATGGGTCGCGAGGAAAACTGGGAAAACCGCGGAAAACTGGGGACGCCAACCTATTTTGCATTTGCCAATAGATCGCAGAATTGTACTAAGGTCGCAAAATGGGTTGGCGCCCCCAGTTTTCATTCAGACAAAGGCGCGATCAAGCACTTCGGTAAGTCGATCCACAAGGATGACCTTGAGCTTGTGCCTCAACTCTTTGGGGATCTCCTCCAGGTCCTTCTTGTTCGGGCGGGGCAGAATCACGATGCCCACTTGTTCCCTGTGTGCCGCGAGCACCTTTTCCTTGATCCCGCCCACGGGGAGCACATTGCCGCTAAGTGTGATTTCTCCAGTCATCGCAATGGACTTGTTCAGCGCGCGCCCCGTGCAGGCGGAAACGAGCGCGGAAGTCAAGGTCACCCCGGCCGATGGCCCGTCCTTGGGGATCGCACCCTCCGGGATGTGAATGTGGAAGTCGTGCGAGGCAAAATAGTCCTGCTTGATCCCATATTCGCCGGCATGGGCCCTGGTGTAACTCAGAGCGGCTTGCGCCGATTCCTTCATTACGTCGCCCATCTGTCCGGTCAGAATCAGGGATCCTTTGCCTGCCATCGCCTGGGCTTCGACATAGAGGATCTCGCCCCCCACCGGCGTCCAGGCCAACCCTGTTGCGACGCCCACCTGGTTCCGCATGAGATGCTCGCCCGGCAGGATGCGCTGCGCCCCGAGATATTGATGCAGGTTGGAACGCGATAGAACGACCGGCTTGTGATTTCCCATGGCAAACTTCTTGGCCACTTTCCGGCAAATGGCCGCGACCTCGCGCTCCAGGTTTCGCAGACCGGCTTCCCGCGTGTAGCCGCGAACGATCGCATTGATCACGTCGTCGGGAAAAGTTATGTCGTCGGGCGTCAGGCCGTGCGCTTCCAGCTGTTTGGGAATCAGGTGCCGTTTTGCGATCTGAAGCTTCTCAAGCTCCGTATACCCCGAGAGGAAGATCACTTCCATGCGATCGCGAAACGCGGGTTGAATCGTATCGAGGACATTGGCGGTGGTAATGAACAGGACGTCCGATAGATCAAAGGCGACGCCGAGGTAGTTGTCCCGGAACGAGTCGTTTTGTTCCGGATCCAGGACCTCGAGAAGGGCCGAAGAAGGATCGCCGCGGAAATCGGCCCCGATCTTGTCCACCTCGTCCATCATGAAGACAGGATTCCTGGTTCCGGCCTGATGCAGGCTCTGGATAATGCGGCCGGGCAAAGCTCCCACGTACGTGCGGCGGTGCCCGCGGATTTCCGCTTCGTCATGCATGCCGCCCAGACTGGCGCGCACAAATTTCCGCCCGAGGGCGCGGGCGATCGATTTGCCGAGCGAAGTTTTGCCGGTGCCCGGAGGACCGACGAAGCAGAGGATCGGGCCCTTGGAGTTCTTCTTGAGCTTGCGAACCGCGAGATGCTCGAGAATGCGCTCCTTGATCTTCTCGAGCCCGTAGTGATCTTCGTTCAGGATCTTGGCCGCCTTGCGCAGATTGAGGTTGTCCTCCGTCTGGAAGCTCCAGGGAAGCCCCGCCATCCAGTCGAGGTAGGTTCGTAGCGTCGCTGTTTCAGCCGATTCCGGATTCATGCGCTCGAGCCTCCGAACCTGGAGGTTGAACTCATCGCGTGCTTCCTTCGGCATTTTGACTTCATCCGCCTTCTTCTGATATCGGGCGATCTCCTCCGTCAGCTCGTTTCCTTCGCCGAGTTCGGTCTGGATGGCTTTGAGCTGCTGCCGCAGATAATACTCACGCTGACCCTTCTCGATTTCGTCCTTGGCCTGGATGTTGATCTGCTGCTGGACCGTGAGGACTTCGACCTCGCGCGTCAGCATCTCGTGGAGACGGCGCAGCCTCTTTGCCGGATCCAGAATGCTGAGGATGTCTTGAGCATCCTCAATCTTGAGCGAAAGATTGGAAGCCGCCAGGTCGGCCAGGCGCCCGGGGTCGCTCATGTTGGCGGCGATGGCAACCACCTCCTGCGAAATGCTCTTCCCCAGAGCAGCGGCCTTTTCGAGGGCCGCCTTCACATTACGCATGAGCGCCTCAATCTCGAGGCCCGCGGCGTCGGGGGTTTGTTCCTCGATCACCCGGATGTTCGCCTGGAGAAAAGACAAACCTTCGGCCCAGCTTTCGACCTGTGCCCGCGCGATGCCTTGCACAAGCACCCGGACCCCCTGATCGGGCATTTTGAGCATGCGGATCACCATGCCCACTGTGCCGACATCGTACATCTCGCTGGGGGTCGGGATTTCGATATCCTGATTCCGCTGCGTCAGAAGCAGGATCATGCGATTCTGAGCCAATGCCTCGTCGACGGCATGGATGGCCTTGTCGACCGAAACCATCAGCGGCAGGATCATGTACGGAAACGTGACGACATCCCGCAGAGGCAGAACCGGAAGGTGATCCGGGATCTGGATCTGTTCACCCTGCCCCGCGGCCGCCTCTTTCGTCGCTGGATCTTGTTTCACATCCGTAGCAGGCATATGTTATTCGAAATCCTTTCGCATTATTTCGATTCGAAATCGCTCGTAGAGTTTCATTCCGACTTCCACGCAACCGGAATCTCAAACAGCACCCCGCGGCGGTCCCCGATTCTCGGAATCTCGACCGTGAGGATCCCGTCAGCCAGCGTGGCGCGCGCGCGGCCGGCATCCACGACCCGGTCTATGCTGATGTGTCGGTCAAACTTGCCGTATCTTCTTTCGAGACAGTAATAAGAGATGCGTTCCCGGGCGCGTGCCGGCTCCCGCTTGGCGCCGTAAACCCGGAGCACGCGGTCTTGAATCGTAAGCCGGAAATCGGCCGGCTCGATGCCGGGCAGCTCTATCCGAATCACGACTGATTCGCGAGTCTCGCAAATGTCGACATTCGGCATCCAGTTTCCGACCGAGAGGCGGTCCAGCAGTTCCTCCGCCTCGAGGATCAGGGTGGACCTCACCTGTTCATAGGGATTTCGTTTGCGGGGTTTCGACATAAGTCACCCGGATATCGGATCCGCCAGAATAATTCCCGGCTCACGCTCGCGGCGGATTCGCTCAGGAAGGCTTCTTTTCAAACAGTTCGTTTATCTCAGTCATGAACTCCGCCACGTCTTCAAACTCGAGGTAGACCGAGGCGAAGCGCAGATAGGCAACCTTGTCCAAACGTCTCAATTCGGACAGCAGGATTTTGCCGATGGCGACGGTTTCGAGCTCTCTCTCGGGACTTTCCTGAACCCGGAGCTCAACCAGGTCGACGATTTTTTCGAGCTGGGTCAGGCTTACAGGGCGCTTCTCGCAGGCTTTCAGCAGGCCGGTCAGAATTTTCGCGCGATCGAACTTTTCCCGGCCGCCGTCCTTTTTCACAACCATGTAGGGGATCTCATCGATCCGTTCGTAACTCGTGAACCTCTGCGAGCACTGGAGGCACTGGCGCCGGCGACGAATCGAGTCGCCGCCGCGGCTCTCTCGCGAATCCACTACCCGGTCTTTTGTGTGTCCGCAATACGGGCATTTCATCGGCTGGCACTCCGACCTGGCGGGCAACCAAAGTTGCCCGCGCCTCGTTCAGAGCCTTCAAGTCAAATATTTCAAAGACGTTACAGAAATAAATATGAAATCCCACAAAAGGTCAAGAAGAAACGATAACCAACTCGCGGCATAGGACGCCGCGGCGGAGGAACCCGTTGCCGCCGCGCTGGGATGTACGGGCAAAAACTACGATTCCCGGACGGCGAGGCAGGCGGAGCCCGCGTCCGGCGGTTGAGCTATATTGGTCTGGCACAAGATGTTGCAGAAAGATGACGGAAATAAGAAAATGTATCTTCGTGTCCCGGCATTTGCTAGAGTGCCTTATCCGGCACGAGCCGTCTCAGTGAACTGGAAAACCTGCATCATGGCCGGAACATAAACTCGAACCTGAATTTTTGAACTTTGCCTCGTCCCGTTTCGTTAATCGGGACAGGAGATAAGGAGTCGCGATTGCTCCCGGGCGAAGAAAAAGTGGTTGAGCGCTGTCTCCAGGGAGACGACGCGGCCTGGGAGACGGTTGTGAATTCGTACGCGAAACGGATTTACAACCTCAGTTATCGTTACACTTGTCGCCGGGACGAGGCGGAAGATCTGACGCAGGATATTTTTGTTCGGGTCTATCAGAACCTGAAGAGCTTCCACTCCGATTCCGGCAGCTTCCAGAGCTGGATTATGAAAGTCGGTCGAAACCTGATCATCGATCACTTCCGGCGGACGCGGCGGTTTCAACAGGCCGCAGGGACTGAAGAGATGGAGAACATGAATCTCGAGGATAAAAAGGTCCCCAGTCCCCAACGGTCCGCCGAACAAGCGGAAGCTTCCCGATTCCTGAGTGAAGGCCTGCAGGCACTGTCCCCCGAGTTGAAGGAAGCGATAATTTTGCGGGACCTGGAGGGCATGGCCTATCTGGAGATCGCCGAACTGCTCTCAGTGCCGGAGGGAACGGTGAAAAGTCGGATCAACCGGGCGCGCCTGGAGCTTGCGAAGTTGCTGACCAGGCGGCGGACGCAGATAGGCACGCAGGTCTAGGGGGTGCTCATGGATTGCGGATTCGTCGAAGTGAGACTCAGCGAATACCTAGAACACAGCCTGCCGCCGGAAGAGATGGTGCAGGTGGCCGAGCATCTTCATGAGTGTCCCGGCTGCACGGGCCTGATGGAGGAGATCCGGTCGCTCCTGGTCACATGCCAGGCCTTCCCCAGTTATGATGTGGAACCGGCGCTGCTCGACCGAATTCTGCTCCGGACCTCCGGAAAGCCGCGGACCCTCACGCTGCGGGAACGGCTGCGGGCTTATTTCTTGCGGCCGATTCTGACACCCCGCTTTGCTGTCGGCGTCGGCCTCGCCGTGCTTTTTGTCGCCCTGGCTGTCGACCTGATGATGCCCCGCGTGAGCGTCCTGGCCTCGGTGTTGTCGCCTCAAGGACTGTTGAGCCAGCTCGACCGTGGGGTGCAGAAGATTTACAGCGAGGGACTGAAGCTGTACGACCAGAAGAACGAATGGCAAGCCGATTTCACCTTTTACAAGAACAACATGTTCAAGAGGCTCGGCAACGCGATCGAGCAACTCGACGTCCCGGTCGAAGGCCAGAAAAAGCCGGCCGAGCAGAAACAGCCGGAAAAGGGCCCCAAGCAGAAGAGCAGCGTATCGTGGCTGAATCGAGCTTAGCAGGGGTATGCGGTCAGCACTGGAAGGAGAAAACCTATGAATTGCGCTTATCATCCGACGGCTCAATCCCAGGAGTTCTGCAGCACCTGCAGCAAGGCGCTGTGCGCCGAGTGCGCCCATCAAATCAAGGGGAAGGTTTTCTGCCAGGACTGCCTGGTGCGCGGCACGGAGTGGGCGGCGGCCGTCAAGGACTTGCGGCTTCCCGCCGACGCGCCTAAACGCGCAGCGGCGCTATCGTTGATACCCGGCATGGGGGCGGTTTACAACGGCGAGTATCTGAAGGCGATTACGCAGTTCGCCGTTTTCGCCGCACTGATCATCATGGGCGACGACATCAACGGAATTTTCGGCTTCGGGGCCTTCGTCTTCCTCGTTTCCACCATGTTCGACTCCTATCGCACGGCGGAAAGCATCATGAGGACGCGGTTGGAGCCGAAGACTGTGAAACCGGGTCCCGAAAAAGACAGGTCGGTAGCCGCATGGGGGGTTTTCCTGATCGGCCTGGGAGTTGTGTTCCTGCTGAGGAACATCATTCCTTTCCACTTTTTTAACCGGCTCTGGCCGCTCGGCTTTATCGCGCTCGGCGGCTATCTCGTCTACCGCGCGCTCAGCGATCGTGGAGCGGCGCAAGGTGCCGGGAACGCGGCCGCGCTGGGCGAGCCCAAAGAATAACAGCGGGAGGGTCAAATGTCTTCTGGTTCCCGGAATGGCGCTTTGATTTTCGGACTGATCCTGATCTTCTTCGGTCTGGCCTTCTTGTTTGCCAACTGGTTTTCGACGTTGACCGTCGGGCAGATCCTCGCCCGCTACTGGCCGATTCTCCCGATCCTGATCGGCGCAAAGAAGCTCTACGGCTATGCGGCCTGGCACGACGATGCGGCACCGTCGGATCCTGCGCGAAAACCGGCGCGCCGGCACCGTCCATCCCTGCTGGGAGGCCTGCTCTGGGTGGTGCTCGGCGTGATGTTCCTGCTGAGAAATTTCGGCATCGGGCCCGATCTGTGGGCGTTCGCAGGACGCTATTGGCCGATTCTCCTCATCCTTCTCGGGCTGGGCAAGGTGATCGACTACTATCGCCAGAAAGAGGGAATCTCCGTCAAGTTCGGAGAGGTCTTCGGCATCCTCCTGGTCTTTGTGATCGGTTCTGCACTGGCAAAAATTCCAAACAGCGCTCTCAGAGACATCATGATGTCGCCGATCAACATCGGCGGGACCGACATTCACCTCGGCACTTCTTACGGATACACGCAGGAGGTTTCCTACCCGCTTCCGGCCGGGCTGACCCTGCGCATCGAAAACTCCAACGGCCAGGTCAACGTCTCACCGGGAAGCGAGCAGGAAGTGCGTGTGCGCCTGCGCAAGGTCGTATACGAGAACGATGAGTCGCGCGCCAAGGAGATTGCGGCCGAAATCAGGATGCAGGGAGGGGAGGAGGGCAAGACGGAAGCGTCCGCCTTCGTCATCAGGACCAACCGCGAAGAACTGTCCGCCAAGAACTATCACTTCAACACCGACATGGACATTTTCGTTCCGAAGCAGGTCCAACTGGAAATCCGGAACCCGTTCGGCGGAGTTACCGTTTCGGGGCTCGACTCCAAGCTGAACGTGCAATCGAGCCATCAGCCGCTGGAAGTGCACGACTGCCGGGGGAGTTTCACGGTCGAGAACCGGTACGGGGAGTCGCGCCTGACCAACCTCACTGGGAATCTTTCGGTTGATGCCCGCGGGCGCGTGACGGTTGACACGGTCACGGGTGACGTCGTGGTCCGCGACGAGTACTCGCCCGTGTCGATCAGCAACGTCGCCGGGACACTGGCGATTCAAAACACGGAAGGGGGCAGCATCACCGTTGATCACGTCACCAAACCGGTAACCATCGATGCTCCGGGAACCCCGGTTACTGTGAGCAATCTCGATGACAGCGTGAAGATTACCTCGAGCCACCGGCGCGTCCAGGTGTCCGATGTCGCCGGCAATGTCACGCTGTCGAGCGGGTACGCCAACGCCGTCCTCAAGAAGATCAAGGGCAACGTGGACATCAGCTCCAACTCCGACAGGATCACCCTTGAAGAAGTCGGCGGCTACGTCAGGACCGTCGCCCAGGGATCCTCTGTGCGCGTGACCACGGTTGCAGGCCCGGTGGAAATCAACACGACCCTGAAGGATGTGGCCGTCACCGGGTTCAGCAAGGGGTGCAAGGTAACCAACGAGTACGGCGACGTCACGTTGTCTGCGGCGTCCGTGGGCAAAGACGAGATCAGCGTCAGGGATCGTAACGGTGACATCACCCTGTTCCTGCCGCCGGATGCCGCGTTCCAGATCGATGCCGTCGCTCGCAACGGCCGCGTCACCACGGACTTCGCGGGCCTCGAACCGGTATCGGCAGGGGACGAAACTACGACGCTCAAAGGCCGGCTGAAGACGGGAGGCCCCAAGGTTTCCCTGGAAACGGACTACAGCAACATCTTTGTTCGCACCCGAGAGAGCGAAATGGCCAACAAGAGCGGGCAGTGATTCGCGGGAGAAATCCGATGAGAAACATGATCTGGCTACCATGCTTCGCGGCGACTCTGCTGTTGTGCGGGTGCAATCTGGACGAGCGGGTCCCCGTCGAAATGGCGCCCCTGGCAAAGAGCCAGCCGATCGGCTCGGAGAAGTCCCTGGCGGCGGATGTGCGCATGGACATCGGCGCTCTCGAAATCTCGGGGGAAGGTACGTCGAACCTGTACTCGCTCGACCTCGAATACGACAAGGCCAGCTATCAGCCGGAAATCAGTTATGATCCGGCGGCCGGCGACGGGCGCTTGACGTTCAGGCTCGAGAGCACCCGCCACGGGGGCATCCGGAGTGAACGGCATGCCAACAGGGCGCGGCTCAGCCTCACGGAGTCGATACCGGTACGGCTGCGGATCAGCACCGGCGTGGGCGACGCGCGCCTGGCCCTGTCGCACTTGCGCCTGACGCGTCTGGACCTGGATGCCGGCGTCGGCGGGTCCAGGATCTCGGCGTACGAACCGAATCCGGTGGTCTGTGACGAAGTTCGCCTGCGCAACGGCGTGGGCAGCCTGGATGCCATCGGGCTGGGCAACCTCAATTTCCGGCGGCTGGATTTTGAAGGGGGAGTCGGCGGCGCCAATCTCGACTTTTCCGGTGACTGGAGACAGGATGCCGAAATCCGGATCCAGGTCGGCGTGGGGGGCGTGACCGCACGCATGCCACGTGAGGTGGGGGTCAGGGTCACGGCGGAAAAGCACTTCCTGAGCGGGTTCCAGCTCGACGGATTCCGCCGCGAAGGCGGCGAAGATTACTACAGCGAGAACTACGACAAGGCCAAAGTGCACGTCTCCATCGTGGTCAAGACCGGCGTGGGCGGATTCAGACTGAGCTGGCTGTAGGGCGCCTCACGCCCGCGCTTATACGGCCGTGTCCTGGAGTGAACCGGGATCCTCTCCCCACATGTTCTCCAGGTTCTCCTGGCCCATATCCTCGGGGGATACCACCACGATACCGCTTTCGGTGACGCTGAAACGCTTTCGATCCTCTTCCGCGTCGAACCCGATGGTGGTTCCTTCCGGCAGGTGGACGCCGCGGTCGATAATCGCCTTGGAAACCCTCGAGTGGCGCCCCACCTCTACATGGGGAAACAGGATGCTCCGGTCGACCTCGCAGTAGCTGTTGACGCGTACGCCCGGCGACAAAACCGAGTTGATCACGCGACCGCCGCTGATGATGCACCCGCCCGAAACGATCGAGTCGAGCGCGATGCCCATGCGCAAATCCTTCTGGGCAAAAACGAACTTCGCCGGCGGAAATTGGGGTTGGTAAGTGCGGATCGGCCATTCCGTATCGTAGAGATTGAAGTGCGGGCTGACGGCGATCAGATCCATATTGGCTTCGTAGTATGCTTCGATCGTGCCCACATCCATCCAGTACTTGGCTTCTTTCTTGTTTTCATCGACGAAGAGATGGGCGTAGATGCCGTAGCGTTCGATCAGGGTCGGGATGATGTCGCGCGCAAAATCGTGCGTGGACGATGAGTTCCGGGCATCTTCCTCCAGCGCCTGCGCCAGCAGAGACTTGTTGAACAAGTAAACGCCCATCGATGCCAGCACTTTTCCGGACGGGGAGCTCTCCTGGCCCAGGCACCGGGGCTTTTCCTGAAATCCGCATACACGGCCCGAAGCATCGGCCTTCATGACGCCGAACAAATGGGAATTTTCCACCGGCACTTCGATGGCGGCGATCGTCGCGTCCGCATCCGTGTCGATATGCTGTCTCAGCATGCGGAAGTAATTCATTTTATAAATATGGTCGCCGGAAAGAATCATGACGAAGTTGATCTGCTCGACACCTTTGATGGAATACAGATTCTGCCAGACGGCATCCGCCGTGCCCATGTACCAGTTGTCGCCGACTCTCATCTGGGGCGGGATGACTTCGATGAATTCGTCCAGATCCTTGGCGACGACGTTGTACCACCCGTTGCGGATGTGCCGGTGCAGCGACAGCGATTTGTACTGAGTCAGGATGAAGACTTTGCGCAAGCCGGAGTTGATGCAATTGCTAAGCGTAACATCCACAATCCGGTAGATGCCCCCGAATGGGACTGCCGGCTTTGCCCGGTGCCGTGTCAGCGGATAAAGGCGCTCGCCGGCGCCTCCGGCGAGAAGAATTCCCAGGGTCTTGTGCATCAGGATGCTCATTTGTTCACACCTCTTTCGGGCTAGACAGACTCCCGGCCGGATTCAGCCAGGAGTTGGCCTCTGAGCGCTGCTGCGATTGCCTGCGCGATCTCCTCCTGCACCGCAAATATGTCCTCCAACAGCCGCTCATAGTTTCCCGACCAGAGTATGTAGCCGGTCTTGACATCTGCCAACTGGGCCGTGACGCGCAGGATTGGTCCGGCTTTGCGCACACTCCCCTCGAGAACAGTATCCGCCCGCAGGGCAATCCCGATTTCACGAATGTCCAGAGACTTGCCTTTGTACTGGAACACCGAGGTCTGGGCGACTACCTGCAGCCCGTGCACCTTGGTCAGGACCTGGAGGAGCTCCTCCACGAGTCCGTCGACCAGGTACCCGATGTCGCTGCCAGGACTCAAGTCCGCGAACGGAAGAACCGCGATCGTCTTCCATCCCCGCATTGTTGGAACGGCCGGTCGTAGGAGTCCCTCCTCCGCTCCAGCCGGATCCCGGAAGCAGAAAACCGGGACGTAACTTCCCTTGCGATATTCTATCAGTATCTGGTCGGGCCGGCCTTCAGTTTCGTAATAAGTTTTCAGCCTGGTGCGCAAACGGCATGCTTCGACCCGGACGATCGAATCGATGCGGGGATCGAAAGAAGACGGCTTGTCGAACACTTCCACGCCGAGGAGGAATTCCTTGAACTTTTCGCATTCGCCCTCGATCGCGTGCTCCACCGTGTAGCGGAGAAAGCGCGACAACCTCCGCGACTGGCGGAACATGTCGCTCGTCAGGATTTTTTCCAACTGCTGCCTAACGGCATCTGCAGAAGGATTTGCGGGTTTGCCGACCATTCATTCCATCCCTCGGAGGTTCGTGAGCCTATCCTGCGCGACCTGGAGCTCCAGGGCAGATCCCCCACGATCAAGGTGCAGGCAGGCGCCTTCCCTAAAGTAAACCTGATCGATCCTGGGTTGGCAAGCACGAGTGACATATTGGCCGTAGCGGTTTGCTGTGCGCAATCCCCCTGCAATAGCTGTACAATACCCTGCGCCGGGCGGCCGGCTATGGCCGGTCTTCGGTTCCTTAGCAGCCACAGCATTCGAGGGGGGTGACCATGTCGGGATTGTATTCCGCGTCGCTGTTCGCGGGAGTGGGTCTTGCCGTTTCTTTGTTCGCGCTCTGCCCATCGGGCACGGCACAAAACCAGAAGCGGGCACGGGATTTCGGCATCCTGCCGGGTGTGATGAATCCGGGACCGCTCAACGCGATTACAGACGTGGCCGGCGTGTCTGTGGGTCACGTCACGCTGTGGCAGGGCGACAGCATACGGACCGGCGTCACGGCGATCCTGCCCCATGGGGGCAATCTTTTCCAGCAGAAGGTCCCCGCGGGAGTCTTCGTCGGCAATGCCTTCGGCAAGCTTGCGGGCAGCACGCAGGTCGAGGAACTGGGAAACCTGGAAACTCCAATCGTCCTGACCAATACGCTCAGCGTGGCCGAAGGTATTGCGGGCGTCGTGGAATACACGCTGACCCAGGCGGGGAACGAGAAGGTTCGTTCGGTCAACGCGGTCGTGGGCGAGACCAATGACGGCACGCTCAATGACATACGCGGCCGCCACGTGACGCGGGAGCATGTCCTCGAGGCCATTCGTGCCGCCAAGGGCGGGCCCGTTCCGGAAGGGGCGGTAGGAGCGGGCGCCGGAACCGTCTGCTTCGGTTTCAAAGGAGGCATCGGCACATCCTCACGCCTGCTGTCACGCACACAGGGGGGATACGTCGTCGGGGTGCTGGTCCAAACCAATTACGGCGGCGTGCTCGAAATCAACGGCGCACCCGTAGGCCGGGAACTATCAAGAGGCGGCCGCGGCAGCCCGGACCGCTCTCCCGACGGCTCTTGCATGGTAGTCGTGGCCACCGATGCTCCCCTGGATGCGCGCAACCTGAAACGCCTGGCGGCTCGCGCCATGCTGGGGCTTGCTATGACCGGTTCGTACAGCAGCAACGGCAGCGGAGACTACGTGATTGCATTCTCCACCGCCCCCGAAGCCCGCGTGCCGGCCGAGCCCAGAACGCCGACACTGTCGCCGCCGGTATTGAATAACGATGCCGCATCGCCCCTCTTCCAGGCAGTGAAGGAAGCCGCGGAAGAGGCGGTTTACAACTCTCTTTTCACAGCCAGGACGACCACGGGCTATGGCGGGCGGACGGTTGAAGCGTTGCCAGTCGAACGGGTCCTGGAGATCTGCCGCAGATACAACGCTGTTCGGGAAGGGAAATGAAGACCTACGGCTGGCTGGGGCTGCTGCTCCTTCTCCTCTCCGAGTACTGTCTGTTTCGCCGGATCGAGCCGTTTGCTTCCTGGTTCTACTGCTTCGCCTGGTGGAGCTACATTCTCCTCGCCGACAATCTGCTCCTGCGGCTGCGCGGGAACTCGCTTCTGTCCGGGAGGCGCGCGGAGCTCCTGCGCATGCTCCCGCTCTCGGTGGTCGTGTGGCTGCTCTTTGAAGCCTGCAACCTGGCACTCCGGAATTGGGCATACGACGGCGTCCCGGCCTTGGCGTGGATCCGCTGGCCCGGTTATTCACTGGCCTTCGCGACCGTTTTGCCCGGGGTGTTTCTGACCGCGGATCTCGTTGAATGCATCCTGTTCGGAGTTCGGGAGCGGCCGTTCGCCTCCGAGAGCGAAAGACTGCTCGCGCCGCCGCCCACGTCGCCATCCCTCGCATTCACCCTGCTCGGAGCCGGTTTCTGCGTGGCCGCCCTGATCTGGCCACGCTACTTTTTCCCTGCCGTTTGGATTGGTCCGATCTTTCTGTTCGATCCCCTCCTGGAACGGTTGGGGCTGCAGAGCCTTTCGCTGCGGATTGCGGCCGGGGACCGGCGCAGGATCTGGAGCCTGCTCATCGGCGGCTGTGCGTGCGGCCTCATATGGGAATTCTGGAATTTCTGGGCAGCCTCGCGATGGGTGTATTCGATCCCCTACTTCGGAACCTGGAAGGTGTTTGAAATGCCCCTTCTTGGTTTCCTCGGCTTTCCACCCTTTGCCCTGGAGTGCTGGATCCTGTATCACTTTTTGGACCGATTGCGGGCGCGCTGGCAATCCAGGCCCGCGCAGGCGGCATTCTGGGCCGCCACGGCACTGTTCTGCATTCTCGTGTTCCGCGCGATCGACCATCACTCCGTCGTGCGTTTCGTCATCGATATGCAATGGAGGACAACTGCATGGCTCTTCGTCTGATGCTTGCGTTACTCCTTCTGGCTGCCGCTGGGCTGCCGCAGGAACCGGCCCGCCAGCAGAATACCGGCTCGAACAGCCCCTATGTGGAGAAAAGCGAGAAGCAATTCGCTTTTTATCCGGGCGGCAAAATCGAGATCAGCGCAGCGGCCCCCGGCAGCTGCAAGATCACCGGCTGGGACAGTGCCGTTGTCCGCGTAGAAATGGAGAAGATCTTCTATTACCTGACTGCCGAACAGGCGCAGGCTCTCGCAAAACTGTATCCAATGCACGTGACCTATACGCAGACCTTGGCCAAAATCAGCACCGCCGGTTCGAAAAAGCCGGCTGCCAACATGGAAATCAACGTGCAGATTTTTGTGCCCAGGGAGAGGACGGACTTCAACATCAAAATGATCAAGGGCGACCTCTCCGTGACCTCATTCAGCGGGTCCGTCGAGGCCACGATCGAAGAGGGAAACATCGAGGCCAGGGACCTCGGGGGTTATTTTTCCTTGATGACGAAGAGGGGCGACCTGCAGGTCGAGCTTTCAGGCACGCGATGGACAGGTTACGGCTTCACGGGGGCGACGAGGCGGGGCGCCATCGACCTGAGGCTGCCCGTCGACTACTCCGCGGCGATTCAATTGGAGACACAGGACGGAAAGATCTCGCTCGATTACCCCGAGCAGATGATCGAGGGGGAATCGGTCCCTCTGCGCGTGCTGGAGAAGAAGAAGGCGAGCGCGGTAAAAGAGAAGATCGGCACCGGCGGAGTCCCCGTCAAGTTGATGACCGCTTCAGGCAATATCGTCTTTAAGGGAATTGCCAGGTAGTTTCTGTCGCGAAACTCCACGGTCATCTGACCTGCACGTGGACGCAGACCCGGCCAATATCAATGGCTCGATATAAGTGCCGCATTCGCGGGAGGTTACATCAAAAAGGGCTGACCACGTCCGGGTCTAGGTTCAAGTCCACGTCCATGACCAAGCAGGACAAGGATTGAGTTTCGCGCCAGAAACTCGGTAGGGTCTGGCTTCGTCATTCGGTGATCTTGAGGTGCAACTCCCGAAGGTGCCCGTCATCGAGCTCGGCCGGGGCGTCGAACATCAGGTCGCTGCCGCTGGCGGTCTTTGGGAAGGCGATGACTTCGCGGATGTTCGGTTCATCTGCCAGCAGCATGACCAGGCGGTCGATTCCCGGCGCCATCCCGCCGTGCGGCGGAGCGCCATACTCGAACGCCTCGAGCATGTGGCCGAACCGGCGATACGCTTCTTCGTCACTATAGCCGAGGCGCTTGAATATGAGCGCCTGGAGATCCCGGCGGTGAATGCGGATGCTTCCGCTCGACAGCTCGTAGCCGTTGCAGACGAGGTCGTAGGCATTGCTCATTACGGCGCCGGGATCGCTCTCCATCTTGTCCAGGTGCTCCTCCTTGGGCATGGTGAAGGGATGATGGGTGAAGCTCCACGCTTTCGCTTCCTCGTCCCACTCGAACATCGGGAAATCTACCACCCAGGCAAAGGCGAGCAAGTCGGGCGGCGCCAGCTTCAGGCGATCGCGAAACTCGAGGCGCAGGTTTCCGAGTGCCTTGCTGGCGAGCGCTTGTTTCTCCGCCACGAAGCAGACCAGGTCGCCGTCCGAGGCCTCCATCCTGCGGGCGAGGTCCGCCGCTTCGGCCTCGCTGAGCGCCTTCGCGATGCTCCCCTTCAGTCCCGCCGGCGTCCAGCCTATTGTAGCCAGGCCTTTGGCGCCCCATCCCTTCGTCAATTCGGTCAGGACATCCAGGTCCTTGCGTGAATAGGAAGCGCACCCGGGCGCCTTGATCGCTTTGACAACCTGTCCGGCCCGAACGGCTTCGGCAAAGAGCTTGAATCCGGATTCGCGAAACATATCGGTGACATCCGCCAGTTCCATGCCGAAGCGGAGATCCGGTTTGTCGCTGCCGAACCGGGCCATGGCCTCCTCATAGGTGAGCTTCGGAAACGGGTCGAACAGGCGCTTGTGCGGCGTGACCGCGGGAATCAGCCCCTTGACCAGCCCTTCAACAACCGCGAGCACGTCCTCGCGATCGACGAATGACATCTCCAGATCGAGCTGCGTAAATTCAGGCTGCCGGTCGCCGCGCAGATCCTCGTCGCGCATGCAGCGCGCAATCTGGAAATAGCGCTCGTACCCGGCCACCATCAGCAGCTGCTTGAGTTGCTGCGGACTCTGCGGGAGCGCATAGAACTTGCCCGGCTGCACGCGGCTCGGCACGACATAGTCGCGCGCGCCCTCCGGCGTCGCCTTGATCATCATCGGCGTCTCGATCTCATAAAAGCCAAGCTGGTCGAGATAATCGCGGATGAACTTGATCGTTTTATGCCGGAGGGCGATGTTTTTCTGCATGCGCATCCGCCTGAGGTCGAGGTAGCGGTATTTCAGGCGCATGCTTTCGTCGGTCTTGTAGCCGTCGTCGTCCACCTGGATGGGGAGCGGCTTGGACGGGTTGAGGATCTCGATCGAGCGCGCCAGCACCTCGATCTCCCCTGTGGACAGGGCCGGGTTGAAAGTCCCTGCGGGCCGCGCCCGAACCACGCCTTCTGCTTTGATCACGTATTCGTTCCGCAGTTTGTCGGCCGCGCGCGCACCTTCGCCGGACTCCTGGTCGACGGCAATCTGCACAAGGCCCGACCGGTCGCGCAGGTCGATGAAGATCAGGCCGCCGAGGTCCCGCCTGCGGTGCACCCAGCCGGTCAGCGTAACGGTCCGTCCTACGTCCAAACTCCGCAGTTCGCCACAGTTGTGTGTCTTGAGCATATCGTTTCATTTCCAGGAAATCGGGCTGCGGGAAATTTCAAACCCCCGAGCCCGGCACCCGCGCCGGGGTCGAGGCCTTGACGTTCGCAGCCGCGCGCTCAGGCCCGTTCGCCAGACGCGGCGCGGGCGTAATGTGAATCAATGTATCGGTCCAGGATGCGGATGAAATCGGCGACGATTCCTTCACCGCGCAAGGTCGTCACTAAACTGCCGTCGACATAGACGGGAGCCTTCGGCTCTTCGCCGGTTCCCGGCAGGGAAATGCCAATATCGGCGTGCCTGGATTCTCCGGGACCGTTTACGACACATCCCATCACGGCGACGCGGAGTTCTTCCACTCCCCGGTATCGCTTCCGCCACTCCGGCATTTGCTTTTTCAAATAGGTGTCGATTTGACCGGCCATCTCCTGGAAGAAGGTGGAAGTCGTCCGGCCGCATCCAGGGCAGGCGGAAACCTGTGGGGTGAAGCTCCTGATTTCGAGCGACTGCAGGATCTGCTGGGCAACTCGCACCTCCTCCGTGCGATCTCCACCCGGCGCAGGCGTGAGCGAAACCCGGATGGTGTCGCCGATTCCTTCCTGCAAGAGGACCGCCAGCGCGGCCGTCGAGGCCACGATCCCTTTGGCGCCCATTCCGGCTTCCGTGAGCCCGAGGTGAAGCGCATAGTCGCATTGGGAAGCCAGGGACCGGTATACGAGGATCAGGTCCTGCACCCCGGACATCTTGGCGCTGATCAGGATGTGATCCCGTCCCAGGCCGTAGTCCTCCGCCATGCGCGCAGACTCCAGAGCGCTCCGGGTCATCGCTTCGATCATGATGTCCCGGGTGGGGCGGGGCGCGGGGTTCAGACTGTTTTGATCCATCAGCCGGGCCATCAACGCCTGGTCCAGCGAGCCCCAGTTCACACCGATGCGAATCGGCTTGTCGTTTTCGGCGGCAACCTCGATCATCCGGCGGAAATTCTCGTCATGGTGTCTGCCGGCGCCCACATTTCCGGGATTGATGCGATATTTCGCCAGCGACCTCGCACATTCCGGGTACTGGGATAGCAGCAGATGCCCGTTGTAGTGGAAGTCGCCGATGACCGGCACCCCGATTCCCTGATCGCCGAGCCGCGCCATGATCTCGGGGACCGCGCGTGCGGCTGCATGGGTGTTGACCGTGATTCGGACGAGCTCCGATCCGGCCGCCGCCAGCTGGGCCACCTGCCGGGCCGTGGCTTCGGCATCCGCCGTATCTGTGTTGGTCATGGACTGGACTACAATCGGGGCATCGCCGCCGACCCAGACATGGCCCACTCTCACCGGCACGGATCTTCTTTTCAATGACATCACTGGCTCACCCGAGGCCCCTTCCACTCCCGGTTTCTTCCCAGGAACAAACTCTTAGTTTAACGCATTCGCCCCATCGAGCGCCATTGCTCCCCGAGGTTTTCTGCGAGGAGGCACACGGGTTCCGTGAGACTCATGCCGTTTCCCATCAGGCTGTCTTTGTGATAAAGATTACAGCCTCAGCCAAAGGAGGACCTGTGGCCGCTGATTGGTATCGCCATCCCGGGGAAGCTCTCGGTCCGGTTCTGATCGATTCGGAGACAATCCAAAAGCGGGTGAAAGAGCTCGGCGCCCGCATTACCGCCGACTACCAGGGGAAGACCCCGCATCTGGTTGGCGTCCTCAAAGGAGCGACGATCTTCCACGCCGACCTCGTGCGCTGCATTGGTCTCGGCGTCTCGTTTGATTTCATCGCAGTCGCCAGCTACGGTTCCGGCACAAAGAGCAGCGGCGAAGTGCGCATCCTGAAAGATCTCGATGAGAGTCTGGAAGGAAGGGACGTGTTGCTCGTGGAGGATATCCTCGACACTGGCCTGACGCTGCATTACCTGGTGGAAAACCTGCGCTCCCGCGGGCCAAGATCCCTGCGGATCGTCTCACTGCTCAGCAAGCCGTCCCGGCGGAAGATCGATGTGCCTGCGGACTACGTGGGCTTCGAGGTCCCCGACAGGTTCGTCGTGGGCTACGGGCTCGACTACGACCAGCGTTACCGGAATCTCCCCTACATCTGCGAGGTGATTCTGCCCCCTGGGGCCAGCGCGGAGGTGTGAGATGACTGCGGCCGCGACGCCCGGTGTAGCCGGCAGGGGCCATGATTCCGGTTTCTTCCTTTGCACTTCGCCGGGAAAAACCAGCGCGGACTCGCGGATTCCAAGATGCCGGGACCGGGCTCCGAGACTTTCAGCTGCTAACACAGATCGGAAAGAAAAGAGGTCCCCGCCGCCAGGCGCAACCCGAAATTTTCGGCGATAGTCTGGCCTGTGTCAGCCAGCGAGCCGCGCGTGCCCAGGTCCACGCCGCCGGCCAGCCTGCGGTTGTAAACGAGGATCGGCACATACTCCCGCGAGTGGTCGGTCGACGGCATCGCCGGATCACACCCGTGGTCCGCCGTGATGATGAGGCAGTCATCTTCCTGCAGAGCGGCAAACAGTTCGGGCAGCCTCCGGTCGAACGCTTCCAGCCCGCGCGCGAAGCCGGCAGGATCGTTGCGGTGCCCCCAGAGCATGTCAAAATCGCAGAAGTTAGCGAAGATCAGCCCGGGCGCGGGCCGCTCGAGAGCCGCAATCACCCCGTCCATGGACTCTTCGTTGGTGTGGGCCGGAAGGTCCTCGGTGATCCCCATGCCGTCGAAGATCGACGCGATCTTGCCGACGCCGATGACAGCGATGCCGGAGCGCTTCAGCAGGTCGAGGAGCGTATCCCCTGGCGGTGGTACGGCAAAATCCCTGCGGTTCCCGGTACGACGGTACGCGCCGGCGCTTCCGAGGAACGGCCGTGCGATCACCCGGGCAACCCTGTCCGCGCCGTCGAGTTGTTTGCGGGCAATCCCGCAGATGCGGTAGAGCTCTGTCAGCGGAATCACTTCTTCGTGCGCGGCGACCTGGAAGACGGAGTCCGCCGAGGTGTAAACGATCGGCCTCCCGGTCCGTACATGTTCATCCCCGAGCTCTTTGATGATTTCGGTGCCTGAAGCCGCTTTATTGCCCAGCGCCTTCCGGCCAATTGCCGCTTCGAACGGTTCCAGGATGCGCGCGGGAAAACCGTCCGGGTACGTCGGGAACGGCACCAGGCTGAGGATTCCCGCCATCTCCCAATGTCCTACGGTCGTATCCTTGCCGTTGGACAGGATCGCCGCTCTGCCGAACGATCCACGCGCGTGTCCCGGCGCCGGCAGGGTCGGGAACGGGCAAATACATCCCAGTCCCAGGCCCGCAAGATGCGGGATCTGCGGGCGTTCAAGATCGAGCACGTGGCCGAGCGTGTCGCTGCCGGCATCCCCCCAACGCGCGGCATCGGGCATCTCCCCGATCCCTGCGCCGTCGAGTACAACCAGGATGATGCGTTTGAATTTGCGCTCCACCGGATACCCTCGCTGCAATTTCATACGATGAAATAAATCCTGACCTTACTCGGGAACAGCAAAGCCTCGCTGATCACAACGGCGTGCGCGGCAATTCTCCCCGCAAGCCGGCAACGATGAAACAACAAAAGCCATCGGCTCGGCCCTGGAAATCCTGATCCCGGACCGATCCCGACGGCTTCAATTGCAGGTATCTCTAATGATCGATGGCAGTCTGCCGGATGCGGCGCCTGCTAGGCACGCATGCCGCGCAACTTCTTGCGCAGCCGTTTGCGCGCGAGTGCCTGTTTGATGCGTTTCTTTTCGCCAGGTTTCAGGTAGAAGGAATGTTTTTTGACATCCTTGATGATGTCTTCCTGCTGGACCTTGCGCTTGAAGCGTCGAATCGCACTCTCAAGCGATTCGCCTTCGTTGATGATGACTTCCGCCAAGCTATGCACCTCCTTCCCGTACGAAGGGCATACCTTACTCTCCCTCCGTGTGGCTGTCAAGCCACAGCTATCTCAAATACTTCATTATACGGATGTTTTGGAGTTTCGAAAAGAGGCGCTTTTCGTCGGCTGGTCTTTGCGGGGGCAGGGGATCGCCGGGCGCGCGCTGATCTCAATCGGGTCCGCCGCCCTTATCGATGCTCTTTTGCTTGGCGGCCAGGCGATCGACTTCGCGCTTCAGGTATTCATCGTTTTCGGGCGTCTTGTCGAGCCTGCGGATCGTCTCGATGGCCTTGGGGAAATCGAGCATGCTCTCGTAGGTGGCGGTCAGAATCAGCACGGCGCTCCTTCGACATTCCGGGCATGCCGAGTCAAGCACCTTCCGGAGCGGTTCGACGGCCTCCGGCAGCTTTTTCTGAATCTGGTAGATGCTCCCGATCTTCAACGACACCTGGTCGGCAAGGTGGCCGCCGACGCCGGATTCCTCCAGGCCATGCAGCTCGCGCAGGGCGCGGTAGTAATCCTCTTTCTTGAAATAAGCATCCGCGCGCTGGAACAGGATTTCCGAGCGGTCCTCGATGTTTTTGAATTCGAGAATTTTGTCGTATTGCGCGATCGCCTGGTTCAGGTCGATGACTTCGTTTGCAAAGATGCCTGCCAGCTGCCGGTGCGCCTTAAGTGCCTCCGCGCGGCCCGGAAACTCCGTCGTGACCTTGTCGTAGAATTCGATCGCCTGCTTGGTTTGTCGCAGATTGAGGAAATAGATGTTGGCGATGTTCAGAAGGGCCTGGGCGGCATATCTGCCCCGAGGCTCGAAATTGTACAGCTGATCGTTGGCCTGGAGAGCTTCATCGTAGCGCCCTTTGCGCCAGCTCGCTTCGGCCCGCTCCAACAATTGGAGCGAACTCGAGCTGCATCCGGCGAGCAGCAGCACGAACGCGAGGAGGCAGCAGCGCAGGGGCCGATCAAGCCTGCGGGGCGCCATTCCCGTTCTCCTCTGACTCGGACACTTCGCCGGCGACCACGGTGACGCTGGTCACGACGTCCCCTTCATCCAATTCGATGCACTTTACGCCGAGAGCAGCCCGGCTTTGTGTGTTCCGGATCTGGTCGGCATACAGCTTGATCAGCTTTCCCTGAGCGGTCACCAGCATCACGCCCGAGTCTTCGCGCACGTGGCAAGTGTTGACCACCTCGCCGTTTTTCTCGCCTACCCGGATGTTGATCACGCCGGATCCGCCCCGGCGGTGTCTCGGGTACTCCTCAACGGCGGTGCGCTTGCCGAAGCCCTTCTCGGTGACCGTCAAAAATTGCCCCTCGCCGGTCACGGCCGACATGGCCACCACATGATCCCCGTCGGCGAGCCGGATCCCGATCACGCCCCGCGCGCTGCGGCCCATCTCGCGCACGTCCTTTTCTGAGAATCGGATCGCTTTGCCCTTTCGGGTCGCCAACAGGATATCGTAGGAACCATCCGTCAACTGGCAGCCGATCAGCTCGTCGCTTTCGGCGACGGCCGCGGCGATGATTCCCGAGCTGCGGGGATTGGAGTATTCGCTCAGCGCCGTCTTCTTGATCATGCCGTCGCGGCTCGCCATCACCACGTAGCGGTCTGTGTCGAACTCCTTGATGGAAACTATGTCGGCGATCTTCTCATCCTTAGACATGTTGACCAGGTTGACGATCGCCTTGCCTTTGCCTGCGGTCCCGACATCGGGGATCTCGTAGACCTTCAGCCAGTATGCCCGCCCCTTGTTGGTGAAGATCAGGAGGTAGCTGTGCGTCGACGCGACGAAGACGTGGTCGATAAAATCCTCCTCGCGCGTGGTCATGCCGATACGGCCTTTGCCGCCCCGCCCCTGCGAATGATAGAGCGAGGCGCTGGTGCGCTTGATGTACCCGGAATGCGAGATGGTGATGACGACGTCTTCCACGGCGATCAACTCCTCGAGCGTGATCTCGACCTCCTCGTCTACAATCTCGGAGCGCCGCGCATCGCCGTACGCCGCCTGCAACTGTTTCAGCTCCTCGACGATTACGCCCTTGAGGACCTGCTCGCTGGCAAGGATCTCTTTGAGCCGGGCGATCAGCTTCAGGATCTCCTCGTATTCGGCGTAGAGCTTCTCCCGCTCCAATCCCGTCAGCCGCTGGAGCCGCATGTCGAGGATGGCCTGGGCCTGGAGTTCGCTGAACTGGAACTTCTCCATCAGGCCTTGCCTGGCGACCGCAGGCTCCTTGGAAGCGCGGATGAGGGAGATGATCTCGTCCAGCATGTCCAGGGCCCGGCGCAGGCCGTCCAGGATGTGAAGGCGCGCCTCCGCCTTGCCGAGCTCGAAGATAGTCCGGCGCCGAACGACGTCCTTGCGATGGTCGATGAAGCAGGTCAGGGCCTCCGAAAGCGACAGAACGCGCGGCTGGTTGTTGACGATCGCCAGCAGGATGATGCCGAAGCTCGACTGCATCGGGGTCATCTTGTAGAGGTTGTTCAGGACCACCTGCGCCGGCTGGTCCTTTCTTATTTCAATGACGATCCGCATCCCCTCCCGGTCGGATTCGTCCCGGAGGTCGGAAACGCCCTCCAGTTTTTTCTCATGGACCAGTTCGGCGATGCGCTCGATCAGCTTGGCCTTGTTGGTCTGGTAGGGAATCTCGGTCACGATGATCGCTTCGCGGTCGCGCCCAAGGCGCTCGATGGCGGCCCGCGCCCGCATGACCACGATGCCGCGGCCCGTCTGGTATGCGGACCGTATCCCGGACCGGCCGTAGATGAATCCGGCCGTGGGAAAATCCGGACCCGGCACCAGCGCCATCAACTCCTCCAGCGTAGCCTCGGGGTTCTTGATCAGCAGGATGGTGGCGTTGATGATCTCCGTCAGGTTGTGAGGAGGGATGTTGGTCGCCATGCCGACGGCGATCCCGGAGGACCCGTTGACGAGCAGGTTGGGGAACTTGGCCGGCAGCACCAGCGGCTCCGACAGCGAGCCGTCATAGTTGGGGCCGAAATCGACGGTCTCCTTGTCGATGTCCGCGAGCAACTCGTCCGAAATGTGCGCCATGCGGATTTCCGTGTACCGCATGGCGGCGGCGTTGTCGCCGTCGACTGATCCGAAATTTCCCTGACCGTCGATCAGGGGGTAGCGGATGGAAAAGTCCTGGACCATGCGTACGATCGTGTCATAAACCGCCGTGTCCCCATGAGGGTGGTATTTGCCGATGACGTCGCCGACGATGCGGGCCGACTTCTTGTAGGCCTTATTGTAAGTATTGCCCAGGTCCTGCATCGCGTACAGCACGCGGCGGTGCACGGGCTTCAGCCCGTCGCGCGCATCGGGGAGGGCCCGGCCCACGATCACGCTCATCGCATAGTCCAGGTAGGACTTGCGCATTTCATCGATAAGATTTACGGGTACCTGCTCCAGGGCTGGGTTCATGGCGGCGATCAGATATCCAGGTTGCGAACATTGAGGGCATTCTCTTCAATGAAGCGGCGCCTGGGCTCCACCGCATCCCCCATCAGGATCGTGAAAATGGCGTCAGTCTGCACCACGTCGTCTATCGAGACCTTCAACAGGGTCCGGCTTTCCGGGTTCATCGTGGTGTTCCAGAGTTGCTCCGGATTCATCTCGCCCAACCCTTTGTAGCGCTGGATTGTAAGATCTTTCTTCCCGAGGGCGAGCACGTGCTCGAGCAGCTCTTCGCGCGAACCGACCGAGATCCTGCCGCCGTTCTGCTTCACGGTGAACGGCGGTTTTTCCAGTGGCGACATTTCCGAATAGAGGTGAAACAGGCGCTGCCATTCCACCGAGTTGAGCATGTCCCAGTTGATCGTGTGCTTGCTGCCGTTGCCGTTTCTCTGGATGACCAGCGAGTGCAACCCGTGTTCCTCATCGAGCAGCGTGGTGTACTGATAGCCGATCTTCTGCAGGATCTCCCCGAGCGTCTCCAGCAGCGGCCGCTGCTGGAAGAGTTCCTTCAGGGGTATTTTCTGCTGCAGCAGGCCGTCTTCGCCGGCGACGAACAGCAGCAGGCAGTCCAGCAGATCGGAGTTTTCCAGCCGCCGGTTGAGCTTGGTGTAGATCGACGAGCGCTCGTGGATTCCATTGAGCAGCTTCACGAGCGGGCTCCCGCTGAACTGCGTGCCGGTCTTCTCGACGGTCACGACGACGTCCTGCGTGGCCCGCTGCATCAGGTACTCCTCCATCTCGCGTTCACTGCGCAGGTATGTCATCGCCTTGCCGTGTTTGATCGAGTACAGCGGCGGCTGCGCTATGTAGATGTGCCCGCCCTCCACCAGTTCCGGCATCTGGCGGTAGAAGAACGTGAGCAGCAGCGTGCGGATGTGGGAACCGTCGACGTCGGCGTCCGTCATGATGATGATGCGGTCGTAGCGGAGCTTGTCGAGTGCGAAATCCTCATTGCCGATGCCGGTCCCGATGGCCGAGATCATGGTGATGATTTCCTGGTTGCTCAGCATCTTGTCAAACCGGGCTTTCTCGACGTTGAGAATCTTCCCCTTGATCGGGAGAATGGCCTGGAACTTGCGGTCCCGGCCCTGTTTTGCGGAACCGCCGGCGCTGTCCCCCTCGACGATGTAGATCTCGCAGAACTTCGGGTCGCGCTCCTGGCAATCGGCCAGTTTGCCGGGGAGCAGGCCGCTGTCCAGAGCCCCCTTGCGCCGCGTCAGGTCCCGCGCTTTGCGCGCGGCCTCGCGGGCGCGCGCGGCCTCCACAGCTTTCATCAGGATCTTGCGCGACCATTGGGGATTCTCTTCGAAGAACGCCCCGAGGTTGTCGTTGACTGCGGTCTCCACGATCCCCTTGATCTCGCTGTTGCCGAGCTTGGTCTTGGTCTGGCCCTCGAACTGCGGGTTCCGGAGCTTCACGCTGACAACCGCCACCAACCCCTCTCGCGTGTCTTCCCCTGTCGGGTTTTCCTTGAGGTCCTTGAGCAGGTCGTGCGACTGGGCGAACGAATTCAGCGTGCGCGTCAGCGCCGACTTGAATCCGATGAGGTGCGTGCCTCCTTCGTGCGTGTTGATGTTGTTGGCGAAGGAGAAGATCGTCTCGCTGTAGCCGTCGTTGTACTGCATGGCCACTTCGACGACCACGTCCTCTTTGCGCGCCTCGAAATAAATCGGCTTCGCATTCAGCACGTTTTTGTTCGCGTTCAGATGTTCGACAAAGGAAGCGATGCCGCCGTCGTACTTGAACTCCACACGCCGGTCCGAGCGCAGGTCCTCAAACACGATCTCCAGTCCCCGGTTGAGAAACGACAGTTCGCGCAACCGGCCGGCGATCGTGTCGTAATTGAACTCGAGGGTTTCAAATATGTCCGCGTCCGGGCAGAAGGTGATCTTGGTGCCGCGCTTTTTCGTCGTCCCGGTCTCTTTGAATTCCGTGACCGGCCGTCCCCGCTCGTAGCTCTGCTCGTAGACCTTGCCGCCGCGCCAGATCTCCAGGTCTAGGCGCTGGCTCAAGGCATTGACGACCGATACGCCGACCCCGTGCAACCCGCCGGAAACCTTGTAGGAGTCGTTGTCGAATTTGCCCCCGGCGTGCAGCACCGTCATGACAACTTCCGCTGCCGACTTCTGCGCCTGGTGATGGAAATCGGTCGGGATGCCGCGGCCGTTATCCACCACGGTGACGCTGTTGTCGATGTGAATCGTGACTTCGATCTTCGTGCAAAAGCCGTTGAGAGCTTCGTCGACCGAGTTGTCCACCACTTCGTACACCAGGTGGTGCAGTCCGTCGACGGACGTGGATCCGACATACATGGCTGGCCGCATGCGTACGGCCTCCAACCCCTCCAGGACCTTGATCTGGTCGGCCCCGTAGGACTCCTCGGCCCTGTCATTCGCTGCCGGAGACGTACTCTGCACGCTCTCCGCCATAGTGCCGTCTCGTTCCATATCCTGCATGCCCGAAAGCGACTCCCTTCGTGCGGCCGGAAGTCGGTAGAAACATGTTTGTTTACTATAACTTAGTGGCTCATATTTCAACCCCGCATTATACCACGAAATCATGCCCGAAGTGGAGCAAAATTCTCGCCGTTTTTTAGATTTATCTGTTTGTAAATGAATAACTTACAACTGCCGTCCTGGCGAGTCGCCGGAGCGGTTATCACACTTCGGCGACGACGGCTCCCCGCCGCACACAAAACCGGCGCGAATCCGACGCAAGAGCAGGAAGAATCCGCTCTTTTGCGGTGGTCAAGAATGTCTGTGTCCGTCGCGCCAGGTATGCAAAGAACGCCTGCAACCGCTGGTCGTCCAGTTCCGCTTCGACATCGTCCATGAGAAAGACGGGGTAGAAACCGCAGGTGCGGCGGTGGATCTCCATCTGGGCGAAATAGAGCGCCAGCAGGCAGCTGCGCTGCTGGCCGGCGGAGCCGATATCGGCCAGCGATCTTCCGTTCAGCAGGAGTTGCAGGTCGTCGCGGTGGGGGCCGATCGAGCTGAAACCTTTTCGTTCGTCGGAATTTCTTGCCTCGCGCAGCCTGCGCCGGAATGCGTCCTCGATTTCTTGAACCTTGGATTCCTCGCGAATTGCAGAAGAGGAGTATCGGATTTCCAGGTTCTCCTCAACGGCAAGGGGATTGGTGAGTTCTCTTTTGATTTCCTCCACGTAGAGCAGCCGGTTCTGTAGGATCCGGCTCCCTTCCCGGACAAGGGCCTCGTCCCAGGCGTCGATCAGATCCCGGTCTGCCCTCCCGCCGCTCCCGGCCGCCGAGGCAAGCAGCCGGTTCCGTTGTTTCAGAGCCCTGCCGTAGGCGGCCAGGCGCTGCATGTGGCCCGCATAGACTGTGAGCATTGCCCTGTCAAGAAACGCTCTGCGTTCACCGGGACCGCCGCGGACGACCTTCAGGTGCTCCTGAGTAAACGCAAGCACGTGGAGGTTGCCGATGAACTCGGCGAGGTTGCATGGTTTTTTGTGGAGGGAGAGCTTTTTTTCGGCTGCGGAAGAGATGGAAATTCCCAGATCACGGATCATGCCGGCGTTTTCGACCGTCCCATCCAGACGGCACATTGTCCTCCCGTGCTGCACGCAGTCCTTAGGCGCCGAGGTGCGGAAACTCCTGCCGTACCCGAGCAGGTAGATGGCTTCCAGGAGGTTTGTCTTTCCCTGGCCATTCTGACCGAACAAGAGATTCGTGCCCGGGCAGAATTTGACTTCCTGCAGGTCAAAATTGCGGTACTGATGGAGGCGGAGATTGAGTACCTGCACACCTAGAATTTCATGGGCATCACGACGTAGCGGTAATCCAGCTCGGGTGAGCCCGCCGGACTGAGCATTCCCTGCGTCTCGGAGTCCTTGACCATGATGTTTACTGAATCCGATTGGCAGACATTCAGGAAGTCCAGGAGGTACTGTGGATTGAACCCGATGCTCAGGTCGCTGCCGTCAAAACTCACGTCTACCACATCCCGGGCTTCGCCCGCATCGGCACTGCTCGCTGTAATCTCGGCGGCGCCGGACCTGAAGGTGATCTTGACGGCCCGCAGTTTCTCATCGGACATCACGGCCGCCCTGCGGATCCCCTCGGCAAGAGCCTTGCTTGGGGCCACGATGAGTTTGTCGTTGTCGCGTGGAACCACCATTTCGTAGTTCGGAAACTGCCCGGCAAGGACTCGGGAGATGAGCTTTTTGCCGCCCACGGAAAAGAAAATGTGGTTTTCGTCCCGCATGAATTCGACGAGCATTTCGTCTTCCCCGACGAGCCGGAGGATTTCCACCAGCGTCTTTCTGGGAATCAGGGCGCGCACTTCAGCTTCCACGTCTTTGATTTCCAGCGCTTTGCTGACCAGGGCGAGCCGATGTCCGTCGGTTGCCACCATGCGCATTTCGTTGGGAGACACCGACAAAAGAGCTCCATTCAGCGAGTATCGGGACTCCTCCTGCGTGATCGCGAACATGGTCCGGAGAATCATGGCTCTCAGGGCGCTGCCCGGGAGCGAAATTCCCCCTGCCGGCGCTTGTGGTATCGACGGAAAATTCTCTCTCGGCAGGCCCACCACTTTGTATTCCGACTTGCCCGCGCGCAGTTGCACCCAGTCATTTTCCAGCAGTCTGCACTGGATGTCGGAATTCTCGGGAAGCAGGCGCACGATGTCGAAGAGCCTCCGCGCGGAAACCGTCAGCGTTCCGGGAGAGCCGACCTCCGCGGAGCATCCGCAACAGATGCTGACATCCAGGTCGGTGGCCGTGATGCTGAGCGACGTTCCCGCCGCCTCCAGCAAAATGTTGGAGAGGATCGGGATGGTGCTCTTTTTCTCGATCACCCCTTGGACGAGGTTCAATTCATTCAACAGCAGGTTTCTTTCGACTTTGAATTCCATCAAACCTTGCTCCTTGGAGAAGTAAATGCGAAGGAGGCGATTATAAACAAAACCTTCCGACAGTGCGACGATGAAGTTGACTCATGGCGACTATTTTATTCTGTTTCTAAAGAAGACTAGATTACATCTTTACTAGAAGAAATAGTAGGAGCAGTGAATATGTTGAAAACAGATCTAACACAAGCCGCGCAAGGCTGCTGAGGACTGGAAAAAAGACAGGAGGCCGGAGGAAAAAACGAGTTTTCTGTGGGAAAAAAGGTCCGCGAATCAGTCCACAGGATTTGCAGAGGGGTCCGTGTGAATAAGGGAGACAATTCCCTTGCGCCGTTTCGGTTAGCCTGTTGATGACCCTGTGAGTTCCCGAAGAGGGCGCACGAAAAGACGGGCGGGAGGGCGTGCTTTGCCGGGCGAACCCCCCTGCGCCCGGGACCGTGGGTGTCTCGCCCAATGCCGAACAGTTTTTCTGAAATTCCGTTTTTGCATACGAATTTCCATTTTGGCTCGTTGACTTGGACCTGGACCTGGACTTCGACGTGGACCTAGACGTGGTTGCGGCACAGGTTTCTGAGGTGTTGGGACTTAACGGCGCACCTTTAATCCCGTCCACGTCCAAGTCCAGGTCTATGTCCAGGTCCAAGATCCTTGCATTTTGCTCGCCCCTCCGTTTGCAGAAACTATGTGGCATTGGGTGTCTCGCCCTCAAATCTCTCCGAAAGTCCGGAGCGGCGGCGCCTGCCCGGGTCGCACGGCCCAAGGCGGCGGTCTTATCTCTAAATAGGTGGGCGGCTCTCAGACAGCAATTCGAGGTCTCTTTCAGCGGAACGACTGCATCACCTTGTTGACTGCGGAGGCGATTTCGGAGTCCTTTTTTTTCAACTCGTCGATCTTGCGAATCGAGTGAAGCACCGTCGTGTGATGTTTGCCGCCGAAATCCTTACCGATTTGCGGAAGTGACAGCCCGGTGACTTCCTTGCAGACATACATGGCGATCTGCCTGGGTTGGGAGATGCGGCGCGCGTTGTTCTTCGATTTGAGTTGGGTGGGTTTCAGGCCGAAGTAACTGGCGACCGTGCGGATGACCATCTCAGATGTGATGGAGCGCCTGTCGTCCATGACCAGGTCCTTGAGGACGTCCCGAGCGTAACCGATGTCGATTTCCGACGAATCCATGCCGTCGAGCGAGGCGCGCGCGGTCAGCCGTATCAACGCCCCCTCGAGTTCGCGAATGTTGGAGCGGATGCTGCTCGCGACGTAAACGGCGACGGCATCAGGGAGCGCCACAAGGTCCGACTCCGCTTTCTTGCGGAGGATCGCGATCTTGGTCTCAAGATCAGGCGGTTGAATGTCGGCAATCAGCCCCCACTCAAAGCGAGAGTGAAGCCGCTCCTCGATGGTCGGGATCTCGCGCGGCGGGCAGTCGCTGGTGATTACGATCTGTTTCTGGGCATCGTAGAGCGCATTGAAGGTGTGGAAGAACTCTTCCTGCGTGCGTTCCTTGCCGGCGATGAACTGGATGTCATCCATGAGCAGGATGTCGATGTTCCGGTACTTGTCCCGGAACTGGATGGTGCGGTCGTAGCGGATCGAGTTGACGAGCTCGTTCATGAACCGCTCCGAGGACATGTAGGATAAGCGCATCCTCGGGGACCGGCTCTGGATGAAATGCCCGATAGCGTGCATCAGGTGCGTCTTCCCGAGTCCCACACCGCCGTAAATATACAACGGGTTATAAGCCTTGGACGGCTGTTCGGCGACGGCGAGGGCTGCGGCGCGCGCAAACTGGTTGCTGGCGCCCACCACGAACGAATCGAACGTGTACTTTGCGTTCAGCTGGAATGATCCGGATTGGTTGTCCGAAAGCAGAGCGGCGGCAATCGGAGGTTCATTTGCCACAGGGACCCCCACAGAGACTTTCAGCTGGAGCGGGGACCTTGCAGCTTCTCTTGCCGCATCGCACAGCAGGTCGGAGTAGTTTTCCAACAGGCATTTCTTAAAGTGCTCGTTCGGTACGGTGAGGTGGAGGGCATGTCCGTCGCAATGGTTGAAAACGATCGGCCGGAACCAGGTATCGAAGCACTGCGGGTTGACTCGCTTGCCGACATTGGACAAAATCTGGACCCAGACTTCCATACACCCACGCTCAAATGATCAACGCATGAAGCACGAAGAATCTCGATGATCTCCGTTGACTGTGTCAAAATTTCCACAGAGGTTTCCACACCTGTGGAAAACGCACCAATTCCCCGAGCAGGGGGGTCTGTCCGGCAGTCCCACTACCCCGAGACTTCAAATTCCGGGGGATTTCAAATTGCCTACCCTTAATTGGTGGCGCGAAGCGAATCGACCTTACGACGCGCGTGAAAGTAACACAGAGGTTCGACGCATGCAACCAAAAAAGAGCAAAAATTAAATTTGCATAATGAGGCGCTGAAACCCGCGCCACGCGCGGGTTTCAGCGTGATAGGGGCCCGAAATACAGACTGGTTGCGGGCGCGGAATCGGTCGCCGGAGCGAGGGCGTGGGCGGGTGATTTTCGGAAAGAATTTTGCAAAAGATTGCGCGGAAAAGAAGCAGCGTGGTCGGACGCCTCGCGGGCGCCCGTCGCTACGCGGGCTCGTGAAAATGGGGGAGGAGGCGCTGGTAGGTTCGGGGCAGTTCTTCAGGCAGGACCCGCGTCTCCGAAATGACGGAAACAAAGTTTCCGTCGCCGGCCCAGCGCGGCAGGACGTGCATGTGCAGGTGGTGTTCGACGCCGGCTCCGGCGGCACGGCCAATGTTGAACCCGAGGTTGAATCCTTCGGGCTGATACTCGGCCCGGAGCGCCGCCTCGCACGTCCGCGCGGTTTCCACGAAGGCATGGAGTTCTCCCTGTTCTGCTTCATCGAGCGACGCAATATGCCGGTTGGCTACGATCAGCATGTGCCCGGCAGTGTATGGAAACAGGTTCAGGATGACGAACAGGGATTTCCCGCGAACCACGACGAAATTTTCCCGGTCCCTTTCCGGTTCAGAAAGGATCCGGCAGAAAACACACCGGGTGTCGGAGTGATCGATCCTGGAGATATAGTCAAAACGCCAGGGCGTCCACAAACGGTCCATTTGCGGCGGATCCGATCGCTTAGAGGTTGATCAGATCTTTGATTTCCTTGCCGGGCTTGAAATATGGGACTTTCTTGGCCGGTACGGTGACGCCGCTTCCCGTCTTGGGATTGCGGCCCTGTCGGGAAGCCCGGCTCCGGATCCGGAATGAGCCGAAACCGCGCAGTTCGATCTTTTCGCCCTTCTGCAGCGAATCGGTGATGCTGTCCAGTACCGTCTGCACGATGACTTCGGCATCCTTCTTGGTGAGATCTGACTGACCTGCGACTTCTTCCACTAATTCCGCTTTTGTCATTACCATTTGTCTCCAGACTATTTCCAAAGGTATTGAAATCGTATGTGAGACTCGGACCGATCCGGATTCAGGGAAAGCAGGGATCGCGAGTCTCCCAGCAGCAGATCCAGGATGGATATCTTTCTTTTCGGCGGCGTCACGATCCTCGGCTTGCCGATGATACCGGCCATTTTGCCCGCTGCTGCCACGGCATCCTGCAGCGCGCCCACTTCATCCACCAGCCCGTTGTTTTTGGCCTCACTGCCGGTGAAGACGCGGCCGTCGGCGAGCTTGCGCACATCTGCCTCATCCATTTTGCGGCTGGCCGCCACCGCCTTGACGAACTGGCCGTACATGTTGTCGATCAGGCTCTGAAAATAGATCTTCTCGGCTTCCGTGAGCGGGCGGGAAGGCGACCCTGTGTCTTTGAACTCGCCGCTCTTGAAGACAATGTCCTGCAACTTCGCCCACTTCAGCAGCTCGCCGTAATTGTACCATTCGGCGATGACGCCGATGCTGCCCGTGATGCTGCCCGGATTGGCGAAGATCCTGTCGGCTGCGCAGGCGACATAATAGCCGCCCGAGGCGCCGACGGAAGCGATGCTGACAACCACCTTCTTGCTGGTCTCGGAGCGGAACTTCCGGACCGCCTCATACATCTCTTGAGAGGCCGCGACGCCTCCGCCGGGGCTATTGATGCGCAAGACCACGGCGCGCACGCCGCCGGACCGGCCGAGGTCGTCGAGCTGATCAACAAAATCCTGGGAATCCAGAATGATCCCCTCGAGGTCGATCACCGCGACCTGGTTACTTGAAAAGGAAAACGCCGAGCCTGCGTCGGCGGAGGTAAACATCGCCAGGGCCAGCAGGGAGAGGGCGAAAAAGAGCAGTGCGCCCCCTCCCAGAACCAGCCATAGCAAGAAATTGGAACGTCGTTCGGGCATGGCCTCAAATCCTGACGATCCGCAATCAGTCGGTGGTCGGCTTCTTCAGTCGCTGCAACTGGTCACCCAGGCGCTCGCCCATGGAGGCGCTGCCCGAGTCGGACGATGCCATGTAGGAGGTGAACTCCAGCCGCGGCTCATCCTCTTTCATTGCCTTCAGGCTCAGCCCGATCTTTTTCTCCTGCAGGTTGAGCTTGATGATTCGCATTTCGACTTCCTGGCCGACGTTGAGGAACTCCGTGGGCTTTTCGACATGCTTGTCGTCGAGCTCGGACACATGGCACAGGCCCTCGATCCCCTCTTCGAGTTCGACAAAGGCGCCGAAATTGGTCATCCGGGCGATCTTACCGCGAACAACCTCCCCGAGATTGTGACGGCTGAACCAGTCTTCCCAGCGGTCCGGCTCGAGCTGCTTGATGCCGAGGCTCAGCTTCTGATTGGCCGCGTCGATGCTGAGGATGACGGCCTGGACGTCATCTCCTTTTTTGAGGACTTCCGACGGGTGCTTGATGCGCTTGGTCCAGGACATGTCGGACACGTGAACCAGCCCGTCGATGCCCTCTTCGACTTCGATAAAGGCGCCAAAATCGGTCACGTTGCGCACCTTGCCGGTGATGACCGTGCCCGGGGCATACCGGGTCTCGATGACATCCCACGGATTCGGTTCGGTCTGCTTCAAGCCGAGCGAGATCCTTCGTGCATCGATATCGATGTCCAGGACCACGACCTCCACCGTGTCGCCGACGGTGACGATCTTCGAGGGATGCTTGACACGCTTGTTCCAGGTCATTTCGGAGATGTGGATCAGGCCCTCGATACCCGGCTCCAGTTCAACAAATGCCCCATAGTCGGTCAGGCTGACGACCTTGCCGTTGACGCGGATGTTCTTGGGATACCGCATGTCCGCATGCAGCCAGGGATCTTCCGTAAGCTGCTTGTAGCCGAGCGAAACGCGACCGTCCTCCCGGTTGAACTTGATCACCTTCACTTTCAGCTTGTCGCCGACGGAGAAGAGCTCCGACGGGTGGTTGACCCGGCCCCAGGACATATCGGTGATGTGGAGGAGTCCGTCGACTCCGCCGAGGTCGATGAAGGCGCCGTAGTCGGTGATGTTTTTGACCACGCCTTCCATGACCTTGCCGTCCTCGAGCACTTCCAGCGTCTTGGCCTTCTCTTCTTTCATCGACTCTTCCAGAACGGCCTTCCGGGAGAGGACGATGTTGCCGCGCTTCTTGTTGACCTTGATGACGCGCATTTCAAACTCTTCCCCGCGCAGGCTGTCGAGGTTGCGGACCGGCCGCAAATCGATCTGGGAGCCAGGCAGGAAGGCGCGCACGCCGATGTCGACCGCCAAGCCGCCCTTGATGCGCTCGATGACCCGTCCTTTGACCGTGGACCCTTCGCGATAGGCGCGCTCGATCTCGTCCCAGATCTTCATCCGTTCCGCTTTTTCACGCGAAAGGACGACATAACCTTCGGAGTCCTCCGTCTGCTCGAGGAATACGTCCACCGGATCGCCGACCTTGATGCCGATTCGGCCCTGCTCGTCGGTGAACTGCGCGATCGGAATGATTCCTTCAGACTTGAAGCCGACGTCCACAATCACGCCGCCGCCTGAAATCGCGATGACCCGCCCGCGGATCACTTCGCCTTCAGAAAAGCTCTGGGTCCTTCCTTCATGAGCTGCCAGAAGTTCTTCAAAACTGTTGTCTTCGTGCTGATCGGCCCCTGCAGCAGCCTGGGGCCGGGATGGGGCGCTTCCCTCCGCAGAACCTCCTGCGGGTGTCTGCGCGTCGTTGATATCAAATGACATTCTCTCCTCCTAAATTGACCCGGGCCGGTCTTTCTCCTGCCGGCACGGGATCTTTTCCAAATTCTATAATTGCTTTGTGATCCGGCGGGAATAGAAGCGGCTTACCCGTAGGGTTTGAATTCCAACGCTGCGGAAAATACAAGGGTCAACATTCCTTTGATCACAAGAAGTATAGGAAGGGATTTATACCCCAGCCCTGTGATATTGTCAAGTACAAGCTTTTATGGAACTTAGCTCGCTTTGCCCCGCTGGTCCAGAGACATAGGGGCAAACTCCGCCGGGAGACTGAAACGAGATCGAGCCCGAGACCCGGCATGGCTCCCAGTTGCAGGTTAGCTGTTTGTGAACTTGCGCGCAAATCTTCAGTGGTGAAAGAATAGCGCAGTCAAGCCGGGATCGAATCCGCTGAGGATTGAGTCTCACTTCTGATTGCACCCGATTTGGCAGAATCTGAGGGGTGGGTTTGACAAGTTCTGGTATAATAAAAGTTTTTGCGAGGCCTGTTATGAAAAAAGACATTCACCCCAAGTACCTGCCGGTGACGGTGAGCTGTGCCTGCGGGAACCAGTTTGAGACCCGATCCACGAAAAAAGAAATTCGCCTGGACATCTGTTCCAATTGCCATCCGTTCTTCACCGGCAAGCAGAAACTGATTGACACCGCCGGCCGCATCGAGCGTTTCCAGAAGAAATACGGCCTGAAATAACACCCGCCAGGGTAAGGATCTCTCATGTCAGTCAGCGGCCGGAAAAGCTCGCCCGAGGACATTCTCGTCGGCGGGCAGGCAGTCATCGAGGGCGTCATGATGCGTACGCCCTATGCGTATGCCGTGGCTGTCCGGCGTACGGACGGATCGATGGCAATCAAGAAGGAAGCAGTGCGCCGCCTGGCCGATCTCTGGAAGCCTCTCACCTGGCCGGTCGTCCGTGGATTTGCCGTCATGCTGCAGTCCCTGGTGCTGGGGATTCAGACACTCAATTACTCCTTCAACGCGGCCATGGCGGAGGCCTCCCCGAAATCCGCTGCGCCGGACACAACTCCTGCCCGCAAAGCTTCTCAGGATGGCGGGTGGCTGCCGATAGCGCTTTCCATGGGGCTGGCCGCGATCGTGGCCGTGGGCGTCTTCATCCTTGCGCCGCTCTGGATCACGACCTGGTTGAAAAACTACTTCTCTGCAGTCCATAACTGGTTTGTTTTCAACCTTGTCGACGGAGTGATCCGGGTCGTCTTCTTCCTGGCGTATATACTGCTCATCAGTACGATGAAAGATATCAGGCGCGTTTTCCAATACCATGGCGCCGAACACAAGGTCGTCCACACGTGGGAGGCGCGGGAAGAGCTCACGGTGGAGAACGCGCGGAGGAAGTCAACCCTGCACCCTCGCTGCGGCACGAGTTTTCTCCTGTTCGTGATGGTGGTCGCCATCGTGGTCTTCTCTCTGTTCAAGTTTCACGCCTTCTGGTCCATCTTCCTGGCGCGAGTGATTTTGATCCCGATCATTTCCGGGCTTTCCTATGAGTTGATCCGCTTTTCGGCCCCGCGCAGCCGCAAGGGTTTTTTCCGGCTCGTGGTTCTGCCGGGCCTTTCGCTGCAGCGCATAACGACCAAGGAACCTGCCGACGATCAGCTCGAGGTCGCCATCCGCGCCCTGCAGGAAGCCCTTGCGCTCGACAGCGTCAAAGCGCGCGAGGCTCAGGAAGCCGCTTAGCGGGCCGATTCCGCCAAGTCCCCCTCCCTGGCAGGAGCCAGGGAAATATCCTATAATTGCGGCCAATAATCGTATGATCGACAAACTCAACAGCCTGGAACAGAAATTCGAAGAACTAAACCGGCAGCTCGCCGACCCGGCGGTCTTGTCCAGTCCTGCTGCCTACCAGAAGTACGCCAAGGCACACCGGGATCTGAGCGAGATCGTCGAGAAATTCCGGGAGTACAAAGATCTCCTGCACAGCCTCGAGGAGACGAAATCCCTGCTGCAGGCCGAGGAAGATCCCGAGATGCGGAAGCTGGCGGAGGAAGAACTCGCGGCGCTCGAATCGCGATCGGCAATCTGCCAGAGCGAATTGCAGCGGCTCCTGATGCCGAAAGATCCCAACGACGAGAAGAACGTTCTCCTGGAAATCCGCGCCGGCACGGGCGGCGACGAGGCGACCCTGTTCGCGGCCGAGCTGTTCCGCATGTACATTCGATTTGCGGAGCAGTGCGGCTGGCGCGTGGAAGTGACGGAGGAACATCTTTCCGAAGTGGGCGGCTACAAAGAAATCATAGCGATCATCGAAGGGGAGCGCGTTTACAGCAAGCTCAAGTATGAGAGCGGCGTGCATCGCGTGCAAAGGGTTCCGGCCACGGAAGCCAGCGGCAGGATCCACACTTCCGCGGTGACGGTTGCGGTTCTGCCCGAAGCGGATGATGTCGAGATCGTGATTGATCCCAAGGACATCCGCATCGACACTTTCTGCTCTTCGGGACCGGGCGGCCAGTCCGTCAACACGACCTACTCCGCAGTGCGCATCACTCACCTTCCGACCGGCGCGGTGGTTTCCTGCCAGGACGAGAAATCCCAGATCAAGAACCGGGCCAAAGCGATGAGAGTCCTGCGGTCGCGCCTGTACGACATCGCTCTGCAGGAGCAACAGAAATCGATCGCGGAGAACCGGCGAAGCCAGGTGGGGAGTGGTGATCGAAGCGAGAAGATCAGGACCTACAATTTCCCCCAGAACCGGCTGACCGATCACCGGATCGGCTTGACCATACACAACCTGGCCGGCGTGATGGAAGGCGAAATCGGTCCGATTATCGAAGCGCTGATCACCCACTACCAGGCAGAGAAGTTGAAGCAGGAGATCGGGTGACCGGACCGGGACGGGGATGCCGCTGCATTCTGTCGGCCAATTCTGGAGGGGCACGAGGTGCTGCCTGCTACGGTAGGGGAAGCGCTCGACTGGGCGGTCAGGACGCTTCGCGAAGCCGGAGTGGATTCCCCAAGGCTGACGGCAGAGGTGCTGCTGGCGCATATCCTGAACCGGGAGCGCTCACGTCTCATCGGCCGGCCCGATGACGCACTATCCGCCGGCGACCTGCAGAAATATCAATCCCTCGCACTGCGCCGGGCTTCGGGCGAACCGCTGCACTATCTCACCGGGGAACGCGAGTTTTACGGCCTTTCCTTCAAGGTCAGTCCATCGGTGCTGATTCCCAGGCCCGAAACGGAATTCCTGGTCGAAAGGGCGCTGGCTCTTGCCGGCGGGCGCGCGGTGCGCTTCGCCGACGTCGGGACCGGGTCGGGATGTATCGCGGTTACGCTGGCGTGCGAACAGCCGCAGGCGCTCGGCTGGGGAACCGACATATCGCTCGAGGCGCTGGCCGTGGCGCGGGAGAATGCGCGCCGGCATGGCACAGGGGATCGGCTCGGACTGGCCCAATGTGATTTGCTCGACTGCTTCCCGAAACTCCAGATCTTCGACCTTATCCTCAGCAACCCGCCCTACGTCTCCGGGCCTGAGATGCGCCGTTTATCTCCCATGGTCCGCGAGCATGAACCCGGACTTGCACTTCACGGCGGGGAAACGGGGCTGGACGTGTACCGCCGGTTGATTCCGGAAGCCGGGGCGCGCCTGACGACGAATGGATTTCTGATGCTGGAGGTGGGCGCCGGCCAGGCGGCCGAGGTCTCTTCGATGATCCGGCAGGAAGATCTCGCGCTCCTCGAGATCATCGATGACCTGCAGGGAATCCCGCGCTGCATTGTCGCCCAGCGTCGCCACTGAAGCGGTCCCGGAGCTGAGAGGACCGGCCGGGCGCAAAATGTCTCGCGTAACCGGGACCTTCGTGGCAAGCTCTTTTCGTACCTTCGCTTTCAACAGAATCTGCCAGAGGACGAGATGGACAGGATTCGCATTGTGGGGGGCGCCCCGCTGGCGGGGCGCGTCGAGATCAGCGGCGCCAAGAACGCGGCTCTTCCCGCCATGGCGGCCGCGCTGCTGACGCCGGAGACGGTGGAGCTGGAAAATCTCCCGCGCGTCCAGGATATCTTCACAGCCCGAAGGCTTCTGGCTGAGATGGGAGTCGAGGCCGAAATCGACGCGTCCGGGGGAGCACGGCTGAAGGCGAGTCAGAACGAATCGCGCGAGGCGCCGTACGAGCTGGTTAAAACGATGCGCGCGTCCATTCTCGTTCTCGGCCCGCTCGTCGGCAGGTTCGGGTTCGCACGCGTCTCGCTTCCGGGCGGCTGCGCCATCGGCGCGCGCCCGGTGAACCTGCATCTGATGGGGCTGGAAACCATGGGGGCGAAGTGCGAAGTCGTCCATGGGTACGTCGAAGCCAGCTGCGACCGTCTCCAGGGCGCGCGCATACTCATGGACACCGTCACGGTCACTGGAACGGAGAACCTGATGATGGCGGCGTGTCTGGCGCGGGGCGAGACGGTGCTCGACAACGCCGCGTGCGAGCCCGAAGTCGTCGACCTGGCGGAGATGCTGCGGAGCATGGGTGCGCACATCGAGGGGGACGGCACGCGCACCATCCGCATCCGTGGAGTCGAAAGCCTGCGCGGCTGCCGGCACCGCATCATCCCCGACCGTATCGAGGCGGGCACTTTCGCCACCGCTGCGGCAATCACCCGCGGCGATGTCGTCATCGCCGGCTGCCGGCCATCCCACATGAGCGCGCCGTTGGCTCAACTCGAGCGGACGGGTGCGCAGATCGAGAACGTCGGCGCCGACTCCGTGAGGGTGCGCGGCCGCGACCCGATCCTGCCCCAGGACGTGACTACGCTCCCCTATCCAGGCTTTGCCACCGACATGCAGGCCCAGTATATGGCGCTGATGACGCAGGCCGACGGGATTTCCGTCATAACGGAAACGATCTTCGAAAACCGCTTCGTGCATGCACAGGAACTGGTACGCATGGGCGCGGACATCACAATCGACGGACGACGCGCTGTCGTCAAGGGAGGCAAGCCGTTGACAGGCGCAAAGGTGCTGGCGTCCGACCTGCGTGCGAGCGCGTCACTGGTCCTTGCCGGGTTGATCGCCACGGGAGAAACCATCGTCGACCGCGTCTATCACCTGGACCGCGGGTACGACCATATCGAATTGAAGCTCGCCCGGCTGGGCGCCGTCATCGAACGCCTGCGCTGAATCCAGCGCCAGATGCGTCCCGGCCGGCGCGCACGGTACCTGGAGACTGTCCGGCACCCGGGATTCCGCGTGTCCTTGCCGGCGGCGGCTGGCGTATCCTTGTCGGGAGGAAGTAGCCCGAACAGATGTTTGACGGATGCGGCGGCAGCGCTAAGCTCTGAGGAAGGTCGAAACAACATGTCCGGATGCATTTTTTGCCAGATGATCGCGGGTGAACGGCCCGCCGCCCTGTTGTATGAGGATGACCGCTGCGTCGCCTTCGAGGATGTCAACCCCAAGGCGCCCGTCCATGTGCTCGTTGTTCCACGCAAACACATCCCGACCCTCCAGGACGGTTCTGAAGAGGACGAAGGGCTGCTCGGACACTTAATGCGCGTGTCTTCGCAGGTGGCGGGAACAAGAGGCGTCAGGAGCTTTCGGACGGTGATCAACACGAATTCCGAAGCCGGGCAGACCATCTACCACCTGCACGTGCACGTGCTGGGGGGTAGGGCCATGAGGTGGCCCCCCGGCTAAATTGGAGCGCGGCCTGAACCGACGGTTACAGCGGAGACCGCAAAGGCCTCCCGGAATTGACCGGGACTCCTGGAACACTTTGCGGCCCGACCTATTGCCCCGACAGGGAGGAGCAATCCATGGCTTCAGAAGAAAGACCAGTGCAGATCATTGCCGACCACACGCAGAGCTCGCCCCGGATCTATGCCAACTACGTGCAGGTGAGCATCTCTCCGATCGATTGCACCCTTACGTTTTGCGATGTGATGGGCCCGACCAATGACGAAGAGGCGCTGCGGATGCAGAAGAGCGGCACGCTTCCAGCGCCGGTGCGGGCCGTGCTGGTGATCCCCAATCAGATCGTCGACGGTCTGATCCAGGCGCTGCAGGCCCAACGGGACAAGCAAGTGGGGATAAGCAAGCCCACCGGCACGACGGTTCAGTAGGTCCCGTCCGGCGAAACCCTCAGAGCATCGGGATCTTGATGGCCTGGTTGCGAGCGAATTCTCTGGCCTGGTCGTAGCCGGCGTCGACGTGGCGCGCGACCCCGATGCCGGGATCGTTGGTGAGCACGCGCTCGATCCTGCGATTCATTTCGGCGGTGCCGTCGGCCACGGTCACCTGGCCGGCATGCATGGAATAACCGATGCCCACGCCGCCGCCATCATGGAACGACACCCAGGAGGCGCCGCTGGCAGTGTTGAGCAGCGCGTTCAGGATGGGCCAGTCGGCCACCGCGTCGGACGTGTCCTTCATCGACTCCGTCTCACGATACGGGGATGCAACGGATCCGCAGTCGAGATGGTCTCTCCCGATCACGATCGGCGCCTTGATTTTACCGCGTGCGACCAGATCATTTATGCGCAGCGCGAAGGCCGCGCGTTCGCCGTACCCCAGCCAGCAGATTCGTGCCGGCAGCCCCTGGAAACGGATTTGATTCCGGGCGAGCCGGATCCAGTTGCAGAGCGGCTCATTTTCGGGAAACATCTCCAGCACCAGGTCGTCGGTGGCGGCGATGTCCGCCGGGTCCCCCGACAGCGCCGCCCACCGGAACGGGCCTCTGCCTTCACAGAAGAGCGGGCGAATGTAAGCGGGAACGAATCCGGGGAAATCGAGGGCATTTGCCACACCTGCCTTGAGCGCCTGGCCGCGGATATTGTTGCCATAATCAAATGTGACTGCGCCGCGCGCCTGCAGGTCGAGCATGGCGCGCACGTGGGTCGCGATGGCATCCATGCTCCGGCGCTGATACTCGTCCGGATCTTCCTTCCGAAGCCGGGTGGCTTCCTCCAGCGTGATCCCGGCGGGCACGTAGCCGTTCAGAGGGTCGTGCGCGCTCGTCTGGTCCGTGAGCCCATCCGGGGTAAAGCCTCTCCGCACCAGTTCCGGCAGCACTTCGGCGCAATTGCCCACCAGCCCGACGGAGATTGCCTCTCCCTTGCGCGCGGCGCCCTGAACCAGGGCCAGCGCTTCGTCCAGGTCATAGGAGATACGCTGGCAGTATTCGGTGCGCAGCCGCTTCTGGATCCGCTCCGGATCAACCTCAATGCCGAGGAAGGCGGCGCCGAGCATGGTGGCAGCCAGAGGCTGGGCTCCACCCATGCCACCGAGCCCTCCGGAGACGAGGATTCTCCCGGCCAGGCTGCCGCCGAAATGCTTCCGCGCCATGGAGGCGAACGTCTCGTATGTGCCCTGCACGATGCCCTGACTGCCGATGTAGATCCAACTCCCGGCGGTCATCTGGCCGTACATCATCAGCCCGAGCGCTTCCAACCGCCGGAACTCACTCCAGTTGTCCCAGTTCCCCACCAGGTTCGCATTCGCAATCAGGACTCGCGGCGCATACTCGTGGGTGCGGAAGATGCCGACCGGTTTGCCCGACTGCACGAGCAGTGTCTCGTCGTTTTCAAGCTTTTGCAGGGACGCGACGATCGCGTGGTAGCACTCCCAGTTGCGGGCTGCCTTGCCGCTGCCCCCGTAGATGATCAGTTCGTCCGGGCGTTCGCCGACCTCCTGGTCGAGATTGTTCATGAGCATGCGCATCGCAGCTTCCTGATGCCATCCCTTGCAGCTCAGAGACGAACCGCGGGGCGCGCGAATTTTCGGTTTTGCTTCGGTATGAATCATGATTGCCTCCCGGGATGCATGATTTTCTGCGAGTAAGGCAGCATGCTAGTACATTTGAACTTCTCCATCAAGCCGGACGCCGCGGCGCGTGGGATGCACTCCTCGGACATCGGGCTTCAGATCTCAGATTGGGCATCCCGGACCTCAATCATGGTGCCGGCGGACACCCGCTGGATCGATGGCGCGGCCTGGCGCCGCTTGGGACGCCCAGCAAAATCGAAGACGCGAGGAAATTCCTTTGATATAATAGACGCCACTTGAGATGGAGGTCTGACCTGCCGCGCGACGGATAATAACGGGAGCAACGTTCAGTCGTAACATCTGGATGCACAAGGAGTCAGGCGAAAGTGGCAATACAGTCGCGACAGAACTGCCGCTCGCTGGGCGCGGGCGACAGAGACAGGTCCATGAAGCATTGGGGGGTGCAGCCCGACATCATCCCTGACGTAAAGGGGTTAGGCAAAGGGCTGCCGGTCGAGGCTACGGCCGCTACCCCTGAAATCGCTGATTCAACAAAGGGATTGACCATCTCCATATTCGGCGGCAACCCGGTTGCCACCCGTGCGGCAAAGGCCACGATTGATCGGATCGATTCGGGGGGCCTGGTGGAGAACGCGCGGGTCGTGGGGCGATACCGGAGGGAATGCCTCGAGGAGCCGGATGATAAGCACCTTCTCATCGGGGATGTCCGTTGAATGGGGCTTTTGCAGGCCCTGGAGTGGGAGCGGGATCGAGGCGCCAGGTATCCCGCAGTCGAGGAAACGCACAGGTTGATGAACTTGGTAAGAGATAACGGTTTTACTCTTGGCAAGGGGGAGTCCGTGGAAACGTGATCCGGAACTCCCCGGCTCTGACGTGTACACAGCGAGAGGTCGAGGACGCCGGTCACCGGCTGGGCCCTTCGCCGGCAGATAACCGGCAGGCATAGTTCGATTGTTCGTCCGGTCGTTCTGTTCGCAGAGACGCCCGCCGGCGCCTTGAGCTAAAAATCCGCAGCCGTATTGTGCGTGCCCGCCTTCAACTCCCTGAAATGAGTGCTTCATGCAAGCCCGTGCCGGCATTACGTGCAGCCCTTGACTGGCCGGACGCCGGACTCAAGCGACAGGCAGAATCCTAATGAGGACCAATAATCCGGGCTGCAAGTGTTTGCAGCACGCACTGGAGAACTTATGACGACGTTGATCAAGAACGGAACCATCGTGACATCCACCGATACTTACAAGGCCGACATCCTGGTCAAGAGCGGCATCATTATCGAGATCGGCAAGGAAATATCCAAGATTGCGAGCGAAATTATCGATGCGGGTGAAAAATGGGTGATTCCCGGGGCGGTCGATGTCCACACCCACCTCGACACCCAGGTCGACGGCATGACCACCGTGGACGACTTTGAAACGGGTACCGCAGCGGCCGCGGCCGGCGGGACTACGACAGTGATCGACTACGCGCAGCAGGCGCCGGGCGCCACGCTGGCGCAGACGCTCGAGGCATGGAGGGCCCGCGCCGAACCGCGAGCGGTCGTCGACTACGGATTCCATATCGCGCTGTCGGAGGTGAATGACGCCATCCTGGGGGAAATCCCCGCCATGGTCGAAGCCGGCATCACCAGCTTCAAGATTTCGCTTGACGGCGTGGGCGAGCGCCGCATCACGGATGCGGCTGTCGTGGAGTTCCTGCAGCGCACCAGCGCAGCGGGAGCGCTCGCCTGCGTTCACGCCGAGAACGGGGAGGTGATTGACCTGCTGAGGGGACGACTCTCGGCAGAAGGGAAGATCTCGGCGAAATTCATCCCGGCGGTCCGCCCGCCGGAGCTGGAGTCCGAAGCCGTGTCGCGGGTTATCGCGCTGGCAGACCTGGCTCGCACACCCGTCTGTTTCACCAACATCTCCTCGGCACACGCCATGGAGAAGATCAAGGCTGCGCGGGACCGGGGCCAGGCGGTTTACGCCGAGACCTGCCCGCACTACCTCGTCCTCAACAGCGACCGGTACGAGGAGAACGACGGCATCAAGTACTACACCACGCCGCCGCTGCGGCCGGCCTGGCACCAGGAGATCCTCTGGAAAGCGTTAAACACCGGAGATATCCAGGTGATCGGGAGCGATCACACTGCCGTAAGTTATGCGGGGCAGAAGGACCTTGGCGCCGATAATTTTTCACTCGCGCCGCGCGGCTTCGCCGGAGTGCAGGAACGCCTCTGCACGATTTCGTCCGCGGGAGTCCAGAACAACCGGATCACGCCCAACCGGATGGTGGACCTGCTCTGCACGACGCCGGCCAAGCTCTTCGGCCTCTCCCCGAGGAAGGGCACCGTCGCGGTGGGGAGCGACGCCGACCTGGTGATCTTCGATCCCCGGGCAGATTTGACGCTCTCAAAATCGATTGCGCTCTCCCGCGTCGACTATTGCGCCTACGAAGGGATGCGGGCTCACGGCTCGCCCTGGCTCGTGGTCCAGCGCGGCAAGATCATCGCCCGCGAAGGAAAAGTGATGGGGCGCCCCGGCGCGGGCGAGTACCTGCCTCGCGCAAAACCCGGATCGATTTAGGCCGACCCCAGGGGGGCAATCATGCCTGAGGCGGGATTCAGGGTTTGACCGTCTCCAGCTCAAACGTCAGCTGCTTTCCGCGCAATAGGTAGCAGAGGTGCTGTTCCCAGAGTTTTCTGACGAAGCGGAGGGACGGATACCGGTTGTCGAGATTGACGAGAGCCTGGATCCCCAGCGTTTTCCAGATCGAGGCCAGTTCGACGTGCTTGCTCCGGATGCGAAACCGGGCCCTGGTGTAGTAGTTGGTGTGATAAGTGGGTTCAAAATAGCTGAAGGAGTATGAATTCAGATGCCACTTGTGGGTCGGGTCCTGCCAGGAAATAGCGTCGCTGTGATGCGGCGTGATGATCACGACACGGGCGTTGGGCCGGGTGATCCGGTGGATTTCCTCCATGACCGCCAGGATGGAATCCAGATGCTCCACCACGTGGATGGCATAGACCTCGTCGAAGGTATCGTCCTGGAAAGGGAATGGGCCCCGGTTGAGATCGTGGACCACGTCCACGCCGGGCAGGGGAACCCTGTCGATCCCGATGGCGTGCGGATGCTTTGTCCGGCCGCAACCGAGTTCCAGGATCTTCGGGCCCGTTTTGTCAACTGCGATCGCCACGATGAGAATTCCTCCGAACCGGCTGACTAAGGGGAAGCGCTTGCGTTCCGCAGGTCTATCGCTCTGACCCGGTGATCCCTGCATCCGCCAATTTCTTCACCTGTCCGTGCCCGGTGTGCTATTTTAGCTCCGATGAAAAAGTGCTCCAAGTGCAGTAATTATTATCCGGATCCGTTCGCATTCTGTCCGCTCGACGGCGGGGACCTGCAGCCTGCGCCCGACGAAGAATCCGACGGGGCAGCGTATCCTGCGGGGCCTGCGCAAATCAAGATCCGAACGCTGATGATCAGCCTCGGGGTCCTCGGTCTGACGGCCCTGATCTGTTTTGTCGCGGCCTTTTCCTATCTGTACCTGAAGCCGAAGTACGGCGGCCTGGTGCTGAAAACGACCCCTCCCGGCGCCACGGTCAGCATCGACGGAAGGGAACGAGGCGTCACCCCGCTCACCATGGGAGAACTCCGCTCGGGAGGGCACCAGGTGAAGGTGTCGAAGGAGGGATACGAAGACACCATCCAGCAGGTGGAGGTGATGCCCTACTCCACCGAAAACGTGCACATTCCGCTGAAACCCCTGGTGGCAAAACTGACCAACGAACAGCTCGCCGACGTGGAAGCTTTGAAAAAGAAGCTGGACAGCGCCCAGAAGGAAAACATCCTGCTGCCTCCGCCGGATGACTACAACGTGCTTTATTTTGCCGACAAGATCCTGGAAATCGATCCTGCGAACGCCTACGCAGCGGACATCAAGGCCAAGCTGGCCGAGAGTGTGCGCCAGGACGCGGACCTCGCCTACGCCCGTGAAGACTGGCTCTCCGCCGAGAAAGAGTACCAGAGCCTCGCGCTCGTTTATCCCGACGACATCGCCATCGGCGAGCGGCTGAAAGACATCTCCGCAAAAATCGATGCCAGCATGAAGGACCGGGACAAGCAGATCGAGGACTGGAAGGCCAGGGCGGAAGCCGCCATCAAGGCGGGGGCCCTGCTGCCGCCGGAAAAAGACAATGCCTGGGACGCGCTACGGAGCATCCTGCGCCTGGACAAGAGAAACGTTTATGCTCTGGGCGCCGTCGGGCACCTCAGGGAGCTGCTGCAGAATCGCGGGGACACCAGGCTCAACAGCGGGGATCTTCAGGGCGCGCGCACTGATTTCAAGCTCGTGCTCCAGTACTACCCCGACGACAAGTACAGCATCTCGCGCCTGGCGATGGTCGACGCCAGGGCTGCGGATGTCGCCAAGGCCGAGCAACAGCGGCAGCAGAGCCAGCAGCGCCAGCAGGAGGAGCAGCAGCGGGTCCGCGAAAAGCTAGCCAATCTGCGGCTGTCGGCCGTGAACGCCTACCGGTCGGGCGCCCGTGAGAAGTCGCTCTCGGAGTGGCAGGAATACCTGAAACAGGAACCCACCAGCGATGAAGCCTATTTCTACCTGGGAGCGACCTACCTCGAGCTGAAGCAGCTGGACACGGCCATCCTCAATTTCGAGAAATGCCTGTCGCTCAATCCCAACAACGCCTACGCTCACCTAAACCTGGGAATTCTCTACGACCGGCACCGCGGCGACCTGGCGCAGGCAATGGAACATCTGGAGAAGGCGAGAGCCCTGGGGGGCGTGGACAAGTACGGTCCGGAGCGCATCCAGGGGATGATTCAGGATCTGCAGGATCGGATCCAGCTGGGCGCCCAGCAGGCGAAGCCGTTTGCCGTGGAGCACAAGCACGTGTTCTCCAGCTGCAAAGGCAGCCTGCGCATTACGGATGACGGTGTAGAATTCAAGACTACCGAGACGGAGCACAGTTTCTACGAGACGTACTCGAGCCTGCGCAGCTTCACCGTCGATGGGGATGAGATCGCGATCCGCACCCAGAACAACAAGAAGTATAACTTCCGCCTGCTCAAACCAAGCGATGCCAACATCGTGCGCCGGCTGGCCACGCTCCACCTGAAGGGAAATTCTTAGGAGCAGGCGGATTCAGAGCTGCTTGCGGCCCCCGTAGGCGGACGGCTCCGGCGGGGCTCCGGCTGTGTGCCGGCCTGCCCGCCTGCCGCGCCGGAAGAGCCCTGCGATGGCCGCGAGGAGCGATCCGAGCACCGCCCCGATCACAATCGGAACCGGCTGCAGGTAGCCGCGCACTTCCCGTACCAGGTTGGACGATTCGACGAGCTTTTCGGACTGCAGCAGGGGAATATCGTCGCCGTTCTTGTTAACCAGCTGCGCGCTCAGGAGAAGGCGGCCGTCCTGCGCGCCATGGCTGCTGATGCGCCAGCGCCAGGTGGCCCGGTCCCTCTCGCCGATTTCCTGCTGAGAGTTTTCCTTGTCCGGTTTCACTTCGAAAGCGTCCGAAGAGGAACTGAGATTCAGCGTGAGCTTTAACCGTTCGCCGAGCGACTGCAGGAGGCGCCTCTCGGTGGCATTCACCCGGACGTAATCGATCGATTCCCGCACAAAAGAGACCTCGCCGGCGCCTTCCTGGCTGGCGGTCACGTTCTCCGGAAACCGCCACTCGAACGATCCGAGCAGAACACTCCCCAGATACGCGTTGATCTTGCCCGACTGATAGCCGCCCTCGCTTTTATCTACCACGGTTCGCGTGCTGAGGTTCGCGATCGATTGCGCCACGTTGTCCAGGTTGTCCTTGGCCTGCTGCAGGACAAAGTATCGGCGCGCAAGGGAATCCTCTTTGGACGTCAAGGTCTTGAGCATCTCGTCCTTCTGCCGGATCGTGTTGTTGAGATCCTGGTTTTCGCCCGACAGCCTGGCGTTGTCCGATTGCTCTTTTTCGAGATTGGCGCGCAAGGATCCGTTCTCACCCTGCAGATCCTCGTTCTCCTTCTGCATTTTCAGCGCCAGTTGCCCGATGTCGGTGATCTGGGAGGCCAGGTCGCGGTTCGGATCGACCTTCATTTTCAGGGAGCGCTGCAGGTTGTTCAATTCACGCTGGCTGTTCTGGGACACCCCCTTGGCGCTGCGCAGGTCTTCGCCGAGCCTGAGCACCTGGGTGGTGGAATTGTCGATCTTCTCCTGCAGGCCGGCCGCCTGGGTGCGCAGCCTGGATATCTCCGCCTGTTGGCTCTTCGATTCGGTTTCGAGCTTCCGGTTTTCGGTCTGTGCCTGCGTGAGCTGCTTGCCCAGGTCCACGTTCTTGTTCTGGAGGTTTTCGATGTCGCGCATGGCGTCCTGATAGACGGGCAGCTTCGGCGCCACGTACTTCAGGACAGCGTCGCGGCTCGTTCCGGACGTCGCCGCGATTTCACGCGCGGCGCGATCGAATTCCTGTTCCACGTAGGCGCGCTTGGCGTCGTCGATTTCGGTGTATTTCAGTCCCTCTGTGAACGTGGAGGCCAGCGCATTGTCGAAGACTCCGCTGTTGGGGAAATTGTCCTGCAACGGGCTGTCGAATTTGAAAATCAGCTCGACCTCGGCCGTGCCGGCGATCGCCCCCAGTTTGAACTTGATCTCATCCCCGCCGAAGTCGATGCCGAGCACACGCAGCTGGTCGCCCACCTTGTAGCGCGGGGTAGCGGCGGGCGCCTGGTCGTGGCGGAACGTCTGGCCGCTGATGTAAACGTACTGTCTTTCCGAAAAGATCGGAACCTTCATGAAGAGCGCCTTGTTTTCGTAACTGCTGCGGTAGCGCTCCTGAATCACGCGGTTGACGCTGGCATAGGCGAAGGCGGCGGACAATGCGAGCAGCCAGGCAGCGAGCAGAACGATCTTTTGTTGAAAGTGCCTCGACTTCATAGTACCGGCCTTCGACGAGTAGCTCGCAAAGAATTGCAGACGACTGTAAATGATAACATAGAATGCGGACCCTTTCAGTGTCCCGATTGGACTCTGTCACTGGCAGCGATCGCAGCAGCGCATTAATTGCTGGGTCAGCCACCGCCTGAACTTGAAGCAGCCGTTTGAGACGTGTTATAAGATCAGCATTCGGCGTGTAGACTATAGAGAGCTGACAGGTGAAAATTGCTAATTCAATATGGTAGCCAGAGCAGCCAGGGAAGGGTAAGAACTTCCAACGAAGATTCTTACATCGCGAATCCGAAAACCGGGCTGTTTCTGGTTGCGGATGGCATGGGCGGTCACGCGGCAGGCGAGATCGCCAGCCAGCTGGCCGCCAATACCGTCAATGACTGGGTGGCAGTGCGCGGGACGACGGGAGAAAGTCCGTCGGAAGTGCTCCAGCTTGCGGCACAGGAGGCCAACGCCCGCGTGTACGATGCCCAGCGACAGGACCGCGCCCTGGCAGGAATGGGCAGCACCTTGACCGCGCTGCTGTTCCAGGGCGACAAATACTTCATCGCCCACGTCGGCGACTCGCGCGCTTACAGGCTGCGCGGCGGCGCCCTGGAACAGCTCACGCGCGACCACTCTCTGGTCTGGCACCTCTATGAAAACGGCGTTCTCCGGAAATCGGATTTGTCCAGTCACCCGCAAAAGAACCTGATCACGCGCTCCATAGGGTCTCATCCCCAGGTCGACATCGACCTCGAAGAAGGGGATGGATATGCCGGCGACATCTACGTCCTCTGCTCCGACGGCCTGACCGACGGCGTGCCGGACGAAGGGATTCGCGATCTCCTCACCCTGCCCGGGTCGACGCCCCTGGAGCTGGCCGACCGTCTCGTGGAGGCGGCGAACCAGGCCGGTGGACCTGACAACATCACCGTGGTGGTCGTCAGGCTTCAGGCGGATGGCACGGAAGCAGCCGATTCAGGAGATTCGCACAGGCAATGACCCTCACCCGCATCGGTCGCTACGAGGTTGAGAAAGAACTTGGCCGTGGCGCGATGGCCATCGTTTACAAGGCCACCGACCCGCTGATCGGGCGAGTCGTGGCGATGGAGACCATCCGGCTCGAACACTCGCTTGGAATTGAGCAGGAAGAGCTCCGGCAACGCCTCTACCGCGAAGCTCAGTCCGCAGGCGGCATGAATCACCCCTTGATCGTCACCATCTACGAGATGCTGACCAGGGAACGCTCGTCTACGGGGAAACACCCAGGGCGCAGCTTGGACCTGGACGCAGACGGACGAGGCCGCGGCAGGCTTTGCGGGCGTGACCGTTGCAGGATCGTCTCTTATCAAAGCAGGTCCACGTCCAAGTCCACGTCCGGGTCTGAGCCCAGGTCGAGATCCAGGATGGATGCCTACACGGATCGGTTCCCAACTGATACAATGAGCTCTTGTCATGAAAGTGAACGAAATCTTCTACAGCATTCAAGGCGAGTCCAGCTTCATGGGGTGGCCCTGCGCCTTCATTCGCTTCACCGCGTGCAACCTCCGTTGTTCCTATTGCGACACCGAGTACGCGTTTGTCGAGGGGCAGGAACTGTCGCAGGCGGACATCCTGGCGGCTATTGCTCCCTTTCCGACGAAGTTGGTCCTGGTGACCGGAGGCGAGCCGATGCTCCAGCACGACGTGCGCGGCCTGTTTCAGGTGCTCCTCGATGCCGATTATACCGTGTGCCTGGAGACCGGCGGGCAGGTCCCGCTGATCGGGCTGGATCCGCGAGTGCACAAGATCATGGATTTGAAATGCCCCTCCAGCGGTATGCATCAGCACAACCACTTCGAGAACATCCAGCAGCTGACCCTGAACGATGAAGTGAAATTCGTGGTGGGGGACCGCACCGACTTTGATTGGTCTTGCGAAGTCACTGCCCGGTACGACCTGACTTCGCGTGCCGGTGTCGTGCTGTTTTCCCCGGTATACGGCGTGCTTCCATACAGCGATCTGGCTCGCTGGGTGATGGACTGCGGGCTCCCGGTTCGCATGCAGCTGCAATTGCACAAGATCATCTGGCCCGGCGTCGTGCGCGGAGTTTAAGGCAAAGCGAGGGCGTCTCGGGCATCCTCTCTCTGATACGGAAGAATGTGGCCATGAACTCCTGGGATCTCACTACTCAGGTACGTCGACGCGTTGAGGAAGAGCAGGGGGTGCTCCGAAAGCAGGCGCCGCTCCGCATCGCCCTCTGCTATCCGAGCCAGTATTCCATCGGAATGAGCTCGCTCGGATACCAGACCATCTATCGGGAGATCCATCTGCATTCCGGCGCAGCGGCCGAGCGCGCCTTTCTCCCCGACAATCCGGGCGACTACCGCAGGCTGCGCACGCCGGTATTCACCTACGAGAGTGAGACGCCGCTGGCGGATTTTCCCGTAGTCGCCTTCTCGATTTCGTACGAACTGGAAATCACGGGGCTGCTGGACACACTGGATCTGAGCGGAATTCCGCTGCTGCGCGGGGGTCGCACCGGAAAGCACCCGTTGATCGTGGCCGGCGGGCCGCTGACGAACTCCAATCCCCTGCCTCTGGCGCCGTTCGTGGATCTGATCCTTCTCGGCGAGGCGGAGGAATCAATCCACGAATTCCTGGATGCGTCGTCCTCGATGGAGCGCGACGCTCTGCTCGCCCGCTTCGCCTCCCTCCCCGGCTGGTTCGTGCCCGGACGGACACCCCGCCTGCCGCCGATCGCGAAGGCGACCGACGATCGTTTGCCGGCGCGCTCTCAGATCCTCACCGAAAACACGGTGCTGAGTTCCATGTACCTGATCGAACCCGAGCGCGGGTGCTCGCGCGGTTGCACTTACTGCGTGATGCGCCGGACGACGAACGGCGGCATGCGCCTCGTTTCGCCGGAAAAGGTCCTGTCGCTCATTCCCGGCAATGCCCGGCGGGTCGGCCTGGTGGGCGCGGCCGTCACCGATCATCCGGGGATCAAGGACGTGGTGCGCCGGATTGTGGAGAGCGGGCGCGAAATAGGCATCTCGAGCCTGCGTGCGGACCGTCTGGGCGAGGAGTTGGCTGAACTCCTGCGCCGGGGCGGGTACCGGACATTGACGACCGCGTCCGACGGAATGTCGCAGCGGATGCGCGACGCCGTGCAGCGGCGGACCAATGAGCGGCACCTGAGCCGCGCCGCCGAGCTGGTCCGCAAGTTCCGGTTCGAACGACTGAAGCTCTACCAGATGGTGGGACTGCCCGGTGAAACCCCCGAGGACATCGATGAACTCGTGCGCTTTTCCCGCGAATTGACCCGGATCGCGCCGTTATCCCTGGCGATCTCCCCCTTCGTCGCCAAGCGCAACACGCCGCTGGACGGCGCCCCTTTTGAGGCGATCCCCTCGCTCGATGCCAAGCTGGCAAAAATTCGATCCGCATTGAAGGACAAGGTCGATGTCCGCCCGACATCCGCGCGCTGGGCCTGGGTGGAATACAGGCTGTCGCAGGGCGGGGAAAACGAGGGTCTTGCTGCACTGGAGGCATGGCGCGCAGGCGGGAGCTTCGGCGCCTGGAAGCGCGCCTTTTCCGGCATCCCGCAAGCGCAAGGGCCCGGTCGGTGAACCGGGTCCGCTAATTACCCGCATAGCGGTCTAATCAGGGCGCGCCTCTGGGCAGCGTACCGTCGGTGACGCCGATGCTAGCCTCTCATGCGCCTGATTTGCACGCAAGTGAATGAACTGCAGCAGGCATCGGTTTTTTGTTGGGTCCGCGCCTGCCGCCTGTAGTATTTTTCTTGCAGTGAGGTTTTCATGAGAAAGAGCGGCAGGTTGAATTGCCTCATCGCCCTGGCGGCGCTTGCTTTTTCATCGCCGGCTTCCGGAGGCACGGACGACGACAAGAAGGCATCGCGCCAGGAGGGGGAGTACAAAATCTACGCTTCAGGCCGTGAAATCGGAGTCGAAAAATACCTGATCGTGACCGCGGCCGATTCCGTTGCCAGCAGTTCGACCCTGGAATTCCGCAATCCCGGCGAAGGGCCCAAGAAAGTGCTGATCGAGACCAAACTGGAAGCCGATGCCCAATACGTTCCGCGCAGTTACGAGCTGAAGAGCGAGGTGGACGGTCAGAAGGGAAACATCCGCGGCAGCTTCGCGCCGAACCAGGCGATCTTCGAGTACAGCGGCAATGGCGTCTCCATCAAGAACGGCCTGCTCGTCGGCGACCGCTACACTGTTCTCGATACCAATACCTTTCACCACTTCATATTCCTGGCGCGCCTATTCAAGTACGGTGCCGGCGACAAACAGCAAAAGTTCGACGTCATCATTCCTCAGGAAAAGGACACCGGAACGCTGCAGATCCGCGAGCTCGATAAAGAAGCCATCCTGGTTCGCGGAAAGAAGGTCAATACCACCCGCCTGCTTGTGGATTCAGGCGCGCTGCAGATTCAACTCTGGGTCAACAACGACCGCGTGCCGCTGAAAATCGCGGTTCCGGAAAAGGGGATTGAAGTGATACACAACCAGTGATGCCGCCTGGAGGGAGCTTCTGTTCGGGGAGCCGAATCCGCATCTGCTCCCGGCACGCGGCCGAGCTGTGCTGAACCGGCCACGGCGTTCGCGATATCCGCCATCGGCATGGGGAGAGAGGAGCCGGTGAACCACTTGCCCCGGTTTCCTTCGGGCTATTTCTGCTTCGGATTGACGAAATCCCTCGGATAGACGCTGCCGTAGGGCGCATACCTGCGCAGGTACAGCCAGTAACCTTCCTCGGTTGTCACTAAGCCCAAACCGGCGGTATTGAATTCAATGACCCGTGTTTTGTACGGCGGAAATATGGCCTTTGCGCCGGCGTGATACGAACGCATGAAGCTGTCGTCGAACAACTGTTTCGCCGACGCATACAAGTTGTCATCGCCGGCTTTGGACAGGCTCTGCTTGCCGAAAATCTCCGCGTATTCCTTGGGATGCAGTCGCATATAAATGGATTTGAATGCAGTCCTCAGCGGGTATCCTGCAAAAACAGTCTTGAACTTTTCCTGCACCGCCTCAGGGGCTTCGATGCTCACCGTGCCCTCGCCCAGGATCATCACGATCGTAATCCCCTCTTCGGTCTTGCCGAGTGCAAGAAATCCTTTGGGCGAATCGAAAGTGGTGTAATCGCCGGTAAATTTCAGATTGGTGTAACTGTAGATTTCATCCTTGCTGATCTGTATGTCGTAGAACTTGCTCGGCTGCGGATCCTGGGCGGGAAGCAACGCCGGCAGCAGCAGAAATCCCAGGATTGTCGCGCACACGGAAAGAAACAAACCTTTGGCAGGCATCATCTTCGTCTCCTCATCCGGTCGCAGGATCCGGCTGGCCGCTCCCAGCCGGCAGGCCGGGAAACCTGGAATCAGAAAACCAAGGCACTTTGGAAATGCCTATTATTAGTATTTTCTCAAATTACTGAAAACCGCCGGTGCTGTAAAGCACAAACTGAACGCCGGTCTTGCGCGGGCGCACATGAGTCTCCATGGAGATTCCGAGTGTGGGTCAACGATAGTAGACTTTCCGCGACAGCTGATCCGGATCTCCCAAATAGGACTCGAGGCGCCGGACCACCGATTCGCAGCTGCCGGCCTCGTCCACATCGACCAGGTTAAGACGCCTCCTGTGTGTGCGCAGAAAGCGCGCCACGATCTCGCTTTCCCAGTCCTCTCCTGCCGCGGCCTCGGCAGGCCGGGGCCGAAAGTAAAGAGTCTGGATCTTTTTCTGCAGTCTCTTGCCCGGCATGTGCCCCCGAAGCACCGAATTCCGGCCGACAAAAAGACCGTCTTTTAAAAGATAGATTTCCACGCGGTCTGCGGAGGGCGCCAGAAGGAGGAGATTCGCCGCGTGCCCGTACCGTGATCGCCGCTCGTGGATTTCCGTCTGGAGGTTGATCGTGGGTCGAAAGTCGCGGATCATGCGCATTTCGAGGAGCAGGGCCTCCACATCCGTGCGGCAGGTGAGGCACTCCAGGGAGTAGAGCTGGCCGTGAATCCTGGCGACTTTCGGGTCTTTCAGCGCGCGCGGCGTGAAATACGAGCCTACCCGCCGCTTCAGGTTGTGGGACTTGCCGACGTAGATAACCTCCGCGGCCCGGTTCCGCATGAGGTAGACACCCGGCGACTCGGGAATCCGGGCGAGAAAATCGCGCCCGAAGGCAAACCGGCTGAAATCGACCTTCGCACTTCCTTCCGCGATCCAGTTCTCGACTTCGGGCAGGCCGGCGCGGGCGGAGGGCGGGACGCGGTCGAGCAGGCACTGGAATGATTCGGCCAGAAATCGGGCCATCGCCGCCGGTTGCTCGGTATCCGGAGGAGCCAGACCCAGGCAGGACGCCAGATCCTCCGGATACCGGGGCGGGCGCATCTCTGGCGCCGCGCGCGCGGCAAGCCGGCCCAGGCCCAGGAAATCCCCGTCCCACTCGGGCAGCATGCAGGAGCGCAACAGACGGTTCCACTGCCTCAGTTCTCTGTTGCTCCAGGCCAGCAGCAGGTGATTCCCGGCTTCCAGGCGGGCTCGTTCCAGCGGCCGCGAATCCCAGGGCTTTTCGGTCCCGGCGCCCTGGAATTCCCAGGCGGCGCCCGATGCCGGCAGATGCACCGCACCCCGGAAAAAAAGCGGCTCGCGCATATCCAGTTGCAGATGAAGTGCCGCGGTTCTTTCGAACCCTGAAGCCGTCCTGCCTGCCACCAATCCCCACAGGCCCCGCTCCCGGCGGAAACGAGCGTCGGTCCCTAGGATGCTTCTCAGGACGCGGTCGGCTGCCAGGGAGTTGGGCGAGAGGATATTGAGAACCTCATGCAAAATCTGCCCTGCCGGCAGCGACCGTCCGGCCTTCTCGAGGTAGCTTGCTATCTTTTCACGCATGACTTTGCGCAGACATCCAGGGTCCATTATAGCAGAGGAGGCGCCGCGCTCAGAAAGCCGCCCGTTTCGAGGCCGGAAGCACATCTGAAGCTGGCATCTGCAAACGCCGCTCCTGCCGGACAGCCCCCGCATGACCGTCAATTATCTTTGGAACTAACGATGAGCCTTCACGTAGAATGTTAAGCGTAAACAACCAGTAATTGGAGGTGTCAACATGACCTATGAGCCCCATGGAGAAAGACCTTCAAAAAGACATCTTGTTACATTCTTCGTGGTTTTGTTTGTCCTCAGCCTGGGGATAGGGATCGGGACGCTGATTTCCCGCCGGGTTGTAGCCGTAGGACCCGGAGACAGCCAGCTCAAGATTCAGAGCGGAAGCGGTTCCTCGTCGAGCGGCGCAGCCCTGGCGCTGTCGCAGGCGTTCGAAGAGGTCGCCAAACGGGTAGGTCCCTCGGTTGTCAACATCGCCACAGAAGAGGTCGTCCGGCTCTCCCGGCGGGCCGGGCAGGGACGCAACAGCCAGATGCCGGACATGTTCCGCCAGTTCTTCGGCGATACGCCGCAGGAGTATACGCGCAGCAGCCTTGGTTCCGGCATATTAGTGGACCCCAAAGGCTACATCCTGACGAACAACCATGTGGTAAAGGACGCTTCCAAGATCAGGGTCAACGTAAAGGACGGCAAGGAATACCAGGCGCGGGTCATTGCGGGGGACGAACTGTCCGACATTGCAGTCATCAAGATCGAAGGCGACAGAGACTTCACGTTCGCAAAAATCGGGGATGCCAAAGCGATGAAAGTCGGGGATTGGGTGATTGCGATCGGCAGCCCCTTCGGCCTGGAACAGACGGTCACTGCGGGAATCGTGTCGGCGATCGGGCGCATGTTTGAAAGCATCGAGAGCGCGGAAGAGCAGGCGATGCTGTTCAACGACTACCTGCAGACGGACGCCGCCATCAACCCCGGCAACAGCGGCGGACCGCTGGTCAATATGAACGGCGAAGTGGTCGGCATCAACAGTTTTATCAATACACCCAGCCGCGCCAATGCGGGGGTCGGGTTTGCCGTTCCGTCGCACATTTTCGTCGATGTGTACAACCAGATCCTGGAAAACGGGAAAGTCCGGCGCGGGTGGATGGGCATAAACATGAACACCGACTTCCCTTTCACGCCGGCGATGGCTGAATACTTCGGCGTCAAGCAGGGCAGCGGCGTGCTCATCACGGGGACGAGCGATGAGAAGGGAAATACATCGGACAACACACCCGCCGCCAGGGCAGGCATCAAAGCCGAAGACGTCATCATAGAGTATGAGGGCAAGAAGATCACGGGGATCCAGGACCTGCGCCTGGCGGTCGCCAATACGCCGCCAGGTCGAACCGTCAATGTCAAGGCTGTCCGTTTCGGGGCGGTCAAAGATTTCTCGGTAGCCGTCGGGGAGCGAACGCTCGAAGCCAACCAGTCGCGGCCCGGCTTCAGCTTCGAAGAAAAAACCGACGTCAAGCCCGAGATCGGAATGCGCATCGACAATGTGCCGGCACGCATCGCGAAAGAATACAACATTTCCGGCGGCGCTCTCGTCATGACGGTAACGCCCGGAGGCCTTGCCGAAGATGCGGGCCTGCGTCCGCAGGACCAGTCGGGCTTCGACGTCATCGTCGCGGCCAATGGCAAGAAGATCGAAGTCTACCAGGACATGGTCAACATTTTGACAGGCCTGAAGAGCGGACAGTCCGTTGTCATCAAGATACTGCGCGTCACTTTGACGCCGCTCGGGCCGTCGATCGCAACCCACTACACGAGCCTGCTCAAACCCTGATCACCGGGCTACTGCAGGTCGGACGGACAGGGTGATTTTGGAATCAAGGTCGCCTCGACTGCCTGGCCATAGCGAGTCGTGCCCTTGCCTGAGGGAGCGCCTGCGTGATCGATTCCATAGGGGGAGCCATGATAGTGCCTGCAGAACGAACAAAGAAAGTGGAGTATGCGATCCGTGACATCCTCAAGATTGCGGACGAGGCAAAAGCCGCGGGGAAGGAACTTCTCTACCTGAACATAGGGGACCCGATCGCGTTCGACTACAAAACTCCAGCGCACATGATCGAGGCATGTCACAAGGCATTGCTCGAGAACCACACCGGGTATTCAAATTCCTCAGGGCTTGCGGAGGCCCGGGAGGCGATCGGCAACTCGGTCCGGCGCAAAGGCATCAAGAACTGGCTCGATCTGTTTGTCACTTCCGGCGCTTCCGAAGCGATCGAGCTGTGCCTGACTGCGCTGGTCAATCCGGGGGAAGAAGTCTTGATCCCGTCGCCCGGCTACCCGCTCTACTCGGCGGTGCTTGGCAAGATTCAGGCGGAAAATGTCCCTTACTACCTGGACGAGGAAAACAACTGGGAACCGGACATCACCGACATCCGGAAGAAAGTCACCCCGCGCACGCGCGCCCTGGTCTTGATCAATCCCAACAATCCGACCGGTTCGAAATACTCGCGTGAAGTGCTGGAGGAACTCGTCAAACTCAGCCTCGAGCGCAATATCGTGATCTTTTCGGATGAGATCTACGACAAGCTCGTCCTTGACGACGAAGACAGCATCTCGATCGCTTCGCTGTCGGATGAGGCGCCTGTCATCACCATGAACGGGCTCTCCAAGAGCTACCTGGTGCCGGGATTTCGCATCGGTTGGGCCGTCATCACGGGCAGGAAAAACATGATGTCGGATTATATCGAGGCGATCAACAGGTGCCTCAGGGCCCGACTGTGCGCCGTGACCCCTCTTCAGTACGCAATCAAGCCGGCGCTCGAAGGTTCGCAGGAACACATCCGCGAAGTGAAGGACAAGTTGCGGCGCAGACGGGATATCACCTGGAAGCGGTTGAACGAGATTCCCGGCATTTCGTGCGTGAAACCGGCAGCAGCTTTCTATGCCTTCCCGCGGCTGCACATCGACGAGCCGGATTCCGTGTTCGTCGCGAATCTGATACGTGAAACCGGGGTCGTCGTGGTGCACGGCGACGGGTTCGGCCAACGCCCGGGAACGCGCCACATGCGGATCGTCTTTCTTCCGCAGGAGGAGATTCTCGAAGAAGCCTTCAGCCGGCTGGAAAAGCATATGATCGACCGGGCGCGGAAGGCCGTCAGAGCGTGAGCGATTGACACCATCACGGCACACACTGCCTTGCAGCCCCCTGTTTCATCGGTCTGAGTCGGCTGGACAAGCGGAACATGCCCCGTTCGCAGAGGAGGCGCCATGAAGACCCTGTTGCTGTCGCGCAAAGACATTGAAGGCTTTTTCACCATGAAGATGTGCATGGATGCGGTCGAGCGGGCATTTGCCGCCCTGTCCGCCGGGGAGACGACTATGCCCCAGCGCACACCGATCCCGCTGCCGGAAAAATCCGGCCTGGCGCTTTTCATGCCGGCGCACATCAAAGGACTCGGAGCGCTCGGCGCCAAAGTTGTGACCGTCTATCACGAAAATGTGCGCAAACACGGGTTGCCGGCGGTTCTCGGCACCGTCCTCCTCCTCGACGAAGAGACCGGGTTCCCGCTCGCCGTCATGGAAGGCGGATTTCTCACGGCGATGCGCACCGGGGCCTCCAGCGGCGTGGCGACGAAGCACCTGGCGCGGCCTGATGCCGCCGTCGGCATGATCTTCGGCACCGGGGTGCAGGCCTTTACCCAGGTTCTCGCCATTCACGAAGCCCGGCCGCTCCGCAAGCTGCTGGCGTGGTCGGTTGACCCCGTGGAATCCCGCCAGGACTTTGCGCGCAGGATCACCGGCAAGATCGGAGTGCAAGTCGAGTTGGCCTCCGATCCTGCTGCCGCTGCATGGGAGTCCGACATCGTCGTGCTGGCGACGAGCGCCGCGGAGCCGGTTGTGGACGGATCATGGTTCAAGCCGGGGACGCACATCAACGGGATCGGTTCCCACACACCGAAGATGCGGGAACTCGACACCCTGACCGTTCAACGGAGCCGCGTGATCTGCGATTTGACGGAAGCCTGCAAGGCCGAGGCCGGCGATTTCATCATCCCTGCCGGGAGCGGTGCCTGGTCTTGGAACAATGTGGCGGGAAACCTGGGAGACGTCATCCTCGGCAAAGTCCGGGGAAGGACCTCGCCGGAAGAAATAACTCTGTTCAAGTCGGTAGGATTGGCGATCCAGGACGTCTCCGCGGCAAAGGCGGTCTACGACGAAGCGGTCAGAGAAGGCATCGGCACGCCGTTCCAGTTTTAATGTCGCTTCCCCGCGACCGGCGCGATCCGGTGGATCGAAAAAGGCCTCAAGATACGTACTTGAGGTCTTTTTTGTCGGTGGCGCCGGCACTGGGGCGAGCGAATACGATAAAGGCTTGGTTGTTTTTGACTTAATGCATATTATAATGTCCTCTTGGGGCGGGTTTATTCGGCTGCCCGAATGCCCCGAATCCCCACGCCGGCCAAGCGGGAAATCCCTTGGAAATACAAAACGGTCATAGGTTTATGGGTGCGAAGGTAGGCAATACCCTTGACGAAAGATCCCGCGAAATCCTGCAGAGGGCAATCTCGATATTTGTAGCGACCGGCAAACCGGTCGGCTCTCGAACGATTGCCCGCCGCAGCCGCGAGCGCCTCAGTGCCGCGACGGTGCGGAATATCATGGCGGATTTGGAGGAGATGGGGTACCTGCGTCAGCCCCATCCCTCGGCCGGCCGCATTCCGACGGACATGGGCTACCGCCTCTATGTCGACACCATGCTCGACAAACGCCAGATTTCCCCGCAGGAGCGGCACCTGATCGATACCAGCATGATGACTGAAGATACTCCGGATCAGCTCATGGCACGCACCAGCCAGGTCCTGTCGCATGTCTCAAGGAATCTCGGGATCGTCGTTTCCCCACCTATCAGCCAAGTGGCGCTGCAGCTTGTTCAGTTCATCAGGCTGTCGGAAAACCGCATTCTCGTCATTCTGGTCTCCAAGTCGGGAATCGTCCAAAACAGGGTGATCCACCCGGCGGAGGAGTACAGCCAGACCGATCTCGATCAGGCGGCTCGGTACATTACCGAACACTTCAGGGACAAGACTCTCTCCGAGATTAAGTCGCTGCTATCAAAGATGATAGGAGAGGAGCGAGCTCTGTACGATCAGTTCGTGCGCCGAGCCATCCGGTTAAGCTCCTACACATTCTCGGGGGCGACGGCGGAGGTCGAATCCGAAATCTACCTGGACGGGGCTTCAAATCTAATCAAGAACCCTGAGTTCTCCGATATTACTAGGATGAGAGTGCTGTTTGAAGCGATCGAGCAGCGAAACCGGCTGGCGAAGCTCATCTCGGAGTGCATTCGGGGAGACACCCAGGAAGTACGGATCACGATCGGAAGCGAAAACGCGCTCCCCGGAATTGAAGATTGCACCCTGGTCGCCTCACGTTACGTCGTCGATGAGAAGACAATAGGTTCACTGGGAATTCTCGGGCCCACCCGGATGGAATACGCCAAAGCGATATCATTAGTTGAATATGTCGCCAGGCTTTTCGGCCAGGTGCTTGGTTGTGAAGGAATGCGAGTATGATTTCTAAGCCACAAAACCAGTCAGAGCAACAAATTGCTGGTTCTGAAACGGACCCGATCACGGTACAGGAACCCGTCGCCAGGCCGGCGGTTCCAGCGCCGGAACCGTCGGCCGGACACCAGGCCGACCTCGAGGCAGCCAAGGCAGAATCGGAGCAGTGGCGGGATCGGTTCCTGCGCAAAGCAGCGGAGCTGGAGAACTTCCGGAAGCGAACGGAGCGTGAACGTGCGGAAGCCGCCGCCAATGTGACGATCGCTCTTCTGGTTGAAATGCTTCCCGTCCTGGATGCCTGCGAGCGTGCCATGGAGAGTTTCAGAGAGGACGCAAGCGAACAGGGAAAGCTGAAAAAGTACCGCGAGGGAGTGGAGTTGCTGTACAAGCAGTTGGGCAGCACCCTGAACCGTCTGGGTGTGGTTGCACTTGAAGCCAAGGGACAAAAATTCGACCCGCACTTACATGACGCTCTGACTCACCTGGAGTCCCAGGATTACGAGGATAATACGGTCGTCGAGGAACTGAGGCGCGGATACCTGTACAGGGGCCGCCTGCTCAGACCGGCGCAGGTCGTCGTTGCCAGCCGTCCAAAACCGAAGGAAGACGGCACAACGCAAAAATAAATTATGGGAAAAATCATAGGAATCGATCTCGGCACCACCAATTCATGTGTTGCCGTTCTGGAAGGGACTTCTGTCCAGATTGTGCCAAACAGCCTGGGCGGCCGGACTACGCCCTCCATCGTGGCATTTGCCGAGAAAGGCGACCGCCTACTGGGGCAAATAGCCAAACGCCAGATGGTGACGAACGCCGGCAATACCGTTTATGCCGTCAAGCGCCTGATGGGCCGGCGATATGATTCGCCGGAGGTCCAACGTCTCCGGTCGTACCTGACTTATGCCTTGACTTCATCGGACAAAGGGGATGTGCGGATCGCCGTCCACGGCACGGAGTACAGCCCGCCGGAGATCTCCGCCATGCTCCTGCAATACTTGAAGAGCATGGCAGAAGATTTTACAAACGGGGAAGTTACGGAAGCCATCATCACGGTGCCTGCGTACTTCGACGACTCGCAGCGCCAGGCGACAAAGGACGCCGGCAGGATCGCCGGACTCGAGGTCCGGCGCATCATCAATGAGCCGACGGCGGCTGCTCTCGCCTACGGCCTCGGCAGGAAGGAACACGAACGCGTAGCGATTTTCGACCTGGGCGGCGGCACGTTTGACGTCTCGATCCTGGAGCTGAACAACGGGGTCTTCGAGGTTCTCTCAACCTGCGGCGACAGCTTCCTCGGCGGCGAAGATTTCGATCAGGCCGTCATGGACTGGATGGTCGCCGAGTTCCGCTCATCTTCCGGCATCGACCTGGGAAGTGACATCCTGGCCCGGCAGCGGCTCAAGGAGACGGCCGAAAAGGCCAAGTGCGAACTTTCGTCCAGCGATGAAACGCACATCAATCTTCCATTTATCGCGGGCGATGCCAAGGGACCCAAACACTTCGACCGGGTCCTGACCCGAGTAAGGTTTGAGGCGCTGGTGAAGGATCTGATCGAACGGACCTCCGATTACTGCCTGAAGGCGCTGCACGATGCCAAGCTCACTGCTGCCGACGTCGACAAGGTGATTCTGGTTGGCGGCCAGACACGCACTCCGGCGGTTCAACGGCACGCCGAGAAAATCTTCGAAAAACGGCCGTCGGTGGAAGTGAATCCCGACGAGGTCGTCGCCGTCGGGGCGGCGCTGCAGGGCGGCGTCCTGAAAGGGGAGTTGAAGGAAATCGTACTTCTCGACGTGCTTCCCCTGAGCCTCGGAGTGGAAACACAGGGCGGGCTTTTTACCCGGATCATAGAGCACAATTCCACGATCCCGCTGAAAAAAACCACCATCTTCACGACTGTGGCCGACAACCAGGCGGTAGTGGAAGTGCACGTGCTGCAGGGGGAGCGGGAACTGGCGAAACACAACCGGTCCCTGGCACGTTTCGAGCTGGTCGGGATCTCGCCGGCGCCCCGGGGCGTGCCCCAGATCGAAGTGACGTTCGACATCGATGCCAACGGCATCGTGAGCGTGTCGGCGAAAGACAAGGTGTCCGGAAGAGCGCAGGCGATCGAAATCACACCCTCCACCGGGTTGAGCAAGGATGAAATCGACCGGATGATTCTCGAGGCGAAGGAGTTTTCCGAAAGCGACCGCAAGGCGAAAGAGACGGCGCAGCTGCGCAACCGCATCCAGGGACACGCATCCACTATCGGCAGGAGCTATTCCGAGTTCGGCTGGCTGCTCACACCTGTCGAACAGGGATTGGTAAAGACCTCGATTCAGAAGGCCAAGGAGTTGTCCGGGCACGAAGAGGACGTCTCCGCCATGAGCGAACTGCTGGCCAACCTGGAATTGTGCGCCGGGAAGCTTACGACCGCCATGTTCAACATGCCGGCCGGCGCCGCAGCCAAGACCGATGCGAATGCGGAAGAAGAGGTCAATGACGAGGATATGCATCGGGCGATGCGGACGGCGCTGGATCAATCCCGGAATGCGAAAAAGTAAAGGATCAACTATTCATCGCGGAGTCGGTTTTTGAATCAGAAGAGAGATTATTACGAGGTGCTGGGGGTTTCGCGCGAAGCCACGGACCAGGAAATCAAGAGTGCGTATCGAAAGCTCGCTATCAAGTTCCATCCTGACAAAAACCCCGGGAGCAAGGACGCCGAGGAGAGCTTCAAGGAAGCCGCCGAGGCATACAGCGTCTTGAGCGATCCCGAGAAGAGAAGCCGTTACGACCACTTCGGCCACAGCGGCATGCAGGGCGGGTTCAGCGGCTTCGATCCGGCGACCTTCAGCGACTTCGGCGACATCCTGGGCGACTTATTCGGATTCGGCGACATTTTCGGCGGTTCCAGGCGTCGTCACGGCCCGGAGCGCGGCGCCGATCTTCGATACGATCTCAAGATCTCATTTCGGGACGCCGCCTTCGGCCTCAAGACGAAGATCAAGATTCCGCGCCTCGAAACCTGCAGTTCCTGCGGCGGACGCGGGACTGCCAAGGGCAAGAGCCCGACCACCTGCCCGGCATGCCAGGGCGCCGGCCAGGTGAGATATCAGCAGGGTTTCTTCTCGATCAGCCGCACTTGCGGCCAATGCAACGGCGAAGGACGCATCATCCGTGACCCGTGCGAAACCTGCCACGGCAAGGGGCACGTGCGCAAGGAGAGAATCCTCGAGCTCAAGATCCCCGCGGGTGTGGACAACGGCTCGCGACTGCGCATCCAGGGCGAAGGCGAGGCGGGAGGCCGAGGCGGTCCGCAGGGGGATCTATACGTAGTCATTTACGTCGAAGAACACCCGTTCTTCCAGCGACAGGGGAACAACCTATACTGCCAGATCCCGATTGGGATTACCCAGGCCGTGCTCGGCGCCGAGATCTCGGTGCCCACGCTGGAAGGGGAAGAGAAGCTGAAAATCCCGGAAGGGACGCAGACCGGGACGATTTTCCGCTTGCGCAACAAAGGCATCATCAGCCTGAACGAGCGAGGCCGCGGAGACGAGTTCGTAACCGTGAACGTGGTCGTCCCCTCCAAACTGTCCAAAGAGCAGCGGCAGCTGTATGAGTGCCTGGCAGGGCTCAACAAAGACGACGAAGTTTCGCACGAGCGAAACATCTTTGAAAAGGTCAAAGACATATTCGGGTAGCCGGAGCCAATGCCCCGCAGACGGTTTTTCATCCCACAGGATCGAATCCGGGGCGAAATGGCCGTCCTCACGCCCGACCAGGCGCATCACCTGCGCGACGTCCTGCGGCTCCGGGCCGGGGATGAAGTGGAGCTGTTCGACGGCGAGGGCGCGAGTTATTCCGGGACGATCAGGTTCGATAGCGGAGAGATTTGTGTCGGCGCGCTCCGGATGCTGGAGGTCGCCCCGGCGTCTGCCACACCCATCGCGCTCGCTGCGGCGCTGATCAAGCTCGATCGCTTCGAATGGATGCTTCAGAAAAGCGCTGAGCTCGGGGTCGACCGGATTCTTCCCCTGGAAACTCACTTCTCAAACACCCACATCGCGGCCGCGAGGCTCGACCCCCGTCTCGAGCGCTGGCAGCGGATCGTCCGAGAGGCCTCCAAGCAATGCAGGGGTGTTACGGTCCCCAGGGTTCATGCCCCGGTGCAATTCGATTCGCTGTTGGCCGATCCCCAATATTCAGGCTGGGCCAGGTTCCTGCTCCACGGCACGGCTGCCGAGCGCCTCGCAGCGGATCACTTCCCGGACCGGCCGGTGCTGCTCTGCGTCGGTCCCGAGGGGGGATGGGATGATTCCGAAGCAGCTGCCGCCGGGCGGGCGGGGTTCCGGATCGTGAGCCTGGGAACGAGGGTCCTGAGAGCCGAAACTGCATGCCTCGCCGCCGTCGCCATCTTCCGGTTTCTTCTGGAGAAGTGACCGAACGCATCACCGAAGGCTATCGGGTCCATCTTCCGTTTGGAGTCTTGACCGGACCCGGGTGGAAGAACTTCTCCGGCGTCATCACGCCATCCTTCTTGAACACCATGCCGTTTTTCATGACGAACTGAACGTTGCGCAACGCGTCGATATTGTCGAGGGGATTGCCTGCGACGGCGATCATGTCGGCGAAAAATCCCGGCTTGATGGGACCCCGGTCCCGGATGATGTCGGCAGCCTTGTACCCGTTGATGGTCATCGCCCGCAGGGTGTCTGCCTGGGGGATGCCGGCGGCTTTCCAGGTTTCGAGGAAGTTGAGTGTGAGGTCGCCGCGAGTCAGCCACTCGCCGGTCTTAGGGTCTTTCATGCGCTCGTTCCAGTAGTCCATGTCGGTCGAGTAAGTGAGGGGCACTTTCTTTTCCCACGCGTCCCGCAGGTTCGCCGTCGTGCGTTTGAAAGCCGCCTCGCTGCCCCGGTAAGCGGTGAAAGGAGTGTCGGTTCCCGCAAGGAAGATTCCCTTTGCCGCCATCTGGCGGTGCTGTTCGGGCGTGAGCGCATTGTTGTGGGCGATCATGAAGACGCCGGCATCGATGGCTCGCTGCGCCCCGTCCGTCGTCTGCACATGCCCCTCGACCTTGCAGCCGCCCTTGGCCGCCTCGCTGATAGCCAGCTTGATGTCGTCGACCGAGTAACCCCACGGTTTGCAGTCTATGCACAGCTTGATCGTTCTTGCTCCGAACAGCATGTTTTCGCGGACGGCGCGGACGATCTCATCGGGGCTGTTGGCGTCGATGTACTCGGGGAACATGATGTTGTGGTACTTGTACATCTCCGGCGTCGGCCAGAACTGGCCGCCGGTGCCGCCGATCATCGGTCCGGACGGTATCACGGTCGGTCCCGGCAACCACCCCTGCTCGATCGCCTGGCGAAGCGCGGCGTCCGCGTATAGCGCGTTGTTCCCAACATCCCGGACGACGGTGAAGCCGGAGTTGAGAAGCTGCATGCCGTTCGACGCAGCCTGGATGGCGCGCAGCGGCGTCGAATCCGTGATGTAGGTGAGATAGTAATAGTTGTTCTCCGGCTGCTCCTTGTAGGTGATCGCCATGTGGGTGTGAGCGTCGACGAGACCGGGCAGGACCGTGAGTTTCGACAGGTCGATGATAGTGGCCCCGGCGGGTATGGCGAGGTTCGGCCCCACCGCAGTGATCCTCTCGCCCTCGATCAGGATCACCTGGTTGGCCGCCGCCGTTCCGGTCTCCGGGTCGATCAGCCGGCCGGCCTTGATCGCTGTCACCGGTGACGGCTGCTGTGCGACCGAGAACCCGGCCGCCAATAGCGCAGATAGCAGGCAAAAAACCACGATACGCGTTTTCATGACAGCCTCCTTGAAGATGGACTTTGATGGCGAACTGTTCCGCCTGGCGAATGTCGGTCCCATCTTAAGCCAAATGAGGAATCGGGGATATGAAATGAAACCGGTTCCGGTTGCTCGATCAAAGACTCTGTCGGACGGATGCAGCAGTGGCACATTGTCCGGATCATCAGGTTTCTGGGATGCAGTCCTCTTTCGCCCCCACCAATCTCTCGGAGCACCTGATTCTTCACCGCACAGCCATCCCACACCAGATGTCGCCTTGGGAGAGGCTGCAATAGCTTTGGGCAGTGCTCCCAAAGGCGAGAAAGAATCGGCGCAGCGAAGTCGTATGCCGAATCGGAAAAGCTCGTCCACGAGGCAATTGACCCGTGGGGATTGATGGAATCTACGCGATTCGACTTCGGCGAGGTTCCGCGCAAACGGGATGGAGCAAAAGCGTCACAGAGCCTGCGTCTCATCTCACGCAACCCACTCATCATGACTCAGATGGTCAAACACGTGCCGGATGCCGGCTTCTACGCCCGGTGACGATTCTGATCGACGAGCGTCAGGATGGAGTTCATCTCAATTACGAAAGGATGACGAGTTTCCTTGCCGGATACGGTAACTCCGATGCGCAGAAGGTGGCTCGAGACCTGGATTTGAAGGTCGAGCCCCGATTGGTGGCCGCTGCGAGTGGGAAGTGAGTTTTTGTGCCGGGACTACGGCCCCAGAATTGCGTGGGGCGCTCTGGTTACAGAGGTGGTTGCTCATCGTCTTGCCGAATGCCACTATGTAAAGAGCCTGCAGCTCCGATGTTTGCCCCAGGCCGTCAAAAACTCGGGATCGAACTTGGCGAACCGAACAGATATCACCACAGGAAACGCGGTTATGTCAGCCGAGCCTGCCTCTTGGGGGGAAGAGGAGCGAGACCTCGGTTTTGGAAGCGTCGTCGCACGCGAAAGCCGAGAACGGCTGCTCAACCGGGACGGGAGCTTCAGTGTAGCGCGGACCGGGCTGGGCTTCTGGACGTCAATGAGCCCCTATCATGCGCTGCTCACCATGTCCTGGGGATTGTATCTCGCCCTGGCCTCGTCCGCCTACCTCATAGTCAATGTGCTTTTTGCATGCGCCTACGTTCTGTGCGGGCCGGGGGCATTGGCAGGATTACAAGAGGGACAGGTTCACAACGAGTTTCTCCGCGCCTACTTCTTCAGCGTGCAGACTCTCGCTACGATCGGATACGGGCATATAAGTCCTTCAGGCTTGCCGGCGAATATTCTGGTTACGATCGAATCTCTTGTGGGACTGCTCGGTTTTGCTATAGTTACCGGGTTGCTGTTCGCGCGTTTCTCGCGCCCCACAGCCAGAATTCTTTTCAGTGACACCGCCATTATCGCCCCTTATCGAGGCATGTCCGCATTCGAGTTCCGCATTGCGAATCAGCGCAGCAACCAGATCATCGAATTGGGAGCCAAGGTTCTCTTCAGTCGCATGGAAAGAAACGACGGCGCCGATGTGCGTCGGTTTTACGACCTGGCCCTGGAGCGGCGCAAGGTAGCATTTTTCCCGTTGAGCTGGACGATAGTGCATCCGATCGACCCCTCGAGCCCGCTTGTAGGACTCACGGACAAGGATCTTCGTGAGACGGACGCGGAGTTTCTGATTTTGTTGACGGGCATCGACGATACCTTCTCGCAGACCGTGCATGCAAGATCGTCCTATAAGGCTCATGAGGTCGTTTGGGGCGCAAGATTCAGCAACATCTTCAATCGCCCTTCCGGGGACGGCCGATTGACGATCGATCTGAGCGGCATTCACAGCATCGAGAAGTCCCGATAGGCGCGACTCTTGCTCGGTATCCTCCTTGCCCCAGCCTTGCCTGCACTTGCATAGGTCTTGTGGATGCCGGATATTTTGGGGGAGGAGGCGGATCGCATGAATGAAATGCCAAGGAGAGATTTCTTGCGCGGCGCATTCTGGGCCGTGCTGGTTCTGGTTGCGTGCCCGCAGCTGTCACCGACGACACAATACACTCAGCCGCCCGCCAAAGAATACATCAAGATTCTCGAAGACCCGCATCGCATCGACCGCCTTCGGCCGGAAAAGATCATCGCAGCGCTGGGGCTGAAGTCCGGCAGTGTTGTGGCCGATATCGGATCGGGTTCCGGGCTTTTCACGAGGCCGCTGGCGAAGACAGTGCTGCCACGCGGATGGGTATTCGCAGTCGACATCGATCCGCAGTTATTGGAGCACGTCGCCCGGACCTCGCGCGAACAGGGCATCGCCAACTTCACAACGATCCTGGGGAGACAGAACTCCCCGGGACTTCCGCCACAGTCGGTCGACCTGGTTTTCGTCTGTGACACGCTGCATCACATCGCGAACCGCCAGGCTTACCTGTCAAACGTGAAGGCCGTGCTGAAGCCGGGCGCGCGGCTCGCCATCCTGGATTTTGTAAAAAACTGGCCGGCGGGGCACGAATCCATGCGCTTCACCTTACAGGATCTGGAGCAGTGGATTGCCGCCGCCGGATTTGTAAAGACGGGGGAGTACAGCTTCGTCCCGGATAACTTCTTCCACATCTACAGGGCAAAGTAGTTTTGCACCGTAATCAGGTCACTGGTAAACGCCGGCGCCGTTGCCACCACGCTCCGGTCGCGCTGGGGCCCGCGCTGGAGTTCCTCCGCCTCCGTTTCTCCGTTCCGCAGCTCAATTCTGCTGGAAGCGCGCGATCACGGGTTTGACCCGCGGGGCGTGCTTACGTTTCAGCTGAACCTGCCGCAGAGCGCCTATGACAAGCCGGCGCGGATAACCGGGCTTTCCGGTGTGCTCCTGAGCCGCTGGCAACATATCCCAGGGGTAAAGGCGGCCGGATTGGCATCGAACATTCCCTTGACCGGTTACGACGAGAACACATCGTTCGACATCGTTGGGCGCCAGCCACGTGAAGGGGAGACGTTACTGGCCCGCTTCCAGGCGGCCACTCCCGGTTTTTTTGAAGCCCTGAGATTCCGGTTGGTCCAGGGGAGATACATCGATGAACGTGATTCCGTCAAAGCCCCGCGCGTGGTGGTCGTCAACCGGGAATTCGGGCACAGGTATTTTCCCGAAAGCGACATCATTGGCAAAGAGCTGAATATCTGGGATGAAAAATGGCGGATCGTCGGCGTCATGGAAGACGTGTGCGATCGCCCCTCGGACGCGGGGGCGGAACCCGCGCTCTGGTGGCCCTTGGCGCAGCAGCCGTTCGGGCAGGTACGCGCCGTGGTGCGCACCGACGGGCGACGCCCTGGCGCCGACGGGATCGGATCCTGATTCGATTATCGTGGAGGTAATCCAGGCCGAGTGACCTCCACCTGCGGCGGGCGCGGAGTGGCACCTGACGCGGTTTCATCCTCACCTCCACAGTCCGGTCATCGCGGCCTGGTTGCTCCGTTGATCCTGACACTCTCAATTTCTTTCCACGTCTACCTTCTCGAGTACCCGGTTGTTCTCATCCACGTGAACCACGCGGGGCCGGTGAGACTCGGCCTCAGACTCGGTCATCCACGCGTAGGCCGCAAGTATGACGAGGTCGCCGGGATTGAGCAGGTGAGCCGCGGCGCCGTTTACTCCCACCTCTCCGCTGCCTGATTTGCCGGGAATGACATAGGTCGAGAGCCGGGCTCCGTTGGTGACGTCGTAGATGTCGATCTTTTCGTTCTCCACGAAACCGGCGGCCCGGATAAGCAGCGGATCGAGAGTGATCGATCCCACGTAATGGAGGTCCGCGCGCGTGACCGTCGCGCGGTGAATCTTGGACAGAAGCAACTGACGAAGCATAAACACCCCACAGGTCCCGGCCAACTGCAATGGTCCGGGCCAGTGAATAATCATAGAGGCGCCCGCCCCGAGGGTCAACCGCCCGCAGATGTAGGCTGCAGTTCCAAAATGGCGGACCAAAACCTTTCATCCTGATGTAGAGTTTTGCAGTCCGCGCAGCTATGCTTCGAAAATGGCAGGGCTCGGGTGCATGTACCATTGGGGCCGTGCGTTCGGCACTTGGATGGTTGGAGGGGCAAGTGGGAAAGTGGATCGCAGTTCTCGTCGCACTCTTCATGCCGGTTTCCGCGCGGGCGCAGGAAGACCGCCCGCTGAGGACGGAGACCGCCGAACTCCTAGGGATCGGCGCCGTTCGGGCCGAGTTTGGCATCGAGTTCCTCCACCGGCAGCGCTACTCCCTGTCGGGACTGGAGGGAGACCTGCTGCGCCTTGGTGTGACCATCATTCGCGTGGGTGCGGGCGAGTATGCGGAATTTCAAATTTCCGGGGTCGCGCGGGATTTCCTCACGGTCAACCGGCGCTCCCCTGCGGTCATTCCGCCGACTTTTGCCGGGGGAACTACCAGCGATTTCGGCGACCTGATTCTCGGCACGAAGCTGAAGCTCGCGGGTGAAAAAGGCGCGCGCCCGGCCCTGGCGTTTTCCTTTGCCGTTCAACTTCCGAACGCGTCCAACGAGAGCGGTCTGGGGACCGACCAAACCGAATTTTATTCGAAGCTGCTGCTCACGAAGCATCTGGGCAAGGTGGCATTCCGGGGCAACCTCGGCCTGGCGATCCTCGGGTCGCCGGTCCAACCCAACTCCCAGGCCGATTTGCTGACCTACGGATTTGCCATCCTTGCGCCCGTCCACGCGGGGCTCGAACTGGTCGGCGAAGTACGCGGGCGGCAGGGGCCGCTGCGCATCGGCAACGAAAACATGTCGCGGGTCCAGCTTGGGGCCCGCGTCCGAATGGCGGGACTGCTTTGGGAAATCGCGGGCGTCGCCGGGCTGAGGCGTTTCGATCCTGGCTCCGGGCTGCTGCTGGGTGTAACCTATGATATTCAGGCGTTCCACAGAAAGCGGGATCCGGTGACGATCCGTTAACAAAGCCGCCGGACATTGCGCCTGTCAAGAGGTGATGGATGAGCGCCGCGCCTGACTTCTGCTGCTATCGCTGCGGGACCGTATACGAATTCCAGGAGCGCATCGGCCGCAGGGACGTCTGCCCGAAATGCGATGCCGACCTGCACTGCTGCCGCAATTGCCGGCACTACAGCCCGAGCGCTCACAATCAGTGCGCCGAATCCCAGGCCGAATGGGTGCGGGATAAGGATCGCGCCAACTACTGCGACTACTTCGAACCGCTGCGGGGAAGAGCCGCAGGCAGCGGCCTTTCCAACCGCACCCGGGACGCGCGGGCCCGCTTCGACGATCTGTTCAAGAAATAAGGCCGATATCCGGGCTGACCCGCATGGACAAGGAAGCTCCCATCGTCGTGGCGACTACGTGGATGACCAGCGAGGCGTCGGTAATCAAGAGCCTGCTGGAAGGCTACGGAATACCCTGCCACTATTCCTTCGAGATCCCGCAACCGATCAGCCCCTTGCCCACGGACGGAATCACTGAAATCTGCATCTACGTCCCCGCCGCGCTTGCCGTGGAGGCCAGGCGCCTCCTGGAGGAACACCGGCGCCAGGGAAATCTGCACCTGGTCGATAACTGACCACCGGTCGATCCTCAGACAGAAATTTCAGACCACGAATCGCACGAAAATCTTTCGTGTTTTTCGTGTGTTTCGTGGTTAACTCTTGCAGTTTTGGTCACTATGAAATCCGAGACTCAAAAGGCAGAAAAGGTCACGGGCGCCTGGAGCCGGATCCGAGGCCGTGTCTCATGATGCGCATCCTCCGTGGAGACATCGCAGTCAGCAGGAAAGCCGAGCGGCTGCTGGCCGGTTTTCTGCTCGCCGCGTTCGTGATTCAAGGCATCATCGCCATCCTTTCCCTGTCGGCGACCGGGGATGAAACCCATTACCTCGGCATGGGCCGGTACCTGGTCAAGACTCAGCGTTGGGACCTGCCGGATGCGTTGCTGCATCCCCCTCTTTCCTATTACCTGCACAGCCTGCCGTTGTATTTTGTCGGGCTGGACGACACCGTCTTCTCCATCCCCGACCTGAACGCCCGCGGCCGCGCGATCATGGCTTCTCGTCCGGATGACCGCCTCCTGGCCATGGCAAGAGTGCCTGTCTTGCTCCTGGCCGCGCTGCTCGGGCTTCTGGTTTTCACCTGGAGCCGGGAAGCTTACGGAAGCGCCGGAGCATTGCTGTCGCTGTTTCTGTTTGCCTTCAACCCCGTCGTGCTCAGCGATGCCGTCCTGATCACTCCTGATTTGTGCCTGGCCTTTTTTTGCACGCTTGCGGCTTATCTCTTGTGGCGCTATCTCCATGATCCCTCGCCATGGCATTCGATCGCAATCGGGGCGTCGCTCGGCCTGGCGCTGCTGTCCAAGTACAGCGCCGTTCTTGCCGCGATCGCCGTCGTTGTCGTTCTGGCCGTGATTTTCGTGCGGCAGAGGCGGAAGCCGGAAGCAGGACCTGTCCGTTGGGGAGGACGCGATCTGGCGCTGATCCTCCTGGCGGCAGCCGTGGTCGTGAACGCGGGATATCTCTTTCACGGAAGCCTGCGCCCGCTGCGGGGCCATGCATACAGGAGCAGGTTCTTCAATCGCCTGCAAAGCGTGCCAGTGCTGAAATCCCTGCCCTTGCCCCTCCCTGAGGCATATGTCTCCGGTTTGGACTTGCAGCATACCGTCGTCGAAGAGGGGTTCTGGACTTTTTTTCTCGGGGACATCTCGAGGAAAGGGTGGTTCCACTTTTACCTGGTTGCCTTTCTGCTCAAGACGCCGCTGCCATTCCTGCTCATCCTGTTGTTCGCCGCGCCGAACGGGCCTAACCGCGGGATGTGGGTCCCGCTGGTGATGGGACTGATCTTCCCGCTCTATTTCAGCATATTCAGGCTCAGCCGCGGCATCCGCTACATCCTGCCGGTGTATCCGCTGCTCTGTATGTGGGCCGGCCGTCTGGTTGCGGAGGAGAAAGCGCAGGCCGGGCGGGCTCTGAAGCTGGTGCTGCCGGTGCTCTTGCTCTGGTATGCCGGCTCCTCGATCCTGGTCGCTCCTCATTACCTCGCTTACATCAGCGAACTCGGCGGCGGCCCCGTTAACGGCATGCGCCTCCTGTTTGAATCCGACTTTGATTGGGGGCAGGAGTTGAAAGGGCTCAAGTCCTACATGGAAGAGAGGGGGATCGATCGGATCAAGTTCATCTGCTTCTCCACCGCGGACCCGGCGCACTACGGCATTTCATACGATGTGCCGCCGTGTGAAAAGCCTCCGAAGAAGACAACCGGCCTGATTGCCGCCAGCGCTACCGCCTTGCAGATGTGGGGTTGCTACGGCTGGCTGAAAGAGTATCAACCGGTGGCGAAAATCGGCTACACCATCTTCATCTACGATATCCCGCCCGATCCGAAATAGCCCTGCAGCGCTTCGTCCCCGACCGGACTCCGAAGAACTGACAAACCGACTCATCCGCGTAAACGTGGACCAGGACAAACCTCTCTTCGGAAACTGCGGCATTGGGCGTCTCGCCGGCAAAAGCAATGCGGCACCCACAGCCCGACCCGAAAACCGTGGGCGAGAGCCTGCCCGATTCAATCGCTTCGGCAAGCGCACGGAGGATGCCGGCGAGACGCCTAATGCCGCATACTTTTTGCAAAAAGAGGGGCGAGCAAAATGCAGGGATCTTGGACCTGGACATAGACATAGACCTGGACTTGGACGTGGACGTGATTAAAGGTGCGCCGTTAAGTCCCAACGCCTCAGAAACCTGTGCCGCAACCTCGTCTAGGTCCACGTCGAAGTCCAGGTCCAGGTCCACGAGCCAAAATGGTAATTCGTATGCAAGAACGGAATTTTAGAAAAAGTATGCGGCATTAGGCGAGACGCCGGCGGTCCCGGCAACCGCCCCGTCGCCACGCCAATCAAATCCGCGTTTCTGAGTTCAATGAACGGTGGCACGCCGCCGCAGGGGCTCCCCGGCAAGTGTCAACCTGGCGAGATTCAAATCAGGAAAGCCAGTCCACGTCCAGGTGCGAATAAGCGGAGCGCATTTCAGGCTTGCGGCAACTGAATCCGGCACCCGCTGGACGCCTTCCACGAGGTATTTCGCGGTCGGAGCCGGAAAAGTTTTGCACAGCGGATAAAGAAAACGAAAAAACTATGAAAACCTATTGTTTGCAAGATTTGCTTGGATGTACTGAAAGTCATTTTCACACGATATGCACATGGGTTGCACATAAAATCCACTATTATTAGGTTTTTATAATGTAACGATTGGCCCCGGGAGATGTTCGCTTACTACTCGGGAATGGCCGGGCGGCGCTATTTGAGGCGGCGTTCCCCGAAGATGGCGGTCCCGACGCGGACCATGGTTGCGCCTTCCTGGACAGCGACCTCGAAATCGTTGCTCATGCCCATCGAAAGGTGGCCGCGGCCCAGAAGTCCCGGACGCTCGTCCTCGAGCGATTGACGCAGCTGGCGAAGAGCGGCGAAATAGGGGCGCGCGAGTTCGGGGTCCTCGAAAAACGGCGGTATGGTCATGAGTCCATCCAGGCGCAGCCCGCCCAGATCGAGAATCGCGCCGGCGATCCCTGCAGCCTGGCTTCGTTCCGCGCCGAACTTGGTGGCTTCGTGCCCTAGGTCCACCTGGATGAGAACCGCGAGGCGCTCCCCGATGGCCAGGGCGGCTTGATTGAGCTTTTGCGCCAGCTTGATGCTGTCGACCGAGTGGATCACATCGAAGAGTTCCGCGGCACGCTGGGCCTTGTTCGTTTGCAGATGGCCGATCATATGCCATGTCAGGCCCTGCGCGGCTTGGAGATGCGGAATCTTGCCGGCCGCTTCCTGCACCCGGTTCTCGCCGAAGTGGCGTTGCCCGGCGGCGGCGGCTTCCGCGATGCAATCCTGGGGGAAGTTCTTGCCGACGGCGATCAGGGTAATGTCGTCGGGGTTGCGTCCGCAAGCCGTAGCTGCGGCCGCAAGGCGCTCCCGGACCCTTCGGATGTTTCCTGCGATCTCGTCCATAGGTCTATCCCGACCATAAGCGGGTCGCCGGTGCTGTTCCGGCGCCGCCCACTGACTTCTTGTCTCCCGAGTGGCTGTTTGCTAAGCTGCCTCCTGCGCCGCAATGCCGAGTGAATTCTAGATGCATTTCCCATATCAGGCAAGAACCGGACATGTTTATCACGTTTGAAGGGATTGAGGGCTCCGGGAAGAGCATTCAGATCAGCCAGGCCGAGGCATTTCTCCGGAGCAAAGGCATCCCTTGCGTACTCACACGCGAACCGGGCGGAACCGCATTCGGCGCGGCAGTTCGGTCGATATTGCTGCACGCGGGGGGCCCGGGACGCGAGCCGGTGAGCGAACTGCTGCTCTACCTTGCCGACCGGTATCAGCACCTGCAGGAGCTGATTGAGCCGGCGCTGGTGCAGGGCGTCACGGTGCTCTCGGATCGCTATCACGATGCCACGCGCGCGTATCAGGGAGCCGCCCGGCGGATTCCGGCGTCGACCATCGAGGCGCTGGCGAGGCTGCTGGACATTCGCGAACCAGATAAGACAATCCTGCTCGACCTGTCGCCGGAGGTCGGGCTCCGACGGGCCCGTATGCGGAACCAGGAAAGCGGTTCCGCAGGCGCCGAGGGGAGATTCGAGGCAGAGGATCTCTCTTTTCATCGGAACGTGCGGGAAGCCTACCTGGCGCTGGCAAGATCCGCGCCTGGCAGGATCTGTGTCATCGATGCAACCGGGACGCCGGACGAGGTGTTCTCGCGCATTGACCCGCTGCTCGCTTCCTGGTTCGGCTTCGCGCGCTCCGGGGGGACGATGCGATGACAGCCCCGCAGAATTTCAAGTCCTTCGTCGGCAACCGGCGGGTGGTGGACACTCTGCGCCGGGCTGTCGACCAGGGGCGTCTGCCGCACGCATTGATCTTTGCCGGCCCGTCCGGCGTCGGCAAACGGACTCTGGCCCTGCTCCTGGCACAACACCTGAATTGTATCCGGCCCGAGCGCGACGAGCCTTGCGGCGTCTGCAATGCCTGCCGGAAGATCAGCGGCGGGACCCATCCCGATGTCCGCGTAGTGGCGCCGGACGGCGCATTCATCAAGATCGACCAGGTGCGGGCCATGATCGACGAGGTCGCCTACCAGCCTTTCGAGGGGAAGTACCGGATGGTGATCCTGGACGGCGCCGACCAGATGCGGGCAGAGGCAGCCAACTGTCTGTTGAAGACACTGGAAGAGCCTCCCAGCCGGTCCGTACTCGTGCTCGTGACAGTGAAGCCGTACCTCCTGCTGGGTACGATCCGGTCACGCTCGCGGCTGCTCCAGTTCGGCCCGATCGCAGAGGACGACATCGAAGCGTTCCTTACCGGCACGGAAGGGCGCACGCCCGACGATGCCCGCCTGGCCGCGAGTTTCAGCAACGGCAGCTTGAGCCTGGCGACGGCGTTCGATCCCGCCCGGCACAAGGAAGTGCGCGCGATGGCGCTCCGATTCGTGTCCATGCTGCTGCGCCGGGAGGGATTTGCCCAGGCCAGCGCCCTGGGGTCGGGCATCGCCAAAGACAAAGAACTGTTTCCAGTGTGGCTGGATATGGCAGCGACCCTGCTGCAGGATGTTTACTACGCTCAGACTGCCCCGGCGCGCATCGGGCAACGTGACATCGCCCGCGAACTGGCCGGCCTCGCGCAGTCGGCGCCGCGCGCCAGGGTGATCGGCGCCATCGAGGCGGTTAAGAACCTGAGAACCGGACTGCAGCAAAACGTCAACCGCCAACTCGCACTGGAAGCGCTCTTCCTTGCAGAGACCGCACGCAGCTGAATTGCCTGGCGCCCGGTTATTTCTTTTTCTCCAGCTTGGCCGTGCGGGACTTTAATTCCGCTGCTTTGGGAGATTCGGGATAGCGCTTCAGAACATCCTTGTAGACCGCGATGGCCTTTTCCTTGTCCCCCTTTTTTTCGTAGGCGCGGCCGAGCGCATCGTACGCGTCGATCAGGTTGGGTTGGTATTCGATGGCATCCTGGAAGCGCCCGATGGCCGCCACGTAGTTCCCCTTTTTGAAGTAATAGTTGCCGATCTTGAGGTTTTCCATGGCGAGCATCGGGTTGTGTTCTTTCTTCTTGGCGGTTTCGACGTCCGTCTTCCCTTCCGCCACGCCGGTATCACGAATGAGTGCAGGGGGTTTCTGCGATGAAGCGACCTGGGAAAAGCCCACTCCCGCCACCGCAAAAACAACCGGCAGCAGGCAGTTCAACAATCTCATCCGGGCCAATGTCACACCTCCTGTTTCCGGGCCGGGCTGTCGGGCCTAAGTTGTGAAAAATCAAAGCCTGACAAAATTTAGCGGATTACTTTTCTCTTGTCAAAAAAGACCTCATCAGATAATATTTTGTCAATTCGGCATTTCCGAAAAAACCCAATCGTATTCGTACCCCTTAGTTGTGGCGGCGCTTTGGTTTGGAACGTTCGTAATAAGGGGTCGGGGTTTCATTCAGTCTCCACGGGAGAGCCTTCATGGTAAATCGTAAGCTGATCCGCCCGAGCCTTTCCGAGATCAAGGATCAGATGCCTCGTTACAGCGCGGTACCGCGAAAGCGTGTGCCGCCGGAGGTGACCAACGCGGAAAATTACTACTACATCAAGCAGATGGCGGCCAAGACGCCGATGGTCGTCAAGCTCGTCGATGATGAGGAGATCCGCGGCGTCATCGAATGGTACGATCGCGCCTGCATCAAAGTCCATCGGCAGGATGGGCCCAATCTTCTGATTCTCAAGCATGTGATCAAGTACATGTACAAGCAGAACGAGGATGACGAGCCCGATCACGTGCCGGATGACGTAGATCTCGAATAACAGGCAATCGGGCATTGCACAAAAGGGACGTCCTACACATCCTGCGACCCGGCGACATGCGAACGTCAGGGACGGGAGGAGTGGAACGTCCCTTTTTCACGACAAGGAGCGGTTCCGGCCGTGTCCGACACTTCCGGGGTTAAGTCCGTGAGATTGGGAATTACGACGGGAGATCCCGCCGGCATCGGCCCGGAAATCTCCCTGAAAGCGGCGACGGATCCGGGGCTGGCAGGCCAATGCAGCTTGCTCTTGTTCGGCGACGCTGAGTTGCTGCGCGGACAGGCGGCCAGTCTCGGACTTGCATGGGATTACAGCCCCGTTTCCCGGGAGTCGCTGATGTCGGGAAGGCCGTTGCCGGAGAGGGGAATCTTCGATGTCCCGGCGCGCCGCGGGCAAATCACGCCCGGCACCGGCACACCGGCTGCCGGCGAAGCGGCCGCCCACAATATCGAGGCCTGCGCGCAGGCCTGCGCACTCGGTGTCCTCGACGGCATGGTGACGGCGCCGCTCAACAAGAAATCCTTCCATGAGGCCGGCTATCCGTTTCCCGGCCACACCGAATTCCTGGCGCACCTGTCGAATGTTCCGAGATTTGCCATGGCATTCCTGTCGGAGCGTCTCAAGCTCGTACTGGTGACAATCCACCTTCCGCTGCGCGTCGCGATCGACCGCATCACGACGGCCGCCATCCTCGAAAAACTCGAGCTCCTGCTCGAGGAATTTCCCCGTATGGGAATTCCCTGCCGCAGGATCGGTGTCGCCGGGCTGAATCCGCATGCGGGTGAATCCGGCATGCTGGGGAGCGAGGAGGTCCAGCAGATTGAGCCCGCCCTCGTTCAGGCGCGCCGGAACCATGGAGACGTGATCATCGATGGGCCGATCCCGGCCGACACGCTCTTTTACCGCGCCGCGCAAGGCGAATTCGACGCCGTCCTGGCTTTGTATCACGACCAGGGGTTGACGCCGATCAAGCTTCTTGGGTTCGGCGAAGCGGTGAACGTGACGCTGGGGTTGCCTTATGTCCGCACTTCCGTGGATCACGGAACGGCGTACGAGATCGCCGGGAAAGGGTGCGCCCGCCCCGAAAGCATGATTTCCGCAATCCGCTGGGCAATCCGGCTGCGGCGCACGCGTTGATGCTCAACCACGCCGGCCGTGCCCCGGAATCCTCCACCTTGGTGAAGCCGCCCGAGATATGATTGACGACGACTGAAAGTGGATTCCCGGATTGAAGTCGGTGTGTTGACATGGGGCGGCGCGGCGCGCTATGGTAAGGAAATAATGTAAGGAATTTGCCGGAAACCCATGACCTCTACAGTGACATTCAATCTGTATCGAGACGGAAATTCGGACTTTTCGGACTACCTGATCGGATTGATCCACCGCGATTTGGGCGGCACGGTTACCTGCTCGTTTGACCGCCGCACGTCAGGCTGCGACTTGTTCGAACTCCTGTGAGGCAGAAACTTCCGGGCTTATTCGCTCGGGGCGCCGTCGTCAGAGCCAGGATCGGCACTGTTTTCGTAATCGTGGAGCAACGCGCGGGCGGCTTCGAGGTTGGAATCCAGGACCTTGATCTGAATCGCGGCGAGCCCGTTGACGGTGAACGGGTAGATCCCGTGAGGGACCTGGGTCACGAGTGTGCAGTCGATTCCCGCCCCTTCGAGCAGGCTCCTGATGATATTGGCCTCCGGCTCGCTCTGGGTGCTCTTCAACTCTACGAGCTGGTCGTGGTCCAAGTGTTCTTGATCAGTCACAGGACTCTCCTTTCCGGGAAAGCTTACTCGGTGAGCAGATGGACCAGGGTGCGGACGCCGAAGCCTGTGGCGCCTTTGGCGGCAAAGGGTTGGCCGTCGTGGTCGAGGTCGACCCCCGCGATGTCGAGGTGCACCCAGGGCGTGTTTTCCGTGAACTCCTGGAGGAACTTGGCTGCCGTGATCGCGCCGCCCCAGCGGTTGCCGACATTCTTGATGTCCGCGATCTGGCTGCGAATGGCCTTGCGATAGTCATCATCGAGCGGGAGCGGCCAGAATCGCTCCCCCGTAATTGTGCAGCCGACCCGGATGCGCTCGAGCGTTTCCTGGTCGGTTCCCATCATGCCCGCATTGATGTGGCCGAGCGCCACAACGATCGCTCCTGTCAAGGTCGCGATGTCGACGAGGCGCATGGCCCCGAGCGTTCGGGCGTAGGCGAGCGCATCGGCGAGGATCAGACGGCCTTCGGCATCGGTGTTGATGATCTCGATGGTCTTTCCGAGATAAGATTTGACGATATCACCGGGCTTTGTCGCGCTGCCGCTCGGGAGGTTTTCGACCGCCGGGATGATCCCGATCGCGGCGTGGCGCGGCCCCAGCTCCGCAAGCGCGATCATCGCGGCGAGTACTGCCGCGCCTCCGGACATGTCGGCCTTCATGTCCTCCATTTTTTCCGCAGGCTTGATGGAGATCCCGCCGCTGTCGAATGTGACACCCTTGCCGACGAGGGCGAACAGAGGAGCGGTCCTTTCGACTTTCCGGTCCTTGAAGCGGAGGATGATGAGCTTCGGCGGCTGGCTGCTGCCGCGGCTGACCGCGAGCAGGGCATTCATCCCCAGCTTCTCCATCTCATCGCGTTCGAGGATCTGGACCTCGAGCCCTGATCTCGCCCCAGCTTCCAGGGCGCTCTCTGCGAGCCGGACCGGGGTCAGGACATTTGCCGGCTCATTGCCCAGCGTGCGTGCCAGGTTGACGGCATTACCGACAATGCTGCCCCGGCGGACGCCGTCTTCCGCCTCGTGGCGACGCGGCCTGCCTTCACTGAGCAGCAACAGTTCCTCGATGTCCTGCGTCTCAACGTCACGGGTTTTGTAGATCTCGGATTCATAGTTCCCGTACAACGCGCCCTCGGTGGCCACGCGCGCCGCCTCGGCTGGCGGGAAGCCGCCGACCAGGAGCAGAGCGACGGTCTTGGAACGCGCGGCGCGAGCGCTGCGCGCCGCCGTGCCGGCGACCTCCCTCAGGCGGGCGAACGTAAACTCGCGCGCCTTGCCCGCCCCGATGAGGAGGAGGCGCCGGGCCTTCAGGCGCGCGGGACGATGGATGAGGCACGTGTGATGAAGTTCCGGCCTGAACTCGCCGGTGGATAATACTGAAGTGACCAGTCCCTGCGTCGCTTTGTCGATCGCTTTCAAGGAGGACTTGTCGTCCCCCTGTTCCTCGAAGACAGGGTAGGCAAGCAGATCGCAAACGGCGTCGGCGTAATTTCGGGTCTGGAACTCAATTCGCATTCGTGCCTCCGGTCTTAAGTTGAAAGACAAGGATGAATTCCGCTTTCCCCGCCGCTGCGGGGAACGAGGATATCCGACGGTTGAATTGCAGGCTGAGACGAGGCGCGAAGCGCCGTAGTGAATAGCCCCGCGCGTCAGCGCGGGGTTCAGCCACGCTGCGATGTGAGGCCCGAAGGGCCGGCACATTCGCAGCACTTCCGGACATCTTGTGCCGCGCCTTCGGCGCTCATTTCCAGTTTATGCTTATCCCGGCCATACGGCCGGGCCAATTCACTACCGGCCCTTCGGGCCTGGTCAGCCCTGAAGCATCCGTTGGACACCCTCGAACGGCGGAATTTCCAGGGATCATGTTTATTGAATCCGCCTCATGCCGGGAGGCGAGATTCATCCTCGCCCCGCTATCGTCGAGTCTTCATGGCAGCTCTGGTTTCCCGGTCCACTTCTTTCCGTCTTTCGGTCTCACGTTTGTCGTAGTCTTTTTTGCCGCGCGCGACGCCAAGCTCGATTTTGACCCGTCCCCGGGTCAGATACACCCGCAAGGGGACGAGGGTTAATCCTTTTTCCTGTGTCTTTCCGATGAGCTTCCGGATCTCCTGGCGATGCAACAGCAGCTTCCGCGCCCGGGTCGGCTCATGGTTTTCCCGGTTGCCGTGCGAATAAGGGCTGATGTGACAGTTGAAGAGAAACGCCTCGCCGTCCTTGATGGCGGCATAACTGTCCTTGAGGTTTATCCGGCCCTCGCGGATGGATTTCACCTCCGTGCCTGCCAGCACCATCCCGGCCTCGAACTTGTCCATGATGAAATAGTCGTGAAACGCCTTCCGGTTCGAAGCCACGAGCTTTTGGCCTGAGACTGTCTTGTCCATAATTCAATGTCAATTCGGAGAAGAACCGGCAGCGAACAACCCTGAGCATGGGATCGTATGCCCGGGGCCGCGTCGACCGCACGGTTCACCCGGCTGCCGCCGATGATTCGTCGCATGAAAAATATCACACGTCGGATTGGAATGGCGCTTAAATCCCCATGTCCCCCCGTCCCCGCATTCGGGTATCAGGTGTTGGGTGCTGGGTGCTGGGTGTCAGGTTTTGGCGAGTCGGACTGCCGGGGAATAGGGATTGCTCACGTTAGACGACAAGTATTGATCAACGGCTCCGACACCCAACACCCAAAACCCGGCACCCATTTCCACAATCCGATTCCCCGGTTCCGGTCAGGGCGCGGACAGGCACGAATCGACGTAATCCTGCACCGCATCCGGCCAGGGGCGAAGCGGGGGAAAGCCTTCCCGCAGCATGCGCGCATTTGTCAGCATCGAGAAGGCCGGCCGGGGCGCCGGCCGCGGGAACTGGCTGGAGCTGACCGGCTCGACGCGCGTGCCCGCCAGGTGCGTGCATTCCACCGATCGGAGCGCGAGTTCGTACCAGGTGCAGGTTCCGCTGTTGGTCACGTGGTAGGTGCCGCGGCAGCCCGATTCCACCAAAGTCCTGGTGCGCGCCGCCAGGTCGACTGCGTACGTCGGGCTTCCCCTCTGGTCGTTGACGATGCGCAGCGCCTGGCCCTTTCTGGCGGCATTCACGATTGTGCGGATGAAATTCCTGCCGTGGCAGCCGAAGAGCCAGGACGTCCGCAGGATCACGTGATCCGGGCAAAGAGAGCGTACGCGCTCTTCGCCCTGGAGTTTGGATCTGCCGTAAACACTCAGGGGATTGGGCGCGTCCTCCTCAAGGTAACCGGTATCCCTGACGCCGTCGAACACGTAGTCGGTGCTGTAATACACGATCACTGCGCCGGCTGCGCGCGCCGCCACCGCGAGGTTGCCGGCCCCTTCGCCGTTGACGCGGATCGCCTCCGCTTCGTGCGATTCGCAGTAATCGACGTCGGTCAGGGCGGCGGCATTGATAATTACATCCGGGCAAAATTCGCGCACTCTCGTCTCACATGCGCGGGAGTCGGTGATGTCGAGTTCCGGCTGATCCAGGCCCAGCGGGGCGTGGGGTGCGAGCGCCTGCATCAATTCGGTACCCAACATGCCGCGGGAGCCGACCACCATGGTCTTCACGGGACTCTCACCTCACAGCTCCGCAAGCGTGCGCTTGCGGTCCCGATACATGAGATCGTAGTAGGTCCGATAGGCGCCGCTCTTGACGTGATCCACCCACGCGGGATTCCGGATGTACCAGTCGATCGTCTGCTGCATGCCTGCCTCGAACGGCATCTGCGGGCTTCCACCCGAGTTCGTTCTCGATCCTTGAAGGATCAATGGCATAACGGCGGTCATGTCCCGGACGGTCGGCGACATACGTGATCAGGCTTTCATCCTTGTCGAGGGCCCGCAGGATCAGCCGCACGATCTCGAGGTTCGTTCTTTCCTGTCGCGCGCCGATGTTGTAGATCTCGCCGAAGCGGCCTTGGTGCAGGACGCGATCCAGCGCCGAGCAGTGATCCTCCACGTGTATCCAGTCCCGCGTGTACAGTCCGTCGCCGTAAATCGGCAGGGCTTTCCCGGCGAGGGCATTTGTGACGAGCAGCGGGATGAGCTTTTCGGGGAACTGGTACGGGCCGTAGTTATTCGAGCAGCGGGTGATCAGGCAGGGATACCCGTAGGTCTGAAAGTAGCTGCGTACGATCAGATCGGCGGATGCTTTGCTCGCAGCATAGGGGCTGTTCGGAGCCAGAGGGGTCATTTCGTTGAAATAGCCGGTCTTCCCAGGCTTCCGTACACTTCGTCCGTCGAGATCTGCAGGAAACGGCCGACTCCCGCCTTCCGCGCCGCCTGCAGCAGGTTCAGAGTACCGACGATGTTCGTGCGCGCGAACTCGGAAGCGTCCAGGATGCTGCGGTCGACATGCGATTCGGCGGCGAAATTCACGACCGCGTCCAGGCCCCCCTTCAGGACCTGGCCCAGGGGCTCAGGATCGCAAATGTCCCCGTGAAAAAACTGGAACCGTGGATCCTTTTCCAGGCCGGCGAGATTCTCCATGTTGCCGGCGTAGGTGAGCTTGTCGAGCACGACCACCCGATAATCCGGATAACGCGAGAGAAGCAGGCGTATAAAGTTGGAGCCGATAAATCCCGCCCCACCAGTCACCAGTATCCGCAAAGCAATCCATCCTTTCGTGTCATGCCGGGCGAATGCCGGCCGCCCGGCCGCCGGCGTCTCAAACCTGCTTATCCGGCTGCCGACGCCCCCCTCTGGGCTTTTTGTGCGACGAGGTTGGAGGCGCGCAGCAGGGACTCGAACGTACCGGCATCGGTCCACCAGCCATCCAGGATGTCGTACTCCAGTGTGCCCTTCTCGATGTAGTAGTTGTTCACATCGGTGATCTCGAGCTCGCCTCGCGCAGAGGGTTTCAGCGTCTTGACGATGTCGAAGACCTCGCCGTCGTACATGTAGATTCCTGTGACCGCATATTTTGACGCCGGAACCTGCGGCTTTTCATCGATGCGGACAATCTTGTTGCCGCGGATGTCGGCGACGCCGAAGCGCTGCGGATCCTCGACTTCCTTGAGCAGGATACGGCTGCCCGATCCCTGCTTTCTGAAGTTTTCCACATACGGGGCAATGGAACTCTCGATGATGTTGTCACCCAGGATGACACAGACAGGCTCGTGGTCGGCAAAGAACTCTGCCAGCGCCAGCGCAGCGGCGATGCCGCCTTCCCCTTCCTGGTAGGTGTAATTGATGTGATTCAATCCGAATTCCTTCCCGTTGCCGAGCAGCCGGAGAAAATCACCCGCATTCTTGCCGCCGGTCACGATCAGGATGTCGCGTATCCCTGCCCCGACCAGGGTCTCGATCGGATAGTAGATCATCGGTTTGTGATAAATCGGCAGCAGATGCTTGTTCGTTACTTTGGTGAGCGGATACATCCGGGAGCCAAGGCCCCCAGCCAGCACTATTCCTTTCATAAGCTCGAACCTCTTTGTTGCCTCTCTCTGCGCGCACTGCATTGGAAGCATCGGGCAGGTTGCTTACTATAGCACAGGCTCCCCGAAAATCAGCGAAGGGCGTCACAATGCCCAGCCGGCCTCCGCTCACCTGGCTTTTTGCTGAAGTTCGTAGAGTTTGGCGTACTTGAAGTAGACGGAGATGGCGCCCATGACCGCCACCATCAGGCCCGGAGCGCCGTCCAGGAAGCCGCGCTTCAACAGGTAGCCTTTGACAAACGCCGCAAGCGGATTCCCGAAGACTTTGGCCAGCGATCCGGCTTGGCCCCTCTGCTGATAGTCCTGGGCTGCGAGGGTGGTGTAGGTTTCGAGGCGCTTCAGGTAGTCGGACAGGCTTCGGTAGGTGTAATGCTGAATCTCGCCGCGCAGGAGCCCGGCGGTCCCCTCAACCTTCACCGATTCGTGGACGCGGCCGCCCTGCCAGCCGCCCCGCCGGCGGTCGAAGAGGCGCAGCTGGAGGTCGGGGTACCAGTCGCCGTGACGGATCCAGCGGCCCATGAAAAAGGCGACGCGAGGCATGCGATATCCCGCATGCTGAAAGCCATCCCGGCGCATCTGCTCGATCTCGCGTTTCAGTTCGGGCCCGACCCGCTCGTCCGCATCCAGCGACAGGACCCAGTCGTGACTCGCCAGCGCCACGGCATGGCTCTTCTGGTCGACGAATCCCGTCCATGCGCGATGCAAGACCTTGTCGGTGTAGCGGCGGCAGATCTCGAGAGTCGCGTCCCGGCTGCCGCTGTCCACGACGACAATCTCATCCACCCAATCCAGGGACTGGAGCGCCTCCTCTATGTTTGCCTCCTCGTTGCAGGTGATCAGCGTAGCGGAGATGGGTTCCATGTACGTCCTAGTGGAGCGCAATCGGGGCGCTGCCGTAAAAGCGCTGCAGCAACTCGAGCAACTCCCGGTCGGTTCTTGCCATTGTCCGGCGGGTGGCTCGCCTCTTGCGAAGGATCGTTGAGAGATTGGCGAGCCCCGTGCCGACGGCCCAGTAAAATCGCCAGTCGAGCAACAGCCAGCTCGTCAACAGGCGCGTGACGATCGACAGCTGGTGCATCCGGAACATGTGCGGGTCATGCAGCAGCATCCAGTGCATCAGGATGCGGCTGCGGCGCGAGATTTTGTCAAGCGAGTGCCGCTTGTAGCGCCGGTCCATTGTCTGGCTGGCGTCATGGAATGCGATGCTGCGGGGCTCGTATCGTATTACCCAGCCGCGCTTCCAACCGCGGTAGGACAGCTCCACGTCCTCGACCATCGCGGTCAGGGGATCGAATCCGCCCAGGTCCAGGAACTTGGCGCGGTCATACATCGAGAAGGCCCCGATGGCCGAAAACGAAAGCAGCCGCTGCGCCGGATCGGCGCCCGGCAGGAGGTCGTAGTTCTGGTATGTGCTCCACATGCCGCGGCGAAATCGGGCGACCTTGCCGCCGTTGCAAAAGGCATCCTCCCGCTGGTTCAGGAGTTTTCCGGTCACGGCAAATACGTTTGAATCCGCAAAGTGCCCGGCCATCGGCGCAAGGCAATCCGGCCGCAGCCGGACGTCATTGTTAAGCAGAAGGACGAGAGGGTGCCTCGCGGCCTCGAATCCTGACTGACAGGCTGCGCAGAACCCGAGATTGCGGGAGTGCTCAACGAGCGCGACCCGATCCGAGTAGCGTTCCTTGATCCAACTCGAAGTGTCATCACCGCCGGCATCTTCCACGATCACGATCTCGGTTCCGTGCCCGGTGTCATTGCGATAGAAATCGGCCGCGGCGAGGACCGAGGGCAGGTAGGCCTCGAGCAGTTGTCTCCCCTTCCACGAAGGTATGACGACCGAGACATTCATATTAGAGGCTGAAGAAAAGTGAACGACGAAGCCCTCAAAGACCCGGAAGTCATGATCTCAGACAATCTCTCAGATGCTGATTCTTCCAGGTCTTTGAGGTTCCGCGCTTTGACCTGTCGCCTGATCGAGTCCCACGCATCGCTTATTGCGGAGGTAGCTGCTGTCCCCTTCGCAGGCTATCGGGTTGCCGGCAAATTGACCACCTGGAAATCGGATCCGGTGATCAGAGTCTTGTTCGCGATCTTGTCCGTAACCGTGATTTCCAGGTAATACTTGCCCGGCTGCAGGTTTTTGACCGGAATTCCTGCCACGATGACGACACGCATGCCGGACGTGAACTGGATCGTCTTTCCCTTCGGGTCTTCAATGTCCTCGACTACCTTGTCGCCCGACTTGACCTTGTAGGAAATCTGCAGCGACGGCTCGAGCGTCGTCTGATCCATCATCGCGTTGTAAATCTGCAGATAGGGCACCAGCGTCTGGCCGTTGTAATACTCTGCCTTCACGTTCGGCTGCACCTTCATGTCGCCGATGACGAACTGTTCCAGCTTGTCATAGGTCGGTGGGATGGCGCGGACCTCGTTTGCGAGGATGACGCTGCTGGCCTGCAGATCTTCCCCCTCGAACCTGGGCACCATGATCCCGTAACTCATCGAGCCGACGTTGGTGCTGGTCATGTCTTTGAGGATCAGATCGAGCTTGTAGCGCTGTCCGGGCTTTAACATGACCATTTTCTGATAAATGGACCGCTTGGTCTTTCCCTGCTCGAAAAACTCATCGGTGTACTCGGCGGAGATCGTGTCCTCAAACTCGGCTTCGATCCGGTTCTGCAGGGTGGACACCATGCCGTAGACGTTGACGGTGGCCCGGTTGAATTGCAACTCCTTCTTGAAATCGAGGTTCCTGTTGTTCAGTTCGATGGTGATCGGAACCAGGACTTTGTCCGAAGAGATCCGGATGAAGTCCGTACGCATCGTGTAGGGGAGTTGGTTGTACGTGATGCGCGTCGTCACCACTCCTTTAAGATCCTCGAACTTCAGCTGCGGCGGGCGTTGGACGTTGAAATAGCGAGCCAATCGTTCGAACGGCTGATCTTTCGCGCGTTGGAAATTGGCCTGGTCGAGGTAACCGTAATTGACGCGGTCCTCCTTCTTTGTGAGTCCCATCTGCTCGCTGTCGGTCAGTCCTGCATTTGGCACCGTCAGCAGAGCATCTTTCTCTTCGGAATCCATCGCGAGCTTGTATTCGTTGGTAAAGCTTTTGTCGACGAACTCGAGTTCAACGTCGTCCCCAACGCCGTCGATGTGGCGATAACGCCAGCGCTCAAACGGATACACCGTCGTGTTGCCGCCTCCTTCCCAGAACTCGCGGTAATAGTTGCCGCCCGAGGGATGCGTTTCCTTCCCGTCAGGTTCGCCATACAGGATATAGATGCGCCCGCGGTCGGTCTTCCAGCCGGGGACGCCGGAGGCGAAACGCTCGTTGGCGTAAGCGATGCGGCGATAATGCTCGGTCTTGAACGTATTGCTGTTCTCGCGCTGGTCCGGATTGCGGCGCGCCCAGAACTGTTCGATAAAATTCTCCCGCTCCTCATCCGTGGTGAGGGCCTTGAAGACGTTCCGCTCCTCATCCGTAATGATGTAAAGCACGTCCTCTTTGAGCCATTTATCGTAATAGTCCGAGAGTTTGGCCTCCTTGATCGCCTTGGGTTTCTGCAGATCGGCAGGCCGGGACTTCTGCCGCTCGGGTGGAAGCGTCTTCTGCGGCTCGACGGGCTTGGGCTTTGTCTGGCCGGCCGCCGAAGCTTGGCTCTGTTCGGTAACTTTGGCCTTATCCTGCTCTGTGGGCTTGACCTGCTGCCAACCAGCCAAGGCCGGGGCATAAGAGCCCAAGAGAACGGATGCAAAGAAAAGGGTGGCGGACGTAAGTGTTGTTTTGGTGCGCACGAGAGTGGCTCCTGACAGGGCAAAGTAAACTTATACCCATGAATTATAGATTTCTCCGGGGAGGGTGTCAATTCGCACCTGATTAGGTGCTGTTGCGAAACTCGATCATATTCCTTCCTGGTCCTGGACGTGGACCTGGTCGTGGTCAGCCTTTATTGGTGTAACCTTTCGCGAATGTGGCGCTTATATCGGGTCATGGGCATTTTCCAGGCCTACGTCCACGTCCAGGACCAGGTCCAAGTCCAGGTCCAGGTCCGATGACCTTGGAGTTTCGCGACAGAAATTAATTCGTCATAACCTCCCATGAGGATCTATACGTCAGCGCGTGGCTTGGGGTGGCACAAAATTCTCGAACGGAAAACTTCGAGGAGTGCGGATTGCAGCTGCCTGCCAGCTGCTACTCATACCGCAAGGCGTCGATCGGGTCCAGCCGGGAAGCTTTCAATGCGGGATACCAGCCGGCGGCTATGCCGATAGCGCCGGCGAACGAGAATGCCATGGCGATGGCGGGTGACGATACCAGCGTCGGCCAGCCGAGAGAGTTGGAGATCAGCTTTGAAGCCGCAACGCCGCAGGCCACACCCAGGATTCCGCCGAAAATGGCAAGGACAACGGCTTCGGTGAGAAACTGGAACTGGACGTCGCCACCGGTGGCGCCGACCGCCATGCGGATGCCGATCTCGCGGGTGCGCTCGGTGACGGAGACCAGCATGATGTTCATCACCCCGATCCCGCCGACGATCAGGCTGACGAAGGCGATGCTTGCCAGGAGCAGCGTCATGACCTGGTTGGAGTTGTTGGCGAGCTCGGCGATGTCGGAAAGGTTGCGTACCTGGAAATCGGCGTCCTCGGCCGACGCGATGTGGTGGCGCTGCATCAGGAGGTCATTTATTTGCGACTCGGCCAGGCTGGTAGCGGCCTGTGAGACGGCGGAAACCATGATGGCGTTGATGTAAGTGATCCCCAGCAGTTTCTTCTGCACCGTTGTGTATGGTGCGATGATGGTGTCGTCCTGATCCTGGCCCATGCCGCTCTGGCCCTTGGCTTTCAACACGCCGATGACCCGCCAGGGCGCGTTGCGTATGCGGATCTCCTGTCCAACCGGGTCCTGGCCGGCAAACAGGTTGTCGACGACAGTCTCGCCGAGAACGCAGACGCGCTGGGCCGAAGACTCGTCCTGCTCGGTAAAGAAGGAGCCGCTGTCTATCTCCCAGAGTTTGATGGAGGGGTAGTTGGTGTTGACCCCCTGAATGTTGGTGAACCAGTTTTCGTTGCCGAAGACGACCGGGGCGCCGGTCCGCACCATCGGCGAGGCGAGGCGGACGGCGGGACAATCGCGCGCGATGGACTGGTAGTCCTCCACGGTCAGGGTGCTGGACGTTCCCGCGCCGGATCTCACGCCGCCGCGGTTGTAGGAGCCCGCCGTCACAAACAGCATGTTGCTCCCGGCACTCGCGATCTGGGCGGAGATTGTCGCCTGGGCGCCCTGTCCGATACTGACCATGGCTATGACGGCGCCGACGCCGATGATGATGCCGAGCATCGTCAAGATCGAGCGCATCTTATTGAGACCAAGGGCTTTCAAGGCGACGCGGACGATGGTGAATAGAAAGACCATGGATCAATCCTCCACGGGCGGCATCGTGGCCAGAATCTCGGAGGCGATGCGCCGTTTCAGCACAGGCTGATCCCGCGTGATCTGTCCGTCGCGGAACGTGATGACGCGTTTGCTGTATTCTGCGATGTCGGGCTCGTGCGTAACCAGGATGATGGTTAGGTTCTCCCGGTCGTTCAGCTCCTGGAACACCTGCATGATGTCGACGCTGGTGCGGCTGTCCAGGTTGCCGGTCGGCTCATCGGCCAGCAGAATGGACGGATGGTTCACCAGCGACCGGGCGATCGCCACCCGCTGTTGCTGGCCGCCGGATAGTTGCGACGGGACGTGATGAGTCCTCTCGCCCAGGCCCACCTTCATCAGTGCCTCCAGGGCCAGCTTCCGGCGATCCCGTGCCCGGACACGCGCGTAAATGAGGGGCAGCTCTACGTTTTCCAGGGCTGTCGTCCGGCTCAGCAGGTTGAATCCCTGGAAGACGAACCCTACACGCTCGTTCCGGATGTGCGCGAGTTCGACGCGCGACAGATCCGCCACGTTGGTCCCTTCCAGCAAATAAGTCCCGGCGGAAGGTTTATCGAGGCAGCCGAGCAGGTTCATGAACGTGGATTTCCCGGATCCGGATGCGCCCATGATGGCGACAAATTCACCGCGGCGGATCTGCAGGCGGATCCCGCGCAGCGCGTGCACGCGCGTATCCCCCATCTCGTAATACTTGTGCAGGTCCACGACTTCAATGAGCGCCTCTCCTATTGCGGCGCTCACCGCATTGCCGGTTCCCCGGACCAGTTCTTGCACGGCATCCATGGCATACACCCCTGTCAGCGCATCCTCCCCATTCCCGGTCCACCGAATCCGGGCGGCCTCGTGGCGACGTTGGATGCCGGTCTGACCTCAGCGTTTTCCAGCCCAATGACGATCTTGTCCCCCTCTTTCAGCTTTCCGGGCTCGATCTCCGTGCGGACTCCGTCGGTCAGCCCGAGCTTCACGACGTACGGCCGCAGCATTTTGTCCTCGTCAAGCACCCAGAGGGCCACCCGCCTGCCGCGTGCGTTGGCATTCGGCCGGTTTTCAGGGGAAAGGCGCGGATTGTCGCCGGTCCTGCCGGACGAGGCGTTTCTGTTCGACATCCCGCCAGGAGCCCCGGAGAAGCCCATACGGCCGCCTGCGCCGGATTGCGCCTCAGGCTGGGCTCCCGCCGTCCTTGCCGCCATCGCCTTGAGCTGATTGTAGTACTTCTCCTCACCAGCCTGTTTGAACGCGGCTTCCATTTCCTGGTCGCTCATTTTCGGCTTAAGGCGCATCGCCGAGTTCGGAATCGTGAGGACGTTCTCAGCCTTGTTGATGATGATTTTCACGTTCGCGGTCATTCCAGGCTTGAGTTTGAGCTGCGGATTCGAGACGTCGATCATGGCGTTGTAGGTCACCACATTCTGAACCGTGGTAGCCGCCAGGCGTACCTGGCTGATGACGCCGCTGAAAGTCTCGTTCGGATACGCGTCCACGATGAAGGAAGCCTCCATCCCGGTCCTGATCTTGCCCACATCGGCTTCATCGATGTTTGTGCTGACCTGCATCTTGGTCAGGTCTTCGCCGATGGTGAACAATGTGGGCGAGGAAAAGCTGGCCGCCACGGTCTGGCCCCTGTCGATGCTGCGGGAAATGATGGTCCCCGAGATGGGGCTGGTGATGATCGTGTGCTCGAGGTTGACCTTCGTCTGGTCCAAGCTGGCTTGCGCCTGTCCCAGCCTCTGTTCATCGGCCTTGTACCGGGCGTTGGCAGAGTCGATCTGCGCCTGAGCCGCCTGCAGCGCGGCCTTGGACGCGTCCAGTGTCGCCTGAGCGGTATCGAGGTCGTCTCTTGCAACCAGGCTCTGCTTCCACAAATCCTCTTGGATCTTCAACTTCCGCTGCATGTTGAGCACATCGACGTTTGCCTTTGCCAGGTTTGCCTTGGCTGCCGCAATCGAGGCACGATCGTCGTTCAGGCTCGCTTCCGCGGTGCGCACATTGGCTTCTGCCTGCTGTACCTGGGTCTGGAACAGTTCGGGATCCAGCTTGGCCAGGAGTTGTCCCTTTTTTACTTCCGAGTTGAAATCGGCATAGAGTTCGGCGACGGTGCCGGACACCTGTGTGCCGACCTGAACGGTCGTTACCGCGGCAAGCGTGCCCGTACAGGCAACCTGCGTGATCACGTCCCCGCGGTCCACGGTCCCAAACAGGTAGGTCGGCTTGTCGGCTCTGACGGTCAGAACCTCATAGGCTTCGAGGCCCGCCAGGGCGACGATCACGATCAAGGTTATCCACAGGTACTTGCGCGCATACCAGTGCTTTCTTGCCACCATAAGTCCACCCCCGAACCCCGAGCCCCAGGGCGCCCGGTTTGCTTCCCTTCAAAAACCAGGTAAAGAAGCCCTTACGTTTGATGCGGCTTCTACCTGAATGTTACGCCCGCGTGAGATTTTTGTTTTGTGCCGGACCCGCAACTTCCCCTGGATGTGCGCCCGTCCTGATGATATAAACGTCGTCAGTAGACATAGTTGTGAACCGTACTCCAAATACCAGAATCCACTTTCAAGTGCCGAGGTGAATGCTATGACTCTCGATGTTTCCGGGCCGGATGGCGGAGGGTTGCCGCTTACCGTTTTTTCGGAAGAAGAACAGTTGTTTCGCACCAGCGTGCGCCAGTTCGCGGACGAGCAGATCCGCCCGCATGTCAGCCGCATGGACCGGGATGCGAAAATGGATGCCGACCTGATCCGGCAATTCTTTGAGCTGGGGCTAATGGGAGTGGGGATTCCGGAAAACTACGGCGGGGCCGGCAGTTTCTTCATGGCGGTTCAGGCAGTGGAGGAACTGTCGCGAGTCGATGCGTCCGTGGGCGTCCTGGTGGATGTTCAGAATACCCTGGTTTGCAACGCGATCCTGCGTTGGGGGTCCGAGGAGCTGAAGGGGAAATACCTGCCCCGCTTGTGCACTGACACCGTGGGCTCTTATGCCCTGTCGGAAGCGGGGTCGGGCAGCGACGCGTTCGCCCTTGCCACCCGGGCCGTGGCTTGCGACGGCGGTTTCACACTTACGGGCCGCAAGCTCTGGATCACCAACGCCGCGGAGGCCGGCCTGTTCATAATTTTTGCCAACGCCAATCCGCAGCTCGGTTACAGGGGCATCACCGCCTTTGTCGTCGAGCGGGGTGCGGCCGGGTTTACGGTCGGAAAGAAAGAGGACAAGCTGGGCATCCGCGCCAGTTCGACCTGTGAGCTGGTTCTCGAAGAGTGCTTTGTGCCGGGCAGCCAGGTTCTGGGCGAAGTGGGCAAGGGGTACAAGGTGTCGATCGAAACGCTCAACGAGGGGCGCATCGGCATAGGCGCGCAGATGGTCGGCGTCGCCCAGGGGGCGCTGGAGGCCGCCGTCGGCTATGCGCGTGAGCGGAAGCAGTTCGGGCAGCCGATTTCGAATTTCCAGGGGGTTCAGTTTCACATCGCCAGGATGGCGACCCAGCTCGAAGCCGCCCGACTCATGGTGTACAACTCGGCCCGGTTGAGAATGTCGGGCCGCCCGTTTGCGAAAGAAGCTGCCATGGCCAAGCTTTTCGCGTCGGAGGTTGCGGAACAGGTGTGCGGCGAGAGTCTCGAGATTTTCGGCGGCTATGGGTACACGAAGGAATTCCCGGCCGAAAAATTCTACCGCGACGCCAAGATCGGCAAGATCTACGAGGGCACTTCCAATATGCAGCTCCAGACCATCGCGAAGCTGATCCTCTCGCAGTAAAACGGACGTCAGACTTCAGACCTCAAACCCCTACCAAGGAGTCAGGAGCCAGGAGTCAGAATGAAAGGCAGAGCCGGGGGAGTCGGAGGATGTATAGGGATTCGGCGCTCGAATTTCGGACTTCAGACCAGATGCCGTCGAGGAAAGGGAGTGTAGCGTCCCGGTGGGTTGTGTCGGAGAAACGCCGGCGCTCCCGGCGCCCGCACCCCCTCCTGCTGACTCCTGGCTCCTGACTCCTGAATCCCGACTCACTAATATCAATTAGTCTGAAGTCCGAAGTCTGAGGTCTGAAGCCGAGCGTCCGAAGTCCTTTCCAGGGTCCCCTTCAACTCATTCGTGCATCGCGGGGTCTCAATCCCCGGGGTTGTGCCCAGCCTTGCGCCCTGGCAGCCCGTGTGGTAGTGTGTTCCATTCTCTCCTGCTCCTTTTGCTGATCGACACAGTCTCTGGCACAAGCTGGAGAACAGGCGCGCCACACGCCGTGCAACTGCAAGAGACCTATGACGATGAAAGTATATTTTCACGATAACTGCTTTGACGGCCTTGCCTCGGCGGCAGTTTTCAGCGACTTTTATCGAAGTCGGATCTGCGAAAGCGCCGAGTTCCAGTACGAGGGGCTTGCGCACCGCGCCGGACAGCTCTTCCTCGATGTTCGTTTCGACGGGGATGAGAACGCGATCGTCGACTTCAAGTACTCGAGCGATCCGAGGCTGACCTGGTGGTTCGACCACCATCAGAGCGCGTTCCTGAGCGCCGAGGATGAATGTCACTTCCGCGCCGACAGGAGCGGCAGGAAGTATCATGATCCGACCTACCGGTCGTGCACCAAGTTCATCGCTCACATGGTGCGCAAACATTTCGATTTCGATTCGGGCGGGCTTGACGAACTGATCCACTGGGCCGACATCATCGACGGCGCTCAGTTTGCCGACGCGCGCACCGCTGTGGAGTTGGGCGCGCCGGCCATGAAGCTGATGATGGTCATCGAAGGAATCCGCAATCCCGAGAACAGCCGGCGGCTGATCGTGGAGTTCCAGACGAAGTCGCTCGGGGACATCATGGCGCTCGAATGGATTCAGTCGTCCTTCCGTCCTCTCTACGAACGCCACCTGAAGTCGCTCGACATCATCCGCGAACATGCCGAGTACTCGCGTGGGACGGTTTTTTTCGACATCGCCGACTACTCCGACATGGAGGGATATAACAAGTTCATTCCGTATTACCTTTTCCCCGAAGCCGTTTACTGTGTGGGCGTGAGCCGCTCCAGTTTCCGCAGCAAGATCTCGGTGGGCTCCAATCCCTGGAGCCTGCGGCCGCGCAGGCACAACCTGGCCGTGCTCTGCGAACGGCATGGCGGAGGAGGACACCCGGTCGTGGGCGCCATATCGTTCGCACCGGAGGACTTGCCAAGAGCGCGGCGGATTGCGCAGGAGATCACGCGGGAACTCCGCCACGAGTCCCAGCCCTGAGTAATCAGGTAGGAACTGTTAGAATCTTTTCTTTGGATGGGGACAAGCTCCGCCTCCGCAGCCGCCGCCGAAGGGCTTGCCGGCGTGCGGGAGTTTTTGCCGCTCCGAGGGGATCAGCTTTCTGCTGTGTCCGGTCTCCCGGATTGCGTGAGCGTCCAAACCCGCTTTATGAAGATCTCGGGCTAGCCGCATGACAGATTTCCGCGATGGATCCAACCCGCAACTCCGCTCCATTGAAGCCTTCCCGATGCGGATTGACGGCCGGGTCATGACCTGCATCCGTGATCCCCAGGGACTTGCCGAGCAGCCGGTCTTCCTCAACGGGCCGCAGGCGCTGCTGGTCTCCCTGATGGACGGCACCCGCACCTTGCGTGACGTGCAGGCCGACTTTTTCCGCAGGACTTCCGAGCTCCTGCCCTTGGAGGTTCTGGAAAAGCTCGTGGAGCAGCTCGATGAGCACCATTACCTGGACAGCCCCTCCTTCAGGATTTACTACGATGCCCTCGTGAACGATTTCCGGCGCACGCCCGCCCGTCCCGCGCGGCACGCGGGCGCCGCGTACGAGGGGAGCGAAGGATCTCTGCGAGGCCAACTGGAAGGCTTCTTCACCTGCCCGGAAGGACCGGGGCCGATCGCCAATCCGGACCCCGCGCGCCCCCTGCGCGGGCTGATCGCGCCCCATATCGACTTCAACCGGGGCGGGCCGGCTTACGCGTATGCTTACAAGGCGCTGGCGGAACATCCCGGGGCGGATCGTTTCATCATCTTCGGAACCTGCCACAATCCGATGGACAAGAGCTTTGCGCTCACGGATAAAGACTATGAAACTCCCCTGGGCCCTGCCGTGGCGGACCGGGAGTTCATCCGGCGACTGGCGGCAAAGCTGCCGCTGGATTATTTTCACGACGAGTTTGCGCATCGGGGGGAGCATTCAATCGAGTTTCAGGCGGTCTGGCTTCGCTACCTGCTGGGGCGCGAGTTCAAGATCATCCCCATCCTGGTCGGATCCTTCCAGGAAGTCCTTGCCGCCAGGAGCGCGGCACGGGATCCGGAAATCGCCGGAATGGCTGCGGCACTGCGGGAGACGGTGGCGGAGGTCCCGGGCCGCTACTGCGTGATCGCGGGCGCGGACCTGGCTCATGTGGGGCGGCAATTCGGGGATCCGGACGGCCCGTCAAATACTTATCTGCGACAGGTCGCGCGCGAGGACCAGCGGTTCCTGGAGCACGTCGAACACGGCGATGCCGAAGCGTCAATCCGCTTCATCGCCGAGGAGCACAACCGGAGGCGCGTGTGCGGATACCCGCCGATCTACATGACGCTGCGCTGCCTCGAAAACGCGCGCGGCGAGAACCTCGTCTACCGGCAGTGGGCGGACCTGCAGGCGGGCGCCGCGGTGACTTTCGCCGGCGTCGCCCTTTATTAGCACGACCGCTCGTTATGGGCTTTGGATTGCCCGTTCCGGGAGTGGCGGCGACGTCCGGCCGGGCGTCATTCTGCGCCCCGAAAAATTCCAAAATCCAGATTCTAAAAGATGATGAATCATTGGAACCGAGCCTGATTTGGGATAGAGTGACCGATCGGATTTTGCCACCGGAAGAAACGGTAAGTCATGGATGAGTTGAAGGTCCTCGCGGTTGATGATGAAATCGCCAACCTGCAGAAGCTGCAGCGCACCTTCGTCGGGCGCTACCCCGTGCTGACCGCAGGCAGTGGCAAGGAAGCGCTCGAACTGATTCACAATAACGAGGGGATCGCGGTCATCATTGCCGATCAGCGAATGCCGGACATGACCGGCGTGGAGCTTCTCCACCAATCGCTGCAGTTGCTCCCGGATGCAATCCGCATCATTCTTACGGGCTACACGGACGTAGACGTGCTGATGGCGGCGATCAACAGCTGCAAGGTTTTCCGCTATATCGTAAAGCCGTGGGATCCGCCGGACCTGCTGATGACCGTGGACCGAGGCATCGAATCCTACCGGCTTACGCTGGAAAATGCGAAATTTCGCAAGGAGCTGATCCGCCGCGAGCGGCTCGCCCGTGAGCTCGAGATCGCCCGGGAAATCCAGGGTTACATCCTTCCTCCCTGCTGCCCCGACCTCGGCGGCTACCAGATCGGGGTGGAGTATCATCCGGCGAGGGAGGTGGGGGGGGATCTGTACGATTTCGACTGGAACCGCGAGGATGGTTCGCTCCGGGTGGTGATCGGTGATGTCTCGGGGAAGTCTATTCCTGCGGCCCTGTATGGCGCCGTGTTCAGCGGCCAGCTGCGCACCCTGTTCACACAGTCGCTGTCCCCGGCCGGGATTCTCACTCGTGCCAACTCGAACCTGATGGCGCGTTACCGGGTCAACAACTACATCACGGTAGCCTGCATGAGTGTCGACCGGGCGACCGGGTCGTGTGTCCTTGCCAACAGCGGGCTGCCCTTTCCTTATTTGGTGCGCGGGGGAGACCTGATGCGACTGGAGGCATCGGGCGTGCCGCTGGGGCTGTTCGAAGGCACGCTTTATGACGAGATCCCTTTTCGGCTGGAGAAAGGGGACCTGCTGGTCATGGCGAGCGACGGCGCCACGGACGCCACCGATCCGGGCGGGCAGATGTATGAAGATTCCCGGTTCGCCGGGGCGATCCTGCGCCATGCGTCCGAAGATGCCGCCTTGTGCGCGAAGAATCTCCATCGGGAAATCTGCGATTTTACCCATGACGCCGAGGTTCACGACGACATCACAATTCTCGCTCTGAAGCGAAGCGGATAGGCTGGAAGGGATATGCTGCTCATCAAAAACATCGGCCAGGTTGTCACGCTCCGAAGCGGGCCCGCTCCGCACTGCGGCAGCACTATGTCGGAGCTCGGTATCATCGAGAACGGCGCCATCCTGATACAGGCGGAGCGTATCGTCTGGGTTGGGCCGACCCGGGACCTTCGCCCGCGCGAACTGAGCGCGCGTTACCAGACATTCGACGGCAAGGGGCTCGACCTGGTTGCGCTGCCCGGCTTCGTCGACAGCCACACCCACCCCATCTTCGGCGGCACGCGGGCCGATGAATACGACCTGCGCTCGCAGGGGAAGAGCTACGAGGAGATCGCTGCGGCCGGCGGGGGTATCCGCGCCAGCGTGCGCCAGCTGCGCGCGGCGAGCCCGGACCAGCTGGCGGATCGCGCCGAGATCCACTTCCGCCAGTTTCTGGAACACGGCACGACCACGATCGAGGCCAAGAGCGGCTATGGTCTGAGTCTGGAGGACGAGCTCAAAACTCTGCAGGTGCTTCTGACCCTCCATGGCCGGAGCCGGCTCGAGACCGTGCCCACCTTCCTGGGCGCGCATGACGTGCCCGACGAATTCCGCGGCTGCCGCCAAGAATACGTCCGCCGGATCGTCGAGGAGATGATTCCGCGCGTGGCCCAGGAGGGGCTGGCCCGTTTCTGCGACGTCTTCTGCGACCGCGGCTATTTTTCGGTTGAGGAATCGCGCACTATCCTGCAAGCCGCCAGGGAGGCGGGGCTTGGACTCCGCCTGCATGCCGAGCAGTTGGCGCACAGCGGCGGGGCTCGGCTCGCGTCCGAAATGGGAGCGCTCAGCGCCGACCACCTCGAGTGGATCGATGACAGCGACATCGAGTCTCTCCGCCAGGCCGGCACCGTGGCCACCCTGCTCCCCGGAGCGACCTTCAATCTCGGCCTTACCCGTTATCCGCCCGCCCGCCGGCTCATCGATGCCGGCGTCCCCGTGGCGCTAGCGACCGACTTCAATCCCGGGTCCTGCTTTACCCTTAACATGCAGCTCATCCTGTCGATCGCGTGCAGCCAGATGAAGATGACCCCGGCCGAGGCGATCACGGCCGCCACCATCAATGGAGCCCATGCGCTCGGCCTGTCAGACAAGCTTGGCAGTCTCGAGGAGGGCAAACAGGCCGACATTGTTCTGATGGACGTGCCCGATTACAGGGAAATACCCTATTTCTTCGGCGTCAATCACTGCGCCGTGACCATCAAGAAGGGGAACATACTCATCAACCGATTGGAGCGAACGTGAAAAAGATCGTCGAATGCGTCCCCAACTTCAGCGAGGGGCGCCGCAAAGGGGTCGTGGATGCCCTGGTGGCAGCGCTCACAAGGTTTCCCGGGGTGGCGCTCCTTGACTCGGAGATGGACGCCGCACACCACCGGTGCGTCATCTCTGTCGCCGGTGAGCCGCAGGCACTGGCGCGCGGTGTGGTCGAGGCTGTGGGAAAGGCCTGCGATCTCATCGATCTGCGGCAACACCAGGGCGAACATCCTCGCATGGGCGCCGCTGACGTGATCCCTTTCATCCCCATCGCCGGCGTGACGATCGAGGATTGCATCCAGCTGTCGCTGAAGGTGGGCGAGGAAATCGCCTCGCGCTACCAGATCCCGGTCTATCTCTACGAACAGTCCGCGCGGATTCCGGCCAGGCAGGACCTGGCCTATGTGCGCCGTGGCGAATTCGAAAGGATCCGCGAAGAAATCCGCACGAATCCGGAGCGCAAGCCCGATTTTGGGCCCCCGGAGGTGCATCCGTCGGCAGGGGCGACCGCCGTCGGGGCCCGCTTCCCTCTGGTTGCCTACAACACCTATCTCAACACATCGAACATCAAAGTCGCCCAGTCGATCGCCCGGGCCATCCGATTCTCCAGCGGGGGCCTGCGCTACGTCAAAGCCTTGGGCTTCGAGATCAAGGAGAGAAACCAGGTCCAGGTTTCCATGAACCTGACCAACTTCGAAGCCACGCCGGTTTTCCGCGTGTTCGAGATGGTGGTGCGCGAAGCCGAACGACACGGGGTGACCGTTGCTTCCAGCGAGATCGTCGGCCTGGTGCCGCAGAAAGCCCTGGACGCATGCGCCGATTTCTACCTGCGCCTGGAAAATTTCAGCTCCAATCAGATCCTGGAGAACCGCCTGGCCGATGCCCTGCCGCAGGGACCGGCCCTGGCGGAGTTTGTCTCGAGTGTCGCGTCGCCGGAGGCCGTCCCCGGAGGGGGCAGCGTCGCCGCTCATGCCGCATCCCTCGCGGCTGCCCTTGGCGAGATGGTGGCAGGCCTCACCGAGGGGAGGAAGAAATACCTTGCAGTCGAGGAACGGGTGCGCGGGATCCATCAGCGGCTCGGCGAAGCCCGCAGCGAACTGCAACAGCTCGTTCAGGAAGACTCCGGCGCTTACATGGGGGTGATGGCCGCGGCCAGGCTTCCGAAAGAGACTGCCGGAGAGAAGACAGCGCGCGCGGAAGCGCTCGAGCGGGCCACACGCGTCGCCACGGAGGTCCCGTTGCGCACCGCGAAGTGCGCGGCCGAAGTCCTGGGATCGCTTGCCGTCCTGGCGGAAATCGGCAACCAGAACGCCCGGAGCGATGCCGCTGCCGGCGCGCAACTCGCCTTCGCCGCCGTGAAAGGAGCCCAGTACAACGTGCTCATAAACATCCCCGGCCTCGGCGATCGTGACTTCGCCGAAGACTGCAGGCACGAGGCTGATGATCTCGCCCGCAAAGGCCAGGACGCCTTGCAGAAGATCGATGCCCTGATCACGCAAGCCCCCTGAACGCTCCCGCGTCATGAATATCTGGGGCAAAGAGATTACCGCCGTTTCCCGCGCGCCCCTGTACTGATTCCGGTCTTTGGCGCAATCTTATTACTTACTGCTGCGGCACTCCCCGGCTTGCAGTTGGAAAAGGAGGTTGGGTCTTGCTCAACGCGAAAATCACTGCGGTCGCGCACCACGTGCCGGAAAAGGTCGTCACAAATCACGATCTCGAACGCGATCTCGATACGACGGACGAGTGGATTCAGACCCGCACCGGCATCCGCGAGCGGCGCATGGTCGAAGAAGGCGTTGCGACCTCGGACCTTGCCGCCGCCGCCGCCCAAAAGGCCCTGCAACGGCGCGGTCTCGCGGCTTCGGAGGTAGACTGCATCATCGTTGCCACCGTAACGCCGGACATGTTTTTCCCTTCCACCGCCTGCCTCGTGCAGGACAAGATCGGGGCGAACCGGGCCTGGGGCTTCGACCTCTCGGGCGCCTGCACCGGCTTTTTGTTCGCCCTGGTAACCGCCGCGCAGTTCATCCATTCCGGCGCCCACAAGAAAGTCCTTGTGGTCGGGGCGGATGTCATGACCTCCATCCTCGATCCGACCGACCGGAACACCTATGTCTTGTTCGGCGATGGCGCCGGGGCGGTCCTGATGGAACCGACTGCGCCTGGCGAAACGGGACTGATCGACTTCATCCTGCGTTGCGATGGCTCCGGCGGCCGTTACCTGTACATGCCGGGAGGCGGGAGCCTGCACCCTGCGGATCACAACACCGTCGCCAGGAAGATGCATTTCGTCCACCAGGACGGCCGCGCGGTTTTCAAGGCCGCCGTGCAGGGCATGGCGGACGTCTCCGAGGAACTGCTGAAGCGCAACCACCTGGCTGCCGCCGATGTTGCCCTTTATGTTCCTCACCAGGCCAACATGCGCATCATCGACGCGGCTGCCGAAAGACTCGGGCTCGCCGCCGGCCGTGTGGTGCGCAACATCGAACGCTACGCCAACACAACGGCGGGCACGATCCCCATCGGCCTTTCAGAGGCATGCAAACAAGGAAGCCTGCGACGCGGAGATCTGCTGCTCATGGCGTCATTTGGGGCGGGATTCACGTGGGGCAGCGTGCTGATGCGGTGGAACTTCTGATCAGGAGGGCAAGCCTCCCGGCTGCACCGGCTTCTGAATGACAGGACAACTCTACCATCTCGACCGGGCGCAGGGTGAGACAGACCCGGCCGGTCATCAGATGAACATCTCTTCGTCCTGTTGCGATTGGTTCTCAGCACTTCTGCGGCGCCTGAACAGCACGTCCAGGCCAGTACGAATTCCCCGGATGACGGCTTGAACCTCGCTGACGGGCGCCACAATTGCGGTTTGCAGGGTGTAGATCGTGTCGTCGATCCGGCGTGCAGACGTGTCGACAATGTCCTGGAACTTCGCCATCTGCAGCCGTGCCGAATCGGTGGCCTCCGCCAGGAAGGCATCCACTTCCACCACGCGGCGATGCACCACCTGGCTGACGGCCGAGACACTTTCCTGCACGGCCTGCACTTTCTCCGCCATGCTCTTCAGGGTGAGCATGAATTCGTCCGCCTGCGCCGACAGCGAATCGACCTGCTTCGTCAGTTTCGTGCCGAGAGTTTCAAACCGGTCTGAGAGATCCCGGATCTTATGGGCAATCGCAAGGAGCGCAACGGCCTGCAGGACCAGCGCCAGGGCGACGACTCCTGTGAAGACTATGAGTAATGTGATTGTGGTTTCCAATGAGCCCTAGGCCTTTGACTTGTCTTTTTCTTCCCGATAAGCCTGCTTTCCTGCTTCCAAAGCGGCGGCCAACTGATCTCGCTGCTGCTGCAGCAGTTCCTTGCCCCGGTCGACCATTCCGCCGGTCTTCTCACTCACTTCCTTCGCGCGGTTGGCAATGAAATCCGCGCTTTCACGGGTCTTCATCGCGATCAACCTCCTGGTTTCCTCGCCGCTGCGGGGAGCCAGCAGGAGGGCAATAGCCGCTCCGATGAAACCGCCGAGTACGAAAAACAGAGCCTTCTCACCTACTCTTGTTTCTTCAGCCATGCCGCCTCCTCAAGTCTAATAAGTCATTGCAAATTCTATGTTTAGCATTTGGATTGCCAAATGTCAAACGCGAAATGGAGTCGCGGCGCCGCCGGGATTTTGCCGATTTCGAATCAGCAGGGCGCCAACCGGATTTGTCGCAACCGTACGCAAACGCATGGCGAAGTGTCATCCTTGCGCGCGCAGAATAGTCTATAATGTGCGGTTCGCCGGCTGGCAGGTGCCATCCGAATCTGATACCCCGTATTGGAGTGACCATGACAAACAGGCCCAGAGCTTTTTCTACACGTGCCGTCCATGCCGGCGAGCATCTGCCGCCGAGTGATTTTGTGCCCGTCGTCGGCCCGATTCATCCGACCGTAGGCTTTGTCTACGAACGCATGGAGGACCTGGAAGGTGTTCTCGGGACTACGAGGGACGGCTATGTTTATCCGCGCTACGGCAGCCCGACCGTCACGGCATTTGAGACCGCGACCGCCGACCTCGAGGGCGGCGAAGCCGCCTATGCATTTTCATCCGGCATGGCCGCGATCCACGTGGCCCTGTTGACGGCCGGCGTGCGCCAGGGCTCCAACGTCGTGGCCGCGATGGACGTATACGGCGCCACGTTCACCATGCTGCGTCGCCTTTTCACGGATCTTGGCGTCCACGTGCGTCTGGTCGATGTGACCGACTTGGCGGCCGTGGAAGCCGCGCTCGTGGAGACTCGCCCGATGCTGCTGATTGCAGAGACGATTTCCAACCCGCTTCTGAAGGTGGCAGATCAGCCGGCCCTGATCGCGCTGGCTCACCGGTACGGCGCGCAAGTCCTGATCGATAACACTTTTGCCTCCCCATTCCTCTTCAATCCCTGCTCCCACGGCGCGGATTTTGTGATGCACAGCGCAACGAAATTCATTGCCGGGCATGGTGATGTTCTCGCGGGCATCATTGTCACCTCGGCTGCAAACCGCAGCAAGATGTACGAAATCAACAAGATGATCGGCAGCACTCTCGGACCGTTCGAAGCCTGGCTCGCCCTGCGCGGGTTGAAGACTCTGCCGTTGCGTATGCGCCAGCAGTGCGCGAGCAGCATTCGTATCGCCGAATGGCTGGCCGCGCACCCCAAGATCGGACAAATCCACTATCCAGGACTTCCGGCGCACCCGCAGCACGAACTGGCTCGGCGCCTGTTTCAGGGCCGGGGATTCGGAGCGGTGCTGTCCTTCCAGATCGCGGGTGCGGACAAAGCGGCTGCATTTCGGTTCATGGACGCTTTGGAGCTGTGCATGCCGGCTACCACGCTGGGGGATATTTACACGATCGTCCTGCATCCGGCATCTTCCTCGCACCGTGCGCTGACGCCTGAAGAGCGCGCCGAGGTCGGCATCAGCGACGGCCTGGTGCGCCTGTCGGTAGGCATCGAGGACACCGACGACATCATCGCGGATCTCGCCCAGGCGCTGCAGGCGACGAATTAATCCTCTCGCGGGAACTGCGTGCAGGTCCCGGCGGTTTTGAGGTCAAAGCCTGTACCTGTCGTCAAAGTAGGCTATAATGATCGCTTCCCGGAGTGTGCCGGCCACATACGTGTGAGGCATCCGCCCATGACTACTGGATCGACCGCGAAGGGAATGACACGGCCCGCGACGGTGTTCTTTTTGGCATGCTTCGCAGGCATCACATATTTCCTGTACCGCGTCTTTTCCTCGTTTTTTTCGATCCTGCTTTGGGCCGTAGTTCTGGCTGTTGTCTTCTACCCCGTGTTTAAGCGCATTTTCGCCCTCGTGCGCGGCCGCCGGACGGCCGCGGCACTGATTACCTGCATCCTGATCCTGCTTCTGATCGTCCTCCCGCTCACGGCCGTGGGCGTGCTTGTGACCCAGCAGTCGATCGCCCTTTACCAGAGCATCCAGGAGAATGCGGGTACGATGGGCGATGTCACGGCGCGCCTGCGTGAGTTGGAGAACCGGCCTGCGGTGCAATGGCTGACACAACATGTTCCCAGGTGGTTCGGCGCGGAGCCATTCGATCCGCAGAAGTATCTTCGCGAAGGCGCCAGCGTCGTCAGCCGGTTCCTGGTGGACAAAGGACCGTCTTTCCTCAAGAACGTGGGCGGAATGGTGGTCAGCTTCTTCCTGATTTTTATCACCATGTTCTTCCTGCTGCGCGACGGACCGCAACTGATGGCAGTCATAAGATCGACGAGCCCCCTTCCCGAGGCGTACGAGTCCGAGCTCATCAAGAACTTTCAGGATGTGAGCTACGCGACGTTTTTCGGGTCGCTGCTGACCGCCGCGGCTTACGGAATTGCGGCATTCCTGTTCTTTGTGATTCTGGGTCTCCCGGCCCCGCTGTTCTGGGGCGCGATCGTATCGCTGGCGTCGCTGGTCCCCATTGTTGGAACGTCGCTGGTCTGGATTCCCTGGGCCGCTTACCTGGTGCTCGCCGGTCAAACGACGCGAGGAATCATTCTGCTGACTGTGGGCAGTCTGGTGATCGGCTCGATCGACAACGTGCTCAAGCCGATGATCATTCAGGGAAGGACCGACGTACATCCATTGCTGGTGTTCTTCAGCGTACTCGGCGGCCTGCAGGCGTTCGGATTTCTCGGCATACTGCTGGGCCCGCTCGTGGTAGTGCTGTTCATATCGTTCCTGAATTTCTACCGGCTGGAATTCCACGAATCTCTGCGCCACAAACAACCGGTCGCCGAACAGGAGTCAGGAGTCGGGAGTCAGGAGTCAGAATAGAGGATCTGCCTGTACCGATCATCGCGGATCGTTGGAGGCACGTCAGAGAACTTCGCGTAGGCCAAGCAACACACCGTGCTCGACCCTGGACTCCGACGCCAGACTCCTGGACCATCCGACCCGTACGAAACGTGACCCGATCCCACCTCCCGCATTTAACGTCTGAATATCGATTCATTCGCCGACTCCCCGTGAGCCCGGCATTTCATTCTGACTCCTGACTTCTGGCTCCTGACTCCGACGTCCGAAGTCTGATCACCCGTTCACCCCAGCAGCAAGAAATGCAGATCCATGACGTTCGTACGTGTCGGGCCGGTCACCACCAGGTCGCCGAGGCGTTTGAAAAACTCGTACGAATTGTTGTCCGTCAGGCACTGGTCGAGGAAGTTCGCCCCGAATTTGAGAGAGCGGGCCAGAGTGGCATTGTCGGCGAGGGCTCCGGCGGCATCGGTCGGGCCGTCGGTCCCGTCCGTTGCCAGGCTGGCCGCCACGGCAGGAGCCGGCAGGTGTGCGAGCTCACGCACGCAATGAAGCGCAAACTCCTGGTTGCGGCCGCCGCTCCCCTTGCCGACAACTCTGACCGTAGTCTCGCCTCCGCTGATCAGGCAGGCCGGGCGGCGCAACGGCCGCGCCTCGGCGATGATTTCGCGTGCGACAGCCAGGTGAAAGCGCGCGGCCTCGCCGGTGTCTCCCTCGAGACGGGATGTGAGCACCAGCGTGTGGTATCCGAGGCGTCTCGCGGCCCGTTGCGCAGCGTTGCACGCCTGGGCGTTGCTGCCCACGATCACGTGGTTTTTTTTTCGGAAAATCGGGTCTCCGGGTTTGGGCGTTTCGGGGATGCGGCCGGCGGCGCCGGCTTCGAGCCGCTTTTTGACCGCGTGGGGCACCTGGTCTTCGATCCCCAGCCGGCGCAGGATCTCTTCGCATTCTGAGAAGGTCGTGGTGTCCGGCACCAGGGGGCCGGAGGCTATGGTTTCGAGTTCATCGCCGACCACGTCTGACAGCAGCAGTGAGATGACCTGGACCTGGGCGAGAGGTCGAGCGAGTCCGCCCCCCTTCAAAGTCGAGAGGTGTTTGCGGATGGCGTTCGTTTCCCGGATCGTGGCGCCACAGTTGAGGAGTAGTCGGGTGCAGGCGAGCTTGTCCTCCCAGTCGATGCCCGGCGCCGGGGCGACCAGCAAAGCCGACCCGCCGCCCGACAAAAGCCAGAAGACCAGATCGTCGGCGCCGATTTCGTTTTCTGCCATGCGGAGGATGCGCGTGGCGGCAGCGACGCTGTTCGCGTCAGGCAGCGGGTGTCCCGCTTCGATCAGCTCCAGTTTTTTCAGCGGCAGGCCGTGCCCGTAACGCGTGACCAGGACCCCGCCCGCCAGCCGGTCGCCCAGGATCTTTTCCAGGGCCTGCGCCATTGGCGCGGCTGCCTTGCCGGCGCCCAATACCCACACACGCTTCACCTTGTCCAGGTCGACTTGCCGCCCTGCGGTGCTGAGCAGGGCGCCGTCACGCTTGACGTGCCCGCGCACGGCGGCAGCCGGATCGACCGCGCGTAACGCGGCGGTCCAGATCCGGGCGACGTCGGAACGAAGCTGGCGCTGGCTCTTCATGGCAGGCTCACGGCAGTCGGTATGCGGCCTCGGGTGACGCGCTCGGGCGGGCAATTTCTCGTCGAAGACAGAAGCATCGGCTTTACTCCCGGGCATTTTTCGACCGCGCGGGCACACGGATGGGTTGACACCATCCGAACTTCATAGGATGATGATTTTTGCTGACACCAAGGAGACCCATGCAAGAGCAGTTTACATCATTCCGCGAAGCCTGCGACTACAAGGTTGAAGATAAACAGCTCGAGTGCGGTGATTGCAGGCTCTTCATCCCGGAAGAGCAATTCATCAATTCACACAGCAATTGGGGCACCTGCCCGTACCATTCCCACGCATTCGTAAAGTACCGCCGCGCCTGCTACTCGATCGAAAAAAAGTAGGCGTGTCCTTTTCCGCTTCACGAGTCACTCAGGGTCCGCAATGGCTGCCGCTACAATGTTGGCGATCGCTCCGCGCAGGTGAGTTACGTCGCCTTTGCCGTCGGGGTGCACACGATTGGACAGGATGACGACGAAGGCGCCGGTGGCAGGGTGTATCCATATCGATGTGCCCGTGAAGCCCGTATGCCCGTAGCCGCCGCTGAACAGGTCGCCCCGCGGCGCCGAGTAGGACGTCTGAATGTCCCAGCCGAATCCGCGCACCGAGAGTGAATCCGCCGGCGACTGTGGACTGGTCATGGCACGGACGGTGAGCGGAGACAGGACGGAATTGCCGCGGTACCGTCCACCGTTCAGCAGCATCTGGGCATAAATGGCCACATCACTGGCACTCGAAAACAAACCCGCATGGCCCGCGACTCCTCCCATGCGCCAGGAAGTCGGATCGTGAACTTCGCCCCGCAGCATTTGAAGCGCCGTGTCGGAGGCGCTCCCTTTCAGGTACTTCAGCGAGCGATCGCGGGATTCGGTTGGCGCGATCCTGGAGACCCAGGCAGCCGGAGGATTGAACGCCGTTTCAGTCATGCCGAGCGGATGGAAGATCTCCTGCACGGCGAACACATCCAGGGCCTTGCCGGTGACGGCCCTGACGATTTCCCCGAGCGTGATGAAGTTGAGATCGCTGTAGACGAACTGCTTCCCAGGCTGCGACTGAGTCTGGATATGCCAGAGTTCCTCCAGGGCTGCCTCGCGTCCCTGCCATTGCCTGGACAAATCGAAATCCGCAGGCAGGCCCGAATAGTGAACCAGCAACTGGCGCACGGTGATCTCGTCTTTCCCCCCGCCGGTGAACAGCGGCAGGTATCGCTTCACCCTGTCCCCGAGGCGCAACCGGCCATTCTGAACCAGGAGCATGATGGCAGGGGTCGTGGCCAGCACCTTCGTGAGCGAAGCCATGTCAAAAATTGTATCCGTTGTCATCGGCTCATTCTGCGGCATCAGCGCCCGGGAGCCGAATGCTCTCAAGTAACCGATCCTGCCCCGGCGGGCAACCAGCACGACCGCTCCCGGACACTCTCGAGCCGCTATCGACGCGGCGACCGCGGCGTCGATCTTGTCCAGCTGTGCGGTGCGCAGGCCGATTGCCGCAGGTGCGGCCAGGGGGAGCCCGCGCTGCTCCGGGAGCTTTGCCGGGCGCACCTGGGGTTGTCCCTGGAAACCGAGGCAGCTGAAAACCAGACACGCCAGAATCATCCGGTTGCCCATTTAGAACACCTCCAAGAAAGACACCCTGCAATGACAAGCTTCAGCGCGCGGGACCATTCGGCTGCCCCATCCGTACTTGAAGTAGACAGGAACGGATTATAACAAGTTGGCGGGGTAGCGGTGAAAAATCCAACCGTCGGGCCTCCTCGCCGGTTTCGGATGATACAATCCTTGCGGCGGGGGTGAACATGAGCGAGTTTCGCGGCGTTGATTTCTTCCAAATGGATGAGCTTCTGAACGAAGATGAAAAGATGGTGCGCGCCACGGTGCGCGCATTTGTCACCGACAAGGTGATGCCGGTGATCGATCAGCATTTCGAGAATGCAACCTTTCCCATGGACCTGATTCCGGAAATGGCCGGCCTCGGCCTGTTCGGGGCGAACCTTCCCGAAGTATACGGCTGCGCCGGGATGGGGGATGTCGCCTATGGTCTCGTGATGCAGGAATTGGAGCGCGGCGACAGCGGGCTTCGGAGTTTTGCCTCGGTGCAGGGCGCGCTGGTCATGTACCCCATTTTCAAATTTGGAACGGAAACTCAGAAGCGCCGCTGGCTGCCGGCGCTGGCACGGGGCGAAGTGATCGGCTGCTTCGGTCTCACCGAACCCGATCACGGGTCTGACCCGGCGGGCATGGAAACACGGGCCAGGAAAGGCGGAAACCGATGGGTGCTGAACGGGGCGAAATCCTGGATCACCAACGGCACGGTCGCCGATGTGGCCGTCGTCTGGGCGAAGCTTGACGGCGAGGTGCGAGGATTCCTGGTGGAAAAGGGGACCCCGGGGTTTTCGGCCCCTGAAATCAAACACAAAATGTCTCTGAGGGCATCCGTCACGTCCCAGTTGATCCTGGAGGAATGCTCAATTCCGCAGGAAAACCTTCTGCCGGGCGCTCAAGGGCTCAAGTCGGCCCTGATGTGCTTGAATCAGGCGCGCTATGGCATCGCCTGGGGCTCACTCGGGGCGGCGATGGCCTGTTATCACGCCGCGCTGGAGTACGCCAGGGTCCGGACGCAGTTCGGCCGCCCGATCGCAGGCTTCCAGCTGGTGCAGGAGAAGCTGGTAACCATGCTGTCCGAGATCACCAAGGCCCAACTGCTTGCCCTTCAGCTGGGCCGGCTCAAAGAGTCGGGTAAACTCCATTTTGCCCAGACCTCCCTGGCCAAGCGCAACAACGTCGCCATTGCGCTCGAATGCGCTCGCCTCGCCCGCGACATCCTCGGCGCCAACGGCATCAGCCTCGAGTTTCCGGTGATCCGCCACATGTGCAACCTGGAATCGGTCAAGACCTACGAGGGTACTCATGACATCCATACCCTGATCGTAGGCCAGGCCATCACCGGGATCGAGGCATTTACCCAGGGAAATCCGGTGACAGGATCGAATGGCGCTTAGGGTTCGCGCAAAAATAAGTCGCATTCCGGCGCGAGCGCCGGATGGGCAGATGCAAGGCGCCGCGACGCAGGCGATGTGGTGACATCGTCGAGGAGCGGCAACGCCGCAGATGCCCGTCCGCCGCCGCGCCCCGCAGGGCTGCCGGCTCTCCAGCTTGCTAAATTCCTACCCTGCTTCCGCGCGCCGTCCGCAAGCTGGAGAGACGGCAGCAGAATGTGAAGTTATTTTTGCGCGAGCCCTCAGGTCGAAGGATCGGAACGGAACCCTGAAAGGATCCGGCGGGAGAGCCTTGGCAGGCTACGGTTGCGGCGGCCAGGGCGCCACCTTCGGAGGGAGGGGAATGTCTGAAACACAAAAAACAGGCCCCAAGTTTGATTCCAGGGCTGTTTTTGAGGCGTCTGATTACTGTTTTCTTTATTGTTCATAAGAATGAACGTCGTCAGTCCCCGATTGGGTTGAGGATCTCGTGGATTTTGCTTTTCAGGGGGGCCAGGTCGGCAGACTTGATGATATAGGCATCTGCCGCCCAGGTGTGAAAGTCGTCCTGGTAGGATGAGTACGAACTGTTCAGAATGATCGGGATCTTTCCATAATCGCGCAGGATCTGCGTCATGGTATCGAGACCGTCCTTCTCCGGCAGACGGATATCCATCACGATCAGATCCGGAATCTGCCGGGCGACGAGATCCGCCGCTTCGTTGCCGTCCCGGGCCAGGAGAATGCGGAAGCCCTCCGCTTCCAGTTCGGCCTGATACAGCGTTCCCAGATTGGGATCATCCTCGACAATCAGGATGGTATTCATGACTGCTACTCCTTAACACGGGGCGAGCCGCCGGGTTCCGCCGTCAGTCATGCACACCCCGGTAAATTTTCTCATACAGTTCCGCATACTTGCGTGCCGATTCCTCCCAGGACCATCTTTGCGCCATGCCGCGGGCTGCAAGCCTGCTCCAGCGCCCCGAGTCGGCGTACACGACCAAGGCGCGCTCGATCGCAGCCAGCATGGCTTCGGGCGAATAGGTCTCGAAGACGAACCCTGTCCCGCTGTCTCCCCTGATATCGTAGTCCGCGATCGTGTCGGCCAGCCCGCCGGTCGCGCGTACGATCGGGACGGTCCCATAGCGCAGGCTGTAGAGCTGGTTCAGGCCGCACGGCTCGTATTTGGAGGGCATCAGGAACATGTCGGCGCCCGCCTCGATCCGATGCGCCAGGCAGTTGTCGAAGCCGAACCGGACAGCGATCCTGGCAGAGTAGCGGGCGGCGACAGCCTGGAGGAACTCCTGGTATTTCGGCTGGCCCGTTCCCAGGACCACGAGCTGAAGGTCATGCGCGGCGATCCGGTCGATCGCCGCTTCGATCAAGTCGAAACCTTTCTGGTCAACCAGCCTGGAAATGATCCCCAGGAGCGGCACTCTCCCCTTCAGCTTCGGCAGTCCCATTGACCGCAGCAGTTCAGCCTTGCAGGCCGCCTTGCCGGACATGGCATCTGCGGAAAAATGGGTTGGGAGGAAGGGATCCGTTTCCGGATTCCACTCTGCATAGTTGATTCCGTTGACGATCCCGTACAATTCCTCCGACCGGTCCCTGAGAACGCCTTGCAGGCCGTACCCGTACTCGGGGCCCGACTGAATTTCCCGAGCGTACGTTTCGCTGACCGTGTTCACAAGGTCGGCCATCTCGATGCCGACCTTCATAAAGTTTACCTTGCCCCAGTACTCGAACGGGGATAAGGGATAGAAATAGACAGGATCGATGCCGATCCAGGGCAGCACCTCCGCGGGATAGAGGCCCTGGTAGGCCAGGTTGTGAATCGTGAAAAGGCAGCCGCAGTCGGAGTAGAAAGGGTCCTGTTCATAAACGGTGTGCAACAGTCCGGGGATAAGGGCCGTCTGCGAATCATGGCAGTGCAGGACATCCACGGGCCGTCCCAGCCGGCGCAGAAGCTCGAGGCTCGCCCTGGCATAGAAGGCGAAGCGCCTCATGTTATCGTTGTACCCTTTGCTGCTGGCTGGATCGTCATAGACGCCGTCGCGCGCGAAGAAGTTGCCGCCCCCGACAAAGAATACGTCGATGCCGCTTCCCGGCAGGGTTGTCTGCTCGACGTCGGCCCGCAGCATGCGGGACCCGACCGAAACATCGAAGGATGAAACCGCCTCGGACGGGCGTATGCCGAATTCTTCGCGTGATATGGCCAGGTAGGCGGGCAGCACAAGAATCAGCTCCATGCCAAGCGATTCAAGCGCACTGGGCAGGGCTCCGATGACGTCGGCCAGCCCGCCGACTTTGACGAAAGGCGCCGCTTCGGCAGAAAACATCGCCACCCGCCTGTGATCCGATCCGTTCATGACACTCCTTTGGTCAGCGGCAAACCTCTGGCTACCCGAGCGTACCCTGTGGGACCAGCCTGTGCTGCCGTTCTACACAGCTCCCATAAAGGAGCGCATGTCTGATCTCAATTATAGCTCTACTTCCCGGAGGTATTTTGCCGCTTCTTCGGGGGCCGTGGGATTGATGTAGAAACCTGTCCCCCACTCGAATCCGGCGATCCGAGTCAGGCGCGGGATGATCTCAATGTGCCAGTGGAAATCGACGTTGATCGTGTCCCAGTAAGCGGTGCGTTTGGGAATCACCTTCACGTTGGGAATGGTGTGAATCAGGAAATTGTACGGCGGGTCATTCAAGCACCGCTTGATTCTCCGCAGCACCTCCTTGAGCGTAATCGCAAGGTCGTGGATCATGCCGTCGCTGATTTCGGCAAAACTGTGATGGTGGCGGCGCGGCGCCAGAAACATCTCGAACGGGAAACGCGAGGCGTATGGAGCGATGGCGACGAACCGGTCATTCGAGATCACAATGCGGTCGCCTGCCTCCACCTCCTGTTCGATCACATCGCAGAACAGGCAGCGTTCTTTGTACCGATAGTGATCCCTGGCGGACGTCAACTCCTCGGCCAGCGTCAACGGCGTCACTGGAGTCGCGATGATCTGGGTATGAGGATGCGCCAGGGAAGCCCCGGCGGCGGAGCCACAGTTCTTGAAAATGAGGATGTACTTGAAACGGGAGTCACGCAGCAGGTCGACCAGCCGTTCGCGGTACATCCAGAGCACCCTTGAAAGGTCGTCGACCGGCATGTCGGCCATTGTGAGGTCATGCCGCGGAGTCTCAATGATGACTTCATGCGCGCCGACGCCGTTCATGCGGTCGTGGATGCCGATCCCCTTGCGGTCCAGGTCGCCTTCGATGCGCAGCGCCGGAAACTTGTTGGGCACAACGCGCACCTGCCATCCGGGAGCATTGGGCCCGCGTCCGCTGTACCGGATGGCCGTGATCTCCGGCGGAGTCTTGCTCTCATTGCCTTCGCAAAAGGGACAGAAACCGTCCGGCATGTTCTGTTCGAGGCGGGGGAAGTCGTCGGGCCGGCGTCCGCGTTCGGATGCGATGATCACCCATCTCTTCTGAATCGGGTCGTGTCGAAGTTCTGGCATAGGTCCGGCGGGTATCGTTCCGTTTCAGGGCCGCATGACTCCTCGGAGCCGGCAGCCAGAATGGCCTCCTCAGCATGTCCGAGGCCGACAAACCCCGATCGTAGCACTCTTTAGGGGTCAATTCAACGACGGGGCGGGGCGAAGGCGTCAGCCGGGCAAGCCCGCCGGCACGGAATCCGCGGAATTGCCCGACTGTGACCGGGATTCCTGAGCCAGATAGTATTTCTCCGTGTACTCGCGGACCATGCGCCCGGTTGTGAAATGAGGCACCAGCGTCGCCATGGAACGGCGAATCATCCGGATCCAGTTGCGCGGTATCCCCTGGGCATCACGATCGTAAAAGCAGGGAATGACTTTATCGCAGAGCACACTGTACAGATTGTCACTGTCGACCCGGTCCTGCTCTTCGACCGAGCCCGGATGCGAGTCCGGTCCGATGGCAAAGCCGTTGGTGCCGTCATATCCTTCCCGGTACCAGCCGTCCAAAATGCTCAGGTTCAGCCCGCCGTTGCATCCGATCTTCTGGCCGCTGGTCCCCGATGCCTCCAGGGGCCGGCGCGGCGTGTTCAGCCAGACATCGCATCCGGAAACCATCTGCCGGGCGATATGCACGTCGTAGTTCTCGATGAACGCCAGGTGGTTGCGCAGTTCGCTGTGGTTGCTGAGGTCCAGGATGTGCTGAATGTAGCGCTTGCCCTCGTTGTCCATCGGATGCGCCTTGCCGGCGAACACAAATTGGATCGGCCGTTCGCGGTCCGCGACCAGCTTCGCAATCAGATCGAATTTTTGAAAGACGAGTGGGGCCCGCTTGTACGTGGCGAAACGGCGGGCAAAACCGATGGTCAGGGCGTCGGGATTCAGCAGAGGATCAAAGTATATGAACTCTGCCTGGGGCCTGTGCGGCCCTGGCTGCGGAGCACGGCGGCGGATGAACTCGATGAGGGCGCGGCGGAGCATGTAACGCAGCGCCCAGAGTTCCTCGTCGGAAACGAACTCCGGGTCGAGCATCTTCTCCCAAAATGCATGGGAATGGATGTCGCGCGCCCACTGGGGGCCGAGTTTACGCTTCCAGAAGCTGCGCACCGGTCCCTTCATCCAGCCCAGCAGGTGGATGCCGTTGGTGATATGCCCGATCGGCACCTCGTCTTCGGTCCTGTCGGGATAGAGCGTGTGCCACATCTTCCGGCTTACTCTGCCATGGAGTTCGCTCACGGCGTTTGCCGTACGCGAAGCCTTTAAGGCGAGCACGGTCATGCAAAAGGTTTCGCGATCGTCCTCCGGGTGCACCCTGCCGAGCGCCAGGAATTCTCTGGGGGACGGGGCTATCTGCGGCAGCAATTTGTGGAACGCATAGCTCATCAATTCCGGCGTGAACCGGTCGTGTCCGGCCTCCACGGGCGTGTGCGTCGTAAAATGGCAGTGTGCGCGGGTTGCCGCCAGGGCGCCCGCAAAGCTCACCCCGCGGGCAATCTTCTCCCGGATCAACTCGAGCGTCAGGAAGGCCACGTGCCCTTCATTGATGTGGAACACTGACGGCTGGATGCCGAGCCTGCGCAGCAGGCGCACACCGCCAACGCCCAGCAGCAGTTCCTGCATGATCCGCGTCGTGCTGTCGCCGCCGTACACGCGCAGGGTCAGGTCGCGGAAGTGCTGCTCGTTTTGCGGGAGGTTGCAGTCCAGGAGATAGACAGGGCAACGTCCGACCTTGACACGCCAGGCACGGAAGGCAACCTGGCTCAGGTCGATCTCGACGGTGCAGACCAGCGGCGCCCCGTCCGCATCCAGAACGGGCTCAACCGGGAGAATCCGCGGATTGAGGAGCGTGTAGTATTCGGTCTGCCAGTTGGTGTGATCGATCGCCTGCTGGAAGTAGCCTTCGCGGTAGAAAATGCTGATGCCCACAAAACCGATTCCCAGGTCGCTGGCGGAACGGGCATGATCTCCCGCAAGAATGCCCAGGCCGCCGGCGGCGATGGGCAGCGTTTCGTGAAAACCGAACTCGGCGGTGAAGTATGCCACTGGATATTTCAGCAGCGCCGGCGCGTGCCGGCGCCCCCAGGTGTTTGTCTCGTTCAGGTAGGAGTCGAAGGTGTCGAGGGCCTCGCGGACCCTGGACGAAAACCGGTGGTCGAGGAGCCTCACCCGCAGTTCGTAATCAGACACCTCGTGCAGAACTGCAACCGCATTGTGATACAGGTTCTGCCATCCCCGGGGGGAAAGCTCCTGGAAAATGTCCTGGCAATCCTGATTCCAGGTCCACCAGAGGTTACCCGCGAGACGCTTGAGCCTTACGATCAGGGAAGAAACATCGTCCTGCACTGATTCCGACTTGCTCATTTAAACAATCCACTCCTGCTGATCCAACTCCCAGGGATCCACCGGCACGACCAGAAAACCAGTGGAGGGAAATCGCTCCAATTCGCGGTCCTTTTCGTAAAGCGCGACGAAATACCGGACTTCGTCCGCATCCTGGAGGCCAAGCGCCTTCAGGGGGATGCAGATCTCGAGGATTTTGCCTCCGGCAACCGCGGCTTGCTGGTCGCTCTCCTCAGGGCCGGACAGGCTGCAGCGCCATGCCCCGCCGCTGCGTTCCGCCACCAGGCGGCATTCTCTCGGAGACACAAACTGCAGCTGCACTGAGACCTGCGGCGGCAGGCCCTGCAATCCGCCACGGGCAAAGTCCACTCGGACATAGAATGCCCGGGTGTCGTAACCGAAAAAGACCTTTTCCAGGTGCCGCACCGTCTGGTGCATGGCGCCGCCGCCTGCTGGTGTGGCGAAGCCGGCGTCAAGCCACTCGAAGTAATCGGTGACTCTGCCGTCGATCCGCGGCGAAAGGGTGTGTACCGGATTCCGAAACTGTGTCCGGACATCCGCTTTCTTGATCGGGGTGTCAAGCCCCTTGGGCGAAGCTTCCCCGAGCAGGCGGTAGACGTTCTTGAGATGGCCGCGGAAGAGCGCATCGAACTCGGCGGCATTCTGCGTCTGGTGGTCCTCGCCGAACCACCAGAACCAGTCGCTCCCCTCGGCAATCATGAGTTCCTGGAATGCACTCGCCCGCTGCAGCTCGGCGCCGGCCTCCGGAAGGCGCGCGTACGTCTGCCGGGCGCCGGACAATGCTTCCCAAGCGGCATTTTTCTCCGGGTGGCCAAGCCAGGTGGAAAGGCTGCTGTAGATCCAACTACCCGCGGCGATGGTCTCGATGGGTTCTGGATGCGGCTCGAGATCCAGATATTCCGAGAAGGTCACCGTTTGCAGAAAATCCGCCTCCGTCAGCCGGCGGTATAGCAGCCCGAGAAATGGCGCCCCGTTCCGGGGGTAGTGCTCCCAGGCGTTCTCTCCGTCCAGGATTACCGGCGCCACGTAGTGTCGCCCGTCGTCCGGCAAAGCCTCATAGATCCGGTTCAGGCGCTGGATGAAGTCGCCGACCGCTTCCTCCTCCCCCCAGTGCGAGTAGGTGAAACCGATCAGGTCCGACAGGCCGTGATCGCGGAAAAACAAGGCGGGCCCGTCCTGGCGCCGCCACGCGCGATACTTCTGTGCAGGCGCAAGCGCCGAGCTATCCCGTCCCGATTTCTTTAGCGAATTCAGGAGCACTCCCTCGTCGGATGCCAGCCATCGCAGACCCGCGTCGCGGGCCAGGGAGGACACGGCATCGCTGATTGCCCCCTCGGACGGCCACATGCCGCGTGGCGCCTGGCCGAAGACTTCCGTGAAGCGGGTTCGGGCCCGGCCGATCTGTTCCTGCGCATCCCCGGGAAAGGCGAACCGGTTGGCCGGCAACGCGATATCCGGGAGGACCTCGCGCGCCGCTTGACTGTCGCAAAGCAATGGGAGAATCGGATGGTAATAGGGCGAAACCGAGATTTCGACGCCGTGTTCTTCCAGTTGCTTCCGATAAAACGGAAGAATCCGGCCGATAAATGCGATCTGAAGCTGCAGCAGGCGCCTCTTGTCTTCCTCGCTGAATTCGCGCCCCTTGCGGATCATATCTGAGATGGCCGGATCGCGCCGCATCTCGTTGCCGCACCAGCTTAAGTTGAACCAGACCTGCAGGTCGCGGTAATCCTGGGTCGTGAATCGCTTCAGGGCCGAGCTGTAGACCCCCTGGCTGTCCGGGGTGCCGCGCCGCTCCAGCAGCTCCTTGTATCGGGGATAGGGCATGATCATCTGCTTCCACGGGAGCTGGAAGAAACTCGAGTGCAGGAAGGCTTTTTCGCGCCCGTCAAGTGTCGCTGCGTCGCGCATTGTGAGTGAAGCGTATGTCTCGCGCGCCGTGCCGCGATGATACGCTTCCAGCTGGTCGATCAGGGAAGGGACGACGTTTATGGTCACACGCATCCCCTTGGCCTCTGCCACCAACGCCGCCATGTCGTAGTAGTCCTTGATGGCGTGAAATCGCGTCCAGGGCAGATAAATCTCTCCCGTCCGTTCGTCCCCGTAATCCGGCTGGTGCATGTGCCACAGGATAGCGATGCAAAGGGGCTTCTTAGACACATTGCCTCCTCAAAGGGCGACTTACTCTACCCGCTACAGCCGCGGAATTACAAGAGGGACTATCCCCAGGGTGATCCGGCCCGACTCGCATGGCGGTGCTCGCCAGCAAGCGGTCGGCATGACATGCCGCATCGGCCCTCAGCACGGGCCACCGGGTTTCCGCACACCCGGACGCTTACGCCCGCGGCTCTCAGTCGTGGGCCTGCTCCGGCACGGAATTCGCTTGACTGGCCCAGGACGCAATGCTAATAGTGCCGTCATTCCGAATCATCGTCAGCAGTGAGCCCAGCCAAGGAGGATATGCCTTTGAACAAAGGAGACCTGGTAGCGAAGATCGCAAAGGATGCAGCCATCACCAAACACAAGGCTGAAACCGTATTCGAGGCCCTCATCGGAGGCATCACCGCCTCCTTAAAAAAGAACCAGAAGGTCACGCTCGTCGGTTTCGGGACCTTCTCTGTCGCCAAGAGGAAAGCGCGCAAGGGACGAAACCCCCAGACCGGCGAAGTCATCAAAATCGCGGCGCGCAAGATCCCGAAGTTCACTCCCGGCAAAGAACTCAAGACGTCGGTCAAGTAGAGATTCCGACGGCTTCCTGTTCTAAAAAAAAAGCCCCCCGGATCCCGGGGGGCCTTTTTCATTGCCACGGACAGTTTTAGTTTTCAGTTCTTGCTTACGAAGTCGGAAAACTCCCGCAGTTTGCTGGAACGGTAGGGGCTGCGCAGTTTCAGCAGCGCCTTTTCCTCGATCTGACGAATCCGCTCGCGGGTCACCTGGAACATCTCCCCGACTTCCTGGAGCGTGTACTCCTTTCCAATCTCATTCAAGCCATAGCGCATGCGCACGATTTCCTGCTCGCGAGGGGAGAGAGTCTGAAGCGCCGCATCCGTCACCTCGCGCAGGCTGTGCCTCATGACGTCGTCGTCGGGCGAAACTGCCGTCTTGTCCTCGATGAACTTGTTCAACACAGCGTCCTTGTTGTCGGATATCGTGGCTTCCAGGGAAATCGGCTCCTGGGCTGCCTTCAGGATCTGCGTCACCTTGGCCACGGGCGTCTTCAGTTCCTTGGCCAACTCGTGAACCGACGGTTCTCGGCCCATCCGCTTTGACAACTCGTTCGAGGTCTTCAGCACCCGGTTCATGGCTTCCACCATGTGAACCGGTATCCGGATCGTCCTGCCCTGGTCGGCGATCGCACGGGTGATGCTCTGCCGGATCCACCAGGTGGCATACGTGGAGAACTTGTGCCCCAGGCGGTAGTTGAACTTGTCGACTGCCTTCATCAGCCCGATGTTTCCTTCCTGCACCAGGTCGAGCAGGTCCAGCCCGGGGTAGGAGTAGTTCTTGGCGATACTGAGCACGAGCCGCAGGTTAGCGCGAACAAACTCGTCTTTCGCGCGGGCCATCTCGGCCTTGTTCTCATTGATCAGGTTCACGATCTTGCGCAGTTCGCCGGCGTCCGTCAGATATTCCACTTCCAGGGCCTTGCGCCGCGCGCGGGCCGCACGCTGGCTGGTGTGGTCCTTTTCGGCGGAACGCGACATGCGCCGGACTTTCTCGCTCCACTCCATCCGGTTCAAGACGTCTTCCAGGCCGCCGACGAGGTGGTTGACCTGGTTTTCGGTCAACTCTATGCGACTCAGGGTCTTAAAGACGGCCTCGCGGCAATTCCTGATCTTGGCAAGCTCCTTGGTCCGGCCGGAAGCGCGCACTCCGGTGCGCTTCATCTGGAGCTTCATCTCCCGGTACCGCTTTTCATGTCGTTCGATGCCATGCAGGATGCGCCGGATTTCCAGCTCCCTCACGCGATTGCGTTCCTCGAGGGAAATCTCGTTCTCCGCCTCATGCTCCTGGTTGGCTTCCATCAGGTTCGGAACGGCTGTGCTCTGGCTCATCGATGCCGGCTGCAACTCCGAACCGAGCTCCAGCAACCGCGCCGAGCTGATCGAGGTGAGCGAGAGCAGACGTAGGGTGTTGATTTTCGCCGCCTCGATCTTTTTTGCGAGGTAGACCTCTTCTTCCCGGGTGAGCAACGGGATCTTGCTCATGCTCCGGTAATAGATGTAGAGGGGATCCGTGGAAGGGGCGGATTCCCCCTTCGCCACCGGACGATCCTCCGAAGGCACACGGCTGAAACGGACACGATCGACGTAGTTTGCGCGGGTAACCCCGGAAAATTCGTCGTCGGTCCCATCTTCCCGCCCATCAATATCTTCGGATTCGTAAAGATCCGAACTCTCCATCACGTCTTCTTCCAATTCAATCATATGGTCTATGCCTCAACTCTGGAATCAGATCCGAATAGCAGTGTCTTAGAACCTTCTGTTTTTTTCAGCCGGCCGTGCTCAGCCGGCATTCCCCTCAGTCCCCAAGAAACGCTCACATCTATAGATAACAACCGGCAGGAAATAGTTTCAATTTGAGGGAATTTTTTTGGTGGTTTTAAGACCTTGATTTTTCAAGACTATCCCTCACTCTAATCGGTCTTAAAGTTATACGCCGGACCAGAATGCCGGTTCCCTAATCTTCGAACTTTTTTACGATTTACCGGACGCCGTGTGGGGATGAAGCGTGCCAGAGGTCCCGTCCGGGTTTCGTGCCGACTGCTTGAATCCTAACCGAAGCCGCCTTACTGAAGTCTACTCTAACAAAAGCCATCCTTTATAAAAGTTTTTTTTTCAATTTGCAACAAAAATCTTCAATCCCGTACCGGGAAAAATTCGTTTTCCTGTTGCAGAACCGCACCTTGGCGAGCGCGACCCGCCCTTCGGTTGAAGTTGACGGATCCACTTCGATTAACTAATATTCGATCTTGCGTCCAAATCTGGAGGGTTCAGGCGTGATAGAAGTCGACAATCTGACCAAGGTGTTTGGCGGCCGAAGGGCGGTCGACGGGATTTCATTCACCGTGCAGAAGGGTGAGATTCTCGGCTTCTTGGGGCCGAACGGTGCCGGCAAGACTACGACCATGCGCGTCCTCACCTGCTTCATGCCGGCTACCGACGGCACCGCGCGAGTGGCAGGATACGATGTCTTCGAAGAGAGCTTCGAAGTCCGGCGCCGGATCGGATACCTTCCGGAGAATCCGCCCCTCTACCCGGAAATGACGGTCGAAGCGTACCTGCATTTTGTGGCGAAAATCAAAGGGGCCCCGTCGTCCCGACGCAAGGCAATGGTCGATGACGCCATGGAGAAGTGCGCCATCGCGGATGTCCGGAACCGGATCATCGGCAAGCTGTCCAAGGGGTACAAGCAGCGCGTCGGCCTCGCGCAGGCGCTGTTGAACAACCCGGAAGTCCTCATCCTGGACGAACCCACGATCGGCCTGGATCCCAAGCAGATCTTTGAAGTCCGCTCCCTCATCAAGGGCCTGTCCGGGGATCACACCGTCATTTTGTCGACCCACATCCTGCCGGAAGTGAGCATGACCTGCAACCGCGTGGTCATCATCAACAAGGGCAAGGTCGTGGCTATGGACACGCCCGCCGGCCTGACGAACCAGATGAAGGGCGCCGAGAAGATCGCCATCGTCATCCAGGGGCCGAGGGCGGCGGTGCTGGAGAAACTCGGCGGCGTCGACGGCGTGATCGGAGTGCGTGCGGAGGAGACGGCGGACGGCAGCCCCGTGACATATACAGTCGAATGCAAGCTTCAGACCGATCTGCGCAGCGTTCTGGCCCAGGAAGTCGTCTCCCAGGGCTGGGGCCTGCTCGAATTGCGCGGCATCTCCATGAGCCTCGAAGACGTCTTCATTAACCTTGTAACACAGGAATAGGGCGGGTTACGTGCCGGCCGCTCCTGCTCCAGGCTGAGGATTCCAATATGCGAAACATCCTGGCTATCTGGCAGCGTGAGATGAAGAGCTATTTCGTCTCCCCCATAGCCTACGTCGTGCTGACCGTGTTTGTCTTCCTGTCCGGGTTTTTCTTCTACAGCATCCTGACGGCGGTGGTCCAATCGACCATGATGCAGGCGGCGTACGGTCAAGGTTCGCCGCCGGTGGACGTGCCCGGCATCGTGACGCGCAGCCTCTTCGGGACCGTGAGCGTCGTCCTGCTCTTCATGATCCCGATGATCACGATGGGGTTGGTCGCCGAGGAGAAGAAACGGGGCACGATCGAACTCCTGCTCACGACGCCCGTCAGCAACGTGCAGGTGATGCTCGGCAAGTATTTTGCCACCCTGAGCTTTCTGCTGATCATGTTCGCCACGAGCGGCATCACCATTTCGGCCCTCTTCCTGTACGGTCAGCCCGAGTGGAAGCCCATCCTCGGAGCGTATTTCGGCCTGTTCCTCTATGGGGCGGCGCTGCTGGCGGTGGGGCTGTTCATATCGACGCTCACCGAAAACCAGATCGTCGCGGGTTTGATCACCTTCGCCGTGATCCTGGTCCTCTGGCTGGTCGACTCCTTTTCGGCGTCCGCGCAGGGAGCAATGCGGGATGTGCTCAGCTACCTGTCTGTCATCGGTCACCTGGATGACTTCATCAAGGGGGTGATCGATACCTCGAACGTCATTTTCTACGTCACGTTCGCGTTTGTCGGCCTGTTCCTTACATATCGCTCGCTTGAATCGATGCGGTGGAAAAGCTAATGAGCAAATATCTGCAAAAGCTGGATACTGTGGGCTGGCCGTTGCTTGTGGCCGCCGCCCTCTACTACTCCGTCACCAGTGTCTGGGACAAGTGGGCGATCGGCATGGCCCTGGTGGGTGGGATAGCGATCGTCACGGGGCTCGTTGCCAACTACAAGCACATCATGCAGACGCTCGGCAAGCGCTCGACCAAGTACCTCACCAACTATGTGGTCTCGGTGCTGCTGGTTCTCGCGCTTGTGGTCGGCCTCAACTTTTTCGGGCAGAGGCACTCCAGGCGCTTTGATCTGACCGGCGTCGGCAGGTTCACGCTCGCGCCCCAAACCACGCAGATCCTGGGCAAGTTGAACAAGGAGCTCCAGATCAAGGCGTTCTTCCCGGGCGGGACCTACCCCCCGCTGAAGGAGCTGATGACCGAGTTCCGGGGCGCCAGCCACAACGTGCGGTTCGAATTCATCGATCCCGACAAAAACCCCGAGGTGGCGAAACAGTACGGGGTCACGGAGTACGGGACATTCACGAACCCATTCACCGGATCCTCCATGAAGTCGGGTACGGTGGTCCTGCTGTATGAAGGGCGCCAGGAAAAAATCGAGAAAAAGTCGGAAGAGGTCAAAGAAGAGGATTTGACCAACGCGCTCATCAAGATTCAAAGGACCGAGACCAAGACTGTTTACTTCGTCCAGGGGCACGGCGAAAAGGATCCCAATGACACCGAGAAGGGCGGATTCGGTGACGCCAAGAAGGGTCTGGAGAAGGAGGGCCTCAAAGTCGCCACCGTTAATCTCGCCAGCGAGGCAAACGTGCCTGCGGACGCCAAGGTCATTGTGCTGTCCGGCCCGAAGACGGAGCCCTTCCCCAAGGAACTTGAGTATCTGAATAATTTTCTCAATAAGGGCGGCGGCCTGCTGGTGATGACCGACCCGTCGCCCTCCGCGTCCCTGGCCGATTTCCTGAAAGGCTGGCAGGTGACTCCCAACGAGGATATCGTCCTCGATGTCAGCGGCGCCGGCCGGCTTCTGGGCGCCGGCCCCAGCATACCGCTCGTGCTTTCCTATGAATCCCACGCGATCACCAGCCGGATGAAGGGTGAGATGACGTTCTTCCCCCTCGCTCGTTCCCTCGAGACGGCCAAGGAGACGGTGAGCGGAGTGACGGTTGAGCCCCTGTTCAAGAGCAACGCAAACAGCTGGGGTGAGACTGATCTCAAGAACCAGAACGCGACGTTTGACGAAAAGGCGGATCTCAAAGGCCCCCTGCTGCTGGCCGTAGCGGTCAATAAAGAGATCCAGCCGGCCGCGGAGAACAGCCCGGCGGTCAAGGCGCGCATGGTGGTTGTCGGCGACTCCGATTTTGCCTCTATCCCTTACTATCAATCCCAGGGGAACGGCGACCTGTTCATGAACATGGTCAGCTGGCTGGCGCAGGATGAGGACTTGATTTCAATCCGCCCGAAGGCTCCGGAGGACCGAAAGGTGGTCATGTCGGAAAGCCAGGCGAGAATGCTGCAGCTGTTCACGCTGATCTTTTTGCCGGGCGCGGTGCTCGCGTGCGGCATCGTTGTTTGGACCCGCCGGAGAAGGTAGGATGCGATTCAAAGGTACCCTCATACTTCTGCTTTTGTGCCTGGGCTTGGGTGTTTTCCTCTACTTCTATGAGATCAAGGGGGGCGAAGAGCGCTCCAAGGCCAAGCAGGGAGAGAACGTGGTCTGGAAGGTCCCGGGGGATGATGTGCAACAGCTGGACCTGATTACGCCGGAGCAGCACATCACTGCCGTGCGCGAGAGCGCCACGCAGTGGGGGATCACGGCGCCCCGGGCGCTCGATGCCGACTCGGACGAATTGAACCGGATCGCGACCTCGGCTGCAGACATCAGCCGGGAGTCGGTGGTGGACGAGAATGCCGCCAACCTGGCGCAGTTTGGCCTGAATCCCGCGCAGACAACGGTTTCGTTCAAAACCAAGGACGGTAAGACGCGCGAGATCCGGTTCGGCAGCAATAACCCGACAGGCACCTTCACCTATGCGGCCCTGCAGGGCAGCAATCAGGTCCTTCTGGTCTCGAGCAGTGTTGCCGGCACCTTCAACAAGAAGCTCGACGACCTGCGTAACCGTGCGGTCCTGAGTTTCCAACAGCCGGACACGCAATCCTTGGACATAAAGAGCGACAAGGGGCCATTGTCCCTGTCCAGAGAGAAGGACCGATGGTGGATCCTGGGGAAAGCGAAGTGGCCTGCGGACTCCTCCGCCGTCAGCACGATCCTGGGGGATCTGAGCGCCGGGCGAATCAAGGAGTTTTTCGAGGGCAACCCGGACGAGTACGCGAGCCTCGGGCTGGACAAGCCAATCGCGGACGTGCGCCTGACTGTTGGTAAGGACCGGGCGATCAAGCACCTCGTGATCGGCCTGGAGAAATCCAAGCTGGTCAGGAAGGGGGAAGCCAGGGCAAAGCCCGGCAAGATCCCGGCGGAGAAAGATAAGGCGGCGGAGACGAGCGCCACCCTGTACATCGCCCGCGACGAGAGCCGTCCGGAGCTGTTTTTTGTCGACAAGGAATTCGTCGACAAGCTGCTGAAGTCTCCCGCGGATCTTCGGGACAAGACCATGGCGTCGATCCCGCGGTGGGATATCGATGCGGTTACCGTCACCAACGCCAAGGGCACCGTGAACCTGTCCAAGGCTCAGGGCGGTTCGGACTGGCTCGTGGGTGAACCCAAGAAGAAAGCGAAGTGGGATGCCGTCAACGAAATATTCGATGCGCTGGAAAAGCCGGTCAAAGGATTCGTGGACGCTCCCGGCGCGCTTTCCAAATATGGGCTCGACAAGCCTGTCGTCCATGTAATCCTCAAGCAGGCTGGCGCCATAAAAGTCGACTGCATCTTCGGCAATGAGAATAAAGACGGCGTGTACGCCCAGGTCCTTGGGGAGCCTTATGTAAAGATCGCCGAGAAGGACACTTTGGACAAACTGGGCAAGGGCGAGGCCGATTACCTGGAGCCCGCGCCTCCCGCTGCGGCTGCGCCCGCCGGCAAGAAGTAGGCGTCCCGGAAAGGCAGCCGCAAGATGCGGATGCCCGGGATGGGAGCCGGGAATTTCAACGACTCGCGGGGGCCACGGCGGCTTTCGTGAAACCGTGCGCAGCGGGGCTTGGCCTGCGAGCCGGGTTAACTTGATATTTGGCCGGCAATCGACTAACATATCATCCGGCTAGCTTTGAGGAGAAGTGGGCTTACGCCCACTTTTTTATTTTGGGGTCATTGAAAACGACGTCGATATGGAATCGAACCAGCACGAAAACCTGGTGGCCAAGATCTCGGACCTCGCGGGGCAAGTGGCCGCTTCGATGGAGCTGGAGGTCGTCCTCGTCGAATTCAAGGGTGGCGGCAGTCGCCCGGTGGTGAGAACATATATTGATCGACCCAAGGGCGTGACCCTGACTGACTGCGAACGTTTCAGCAAGCGGCTTTCTGTACTTCTGGATGTGGAGGACTGGGTTCCCTTCAGCTACACGCTGGAGGTATCGTCGCCGGGCCTGGATCGCCCCCTTGTGAAAGAGGCGGATTATCAGCGCTTCGCCGGGAAGAGCGCCCGCGTGCGAACCCGCTCCCCCATCGAAGGGCAGCGGAACTTCAGGGGGAAGATCCTCGGAGCGGCCGCGGGGAGGGTGGAGCTCGAAGTGGCTTCTGGAAAGAAGGTCGACATCGCAGTGGGAGATATCGAGAAAGCGAATCTCATCATTGAGATTTAGGGCGACACGCCCCGGGAGTTACAGACTATGTCGAACATCATCACTCAAACCATCGAGCAGATTAGCAAGGAAAAGAACATCGATCCGAAGATCATCATCGATGCGTTGGAAGATGCCATGGTCGCGGCATCCCGAAAATACTACAAGACTAATGAGGACATCAACGCGCGCTTCGACCCGGAAACGGGAATGGTGGAGATTTTCGCCGTGAAGCGCGTCGTCGAGCAAGTCGAGAATCCCAGCCTCGAGATCTCGCTGGAAGAAGCCAAACAGATCGATGACAGCCTGCAGGTGGATGACACGGTCGAAATGCCAAAGGCCATGGATGTTCTAGGGCGAATTGCCGCGCAGACCGCGAAGCAGGTGATCCTGCAGAAGGTGCGCGAAGCCGAGCGGCAGAATATTTACAACGAGTATTCCGAAAAGATCGGCGAACTGGTCAACGGCGTGATCAAGCGCTTCGAGGGGCCTGACATGATCGTCGACATCGGGAAAACCGAAGCCCTCCTTCCCCTGCGCGAACAGTCCCGTGCCGAAACCTACAAGCAGGGGGAACGCGTTCGCGCCGCCATCGTCAAGGTTCTGCCCGTGGCGAAGGGACCCCAGGTGATCCTTTCCCGCACCGATTCGCAACTCCTGCTCCGCCTGTTCGAGATGGAAATTCCCGAGATCTATGACGGCACGATCGTGGTCAAAAATGCAGTCCACGAACCGGGGGACCGGGCCAAGGTGGCCGTGGCGTCCCTCGATCGGGATGTGGACCCGGTGGGCGCCTGTGTCGGGATGAAGGGATCGCGCATAAATTCCATTATCCGCGAGCTTCGCGGCGAGAAGATCGACATCGTGCAGTGGTCGGACGATGCCGCCCAATATGCCGCCAACGCCCTGAATCCGGCCAAGATCTCCAAAGTCCTGATCATCGATCCCACCGAAAAACGCATGGAGGTCATCGTCGAGGAAAAGCAGCAGTCCCTCGCGATCGGGAAAAAAGGGCAGAACGTGCGCCTGGCATCGAAGCTCATCGGCTGGCAGATCGACGTCAAGAGCGAGGAGCAGAAGAGACAGGAAGTGCTCAGCGTCATGGAGTCGCTGACGTCGTCTTCCACGTCGCTCGGCGAACTGGAAGGGGTCGGCGAACGCACCATCGAGAAATTGAGGGAAGCCGGCATAGAGAACGTCGAGCGGATCCTCGAGCTGGGCGAAGCCGGCCTCATCGAAATCCCGGGAATCGGAGAGAAGACGGCGGCGAAAATCATGGAAGCAGCGCGGGACCTGTTTGAGGAGGTCGAAATAGAGGTTCCCGAGGGCGTCGAAGTGCCCACGGCCATCCAGGCCCACGGCGGCGAACCCGCTGCCGGGCGGCCCGCGCAATCGGCGGAACCATCCCCGGAGCCGGAAGGACACGAGGAGACTGAAAAGGAACCATCGAGCGCGGCAGACGCCGCCGGCGCGACTCCGGAGCCCGCCACGGCTGATGCTGCAACCTCCGATGAAGCGGAACCGGCCGTCCCAGACTCCGCTGAAGGGGAGGAAAAGAACGACTGACGGACGGAAGCCGTCAGGCCGGTTGAAAACCGGGTCGTTTTTGTTTTAACATGATCGTTTAGGCACTGCTCTGACGGCAGGCCTCTACATACAATAGAGGTGCGTGGTAGAGATGGATAAAATCACAGTCGCGGAACTGGCGACAGAGTGTTCAGTTCAGAACGGGGTGATACTCTCTGAACTGAAGCGGCTGGGATTGTACGTGTTTTCCCCCAGTGCCACGATCGACCTCAGTTTTGCCGAGACGATCCGGAAGAAGATTTTCTCGCAGCGCGAAGCCGCCGCCGCCAAACTCGCGGAAGCGGAAAAGAAGAAAGAGAAAGAAGCCGAAGCCGCCCGCAAGGCTGAGAAGAAGCAGGCCCAGGTCCAAGAGGCGGAGTCCGAAAACAGGAATGCCGCCCGCAAGGCGGCGCCGAAGCCGGCCGTCGAAGTTCCCGTCAAGCACGTCCCCGCCGCCAAGGCAGCGGCCGGGGTGCGCAAGGGCAAGAAGGCGGAACCGGTCGAGGTCAAGAAACCGGCTGTCGAAGAGCCGACGAAGCCTTCGCTGGCTCCCAGAAAGGGCCGAAAGCATTACGATCGAGAGACTGCCGGGCTGGTGGAAGTCACCGCGATTGAGATCCAGAAGCCGCCCGAAGAGCCCGCTGCGGTCGAAGCAGCGCAAGAACACGTAGCACAGGCGTCCTTCCCGACGCTCCCGCCTGACGCGGCCGCGCCGCACATCGAACCGAAGCCCGCAGAAGTCGAGGCGGTAACGGCGGCGGAGCAACCTGCGGCGCCGGAGGCGCCCGCGGAGGTCGCGCCCCCTGTCGCAAAGCCGCCCGCCGAAGGTGCGCAGGTCGAATTGCACGCGGCGCCGGCCGAAACCGCGCCAGCTCCGGGCATGGTCTCGAAAAAAGTCGTGGTCCGGAAATCCAAGTCCCAGATTCTCATGCGCACCAGCACCGAAAAGGTTGTCACGCCGGAGATCTCGGACAGAATCCTGCGCGGCCTGCGTGAAGACAAGCCTGCGACCGCGAGGGCCGCCGTTCCTTCCAGGACGTTCAAGAGAAAACGAACGGACCGGGCGGAAGCTCCCGCTGCGAGGGTGATCGAGTTTCCGCGTCCGCCCGCTTCCCCTGAGGAGTTCAAACCGATTAGCATCACCGAAGGCGTCACGCTCAAAGAGCTTGCGGAAAAAATGGACATCAAGTCGAAGTTCATCATCCAAAAGCTCATTTCAAAAGGCATCCTGGCTTCGATCAACCAGACGCTCGACCTCGATGTAGCCAGGGAAGTTTGCGCCGAGTTCGGTTTCAAAGCCGACGTCATCAGCTTCGAGAAGGAAGCGGAGAGCAAGCAGGAAGTGGTCGACAGGGCTGAGGACCATGTGCCGCGTTCCCCCGTGGTGACGATTATGGGCCATGTGGACCACGGCAAGACATCACTCCTGGACGGCATTCGCGAAACCAACGTTACGGCGACCGAGGCCGGCGGGATCACGCAGCACATCGGCGCCTACCAGGTCGACATCAAAGACCGGGGCATAACGTTCCTCGACACGCCGGGCCACGAGGCATTCACCCTGATGCGTGCGCGTGGCGCCCAGGCGACGGATATCGTAGTGCTGGTCGTGGCCGCCGACGACGGTGTCATGCCACAGACGATCGAGGCCATCCACCATGCCAAGGCCGCCAACGTTCCGATCATCGTGGCCATCAACAAGATCGACAAGCCCGGCGCCCAGATCGACAGGGTGAAGCAGGCGCTGTCCGAACAAGGTTTGCTGGCCGAAGATTGGGGTGGCGACGTGGTCATGGTCCCGGTCTCCGCGAAGATGAGGACCAACCTCGACCTGCTGCTCGAAATGATTCTCCTGGTAGCCGACCTGAAGGACTTCAAGGCCAACCCCAAGCGGTTGGCGGCCGGCGTCGTCCTGGAAGCCAAGGTTGACAAGGGACGCGGATGCGTCGCGACCGTCCTGGTGCAGAACGGAACCCTGCATGTGGGCGACTCTTTTGTCGCCGGTGCGGTGCACGGCCGGGTACGCGCCCTCCTCAATGACCACGGGATCCACATCGTTGAGGCCGGGCCCTCGGTCCCTGTGGAAATTCAGGGACTGCAGGATCTGCCTCAGGCAGGCGACACTCTGCAGGTGTTCGAGGATGCCGCCAAGGCCCGTCAGGTGGCGGAATACCGCCAGACAAAGCTGCGCGAGCAATCGCTGCGGTCCTCGGCGCGGCTGTCGCTGCAGGCCCTCTACCAGCAGATGAGGGAGGGCAAGGTCAAGGAGCTGCCGCTCATTCTCAAAGCCGATGTGCAGGGATCGGTTGAGGTCTTGACCGACATGCTCAACAAGCTCAGTTCCGAAAAAGTCAAGGTGCGGATTCTGCACGGCGGCGCCGGCGCCGTCACCGAGACCGACGTGCTCCTGGCATCCGCTTCAAACGCGATTGTCATCGGCTTCAATGTCCGGCCGGAACGCAAGGCCCAGGAACTCGCGGACAGCGAGGGGGTCGAGATCCGGCTCTACACCGTCATTTACAATGTCACGAATGACATCAAGAACGCAGCCATCGGCATGCTCGAGTACACGACGCACGAGAAATACCTGGGACGCGCCGAGGTCCGCGACACCTTCAAGGTTCCCAAGTACGGGTTCATCGCCGGATCGTACATCGTGGACGGAATCATCAAACGCAACGCCGACATCAGACTGCTCAGGGACAACGTGGTGATCCACGAAGGGAAGATCGGCTCCCTGCGTCGTTTCAAGGACGACGTCTCGGAGGTCAAGTCCGGCTACGAGTGCGGCATCGCGTTCGAACGCTTCTCCGACGTGAAGATCGGAGACGTCATCGAGGCTTATATCATCGAAAAGATTCAGCCCACATCGCTATGAGTGAGCCCGGGCGGGGATTCCGACACTCGATTCACGGTCGTCGAACCGGCCCGGCCACTGCGGTCTTATTGTCATGCCTATCGCCTACTGCGTCCTGGAGCTCTACATCCCCTATTCCCAGTCCCTCAAGGAGAAGCGCATGGTGCTGCGCAAAGCGCAGGACCGTCTGCGGGCGCGCTCGAATTTTTCGATTGCCGAGGTTGAATTTCAGGACCTGTGGCAGAGGGCAAAGCTGGCCGCAGTCACCGTCAGCTCCGACAACGGCACGCTGGAACGGGTGACACAACAGTTTGTGCGCGAAGCGGAAAACATTCTCGAAGACCTGCTGGTCGACTGCCAGGTCTCCTATATCGAGCCCTGATCCGATGCAACCGTCACGCAGACCCCAAAGGCTGGCACAGGAAATCCAGCACGAGATCAGCCTGATCCTCTCCCGGGACATGAAGGACCGGAGAATCGGCTTTGTCACGGTGACGGGCGTGGACATGAGCCCGGATCTGCGTCATGCCAAGGTATTTGTCTCCGCGATGGGCAGCGAAGCCGAGAAGAGGTCGAGCCTGGAAACGCTTAATCATGCCGCAGGCTGGATCCGGCGCGAACTGGGCCAGCGTATCCGCATGAAGTTTTTGCCGGAAATCGTCTTCCACGCCGACACCTCGCAAGAATATGGCGAGCGCATCGATCGCCTGTTGGACAAGATCCAGGAGCCCTAGGCGAGAAGATTGCAGACGCTTCGGGCTCGGCCCCGGCGCCTCCCCCCTGTCGCCTGCTGTCTCGATAGGACAAAGATATGAATGGAGTGCTCGTCATCGACAAGCCGGAAGGTTGGACGTCGCACGACGTCGTTGCCAAGGTGCGCAACATCACCAAAGTCAAAAAGGTGGGGCACACCGGCACACTCGACCCGTTCGCCACTGGCGTGCTGCCGTTGACCCTCGGCCGGGCCACGCGGCTGACGAGCTATTTCCTGTCCTCGGATAAAAGTTATCAGGGCATTATCCGCTTCGGCTTCGCCACGACAACATTCGACCGCGACGGAGAACCCCTGGGAGAAGATCAGCATCCGCTGCTGGACGCTGCCCGGGTCGGAGAGATCTTCGCCCGTTATGCCGGCACCGTCAGGCAGACTCAGCCTCCCTATTCCGCGAAGAAAATTCACGGCAAACCGATGTATCGCTACGCCCGCAAGGGAGTGATGCTGGACGCCGAGACCAAAGAAGTCACGATCAAGTCGCTGAAGGTGCTGAGCGTCCAGGCGAGCGAAGTCGAATTCGAACTCACCTGCACGGCGGGGACCTATGCGCGCAGCCTGGCCCATGACTCCGGCCGGGATTATGGCTGCGGGGCGCACCTGGTGCGCCTGCGCCGCACGCGCAGCGGCGAATTCCCCATCGAATCCGCGACCTGCCTGGGCGAAGGCGGCAATTTCCACCCCCGTGAGTTCTTCCACTCGCGACTGATCCCTCTGCGCGATCTGCTCCAGGAATTGCCCGCCATCCGGATATCGTCAGGCGATCGCGACAAAGTCGTGCACGGCATGGATCTTAACCTGCTGACATCCTCCTGGGACGCCGAAGAATACCGGCTCCTGGACGAAAGCGGCGAGCTGATCGCGCTGGCCCAGAGAGTACAGACCTTCGTTTCGCCCGTGGCCCAACCGGTCCGATGGATTCGCATCCATCCGCGTGTCAACCTTTCGGCCGGGGGCGGGGAGTAGGCCAGGGACCGCCGGCGCCGTCCCTGCTGCCTGCTGCCCGCCGGTCCCTGGCCCGACCGGGCTGGAGTCAATTCGCGACTCCCGCAATGCCGCTAAACGACGAGGCGGTTTTTCAGCTGCTGAAACTTCTTTTCTCCCACGCCTTTCACGTTCAACAGCTCCTCGATCTTGCTGAACTTGCCGGTTTTTGTGCGGTATTCAATGATGGTCTTCGCCAGCGCCGGCCCGACTCCGGGCAGCGTCTGAAGCTGTTCCGCGGTGGCAGTGTTGAGGTTGACCTTTTCAGTCGAGACCGCCTTGCTTTTCTGGGCATACGCGGTTGCCGGCGCCAACGCCAGGCCAAAGCAGAGAATCAACGCCACTGCCAGATGCATTCTTTTCGTTTTCATCGTCTCCTCCTGGTAACAACGAGTTCATGGTAGAGCAGGGGAAATCCTGCCCGTTTCACCTTCTCTAACTGCCAGGGGAAGGTTTGAGCGAATAAATCTTTGGTCAGACCTCAACCTCCAGACCTGGGACTTCTGACCTTAGACCTCAGACCTCCGGTCCCAGACCTCGGACCTCAGACTGCAGACGATATAGGACGAGTCGGAAAATGAAACAATGCCTGCAATGGCGTCCTGACGAATTCCTTGCGGATCTCCTGGCACACTCTCGCGTAACTCCCGGTTGAAGTCTGAGGTCTGAGGTCAGAAGCCTGATGTCTGAAGTCTGTTGCCTATTGTCTGAGGCTGATTTGACAGCGTTGGAAACGCTATGCCATAATTCGGCGATATTTTATGCTCATGGAAAGGGAAACAACCAAACCTATGAAACCAATTTTCTGGCAAGCTCACCGGCGCATAACGGGTACGCTCATTATGGCCGTCGTCGCAGTTGCCACGTTTGCCTGCGCCCGGGCAGGGATTGCGGGTCAAAATCCCGTCGATCTCGACAGGGCGATTCAAGACAAGGCGGTTCGGGATCGCGCCCAGAGCTTTTACCACTATGCCCTTTCCAAATGGTACGAAGATGACGGGGATCTGGCCAAGGCATTGTCAGAAATGCAGTTGGCCGTGCGTTTCAACGAAAACGATTCAACCGTGCACGTGGCGCTGGCCGACATCCTGGCCCAACTGGGCAGGATGAGCGAAGCAACGGACGAGGCCCAGAAGGCATCGCGACTGGATCCCAAAAACCCGGAACCCCACTGGCTGCTGGCAAGTGTTTACCTCCGTCAGACCGAGTCGGGGCAGGGTGCAAGAGGGCGCCAGGCTGCGGGCGAGGCCCTGGACAAAGCAGTCCAGGAACTGGAGGCAATGAAGGCGGCGGCGCCGGACGACCAGCGCGCCTATTTCGCACTCGGCGCCTGCTATCTGCAGCTGGGTCAGGCCGAGAAGGCGATCGCGGCTTACGAGCGCTGGCAGGTCCTGGTTCCCGACAGCGATGCCGGGTATGCCGCCATCGCCCAGTATTACGACCGGCAAGGCAACCAGGACAAAGCGATTCAGTACCTGCAGAAAGCCGTTGAGAGCCAGCCGGATTCCGTGCAGAGTCTCGCTCTGCTGGCCAGCCTCTATTCCAAGACGAAACGCGATAAGGAAGCAGTTCCTCTGTATCGCAAGATCCTAACGCTGACTGGCGGCACGCCGGAAATCAAACGGCAGCTTGCTTCCACGCTCCTGGATTCAGGGGACTTCGACGAGGCGGGCAGGCTGCTCGGCGAGCTGTCCAAGGACGATCCCCAGGACACGGCCGTGCGGATCATGACCGGGCGCGCCCAGATCGGTGCGCACCAACTGCCGGAGGCGATCGCTACTCTGAAATCCATCATCGCCGCCGACCCGGACAACATCGAAGCTAAGTTCTATCTCGGCACGGCCTATGAACAGAACGGGCAGACCGAGGATGCCGCCAAGATCTTCAGCGCCCTGGTGGAGCAGTCCAAGGACGGAACAGACGAGCTCAAGGCGAACCGTCCGGTGTTTCAGCAGCATCTGGCCGCCTGCTACCAGGACATCGGCGATTACCGGGGCGCGATTTCCATTTACGAGGAGATGTCGAAGAGCGACCCTTCGCCGCGCGCTTATTCCCTCCTGATCAACGCCTATCGCCTGGACCGGCAGTATGACAAGGCGCAGACGCTCGGGAAGGAGCAATTCGAAAAAAATCCCAAAGACGGCAATATCGCGATGGTGTACGCGCGCAGCCTCGCCGATGCAGGCAAGGCCAAAGAAGGGGCGGAGATCCTGAACAAGCAGCTCCTGAGCGATCCCAGCAACCTGGACCTTTACGTGAACCTGAGCCAGATCTACGTTCAGGCGAAGCGATTCGGCGAAGCGGAGAAGGTGCTGCGCCGCGCCGAGGAACAAAAACTCGACAAGGAGGCCGTCCAGCTGCAGCTGGCGTCTGTCTATGAGCGGCAGAAGGATTTTGACCGCGCCGAATCCCTGTTCAAGGAGATCCTCAAAGCGGACCCCAAGAATGCGGTCGCGCTGAACTACTTGGGTTACATGCTGGCAGACCGCGGGGTGCGTCTGGACGAGGCGGTACAGTACGTGCAGCAGGCACTGGACGTGGATCCTAACAACGGCGCCTACCTGGATTCGCTCGGATGGGCGTTTTACAAGAAGAACGACATGCAGCGAGCCGAAAAGTACCTTCTTCAGGCGGTCGACCTGGTCAAGAACGATCCGGTGATCCAGGATCACGTCGGGGATCTCTACTTCAAGACCGGCAATCTGGAAAAGGCTCAGACATTCTGGAAGAAATCGCTGAGCGCCGGCGGCGAGCCGGAAGATGCGCAGAAAGTCCGGGAGAAGCTGGAAAAGGTGCAGGAAACCTTGCGCAAACAGAAGCGCTAAGAGTGAGTCCACTACCCATCCGCATCCGTTCATTCGCGAAAGTGAATTTGGCCCTGGCGGTGCTGGGGAAGCGGGCCGACGGCTACCACGAGATCCGCACCATCTTCCAGAGCATCGACCTGCACGACGAGATCGAGGTCAGGCCGTGTGCGCATCTGGAGTTGTCCTGCAGCGGCCTGGACGGGGTTCCCAGGGAGGAAAACACGGTCTGGCGGGCCGCGACGGCGCTGGCGCGCGCCGCCGCCCCGTCCTCGGGCGCCGAGATCGTGTTGAACAAACGGATCCCGAACGGCGCCGGACTGGGAGGCGGAAGCAGCAATGCCGCGGCGACGCTGCTTGGTCTTTGCCGCTTCTGGGAGCTTTCGGTTCCGTCCGACGAACTCGTGTCTCTGGCGGCAACGATCGGTTCCGACGTGCCGTTTTTCCTGCAGGGGGGGACCGCTCTCGGGATCGGCAGGGGAGAAGAAATCTACCCGCTGCCTGAAATTCCCCAGGCAGACCTCGTCGTCGTGAATCCCGGGGTTCACATTTCCACGGCATCTGCTTATAGCTCTCTGAGTTTGATATTGACTTCCCGGCAGGCTGCCCATAAAATTCAACGTCTTTGCGGCCGACTCGCGGATAGCGCCGGTTGCCTGGCCGAGATCTTTAATGATTTCGAGACTTCGATCCTCCCTGCCTACCCGGCCGTTCGGGAAGCGAAGGAGTTCCTGATGGAACGGGGAGCGGCTGTCAGTTTGCTGTCCGGCAGCGGATCATCTGTCTTCGGATTCTTCTCTGATGAGGAGTCAGCTCTCGCGGTTTCCCGCAGCGGCATCGCTCGGGAATCCTGGCGGGTGTTTCCGGCGAAGACCCTTTCTCGCGCAGAGTATTTCCAAAGCATGTTCGGGTAAGCGCCGGCGAACCGGAATACAATACTGGGGCGTCGTCAAGCGGTAAGACACAGGTCTTTGGAACCTGCATTCGGAGGTTCGAATCCTCCCGCCCCAGCCAGTCCGCACCGCTTTCAGGAGACCAAACCAGAATGAGCAAGGGATTCAGGCCGGTAAACGGCGAATTGAAAATCTTCTCCGGGAACGCCAATCCCGCCCTGGCCAAAGCCATCTGCCGGGAACTGCGGTTGCCGCTGGGGCAGGCCAATCTCACCACATTCTGCGATGGCGAGCTCTACGTCCAGATCCTGGAAAACGTGCGCGGCAGGGATGTGTTCATCGTCCAGCCGACCTGCTGTCCGGTGAACGACCACATGATGGAGCTGCTGATCATGATCGATGCGTTCAAGCGATCTTCCGCGGCGCGCATCACGGCGGTCATACCCTATTACGGCTATGCACGACAGGACCGCAAAGATAAGCCCCGCGTGGCGATCAGCTCCAAACTCATGGCGGATGTGCTCACGGCCGCGGGTGCCGACCGGATCCTGACGATGGATCTGCATGCCGGGCAGATCCAGGGCTTCTTCAACATACCCGTCGACCATCTTTTTGCCGCGCCGGTGCTGATCGATTACCTTCAGAAATTGAAGCTCCCCGACCTCACCGTGGTGTCGCCGGACGCCGGCGGGGTAGAACGCGCGCGCGCCTTTGCCAAGCGCCTGAACGCCGACCTGGCAGTCGTCGATAAGCGGCGGTCCGCGCCCAACCAGGCCGAAGTCATGCACGTCATCGGCCAGGTTGGGGGAAGGAACATCCTCATCTGCGATGACATGATCGACACCGCCGGCACGCTGGTGAGCACGGTGGCGGCCCTGCGCAAGAAAAAAGCGAAGCGGATTTTCTCGTGCGCGACCCACGCGGTGCTGAGCGGTCCGGCCATCGAGAGGTTGAGCGCGGCGGCGCTCGAGGAGATCATCCTCACCAATACCATCCCGATCGACAAGTCGAAAAGCCTGCCGAACATGAAGATTCTCAGCGTGGCGGGGCTGCTGGCGAAGGCCATTCGCAGCATTCATGAAGAGACCAGCGTCAGCAACTTATTCGTTTAAGGAAGGAGTCGGATTTCATGGAACAGATCGTAATCGAAGCTCAGCGGCGGATTCCCGCAGGAAAAAATGCGAACCGCCGGATTCGCAAGGCCGGCAGGATTCCGGCCGTCGTGTACGGTGCCGGGAAAGAGGCGCTCCCCCTGCTGGTGGACCCGGACGCCCTGTCGGATATCCTCCACTCGCAAAGCGGTCACAACACCATTTTCGGCGTCAGCGTGGACGGCGGTTCCCAAGCCACTGTCATGGTGAAGGACTACCAGCTGGATCCCGTGCGCGGGAACATCATCCACGCAGATCTGTATGAAATCGCGATGGACCAGCTGCTCAAGCTCACAGTCGATGTCGAGATGATCGGGGAAGCGGAGGGAGTGAAACTCGGCGGCATTATGGACGTCGTGACCCGCTCGCTGGAAGTGGAGTGTCTTCCGGCAGACATCCCCAAATCGATCCGGGTGGACGTCAGTCCGCTGCAGGTCAATGACTACATCCGGGTGAAGAATCTGCCCGCGGACCCGAAAGTCAGAATCCTCAGCGATCCTGAAGTGGTGATCGTGACCATCGTGCCGCCGGTCAAGGAAGAGGTCCCTGTCGAGGTTGCGCCCGCCGGGCCCGCCGAGCCGGAAGTAATCAAGAAGGGTAAAGTTGCTGAGGAGGGCGAAGAAGGAGAGGAGAAGGGCAAAGCGGCAAAACAGCCCGAGAAGTCCAAACCTGAATCCAAGTAGCGGGTACCCGCGCCGTGAGACTGATCGTGGGACTTGGGAACCCGGGCATCCGGTACCAGCGAACCCGGCACAATGCGGGGTATATGGCGATCGACGAACTTGCCCGTGGAACACCTTCGAATCTGTGGTCGGTTCGTTGTCAGTCTCTGACCCTGGAGGCGGTCCTTGGGACGCACCGGACAGTGCTCGCGAAGCCGCTCACTTTCATGAACCGCAGCGGGCTGGCCGTTCGGCCCCTGCTGGAAGAATTGGGGATCGATCCAAAAGAAATGGTTTTGATCCTCGACGACCTGAACCTGCCGCTGGGCCGGATTCGGATCCGGGAGCGAGGGTCGTCCGGCGGCCACAACGGGTTGGAATCGGTCATCGAGGCACTCAACAGCGACGAGATCCTTCGCGTGCGGCTGGGGATCTGGGAAGAGGACATGCCGGAAGACAAAAGCGGGTTCGTACTCTCGGATTTCCCTCCGCCCCGGGAGGCGGAGTTGAAGGAGATGATCACAAAGGCCGCCCAAGCCGTCAAAATGATGCTGGACGATGGCGTGACCCGAGCCATGTCAGTCTTTAATGCGTGAGGTAGGAAAAGGAGATTAAACCTGTGAGAACTTACGAAGTAGCTTTCATCGCCGCACCGACGCTGACTCCTGAGGAGCTGGATGCGTTCGTCGCTCAAATGCAAACCGTGGTCGAGGGCAAAAGCGGCACCGTGGTGAAGGTCGACAACTGGGGGAAGAAGTCCCTGGCCTACAAGATCAAAAAGTATCGGGACGGTTACTACGTCATTCTGACGCTTGAAGCGGATGGAGCCATCATTGCGGAACTGGAGCGCCGGTTCCGCGTGGCGGACCACGTCATCCGGTTCCTTTCCGTCCGGATCGACGAAGATCTGAAGCGCTCCGAGAAGATGAAAGCCGCCCGGCAGCGCAAATCGGGCTCGAAGCCGGATCTCATTGCTCCGCATGCCGCCGAGCCTGAGGCCGAGCCTCCGGCTGCCCCGATCGGATAAATCAACCAAAAGAAAGGGTCATCAATCCTATGCCAGCTCCAAAGCGGTTTTCTGTCAAGCGCAAACGGGTCTGCAAGTTTTGCGCCGAGAAGATCACCTATATCGACTACAAGGACGGGAAGCTCCTTTCCCATTTCATTCCCGAACGCGGCAAGATCCTCCCCCGGAGAATCAGCGGCGTCTGCTCCGTGCACCAGCGGCAGCTTTCGGAAGCCATCAAACGCGCCAGGCATATGGCGATTTTGCCGTTCGTCGCCGATTGACGGTATCAGAGGGGAAGCTATGAAGGTCATACTGAAACAGGACGTGGAAAAACTGGGTAAGGCCGGCGAAGTCGTGAAGGTCGCTCCCGGGTACGGTCGCAACTTCCTGATCCCGCAGCACCTCGCCCTCGAGGCGACTCCGGGCAACCTCAAGGTCATGGAGATCGAGAGTCTGGCAGCAGCCAGGCGGGATCAGAGGGACAAGGCGGCCGCGAGCCTCGTGGCTCGGGAACTGGTGAAGACCGTAGTCACCATCCGCCGCAAGGCCGGTGAGGGCGGGACCCTGTACGGATCGGTCACTTCGATTGACATCGCCGACTTTCTCATCACCCACAAGATCGATATCGACAAACGCAAGATCCAGCTCGAAGATCCTATCAAGGCGATCGGCGAATTCGAGGTGCCGGTCCGCCTCCACCGTGAGGTTACTGTGCCCATCAAGGTGATCGTCGAAGCCGAGCCTGAGGGCGAAGTACAGCCTTGAGAGAGAAACTGCCTCGAGTTCTTCCGGAACCCTGCGCGGCCGCCCGTTGAAACCTCATCGCAGAACCCCTGCGGCGGTTGCGTCGCGTTCCTTGTAACCAGGAACTTTGATCCGGGCACAGGCAGCGGGATCGGAAAACGTGGAAGTTTTCATATGGCCGCGGGCTTCAGCCCGCACCTTCTGCGCCGACTCCAGTGCCACCCCGCCGCATGAGGGCTTTTCGCGGAATCTGCCGTTGCCGTAAGCTCGGAGAACGGGCTGAAGCCCGGGGCCACAGGAATGAAGTTGTCTGAGTTTCCCGGGAGAACGCGGAGACGCCTGGCGGACTTCCATCGCGCAAATGCAAGCCCTGCGAGCATTGCGATGGGAGTATTGCTGCGCGGGGCGCCTGCGGATCAGGGCGCGCAATTCAAGCGAAAAGAAATCCAAAATAGCACTTCCCTCCCGATGGGGCTCGTGTAGAATTGCTCCATTCTGAATGCGTGAATCCCCATGCCGATAGATGTCAGTCTTGAAAAAACGCTCCCCTGCAACCTGGAAGCCGAACGCTCCATCCTCGGCGCGATCCTGCTGGACGACAAAGCGATCCACACCGTGCTCGAGTCGCTGCGCACGGAGGACTTCTATCTCGAGAGCCATCGCAAAATCTTCGATCGGATGTGCTCGCTCATTTCGGATTCGGTGTCGATCGACCTCATTACCTTGAAGAACGCGCTCCAGCGCGCCAACGAAATCGAGAGCGCCGGCGGCCCGGCCTACCTCGCAAGCCTCACCGACGGCATGCCGCGCGCCGTCAACGTCGAGCACTATTCGCGGATCGTGAAGGAAAAAGCGACCCTGCGCCGGTTGATCCAGGTCTCGAACGAGATCATGATCCGCAGCTATCAGAGCGAGGAGTCGGCCCAGGAAATCCTGGGCGACATCGAGAAAGCCATTTTCGAAATCGGCAACCGGCAGTTCCAGTCGGGCTTCACACCCATCGAGCCTCTGGTCAGCTCTGTTTACAAACACATCGAGGAAGTCGCCAATCGGAAGAGCCTGGTAACGGGTATCGAGACCGGTTTCACCGAATTCGACAAGATGACTGCAGGGCTGCATCCGGGCGATCTGGTGATCGTCGCCGCGCGGCCCGGATTGGGCAAGACCAGCTTGTGCCTCAACATCGCCCAATTCGCAGCGCTGAAGAAGCAGCATTCCGTGGGGGTGTTTTCCCTGGAAATGAGCAAGGAACAGCTGGTGAAGCGCCTTCTGTGCGGCGAGGCGGAAATCGATTCGCACAAGGTCAACACCGGTTTTCTCAACAAGGAGGACTGGAGCAAGCTGGGCCGCGCTGCGGGAGCGTTGTCGCAGGCGAAGATCTTCATCGATGACACGGCCGGCATGACGATCACGGAGATGCGCGCCAAGGCGCGCCGCCTCAGTCTCGAGCATGGCATGGACCTTCTCATCGTGGACTATCTCCAGCTCATGAGCGGCTCCAACCAGCGATATGAAAACCGCACGCAGGAAATCTCCCAGATCTCGCGCGGCCTCAAGGCGCTCGCCAAAGACCTCAATATCCCAGTCCTGGCAATCTCGCAGCTTAACCGCGCCATCGAATCGCGCCGCGGGGACCACCGGCCCCAGCTCTCCGACCTGCGCGAGTCGGGCTCCATCGAGCAGGACGCAGACATCGTGGTCTTCATCTTCCGGGAAGATGTCGTCGACCCTACCACCGAGAACCAGGGTGTGGCCGAAATCATCGTGGGCAAACAGCGCAACGGCCCAACCGGCACCTTTCAGCTCGCCTTCATCAAGCAGTACACAAAGTTCGCCAACCTCTGGCAGGAACAGTGACCACTCTTGCTTGACCGGGGGCTTCGGCGGCCGACGTGACAGGGGATCGAAATGGGAGACCGGAAAAGGAAAGGATGCGGCTGTTGCGGTGGAGGGATCTTCGGCAGCATCGGCGCCGTCCTCGCAGCATTGCTGAGCTGGAAGGTTAATCACAGCATACTGTGGGCCCTGGTTCACGCCTTTCTGAGCTGGTTCTACGTCCTCTACCACTGGCTCAAACACGGCACCGTCCTCCCTTAAGAGCGGGGGCTGGGGATTGGGTGCTGGGTGCTGGGTGCTGGGGATTAGGGATTGGGTGTCGGGGGCTGGAGGTTGGTTGAGGTCTGAGGTCGAAGCCGAGCAAACCGATTCACTCGCTGGACATCGGCCTCCCATTCTGACTCCTGACTCCACTCTTTTTGTCCGAGGTCTGAAGTCTGATGTCAGAAGTCCGATGTCCGAATACGATTTATTCGCCGACACCCCGTTTGAACCGCCTTTCCTCCTGACTCCCGACTCCTGGCTTCTGACACTTCAGTCTAATGTCTAAAGTCTTCTTCCTCACACTTCCCGCAGGGCGACGATCGGGTCAACCTTCGTGGCGCGGCGCGCCGGGATGGCGACCGCGAGCAGCGCGATCATTGCCAGCACGATGATCGCGAGGACATATGACACCGCGTCGACCGCGCTCACCCCGTATAGCAAGCCCTTCATGAGTTGCGTGAGCGCCAGCCCGAGTTATCCTATAAGCATTTCTATCCGGAAGGGCAAGGGGAAAGAAGGGTGAGAAGTTGCACGGCAGCGAGAAACCGGGCGGAAGACATGGGGCAGGCAGCGCATTACCGGGCCACCGGGCCAGGCACCGCGCGCGGTTTGATCAGGCCAGAGCACGCGCGAGGGCCGGAGAATCTCTCGACTCACTCCTTCCCGAGGTATATGTCCTGGTTCGCGAGGCCTGTTCGCGCACCCTGGGAATGCGGCCGTTCGGGGTCCAAGTCATGGCCGGGGTCGCGCTTAATCAGCGGAAGCTCGTCCAGCTGGCCACCGGCGAAGGCAAGACCCTCGTGGCCGTCCTGCCCGCTGTCCTCGATGCCTTGGAGGGAAAGGGAGTCCATGTCCTCACCGCCAACGATTACCTGGCCCGGCGTGACGCCGAATGGATGGGTCCGGCCTATCAATACTTCGGGCTCAAGGCAGGCTACGTCCAGCAAGGAATGAGCATTCCCGAGCGGCAGGCGGCTTACGAGGCTGATATCACCGATTTGACGGCGAAGGAGGCCGGCTTCTACTATCTGCGCGATCATACGGTCGACTCCGTCGCCCAGGTGGTGCAGCGGCCATTTCACCTCGCGATCGTCGACGAAGCCGACTTCATCCTCATCGACGAGGCGCGGGTCCCGCTGGTAATCGCCGGCAGTACCTCCGCCCCCGCCGTCGATCACGCCGCACTTGCCGCGCTGGCCAGGAAACTACGGCCCGGCGTGGACTATCGCGCGGACGAGTATGCGCGCAATGTTGTGCTCACGGACGTCGGCTTTCGCAGTATTGAAGCGCTTCTGGGTTGCCGCGACCTGCACCAACCCGCCAACCAGTTGTTGCTGTCGGCAGTACAAGTGGCGCTCCACGCTCAGGCGCTCCTGCGGCGGGATCGCGATTACATCGTGCGCGCCGGACGGGTTGAACTGGTAGATGAGTTCACCGGACGCGTAGCTGAAAACCGGCGCTGGCCTCATGGCATCCAACCGGCCGTCGAAGCCAAAGAAAATGTGGAGGTGCGTGTCGAAGGGAAAATCCTCGGTTCCATCCCGATTCAGCACTTCGTAAAGCTGTATCCCAAGATTGCCGGCATGACCGCAACCGCCGTGCCGGCTGCAGACGAGTTCAAGAGCTTCTATGGCCTGTCGACCGTGGTTTTTCCTCCGAACCGACCTTGCCGGCGCGTCGATGAGCCGGACCTCGTGTTCAGCCACCGGGAGCCAAAGATGGCGGCCTTGCTCACGGAAATCGCCCGAGTCCACGAGACGGGCCGGCCCATTCTCGTCGGCACCGCCAGCGTCGGGGAGTCGGAAGCACTCGCTGCCGCCTTTGCCGGACGCGGTATTGAATGCCGTGTGCTCAATGCCCGGGACGACGCTCAGGAGGCGCGCATCATCGCGCGCGCAGGCATGACCGGAGCCGTCACCATATCCACCAACATGGCCGGCCGAGGCACCGATATTGTCCTCGGAGGCGGAGAAGAGGCCAACCGGGCGCAGGTAGTTGCCCTTGGGGGCCTCTATGTCATTGGCACGAACCGGCACGAAAGCCGCCGCATCGACGATCAGCTGCGGGGACGCGCGGGCCGCCAGGGAGACCCGGGCAGCTCACGGTTTTTCATCAGCCTCGAGGATGATCTCATCCAGCGGTACGGGATCATGGAACTCATCCCGAAGGGACATCGGCCCGGACGTAGCGCCAATCCACTCGAGGATCTCGTCATACGCCGCGAGATTGCACGTGCCCAGAGGATCATCGAGGGCCAGAATTTCGAGATCCGCCGCACCCTCTGGCGCTACTCTGCCCTTGTCGACGAACAGCGCCGCTCGGTTTGCGAACGACGGCAGGAACTCCTGCGCGATGAGATCGAACCTGGTTTTTGCGACGATGAAGCCCCGGATGAATACGGGCTACTGGAGTCGGTGATCGGATCTCAGACTCTTCGGCACACCGTGAATCTGCTGACCCTGTACCTGCTTGACCGGCATTGGGCGGATCACCTGGCCCTGATCGAGGATATTCGCGAAGGAATCCATCTGCAGCCTTATGGCGGACGACAGCCCCTCGACGAATTCCACAAGCAGATCGTGGATGCCTTTGCAGCGATGATGGAAGATTTGCGCTCCGAGACCGTGGCCGCATTCCGCGAGTTGGCGGACGAGGGCGGCATTGTCAACCTGGAAAAAGCCGGCTTGCGAGGGCCTACTTCGACCTGGACCTATCTGATCAACGACAACCCGTTTTCGAGCTTCGGCGTTTCCCTGCTCGCCAACTGCAATATTGGATTCTCCGCTGCCGTGGGTGTGCTGGCCGTCGCGTATTTCCCGATTACTCTCGCCATCTCGGCCTCAGTTCTTCTGCGTCGCTGGTTTCGCCGCCGCGTATCAAAGCCGCAAGGGTAACCAGGGAAGGGGGAACACTGGTGACTGTCCCCCCTCCTACTCCTCCTCCTTTTGACTCCTTCGGCACGATAAACGTGGTAAAGATATACTAAACATTGGAGGGGACTAAACATGAGATTATCGCTGCGAATAGTGCCCGGCGTTATGATCGCCTTTTTTTTTGTGTTTCTTCGCCTGGGCGCAAGGGACTCCATGGCGCAGAGGCGGCGCCGGTCTGGTTCCGCAATTTGAAAATCAAGGTGCTGAATTAGGCACATTGCGCTGATTCACCATACAATGACGATCCGGTGCGGCCCTAATTCCTCGCGGAACAGTTCACAGCAAAATCTCGTCCTGTCATAATAATGTCGAACGCCTTGGCGGCTGATTTCCCGTGTGTCCAGTTAATGGCAAACTAATATTTGTGGGGAATGACTCAGATGAATTCGATTTGGCAAGACCTCAAATATGCTTTCCGGACCCTCGCCAAGAAGCCCAGCTTTACCTCGATCGCAGTCTTTACCCTCGCCCTCGGGATCGGTGCTAACGTCGCCATCTTCAGCGTCGTCAACACCGTGCTTCTGCGGCCACTTCCCTACTCGAATCCCGATCGCATCATGACTCTGGGCACTTTTTGGAAGGCCGAGAACAGCGTCGGCTGGGTCTCGCAACCAGACTTTCAGGACTGGCACGACCAAAGCAGCGCATTTGCTGCCATGTCCTATTACACCTCTGAGGAGACTAGCACCACGGCCGGGGCGAACGCCGACTACGCTTTTGGAGCGGCAGTATCTCCCGAGTTTTTCAGCGTCTTTTCCGCCCAGCCTCAGGCCGGGCGACTCTTCTCCGCAGAAGAACAAAAGACCGGCGGCCCGCTTGTCACACTTATCAGCGATGCGTTTTGGCAGCGCAATTATGGCGGCAACCCCCGGACAATTGGGCAGATCCTTCGGACTGAGAACATGGCATTCACCATTGTTGGCGTAATGCCCAGAGGTTTCCGCTTCCCTGGCGCCAATGATTTCTGGATCCCCATGTCGGTTTTTCAAAAACCGGGAGGAATTGAAGATCGTGGCGCGCATAATTACCAGGCTGTCGGACGTTTGAAGGCAGGGATTAGCGTTCAAGCCGCGCAAGCTCAAATGCAGACGGTTGCCGCACGCCTCGAGCAGCAATATCCCGGCTCTAACAAAAACAAATCCGTCGCCGTCGTTCCGATGCAGGAACTCATGGTGAGCGGTGTCCGCACAACCCTCTACCTCCTGCTGGGCGCTGTGGCTCTAGTTCTGCTGATCGCCTGTGGCAACGTGGCTAACCTCCTGCTCGCACGAGCTACTGAACGCGTCCGCGAGATTGCCATTCGCGCTGCCATGGGCGCAACCCAAGCGCGCATCATTCGCCAGCTTATGATGGAAAGCTTTGCTCTCGCGGTCTTGGCCGGCACCCTCGGTGTCTTGCTGGCCGTCTGGGGAACAAACGCCTTGATAGTGCTTGTGCCGGACAGCGTCCCGCGGCTCGACGAAATGCATGCCGATGGCTGGGTCCTCGGCTTCACTCTGCTCATCTCCCTGGCTTCCTGCGTTTTCTTTGGCCTCGCGCCCGCTGTATACGCTTCTCGCACAAACCTGAACGAGTCCTTGAAACAGGGCAACGCCCGCACCGGCGTGAACGAGATTTCCAGTCAGATCCGGGGCGGTCTGGTTGTGATGCAGATCGCTATCTCCGTCGTGCTCATCGTCGCTTCCGGCTTGCTTATCAGAAGCCTGATCGCAATCGCCGGCGTCGATCTTGGCTTCGAGCCCACCCACGTTCTGGTTATGCAGACGTCGGTCCCGGCCTCCGACCTCGATAGCTCCAAGCGCGCCGCAAACTTCTACACCCAATTGCTTCAGCGGGTCCGATCGTTTCCTGGCGTCACCTCCATCGCCGCAGCCCAGGGCACGCCCGCAGGCGGGTTTATGTCCAACGGCGGATATTGGCTCGAAGGGGGTCCCGGCCCCGACCAAACCGGCGTATCGGCTCCGCAGGCGGGTTTCCCAGTAATCACTCCCGGCTACTTTCACACCTTGCAAATTCCTATAAACAAAGGCCGCGAATTTGACGATCGTGACAGATACGATTCCCCGTATGTTGCCATCATCAGCGAGAGCCTTGTTCATCAATCCTTTCCCGATACCGATCCCATTGGCAAGCGTATTCGCTGCGGCCTCGACTCGACGAAATGGATGACCATCGTTGGGGTTGTCGGCGACGTGCGCATGAAAAATCCCACCACTCCGCCTGGGCCGCAACTCTACATGCCCTATCTCCAGCACCCTTCTCACGCCACCGCAATGCGCGTCCTGATCAAGACCTCACTCGCTCCACACTCCCTCGATAGTGCGCTGCAAAAGCAGGTCAGCGACCTTAATGCCGATGTGCCCACTCGCTTCACCACGCTCGAAGCCATGCTCACTGATTCCATCTCGGCCTCGCGGTTTCGCGCCGCACTCATCGGATTGTTCGGTGCACTCGCGCTATGTCTGGCGGTGGCCGGCGTCTATGGTGTGATGGCTTACACCGTCAGCCAACGTGCGCGAGAAATTGGTGTGCGCATAGCGCTTGGCGGCCAGCCGGCGGATATTCTTCGCCTCGTCTTACGCCAAGGCTTACACTTGGCGCTTATTGGAGTCATAATTGGAATCGCCGGTGCCTATTCGATGACGCATCTGCTCTCAGGCTTTCTTTACGGCACGGAAGCCAACGATCCCGTCACATTTATCGCCGTCTGTGTCCTCTTGCTGCTTGCGGCTCTGGTAGCGTGCCTCGTGCCGGCACGTCGCGCCCTGCGCGTCGATCCAATGGTCGCCCTGCGCTACGAATGAGGGTTTAGCGGGAGAGCCGTGATAACGGAGTATCAGATGTCAGAGCCAAGAAACAAGCGCGAAATCATGTTGGGTCTTCTGGATAACAGTTCACTCCAGGACTACATTCCTGCGGCCTTTTTCATCCATTTTGACAAGTCCTGCCACTTCGGGCAACCTGCGGTGGAAAAGCACCTCGAATATTTCCGGTTTACAGGCATGGATTTTATCAAGATCCAATACGAACGAACCTTCCCTCCCATCGCTGCGATCCATAAGCCGGCAGACTGGCAAAAGATGCCGCTCTATGATCTTGATTTTTACGAACCGGAGTTGGAGGCTGTCAAAGGACTGGTCAAGGCGGCGAAAAAGGAGGCCCTTGTGCTGGTGACCCTTTACTCACCTTTTATGTGCGCAGGCCACACCGCCGGCCTGCCGCTCCTTACTGCACACCTCCACGAGGATCCGGATCCGGTAAAAAAAGGACTGGAGACGATCACAAATAGTCTGATGTTATTTGTCAAAGAATGCATCCGGTTGGGCGTAGACGGCTTTTACGCATCCACCCAGGGCGGCGAGGCCGGACGGTTCAAGGATCCCCAGCTGTTCAAGGAGTACATCAAGCCGTCTGATCTGGTTCTGATGAATGAGATCAACCGCTCCTGCATTTTCAACATCCTCCACATTTGTGATTACAATGGTCCATATGAAAGTCTCACTCCCTATTTCGATTACCCGGGCCATGTAGTCAACTGCAATCCTCAGCTGCTGACCGTCAAAATCGCCTGGAAGGAAATTGCGCAAATGTTCCGGAGACCCTGCATGGGAGGGCTGGATCGACATGGGATTATCGGTTCGGGGAGCGAGGAGTCAATCAGCCAGGCGGTAGAACAGGCGTTGAATGAAGCCTGCTTCCCGTTCATCTTCGGCGCAGACTGTACGTTGCCCAACAATATCCGCTGGGCGAACATCAAATCCGCCATCGCCGCGGCGCATCAATGGGAAAACACGAACGTCAACCCATTTTGCGGGTGAGACCGTCCGCAACCGCAATCAGGTTGGCGTCACGTTTTCCCTGAAGCCCTTACGAATGGCGGCCTCGATTCGCTCTGCGCACCACAAGCTTTAATCCGGACCAGGTACACCCTGAGCCGTGATTTCGCCCGTCATTCCTGCCGCAGCGCGATTATCGGATCGAAGCGGTTGGCGCTGATCTGCCGCCGGATTTCAGCTCGTTCATGAGCCGTACCCGGGAAACCTGAAGCGCCGGGGCGAGTCCGAAGACGAGCCAGATGACAATGCTCACGGCAAATGTGAATCCCAGCACGACCGGGTCCCATAAGCATTTCTATCCGGAAGGGCAAGGGGAAAGAAGGGTGAGAAGTTGCACGGCAGCGAGAAACCGGGCGGAAGACATGGGGCAGGCAGCGCATTACCGGGCCACCGGGCCAGGCAAACCAGTTTTTTCAGGAGCAGGGAGCCCGGTAATGCGCTGCCTGCCCCGTGGGCCGGGGGTGCGAGCGCGGCCGCTTATGAGCCCTGGGCACACCTCGAGCGCACCGCGTATCGGCCTGGGTTCGGGTTGTCGATGCAAACCTACTGGAGAGTGTGGGGCCGGAAGAGAGGAGGAGCGCGAGATTCGAAAGGATCTTCTGTCCTGCGGCGATCGCTCTGGCGATGGTGCAGGATGCGATCGACGACGCGAGGATCGGTTATAAAGGAGACGATGCACATGCGGGCGCCGCAGGCTGCGCAAGTCAAAGGGTCAGCCTCGAAAATCTTCCGGACCAGACGAGCCCAGGTGCTCCGGCCCTCCCTGGAGAAATCGGAATTGTGCCGCTCGCCGGCGGGGAGGCCGGAGGCGGGGCTGCCGGCAGGCGCAGGCGCGCGCAGGACTCTGCCACGGTTGGAGTAGACGCCGTAGAACCGTTGACAGTGGCTTCCGGGGTCGGGAATATGCGCGGTGATCCTGTGAATCCATTCCAGGGGATCCAGCACCACGCTCGTGGCGCCCGTGCGCGGGCCGGAGGCGTCTCCAGCGACAGCGAGCCGTCATCGAGTCTCTCGAGGGCATCCATGGCCAGAGCAGGCCGGGTGATGTAGCGGCTCTGGGATTCGAGCGCGGGGAGGGCGGCGGCATCGACCGGGGGGCCGGCGAAAACTGAGAATCCCGGATGGCCCCAGGACAAGAGATTGTGCATGAAGGTTTCCGAGAGGCGTTCGGCCCGGTGCAGGCGCTCGAGGAAGAGGCGCCGGAAGACTTCCATGACGGCGGCGGGATCGGGGTCGGGCAGCGGCAGGAACTCTCCGTCGCGATTGAAAACGCCACCCGAAACCAGGGCGTGGGCATGCGGATTGAAGTTACACCCGTAGGCGCCGAAGGTCTGCAGCGAGATGACGCAACCGGGGCGGACGTCACGACGGTCAAAGAAAGCCTGGAAGGTTTTCAGAATCGCGGCGTAGGCGGTTTGCGACAGCAGGCCGAGCAGCTTGCGGTCGCGTTCGACCACACCGCGCAGGACGCGGGGGATGGAAAAGGTCCAATGACGATGCGGGACGGGAGCCAGGATCTCCGAGGTAAGTTTTTCGGCGAACAGGACGGAGCGTTTGGCCTGGCAGCTGGAACAGAAATTTCGGGTGCGACAACTGAACGCCAAGAGGTGCTCCGCGTGACACTTGGGGCAACGAATCCTGGCGAAACCCGCTTGGAGCCGGCCACACTCCAGAAACTGCTCTACAGAACGGATCACAACCGGCCGCAGGGGGCCGGAGCGCGGCTCGAAGCGTTCTTCGTAACCACGAACATAGCTGTTCGAAGTGGTCTTCAAAAAGTCGATAAAACCCCGTTCGTTCGGGATGCCTGGGCCGGTATTGCGCCGGCGCTTCGGCGACGAGGCTGCCGGCGGGATCCTCGGCCGCGAAGGGGGCCCGGGCGATGCCGCAACAGGCGAGGACCGGCTGGCGGATGCAGGGCATGGCTGCTGACCTCTCCGGGCGGCCGTTTTGCAGCCGCCCATGGAGATCTAACTGCCATGGGGGTGAAATTAGCCAAACAGAGTTGAAGCACAACACCTCCCTTCGGTTGACGACGTGAGCGCGTTCAGGACCGAGGAGCCGAACCTGGTCCTTCCCAACGGCCCCGCCGGGCCGGTTGCCGTCGCCGGGACCTCCGCCTCGGGGATGCGACTCGCCGGCGTCGCGCCGGAACTCGGACGTCTGTTCGGCGATGAGGACGAGCGGCGTGGCCCTCCTGCCGTGGCGCTGGTGGGCCATGATTTGTGGCAGGCGAGGTTTGTGTGACGCGTCGGGGGCTGGAGGTTGTTGAGGTCTGAGGTTGAAGCCGGGCAAACCGATTCACTACACTTCCCGCAGGGCGACGATCGGGTCAACCTTTGTGGCGCGACGCGCCGGGAGGGCGACCGCGAGCAGCGCGATCACTGCCAGCACGATGATTGCGAGGACATATGACACCGGGTCGCTCGCACTCACCCCGTAAAGCAGGCCTTTCATGAGTTGCGTGAGCGCCAGCCCGAGCGCCAGGCCCACTGCCAGTCCCAGCGCCGTCAGCGTCATGCCCCCGCGGATCACCATGTGGAGCACATTGCTTCGCGTGGCTCCCAATGCCATCCGGATGCCGATGTCGCGCGTGCTCTGGCTCACGGAATAGGCGATTACGCCGTAGAGACCCAGGCCCGCGAGGAAGAGGGCGAGAAAGGCAAAAGCAGTCACGACGCCGGCCGCCATGCGCGCCGGGAGGTAGGCGAATCCGAGTGCTGCATTCATGGTCCGCAGATCACTCATCGGGAGTTTGTCGTCCAGGGCGCGCACTTCCTTGCGGATGGTCTCCAGCATGCTGCCGGGATCGCCGGCCGTTCGCACGTGGAGGTAGAAGCCGGACCGGTAGCGCTGTTCCATCGGCAGGTAGATGAACGCCTTCGGGTCTTCTCCCAGGCTGAAATACTTGCCGTTCCTCGCGACTCCGACGACCTGGCAGTCCTGGCCTCCGGTCCTGACTCTTTTGCCGATCGGATCCTGGCCCGGCCAGAAGCGCTGGGCAAAAGTCTCATTGATGACGACCACCGGCGGAGCGTTCTGGTTGTCGGTCTCGAGAAACCCTCTTCCGCGCAGGATGGGAACTCCCATGGCTGCGAAGAAACCGTAATCGACCGTGTTATAGTCGATGCTCGGATCGTTCACGTTCGGGCGCGGCACATAGCCCTCCGGCCGGACGCCGGTCTGGCTGCTGGACAGGTTGAGCGGCAGATTGTCGCCGAAGCCCACCTCGCGCACGCCGGGCAGGATCTTGAGCCGGGTCCGCAGGGTTCGAATGAACTGCCTGCCGTTCGCCTCGTCATACTGCTGCATGCCGAGTTCCAAGGTTGCGACCAGCTGATTCTCCGGATTGAAGCCGGGATCGAGGTCGCGAGCGTTTCTGAGGCTGCGGACCAGCAGGCCCGCGCCGATGAGAAGCGCCAGCGACAAGGCAACCTGTCCGACGACAAGCACGCGGCGCAGGCGCGATGCGCCGGCAAGCTGCACCGGGCTGCCCTCTTTCAAAACGGAGACCAGGTCGGTACGGGTGGAAGACAGAGCCGGGGTCAACCCGAACAACACACCCGTAACCAGGGTGACTATGAACGTGAAAGCAAGCACGGGCCAATCCAGCCCCACTTCGATCTTGAGCGGAAGCTCGCTGGGGGGCCGGAAGGTCTGGATCAGCCGCGTCAGCCACACGTTGAGCAGGAGGCCTATGGCGCCGGCGAGCAGGGACAGGAGCAGGCTTTCCGCCAGGAGTTGGCGCACCAGGCGTCGGCGGTCCGCCCCGAGGGCCATTCTCACCCCGATTTCCTTGCGCCGCCCGGTGGCGCGCGCCAGCAGCAGGCCCGCCACGTTGGCGCAGGAGAGCACGAGGATCAACCCGACCACGCCGAACATGAGCTGCATAAACATGACGAAGCCGCCACGGACCATCGGGTGCAGGCTGGTCTCGGCCTCGGTGTACACTGCCGCGGTTTTGCCTTTGTTGGTGTCGGGATATTGTTCCGACAGATGGGTCATGAACGCGCCTAGCGACATCCTGGCCTGCCCGATCGTCACCCCGGGTTTCAGCCTGCCGATCACCGACTGGATCCAGTGATTGCCCCGCGACGCCAGGCTGCGTCGCTGCTCCCCGAGTTTCGAGATCATCGTGATCGGCACCCAGAAGTCCTGGCCCAGGCCGGTTTCCATGCCCGAGAATCCCTCCTCGGCTATCCCGATCACCGTGAACGGGAGCCTGTCCAGAAGAACCGTCTTGCCGACGATCCCGGGATCGGAGCCGAATCGGCTCTGCCAGAGCCCATGGCTCATGATTGCAACCGGGTGGCTCCCTTCGGCACTATCCACCTCCGACCCGAAGGAGCGCCCCATGGCCACCTTTATCCCCAATTCTGAGAAATAGTTGCCCGACACGACCGCACCCCAGAGCCGGTCATTCCGGTCGCCCGCGTTCAGGTGGAACGGCATGATGCTGCTTGCAACCAGGCCCGTGAACACGTCGCTCCTATCGCGCACATCGACATAGTCGGGATAGGAGAACGAGCCGTAGTTCAGACCGCTGCTCCAGCGGGCATAGAGGCGGACCAGCCGGCCGGAGTCCTGCGCCATGGATTTCCGCCACAGAAAGGCTTTGGCAAAGCTAAAGGTGGCAGCATTTGCGCCGATTCCCAGGGCGATGCAGAGTACGGCCGCGAGCGTGAACCCGGGACTCTTCCAGAGCTGACGAACGCCGAAGCGAAGATCCTGAACAAGCTGATCCATGGCTATCTCTCCCTGTCAGGGAAGGCTGCCCTGTACAGCAAAGCAGTAGCTTGTCACTGCCCTCATCCTGTCCTACGAAAATGGAGGGGCCAAAGTTCACCCGTCTTGACCCGGGCACAGTGAGGCGAATCCGCTTCTCCTGACGGCGCAGTTCATTTCGACACCGTGCTCTTTGCGTTGACGGAGAACCGCTTGTAGTTGGAAAACTCGTGAACGTTGTGCCAATGCTGGCGCGCCGTCTCCACATCGATGGTCGCCTTTGCCGGCAGCCACTCGTTGGCCGACGTGGTGGAAAACTGCAGAGGCTCGTACTCCACCGTCACGTTCAGGGCCTTGAGATTGAGGTCCACCAGCGGCGCCTCCAGGCCTGCGGTCATCCTTTCAACGGTCCCCGACCCGGGATCCACCCAGGCGATCCCCTGAAGGTCGAGAGGATAATCGCGATCCCGGAGTCTCAGACCTGAGGTCGAGCGGGTCCCGGGTATGTGTTCAAACCGGATCCTCAGGAGTTTCTTCCCGTGCAGGATTTCCTCTCCGTCCAGCCACTGCCGGTAACTTTCCTGATAGAAGGGATGAAATACCAACAGGAGGGTGGGGAAGCCGCTGGTGACGGCCAGCGGCAAGTTCTTTGACTTGCCGACGCTCTTCTGAAGCAGGCGCGACTCTTCCACCTTGAGGTCTTCGCCGCGGAGGTCCATGAAGATGAGGTAGTCGAATATCGACTGCTGCCGGTATTCGACCTTGCCCGTTTTGCCCACTTTTTCCTGGGTCACGGATTCGGTGCAGGTGACCGAAGGGAACTGCTCCCAGAATCGTTCCACCGATCTGGAGGTCTGCGCCAGCACGTCGTCCGTTGCCGCTCCCACGGGTGTGCCCTCATGCGACAACGCGTTCATGCCCGCCGCCGCGAGCACGCCGAGACCGATAAGGAATAACGCTTCGATTTTCATTTTTCGGATTCCTCCCTACCGAGGGTACCGGTTACGGCCCCGCTGCCCGTCTGGCTGCGCGAGGCTTGCGCGTGACATGCCGCATGCGACGGCTCATTGTCTGCGGTTGTCAAAACGGTAGCCCAAGGTAAGAAAATACTGGTTGTAGGATTCCGTCCCGCCGCGGTAGGCGGTCACCCCCAACGCGAGAAAGTACCGCCTCCCCAGCATCCAGTCTGCGCTGCCGTTGACGAAGCGCGCCCGATCTCGGCTGGTGAAAGTCGAGCTGATCTTCTGCTGACCGGCCTGGAGTTCGAACCGGAAACTCTCCCCGACATTGCGGCTGAGGGTCAAAGCGCTGTAGTTGCCTCGGCCGAACGAGCTGTCGAACCGGGAGAATCTGGCGTCGGCGCGGATTCCCGTGTTCCAGATGTTGCCGGCGCTCACTCCGTATAGATAGTCCCGGGAGGCCCTGGTATCGCCGGTGCGGCTGCTGTGCCCGATGCTCGAGTAGATCGCAAGCCGGTAGGGCAGCTCAAGCCGGAAGCCGCCGCTCAAGCCTTGAAACAGATACCGGTCCAGCAAGCCGGTGCTGATCAGCCGCTCGTCGAAGGTCGGGATGTTCCTGAAGTAATTCTCGCTGATATCGAAGCTGAGCGCCCGGTGCGGCTGGATGCGGACCGTCAGATAGCTCCGGCTCAGCTCGACGCTGCGCTGCCCGGAAGGCTGAGACCCGGGCGGGGAGTTCCGGCCGGCTTCCAGGAGGTCCGCTTCCACGTTGCTGTAGAGCGACAGGAGGCGCTTGTAAAAGATGCCGTTTTCAAAGAACGCAAACTGGCGGTCCGGATGCCATTGGATCCGAGTGAGCGCAATGCCGGATGTGCTGGTCAGGCGGAATGATTCGAAACTGCCGCTCTCAAAATTCAGGAAAGCGCCGCCCAGTTCCCGGCGGGAATCGTATGTCCACGAAGTCGGGTCGGGCGCCGAGCCGCCGAACAAGCCGGCCGTGAGCCTGCCGAATCGCCTTCCGAGATAGAAGCCGTCAATCGTGCTCAGGCTGCTTGCCCACGGAATGTAGAGGCGGCCCGCCCCTGCGACCCAGCGGGAGCCTGGATTGTCGTAGTTGAAGCTGAGGTGATAGGTGCGGTTGATGAGGTCGTTGATGGTCTGGGGCTGCGTTCCTCCCCGTTCGGAAATCAGGCGGCCGCGGTAGTAACCGCTGAGGTTCCAATGTGTGCCCGCCAGCCTCGTCGAATCGATTCGCAGCATGAATCCGACTTGCGAGGAACCCGTGCCGCCGCCCGATTGCTGCAGGTTGCCGTATTCAAAACCGACCCGCCCGCGCGTGCGGTTCACCTCCGGCAGCGGCGGCTTCGGGAGGTTTTCGCGCATCTCTTCATCGAGCGGATCGAGTTCGGTGAAGGTTACCAGCTGCGGATATTTTCCGGCATTGCGGGAGGCCTGCAAAACCTTGAGCTTGTCGATATCCGCAGCGGAAAGAAACGCTACGTCGCCCGGGATGACATCCCCGCTCGAGGAGATGATTTTGCCGACGGCGGATGACGTGGCGACGGATTCAATCTGGATTTCCGCGACAGTTCTTTCCGCTTCGCCGGCCGCATCATCCGGTTTGCGCCTGACGGTCAGTTGTTGCCCCTCCGCCAGGCCGGCGCTGCTTCCTCCCTCTAAATAGACTGCGTCCGCAGCCACATACTTCACCCGGAACGTGGTCACGATCTTCTCCTGGGCGGGGAGGGTTGCCGAAACGGCGGCGATGCCGATGAGCACGACTGCCGGCAAACAGCGGACAAAGCGGGCGCAGCCCCTGCCGCAAGCAGGTCCAGACTGTGGACCTGCCTTGAGGGGAGCAGCCGTGAAACCAGGCGGGATCCCCGCCGGTCGGGTTCTAGCCCCCGTTGCCCCTCGGATGGCACTGATAACAGTTCGCACTATTGTAGACATAACCTTTTACGCCTTGATGGTGGCTGTCGGTTTGAGTCTGGACGTGACAGCCCGTGCAGACGAAGACGGAATAGTTGGATGAGTTGGTGTGGCAAGTTGTGCAGACACCTGCGGCTCTGCCGTGATTCGCCGGGAACCACGTGTGGTTGAAGGTCGCCCCTGTCCAGGCCGTCGTCGTGTGGCACGTCTGGCAGGTCGTCGGAAACCCCGCCGCCGCATGGTTGGGGTTGGTGACGCTCTTGTATTCGCTCGAGTGGCAGGAATAGCAGGTGGCCGGCGTGCCCGCGAAAACATTGTTGAGGTGGCAGCTGGCGCATGCAACTTTGAGGTGAGCGCCCGTCAGGGGGAATGGCGTCTTGCTGTGATCGAAGGTCGCGCCGGCCCACGAAACGGAGCTGTGACAAATTGAGCAATCCTGCGGGAACCCTGCCGCCGCGTGGTTCGGGTTTGTCGTCCCATTATAGTCTTTGATATGGCACGACTGACAGGTTGTAGGCAGCGTGGCATACTGCCCGCCGGCGTGGCATGAGGAGCACTGCAGGCCTACGTGAGCCCCCAGCAGCGGGAACCTCGTATTGCTGTGGTTGAAGGTCGCCCCTGCCCAGGACACCGTGCTGTGACAGAGCGAGCAGTCCTGCGGGAATCCCGCGGCCGCATGGTTCGGATTCGACGTCTTGTTGTAAGCCGCAATATGGCAGCTGGTGCAAGTCTTGGCCGTACCGGCGAAGACATTGTTCGGGTGACACTGGATGCAGGTAAGGCTGGCGTGAGCACCCGACAGGAGGAAGCCGGTACTGCTGTGGTTGAAAGTGGCGCCCTGCCAGCTTGTCGGAGTGTGACAGAGCGCGCAGTCCTGCGGGAAACCTGCCGCGGCGTGATTTGGATTCGTGGTTTTGTTGAACGCTCCGAGGTGACACGACTGGCATGTCGTTGACAGCGTGGCGTACTGGCCGCTGCTGTGGCAGGCGGAACAGTCCGCCGCCACGTGCGCCCCGACAAGGGGGAATCTGGTTTTGGCGTGATCGAAGGTCGCCCCGGCCCACGACGCGGTGGTGTGGCAGACGGAACAGTCCTGGGGGAAGCCTGCCGCCGCGTGGTTCGGATTCGTGGTTTTGTTGAAGGCGGCCAGGTGGCACGACTGGCAATTGGTCGACAGCGTGGCGTACTGGCCGCCCGCGTGGCATGCGGAGCACTGTTCGGCCGCGTGCGCCCCGGTGAGGGGGAACCTGGTTTTGGCGTGATCAAATGTTGCCCCGGCCCACGACGCGGTGGTGTGGCAGACGGAACAGTCCTGTGGGAAGCCGGCCGCCGCGTGGTTCGGATTCGTGGTTTTGTTGAAGGCGGCCAGGTGGCACGACTGGCAATTGGTCGACAGCGTGGCGTACTGGCCGCCCGCGTGGCATCCGGAGCACTGCTCGGCCGCGTGCGCCCCGGTGAGGGGGAACCTGGTTTTGGCGTGATCGAATGTTGCCCCGGCCCACGACGCAGTGGTGTGGCAGACGGAGCAGTCCTGCGGGAAGCCCGCCGCCGCGTGGTTCGGATTCGTGGTTTTATTGAAGGCGGCCAGGTGGCACGACTGGCAATTGGTCGACAGCGTGGCGTACTGGCCGCCCGCGTGGCATGCGGAGCACTGCTCGGCCGCGTGCGCCCCGGAAAGGGGGAACCTGGTTTTGGCGTGATCGAATGTTGCCCCGGCCCACGACGCGGTGGTGTGGCAGACGGAGCAGTCCTGTGGGAAGCCGGCCGCCGGGTGATTCGGGTTGGTGGTCTTGTTGAAATCCGTGAGGTGGCACGACTGGCAATTGGTCGACAGCGTGGCGTACTGGCCGCCCGCGTGGCATGCGGAACACTGTTCGGCCGCGTGCGCCCCGGAGAGGGGAAACCTGGTTTTGGCGTGATCGAATGTCGCCCCGGCCCACGACGCAGTGGTGTGGCAGACGGAGCAGTCCTGCGGGAAGCCCGCCGCCGCGTGGTTCGGATTCGTGGTTTTGTTGAAGGCGGCCAGGTGGCACGACTGGCAATTGGTCGACAGCGTGGCATACTGGCCGCCCGCGTGGCATGCGGAGCACTGCTCGGCCGCGTGCGCCCCCGAGAGGGGGAACCTGGCCTTGTTGTGATCGAAGGCAGCGCCGGCCCACGCGGCGGTGGTGTGACAGACGGAACAGTCCTGTGGGAAACCTGCCGCCGGATGATTCGGGTTGGTGGTCTTGTTGAAATCCGTGAGGTGGCACGACTGGCAATTGGTCGACAGCGTGGCGTACTGGCCGCCCGCGTGACATGCGGAACACTGTTCGGCCGCGTGCGCCCCCGAGAGGGGGAACCTGGCCTTGTTGTGATCGAAGGCAGCGCCGGCCCACGCGGCGGTGGTGTGACAGACGGAACAGTCCTGGGGGAAACCTGCCGCCGGATGATTCGGGTTGGTGGTCTTGTTGAAATCCGTGAGGTGGCACGACTGGCAATTGGTCGACAGCGTGGCGTACTGGCCGCCCGCGTGGCATGAGGAGCACTGCTCGGCCGTGTGCGCCCCGGAAAGGGGGAACCTGGTTTGGTTGTGGTCGAATGTCGCGCCGGCCCACGCGGCGGTGGTGTGGCAGACGGAGCAGTCCTGCGGGAAGCCCGCCGCCGCGTGGTTCGGATTCGTGGTTTTGTTGAAGGCGGCCAGGTGGCACGACTGGCAATTGGTCGACAGCGTGGCGTACTGGCCGCCCGCGTGACATGCGGAACACTGTTCGGCCGCGTGCGCCCCCGAGAGGGGGAACTTGGCCTTGTTGTGATCGAAGGCAGCGCCGGCCCACGCGGCGGTGGTGTGGCAGACCGAGCAGTCCTGTGGGAAGCCGGCCGCCGGGTGATTCGGGTTGGTGGTCTTGTTGAAATCCGTGAGGTGGCACGACTGGCAATTGGTCGACAGCGTGGCGTACTGGCCGCCCGCGTGACATTCGGAGCACTGCTCGGCCGTGTGCGCCCCGGAAAGGGGGAACCTGGTTTTGTTGTGGTCGAATGTCGCTCCGGCCCACGCGGCGGTGGTGTGGCAGACGGAGCAGTCCTGTGGGAAGCCGGCCGCCGGGTGATTCGGGTTGGTGGTCTTGTTGAAATCCGTGAGGTGGCACGACTGGCAATTGGTCGACAGCGTGGCGTACTGGCCGCCCGCGTGGCATGCGGAGCACTGCTCGGCCGTGTGCACGCCGGACAAGGGGAATTTTGTTTTATTGTGGTCGAAGGGCGCCCCGGCCCACGAAGTGTTGGTGTGGCATACGGAGCAGTCCTGCGGGAAGCCCGCCGCCCCGTGATTCGGGTTTGTGGCCTTATCGAAGTCCGCGAGATGGCAGGACGCACAACCGGCTGAAGTCAGGTTGTAATTGCCATTCACGTGACAGGCAGTGCAGTCCCTGGAAGCATGTGCGCCGGTAAGCGGAAAGCTGGTGATGCTGTGATCGAACCTGGCGCCAGCCCAGTTTTCGACACTGTGGCACGATGCGCAATCGGTCGGGAACTTGCCCTTGCCATGATCCGGATTTTTGGTTCCGCCGTAGTCGGCGGTATGACAGCTGTAGCATGCCGCGGATGTGCCCGCAAATTTCCCGCTTCCGTGGCAGGAATTGCAGCCGGCCCCTGCATGGGCGCCGGTCAACGGAAATCCGGTGTTGCTGGTGTGGTTGAATTGGGCGCCTGACCAACTGGTCGTGTTGTGGCACACGGTGCATTCCTTCACAAAACCGGCGCCGACATGGTTGGGATTATTGGTATTGGAGTAATTCTTGTTATGACAACCGTAACAATCGGAAGGGGTGCCTGCAAACCTGCCTCCAACATGGCACGTCGTACAGCCCAGTGATACGTGGGCCCCGGTCAGTGCAAAACGGGTGGACGCCGCGTGGTCCAGGCGGGCGGCGAGCCAGGTGTCCATGCTCGAATGACAGGACTCGCACGCCGTGGAAAACTCTGCCGTCTGGTGATCCAGCGGCCGGCCATTCTGATAATCCCGGAGATGACACGAAACACAGCCGGTGCTCAGACCCTCAAACCGTCCCACTGCGGCGCCCTTGTGGCAAAGTTCGCAGTCAATCGCCGCATGCGCACCCAGAAGTGGAAACCGGTTCTGGTGGTCCCGGACGGCCTTCGTCGACTCGCGCCAACCCCGGACGGTATGGCACTGCTCGCAATTGCTGCCCATCTGGCGCCGGTGAATGTCGGCGTGGCAATCAACGCATTGCATGCCGGTGTTCGAAAACACCGACTGCAGATGGCATGTCCGGCAGTACACTCCCCTGTGCATGCCGCGCAAGGGGTACCGGGTCTCCGAGTGATCGAAATCGGGGGCGGGCCGGATTGGTTTCCAATTGGTAGAAGTGTGGCAGTTGTTGCATGCAATCGTCAGGGAGCCGTGGGGGTTTCGTGTGTGTTCTTGCTTTTCCTGCGCAACCATGCCAAAGGCAGACATTGCGAAAAACACCATCACCGGAATCGTGCGGCGGCGCGTCCGGGCAAGCCGCGGGGGCGGCTGGGGTATTTCTGCTGCCGCGGGATCGCAGGCATCATGCGGGTGATGCGGTCCGGGAGTCAGAATCGGATTGTAAGACCTTGAGTTTTTCATATTAACCACCTGCTGACCCGTGGCAACCGGCACATTGGCGCGGAGTTCCTTTGTAGATGACCACGGTTTTTCCTGCTGATTCCCGTGTGTTCAGGTGACAGGACACGCACCTGGCGCTCCGGTGCGTGCCGTCGAGACGGTAGTCTGATCGTGTGTCATGATCGAAGCTGGTGGCTGTCCATTTCCACACGGAATGGCATCCGCTGCATTCCCCGGTTCCGGGCGTGGATGTGAACTGTCCCCCGTGGACGTCGTCGTGACAAGATGAACATTGCCTGGGGGCGGATTTGAACAGTACTTTCTGCATTCCCCCGGATGGCGCGTCCGCCTTGTGGCACTGCCCGCACCCGACGGCGCGATGCGCCCCTTCGAGACGGAACTCGGTCGCGGAATGTTCGAACCCCTGCAGCTCCCGCCATGATTTGGTCGTGTGACACGTCCCGCAGCCGGCGGGGGACCCGTCTGTCGCCGGCGTCTTCATGCGCGGATCAAACTGCCCCAGGTGCGGGTCCTCATGGCAGGTGGCGCAAGGCCTCCCCCCCTGGCGGAACTCCACGGGCCGAACATTTCCCTGGACATCGCTTTGCCGGTGGCAGTCGGTGCACGCGATCGCCTTGTGCGCTCCCGTCAGGAGGAACCGGGTCGAGTCGTGCCGCGCGAGGCTGAAGGTGGAAGGCTTGAATCGGGCGTCGGTGTGACACTGATCGCAGCGGTTCCCGTAGGGCTCGCCTTGAAACTGCCCGCCGTGAATATCCCGGTGGCATGTGGCACATGTGAAGTTCCCCAATCGATACTGGACTCCGTCGACGCCCGCGGCATGGCACTTCACGCAGGCGACTCCGGCGTGACGGGCTTTCAGTGGAAATCGGGTGGCGTCGTGCTGGCCGGCTTCGAAGGTGGACGGCTTGAATCCGGTGATCTTGTGGCAAATCGAACAGTCTCCGCCATCCGCGCGTGCCGTAAACTGGCCGCGGTGCGGGTCCTTTTTGTGGCAATCGGCACAGCGATCGTGCGCCACCGGCTCCTTGAAATCCCCCTTGTGATGACACGAGGCGCAGGGCACGCCGGCATGTTTGCCCAGGAGCGGGTATTTCGTCTGGAAATGATTGAAGACGGAAGGAACGTCCGACGGTTTCCAGCTTGCGGTGGTCTCATGGCACGATCGGCAGGCGGGGCGGAAGGCGCCCCGATGCGGGTCTTTGTGGCATGAAACGCAGTCATCGTGCGGAATGCCCCGGTATTGAACGTACGGCCTGGCGTCCTCGATTTTTGGGTGACACTTCTGGCAGGCTGCCTTTTCATGCGCGCCTGTGAGGCTGAAGCGCGCGCGATCATGATTGAATTGACCCGCATGTTTCCAGTCGGCGGAGTCGTGGCAACTGGAGCACTCCCCTGAAAACTGCCCGTGATGTTCGTCGGCGTGGCAGCCCGTGCATTTGGGGGAGAGGCCCAGGAAGGAGCGGCTGAAATCCTTGTCCGGCATCATCGCTTTGGCCTCCGCCGGGACGCGCGCCTCCTGGTGACATTTGCGGCAGTCCAGTCGCGCGTGCCTGTCTTCCAGCTTGTACCCGGTCTTGCGGTGATCAAAGGACGCCAGCGGGGTTTCCCAGCGAATCAGAGAGGAGTCTTTGCCGCCGTGCTCGGGGTGACAGGCGATGCAGCTGTTTCCTGATTTGTCCGGCATGAGCCGGGGATGCAACCCTCTTTTTTCCTCGAGGCGCACGAGGATCTCGCGATGGCATTCCGCACACTTGAACTCCGGCGGCCTCCTGGAGGAGTCGTGGCAGTCCGTGCAGTGAGCAGCGCCGTTCAGCTTGCTGTGAGGACGGGAGAGCGCGCCGGGGGAGATCTGGGCAAGTGCCGGAGCTGCGCCGACTGCCGCGAACAAAAAAGCCAGGACCCACTGCCTCACATACCCTGTCATTGCAACTACCTGCTTCTCAAAGTTCCCTTTGTACCGAGGCCACACCTGCCCCTCTCCCATACAGCTCTCCGACAGGCGATCGAGGGTGAACAGACATTTCCGAACATCCCGGCCCGCTCACGCCTCGCGTTGATTAGACCGTTATTGAGCCGACAACGAGAATTTTGTTCGCGTTTGTCTCTGTCGCAAGTCTCCAGCTGCTCCTCTGATTCGAGATTAATTTCGAATCTCGAATCTCGAATTTGGAATAGCAATCGGACACGCGGGGATTTCAAGGGGCTGCCTCCCTTGACTAGTTAGTTACGTTGCGCCCCGGGCGAACGCTGTGCCTTTCGTAATCCGCCCAGAGCTATGCCCGGGCAGGAATTCATCGACTCCCCGCCTGGAATGAAGCTGCGACTTCATGCCTCCCGCAGATCAAACCGCAAACGCAGCGGGTGCAAGCTGCCAGCCTCAACCCTGATCGCGAATTGTGTTCGTCACCCGAGGGATCGCCCGGATAAATCTCGAGCCGATCCTGTTTTTAATCCCAGAATTGATGGATCGAACAAATTCCGGCATCGGCGCCACTTTCTTCGGTCCCAGAGGGACTCATGCTCGCGACGATCCGGAAAGTTTTCTCCATCAAATCGGAAAATTTTCCCTGCAATCTGGTTGGAATCGGCCCGGCCAAACTCGCCAACGCATTCAAACCAACCACTTACCGGATATTCGTGTGAATCTATCCAGATATCTACGCAATTCGGCTGCCAATGCCGAGCCAGCCCTAACCAGATTGTCCCGGCGCGACCGCCAAGCTCAGCTCAAACGCCTTATATTCAGAGCCGCTTGTGCGCTCCAGCCGTCAGACTGAGGATAGGCATCAGGCGGCCGTCGAGCTTGAGCCTGAGTGTCCCGTCTCGAACAGGGGTCGTAGCCGAACTCGAAGCGTACCCTAAGGAAATCAAGACTTTAGAAGACCACCTTCGCAAGAGAAGATTGGACCTGGGACTGCTCCAAAGGGAAGTCGCGGTGCAAATCGGGGCAACTGAGAGCACCATCTACAATTGGGAAAGGCAACGCAACACCCCGGAAATACGGTTCATTGCCCCCATCATCGAGTTTCTTGGATACAATCCTCTTCCCACCCCCACCACTCTCTCGGAACAACTGATTTTCCACCGCACACGTCGTGGTCTCTCCCAGGAAAAGTTCGCCAGGATACTGGGAGTGGATCCCACGACTTTGGCGAGCTGGGAGACAGGCCGGCGTCGCCCATCGCGGAGTCACACGAAGCTGCTATCCCGAATCGGCATCGCATAGCGGAAAGGGCTTCGATGCCATAGGCTCAACACACGCTTCCCTACGCAGGCCCCGCCGTTCGGGGACGCTCCTGATCGACTGTCTTCCGGTTTGCAGGCTGGGTTCGGGGGCGAGTCAGGCCCTGAAACGCATTGTGCTAACTCCAGCCGGCCAGCTTCGGGGCCTCCCCGACGCCGGCCGGGGGTGGATTGCACGCGGACATCTGTGCCCCACCTGGAGTCTCGATCACATCTCTGCCCGTGTGCCCTGGGAAAACCCAAAATTTCGAGTAGGCGATTGCCGAGATTTTGCGTTCTTGTAGGTAGAGGGCAAATCGCGCAGTAAACATCTTTGTGGCTGGATGAGACCAACAGTGAATCGTCCCCGGCTGTGATTCTGTCCGTAGATATCAGCGGCTCTCAAGGTTGATCCAGGTGAATGCGTCATGGACGAATCCGAGCGAGTACCCAAAGGGCAAGTTTCGCATCTGTTGCCGCAGGGCCGGCCAACCCGCATCGAGGACCCGTTTGCCCTGGTAGGATCGAGCGAGCCCTTCAAAACGATGGAGAAGGAGCTCAGGCAGGCGGCTGCCTGGGATGAGGGCGCGGTGCTCCTGGTTGGCGAACGCGGCAGCGGCAAGGAGATGGCGGCTCGCGCGCTTCACCGCTGGAGTCCGCGGCGCGACAAAGCGTTTCTGCCCGTGCTTGCGCCGGCGCTGAGCGACGACCTGCTGGCAGACGAGCTCTTCGGCCACGCGCGCGACTCCTTCACCGGCGCCGCACAGGCCCGGGAGGGGAGGTTTGCCGCCGTGGAAGGGGGAGTGATCTTCCTGGATGAAATCGGGGATCTGAGTCTCAGGGCGCAGGCAGCCCTGCTCCGGATTCTTGATGCGGGAGAATTCAGGATTTTTTCTTTGGCAAAAGAAGTTCGAGGGGAATTTGTTTGATTATGCCCACCCAGACTAACCAGTATTCGACCGAATACGACACAAGAGCGCGAACCTCTGACCAGGAGGATGTCCATGCCGTCATCCACCGTCAACCATGCCTTCATTACGATCCAGAACACCAGCCCGGAAAAGACTGCAGGTTGCCGGGACTTCTCAGGAAACAAGCATCAGGACATGTTGGGGCGATACATGGGGCTCTCCCGTCTTGAACGGAGAAAGTTCTTTGCCAGTACCATCATGGCGGCAGATATAGTCGGGCTCTCTCAGCGAACCATTCAGTTGTGGGTCGAAATCGGCGCGATTTCCGCGGTGCGCATTGGGAGGAACTATCGGGTCTATCTTCCGTCTCTGGAAGAACATCTCGCGCTTAATAATAGCGATAGTTAGGTTTGACGGATTCTGCGCATTCTGCGCAAAACACGCATTCTACGCTAGACATGGGCCTTATGCTAGTTGCGAGTTGCGGTCGCGCGCACAGCAGACGGCAATTGCCGAGTGTCCCATCCGCCATTTGGAGATGAAGGTGCGAGCGGAATAGTGTGTGCCGTCAGTCGACCTATCAGGGAGCCAGGCCATGAATCGATGGGTTTCGGTCATAGCGGTTGTTGCTCTTGTCTGTTGTTTCTCGATTGATCCGCTGCCGGCGGCATCGGGATTGATATTCGAGGGGAAAGTCGCGACCGCCGCCGGACGGCCGGTGCCGGGCGCGGAGATTCAGATTCTGGATGCTGCCGGCAAAGCAAGGCGCCACGTCTATTCGGATATGGCGGGAGTGTACAGATTTCCGCTGATCATAATCCCTCTCGGGAACGCCCAGCCCTATAAGATGACGATTTCCCACCTTTGATATCATCCGGTCAAAGTGGACGATGCGCTCGAAGGCGCCCGCAGGAGCCGGCCCGGACCCGCCGATCTCGTCCCGGGGTTGCCGCCGGCTCTGCTCGCATCCATGCAGATCGTGGAACGCGATTTTTTGCTTCAGCCGTCGCCGGGCGTTCCGCGGCATCCCAACCTCGGCCCCCTGGACCCCAACTTCGCGGAGTATTGCTATCAGCAGGCGCATCTGCTGATCGACAAGGGGGGAGTGAAGGAAGCCGTCGAATATCTCAAGATCTACGCTCAGACCGGCGGCAATCGCCGGCAAATCGCCCGCTCTCTCCAGCTCCTGGCGACACACGACAGGTGATTGCGGAGCCATGAACCTGATCGAGGTGAATCCGCACTCTCAAACCGGAGGAGAACAATGAAATCGAGAATCGCAATCTGGCGACCACTGGCCGTCGCAGGCGCTTTGGCATTTCTGTTCGTCAGCATCGTGAGCGTCGTGCCGGCCCGGGCACAAAACGCGCCCGGCACGGTCAAACCTGTCGTCGGCATAGACGGCGCGACCGAACCGGACCTTATTCCCGACTGGATACTCTGGCGCGAACTCTTCCACGGGGCGGTCCTGCTCGGCGACAAATCTCCCACTCGCGGGCGGGATATCTGGATGGACAGGCTCGGCCTGACGACTGCGCAAATGAATCAGATTATTGCCTTTGCCAGGACCTTCCTCGACGAGGAAAAGCAGATCGACCTCGAGGTCAGCGCCATTGTCGCCAGTCCCGATAGCGCCGCCTCGGAATCGAACAAGAGCAAGCTTCACCAGAAGCAGGCGGATAAAGAGAGCCGGATTCTCGCGACGCGTGACACGCTTCGGTCGCGCATCGGAACGGAAGCGTTTCTGAAGCTGCAGTCCTTCGCCCGTCTGCACATTGCAGCCGGTGTGAAGGTCATGAAGCCGCCCGAGAACCGTAAATAGGCAAGGCGATTTACCTGACAGTCAGCGGCATAGGGAGCCCTACGGAAGTCCAAATCCAGTCGTGGAGGATTTCATGCTATTCCGAAGCCTGATTCATTCAGCCGGTTTCAAAACGGTCGTATTCTGCCTGTTCCTTGCCCTCGTCTTCGGGCATTTCATGGCCGTTCCCGCCAACGCGGATACTTACTTCAGTTCGCAAATCTGGCTTGACGGCAATACGGTATATTCAAGATCGGAAACGTATATTGACCAGAGCGATTGGGATGAGTTGGGCTCCATGGCGTCGTTGGAAGCCACGTTGGAGAAAGATTCTGTTGTTATCGACCAAGATTCGGATTGTTATAGGAGTAGGGCAACTGTTAATTTGCACGCAAGCAAGGCCCCGGGCGTCTGGATTGCGTGGGCAGATCATAGCAGTGTTCACGCTAGTCAGCCGTGCTATAATTGGGTGTACTCGGAGTACACATACGCTGAGTTGGATCTCAGGCAACCCGTCATTAACTACTTCTACGCCAGCCCGACTCGCATCACGCCGCCCGGCGCGGCAACGCTGTATTTTGGTACGCAATACGGCACGACAGCGAACATCAACGGCACTCCGGTTACCCTCAACAACGGGTCTTTATCTGTAAGCCCCAGCACGACCACCAGTTATACTCTCACGGTGTCGAACCAAGGCTTTACAACACAGGCGACCGTTACGGTCTGGGTGAACCCGCCGCTGACTCCGGCCCATTATCAGTATTCCGTCCGGCACGAAAAGGGGGCGACGCCCTACTTCCCGGTTCTCTCTTTAGGGGGGCAGTCGGTGAACTCCGCAAACGGCAACCTGTTCTTTCAGGTTCCGCTCTTGAGCAGGCCGGGTCGCAATGGCCTCGGGGTCAGCCTTGCGCTTGCCTACAACTCCAAGATCTGGGACTTTTATGTCCAGAGCAGCAATCTCTACGCCACTTTGGCCGAGCCGGATTCCTGGGTGGGCGCGGGCTGGACGCTCATGGTTGCGCGGGTGATCGATGACACCGCCAACGGTCATTACTACGTCACCCTGTCGGACGGATCGAATCACGACCTGACGTATTATGGCGGCGCTTGGAGGTCAAAAGATTCGACCTATATGGTCTATGATCCCGCCGCGTACAAGCTGACCCTCAAAGGCGGGATGAATCTTCGGTTCGATCACGTGGACGAGCTGCGCTCTTATGCCCGCTACGCCACTCGCGTGCAGGACACGAACGGCAACTATATCGACATCGCGTACGCGGATTACGGCGGAAGAATCAGCTCGATCCAGGACACGCTGGGCAACACTTACACTTTTCTTCTCAACAGCAACGGGCGGCTCCAGTATCTCAAGTACTGGAACACTAACGACGTGAGCCAGGCGACGAGCACGATCACGTTCAGCTACCTGACCCAGAACGCCGTATTCGGCGCCGGGGCGACGACGGATCCGTTGTTGCCAAGCCAGGGAATGCTGACGGGTGTCACCTATCCGACCGGCCTGCATTACGACTTCACCTATCAAGCAAGCGGAGAAATGTCGGAGATCGTCAATCCCATCTGTGGCCGCAGCCGATATTACTATACGAGCTATACCGTCCTGGACCAGGTCATGGGCCGGACGGTCCCGGAGCATTTCGTATCGAGTTACGATACGGGCAATGAGGATACCTGGACCTGGAGTTACAACGTGGCCGGCCAGGCCGCGCCCACGATAGTGAGCGTCGTGGTCCCGAACAGTTCGGGCACGATCACGCATTACATGCAGAAGAGCAGCCCGGGATGGGCGGACGGTTTCGTTACGAAAGTCGTCAAATCGGGCACTCCCGGGACCGAGAGTCGCCAGGACTGGATTCAGGATGATCAGCAGTTGACGACAATTCTGAACCCAAGGGCGAGCTATGAGGAGCAGGTGCTGAAGGGCGGGACGGAAAAGGTAACGCGCACCGAGTTTAGCTACGCCGACGCTACGGATCGAAGCGGCAATATCAAGGAGATCAGGAAGTACTCCTTCACTGGTGCGTTGCTGCGCAAGTCCACGTTCAGCTATCTGCATGAAGCGGACGGGCGATACGTGCCGCTCAACATCCTGGATCGGCCCACGGTCGTCTTGGTTAAGGACGGCGTGGACAATCCGGTTTCAAAAACCGTCACCGCCTACGACCAGGATACGACGCTGTATGGGGCAAGCGGCGCCATCCGCCATGATGCGGCGTTCGGGACCTCCTATGTCCTGCGCGGGCTTCCGACATCGGTCACGCGGTGGTATGATATTGTAAACAATCTGTCGGTCGCCTCTTCGGTCGCGTACGATGAATGCGGAAACCCGAGAGAGACAACCGATCCCATGCAGCACACAACGTCAATGTTCTATTGGGTCACGGGCTCGGATTACAGCTATGCCTTCCCCCTGTTGATCGTCAATCCCAAGGGTCACACTTCCGGGTTCGTTTACAGCTCCAGGAGCGGGGTGTTGCTGAACACCATGGACGCGAACGGCAAGACCACTTCGATGCTCTACGACAATAAGGATCGGGTGACAAGGGTGAACAAGCCAGGCGGAGGAGTGACGACCTACACCTACTCGGATTATTGCAACTGCCTCAATACCCCTCCGAGTACGCCACATGCGGAGATTCGCGAGTACGTAAGCGGATCAGCGGATGATCCCAACAACACCAAATATCAAGAACGTCGCGCCCAGGTGGATAGCATGGGACGATTGGTCGAAACGACAGTCAGCGACCCGGTGGGCGGCGAGATCAAGGGGGAAAACAGTTACGGCGTCTGGAGTCAGGTGACTCAGCAGTCGGTGCCGCGGCGGGAGACGGATCCGGTCTACTGGAAAACGTACAACTACGACGGCGTGGGTTCGCTTAGCGGCATAAGTCTGCCCGATGGAGGAGGTGTTTCCTTCTCGCGTTCGAATAATTACGTCACAGTGGCGGCGGAAGGGAGCACGCGTCGCGCCTACTACAACGAGGACGGCAAGATCATCCAGGTGGTGGATGAGGACAGCGCCGGCCAGCTGACCGTGCCGACGGATTATAGCTATGACGCGCTCGGCAGGCTCAGCGCCATAATCCAGGGGGTTCAGACGCGGTCATTCACCTATGATGACATCGGCAGGCTGAAGAGCGAGACTCATCCCGAAAGCGGGACGGCGACCTATTCCTACGATGCCAACTCGAATCTTCATGTCAAGACCGAGGCGCGGGGCATTTCCACGACTTTCACGTATGACGAGCTAAACCGCGTCGTATCCAAGACATATAGCGATGGGACGCCCTCGGTGAGTTATTTCTACGACAGCCAGCCGGCGGAAAGCCCGATCTCGATTTTGAACCCGATAGGCCGGCTGACGCGGGTCACGACCACGGCATCCGGCGTGACCACTTCGAACTACTACAGCTACTGCAACTGTTCGTCGGTCGATCTCGAGGCCACCGTGATCACGGACGGGATCACGAAGACGTACATAACCAGCTACAGTTACAACTACATAGGCGGGATAACATCGATTATTTACCCGAACGGCAAGCATGTGACTTACACTCGGGATGATGTCGGAAGGGAAACCAAGGTCTATTCATCGATAAACGGCCAGAGTATCGATTACGTACGCTCGGCCGCCTATCTTGGGCCGAGCGGCCAGCTGAGCGAGGTACTCTACGGGATCCGATCCGTGAGTAGTTGGCCCTACGGGTGGCTTACGACCCTTTACAGCTACTCGCCGCAGAGCCTGCGCCTGACCTATTACCAGACTCACGGCCTGCGCCAGACGCTTAACTACACGCCTCCGGGTTACGGGTCGCATCCAACCGAGCAAATATATGACATCACGGATACTTACAATCCCGACAACAACAAGCACTACGAGTACGACAACTGGCATCGGTTGACGGCGTACTGGAAATCGGCGGGCCGGGACGATCCCTATAGTCTCAAGTACGAATATACCTACGACCGCTACAACAACATCGCCACGGTCCGCGATTTCAACGATCCCGGCAACTGCCCCGAGGAAGGATGCGTGGACGAGTTTGTCATCGATCCCGCGACGAATCGATTCAATCAGGTCATCCATCACACGACCGGGCAGTATTCTTCATGGTATAGTTCCGACATCGCCGGCAACGACGTCACCGGGGGCAGGGTCTTCGATGCCGAAAACCGGCTGACGTCCGTGCCGGGGCATAGCTATCTTTACGATGGAAACTCCCGCAGGCTGCGGGTGCTCGACGGAACGACGAAGACCTACTACGTCTACTCGGCCAGAGGCTCGCTGTTGGTCGAGGACAACTGGTCAACCGGAACGACGAGAAACCAGGTCTATTTCAATGGCAAACTGGTAGCCACGCACGACCAGGCGGACATCGTGTGGTTCTATTTCATGGACTATCTCGGTTCCACGACCAGCGTGGTGGAAGTGACGCCCGGCGGGGAGGACTGGACGACGGACTGGGAGACGATACAATTCGGCAGCGGGCCATCTGAACCGAGATCCAGATATACGGGGAAATTGATTGACGTCACGGGATTGACCTATTTCGGCGCCCGTTACCTCAAAAAAAGCGTGGATTACTGGCGCTGGATCTCGCCCGACCCGGTGATGACCCGCATTTACGACCCGCCTTCACTGAACAAATACACTTACGTCAGAAACGACCCGGTAAATCTTATTGATCCCGATGGGATGAGTTGGCTAAGCGCCATTGGCGGATTTTTTGGGAAGATCGGCCAAACGATCGGTTCCGCAATATGGGGAGGCATCAATTCGTATATAGATTCGTTCCGCGACCTCCCACCGCCTCCGCCAATGAGCGATGTGGAAGCTGATGCCAACGACTATTATGGCGATGGATACGCTACAGGCGGTCCATTTGGCGGCGGGAACTATACTGACGAAGTGTCCGCAACCGAACATACATGCATAGGTCAAGCACGTGTTTTGCAGGGTAATTCCGATCTAATTGGTGATCAAGGCGGGTTTCCTGGGGTAGACGTAGCTCAATACTCTGCCGCCATAATTCCAGATCAATGGGGTGGACTAAACAAATCGCAGCTAGCCCCATATCTGAGTCAGATCGTCGGCACGATCGGTGGCCGCGACGCAGAAGACACCGTGTTTCCCTTGTTTGACACTATTACTGATGTAATCAGTGGAAAAGTTCCAAAAAAGAACTTGGATGGTACGCCATCTTCTCCGAACATCACGGTCAGAGATTGGCTACAGCAAAACTTTCCGAGCACCCTGATCATCGAAATTCCAGGGTTGACAAGAGATCTCGGTATCATAGGAATCACATTAACACTGCCTATACAAATTCCCTGTCCCACAGGCACTAAGGAGAGGAATCCATGAAATCCGGACTTTTTATGTGTGCCTCATTTGTCGGATTGGCTTCATGTATCCCCTTTTGGAGTGGCGGCGTAAGCCAACAGCCGTGGCCAACAGTCGCACCATTGACGCAGGCTGTTCACTTTGTTGATAGGGAAAAGCAGGAAGCAAAGATGGAGGTGGTGGGCATCGATGGTAAGCCATTGTATTTGTTGGAATGCCACTTAAATGCCTACGATTACGATGATCCCAATTTCGATTACTCAGGTGATTTCGAATGTCGCATGATATCGCTTTACTCGAACAACATTTATAGCACGTTACTGACTGAAGACGCTAATCAAAGCCGTGACTGGCAAAGCCGGGGACGCTTTTTGCTTTCTGAACTTGTGGGAAAATGTGGTGATTATCCTGAGTATGGGAAAATTCGACACTTCCGTTTGAGGGGGATGAACCTCACGCTTGAGATCAGCAAGCTAATCGTTGAGCCCGGCTCAAAAGCATACAACAGGCCATGGCCTACGGATAGAATTAAGGAACTTGATCTCAAAATCACGATTGTATCTGATCCGAAATCCTCGTCTGCTATCGCCGAGAAGACAATATATTTAGAGCCACCTCGCCGCAATCCTAACGATCCGAATGACAGGTCACGGGACTGCGAACGTGTATTGACTAGGAAGTAGAGTAAAACGTGGGTCGCAACCTGATGTCCCCATGTTGATTGGGGGTATCAGATTGACTGACGGACCACGTTAATTACAAGATAAAGTGCAACGGGGACGGACCACGGGAAGTCCGGGAGGAAATAGGGGACGCTACCCTATTTCCCCCTTGACACTTCCCCCGTCGCTGCTAGCATGGGCCCATGCCACGCATGGCCAGGGTCGTAGTCCCCGGGATTGCTCACCATTTGACTCAGAGAGGCAATCGTCGCGAGGACGTGTTCTTTTGCGATGACGACCGGCAGCGCTATCTTCAGCTCGTGATCGAGTATTCGGCCAAACACGGGATGGCGTCGCTTGGGAAAGAGGGACGCTACCCTATTTTCCCTTGACAATGCCGCTGCCGCAGCTAGCGTACGGGTCGAACGGAGTCGGCCCGACCGAAGTCTATTAATCAGAGGGGACAAGCATAGGAGGGGATTCTTTAAATGGGCCTTACACTCGATTTTCGCCCCTGTTTTTGCGTCCTAAACGACTGGGCAATAGGAAAACCGGTAATTGTTTACCGCATTGAAAGTCTAGCAGTTCCTGCCGTTTTTGACGACCCTCTGGACAAATCGCCCCGTTTCTGCTACGGTAAGGTGGATGAGTGCTGACAAAGACCGCCGGCAGGCCGATTCCGTAGACAAGCTTGAGAAGGAGAACAAGTCGCTTCGTGACCGGCTTGATAAGGCGCTTGCGGAAATCGAACGGCTCCGCAAGGAACTCGAAGAGGCCTTGCGCTCTCTCAAGCGGCAAGCCGCGCCGTTCTCCAAGGGTGATGCGAAGCCGACTCCAAAGCCGCCTGGCCGCAAGCCCGGCGAGAGCTACGGCCAACGAGCGTTCCGGCCCGTTCCGGCAAGAGTCGACCAGCACATTGCGGTCCCATTGCCGGAAAACTCGCTGTGCTGCGGAGCGCCGGTGATCTTCGAAGACACCAAGCCGCAATTTCAAGAAGACATTGTGCGGCTGACGACCGTGCGCCGATTCGACATCCAGATCGGCCGATGTGCCTGTTGTGGACGACATGTCCAGGGTCGTCATCCGCTGCAGACTTCGGATGCGCTGGGAGCCGCACAAGTACAGCTTGGACCCGAGGCGCTGTCCCTGGCGGCGCATCTGAACAAGGAGATGGGGATCTCCCACGAGCGCGTGGCTCGCGTTCTGGAATTGGGTTACGGCTTGCGGACCAACCGCAGCACCCTGTGTCGAGCATTGACGCGCCTTGGCGAAAAGGCTGCGCCCACTTACGACCAACTTGTGGCTGCTGCGCGTGCCAGCATGGTCAACCACCTGGACGAAACCGGGTGGCGGGTAGCGGCGCACCTGGAATGGCTCTGGGTAGCCGTCAGCGAACAGGTCACCGTCTACGCGATCCTTCCCGGCCGGGGATTCGAACAAGCGGCTACGATTTTGGGACCAGACTACGAGGGCTTTCTCAACCATGACGGCTGGGCGCCCTACTATCGCTTTACCCGGGCTTATCATCAAAGTTGCCTGAGCCATTTGATCCGTCGCTGCGAGGATCTGATCAAGATTGCCTCTGTCTCCGGCGCTCTCTTTCCCCTGGCGGTGATGGCGTTGCTCTACAGGGGTTTGGCACTGCGAGATCGCTATGGACTCGGCCAGATCTCACTGCATGGGCTCCATGTCGCTACCGGAAGGCTGGAATACGCCATGGACCGACTGCTCGCGCGCACATTCCGTCTGCCGGCCAACCGGCGATTGGCCAATCACCTGTGCCATGAACAGCCCCACTTGTTCACTTTCCTTCATTGCCCTGGAATCCAGGCCACCAACAATGTGGCCGAGCAGGCGATCCGGCCTGCCGTGGTGGCCAGAAAGACTTGGGGCGGCAACCGTACCCACAATGGCGCCCGTACTCAGCAGATCCTGGCCAGCATCCTGCGCACCTGCCGGCAACAGGGCAAGGACGCCTTCTCCCGGTTGGTCGGGCTCCTGCGGTCCCCGGCCCAGGAGATCCTCGATATCGTACCGGCGGCTCTCTCCCCATAGTGAAGCCAATCACCGCGGTGCCATCCCGACTGACTTTTTGCGGCCGGACCTTCTCCGCGGACGAGATCCGTCTCATGCGGCAAATCGCGGCCGATTGCTCAGCTCTCAGCACGACTGAAATCGCGCGCACTATTTGTGAACTGCTCGACTGGAAACGCCCCACCGGACGTCTCAAAAACCACGAGTGTCGCCAGTTGCTTGAGCGGCTGGCGGATCAAGGCTGCCTGCAGTTGCCGGCACTGCGCCAGGTTGGACCGCGAGGTCCGCGCCGGACCGCATGGACCTCGGCCAGCGATCCGCAACCAGAGATCACCGGCTCGGCGCGCGACTTTGAGCCTTTGAACCTGACGCTGTTGGAAGCCGGAAGCCGCGACAGCATGCTCTGGAACGAGTTCGTTGACCGGCATCATTATCTTCGATACCGCGTGCCTGTCGGCGCGCACCTCCGCTACTTTGTACGTTCGGAACCTCTGGGAGAAACGATTCTGGCCTGCATTCAATGGTCGAGCCCGGCCTGGAAAATGGCAGCACGCGACCGCTGGATTGGCTGGAATGACCAGCAGCGGAAACGCAACCTGCAGTGCATCGTCAATCAGAGCCGATTCCTGATCCTGCCCTGGGTGCATGTTCCGGGACTCGCAAGTAAAATCCTGGCTCACTCCGTCCGTCAGCTTCCGGCCGATTTCGAACGCCAATACGGCCGAAGACCGTTTCTCCTGGAAACGCTCGTGGAAGCGAACCGATTCTCAGGCACCTGTTATCGAGCAGCCAACTGGATCTTCCTGGGAGAGACCCGCGGCCGAGGCCGCATGGATCGCTATAACAACTCCCAGCTTTCCAAGAAACTCGTTTATGTTTATCCGCTTTGCCACTCAGTTCAGCAGCGGCTGTGTGGATTGCTACCCCGGTAAACAATTACGAAAACCGTTTCCCCGTTTTGGTTCGCGACTTGTGTGGCGTTCGGGATCAGAATGAGCGGGACGGGAGGTGGCGGTCGCGGTCATATGGGGGCGGCTCATGGGCGGGGATCAGGTCCTCATAGAAATCAATAGTTTAGGAGACCACCTTCGCAGAAGAATATTGGGTCTCGGGCTTCTTCAAGAGAAATTAGCGCAAGAGATCGGTGTGAATACCGATCCGATCCGCAACTGGGAGACGCAACGCAACCAACCGTAACACGGTTCATCGCCCGGATCATTGAATTCCTTGGCTACGATCCTTTTCCCGAGCCCAAAACTCTGTCAGAGTGAATTGTTCTCTTCCGCACGAAACGGGATTGGTCCCAGGAAGAATCTGCCGCCTAACTCAGCGTTGATCCGTCAACAGTGTCAGAGCAGGAAAAAGGACGTCATATGCCCAGCCGCGATTTGATTTGTCGGCTATCCAGAATCGGCGTACGTGTGGAATGAAGGAATTTGGGACCTGCTGTCGAAATCAGTGGCCTCCAACGTATCCGAGAGGCATTCCATACGACTGAGCGGTTCGTAATCAGTAAGTTCCCGGTTCAAGTCCGGCCGCCGCGCCGGCTATTTTCGCAGCAGGGTTGCAATTCGGGACACATTATCGCGGGCGTCAGCGGAGTTCGGATTAAGTCTCAGCGCCTCCCTGTATTCCTCCGCGGCCTCGTTCAGGCGCCCCAATTCTTCCAAAGCCACACCGAGATTATTATGGGTCTCGTAGGAGTCCGGCCGGTGTTTGAGAGCTTCCTTGTATTGCGCCACCGCCTCCGCGCGCCGTCCCATTCGGAGCAGGGCATTCGCGAGATTGTAGTAAGCAGCGGCGTAATCGGGCTTCAGCGCCAGGGCCTCTCTGAAGCGGCCGGCGGCCTCCTCCAGCCGGCCTGACGCCTGCAGGGCGAAGCCGAGATTGTTGTGCGCCTCGGCCAGATCGGGGTTGAGCCTCATCCCCTCGCGGAACCGGGAGGCGGCCTCTTCCGGACGACCCGATTGTAACAAGGCGTTGCCCAGGTTGATGTGCGCCCCGACGAAATCGGGCATCAGGCGCAAAGCCTCTCTGTATTCGACAATCGCTTCTTCCAGACGACCCATTTCCTGCAAGGCATAACCCAGGTTGTTGTGGGCGCCGGCATTATCCGGCCTCAGCCGCAGGGTTTGGCGATATTGTGCCGCCGCTTCTGCAGAACGGCCCGCAGACTGCAGGATGTCGCCGAAGTCCTTGCCGGCCTCGTAGTTATCGGGTTGGAGCGCGATGGCTTGTTTCAGTTGCGCGATTGCATCTTCTTGACGTCCGACTCTCTGCAGGGCTTTGCCCAGGTTGCGGTGAGCCTCGGAATAGTCCGGATCGAGCCGCAATGCCTGTTCACACTCGATGATCGCATCGGCCGCCCGGCCGAGCTTCAGAAGGACATTGCCGAGGTTGTTGTGGGCCTCGGCCAGGTCAGGCTTGAGCCGCAGCGCCTCCGTGTAGTGTGATATTGCCTCATCGTAACGACCCATCCTCTGCAATGCATTGCCCAGGTTGCTGTGGGCCTCGGCAATGTCCGGCTTGAGGCGCAAGGCCCGCTGAAAGTGCGCCAGCGCTTCCTCGAGACGATCGTCCAACATCAACATTCCCAGGTTGTTCTCGGCCAGCCAGCACTCCGGGTTGCGTCTCAGGGTGGCGCTATAGAGCGTTTCGGCATCGGTATACTGGCGGCTCTGATTCCAGGTTGGAATGGCGAGGGCAACTCCGACAGCAAGCAGTGCTGCGGCTGATGCAACGGGCCTGGTCTCGAGGTTCAAGCGTTTGGCGAGACTTGCCAGACCCGCGGAAAACAGCGCGAAGACGGCAATACCGGCCAGGTATTGGAAATGATCGGCGACGAAGGAGTAGCGGAACGGGAAGACGTTGAAAAAACCGAGGGCGGGAAACAGGGTGCCGCAGAAAAAGAGCATGGCGGCCAGCGGGGCGCGGGAGCGCTTGCGCAACAGCCAGAGAAGGGCCATGAGAGCCATGAGGGAGAGCGGGTAGAGGTACTGCCACCAGACGGACTGGCTGACATGCCAGCGGGGATAGATAAAGATGAGATTGGCGGGCCAGAGCAGTTTGGCGAGATAAAACCAGACGGCGCGGCCGGCGATCAGGCAGCGCTCGATGAATGAGAACTGGAACTCGGCACCCTGAGCGCCGATCATTGAGTGCTCGACCCAGGCGGTCACGAGTCCGCCGCCGGCGGCTAGGGCGAAAAAGGGGAGCAGGGGGCGGACGTCGCTGCGCCAGTTCAACTGACCGCGCTTCCACCAAAAGACTACGAGCAAAGCAGCGGGAAGGGTGGCCGTTACGGTCTTGCTGAACAATGCGAGGAGGAACAGAAACAGTGCGAAGGCATAGGACCGCATCTTTCTGTTGGAGTCGAAGTGTAGGTAGGCGAGTGCGGCGGAAAGATAGAACAGGCCGGAGAGGGTGTTTTTGAGCTCGGCAATCCAGGCGACGGACTCGACCTGGACGGGATGGAGGGCGAAGAGGACGGCAGCCAGGATGGCGCCGGGCACGGCGAGCCGACGCAGGATCAATGCCAGGAGGAAAGCGGAGAAAACGTGCAGGAGGATATTAACGATGTGGTAGCCGAAGGTGTCGTCCCCCCAGAGTCTGTGCTGGATCCAGAAAGCAGTATGGACGGCGGGGTAGTACTGCTGTGTGGCGCCGAGGTCGAACCAGATTCGCCACAGGCCTTCTGTGGATCTCAGGGCTGAGTGGGTGATGTGGCTGTCGTCGTCCCAGAGCCTTCCGCCGTGCCAGGCAGGAGAATAGGCCGAAAGAGTGACTAACAGCAGGGCCGGCAAGAGTAGCCATATGTAGGGTTGGCGCCGAGCGCCGGTGACGGCGCGTGTATCTCCTGGCCGCTCCTGCCGTCTTGCCGCGGAAGCCGGAGATCGGCCTGCTTTTTGCCTGGAAACGCCCATGAACGAGAATTTATATCGGTGTTTTGGCGGAAAGACAACTAATACACCGATTTGGCTCGGTCCGTTCTTCTCTTGTCCTCCAAAAGAGCCAAGGTCCTCCGGGCCGCAAAGTTTTCTTTGGGGTCGCAGAGGGCTTTGTGGTTTGATGTAATTATGTCTAAAACGCCGAGCATGTTCGAGTGCCAGTCATGCGGCTATGCCTCCGCCAAATGGCTTGGGCGGTGCCCCGACTGCGGCAGCTGGAATTCGTTTGCCGAAGAAAAAGTTCGGGCGGTGTCCGGCAAGGGCCGCATCGGCGCTGCCGCCAGACCGGTCCGGTTGAGGGAAATCTCCACCGCCGAAGCGCCCAGGATTATCACCGGCGACGCCGAGTTCGACCGTGTCCTGGGCGGCGGCCTTGTGCCCGGCTCGCTGGTCCTGCTTGGCGGGGAGCCCGGAATCGGGAAGTCTACCCTGTTGCTCCAGATTTCCCAGGCTCTCCAGAAGAAAGACCGCAGGGTGCTGTATGTTTCCGGCGAGGAGTCAGCTCAGCAAATTAAGATGAGGGCCGAGCGCCTCGAGGCGCAGGAAGGGGAGGGAATCTTCATCCTCGCTGAATCGTGCCTGGAGGCGATTCTTTCCGCCGTCGCTGAAGTGCATCCGACCGACATTGTCGTCGACTCCATCCAGACCACGTTTTCCGAGGCGCTGGATTCGGCTCCTGGGAGCATCAGCCAGGTGCGCCACGTCGCCACGCAGTTCCTGGCGCTGGCCAAGACCGACCAGGTTCCCGTGTTCCTGATCGGCCACGTGACCAAGGACGGAAGCATTGCCGGACCCAAGGCGCTGGAGCACATCGTCGACACCGTCCTATATTTCGAAGGTGAGCGCCACCACAACCACAGGATCGTGCGGGCGGTCAAGAACCGGTTTGGCGCTGCCAACGAGATCGGCGTGTTCGAGATGACCTCCCGCGGTCTGATCCCGGTCACGAGCCCCTCCGACCTATTCCTCCGGGAACGGGAAGAGGCGGCGCCCGGAAGCGCAGTGTCGTGCGCCGTCGAGGGGACCCGCCCGATCCTGGTTGAAATCCAGGCGCTGGTGCTGTCAACGCAATACGGAACTGCACGGCGCACGGCCACCGGTCTCGATTACAATCGCATTTCCGTGCTCGTCGCCATGCTGGAAAAGAGGATGGGGATTCCCATGATGGGCTGCGACATCTATGTCAACGCGGCCGGCGGCCTGCAGGTGAGCGAACCCGCCTCGGACCTGGCCCTGTTTGCCGCCATACTCAGCAGCTTTCGCAACCGGGCTCTGCCGCCCCACACAGTCCTCTTCGGTGAACTGGGGCTGGCCGGCGAAGTACGGCCGGTCAGTCAAGCCCAGCTGCGGGTTCGAGAGGCGGCGGCGATGGGTTTCCGCCGGTGCATCCTGCCCGCGGGCAATCTGCCGCTGCATGATTCCGTCGGCGGAATCGAACTGATTCCGCTTCGAACCGTCCTGGAATTGTCCGACGCCATCTTTGCTGCCTGACACATATGGGCGCCGGAGGAGAAAGGCGTACCACAAGCACGCCAGCTGTGCTAAATTTCAACTAAGTGTTTATGAATACTGCCACGGGGGCAGATCCAGTTATAGGAATGATTTAACCGTGCCTCGTGCACGGGCGAGTTGATGCTCATGAAGACAGAGGGGTGGCCATTCCTCCCGGAAGCGCAGGTTGTGACATTCATTGGCAGCCTGCTGATGCCGCTGTCCCTCATCCTCTCTCACCCTCGTGTCCGGCAATTCATCCCCGATTTCATAACGCTCAAGCCGAAGGAGCTGATTCATGGATCTCTGGATTATTCGCACACTGCTTTTTCTTGCTATCCTGGTAACCGGCTATATCGTCCGTCCATTCGGCCTCGATACTCCCCTGACGCTTGCCTTAAGCGCTGCGCTCGGAGCCATCATCGTTTTCGCCGAGCTGAGAGTCCGCAGACTCTCGCTTAAGACGCTCATTGGAGCGGCGCTCGGGTCGATCCTGGGAATCATCGGCGCAACGCTGGTGAGTCTCAACATCGATCACATGACCCTCGATACGGCGACCTCCAATTTCCTCCAGGTCCTGATCCTGATCCTGATGGCCTATGTCGGCCTCGTACTGGGCGCCGACAAGGGCGAATACCTGGATCTTTCCCACCTGGGAGGCATCTTCACCGACCGCAGCTCGCGCATGGCTTACAAAGTGCTGGACACGAGCGTGATCATCGACGGCCGCATAGCGGACATCAGCAAGACCGGCTTCCTGGAAGGGACGATGGTCGTGCCCCACTTTGTTCTGAGAGAACTTCAGCAGATTGCCGACAGCGCCGACTCGATCAAGCGCAATCGCGGCCGCAGAGGCCTGGAAATCCTGGAGAAGGTGAAGGCCGCGCCCGGGATTACCGTCCAGATCGTGGAAAAGGACTATCCCGAAGTCAAGGAAGTCGACCTGAAGCTGATCGAACTGGCCAAGGAACTGAACGCGAAGATCGTCACCAACGATTTCAACCTGAACAAGGTCTCGCAGCTGCGCGGGGTCGACGTCCTGAACATCAACGAACTGGCCAACTCGCTCAAGCCGGTGGTGCTTCCGGGCGAGACCATGAAGGTCTTCATCCTGAAAGAAGGCAAAGAATACAACCAGGGCGTGGCTTACCTCGACGACGGCACCATGGTGGTCGTGGATAATGCCCGCAGGATGATTGGCAAGACGATTGCCACCCAGGTCACGTCGGTGCTGCAGACAACCGCCGGCAAGATGATCTTCGGGCGCTTTCCGGAAGATGCCGCCGAGCCCGGGAATCCGTCTGCGCGTCCCGACCGGCGGCCGTATGACCGGGTGGTTGCGAACGACCGGATCGTTGAGGACGACAAGGAACGGGTCAAAGGGCGGTAGCGGTCGGGCGCCGCCCGGATCATGGCCGCCAGGCGAAAAATCTCACCACAGTGACCTCTGGGAGGGTAGAGGTGCGAGCTGCCTGCATCCGCTGGCGTGCATGCAAGGAAAACGATGCCGACTGACGGGAGCCCCGGATCCGCTGGAATTGCCATTGCCGCTGTGATCGCGGCGGGCGGAACCGGAACCAGGATCGGGGCCAGGCTGCCGAAGCAGTTCCTCGAGATCAGCGGCAAGCCGATCCTCGTGCGCACCATCGAATCCCTGCTTGCGCTGGACCGCGTCCTCCAGGTTGTGATCGCACTCCCTGCTGAAGCCGTCCCTCGAGCACAAGCCATGCTGGCGCGACAGACATGGAGGGTCCCGGTGATCTGCGTGCCCGGGGGGACGACCCGCCAGGATTCGGTGTACTGCGGCGTACTCAGCACTGCCGAAGACATCGACCTGATCCTGGTGCACGACGCGGTGCGCCCCTTCTGCGATCCGGCGACCCTGGAACGCGTGGTGGAAGCTGCCTGGCGAACGGGGGGTGCGGTGCCCGGCCTTCCGGCCACCGAGACCATCCAGCGTGTGTCCCGGCGCGGCCGGGTGCTCAGGACACCATCGCGGGATGAACTCTACGCCATCCAGACCCCCCAGGGATTTCACGCCGCGATCTTGCGATCCGCCCTGCAGCGTGCCGCCAGAGAGGGATTTGCCGGCACGGACGAGTCGTCTGTGGTGCGCTGGGCCGGCCACGCAGTCGCGGTGGTCGAGGGATCGCCCGAAAACATCAAGATTACCCGCCCACTCGACCTGGAAATCGCCGAGAGTCTGCTCGCGCGGCGGGGGGAAGGGGAATCCCGGCCGCGCCGGGATTCCGGAAACGAGGAAATGATGCGGATCGGACACGGCATCGACTACCACCGGCTGGTGGAGGGACGCAAGCTCGTCATCGGAGGAGTGGAGATCCCATACGAAAAAGGGTTGGAGGGGCATTCCGATGCCGATGTCCTCACCCACGCCATCTGCGACGCCCTCCTGGGGGCGGCGGCCCTCGGAGATATCGGCCGGCACTTCCCTGACGACGATCCGGCGCACCTCAACCGGCCCAGCCTGGAGTTCCTGCGCGAGGTCAGGGACAAGGTCGGTCATGCGGGATGGACGATCCGGAATGTCGACGCAACCCTCCTGGCGCAACGGCCGAAGCTCGCCCATTACTTTGAGCACATGCGGCACAACATCGCGCAAGCCCTCGGCTTGGGAGCCGAAGCTATCAGCGTGAAGGCCACAACCACCGAGGGTTTGAACGCGGAGGGTCGCGGGGAGGGCATTTCGGCCCAGGCGGTCGTCCTGCTTGCCGGCAAGGCCGGCGGCTTTATCCGACGGGAGACTGCGTAGAAAGTAGTGCCGTGAACGTAAGCGAGCGGGTGTTTGAAAACCCGGCAAACTGTGTTCAATGCCGTGGCGGGATTTCATGCACCCGCCTGCGGGCGGGCGCGGCCCTGACATGAGTGAGAGATTCGAGAGTATTCAAGCCTATGGAACCAATCACTGAAAACAAAAAAGTGCGCGTTCGGTTTGCGCCCAGCCCGACCGGTTTTCTTCATGTCGGCAACGCGCGCACGGCGCTGTTCAACTGGCTCCTGGCCCGTAACCTGGGCGGGGCTTTCCTCCTGCGCATCGAAGACACGGATGCCGAACGGAGCCGGCCGGAATATGAAACGCAGCTTCTGGCGGACCTCCGCTGGCTCGGTCTGGAGTGGGACGAGGGCGTCGATGTCGGCGGTCCGCACGGCCCGTATCGCCAGACCGACCGCTACGACCTGTATCGCGAGCGCGCACAGTTTCTGCTCGACAAAGACCGGGCGTTCCGCTGTTTTTGTTCCGAAGAGGAGCTGGAACAGACGCGCCGCCAGCAGCAGGAACGGAGCGAAATGCCGCGCTATTCCGGCAAATGCCGGCATCTTCCTCCGGACCGGGTCGAAGAACTGCAGAGTGCCGGCACGGCATCCGTCCTGCGGTTGCGGGTGCGTCCCGGGATGGTTGGCTTTTCAGACCTGGTCTACGGCCGCATCGACATCGAAACGGTGCAGATCAGCGACCCCGTGATCCAGCGCAGCGACGGCAGCCCAACCTACAACTTCTCGGTCGTGGTGGACGACATATCCATGGAGATATCGCATGTGATCCGCGGGGAGGGCCATCTCTCCAACACGCACCGGCAGATCCTGATCTACGAGGCGCTCGAAGCGCCGGCGCCTGCTTTCGCCCACCTCTCGACCGTCCTCGGGCCGGACGGAAGCAAACTGAGCAAGCGGCACGGCGCCACCTCGCTGGAAGAATTCCGCGGCCAGGGATACCTCCCCGAGGCGCTGGCCAACTACCTCGCCCTGCTGGGCTGGTCGCCGCCCGAGGAGGGGAAAGAGATCATGGAGCTTGCGGAGATCGTCGAACGCTTTGACCTGGCGCGTGTCTCGCGCAGCCCGGCAATCTTCGACAGCGCCAAGCTCGACTGGATGAATCGGAGCTACATCCAGAAGATGCCCCTGCCGGAACTGGCCAGGCGCGCGGCGCCCTACTTTGCGGCCGCGGGATTGATTCCGGCCGAACCGGATGCGGCGGTCAGCTCCTGGCTGGAAAAGGTCGTGGACGCAGTGAGGTCCCACGCCGACCACCTGGACCAGCTGGCGGGCGAAACCGGCATCATTTATGGGTTCGCCTCCGATCCGCCGGAACTGGACGAAGGCGCGCGTTCGACGCTGGCGGAGGCGGCCGCGCTCCAGGTCGCGAAAGAATTCGCTCGGCTCGTGGGCGAGCGCGATCGCCTCACAGCCGACGCCTACAAGGAAATCATCGGGCAGGTCAAGAAAACCACCGGTCAAAAAGGGCGGTACCTGTTCCACCCGATTCGTGCGGCTTTGACCGGCATGGGATCGGGACCGGAGCTGGATCGGCTGATTCCGATTTATGAGGAAGGAAGCGGCCTGAATCTGCCGCGTCGCGTGATGTCGTGCCGCGTACGTCTCGCCGCCGTTCTGAAGCTCTACCAGGGATGACACCGTCGGAACTTCGAGGACGTGTGGGATGGCGCCTGCCGGTCCTTGGGAGGCCGGCAGGTCGCATGGGTGCCCTATGTCGATGATCTATGGAATTCACGCCATACTCGAGGCGCTGAACTCGGGAGGGGTCGAAAAGATCTGCGTCGAGCGCGGACAGAAAAATCCGCGCATCGGGGAAATCATCGCCCTTGGCCGGCAGAAGCGCATCCCGATCTCCATTGAGGAAAAAGCCTGGCTGGACCGGAAGGCCGACGGGGCGCGCCACCAGGGCGTCGTCGGCTACATATCCGAACTGCCGGTGCTCGGAGTTGAAGAAATCCTGGCGCAGGCAGCCACGCCCGGCCTCCTGCTGGTCCTCGATGGTATTGAAGACCCGCACAACCTCGGCGCCATCCTGCGATCTGCCGAAGTAGCCGGGGCGGACGGGGTGTTCGTTCCCCAGCGCCGGAGCGCGCCGCTCAGCGCAACCGTCGTCAAGTCGAGCGCGGGTGCAGCCTCCCACATCAAAGTGGCGCGCAGCGGAAATACCGCTCTCCTCATCGAGCAGTTGAAAAAAGCGGGCTATTGGGTCACGGGATTCGATGCCGAAGCCGGCAGGCCGATTTGGGAGCTGGATTTTACCGGGCCGACGGTGCTGGTGCTGGGGGGTGAAGGCGCCGGCCTGCACCGCCTCGTCAAGGAAAAATGCGACTTTCTGGCGGCGATCCCGATGCGGGGAAAAGTAGCCTCTTACAACGTCAGCGTCTCCGCCGGCATCGCACTCTATGAAGTCCTGCGCCAGCGCCTGTTCGGGCGGCAGGCTGCTCAAGCCTCGAAAACAACGTGATTCGAAGGCGTCGATTTGTGCGGGTGTTGTCCAGTCGCGGCTCGATCCGGCCTCCCGGATAGAAATGCTTATAAGAACCGGATTCCAAAACGTCCAAAACGGACCACCCAGTCAGCTCTCCTTCGCTCCACAAGTTTTTTCTCTATTGTCCTGCCTCACGGAAATCCCTCTCATTTGTGGTGGAAACTCTTGACAGGCGCCACGGGGGGGGGGGATATATTGCTCATCCACCGGGTGCTGGTTTCAGGTCTTATCCTCATCCCCCACCCAGCTCTGGCTCCAAAAATGGTTGTCGAACGAGGAGGACGGTCCTGGCTCGGCCCGTTCCGCGCGAGTCGAGGTGCTTACCCACAAACCGGCCGACGGACTTGATTTAGGCAGCGTAGGAGGCCGTTTTGTTGCTGAGGGCGTGAAAGCCTCCAATGATGCCATCTGAATGGCAGATTGGGGAGCGCACCACTGGGGGATGCCGTGAGTGTGACAGAGGCTTCCGCATGGGAATTCGGCGGCGGCATTGAGGAATTGCCCGGCGTCGAATGGAACGCGATCGCGGAGTTGTCGGAACCGCAGCTGTACGCGCCCGGGACGGAGCTTCTGAGGCAGGGGGGAACAGTTCGTGACGTCCACATCGTCCGCACAGGCCTGGTCAAGCTAACTCACGTGACCGCCGATGGTAGGGCCATGATTTGCGGACTTCGCCCCGCCGGTTCTGTGCTCGGCGCCGGGGAAGCGCTACTGAGTCGGTCCTGTCCCACAAGCGCGACCACCGTGGTGCAGACCGGCACGTCCCGGATGGGCTCTGCGGAATTCCTTGCTCTCCTGTCGAAGGATCATACATTCTCTAAGGCGGTTTTGCGTGCGGTATGTCGGGATGCACATGACGCCACTATCGAAGCCATTGAACTGGGCTCAAGCCCTGCCGAAATTCGCCTCCAGCACTTGCTCACGCGGTTTGCCCCCCGTCAGCCGGCGCGAGATCAGTCCGTACGAATCAAGCTGCAGATTCCCGTGAAACAAGGAGAGCTGGCGCAGCTCCTCGCAATTACCCCTGCCTACCTTTGCCGTCTGCTCGCCAAAATGGAAAGAGTGGGAACGATTGTGCGCGAGAAAGGCTGGATCCTAGTTCGGAATCCGGGCCTGTGCGCAAAATGAAGTGAAATTTGCGCCAAATGCAAAAAACCGACAGCGCCGTTGTACAAGGTCAATAACGTCGTTGTACTAGTATAATGACAGACGGCCCTGAGCCTGCTAGTGTGCTTCACCAAGAGGAACAACAAGAAGGTTGAGAAATTCAGTCAGATGAGCGCAGAACAATGCTGACAGTCTCGACGGCAGAACTTGGATTACTTTGAGTTTGTATTGAGGGGAACTTTAGTCGCGTAATGTAGTCGAAGAGGATATGACGTTTGCCGGGGCAATGGACGGAAGAAATAGAAACCACTCGGAGAATCTGCGGAATGCAGTCTTTCGTCCGACCTGCAGCTGACGCGCTGGATTTGCGAAAAATGGAGCCGATCTCATGAGTGCCAGACCTCCGAGAACGAAGTACTTAAGGTTCATTGTTTTATCCCTCGCCCTGCTTTGCTCCTCACCTGCCTATGCCCAATGGGAGGGATGGATTGACGTTTATCTCTCACCTACCTCCTTCGCAGGGCCAAATGACACAATCGGGGTAGATTACCTTGTTCAACCTCAATGCCCGTGGGAGGATTGGGACCGGGTAGTAGTTGATTACGTTGAATGGGACGGAAATGTAGTCGGATATTCCGAGGAGGGCTTCTTCTATGATAACACTACTAAAGACAAAGTCGACAGAGACTATGATCTCTTAGCTCACTGCTATTGCACCGACTGGTGGGGCATGTTTTATTCCGACGAGTTTGAGGTTTACGGAGGGGCTACCGCACAGTTTACGAATCCTACCAGCTACGTTGAATATGGCGGTGTGGAGGTTGATCTCTACATCCGGTATAACATTGGGGATCCGCAGGCATTGTGCACACTCTCGGGCGGCACCGTTGGATACATCTTGGTGCCTTTATTTGTACAGACCTTTATTGGGTACGATGCATGGGATGAACCGGGTGATGGCACTTACTATGAAGATTACGTTGATTTTTGGACTGGGTGGTGCAACTGCAATGGCATGGGTCCGCCTGACGCAAACGGGTACGGAGATGGGGGCGAGTTCAATGACGATCACCTGTGGGCCTTTTGGGATTGCTGCTATAGGTGCGATTGTGAGGGCTCTATGGCAAGTTCCTGGACTGGATATTCCTGCGGCGAGGTGTTCACTGCGCTTGAGCAGAGCTGGACGGAAACCTGCTATGATTTTTTTGTAACCGACATGTCTTTGTATATAAAATAACTGGCGGTGCTAAGGAGACCAAGATATGATTCGCAAATTACTGATATTATTGTGTCTGCTGCAGTTTACGGTGTACGGATTTGAACAGAAAGATTCAGATGCACGAATACGCCAACTCAGGATTCCTTTGCCCTTGACCGAGACAACAGTAGGAACAGCTGCAATGTTGTGGTCGACTCAAACAGGAATTCCGACGGGAGTTGAGGGGAGAAGCTTATCAGGGAAACCCACTACACCCGGGAGGGTCAGCAGCTTTTTGGATTTGCGCGGATTAAGGTACAGTGAATCGGTTGAGGAGATGATGAAGCATGCCTCGGGCTACCAAGCGAAATATGATGGAAGCTTTCTCATTCTTCGACAAAAGAGAACCAACTCCGATTTAGACGTTGTCGTCGACCGATTTACTTTGACAAATGCGAGTCTCGTTAAGGCTGCCGAGTCGGTATGGAAGGTCTTCGAGCCTAGTTACGTTCTTCCGGCGCACCCTGCCATGCCAGTCGCTGACGAGACTGAATACGCTCGCCAACGGCGAGAGCAGTATAATGAAAGATTCGATCCGATGATAAACGTGGACCTTGGCCAAGTCACTGTTGAGTCAATATTGACAGAAATTGCCAAGAAGTACGGTCGAGGGTGCAGCTGGTCGGTACGATACACTTCTGATGATGGGCGGTTTAGTCAGTGCATCCTCACATTCTATGCACCAAAGGGAGCTCAAGTGTCAGCGGGTCCCAGGCGATAGTTCGGATGTGCGCTCTGCATTTAGCCTGTGCCCACTCGAGGTTATTTCCCGGGCAAAAAAACACGAGCAGAATGGCTCGGAGCTGAGCCGATGCTGTAGGAGCGAGGCGCCAAGCGCCAAACAATAGCCCGCGACCGGGCCAATTACCCTAATGTTCCGCTCTTAGTTCGGTCGATAAAAGAGGTTGATGTGTGCAACCAGGGCGCGTCCCGCCAGCAGATTTGCCGACCCGCGTTTCAACTTGCGCGCGCTGCTGACCGTAAGAATAAAGCGACGCCTTTTGTCGCGTTCGATCAGGAGGTGGACCTCATCGATCAAAACCGCAAGCTTCTGAATCTCGTCAATGACCACTATGTGATCGTCCTTCTTGAGGGTGGTCCGCAAAAGTTCCGGACGTGCGCTGAGTTCTCGGAAGGTGTCGGCTTCTAGAAGATCGAAATACCGCGCATCGGGAAAGCGCTCATGCAGATAAGTGGCTTTGCCGGTCTGCCGGGGACCGAGGAGGAACACCGATCGGTGGGCGGTCAGTCCGGCGATATCCAGCATCCGGGGATAATATATGGATGAAGGGTACTCACGATTATAAAACTTGGCAACTGATTTTCGGAATTGAATGAAATTTCGAAAATACAGGGTGGCTGATCGCCTGGCTTTTGAAATGAGTATCCGCTTTACTGTCAAGCGGGGGATCCCGGCGCTCGTCATATTTGTGGCGGCCGTACGACGCAGGTCATGCCCGCGGAACACAATGCCCATTGTTGTGCGAGTCCTCTGAATTGCTTTCTACTGCGCAGTTTCTCGAAACCGTGTACAATCGCCAGCGTCTGCATTCAGCACTTTCAAGTAACTCTGTCCCTAGATTTTCTGTCTCATAATGGAGGTGCAGTCGTCTCGGGCGGAAGTCATGAGGACCATCCCTAAGCCTGGCGGCTGAGGATTGCGGCGATTGTCGGCGGCGGCACTGTGGTGCGCGGCTGGTGGAGGAACGGTTCCCAAAACCTTGACACTGCCGCCCTGGATAGAGAGGAATTCGTATGTACGGTTATTCGACCAGGCTGGAGCTCCGGATTGACTGGGACGACATGGATCTCTTTGGACACGTGAATAATCTGGCAATCTTGAGATATGTTCAGGCCGCAAGGGTGAACTACTTGGAAATCATTGGTTTAATGCAGTCTCAGGCAAAAAGCAAGATCGGTCCGATACTGGCGTCAACAAGCTGTCGCTTTCGCAAACCACTGTATTATCCAGGACAGGTCCGGGTCTTCTCAAAGGCAGATCAAATCAAGAACTCGAGTTTCAGATTCAGCCATGCTGTCTTTAACGACAAGAATGAAATTGCCGCGGAGGCGGAAGACATTATCGTGCTATTTGATTTCAGGCAGAACACCAAGCTGACCATTCCCGACGAAATTCGAAAGAAGATCGAAAAACTGGAGAAAATGAAACCCGACAACGCGTAAGCCGCCATCCATTCGTTGCGGCGCAAGGGACAGTGCAGGATCGCCGGTCGAGATCGTACAGGACGCCATCGATCGTGACATCCCAGGGAACCGCGAAGACCTCAAAGACCTCAAAGGCATGGGCTTTCGACGCCTATCACCTTTGAGGTCTTTGAGGTCTTTGCGGTTTGCTGTTCTTGTCCCGCACTTATGTTGCCATGTCTAGCGCGGCTGTCTTGACTTGGAACGGATGAGAAGGTTGCGCCAGGGGTCAACAGTGCACAGGTAGCCGGTCGGGATCGCGGTTGTAGCGCTGTACTCGAAAATGAGCGCAGGTCCGGCGACCCGGTTGCCGGCCCGGAGCAGGCTGCGCTCGTAGACGCGCGTCCGACAGGCTTCCCCCGCAAACCGCACTTCTTTCTCCTTGATCAAGGCGCGCCGAGGATCCGCGGGGCCGGGACGGTCCTTCGGCATGCGCGGTTTCTCGGACAACCCGCGAGCCCGGACGCGGATGGTGACGACCTCCGATTCGCGCGAAGGATCGGCGTAGCCGTAACGCTGCTCGTGGCGGCGATGAAACTCGTGCGAGAAGCGGCGCGAATAAGGGAAGCTGAGCTCGTAGCTCTGTCCGCGATAGCGCATGTCGATCCAGCGCTCCAGCCGGATCTGTGCCGGTGAGAACCCTTCCCCGGTCATCGACGCAAGCCCGGCCCGCTCGAGTTCCCTGTAGCGCTCTTCCAGACGGACGCTGCCGGCTTCCTCGCTTGCCAGCATCACCGTGCGCGAGAAATCCTGTACGCTGTCGGACAGCAGCACACCCAACGCGGACAGCAGGCCCGGGTTTTCGGGGATGAAGACCTGCGGTATCGACAGGCTCGCCGCCAGCTCCACCGCATGCAGCCCTCCGGCTCCGCCGAAGGTCACAAGCGTAAAGTCCCTCGGATCGTAGCCCCTCTCCACCGAGATGACGCGCAGCGCCGCCTCCATGTTGGCGTTGGCCACGTCGACCACTCCCTGCGCCGCGGCTGACGGGTTCGCGGCGCGCATCTGCCGCGCGAGAGCGCGGAATGCCGCGGGGACGCGGCGGTCGTCGAGGTGGAGCCTGCCTCCCAGCGGATATCCCGTATCCAGCTTGCCCAGAAAGAGATTGGCGTCCGTTACCGTTAACCGCTCCCCTTTGCCGTAACAGATGGGTCCGGGATCGGCGCCGGCGCTCTCCGGGCCCACGCGCAGCGAGCCTCCCTCGTCCACACGCGCGATCGATCCGCCCCCGGCGCCGACCGTGTGAATGTCGATGACCGGGACGCCGATGGGGCAGTTGGCGATTACCGACTCGCTGGTGATCCGGATCTCCCCCTCGCAAAGCGACACATCCGTCGAGGTGCCCCCCATGTCGAAGGACAGGATGTTGGGAAAGCCTGCCAGGCGGGCGACTTCCCAGGCCCCGACCACCCCGCCCGCAGGGCCGCTGAGGATGGTCCGCACCGGTTCGCGGATGGCTGCCCGAGCCGAGACGGTGCCGCCGTTGGATTGCATGATACGCAGCGAGCCGCCACTGCTCCCGCGCTTCTGGCGAAGGCCCGCTTCGAGATTGTTCAAGTAGCGGCCCATGACCGGCGCCAGATAGGCATTGACCACGGTCGTGGATGTGCGCTCGTACTCGCGATACTCGGGCAGGATGACGTGGCTCAGGCTGATAGGAACCTTCAAGTTTTTCAGCGCCCGGCCGATCTGTTTTTCGTGGGCCGGATTGGCAAAGGAGAAGAGGAGGCAGACGGCGACGGATTGAACTTTTGAACGGCGGAGCGTCTCGATCATGGGGCGCAGCTTGCCCGGTTTTAGTGGCACGAGCACGGTGCCGTCGTATAATACCCGTTCGGGAGCTCCGAAACGCAGGCGGGCAGGCACCAGCGGGTCCGGCCGCGAGGGGGCGAGACTGTAAATCTTCGGACGGTTCTGCCGGCCGATTTCGAGGATGTCCTCGAAACCGGCAGTCGTGATCAGCGCGGTGACGGCCCCCTTCCGCTCCAGGAGCGCGTTGGTTGCCACCGTGGACCCATGCCGGATGTCGCACGCGCGGCCGTCCAGGAGTTCCCGGAGGCCCTGGAGGATAGCCAGCGCGGGATTGGCCGGCGTCGACAAGAGCTTGAGCGTCCGGATGCGCTTGCCGTCAAGTACGATAAAGTCAGTGAACGTTCCGCCTGTATCGATCCCTGTTCTGAACATAGCGGGTGATTATAGCTGAAATCCAAGCCGCCACGACCTCGAAGTCGCGGCACGAAAAAGACGCAACAAAAAGGCTTCTCCACAGAGCCTCTGGGGGAGCCGATGGCAAGGGATCGGACCCGGGATCGCTCACCGGGCCGCGACCGTGAGGAAGCCGGTGATGAACGCCGAGACCCATCCGAAGGAAGGACCGACGAACCACCCGCCTGCCGACGCGCGCGGCTCTGGGCTGCGGCTTGGAAGCAACTATGGCCATTATTGAAATCGAAGGTTTGACGAAGGATTTCCGGGTCGGGTTCTGGAAGAAAAGGCCCGTGCGTGCACTCGATCACCTGGACCTGTGCGTCGAGAAAGGGGAGGTGTTCGGCTTCCTTGGCCCCAACGGCGCCGGAAAAACGACGACCTTGAAAATTCTGATGAACCTGATCCGGCCAACCGAGGGCACGGCCCGGGTCTTGGGGGAGCCGGTCTCTTCCGTAAAGATGCGCCGGCGAATCGGCTACCTGCCCGAGAATCCCTACTTCTATGATTACCTCACCGCCGAGGAGCTCCTCCTGTACATCGGCAGGCTTTTCGGCATGAACCAGCCGGAGCTGGGGGAGAAAGTTCGGAGCCTCCTCGACAGCGTTGGGCTGGGCGGAGCGCGCCGGATTCAGCTCCGCAAGTTCTCCAAAGGAATGGTCCAGCGCATCGGCCTGGCTCAGGCCATGATCAACGACCCGGAAGTTGTGTTCCTGGACGAACCCATGTCGGGGCTCGACCCGCTGGGCCGGAGAGAAGTCCGGCAGACGATCATGAAGCTGAAGGACAGAGGAGTTACGGTATTCTTCAGTTCCCACATTCTTCCCGATGTCGAGGCGCTGTGCGACCGCGTTGCCATTCTGAACCGCGGTCGGCTCCAGCAGGTGGGTGCATTGCACGAGATCCTCAAGGTCCAAATCGAGGCTCATGAAATCGTTCTCGCCGGCGTCAGCCCGGAAGTCTCGGCGGGATTAAAGCCCCTGTGCGACGGCATGATTCTCATGGGCGAGCGACTCCAACTGAGTGCTGGCAGCCCCCGGCAGGTCGAGTCGATCATTTCCTTCGCCCTGGCACGGGGCGCGGGGCTGGTGTCGGTCAACCCGGTCAGGCCGTCTTTGGAAGACCACTTCTTCAGCCAGGTGATGAGTAAGGAATGAGACAGCCCGGACTATTCGTAGACGCGAGGGTCGATCCTGTACCTGGAGGCGGAAGAACGCCCGGCTCCCGACGCCGCCGGCGTTTTTCTGCGGCCGTCCTCGAATTTTTCTGAGTGCCCAGGATCCTCGCTTAATGATCATCTCGGCTGAATTTCTGAGGCTCTTATGAGGGTGCTGTCGATTGCCCGGAACACTTTCCGCGAGAACATACGGGACAAGATCCTGTACAACCTGATTCTGTTTGCGTTGCTGATGATATTCAGCTCGTTCGTGCTGGGTCAGCTGACGCTCGGGTACGACGACAAGATCATCGTCGATCTCGGCCTGACTTCGATCTCGGTGATCGGAACCCTGATCGCCATTTTCCTCGGTATCGGCCTGGTCTACAAAGAGCTGGAACGTCGGACGGTCTATGCGCTGCTTGCCAAGCCGGTCCACCGCTGGGAATTCCTCCTGGGAAAATACCTGGGGCTGCTGTTCACGCTCCTGGTGAACGTCGCGATCATGAGTGCCGGCTTGATGCTGACGCTTGCCTGGCGCGGCGGGATCGCGTGGCAAAGTTACACGCGCCTGCTCCCGGCGGTGTACCTCATTTTTCTCTCCCTGGCCCTGACCACGGCTGTTGCCCTGCTGTTTTCGGCCTTTTCGACCCCGGCCCTGTCGGCCCTCTTCACCTTCTTTCTCTGGATCATCGGGCACTTCAACGCGGACCTGATGAAGTTCGCGCGCATCACCGAATCGGCGGTTGTCGAACATGTGTCCCGAGTCCTCTATTACGTGCTGCCCAATTTCACGAACTTCAGCGCCATCGACAGCCGCAATATCATCCAGAGTGCGGCGTACTTTGAGCCGGTCCGCGCCGCGGCCGTCGGGTGGGCGTCCCTGTATGCGGTGCTGTACTGTGCGGCCCTGCTGATCCTGGCCGCAGGCATCTTTTCGCGCAGCGATTTCAAATGAACGCGATGCGATCCTTGCTGTGGAATCATCGAGGGTGGTTGCTGGGTGTCGCCTGGCTGGCGTGCGCACTGCTTCTCAAGCCGGTGCAGGATTGTGTCGACGCGAGCCGGAATGCCGATCCGTCCGACCCGGACGTGCTGTATTTTTCCTCCCCTTCGGTGATCAAGGCGCTTGCGCTGGGCTACGACAGCCTGCTGGCTGATGTTTATTGGATGCGGGCGATCCAGTATTACGGGCGCCGGGACGAAGCGGACCGCAGGCAGATAAGATACAAGAACCTGCCGGCGCTTCTCGATATTGTCACGACACTCGATCCTAAAATGGTCGATGTCTACCGGGCCGGCAGCACGTTCCTTGGGGAGCCCGATCCCGTCGGAGCAGGGCAGCCCTGGGAGGCCATCCGCCTGTTGGACAAGGGCATCGCGCAGCTGCCGGAGGAATGGCGTCTGCATTTTTCCAAGGGTTTCGTTTATTACTGGCACCTGCAGGATTACAGGCAGGCCGGTCAGGTCTGGTTGGACGCCAGCCGCCTTGCGACGTCACCGCCGTGGCTGGAAGCGCTTGCCGCGCAGTCGATGTCGCGTGGCGGTGCACTGGATACCGCCAAGAGTCTATGGCGCCGGCAAATGGAAGGCGCCGGACGCGAAGATCTGAGGGTGAATGCGAAGAACCACCTGGACAGCATCCAGGTGGACGAAGCAATCTGGACGCTGGAGTATTTCGTTGAGATATACGCTTCCGCGCGTGGATCGAAGCCGGCGAAGCTGGAGGACCTGGTGGACTCCGGCCTCCTCCAGCATCTGCCGAAAGATCCTTCCGGCGCGGACTACCGGTATGATGCCTCTACCGGCAAAATCAGCCTGAGCCCCGACAGCAGGGTGCGTTATCTCACCTCGCCCTACAACTACCGTGACGAATTCATCGAGAAGCTTGCCCGCTGGTACGATTCAACCCGCAGCCGCTGACCTCCGTTCAGCCTCAGCCAGACTCCGTACCTCTCTTGCGGACTCCCTCGAGAGGAGTCAGGAGCCAGGAGTCAGGAGTCAGGAGTCAGGTGCCAGGAGTCGGGAGTCAGGAGCCGGCAAGAGTGAAGGAGGTCTGAGGTTTGAAGTCTGAATCTGCGACCCCAAAATCGCTGCACTATACAATCACCGTGCTCTCATTCTGACTCCTGGCTCCCGGCTCCTGACTCCTTTTTCCGATCATTTCGCGGTCGTGACGTGGTCGCCGCCGGCGTCTTTGCTCTGGTAGAGGGCCGCGTCGGCCGCGTGCAGCAGGGCCTCTCGGGTGCGCCCGTGTTTTGGGAAAATGGCGACTCCCAGCGAGGCGGAGATGCGCCCCAGTGGCTGGCCCCGGTAGAGGACGTCCAGGCGTTTGATTGCCTCCCGCAACGCCTCTGCGCGCTGCCCGATCACTTCGGCGCTCCCCTCCGGAAGAATCAGGGTAAACTCCTCCCCGCCATAGCGGCAGGCGATGTCTTCGCCCCGGATGTTGGTCTGGAGCAAAATGCCGAGCTCGCGCAGAAGGGTGTCGCCGGCCTCGTGACCATACGTGTCGTTGAAATGCTTAAAACGGTCGAGGTCGAGCATGATTACGCCGAGCGGGCGCTGGTTGCGGATCGCGCGCCGGAGTTCGAGTTCGAGGGACTCCTCCATGAAGCGGCGGTTGAAGAGACCGGTGAGCGGATCGCGGATCGACTGGCTGCGCAGGGTCTCGTGCAGCTTAAGGTTCGATAGGGCCATGGCGATGTGCTCTGCCATGGCCACCGCCAGACGCTGCTTCGCCTCCGTCAGGCGCGCATCGGCCGGCTGTGTGAGGTAGAGAATTCCGAGGGCCTCGCTCTGGGCCATCATGGGGACGCACAGGTAACCCTGCCGGCGGCGGTTGATGGAGGATGTTTGCACACCAGGCCGATGTCGGTATTCTCGACCCAGTGAACGCGTCCGCGGCGCAGTCCCCAGCACTCGTCGGGGGAAAAAACCCGTTCGGCGCGGGAATTTTCGCCCCAGATGGCCACGGCCTCCACGAGGTTGCGCGAAGGCGTGATCACGTAGAGGGCGCCGGCCTGAACCGGGAAGATCTGCTGCGCGACCCGGACGATCACGCTGTAGGCCTCGTCGGTGGTCAAACAGGCGCGCAGCATGTCGCCCAATTCACTGAGCAGCGTCATCTCGCGCGTGCGCTGCTCGAGCTCCTGCACCCAGGCTTCCAGGTTCTGCTTGGCGTTCTGCAGGGCTTCTTCGGTCTTCTTCCGCTCGGTGACGTCGCGGGCGATGCCCTGCACACCGACCGGCTTGCCGTCGCGGGTGATGATGTGCGTGCTGATTTCGAGCGCCACGCGCTGGTTTTCCTTGGTCAGGATTTCGAGCTCGTACGTTGCGGGGCTTTCGCGGGCGATCTGCCGGTCCATCATTTTTCGAGCGACCTCCTGGTAGTCGGGGGCCGCGAACTGCACCAGCTTCCTCTGCAGGGCTTCGGCGCGCGAGTAGCCCGTGATCCGCTCGGCCGCCTTGTTCAGCGAAGTGAGATTGCCTTCGAGGTCCATGGTATACACCATGTCGTTGGCATTCTCGAACAGCTCGCGATAGCGCTCCTCGCTGGCCCGCAGCGCCTCCTCGGCCTCCAGCCTGCGGCGGTCATGCCCGAATTCCTGGTAGTAGTTCCGGAAGATTGCGGCGAGCCGCGGCTCATCGCGAAGCAAAGTCAGGATATGGGCGCGAACCTGCGGGTCGGAATGATAGGAGATCTCGGGATGGGCCTCCAGCCACAGGTGGAAGGTCTTCGCGTAGGCAAGGCAGCCTATGAGGTGCACGTAATTTCGCTGCGTCAGGAACCGCCGGAGTTCGAGATGGCACGGCTCCGCTTCCGCCGGCTTGAGGAAAAATAAGACGCAGCAGCTTAACAACGCCCCTTCGAGCTCGGAATCCTGGTCCGGCCAGGCAACCTGAGGATGAGGGACCGAAGAGAGGATCCGAAGCGCTCGATCAAGATCAGCGCCGACCGATGGGGAAGGCTGCTCGAGGAGCGCAAGCACCTCCCCTGCCTGCATTCCCTTGTCGAGCAGGTTGCAGCTGTGCGTCACCAGCGCATACGGTGCGCCACAATAGCGCGACAGCTGTGCGAAAAGCTTCTCTTTGAACCGATCGGGAAGCGGATTGTCGTAGTAACCCGTGAGGCTCTGCATCCAGAGGGTGCGCAGCACTTCCGGAAAATCCGCTGCAGGGGAGAAAGAGATGGGAAAGTAGCCGAGCTTCTTTTTGATCTCGCTGCGGATCTGGTCGGAACTGAACGGCGCGGCGCTGCCGGCTCCGACCAGCGCCTGTTCTGCTTTCGTGAGTTCACTCTCCAGGCTTTCGAGGTCGGCGATCTTGGCCCGCAGCAACTCGATCTCCTGACCCAGCCTGCTTCTGGGTGCCGCCGGATCTTCGAGCTTATCCCTGTTGAATCGCGACGCCAATCTCACCTCGCCGTTTCCAGGACCGATGGCCTGCCTGAAACGATCGCAATCTGAAACTGTGCAGATACCTGGGGCGGAAACTCTGTCTCCGCGATGAGAGATCTTCAAGGCAACTCAAAGCAGGACTGGGAGCATTGGAAGCGCATCCCTGGCTTCGCCAAAGCAAAACCCTACCCATCATAAGTAGGAGGATATCTGAAGTCAATCCCGAGTCGAACAACAGGCAAAATTTCCTGTAAAGCCTTAGAAATACAGTGAATGAATGATTTCCGGTGCCAGGTCACTGGGCGGTGAAGATGCGGTCGCCGCCTTCGTGTTTGGCGCGCTGGAGGGCGGCGTCGGCCGAGCGTACCAGCGCCTCGACCGTCCGCCCCTGGTCGGGGAAGCCGGCGACGCCGGCCGAGACGGTGATGTGGCCAAGCGAGCGGCCCCGATGCCGGATCTCCAGATCCTTGATCATCCCGCGAAGGCTTTCGGCCCGCTGCGCGGTTACCTCCACGTTTCCCTGAGGGAGGACGATGGCGAACTTGTCCGCGCCGAACCGGCAGGCGATGTCCTCCTTGCGGATTATGGTCTGGAGCATGCCGCCGAGCTCCACGAGAATGGAGTCCTCGGCATCATTTCCGAGCGACCGGCTTACCGTTGCCAGGTTGTCGACTTCCATCATGATCAGCCCCAGCGGGCGCCGGTTGCGGGCTGCTCTGCGGATTTCGAGTTCGAGGGACTCCTCCATGAAGCGGCGGTTGAAGAGACCGGTGAGCGGATCGCGGATCGACTGGCTGCGCAGGGTCTCGTGCAGCTTCAGGTTCGACAGGGCCATGGCGATGTGCTCGGCCATGGCCACCGCCAGACGCTGTTTCGCCTCGGTCAGGCGCGCATCGGCCGGCTGTGTGAGGTAGAGAATTCCGAGCGCCTCGCTCTGGGCCATCATAGGGACGCACAGGTAACCCTCCGGCGGCGGTTGGTGAAGATGTTTGCACAGCAGGCCGACATTGGAATCTTCGACCCAGTGAACCCGTCCGCGGCGCAGCCCCCAGCATTCATCGGGGGAGAAAACGCGCTCGACCAGGGAAGCGTCACCCCAGACCGCCACGGCCTCGACGAGGTTTCGCGACGGGGAAATGACGTAGAGCGCTCCCGCCTGTACGGGGAAGATCTGCTGCGCGACGCGGACGATCACGCTGTAAGCCTCTTCGGTAGTGAGGCAGGCGCGCAGCATATCGCCCATCTCGCTGAGCAGAGCCATTTCGCGCGTGCGCTGCTCGAGCTCATGCACCCAGGCTTCCAGGTTCTGCTTGGCGTTCTGCAGGGCTTCTTCGGTCTTCTTCCGCTCGGTGACTTCGCGGGCGATGCCCTGCACGCCCACCGGCTTGCCGTCGCGGGTAATGATGTGCGTGCTGATCTCGAGGGCGACGCGATGCCCGTCTTTGCAGATGATCTCGAGCTCGTAGGGAGCCGGGCTGTCTCCGGCGACCTGCCGCTCGATCATCTTGCAGGCGATCTTGAGCTGCTCCGGCGCCACCATCCGGCCGGCGTTCATCTGCAGCGCCTCCGCCCGGGTGTACCCCGTGATGCGCTCTGCCGCCTTGTTTACCGACGTGAGATTGCCTGCCAGATCATGCGTGTAAACGATGTCGTTCGCGTTCTCGAAAAGCTCCCGGTAGCGTTCTTCGGCGGCTCGCTGGCTCTCCTCGGCTTTCCTGCGCTCTGTGATGTCACGGACAAATGCAATGCCGCCGCCGACCTTGCCCCCTCCCAGGAACAGCGGGCTGTAATAGGCGTCGTAGTAACCTTGCCGGTCGGTCTCGGCGACGTGAAAACGGCGGGCCTGGACGGCGACAGTCTCACCCCGGAGCACGTCGACCAGGTGTCTGTCCTCGCCCGTCTCTGTCAGAAAAGGGAACACGTCAAAAACGATGCGCCCGATCGCATCGGTTCCCTTGATGCCGAAGATCCGCTCCATCGCTGGATTCCAAAGCGTGCACGTCAGATCGCGATCGAAGGAGAAGATGCCGTCCTGGCTGTCGTGCAGCAGCCGCTCATAGATCTGTTTTTCCCCGAGCAGCCTTTCCTCCGCCTGCCTCCGCTCGGAAACATCCTCAATAAAGGCAAGGCTGTAGAGCGGACTTCCGTCCTCCCGGCGCACGGCGGACGCGGTCAGCTCCACCCAGACAACTTCCTTGGTCCGCCTGAGCAGCCGCTTTTCGACACGGGCACGGGCCCTGGCCCCGCTGAGCACCTGGTCGATGAGGTGGATGCAATTGCCGACATCCTGCGGATGGGTGATTGCCGGAAGGCTCAGAGCCTCCAGTTCCCGCTCCGAGTAGCCCAGCAATTGGCAGAGTGCGCTGTTGGCCTTGATGATCCGGTAGTCGGGATCAAGGATCGCCACGCCAAACGGCCCCTGCTCGAGGATGAGGGGGAGGAGCGGCTCGATCCCTGTCGGTGCGGGGATTGCCTCCGCCTGCGCATACGGGACCGGCCCCGTTTCGGAATAGGCTCTGAGGAAAGAAGCCATTCGCGGCTCCTCCTCCAGCATCGACTGCAGATTGGCGCCGATGATCTCGTCTTTTTCCTGCGGCGGCTCCGGCTGTGCCTCCAGCCACGAAAAGTACATCCGCACATACCCCAGAAAAGAGGCCAGGCGCGCGTAATTGGATCCTCCAAGGAGCGACGTCAATTCTTCCCGGCACCGCGGGCTCGCGCCGGGCGCCACAAACAGACAGACGGAGCAGAGCAGCATTCCCTCCTCGAGAGGTGAACCGGGCTCGGGCCAGGACGGGAGCGGATGAGGCATGGAGCCAAAAAGCGCGTAGCACGGCTCCAGGTCTTCGTCCGTTGCCGGAGCAGGCCGCCCCAACCAGCGGAGGATTTCACCCGCGCGCATCCCAAGGCGCCGTAAACCGCAGCTGTGCGACAGTATTGCGTAGGAGACCGGGCAGAAGCGGCTCAGCCGGGCGAAGAGTTTTTCCTTCGTCAGTGCGGGAATCGGATTGTTCAGATAGCAGTCGCACGTCTGATGCCAGAGGGAGGCGAGGATTTCCGGCGCTTCCGCGGCAGGCAGGAAGTAGGGAGGCATGAATCCCATCTGGGCTTCGATCTCGGCCCTGACCCTCTGCAGCGCGCGGTTGGCAGGATCCGGCACAGGCGTCTGAGCCGCTCCGGGAGGAGCGGGCTCCACCATCATCGTCTTGAATTCGGCGATCTGTTTGCGAAGGGCTTCCAGCTCTTCGGCCAGGCGGTTCCTGGGGCTTTCCCCTAAATCCATCGTTGGTCCCCGCGGGAGATCACAGGCTCAAATGTCACAGAGTTGCACTCTTCGAATCGGCCGTGCCTGGCACGCATATTAGCGATAATAATGGAAATTCAGGTACGACTGCCGTGCCCGGCTATCTTTGCACAATTGTACTATCCCGCCTGCAGAATCTTTGCATAGCGCACACGGCGGGCGCCTATCGGCCGAAATCAGATGCCAAATAGAGGCCGTGGCAAATTTCCCCGAATCGGCAATTGTTGAAAACTGATTCCAGGAACCTTCTCATGAGCGGCCAAAATGGTATACTTCGAGCTTGATAGGACTCGGTCCGGCGGATGTTGTTTCGCCAAATGCGCATAAGTGGCACGCGTGTTGCTTCAATGCCGGTTTGTAGATGGAACGGTTGTTTGGGCATACGCCCGTTTGATGACGCGGCGAGGGTATCAAGCACCGTTGGCGGGGAGGGTGTAAATGAAAGGTCCAAAACTTAAGTTCATATTGGGCGGTGTGGTCATCGTCGCGGCCCTGGTCTGGCTGGGATTTGTCGGCTACGAGGAGAGCAAGGCTTACTATATCACCGTGGAAGAGTTCAGCGGCATGCAGGGCCAACTCGAGGGGAAAACGGTGAAAGTTGCCGGGGACGTGGTGGACGGCTCGATCGATCGCGGCAAGACCCCGATGGAATTCCTGATCGCTAATGGCGGCAAGTCACTGCGCGTACGTTACATCGGCAAAGACGTGATTCCCGACACCTTCAAGGACGGCTCGAAGGCCGTCGTTGAGGGAAATGTCGCCGCGGACGGAATTTTTCAGGCCCGGCACATCGAAGCGAAGTGTGCCTCCAAGTATGAAGCTGAGTACGAAAAACGGGAAAAATAGTCCGGATTGCCCGGCCTTGAACGTCGCACGGCAATCAATCGGGATGTCGGGGAAGAGGGTTTTACATGAGTGAGTTTGGCAACTTCTGTCTCTTGCTTGCCCTGGTTCTGGCGGTCTACGGGATGTTTGCCGCCGTATTTGGCGCCTGGCGCAAGCAGCACCGGATCGTCCGCAGCGCCGAGCACGCTGCCATCGCGGCCTGCGTCAGCATCGCGCTGGCAACGGCCAGCATGCTGTATCTTCTGATTACGAGCGACTTCTCCGTCTCTCATGTCGCCAGCGCCTCGAACCGGGACCTGCCGGTCTTTTACAAGATTGCGGCCCTGTGGGGGGCGCACGACGGTTCAATGCTCCTGTGGGTTTTTGTCACCTCGATCTTCAGCGGCACGGTCATTTATCAGAACCGTTACCGATACCGCGACATGATGCCCTGGGTAGTCGCGATCCTGATGTTGAACCTGTCGTTCTTCCTCTCCCTGAATCTGTTCCTGTCCAATCCCTTCAATCAACTGGTGCAGGTCGGCGCCAACGGCAGCATGATGAAATACGTAGCCGCGGACGGCCGTGGGTTGAACCCGCTTCTTCAGTACTGGGCGATGGTGATCCATCCCCCCATCCTGTACCTGGGATTCATCGGATTTGTCGTTCCCTTCGCCTTCGCCATGGGGGCGCTGATCACCCGGCAGCTCGGCGATGCCTGGATACGCACGACCCGGCGCTGGACCCTGCTCACCTGGCTCTTCCTGGGCACCGGCCTGATTCTGGGAGCGAAATGGGCCTATGTGGTGCTGGGTTGGGGCGGATACTGGGGATGGGACCCCGTGGAGAACTCCTCACTTATGCCCTGGCTTATTGCCACCGCGTTCCTGCACTCGGTAATCATCCAGGAGCGCAAGGGGATGCTCAAGGTCTGGAACATGATTTTGGTGGTGATGGCCTACCTCCTGGGTATATTCGGCACATTCATTACACGGAGCGGCGTGGTGAATTCGGTTCACGCATTCGCGGACTCGGCTCTGGGCAAGTACTTCGTTCTTTATATGGGCCTGGTCGCCATCGGCAGCCTCTATCTGATTATTGATCGGCTCCCCCACCTGAAAACCGAGCGGCCGCTCGATTCGGTGCTGTCGCGGGAAAGCGCCTTCCTGTTCAACAACCTGATGCTGGTTGTCGCCTGCTTTGCCGTTTTATGGGGGACGATGTTCCCGGTGCTTTCCGAATGGCTCAGAGGAAGCAAGATCACGGTCGGTCCACCGTTCTTTAACGGCGTGAACATCCCGATCGGGCTGTTCCTGCTCTTTCTGACAGGTGTCGGCCCGCTATTCGCCTGGCGCAAGACCTCGCTCGAGAGCCTGAAGAAGGCCTTTTTCCTGCCCGGCATCCTGGCGGCCGTATCTTGTGGGGTGCTGCTGGCGCTGGGGATGCGCAACTTCTACACCACGATTTGCCTCACCCTGTGCGTTTTTGTCGCCGCCACCATCCTGGAGGAGTTTTACAAGGCGACGAGCATTCGCGCAAAAAACAGCGGCGAGAACTTCCCGTTGGCTCTCAGCCGGCTCACACTGAAGAACAAAAGGCGCTACGGGGGGTACATCGTCCACTTCGGAATCGTCCTCATCTTCGTCGGACTTTCGGGCAATGCATTCAACCGCGAAGTCAGCCAGACAATGGCCCCGGGCGATGAGCTGAAGATCGGCGACTACACGCTGAAGCTGTCGGACTACAAAGAGATCGACACCCCCAACTACGTGTACGGCGTGACCATGCTGGACGCCTACAAGGACGGAAAGTTCCTCCGCACCCTGAAGCCGGAAAAGCGATTCTACAAAGCGGGCGATCAGCAGAGTACGACCGAAGTGTCGATGCGCAGCACTCCCAAGGAGGACCTGTACACTGTCTTTAACGGCCTGTCCAACGACGGCCGTTATGAGATCAAGGCTCACGTCAACCCGCTGGTGTTCTGGGTCTGGTTCGGGGCTGCCGTCATGGTCTTCGGGACGATGGTGACGCTGCTTCCGGATCGCAAAGGCGCCTTTGCCACGCCATCGTTTTCCCTGGACCGAAGCGCCGGCCTTGAAGCAAACATGAGATCGAAGTAGAGCGATCGCGGGAGGTCGCCGTCATGCAGGTTTTATCGAAATTGAGAGCTACCCGTCCGCCGCGGCACGGAATCCCTTCCCACGGCTGGCACCGCTCGCAAGCCGGAGGTTTCCCTTTTACTTTTAGAGGAAGCGCAGCGACCGGGCTGCTTCTCATGTGTGTGCTGGCGCCGTCGCTGTGGGCGCAGGCGCCCCGGGACATCAGCAAGGAATACAGGCAAGCCTGCGATCGGCTCATCTGCCAGTGCGGGTGCAACGAACAGCTCAGTGTTTGCGGCATGCAGAACTGCGGCTCGGCCACGCCGATGCGCGCCGAGATCAGGGAGCGGCTGCTGAAGGGGGAGAGCGTCGACGCGATCGTGGACAGTTTTGTCGCGCGCATGGGGAAGCAGGTCCTGTCTGCGCCGACCCTGAAGGGGTTCGACATCACGGCCTGGGTCATGCCCTTCTTCATTCTCTGCCTCGGGATGGTGGTGGTCGGCTGGATCGTCGTCCGCATGGTGCGTCCCGTTCCGGCGGCGGGGCCGGCCTCTGTCCCGATCGACCCCAGGGTCGACCGGGAACTCAAGGACTTCGAAGAGGAGAGTTGATGATATTTCTGGCAGGTGTAACCGTGGCGGCGATGGCCGCCATCTATGTCCTCATGCCTTTATTCAAGGAACCCAAGGGGAACATCGAGGTCGAACTCCTGGCGGAGACAGAGTTGGACCGGCTGTTGAATCGCAAGGCGGTCGTCTACAGCAACCTGAAGGACCTGGAGTTCGAATACAAGATGGGCCGGCTCGGTGACACCGACTTCCGCAACCTGGAAGCGGGCCTCAAGACGGAGGCGGCCGAAATCCTTCAAAAACTGGATCACCTCGGGGTAGAGGAAAACCTCGACGAAAGCATTGAGCAGGCAGTCGCGGCGCGGAAAGCCAGGCTCACGTCAGGCCAGGCTGCGAAAGCCAGAGTGTGCCCTGCCTGCGGCGCGGCTATCCCCAGTGGGAAACCGTTCTGCGCGGACTGCGGCCGCCGCCTCTGACGGCCCTGAATTACGAACCCTATGAAAGATGTCTTTTTTTCCTGTCCATTATGGATTAAGTTTGCGCGCATGACTGCTGTCAAAACGATGTTTCTTTGCGTTGCTGTGGTCCTATTCGTTCCGTTGGCCCGCTCCCAGGGCCAGGGAGTGGTTGACGGCCGGATCGTGAACGGCACAAGGCCTGCGTCGGCGCCCACAGGCGTGCAGGTTGATGTCGTCCAGCCAATGGGTGGAATGAGCGTCCTGAAATCCCAGACCGTCCCCGCTTCTGGAAAGTTTCACTTCGACGGCCTGCCCACCGATGGGCCTCTGCTGATCCGCGCCGAGTACAAGACGGTGAACTACTACAGCCCCGTCACCTTCGACGCCGCCGGCAAGGCGGAGATGGAGATCCAGGTGTTCGAGCCGACCGCCTCCGCACAGGGAATCCGGCTCGAAAGCCTCCGGATTGCCTTCCAGTTGAGCAGCGACGGTCTCCGGTCGCTCGAATCATTTTCCTTCAACAACCAGAGCAAGCCCCCGCAAAGCTTCACGCGGGAGGAAGGCAGCTTCCGCTTTTCCAAGGCCCCCGGCATCTCGCAGCCGCCCCGTCTGGACGTGACCGGTCCGGGATCGAACATGCCGGTGACACAGTCCCCGCTCGAAAGCGCGGACGGTCAGAGTTATTACAGCCTCTACCCGCTGCGTCCTGGGGTCACCACCTTCGAAGTTGCCCAGGTGCTGCCCTATGAGAACCGCAGCTACACCTTCCGCCAGAAGTTCTACGAGGATGTAGGTTCGTTGAGCGTCGGCGTCATCCCTCAGGACATGAACGTCTCCGGCGAGGGGCTGACGAAAGTTCAGTCTGACAGCTCCCGCAATTTTGCCGTCTACTCGACGGGTCCGATCAAAGCCGGTGCCGAGGTCGTCTGGACTTTCTCCGGCGGCACCCCCGTGGCGGAGGCCCCTGCGGATGCGCCGGCAGACCCGGCGCAATCGGCACGGGTCGTGCCCATGCCCACGCTCGTCGGACGGAATGCGCTCATTATCGGCCCGCTGATGCTGCTCGGCCTGATCATGGTGCTCTGGTTCGCCCACAACCGGATCGCGGCAGGATCGGCAGCCGGCCAGGATGCGCGCATTCAGGGACTGAAGGAGCGCCGCGAGCAGCTGTTGGACTATGTCGCCGCGCTCGATGTCCGGTACGAAAAAGAAGACCTGCCCCGGCCCGAGTATCTGCGGCTGCGCGAGCAAAGCAAGCGCCATCTTCGACGGATTGCCATGCTGCTGGCGAAAAAGTAGCAAGAGACCAGTTGATGACTGCGCTGATTGAAGCCGAGGGGTTGGCGAAATACTTCGGGCGTTTCTCCGCTCTTCGCGATCTTCGCCTGAGCGTTCCCCGGGGACAGTTCATCGCGCTGTTTGGGCGAAATGGGGCCGGCAAGACCACATTCCTCAGGATCCTGGCCGGGCTCTCGCGCCCCTCGGCGGGCAGCGCAAGAATACAGGATGCCAGACCCGGCAGCGTAGCCGCCCGGGCGCTGGTTGGCTATCTCTCGCACAACACCGCTCTCTATCTCGACCTGACCGCGCTGGAAAACCTGCGCTTTTATGCACGACTCCTCGACCTGGGCCTCGGCGACACCGACCTGGAGGAAAGGATTGCCCGAGTCGGCCTGGCGGGGCGCGGTCGCGAACCGGTGCGCAATTACTCGCGCGGCATGCAGCAGCGCCTTGCCATCGCGCGCGCCTTCCTTCACGATCCCAGCCTCCTGCTGCTTGACGAACCGTTCACCGGACTGGACCAGGAGGGCACCGATCTGTTACAGAGCTACCTGAACGAGTCGCGCTCGCGAGGCAAAACGTGCCTCATGGCCATTCACGACGCCCCTCTCGGCTATTCACTGGCAGACCGGCTCGTGGTGATTGAAAAAGGCGTGGTGGCGCTCGACCTGCCCCGCCAGTCCGTGACCCTCGAAGAGTTCCAGAGCAGGTACCGGGCCCTTACGGAGGACCGTTGAGATGCCGGGCAAAGTCTGGGCCGTCTTCCGAAAAGATCTGCTCATCGAGCTGCGCACGAAGGACTCGCTCAATGCCATGCTTTTCTTCGGCATCGTCGTCCTGGTGATCTTCAATTTTGCGCTCGAGTCCACGCGTGACTCCATCCGCGCCGCGGTGCCGGGTGTGCTCTGGGTATCCTTTGTTTTCTCCGGCACCCTCGGCCTCAACCGGATGTTCGCTTCCGAGAAGGAAAACAGCTGCCTGCAGGGGCTGCTGATGGTGCCGATGGACCGCGGGGTCATCTACCTGGGAAAAACTATGGCGGCAGCGGTCTTCATGCTTATCGCCGAAGCGGTGATTTTCATATGCAGCCTGATTTTCTTCAACTTGACTGTCTGGTCTGAGATTCCCTATCTCGTTCTGGTATTCTTTGTAGGTACGCTCGGTTTTACTGCGGTGGGTACTATCTTGTCGGCGATCTCGGTGAACACCAGGATGAGGGAAGTGCTGTTGCCCCTGATCCTGTTTCCCGTGGTCCTCCCCATTTTGGTAAATGCGGTCGAAGCGACGAACATCATCCTCAACACCGTGGATTATCGGGCGTTGAAGCTCCCGCTGACGATCATGTCCACCTTCACGATCGTGTTCGGGACGCTGTCGTACCTGCTTTTTGATTTTGTACTGGAGGATTGAGCAATGGATCAACCTGGGCCCAAGCGTCTTGACGCCGTTCTGGGGGGACTCCTTTTCGTCGCCATGATCCTGGCGCTGTACATGGCCTTCCTCGGCGCGCCGCGCGAGCGCACGATGGGGGACCTGCAGCGCATCTTTTATTTCCATGTGCCGGCCGGCATGATGGGGCTGGCCGCCTTTGCGGTGAATTTCTTCGCCTCGCTGATGTACCTGGTCAGGAAGGACCGCAAATGGGACAGCCTCGCGCTTTCGGCGACGGAAATCGGGGTGGTGTTCTTCACGATCGTCCTGGTGACGGGACCGATCTGGGCGAAGCCGGTCTGGTTTGTCTGGTGGACCTGGTCGCCAAGGCTGACCTCGTCGCTGGTCCTGTGGATGCTTTACCTGGCCTACATGCTGGTGCGCAGCTATGTGCCCGACCCGGACCGTAAGGCGATGATGTCGGCCGTGTTCGGAATCATCGCGTTCGTCGACGCGCCCATCGTCTTTTTCTCGATCCGCTGGTGGCGTGACCAGCACCCCTCGGCGATGGTCGAGACGGGGGGCATTTCCCCCGCAATGCGGCCAACGTTTTACATTTGCATCGCCGCTTTCCTAATTCTCCTGATATACCTGATTCGACGCCGATATTTCCTCGAGTCGGCACGCCTCGAAGCGGAACTGCTCGAACGCCAGGCGGACCTGGCTCGCTGAGCGGAAAACAGAAGGGCCCAATCGCTATGGAAACCGTCAACACGATGAACTACCTGTTCGCGGCCTACGCGGCCATATGGATCATCCTGGCAATTTACATCTTCTCGATCCATTCCCGTGAAAAGAAGCTGAGTCAGGAACTGCAGAACCTGCGTCAGCTGCTCGAGCGCCAGTCCTCGGCGCGGCGGTAGGCTCCCGCCGCAGGGCGCGATCCCGCTTCGATCGATGTCCCGGATCATCATGTTTTGGATCGGATATCTGGCTGTTCGATAGAGACCCTGATTGAACCGCGAAGACCTCAAAGACCTCGAAGCTCTCCTGGAGGACTTTGAGGTCTTCGTGGTTCAGGGTTTCATGCCAGGCGAAATAGAATCCTCGATGGATAACCTCCGCGCGCTGCGACTCGCCCGAAACGGCGTAGCCTCACGCGATGCCTGGATGCTCCCAGGTCAGGCCGACCCGCGCAGCGGGAACCTGAGTTGGAGCCCCGGGGCAGAAACAAATCGAGCGTCGTGAGTCCAGAGCTCGTCGGCGCCTCCCTCCGCAGCCGTCAGCGCGATCGCCAGATCAAAGATCCTCGGGCCGGACACCTTCATGTCGGAGGCGAGTTTGATGAGACGTTGCGCGAAACCTTCCGCGGGAGACCATATCCGGGCGTTACCGTCGCGGACGAGCGCGCGGATAAATGAGGACGCTTCAGCCGGCGTGGAAGGACGGACGGATGCGGCCGGGTGCGTGACCACGCTCCAGAACTCGACCAGATTGGTCAGGGTAAAACCCCAGCCGCGCGTGTCTGCGGCTGCGGCGGCGACGGCTTTCTTCGCCGCCGCATGTTGCGGTGTGAGGGCTCGATGGGCGTATACGAGCAGATTGGTGTCGACGGCGATCATGGATTTCGGCGGAGCCAATCATACATCCCGGACCTGTCCTCGACGTCCAGACCGGGAGGTAGTCCGCCATTGACGCACACCCAGTGGATTTTCCGGGCCGCGGCGGGTTTGCGCTTATCTTTCAGGGCAAGGCGGGCACGCAAGCCTTCTTCGAAAAGGCTGCGCAACGGCCTGCGCAGTTCGGCCGCCTTTTTTTTTGCTGCAATCAACAGGTCGTCCGGCAGATCAATTGTGGTTTTCATATGATGTTCCATAATACCATAATTATGGGTCGACCAGCCAACGCCGGCTCTGGATCCCGATCCAGGAGCAGGGGGCCACGAGATACGAGTTCATGAGCCAGATGCAGCGGCGCTTCATTAAGAACCACGGCATCCACCCTTTGAGTGTGCAGCATTTCCATGATACGGGTGGTGTAGTCGAGCATGAGCGTAAAATAGTCCGATTCTTCGATGGTCGAGTTGAACAGGATTGCTATGTCGATGTCGCTCAGCCGTGTAACCATACCGCGGGCGCGGCGGCCGAAGAGATAGACGGCAGAGATTGCGCCACCCGGTTCCAGCGCCGCCGGAGATGCTGGAATCGCGTTCTGCATCGTGCTTCCAATCCCGCACTATAGTGGAATTGACCGGACGTGGTCAGCGGCGACCGGTTTTTGCCGCAGTCGCTGCTCCGGGTGCTACAATCCCACGTATGAAGAAACCGATGTGGCGCAGTGCCGCCAGGGCAGTGTTGTACACGGGCGCGGCCATCGCCGGGACCGTGGTGGGAACCAGTGTGCTCGTCGGCTGGACGATCGTGCGTCCCAGCCGGGACCGGCGATACGATGCGGTGCCGCGGATCCGTTTCGGGACGCTCGAACCGATCGACCTGATGACTTCGGACGGGTTGCGCCTGCACACATGGGTTCTGCTCTCGCGTGCCGCAGCCGCGAATAAGTGGGTCCTGGTGCTGCACGGTTATCGCTCGCGGCGCGATGTGCTTCAGACGCGCGCCCGATACTTCTCCCGGCGCGGCTTTCACGTCCTGCTGCCCCATCTTCGCGGCCACGGCAGCAGCGAGCCGGCCCGCATTTCTTACGGTTACAACGAGCGCAACGATGTCCAGGCAGCCTTTGATTTCATCCGATCGCTGAGGCCGAACGAACCGGTCAGCATCGGGATCGACGGGATCTCCATGGGGGCCGCGGCCGCCGCGTACGCGGTCGGTTTCGAGCAGATGCGGCCGGACTGGATGATCCTCGAATCGTGTTACGACACGATCCGCCACGCGCTGGCCAACCGGCTGGCGATGCGCATCGGACGCCCGCTGACGCCGCTGCTGGCCTGGCCGGTGGAAATGGTCGTCGAGCAGCTCGCGCAGCTGCGGGCGGCCGACCTCGATCCGGGAAAGGCGCTCGAAAACGCGCGGTGCCCGATCCTGGTGCTGGGGGGCGACTCCGAGAAAGTGCTGAAGACCGTAGAAATCGAATACCTCTACGGCGCGATCGGCGGCCCCAAGCGCCTGGCGCTATTCCCCGGAGCAGGCCATGAAGATCTGCTCATGCACGATCCCAAACGGTACATCCGCGCCGTCGATGGGTTCCTGCGCGACTTCACAGGCTGGAAGGCCCCCCATTCCTTCCCCTACCGCGGAACCGACGGTGCTCGGCACCCGGTGCTTCCCTCGCCCTGAGGCGATCCGCAACCTGCACGGCGCCAGCCAGAATCCGCTTGAAAGCTACGGGATGCGTGTGACAAGTTGGAGGCCAATCAAAGGAGCAACGCCGATGGCCGCACCAGCGCACGCACCCCATAACCAGTCAATGGCGGAATTCACCTTGAAAGCGGTAGCAGCCGGCATCGTGCTCGGCATCGTGTTCGGCGCCGCCAACGCCTACCTCGGCCTTCGCGTCGGCATGACGGTGTCGGCTTCGATCCCCGCGGCAGTGATGACTGTGGCCATATTCAAGCTGTTTCGCGCGAAGGGAACCATCCTCGAAGCCAACATTTCTCAGACGATCGGGTCAGCTTCGACGGCCCTGGCCACAGGCTCGATTTTCACCCTCCCCGCGCTATTCCTGTGGGGCATCATCCCGCCGTACTTTCAGATGGTGGCGCTCTGCTTCCTCGGCGGCGTTCTGGGATTGGCGGCCATGATCCCGCTGCGCCGCATGCTCATCGTCGAGGCGCACGACGAGCTGCCGTACCCGGAAGGGACCGCGTGCGCCGAGGTGTTGCGGGCCACCACCGAGGGCGCCAGCGGCAGCGCCTGGATCTTCCGCGGGATGCTCGTGGGCGCGGCTCTCAAGCTGATGGTGTCGCTCGCATTCCTGTTTCCGAGCGCAGTCAGCGCGGCCCTGCCGGTGCTGCCGAAGGCGGAACTCGCCCTGGAACTCGCGCCCGCGCTGCTCGGGGTCGGGTTCATTCTCGGATACCGTCAGTCGGGAGTGCTGGTGGCCGGTTCCCTGGTTTCGTCCCTCGCGCTGATCCCGCTGATCGCCTGGATCGGCGGCAACCTGACGGCGCCGCTCTACCCCGAGACCCAGCGTCTCATTTCCGAGATGTCGACGAACGACATCTGGGCGCGCTACGTCCGCTACATCGGGGCGGGGGCGGTCGCCACGGCGGGCATCCTGACCGTGCTTCGGGGACTTCCCACGATGGCGGGGGCATTTGCCGCGGTCGTGCACGGCATGCGGAAAAGCGGCGACGCCGGGGACTCTGCCACGGTTCCCAATACCGAACGCGACCTGCCGGGAAGCTTCGTGATCGGCACGATCGTCACGGTGGTGGCGGTGGCCGCCCTGGTCCCCGGGATCTTCTCCGGCGGCATGGGCCTGTTGCCGCGCGCCGTCTGCGCCGCAGGCGTCGGCATTTTCGGCATGATGTTCGTGGCCGTGGCTGCGCGCATCGTCGGGATCGTGGGCGTCACGTCGCAACCGACCTCCGGGATCACGCTGGTCACCCTGCTCGGCGTGGCCTCCGTCTTTGCCGCGGCCGGGTGGACCGATGGAGCGGCAAGGGCCGCCGTGCTGACCGTCGGCACGGTGGTGGCGATCGCCGCGTCCAAGGCCGGCGACATATCCCAGGATCTGAAGACCGGATACCTCGTAGGAGCGACGCCGGCACGGCAGCAATTCGGCCAGGTCATCGGCGCGTCGTTCGCTTGCTGGGCGGTGGCGGGCACGGTCCTGCTTCTCGGGACCGCGTACACTTATGGCACGAAGGAAATTCCCGCGCCCCAGGCCACGCTGATGAAGACCATCATCGAAGGCGTGCTCGCCGGCCAGCTTCCCTGGGGGCTCGTGCTCACCGGCGGCGGTGTCGCCCTGTCCGGGATCCTTTGCGGGGTGTCGGGACTGGCGTTTGCCATCGGTGTCTACCTTCCGCTTTCTTCGATGGCGACCATTTACATCGGCGGCTGCGTTCGTGCAGCTGCGGACCGCATGCGCAAAGGCGCCGCCAAGAGCATCAGCGACCCGGGAATCCTGGCTGCGTCCGGCCTGGTCGCCGGCGAAGGATTGGCCGGAGTGCTCGTTGCAGGCCTGGTCGCCGCCAAGATCGCCCCAAAATCGCTGGAGCCCCGCATACCGGGGCTTCCCGGCGCGCTGCTCGCAGTCGCGGCGATCCTGCTCGTCTGCGTCTTCCTCTACCGCGGCGCGCTCAGTTCCAACAGCGCGAAGACATAGACGCGGCCGCATACATTCAGGCCGGAACACTATCCGACATCTCATTAGACTCCGCGCTCCCCCTCCATTCATCTCACATTCTTGCCGCCTGGCGCTTCTTGACCCATTCCGGGTCGAATTCCGCGCCGAAACCAGGATCAGCGGGCGCCTTTATTATTCCACCGATCACTCGCGGGGTTGAGGCCTGGCATTCGAACTGCACATCATTGATTTTCAATGGCAGGAATCGCATTCTGCCGCCGCCCCCTTTATCGGTTGGATGCTTGCCTCTATCGGAACCTCATGCCATTCGGTGGCAACGCACACTCCGACTCTCGGGTTGTGATTCTCCCCGATCAGAACGGCGACGGGCTTAATCGCGATGCGTTCGAGCGTGTCGAGGATGGCAAACTCGATTGTGGCTGTGCGGTCCGGGGCCGGTTTTGTTGATCGTGTGACAGCGTGCTGCTATCTTTTGTACAATGTAGAATGTCTCGCCCAGTCAAGATGAAGAGTGAATCATGAAATGCCTACGATTGATGATAATTGCGGTCCTGGTAAGCTCCTGCGCGTTTGCGCAGCAGAAGCCGCCCACGCCGCCGCCCACTCCTCCGGCCAAACCCGATCCACCGGTGACGAAGCCACCTTCGAACCAGAATAGATCAAATTCACCGGCCTCCCCCGATCAGCAAATGGATCCCGGTTTGGCGCAGGATGTCCTGGTCACAGGCCGTCTGGTGATGCCCGATGGCATGCCTCCGCCCGACATGGTTCCGGTCAGCCTCAACTGCGGCATGAGTGCGGCCGATATCACCGGCTCAACGTCCGATTTGCGCGGGGAATTCAGGCTCCGGCTAAGAGCTTCGTCCGGACCCAATTCGGACCGGCTCGCGATGCAGAATGCCATGCGATGCTCGGTCCTGGTGGCCATCCCCGGATTCGAGCCCATCAGGAAAGCGCTGATGGGCATGGACTTGAGGGGAGGAGGAGACGTCGGCATGCTGGTCCTCAGGCCGCTATCGAAGGCCGAGGCTACTATCGTAAGCCTGAACGGACTGAAGGCGCCGGAACCGGCTCGCCAGGAACTCATAAAAGCCCGCGAGGACCTTGCGAAGGAAAAGTTGAAATCGGCGAGATCCAGGCTCGAGAAGGCTGTCAAGATCTATCCCGAGTATGCGACCGCATGGTTCGAGCTCGGGCGCCTTCAAGCACGGCAGGGGGAGACGGAGCAGGCGGCCACATCGTATCGTCAATCAGCGAAAACGGACCCGAAGTACATCAATCCCCTGGTCGAACTGGCCCTGATGGCAGCCGTCGCGCAACAGTGGCCGGAGGCGGAACAGCTCTCGGAGTCTGTTCTAAAAATGGCTCCCAATGGCTTGCCTGGCGTGTACCTGGTGCATGCGATCGCCTGCTTTAACCAAAAGAAAATGGACGCGGCTGAAAAGAGCGCCCGCGGGGGCCTGGATCAGGACAAGTCCAACCAGTTTCCGAAGCTTATGAACTTGCTCGGGGACGTCCTCTTGCTCAAGGGCGACAAAGAGGGTGCTGCAGATGCCTTCCGCCGGTACCTCGAGCTTGCGCCGCAGAGCCCCAATGCCGAAAAAATCCGGCAGCAGTTGGCGGCATTGTCCAAGTGAAGGAAACGCCAAGACCCGCGTGCAGCCGATCGGTGGTTCGAAGATTCCCCGCCTGTCTTCGAGCGGGTCTGCTCGAGACCGTGAGTCGGTCGCCTGCTAAGACTCTGGCGGGAAGGTCCTTCGCCGTAGCCCGGTGCGCATTGGCCTGCAGCTGACCAAAATGATCGAGGACGCCCGTTCGCGACTCGCCGCCAAGGGAATAAACGTCGACAGCAAGGTGTTCATGGCGGGCGCCGGATCTCTCGGGTCCTTCTTTTTCGATAAGAAACTTCACTAAGGGAAGTACCTGTTCCACACTTATTAGACGCAGCTTGTTGTCAGGCGCTATGGCATTCCGGTTGCAGGGGAGACGATCGAAATGGAAAAGGATTGCGACGAACTCTTTCTCGATTTTTCGATCAGGAAGCTGGAACAGCTTGCCTCGAGGATCGGGGATTGCCTGGGTAAGCTTCGGGAGGACCAGATCTGGGCTCGCGAAGGTGATAATCAAAACGCGGTGGGCAACCTGGTGTTGCATCTCTCCGGCAACGTCAGACAATGGATCACGGTCGGGATCGGAGGTGCACCTGACACCCGGGATCGCGACAGCGAGTTTGCAGCGCGAGGCGGGCCTTCCGGCGCCGAGCTGGCCGGCCGGCTCCGAATGACCGTCCAGGAGGCCGTTCGAATCCTCCGTCAGGTATCAGCCTCCCGGCTGAAAGAACCCCTGCGGATCCAGGACTACGAGGCCACCACCCTGGAGGCGATATACCACGTGGTGGAACATTTCTCCCAGCATGCGGGGCAGATCATGTACGCCACCAAGCTCCTCACAGGCGATGATCTCGGGTACTATCGCCACCTCACCGGCTCTGCACACAAAGAAAAGACACCTTGAAGAAGCAAAGAACAGTGGGTGTCCATAAATACCATTGCCGTGCGGCCGTTATTGGTATCTCAGCGCGTCGATGAGATCCACTTTCGCGGCCCTCAGCGCGGGAACGTAGCACGCGATCGCCGAGATGATGGCGAGCACGATCGTCACGCCGCCAAATGTTAGTGAATCCGTAGAGCTGACTCCAAACAGTAGTTCTGTTTCGAACATCGAACTCGTCAGAACGCGGGCCAAGGCAATACTCAAAAGCAGCCCCAGAGCCAGTCCCAAGCCTACCGGCACCATTCCCTGGCTCACGACCAACTTCAGAATGTCGGTCTTCAATGCGCCAAGCGCCATCCGAATGCCGACTTCGCGCGTGCGTTGGGTCGCGGCATAGGAAACGATCCCGTAGATTCCGATCACCGCCAGCAGCAACGCCATGCTGCCGCACGCACCCATATTGATTCCCAAAACTCGGAAGGGATACAGGCTGGCGGCGAAGTATTCGCGCAACGTCTGCACGTCATCGACCGGAGTGTTCGGGTCCAGCTCTCGGACAGCGAGCCGGACTGGATTGATCTGTCTCGCGGGAGCGCCTTCTGTGTGAGCAAGCAGGTACATGCGCCTCTGGTTCGATTGACCGACGGCCAACGCATAGAACGGCTGTACCGCCCTCTGCAGGGACTGCCACCGATCGTCGCGGATGACTCCCACGATCTCTGGGCCGCAAGTCCAGTGAACACGTCGTTGCGGTCGCGAAACTCTAGGTAGCTTGGATAAGAAGAAGTTTGGTACGGCTGGTCCCGATAGCCGGTGTAAAGCTCAACGAGCCGGTCTGCCTCCGCCACCGGCCGGGGGCGCAACAGTATGGAATTGACGATGCTGAAAACCGTCGTGTTGGCGCCAATCCCCACCGCGAGCGAAAGCACCGCAACCATCGCGAATGCGGGATTGCGCCGGAGCTGTCCGAGGGCGTAACGGACGTCCCTGGCCAATTCCTGCAGCAGGCGCCCCCGAACGTCGCGGTACGTTTCTTCGACTTGCACGACGCTTCCGAACTCGAGGAGTGCAGCGCGACTGGCCTCTGCCGGGGACAGCCCTCGCCGGACGAACTCTTCGGCCGCTTCCTCGATATGACTGCTGATCTCTACGCGCAGGTCTTGATCCGACTGGCGGGCGCTCACCAGCCCGCGGATACGTATAAACAACGAACGGGCAGATCGTCGATGATGTAAACTCCAGGCTGCGACGGCTCTAAGTTGGATCTGAATCTAGGGCGATCTGGTATATAACGGCGACTCGGCTTCACCGGCTGTTTCCGGCCGCGCGGCCCGCGGCCAGAGGAAAGGGAAATGGGCAGAGCTTCCCGGGATTTTCAAATCTTCGTCAAACCAGCAGGGGCAGCCTGCAATCTCGATTGCCGATACTGTTATTACCGGGACAAGACGAGCCTCTATCCTGATGCCGGCCCGTTGCGCATGACGGATAACCTGCTGGAGGAATACATAGTCCAGCACATCGAAGCTGCAGCCGGAACCGATGTCAACTTCTCGTGGCACGGAGGCGAACCCACCATTCTGGGCCTGGATTTTTTCCGGCGGGTCGTAAGCCTCCAGCAAAAGCACAGGCCCGCCGGTTGGAGCATCCGGAACGGCATCCAGACGAATGGTTTTCTGTTGGACGACGAATGGTGCCGCTTTTTTGCGACCGAGGGATTCAACGTCGGTCTCAGTCTCGACGGCCCGGCGGAGCTGCACGATCCGTATCGCGTAACCCGAGGAGGGCGGCCGACTCATGCGCAGGCGATGTGCGCGCACGGACTGCTGCGCGCACATAATGTCCACACCGACATCCTGTGCGTCGTACACAATCTGAACGTTCATCATCCGCTCAGCGTGTACCGCTTCTTCAGGAAAATCGGTTGCCGATACCTGGGGTTTCTGCCGGTCGTCGAATGCGCTCCGGATCGACCGGGTGGCGTCAGCGAGCACACGCCGTCCGCTGAGGATTACGGCTCCTTTCTCTGCAAGATATTCGATGAGTGGATCGCGCGCGATGTCGGCCGCGTCATGGTCCAGTCCTTTGATGAGGCGGCCAGACCGGCGCTCGGCCTGGAACATTCGCTGTGTGTCTTCCGCGAAACCTGCGGCCAGATTCCGGTTCTCGAGCACAATGGCGACATTTTCCCTTGCGACCATTTTGTCGACCGCGAACACTGGATGGGAAACATCCGCGAGACGCCCCTCGGCCGGTTGTTGGAGAGTCCGGAGCAACGAAATTTCGGCGATGGAAAAAGAGATTCATTACCCCGTTACTGCCGGGAATGCGAAGTGCTGGCCTTGTGTAACGGCGGCTGCCCCAAGTATCGCTTCGTGCGAACGCCGGACGGTGAGCCCGGCCTCAACTACCTTTGCGCAGGATTGAAGCGTTTCTTCCTGCACAGCCGTGGGCCTCTTGCAAGATTGGTGTCCCGGCAACGCGAAGCGGCGCCGGGTTTCCGCTATGCGGCGGCAAAGGCGGGCCGCAACGATTCCTGCCCATGCGGCAGCGGCCGGAAATACAAGAAATGCTGCGCCCCGGCGTAGGCCCCCCGGCCTTTTCGTGAAGGCTTGCGGATTTGCGGTCCGCAATCATTTTTCGATTGTGCAGTCACCACACTCCGTGGGAAGTTGGTCACAAGGATCTTTGCTGAAGTTGCAGCCCTGTCATAAGAGAGCATTTGCGGAGGCATGGTCAATCAAGGAGCATATCGGGTATGAAAACACTCACAAGAAGGCGGTTCCTGGAACAGAGCGCAGCGGGTGTGACGGCAATAGGCTTGGGTGTTTCGTCTCCGTCTGCGCAGGATTGGGCGCGGAAGGCCGTGGACAACTCGCCACGGCGCCGCGAGTGGGTTACGGTTAAGCACGGCGGGAGAGCCGTCGAATCTGCGGTCGCTTATCCCCAGCCGCAGGGCAAGGCGCCTGCGATTGTCGTCATTCACGAGATTTTCGGGATGACCGATTGGGTAGAAGAAGTCACCGATGAATTCGCCGAAGCGGGCTACATCGCCATTGCGCCGGATCTGTTGTCAGGCATGGCCCCGAATGGCGGGCGTACCAAGGATTTTCCGACGAGCGCAGGCGGAGGCATGGGCGGTCCGGTGGGCCAGGCAATCCAGAAACTGCCGCCCGACCAGATCACCGCCGATCTTGACGCTGTTGCCGACTACTGCAGAAACCTTCCGGCCTGCAACGGCAAGGTTTGCGTAGTCGGATTTTCGTGGGGCGGCGGGCAGTCGTTCCGTTTCGCGGCCAATCGCAAGGATCTGACTGCGTCTTTCGTTTTCTATGGCAGCGGGCCGGCTCCCGAGGCCATCCCTGCCATTCAGGCTCCGGTTTACGGTTTCTATGCCGGAACCGACACACGGATCAATGGTACGGTTCCGCAAACTCAGGAGCAGATGAAAGCGGCGGGTAAGTTCTTCGAACCGGTGACCTATGAAGGTGCGGCGCACGGGTTCATGCGCAGCGGAGAGCAGCCTGACGCGAAGGACGCAGACAAAAAGGCGCGGGATGCTGCCTGGCAAAGGTTGAAAGCACTCACAGCCAAATACAAATGAGCCTGCAGGTACTCAGCCGCCGGCGTCGCTCTGCTGCCAGTCACCGGTCGAGTTCGACGAGGCACTATTGTCAGCGGAGATCACTACAGGATTGTGTGGGGGCATGGTGCTGCTGCCCCGTTCCCCCACACTCCCCTGCCCCTGCAGAATCTGATTTACCTGTCCCAATTTCTTCTGTCTCATGACAGGGGTGCGCTCCACAACCCAGTGGTGACTCAAAATTGGGGAGCGTCCTGGGATTCACTTGCGGCGCCTGCAATTTTTTCTTGACAGTGACGAGAGTCTTCGTCATAATGACGATAACCTTCGTCGATAGCTACCCACAGGGAGCCGTGATGAGCCCACAGTCGCCAAAACGCCCCACCGATGCCGAACTGAACATCCTGCACATCCTCTGGGAGCAGGGCCCCAGCACCGTCCGTCAGGTTCACCGAGCACTCAACCGGACGGCAGTCGCCGGATATACCACGGCGCTCAAGCTTTTGCAGATCATGACGGAAAAGGGACTCGTCGTCCGCGACGAGACCGAGCGCCCCCAGGTGTACCGGCCGCGTTGGCCGCGCGAGCAGACGGAGCGGCAACTCGTGGGGGACCTGCTCGATCGTGCCTTCGGGGGATCGGCCACGCGCCTGGTCATGCAGGCGCTTGCGGTCAAGAAGGCTTCCGCGGAAGAGTTGGCGCAGGTTGAGAAGCTTCTCAACAAGTTGGAAAAGGGGAGCTCAAAATGAGCGCATTTCAGCACATCGTGACGAGTCCGGCTGCGCAGATTCTGGGTTGGGCTCTCCTGCATCTTCTGTGGCAGGGGATGCTGATTGCGGCACTCCTGAAAACCCTTCTTTGCGGCATCCCCGTGCGCCTCTCCGGCCCGCGGTATTGGGTCGCCTCGGCAGCCCTGGCGGCGATGCTCTGGATGCCGGGGATTTCCATCTGGAAAGCATTTCCGGCCCGGCCGGCAACCGTTGCGGTCGCCGCACTCGAAGCGCCGATGGTGGAGTCGACAGCCGCGATCCCGCAGGTCGCCGCGCCTCGAGCGGTCACACCCAGGCCGGGTGTGATCGACGACTGGCAGCGTCTGGCGCGCGCGAGACTCGGCCCGCTGGCGCCTTGGCTCGCGATTTCATGGTTTGCCGGAACGGTGCTTTTTGCCTCGGCCATGCTGGGGGGTTTGTTCCGCGCTCAGTTATTCAAGCGAAGCGCAACTTCCCTGAGCGGAGATGAGTGGGCGGGCAGGCTGACCTCCCTAAGGCGGGACTCTCGTCCCCGCGAACCGGTCCGGCTGCTGGAATCCGATCGCGTAAGCGTCCCTACTGTGATCGGATGGTTGCGGCCGGCGATCCTGTTGCCCGCGGGCGCGGCGGACAAGCTCTCCGTCGAGCATCTGGATGCCTTGCTGGCTCATGAGTTGGCACACATCCGGCGGCGGGATTATCTCGCCAATTTGATCCAGACGTTCCTCGAGGTTCTGCTCTGGTACAACCCGGCAACCTGGTGGGTGACCTTGCAGGTCCGCGCTGAACGCGAGTGCTGTTGCGACGACGAAGCCGTCGTCATGTGCGGTAATACCCTGACGTATGCGCGGGCCCTGTCTCATGCGGAGCGGCTTCGGTCTGCTTCGAAATGGGCCATTGCCTTCAGCGGCGCATCTCTCTTAAACCGGGTTCGGAGGCTTACGGAGATGAAAACCCCACAAATCGGTCCCGCTTCCATATGCCTGATAGGATTGTTTGCCATTGGCCTGATCCTGGCTGTCGGGGCGGGGTCAAGCTCGCTCGCTTATGTGCCGGCGGTCTTCGAGCAGGAGACGGCAGTCGCCGCCGCGCCTGCGCCTCCGCAGGTTTCTCCGCCGGAGACGCCGAAGACGATCAATGTGGTTTCAAATGGTCAGAGCGTGGCTGAAAACAAAGCGGTTCGCAAAGAGCCCGCACAGAAAAAATCTGTCCGGCCGACTGAAGGTCCTCGTCAAGTGACGGCCGACCAGGCAAAATTCGTTCGCCCGACCGAAGTTCCTCAAGTATACGGGCCCCAACAGTGGCCGGCTCAGATGGAGAGATTTGAGACTCTGCTGGCGGCCAAACGCCTGGAACTGAAAAACCTCAAAGCGCGCTACAGCAAAGCACATCCCTACGTTGTCCAGGTCTCGCGTCTCATCGCCGATCTGGAGTTGCAGAGAGACAACCTGATGATGAAGCACGCGCGGCTGCAGGCGAGCCTCGGGCCCAAGATCACCGGCAACGTTTATGACCCGACGGGCGCGGTGGTCCCGGGAGTGGCGGTCTCATTGATCACTCCCGAAAGCAAACAGGCGCTCTTCAGAACCCTGACGGACGCGCGAGGGTACTTTGAAATCGATTCTCTCACCGGATCGGAATTTGAGCTCCGCTTTGAGCTTGCGGGATTCACACCTCAGGCACTGCCGGGCCGGGATCTGGGCAGCGGTCCGCTCGGAGTCACGCTTGAATTGGGGCAGATCAGGGAAACGGTAGTCGTCATGACCGGAGCGGGAGCCGGGGCGGCAGCCTCGGAGAGGAGGAATCCGATCCGGGTAGGGGGCAACATCTATCCGCCCAGACTCCTCCAGAAAGTCGAGCCGGTCTTTCCGCCCCAGGCAAAGATCGATAACATCGAAGGCACCGTCGTGGTCTCGGCATTGATCGATGAGGAGGGGCATGTGAAGGATGCGATCGTACTCAGCGGACACTCCATGCTGAAGGACGCGGCCCTCGACTCCGTGCGTCAATGGCGCTACAGCCCCGCGCTGCTCAATGGCCAGCCGTGGCCCATGAGGCTCTCGATCACCCTGGTCTTCAAGATCGAGCAGTAACATTCACTGAGGCATCCCGCCGGAACGCGCGATGTGCCACCCGCAATACGAGTCTGCGCACTTTCGAGCGTTTCCACCAGCCGCGTCGGGCTCCTGCCTTCGTCAGGGTGTGATTTCCGGCGTAAACGCCGAAAAACTCGGCGCTGACCGTGACTTCGTGACCGTCCAGAATGCCTTCAATAAGATACCGAACGACGGAACCGTTGTCCGGATGCGCCGCTTCTCCCTCGAGTCTGAGCGCGCCCGTCGCGCGGTCGAAGGTGCCCTTGGCGATGGGAGCCATACTCGATGGTTTCCCCGCCATTATCCTGCCGCTCACGGCTTCCGTGCCGTCGAACTTAAGGTCGAGGAATACGACTCCGCGCTGGCCCCATTTCCCTGAAATCGGATCTTCCGACGCTCTGAACATCGGCCGCACGGGTTTGTCGAATCCGTCTTCGCGATAGAGCGCAAGCACATCGTCCGGCGACAGGGCTCGGTTGTAGATCCGCACATCGTCAATCGCGCCGCGAAAAAAGAAATACGGCTCAGGAGTTCCCTTCCGGCCAATGAAAATGGGCTCCTCGGCGTGCGCAGACAACCGATGCTTCACCGAATCACGATGCAGGCCGTCGACATAGAGGCGCTGTTCGCCGTACTCGCAGACGGCAACGACGTGATACCAGATCCTGGTCTGGAGCCGCTGCTTGAACATGGGATCGCGCGCGTCCAGCATGCGATGCCACACGATGTGGTTTCGGTCCGTACTGAGCTGGAAGATGCGCCTCGATGGATCAGAGTCGTTGCCGTTGTCCCGGCAGACGATGCAGTTGCTCCATTCGTTCCTGAACGATTGCCGATCATAGCGGACCCACACACTGACCGAGAGGGCTTCCGCGCTCAGAGCCGGCGGCGGGGCGATGATCACGTAATCATCCGCGCCATCGAACCGATAGGCGCTGTTCACTGAATTGAAACGATTCGGCACGGGGGTCGCGCCAAATGCCGCACCATGATGGCCATGACCGCTCGAGTCGTCGGCGTTCCCGTTGAACAGATACTCGGCAACGATCCCATCGCGCGGAATCACAAGGGATTCCTCCAAGGTCAGTTGGCAAGGACTTCAACACCTTGAATAGATGGTAGCACAGCGTCGAAACCAGTCGCCCCGGAACCGTCCTCGTCCGGCGCGCAACAACCGGTCGCGGGGAAGCCCAGATCGTCGCTGGAATTGGAGTCTATCCTGACATGGACTTTTCCAGTAACCGGCGGGAGATTCTCGCTTTTCCCAGGAAATCGGCATAAAGCATAGGAATAGGGGCCGAATGGCAGATCTTTGGATATTATTTGGTTGAGGTGAGTGCCATGAAGTCATTGCTTTTGGATGCTGCGGATCGGGCGGCGCAGTATTTGGCCGCACTGGCGACGCGACGAGTGTCGCCTTCACTCTCTGCCTTGGAAAAGCTGTCGCGGTTCGACCGGCCGCTCCAGAACGAGCCTGTCGATGCCACCGAAATCCTTCGGGAGCTTGACGATATCGGATCGCCCGCCACAGTAGCCAGCGCCGGCGGGTTGCGGCTGATCAGGAACATCCACGACAGGTCAGGCTGGATAAGGGACAGTCTACCCAGGCGCCGACTGCCGTGCAATCTACGGCTGTCAGGCCTCAGTTCCTTATCCGCAGCGTGGCCACGGCGGTCTTGCCCGGATCGCTCTCGGATACCGCCTTAAGCGTCACCGTCGCGCTTGCGGCGCTCTGCGGGCCGTGGCTCACATATACGGGTACCGACTGGGACTCCCCGAACTTCACGGCCGCCAGGTCATTCGCCAGCTGCGCCGTCCAACCCCGGCCTTCCACCATGACCGACAGACGATAAATATCCGAATTCAGGCTGGCAGTGCTGTTCTGAAAATGCAGCGTCGCGTCGGTCGGCGCCGCCGAGCCGGTGTTTCTCAGCGTGAAGCGGAGGACGGCATCGGCACTCCTGACCGGCTCGGCTTTCGGGGCTTCGAGCGCCACGCCGCGCTTGTGCGGCCCGGCGCCGTCGAGCGACCGCACGCCCAGGGTATAGGTTCGAATTCCCTGCGAGTCCCGTTGCATGTCGATGACATAAAAATGCAGCCGGTTGGGCTCGTCCCGGTACTCGAACCGGCTTCCGGAGCTGAGCCCCGCATGAAACAGCGCATCGTTGAGCTGCCGGTAGTCGGCGATGGTACGCATCACCGCTTCGCCGTTCGGCCGCTTGAAGTCGAGCCGATTGATGTCCTCAGGATGCGCGTCAATGACCCAGTTGAAGTATGTCGGCCCGCCGCCGGATCGTGTGCCCCCTCCCCGGCTGCCTGCGGCGCCGCTCCGGCCCGCGGCCGCGTCAGCGCCGGCCTGTCCGCCGCGTGCGGGTGCCGCCTCGGGCGGCGCGCCGCGGCGTCCGCCGCCACCTCCGAACGAGTTTGCATCCCCGACGGCACCGGTGTTCTTGCCCAGCAACACGCCGCTGTCGGGCGCAAACGAGTCGTAGCCGATCCGCTGCACCACTTCCATCGAATAGTAGTCATAATGGTTTCCGCCGTACAGCGGTTGAGTGTCCGCGTCCTGCACCGGCGTCCGGTCGCGGGGCTCCGCCCCGTCGAGCCAGACGACGACGCCCTGCAGCTGGCCGGCGCCGGGATCGATTTCGCGAGGAATGACACGGATCACCGCCAACCCGGACCTGGCGAGGCCATCGCGATTAAGGCGCATAACGTTGGCCGGAGTGAGGAATCCGAATTTCATCTGCTGGCTCAGCATGAGACCGGCGGGCATGGCGCCGCCGGCGAGCACCGGCACGAGATACCGCTGGTGGGGGCCGCCGGGGCCGTTGAATGAGCCGCGGTCCATGATGTCCCAGGGACCCGAACCCGCGCGGTGATACGGCTGAACATAGGGATTATTGTTGTTGTCGCCGATCCTGAAGGCGGCGTGCGAAATCTCATGGCGGATCGAGCCCGAGGACTCGCCGCAGATGATCGCCGAGTTGCTCCACAGATAGGAAGCCGCCTTCCAGCTCGTCCACTCGACATAGCGGGTGGAAGACCAACGCGGCTGCGCCGGGTCCGGATTGCCGAACTCCGGGGTAATGTCCTCCCTGGTCTGAAACTTCATCTCGCCGAATTCCTGCCAGAGACAGGTCTCATCGTAGCCGGCGAAGATCCGCAGCACCAGGTCGTAGGTCTTGTCCCCCGCATCCTTCTTCCACATCGAATCAACATCGCCCTGTAGGCTCGCGGTTGCCCGGCCTCTCGCCTCCTGGGCGCCTGGGGCGCCGGGCTGACCGCCCGCCGCCCCGCCCCGCCTCCCGCCGCTGCTGTTGACCGTGCCGCCGTATTCGGTCATCTTTCGAGGCATGCGATACGGCCCGTAGGCATCGAACTTCACCCCATATTTTCCATGGGATTGCTCCATCCAGTATTCGTTGACGGTGCGGCCGTGGTTGACCTCGTGAGGCTGGTTCCAGAAATCCGCGTAGAATCGGGCGACGTCCTCTCGTTTGACAGGATCGACTTGCGGATTGCCGAACAGGTCCGACTTTCTGGACAGGGTGACCACAAAGGGCTGGTCTTCGAAATCCGCCACCACCAGCGCTATGTTCACCGTCCTGACGCTGGGCTTGTATTTGGCGTCGGCCCAGTCCACTCCGGGAACGGGGTGATAGTCCGTCCACGTCATGTCGTCCTGATCCAGCACGTTCTGCGGATCGAGCGGCGCCGGCCCTTTGTCTGCGGCGGTAGCGGCCTGGGGCGGATGTCCCTCGACGTAGGCGTAAGCGCAGAAAGTAATGACGACGAAGAATGCAAGCAATGAAACGAAAGCAAGCCGCTTTGTCGGCGAAATACCTGTTCGTGCCATGATGAATCCTTCACATGATGGAACATTGCTCAATAAAGCTGCCGGCCGGAGCGAATTCGGATATTCAATCGTTCGACCGGCGCCACCGAATGCCGGTCCATTATAGGCCGGCTTGCATCGGATGCGTCACCGCATTTCACCTGGCCGCAATCCTGGACGGCTGCGCGCAGGGTGGCAGACGTGACGACACAAATCATGAAAGTCCTTGTGAGGGAACATGATCCGACAAAAGCCAAAGCGAACCACAGAGAACACGGAGAAAAGAATGTGAAAATTGTGGACACCCATCAAAGAAGACAAGAACAGTGGGTGTCCACGGATTCTCTTCAAGTGACTGGCAAAGCTACATTTCGCGGGATCCGATCCTGTCGGAACGACAAATGTGGACACCCACCAAAGGAGGAGAGGATAGTGGGTGTCCACGAATTCTCGAAAGCAGAAAACGATGGTGGGTGTCCACGAATTCTGGTAATGATCACGGACCGTCTACCCGAGCTCCCTGCTCCTGAAATCAAAGTCTCCATCTGCGCCTGCAACAGCGGTAACATCACACTGATCGAACTGTCGATGGCAGGAGGAAAATCAAATGGCGTGGATATCAAAGGTCGAGCCGAACGAAGCGACGGGAGCACTCGAGAGGGAGTACGCCGAAGCGATCGGACGGGCGGGGAGGGTGTATGAAATCCTCAAGGTCCAGAGCCTCAAGCCGGAGTATGTCTCAGCCTCTGTGGACCTGTATCGGAGTTCAATGTACGGGCCCTCCACGCTGAGTCGGGCCCAGCGGGAGATGATCGCAGTCGTGGTGTCGGCTGCCAACCGTTGCCACTATTGAATTGAGGCTCACGGGGAGGATCTCCGTCGGCTGGTGAATGACGATGTCCTGGTGAAGGCGGTCAAGACCGACTACAGAACCGCTGCAATTGACGCGCCTACCAGGGCGATTCTCGAGTATGCGACGAAGCTCACGCTCTCGCCTTCGAGCACGACCAAAGAGGATCTCGAGTCACTCCGAAGGTGGGGCCTGGGGGACTCCGATCTCCTCGACTTGGTGGAGGTCGTCGGTTTTTTCAACTACATCAATCGGGTGGCAGACGGCCTTCATGTAGACCCTGAAGACTTTATGCCACCCTACCCCAAGTAGTCTCTCAACGTTGGATTCAGCACGTTCATCCGACACGGACGGCTATGGAGGACAAGCCTGGCCGGGGCAGTGCTGAATCCTCTACGGCGCTGTCGTCGCTTTCCCACGAGCGGCGCGGAGCGCGGGATTGCGGCAGATTCCGCTTGCAAGGAGCGCCGCAGCGGGATACAACGTCACTATAGCTTGCGCACTTGTTCGATGAGTGTTCTCAGTTCCATTACCTGGGAATGAGCGAAGTGGCTTAGGTGAGCCTTCGCTGCGGTCACTCGAATACGACATTCCGGATGAGCGTAGCACTATCCTGATATTGCAGGTGGCAAACCTGGCGCTGTTTTTTCTCTGCGAGGCCATATCCACCCTGCCCGGATTCAGCTCCACGGGACCCGGATCATAGGCTGGCAGCAGGCGACTGGCACTGAAATGATCATCAATCGACGTTCGAAAAGCAAAAAGTACAAGTTGCAGGACGGCGACACCTTGGAGAAGATCGCCGAGCGCGAGGGCGCCAAGGATTTTCCTCTCACCGGCGCCGTGCTGGCGAAGTTCAATTGGGGCACCGATGATGCGGATGTCGTCGACGAGTTCCTGCGGGATGAACTTGGCTGCTATAAGCGAGGTGACGACAACCACTTTGTCATTTCGGCGGATGCCGAACCCCGAAGTGACCTGTTCATCCCCGAACCATTCAAAGAAGCCGGGCTGGCCACCGACAGAACGCATGTCATCCGGTTAAACGCGGTTAAGGCGCCTCCCGACCAGTTCCATGCCTGCGCCATGGTCCGCGGAGTCTGTTTTGAATTCAACAAGTCGTTTATCCGGCCGACCGTCGTGGATGACCTGGAAGTTCTGAACAAGCTGGTCAAAAAGCATCCCGATGCCAGGATCATCATTTTCGGACATACGGACAAGGTCGGGACGGAACAGTACAACAAGGACCTCAGCGAGCGCCGCGCGCTCAGCACGTATGCGTTCATCACCAACGACGTCGATACCTGGGAGAAACTGTACAACGAAGAAAACTGGGGGATCGGCGCGGTCCAGGCCATCCTGGACGATCTCGAAGGCGACTTCAACCCAGGGCCGGTCAACGGCAAGGATGGTCCGGAGACGCAGGCTGCGGTGAGGAAATACCAGGAGGCGCGCGGCCTGAAGGTGGACGGCATTGCCGGCCCGAAGACCCGCGAGCAGCTGTTCACCGACTACATGACGAGCAAGCACGACATCAAAATCGAGCCGGACCAGTTCCTGGAACCGAAACACGTCGGCTGCAGCGAATTCGACCCGGTAGTCGAAACAGACGAGGCCTGCGAAGCCAACCGGCGGGTGACGTTCTTTTTCTTCAACAAAGACCGGCCTCCAAACATCCCATGCAAGAAGGGTCAGGTGACGCCGTGCAAGAAACAGGCCAAGGCGCCGTTACCCAGACATACGGCAACCTTCCACTGCAGCTTCTATGACAGCATCGCGCGCGATTGCCTCGCGGAATCGGGGACCGGGACGGTGACTCTTACGGATCCGCCCTGGCTGGACATCGACTCATTGGACAAGTGGTTTCTGCCAGGCCTGGCCGGCGAAGGGGGCGAGACCTGCGTCATCAAGTACGCACTCACGGGGCGGAAGGAACTGTCAGACAAGGTCGTCCTCGAAGTGCACGCCAGCAATTACTGCAGCTCCAAGGTGAACAACGACGGCAAGCTTGAGTTTACCAAACTGACCGGGACCGTGCCCGTCTACACGCGCGAACTCGCTCCGGAATTTGCCCGGACCGGCGAGATGCATGAGATCACGGATTGGACCGGCGAGAGCAACGCAACCGATGGCGCGCTCAAAGCCCCCGAGGGGCAGAAACGGTTCCTGAATGCCGCTTTCTCGCCCTACACGGTGCACCTGCGCTACCTCGAGAAGGGCGCAACCGATACCGAAGGCCGGATTCTGTTGAACGATTTCTGGCCGCGCTGGGAGAAGAAGGACGGCGACGATACGCTCGTACCCGAGTCTTTGAAGATATCCTGGATAATCGAGAAGACCGAAAAGCTGAAGAAAGGCAAACTGCTCATCCTGGACAACGAGGAAGCGGTCGCATTCGAACGGGACCTCTCCGCCGACGACCTCAAAAAGGGAGAATTTTCCTGGGACGGAAAGACGCTGGAAGGCGGCGATGCCAAGCCGGAGCAGATGCCCTATCGCGTGCAGATTCAAGCCTGCACCGGTGAGGAGGAACCGGCTGGAATGGCGATCGCAGCGATGCACACGGAAGTGCGCCTCTTTGTGGACCCGGCAACCCATCTTGCGGCCGAGAAGGACTACGATCCGGCCGGGGATCCGCAGGCATTCGATGTCAAGCTGGCCCCGCTCGTTCCGCAAGCAAATCCTCCGGAAAAGACTCAGGGAACCCGCTGGTGCCAGTACCAGTTGGCCCGTTCCGGTTTCCATCCCGGACCCGTGGACGGGACAGACCGCGACGAATACAAACTGGCATTGAAGGAATTCCAGCGCTCGGTGCCGAAGAGGAAGGCTGCCGCGGCCGACGACTATCAGCGCCTCACCCCGGACGGCAATGAGAACAACGACACCAGGAACGCCCTGGAGGATTTGCCGGCGTCTCCACTGCGGCCCTGGTTTGGCGATGCGGCATCGCGCGCGGACCTGTCCAACGCGGATGCGGATGCGGTCCTGTGCCAGAAGGAAAAGGACCTGATCGTCTGGGTCGATGACCGGCACGGATACACCGAATCCGCAGAGGCGGAGATATCCGGGCATGTTTCCTACATGGCCAACTACCGCGGATCCATGGAGGTTGGCGACGGCCGCGCGGCCAAGGACGAGGCTTCGATTGCGCGGCCATGGCTTGCGTTGCAGGCCGGGCCGCTCGTGCTCGGCAAATCGGCGGGATTGGATTCCGCCGATAGGCCGGCGGAATCGGATGCGGCGCGGAAGGCCGTCGGGCCAATCCGCATCGACTGGGCCTTTGATGAAATCGGCCCCGACGTCTCTGTGATCGACACCGCGGCGTACAACAAGGACCGGACCCGCTCCCTCCGGTACGCGGAATGGGTGCTGGACGAGCAGAAGAAGACCTACAAGCGCAAAGACATCGTGCGTGACGCCGTCTACACGAACTGCCCGAAAGAGTTCGGTGGATTCCGGCCCGAGGAAGCCAAACTGAAGGATTACTACGGCAAGGTTTTCGGGACAGGCGACAAAAATCTCCAACCGTGGCGGGCGGTTGCGGACGGCGATGTCGAGACGGTCGCGACCATCGTTCACGACGACCTGGGTCAGGGTCCGGATGCGCTGTTTGAACCGCTGATCGGCCGGGCCGGGGTCTATTTCAATCCGGGCAACATTGCCGGGGACGGATACCGGGTCCAGGCAAGGGCGAGGTTCAGGAAGTGCGACGGCTATGATTTCCCGAACCTGGATGTGCTGGCGCGCCGGTATCCCCGTCTGCCGCAGGCGCACACGGCGAAAATGCGCATCTGGCGCAAGAGTTCGCTGCGGGCGTACATCCGGTGGGCGCCCGCGTCCACCGGGCACTGGGATGCGTTCATGACCAAGTTTCGCAGCCTGTACGCGGCAGCGCACGTCCACTTCATTTTCGAACCTGGGCCGAACGCGGCGCCGCCGGGCAATGCGACGGAATACAATCTTGTGGATGTGCTGAATCCGGCGGTGGCCGCCGACAGGACGACCTTTTCGAATATCATCAAGGACCGCGTCCGGCGCACGTATCACAAAAACAACCCGAATCACGCCCGGCTCGATCCGAACTACAACTTCCCGTGGTACCACCTCGCCCACTTCGACTATATCTGGCCGGCCCCGGCAAACACTCTGTTCAATAAGCTTTATGACGATTATTACGGAACAATCTTCGACGATACCTGGCGAGCGTATCGCGACCGTCTGCTGAACGAGATCCTCCGGCGCGTTGAAGCAAAGCACGGCATGTTCCGCGGCCATCTGCTCGTCGAATTCAGAAGCACTCCGCGGTACTGGGTCGAGGAATACCGGTGCGACGGGTGCCACAACCGTTACTGGTGGATCGAGATCGCGGCGGCCGGCGGATCGGCGGCCGGCAAGTCGTGCACCGACTGCAGCGGGCATATGCAGCGCCAGACTCCGGCCAATGTCAAGGCTTCCACGTCCAGCAGCTTCCCCCTGCCCGCCGTGGGCACGCCTCTCTCCGCGACCTGGCTGTTTACCAGCAGCAGCGAGGAAACCTGGACGCACGAAGTCGGACATCACCGTCAGCTTGAGCATGCGGCATCCGCGCCCGTCGGCGGCCGCGCCCCGGCCAGGGTGAAGCTGCACGACACAGAGGAGAACACACACGAGGCGTGGAACGCCGGGGTGGCCGCGCTCGACAAGCAGTGGGACCGATGCTGCATCATGAGCTACACCAGCGATGCCGAGAGGCTGTACTTCTGCGGGAAGTGCATTCTGCGGAACCGAGGGTGGAAAGTCGAAGACCTCGGCGTCCCCGGGACTGACGAGCATGATCCATAGTTCCCGCATGCGACGCGCCGTGTTTTCGTTCAGGCGCACATTTCTACGGCCGGTTTCAGGGCCGGCATCCTGGACCCGCCGAACCTGCGCCTGGCTGGGGATTCTGATTGTCCTGGCTCTTCTCTGCGGGGGCGCTTGCGAGGTTCCGCGGGCGCTGGATGGTCCGCCAGCGCAGGAAGCGCGCTCCGGACAGCAGACATCGAAGGCCACGAAAGGAGATTTGCCTGTGCAGCGCCTAGAACTGAAAACGTCTTTGCTTCGCACCGAGGTCCTGGCCGGAGAGTCTGTGCCGATCACGGTATCGATCAGCAATCGCGGCGATGCCCCGGCCAAGGTCCACAGTTCCGATTCCGATTCCCCGTTCGTCTTTCAACTGCTGCCGCCGGGGACCGGACCGGCGGTCCACACCCTGAGCCAGCGTCAGTCTCGACTGGTGCGGGGCGGCGGCGAGCCGCTGCCGCAATTTACTCCGCTGATGGAAGATCTTGCGCCGGGGAAAACAGTTCAGCATGAGGCCGATCTTGCCGATCTTGCCACGGAACCGATCAGGCCGGGCCACTATCGCGTGGTGGCCCATTATGAAATCGGCGGGCAGGAAATCGTGTCTCCCCCGGTCGACCTGGCGGTTGTCGCGCCCCGGATCGAGACTATCGCCGGCTTGGTCAGTCCGCTGACAGGCAGGCTGGCGTTGGTTTTCAGCCATCACGCAGCCGATGGCGCCACAATCGTGTTCCAACGCGAGAGCGCGGCGAGAAATCCGGATCTCGGGATTTCGCTCCGATGTGTGGAACGCGGCGCCGGCGTCCCCGTTGCGGGACTAAGCCAGGCGATCGAGCTCGGAGACGCGCCGGGACGACGCTGGCTCGCCTGGCTGGAAGGGGACCGCATCGGCGCAGCCATGGCCAGCATGACTGTCCGTCCCGCATCTCTCGATCCCGCCCCGGTCGGACTGAGCGCACCGAAACTCCTCCCGGTCGGACGGAAACACGACGACGGGCGCGTGGTGTTCCTGGTGGTCGGCGGCGACCGGGGCAAGCCTGCGGTGAAGGAGGTCACGTTCTCTGTCCGGACGGCCCCCGGAATGCGCGAGCTGGGTCTCGGTGCTGCCGCGGTGCCGGAAGAACTCCTCGTTCACTATCGGCCCGATGGAACCGATGCCGATGTCTCCCTGGTCTGGGCCGAGGTGACCGGGGGGAAAGTGAGCCTGTTCCGGCGCACGTTTGGCCCCGGGCAGTCGGGAATGCAGGGAGAGTACAAAAAGATCTTCGAGCGTCCAGGGTCGCTGCTGTCGTTGGACATGAGCCCGTTCGGGATCGATTCGATCAGCCTTCTGTTTGCGCCGGCCGGTGAATCCCGGAAGATCATCCACGCGCGCATTCCGCTTTTCGACGAGAAAAGCGCGGTCGAGGACTCGATCGATGCGCCGAAGGAAAATGTCGAAGAGTGGGCGGTAGCAGCCGCTTCTGCGGGCCTGTTCCGCATTATTGCGCGCGCGGGTGATCGCCTGCTCAGGTTGGCCCCGGGAGCCGCGTCGTGGGACGTCGTGACTGCCGGCGCCCGCGATGCCAGGCATCTTCGCCTCTACACACTCCCGGGGGGGCGGTTCTGTGCCGTCTGGGACGACCCGCAGGAGGGCATCCGCTTCCAGCCCATTCAGTGACCATCACACAGGCGCACCGCGACCGCAACACAGCCCCTGGCCGCAACCCGGGATGACCGGGTTCATGCCTACGCGGATCCACGGCTATGAAGTGACTGCGGTTGGCGATCAGCGGGATCTGTCGAACCTGCCGGCGTCTCCTGGGCTGCATGGGACAACCGCGGGTCGAGCTTCGCTTGCCCGTAGGTACTCTCTTGCCTCACTCCGCGGGACATTGCCACGCCACTCGATCGGCCGGCAACATCCGGCTCCCTGGAGTCTGTCCCGAAACCCTATTGGCGCAGGTCCATATGGCGGCGCATGAACCGGTCCATGTTCGCTGCCGCTTTTTGCAGCTTTTCCACGGGGCAGGTCACGGCCAATCGAATGTGGCCGGCGCCGTTCTTGCCGAAACACTCTCCCGCGACCGTGACGACCCCCGCCTCCTCGAGAAGCAGGTTCGAAAGGCGGTACCCGTCCAGGCCTGCGGGACGGGCATCGACGAACACGTAGAAGGCGCCTTCGGGCGCCAGACAGGAGAAGCCCGGAATGCTGTTCACCGCCGGCGCCAAAAAATCTTTCCTCCGCCGCAGTTCCGCAACCATCGCGCGCGAAGGTTCCTGATCCCCCTGCAACGCAGCCAGGGCCCCGTACTGGGGAAAAGTTGCGACCGACGTAATCATGTACAGGTGGTAACGCAACATCGGGTCGATGAACCCCGCCGGACCCAGAACATACCCGAGCCGCCATCCCGTCATGGACCAGTACTTGGAGAAGCCGTTTAAAACGAGCGTCCGTTCCCTCATGCCGGGCAGGCAGGCGATGCTGCGGTGCTGGGCCGGCGGATAGAGGATCCGCTCATAGATCTCGTCGCTGATCACGATCAGGTTGTGCTTGAGAGCCAGGGCCGCGATCCCTTCGAGAACCTCCGGCCGGGTGACCGCGCCGGTGGGATTGGAGGGGCTGACGAGCAGGATCATCCGTGTCCGGCGCGTAATCTTGTCCTCGATTTCGCGCGGATCCGGCTGATACCCGTTGGTCGCCGCCAGCGTGTAGCTGACCGGCTCGGCATAGCCGCAGATCGCGTCGACGGCATAGTTCAGCCAACCCGGGTCGGGAATCAGAATCTGGTCGCCGGGATTCAGCAGCGCATTCATCGACAGGTACACCGCCTCGGCGACGCCGCAGGTGACGATGATTTCCGACCGCGGGTCGTATTCCAGCCGGTATTCCTCCGAGTACTTGCGTGCGATCGCCTGGCGCAATTCGGGGATGCCGGCGTTGGGGCAATAGTGGTGCTTGCCCGCCCGCAACGCCTCCACGCACGCCTCCACGACGTGCGGCGGAGTGTCGAAGTCGGGTCTGCCGATCTCCAGGTGGATTACTTCCCGACCTCGCTGCTCCAGCCTCCCGGCTGCTTCGAGCATCAGCCGGATTTCCGAGTTCGGGATGCGCTGCGTCTTGATCGAATCCATGGCCGGTCCTCCAGTCCGTGGAACTTCACCGCGGCACGAGGAAAAATGCAAGCACATTTTGCGCCGGGCGGCACGGCCCCCTTTTCCTGTTGCCTAGCGAAGCGCAATGTCGCTAGATTGAAAGGTGGCAGGAGCCTGCTGCAGGCGTCATAAGGGTGTCGGGCAGGACGTGGATTTCAAGTTTTCAGGATAAGGAGTAGACGAATGATACCGATCGGCACAGTATTGCGGCTTGCATTGGCTGTCTCGGCCCTGCTGCTTGGGCTCGCGGCGACGCTTCCCGCGCAGGGAAAGACCGGGGCCGCGGGCAACCCGGTCGTGGTGATTGAAACGAGCATGGGCTCGATCACGGCGGAACTCTACCAGGACAAGGCGTCCAAGACCGTGGCGAACTTCCTCGGCTATGTGAAGTCCAACTACTATGCCGGCACCATTTTCCACCGGGTGATCAAGGGCTTCATGATCCAGGGTGGGGGCATGACCGCGTCCATGGCGCGCAAGCCGGCCACGCAACCGGCGATCGTGAACGAAGCGGGGAACGGGCTGTCGAACCTGCGCGGAACGCTCGCCATGGCTCGCACCTCGGATGTCAACAGCGCCACGTCCCAGTTTTTCATCAATACGGTGGACAACGTCCGGCTTGATCACCGGGGCGAGACGCCGGACGCTTTCGGTTATTGCGTCTTTGGCAAAGTCCTCGACGGCATGGACGTCGTCGACAAGATCGCGGCAGTGGCGGTCGGCGACAAAGCGGGCGCCCAGAACGTGCCGCTCCAGCCCATAACGATCAAGTCCGTCCAACTCAAGCAGTAGGCGTCACCCAACGCAGCAGTAACCGCCAAACAAGCGAAAAACACGAAATCAATTCGTGTTCTTCGTGTGTTTGGCGGTTTAGGGCTTCCGTGCTTCAGCCGCGGGGGTGAGGCTGGCGCCGGCGCCGATGGATCCTGGGGACCGACCTGCAGATGACGGCGGTGATATCGTCGGTTTGAGGCATCCCGTCGGAATAGTAGCGCACCGCATGGTAGAGGCCGTCGACGATTTCCTGCGCACTCTCCATGCGGTGGGTTCGGATGAAATCAAGGGCGCGATCGATCCCAAAGGGCGCCTGGTCGGGCCTTTCGGCCTCCGTGATTCCGTCGGTGAGCAGCGCCAGGATCTCGCCCGGTTCCAGCTTGATCTCCTCGCTGCTTGCATATACCCGATCGGAAAACAGACCCAGCGGGACCTCGGTGCTCTCCAGCACTCGTTTCACGCCGCCTGCGGCATCGAGGACGAATCCGGGCACATGTCCGGCACTTGTGTAGACCAGGGTCCTTGAAACAGGATGCAGGCGGCAGAACGCGAGCGTGGCATACCGCTCCTGTTCCAGGTCGGAGACCAGGGCATCGTTCATCAGGGTTACAATCTCACCGACATTTGAGCTCTTCCAGGCAAAGGCTCTCAAATAGGCGCGCAACTCGACCATCAGCAGGGCCGAGCCGATCCCGTGGCCGCAGATGTCGCCGATGGAGATGCCAATGCAACCCTTCGGCAGCGGCACAAAGTCGAAGTAGTCGCCCCCGGTCGCATCCGCGGGGTAGGCGGCGCCGGCAATATCGAAGCCATCGACCAGCGGAGCGGGTATTCTGTAGAACTGCTGCTGCACCGCGCGGGCCAGCCGCAGCTGCGATTCCTGCTCCTGCAGTTTTCTCTGCTCCGTCACGTCCTTGACCACGGCCACGAAGTGGTTGATGCTTCCGTTCGAATCCCGCATGGGCGTGATCGTCTGCTCGGCGAAGTAGATCTCGCCGTTCTTCTTCCGGTTTGCGATCGTCGCCCGAAAGACGTTTCCGGAGGTGATTGTGGCCCACAACTCGCGATAGAACGATTCAGGGTGAACGCCCGACTTGAGGATCGACGGGGTGCGACCCAGGCTCTCGTTACGCCCGTAGCCTGTCGTCTGCTCAAAGGCAGGATTCACGTATTCGATCAGACCGTTCCGGTCGGTAATCACAATGCTGTCAGCCGTCTGCTCGACGGCATTGGTGAGGGTGCTAATCCTTACCTCGACCTCCTTCCGCTTCGTGATGTCGCAGATCACTACGACCCCGCCCTGCAGCACCCCGTTCTCGTTCCACAGGGGGCGTGCGTTTACCAGGATCCAAACCCCGTCGGGACGTTCCGCATTGCGGATGAAGATCTCGGTCTCGGGGACCGACTCCCCTGCAAGCGCCCTGGCCAGGGGCAGTTCGCGTGAAGGGTAGCGCGTGATTCCATCCGATCGGTAGCAGCCGTAGATGTCGGACCAGCGGTCGGCGGAGGCATCGATGGAGCCGATCCCGAGGATGGATTGGGCCGTGGGGTTGAAGAAGAGGAACCGGCCTTCACGGTCGGCCACAACCACGCCGTCCGCCAGGGAATTGATGATGGATTTCAATATCTCTGTTTCGCCAATCAACGGGATCCGGGACTGTTCGCCAAACGTCTGAGCCATAGGGTCGATGCCTGTCGGGTCAATAACCTATAAGCATACATTAAGCCTGATATCGCGGCCGATTGCAACCGAACGATACGAAACCGATGAAAGGCGCAAGACGCGTCGTGACGGCGCGCGCCGATCTCACACCTATTGATATCGTTTCACCTTCAAACCGTGTTTCGAAAACATGTTTTGGGATAGTATGGAGTCCTTCATTTAGGCCAATCGTGTGATGCCATACGGTGGCGAGGGCGGGGACAGACCTATGAGACGGATTCTGATTTCAGCGACATTCTGCCTTTCCGTGGCACTGGCGGGCGGCGTACTCCGGCTGCCGGCGCAGGAGGTGCCGTACGGAACGGGAAAGTGGGACACGGATACTCTCGGGAATCACCGCGCCGTGCTCAAAGTGGCAGGACCGGCGGAAATCGTGCGGGCGCGCATCGACTGGCGCCGGCGGGATCTGGAGCCTGAGAAAAAAAACATCATCCTCATCGAAGGCAACACCGGCGCGCGCGTGAAAAACCTCCTACCACTTAAAGTAAGCCGTCCTTTCGGCGAGATTCTGTTCCAGGCGCAGTCGCCGGGCGCCTACTATGCCTACTATCTGCCATTTACCTCGAAAGGGCGCAATTATCCCGTGGTTACGTACAGCGCGCAGGAGGACCTCGCCGATCCTGCGTGGAAGACCCGGGCATCCGGTCTCTCCACCCAATTGGATTCGCTGCCGCAGGCGACGCTGGTCGAAATTCAGGCAATCGACGAGTTCAACAGCTTCTACCCGATGGAGGTGATCGCCGCACCCGAAGAGACCGAGCGGTTGCTGGCGGCTCACGCCGACAAGAAGTTCCTTCTCTTTCCGGAGGAGCGGACCTACCCCATTCGCATGACCGCCGACCTGCCCCAAAAGTGGATCAGGGAAGGGCCGAAGCCGGCGTTTGCCGGCGAGGCGTTGCTTGGGGAGTTCTACGCTTTCCAGATCGGCTTGTACGCCAGCGCTGCGGACATCCAGGACATCGCCGTCACCTTCACCTCCCTGAGGATGGGCGGTAATTCCATTCCCTCCACCTCTTTTCGCTGCATCAATACGAACGGTACCAATTGGGACGGCGCCGCTTTTAAGAAAGTCGTCTCGGTCAAGAAAGGCCGGGTGCAGCCTCTCTGGTTCGGCATCGAAATCCCCGCGACGGTGCAGCCGGGAATGTATCAGGGACAAGTGTCGATCGAACCGGTGGGCATGCCGGTGCAGTCGGTCGACCTCCTCATCACGGTGAAGCCTGACTTGATCGAGGACTTCGGAGACAATGAGCCCTGGAGGCATTCCAGGCTGCGCTGGCTCGATTCGATGGTCGCGTTCGACGACGAGCTCGTCAGCCCCTTCACCCGCATGATGGTCTTGGGCGACACCATCTGGATACTCGGCAGGCGTTTGACAATCGGGATATCCGGATTGCCCGAGCAGATCGAGAGTCTTTTCACCCCCGAAGTTACTCGTGAAGCAGAGCGGGGGAAGAGACTGTTGACAAGCCCGATGGATATGATCGTAGAAAACCCTTCCCGGCAGCGCCTGAAATGGGTCCGGGAAGTAACCCGGTACGCCAGGAGAGAGGATGGAATCGTCGAATGGAGGGCCTCGAGCACCTCCGGTCCGCTGAGGATGGATTTGGCCGGGCTCATGGAATTCGACGGCTTTGTTCAGTTTCACGTCACCCTCAGCACTGCGAAAGATCTCGACGTGGGCGACATCCGGCTGGAGATGCCGCTGGCGAAGGAAGCGGTCAAGTACATGATGGGTCTCGGGCTGAAGGGAGGGTTCCGTCCTGCAAGCCACGAGTGGTCGTGGGATGTGAAAAAGAACCAGGACGGCGCCTGGCTCGGCGACGTCAACGCCGGCTTCCAGTTCAGCCTGCGGGCCGAGAATTACTCACGCCCGCTGAACACCAATTTCTATCAGTCCAAGCCGCTGAACATGCCCCCTTCGTGGTTCAATGACGGCAAGGGGGGCATCACCATTCGCGAAGTGGGGAACGCGACACTCCTTGTGAGCTGCTACAGCGGGCAGCGAAAACTGCAGCCCGACCGCGATCTGCATTTCGACTTCAACCTGCTGCTGACGCCGTTCAAGCTGCTCGACACGAAATCCCAATGGAGCACGCGGTTCTTTCACGCCTTCAAGACGGTCGACCAGGCGATGGCGTCCGGAGCCGACACCATCAACGTTCACCACGCCAACGACGTCAACCCGTACATCAATTACCCCTTTCTCCACCAGGATCAGATGAGGCGCTACATCGACGAGGCGCATCAGAAGGGGATGAAGGTCAAGATCTACAACACTATCCGGGAGCTGTCGAACCACGCGCCGGAACTGTTCGCGCTTCGCAGCCTTGGTAACGAGATTTTTTCGGAAGGTCCCGGTGGCGGCTTCTCCTGGCTGCAGGAGCACCTCGGGTCCAACTATATCCCCGCCTGGTTTGTGCCCCAGCTGAAGGATGCGGCGATCATAAACAGCGGCATGTCGCGCTGGCACAATTACTACATCGCGGGGCTCGACTGGCTGGTCAGGAGCATGCAGATCGACGGGCTGTACATCGATGACCTCGCGTTCGATCGCACCACCATGAAACGGGTGCGCAAGGTCCTCGACCGCGGCCGGCCGGAGGCGATCATCGATCTGCACTCCGCCAATCAGTACAACCCGCGCGACGGTTTTACCAACAGCGCCAACCTCTACCTCGAGCATTTCCCCTACATCAACCGGTTGTGGTTCGGCGAGTATTTCGATCCGAACTCGCCGCCGGACTTCTGGCTGATCGAGATGTCAGGCATCCCCTACGGGCTCATGGGCGAAATGCTGCAGGACGGGGGGAACCGGTGGCGCGGGATGATCTATGGCATGACCAGCCGCATACCGTACGACGGCAATGACCCGTCGCCGGTCTGGAAGGTCTGGGACGAGTTCAAAATTCAGGAAAGCGATATGATCGGATACTGGTCGCCGCGTTGCCCCGTGAAGACCGGCAACAAGGACGTCATGGCCACCGCCTTCGTGAAGCGGGGAAAAGCTCTGATATCGGTGGCCAGCTGGGCGCCGGAGGATGTCGATATCCGGCTGACGTTCGATTGGAACGCACTGGGGATCGATCCGGGCAAGGCCACACTGTCGGCTCCCGAGGTCAAAGATTTTCAGCCGACCGCCAAATTCGATCCGAACGGCCCGGTTCCGGTTCCCAAGGGCAAAGGCTGGCTCCTGATTATCTCCGAATAATCATTGCAGCAGGCCCGCAGTACTGAGGAGGTCGAGATGAAACATCGTCGTTGCGTCGGGCTAATCCTGCTTGGGCTGGCGCTGAACATGGTCTCGTGCAGCCTCGGGGGTGGCAGGGCGACGGTCAGGGAAGAAAAGCGCGTCATCAAGACCTATCCGTTCGGGGACCCGGACCCGGTGCCGATCCTTGCTCGAAGCAGGAATGCCGGGCTTCAACTGATGGAGCGGCCGTGCCGGGAATCCGGTAGAAGCAGCTTTTCCGTCTCCAGGGGGTGAGCCGTGAATGCCAGGATCGCCATCATTTTCATTTCCATTCTCGTCGTTATCGTCTCCTCCATGCCCCTCACGGCGCAGGTCGCGTGGGTGGCCAGATTCGATGACGCACTCAAACAGGCGAAGGCGGAGCAGAAGCTCATCATTGTGGATGTTTCCGCCAGCTGGTGCCCACCCTGTCAGCAGATGGCGCGCGAGGTCCACACGAACAAGGAGTTCATCGAGTTCACAAAGACGCAGGTCTTCATGCTGCTCGATGCCGAAAAGGATAACGATGGCATCCGGCTTGCCGGTAAGTTCGACGTCCGCAGCTATCCGACCATCCTGGTGCTCGATGCCCAAGGGCGCGAAATCAACCGGCTGATCGGCGGCAGCGGCGCCGTGGCGCTCATCAGGGATCTCAAAGAGATCATTGCCGATCCGATTCGCCAAATCACCGGCGGATGCTTCGGCATACCGGTTTGCCAGCAACGCCCTGGAAAAGCTGGGGAAATTCGACGATGCTGCAGACGGCCCCCTTCACACAGTTCCGACCTACACCTTGAGGATGTCGGATTTCCGGGCGACGAGAGAGTAAAGGATGGGGGCGAGGAAGACTGACAAGAGCAGGCGCGAGAGCAATCCCCCGACGATCACGATGGCAAACGGTTTCTGGGAATCACTGCCGATGCCGGTCGACATGGCTGCCGGGAGCAGACCGAGACAAGCCACCAGCGCGGTCATCAGAATCGGCCGCAACCGCAGCAGGGACGCCTCATACGTGGCCGTCAGGACGTCCTTTCCCTCCAGTCGCAGCTTGTTGATAAACGAGTAAAGGATCACGCTCGTCTGCACCGTTACCCCCATGAGCGCTACAAATCCCAGCCCCGAAGAAACACTGAATGCCGTGTGCGTCAGGCTCAGAGCCAGCAGCCCGCCGACCGGCACCGTGACCAGAACGCTGAAGACGATGAGGAGGGGAAATTTCAGGTTGCCGTAAAGAGCGAAGAGGATAAGCAGAATGACGAGTACCGTCAACGGCATGATGACCTTGAGCTGAGCAATGGCGGCCAGGTAGTCCTTGTACTCTCCGCCCCACTCGATCGTATAGCCGACCGGAAGCTGAACCTGGGCCGCTGCACTGCGGCGCGCCTCGCCGACCGCACTCGCGAGGTCGCGGCCTTCCACGCTGAACTGGATCCCGATATACCGGGAGTTGGCTTCCCGGTATATGAAAGACGCCCCGCTGGTGACTTGAATATCGGCAAACTGGCTCAAGGGAAGGTGCTGGCCATCCGGCGTGACGATCAGCAGGTTCTTGATCGCGTCCATGTTCCGTCGATACGGCTCCTGCATCCGGACCACAAGGTCGAACTGGCGCTCCCCCTGGATGACTTGCGTCGCGGCTCTTCCTCCCACCGCGGTCTCGATCAGCGTATTGATGTCTGCCACATTCAGGCCGTAACGGGCTATCTTGTCACGTTCGGGCGCAATCGTCAGGCTGGGCTGTCCCAATTCGCGGACGATGGTGATGTGCGTGATCCCGGGAATGGAGCTGATTGCCTTTTTGACCTCCTGCGCCTTTTGCTCGAGCGTCGCCAGATCAGGCCCGAAAATCTTGGCGGCCAGTGAACTTTTCAGACCGGTTTCCGCTTCATCGACGGCATCCTCAGCCGGTTGGGTATAGTTGAAGATGACGCCGGGAAATGCCGAAAGTTTTTTCTGCATGTCCTCGATCAGCTGTGATTTGGTGCGAATCTCCCCTTGCCATGCAGGGTCCTGGTATGGTTTCAGGCCGACATAAAACTCGTCGTTGAAGAAGCCGGTGGGATCGGTGCCGTCGTCCGGTCGCCCCAGCTCGTTTGCGACCACGGTGGTCTGCGGGAAACTCATCAGCACTTTCCTGATCTGGGGCGCCAACTTGGCGGCTTCATCGAACGAAATCGTGTACGGCGTCGTGGCCCGCACCCAGAGGGCGCCCTCGTCGAGATGTGGCATGAACTCGGCGCCGATCGTGGGAATCAGGAAGAGGGACGAGCCGAAAACAGCCAGGCAGATCAGCAGCGTGACCAGGCGATAGCGCAGGCACCATCGAAGCGCCAGGCCGTACAGGTCCCGAACCCGTTCGTAAAGACGGATGCTGGGCTCCTTCACGCGTTTCCGAAGCAAGTAAGCGCAAAGCACCGGCAGCAGAGTCAGCGAGCAGAGGAGCGAACCTATCAGAGCGAACGACATGGTGTTCGCCATCGGAGAGAACAGGCGGCTCGAAGGCCCGGTCAGGGCATAGATCGGCAGATACCCCGCGATGATCACGGCGATCGCGTAAAAAATGGGGCGCTCCACGTCGCGGGCCGCCGACCGGATGACTTCAAGGAGGTGAAACTCCTTGCCGTGCCTCAGCGCCAGTTCGCGGAAGATGTTCTCTACCATGACTACGGCGCCATCGACGATAATGCCGAAGTCGATGGCGCCGATGGAGAGCAGGTTGGCGGGAATCCTGTTCAGGTCGAGGCAGATGAATGCGAACAAAAGCGAGAACGGAATGGTCGCGGCCACGATCAGGGCGGTGCGCGCGCTGAAAAGCAGGAGGCCGAGGATCACCATTACCAGCACCATGCCGCGCAGGAGATTACGCTCGACTGTCCGGGTCGTTGCCGCGATCAACTGGTGACGGTCATAGAAAGGGACGATCTTCACGTTGGGAGGCAGAATGTTTTTGTTGAGGTCATCGGTGACCTTCTCCACCCTGTCCAGGACGACCTGCGCCTGCTGTCCCGCGCGCATGAGGATCACACCCTCGACCGCGTCGTCCTGGTTCATGTACCCGAATTGCCCGAGGCGCGGAGCGTGCCCGATCTCCACCTTGGCCACGTCGCGGACATAGGTGGGAACGCCGTTGCGAGCCGCGACGATGATGTTGCCGATGTCGGCAAGGCTGCGCACCGCCCCCAGGCCGCGGATGTAGTAAAACTGCCCGCCCTGCGAATAGAAGCCGCCGCCTGCGTTGGCGTTGTTGTTCGACAGCTGCTGGAAAACCTGGGGCACAGTGACGCCGTAAGAAAACAGCCGGGCGGGATCCAGCAGGACCTGGTACTGCATGGTGGTGCCGCCGAGGCTGGAATCGTCCGCCACCCCCTGAATGGCGCGATAGCGCCGCTCGATCACCCAGTCCTGGATTGTCTTGAGTTCCTGCGGGGACATATCGGGGCTCTGGAGCACGTACCGGTAGATCAGCCCGCTCGGACTGAACATCGGGGAGAGCGAGGGGGAAACTCCTTCTGGCACGGTCGCGTCGGCCATCCGCTCGTGCGCCTGCGCGCGCACGAAATACGGGTCGCTGTCGTACTCAAAGTTCATCTCTACCGATGAAAGTCCGTAAAGGGAAATGGAACGGAGCGCTTCCAATTCCGGGATTCCGTTCATCTCGATTTCCATCGGGATCGTGATGAGCCGTTCCACTTCTTCCGCGGCATGACCCGGCCACTGAGTGACGATCTCCACGTGCGGCGGCGACAGGTCGGGGTAGGCGTCGATGGGAAGTTTTTCGAATGAGAGCACGCCCCAGACCATCAGAAACAGCATCGTCATGAGGATCAGGAAACGCTGCGAAAGCGCGAAGGAAACCACTCGATCGATCATGCCCGCTCACTTCTGATACGTATTTGCAAATTGCAGGAACACGGCTCCCTCTGAAACCACTTTTTCAGCTTCTTTGAGACCGCTCAGGATCTCGAACCTGCCGTCCTGTTGCGCCCCGGTAGTCACCTGGCGTTGGGCAAATTTCGCGCCGTCCGCCTGAACATAGACAAACGGCAGGTTGTCGGGGTCGTAGAGCACGGCCGAGGTGGGGACTGCAAGCACGTTCTGCTTTGTCCGCGTGTGAATGACGATGTCCACGAACAGGTCCTTCTTCAGCAGCCCGTTCGGATTGGCCGTGGCGATGCGGACCGGCGTCGTGCGGGTTGTAGGATCGATCATCGCGCCGACGTAAGAGACTACCCCGTGGAACACTCCCGGAATGGAAGCTTGTGTCACGTCCACGGGATCGCCGATCCGGATCGCGGTCAGGTCTTTCTCGTAGATGTGGCCCTGCACCCAGACAGTCGACAGGTCGCTGATCTGAAAACAGGTGGTGGCGCCGGCCTGAATCAGCTGGCCGGGGAAAACGAGCTTCTGCACCACCATGCCCTTGATGGGAGAGCGCAGGGCGATCTGCGGGTTGATCGCCACCCCCTGGCGCTCCGCCTCGTCGATCTCTTTGGCAGTGATCCCGAATATCCTCAGGGCTTGCAGCGTGTTCTGGAGATCGGTCGAGGCATCGTTGTAGTCGGCTTCCACGCCCTCGACGTCTTTCTGCGCGATCGCCTTGTGCGCAAGCAGGTCCCGGCTCCGTTCCACCGATCGCGATTCGAAATCCACGCGGTTGCGGGCCTTTCGATAAGCGGCGATCGCATTGGTAATGTCGGGACTGGAGAGATAGAGCAACGGGTCGTTTGCCGCCACGGCGGAGCCGGTATCCACGAGAATCCTGCTGACCGGCCCCGTGACCTGTGCGATTGCCTGCGTCGTGTGGTCGGCATCCCAATCCACGGTCCCGGTGCTGCGGATGCTGATCCTCCAATCCTCCCTTTGCACGGCCTTGATCTGCAGATGCTCCTGCTGATTCGCAGGAACAGTGAAGAGGTTCGGCTGAACGTCTGCCGGCGGCGCCTGGGCTGCCGAGTCCGTGCCGTCGCCCGAACCGGCACAGGAGAAGGTGCCGCCCGCCAGTGCGAGGGCCAGGACCGTGAGAATCCGGGACCGGAACGCGTGGGTCGCTGCCCGGCCGGCGCTAAAATCGAGGTTGCGTCGTTCACTCATTGCATCACCCTCTTTCCCACGGCAAGGTTGACCTGTTCCACACTGGCCATATAGGCGGCGAGCGCCTGGCGGTAAGCGAGTTGCGTCGCACGGTAGCTCCGTTCGGCATCGAGAAGGTCGAGCAGGCTGGCTGCGCCTCTCTGATAGGCATAGTTGCTGATATCCCGGGATTGCGCAGACTGGTTCAAATAGCCGGATTCGTACAATGCCAGGACCTGATCGCCAGTCTTGTAGCCGGCATAGCTGCTGGTGACGTCGGTGAGGACGCCGACGCGCGCCGCCTCCGCTTCTTCCAGGGCCTGGCCGGCTGCGGCTTTGCTGCGTGCGATCTCTCCCTGGTTCCGGTCGTGCGTAGGGATCTCGATCGAAATGCCGAATCCGACGCCGTTGATCTCCCCATTGCGTTTGAATTCCGTGTCCAGCATGAGGTCCCTTGCCCGATTCCCGTATGCCAGCTCCACCGTGTCGTTGGCGAGTTTGACGGCGCTCTGCGCGGCCTGGAAGTCCGGCCGCGCAAGGAGCGCCTCTTTTTCGAGATCCGCCTGCGTGACCGAATACTTTGTGTGTTGCAGTTCTCCGGCCAGGTCAAAGTCCTCGGGGACAGTTTCATAGCCGGCCAGTTGCCGCAACGCGGCCTTGCCTTGGACCAGGGCAACTTCCGCTGCCGATACGTCCTGTTCGACCTGGAGCTGCTGCAGGGTGATCTTCAGGTAGTCCGCCTCGGAAATATCCCCGGCATCCATCCGCCTCTTGTTGATATCGATGACCTGCTTGAAGTCGTTGAAGTTCGCCCTGGCAAACTCCAGATTCGACTTGGCCAGCAAAGCGCCGATGAAAGCCTGTGCGACCTGGAACCGGAGCTGGCGTTCGCTGTCGGCAACCGTCCAGGTGGTGAAATCCGTTGTGTCCTGCGCGACCTGGATCCGCTTCTCCCTCTTTCCGCCCCGCTCGATGGTGTAACTGACTGAATTTGTGAACTCCTGGTTGGTCCTCAGGTTTTGCAGGGAGATGTTGCCCGGATTTAAGATCTGAAAGTCTTCGTTCAGGTTGGAAAACACCGGGTTTGGCTTGAGCGCCGCCGTGATTTCATTGGCCTTGGCCTGGTCGATGGCGAGGCGCTGGGCGCGCAGGGATTGATTTTGTTTCAGTGCCAGTTGCACAAGGTCCTCGAGGGTAAGCTTCGGGTTCGGCTGGGCAGCTCCCTGCAATGGTGGAGCCTGCGCACGGCATGATGCAGGGTCGCAGACAAGCATCGCGACCAGGATCGGAACGGCGGCGAACCACACGGGCCTGGAAAACATGGAAGCGCTCTCCTCGATTTGATGCGTGGCGGCAATCAGTGCGTCGCGCAGGAGAAATCAACCCGCGCAAATTGCGGCGATCCGAGAATCCGCCGGAATCGGATCAGCCGGATTTCTGTTGAACGAGGGACTAATTGGTCGGCTGGGAGAGCGGAGGGGCCCGTTTGAGGGCAGACTGAAAACAATCCCGGTGCTGGAAGGAGGGGGTTGCGAAGGGAAGGGGCGCGACCGTGAACGTGCGCGCCGTTGCCAATCCTGAGGCTGAAGATGTGCGGAGCAGGTTCTGAGACCAGAGACAGGCGAGACAAACGCCGTCCTTCCTGGATGGCGCCTGGTCCTTCAGGCTGGGGTCGCCTGCCTGGGAGACGACATGCGGTCCAGGCATCGACGCGTATGCCGGATGCCCCGACGGCACGGGATCGGCCCAGTCGATCCGATCGAGGCAGATGTGATCCAGGGGCACGCAGGTCGCAAAGGTAAGAAAAGCGCCGATAACAGACCATACCAGCGGAACCAGCTTTCTCATCTTTGACAAGCCCCCACCCCCTGACCCGAACCGCCGGAAATCCCTTCCGTCCATGCGCTCAGGCGTCAGACCTGTTCCTCACCCGTCTGCTATATTGTTGATCGGCACCTCAGAAAGTTTCGCGCGGCCCCCGATTTTTGACCGGAATGCGGATAGGCCGACCAGCGAAACCTGCCGAGAGGTCGACATTAATTGCAGGGAATGCCTGGGTCGCAGTTGGGGGTTACTTGTTCCCCTTCTGAAGACGACGCGTCCAGGCGACCAGGCTCTGCAGGAGCTCATGGATCCGCTTCTTGACGTTGTCGTCGGTCAGGTTGCCGGCCGCGTCAAAACGCTCAGCCGCGTTGGAGATCATGACTTCAGGCTGGCACAACTGATGCATATTCAGGAAGATAAAGACCTGGCGCAGGTGGTACTGGGCACGTGCCGTTCCGATCGTTCCGATGGATGCGCCCATGACCGCCACCGGTTTTCCGGTCCAGGCGCTGTCGCCATACGGCCTCGAGGCCCAGTCGATGGCGTTTTTCAGTACTCCCGGAATGGAGTAGTTGTATTCGGGAGTCACCAGCAGGATGGCGTCCGCTTCGCGCACCTTGGCCTTCAATTCGACCACTTTGTCAGGGGGGTGCTGCTCATCGTCCTGGTTGAAGCCGGGAATGCCGTCGAGCTCGAAGATGTCCAACTTCGTGTCGGCGGGCACGAGTGCCTGAGCGGCGCGTAACGCCGCCCGGTTGTAGGAGCCACGGCGCAGGCTGCCCGCGATTCCCAGAATGTTTACGATTCCTTCCCCGGATGCATTCATCCTTATCACTCCTGATGAGATGTTCTGATGAGACGTTTAGACAGTTACCTTCTGGAAACGCTCGCCTCTGGCGCCGCAAATCGGGCAAGCCTCGGGTGGCTTTCCCATTTCAATATGACCGCATACCGGGCAGAGATAGAAGCTGGTTTCGGCCAGATCCTTCCCCTGCATCACGGCGTCCAGCGCCATCTGGTAGAGCTTGGCATGAACGGCTTCGGCCTGCACTGCAAACCCAAACATGCGCTTGGCCTTATGGTCCTCAGCAATGGCTTGCTCCAGCATCGGCGGATACATCTCGGTGTATTCGTAAGTCTCACCTGCGACCGCTGCGCGCAGATTATCCGATGTGGATCCGACCCCATTCATGGCGCCGAAGTGGCCGAATGCATGAATGGTCTCCGCCTCGGCGGCAGTGCGGAACAACCGTCCCACGTTGGTGAATCCTTCCTGTTCCGCCTTCCTGGCGAAGGCCAGATATTTCCGGTTTGCTTGACTCTCCCCTGCAAAAGCTTCCTTAAGATTGCCTTCTGTGGCAGCCATTTTGTCCCTCCCGATCAGAAAAAAAAGATTGCCTCGCAAAAAACCTGTCTCAGAATAGATTACAGGGGGCTCGGAGCGGAAGTACTTTCTGGGGAAAAGGGATGTACCTTGGGACCCGGTCTTACCCCCTCGGCAAGCGCCGCCGGGCGCCGGGGAGTCCCCTTCATCTCCAAGTATTCGCGAGGAAAAGACCATGAACAAACGCGAGAGGGTCGAGGCAGCCCTGCGGGGCGCGGACGTGGACCGCGTGCCCATCAGTTTCTGGGGGCACAGTTATCTGGACGAGTGGAGGGCTCAGAGCCTGGCGGAAGCAATGCTCGCCAACTATCATACACATGAATGGGATTACATGAAGGTCAACCCGCGCGCCAGCTATCACGTCGAAGATTGGGGCGCCGTGCTCGACCGCCCGACGGATGCCTTCCACAGCCCGAAGTTTCTGCAGATTCCGGTGAGGGAACCCCAGGATTGGCGGCGCCTGCGCCCGCTCGACCCCGAACAGGGAGTCCTCGGTGAGCAGCTGGCCGCCTTGCGCCTGATCCGCGATGGTCTTCGGGGGGAAGCCCATTTCGTCCAGACCATCTTTTCACCCCTATCCATAGCCAAGTACCTGGTCGGGGATCGTACTGAGCCGGTCAAGGAATCGATGACGGACCACCGACAGGCGCTGGAAACGGCGCTGGACGTCATCACTCGTGTGTTCACTGACTATTGCCTCGCTTGCCTGGAAGCGGGCGTCAGCGGCATCTACTTTGCGACCACCGGCTGGGCCAGCCGGGACCAGCTCCGGGAAGATGAATACCGCACTTTCGGTTTGCCGTACGATCTGCGAGTGCTTGAGGCGATCGCCGGCAAAGCGCCTTTTCATGTGCTCCACAATTGCGGCGACAATATCCACTTTGACCTGCTGGCGGACTACCCGGTATCCGCCATCAGCTGGGCCGCCACTCTGCCGGGCAACCCCACGCTCGGCGACGGATTGAAGCGTACGCGGAAGGCGGTGATGGGGGGAGTCAGCGAAAAAACCACACTGCCGGACGGAACGCCGGAAGAAGTTGCCGGTGAGGTCTCGCGGGCCATTGAACAGACCGGCGGCCGGCGTGTCCTGATCGGGCCCGGATGCTCAATCCCGCCCCGGACCCCGCGCGCCAACCTGGAAGCCGCTGCCGCTGCCGCGCGCGCGAGCAAGATCACGAAATCGTGAATGATTCGTGACGTTTGCCAGAACCACGAAGACCCAAAGGCATGCGCTGCCGCTTCCTCCGCAGGGGCGCAGCGCATGTGCTCAATCCTCTCCGCGCCTGCAGCCTCTGAAGTCTTAGGTCTTTGTGGTTTGCTTTGATTGTGCCGCAACAGGGTTGCCGGCGTGAGAAGGCAATCCAAAATCCTGCAGACTCCAACAAACCGATTGTGTAAACTCATTGCATTATCTCGCAAAACAGCGCGGAGGACAAACCATGACGCTCAGGCGCAGATTTCTCGCATTCGGTCTGACGGCGCCGCTAGTGGCTGCCGCCATTTCCATCGTCATCGCTCAGCAATATGACGCCGGGTATTTCGGAGAAATGCGCTGGCGCTCGATCGGCCCATACAGGGGAGGGCGAACCAAGTGTGCCGCAGGTGTCCCGGGCCAGCCGAACGTCTTTTATATCGGCGTGTGCAATGGCGGCGTGTGGAAGTCGAACGACTATGGCGGGACTTGGAACCCGATATTTGACGATCAGCCGTCCGGATCGATTGGCACTATAGCGGTTGCGCCTTCGGATCCGAACATCGTCTACGTGGGCAGCGGCGAAGGATTGCAGCGGCCCGACCTGTCGACCGGTGACGGCATCTACAAGTCGACCGATGCGGGGAAAACCTGGACCCACCTGGGCCTGCGCGACGGCCAGCAAGTCGGGAAGATCGTGATCGATCCACGGAACGCGAACCGGCTTTTCGTGGCGGTCCTGGGACACCCGTATGGCCCGAATGAGGAACGCGGCATTTTCCGCTCGACCGACGGCGGGCAGTCATTCCAGAAAGTGCTGTATAAGGACGAAAACACCGGTGGCTACGACCTGGAGCTGGATCCGTCCAATCCTGCAAACGTGTATGCGACACTGTGGGAAGCCAGGCAGGGGGCCTGGGAAAATGGTGCGTGGACAGGCGCGAACGGCGGCATTTTCAAGTCCACCGACGGTGGAACAACCTGGCGCCCGCTTACCAGCGGGCTGGGAAACGTCGTTCAGGCCGATCTCGCCATCGCGCCCAGCCTGACGAGCCGCCTGTACGCGTCAGTGACCGGATCGGCCAGCGGCATTTACCGGTCGGATGATGCGGGCGAGACCTGGTTCCGCGCAACTTCCGATATGCGCCCAGCAGGGCGAATCGGCGGCGGGGATCAATCCGTGCCGGTCGTGAATCCGAAAAACCCCGACATCCTCTGGGTGGCGAGCACCGTTTCGTGGAAATCGGTCGACGGCGGCAAGACCTGGACCGGCTTCCGCGGCGCTCCGGGGGGAGACGATTACCAGAACTTTTGGGTTAATCCGGACAATCCGGACATCATCCTGGGAGTCGCCGATCAGGGCGCCATCGTGACCGTCAACGGCGGCCAGACCTGGAGCTCCTGGTATAACCAGCCGACTGCCCAGCTGTATCATGTCGCAGCGGACAGTGCTTTCCCGTACCGGCTCTGCAGCGGGCAGCAGGAAAGCGGATCCGCCTGCGTTTCCAGCCGCGGCAACGACGGTCAGATCACGTTCCGCGAATGGCATCCCGTCGGCGTCGATGAATACGGCTATGCCGCGCCGGACCCTCTCGATCCGGACATCGTCTACGGCGGCAGGAGTGTGACACGGTACGACCGGCGCACGGGTCAGGTGCAGCCGGTCGGGCCGAGAGCCGCGCCGGGAGAGACCATCCGCACGCTCCGTACGGCGCCGGTCCTCTTTTCGCCGGTCGATCCTCACATCCTCTATTTCGCGGGAAACACTCTGTGGAAAACGATCAACGGCGGCAAGAACTGGGAGAGGATCAGTCCCGACCTTTCCCGGCCGACATGGGAGATTCCCGCGACCATCGGCAAGTACCGGGACACGCCGACCGCCCAGCCCACGCAGCGGGGCGTGATTTATACCGTGGCGCCTTCCTACATCGACGTGAACCGCATCTGGGCCGGAACCGACGATGGCCTGATTCACGTAACGGCCGACGGCGGCCGCACCTGGAACAACGTAACGCCGCCGGATCTCAAACCATGGTCGAAAGTGTCGCTCATGGATGCGGGCCGCTTCGACGTGACGACGGCTTATGCGGCGATCAACACCTTGCGCCTCGACGACATGCGCCCGCACATCTACCGGACGCACAATGGCGGCAAGACCTGGACGCACATCACGAATGGCATTCCGGACGGGGCGCCGGTGGATGTGGTCCGGGAAGATCCAAAGCGGAAAGGGCTTTTGTTCGCGGGAACCGAGCGCCAGGTGTTTGTTTCGTTCGACGATGGTGATCATTGGCAGTCTCTGCGGTTGAATATGCCCGCCTCGTCGATACGCGATTTGATCGTCAAGGGAGACGACCTCGCGGCTGCAACTCACGGGCGCGGCTTCTGGATTCTTGACGACATCACCCCCCTGCGCCAGCTCGATGCGAAAGTAGCGGACTCGGCAGCGTTTCTGTTCCTACCGCAGGACGCCATCCGCGTGCGCTGGGACATGAATACCGACACTCCACTCCCGCCCGACGAGCCGGGAGGGCAAAATCCGCCGGAAGGCGCGATTATCAACTACTACCTGAAAACGGCGACATCCGGCCCGGTGACGCTCGAGGTGTTCGATTCGGCCGGGAAATTCGTGCGCCGCTACTCGAGCACCGACCCGGTCGTGATTCCCGATCCGGCCACGGCCCCGGTTCCGCTCTACTGGTACCGGCCGCCGCGCGTGCTTTCAATTGCCGCCGGGATGCATAGGTTCTTCTGGGATATGCGCTACCAGCCCCTGCCGGGGGGCGGCGGCGGAAGGGGAGGGGGCGGCGGTCTTCCGATGCAGGCGATCGCCCACGACACTGCTCCAGCTTCCAATGCTCCCTGGGTTGCTCCGGGGCGGTACGCCGTCAAGCTCACGGTCAACGGTCAGTCCTATTCGCAGCCGATCACGGTAAAGATCGACCCACGAGTGAAAACGACCTCGATCGAGCTGGCACAGATTGCGTCCTGGTCAAGGCAGCTGTACCAGGGGGTACTCGACTCGCAGGCGGTTTTGCAGCAGTTGCAGTCGGTCCGCGACCAGGTAAGAGCGCTCCAGGAAAAGGCCGGCGACAAGCCGATGTCCCAGCTCCTGGCCGCATTCGATCGGAAGGCGGCGGACCTGCAGGGCACCAGTGGAGGCGGGGGCGGCCGGAGCGGCCGCGGGGGCGGCACGGTTGCAGCCGGAGGAGGTGCGGAAGCAGGAAGGGGTGCGGCAGCTGCCCCCTCAACGGGCCGGGGTGCCGCTGCGGGTCGTGGCGGAGGCCGTGGTGGCGGTGCCGCCGCTGGTGGACCCGATACCTTGTCTTCGATCGGCGGATCGCTCAGCTCCCTTATCAGTCCGCTCCAGGCCGCGGATGCGATGCCGACGGCCCAGGTGGTTGCTGCGATCCAGGAGCGTCTCCAAGTATTGCTGTACTTGAAGTCGAGATGGAGCCTGCTCAGGATCAAAGATCTCGCCGCACTGAATGCCGAGCTCAAAAAGGCCGACCTGGCGCCGATCGATATCAAGTAGACTGGACCTCTGATTCAAATGCTGCAACCGCCGGGCTCGAATCCAGGCGGATGATTTCGCGCCGGCAGGCTGCGGCGCGCCAACAGGAGGGATGCATGGGATCGTTGGATCGGCGTGATTTTGCCAGAAAGGCGTTTTCCGGAATCGCGGGCAGCGCTCTCCTGTCGGCGGCGGCAACAAGGCGTCTCATGGCCCAGGCAGAATCGGTCGCCGGTAGACTGTCGAGCCGCGACGATAGCGAGCGCTATTGGGAACTTGTCAAGAGCCAGTACCCCTTGCTGCCGGGACTCTATTACTTCAATAACGGATCGCTCGGCCCCTCGCCGTCGCTCGTCATCGACGCTACTGAGAAGTTCCGCCGCACGCTGGACGCGTTTCCGTCCAAATACATGTGGGGCGGATGGAATGCGGACAAGGAAGGAGTTCGTGCCAAAGCCGCAGCCCTTCTGAACGCCTCCCCCGAGGAGATCGCCCTGATCCACAACACGACCGAGGGCATGAACGTCGTCGCCAGCAGCCTGGACCTCAAGCCGGGCGACGAGGTCATCCTGGGCGACCAGGAGCACGCCAGCGGCACCGTTTGCTGGCAATACTGGCAGGAGCCGAAGGGCATAAAGCTGGTAAGGCCCGAAATCCCGATGATGCCGACAAGTCCCTCCGAAATCGTAGAGGTGTACCGGCAGGCTCTCAGCCCGCGCACCAGGGTCATCTCGATGTGCCACGTGATCAACACCAACGGCATGATCCTGCCCGTTCGCGAGGTCGTGGAACTGGCTCACGCGCGCGGCATCCTCGTGGCCGTGGACGGCGCGCAATCGGCGGGGATGTTCCGTTTCGACATCCGTCAGCTCGGTTGCGACTTTTACGCCGCCAGTGCGCACAAGTGGCTCTATTCGCCCAAGGGCGTCGGGATTTTTTTTGCCAGGGCCGAATCCCAAAAGCACATCCGTCCCCTCGTCGTTGCCGCAGGCTACGAAGACAAATCCATCCGGCGCTTCGAAAACTACAACACGAGGAACCTGCCGGAAGTGCTCGGACTCGGCACGGCTCTGGATTTTCGCAGCCTCATCGGAGCCGAACGGATCGAGGGCCGCATAAGGGAGCTCAAGCGGTATTTCAGGGAACGTGCGTCCGGCAGGCAGTTTTACAGATTCAAGACTCCCGCGGCCGACAGCCTGTCTGCGGGCATCACCACGGTGGAACTGGAAGGAAACAAGGTGACCGAGTTGGGCCGGAAGCTTTCGGCGAAGCAGATCGATTGCCGGGCCATGACGGAGTTCGGGCTGAACGGGCTGCGGATCTCCCTGTCGATCTTCAATACCAGGAGCGACGTCGATTTTCTGATTCAGTCTCTGGAAACACTGAAGGGGTGACCGCTGCCTGTCCCGTTAGTCGTTGACGATACACAACCCGGGGATGATCCCGGTTTATGGAGGAACAACATGTCTTGCCGCCTCAGATTACCTGCCGCGCTGTTGGTTTTCCTTCTGATCGTACCTGTGTGGTCCCAATCCATCAAGACCCCTGCCGAAGAGTCGGGATGGAATGCATATACGCAGTATGAAGACGTCACCCGCTTTCTGCAGGCGATCGATAAGGCCGCACGGGAAGCCACTGTCCAGGTGATCGGCAAGACCCTGGATGCCAAGGAACTCCCGGCGGCTGATCTCTACCTGTGCGTCATCACCGAGGAGGGAGTGAGCACACCCAACGCCCTGAACCACAGGAAACCCACGTTTTTGATCACCGCGTCACAGCACGGCAACGAGCAGTCAGCCAAAGAAGCCGCCCTGCTGATGATTCGCGACCTTGCCGTGGGCGGGCTGAAGCCGATGCTGAAGCAGCTGAATTTCCTCTTCATTGCACAGTCCAATCCGTACGGCAACCTGGTGAACCGGCGGACAAACGAACAGAACCTGGATCTCAATCGCGACCACGTGAAACTCGAATCGCCCGAGACCCAGGCGATTCATAAAGTGTTCCGCGCGTGGATGCCTGAAGTAACACTCGACCTCCATGAAAAGGGGGACGATTACAACCGCGTGTCGACGGGATGCGTGTCAAACATCAACATCAATCCCGCCATCGAGCGCTACTCGCGGGAAAAAGTCTTCCCGGCGATCGAGAAAAAGGTGACCGCGGACGGCTTTACCTGGCACGAGTACCTGGTTTCGGAGGCCATGGGCAGCAATCAGGCAGCCGGCGCGCCTGACCCTCCCGTAGCCGGGCAGCGCCGCGAGACCCTGATGCGGCCCAGCACCACGGACCTGAACGACGGCCGGAACAGCCCGGGCATTTACGACACGCTTTCGTTTATCCAGGAGTGTTCGTCACGGCACGACTTGCCGACTCTGCAGGAGAGATCGCGCTGGCAATACTCAGGCATCCGCGCACTGATCGAGTTCGTGGCAACCGACAGCAAACAGGTGCTGACACTGGTCAACGGATCCCGCGCAGATCTGGCGAAAAGGGCCGGCAGGCCCTCACCCGACAACGTCGTTCATCTGAAAATGGAATACGTCCGCGATCCCAAGCAGCCCGAGTTGACGTTGAAGGCGTTCGCGCGGCAGCCGGGAGCGCGCGGAAACGCTGCGCCACAGAATCCCGCCGTTGAGACTCAAATAGTAAAGAACTGGTTCCCCAAGGTTGAATCCAGATTGGCGGTGCCGCGCCCTCTCGGTTATCTCATACCTATGGACAGGATGGATGTGATCAAGACCTTGCTCGATCACGGCATTAGCGTGGGCACAGTAGGCCGCGACACCTCCCTTGAAGCGGAAACCTACAGGATCAAGGAGATCGTGCCGTCGACGGAGGATTACGTGGCGCCGGCCAAGATCGAAGTCGAGAAGCAGGTGGGTGAAGTTACGGCGCGGAAGGGCGACTTTTATGTTTCCGTCGAACAGCCGGCGGCCAACCTGATCCCGTGCCTGCTGGAGCCGCAGTCCGACTACGGGCTGATCCGTTATCAAGCCTACAAACTGGCGCCGCAACCAGGCGCAACGTTCCCCTTCGTCCGGGTCGTCAGGGGCAAACCCCCTGTAACGCCGTTCACCAGGAAGCCTTCGTGAATTGTGGACACCCACTTTGGACTGTTCCCCGGGACAATAGTGGACACCCGCGTCGGTCTGTGCCCTGGAGGCGGTTGGCAGAAAGCGGACACACGAGGAGAATGGCGGATCTCGGCGTTGGCGGGCGCCCCGAGGGCGGGCTACTGCTCGATTTCCTTTACGACTTCGACGGTGGAATCATCGGCGATGTTGATCCGGAATCCACGTTTTTGGAACACGGAAATCATGCGGGCGTTGTCCGTGGTCGTCTGCGCGACGATTCGCTTCAGATTCCATTTTTGCGCGATCTCGAGGCAGTAATCGGTGAGGAGGCTTCCCAGTTCCTTCCGCTGCCAGGCGTCTGCGATCAGCACGGCGTACTCGACCTCCTGGTGGTCGGGGTCCGCGATCAGGCGGCCGACCCCCACGATCTTGCGTTCCCCCTCCTCCGCAATCTCGGCGACGATGGCAATTTCCCGGTCATAGTCGATATAGCAGAAGCGCGTGGCGACTTCGTGCGACTGCCAGTGAAAGAAGTATCGGAACCTTGAATAAATCGACTCTTTGGAGCAGCTGGCCAGCAGATCCATCCAGAGCGGCTCGTCCTCGGGCTTGATCGGTCGCAAGGTCACCCTCGTGCCGTCGCGCAGTTCGACCGCCCGGACATACTTCTCCGGGTAAGGCCGGAGGGCCAGGTGTGAGTACGGCTCGATGTGTGTGCCCACAAGCGTCTTATCCAGAATGATCCTGGCGTCCAGGGCGATGACCTCTCCTGCGGTGACAAGCAGCGGATTGATGTCAAGCTCGCTGATTTCAGGATAGTCGGCAGCCAGGTACGACAGGCGGATCAGCACTTCGATGAGTTTGGGGACATTGGCCGGCGGGCGACCCCGGTAGCCGTTCAGGAGCGGCCACATCTTGAGTGACTCTAGCATCCGCTTGGCCAGGCGCTCGTTCAACGGCGGAAAACCAAGGGCCCGGTCTGCGAACAGCTCCGCGCCGGTGCCGCCCATGCCCACCATCATCACGGTGCCGAACACCGGATCCTTCTTGATCCCCAGGATCATCTCGAGCGCATCCTTCGTCTTTACCATGCGCTGCACGGTGACGCCGTTCACCCGGGCGTCCGGCTTCCTGGTTCGTGCGCTCGCAATGATGCTGTCATACGCGGCCCGCACCATTTCGTCGCCCTCAAGGTCAAGCGCCACGCCGCCGACATCGGTTTTGTGGGTGATGTCCGGAGAGTGGATCTTGAGCACCACCGGGTATCCAAGCCGCCTGGCGGTTTTCACTGCATCAGGCGCCGTAGACGCAGGGTACGGGGTGGTTGTGTGGATGCCGTAGGTCTCGACCAGCGCCTTGGAGACATCCTCGGGCAATACGCCCGCGCCTGAAAAATGCTCCGTTGCGAATTTCACGCGCAGTTCGTCGCGGTCCATCGGGAACTCGAGGAAAATGTCCTTCGGCGTTTCGTAAAGCGCCTCCAGGTTGCGCTGGTAGTCGACGAGCGTCATGAACGCCCGGATTGCGTCCTCGGGCGTCTTGTATGCCGCGATCCCCGATTCGGTCAGAATCGGAATCGAGTCGCGCATGGCCTGGCCACCGAGCCATGCGGCCAGCATCGGTTTCCGGGTGCCCGCTGCCAGCTTGCCGACTGCTTTGGCGGTGGCAGTGGGGTTGGTCATAGCCTGCGGCGTTAGAATGACGAGCACGGCATCCACGCCCGGATCTTCGAGGACAAACTGCGTGATCTTTTCGACACGCTTGGAATTGGCATCTCCCAGCACATCGACCGGATTCCCATGTGACCAGGATGAGGGGAGGCTTTCGTTCAGTTTGCTCATCGTCGCATCCGTCAGCTTTGCCAACACGCCGCCCGATGCGATCAGCGCGTCGGTCGCGATGACCCCCGGCCCGCCTGCGTTGGTGACAATCCCGAGGTTCGGGCCGCCCGGATTGCGGTTCCTCCCGATCAGCTCGGCGCAGTCGAAGATCTCTCCCAGCTCGAAGACTCGCGCCAGCCCCGCGCGCTGGAAAGCCGCGTCATACACGGCATCTTCGGATGCCATCGCGCCGGTGTGGGAAGCGGCGGCCTGCGCCGATTCGGGGAAACGCCCCGCCTTGTAGGCGATGATCGGTTTCGTCCGCGCAAACGCGCGCGCCGCCGTCATGAATTTGCGCGCCTGGTAGATCGACTCGATGTAGAGGATGATCGACTTGGTGTTTTCGTCCTCGCCGAAATAATCGATCAGGTCGCCAAACTCCACGTCGAGCATGTTGCCGACCGACACGAAGTACGAAAAACCGATCTTTCCCTCTATGGCCCAATCGAGCACCGAGGTGCACAATGCCCCGGACTGTGAAATGAACGCGATGTTCCCCGCCTTCGGCAGCCCCGATGCGAAGCTTGCATTGAGCTTCAAGCCGGGAACGATGATTCCCAGGCAGTTGGGCCCGAGGATCCGCATGCCGTCGAATCGTGCTGCCTCTTTCCGGATCTGCTCCTCCAGGGTCTTGCCGGCATTCCCGGTCTCCCGGAAGCCCGCCGTCATGATGATGAGGCCGAGAATGCCGGCCTCCCCGCATTCACGGACGATCCGCGGCACCTGTTCGGGCGGGGTGCAGATCAGAGCCAGGTCGGGGACCTTCGGCAGGCTTTTGACGTCGGGGAAACAGTGGATGCCGAGCACCGCCTCATGCTGTGGGTTTACAGGGTAGACCACGCCGGCAAACCCTCCGCCCACGAGGTTGCCGAGGACTTTGCCGCCGACGCTGTTCGGATTGATGGTCACCCCGATGACGGCGATCCGCTTCGGCTTGAAAATGCTGTCCAGTCTGTGTACGTCCATGTGGCGTGGCCTTCAAATCCTAGATGCAACCTGTGGTTGGCATGGTGGCGATTGTGAGTCGCCTGTTTTTATCCGCTCCCTTACGGCCGCGGCTCTGATTTGGGCTCCGCGGTGATGGCAGGAGCCGGTATGCCGAGGAGCCCGAGCAGCCGCAGCATTGCCGTCGTCGCCTTTTCCTTCAGGAAGATATCCGTGACCTGCTCCGTGAAATGGGAATCCTCCGTGTTGATTTCGATGATGCGCGCCCCGTTTTCCTTGGCCGCACGCGGAATCAGGCAGGCCGGCATCACCTCGCCTGTGGTTCCGATCAACAGGAAAATGTCCGACAGGCGCGCTTCGAGGGAAGCCTTAGTCCCGGCGGGTTCCGGGATCGGTTCGCCGAAAAAGACGAAGTCCGGCTTGAGAATCCCGCCGCACACCCGGCAGGTAGGCGGGAGTTCTCCGAGATCCACGGACGACGCCCGGTAACGCATCGAGCATCCCAGGCAGATCAGATCGCGCGAATTTCCGTGAAACTCCCAGACTGTCTTGCTCCCCGCCAGGTAGTGCAGATTGTCGATGTTCTGGGTGATGATACAGGCGAGCACGCCGGCCGATTCCATGGCGGCCAGCGCCCGGTGCGCGGCGTTGGGCCTGGCGGCGAAGAAGGAATTGTAGAAGATCTCCTTGATTGCCGCCCAGGAGAGCGCGGGATGTTCGTGGAAATACTCGATGTCGAGCACCTCGGGTTTGTACCGGCTCCACAACCCGTCGGGTCCGCGAAACGGCGGGACGCCGCTCTCCACTGAAATTCCGGCTCCGGTAAAGGCCGTGACCCGATCGCCGCTCTTTATGAGTCTCGCTGCCTCTCGATACGCTGATTCCATGGCTGTGCCTTGCCCCGGCATGCCGATGGGCGGATCTCGGGCCCACCGGTCACGCGCAGCATTTCTATCCAACCCGCGTGCGGGGATCAAGCGGAAAGTCAGAGCGGCTCCGGCGTGGGTTTGCGGCAGGGAACAGCCGTGCGCGAAAAAAACAGGAATTGGACAGGAGAAAATGGAACTATTTGGCCGTTGGGCGTGAATTACAGTAGGGAACATGCCCATGGCGGCTTTGGAAAACGGAAGATGACACTCGACGGCGAAAGCGACATTCAACTCCTCAAGCTTGCCCTCGCCGGGGAAGAAGCTGCGTTTACAGCCTTTTACCAACGGTGGCAGGGCGGCATCTACCGCTTCGCCCAACGGATCAGCAACTCCGGGCCCATTGCCGAGGATGTCACACAAGAGGTGTTTCTGACGCTGATGGATGGCGCATCGAGGTACGATCCGGCGTTGGGACCGTTTTCCTCCTATATCTATGGGATCGCAAGGAATCATGTCCTGCGACGGATGAACCGGGAGCGCCGGTTTGCCCCAATGACGGAAGACTCGCACGGCGGACACGAGACGATTGACAACCAGCCGGGCATCTTCGTCGACCCTCTCGGGAATGTGGTACGCCAGGAAATAATCCAGTCGCTGCACCGCGCCATCGCGACCCTCCCGCTCCGGTATCGCGAAGTGGTAGTCCTGTGTGAACTCCAGGAACTCGACTATGCCGCGGCAGCGCGTGTGATCGGGTGCCCCGAAGGCACCATCCGTTCGCGGTTGCACCGTGCCCGGACTATTCTGCTCGACAAGCTGCGTGAAACAGCCGGGGAAAAATCCCGCACACCGGGGATCGAGCCCGCGAGGTGCCTGTTATGAACTGTGAAACCTTTGAAACGTTGATCACGGACCTGGCCCGGCAGCATACGGGCGAAGGGAACGCGCACGAGGCAGCGCTGGATCACGTCAAGTCCTGTGCACGGTGTGCGGCCCGTTTGGCCGGTGAGCGGGCGCTGACGGGCCTTCTGGCCCGGGCGGCCGCGGAGCCCTGCAGGGCGCCATCCCAAGTCGAGACGGCGCTTCTTGCCGCGTATCGCGCACGCAAGGTGAAACTGCCCGGCGAAGCCGACCACAACAGGCCCCCGCGCGTTTTGCCCGCCGTCGCCTGGGGCATCGCCGCCGTCCTTGTCCTGGGATTGCTCGGGGCGACTGCGTTCAAGCTGTTCCATTTCCCAACCACGGGAGGAAGCAGCCTGGCCGGCCCGGCAACCGAGAAGCTCTCGCCGGCTCACCCGGCGCAAACCGGCAGTCAAGCCGAAGGCGCAGCTGCAGCGCCGGAAATGTTCCCCGACGAAAAGACCCCACGCACGGAATTGGTGGCCCGTCGAGTCGGGCCCAGGCGTGCCGCGCCCCCAAAGAAGCCGACGCCGGTTGAGATCGCGACGGATTTCATCCCGTTGACGCCGGATGCCGGACTTGCCGCAGTGGAGAGCGGCCAGCTGGTCCGCGTACTTCTGCCCAGAAGCGCGATGGCCGCCTGCGGGCTTCCCGTCAACCAGGAACGTGCGGATCAGCCGGTGGCTGCCCAGGTATTGATCGGCCAGGACGGGGTGGCGCGCGCCATCCGATTCCTGAGCCAGACGAATTCTAATTTTGTTCAGACTGGACTGCCCTCTAAACGTTAGGGCCAGGCTGAAATCATCCATGTCTTAAGCGGAGAGGAGATCGCAAATGAGGATCAGGAAATCTACAATAACGGCTTTCGGCTTGATGCTCTTTCTTGCCCTCGGCGCATGGGCTCTGGCCCAGACGCAGCAGGAGACTCAGCAGACCGTTCAGACTGACGTCAAGGTTATCACTGAGAAGGGTCTGGTAGCCGTGACCAATGCGGGTGTTCCGGGGTCGCAGACTGCCACATACACATTCGTGGCGTCGGAAATGGGCTTCGAGTCCAAGGTGGTCAAGGGAGTCCCATTTTCGGCGGATGCGGTGACCGAGTTTATGCAGACGTTAGGCAACGGCCAGCGCCTTTACCGGAAGTCGACTTCGTCCGTCTATCGCGATACCGACGGGCGCACGCGCCGCGAGCAGACGATCAATGCGATCGGCCCGTACGCGTCCTCGGGCCCTGCGAAACAGACGATCTTCATCAATGATCCGGTTGCAGGCGTGAGTTATGTGCTCAATCCCGCCGATCATACGGCCATGTTGACCAAGGTAATCAACTCCGGAACCGGGAGTGATTGGACGAAGGTGGTTATGTCTCGCGAAGGCATCACTGTTGCTGCCGAGGGCGGCGGGGTCATGGGAGGCGTGGTGGCCTCGACGGGCCCAGGCGGCGGCGCCGGTTTCGGAACCGGCGGGGCAATATTCACCACCACCAGGATTTCTGGTCCCACCAACGCCAAAACGGATTCGCTCGGGGTGCAAACCATCGAGGGCGTGCCGGCGGAAGGAACACGCACCATCGAGACGATACCCGCCGGTTCGATCGGCAATGACAGCCCGATCGAGATTGTCACCGAGCGCTGGTACTCCTCCGAACTGGGAATGCTGATAAAATCCAAAACCAGCAACCCGATGTCCGGGGACAATCTCTATCAGCTGACGAACATCAGGCGGGCCGAGCCTGATCCGAGCCTGTTCCAGGTCCCGGCCGACTATACCGTAAAAGAAACGTCGGTCATTAAGACGCAGATCATCAAGAAGAACAGCGACAAGTAAATCCCGCCAACTCGAGGCCAAGTGGGGCGCGAATGACCACGCCCCACTTAAGATTATTCATGAAGATCGGCAGCAAACGCCCCGATCCCTTAGAGCGGCGCGACCACAAGGGAGCGGGGAAAAATGTCCAACCCCGTCCACATTAAAAGCGGCAATCCACCCGCCCGCTCACGCGCGCCGCTCCGACGGCGGCCGCGGGTCGGTCGCTCCGGGTCGCACCTTGAGGTTTGCAGTCTTCGTCCGGCGGGCTCGGTGTCGGTGCCGCTCCAGCACCTCGAAAGTGAAGTTCTCCAGCGCCTGCGGATCCAGCGGATCCCCATTGAGAGGGATCGTCAGGATCAGCGCCTTGTATTGTTCGGCGACATGGAAGAACTGGGCCTCGGCGATCTTGGTGGGCATGCACTCGAGCGGGCCGAGATTGACCACGCCGTCGATTTCGCCTTTCTGCCATTCGGCAACGGAATAGCCGAGCGTAAGAACCGCCTCTCCCCACAGATCGCTGCTCAGGTAAGGACCGGCCGCGGACATGGAATCGGATACCGGTACGTGAAGGTCGCTGCCCATCCCTCCGGACAGGATTCCGGATGCGATCGACATGATGCGCTGTTGCATGGTGCTTCGAAATCGATCTGAAAGCCCATGCTGCCTGCCGAGATGACTGGCAAGGTAGTCGGCGTATTCCATCCACTCGCAGAAAGGAGCCAGCCGCACGCGAATGCCCTGCTTTTCGAGGCGTTCGATAATAAAATCATTGGCGAATGGGTTCAGGCGCACATAAATCTCCCCGACGATCGCCACCGTGGGCAGGTCGACGTTCCTGCGGACCCGGCGAAATTCGCCGACAGCGTCGCGCAACAGCCGGGCGATGCCGAACAGCCTCCCGGACACCACCTGCCAGATTACATCCTTCTGGGAAGGATGTTTTTCAACCTCCCGCTTCATCAGCGCGATCAACTCGCCCTGGTAGTGTTTGTAGACGGCAGCCGCGGCGCCGGGCTGTGTTTCGGCCGGCCGAACGTCCAGCAGGGCCGCCAGCAGCAAATCCGACGCGACGACGCCGCTCAAGAACAGTCCCGGGAAACCGGGGGGCGTTCCTGCAAAATAATTCGTATCCGAGGGAGAGAAAATGCGGACCCTATCCCTCCAGCCAAGCTGTTCCAGCAGGACTTGGTGCAGGAGGCTGTAAGTGCCGAATCGGCACGGGCCGCGGCTGGAAGGCATCAAAAGAACAAACCGGTTCCGGGTCGCCTTTTCCGGCTCGAGGCGTCCGAGCAAACTGCCCAACGCCAGGCAAACGGGCACGCACTCTTTGCCCGATGTGTAGCGGCGGCCGAGCTTCAACATTCCCGCGTCTGGCGCGGGCATTACCTCCGCCTTCAAGCCCAGACCGCGGAACGCGGCTGCGGCGACTTCGGAGCCCGGCCCGAGGCCGGGAACGAGCATCGTCTCATCCGCGCGGGTATCCGTCAGCGTCATCGGCTTGAGTTGGAGCTCCGCAAAATCGTTTGCCGGCGCGCGGCGGTTTCCCGTCTGGCGGTCTTCGGCCACACAATAGAGAAAGGCTTCGATCCGGGTCTTGGTACCGGCGTCGCCGGAATGCCCGTCGGTCTCGATGACGGCGAAGGGTTTCCCCTCCATGATGTAACCGCAGAAATGCAGGTTGAAGCTGTCCGGGCCGCAGGAATAATTGCTGCAATAAACGCCATACACGTCCCGCGCCCGCCTGATCTGGTGGGCGGCGCGCAGGATCCGCTGGCCGTAGCCCCAGTACATGCCATCGAACATGGGCACTTCGTCGCTGACCGGATAGCAGTCCAAGGGGATGGCGAGCATGCCTTGCTCGCGCAAAATCGCCGGCACATTCGAGTTCAATACCTTGTTGAAGATCGTGTAGGGCCGCCCCAGGACGACGATGGCCGGGAGGTCGCGTTCGGAGCAAAAATCGAGGGCCCGGCGGCCGATCTCGCGGCATTCCCTGTCGAACCTGTGCTGGACCTCCGCGGCGATTCCGTGCGCCGCGCGCCACAGGTCGCCTTGAATGCCGAGATCCGCGGCGATCTTCTCGCAGCAGGCCATGAATTCCGGGGAGCGGAGATTGCTGCTCTGGAAATCGATCACGGGCGACAGGATTCTGCCGCTGTACCTCCGGCGGAGATTCCAGCGGATGACGTCGCTGCTGCCTTGAACGATCGGGCAGGTGACCGCGTCCCTTTCTCCGTTGATGCGCGGCGTCCCGCGCAGCATCGGGAGGAAGATGTAATCGGGCTTCTCATCCGCCATGTTGCCCGCGATCCCATGATACAGCTGCATCGGCGCGCAGAAAGGCGTGTTCGCCTCTTCGATCCCTCGTTTCAACGCGGTGTGATCGGCGCCCCCGATCAGCAGGGGATCGAGCCCCAGTCCGTGCAGAAACGTGACGAAGAACGGGAACAGGTTTCTGAGGATAAACTCGTCCGTAATGGAAATGGTCCGAGCCCCGCGGCGTTCCAGGAAGGGTTTGATCATCTCGCGCCCCAGGTCTTCGCGCTCCCGGAACGGGTCCGGCGAACGGTCTGGAAGCTTCCTTTTTCTGGCGCCCTTGTCGTAAAGTGAGCAGGCTCCGCCCCAGGAAAAATGCTGGCGCCTGGAGTCGACCGTCGTGCGTATGGTGTCGATGCGGCAGAGATTGCCCGAGCCGCCGCAGCCCGAGGTCGACTTGCATACGAAGGTTTCCTTCCCTTCGATGCGCGCGCATTGAAAACGCCTGGGATCCAACGAGGTATTGTCGCAGATCGTGAGGCCGCGCCGTGCCAGGAGAGCGATCCCGAGAGCGCCCACTGTCCCCGGATTCGGGGGCACGATCACCTCGCTGCCCGTCTGGCGCGCTACGGCCGCGGCGAGCGCGTCGGCGGCGAACGGCATGCCCTGGCAAAAGATGAATTTGCCGACGGAGCGGTTTCCTTTCACGCGGTTGAGGTAGTTCTGGATGATGGAATCGTATAATCCGGCGATGATCGCATTCCGGCTCACGCCTGCAGAAACCGCTTCCCCGATGATCTCCGCCATGAAGACCGAACAGTGCTGCCCGAGCGAGACTCCGTGGTCCGTGCACAGCGCTTCTTGACCCAAATGGACGACATCACGGATGCCGGCGAACCTCTGTCCCTGCTCCTCGATGAAAGATCCGGTCCCGGCGCTGCACGCCTCGTTCATGGCGGCGTCGATGATCCGGCGATCTTCCAGGCGGATATACTTGGCGTCCTGTCCGCCAATTTCGAAGATCGTATCCACCCGCTGATCGTAGTGGACGGCTCCCTCTGCATGGGCCGCGATTTCGTTCAGGATGAACACACTGCTTTCGCCGTAGCAGGTGACCAGCAGCGAGCCGACAATCTCCCGCCCGCTTCCGGTCACGCCGAAACCCACAATCCGATCCTCGGCGCCATGCTCTTCCATGTACTGGCTCAAGAGGGCTTGAGCGGCACCAACGGGATCGCCGGTCGTCCGCCGGTACCCTTCCCAGGCGATCTTGCAGGAAGACGGCTCCATGGCAACGAGTTTGGAGCCCGTCGATCCGATGTCGAAACCGAGGATCAGCGCCAGCGGTTGTCCGTTGCGCCGGGCCAGGGGATAGGAATCAAGCCTCTTGACCCGCGGCAGGGAGGCTGACAAGGGGGGAACTACATCCATCTTGACCGCCGCCGTCGCGCCCAATACCTGATCCAGGGGGATGACTCCTGCCGCGCTCGCCGCTGCCATGACCGCAGCGCCGGTCGCTTCAAGAAAGATCGCCTCGTCTCCCGGTAGACGCAGCAGCTTCATGCCGTTGCGGTCGAGGAACTCCTGGAACACGCGCTGCACTCGCCGCGACCTGCTTACGCCGCCGGCCAGCAAGACGTCGGAAGGGGTAACCGTAGGCTTTATCAGGGTGAAGACGTTCTGGCAGACGGCATCGAACAAACCCGCCAGAATCCTGGCGCGTCCCTCGCCCTTGTTGGCCAGGTGCGTCATGTCCGTTTTCAGGATCACGGGGCACCTGCCTGACAGCTGCGCCGGGTCATCCACGTCGGCGCAGAGTTCGGACGCCTCCTCGACCGTCAGGGAGAACCGCTCCACCAGCTGCCGCAAAAAATTGCCGGTGCCCTGGGCGCAGCGGCTGTTCTCGCGCAGCACCTCGAGACCGCTTTCGCGCAGTTCCAGGACCGAAAAGCCGTGGCTTCCGAGCGACACCACCGTCCCCGGCCGGTCCTGGAAGTGGAAGCGATAGCCGTGGGCCAGAGCTTGTTTTACCGGCACTCTTGGGAGATTCACCTGGCGGCTGAGCCTTCCGATTACGGCCGCGCCCTGAACGGCGGACCAGTCCCAGTCGGCAAGGAGCTGCAGGAGGAGCGGGCCTGGATTTTTTGCGTGGTCGAGCAACTGCCGGCGGACGCAGGTCAGCGCGCCGTCGCGGCGCTCCAGTTCCACCGCCTTGAGCGTTTCGGCCCCGATGTCGACGCCGATGAACCGCTGCGCGGCAATGTTGCCCGCACACTCCCGCTGAGATTCCGATTCCGGGAGAGACAAATCGACACTCTCAAACGCTCGATCGTAGCTCATGTCAGCTCGAGATAGACGGTGACTTTCGAGCATCATAACCCATCAGACCCCCTACGCCACCGGCAAATGCAAACACCCTTGACTTGAGCCGCCGGCTCGAAGGCCGTGTTCAAACGGTAATATGCTGCAATACAAGAAGTTGTCATGCGACTGCTCCCGTTGGAAACGGAACCGGCTTCAGGGGCGAGTTATTGTCTCGTCACTGTAATCAGCGACAATCGCACGCAAAATCTACGACGGTTAAAGAATTCTATGAATTACTGCATGATTCTTCAATAGTCTAGAATCGGGGTCGGACCCCAAGCCCTGCCCTGTCAGTCGAGGTTGCTGTTCGTGGCGGGGATGCCGGACGAGGGCTTGATGTCGATGCCGTAGCGTTTGATTTTGGCGAGCAGGTTCACGCGCGAGATGCCGAGGATTTCCGCGGTCACTGTGCGATTCCCGTCCGTGAGTTCGAGCATATGGCGAATGTGTTCGGCTTCCATTTCCGCGAGTGTCCTGCGCTCTCCCGCGGGTACCGACGACACGCGGGACTTGGCAACCGCGCTCAGGATATAACGGGGCAGGGAACGGCGCGTGAGCGTCAGCCCGGTCTCCACGACTACGGCCTCCGCAATGATGTTTTCCAATTCCCGCACGTTCCCCGGGTAGTCGTACATCTCGAGAATGTCGATCACATCCCTCTCGATCAGCGAGATTGCTCTCCCGTTCAGGCGATTGTGCTTTTCGAGGAAGCAATCGGCCAGCAGTTCGACATCCCCCTCACGGTCCCGCAGAGGCGGCAAATACACCGAACAGATGTTGAGCCGGTAGTACAGGTCCCGCCGGAACCGCCCCTTTTCGATCTCGTCGGCAAGGTCCCGGTTCGTAGCCGCGATGATCCTGACATCGGCGCCGCGTTTTTCCGTCGAGCCGACCCGAAAATACTCCCCTTCCTGCAGCACGCGGAGCAGCTTCGACTGCACGGGCAACTCGAGCTCGCCGATCTCGTCAAGGAGGAGCGTGCCCCCGTCGGCTTCCTCGAAAAAGCCGGCTTTGCTTCGGACTGCGCCGGTGAACGCTCCTTTCTCGTGGCCGAAGAACTCGGAGGTGAAGAGTTCCGAGGCGAAGGTGCCGGCGTTCACAGCGATGAACGGACGGTCACGCCGCCGGCTGATCCGGTGGATCGCCCGGGCCACGAGCTCCTTGCCCGTGCCGCTTTCGCCCCAGATGAGGACGAAGTTTTCGCTCTCGGCGATCTGGTCGACTCGCTGAAGCACGCGGAGGAAGTTCTTGTTCTGGGTGAGGATGGCTCGAAAAGCATCTTTGTGGCGCAGGCCGGCAAGGCTGACCTGGTCCCGGAGTTTGGAAATTTCCACGCGGAGCTGTGTTCTCTCGAGAGCCAGCTCCAGACTGTGCAGGAGCCGGTTCTGGTCGACCGGCTTACAGAGATAGTCGTATGCCCCGGCCTTCATCGATTCGACGGCCAGCGGCACGTCCTCGACTCCCGTAATGACGATCACCTCGATTTCGGGATACTTTTCCTTCACGTACTTGAGCACGTCGCGGCCGTGGACTACCGGCATGTCCATATCGAGCAGAATGGCGTCGAATCTCCCGGAGTCGATGGTCTCGAACGCTTGCGTGCTGTCGCTCAGGACGCTGACTTCATAGCGCTGCGTCTGGGCAAGCAGGACCATGAAGTAGTTGAGGACCGCCACGTCGTCGTCAATAACCAGCACCCGACTCATCCCTCGCTCCTGTCCACCGGGAAGTGATATTGCAGGGTCGTCCCCGCGCCCAGCTTCGTGTCCACGTCAACCCATCCCTGATGATCCTTGATTATGCCATATGCGACGGAAAGGCCCAGCCCCATGCCTCCGCTTCGCTGCTTCGTCGTGAAGAAAGGGTCGAAGAGCCGCTGCCGGACCTCCTCCGTCATGCCGGGCCCGTTGTCCGTTATGCGCACGCACACGCTCGCTCCCCCCGGGTCGGATGAGGTCTCCACCTTGATACTGCCGTCCGTCCGGTCGGCGATTGCTTCGGCGGCATTGATGAGATTGGCTACCAGTACCTGCTCGATCTTGTTGGCGTTTCCCTTGATTTGCGGGAGGTCCGGGGCGAGTTCGGTAATGACATTGTGGCGCTTGACCTTGTTGTGCACGAGCCGGAGGCTGGCGCGGACCGCCTCGTTGACGTCCACCGATTCGTCGAACCGCCCCTCCTCCGCGCGCGCGAATTTCTTAAGGTCGCGCACGATGTCTGCAATCCGGACTGTGCCGTTCGACATGTCGTCGAGAAGCGTCTTGATGTGCTGCCGGAAAAAGGAGTAGTTGAGGCGCGCAATTTTGAAGTCGGGATTAGCCTCCGCGTGGCGGTCGAGGACCGGCAGGATATCGGCCGTGGCCTCGCTCAGGATGCGCATGTTTCCCTGGATAAACTGGACCGGGTTGTTGATCTCGTGAGCCATGCCGGCGGAGAGCCGGCCCAGGGATGCCAGTTTCTCCGACTGCACCAGCTGCTGCTGCTTTTCGCGCAACTCCCGGTTTACCTTCTCCAGGTCGCCGGATTTCTTCTGGAGCATGCTCCGTGCCTGCATGAGTTCGTACTCTCGGGTGCGCTGGCTGTGTACGATCGTGGAACTCATGTAAATCGTCGACAGGAACGTAATGAGAAGCGTGATCGTCACGGCAGCAATGAAGTAGGGGTTTTGGTACCTCGGGTGATCAAACAGGTATTTGACCGCGTAGTGGGGAATGACCTCGGTGTATTCGAGGATGACCATGCCCAGGAATAGCAGGTACGCTACGAGTCCCTCGAACCACACCTGGTGACGCCGCAAGATGATGCTGCCGACGATGATGTGCAGGATGTACAGGAAGACGAAGGGATTTTCGACGCCTCCCGAGTAATGGATGAGGAGGGTGAGCGAAAGGAAGTCCGCCCAAATCTGCAGATTGGCTTCGAACTGGCCCTTGCCGGGATCGGGGCTCCCGGCCCGCCCGATATGCATGTGGCGGACGCACAGCGCCACGTTGTAAGCGAGGATAAAGCCGCCCACCGCCACAAGCCTGAGGTAGGGCAGATCGACCCGGAAAACTCGACACGTCGCGATCGTGATGATGAGCCCGGCGATGAAGGCCCAGCGGATTTTGATCAGCCACCCCAGCCTGCCGAACAGCTCTTCTTCGACGAATAGCCGGTCCATAGAGTAAGTCTTCCTCTCGCGCCCAATACTACCCGATCCTCGACCCGGGCTCGACCGTTATCTCACAAGGCTCAACGTTTCGAGCTTTCTGTCAAGAATGGCATCCAGGGACGCGTAGGGGAAAACGTTGGCCACGGAGGAGGCCGCGTCGAGTCGAACCGGAGCCAGCGCAAGTGCCGCCGCGGGTTTGCGCGGCAGGGGCAGACTCATGCTGCGCGCCCGCTCGATTTCGGGCGCCGGGATTCCCAGCGACGAGGCGAAGCCGCTCCGTATGCGGGCAGGATCCGTGGATTCGACGGGGTGCCCCAACTCCCGGCAGATCCGGGCCAGGACGTCGGCCGTCGACAGGCCCGATGCCGGTATTCCGGCCTTGTTGACGCAGCCGAATTTCCCGTCGAAGCTCACCAACGTTCCCTCCGACTCGGCGATCGTGGCCGCCGGAAGGACCACGTCGGCCGCGCGCGCTGTTTCCGTGAGGAAGTGATCGATCACCACGAGGGACGCAACATTCGCGAGTTCTTGGACCGCGCGGTAGTCACCATACGGGTTTTCAAACATCACCAGGGCCCCTCGAATCTGATCCACCCTCAGGCGGTTGTTTATGCCCGCCAATCGTGCCCCTTCGCTGTTGCAGTCCGACTGCAGGAGCAGCAGGCCCTCACCCTCCTTCCCGATATGACCGGTGAGGATCAGGACTTGCGCCAGAGCCTTGAGATCGTCCGTGGCCCTTTCGAGAGTGTCGTCCAGGTCGTAGACGGCAACGACCCGCTTCGCGGCCGTTATTTTTTCGGCACAGGCCTCGATTTTGGCTGCGGAAACGCCGGCCTGGCCGGCTGCCTCGGCCAGCGTGGCAGGGGCGACGGAAACTCTAAGGGCTTCGAGATCCCCCTGTGGAACGGCCTTAGTGTTGCCACTGCCGCTTTTCAAAAGGTGGTTCAGCACGGATGCGAAGATGATACCCGCCGTGCCGCGCCGGGCATCGAGCCAGAGGTCCCCGGGCCGCACCAGGTCGATTTGACTCGAGTTGACGGAGATGATTTCGGCACCCCGCTTCGCCGCGCGCCGGATCGCCATTCCGAGAACCGGATGGCTTACGCTCGGGTCGGCGCCCGCTATGAGAATCAGGTCGGCCTTGCCGATGTCATCCTGCGTGCAGGTGGACGCGGTTTCGCCGAGGATGCTGTCGAGGTCGTGTCGGGGCCCGCCCCGCCGGTTCTGCCCGAAGCTTCCTACCTGGCCGGCGCCGAGCGCGGTCGTGGCCAGGTGGCTCAACAGCAGCGCATCCTCCAGCGTCATGCGCGGCGCCGCGACCACGGCGACGGAATCAGGGCCGTGCTTTTCCTGTTGCTGCCGGAGTAGCCGGACGCCTGTCTGGATTGCCTCATCCCATTCGACTTCGACCAGTTGCCCGCCCTTCCTGACAAGTGGCTTGTTCAGCCGGTCCGTCCCTTGAACGAGCCCGGTGCCGAACCGGCCCTTCACGCAAAGCTCGCCTCGCGCCGGAATGAAGCTCCCTGGGGAGGTTGCCCAGAGAAGACCGTCCGCCACCACATTGAGATCCATCTCGCAACCGACGGAGCAGAAGGAGCAGACCGAAGGTACTTGGCGGGTCTTCCAGGGGCCCTGCCGGCCGCAGGGGAGCCTGGCTTCGAGCGCGCCGGTCGGGCAGCTCTCCACGCAGGCGCCGCAGGAGATGCAGGCGCTTTCCGCAAGCGGCTTGCCGAGTGCCGGCCTCACCGTCGTGGCAAATCCGCGGCCCACGAAGCCGAGAACCGCCAGGCCGACGATGTCTGCGCATGTCCGGATGCACCGTCCGCAGAGGATGCACTTGTTCGGGTCGAGGGTGATCAGCGGGTGGCTGTGGTCGACCCGATGCCGCCGCACTTCCCCGGCAAAACGGGCGATGTCGACGTTGTACTCGGCCGCATATCGCTTGAGGTCGCATCCGAATACCGACTTGCAACCGCACTCCATGCAACGGAACGCCTCGTCCTTTGTTTGGAATTCATCCAGTCCGGTTTCAACCTGGCAAAAGTCATGCACGCGCTCCGATGCCTCGCGTTCGGGCATGACACTGCGCTTTCTGCGCTCCACTTCTTCGAACGCCCATTCCGGGATGTCGCCGAAGAAATCACGCCGGCTTTTAAACTCCGGCGGGGGCGGCTGCGCCTCCCCTGTCCGCAGGAAGCCGTCGATGGCTTCGGCTGCAGTGCGGCCATGGGCGATGGCGTCGATCACGGCGGACGGGCCCAGCACGACGTCTCCGCCCGCGAACACCCCCTTCACGCTGGTGACCATGGTCGCCGGGTCGGACTCGAGTGTGGACCAGCGGCTCAACCTGGGGCGCAGCTGCTCGGGCTCGTCCTGCAGCACCCTGAGATCGGTGTCCTGGCCGATGGCGGCGAACAGGTAGTCGCAGGCGAAGTCCGTGACCGCACCCTCGATCGGCACCGGTTTGCGCCGACCGCTCGAGTCGGGCTCGCCAAGCTCCATGCGCTGGCAGCGGAGGCCCCTGAGGCGACCGTTTTCCGCCAGGATTTCGAGCGGGGCGACAAGCAGTTCGAGCCTGACGCCTTCCATTTCAGCGGCGTCGACTTCTTCGTGGTGGGCGGGCATTTCCTTGCGGGTGCGGCGATACAGGATCGTCACTTCCTCCGCCCCGCAGCGGAGCGCGGTGCGAGCCGCATCGATCGCGGAGTTTCCGCCCCCTACGACGGCCACTTTGCCCTTCAGGGCCGGCGGGCCGTAGAGATCGCAATCGCGCAGAAAATCGAGCGCCGGGCTGGCGCCCTCCACTTCGTCCTCCCCCTTGATCCCCATCTTTTTCCCTAGAGGAGCTCCGAGGGCGACAAACACCGAGTCGTATTTCTCCTGCTCGACCAGCTGCTCGATCGTGAAATCCCTGCCCAGGGCCGTCGACGTCCGCACCCTGACTCCCAGGTCGAGGATCCCGCGGATCTCTTCATCCAATTCCGTGCGGGGGAGCCTGTACTCCGGGATGCCGTATCGCAGCATGCCCCCGAGCCGGGGCAGCGACTCGTAGATCGTGACCTCGTGCCCGCGCAGGGCGAGGTAATTGGCGCAGGTGAGCCCGGCGGGACCTCCCCCGATGACGGCCACGCGTTTTCCGGTAGACGGCGCATCCTTCGGTTTCTCCGTCACCGTCTCCGCGTTTTCCGAGATGAAGCGCTTGACGAAGTTGATCCCGACCGGCTCGTCCACGTTGTTACGAAGACAGGACACCTCGCACTTTCGCACGCAGACCCGGCCGCAGACGACCGGGAGCGGGTTGCGCTCCTTGACCAAATCGAGCGCTTCCTTGTAATAGCCGAGCCTCGCCAGGCTCAGATACCCCTGGATGTCCACGTGTGCCGGACAGGAGCGCTGGCCGGGACAAACACAGTCGGCGTAGTGATCCGACAACAGGAGTTCGAGCGCCGTCTTGCGCGCGTTGACGACTCTTTCATTCCGTGTCGTGACCTCCATGCCGTCCCTGATTCTGGTGACGCAAGCCGGAAGAAGGCGCGGCGCGCCCTTCACCTCCACGACGCACAGGAAGCAGGAACCGTAAGGCTCGAGCTTGGGATCGTAGCAGAGAGTGGGAATCTCATCGAGATCCTGATCGCGGACCACCTCGAGGATGGTCTGGCCGGGTTTCGCGGATACGCTTCTCCCGTTGATGAGAAGTTCGACGGAGAGGGATGTTCGATCGGTGGCTGCCTGCGTGGACATCTCGATTCCTTTATCGCTTTTCAATCGCGCCCTGGTTGCAGACCGTGATGCACTTGCCGCAGCGGATGCACTTCAGGGCGTCAATCCGGTGTGCCGCTTTCTTCTCGCCGGTGATCGCGCCCACATCGCATGCCGCGAGGCAGAGCCCGCAGCCGGAACAGGCATCGGCGATGATGGAGAACTCGACGAGGGTGAGGCATGATTTGGCGGGGCACTTCTTGTCCTTGATGTGCGCGTCGTACTCGTGCAGAAAGTAGCGGAGCGTCGTCAGCACGGGATTGGGCGCAGTCTGCCCCAGTCCGCACAGGGAACTCGATTTGATCTGTTCTCCAAGCTCGGAAAGCATGGCGACATCTTCCGGCTTCCCTTTGCCGGTGCAGATGCGCTCGAGGATTTCCAGCATCCGTTTTGTTCCGACACGGCAGAAAGTGCATTTCCCGCACGACTCGTTCTGGGTGAATGAGAGGAAGAACCGCGCCACGTCCACCATGCAGGTGGTCTCGTCCATGACCACCATGCCGCCTGATCCCATGATGGCGCCGGTGGCGGTGATCTGCTCATAATCGACCGGTGTGTTGCCCAGTGAGGCCGGGATGCAGCCGCCCGATGGGCCTCCCATCTGCACCGCCTTAAACTCTCCTCCCAGCAGTGTGCCGCCGCCGATCTCGTAGATGACCTCGTTGATGGTCATCCCCATGGGGACTTCGACCAGGCCGCCTCTCTTGACCTTGCCGGCGAGGGCAAACACCTTGGTCCCCTTGGAACCGGCGGTGCCGCAGGCGTTGAACGCCTCGGCGCCGTGCAGGATGATCCAGGCGACATTGGCGAGCGTTTCGACGTTGTTGATGCATGTGGGATGGCCCCAGAGGCCGGATTCGACGGGGAACGGGGGCCGCACCTTCGGCATGCCGCGCCGGCCCTCCACCGAGGCGATCAGCGCGGTTTCCTCGCCGCAGACGAACGCGCCGGCGCCTTCCTTGAGCTTTACGTTGAAATGGAACCCCTTCCCCAGGATGTTGCTGCCGAGGTAGCCGCGCGCCGTCGCCTGCGCGATGGAGTGTCGGAGCCGCTTCACCGCTTCGGGGTACTCGGCCCTGACATAGATATAGCCGGTGTCCGCGCCGATCGCATATGCTGCGATCGCCATGCCCTCGAGCACCGAATGCGGGTCCCCCTCCAGGACGCTCCGGTCCATGAATGCGCCCGGATCCCCTTCGTCGGCGTTGCAGATGACATACTTGTGCGCGTCCTTTGCGGCGGCGGCCAAACGCCATTTCGTGCCTGTGGGGAAACCGGCGCCACCCCGGCCCCTGAGACCCGAGCCGGCGATAACTGCGACGACATCCGCAGGGGTCATCTCCGAGAGCACCTTCTGCAGCGCCTGATAGCCCTCACGCGCAAGATACTCGTCGAGACTGTCCGGGTCGATGATGCCGCAGTTGCGCAGCACCACACGCCTTTGCCTGGCCGTCGACACCGCCGCGTCCGTCACCCACTCGGAGACCACCTTCCCCTTCTTGAGGTGATCTTCGACGATGCGGCCGACTCTTTCGGGAGAAATATTGCCGTAGAGTGTGCTGCCGCCGCTCCCGTCTCTCACTTCGACGAGGACTTCGGCGTAGCACATGCCGATGCAGCCGGTTTTCTTGAGGATGGCTCGGCTCTTGTCGGGTTCGAGCAGCTCCGCGAACCGCTGGTACACCTTCAGGCCGCCGGCGGCGAGGCCGCACGAACCGAGTCCGACCAACACTTCCTGCATAAAACCCTCCGCTTAAGCCTCCGGGACGGCTCCGATGGACGCCGCCGCTTTCGAGGGCGGCCGTTCGGCAGCCCTGGCGGCATCCCGGCGATACTGGCGAATCAGCTTGCGCACCTTCTGTGGGGTCAGGCGGCCGTAAGTCTGATCATCGATCATCAGGGCGGGCGCCAGACTGCAGCATCCCAAACAAGCCACCACCAGGTACGTAAAGAGCCCGTCCTCCGTCGTTTCGTCGGGAGCGGCATGAAGCTCGTCTGCCAGCACCTGGCCGATCGTCTCCGCGCCGACCACATGGCAAGCCGTCCCTTTGCACTGCCGGATGATGTGCCGGCCGAGAGGCTTCAAGCGGAACTGCTTGTAGAACGTGATGACGCCGTATATCTCCGCCGTGGGAATTCCGGTTGCGTCCGAGATCTGCTCGATGGCAAGCGGGGGAACAAAACCATAGCTGTCCTGGGCCGCCTGCAGAAGCGGAATGAGCATCCCAGGCTCACCGCGATGCCGCCACAGCATTCGGGCGAATGCGGCTGGCGCTACTCTGCTGGATTCACGTTCTGGCTGATTCATGAACTCGCTGTCCTGGGGTTATTTGGTTGAGAAATTCAGGGCGCTGAGCTGCTTGATGCGGAGCACCCCAGGAATCATGCGGATCTCGTTTCGAACGGCCGACTGGATCTCCTGTGCCGAGATCCCCTGCAAGAGCAGGACAATCTGATTGCCGCCGTCGGTCACGTCGCAGTGAACGACGTTGTCCGTAAACTTGAGCTTCATGTACAGGCTCGACAGCCTGGCAGGATCCACGTCGAGAATGGCATACGAAGTGAGCATGCGCACGTTCCGCCCGTCCATCGTCCCGCCATCCGCATTTTCCATGGCCTGCACTTTCTCATAATCATGGATGAATTCCTCGAGCTCTTTCGAAATCACCGGCTTCTCGCAATAGTGGATTTCGAAGGCTTCCACGTCCTTCACGGATCTCAGGTGACGATGAACGATCTGTTCGATGCTCTTGCGGTTCGGGGCCTGCACGAGCAGAACCAGGTCCCATTCGCCGAGCACCGGGTCACAATAACACACTCCATCGGCAAAACAGAGCTTGGAGTAAATCTCGGACAGATCCGCCTCCTTCTCCCCGCGGACGAATACCAGCGCGCTTGTCGGCGTCTGCGGTTCGGCGTCAGGCCTGGGCTTTGCCCTCCCCTCCGCCTTTTCCTCAAAGCGGTCGAGCAGCGATACCAGGGTGTCCATGCCAAACGGCTTGTCGAGGTATACGCTGCCGCCTTGATTCTGGACCGTGTCCATCATGTCCCGCGTGCCAAACCCCGTAATGACCACCACCGGGAGATCGGCGTAGGCGGCTCGGATGACCGATAGGATCTTTATTCCGTCTATATCCGGGAGCCGGACATCCAGAATCACACAGGAGAACGGTTTCTGCTTCGCTTCAGCCGCCTTGATCTTCGTGAGCGCGGAAAGCCCTTCCTCACACTCGTCCACTTCGTACCCATGCTGGGCCAGTCCCACCATCAGTTGCCTGCGCAGGGCTGCTTCGTCGTCCACGATCAAAACTCTTGGTTGAGTGCTCATCCTCGGTTCCCCTTTTACCTGTGCCGGTTGTCGATCTCGTTTTTCCTTCGATTTGTCCAATAGCCTATAAGCATCTTCCGTGCCATTGCGCGCCAACTCCATAAATGCTTCCATCACAAACAAATAACACGAATGGTCACGAACGGGCCTTCGGTGATCGGGTGTACAAATATTTAGCAGTCAGCAACTAAACCTTTGCTGCTCAATGGAATCGCCCTGATGTAAAAAAAATTAGCAGTTACAGTGGAAGCGATCGATCAATCCGGGCAGGCTAACGCCCAAAGCTCGATGAATCTTCCGCCAGGCGCAAACCATTCCTGTGGCCGCGGGCTTCAGCCCGGTCTACAAACAGACCGCGACTGCTGATTCCGGAACAGTGCCTCGTGCGGCGGGATCACAGCGCGGTCGCCAGGGACGGAGGCGCACTGCCGCCCGGGATCTAGAATCCGTATTCGATGCCGATCAGCGGAGTCACCTTGTCGCGAAGTCCCGCGTGATTGAGGCCGTAGCGCAAATTAAAGCTGACGAGGATGCTTCCCCCCACGTTGGTCTTGATCCCTGCGGACCCGTATGCCTGCGTAAAGGTATCCTTCCGGAAGCCGATGTCCTGAAAGGTCACGCTTTCCGTCGGCCCCACGGCGGTGAAGGTGTTTGGAAACAGCCTGGGGGAGTGGAGGACCGTCAGCCCGAAGAAGTCGAGCGCCAGCGTCATCTTCCGGTTGATGCCGAAATCGGCCCCCGCGACGTACTGCACTTGATCGGGCAGGTCGGCTTTGGCGCCGGTCTTGATGTCGCCTGCGAGTTCGCTGCGGCCGTTCCACTGATACGAGGCATTGATGTGGGGGGAGACGTGCTTGATGACCATGGACAAGGCCATGAATGGCTTGATCCCGACGGCGCCGGATCCCAGCAGATTTTTTTCGTCTCCCGAGGGAGCGCGCACGTCCGTTCCGAGGGCGAGCCCGACCCCTCCCTGCTTCAGAACCGTTCCCTTGATGCGCACGATGATGTCCCCCAGGCCGGAAGCGCTTCCGGCGGCGACGAACTCGCGTTGCGAGCCAATGCCGTTCGGCGCCGACGGGTCCTGGAAAAAGTGCACCAGCGGATTGTCGGCGGTCCCGATGCGCTGAATGGTCGCGTCTGAAACCACGCTCAGCCGGGTGTGGACGATCGGAACGGCGACGGAAACATCGATGCGGTTGGTGACGCCGAAGGTCAGGAACGGCGTGATCTGCGCTACGCCGGCTTCGATTGAGTTGTTTGTGGTGACAACGTCGGCGCGCCCGCCACCCAACTCGAAATCATCGTGTTTGAAGACCGCCGGCACGCGTGACAGGTCGATCCCCTCGACTGAATTGAATGTGAACTGCTGGTAATTCAGCCCGACGGCGAACCTTCCTTGCCCGATGGTCTCGGCTCGATCGGCAAGAATAGGTCCGAAACTCTGGGTCGAGCGCTTGAAGGTGCCGGTCGAAGTGTCGAAGGTGTAGGTGAAGCCCGAAGCGGGCGAAGGAACGGGGAGGGCCGTGAGCTGGCTGGCCATGGCGAGGTTGAATTGGGTGAACTCCGACTGAAACCCGCTGTTGAAGTGGGCCGAGTGAGTCGAGCCGTCGGGCAGCGTCGCCTCGCTATCGACGACCAAGCCTTTCGGCCCGTAGATGTTTCTGAAAATCAGGGCGAGCTTGCCGGAATTCTGAGCCTGAAGGCCCTGCGGGGCAAGGGCGGCCAACACCAAAAACAACACGAATCTTCTTTTTGACATGAGCAAGTCTCCGCGGATTGCGTTCACTACTGCTTGGATTTTCCATGATGCGATTTCGAGGGCAGGTCGCTAGCCGGGAACATTCATCGACCGGGTTTGGACACTGATGAAGGCCGGGAGTTCGGACGCACAGGAGCGCGGGCATCCGCCTTGCCGGTGTCGAACGCAGGCGTCGTTCTTCCGCGTCCGGGAACAGGGTTGGTCGTTTCGTAGATGAATAACCCGGGCTAAATGGGCCCGAAGCGGATACTGTCGATGAGCCATACCTTGCCGTTTCTCCGAAGATCCACAACCGTGCGGGTCTCGGTCTGTAGTTTCTGTCCGTCCACTGTCAAAAGGGTGTAGGTTCGGCGAGCCGTTGCGACCGCGTCGTCGCCCGTGACCTTGATCTCGACGCCTGAAAGCCGCACCTGGATCTCACGGGCGTTCCTGAATTCTTCCTGCAGTGCCCTCTCCTGCTGGCCGCCCAGGCCGGGCCAGATACTCCGCAGCGCATGCAGATCCTTCGACTGCAGGGCAGCCGCATATTGCTGGAGGACGGCTGAGATTGCCTGCTGGCTGTTGTCGGCCTGGGAAGGTGCCGGCGCAGCGGGAGAGGCCGGCTTTGGATTGACGGCAACGGCAGGAGGCTCGAGCTTCTTGGCCGCATCCCGCGCCGCCCCTTTCGCCCGACGCATGGCTTCAGCGGCCTTTTCGAAGTCCGCCCTGGAGCCCTCATAATCCTCGCGATCCCATTTGGCCCGGGCTCCCACTGCGGTCTGGACCGCATCCTGGTACATTTGGGGAGCCATCGTTTCCACATCCGCCTTGACCGCGTCCAGGCGCTCCTGCTCGTAGACGCTCCGGCTCACATCCGCCTGCTGGCGCTGGAGGGTCCGTTGCCGCTCCTGTTCCGACAGCTTGACGCGGCTCTCACTGGCGGCTTTTTCCGATCCCGCTTCGAGAGCCGCGCTGAGGTAAAGGCCGCTGGTCTCGAAAAACCCGGCGGCCGCATCGGCGAACTGCCCGGCATCGTAGGACGCTCTCGCCGACGCCTCCCTGTTCTGCGCCCCCTCGAACGATCTCGCGGCGAACTGGCCTGCTGCCGCCGCCTCGGCCTTGTGTTTCGATTCCATCATCTGTCCTCGGGCGTCGTCGGCGTTTTTCTTGGCATAACCGGCAAGCTGAGCCGCGAGCCGCAGGGCTTCCGGGTCTGCCGGCGCTGTTCGCAGGACTTCCTTCAATCCGTCCGAAGCCTCCTTGTACCTGCCCTGATCGACAAGCAGTTTCGTCTGCTGAATCCCGCGCGCGACGAGATTGGCCCTTTCCGCCTCTCCGCGTGGCGGAGCAGGAGCGCCCTGCCGGCTGGAAGGAGTGCCCGGGATGTTCGGTTCCACGTGTGAGGCGTCTGGAGTCCGGGCGCCGCCCGCCTGCTGCAATCCCTGCGCAGGCGCCGCCGGTCGCGTGACGCCCGCAGGCACCGGTGGGGCGCTCGCCCTGCCGGCAACCTCGCGACCCGGCGATGATTCTGCAGGGAGCGAATTCCGGGCCGCCGCGCTGTCCGTGCGCGTGACCGAAGCCTGGGTTTTCCGGCCAATCCGCCACACTGATGCCGCCGTCAGAGCCAGAACCATGCAGGCGGCGACGAGGTAGGCAAGCCTGTTTCTGCGACGATGAGCAGGCGCTGAGGCTGGAATGCTCTCAACCCGCGCAGCCGCGGGCTCCATCCGCATCGATCCGAGAAGATCGGGAGCATCTCCGGGCAGCGACACTGTCGCGCTTGCCGTGTCGATCCCGGTCAGCGAAATGGTCTCGGCATCGTCCCCGCCCGGTTCGGGGAGTGCCAAAGATCGCAATTGCGGCGAGCAATCCCTGAGGGCGGACATCATTTCCTGGACGCTCTGATACCTCTCCTCGGGGTTCTTTGCCAATGCCTTCGCTACGATGGCGTCAAGCTGGTGCGGAAGCGCAGGATCGACCTTCGAAGGCGGCTCCGGCTCGTGATGAAGAATGCTGAAGATCGTGGAGCCGATCGACTCACCCTCGAACGGCCTGCGGAAAGTCAGGAGCTCGTACAACAGCGCTCCGGCAGAGAAAATGTCCGTCCGGTGATCGAGCTTTTCTCCGCGCACTTGCTCCGGGGACATGTAGCTCGGCGAGCCTGGCGTGGCGCTGGTCCGAGTAGTGTCAGTGGACATGACGCGCGCGAGTCCGAAGTCGAGGATCTTGACCTGGCCAGAGGAGGTGATGAATACGTTCGCGGGTTTGATGTCGCGGTGAATCACATGCCGGCTGTGCGCGTGGGCGAGGCCGGTACAGACCTCGAACATGATGAGGAGCTTCCTGTCGAGGGACCCGATCTCCTTCCTTCTGACCTTCGCCTTGAGGTCCTCTCCATCCAGAAACTCCATGGCCAGGTACGCCATGCCGTTGTCTTCGCCGAGGTCGTAGATCGTTATGATGTTTTTGTGGGACAGGTGCGCCGCAGAGCGTCCTTCGCGAAAGAACTTCGTGCGCAAGTCAGGCTCGGAGTCCAGCTGCGCCGCTATCGTCTTGAGCGCCACGATGCGCTCCAGCAGAGGATCGAGGGCCTTGTAGACAACCCCCATTCCCCCTTCCCCGAGTTTTCCCAAGATCCGGTATTTCCCGATCTTTTCCACCGCACCACCCCTGCGGTCGCAGGCTGCATGGCCCTGCACCGGCTGATGGACGTGCCCGGCGATGCTGTACCCTCACCCGTTGCGTCGGAATCCCGGGCAGTCGCGTCGTTCTCACGACCCTGCCAGTCTTGCGGGAAACCACTCTCCAGGCAGTCCGAAAGCCCGGAGTCGCCATAGATAATTCAAACACAGCAAACCTCCTGCCTCAAGACCTAATCTAACGAATACGTTAAGGTATGATATGAGGCGGGTGTGTTGAGGGGAAGTCCTGATTCTCGAATCCCCGGCCGAACTGCGAGGCCGGCATTGTTCCCGGCCTGTTCCGGAGCGGCCTCCGGAAGGGCAATGTAGTATGATTGAGGGACGCTCGAGTTGCGTTAAGTCGGGGCGGTAACTTGTTGCCAGGGGGCGTAATACATGGCTGCTGCGATCGATGAATTGCTGGCGGAGCATCGGGTGATCGAGGGCGTTCTTGGCTCACTGGAGACATTTCTGGCCTCTTTGGGTGAACATCCCGAACGGGAGCGTGGGGCAATTCGGGACTACGCCCGTGTATTTCTCGGGCTCGACACCTGCCACCACGGCAAGGAAGAGCATTACCTGTTCGCAAGAATGGCCGCATACGGGTTTTCCCTGGATGGCGGGCCGGTTTCCGCGATGTTGTCGGAGCAGGGCGAAGGGCGGGATCACCTGGATGCGCTGGCAGCCATTGGCAAAGGGGCGGGAGCGCTGACCGCGGCAGAGAGAGAAGTCGCGAATGGGCACGCCCTGGGGTACATCCTGCGGATCCGCCCGCACATGAAGCGGGAGGAGGACATCCTGTTCCCGATCATCCTCCATTCTTTGCCCGAGTTTGTCCTCGACGAACTGGCCGGGGATTTTGCGGATTTCGAAAAGAACGGCCTTCCCGTCGGTTTTATCGAGGAAATCCGCGGTATTTCCCAAAACCTCATCGAAGCCTATCCCCCGGGTCGCAGATCGAAGTCTTAAGATGGAACAAGGACCGTCGAGACTTCTCGCGACTCGTCGTGGTTTCTTTATTTGAGCCGCCGGCTGATTCTATTGAGGTAATGCACCTCTTCGGGGGTAGAGACTCGAATAGAGTCTGCCAAGACGGAGAGAGCTTGACGTGATCAGGGGAAGAGCGGGATAATCGAATGGTAGCTACCACATGATGTCACGCTGTCGATGGAGCGGGGGAAGATGCCCGATATAGTCGATCCCAACGGTTTCCTGCCCCGGTACTATCAGCTGGCGAATATCCTGCGCGAGCGGATCTCCAGGGGGGAGCTCGCCGCCCTCGAGCCGATCCCTTCCGAGCGCCAGTTGGAGAAGGACTTCTCCGTCAGCCGCACCACCATTCGCCAGGCTATCGAGCTGCTGATTCGCCAGGGCTTCCTGTATCGCGAGCACGGCAAGGGAACCTTTGTCTCGCCTCAGAAGCTGCAGAAAGGAATCTCCGAGCTGACTAGTTTTACCGAGGACATGAGGCGGCGGGGAATCGTGCCGGGACAGAAGATCCTGGAAATCAGGTATGTGCGGCCCTCAGAAGCCGTGGCCACCCGCCTCGAGCTGCCTGCCGAGGTTGAAAGAGTGCTGTGCATCGAACGTCTCCGCCTGGGCGACGGCGTGCCGATGGGTTTGCAGACTTCTTATTACCTGCTTCCCGAAGGGCAAACCATACGTCGCGCCGACCTGGAAGAATACGGCTCCATCTACCGCATGCTGCAGGAGCGGTTCCATCTGATCCCGTCCGAAGCGGATGAGACCCTGGAGGTGGCGTTGGCGACGCCGCGCGAGGCGTTTCTGCTGCAAATCGAGCCCGGCAGCCCTCTGCTGGTCAGCGAGCGCACGACCTATTCCCAATACCGGCGCGTAATCGAGTTCGTAAAGATCCTCTATCGCGGCGACCGGTATCGCTACATCGCGAAACTGACACGGTAAAAAGGCAGGAGTCAGAAGTCAGGAGTCGGGAGTCGGAAGTCAGAATAGGCTGTAGGTGTCCAACAGTTTTTCCAACTCCCGATCCCTGCCCCCCAGCACCCAACCCCCATCTCCAGACTCCTTTTTTCCCCGGGTGACGCACTTACGATACCCGTCTGTGGGTGTCCACGAAGTTCCCCACGAAGTTCCCACGAAGTTCATATCCGTCTGTGGGTGTCCAACAATTCCCCTACCCCCATCTCCTGGCTTCCAACAATTCCCCCACCCCCATCTCCTGACTCCTGGCTCCTGACTTCTATTCTCCCAACGCGATCGTTTTCCGGTGCCCGTTCCAGATAACCCAGAACTTCTTATTCACAATTTTGTTGACAGTGCCGATATAGTGATGTAGTCTGGTCATGTGGTCACTACCACATAACCAACAAGGATGGTGGCATGAGCGACCAGTCTGATACGGAAATCCGGCAAATCGTACAGCGAGTGCTCAACCAGGCCTTGGGGCTCTCTGCTGCCAGCCCCGATGCGCCGCGCCCTGAGGAAACTGCGCCTCAGGCCGAACCTCAAATCCCGGAACTCAAAATCGTCGCCATCGGGGCCGACCATGGCGGCTTCGATCTGAAGGAAACCCTGAAGGCGGACCTGGCCGGGATGGGATTTGATGTCATCGACACCGGGACCAACAGCAAAGAGGCGGTGGATTATCCCGATTTTGCCCATCAGGTTGCTCATCTGGTCAGCATGGGGAAGGCCTGGCGGGGAATCGTCATCGACGGCGCCGGCATCGGCAGCTGCATCGTGGCCAACAAGCTCCCCGGCGTACGCGCAGGGATGGCTTATGACTATTCCACTGCGGTAAACGGCCGCGAGCACAACGACACAAACGTGCTGACCCTGGGGGCCGGCCTGATCGGCGTCAACCTCGCCAAACAAATCGTCAAGACCTGGCTGTCGACTGGGTACGGCGGGGGACGCCATGCCCGGCGTGTCGACAAGATCACGGCGATCGAGAAACTGTATTTAAAGTAGGGGCTATTCCATGATCCCGGACATTAGAACCGCGGAACAACTCGTCGAAGTCATCGCCCGCGAAGTGTTGGTGGCCATGATGGAGAAGCAGGAACGGGCCAAGGCGCCCGCCGGATGCGGCCAGTGCAAGTTCGACTGCGCGGAAGGGATGTGCGTTCGAACCTGTTTCGACCGCGCAGGCAGCGTCGTAAGCGCCGGTGCGGAGCGGCTGTCGTCGACCATCGGCGTGATCCCGCAGGACATGAGTCTGTCGAAGATGATCGATCACACGCTTCTCAAACCTGAGGCGACCCCGGACCAGATCGCCCAGCTCTGCTTCGAAGCGCGCAAGTACGGCTTCGCCTCCGTGTGCATCAACCCGACGTGGGTGAAGCTGAGCGCGCAACTCCTCGAGGGATCTCCCGTCAAGGTGTGCACCGTCATCGGCTTTCCGCTCGGGGCGACGTCGCCTGAGGTCAAGGCTTTCGAATGTCAGACCGCCCTCGAGCACGGTGCAACGGAGATCGACATGGTGATCAACATCGGCGCCCTCAAAGCGCGCGACCTGGAGTTGGTCGCGCGGGACATCATTTGGGTCGTAACCGCGGCTCACGCCCGCAGTGCGATCGTCAAAGTGATCATCGAAGCGGTGCTCCTGACGGACGAGGAGAAGACAATTGCCTGCCTGCTTTCAAAGGAAGCCGGCGCCGATTTCGTGAAGACATCGACCGGCTTCGCGAGCGGCGGCGCGACCGTCCACGATGTGGCGCTGATGCGCCGGGTCGTGGGTCCGGGAATGGGGGTGAAGGCCGCCGGTGGCGTGCGCACGTATGCGGACGCCGAAAACATGATCAAAGCCGGCGCCACGCGCATCGGCGCCAGCGCGGGGGTCAAGATCATTCAGGGCCCCTCCGCCGGGAAGTCCACCGAGGCTGCCGCCGTCGGCAGGAATTATTAGTTCCGGGAGGCCTGTCATGCTGATAGCCAGAGTCATAGGGACCACGGTCTCGACCATCAAGGATGAGAAGCTTGTGGGCCGGAAACTGCTCGTCGTCCGGCCGGCGGACGAGCAGGGCAACCCGGCCGGCAAGCCCTATGTGGCCGTCGACACGGTGGACTCGGGTGTCGGCGACCTGGTGCTCACCTGCGCCGGCTCGTCGGCCAGGCAGACGAACATCACGAAGGACACTCCGGTCGATGCGGTGATCATGTCCGTGATCGATTCGCTGGAAGTGGACGGGTCCGTCGTATTCCGAAAAACGAGGTGACCCTGCGACATGGCACGTACAACAGTGCCGCGCGCGTCTGTAAGCGGGCACAAGAGAGCGCACGGCCGAATTGAGATCGGGCCTTGCGCGCACCCGCTGGCTCACGCTCACGGCTCTGTCCGGCGTCCCGGCCGCATCGAGGACGAAGACCACCATGCTCGACAATGACCTTTCATCGATCCAGGAGGCGCGCGACCTGGCCAACGCTTCTCACGAGGCCTGGAAAACCTGGAGCCGGGCGTCGCAGGCCGAGGTGGACCGTGTTTGCGAGGCGATGGCCGAAGCCGGATACCAGGCGTCCGAGCGGATCGGGCGGATGGCGCAGGAGGAGACCGGGTATGGAGTTGCCGCGCACAAGAAACTGAAGAACGAATTCGGCTCGCGCGGCGTGTGGCAAAGCATCCGCGACCTGAGGAGCGTGGGTATCCTCCGCCACGATCCTGACCGCCGCTTGTACGAAATTGCATCTCCGATGGGCGTGGTGACGGCTCTGGTCCCTTCCACCAACCCGACGTCGACGGCATTCAACAAGATCCTGATCTCCGTCAAGGCGCGCAACGGCATCATCATTGCCCCTCATCCGGCCGCCGTGCGCTGCACCCACGAGGCGACGCGGACCATGGCGACGGCTGCCGAGGCTGCAGGCGCGCCCCAGGGATTGATCGGCTGCATGCGGCAGGTATCCCTGCCGGGGACTCAGGAGCTGATGCGTCACCGCCACACCGCAATCATCCTTGCTACAGGCGGGACCGCGATGGTAAGGGCGGCCCACAGCACGGGCAAACCGGCATACGGCGTGGGGCCGGGGAACGTGCCAGTCTACGTGGACCGGAGCGCCGACCTCGAAAAGGCCGGGCGCTACATCGTTGCCTCCAAGGCGTTTGATTTCTCCACAATCTGCGCCACCGAACAATCGGTCGTCGCGGACCGGCCGGTCGCGGGACGATTGGCCGAAGTCATGCGGGCAGAGGGCGCCTATTTCACGAATCCGCAGGAGACCGACGCGCTGCGCCAGGCGGTCTTCCATCCCGACCGGAGCATCAACACGGCCATAGTCGGAAAGTCGGCCGCGCATGTGGCGGCCTATGCAGGCTTCCGCATCCCGCCCGAGGCGCGAATTCTCGTGACGCCGCTCCGGAAGGTGGGTAAGGACGAGCCGCTCTCCCTGGAAAAACTGACCACGGTGCTCGGCTGGTACGAGGTCGACGGGTGGGAGCAGGGCTGCGACACTTCCATTGCCATCCTTGAAAGCGGCGGCCGTGGCCACACTCAGATCATCCACGCCAGCGATGACCGCATTATCATGGCCTTCGGCCTGGAAAAGCCGGTCTTCAGAATCCTCGTGAACACGATGGGGACGCTGGGCGCGGTCGGGCTGACGACCGGAGTGATGCCCTCCATGACCCTGGGCTCGGGCGGTCTCGGCGGCGCTATCACCGGCGACAACATCACAGCATCGCATCTGATCAACATCAAGAGACTGGCATATGCAACCGCTGCCCCGCCTCTGGAGGCCTTCCAGCGGGGCGAGGTCCCCACCGGGCCGTCCCCGGAGGAGATTGAGCGTCTGGTCCAGCAGGTCGTGCGCGAGGTTCTGGCAACAAGACATGTTGGCTGATCATGAAGTGCAGGGAAGTCATTGACTAATGAAAGGAAGGAAGACATGGCATTCGACAGTTCTGTGATCGCTCTTGGAATGGTGGAGACACGCGGGTTGGTCGGCGCCATCGAGGCTGCGGACGCGATGGTCAAGGCCGCGAACGTGGTCCTGATCGGCTCGGAGTATGTGGGCGGCGGCTACGTGACCGTGATGGTGCGCGGGGATGTCGGCGCCGTCAAAGCCGCGACTGACGCCGGCGCAGCGGCTGCCAAGCGTGTCGGCGAGCTGACTTCCGTGCACGTCATTCCGCGGCCGCACTCCGACGTGGAGATGATCCTGCCGAAGAGCAGCAAGGGGACCATCGGCGGCCGCAGTCCGGAAGGCAAGTAGCCGGCCGGCATTCAGACTTGTGGAAAATTCCGGGGTGCAGTTGTGACGACGAACGGACGCTTGCCGGCAGGCATGAGCCTCGCCCGGTACCTGACTCGCGCGGAGGTCTCGATCCTTCCCCGACAACTTTCGGAGACCGCTCCGCCTTTGAAGCTCGAGGCGGGACGGAAGCTGAGAGTGGGGGTGGATCTGGGGACCGCTTATCTCGTGCTCGTCGTGCTGGACGGGACTGGGTTGCCTCTGGCCGGGGAATGGCATTGAACGACACAAGTCAATAGTGCTGAATGGAGTCAGATCATGGGTGAAGCTCTTTCGCTGCGCTGTTACTGCTACCTCGACCGCATGCAACCGCAATTCGCCGCGTTCATCGGCACCGTGACCCAGGGGGACCTGCCGACCGAAGGGATGGCGGCTCTTTACGTGGAGATGGCCCCGGGAAACGAGGTGTTCCGCGTGGTGGATATTGCCGTGAAGGCGACAGAGGCCAGGCCGGGTGCGCAGATCGTCGAGCGGGAATTCGGCATGTTCGAGGTGCACTCGCTCAGCCAGGCCTCTGTTCTCGAGGCAGGAAGCGTGGTTCTTGACCGTCTCGGCCTCAGCGTTGAAGACCGAATCAGGCCGCTGGTAGTTTCCACCCAGGTCATCACCCGCATCGATCCGTACCAGGCGCAGTTGCTGAACCGGTTCCGCCGCGGCAGCATGCTCGTCCCCGGGGAAACGATGCTGGTGCTGGAATGCGCCCCCGCGGCCTACATTAATTTCGCCTGCAACGAGGCGGAAAAGACCGCGAGCATCAAGATTGTTCATGTGTCGTCCGTGGGGAGATTCGGCCGCTTGTGGCTCTCCGGGACGGAGGCTGAGATCCTGACGGCCAGGAATGCGGCCGTCCAGGCGCTGGAAAGCCTGCCGGGTCGAGCCGGCGCCTGATGCGAATTCCGAAGAGATTTGGCCAGGAGTGTATATGCCCAGAGAGTTTTATACCGAGAAAGACATTGAGGACATGGTCAAGCGCGGCATCCTGTCGCTGGAACTCAACGACAGGGTCGTACTGACCGAACTGGCATACGAGAAAGCCCGATCGAAAGGGATGAAACTGGTGCACGACAAGCCGGACACGCCGCCCGCCGCCCCGGTTCGCCCCTACATTTCAAAAATGCCGGCGGCGCCCTCCGCCTCTCCGGTGGGCGCCCTCCCGGGTGCGCCTTCTCAGGGCTGTCCTGAGGCAGGCAAGGACGAAGGGAGCGAATTGCAGCAGCACATACGCGATGCGGTGGCGGCCCGACTCGGAACGCAAGTCGATGCGAACCTGCTGGATGTGATCATAAAACGCGTACTGAAAAGTACGGGAATGAAATAGCTTATATGTTGTTCGGCAGAGTCAGGGGAACGGCAGTCTGCACCATCAAGTACCCGGGCACCGAGGGGTTGAAACTGCTGGTGGTACAGCCGCTGAACAAGAAAATGGAGCCGGCGGGACCGCTCCAGGTGGCGGCGGACGTCGTGGACGCCGGCACTGGAGATCTCTGTTTAATGGTGCGATCGCGCGAAGCGGCCCTCGCGATGCCCGATGTGAAGTTTGTGCCCGTCGACCTGGCGCTGGTGGGAGTCGTCGATGAATTGTGCGTCCACCCCGACCATATGTTCGATCTGGTCATGAAACGCGGCTGGAACAACTATGCGTAAGAGCCGGCGATGATACTGGCAAGAGTAGTGGGCACCGTGGTGACGACCATCGGCCACCGGGATTACAAGAACCGCCGCTTGCTGGTGGTGCAGCCGCTGGGGCTCGAAGATGAATCGCCCGATGCGGATTTCATCGCCCTCGACAACACGCAGGCGGGAGTCGGCGACACAGTGCTCGTGAATCGCGAAGGGAACGGCGCTCGCCAGGTGCTCGGGAATCCCGACGCCTGCGTCATCTCGGTCATTGTGGGCATCGTGGATTCCGTCCACATCGACAGCTGAGCCGCCCTCCAATCGCATGCGAGCCGGGGTTCCAGATGCGGCGGGCGCCCCCTGCATCGGCCGCTTCGACCAGTCCCTCCTCCACAACGAACTTCGAACCGCAATGGTCCCAAGGAACGCAAAGGATACACTCAACTGTCCGCGGTGTCCGCTAATCTATGGGGTAATTGATAGATTTCCCTGGTAAATCCCCGGCTCGGACGGGAACGACGATTCCCCGTTTGTTCGGGGACGTGAAAGGATGTAGCATCAGGTCAGATTATCGTTAGGTGCCCGCGAAAGGGGGACGCCGGAGGATATGGAAATGGCAGAGACCGCGAAGCGCCGGAACCGGCTTTTGTGGGTGATCCCGATTATTTTCCTGACCTGGGCGGTGGCCGGATGCCGGAACGACCGGCCTGCGGACAAGGCAGCGGTCACCCCGCCGGGCGTCCGGCTCGTGCCGCCGCCGGCGGCCGGCAGCGGGCAGGAGGAACTCTACCTCGGCGGCGAACCGGGATCCCTGGTGCGAATCGAAGTGTTTTCGGATTATCAGTGCCCGCGCTGCAAGGAATTTTACCTCGAGACTGTGAAGCCCATCGTCGCGGACTACGCGGGGACGCAAAAGGTCAGCGTGGTCTACCATGATCTGCCGTTGGAGATGCATCAATTCGCCCGGCCTGCCGCCCGTCTGGCACTTGCGGCCGCCCGTCTCGGCCGGGAGGAATGGCTGCGGGTGACTGACGAGTTTTACAAGAATCAGGAGCAGTGGTCCGCCAACGGAAATTTCGAGCCCGCCCTGTCAAAGGCGTTGAACCCGACGCAGTTGATGCGTGTAGTGCGGATGGCGGGTGATCCCGCGATTGATGCCGCCGTTCAACAGGAGGTGCTGCTCGCGGAAAGCCGCAGTATCACCTCCACCCCCACCTTCTTCATCAGCACCAAGTCCGGCCGCGAACAACGCATCAATGGTGCGATCCCTTACCCCGCCCTCAAGGACTTTCTCGACCGCCTCCTCGCTGGTCTGACTGACGCAAAGTGAATAGTTTCAGTAGATTAACCAGAAAACATCGACGAAAACAGCCCTCAAACCCGATTTTGCATCCCTTTTTTCTCATTTAATCAGGATGCGGGGGATCAAGACACATCTGCGGTGCGATTTCGAGACGTCCTGGTCTCAGCGCATAGTCCCCCTCAGTTCCTGCACCAGCCGCTGGGCGCCGTACAACTTTGACAGACCTTCGAGGATGCCTGCAGAGTGCACGCCCACGGCCCGCGCGCCCTCGCGCTCGTCGATGTACATGTAACGATTGGGCAGTTTCTGGATATTGCTGTCAAAGTTGATGCCGACAATCTCGGCATTTCGGTTGATGACGGGGCTGCCGGAGTTGCCGCCGATGGTGTCGGCCGTGTAGACGAAGTTCATCGGAGTGGCGAGGTCAAGTTTGGTGCGCCCTGCGCGCCAGCGTGCCGGAAGATTGAACGGCGGTTTCTCGTTGAATGCGGCGGCGCGCTCATACAATCCATAGAAAGTAGTCTTGTAGGGTACGAGGGTAGTGTCTTCCTCGTAACCCAGAACGGTGCCGAACTCGAGCCTCAGGTTCGAATTGGCATCCGGGTAGACCGACTTGCCGTAGGCTGCAAAACGGGCGTTCGCGATCTTTTCGCCGGCTCCGGCCTCGACACTCTGGATGTTGTTTTCCTGCCACGCACGCAGCTCGCGGATGACCGGCTCGAGCCTGCGTGCCATCTCGAGCAACGGGTCCCGGGATGCCTGGATGGCCGCGGGCCCGCCTTCCAGGAGCGACTTCCGGAAGCTCACATCGGCGAGTTTCGTCCCGGCCATGGCCTGCTTCGCTGCGGCGGCAGCCGATTGTGCCCCCAGGGCGGCCCTGATGAACGGATCAGCGGCGCCGAGAATTTTCTCTCCTTCCTCGAGCCACCCGGTCAGGGTCGCCTCTTCCAGATCCATGTACACCGGGGCCGCGGACAACAGGTTCGACTTGAGAGATTCGATGCGCGCATCGGTGAACTCCGGGTAGCGCTGCGCATTGGGCTTAGGTAACTCTTCCGCATAACGGATAAAAGAGGAAGCGAATCCGGCCAGGCGGGACGCGGTCAAATTTGAGAACGCAAGACGCCTCGCATACTCGGGCATTTGGGCATAGGCGGCTTCGATCCGCGACCAGGCGGGAGCGTAGAGCTTCTGCCACTCCGGGTTGGCGGCGACTTTCGCTCGCAGGTCCGCCTCCGCGGCTTCTTTCGTCTTGAGCATCGCCGGGTTCTGGAGGCCTTCCTGCTGGCCGACCAGGCGTTTGATCGAATTCTCGAGCGACAACCGGGATGTGGACGCCCTGCGCGCCTGTTCCTCGCCGTGGGCCGCGTACCGGACCAGGGTGTCGCGGCGGGAGGTCCACACCTGCATCTGCAGGGGATTTCCCAGGTCACGCTGATAGCGCAGCTGCGCCATCGTCAGGAGGCGCGCGGTCGATCCCGGGTACCCGGGCACAAACACCAGTTCGCCTTCATTCGCCCCGCTTCGCGACCAGCGCAGGAAGTGTTCGACTTTCGCCGGGCGCCCGTTTTCATAAGCGCGGAAAAAAGTGATGTCGAAATCGTAACGAGGGTACGTGAAGTTGTCGTAGTCGCCGCCAAAATAGGCGATCTGCTCCTCGGGAGCGAACACCAGCCGGATGTCGGTGTATCTCTTGTTGCGGTACAACCAGTATTCACCGCCGCTGTAAAGCGTTACCACCTCGCACTTCAGTCCCGTCTTCCCGGCGCATTCCTTTTCGATGGCCGCCATTTCTGCCCGGCGCCGGCTGTTGGCCTGGGCGTCGGTTGCCCCCGGGTTCACCGCCCCCTGAACGCGGGCGGTCACATCCTCGTAAGAAACAAGGACGTTCACCTCCAGGTCGGGGCACTTGAGTTCCTGTTCGAGAGCAGAGGCGTAAAAGCCGTCTTTGATGTAGTCCCGGCCCGGAGTGGACAGCTTGGTGACCTGGCTGCGCCCTATGTGCTGGTTGGTGAAAATGAGCCCGTCCGGCGACACGAACGACCCCGAGCCTCCGTCGCCGACCTTGGCCGTCGAAAGCCGCACGTTATCAAACCACTCCTGCGGCGGATCGAATGAATACCGTTCCTTCAGAACCCGGCGGGGCGGGTTATCAAACGTCCACATGCCTTCGTCGGCGTGAACCGTCAGGAGCGCAGTGACGCTGAGGAGGACTGCCGGTAGGAGCATCCGTCTCATGGGTCGACTCCGTGTCTGCGCAGCGTCCGCCGCGACGGGACCCTCCCGCCGCGCACGAGCTGCAGTCTTTGCCGGCGCAAGTCTACAACGCTTTGCTGTTTCCGGGCTACACGGATCTCCCGGCGGCAAACAGCCCTCAAATGCGCGACACCCGTCCGGCCCGTGCTGCGCATCTGCGGCACGCCGGATTCGATGCTTTTTTCTTTTGAGGTCTCCGATGTCTTCGACGATACTCTAGACTCGCCGATAACTCCAGATAGGAGGAGCCCATGGAGTTCCTGAACTTCGTTCTGATCTTCCTTATAGCCTTTCTCCTGCTGCGCGAGCCCGACAAGGAGCGTCTCGCGTTCCGCCTGCTCGTCGTCAGCGTGTTGCTGATGGTGGCGCTGTTTCTGCTCGCCACCCGGACAGCAATCCTGCCGGGGGTCAATTATTGAGGCCGCGAACGCACTTGTTGGAGGGATCTTATGAGAAGTGATCGTGTGTATACCTTTCTGGCCTTCGCGGTGCTGGTCCTGGCGGTGGTACCGATCGGCACCGCGGTCTTTCTACTGGGTTTCGTCTATGGCGACTCGCCATGCGTGATGTGCTGGGAACAGCGCACCGGAATGGCGATCATCGCGCTCATCGGCCTTTTCGTGCTGCGCTACGGCGCGCGGCCGAAATACATCGGGCTTTCCGTGCTCGTCGGCGGCTGGGGCGTCTTCATGAGCCTGCGCCACACCGGGATGCACGCGGCGCGCGACGTCGGACAAGGCTTCAGCACCGAGATCATGGGCGCGCACACCTATACCTGGGCTCTATTCATTTTTTGGGTATGCGTCGTGACCATGGGCGTGCTGCTCATGATTTTCAAGGGGACTGAGGCCCCGGGGATGCCACGGTCGCTGCGTCCGCCGGAAAGGCTCGCAACGGTAGTGTTTCTGGTCGTGATCGCCGGAAACATCGTCCAGGCATTCGCCAGCACCGGCCCGCCCCCCTTCGTGGGGCAGGGCGATCCCATTCGTTTCTCGTTCAACCCGAAACACTGGGTCTGGTCTCTCGACGAGTGGTCGCCGGTTCCGATCTCGCTGCGCGGTCGATGGGCGATCGAAAAGCCTGCCGTCGACGCCGCGCCTGCTGATCCCGGCTCCGGCCCCCTGGCAAACCTCCCGATACTTTCGATCAAGGAGCGCAAGCGTCTGGACCTGCCCCTTCGCGGAACCGCGACCGACCTCGCTTACGACGCCGGTACCGACCGCTTTCTCCTGACCACGCAAAATGGCGTCTACATCGTCGACGGCTCCCTGACCCGCATCCTGCGCTATACCATAGTGGATCCCGGCTTCTCGATTGATCTCGGGAAGTTTGCCGGCGCGGCGTTTCTCGACGGCCGGACGGTAATGGCACTGGGCGAAAACAAGAGCTACGTGGTTCTAAGCGAGAAAGACGGGGCGGACGCGGACAAGAACTTCCGCTACTTTCTCGAGTCTTTCGACCGGTTTGAGGAAGTGTCGCGATCCCGCCTGGGCACGGTGCGCGCCCGCATGATGTACGTGATGTCGCTGGCGTTCGACCCGGCGGCGAATTCGCTCTACACCGTCACGGTGCCCAATTCAAAATTCAAACGGCTGGTGGTCTCACGCTTCGACAGGCGCGATCTGACTTTGTCGGAAGAGTTCGCGCCGGCGATTGCCGCCGCGTCGGGCATCACGTTCAGCGGCGATAAACGTTCGCTGGACGAGTTGTTCGTGACCGGGGCTGCCGTTGAAAACGGTCTGCTGCATGCCGTGAGTGCCGCCTACAATCTGCTCATAACGATTGATCTGGCCGGGCACTCGGTCGTGGCGGCGCATTCGGTCTCCGGCCTCGTGCGCCCGACCGGTCTGGCGATTAAGGGCGGCGATTTCTACGTCTGCAGCGAAGGCGGGGAGATATTTGTAATCGCAAAACCTGGCGGCAGTCAGACAGGGATCCCGGCAACTTCCCAGGCGGATATTGCCGCTCGATGAGTGAGGGCGCAGACTATAGCGAATCCGGGGACTTCAGTAGTAGCCGAGCCACAGCACCACCGTCACGTGGATGAGGACGAATATGGCGAATGAGATGCTGAAAGGCCGATGAATGACGTGCCAGAGGTGAAACACCTCGTGAGTCTTGGCCAGAAACAACACCCGTTTCGACAAGGCTGCCTGTTTTGAAGCCAGAGAAATCACACGCTCGAGCGACGCCTGCCTGGTGTGCAGGATGCCCCCCAAGGTGAGGATGCTTCCACTCATTCCCGTTGCGTGGCGCCTGAGAGCCCAGACCCTGAACGGGCGTGAGAGGTCCAGCCACGCCATCTCCACCAGGGCCCTGAGGAGCGGCATGGATTGCACGCGCGCGCCTTCAGGGAGACGCACCAATCGCACGACCGCTGATTCCGGCAAGACGTTTTGCGTGTTCAGTTCGGCCATCAACTCTGCGCTGAGCGTCTGCATCTCTTTCAACGACAGCTCGGCGGCGCTCAGGCTGCGTGGAATCTGCGCGTAGAAGTATCGTCCCACCATGCCGCTTAGAGTCAGCCCGATCATGGTCCAGAAAGCCATCCCGGCGAACCCGTGGATCTTGAAGGACGAATGGAAGCAGATGACTATGGGAGCGATCAGACCCATGAGCACATGAAAGTCCAGCCAGTTTTTTGTCTTTCCGATTCTTCCCAGGGCCGCCCAGCGCTTTCTCAGCGGGTAAAGGTAGATGACTGCAAAGATTCCGAGTCCAAGGATGCCGAGGCGGAGGCCGATGATGCCGCTCGGCTTCAGCACGGCATGTTTGGGCGAGAAAGGGCGGTGCGCCTGATCGAGGGTGTAATAATCCCAACCGTAAACGGTAAGTACGACGGCCAGCAAAATTGCGGCCATCGTGCTCACAACCATCCACCACCGGTAACGCTTCTGGATGTTCGGAAACGCCGTGAGGGTTAGGGGTTGGACCTGGCTCTGGGCCTGGCTCTCTCCGGAAGTCATTTCGATATTATCCTCTCTTCAACCGAGAACCGCTTGTAGTCCGCAAAACGATGGACATTCCGCCAGTGCTGGCGCGCAGTCTCGATGTCGATCGCGGCGGTAGACGGGAGCCAGAAAACCTCGGAGGAAGAGGCAAACCGCTGCGGCCGGTAGTCCACGACGGCATAGAACGCCTTGAGATTCAGGTCGTCCATGGGCGCCTTCAACTCCGCCTTCACTCTCCTGATCGCCTGTGTGTCCGGATCAATCCATGCGACTCCCTCCATGTCCAAGGGATATACCCGCCCTCGAAGCTCCAGAGCGGACGTCGAGGGCGTCCCGGCGACGTGTTCGTATCGAACCCGAATCAGCCTCTTCCCGTCGATCAAATCGTCCCCATCCAGGTAAAAACGGTAGCTGTCCCGGTAGCGCGGATGGAAAACCAGGAGCAGAGTGGAAAAACCGTTGGTCGTCAGGAGCGGCCGCTCCTTCGACTTGTCGACGTTTTTTTTCACCAGCCGCGATTCCTCGAGGTTCAGATCGCTGCCTTTCCGATGAGTAATCAACAGGTAGTCAGAAACGGAATCGTGTTTGAATTCAACCTTGCCCTTCTTCCCGATCTTTTGCTGCGTCAGCGTTTCTGTGCATGTGACGGAGGAGATCTTCTGCCAGAATGACTCCACGGACCTGCGCGTATGCGCCAGAACCTCCTCCAGCTGCAGGTCGGAACCCGCAACTCCTCGCGCCGCCGGCAACTGCATGCTGTGCGCTCCCATCATGACGAGGGTCAGAATAGAAATGGCGGTCGGCTTCATCTCCCTTTCTCCTCAATGGATCGATTGCGCACGGATGGCGTGATGAAAGTCGAAACGATAGCCCAGGCTTATGTAGTACTGGTTGTAATCCTGCACCTGGCCGCGAAAGGCGGTGATTCCCAGACCGAGCACATAGCGGCCGCGCAGCAGCCACTCCGCGTTGCCATTCAGAAACCGGGCCCGAGTCTGGCTGGTTACTGTCGAAATCACCTCTTCCTGCCCGGCCTGCAAGTCGAACCTGAATCCTTCTCCGATCTCGCGGCTCACCAGCAGGGATCTGTAGTTCCCCTGGCCGAATGAGCTGTCGAACTTGGAATAACGGACATCCGCCCGGACTCCCGTGCGGAAGATATTCCCGACGGTGGCGCCGTAGAGGTAGTTCCAGGAATCCTTGGCATCGCCGCTCCGGCTGCTGCGGCCGAGATTCGAGTAAAGCCCCACCCGGAACGGGAGTTCGAGGCGGACTCCGCCGCTGACCCCCTGAAACAGGAACTGATCCAGCAACCCCGTGCCGATCAACTGCGGATCGAAGGTGGGGATGTTGCGGAAGTAGTTCTCGCTCACGTCGAAACTGATGATTTTGTGCGGCTGCAACCGGACCGTAAGGTAGCTGCGGCTGAATGTAAAGCCGGATTGACCCGCATTTTGCGAAGAGTTCCTGAAATCGGTCTCGATGTCGCTGTAGACCGAGAGGTAATGCTTGTAGAAGATCCCGTTCTCAAAGAAGCCGAACTGCCGGTCCGGATGCCAGCTGATGCGGGAAACAGCGAACCCGGAGGTCGTTGAGTATCGCCACGAATCGAAACTGCCGCCCGTAAAATTCACGAACGTGCCGGCCATCTGGCGATCGCGGTTATAGTTCCATGAGGTCGGATCAGGGGTTGTCCCGCCGAACAAGCCGATCGTGGCGGCGCCGTACCTGCGGCCGAGATAGAACCCGTCGAGGGTGCTCAGGCTGCTGGCCCAGGGAACATAGAGGCGGCCGATGCCCGCGACCCAGCGCGACTCGGGATTATTGTAGGAGAGGCTCAGGTGGTACGTGCGGTTGATGAGGTCGCGCAAGGTCGACTGCTGCAATGTGTCATTTTGCGAGTACACACGGCCTCGCTGAAAACCGCTGATGCTCCAGAATGTGCCTCCCAGCCTGGTTGCCTCGATCCTGATGGTGTAGCCGTACTGCAAGGAGCCAATCCCGCTGGACGGGCTGCTCAGGTTGCTGTAGTCAAATCCGATGCGCCCGCGAATGTGGTTGACCTCCGGGGAAGGAGGCCGGGGCAGGCTATCCCTCACTTCCTGGTCCGGCGGATCGCCGGACGTGAAGCTGGCTACCTGCGGATATTTCGCAGCATCTTCGGAAGACTGCGCGGCCTTGAGTTTTGCGACATCTTCCGGGGAAAGACAGGCGACGTCCCCGGCGACGATCTGCGAATCGGAAGAAACAATTTTCCCAACCGCAGAAACCGATGCGACGGCTTCAATCTCGATTTTCCCTACGACCTTGAGTTCAGCCTGCCCCCCGTCGGGGCTCTTGCGCTGTACGGTCAGTTTCTGACCCTGCACCAGGCCGAGGTTGCTCCCTCCTTCGAGGTAAACGGAATCCGCGGTGACGTATTTCACCGGAAAGGTCGTCTGGATCTTCGCCTCATCGGCGTTTGCGTGCATGCCTGCCGCCAGGCTCACAACCCATGCAAGGAGTATCCGCCAGACAGCGTTGTTGCGGCCGCTCACCCGGGGCCGTGGCGCCTGAACGCCTCCTTGTGCACAAGGGTCATGAGACATAACCGGCCCGTTCATAGGTCCCCCCTTCCCCTGGGATGGCATTGATAGCAGTTCGCGCTGTTGTAGACATAACCACTGACACCCCTGTGGTGGGAGTCGGTTTGAGTCTTAGCGTGGCAATTCGTACACTGAAAAACCGAGTAAGTGGTCGCATTCTGATGGCAATCGCTGCACATCTTGGCGCCGCCGTGTGTCATCGGAAACCAGGTGTGGTTGAATGTGGCTCCCGCCCAAGTGGTTGTGGTGTGGCACGTCGCGCACGTGGTCGGAAATCCTGCGGAGGCATGGTTCGGATTCGTGGTGCTCTTGTAATCCGCCGCGTGGCACGAAAAACAGGCAGTCGGCGTCCCGGAGAAGACGTTTCCGATATGGCAACTGGCGCAGGCGACATTTGCATGCGCCCCCGTCAACGGGAAAGACGTCTTGCTGTGATCGAACGTGGCCGTGCTGAAATTAGTGGTGTTGTGGCAAAGGGAGCAATCCTGGGGGAATCCCGCGGCGGCATGGTTGGGATTGGTGGTGCCGTTGAATTGGGCCAGATGGCACGATACGCAGGTCGTCGGCAGGGTTGCATACTGCCCGTTTGCGTGACAGCTCGCGCATTGCAGGTTGGTGTGCGCACCCGTGAGCGGGAACTTGGTTTTGCTGTGATCGAAGGTCGCACCCTGCCATGAGGTTGTGGAATGGCACAGGGAGCAATCGGTTGGGAATCCGGCCTGGGCATGGTTCGGATTCGAAGTGCCGTTAAAGTCTTTCTGATGGCATCCCGCGCAGGTTGCCGGCGTTCCAGCATACTGGTTGTTGGTGTGGCACTGGACGCAGGTCAGGGTTGCGTGGTCTCCGGTCAGTGCAAAACCCGTTTTGCTGTGATCGAATGATGCGCCCTGCCAACCGGTGGTGCTGTGGCAGGTTGTGCAGTCCTGCGGGAACCCTGCGGCGGCATGATCCGGGTTCTTGGCGTTGTTGAAATCCGCCAGGTGGCAGGCCACGCATTGCGTGGAAGTTCCCGTGAAGACGTTGTTCACGTGGCACTTCGAACAGTCGACGGTGGCGTGCGCGCCTGTCAGGGGGAACTGCGTCTTGCTGTGGTCGAAGTCGGCTCCCAGCCAACTGGCGGTGGTGTGGCAGGCCTTGCAATCCTGAGGAAATCCGGATGCGGCATGGTTGGGGTTGCTGGTGCCGTTGAAATCCGCGAGATGGCAGGCTACGCATTGCGTCGGCGTGCTGGCATATTGACCATTCGTATGACACTTGGAACAGTCGACGGAGGCATGTGCACCCGTCAGCGGGAACTGCGTCTTGTTGTGGTCGAAGACGGCGCCCGACCAGCTGACGGTCGTGTGGCAGGCCGCGCAGTCCTGCGGAAATCCGGACGCAGCGTGATTCGGGTTTTTCGTGGCATTGAAGTCCGCGAGGTGGCACGAGCTGCACGCCGTGGAGATCCCCGTGAACTGATTGTTCGCGTGACATTGCGTGCACGCAACCGTAGCGTGAGCTCCTGTTAACGGAAACCCGCTGGCATTGTGATCGAACTTCGCATTCTCCCAGCTGGCGGTGGTGTGGCAGATGCTGCAGTCCTGCGAAAACCCCGAGGTTACATGATTGGGATTCGTTGTATGGGAAAAATCCGCGGCGTGGCAGCCGACGCAGGTCATCGGCGTGCCGGCGAAGCGGCCGCCGGCGTGACAGCTCAGGCAACCGGTCTGCGCATGCATGCCCGTGAGCGGGAACCTGGTCGCCTGGTTGTGATCGAAGCTGGCTCCAAACCAACTGTCCATTCCGTGGCAGTTTTCGCACGTCGTGGGAAACTTCGCCGCCAGGTGATCCGGAGCCTTGGTCTTTTGGAGGTCAGCCTGGTGGCAGGATACGCAGGAAGTGCCGAGGCCGCGAAACAGGCCGACCGCCGCGCTCTTGTGGCATGATTCACAATCGACGGAGGCGTGCGCCCCCATGAGCGGAAACCGGTTTTGGTGGTTGTTCACGGCCTGCAATGACGCACGCCATCCCTGGACACTGTGGCACTGCTCGCAGTTGCTTCCGAACTGCCGGCGGTGAATGTCTGCATGGCAATCCACACATTTTGTTCCGGCATCGGAAAACTCGAGGCTGGTGTGACATTGCGTGCAGCTCACGCCCGCATGCATTCCGCGCAGCGGGAACGCCGTCTTACTGTGATCAAAATCGGGGTGGGAGCGGATCGGAGACCAACTGGTCAGAGTGTGACAACTTTCACACGGGACCTTGATCGGGCCGTGGGGGTTCTTATCCCGGTAGAGCTTTTTCTGCGCAGCCGACGCGGGATCCCCGCAAACGGCCAGAGAACACATAATGGCGAATGCGCTCAGGATCCATCGGGTCGAACGCAATCCCCGGCCGCGGGCTGCCCATTGAGGCACTGACGGGCACGCCGCCGCACTCGTCGCCGGCCGGATCATGGGGTACATAGGGCGGGCATCGAGCTCATGTTTTGTCATGTCGAACTCACCTTGCCGTTTCATGCCGTTCCGTGCCATGACTACAGCCGGTCAGCCGGCTGTAGTCCCTGGAAACTTCCCTCGAAATCAGAAAACGGGTGCCGGCAGCGCCCTCCAACTGTCAATCAACATCCGGTTCTGTCAGACTTGCGCCGACCTCTCCACGGCGCCTCGCTACCGGTCTAGCGTACTTTTGCCTGCGTTTGCAGCCGGCTCATCATCTGCTGCGCGAGTTTGCCGCTTGCCGATTGCGGATCAACAGAGATAAGGCGTTGCCAATAGACGGCCGCGCGTTCTTTGTTGCCGAGGTTTCCGTAGATCGCCCCGAGGTTGTACAGGGCATCGGAATTCGAAGGCTGCTTTTTCAGAATCGACTCGGTCTGCTCGATGGCCCCCTGGACATCGCCCAGCTGGAACATCACTCTGCCAAGCTCCAGCCGGGCTTCCGCATTATCCGGTTCCCGGCGCAAGATCTCCTGAAGATGACGTTCCGCATCCTGATAACGGCCCTTGGAAGACTCCAGATTCGCCATTTGCATCAACACGGGCGTGTGGCCCGGGTTCTTCTGCAACGCCATCTCCAGCACTTTCAAATCGTGATCGCTGCCGGGAGACAGCGGCTTCGGTTGCGCCTGGGGCGCCGCCGGCGATCCCGGCAAGAAGGATGCCTGAGGCGTCCGGGCGTCCGGCCAATAGCGGTACAGCAATGCCGCCGCGGCCAGCGCCACAACCAGGAGAAGCCCTTTGAGGAACCGCACTTTCAGCAAAATCGCCACCGTACCTCCCCTCGCGAAGGGCGCCTCGACAGCCGCACCAGATTCGTTCCCGGGACAACCGCGAAATGGCAGCAGCCCCGCACCAGCTATTCCCGTCCTTGATGGCCGGCTCCGACCAGACATCCAACATCCGGCCTGGTTTTCGCATCGAATGCCGTGCGATCCGCAGGAGAAGCTGTCGGCAAACTTTGGGGGGAAATCGGAAGGAAGTTCACACTCTCGAGTGCGGGTCGCTTCTCCATTTCATCTAGTGCCCCTCGCCGACGGTTCCATCCTCAATACCCTACTTCAATCAAAACCCGGAACCCGAGGATGTTCCCGTCGTCATCAGCCACATGCGAGACAAATGGCGCCCGAACGATCGAAGGCATGATAGCCGTAAAGCTGGGAAGCAAAAAACTAGGCAAAACCCGAGTGGGGGGCCCTAAAATGCCTGACGGCATTGTCCTGCCGGCGCACCGAGTCGATCTCGTGCTCAACTTCGAGGGACGGGACTCGGAAGGTGTCCAGCGGTTGATTCAGGGCGGATCGCAGGCCCTAAGACATCTGAGGTAGTCTGTCGGACTTCTTGTTGGATCCCGGCACGCACAATCTGGTGTGGCGTCCTCGGCGCTCCATTCAATGCGAGGGCCCCGACGGATCCCGGGAGCGCCGGCGTCCTGCCGGCATGTGCCGCCGGGACGGCGGCGGTCCCGGCCACTGCCCTCACGTCGTAAGACGAGGAGGGTGCTGAGGGGGGCAAACGATTCATCCAGGGTTGGCCGTGCCCGAAGAGCCTGCGGGTACTCACCGGAACAATTGTGGCGCGAATTCGTTCAAGTAGTTCCGCCAGTTGATCCAGGTGTGCGCTCCGGGACTCTCCTTGAAAACCGGGGTGAAACCATGTTTCTTGAGCAGATCGACCGTGTTCCGGGAGTTGGCGATCAGCCCGTCGTTCACGCCCGTACTGAACCAGATCAACTTGAGGCCCTTTTTCAGGCCGGCGTTGTCGAGCATCGCCAGGTGCTGCTGTTCCCACTGGCTTCCAGGTGTGGCAGCCGGGGTCGCGCCACGCCCTCCTCCCAATATCCCGGAACTAAAAACACCGATATGTGCGAACTTGTCAAGCTGGGTAAAGGAGATGTTGAGCGTCTGGCTGCCGCCCATGGAAAGCCCTGCGATGGCTCGATTCGCACGGCCGGCCAGGACACGGTAGTTCCTTTCCACGTACGGCATGATATCGGTCAGGAAGTCCTCCAGGAATTCATCGCGCGGCGGCGCCTGTGGCGTACCGGTGGTGGCAGCTGCAGGAGGAGCCGCCGGCCTGGCCCCGAAAGCTGCTGGGGTAGTGTGACCCGCTGGCATGACGACAATCATCGGCTTCACCTTCCCGGCCTCGATCAGGTTGTCGAGAATGAATCCGGCGCGTCCGACGGAAGTCCAGGAATCGTCACAGTCACCGGCGCCGTGCAGAAGGTAAAACACTGGAAATTTCCCGCCTCCCGTTTCATAGCCGGGCGGCGTATAGATGTGCATGCGGCGTGTCCGCTTCAGGGCGGTCGAATAATAATAGACCGAACCCACTGCGCCGTGGGGAACGTTGCGTGTATCCATGAACTCGCCGCCCGGCACGTACACCAGGCTCCAGGTGTTGGTATTGGACTCGCTGGTCGATGGATTGCGGGGATCGATCACCGCGACCCCGTTCACTGAAAAGTTGTAGCGGTAGGCGCCGGGTTCGATCGGCCCGACCGTCACCTCCCAGACTCCGTTTTCCCCCTTCACCATCGCCGGCAGGCCCGGACCGCCCCGGCCTCCTTCGCCGAACCCTGCGGTGATATCGCTGCCCTGAAGGCCCACATTCTCCGCCTGGGGTGCGTAAATGCGGAACACGATGCGCCGGTCCTGCTGAACTTCGGGCGAAACCACCGCGGGTCTTTGCTGAGTCGCTCCCCTGCCCGCCTGTGAAGGAGGCTGAGCGCCCCTGTCCTGGACGATCCCTCCGGCGATTGCCAGTGATGCCATAAGCACAGCGGACGCAACGCACCCATAACGTAGAAAATTGCGCATGAGAATGCTCCTTATATTCGGCTATGGAACCGCAAAAACCGTGTCGACCTCCGGCTGGCCGGCAGTAGGTCCCGGCCGCCGGACGGGACCTACAGAATCTCGATTGCTGCACGAAAGAGGATTCTTAACCGACTGCTGCCGGGGGGACAAGCAAAAAGGTGACGCGTTGGACCGGCCTATCCAGCGGGTTCCCCGCCGGGAGTCGCGCTGTGGATTGAATCCCGGTGGGCAAATTCCAATGGTCGCCTTTTCCGCCCTGCGGTACCGCCGGATCCGCATTGGCTGCCGAATACCCGGTCGATTCTGGTATATTTCAACCTGGGCTCATTGTCTGTGGACCTATCACCGGATAATGTCGATGTTTACGAAGCCGGGCGGTAACAATCGGATTCAGATCATCTTCGTTGTGGCGGGAATTCTTGGAACGAGCCTTGCGCACTACCTCACTCCGGCATCGCTGATTCTCTGGCACAATATTTTCCAGCGCCTCTATTACCTGCCGATCGTCTATGCGGCGATCTCATTCGGCTGGATCGGCGGATTGCTGGCTGCGGCACTGTCGGCCGCCTGCTATATCCCGCACATCCTCACCGCCTGGCACGATTTCCCCGGGTATGTGATCAACCAGTATGCGGAAATCGTGCTCTTCTTCCTGGTCGGCGTGACGACCGGCCTCCTTGCGGACGAGCAGCGTGAGAAGCGCGCGCAACTGGAGGAAACGGCCAGGCAGCTGGAGCAGGCTAACCAGGATCTGCGCGACAGCTTCGAGCGCCTCAAACGAGCCGACCGGCTGGCTGCCATCGGCAATATTTCGGCGGGTCTCGCGCACGAAATCCGCAACCCGCTCGCAAGCATTGAAGGCGCCGCCGTGATCCTGGAAGGCGGGCAGGTCACGGAAGAGCATCGGGTCGAGTTCCTGGGAATCATCAAGAAGGAATGCCGCCGCCTGAACCGCCTGCTGGGGAACCTCCTCGATTTCGCGCGGCCCCGCGCGCCGCAACGGCAGCGGCTGAAAGTGGAGTCGCTTCTGGACTCGGTCATCGGCCTGGTGGCGCACGCCGCGGAGGGGAAGACAATTCACTTGCATAAGGACGTTTCCCCATCCGGTCTGACGTTCGACGGCGACGGGGAGCAGCTGAAGCAGGTGATTCTGAACCTGGTTCTGAATGCCATCCAGGCCATGCCGGACGGAGGCGAGATCCGCCTCGCGGCCCGTTCCGAGGAACCCGGCCTCGTGATAGAGGTGATTGACCAGGGAGGCGGAGTCGATCCCGAAAACCTGGACAAGCTGTTCAACCCGTTCTTCACGACCAAGGAAAGCGGCACCGGCCTGGGACTCGCGGTCGCACACCAGATTGTCGGCCAGCATGGCGGAATCCTGCGCGCGCGAAACAACCCGGATCGGGGCATGACCTTCTCAATTCTTCTGCCCCTGGCGCAGGACGCATGAAAAGCAAAGGGCGCATCCTGGTGGTCGACGACGACGAGAGCCTGAGGCGCGTCGTCCAGTTTCAGCTGGAACTCGCAGGCTATGAGGTCAGCGCTGTCGCGGGCGGTGCTAAAGCCCTGCAGATGCTGCAAGAGTCTCAACAGGACCTCGTGATCACCGACCTCAAGATGCCCGGCATCTCCGGTCTGGAACTCCTCAAGAAGATCCGGGCCGACTTCCCCGAAATCAGCGTCATCATAGCCACCGCCTTCGGCACGGTCGAGACCGCCGTCGATGCGATGAAGGCCGGCGCCTATGATTACATTACCAAGCCGGTCAATCACGAGGAGTTGAACCTGATCATCGAGCGGGCGCTCGCGCACCAACACCTGCTGGAGGAAGTGCGGACGCTCCGGTCCAGCCTCGACGAAAAGTACGGGTTCGAGAACATCATCGGGCGTTCCGGGCCGCTGCTCTACGTCCTGGACCTGGCGTCCCGCGCGGCTCAGTCGAACACCACCGTCCTGATCCACGGGGAAACCGGCACGGGAAAGGAACTGGTGGCCAAGGCGATTCACTTCAACAGCCCGCGCAAAGACCATCCCTTCATTACCATCAATTGCGCCGCGATTCCCCAGGACCTCCTGGAATCCGAGCTGTTCGGCCACCTCAAAGGCGCCTTCACCGGCGCGACCGCGCACAAAAAGGGGAAAGTGGAGATGGCGGAGGGAGGAACACTGTTCCTGGATGAAATCGGGGACCTGCCGCCGAACCTGCAAGTCAAATTGCTGAGACTGCTGCAGCACGGCGAAATCGAAAAGATCGGCGCAACCCTCACCCAACAGGTCGATGTCAGGATTGTGACGGCGACGCACCGCAACCTGCTGCGCATGGTGGAAGACGGCGTCTTTCGGGAAGATCTCTATTACCGTCTGGCGGTGATTCCTCTGGAGATCCCACCGCTACGCGAGCGGCCGGAGGACATCCCTGAACTCGTGGAGCACTTCTTCATCCGGAGCCGCGAAAAACACGGCCGCGACGACCTGATCCTGCCGCAGACGCTGATACCTTACTTCTGCAATTACAGATGGCCGGGAAACGTCCGCGAGCTGGAAAACGTCGTCGAACGGCTGGTGGTCCTGGTAAAAGGCCGGGAAGTCAAGCTCGAGGACCTGCCCGTGCAACTGCGCCACGAACGGGCCGCGATAGAGACCGACCGCATCGAGCTGTCCCCCATGGGAGTCAGCCTGGAGGCCATCGAAAAAGAACTGATCCTCTGGGCCCTGAAAAAATCGAGCTGGAATCAGACGCGCGCGGCCGCACTGCTGGATTTGAGCCGGAAGACCTTTATCTACCGCATGGAAAAGCACGGCATCACCAGGGAGTTCCCCACAGCCGGCGATCCACAGATATAGTCTCCGCGCCGGCCGCAAGAGTAGGTCCCGGCCGCCGAGAGTCTCAAAGCCAGGCGTCCTGGAGGGACGCAGAGATAGTAGCCAGGGGCTAGCCGCGCAGCGGCGCTGCCCCCGGTCAGGCCAGGCAAATGGTGAGAGCCCCGGGCGACAGAAGTCATTTGTTTGCAGATGTTTTCTGTCGCCCCTGCCGGGACTCGGTTTCTCCCTCGTCCACTACCCCGGGCGGCGCTTCGCTTGCCCGGGGCTACTGTCTCCAGCCCTTCCAGGGCTGGGATTGAGGGCAGATCGCCGGGTGTACGAGTTTTGAGACAGTCTCGCCGGACGGGACCACAGGCTTCCGGTCACCGTAATCAGCCGCCTTTCATCTTAAACTGCCGAAACCTTGCTGTTCTCCAGCCAGGCACGACGCATCGGATAGCGCCGAATTCTCAGCTGAAATGCGCGCCGCTTGATTTCGTTCGCGATGATTTGTGTTAATTCGTGGCTATGCTTAAGTTTTTGCGCACAGCCTGGGCGGTTGCATCGATACCCTGCTCGAAGGTGATCCGGTTTAAAACGACATCAGTCCGAGGTCACGCAATGCCAGGTATGCGGCGCCGGCAACACCGGCCGAGTCACCCAGCCGGGCCTGGAGGATCGGGATCGAACCGCGGGGAGGGCCGAACAGCGCTCGATTCATGAAGCCCGGCACTTTTTCATACCAGATCGGGAGATTTGAGACTCCCCCTCCGAGGATGATGGCCTCGAGGTCGAACGCATTGATGGCGTTGGCGAACACTTCACCCATAATGTGAGCGCTCTCTTCGAACAGGAGCTGTGCCGCCGGATCCCCGGCCTCGTAACGCTCGAAGATCGCCTTCGCGTCCAACCAGTCGCCGGTCGCCTCGAAGAACCGGCGTGTAAGGCTCGACCCGGAGAGATACGCCTCGGCACAACCGCGCCGGCCGCATTCGCACAATCTACCCTGGTATTGCACGGTTGTGTGGCCGATTTCACCGGCTCCTCCCTTGGCGCCGCGATACAGCCTGCCGTCGAGCATCAGGCCGTACCCCATCCCCGTGCCGATGATCACCGCCAAAACGAACTTGTATCGATCCGCGCAGGAAGCGAAATACTCTGCCAGTGCAAGGCAGTTGGCGTCGTTATCAATCGCCAGCGGCACACCCAACCTGGAACGTATGGAACCAATGAATCCCGGGGTTTCATAGAGGGGGGTGTGGGGAGATCCAAACAGCTGATCGAGGACGGGAACGTATGTCCCGGGAGTGCCCATGCCTGCGGCCGCGAACGGCCTGCCGTCCGCGGCGCCGGCGATGACCTTGAAGATATTGTCGATCACTCGATTCATGCCCATGGCCGGTTCGGAATAGGTCCGGCAACGGGACAACAGCGTGCGGCTGGAATCCATCAGGCAGGCTTCGACCTTGGTTCCGCCCAGGTCGACCCCGATTACGGTTGGCTCCATATTTCACCAGAAAGCGGCAAGTCGTTTTCCGGTCTAAACGGGATTTTCCAGCATAAAGACCACGCTGAGCACGGCAGACAGCACAAACATGCGATATTGGGACCCCGAGTGCAAGCCCGAAAGGAAGCGATGTTTATTCGCGCCCGCCTGGAGTCTGCTTTGATTTAGAATGTAGTTCAAATTGCGGACCACATGTCCCAGTGAATACCGTGACCGATACTCGAAGGAGCCCGTCCAATGAAACGATGCAGACAATCCCATGTTTGGCTGGCGGCAGCACTCTTTCTGGGCATCGTGTTGCCGGCTGCCGCCGTGCAGGCCCCGGACTTCAGCGCGGTGGAGAAGGCCGCGATCGATGAACTTCGCCAGCTGAACACTCCGGGCGCCGCGATCGGGATAGTGAGCGGCGACCGGCTCGTCTACGAAAAAGGAGTCGGGATTTCCGATTTCGACAATGGCATGCCGATGGCGCCTGAAATGCTTTTCCGGCTGGGCTCGACTACGAAAATGTTTACCGCACTGGCATTGGTTTCGCTGGCCGAGGAAGGGAAGATCAAACTCGACGAGCCGATCGGACGCAGCGTCAGCGGTCTTGATCTGAAGATTGCGGCGATTACCGCGCACCAGCTGCTGACTCACACCTCCGGACTCTTCGACGAGGCACCCATGTACGGCAGCCAGGACGAAAGTGCGCTGGCTGCGACGGTCCGGCCCTGGAAAGGGGACAGGTTCTTCACGACTCCCGGAGACGTCTATTCCTATTCGAACCCGGGCTACTGGTTTGCCGGCTTCATCGTCGAATCCCTGAGCGGCAAGCCGTACGCCGATGCGATGAATGAACGGGTTTTCGCGCCTCTCGGCATGTCCCGCTCCACGCTGCGGCCCACGATGGCGATGACCTACCCGCTGGCGCAGGGGCACGACCTGCGCGCCGGCAAGCCCGTCGTGGTGCGTCCCGCGGCGAACAACGCCGCGTCCTGGCCCGCCGGATCGATTTTTTCGAACGTACACGACCTGTCGCGGTTCGTGATTGCGTTCGTGAACGGGGGCAAACTCGACGGCCGGCTCTCGATCTCAGCGAACGTGATCGCGCGGCTCTCCTCGCCTTACGTGGAGATTCCGGGGAGCCGCGGGGCGCGGTACGGATATGGGCTTGAGATCCGTGAGGAGCGGGGAGTGCGCACGCTCAAACACGGCGGCTCGCGTTCGGGCTATGGATCCCTTATCTGGATGGCGCCGGATTACCGCTTCGGTGTGATCATCCTCGCGAACCGGACCGGCGCCAGCCTGAGCAAGACCGCCGCAAAAGCAATGGAGATCATGCTGCCTCTCAAGCCGGCGCCACCGGAAGCGGCGGAGACAGATCTGCCGATTACCGCGGAGGACAAAGGCGACCTGCCCGGCATTTACACTCATCCGCCTTCTCAGAGAGTCGAAATCGTGCGGAAGGGCGACAATTTGTTTCTGCGCCGCGGCGGCGCCGACCTGCCGGTGCGTAAGATTGCCGTGGACCGGATTTCCGCGGCGCAAGCCGGATCGGCGCGGGCACAGCAGTATGTAATCGTGCGCGGCAAGGACGGCAGGACGCTCTACCTGCACTCCGGCGGCAGGGCCCTGAAAAAGAACTGAACGGATCGTGTTCGGATCTTACAGGTAGCGCCGGACCCTTTGCCGATAGGTCGCGAAATCATCAAAGTGAGCCGCCAGAAACTTCTCCTCGCCGAGCACGATGCGATGATGAAACACCACGGCAATCAGGACGACCGCCAGATTGATCCATGAGAACGCATAGGTGAGGGAGCCTCCCAGCAGGCAGAAGAGAGCGAGATAGATCGGGTTCCTGGAATAGCCGTACACGCCGGATGTGACGAGGGCAGTCTCCTCATTGGGAAGACCAACGCGCAGGTTCTCACCCAGCTTTGAAATCGCAAATGTGAACACCGTCGCACTGGCGATCAGGAGGCAGGCGGACAGTGCCATCGCCGCGGGAGAGAGATCCGCGCGCCCGCTGACCGCCTCGTACAGCAAAAGCAGAAGGGAAACGGCAAAGGCCAGTTTTGCGAGCACCAGCGCGGGCCATGCGATCGGGGGCTTTCCCAGGGGATTCCCCCTGATGCGCGATCCGTAGAGTATGATCTGGATAACCACATAGGCAATAATCAGCAGCACGAGGACCCTGAGCGCATCGGCCATCTGAGCCCCCCTCCCTCACGAGACTTCCTCGATACGATGGTCTGCAGCACGTCGTTTTGCCCATCATATTCCAAACAAGCGTCCCAGCACAACGAATCGGGGGTCGGAGTTGCGCGAGCATAGACTCAGGGGCGGGACCCTGGAGGGTTCCGCCCCTGAAGGCATGTGCATCGTTAAGCTAGAAAACGAGGTGCAGGCCAATTTCGATGCGGCGCGGCTGATTCTGCTGAGACGTGATCACGCCGAAATTCTGCGGCGACGAAAGGCTGAAGGAAGGATCGGCGTACTGCACGTGGTTGAACATATTGAAGAACGCAGCCGCGAACCTGAACTCGACGCTCTCCTTGAACTTGAAATTGCGGGCAATGTTCATATCCACATTCCAGCGGCTCTGGCCGCGCAACGAGTAGTTGCTGACCTTGGTATCCTGGCTCAGCAGAACAGGACGGTAGGCCGCAAAAACGGCACTCGGATCGGCAAAGAGATTCACTCCAGTTCCGCCGGTGGCGGGATTGCCGGCCGTCGCTACGCCTGTCGTGGCATTTCCGGTCACGCCAAATTGCGCACTGGTGCCGAAGGTGTTTTCCTGAGTGAGAACGGCACCTGCTGATTCCAGTTCCTGGCCTCCTACCGTGACCCGCAGCGGCAGTCCGCTGTACCAGCTGAAAATCGGTGAAATGGACCAGCCCTGCATAAGGTAATTGAGCGCGCCGGGACCTTTACGGGAGGGCAGGCTGTAGGTGCTTAGAAAATTGAAGACGAATCTTCGGTCGAAGAGGGAATTGTCCCTGGTGTAACCGAGATCGTAGGAGTTGGTCACGAAGTTATCGACGTCCTGGTTGATTACACCATTGTCCAGGGAATGGGAGTAGGTAAGGTTGGCGTTCAGGTTCAGCCCCCGCCACTCGCGCGTCTTCAGGGAAATGAAACCGCCGTCATACCAGGATCGTCCCACATCAGTGAAGTAGTTGAGGGTCCCGAGAATCTGGGTTGCCTGTGCTGTTGCCGGGCCGGTCACGAACGAGGTCTGGATGCTGTTGAAGAGGGTGGCGTACTGATACGACCGCACGTTTCCGCTGAATCGGGCCAGCACACCGGCAGTGCAGTTTGCGTTCGGGGCGGCGCAGAAAGTGCTGCCGGCCAGGATGGTTTCCAGAAACGGCTGAGGCGCCACGGTCTGGCCGGCCTTGAGCGCCAGGGCCATGTTGTCGAAGGCCAGGGCAAAGCTCTGTCCTCCGTATGTCATGAAGTAGGGAACCTGGTTGAGCGAAACTCCGGTGGTGAGGTCGCGGGCAGAACGGTGGATGTAGCCGATCTCCAGGATGGAGCGCCCTGGCAGCTCTCTCTGCAAAGATAGAGTAAATGAATTGTGAGTCGCCGGCTTGTAGTTCGGAGACATCTGCAGCGAATCATTTGCAGCCGCCTGGTTTGCACCGGGGAAGCCCGTGACGCCGGGCACCATGGGGGTCGGTGCAGTCGACGGGAAAAACCGAAGCAGGTCGATCGAACTGCCGTCGATCCCGATGCGGAAGCCGGTGTTGGGAGTCACGCCGGAAGTGCCGAGACAACTGCCGCCGATCGACGGGCCGAGGCAGAGCAGAGCCTGGCTGAAGCCATAGACCTGAATGGGATTGATCACCTTGTGGACGCCGTTCAACCGGTCATACAATCGCGCGTATCCCGTGCGGATCACCGTTTTCTTCTGGCCGAACAACTTGCGCAGGATGCCGTCGGAAAAGCTCGGATTCCAGGCAATCGACACGCGCGGGGCGAAGTTGGTCCAAGCGGGATCGTACGGATATTTCCGATCGGTGGAGTTGATCAGCTTCCACCCGATCGCCGGGCTGAAGACCTTCCCCTGTAGAGCCGCGTCCCGTCGCTGCGACAGGTAGTTACCGGGATTGATCAGCTCGCCGCTCAGATAATATCCGAGCGATTCCTTGCCATCCACCTCAGTCTGGGGAAGGTCGGCGCTCCAGTTCAATCCGAGGTTCAGTGTCAGCGAAGAGCTGACCTTCCATGAATCGTTCAGATAGAGGCTGAATTCAGGGTAGTGTTTGTTGACCTTGGGAGGCGTCCCGATCGGGTTAGCGTTGAGACTACCGTCACGAGTGCCTACCTGTACTGCCCGGTCTGTCAAACCCAAGGCCGCAGCATAAAGACTGTTCCAGGTGCTGGTCTGTGCCGAGGGGAGGCAGTTGGTAGTGACGGAACCGCTGCACGCCGGAGGCCTATAGGAGGCGGAAATATTGATGCCGCTCCCGGACGTAATGAAGTACATCGGCACTGTGAGAGCCGACTGCTGGTCATCACGCCAGAATTGGATGGCGTTGCGCCGGGCGGATCCTCCGAACTGCAGCAGATGGTTTCCCTTCACCCAAGCCATGTTCTCGTTGAAACCGAAATGGTGCCCCCGCCACTCGCGCTGGCGGATGTTTCCGATGGTGAGATTGGTCGGAGTCATATCGTTGGGCAAGGAAAGCGCGGCAGCGGCTCCCGACAACTGAGGCCTCGCACTGTCGGTCTGCCAGTACCAGTAATCGCGCAGGTAACTAAAATTGGTCTCGCTGGTGAGCATAGGGGTGAATGCCCCGGTCAAATCAAACACGAGGAAGCGCGGTTCGCGGGGAATCACAGCCGTCGACGCGGCCTGTCCTTTTTGGTTTCCCGAGACAAAGCCGCCGATGTCGGTCTGGCGCGACTCGGTGCGCTGTTCGGTATAAAACCGGTAGCTGGCGGTAATCGCCCAGTTCTGGGTAATCGCGTGATCCAGCCGCATCACGGCAAAATCGGAATCGTTCGGCAATGAAACCGGCGAGCTGAATCCTATGGTGTTGAAACCATCCCCGGTCGATGAGTCGTTTCCGGCCGGCATGTATTTGGACCACATCTCGTTGATCAGCGGATCCAATCCCAGGCCTCGCGGATCGCATGGCAGGTTCCCGCCGGCGCCGCACTGGGTCGATGACTTCAGATTGTACGAAAGGACGTTGCCGGCCCCATCACGGAATCGCAGTATCCCTTGCCGGAGTGTGTCGGACGGAACAGTCCTGGTCACCTGCGTGTAGTCGCGACGCCGGCGCCCTTCGTAGTGAAAGAAAAACTGGGTCTCCAGGCGATCTCGAAGCCCCGGAATCGGACCCCCGAAGCTGGCGCCAAACCTGTTATCCCGGGTTTCCGGCCGTACCTGATTCAGCCGGTTGCGCTGCCAGGAATTGGCATTGAGATTGTCGTTCTGCAGGTAATCGTAGAGTGATCCGTGGTACCTGTCAGTTCCGCGTTTGGTTATCATCATGACCTGGCTGCCGCCGGCGCCGCTGAAACTCGCCATCTGGTTCGTAGTGCCGACACGGAACTCCTGGATGCTCTCCGACGGCGTTGGAATCGCCCCTTCTGCCGTGCCATTGAAATTGTTCCAGTAATCCGAATTGCCCGACACGCCGGACGTGACGTTGCCGCCGTCGAGCACGAACATGTTCTGGTCGCTCTGCGCACCGGCGACCTGCCCTCCATAACGGCTGCTCCTGGTGCCTTCCCCTTCCACCGGCGTAGCGCTGGGCTGCAGCAACAACAGGCTGGCCACATTGCGGTCGATGCTGGGAAGCTGGATGAGCATCTGGCCCCCCAACGTGTCTCCGACAGTGGCATCCAGCGTCTGCAATTCGGCCCCGGCGCTGGCGGTGACTATTACCTGCTCGCCCGCCTGCCCCAGTTTGAGCTGAAAGTCGATTGTGTAAGACTTCGATATTTCCACAGCCATGCCGGTGACAACCGATTTTTGAAATCCGCGAGCTATGGCGGTGACGGAATAGGTGCCGGGCCGGACGTTCGTGAAGGTGTAGCGACCTGCTTCATTGGTTACGGTGGACCGGACCGCCTGGGTGCCTGCGTCGATGAGTTCGACGTCGGCGCCCAGGACAATGGCGCCGGAGGGGTCCTTCACCATGCCCAGGACGGTGCCGGTGTTAGCTGTTTGTGCCTGAACTGGAGCCGAGGCCAAGACCATCAGCAGCAGCGCGACACACCCGGCCCCTGCCGTTTTAATCGCATTGGACTTCAAGTTTTTCATACGCAGTACTCCTTGGAATTGATTCCGAATGCCAGGATGGCGATCCATGCCATCGAATTCGCAAGGGCAGGTTCTGAAGCGGATCTACAGCGTGCACAATTTCCGAGCAGTCACCCGGTGCGTGAGGCGGAACGTTCCCTTGACGTCTGCTAATCTTGGGTGAACTTATAAGCATTTCCATCCGGGAGTACAAGCGGAAATTGGAGGAGGGAGGGAGGGAGGAAAGCGGAGGGTACGGCAGCGAGGATTTCGGAGTTGAGATTTTGGGGGAAGAGCAAGGAACGCTTTGCCTAGTGAGTGGAGAAACCGAAGACTTCGGCCTTCGGGTAGGCCTTGGCGATCGCCACGAATACGATTCCGGCGCCGCACCCCACGTCGAGGGCGGCCCCGCCTTCGCGCAGCCGCGCCACAATGTCCGGCATCGCGGGAAGGTAAGTTTGCGTCAGGAAGTTCCTGTAGCTTGGCGCAGTGGACCTCTCGATCCCTTCCCAATGCTCGGGCGGATGATTCTCTGCGAGCGGCCCTTTGCCGCCCCGGAAGCCTTCGATCACTTGGTTCACAGGGAAGACGCATGCCAGCGATTCGACAAAACCGGCCATGGAGAGGGGCGAGTTTTCATCGCACAGCACCTCGGCATGCTCGCGGGGCAATCGGAACCGAGAGTTGAGTAGTAGCCTGTCCCCAAATTAACCCTTGCGCAGCTTACGGCTCGCGGCGCCGGTGATGGGATTAAACCAGCGCAAGCCTGGAAATCTCAGAAAATCAGCATCCGCGGTGTGCAAAACGGCGCCATATTCCATGCTCAGAGCAGCAATCTGGGCATCGGTCACGAGGTTCCCCGCCGTGCCGAGCGTCTCGACAAGTTTGAGCACCTGATGAATGTGATCGGGGCCCGGCGTCACGATCTGTGCGACGGGTTGGGCGAGCCAGGAGCGCACGTGCACTGATGCTTCAGCAGGAGTCAGCGGGTTCTGGAATACCCGGGAGCTGGATCCAATGCGGATGAAACCGAACATCACCACGGGCGCCAAACCCACGGGCTCGATTCCCGACAGACACATTTGCCACCACGCAGCCGCCTTGACCTGGAACGGAGAGTCGGAATCATAAACGTACAACAACAGGTTGATGTCGGGGACGATCATGCCCGCTTCCTGCGGTTGCTGCTGCCTTCGATTTTTTCCAGAAAGGCATCGACTTCCAGCGCGTCCGCCACCTTGTTAAGGCTGGTTGGATCAATGCCCGCGCGGAGCCGCATCGGGCGAGACTTAACCACGAAGCGGCTGCTCCTGCCCCGAACCGGTTTGGCGAGTCCAGCCCGCAAGGCGGTATTCAACGTCTCCTTGAAAGATCGCCGGGAACGGTGCATGACATCACGCACCATCCGCTCTACATCTCTATCCAGAGTCACCGTGGTTCTCATAACGACATCATGATGCTTCTTTACTTTGCTGTCAAGATTCAGATTTTTCTGTGCGCCGGTCCCCGAAATCTCAATGCGACCAAGACGTTACCGGTGTGTGACACGAAAAGCGTTTAATCCTCTCCATTCTCGGGTCACGTTTCTGTCACTCCATCGCAACGGCACGCTCGGGGGTCAATACCAGGGCTCCCAGCGGCCGCGGTCGCCGCAAACATATCTTTGACGCGGTCGCAGGGTTCCATTGCTGACAATGAGACATCCCGAGCAGGCGCGTGGACGAGCGCCCGTCGCGCTGCCCGATTAAACAAAGCACCGATCGTGACCGGCGATGCAATCATCCGCGGATACTACCGGACAACCATCTGGTATAGCAGGCGCGACGACCGGGCTCCATCAGAAACGTTGATTTCAGCGGTTGATCTTGTGCAACTCCTTCTTCAGCCGCTCGGACTCTTTGCGGTTGTGACGGTCCGCGAGGATGTACAGAATGGCTGCGCCGGTCTCAACGGCGAGAAACAGGACCAGGAGCCAATCGCTTGTTTTGCGCGGCAGAAAAATGTACACGAACATAAATACGAACGCGATCGTGATCAGCAAACCCGGAAGCCCCTCGAGACCTTCTCCCGCGATGCTGCTGGTATTAATGCCGCGATGCAGTTTCATTGGGGATCTCCTTTCTTCCCAAACCACGGATCGTACGGGAATGCGACTGGGCGCCTAGGAAGCTGCGGCTTCCTTCTTTTCGGACAGTTGGGACTGACGCAAGGCGGCCGCGCCCAGCAAGCCACCCATGCCCATGGATTCCACCGCGGTGCTGGGAATCAGCATCAGGGCGCCCTTTTCCTTCAGACCTTCGTAAAGCATGTTCATGGCGCGCAAATGCAAAGCGGTCGGGTTCTCCTGGTAGGAGGCGGCGGCTTCCTCGAACAAGTGGGCGACGTCCCGCTCAGCAGTGCAATAGGTCACACACTGTCAATAGAAATATTAAGTTGTTTCTAAGGGGAAGCTGGTGACTGTCCCTCTTTAGCGCATGCCTGGCGCGGAAATGCTTCCACCATGATCGATGCGATTGCTTTCCGGCAGCTTGCGATCAGGGCAGATCTGCTTGCGGATTCGCTCCTGGTCCGATGGCGAATACCTGCTCATGTTCGCTTCGAAATAGGCGCAGATGCGGGCCATCAGGCGGTTCAGCAGCAGGCTGTCGCCGGATTCCTGCAAGACGGCGCCGATCCCTCCCGAGAGGTTGCCCGCGGGCATCGAAAGAAGAAGGTTTGCCAGCGCCGGCACGGTCTCTTCTTCTCGGCCCTCGCGAATCAGGGTGCCGGCCGCAAGGGAAGCGACGGCGGCATCCTGGTCATTCAGCAGGTTGCGGGCAAGCTGAATCCGCCTCGCCTGCGGCAGTTCTTCCATCAGACTCAGCAGCCGGCTCCTGTCTCCCGTTTGCCGCAAGAGCAAGAACTCGGACCGGTCAGCCTCGGCATAGCGGCGCGCATCGGCCTCAAGCGCCGCCGATGCCTCCTGCCCGCCGATCCTTTCCAGCGCAGTCACCGCAGCCGTCTTCAGGCGACGGTCTGAGGACTGAAGCTCCCGCCCAATGCGCGACACCGCGGGTGCCGCGGCCGGGCCGATCATCCCCAGAGACTGTACGGCACTCACCCTGACATCAGTATCGGGATCCTCCAGCAGAGTGGACAGCTCGGGAGCAGCCGCAGCCGCACCCACGCCGAGACCTCCCAGGGCGTTGGCCGCCAGGATCCGGGTGTACTTGTCAGGTGCCGAGAGAGCATGCCGCAATTCGGGCAGCGCATCCGCGGCGTGAAGTGACCCGAGCGCGGCCGCCGCCATGGAGCGGTGAGGGCTCCTGTCGTCTGCGACCACCCGCCTTAATGCGGATACCGTTCTTTCGTCACCGGACCCTATCAGCCCAAGTGCCTGAATGACGTTGGCCCCGGCATTCCGATCGTCCAGGCGGGCCAGCAGTGAAGGAATCGCCCGCGCTGCGGCCGTGCCGAATTTGCCTAGAACCAGCGCCGCCTGGCCCGGATTCCTGTTCTCCTCGAGCGCAGAAATGAGTGCATCGATCGACTTCTCCGACGGTCCGCGATCTCCCAGCTCGGACATAGCCATTGTACTGACGAGACTGTTGTCACTCCGCGCGTCCGCGATAATCTCGGCGAGCGTGTCGGTCCGGTTTCCCGCGCGCAGAGCGGTTGCGGCCGATCCAACATCTTTGACACCGGCGGCAGTCAGGCAGGAGGCGATGAGTGAACGGAGGTTCGTGCCGATTCTGGGATCCGCCCAGGCACGAACGAGGCTCGGCACGGCGTCTTTCGCCTGCGGTCCGATCGGGCGGAGCGCGCTAACCGAGGCTTCGATCACCTCTTCGCTCATCCGCGTGGAACGGAGCTCGCGCCGGATGAGATATGCGTGATGCGCTGCCGCTTGCGCGATGTCTGCGGGGGATGCCTTCCGCAGCCACTGGTTCACACTTCTCTGGTCGGCTGCCCCGCCGGCCGATTTCGCAGCCGGCGTCCCGATCGCAGAGAGCGCCATCCTCGCCTTAAGCAGCACGAAATCATTCCGCTCACTGTCGTCCTGGACGATTTCCGTCAGGACCGGAACGGCCCCTTCCGCCGCGGGGCCGATACTCTCGAGGACCGAGAACAATGCCATCTGGAAATCGAGCGTAGTCTTTCGCTCACCGGCGCGAAGGGACCTGAGTTGGGCGACGAGTGCCGGGACTACCGCCTTGGGATCGCGCTTGCCGAGTGCGGCGATCGCATCCTGGGTTTTGAGGGCGACGGCGATGTTTCCAGTCAATCCGACGTTCTTGCGCAAGGTGGCAAGCAATGAGGTCAGATCTTCGTTTTGAGCAGCAGACAACGGGCGCCCATGTGCCCGGATGCATCCGGCGCATGCCAGGATCACCGCGCAGGCCACCACCACGCTCACCCGACTCCTCAACATTGTGTGAGTCCTCCTTCGGCTCAGCAGTACGGCATCATCATTCCGCACCTGTATCCGGCGCAAAGCAAAGAACCGGGGCATGTCACGAGGGTGTCCAACGGTTGGTTCATGGGTGACCAGGCCCAGCCGTAAGGCCGGGATCAGGATGACGTGGAGATGAGCGGCGAAGGTGCGGCACAAATGCCCCGGAATACATTGAATGTGCCGGCCCTTCATCCCTCGCCCTCCTGCGTGCCCAAACCCCGCGCTGACGCGCGGGGCTAGTCACTGGTGGCGCTTCGCTCCTCATCTCAGGTTTCATATCAACCGTTGGACACCCTGTCACGGCCGGGGCTGATTCATCAAAGCACGCAACAAAAGGGGAGGCAACCCAAATTTTGAATGATAGCCGGTTAATAATCTCCTGCTTCTGCACGGGGGTAAAAACTTCCTCGATCGACTTGACCTGAATCAGCGTCATGGTTTGTCTCTCCTTTTCGTTTTCAATTCGATCTGACGCCTCCCGGTGCGGATACCCGATCCGCCCGCTGTCGTCAGATCCATCCTGGTTTAATATGAAGCAGGACGGCAGCGTGCGCCTTACCCGAGCTTCCGGCTTCGTTGATTACGGTGTCGGGCTGCGTGGTATCCTTGATCAAAAGTCCGGTTGGGTTTGCGGACAATCGGTTCCGGCAATGCCTGGACGGGTCGCCCATGGCCTACCTGACACGCTGGCGGCCTCAGCTGGGCGCCCAGAAACTGGGGACCACAAGCTGGAATGTTGCGCAGATCGCGCCTGGTGTGGGTTACGAATCCAAGGCGGCGTTCAATCGGGCCTTCAAGCGTGAGTTCGGCTTGCCGCCCGCGCGCTTTCGCGCCGAAACTAAATCCTCCGGAACAGTCGCGGTTAGCCAAAACATGGGCTAAGTCGTTTCGTGGTTGTTATTCAAAAAGGGAGAAGGTAGATGCGTAAATTGGTCGTTTTCAATCACGTGTCGCTGGATGGTTTTTTCGTTGATGCGAACGGCCGCATGGATTGGGCAAAGCCGGATGCCAACGATGCGGAGTGGAGCGCATTTGTCGCGGAAAACGCAAGCGGTGAAGGTCCGCTCCTGTTTGGCAGAGTTACGTACGAACTCATGGCAGGTTACTGGCCGACCCCGCTCGCGCTCAAGTATGATCGTGCCCTGGCCGAACGGATGAACAGCCTGCCGAAGGTGGTGTTTTCGCGCACGCTGAGCACGGCGTCGTGGAACAATTCCAGGCTGGTCAGAGGAGACATGGCGGCGGAAATCCGAAGGATGAAGCAGGAGCCCGGCGAAGCCATGGTGATTCTGGGAAGCGGCAGCATCGTCTCGCAATTGGCGCAGGCAAGGTTGATCGACGAGTACCAGATCGTGGTGAACTCTGTCGTTCTCGGCAAGGGGCGAACGCTGTTCGATGGCGTTCTGGAGAAGCTTCCCCTCAAACTCTCCAGGAGCCGGATCTTCGGCGACGGGAAGGTCTTTCTCTGCTACCAATCAGCGGCGTAAACTGCGCATGGCCGGCTGGCACAGCTTTTCCTCCTATGGCGGCAGGCGGACGCCAGACAGAATAGTTCAGTACGTTAATAGTATCTGTGATCAAGAAAAGGGGGCGCCGATTCGAATCTGCACCCCCTTTTTCGGGTTATGTTGATGCCAAACGCATGAGCTTACGCGGCTTGCATCGGTCCAACCCCATCAGTTCACAAGCGTGCGCGTCGGCAAATTCTGAGGCTTCAACAGCTTGTAGATCGGGAATTCGACCGGTTCTCTCCTTACTTGGGCGGGGTTCGGCTCCGCCCTTCGCTCCTCCTCGTCTGCGCTTCGGGCCCGCACCGGGCTGACGGGGAGGGCAAAGTCCATGGTGTTCCACTTCACCACGTTGTCATTGGTCTCCGGCTCCAGCATGTGAGTCACGACACGTCCCAGCGGCTGGCCCGTGAGAATCAGGAAGCTCCCCTTCGGGAAGGAGACCTTTCTGGAGGCGGAGTCGACTACGTGGACGTTCGCAGAAGCGGGGTGATCGTATTCATGGGAATATTTCACTTCGCGGTCGATCCGGTAAAAGGAGACCTCGAGTTCCATCTCTTCCGTGAGCACCTCGACATGAATGTTGTGCCGCTGGAGCATCCGGACGGCTTCGACTGACCGGGGCTCGAGCACATACGCAAACGGACGGGGCCGCGTCTGCGTCGGCACCGGCTTTTTGATGAGTTGGGCATCCTTCACCTCGATGATGGGCCGGTCCCAACTTGCGCCTCCGGCGCCGGCTCCCCTTCCGGCAGCTCCTGCCCCCCTTCCCGCAGCACCTGCTCCGGCACCGGCTCCTCTTCCTGCGGCACCCGCTCCCCTCCCTGCTGCGCCTGCTCCGGCGGCGCCTCCCGCCCCAGCGGCTCGGCCGGCGGCTCCCGCTTGGGGAGCGCCGATCAGGTATGACACTCTGTAATCTTCCGGATCGTATTTCATCTGGACAACGATCTCACCGGAGGCCTTCGCCCCGGTGGAAACGGTGTCCTGGCGCGCGGCAGCGACGAGTCCCATCACCTTGGCAGGGTTCGCAGCCACGAATTCCGCGACCGTCCGATAGGCGACCATCCCGCTCCTGGCGCCCATCTCTCCGGACTGGCCGCCGGGCGATTCAAACAGGATCCCGATGCTGTTGATCAGGCCGATGTAGTTCCTGCCGATGCGAGGATCGAAGCCACCGGTCCTCCAGGCCTTTTCGTCGCCTCCCGAGTAGTACCAGGAACGGTACTTGGATTCCCCCATGCGCTTGTTGATCAACGGAAAAATCTCCTTGTCGCAGATCTCGGTCAACCGGGGATCGCTCGAAGCAGAGCTGGGTCCCTGGTAGCAGACATTGTAAGGATAAGCGCAGCCGTTGTGGCCGTCGACGACCACGTGCGGGTGCCATGTGTTGAGGATGTTCTTGACGTAGGCGGCGAGTTCCGGCTGCTCGAGTTTGATGTAGTCGCGATTCATGTCGATGGACCGGAGGTTGCCACGAATGGCTCGCGGCTTTGATTCCGCGCCGTCCGGGTTGATGCAAGGGACAAACACAAAAATGACCTTGTCGAGCATGCCGTTCATGGCCGTACCTGGGGTGACCGATTCGCGCAACAGGAGCAGCAGTGATTCGCGCAGGGTTCTTTCGCCTCCGTGGACGTTAGCGGCCAACAAGACGACCGGCTTTCCCGAGGCAGCCGCCTCCCAAGGCTGAGAAACCAGCGGCCTGCTCAGAACCAGGTAGGGGATGGCCCTCCCCTGGAGGGTTTCTCCGTAGGTTCCCAGAACCACCTCATGAGACATGCCGCGAATCTTTTCCAGGTGCTGCATCATATTTTCGTAACTGGTGTATTGGCTGAAATTGCTCTGCTCATACTCGCTCTGCACCGTCTGCGCCGGCGCCGGCGCTGAAAGTAGTATCAGCAGGCAACCTATGACGAGTGCCATGGTTCCCAGGCGTCTTTCAATCTTCATTTTCCCCTCCGATCCGCGAGATTATTGGCAATGTCCGGCGCAAAACGTCAGCGTCGGCCTTCGGTGATCCTGAAACACCGGTTGTATCGAACGTGTCAGCACTGAGAGATTTCGATCTTGTGCAAGAGTCTGTATTCTGCCCAAAACCGGATCACGAAAAAAGCAAATTCTCCTTGGCTCCGCTCGCAATGTGTGTCGTCTATGAGAGCCCGCTTAAGATGCCGGTCGACTCGCCCTCGAACTACCTCAAGGAACCGGAGAACCTTGAGTTCCTTTCGGCCGTGCCCTTCGTCTGGGATGAGACCCGCGTGCTCGATGCTCGGCTGGGTGAATACATCCTGGTGGCGCGGCGGAACGGCCGAGAGTGGTACGCGGGGGCGATGACGAATTGGACGGCGCGCGACCTCGAAGTCGACCTTTCATGCCTCATAAGCGGAACTTTTCAGGCGGATTGTTACCGGGACGGCCCCAATGCCGACCGCGCCGGTGTGGATTATCAACGGGAAAAAATTCGGGTCTCCGGCACGTCCCGCCACAAAATACACCTGGCATCCGGAGGCGGACGGGCCGCGCGTATCACGCCGTCAGAAGTCTGTATTGAAGCTATTGCAGTCGCTTCAATTTCAGATTGCGGAACTCGATCAGGTAACCCTCGGCTTCGAGACCGACGTGGCCGCTCAGGACCTCTATCTGCCCATCTTCCTAGCCTTTTCGAGCAATGCCGGCCGGGCTTCCTCCATCATCTCGCGCACGTCCGCGTAGCGCATGGTGCGCTGAGCAAATGTCCGCTTTTCAAGCGCGCCGAGGAAACGCCTTTCAAACTCGCGGAAATACGAGCCGTAAACATGGTAGCTGTCCGCCATGTGGCAGTACCGGCCAACTCTCACTTCGCGGCCCGAGAGCGCAGAAATGCGCGCGGCGATCCTCTGCTGCAGTTGCACCAGGGCAAACATGTTCATGAACGCGGCCTTGTAGGCGTCGTTGGAGCGGAAACGGACATTCATGCTCAGGACCGGTGCGCCGTCACCCTCTCCGGCACCAGACGCTTTGCAGGCATGCCGGGTCATAGCAGTCATTGTCTTCCCAGACTTTCCACGTGACCGCTTGCGCCCGCCGCGTGTGCGGGGTGTCGGACAGCTTCCTTGACAGGATTTCAATCTGATCGTAGTCCCCCAAGGAAGGAACCTTGTAGGCAAACAGCCGTTGATGATAGGTGTATTCCCACCGGGTGTCGCCCGGATCATTCTGATCGCGCACCAGGTGGTCCTTGATTCCGTCGCAGACCTCCATCACGTATTCCTGCAGTTCTATGGGGCCGCCGGGAAAGTCCTTGTGTATCATCGGCTCGCGCAGCGGGTCATGAATCGTGATGGTCATCGTGGCATCTTTGCTGGGCGGATCGCCGGGCTTGTCGTATTGCGTCTGGATGCTGCATCCGTTGCGGTTCAATTCGATGAGGGATTCTTCCCAGGCGCGAGCAATACAATCCCCCTCCGCGTGAAGCACAGGTATCCCATTCATAGTCTTTTCTCCGAAAGTCGGGCCAAAGTCGGGGACTGACGACGGCAGCTGTGGGATCGATTCGAGTTCGTTCAATTCAGGGCACTCCCAAAACGTCTTGGAGCCAAAAAGTCAGGCTGTTTTTTGATTCTAAGGACCTGGCGACTCCTGTCACCTTCGCGTCACAGGTGCCATTATGCCCTTAGATTGAAAATTCAGGCCTGTTTTTTGGTGGGCGTCCCCGGTTCCCAATGACGAACCGGACGGCGCGCGGCATCTGTCTTCCGGACCGCAGTGGCCGCTCGAGCCTTCGCATAATGCCTGTTCGATGGGCCGGGACGCCGGCGATTGTATTGCCCGGGCGCCTTGTGCTACGCTCGCGCAAATTCACGGAGGATCCCATGGTGAGCCGCTTTGCCCGCTCAATCGTTGTCGCAATCAGTCTGACGTTCATCGCCCACGCCCCTGCTGCGCCGCAGGCTGCAAAGGGACCTACTATAGAGCAGTTTCTGGGCGCGGCGTCGCCCCTTGAATTGGTTGCCGCTGCGAGGACGGATAGGGTTGCGTGGATTGCGTACGAAAAGGGCCGGAGGAACGTTTACACGGCTGCCGCACCGTCCTACGTGCCGGTCAAACTGACTAATTTCCCGGATGATGACGGTGTGGACCTTACCGGCGTGGAGATCTCGGCCGACGGATCCACGGTGCTATTCGTTCGCGGCAGCGCCGCGAACCGGGACGGCTGGAACGCCAATCCATCGGGCAATCCCGACGGCGGCGAGCAGGCGGTCTGGGCGGCACACACGGCGACACCCGGAGTGGCATGGAGGGTGATGGAAGGCAGCAATCACGTGTTGTCTCCCGACGGGCGTCACGTCCTGCAGGCTCGAGATGGACAAATTTACCGTGCCCGCGTGTCGCCTGCCCGCCCGGCGCGGGCGGTCGATCGCGGCGAGGCACCTTTCATTCGAGTCTGGGGCACGAACACAAACCCTGTATGGTCGCCTGACGGCACCAAGATCGCTTTTGTCAGCAACCGGTCCGACCACGGCTTTATCGGCGTGTATGACGTGGCAACCCGGTCGGTGAAATACATGGCCCCTGACGCCGATCTTGACACCAGCCCGATGTGGTCGGCCGACAGCAGGCGGATCATTTTCGTGCGCCGGCCGGGTACTCCTTTCGGCCAGCAGTCGCACGCGGGCAGCGGCGGGCTGGGTCTGCCGGCTGGCCCTGCCTATCAGGGTACGGGAGGCGCCGGGAGAGGCGGAGGGCGGGGCGAAATGGGTGCGCGCGGCGGTGGCGCCGGGCAGGCGGGCGCGGCCCAAATCTCCGGGAATGTGCCACAAGTTGCGCGACAGGTGCCGGGCCTCACGGACTCAACGTTCAAGGGCGGTTACACTTACTCGATCTGGATTGCCGATGTCGCGACCGGCGCTGCGCGCGAATCGTGGCATCCGCAAAGGGGCGACCGGTGGTCCAGCCTGCCCGCCCTGCGGCTGGCAGGCGATTACATCATATTCTCCGGGACTGCCGGGTTCGGCGGCCGCGGCCGCGGAGCCGGGCAGGCAGTCGAGCAGGGCCCGCCGGACGAGTGGGACCGATTCTACAGCCTCAACTACACCGATCCGAATGCGAAGCCCGTCCTGCTCACTACGAATGACGGGTTCATTGAAGACGCCACCTCCTCGATCATTTCGCCCGACGGAAAGACATTCTATTACTGCACGAATGCAACCGACATCGAACGGCGGCACATCTGGGCTGTTCCGGTCTCGGGCGGCCAGCCGAGCCAGGTGACGACCGGCCGCGGCATCGAGACCCACCCCGCGCCGCTCGTCTCGGGGGCGCTCGCGACGCTGAGCGCAACCTGGAACATGCCGCAGTCTCTCGGGATCTGGTCGTCGCCGGCTCTGCAGAAGATCATCTTTCCGCCATCACGCCCCGGTTTTCCTGCCGAGGCTCACGTTGAGCCGGAACTCATCATCACGCATCCCGAGGACAACGCGTTCGAAATCAAGAATCAGCTGTTCCTGCCGAAGAACATCCGGCCCGGCGAAAGACACGCGGCCATGATCTTCGTCCATGGTGGCCCTGTCCGACAGATGCTGCTCGGCTATCACTACCGCTACGTCTACCACCAGTTTTACGCCATCAATCAGTGGCTGGCGTCTCGCGGATATGTCGTGCTCTCCATCAACTACCGCGGAGGAGTCGGCTATGGACGCTCCTTCCAGAGCGCTCCCGGGATCAACCTGCGAGGCAACTCCGAGTACCAGGACGTCCTGGCAGGCGCGAAATACCTGCAGTCGCGTCCCGACGTAGACGCGAAGCGCATCGGCATCTACGGGCTGTCCTACGGCGGCCTGCTCACCGCCCAGGCTCTCGCACGCAACTCCGACATCTTCGCCGCCGGGATCGATTACGCCGGCGTGCACCTGTACGGCAGTTCGCTCGATCCCACGGCGGTGTCGTACCAGTCGTCGGCGATTTCGCAGATCGACAAATGGAAGTCGCCCGTCCTTCTCATTCAGGGAGACGACGATCGCAACGTATTCTTCGCGCAAACGGTCGGACTCGTGCAGTTGCTGCGCCAGCGCGACGTCTACTACGAGCTCGTCGTCCAGCCGGACGACGTACACGATTCGCTGCTCCACCGCCGCTGGCTGGAATGGCTCGCAAGGATGGATGTGTTCCTGCAGAAGTTCATGGGCGAAACGCAGTGACGGGTGACCGCCTTCCGCCGGGTTTGAGCCGCATGGCAAATCTCAAATCGGGGACTGACGACGGCAACTGTGGGATCGACAGGGATTAGCACAAAAGTCCCCATTAAACTGCGGGGGAATACGGGCAGGACGGCCCGAGCATCTTTGTGAGTTTTTCGCGGCCGCGCTTGATGCGGCTCTTGACTGTTCCGTCCGGGATCTGCAGTGTTTCTCCGATCTCCTGGTAGCTCATCTCCTGCAGGTATCGGAGCGCAAGGGCAACCTCCAGATCGGGCGAGAGCGACTTCAGGCTTTTTCGAACCTCCTTGTTCGTCTCATTCCTGATTGCAGATCCCTCAGGGCTCGGGACCCTGCGATCCTCAAGATTCAGCACTTCCAGTTCTTCCTGGGCGTCGCGCTTTGACCAGGAGTGGGTTCGGCGCAAATGGTCCACGATGAGGTTCTTTCCAATCCGTGTGATCCAACTGCCCAGATTGCCGCTGTCGGCGCGAAAGGTCTTCAGGCTGCAAAAGATCCTGAGGAAGACCTCCTGTTTTAGATCCTCAACTTCCGACCGCAGGTGAGAATAACGGAAGACCAGACTGCGAATCCGAGGCTCATGTGCTGTTACCATTGCCTCCCAGGCACTCGAATCTCCTCCCAGGCACCGGTGAACCAGGTTTTGTTGTTCTGCTGAAGAAGCCTCGACCCCGACCTCATTTCCCGAAACATTGGCTTGCATTTTCGATTCCATCCTCCCGTTGCCGATGGGAAGGCAAACGGTGTACCAGTGGAATAAACTGTTTGTTTTTAGTGACTTGGTCTCAGACGGCTGCTGCCGCAGCGTGAACCACAGGCACACCTGTGCCCTAGCGGGCAGCGTCGAATCAGGGACTGACGACGGCAACCACATGGATTGATTCTGGTTAACGCAATTCATGGACCGCCAAATGGGGATTTGAGGATCAACGTGACATGATCTGGCGTGGACTGCTGATCGATCACCTTCACCTGCGCGGCAGGCGCGCCGGGAGTCGGCAGGCCATGCGGCATCGCGATTCTGTATGTCCTTTCCTCAGAGAATCCGTAGCAAATCACCGCACGGCTGAAGCGCGAGCTGATTCCGGCGGAATTCGCCAAGTGGTAGTATTTAGCAGCGTTCTTTTTGGTCCACCGTAGGGACCGTGCCCTCCGGATCAGACTAGCGCAGGAGGAATCGTGTCCAGAGTCATTCACTTTGAAATCCATGCGGAGAATCCGTCGCGTGCCATTGGTTTTTATGAGAAGGCTTTCGGCTGGCAGTTCATGAAGTGGGAAGGGCCTCAGGAATACTGGGTCATTACCACGGGACCCGCCGATCTCCCAGGAATCAACGGGGGCCTGGTCCGGCGCAGGGGGACGATCGACGGCCTGGCCGTCATCGCCTATGTATGCACCCTGGATGTTCAGTCTGTCGATGACGCCGCCGCACGGGTCACGGAACTGGGCGGCACGGTGGTCTTGCCGAAAATGGCGGTGCCGCATGTCGGCTGGCTGGCATACTGTAAAGACACCGAAGGCAACATTTTTGAAATCATGCAGACCGACCCGGCCGCAAGGGGGTGAGACGATGCTTCGCGATCTATCCTGCGGGTCCGTGCCGGCCGCACTCGTCCTTCTTCTGATGACGCTCTCGTTTGGCTTCGCCTGCTCGATCTCGAAAAATCATGTTCCGCCCGACCCGCTGGCCCATGCCATCGAACTGCACAAGTACGTCCCGCTCATCGATGGCCACAACGACCTGCCTTGGCAGATACGTGAACTCGCAGGGCGTGACCTTTCCAAGATGGACGTCGGCAGGGAACAAGCCCGTCTTCAAACCGACATCCCCCGCCTCCGCGAGGGAGGGGTCGGCGGTGTGTTCTGGTCGGTCTATGTGCCGGTTTCCCTGCGCGGACCGGAGGCGTTGCGCGCGACGATGGAGGAAATCGACACGGTGTACCGGCTGGCGCGGCGCTACCCCGAGACGTTTCAGCTGGCGTTCAGTTCTGCCGACGTCGAGAAGGCATTCGCCGGCGGGCGGATCGCCTCGCTGATCGGGATGGAAGGCGGGCACTCGATCGACAATTCTCTGGCCGCGCTGCGCATGTTCTATGCGCTGGGGGCCAGGTACATGACGCTCACCCACAGCGCCAACGTCGCCTGGGCCGACTCCGCCACGGACACGCCGGCTGCCCATGGGTTGACCCCATTCGGGAAGGAAGTGGTCAGGGAAATGAACCGGCTGGGGATGCTGGTGGACCTGTCGCACGTGTCGCCTGATACCATGCACCAGGCACTGGACGTCAGCCGCGCGCCGGTGATTTTCAGCCATTCTGCCGCCCGCGCGTTGTGCGACCACCCGCGCAATGTCCCCGATGATGTCTTGAAGCGGCTCCCCTCCAATGGCGGCATCATCATGGTGACCTTCGTGTCCGAATTTGTGTCCAATGAGGTGCGCGAGTATTCCATGGCGAGGGACGCAGAATCTGCGCGGCTGAAGGCTCTTCAGGCGAGTACGACGGAGTCGATCGAGCAGGGGCTGAAAGAGTGGGAAGCGTCGCACCCGAGGCCGCGTGCAACTGTCGCACAGGTGGCGGATCACATCGATCACATCCGCCAGGTTGCCGGTATTGACTCCATCGGTTTGGGCTCGGATTTTGACGGCACGACGTGGACACCTGCCGGGTTGGAGGACGTATCGAAATTTCCCAACCTGACCGCCGAGCTCATCCGCCGGGGGTTCAGCGACCAGGACATTTACAGATTGCTGGGCCGAAACCTCCTCCGCGTTCTGGCCTGTGCTGAAGCGGTCGCTCACGAGCTCCAGACAGAGCGGGGGCCGTCTGACGCCCGCATCGAAGATCTGGACCCTGCGGCGAAAGTTCCGGGTAAGTAACCGCGTCACCGGTCGCATAGGTGGTTTCCGTCGCGCAACTATCGCATTACTGATCCTGGACCTGGACCTGGACGTAGACCTGGCAATATCGTATGGTCCGAATCAAGTGCCGCTTTCGCCAAACGTCACATCAAACATGGATGTCCACGTCCAGGTCCAGGTCCAAGTCCAGATCGAGGTCCAGGACCAGGAAAGCCAATCATGGGGTTTCGCGACAGAAACCCATCAGGGCCTAATCCGCGTTGACAGAATTCGCCTCTTTTTCGATTTCTGTGACTGGCAACACACCCGTTTTGACCCACCCAGAGGCTAAACTCGCTCAAGTCCCCCAAGGCCGCGTTCGGGTCGCGGTAATGGAATCGATTTACCTGTTCCTGTGAGTCAACTGCTTGCCGGACAGGAAACCGGTTTCTGGAAACTAATCTATTAGTAATAAGAAACAAGGAGGCGTATGAAATCTCCTGGAAAGCCATCAACCTACGATGTTCTGCGGGCGCATGGGGTGGACCGCAGGACTTTTCTTGCTTACTGCACCAAGACGGCGGCGGTTCTTGGCCTGAGCGCCGCCGCGGTGCCGGACATCGTGCATGCACTCACGACAAATCCACGCATCCCCGTGATCTGGCTGCACGGATTGGAATGCACGTGCTGCAGCGAGTCTCTGCTCCGGTCATCCCAGCCGATCGTCCAGGATGTGATCATGAACATGATCTCCCTGGACTATGACGATACGCTTCAAGCCGCAGCCGGATTCCAGGCGGAAAAGATCCGCGAGGACATCATGGCCGCGTACCCCGGAAAGTACCTGCTTGCCGTGGAGGGCAATGCGCCGACAAAGGATGGCGGGGTCTACTGCACGGTAGGCGGCCGCACCTTCCTCGATGTCCTGCAGGAGACTGCAGCGCATGCGATGGCGGTCATTGCCTGGGGAACCTGTGCCACGAGCGGTTGCGTGCAGGCGGCGAGTCCCAATCCGACCGGCGCCCAGCCGGTGTCGGCCGTCGTCACCGGCAAGCCGGTGGTCAACATTCCCGGCTGCCCTCCCATCGCGGAAGTGATGACCGGGGTGATCACCTATCTGACGACCTATGGGAGCCTCCCGGCGCTGGATTCGCTCGGGCGGCCGACGGCGTATTACGGCAGGACGGTCCACGACCGGTGTGCGCGACGGGAAAATTTCGAAGAGGGGCGCTTCGTCGAGAAGTGGGACGACCGGGGGGCGCGCAGCGGCTGGTGCCTGTTCAAGATGGGCTGCCGCGGCCCTGTAACCCGCAACAGCTGTTCAACTACCAAATTCAACGGTGGCACATCGTGGCCCGTGGATTCGGGGCATCCGTGCATAGGATGCAGCGAGCGCAACTTCTGGGACAACGGTCCACTCTACCAGATGCTGGATCCCGCGCTGGTTCTGCCACACGACCATCCATCGATCGGCTCAGATTTCGACTGCAGGAGGTGCCATGACTAGAATTGTAGTAGACCCGGTAACCCGTATCGAAGGACATTTACGCGTCGAGGCGATCCTCGAAAACGGCACGATCAAGGACGCCATTTCCAGCGGAACCATGTGGCGCGGGATCGAGGTGATTCTCAAAGGTCGTGATCCGCGCGAAGCGTGGGCCTTCACGCAGCGCATCTGCGGCGTCTGCACGACGGTGCACGCTCTCGCGTCGGTTCGTTGCGTCGAGAACGCCCTCGGCATCCGAGTGCCGCAAAACGCGGATCTGATCCGCAACATCATGTTCCTGACGCAGATGGTCCAGGACCACGTGGTGCACTTCTATCACCTGCACGCGTTGGACTGGGTGGATGTGATGTCGGCTGTCAGTGCCAATCCTGCTGAGACTTCGAGCCTGCAAAAGTCCATTTCGCCCGATTGGCCGAACACCAGTGAGGCCTACTTCGCCGGCGTCCAGGCCACACTGAAACAGTTTGCGGAGTCCGGGCAACTGGGGATCTTCCAAAACGCCTACTGGGGGCACACGGCCTACCGGCTTCCGGCCGAGGGCAACCTCCTTGCGGTGGCGCACTACCTCGAGGCGCTCCAGTGGCAGAAGGAGATCGTCAAGATCCACGCCATGTTCGGCGGCAAAAATCCCCACCCCAATTACCTTGTGGGCGGGATGCCCAGCGCCATCCAGACGTCCGGCTCGGGAGACGATCATGGCGGGGGAGCGTTGACGACGGCCAGGCTGAGCACACTCAGCACTCTCATCCAGAACGCGATCAACCTGGTCGAACGCCTCTACCTCCCGGACCTGTTCCTGATTGCCTCCTTTTATTCCGATTGGAAGGACATCGGGGCGGGGCTCGGCAACTACCTCGCCTACGGCGATGTGCCGCAGAACGGCGTGGACGATCCCTCGCAATTCCTCTTCCCGCGCGGCGTCGTGCTCGGACGGAATTTGTCTGCGGTCGAACCACTCGACCTGGCTGATACCAGGCAGATCCGCGAGGAGGTGGCCCATTCCTGGTACGCATATTCCCGGAAAGCCAAAGAACTGCATCCTTTCAGCGGTGTCACCGTGCCGCAGTACGCGGGACCGACGCCGCCCTATGATTTCCTGGACGAAAACGGCAAGTACTCCTGGGTCAAGGCTCCGCGCTGGCGCGGCATCCCGATGGAAGTCGGTCCGCTGGCGCGGGTGGCAGTCGGCTGTGCGAGCGGCAGGCAGGACTTCCAGGATGTGGTGTCGGAAGCCCTGGACAGGCTCCACTGGCCGCCTGATGCCTTGTTCTCGACCATCGGCAGGACCCTGGCACGCGCCCTGGAAACCCGGCTTTGTGTCTACTGGCTGAAATCCGAGTACGACAAGCTCATGGCGAACTTGAGCCGGGGAGTCCTCGCCACAGCGGACACTACTCGCTGGGATCCGGCCACGTGGCCGAGAACGGCCAAAGGGGCAGGATTCACCGAAGCTCCCCGCGGCGCATGCGGCCACTGGATCCAGATCGCCAATAAGAAGATCGCCAACTATCAAATCGTAGTCCCCTCGACCTGGAACGCTTCGCCCAAGGACGGTCAAGGCCAGCGTGGCGCCTATGAATCCGCGCTGCTGGGCACTCCGATGGCGAATCTGGAACAACCCCTGGAGATATTGCGGACCATCCACTCATTCGATCCATGCCTTGCCTGCGCCACCCACATCATGACGCCGGAGGGTGTCAAACTCATGGAGGTGCAGATTGGATAACGATGTCGTGGCACCCGTCCTCGTGCTGGGAGTGGGCAATACACTCCTGGGCGATGACGGCGTCGGCGTCTACCTCCTCGAGCAGTTGTCGCGCGTCGCGGATGACCGGGATGGCGCGGTCGAATTCCTCGAGGGGGGGACGCGCGGGCTGGCGCTGCTTGGATCCATCGCCGGGCGTGCCGGGCTGGTACTCCTCGATGCCGTCGCGCTGGGATCCGTCCCGGGCACCATTTACGTGCGCCGGGACGAGGATGTGCTAAATCTGCGGTGCCGTTCGACGACGGCTCACGAAAGCAACGCGGGTGAGTTACTGGCGACCGCCCAATTGCTGGGAGACTTGCCGAAGCACGTCTTCCTGGTTGGAATCGAGCCGGCGCGGCTCGGAAGCGGGATCGAGCTGTCGGAACCGGTGCGGAAGGCTGTTCCCGCCGCACTCGAAGCGGCCCGATGCGCGGTGTCAGAGGCGCTCACATATCAGCCGGCCGTCCGGCCACCATTTCCTTCTCTGCAGCCTGCGGAGAATCTGTGCAACACCTGATCGTTTCCCTCGGCAGGCGGCTCGACACCCAGCTTGATGCCGGGCTTGAGAGGGTGTCCTACGGTTGCTTCAGGGTACCAGGCCCGAAGGGCCGGAAGTGAATAGACCCGGCCGTCAGGCCGGGATCAAGATCACGTGGAAACGAGCGCCGAAGACATCTGAGGATGTCTGTCAAGAATTTTTTCACCTAGGCAGCCTCCGGGAGAAATGCCAACCTGGCGGGCTGCCTTCGTATGAGTGATTCCATGTATTTCTTTTCGTCGTATGCGACATGATCCTTCCAGCAACGGTAGATGATTCGGATCCATTTGTAAGCGAGGGCTCGAAGCGCGCGGCACTAAATGCCTGGGGATGCATTGAATGTGCCGGCCCTTCAGGCCTCACTTTCCAGCGTGCCCGAATCCCGCGCTGACGCGCGGGGCTATTCACCGGCGGCGCTTCGCGCCTCATCCCAGGTTGCAGACCAATCGCTGGACGCCCTCTTGAGCCGCCTGCCGCCTGATCTGTCGCCATCCCCGAGTCATAACTGCCTGCGCTGACTTTCCCAAAAGGCGTGCGCCGTCAACTTCGTGGTCTTCGAGGTCTGCTGTTTTTGTCCCTCTTCTGTGAAATTCGTGTGATTCGCGGTTCCTGTTCATATCGAAGGTCAATTTTATCATTGCGATGTCCCGGAAGCTTCCGGGACACTATTGAGTATGCATAATCCGGCCGGCTGGATAAAATGGGGCGTCTTACAGGCCGCTCACCAGGTCCCGTTAGGCGCCGTACCAGCCGGACAGTCCTTTCGGAGGGAGCTCATGGGGAAAACGGATCCGCTTTTGCCGGACGAGAAGCTGTCGCGACGAAGCCTGCTGAAGAACCTCGGTGCAATAGGACTGGTTCCGATGGCAAGCGGTGCGGACGTGCCGTCTGCAAGTACGACCCACGCGCAGCAGACCGTCGCCGCATCCCTTCGTCCCGGCCGCAACGTGCGGAACGAGAACCCGGCGCGTACGAAGTGAGACACGGCGACGCGTCCACCCGCCAGGATGTGAAAGACACCCTGACTCGCGCGCTGCCGGTCGCCCAGGCGAGAAACATCAGCATCCAGAGAATCCGTCCAACGGCATCATGAGAGGAGGAATCCGATGGGAAAGAGGCATTTTGCCGCATCAGGCAGCCTGTTAATCCTGGTTTTAGCAGTCATGTCGCCGGCGCAGGCGCCCCAGAAGGCCAAACAGGAGGATTGGCGTCAAACCTTCAACGTGGATAAGGCCAATCTTTCGGATGTCGGTCGAAACGCCTGCTTCATCCTCGAGCCCGGGTATCGGCTCACGTTCATGCACGGCCAGGACACTCTGATCGTGACGGTACTGGCGGAAACCAGAATCGTCGACAATGTCAGGACACGGGTGGTCGAAGAGCGGGAGACCTCGGGCGGCCAGCTGGCGGAGGTTTCGCGCAATTACTTTGCCATCGACAAGGCGTCCGGGGACGTCTACTACTTCGGCGAAGAAGTGGACGAATACACCAAGGGCAAGGTGACCGGGCACGCAGGTGCATGGCTGTCGGGATTGAACGGCGCCAGGTTCGGTCTCATGATCCCCGGCAAACCCAAGCCGGGCGACAGATATTACCAGGAGCTGGCGCCCAAGGTGGCCATGGACCGCGCCGAGATCATCAGCGTGACCGAGTCGGCCAAAGTCCCGGCGGGATCTTTTGCTAATGTCCTGCACACACGTGAATCCAGCGCGATCGAGAGCGGCAGCGAAGACAAATGGTATGCTCCGGGAGTAGGCCTGATCAAGGATGCCGAGTTCGTGCTGGCAAAGGTTGATACCGGAAAAATATAGTACGCGTCAATCACATTGAAAGCTGTAAACAAGTCGTAGACAAAAGGGACGACTGCTTGTTGGTGGAGACCCAGGAAAGAGGATGCCGCGCACGATTGAGCGGTCGAGTGCGGAGATCATTTGCGGATCGCGTCCAGATATCGGTTCACGTTTATGCCGCCGGGGAGACGGGCCTTGCCCCGCCATTTGCGGATGACGTCCTCGGACTGCCGCTTGACCGCGACGAGTTTACCGTCGCGCGTCTGAAATTCCAGTACCGATCCGGCCTCTAGCCCGAGCCGGTCCCGGCACTCCTTTGGAATCGTCACCTGTCCTTTTTCCGAGACAATGGATTTCATACTATAAAAGTATGATTTCATACCAATAGAGTCAAGACGCTTCGGCCTGCGATTCAGACACTGGGAGCCGCCCGCTGGACCCTTCCTCGAGTTTTGGCAGGCCCGGCTGGTGAGTTTTTCATCATTGGAGCGTTTTGTCCGCTTCTGGGATTGATGGGATACGGTCGCTGCCGGCTTGAAAGACAGTTTTGGCGAGACCCTGACTGGAGGGCGGGTGAAGTTGGCGGAGTTTTCTGCGGGATCATTACGGGAGGGATCAAGGTGCCCGGACGAGTTTGAGCTCTTGTTCGAGTTCGCGTCTGAGCCTTCTGATTTTCTCGAGGATTTTCTTGCCGGCTTCTGCCGAGAGCGTCAGCAGAAGCTCGGTATACTCCGCAGGGGTGAACAGAGCGAAGCGATTGCAGTAATAGACAATGATGACCGAGTCGGTCGGCATGAGCTGGTGACGGAGGCGGGGCTCGGTATGGCGATTCAGCGCGGAACGCTTGATCCTCAATAGGAACAGCTGCATCAAACTGTAAGCAAGCGCCACAAAGATCACCTGGTTGCAGATCAGCGAAAACTTGCGCGACGTGAAGTCCGTCAGGTCGATGAAGCACTTGAGTTGACGGTGACGCTCTTCAATTCCGGTCCGGAGCCGGTAGTCATCGCGGGCCATCGCCGGTTTGCCGGTATTCTTGGTATCGATCAGCATCCAGACGTCAGTGTGGCCGTCGGCATAATGTTCCCGGTTCACCGTCACGTTCAGGGGGACCGGACAGCTGGACCAGGTGCGGAAATCGCTTATGCAGGCGATCTCACTGCGAATCCGTACTTTGTCCGCAGGCAGAGGCGGTGCAGGATCCTTCCGTTGCTTCAGTGTCTTCTGGCGTTTCTTCTCACGCTGACGGATTTCCTGGGGAACTTGAGTCGGCTTCGGATCCGCAGGAGGCTTCGGAGGCGGTGGGGTATAGGTCTCGAACTTCACCTTTTTCTCGCGGACCAACCCCATGACATCCTCGTACACATCCATTTTTTTCTTCAGCGGGATGAGAATGTCAATCCCGTGTTGTTGCTTGCAGCGCCCGATCTGCTCGCCGTCGATAAACCCACGGTCCAGAATCAGCCGCTTCATCACCCCCCGGCCGACCGCTTCGACAAATCCATCCACTAATCCCCATAGAATCGGTCCTTCGTGCCTGTTGCCGGCAACCACCGCTAAGCCGGCATACAAGAAGTAGTCGCCCGAACGATTCGTATGAACCAGAGACACCATTTTGTAGCAGCGGCGCCATTGGCAGCGCGCCCGCTGTTCGGCACTGATCTCCTTGCTGTCGACGGGATGATTATGCTCGTCGAAAAGCATGCGCACCGAGTGCTCATAGTTCGGATTGTCGGGAACGAACAGGTAACTCGCGTCCCCCAGGAATATCCCCTCGGCATCGAAGGCTTTGTGCTGCCTCAAAATCTGCATTACGTCTTGGTTGAACCAGCGATGCAACTGCTCCGACTCCGTAGCTCTAGCAAGCTTTCTCAGGTAATCCTGGTCACACGGCGTCTGACGGTCGTACGAGTTCTTGTCGTTGAACCCGCTGCAGCTCAGCGTCACGTCTCCCGTCTCCGGATGTTTCGTCTTGCGCGCCACGTCCGGCCCAAACGCGTTCAACATCCCACCGCAGCGGATCACGTAAGGATAGGCATGAAAACTGTGAACGCCGTGTAGCCGCATCGACAGATTGCTCGCCACGTACATCCATAGCGGCACCTCTTCCTTCTCGCGCGGCGAAGGATAGGTTTCGGCAAGCTTTCCCAGGATCTTCTTCGCTCCGATGTAACGGAAGAACTCGGTCTCGGCTACTTCGCTGGCCCCGTCGACAAAATCAAATTCCCCATCGCGGAAGCATTCCAAGACATAGTTCTGATCGTATTCAAATACGACGAGATCCATGAGCCTCAGGATTCCTTTCGCCTGGCCGCTTCCAACTGATCGATGAGCTGAATCATCGCCTTATAGATCTGCCCAAGCCGAGCACGAGCGCGCCGAAACTTCTGATATCGTTCCGTCAAAACCTGAAAGTCCTTCAACTCGCCGGAAGGAATCGTCATGAGTCTGGTCCTGCCCCCCTCGCTGCGGCTCAGCATCATCGAACTATGATGCTCGCCGCCGGCACAGTAGCAATTCGGCTTGCCGCACTTGCGCCGTTGTTCGTAGACAGTCCCTTTGATCATGGGCCGGCGGTCCATGAGGGCAGGCAGCAACTCTTGAATTTCCTGAGCGAGCTCGGAGAGCGATTGGCGGATTCGGCTGAGTCGGTCAGATTCTCTCTGCATGTCTATACTAGTTATAACATACAGACGGCCATAGAAAGCAAGCAAAAAAATAAGGTTGTTGAAAAAATCATCAGAACATAGTCAAAAAGGAAAAGGCGAAGCCGCTCCCGCCCGCAACTGCCGCGGCTGTACAAATTATCCGGCAGCGGGCGTCTCCCAGTGTCTGAATCGCAGACGCTTCGGCCGGGTGCCTCGCGGGCCTGCGGGGCGCTTGAAGCTCATGATGAGAAAATGAGGCCTTTAAGATACGCCAGGATATCGTTCGTAAAACGGATCAGATCATCCAGGCTGTTCTCAATGACGTCCTTCATGATCCGCAGGTCCAGTTCCCGGTAGTCGTGGACCAGGACGTTGCGGAAGCCTACCATGCCTTTCAGTTTAAGGGCGGATCCGGCGTCAATGACGCCGGCGTTTGCGAGGATATCGAAACTGTCCCTGCTGTCTTTGGGCAGGCCGAGCTTGCCCTTCCGGATGGCGTGGTTGGCCAGGTCGATTGTCTGCTCCGCAGCACGCTGCAGATTCGCGGCGATGGCGTCCTGCTTCAGGAAATCCTGTTCAAACGGCTTGTCAGACGACAATCTGTAATAGGACCGGGCCTGCCGGATGCACCGTTCGATGCTTTCCTTCTTGTTCAGAGCGACATCCAGTGTCATTGCAGCACCCTCCCGGTCAGAGCGATGTCCTCAAGGATGCCGGATCGCTCCTCGTTGAGCTTTTGGTGGGCGGACATCACCTTCATCTCAAAGGCATCCGTTGCAGGCTCGTCCAGGGAGGCGATGAGCCTTCCTTCCGTGATGATCTCGTTCTGAAACACGGTGTTTACCTCGCGGAGATTGATGAGGTCCACGCTCCGGGCAGTCAGGGCCTCCAGGGCCCCGCGGCACGCACCGAACGCGAGGGATTTCTCCCTCTTGGCCTCGGTGGGCTCCAACAGTAGGGCGATATCCAGGTCGCTGTCCGGCCTCTCCGCAGACGTCCCATAGGTGCCGAACAGGTATATCCCCTGCACTCTGGGATGGTGTTTGCGGATGGTGGATATGATTTTCTGAAAGTCCATTCTGCACCCCTGATGAACATGGCTGAAAACAATATAGGCAAACCTGAATACTGCCTTTCAGGAAAATCCCGAAGCTTCAGCCATCCGCCATTTTATTGCATTTTTTTCTTCCCGGAAACCCGGATCGCATTTTCACCCCAGGGCCCTTGTGACGAGCACGCCATTAAAATTAGAAATTCTGATCTGGGAAGCATTAACGGCGAGTATTGGACCGGGATGGCCGGCAGAACCGCGAAGGTGAGAGAGCGGATCATAAACTCCTCGATCCAACCGCATGACGGGGCGGCAAGCCATCCGCTTGCTCACGCGCGCGGCTCTGAAACGCTAGAGGATGGCCTGGAGCAGGGCCGCGAGGTCCTTGGCCTCCGGCCGGTTTTGCGGATCCTTCGAAAGCATCCGGCTCACAAGCTCATCCAGACCCTGCGGCAGGGCCGGATCATGGGCGCGCAGGGAAGGAGGCTCCGCCGTCAGCTTCATCATCACCTGCTCGAAGTCGCTCCCTTCTTCCGACTGAAACGGCAGCTTTCCGGAAAGCATCCGGTACAGGATGACGCCGACGCTATACACATCCGACCGTCCGTCGTAGTGCCGGTTCAACAGTCGCTCCGGAGACATATATGCCGGAGTGCCGACGATGAATCCCGTGATCGTGGTCGTTTCCTGGGTTTGGTCGATTGTCGCCCGCCACATCTTCGACATGCCGAAATCGAGCAGCTTGACTACCTCTCCGGTGCGCCCCGAGTGCAGGAAGATGTTCGAGGGCTTGACGTCGCGGTGAACGATGCCGGCTGCATGGAACTCTGCCAGGGTCTCGCAGACCGGCACAAGAATCTCAATCGTGCGTTGCCGCGGCAGGACTGCAGAATCGCGCAGAACCGCCGCCAGGGTTTGTCCCTGCAGCAGCTCCATCACCAGGTAAGCGATGCCGGTCGATGAAATCCCATTGTCCAGGATCTCGACGGTATTGGGATGCTTGATGCGGCTGGCGGCAATCCCTTCCTGGCGAAACCGCTCCAGGGCGTCCGTGGTGTCGTTCCCGGACGTGGGCCGGAAGATCTTGATCGCGACAGGCTGATCCAGTCCCAGGTGCCGGCCGCGATAAACAGCACCGAAGCCTCCGGTGCCGATCTTTTCATCCAGGCGGTATTTCCCGTCCAGGACGGTGCCTGGCAAGGCTTCCGCAAGCGCGGAAAACACCATGTCCGTCCGCTTTTGCGCCAATGTCAGCTCTTTGTTTTTCTGCAGAAGCTCCTCGTTTTGCCGCGCCAGGTCCTGTTGCAGGCGCGAGAGCCTGAGCTGATTTTCCACGCGTGCGATGACCTCTTCGGCCTGGAAAGGCTTCGTCACGTAATCCACGCCGCCGGCCCGGAACGCCTCCACCTTGCCAAGCGTGTCGTCGAGGGCGCTGATGAGTATGACGGGGATCCGGTTCAGCGAATCATTGGATTTCAGCGCCTCCAGGACTTCGTAGCCGTTCATGTCCGGCATGACAACATCAAGAAGGATGAGGTCAAAGCGGCGGTCTGCCAGCAGGGTGAGCGCTTCGCGGCCGCCCGTTGCGGCGGTCACCTGGTGGCCATGACGACGCAGATAGCGCGAGAGTATGTCGCGGTTGGTCTCCTGGTCGTCGACCACGAGCAGGGAAGCGCCTTCTGCTGCCGGGGCAGTAGGGCGCAGCCTCCGGGATGCGGACGACGTCGTAAACACGGTGCTGAGAAATGAGTACGCAGTCGACGAAGGCGACACGGAAGCGGGGGAATTGGACCTGTGCTCCACAAGGGGAACGCCGCGATCCAAAATCGAGTGCAATTCTGTTCCGGCCTGGCGGATATGGGTCAAGTCGGCCAGACTGTCGTCGTAATGAGTCGACCTTGCCAGATCCAACAGGGCGCCGCTTCTGGCGATGACGATGTCCAACGGCGCACGCAGCCGGCTCCGAAGCCGGGCCTCGATGTCGCCGAATCCGGGATCGGACAATGCCGATTCAATTTTGCCGGGATCGAGAATGTCATTCACGAGGGCGTTGAGCTGCAATCCCGCTTCATGGATCCGGTATAGATCGGGCACGAGGAGAGACCTCCCCCTCTGGCAAGCATCCTCCAGGAGCATCTCGCTGTAACCGATAACGGCATTCAGGGGAGTGCGCAGCTCGTGGCGGGTGTGAGCGATCAGGGCACGGCGTTCGCTGTCTGCTTCTTCGGCGGTGCCGCGGGTGTCAGCGTCCGGGATCATGGTGAAGAGTTCCTTTTGATCAGGGATTCAATCTTGCCGAGCAGGCGCGCCAGCTCCACGGGCTTGGTGTCGTAGTCGTCGCATCCGGCGTCCAGAGCCTTGTCCCGATCGCCTGCCATGGCATGAGCCGTCAGCGCGATAATCGGAATCGAGCATGTCCGGGCCGAGGCTTTGAGCTGCCGGGTGGCCTCCCACCCGTCCAAAACCGGCAGGCTCATGTCCATCAGGATCAGGTCGGGCGATTCAGTCTGACCCATGGTCACGCCGGCCAGACCATCCACTGCGCTGACAACCTGGTAGCCCTTCCGTTCCAGCCGCCGCGCCAGCATGTCGCGATTCATCTCGTTGTCTTCGACCAGGAGGATCTTTGCCATGTCCGGATGCGACTCCTATGGATCGAACGCAGGCGCGAGCCCGCGGTATTTTTTCAGGACGGCCAGCAAGCGGTCGCGCTCGATCGGCTTGGTCAGGTAGTCGGACGCGCCAAGCGCATACCCCATGCTCTTGTTGTCGGTGATCGTGAGCAGGATCACCGGGGTGTCCGCGAGCTCAGGATCGGACTTCAGGGCGCTCAACACGGACCACCCGTCAAGTCCGGGCATGATCACGTCAAGTGTGATCGCGCTCGGGCGCACCTCCTTGGCCAGGCGGAGTCCCTCTTCGCCGCTGGATGCCGCCACTACACGGTACCCCTCCCGGCCGAGGAAGTTCTTCATCAGGTCGCGGACCACCGGGTCATCATCGATGACCAACGCCGTGGCAGGTGTGCCCGCCCCGGTCTGGGAAAGCGCTTCTACGGCAGCTCTGTCCACGGGGGCCGTCGCTTCGGCTTTGACGTCCTGGACCTCGGCGGGCAGACGGACGGTGAAGGTGGCGCCCTTGCCCGATTCGCTCTCCACGCTGATGGCGCCCCCCATCATTTCGCAGAATCTGCGTGTGATCGTCAGCCCGAGTCCGGTGCCGCCATACTTGGAGGCTATGGACGGCTCCGCCTGGGTGAAGGAGTCGAACACCCGCGCCAGTTGGTCCGGCGTCATGCCGATTCCGGAATCTTTCACGCGGAAGGTGAGCCAATCGGGACCGGCTTCCCGAGCGGCTTCGAGCGCGATCGTGCCTCCGTTCGTAAACTTGCCGGCATTGCTGAGCAGGTTCAGGAGCGACTGCCGCACTTTGGCGAGATCCGCGCGCATCATGCCGACGTCCGGGGAGCAGTGGACCTCCAACACATTCGAATTTTTGGCGACCATGGGCTGAATCGTTGTGCCCACATCCCGGATCATCGCGGCCACGTCGAACGATTCCAGATAGAGGTCGATCTTGCCGGCTTCGATCTTGGACAGGTCCAGGATGTCGTTGATCAGCGAGAGGAGATGATGCCCCGCCGCGTTGATTTTCTGCAGATCGGGGATGAACCCGCTTTGCCCGCGGTCGCCGGCCTCCTCCATCAGCATCTCGCTGTAGCCTATGATCGCATTCATCGGCGTGCGCAATTCATGGCTCATGTTGGCCAGGAATCCGCTTTTGGCGCGGTTTGCTGATTCGGCGGCGTCCCGGGCCGCGCACAGCTCTTCGTGACGCCGCTCCAGTTCCTGGTTGGCTTGAGTCACCTGCTGGCGCGCCGAGAGCAGGTGGTTCCTCATCTCGTTAAACGCGCATGCGAGCTGACCCAGTTCGTCCTGGCTCTGGACGGGGATTTCCTGGTCGAAATCGCCGCCGCCGATCCGCGCGGCGCCCTGCTCGAGCTGCCTCAACCGGCGGACGAGATAACGCGAAAGCCGGAACGCGACCGTAGCCGCCACCACGGCCGAGAGCACGAAGATGACCACGGTGATCCGGGCTGTCAGGCGAGCCACGGTGTAGAAATTCTCGCTGGCGGCTTCCACCAGCTGACGCTCACCGCTCTGCAGCTCCGGGAGAAGCTCCTGCACGAGCCTCCGGCTCAGCGGCTCGCTGCGCGTTACGAGCTCCGTGATCGCCTTGGACTGATGCACTCCCAGATTTTCGTAGAAAAGACGCCAGGACGCGGCCAGCTCGTGGTAGACCCCTGCGAAGGCCTCGACGCGACCCCGCTCTGCCGGCTTCGAGAGCGCGCGCAGCTGTTGAATGCCGTCCGAGATGCCGTCCAGCCGAGAACTGAACCGGGCGATATCCTCAGGTTCGGCGCCGCTTCGGGCCGCTTCGGGCAGCACCTGACTCAGAAGCGTCACCTGTTTCTGGACATCGTTCAGATTCTCACGAATCGAGGAGATCACGACCTGGCGCGAGCCGGCACGCCGCAGTTCTTCGACCGTCTCCTGTCGTTTCCCGCTGCTCCAGAAAAAAACCACCAGGTTCAGGCCCGTCAATGCCAGCACGAGCAGGAACGACAACGTCAGACGCCGCCGGATTGTCATAACCGCCTCCGGTCAATGCAATGGATAGCCCTTCTCACCCGGCAGCCGCCCGTCAATGCGCAACACTTTCAATCCCCGCGGGACCTGCGATGCGTCTACGAAAGCCACCGCACCGGGGATGGCAGCTACCAGTTCCGTGGCCGATTCATTGGAGTAAACAATCTTGGGACCGCTCTGCGCCTCTGCGCGGAACACCTTCTCGATCCAATAGCGCCGGAACTCCGCCTCATTCATGCGATACACCGTTTTCAGGATCACGTCGCGCTCGCGCGCGACGGGTGCGCGCATCAGCAGGGAAACGCGCAATCCCGGAATCCAGAACTGGCGATCCCCGAGGAGCAGTTCGCGCACTTCCCGGAAGCTCAGGTTGTCCACGGGCACGTCGGGCCGCACCACCAAAGCCACATCTCTGCCGGTCGATTGTGCGTGCGCCGAGGGCAGTTCCGGGATCACGGCGGCAAGCAAGAGCAGCGCAGCACTACGAAGCCGCAGACGCACGCCAGAGCTGTTTCCGGCTTGCAGCCTCGGCAACAGGCCATTGTGCGCGAAATGTGACGGCAATTGTGTCCAGAGTCGACTCGCGTTCATCCTCTCACCATGTGTCGCAACGTCACCCATGCCCGGATCAAAAAGTGAATGAGAGCTGGGTCGTAATGCCGTTGAAACCGCTCAGGGCGCGCCTTTCGGTGCGATCATATTGCAGCTTGAATGCCGCGAATTCGCTGAAATCGTAGCGAATCCCGAACGACGGGCCGTGGCGCAGACCTACGTCCGGAAAAATCAGATCACTCGACGGCACGTTGACATATTGATAGCGGAAATAGGGCCGCACGACGGTGAACTTACGTGATAACTGCGTATAAAAACCGGTCGTGTGAACCACGCGGCCGCCGTCCGCGGCCGCGTTGCGGATGACCAGCGCTTCGTTGAGCCACTCGAACCGCGAGTCCTGATAGATGGCATGAACTGCGAAGATGGTCTGGCCGACCGTCGGCAGGCCGTCCGGCGTCAACCGGTCATGAGATATGGAAATGCCGGCTTCGAATCCCGGCAGCCGGCTGGGGCGCGACAGCACCGCAAAATTGACCGCCTTGCCGTTGTTTTCGTCGTGGGCATTCTGCACCGGCTCGTCCAGTGGTGAGCGCGACGCGCGGCCATTGCCGATTTCGGCCACGTAGTGCAGCCCGAGCTCCCCCGAAGGAATGCGGCCACTGGCGGAAATGCCCACATTGTGGATAGGGAGAATGCCCCCGTTGTCCTCGAATTCGAACAGGAATGGACGCCCGACCGCTGTCTGCATCCAGGTGCTGTGATGATAGGCGGTATTGTACCAGCCGATCGCCGTGTGGTAGCGCCCGAAGCCGACCTTGAAATAGTCGCTGGTGGAGTACTGGAGCAGCATGCGTTCCAGATCGATGCCTACCGTGTTGTGCTGGTCCGCCTCCACCACCGCCTCCGCCAGGACATTGATCCGGTCCGTCAGCTTTGAAGTGATGAACAGGTTGAACTGTCCGAGTGCAAAGGAATTCGTATCTCCTTTGAGGTCGTCTGCGTGATAGGAAACGTCCGAAAAGCCGCGAAACTGCATGGTCGGGGATCCGGGGGCAGGCGTGGGTTCCATCCCGGGCATCGGTTGCTGGTCGCGTGCCTTCGCCGCAGCCGTCGCGTTCGGCGGATGAGCCGGTTCCGCCGCCGGGGTTGGCGGATGAGCCGGTTCTGCCGCCGGGGCTGTCATGGCGCCCTGAGCCTTCAGTTCTTTTACTTCCTGTTCAAGCTGTTGCACGCGGGCCAGCAGTTGCGTGATGAGCTCGTGATCGCGGTCCGAACCACCCGAGGGTTGTTGCGCCATCAGCGGCTGCGCCAAAAGAGGGAAAAAAAGGAACACCCACCGCATCCGGCACCTCCCTGTGCGTCCATGCGAATTGTGTGGCCGCGCCCCCGAGTCCCGCACGCGGCGTGTACTGCATTAGAAAAAGCATACCACCGGCAGTTCGACATGCAACAGTGGGGTCGGCGGGTGAGGATTTGCGATGCGTAGCAAGAATCAGTAATGGAATACGGAGGCTTTTCCACCTGTCCATTCGGACAGTGGATGGACACGCGGCAGTAGCATATCAATACAGGTCTTCACCACAGAGCGGGGGTTGAGCTTGAGGCCACTAATTCGGGTTAGGGCAGCATCATTTCCGGGACCTGGACGGCAACGACCTCCCCGCGTACGCAGACGACGCCGCGAGCGGAAATAGTGGCGCTGACGGTGACCTTGCGCCCCTTGACCTCCAGGACCTTGCCGCGGACTTCCAACGTGGTTCCAAGCGGTGTGGGCTTGAGGTAATCGACCTTCAGTGCAGCCGTGACAAACCGCAGAGGGGGTTCACCGCCCGGTTCCCGGCCTTCAGCGCGATAAGCAGCCGCTGCCGCGGTACCCGTGCCGTGACAATCGATCAGCGAGGCGAGGAGTCCCCCATACACGTAACCTGGTATGGAGATGTGGTAGGGACGCGGCTCGAATCTCGCCACGGTTTCCTCCCCATCCCAATAAGTCTTTATCTGATACCCCCGCTCGTTGAGGCGGCCGCAACCATAGCAGTGGCTGAGGTCGGGGGGATAGTAATCCTGAATTGCCTTCTCGCTCATATGCCAGTCTCAGGATTCCATCAAATCCTTCAGACGCGCAAGCTCTTTATCAGCCGTTGCGGCCTGCTTTTCCAATGCTTCTTTGGATACCGAAGCCGGCGGCGTGTATGTAAGGCTGAAGTCGGTGCCTTCTCCATTGGCAGTTAGGCGTGCACTTGCGGACCATTGGATGCCCGCGGACACGAGGTCATAGTCCAGAACGCCCGCGGCCTCGTCAGGTTTGATCCGGATGCGCCCAAGGCCGGTTCGCGTCTCCATGGCCCACCACTCTGAGGAACCGGGCTTCACCGCCACCACGTTGTTAACCGCCCATCGCGGCCAGTTGGCAAGGTTGGCAACAAATGCAAACACCTTGGAAAGAGGGGCCTTGATGTACACGCTCTTTGTTTTCGACTCCGATACCACTGACTTGCTCCTCCATCTCGTGTTCGATGATTATAGTTATGGTCCCCCCGAACGGGACCGTGACCCACTAATTGTTATCCCAGTTTGAGCAACTTTTCCAGTTCATCCGGCACTTGGCCGCTCAGGGCCGCAGTCGGATGAGTCATGTTCTGCATAAAACCATGCGCCGGGTCCGTATCCCACACCCGCACGATCCTGTCGAGATCATGAAAGGGCAGGGGATAGAGAACGAGTGAGCGCACACTGCTGAGAGTGACGGTGTTGGCCCCGATGCCGAGCGCGAGCGCGAGCACAGCCACCGCCGTCGCCCCGGGAGACTTGCCCAGCACGCGAATCCCGACGCGGATATCCTGCAGGATTCCGTCCATGCGATCGATTCTAGGCAAAGCGGGAATCCGCGGCAAGGATTTTGCGCTCCCGCAGCACACTGTCCCTATTACAAAACCGTGACATCTGTTCGCAATCGGCAGAATAGCTTTGTGCTATGGTGGATCCAGGTAACTTCATGAAACGCCATGGCAGTCGACCAACTCGCTTCGGTTGGCAGATAGTTTTGATCGCGGCCCCGGTCCTGATTCTATCCGCCATCTCCCTCTACTCATTGCGCCAGGACCGGGCCTCCGTCGAACAGGACGCGCGCGACCGCGCTCAAACTCTGGTTTCCAGCCTGAGCGACCAGTGGCGCGAATCCGTGAGCAAGGATGTCGAGGCCTTCCTGACCGACTATTACCTGGCGAACTATGTGCCGGTTGCGTTTGCCTGGCCGGAAGCGAGCGGTATTTTCCAGGCGGAGGATGCCGAAGCAATCCGGCCCCTTGTGGAACGGGCGCGTGCTAACCTGCTGCTCGACTCAGTGCCGCAGATCCGCTGCCGGATTTCCGGCGGCCTCATGCAAGCACCGATCGAATACCCGCCCCTGCCTGTTCCCGCGGATTGGATGAAAGCACTGTCCCCAACACAGGCGGAACTTCTGCAGGGTTTGGAAGCAGCGTTGTACCGGGAACGCAATCCGGCAAGTGCCGCACAGGTTTTGGCAAGGATGAAAGCCGCCCGTGTTAGTGAGTCCGCCTTAGCCAACGCAGAGGCTGGAATCCTGACGCTCGAGGCGGCTCAGGGTTCCGTGGCAAATCTCGGGGTGAAACTGACCGAGCTTGCGCGCAAGTTCCCGGAATCCACTTCGCCATCGGGAACGCCGGTCGCGGACCTGGCAGTGATACGAGCCCTGAAATCAGGAGCGTCCGACGGAGCATTGCGCCAGGAAGTTTTTCGACGCGTGTACCAATACCCTTCCTTCCTGACGCCTGAGATTATTGCGGCGGCAAAACCACTTGGATCTCAGGCTGTGCAGGCACTCGAGGCTATCTGGCATGCGCAGGAAGAGGCGCGCGCAGTGCTGAGGCTGGCACGGGACACTCCGGCGGATCCGGCGCATAAAGTCACGCAGTTCTGGGTGCAGATCCAGAGCCGGTTCGTATTTGCTCAGCGCTCCGAAGAGTTCAACCGGCAGTACTCGATCACCCTCATGCCGGGCCGAGTTTTGGAACGTGCGGTCCTCAAGGCACTGGAGACAATCCGCACCCGGACTCCCGCATATATGTCGCCGGAGGTGGAAATCGCCGGCAGAACATGGCCTCTGGTGCCGGGCGGACCGGGGGCCCCGGAGAAAAACGAAACCCCTCAACTGGCCGCCTATTCCGGCGGATTCTCAGTACAAATGGATCGGAACGCCGCGCTGTACGCGCGCGAAAAAAGCCTGTTGTACCTGGCGCCGCCGGACAGCTACTCGATGGTTTATACCCTTAAACTCTGGCTGACGCGACCGGACCTGCTGTATGCCACCCACCAGCGCCGGCTTTGGTATGCGGGCGGCCTTATTCTCGCCGCTGCCGCTGCTGCAGCGATCGGGCTTTTAAACGCATGGAGAGGATTCCGCCGGCAGCTGCAACTGGCGGAGATGACTTCGAATTTTGTCTCGAGCGTCTCGCATGAACTCCGGGCGCCACTCGCTTCCATGCGGTTGATGGCGGAAAGTCTGGATCGGGGGCGGGTCGAGGACGAACGTAAGCGCAAGGATTACTTCCGGTCCATTGTCCAGGAATGCCGCCGGCTGTCCTCTCTGGTCGAGAACGTGCTCGATTTCTCGCGCATCCACCAGGGGCGCAAGCAGTATGAATTCGAACCGGTCGACGGCATAGCTTTGATCGCGCAATCCGTTCGGACCATGGAACCCGTGGCAATCGAGCATGGGCTATCGGTGTCATTTGAAGCAAAGCCCCTGGAAGCTCTCGCATGCCGGCCGGTGTGGGACGGGCCGGCGGTGCAACAGGCCATTCTCAATCTCCTGGACAACGCCATCAAGCACTCGCCTGCAGGCAGCGTCATCAAAGTGGGGCTTGAATTGGTCGGTGACCGGAGAATTCAGATCACCGTCGAGGATCAAGGCCCGGGAATCAGGGCCGAAGACCAGGAACGCATTTTCGACCCGTTCTATCGACTCGGATCCGAACTCAGGCGCGAGACCCGGGGCATCGGGATCGGCCTGAGCATCGTAAAGCACGTCGCCGAGGCTCACGGCGGACGAGTATTCGTGGACAGCGCATCGGGACAGGGGAGCCGGTTTACTCTGGAACTGGCGTTGACGCCACAATCGTGAGGCAGCTATGAAAGCCGATCCCGGAGCCCGCATCCTCGTGGTGGAAGACGAAATTCCGATGCGCACCGTATTGAAAGACATCCTCGAGCAGGAAGGATTCCGCGTTCTGACCGCGGCCGACGGGGAAGGCGGTCTCAAGGCGGCCCTCGAGGAAAAGCCCGCCTTGATCCTGCTTGATGTCATGCTGCCGAAACTCGACGGTTTCGCGCTCTGCGCAGAACTGCGCAGGCTTACCTTCGCCGGGCCGGTGCTGATGCTCACAGCCAAAGGACAGGTCGGCGACCGCGTACGCGGTCTCGATTCGGGCGCAGACGATTACCTCGTCAAGCCCTTCAGCACAGACGAACTCCTGGCGAGGGTGCGTGCTCTCCTGCGGCGCACCAGCAGCAGTTCTCGCCGGACATTCACAGTCGACTTGGGGACGATTCACATCGACCTGATCAGGCACACCGCACGCCGAGGCGTGGAAACCCTCGATCTGACGGCCAAGGAATTCGCCATGTTGCGTCTGCTGGCCGACGCCGATGGTGAGCCCGTGACTCGTGAACGTTTCCTGGATGTGGTGTGGGGATATGCCGCCTTCCCGACGACTCGTACGGTGGACAACCACATCGCCGGCCTGCGCGCCAAGCTCGAGCCGGATCCGGAACATCCAAAGTGGATCCTGACCGTTCACGGCGTCGGCTATCGCCTGGAACTGCGGCAAATTACAAAACCGTGACATTCGGTCGAACCGGATCAGACAGACTGGGGACCGGATTCAAAAGTGTTCAGAAAAACGTCTGATCGGAGGAAACCATGAAAAAGAACCTGGCCATGATCTTTCTGATGCTGCTGGCAGGCAGCGCGGCAGCGCAGGAGAAGTTGGCGGACCAACTGCGCAAGGCAATTGTCGAAGAGGAAGCCAACCAGAACCTCGATAAGGCAATACAATCATACAGTGCGATTCTGGCACAGTATGACGAGCTGCATGGTACCGCCGCCACCGCGTTGTTCCATATGGCCGAATGTTATCGCAAACAAGGCAAGAACGAACAGGCTACCACTGCTTACCAACGACTAGTATCGGAGTTTCCGGAAGAAGTCAAGCTGGTCGAAGCGAGCCGTAAGTACGTGAACGCTGCCTCCAATTTCAATATTCAGGCAAGGCAGGTCGCTGAAGCCCGAAAACTCCAGGAGCTCAAGCTGATCGAAACCCATCAAAAGCTGATCCAAGAAGAAATGAAGCTGGTGGAAGATCAAATCCGGGAGGCCCAACATCGGGTCGAGATCGGGGTTCTCAGCCCAACAGGCCCGGAAATCACCGCCCTGAAAAAAGAACTCCTCGAGTTGCGGTTACGTCTGGCCGCCGTTCAGGCAGGGAAATCGCCGGACCCTGTAAAGAAATAAACAGTGAGTACCGGAGTATTGAGGGAGGTGTAACAATATCGACAAAGGTCGATGGGGCGCTTTTGATGGCCACATCGACGTTTGCAGAATATGGCATATTCTCGTGTCGGCATCCGTGGGCGTTCCTCCACCTCCTACTTGATTTCCTTCGCACCCTGTGACCACCGCAGTGGTATCTTAGGGGCACAGGGGGCACGCCGTGACTCGTACCAGGATTCTTTCCGCAGTCATGCTGTGGTTGGTAATTTTTGGCGGCAGTTTCCAACTCGCGACGGCACAGAAAGACGTGGCGCCCGAGTTAAAGCCCTATCTTAACGCTCGATCGGTGATGAATTTCTCTTCTGCGGAGCTGATCGAGTTCATGCCGGAACTGAAAAATGTGGAATTCGGCCAGACACAGGAGCCCCTGGAACCGATCCTCAAGAAAATCGGGGAGAATGTCGAAGCCTTTTTTAGAGACTATCCAAACACGAGCGCACTGGAGGACCTGTACCTCGAGAGGGAAGAGCCCGGCAAGGTCGTGGATCAGTATCAAAAATTCAAGTTCTATTACATCATCACGGCGCACAACAGCGAAGACGAACTCGGCCTCGAAGAGTACCGGACCAGTCTCAAGGATGAGCGCATCAACCCCAACGAACTGAAAGGTGCGTACCTGATGACCTCCGGGCACGCATCCGCTTCCCTCTATTTCCATCCTAAACTGAGTGACGGCTGCAAGTTCCGCTATCTGGGCCGGGAGAAGAAGAACCCCCGGGCGCACGTGATTGCCTTTGCGCAGGATCCGGAAAAGACGCGCACCTGGGGCACAGTCAACCTGCTCGGAAGCGAGGCGGCGATTCTGAAACAGGGTGCCGTGTGGGTGGATCCCGGCAATTGCCAGATCCTTCGGATGCGATCGGAACTGCTGGCGCCCAGGTCCGATGCAGGGCTGGATCAGCACACGAGCATTATCGATTTCGGCGAGTTTCGCTTTGAGGGACTGTCGCGGACTCTGTGGCTCCCTCGCGAGGTGCAGCTGGTCTTGAAATTCAAGGGCTGGAAGTTCAGCAACCGGCACCGCTATTCACAATACCGGCTGTTTGCAGTCGAGAGCATCGACGGCGCGAAAAAAATCAAAAAAACGGTTTGACCCTCCAGGAAGACCGGGGATTCGAACGCGTTCCATACGATGATACAAAGCGTAAGTTGATTTGGAACCACGAAGGCCTCGAAGACCGCAAACGCATGCGCCGTGGTTTCCTCTTTGAGAGGCGGCTCCGTGTCAACATCATTGCTGCCATGCCCGGTTACACCTTGTAGTAAGCCTTCCAACCTCTGCGGACAGGGGGAGCAAGCAGCGCATTCGCCACCTTGTTGTTCGTGATTCGGCGGGTCATTCGATCGAACTTCAGCAGGGTGCCGCCCAGCCGCTGGGCGATCACGCCCAGCAGGAAGACCTGTGTCAGCGGGCCCGCCACGTCGAAGGACGAGCGGCATTTTCCCGTGCCTTTGCAGGCGAGCAGGAAATTGAGGTAGTGATCGGAGTTCCGGCCAGTGACCTTCGGCAGGCTCTCCGACATCTCCTTCATTTTGACATCGGGGATGATCCGCAGCGTGGCGCTGTGCGTGCCTCCAAGGAAAACCAGGTCTTTCGAGTAGATGATTTTCCCGTTGTCGGGCAGTTCGCGGCCCGGGTCAAGCTCGGTCGGCCGCGGCGGCCTGTTTTTCACGCCGTCGAACCAGGTGACTTCCACTGGAGGTTGCAGATCACGAGCCGGAAACCGGAATGCGACGGTTGAAGCCTGGGGAAAAATAAACTCGCCGGCGCCTTCGCGATTAACTGCCTCGATTTCCTCCGGCATTCCGAGGTCGAGAAAGTGGTGGATCGTGTCCAGTATGTGTGCTCCCCAGTCGCCGAAGGCGCCGGTGCCGAAAGGGAACCAGGAGCGCCAACTGTATGGGTGGTACTTCGAGTTGAAAGGGCGCTTTTCCGCCGGTCCGCTCCAGAGGTCCCAATCCAGAGTGTCCGGGACCGGTTCTGCCGGAGGCAACTCGTTGACGGTCCATCCGTGCCAGACTCGCGCGCTGTTCATAAACGCGTGCACTTTGGACACATCACGGATGACGCCTGACTCGGTCCACGCCTTGAACTGAAAGTGATTCGCGCCGGAGTAGCCCTGGTTGCCCATTTGCGTGGCGACTTTGTACTTCCGTTCCGCCGCCATCAGGAGATCGACTTCCCGGAACGAATGGGCCAGTGGCTTCTCGACGAAGACGTGCTTTCGCAGCGCCATCGCCTGCATGGCGGCAGGGAAGTGAGAGTGGTCGGGGACGGCGATGACGACGGCGTCGATCTGCTTCTCCATTTTGTCGAACATCCGACGGAAATCCTGGAACCTGGGTGCGTCGGGGAACATATTCAGCAGTGCCAGCGTCGGCTCGCTGCCGATGTCCACATCACACAGCGCAACGATATTGCAGTGGCCGGTGCCGAGCATCGTCTTGCAGTCGCTGCTCCCCTGCCCCCCAATACCCACTATTGCCAGGTTGACCCTCTCGCTGGGCGGCAGGACAGGAGTCTGCCTGACTCCGTTAGCCTGCGGCGCCGCAGCGGCGGGAAGGAGTGTGAAAGATGCAGCCGCCACTCTCTTCAGCAGCGTCCGGCGGGAAATGGTGTGGCCATCGTTCGGTTTCTCAGGGGACATCACGGTTTCCCTCCATCGGGCACGGTGCGAGCGAATCGCTCTTCCATGCAGGCGCTGATGTCTGAACGGTCATGTCAGCCTGTCCCGCCATTTTACAGATATGCCGCTATCCGGCGGCAACAAAAATGTTGCCTGGGAGATTTCGATCGAGCCGTTCGGGGGAGGGTGGTACGCACCTCAAGCATGGAAGCAGGTGCCGGTCGCAAGTAGGTCCCGGCCGCCGGACGGACTCGAGACCTTCCGGAACCGTAGTCCCCAGCCCTCTATCTGGAACTGCCGAAAGTGTGGCGGCTTCCAGCCAGGAGAGACGCATCAGGTTACGCCGAACTCCCGGCTGGAATGGGCGCTGGGGTTTTTGGGTGCGGTGGGGGTCTGGAGGGTCCCATCCTACGAGAATGTCTCAAAACCAGGCGTCCTGGAGGGACGCAGAGAAAGTAACCGGGGGCGAGCCGCGCGGCGGCGCTGCCCCCGGTCAGGCCAGGCAAGAGGTGAGAGCCCCTGGGCGACAGAAGTCATTTGTTTGCAGATGTTTTCTGTCGCCCCTGCCGGGGCTCGGTTTCTCCTTCGACCACTACCCCGGGCGGCGCTTCGCTTGCCCGGGGCTACTGTCTCCAGCCCTTCCAGGGCGGGGATTGAGGGCAGATCGCCGGGTGTACGAGTTTTGAGACAGTCTCGACGGTCGGGACCTACTCTTGCCGCTGTCTCCGGCCCGCTTTGGAAGGTACATCCTGATGACGCGCGTATCCCTGTTGGGGCAAGGCTGGCTATTGGAAAAAAGACAGAAAAAGGGCATGATGGCATTATTACGCTCTTCAACACCGCAAAACAGGAGGCAACGATGCCGGACGGAGACTCTGTCGGTTTCAGTCGGCGCGATTTTGCCCGCATGATGGCAGCGGGCAGTGCCGCACCTTTTCTTCCCTGGATGACCGCCGCTGTGAAGGCCATACCGCTGCAACAAACGCCGTTGGCGCCGGATGAAGCCTTCTGGGCCTCGGTTCGCAGGCAATTTCTTATGCCGGCGAATGTGACGGTTCTCTGCGCAGCCAACCTGTGCCCGACGCCGGCACCCGTCATCGAAGCGTACCTTGATGCGACTCGTGACATCGACAGGGACCCGGGCGCGGAGAACCGGCGGAAATGGAGCGACGCGCGCGAAGAAACACGAAAAGTTCTTGCCGAATTTCTGGGTGCCGCGCCGGAGGAGATCGTCGTTACCCGGAACACCTCCGAGGGGAACAACATCGTATCCAGCGGCCTTGACTTGAAGGCGGGTGACGAAGTCCTGCTTTTTTCCGACAACCATCCGAGCATTAACTCGGCCTTCCAGGAAAAGGCCAAGCGATTCGGCTTCACGACCCGGACGGTTGATCTAGTCGAAATGCACCCCGGGGCGGACCAATACTATGACGCGTTTCGGAAGGCGATCGGGCCCGCGACGAAGCTCCTCGCCTTTACGCACGTCACCGGTGCGGTTGGCGACCTTTTCCCTGCGAAGGAAATCTGCCGTGCCGCCCGCGAGCGCGGCGTCCTGACCCTGGTCGACGGGGCCCAATCGTTCGGCGTCCTGAACATCGATCTTGCCGAAATGCAGCCAGACTTCTTTACCGGCAGCGCACACAAGTGGCCATGCGGACCCAAAGAATTCGGCGTTCTCTACATCAGCAGGAAGTCTGAATCGCGGATCTGGCCGAGCGTCATCAGCCTCTACGGCGGATCAGTCGGGGCGTCGAGGCGGTTCGAAGCCATGGGCCAGCGTGACGAAGCCGGTTTCGTCGCATTTGGCGAGGCGCTCAGGCTGCAGAACAACATCGGGCGCAAGGTGATCGAAGCCCGCGCCCGCGAACTGGCACAGCGGTTCATCCAGGGGCTGAAGCAGATCGAGGGGACCAGGATCTGGACGCATCCCGCTCCGGACCGTTCCGCGGCAATTGTGACGTTCCTGCCGGGCAAGGCGGATCCGGCCAGACTGGCAGCGGCGCTTTATGAAAAGGAGCACATCGTCACCAATGCCCGCGGTTCCGGCGTGCGCGGAGGCATCCGGCTGTCTCCGCACTTTTACGTGCTCCACGAGGAAGTCGACCGGACCGTTGCCGCCGTCAAAAAGTATATGGCGGCGATGTCGTGAAGCCTGTGATGATAACCACACGGGAGATCGGCCGTGTAAGAGCGATAAACGCTGTGCAGCCCTTCTGACAATGGGAGTCTCAATGGCAGATCAGAGCCGGGAAAATCCTTTTCGGCTGGAATTAATCGGAGATCTGCAGCCGTTGCGCGACGCGATGATCTCCGCAGGTTTTGCGGGCGGCGCCGTTGAGGCGACCCTCGGCAGGAGATTCCACTCCGAGAAGCCCGACCTCGTGATGCTGCAGCGCCGCACGGAGGCTCCGCCGCCGGGGGGAATTTGATGATGCCGATGTCCGCAACCTTTGACCTGATCATAAGGAACGGCACGGTGATCACAGCGACCGAACGGATGCGTTGCGACATCGGCGTGCAGGCGGGACACATCGCCGCGCTCGCCGGGAACCTGCAGGGGGCCGCACAAACCACAATCGATGCGACCGGGATGCTGGTATTGCCGGGGGGCATCGACAGCCACTGCCACATCGAAGAGATATCTTCGACGGGGCTGACCACGGCGGATGATTTCTATGCGGGCGGAGTGTCAGCCGCTGCCGGCGGAACCACAACCCTCATCCCGTTTGCCGCACAACAGCGCGGGCAATCGCTGGGCGAAGCGGTCCGGGAATATCACCGGAGGGCGGAAGGCAGAGCCTTTGTCGATTATGGATTCCACCTGGGCATCTCCGACCCGACACAAGAGGTGCTGGAGCAGGAATTGCCCGCGTTGATTTGTCAGGGATGCACTTCTGTCAAGATTTATACCACCTACGACACACTCAAACTGGCCGACCGTCAGATTCTGGATGTGCTCGACGCTGCAAAGCGCATGGGCGCCATAGTGATGGTCCATGCGGAAAACAGCGACGCGATCGCCTGGATGACAGCACGGCTGCTGCAGGCAGGAAAGACCGCGCCCCGCTTCCACCCCGTATCAAGGCCGCAGGTGGCAGAACGTGAGGCTGCGCACCGCGTGATCGCCCTGGCGGAATTAGTCGATGTCCCCATTTTGCTCGTGCACGTGTCCGGCCGGGAGGCGCTGGAACAGATAGGGTGGGCACGAAACCGAGGTCTGAAGGTCTACGCCGAAACCTGTCCTCAATACCTGCTTCTCACTGCCGCCGACACCTGCAAGCCGGGATTCGAAGGGGCAAAGTTCATATTCAGTCCGCCGGCACGCGAGAAGGCTGACCAGGAAGAGTTGTGGCGGAGCCTGGCAAACGGTCTCGTTCAGGTGATCTCTTCTGACCACTCTCCCTACCGGTACCAGGGTCCGCAAGGGAAACAAGCGCACGGGCCCAACGCCCCGTTCACGAAGGTCCCGAATGGCATCCCCGGCCTGGAAATCCGCCTGCCGCTGCTGTTTTCGGAAGGGGTCGGCAAAGGGCGCATCGACATCCACACCTTTGTCGCGTTGACCGCCACGAACGCAGCCAGGATATACGGCCTCTATCCCCGGAAAGGCGCCGTCGCGGTCGGGAGCGACGCGGACCTGGCAATCTGGGACCCGGAAGTCGGGGTCACGGTCAGCCAGGAGATGTTGCACGACCGGATGGACTACACCGCCTTCGAGGGCATGAAAGTGAAGGGGTGGCCGACGATCACGATTTCGCGGGGCGAGATAGTCTGGTCCGGGGGCGAAGTCAGAGGCAATCCCGGAAGAGGCCAATTCCTCAAGTGCGACCGGCCGATGGCATTTCCGCTCGGTGGATCGGCCTGATGATGCGGACCGCCGAGTCGCGGCGATCACCGGCTGGCTGAAGTTGCGTAATAGCCGCGGCGCGCGTGGATGAAATAGTCGCTGCCGACTTTGCCGAGACGATCGGCCAGCCGGACAACGATCGAGTGAAAAGAACCCGTGGAAGGGTTCGAAGGGTAATACCCCAGGCAATACCGCAGGCGCAGGTGGGAGATGACACTGTCAAGGGCAAGATTGAACGAAGCGACGTTCGTAGCGTTGATGATATCGCCTCCCGTTTCCCGGGTTATCTTTGCGACGGGGCCCGCTCCTGCGAGCAGGGCCGGAAGGTCCAGCGCCAGAGGCCTGTTTTCGCCCTGGGTCTTGATGCTGTAAACCACAGTTTCGCCTTCCATGGCGACCTTAATGGTCTCCGCCTCGCTTACCCTCGGGCTCACGGTGGCCTGGTTATCGGAGATCAGGATGATTGCATGGCGCCGCTCCGGTGCCGCTTTTGCGAGGTAGCTGGCGGACTCATAGAGCGCATCGACGATATCGGTTCCGCCGCCCGCCCGGATGGAGGCAATCCCGTCAGCGATCGTCCGCCGGTCGGTCGTCAGGTCCTTGATGCGCGTGACGTCGCCCGCAAAGGAAAAGAGGGCTACTTCATCCTCCGTTTTGAGCTCCTCAAGCGTACGCTCCGCGATTCTTCTAAGTTCATAGATGTAGGGAGCTACGCTTCCGCTTCGGTCGATGACCAGCGCAATCGCCAGCGGCAATTCGTCACGGGACACCGTCTGCAATTCCTGCTTTACGCCGTCCTCGAAGAGAGTGAAGTCGTCCCGAGTGAGATTTTCAATCATCCGTCCGTTCCGATCTTTGACGACGGTATCCACAAGGACCATCCGCACATTGACCTTCATGATGAATCCGCCGGACGAGGTCGGCGCGGGATCAACAGGATGGGACGAGGAGGTAGCCGTTCCTGCAGGAGGCGTCTCGGGGACTTTGTCAGGAATCGGACTTGCGGCAGGCGGCTGCTCCACCGGGTTGCGTGTGAGCCGTGGACGCTGGGGTGACGACAGATCCGGTGGGAAAGAAACCTGTGCGGGCGCCGGCCCGGGCATGCTCTGCACGGGTGCCGGACGAGGCGCTACGGCGGCGGCAGGGACAACCAGGGGCTGGTCGAATTGCGCCTCAAACAGAGTGTTGCGGGGAAGATCCAGGTCGGGTCCGCGCTTCAGGATCATTCCGGCAGCCGTGATCACGACTGCCGCGGCGCTGCCGTACATTGCGCCATTCAAACCCCCGGTAAGCACACCGATGATCGCCCCCTGACTCCCGGCCTTAACAATCGTGCCTACATCCCCGCCGCTGCCGGTGTCCCCCTTTACCGTGGGATCTCCATCCTTATTCGGGTCCACCAGGTCGTAGCCGACCCGCACAATCGTGGCGTGCAACGGCGCCATGCTCCCGTTCGCGAGCTGGATTTCGTCCAGGCGGATCTGGAGTTCAGACCGGCCGGTGAGACGTCCGGCTCTCTTGGCCTTGGTCACGGTGCCGTTTACGCGGCTTTTGTTCGGTATGACCATCTGATTTTCAACGGCGACTTCAGCCGCTGTGCTGAACTCGATGCGATCCCCCTTGCGCGTGGTTTTCGTGTGAATTGCGGTCTCGAGCTGCAGGATGAACTTCTGGCCGGAGGGCACTGTCCAGTCAGTACCGGCTGGGGCCGAGGTCTGCTGCTCGACCTGATCCTGGATTCCCGCTAGGTTGGCGCAAAACAGAGCCGCAGCAAGAGCAACCGGGCCTATTCTTGCCTTGCTTTTCATTTGGTCGCCCCCTGCCGCGTTGCCGTGATTCGTAACTTCCCCCCCTCTACTTCTTCACTCAATTATTATGGACGCTTGCGACAAATGAAAAGGTTCATCCACCCCGGACTTGCAGGCCCGGGCCTGGGCGATCGATGAGTCTCACGACACGGCGATAAACACGGGGAGCGGAACGATTTCCAGCTACGCGGTCGTGGAGCACGGCAGCCTCAGCCTGCTCGGCGCGGAAGCCTCCTTAACGGGAAACGGGGACTGACGACGGCAAACGTTGACTGAACACGACGTGCACTGTTTCCGTTGCCTCCAAAATCCGCTTAGAACCAAAAAAACAGGCCCGGATTTTGACTTTAAGCGAGATTGCCTCGATTATGAAGGGAGCGGAATGACTTCCGCTCCCTGTACCCCTATTTTTCCTGCTCATCACTTCTGACGGCCGGGCGGCGGAACGGCGACCAGCGTGCCGAAAAGGCCGTGTGCCTCGTCAAAAGGGCCGGCAGTGAAGAAGAGAACGTCTTTGGGACCGGCATTGCCGCCGTTGCCGAACCCAAGGGCCCACAGTCCGTCGATCTCGAGCGGCGGCCCGTCGGCGCTGTGCAGCGGGCCCCGGTGCTGGAATTCCCCGCTCCCGGTGTGTTTCTCGAAATCGTAGGCATTGATGCGTCCGTCTCCAAAGTTGCCCACCAGCAGATCGCCGCTGAATTTACCGAAGTTGTCGGGGGCCAGTGCCAACCCCCAGGGAGAGTTGAGCGGCCCTTTAGAGGCAACACGTGTCAGGAGATTTCCCGACGTGTCGAACGCGTCGACATAACCATGACCCTCGCCCGGCACGTCATCTATCTTGTCCGCGTCCTGCAACGCGTAAGTCACATAAATCACGCCTCCGATATTGGCAATCCCAAACGGGGCGTAGCCTTCCGGGATGTCCGGATCACTGAAGCCACCAGGCACTGCCACGAAGTTGCTGTCAAACACATCGACAGTCCCGGCACGGAAATTAGTCGCATACAGGAAATCGCCGTCTGTCGTCGTGGCGATCGCAAGTCCCTTATACACGGCGCCGCTGGCTGAGTTGTTGACGACCACAAAAGCCTGAGTGGATGTCGGAGGGGGAGGTACCGACGAGTTCCATCCTGAAATGGTTCCGTCCTCGCTGGCGAACAGAAACCGGGCAGGGCCGCTGTCAACCCCATCGGTGACAACGAATCCTGTTCCGCCGTTAAAGACGACACCGGTTGGCGCGCCGGGGACCGTCACTGTCAATGACAGCTTGGCGCCGGTGTTGCCGTTATATAGCGTGGAAACGCCGGTCCCGTTGTCGGAGACCCACCAGGGGGTGGCGGGACCGGCTGCGAGTCCCCAGGCATTGACCAGATTGGGATCAACCAGGTCCGCCGGAACGGCCCCGTCCGAAACGAGGTTGTGTTGAGCATAGAACTGCGCGACAGCCGGCCGAGCATCACCCGCTGCCAGCGCAGCAAATGCACCCAAGACTACGACGAACGTGCTCATGCGCATATATTCCTCCTTCACGCAAGTCAAATTGGGGGGATATGTGTCCGCCGGTCCGATAGGGATGTTTCTTCCCGGCCGGCAGTGGAGAGGCACACTAAGACGAAGGGTATCAGATCCTCTCCGTTGCGCAAGACGCCGCTGCTGCTTCGAGAGTCTTCTCTACGGAGAAATACCTGACGCCCGCCCGGCGCAGACTCTGCAGGATTGAGTCTCCTTCCCCGGGTTCGACGATCACGGCGACCATGTCGGCGTCCGCACCACAATTCGGGCACGTGAAGGGCTGGAATTCGTAGACGGTCTCAAGCAGGCTTATCCAGGACGTCACGACATGCTCGTCGTTGCAGTGGGGGCAGCGAATCAGCACCGGCCGGCTGATCGCCCGGCGGATCTCCTCCTTTTCTTTGCCGGCAGGTTCTTTGTGTCCAAAGTTTTCACGATACCAGCGGTGATAATGGTGCCTGGCCCACTCGCGGTCCACATAGCCCGAGAACATGCCCCCCAGGCCGGTGCGGGTGCTTCGATTGACGAGGGCCATGTAGATGTGTCCCAGCATGAGCGGAGTAGCCACGAGAGCCAGCCGGACGTGAACGATCCAGGAAAAAAACACGGGCCCCGGTATCCATATGAGTATTCCGGTCACTATGAACAGCGGACACGTGCAGAACACCATGATGAAGTTGAGCTTTTCCGCGGCGTTGAACTTTCCCTGATCCGGAAGCCGTACCCTGCGGCTGATTGCCGCCAGGCCGAAGAGGGCCAGCCACTTCAGGTCATCGAGCGTCCAGGACCAAGCGTGCCTGATGTTTCGCAGATGAATCCGGTAATCTTTCACGTTCCTCAGCAAAGCCAGCATAGGCAAAAGGAGCAGGCAGGCGCCCGAAATCCGATGGCTCCAGGAAAAAATGTCGCGAGCAATCCCCTGGGAATGCAGGTTAAAACCAAACATCAGGATCAGTGCCGTCGTGTAACACACCATGAAAGGCGCCGCGATCGCCCAATGCAGCGCGCGCTCGGACTTGTGAAACCGCAGGATCTGCCTGGAATGAGTGGTGACCTCCGCGCGAACGGTCTCGATCTTGGCTTCAGCAGGACTTGCCACCGCTGCTGTCCGTTGGCGCCCCTGGGTCATAGGCGAAATACTCGAAACGGCTTCCAACCTGAGTGATTCAACCTTCATAAACTGCTCCTGAGACTCAGGCTGCGGCCTGACAGGCGTTAATTAGCAGATGGCGCCGCAAGAATAGGAAGACAATGCCGGACTATCCCTGGTAGTGTCCCAAACCCGCGGATTATCGTTCGTGCAGGATTAAGCCTTAACACCCGAGTCTGCCCGAATGTTCACACATTGAATTTCTTTTTCTGTGATCAAAGTCACAAAAACACACGATGTGTCGTTCCTGCTTCCCGGCGCACCGTTTTGGGGCGCAGGCGCGTTTCCGGTCTTAAAGGCCCATACTGACTTTGAAACCAGCTACATTCTGCACTGGTAAACGAATGCAGGCGGGAGGTTGAGCCAGACAGTCCGGCTCCTGGAAACATGGGTGAAGTACTTGGGCAGGAGGGCCGCAAACCGCCTCCCCGGCGGCAGTAGCAGACCCTGAAGATAGGCGAAGGTCACGAATTGACCGTTCGGGCTCATTATTTTCATCATTTGGTCGAGGATCTGAGTTTGCAGTGATCCCGGGAACGAAGCCCAGGGTAGTCCGCAGACAATGCAATCCACCTTCCCGAGCCCAAGTGTCCGGCAGATTGATTCGACCTTGGCCACGGAATCAACGACCAGCGTCAGACCGGGATGCCGGCGCCGGAACAGTTCCGCCAGGCGGGGATTAAGTTCGATCGCGGCAAACGACGAACCGGCAGGCATCCGCCGGAGGATATGTTCCGTAAACACTCCGGTGCCTGGCCCGTATTCCAAAACTATCTTTGCCTTGGGCAGGTCGATCCACTCCACCATACTCCGGGCGAGGCGCTGCGAACTCGGGGCTATCGCTCCGGTCCTGGCCGGGTGCACCAGAAACTCCCCGAGAAATTTGCCGATCGTCCGCACTGTGGCCACAGAATCGCTCCGTCACGGGTCATTTCGCACAAGAGGATCACAGGACTATCCCGGCGCCTGGACTTCCCGAACAACCTTCAAGCGTCCACGAGGCTGCCTGCCCCAGATCACGCAGGCAGGCGCGCCTGACAACACGTGTTTCGTTCCAATCAAGCATGTCCTGTGATCCCGGGTTCCAGATCGAGCCTATCACGAAGGACGTTATAACCCTATTCGCTATGTCGTTCAACCCGTGCAGAGCTTCCAGGTTTCTCAGTGTGATCCTGGCCCCAGTTTCCCGTCCTGCTGCTGACAGAGACCGACAGCGATCCCGATCGGGATCGTGTAGAGTTCCTGGTGATCCACTCCAATGCCACGGCTGTAATCAGCGGATAACCTCTGCTCCATCTGCCATAGGCATCGGCCATCAGGTCACATCGAAAGTTTTGAAATGCGACCATATCGAGGTTGGATGGTTTCGGGATACCAGGTAAACGGAGCGAACCCCGGGAGTACAATCCCGGAGGATCGGCGTCGTGTTGCTGCTCTCCGGTTCTAAGGTGCGCTCTTTCGAAACTTCAGCGGCAAAATGGACTGATAGACTTCGCACTCGCGACAGATCCTCATCTTGTTTTTCCAGCTCCCCCGGGGCGAGCCCTCGCAGATCGTTCCGTTGACAAACCAGCAAAGATGTCCGGCATCAAACTGCCATGCAGGACAATCCTGTCTCTTCTCCACGGGGCAACGCTTTGTCAGCCAGCAGGGCCTGTCGTTCTTGGAAGCGTGGGATTTCAGAGCAAGAAGAAGTAGGACCTGGCGCTCGATGTGCACAGGAATGTTGCGCCAGCCCTGTTCGAAACTCTGAATGGCTTTGGAAGAAACCCCCAGGATCTGTGCCATCTGACTCTGCGTTTTCCCTAAATGCCGTCGAATTTCCGCGAACTGGTTTCGTTTCATTGCTGGCGTTTCCCCCCTTGTTGCCTATCGTACCACGATCCGGAACAAGAAGGATCCCTCGCTCCCGCCTCCCATCACCGGGCCCCAGAGGCCGGAAACTGCCTGGCGTGATGTTCCGGTGGAGTCCCTGCCAACAGTTTTTGTGGACCTGGCTGCCGCTTCCGATGCTTTCCAGGCAGTGTTTCGGAACCGATTTGCGCTTCCGCTGCCGCTCATCGGCGGCATCTGCTCGGGGTATGCCGCCATGTTTGATGTCGCCGACCGAGCCCTGATCGGGGACAATGTGGGGGCGTTCGGCTACGCTCTGCAAGGGGCCGCGGCTTTTGCGACGCCCTTTGTGGAGGGCGGTCCGGAGGGAGCCATGATTGCGGCAGTGATTCTGGCGGGCGCATTATTGATCGCCTTAAGTCTGGACGAACAACAGGAGTATGTTCTGAGGTACCAAAATGATCTGGCAGCCGAAGGCTGGGCGACCCGGGACATGGCGCAGCGCTTCCTGCGCAGATCCGACCATGCGATCAGCGTCATCCACGACCACCTTCGCCAGGACGGCTGGGCCGAGAACTAAAAAGTGCGGGACAGGAATATCCTTTCCCTGGTTTCCGAGAGAAGTTCGACGGCCGATATCGGCTGTCAAATTGGGAAAAGCACAGGCGGAGAACTTTGCTATTTCGCAGTTGCCGTGGACGCTGAACCCGAGCGGGGAGGGAGGGGGCTCAGACAGGCCTGGATTTATTGATGGACGTTGCCACTTCAATCTCCGGCGGATTCTCGAAGTGCTTTTTCACCTTGCATTGTTCGGCCGCACGGATCACCGCTGCCTTATACCCCTCCGGAAAATCATGCGGCAGCTGAATATCCAGCGAGATGATATCTGCCAGCCCGGTCACTGGATGGATACCAGCATGTTGAATCAGGCGGATGCCATCGACAGGGATGCCGCGTTGGCGGCAGAAGGCGAGAACATAGATGCCGGCGCAGGTGCCCAGCGAGGCTAAAAAGGTCTCGAAGGGAGTAGGTGCGGATCCTTCGCCGCCGGCATCAGGGGGCAAGTCGGTTTCGATGGTGAATCCTCCAAAGCGAGCTGCTACGCGGGCGCCGCCGGGAAAATCGATCGTCATCTCCATACTATGATTCCTTTAACGTAAACTGATCCTTACATTGGCTGGTTCGCTATTGAATAACTTCGATTATTTTGAGGGGTGAGCGCCGACCTTCCTTACGAATTGCTCTTCGCTTCCATCGCGTGCATCTCTTGGTCTTGGGCGATCGCGCTTGCTTCCGTCCGGTGCGCTTTGGGACCCACCACTCGAGGCTTTCGCCTGCCGATATTCATGGCAGTAATCTCTGACACAGCTTTCACCGCCGCCTGAATATGGCCCTCGGTGTTGAATGGCCCGATGCCGAAACGCACGGATCCCTTGATTTTTGCCGTGCCCAGCTGTTCGTGGACCAGGGGGGCACAGTGCAGGCCGGTGCGGCAGGCGATGCTGTGATCGACGTCAAGCATGGTTCCGGTCTCGCCGGCTTCGAGTCCCTCGACGTTGAAACTCATTACGGATAGGTGGTTTGTAAGGTTGTCCTGGCAGTAAAGTTGAACCCCTTCAATCTGCTCCAGCCCCTCCCTTAATTGCGACGCCAGAGCCATTTCCTGCCCATGGATCGTTTCGATTCCCTTCTCCTGAATCCAATTCACGCCCGCGTAAAGGCCGGCGGCGCCCAATATGTTTGGGGTGCCGTACTCGAGGCGGAAGGGATATTCTTCCAGGTGCAGGCGTGCCGCTGAACGGACTCCGGTCCCGCCGGCGCGGGTCTGCCGAACGGTGATCCCCTCCCGGACATACACACCTCCGATTCCCGTGGGTCCGAGCAGGGATTTATGGCCGGTAAAGGCGAGCAGATCCACATTGTCCTTCTCGACATCGATTGCCAAGTGACCCGCGGTCTGAGACGCGTCGATGGCAAAGGGTATTCCATGTTCCCGGCAATCGCGTCCGATCTCCCGGATCGGCTGAACCGTCCCGATAACATTGGAGCCGTGGTTGACGATCACCAGGCGCGTGTTCGGGCGGAAACGGCGATGGATCTCTTCCGGATCGATGAATCCGGCGCCATCGAAAGGAACGTAATCCACTTCGACTCCCCCGTACTGAGAAAGGTGGAATAGCGGCCGCAGCACGGAATTGTGTTCGAGCGTGGTCGTGATCGCGTGGTCCCCTTCCGACAGCATGCCAAAAATGATCAGGTTGAGCGCATCGGTGGCGTTGTAGGTGAAGCAGAGCCTGTTGAAGTCACGGCCATTAAAGAACCTGGCGAGAAGTTTCCTCGTGTTATCCAGCAATTCGCCTGCCTCCATGCAGAGATCGTACCCGGAACGTCCCGGGTTGACGCCGGCGCGGCGATAGAATTGGTCCATGAAGGTATAGACAGATTCCGGTTTCGGAAAAGTCGTGGCAGCATTATCCAAAAAAATCAAATCTTCCATCGTCGAACCCCAATTTTGTGAATCTTTGCGTGTACGCGATCCAGGGTGATGGCAGGCCGGTCTTGTTCCCGGCACGTCGGGTCATGCGATCGCTGAAACGGAACCGCAATCTCCTGATTCGCATTTCGCCTCGCACCGAAGTTCTCCCCGTGCGAACCGCTGTACAGCGTCGTCGATGCTGCCCTGGACTCCAGCCATGACCTCGATCCCCCACCAGTTCATTACCGACAGCGCATGTGTTCCGATCTTCCCTACAATCAGATGCTTGATCCCGTTCCGGCAGAAGAGTTCCGCCCAATATTCGTGCTTGGATCCCGGGTTTGGGATGAGGAATGTCTCGCGAATCTTTCCATCTTCGAGATTCACAATCATGCAGGCCGGACAACAGCCGAAACCGGATGCTACGAAATCCTGATCTGTAGCGATGGCAATTCTCATGTGACCTCCTTACCGGGGATTGGCCCTGCCCTGAGTCCCGCAGGGAATCTTCCAGGCGCAAATTCGCCGAGTTCTTTTTCTGTCAGAATTCTCGCTCCGTCGGGCCGGCAACTCTTGCAGAGCCCGAAGTATTCAATATAGTGGTCCCTGATGAGGAATCCGGACTTTCGCTCCAGGAGGTCCTCGGTCTTACTTAAGAGATCAAGTTCCTCCTTCTCAAGATCCCGATAGTCCAGGATCTTTCCGCAGATCGTACAGATCAGATGGTATTGGTGATCCGACTGGTCGCCCCGCCTGTACTGGTACCGCACCTGTCCGCCCGGGCACTGGATCTTGCGCAGCAGACCAGCCTTGTCCAACAGGTCGAGGGTGCGGTAGATGGTCGCGATTCCAATGTCATGACCGGCAGGTTGAAGCAGAACGTAGATCTCCTTGGCACTGAGGTGCTGCCGCCGTTTTTGCACCAGGAGCCGGAAAATCTCCTCACGCGGCGTAGTCCAGCGCCGGCAAAGCATTCTGACCCGCACTTGATGCTGCACTGGCTTTTTGCTCTTCACTGGAACACCGTCTTAGTGATATTGAGAATGATTATTAATACAGACCCAGGATAATCACTTCGAGCCGGGTTTGTCAATGAGAGTTTTATTGATTCAATCGATGCAGGCGGCCGAAGACGGGATCACCCAGATCGTGCAGGGAAAGGCCGCTCCGGCAGCTGATCCATATTCCAAAGCAGCCGCGCGGTGCGTTTACGCCGGGATCATTTCAATCCTGTTTTTCGCATGGATGATCTGAAGATTGACGTGCTTGTCAGACATTTCCTCACAATCGTGGCTTTATAATCTTGACAGTTTTGATCATATGCTCATAATACACCTGGAGGTCTTACTTATGGCCAGGCCGCCATGTTGCCGCCGGATCTCCGGGAAGCCGGTTGCGGCGATATTCAAGCCGGCTGGAATTCCGGCGCGCATGCTCGAAGAGGTAACGATGACTCTCGATGAGTTCGAGGCCATCAGATTAGCTGACCTCGAGGGGCTCTACCAGGATCAAGCTTCGGAGCGGATGCGAGTTTCCCGCCCGACTTTCGGGCGTATCGTAGAAATCGCGCGCCGCAAGGTTGCCGAGGCGATCATCCTTGGCAAGGCGCTCAAGATCGAAGGAGGCTCCGTCCAGATAGAAGCGATCCACCCTCTACGGTGTCCGGCCTGTAAGAATGAATGGGACGGACCCATCAACCTACCAGTTGGCTGCCCGTACTGCCGTCAGGCGGAGATCGGGCCGGCGCAGGGAGAGTCCGCGCCGTGTGGCGGCGGACGGCGGCGGAGAATGGGCTGCAGGAAAACGTAAATCGGGGGCACATTGCACCCCAACAAAGAGGAAAGTGTTATGAATATCTGTATTCCAGTTACTGATGATAAGGGGCTCGAAAGCCCGGTAAGCGCTCACTTTGGCTCAGCGCCGCTATTCCTGATCGTCGACACCGAGGGAGGGACCTGCCGGGCCATCTCGAACCGTAATCTCAACCACGGCCATGGTATGTGCCAGCCGCTTCTGTCTCTTGCCGGTGAAAGCGTGGATGGGATGGTGGTCGGCGGAATTGGCATGGGCGCCCTTGGGAGACTTCAGGCGGCGAACATCCAGGTTTACGTGTCGGAGTTCCCAACTGCTGCGGCCACGATCGAGGCTTTAAAGGCTGGCAAGCTCAAGGTCGTGACTCCGCAAACGGCGTGCGGCCACCATGGCGGCCACAGCAGTACCTCGGGCGGATCTTGCGATGGACGCGGCCGCGCGCGATCTTGAAGCAGGAATTACGTCGTCATAAGTGCCGCCTGATGTGATCGGAGTCCGCCCACATCCGACGCTGCCAAAAGACAAAACGTAGTGATACATTGGCTTGAATCCCTTGCGTGCCATCAGGGTTGTTCTCCTTTGCGATATGGGTCCGTGTATATCCGGGCCCCGGTATCCTCGCGGCGTCAGAAATCCGATCGCCGCCGATCCGGGGCCCGGTGAATCATGGATGAGTTGAAAGCAGATCCCTGGTACCGGTCTCCGGGATCCGATCGAGGTTGCGGGCCTGATTTCAGAGTTCTTTCAGGACCGAACCTCGAGACTGGCCAAACCGCTTACTAGCGTTTGCCGCCCTTCCGGATTCTGGCGCCCTTGGAAGTACCGCTCATACCGGGCCTGCCTGCCCGTCCGATCCGGGCTTGAGATCCATCCTGCGGTCCCAGTTTTTTCCCGGTTTGCGCGCCGTACCCGGTTCCGTCCTTGGGTCCGCTCCCCTGATTGCCGGTGCCGTCGCCGGGTCCGTTTTGATTACCGCGCTTGGCCTGCTGCCCCTGGCCAGTCCCTGCACCACTGCCGATTTTCTGGCCGGTGATGTCGCAGATCCCGTCGCGGTTGGCGTCCACGACGCCTTGCCGTTTCTGGATCTGAGCGGAAGTGCTGCTTTGAGCAAGAGCGCCCGAGACAGCGAAGATCAGCAGCAAAGCTGCGGATAGAGCCATGATTTGCTTGATGTTTTTCATTTTCTTTTTCTCCTTTCCAGTGATTCGATGATCACGGCCGGTGAGATTGCAATTGCTGTGCCCGAGTGCTGCATCGGTTGTGACTGAATGGATTTTCAGGCAGAAGTGATTAAGAGAGCATCGGTTGCGTCGATCCGGCGAAGGACTTCTGCTCGAAGGCGCTCCAGCGTCTGCCCTTCTCAAATGCAGGACTTGCATTTGTGCGGATCGCGAAAATGTAGGAATTGCACGCGAAACGTAATTAGGTTCTGACCGGCGATCGCCAGCCGTTCCGCCCGGTCAAGTGGATACTGTCAATAGGTGTGAGCGGTTTGACAGGACCGCGAATCGAGTGCGTAGGAGCGCAAGGCCTGCGAGCCGGCAACCGCGTTGTTTTCTGAAATCGCTTTTGGGGCGGTGAAAATGGCAGGTCTCTCCCATCCGCCATTTTGATCGCGTGCGTGCCATTGGCGAGTCCTGCCATTCTCACCGCCCGGCGTGCTTGGCCAGGAATCTCTGCCCCCCTGGCCGGCATTGCTCGCAAAGGCCGAGGAATTCGATATTGTGATCCCTGACGAGGAAGCCATACTTCTTTTCCATGATTTCCTCGGTTTTCCGCACCAGATCGAGCTCCTCTTTCTCGAAATCCCGGTAGTTCAGGATTTTCCCGCAATCGGTGCAGATCAGATGATGGTGATGATCGGACTGGTCTCCTCTCTTATATTCGTAACGCAGATGGCCGTCCCGGCACTGGATCTTGCGAACCAGCCCGGCCTTATCCAACATATCGAGCGTTCGGTAGACCGTCGCGATCCCGATTTCGCTGTTCGAGGCTTGAAGAAGCGCATAAACTTCCTTGGCGCTCAAATGCTGCTGCCTCTTCATGAGGAGGCTGAAGATCGCTTCCCGCGGAATAGTCCATCGTTCGCAGTGCTCACTGATTACCTTTCGATGCTTCTCTGTTTTTTGCATGGCTTAATGATAATGATTATTAAGAAGTTAAAACCTTAGACCGCCCGACCCGGATCTGTCAAGGGATGTTCCTCCACAGATTGAAGTCCGGCTGGGGATAAGGAGTTAATGGTGTCGCATGTCGGCCGAATGAGTTTGTGCGAGTTTCAGCTCACAGGCACGCGCGATTCAGTAGCATATAGGTTCGCTGCACGAGAGACGAGCGCAAACGTTGCGCTCGGGAAGTCCCGCAAATGCAAACTCTGCACTCATGGCCGCTCGCCTGAGCTGTGCCGGCTGCTTTGCTCATTTCCCAATGGTTTCTTCAATTGCTGTTGCATCGGGGTTTAGGTTTGGCCTGGCGCGATCGTTCCCATCATCCATGAATTACTGGCATGCAACGTGCCACAAGCACTGCGCCAGGCACGTGTGTTCACTCTAACGGGATTGCATCCGGCATGAAAAGCGCAGCGGTGAATCGATTCGCCGGGTGATGTATGATGTTGGCTCTGCTCAGGCAAACTATGAAAGACCCTAATATCAGGGAACGCTCCCGGTTTGGTGCATTTCCCACCAGTGCTTTTGTCGTCATCGTGGCCCTCGTTTGCCTTGGCCTGGCAGCCAGCGCCGGCTACAACTACGTTCGCCTGGCTCGCTTGAGAGTGCAATATCTGCGCAATAGTGCGGCTGAGATTGCCTCCGCGCTGGATCAGCAGGCGCGAGGACCCAACCGGTCCAATCCAGGTTTCTGGCAGGGCCTTTTTGCCGAGAGCGCCGGGGCCCATGGATCCTCCGTGGGCTTCATGGCTCTGATCGATGACTCTGGCAATGTTCTGGCGAGCGAGGGGGATCGTTTCGCTTCCGTATTTTCTTCGCCTGCCGGTTTTGTGCGCTCCCAGGCGACCGAAATCTATGTTTATGAATCGGTTCTGGCAACGCCCCGGATGGGAATGGGTCCCGGCATGGGTGGAGGAGCAGGCATGGGGCCGGGCATGGGCCGACGCGCCTTGCCGCGCCGGCTCCGGGTCGGTATATATTCCTCCGCTGCAGACTTCATCTGGTGGCAGGCTATTTTCCAGTTGGCGATGAATGGTGTCGCGATTGTTGCGCTGCTTGTGCTCGCTCGCTATTTCCTGCGCACCCTTCGCCGGTTTCTTCAGCTCAAGGCGCGTGAGGAATCCGAACGGCACCTGACGGCACTGGGAGGCATGGCGGCGACGCTGGCGCACGAGATTCGGAATCCACTGGGTGCGATGAAGGGATTGACGCAACTCGCCCAGGAGGATCTGCCCGGCGATCACAAGACCCAATCGCTTATGAATACGGTCGTTCGCGAGGCGGAGCGCCTGGAGCGGCTGGTCACCGACCTGCTCACCTTCGCCCGCCCGCGCGATCCGCAGATCAGCCGTTTCGATTTTGCGCATCTCCTGTCCGACCTCAAAGCTGTCCTGCAACCGAAACTGGAAACAGCCCGAGTCAATCTCGGGATCGATGCAAATCCCCCTGAACTGATTGTTTATTCAGACGAAAGTGGTCTGCAGCAGGTTTTGCTTAATGTTCTGCTCAATGCGATTGACTCCACTCCGGCAGACGGGCGCATTATCATCCGTGCGTGGCAAGACGACAGAACGCGCTTGCTGATTGCCGAGATCGAGGATTCAGGCACAGGCCTGGGCGGCCGGGATCCGGAGGAATTGTTCCACCCGTTCGCCACGACGAAGACCAAGGGCACCGGCCTGGGACTTTCGATTTCCCGCCAGATTGTCGAACGCCTGGGCGGCACAATGGATTTGGCTGACCGGCCGGATGGCGGCGCCCGCTGCACAATCCGGCTGCCGTTGCAGTCATCTGTGTAATGCATGCCCCGCATATGGCGAAGATATTTTGCCTGAGGCACAGCCTCCAAATAGAGAAGGAACACGATGAAAAACTCCATCCTGGTTATCGACGATGAAGCCGCCCAGCGGCAGTTGCTGACCTCCGCGCTCGCCAAAGACTACCTGGTAGTAGCCGCCGCCAACGGAGCAGAGGCGGTACAGCTACTGTCGGCCCGCAGTTTCGACCTGATCATCACCGACGAGCGCATGCCGGAAATGGACGGATTGCAGTTGATCCGTTGGGTGCGCGAGCACATGCCCGAGGTGCCCATTATCGTGCTCACTGCCTACGGCTCCATCGTTACCGCCGTGGAGGCCATGAAGCTGGGTGCACAGGAGTACCTGACCAAGCCGCTCAAGAGCCCGGATGAACTGCGGCTGGTGGTCGCCCGCACCCTGCAGCAACGCATGTTGAGAGATCAGAGGCTGTTGCTCCGAGCCGAAACCGAAGCGCAGTTTCCCGCCGACATCGTTGCCGAGAGTCACGCAATGAAGCACGTGCTCCAGCTGGCCGCGCAGGTCGCTCCACAGGCGACTGCCGTGCTGGTAACGGGAGAATCAGGAACCGGGAAAGAGGTGGTAGCGCGCTTCATCCATCGGCGCAGCCCGAGAAGCGAGGGACCGTTCGTGGCGGTGAATTGTGCCGCCCTGGCGGAAACACTGCTGGAATCGGAACTCTTCGGCCATGAAAGAGGCGCCTTTACCGGCGCGGTTCAGGCGCGCCGGGGCCGGTTCGAACTTGCCCACGGCGGGACGCTTTTCCTGGACGAGGTCGGCGAGATGAGTGCCAACCTGCAGTCCAAGCTCCTGCGAGTCCTGCAAGAACGGCAATTCGAAATGGTCGGCGGCACCCGCACCATTACCGTGGATGTCCGGGTCATCGCCGCGACAAACAAGGAGCTGGCGCGGGCAATTGAGGATAAGTCATTTCGCCAGGATCTGTATTATCGGCTGAGCGTGTTTCCGATCCACATCCCTCCGCTGCGGGAGAGGCGCGAGGACATCCTCCCCCTGGCCGAGTTTCTCGCGCGCAAGATCTCGTCGCGCATGGGCCGGCATTTTAAGGCGCTGAGTTCCGAAACTCAGAGAATCCTCTACAGTTATGGATGGCCGGGAAATGTCCGCGAGCTTCAAAACGCTCTGGAACGATCCTTGATCGTTGCGAAAACCGATACGATCCTGCCTGAGGACCTGGCGCTCCATTTGGGTCAGAAGGCAGCGGAAGCGCCTCCGACAACGCTTGGCGAAATCGAGAAAGCTGCCATCCTGGAGGCGCTGGCTCGCAGCGCCGGCGATCGCCGCATCACAGCACAACAACTGGGGATAAGCCTGCGCACACTGCAATATCGTCTGAAAGAGTACGGTCTGGCCGGAAAAGACTAGGGAAGGCAGGGAGGAATTCAAATCTTCTGCGGTTCAATTCTTCAAAGACTCCTCCATCTCCGGAACAAGTGCAATTCCTGCGGTTTCAGCACCCCTCAAATGCAAAGTCTGCACAAGGTAGTCGCTACGGATAACAATCAATCAGCTGCAGTTCTCTCATTTACTGTCGCTAATTGCTGCAATCATAAGCCTTTCATTCAATGCTCGAGGAAAGTGGCGGCGCCTGGATGCCACGGGAACACGAATTGCTACGTGAAAAGTGGCCATCTTGCAATTCGGCTGCGACGAGGGACGAAAGGAAACAATGCAACCGTACACAATCGGGAGTAGGTTCTCTCGGTCGCGGTGAACGGATGCGAAATAGGGAGGGAAAAAGTCATGCATAACAGATCACTCACCGTTGGTTTGATCATATTACTCGCCGGCGTGTTGGCTTCCACCGGCATGGCACAGACTCGGATGCATCAGCGCGCGGCGGGCCAGCTTCCGGCCCAGGCTGCCGTCAATGCCGATGTCGTGACTCTGACCGGCACGGTTACTGCTGTCAGCGTGGCACCCGGGAAGGGGATGCCATCGATCACTTTGCTATCGAATGGGGGCGAAGTCACCATCATGATCGGTCCCTACCGGCTGCTGATGGATCAGAAGTTTGAGATCAAACAGAACCAGGTTCTGGAAGTTAAGGCGTTTCAAGATCCTCGAATGACAAGTGCCTACGTGGCCACGGAAATCAAAGACACGGCCACCGGCGTCACGGTCGTCCTCAGAGATGTTGCCGGGATGCCGCATCCAGGTCGGGGAATGATGGGAATGGCGCCGGGTGGTACCATGATGCGCGGCATGGGCGGGGCCGGACGCGGCCTGATGCGCGGCATGGGTGCTTGTGCCGATTGCGCCAATCTCGATCTGAAAGCCAAGACCACCTTCGAAGGGACTGTGCAGGATGTCACCATGGCGGCCGGCCAGGGCTTTCCAAATTTCACACTGCAGGTGGGAAATAATGCGCTCACGATTGTAACCGGCCCATATTGGGCGCTACAGCAGGCCGATTTCCAGATCTCCAAAGGAGATCATCTGTCGGTTGTGGCCTACCCGTCACTCCAGCATGAGAACGCATTTGTGGCTGCGGCGATCGAAAACCTCACTACGCAGAAGAGCATCAAGCTTCGTGATGATAACGGTTTTCCGCTCGGCATGCAGGGCCGCGGTCCCATGAGAGGCATTCGACGTTAGGCACACTGGATAAAACAGGCTCGATCACAATGGCCCCTCCCTGTTAACCATGGGAGGGGCCTTCTCCGGAAACCCCGCACAATCTGTCTTCATCCGAACACGCCCGATCCGTTGGCCAACCTGCAGACGCGGATTACCGCCCAACAAAACATCTGGGATTTCGGTCGCACGCGGCAGCGCGTGGAAGCCGCGCGCCTGGGGGTCGGAATGACGGATCTGGGGCACAATGATCACGTCCGGCAGACGCTATGCAGCTAGCTGCAATAATGTTCTTCGAGGTGACCATCGGACTCATTGTGGTTAGTTACATTGACATCACCAGATTCAAGGGCCAAACGTCCGAGGGCAAGCCCGCGACCCTCGCGCATTGGCGGCGATATGCGCTTTTGACGGCGGTCATTTCGACCGGCATTTGGGCGCTCGCGCGAATCGCCTACTCTTATAAATGGTTTTAGGGACCGGGACCCATCGACAACGATTCCTTTGGAGGTCCTCTCGGTGAAGATTCTGCTGCTTTGTGCAATCAGGCGCGTCAAGCCCCTCACGATGTCCAACCAGCTTTCCTGTGTGATGTCCCAGGCGGCATCCGTGCGGCCAGTAAGGTTCAAAGCATGCCACCAGAGCCGCTTCTGCCACCGCGACACCAGCATGTCGAACGCCTCTTGGCGCCCGCCCTGGGCGTCCATCACCAGAATCTCATCAGCGATTTGCTCGGTTGAATTCAGCATCTACATACGTATGTCTGTTTTGAGGGGTATTCAGTTCACGGTTCTTTTCGTGCCCCCGGAGTATCTGGAAATTCCTTCAGCATAGCTGTCAAAGGGATTGATCGCTGGCCAATCTCTGAATTTCGGCAACTGTGCGCGCAAGCTCATCCACCAGCATCCGATGTTCGCCACGTTTCTTTAGGATCTCGACCAGCGAGGCGTAGTACCACAGGGTTCCATCTTTGCCGCCCTTGAAGCGCTCCCAGACCTCGTGGCCGAGTTCCAGAAAATCCTTCAAGATCGACCGGACATTGTGCAGTTTGTCGGCCGCTGAAACCAGCAGAACGGGCGGCGGGGCTGTGTCCAAATGTCCAAGATAAGCTTCCTTGCGAAGCCGCCACGCTGCTTTGTTTTTGGGGTCCATTTCCAGAGAGTCGCTGCAGGCGATGACTATATTCGCCGCGTCGTCACCAAATCGTCTTCGTATGTCCTCGGGATCCACCCCGCAGTCCTCCACCGAATCGTGCAGCAGCGCCGCTATAGCCTCATCCTCATCGCCACCGTAATCAAGCACGATGCTGGCGACGGCGAGCACGTGAGATACGTACGGAATCTGAGTGCCTTTGCGCAGCTGGTTTTTGTGCGCAGCCAGAGCGAGTTGCAATGCCTCTTCAAAACGCGGTGACAATTTCATTCAAACCTCCCGTCGCCCTCAATCTTGCCGTATGCTTTGCCAAAGCCGGATACGAACCCTCCCTATTGATCTGGACCAACAGGGAAACCTCACCGACAGCGTGGGGCCCTCGAGCAATTCCATGGTCACCAGGGCCACCGGAGGCTCGTCGTGCAGGGCGATATCGTACGTCCTGCAGACATTCGCGTGGGTGACACGACGCGCCGACTGGACCTCGGTCTTGATGCGTGCCAGATCGAGGCCCCGGGCTGCGTCCTCCCAGATGTCCTTCAACGCCACCTTTTCACCCAGCACCTGGTCCTGCGCTTCGTAGACATCCCCCATGCCGCCGCGGGCAATCAGCCGGCGGATGAGGAATCGCCCCGAGACCACCTGATCGGGATTGAATAGACGGCGCTCGGGGACTTCCTCCTGAGCGCAGGCGAGGGCCGGAACCGACAGGAAATCGCCGGCCCCGTCGTGTGCCGCGAGAAGGCGGAGGAGCTGGCTTTTCAGGCCGGAGTCGTGCGCGCACGCCTCTGCGACGAATCTCTCGCGTTCCGCTCCGTCGTGCGTCAGAGCCCGGTCGAAAAGCTCTTTCAGTTTCTCCCAATCCCGCGGGTCGATCATTTCCCCGTCACCTCGGCGCGGAGCCACGCCTTGGCCATCTGCCACTCCCGTTTCACCGTGCGCAAGGAAATGTCGAGCACGGCGGCCACCTCCTCGTTGGTGAGCCCGCCGAAATAGCGCAACTCCACGATGCGGGCCTGGCGCGGGTCAAGCTGCGCTAGGCCCTGGAGTGCGTCTTCAACCGCCAAAATCTCTTCGCTGCGGCCGGCGGCGATGGTCACGACCTCATCATCGAGCGGGAAGACGCTTCGGATCCCACGCTTCAACCGCGCGCGTGCGCGGGCGTGATCCACCAGAAGATTGCGCATCGCCTGTGCGGCCACCGCGAAGAAGTGCGCACGGTTCCGGAAATCCGGCATGACGCGGCCGACCAGGCGCAGATAGGCCTCATGCACCAGTTCCGTCGCCTGAAGTGTGTGCTCCGGCCGCTCGTGACGCATGTAGTGGCCGGCCAGGCGCCGCAATTCCTGGTACACGATTGGAATCAGGCGGTCCAGAGCCTGCTGATCCCCTTCCTTTGCCTGCGACAGCAGCAGGGTGATTTCTCCGGTTTCGACTGACATTCCGCCCCGAGCATGCGTTGAAAAGCTGTGGCATGATTTTCAGCCAAAACGTCGTGCATTTCAACGAAGATCGTGCGTTGTGCTCCGGTTTGGGAGTCCCTACGGAACCAGTTCGATGGTGATCGTAAATCCGAAGTAATAGAAACCGACCGGATCCCACGCATTTCCCCTTCCCTGCATCTTCAACTGCCCGATACTGCCTTGGGGTGCGTACAGCACCCATTGGCTGCTGCTCGTGCGGGTCGCCTGGACTCCGGTTCCCCCGTTCCCAGCGCCTAGAAACAGGGCATAGTATTTTCCATTAATCGGAATCATGATCTCTCCTCCGGTAGTAACCGTGTCGCCTACCCTCATGTTCCAGAGATTCCCGGACGAGTGGAAGAAATCGCTGGTAAGCTGGATGCCAAGCTCATCGCTCTCGTTGCCGCTGGTCGGAAAGTTCAGGTTGATCCAGGCCTGGCGCCTGAGTCCGCTGTACTTGAAATAATTCAGGTCGAAGAAGAAGTTGTTGGTGCCGGTGTCCATTTCGCATCGCAGGCCTTTGTCCTTGTTTACATACCATCCATCGGTGTTGTCGCCGGTGAACCCGCCTACAGTAGTGTCTGTTGAAGAGACTTGTGGATCGTAGGAACTGAAGAGCAGGCGGCACGAAGCAACCCCTGACGTGGGCTTAGCGCCGGCCGAATTTTTTTGAGCATATGCGGTCAGACATAGACCTGCCGCAAGGATCACCAAAAGTACAAGAATCTGTTGTTTCCTCATTTCCTCCCCTTTTCTTTGTAGCCAATGGCACGGCCTCACACGGAGAAGCACCCTGCTTCGCGCCGGTGCCGAGCCTTCGCGTTACTAGCGATTTTTCGCGGGAAAAAGGGCCAGCGGGCGGGCAAAATATCACAACCAATGGTGTCGCCCGCCCATCCATGATGTGACGCGGGTCGTCCGTCCTTCCTTCCTCTTTCCTTCGATTACGACAATGAGACTCCCGGAGTCATAACAGCCAAGGATCATTTCCTCGCGAGCGAGAGGAAGCTACGGCGCGGCCGCATCGCCTTGACGCGCGTGCCGGACGAGATGTGAATCGCGGCTTTCAGGTTGTTGCGGCGAAGGATAGCACGGATCTCAGGATCAGCGTCGGGACGGCTCCTTGCCCTTTGTCGGCGCAACCGGCACTTTCAATTGCCCGCATAGAGAGCTTTTGATCGGTGGCCGAGACAGTGATATGGTCATCCATAGTAGGAGAAAAACCGTGATTGCTGGACGCAACGATCCATGCCCCTGCGGCAGCGGGAAAAAAATCCAGGAAGTGCTGTCTCGGAAAGATCGAGGTAACGAAGACCTCGTTGGAGGCTCAGCCCGTTGAGCCAGGGCCGGCCGTTCGGGCTGCCGCCGCCGAAACCCGTCCCGTGCCAAAACCGGGCACTCCCGATCCTGTTGAAGAGCCGCCCGAATCCGATCCGGTTACGGTAGCCCGCGACGCTTGCTGGCAGGAGTTCGAAGAGGCGGATTACGAAGAGAAGTTGGCCCTGTTTTCGCGGACGCTCCATGAGTCGAAAGGGCTGATCGATGCGGAGCTGCGCATCCATTCACTCGGCGACCTCGAAGGTCTGGCGGATGATCTGTGCCGCATACTCGAGCAATCCGATGACGATCCTTCGCTGATCCAAGCATGCAAGCGCTGGCGCGCGGAGGTCGGGAAACCCGTACCCGGCGGGGAAGGCGCAACGGCGTGATCTCTCTTCTTTCGGCCCGGTGGCGGAAGCCGTCAGAAGGGATTAAATAAGGCTGAAGCTGTAGGGTAGAGATCCCATCGCATTCTTCAGGATGTCCAAATCCGGGTCCCCGGGTTAATTAACTGATCTCTGATGTTGGGATTAGAACTTCTTGCGTACTTTCATTTGGACGGAATAGCTGCCGTTCTGGTCGCGAAGTGCGCTCACGGAATATTTACGTGTAATCTGGTACTCGATCTGGACAAGCTCTCCCTGCGTTGAGTTGACATCCGTGGCAAACGTGAAAAACAAGTTTTTGGTGACGCGTTGCTGCAGCGCCAGACGCGCGCCGGGGTTGCTCCCGTTTCCCCCAATCTGCGGATCGATGGTGAGCGAAGAGACGCCCGTCAGCTTTGCCACCCTGCCGCCGACTTGCTTTGCCATCTGCCCGGCTAATACGGATTGCGGCGTGATCGTACCCGCTGAAGGGGCTTCCGTCGTGTGACCCGTAATCAGAAGGTCAATGACATCGACCGGCGGAAGCGGCGGGTCAGAGGTATAAGTGGTGCGTATGCGGTCAAGGGGACCATTAAGCCTGACATTGAGACTGAACTGGTTGACCGTCGTTGTCACCACCAGATTCACGACCGGGTCGGCGCGGCCCGGAAACTGGATCACCCCGCTCTGCACTTCGTAGCGTCGTCCGTTGAAGTAGAATTCCCCACTGGTGATGTTAGTTCGGCCAGTGAGAATGGGTTCGGCCAGCGTTCCGCGCACCTGCAGGTCGGCGGAGCCCGCCACGCTCAATTGGGCGCTCGATAGCTCCATCTCGCTGGTCGATTTCAGAGTGACGTTCAGTTTGACCTTCTGGGCAATCCCTTCGCGGGGAGGCGAGGATGGCCCGGTGAATTGTTGCGCAAAGGTTGCGATATCGAAGGATTCCGTGAATGAGACCCGGTTGATCATGACCTGCCCGCTCAACACCGAAGAATCCCCGGTTCCATTCAGAATCAGATTACTCGCGAGCACCATCCTCACTCCCTCCGGATAACGCACGCGAACTCCCCTGGCTTCCAGCACAACATTGTATTGAGGTGCCGGCTGGTAGGTCGCGAAGCCCTGAGCGGTCACCGTTCCGCCGCCGGTTTGGGCGGTGAAGCTCTTGATATTGACGCGGCCGTTCTGGAATTCAAACTCGGCATTGACCTTTTCCGCGCCAAGTGGTGCGTCCGGCATTTGAAAGGCGCCGTCGATAATATGCACCGCTCCGCGAATGTCCGGGCGGGAATAAGCGCCTTGAGCGCTGATGTCGAGCTTGACCTGACCGGAGCTTTCGATATCAGGATTCAGCAGTCGGACAATATGCAGATCCATGGTCCCCGTGGCCGTCGCGCGCAATGTTCCGTTACCCGAAATCGGAACATAGCCCTGTAACTGAAGATCGGTTCCTGTGCCCTTCAACTCGGCACGATCCAGCGTGAGGGTACCGTTGCGATAATCAATTCGTAGAGGCGCGACGCTCGCAAGCTGTATGGATTGATAGCTCATACTGAGCCGAGGGATGTCGATATGTGCATCCAAACGTTCAGGGAATTTCAAAGGCCCTCTGAGCGAACCGTGCACCTCGGTTTGCCCGCTGACGTCCGCGGCGCGTCCGTGCAGATAGCTGCCAATCAAAGGTCCCAGCTCTATCGTAGGCGTGTCGAAACTGGCCGTAGCGTCATAATCCGAATTCAGGTTCACAGTTCCTCGCGCCTGGACATTAACGCCAGAAACGCGGGAATCCAGGGTGAAACTTGCCTGTTGTGCCGTAACGGTGGCATGAGCCTTCAACCCATCAAACGACTGCTGCCGGAATTGCAGGCTCGGAACCTCGATAGTGGCCTCGAGCTGAGGCGCCTTCCATGTGCCTCGCCCTTTGGCTGAGACCGTAACAAATCCGGCCACTTCCAGGTTGCGGGAGCGGACGGCTTGGAGTTGCTCAAGCTGCAGTCGAGGAAAGTCAACCTGAGCGTCGTATCCTTCGTCCCTCGGGTTGTAGGTGACTTTGGCGCTGCCCGATCCCGCAGAAGTGAGGACATTCGCCGTAACATGAATGGCGCTCCCGTCCCCGTCGAATTGTAACGAGAGATCCTGAATGGGCTGGTCCCAGGCGCTGCCTCCCGACAGCCGCACCGTTCCTAGCCCGACCGGGTTCGTTTGCGATCCTTGAATGGAAACATTGCCCGACAGGATTCCGCTGACCGGGTAGTGCAGGTTTGCGTAATGTTGGAGATCGGCTACCGGCATATTGCTGGCGACGACTTTAACGGTGATTGGATTTTGCGGTCCATACGACCAGTCTCTCAGCCCAGCGGTGAAGTCAAATTGAGCGTTGCCCTGGGAACTCGTTTGAAGCTGTCCTTGATGCAAAGCAATGCCAGTAGGGCCGGCATCGAGCTGGGCACGGACATTAGGCAGAGTTGTGCCCTGGTACTGAATGTTTTCCCCGCTGATTTCCCCAGCGAGGTGCGGCTCTTTTGTCGTGCCCTGGAGTTGGCCATTGAAAGACGCAGATCCTCCCAGACCCAGCAACTCCGACGATTTGTGTGCAGGCTTAGTTTTGGTGCCGGCAGATCCCCGAAAGGGAATCATGAGCAAGTCGACTTCGCGCAAATCGTCCGACTGCGCTTTGATTCGGACGCTCGACTGCTTGCCCATGGTTCCATCGAGATTCACGGATATGTGCGGGGTTCGCAGGTACGTGCGTTCGAGCGTCATGATGTTAGTCGTACCGTTGTATGCGAGATGCACTGCGCCGTTGATGGGGATGACACTCGAATCAGTTGACGTTTCCCGGACCACTGGTGTGGAAGCGACAATCGTAGCGTCCGAGCGGATTTGAAGATCTTGCATGCTGCCATGCCAGGAAGCCTGAATCGTTCCATCGAGACGACCGTTGACCGCCGCACGCTCCAGCGGTTTTTGAGTCCACGCGGAATTTGCGGCTGCCAGTGAAATCTCGCGCACCGATCCCTCAAACCGAGCCTCTCGCTTGCCCGTCAGATCCCTCACGGTCAGGGCACCGTCCGCATGACCACCTGATACCTCTCCTCGAAGGTTCTTCGCTTCCAGAGAGTTTTGGTTCAGGCGATATTCTGCGCTGAAGGACCGGACAGTGGCTCTCGCCTCCGGTAAATCAATTGCCAGCGCGGGGCTTGAAATCTGCCCTTGGATGGAAAGACCATCCAAAAACAGCCGACCGGAAATGCCTTGGTATTGGACAGAACCCTTTATAGTAATTTCGCCCGTGGGCAGTGCGTTGTTTTTGAGAAGGCTCGCCAGCTCGGCGCCGGACAGCGTGCCTTCATAGGAGCCTTCCACAGACGGTTTGCTGTAGTCCTGCACACGTCCGGCAGTGGAGAGCCTGGAGGAGCCACTCGTTACAATCACCGAGGTCAGAGTCAGGCCGGACGGCCCTGCTTTAAATTTTGCCTCCAAACCATGCTGCAGTGGGTTGAATGCGCCGATTTGAACACGGCCTTTGCTATAGCTGAGCATGCCGTCGTACGCTGTCTTCAGGGTTTCTTTCGTGACCTGGGCATGCAAGTCAAGAACCTCTGCATCCAATGGTATCTCGCGGTCGTTATAATAAATTTCGCCTTGATGGATGACAGCGTGCGCAATCGCCATGTCGAAGATATTGATAGGCTGTGCCGGTTCAGGAGCCTGAGGCAAGTTGGTGCGCCCCTGTGCGTCAACCCACAGATGGACCACAGGGTGATCCGCCACTATTTCCTGCAGATCGACTTCACGTTTCCACACCGATACGAGTTTCAGGCCCAGACCGAGATGGTCGGCCGAAAACAAAGGAGCATTTGGCGCGGCCTCGGTGCCGTGCAGGACGACGCGATAGAAATCGGCATGGAGACTTGACCAGTGAATGGCATAGTCGCCAATCTCAACGCGTCCACCAGTCGATTTCCCGGCACGATTGATGATGGTCGCGAGGATATATCGGTGGAACGCGGAGCTGCGCACGATGAAGAATCCCGTGACGGCGGCAAGCGCCACCAGCGCTACAAGCGCGATTAAACCCACGCGGAAAATTCGGCTCGCATTCATGCTCTTCTCCTCCGCGAATGAATCGTCTTCACTCCACCCGAAGTTCACATCCGCGACTGGCGTGCCTAGAAAGACTGGCCGAGAGTGACAAATAGCTGCAAGGACTTAAGCCCTGCAACAGGGTTCAGGTTTCGACCCAAATCGATCCGCAAGGGGCCGAGGGGCGTCTGGTAGCGCAGGCCGACACCCACCGTGTTGCTATAACCCGCAAAGAACTGGCCGAAGCCGACTCGCCTGTATACGTTTCCTCCGTCATAGAAAATCACGCCGCCCAAGCCCTTCAAAAAAGACGCTGGAGGGGGTATCGGAAAGCGGCCCTCCGTATTGAAAATAAAAAGCTGGTTACCGCCCGTAGGAACCGTAATCTTCGCCGTGCAGGTCGAGGAATCATTTGCCTTGGTACAGAGAATGGCTGTCCCTTGCGGCCCCGCCCCGTTCAATGGAAAGCCTCGCAAGCTGACAGCTCCTCCGGAGAAGAACTGTTCGCTGAATGGAACGTGACTCCCGCCGAATGCCTTTATCAATCCCACGCGGACATTGTTCGCCCAGACCATCCAGGGTGCGACCTGCCAGTAATAGGAAGTCTGCCCGAAAAAGCGCACAAAGTTATCGCTGGAACCAATTATTTTCGGATTAATGCGAAAATCCACAGTCTGGAAAACGCCTTCGTGAGCATCGAGCGGCTTATCGCGGGTGTCGCGGATGAAAGAGGCAGACAAAAAAGAGGATCGGATCGACTGGTCTGCGGCCGGAATGAAGTTCTTAATAAGCAAATTGCTGATCGAAGAGCGTTGAAAAGTGTACTGAAATTGCAGCCGTTCTGTTCTGGCCGAATCCAGTACTTTTTCAACATGAAATGAACCCATCCCTGATTGCGCGGTGAAGAGCGGGTTCATGGAATTTCGTTCCCCCGACAAGCTCCACAGGGCCCTCCAGTTGAGACCTTGAAATTGCGGCATGCTGTAGGACAATGCGGCTTTCTGGTCCAGGATGGACAAAAGCGTGGAGACCGAACCTGTTTCTCCCAGGCCCCGCATATCAAGCCGGCTGTACTCGATGGAACCTATGGGACTGAAGATGCTTTTCTCGATGACCGCAAACTCGCTTGGCAGGCCAACCGTTGGCAGTCCTGGAAGCGAAATAACGCCCGAAGAGAGGCTGCCGCTGCGCGACGTGGATTCAAATCCGAAGCCAAATGTCAAAGAATTGCGACTCGCCTCGTGAACCTTCACCAGCACCTCTTCTTGTGTCTGGTCCGTGATCGGCTTCCGGGGCGAGACGTCGGCCCAGTCAAAATCGCCGAGATTATAGAGCCGGCTCTCCGACTCCAGCATTTTCCCTTCGCTCAAAGGGTCGCCAGGTTTGACCGTGGTATTACGCTGGATGAAACTCTGCCGCATATGTTCGGCGCCTAAATAGGATACATGACCAATCTGAATTTGTTGGCCTTCATCGATGAGGTAGGTGACCGCAACGCGGGGAGATCGATTCTTGACGAGAGAGTCAACTATAGATTTGAAATTTACGTTCAGGTATCCCAAATTCAGGTAACCGGCGACAATCCGATTCCGGTCCTCGTCTAAGCGTGCCTTGGAATAGGGCTGCCCGGCGTCCAGGTTGAGGCCGTCAGGAACTAAAGCGTCGATGGTTTGATCTTTGTTGCCCTCGATTCGGAACGAATCAACCAGTGTTTGTTCCCCTTCGGCAATTTTGAAAGTAATATTGAGGCGATGGTCGCGACTCTCGATTTCGGGCTGCACTTGAACGTCCGCAAAACCCGCGTTTAGATAGTAAGCCGTCAGGTTGTTGACGCTTCGCTTCGCCAGATCCTGACTGAACTTGCCACGAGAAAACAGGTGACCCTTCTCCACCTTTAACTGCCCCCTCAGATCGCCTTCATTGAAATTGCGATTGCCGGCAATGGCCACGTTACCGATGCTATGGCGCTCCCCTTTGTCGACCTGATAGATCAACGAGATCTGCGAGGCCTGATCTTCTTTCTGTGTCTGAATCTTTACATCCGAGTATCCCTGTCCCTGAAAGAACGCGATAAGGTTCCGCTTGCCTTCTTCCAACAGGTCCTGGTCAACTGCATTCTCCTCAAAAATGGGAATCAGTTTTCGCAGGTTTCTCTTTGAGATCTTCGCGTCCATCACTTTGAGAGAGACCGTCGGCCCCAATGTCACTTTGAAGATGACGTCGGCTCGATTCGTCTCGGGATGATAGTTTCGCGGCTCCAGATGAACCTGGTTTGCGAGCCGGTTCTCATCGCCAAGGGTATTTTTGAGGAAGGTGACGGCCGCGCGCACGCGGGTTGGATCGTACGGCTTGCCCGTTTTCAAGGACGCTCCTTTGAAAAAAGCTCGAAATGAATGGAGCGCACTCACCAGCCTTGCCGCTTCTGGGCCCGGCGGTCCGGTTACCTCCACGCGTCCGATTTTGGCTTGCTTGTTCAAGGTGACGTGAAAGATCACATTCGCCAGTTGATGAGCCTCATCGATTCTAGTTTCACTTTGCACCTGGGCGGTGAAGTATCCGTTGTTGGCGAAAAAACGTTGCAGAGCCGGCTCCGCGGCCTTCACGCGGCTTTCTTCATACGCCTCTTGCGCGGGGTAGTTCACGACATCGAACAGGCGGGAATAGGTAAATGCTCTCGTTGCGCCGGGGAAGGAAATGGCGCCGATGTAGAAGGCGGGTTGCAGCACAAACAGGACCTGTAAACCGTCCGGTCTCGGCGTCACCTCGATAGCGACTTTGCTGAATAGCTTCGTCAGCCGTAGCGCCTCCACGGTCCTCTGCACCTTGTCATCTGCGTAAGGTTCTCCGGCCTCTTGCATCACCAGCGGACGCAGGCTCCCCACATCCATGGTTGGCCTGGCCACCAGATCCACGAGCCCAACCCGCTGACCTTCATAGGAACTCCGCTGCTGGGGTTGCTGCGCGTGGAGCGGGAACAGGAAGCTGCTTAAACCAGACAGGATCAGGAGCAGGCGGAAAAGTTTCGAGTGGGTAGATATCTGACTTTTGTCGTGGTTGCCCGGCGACGTTGGTTGGTGTTTGGTGAAGAATATGCTGACCGCTCTGCACAGGCCTGTGGAGATGGTGGTCCGTATAGCAGTTGCCGTGACAAAAAAAGTGAGCCAGATCGGAAGGTCATGATCGACCTGGTTTTTCTCGCCGCCGATCGAATCCCGCAACACCTCTTTGAACAGCGGCCAATCGTGGGGCCGTGGAAGACGGCAATTGCCTTTCCAACCGCCGTACATGGGCTACTCCTGTATTATCAATCAATTACCAGAATTGGCAATTTCCAATTCGGAAGGGCCCCACCTTCCATGGGAACCTTCATCACATTCCTTAATTCCCAATGCCTCACATGTGTATTCTATCGGCGCCGATCGGGACAGTCCAGTTCCCCGGCCGTTTCCCAGTGTCCCCTTCCCGCCGCTTCGACTTCAAGCGGATCGGATTCTGTTCAATGGGAAAGAGCGGCCGGCTCAGACCGCGAGCCGTACTTATACGCATAAATGTGTGTAAATTCCGCGCCGAGAAGCAAAATCTGCGCGGAATAGTAGATCCAGACCAACACAATGATCAGAGAAGCCGCCGCCCCGAAAGCGGAAGCGAAACTGGACCTGCCGAGATATGGACCGACGAACATCTTGCCAATCGTAAAGAGAAGAGAAGTAACGGCGGCTCCGATCCACACATCACGCCAGGCAATTGTCGTATCCGGCAAAGTTTTAAAGATCATGGCAAACAGCACCGTAATGACACCGGCCGACAATAGAAGATTGAGCGATTCGAACAAAAAGGCCGGAGCAGGGAGCGGATGTCCAATGAACTTTCCTGCGGCAGCCAGCGCGGCGCTGAACGCCAGTGACATGAGCAGCATCAAGCCGGTGAGAAGAACGAGGCCGAACGACAAGAAGCGGTGTCTGATCGCGGAGACCCAGATTCTTCCCGGTCTCGATTGGACTCTCCAGATCTCATTCAGCCGCCTTCCCGGAGCTGGCGGACGTTCCTCGAAAACCGTGTCAAACAGTTGGTGTCAGTCGACTTCTTCGTAGTGCCGACCATTGATTTCAAGCTTCTGTAGGTCTTTTTGGTACTGGCCCATGACCGCAGGCGTATCCTACATTTCAATGTGACCGAACATCCGACCGCGGAGTGCACGGCAGCACAACTGGCGCAGGCATTCCCTTGGGATACGGCTCCCCGCTGCGTTCTGCGAGACCGTGACCGGATCTATGGCGACACCTTCCACATTCAGGCGGCTGGCATGCAGATCACCGAAGTTCTTACGGCCCCGCAATCTCCATGGCAATCGCCGTACGTTGAACGCCTGACAGGTTCCATTCGTCGAGAATGCCTGGATCACGTAATCATCCTGGGTGTGGAATCGCTCCGCCGGATACTTCGATCTTATATCACCTACTACCACGATTCCGGTTGTCATCTATCGCTCGATAAGGACCCACCGGAGACAAGAGAAGTTCAGCCACCCGACAAGGGCATTATCATCGAGATCTCCAAGGTCGGCGGCCTGCATGATCGTTACGAACGACGAGCAGCCTGAACACCTGTTTTTTTTCTCCTCTGTCGGTTGGTGTCGCATCGAGGGTTTGATGTTCGAAGCCTCTAGGTTGACACTCGTTCCCTGGCTTGCCGCGGTTTACTTTCAAGCATATTCTGGCTAATCCCGGCATCCCAGTTGCCGCCGGCGACTCGCTTGGCGGTGCCAAATCCTGCTCGAATCGAATTGTTGGAATGGACAGGATCCGGGAACACAGCTTGGCTTTAAAATTCTGCTTGACTGGGGCCTATGCTACAAAATTTGACATAACTGCTCTTTTGTCAGACGATCAATGCCCGGATGCCGGGGATTTGCTGAACAAAAGGCGCTTATACGACCTATGGAGCCAAGTTTCAACGAGCAAGTTGCGATGCGGGACATCGCTGCGAGGACGTCACATGCTATTTGAGATCCTGCCGGACCCACGTGCGCTTGTCGCCACGAAGGGGGAGGTCGCGGACCAGGTTCTGCAGATTCATCGGACGATCCCGGAGGACGTTCCGGTCGGGCATTTTGAAGAGGACGGAATCGAAGTCATCGATGAAGTCGTGAGCCGACCCGTTTATCTCGGCTGGATCCAGCAAGCCTGTGCTGCGCTTGGGGATCGATTGGAAGTCCGCTTCTACGATCATTTCGAAGAGGAGTTCGATGCGTCCGTGCTGGATCACCTGCACGGAATTCGTCGCCTGTCCATCGACGGCCTGCCCGGTCTTCGTTGTCCGGAAGCCGTCGGACGACTGCCGGAACTCACTTCCTTGCGATTTGGGCCACACCGCGTCGATGATGCGAAGATACTCAGCGCAGTCGGCGTTCACCGGCTGGTGCATTTCACGCTGGCTGGGACACCTACTCCGGCGATCGATCTTTCACCGCTCGCAGACGCGCGCTCACTGCGTTCGCTCCGCCTTATTGGCTATGGCAAGAACACGGAAGCAATTGGCCATGTCACGTCGCTTTCCGAACTGGCGCTCCAGCCATCATCGAAGTTCTCGCTCGAATTCATCAATCGCTTGGTTTCGCTGGAGTCGCTGAAATTCGTCCTGGGAAATGCGACCTCGATCCGCTCCATTGAGGCCCTCCCAGCGCTGCGGGACTTATCGTTCCGGGAAGTCCGCAACCTTGAGGATCTTGGCGACCTTCAACGCTTTCCGTGTTTGCGACGGCTCCAGATGAGCGACCAGCCAAGGGTCACCGAATTGCATGTCGGCCGTCGCAACGAGGCGCTCGAACACCTGTACCTGTACAGTGTTCCTCGGCTCCACGCGTTAAAGGGTTTCTCGGTGCTTCCCGCGGTGAAGAGCCTGTTCGCCTACGATAGTCGCCTTGACCTTCCCTGGGCCCAGTTGCCCCCGACGCTCACTCACTTCCAGTTAATGGCGAAGGCCGTTAAAGGTCGGGATGCGCACGATGCGGAGGTGCGCGCCAGAGGGCTGACCCCGGCTGTCCACCCTGACTCGGTGTTTTTCTACAAATAGGGCTAGGGATCCCCGGTGTAGTTGCCAAAAACTCCGTAATGATTCCAATCGTTGCGCCTGCAGCTTCGCGCTGGTATCGTCCTGAGCCATGCCTGACATGCTGATTTCAACATTCGCCGCCCTCGCGTCCGCATTCCGAACGCGTGCTTCTCTGCAACTGGAAATCCTGGCCCTCCGCCACCAGCTCGTCGTCCTGCAAAGAACCAACAGGAAACGCCGCCTCCTGCTTGGAGCTTCGGATCGGTTCCTATGGGTTCTCCTCTCCCGGTTCTGGCCCAAATGGCGTAATTGCCTCCTGTTCGTCAAGCCGGATACTGTCATTGCCTGGCATCGAAAAGGATTCCGGCTTTATTGGAAGTGGAAAAGTCGTTCGCTTAGGATCGGCCGACCTGGGATTTCCAAAGAAATCCGGGATCTGATTCGCAACATGAGCGCCTGCAGTGTCCTCTGGGGAGCACCGAGATTGCACGCGGAACTGCTCAAACTTGGAATCAAAGTGTCCCAGGCCACTGTCGCGAAATATATGGTGAAGCGCCGGAAACCGCCTTCTCAAACGTGGCGGACGTTCCTGGAAAACCACGTCAAGCAGTGGGTTTCCATAGACTTCTTCGTGGTCCCCACCATCACCTTCCGGATCCTGTACGTGTTCCTTGTCTTGGCTCACGATCGCCGGCGCATTGTGCATTTTAATGTCACCCAGCATCCCACCTCTGAGTGGACCGCAGCGCAGATCCTTCAGGCTTTTCCTTGGGACAAGTCCCCACGGTTCTTGCTCCGGGATCGAGACCGCATCTATGGCGCCGCCTTCACCGCACAGGTCAAAAGCCTGGATATCACAGAAATTCTGACTGCATTCCGGTCCCCGTGGCAGACACCCTATGTCGAACGCCTCATCGGCTCCATCCGCAGAGAGTGTCTCAATCACGCCATCACCCTGAATGCGGCCTCTCTTCGACGCCACATGATTTCTTACATCGATTATTATCATCGAAGCCGCTGCCACCTTTCGCTTGGAAAGGACTCTCCGGATAGCAGGGCCGTGCAGCCGCCGCAGATGGGTAAAATCATTGCGCTTCCCAAAGTAGGCGGCCTGCATCATCGATACGAACGCAGAGCCGCCTGAATTCCGGCATCTTTAAAGAATTCGCTTCCTGAATGTCCAATCTCGTTCGACGGCGCCGCCTAACGACCGACTGGTTCCGCGTCCCTGTTCGGACCCATCCTGCTTTTGAAACACTAAAATCCTGAAAACCCCTAATAAGATATAAATTTCAATGCCTCGCCCACTCCGTCAATGTCATACGGATTGAATTTTTAGTAGGGGGCGAAGCCATGCCGCTCTGCATATTCCCATATGCTCGTGTCGTCGGCGTCACGAAGCCCAACATCACGAACGTGCATGCTTCCCGCATAGAGATCGCTCAGGAGGCGTGGCAGGTTTGGAGAGAGATTCTGGTCAAAGAGGAGTTTCATTCCGGCAGCGCCGCCAGTTTTCGCTCTCGATCCGCGGCGAAAGCAAGACACGCGCGGATGTCTTCTCTGGTGAGATCGGGAAACTCTTTCAAGAGTTCTTCCTGGGTCATGCCGCCGGCCAAGTACTCCAGAACATCCGTAACCGTCATCCTGGTTCCACGAATGCACGGCTTGCCGCTTCTCTTGCCGGGTTCAGTGGTTATGACCTTTTTGTAATCCATGATTGGATCTTACCACAGTACGGGGCTGCTGCGCTCGAGCTTTGGGGGCCCGAGCTCCAAAACTCATCTTCAGCGCGCCCGACGGCGACCGCAGCTTATCCCGCCTATCCATCGCCGCTAAACATCCGGGCTTTACGACAGCCTGAAGGCTGCCAAGCGTCCGATTATCCTCGTGAGCTCCTCCTCAAATGATAAGGAGATGTCAGATGCACCGCTGTTGGCATGGACGACTTCATGCAGGAGTGTTCCCGCGTATTGGCTAATGCTTTCAAGCTGCGTTCGTTTGATCACGATGCGTCCCTCTCCTTCCCAAGGTTGCGAGCAAAACCGTCCTCGTCTTCCGCATTGCCGAGGCTGACCGCCGGCACAAACCCCTCTACCTGGACGGCGATATTCGCCGCACTTTCCTGCGGCGCGGTGCCGGCGACTACAAAGCTCAGATGCATGAAATCGAACGCATGCTCGGGGACGCAGCATCGGATCGCTGGGACGGTCAAGTGTTCGACCGTGTGTCTCTGAAGGAGGCGTTCGACAAGAACAGCCTTGCCTGGTACCGCACCCGATTCCACCAAGTGAACGAAGGCTTCGATATCTCGAACCCTGACATGCGCGGCAAGAGGCATACGGCCGCTCCAGGCGTATTCGCTCGACGAGCCGATCTTCGATGGCTCCGCCAAGAGAAGCGATAAAATCTGACGCTATAATCCCTATGGTGATTTTACTCGGGTGCGTACTGCGCACGAAAACGCGACAGGAAACCTGTGGAGTCAGTCGGACAGCGCCGCTGTCCAAATCGCGCGACCCGGAGATTCGGACAGCACTGCTGTCCAAATCCGCGAATATCGAGAGCGCGCTCTTCCCGCCCCACCTCAGGTGGGCCCACTATCTCGTCCTCGACGAAGGTCCCGAGGGACTCGAACTGCTTCAACGGACTCCGGCCATTTACTTCCACTAGGCCGCGGGAGCAGACTTCCGAGGAAAGAGGAGGCGGACCACATCAGAGTTGGAAGTGCCGAGAGCGAGCAGCGTCCGCACAAGGAGGTCCAGCGACACGGAGCGTTCACCGGCCTCCATCTTCGCAACCCGTGATTGACTTGATTTGATCGCCCTGGCCACGTCCGCCTGGGTCATTCGGCGCTTCATTCTTTGATTGCGCAGGCTTTCTGCAAGCCGCAGCTTGATCTCAACGTAAGATTCCTCCTGCTCGGACAGGCCGAGAAACTCTCTCGTGCTGCCGACCTTCCATCCTTTAGCCTCCAGGCGCTTTCGCTTGCTGATATGCATCGTCATACTCCTGCAGCCTCTTTCTCGATCGGCGATCACCGATTTCGGCGTTGTTCGTGACTTCTTGCTGAAGCCGTCCACGATGACAATGGCGTCAGGATCAACGCGGTAGATTATGCGCCACGTAGTATTGACGTCGACGATCCTCAGTTCGTGACACCCTTCACCGATAGCCGGCATCGGTCTCGAGTGAGGCATTTCCAGCCTCTCGCCATTCTGCAATTTCCTTAGCAGGAATCCTGCTTCAAGCCTTGCCTCCGCAGAAATCGGAGGGGATTTCACCTCAGCATGCATCCATACGAGAGGTTTGTCGTTCGGAATCACGACTCTATAATATGTCATATGTGACATAAAAGGCAAGGATCAATTCCTTGCGAGCGAAAGGAAACGGCGGCATGGCAGCGTCCCCTCGACGCGCGTGCCAGACGCGACTCACATCGCGTCTGGCAGGTTGTCGCGACGATGGACGTGATACAGCTCATGCGCGAGCGGAACGGGAGCCGCCGCCGTCGTCGTCTCCGCGGTCACGGTCGCAGCCGGCGTAAATGGACAAGGTCAGAAGGGGATCTCGTCGTCGTCGAATGTGTGCTCCGACCCGTAGCAAACTCCGGACCGCATTGACCGCGGGGCGGGTGGAACGGGAATCTCCGGCATTTGCGGGATGGACGCACCCGCTTCGAGTGCGTCCGCAATCTCGCGGAATTCTCTGCATACCTGGGCCGGCACTTCCGGTGCGATTTTGCCGTGCACGAGCCACTTCTGCAGATCGTCGGCGAGATTGGCGAGATAGCAGACCAGGCTTTCGACTTGTCCCGTCTGCTCACCGGCCCTCTCCAACGCGTGATGCGTGTGTGACCGGCTCTCACCCTTCGGCTGGCGGGATCCGTCGGATTCGGGTGCCCCGCCGAAGCGCTTTCGGTAGCATTCCTCGATGAATGCGCCGACCGGGAGCTTCCATCGCTGTTGCGGGCTGGGACGCAGACCGGGGAGCTTCTTCGGGTTCATACCGAGCGCGCGCGCCATGGCCACCTGACGCCCGCTGAGTCGGCAGAGCCTCTTCGCGTCCCTCCATGCTGCCTCGTTGGCCGTCCCTTGTCGCTTTCCCAAAGCCAGTACCTCCCAGCCCCCGATTCACATCAGGTCGAAGAACGCGTCGGTTCCCATCTTTCCCACGAATCGCCCAACGAGTTCCACGAGCGATCCGTGCGCCAGTGACCACGACCACCCGCCTTCGCCACGATATGTCATCCGATGCACGGCGTGGTCACCGGAGCTGCAGGGCACAAACTTCAGGACCGGTGCGTAGCGGGTACGTGTGGCCAGATGGTCGAGCGCAGGCTCATTCGATCGGATCCCTAACCGGCGCGCGTGCTCGGCGTCGAGAGTCATCAGCTTGGAGAACGGCTCAAAGATCACGATCTCGCCGCGCACGCACTCGACGCGATGATAGCGGAGGTGGCCATGCCGTGCCATCTCCACGCAAACAATCTCCACGTCTCGCTCGGGTATCTGCGGACCGCGCCAATCGATACGCCGCACTGAGACAACGCCATTGATGCTTTCGGTGAACTCGTATCCCTCCGGCATCGTGTCGAGCCTCCCCCGCCAGGGGTCTTTGCGACGAAGTAACGCAGTTTGCCGGTCTTGGTGCGGCCGGCGTGAAGGTAGTATCGGTCGCCATGGCGGTTTGTATAGGAAAGCCCGTTCACAGCTGCATGATATCCCAAGTGAAACGTCGGTCGTCAAGTAATTGGGCCGGTACCGCCGCGGGCTCAGTAATCTGATCCTCACGCTCAACAGGCAAGGGCATTACGATAAGGCACTCGCGCACGCCGGTCAGCTGGAGAGAATTTGCGGCGACGATGCTGGCGCCGAGTATTACCGGGCCCTCATCCACCTCAACCGCGGCGCGTGGGAAGACGGGGCGAAGGCCGCCCGGCATGTCCGGAATCTGTGGCAGGAAACGAGTTTCGTTGCCGCCCTGGCCTTTTTCGAGATAGGGCGGTCGGAAGAATGTGTTGCCGACTTCCTCCATGGCGCCTGCAACCATCCCGCAGCCGCCCTATTGATTGCAGGCCGGCGCGCGAAAAAACCAACCACCCACGATGAAGCGCGCGACTGGGAAGTCGGCATGGCCTTGTTGGAGAATGCCGGAGCATATCTTTCACAGAGGGGGTCGCGGGTGCGGCGCTTCTTCGGGTCTCTGATCACAAATCCGGGTATTGCCAAGCTTCTGAGCGACATTGAGGAGACGCGGCGACAGCGGGACCAGGAGCGGCAAGGGAGCACCAGGGTCGCGTGGGACCTGCTCCGGCGCATGGAGTCGGTCAAATTTGCCCAGGAACGCGCTGTTGAGACCTGCCGCCAGTTCCATTCCGCAGGGCGATTCCTACAGCGAGAGGGCAGAGCCAGCAAGCTGAATCGGGCATCTGAAAGAGTGGAGGATCGCAGGTGAGACTGCATCGGTGACTTAAAGAACTTCATTTCCAGCCCGCAGCTGCTCTCGATCCGGAGGGAGCGGCACAGAACCTCGGAGGCTTGCAGGCTGCCTTCTTCGGACAGAGCGCTCTTATCGTTGGCGCAAAACTGACGTGCGCAATTGCGACTTTCGGTCTATGTACGCTTATAACCGCCCCACAACAGCCCCACTCATTCAGCCGGCTTGAGCTGGGCCCGGCAATCTATTGTATTTGTGCATCTTATAAACATTGCGTACTGGTCCATCGTCAGGCCTTTTGTGATTTCACTTTTTTTCCTGCGCGAGAGGTGCCAACATCTCGCGCAGTCAGATAATGCGCACATGGAAATTATTTAAAATCAAACGGTTATCGCAATTTTGCTACAATACAGGAAATTTGATAACCCGTTTAGAACATGGGATTTTCCCCGGAAAAGAAGTGGAGGAATTTTTCGGTCCCAGTCTGGTCCTGGAATCGGTCATCCATCGTTACGTCGGCGTCGCCGAAGCCACCGCCATGAGGAAAGGCGTCGTGGAGAGTTCCGCGACGAACTCCGCCACCTTCGACTTCATGAAACTGTTCAACGAACTCAGACGGGAAATGAGCCATGAACAAAAGAGACCGGCAGCAGTTGAAAGCATCCATCGCTAGAGATCTCATCCAGGGTCAGGGCGAGCATACCGCTACCAGGGAACTGCTCAAGCAATATGCCCCGCTCGAGGGCGTCATCACCACGCCGGCGGCCGGCACGTCACCGCGGCCGAGGCCCTCTCCCCCTGTGGAAAAAACCCTGGCACACAATGCCACGGCGGCACCAGAAGGCGACTCACCATGGCACGCTGCCACGGAGGCACCGCCCGCCACTATGGCTCCAGATGCCACCTTGGCACGGCTTGCCATGGTCAAAGGCGAGTTGCGGGTACCGAATACGATCAATTTCAGCCTGTTTCCGACCCTCGATCCGTTCGCGAAAGCAGTCTATTACCAACTGTAGGTTCGTGGATTCCATAACGCGCAGTTATCAGATCCTGCAAACGTCGATTTCCAAAGCGGGATGCAACTTATTCCTCCTATCCGCAGAGATCATGGATAAAGAATCCTTCTCCAAATAGTTCACATCAGAATTATTGATTAACTCTCCGACGGTTTCTCCTTCAGAATCTCCTCGTAAAATCCCTTTCGTCCCCATCGGGACCAATCCTGGCTTCTGTGGAGGCTTTGCCACCTGCAACGAATAGGGGGACCCTAGCTGCGCGTGCTTTCCCTCCCCCCCGTTTGAATTCGGGATTTTCTCTAATGGCGGCTGGAACACCGCCGATACTCTGGACATAAGGGAGCGAACCCTTGACTGGGGCAGAGGAAGGAAGCTATGCAGAAGATCGGGAAGTTCATTCAACTTTTCGTGTGCTTGGCAATTATTGGATTTGGACCCTGGATCAAGACTGACCTATTTGCCCAAAGGATTCTCGGCGGAGCTGAACTTGAAAATGGATGCCAGACCTATGCCGACAAGGCCGTCAAACTGGCAAAGGAGTGGGAACGGCTGCAATGCGCAAAGAAGTTGGATCTTTATCCGCAAATAATGGACACTGAAAGAGATTGGCAATACAGACGATGCATACGCGGAGTTGGCAGCACCATCGCAGCAGATCTGAAAATGATGGAAGACAATCTCAAACAATGCCCGGGCTTCTCCGGTCAACCGGTAGATCAGCAAGGATATCAACAGGGAGGACAACAAGGAGGTCAGCAAGGAAAACCAGACCCGACGATCTGGACAAATCCGCCGCGGAACAATACTCAAACCGACACCGGGAGTTCTGCCGGCGAGCTATGGGATATTACAGTGACGAACAGCGCGGACCTGGGCCGTTCCTACTATTCCTACCGCATTCCTACGCTTAACGGCATCTTCACCGCCAAAAATACTATCCCCACGGGCCCTGAATTCAGAGGCCAGATGAATGGATCCGTTTTTGAAGCTGTAATGACAGACGATACCGGCTATCGGGCCACTTTCATTGGCCATGGGGCTGGTTTTGGCATCATCGAAGGGACGGGATGCGACAACCGGAATCGTAGTTATTCCTTTTCTATGAAGCGCCGATAATTCTCCTTTTAGGTTACCGAAAAGCAAATATCAGCGGACATATAATTGGGCTCCTCAATTGTCTGCTTATATATAGCAGGATTACTGCAGCGGACGTTGATACCGGCGCCAGCGGCTTAATTCAAACCTGTTCCCTGTCAAAACTCCGTCCACATTGAAAACATTGACATTACAGGCATCGGTGGGCAGGCTTGTGAGTCATGATCGAAGTACTGTTTCTCCTGGTTTCATTGATAAGATCCGGGCTTAAGAATCGAACTGAGCTGGCCCGTGAAAATCTGGCTTTGCGGCAACAACTGGCCATATAGAATCGCAAAGGGCCATAGCGGCGACTGAAGCAACGAGATCGGCTTTTCTGGGCCGAGGCGGCCTGGGCGTAGAATTGCGCCTGATTCAGCGCGTTGGTCGCGTCGATGCGGGTCTCGATGCGGTGCCGCTCCCGCACTCGGAATTCCTTGACCATTCCCAGATCCATGTTGACGGTTCCCAGGTCGGAAAATGCATTCCGCCCCAGGTTCCCCGGGCGCGCGGCGTCCGGTGTCGCCGGCTTTACGACCTGGAATACCGTTTCGAAGAAAAAATTGCCTGTCACAGTCTGGCCGTTGGGAAGCTTGAAAGTGCGCACCACGCGTGGATCAAACCTGACAAATGATCCGGTAATGTCAGGAGTCGTCTGGGCATATCCGTGCAGCGTGGAATCGAATGGATTCAAGATCTGCAGCGGAAGGCCCGGACTGATCCGCGCGCTCCCGCTTAACCGCCATCCCGAAATCGCGTACCGTAACGGGGCGTACAGGTCCCATCCCGGCAGGTTCATCACCCAGTACCCCGCAAAGCTGTGTCTGCGGTCGGCATCCGCCCGCGCCCACGGAATCACGGCTCTGTCGGCCAGCTGGAAAACGCCGATGCCGCTCGCGTCGTCGAGCGCGTTGGACCAGACATAGTGGGCGTTGAAAAGCAGGCCCGGTGAAACCTCCGGGACACCGTCAGCTGCAGCGCGTTGTAGAGCGACTTGCCGTCCCCGGCAAATCCCGTAACCGAGCCAAACCCGCTGTAGGTGCGGCGGGATTCGACATTGTTCGCATTGGCTCCGGGGACCAGTTTCCCGGGATTCCCTTCGAACCTGCGCAGGAGGTGCACGCCGCGGTTTCCCACGTAGGCGATGTCCAGGATGAGTCCTTTCGGCAGCTGTCTCTGAAACGAAAGTGTCCACTGGTGCTGATATGCATCGTTCAGGCCGGATAAAAAGGCCGTTGCGCCAGTCCCCCGGCAAACGGATCGACGCCCGTCCCCCAAGGATTCAGCATGTTTCCCCCCGATGCCGTCAGCATCGACCGCTAGCTGGGCAATGAGGGTCCAAGGCTGCATGTAGTCGACGTAGAAGACTGGGTTTGCCTGGCCCACGATATAGTAAAGGCCGTAGCCCATACGAATGGAGGAATGGCCGGAGCCGCCGAAGAGGCGGCCGACATGCTTATTGTCGAAACCCGGCGACCACGCCAGTCCGAGCCTGGGGGCAAAATTGGTGGCGTTCGCGGGAGTGATGTGAGCATCCAGAACCCGGCCGGTCGCGGGATCCCGATCGCCATTGAACAGTACTCCGGTGGGAGCGCTCCAGCAGACTCACCCCCATTTTCCCCGAGCTGTGGTTCGCCAAAATTGCGGCGGCTTTGAAATAATTGACTTTCAGGGCTTCTGAGCCGGAAACTCCCATACCATGATCCTGATGATTCTTCGTCTGCTTTCGCTGATCTTTACTCCCCTTCGGCTCCGCTCGGAATTGGCTCTCGAAAACCTCGTGCTGCGTCAGCAACTCGCCATCCTGAAGCGACAACGTCAGCGGCCAAAACTCCGGAAATTAGATCGCCTTTTCTGGGTCCTGTTGTCGCGATCATGGGAACGCTGGAAAGAGACTCTCGTCATCGTTAAACCTGAGACCGTTCTTCGATGGCACCGGAAACGTTTCACATTGTACTGGACTCGGCTCTCGCGGCAGCAGTGTTCAGGCCGGCCAGGAACAGACCAGAAACTCAGGGAGCTGATTCGCAGGATGGCGAAATCAAATCCGTTGTGGGGCGCTCCGCGAACACATGGTGAACTCCTCAAGCTTGGAATCGACATTTCAGAACGAACCGCATCTCGTTGGATGCCAAGAAGTTCGATTCGTCTAGGAACCCTTCAAATATTCCAGCAATGCTTCTTCACAACTGGGAAGAGCAATTTTGACCAGATGAACGAGCAATGTTGAACAGACAGGCCGATTCCCCACAGATCAAAATTTTTCCTGGCTCATTTGGGGGGTGCAGAGTTCACAAAATGGTAGTCGAAACACTATGAGAATAGGGAGGGTACAACATATCTGAAAACAATATTTTGAAGGACTATTGCAGCTTGAACCGAGGAGACCCGAGGTACCTCACCGCCGAAGGCACGAATATCCCCCAGCTGAAGCGCATCATCGTGGTTTCGGGAGACAAGATGCGATGGATCCCACGCTCAACGCCCTCTTTGGCACTCAGCAATCCAAGGAGAAAGCGACCCAGATACCGAGCGGGCAGCCGGAATTGGGCCAGGCGAGGACACAACTCGAGGACGTCGAGAAGACTATCCAGCAGGGAGACTGGGAAAAATTCGGCAAGGCGATGGCGGCGCTCAAGCACCTGCTGACTGAGCCGCGACGATAGGGGCGCCACGGCCCTGATGGTGCGGACTCCAGACTTTTACATCACCCGCAGGTCGCTGCCTCCGGAGAGAGAAACGCTTAACAAGAATCGGGAGAAAGTCACTATGCCAACGATCGCGAAGAAATCTGGAGTGGAGATCCCGCGCTCGATACCATCCACCGGCAAGGGGCCCGACATTGCATCCGCATCGGTTTCCGATACGCTCGCGGCGCTCCACGTGAACCCCGAGACGGGTCTCACGCGCGCTGAGGTGGACATCCGCCGGGAGGAGCACGGCTACAATGAAGTGATCGAACAGAAGGGGCACCCGCTGCTCACGTTTCTCGGAAAATTCTGGGGTTTGTCAGCGTGGATGCTCGAGTTGATCATGCTCCTTTCGGCTTTTCTCCGGAAATACACCGATCTCGCCGTAGTGGGTGCGCTGCTGGTCGTCAATGCCGTTTTGAGCTTTGCGCAGGAGCGACGAGCCGCCGGTGTCGTCGAAACGCTGCGGCGACGGCTTCAGGTCAGTGCGCGTGTGCTGCGCGATGCAAGCTGGCAGGTCATTCCCGCCCGGGAGCTGGTCCCCGGTGACATCGTGCGCATGCGCCCGGGTGACATCATCCCGGCCGACGTGAAGCTCCTGACCGGAGATTTGTCCATCGACCAGTCGGCCCTCACCGGCGAGTCGAAGGATGCAGACAAGGCGCCCGGCGACGTGCTCTCCTCGGGGTCCGTTGTCCGCCGGGGGGAAGGCAACGGCGTGGTGATGCTCACGGGGGCACAGACCTACTTCGGCCGCACCACAGAACTCGTGCAGATGGCGCGCCCGAAGCTCCACATCGAAGCGGTGGTGGGCAAGGTTGTCCGCTGGCTCTTCGTCATCGTTGGTGCGCTGCTGGGCGTGGTGATCGTGATGTCGCTGATCCGCGGCGCGCCGCTCATTGAGATGATCCCGCTCATGCTGGTCTTGTTGATGAGCGCGGTACCTGTCGCCCTCCCGGTTATGTTTACAGTCAGCATGGCCGTCGGGTCGGCGGAGCTGGCGAAGCGAGGTGTGCTGGTAACGCGCCTCAGCGCTGCGGAGGATGCCGCGACGATGGACGTGCTCTGCGTGGACAAGACAGGCACGATTACGATGAACCAACTGGCCGTCACCGGCGTGATCCCGCTGGACCACTCGACGGAATCCGACGTGCTGTTCGCCGGAGCGCTCGCGTCCCAGGAGGCCAACCAGGATCCGATCGACCTGGCGTTCCTAGCCGCGGCGCGGGAGGGTCACATATTCGACGGCGTTCCTGCGGTCACGGCAGTCTCCTTCAAGCCGTTCGATCCGCAAAGCCGGCGGACGGAGGCGGTGGTCGAACAGAACGGGCAGCGGCTTCGGATGATGAAAGGGGCCGTGCGGGCAGTGGCGCAAGCCTGCGGTCTTCAGCCCCCGGCAATCGAGGCGTTGGAGGCCCGCGTCAGCGAATCAGCCCTCAAAGGATATCGGACGCTGGCGGTGGCGCGTGGTCCCGAGGCCGGCGCCCCCGGACTGGTCGGACTGGTGACGTTGTACGATCCACCTCGGCCGGACGCCAAGCAGCTCATCTCGACACTCCGAGACCTCGGAGTGCCTGTGAAGATGCTCACAGGCGATGCGCTGCCGGTTGCGCGTGAGATCGGTCAGGGAGTCGGGTTGGCGAACATCCGACGCGTCGCGGACCTGAAAGCTGCAAGCACTCAGCCCAGCAACGAGGCAGTCGACCTGTTGGCGGGCGCCGACGGTTTCGCCGAGGTATACCCGGAGGACAAGTACATCGTGGTGCAGCATCTGCAGGCCGCCGGGCACGTGACTGGCATGACAGGTGACGGCGTCAATGATGCACCCGCATTGCGCCAGGCCGAAGTGGGAATCGCCGTCAGCACTGCCACCGACGTCGCAAAGGGCGCTGCGAGCGTCGTTCTCACCGAACCGGGCCTCACGAACATCGTGGCGTTGGTCGAGCAGGGGCGGACCATCTACCAGCGGGTATTGACGTGGATTATCAACAAGATCAGCCGGACGATCTTAAAGGCGGCCTTCGTAGCCATCGCCTTCGTGGTAACGGGCAAGTTCGTCGTCTCCGCCTTTGCGATGCTGCTGCTCGTTTTCATGACGGATTTCGCGAAGATCGCCCTCGCCACCGACCACGTTCGATCGTCCGGGAAGCCGGAAACCTGGAACATCGGAGGCTTCATCACGGTATCCGTGGTGTTGGGCGTGGCCATGGTCGCCGAGGCTCTCTTGCTTTTGTACATCGGCTGGTCACGCTTCGGTCTGGCGACCAACGATAATGCCCTCTACACCTTCAGCTTCCTGACTCTGCTCTACCTTGCCGTGTTTTCCATCGTATCCGCGAGGGAGCGCCGGTGGTTCTGGGCGACGATGCCCAGCAAAACCCTGATTACGGCCCTCACGCTGGACGCACTCGTGGGTACCGGTCTAACACTGGTGAGTCTCCCGGGCCTCATTCCATTGCCTTGGTGGCAGACGCTGACAATACTGGCTTATGCCATGTTCTCCTGCCTGGTCGTGAACGACGTCGTAAAGGTCGCGATGATCAAGTGGCGCGTTCCTATGGCAGTGACTGAGAAGCCGCTCGGCAGGTCACCACGGCATTTGGCGGGAGAGTCATGAAAGTAAGTCCTTATGCAGGAAAGCCGGCGGAAGCATCGATGCTGGTGAACGTGCCCAGACTCGTCACGGCCTACTATACGGAGGGGCCTGACCCTTCCGTGCCGGCTCAACGGGTTGCCTTCGGCACCTCCAGACATCGAGGATCCGCATTCGATAAAGCCTTCAACGAATGGCATATCCTCGCCATCAGCCAGGCCATTTGCCTGTACCGGGAGCAGAAGAAGATCGATGGCCCGCTGTTTCTCGGCATGGACACGCATGCCCTTTCCGGGACGGAAGACATCTACAAGATCTATGCGGAGAGCTTTCGTGGCTCCGATCATCTGCGCCGCATCCTTGAGAAAGCACAGGCAATTGTCAGCGACACTCTGGCGGCGGCGCCTTGAAGGAAAACCTATGAGCAAACCAACCCGTGTCAGCCATCCGATATACAGCTTGCTACCAACAGAAGTGGAGGGATTTGATCCTCTCGCAGAACTCGCCCTGGATGTGCGCTCGTCATGGAACCATGCCGCCGACGAAGTGTGGCTGCAACTTGATCCCGCGCTGTGGGAACTCACGCATAACCCTTGGGTGGTTCTGCAGACGGTTTCGCGGGAGCAACTCGAGCGCGTGCTGGCCGATCCCGCCTTCCGTGAGAAAGTAGATGCCCTGGTGCAGTCTAAGGATCACGCGGCTGCGGCGCCGGCGTGGTTTCAGCAAAATCATTCGCAGGCTTCCCTTACCTGTGTCGCATATTTCAGCATGGAATTCATGTTGAGTGAAGCTCTCCCGATCTATTCGGGAGGGCTTGGCAATGTGGCCGGCGATCAGCTTAAAGCCGCCAGCGATTTGGGCGTGCCGGTAGTCGGCGTGGGGCTGCTCTACCAGCGAGGCTATTTTCGCCAGGAGATCGACAAGGATGGAGCCCAACAGGCCCTCTTCCCGTATAACGACCCCGGACAGTTGCCGATCACACCATTGCGTCAGCCGAATGGAGATTGGTTGCGCTTGGAAATTGCGCTGCCCGGTTACTCGGTCTGGCTGCGCGCCTGGCAGGTCCAGGTCGGACGGGTAAAACTCTACCTGCTCGACAGCAATGATGCGGCAAACTTCCCCGTTCATCGAGGGATCACCAGCGAGCTTTACGGGGGGGGCCCGGAGTTACGCCTCAAGCAGGAGCTGCTCCTCGGGATCGGCGGATGGCGGCTGCTTGGCGCCCTCGGCATCCGACCGGAAGTCTGTCACCTCAATGAAGGCCATGCGGCCTTTGCCGTGCTGGAACGCGCCCAGAGTTTCATGCAAGAGACCGGGCAAACCTTCCAAGTCGCACTGGCCGTCACGCGAGCGGGCAACCTCTTCACCACTCATACGGCGGTGGCCGCCGGCTTTGACCGTTTTGCTCCTGCCCTCATCGAGCAGTACCTCAGCGGCTATGCCGAGCAGAAACTCGGCATTCCATTTCACGATTTGCTGGCTTTGGGCCGCCAGAACCCGAACGACTCATCGGAGAGCTTTAACATGGCATATCTGGCGATCCGGGGAAGCGGGGCGGTGAATGCTGTGAGCCGCTTGCACGGAATGGTGAGCCGGCACATCTTTCTGCCTCTCTTCCCCCACTGGCCGCAGGACGAAATCCCGATCGGACATGTGACCAACGGAGTCCATATGCCGACCTGGGACTCAGCCCCGTCCGATGATCTCTGGACGGAAGCATGTGGAAAAAATCGATGGCTGGGGACGACGGAAGCCCTGGATCAGAACATCCGCCGCCTCCCCGATGACAGGCTCTGGCAATTCCGTGCCGCGGCCACCAAGTCTCTTGTCGAGTATGCCCGTGAACGGTTGTCCCGGCAACTGACCGCCTCGGGTGCCTCGCAGGGGGAGGTCGACCTTGCGAAGCAGCTGTTTGATCCCAACGCCCTGACGCTGGGCTTCGCGCGCCGCTTCGCGACGTATAAGAGACCGAACCTGCTGCTGCGCGACCCGATGCGACTGCTTCGTCTGTTAACCAACCCCGAGCGCCCGGTGCAGCTCATCATTGCCGGCAAGGCCCATCCGGCAGATCAGGCGGGGCAGTCCTTGATCCACGAATGGATCCATTTCATCCGCTGTCCAGAGACCCGACCCCACATCGTCTTCCTGAGCGACTACGACATGTTGTTGACGGAGCACCTGGTGCAGGGGGTGGACGTCTGGATTAATACGCCGCGGCGGCCCTGGGAGGCGAGCGGAACGAGCGGCATGAAGGTGCTCGTGAATGGCGGCATCAATTTGTCGGAGCTGGATGGCTGGTGGGCGGAAGCCTACACGCCCGAAGTGGGGTGGGCCTTGGGAGATGGACAGGAGCATGGCGACGATCCCGCCTGGGACGCTGTCGAAGCCGACGCGCTCTATGACTTGCTCGAGCGGCAGGTGATCCCGGAGTTCTATACCCGAGACGAGAGCGGCATTCCCACCAAATGGGTCAAACGGATGCGGGAAAGCATGGCTCGGTTGACGCCGAGCTTCTCTGCCGACCGCACCGTGCGAGAATACACCGAGCAACACTACCTCCCGGCTGCAGCCGCCTACAGTGAGCGCGCTGCTGATCAAGGCGAAGTAGGGAGGCAGGTAGTCCGTTGGCAGCAGGCCCTGGGACAGAAATGGGCCGAGCTACACTTCGGCGAAGTGCGGGTTGCAACTGACGGGGAGCAGCACGTCTTTGAGGTCGAAGTCTATCTGAACGATCTCGACTCGAACACGGTGCGAGTCGAGCTCTATGCGGATGCGGTCAACGGCGGCGCGGCGGCGCGGCAGGAGATGAAACGCACCCGCCAACCGGCCGGTGCTTCAGGTGGCTACGTATACACCGCGGCTGTATCTGCGGCACGACCGCCAGTCGATTATACGGCGCGAGTGACACCGCACTGCCTCGGCGTTGCGATCCCACTGGAAGAAACACGAATCCTGTGGCAGCGATAATCCGATTGACGAAAGAAAAAACGATGAAGAAAGCAACTTCAATCTCCTGCCTATTTTTGGATATCGGCGGCGTCCTGCTCACCAACGGGTGGGATCATCATGCCCGCAAACGGGCCGCGAAGAACTTCAAGCTGGAGTGGGCCGAGATGGAGGATCGGCATCACCTGACCTTCGACACCTACGAGGAGGGAAAGCTCACGCTGGAAGAATATCTAGGTCGGGTGGTCTTCTACCAAAAGCGGCCTTTCACCAGGGCTCAGTTTCAGCGCTTCATGTTCGCGCAATCGAAACCTCACCCCGAGATGATCGAGCTGGTTGCTCGGCTCAAGGTCCGGCACGGGCTGAAGATTGCCGTGGTCAGCAACGAAGGGCGCGAACTGAATGCCTATCGGATTCGAAAGTTCAAGCTGGACGGTTTTGTCGATTTCTTTGTTTCCTCCTGTTTCGTCCACCTCCGCAAGCCTGACGCGGACATCTTTCGGCTTGCGCTGGACATCGCCCAGGCGCCGGCCCGGCAGGTGGTCTATATCGAAAACACCCCGATGTTCGTCCAAATCGCGGAAGGTTTGGGGATTCGAAGCATTCTGCACACGGATTACAGGTCCACGCGCGCGAAACTGGCTTCGTTCGGATTGCAGAATGACGAAGGAGTCGTCCATGAAACCCGCTAACCCACGCATCCTGACGATCAATGGCGGCTCGTCGAGCATCAAGTTCGCGCTGTTCGAGGCCGGCGATTCGCTCCGACGGATTCTGGAGGGCGGGATTGAGCGGATTGGACTGCCGGATGCCACCTTCCGTGTGAAAGCCTTGAACCAGGCGGACAACTTTTCGCGGTCAGTGACGGCGCCGGATCACACGGTGGCGGTGGGCGCTCTGATGGATTGGATCGAGGAACGCGGCGGGCGTGATTCATTGGCCGCGGTAGGGCATCGCGTGGTGCATGGCGGGCCGAAGTATAGCAAGCCGCAGCGAATCACTGCGGAAATGGTTGAGGAGCTACGCCGGCTCAGTCCATTCGATCCTGAGCATCTGCCGGAGGAAATCCTGTTGACCGAGGCGTTTCACCGCCGGTTTCCCGACCTGCCCCAAGTGGCGTGTTTCGACACGGCTTTTCACCATGACCTGCCGCGCGTGGCCCGGTTGTTGCCGATCCCGCGCCGCTACGAAGCGCAGGGCGTGCGGCGGTACGGGTTTCATGGGTTGTCGTATGCGTTTCTAATGCAAGAACTGGCCCGCCTGGCCGGAATGGAAGCGGCACAGGGCCGGGTCATCCTTGCCCACCTCGGCAATGGCGCGAGCCTGGCGGCGGTCCACCAAGGCAAACCCGTGGACACAAGCATGAGTTTCACGCCGACGGCCGGGGTGCCCATGAGCACCCGGTCCGGCGATCTCGATCCCGGACTGGTCTGGTATCTGTCGCGCACCGAAAACATGAGCGCGAAGCAATTCAACGAGATGGTTAATTTTCAGTCCGGGCTGCTCGGGATATCTGAAACGAGTTCAGATATGCGTGATCTGATCGACCGTGAAACGCAGGACGTACGGGCGGCTGAAGCGGTCGCCTTGTTTTGCTACCAGGTAAAGAAATGGATCGGCGCATTCGCCGCGGCGTTGGGCGGACTAGACACCCTGGTGTTCGCTGGTGGCATCGGAGAGAATGCGCCCACGGTCCGTGCCCGGATCTGCGACGGGCTGGGATTTCTTGGAATCTCACTCGAAGAAAAGCGAAACGTGGAGAATGAAGGCGTGATTTCCGCGGCGACCAGCCGGATTGCGGTCCGAGTCATTCGCACGGATGAAGAACTCATGATCGCCAGGTCCGTCACCCGCCTCCTCAGCCTCGGCACACCTAAAGATAGTTGAACCATCAAAACAAGGTAATCATAGGAAATCATACCGATGAAGAAAGTCTTTAAAGTTGGGGATCATGTGGAGTGGAACTCGGAAGCGGGCCGCGTCCGCGGAACGATCAAGAAGAAGGTCACCTCCGCCATCAAATTTAAGACCTATACCGTCCGCGCCTCGAAGGAGGAGCCGCAGTATTTGATCAAGAGCGACAAGACTGACCACATGGCCATGCACAAGGGATCGGCGCTCAAGAAACTCAAAAGCAAATGATGAGCGCGCTGAGAAAAAGCTGGCCAGTGCAAGGAAAAAGGCATGCCAAAGGAAGAACCTTCGCCGCTGGTAATGACGGTTGGTCATTCCACGCACACGCTCGAGGAGTTCATTCGCCTGCTTCAGGCCCACGGGGCAACTTGCGTAGTGGATGTGCGCACAGTGCCGCGTTCCCGGCACAATCCCCAGTTCAACAAGGCTTCCTTGCCCGGATCGTTAAAGAAAGCCGGGTTAGGATATGTTCACATGCCGGGACTCGGCGGCCTGCGTCATGCGAAGCGCGATTCGCCCAACGTGGGATGGCGAAATGCCTCCTTTCGAGGTTATGCTGATTACATGCAAACACCTGAGTTTGCGCAGCGCCTCGAAGAATTGATCCGCCTGGCGAACCATGATCGAATCGTCTTGATGTGCGCGGAAGCGGTGCCATGGCGCTGTCATCGTTCGCTCATCGCAGATGCCTTGCTGGTTCGTGGAATTCGTACCGAGGACATTATGAGTGCAACTCGCCGTCAGGTCCATACTCTCACACCCTTTGCCAAAATCCAGGGCAACGCGGTCACATATCCGACCGAGGCTTCAGGGAGCACCCTAAAGAAGCCGTCGGCCAAACGCTCCCGGCAGCAGCCCCTCGCGAAGACCACACCCAAAGAAGGTTAAACCATGAAACCAAACACACTCACGCCGGAACTTCTCCACAAGATGGATGCCTACTGGCGCGCCGCCAACTATCTGTCGGTCGGCCAGATTTACCTTTACGACAATCCGTTGCTGAAGCGGCCCCTGACGCTCGCGGATGTGAAGCGCATGCTGCTGGGGCACTGGGGCACGACCCCGGGGCAGAACTTCATTTACGTGCACCTGAACCGGGTCATCAAAAAATACAACCTCGACATGATTTACGTCTCCGGCCCCGGGCACGGCGGCCCTGCCGTCGTGGGCAACACTTATCTCGAGGGCACGTACAGCGAGATCTATCCCAATATCAGCCAGGATGAGGCGGGGCTGCGGAAGCTCTTTATTCAGTTCTCGTTTCCCGGAGGAATTCCCAGCCACGCATCGCCGGAGTGCCCGGGCTCGATCCACGAGGGGGGCGAGCTGGGCTATTCGCTCAGTCATTCGTTCGGGGCGGTGTTCGACAATCCCAATCTCATCGTCGCTTGTGTCGTCGGCGACGGCGAGGCGGAGACGGGTCCGCTGGCTACGGCATGGCATTCGAACAAGTTCCTCGATCCAATAACCGACGGCGCAGTACTGCCGATCCTGCATCTTAACGGCTACAAGATTTCCAATCCAACCGTCCTGGCCCGCATCGAGCATGAGGAATTGGAACAGTTGCTCCGCGGCTACGGGTGGACGCCCTACTTCGTCAAGGGCCACGAGCCCGCGCTGATGCATGAGGCCATGGCCGCGGCGCTCGACACGGCAGTGGAGCAGATCAAAAAAATCCAGCAGGACGCCCGCAGCCAGGGCAACTGGGCGCGTCCGCGCTGGCCGATGATCGTCCTCAATTCACCCAAGGGCTGGACGGGGCCGAAGACGGTAGATGGCCTGCAGATTGAAGGCACCTTCCGGGCGCACCAGGTGCCGCTCTCCGACCCCGCCACGCATCCCGAACACCTCAAGCTGCTGGAAGACTGGCTGAGGAGCTACCGGCCGGAGGAACTCTTCGATGAGCAGGGCCGCCTGAAACCTGAACTGGCCGCACTGGCGCCCAAGGGCGAACGGCGCATGGGCGCGAATCCCCACGCCAACGGCGGCATGCTGCTCCGCGACCTGCGGATGCCGGATTTCCGCGACTACGCGGTCGATGTGCCTGCGCCGGGGGTGCGCGGCATCGGCGACACGCACGTGCTCGGGCCATTCCTGCGCGACGTAGCGAAACTGAACCAGGAGCAGCGGAATTTCCGGGTCTTTGGCCCCGACGAGACGCTCTCCAACGGCCTGGAGGCGCTCTTTGAAGCGACCCAACGCCAATGGGACGCCGCGACCGTACCGAACGACGAATTTCTCGCGCCCGCCGGGCGCGTGATGGAGATGCTCAGCGAGCACCAGTGCGAGGGCTGGCTCGAAGGCTACCTGCTCACCGGTCGGCATGGACTCTTCAACTGCTACGAGGCGTTCATCCACATCGTCGATTCGATGTTCAACCAGCATGCCAAGTGGCTGAAAGTCACGGCGGAGCTTCCGTGGCGGCGGAAGATCGCTTCGTTAAATTACCTGCTGGCTTCGCATGTCTGGCGCCAGGATCACAACGGCTTCACCCACCAGGATCCCGGTTTCATCGACCTGGTTGTGAACAAGAAGGCGGAGGTCGTGCGTGTGTATCTCCCACCGGATGCGAACTGCCTGCTGTCGGTGATGGACCACTGCCTGCGCAGCCGCCATTACGTCAACGTCGTGATCGCGGGCAAACACCCGGCGCCGCAGTGGCTGACGATGGACGCCGCCGTCAAGCACTGCACCGAGGGAATCGGCATCTGGCAGTGGGCCAGCAACGACCAGGGCGTGGCGCCCGACGTGGTCATGGCCTGCTGTGGCGACGTGCCCACGCTCGAGACGCTCGCCGCCGTTTCCATAATGCGCGAGCATCTGCCCGCCCTCAAAATCAGGGTGGTCAACGTCGTCGACCTCATGAAGCTGGAGCCGCAAACCGAGCACCCGCACGGATTGAGCGACGTGGATTTCGACGAGCTCTTTACCAGGGACAAGCCGGTCATCTTTGCCTTCCATGCCTACCCGTGGTTGATCCACCGGCTGACCTACCGCCGCACCAACCACGACAACATCCACGTCCGCGGCTACAAGGAAGAGGGCACCATCACCACACCTTTCGACATGACGGTGCTGAACGATCTGGACCGCTTTCATCTCGTGATGGACACCATCGACCGCCTGCCGCAGACCGGCGACAAGGGCGTCTACCTGAAGCAGCAGCTCAAGGACAAGCTGATCGAGCACAAGCAATACATCGACAAGAACGGCGAGGACCTGCCGGAAATCCGGAACTGGAAATGGAGCAATCCCAAATGAATGCGCAAGAGCTTATAGACACCGCGAGAGCGCTGGTCGCCGGCGACAAGGGCCTGCTGGCGATGGATGAAAGTAATCCAACCTGTAACAAACGATTTGCCGGGTTGGGCATTCCTCAGACCGAGGAGGCCCGGCGCGCCTGGCGGGAGTTGATTGTGACCACGCCCGGTCTCGGTGAGTGCATTAGTGGCGCGATCCTCTACGACGAAACGATCCGCCAGCAGAAGAAAGACGGCACTTCCTTTCTCAAAGTCATCACCGGTGCGGGAATCATTCCCGGCATCAAGGTTGACACCGGGGAACAGGACATGGCAGGTCATCCGGGAGAGAAAATAACCGAAGGTCTGGACGGATTGCGAGACCGGCTGGCTGAATACTCTCAAATGGGCGCCCGTTTTGCCAAGTGGCGTGCGGAGATTGTCCTTGGCGCTGGCATTCCCAGCCGGGGTTGCATCGAGGCCAACGCGCAATCATTGGCTCGCTATGCTGCGTTATGCCAGGAAGCCGGACTGGTCCCCGTCGTCGAGCCGGAAGTGCTCATGGACGGCGACCATACTCTGGAGCGGTGCGGCGAGGTAACGGAGGAAGTCCTGCGAACGGTTTTCAACCAGCTTTACACCCAAAGGGTTATGCTGGAAGGCATGATCCTGAAGCCTAACATGGTGCTTCCTGGATTAACCTGTCCACCACAGGAAAAGGTGTCCGAGGTGGCGGCTGGCGAACAGCAGTATCAGGTGAGGTTGATTGACCGCCAGCAAGAAGATGCGTCCGAAGTGGACAAGGCGGCCGACGCCACTGTGAAGTGTCTCTTGCGGGCCGTCCCCGCTGCCGTTCCGGGGGTTGCGTTCTTGTCGGGCGGCCAGTCTGCTGAACTGGCGTCGGCCCGTTTGAATGCCATGAATGTCAGATTCAAGTCGCGACTGCCTTGGGCGTTGGCGTTTTCGTTTGCCCGCGCCATCGAGCAGGCGGCTTTGGAGATTTGGCAAGGGGAGGAGGCCAACGTGTTGGCGGCACAGCAAGCTCTGGTTCATCGAGCCAGGTGTAACCGGGCTGCGCGCCGTGGCGAATACCATGCCGCAATGGAAAGGACATGAGTATGACAACAAGTATGCAACCACAATAACGGTATGAAATCGGCACGGTCGCGTATGGTGAGTTTTCTCCGCCGTCGATCAAATGCGCTGTTAAGCCTCGTGGTGGACGCAACCGGCTTGCTCGGCAACCCGCTCTGTTTGCAGCCATTTACGGCACGGCTGAGTTTTTTCACCCTACGGTGATTCGACAGAATTCCTACTTGGACTTTGGAAGTTCCTCGTTCGTACAGCGTCACCAACCTCAATACATGCTGATGATTGGCTTTCTCTCTGGAAAACCAGGAGGCCCACACTCCGGCTTTGTCCGAACTAAAGCGAGACCCCCACTTGTTTTTTCAAAGCAGGAGAATTGACACTTAAGCCTTGTCTTGACAGCGAGCCGCCGTGCACTATTTCGGATATCGTTATTACCTGTATAACGACGGGACACGGGCGTACTATGGCCAGGAGTAACGGTCCTCACGGGCTCGTCTCAGACGCTGGACCTCAACCACAGGATGCAAGTATCACAGGATTTTGCAATAAGGAGATCTGAGATGCGATCCAGACTCAATCCCGATAGCGCCAAGATAAGAGCCCTTCGCATCCAGCGAGGCTGGACCCAGGAACAGTTGGCAGAAATCGCTGGTGTGAGCACCAGGACCATCCAGAGGGCTGAAACGGCGGGCTGCGCGGCTTTCGACTCTCTACGAGCGGTCGCGGGAGCTTTCGAGACCGATTTCAATCAGTTGCTTAAGTCCCATCCTCGCCAAGTTCCCGATCCGGAGCCGCATTTCGTGCCGCCGCTTGCGTCCGTGGTGGCTCCAATCCCCGAGTGCTGCGAAACAGTATCTCTCTCCCGGCCTGCGCGGCCAGTCTTGTGCACCTGGACGACGCTCCCGGTTGCTGCCGCTGCGCTTGCTGCGGGACTGCTCACCGGCGGTATTTTCGTCTACCTGTTTTACACGCCTGCGGGACTGCATTTCCCGACGCCACGGCCGAGTCCGGCGGTCGCGTTACGGGCCGGGACCAACCAAGAATCCAGGCACCATGATGCAAATACAGTCCAGGTTCCTGGGATGCTGCGGACCGTTTCAAGTCCCGTGACAGTGGCAGCGATTCCCAACCGAGAGTCCGAGCGCGTGGCAGAAAAGCTCGGATATCAAAACTCCGCTGCGGCCGCGGAGGTAATCCAGGTGGCAGACCTCGGGTCGCAAACCACAATCCCCGCGTCCATACTGCCGGCTTCTTTCGACCTGCCCCTGACGAGAAACCTCATGCCGATTCTCGCCACCGCCGAGGTGCCGGGCGGGTGGAATCCCACTTTCGCAGGTCGGGGCGACTTCACTCAGAAGGACCAGGGCAACGGAGCGGTTCGACAGGCCATAGAGCAGGCCACGAAAAAGACGAGTGAGGCCATTGCCAAAGCGGGTGCATCGATGAAGCGAGTTTTCTAGCACTGATTAGGACGCCGGTCCGGCTTCACGCAGATTCCGGACGACTTGTGCCGGGTCTGTTCGCGAGCTGGTATTGTTTCTCACCTGGACTTCCCGCTCTTGCTCTTCGCGGGAAGCCTGATGCCGGGAAATGGGTCGAGTTTGCCTCAAAGTTGTGCTGCGCCGGCCCGGCTCCATCCACGAATCGCGGTCATCGAGGGTAAAGTCGGCGCCTCGGAGGGCCTTCAGACGAAGACCAACTGAGCGCGAGACACAATAAATTGCACCTGCACTAATTCCGATCGGCAGACGATGACGGCTGACCGCCTCCATCGCCGCCGATGCGATGCAGCCGCATTGCCTGCAGTCGGGTTTGCCCCCAAGCTGGCAGGGCGTCACCACGGTCTCGAGATCCGCCGATATGGATTGCGTCGTCAGTGCAAACACGCAGCGGCCCGGGTCGGAGGGCGGCTGCCGAAAGGCCTGCAACATACCCGTAGGAAGCTCCAGTTTTGGGAATATATCCTTGAGCGCCGAGAGTTCGCCTATCACCCGCGCCCGAGCCGCCGGCGGGAGAATCTCTGGGCTCGTTTCGCCTGCCTGCGGCGTGTACAAGCTTACCCAGATTTTTCGGACCTCGGCTCGTCTCGACCAGAAATCGACGAACTCCGACAGATATCCAGCCCGTCGTGTCATCTGCTGTGTTATGGTGCAATGCACCGTAACGGCCTGTCCGCTAATGTGGCGATGGATTTTTTCATAGGTGGCAGGAGCCCGGCGCATATCGTGCTCGGGCTGCAGGCCGTCGATTGAGACAACGAGAGTAAACCGGCGGGCGTGACGCCACTCCTGGGGGATCGGTCGAACGGCGCTCGTCACGACCTGGGTATGGATTCCCCGCCTTTCCAGCGCCGGCAGGAGTTCGGTGATCTCCCGCCAGCGGACCAGCGGCTCACCGCCCACGATCGAAAGGTGGAGCGGTCGATGATGATCGACCAGCGAGAGGACTCCTGCGACGAGCTGTGCTCCCTCAAAGTCCCGGAGTCCAGTCAGAGGTCCTCCCGCACCCAGGTGCCCGTCGCTGTATGCGTAGCAGCCGGGACACGACAGCGGGCATCGCCGGGTGATTTCAATGGACATAGAAGGAACACGCCCAACAAGGATTCGCCCCCATGCGCGAACGACGTCCAAGGTCCTCAAATCGACCGCCTCTCCGTATATGTGGCGCAAGGCCAGGTAACCAGCTTCTAAGACGAGCGAAAGAGTACACTTCGGACGCGGGGACGGCCACGTCAGGAACACGACAGGCACGCGACAGCGCGACAAGTCACATGATTTCAGGTGGTCACGGGCAATGCCCGGCTGTTCAGGTCGGCCTTCAGACTCGATCGAAGGATTCAAAACGGAAGAGTATCGATTGAACTTCTGCCCGCTCGGCTGAATTATTTCTTATTGCTGGAAGAACCCGACAGCACTTTCCACGCAGATCTAAACGCGCCTTAAAGGGCCAGTGCTTCGTCAAAATTTCGACCGCGTTGAAAACATTGACGTTTATGCCCCCAATGCCTGACACTCTGCGGTCATGATTCTGACCATTTTGCGACTGCTCTCTTTGTCCCGGAGCGCCTTCAGGCTACGTTCTGATCTCGCATTGGAGAACCTGGCGCTTCGCCACTATGCCGAGCTCGGCATAGGCGTCATCAACTCAACGTCCTCCAAAGAACTAAGACGTACGGAAACGATTGCGGCTTTCAGATCGCATCCTCTGGGTTTGGCTGTCGCGGCTCTGGCTCCGACGGGCGCTCCGCTCTGTTGATCTTCAAGCCGGAAACGGTCATTCGTTGGCATCGTCAGGGGTTTCGCCTTTATTGGCTGTCCCTAACAAATACTCCGTAGTTGTTCAAATCGTTGCGCTTGTGGTTTCGTGCTGATATCGTCCTGAGCCATGGTTGCCCTGCTGACTTCGATCTTCGTTGCCCTCGCCTCAACACTCCGGACGCGAGCCTCATTGCAAGTGGAAATCCTTGCTCTCCGCCACCAGGTAGGCATTCACATCCCGATTCCCGGGCTCGGATCCAAGTTTTCGGTCTCGGACACATTCATATTCATCAATATCATTCTTTTCGGCGCCCCGGCTGGGGTACTGACCGGCGCGCTGGACGGCCTGGTTGGTTCCTTGCGGTGCCGCACCGTCGCCAGGCGTAAGCAGTTCGTGCCATTCAACACCTCGCTTCTTGCCCTTTCTGTCTTTGCCGCCAGTGAAGTGTTCTACAAGATGTTCCATGAAACGCCTGATGGAGGGAGATCAAGCTGCCGCGACGGAGGACGTGAATGACTTCGGCCAAGCCATTTGCCTACTCGAGGACAAGGCCTTTGCCCGGAAGTATGTGGTGCTCCAGGAAGCGGTCAGCCGATCCCACGGCCCTGGAGCACATATTCTCGATCCCGCGTGCCTGCTAAGGATAGGTGGAATTGGCTGCCCCTTCAGGATCTGCTTCGTCCAGTTTCTGATAACAGGTTATGTAAACTACGAGTCTTGGATCCCTCCCAGGGCATCATTTTATATCCAAACCGGGGCCCGAAATCCGATTTTTTTGGCACCCGCGCCTTATTGCAACTCGGCCAGCTCGACGACGATCACGGAAAATATTCGGCCGGGGGATCGGGGTAATATCCCGCTGGCGAGCCGGCCTCCCGGAGAAGCTTCGGAAGAACGGCCTCGGGCGGGGGCTTCTCCGCCGCGAACGTCAGCTTCAGGTGGTCTATGATGCGGTCGACGACGGCCATTTTCGAACTCAAAATCTTTCTATAAAGACTCACTATTTACGTCCTCAGAGAGGCTAAGCTTCACTCAGCGTCTGAGAGAGGTAACGGTCTGGCCGGTTTTATTAACGGTGAGTTCGAGTGTCGGGTTTTCAACAGGCCACTCAAGACGAAGCTGAACTTTGGCGTGGCCATCGGGCTGCATATTGAACTTCCAGAAATAGAAGTGTGTCTTCGCGCCGTCAACCGTGAGACGGAATGTGGTCATGGCGTTATTCATGTTTACTTCGCCCTTGACGTCTTCAAGTTCAAACTCGAAAATGACCTTGCTGACCATCCGGAGGGATCCTGCAACGATCCCGGCCTCAACCGGAGCAATGAGAGCCGCAATTTCAGCGGGTCTGGTGGGCATGGGAACGCCCTTCTCTGTAAGGAACGGATGAATCAGGCTCACAAACCTCTGTTCGCCATTCGGGAAATCAGCGCTCACTGGGCTTGGGTAATAAGGACGCCCGCCCGCAAAGTCAAATTTGATATCCTTGCGCCAGTCGGTTCTTGTTGGCTTTTTATAAGGCTCGATATCCCAGATGGACGGACAGTTGTAGGATACCCATTTGACCAACGGATTTTTCCAGCCGGTGTAAGGATTTTCTCTCGCGATTGCGGGTACGCCCAAGCCCCAGGCAAGCAAGTCGTTCTCATCGTCCCAACCCTTGGTAAATTCGTAGCGCGGGTCGGTCTGTCCGAGATCTCTGAGAAGCTTCCAGTCTTCCAGAATAACTCTGTAAGCCGGGTTACCAATATTCGCTTTGCCTCCGTACCAGAGGTTAAGGTCGCCGTTGTAATACATTCTCTTAAATGCCTCAACACCGTACGGATCATAGCGGTTCCATTCATACCTGTTGGAAATGGGCGTCCAGGTCGGGTCAATTTTGCCCTCGAACTGTTCACGCATGGTGCCCATGAAGAAGGTATTACCCGTTGAAATGTATTCGCCTCTTTGGCCGATGTACACCGCCACGCCGTCGACGCTGTGATATCTGAGGCCGTTTTCTGGAGCTATGGCAGTCACGTAGGCCGCGGTTACGTCATTGTAGATATTTTGGGCGTATGTCGATAAAGCGCTGTCAACGCCGTGTCCGCCTTCGTGAAATACGAGGGACTCGTTTCTGTATCTGCTTAGATTATAGTCTCTGAGGACGCCAACGTCCTCGGACTGGAACCGACGTCCGCCCCAGCCTTCGACACGAAGGCTTTCGCCGACGTCGTTGCCGCCCATAGAGCTGGAGTCCGGCTGCCTCCCGTTATGATGCCCCATTACAGAACCCGCAGCAATTTTCATGCCGCCGCCCTGCTGTGTAAATCCGTCAGCGATTCTTTGGCCTGGATTGTCATACGTTACCGGACCGTTAGTGAATCTTTGTCCGCCCACCGTTACCGTTCCGTTGTTCCAAGAATAAGCTGTGGCTCTGTTTGAGTTGCCCTGGGTATTGATGAAGCTTGGGTTGTTACCGCTGCCCGTAGCGAACGCCTTGGCAAAGTCCGCTCCGCCTGAGCTGGTCGGATAGGTTCTGCGGCTGTTGTTAGTCAGGAGGGTCTCATATTGATGTCCCGCTGCCATGGCGACGTCTTTCGCGGTAGGCTGTTTGTAACCCGCGCGTGTATACATATAGTAAGGTTTTTCGGCTACCGCGGTGTCGAGGTAAACATAAACGCCTGTGAGAGCGGACCTGTAAACATTACCGATCCACGGTTTGAATTCGGCATTCACTTTGCCCTTCGCAAGCTCGTTACCGTCCCAGTCAAGAACATGGTCGCCCCCGCCTACATACGCCACTTCAACCTTGCCTGCAAGACCCGCTCCGTATTTTCTGATCGCGTCTTCAAGACCAACATAAGTACCCATTTCGAGGGCGTTTTTACCGACAGGCTGGTCGTTCGCAATCCAGCCGCCTTTATCAACCTTGCGCTCGTCAATGTCCTTCTGCGTAAAGCCCTGGAACGCGAGACCATAAGGCTTGCCGTTGTCCAACTCAGTATAATTTCTGTTACTCCAACGATTATTAGCATCCGAATATTTCTCTGCGGCTACTAAGCGGATGCTTTTCCAGAAATAACCTCTTTCCGTTACTACCGAGGTGAAAGGAACTTCCTTACCGTCAAGATATATCTTGAAGTTAGAGCTTGTCACTGCCCTTTCGCTGCCGCTGTTTTGCATTACCGCGCTGATGGTGCGTATTTCGCGATTAAAGTAAACATGAACCTCATTTTTAGATACGACTTCGGCTTTCTCAATCTTGAGAGGTTCATAAGATACACCCTTTGTGCCGTTGGACGTTTCGGGAAGGCCGAAATTATCCGGCTGATTTCTCCACCACCACGGAGTATTGACTTTAGATCCGTCAGTGGAGCCGCTGGAGGTTTGTCCCGCGCCTTTTCCTGCCCAATAGCACCATTTTCCGTGGATACCGGATAACGCCCAATAAAGCGGATAGTCATACTCATAGACTTCCATACGTGTGTTGATTGGGAATGACTCTGACTCGAATTGCTGAGTTTCGGGAATATATTCCTGGAACGCCATCGCGCCGTAAACATAATAGTCTTTGACGCTTTTCATCATTTTCGTTCCTGGCCACATCCCGGCTCTTTTAGCTTTGTCATAAGCTTCCTGAAGGTGAATGTCAAAGCGGTAATCGTCCGATTTGTTGAGCGCCGTCAACGGATATTTCTGGCTGCCCTGTACTACCGCAAGCTCATAGGCGATGTCGAAGAACGCTTCACCGAAATAGAAATGGTCTGATCTCGGACGGGCGGATTCTTCGTTATTCTCGGCGGGAGTGCCGTCAGCCTTTATAGGTGCGTAATGGCGCATAATGTCGTCGGATGTTCCGACTATGTGAGGCTTAACATATTTGCTTGTTTTGGGGTTAAAGTTACCGGGAACTTCGGTGGCTTTTATCATTTTACGGGTGAAAGTATCCGTGGTTTTGCCGTGTTTATAAAGTTCGCGATATTGGGGCGCTTCATAAACTGACTGAGTCGGGCCTACGATTAAGGCGGTGTAACCCGCATAAATCATCGGCAGAGACATATATTCGGCGCGGCCAAGGAGTTTGTTTGTTCCTTCGCCGACCATTCTCGCCACATATTCGTCCGTATACTTAGGCTGTTCGGCATCTGTGAAATCGTACTTATCTCTACCGAAGTTTTTAAGTTTGTCGCCAAGAACAGACATTTCATTGCCGTTTCCGGCCTTACGCGAAGCTTGGGTCCAGAATCTGGACATATAACCCTGAGATCTTTCAAGATAGAAAGAGTGCCATGTCGGAATCTTTGTAGTCTCGCCGGCCTTGACAGCAATTTTTGACGCGGTAAGAGGTCCGACGGTGTCTTCTGTACGGTCATATTCAGCGTTTGCGTCGTTTTCGCGGCATCTGGCGCGGATTTGGCCGATGTCAAGCGTGTTTTTCAAGCGCACGTTAACAACAGGTTTATTGGCATATTCTCTGAAAGCGAAATAGGAAAGATATTTCCATTCAACTTCTTTGCCATCGATAAGAATGTCAAATGTTGCCTGCGCGTCGGCATCGTTTAAAACCGGGTTTGAGAACTCAAGCTCGAGTACGTCGCCGGTAATAAGGCGGACGTCGCCGAGCTTGCCATTGATAACTGTTTTCGCACTTGGGCGCCAAGCAGTTTCCACCATCAAGAGCACAACCATGCCTAACATCAACAGAAGTCTTGCTGCGGTAAGCGGTAGGCGTTTGGGCTTTTTCATTCTTAAAACCTCCAGTATATACGTGCCTCGTTTATTATGAAGATAAGGCGCTCCGTTTTCAGCCGCCGGCTTTCGCCACCAGCCAGGTTATCCTGCATGTATCAGCGTCAGGATTACTGGCCCGGCTGGACAAAACTGTCCTTTTGCCCGAACGGACTGTGTCTTGCCGGCTCTAAGTTTCTCGCTATCATAGCACTGCGGGTAATTATTAGAGATATCGGAGATGAGAATCTCAGCCTATTGCTATCGCAATCGGGCTGCGTATGTCGCCAGTCACCTTGGCCTTTTGCGTGTCGCGTATAGGTGAAGAAAGGGTGAAGATGCAAGGACCTTCTCTCTGAAATGGAAAGGGAGATCAAAGACATAAGGGAAGAAGAGTCTGCCGTCTGGTAGAGATTCTCAGCTGACCCGCAAGTTCATCAGCAGTGTACCAATTGGAGTCGACAATGAGCCGCTATCTCGGCCGACAGCGCCCGCATCGAAACCTGGATCCGCTCTGCAACCTAGCATGAAAGCTGCTTTTGCGCTGGTAATGGAGACGGGAGTCCTGACCAGTACACACCTCATGTAGCCACGCAGCGCAGCGCTTAGCGTCAATTCTGAACCGACAGGTCAGGCAGCTTGTCGGTAGTAGTATCGAAGGATGCCGCCCAGTCTTTCCCGGCACGCCACATCACCCTCTGTGCGGCCCACTTCTTCCCCCGACTCAATCAGTCGGTTGGCAAGCCCTTGATGGTTTCGCTCTGTGTGATAATGGGTCAGGAAACCAGCAACTGCGGTCTGCACCGTTCTCTCCCCGAAAAAGATCATCCGATGGAGGCATTCGTCCTTCAAGGAGCGCATGAAGCGCTAATGCCAATATTGGCATTAGCGCTTTAATGCCAACATCGCTTTAATGCACAGTTGCAAGGGAGGCATTCACGATTCTACATGGAAGTACGCCTGATTTTGGGAAAGCGCGCCTTCTAAACTGAGCATAATTATCGGATGCTCTCTATCGACCAAGTTGGTCTGAAAGGAGAGCATTTATGCTTGACAGAGTCTTCCACGATCATCGCGTTATTGAGCGTCTTCGTGCAAATATTCTCGGCAGTAGCCTCGACGATCTCTCTGTTCACCTTGCTGAACGTGGTTATTCCACCACTGTGATTCAACAGTACACGTGCGCCGGCGGGCATTTTGCTCATTGGCTGGAGAGTAGGCGGATACCACTTGCGACTATTCAAAGAGGCACGATAGAACTTTTCGTCCAGCACCTACCCAACTGTCGGTGTGCTGTGCCACAAGGTGGAGCGGCCCATCAAATTCATGCTGCCCTTGGGCACTTGCTGACCGTGCTTCGCGAGCATCAGAGGATTCCTCCGGAACACATAGCGGAAAAAGGACCCATCGATGCAGTAATCGACGTATTCAACACACATCTACTTCAGGCCCGGGGCATCACAATCGGCACGGGCAGAGAGTATTCCCGCGTTGTGCGGAAACTCTTACAGGCCAAGTATGGGATCAATGGCGTGAATCTCAGGCTCCTTACCGCCATTGATCTAATGGATTTTGTGGCAAATCAACCACAGCGCTGCAAACAAAACATCACGTGTGCGGTGCGTAGTTTTGTCAGATTCTTGCAGCTACAAGGATACTGCAATGCCCAATTGGTGAGTGCGGTTCCTAGAGTTCCTTTCAGGAAGCTCTCTCGATTGCCAAAATATTTAACCGCCCGAAAACTCGATCACTTGCTGCAAACTTTTGATCGCAAGACGGCCATTGGCCGTCGGAACTACGCCATGGTGCTCTGTCTGGCGTACCTCGGACTGCGTGCTGGAGAGGTGGCACAACTTTCGATTGATGATATCAATTGGCGAGCGGGTACGGTATGCATCCCAAGGGGAAAGACGCGGCGGGCAAGTATCCTGCCCTTGCCGGCAAAGGTTGGCCAAGCGCTCGTTTCTTACCTCCGCGCTGGCCGCCCCAAAACCTTCGAGCGTCGAGTCTTCGTACGCCATCTCACACCCAAGGGAGCTGCCATCGACGGCGCAGTTGTGAGAAATGCAATCCGGAGGGCATTTGAGCGAAGCGGCTTGAATCTACCTTCAAGGGGCACCCATGTATTGCGTCACACGGCAGGCACACTCATGGTTCAACGTGGGGCAAGCCTTAAGGAGATTGCAGATGTTTTACGACATCGAAACATCAACACCACGGCGATCTATGCCAAGGTCGATCTGCCGACCTTGGCTTCCGTATCTTTACCTTGGCCGGAGGTGCGCCCATGAAACCGCAACCCACGATGTTCTCCCTGGCAGAGGAGTATCTTAATTTCCGACGCAAGCTCGGGTTTGCCCTTCGGATCGAGGGTGAAGAGCTACTCCGATTCGCGCACTATGCAGATCGGATCGGGCATCAAGGACCCATCACCACCCGCTTGGCCGTCGAATGGGCAAAACTGCCCAAACATGCCGATCCGCTTTATTGGGCAAGACGTCTTGATTTCGTACGCCGCTTTGCAAAGTATCGAATCCTGTTCGACGCTCGAACTGAGATTCCCCCTGAAGGTTTTCTTGGCCCTTCTTATCGACGCCCGACGCCGCACATCTATTCCGAGGAAGAGATCGCAGCGCTTCTGAAGGCTTCTTCCCGTCTTGCTCCGATCAATGGAATACGACCCAAGACCTATACCACTCTTTTTTCACTGCTTGCCTGCACTGGACTCCGCATTTCCGAAGCCTTACGACTGAATCGTACCGACGTCGACCTTAAGTCAGGTGTGTTGAGGATTCGTGCAACAAAATATAAGAAGGATCGCCTGGTGCCCTTGCATCCTTCGGCGACGAGGGGTTTGAGACGTTATGCGGAGTACCGGGACGATTACCACCCGGGTGCCGAATCAGACGCATTCTCCACGGCGTCAAAACTCGGTTGGATTCTCGCATACTGGGCTCCTGCCTGAAGATATAAGATCCGGTTACCGGCTGAGCGCCGCCGCTGTAATGAGCTTCTCCAAAGCCGGCATGCGCACGAGCTGTCGATCCGTAACGCTGAGTGAAGCCGTTTCAGGATTGGCTCCGGCCCCTTTGGCCGCTGCGGGCCTGTGGCGATTTTCAGCATCGAGTTTGGCAAAAGCGTTTGGAAGGTGGGCAAGCGATCCGCAGAGGATTTCGACATAATCGGGACAGCCGAGGTTGACCGCCAATGCCGCGGAGGGCGGAAGTCGTTCGAAATCCTGGGTGAGTATCTTGCGTCCGCTGCGTCGTCGCTCATTATGTTTCAAGGAGCCGAACCAGGACTCCAGGACGTTGTTCGTACGATCGACCAAACGGATGCCCCCGCCGCATTCCTGCGGAATTGAGATCACATGTCCCCAAAGGTATGGTCCGTGACGATCGAGGTGTGACAGTATCAAATCGATTGCCGTGCGCAGATCTTTGGCGGGGCCGCGCTCGGGCCGACGCTTCCGCAGTGACTTGGTGAGCTTTTCGACGGCGGATCGGACGTCGTTCAGTTTTCCGGCTTTACGTTCCGAACTGCTATCGGGATCTTGATCCTTTTGCTCGAGACGGAGGGTCCGGCGGAGCTCGGCGAAGAGCTTTGCGCGCCGGTCAAGGGCGACGCCGACCGGGTGAAAACGCGGTATATCGCATCGCACCGGTCGCAGCACGGCATGCAGCTTTTCGAGCGCTTTTCGGACCTTCACATCCTCAGGAGGTTCTCGCAGAAAAGCCTCGGTGGCCCAGGATACGCCAAGGCAACGATCGTAGAGGTCCCGGTAGGGAAGATCGAATGGGAAGCCCTGATCGGACCCGGCCGCCCGATAATCCAATATCCATTGGGCCAGGCTCCGGATCGAAACGATGCCGGCGGCGCCTTCCGGGATCCGCCGATTCTGCTCCGATTCAAGCCAGAGGCGGAGCCCCTTTCGCCCCGGATCGATTTCCGTTCCCAGGTTGCGGCCCTGTTGCCGACAGAAGGCGCGCAGCTGCGGCAGCAGGGCGGTCTTGCGGAACAAATCGCGCAGCTGATCGTGCCCTTCTTCGAGCAGATCTTCGCCGATATCGGAAAGAAAGTGGGCATGGCAGGCCAGGGTCGCAATCGGGCTCGACTGCGATTGCACGAATTCGTCGCTCGCCTCCTTCATCGCGCGCCCCAGATCGCGCACAATCGCGCGTGGCGGCCCAAACAATGCTGCCGTGCTCTGCAGGGCGGGAAGGATAAACTCGGCCCGCTCAGTCGGGATTTTCCAGGCCCCGAGGACCCAGCGGCGCCAGCCGGATAATGCCACGAGCAGCGTGCCCCTTCCGTCTTCCCCGGTGGCGTCGAGATGAAGGGGATATCCGCCGTCACGGTCCATTGCAGCTCGCAGCTCGGGAGCGCGGCGGATGTGCAGCGCAGCGAGATGTTCCAGGAAGCTTGTTGTCAAGGCGCTGACCTCGCCGCTTGAAACCATGATGCCGAAACGTTGCTTCAGCCCGCTGAGGATCTCGTCCCGCTGGCGATAGTGTAGGAAACGCTCGATTCCGACGTGAATCTCCACGTCGTAGCCATACACCTTGCCCAGGGATACTTTAAGCCCAAGGACTTCGGATCGTCTCGTCACCAGTTCTCCCGACGATTGTCGGCAGCGCGCCTTGCAGACGGCCACAGTCTCGTGGGCGAGGAAATCGCCGTGCTCCAGGGTGACGACCCGATGTTCGACCGACTTTTGGATTTTGGTCGGTCCGCCGCATTGAGGACAGCACCCTCGCGAAGTTTCCAGTTCCGCCTTGACTCCCGAGGCGAAGATCCGTTGCCTCCAGTCCTCTTGCAAACGGCTCAACTGCGCCCTCACCGCCGCAAGCGCCGTGAAGCGGGCGTTTTTTTTCCCAGTTCGTAATGGGTCCACACTGCCTCGACTTGTTCCTGAGTGATCGCTTTCCCTTGCGCCCCCAGAAGCGCCGCAACTGCCCCAACATTCGGTTTGGGAGAATGAATCACCGCCAGCAGGACCTCGATGACCACGGTCGCATCCGGCGGCGGGCCGGCTCGAGGCAGCTGCGCGATCAGGCGGTGCCTTTCGGCAATTTGCCCCTCCGCCCTCTTAGGCTCGGCGCTGACGTAGAGATATAGCCGCTTGATGTCGGCGCGGGAGATCTCGCGCGCCGCTACAAGGTCGTGCAGCGTGTCATAAACGCGAAGGCTGAGACGGCCCTGAAGCTCTGCGTGCGTATGACCCGCCGGGGCGTTGTTGACCAGATAGACGATCGTATTACGCAACGTGCCATGACTGGAAAAAAGCACCCCCGAGTGTGCCCAAAGGCCATCGGCATCGAAAAACGGGATTCGTGCCAGCGTGTAGTACCTGCCCGCGTGGCTGTAACTGCTGAGGTATCCCATTCTGTCGAGCACACGGAAGACCGTTCGTCCGGAAGCGTGGAGCGTGCGCTGCAGCTCGTCGAGTCGTGCGATCAAGCGATGACGGAAATAGCCCTCGAGTTTCTTGACACTGGCGTTGCTGGTTGTGTTTGTCATAGTTGCGACAGAATATATCATAGAAAGTCGCAACTATGACAGTTTTTAAGCTCAACCGTTGTCGCAGGGTTCGAAAATCCCAATGAATTTCAAAACGGCTATAGCTGGGTGGCAGAATTACGACTCGAAGCGACGCGGGAAACAAATACTACTCAATGACTTACAGAATCCAACCGAGTTTTGACGCCGTGGCGCATTCTTCATTTCAAAACGTGGCACGGCTCTGAAGTATCGGAACGTCATGTTCACCTTCTGTTCCCTGCGGAATGGTTTGGGCTGGACCAGTGGCGAGGGCGGCAGACCTCCGATGATTCATGGGCTGCGTCATACCTTCAGAGCTCCTGACACGCCCGCAAAAATCCCAGGGATTTGCCCGTTTTTTCGGACATGGGTGCGGACCAAAAACTGTCCGCTTTTTTCTTCCGGCGATGATCTGAAAAGGTGGGACGGGGCAGGATTATTAGAGCCAAACTCCCTCGAAACCTCCGACTGAACCTGTTTAACGTGCCGTTTTGTTTTGGGCTGGACTGCGGACGAAAAACTGTCCGCTTTTTGCATAAGCAGGTATCTGCGGGTTGCCGGAAACTCGTGCCGGACGTGGTTGTTGCTGCAATCTGGGGTGTTGCAAAAGGATGTAATTTCGCTCTGAAAAAGTTGATCTGGGTGCGGACCAAAAACTGTCCGCTTTTTGCCTTAGCAGGGACTCTGAGATTGCCCGAAACCCGCGCCAGACGTGGTTTACGACGCAATCTGAGGTGTTACAAGAAAATGTAATTTTGCTCTGAAAAAGTCCGAATCTGGGTGCGGACCAAAAACTGTCCGCTTTTTCATTTTCGTCGCGGGCGCGTGGTCGGTCATGCTGATCGACCATGACAGCTCAACAGCGTAGACTTCTTGAGCTCCCGGGCTCGCCGCCAGGAACTGTTGTCCTCAACGATCGTGTCAGCATCCGCACCGAGGGTTCCCGGCGGGCAGTATTCCTGCAAGGGCTTGTTCTCATGCACTATGACGTGAATGACCATGCCGCTGAAGAGTGCGCAATGGTGACGTTGTTCGAAGCGGGCTACGCGGATCAGAACGACATCGCCCACGCCTTCGGGTGTACGCCGCGAGTTGCTTGATCCACGTCCAGGTATCCAGGATTTCGCCCGTTCCTACGCGCTCGTGATAGACGAAGAAATCGTACGTGTCGACGTCGTAGTCGTGCGCCGTGACGGTCTTGAACGTCAGCGCCTCTGGCGCTTCGGTAGTCGGATGCTCGCGCTGATACCAGAGTTGGGCGAAGTGCGGTGCGGCATTGACGACGTGAACACGGGTCTTGGCCGGGGCCTTTTGCCCCTGATCGCAGCCGATCAGCGTGAACGCCGCGAGCAGAACGGCGAGGAACTTCAAGTGGCGGGCTTTCATGCGCGGTCGAATTCGCTGCGGATCCCGGTGAGTCGAGGGCGGTATCGTACAGGCTCGGCAGCCAGGAGCGAAACGCGGACGTTCCCTGGAGGCGCATCGCGCCGCTGTTTACAATGCCATTGGCCCGAGCCCGTGGCGCTGCAGGCGTCAATGCGAGCCCTGGCGCAATGAGACCCCGCCATGTGACAAAGATTCCGCGCGGAAGGATCCCAAGATGAGCTCGATTCGCAGGATGCTCGGCATGGCGGCGGTGGCATGTGTCGCGAGCCCGGCGCTGGCGCAGGAAGCAGAGCCTCTGCACATCCGCAATCTCAACCCGCTCGTGTCGATCTTCGGGCTGCCGGCGTGGGATACCGTATCGCCGGGCAATCGGTTCGAAACGACTCTCGAGATCGCGAATCACTATCGGGTCTCTACGCGGGGTACGGACCACGTGATTCTCGACGGCGAGACGGAGCGCACGACCGTGTCGTTCGCGCACGGGTTCGACGGCGGTTGGTCGTTCGGCGCGGAACTGCCGTACTACCACGTGAGCGGGGGATTCCTCGACAACACGATCGACGCCTGGCACTCGGCGTTCGGACTGCCGGACGGTGGCCGCAATCGGCGGCCCGACGACCAGCTGCTGTTCCGGCTCGGTCGTGGCGGCACCGACTTCTTCGTGCTCGATCACGCCCGTAGCGGCATCGGCGACGTGCAACTGAAGGTCGCAAAGACGATCGGCGACGAGCGGCAATTCGTCGTGCAGGTCGCCGCCAAGCTCGCGACGGGCGACGCGACGATGCTCTCGGGCAGTGGCGCGACCGACGCCTCGATCACGCTGTTGCGGTCGCGGCCCCTGGCGGCACGCAAGCGGCCGGCCGGGTACTACTGGGGCGTCGGGATGGTGCTGGCGGGCAAGCCCGACGGCATCGGTTTTGCGAGCAATCGCTGGGTGTACACGGGAATCCTCGGCGGCTCGTGGCGGCCGTGGCCGAAGTTCGGCCTCAAAGCGCAGCTCGACGTTCACGGCCCGTTCTTCGACACGCCGCTCGAGGAGTTCGGCGAGACGGCATCGCTGCTCACGCTCGGCGCGTGGCACCCGCTGGCGCGCCACGGCACGCTCGATTTCTCGATCGTCGAGGATATTCGCGTCAGCACTGCGCCCGACTTCGGCGTTCAGGTGGCGGCCAAGTGGCATTGGTAGGCGGCACGCGCGCGCAACGAGGTCTCGCGGTGCTGATCGGGCTCGGCGCGCTGGCCGCGTGCGAGACGCGGGCGCCGCCCTCGGTCGAGCCCTCGTCCGCTCCTGTAGGGGCCGCGAGTGCCGCGCCGCGCGTCGAGCAGTTCGATCCCGGACCGGTGAGAACGGTGGCGGAGTACCTGGCGGACCCCCGGTTCGCGAGCGCGGATACCTCCCGCGGCCAGTTGCTGAGCCTGGCCTGCGCCGCGTGCCACACGTTCGGCGCCACGGGCGGTACGCTGGTGGGCCCGAACCTGCACGGCGTGTTCGGGCGGCGTGCGGCGTCGGTCGCAGGGTTCGACTATTCGCCGGCGCTTGCGAGCTCGGGGCTCGTCTGGACCCCTGTGTCGCTCGAAGCCTGGTTGAACGAACCCGCGAGCTTCGTGGCTGGCACGAAGATGGCGTTCACGGGCTACCGCTCCGCGGAGGATCGGCGCGACTTGATCGCCTATCTTCTGCATGCCACCCAGTAAGCGCTGTCGAAAACATTTACAGCGAGCGACGGTCGCCTCGCCCTTGGCAGCCCAAACGTAGGGAAATCCCCCGGTTGCCGCCTGGGCTTGGTTCTTGCATTCTGGCTTTCCAATAAGCCGCAAGAGCTTCAACGCCTTGAATCCCCGTCCCGATAGCCGCACCGCACCCGACCTCCGGCCGATCGCATTCGTCGAGCGGCGTCTCGGTCCGGATCGCCGCCGCACCACGCTGCGGAGCTTCCTCAAGGGCGGCTTCACGCCCCGCCGGCGCAACGGCCGGCGGGCCGGCGAGCACCATCTGCCGATCGATTGGCACGAGCCGTACCTGTTGTTCCTGTCGGTCACGATCCTGCTGCTGTCCGTCGTGGACGCGTTTCTGACGCTGACGCTGCTGACGGCAGGCGCCACGGAAGCCAATCCGGTGATGGCGTTCGTGCTGAGCCAGCACCCGCATCTGTTCGCGCTGAGCAAGATGGCGTTCACGAGCATCGGCGTGCTCGTGCTCGTGGCGGTGGCCCGGGCCCGGCTGTTCCGGGTGATGCGGGTAGGAGCGGTCCTGCAAGGCCTATTCGTGGCCTACGTCGCACTGATCGCTTACGAGTGGTGGCTGCTGCGCATGATCTTGTGAATTCGCGCGTTTGAACTTAATTAGCGTTTGGCTACACTACGCGCGCTTTCAGACTCGGAGGCGGCAACCTCGTTTGCTTGCGCCCCTCCGAGCCCAGGGACATGAGCACAGTATTCAAGGAACAGTACGAGTCGTCGCCTCTGCAGGGAGCCAATGCGACATACGTCGAGTGGCTCTATGAGCAGTTCCTCGCCGAACCGGGCAGTGTGCCTGCCGAGTGGCGTCAGTATTTCAGCAGCCTGGCCAAGGACGGCGGCGACGTCGCCCATGGCCCGATCGTCCAGGCGGTCGGCTCGCCGGGCGCAGCAGCGCGCGCCCGTAACCGCGGCGGCGGCCGCGGCCGGAGTCGGCGACTCCCCCGCGATCGAGAAGCAGGCGGCCGTCTCCCGCCTGATCCAGGTCTATAGCCTGCGCGGCCATCAGATCGCCGACTTGGACCCGCTCGGGTTGTGGGATCGGGCCCCGCCGGCGGTCTTGAGTTTCGACTTCCTGGGGCTCGACGAGTCCGATCTGACTCGCGAGTTTTCCACGGGCGGCCTGGCCGGCACCGGTCACGCGCGCATGAAACTGCAGGACATCCTGTCGCTGCTCAAGCGCATCTATTGCGGCAAGCTCGCAGCGGAGTTCGCGCACATATCGCGAGCGCGTGAGCGGCTCTGGCTGCGCGAGCAGTTCGAGACGAGCCGCGTGCACACGGTGTTCACGCCGCAGGAGCAAACCGCGATCCTCGCGAGCCTCACGCACGCCGAAGGCATCGAGCGTTATCTGAAACACGTTTCCGGGTAGAAGCGCTTCGGGCTCGAGGGCGGCGAAAGTCTGATTCCGATGCTGCACGAAGCGATCCAGCGCGCCGGTTCGCACGGCGTCGTCGAAATCGTCATCGCGATGGCGCACCGCGGGCGCCTCAACGTGCTCGTCAACATCCTCGGCAAACATCCACGCGAGCTGTTCGACGAGTTCGAAGGCAAGTTGCCGGACACGCAGGTGTCGGGCGACGTGAAATACCACCAGGGCTTTTCGTCGAACGTGATGACGCCGGGCGGCGAGATGCACCTCGCGCTCGCGTTCAATCCGTCGCACCTCGAAATCGTCGGTCCCGTGGCCGAAGGCTCGGTGCGCGCGCGCCAGGACCGACGCACCGACTACGCCGGCAACCTCGTCGTGCCGATTCTGATTCACGGCGACGCTGCGTTCGCGGGCCAGGGCGTCGTCATGGAAACGTTCCAGATGTCGCAGACACGCGGTTTCAAAACCGGCGGCACGATTCACGTCATCATCAACAACCAGATCGGTTTCACGACGAGCCGCCAGGACGATGCGCGTTCGACCGAATACTGCACCGAGGTCGCGCGCATGGTGCAGGCGCCGATTTTCCACGTGAACGGCGACGATCCCGAAGAGGTGCTGTTCGTCGACGCAGGTTGCGATCGACTACCGGATGCAGTTCCGCAAAGACGTCGTCATCGATCTCGTCGGCTACCGGCGGCGCGGTCACAACGAAGCGGAAGAGCCGATGACGACGCAGCCGCTGATGTATCAGCGTATCCGCAAACACCCACGACGCGGACGATCTACGCGGAAAAACTCGTCGCCGACGGTACGATCACGCAGGAAGAAGCCGATGCGATGGTCGAAGACATATCGGCAGGCGCTGGAGTCGGGCGAACACGTCGCGCTGAGCCTCGGTCCAAACCGAACACGAAGTTGTACGTCGATTGGACGCCGTACCTCGGCCATCACTGGACGACACCGGCTGACACGCGGCTTCCCGATTGCGAATCTGCGCAAACTCGCCACGCAAATGGATCAGTTGCCCGAAGGATTCGTATTGCATCCGCAGGTGCAGCGGCTCATCGAAGACCGCCGCAAGATGACGGCCGGCGCAGTTGCCGCTGAACTGGGGCTATCGCCGAGAACATGGCGTATGCGACGTTGCTCGACGAAGGCCATCCGATTCGGCTGACCGGCCAGGACGTCGGGCGCGGCACGTTCTCGCACCGGCACGCGATGCTGTTCAATCAGAAGGACGGCCGGCGCTTCATACCGCTGCAACCATCGTCCGACAAACGCGCTTCGACATCTACGATTCGTTGTTGTCGGAAGAGGCGGTGCTCGGCTTCGAATACGGCTACTCGACGACGATGCCCGAACGCGCTCGTGCTGTGGGAAGGCGCAATTCGGCGACTTCGCGAACGGTGCGCAGGTCGTGATCGACCAGTTCATCACGGCGGCGAAGCACAAGTGGAGGCGGCTGTGCGGACTCGTGCTGTTGCTGCCGCACGGTTACGAAGGCGCGGGTCCCGAGCATTCGTCCGGCGCGTATCGAGCGATATCTGCAGTTGTCGGCGGAACACAACATTCAGGTGTGCGTGCCGACGACGCCGGCGCAGATGTTCCACATGCTGCGCCGCCAGGTGATACGGCCGCTGCGCAAACCGCTCGATCGCGTTCACGCCGAAGAGCCTGTTGCGGCACAAGCTCGCGATCTCGACGCTCGAAGATCTGGCGAACGGCACGTTCCAGCCGGTCATGAGCGAGATCGATACGATCGACCCGGCGCGTGTATCGCGCGTCGTGCTCTGCAGCGGCAAGGTGTACTACGACCTGCTCGAGAGCGGCGCGACGACCATGTCGAAGACGTCGCGATCGTGCGGCTCGAGCAGCTGTATCCGTTCCCGATCGAAGAGATGCTCGGGTCATCGCGCGCTACCGCAACGCCACGGAAATCGTCTGGTGCCAAGAGGAGCCGCAGAACCAGGGTGCCTGGTATCAGATCCGGCACCGCCTCCAGGAGCCGATGTCCGCGCGGCACGAGTTGTTCTATGCCGGTCGCCCCGGCGCGGCGGCGCCGGCTTCCGGTATCCACGCGTTGCACGTCCGCCAGCAGCAGGCTCTGGTCGCTGCGGCGCTGACATCGCCTGCGCGCGAGCGCAGCACTACGACACCGCCGGCATCTCGCCCCACGGTCAGTAAGCGCGCCTGAAGTACGCCGCGCGATCCCGGACAGGATAGGGTGGTTCTCAAGTGAGCATCGAGGTCAAGGTCCCGCAGCTACCCGAATCCGTCGCGGACGCGACACTGGTGTCCTGGCACAGAGAAGCCCGGTGACAGCGTGCGGCGCGAAGAGAATCTCGTCGACCTCGAGACCGACAAAGTCGTGCTCGAAGTGCCGGCCCCGGCCGACGGCGTGTTGAAGCAGATCGTGGCCGCCGACGGCGCCGTCGTCACGAGCGGCCAGGTGCTTGCCGTGCTCGAGCCGGGCGCCGTGGCCGCTGCTGCAGCGCCGGCGGCGAAGCCCGCGGCGGCCGCCGCTCCAGCGCCGCCCCCGCCGAAATCTACCGCGCCACCCCCGAAGCCCATGGCACCCACGCCTGCTTCCGAGCGCCAAGAGCCAGAAGCTTCGATCGAGCGAACGGCTGGCGCGAGCGCCAACCGCATGGGCCCGGCCGTTCGCAAGCTCGTCGAAGAGCACGACATCGACCCCAAATCGATCGCCGGCTCCGGCCGTGAAGGCCGCATTACGAAGGGCGATGTGCTCGATTACCTCGCCGACCATCAGGCCACGACCGTCGGTATCGAGCACGACGTGCTCGCGCAAGCCGGTGTCGCGGGTCGGGAGCCGCTGGCCCGCGGTCCGTCGCGCGCAGAGCAGCGCGTGCCGATGACGCGCCTGCGCGCCCGAATCGCCGAACGATTGCTGCAAGCGCAACAGCAGGCCGCGATGCTGACCACCTTCAATGACGACCCGGGCTCGACCCGTCCCCCGCCCGGGCCGACCCGGGCCCCCACTCGTCCCCGACCCGACTCTGACCCGGGCCCCACCGACCCGCCCAGGCCGCCTCGCCCCATTCGTCCGCGACCCGGCAACGCGATCTTCCGCCGCGTACGCTAGCGCCATGCCGAATCCCACCTCTGCCGCACTCGCCGACCTCTGCGCGCGCTCCTGGGAGAGCACGCTCGAGCTCAGCCCGACGATCGCCACGATGCTCGGCGACGAGCGCTACGACGACCGCCTCGACGACCCGGGCCCCGCCGGGCGCGCGGCGCGCCGCGCCCTGGCCGAGGGGCGCTCGCGGGGGCGCGCGCGATCGATCCGGCCGCCCTCGACGACGAAGAGCGGATCTCGCGCGACCTCCTGGCGCTGATCGCCGAGCAGCAGATCGTCGAGGACGAGCTGCGCGAGGACCTCGTGTCGGCGGTCGGGCAGCAGGGCCACCAGTCCGTGCTGCCGGAGATCGTCCAGGTCCAGAAGGCGGACACGCCGGAGCGGCTGGAGTCGGTCCTCGCCCGGATCGGCGCCTACCCCGCGCTGACCGACGCCGTCATCGAGCTGATGGCCGAAGGGCGCGAGGCGGGCCTCACGGCGGCCCGGGTGGTGGCGGATCGCGTCGTCGACCAGCTCGAGGCCGGCTGCTCGCGGCGCCGGCCGCGACGTCGCCGATCGTCACGTACCCGGCCCTCGCCCGGGAAGCCGACCGGGCCCGCCTGCTCGAGGCCGTGGAACGCCACGTGCGGCCTGCCGACGCGCGCTACGTGGAGGCGCTCCGGGGGGGCTACCTGCCGGCCACGCGCGACGAGCCCGGGGCTCTGCGCCGTCCCCGACGGCGAGGCCCGCTACGCGGCCAAGGTCCGCGCCTACACCAGCCTGGACGTCACGCCCGACGAGCTGCACGAGGTGGGCCTGGGCGAGCTCCAGGAGATCGAGGCGGAGCGGCGCGAGATCGCCGGTGCGGCAGGCTTCGGCGACGACACCGCGGCCTATCGAGCCGCCCTCAACGCCGACCCGGCGCAGATACCTCCGACGCCGGAGGCGCTCGTGGCCCGCTGCCAGGAGGACGTGGACCGCGCCTTCGCCGCCGCCCCGCGGCTCTTCTCGCGCATCCCGCAGGCCGGCTGCGAGGTCCGTCGAGTCGAGGAGCTCCTGGAGAAGGACGCCCCCGGGGCGTACTACTACCCGCCGACGATCGATGGCTCGCGCGGCCGGGCATCTACTTCGTGAACGCCTACGACCTGCCCAGCCGCACGTACTGGTCGGCGGCCTCGACGACCTACCACGAAGCCGTCCCCGGCCACCACTTCCAGCTGGCCCTGGAGATGGGCTCCAGGGCCTCCCGGCCTTCCGGACGCTGGGTATCTGGCCCCAGGGGACCGCCTACGTGGAGGGCTGGGCGCTCTACCAAGCGCGTCGCCGACGAGGCGGGCCTCTACCGGAGCGAGGCCGAGCGCTTCGGGATGCTCGACGGCCAGGCCCTCCGCGCCGTTCGCCTCGTGGTCGACACCGGGCTGCACGCCTTCGGCTGGAGCCGCCAGAAGGCGTTCGAGACGATGGTCGAGGCCGGAATCGACCCGACTCCGACGCCGGAATCGAGACCGACCGTACGTGGCCTGGCCTGGCCAGGCGCTCGCCTACATGACCGGGCGGCGGGAGATCCAGCGGCTCCGCACCGAGCGTGCCGCCCGCGAGGGCGACGCCTTCGACATCCGGCGCTTCCACGACGACGTCCTGCGCCACGGGAAGCTCCCGCTCCGCATCCTCCGCGACGCGGTCCTCGCCTGAGCCGCGCCGCGCGCCGCCGCCCGCCCAACGCCGTGTCCAGCCGCACGGCGCGCCGCCGCGACAGGCTCCCCGCCGTGTCCAGCCGCGCAGTCACCCGCCTCCTGGAGGAACCGATCACCTCGCTCCCCGTGGCCACCCCGCCATACCCCGAAGCCGTCGACAAGCTTGCCGACCGCTTCTGGGAGGCGTACCTCGAGCAGCACCCGCTCCTCGCCACCGTCTACGGGGACGAGCGCTGGAACGACCGCTTCGACGACCCGTCCGCGGCCGGGCGCGCCGCCGCCCGCGCCCTCCGGGATCGGACCCTCGACGACCTCGTCGCGATCCCTGTCGACGGGCTGCCGGTCGAGGAACGGATCACCCACGACATGCTGCGGGTGGTCTGCGAGCTGGGGAACGAGGGGGACGACCTGCGCATGGACCTCGTCGGACTGGTCGACCAGATCGACGGGCCGCAGGCGATCCTGGCCCAGGGCATCCAGTTCCAGCCGGCCGACACGCCGGCGCGCCTGGCCGCGCTCCTCGACCGGCTGCTGGCCTTCGGGACCTTCGTCGACGCCCATCTCGAGCTTCTCGAAGAGGCCCGGGCGACGGGGATGACGGCGCCGCGGATCGTGGCGGAGCGGACGATCGCACAGCTGGAGCGGGTGGCTGGCGATCCCGCTCGACGCGTCGCCGATCGTGACCGGGGCACGGCTGGCGCCGGACGACGCCGAGGGCCGCCGGCGCGTCGCCGAGGTCGTCCGCGACGTCGTCGACCCGGCCCTGGCCCGCTACCTGGACGCCCTGCGCGACCCGTACCTGGCTGCGACCCGCGCGGAGCCGGGCCTCTGGTCGGCGCCCGACGGCGAGGCACGCTACCGGATGTGCGTCCGGACGTGGACCAGTCTCGACCTCGACCCCGTCGAGGTCCACGAGATCGGCCTGGCCGAGCTGCAGGCCGGATGTGCGACCGGCTCTCGATCGCCCGGAGCGCCGGCTTCTCGACGATCGCCGCGTACCGCTCCCACCTTGCCGCCGACCCGGCGAACCGCGCCGCCACGGAGCAGGATCTCGTTGCTAGGGCCCACGAGGACATCGCCCGCGCGATGGCCCTCGCGCCGCGCTGGTTCGGGCGCCTGCCCGTCGCGACCTGCGACGTCCGTCCGGTCGAGCGGTTCATGGAGCGGCGACGCCCCGCCGGCCCTACTACCTACCCGCCGACCACCGACGGCAGCCCGGCCCGGGGTCTACTTCGTGAACACCCACGACCTGCCGACCCGCCTCCTCTCCAAGCTGGCGGGGACCACCTACCACGAGGCAGTGCCCGGCCACCACTTCCAGATCGCCATCGAGATGGAGCACCCGTCCCTCCCGGCGTTCCGGCGCCTGGGGAGCCGGCTGCTGGGGTCGGCGTACGCCGAGGGGCGGGGCCTGTACGCGGAGCGGCTCGCCGACGAGATGGGTCTCTACCGGAGCCCCGCAGAGCGGTTCGGGATGCTCGAGGCGCAGGCGTGGCGCGCGGTCCGCCCCATCGTCGACACCGGGATCCACGCTCTCCGCAAGGACCGCGCCTGGGCGGTCGCCAGCCTGCAGGAGGGCGCCGGCCTGTCGGCGACCGACGCCGGCATCGAGACGGACCGGTACATCGTTGGCGGGGCCAGGCGCTGACCTACAAGATCGGCCAGCGCCAGATCGAGCGCCTGCGGGCCGAGCTGGCCGAGCGCGACGGGGCGGCTTTCGACCTGCGCGCCTTCCACGACGCGCTGCTGGGCCACGGATCGCTGCCCCTGGCGACGCTGGCCCGGGAGCTGCCGCGCTGGGTGGCGCCGGCCGGGTAGGGGTGCGCACGGCCGGCGAGGATCTCGTCGAGGACGAGGTCGTGGCGGTGCTGGCGGGCCCGGTTCTCGACGTGCTCGCGACGAACGAGCAAGAGCGCGCCTCCGCCGAGGCCGAAGCCGAGCGCCGCCGCCGCGACCCGTACGGCCTCGGGGAGGTTTGAAGGCGGCGGTCGGCGATCGGCGGGGCCGCCGGCCACGGCGGACTCCGCTGGACGCCGGCGTTCCCCCCCGTGAGTCATCTCCTTGCCCATCGCATGTGTGTTCCGCCGCCCGGCGCCACGCCGCGCCTGGTTCCGGCGCCTCGCTCCCGGTGCGGCGTCCCGCCGTGGCCGCTGCACTCCACCGATCGGTGGATGGGGCTCCACCAAGGACCCTCCCCGGCGCCTGCCGACCGCCCGCTGGGAACGGGCGTCGCCGCGCCCGATGCTGGTCCCGTGCCGCGACGGGGCTCGCGGAAGCGATGGAGACCAGCCCGATGACCACCCCGCTCGATCTACCGGCGGCCGCGCCGCCGCCCCGGATGCCCGCCGCGGCGCCTCGCACCCAGGCCTCGCCGCCCCGGACCCAGGCCGCGCCGCCGGTCCTGGAGCTGCGCGGCGTGACGAAGCGCTACGGCGCGGTGGAGGCCCTGTGCGGCGTCGACCTGGCGGTCCGGCGGGGCGAGGTGGTCGCGATCCTCGGCCCGAACGGCGCGGGAAAGACGACCGCGATCTCGATCCTGCTGGGCCTGCGCGAGCCGACCAGCGGCACGGTGGCCGTGCTGGGCAGCTCGCCCGACGACCCGGCGGTCCGCGACCGCGTCGGGGCGATGCTGCAGGAGTCGGGCGTGCCCGGGATGCTCACGGTGGCCGAGCTCGTGGACCTCTTCCGCGGCTACTATCCCGCGCCGCGCCCGCGCGCCGGCCTGCTCGCCGCGGCCGGCCTCGAGGAATTCGCCGATCGCCGGGTCCGCTCGCTGTCGGGCGGCCAGACCCAGCGCCTCTACGTCGCCCTGGCCCTGGCCGGAGACCCGGAGATCGTCTTCCTCGACGAGCCGACCACCGGCATGGACGTCGAGAGCCGGCGTCGCTTCTGGGACGTCATCGGCGCGCTGGCGGCAGGTGGCACGACCGTGCTCTTCGCGACGCACCTTCTCGAGGAGGCCGACGCGCTGGCGACCCGCATCGTGGTCGTCGATCATGGCCGCATCGTCCGTGACGGGACGCCGGCCGAGATCAAGGCCCGGGCGGGCGGCGCGACGATCCGCCTTCGCGCGGACGTTGCGCCCGACCAGGTCGCCGCCTGGCCGGGAGTCCTCCGCGTCGGGCGCTCCGGCGCCCGCCTCGAGATCGTCGCCCGCGAGCCCCAGGAGATCCTCCGCCGCCTCTTCGCCGACGGCGTCCGCGTCGAGGAGCTCAGCATCGAGGAGCACGCCCTCGAGACCGCCTTCCTCGACCTCACCAACCAGGAGTCCTGAGATGACCGCCATCAGCCTCGCCCTGCCCGTCCGCCGGTTCGGCCCGCGGGGCCTCGGGATCCTCGGCCGGCAGCTCCGCGCCGAGTTGCGGCTCAACGTCCGGGCGCCCGAGTTCGTCGTCCCGGTGCTGGCCCTCCCGATCCTGCTCTACTTCATCTTCGGTGCGCCCCGCGCGACCGAGCCGATGCCGGCCGGCACGGTCGGCATGTTCACGATGGTCGGCTTCTCGATCTACGGCGTCCTCAACGTCGTCCTCTTCGCCATCGGCGAGTCGATCGCCGACGAGCGCGGCCGTGGGTACCTCCGGTTGATCCGCACAACACCACTTCCCGCCTGGGCCTACCTGGCCGGAAAGCTCGCCCTCGCGACGGTCCTGTCGCTGGCCGTCGTCCTCCTGATCGGCGTCGCCGGGACGCTGACGGGCGTCGGCGTCCCCGTCGAGCGCTGGCTGGCGGTGACCGCCGCCCTGGTGCTCGGTGGGCTGGCCATCGCCCCACTCGGCTTCCTCGTCGGCTTCCTGGCCCGCCCGCACGGCGCGAGCGCCATCGCGCTCCTGATCCTCTTCCCGCTGTCGCTGGCGTCGGGCGTCTTCATGCCTGTCGACCAGCTGCCCGGCATCGTCCGCGACGTGTCGACGGTGACGCCCACGTACCACCTGGCCGAGCTGGCCAGGCTGGCGGCCGGCTTCGACGCGAGCGGGCTGCCGGCGGCCGGCGACGCCTGGCAGCACGTCGCGGTGATCGCGGCGTGGTCCCTGGCGGGCTTCGGCCTGGTCGCCCTGAGCTACCGGCGCATGGTCGCCCGCCAGTTCGCCTGAGCATCGGTCTACGATGACGGCGATGACCGATCATCGGGCCTCCTCGACCGCGGCCGGTACCGCTCAGCCGGGATCGGCCGCGGCGCGTCCCGGCGGGATCGACGTCTGGGAGCGCTGGCTGCCCTTCTGGCACGTCTTCAACTACACGGTCCTCTTCGTCTGCACGGCGACCGCCCTGGCGGAGGGAGAGCTCAGGGGAGCCGAGCTCGTCGCGGTCGTGGCCATCGTCGCCGGCCTCGCCATCGCCTACTGGGCCGCCTGGGTCAGGCGTTCGATCTGGGACCAGGCCCCGTGGGTCCGGTTCGCCTACGCCACCCTCCTCCTCGCGGGCTTCGCGGTCCTGCTCCGCCTCTCGACCCCGTTCGTCTTCCTGCAGTTCTCGCTCTACGGCCAGCTCTTCTTCAGCCTGCCGCCGCGATGGGCCATCGTCGCCAGCCTCTCGATCGGCCCGATCCTGGCCCTCGACACGCTCCTGGACCGCGGCGGCGACCTCCAGGATGCCCTCCCCGAGATGGTGCTCGAGATCGCCTCGGCCGCGGCCTTCACGATGCTCTCGGCCTGGATCGGGGCGATCATCGAGCAGAGCGCCGAGCGCCAGGCGCTGCTTGAGCAGCTGGCGGCCACGCGGGCGGAGCTCGCCTCGGCCGAACGAGAGGCCGGCACCCTGGAGGAGCGGGCGCGCCTGTCGCGCGAGATCCACGACACGCTGGCCCAGGGGTTCGCCAGCGTGGTGACCCACCTCGAGGCGGCCGACGCGGTGCTCGACGCCGATCCGACACGGGCCCGCGACCATCTGCACGCGGCCCAGGCGGTGGCGCGCGACAGCCTCGAGGAGGCGCGCGGCCTCGTGTGGGCCCTGCGCCCAACGACGCTGGTCGACGGTGGGCTGCCCGCGGCGGTGGAGCGGGCCGCCTCCGCGGCGGCGACCGGCGCGGGTCCTGCGGTCGACGTGACGGTCACCGGCGAGGCCCGGCCGCTCCATCCCGACGTGGAGGTCACGGTCCTGCGCGCGGCCCAGGAGGGCCTGGCCAACGCACGCCGCCACGCCGGCGGCTCGCGGGTCAGCCTCACGCTGACCTACTTCGACGACGAGGTCGCCCTCGACGTGGTCGACGACGGGCGTGGCTTCGATCCGGGCCTGGTGGCTGCGCCGGGCATCTCGGGGGGCCACGGGCTCGCCGGCATGCGCGAGCGCGCGGAGCGGCTGGGCGGCCGGCTGGAGATCGAGAGCGCGCCCGGGGAGGGGACCAGCCTGGCGCTGGCCCTCCCGGCAATCGCGCTGCCCGGGGCGCCGGCGTGACACAGCTCCGCCTCGTGCTGGTGGACGACCACCCGGTCGTGCGCACCGGGCTGCGAGGGATGTTCGAGAGCGACCCGGGCTTTGCCGTCGTCGGCGAGGCCGCGGACGGTGCCGAAGCCGTCGAGTGCGTCGCCGACCTGCGCCCGGACGTGGTCCTGATGGACCTCCAGATGCCGGTCGTCGACGGCGTGGAGGCGATCCGGCGAATCCGGGCGCTGGCCGGCCCACCGCCGGTCCTGGTCCTCACGACCTACGATTCCGACGTCCAGATCCTCCGCGCGATCGAGGCCGGGGCCGCCGGCTACCTGCTCAAGGACGCGCCCCGCGAGACGCTCTTCGCTGCCGTCCGCAGCGTCGCCGCGGGCGGCTCGCCCCTGGCGCCGACGGTCGCCGCCAGGCTCCTCGGGCGGCTCGGTCCGGGCGGGTCGGGCGGCGGCGAGACCCTGACAGTGCGTGAGCTGGAAGTCGTCCGGCTGGTGGCCCGCGGGGCGTCGAACCGCGAGGTCGCGCGCGACCTGCGGATCTCCGAGGCGACCGTAAAGACGCACCTCCTCAAGATCTTCGCGAAGCTCGGCGTCGCCGACCGAACCTCGGCCGTGACGTCGGCCCTCGAGCGCGGGCTCATCGAGCTCCCGGGCCGGGACTGATCTTCGCCGGCGGGCCGCCGGGCCGCCTCCCCACGAGTCGGGCCCTGCGTCGCCACGCAGACGGTCCGTGGTCGGGTAGATGACTCGCCTCGCCTGCCGCGCCGCCGGCCGGAGCCGGGACCTGGGCCGGGACGCTCGCCTCTCCGGTCCCTTAGCCCCGGCGGGCCAGGATCCGCCAGGTGACGGCGAAAGCACCGACCGCCCAGACGGCCAGCATGGCGTAGGCACCCGCCGTCAGCGGGAAGGCCTGGGGGGCGAGGCTTCC
>CAVRJA010000001.1:0-11344 GCA_963721405.1 uncultured Acidobacteriota bacterium | reverse complement strand
TCCAAGATCTGCCGGGCAGATTTTCGGGTTACTCGGCCCGAATGGAGCTGGCAAGACGACCATTCTCAAAATCCTGACCACGCGGATCCGCCCGACTTCCGGAAGGGCTGCTGTGCACGGATTCGATGTTGCTGTCCCATAAATCACATCGACTTCCCCGGCGTTCTGGAGATTGGCGCCCCGATAGCTGAGCTTTGTCAACGAATCATCGAAGCTGCAGCGAAAACGTCGAGTTTTCGATTGTCACCTTTCCTTCGCTGTCGGGAATCTTTGTGGAGATCAAGTATGGATGCTGCCAACCCATCCTGATCACAAGCTGGTCTCCGCGCACCTCGAAGGTACCTGCATTTTCCGGGTCTTCCCGCGCCGCCGCCGCATAATCGAATCGATGGATGTCTCCCCCGGCTGCCTTTGGCAGCCCGTACCCACGATAGACTCGACCATCTGGAGAGAACAGATAGTAGTACGTCGAGGCAACGGATCCTGTGGCTGACAACATTTTCAACCTCGGCGTCACATAGAGACCGGCAACCGCTCGGGTGTCTACACCGGCGGGACCGCCGGACAGGCGCGGTGGCCCGGTGGTGACGCGCATCGAGCTCAGCACCTTGATCGTCGATGGCAATACCCGCTCGATTCCCGACGGCGTCTCAGCCCGCAAGTGGACGATCGCGACGGCCCGTCCCCCGTTCGCGACGATGGCGAGCCGCATGTGGCTGCGGCCGTTGATGTCAAGAAAGCGAGCTGCGAATACCGCATCCGCACCGGCCATTGATCCACGGCTGAACACCGGAGGCCCCGCGAGGTTGGTCACAGGGTCAAGATTTGTCCAGTCGCCGAACAGCGTTTCGTGGAACACCCTCGACGCGTCGCCCGTGAATAGGCGGAATGAATAAATCCGGAGCGTTGCGTTGACTATTGTCGAGTCGTACCACTGCACGTTGGCGTCCGAACCGGCACTACGGTAAAAGTCCTCCGGCGGATCAATGGTGAGGGTCGGGAGACCTTGGGGCTCAGCCGCCACGCGTGCGCCGCCTAGTGCGACGTACTGGCCGTAATCGCTCCACGGCGCCGTGTAAATGGCGACCCGGATTGGGATTGCTCCCCCAGCCATTTGGTTCACCGCAGTGACCGGAAACGGGCCGACAGTATGGCGCCGTGGCGGCTCAACGATTCGGGCGTTTGTAGCCAAAAGCGTGACGATCTCGCTGTGAAAGGCCTCGGCGGTTGACGCGCCGGCCATGGACAGGAAGACGCCGATGATGGTGGTGCTGACGGCAGCAAACTCTATTGCGATTCCGCGATACCGGTTAAACATGGTTGCCTCCTGCGCAGCGCCTCGCATCGGGCGCATTATGTCAACGCCGACTCGAAAATAAACCTCTAGCGGCGATCCCAATTTCTTTGAGCCCGTGCGTGCCGGATTTCGTCCAGCTCTTTTTGTTCATTTCGTTCGAGGGCTTCTTTTTCACCCGGTGCCCAGTATTCCTTGTCGCTTAGGTAGTAGTTATATTGCAGAAACCTTGCCACATCGTCGGGCCGCGTGATCCACTCTCCTGCAGAGCCGAAGAGGTAGACGATTCCGCCCACAACGTTGAGAACGATTCCCGCGGGGGATCCGGCCGCAGTCGAATCAATCAGAAGGCCGGCGAAGGCGACGTCGGCCCCGGCGTATTGAACCGCAGCCCAGGCGAACTCCCGGGCATCTGCTTTGTCTGCGGCTTCGCTGAGCGTCATATATGAGCCTACCACCTGTGCTGCACCGCCCACAGTTCCGGTAATCCTGGTCCACCGGCTGATGCGGGCTGCCTGCTGAACAGCAATCTCCTCCGTGTATCCTTTCGCCATGAAGAAAGTCTTGAGTCCCCCTTTCTGCGAGGCTTCAAGCGCACCCATGATACCTCTGGCCATATCGGTGCTAGCATTCGTCAAGTTTGCGAGAGTCTTGGTGTCCCACTTCAGGGCTCTGTTCGAGAAAATATCGTAGAAGCTCACGGCTGCACCGATCATCTGAAAAGCGCTGGATACGCCCTTGAACCAATCCGCACTGTTCTTACTTTTGAGCCCCAGCCTCGCATATTCGGCCTCGAGTCGCTTGCTCCACTCCTCCAGCGTCCCTCCGCCTTTCTTGGCCGCGTCGTAATACTTGCCCCAGAAATCAATCCACTTGTCGCAGATCTTATTAAGCGCCCTCTCGCTGCTGAATGAGCCGCTGCGGAGCATAAATAGGAAAGCGTACCATTGAAGCTCGCCAGCGCTATTAGCGCTGCCGGCGATGGCTTTGCCAATGTTGTCTTTGAACTTTGTCATCAGATCGATCAGCCGCCCCACCGTCCGGGTCCCCACCTTCAAGTCCTTGGCTTTCCAGCCGAGTTCATCTAGACGTTCGGCCTTGGGCGCCTCGTCGACGGTAGTGTCGATGGTCATCGCCTGGCAAGTGGAACACTTGCAGTTGATCCGGAACCTGTCCCAAGTGGTCGAGAGCCCCTCGAGCAGCTTCTTGATATAGTTGTTGAAGATCTGATCTGCGTAGGGTGTACCGCTGAAGAATCCATATGCGTCAACCAGAAACTCGTGCCGCCACAACTCGTGATCGCCGTTTGGGTCTGCCAGGCTGTCGACAAGGTCGATCTGACCCAGCAGATCGATCTTTTTGGCATCGGACAGAATCCTGAAGATCTCCTTCAACGTTTCGAGGTATTTTGAGATGTATCGATTCAGGTCCTTATCGAAACTGTCGCAGTCGGCTTGCCAGAGAGTTTTTTGTGAGATATTTCCCTGCAGGCGACTGAGGCGCGCCCGGATCCGCGGGCGCGCCTCGAGATAGGCATCGATCTGTTTTCGGTGAAAATAGAAGGCTTGATTCTGCGGGCTCCTCATGATGAAATCATAGATCGACTGCTTGGCATGCTTGGCCTCCTCCCGAGCCTGATTGCATTCCGCAATCAGCTTTTCGCATGCGTCGATGTCGATCACATACTTGTCCTGAGGCACGAACAGCTGGAGGGTGAATCCGTGCCCATTGACCGCCGTTTTCCAGATCTTCAGCATGACCCGGTACTCTTTCAGATTCCCTCCCCTCTTGGACATCTGCTCGACATTCTTGCGGCGTTGCTCGAGGCGGGTTTTGTCCCGGTCATAAATCATCACGAAGGACTGAGGTGTTCCTTCGAGTTTGCCCTCGGAATCGTCGCTCCAGGCTAAGGCGAATTGATCGATCCGGCCTACTGGTTCCCCCGCATCATTAGTAGCATGCGGAATGCCGTTCTCGTCCGTCCACCACGGCCCCTTTTTTCCAAAATCCACCTTGTCGGTCGGGTCCATATCCATGTAAACGTAGTAGCCACGCAACGGCCAATTCGGCTTTACCAGCAGGGCCGTGGTGGTCGTATAGAAAACGTGCCCTTTAGGAGAGTCGATTTTTTCGCCTTTCAGCAGCCTCTGATAGATGTTCTGCGGCTGTGTGGGAAGCCAGCAATTGCTGCCGCCGGCGCCGCAGATCTCGATCTCCCCGCCGTGATGAACGTAATAAGAGGTCCATTCCCGAATCTGGTCCTCGTCCGTGGAGATTGGAATACGATTTCCGTCCTCGATCATCTCCGGATTATTGTTGTAGAAGTCGTCGTCGGCCAGCCTGGTTGCCTTCTTGTTCAGGGGTCGCCTGGTTCGGATCATACCCTTATGCCTCTTGCTCTACCTCTTCCGCCTCTTCCGCCCCTACGTCCACGTCGCTTTCGGGCTTTTCCTCGAGGTCCGGTTGGGGGTCCAAGTCCGTCATATGTGCAGCGAGGGCGTCGAACTTCAAATGACCGTCGTCGCCTTTGAAATAGCACTTGTAAACTTTGATTCTGTCTTGGACCAGAAACTCGAAAACCAAGTGGCCGTCTTCGACAATGGCATCCGAGGAGTGTTGCTCCGCCTTGTAGGAGCCATCCTCCGCCTCAAGGGCCAGTGTGACATCCGGATCTTCGCCGCCCATCAGGGCGCAAAGAAATACAACTCGGTAAACATTCCCTCTGCTCAGTAAGTTGTAGTGCCTTTTCCCGGGAGCAACGGGATACTCCACGCGACTGTGCTGCTTAGCAGCCATGCTTATCCCTCAGTTTTGCGCGAGTCGGTCCATCCAGGTCGCCGGTAACTCTCAGTCCTGCTTCAGACTGGAACTGCCTGAGAGCCGCCTTGGTTGTTGGACTCAATTCCCCATCGATGGGGCCCACATAGTACCCCAGGTTCAATAGTCGACCCTGAGTGCCGGTAATCCCGCCGTCTTCCGTGTTGGCATCCAGCGGATTGAGGTGAGCGACGAGCAGATTCCAGGAGTACCCGTTTACGCTGAGCTTTCCTCTTTCTTCCCCAACGAACACTTCCTGTTCCAGCATACCGTCTGCGTCGGTTGCTCCCTTCACAACGCGCGTGCCAAAGGTCAGTTCGTACTTTGCGCCGGCCAGGCACTTGCCATTCTGGTCCTCCAAGGCAATCCGGAGAGTCCTTGTGAGCCGCTTCCGCTGAAACTGGTGCCTTTGTCCGGTCGGTAGCGTGACCTCTTTGAGCACAACGTCGGGTATGTAAATTTGATCACCCGGATAGATGATGTTGGGATTCGGACGCTTCTTCTTGAGTTCCGCATTCTCCGGATGTTCGTAAATGGTCTCGTACCGCGCAAAGCCGTACCGCTTCGCGATGCTTACCAGGCATTCGCCCTGCTGAACCTCATGATAGACGGGCATAAATGTGTTTTCCCTTCAATGAGTAGGAGGGACAGTCACTTGCGTCCCACCGACTTTTCCAGCGCCTTTCATCCCGGCCCGCGGATTTTCCCGCGTACCAAGACAGAATTACCGACAGCTCGATACGTTGTCACCACCTGTACAGGTAGTCTTATGCGGGCTTTCGAGCGGGATTCAGAAACGAGCGGGAAGGGGCCGCCGGCCGTCGCTTCAGCGCACAAGCTGGTTGCGCAGGGCTTTGGCCACCGCTTCGGACTTGGAATGCACGTGCAGCTTCGCGTAGATGTGCTTCATGTGGAAGGAAATGGTGTTGACGCTGACGTTGAGCGTCGCGGCGGCCGTTTTGTAATTATGGCCTTCGGCAAGGAGCTTCAGGAGCCTGACCTCATGAGGGGTAAGGTCGTAATCGGAGCGCTCGGGAAGGCGCAGGTTCCGAAACAGGCGAATCACGCGGCTGGCCACCTCGGGCGACATGGGAGACCCGCCGGCGAGGGCTTCGTTCAGGCTCTCCAGGAGCTTTGCGGGAGGAGTCTTCTTGAGCAGGTAGCCGGAAGCGCCGGCACAGAGCGCCGAAAAGACGCGCTCATCGTCGTCGTAGACCGTCAGGACCAGCACTACGGCGTCCTGGTAACGCTCCTTCAACAATGGGATGCCTTCAATCCCCGACATCCAGGGCAGGCCGATGTCCACCAGGATCACTTGCGGTATCTCGTGGGTGAACTTGCCGAGGGCTTCCTCCATGGTGCGGAAAGCGCCCGTGCAACGGTAGCCAGGCGTGCCGTTGATAAGCGCCTGTAAGCCCTCGCGGGTTTCTTTCTGATCCTCGATCACTGCCGCCTTAACCGGCCCCTCACCCTGCACGGGAGCCCCCTTCCATCGACGAGCCTCGCCACTTTCAATTGCCGGCTTATCATGCCATCTCGCGCACCGGTGCACACCACCTATTCAGGTAGGGATTTCCTGCGGCCCAGGAGGGGATTACGGTCCAGCGGAACCTCCATGAGGATGCAAGTGCCGCCGCCCGGCTTGGAAGTCACCCGCAGGTTCCCTCCAACGTTATGAGCGCGGCGCCCCATGCTGTTGAGGCCATGACCGCCGGCTTGGCCGCTGTTGTCGGCCCTGGTCAGCTCGAATCCTCTTCCGTCATCGCTCACCGTCATCAGCAGCCGGGACCCCTCAATCTCCAAGGTGATCTCGACCCGCTGACATTTGGAGTGCCGGGCGATGTTATTGACGCTCTCTTTGAAGACCAGGAAAACCTCGCGCCGGACGTCAGCGCCAAGCGGCGCGTCTCCGAGCCGGCCCGGCGCACTGAAACCGAATTCGATACTGCGCGCCGATAAAACGTCACTCGCGAAGCGACGCATGCGGTGAGAGAGGTCGCTCAGGTGGTCGCGCCGGGGGTTGACGGCCCACACCACATCGCTCATCGAGTCCACGAGCCCTCGCGAGAGTTCGGCGACTTTGGCCAGAGGTTCGCTCACGCGCAGGCTCGGGTGGATGGGGCAGGAGGGGCTTTCGCATGCAGCGGCAGCCTGCTGCCGGGCGACTTCGCTCATGATGGAAATTTGCGTCAAACTGGAGCCGATATCGTCGTGCAGGTCGGCGGCGATGCGCGTTCGCACGCGCTCGAGCTCGAGCAGCTGGTTCAGCCGGTAGCGGAACATCGCGTAGACCAAGGCTCCGCCAGCAAGCACCGTCAGGGTCAGCACCCACCAGCGCTGCCAGATCGGCCGCAGAATCACGAACGTGACCCAGGCCGGGTCCCGGCTGGGCGCGCCTTCCGAGTTCACGGCGCGCACCAGAAAGCGATACGAGCCCGGGGAGAGGCTGTTGTAGTTGACCGTCCGCAAATCGGTAAGCGGGCTCCAGTCGCGGTCCGAGCGTTCCAGCTTGTATTGATAGCGGATCACCTCACCCGCAGCGAAATTGAGGCTGGAATAGCCGAACTCGACCTGATTCTGGTCGGGCTTGAGAGTCGGTCCACGGAGCGCAGTCTCACCCAGCTCGGAGAGCGAATATGGATTCCCTCTCAGTCGAATAAAGGTGATCCGTATCGGAGGCGGTGGTTGAGGCTGACCAGGCCCTGGGGCGAGTCGCGCCAATCCGTTCCCCCCAAACCAAAGCACACCCCGGCGATCCCGGAAAGCGACGCGGGGAGGGTCCTGAAAGCCCAGGCCGGCCGCCGCGCTGTAATGTTGGATGTGGCCGGTCTGTGGATCAAGCCTGTCCACCCCGCGGCCGGTACCGACGTAGATTCGTCCCCAGGCGTCCTCTGTGATGCACCAGGTCTCGTTGCTGGAAAGGCCTTGAGTGGTCGTATAGGCTGCAAACCGAATCCGGTCGGCGGCGGGATCGTCCACGCGCAGCAGGCCTCCGCGGCTGGAGGCGAGCCACAACCTCCCGGCGCGGTCCGAATAGATGGACCGCACGACTCCGGGCGGCAACCCGTCTGCGGAGGTGAACACCTGGAAACGGCCGTTTCGGTAGCGGGCGAGGTTGTGCCAGAAGAAGCCCATCCAGAGGTTCCCTGCGCGGTCCTCGCCGAAGGAATACGGAGTACCGAGTTCTTTCCCTTCCGAGGTCTTGGCATAGTTGTGAAAAGTCCCATCCGCGCGGGACCAGCGCGTGACCACATTCGGGCCCACCACTGATATCCAAACGTCGCCCCGCGAGTCTTCGTAAAGTTGGTAGATGCCATCCCCCGGCAGGCCGTCGCGTTTTGTATAGATGGGTTCAGGAAGCGTGCGCGCGAGGTCTTCCATTCGCCGTAGCATCGGATACCGGCAGAGACCCTGATCGGTGGCAATCCACCAGGCCCCGGTATGGTCCTGAAAGTGGATCCGGCCCAGGCCCCAGGTGTAACGAAGGATGCCCTCGGGCACCTTGGGCTTCATGGATACGAAGCGTTGCCCCTCGAGCCGGTTGATGACGCCTCCCCTATCCCACTTATCTCCTGTGACTACGCCTAGGCGCCCCAGACGGTCCTCGAAAATCGAGAATATTGAAGCGCCTGCAAGGCCGTCTTCCACCGTATAGTTGGCAAAGCCGTTTCTCGCCCACCTCGACGTGTTGATCCAAAGATTGCCGGTGGCATCCTCGCCCACCGCCCCCCCGGCGTTAAAATGACTCTGAAACGGTCGAGGCGACTCCTCGCCTCCAGGAACGAATTCAGCCAGGCGGCCCCGCGCAGTGACCCACAAGACTCCATCGGCGGACTGGAACAGCGACTCGATGTGATCGTCAGGCAATCCGTCACGCGTGGTGTAGACACGCTCGACCACGGGCCGCCCCGGCATTGGGTCGGCGACCAGCCGGCAGAGGCCCGACCAGGTCGCCATCCACAGGCGCCCGCTTGCGTCTTCCAGCAGGTCGCTGACGCGAAGGTGATGTGTTTCCCCTCCGGGCAGGCCCTCGCGCTCGGTATACCGCTCGATGCGGCCGTCAGGCCAGCGACGCAGGACCGCCCCGTCCAAAACGACCCACAGCGCATCTTCATGGTCTACGCGCAACGCTTCCACTGGCGGACGGCCGGGAACGACCTCGGTGTACTCAAAGTGGCCGGCGACGCCGGGAGTGAACCGGTGAAGGCCACCCAACGTGCCGCACCAAATGGACCCGTCACGGGCCTCCGCAATTGCGCTGATCCTCCGCTCCATATCTCCTGGGCCAGGGCGAAAGACCTCAAACATCGGTCTTCGGGAGGGTTCGCTTCCCGGAACGGGCGCCCGGCCCGAGCCCGGAGAGGACTGTGGATTGAACCGGCACAGGCCATCGGCCGTGGCCACCCAATACTCGCCGCTGCGCGACTCCAGGAATTCGCTCACACGTGCCTCCGGCAGGCCCTGCTCGGTCCCATAGTTGGTGAAGGTGTAACCATCAAATCGGGAGAGCCCGTCGTCGGTGCAGAACCAAAGAAAGCCGTGGGAGTCCCTCGTGATGCAGTTGACGAAGTTGCGAGGCAGCCCGTCAGCCATGGTGTAGGTCTTCACTGCCAGGCGCTCCGCCAGGACGCGCAACGGGAAAACGGCAGACATCGCTAAGCAGAAAACGACGACTCCAAGTCGACGCTGCTTGCGAACTGCCCGTAATCCCACCGTTCTGCTCCCCCACAGATACGCCTTACTAAATTGTATCAGAGGGATCGCACGGATGCAGGAGGGAACGGCTGGACATGTGAGTGGGGCAATGCGAGCAGGTTTCGGCGGAACAGGACGACGAAGTCTGCCGAAGCCAGGCCCGTCGGTGTACCGCCCCGCCCTACCCCACAACCTCCTGGCGGCGGCGCCAGTCGGTCCCGTCATCGCGCCCCAAATCAAGAGCCGGAAGATGATCAATAATTGTGGGGACAGGCTACGCAACTCCCGAATTCTCGTCTGACTCCCTCCACAGTCTTTACGAGCAGCCTGCGATTCAGCTCACTGCGGTTGCTGCTCGCAATTAACCATCCAGGGAATGCCGAACTGATCCACGCACATGCCGAAGCCGCGGGACCAGAATGTTTGCTCGTACGGCATGGTTACGGTGCCGTTCTCCGACAGCGCCTTGAAAACGCGCTCGCCTTCCGAGGCGTCTTTGACGCGCAATATGACGTTCATTCCCGTCGGTTTTTGGTAACGACCCGGAGGCGAGTCGGCGCACATTATTTGTCCGTCACCGATCGCCAGCGTCGAGTGCATGATCAAGTCATGTGCCTCCGCGGGCAAATCCTTCGCTATCGGCGCTTCACCCCAGGTCATTTTGAAGAGGACCCTGGCGCCGAGCGCTTTCTCATAAAACTTGATGGCCGCCCCGCATTGGCTGTTGAAATTCAGATAGGGATTGACGTTCATGTCGCGTTCCTTTAGCTCCCGCGTTGTGATCAGTTGAGGCGGCTGGCTGCGCGGCAATCCGGAAGCTCCGCGCACAACCGCACTCGTCGCATAGATTGCGTCGCCGAGGGCAGATTCATCATCATTGGCGGCGTTTCCCGCCGCGTGACACACGATCGCCAGTCCCGGCTCGGCAGGCGCGGTCCACTTGAGGGTCCAGGCAATCGAACCTTGATTCTGAGGGATTCCGCCTTTCTCGGTCTGCCCGGCGTACTCCCGCCGGCCATCGGAAGAACGCACGATCTGCACGCGGTGGTCGTCCGCCTGAATCGTCCCTGCGGGCAAACCGGCTCGCGGTCCCGCTGCCACGCGTATGGCCAGCTGAAAGCCGCCGCGCTTGAGCTCAGGATGTGTGATACGCACGGAAATGGCATAGGCGCGTCCCGGGGTGTACGATTCAGGAAGGCCCAGGAGGCGCATGGATCCTTTCGGATCGTTAAGGCCCCGATCAAAGTGGCAGGCGCGGCAGTCCGGCTCGCCAAATCCCCCGGTGTATCCGGCTTCTGCGCCGGCCTTGGACGCGGCCGCCGATGCTGGGGCGGCGAGAAACACCGTCAGGAACAAGACTAGAAACATGAACATAGTTTAGCGGAGGGTTACATGACACGCTACAGCCTTTTGCTCGGCATGGCAGCGACCGCGAGTATCGCCGCCGGCCTCCCGGAGCCACGCATCTTTCCCGGCGGGCAAGGTGCTGAGCCGGCGGCTCTCGAGGTAAAGATCGACGAATGGACCGTGCCCACTCCGAAGAGCCATCCGCACGATCCCGCCGTCGCGCCCGACGGCTCGGCATGGTATACGGGCCAGCGCAGCAACACCCTGGGCCGCCTCGATCCCAGGACGGGGTCCTTCAAGGAGTATCCCTTGCCGATACCCAACTCCGGGCCTCATGGAATCACGGCGGCTAACGACGGGTTCATCTGGTTCACGGGCAACACGGCCGCCTACATCGGCCGGCTGGATCCCAGTACCGGCGACGTGCAGGCGTTCAGGATGCCGGATCCCAAGGCCCGCGATCCACACACGCTCATCTTCGATCAGCGGGGCACCCTTTGGTTCACCGTTCAGGGGGGCAACTTCGTCGGCCGGCTGAATCCGAGCCAGGGGAGGACTGATCTTAAGCCGGCGCCGACTCCTGACTCGCGTCCTTACGGCATCGTCGTAAACTCGAAGGGGATTCCGTTTTTCGATCTTTTCGGCACCAACAAGATCGGCAGCATCGATCCCTCGACAATGGAGATCCGGGAGTATCCGCTGCCGGAAGGAGCGCGCCCCCGGCGCATCGAGGTGGATCGTGGAGATATCATCTGGTACACAGACTACGCCCGCGGATATCTGGGCCGCCTGGATCCGGCCACCGGCAGGGTCGAGGAGTTCGCCTCGCCCGGCGGCGCCCAATCCAGGCCATACGGTATCGCGATTCCCCGGGACGGCGGGATCTGGTATAGCGAATCTGGGATCCAGCCCAATACCATTGTGAGGTTCGACCCGGACACTCGAAAATTCCAAACCTGGCCCATCCCCTCCGGCGGCGGCATCGTGCGTCACATGGTCGCGACTCCGGACGGAACGCTCTGGCTGGCGTGCAGCGGCGTGGACCGCATCGCGCGGGTGACGCCACGGAAGGCGATCCTCCATCGTTGAACACAGGTGCGAAGTCAGAACACCAGACGCGCCATTGCAGTGTTGGGGAGAATCGCGGTATTCCGAACACGAGTGCGTGCCCAAAGACCGTCCGCTTTTATG